>NZ_KE159794.1 GCF_000403455.2 Dorea sp. 5-2 | reverse complement strand
CGGAATCCAACCATGAAAGACTCAAATAGTGCTTTTGATGAAGTTTTTATACGGATCAGCTTGCAAAATAGGGAGTTTTCTCTTATCATAGTATATGTCGGCAGTGCCAAAGCCTCACGAGTGGGACATGATCCCGTATATGGCAGGCACGCTGGTGTATGAGAGAAAGAACAAACTGTAGGAGGTTGGTGTTCTTTCTCTTTTTTTCGTTCCAAAAAAACTATATCGGAACAGGCTGGAATGGTCAAGAGGAAAATGCGCCGTTTCCTACAGCGCGCTCTGATAGACAGTATTAAGGAGATGAGATTTTAATTCGATGTTTTTGTGCGGGAGATAGGAACTTTAGTTTGCTGGGCGACACCGAAGGAGCTCCAGGATCTGATGTATGTCAATCTGGTATCGGAAGAGGAACTGATGGAGGCGGTCTATAGCCGGGGAATCTTCCCTAAAGGAACTCCGTTTGTAAATCTTCCAAGTGATTATGTTAATGGTGTTCTGATTGCAGCATGGCCGCAAGTGTTGTCGGTAATTAAAAAGAATAGAAGTAAACAGGAGATTCCGTTTAATTAGAGAAGGAGGATATTGATATGAGTGATATGGGAAGAGAACTGGACTGGGACGATCCTATTGAGAAAGAAAATGATTATGTCGTGCTGCCGGAAGGTGATTACGATTTTATAGTGGAAAGTGTGGAACGTGCAAGGCATCCAGGAAGTGATAAGATTCCGCCCTGCAATAAGGCAATCGTTAGGGTAAGGATAGACTCGGAGTATGGTACGGCAATAGTTAACCATAACTTGTTTCTTTATTCTAGTATGGAAGGAATGCTGTCTGCATTTTTTTCCGGTATTGGCCAGAAGAAGAAAGGCGAGAAGCTGACGCATATGAACTGGTCTGCCGTGCCGGGTTCCACGGGACGGGTTCATGTGAAGCCGAAAAAGTATAATGACAATGACTATAATGAAATCAAAAAGTTCTATCCAAAAGAAGTTAAGCAGTACAAGGCAGGTGAGTTCTGATGGAACTCAGGCCATACCAGAGTGAAGCGAAAGAAGCAGTCTTTGAGAACTGGGATAACGGGATTAAAAAAACGCTGCTTGTACTACCGACCGGATGCGGGAAGACGATTGTATTTGCAAAAATAACGGAGGAATGCGTCAGGAACGGGGATCGGGTGCTGATCCTGGCGCACAGGGGTGAGCTGCTTGAACAGGCAGCGGACAAGATCGCCCGGTCGACAGGGCTTGGATGTGCAACAGAGAAGGCAGAAGCAACCTGCCTTGGCAGTTGGTTCCGTATTGTGGTGGGTTCTGTACAGACCATGATGCGTGAGAAGAGGCTGGGGCAATTTCCAGAGGATTATTTTGATACTGTTATCATTGACGAGGCACACCACTGTATTTCTGACAGCTACCAGAGGGTACTGCAGCATTTTTCAGAGGCAAAAGTCCTTGGTGTTACGGCAACCCCGGACAGGGGTGACATGAGAAACCTGGGCAGTGTGTTTGAAAGCCTGGCTTATGAATATACACTGCCAAAAGCCATTAAGGAAGGATACCTGTCACCGATCAAGGCGGTCACGATCCCGTTAAAGCTAGATCTTACGGGCGTTGGGATGCAGTCAGGCGATTTTAAGGCAGGGGATCTGGGGACAGCCCTGGACCCATACCTATATACAATTGCAAAAGAAATGGGAGAGTATTGTCGGAATAGGAAGACGGTTGTATTCCTTCCGCTGGTGAAAACAAGCCAGAAGTTCAGGGATATCCTGAATGAAAAGGGATTCCAGGCTGCCGAAGTGAACGGGGACAGCCAGGACAGGGCGGAGATCCTGAAGGATTTCGAAGAGGATCGCTATAATGTACTGTGCAATTCCATGCTGCTGACAGAGGGCTGGGACTGCCCGTCAGTGGATTGTGTTGTTGTATTGAGACCGACGAAGGTCAGGAGCCTTTACTGCCAGATGGTGGGAAGGGGGACAAGGCTGTCCCCAGGAAAAGAGCATTTGTTGCTTTTGGATTTCCTGTGGCATACGGAACGCCATGAGTTGTGCCATCCGGCGCACCTGATCTGTGAGAGCGAGGATGTCGCTAGGAAGATGACAGAGAACCTGGAAGAAGCGGGATGCCCGGTGGATATCGAAGAGGCCGAAAAATCCGCGTCAGAAGATGTCGTGGCGCAGAGGGAAGAGGCGCTGGCAAAGAAGTTGGCGGAGATGAAGCGCAGGAAGAAAGCATTAGTAGATCCGCTGCAGTTTGAGATGAGCATCCAGGCAGAGGACCTGGCTGGGTATGTACCTGCATTTGGTTGGGAGATGGCGCCGCCATCTGATAAGCAAAAAAATACGCTTGAAAAGCTGGGGATCCTCCCGGATCAGATTGATAATGCAGGGAAAGCCTCCAAGATACTGGAACGCCTGGACAAGCGGAAACGGGAAGGGCTTACAACGCCGAAACAGATACGATGCCTGGAAAAATATGGATTACAGCATGTGGGCACATGGCAGTTTGAAACGGCAAAGAACCTGATCAACCGGATCGCAGGCAACGGCTGGCGTGTGCCGAATGATATCATTCCGCAGGAATTTATAGGAGTGTAGCGAGAGTATGGGACACCGGACAGACCTGACAGAGATCATAGAATATATAGACCCTTCCGGATGCGGTTACCAGGAATGGGTGAATGTCGGCATGGGCCTGAAGCATGAGGGATACCCTGTGTCTGTCTGGGATGAGTGGAGCCGCAGGGATGCAGGCAGGTACCATGCAGGCGAATGTGAAAAAAAGTGGCGCAGTTTCCGTGGGAATTCTTCCCCGGTCACGGCAGGCACCATCGTGCAGATGGCCCTTGACCGGGGATGGAAGCCGTCTTATGGCGGGCGGGAGCTTGACTGGGATGATGAACTCAGTGCAGAAGATTATGCAGTTGTGGACAAAAAGCGGATGGAAAAGAAGGAAGTAAACGAGCCGGAGGAATGGGACCCGGCGGGGCAGTTGATCAAGTACCTTGAAATATTGTTTGAAGCATCTGAAAGAGTTGGCTATGTGACCCGGACCTACGAAAGGGACGGCAGATTCCTGCCGTCAAAAGGCTGCTGGGATAGGACTGCAGGGCAGTTGATCCAACAATTAAGTAAGTGTGGAGACGATATTGGTTCGGTACTGGGAGACTATAACCCGAAAGCGGGGGCATGGATCCGTTTTAACCCGTTAGACGGCAAGGACTGTAAAAATGAGAATGTGACAGAGTTCAAATACGCGCTTGTAGAATCAGATACGATGGAGATAGAGAAACAGAATGCGGTCATCAGAGAACTGGAGTTGCCAGTAGCATGTCTAGTCCATAGTGGAGGCAAGAGCTTACATGCCGTTGTGCGTGTAGATGCATCGGATTACAAGGAATATCGGAATCGTGTGGATTATCTATATAGAGTGTGTGAAAAGAATGGACTAAAAGTGGATGGGCAGAACAGGAATCCGTCCAGGCTTTCCCGGATGCCGGGTGTGATCCGTAATGGGAAGAAGCAGTTCCTGGTAGATACGGATATCGGAAAGCAATCCTGGGAGGAATGGCATGAATGGATAGAAAGCATAAATGACGACCTTCCGGAACCAGAACGGCTGGAGGATGTGTGGGACGATCTGCCGGGGCTGTCGGCACCGCTTATCAATGACGTCCTGCGCCAGGGGCATAAGATGTTGATCTCAGGACCGTCCAAGGCAGGGAAATCATTTATCCTGATAGAACTAAGCATTGCGATCGCGGAGGGCATAAAATGGCTGATATGGGAATGCGCGAGGGGAAGGGTGTTGTATGTGAACCTGGAACTTGACCGTGCGTCCTGTCTGCACCGTTTTCACGACGTATACAAAGCAATGGGGATACAGCCGAAGCATCTGGACAACATTGATATCTGGAATTTAAGAGGGAAGGCTGTGCCGATGGATAAGCTGGCGCCCAAACTGATCCGCAGGGCTGCAAAGAAGGATTACATAGTGGTTATCATAGACCCGATCTACAAGGTCATCACTGGTGACGAGAACAGCGCTGACCAGATGGCGAACTTCTGTAATCAGTTCGATAAAGTATGTACGGAGCTGAATGCTGCCGTGATCTACTGCCATCATCACAGCAAGGGCAGCCAGGGAAGCAAGCGTGCCATAGACAGGGCGTCCGGATCGGGGGTGTTTGCCAGGGATCCGGATGCGATCCTGGACCTGATCGAGTTGGATGTGACGGAAGACCTGTTGAAACAGCAGATCAATAATGCCGTCTGTGATGCCTGTACAGGATACCTGAATGAACAGTATGACAACTGGGAGGATGACATATCCCAGGATGACATGTGCAGCCAGGTGCGGATGAAGGAATACTGCAGGAAGAAGCTCTTTAAAAAGCAGTATGATGAGTTGGAAGGACAGATCCGGCAGGCGGAGCGCCGGGCGCGTGCAAGGACAGCCTGGCGGATCGAAGGGACGCTCAGGGAGTTTCCGAAGTTCGAGCCGGTCAACCTGTGGTTCGATTACCCGGTACATCGCACGGACAGTATAGGCGTGCTGAAGGATATCCAGCCCGAGGCGGAGAAAGCGCCGTGGCAGAAAGCAGCGGGAAAGAGGAAGACGCCCGCGGATAAGAAGAAGGAATGGAAACAGTCAATAGAAACGGCATACGAAGCCTGCGGGATCAATGAGAAAGTGACGGTTGAAGATATGGCGGAGTATATGGCGGTCACGGAGAAGACAGTCAGAAACCGTCTGAAAGAGCATGGGGGATTCGTGATTGAGGAGGGAAATGTAAGGAAAAAAACGTAATTTTCCCTTTCCCTCACAGGGAAAATCTGAGGGAAAAAAACGTCACGTCATTTCCTTTCCCTCTGAAAGGATCCGAGGGAAATTTTGAGGGAAAAAAACGTCTCGTATTTTCCGTTTCCCTAGGGAAGAAAATGACTATATATACTACGTATATATAAAAGCGTTTCTTTCCCTGACGGTCAAGGGGGAAAGTAGTCGTGCGACAGCTTACGCACGACTACTCCTTCCCCTGCTCCTTGACTAAAAATGATTTTCCTTCAATTGTAATTTTGCACGTTAAAGGAGTGGAGTGAACGTGATTGATTTTTTTATGCCAATGATACCGCCCACCTGCACATACCAGGAAAAGAAGGTGGCGGTGATTAATGGCAAGCCGGTGTTCTATGATCCGCCGGAAGTAAACCAGGCCAGGCTGAAGCTGTGCGGGCATCTGGCGAAGCATAAGCCGGCACAGAGATATGACTGTGGAGTCCAATTAGTTTCAAAGTGGTGTTTCCCGAGGGGGAAGCACCGGCAGGGGGAATACCGGGTTACAAAACCGGATACGGATAACATCCAGAAGCTCCTGAAGGACTGTATGACGTCAGTAGGGTTCTGGAAGGATGATGCACTGGTGGCGTCTGAGGTCATAGAGAAGTTCTGGGCGGATCCGCCGGGGATCTACATCATGGTCAGGGAGCTGGCAGAACTATGATTATGGGATTTACAGAGGCGTCCCGCATGTTCAGGGATGTGTGGAGCCTATACAGGAGATATGCAGCCAGGAGGTTGGATGAAGCTGGAATGGATGAAGTCAGGGATTGTGTCAGCGTAGTCTATGAGAAGTACAAGGCACCTTTTGCAAAGGAGATCCTTCTGGCTGTGGTTGGTGAGATTGAACGTACTGCCAGGTTTTATGACAGGAAGGAAAAAGGAGAAAGAGGCTGTGGGTAGAAACAGAGAAGAGCAGGCACGCCTGGAAGGAATGGCGCAGGCTTTGCGGGTAGCAAGGGAGAAAGGGATAGAAGGCCTGGAAGATGAGATCAGGATGCGGAACATTACAGGCCTTCCCTGTGCAGTGCCAAAGAAGGCAATAGACGAATGCATCCAGAATATCAAGAACAATGTGGTGGATACGTTTACCGTCCTGGTGGCGTATACCCTGCATCACAAGTTCGGATACGGGAAGACCAGGCTTGCACGGTTTGCGGAAGAGTTTAACTTCCAGGCGGAATGCTTAACAGAGGACTATTGCACGTGGGGAATGTAAACTGAAAGAATTGTTTGGAGCGTTAAGCTGAAAGTTAGCGGAGGTAGAGATGGAGATAAATGAGGTTTTGAAAGATGTACTCAATGAGCCGCAATTGGCTAAGAATGGCTGCCTTGATACCGATGTGTTTTTTTATCTTTCGGGGAGGCACCCTGAACTGACGATTAGACAGGCAGTGGAGGTTGTTGAGCTTGCCCGTAAAGAATGTGCAGCTGTTTGAGGACTGGATCGGGCGTAGGAAAAGGGAGAAAAGCAGATGAATAAGGAATATTCATGGACTGAAAACCAGGCAGATGATATTTGGTATCATGGAAAATTTGATTCTATTGAAGCATGTATAAAGGATGCCATAAATTGCGGAAAAAAGCCTGGAGAGAAGATTGTTATAGGGATTTGTGAAGCTTACGTTCCGCATTTGAATGCAGATACTTTACTGGATCAGGTAGGCGCAGATGCTTATGAAGAAGTCGGAGAGGCTGCAGAAGGTTGGCCAGAGTTTGAAGGCCGGAAAGGCTATAAAAATGTAAAGCTTCTACCGAATACTGCCGTTAGCAGATTTTGTGACAATTCCAAAGTAGTAGAACATTGATAACTGAATACTGGTGATTGGGAAGATAGAAAAAAATGCCGAAAAATTGCTGAAAATGTCGAAAGGATTTTCTTGTGGAAGGGCAAGGCATTAGTATAAAATAAAATGATGGCGGCTGGTTGATAACAGCTTCATTTAAAAGTCATTTGTACGTTTTCCGGAATAAGGTGGACCGGATACTATCTGAAGTATGTATCTACCGTCTGGCAGTTTTATCCTTAGCGTATATCAAGTATCTCTTTAGTATCTTAAAATATTTTGTCAAATCCTTGTAGATGTCAAGCGATATGGATATCAGGGTCAGCAGGACGAAGAAGTCGTAGCCTGTGACCCGGTAACCCAGATACGCGATCATAAAGCTAATGATGTAAGCCATGATAACCTCCGGTGGAAAAGGTGAAGGTTGGCCGCCATCACACGGATATTATAACAGAATGTATACAAATTTCCAATCATCAGTATTTGGTGGTTGGAATTTTTTATGGGAGGCAGGATATGACAGAGAGAAAGAAAGTGACATATAAGCATCTGAAGAAGGGACAGGAGATCAAAGGTGTAGAATATGAAAACTGTTCTTCCAGTTTTATAGCCTACGTCAAAGATATTAATCCGGCATTTGTGACGGTAGAAAAGTGGAATCCGGGAGGAACTGAAGAAAAGATCAATGCGGAGGCAATGTTCCTGATAGAGATGATGGAAGAAGAGATCCGTGAAAAGTACAATAAAAAGGCAGGGGACATAGTCCGGAATATCCAGAACAGCATGCTGTATGATGAGATCGGGTGCCACGAGATGGATAACAGTTGGTTATATGGTGATCCCTGGGAACTGGCGCAGAAGTGCGCCGGGAAAAAGCTGTCTATATTGGGACATTGCAGGGATATCACACCAAAGACTGCAATATTTTCCGGGGACGTGCTTGACGTGGGCGTATGTGCGGAAGATGAAAGACGGTGACAGGTTCTCGTGCCATTTCAAGTCCGAGCATATCCGGATGCTGGTAAGAAGCTATGAGAGGTACCAGGAACAGAAGGCGAAAGGTGAAGGCAGTACAGGAAGTGTCCCGCAGAGGAAAAGGTGCAGGAGGTACAGGAAGTGATACTAAGAGGCAAAACGACGAATCAGGAGGGAGAAGAGGAAGATGAGTAATGATCTGATTAGTAGAAGCGCATTGATGCAGGCGTTGAGAGGTAATGTGTTGGTTGACGTGACACCAAATCTGGAACAGGCGATTGCAGAACAGCCTACCGCCTACGACCTGGACAAGGTGATTAAGGATCTGGAAGAGTATGCCCACAGTGATATCTGCGGTTCGTGCCGTAGTTGCCGGATATCGGATGATATAGAAAATATAGAATGTGAGAATTGCGGTGCTCTTGGGGCGCTTGAGATCGTGAAGAACGGAGGCGTACATGGATAAGGCAAAATACAGAGAGGCAATAGACAAAATGTTGGATAGGATTGATGCCAAGGGGTTAGAAAGGATATATTATTTCTTACTTGGCTGGACAGGTATAATTATTGAATTGGACAATAAACGAAGGAAGTGAGGATATGGGAAAGCAGCGCAGGAACCGGCACAGCATCAGCCTGGACAGGAAAAGGCATCTGGCAGACCTGGCGGAGTCGAAGCCGGCGCCCGGTGCGGTGAAGGCTTTCAGCCGGAAGGCATACGAATGCTGTGATGTGTTGGGATATATGGTTAAGAAGTACGACATAAAAGGGGAGATCGGGATTGGAGAAGAAGGTATCCGAGCAGATAAAGAGTTTCCTTGATTTCGTGGATGAATGCCGGGAACTGAATTCCATGGCTTACAGCGGAGTCGGGGAAGAGGACAGGCGGCACCAGGACCTGATCCACGCGATCGAGTTTGAGGATGACCCGGATGAGATTGCCCGGATCGGCAGGAGGCTTCACCAGAGCCGGGTAGAGCGCCGGGTATATAAAGATCTGTTCGAGGTTACGGATCCAGTCGTGCAGTTTAGTAAGGATCCCCAGAATAAAAGGGTGGACTCGGCAAGGCAGCTTCTCGGGAAGGTGCGCAAGGCAGAAAGCCGGCAGGAGAACAGGTTCTATGTTCCCAGGATCAAGGAGAATCAGGTTTATTTTCAGGAAATAAGGGAGGACAGAAGCCATGGACAAAAGGATCCTGAATGATTACATAGATGCATGTGCGCTTGTAAAAGAGACGGAAGAGGATATCCGGCGGTTAAAAAAGAAAAAGAAGACGGTCATCCAGACGAACGTAAAGGGAAGCAATCCAAGCTTCCCTTATCAGGCGCAGCATTTTAAAGTTCAGGGTACTGCCTTCACTTATCTGGATGACAGCAGCCTCCGTATGGAAGAGAAGCTTCTGGTGCAGAGAAAGGAGAGTGCGGAGAAGATCAAGAGACAGGTGGAGGAATGGATGCTGACGATCCCGATCAGGATGCAGAGGATCATCCGGTATAAGATCTTTGAAGAGAGGACATGGGAGCAGACAGCGGTGAAGATTGGGCGGAAGGCTACGGGCGACAGTGTAAGAATGGAATTTAATAACTTCATGAAAAAATAATTTCGTTTTTTTCGCTTTTTTCGTTTTTAAAATGCTATAGTATAGACTGAACCGAGTGTGATGACAGACATCTTGGTTTCCTCCCCAAACCTAGAAAGGGCGCTTTGCTTCGGCAGGGCGTTCTTTTTGTTGTGCAATTTGTTAATACATTCTGAGTATCTATAAATGGTGATGGAATGTATCAAACGGTATCAGATAATAACATATAATAACAAAATGCAATGAATTATATTGAAAAACGTTGATTTTTTATGAAAATTAGATATAATAGAAACAAATAAAGCACTTAATTATAATATATTTTGTATATTAGATAAGGGCAAGGTTGTGTGAGGGGTATTATCGGGAGGTGGCAAGTATGGCAACGAAGAGCATTTTGAAGAATGTTAATATCAGTGATAAGCATTTTGCCCGTACATTTGTGCAAGCATTGGAAGAGGTTGAAGATGCGAAATATAGTCCTGCACAACTTACAAGGGAATGTAAGGAAATCACAGGCGATAAAATTAAGGAGTTTTTTGGGAAACGGTGAAATTATCAGAGATCAATCTAAATACACATTTTGTTCAGATTAATTTAAGTGATTTATTAGAGCAGTTGGGAGAGGATGAGGCAAAAGATATCCTCTCCTCTTTTTCATGCCCCTTAAATGCAGACGTAGAAAAATTTTTAAGAGAGAAAGCGATAGAATTTTCTAAAAGAGGATTTTCGAAAACACATCTCGTATATTGGACAACTCAGGATGAAAAAGAAAAGGAACTTGTAGGATATTATACTATTGCTTCAAAATTTATTACTATTCAAAGGAATGCAGTAAATAGCAAAGAAGCACGTAAGCTGAGGGAGCATGGGTTATTTGACGAGAAGTCAGGTGCCTTTACAGTTGCGGCACCTTTAATTGCACAGCTTGGTAAAAATTACTCTGATGGAAATAACAGTTTAATTTCAGGTAAAGACCTTCTTCAGATGGCAATTGAAAAAGTAAAGAAGGTGCAGAATGAAGTTGGTGGACGTTTTGTATATTTGGAGTGTGAAGAAAAGGATAAATTAAGAAAGTTTTATGAGAGCAATCGTTTCAAGTTCTTTGGCAAAAGAGCGTTAGACCGTGATGAAACAGATATAAAGGGAGAATATTTATTACAATATTTTACTATATTGTAGGATTACATAAAAAAGATAATTGATTTAGGACACCCTTCCCAGGGTGTCTTTTCTATGCAATAAACCAAGTCAGAATTGAGAGGTGGTGGTATGCCGAGAGCCAGAAGCCCGAAGAGGGACGAGGCATATAAGATGTGGCTCGACTCGGGCGGGAAGAAAAAGCTGAAAGACATCGCATCCGATCTTGGCGTGTCAGAGACCCAGATCAGGAAGTGGAAGAATTTAGATAAATGGAATAGTAACGTTACTAATCAATCGAAAGGTAACGTTACTAAACGAAAACGGGGCGGGCAACCAGGTAACCACAATGCCACAGGCCCGCCCAGGAATAAGAATGCAGAAAAATTCGGTTTCTTCTCGAAGTATCTTCCGGAAGAGACCGTTTCTATTATCCAGGAGATGCCGACGGATCCGCTGGACATTCTGTGGGATCAGATCCAGATCTCCTATGCCGCGATCATCCGCGCACAGCAGATCATGTACGTCAAGGACAGGAACGATAAGACTATTGAGAAGGTAGAAAAGAAAGATGGCAATGTGATTGGAGAGAAGTGGGAGGTACAGCAGGCGTGGGATAAGCAGGCGAATTTCCTGCAGGCGCAGGCAAGGGCGATGTCAGACCTGCGCGGGAGTATCCGGCAGTATGACGACCTGTTGCATAAGCGCTGGGATCTTGCCACGGATGAGCAGAAGGCGCGGATCGATGCGTTGAAAGCAAAGGTAAAGGACAACGGTCAGGCATCTGCAGAGGATAAGGTCAGAAAGCTGTTTGAAGTAATCGGAGGCACGTTAGATGAAGAAGCTGGATCTGAGTAATGTGTATTCCCCGAAACAGATAGAAGTGCTAAAAGCCTGCAGGTCATCGGATTGGTTTATGCTGATCAATCACGGAGCCAAGAGAAGCGGCAAGACACAGGGTGATAATGATCTGTTTATTCAAGAGCTGATCCGTGTGAGGGGAATTGCCAATAAACTTGGGATTGACACTCCGCAGTATATTTTGGCCGGATACTCACTGGGCAATATTCAGGACAACATCCTCACGGAACTATCAAACAAATACGGTTTTGAATTCAGATTCGACAAGTACAATAACTTCACTTTATTCGGCGTAAAGGTAGTACAGACCAGTCACGGCTCTATTGGCGGTCTGGGGCGGATCCGTGGTATGACGTCCTTCGGGGCGTATATCAACGAGGCGTCCCTTGCGAATCAGGAAGTATTTGACGAGATCAAGGCGAGGTGCAGCGGTCCCGGGGCAAGGATTATCGCGGATACCAACCCAGACCATCCAGAACACTGGCTTTTGAAGGATTATATTAAATCTGAAGCTGGCGGCATCATAAGTTTTCACTTCCAACTGGATGACAATACCTTCCTGGACGAGCGTTACGTTCGTGAGATTAAGGACACCACGCCGAAGGGCATGTTCTATGACCGCGGCATCCGCGGGCTGTGGGTATCCGGCGATGGCGTAGTGTATCCGGAGTTTGACAGGAATGTCCATGTAATATCGCCGGAGCAGGCTAAGAGGATGATCTTTGACCGATTTCTGGCAGGCGTGGACTGGGGATGGGAACACTTTGGAGCGATCGTGGTGATCGGCATGCGCGGGGATGTGTATTATGTTATTGAAGAACATGCAGCCAAGCATAAATATATCGGAGAATGGATCAATGTAGCGAAGGATATGATCAGGCGTTATGGTAATATCCCTTTTTATTGTGATCCGGCCAGGACAGAACATATCTCCGCTTTCCAGAATGCAGGCATCCGTGCATACCTGGCAAATAACAGGGTTCTGTCGGGAATTGAGGAAGTGGCAACCCTGATGACGAAGAAAAAGTTCTTCATTGTATACGAACAGTGCCCGCGGTTTCGTGAAGAGATTTTTAAATATGTCTGGAAGAAAAATACTGGCGAGCCGTTAAAGGAAAATGACGATGTACTCTGCGCAATCCGGTACGGCATCCATTCGGATATGACGGTAAGTACCATAGAAACACCGGAAGATCGGATGAAGAAGGCGAGGAAGATGAGGGGGATGATATAAATGGAAGAGGAATTAAAAGTAAATGAATTTGAGCATGGGGCGGACAGGGAGATTTACCATACGCACCAGAACATGCAGCAGGCTTATGGTCCTGAAGCAAATTTTCATTATCGTGCGAACAGTGCGGATGAGATATTAGGCGATCTGAATAAATTGAGAAACATGATCCTGGATCATCATCAGGTACAGTGCCCGCGTCTTGCATCCCTGGATAATTATATGAAAGCGAGAAATGATGGGATATACAATGATGACTGCAGGAGGATGGAAAGAGAGAAAGCCGACCATAGGGCTGCCCATAATTTTGCCAAGATCATTAATCTCTTTGATGTGGGATACAATACGGGAATTCCGATCAAGAAGGCAAGCGATAATGACAGCATCAACGAACTGATCAGGGAATATGACCGGCAGAATGACATCGAGGCATTGGACAGCGAGTTGTGGCGCGATTTTCGGAAGTACGGCAGGGCTTATGAATTGCAGTACCGCAACCAGAACGATGAGGACTGCTCTGTAATCAGTAATGTATTTGAAACATTTGTCTGCTATGGATTAGATGTAGAGAGGACTCCGCTGTTTGCCGTGCGTTATCCGAAATACAGGTCTGCCATGGAGGAACTCACGAAGGTAATTGTATATACAGATACGGAGATCATTACCTATAAACCGTGCTCTTTAAGTATGATGGTATTGGCAGAAGAGAGAAGGGATGCACATTACTGGGGCGAGGTGCCGATAACGGAGTATTCACCTGACAGATACCGGCAGGGAGGATATGAGGACGTTACTTCTCTAATAGACCTGTATGATGCGGCGCAGTCAGATACAGCAAATTATATGACGGATTTCAATGAGGCGACGCTTGTAATCTCCGGTGATCTGGATATGGGGAGGTATTCTGTCAAAGAAGTGATAGAGATGAAGCGTGCGAATTTGCTGCTTCTTGCAAATGGAGTGAACCCGGACGGCAGTAAGAGCCAGACGGATGCAAAATATGTGTATAAGCAGTACGATGTGGGCGGAGTGGAAGCATATAAAGGGCGGCTGCAGAAGGATATCCACAAGATTTCATTTGTACCGGATCTAACGGATGAGGCGTTTAGCGGTACGCAGTCTGGGGAGGCCATGAAATATAAGTTGTTTGGATTCCAACAGTTGTCAAAGAGCAGCCAGCGGGGATTTAAGAAAGGGCTGATGCGCAGATACCGCCTTCTCCTGAACATTAAGAATTATGTCAGCGAGGCAGATAATGCGGATTTAGGGGATTTCACGATTACATTTACACCGAATCTGCCCAAAGCAGTGTTAGAAGAATTGAAAGCCCTTGCCGATGCTGGTACGCAGTTCAGCCAGGAAACGCTCCTGGAGCTTGCATCTTTTGTAGAAGATGCTAAGGCGGAGATAAAGAGGATTCAGGAAGAAGACAAGAAGATTCAGGAGACGGTTGTTGACCAAAGTATGTTTGGGGTTGATATAAATGGACAGTCACGAATACTGGAAGCGCAGGGAACAGGAACAACTGAGGCATAATATCACGAGCGAGGCAGAGTATCAGAAGCGTATCAGGGAGATTTACGGCTATATGATGGACCAGATCCAGAAAGAGATCAATGGATTCTATACCAGATATGCGAAAAAGGACGGGATCATGCTATCAGAGGCGAAAAAGCGGGTATCTAAAATGGAAATTGAAGAATACGGGCGCAAGGCTGCCAAATACGTGAAGGATAAGGACTTCTCTGCTGAAGCAAATGAGGAAATGCGCCTTTATAATGCAACCATGAAGATCAATCGGTTGGAGATGCTGAAAGCGAATATAGGTCTGGAGTTAGTGGACGGATTTAATGATCTGCAGAAGTATTTTGACCAGGTATTGACGAAAAGGACACTGGATGAGTTTGAGAGGCAGGCGGGGATTCTGGGAAATACGATAGGGAATAACAAGAAGGCAGCGCATTCAATCGTGAATGCGTCTTTCCACAATGCCCGGTTCTCTGCCCGGATCTGGATGTATCAAGATATGATGAAAGCGGAGTTGTCCAAGCTTCTGCAGGTAGGGCTGATACAAGGGAAACATCCTAGGGTATTGGCAAGACATCTTACGGAATTATTTGGAGTCCGAAGATCAGATGCGGAGCGCTTGTTGCGTACCGAACTGGCTCGAGTACAGACCGAAGCCCAGAAGCAGTCTTTCGAAAGAAGAGGATATAACCAGTATGAATTCATTGCCCTTGGGACGGCTTGTGGGATTTGTCGGGATCTGGACGGAAAGCATTTCAGGGTTAAAGGTATGATGCCAGGGGAGAATGCGCCGCCGATGCATCCGAACTGCCGGTGCAGCACAGCGGCATATATGGGCGGAATTGAGACTGAAAAGTGGATGGCAGGAAAATATCCTGAAGATTCGAATGAGAGAAACTTACGGATAAAGAGATCAAAAAAGCAACTTCAAAAGATTGCAAATGAATACAGTAAAATGATTCAAAAATATACAGTGCGTGATAGTCGGTGGAGTGGAAGGATAGAAGTGGATGATGAACAGTGTAAAAAAAGAAGAATTAGTGGACAAAAGAAATGGTCCTGTGATATTTTGCTAAAATCGGACTGTCAGAGGCGAACTATTGTGCATGAACTTCTTCATTCGTGCTCTGCAAGTTATCTGAATCCTATAACCTATATTCGATATGGGCGTATGGAGGAAGCTTCTGTAGAGCTTTTGGCCAGAGAAATATGTGCAAATGAAAATATACCATTTACAGCGAACAAAAATCCAAAGGTTCAAATTTTGTATGAAATAAATGAGCTTGTAGGAATACGTGATAATGACTTAGATTTTGCTACATCTCTATTTGCAAAATCATTGGAGAGAAGGTATAATTGGCTTGAAGGAAGAGTTGACAAATTTTTGCAGAAGGATAACGTATCAAGTGAAGAGCGCAGCAGGTTGGAATTTTTGTTGTCGGAGTTAAAGGGGCATAAATGATGCAGATAGAAGAAGTGGTAAGAAAAATTTATGATTTCAAAGGTAGTGAGAAGGAGTGGTTGGAATTCGAAAAGGAGATTGAGAAGGAGACAGAAAACCTTTCAGAAGAAGAAAAAGCATACCTTACGGAATCAGACGCAATGGAGCATTTGTTTATGGTATGTGATGGGATTAGATTTGCAAGGTATATGGAATAAAAGCCACCAGTCATTTTGGCCGGTGGTTTTCTTATACTTATTTAAGTTAGAAAGGAAGGATGATACAGCTTGATTGAAGTGAGTGTCCGTATGGATAGGATTACTATAACCGGTCATTCGGGATATGATGAACCCGGTCGGGATGTGGTGTGCGCCGGCGTGACGGCATTATGCCAGACTTTAGTCAGATCAATTGAGAGTCTGACGGAGGATGCAATTGAATACGAGATATCGCCCGGAAGGGCTGATATACAATATGGGAATCTGTCGGAGAGATCAAAGGCTCTGGTAGATTCCTTTTTCATTGGCATCTGTATGATTGCTGATGAGTTCCCGGATTATGTCCGGACAACATGAAAGAAAGAGAGGCAAGAGAAATGTGTAACAAAACGGTAGAGGCATTGTTCAAGAGGGCGGAGGCAAAGCATTCCGTTCCTGGGAGCAGGCTGCAGCTATTTGCAGGAGACGGCTCTGGTGACGATGGCGGTGATCACGATGACGGTGGTTCTGGCGATGATCCCAATGACGGTGATGATGGTTCTGGCGATGATCCCGGTAACGGTGATAATAAGCGGCTGTCGTTTGATGATTTTCTTGGGCAGGAGGGAAACCAGTCTGAATTTGATAAGCGTGTGCAGGCCGCTGTTGATGCGGCAGTGATACGCGCGCAGGAAGAATGGAAGAGCGCGGCGGATGACAGGGTATCCGAGGCCGAGAAGCTAGCGAAGATGACCAAAGAAGAGCGGGAGAAGTACCTGCAGCAGAAGGAGCGGAGGGAATTTGAAGCAGAGAGGGCGGCATTCGAACGGGAAAAACTTCTGGTGGAGATTAGAAAGGAGCTGCAGGAGCAGACGCTTCCTCTTGTTTTTGCAGATTCCCTTGTAACGATTTCCGATGCAAAGAAGATCAAGGAGGCGATTGCTGAGATCAAGAAAGTATGGGACGCGGGGATCACAGAGGCGATCAAGGCGAAGGCCAGGCAGACAACGCCGCCGGAAGGTGGGCAGTTCATTGGATCACGCAGAGGGCTGTCATCAATCAGAAAGATGGCGAATGAAAACAGAATCATTAAGAATTAGGAGGATATAGGAAGATGAATAAGAACAGAAAATTGAAATCGCAACTGCAGTTATTTGCACAGACCTGGAATCCGGATAACGTGACCGTATTTGAACATAAGGATGGATCCATTCCGGAGAAATACCACAATCTGATCTTGAAAGAGATCATGGAGAACAGCAAGGTAATGCGGCTTGCGAAGTATGAAGAGATGGATTCAAAGGAAAAGAAGTTCGAATATTTTGCAAAAGGACCGGGCGCCTACTGGGTAGGTGAGGGCGAGAAGATCAGGACATCAAAGGCCCAGTGGCTGCAGGTGAAGATGGTTGCGAAGAAGCTGGGTGTTATCATCCCGTGTTCCAGGGAGTTTCTGCATTATAAGATGTCGGATTTCTTTGAGGTGATGAAGCCGAAGATTGCGGAGGCATTCTATAAGAAGTTCGATAATGCGGCAATCCTGAACGTGGAGAATCCATTTCTCCATGCGGTAGATAAGTCTGTGGGGATTACTGGAAATGTGATTGATGGTGGACTTACTTATGACAATATCCTTGCCCTGGAGGATCTGCTTACGGATGAGGATTACGATGTAAATGCGTTCCTGTCCACCAAGAAGAACCGGAGCACGCTGAGGAACGCGCATAAGATTGAGAATGGTGTGGTTGTAGAAAGTATCTATGACCGGTCTGCCAATACGCTGGACGGGCAGCCGGTGATGGATATGAAATCTCTGGATAAAGGAACGATCTATGTCGGAGATTTTGATTATATGTACTATGGGATTCCTTACGGGATGAATTACAAGATTTCCGAAGAGGCACAGTTGTCCACACTTACCAATGAGGACGGTTCGCCTGTGAATCTGTATGAACAGGAACTGGTAGCGCTCAGGGTTACAATGGACGTAGGTTTTATGATCGTGAAGGACGAGGCTTTTGCGAAGCTGACATCCGGCGGGCTGGGCAAGTTGACGGTAACGAGTATTGCCGGTACGAAGCAGGGAGATACGAAGATTGCCGTTACACCGGCGGTGACGAGTGGGAATTCCTACAAGTATAAGATTGGGGAGATGTTGGACGTTCCGGTGAAGGGGCAGAATGTGAAGGGCTGGACGGTATGGGATGGCACGTCTGATATTACGGCCGCTACCGGAAGTGAGATTGTAGTGTCGGAGTGTGATGCATCCTACCATGTGGTGAATGCAGGAAAGGCGACTGTGACAGCGAAGGCATAGGAGGCGGCATATGCATGATGAAATATCAGAAGACAATAAGGTGCTGGGGAATCTGAAGATGCTGCTTGGCATGGATCCAGAGGACAGTTCCCAGGATAAAAAGCTGAACTGGCTCCTGGATTCTGCCAGGGCAAGGCTTAAGGTATTGCTGGGCGGTCTTGATCCGCCTTCTGAGATGGAGCATATCGTCACAGAGGTGGCCATCATCCGGTTCAACCGTATTGGTTCGGAAGGAATGACGGTCAATAACGTGGAAGGGGAGACCCAGCATTTTAACAGTAATGATTTTGCAGGGTTCATGGATGAAATCAGTGCGTGGCTGGATGCCAGGAAGCAGAATTCACGGAGGGGAGGGTTCCGGTTCTTATGAGGTTTGATACGCCTGTGTATTTCCAGAGGGTACAGTCAGGAGAATATGAAGAAACTACTGGTGATTATGGAGCAGAAAGCATTGAAGAGGAAATGAGGTATGCAAATGTGACGGATGCCGGAAAGGATACGCTGAATCTGGTTTACGGAGAGATCCGGCAGGGATGCCAGGTAATCCGTCTGCAGAGGCTTTACGGAAAAGTGTTTAACAGGCTACGCATCGGGGACAAGTTGTACCGTGTGGATCTTTCCAGGGAGCTTCGGAATAAGCAGATTTTTATTGTCAGTGAGGTGCAACGATGTCGGTGAGGTTAAAAGGAGTCAATGAGTTAAAACTTGCATTGAGAAATAAAGCGGACATGGGCGCTGTGAAGCAGATCGTAAAGCACAACGGGTCAGGACTGCAGGCGAGGGCGCAGAGAAATGTACCTGTGAAAACGGGAAATTTAAAGCGTAGCATTCAGCTTGAGATTTCTGATGGTGGTCTTTTGGCTAAATCTGAAGCTACAGCGGAGTATGCGCCGTATGTAGAGTGGGGGACCAGGTACATGGAAGCACAGCCCTATATGAAACCGGCATTTAATGAGCAGAAGGAGCAGTTCAGGCGGGATATGAACCGGCTTACAAAGTGAGGTGGTATGGATGGATCCGCAGCAGGAATTATTTACATGGTTATTAACAGAGATCAGAAAGCAGGGATATGATGTGTATGACGGCGGACTTCCACCGGAGGATGTGTCATATCCTTTTGTGTATCTGGATGACAGCCAGCAGACAGACCGGGCTAATAAGAACGCTGTGTTTGGGACAGTGTATCAGACGATCCATGTATGGGGCAGCACACCGGGAAAACGGGGGACAGTTTCGGCGATACTGCTTAAGATCAAGAGAACCTGCAGGAGGCTTGAGCATACACCGGATTTTTCCTGGATGGTAGTGAATATCAATCAGAGGATATTGGCGGACAAGACAACGAAGCGACCGCTTCTTCACGGGATACTGGAAGTGGAGTTTTGGTTCAGTTAGAAGAAAGGTAGGGTAAATATGTATAAGTTACAGTTATTTGCGGAAGCAGTGCAGGGTAAGAAAATCGTATATTTGTATCGTATTAAGAAAGAGGCAGCTACAAATGACGGGACGATTCTGGCGTTTACTACAGAAAATGGACGTTCCAAAAGCAAGGATGCAGATTCGACAGCTACAAAAGACGGGTCGATCCGTACTCCGGGAACTTCCGAGGTGGAGATTACAGCTACGAGCATACTGGCTAAAGGCGACAAGATGATTGATAAGCTAGAGGATGCGATGGACAGCGATGAGCTGATCGAGATCTGGGAAGCAAACCTGTCAGAACCTGCTGAATCAGGCGATAACAAATTCAAGGGAATGTACTTCCAGGGATATCTGACAGAGTTTGAGAAGAATTCTTCCGCGGAGGATTATGTGGAATGTTCCCTGACTTTTGGGATCAACGGAAGCGGGAAGCGCGGTGATGTTACGGTTACGGTTGAGCAGCAGGAGATTGCGGATTATGCATTTGCGGATACAAAGAAGACAGAAGGGGTATAGGAGGGCGGAAAGAGCTGTTCTCCCTTTTTGCGTTGATAGGAGGAAGATGGAATGTTATTGAAGATTAAGGGCGAGGAATATCGGGTAAGTTTTGGAGTCGGATTCGTAAGAGAATTGGATAAGAAATATTATGTCCAGAATAATACAAGCGTGAAATATGGGCTTGGGATTGAGACACAGGTCCCGCTCCTTTTAACAGGGGATCCTGTGACATTATCAGAATTCTTATATGTGGGCACCTGTGCTGAAGAAAAGCGGCCGATTCCGGCTGACGTCGATGCATTTATTGACGAGGTGGAAGATGTGGAGGCTTTGTTTGATGAGGTTATAGAGGAACTTAAGAAGTCAAACGCTACCAGGGTAAAGGTGGGAAAACTCCAAAACAGCCTGAAAGAACAGGAGGAAGCGGAGAAGTTGCGCAAGAAAGCAGTGGAAGCGTCGAAGAAGGAGATTCGGGGGAGGTCTATGAAGAGATAGTGCTCAACAGTCTTCGGTTTCTTTGCATGAATGATTTCACAGAGATCAACAGAATGACTCTCTACGAATATAACATGAAGATGACTGCTTTCCGCCTAAGACAGGCGGACCGGGAATACGAGATTCACCTGCAGGCATGGGTGAACAGGGAGATCAAAGCAAAGAGGGAAGCTGGAAAGAAGAAATTAGTACCTGTGTACAAAACCTTCAAACAGTTTTTTGATCTTGAAAAGAGAACACGGGAGATCTTGAGGGCGGAAGAGCAGGTTGGTATAAACACGAAGAGCCGGGGGATTTATAATCTGATGAAGAAACAGAAGGAAAGGAGGCATGAGGATGGAAACTTATAGCGTACAGGCAGTATTGAGTGTAACGGATAGAAATTTTACACTGACGATGAGCAGGGCGGCAGATTCAATGGAAGGGCTGGACAGTGCGAGCCGGAGGACAACTTCCAGTATCCAAAGTATAGCAAAAGGGATGGGAGCATTTAAGGCTCTTTCTATTGCGGCGGAAGCTTTAAAAGATTCACTGAGTGGGGCGGTATCAAGGTTTGATACTATGAACCAGTTTCCCAAAGTAATGCAGCAGATCGGTTTCAGGGCAAAAGAATCAGAGGCTTCGATCAATAAACTGTCAGACGGGATCCAGGGTGTTCCCACGTCTCTTGATGAGATCACGGCTTCAACTCAGAAACTGGCGCTTCTTACTGGTGATCTTGGAAAGGCAACAGATGCGTCTATTGCCCTGAACAATGCCTTTTATGCTTCTGGTTCTTCATCAGCTGACGCATCCCGTGGACTTGTGCAATATACGCAGATGTTATCAAAGGGGACGGTGGATATCGTTTCCTGGCGTACGCTGCAGGAGACGATGGGAGTTGCGCTTCGTGATCTGGTGGAGGCGTTCGGGTATGCAGGTTCAGCGGCGACAACGGATCTGTATGCCGCGTTACAATCTGGTGAGATTACGTTTGACCAACTTAATGATAAGCTCATAGAGTTAGATGGCGGCGTCAATGGTTTTGCGGAAAGGGCAAAAACAGCGAGCGCAGGCATAGGTACTTCCCTTACTAATATGGGAATTGCAGTAACACGCGGAATGGAAAGCATGATCCGCTCAACCAACGAAGCATTGGAAAATAATGGTCTTCCAGGGTTCCAGACTATGATAGAGGAAGCTACATCTGGTATAAACAAAGCCTTCTCCGCTGCATCCGAGGGAATAGGATTGTTGGTGAGTAACCTGGATACACTGGTGCCGGTTCTTGGCACGGCGACTGCCGGTTTTGTGGCGTATAAAGCGGCAATGAGTATCAGCAGCGGGCTGACGAGCGTGACGAGAAACATGGCTATGGCAGTCGATACGTTGGAGGCTACAGCAAATGCAAGTAAATTGGCAGAAGCTGCTGCACTGGCGCGGGCAAAAGCCAATAAAACAGCAGAACTTGCGGACAGATTGTGCCAGAAATCAGCAAAGGCGTCGGCGACCGCCATAAAATCAAAGGCTGCAGCGGAGAAGCTGTCTGAAGCGGCCGCACAGGCGAGGACGCTTGCAGATGCGGGAGGGGCGGAAGCAACCGGATTAAAAGCTGCAGCAGATAAGATGGAAGCGGCAGCGGCAAGAGCTCAGGCAAATGCGAACAGGGATGCAGCGAGGGCAGAGACGCTGAAAAGGGCGGCAGAAAATGCGGATACGAGAGCAACGATATTGAACACAGCAGCGGAAGGGGCAAATACCGTTGCGGAAACAGCAGGAGCAAAAGCGGCAACAGTCAGCAGCATAGCGATAGCAGCAAAGACAGCTTTATTGGGGGTTCTGTCAGGGAAACTGGGGTTGGTAGCAGCCGCCCAGATGGTGTGGAATGCTGCAATGAATGCGAGCCCTGTTGGAGTAATTGTTGTTACTACAGCAGCGTTGGCTACTGCATTAGTAGGCGTATCTAAGGCATTGGAAAAACTGGATACGGAGGCAGCAGAAGCAAGAAAAAAAAGAGAAGAAACTATATCATCCTCAAAAGAATTGTTGGAAACGCTGGAATCAACGGAAGAAGCGTATAAAGAGAATGTGTCCGGTATTAATGCAGAAGCAACTGCAAACGACAAGCTTGCAGGCAAGATCGGGAAGCTTGCAGGGAAGGAAGGGAAAAGTGCTGACGAAAAGTCCAGACTAAAATCCTGTGTAGAAGCATTAAACAGTTCTATGGAAGGGCTTAATCTGCAGTATGATGAAGAGAATGACGCACTTAATATGTCTATTGACCAGATTAAAGCTAAAGTGGCGGCATATAAAGCACAGGCAGATGCCCAGGCGGCGCAGGAAAGATATGTAGAAGTTCTTAAAGAACAGTCAGAGATTGCGGAGCAGCTTGCTTCTATTGAAAACGAGCGTAATGTTATTGAGAAAGAACATCAGGATCTTAATCAGCTTGGTCCTAAGGCGATTGGGGAATATAATAAGGCCATCTTAGAGATGACGGAGCAGGAGAAGACGCTGAATGAGAAGAAGAAAGAACTTGCCGCATCAGAAAAATATCTGACAGACACTATGGAGCAATGCCAGGCAGAACAGACCGAAGCGGTCACAAGCGCACAAGAGCAACAGCGGGCAGTGTTGGCTGAGAGTATCGCAGATCAGACAGTTAGTCTAGAGCAGTTGTCGGAAGCGAATCAGGAAACCGTCAACACTTTGAATGAGGTATGGCAGGATTATACAGATAAGGCAACAGATATGTTTGATACATTATCAGATAAGCAGACCATGTCTGTGGATAAGATGATATCAAATATTCAGAAAAATCAGGAAGTTATTGCCCAATGGGGAGACAACATGGAATCCCTGAGAGACCGGTTTGAGAATCTGCAACTTAGTAAAGGGGTATTGGACGATCTGGCGGATATGGGGCCGGAGGGTGCAGGATATGTAGCGGCACTGGCCAATGCAAGCGATGAACAACTTCAGATATTAGCACAGTCTTTCGATAATGGAGGAATCATTGCGAAAGAGTCTTTACTTGAATCGTTGGGAGTGAACGGCGATGAAATTCCAGCTGCAATACAAAATATGTTTACTCAAGTAGAGTCTTCATTAAGAGAAACGATTGCGGGGACAGATTGGGCAGCCATTGGTGACGATCTGACATCTGGTTTGTCGGGCGGTATTGACGCAGGCGCGGATGTCGTTGCGGATTCGGCAGGAAATTTGGGCACGGACGCAGAAAATGCTTTGCGTGATACGACCCAGACACATTCACCTTCTGTGCTATTTGAGAGCATCGGGCAGGACCTGGTTGCAGGGCTTGCGCAAGGGTTAACAGATAGTGGTATTGCGACGGAAGCGGCTGTCCAGATGTCAGAGAGCGTAGTTCAGGCAGTGCAGGCGGCAATGGATGGAGCAGATTTTTCATCTGCCTGGGATAATTCTTTTTCCGGAATGGCAGCTGTAGCGACAAATAACATGTCTAAAGTGACATCGGCTGTAAAGAGTGGGATGTCTGCATCGACGACGGCAGCGTCAACTGGTGCATCATCTATGCAGAGGGTCATGAATACCGGAATGACAAGCATGAGCGCAGTTGTTAAGACAAAGATGGCTGAGATCAATAGGCATGGTGAGGCGGGGATGCGCTGTTTTGAAAATTCAGTTGAAAGTGGAATGAATCAGTCACGGGCAACTGTTTCCCGCGGTATGTCCGGCATGGTATCGACCATATCTTCTATGCAGTCACAATTTTATAATTCCGGACATCATGCTTCGATAGGGCTTGCCAATGGCATTAATGCAGGTGCAGGCGCCGCGATTGCGGCAGCAAAACGGTTAGCGAACCAGATTGCATCAACAATGAGGGATGCTTTGGAAATCCATTCGCCGTCCAGGGTTACCAGGGAGATAGGCGGATACACGACAGAAGGATTTGTGGAAGGCCTTCTTGATGATATCAGGGCTGTGAAAGATGCGGCTATAAGGATTGGTAAAACGGCTTTGCCTGATTATGGCAGTTCTGGAAGAGCAGCTTATGCCGGCGGTTATGATTTGAGGAAGGTGTATGATTCCCAAGGCTGTTATGACACGGCTTATACAGTTGTTGTTCCTTTAGAAGTAAATGGAAGAGAGTTTGCAAAAGCAACTGCAATTTTTACACAGAAGGAATTAGACAGCATGAAAGAATTTGAGAATCACAGGAAAGGATATCGTGGCTGAGATGTATAATTTTGTAGATACCGTAGAATGTCAAAATGAAGCCGTTCTTCCAGCGGAGGCAGTCAAGTTTAACGGAAAGTGGCTAGACCATGAGATCCAGGGATTCAGGACACTGCATGTAAGTGGCAGAGAACTGGCAGGATGTGAGATTTCCGATGTGCAGATTGGAAATCTGGATGGGATGCAATATCAGTATAAAAGATATCCTGCGCGATCGATCATAACTACATACCAATTGTCAGCAGAATCTGATGGAGCATTCCGGGAAGCATATAATAAATTAAACCGGCTTTTGAATGCGGAAGAAGCTGAGCTGATATTCAATGATGAGCCGGATAAATTCTTTATTGCGACAAAGGCGGGAAACAGTGAAATCTCCCCTGGAAGAAACAGTGTGACAGGGGAGATAGTCTTCTACTGTACAGATCCATTTAAATATTCTGTAGCTGAGAAGGAGTTTCAGGCAGGAATCAATGCGGACGGCATCATGGAAGTTGTGATTGTGAATGGCGGGACGGAGGCTGTGCCCATCAGCTACGAAGTAGTGCATAAGCATGAGAATGGTTATATAGGGATCGTATCGGAACACGGAGTGATGGAATACGGCAAGATCAGGGAGCGGGATGAAGAGGTAAGGCAGAAATCGGAGATGCTGATCGACCATCATTCAGGGCGTGAGATCTATAATGGGCTGATGAAGGGAGGGGTATACATATCCCCGTATCTGAACAATGGTTCCTTACGCGTTAATACTGTGGAAGGTGTGTCATATCTGGAGATTGACCAGAATGATGTAGGAGGCGGGGGTTACTGGCATGGCGCCGGCGGGTATGCCAGGATCCCCGCGAACCTGAACGGCCATGTGGGGGCGAAGAACTGGAAAGCTTCAGCGAAGATCTGGTTCCAGGGGACAGCGGCAAGACAGCAGGGAGGCATTGATTTCTGTATCTCAAGAGGAAATGAGATCATTGCCTCTTTCCAGATCTGGGATGGGCAGACAGGCAGCTACCAGTCATACGTTGAGATGTTTATCGGGAGGGTGAAGAAAGGGCGGTTCACTTACAACGCTGATGCGTCCGGATGGTCGAACAGGAATGATGGGCAGATCTATATCCAGAAAAGCGGGGAGTTGTTTACCTTTGGATTTGGACCGCACAGGTACCAGTTCCGGGAACCGTCCATGAAGGATGTGGAGGCGGACCAGGTCAATATCTTCTTGTGCCTGCAATCCGGGGACGGGTACTGGCAGATGACTTGGGCGTGTGTGGAGAAGGTGAGCTTCCGTACGGACAGTGTGGATTATAACTATGATATCCCCAACAGGTATCCGGCAGGGACTGTCATCGAGATAGAAGGGAAGAAGGGAAGGGTGTTGGTGGACGGCATCCCGCATCAGGAGGATGAGATAACGGGGACGAAATATTTCAAGGCGCCGCCAGGATTTACAACCGTGCAGTTTGCTTATTCGGATTTCTGTAACCCGCCGCCAACAATAAAGGCAAGGATAAGGGAGGCGTATTTGTGATGGAAAATGTGAGGATAGCGGTGTTAAGCGTATACGACCAGGTGTGTGCGTTTATGGATAACGGCGTTCCGGGAGCGCTTCATTTTTATGCGGATGAGCTGCATTCCTACCGGGAAGGGACGGCTAACACATTCCAGTTTACGGCGTCTGCCAGGCATGAGGACGCCAGGTATCTTGTGGAGGGGAATAAGCTGTCTTTCTTTTATAATGGAAGGCCGCATTACTTCAATATCGTGAAATCAGTCCGAACGGAGTATACAGTAGAAGTGACGGCGTATGCTCTGATGTTCGAGCTCCTGAATGATGAGTTGGGGGAGTATAAGGCGGGGCATGCCATGACGTTTGCGGAGTATCTGGAAGTGTTCGACACCGGCGATACCGTGGAACTTGGGCTGAATGAGGTGTCTGGCCAGGCGGTAACGAACGAGTGGACGGGGACCGCGACGATCCTTGCCAGGTTATTTTCGCTGGCAAATGTATTCCGTGCGGAGATTGAGTTTGTGCCGGAACTAAACAGGGATTATTCCCTGAAACGGCTAGTCATGAATGTGTATAAAGAGAATGACGGTGAATGCCAGGGGATTGGAAGGAAGCGTAATGACATTACTTTGAGGTATGGGGTGAATGTCAAAGGTATTACAAAAAGTTCGGATATCACAGGGCTTCGTACTGCGATACGTCCGGTCGGAACGGATGGACTGATGGTTACGGGGCTGGATAAGAATGAATTTGATTCTGATGGGAACCTGGAATTTACATCGCCTGTGGGTGATGGTTGTATCTATGCGGTACAGGCAAGAGGGCGTTTCCCATCGAATCTCTTGAATAACGGCAGTGACGGGTATGTGGTGAAGGTCTGGAGCTATAGTACGGATAATGTAAATGTGCTGTATGGACAGGCGTTGGCGGAGCTTAAGAAGGTCTGTGTGCCTCAGGTCAGTTATGAAGTAGACGGCTACTTTGATACAGAAATCGGGGATACGGTTCTGATCGTGGATGATGAGTTTGTGCCGGAATTATACCTGGAAGCGCGTGTGACGGAACAGGTCAGAAGTTTTACGGATCCTGTCCGTAACAAAACAACATTTGATAATTTTAGCGAGATGCAGTCTCAGGTGGATGGATCTTTGTTGGATAAAATGAATGAGTTGATTAAGGCAAATAAGATCTATTCGTGTACGATTTCTTCAAGTAACGGCATTGTGTTCCAGAACGGATGTGGAAGGACGATGCTTACGGCAAATGTTAGGAATGCGGGAAATGATGTAACGGATCTGTTCATTATCCAATGGAGGAAGGATGGGGTTATAGCAGCGATCGGGCGGACACTTACGGTCAATGCTGAGGATGTGGAGGAAAAGGCAGTTTATGAGTTTGAAGCGTGGGATTCCAGTAACATCCTGAGAGGGGCTTATGAAGTCACGGTGGTCAGTATTTCTGATGGAAAAAACGGGGAAGATGGCAAGGATGGGGAAGACGGGAAGAATGGCACAGATGGCGTTGGGATTCTCTCTGTTATTAACAAATATGCAGTATCCTTCAGCGGGGACTTGGTTCCGGAAGAATGGTTGGATACCGTTCCAGTAATGACGACGGCAAATAGGTACTTGTGGAATTATGAGATCATAACTTACACGGACGGAACCGTATATGAGACTGAGAAGCATGTGATCGGGGTCTATGGGAATACGGGGGAGGACGGGCCTGCAACGGGGGTCACGGTATCTGAGGTTGAGCCGCCTGAGAAGTTCATCGGTATGCTGTGGAAGCATACAGGGGGTGTCCCAGGACTGATCAAGGGGGCGACATACCGGTGGAACGGGAAGGCATGGGAACTGTATGTGTTCGTGGCGGATAATATTGACGTGAACAGTATATTTGCAAAGGATATCACAGCAACCGGGGTGATCAGAGGGGCGGAGTTGATCGGTGCATCAGGAAGTTTTTCTGGGAGCATAAAATGTAATGGTAGTATATACATGTACTCGCCTGTGTATGGAAGGGAATTTAAATTTATTGATGTACAGTATACATCTGTACTAGATAATACTACCATTACATTTTATGACGTATTTGGGAATCCATTCATGAAGTGGAGTACTGCTTCTGTGGGAGCGGATATTGTGGCTTTCCCGCAATCTGTGTTTTGTCAAAAAGATATTACGGCAAGATATGTTAGAACGACCGGAGGTGTGGATCTTGACGATGTGGATAAAGCGGTGAATGCGCTCAAAGGACTGAAGGTTATAGATAAAGGGAGCGTAGTACTTAGCCCGGGCGGAAAAAAATATGCTATGCTCAAGAGGTTTCCGGCGTCACCATCAAGACCGCCGTACACAATAGTGGCGACAAATGGCCATCAGAACGCAAACGACGCATATCCGGTTGGAACCACCTTATGGCAAAATAGTAATAGCCAGTGGGAAGCTTATGTTTATTTTTCAGCTGCATCAACTGTCGCTATGCGGATAAATTATATTATTTTTGGTGATACGTAGGCAGCAGCATGCTTGTTAAGAATGTTTGAAAAAATTTAAAGTAGGAGGTGATCCCAATGGGGCGTTTCCTGATGGAAACATACGCCATGGTTCTGCCTGTGGTCTTAGGTTACATAGTATGGTTATTGAAATGGCAGAAGAGGGACCGTGATGCGAACGGGAAAGGAACCATGCTGCTCCTTAGGGTGCAGCTGATCGAGTACCATGACAGGTATGTGGCGTTAGGGCATATCCCGTCCTATGCCTTGGAAAATTGTATCGAAATGTATGAGGCATACCATGAGCTTGGCGGGAACGGCATGGTGACCGAGATGTATAAGGAGATATTGGAACTGGAAATTAGGAAGTAATGAAAGGAAGGTAAAGAAGATGGATCTTACGTATTTATTTGATTATGTGAACTTATTAACCTTGGGGATCTGCCTGTGCGTAGGCTATGCCCTGAAAACGGCGTTTGTGTGGTTCCCGAACAAGTATATCCCACTGGCGGCACTGACGATGGGAAGTATCATCAATATCCTGATCAACCTGGAGGCGGGCATCAATGCCGCGGTAGTGCTTGGCGGGATGGTTTCAGGGCTTGCCAGTACGGGATTGTATGAGATGATGCGGAACCTGTTGGATAAGGATGGAAGTTTACCGGCTAAAAAATAAAGAATGAGATTGCAATGTAAAATTTGGAGAGTCTGAGAATTAGAACAGGCTCTCTTTTTTTAAACACATATTGACATTCGACGTCGAACGTGCTAGAATACACCTGAAAGGAGGGACGTTCGATGACTGATGTCAAAAAAGTTTTTATCACTAAAGAAGTTGCTGATCAACTTGGACTAAATGCATCGTATTTGATTAAATTAGCAAAAAAAATGAATCTTTCTGATTCTGAGATGCGTGAAGCAGGATCAAGGAACTACTTATTTAGCGAAGAAGCTGTAGAGAAACTAAAAAATCGTAATGAAAACAAATAGAGATTCGCCGCACGGCCAAGCACTAACGAATCTCCATACCAGAGGAACTTCCTCTAAAAATATTATAGCATTTAGAGGAGTTCCTTACAATCAAAAATGAAAGTGAGGAATTGAAAATGCAAAATTTGTCTGTGACAGAATATGAAGGAATAAGGGTATTAACATCTAAGCAACTTGCAGAAGCATATGGAACAACACCAGATGTTATAGGGTATAACTATCGTTACAATAAAGAACGATACAAAGAGGGCAAACACTACATAATGATTGAAAAGCAAGCGCTAAGAGAGTATAAGATAACAAACGTTGAAATTCAACGGTCGTTACCAAAGATAAGCAAATTATACCTCTGGACAGAAAAAGGAGCCTTGCTTCATGCAAAATCCCTAAACACAGACAAGGCGTGGGAAGTGTATGACTATCTGGTGGATTTTTATTTCAGAGTTAAGAATGAGGTTGTGCTAGCAGAAAAGTCAGAGCCGGAAAAGAGGAAATCAGGAAGGGCAGTTGTAGATGTGCCAGAGAATGCTGACATGCAGAAAGCAATACAAGACGTAAGGAAGTATCTGAATGCGTTGGATGTCATTATGATAGAGTACAATGTTTACAGGTGTGAAGAAAATTTCCAAAATCTAAAAAGAAATCTGGATATCATTTGGTTAGGGCTAGGGCGTAAGATTGTTGATCTGATGGGAATGGAACCCCAAGTAATAATCAAAGAAGGATATTAGAGTTAAAGAGAACGTGTAACAGCGTTCTCTTTTTGTTGCGCCGGCACAACTGCCGGCAGGAAAGGAGAATGAATATGAACATTATAGAGAGTGGAATCAGTTTTAGAGGTTTATCTAACCGGAGTCGAACGACCAGAATTATCCTGCATCATGCAGCGAAAGCTACATGCAGCGTTCAGGATATTCAGAGATGGCATTTAGCAAATGGATGGGCGGGAATCGGCTATCATTTCGTGGTAAGGAAGAATGGCACCATTGAACGGGGAAGACCTGAGCATACGCAAGGGGCACATGCGAGCGGTTCGAATTTTGATTCTATCGGGATCTGCTTTGAAGGGAATTTTGATGCGGAAACCATGGGAGCGGCACAGAAGAATGCCGGGATTGAATTGATACAGTATCTCAAGAACAAATACGGAATCAGTAAAGTATATGGACACCGTGACCTGATGGCTACCGGATGCCCGGGTAATAAGTTCCCGTTCAACGATCTTGTGGCGGGACGGATGAACAACCCTTATTCCGGATGGGTGAAGGATGAAAAAGGATGGTGGTACCGGAATGCGAACGGATCATATCCTAAGTCTTGTTGGTTGAAACTGGATGCCTGGTATTATTTTGATGAGCAGGGGTATGCGCTGTCTGGGCAGTGGATCCGATACAAGAATAAGTGGTATTATCTCAAGTCTGACTGCCGTATGGCTACAGGATGGCAGAAAGTAGACGGCAGATGGTATTATCTGAAACAGGACACCGGGGAAATGCTGACAGGATGGCAGGAAGTCGGAGGGAACTGGTATTATCTGAGTAAAAGCAGCGACGATCTTCCAGAAGGAGCCATGGCGACCGGGGAGATGAAAGACGGGAACCATACGTACTACCTGCAGGATTCCGGTGCAATGTTAAAGGGGTGGATCAAGCGTAAAGGCAGTTGGTATTATTATAATGAGGACAACAACTGTCAGCCGATCGGAAGCATGATGCGTAATCACTGGCAGGGCGGATACTATCTCAAGGATGATGGCAGGATGGCAAGCGGCGAAGTATTAGAAATAGGCGGGGAACGGTTTGAGTTCGGCGCTGATGGCAAGGTTAAGAAATAAAGATTATATGATCTGGAGAAATTAAAAGGGCGGAGGTTTGTTATCCCGCCGCCGATTTTAATTTTTCATAATTTCAATAGTTGTCAATTCATCTAGCGCCTCACTCATTGGTGTTCCATATAAAGTTCGGAACCTCCTACGACAAGGGGCGGCAGTGATGCCGCTCTTTGTCGTTAAATAAGCACAAAATAGTTTAAATAAACACACATAAAAACAAACGGTTAGTGACACGTTAGTGACAAAAACAATGGATATCTGCGTATTTCCGTACATGAAATTTAGGCCATGATTAAAAAATGGTGAAGCATGAAAGATCTCTTTACTTTTTCTTAAACACAAATAATTTGCTGATCACATAGTTTCCAACCATTACCAGGACCATGGAGAACAGCTTTGAGAGATTATGATCCAATCTCAATATGGTTGCAAGCAAAAACATGGTTCCCATATCTGTCAAAAGTGTTACGACGCGGGACAGCACAAAACTGCATATCTCCCGCAGGACTTTATCTTCCGTGCTCTTGAATACAAAGACCCGGTTTGTCACATAGGCAAAAGCAACGGCGCCGATCCAGGATATGATATTGGCGATCTGCAGTTGTACTGCGTTTCTGCCGTCCAGTACCGTAAAGACACATCCATAAAATATCACCAGGCTTACGACGGTTGTCAGTCCGCCGACAACCAGATATCTTAATACTTCCGCATATTTTTCAAGATAAGACTTCATATGGCTCCGGTACGATCTACGCCAATAAAGGCTTTAATGCTTCGGCAAGCTTATCCTTCTGCGCCTGCGCTTCTGCGAGATCTTTACCAAGAGTCGTGAAGTAGGTCTTGATCTTCGGCTCCGTACCGGAAGGACGTACGATAACGGTTGCGCCGCCTTCCAGAGTGTAGATCAGGACGTTGGCGGACGGAAGCCCTGTTTCTTCCGGCTTCGTGTAATCGACAGCCTTTGCGACTTTGATACCGGCGATCTCTGCCGGCGGATTATCGCGGAGTCCCTGCATGATACCAGCCATCTTGTCCATACCGGTAAGTCCGGGGAATTCGAAACTGTCTACCTTGTTCAGATACCTGCCGTATTCTGCATAGATCTCTTCCATTCTCTGCTTCAGAGAGCTTCCGATGCTCCTGTAATATGCCGCCATCTCGCAGATCAGCATGGAACCGATAACCGCGTCCTTGTCGCGGACATACGGGCCTGCAAGATAGCCGTAGCTCTCCTCGAACCCGAAGATGAAGCGATCGACTTCTCCGTCTGCTTCCAGGCGTGCGATCTGGTCGCCGATCCATTTGAAACCGGTGAGTACATTTCTCATCTCTACGCCGTAGTGCGTTGCGACAGCATCTGCCAACGGTGTGGATACGATAGATTTCACCGCGACAGCATTTTGGGGCATCGTTCCCTTCTCAATACGTCCGGCACAGATATAGTCAAGGAGCAGTACGCCTACTTCATTGCCGCTTACCAGTTCGTAAGAACCGTCCGGGCACTTCATGGCGATCCCCACACGGTCGGCGTCGGGATCGGTGGCAAGCATAAGGTCCGCGCCTGTTTCTTCCGCTAATTTCAATCCCTGCTCCAACGCCGCGAAGATCTCCGGATTCGGATAACTGCAGGTGGTAAAGTATCCGTTGGGATATTCCTGATCCGGGACGATGGTAACGTCTGTGATCCCGATGTCTTTGAGCACCTGTGTAACAGGAACAAGTCCGGCTCCGTTCAGCGGGCTGTAGACTAACTTAAGGCCTGCACTCTTGCAAAGTCCCGGACGAACCTGCCGTGATTCGATCGCTTCGTACAATGCATCCTTACAGTCGTCGCCGACAAAACGGATCATGCCGTTCTCAACGCCTTCTGCGAAAGAGATATACTTTGCGCCGTCTAAAACGTCGGTCTTCTGGATCTCCTCATATACGATCGCCGCCGCGTCGTCGGTCATCTGGCATCCGTCCGGCCCGTACGCCTTGTAACCGTTATATTTAGCCGGATTGTGCGAGGCTGTTACCATGATACCGGCATTGCACTTATAGTAACGTGTTGCAAAAGAAAGCGCAGGTACGGGCATCAGGGCGTCATAGATCCTGACATGGATCCCGTTGGCTGCAAGGACGCTTGCCGCAGTCTTGGCAAATACATCACTCTTTAACCGGCTGTCATAGCTGATCGCCACTGTCTGGCTGCCGCCCTGGGTCTTTACCCAGTTGGCGAGTCCCTGTGTCGCCTGGCGTACGACATAGATATTCATACGGTTCGTTCCGGCTCCCAGTATGCCGCGCAAGCCGGCTGTTCCGAACTTCAATGCGATAGCAAAGCGATCTTTGATCTCTTCATCGTTTCCTGCGATTTTTGATAACTCAGGCTTCAGATCTGCGTCCATGAGATCTGCAGCCATCCAACGTTCATATTCTTTCTGATACATTTTAACCACTCCCTAAAATTCTTATTTTGTCTATAATATATCATGTTTGGGAGGGGATGGCAATGAATGAGAAGAATATTTCTGCGCCGTATTTTCAATTCGAAGATTTCGTGCAATAATATCTGTAGCATAGAAAAGAAGCGGAGGAACAGGATGTTAATACAGATCATAGAAGACGACCGCGCCTTAAGCGAGGGGATCGCGCTTGCCCTGAAGGAACCGAGCCTGGATTTTGTGCAGAGTATGACGGTTCAGGCTGCGAAGGAAGCATTCGAAAAGTGCATGCCGGAATTACTGATATTGGATGTGAATCTTCCGGACGGGAGCGGGTATGAATACCTGCGGTGGGTTCGGGAACGGGCGCAGATCCCCGTGCTGATCCTGACGGCGAACGACATGGAGATGGACGAAGTCATGGGGCTTACGCTGGGGGCGGACGATTATATGACGAAGCCGTTCAGCCTTGCGGTCCTGAGGGCAAGGATCAAGGCGTTGATCCGCCGCGGGAACAATGTGACGCCTGATGTATTTGAGGACGGGGAATTTTATTTTGATTTTGGAAGGCTTTTGTTCACCAGAAACGGACAGGAGATCAGCCTGAGTGTGAATGAACAGAGACTTCTGCGGCTTCTTCTGGAGAATAGGGGAAGAGTGCTGACAAGGAGCGTACTGGTGGACCGCCTGTGGAGCGACGGCGGGGAGTATGTGGATGAGAATGCGTTGTCTGTGACGGTGAACCGGCTGAGGAGCAAACTGGAAGACAAAAAGGATTCGGCGTCCTGCATCCGCACCGTGTACGGACAGGGGTATATGTGGAAGAGAAAGTAACATATAGGGCGGCGGAAGAAAGCGGGAATAAGAGCCGGGAAGGGATGAGGGATATGTTTGGAAGGAAAACGCTGGACAGGATCGAACAAATGGTGGACGATGCGATCGCGGGGGATTTCCGGGAGTCGGATTATGACGAGACCCAGTTGTCGAGAGTGGAGTCCAAGTGGAAGCATTACCTGGGACTTTCGGCTCTGACCAGGGAGAATATGGAACGGGAGAAGGAGAATGTCAAAGGGCTTGTGTCGGACATTTCTCATCAGACGAAGACGCCGATGGCGAATATCCGGCTGTATGCCGAGCTTTTAAGGGAGAATCTTGAGTCGGAGGAGGATTCGGCAGGGAAGCAGCAGAATCTGCGGCTTCTTGACGAGATCTCCAGACAGTCGGAGAAGCTTGAGTTCCTGATCCAGTCGCTGACGAAGATGTCGAGGCTTGAGAGCAATATTGTGGAGGTAAAGCCGCGCAGGCAGAAGGTGTCCGAGCTGATCTCTGCCGTTGTCCGGGACGCCGCGCCTAAGGCAGTGCAGAAGGGAGTAGAGATCGTCAATATTTACGACGGAGACGGATGTGCAGATTATGATATGAAATGGACGAAAGAAGCCCTGGGAAATGTGGTGGATAATGCGGTGAAGTATTCTCGTCCGGGCGGCAGGGTTCAGATATCGGTAAAGGAGTATGGATGGTATACGGCCATTTCGGTAAAGGATCATGGGATCGGGGTGAGAGAAGAGGATACGGCGAAGATCTTCGGCAGGTTCTACCGCGCCGGGGAGGTGCAGCAGGAGGAGGGCGTGGGAATCGGACTTTATCTTACGCGGGAGATATTAAGGAAGGAGAACGGGTATATCAAGGTAAAGTCTAAGCCGGGAGAAGGGGCTGAGTTCGTGCTGTTTCTGCGGAAGGGGAATGAGTAGCGTCGAATTCTTTCATATATGTTAGATTTCAGAAAGGCTCTGGAAAGAACCGTGAGGTACAATCAGACCAGAAAGCAAGAACCGTACCATAGCAGGGATCCCGAGGAGGATCAGCCGGATCGCTGTCATGATACGGTTCGGGAAGAGGAGGCATATAGGAAGATGAATGTATTGCGGACCGAGAACCTGAAAAAATATTACGGGTCAGGCGATAACCAGGTTAAGGCGCTGGACGGGATCAGCCTTTCCGTAGAACAGGGAGAATTTCTTGCCGTAGTGGGAACCAGCGGCAGCGGCAAATCCACCCTTCTGCATATGCTGGGCGGACTGGACCGTCCTACGTCCGGGAAGGTGTACGTAGACGGCAAGGACATCTCAGGGCTTAAGGACGACGCCCTGTGCATATTCCGGAGAAGAAAGATCGGATTTGTATTCCAGAGTTATAATCTGGTGCCCGTGCTCAACGTATATGAGAATATCGTGTTTCCCATTGAGCTGGACGGCAATGAGACAGACAAGGATTACGTGGAGCGCGTCATAGAGGCGCTGGGGCTTAAGACGAAGCTCGCAAGCCTGCCGGGGCAGCTGTCGGGAGGGCAGCAGCAGCGGGTAGCCATTGCGAGGGCGCTGGCGGCGAAGCCGGCGATTCTTCTGGCTGACGAGCCGACCGGGAATCTGGATTCGAAGACCAGCCAGGATGTCCTGGGGCTTCTGAAGGTAACCGGGGAGAAGTTCGGGCAGACCATTGTGATGATCACGCATAACGAGGAGATCGCGCAGCTTGCCGACCGCATGATCCGTATCGAGGACGGCAGGATCATAGAGGGTGGTGGGACAGATGCGTAGAGTAAAGAATCAGAAGGTGATCCGCCGGATCGCGGATCGGACGAGGAAGGCGGGAAAAGGGCGGGGAATTATCGCGTCGTTGGCGATCGCGCTTACGGCGGCGCTGTTTGCGACGGTCTTTACGGTCGGCGGGAGTATGATCGAGAAGCACCAGAGGGCGGCGATGCGGCAGGTGGGCACAAGCTCCCATGCAGGGTTCAAGTATCTGACGCAGGAGGAATATCGTATTGTCAGCGAGGATGAGAAGATCCGGGATCTCTCCTGCCGTATCTTCGTGGGAAGTGCGGATAACAAGGAACTGGTGAAGCTGCACACGGAGGTCAGTTATTATGAGGACTTGAATGCGAAGATGAGCTTTTGCTATCCGGAGACAGGGCATATGCCCGGCAGGGAGGATGAGATTGTCATGAGCGACCTAACGTTGCAGGCGCTTGGGCTTCCGTGCGAGATCGGGACGAAGGTTCCTCTGCAGATCCGGATCAATGAGAAGACGGTGGAGAAGACATTTACGTTGTGCGGTTATTATCAGGGGGACCGAATTGCCAGGGCGCAGGCTGCCGCGGTGTCGGAGGCTTTTGCCGCCGAGGCGGCGCCGACTCCGGTAACTTCTGCGATGGAGGGAGATATTGACGCATCCGATTATGCGGGCAGGATCATGGCGGACTTTAATTTTGCGGTGGGATTCCATCTCGAGGGCCAGGTTGCGAAGCTCAAGGAGCGATGCGGATTCCCGGAATATGCGCCTGTGGGGGTCAACTGGGCTTATCTGGGCGAGTCGGCAGATCCAAGCCTTCTTCTGCTGATCGTATGCCTGCTTCTTGTGATCCTGCTGTCAGGCTATCTGATCATTTATAATATCTTCTATATTAATGTATACCGGGATATCCGGTATTACGGGCTTCTGAAGACGATCGGCATGACGGGGAAGCAGCTTCGGAAGATGGTGTACCGTCAGGCAAATATGCTGTCTTGGCAGGGGATTCCGGTTGGCTTGCTTGCCGGGGTTCTTGCCGGAAAATTTCTGCTTCCGGTATTTGTGCATACGTTTGGGGTCTTTGCCGTCTCGGGCGCAGAGATAGAACTGAAGCCCTGGGTGTTCATTGGGGCGGCGGCGTTCTCCTATCTGACGGTCGCGCTAAGCTGTATCCGCCCCTGCAGGATCGCATCTAAGGCGTCGCCTGTGGAGGCTGTGCGATACACGGAGGGTTCAGGCGATCATTCCCGGGAAGTGCAAGGCTTAAGAGGAAGACAGAATTTCAAAAAGAAGCCGGGTCATGTGAACCCATGGAGGATGGCGGGGGCAAACATCCGCAGGAACCGGAAAAAGGTAGTGGTGGTAGTCGCGTCTCTGTCTATGTCGATTATCCTTCTGAACAGTGTCTATACCCTGGTCAGCGGCTATGACGCGGACAGCTTCGTGGCAAGGCGGATCCTCAGTGATTTCTCCGTCTCGGACGCTACACTGGACAGTGTCACGGTTTCTCGTGGGGCAGTGGTGACGGACGGTGTGACGGAGGCGTTCTTAACGGAGCTTGGGCGGCAGGAAGGGATCGAAGAGATAGGAAATATCTACATGAAGGAGTTGGATCCTGTTATCGGGAAAGAAAATTATGGGCTGCTTGAGGAGCGTATTTTCGAGAATCCGAAGGTACAGGAATATTGGCGGGAAGATGGTACGGCTGAGATTGCCGAAGCCTGGCGAGAAGAAGAGAAGATGCAGGGCAAGGTCTATGGGATCGGGGAGATGATCCTGGATAAACTGGAGGATCCGGAAGGCGAGCTTGACTGGGAGAAGTTCCGGAGCGGAGACTATGTGATCGGGACGAGATTTTTCGCGGGCGGCAGCGAGGGGATCGACTTCTTCCTGCCGGGCGAGAAGGTGACGGTCTGTAATGAAGCGGGGGAGCGCCGTGAGTATGAGGTGCTTGCCGTGGCGGATATGCCTTATGTCTGCGGATTTCAGACCTTTGGGATCTTCGACTGTGATTATATCCTGCCCGAGGAAGAATATCTGGATCTAATGGGGGAGCAGCAGCCGATGCGCACGCTGGTGAATGTGAGAGCGGAGGAGGAAGAGGCGGTGGAAGCATGGATGAAGGATTACTGTGAACAGATCGATCCGGATCTGACATATACCTCCAAAGCGGTGGCTGAGGCGGAATTTGAAGAGTATAAGAATATATATACACTGGCGGGAAGCCTGCTCGCCCTGATCCTGGCGCTGATCGGCATCCTGAACTTCATCAATACCATGGCGACGTCCGTGCTGTACCGAAAGCGGGAGTTCGCCATGATGGAGGCGGTGGGTATGACCGGAAAGCAGTTAAGGCAGATGCTGTGCTGTGAGGGCGGATTCTATGCGTTGTATACAGGGATCTGTTCTGTTATAGCCTCCTTCTTTATAAGCGTACTGGTGGTGAAACCCTTTGGGGATGAGATGTATTTCTTCAAATGGCATTTTACCATCCTGCCGCTTGCGGTCTGCATACCGGTCTTGCTGGCGGTGGCGGTCCTGGTGCCGGTAATATGCTGCCGGTATATGCACAGGCTCAGTGTGGTGGAGCGGCTGTGTAGAATGGAGTAGCAGGCGGCATACTCATTGATAACGTTTGTTCAGTGAGAAGCCGCGTCCCCGTACTTCGCTGACCCTGCTGACGATGATGAAGCTCTCTGGGTCGATCTTGTGGATCACTTTCTCCACCTTAGGCAGTTCCCGGTTGGAGATCACACTAAGAATTACGGGAGAGGGGTTATGCAGGTAGCCGCTCTCCCCGTTTAATATGGTGACGCCCCGGTCGATCTGGGTCAGGATGGCGTCGCGTATCTCGTCGGATTTCTCGCTGATGACCTTGATCTCGGTCCTTGTCGCGCCCATGAGCAGCATTTTATCCAGTACGAGGGTGTAGATCAGCACCAATACGACTCCGTACAGGATATTTTCCGCCGGGCGGAACAATGCCTGTGACAGCAGGATGCACACGTCAAATGCGTACATGCTGACGGAGACGGGGATCCGTATAGATTTTTGCAGCACAAGCGGCGGGATGTCCATACCGCCTGTAGAAGCGCCGGAACGAATGACGATCCCAAGCGCCATCCCGATCCCAAGCCCGGAGAAGATGGTGCACAGCAGGATGTCCTGGGTCAGGGTATAATCGCCAAGCATCCGGTCAAGCAGCTCCAGTGACAGCGGGTACAGGAAGGTACTTGCAAGAGTGGTGGCGGCGAAGGCTTTGCCGAGGAAGAAGAAGCCAATGATCAGCATCGCTATGTTGAAGACAAGGACGAACACAGAGATAGAAGAGCCGGCCAGATGGTTGACGGTCAGCGCGATCCCGGTGGTTCCGCCTGTCACCAGTCCGGCGGGAAGCAGGAACAGCTTCACGGTCAGGGCATACAGAAAGTTCCCTATAACTACAGAGATGAGTGATAAAAAGGTATTCATAATAATAGATTCCTCCTAATTCAGATGGATGTTACAGCACTGGCATACTACGCAGATGATGTCGTCTATGGACTGCTGTTTGCCTTCTTCTTCCCATTTCAGGAAGGTGTTGAACAAGGCGCCGGCGTAGAAGTAGAGCTCATAAGCGGAGCGGGGATAGATCGGTCCTACCATCTTGATCATGTATTCGTTGAGGGCATGGATCATCAGGGCATGCAGATTGGCGCATGCCAGTGTCAGGAAGAAATCTGCATACTGGTCAAAGAACAGGAAGGCATGCCGGATGTGCTGTGCATCGTCAAATCTGTCGATGCCGATGGAGCGGCTACAGTCCTCCAGATAGAGCTCGATGATCTCGTAGAGATAATTATTGAGGGCGTCTGTCTTGGTCGGGAAATAGTGGTAGAACGTCATGCGGGATACGCCTGCTTTCTTTACGATATCTGATACCGTGATATCATCATAATTCTTCCCCTGCATCAGGCTGATCATGGATTCGCCGATGCACTGTCTGGTAAATCGATTTCTCTTGGTAAATTTGTTCCCGAAGATATTCTTCATCAATGGAAGATTCCGTTTCATGATAGTTCTCCTTACCGGATTATTTTACAAATATTACTGTTTTGTAAATTGTATCATAAAAGGGCATACTATACAATGAAATGTAGTAATAAGAACCATGTTAAAAAATCATGAAAGATTCGTGGGCGTGAAAAGGAGAAGATTATGGGAAATATAGTATTGCTTGCAGAGACAGGTTCTGACATTCCGCCGGAGGCTGCGCGGGAGTATGGGATATATATCGTTCCGATGCATGTGTCGTTCGGCAAGGAGACCAGGGACGACGGATCATTTCCGCCGGAGGAAGTCTGTGATCATTATAGGAATACAGGACAGCTTCCCAAGACCAGCGGAAGTGTGCCGGAGGATTTTGAGACGATATTTGACAGGATACACCGGGAACATCCCGACGGGCAGATCCTGTATCTGGCATACTCAGCCGTTACGACCTGTTCTTACCAGAGCGGCATGATCGCTGCAGAGGGCAGGGATTATGTGACGGCGATAGATACGAAGCATGTGTCTGTCGGGCAGTGCGTTGTGGTGCTTACGATGGCGAAGCTTATCAGGGAGCATCCGGAGTGGTCGGTAGAGGAAGCAAGAGCGAAGGCGGAGGAAGTAAGCAGGAAGGTGCATATGTGCTTTGTGCCGGATACATTGGAATTCTTACGCGCCGGGGGAAGGGTCAGCAACGCGGCGGCATTGTGCGGGCGCTGCTTAAGATTCATCCGCGGATCGAGATTCTGGACGGGTATCTTAAGGCGACGAAGAAGCACCGCGGGACGATGAAGAAGATCGCGCCGCAGCTGGTCAGAGACTATATTGCCGAACAGGATCTTAATAAGGAAGAGCTGTGGCTTATATGGGCGCCGGGGCTTGACGAGGAGATTAAGAGGGAAGCAGAAGAAGCGGCGCTAGAATGTGGGGTTCAGAAGGTTACATGGGTCAAGACCGGCGGCGTGATCACTACACACGGCGGTCCGGGCGCATTTGGCGTTGTGGGATCTAAGTGATACGATCCCACTTTGTCTTTCGGTAATAGATCAGGAATACCAGTGAACTTAAGGACCAGGTTAGCGGATACGCCCAGAAGATCACACGGATATCCGGTATGAACCGTATCATGACGGAGATATAGCTTACCCGGAAGATACACCAGAAGATCAGCATAACGACCATGGGAACCATGGATTTGCCTGCGCCCCGGAGGATGCCTGCCATACAGTGCGAGAAGGCGAGCAGGAAGAAGAAAGCGGTCTCTGTGTGCGCCTGCCGGGCGCCGAAGGCAATGACCTCGGGGGTATTGTTGAACGCGGCGATCAGCTTCGGGGCGAACAGGTAGATGAAGACCCCGATCAGCTCAGCCATTGCGGTGGTACATGCAATTCCGAACAGGGCTCCTTTTCGGGCGCGCTCATACTTTCTGGCTCCAAGGTTCTGGCTTATGAAGGTGGTCAGAGCCAGAGAGAAGCAGGTGATGGGCAGGAAGCCGAAGCCCTGGATCTTCGAATACGCGCCGCATCCCGCGACAGCCATCTGTCCGAACTGGTTAATATTAGCCTGGACGAATACATTGGCAACGGATATGATGGAATTCTGCAGTCCCGCCGGGAGCCCGTTGTTCAAAAGCTGCCGGAGCATATTCTTATCTATCCGTATTTCCCGGATAGAGAGACGGTATTCGTCGGGGCTTCGCAGCAGCTGGATCAGGCACAGGCATACGCTGATAAACTGTGAGACCACAGTGGCAAACGCGGCGGCGCCGACCCCGAAGTGGAATCCTCCGATCAGCACCAGGTCGAGTATGATGTTGATCGCGGAAGAGACGATCAGATAGATCAGCGGATGGCGGCTGTCTCCGACAGACTGCAGGATGCCGACGGAGAAATTATACATCACGAAAGCCAGTGAGCCGAGGAAATAGATGCGGAAGTAAGTTATAGAGTTAGGCAGGACCTCGGCGGGCGTCCCCATCAGACGCAGGATCTGCGGCGCGGCAAAGACGCCGACGAAGGTGAGCGCAATGCCGCAGATCAGACCGAAAGCTATGGTTGTATGTATGGACAGCCGTAGCTTTTTGAATTCTCTGGCGCCGAAATATCTGGCGATGACGACGCCGGCTCCGATGGCGATCCCGTTGAAGAAGCCGACCATCAGGAAGATCAGGCTGCTTGACGAGCTGACCGCCGCAAGGGCGGCATTCCCGATGAAATTGCCTACGATCAGTGAATCGGCGGTATTATAAAGCTGTTGAAAAAGATTTCCCCAAAAAAGTGGAAACGCAAATGTAAGAATGTGCTTCCAGATAGAACCTTCTGTCATCAATGTTGATGAAGAACCTGACATGGCAGGACCTCCTATATTCTGAGAACTGTTATCAAGACAGCCGTCCGGCTTATCTTGCGGCAGTTCTGTATATTCAGGGATGCACCCTGTTTCATCAAGTATAGGATATCAGGTGCGGAAAATCAATACTTATCCAATACTTTTATGCCTGTTCCTTAAGATGGAACTGGAAGGCGGTATATTCCTCGACCTCCCGCTCGATCGGAAGCCCGGCATTCATCAGTGCGGAGCCGGAACGCAGCTCTTTCCCGCTGTTCACAGAATACATGGCGTCAGGCTTCAGGCCTTTGGCGCGGATGTATTCCTGCGGCCCGTTGCAGGTGAGGTTCGTGACGACCACACTCAGGAGCGACTCGGACTTATCCTTCGATACATGCTGCCATGCGGTCATGTTGCCCGCCTCGAACGGATTCGTCAGGCGGTAGTAGTCCCCCTTGATGATAAGCGGATAATACTTGCGGAACAGGTCGCTCTGTTCCTTGCAGACGGCGTGGTCTTCCTTGGACAGATGAGTCGCGTCCAGTTCATAGCCGAAGGTTCCGCACATGGCGACGACAGCCTTGGTCTTGATCGGAACGAACTTTCCGGTATCGGAAATGTGGGCGCCCATGGTACATACCGGATAGACGAAGGAAGTTCCGTAATGGAGCTTCAGACGGTCGATGGGGTGATTGTTATCGCTGACCCAATATTGCGGATAATAGTGGAGCATCGCCGCGTCATAACGTCCGCCGCCGCCGGAGCATCCTTCGAACAGGATGTCGGGATGTGTCTTGATGATCTCATCCATCACGTGGTACAGTCCAAGGATATAACGGTGATACACCTCGCCCTGTCTCTCAGGAGGCAGATCGTTGGACCAGATATCCGCAAGAGAACGGTTGATATCCCATTTTACATAGAAGATATTGGCGTCGTCCAGTATCCCGTTGACCTTCTCGATCAGATAATCCTGCACATCTTTTCGGCTCATATCCAGAACCATCTGATTGCGGCTCCTTACGGCATGGCGTCCGGGAATCTGCATTGCCCATTCCGGATGTGCGCGGTACAGGTCGCTGTCCTCGGATACCATCTCAGGCTCGAACCAGATACCGAACTTCATCCCGATATCGTTGATCTGTTCTACCAGCTTGTGAAGCCCGCACTTTATCTTCTTTTCGTTTACGTACCAGTCGCCCAGCCCGCTGTTATCGTCGTCACGCTTTCCAAACCACCCGTCGTCCATTACAAGCAGGTCTACGCCCATATCCTTGGCGGCTTTGGCGATCTCGACCAGTTTCACGTCGTCGAAATCCATGAACGCCGCTTCCCAGCTGTTGATCAGTACCGGACGCTGCACCTCCTGTACGAATTTGCTCCGGCACAGATTGGTGCGGTAGAAGTCATGGTAGAGATGAGAAAGCCCTGTAAATCCATGTTCCGTGAATGCCATGACGACTTCGGGACCTTCGAAGGTCTCCTGCGGCTTTAGCTCGTATACGAACTGCTTCGGATGGATCCCCATGACAAGACGGAGCTGGTCATACTGGTCAAGCTCTGCTTCTGCAAGGAAATTCCCACTGTACATCAGGGAGAAACCATAGCATTTGCCATAATCTTCGGTAGCGTTCCTGTCACACAGGACGACGAAGGGGTTCTGCTGATGGCTGGAGGATCCGCGGACGCTTCCGATGGTGTGGATATGGTGCGTCATATGCTGCCTTTCCACCTGCCGTTCCTGTCCGTAGCGTCCGGGGAGGCTTACCAGATCGAAGCCCGAACCATTTAAGAAATCCAGGCACACGGACATGATCTTCTTGAGATGGATCGGCGCGTCCCCGCTGTTGACGACTTTCACGGCTCTGGTGATGATGTCGGCTTCCTCAAATACGCTGTACAGGAGTACAACCTGCACACCGGTAACCTGATCGGTCAGTGTGACTTCAAGGGTATCTACGGTGTCTCCGGCTGCGGCGAATGTACAGGGAAGGGTGTCAAGCTGATATTTGCCGTCTTTGATCTTAAAGCCGACGGTCTTGCCATGGTAGGAATAGCTGCCGTCTGCGTTGACTACTTCGATACTTGCAGTGCGGAAATCTCCCTGCTGCTGCGTGCTGAATTCCTGGGGCTGCGCGTCCAGTGAGAAGGTCCGGGCGTCTCTGGATTCATAAGGGTTGCCGGAGAATCCGCGGTCGTACTGCATGATCTGGTAGGACATATCGGCATCATGGATGGACGGCCCGTAATATAGATGAAGAAGGTAGTCCAGATTACCGATCTTCATCTGATAAGAGGTATGTCTCGTATGTAAGGTGATAGTTTTGTGTTCCTCATTATAAATAATTCCCATAAGTATCTTCTTGCCTCCTTTTTTGCGCTTTATCCAAATTATACCATGCCTGTCAGAAAAGTCATTCGTCACAATGTTAGAAAAAATCAGGAAATTTTAGTGTAGTTTTTCTTTACAAAGCATTTTCTGTAATGCAAAATAATATTTTGAAAGGATGTGGCAGCAGATGGAGAATCTGATATTTAGCTTAAACGCGACAGTTCCGGTATTCCTGCTTATGGTACTGGGGATATTTTTTCACAGAATGGGATGGATAGACGATGCATTTGCTTCCCGGATGAACCGTTTTGTTTTTAAGGTGCCTCTGCCTGTTCTGTTGTTCGGCGACCTGGCGGCGGTGGATATTAAACAGGTATGGAATGTGAAGTTTGTGATGTTCTGCTTTGGAGCGACGGTGATCAGTATAGCGATATCGGCAGGAGTGTCGTGTCTGTGGAAGGATGCATCCATACGGGGAGAATTCATACAGGCGTCTTACCGCAGCAGCGCGGCGATCCTGGGGATCGCATTTATCCGGAATATCTATGGCACGGCGGGAATGGCGCCGCTTATGATCATCGGGAGCGTGCCTTTATACAATGTGATGGCAGTCCTGGTGCTTTCCGTCTTCGGACCGGAGCAGAAAGAAATCGACCGTTCTGTGATCCGTAAGACGCTCAAAGGAGTCCTGACCAATCCGATCATCCTTGGGATCGCGGCAGGTCTCTTGTGGTCGTGCCTGCGGCTTCCGGTGCCGCCGATCCTTAAGAAGACGGTATCGAGTATCGGCGGGACGGCGACTCCGCTTGGGTTAATGGCGATGGGGGCGGCATTCGATATCAGAAAAGCATTCACGAAGGCAGGAGCGGCGGTTACGGCTGCGGGCATCAAATTGATCGGATTCTGCGCCGTCTTTTTACCAATGGCGGTGGGGCTTGGATTTCGCGGCGAAGAACTGGTGGCGATCCTGATCATGCTTGGTTCGGCGACGACGGTGACTTGTTATGTGATGGCGAAGAATATGGGGCATGAAGGAACCCTGTCTTCCGGAGTGGTCATGCTGACGACGTTGCTCAGCGCGTTTACACTGACGGGGTGGTTGTATATACTGCGAAGTTTCGGGCTGATATAAAGTGACAAAAATAGTCGAATATGTTAAAATATAGACGCAGAATGACGAAAGATAAGAGTAGGGGTGTGCCATTAACGCAGTATGGCGGAAGATAAGGGTTGGAGGTGCTAAGGTATGAGGCAATGGATCGAGTATGCCGTGGAAAATTACCGGAGCAAAAATTCATTTGGATTTCAGCTTGCAAAGAATTTGAAGGCGCGGCAGATTGATACGGCGATAGAGCAGTATGCGAGGATCGTAAAGCCTGAAGAAGTTGTTGCGATCCTGGATACAACGGTTGTGAAGTCCGGGAAGTCCGGATTCTTACTTACGGATCGGTATCTGTACAGCAGCAATGAGAAAGAGGGAGCCCCGGTGGAGCTGATGTACTTAAAGAGCGTCTCTGTCAGGGAAGAGAATAACAGTTATTGTATATTAGAATATGAAGACGGACGGAAAAGAGAATTGTATGTGTCTGTATTTCTGGACGTAGCGGATGTGTTGAAGATGATCGCCGGGAAGAGCAGTTCACCGGGATCGGGCGAAGCAGAGAAACAGGCGCAGGGAGCTGCTGCGCCGGGACATGAGAAGAAGCAGGCTGCAGAAATGAACTCGGGGACGGAAAGAAACGGTAGGACCGAATTTGGCGAGGAAACCGGACGAAGCACAGGATACCTTGCGGAGGCGGCAGGAGACGAGCCGGGAGCAGGGGAGAGTGCAAAAGCACCTGAGGGCGCGACGGGCATGGGAGATCGTAAGGATGTGTCAGGAAGCGCGGCGGGAGCAGGAGAGAATGCGGAAGCGTCCGCAGGAGCGCTTGGTGCGGGAGATCATATGAGTGTGCCGGGAAACACACCGGGCGCAGGAGATCACAAGGATATGTCAGGAAGCGTGTCGGATGCGGGACATAGCACGGATGCGTCCGGAAGCATGCCAGGAGCAGGAGAGAGCGCGGATGCATTCAGAAGTGCGCCGGGTGCAGGATACAGCAAGGATGCGCCAGGAAGCGTGGCGAGAGCAGGAGATCGAGCGGAGGCATCCGGAAGCGGACAAGGTACAGGATCTGTAGCGGAAGCATCCGGAAGCACAGGAAATCCGGGAGGGAACGCCGGAATGCCGGAGACCGGACAAGAGGAAGAGCGAACCGGCCTGGTACCCTCTGGGACCGCCGAGAATGATGCGGTTATGGGCGCCGGCGTGGATCTGGCTGACGAGTTGCCGAAGGAACTGTCTCTGGAGATCGTCGGATTAGAGGAGCTGGAAGACGAAGAACCGAAAGAAGCCGACGAGCCGCAATGGGATACGTCTGTCTTACAGACAGAGGCTGATATGCAGGAAGGCTCTGAGGGAAAAGAATCTTTTGACCAGATCCTTGCGAAAGCCGAGGCAGGGGACAGAGCCGCCATGTTCGAAGCGGCAGAGATGCTTTATACAGGCGATCAGATACAAGAGAATCAGAAGGAGGGGCTCCGTTGGTTCCGGGAGTCGGCAAAGGCAGAATATGTTCCTGCGATGCTTAGGCTGATGCGGTTCTATGAAGAAGGAGAGTTGGTGAAGAAGAATCTGACTCTCAGTATGAGTTGGGCAAAGAAGGCGGCTGCAACGGGTGAAGACGAAGGGCAGTTTGCACTGGCAAAGACTTATATCTACGGACAGCCGGGAATGCAGGATACGGATAAAGGTATCGGGATCCTTGCCGAGATGGCGCAGAAAGGGAATAAGGAGGCAGAAGAGCAGCTTCTCGGAGTGCACCAGAAGATCCAGGAAGCGAAAGAACGTTTCCGGGCGGGGGTCAGGAACCCAAGCACCGCCTCCGGTTATTATGAGATGGGCATGTATTGTAAAGCAGGAGACGGTTATTACTGTTATCCCAAAGAGGCGGTGGGATATTTCCGCAAAGCGGCGGAAAAAGACCACATCCATGCGCAGTACCAGTTGGCGCTTGCCTACTATACCGGGGCAGGCGTGAAGAAGGATGAGGATGAAAGTATCCGATGGCTTGAGAAAGCGGCGGCGAAGAGCCATAAGGAAGCCGGAGAACTGCTTGCAAAGCTTCAGGAGAAGCGCCGGATCAAACAGGAGAAGAACGAATTCAAGAATCATCTCCGGCAGGCTGAGAAGGGAGACGTCTACGCCCAGTCCAAGACAGCCGAGCTGTACCTTCAAGGGATCGGAGTGAAACAGGATATCAAGAAAGGCATAGAGTGGTATGAGAAGGCAAGCGAGACAGACGAAGGCTACGCGGCGCGCCAACTGGCAAAGCTCTATTCCGACGGGGAGCTTGTCCCGGAAGATCCCGAGAAAGCGGCGTACTGGCGGATGGTAGGCGGAGTGCTGGATGAATTATAAGTGGATCGGGAACACCTTAAGACTTTCTGAAAATTCCTTAAACTTCTTGACAAACATCTTGCAGGTGTCTATAATCCTGTTTAAAGTTCAAAGAACAAAGGCGTTGAAGAAGAGGAGTACGCATAGTTTCATTCTGACAGAGAGGGCGTCCGGGAAGACTGCGGCTGACGCAGAGTTCCCACGGCTGAGAAGCGCCTAAGAACAGAGATGCGGAAGGTAGCTTTGGAGCCGGATGGCTGATCCTTTCAGAGAAAGCGTAGGTCATCCCGGAGTCGTTCCCGTTACAGAATAAGATGAGAATATGGAAGAGATCGCTTTTCTTCCATATAGAATAAAGGTGGTACCGCGATTCGAAGTTCAATCGCCCTTTACAGAGTAAAGGGCGGTTTTTTAGTACCTGAATACAAGGAGGAAATGAGAATGAAACAGGAGCTTCAGACAACTTACAATCCGAAGGAGATGGAACCTAGGTTATATGAGAAATGGTGTGAGAACAAATACTTTCACGCGGAAGTGGACAGAAGCAGGAAACCATTTACGACGGTGATGCCGCCGCCGAATATCACAGGCAAGCTTCATATGGGGCATGCGCTTGACAATACCATGCAGGATATCATCATCCGTTACAAGAGGATGCAGGGATTCAACGCCTTATGGGTGCCGGGTACGGATCACGCCGCCATTTCCACGGAAGTAAAGGTTACCAACCAGCTGAAGGAAGAGGGTATCGATAAGAAGGAATTAGGACGTGAGAAGTTCCTTGAAAGGACCTGGCAGTGGAAGGACGAGTATGCGGGAACCATCGAAGGACAGCTTAAGAAGCTGGGCGTATCCTGTGACTGGGACAGGGAGCGGTTCACGATGGACGAGGGCTGTTCGAAGGCGGTGGAAGAGGTATTCATAAGCCTGTATGAGAAGGGCTATATCTATAAGGGATCCAGGATCATCAACTGGTGCCCGGTCTGCAAGACGGCTCTCTCCGACGCGGAGGTAGAGCATGAAGAACAGGACGGCTTCTTCTGGCATATCAAGTATCCGATCGTGGGAACGGAGGAATTCCTCGAGATCGCGACCACCCGCCCGGAGACCATGTTGGGAGATACGGCGATCGCGGTACATCCGGACGATGAGAGATACCAGGGCATCGTAGGCAAGAAGGCGCTTCTGCCGCTTGTGAACCGGGAGATCCCGATCGTGGCAGACCATTATGTAGATAAAGAATTCGGAACCGGCGCGGTGAAGATCACGCCTGCGCACGACCCCAATGACTTCGAGGTGGGGAAGCGCCACGATCTTCCCGAGATCAATATTATGAACGATGACGCCACGATCAACGGGCAGGGCGGCAGATATGCCGGCATGGAGCGTTACGAGGCGAGAAAGGCGATCGTAAAAGACCTGGAGGAACAGGGCTATCTTGTAAAGGTTGTTCCCCACTCTCACAACGTAGGAACTCACGAGAGATGTAAGACGACGGTGGAACCGCTGATCAAGCAGCAGTGGTTTGTGCGGATGGAGGAGCTTGCGAAGCCGGCGATCGAGGCGATCAAGAACGGTGAGCTTAAGTTCGTGCCGGAAAGATTTGATAAGGTATATCTGCGCTGGCTTGAGAATATCCGCGACTGGTGCATCTCACGGCAGATCTGGTGGGGGCACAGGATTCCGGCGTACTATTGTGACGAGTGCGGCGAGATCGTTGTGTCAAGAGGGATGCCGGAAGTATGTCCGAAGTGCGGATGTAAGCATTTTACCCAGGATGAGGACACCCTGGATACATGGTTCTCTTCCGCGTTGTGGCCGTTCTCCACGCTTGGGTGGCCGGAGCATACGGAGGATCTTGACTATTTCTATCCGACGGACGTACTGGTTACAGGATATGATATCATCTTCTTCTGGGTAGTGCGGATGGTATTCTCCGGATATGCACATACAGGCAAGTCGCCGTTCCATACGGTCTTCATCCACGGACTGATCCGCGACTCCCAGGGGCGTAAGATGAGCAAATCTCTTGGAAATGGGATCGACCCGTTGGAGATCATCGACCAGTACGGCGCAGACGCCCTTCGTATGACGGTCATGACGGGAAATGCGCCCGGCAACGATATGCGTTTCTACCATGAGAGGGTGGAGGCGAGCAGGAACTTCGCCAACAAGGTATGGAACGCGTCAAGATTCATCCTGATGAATCTTGGAGGGAAGGAATTGAAAGAGCCGGAGAATTTTAACGATCATCCGGGCGACGGCTGGATCTTGTCGAAGTGCAACAGCCTGATCAAAGAAGTGACGGAAAATATGGACAAGTTCGAGCTTGGTATCGCACTCTCTAAGATCTATGATTTCCTGTGGGACGAGTTCTGCGACTGGTATATCGAACTTGCGAAGTACCGTATCTATCATGCCGAGGAAGATCCCCAGGGCGCCAACAATGCACTGTGGGTTCTGCGGGAGGTGCTTAAGAATTCTTTGAAGCTTCTGCACCCGTATATGCCCTTCGTATCGGAAGAGATCTACAGCAAGCTGATCCCGGAAGAGGAATCGCTGATGATGTCCCGGTGGCCGGTATATGACGAGGCGAGGAACTTCCCGGAGGCAGAGAATACCGTGGAGCATTATAAGGAGATCATCCGGGGTGTCCGTAACGTACGCGCCGAGATGAATGTCCCGAATTCCCGCAAAGCGACGATCTATGTAGTGTGTGGAGACCAGGAGCTAGGTACCGGGCTTGCCTTGCTGCGTCATTCGGCGGTCATGATGGCGGCGGCGAACGAGTTCCTGATCCGAAGCGACAAGACAGGGATCGCAGAGGATGCGGTATCCATCGTGGTGCCGGATGCGACAGTGTATGTTCCGCTTGAGGAATTGATCGATCTTGCGCAGGAGACCGAACGTCTGACGAAGGAAGAGGCAAGGCTTGCAAAGGAAATCGCCCGTGCGGAAGGAATGCTGAAAAACGAGAAGTTTGTCAGCAAGGCGCCGGAGGCAAAGGTACGGGAAGAACGGGAGAAGCTTGAGAAGTATAAACAGATGAAGGAGCAGGTATGCGAGCGTCTTGCGAGTCTTAGGGCAAGACAGGCATAAATCCCGTTGGTACGGGTGAAGTACCTGCCGTACAGGGAGCATTGTTGGATTCAAGCATATAGAGGGGTAGTCAGAATACCCCTAAAGGGGAGAATATGAAGAAGTTTCATGTTAAAAAGCCAGACATAAAAGGAACGGTTCTCAGATTGAGGAATATCAAAAGAGAAGATGTGAAAGCATACTGGAAGGCGAAGAAGGAGAGACGCGAGAGGATCCTTGAAGAGAGGCGCAACAGTGCGTTTGGCCGGAAGATGCAGCCGGCATATCAGTTTATGAACCGGATATCGCTGGTATTTCATGCGCTTCTGGCATGTGTGATCAATTTTGTGATCGAGGCGGTATCCAGGCATTCGGCAGTGGAGGCATGGAATTATATGACAGGAACACCGGTGGTGTTCCTGTATAATGCGTTTATGATATTTATAACATTTTCCGTCGTCTATCTGGTAAAACGGAGGATGTTCGTGCGTATCATCATCAGTGTGCTGTGGCTGGCGCTCGGCGTGGCGAACGGCTATATGCTGATGAAGCGTGTGACGCCTTTTAACGCGCAGGATTTTAAGGTGGCAAAGGACGGGATCACTCTGATCAATAATTATTTTAACGGAGCAGAGCTTGTGGGACTGGCGGTCGGCATCACGGCGGTCGTGATCTGGGTGATCTCTATGTGGAGGCGCGGAGGGCAGTACAACGGTAAGATCCGCAGGATCTGGGCGCTGGCAGGTGTTATCGCCTGGTTTGCCGTATACGGGATCGTCTCAGATCTGGCGGTAGAGAAGAGAGTTGTATCGACCTATTTTGGAAACATCGCATTTGCCTATGAGGATTATGGGCTTCCGTACTGCTTTATGGCAAGCGTGTTCAACACCGGAATCACGGAGCCGAACGAATATAATGAAGAGACGATCATGAAGATCAGCGATCAGGGGAAGATGACAAGGAACGAGACGGGGCGTTCCGAATCGGAACTCCCGAACATTATCTTTATCCAGTTGGAATCATACTTCGATGTGGCGGAAGCGGAATTCTTCACGACGTCGGAGGATGCCTGTCCGAATCTGCATGCCATGTATGAGAACTATTCGTCGGGATATTTCAAAGTGCCGTCCATCGGCGCGGGGACGGCGAATACAGAGTTCGAGGTCCTGACCGGCATGAATCTGCGGTATTTCGGACCGGGAGAGTATCCGTATAAGACGGTGCTCAAGAACCGGGTGAGCGAGAGCGCGGCGACGGCGCTTGGCGCGTTGGGATATGGAACGCATGCGCTTCATAACAACGGCGGTAATTTCTACAGCAGGGCAAGAGTGTTTAACAATACAGGTTTCGACAGCTATACGAGCAAGGAGTTCATGAACATCCTCCAGACTACGGAGAACGGATGGGCGAAGGACGATATCCTCATCCAGCATATCATGGACGCCATGGATACGACGGAAGGGCAGGACTTTGTGTTCGGCATCAGCGTCCAGGGGCATGGGGATTATCCGGAAGTGAAGAAGATCGAGAATCCGAAGATCCTGGTAGAAGGTATCGCAGATGAAGCCACCAGGAATAAATGGGAATATTATGTCAATCAGGTCTATGAGATGGATGAGTTCGCCGGTAATCTGGTGAAAGCAGTGGAAGAGCGGCAAGAACCGTCGGTGATCGTATTCTACGGGGATCACCTTCCGACCATGGGGCTTAAGGCAGAGGACCTGAAAGGACGTTATCTGTATAATACGAATTATGTGATCTGGGACAACATCGGGCTTGAGAAGGAAGACCGCAACATTCCGTCTTATCAGATCATGGCGGATGTGTTAGGGCGTCTGGATATTCATTCCGGCACGGTGTTCAACTATCACCAGGAGAGAAGGAAGACGAAGAATTACCTGGCGGACCTGGAACTTCTGCAATATGATATCCTCTACGGCGACCAGTATGTCTACGGCGGGAAACTGCCGATCACGGAAGGGCACATGGTCATGGGAGTCAGGGATGTGACGCTTCGGAATGTCATTGCGCATCTGGAAGAGGGATACAGCCTTTATGGTGAGAATTTCACGAGATCCAGCAGAGTCTATGTGAACGGGGAACGGCAGAAGACCACATTTCTGAATAATACCAGGATAGATCTGCCGGAGACGGTGTTTGAGGACGAAGATGTGATCGTGGTGTGCCAGTACGGCTCCAGCGACACACTGTTCAGGAAGTCGGACGAATATATCTACCGGGACGGTGAGCTGATCGTACAGGAAGGAACTGCGACGGATAAGACGAAGTCCTGGGTGGAACAACTGGACGAGGAAGACTAAGATGAAGACTAGGACTGATACGAAGGCAGGCGGCAGTCTGCCGGATAACAGGTATCTGCATGGAATGGACGGCGGAATGGAAGAGGGATGCCCGGCGGATTACCAGGCGGCGGCAGCTTATATAGCGGAGCTTCCGCGGTTCACGAAGAAGCATTCTCTGGAGCACACGAAGGAATTCTTAAGAAGGCTTGGGAATCCTTCGGCTTGCCGCAGGATCATCCATGTGGCAGGGACCAACGGCAAAGGATCGGTCTGCGCCTTTTTGCAGGCGCTGTTCCTTGCCGAAGGAAAGGAGACGGGGTTCTTCACCTCGCCGCATCTGATCTCTGTCAATGAACGGATACGCAAGAATAACGTCCCGGTCAGCGACGAGATGTTTTATGAGGTGTTCTGCCGTGTATATAGCGCGGCAAGAGAGATGGAAGAAGAGGGCGCGGGACATCCGTCCTATTTCGAGTTCCTGTTCGGTATGGGGATGGAAGCATTTGAACGGATGGATGTGGAGTACATCATATTAGAGACGGGGCTTGGAGGGAGGCTTGACGCCACGAACGCGGCGGAGTGTCCGGCAGTCTCGGTGATCACCTCCATAAGCCTGGACCATACGGATATCCTGGGAGATACGGTGGCGCAGATCGCTTCCGAGAAGGCAGGTATCATCAAGGATCATGTGCCCGTATTCTTTGACGGGAGCGACGAAGAGGCGGCGAAGGTTATCCGCCGGGCGGCAGCCGCAAAAGGCGCACCCTGTAAAGAAATATCGAATCATGCGTTCGAAATCCAGGAAGTTACCCGAAAATATATTGCATTTTCCCGGATGAATGCGTATGATGAATATGTTATCTACCGGGTTCCGATCTGCGGGTGTTATCAGGCGATGAATGCGGAGATCGCACTGGAGACGGCGGAATATCTTCTGAAGGAGAGCGCCAGAGACCAAGGCAGGGACAGGCGGTGGCAGGAAGCAATAGCGTCCGTCCGTTGGGAAGGGCGGATGGAAGAGGCGGCGCCGCATCTGATCCTGGACGGCGCCCATAATCCGGGAGCGGTCCGGGCTTTCGCAGAGAGTGTAAGGGCGCTTGACGGAAAGGAGAGCTGCGTTATCGTATTCTCGGCAGTGGCAGATAAGAAATATGAGCAGATGATCGAGTGTCTGTGCAGGAATGTGGACGCGAAGGCTTATGTAACCGCGGAAGTAGAGGATGTAAGAAGAGTACCGGCAGAAGAACTGGCGCAGATCTTCCGTAAGTATACAGATAAGCCGGTAGTCTGGAAGAAGGATACGAAAGAGGCTCTTAGTGCGGCAGAAGCGCTGAGAGACGGGGAAGGCGATATCTATTGCCTGGGGTCGCTGTATCTTGCCGGAATGATCAAGAAATGTTTAAATAGTGACTGAAAGGGGGCGGCAACCGTGCTTAATTTTGAAGAGGAGCTTAAGAAGTTCCAGCCAAGCCTGGAGGTAGAAGATCTGGAACAGGCGGTTTATCAGGAGGATCTGACGGATATGACGGATATCCTGCGTGAGGTAGTAGAACAGACCAAGTAGAAGAGGATAGAGGTTCGTACATGGATTATACAACAAAGCTTTCCTACCAGTCTATGCACTGGTATAACGACGGATTGAAGAAAGCGAAGATCCGGGATCTGTCCGGAGCTGTCACTTCGTTGAAGAAGAGTTTACAATATAACAGGGACAATATCGCGGCTAGGAATCTGCTTGGGCTTGTGTATTACGGAAGAGGCGATGTGATGGAGGCGCTTGTGGAGTGGATCCTCAGCAAGAATTTTCAGTCCCATGATAACATCGCGAATTATTACATACAGAAGTTACGGGAGAAGGAAGGAGAACTAGAGGCGATAAATCAGGCGGTGAAGAGATATAACCAGTCTCTGGAATACTGCAGGCAGAATGGCGAGGATCTTGCCATTATCCAGCTTAAGAAAGCAGTGACCGCACATCCGTCTTTTGTGAAGGCGCACCAACTCCTTGCCTTGATCTACATGCACACAGAGCAGTACGCCTATGCGAGACAGTCGATCCGTACGGCGCACAAATTAGATACCACGAACGAATTCACGCTCCGCTGCCTGCACGAACTGAACCAGATCCGCAGGTCGAGGAATGTCAAGATAAAAGAAGGAGAGAAGAAGGACAAGCATACGATCACCTATAATCTGGGAAATGAGATGATCATCCAGCCGGTGTCGAATACGCTCAAGGATAACGCAGGGCTGCATACGATCCTGAATATTACACTTGGATTGGCAGTGGGCGTGGCTGTGATGTGGTTTCTGATCCTGCCGGCGATCACATCGTCGCGCCAGGAGAAGGCGAATATACAGACCGTAGAGTTCAGCGATCAGATAGCGACCCAGACCGCCCAGATCAGCGCGCTGAAAAAGGAGCTTGACGGATACCGGTCAACCAGTGAAGAGACAGAGAATGTGCAGGCAACGGCGGCTTCTACCCAGGAAAGTTACGAGATCGTGATGGTCATGAAGGCGCATTATCTGGCGAATGATATGAGTGACGCGGCGATGCTTGAGGAGCTTCTCAAGGTGAACCCGGATTCCCTGGGGACGGAAGGCAGAAAGAGCTTTGATGAGATCACCGAGACGCTCTACCCGCGTCTGTGTTCTTCGCTTTATACGACTTCGAAGCAGAATGTCGAAGTGGCAAATTATGACACCGCCATAGTGAATCTTGAACAGGTGATGAAGATGGACGAAGGCTATGACGACGGCGGCGCGATGCTTCTTCTCGCCCAGGCGTATGAGAACAGCGGCGATCAGGACCAGGCGAATCTGAAGTACCAGAAGCTGATAGAAAGTTATCCGGATACGGATGCCGCGAAGAACGCCAAGGAGGCGCTGGACGCTCAGAATGGAGGCGCCGAAGAAGAGGAAGAAGAATAATCCGTCTTGATATACGAAGGAGAGGGCTGTCGCAAAATACAGTTTATATACAATATGTGGATAAGGATTGTAGGATCAATGCCATATATTGTGTATGAGCTGCATTTTGCGGCAGCCCTTTTATGATTGCCGCAAAGCGCTTTTCGGACATGTTCCGGAGTACAGGAATGAAAGGAGGAGCAGTATGAAATATCAGGTACAGGAGAACTGCCTGACGGTATTCCTTCCCAATGAGCTGGATCATCACAATGCGGAAGAGATCAGGAAAGAGTCGGATTATCTGATCGAGCATAACCATATCCGTTATGTGATATTTGATTTTAAGGAGACAAATTTCATGGATAGTTCAGGGATCGGCGTGATCATGGGACGGTATAAGCGGATCTATATGCTGGGAGGAGAAGTGTGCGCAGTGCATACGAATGAAAGAATGAAGAAGATATTGACGATGTCGGGAGTAACAAAAATCATGCAGATCTATGAGGAGGAAAAGTAGATGGAACATACCAATGAGATGCAGCTGATATTTGACAGCCGCTCTTCTAACGAATCATTTGCCAGAGTAACAGTAGCGGCGTTTATGACGTCGCTAAACCCTACGGTGGAGGAGGTGTCGGATGTGAAGACCGCGGTGTCCGAGGCGGTGACCAACGCCATCATCCACGGATATGAGAATGAAGTACATAGTATCTGTATCCGCTGCCGCACGGAAGGAAAGACCTTATATCTGGAGATCGAAGATACGGGAAAAGGAATAGAAGACGTGAAACAGGCGATGGAACCGCTCTTTACCACAAGGCCGGAGCTTGAGCGGTCCGGGATGGGCTTTTCCTTCATGGAAGCTTTCATGGATCATCTCACGGTAGTCTCGGAACCGGGGAAAGGAACGACGGTGAAGATGGACAAAACTATTGGAAAAGGACGCAGACTATGGACCGAACAATCGCTTTGATTCAGAGATCTCACGAAGGGGATGAAGAAGCGAAGGCACAGTTGGTAGAGGAGAATACCGGGCTTGTCTGGTGCATTGTCAGGCGGTTCCATAACAGGGGCGTGGAAGCAGAGGATCTGTTTCAGATCGGGAGTATCGGACTGTTAAAGGCGATCGACAAGTTCGACCTCTCCTATGAGGTGAAATTCTCGACCTATGCGGTTCCGATGATCGCAGGAGAGATCAAACGTTTCCTGAGAGACGACGGGATGATCAAAGTAAGCAGATCGCTTAAGGAACTTGCCTACAAAGCATATCTCTGCCAGGAGAGGCTGCAGGAACAGTGGGGGCGGGAGCCGACGATCCTGGAGATCGCCGAATGTCTGGGAGTGGCGAAGGAAGAGCTTACGCAGGCCCTGGACGCCAGCGGGGATATTGAATCTCTGTACAAGCCGATCTATCAGAAGGAGGGGCAGGAGATACGGCTGATGGATAAGCTTCCGGATCAAGAGGGAGGCGAAGAGAAACTGCTGAACCATATGCTGCTTGGACAGCTGCTTACATATCTGAATAAAGAAGAGCGCCGGCTGATCTATCTGAGATATTTTGCGAACCAGACGCAGACGCAGGTGGGCGACGTCCTTGGTATTTCTCAGGTACAGGTGTCGCGGATGGAGAAGAAGATCTTGAAGAATCTCAGAGAAAAAATCTGAAAACATGATGTATATTTTCTGACAGATCATCCATACTAAACGCTAAAAGGAATAAAGAAGGTGGAAAGTATGGATGAAGCAAGAAGAAAGATACGGATCTGTCTGGTCTGCATCGTGATGATCGCGGTGATCGTCGGCATAGTCTATTATATGAACGACGTGATGGGCAGCAGCGATCCGGATGAGGGAACGCTGGTGCGTCAGGATGTATCTTATACCGAAGAGCATGCCGAAGCCGGCGGCGGGCGTCAGGATGAATCCTTTGCCGGAGTGCACGGCGTGCGGAATGTATGGCAGGCGGAAGGCAGGGGATAGGCATGGCAGGCAGCAATGAAACCGTATATATCAAAGCGGACAGAGACATTGAAGTCACGAAGCCGGATGTCACACTTGGGGACGTCCTTACGCTGGAATGTTCTAACCCTTCGGTCGTATCCAGGATCAAGGCGATAAAGCTGCTGAAATTCCATCACGTGGATGATAAGCATCAGAACCGCACCGCCGTTTCGATCCTCAAGGTGATCCGGAGTATCCATGAATGCTATCCCAATATCGAAGTACAGAATATGGGCGAGACTGATTTCATCGTTACCTACGAGGAACAGCAGACCGCCGGAGGCGCGGTACACTATGCCAAAGCAGTGATCGTGGTCATCATAAGTTTCCTGGGCGCCGCCTTCTCTATTATGGCTTTTAATAACGATGTTGATACCACGAAGATGTTTGCGCAGATCTATGAATTACTGACCGGGCGGCAGTCCGACGGATTCACCATATTGGAGCTTACCTACAGTATCGGGCTGATCATCGGGATCCTTACCTTTTTCAATCATTTCGGTAAGAAGAAATTCACCGTCGATCCGACGCCTATGGAGGTTGAGATGCGTCTCTATGAGAATGATATCCAGACGACTCTGATCGAGACGTATTCCAGAAAGGAGAAAGAACTGGATGTGGACAGTACAGATCCTGATGGCAGTCATCGGACTTAGCGCGGGGATGGTAGTGGCGGGCGGGTTATTCTCATTCATCAGCGGGCTTGGAGTCATATCGGACTTTGCGGACAGAACCCATACGGGCGAGTATATCATGTTGTACGAGGACAGCGTTGCGCTTGGAGGTATCCTGGGGAATCTGTTCTTCATCTATCAGATCGAGATCCCGTATGGAGCATGGATCGTCCCCATATTCGGTCTGTTCGGCGGAATCTTCGTGGGATGCTGGTCCATGGCGCTTGCCGAGATCCTGGATGTGTTCCCGATCTTCGTCCGCCGGGTGAAGCTGCTCCGCGGGATCCAGTATGTGATCCTTGGAGTCGCACTTGGCAAGGGACTGGGCGCATTTCTATTCTTCTTTAACAGATTCTGAGGAGGTAACGAAAATTGGACAAGCAAAAGCAGCAGCAGGCATATGAAAATTATGTGAAACAAAAAACCCCGGTTCATAATCTTCCGGCGAATATGGCGAAGGCATTCGTAGCCGGAGGCGTGATCTGTACGGTGGGGCAGGCGATCCTGAATTATTGTGAGAAGATGGGGCTTGACAAGGATATCAGCGGAGGCTGGACATCTATGGTACTGATAGTGATCAGTGTATTGCTGACAGGCTTTAACATCTATCCCCGCATTGCCAAATGGGGAGGCGCGGGCACCCTGGTACCGATCACCGGATTTGCGAATTCAGTTGCGGCGCCGGCGATCGAGTATAAGAAAGAGGGACAGGTAATGGGGATCGGATGTAAGATCTTCACCATCGCGGGTCCTGTGATCCTGTACGGAGTCTTCACGAGCTGGCTTTTGGGGCTTATATACTGGCTGCTTAAGATAAGCGGGATCTTGTCATAAAGTTCAGAAGGAAAGGGAGTATGAGACAGATGGTAAAAGGGATACAAAGTATTGCATTCAGGGAGTCTCCCTATCTGGTCAGCAGTGCGTCTGTTGCAGGAAAGAAAGAGGGAGAAGGGCCGCTTGGCAAGATGTTCGATATGGTAGAGACCGAAGATCTGTTCGGCGAAAATACATGGGAAGAGGCGGAGAGTACCATGCAGAAAGAGGCGTGCCAACGTGCGATGGGGAAAGCGCATATAGAGGCGGCAGACGTCAGATATCTGTTCGGAGGCGACCTTCTGAGGCAGGGGACCGCGACGTCCGGGGGAGTAAAAGAACTGGGAATCCCGATGTTCGGGCTGTTCGGCGCCTGTTCGACGTCAGGGGAGGCTCTGGCTCTTGCCGCCATGAGTGTGGCGGCAGGATACGGCGGCATGATGCTTGCCGTGACCTCCAGCCACTTTGGAAGTGCGGAGAAGGAGTTCCGTTTTCCTCTGGGATATGCGAATCAGCGCCCGCTGTCCGCGCAGTGGACGGTTACGGGAAGCGCGGCGTTTCTTGTAGGAACCAGGAGGAGCCATGTGAGGATCACCGGTGTGACCGTAGGCAAGATCGTGGATTATGGACTGAAAGATTCCCAGAATATGGGGGCGTGTATGGCGCCGGCGGCGTGCGATACCATCCTGCGGAACATGAAGGACTTCGGGCGTACGCCGGATGACTATAACCGGATCGTGACTGGCGATCTGGGATATGTGGGGCAGAGTATTCTCTTTGACCTGATGAGGGGCAAGGAATGCGATATCAAGAAGAACCATATGGACTGCGGAATGACCATCTTTGACCAGAAGACCCAGGATACCCATGCCGGAGGAAGCGGCTGCGGGTGTGCGGCGACGACTTTATCCGCCTATATCCTGCCGAAGATCGAGAGGGGAGAGTGGAATCGGGTTCTCTTTGTGCCGACAGGGGCGCTTATGTCCACCGTGAGTTACAATGAAGGCTCCAGTGTACCGGGGATTGCGCATGGGATCGTACTGGAACACTGCTAAAAAATACGAACAGGAGATCTAAGATATGGATTATGTGAATGCATTTTGGGTAGGAGGGCTGATCTGCGCCGCCGTGCAGATCCTTCTTGACAGGACCAAGCTCATGCCGGGGCGCGTCATGGTGCTTCTGGTCTGTACCGGAGCGGTGCTTGGGGCGGTCAAGGTCTATCAGCCCTTTCAGGATTTCGCGGGGGCAGGCGCCAGTGTGCCGCTGACCGGATTCGGGAACCTCTTGTGGAAAGGTGTGAAAGAAGCGGTAGACAAGGAAGGCTTCATCGGAATCTTCCTGGGAGGCTTCAAAGCAAGCGCCGTGGGGATATCCGCCGCTTTGATATTCAGTTACCTGGCGTCGTTAGTGTTTGATCCGAAGATGAAGAGATAAGTGGAAATTTTTCTGCATATGAAAAAGAACTTGCTTTCATGGGGAATAGATGGTATCTTGAAAATGTCGGATAGAAGACACAACGATCATCCGGGATCGAGAGAAGATCCCGGGCGTACATTCTTTACTTTAGGAGGAGATTAATGAGTTACTTAGATATCATCGTTCCTTTTGTCGGCGGTCTGGGGATGTTCATCTACGGGATGCAGATCATGGCACAGGGGCTTGAGAATGCAGCCGGAAATAAGATGAAGTCGCTGCTTGAGATCCTGACCAAGAACAAACTAATGGGAGTTATCCTGGGCGCGGCGATTACCGCCGTGATCCAGAGTTCGTCTGCGACGACCGTCATGGTGGTCGGTTTTGTCAATGCGGGGATCATGAATCTGACCCAGGCGATGGGCGTGATCATGGGCGCGAATATTGGAACTACGGTAACCGGATGGTTAGTGTCCGCAGTAGAATGGGCGAAGTTCCTAAGCCCTTCGAAACTGGCGCCGATCGCAGTCATGCTGGGAGTCATCATTATGCTGACAGGCAAGAGACGTTCTTCCAAAGAGATCGCCAGTATCATTATTGGTTTCGGATTGTTGTTTATCGGTATTACGACCATGTCGTCCGCGGTGGCGCCTTTGCAGGAGTCCGAAAGTTTCTGCAGCCTCTTTGTGACGCTTGGCGATAATCCGCTGCTTGGTATCCTTGCCGGTACGGTGGTGACGGCTGTGATCCAGAGTTCGTCCGCATCCGTAGGTATCCTGCAGAGCCTTGCGGCGGCAGGGCTGGTTCCCTTTAGTGCGGCAGTCTATATCATCATGGGCCAGAATATCGGTACTTGTGTGACAGCGATCCTGTCAAGTCTCGGGGCGAAGAAGAATGCCAGGACGGCGGCGCTTATGCATCTTTTGTTCAATATCATCGGTACGGGACTATTCAGCGCGGCGGCGATCATCTATTATGAATTCGTGAACCCGGAGATCGGGTTTGGCTATATCTCGCAGACAGAGATCAGTATGGTGCATACTTTTTTCAATATCGGGACGACGGTGATATTATTCCCGCTGTCCGACTGGATCATCCGGTTATCTAAGAAGATCGGGCATGCGGATGAGGATGAACAAGATAAGAGCGAGGTGCTTCTGGACGACCGTATCCTGGAGACGCCTGGAATCGCGCTGCAGTCAACCGTCCGGGAAGTAGCTCGGATGGGAGAGATCGTGGCAGAGTCTCTTCAGGTAGCAAAGGGCGTATTGTTCACGCTGAAGGAAGAAGAGATCAGCCTTTTGAAAGAAGAAGAGACTACGGTGGATAAGCTCAGCGCAGGGATCACTGGTTATGCTATCAAACTGAGCGGGCTGCAGATCAGCGAGAAAGAGCATCAGGATGTGGCGCATCTTCTGCAGATGGTTTCTGATATTGAGCGTATCAGCGATTACTGTGAGAATATATCGGAATTCGCGGAATCTCTGTATGAGAAGAAAGCGTCCTTCTCCGAGGTGGGAAGCGCACAGCTGAAAGAGATGTTCGAGGTATGTGTGGACAGCTATCAGTATGCATATGAAGCCTTTGTGGAACAGAACCGGGAGAAAGCGCTTAAGGTGATCGAGAAAGAGACGCAGGCGGATGATCTGGAGATTGCCCTGCGCAGTAAGCATATCAAGCGTCTGGCAAGTAATCAGTGCAGCACGGAAGCGGGGATCGTCTTTCTGGATGCATTGGTATGTCTGGAGCGTATCTCAGACCATGCCAGAAATATTGCGGAGGAAGTCCTGGAGCGTGTCTAAAGATGCATTCCTGCCGTTTCAGGAAATATCGGCGGAAAGAAGTATCCGCATCTTATCCTTATCTATGCGCGTCCATTGGTCATGATCCTCCTGATAACGGGAGTCGATCCAACGAACAGCTTCGTCAAGGCCTTCCTGGGAGAAGGGGAATTCTTTCTTCTCCTTTTGCCCGTCAGGGGTTGCTTCGAAGCACCAGGGTTCCGGATAGACATAAGCGGCGAGGGAATCGCCGGATGCCGCAAGATAATACCGCATTCCTCCCTGAGAGCCTGAAAATGGCTCTCTTTTTAATACTTTGACAGAAAGTCCCAGTATAGAGATCATAACAACACCTCGCAAGAAATAATATACTGGCAGTTTATCACAGCGGTATGGAATTATCAAGTAATTGTCCGGGAGATGTTGAATTTCGTCGATTTCTGTGATAAATTATCTTTCATATACAATTTTGGAAAAATATGGAAAAAAGTATGGAACAGCGGGCAGGAGAGAATGCGCTATGAAACGAGAATATCTGGATAAGGACGTCTATGAGGCGCTTCAGGAACGGTTAAAATTGATCTTCCAGGAATTTGATAATATCTATCTGTCATTTTCCGGAGGAAAAGACAGCGGTCTGTTATTGAATCTGGTGTTGGATTATCAGCAGAAATATGCGCCCGAGAAGAAGATCGGAGTCTTTCATCAGGACTTTGAAGCACAATATACGGTAACGACAGAATATGTAGAACGCACATTTGAGCGGATCAAAGACCTGGTGGAACCCTATTGGGTATGCCTTCCGATGGCGACACGGACGGCTCTGAGCAGTTATGAGATGTACTGGTATCCCTGGGACAATAAGAAAAAAGAGCTGTGGGTCAGGGAGATGCCGGATAAAGAATATGTGATCAATCTGGAGAATAATCCGATCACGATCTATCGTTACCGGATGCATCAGGAAGATCTGGCGAAGCAGTTCGGGCGTTGGTATAAGACGGCGCACGGAAACAAGAAGACCGTGTGTATCTTAGGCATGCGCGCGGATGAATCGCTGCAGAGGTACAGCGGGTTCCTGAATAAAAAGTATGGATATAAGGGAGAATGCTGGATCAGCAAGCAATTCAAGGATGTGTGGTGCGCGTCGCCGCTCTACGACTGGAGAACGGAGGATGTGTGGCGTGCGAATTATCTCTTCGATTATGATTATAATCATTTATATGATCTCTACTATAAGGCGGGGCTTAAGATCTCACAGATGCGGGTAGCGTCGCCCTTCAATGATTATTCAAAAGATTCTCTGAACCTGTACAGAGTGATCGACCCTAAGATCTGGGTGAAATTAGTGGGCAGGGTGAGAGGAGCGAACTTCGGAGCCCTCTATGGGAGGACTAAGGCGATGGGATACCGCAATGTCACGCTGCCGGAGGGACATACATGGAAGTCCTATACACTGTTTCTTCTGGATACCCTTCCGGTGAGGCTGCGCAATAATTATATTAAGAAATTCAATACTTCGATCAAATTCTGGCATGAGACGGGAGGCGGACTGGATGAAGAGGTGATCCAGGAGCTGGAAGAGCATGGATATCAGATCAAGAGGAACGGCGTATCGAATTATACGCTGAGTAAGAAATCCAGGGTCATATTTCTTAACAAGATCCCGGACGATACGGACGATATCAAGTCTACGAAGGATATCCCGAGTTGGAAGCGGATGTGCTGCTGCATCCTGAAGAACGACCATATCTGCAGGACTATGGGATTCGGGATGACCAGAGAACAGCAGCGCCAGATTGACATGATCCGGAAGAAATATAAGAGTGTGGAGGCGATGGAATATGGAATATAAGAGTCCGGCGTATAATGTGATCGCGGTTCCCGTAGAGAAGATCATCCCAAATACATATAATCCGAACGCGGTAGCGCCGCCGGAGATGCGGCTTCTCTATGACAGCATCAAGAACGATGGGTACACGATGCCGATCGTATGTTACTATGACAAAGCGGCAGACCGGTATATTATCGTGGACGGGTTCCACAGATACCGGATCATACTGGAACATTCGGATATTTATCAGAGAGAGAAAGGGCTCCTTCCGGTATCGGTCATAGAGAAACCGCTGGAACAGAGAATGGCAAGCACGATCCGGCATAACCGGGCGAGAGGAAGCCACGATGTAGATCTGATGGGAAATATTGTAAAGGAGCTTCATGAACTTGGACGTTCAGACGCGTGGATATCCAGGCATCTGGGGATGGAGCGGGATGAGATCCTGCGGTTAAAGCAGATCACGGGCCTTGCCGCGTTGTTTAAAGACGTGAAGTTCGGGCAGGCGTGGAGACCGGCGGAGGAAGAGGAAGATCTTTGACGCTCCCCGTTTCCTTCCCGCGAAACGGCAAGCCGGATAGTCATGCCTGCTTCATTTTCGCGAAACGGCGAGCCGGACAGCCGTGCATGGCTATCGGGCTTGCCGCAAATTTTCGGAAACCAATCTTCCGTCAGGTTCACAGAAAATTTCTTCAAAACATTTCATGATCTCTTGTTGAAAGGATCTGCTGTTTTTCCAACCGCTTTATCCCCATATCCGGATCGGGCTTGAAAAGTTCCGTAGCAGTTGCTGGATCACCGGCGCCATGAAGGAACTGCTAAGCTGGACGAGCGCTAACAAGGTTCCCATTGTGATCTTGCCGACAAGCACCGGATATGCCGCCACGAAGATAACGGTGATCGTCTGTTTGAAACTGCGACACAGCATTTTCAATACGGTTATAACTTTTTAAAACCTCATACCCCGAGAAAAATTCTTTGAGTTTCCCTGTAAAGACAGACATTTGCCTTGAAACAGAATCCTGTTTTTTTCAAGGATCCCGCCGATCCCTGCCGGAATGAGAAACATCAGCAAAAGTGTCAACATAAGGATCGCTGTTACGGCAGGGCTTAAAAATATGAGTAATCCTAATGTCGCCGCGGGGAATCCGTGTAAGGTACTCCGCAAGATTACGGATGACGATAAGAAAATGCTCTTTCGGGATGAGGAAATCGACGAAGAGGCATGGGCGGATATCCTGGAACGGATGGAATTTGAAGCAGCGGATTGAACTGCACCAGGGATTATTCCATCTACTCATTCTAACCAAGTGATTGGCAAGAATGAGTAGAATGAGTAGAATGTGGGTAGAATATGATTAGGAGGCAGTCAGATGATTTTTCAGGAAAGCTGTATATCGGTGTTTCGGATGATGGAACAGTAGAGGGACTGGATAACCCAAACGAAACTTCTTTGCAAATCAGCAATATGGTTCGAGACGCAATTAAACCGGATCTGACGATGTTTCTTCACTATGAAACAGTAACAGTAGATGAAAAGAAAATCGTTGCAGTTGATATTCAGCAAGGAACAGAGCGACCATATTATATAGCCAAAAAGGGCTTACGTCCTGAAGGCGTTTATGTCCGTCAAGGTTATTCCTCTGTTCCGGCTACAAATACAGTGATCCGTCGCATGATCAAGGAAACTGACGGAGATCATTTTGAAGAAATGCGGTCTTTGGAACAGAAATTAACCTTTGAAAGTGCAAAAAAATATTTGCCGAACGGAATTGTTTTTCAAGGCACAACGCAGAGTGAATTTAAGGATCGGAAAGAATTCTCCGGTTCTTTGTTCCGGCAGATGGATGAAGCTTATGAATTTATTGATTTCCGCAATCAGACACACGCAACCTTTGATAAGTTATATCGTATTGACAAACGGGATTATCCGGAAGCAGCAGTCAGGGAGGCTCTTTTGAATCTTCTGGTGCACCGGGAATATTCATTCCGTGCAAGCACTTTCATCAGTCTTTATGCAGACAGGCTTGAATTTACCTCTATCGGCGGTTTGGTTAGCGGCGTGTCCTTAAAAGATATAACAATGGGCATTTCCGTCTGTCGGAACACCAAACTGGCAAATGTATTTTACCGTTTGGAGTTGATAGAAGCCTATGGAACCGGAATTATAAAAATCATGGAAGCGTATGAGGGAACCGGGATGACACCGCAGATTAAAACATCTGATAATGCATTTAAGATCATTCTTCCTAATTTGAATGCAATGCCTGAACCTGCAAGACAAATGCAGGTAAATCCGGAGGAAGGCACGCCGGAAGAAAAGGTGATCGCACTGACAGAGCAACGGGGTTTTGTAACAAGAAAAGAAATAGAGATACTGCTTGGCATGGGGCAGTCATCATGCGGACGGCTGCTAAAGAAAATGATTGAAAACGGTCTGCTTATTCAAGAAGGAAAGGGGAAGAACATCCGTTATTGTCTTCCTCAATAAAGTAAATAATTTTTAAGGAAAGGCGAGGACTTACCGGTCCTCGTTTTTCATCAATATCAAAAAAGACCAGAAACATTGCTCTACAACATTTCTGATCCTCTGTAAGCAGATAACGGGAATCGAACCCGCCTCTCCAGCTTGGGAAGCTAGCATTCTACCAATGAACTATATCTGCATATCACTTATTATAATACCTTTTTTGGAAAAATGCAATCATTTAGTTACAAAACTTAAGAAAAAATTCATATTTTCTACCGGAAGTGTTTGGAATTATGAGTTATAATGATATAAGTTATATTAGGAGGAGGCATATGGAGAGAGTAATAGAAGTAAAAGATCTATACAAATTGTACCGCGTAGGAGACGAAGTTGTACGTGCATTGGACGGGGTAGGATTTAATATTTATAAAGGTGAGTTTTGCGCGATCGTAGGTACTTCGGGCTCGGGGAAATCGACGCTTCTGAACATGCTTGCAGGCCTTGAGAAGCCGACGAAAGGAAGCGTAGTGATCGCCGGGCAGCACATAGAGGATCTGACAGAGGAGCAGTTGGTTAGATTCCGACGCGAGAATGTGGGTTTTATCTTCCAGTCATTCCATCTTCTGGGCACCATGAACGCAGTAGAGAACGTGGCGCTGCCTCTAAGCTTCCGGGGGGTTCCCAGAGATGTGCGGATGAAGAAGGCGGATAAGATGTTAGAGCTCGTGAAGCTAAAGAAGCATAAGAAACATCTGCCGAATCAGATGTCAGGCGGGCAGCAGCAGAGAGTCGGGGTTGCGAGAGCATTGGTGGTCGATCCCAAGATCATATTTGCCGACGAGCCGACAGGCAATCTGGATTCCCATACCTCAGAGGACGTTATGCGGCTCATGCAGCGGGTGGTGAGGGAACAGAAGAAGACGCTGGTTATGGTAACCCATGATTCACATCTGGCAACTTATGCAGACAGAGTCTTTCACATCCGGGACGGGAAGATTCTTAAGATCGAGGATAACCGGAAAAAAGCAATAGAGGAGGAACTGGAATGATGAGAGTATTGAAAAGAATCCTGGCAGGGGTGTGTATGGCGGCGCTGTTGGCGGTGATGCCTGCGTCAACAGAACTTAAGGCAGAAGAACTTAGGGCAGAAGATCTTAAGAGTGTGCCTGGAAAAGTTGAGATAACATCCGAAGAGAAAACTGTGATCACGTTTCAGCCCGGCGAGATGAGGGTGTGGTCATTTACTATACATAATAATACGGGCGTAGATTTAGAGAATGTCGTGATAATCCCGAAATTAGCGGATCCGGATGCGGGATGGCCTTTCAAAGAAGAGAGTCAGAGTTTTGAAAGAAATATTGGAACCATTAAAAACGGCGAGAGTATCCCTGTAGAATATCAGTTTACACAGCGGGAAGACGCACCGGCGGCGGGACATACCATACAGTTTGATGTGTATGCGAATGATGAAAATAATAATTCCGTCCAGGTGGCTTTACAGAATTTCTATGTCAACACCACTGCAAAACCGGAAGAGGCTCCGCCCCCGGCGCCGGACGATAACAACAGCCTGCCGCCGGATGATTCCGCAGATCTTCCCGGCGGGGATCTCATTTCGGCGGATGCCGGCGGTTTCAGCAACGGCGGCGTGGTATCAGGGGGAGGTTCCGGCGAGAGATCGACTTCTGTTCCCAGGGTTATCGTTACAGGATTTTCCACGGATCCGGCGGAAGTGCGCGCGGGAAGTAATTTTGTCCTGACCGTACATCTGAAGAACACTTCGAAATCAACCAGAGTTAAGAATATGCTGTTCGATCTCAATGCGCCGTCGGAAGGCAGCGACGAACAGACAGTTTCGCCGGCATTCCTTCCCTCATCCGGTTCCAGTTCTATCTATCTGGACGGAATCAAAGCCGACGGAAGCGCGGATATCTCCATCCAATTGAATGCCAAGGCGGATCTTCTGCAGAAGCCGTACAGTGTAGACCTGAGCATGAAATACGAAGACGCAGAAGGATCTCAGATCGAGACGGCATCCAGTCTCTCTATCCCGGTGAAGCAGGACGCCAGATTCGAGTTCAGTGAATTCGAGATCAGTCCGGACAGCATCTCTGTGGGGGATGAGGCGAATGTGATGTGCAGCCTGTATAACCTGGGCAGGATCAAACTTTACAATGTCAAGGCGACATTTGAAGGCGCCTGCATCAAGAAGGAAGAGGTATTTGTCGGCAACGTAGATTCCGGGGCAAGCGCATCCATCGACGCTATGCTCGAGGGCGCGCAGGCGACGGAAGGCCCGGCGAAGGTTACGATGACAGTGAGCTATGAAGATGAAGCGGGCAGGGTAGCTACGTCTCAGAAGGAACTTCAGATCGAAGTCATGGAAGCGATGGAGAACGATATGATGGCAGGCGGTATGGAGATAATAGAAGAAGAAAAAGGCTTCCCGGTACTTCCGGTTGCGGTGATCGGGGCGGTCGTTCTTATTATTGTCGTCGTTGTCGTGGTCAGAAAGAAAAGGAAGAAAAAACAGAGGCTGAATGAAGAGGAGGAATTGCTGAATGAGCTGGATGGACCTTCTGAGGATGAGCGTTAGCAATTTGAAGAGACGGAAGTTAAGAACCTTTCTGACGGTCCTTGGTGTGATCATCGGTACGGCTTCGATCGTGGTCATGATCTCGTTGGGACTCGGGCTTCAGGAGTCCCTGTACCGCGAGGTGGAGATGTCCGGCGGCCTTACGAGCGTTAAGGTGACTGGAATGGCGGCGGGAGATTCGATGATCTATTATTCAGGAGAAAGCGAAGAAGAGTCCCAGAAGTATATCAACGACCAGGCGATCAAAGAACTTTCCCGGGTAGAGCATGTTTCTATGGCGTCTCCGGCATACGAGATGTGGGTGCTCATGCTGAAAGGAAAATATGAAGGTTCCGGCCAGTTGATCGGCATGCCGCCGGATGCCCTTAAAGCGAGGAATATCCCGCTGGCGCAAGGAGAGCTTCCGGCGGTGAACAGCGGGAACCTGGAGCTGGTATTCGGCAATGGGATCGCGACGATGTTTAGTGAAAAAGGGACCGGAAAGGGATACTATGAGACCGGAGAACTGCCGGATATAGACTTTGCCCATGATTCGTTCTTCCTGATACTTGACCAGGACGGATATTATAACAGTATGGGGAATTCCCCCGCACTGGGCATGGGCGCAGATGAGAGCGGCGGACAGCCGGCGGGTTCCGGAAAGGTACAGAAGCATGTCGTGAGGGCAAGCGGAGTAGTGGAAGGAAGCCCGGATGAATATACGGCGAATTATTATAATATCTATTGTGATCTGGATACGCTTAAGCAGATCTTGAAAAAGGAATTTGCCGGAAGAGTAATTCCAGGGCAGCCGTCCACCAAGTCAGGAAAACCATACAAAGAATTCTGCTATTCTTATGCACAGGTGAATGTAGATGAGATAGACAATGTTGAGAAAGTGGCGGCGGCGATCCGTGAGATGGGATATAATGTCGAGACGAATGTGGAATATCTGAACAGTATGAAGAGTCAGTTTGCGATCGTGCAGGCGGTACTTGGAGGCATCGGGGCGGTATCCCTCCTCGTGGCGGCGATCGGTATTGCCAATACGATGATGATGTCCATCTATGAGCGGACGAAAGAGATCGGCGTGATCAAAGTATTAGGCTGCAGCCTTAAGAATATCAAGCAGATGTTCTTGCTGGAGGCGGCTTTCATAGGACTGATCGGAGGGATGGCAGGGAATATCTTAAGCTTCCTGATGTCGGCGGCGATTAATTTCATAACCGGACATGGGGCGGCAATGGGATTTGACGGGGATATCTCCTATATCCCCTTGTGGCTGGTGCTCCTGTCCATGGGATTTGCCATGTTGGTCGGCGTCGTAGCAGGATATTTCCCGGCGCTGCGCGCGATGAAATTAAGCCCACTGGCAGCGATCCGCAATGAGTAACAGGTTTATTCTTCGATAATGTGGATCTCCAGATAATCAAAATCAATAGAGTCTACGAAATTATCCTGTGTAAACCTTGTCTTATCGTGACGCCGGAAGTCTTGGATGGTAGAATCCAGCCAGATCGGTTTGCTTAGATCGAATTCATAACAAATGGCGTCAAGCGCATTGAATATCTTATGTGTCCGGGTATCGTCCGTATCATCACAGACGACGGTATCCCGGACCATTCTGTTATCTTTAAATTCTTTTCCCCATAATCGGAACATATCAATACCTCCTGGATCAGCCGTCATATTGGATGGCTGCATCCGTTTAACGTATAGTTTAACATGATACATTTTTTTATACAACCGTCTGTGAAAGAATAGTTACTATTTGACATCGCAGAAATGTTGTGGTAAACTCATGTGACAAGACAGCTGTATATTTACATAGAATGACGCAAGACGATGTTGTGATATACGGTGTGTGAGGAATGGCTGCCGCAAACAGCCTGTGAAAATAAGGAGAAGGAAAGATGGACAGATTAAAGAAGACATTAGACAGAATATTTATTGACGGGTTGAGCGCGATGGCGCAGGGGCTTTTTGCGACGCTGATCATAGGGACGATCATCCAGCAGATCGGCACATTGCTTGGCGGAACCGTCGGCGATATGATATTTGTGATCGGTAAGGTGGCGGCGTCTCTGACAGGAGCAGGGATTGGAGCGGCGGTGGCATACCGGTTCAAAGAATCGCCTTTGGTCGTAGTATCTGCGGGAACGGCAGGTATGGTAGGCGCATTTGCAGGGAAGCTTCTTGCGGGCGGATTGTTGGTGGACGGAGCAATGGTCTACGCCGGTCCGGGCGAACCGCTGGGGGCGTTTATTGCCGCTTATGTAGGGATATTCTTCGGACATCTTGTGTCCGGGAAGACGAAAGTAGACATCCTGGTAACGCCGGTTGTGTGTATTGGAACGGGATCTGCGGTAGGGCTGCTCCTGGGGCCTCCGATCTCCGGGTTCATGGCATGGCTTGGGGCGCTGATCAACTGGGGGACAGAACAGCAGCCATTCTTAATGGGGATCGTGGTATCCGTCCTGATGGGAATGATCCTGACACTGCCGATCAGTTCTGCGGCGCTTGGGATCATATTGAATCTGTCAGGGCTTGCGGCAGGCGCCGCTACGGTCGGCTGCTGCTGTAACATGGTGGGATTCGCAGCGGCAAGTTACAGGGAGAATAAGATCGGAGGCTTGCTTGCCCAGGGGATCGGAACCTCTATGCTTCAGGTTCCGAATATAGTCAGGAAACCTGTGATCTGGCTTCCTGTCATCCTGTCAAGCGCTGTTCTTGGACCGGTCGGGACCGTTATGCTTCATATGACAAGTAATGCGACAGGCTCCGGTATGGGTACGGCAGGGCTGGTCGGGCAGATCATGACATGGCAGACCATGACGGCGGCAGAACCACCGATGATGGTCCTGGTCAAGATCCTTGTGATCCAGATCATCCTTCCGGCGGCGGTAACGCTTGGAATATCGGAGTTCATGCGGAGCAGAGGCTGGATCAAATTCGGAGACATGCAGCTTGATCTATAAATTACTATACATTTTCCCGCAGGAGAGATATAATAAAGCTAATCGTGTGATAGGCATGACGACGAAAGCGGGGAGAAGAATATGACAGGCACAGGAAGAATACATGTATACTATGGGAATGGGAAGGGTAAGACGACCGCCGCCGTGGGGTTGGCGGTAAGAGCTGCCGGGAGCGGCCTTCGTGTGTTGGTCTTTCAGTTTCTGAAAAATAATTCTTCGAATGAACGAAAGATCCTGGAAGCAATACCGAATGTGACCTGTCTGCCGGGAAGAGAGCAGATCAAATTCGTAAGCAATATGAATGGGGACGAGCGTGCCGAGCTTCGGCATTATAATAACAAGGCGCTGGATGAGATCGTCAAGTTCTGCGGGCCGTTCGATATGCTGCTTCTGGACGAGGCGCTGTGCGCTGTGAATCTGCAGGTTCTCAGCGAAGAGAAGCTGATCAGTTTTATCACGCATAAGCCGAGAGGCCTGGAGATCGTGCTGACAGGACATCAGATCACAGAGCAGCTTCTTGAGATCGCAGACTATGTTACGGAGGTGAAGAAGATCAAGCATCATTTTGATCAGGGAAGGACTGCGAGGGAGGGGATTGAATATTAGTGTTCGTGTCTCGGTGGATGGAGCGCTAATTGAATCGTGAGAAAAAATTCTTAAATATATCTGAAATCCATGACATACTTTATTGCATATGATATACTGATAGCAGTACGAATTAACTCTTCGATATGAGAGGAGAGATACTGTATGGAAAATGCAATAAAGAATTATGAGGATGTTGACAGCTGGAAGACAATCATGTTCCTGTACAATTCGGCGTTAAAAGAGATTGGAACAAAGCTTGATATATTGAATGATGAATTTCAGCATGTACATAAGTATAATCCGATAGAGCATATTAAGACAAGAGTGAAGACACCGGAAAGTATAGTAAAGAAATTACGGAAAAACGGGTACGAGATATCAATAGAGAACATGGTCAAGTATGTCAATGATATTGCCGGCGTGAGGCTGATCTGTTCATTTACCTCCGACATATACAGATTGGCTGAGATGATCGGTAATCAGAATGACTTGAAGGTTCTGTCGATCAAGGATTACATCCGGAATCCCAAAGAGAGCGGTTACAAGAGTTACCATATGATAGTCTCCGTACCTATATTTTTATCAGACAGTGTGGTAGATACCAAGGTAGAGATTCAGATCCGGACGATCGCAATGGATTTTTGGGCAAGTCTTGAGCATAAGATCTATTATAAATTCGAAGGGAACGCGCCGGAGTATATCAGCCGGGAATTAAGAGAGTGTGCGGAGATGGTATCGTCGTTGGATGACAAGATGCTGTCGCTGAATGAAGCAATTCTGAATTGCTTAAGAGAACAAGAAGAGTTAAGAATAAGTACAAAGAGAAATGAAAGGAGCCATACGAACCGTGTGGCGATTTCGGGGGCTGCGGGCAAATAGACAGTTTCGGACAAGGGAGATTATGGTTCTTACCGGATCATGGTCTCCCTTATGTTGACAAATAGAGAATTGGGAGAGTGGGGAAATGGAAAAGGCACAGATTGATAAAATAGCGAAAGAATACGGGTTGCTGACCCTTGCGACCATCGGAACGATATTGGAGAATTATATGTTCAAGTTTCCGAATCATTTTACCTTCGGAGGCGTGACGGGTATCGCGGTATTGTTAAGCGGCGTCTTCGACGGTTCGCCCAGTACGTATTCATTTATCATAAATATCATCTTATTTGTTCTTGGGTTTCTGATATTGGGAAAGGGGTTCGGCATCAAGTCCATCTATGTGACGCTTTTATTCAGTGTCGGACTGGAAGCCGCACAGTATATCTATCCGGTTACGGAACCTATCACTACCCAGCCTGTGCTGGACTGGATCTTCGCATTTGTCCTTACCGCGGTCAACTCTGCGCTCATATTTAACCTGGGAGCGTCGAGCGGAGGGACCGATATCATTGCCCTGATCCTGAAGAAATATACAAAGATTAAGATCGGGAAAGCGCTGATGATCGTTGATTTTGTGGTGGTAGTATCCGCATTTTTCATTTATGGATCGACGGTCGGTTGTTTTTCACTGGCGGGTTATCTTGCGAAAGCCTTTTTTGTGGATAATATCATTGAGGGGCTGAATTCTTATAAGTATTTTACGATCGTGTCGGAAGACGCCGATGCAATCTGCGGATTCATACAGGACGCATTGAATCGTTCCGCAACGATCTACACGGCGGAAGGTTCTTATACGCACAGGAAGAAGACGGTGATCATGACGGTAGTAAACCGCAGCCAGGCAGTGAAACTCCGGAACTTTGTCAGGGCGGTAGAACCGGACTCTTTTATGATGATAACCAACAGCAGTGAGATCATAGGGAATGGATTCAGAGGGTTTGAATGATGTTGTGAGAAAAGACTATCAGCGATCGCTGGCAGTCTTTTTTTCTGTGCTATAGATACAATAAATATATAAAACGATATATTATAAAACTCTATTTGATACCGAAGCGAATGATTTATATAATAGAATAAGAAACAGATGAAAATCGAAGAATACAGGGATATGGAATATAAAGATAGAAAATAGAAATCAGAAGCGGCGCAGGCTTCAGGCGGCTGGGAAGAGGAGGGCGGACGGTATGTTTATTGATACCCATATGCACGAGATGACGTATTCAAAAGACAGTTTTCTGAAACTGGATCAGATGGTAAGTATTGCAAGACAGAAAGGGCTGGGAGGGATCTGTATTACCGACCATGACAGCATGGGACTTAAGGAGTATGCGGCGGAATACGCTGCCCGGACGGGATTCCCGGTCTTTGTAGGGATCGAGTTCTTCTCTTTGCAAGGGGATATCGTGGCGTTCGGGATCGACGAATACCCGAAGGAACGTATCCCGGCACAGGATTTCATCGACTTGGTAAAGGCGCAGGGCGGCGTGTGCTTTGCGGCGCATCCCTTCCGCAACAATAACCGCGGTTTGGAGGATAATCTTCGAAGGGTGCACGGTTTGGACGGGCTTGAGGTGCTTAACGGCAGCACGTCGGCGGATGCCTGCCGCAAAGCGGCGGAGTATGCCCTGGAGCTTGGTCTCTTTACACTGGGTTCCAGCGACTGCCATATTCCGGAGAAGGTGGGCGTCTGCGCGACTTATTTCCCGGAAGAAGTACATACCATGCAGGAATTCCTTGCCGCATTTAAGAAAGGCGGGATGAAGCCTGCTTATTATACAGAGGGAGGATATCAGGTCATAGATATAAAGAACAGCGTGAATCTGCGCGCCGCATGGATATAAAGTGGTATAAAAGAGTATGAGAACTTTCTCAAACTATTTTATAATATATCAATTTCCCGTTTACCTTTTCGACAAACAATGATAGAATATGTCTATATGTGTTGAAAGCGGCGGGATCAGAAAAGAAAGGTGGTAAGAATCATGGTTACAGTCAATGCGATGGGAGATAATTGCCCGATCCCGGTTATTAAGACCAAAAAGGCAATGCAGGCGCTCACAGGACCGGAGACGGTTGAGGTTCTGGTGGACAATGAGATTGCCGTGCAGAACGTGACGAAGATGGCGTCAAGCGCAGGCGGACAGGTTTCTTCCGAGAAGCTTGGGGACGCGGAATTCAAGATCACGATCCGGATGGAAGGCGCTATGAAGGAAGACGCGTCGGAAGAGGCGGCATGTGCGCCGGACGCAAGAGGGAATACGGTGGTAGTAGTTTCCTCTGACCGTATGGGTATAGGAAATGACGAATTGGGTAAAGTATTGATCAAGGGATTCATCTTTGCCGTTACACAGCTTGATACGCTGCCGAAGACTATGCTGTTCTATAACGGCGGCGCGACGCTTACGACGGAGGGATCCGATTCATTGGAGGATCTCAGATCCCTGGAGGCGCAGGGAGTGGAGATCATGACTTGCGGGACATGCCTGGACTATTATGGACTGAAAGAGAAGTTGGCGGTAGGTTCTGTGACGAATATGTACAGCATCGTTGAGACGATGGCGAATGCGGGAAAGATCATAAGGCCTTAGAGTGTGGGAATGGATTTTCAGACATACTCTGGTGTGCTGAGACGGACGGATTCCTGCAGAGCGTGTGTGGGAATGGATTTTTGCACATGCTCCGGGAATCCGTCTTTTTGGATATTTTTAGGAGGATTATAGAGAATGAGATCAGATGTCAGATTAACGCAATTAAGTAAGACGGCGGGCTGAGCAGCTAAGATTGGTCCGGAGACCCTTGCTCAGGTCCTGAGCAAGCTGCCGCAGTTCCACGATGATAATTTAATAGTAGGTATTGAAACATCCGACGACGCAGCGATTTATAAAGTCACTGACGAGATTGCGATGATCCAGACGGTTGATTTCTTCACTCCGATCGTAGATGATCCTTATATGTTTGGACAAATAGCAGCGGCGAACTCTCTAAGCGACGTATGGGCGATGGGAGGAGAGCCGGCAGTGGCGCTTAACATAGTCGGATTCCCGAATTGTCTGGATCCGGCGATATTGGGCGACATCCTTGCGGGTGGCGCGATGAAGGTGAAAGAAGCAGGAGCGGTACTTGTCGGAGGACATTCCGTACAGGACGATGAGCCGAAGTATGGATTGTGCGTATCCGGTTTTGTACACCCTGATAAGATATTTAAGAATTATGGCTGCAGGCCGGGAGATGTCCTGGTACTTACGAAACAGATCGGAAGCGGCGTGGTGAATACCGCGATCAAGGCGGAGATGGCGTCGCCTTCTGCGATCCGGGAGGCGCAGACCGTCATGGCTTCCCTCAATAAGAAGGGCAAGCAGGTGGTGGAGAAGTATGATGTATCCGCGTGTACGGATATTACCGGATTCGGGCTTCTCGGACATTGTGTGGAGATGGCGTCAGCCAGTGATGTGACATTTGAGATCCGCGTGAAAGATATCGCGTATTTTGCAGATGCAGTTGATTATGCGAAGATGGGACTGGTTCCTGCGGGAGCCTATAAGAACCGGGGATATTCAATCGGCAAGGTGGAGACCGGGGCGGTAGAAGAACACTACCTGGATCTTTTGTATGACCCTCAGACATCGGGGGGACTGCTGATCAGTGTATCGCCGGAGTATCTTGCGGATATGATGGAAGATTTTAAGAAAGCCGGTATGGATACGGCGGTATCTGTCATCGGGAAGGTGGCGGACAAGAGCGACAAGCTGATCCGGCTGTATTAGTATGGCTGCCGGGAAGTAAATTTCAGACACGCTCTGACGAGAGATGATAGAAAGAATATGCACATCATGGATGTGTTCAGGAAAAGGAATAGAGAAGATGAATAAGAATATGTTATACCGCAATATCCCCAAGGTAGACGTCTTGCTGGAGAATGAGACGGTCCGGAAGATGATCGATCACTACAGCAGGGATACGGTTATGGAAGCGATCCATATTGAGCTGGATAAGCTGCGGGAGTTTATCGGCAGATGTGAGGAGGAAGAGGCTGCGAAGGCGCAGATCGAGCTGCTGCTTGCGCATATTGAGATGACGGTCGTGGCGATGCATACGCCGAATATGCGTATGGTGATCAACGGTACGGGGACGATCCTCCATACGAACCTCGGGCGGGCGCCGATCGGGCAGGAGCATATGAGGCGGCTGTCCGCGATCGCCACGGGATACTCCAATCTTGAGTATAATCTGGAGGAAGGCAGGAGAGGGGAGCGGTATTCCCATTTTGAGAAACTCTTGTGCAAGATCACAGGAGCCGAGGCGGCGATGGCGGTGAATAATAACGCGGCGGCGGTGATGCTGATCTTAAGTTCCCTTGCCAAAGGCGGGGAAGTGATCGTCTCGCGAGGCGAACTGGTGGAGATCGGCGGAAAGTTCAGGATTCCTGACGTGATGGAACAAAGCGGCGCCGTACTGGTGGAGGTAGGCACTACCAACAAGACGCATTTTGATGATTATGAAAATGCAGTCACCGAGGAAACGAAGGCGCTTCTTAAGGTGCATACGAGTAATTACAGGATCGTCGGTTTCACGGAGAGCGTGGGGATCGATGAACTGATCCCGGTTGCCAGGGACCATGATATTCCGGTGATCGAGGATCTGGGAAGCGGTGTACTGATCGACTTGAGCAAATATGGCATTACATACGAGCCCACGGTTCAGGAATCCATTGCAAAAGGAGCGGACGTGGTGTGTTTTAGCGGGGATAAGCTGTTGGGCGGTCCCCAGGCAGGCATCATCATCGGACGTAAGAAGTATATAGAACGGATGAAGAAGAACCAGCTGACCCGCGCGCTCCGGATCGACAAGTTCACGGCGGCGGCGCTTGAGATGGTATTGCAGGAATATCTATCGGAGGAGAAGGCAGTTGAGAACATCCCGGTCCTTCGTATGATCACGAAGCCGCTAGAGGATGTGAAATGGGAAGCGGAAGAGCTTTGCAGGCTTCTTGAGGAGAAAGGGCTGCCGGCTAAGATAGAGACGGCGTCCTGTGAATCGCAGATCGGAGGGGGCTCCCTGCCGTTGGAGAGGATTCCGAGCGCCGCGGTTGTCATACATCCGGAGAAGATCAGCGTATCGGAGCTGGAAGAGCGTATGCGCCATCTCCCGATACCGGTGATCCCAAGGACGGTCAACGATACGGTACTTCTGGATGTGAGGACCATCGAACGGAGATTTTTCAAGGTATTGTCGGAACAGTTCAAGGAGCTGGATGTACTTGAAGAGATCAGCCTGATCGCGGACAGATAAGAGCAGATAGATAAGAATAGATAGATAAGATCGGACAGATAAGAACAGAAGCTAGGAGTATGGGATATGAAGAATATCATCGTAGGAACAGCAGGCCATATAGATCATGGCAAGACGACGCTGATCAAGGCGTTGACGGGAAGGAATACAGACCGGTGGGAGGAAGAACAGAGAAGAGGGATCACGATCGATCTCGGGTTCACGTATTTTGACCTGCCGGGCGGCGATCGTGTGGGCATTATCGACGTGCCGGGGCACGAGAGGTTCATCAATAACATGGTTGCAGGAGTGGTCGGTATGGACCTGGTGCTTCTTGTGGTTGCGGCGGATGAAGGGATCATGCCTCAGACGAAGGAGCATGTGGATATTTTAAGCCTTCTTGGGATCGAGAAGAGTATTATCGTGCTTAATAAATGTGACCTGGTTGACGAGGAATGGATCGAGCTGGTGGAAGAAGAGGTTAAGGAAGAGCTGCAGGGAACCTTTCTTGCGCAGGCGCCGGTGGTCAGAGTATCGGCGGCGACCGGGGAAGGACTGGAGGCATTGATCGGCGCGATCGAGAAGATGACCGGCGACGAGGTAGTGGAAAAGGATATCCGGACGATCCCAAGGCTTCCGGTTGACCGTGCGTTTACGTTGTCGGGATTCGGGACGATCATTACAGGCACGTTGGTGTCCGGTACGATCTCTAAGGAGGATACACTGCAGATGTACCCGGTAGGAAAGGAATGTAAGATCCGCAGTATACAGGTACATGGGCAGGATAAGGAAGAATGTTATGCCGGGCAGCGAGTGGCGGTCAATCTGTCTAATGTAAAGAAGAAAGAGATAAAAAGAGGATGTGTGCTTGCGCCGAAGAACAGCATGAAGAATACAGACCTTCTGGATGTGAAGCTTCAGATGCTGGATTCCTCCGTGAGGATCCTGACGAACCATATGCGTCTTCATTTCTTTACGGGAACCAGCGAAGTGCTGTGCCGCGCGGTGCTTCTCGATCAGGAAGAGATGGGGCCGGGAGAGAGCGGGTATGTGCAGCTTCGCCTGGAAGAAGAGGTTGCCGTAAGACGCGGCGACAAGTTTGTGGTACGCTTCTATTCGCCGATGGAGACCATCGGGGGAGGGGTCGTGTTAGAGCCGAATCCGAGAGTGAAGCGCCGGTTCCAGGAGGACGTGATCGAGGAACTTACGAGAAAGGAATCCGGGTCAACGGCGGATGTGATCGAGATGCATGTCAAAGGGCATGGAGACACGCTGATCACGCTGGCAGAACTTGCAAAGCTCACGGCGCTCTCGCCGGACGAGGTGCAGGAAGATATAGATATACTGAAAGAGCAGGGGCTGGTGGACGTATTTTCCATGCGTAAGGAGACTTTCGTATGGCATGCTGACAGCAGGAATGCGGCAAGGCAGACATTGGAGAAGACATTAAAGGCGTATGAAGAGAAGTATCCGTACAGGTACGGTATGAAGAAGGCGGAGGTGCAGGCGACCCATTTCAGGAAGATCAAGCCCAACGTATTCGATAAGATCCTGGAGATGTTGATCGAAGCCGGATACCTGAAGCGGGTGGACGAATTCTTGTGCACGCCGGAATATAAAGTGAAGAAAGACGGAACATATGATAAAGTATCGGGTATCCTGTTGGATTCTTTCGCGAAGGCGAAGTATGATTTCGTGCGGTATTCTGAGCTTGATCTCAAGGGAGTGGATAAGGCGGTGGCGGATGACATCCTGAATATTCTTCTGGAAGAGCGGCAGGTCGTGAAAGTAACGGATGATATGTATACCTTGCGGGATTATATGGAGCATGCGACAGAAGTGATCCGGGCGAAGCTTTCCGAAGACCCGCTGATCACGATCGCCCAGGTAAGGGATCTCTTTGAGACCAGCAGAAAGAGTGCGAAGCCGATACTTGAGTATATGGACAGTATAAAGGTAACCAAAAAAATGGGGGCAGAGAGTGAAAGGATCGCATACGAATGAATCTGAAGCAATTGGAAGCCTTCGTCCAAGTGTCGGAAAGCGGAAGCTTTTCAAGGGCGGCGAAGGAGCTTTATCTGACACAGCCTACCATTAGCGCGCATATTGCTTCGCTGGAGAAGGAGCTGAGCGTGAGGCTGTTTGTGAGGAATACAAAGGAAGTAGGTTTGTCTGAAGACGGGAAGGACTTGTATAAATATGCCAGGCAGATTGTAGATCTTGAGAAGAAGATCGAAGAACGCTTCTGTGCAAAGGATGCAGGAGAGAAAGGGTGTATCACGATCGCGGCTTCGACCATACCGGCGCAGTATCTTCTGCCGAAGGTATTGATCCGCTTTAACGAGAGATATCCGGATGAACAGATCAAGATCATTGAGACGGACAGTTCGAAGGTGGTGACCCGGATCATAGATCATATGGCGGATGTGGGATTCACGGGAACGGTACTGGAAAAGAAGCATTGTAAATACATTCCGTTCTATAAAGACGAACTGGTGATCATTACGCCGAATACGGAGAAATACAGAAAGCTTAAGCGGGAATCACCAGATGATATCGGCTGGCTTCTGAAAGAACATGTGATCATGCGGGAAGAAGGTTCCGGCACACGCAAGGAAGCGAGGAAGCAGCTGAAGCGGGCGGGCATCAACCCGGCGGATCTTGATGTCATTGCCAGCATAGAGAATCAGGAGACGATCAAGAAATCCGTGCGCCAGGGAATGGGAATCTCGGTCCTGTCGCGTCTCGCCACGAAGGATGAGACGGCAGACGGATATGTGCTTGCCTTTCCGATCCCGAAAGCGGACGGCGGGAGAGATATTAATCTGGTATATAATAAGAATTATCAGTTGTCCGGCTCGGCGGAACGCTTTATTAAGATCGTGAAAGAGGTTTATCAGATCAAGAAGAATGGAAAATAACCGACGGCAGGATATTTTTTATAGATATCATCTATAAAAAAGGGGATATATCATAGAATTCAATTAGACGAATCCTGCAGAACGGAATATACTAGAAGGTAAGAAACAGTCCCGGATCACTTGTTTCCGGGGCTGTTTTATCTTTTGTTGATTTATAGGCAGAAAGGATGTTAAAAGGAATGATTTATTTAGATAATGCGGCGACGACCATGCGCAAGCCGCAGGAAGTGATCGACGCCGTAGTAGCGGCGATGAGTTCGATGGGGAATGCCGGAAGAGGCGTGAACGATGCTTCGCTGAGCGCTTCCCGGATCATCTATGATACAAGAGAGAAGATCTGCCGGATGGTAAACGGTACAGATCCAAGGCAGGTGGTCCTCACGTGTAATTCGACGGAGAGCCTGAATATAGCGATCCGGGGGCTTCTGAACCCGGGGGATCATGTGGTCACGACGATGTTGGAGCATAACTCTGTGTTAAGGCCGCTCTATGACCTGGAGACGAAGGGGACAAGCCTTACGATCGTACAAAGTGACAGGAACGGGAATGTAGATCCGGAAGATATCAAGAGCGCCGTCCGGCCGGAGACGAAGATGATCGTCTGTACGAACGGTTCGAATCTGACGGGGAATTACGTAGATCCAAGACCGATCGGAGAATTTGCGAGAGAGAGAGGGATTCTGTTTGTGGTGGACGCTTCCCAGACGGCGGGAGTATTTCCGATCGATGTGCAGGAGATGAAGATCGACGTCCTGTGCTTCACCGGGCATAAGGGATTGTTGGGGCCCCAGGGAACGGGCGGCATGTATGTGCGGGAGGGTGTGACGGTCCGTCCGCTGAAAGCCGGCGGGACGGGGGTACAGACCTACAGCAAGGCGCAGCCGGTACAGATGCCGACCTTGCTGGAGGCGGGAACGCTGAACGGGCACGGGATCGCGGGGCTTCACGCCGCGCTTGGGTATCTGGAAGCGTATGGGATCGATACGGTCCGCGCAAGGGAACAGGAGCTGATGCGCCGGTTCTATGAAGGCGTTAAAGATATTGAGAATGTGAAGGTATACGGAGATTTCAGCGGAAAGGAGCGTTGTGCCATTGTGACGCTGAATATCGGAGATTATGATTCTTCAGAAGTGAGTGATGCGCTTCTTACAGAATATAGTATTTCTACCAGATCAGGAGGGCATTGTGCACCGCTTATGCACGAGGCGCTTGGAACGGTCGAGCAAGGAGCCGTAAGGTTCAGCTTTTCGCATTATAACACGGATGAAGAAGTGGACGCAGCCATTCAGGCGGTCCGGGAACTCGCCAGAGATGAGGAATAGTCCGTCGGCGGCGGGGGAGAAAGTTGGTTACAAATGAGAGGAGGAACAAAGATGAATTTATCAGATTCAAAGAAGAAACTGGCGCTTGCCGGTGTGATCTGCGGACTTGTAGCGGCATGTCTTGCATTTATGGGTAATCCTGCGAATATGGCGTTCTGTATCGCGTGCTTTATCCGAGATACGGCGGGTGCGCTGGGGATGCACCAGGCAGAGGTGGTCCAGTATGCAAGGCCGGAGATCATAGGGCTTGTGTTGGGAGCGTTTATCATTTCTATAGCAACAAAGGAATATCGTTCTACGGGAGGATCGTCTCCGATGATCCGTTTTGTCCTGGGAATGATCATAGTGATCGGATCCCTTGTATTCCTGGGCTGCCCGCTGCGCATGATCATCCGTATGTCAGCCGGCGACCTGAATGCCTGGGTTGCGTTGATCGGCTTTATCCTTGGAGTGGCAACCGGGGTGTTTGCCTTGAAGAAGGGATTCAGCCTTGGAAGGGCGCATGCAGTGAATAAGGTGGGAGGAACCATGCTTCCGGTTATGATGGCTGGGATCCTTGCCATGGCGTTGATCCCGTCGCTTCTGAAGGCAAGCGAGGCGGGGCCGGGAAGTATGCATGCGCCGGTTATCGCTTCTCTTGTGGGAGGGCTGGTCTTCGGAGCAGTCGCTCAGAAGTCGAGGATGTGTTTTGCCGGAAGTATCCGTGACGTCATTCTGATGAAGAATTTCGATCTGTTCAGCGTGATCGCGGGCTTATTCGTAGTGATGCTGGTGTTCAATCTTGCGACGGACCGTTTTACGGTCGGTTTTAATACGCCGGGAATTATCGCTCATTCCGATCACCTGTGGAACATTCTTGGGATGTATACGGTTGGATTTGCCGCAACATTGGCGGGAGGCTGCCCGCTGCGTCAGTTGATCCTTGCAGGACAGGGGTCGTCCGACTCGGCAGTGACGGTTATGGGAATGTTCGTGGGAGCCGCCCTGTGCCATAATCTTGGGCTTGCGGCAAGCGGAACGGCGATGAATGCAGAGACGAAAGAGATCGTTGCAGGCGCGGTACCGCCGCACGGCAAGGTGGCGTGCATCATCTGTATCATTGTGTGCTTCGTGATCGCATTTACCAGCAAGAGGGATGAAGCGAAGTAGTGACAAAAAATAAAATGAAAGATTGCAATTAAGTGTGATACATAGTATCCTGAGAAAGAAGGTAATAATATGAAGGAAGTAGATGCAAGAGGTCTTTCTTGTCCGGAGCCGTTAATGCTTACTGCAGAAGCGCTTAAGGGCGCGTCGGGAGCGGTTAAGATCCTGGTGACGGAGCCGCATCAGAAGATGAACGTTGAAAAATATGCCAAAGACCATGGTAGGAAATCAACAGCCAGCGAGAAAGACGGGTATTTCGAAGTGGTGATCGAGTAGACATGAGAAAAAAAGAACTAAGATTAGTTGTAACCTTCCACACAACCGCAGACGCGATGGCGATGGAGAAGGCATGTAAGGAACATCAGGTCCCAGGGCGCATTATCCCTGTTCCGAGGGCAATCTCGGCAGGGTGCGGATTGTCATGGTGCGCCGCCCTTGAGGATCGGGAAGAGATTGTCGCTATGATGCGCAAAGCAGGAATTGAGGAAGAAGACATGCACGAGTGCATGGTGTGAAAATCCGGAACCCAAAAAGACAGGTAAGCAATCCAAAGCATACCTGTCTTTTGCGGTGAAACATCCATAACCTTATACTCCTTTGACAAACACGTCTAACACATGCGGCAGAAGCTTGTCGCTGTGTTCTGTAAGTGAAAAGTTCCCTTTAAAGAGCGCCCAGTCATATAGCAGGGCACGTTCATACATGGCGTAGATATTCATCAATTCTTCGGCAGTGCTGTTATCACTGAATTCTCCGCTTTTTATAGCATCATCAAGAATCTGCGTAACCCATTTGAAATAAAATCGCTTATTATCGGCAAGAGATTTCTTGTCTCTGGTAGTAAGCTGTGAAGAATACAGAAAAGCAAGGAGATGGATATCGACGCTGCTCTCGATCATGTGGAACAGTTCGTGATTCAGCAGCAGCAGCTTATCATATGCGGACATATCCGGGTCGATCGCAGCGGCAAGTTCCTCATACTTCTGGTCGAACAGATCGGAGAGGGAATTCAGAAGAGCTTCTTTTCCTTTGAAATAATGGTAGAAGGTCCCCTTCGATGTCTTTGAGGCTGCGATAATCTCCTCCACGGTAGTGTTGTCGTATCCGTTTTTGTAAAACAGATTCCATGCCGCTTTTATAATGCGGCTTTTCGTTGATCGCCTTTTGCGTGGCATATGTATCATTCCTTTCATCTGACATACCGTTAAAATTATGAGTCTGCAAAGTTGAGCCCACAAATCTTTCAAGTAAATACAGGTTAGTATATTATGGGGTGTGATAATTATAAGAAGAGAAGCGGATTATCCCCTTAACCCGCTTCTTTTCTTATAGAGTATATCATATTTTAACAAAAAATGCAAAGAATGTTATTACACGATCAGCCTACTGCGATTAGCCTACCTGGAATCCATATTTCAACGGATCTGTCGGATCGATCAGATAAGTTGCAACGCCTGTCAGATAGCAGCTTCCTGTGATCATAGGAATAACAGCGTCGAAGTCGCCGACTTTTGCGGTCTCTTTGATCACGCCTTTGAACAGGGAACCGATGAAGCTCTCGTAGATAAACTCCTCGCCGACCTTGATCTCGCCCCAGTGATGAAGTGTAGCGAGTTTTGCGCTGGTTCCTGTTCCGCACGGAGAACGGTCTGCCATAGCGTCGCCGAAGATTACCACGTTTCTCATCGTGGCTTTCTCAGGATTCGGAGTCGGTCCGTAGAACTCAACCAGGTCAACGCTTGTGATATCAAGAAGAGGATGCTTAACCGGGATATCCCTGTTGATGATCTCTAACATCTTCATGCCGAGCTTTGTGTATTCCGGAACAGTCTTCGGATTGATCTCGCCGATGTCGAGCTTGGTGGTATCAACCAGTGCGAAGAAGCTGCCGCCGAAGGAGATGGTGAATTCGATCTCTTTTCCGTCAACGGTGATCTTCTGGTTCTCTTTGTATACGAAGGAAGGAACGTTGGTCAGAGTAACGCTCTCAACCTTGCCGTCTTTCACGATAGCCTTCGTACGGATCAGTCCTGCCGGAGCTTCCAGAACGACTTCATTCTCGCCTTCTTTAGACTCTACGAGTCCCGCCTCAACGGCTACGGTTACGGCGCCGATCGTACAGTGTCCGCACATGTTCAGGTATCCGCCTGTGTCCATGAACATAACGCCGAAATCAGCTTCTTTGTTCACCGGCTCGCACAGGAAAGCGCCGAACATATCGTGGTGTCCGCGAGGCTCGAACATAAGAGCGGTACGCACGTGGTCATAGTTATCCTCCATCCATTTCTTCTTCTCGATCATCGTGGTTCCTTCCGGCTCCGGGAAACCGCCGATCACGATACGGCAGAACTCGCCTACGGTGTGAGAGTCAACTACCTGCAATGCACCTTCGAACCGATCGAAATTGACATTTGCTTTTAATTCCATAATTCTTCTACCTCCTGGATTTTTGGTGATGATTTTTTATAGAAATAATCTATAAATGTATCAAAAACACTTCGGGATTTCCCCAACGATACCCGCAGTGTCTTTTGCGGATCAGTGGTTCGGTATCTGCAGATCTTAACGTGAGATCTCGTAAAAACCGGACAGGAAAAACGGGAAATAAGCTCTGATCTGCGATCAGGATTCTCCTTTATATAAGGAAGACAGCTATAAAACTGCCAGGAAATTAACAAATAGACTGCGTTCTAGTATGCCGTTCAATCTTCTTGACTCTATTATGACCGAAAACCCTTGAAAAGTCAACGTTTTTTTGATATTATAAAAATATAAAAAAAGTGTTGAAATTAGTGTGAATCTGTGCTAATGTAAACACATAAAAAGTATTTATATGGGGGTAGATGGGTGACTGGTGTGCCTCCTGGTCTTCAAAACCAGTGTGGGGCGTTAAGAGCGTCCCGGGTGGGTTCGATTCCCACATGCCCTCGCCAGAAGATAAGCCGTCTGTCATGGTCTTGCAGGTGCGATCTGTCTGCCGGATCTATAGACGTTATTTATAAATTAAAATAAACGAACATTTTTCTTGATTATTAAGCAGTATTAAAATTTCATATTAAAAGTGAATAAGTGAACGGACCGGAAGGATTCGTTTTTGCTTATAAATAATGTAAAGGAGAAGGATGTCAATGGGAAATGTACAGATTTTGCTGCGTCAGCATGTCGGCGCCCCATGTCAGGCAATTGTAAAAGCTGGGGATAAAGTGCAGAAGGGTACAAAGATTGCGGTACCGACAGGTCTTGGCGCGAACATTTTCTCAAGTGTGTACGGTGTGGTCGAAGAAGTTCTGGAAGACAAGATCGTCATTACGCCTGACGAAGAACAGAAGGACGAATTCGTACCGATCGAAGTGGCTGACGAGAACGATAAACTGGCGTTGGTGAAAGAAGCCGGTATCGTAGGTATGGGAGGAGCGGGATTCCCGACAGGGGTGAAGCTTTCTATCAACCTTGCGGAGACGGAGATGGCTGAATTGGATCCGGAGATCAATCCGGAGCTTCCGGCAGATTTCAAGTTGGAACACAGTTATATTCTGATCAATGCCGCTGAGTGTGAGCCGGGACTTGAGCACAATATCAGACAGATTGAGGAACAGTGTGACAAAGTTATCCGCGGTGTGAAGTATTGTATGGAGATCACGCATGCGGATAAAGCTGTCTTTGCGATTAAGAAGAAGAATGAGAAGGCGATCGAGATCCTGCGCAAGGGGATCGCAGACGAGGCGGATATTACCATTCATCTTCTTCCGGATATCTACCCAATGGGGGAAGAGCGCGCGGTGGTAAGAGAGTGCCTGGGTGTAAATCTTACGACGATGCAGCTTCCGTCGGCAGCCAGATCCGTGGTTGTGAATCTTGAGACTGCGGCGAAGATCGCGGAGGCGGTTGATGAGAAGAAGCCGTGTATCACGAAGAACCTGACCGTACGCGGTAAGATCAACGGCGGCAATCAGGCGCATGTATTTATGGATGTTCCGGTAGGCGTAAGCGTTGGTGATCTGATCGAGAGAGCGGGCGGTATCGACGGCGTATACGGTGAGATCATTATGGGCGGAGCCTTCACAGGCAAGTCTACGGAATTTGACGCTCCGATCACGAAGACGACAGGCGGTATCCTCGTGACGATCGAGTTCCCGGATCTCCATGGCGCGAACGTAGGCCTTCTGGTCTGCGCATGCGGAGGAAGCGAGGAGCGTATGCGTGAGATCGCACAGAAGATGAACGGCAAAGTGGTTTCTGTCTGCAGATGTAAGCAGGCGATCGAGAATAAGCCGGGCGCGCCGCTTAAGTGCTTAAGGCCGGGGAACTGTCCGGGACAGGTTAAGAACAATATGCAGTTTAAGAAGGATAAGTGCGAATATATCATCATCGGCAACTGCTCTGACTGTTCCAATACGGTTATGGCTTCCGGTCCGAAGATGGGGCTTAAGGTATTCCATCAGACAGACCACGTGATGAGGACGGTCGGCCATGCGCTCTATAGGACTCTGAGAGTTTCGAAGCAGGTGGATCAGCTTCCGAACGGTAAATAGGTATTACTGCCGCGGGCGGCAAAGGCAATTGACCCCCGATTCTTTTGCCTGGAGAAAGAGAGGTAATCTCCCTGCCATAATGCGGCTGTATAAATACATTAAAGCAAACGTACAAGAATCGTTTGGCTTGGCGGTATGCATTGCGGCATGCCGATATGGGTATCATAATTCATGTGTCCCGAAAGGGATGCGTAAGACCAAACAAGGAGGGAAAACAATATGTCAATCACAGCTGAAACAGCGAAAGCTCATGCTCATGATCCGGCGGTATTATGTTGTAGAGCCGAAGGCGGCATTACGATCGAACCGGCGAATCTGGAAGATCCGGCGATCTTTGATGATCTGGTAGATTCAGGATTATTGAATCTTGACGGCTGCCTTACCATTGAGGAGGTCCTGGGAGCAAAACTCACAAAAACTTGTGATTCTCTTTGCCCGCTTACAGCAGATGTTGTAGAGGGTGCAAAGGCGCCGAGCGCACCGGCAGCTCCGGAAGCGGCCGAGGAAGAAGCGGCGGCGCCGGCAGCAGTACCGGTACCGGTACCGGCGGCAGCGCCGATGGCAGGCGGTATTCTGAAGATCCACATCGGAGAAGGAAAAGACATCGATCTTGAGATCCCGGTGGGAGCGCTTGGAGGCGGCAGCGCAGCGGCGGCAGCGCCGGTAGGTGCTGTAGCGGCAGCAGAGGCAGGTGAGGCGGCACCGGCAGCAGAGCAGGAAGCTAAGCTGATCAGAAGCTTAACAAGAAAGCACTTTAACATCACGGAAGTTAAGAGAGGACCTGAGACAAAGATCGACGGGACGACGCTTTATATCCGTGAAGGTATCGAGAAAGAATGTATTGATTCTCAGAAACTGGTATATGACTTAAAGATTGATATCATCACACCAGAGCAGTACCACACCTATTCCGAGACGATCATGGATGTTCAGCCGATCGCTACCAAAGAGGGCGAGGATGAGTTGGGATCCGGCGTTACAAGAGTTCTTGACGGCGTCGTTATGATGGTAACCGGTACGGATGCGAACGGTGTTCAGATCGGTGAGTTCGGTTCTTCCGAAGGATATCTCGATGAGAATATCATGTGGGGACGTCCGGGCGCTCCTGAGAAGGGTGAGATCTTCATCAAGACTCAGGTAACGGTCAAAGAAGGAACAAACATGGAGAGGCCTGGCCCGTTGGCAGCACATACCGCCAGCGACGTTATCACACAGGAGATCCGTGAATGCTTAAAGAAGTTGGATGAGTCTCTCGTAGTAGATACAGAGCAGTTCGACCAATACAGAAGGCCTGGCAAGAAGAAAGTTGTCATCGTGAAAGAGATCATGGGACAGGGAGCTATGCATGATAACCTGATCCTTCCGGTAGAGCCGGTTGGTATCCTTGGCGGAAAGCCGAACGTTGACCTTGGTAATGTTCCGGTTGCAGTATCTCCGCTGGAGGTTCTGGACGGATGTATCCACGCTCTTACCTGTATCGGGCCTGCATCAAAAGAGATGTCCAGACATTACTGGAGAGAGCCGTTGGTTCTGGAAGCTCTGCATGATGAAGAGATCGACCTTTGCGGCGTTATCTTCGTAGGAAGCCCGCAGATCAATGCGGAGAAGTTCTATGTATCCAAACGTGTAGGCCAGATCTGCGAGATGCTGGATGTAGACGGAGCTTTCGTTACTACAGAAGGTTTCGGAAATAACCACATCGACTTCGCAAGCCACCATGAGCAGATCGGTATGAGAGGGATCCCGGTAGTGGGAATGTCCTTCTGTGCCGTACAGGGAGCGTTGGTAGTTGGGAATAAGTACATGACGCACATGGTTGATAATAATAAGTCTGAATCAGGAATTGAGAATGAGGTTCTTGCTTGTAATACACTTTGTCCGGAAGATGCTGTTCGTGCATTGCAGATGCTGAAGAACGCTATGGGCGGAGAAGATGTGAAAGCGGCTGAGAAGAAGTGGAATCCAAATGTGAAGTCTTCCAACGTAGAAGCAATCGAGAGTGTGACAGGAAAAGGAATGAAGCTGGTTGAGAATGAGCAGTCTCTGCCAATGAGCCAGAAGCGTAAGGAAAAATATGACTAAAGACGGGTGAACGAACATGGCGGAATTGAAATATGGCGATAAGATCATACGGATGGAAGGCGTGATCGTAGAGGTGCATGACGGATCTGTGGCGATCGATCTAAAAGGCCGCCTGGGTTATCTGAAAGTGCCGATGCGGATGTTCATCAGTGATCATCCCATTAAAGTAGGCCAGGAGGTTGCGTGGAACATGAGTTTTGTAGAGCAGCTTGGGCCTGAAGTCAATGAAAAGTATGTGAGTAACCTGGATACGTATACGCGGCGTCAGAAAGAGATGCGCGAAAAGAACCAGAATAATAAGGAGGTATAACAATGAGTTTAACATTAGTTAAGGGAATGCAATCTGAGATTTTTGTTCCTATTACTCCACCGTCCGTATGGGCTCCTGTTACGAAAGAGTTAAAGGATATGACGATTGCTCTTGCTACAGCGGCAGGCGTTCATCACAAAGAGCAGGAGAGATTCAACCTTGCGGGTGATTTTACCTGGAGAAAAGTTACAGATGATATGCCGTCTAATGAATTGATGGTATCACACGGTGGATATGATAACAGTGATGTTAACAAAGACATCAACTGTATGTTCCCGATCGACAGGATCCATGAGCTGGCAAAGGAAGGCTTTATCAAGGCTTGTGCGCCGGTACACGCAGGATTCATGGGCGGCGGCGGAAACCAGGAGAAGTTCAAAGGAGAGACTGGTCCTGCCATTGCACAGATGTTTAAAGAAGAGGAAGTTGACGCAGTAGTCCTCACCGCCGGCTGAGGTACCTGCCACCGCTCTGCAGTATTGGTGCAGAGAGCGATTGAAGAAGCTGGAATTCCTACCATTATTATTGCAGCTCTTCCGCCGGTTGTTCGTCAGACCGGTACTCCTCGTGCGGTAGCTCCGCTTGTTCCTATGGGTGCGAATGCGGGCGCTCCGAATAACGTAGAACAGCAGACACAGATCGTAAAGGCAACTCTGGAGCAGTTAGTAGAGATCCAGACGCCTGGAAAGATTGTTCCGCTGCCGTTCGAATATATTGCAAAGGTATAAGCAGATATATCAAAAGGCAGATGTATGATGCATCTGCCTTTTATAAATGGAGGTGACTAAATTGGCTGATGAAGTGAAGGATCTGAGAAAACTTGTGATCAAAGCGTTCCATATGAGTGAGATAGAATGGGGCGAGCACAATGATATAAAGGTAGACGGCAGGATGACTGTCAGCAAGGAGATGCTTGACGGGCTGGCGGCGGAAGAAGAATATATTGAGAAGATAGATCTTCAGATCATAAAGCCGGGAGACCATGACAGGTGGACGAACACGATCATGGATATCATACCGATCTCTACAAAGGTGCTTGGCAAGATAGGAGACGGGATCACACACACGGTTACAGGCGTGTACGTAATGCTTACGGGGGTAGATGTGAACGGGAAGCAGTGCCATGAATTCGGCTCTTCGGAAGGCAATCTGAAGGAGCAGCTGTATCTGAACCGTGCGGGCACTCCCGGGGATGATGACTATATCATTTCCTTTGACGTGACCCTTACTGCGGGAATGGGACAGGAACGGCCGGGACCGACAGCGGCACACCGCGCCTGCGACAAGTTCATCCAGAGTTATCGGGAGAAGCTGAAGAAGTTCCGCGGTGAGAAATGTACGGAGAGGCATGAATATCATGATATTGTACGTCCCGGCAAGAAGAGAGTGCTGATCATCAAGCAGGTAGCCGGACAAGGCGCGATGTATGATACACACTTTTTTGCGGATGAGCCGTCCGGAGTAGAAGGAGGACGTTCGATCATAGATATGGGCAATATGCCGATCCTGGTAACGCCGAATGAATATCGGGACGGTATTATCCGTTCTATGCAGTAAGGAGGTAGAGGAATATGGGAATAGGGCCATCAACCAAAGAGACTTCATTACATCACTTTAGAGATCCTCTTCTTGACGTTGTATCGAATGATACGGATCTGGATCTGATGGGGATTCTTCTGGTGGGAACGCCAGACGACAACAAAGACAAGATGCTGGTGGGAACCCGTTCGGCTGTCTGGGCGGAAGCGATGCGCGCCGACGGTGTGATCATCTCTTCGGACGGTTGGGGAAACAGCGACGTGGATTTCACGAATACATGCGAGCAGCTCGGGATCAGAGGCATCCCGGTGACCGGACTGAATTTCAGCGGTACGGTAGCGCAGTTTGTGGTCGTGAATGAATACCTGGACGGGATCGTAGACATTAATAAGAGCGCGGACGGGACGGAGACCAATGTAGTGGGGGAAAATAACATGGTCGCGCTTGACTGCAGGAAGGCAATGGCGCTTTTGAAGCTGAAGATGCGTCAGAAAGACCAGCAGAAGTAGATGCTGATAAGTAAGGATATGATAATAATAATGCAAAAGAAAAGGCACGACCTGTATGTCGTGCCCTTTCTTTTTGGTATGTCATTGAGAGGTTTTCCTCGTTGCATTGCAGTTTTGTCTTATATACAAAGCTGGGGAATGCTTCTCATAACGAGAACGTATATATTAATTGGAGTTCACTGCTGCAAGAAACGTTCTTGGGGGAAACGATCGGCAGCTGTGTAACTGCAAATACAACCATAACGGTGTATAAATTTATAATATATACTTGATACATATCCACCTTTTTTATATTGTTAAGCGGTCATGTATTTAAGTTGACTATAATATATCACCTTTATTTTTGAGTGTCAATACTCTTACAAATGAAAATAAATTTTTATACAAAATAACAATTATTTATTATGAGAATACAAGATTTTTATGCAAGTTGATAATAATATAAAAGCACCGTACTATGCCTACGGTGCCATGTATTACTTGTTGAGCGGCGGCGCGACAGAGCCGTAGCCGATCTCCGGATGTTTGTCAAGCATCCACTGCCTGAAGCTGTCGGGATCGCCTTCTATAAAGGAAGATTTATCGATCATGACACCTTCATTACGCTCGTCTGTCGTTAGTTTGAAATATGACTTTGCCTCTTCAAATCTTATAATTTCATCCCACTCAACCTTATTGTTAATCTTCCCGTTAATATACAGAGAGATATTTTTCTCACCGACAATGACCTTGCATGTCCAGTCCTTGCCGTTAAAGTAATTGGCACGTGTAAGCCGGAAAGTCTTGTCGGCGTGCATCCAATTGAAGAAAACGCCCCTGTATACTGCGACGAAAGTAAGAAAAGCGCCGATTGTCTGCCACCTTGCAGGGACGTCCACTCTGTCAAAATAAATCCAGCCAAAAACACCTGCAATAAAAATGACAAGGTACACATAAAAAATAGGTAACTTCCAAAACTTAGGAGTTGCCCATTTATCATAACGTCTTCGATCCATTACATATTCGTTGATGAACATCTTATTTTCTCCGTTTTCTCTAATACAATTTGGTGATAAAATACATAAATGGCTGCCCGGTCAGAGCCGCCATTTATGTATATGTATTCTTATAATGAAATTTGCTTAAGCGATTCCAGCTTTCTTATCTTTGTTAGCTGCGCTGAGCAGTGAGTATGATGTCCACAGAAGAACTACACAGATCAGGTTGATCAACCAGAACATAGGCAGGTTCGTGATAAGCTTCCATGCGATGAATACACCGATACATCCGCCGATCGCGTTACCAACCGTATGCGGTACATCGTATCTGTGTGTCTTGATGAATTCGATGGAACATGCAGGCATCAGGCAGGCACAGGATCCCATGAATACTGGGAAACAAGCTCCGGCGTCAACACCAAGCAGAAGACAGGTAGCCATACATGGCGCATACAGGCCGAATCCGATATCCATCAAAGCGCCCCACAGAATATTAAGGCCGGCAGCTACGATCAGTTTCCATCCACTTAAACCAGTAGCGGTTCCAACGATTCCGAATGGTCCGACGCCAGTGTTCTTACACAGCATGATGATCGCAAGAGGGATCATGATAAAACCAAGAGCGTATCTGATCTTGTTACGAGGCCACTTTGTTACGATTGTAGCAAATCCGAATGAACCTACAGCGGCACAGATGTACATGATCCACAGGAACTTAGGATCACAGTCTACGGAAGCCGTGAAGATAAATGCCTCGAAAATAACCGGGAAAGTATCTCCGACGTTCAAAGTACCAGGAATATCGATATCATCGATCTGGTTGAAAAGTTTGTACATGAACGTTGATGGGGCGAAAGAACCGCAGCCAAGTGTGTCTAAGAAATTGGCAACAATACCTACTGCAAAACCAGATGCCCACTGCTTACCGGTTGCATTCTTGAGACCGTCCATACGATTCTTAAAGATATCGAAGATCAGTCCGAGTCCGGTTCCTGCCGCCAGTACACCGAATAAAATTTGAAGTGCTAATAACATGTTGTTTCCTCCAATCTTTAGATATATGATTACTATAACTCCTTCGGAGATGATACCCCGATTTATCATCTCCGCTATAATAAATCTATCATTATAATATGAAAAAGTCAATGAATGTTGTGCACTTTTAATAAAAAAGATTGTGTGACAGTGCATTTTGGGGGAAAGGACTGAAATATTTATCCGGTACACTTGACATTTTGATAAAAATCTATCACTATATTATTAAATGATTGATATAAAACAAACGATGAATGAGAGGTAGGAAGAAAAGCAATGGCAAAGTTTTGTTCAAGATGTGGTAAGGAGCTTCAGGAAGGAATGAAGTTTTGTTCGGGGTGCGGCGCCCCTGTGGAAGGAAACGCTCCGGGGGGAATGCCGGGGAGCAATGCTCCGGGAGGGATGCCTGGAGGAATGCCGGGAAGTAATATGTCAGGAGGGATACCAGGAGGAATGCCGGGAAGTAATATGTCAGGAGGGATGCCTGGAGGAATGCCGGGCGGCAATATGGCGACGGCGGCGCCGAAGAAGCCGAACCCGGTTCTCCTGATTGCGGCAGGTGTGGTCGTACTCGCGGTAGTGCTCTTTGCGGCGGTGAAGATCTTTGCGGGCGGAAGCGGTTATATGAAGCCGATCAAATATCTGGAAAAGGGCTTTAACAAGCGGGATATCAAGACGATCCAGAAAGCATTCGCGGACAGCGGCGAGATCTCGCCGGATATCTTTGAGGGATTTGAAGAGCTGGGAGATATTATTGATTATGAGATCAAGCTTGAGGTTGTGGATAAAGAGAAGATTGCCAAAAGAGAGATTGAAGATGTCCTGATCGAAGATTTTTATGTAAATGAGATCTATGCAAAGAATGCTTCGGCGATGTATATTCTTGAGGTTGAGATGACACTCGAGATGGGCGAGTACAGTGAAGACAATACGGAGGAGATCCCGGTGGCGAAGATCAACGGGAAATGGGTGATCCCTGAAAGTTTTGGATACATTTTCTAGTCGGTTTTAGAGTGCGACGGTTGAAAGTGTGTACGGAATATGCGGCAAAGGCGCAATCTTGAAGAAAGTGCTTTTGCCGCATTTGTTCTTGGAAACAGCAGACTTAAGAGGAAAGAGAAGATGTATTGTACAAAATGCGGAACAGAAAATACAGAGGACGCGAAGTTCTGTAAGAACTGCGGACAACCCATGGTGAGGATGAAGATCCCGGCAGAAACGAACGCGGGGAATGCAGCCGGTAAAACGAGGAAGAAAAAAGGGCGGACGATATTTCTCATAGTAAGCGCTGTGATCGTGATGATAAGCATCGCCGTGATGCTTCTGCTTGCGCTGGCAGACGTCAGGAAAGAGAAGCGGTATGAAGAGAATCTGGAATCCGGGCAGAAGTTTCTGGAGGAAGAGGATTATGAGAAGGCGGCGGCTTGCTTCGACGAAGCGATCGCGATAGACCCGAAAAAGGTGGAGCCATACCGCTACGCTGCTCAGGCATATATCGGAATGGAAGAATTTGAGCGTGCAGAAGAGATCTACGAAGACGCCATGGAACGGATCACAGCGGAATATGAAGAGAAACAGGAGCTTTTAGCAGGCAGTGAGGATATATATAAAGAAGCCATCGTTTACTATGGCGACAAGGGAGACGGCGAGAAGGCGCAGGTGATCGCAAAAGAGATCTGTGATATGACAGAAGACGAGGATGAGAAGACAGAAGTAGAAGAACTGATGATGCGGTATGGGATGTACAGGAAATATTACGATCTGCTAGAACGGTATCAAGAAGACTACGGAGCGGTGGAGAAGATATCCGCCGAGTATATGTATTACCTGAAAGGGCTCTGTCTTGCCAGTCTGATTGATTTTGATAAGGACGGGCAGGAGGAATTACTGCTGGCATATGCAGATCCGTCTACGGTAGATCCGTCTGTCAGATATATGCTGCCCCGGTATGTGATAGAAGTATGGAGATATAAAGACTCCGAGATCGAGAAAGTATTCGAGGGTTCTGGATTCGGCGGGGACGGCGGGACGAGCGTCCTGCATCTGACGCAGAATGAAGAGAGATATTATATCATCGAAGGAAGCGAGGATGACTTCCAATTTAACGAGATCTGGGGGCTTGAAGGAGACCGGTTCACCGTTGTGAAGGAAATAAACGCAGAAAGCTTCAGTGATAACGGGCCGTATACCATCGACGGGAATCTGGTATCGTATGAGGAATTCGAGGCGGAGAGCTTGCGGTGGAGAGAGAATTGTGTGCTATATGGATTCTCGCGCGGAGAGGAAGAGCAGGACAGAAGTGTGGAAGCGTTAGAAGAGACGATGATGCAGCTGCGGGAAAAACTTAAGACGGACAGCAGAGAATCCGGGGAGGAAGAATCTGGCAGACAGGATGCCTCTGGGGTTTCGCCCCAGATGTACAGGGATATCTATGGACCGATCTTACAGAATACGGCTGCAGAGTTCAGGGAATATAATAGGTATTACTGCTATGACATTGATAAAGACGGAGTGAAAGAACTGTTGGTTCAGGAAGGGACCTGCGAGGCGGATTATCAGTATCAGGCGTATACGATACATGGGCAGAAGAGCGTATATCTGGGAGTGATCGGCGGCGGGCATTCCGGTTTCCTGAAGGATGAGAACGGGGGACGGGATAAATATATCCAGAGGCTTGAGGTTCATATGGGATATGAGATGCGTACCCGGATCCGTATCACGAATGGAAGGATAGAGGAAGAGGTGATCTCTTCCGGAGAACGAGGTCCTGAGGACGACATATATTCCGGAGCGGAGCCGATCGAGTATGTCGAATTGACAGACTTGTCCCTTTTAAAATGACGGCGGAGGGGAATTATGAACGGAAGAATATTAACAGTTATTGATACAAAGAGCCGCCTGACGGAGATCTGCCTGGATACTTACGGCAAGGAACAATTGCAGGCGGGGAGAAATAGAGAACAATGTGATATCGTTATCCCGGATGATATTGTGTCGAAGGTTCACGGGACGTTCCTGATACAAGGAGAGCGTACTTATTATATGGATCGGGACAGCAGCAACGGGACTTTCATCGGCTATGCGGGACAGAAGAGGCTTCTTGCAGCCAGAGACGGTTATGTGGAGATCTTTGATAAGACGGTCCTTCGGATCGGGAATATCCATGCGCCTGACCGGATGGTCCTGCTCCTTTTTCACATTATGCCGGAGGGAGAGGTGTGGAAGCAAAAGAATCTGAACGAGGACGTGATACGTATCGGGCGTTCGCCGGAGAACCAGATCGTACTTAAGCATCCGGGCATATCGGAGAATCACTGCATGATCCGCAGGGAGAATGGCAGCTTTGTCCTATATGATAACCGGAGCGCCAGCGGAACGATGCTGAATGGACGCAATATCTCGGCGCCGGCGGCGCTGAAGGATAAAGACTTGGTGCAGATCCTGGATTATCAGTTGTTCTTCTCCGGCGAGTGTATTTATTATAAATCGAGTATCAAAGGTATCTCCCTGAGAGTCAGTGAGGTGAACAAATACGTAGGCAGCGGGAAGAAGAAAAAGCAGATCCTGAAGGATGTGAACTGCGAGATCCAAGCAAATGAGTTTGTTGCGATCATAGGAGGATCCGGTGCGGGTAAGACGACGCTTATGAATGCGATCAGCGGATTTGAGCCGGATTTTGAAGGAAAGATATACTGTAACGGGATCGATCTTGTGGAGCAGTTCCAGAACCTTAAGAATATTATCGGTTTTGTCCCGCAGCAGGATATTATATATGAGAATCTGACGCTTCGCAGGATGCTGTACTATACGGCAAAGATGAAGATGCCGAAGGATACGAAGAAGGAAGAGATCCGGCAGCGGATCGAGGAAGTTCTTGGGATGGTAGATCTGAAAGAACACCAGGATACTTATATACGCAAGTTATCGGGAGGGCAGAAGAAGAGGGCGAGTATTGCGGTGGAACTTCTGGCAGACCCGAAGCTGTTCTTTCTGGATGAGCCGACATCCGGACTGGATCCCGGAACCGAGAAGAATCTGATGCAGACGCTGAGTTCCCTGGCAAAAGAGCAGAACAAGACGATCATCATGGTAACACACACGACCCAGAACCTGCATCTGTGCGATAAGGTGATCTTCATGGGACCAGGAGGAAGACTTTGCTTCTGCGGCAATGTGGATGTGGCGAAAGCATTCTACGAGACGGATGATCTGGTAAATATCTACAATATGATCGCGGAGGCGCCGTGGCTCTGGGAGAAGCGATTTGCGGAGTTTGGCAAAGTGCATAAGGGGACGGAGACAGAGACGAAGAAGGCAGAATTAGGGAAGGTAAGGAAAGAACCTGCACTGCGGCAGTTCCTGATCCTCCTGAGGCGTTACGCAGAGCTGATGAAGAACGACAAGCAGAGAGTTGCCGTACTGCTCCTGCAGCCGCTCCTGATCGCCCTTCTGCTTAATGTGGTTGCGGATAAGAATATATTTAAGATCTATGAGAGTACGAAGTCCATGCTCTTTGCACTGAGCTGCTCGGGGATCTGGATCGGGCTGTTTAATTCTATCCAGGAGATCTGTAAGGAACGTGTGATCCTGAAGCGAGAATATATGGCGAATCTGAAGCTGCCGGGGTATATTCTGTCGAAATCCGTCCTGCAGGCGGCTCTGGGATTCGTTCAGGCGTCTATCCTGACATTCGTATTCCTGGGGCTTGTCGGGAAAGATAAGAAAGGGATCTTTCTGGATCATTTCTCGCCGGAGATCTTATTTACGGTGTGGTTAACGATCCTTGCTTCTATTGCGATGGGGTTCGTGATATCATCTATGGTAAAGAGCGGAGATAAGGCGATGGCGGCGGCTCCGTTCGTGCTGATCGTCCAGCTTCTGTTCAGCGGGATATTATTTACCCTGAAAGGGGCGGGAGAGTGGATCTCCTACTGTACGGTAAGCCGGTGGTCGGTGGAGGCGCTTGGGAGTATCGCGAAACTGAACAGGCTGGAATTAAAGCTGCAAGAAGATTTCCCGATGCTTGAGCATGAAGCGGAGAGCTTCTTTAAAGCGACGAAGCTCCATGTGGCGCAGTCCTGGATGGTACTGGCGGCAATGACGGCGCTGTTCGTGATCATCAGTATCCTGTCTCTTAGGAATGTTTCAAAGGATCGCAGATAGGAGGGAGCAAAGAGAAGATGGTTGCAGATACATACACGATACTGGAGAAGTTAGGCGAGGGAAGCGGAGGTATCGTATACAAGGCGTATCATAAGAGGCTTCAAAAGGAAGTCGTGATCAAGAAGCTTCGGAAAAAAAGCGCCGATATGCAGATGAACCGTCAGGAAGCAGATATCCTGAAGAATCTGAACCACATGTATCTGCCGCAGGTACTGGACTTTCTGACCGAAGGAAACGATCTGTATACGGTCATGAGTTATATACCGGGCAGGTCTGTGAAGGAGCTTCTTGAGGAAGGGTATGTATTCCGGCAGAACCAATTGATCCGGTGGGGGATGCAGCTGTGCAGCGCACTGAATTATCTGCACAGCCAGAAACCTTCTGTGATACACGGCGATATCAAGCCGGCGAATATCATGCTGACGCCGGAAGGGAATATCTGCCTGATCGATTTTAATATTTCTTTCTTCCTGGACGACACGACCGTACTGGGATATACGGACGGATATACTTCGCCGGAACAGTATATCATAGCGCTGGACCGGGAGTCGGTCTACAGTCTGCCGAAGTATTCGGCAATTGATGAGAAGAGTGATATCTACAGTGTGGGAGCGACGTTCTATCATCTGGTGACAGGAAAGAAGATCAAGAACCACAGAGAGATCCCTGATGCCGGGCTTCTTGCGGAGCGGACCAGCGAGGCGTTTGCCAAAGTACTGCTTAAGGCGCTTGAGATCGATCCGGCGGACCGTTATCAGAGTGCATATGAGATGTTCCGGGCTTTTCAGGGCGTAACGAAGAAGGATGCAAGATATCAGACGCTGCTTAAGAGACAGCGCGCCGCGCGGCTGGGATTGGTTGCTTTGCTGGCAGGCTCTATCATATTGGGAGGCTATGGGATTCATACTCTGAAGACCGAGAGAGTCGGCAGGTACAATGAACTGGTGGAACAGCAGAAAGATTTCCGTATAGAACGGGAATATGAGAAGGAAGAAGAGAAGTATAAGGAAGCGGCGAAGTTACTGCCTTCGGCGGTGGAAAGCTATTATCAGAATGCGTATTCTCTGTATGAACAGAAGGAATATGAAGCGTGCATCGGATTCATCGAGTATGATATACTGGAAAATGAAAAGATCGACCTGCTGGATGAGCGGATGGCAGATGTCTTCTATCTAAAAGCGGACAGCCATTTTGCATTGGAGGAGTACAGAGAAGCTGTGGAAGCTTATGAGCTGATCTGGCAGTACGGAGGAGCCGAGGGGATATATTATCGGGATTACGCGATCGCCCTTGCGTATGACGGCAAAGCTTCGGAAGCGCGGGATGTGCTGGAGAAGGCGATCGAACTGGGGCTTGCCGAGGATTCGGTGTATTATGCGAAGGGTGAGATCGAGAAATCTATGGAAGAGACGGATCTGGCGGCGGAGGAGTTCAGGCAATGTATCAGCCTTACGGCGGATGACGCCCTTAAGGCAAGAGCATATACGATGCTTAGCAGGCTCTATGAAGAACAGGGAGACCGAGGGAAAGAGCGGGACATCCTTCTTGAAGCAAGGGAAGCGCTTCCGATCGGGGAGCAGATGCTGATCCTGGAGCGGCTGATACAGGCAGATATTGACATGGCAGAGGGGGCGGACGGGACGGCATACCGGGAAGAAGCGATCGGTCTTCTGAAAGAAGTCATAAGCCAGGGGTGGGATACCTACGCTACCTATGATAATCTGGTGATCCTGTATGACAAGCAGGGGGAACTGGGTCTGGCGGGAGAAATCCTGGATCAGATGGAAGAGGAATTTGGGAAAGATTATAATATCTGCAAGCGCAGGGCGTTTTGTGAAGTGGATCTGCAGAATGAGAAGGAGAATTCCTTGCGGGACTATACGATGTTCGCACAGTACTACGACGAGGCGCTTCGTCTATATGAAGACCAATTAGAAGGAAATGATACGGATGCGGAGATGGGGCTGCTTAAGCAGGTCTATCAACAGGTAAAGACAGGGGGATGGCTGTGATGGAGATCACGATGGGATGGATACTGGTTGGGACGAGCGCTGCGGGCATCGTAGCCAGCCTTGCAGGACTGCTTGCAGCGGGGAAAGTATTTGCAAAACAAAGAGAACGGCTGTTGGAAAAGATTGAGACGGAATAGGAGGGGGATGGATGAAGAAGATATTGAAATATATCATTGCGGTTATCATGCTGGCATCTGTAGGGATCGGGAGCATGACACTGGTATCGGCAGGGGCGGTCAGGCTGTCTGCCTTTCATATGATCAAACTGGGAACCATAGAGAAAGAAGAGGGAGGGATCTTATCGGAGCTATTTGACACATTCTTTTCATATATCAGGGACTATGCGTATATTCTGCTGGTACTGATGGGAGTGATCGTGCTTGTGGCTGTCCTTACGGCGGCGCTTCCTGTGAAGGCTGCATACATCGTGTCCATAGCAGGACAGATCGTGATCAATATCTCTGCCGGTATCCTCTATGTCCAGTTGAGGCGGCGCATAACGGCGGTACAGAGTATGATCGAAGGGGCGAAAGGATTCTTCGGAATAGGGGGAATGTCGGAGATCGGCAGGATAGAGGTACATAATCTGCCGGTGGTCCTTTGGACCGCGCTGTATCTCCTTGCGCTGCTCCTTGCGGTCGCGGGTATTGCCGCGAAGGAGAAGAAGGCTGTGCAGATGCCGCCGAAGGATATCATGCCTGAGAATATCCGGATGGGAGGAAATGCTTATCTGGATAAGATCCAGGAACTAGAGGCAAACCGGAAGAGACAAGTGCAGGCGCCGCCGGCGGGAAGAGAAGAAGCGTTCCGGGCAGCGCCTGAGAAAGAGGCTTCGCCGCAGGTTATGGCGAAGGGACAGCCGGAGCAGGGATTCGAAGGCGCGCTGCGCGGCGAGAGCGGGATATATGCGTCGCAGGTATATCCTATGAAAGAGCGGGTTCCGGTATATTTTGGCAGAGACAGCCAGAAGAGGCTCATGATCATGGAACAAAAGAATATGCAGGAAGTGGAAGCGGAAGTGTATTATGTGGCGGAGTATCAGGAGTATTGTGTGAAACCGATGCGGAAACTCGCCGTATTCCTTGAGAGCGGTCAGCCTCTCGGAGCGGGCAGGGAATACCGTCTCCCGAGGGGGATGAAGATCTGTATGGTTGGCAAAGAAGAGGTATTTACGTTGGCATAGCGGCGGCGCGAAGAGACGCCAAAAGGAGGTAAAGACATGGGAGATAATGAAGCTACAGTATTTGTGAATTATGATAAGCTGGGTTCTGATACGGAGTTGGAACAGACATATATGGAGCTTGGGAAGGCGTATTATGAGGGGAGATTCGAAGATCCCCTTCCGGAATTGCTTCCGCTGTTTGATAAGATCACCAGGCTTAAAAATGAGAGGGGCGCGATAGATCTCTTCTGCCCGGAGTGCGGAAACCGGCTGAAGCCGGGCGCTATATTCTGTGGGAAGTGCGGATATAAGATAAAATAGAAGAAATGTATCATTTTTGATATAGGCAGGGATGGAGAAAGTGATCTATATATACATATGTGAAGACGAGAAAGTGCAGTTAAACTACATAAGAGACGCGATGACGGATTATATTGCGCATAAGGGGATAAACGCCCGGATTGCAGCGGCAAGGCAGAATCCGGAGGAAATTATAGCGGAATTGCAGGATCATTGTCTGCCTGCCGTTTTTTTCATAGATGTGCAGTTGGATGGATATGATATGGATGGGTTTGATTTGGCGCGGAGATTGAAATGGATGAATAGTGAATATGCGATCGTATTTCTTACCTCCAATATACATATGGCGTATAAGGTATTCGAATATGACCTGGAGGTCCTGGACTATGTGATCAAAGAACCGGAATATTTTCGTCAGAAGAAAATCAATGAATGCCTGCAGCAGAGATTGGACCGCATTTTTGAGAAATTGAACAGCCTGTGTGATAAGAAAAATAAAGCAACAATTTCGTTTGCCAATGGAGGAAAGGTGATAGACGTTAGGATAGAGGATATCATCTATATTCAGTCTGTGGCAGGAAAGCATCAGGCTGAGGTATATCTGTATAATCGTGTGATTACTGTGAGACAGCCGATGAAAAGCATATATGAGCAGTTAAACGATGATTTTGTCTATGCGAATAAGTCGTGTATTGTGAACAGATACAAGATGCGGGAACTGGATAAGAAGGAGAGGTTTTTGTATCTGGACGGAGGGTTGCAGGTGGAGGTATCTTACCGGGAATTGAGGCGAATAGCGGAGATTATGAACCGTAATGTCCGGAAAGGACAGTGAGTATGGAAATCTTATATAGTTTGATGGGAGCATTCTGTGTGATGGTTTCTATGTGTGGACTGCTGACTGAGAAACTGAAAATATGGCAATATGTATGCTTGTCGGTATATATTACGCTTATGGGAATGTGGGAGTTGAAGGCAGAGTATAGTATAAATGTTTGGATGTTCCTGGGATTTGATGTGATGTTGCTGCTGATGGTAAGAAAGCACAAAATGAAAAATCTCTGTCTTGCGTGCTTTGGATATATGTTTAATATCTTTTTTAATAACAGTATATTATTAGCAGCTTCCCTTTTTTTCGGGATATCTCCAAGTATGATCATAAGGGATCATCGGATGTTATTTGCTGTTGTTTATTGTATTATCCTGATGTTTACGGTTAAAGGAGTGCATTTTATTTTATACCATAAGACACGCCTGTTTTATAATATAGAAAAGACATCTTACACTGTAAGATATGGTTTGCTGATCAATCTTTTTACATATACGGTACTTTTTGTGGTTAATATGTCCTGGGGAGAAAAGACGGGATATAGTGATTATGCGATACAATTCAATGGCTTTCTTTTTATTCTCTGCATGTTGGTCAGCAATTATCTGATCGTTGTGTGTACAAGACATGTAAGAACGGAAGAGAACAGAAATGCAGAGCTGAAAAAGCAGCGATTACTGGAGGATTATATTGCCTGTCTGGAAGATATGGTAGAAGAAACCAGAATATTTAAGCATGATTACAAGAATATGCTGTCTACCATGGCGGGATTTATACATGAAAATCGTATAGAAGAATTACAGACATATTTTGACCTTCAGTTAAAAAGACCGGCTTACAGTAAGCTGGATGAAATGCAGGCGTGGCAGTACCTTAAAAATATTCAACCAATGGAAATAAAAGGTTTATTGTTCGAAAAGGTTTTGCTGGCGCTAAGCAAGGGGATTCGGGTACAGGTTGAGATTTCTGAGAATGTGAATGTGGAGTATGAGGGGCTTTCTGACTTGCTCCGTATCTTGGGAATTTTTATGGATAATGCAGTAGAAGAGGTGGAAGAGAAAAAAGGTGTGATCTGTATGATTATAGCAAAGATGGATAGTCAGATACTTTTTCAGATTATGAATGAATGTGAGAGAAAACCGGATTTGTCGAAGATATTTTGTAAGGGATATTCGACGAAAGGGGAAGGACGGGGGTTGGGATTATATTCTGCCCGATCGCTGTTGTGGGCGCATGAAGATATTGCGCATGAGTGCAGAGTTGAGCAGGGGATGTTTATCCAAAGGTTGGAGATTCCTCTTTCATGACTTTTATGACGTTTGTGCCCCAAAAGATGACGTTCAGGGAATGAGGATTGATTTAAGAAAATATATTGGATAAAAGTCAGTCTTTGATAGTTAGTGAAAGAAAGATCGCTGTATCATTTGTGTTTACAAGGCTACAGCGATTTTTTCACTGTTACAAAGCATGGTAATTTATTATCTTCCTTTACTTGGGTTCTAATTGTTTTTATTTTACTTTTGGTTATAAATCGATAATCGGTTTGAAAACCACAAGCTTCTTGAAGATCATCTGCAATAGGTTCTCGTTTATATAACGGGATAAATCCTTACTTCTGAACTTCGGCAAATTCCTTGTTTTTAACGTATCTAATAATTCTTCGTGGTTTTTCTTTGCATTTCCGCAATCTAACATTTTATGCGCGCATTCTACCTGTTTATCACGAAGGGTCTTCTGGTAATGTGCATATTTGGGAGAATATGTGAGGATGCTCTTTACTTTTCCTATATTTCATACTTCCATCTTCCGATTCAATCTCAAAGTAATAATTCGAATAATTATAAAAAAGAACCCTGTTGTTCCTGGTTCCTATAAAAGAGATGTTTTATAAAACTCTGATTGAATAAGGGCACATTCTGTCACGAGAACATTTGATACAGGATAAGCGTCATGAAGTTTGGAAGAAAGTTTTTCTAAGAATTCGGATACAATTACAAAGGAAGAACCCCCTGTTTGAAGGTTTCAAACCAGGCTTCTTCCTTTGCCTAAGTCACTACATCATTGCGAGTCGATCCATATTCAGGAAGGAGATATTTTGATGTTTCAAGTTTTCGGACAATAACAAAAGGGCTTATATCTTTGTCATTGATGAATCCATTTGCGATATAAAATGATTCCACATTCGTTGATTTGGAATTGGCAATTCTCGTAGAAACCTCATCTTTTTCTATATTTCTAATACACTACAATATAATAAAACCAAAAAGTTGATATAAAAATAGGTTTTATGCGACCTGAAAGTATATTTTTTATAATTCAACTGCCAAACTGCTGAGCAGGGGATGTTTATTCCAAGATTGGAGATTCCTCTTTTATGACGTTTATGTTCAAAAAGATGACGTTTAGGGAATGAGGATTGATTTTAGAAAATATTTTGGATAAAATAATGCTCAGAAAAGGGAGAATGTATGAAAGACTATACACATGTAATTGTAATAAGTATTGTTGATAAAATGAATGAGTACAGGAGATATTCGGAGGCTGAACGAATTGTAATTACATATGGATTGGAATTATTTTTTAACACATTTTTTAAATTAATAATTTACTTGGCTATAGGATGCATATGTGATATTTTGATAGAAACAATAATAGCAGTGTTTGTTCTGGCAATTTTGCGGATTTTGTCTGGTGGGTATCATTCCCAATCGGATTTTGGATGTCTGATTTTGACTGGAGGGATGATTTTTTTACCTATTATATTATCAAAATATTTATGTGTTATTGACGAGTGTTTTTGCATATTTCTTTTAGGAATTATAATTGTATATTTTTTTTATGTGCCACAGGATAATAAGTATCTAGGATTAAGTAAGGAAAAATTGATGAGGGTCAAAATTAAAGTAATATTAATCATGATGGGAATGAGTTTGGGTGGATTGCTTATTAGTAATCAATTAGGATGTCTTGTTATGTTTGTAGCCTTGGTACAAGGATTATCATTAATAAAAGGAGGAGCGTATGAAAGTAATGCAAAATATGATTAAAGGGATTGAGGAAATGGCAGAATATTTGGCTAAGAACAGTGTTAGAACAAGTGTGCCAGTTTTCTCATACAAGGTCAAACCGCCTGATGGGATTGAGGAACATATTCAATTATTAAAAGCGAGACAAAATATTGAGTGTATTAGGAATATGTCTGATAAGATTACAAGATATTAAGATGCCCTCAGTCGGATGAAGTGCAATAAAAATAATTGTTTTTGAAGTGTTTTAAAAGGGAGATGAGCGGTTTTGGCGAAATCAGTATGTTAGATTCAAAAAGGTAAGTAGAGAGAAGGAAATGTTTGCGATAAGACAATCTATGAAAAACTTAATAAATTAAGTCTAATAATAGTAATTTGTATCTAATTGCATTTGTACTGAATTTTAATCTGTAAAAGAAATGAAAATAGTGACTATTGAGGAATGATTTAACATTAATTTTAAATGAAAGGATAAAGAGATGAGTAAGAATATTATGAAAAAAACAATAAGTAGTATATTGATTATAGTATTTATGATTTCTTGTGTAAATGTTGCATATGCTTCGGAAAATAATACAACTGACGGGGAAGAGTTATTGTACAATTGCGAGAAGTTGCCGCAATATTTTGATGAAAATATTTCTTTTTCTGAAATAGAAGCAGGTATATTAGATTTTATTTATGAAAGAGAATTAAACATTGAAAAAGGGAGTGAGGGCTATGTAGACTTAATGTATTCCTTTTTGTTTGGTGAAGTAGAAAATATATCTGATATTGCAGAAAGATATTTCGCTGATTATGCAAGTGTTTATGTTGTTAAGGTTCAAGAGCTATCATGTCAGGAAAACGGTGATGCTAGAAACATTGATAATTCAAAATATGATATTAGTCTTGAAGGAAGTATTGCAGAAACAAAGGAACGAAATAGTGAGATGATGGATAAGCTGTCTGCGTCATATTCAGCGAGAAAAGAAAGTTCTAGAGCAGGACTTAGTTTGAGTCAGGCGCAGAAATATGCGGAGATGTACGCTTTGTCTTGGAACTATGTTTATGGAAAATACTCTTCGGATTGTACAAATTTTGCATCACAAATACTTCATTATGCGGGCATGGAGATGATAAAAGGGCAATGGCAATATAATGGGAATGAACTTGCAAAACGCCGGTGGAATGTAGCGCATGATTTTATGGAGTATTGGGGTGGAGAAAAGGGTTATGCTTTTAATGGCTATGTTACAAGACGTGAAGTGAATACCAATGCTAAGCCGGGCGATTTTATAGGATATATGTGTAATGACACATATGAGGTATGGCATGTAGTATTTGTGCATAGTAAGAAAAATGGCGAAATATATGTTTCTCAGCATACTGCGAATCGACTTAATGAAAGATGGAATGATATTACTATTGAGAGACCAAGCACATATGTTATTAATAGGTTTATGTGAAGGAAGACTTAATGAAACAGAAAAGAATAAGTAGAAAACAATGGTCATATATCACGATATTTATAGTGATCTGTATAATCGGACATATGAATCCAACAGCTTTTTCCTATGATGGAACGCTGACAAGACAAATGGTAGAAGATTATAAGATGCAGTATAATCTAGGGATGACGAAACGACATGAGTCTCAAGTGGAACATATTTATATGTTTTATCTTGGATTTAAGAAGGTATCTGTTCAAACGGAAAAAGAGCGTGTTGGATATGATATTGAAGTAAAGAAGATAACTCCCTTTTTATATCAATGGGAACGTAACTGGGGTGATACTGCTTTCAGAGTCACTATAGGAGAAAGAAAATATTATTTTACAATCGTTTCGACATAACAAACACTTGCTGATTAATAAGTATAGATGTAGTAGATGCTATTGTTAAGCAGTTGTATAAAATTAATTGTGTGACCTTTAACAACTAATTTTATGCAACTTGCTTTTTTATTGTCCGTATAATGGGGTTAAAACCCTTGCCTTTAGGTCAACGTCATAGCTTCAAGTTTACACTAAGTGAAAATAGAGATACTAAGCTTGAGGTGAAACAAATGTAAAATTATAGAAAATCGTCACATTGTATGTATGATATCAAGTATCATCTGGTATGGATAACAAAATACCGTAAACCAGTGATAACAGGAAAGATAGCAGTAAGAACAAGAGAGCTAATCCGAAATAATCTGTCAAAGTAATGAAGTAGAAATTCTTGCAGGGCATGTTGGGAGTGAGCTTATACACCTACTGGTATCGGTGCCGCCCTATATATCTGCAAGCAAGTTGGTGCAGTATATAAAAGGAAATATATCCAGAAAGTTGCAGATAGAATATAAAGAATTGAACAAACAGTTCTGGGGACAGCATTTTCGGGCAAGAGGCTATTTTGTGGCAAGCAGTGGAAATGTAACTGATGAAATTATCAAAGAATATATCAAGAATCAGGACTTACAGGAGAGAAATAACTCAGATAACATTGAGATAGGGTGAGAGTGGCAGGAGAGATAACGTGGAATGCGAACAACTTTAGGCTGCTTTAGCAGCAAGCCGAACCAACCAACTTTAGCCGGTAGTGGTTTGGGTGTTGTGCCCTTTTGCCCCAAATAATAAATGATTGTTTGTCGACTTATATATTTGGAAATTGAATAAAATACACAAAAATGTATTTTTGTGGTTTTATGGAGGTATGCATTAATCAATCCGTATGTAAAAAGAACTGGTTTAGAAAAATATCCGTCAGATGTAGTTTATATATGTTGCGACGGGATGATGTGGGTGCGTGTTCTTTCAAGGATCGATGCGGACTCAGTTTTTGAATAAGGAAGAAAGAGTTGAATATCTGTGGGAACAGTATACAGAATGCGGATTTGATTTTGGCTTCTTTATAATAAGATAACAGCAGATATTTCTGATTGTACGAAAAAAAATACAATATTTGAAAGAAAAGGCTTGAAAAATCTTTCTCTGTCGGATATACTGAAAAAGCTGTGACATGATAGCGTCGAAGCGAGAGGTTGCTGCCCGTAAGTGGCAGGTTTTCCGTGGAGCGAATGTCAAGTTAAGAAACTGGCGACAAGTCACTGTAACACTGTAATCGTTGGCACACATGTGCCGCATGTAAGCAGTTAGAAAAAAAAACTGCGAAATGCACATAACGGCGTGTGAGGTTCTCGCGACACACACGGAAGAGTGTACAGTCACCGCTTGTCGTACTGAAGTTAGAAGTACGAAAAGGAGGCGACTTTTTTTATGGCAAGTCAAGTAATGAGAATCACTTTGAAAGCGTATGATCATCAGATGGTAGATGCATCCGCTAAGAAAATCATCGAAACTGTTAAGAAGAATGGATCAAAGGTGAGCGGACCGGTACCGCTTCCGACTAAGAAGGAAGTTGTTACGATCTTGAGAGCTGTTCACAAGTACAAAGATTCCAGAGAACAGTTCGAGCAGAGGACTCATAAGAGACTGATCGATATCATTGCACCGACCCAGAAGACGGTCGACGCATTGTCAAGGCTTGAGATGCCGGCAGGCGTATACATTGATATCAAGATGAAAAGCAAGTAAAAACAGTATTCCTAACATTTAGGATGAGCGCGCAGCGCGCTCCGCTGTAAATCACAGGAGGTAATTATAATGAAGAAAGCTATTTTAGCAACAAAAGTCGGAATGACCCAGATCTTCAATGAAGACGGGACATTGACACCAGTAACGGTTCTTCAGGCAGGTCCTTGTGTAGTTACACAGATCAAGACGATGGAGAATGACGGTTACGAGGCGGTTCAGGTAGGTTATGTGGATAAGAAAGACAGGATCGTCAACAAAGACAAGAGCGGTAAGAAAGAAGTCGTACACCGCCACGGTGTAACGAAGGCAGAGCAGGGACACTTCGCAAAGGCGGGCGTGACCGGCAAGAGATTTGTAAGAGAGTTCAAGTTTGATAATGCAAGTGAGTACCAGCTGGGACAGGAGATCAAGGCTGACATCTTCGCGGCAGGCGACAAGATCGACGCGACTGCGATCTCAAAAGGTAAAGGCTTCCAGGGTGCGATCAAGAGACATAATCAGCATAGAGGACCTATGACACACGGTTCTAAGTTCCATCGCCATGCAGGTTCCAATGGAGCGGCATCCGATCCGAGCAAGGTATTCAAAGGAAAGAAGATGCCAGGACAGATGGGTAACAAGAGGATCACGATTCAGAATCTTGAGGTTGTGCGCGTAGATGCAGAGAACAACCTGCTTCTGATCAAGGGTTCTGTGCCGGGACCGAAGAAATCTTTAGTAACTATTAAAGAAGCAGTAAAAGCTAACTAAGCTTTGACGAAGGAAGGAGGACACTAGAGATGGCAAGCGTATCAGTTTATAATATTGAAGGCAAAGAAGTTGGTACGATCGACTTAAGCGATGCGGTATTTGGTGTGGAAGTGAATGAGCATCTTGTACACATGGCAGTTGTGAGCCAGCTTGCAAATAAACGCCAGGGAACACAGAAAGCAAAGACGCGTTCCGAAGTTTCCGGCGGCGGCAGAAAACCATGGAGACAGAAAGGGACCGGTCATGCAAGACAGGGATCCACAAGGGCTCCGCAGTGGACAGGCGGCGGTGTAGTATTCGCACCGGTACCGAGAGATTATTCATTCAAGATGAATAAGAAAGAGAAGAGGGCGGCTCTTAAGTCGGCTTTATCTTCCAGAGTAGAAGAGAAGAAATTCATCGTGGTTGACGAGATCAAATTTGACGAGATCAAGACGAAGAATTTTGTGAATATCCTGAAGAACTTAGATGTATCCAAAGCATTAGTTGTATTAGAAGACGGAAATACGAACGCAGAGATCTCCGCAAGAAATATCCCGGATGTTAAGACTGCAAAGACTAATACGATCAATGTGTATGACATCTTAAAATACAACACAGTGATCGCGACGAAAGCTGCTGTTGCTAACATCGAGGAGGTGTACGCATAATGGCTGATATTAAATATTATGATGTAATCCTTAAACCTGTCGTAACAGAGAAGAGCATGGGGATGATGGCAGATAAGAAGTATACATTTCTTGTTCATCCGGACGCTACCAAGACACAGGTGAAAGAAGCTGTTGAGAAGATGTTCAGCGGCACGAAGGTAGAGAGTGTTAACACGATGAACTGCGAAGGAAAGAAGAGAAGAGTCCGTGGGACGATGCAGTTCGGCAAGACAGCCAATACGAAGAAAGCGATCGTAAAGCTGACAGAAGACAGTGCAGATATCGAGATCTTTGAAGGGCTGTAGGAGAAGAGAACGCACAATTCCGTGATAACAATAATTAGGATAGTTGAAAGGAGAAGTAACCATGGGAATTAAAACATACCGCCCATATACGCCTTCCAGAAGACAGATGACTGGTTCTGATTTCTCAGAGATCACAAAGAAGACGCCAGAGAAGTCTTTGTTAGCTTCTAAGAGCAGACAGGCAGGACGTAATAACCAGGGAAAGATCACAGTTAGACACCGCGGAGGCGGCGCTAAGAGAAAATATAGAATTATCGACTTCAAGAGAAGAAAAGATGGTGTTCACGCAACTGTTATCGGGATCGAGTATGATCCGAACAGATCGGCGAACATCGCATTGATCTGCTATGAAGACGGCGAGAAAGCTTATATTCTTGCACCAGAAGGATTGAAAGACGGAATGAAGGTCATGAACGGACCGGAAGCCGAAGTAAGAGTCGGCAATTGTCTTCCGCTTTCTGAGATTCCGGTAGGTACTCAGATCCACAATATCGAGCTTCATCCGGGAAGAGGCGGACAGCTGGTTCGTTCCGCAGGGAACAGCGCTCAGCTGATGGCTAAGGAAGGAAAGTACGCTACTTTAAGACTTCCGTCCGGTGAGATGAGAATGGTTCCGATCCAGTGCCGCGCATCCGTAGGAGTCGTAGGCAACGGAGACCACAACCTGATCAATATCGGTAAAGCAGGACGTAAGCGCCACATGGGATTCAGGCCTACAGTACGCGGTTCTGTTATGAACCCGAACGATCATCCGCACGGCGGTGGTGAAGGTAAGACTGGAATCGGACGTCCGGGTCCATGTACACCTTGGGGCAAGCCAGCGCTTGGTCTGAAGACGAGAAAGAAAAACAAGTCTTCTAACAAGATGATCGTAAGAAGAAGAGACGGCAGAGCAATCAAATAATTTTCATGGAGGAGGTTATAACCTATGGCACGTTCAGTTAAAAAAGGCCCATTCGCAGACGCAAGCCTGCTCAAGAAGATAGATGCAATGAACGCTTCCGGCGACAAGTCTGTAATTAAGACATGGTCCCGCCGTTCAACGATCTTCCCGAGCATGATCGGACATACGATTGCCGTTCATGACGGAAGAAAACATGTACCTGTATATGTAACAGAGGATATGGTCGGACATAAGCTCGGTGAGTTTGTTGCGACAAGAACATATAGAGGACATGGAAAAGACGAAAAGAAATCAAGAGTTAGATAATTATACTGTGAAAGGAGGGTTCATCCATGGCAAAAGGACATAGATCCCAAATCAAGAGAGAAAGAAATGCGAATAAAGATACGAGACCTTCTGCTAAGTTATCTTATGCGAGAGTTTCTGTCCAGAAAGCATGTTATGTATTAGATGCCATCAGAGGCAAGGATGTAACAACAGCGCTTGGTATTTTAACTTACAATCCAAGATATGCTTCCAGTTTAATAAAGAAACTGCTGGAGTCAGCAATTGCGAACGCAGAGAACAACAACGGTATGAATGCTGAGAACCTTTACGTTGCAGAGGCTTATGCAAATAAAGGACCAACAATGAAGAGAATCAGACCGAGGGCACAGGGAAGGGCTTACAGGATCGAGAAGAGAATGAGCCATATCACACTGGTGCTTGATGAAAGATAAGGAGGGGCAATCATGGGACAGAAAGTTAATCCTCATGGCTTGAGAGTCGGTATTATCAAAGACTGGGATTCTAAGTGGTATGCAGAGAAGGACTTCGCAGATTACTTAGTAGAAGACCATGAAATCAGAAAATATCTTAAGAAAAGATTATACAGCGCCGGTGTTTCTAAGATCGAGATCGAGAGAGCATCCGACCGTGTAAAGATCATCATTTACACTGCTAAGCCTGGTGTCGTGATCGGTAAGGGCGGCGCAGAGATCGAGAAAGTAAAAGGTGAGCTTAGACAGTTTACAGATAAGAAGTTAGTCGTTGATATCAAAGAGATCAAGAGACCGGATAAGGATGCACAGCTTGTTGCAGAGAATATCGCATTACAGCTTGAGAACCGTATCTCCTTCAGACGTGCTATGAAGTCCTGTATGTCAAGAACGATGAAGGCTGGCGCGCTTGGTGTTAAGACTTCCGTATCAGGACGTCTCGGCGGTGCAGATATGGCGCGTACGGAGTTCTACAGCGAGGGAACGATCCCTCTTCAGACACTGAGAGCAGACATTGACTACGGATTCGCTGAAGCAGACACAACTTATGGAAAAGTCGGTGTTAAGGTGTGGGTATATAAAGGCGAAGTTCTTCCGGAAAAAGCAGCAAAGGAAGGAGAGAGATAAATCATGTTAATGCCAAAGAGAGTAAAACGTCGTAAACAATTCCGTGGTTCTATGAAGGGAAAAGCTCTTCGCGGAAATAAGATTACACATGGTGAATATGGTATCATAGCAACAGAACCATGTTGGATCAAGTCCAATCAGATCGAGGCTGCCCGTGTTGCCATGACTCGTTATATCAAGCGTGGCGGTAAAGTTTGGATCAAGATATTCCCGGATAAACCTGTAACTACGAAACCAGCTGAGACTCGTATGGGTTCTGGTAAAGGAACCTTAGAATACTGGGTAGCAGTTGTTAAGCCAGGCCGCGTTATGTTCGAGATCGCCGGCGTATCAGAGGAAGTCGCAAGAGAGGCTCTCCGTCTGGCTACACACAAGCTGCCATGTAAATGTAAAGTAGTTTCTCGCGCAGACTTAGAAGGCGGTGATAACAGTGAAAATTAATGCATTTGTAGAAGATTTAAAGACAAAATCAGCTGCAGAGCTGAACGAAGAATTAGTAGCTGCTAAAAAGGAACTCTTTAACCTGAGATTCCAGAACGCAACGAATCAGTTAGATAATACAAGCAGAATCAAGGAAGTCAGAAGAAACATCGCAAGGATTCAGACTGTGATGGCACAAAAAGGTTAGGCATAAAAAACTTAGTGAGGTATTGTCGAACTTAGTTTTTTAGCCGTTCTCTGAACAGAGTGAAGAGAACATCCTTAGACGATAGAAAGGAGACAGACCGTGGAAAGAAATCTTAGGAAAACCCGTGTGGGTAAGGTTGTCAGCAACAAGATGGATAAGACGATAGTTGTTGCGGTAGAAGATCATGTAAAACATCCACTTTACAAAAAGATCGTAAAGAGAACTTATAAATTAAAAGCACACGATGAAGCAAACGAATGCAACATCGGTGATACCGTTAAAGTTATGGAGACAAGGCCTCTTTCAAAGGATAAGAGATGGAGACTTGTTGAAGTCATGGAAAAAGTAAAATAGTATAAGGAGGGAAACCTGCATGATACAGCAAGAAAGCAGACTGAGAGTGGCAGATAATACAGGTGCGAAAGAGTTACTGTGTATCCGCGTACTTGGCGGTTCAACGAGAAGATATGCAAGTATCGGCGATATTATTATTGCGACCGTTAAAGATGCAACACCAGGCGGCGTTGTTAAAAAAGGCGATGTAGTGAAGGCTGTAGTTGTACGTACTGTGAAGAGTACACGCCGCAAAGATGGTTCATATATCCGTTTTGACGAGAATGCAGCCGTAATTATAAAAGAAGATAAGACACCAAGAGGAACCCGTATTTTTGGACCAGTAGCGAGAGAGCTTCGTGACAAGCAGTTCATGAGGATCGTTTCCCTGGCTCCGGAAGTACTTTAAGGAGGTGCAGATCAGATGTCAATGTTAAAGATTAAGAAGGGCGACACTGTCAAGGTTATCGCTGGTAAGGATAAAGACAAAGAAGGCAAGGTTATCGCTGTAAACCAGAAGGATGGCAAGGTTGTTGTTGAGGGTGTCAATATGCTGACAAAGCATACAAAGCCAAGTGCTGCGAATCAGAATGGCGGCATCATCCATCAGGAAGGACCGATCGATGCTTCCAACGTTATGTATATGCATAAGGGAAAAGCAACAAGAGTAGGTTTCAAGATGGACGGAGACAAGAAAGTTCGTTATGCAAAATCAACAGGAGATGTGATTGATTAATCTGAGGAAGGAGGGCCAGTGCTTTGAGTAGACTGAAAGAACAATACAAGAACGAGATCGTTGACGCGATGATCAAGAAGTTCGGTTATAAGAATACCATGGAAGTGCCGAAGCTTGACAAGATTGTGATCAATATGGGTGTCGGCGAGGCAAAAGATAATGCAAAATTATTAGATTCAGCGATTGCTGACCTTGAGAAGATCACAGGACAGAAGGCTGTGGTCTGCAAGGCTAAGAAGTCAGTTGCTAACTTCAAGTTAAGAGAAGGCATGTCAATCGGATGTAAGGTTACTTTAAGAGGAGAGAAGATGTATGAGTTCGCGGATCGTCTGATCAACCTTGCATTACCTCGTGTACGTGACTTCAGAGGCGTGAATCCTAACGCGTTTGACGGAAGAGGTAACTATGCTCTTGGTATCAAAGAGCAGTTGATCTTCCCTGAGATCGAGTATGATAAGATCGACAAGGTAAGAGGAATGGACGTTATCTTTGTCACAACAGCTAAAACAGATGAAGAGGCACGTGAATTGCTTCGGCAGTTCAACATGCCGTTTACAAAGTAAGGAGGTAGATTATGGCTAAGACAGCAATGAAAATCAAGCAGCAGCGCAAGCAGAAATTCTCAACCAGAGAATACAACCGCTGCAGAATCTGTGGACGTCCACATGCATATTTGAGAAAATATGGAATCTGCCGTGTCTGCTTCCGTGAGTTGGCATACAAGGGACAGATTCCAGGCGTGAAGAAAGCAAGTTGGTAGGCATTGTTTTCTTAGCAAATCCAAGCGCAAGGCGCGCCGGATGAGCTTAGAAAACAAGCCGTTCTCTGAGCCCAAAGGGCGAAGAGAACTTCATTACGAAGCATAATGAATCATTACCCTTCAACGTAGGGAACATTCATTACGAATCGAGTGGATCATCCCGTTAACGCAGGGAACATTCATTAAAACCCGCAGTGGAGTTCTACCCGCCAAAGGACAAAGGGAACTTCATTTAAGAAGAGGAGGAATTAATAAGTCATGACTATGAGCGATCCAATTGCAGATATGCTTACAAGAATCCGTAATGCAAATACTGCGAAACATGATACTGTAGATGTACCATCTTCCAAGATGAAACTTGCAATTGCAAATATCTTACTGGATGAAGGCTACATTGAGAACTACGAAATCGTAGAAGACGGAGTATTCAAGACAATCCACATCGTACTGAAATACGGCGCGGACAAGAACGAGAAAGTTATCACAGGCCTTAAGAGAATTTCCAAGCCAGGTCTTCGTGTATATGCAGGAAGCGCTGATGTACCAAGAGTATTCGGCGGACTTGGTACGGCGATCATCTCTACCAATAAGGGCGTGATCACAGACAAAGAAGCAAGAAAGCTCGGCGTAGGCGGAGAAGTTCTTTGTTATATATGGTAGGCGCTGAACATTTAGTGGATCCAAGCGCAAAGCGCGCCGGATAAGCTTAGTGAGAAGGCCGTTCTCTGAACCCGGAGGGTGAAGAGAACTTCATTACTGAAAACAGAGCAGGCATGAGCATCTGCTCCGAAAATCTAAGTTAAGGAGGATATAGGTATGTCACGTATAGGAAGACTGCCGATCACGGTTCCGGCAGGTGTAACTGTTGAGATCAGTGAGAATAATAAAGTGACTGTAAAGGGTCCGAAGGGAACGCTTGAGAGAGAGCTCCCGGCAGAGATGGAGATTAAATTAGACTGCGACACGATCGTTGTAACAAGACCAAACGATCTGAAGAGAATGAAATCTCTCCACGGTCTTACAAGAACATTGATCAACAATATGGTTGTAGGTGTTACGAACGGATATGAGAAAGTCCTGGAGGTAAACGGTGTTGGTTATAGGGCGGCTAAGTCCGGCAACAAGCTTACACTGAGCCTTGGATATTCTCACCCGGTTGAGATGATAGATCCTGAAGGCGTTGAGACAACGGTAGAGGGACAGAACAAGATTGTTGTTAAAGGTATTGATAAAGAAAAAGTTGGCCAATACGCAGCTGAGATCAGAGACAAGAGAAGACCTGAGCCATATAAGGGCAAGGGTATCAAGTATGCTGATGAAGTGATCAGACGTAAAGTTGGTAAGACTGGTAAGAAATAAGAAAGGAGAGTGTGAAAATGGTTAGCAAAAAATCAAGAAGTGAAGTACGCGTTAAGAAGCACAAAAGAATCCGTAACCGTTTGAGTGGCACACCTGAGTGCCCGCGTCTGGCTGTGTTCAGAAGCAATAATCATATGTATGCTCAGATTATTGACGATACGGTTGGAAATACTCTGGTTTCCGCTTCCACTCTTCAGAAAGATGTGAAAGCAAACCTTAAGAAGACCAACAACGTTGAAGCGGCAGCATGTTTAGGAAAAGCGATCGCAGTGAAGGCGATCGAGAAGGGTATTAAGGATGTTGTCTTTGATAGAGGCGGCTTTATATACCATGGTAAGGTTCAGGCATTAGCAGACGCAGCTAGAGAAGCTGGGTTGAATTTCTAGGAGGAGGAGCACACATGAAACAAGAACGTATTGATGCTGGTTCATTAGAATTAAACGAAAAAGTAGTGTCAATTAAGCGTGTAACCAAAGTTGTTAAAGGTGGCCGTAACATGAGATTCACAGCTTTAGTAGTTGTTGGCGATGGAAATGGCCATGTTGGTGCAGGCTTGGGAAAAGCTACTGAGATTCCGGAAGCGATCCGCAAAGGAAAAGAGGACGCGGCGAAGAATCTCATTACCGTAGCGCTGGATGCAAATGAGAGTATTACACATGATTTTACCGGTAAGTTCGGCGGAGCTTCCGTGCTGCTTAAGAAGGCTCCGGAAGGTACCGGTGTGATCGCCGGCGGACCGGCGCGTGCCGTGATCGAGATGGCTGGGATCAAGAATATCCGTACAAAGTCTCTTGGTTCTAATAATAAGCAGAACGTAGTTCTTGCCACGATCGCCGGACTGCGTCAGATTAAGACTCCGGAAGAGGTAGCTAAGCTTCGCGGTAAATCTGTTGAAGAGATCTTGGGCTAAGGAGGTAGATTCAGATGGCAAATTTAAAAATCACATTAGTAAAATCTACGATCGGCGCCGTACCAAAACATAAGAAAACGGTGGAAGCACTGGGTTTGAAGAAACTCAACAAGACAGTTGAACTGCCGGACAATGCGGCGACCAGAGGTATGGTAAAGCAGGTGCAGCACCTGGTAAAAGTAGAAGAGGCATAGTTAAAAATATTCGGATAAGGAGGTGTCACAATGGATTTATCAAACTTAAGACCTGCTGACGGAGCAAAGCAGAGTGATAATTTCAGAAGAGGACGTGGACACGGTTCTGGAAATGGTAAGACAGCCGGTAAGGGACACAAGGGTCAGAAGGCTCGTTCAGGAGCAACAAGACCAGGTTTCGAAGGTGGCCAGATGCCATTATATAGAAGAATACCAAAGAGAGGATTCACGAACAGGAATTCTAAGACGATCATCGGTATTAATGTCAGCGCTCTTGAAGTGTTCGATAACGATGCGGTTGTTTCTGTAGAGACATTGATCGAGCAGGGGATCGTTAAGAACCCAAGAGACGGCGTGAAGATCCTGGGTAACGGTGAGCTGACAAAGAAACTGACCGTTCAGGTCAATGCATTCAGCAAGGGCGCTGTAGAGAAGATTGAGGCCGTAGGTGGAAAAGCAGAGGTGATCTAATGTTAGAAACATTTCGAAAGGCATTCCAGATTAAAGATATTCGAAAGAAGATCGGATATACTTTTTTGATGTTGATCGTAATAAGAATTGGTTCCCAGCTGCCGACACCCGGCGTAAATTCTAATTATATCAAAGAATTTTTTGCACAGAACACTGGTGAAGCGTTTAATTTGTTTAACGCTTTCACCGGTGGGTCTTTTGAGCAGATGTCTATATTTGCACTGAGTATAACGCCATATATCACATCTTCCATTATTATGCAGCTTCTTACGATCGCGATCCCTAAACTAGAAGAGATGCAGAAAGAGGGAGAAGACGGAAGAAAGAAGATTGCGGCAATTACACGTTATCTCACAGTAGGCCTTTCACTATTTGAATCGACTGCTATGGCGGTAGGATTCGGACGTCAGGGACTTCTGGTGGATTTTAATTTTGTAAATGCGGCGATCGTAGTCCTGACACTCACTGCAGGAAGCGCATTCCTGATGTGGATCGGCGAGCGTATCACGGAAAAAGGCGTGGGAAACGGAATCTCAATCGTGTTGGTGATCAATATCGTATCACGTATTCCAAGCGATATGACATCATTGTTTGAGCAGTTCGTTAAGGATAAACCGATCGCTTCCGCAGGCCTTGCCGTATTTGTGATCCTGGCGATCATCCTTCTTCTGGTTGTATTCGTAGTGGTTTTACAGGGCGGAGAGCGGAGGATCGCGGTGTCCTATTCTCAGAAGATGGCAGGACGAAAGATGTATGGAGGCCGTACCACAAACATTCCTCTGAAGGTAAATACTGCAGGAGTTATACCGATCATCTTTTCATCATCTCTGATGCAGTTTCCGATTGTGATCGCGTCGTTCCTGGGAAAAGATAATGGGAAGGGTATCGGCGCCGAGATTCTGAGAGGGCTGAACCAAGGGAACTGGTGTAACCCTGAGCAGATCCAATATACATGGGGATTGCTTGTATATATTGTTCTGACCGTATTCTTCGCTTATTTCTACACTTCTATTACTTTTAATCCGTTAGAGATTGCGAACAATATGAAGAAGAACGGTGGATTTATACCAGGAATCCGTCCTGGCAGGCCGACAGTCGAGTATCTGACGAAGATCTTGAACCGTATCATTTTTATCGGGGCATGCGGGCTTATCGTAATTCAGGTCATTCCGATCCTGTTTAACGGATGGCTTGGAGCGAGGGTATCCTTCGGCGGTACTTCTCTTATCATTATTGTCAGTGTTATTCTGGAGACGATGAAGCAGATGGAATCACAGATGCTGGTACGTAATTATAAAGGATTTTTGAATAATTAACAGTTTAAACTCGCGGAAATATTTTCGCGGGTTAAACTGCTATAAAGAGGAGGAATCTTATATGAAGATCATTATGTTAGGCGCCCCGGGTGCGGGCAAAGGAACTCAGGCGAAAAAGATAGCCGCAAAATACAATATTCCTCATATCTCAACCGGCGATATCTTCAGGGCGAATATTAAGAATGGGACAGAGCTTGGCAATAAAGCGAAGACATATATGGATCAGGGGCTTCTTGTGCCGGATGAATTGGTTGTAGACCTGGTAGTAGACCGCGTAAGACAGGAAGACTGCGTGAATGGATATGTTCTGGATGGTTTCCCGAGGACGATCCCGCAGGCGGAGGCGTTGGATAAAGCGTTGGCTGCGATCGGAGAGAAGATAGATCATGCCATTGATGTGAATGTTCCTGATGAGAATATCGTTCACCGTATGTCCGGACGGCGCGCATGCGTAGGATGCGGCGCTACATATCATCTGGAATATGCGCCGACGAAAGAAGAAGGGATCTGCGATGCCTGCGGAAAGGAACTGATCCTCAGAGATGATGACAAACCGGAGACCGTAAAGAAGCGTCTTGGCGTATATCATGAGCAGACGCAGCCTTTGATCGACTATTATACAAATGCAGGGATTCTGAAGACTGTTGACGGAACGATAGATATCAATGATGTTTTCCAGGCGATCGTGGATATCTTAGGAGAGTAAAAAGATGGCGATCACGATCAAATCGGCGAGAGAGATTGAGTTAATGAAAGAAGCCGGGCGTATATTAGAGATTGTCCATGATGAATTGGGGAAGGCGCTGCATCCGGGAATGAGTACGCTGGACATCGACCGGATAGGCGAAGAAGTGATCAGAAGTTACGGATGCATCCCGTCCTTCCTCAATTATAACGGGTATCCGGCGTCGATCTGTGTGTCCGTGAATGACGAAGTCGTTCATGGGATACCGGATAAACGCCGGATCCTGAAAGAGGGAGATATTGTCAGCCTGGATGCAGGCGTGATCTATAAAGGATATCACTCCGACGCCGCGAGGACTCATGGCATCGGTAAGATCAGTAAGGAAGCAGAGACGCTGATAAAAGTCACAAGAGAATGTTTCTTTGAAGGTATAAAATACGCAAAAGAAGGCAATCATCTATTTGATATTTCAGCAGCAATTGACAGTCACGCTGTCAGACATGGGTATGGAGTAGTCCGTGACTTGTGCGGGCATGGAATCGGCACTGCATTGCATGAGCCGCCTCAGATACCGAATTACAAGGTGGACAGAAAAGGCGTGAAACTAAAGGCGGGGATGACGCTTGCCATCGAACCTATGATCAATATGGGAACCTGGGAAGTTGACTGGCTGGAGGATGAGTGGACTGTCGTGAGCCGTGATCACAGTCTTTCCGCACATTATGAGAATACGGTGCTGGTTACAAAAGGGGAACCGGTACTGCTGACCCTGACGAAATGATTTATATTTCTATTAGAAAAAGGTGCGGTTATGGACAGATATGTGACAGGAATGCTTGCAAGATCGAAAGCAGGCCACGATACGGGAAAGATTTATGTAATAATAGATGTTGATGAAACATATGTATATTTAGCGGATGGCAGTATTAGAACACTGGATCGCCTCAAGAAAAAGAAGAAGAAGCATATCCAGATCATATGCAGAGAGAATGATGTCACCGCAGCAGACGATGCAGCGATCAGAAAGATTATTAAGGAGAAAGGATATAACTATGTCAAAAGCTGATGTAATTGAAATTGAAGGAACAGTAGTAGAGAAGTTGCCAAATGCGATGTTCCAGGTAGAACTGGAGAACGGGCACCAAGTGCTTGCCCATATCAGCGGGAAGCTGAGAATGAATTTTATCAAGATCCTGCCAGGGGATAAGGTGACACTGGAATTATCACCGTATGACTTGTCTAAGGGAAGGATCATCTGGAGAGATAAATAAGTCTCTGTGGAAGGTACGGATATCTGCTGACTTTTATATTAAAAAAAGACGCATGGTTTGAAATTTACTGTTCCATGCGTCTTTACGCTGTTATTTTGATATTAAATTATATTTTTGATCATGCTAACTGCATGACTTCGGCTTCAATCTCCTTTAATTCGTCCATTGATAATGCAGGAACATAACGTGCAATCTTTTCAAGAGAAAGTTCTCCGTCTTTGATCATTCTTTCGGCTGACTTTCTTTCCGTTTCTTTTTCAATGTCTTTCGTATATGTCCGCATAATCTGCTCGTCATCAAATAAACTCATCATAATCGTTACTACCTCCACTTCCTTGCTGCTTAGATACTGTTTTAAGATGTTCCTGTCCTTGCAAATACGGATTGTTTCTGTAACCGCTTGTTTCGTCATTCCATGTTCTTTTATCTGTTCGTTAAAAACTTTGCAAAAAACAATGTATTCATTGATTATATTGTCCTTATCGCTCTCATATATGACGTTGGCTTTTATCTCTATATCAATATCTGCACCGTCAAAAAACTCTTGCGATAAAGATATTGTATCGGGTTTTCTGCCCTTGTTACCTGTGTATATCACATATAATTCAGGTTTTGGCATTTTAACTTTCTTACTTTTATATAGGCTCTGGCTAGTTCGTTCAAAATACTCATGGTAACTTTGTGCTAAATACAGCAGTATTCTGATTAAAATATTTACCGTCCAACTGGATTGCGCCTCTAACAACAAAAGCAACCTGCTGTTACCTACCATTATGCCCAAATCATTATAGAGATTATCTGTCAGAACATTGTCTATCGTTACAATATCCAGTGTGTTCTTTGTCGCATCTGCATCTTCTGGGTGTAATGTTTTATACAGTTTCAACAAATTCTTTTTATCTTGGAAAAGGTCTAAAAACACACTGTTTTTTGCGGTACGCTTTGCCTTAACTTCCTGCATCTGTTTTGTATCGTCCGACACCTTACCACCCCGATTTCTATAAATCTGAGACACAAGATACGATGCTCCTACTCCTGTTACACTTCAATTATACAAAAAAAAGCCTGTTTTTACAATAAAATTCACATTAAAATTCTTCCTTTCACACTAGATAAGCCACTGTATTTCTTTCGCAAAACAGTCCTACCATGTTCCTGCGGGTGCTTTGAGGATAATTGCCACCGTGATATATCGGTACACGTTTTCCATGGAAGATATGACTTTACAATGTATCTGACCGAGAAAGAATTTAGAAAGCTTTCGTATATTGCATTGTATAAAAATATTAATATAGGAAAAAATAAAAGATAAGGGCTTTTTTAAAAAAATAGCAGAGCCAGATAAGCTGGTCGAAGTACAAAAAGATGATTCTTATTTAGAATAAGAGAAAAGTATGAAAAAGATGTTGTAGGATTACATAAAGGGGCGGAAGTATCTAACCAAATCGAATCTCACTGCATATATTTGGATAGAAAGAGGTTGTGTTTTGTAATTGGTCTGCTATAATAAAATTACGTATTTTTGAGAAGGAGAAGTGGTGATCTGTAGTAAGCGTGTGATCGGCACCTTGAGAATGAGGAACTTTTCCTGTAAAGCGAAATAATAAGACAGAAAATACTAAAAATGCCTATTGACTTTGCTTGAATATTGGTGATATAATGTATAAGCGTGTTTTCTGGGCACTTTCTAGCGCCGTGCGTTGGTAAACCGCGGCATGAACGGCGTGAAAGCGGGAATCTGCGCAAGGAGACCTAAGGCAGAGCAATGGATGAAAGGAGGATCTCACATGAAGGTTAGATCATCAGTAAAACCAATTTGCGAAAAATGCAAAGTTATTAAAAGAAAAGGAAGCGTTCGCATTATCTGCGAGAACCCAAAGCATAAACAAAGACAAGGATGATTCTTGTTTGTGCGAATTGATTTAGGCGGCTGATAGGCGACACACCAGGAGGTGTGTAGACTATTTAATATACAAGGAGCACCTGTAGCCGGTGAACATCCTTCGTATATTGCTTCTAATGCCGGCTCGTCATTACCGGAAATATTTGCCGGTGGCCGGAAAGGGCATGATACCGAACATGCCTGGACGAAAGTCCCTATTAAAGACAGTATGTAGACTTGAAGCAGGTTGGTTCTTAATAACTGGATCAGGCAGGCTTCGCAGCAAAATTTTTAATCTTATGAAAATTGGAGGAAATTCACATGGCACGTATTGCAGGTGTAGATTTACCAAGAGACAAACGCGTTGAGATCGGACTGACTTATATCTATGGGATCGGCAGGCCGAGCGCAACACGTATCTTATCAGAGGCAGGAGTTGATCCTGATATCCGCTGCAGAGATCTTACGGATGAAGATGTTAAGAAGATCAGCGCAGTGATCGATGAGACACAGATGGTAGAAGGTGATCTTAGAAGAGAGATCGCTCTGAACATCAAGAGATTACAGGAGATCGGATGCTACAGAGGTATCCGTCACAGAAAAGGACTTCCGGTCCGCGGTCAGAAGACTAAGACTAATGCAAGAACAAGGAAGGGTCCGAAGAGAACAGTTGCTAATAAGAAGAAATAAGCATTTAGCGACGGAAGGCTGTTAAGGGCAGCATGAAAAAGGAAGCAAAATAATAAGATAAAAAAAGGAAAGCGTAGGTTAGTTTTATTATGGCAAAGAAAGTTACAAAGAAAGTGACAAAAAAGCGTGTCAAGAAAAACGTTGAACGCGGACAAGCACATATCCAGTCATCTTTTAATAACACGATCGTTACATTGACAGATGCACAGGGTAACGCTCTTTCATGGGCAAGTGCAGGCGGTCTGGGATTTAGAGGTTCAAGGAAATCTACCCCTTATGCAGCACAGATGGCAGCTGAGACTGCTGCAAAGGCAGCATTAGTACATGGCCTGAAATCTGTAGACGTTATGGTAAAGGGACCAGGTTCAGGAAGAGAAGCAGCGATCCGTGCCCTTCAGGCATGCGGAATTGATGTAACAAGTATCAAGGACGTTACTCCGGTACCACACAACGGATGCCGCCCACCAAAGCGCAGAAGAGTGTAGCTGACGAAGGAAGAAGAACATCCACAGCATGCAGCAGAAAATATAGGAGGAAAATATATCATGGCAGTGAATAGAGTTCCGGTCCTTAAAAGATGCAGATCCCTTGGGATGGATCCGGTATATTTGGGGATTGATAAGAAGTCTAACAGACAGTTAAAGAGATCCAATAGAAAAATGAGCGAGTATGGTCTCCAGTTGCGTGAGAAGCAGAAAGCGAAATTCATCTACGGCGTATTAGAGAAACCTTTCAGAAACTACTTTGAGAAGGCTCAGCGTATGAGCGGTATGACAGGTGAGAACCTGATGAGGCTGCTTGAGTCCAGACTGGATAACGTAGTATTCCGTCTTGGGCTTGCAAGAACAAGACGCGAGGCTAGACAGATCGTAGACCATAAGCATGTTCTTGTTAACGGCAAGCAGATCAACATCCCGTCCTATCTTCTTAAGGCAGGGGATGTAGTTGAGATCAAAGAAAAACACAAAAGCTCTCCAAGATACAAAGAGATTGCGGAGGTGACAGGAGGACGTCTGGTTCCGGAGTGGTTAGATGCCGACCTTGAGAACCTGAAAGGAACAGTAAAAGAGCTTCCAAGACGTGAAGCGATCGATGTTCCTGTAGATGAGATGTTGATCGTCGAGCTGTATTCCAAATAATAACCCGTAACACCACAGGAGGTGGACTTAGTGTTTGATTTTAATAAACCCAATATTGAAATAACTGAGATTTCAGAAGATAAGAAGTATGGCAGGTTTGTTGTAGAACCTCTGGAAAGAGGTTATGGTACGACATTAGGAAATTCTCTGAGAAGGATCATGCTTTCCTCTTTGCCTGGGGCTGCGATCAGCCAGGTGAAGATCGACGGTGTTCTTCACGAGTTCAGTTCTATTCCGGGTGTTAAGGAAGATGTTACCGAGATTATCATGAACTTGAAGTCCTTAGCTATCAAGAACACATCTGAGACAGATGAACCAAAGACGGCATATATCGAATTCGAAGGAGAAGGCGTTGTTACGGCAGCGGATATCCAGGTGGATCAGGATATAGAGATCATGAATCCGGAGACGGTTATCGCTACATTGAACGGCGGGGCGGATAGCAAGCTTTATATGGAGCTTACTATTACGAAGGGCAGAGGCTATATCAGTTCTGACAAGAATAAGAACGACGAATTGCCGATCGCGGTGATTCCGATCGATTCTATCTATACCCCGGTAGAACGCGTGAACCTTACGGTTGAAAATACACGTGTTGGACAGATTACAGATTTTGACAAATTAACATTAGACGTATATACCAACGGTACATTACTTCCGGATGAGGCAGTCAGCCTTGCCGCAAAGGTATTGAGCGAGCATCTGAAGCTCTTTATCGATCTGTCGGAGGTGGCGCAGGCTGCTGAAGTTATGATCGAGAAGGAAGACGATGAGAAAGAGAAAGTCCTTGAGATGAGTATTGATGAACTGGAATTGTCAGTTCGTTCTTACAATTGTCTGAAGAGGGCGGGGATCAATACGGTTGAAGAACTGACGAACAGAACTCCGGAAGATATGATGAAAGTGCGGAATCTTGGACGTAAGTCATTAGAGGAAGTACTTGCAAAATTAGACGAACTAGGCTTAGGGTTAAGCAGAGGCGAAGAGTAAGTATCTAGTAGAATAATTTCCGTCAGTAAGACCAAAGCGCATGGCGGAGCATTTGGCTAGTAAGCCCGAAGAAGCATAACCAAGTGTTTCATAAGGACGCTTTCGGAGAGTACGCCGTACTTGTCTTGGTGAGCCGGCTGAAGGGTTCCCGGAAGAGGTCCGTAAGATGGAGGATTAGAGAAATGGCAAAGTATAGAAAACTCGGCAGGACATCCAGCCAGAGAAAAGCATTGTTGAGAAATCAGGTAACAGCGCTGATCAATCATGGCAAGATCGTTACCACAGAGGCTAAGGCAAAGGAGATCCGCAAGATTGCAGAGGGTCTTATTGCAATGGCAGTGAAAGAGAGAGACAACTACGAAGAAGTTACGGTGAAGGCTAAAGTTGCACGTAAGGACAAAGACGGCAAGAGAGTGAAAGAAGTCGTAGACGGCAAGAAAGTTACCGTATATGATGAAGTAGATAAGACGATCAAGAAGGATAAGCCAAGCAGGCTTCACGCACGCCGTCAGATGCTGAAGGTGCTGTATCCTGTAAAAGAGGTACCGACAGCAAGAGCCGGAAGAAAGAAGAATACCAAGGATGTGGATCTCGTTGCAAAGTTATTCGATGAGATCGCGCCAAAATACGAGAACCGTCACGGCGGATATACCAGGATCGTTAAGATCGGACAGCGTAAAGGCGATGCAGCGATGGAAGTTATGATCGAGCTCGTATAGGCCAGATACGCTCTGGGATATTAGAGACTTAGGAATTGCAGAATGTGATATGTGAACGCACTCCGGGAAACCGGGGTGCTTTTTTGTTCGAAAGATTTTCAAGAATTTATCCTCAACTTTGTGTTAAAAAAATATCTATTTCGTTAAATAAACTACTTATGTCAGAAATAATTACAAATTGTAGTAGAGATGTTATAATAAATCATCTGCGTATCAGTGGAAATATGTAAGAAAAAGAGAGGATTAGTCATGAGTAGACTAGAGATCGCTTCGCCGAAGAGGGCTAAGATTGTCATGGAAGGGCTCTATAAGGATCTGGAGCGAAGAATTGAGTCCAGTCCTCCGGGACTTTGTCCGGTGGATATGGCGCGTGCATTCCTGGAGTTATGCCACGCACAGACTTGCGGGAAGTGTGTTCCCTGCCGCATCGGCCTGGGACAGCTGAATCATTTTATCAAAGATGTACTTGATGGAAAAGCAACGATGGAGACGTTGGATATCATGGAACAGACGGCGCTGTCGATCATGGAATCCGCGGATTGTGCGATCGGCTATGAGGCGGCGAATATGGTGTATAAAGGGCTGATCGGTTATCGTGACGATTACGAAGAACACATCAGGAACGGAAGATGTACTTGCAGTTATAATCAGCCGGTGCCGTGCGTTTCTTTATGTCCCGCTCATGTGGATATTCCGGGATATATCGCGCTGGTGGGAGAAGGAAGGTATGCGGATGCGATCCGTCTGATCCGAAAGGATAATCCGTTCCCAACTACCTGCGGATTCATATGTGAGCATCCGTGTGAAGCAAGGTGCAGGCGTAATATGGTGGATGATTCGATCAATATCCGCGGCCTTAAGCGAGTTGCGGCAGATTATGCAGGCGAGGTGGCGCCGCCGGCGTGCGCGCCTTCGACCGGAAAGAGAGTCGCAGTCTTAGGCGGGGGACCCGGTGGCTTAAGCGCGGCTTATTACCTGCAGCTTATGGGGCATCAGACGACCGTATATGAGATGCTTCCGGAGCTTGGAGGTATGCTGCGTTATGGAATCCCGAATTATCGGCTGCCGAAAGACCGCCTTGATGAAGATGTCAACAGCATCTTAAAGACAGGCGTTGAAGTGAAGCACGGATTGAAGATCGGGCAGGATATCACGATACAGGAGTTAAGGGCGCAGTATGACGCCGTATTGATCACGATCGGAGCAAGTACGGATAAGAAACTGGGGCTTGAAGGAGAGGATGCCGAAGGCGTACTCTCAGCGGTTCAATTCCTCAGAAATGTAGGAAAAAATGAGATCATGGATCTGACAGGCAAAGAAGTCGCGGTCATCGGCGGCGGCAATGTCTCCATGGACGCGGTACGTACGGCGAAGCGTCTGGGAGCGAAGAAGGTAAGTATCGTATATAGAAGAAGAGTTGCGGATATGACCGCCCTTCCGGGAGAGATAGAAGGAGCTGTCGCAGAAGGGATTGAACTGCAGACACTGAAAGCGCCGTCTTCGATCACTGTAGACGATCAGAACCACATCAGGGGAATCTATGTGAAGCCGCAGATGGTCAGCGCGATCAAGGACGGAAGAGCCAGCATCAAGCCGACTGGAGAAGAGGATATATACATACCATGCGATATACTTATCGTGGCGATCGGACAGAATATTGAGACACGGCATTTCGAAGAAGCAGGAATTCCGGTAGAACGAGGTAAGATCATTACCAAGAGTACGGGAACATTCGAGGATATGCCCGGCGTATTTGCAGGAGGAGACTGTGCAAGCGGGCCGGCGTCCGTGATCAAGGCGATCGCGGCAGCGAAGGTTGTGGCGGCGAACATCGACGAATACCTGGGATTTCATCATGAGATCTCCTGTGACGTAGAGATTCCGGAGGCGAATCTGGGCGACCGGACTCCATGCGGAAGAGTGAACCTTACAGAGCGGGAAGCAAGTGAGAGAGTCTGTGATTTTGAAGGTGTGGAGAACTGCATGACCGAGAGAGAGGCGAAGCAGGAGGCAGGAAGGTGCCTGCGCTGCGATCATTTCGGCTATGGCATATTCAAAGGAGGCAGAGAGAAGTTATGGTAAATCTTAAAATAGATGGAAAAGCAATATCAGTAGAAGAGAATACTACCATTATGGAGGCTGCCGCCCAGAACGGGATCCCGATCCCCAAGTTGTGTTATCTGAAGGGGATCAATGAGATCGCGGCATGCCGTGTGTGTGTAGTCGAATTGGAAGGCAAAGAAAAGCTGATCACATCCTGTAATAACGTGGCTGAAGAGGGCATGGTCATCTATACGAACAGCCCTAAAGTACGCCGTCACAGGAGGACGACGGTAGAACTGATCCTTTCCCAGCATGACTGCCAGTGTGTAAGCTGTGCAAGGAGCGGAAACTGCAGCCTTCAGAAGGTTGCGAATGACTTGAACATCCTTGACATTCCGTTTAAGGCACAGCTGGAGAGACAGCCATGGGATAAGAAATTTCCGCTTATACGTGATTCTTCCAAATGTATCAAATGTATGCGCTGCGTGCAGGTATGTGAAAAAGTCCAGGGACTCGGCGTCTGGGATGTGGAAGGAACCGGCTCACGTACGACGGTCAATGTATCCGGTCATAAGAGCATCAAAGAAGCAGATTGTGCATTGTGCGGACAATGTATCACGCACTGCCCGGTAGGCGCCCTTAGAGAGCGTGACGACACAGAGAAGGTATGGAATGCCATCGAAGATAAGAATAAGACGGTAGTGGTGCAGGTGGCTCCTGCCGTGCGCGCCGCCTGGGGCGAAGAATTGGGGCTTAAGCCGGAAGAAGCGACCGTGGGCAAGATCTTAGACGCATGTAAGCGGATGGGCGTGGATTATGTATTTGACACGACATTTTCCGCAGACCTTACGATCATGGAGGAAGGTACAGAATTCCTGAAGCGTTTTACAGAAGGAGAGCTGAAAGAACGCCCGATGTTCACATCATGCTGTCCGGGATGGATCCGTTTTATCAAATCACAGTTCCCGCATCTGGTAAAGCAGCTGTCGACGGCAAAATCGCCGCAGCAGATGTTCGGCGCCGTGATGAAGACGTATTTCGCCGAGAAGATAGGAGTAGCTCCGGAGCAGATCTATACGGTGTCTGTTATGCCGTGTGTTGCGAAGAAAGGCGAGCGGGAGATGGAGCTGTTCTACGGCGAGTATGCAGGGCATGATACCGACGCTGTGCTGACGACGAGAGAACTGGTGAAGATGATCCGTTCCGCGCATATCAGCCCGAAGACGCTTGAGGACCGCGAAAGCGACCGCCCGATGCAGCAGGGATCCGGCGCAGGAGTGATCTTCGGCGTGACAGGCGGAGTGATGGAAGCGGCGCTTCGTTCCGCGTATTATCTGCTTAAGAAGGAGAATCCGCCGGTCGACGCGTTCAAGGCGGTGAGAAGCCCCTCCTTCCAGGCAAATGAAGGTGTTATGGAAGCAGAATTCGCCATCGATGATGTAACGGTGAAGACGGCGGTGGTAAGCGGACTTGGCAATACAAGAAGACTACTGCAGAAGATAGAGCGGGGCGAGGTACATTATGACTTCGTAGAGGTCATGGCATGTCCCGGAGGATGTGTCGGCGGCGGCGGGCAGCCGATCCATGACGGGAAAGAGCTGGCGTTTTGCCGCGGCGGTAACCTTTATGATCTGGATGATAACGCGGATATCCGGTTCTCCCATGAGAATAAGGATGTACTTGCAATGTATGAAGAATACTTCGAAGCGCCAATGTCCCATAAGGCGCATATGCTGCTTCATACGGAACATAGCGCGAAGTAGGCGTTTTAAGTATTTATACGAAGATGCGGCACGGAGTTATTAAGGTGTCCGCTTAGTAAAGAGGCTGTTAAAAATATAGAACAGCCTCTTTACTAATGTAATTATACATTAGTAAAGAATATGATCTTATAAATGGGGAGATAATATATCCTGCGGTCAATGGGCAGAAGAAATTGCAGGAATCGAAGGAAAAAGAGGGAAAAAACATAATTTTGGAAGAAATGGGAGAAAAGAAACCCTTCTTGCGGTTACAGGAATGTCGAAATGCCTTGACAAATGTATGCAAGAAGGGTATTTTATAGTATAGATATAATTGCGTGTCGTATGAGCAGAGAAAAGGAGCACAGGATGGAACGAAATTGGCAGCATAGCATAAATGGTATTATCGGAAAGATCATCACAATCATACAGTTGGGGGTGTCCATTTGGTTTATCATCAGTCTGTGGACCAGCGGGATGGTGCCGATGAAATTCATGATGATGATCATTGTGGCTGCCCTGGTGATGTTCTTGATCACATTCGGGCTGCAATTCGTAAGAAGTAATGGCGCGAATCTTGCAGGTATGATCCTAAGCGTCCTGTTCCTGGCGGTTTTTGCATTCGGGACAGCGGCGTTCCTTACGGCGAACAGCACACTGGAGAACGTGGGAGGAGCCACCTATAAGACCGATAATATGCTCGTAGTCGTTCGCTCAGACGATCCGGCAGAGACGATCACAGATGCGAAAGATTACCTTTTCGGCAGGCTGACAACCGTAGACCAGGAGAATACGGAGAAGATGCTGAATGAGATACGTGAGAATGTGGGGCAGGAAATATCAGTCCTTCAATATGAGACGATCCAGGAAGAGGCGCAGGCTCTTCTAAACGGAGAGATCGAGGCCGCAGTATATAACGAAGCATACGCGGGGGTGATCGAAGAGACCATCGAAGGATATTCTGATCAGATAAAGATTCTGCATAATTACGGGATCAAGACGAAGATTGAAGTGGAAGAACGAAGTGTAGAGAAGCCCTTCAATGTCTATATCAGCGGTATCGACGTCTCAGGACCAATCACGACAAGCAGCCGAAGCGACGTGAACATCATCATGACGGTGAATCCGGAGACGAAGAAGATCCTGTTGACGACGACGCCAAGAGATTATTATGTAGAGATACCGGAGGTATCGGGCGGTCAGAAGGATAAGCTGACGCACGCCGGGATCTACGGCGTAGACCGCTCTATGGCGACCCTGGAGAATCTTTACGGCATCGACGTTACCTATTATGCCAGAGTGAATTTTACATCCCTGATCAAGATCGTAGATGCGCTTGGCGGCGTGGATGTGAACTCTGAATATGCGTTTAAAGCGGGCGGATACAGTTTTTCCAAGGGAATGAACCACATGGACGGTAAGAAAGCCCTTGCCTTCTCAAGAGAACGTCACAGCTTCTCAGACGGAGATAACCAGAGAGGAAAGAACCAGGAGGCAGTGCTGTCGGCGATCATACAGAAAGCGGCGTCGCCTGCGATCCTGACAAGTGCGAACCAGATACTTGGCAACATCGGCGATTCTGTGGAGACGAATATGACGCATGATGAGATGGCGCAGCTCATCAATATGCAGCTGTCCGAAGGAGGTTCATGGGAGGTCGAATCTCAGGCGGCAAGCGGAAAGGGAGATAACCAGTCATGTTTCTCATCAGGTTCTCAGCAGTTATATGTCATGTGGCCGGATGAAGCAGTTGTAGGAGAGCTGTCAAGAAAGATGAAACAGGTGTTAGGAGAGAATTAGAAAAGAGATATTATAGAAGAAAATATATTTGAAGAGTTCGTTACCGGTATGATCCGATGAGGACTCTTTAGAGGAAAGAGAGTATGACAGATGATGATAGTAGATCCGAATCGGGCAATCGCAGCAGTTGTAATTGTAATAATAATAGGTTTTGCAATTTTTTGCATCAGAAACAGAAAAATATGGAAAAGCAGGCTGGTAAAGAGATATGAATAAGCATGAATGGGAATTAACCTGGGTTCATAAAGCGCTTCTGGTTGCTTTTCTGGACGGGATCATTGTATTATTTTCCTATCTGATGGCGCTGTTGACGCGGTTTGATTTTAAATTTTCTGAGATTCCGACGAATTACATCGAGGGATACCTGTGGTCCATGCCTTTCTGGGTAGCGGCGACCATCGTGGTCTTCTATGTATGCAGGCTCTATCATAGTGTGTGGAGCCTTGCGAGTATATCAGAGCTTCAGATGAGCGTGGTATCATATATAATGCTGCTTGTGGTGTATGCAGCCGGAGCTATATTCATGCATCTAAAGATGCCGAGATCTTATTACTTCATGGGATACATCATAAGCTTTGGGCTGACGACGGCGCTGCGGTTCTCGTACCGTATCCTCCGTTTTTATCTGGGGAAGAGTGAGACAGACGCAGATGCGACTGACCGGATTATGATCATAGGCGGCGGCGCGGCAGGGCAGGTTCTGATAAAGGAGCTGACGAACGGAAAGAAATTTCACACAAAGGTGTGTTGTGTGATCGATGATAATCCGAATAAACTGGGAAGAGTGTTAGAAGGCATTCCTATCGTCGGAAACCGCAACGATATCCTGGAGATGGTTAAGAGATATAGGATCAACCATATTATCTATGCGATCCCTGCAACGACTGGCAAGAACCGTAAAGAGATCCTGAATATCTGCAAGGAGTCAGACTGTAAGCTGCAGACAGTTCCAAGCGTGGCACAGCTGATCAACGGAGAGGTGAATGTGACCCGGATCCGTGATGTGGAGATCACGGACTTACTTGGCAGGGCGCAGGTCAAGGTTAATAATAACGAGATCCTGACGGCGATCAGAGATCAGGTTGTGCTGGTCACAGGAGGCGGAGGTTCCATTGGAAGCGAGCTGTGCAGACAGATCGCCAAGGCAGGACCGAAGCGCCTGATCATATTTGATATCTATGAGAATAATGCCTATGAGATACAGCAGGAACTCAAGCGCGCATACAAGAGTCTGGATATTGTGGTACTGATCGGTTCCGTGCGCAACAATAGCCGGATCAATTGGGTTATGGACACATATAAGCCGGATATTGTATATCATGCGGCTGCTCATAAGCATGTTCCGTTGATGGAAGAAAGCCCGAATGAAGCGATCAAGAATAATGTGATCGGTACTTATAAGACTGCAAAGGCAGCGGCAAGGATCGGCGTCCGCAAATTTGTATTTATCTCCACGGATAAGGCGGTGAATCCTACGAATATCATGGGTGCGTCCAAGCGTCTGTGCGAGATGGTGATCCAGATGATGGACCGCAAGTGTGACTCGACAGATTTTGTTGCGGTTCGTTTTGGAAATGTATTAGGAAGCAACGGAAGTGTGATCCCGCTCTTTAAGAAACAGATCGCGGAGGGCGGTCCGGTCACTGTGACGGATAAAGATATCATCCGCTACTTCATGACGATACCGGAAGCGGTGTCTCTGGTACTGCAGGCGTCATATTACGCCAAGGGCGGAGAGATCTTCATCCTGGATATGGGCGAGCCTGTCCGTATCGACGATATGGCGCGGAATCTGATCCGGTTGTCAGGATATACGCCGGATGTGGATATTCCGATCGTATATACGGGGCTTAGGCCCGGAGAGAAGCTTTATGAGGAATTGCTCATGAGTGAAGAAGGTATGCAGGATACGGAGAATGAATTGATCCATATCGGACATCCGATCGATATGGATGACGAATGGTTTGAGAAGAAGCTGGAGCTCCTAGATGACCTGAGCAGCCATGAGGCGGATGAGATCAAGAAGACTGTGGCTGAGATCGTGCCTACGTACCAGTATAAAGGGAAGTAGCTCTAGAAAGTTCTGGATACTATGAGTAGTATTTCCAGTGCTGTCCGCTGTAAAATAGCTTGACAAATGCAGGTAAATAGGCTATTTTATGATAGACAGGTTAGTTATATTATCATTTATAGAAAAATTCTTTGATTTCCAAATCGTCGCTTCGCCGCGTTTGGAAATTTAAGTTGTCATAAATTTTAAAAATCCGCCTGAATGAAGACGGAATGGCGAAGCTTACACTTTTTGAAGTGTTCATGATTGTTGAATGAATGTTGACTTAGCAAAACAGCACTCCCAAATCTTGACGAATCGTTGAGATTTGGGAGTGCTGTTTTGCTAAGTTTTTATTATGCACTAGCCGAAGACAGCTATGATGTATTAGTAAATATACCGATATAAAGGACTAAAATAAGATTAGTAAATGAGGGAGATTTAATATGTGGTACGTTATACAAGTGCGTACAGGATCAGAAGAGAATATACAGGTTCAGTGTCAGAGGAATATCCAGGGAGACATATTGGAGGGATGCTTTATTCCCTATTATGAAGAAAAAAGAAATATCCAGGGAGAATGGAAGACGCAGCGAAAAGTGCTGTTTCCTGGATATGTGTTTCTGGATTCTGATAAACTTACGCAGCTTTATATGGATCTAAAGCAGGTGTCTGGGCTTACGAAGCTTCTTAAGACTGGGGACGAGGTGATACCGCTGTCGAAAGAGGAGGTAGGATTTCTACAAAGCTTCGGCGGAGCGGAGCAGGTTGTGGTGATGTCGGAAGGTGTTATAGAGAATTCGAAAGTGAGAGTAATATCCGGGCCTCTGGTTGGGAAAGAAGGATTCATTAAACGGATAGACCGGCATAAAAGAAAAGCATTTCTGGAGATGGAGATGTTTGGGAGAGTACAGAAGGTGCAGGTTGGGTTGGAGATAATATCAAAAATATAACCTGTAAAATAAATTGGAGACGGAAGGTATTTACTATGAAACGAAGGAATGATCGGGTTACAGAGAACAGCGGAAAAGGAATGCTCATGTTTAAATTTCTGAGCGGTTCCTACATTATAATGAGAGCTTTGGCAAAGGTGAAGACAGAAACCGCACAGATCGAGAAAGAGAATCCATATTTGGAGAAATCCGAGCTGCAACCCTCGCCGTGTAAATTACCGGATTATGAGAGAAAAATAAAACCATTATTAGACCATATATTATCCCTTGCAGGGCTGCTCATCCTGTCTCCGCTTTTTCTGTTTCTTTCCATCGCAATATTCTTAGATGATCCAGGACCGATATTATTTACACAGAAACGGGTGGGAAAGGATAAGAAGTTCTTTTATCTGCATAAATTCCGCAGTATGAAGATGAGTACGCCTCACGATATTCCAACACATCAGTTGGAGAATCCGGAACAATATATAACAAGGATAGGGAAGTTTTTAAGAAAGAGTTCTTTAGATGAATTACCACAGATATGGGATATATTCCGAGGAAGAATGAGTATCATTGGTCCAAGGCCAGCATTGTGGAATCAAGAGGATCTGATAGAAGAACGGGACAGATATCAGGCTAACAGCGTATTGCCAGGCTTGACCGGGTGGGCGCAGATCAATGGAAGAGATGAACTTGAGATACCGGATAAGGCAAAATTAGACGGAGAATATGTTAAGCAGTTACGGCAGGGCGGAATGAACGCTCTGTTTTTTGATGTGAAGTGTTTGTGGGGAACGGTCAGATCCGTTGTAGAGGGGGATGGCGTTGTGGAAGGCGGGACTGGAGAATTAAGCAGGAGAAACAGGATATGAGAAAAGTTTTAATAACCGGAGTAAATAGTTACATAGGAACGTCCTTCGAAAAATGGATGGCAAAAATGCATCCGGAAGAATTCGAGATAGATACCATCGACATGATAGATGATAGATGGAAAGATAAAGATTTCTCTGGATATAATGCCGTCTTTCATGTGGCGGGGCTCGCACATGCAGATGTAGGACATATTACAGAAGAACAGAAGGTGCTTTATTATAAAGTAAACCGGGATCTGGCGGCGGAGACTGCGAAAAAAGCCAAAAGAGATGGTGTGAGTCAATTTGTTTTTATGAGTAGTATGATTGTATATGGAGACAGTGCTCCTGTTGGAAAAAGAAAGGTTATCAAGAAGAATACAAAACCTCATCCATCAAATTTTTACGGAGATAGTAAATGGCAGGCGGATCGGAAGATAAGAGAGTTAGAAGACAACGGATTTCATGTAGCCATATTAAGACCGCCGATGATATATGGAAGAGGGAGCAAAGGAAATTATCCTGTAATGGCAAAACTGGCAAAATGGATGCCCCTATTTCCAAAGATAGAGAATGAGCGAAGCATGCTGCATGTGGATAATCTGTGTGAATTTCTTTTTCTTTTGATAAAGAGCGGGGCGGGAGGCGTGTATTTCCCCCAAAATTCAGAATATGTGAAGACTTATGAGATCGTGAGAGAGATTGCAAAGTGTGCAGGACACAAAATCTGGATTACCAGGTTGGTCAATCCATTTGTATGGATTGCCGGAAAAGTGCCTGGAAAAATGTCTGTAATGGTTAATAAGGCATTCGGGAACTTGGTGTATGAAAAGAGCATGAGTATGTGCTTTGATGAGAAGTATCAGGTGAGAAATTTAAAAGAATCGGTCAGAGTTACAGAAGGAAAAAGGTTGTGATGGGAAAGAGGAGAATCTTAGTTATTAGTCAGTACTTTTACCCAGAACAATTCCGCATTAATGATATATGTAAAGAGTGGGTAAAAAGAGGAAATGAGGTGACGGTGATTACCGGGATACCGAATTATCCACAAGGAAAGTTTTATAAAGGATATGGATTGTTTAAAAAGAGAAAAGAAATATATGCAGGAGTACATGTTATAAGGCTTCCGCTGATACCCAGGGGAAATGGCAGCCTCATGCTGATATGCAATTATTTTTCGTTTGTCATATCTGGATTTTTATGGAGTGTGTTTACCAGAGTTAAGGCAGATCAGGTCTTTATCTTTGAAGTGTCACCGATGACGCAGGCATTGCCCGGAATATGGTATGCGCGAAGAAAGAAGATTCCATGTTCTATATATGTGCAGGATCTTTGGCCGGAGAATGTTGAAGTAGTTACTGGGATTCGAAATAAGCAGATCATAGGCATGATAGATAGAATGGCAGATTATATCTATCGGAATTGTAAATATATTTTTGCAACATCGCCAAGTTTTGTCAGTAGATTAGAAGAGAGAAAAAGTGTATATCGAAAGAATACAAGCAAAGTGGTGTATTGGCCGCAATATGCAGAGGACTTTTATAAACCTGTAGTGAAGAAGAAATTGACAGATATGCCGCAGGAAGAATGTTTTAAAGTGATTTTTACCGGAAATATCGGATATGCGCAGGGGTTGGATATTCTTCCGAAAGCAGCGGCTATATTAAGGGAAAGGGAGATTTCCTGTAAGTTTTATATTGTCGGGAACGGAAGATATCAGGGAGAGTTTGAAAAGGATATCGATAAGAATGATGTGGGGAATATGTTTTGTATGTTGGGAAGAAAGAAGCCGGAAGATATCCCTGCATATTTGGCAAATTGTGACGCGGCATTTTTGTCATTTGCAAATCATTCACTATTTCGAATGACGATTCCGGCAAAGCTTCAATCTTATCTGGCATGTGGTATTCCAGTAATAGCGACAGCGGCAGGAGAGACGGAAAGAATCATTAATGAGGCAGGAGCAGGAATTGTAAGCCGGATTGGAGACGCAGAAGACTTGGCTGGAAAAATAGAATTCTTGATTGCGTGTAATGAGGAGGAGCGCCGTAGGATGCGGGAAAATGCCTTGGGTTATTATAGGAAGGAATTCGACCGGACCAGACTGCTGGATGTGATGGATGAATATTTGGGATAAAGGAGTAGGTGTAATGTTTAAGGGAAAGACATTATTGATAACCGGAGGAACGGGTTCCTTTGGGAATGCTGTTTTAGAAAGGTTTCTAGATACAGATATTGGTGAAATCAGGATTTTCTCAAGGGATGAGAAGAAACAGGATGATATGCGCCATCGTTATAATAACGATAAAATTAAATATTATATTGGAGACGTGCGTAATCTGCAGTCTATAAAGAATGCTATGTATGGAGTTGATTTCGTATTTCAGGCAGCGGCTTTAAAACAAGTGCCTAGCTGTGAATTCTTTCCATTGGAAGCGGTAAAAACGAATGTGATCGGAACAGATAATGTGTTGACTGCATGTATTGAATGTGGTGTGAAAAAAGTAATTTGTTTGTCTACGGATAAAGCGGCATATCCTGTGAATGCAATGGGAACATCAAAAGCAATGATGGAAAAAGTATTTGTTGCAAGATCAAGAACAGTGTCGCCGGAGAAAACTTTAATCTGTGGGACAAGATATGGGAACGTTATGTGCTCCAGAGGGTCTGTGATTCCGCTATTTATTGAGCAGATAAAGTCTGGAGAGCCATTGACAGTAACAGATCCTCAAATGACTCGATTTATTATGAGCTTAGAAGAAGCAGTCGAGCTTGTTATTTTTGCATTTAAACATGCAGAATCTGGGGATATTATGGTTCAAAAAGCACCTGCATGTACAATCGGTGTTTTAGCGCAGGCTGTAAAAGAATTATTTCATGTAGAGAATGAAATTAAAGTAATTGGAATACGTCATGGAGAGAAAATGTACGAGACTCTTTTGACGAATGAAGAATGTGCGCATGCAATTGATATGGGAGAGTTTTACAGGGTTCCGGCGGACAAAAGGGATCTGAATTATGATAAGTATTTTAAAGTTGGGATTGAAAAGAGAAATAGGATTCAATCATTTGATTCTAATAGTACAGAATTGTTAGATGTTGAAGAGGTAAAAGAAAAGTTATTAACTCTGGCTTATATTCGGAATGAGATTTCAGCATGGAGGAGTCGGCAAGAATGAAGATTTTAGTGACAGGAGCAAAAGGATTTATAGGTAAGAATCTTATTTCAGAACTTCATAATCAAGGATATCAGGATATTTATGAATATGACAAGGATACAGATCCTGATAGTTTAGAAAAGTTCTGCTATGATTGTGATTTTGTATTTAATCTGGCTGGGGTGAATCGTCCGGAGAATCCGGATGAATTTATGAAGGGGAATTATTGCTTTGTAACCAGGCTTCTAGAGACATTAAAAAAATATCAAAATGCCTGTCCTGTTATGGTTTCTTCTTCGATTCAGGCTACTCTTGATAATCCCTATGGAAAGAGTAAAAAAGCGGGAGAAGACCTTATCTTTTCTTACGCAAAAGAGACTGGTGCAAAGGTATATATTTATCGTTTCCCGAATGTGTTTGGAAAATGGTGTAGACCCAATTATAACAGTGCTGTAGCAACATTTTGCCATAATATTGCGAATGATCTTCCTATTCAAGTGAATGACAGAACTGTAGTTATGAATCTTGTTTATATTGATGATGTGGTAGAAGAGATGGTGAATATATTGAAGGGGAAGGCAACTTGTGGAGTAGATGGGTATTATTATGTACCGATCGTGCATAGTGCCAGGTTGGGCGATATAGTTGATTTGATCTATTCTTTTAAGGAAAGTAGAAAAACAAAAAGGATCCCAGATATGACAGATGGATGTCTTGTGAAAAAATTGTATAGTACGTATCTAAGCTATATTCCAGAAGATCAGTTTTCTTATCCATTAAAAATGCATAAGGATGAAAGAGGCAGTTTCACGGAGATTCTGAAAACGGAAGATAGAGGACAGTTTTCTGTAAATGTCTCAAAGCCAGGAATAGAAAAAGGGAATCACTGGCATAAGACTAAGAATGAAAAGTTTGTGGTTGTAAGCGGGAGTGCATTGATCCAACTTCGGAAGATCGGATGCGATAGGGTAATTGAATATTACGTAAGTGGGGAAAAGTTGGAAGTGATAGATATACCTGTAGGTTTTACCCACAATATAGTTAATGTAGGAGATACAGATCTAATAACATTTATGTGGTGTAATGAATGTTTTGATCCGGAGAAGCCAGATACTTTTTATTTGCCTGTAATTGAAGAAATCTGACAGGGAAGTTTTGCAGTGATGTTTGAGAGTAGGTTAGCATTTGTGAAGACTTTGGAGGAAAAATGGGTAAAAGAGATTATCAAGTATGTACGAATTGTGTAATGGATACAACTGATTCAGTTATTCAGTTTGATAAAAACGGTATGTGTGATCATTGCCATAATTATTATGAGAATATATTACCGAATTGGCATCCGGATAAAGAAGGAAAACGAAGATTAAATGAGATAGTGGGACAGATTAAAAAGGCTGGCAGAGGGAAGAAATACGATTGTATCATTGGGTTAAGCGGCGGTGTGGATAGTTCATATCTGGCATATTTTGCTGTAAAAAAGTTGGGATTAAGACCACTTTTATTTGCCTGTGATACAGGGTGGAACCTAAATGTTGCGGTCCAGAATGTTGAAAAGATCACAAAAGGATTGGGTATGCCTCTTCACACAGAGATTGTTAACTGGAATGAAATGAGGGATCTTCAACTTGCCTTTTTTAAAGCACAGGTGCCTTATCAGGATATACCTCAGGATCATATAATCTTTGCCGCACTTTATAATTATGCTGCAAAAAATGGTATTAAATATGTTTTGACTGGTGGAAATAATTCAACGGAATGTGTGCGGGAACCTATTGAATGGGTTTACCAGAATGACATACGGATGTTGAAGGATATCCATAAAAAGTATGGGACGATACCGTTAAAGACGCTGCCGTTATGTGGAATGTTCAAGGCACATCTTTACTATCGCTATATAAAAGGAATGAAGGTGGTAAAACCTTTAGATTTGATCCCATATACAAAAGCAGATGCAATATCAACACTTCAGCGGGAATTTGGATGGGAACCCTATGCGAATAAGCACTTTGAAAGTGTATTTACAAGGTTTTATGAAGGATACTGGTTGGTTAAAAAATTCGGGTATGATAAAAGGCGCTGCCATTTTTCAAGCCTGGTACTAACAGGGCAATTGGAACGGAAAGAAGCATTAAGCATACTAGAACAGCCGCCATATGATGAAAAGCAAGCGATCGAAGATCTGGAATATGTGGCAAAGAAGTTGGGATTAAGTAAAGAAGAATTTTGTGATCTGATGAGGAAAAAGAATAAAACGTATAAAGATTATAAGAATACATCCAGTATGATCGGGCTTGCAGTAAAGGTTGCCCGTCTGGTCGGGATGGAGAAAAGGCAGTACAGATAGACAGACAGGAGAACTGGAAGGAATGGTAGCAGTCATTAATTATGGTATGGGAAATACCGGCTCGATCGTAAATATGCTTCATAGGATAGGTGAAGAAGCTGTTGTGACTGATAAAAGGAATGAGTTGGAAGAAGCAGATAAGATTATACTTCCTGGAGTAGGCGCTTTTGATCATGGGATTCAGAACTTAAGGGAAAAGGACCTGGTTGATGTTATCCGAAGAGTAACATTAGAAAAAAAGATCCCGTTTTTGGGTATATGCCTGGGAATGCAATTGTTGGGAAATAAGAGCGAAGAGGGGCAGGAGGAGGGATTAGGATTGATTCCTTTTACCAATGTCCGTTTCAGGTTTGAAGAGCCTACGTTGCTTAAGATTCCTCATATGGGATGGGATATCGTGAATTTCCAGCAGAAAGACAGGATTTTAGAAGGCCTCGAAGAAATGCAGAGATTCTACTTTGTCCATTCATATTATGCGATATGTGAGAAAAAAGAGAACATATTGATGACATGTGCATATGGACATGAGTTTGCAGCAGCAGTTAAGAATGAGAATATATATGGATTTCAATTCCATCCGGAGAAAAGCCATCGGTTTGGAATGAAGTTATTAGAGAATTTTGTCCGGAGGGTTTAAGGATATGTACTTAAGACCGCGATTAATACCATGCCTGCTGATTACAGGGATGAGGGATCTTGTTAAAACAATAAAATTCAAAAATCCGCGATACCTTGGCGATCCAATCAATGCGGTTAAGATATTTAATGAAAAAGGTGTGGACGAGTTATGCATCTTGGATATTACAGCATCTTTAGAAAAAAGAGGGCCGCAGATGGATTATATCAGGGATGTTGCGAGTGAAGCATTTATGCCGTTAAGCTATGGAGGCGGGATTACGTCATTGGAAGAAATACAGCAGATCTTTCATATGGGATATGAAAAAGTGGTTTTGAATACTGCCTTTTATCGTGAACCTGGATTGATCACAAAAGCGGCACATTATGCAGGGAGCCAGAGTATTGTGGTATCTATAGATGTTAAAACAGAGTTATTAGGGAAAAAGAATTGCTATATTTGTGATGGAAAGGAAAAGACTGGTAAAGACCCGGTCATGCTAGCGAAGCAGGCAGAAGCATTGGGAGCAGGAGAGATACTGTTGAATTCAATAAGCCGTGACGGAACGATGCAGGGATATGATCTGGAATTAGTAAAGAGTGTGGCTGAGGCAGTGTCTATTCCGGTAATTGCGTGTGGAGGAGCAGGTGAGGTATTAGATTTTAAGAAAGTACTGTCTGAAGGGAAGGCACATGCAGCGGCGGCGGGGAGTTTGTTTGTATATTATGGAGAAGAGAATGCTGTATTAATCAACTTTCCGGAAGAAAGTATTTTAATTAATAGTGGGATTTTTGAAAATAACATTTAAGTAGAATGAAATAATTATTTTTACTTAAAGAAATCTTATGGAACATAAGGAGAAAATTGTGGGTAGCATATTTGGCTCATAATTAAAAGATGGGGAAGAAAATAGATGGAAACAATTTATTATATAATTTTAATTATGAATGCTATATTAGTGGTTGTCAATAAGCGATCAAAAATTTTAGCAACTGCTTCATATATATACACAATAATTCTGTTTGCAGGAAGTACGTTGAATAATGACTATCATGGATATCTAGAACCGTACATGGAAAGGGATTTTAGTGAATTTGAGATAGGTTATCGTATTGTCGCAAATGTTTTTGCACAAAATAATATTCATTATCATATTTTTTTGTTATTTATTGCTATAGTTTGCTATACTTTGATTTTCTACTTGTTTATTAAAACGGTAGATAATGTACATATTTTTTTCGCTCTATATTATCCAATTCTAGTTTTTTATGATATTAATCAGATAAGAAATTTCATTATGGCAACTTTGATGACTTTTGCAATAGTTAAGCTGTTGGAAAATAGAAGAGCTGTTTTTTTGCTATGCCTATTTATTGCAGCTTCGTTTCAATCTTTAGCATTAGCTTATATACCATTAGTATTTATTAATGATAGAAGATTTCAAAATAAGAAAGTAATTATTTCTATTGTCTTATTTTCTTTTGCATTTAGTTTAGTTGCTTTTTTTAATAATAAGCAAATTCCCTTTTTGTATGAAATATGTACCGAATTATTTGGAAAGAATTCAGAGAAATTGATGTATTTCGAATCAAAGGATATTAATTTTGGTTTTTTGATAACTTATATAATGCAAATGATAAATATTCTTTTAGTAGTGGTATCTTATCGGAATTTAAAAAAATGCGATGTTAGTATCAATGTGCAGCAGTTTGCAAAAAAGATATTGATTATAAATGTATATGGATTTATTACATTTCCATTTTTAATGATAGATTTGACTTTTTATAGACTCTTTAGAAATTTTTCATTTATAAATTATATATTGTTTGGATTAACAATTGACAACTATTATTTACGGAAGCATGAACATTCCTTAAGGCCTATAAGAAAAACGGGTGAGGATTTAGATAATGGAACCCTTTATGCTAGAGAGAGAGTTGGTTGGAAGCGAAAAAAATGTATAAGTTTTTTAATCTATATAGTACTATTGATCATTTTTTGTATGGTATGGAAATATGGTATTATTTACAAATATAGAGGTCCACTTCAGAGTGAATACATATTGAATAATAATATTTTCTATGATTGGTTAAGTAATAAATATTAGGAGTTCATAAATGAGTAAAAAAATTTTTGTTTGGGGAAATTATGATGGAAATGACAGGGTTTTGACGATAAAGGAATGTTTAAAAGAGCAAGGATACATTGTAACAGAAGACAGATCAGGGAATAAGTATAAAAATTTTTATTTATCTGATGCAGTTTATATTCCTCCAATGATGCATAAAATATATAAAACATTTATATGCAAAATTTTAAAGAAAAGAATGATATGTGATATATATGCACCGTTGTATGATACAACAGTTAATGATTATAAAAAATATAAAAAATATAATCCTATTGCTATACGGCATTTTTTGAGAGATTATTTTGCTATGATTTTTTCAGATCCAATTATATTCCTTAATGAATCTGAGGCAATGCATTTTATTTCTTCAATAAAGTTAAACAAAGAAAAAATCAATTATGCAATTTTACGATTATACAGAAGTGAAAAGCCTAAAGCAAAATTACCATATTATTATAAGAAAAATTCAATACTTACTTTGTGTTGGACAGGTACTTTTATACCTCTGCAAGGAGTTGAAAAAATAATAGAAACAGTTAAGATACTAAAATCGAGTTCTTTACGATTTCGTCTGTTGATTTTTGGTCCTGATAATAAGTATAAGCTTCTTTATAAAAAAATAGTTCAAGATGAAGCACTCAATGATGTTGTTTTATTTCCGGATATATGGGGGGATTTAGAAAAGTGGGAAAAAATTGTTTCGGATTGTTGTGATATTAGTTTGGGAATTTTTGGAGATTCTTTGAAGGCAAAAAATGTTGTTGCAAATAAAGTAGTAGACGCAACAGCATTTAAAATGCCGATTATAACAGGATATTCAAATGGACTGAGAGAATTTTTCGATTGTGAGAATGATATCCTCTGTGTAAAAAATGAACCTGAAGAAATGGCTAAGGCTGTTATGAATATGTCTAAGATGGAGATCAGTGGAATAAATGATATGATAAACCGAGCATATGAAGTATATTTGAATTATTTTAGTAAAGACAGTTTTATACAGGGAGTGAAAATGATCATAAATGAATCGAATAAATAGATTTATTATAAATGTAATCTATACGTTTTTTGCAAATGGATTTTCTTTATTTATTTCAATGATAGTAATGTTGCTTTTACCTAGATTTCTAAATATTAGAGGATATGGATATTGGCAATTATATGTTTTGTATACAGGATATTTAGGATTGTTCCATTTGGGATTATGTGATGGTGTATATTTGAAGTTTGGAGGTAAACAATATTCTGATTTAGATAAAAATAAATATTCGCAACAATTTAAATTATTGTCTATCTATATTTTGGTTTTGGTTGGGATAGCTGTTGTAGTTTTAAATATAGCGGTTAGTGATATAGATAAAAAGGAAGTGCTGATTTTTACAGTAATTGCTTTGCTTTTATATACGCCTAAAAATTTTCTTCTTCTTACAATACAGGCAGTGGGAGATTTTAGGGAGTACTCTAGGGCAACAATTTGTGAAAGAACAGTTTTCTTTGTTTGTACAATTTTTTTGTTATTACAGAGAGAAGAAAATTATAGGTATTATATTTTGGCGGATATTTTAGCCAGAGCAGCAGTGTTGATTTATGTTTTATTTATATTTAGAAATGTAATCAAAAGTAAAATTAAAATATCAATGGTGGGGGTGAAAGAATGCATAGACAATATTCGATCAGGATATCCAATTGTTGTTGCAGGGATAGCGAGTAATCTTATTGTAGGAATAGTTAGATTCTGTATAGAAGATGTTTGGAATATAGAAGTGTTTTCGAAAGTTTCATTGGCATTAAGTATATTAAATATAGTCTTGTCATTTATGAATATGGTCAGTCTTGTGTTGTTCCCTTTTTTAAAAACAATGACATCATCATCGTTGATAAAAATATTCAGATGGGTTGATGAATTTTCTGTTTTGGGATTGTTAGGATTATTAATAGCAGGTTCCCCTATAAGTTTGTTTATTCAATTTTGGTTACCCGATTATAGAGATAGTATTATATATTTTTGTATTTTATTACCAAGTTGTATGATGGAATGCAAAATGGCTATAATATGTAATTCTTATTTTAAGACTTTAGAAGAACAAAAAAAATTATTGTATATTAATTTGTTGACATTATTGATAAGTGGTGTTTTTTCATTTGTATTTATTTATTGGTTGAAGAATTTGTTGATGAGTGTATATTTGATTGCTTTTCTTTTAATTTTTAGAACGATTATTTCAGAAATAACAATACGGAATATACTTAATATACAAACAAACTTTATAGGCTTTTGTGAATTGATTTTTATAGGTTTATATTTTGTGGTGCTGATAATACTTGATATACATAAAGCAAGTATCTTTTCGGCAATTCTATTTATATTAATGATATTAAAAAATAAAAATCATTATATATTACTTTTAAAATATTTTAAAATTATAAAATAAAAATTTACAATTATTTTTTGGAGGAAAAATGAGAAAAAAAGTTTTGATTTTAGCAATTGCAGATCTAAGACATATGACCGCTGCGGGTTACTATTATTACTATTTATATAATAATAATATAGAATTTGATATTGTTTGTACAAATCGATATGGAAGTGATTCGATAATTGAATATCCTTGCCAGATTTATGCATATAAATGGATTTCCTCAACATACCAATCGAAGATAAAAAAAGTTATTCCAATGCTGCAATTTAGAGAATATGCAGTTAGAAAGATGAATGAAAACAAATATTCATATATTATTGTGTGGGGAGAAAATACAGGTATTCTTTTTGGAAATTATTTAAAAAAAAGGTATAAGGGGAATTATTGTATCAATATCAGAGATATTGATATTTTTAAAACGCTAAAAATTGGAAAAATTTTATATATGATAGAGCAAAAAACAATAAAGTATGCTCAGTTTTATACTGTGCCTGCACCAGGAGGACTAATTTTTTCACATAAAAATTCATTAATATTATTAAATAAAGATTATGCTACACTCAAAAATAGTAAATCAAAAGAAAATTTAAAGAATTTGAAAAATGAACCTTTGATCATTACTTATATGGGATTAATAAATCAATATTATGATTTTTTTATAAAAGTTGTTAAGGTATTAGCAAATGATAAAAGATATTTGATACGATTTTATGGAGATGGTGCGGAAAGAATACAGCATTATATATCTCAAAATAAAATCTGTAATATAGAAACTAAAGGTACATTTCCTGCAAATGAAACATCTAAATATCTGAACGAAACAGATATTATCTTTTCTGCATATGGAAAGACGAATTACAGCGTTACTGACGCCATAGGAGTAAAAGAAAGTTATGGCCCACAATTGAGGATCCCAGTAATTTCTGATAATTATGGAAAATGGTATGAGATAGCTCAAAAATATGGATTTGGATATGGAATTGACGAAGAACATATGGAAAGATTACCAGACGAATTATTTGCTTGGTATAATAATTTAGATTTTAAAACATTTGAAACAGGATGTAAAAAATATTGCGATATTGTTGATGAAAATAATAAAAAAGTATGGAAGTTATTAGATTATAAAGTGACGGATAAGAAAGGAAGATGAATTAAATGAAAGAGTACATGTTAAAAAAAATCAGTGATAAATCTATTGTGGTAGGTGTAGTTGGTCTTGGGTATGTTGGATTACCGTTAGCAGTAGAAAAGGCAAAAGCAGGGTATAAAACAATTGGTTTTGATGTTCAATTTCAAAAGGTTGATATGGTGAACAAAGGGCAGAATTATATAGGAGATGTTGTAGATAGGGAGTTGGTCAATTTAGTTGATAGTGGAAATTTAGAAGCAACAACTGATTTTAGTTTTGTTAAAAATGTTGATTTTATAGCAATTTGTGTTCCTACTCCGTTGGATAAACATCAACAGCCGGATATTAGTTATGTTAAAAATTCTGCAGAGGAAATTGCAAAGTATTTAACAAAAAAAACAATTGTTGTTTTAGAATCTACAACTTATCCAGGAACTACGGAGGATCTGGTAAAACCAATTCTTGAAGAGGGATCGGGTTTGAAATGTGGTGTAGATTTTTATTTGGGTTTTTCTCCGGAAAGGGTGGATCCGGGAAATATTATTTATAAAACCAAAAATACCCCCAAAGTGGTAGGGGGTGTAGGGAAAGATGCTACGGAAGTTATTGCAGCTATGTACAGGTCGGTTTTAGAGGGGGAAGTAAAAGAAGTATCATCACCGACAATTGCGGAAATGGAGAAAATTTTAGAAAACACGTACCGCAATGTTAATATTGGTATGATAAATGAATTGGCTATGTTATGTGATCGTATGGGTATAAATATATGGGAAGTAATTGAGGCGGCAAAAACAAAACCTTATGGTTTTCAAGCATTTTATCCAGGACCAGGACTTGGAGGGCATTGTATTCCTTTGGATCCATATTATCTTTCCTGGAAAGCCAGAGAGTATGGATTTCATACATCCATGATTGAGAGCTCCATGAGCATTAATGATAAGATGCCAGAATATTGTGTGGGAAGGGCTGTTAGAATTCTTAATAAATATGAAAAATCATTAAAGATGGCTAAGATATTGGTAGTGGGTGTAGCATATAAGCAAAATATTGATGATTATCGGGAAAGTCCCGCGTTGGAGGTAATAAAAATCTTAGAAGAATCCGGTGCTCTTGTGGAATTTTATGATCCATGGATCTCAGAATATAAATATCAAGGGAAAATACATAAAGGAAAGCAAAATATTAAGCCGGAACAAGTTGAAAAATATGATTTGTTGATAATTACTGCAGCACATTCGAATGTGGATTATGTTATGCTACAAAAACATGCTAAAAATATTTTTGATACTAAAAATGTCATGAAAGATATTAAAAATAGGGAGAATATTGAAGTACTTTAGAAGAGGAAAGAGAGCGATAAGAATATGAAATATGCATTAATAGGGTGTGGACGTATTGCGGTAAATCACATAAAGGCAGCCATGAGTAATCATTTAGAATTAGCTGCTATTTGTGATCTTGAGATGGAGCAAATGGAGAAATTATTAATAAAGTATAATTTGGAAGATAAGACCTCGATCAAGAGATATACAGACTATAAGAAAATGATTCAAGAAAATGAGTTGGATTTAGTAGCGATTGCAACAGAGAGCGGATGTCATGCAGAGATTGCACTATTTTGTATCGAACATGGTATCCATTGTATTGTTGAAAAACCGATCGCTATGAGTATTGAAGATGCGAATAAGATTATTGATCTTGCGCATAAGCATGGAGTAAAGGTTTCTGCCTGTCATCAGAACCGATTTAATGTTGCAGTCCAGGAAATGAGAAAAGCGTTAGAAGCAGGACGTTTTGGACGGTTATCACATGGGTCGGTTCATGTACGATGGAATCGAAATGAAGAGTATTATACGCAAGCTTCTTGGAGGGGGAAATGGGTGTCTGACGGTGGAGCATTAATGAATCAATGTATTCACGGGATAGATTTGTTGCGTTGGATGATGGGAGATGAAGTAGAAGAAGTTTATGGACAAACCAGACAGCAATTTCACAATTATTTAGAGGCGGAAGATGTTGGAATGGCAGTCGTAAAATTTAAAAACGGCGCAATTGCAACTATTGAGGGAACAACCAATGTATATCCACAAAATTTAGAAGAGACGTTATACTTATTTGGCGAAAAAGGGACGGTTAAAATAGGTGGGAAGTCTACGAATAATATTGATGTTTGGGAATTTTCGGATGAAACAGGAGAGGATAGTAGGAATATCGGATTAAAAGAAATTACCAGCAATGTTTATGGAAATGGTCATAGCAGTCTATATGCGGATGTAATAGATGCGATTGAAAATAATAGAGAACCATATGTAAATGCTGTGGCTGGAAGAAATGCTTTGGAATTAGTATTGGCAATATATAAAAGTCAGAAAGAGAAAAGACCAATAAAGTTACCCTTGGAAAGATTTGCAAGTGTTGATATGGAGGGAACATTTAGATAAAGTAACTAATATTATGTAGGTACTGGAGCAATAGGAGAGGTTTGATGGATTATTTTGTACACGAAAGCAGTTATATAGACGAAAACGTAAGAATTGGAAAAGGGACAAAGATATGGCACTTTTGTCATATTCAAGAAGGTGCAAAGATTGGAGAAAATTGCTCGTTTGGTCAAAATGTCAATGTTTCTAATAATGTTATTATCGGAAATGAATGTAAAGTGCAGAACAATGTATCTATATATGAAGGGGTAGAACTTGAAGATGGTGTTTTTTGTGGTCCGTCTTGTGTATTTACTAACGACTTGAGTCCACGTGCCAGATACCCAAAAGGAAAAGCGGGATATAAGAGAACATTAATAAAAGAAGGAGCCAGTATTGGGGCGAATGCAACTATTGTATGCGGAAATGTGATAGGGAAGTATTCAATGATAGCGGCAGGAGCGGTTGTAACAAAAGATGTGCCGGATTATGCACTGGTTGCAGGTGTTCCGGCTAAAATAATAGGTAAAGTTGATGTGATGGGAATACGAAATAAGGACACAATATGTTGAATATATAATCAGTAGGTGAGTATATGCAGGAGAAAAGTGATGGAATTTAGAGATTTAAAAAAACAGTATGAGATGATAGAAGACGAAATTCGAGAAGGTATGAAAACCGTAATTCGAGATTGTAATTTTATCAGCGGAAGACAGGTAGATGTATTAGAAGGTAAATTGGCAGAATATGTAGGAGCAAAACATTGTATTACTTGCGCTAATGGAACAGATGCGCTATCGTTGGCATTGATGGCATGGAAGATTGGAGAAGGAGATGCTGTATTTGTGCCGGATTTTACTTTTTTTTCTTCTGGAGAAGTTGTATCTTATGCCGGAGCAACTCCTGTTTTTGTAGACATAGATAAGGACACCTTTAATATTTCTGTGCACAGTTTGGAAAATGCGATCCAATGTGTAATAGAGGAAGGATATTTAACGCCTAAAGTAATTATAGCTGTAGATTTATTTGGACAACCAGCGGATTATCCATCAATTAGAAAGATTGCAGAAAAATACAATCTTATGATCTTAGAAGATGGAGCACAGGGATTCGGAGGTGAAATAGAAGGTCAGAAAGCGTGTTCTTTCGGCAATATTTCTACAACATCCTTTTTCCCGGCAAAGCCGTTAGGGTGCTATGGAGACGGAGGGGCTATTTTTACTGACAATGATGATATAGAGAAATATTTACGCTCTATACGGATACATGGGAAAGGAAGCTGTAAATATGATAACATCCGCATTGGGATGAACTCTCGTCTTGATACGCTTCAAGCGGCTATTTTGCTTCCAAAGTTAAAGGCATTTGAGAAATATGAACTTGAAAAAATCAACCAGGCAGCGGCACAATATACAGAGATATTGAAAGATGTTGTCAAAACACCTTTTATAAAAGAAGGGTTTTATTCTAGTTGGGCACAGTATAGTGTTTTATTGCCTGAAAATATACAGCGAGAAGAATTACAGCAAAATTTGAAGCGGGACGATATACCTACGATGGTATATTACCCAAAACCTATGCATGAGCAAAAAGCATTTTTGGATAATTATTTGGTATTTGATGAATTGAGTAATACGAAGGAAATATGTAGAAGAATATTGTCTTTGCCGATACATCCTTATATGGAAAGGGAAGACGTAGAATATGTTGCAGAGTGCTTGAAAAAGTATCTTTGTCCAGATACCCTATATTAGGAAGGTGGAGTAAAAACAATGAATAATATAACAGACTACAGCAATATCCATTGGAAAAATAATGGAAAACTAAAGCTTTTAATCATTGTTGGTACAAGACCCGAGATTATCCGTTTATCAGAAGTGATCAAGAGCTGCAGGACATATTTTGATACGATTTTATGCCATACAGGACAGAATTATGATTATAGCCTGAATGGCATTTTTTTTAAGGATTTAAAACTGGATGATCCGGAAGTATATTTGAATGCGGTAGGCGATGATCTTGGTTCGACTATGGGAAATATTATAGCATCAAGTTACAAACTCATGCATGCGATCTCTCCGGACGCTTTGTTGGTGCTTGGAGATACAAATAGCTGCTTATCAGCGATTAGTGCAAAACGCCTGCATATTCCAATATTTCATATGGAAGCCGGAAACCGATGTAAAGATGAATGTTTGCCAGAAGAGACGAATAGAAGGATTGTGGATATCATCAGTGATGTAAATCTTGCATATTCGGAGCATGCGAGAAGATATCTTGCGGAATGCGGGCTTCCGAAAGAAAGAACATATGTTACAGGTTCGCCGATGGCAGAAGTGCTGACAAATAATCTGGATGAAATCTTAAATTCAGATATACACAGGAGATTGAGTATAGAAACTGGTGTATCTGTGACGCCAAAGGAGTATATATTACTGTCTGCCCACAGGGAAGAAAACATAGACACAGAGAAGAATTTTTTATCCCTGTTCCATGCCATAAATGCAATGGCAGAGAAATATGATATGCCTGTTCTGTATTCCTGCCATCCACGAAGCCGTAAGATGTTGGAACTGATGGAAAGAGATGAAAAATTCCGATTAGATCATCGGGTGATCGCTCATGAACCGCTGGGATTCCATGATTATAATAGTCTGCAGATACATGCATATGCTGTTATTTCTGATTCAGGTACATTGCCGGAAGAGTCAAGCTTTTTTACTTCAATTAGCAGATCATTTCCGGCAATATGTATCAGAACCAGTACGGAGAGACCAGAAGCGCTTGAAAAAGGTTGTTTTGTATTATCAGGTATAGGTAAAGCAGGATTGATTCAAGCAATAGAATTAGCTGTCGAAATGAATAAAGACGGAGCATTTGCTATTCCGGTTCCGGACTATACGGATTCGAATGTCAGCGCTAAAGTAGTAAAGATTATACAGTCATATACGAGAATTGTAGATTCTTTTGTATGGAGAAAAAATGAATGTCGTTAACTATATGGATTACCGGGACGGGAGAGTGAATGGATGAAAACAGAAGTAGGTGAAATTGTTCAACTAATCATTGAATACACAAGGCAGGTTGAAAAGTATGAAAATGTAAGCACATATTACTCGGCAATCTGTTTAGGTGGAATTTTGATCACTGTGTTTTTTATTATCTGTCTTTTGGTGCAGCGGCAGAAAGAGACGGCGCAGGAGATGTATGATAAAGCGATTTCAGCAGTGTGTTTAGTGCCGCCTGCTATTACTACGCTTTACCTGTATACTTTTGCTATGAATATGCGAAAAGTAGCAATGTTCCGGGGATATTTGGTTTTCCTATAAATTACCAAAGCATAGAGCAGCATAAAGAATTGCCTGATCATGATGCAGATACAAAATGGCTGAATCAGAAATTAAATATGTTGCATTTATTTCATGCATTTTTCTTTTCTTCTCTTTCTGTAGTCTCAATTGTATGCTATTCTATATATTGCTATATACATAATCTGCCGTTGACTATAAAACTTAATTATTTTGTCTGTCTTTCGTTTGCGCTTCTGTTTTTTTATTCGTTGTCACAGCATTTTCACCAACATGTCTATATGGTATTCTTGGTTATGGTTCCTGTGATTGTAATATATTCCTTGATTTATGCATGTCTCATTTTTTATAGGTATGAAATGATCTTCATAGGGAAACGAGAAGACATGGACGAAGGCAGATATGGGAAATCGTATAAGTTGTTAAAAGATAAAGTGTTTGCCATAGAGCATGGTTTTCAAGAAATCCTGTTGTTGATTGTTATTATATGTTATTCTGTCAGTTGGCTGGTTCCGGTATTAACACAAAGAATTGAGGGCGATCGGGCTGAGACTTTTATTATCAAAGTATGCAAGGATACAGATATTAATGCGGATGAAATGGTAGCGTATTATACCCAGGAAGACCGCTATGAGATCCTTTCCTTGAACTGTTATGTTGAAATAAAATCATAGGTAACAAATAAATGCATTGAATATAAAAGTCCCGCATGATATAATCCAATATAAGGATTCCTCTGCATACGTGGAGGGTTATATGAGTAAAAAGAAGAGATTACAGGAACTTACAATCAAAGACAATTTCATGTTCGGTGCGGTTATGGCAGATGAAGATAACTGTAAGCCGTTTTTACAGATGGTTCTTGGAGTGTCAATTGAGCGTGTGGAAGTGAGCAAGGAGAGAAGCATCATTTATCATCCGGAATACCGGGGCGTGCGTCTTGACGTTTATGCGAAGGACGAGAAAAATACTCGTTACAACGTGGAGATGCAGGTGAGCAGAGAGCCAGCTTTGCCCAGGCGCTCAAGGTACTACCACAGCCAGATCACTGCGGAACTATTATTGAGCGGAACAGATTATTCAGAGTTGCCGGAGACATATGTGATTTTTATATGTGATTATGATCCGTTCGGCAAAAAGAAGTATATGTATAATATCGAAAATTGCTGTATACAGAGTGACGGTTTAAGCTTTGATGATGGATCACATACAATCTGTCTAAGCACTCGTGGAGAGAATGAAGAAGAAGTTTCGGAAGAATTGGTAAGATTTCTCGAATATGTAGGAGCAGACCTTGAAGCAAGTACAGGAAATTTTGAGGATGGTTTCGTATCAAGACTTCAGGAGTCCGTACGGCATGTTAAGGCAAGCCGAAAGATGGAGGAACGCTATATGTTATTTGAAGAGTTGCTTAGGAATGAGCGAAAAGAAGGAAAAGCAGAAGGAAAAGCAGAAGGGAAAGTGGATGCGATCATAGAACTACTAGAAGATTTGGGAAGCATACCGGAAGCCTTAAAGACACAGCTTGAGGGGGAAATGGATTTGAATACTTTAAGCACGTGGCTCAAAATGGCGGCGAAAGCGGAATCTATCGACCAATTTGCGAAAGAAATTCAAATAAGCCAGTAAATGCATATCTAAAAGATCATTTGGCGGAGGGCATTAGTCGTCTGCCGTCATGAGAATGAATCAAGTTGAATTAAAATATCAGGTCAATTCAGGCAAATATCGAAAAAAGGAATATGCAGAGGAATTCAGGTTAATATAATGATTAATATTAACTATATATTCAAAAGAATAAAGAAAGGCTAAGAATCAAAGGAGAACCAATCATGAACGAGCAACAAGAGACGAGGGAAAAGGAAATCAGTTTAACAGATTTAATTTTTTACTGCATGGAGCGTTGGAGATACATTCTTCTGTTTATGCTGATCATGGGCGTTTTGGCAGGAGCGTATAAGTATCTGGCGACGGTCAGGAGCAATCAGGCGATCAGCCAGAAGGAAAAATCCCTGGATCAGCCTGAATCAACCGCTGCGGCAGGAGACGCCGCGAAGTCAGATGCTGCCGGCAAGGATGAACCCGGGGCCAATGCGGCTGATATGAGTGAGACTGATGTAGAAGCCTCCGACATCTATACGCAGTCCGTTGAGTCCTACAAGCGTGCATTATGGGAAAGTCGACAGAACTTAAAGAGCCAGAAGGAATATCTGGACGAGTCTGCGGTCATGCAGATAGATTCCTACCACGTTTCAACAGGAACGCTGAGTTATTATATAGACGGCGGCGATCATCTGGACAGCTTGCTTGCCTCCTACCGTGCGTTTATCCTGGACGGAAGGATGGCGGAAGAGCTGCATGCGAAGAACAAAGAGATCTCCATAGAAGATTTGCGTTATCTGGTTACGTTCAGTAACAGTGAGAGAGAAGCGTACAGGCTAGAGGACAACCAAGTGATCCGTCCCGAGGAAATGGTCTTCCAGATTCAGATCAGAATGCCGGATGATAAGTTATGCGGTTCCTATCTGAAAGAGGCGGAGAAGATCATCGGGGATTACAGCACTCAGCTGAAGAATGATGTAGCGAAGCATAGTCTTAAGTTACTTGCTTCAGTACAGTCCGAACGGTCGGATGCTGAACTGCAGAGTTATCAGACGTCTATAAGAGCGGCGTATGTGGAAGGGATCAGGAATCTGCAGACCTTACAGACGGAACTGGACGCGGCTATGAGCCTGGAAACCGAAGAAGGAGCAGACGCGTCTTCTGCGGGAACACAGGAGGCGCAGGGAGCCTTGGCGAATCCGGTGATCTCCGGTGCGAAATATGCGGTGGTCGGGATTGTTCTCGGCGGATTCTTTGCATGTTTTGTACTTGCAGTGCTGTATATTATGAGCGGACGGCTGCAGAGTACAGGTGGATTCGCGGAGGAATTCGGTATGCCGATGCTTGGAATGGTCAGAGATTCCGGTACGGAGAAGAGATGGTTTGGAAAAATAGACGCGTGGATCATCCGGTTAGAGGAAGGCGCGTATGGGAAGCTTGGATTCGAAGAGCAGGTGAAGCTTGCGGCAGCGAATGTGCAGGCGGCGGTCACTAAGGCGGGCAAAGAGAATGAAGTGAAGAAGATCATGCTTGCCGGGACAATGCCGGAGAAAGAAGTAGCTTCTCTGTATGCGAAGCTAGTTTCAGAGATAGAGGGGATTACTCTGTCGGACTATACACAGATCGTATTTCAGGCAGACGCGCTCAGGAAGCTGGAAGATTACGATGGGATATTGTTCCTGGAGAAGAAACGAGCGTCTGAATCACAGTTTATTATGAAGGAGAGAAGACTGGCGCTGGATCGTGGTGTGAAGATATTAGGAACAGTTGTCTTAGCTTGAGATTATGAAGGGACTGCCGAAAAATGCAGTCCCTTTTTTAGGTAAGTAGGAAATAATCCATATCTGTCAATTCATGTGTATTTCTGATACAATCACTTCAAATTATGGAGGTATTGCCTATGGATAAAAATGAACTTACAAAGACAGAACTCTGGACAAAACCTATCCAGGACTTTCATGAAAGTGGTTTATCCCAGAAAGAATGGTGTCAGGAGCTTGATCTGGCTGGTGGAACAACTGTGTATCTTGCATGTGGTGTCACGGACTTACGAAAGAGCTGCCAGGGATTGGCGGCTATCATAAAACTAAAATTCCATCTGGATCCGTATTCCCGTTGTATGTTTGCCTTCTGTAATCGCAGACGCACATCAATCAAAATCCTCCAATGGGACGGGTCAGGATTTTGGATCTTAATGAAGCGGCTGGACCATCATTCCTTTCACTGGCCGGATACACCAGATGAGTTGAAAAAAGTTACGTTAAAAGAAATACACTGGCTGTGTGACGGATTATCCCTGGAGCCCAAGGGAGCTTTTAAGGAGCATCATCCCAAGATTGTTATCTAGCCAAAAACGGAGTCTGTCAATTCGCAAAAAGCTGAAAATCTCAGGATTTTCAGCAATTTTTCCTCTGTTTTTCTGACGCATTTCCCCTCGAAAACAGCACGGTTTTATGGTATTCTTTTCTTAGCTTAAAACAATCAGGAGCACCGGACTATGGAACCACTTTTTTCTAAGAAACAATTACAGGAAATGAGTAAAGAAAATATGATCACACTGTTTACAACCATGCAGGCGCATCAGCAAAAGCAGGAAACTAAGATCCAGCTCCTGACGGAAAAAAAGAAGGAGCTGGAGTTCATGAATGCGCTGCTTTCTGACAGGCTGACGCTTGCTTGGCGGAAACAGTTTGGTGCCTCCAGTGAAAAGTACGCGGATGGATATACGCAGATGGATCTGTTCAATGAAGCAGAGCAGGAAGCGGATCCGAATGCAGCGGAACCGGAAATGGAAGAGATCCATCCGAAATCTTACAAACGCAAAAAACCTGCTGGAAAAAAGGAAGAAGATCTTTCTTCTTTTGAGACGACAGAGGTGATCGAACATAAGCTGGAAGGGCAAGAACGGTTCTGCCCGGAATGCGGGACGAAATACAAAGTAGTGACGACAGAGAAAGTAAAATATCTGAAATTTATACCGGTCCGTTTCGAAGTCGTAGAAGAGGTCACCTATATTTACTGCTGTCCAAAATGCGGAAAAATGCAGCGGCCAGAGAAGACCCAGGCACTTATGAAAGGGAGTGTCGCCACACCATCCCTGGTTGCAGGTATCATGAATGCCAAATATGTAAATGGGATGCCGCTTGCACGCCAGGAGCGGGAATTCGCGCGGTACGATCTGAATCTGTCAACCAAAACGATGGCAAACTGGATCATCCTGTGTGCCGGGCGGTATCTCCAGCTGGTCTATGACCTGATGAAGGAGGAATTCCTTTGCGGTAGGTATGTCCATAGCGACGAGACACGGATCCAGGTCATAGACGAACCGGAGCAGAAAGGTACGACGCAGAACTGGATGTGGGTATATCTTACGGATGAGAACAGCGGATCTCCGAGAATGGTACTCTTCCAGTATGAGAGAACCCGGGGCGGCTACCACCCGGTGGAGTTTCTGGGAGATACATTTGAGGGTTATCTTACCTGTGATGGATATCAGGCGTACCATAGCCTCCCGGAGAAGATCACCGTGACAGGGTGCATGGTCCATGCAAGGCGGCGCTTTGATGAAGCCCTTACAACATTGAAAAAGGATTTCACCAAAGAGCAGCTGAAAGAAACAACTGCATATCAGGCAATGGAGCGGATCGGCATGCTCTATAAGATAGAAGAAATGATCCGCGGCAAATCGCCGGAGGAAAAATATACCGAGCGTCAAAAGCAGTCAAAACCGCTTTTAGATGCCTTATTTGAGTGGCTGCATTCCCTGGAGGATGCAGTAGACAGGTCATCGAAAATAGGAGAAGCGGTATTGTACATGATAAACCAGGAACAATACTTAAGAAGATACTTGGATGACGGACATTTGAGTATCGACAATACGGTCGCTGAGAGAGCCATTAAGAACTTTGCGGTAGGACGCCGCAACTGGCTGTTTTCCAAGAGTATCAAAGGAGCAGAGGCCAGCGCAACCGTATACAGCATAACAGAAACGGCGATCCTGAACGGACTCAAGCCCTATAATTATCTGGCCTACATATTGGAAAAGATGAAAGATTTGGCTCCATTTCCGACAAAAGAAGACATTCTTCCACTATTGCCCTGGTCAGAAACAATACCGGAAAACTGTCGTACCAAACGACCAGAGGGGACATCCACTTAGCAGAAACTGTTAGGTGGATTTTTTTGTCAAAGTACGGATGAATCTCCATTCATCTTTAAGGAATATTTTACCAAATGCGTAGATTTATGAACAGGTACGGATTATTTCCTACTTACACAATATAACGAGTTTCGTCCTTCATTTTTTCTCCTTACTTCATCTTCTTTAAATATCACTTTACATGTTTTCTTATAACAAGCGATTCCATACTTATAAATCTTATGGAATCCAATATCTTTAAATTCTGCCGTATAGTCCCTACTCTCAATTTGTTTCATGGCATTTTCACATTCTGAGGAAAAACATGCATTTTCAGCATATTTAATTTCAAGAATCATTCCTATACCCTTATCTTCAATTCTGACAATGATATCGCCAAAACCATCGCCCGTTTCCCGGTTTGATTTTACATACCAATCGGACTTAAAACCGAGAATTCCTAGCAGAATACCATGATAAAAGTTTTCTTTAGTAGGTTTTCTGACAAAAGTATCACGGATACTAATTGTCTGTTTCAGATACTCATTAAATAGATGTTCCACCTTGCCAGCATCCCCTGACGCTAAAGCTTCACAGAATTCCTGCAGTTTTTTACCGTCTCTTTTGGTATTTTCTTTAAACATTGTCATAATCTGCTCTGTAAAAATATTTCGGATCTCCATATTCGGTATTGCCAGTTGATAGCGCTTCCCGCCCAGATTCCCTCTCTGCGTCAGGTACCCGGTAGTAAAGAGAACACTCCAAATATTATCAATCGAATCATAGATGTGGTCATAAGTCAAATCCATATGGATATCCTTTGTTACAATTTCACCGGCAACCAGTGCTTCAATCTCACTTTTAGCTAATCCGTTGTCCACCTTTTCGATAAAATATCTTACAATATCATTTCCACTGGTATTTGACCAGTAGTCTTGCGGAGGTAAAGTTCTTTTTTTCCTGAGCTTATTAATGTAACTGACCACATCCCATGGGCAGTATACATCCGAATCCCCAAACCGGTATCCGTTATACCAGGCTTTCATGACATCGTATTTATCGCTCAACTCATAATACTCTAGCAATTCCCGCACCTCATAGTCCGTGAATCCAAAATATGAATCACAGTCTTCATCAATGATGGAGAATATATTCGTATTATTTAATCCTGTAAAGATACTCTCTTTTGATACCCGCAAACACCCGGTCAAAATTGCAAAATACAGACTATCATTCGTTTTTAACACCTGTTCAAGCATATTTCGCATTAAAATTATCATATTTTCATAGTAATTTTGCTCATTTGCTTTGGCAAGCGGTACATCATATTCATCAATCAGGACGATTACTTTCTCACCATAATGTTTCTGCAGCAATGTGGAAAGTGTTTTCAAGCTTCCCATCAGCACGGAATCTGGCATGATAAAGCTTTCCGTATTATTTGTATCCACTTTTATAAGTTGTTCGTACCGCTTTTTTTCAATATCATTTAACTGGTCGCTATTTATCAGCAGATCATAAAACCTCAATGCTTCATTTCCAACCACCGAACACATCAACGATCTTGCGGTCGAATAGTCAGCACCATTTATTCCCTTCAAGGTAAGCGAAATTACAGGAAACCTTCCCATATAAGTATTACAAAACGCTGTTTCCCCGGCAATTTCCAATCCATGAAACAGTGTTTTATCGCAGCCTATTTCAAAAAAAGACTTGAACATACTCATATTTAATGATTTACCGAACCGACGTGGCCGGGTAAACAGATTTACCTTGCCCCACGCTTCAAGAAAATCTCGTATCAAGCCAGTCTTATCCACATAGTAAAAATCTTCTGAACAAATCTCATCAAAAGCTTCAATGCCAATTGGCAGTTTCTTTTTGTTCATACTTTTCTCCATATAGCACGCTCCTTATCAAAAGGCAGTGAGCCTTTAGAATATCCAACAGAATTACAATATCTAAAAATCATCTGCTGTATATTCAATAATATCATTTTACCATAAACATTCCAGCAGTTCTATAAAAACATTTTATGCCGTTTTCTACCTTTCCAAAGAGCCTGCCACTTCTACATTCGGTAATCTTGCAATCATGTCTTCAATAGCAGCTATCGCTTTATGGTTGTTCGTAATCTCTGGCATATAGTCCAGAACCGCAAGGTCTACTATACTGCCACATAATATATCTATCGAAGTATCCTCATAGGACTCAGTACCTACTGCATGAATATTGATGCCAATGCTTGGAATCCCATTCATACGCCTTGGTGGTATTTTGTTGAAAATAGAAATTGCTTTATCAATGTTTTCTATATTTTCATGATACTCTCCCAAACCATGAAACTCACTGCATTCTGAAACAGTAAACGTAATGATACTCCTCTTTTCTGTCAAAAACGCTTCTGCCCTTGGGAGATAAACTCCCAAGGTACCAGTTTTTTCTTCAGTAATAGGATTAATATCTACCTTAACACCACCAATCATGAATCCATCTTCGTTAAATGCGTTGAATAAGTCATCTTCTCTCTCACTGCCTGTATATTCTACAACTATATCAAGATCCGAATCTTCTTTTTCCATTCCCCTGCACCGGCTTCCATATATTGCAATCCCGGCGAGTTTTATGGGCATTTGATACCAATCAATCTTGGACTGCAGATAAGAATAAACATTTAATTCGATATCTTCCTGTGCCAGCCCATTAATGGCACACCGCTGACTGAAAGATCAGATGAGATTTCCTGTTGGGAAGGAAGTTTTGCAAAAACAGGTTCATCTGGCTGTTCTTTTGTTTGCTTCCGGATCCAATAGCCAAAAGTTGATTGCGGGATTTGATGCTCCTGACACCATTCTTTCTGGGATAAACCACTTTCATGAAAGTCCTGGATACGTTTGGTCCAGAGTTCTGTCTTTGTAAGTTCATTTTTATCCATAGGCAATACCTCCATAATTTGAAGTGATTGTATCAGAAATACACATGAATTGCCTACCAATGTATTTGAACTTGTATTTGCCCAATATGTGCCGAATTTATTGCTGTCCAGATATTTTGTGATAGACCATGGATTGTAGATGTCTTTTCGGCTGCCGTATCGGAATCCGTCATACCAGTATTTTACTTTGTCAAAATTTTCAGATAATCCAAATTCCTCTAATGCTTTTATGACTTCTATTCTTTCACGGCTCCTTTTTTGATTGGATAAAATCGGCTGATAAGCATTATTATACAAAATTATCGTATGTAAGACAATACACGGCATTGAATTCCTCCAAGATATCCGATATACTTGGAGTATATTAGTTTGATCTAAGGGAGATACGCCATGACACGTGAAGAATTATACCAGTCCATTTATACACATGATACCATCTATCTGCCGCCGCATGAGCAGGCGACGGCGGCGCTGGAGGTGTCTCTTGGCTGCAGTTGGCATAAATGTACGTTTTGTGATTTTGCGAAGGATGCATTCCGGATTCACCCGATGGAGCGGATCGTGCATGACCTTAAGATACTTGCGCAGCTGCGCCCGGATGATACCAGGCTTTTTTTCCTTGGTGAGAATGCATTCTGCATGGGTGCAGAGCGGCTTCTTGCCATCATAGAGGAGGTACGCAGGTCTATGCCGAAGGTTCGGGAGTATGCGATGTATTCCCGCATAGATGATATTCTGAGGAAATCGGATCAGGAACTTAAGATGCTTGCCGGAGAAGGGATCCAGGCGCTTCACATCGGGGTTGAGAGCGGAAGCGACTCTATATTAGAGGCGAGGAAGAAGGGGATCACATCGGCTGAGGTGATCGAAGCCCTTAGGCGTCTTGATCAGGTTGGAATCGACTATTATGTGACCGTCATTCCGGGACTGGGAGGGCGAAGCTTTTCACGGCTGCACGCGATCGAGACGGCGCGTATGCTGAACCAGGTGCACCCGCGCAATATCTGGTGCCTGAAGCTTAAGTTATGGGAGAATACGCCTCTTTATGAAGAAGCCAGGAGAGGTGGGTTTGAGGAGATGACGCCTGCGGAGATCTTGAGGGAGGAACGGCTTCTGATCGAGAATCTCACGGTTAAGGATTGTCTGTTCGAGGATACGACGGTCCTTGACCAGTTCACGATACAGGGAATATTGCCGAAGCAGAAAGGCGAGCTGCTTCGGGCGATCGACTATCTTCTGAGTCTGTGATTTTAAAAGATAAGAAAATAAAAGATGAGAAAAAGACGGGGAAGGAACGGTTCTTTTGGGAATCGATCCTTCCCCGTTTTTTCTATACGGAACGCATAGGAAAAGTCAACATTCTGCAATGTATAAGAATCATCAGGTCATAGAATTCGGCAGAAGAAAAGAATATGATTGTACAGAAGGTTCTTCAGGGCAGATATTTTGTATTTTCCCGAAGAACGGTTGAGACTATGTTTTCCGAACGGTATTCGCTTGGAGTCTGCCCGATTTCCTTTTTAAAAGCGCGCGAGAAGGCAAAGGGATTCTGATAGCCGCAGGAACTGGCAATTCTTGCGATGGGAAGATCGGTATTGGATAACAGTTCACAGGCATTCCGAATACGTGCCATGGCGAGGAAACGCTGCGGAGAGGTATTCAGATGTTTCTTAAATAAAGTAAAAAGGTAGCTTCTGCTTATATGCAGATAGTCCGCTATATGTTCTACCGTAATATCAGGATCGGAATTTCCCAGAATATAGTTCGTTGCCTGGGAGACGTAGAAATTATCATTGGACTCCAGCGCGTTATAAGAGGATTTGGAATCTTCGCAGAGTTTTGCAAAGATGGCATAGAGCCTGCTCTGGAGATGATATTCATTTGCGGGAGTCTTTTCGGTATGTTTGATCATCTCAGAGATGATCGAACGGATATCATCGGTTCGTGAATACGGCTGAACCGGGGAGTCCGGACTGATGTGGCAGTGTCTGAGCATATCGGGGACGGCAGTCCCGTTGAAGCAGATCCAGGTGTAGGTCCAGGGATTGGCTTCTTCCGCACGATAGAAAACGAGAGTACCGGGAGTGATAAGAAAGTATTGGTTCTTATGTATTTCATAGTGGGTTCTGTCATTATAAAAATGCCCCTGTCCCTGCAGTACAAAGTGGAGGATATAGTAATGGCAGACAATGGGTCCGTAAGATTGTACTTCGGAGCATTCTTCATATCCGCAGGATTCCAGACGGAGCTCTTTCGAACCTGTTTGATGTAGCATTACCTGTTTTTTTCCCAAAAGAGTACCTCCTATTTTTAAAAGTATGTCGTAAGGAAACAAAATAACTTTTGATTTCGGCGCTATATTATTGTAATATATTTATTAAAATATGTAAAGTTGTTCTATCATAGCTACTCATTTAGATCTCTTTAGAGATCAGTACTACATTGATACAGAAAATGTTAGATGGGAGAGTGGAGCAGTGAAAAGCAAAGATAAAAAGACGGTGGGGTACACAGAGAATGTAAATTACAGATGTCTCGAGGATCATCAGCAGGTTAATTCTATGAGCATCGTAAGTCCGCTGAATCTGGATTACTGCGGTATAGAGCAGTGTGAGCCGGGGTATATGTTCGGTCCCTATGTGCGGGAGAATTATGTGATCCATATTATCATGAAAGGCCGCGGAATGCTGCAGATAGAAGGGCGGGAGTTCAGGATGTCGGAAGGCGAGGCTTTCATCATCTATCCCGGGCAGGAAGAAGCGGTTTATCAGGCGGACGGCAAGGAACCGTGGGAATATATGTGGGTAGGCTTTCATGGGCATGTGGCTAAGAAGGTGGTGCGTTTTATGGGGTTCACGGAAGAGTATCCATTGGTGCGGGTACAGGATGTGGAACTCCTGCGCCGTGAGGTTGAGAAGATGTTAGAGGCGAGGGAGCTGACCTTTGTAAATATGCTGAAACGTTCCAGCGCCCTGTATGCAATGGTCAGTATGATGATCGAAGAGAATCCGGATGAGGAAGAATTCGAGAACCCGTCCAATACGGCATATGTGAACGAGGCGGTAGAGATTATCATGCAGTCATATTCAAAGAAACTGAAGATCTCGGATATAGCGACTAAGATCGGGATCAGCAGGAATTATCTGACAGATCTTTTTAAACATGAATTTGATATGTCGCCTCAGAGTTTTCTGATGAATTTCAGGATGGAAAAGGCGGCTCAGGAACTTATTGAGACAGACGAGTCCGTTCAGAATGTCGGGATCAATGTCGGGTATCCGGATCCATTGGCGTTTTCCAAGGCATTTAAGCAAAAGTATGGGATGAGCCCCAGCGCATACCGCACTTCGTCCGTTGAGCTGGTACAGTGCGATATTAAGGGGGAATACGCGGGGTGGTATCATCTGTAATATGTAACAGCCGGCGCAGTTATTCGCCGTCCCATCCGTTCTCTTCGGTATCCGCAGGATCTGCGGCGAGGTAAGGGCTGAAGATCCGATAGAATAGGAAGGTATTGATCCAGGCGATAAACCCGAAGCCTGTGACGATCCATAGGAACAAAGCGGTTCCGAATATCTGGGGGCTTGGCGTTGTCAGGGATATATAGAGCGGCACGGTGTTCAGGGCCAGGATCACCAGTGCGAATGGAATATTTCTGGCGGCAAGGAAGAATGCCTGTATCCACAGGTTCTTCAATGTGTTCCGGAACGTTGCGATCACAGGGAATACGAACATAGCTGTGATCGCAACGATGACTGCCAGGACGATGATCAGATAATAGATCGCCGCCGCCGGATACACGCCGTTTGGTCCAAACATACCGATATCGGCGGAGAATACGATCATGAAGATCACCGAGATAAGCCAGGATAAGGTGGACTGTCTGAAGTTTTGCCTGAAACTGCTGAAAAAATCGCGGATCAGAGAAGAGTCTCCGTACTTGAGGTTACGGAGAAGGGCATAATACATAGAAGTAAAAGAGGCACCGAATGTGATGACCGGAATGCTGCACACTATAAATAGAAGATTGACGGTGATCATATTGCCCAATGTACCAAAGATACGGCCGAAGAGGCTGTCATTTCCAAAAAATCTGTATATTTTATTCATATTTATTCATTCCTTTCTTAAGAATCCATTTTCTCAGACCATAATTCTACTATTCTGACATATTGAATTGTTGCTTATTTTAGTATAAATATATATAAAAGTCAACTCGAAATATGTCGATACCTTGTGCGAATTATCATTTTTACATAAGTATAAGACATTTTTCCATATGAAAATCAAACAAAAATATATAAAATATATCATAGATGTGCATAAAAAACATATAAAGGGAGGAAGTAGAAAATGAAGAAAAGATTAATTTCAGCACTTTTGGTGTCAGCAATGTGTCTGTCACTGACAGCATGTGGAGGATCCGGCGGTTCAGACGGTGGTTCGGACGGCGGTTCAGACGGCGGTTCTTCATCAGGCGCCCTGCGAGTTGCAATCTGGGACAACAACCAGCAGCCAGGCATTCAGGAGATTTGTGACTTATTTACGGAAGAGACAGGTATTGAAGTTCAGGTAGAAGTGAAAGAATGGGACAGCTACTGGACATTGCTCGAGGCGGGAGCTTCAGGCGGAGATATGCCGGACGTATTCTGGATGCATGCGAACAACTCACAGATTTATATGAATAATGATATGCTTTTGAAACTTGACGACTATATCGATAAGAGCGACAAGATTGATATGAGTAAGTATCTCCCACAGGTAACGGCGCTTTATACTTACAATGATTCTTATTATGCGATTCCGAAGGACTATGATACCATCGCACTCTGGTATAATAAGACCATGTTTGACGATGCACAGATGGAATATCCGAACGAGAACTGGACATGGGACGACCTGTATGATGCAGCGGTAAAACTGACGGATAAAGACGCTAAGAAATACGGTTATGCTTTGAACGTAACGAACGACCAGGACAGTTACTGGAATATGATCTATTCTAAGGGCGGACATGTTCTTTCCGAGGATCATAAGACGTCAGGTTATGATGATCCGAATACGCTTAAAGCGATGGATTTTGTTGGCAAGCTCCTTTCAGACGTATGCCCTCCGGCTTCTGTAATGGCCGAGACACAGACAGACGTTCTCTTCGAGTCAGGAACAGTTGCCATGATCACACAGGGTTCATGGATGGTGCCTGCATTTAAGCAGAATGAGTATACTGCTGAGCACTGTGACGTGGCAATGATTCCTTACGATGCTGAGACAGGTATCCGTGCATCTATCTGTAATGGCCTTGGATGGGCTGCTGCTGCTAATACGAAGCGTCCGGACGACTGCTGGAAGCTGATCGAGTGGCTTGGTTCCGAAGAGATGCAGATCAAGCAGGCAGAGCTTGGCGTAACGATGTCTGCTTATGAAGGAACTTCCGACGCATGGGCAAGCAATACAGATCTCTTTGACCTTACAGGACACCTTGCTATGGCAGAAGAGTCTACAGTTGAAGGCGTTGAGAATATGATCGTGGAATATCCATTTACATACAACGCTGTTAAGTGGACCAGCCAGTGCCAGAAGGATCTGGTTCCTGCATGGGATGATCCGGCTCAGATGGAAGACAAGTGTAAGGAATTTGCGAAGACTATGAACGATATCATCGCAAGTGAAAGCAAATAGTTACCATGAAATGAAGAGTATAGAGGGTAGAAGAGATGACAAATAGCAAAAGTGAAGCGAATGCACCTGCTAAGCATAAGATGACAACATGGGAAAAGAATCAGTTGTTCTGGGGTTGGCTGTTTATTATTCCGACGATGGCCGGTTTGATCATACTGAACTTGTACCCGATCGTGAATACGATCTATCAGTCCATGTGTAAGACAGGTGACTTTGGCAGAGGAAATGTTTTTGTTGGATTTGACAATTTCAACAGAATGTTCGGCGATGCCGAAGTGTGGCAGGCTCTGCTCAACACGATTAAATACGCAATAATTGAAGTGCCGTTTTCTATTTGTTTTGCTCTTGTTCTTGCGGTTCTTTTGAACCGCAAGATGGTAGGGCGGAGCGCATATAGGGCAATATTTTTCCTGCCTATGATCGTAGCGCCGGCGGCGGTAGCTATGGTATGGCGTTGGTTATATAACTCTCAGTTCGGTCTTCTGAACAACCTGTTCGGACTGAAGGTTGAATGGATCTCCAATCCGAAGATTGCATGGATCTCCATTGCGATCATCGGTGTATGGTCAATCCTGGGTTATAATATTGTATTGTTTATTTCCGGCTTGCAGGAGATCCCGCACGATTATTATGAAGCTGCGGATATCGACGGTGCGTCCGGAATACAGGCGTTCTTTAATATTACAGTTCCGTTGCTTTCGCCGACGATCTTCTTTGTTCTGATTACGAGAGTCATCGGTGCGCTTCAGGTATTTGACTTGATCTACATGGTAATGGATCAGTCGAATAAGGCGCTCCCGAAAGTAGAGTCTCTTGTATATCTGTTCTATCGTGAGTCTTTTGATTTCGGTGACAAGGGATATGGTTCTACCATCGTTGTGCTGCTCCTTGCAGTAATTCTGGTTGTTACTGTGTTCCAGATGATCGGACAGAAGAAATGGGTTCATTACGAATAGAAGGGGGAAGATATTATGCAAAGTATGGAAACAAAAAGAAAGATTGAACGGGTTGTCGTACATGTTGTTCTGATATTTTTCTCTATTATCATGCTGATACCTTTTGTCTGGATGCTGTTGACGGCATTTAAGTCTGTATCAGAAGCGACGCAGATAGATCCTTTTGTAATCTTCCCAACCGTATGGACGTCGGAGGCTTTTACGAAAGTATGGAATAACATGAACTTCCTGCTGTTGTACAAGAATACGCTGCTGTTGATCTTCTGGCGTGTCGTATGTGCGGTTTTGACGGCAACACTGGCTGGATATGCGTTCGGACGGTTGGAGTTCAAGGGAAAGAACTTCATGTTCTCTCTGGTATTGTTCCAGATGATGATCCCGGCGCAGATCTTCATCATCCCGCAGTATCTGATGGTCAGCAAGATCGGAATGACCAATACGATATTTGCGTTGGTGTTCCCTGGAATCGTTACCGCGTTCGGTACGTTCCTTTTGAAGACGGCTTATATGGGACTTCCGGTATCTCTTGAAGAGGCGGCGAGACTTGACGGATGTAATATCTTCCAGTCATTCTTACATATTATGTCCCCGCTTACCAGATCTTCCATGGTAGCGCTTGGTATCTTCACCGCAGTATTTGCTTACAAGGATCTGATGTGGCCTCTGGTTGTTAACTCCAGTGCGAACATGATGCCGCTGTCAGCAGCCCTTGCGACCATGCAGGGTCAGTATCAGTCCAACTATCCACAGTTGATGGCTGCATCAGCGATCGCGTGTGTACCTATGATCGTTCTGTATCTGATCTTCCAGAAGCAGTTTATCGAAGGTATTGCAACATCCGGTGGAAAGCTGTAAAGAAGGTTTATCGAATCGTAAATAACAATAGAATGGAAAGGCAATGTCTTGCGCGGCATTGCCTTTTTATCTTAAAGTTTGTGTGAGGATGAACGAGAAAGCCGGTCTGAGGATTTTAAGAGTATAATTTATAGAAAGAAGGGGTTTTTTGGGTAAAGGATTAAAGCCTTCCCTGCGGGAAAGGGCAGGAGCGGAAAAGCAGAAGATACAGGGAATGACGAGAGAGAATGCGCTGCGGTATATATGGACGTATTATAAGATCCCGATTATCGGTATTCTGGTGTTCATCTTTCTGGTTTTCTATTTTATACATGCGTTTTTGAACCGGCCGGAGGATACGATTCTCCATGTGACGTTTGTGAATTGTTATGATAATGTATCGGAAGATTCGGATTTTCATAAGGAGTTTCTTGAATACGCAGATTTTCAGGAGACGGGGGAAGTGATCTTTGATTCGAATGTGTTCTTTGATCTGTCGAAGGACAGTGATTATGCGAATACATATTTTCAGAAGACGGTAGCATATCTGGAAGCAGGAACTACGGATGCGCTGATCTGCCAGGAGACGAATATGAAAGGGATGGCAAAGGGGGGAAGGGTCCTGAACCTTGAAGACGAGAGGGCAGGCGGAATCTGTGAGAAATATAAGGACAGGATCGTAAACTATACGACAGATGAGGGCGAGGTGATCCCGGTAGCCGTCGATGTCTCGGACAGCCCGCGTTTTGATGGGATGAACAGTTATAAGGATGAAGAAAAGTGTTATCTCTGTGTCTCAGCGTATATTGACCAGGCGGATCAGGTAGAGGTATTTCTCGATTATCTTCTGGAAGATTAGTCTGTCGGCGGATCTGTGCGGCGCCTGAGATCGCAGCCTCAGGTGCAATACTTTGTGAAAAGGGGCTGCAGCGAAATAATTGCATTTCGCTGCAGCCCCTTATATCATGTAGGGTTTTGTCGGATATGGATACGGTTATATTATCCAACCTGCGTTATCATAAAGAGCAATGAGGAGAAGTCCATGCTCTTTCTGTTCAAGAGATCCCGGTTGATCGGGATACCGGCATACATAAGCTCAGTTCCATACGCCTGGTATGTCTTGACCGGATCGCTGCCGATCTTAACACCGTACACAGCCATCATCTCAGGATCGACTGGAGTGTCAAATGTCGTATCATAGGTGATCTCGTATAATGCGTCAGGACACAGACCGTCAAGTTTCAGGCGGATCCAGGTGCCGTTTACCTGATTCAGGCTCTGATAATATCCGGCAACAGCGTTCTTCTTATCCTGAGAGACAACCATCCAGGCGGTCTCGTTTCCTTCAAATGGGCTCTTGAGCCGATAGAAATCGCCGTCTATCTGGATCAGTTCCCGGTATTCTTTCATGAATTTGATCTGTTCTTTGACCTGCTCGATCTCTTTATCTGCCAGCAGATTCAGATCCAGCTCATAACCAAAGGTGCCGAAGTAGGCAACGTTTGCACGGGTAGCAAGGGAGGTTTCCCTGTGAAGCTGGTGGTTCGGTACCGCAGAGACATGGGATCCCATGCTGACGATCGGGTATACCATGGAAGTACCGTACTGGATCTTGGTCCTCTCGTTAGCATCCGTGTCATCGCTTGTCCATGTCTGCGGAGCAAAGTAAAGCATGCCCGCGTCAAACCTTGCGCCGCCGCTTGCGCAGGACTCGAATAAGATGTCCGGGAATTCGTTGATAAGCCGTGTATACAGGTCGTAGACACCTAAGATATACTTATGCATTACCTTGCCTTGCTCGGAGGCGGACGTTCCTTTGCTGTATGGCTCTGTCATATAACGGTTCATATCCCACTTGATATAGGAGATCGAGGACTCGCGGATCACCTTTGCGACCATCTCATGGATATGATCAACAACCTCTTTCCTTGAGAAGTCAAGGACATACTGGTGGCGCGCATGGCTTTCGAATCTGTCCGGAACACTGATCAGCCAGTCCGGATGCGCCCGGTATAGGTCGCTGTCCTTATTCGCCATCTCAAGTTCTACCCACAGACCGAACTTAAGCCCCATCTCTTCGATCTTTCTGGATAATCCGGAGATGCCGTCCGGTAATTTGTCAAGGTTGACGTACCAGTCCCCAAGGCCTCTGTGGTCGTCGTTGCGGGCGCCGAACCATCCGTCGTCCAGTACGAAGAGTTCTACGCCGACTTCTTTCGCTTTTTTGGCGATGTTGAGGATCTTCTCTTCATCAAAATCAAAATACGTAGCTTCCCAGTTATTCAGAAGGATCGGACGCGCCTGATCTCTCCATCTTCCGCGCATCAGACGTGTACGGTATAATCTGTGGTACACCTGGCTCATCTTATTCAGCCCCTGGTCACTGTAGACCATGACGACTTCCGGCGTCTGGAAAGTCTCTCCCTGCTTCAATTCCCAGGAGAAGCATTCCGGATGGATCCCCATGAGGATCCTTGTCATGCCAAAGGTGGATGTCTCAGCCTGTGCAAGGAAGTTGCCGCTGTATACGAAATTAAAGCCGTACACTTCGCCCTGATACTCTGTGGTGTGAGGACGCTTAAGAGCGAGGAATGGATTGAATTCGGCGCCGCTGCAAGTTCCGTTCAGGCTCTGGATGCCCTGGATCCCGGTTTCTAGCTTCTGGGACTTTACATAACGCTCTCTGGACCATGCCCCGGACAGATGCATCAGCTCATAGTCTGTGTCGATGAATTCTACGCTTGCGCTTAACGCACGCTCCAGGACGATCTTCTCGGAACCTTTGTGGACAAACCTGCTGTTCCTGGTAATAACAGGGTAGTGTTCGTATATGGTGTATGAGAGTATAAGGTCGGTGTCTGTCACCTGATCATGCAGAGTGACCTCCAGTGTCGCCGCTTCCTCTTCGTCTTCCACATAGGTTGCCGGAAGGGGTTCCAGGCTCTTCTTGCCTTTCAAGATCTCGTATGCGGTATACTCATAATTGACGATCCTGCTTCCGTTCTCCTGAAGAACAGTGAAGGCAGGGCTGCGGTAGTCGCCGGTTCCATAGGACGGATATTCCTGTCTGGTGTACTGCATGGACAGAAGACCTGGTTCCGGTACATTGATGGACATTTGGGAACGCATCGCTTCTTCGTGCATGTAGGAGAAATCGTCTCTGTCTCTCAGAGCTTTACCATAGTAAAGATTCTCAAGCTGCCCATTCTCCATGATCCTGATCAGATAGCTGATATCCTGGTTGTAAAGATGAAATACTTTAGATGCTTCATGAAATACGATAGCCATTTTTTACCTCCTGTTTTTAATGATGAAAACCTCTTTCTATCACTTTCTATCATATGTAAATATGTAGTATAATAATATTATACACGATTTTAATGTTGAATGGTATCATGTTCTTAAATCATGGAAAAATGTTATGAAAGAAGAAAGGGAAGAGGAATGAAAACGGAGAAAGTGATACATGAGTTTGAGCCGGTATTCGACGCATCTTCCAGAGTTCTTATGCTTGGGACGATGCCCTCTCCGAAGTCGAGGGAGGCCGGGTTCTATTACGGACATCCGCGTAATCGCTTCTGGAGGGTGCTTGCCGATGTATGCGGGGAAGAGATCCCGGCTGCAAAAGAGGACAAGATCGCATTCGCCCTTCGGAATCATATCGCAGTGTGGGATGTGCTGGCAGGATGTGAGATCAGAGGAGCGGATGACAGCAGCATCCGTAATCCGGTTCCCAATGATATGGCGCGGATCCTCGGGCATGCAGATATAAAGGCAATCTTTGCGACCGGGACGAAGGCGGCAGGATTGTATAAGCGGTATTGTTATCCGAAGACCGGAATAGAGGCAGTGTGTCTGCCGTCCACGAGCCCGGCAAACTGCCGGATGTCCTATGAGGAGCTTTATAAAGCGTATGCGGTGATCAGCAGTTATCTGCAGGACAAAGGTAAGGCTCAGGCGTCTGTAAGAGACGTCAGGTCCTGAAATATGCCGCCTCACCGCATAAATTTGTCGATCACATGCAGCACGCCGTCTTCATCGTTGGATTTGGTGATATAATCCGCTGTCTCAAGGACGGCAGGCTGGGCATTTGCCATGGCGACGCCAAGCCCGGCGGTTTCTATCATAGTCAGGTCATTGTATCCGTCTCCGCAGCAGATCATCTCGTCCGCAGTCATGCCGATCCCGCTCAAGAGACGCAGCAGAGAATGTGCTTTGTCAATTCCCCGCGGCATGATCTCCAGGAAGAAAGGATCCGAGCAGTATACGGACAGATAAGAATGAAAATATTCTGCGATCTCGTTTTTTGCCAGGTTGATGATCTCAGGCGAGCCGGTGAGCAGGATCTTGTTCATGGATTCCGGGACATGGGACGGGAAATCCTCCACATGTATGATCGGCATCTGATTGATCCTTGCCTCCAGTTCACTGTATTGGTTCGTGTGCAGCCCGGAGATCAAATTGTCAGGCGTGTAGGTCAGGATATCCACTCCGGAATATTTCCCGGCTATATAGAAGACCGGTTCTGCGGCGTCGTTGGGAAGCGTCTTTTCATAGATGACCTTGCCGGACCGGCAGTCGGTGATCCGTCCTCCGTTGAAGGACAGGATATAACTGCCGAATTCGTTCAGATGAAGCTGTTCTGCAAGGGGCAGGACGCCTTTTGTCGGGCGTCCGCTTGCCAGAACGACTTTCTTGCCCTGCCTTTGTATATCGATCAGTGCGTCGCGTGTGGCGCCGGAGATTTCTTTGTTGGAATTTGTAAGGGTGCCGTCCAAGTCCAGCACAAGCATCTGATAATTCATATGATTACCCCTGTTATATGCGTGAAAATGCCTTCAAGGCGTCTATGATCTCCGGAAAACGCATGCTGTGTGAGGCTTTGACAAGAATATTGTCGCCGTCGCGCAGCAGTTCTCCCAGAGCTTCTATGAAGTCCTCGTTCGTCTCAAACCAGAGGCTCTGCGCCGGAGAAGCGGCGTGTTTCGCGCCTTCGGCAAGAGAACGGGAGAGAGGTCCGATACCGCACACCAGATCGATGCCCTGATTCGCGGCATATTCTCCGACTTCGTAATGGAGTTCCTGCTCGTTGTTTCCAAGTTCGCCCATGTCGCCGAGTATAGCAACCTTGCGCCCGATCGCCATGTTCAGGACGTCGATGGATGCTTTCATGGAGACCGGGTTGGCGTTGTAACAGTCGTCCAGGATGATGAGCCGGTCTGTCTTGATGATATTGTTGCGTCCGGGCATGGAAGGAAGCCCTTCGATCCCGGCGCGGATCTCCTGTCCCGTAAGGCCCATCGTGTAGCCGACTGCGGCGCCGGCAAGTGCGTTGGATACCATATGGAGCCCGGGCTGCGGGACGATACAGTCGAAGTAAGTACTATTGGGCAGGTGTATCGTACATGCCGTTCCCCGTAATCCAAGGGGACGGATCTGATCTGCGTAGAACTGGTTCGATACATCGGTTCCGAAGAAGACAGGAGGAACGCCTTTGATCGGGGCGGTCTGGGATAAGAGATCGTCGTCTCCGTTCAGGATGATCGTTCCGCCGTTCTTCATATCCTGTATCATCTGTATCTTCTCACGGTAGATTCCCTCTCTGGTCTTGAAGAATTCCAGGTGCGCCACGCCGATATTGGTGATGATGCAGATATCGGGGCTTGCGACGGAGGAGAGGCGGCGCATCTCTCCAAAGTGATTCACTCCCATCTCAAGGACAGCCGCCTGATGATCTTCCTTGAGCCCGAAGATGGTGAGCGGAAGTCCCCATTCATTATTGAAGTTTCCCTGTGTTTTGTGGACGTTGTATTTCTGTGCGATCACGGAGGCGATCATTTCCTTTGTACTGGTCTTTCCGACGCTGCCTGTAATGCCCACAACTTTGATGTTGAAGGAGTCCCGATAGAGCTTGGCGATGTCAAGAAGCGCCTGGCCGGTGGATTCTACCAGTATATAAGGATGATCCGTCTCTCCCAGATCTTCATGGGATACCACGCAGAGCGCGCCTGCCTTCACTGTGTCCGGGATGAACTTGTGGGCGTTGACTCTGGTTCCGTCGATGGCGACGAAGAGATAGCCGGGTTCTACCTTGCGGCTGTCGATGGTTACGCCGTCCACTTCCCGGTCAAGGAGATCCGGGCTGCCGTGATAGATCCCCTGACAGGCGTCCGTAATATTCTTTAGTGTGAGGTTCTTCATAGGGACGCCTCCTGATAACGAGTTTTGAAGGACTCTTCTATGATACGTTCGCATAAGCTTCCATACTCCAGCCCTGCCGCTTTTGCGGCTTTGGGAAGAAGACTTGCGGGAGTCATTCCGGGCAGTGCGTTCACTTCCAGGCAATAGAAGCTTCCGTCTTCATCATCCACGATAAAATCAGCGCGTGAGTAGACATTAAGCCGCAGCGCTTCGAAGGCTTTCTCGCCCATGCGCCGGATCGCTTCCTGTGTCTCGGCGTCCAGGGATGTGGGCGGGCAGATTTCCTGTGCGCCGCCGTCCTGATATTTGTTCTCATAGTTAAAGAAATCATTCTTCGGGATGATCTCCACCAACGGCAGCGCTTTCCCTGCGACAATACCGCAGGCGAATTCACGGCCTTTGATGTAAGGCTCTATGACGACTTCTTCTTCCTGGTTGATGTCGAAGGACTGACGGATCGCTTCCTTATATTCTTCCTCTGTGTGAACGATGAATACACCGATACTAGAACCGCCGGAACATGGCTTGATCACAAGCGGAAGGTAATATCCAAGCTCGGCAAGCGGCGTGTCTTTGGTCCTGCGGGTGAGGGAAGTCCCTCTTGGAGTAGCGACGCCGGACATCTTGAAGATCTGTTTGGCGACTAATTTATTCATGGATACGGCGCATCCAAGTGAACCGGGACCGGTATACTTGATTCCCAGGACGTCGAAGGTAGCCTGAAGCTTCCCGTCTTCTCCGATGGAACCGTGAAGCCCCATGAATGTAATGTCAGCCATCCGGCAGAGTTCGATAACATTCGGACCGATCAGAGAAGCAGAATCTCCCGGGCGGGATCTTTTCAGCGCTTCCAGATCGGGGGCGGTGGTCTTGATGCTCTCTGCGATCTCAAGCCCTGCGCCCGGAAGGCTGAATACTTCTTCTAATCTGTCGGCATCGCAGGGATACCCCATGTATACGTCCATCAGGAATGCCTGATGCCCGTTTTCACGGAGTGTCCTGCATATACCTGCGCCTGAGGTCAGTGATACGTCGCGTTCCGGACTCAATCCGCCGGCTAATACAATGATTTTCATATAATTTCTCCTTATTTATCAATACTCTTTCTCGATACTCATCTTTTCCAGTAATTTCCGCTTTACTTCGTAAAGCTTAGGGGACAGATCCACGTAGACTCTATGAGGATAGAAGAGCCGCTTGGTCTCTTCCCAAAGGGTTTTCTTCTCCTGCCGGCAATAATCGGCGATTTCTTTGACGGAAGGCGACTTATAGATGCATTCTCCGTTCTTGAATATCGGTACGAGGATCTCGCGCATGATATAGGAGCCGCCTGCAAGCTTCGTCTTCTTCCAGGTCTCGATGGGATCAAACAGGAGCAGGTCTTCACTGGTGTCGAAGGTCTCGTCGGCGAAGCAGATGAGGTCTGCTTTAACTTTTCCTGTTGTTTTATCATAGATCCGAAAGATCGTTTTGTTACCCGGATTGGTGATTTTCTCCGTATTTTCGGAAATCTTTATCTTTGGAACGAATTCGCCGGCTTCGTTCTGGATGGCGGCGAGCTTGTACACCCCGCCGAAGGACGGATTGTCCTTGGAGGTGATCAGGTTCGTCCCCACACCCCAGGAGTCAATGGCTGCTCCTTGTACCTTGAGATCGTGGAGCAGATACTCGTCCAGATCGTTGGACGCACAGATAGAAGCGTCCGGAAAACCGGCTTCGTCAAGCATCCGGCGCGCCTCCTTGGACAGATAAGCAAGGTCGCCGCTGTCCAGGCGGATGCCGTATTTTTTCAACGGCTTTTTTGCGTCCCTGAATTCCCGGAAGACACGGATGGCGTTGGGGACGCCGGATTTCAGCGTGTCATAGGTATCTACCAGCAGAGTACAGTTATCGGGGTACATCTCGGCGTAGGTCTTAAATGCGGTATATTCGTCGGAGAAGCTCATGATCCAGCTATGGGCGTGGGTTCCCATTACGGGAACGTCAAAGAGTTCTCCGGCAAGCACGTTGGATGTGCCGACGCATCCTCCGATGATGGCGGCGCGGGCACCGTATAATCCTGCGTCCGGTCCCTGGGCGCGCCTCAGTCCGAATTCCATGATCCCGTCGCCGTTGGCGGCGAATACGACACGAGACGCCTTTGTGGCGATCAGCGACTGGTGGTTGATGATATTTAAGATCGCTGTCTCCACAAGCTGTGCTTCCATGATCGGCGCGACAACCTTAAGCAGCGGTTCCTTTGGGAATACAACGGTCCCCTCCGGGATCGCGTAGATATCTCCGCTGAAATGAAAACCGCTTAAGTACTGCAGGAAATCTTCGCTGAATATCCCAAGCCCCCGAAGATAGTCGACATCTTCGTAAGTAAAATTAAGATTCTTAATATAGTCTATGACCTGTTGGAGGCCTGCGCAGACGGAGTATCCGTTATTGCAGGGATTCTGACGAAAGAAGACGTCAAAGATCACCTTCTCGTGTTGTCCTTTCGCGTAATAACCCTGCATCATGGTCAGTTCATACAGGTCTGTCAGCAAAGTTAGCTCTTGTCTGTTCATTGTATTTTTGCTCCTTTGATTTAATCTGTCTTATTATAGCAAGTGGTATTTTCGCTGTAAAGCATTTGTTTCAAAGAGTTACACCAGTTCCTGGTTTCGGTTGATCGTTTCCTGGATGATATTCTGACAGTAAGGCGCGATCCGCTTCTTTGTCTCTTTGTCCAGTTCTTGGGGATAGATCGGTTTGCCGTATTCGATCACAACGTGGGTCTTCTCGATCCTCGGGATGTGGTATTCGAACATGGCGTGCGTATTATTCAGGCTGATGGGAACGATGGCGCAGCCTGCTTTTTCCGCGATCTTAAAGGAACCGCTGTGGAAGGGGAGCATACTGAGCTCATCTCCGTCGTTGCGGGTGCCTTCCGGAAAGATGCAGACAGAGACGCCGCTCTTCACATAGCTGATCGCTTCCAGGATGCTCTTAAGCCCTTCCTTCGGATTGTCCCGGTCCAGAAAGAGGCAGTACAGGCGCTTCATCCAGTCACGGAGGATGGGATAGCGCAGCATCTCCTTCTTTGCCACATATCCGGTCAGCCGCTTACAGCGGGAATAGGTCAGCAGGATATCGAAGTAACTCCTGTGGTTGGCGATAAAAAGAACCGGCTCGTCAGGAATATTCTCTTCCCCGATCACTGTTACGGATACGCCGGTGATCTTAAGGATTCCTTTGAATGCCCACTGAACGATCCGCAGGCACTGATAATCGCTTGCCTCTTTGTTGAATTTACTATAGATCCATTCTGCTCCTAATACCGGAAGCCCGAAGAGCAGGAAGGAGAATAAAAACAGGACTAGCAGTATAAACCTGGTCATTGACGGGTTCCTCCATTCTAATATCTACCATATAAAATAGTAATTTCTCTTAATGTATCGGCAAGTTTATCGCATAGTACGCCGTCCCGGAACCGCCAGTTCCAGTTGCCGGAAGCTACTCCCGGAGTGTTCATCCTCGCATGTGAGCCAAGCCCAAGCGCATCCTGCAGCGGGAAGACGGCATAGCCTGCAATACTTCCAAGGGCGGTACGGATCAGATCCATGCCAAGATCGGCAACGTCCGTGCAGCGTGTATATCTGAGGACCTTATCCTGGCATTCCTTCGAAAGGTTCAGATACCAGCCCAGGGTGGTGTCGTTGTCATGGGTGCCGGTATAGCAGACACAGCCGGGATCCTTGTATTGGTGAGGGAGATAGTCGCTCTCGCCGGTGGATTCGAAGGCAAACTGCAGTACCTTCATCCCGGGGAAGCCGAAGCTCTTTCTTAAGGCGTCTACTTCCGGGGTAATGATGCCAAGATCCTCCGCGATGATGGGAAGTTCGCCGCCCAGAGCAGCCTGGATCGCCTGGAACAGCTCCTCGCCCGGAGCCTCGATCCATTTGCCGCGGATCGCGGTCTTCTCGCCGTACGGGACGGACCAGTATGCCTGGAACCCGCGGAAATGATCGATGCGCAGGATATCAAGAGATCTTAACTGATGGCGTATCCGCGAGATCCACCATGAGAATCCTTCCTTTTGATGCGCTTCCCACGCGTACAGCGGATTCCCCCATAACTGCCCGGTCGCAGAGAAGTAATCCGGCGGAACCCCGGCAACCTTAAGAGGATAGCCTTTGGAATCTAACTGGAATAATTCCTGGTTCGCCCATACGTCCGCGCTGTCCATGGATACAAAGATCGGGATATCTCCGATGATCCGGATTCCGTGCTTGTTGGCGTAAGTTTTCAGTGCAGTCCATTCTTCATAGAAGATGTACTGCAGGAATTGATAGAATCTGATCTCGTTTTTCAGCGTCTGGCGGAGTGTATCCCGGAACTTTTCCGTGGGCGTGCGGTATCCGTCGTCCCATTCAAGCCAGCTTACGCCGTCATTTTCGGCTTTGCACGCCATGAATAATGCATAGTCGTCAAGCCAGGAGCTTTCCTTGCGGATGAAGCTTAAGAATGCCTGATAGGCTTCTTGTCCGTGATATTCCGGGCGGGAAAAGCGCTCATACGCCTTCCGGAATATTGCCTGTTTCCATGGGATAATGGTTCCGTAATCCACATGTTCCGGGTCACATTCCGGGACATCTTCAAGATCAGAGGCGGTAATAAGCCCCAGATCAGCTAAGTGCTCCGGGCTTATCAAAAGTGGCTGTCCGGCGAAGGCAGAGAAGCTCTGGTATGGAGAATCCCCATAGCCGGTATGGGTCAGCGGAAGGATCTGCCACAGGCGCTGTCCTGATCTCTCCAGAAAATCAACAAATTCATAAGCTGCCTTGCCAAGGTCGCCGATCCCGTAGGGAGAAGGCAGAGAGGTCGGATGCAGCAGGATCCCGGAAATTCTTTCATTATGATTCATAAGTGTCTCCTTACTATAAACAAGATTTCATAAGCGCTGCCTAAATTTTGGCAGAACTATATCAATTATACTACAAAGTTGGAATTTTTCCTAGAGTTACTGTGTATGATGTTAAGGAGAAATATTGATTCATGATATGCAGATGGATTGATTCGGGAGGGCGCAGTGAGTAAGAGGCATCTTGGTATACTGCTGACGGTATGTCTGGCTCTGACGGTGTGTCTGGCTCTGACAGCATGTTCCGTCAGTAAGACGGAGAAGAAAAAGATAAGGGACGTAGAATTCACAGTACTTGATAAGGAGGATATTCCGGAAGAATTCATGGTCCGGATCGAGGAAGCAAAGGAGGAACCCATGAAATTAAGTTATGCTGACAAAGGGTATCTGTATGCGGCAAGAGGCTATGGAGTACAGAATACCAGCGGATACAGCGTGAATGTCAGCCAGTGCTATGAGACGGAACAGGGGATACATATGGAGACCAGCCTGTTAGGACCGGGGAAAGAAGAGAAGATCCTCAAGAAAAAGACGTATCCTTATGTGGTGGTCAAGATGGAGTATGCCGATAAGCCGATAGAATATGATTAGGAGGTCAGGATATGGAATATGTAACAAGGCAGATGCAGACTTACAAGACAGGAAACGCGGTCATGGATCAATTTTATATTGACGATGATTATAATGTACCTGATGCGAAGAGCGATGTGAAAAAGGTGATCTTAGGGGAAGGGAACCTGTCCGTTGAGGACATGAAGGCGGTGGAGAATTATATAAGGGTGTCGGGCAAGCTGAATTTCAAGATTCTCTACGTGACAGAAGAGGGCGAGACCAGGCTGTCCAGCCTGGAAGGAAGGATCCCCTTCGAAGAGATGATCTATCTGGAGCAGGAGGCGGCAGGGCAATTCTTTGTCCGGTCTTCCAGCGTAGATCTGACGGTTACCGCGATTCATTCCCGGAAGCTGAATATTAAGACGCTGGCAGAGATCGTCGTCTGTCCGGAGGGGCAGAAGGAGACGGAGCTGACGGTAGACATCGAGAGCGAGGCGCCTCTGTATAAACGGTTCGAGAGCAAGGAGTTCCTGAAAGTATTTGCGGCGAAGAAGGATACCTACCGGATCAAAGAAGAGGTATCCATAGGAGGGACGAAGGAGAATATAGGGACATTGTTGTGGACGGAGGTAATGAGCCGGAGGCTGGATACCCGTATAGAGTCGGATGAACTTAAGATACAGGGAGAATTGATGCTGTTCTGCTTCTATGAATCTCTGGACGGGAAGACCGACTGGATCGAGCAGAATGTACCGTACGAAGGACGCATTGAGTGTTATGGGGCGCAGGATTCCATGTTTCATCAGGTCTATCCGGAACTTACGGATGTAAATATTGACGTAAGGATGGATGAGGATGGAGAGATGCGCCTGATCGGGGTAGAGGCAACGCTGGAAGTGCGTCTGATCGTGTACGAAGAAGAGAAGATGGATATCCTTGCAGACGCTTATTCTCTGCAGCAGAACTGTACGCCGAAGATCATGGAAGAGAACCTTGAACAACTTCTTCTGCAGAATCATTCGAAGTGCAAGGTCTCGGAGCAGCTGTCGCTTCCTGAGATCAAAGACGATATCCTGCAGATCTGCCATAACAGTGCGAGGATCCAGGTGGAGCATACGGAGGTGACAGAAGAGGGGCTTCAGATCGAGGGAGTCCTTCATATCTGCTTCCTGTATGTGAAGGCAGATGACGCGGTTCCGTTCGATACCTGGCAGGGAATGGTGCCGTTCTCGTATCTTCTGGAATGTAACGGGGCGGTAAAGGAGATGACATACGGCTTGACTTACGCAGTGGAGCAGATATCCGTGGGACTGTTGGGAACGGATGAGATCGAGGTTAAGGCGGTATTGGCATTCAATAGTTTCTTGAAGAAGCCGGTCGGGATCCGGAATATCAAAGAGATCGAATTCACGCCGTTTGATATGGAAGAGCTGGAGAGACGTCCGGGGATCACCGGGTATATCGTCCGCGACGGGGATATCCTGTGGGATCTGGCAAAGCGGTATAATACGACGGTAGAAGGGATCATGGAAGTGAATGGACTGGAGACAGAAGAGATAAAATCCGGCGACAGGGTATTGATTTTTAAAGAAAACATGAGTATACTATAAGCACATTGTATACAAGATACAATATAAAAGCGGCATATAGAAGAGGATAAGGAGAGAACGTATGGATAAGTTGGAGTTGAAGGCACTGGGGAAGATCAATCTTGGTTTGGATGTATTGGGCAGGCGGGAGAACGGGTATCATGACGTACGTATGGTCATGCAGACGATCTATCTCTATGACCAGATCCGGATCGAGAAGAAGAAAGAATCGGGGATCCATATATTGACGAATCTGTTCTATCTGCCGGTCAATGAGAATAACCTTGCCTATCAGGCGGCAGAGATGCTGATGAAGGAATTCGGAATACAGGAAGGCGTGAAGATTTCCCTGGATAAACATATACCGGTGGCGGCGGGGATGGCGGGCGGCAGCGCGAATGCGGCGGCAGTGCTCTACGGGATGAACCGTATGTTTGCGCTGGGGCTCACCCAGAAAGAGCTGATGGAAAGAGGGGTGAAGCTTGGAGCCGATGTTCCGTACTGTATCATGCGGGGTACCGTGCTTGCCGAAGGGATCGGCGAGGAACTGACGCCGCTTCCCGCCATGCCCAGATGTTATATACTGGTTGCGAAGCCCCCGGTCAGTGTCTCGACGAAACTGGTCTATGAGAAGCTGGATTCTCATGAGATAGAAGTACATCCGGATATTGACGGGATCATAGACGGGCTGGCCAGGCAGGATCTTGCGAAAGTAGCGTCCTGTATGGGCAATGTGCTTGAGAAGGTTACGATAGAAGAGTATCCGGTGATAGAAGAGATCAAGGCGGTCATGAAGCGGGAGGGGGCGCTGAATGCGATGATGAGCGGCAGCGGTCCTACGGTCTTCGGGGTGTATGACGATAAGAGGAAGGCGAGGAACGCGGCATTCCGGATCAAGGAACGGCAGCTGGCAAGGCAGACTTATGTGACCAGCGTGCATAATGCGAGGAGGAGATAAGGGATGGAACTAAAGGTCAATATGAATGAATATCTGCCTTTAAGAGACGTGGTATATAATACGCTGCGTCAGGCGATCCTGCGGGGAGAGTTAAAGCCGGGCGAGCGCCTGATGGAGATCCAGCTTGCGAATAAACTCGGCGTCAGCCGGACTCCGATCCGCGAAGCGATCCGTAAGCTAGAGTTGGACGGGCTTGTGCTGATGATTCCGAGGAAAGGCGCGGAGGTGGCGGATATCTCCGAGAAGAGCCTGCGGGACGTGCTGGTGGTGCGTAAGGCATTGGAAGAGCTTGCGGTCCAGCTTACCTGCGAGAAGATCGGCAAGGCGCAGATCACGGAACTTAAGGGCGCGGCGAAAGAGTTTGAGAAGATCTCAAAGAGCCATGACGTCACACAGATCGCCGAAGCCGACGTGCGGTTCCACGACGTGATCTATATGGCGACGGATAATCAGAAACTGATCCAACTGCTGAATAATCTCGGAGAGCAGATGTACCGGTATCGTGTGGAATACCTGAAGCGGCCGGAAGTCTATCCGCAGCTTATCGAAGAGCACGAAGAGATCATACGGCAGATCGAGAAGAGAGAGAAAGAGAAAGCGGCGAAGATCGTCTGTATGCATATTGACAACCAGGTAGAAGCGGTCATGAATGTGATCCGGACCAAGGAAGTGACTGCTGTTAAGACCATATAAATGTGATAAGATTAAGATAAAAACGGTATAAAACAGATTCTATGTGTCAAGACTTCTGATATAAGAGTACTCGAACCTGCAATGACAGAAAGCAGGAAAGATTTGCGGAATGTATCATATCAGAAGGAGGCAATACATATGAATCTTGGACAGAATAATTATAGGAAAAATTTTTATATAAGTGATAGAATAAGGCGGTGTATCTGTGTTATACTGAGTATCTGTACAGCGGCGATCCTGACGGGCGTTCTTGTGGAGCGGAGGATGGAGATCGTAGACGCCAAGATGTCAGAGACCCAGGAGACGCTGGCAAAAGAAGTATTTCGGTTCCATGTCCTTGCCAACAGCGACAGTGAGGAAGACCAGGCGGTCAAGCTTAAGGTCAGGGACGCCGTGATCGATTATATGAGAGAGAGTATGGATTCGGAATTACAGGAAGAGCCGGACGCCGTTCAGACGAAAGCCTGGGCAAAGCGTCATCTGGGGGAACTTAAGCAGGTGGCGGATCAGGTGGTCCGGGATGAAGGCTATGCATATTCTTCCGAGGCAGAAGTGGCGGTCTGCTATTTCCCGGATAAGTTATACGGGGATATCTTCTTCCCGCAGGGAGATTATGAAGCGCTGAGGATCCGGCTTGGAGCGGCGAGAGGACAGAACTGGTGGTGCGTCCTGTATCCGAACCTGTGTTTTACAGGTTCCACATGCGCCGTAGTGACTGACGAGGGAAAAGAGGACCTTAAGAGCGCGCTGACTGCAGAGGAATATGAGATGGTAACCGCCGCTGCAGATTTTAAGATAAAATGGTTTTTCTTCGGTGATGATGAGGATTAGGAGGTATTACCTGATTTCGTAAGTACTATTTTGAGAAGAAACGAGGGGGCAAATCATGACTGGATTACTAGTAAAGCATTTCGTGAAAGATTATGAGAAGACAGAAAGAGTGTCTGTCAGAACCGCTTATGGTGTGCTGGCGAGTGTGGTAGGTATCTTTTGTAATATCGTATTATTTGTGGTAAAGTGGACGATCGGATATCTTCTGAACAGTATTTCCGTTATGGCAGATGCGTTTAACAATCTGTCAGACGCAGGATCCTCGGTGATAGGGCTCATAGGTGTGAAGATGGCGGGGAAACCTGCCGACAAGGATCATCCTTTTGGGCATGGAAGGATTGAATATATTACGGCGCTTGTCGTGGCGTTCCTGGTCCTGCAGGTGGGATTTCGGCTTTTCCGGGATTCGGTGGGGAAGATCAGAGATCCGGAAGTGCTGAACTTTCAGACAGGAGCAGTGATCGTGCTTGCGTTGTCGATCGGCGTAAAGCTGTGGTTTGCCCATTTTAATAATACGCTGGGAAAGAAGATAGATTCAAAGGTCATGATGGCTACTTCGGCGGATGCCATGGGGGATGTGATCACCACTGCGGCGACGATCGCATCGATCCTGTTCTTTCGGCTGACCGGGATCAACGCGGACGGCATCGTAGGGCTTGGAGTCTCGCTTGTAGTCATGTGGGCGGGCGTCGGGATCGCAAGAGATACGCTGGAACCGCTGATCGGAGAAGCTGCCGAACCGGAAGAATATGACCGGATCACGAAGTTCGTGGAGGGGTATCAGGGGATCCTTGGCAGCCATGACCTGATCGTACATAATTATGGGCCGGGCAGAAGTATGGCGTCCATCCATGCGGAAGTACCGAATGATGTGGATATAGAGACTTCCCATGAGATCATCGACCGGATCGAGAGAGATGCGGTGAAGAATATGGGGATCTTCCTGGTTATCCATATGGATCCGGTGGAGACGCGGGATATCCGTGTCTTACAGGCCCGAAAGCAGGTCGAAGAGACCTTAGAAGCGGTAGATTCTCTTGTGTCTATCCATGACTTCCGCATGGTAAGCGGAGAGGATCAGATCAATCTGATCTTTGATATGGTCGTGCCTTATGAGTATGACAAAGAGAAGCAGGAAGAGTTAAGGACGATGCTGACGAAGCTTCTTCAGATCACTGACCGGAGATATCGGTGTGTTATTACGATAGAGAGGAGTTACATAGCAGGTGCAAAGGAATAACAGATATACATATGGCAGCAGGATCAGGTTCAGCGAGGTGGACCATACGAACAGGATCACGCTGCCGGGGATCATTAATTATTTTCAGGATTGCAGTACGTTCCATTCCGAGGAACTGGGAGTGGGAGTTGCGTATTGTAAGGAACGCAAGAGAGCATGGGTCTTGTCTGCATGGCAGGCGGAAGTGGAGCGGTATCCGTCCATGGGGGAGAAAGTAGAGATCAGCACCTGGGCGACGAAGTTTGACGGGTTGTATGGGCTGCGTAATTTCTGTATGGAGGATGAAGAAGGACGGAAGGTTGCATACGCCAACTCGGTGTGGGTCTATGTGGATATGGAGAAGGGAAGGCCGGCGCGGCCGGATCAGCATGAAGTAGAATTATACGGTACGGGCGAGCCGCTCAAGATGGAGTATGCGCCGCGGAAGATCGCGCTCCCGGAGGAGATGCTGCCGTGCAGAGAATATCCGGTCAGGAGATATCATATTGATACGAATGAACACGTAAATAATTGCCAGTATGTCCGGATGGCGATGGAAGAGCTTGAAGGAACGGAAGAGATCCGCGGGCTTCGGGTGGAGTATAAGAAGTCTGCAGTGTATGGAGACGTCATCTATCCTAAGGCGGCGTTCGAAGAGGACAGGGCGGTGATCTGCCTGTGCGATCAAGACGGCGGGATCTATGCGGCGGTAGAATTGAAGTGAAAGAACAGGTGAGAGGAACAGATATGACATTAGTGGAGAATCTGGGAAAAAAAGTAAGATTGATGATCGTAAAGCAGGTGGATTTCGGAGTTTATTTGGGAAATAGCCAGGAGAAGGTGCTGCTTCCGAAGAAGGAGGTTCCGAAGGGAGCCGAGCTTGGGGATCCGGTGGAGGTATTTCTATATAAGGATTCGTCGGACAGGCTGATCGCAACTACCGGGGAACCGAAGATCACACTCGGAGAGCTTAAGGTACTTAAGGTGGCGGATACGGGGAAGATCGGGGCATTTCTTGACTGGGGGCTTCCGAAAGACCTGCTGCTTCCGTTCCGTGAGCAGACGGGGAAGGTCAAGAAAGGCGATGAGATCCTGGTGTCTCTGTATGTTGATAAATCGGACAGGCTGTGCGCGACGATGAAGGTCTACGAGAAGCTGCGGCAGGATCCGCCCTATCAGAAGGACGACCGGGTGGAAGGCATCATCTATGACAGCAGTGATAATTTCGGTATGTTTGTCGCGGTGGACGACTGTTATTCCGCGTTGATCCCGAAGAGAGAAGTATTCGGCGACATGAGGGTAGGAGACCGGATACAGGCAAGGGTCGTACGGGTCAAAGAAGACGGGAAGATGGACCTTGCCGTGAGAGAGAAAGCTTTTATGCAGATGGACGCGGATGCCGAGATGGTTCTCAAGAAGATACAGGAAAATGGAGGAAGGCTGCCGTTTACAGATAAGGCGGAGCCGGAACGGATCAAGAAGGAATTCGGATTGAGCAAGAACGCATTCAAAAGGGCGGTCGGAAGACTGTTGAAAGAGGGAAAGATCAAAATCGGCGAGAAATCCATTGAAATCCGCTGAATATAGGTTATAATGATAAAGGGTGACCAGTAATGCTTTCAGACAGAAAAGGAGAGAATAGATTATGAAAGTACAGAATATTACGAATATAGACAAGTTTTTCAGTGTGATCGACGACTGCACAGGCAGAGTAGAGCTGGTAACAGGAGAAGGAGACAGGCTGAACCTGAAGTCCAAGCTGTCCCAGTATGTGTCGATGGCGAACATCTTCTCGAACGGGGAGATCCCGGAGTTAGAGCTCATCGCATATGAGAAGGAAGATATTGACAGGCTGGTGAAGTTCATGGTGGACGGAGAATAAGGCGCTGTGATAACGTCGTCGGCAGGCATGGACAGTATGACGGGTGTTCCTTAAGGAGCACCTTTTCTGTTATTTCCGTGAAGCAACGAGTCCGGCAGCTATAAAATGCCGCGCGTTTTTCCAGGAGGAGTAAATATGAGTTTTGCGCACTTGCATGTCCACACAGAGTACAGCCTGTTGGACGGTTCGAATAAAATTAAAGAGTGTATATCCAGAATCAAGGAATTAGGCATGGACAGTGTGGCGATCACAGACCACGGCGTGATGTTCGGTGTGATCGATTTCTACCGGGCGGCGAAGGCGGCGGGCATCCGTCCGATCCTTGGATGCGAGGTCTATGTGGCGCCGGGATCCCGTTTTGAAAAAGAAGCGATAGGAAACGGAGACGACCGGTATTATCATCTGGTCCTGCTTGCAGAGAATGATACGGGCTATCATAACCTGATGAAGATTGTATCCAGGGGATTCACAGAAGGATATTATTATAAGCCGCGGGTAGACTTAGAAGTCCTGCGGGAATTCCATGAAGGGCTTATTGCGCTGAGCGCCTGTCTGGCAGGCGAGGTACAGCGGAATATCCTGCGCGGGATGTATGAGGAAGGGAAAGAAGCCGCTCTGCGGTATCAGGAGATCTTCGGAGCAGGGAATTTCTTTCTGGAACTGCAGGATCACGGGCTTCAGGAGCAGAGGCTTGTGAACCAGTCTCTGCTTCGGATGTCTCAGGAGACAGGGATCGAGCTGGTGGCGACGAATGATATCCATTATACTTATGCAGAGGATGAGAAGCCTCATGATATGCTTCTGTGTATCCAGACGGGGAAGAAGCTGTCGGATGAGAACCGGATGCGTTATGAGGGAGGGCAGTATTATATCAAGTCGGAAGAAGAGATGCGGGCGCTCTTTCCCTATGCGCTGCAGGCGGTTGAGAATACGCAGAAAATAGCCGAAAGGTGTAATGTTGAGATTGAATTCGGCGTGACGAAGCTTCCGAAGTATGATGTGCCGGAAGGGTATACATCGTGGGAGTATCTGAAATACCTGTGCCGCGAAGGTTTGAAGAAGCATTATCCGGAAGTGGATCAGTCCCTGGAAGACCGGTTGGAATATGAATTATCGGTCATAAAGTCCATGGGTTATGTGGATTATTTCCTGATCGTGTGGGACTTTATCAAGTACGCCAAGGATCACGGGATCGCGGTGGGCCCGGGACGCGGCTCGGCGGCGGGAAGTATCGTGGCATACTGCCTGGAGATCACCAGTATCGACCCGATCCGGTATCAGCTGCTCTTTGAGCGGTTCCTGAATCCGGAACGTGTGTCTATGCCGGATATCGACGTGGACTTCTGCTATGAACGAAGGCAGGAAGTGATCGATTATGTGGTGGAGAAATACGGCACAGACCGGGTGGTGCAGATCGTAACCTTCGGTACTATGGCGGCAAAAGGCGTGATCCGGGACGTGGGAAGGGTCATGGATCTTCCTTATGCGTTCGTAGACGGGATCGCGAAGATGATACCGAGGGGGCAGAATAATCAGCCTGTTTCTCTGGAGCGCGCCCTGGATATGAATCCGGATCTTAAGAAATTATACCAGGAGGACGAGCAGGTACGGGAACTTATAGATATGTCGAAGAGGTTGGAAGGTTTGCCCAGACATACCTCCATGCATGCTGCCGGCGTGGTGATCAGCCAGAAGGCGGTGGAGGAATATGTGCCGTTGTCCCTGGGATCCGACGGTTCGGTCACCGCACAGTTTACGATGACGACATTGGAAGAGCTTGGGCTTCTTAAGATGGATTTCCTTGGGCTTCGCACTCTGACGGTGATCCAGGATGCCGCAAGGCTTGCGGGGGAGAGCGCCGGGCAGGCGATTGATATGGAGAAGATCGACTATGATGATAAGAAGGTCCTGGCGTCTATCGGAACAGGCAGGACGGACGGGATCTTCCAGTTAGAAAGCGGCGGCATGAAGAGTTTCATGAAAGAACTGAAACCGCAGAACCTGGAGGATGTGATCGCGGGAATATCCTTGTACCGTCCGGGACCGATGGATTTCATCCCTCAATATATCAAGGGAAAGGACAACCGGTCGAGTATCACTTATGACTGTCCGCAGTTAGAACCGATCCTGGCGCCGACTTATGGATGTATCGTCTACCAGGAGCAGGTCATGCAGATCGTCCGAGACCTGGCAGGCTATACGCTTGGGCGGAGCGACCTTCTGCGCCGCGCCATGTCCAAGAAGAAGGGGGACGTCATGCTTAAGGAGCGCCAGAGCTTCGTGTACGGGAACGCGGACGAGGGGGTTCCTGGCTGTATTGCCAACGGGATCGACGAGAAGACGGCGAATAAGATCTACGATGAGATGGTGGATTTTGCCAAATATGCGTTTAACAAATCCCATGCTGCGGCATATGCGGTCGTGGCATACCAGACGGCGTGGCTGAAGTATTACTATCCGGTGGAGTTCATGGCGGCGCTGATGACTTCTGTGATCGATGTGCCGAGCAAAGTGGCGGAATATATCTATACCTGCCGCCAGATGGGGATCGAGATCCTGCCGCCGGATATCAACAAGGGAGTGGGGGATTTCTCCGTAGACGGCGGAAACATCCGTTATGGGCTTACTGCGATCAAGAGTATCGGGCGGCCGGTGATCAACGGGATCATAGAAGAGCGGAAAGAAAGGGGCGCCTTTAAAAATCTTAAGGATTTCATAGAGAGGGTATCGGCAAAAGAGATCGTCAATAAGCGTGCCATCGAGAATTTTATCAAATCAGGAGCCTTTGACAGCCTGGGCGGAACCCGGAAGCAGTTTATGGTCATCTATGTGCAGATCTTAGACCAGGTGAACCGGGAGAAGAAATATTCCATGGCGGGGCAGATGACGTTGTTCGATATGGTGAGCGACGACCAGAAAGCAGAATTCGATATTCCGCTCCCGAAGATAGGCGAATACGGGAAAGAGACGAAATTTGCCTTTGAAAAAGAAGTTCTGGGCGTATACTTAAGCGGTCATCCGATGGAAGAGTATGAGGAGAAATGGAGAAAGAATATCACCAGGACGACGTTGGATTTTCAGTTAGATGAAGAGACAGGCAGGACGAAGGTTCATGAAGGCGCCAGGGAAGTGATCGGAGGCATGATCACCTCCAAGACGATCAAATACACCAAACAGAATAAGGCGATGGCGTTTGTTACTCTGGAGGATCTTGCCGGATCTGTGGAGGTGGTGATCTTTCCGCGGGATTATGAGAAGAACCAGCAATATCTGAACGAAGAGGCGAAGGTATTTATCCGGGGAAGGGTATCGGAAGAGGATGAGGCGGCGAGCAAGCTGATCTGTGAGAAGGTGGTTCCTTTCGAGCAGACGAAGCGGGAGCTGTGGCTCCAGTATGAGGATAAGGAATCTTATCTTGCCGCCGAAACAGAACTTCTCGATATGCTTAAGGATTCCGACGGCAAAGACGCGGTTGTGATCTATTGCAGGAAGGAGAAAGCAGTCAAGAGGCTGCCGGCAGGCAAAAGCGTCAATGCCGATCGGCTTCTGGTGAACAAAATGACGAATTATCTGGGAGAATCTTGTGTAAAAGTGATAGAAAAACCCATTGAAAACCTTTGTTAATTCATGTACAATGTTCTCAAAATGACTGCAATGGAGGAATGATTATGGCAAAAATAGTACGTACAATCGGAGTATTAACCAGTGGAGGCGATGCGCCAGGAATGAACGCGGCAATCCGTGCCGTTGTTCGTACGGCGCTTGGCAAGGGGCTCAGAGTCAGAGGGATCAGGAAAGGTTATGCCGGGCTGTTGGACGAGGAGATCATTGATCTGTCTGCAAGAGATGTTTCTGATACGATCCAGCGGGGCGGTACGATCCTTCAGACCGCACGGTGCGAAGAGATGCGCACGGAGGAAGGCCAGCAGAAGGCTGCGGCGATCCTTAAGAAGTACGGAGTTGACGGGCTGGTGGTGATCGGCGGAGACGGATCATTTGCCGGAGCGCAGGCGTTGGCTAATCTTGGGATCAATACCATCGGAGTACCGGGAACGATCGACCTTGACATTGCATGTACGGAATATACGATCGGGTTTGACACTGCGGTTAACACAGCGATGGAAGCCATTGATAAAGTACGTGATACGTCTACATCCCATGAGAGATGCTCCATTATCGAAGTAATGGGACGTGACGCCGGATATCTGGCGCTGTGGTGCGGTATTGCCAATGGTGCGGAGCGTATCTTGCTGCCGGAGGAACACGGTTATGACGAGGCGGCGATCGTGGCGGACATCCAGGAGTGCCGGAAGCGCGGCAAGAAGAACTATATCATCATCAATGCAGAAGGAATCGGCGGTTCTATTGAGATGGCAGAGAGGATCGAAGAGGCGACCGGTATGGAGACCAGGGCGACGATCATCGGACACATGCAGCGCGGCGGAAGCCCTACCTGTAAGGACAGAGTCTATGCATCTATCATGGGCGCCATGGCAGTCGACCTTTTGATCGAAGGGAAGACGAACCGTGTCGTAGGATATAAGCATGGTAAGTATGTAGACTTTGATATCAACGAGGCTCTCGGCATGCAGAAGGGAATCCCGGTTTATCAGTATGAGATAGCGAAAGAGCTGGCTCTTTAATATGTAACGTCAAAACGGACGATGATCTTGGAGGAGATTACCGCCCGTTTTTTCGCAATGCAGCTTGCATTTATGAAGGGGAGGCGGTACAATGGGTAATACGAATGACATAAAGGAGATTCTGAGTGTGAAGAGTATTTCGAACAGTACGGCTCCTGTGGGAGTCTTTGATTCCGGGGTGGGAGGCCTGACGGTCGCAAGGGAGATCATGCGCCAGCTTCCCTGTGAGAATATCGTCTATTTTGGGGATACGGCGCGCGTGCCGTACGGAAGTAAGTCGAAGAATAATATTATCCGTTTTTCCGAACAGATCATCCGCTTTCTTAAGACAAAAGGGGTGAAGGCGATCGTGATCGCCTGTAATACGGCAAGCGCCCTGGCGCTTGAGGCGGTACAGGAGGAAACAGATATCCCGATCCTGGGAGTGATCGCGCCGGGGGCGCGCGCAGCCGTACAGGCAACGGAGAATGGGATCATCGGCGTGGCGGGTACGGAGGCGACGATCCAGAGCGAGATGTATACCAGGGTTATCAGGAAGATGGATCCGGGGGCGGTTGTGATAGGCAAGCCATGTCCGTTGTTCGTGCCGCTGGTGGAGGAAGGATTTGCAAAGCACAGGATCACGGAAGAAGTGATCGACATCTATCTGGCGGATATGAAGAAGACGGACATTGACACGATGATACTTGGGTGTACTCATTATCCGCTGCTTCGGTCAAGGATTAAGGCATATTTCGGAGAGAAGGTACATATTGTGAATCCGGCGTATGAGACGGCGATGGATCTGAAGAAGGTTCTGGCTGAACGCGGGATAGAGAATCTGTCCGGGAAGGCGGCGTCTTATGAATTCTATGTAAGCGACGCAGCGGAGAAGTTCACCAGATTTGCCAACGGGATTCTCTCTTATGATGTAGCAGCAACGAGATTAGTCAATATAGAAGAATATTAGGTGATGTTATGACGAAGGACGTTTTACTGAGTATATCAGGATTACATTACGAGACGGTGGGAACGGCGGAAGAGGATGCCAATGAGCCGATCCAGGTGATCACACCGGCTACATACTATTTTAAGAATAACAAGCATTATGTGATCTATGATGAGGTTGTGGAGGGAATGCCCGGAATCATCAAGAACAAGGTGCGCATCGCAGAGGCAGGCAAGCTGGAGATCTTAAAAAGCGGGCTGTCGAATACCCATATGGTATTCGAGAAGGATAAGATGAATATCGCCCAATATGATACGCCTTACGGAGAATTGCTTGTAGGAACGCATACGAAGGATATGCAGATTGATGTGACGGACAAGAATATCGACGTGCATGTGAATTATGCGCTGGATGTCAATAATGAGCCGGTTGCCGATTGTAATATTGTGATGAATATAAAAGCATTGGATCGGTGATCCAATGCTTTCTTTCTTAGACCAAGATCATTTATTTTTTTCCTGCCTTGTCCCGCATCCTTGCGAAGAACCCTTTCTTCTTCTGAGGCGTCTCAAGCGGTCCGCGAAGTCCCTTGACGGAAGTGATGTAGATACCGCTTACACTCGCCTTGACTTCCTTTTTCACGGGAACAAGGGGGAAGATGTCGGCGTCGCACATCAGAGTCATGATCTTTGGACCGATCTTTGCCTTTACGATCGGGACTTTAGAGCGGCGAAGATACTTGGGTGTGTTATTGACAACCATCTCAGGCAGCCCGGCGTCTTTCAGGGGGAGCCGTCCTTTATCGATAATCAGCATCGTCATGGTCTGTGATGCGGCTTCTAACTGAGCCTGCTGTTCCGCCTGCTTTTTCTCTGCCTTTTTCGTTAAGAAGATCAGGGCGATGATCGCGGCGATTAAAATGATAGTGATTACAATCATAACAATAGAAAATGTACTCACGGGAAAACCTCCTGTATTTTGTCTGATTCTGTTTGATATTGTACCATTCTTTGACAGCAAGTGCAAGAGCTTTGGACAACAATTCAGCCCAACGATCCAGCCATATATATTATCACGTTTTTTTTCGTATTATCTTATCTTTAGGGAAAATGCAGTCGATAGATATAATAGTGAGCAAAAGGGCGGAAACATAGCATATGTATCAAGTATATATCAATGGTGCATAGGAATAGTAACGAGACAGGAGAGAGTAAAGAGATGAAGATATATGGAGATTATACATTTTTGCTTGATAAATTAAATGTCTGGAATAATTCCCAGGTTAAGGTCTTTCAGAATGGAACGAAGATTGTGGAATTCGCCGATCATTTCGTGGAGCAGCAGCGTGCGGCGTCGAAGGATGAATTCACTATCTCGAAAGAGGGACTTGATTATATACGGGACCAGATGTCGGATCTGAGCGCTTCTAAGGGCGGCGCTCCCGCGCCTGACAGCAGCTTTGCCAAGCTGACAGGCGACGGATTATCTCTAATGGACGGTCTCTGCCGTACTTATATTCTGCAGAGGCTTGACTGTCCCGGAGAAGAGGGTGTAAGCGCCAAGATGTATAATGAGATGTCTGCGAAATATAAAGAGAAGATGTCGGCGGATGGTGGTTCAGACCTAAGCAGCCATGCCCAGAGCCTTGCCGCGGCATATCTTGCCGTGCGTGATAAGATCGAAGAAGGGTATGCCAACGGTACGAGGGAAATGTGGGTTGTGGATCACAGTACCGGAGAGGATTTTAGCGGTGTTGAGTTCGAGATAGACGGACGTACGGTGCGTTACCGTAAGGTGACGGTGGAGGAAGAACTGCGTACGGCCGAGAAGACGTTCGAAGAGCTTGTGAAGAATGTCTCCATGCAGATCGCGAAGGAGACGATGCCAAAGAGCCAGGAGGCAGGGATGCCGGGTATGCCGGAAGATGGAGGAGAAATCGACGAGAATACGCAGGCGTTCTGGGATCTGTCGAAGAGGGCTTCGAATGTATTGGATGAACTGGAGGGGCTCATTAAGAAGATCCTGGAAGAAGAGATGCGAAAAAAGAAGGCGAAAGAACCGACGCTGGGGGACAGGCTGGCGGCGGAACAGATTGCTTACAGGGCGGAGGTTTCGGCAAGAGGAAAGCAGCAGGCACAGTATGCGAACTACAGGAAGATCAGCCAGATGACGGCGGATGCGCAGACGGTGATGGGATACATAAAGGCATGATCAGTGAAGAAGAGGCACTTAATAAAGTGTTTCTTCTTTTTTAATCTGATGCGTCTCTGAATGTACTAGACGCACAAAATTCTATCATGTATAATGGACAGATAATCATATTCATAGTCAGGAGGTATTGAATGTTTGATGCGGCAGGAGAGAGTTTCCTTACGGCATATAGATGGACGATGGAGCATCTCTTTGTTATCAATATTATATTTTCACTTATTATCATATTCTTCCGGCGCAGGAATCCAACGACCGTCTGGGCGTGGCTTTTGCTGCTTTACTTTGTTCCGATACTGGGGTTCGTATTGTACCTGCTCCTGGGACAGGATTTCCGCAAAGAGCGGATGTTCAAGATGAAGGAGATCGAAGGAGAGATAAAGTATGCCGTCCGCAGGCAGGAGGAGTCGATCTACCGGAAGAAACTAAGGCTGCGGGATCCGGAGCTGGAGAGGTTCAAGAGGCTTATTCTGTATAACCTGAACGAAGGGGAAGCCGTCTTGACGGATAATAATGATATCCGGATATTTACAGATGGAAGAGAGAAGTTCCAGGCGCTGCTTTCGGAGATGGATCATGCCAGAAATTATATCCATGTGCAGTATTATATCATAAAGAATGATGAACTTTGGAAAGAGATCGAGGAAGTGCTTGTGCGCAAAGTAAGGCAGGGGGTGGAAGTGCGGGTTCTGTTCGACAGTATGGGATGCAGAGGGATGCACCGTTCCGACTGGGCAAGGCTTGAGAGAGCGGGGATCAAGGTGGCAGAGTTCTTCCCTGCGCTGCTTGGCAAACTGCAGCTTCGTATCAACTACCGTAACCACAGGAAGATCGTGGTGATAGACGGGCGTATCGGATTTGTCGGCGGCTTCAATGTGGGACGGGAGTATGTGGGGATGGACAAGAAGTTCGGATATTGGAGAGATACACATATCTGTATCGAAGGATCGGCGGTGACTTCGCTTGCCGTCCGTTTTGTCTTGGACTGGAATTATGCGGCGAGAGAGAATCTGTTCCTGGAAGACAGGCTCTTTGAGATCCCGGAGTATGTGCGGGGCGGCAGAGATCCGGTGCAGATCATATCCAGCGGCCCGGATTCGAGCAGCCAGGAGATCAGGGATAACTATCTGCGGCTGATCCACATGGCGAGGAAGAATATCTATATCCAGACACCGTATTTTATACCGGATGACGATATCAGGGACGCGCTTCTGATCGCAGCCAAATCAGGGATAGATGTGAGGATCATGATCCCGTGCAAACCGGATCATCCCTTTGTATACTGGGCGACCTATTCCTACCTGGGAGAGATGATCGAGGCAGGAGCCAGGTGTTATACCTATGACAATGGTTTTCTTCATGCGAAATGCATGTGTATCGACGGTCTGGTCACCTGTATGGGAACGGCGAATATGGATATCCGGAGCTTCAGCCTGAATTTTGAGGTGAATGCGGTGGTGTACAGCGCGCGGACTACGGAGAAGCTGATGGAGGCATTTGAAAATGATATCACGAAGAGCACTCTGGTCACGCGGAAGATGTATGAGCAGAGGGATCTGGTGATCCGGGTCAAGGAACAGTTCTGCCGTCTCCTGTCGCCGGTATTATAGAAAACCTTGTAAAGAGAGGGTAAATGTGTTATAACATATAATATGTGTTTGTAGTAAATGTCTGAAAATAGCTTTCTGACAGATGTAGTCCGCAAGTTGTAGGAGAATTATGCCAAATGAAAGGCGCATAACGGGTTATGTAATCTGCATTTGACACGAATATCGTGCAAAATGGGGACGCGGATGACGGGTATAAATTTTCAGACACGCTCTGGGATACATGCCGTGATATAAGATAGAAAGATAGATATGAAGGAAAAGAAAGTTTATATGAGGTGTAGTATGAAGAAAAAGATTATGATGTTATTGACAGGGATATTGGCATCGGCAGCAGTGCTGACGGGTTGTTCGGGAAGCAAGGGGCTGGAGACAGATGCATTGTCGATCTCCTTATATAAGGGAGTGGAGATTGATGAAGTTGCGAAGCCGGCAGAGATCACGGATGAGGATGTGGATAATGCGATCACTTCTAACCGTCAGATGAATGCGGTCCAGGAAGAGATCACGGACCGTCCGGTGGAGGAAGGCGATATCGCTGTGATTGATTTTACCGGTAAGATTGACGGTCAGGAGTTCGAAGGAGGATCCGCAACCAACTATTCTTTGACTATAGGCAGCGGCATGTTTATCGAAGGATTTGAAGACAGCGTGATCGGTCATAACACCGGCGATACTTACGATTGGTCAGGAAAGTTTCCGGAGGATTATCCAAATGCGGATTATGCAGGAAAAGACGTCGTATTTACGATCACTGTGAATAGTATTGTAAAGGAGAAGGTTCCGGAGCTTGACGACGATTTCGTAAAGAGTGTATCTGAGAAGTCTAAGAATGTGAAGGAATATAAAGAAGAAGTCAACAAGCAGTTAGTCGCCGATAATGAGAGAAGCTATGAAGACCAGATCAGCCAGACCGTATGGCAGAAGGTATTAGATAATACGGAGATCAAGAAATATCCGGAAAAAGAAGTGAAAGAGATAGCAGATAACCTGATCGGCCAGTATAAGTCTATGGCAGAGTATGCCGAGCAGGATTATGAGACGTATATCCAGGAGCAGATGGGGTATAGTGTAGAAGAGTTTGAGAAACAGGTTGAGGAGGCTGCGAAATCCAGTCTTAAGCAGGTCATGGTGACAGAGGCGATCGCAGAAAAAGAGCGGATCAAAGTAAGTGATAAAGAATACAAAGAGCAGCTGAAACTGATCGCTGAGAATTTCGGATATGAAGATGTGGACGCGCTTAAGGAAGCTGCGGAGGAAGAGGACCTGAAGGATATCGCGTTAAATAATCTGGTAAGAGACTGGCTGAAAGAGCATAGCGTACAAGTGGCGAAAAAGTAATGCTATAAAATATTCTGGGGGGATTGGAGTATATGATATATGCTACCGGAGACTGCCACGGAGACTACCGTCGGTTTGCCACGGAGATCTTCCCGGAGCAGAAGGAGATGACGAAGAATGATTATGTCATCGTTTGCGGAGACTTCGGATACTGGGATGAATCAAAAGAGCAGAAATATTGGATGAAGTGGTTGGATAACAAACCTTTTACGACTCTGTGGGTAGATGGGAACCATGAGAATTTCGACCTTTTGAAAAAGCGGAAGGTTACGAGATGGCATGGCGGAAATGTTCAGTATATTATGCCCTCGGTCATCCGGTTGATGCGCGGGCAGATCTATGATATAGAAGGACTTAAGATCTTCACCTTCGGCGGAGCGAAGAGCCATGATATATCCGGAGGTATACTGGAACCGACAGACCCGAGATTCAAGATAAAAAAGAGGAAACTGGATAAGAACCAGGAACTTTACCGTATTAATCATGTCAGTTGGTGGAAGGAAGAGCTGCCGGAAGAGGAAGAACTGGCAGAAGGGCTGCGCAATCTGATCACGAATAACTGGAGTGTGGACTATATCATTTCCCACTGCTGTGCCACCAGCACCCAGGAGAGGATAGCCGGGGAGGAGTATCAGCCGGACATTCTGACCAGGTACTTTGAGAAGATCAAGGAAATGTGCAGATACAGAAAGTGGTTCTTTGGGCATTACCATGACAATAGGAATGTCAATAGCAGGGAGATCTTGCTGTATGAACAGATTATCCGGATCCATTAGTATCATACATGGTAAAAACAGTATAGAATAGTTATTGAAAGCCATCTCTGGGAATACGGCAGTATTCAGGAGGTGGCTTTGCTGTTACAGGCTTTGTTGCTGCTCAATGGAAACAGATTGTGAAACAGAGGGAGATAGGGTATAATATGGAAAATGGTATCATGATGGAGGTGTAATAATGAAGAAATCATTGCCGGTTGGGGTGGAAAACTTTAAGGATATTGTGGAGTCTGGTTATTACTATATAGATAAATCGTTATTTATAAAAGAATTGTTGGATATGAGAGGGAAAGTGAACTTATTTCTTCGTCCAAGACGTTTTGGAAAGACATTAAACTTAAGTATGCTCCGATACTTTTATGAGGATACGGGGGATATGAGGAAAAACGAGGAGCACAGATCGCTGTTCCAGGGCTTAAAGATCATGGAGCAAGGCGAGGAATATACCGGACATATGGGGAAATACCCGGTCATTAAACTGACGCTCAAATCAGCAAAGCAGCCAGGATTTGAATCGGCATATAATAAGCTTAGAAAAGCGATCGCGGACGAATTCCAGAGACATCAGTATATACTGTCAAGCGGGAAAATAAATGAAGAGGATAAAAGGCTTTTTCAGAAGATTGCTGACCGGAAGGCGGGATATGATGATTATTCCGGAGCGTTGGAGTTCTTAAGCAAATGTCTTTACGAGGCGACGGAGGAAAAGACGGTTATCCTGATAGATGAATATGATGTGCCGCTTGAGAATGCTTATTTCCGGGGATTCTATGGCGAGATGGTGGATTTTATCCGTTCAGTGTTTGAGTCTGCGCTGAAAACGAATGATCATCTGCAGTTTGCGGTTATTACGGGGTGTCTGCGTATTTCAAAAGAGAGTATATTTACCGGATTAAATCATCTGAATATCATATCTGTGCTTGATAAAAATTACAGCGAACATTTTGGCTTTACAGAAGAGGAAGTGCTCCGGATGATGTCTTATTATGAAGTGGAAAGCCGCTTTCCGACAATGAAAGAATGGTATGACGGATACCTGTTTGGAGAAACAGAAGTCTATAATCCTTGGAGTGTGATCAAATTTTTGTTTGATTTATATTCAGATGTGAATGCATTTCCGCGTCCCTATTGGATCAATACCAGTTCCAATGACATTATTAAGGACTTGATCGTCAGGGCAGATCGGGAAACAAAAGGGCAGATCGAAACGCTTTTAGGCGGCGGAATGTTAGAAATCCAGGTTCATGAAGAAGTTACCTATGGGGACATGTATAGTAATGGTGAGAACTTGTGGAATTTTCTTTATTTTACAGGGTATCTTACAAAAGAGAGTGAATATTTTAAGGAATCGTCGATCTTCTTACGGGCGCGTATACCAAATATAGAGGTAAAAACAATTTATCAGAATACGATACTGAATTGGCTGAAAGCCGCTATAAAGAAAGAAGATTTCCATGACTTGTACCTGGCAATGGAAGAGGGGGATGCCTGGAAGATGACAGAGATATTAAGCGGTCAGCTTTTCCGTACGATTAGCTTTTATGATAGTGCAGAAAATTTCTACCACGGATTCCTGACAGGAATATTAAGCCAGAGTGAGAATTACCTGGTGAAGTCTAACCGGGAGTCAGGGAATGGGCGTGCTGATATTATGGTGAAGAGCCCATCGCTGCGGGGCAGGTCATTTATACTGGAAGTCAAGGTATCAGAGGATATAAATGATCTGGAAGATGATGCAGAAAAAGCGCTTGGGCAGATCTATGATAAAAAATATGCGGAAGAGCTGTATGCAGAAGGATATAAGAAGGTTGATTGCTATGGGATATCATTCTTCCGGAAGGATTGTGAAGTTCGGTTTGGGACAGGACAGAAGCGATGAAGGGCGTATAGAAGAGAATAGACAGATAAGACAGGAAGCGATGAAAAAAGGAATATGAAAATAAACCCCTGCATACATTGTAAAAAAATGAGTGCAGGGGTTCATATATGAAAGATTATATTGAGGAGCGGGCAGTAGAGATCGCATATTATATCATTGAGAATAAGGCAACGGTGAGGCAGACGGCGAAAGCGTTTGGGGTTAGCAAGAGTACCATACATATGGTTATAACAAAATAGAACGAAGAATGTAAATAAAACCAAATAGTTTTTGTGTTTAATAATTTTTATTGTAAAATAAATGGAAAAATGTTATTATGAAAATAGATAAGAATCTAAAAAATAAGTAGGAGGATTATAGTTATGTTCAAAGTAATCAGTACGGAAAAGGCTCCGGCAGCAATCGGGCCATATTCACAGGCAATGGTATTCGATCATCTGCTCATTTCATCAGGACAGCTTCCGATCGATCCGGCGACTGGTGACTTTGTCGGAACGACGATCGAAGAACAGGCAGAGCAGGTAATGAAGAATATTGGCGCTGTTCTTGAAGAAGCAGGAGCGAAATACTCGAATGTTGTGAAAACGACATGTTTTCTTGCTGATATGGCTGATTTTGCAGCATTCAATGAAGTGTATGGAAGATATTTTACAGGTAAACCCGCACGTTCCTGCGTTGCAGTAAAGACACTTCCAAAGAACGCTCTCTGTGAAGTTGAAGTAATTGTTGCCTTGATGTAGTTTTCTGGCGGAAAATAATTAAGATGAAATAGGACTAGTCCGTGGAAATCTGTGCTTTAAAGTATGGGATTTTCCTCGGACTATTTTTTAGTGTCTGTATAATGGGGGTAAAATCATCAAGTATCATCGTCTGGTTTGGATTTGTAGGGATTGTACTTTTTGTTGGATAGATAAAAGATAGTTGGGCAAAATACACAAAAATGAAAAGGGATTATCTACTTTTTTGATAATTTACAATAATATAACTTTTTGTTATACTATCCATATAGTTAAACGTTTAAACTAATTAACATGCAAACTAATTGTGCTTTTTTTTTTACCACGTGGAATTAAAAATAAAGTACGCAAAGTAAAGGAGGAAGAGGTTATGCTCGTTACAAATGGTCTGGAATACTTAGCAGTATTGGCATTAGTAAATGTCGGAGTAACATTTTTTTGCAAGAAATTTCCATCAAAGATTTATAAATATGTACCTCCAGTTCTGATCATGTTTCTGATTATAGTTTGTTTTAATACGTTCGGTGTGTGGACAATGGAAAACGAGTCGGTTAATAATACAAGATTACTATTAACAAACTATGCGATTCCATTTCTTGTATTTTTAATTGGAGCTCAGACTGACGTTAAAAGAATGATCAAAATCGGACCGAAACTTACAGGTGTATTTTTAGCGACTATATTTAGTGTTGTTCTTGGAATGACGGTTACTTATTTTATTTTTGGCGGCCGGCTCGGAATAGATAATGTGCCGGGTGCGTTTGGAGCATGGACAGGTTCATTTGTCGGAGGTCCTGAAAACTTGTATGCGATTGCAGACGGTATAGGCCTTGGCGAAGAAGGAACAGCCAATGTGCTCCTGTTAATTAATTTATGCTTCCGTCCATGGATGACATTTTTGATCATTTTAGTTGCTGCAGTTCCGGTTTATAATAAGTGGACAAAAACGAATACGGCTGAAATTGAAAAGATTGCTGCTAATATTGATGAAGAAGAAAGCAAGAATGCGGCGACAATTAGTCCTTTTGATGTTTTCTTGATCATGGGTGTTGGACTTGCGGTTGTAGCTGTTTCACAAAAGATCGGGCCAGTGATCGGACAATTTACCCCAAGTGTTCCGGCAAGTGTATGGGCTTATTCATTTGTAACTTTGCTTTCTGTACTGCTTGGTACATTTACAAAGATTAAACACGTGAATGGCCTGGGACTATTAGGCGGTGGATTTGCTGCTTTTATGTTAATGGTTAACTGTTCATCCGTAGATTTGAAAACATTTGCAAATGCAGGAACATTCCTGGTGTGTGGGATAACAGTCCTTCTAATCCATGCATTAGTTATGGCTATTTATGGAAAACTTGCAAAAGTAGATCTTGGAACATTAGTTATTGCATCAATTGCGGCGATTGGCGGTGTATCCAGTGCGCCTGTTGTTGCTGCAACATATGGAAAAGCATATATTTCTATTTCAGTAATTTATGGCGCAATAGGTTCTATGGTTGGAACGTTTGCAGGACTTGGAGTGTATTATCTACTCAATATGTTGTAAAAATGAGGGACTGTCTATTAAAATAGACAGTGCCTCTCTTAGGCTTAAATAGTAGGTTTATTTTCTAAAAGAGTTTTTAAAAACAAATCTATAGAAGTCAGTTCTTCGTGGCCGAAAGCGGATAAAAGCTCAGAAAAAGAAGAGCTCCATTGGTAATCCATTTCGCTATGATGATTAAATATTGTGTTTCCTTCATCAGTGAGATTTAATATTATTTCTCGTTGATCTTGTTCAGAACGTTTTTTGCTGATAAGTCCAAGTTTGATTAACCGCTTTACTTGTAAAGAAATTGTCGGAAGATATGTATCTGTATCAGCGGCAATTGAGCCAAGACGACATCCAGGATGTCGGCCAATATAGTCGATTATATGAATTTGGTCAATACGAAGTTCTTGATCAGTACCATAATGGCGTACATTTTTTCCGTATTCATACATTCTTCTATTATAAGCGATGAGTTTTTCGATAATGTCTGAAATGAGCATTTCTTTCATTGTCAACTCCCTCCTTTATTGATATTAAATCTATCATAAGTGATTTATACAGTAAAAACAAGAGCAGAATTGGAAAAATTAAACATTAAAAATAAAAATCATTACTAAAAAGGAGAAAAACAAAATGTATAATTTTGATAAAGAATTTGACAGACATGGGACAGAGGTGATTAAGTGGGACAGATTAGCTCAGGATTTTGGAAAAGAAGATTTAATTCCCTTAGGAATTGCAGATATGGATTTTGAAACACTTCCTGAGATTGTAGAGGCATTGAAAAAAAGAGCTGAGCATCCTACATACGGATACACATTCCAATCAAAAGAATACTATAATAATTTTATTACTTGGAATAAAAAAAGGAATAACATAGATCTAAAAAAAGAGGAAATTTTAAGTATGCCAGGTATTGTTTGTGCAAATGCTTTTATTGTAGCCGCACTTACGGATCAGGGCGATAAAATTTTAATGTGCACGCCAGTATATGATCCGTTTTATAAAGTTGTAGAACAACAGAAAAGAACAATTGTAAGAAGCAGTATGGTCTTAAGGAACGGGCGGTATGAGATGGATTATGAAGATCTAGACCGTAAAATGGGAGAGGGCGTAAAATTATTTATTCTTTGTAACCCGCACAATCCGGTAGGACGCGTATGGGAGAAAGAGGAACTGGAAAAATTGAACGCACTTTGTAAAAAGCATAATGTACTGGTTTTTTCTGATGATATTCATTCTGATATTATATTTAAAGACCATAAGTATATCCCGTATATAAATATTTCTGAGGATGCTGCTCAGAGAACGGTTTGCGCTGCGGCTCCATCAAAAACATTTAATGTGGCAGGAATAAAAACTTCGGTTATTTTTTCTAAGAATGCAGAGATTCTTGCAAAAATTAATGAAATAGTAACAGCATTTCATGTTGGCGTTAACTTATTTGGCTTTAAAACATTTGAAGTTGCTTATCAATTTGGAGAACAATATGTAGAAGAACTCTGTGACTACTTAAAGTCAAATGCAGAATATGTAACAGAATATATAGAAAACAATATTCCAAAAGCACATACATACGTACCGGAGGGAACATATTTGATGTGGGTTGACTGCACAGAATGCGGGTTATCGGCAGAGGAATTAATGAAAAAAGTTGTTGGATCAGGCGTGGCGCCGAATGATGGAGCGCATTACGGTGAAGAAGGCAATGGATTTATACGTATCAATATTGGCACGCAAAGAAGACGGTTAGAGCAGGCGATGGAATGTTTGAAAAAAGCGCTTGCCTAATATGCAAAAGAGGGATTCATATGGACCGGGCAAAACACATTTTATTGAATTCAAAAAAATATGAAAACGATATAAAAAATTGGAGACACATTATTCATAGATATCCGGAAATAGGTTTTGATCTCCCAAGAACGCAAAAATTAGTTACTGATGTTCTTCGGGAATTGGGATATACGGTACAGGCTGGTTTTGCAAAATCGGCAGTATTAGGTGAGTTAGACACGGGAAAACCCGGAAAAGTAATTGCAATCCGCGCTGATATGGATGCGTTAAGTATGAAAGAAGAAAGCGGAGTGCCTTTTTCTTCGGAAATTGAAAACGCCTTCCATGCATGCGGACATGACGCACATACTGCAATTCTTCTGGGGGTGGCAAAATATTTGTCAGAAAATAAAGACGAGCTGCCCGGAGGAAGAATCAAACTAGTATTTCAGCCGGCCGAAGAAGGACCGGCGCCAGGCGGCGCTAAATTGATCATGGAATCAGGGGTATTAGATGATGTTGACGCTATGATAGGCGCCCATTCTCAGCCGTTATATAAAGCAGGTCAGATTGGATGCAAATACGGAGATGCGTTTGCGAGCGGAGATTTTTTTGAAGTACGCCTGAAAGGAACGGGGACACATGCCGCGTCCCCTCATAAAGGAAACGACATTATTATAACAGCGATGGAGATCATAAATGCTTTGCAGAATATCCGCTCGAGAGAACTTCCTCCATTAAAAAGCGCGGTCATTTCTGTTTGTTCCATTAATGCAGGTTCTCTTCCGGTAAAAAATGTTCTTTCAGATGAATGTACATTTGGCGGGACATTCAGAGCATATAACGATGAACATCGTTCGTATATTGCGAGAAGAATAGGCGAAATAGTAGAACATATAGCGTCTATGAATGGGGTAACTGCAGAATACACAGATAGCTTTAATTATCCGTATTTTAGAAATGATGATGATGTGATTGATATTGTTTTTCATTCTGCGCAAGAAGTATTAGGGAACGATAATGTAATTAAGAAAGAGGACCCTGAGATGGGTTCTGAGGATTTTGCTTGGTATACCAAGAAGTTGAAAGCAGCTTTTTTCTTTATTGGGATAAGAAATGAGGAAAAAGAATGTATCTATAGTCTTCACAATCCTAAATTCCGAATTGATGAAGATGCTTTTGTTCCGGCGCTGGCTGTTTTTATAAATTCTATTTATCGCCTGATGGAGGATGAAAGAATTCATGGAAAATAATAAAAGATTACAATTGTTTGCTATTTTAAGTTTATCAATGGCGAATGCATTTGTTGGCACCGGAATATCACCGGCATTGGAAACGATACGAAACAATTTCGTAGGCGCTCCTGATTTGTTGATACAAATGATCGTTTCACTTCCTTCTTTAATGGTCATCGTCGTATCATTTGTCTTTTCTGCAATGTCAAGACGCATTTCTATGAGAGGACTGTGCCTCATAGGGCTTGGTTTATATACGGCGGGAGGTCTTTTAGGAGGGGTCTGCAGTTCAATTGTTACAATGATAATTACACGTATAATAATCGGCATTGGTTATGGCATTCTAATGCCATTATCGATCGGTATGCTTCCGTATTTTTATGAAGTAGACGAACAACAAAAGCTGAATGGAAAAGTAGTTATATGGTCTAGTATTGCTTCGATCATATGTATGATAGTAGCGGGGTATTTAGCAAGTATCTCTTGGAGAATGGTGTTTTTAGTATACTTGTTTGGTATTCCCTGTATCGTGCTCTGTTGGAAATATATTCCGCCGGTCACACTGTCTGCAGGGGGAAATCAGGTTAGTGTTTCTGTTATTAAAAAAGTTAGTATTTATGCGGTTGGTATATTTGTAATTTTTGTAAGTTACTTTGCAATACTTAATAATTTTTCAGGAATTGTGATCAACGAGGGGGTGGCGTCTAAAGCAAGTGTAGGAATGATTATGCCGATCATGACAGCCGCATCTTTGATCACAGGACAATATGCTGAATGGTTCAAGAAAAAGTTTAAAAAAAATACGATGCTGTTAATATGGATTTTCGGTTCGATCGGTCTGATCGGTCTGATCATGAAAGGAAATTTGTTATGCGCCATTATAGGATTAATATTCTTTGGAATGGCGCTTGCATTAGCGGCTGCAACATTAAATGCAGAGGCAGGGGTTTCCTGTAAGAAAGAAGAGTCGCTATGTGTGGGTACTGTTATGATGTTTATGAGAAGCTTTGGGCAATTCATTTCACCGGTTTTATTTACCGGAATTGGAACGGCATTGGCAATTGAAAATATCAGGCTTCCTTATATCGGATCATTGCTCATGTGCGTAGTTATGTTGTTTATTTATTGTATCTTCTTAAAAGCAAAGAAAACTGTGAGCGGGCAGGGAGCATAATTTGCAAGAGTGCAGGACAAAAAACGTAGGCGCAGCAGTCTGCGCTAGGGCTTTTGTCCTGCGTTATCAGAAGCATAGACAAATACCGGATCCATCAAAGCTCCAGCTGCTTCAGTTCTTGCTTTGATGCTTCGTACAAATAGACCTTGTTAGACAGGGTTTCTGACGGATCGAAGGTTTTGTTCATCTGCTTGATCCGCATAAGTATATTCCGCGGTTGTATCGTGCCTTTTTTATGGAGCCTTGCCTCGCTGGTGCCTGTGAAGGCTATATAATAATCGTCTCCGAAAAGCTCGGCTATACGCTTCATTACTCCGGGATAGAACATGGCAATCGCGCCGTTTATCTGCGCTGTCGTTGTCACAGTCGGCACTGCAAGCGGTGAAAGTGAAGTTATATCACTGTTCAACGCCATAAACGCGCCTTTGTGATAAGGTGGATTTGCTAAGTCCGCCGGATTTAAGTATATACGCGGCGGCGCCATGATGTATGTATTGCTCATCGCATTCTCCCACACTTCTTCTTCATCTATCCCCCATGCCTGCATGGAGGATCTAGGTACCTTAACAGACAATACGTCATGCCTTTTGCCGTCATTTTCATCACTTGCAAGAATATAGAGAACCAACACCATATCACCGATGCATTTGTAAATATGGTTTTTCAGTTCATATCGGTGGTCTTTGAAATTCAGAGGGCGGATGAAAAGCTTGTCTTTTAGCAGATCATACTCATTTTTTTCAATCAGATCTATGATACCCAGTTCCATGAATTTTCTGCTGGAGTCGATCGAAGAAAGGATCGGTTCCCACACAGCCGCCCAACTGCCTTTTTCATATTCCTGGTACAACTGCATGCAGTTAAATCTGCACATCTGTTCTCGCTTGTCCTTATACTGGTACAGGATGATATAATCGCCAATTAGTACATCTGACTCCGTTTTTTGATACTTGATGTTTGTTTCACGTATAATCGAAAGCTCTTTCGCATCAGTCGATGTGGATCCATCCTCGAAGAAGGCAATTTTGCCATAGCTCAGTTCCTGTTTCTTTTCCTCAAGCTTTTTTTGCAGTTCGTTGATAAATTCCTTATATTCCATTTCATACCTCCGTTTATTATTTAAGCTGCTAAGTTAAAACAGTTCTACATCATGAAGCAGGAAGTCTCCTGTGAGTTTGAGAGACCAAAGTTCCGCATCTTCCTTTTCATTATAGATAATGTTCTCCATGATGTGACCGGGGTCATATTGTCTGTAATTAAGACGTGCATTACGCAGCCCAAGATCTGAGTAGTAATACAAGTGCATTATTAATAGGCTCATGCCGCATGGAAGTCAAGGCATTGGCATATTGGTTGGATTGGTAAGAGAGATGATCTGTTCTTCCTTTATATTCTGGGAGAGCAGGTACTCATAGGATATGTCAAACAGTAAGACGGATTTCCCGCAGCGGCGGATTCCGGTGATCACTTTTATTTCTCCATTCCACATATTGCGGATCAGGCGATTCGGGTAATAATCCCGCTTGATCATAATTCTTGCCTCTAACTTTTGCCGTATGTGTCATAAAATTTAGATAAGTATAGCACAATGCGTTTGGGACTTCAATGGGATATCTCTAACTTATGCCGTGGGTGGCTTAATGAGGGTGTGAAGATAATTGATGAGAGAAGAACGGATTGTGGAATAAAAAAAGATAGGGTATAATATGAAAAACAGAGTCAGATGGAGGTGGCATGATGAAAAAAGCATTGCCAGTTGGCGTGGAAAATTTTGAAGATCTGGTAAAATCGGAATATTACTATGTAGATAAAACAATGTTTATAAAAGAAATGCTGGATTTGAAGGGAAAGGTGAACTTGTTCACCAGACCCAGGCGTTTTGGAAAAACACTGAATTTAAGTATGCTTCGGTACTTTTTTGAGGATACAGGAGATAAGGTAAAAAATGAGCAGAATAAAGAACTCTTCCGGGGGATGAAGATTACGAATGCTGGAGAGAAATATACGGAGCAGATGGGAGTGTACCCTGTGATAAATCTGACATTAAAGTCAGCCAAACAGGAAGATTTTGAAAATGCCTATTATACGATGCAGGTTGAAATAGCGTCTGAGTTTGACAGACATAGAAGTGTGATTGAAACAGGCAGAGAAAAACTTACTCAAAAAGAATATGAACAATATATACGAATTGCAGATGAAGAAGCGGATGAAAAACAGGTCAGAGGTTCGTTAAAATTATTTAGCAGATGTATGTATAAAATCACAGGTAAGAATACTGTCGTTCTAATTGATGAGTATGATGTGCCATTGGAGAATGCATATTTTCGGGGATTTTACGAGAAGATGGTGATTTTTATCCGTTCGTTGTTTGAGTCTGCGCTAAAAACAAATGATTATCTGCAGTTCGCTGTCATCACGGGTTGCTTAAGAATCTCTAAAGAAAGTATTTTTACCGGATTAAATCATTTGAAGATTATATCTATACTTGACCAGCAATATAGTGAGCATTTTGGTTTTACGGAATCAGAGGTGCTGCAGATGATGCAGTATTATGGTGTGGAGAGCCGCTTTTCGACAATGAAGGAATGGTATAATGGCTATACATTTGGTGATACTCGGATTTACAATCCGTGGAGTGTAATTAATTATATGAGTGATCTGAATACTAAGCTGACTGTATTTCCTCGCTCGTATTGGATCAATACCAGTTCGAATGACATTATTAAAGATCTGATCGTTCGGGCGGATCGGGAGACAAAAAGCCAGATTGAGACTCTTTTAAGAGGGGATACACTGGATATTCAGGTACATGAAGAAGTGACCTATGGGGATATGTATAGCAATAATGAAAATTTATGGAATTTTCTTTATTTTACCGGATACCTGACGAAAGAAAAAGAATATTTTAAGGAATCGATTATTTTTTTAAAGGTGCTTATTCCCAATATAGAAGTAAAGACAATTTATCAGAGTACGATTCTAAATTGGATGAAGGGAAATATTAAAAAAGAGAATTTCCATGATTTATATCAAGCGATAGAGGATGGAAATGAGGATAAGATGAGAGATATTCTGAATAGTCAGCTTTTTCAGACGATTAGTTTTTTTGATAGTGCGGAGAATTTTTATCATGGGTTTCTTACAGGGATACTAAGTCAGAGTGAGAATTATTTGGTCAAATCTAACCGGGAATCTGGGGATGGGCGGTCAGATATTACAGTGAAGAGCCCGTCTCTCCGGGGCAGGTCATTTGTCTTGGAATTGAAGGTGTCGGATTCAGTTGACAATCTGGAAGTAGATGCGGAAAGAGCATTACAGCAGATTTATGATAGGAACTATATGGAGGAACTTAGGACAGAAGGATATCGGAAGATAGATTGCTATGGAATATCATTTTATCGAAAAGATTGCGAAGTTAGGTTTGGAAACGGACGAAAGTGATTTAATGAAAAGGATAATGACCGCATTGAGAATTTTAACAAAGCATACTGTAGATGGATATAGTGCAGAAATCGTATTGTCGGAAGAATCCAGTGGTACAGGAAAATTGTTCGAGTTACTTTTTACTTCACAAGGAATATGAAAATAAACCTCTGCATACATTGTAAAAACGATGAGTGCAGGGGTTCATATATGAAGGATTATATTGAGGAAAGGGCAGTAGAGATCGCATATTATATCATTGAGAATAAGGCAACGGTGAGGCAGACGGCGAAAGCGTTTGGGGTTAGCAAGAGTACCATACATAAAGATGTAACAGAACGTCTCGCGCAGATCAATCCCTCCCTGGCAGCGGATGCGCGTAAGATTCTGGATCTTAATAAGTCTGAGCGTCATATACGCGGTGGACTTGCTACCCGGGAGAAATATCTTCATCAGCACGTGTAGAGAAAAACATAAGGATATCTGACGTAAAACGGATCGTAGTGAAGGCTGCGGTCTGTTTTTTTTTACAAATTTTACTATAATGAAAAAATATTTCCTATCAAAATAAAAAGTTCATTATAATATTGACTTTGGCGTGGTAAAGTGATATACTCTAACTAAATTTTTAACAATTTATTTCCGGAAATAACCCACTTTATTGTACAAATTTGAGAAGGAGGAAACTATGAAAAAGAGATTCATTACTTTATTACTCGTATCTGCCATGTGTGTATCGCTTAGTGCATGCGGCGGCGGATCAAGCGATAACGGCGGAGACGGTGAGAACAAGGCATACAGGGACGAGCTTAATATTGCCGTAGATGTAGATGCGGAGACATATAATCCGATCCTGACGAATAATACAAGCGGAAACCGTGTGGGGCAGCTGATCTTCAACGGACTTGTCCGGCTGGACAATGAACTGGTTCCGCAGCCGGCGCTGGCGGAGAGCTGGGATATTTCTGAGGATGGGCTGACTTATACCTTCCATCTCAGGAAAGGGGTAAAGTTCCATGACGGCGCTGATTTTACCTCTGCGGATGTGAAGTATACATATGATCAGATCCTGGATGAAGCAAATAACGCTCCATACAGGAATCGGTACGCCGCTGTTACCGGAGTGGAGTGTCCCGATGACGAGACGGTTGTATTTAACTTGAATATTACGAACACAGCTTTTATGGCATATATGGATCTTGGGATCATTCCGGTGGGCGCGATGGACGATGCGGCGGTATTCGGCACGGCTCCGATCGGGACAGGCCCATATAAGGCGGAGAGCTATACGCTCAACAGCCAGACGGTGCTGAAGGCGAATCCAGATTACTGGGCAGGCAAGCCGGCTACAGAGACGATCAATGTATTCGTGATCAATGATAACTCAACGAGGCTTGCATCCCTGGAGTCCGGGGACGTTGATTTCGTATGTTCACCGCTTACGGCTTCTGACCTGGAGCTGGTAGAGGGCAACGAGGATCTGGTGATGAACGTCGTTCCGGGACTTGGATTTACTTATCTTGGTTTCAACGTAGAAGATCCGATCATCGGAGACCTGGCGGTACGGCAGGCGATTGCCCATATGACGGACAAGCAGAATATCTCTGATGTTATCTACAGCGGCATGGATACTCCGGGCAAGACACCTCTGCTTTCTTCTTCCTGGGCATATGATGAATCGCTTAAGGATCTGGAATGCAGCAAGGAGAAGGCGGAGAAGGTACTGGACGATGCGGGATGGAAAGATTCCGACGGTGACGGGATCCGCGATAAGGACGGAAAGCCGCTTGCCTTCACCTTATCAACGCATACAGACGATACCAGCCGTTTCCAGGTAGTAGAATACCTGCAGAATCAGCTCAAAGATATTGGAATGGATGTAGACGTATCCCTGACAGAGTGGGCTTCCTTCTCAGAGGCGATGACACAGCGCAGCCTTCAGGTATGGGTTGCAGGATGGCTGAACCAGCTGGATCCGGACCGTATGTATGATATGTTCTACACAGACGGAGGAAGTAACTACGGATGCTACAGCGACGCAGATGTAGACGCGGCGTTAGATGCAGGAAGACAATCATCCGATGAAGCGGAGCGGGCAGAGAACTACCAGTTCCTGGCACAGACGGTAACGGACAATGTGTGGTATGTAACCTTGGTGGAACAGGCATATGTATCCATTCACAGCAATAAGCTGGAAGGCTACACCGTATATCCGTCTGGAAGTATCTATACTTTATGGGAATCCAAGATCGCAGAGTAACCAATGTAAATGAAGAAGTAAAATCTTGAGTATTGTATGAAGGAGAGAATATGCGAGCGAAGTATATCATGAAGCGTCTCCTGTATGTGATTCCCACAGCATTCGGAGTCCTTGTCATCATCTTCATCCTGCTGCGTTCCATGCCGGGTGATTTTGCGACGGCTCTGCTAGGACAGGATGCTTCTATCGAAGACATAGAACGTGTGCGGGAACAATATGGATTGAACCAGAGTATTTTCGTACAGTTTGTAAGTTATGTAAAGCAATTATTAACGTTTAATTTCGGAGATTCGGTCATCTATAAGACGCCTGTCATCGAGATGATAAAGACGGCGTTTCCGGCGACGTTAGAGCTCTCTGTTATGGGGCTTGTCTGGGCTTTGCTGATATCCGTCCCGCTGGGGATCGTATCGGCGGTGAAGCAGAACAGCTGGCTTGATAACGCAAGTATGGTATTTGCGCAGATCGGTATCTCCATGCCGGTATTCTGGATGGGGCTTCTGATGATACTGCTGTTCTCCGTACAGCTCAACTGGCTTCCGTCTTTTGGGCGCGGGGAGCCGCTGCTTGAGGCGCTGATGCAGGGATTTGTGACCGGGAATTTCGGAAGTTTCACGAGGAGCTTCAGGAAGATCCTGATGCCGTCGTTTGCGCTGGGGATCATGGGATCGGCTATGATCTCCCGTATGATCCGGTCGACGATGCTTGAAGTTCTGGATATGGATTACATAAGGACGGCAAGGGCGAAAGGGACGAAGGAATTCAAAGTGGTCATGAGGCACGCGTTCCGCAATGCACTGCCGCCGGTTATTACGATCGTAGCGCTGCAGTTCGGCGCGATGCTCGGAGGGTCGATCGTGACAGAGACCGTATTCTCATGGCCTGGGATCGGTCAGATCATCGTAACAGCGATCCTGAACAGGGATTATCCGGTGGTGCAGGCAGCAGTATTCCTGATCGCGATCCTGTTTGTGATCATCAATCTGATCGTGGATCTGCTCTATGTAGTAATCAATCCAAAGATAAATGAGGGCTAGCTATGAGTATACGAAAAAATAAAACATTTCAGAAAGCCGTTCATAATAAGTCCATAATGATCGGGCTTATCATGGTCCTGATCGTGATACTGATCGCGGTCTTTGCCCCGGCGCTTACTCCTTTTGACCTGGAAGAGATGGATATGGGCAATGCGCTTCAGGTTCCGGGAGCGGACCATAAGTTTGGGACGGATCAGTATGGAAGGGATCTGATGACGAGGATCTTCTATGGTACGAGGATTTCGTTGGTGGTAGGGTTCGTCTCCGTATTTTTCTCCATGATGATCGGAGTGTTCGTAGGATTGCTTGCGGGTTATTATGGTGGATGGGTTGATAATCTGATCGGAAGGATCATTGATGTGTTCCTCTCATTCCCGGTTCTGCTGCTGTCAATCGCGCTGGTGGCTGTCATGGGCGGCGGCGGTACGGTGAGCGTGATCGTGTCCTTGTGCCTGGTCTCATGGACGCAGTATGCCCGTGTCGTCCGTTCCAGCGTACTGGTGATCCGGGAAGAGGAATATGTCCTGGCGGCGAAGACATTCGGAGCGAGTGATATGCGGATCATCTTCAAATATATCATCCCCAATGCGCTGGCGCCGATCATTGTGGTGGCGACACTTGGGATCGGTACGGCGATCGTATCAGAGGCGACGTTATCATTCATGGGGTTGGGAGTCCAGCCGCCGACGCCGAGCTGGGGATACGCTCTTTCCTTCGGGCTTCGTTATATGAGGACGGCGCCGCATATGGCGACGATTCCGGGGCTTGCGATCATGTTCACGGTGTTGGGGTTCAATCTCCTTGGAAATGGGATACGAGATGTCACGGACCCGAGGATGGTGAACTGATCTGGGGATCAATGTGAAACAATAGTATTTTTATAGATATTTTTTATAGAAAGGATGTATGGAAGATGGGAACAACATATACATATGAAGAATTAGACGTCTGTTATCTTGCGAATGGAAGCAAGTATACCATTCCGGTTCATAAGTTCGAAGGACCGGGAAGCGACAAGGTCGTAGGCGTGGGCGCTGCGATCCATGGAGACGAGATCATCGGAGTGGAGATCGCGAGAAGAGTTGTAGAGTTTTTGAAGACCCAGGAGGTCCGCGGCACGATCAAGATCTGCAGTGTCGCTCATAGCCTGTCCTTTGAGCAGGTTGACAGGAACAGTCCGATCGACGGCTTGAACCTGAACCGGGTTTTCCCAGGATCGGAGAATGGATTCCTGACGGAACGTATTGCCAATGTGTACCTGGAGCAGTTCGTCGGTACACTGGATGCATATCTGGACGTTCATTCAGGAGGAAGAGAGCCGATCGTAGAGTATTGCTATATCCTCAACGATGAGGCGATGTCCAGGGCGTTTGGCTCTAAGATCCTGTATCGTCCGACGGATGATTACCCGGGAAATGTGAATAATTATGCCAGAGAGAAAGGCGTAAGAAGCATGGTTGCCGAGATCGGAGGGCTTGCGGTCAGAGAAAGAGACGTACAGCGCGGCGTAGACGGTGTGTTAAGTGTCCTGCGTCACGAAGGAGTGATCGACGGGGAAGAGATCAGACGGGATGATCAGGTTGTCTGTGACTATATCGCGCATATAGATCCGCATGAAGGCGGGCTCATGGTGCCTGGGCTTGATATCTCGAAGCTTGGAGAGATTGTGGAAGGGCATGTGACACTGGCGAAGATCTATAATCCGAAGACATTGGAACTGTTAGAAGAGATTAAGGCGCCTTATGAGAGGAATCTCATGATCCTGCTCCGTCCGACGGTGAACCGGGCGTTCCCGGGGGATTTCAGCTTTATGATCGCGGACGCCGATGCGCTAGAATAGAAGAGGGCTGTGAATATGCGGTACGAAGAGAAAGACTTTACACTGGCAAAGCGATTCTGCGGGATCGTATTGGGGACAGATGTGTTCTACCGGAATATGCAGATGGAAGAGTCGGGCGAGGAATCCTTCACATCGGAAGGGCTGGTCCCGGTAGATTTCTCAGGGGTTGCACCTTCTAAGATCACATCCTGGCAGCAAGCCTGCAGTGAATTGGAAGAGATCTTGCATGAATATGAGAAGCTGGAAGATCCGGTAAGAAGGAATTATATGCTGCAGCAGACGGGCTCTTTCCGGAAGGTCTGCCTGTGGCTCTCCGGATTTCCGATGACATTCCGTGAGATCGCGGCGGAAACCATGTTTATCAATGAGAATCCGGTGGGCGAGCGTTTCCTGCAGGATATGACGAAGAGGCTTGGGGAGACGCTGAAAGAAGCGGGATATGAAGGAAACGTGGAGGAACAGCTGAAAGCGTGGAGAAAGGCGAGGGCGATCGACGGACCGGAAAAGACACTGGAGACATTGGAAGCGCTCCTGAAAGAAGCGAAAGATAAGACCCTGGCGCTTGGATTTGAAGCCATCCGGGACTTTGACGTCCACGCGAAGCTGGTATACAATGTGCCATATAATGCCTACTGTGATTACATGAGCCGTATGATTTATATTAACGGCGAGGTAAGTTATACCTATGACGAGCTTAAGCATCTGGTATGTCATGAAGCGTATCCGGGACATATGACGCATATGGCGGTGCGCCAACAGCTCGTTGAAACCGGTAAGATCCCGGCGGACGCCGGATTAGTCCTTACCAACACGGCGAGCAGCCCGGTGTTCGAAGGGCTGGCGGATAATGGGATGGATGTACTTGGATGGAGCGGAGATATCAATGACAAGATCTGTAAGCTGCTTGACCAGATCCAGGCGATCTGTAACCAGAATGCTTCTCACATCTATTATTGCGAGGAAGACGGAAGAGAGAAGGCAAAGCGCTATATGGAAGAGCGTTCTTTCTCAAGCGAGGTGAAGATAAGTTCCAGGCTTCGGTACATGGGTTATCCCTTCCGCAAGGCGTATATGTATGCCTACTGGCGCGGATGGGAAGCTGTCGAGAAGGCGTGGGGAAGGCTGCCAGAGGAGAAGCGCGCAGATTTTCTCACATATCTTTATGAGAATATGCACAGCGTCGATACTGTGCTTCAATTCGAAGAATAAAACCAGGAGGAATTACAATGGAATATCCAAGATCACAACAATTATACGAGCGTGCGTCCGGACTGATGTCAGGCGGGCTTCATTCGAACGGAAGAAACAGAAAGCCGCATCCGATCTATATGGCGAAGGCGCAGGACGCCTATGTCTATGACCTGGACGGAAACCGGTATGTGGATCTGATCATGGGAAACGGAACCATGATACTTGGCCACAACAACCCGGAATTTAATGAGAGGATGACGGAATATGCCGCGAAGAACCAAGGGCTTGTCACGGGATTCGATACGGTGCTGAGCGTGGATGTGGCGGAGCATTTCCTTAAGCTGACGGGCAATGAGCGGGTACGGTTCACGAATACGGGAACGGAAGCTGTTACACATATCATACATATCGCCAGGTTTGCTACGGGAAGGAATACGATCGCCGTTATGGAAGGCGCATATGACGGATGGGCGGATATGGTCTATGTAAACTGCTTTGCGCCGTTAGACAAGGTCGGAGACGAAGAAAGGCCGAATGCAGTGCCTGGCGGCGGCGGACTTGATCCGGCTACGGTGTCGTCCACTCTGGTACTTCCGTTTAACAATATTGAGGCGACAGAAAAGCTGGTACGCGAGCATAAGGACGACTTGGCTGCGATCATCCTGGAGCCGATCATGATCGATATCGGGTTCGTAGAGGCAACGCCGGAATACATACATTTCCTTAGAAATATCTGTGATGAGCTTGGGATCGTGCTGGTGTTCGACGAATTGCTGACGGGATTTCGCATCGGACTTGGCGGATGCCAGGAATACTACGGTGTGAGGGCGGATCTGTGCATGTACGGGAAAGCATATGCCAACGGCTATATTACGGCGGCAGTCGCAGGGAAAGCGAAGTATCTGGATCATACGATCCCGGGCAACGGAGTCGGCTTCATAGGAACTTTCAACGGGCATCAGATCTCTCTGTGCGCGGCGGCGGCTACCCTTGATATGTTGGATTCCGGCGAGGTAACGAAGACCATCATGGCAAATGCGGATACACTGCGGACGGAGTTTGGCGCAATGGCAGAGAGAAAAGGCGTGCCGGTACTCCTGCGCGGCAAGGGCGGACATTTCCAGGTGTATTTTGTAGAAAAAGAACCGACCAATTACCGCCAGGCGGCAATGACAGACGCGGTACGTTACGGGAAGTATGTGACCAGCCTGCAGGAGCAGGGGGTATGGTGTTCCCAGGCGCCGCTTTCCCACCATGTGCTGAGTGTGAAGCATGGAAGAGATGTTCTTGATGAGATGATGACAGCTATGGAGAATGCGGTAGACAAAGCATTTTCCTAGAGAAGATATAGGATGGACAATATGGAAAATTTACTGAACGTAGAACACCTGACAACTGTATTCCGTACATATGAGGGGGAAGTTACCGCAGTAAACGATGTCTCTTTCTATGTGAAGAAGGGGGAGATCCTTGGGCTTGTGGGCGAGTCGGGATGTGGAAAGAGCGTGACCTCCCTGTCTGTCATGGGGCTTCTTCCGAGAAAAAACAGCAGGATAAGATCAGGTTCCATCGTATTCGACGGACAAGAGCTGACGACGCTGCCGAGGAAGGCATATGACGAGCTTCGGGGAAATGCTCTTGCGATGATATTCCAGGAGCCGATGACGTCTCTGAATCCTGTATTCACCATAGAGAATCAGTTGAGGGAAGTCATCCGTAATCATGACAGATCGGTAAGCAGGCAGGAATGCAGGAATCGGATCCAGGAAGTATTGAATAAAGTGGGGATACCGGGAGCCGAGAATGTCATGAAGCAGTACCCGCATCAACTATCCGGAGGGATGCGCCAGAGAGTGATGATCTCCATGGCGCTGATCAACCATTCGAAGCTGCTGATCGCCGACGAGCCGACGACGGCGCTGGATGTGACGATTCAGGCACAGATCTTGCAGCTCCTTAAGAAGCTAGCGAAGGAAGAGGAGATGTCGATCATACTGATCACCCATGATCTGAGTGTTGTGGCTGAGGTCTGCGACCGTGTCCAGGTCATGTACTGCGGACGGTTTGTAGAGACCGCTTCAAGAGAAGCGTTCTTCGAAAGCCCGATGCACCCTTATTCGAAAGGGCTTCTGAAGTGTATTCCGTATATCGGGATGTCGGATCAGGAATTGTATCATATCCCGGGCAACGTCATGCATCCTGCGGATGATGAGGGCGGCTGTTCCTTTGCTCCGCGCTGTCCGGATGCAGATGAGAGGTGCCGGGCGTCGGTAGCGCCGATGACGGAAGCCGCACAGGGGCACTACGTCCGCTGCTTCCGGTGCGGGGCAAGTCCAATGACTTCCACGGAAAAGGAGGAGAGCGATGTATCTGCTGGAAACGAATGACCTGAAAGTGCATTTCCCTATGAAAAATAATAAGAAAGTCGTGATAAAAGCGGTAGACGGCGTCTCTTTCAAAGTCCCGGAGGGCAAGACCTTCGGGCTGGTAGGCGAGTCCGGATGTGGGAAATCTACGACGGCACGTGCGGTTATACGGCTTTATCAGCCGACGGGCGGAGACATTATGTTTGGCGGCAAGAACATCGCGCACCTCAAGGGAAAAGAGCTGAAGGAATACCGCAGGAATGTCCAGATGGTATTCCAGGATCCTTATGCTTCCCTGAATCCGCGTATGACGGTGAGCCAGACGATCATGGATCCCATGAAGATCTACAAGACGGGGACCGCCGAAGAGATGCAGCAGAGGGTATATGAGCTGATGGAACTAACCGGGCTTGATAAAAGATTTGCGAAGAGATTCCCCCACGAGTTCTCGGGAGGCCAGAGGCAGAGGATCGGTATCGCGCGTGCGCTGGCCTTGAATCCGAAGCTAGTGATCTTAGACGAGCCGGTGTCGGCGCTGGATGTGTCTGTTCAGTCGCAGATCCTGAATCTGCTGAAAGAGCTCCAGGAAGAGCTGAACCTGACCTATCTCTTTATCTCGCATAATCTGAGTGTTGTTGATTATATGTGTGAGAATATCGCCGTCATGTATCTGGGAAGGGTTGTGGAGCAGGCGTCTCGCCAGGAGTTATTTCAGGATCCGAAGCATCCTTATACACAGGCGCTTCTGTCGGCGATCCCCTCCATCGGACACCGGCTTACCGGGGAGGAAGAGTTCCTGACCGGAGATCTCCCGTCGCCGGCGGATCCGCCTTCCGGATGTACCTTCCATACAAGGTGCCCTCATGCCTGTGAGAAATGTAGGACGCAGATACCGGGGAAGACGAAGCTTAGCGAGACCCACACGGCATTTTGCCATATGTTAGAGGAATAGAAATAAAAATAAAGAAACGAAAGTATATCAAGGGGCTGCCGGGAAACAGCATCTTCATACAATGGACAGATATTTTTGCAATATAGAAATGTCGGCGTTGTAGAAATGCATGGCTTTCCGACAGTCTCTTATGTCTGAACCGGCGCGTGACGCAGACGATATACCAGCAGGAGGGACGCTGTATGAAGATAAGAGAGGAATTCCGAAAGGAGCTTGACGGATACTATCATCGTATCCATATCAATGATTTCAGCAGCTTTATCAAGTCTGACTTCCGTGAGGGGCAGCTGTTCGATCTGTCCGAAGAAAGAGCGAAGAAGAACATCCGGGAGAGCGAAGAGATGATCGGCAAGATCCATACGTGGTCAGAGTCTTCGGACATCACCTGGGAAGAGCGGGCAGTGTTGGAAATATGCAGGGATTTCTGTGAATATAACATCAGAAACGGAAAATATTACTGGTACAAATTCAATCTGACCCATAATACGACGCCGCTGCCTTACGTCGTGAAGCGGTTAGAAACTTATTCCATCGAGACAAGAGAGGATCTGGAACGATACGAGACGCTTCTTTCTCAGTTCCCGCAGAAGCTAAAAGAGATGTTGTGGAAATTAAAGGAGCAGGAGAGCCGCGGCATCGTTCTTCCGGACGAGCAGGTTGAGATCGTGATACGCCTTCTTGAAAGCCTGCGCTGCCGTCAGGATACGAAGCTGCAGCCATGGAATCGGGAGGGGATCAAAGTTCCGGCGCCGAAAGCGGCAAAGGAACGCATAGAGAAGGCGGTCATACAGTTTAACGATACCCTGGAATGGATGATCGGGGAGATCAGGGATCGTTATAACGCAGAACATAAGAGGATCTTGCCGGGACTATGCCATATGAACGGAGGGGAAGAATATTACCGCAGCCAGATCGTTACTTATACGTCGTATCCGCTGAAGCCGGAGGAACTGCACGCGCTCGGGCTGGAGAATCTGAAGATTACACAGGATAAGATGCGCCGGATCATACAGAAGCTTGGGATGACTTATGATATCCAGGAGTTTGGGGAGTACCTTAAGAAGAACAGGATCTGTTTCGACAATACGCCGGAGGAGCTAAAGAGACGGTTTGATACTGTACAGAGAAAGATAGAACCAGAGCTTTGCAGGTTCTTTCTGCGTCAGCCCAAAGCAGGATGCCGCTGCCAGGCGCTCCCGAAGAGTAAAGAAGGGACGACATCGTGGGGGTATTATTCGGTGCCGATCGGTGAGGAGAAAGAGGGAGTATTCTATTACAGCGCCGCAGAGCTTGAACGAAGATCCCAGATCCGCACGGCGGCGATCGTCGCGCATGAGCTCCTGCCAGGGCATCATTTCCAGACGAATCTGATCGCAGAGGACGAAAGCCTTCCCCTTATCTGCCGGGAACATTTTAATACGGCTTATGCGGACGGATGGGCAGAATATGCCGCTGATCTCGCAGGAGAGATGGGGGTATACGATCTGTACGACTTGTATGGGAGATACGTATGGGATCTGGTGCTGTGCTGCCGGCTGGCGGTGGATACGGGGCTTAACGCCATGGGATGGAGTATGGAGAAGGCGCGCAGTTTCATGAAGGAGAATACGAATCTGACAGAGACGGAGATCCATATGGAGACACTTCGGTATTCTGTCGACATGCCGGCACAGGCATTGGCATACAAGTACGGGAGCCTTAAGATGCATGAGTTCAGAGAACGGTCGCAGCGGATTTTGAAGGACAGATTCGATGTGAGAGCTTATCATGAAGAAATACTCAGGTATGGTTCTGCACCGCTTCATATATTAGAAAAGATCGTAGATCACTATATCAAGATATATTCGTAATAATTGAGCGGAGTTGATAGATATTTATAATTTTGTTAACAAAAGATTGTAAATTAGAGTATAATTGGAATGGCGGCAGAATTGGAAGATTCTGTCAATCTAATAGAGGAGGAGAAAGTAAAGGCACAGATCTGTGTTATATAAGAAAACATCATGGAAAACAATCTTGGATTAAAAATAAAAAAATTGCGAAAGACGCAGGGCCTGACGTTGGCTGAATTAAGCGGGAAAGCAGGGATTTCAACAAGCTTTCTCTCGCAGATCGAGAACGGGAAACAGGCGCCAACTGTCGTTACTTTGAAGAAGATCGCCGATGCATTGGGGAGCCCGCTGAAAGACCTGTTCAACCTGCAGCAGGAGACGCCGGAATATATCCGGAAATGCGACGATCAAGCGTTGGGTGGATTGCAGAAGATCTATAAGCAGATCAATGTACTGAGCGGGAAATTCGACGGACGGATCATAGACTGCTTTAACCTTGTGATGGAGCCGTTCTTTGAGCAGGTGGAGGAACACGCGCATATGGGGGAAGAATTCTACCTTGTGCTGAACGGGATCCTGACAGTGGAGATCGAAGGACGGGAATTTGTCGTAAATAAAGACGAATCCATCCATTTTCCGTCCACTCAGCCGCACCGGCTTATGAACCATGGAGAAGAAGACCTGCGGTTGCTGGGAGTCTTTACTCCTACACTATTATAAAGGGATATGAGGTGTTTTATGACGGCAGTACCGAAGGTACTGCCTTTTCATATACCCGTGGTTAAAAATGTTACTTGATAAAAAAGGCTTCTTATTATACAATGAAGAAAACATAAAAAAATATTATTACATGAGAGAGGAGATGGTTTATGAAATCAAAAATCTTTAAACACCTGGCGGCATATGCGCTGTCATTTTCACTTATTTTACAGTATCCCATAATAGCTTTGGCAGAATCTGTTGAGAACCAGGAGGCAACGGGGACAGTTGCCATTGACAGGGCGGCAGCCGGTGAATTGACACATACGGTTACCCACAAAACCAACGGGCTTAAGTTTAACATTACTTATCCGGCTGATGTGAAATGCGGTCAGCCAACTACATTTAAGTTTAGCATGGAGGATCCTAGTGGGGCTATAGCCGCGGGCTCTCAAGTTAAGTACCGAATTGATTCTTTAATGGTATATGACGGTACGGAGTACGTTTCGGTCTATGATGTAAGTTGGGGGCAAAATAGTGTGTATTCGACGGAGAATACTTTTGAGTTTACCTTTTGTGCGTCCGGAACGTATTATATCGGCTTCAGTGCCCTTTATCAGAGAGCAGAAGACAACATGCTTGACTATATCCGGACGGGATATGGTGTGTACAGTATCAATTTACAGATCCAAGACAGCAATTATCCATCAGTAGAAGAGATCGTAGATCGTGTTGCAGGGGAATGCCTTGCCAACTGTTCTACGGATTATGATAAGGCACTATGGCTGAATGACTGGCTAGTGGAGAACTGTGTATATGACAGCTCGGGTAAATATTGCTCTGCCGAAGGAACGCTTGCGCGGGGGACTGGTACTTGTGAAGCCTATCACAGGGCTTATGTGATGCTTCTTAATAAGGTGAACATTCCTACCGGAAGGATGACAGGCAACGGTCATGTATGGACGGCGGTCAAGATAGAAGGGAAATGGTATCAGGTAGATACCACATGGAATGATGCAGGATACGAGGAGCCCAACGTTGATCTTAACCGCTTGTATTTCGGACTCAACGATGACATTACAACGAAGGTGCATTCCGACCACAAGCCGGTTGCCGGATATGAATCTAATTCCCTGGAGCAGAATTATTTTATAAAATCCGGGGAAATATCCAAATGGTCAGATCCGCTTGTGGATACGGTGAAGCAGCATATAGCTGCAAGAGATACCAGTTTCAACATTGATATTACAAGAAAGGCTTCGAATGCACCGGATTATGCATCAGCTTATGCTACGGTATTGTATAATTTGGCGGCGTACACATTGATGAATACAGATTGGTCCAGTGATGATGTGGATATTCAATTAAGCGCGTCTTACACACCTGCAGATAATTACAGCGGGACAATGGCCTGTTCTGTTCAATATACCGATACAGGCGGGACTGGAGATGGCTCCGGAGGCAACACGGAAGGAGACGGATCTGGAGGTGGTACAGAAGGAGATGGCTCCGGAGGCAGCACAGAAGGAGACGGATCTGGAGGTGGTACAGAAGGAGATGGATCTGGAGGCGATTCCGAAGGAGATGGAGGAGATAGCTCCGGAGATTCTGAGGAATCAGCAGACGGTGACTGGAAGCTCAATGGCGTTGGTTGGTGGTTCCAGTATCCGGATGGTACCTATCCTCATAACACTTGGGAGAAAATTAATGGTGAGTGGTATTGGTTTAACAGCAGCGGCTATATGGCAGTAGGCTGGCAGAAGATCAATGGCTCATGGTATTACATGACCGGAAGCGGAGCGATGGCGACGGGTTGGCAGAGGATCAACGGTTCCTGGTATTACTTGACTGGTAGTGGAGCAATGGCAACGGGTTGGCAGAAGGTCGACGAGACCTGGTATTATCTGACCGGAAGCGGAGCAATGGCGACGGGTTGGCAGAGGATCAACGGTTCCTGGTATTACTTGACAGGTAGTGGAGCGATGGCAACGGGGTGGCAGAGGATCAACGGTTCCTGGTATTATCTGACTGGAAGCGGAGCGATGGCAACAGGTTGGCAGAAGGTTGACGAGATCTGGTATTATCTGACCGGAAGCGGAGCAATGGCAACGGGTTGGCAGAAAATCAATGGGACCTGGTATTACTTGAATCCGAACGGTTCTATGGCGGCGGATACATGGATTGGGGAATTTTATGTAAATGAAAATGGAGCCTGGGTAGCTTAAGAGTCTTGGCAGGCCACCTGATCCGTGAGGATATGTATGTAAAAAATGAGTAGGATCATGTGAGAAATAATTGTCCGGTGATGTGTAGAAATGAATCTATACATCACCGGTTTTTGATTTTCGTGTAGTTTAGAGGGGTGGCAGATCGAGAATAACCTATATTTTGATGATGTTATACGGATTGGAAGATTGTATTTGGAATATATTTTTTATGAAATTCGTTATGGTCAAAAATGGGTTGTTACTAGTTGCAGTATCGGCACATTAAAGGCGCTTATTGAGGAAGACATTGATATTGCATCTGCATTTTTAATGACTTCCCATATAATAACTATAGATATGGATCTGCAGGGAAATGAAAATAGTTGTATAATTGAAAATGTTAGAAGTGACAGATTAGACTTGCCAAAAGAAGGAACATATATTAAGTGCGATAAAGAAAAAGCAAGAAATTATCTGTGGAATAAAGAGTTTGAAGTTTTCTGTGAGCAATTAAGGTCAAATATTGATACGACTCCTGTCGTGGAAGAAATAGTAAAAACATAGAGTCCTATTATAAATATCGGTTTATACGGATTAGGCACAGAGACAGAGAAGGCGCTTCTTTCTCTGGAGGACGGATTCGAAATCGTCGGTCTTCTGGAGAGTTTTCAGGAAGAAGGAGAGCTCTACGGAAAGGAAATATGTTTCCTAAGCCAGATACTGGAAAGAGGCGTAACGCTGATCATTGTTGTTGCCCGACCGGGATCCTGTAAGGCAATTGCTAAAAAAATTGGGGACATTTGCAGAGTGCGCGGGGTTGCCCTCCTGGATATCAGGGGAAAGGATCTGTTGCAGAAAAAGCGGATTAGCCGGACATGGGGATTGCCTGAAGAATCAGCATCATCATTTAAAAGGATTGTATTTCTTACAATTGGAACCAGAATTCATGGCAGATAAGGGATTGGATATTACATCATTTTATGGGACAAGAAGATGCGGAACTTCAGCGGAACGATCGGCTAGTCTGATAGGGACGGAAGTGAGCAGTATCTATGAGGATTATTATGTGTTGGAAACGATTCTGACCGCACCGCATCCTTGCATATGTGGATTTGATGATGAAGGTAGCCCGGTTTATGTGGAAGAGACCAGAAGTGAAGCAGATATCAATTGCTTTCTGCGGGCGCAGGAAGGGATACTGGATTATTTCCGAAAATATCTGGAACTTCTGCCCCCTCGGTTTAGAGACTTGGAAAGTCAAAGTAAAAGGTTAGATGAGGTGTTCCTGGAACTGATCCACAATCTGAGGATTATGGATGAAGATTTCCTGTCGCTGATTGTGGAGGATCCGTTTTTTAACAGGATGACAGAGATCAGGACGCTAATGTAGATACTACATTCGTTTAACCTGACAAACCTCTTCGACTGATTTCAAGAGAAATGGGAGGATATCTGAAATATGAGACTTTCAAAAAAGGGCTGTTCTACAGCCCTCAAAATTTTGCCAAATAATTGCTTATTCGATTGGATGTAAATTTTTTTTCGCTTGAAAGGGATGGGATTTTGCATAAGCAACAGCAGCGTCGTTAAATTCTTCAGCGCTCATAGCGTCAAAATATTGTCTCCGCCATTTTGTGTAATCGGATTTTTCCCTGATGATAATGGAGATAAATTGTTCTGTTTCTACAGTCCCCAATTTTTCCAGAAGACAGTTAATACCTTTGTCTAAAATCTCTGCAGTGCTTATATTAGTCATTTTCTTAGTCTCCTGTCTGTCTGATAAATTCAATAGGATCAATAATTTGAATCTTGTCTGTTTTATGCTTTAAAAGGCAAATGTCCTTTTTCAAAGGATTCGTCAACATAAATGGATGTATTGTCTTTTAAGATTTATAGGATAAGAAAAACAGATAGATTGTCAAGAAGGCAGAATTTTGCGACAGAACAAACTTATAAATTTAAAACGATTCAGAATATTTTGCTTATGCATAATTCCCCGTCCGCATTCATAAGATTGCACAAGGAGTGTGATCATACATGATAAATATCAAGGAAATTCCCGCTGCATATGCCAAGATTAAGGGAAATAATACCCACCCGGACATCAAAGGAAGAGTCGATTTTTACGAGACATACGGAGGAACGGTACTTGTGGCGTCTGTTCAGGGATTGCCGGAGAGATCAGGAGAGGGCGATCAGGGATATCACGGCTTCCACATCCATACCGGAAGCGCATGTACGGAAAATGAACAGGGAGAATTCTCTTCTGCCGGCGGACATTATAATCCTGCGGATACTCTGCATCCGGCGCATGCGGGCGATCTGCCGCCGCTGCTCAGCAATAATGGAACGGCATGGATGGCGGTGTATACAGGGAGGTTTTATCCGGAGGACGTTATTGGGCATACGGTTATCATACATGAGAAGGCGGATGATTTTCGGACACAGCCTTCGGGGGATGCAGGCGCGATGATCGCGTGCGGGGAGATTCAGTATTAGCGGACAGCTGAAGAGTGCATGCACATACTTTTACGCTCGCATTGTGAAGTAGTGTTCACCTTGATATCCGGATTGACGTCAATGAAAAGGCTTCTCTTATAGGAATGCATGTGGTATCCTATAAGAGAAGTTTTTTTGTGGTCCATTGCTTTTTGGAGGAGTCATATGCCTAAGTCGCCAAATCAAAAACTAAAACTTATATATCTTATGAAGATTTTACTGGAACGTACAGATGAGACGCATAGTATTACCATGCCGGAAATGATAGAAGCTTTGGCTGCATATGGGATAAGTGCAGAGAGAAAAAGTATCTATAATGATATAGAAAATTTACGATTGTATGGACTGGATGTTATAGGGAGGCAGGAGGACAGAACTTACTATTATCATATCGGAAACAGACAGTTTGAACTGGCTGAACTCAAACTTTTGGTAGATTCTGTTCAGTCTGCAAAATTCATAACGGCAAAGAAGTCTAATGAATTGATAAAAAAGATAGAAGGCATGGCAAGTAAGTATGAGGCGTCACAGCTTCATAGACAGGTGTTTGTCGCAGGCAGAGTAAAGACAATGAATGAAAGTATTTACTATAATGTGGACAGCATTCACACAGCGATAGCGGAAAATTCGAGAATAACTTTTCAGTATTTTCAGTGGAATGTGGATAAGAAAATGGAACTCAGGCATGATGGAGGAGTGTACGAAGTCAGTCCATGGTCATTGTCATGGGATGACGAAAATTATTACCTGATCGCATATGACAGTTCAGAGGATATGATCAAACATTTTAGAGTGGATAAGATGCTTAATATTAAATCTACCGGAGAAAGACGTGAAGGGAAACGGGTGATTAAGTCTTTTGATATGGCGGCTTATGCCAGAAAAATGTTTGGAATGTATGGTGGTAAGGAAAAGTGGGTGCGGATTGAATGTGATAATTCGTTTGCCGGAGTAATGATCGACCGGTTTGGAAAAGATGTTTCGATGATCCGCTTGGATGACAAGAGGTTTGTGGTAAATGTCGAGGTTGCGGTGAGCAGACAATTTCTTGCCTGGATCATTGGGTTAGGAGAAGGGGTGACACTTGCAGGTCCTGAGTCCGTAGTTGAGATGATGAATGAGGAGATTGACAGGCTTGTAAAACAGTATAAGAAATAGCAGAACATAAATTCGTGTTGCAAGGGATGTTTATCGGACACCAAAGCTTTTATAATGAGAACCAGATAAGAGATGATCGCTTTCTGGTTCTCATTTTTATATTGAAGGAGTGTTAGAGTGTCAAGACTATGGTATTGGATAAGAAAAACGGTATTACATGCGAAAGGATGCAGAAAATGCTGTGTGATATGTGAATATTATGAAACTTGTAAAGAGGATGGGGATTTAAGATAAGGAGGCTCCTATGAGTGCAGATTCACTTTGCTATATTATGGATTATAGCGGTAATTATTTCAGAGTAGATCAGGCAGATCGGCTAGTCGTGGCTGCGGACGAGAAGGAAGCAACGGTGTTTACATACGCACAGGCGAACAGCAGGGTATGCGTAGGAAAGAAGTCATCTTTTTATTGCGTGATACCAATAAAAGAGGAAGGGGAGGTAGAAATGTCCTGTGAATTATTGGAGGAACGGGCGCCAGAGATAAAGGAGGATGCAGTTATAGAACAAAATGAAACACGGGAGTATATTTCACCGGTGAAAGAACTTACTTATGATGAACTTCAAGAACCAGCTGAGAAAAATGTATCTTCCTATGATTTATCAGAGATGGATTGGGCAGAGTATCTGGAGCATTTTACTTATGTAGCATCTGAAATTAAAGATTATAGAGATGAGCTGGCAAGGAAACATTCTGATATAGAACAGAAAATCTGCGATATTCTGCATTATGTTGAACTGTGTGAGACGGATGAAGAAGAAGCGGTTGATCTGGTAGAACTGCTAAGGGTATGCCGCGAGAAGCGCAGGGATGTCAAGGATGAGCTGATGCGTATAGAGTATTTTCAGAATAATTTAGGTACGAGTGCGAATGTGGCAAAGGCTAAGCAGGCATTAAAGAGTATCAAAGGTCTTGAAACAAGAAAGTATAAGCCGAGAAAATATGATGAGCTATTTGAAAATTACGCTTTGAAAGACAGGAACAGAGAAAAAGCGGTTGAAAATATAAAGAATAATTACAAAGTGGTGCAAACAGTTAAGGATATAGGCGGTGAAGACATTATGACAGAGGAAAGAAAATATACCCCATATGATGGAAAAGAGAATGACTGGCTGACATTTGCAAGACAGCAGGCGGAATTTTATCGTAATGCCGGTCAGTATATCTCAAATCTCCGGATAATGATTCAAGAGATTGATCTGGAGATCGAAGATATTCTGCAAGAGACAGAAGTTGCGAATTGTAACGTTGCCCAGGGATATAAGGTGTTTAAAAGACTCAAGGAATTGCGGCTTGAAAGAAAAGCAAAATCACAGGAGCTCGATTGTCTGTATGCATTAACAGATTACATAGATTGTGATGCATTGGCAGATACATGTGAAGATTGCCTTGCTGAGGTTAAAGAGATTATGAATGTAAAAGATGAAAGTGTTGCTATGAATGTACAGGATGTTGGTGATGAATCAAAACTGGTACAAGTAATTGATACAATGCAGGATATGGTTAGTTGAGGAGAGATGTGAACACGAAATGGATTGCAGCGGCAGCAGGATAAAGCGCCGGTACATTGGGGGAACTGGGTGACGGGCAGGCAAAAAAGTATAAAATAGAAACTTTTGGTAGGAGTCATTGATTTTTTCTTCCATACTTGTTATTATAATAGTATTTAATGAAGAGTTAGACTGAGTGAGAAGGAGGATTTATAGAGATGGAGAGCCAATTGGCATGGAGGGACGAGTATAATATCGGTGTAGATACGATTGACAGAGAACACCAAAGACTTTTTAAAATCATTAGTAAATTGTTTGCATTCAGTGATGAAGACAAGAAGAGCCAGTGGGCATGCCAGGAAGGGATCAAATATTTTAAGGATCACGCGGTGAAGCATTTCGCGGAGGAAGAGAAGTATATGGAGTCCATTGGCTATGCAGGACTGGAGGTGCATCGTCATCTGCATGAGGGATTTCGGAATAAGACCCTTCCGGCGCTTGAAAAAGAGTTGGAAGAGATGGATTACTGTACGAATTCGGTAGACCATTTTCTGGGCGTATGCGCCGGATGGCTGATCGGACATACTCTGACGGAAGACCGTGCGATTACGGGCGAGGGCGTAAGTAAATGGGTAGAGCTTCTTCCGGAAGAGGAACATGAGGCTTTGAAGAAGGTGATCGTCCAGTTGGTATATGATATGTTCCACCTGGAGTCACAAGTGATCAGTGAGACTTACAGCGGCGAGAAGTTTGGAAAGGGAGTGTATTACCGTCTGGTCTATGGTGCGGATCAGGAGGAAAGGTGCGAGATCTTCCTCGTGTTCGAAGAAAGGCTGCTGATCAATACGGTAGGGAAGGTAATGGGGATTGAGACCGGCAAGCTAGATGCCATGTTGATCAATGCGGCAAGATTTACTGCGCAGCAGTTCGTAGGGCGTATTATAGAACATCTGCCGGATATGGACGGATATGAGCTTAAGGAGGAAAATCTTCTTACATATGAACAGTTCAGAGATGTGTTTGAGAAGAAGAATCTGCAGGTAAGCCTGCTTGTTGATACGGGAGCGGGGTATTTCTCCTATTGTGCGATCGCGCCGCATCTGTTAAAGAAGGGGGTTGCGGTTCCGATTGGAGCGGAGAACGCGGTAACGGAAGTTGAGAAGTATCTCATGCAGAAGCAGGAAGAGCCTGTAAAGCGCAAGATCCTGGTGGTAGATGATTCTATTACGATACGGCAGGGGATGAAGAATCTTCTGGAAGAGGATTATGACGTCGCGATGGTTGATTCCGGGGTAGCTGCGATCCGGTGTATTATTTTGGATAAACCGGATCTGGTGCTTCTGGACTATGAGATGCCGGTATGTAACGGCAAACAGGTGTTGGAAATGCTCCGCTCAGAGAATTCATTTGCAGGTATTCCCGTTATCTTCCTGACCGGAAGGACGGATCCGGAGACAGTTAAGAATCTGATATCAATGAGACCGGACGGTTATCTGGCGAAATATTTAAAGCCGGATGAGATAAAGAAGAAAATTGATATATTCTTTGAGACAAGAGATTCATAAGGGATGCTGCATCAGTGACATCCGTTAAATAAAAAAGAGATTGTAGGAAGAGGTGATCTTTCCGGCAACCTCTTTTTATAAATCAATTATGCACTTTTCTTTTTGAGAATCTCTACATCTTCTTTTAGTTTATTCACTTCTCCGATGAGATGGTTTACTTTCACTTCATATACGAGATTTTTGTCTGCGATCGGTATTGCCTGGTTCAGTTTGTTGATCAGTTCGATGTGATTTTCCGCCAGTAATTGAATATTTTTATCCGTTTCGTTTTCAAGATGCAATTCAATTTTTGTAGCCCGGGAATCAAGCTGCTCCACGCGGGAATCGAGCTGCTCCATACGGTTATCAAGCTGTTCCATGCGGGAATCAAACTGTTCCATGCGGGAATCAAGCTGCCTCATACGGGAATCGAACTGTTCCATGCGGGAATCGAACTGCTCCATGCGAGTATCGAACTGCTCCATACGGTTATCGAGCTGCTCCATGCTAGTATCAAGTCGGTCGATACGACCATCGAGTTTATCCACTTTTGTATCGATCTGGTTCATCTTTTGTAGGAGAAAATCTAGCTTTTGACTATCTGTCATAGTATCCCTCCTTATGTATGTGGTGTTTGCGTTAACAATTTGTATTATACCATGCCGAAAAAGGAAAGTCTATTTGGATGTAATAATTTGTTGATATTTGGTATATCTGCACAGAACGTTCCAAGTATATCTTATTTGCGGAGGCATAGGCTGCGAAACAGGCGGCGGAACGCAAGGCAAAAGCAGAAGAAAATGCCGCTTGACTTTTTGGGTTGCTAAATATATGCTGAATGGAAAGAGCATATGTATGACGAACAGGAGGAATGCAGGAAATGAATAGTGAGATCTATACGGCACAGCTCCCGCCGGGCGCATATCAGATTGATGATCCGTTCTGGGCAGGGAAAATGGAGACGGTCCGGACGCAGATGATCCCGTACCAGTGGAAGGCGTTGAACGATCAGGTAGAAGGGGCGGCGCCAAGCCATTGTATCAAGAATTTTAAGATTGCGGCAGGCATGGAAGACGGGAAGTTCGAAGGGCGCGTATTTCAGGACAGTGATGTGGCAAAATGGCTGGAGGCGGTAGGATATGTTTTATCCTGGCACAAGGATGAGGAACTGGAACGGACGGCAGACGAGGTGATCCGGATCATCGCGGCGGCACAGCAGCCGGACGGTTATCTTGACACTTATTACATTATCAATGGGCTTGAAAAGAGATGGACGAATCTGATGAATGATCATGAGCTTTATTGTGCCGGACACATGATCGAAGCGGGGATCGCTTATTATGAAGGAACCGGAAAGCGCGAATTACTGGAAGTAGTCATCCGGCTCGCCGACTGCATTGACGGGACATTCGGACCGGAGGAAGGGAAGCTTCACGCATATCCGGGACACGAGATCATCGAGATGGCGCTGGTGCGGCTCTATTGTCTGACCAAAGAAGAGAGATATCTGAAACTGGCGAAATATTTTATTGATGAACGGGGACAGGAACCGCTGTATTTTAAGCAGGAGCGCGAGAAGTACGGGAATACATACTACTGGGAGGACAGCCTGTTCCAGGAACAGTATTTTCAGGCGGGAAAGCCGGTGCGGGAACAGAAGGAGGCGCAAGGCCATGCAGTCCGTGCGATGTATCTCTATTCAGGTATGGCTTCCGCCGCAAAAGAGACCGGCGATACCTCGCTATGGGAGGCGTGCGCAACACTTTGGGACAATGTGGTGCATAAGCAGATGTATATCACAGGCGCGGTTGGTTCATCAGATTACGGCGAAGCTTTTACTTTTGATTATGACCTGCCCAACGATACGGTATATGGGGAGACCTGTGCGTCCATCGGTCTGATCTTCTGGGCGAGGCGCATGCTAGAGGTAGAACCTGGGAGTGAATATGCGGATGTGATGGAGCTGGCGCTGTTCAATACCTGCTTAAGCGGAATGTCGTTGGACGGTAAGAAGTTCTTCTACGTAAACCCATTGGAGGTGAATCCGGAGGCTTGCCGGAAGGATCAGTTGAAGAAACATGTGGAATATGAGCGACAGCCATGGTTCGAATGTGCTTGCTGCCCGCCGAATCTTGCAAGGCTGATCTCTTCTCTTGGCAGTTATGCAGTGACGGCAAACGATTCTGTCCTGTACCTGCATCTCTATGTGGGCGGCAGAATGAAGAATCCGCAGAATGGTATGGCGCTCAGGATCGAGAGCGGACTGCCGTGGGATTCCGAGGTGGAGATCACGGTGGAAGACTGCAGGAAAGAGACATATGAGCTGGCATTTCGTATGCCCGGATGGGCGGATGGCGTAAGGATCCTTTTGAATGGAGAAGCACAGACGAGATTCACGGATGTGGACGGATATATCCATTTTCAGAGAGAATGGACGCCGGGGGACGTCGTGAAGCTTGCTTTTGATATGCCGGTGCGGATAAACCGTGCGAATCCATCGGTAAAGGAGAACATCGGAAAGATCGCGGTCTCCAGAGGTCCGATCGTATATTGCCTGGAGGAAATAGATAACGGAGATGGGCTGCACAGGCTTTCGCTTTGTACAAAGAAAGAGATGGAAGTACTTCCGGGAAATGCGTTGGAAGGCGCCGCAGAGCTTCGGGGATGTGGCAGGAGGCTTTCGGACGCCGGGTTTAACGGCGCGCTGTACGCGGCGGATGTAGAAGAAACGTATGATGAACAGAAGCTTCATTTTATTCCTTATTATCTGTGGAATAACAGAGGGATCGGGGAGATGACGGTCTGGGTAAACGGATATTAGAGTATGTGTAAAGGCTGTTGTGGGATGGCAGATCCTCACAACAGCCTTTATGTATGATCGATATTACAATTTCTAACCTTTCAGGCGGAATCTTCCCACCAGTTCTTTCATCAGCTGAGACTGGCTGGATAATTCTTCGCTTGCCGCAGCGCTTTCTTCGGCGGTTGCGGAGTTGGTCTGCACCACGCTGGAGATCTGGTCGATTCCCATCGTGATCTGGGATATGGCGCTTGCCTGATTGCTGCTTGCCTCGGAGATATTGCTGATAATGCCGGATACTTCTTCGACGCCCTTTACGGTTTTGCTTAGAGATATGGCTGTCTCATCGGCGATCAGGGTTCCGTTCTCTACGGCTTTTAAAGTGTTCTCGATCAGAGCGGAAGTATTCTTGGAGGCTTCTGCGCTCTTTCCGGCAAGATTGCGGACTTCGTCAGCCACGACGGCAAAGCCTTTTCCGGCGCTGCCGGCGCGGGCGGCTTCTACGGCTGCATTCAGTGCAAGGATATTAGTCTGGAAAGCGATATCTTCGATTGTTTTGATAATCTTGCTGATCTCATCCGAACATCTGCTGATATCGTTCATGGCATGGATCATTTCCTGCATCTTCTGATTGCTTTCCTGCATTTCGCTTCCGACTGTGGATGCCATATCGCTTGCCTGGCGTGCATGCTCGGCATTCTGTTTTACTTTTTCGGATATCTCATTAATAGTGGCGGCAAGTTCCTGAACTGAGCTTGCCTGTTCTGTGGCGCCCTGGGAAAGGGACTGGGCTCCGCTGGAGACCTGGTCGGAACCGCTTGCAACCTGAGCCGAACTCTCGCTGATCTGCAGGAGTGTATGGTTCAGCTTATCGGCGATGGCGCGGAATGAAACCAAAAGAGGGTGGAATCCGCCGGTATATTCATTTTCACAGGTAGAATCTACCGTAAAATCTCCGGAAGCCATCTTGGCAAGAAACTTATTCTCATCATCAATGATTATCTGAAGTTTCCGGATCAATCCACGTACCTGGTCGGAAAGGACGCCCAGCTCATCTTTCGAGGTATAAGAGATGTCGATATCCAGATCACCCTGCGCCATCTTAGAGGCGGCGTCCCTGATCTCGAAGATGGGGAATTTGATCCCGCGTATGATGACGAATGAGAAGAAGACTCCGATCAAGATTATGACAGCCATGATCAGGATCTGTAATATGGTGGCGTCTCTGTATAACCTGACGCTCGCTGCCGTTTCTTCGGCGCTGCCCTCTTCGTTGTAAGTGATGATCTCGTTGAAAGCGTTGTTCAGGGAGTTGTAAAGCTCTACGCATTCGCCTTCCAGGATCATACGGGCATCTTCGATCTTGCCTTGTTTTGCAAGTGACATTAATGTATCGTCCGCCTGGCTGTACTGTCTCCAGAAGTTCATGGCTGTTTCATAGTAGGCGTGCTCTTCTGTGTCGGTCATTTCCTCGTATTTTGCGAGAAGCGTGTCCATTTCTTCTTTTTCTTTTTCAAGATATTGGAGGCTTGAGTCCGCCACTTCATCAGAAATAGCAGTGAGGTATCCCAGTTCATTGAGCCGGATATTAGAAAGTGTGGCGGACATATCTCTTGCCGTGCTGATACTGGGAAGCCAGCTTGTCGAGATATCGTCGGTCTTTTCATTGAGTCTGCCCATCAGGTAGAATGATATGCCTCCGATGATAAGCATGCCGATCAGCGCTACGCCCACAAGGATATAGAGCTTGAAGCTGATCTTCAGGTTTTTGATTCGTTTTATCATGTCAATGTCTCCTTTCGATCTTGCAATTTTCTTTTGTAAATTTTATGCATTTAATAATAAAACGACAGTTTCTATATATATCGTCATATCAGGGGAAAAGGATAAGATATATTTTTTTAAAATAGAATTAAAGATAACGGGAGAAAGTAATAGTAGTTAAGAGTACTTTAGAAAATTTTTAGAATGAATTAGCACTCGATGCTTGACTTGGCTAACAGAATGGAGTATTGTTATATTGTAAATAGAACAACAATTCATTCGACATTTCCAAAAGGAGGCTGTAACATGAATATAAATAAATTTACGCAGAAGTCCATTCAGGCGGTCCAGGGGTGTGAACGCACCGCAATGGAGTATGGAAACCAGGAGATCGAGCAGGAGCATCTCCTATATGCGCTGCTTACGCAGGAGGACAGCCTGATCCTCAAGCTCATGGAGAAGATGGGGATCGATAAGAGTCTGATCGTGAACCGCACGGAGGAGGCGCTGAGGAAGCGTACAAAGGTACAGGGCGGCAATCAGTATATCGGTCAGGATCTTAACAAGGCTCTGATCCATGCGGAGGATGAGGCGAAGCAGATGGGAGACGAGTATGTGTCGGTGGAGCATCTCTTCCTGTCGCTTCTAAAGCACCCCAACAGAGAACTTAAGGCAATGTTCCGGGAGATGGGGATCAAGAGAGACGATTTCCTTAAGGCTTTGTCTACGGTCAGGGGAAACCAGCGTGTGACCAGCGACAATCCGGAGGACACCTACGACACGCTGAACAAATACGGTTCCGACCTTGTGGAGCGTGCGAGGGAACAGAAATTGGATCCTGTGATCGGGCGGGATTCGGAGATCCGCAATGTGATCCGGATCCTTTCGAGAAAGACGAAGAATAATCCGGTACTGATCGGAGAACCGGGGGTTGGCAAGACGGCTGTGGCAGAGGGGCTGGCGCAGCGGATCGTCCGGGGCGACGTACCGGAGGGGCTTAAAGATAAGACCATATTTTCATTGGATATGGGCGCGTTGGTGGCAGGAGCCAAATACCGCGGAGAATTTGAAGAGCGTCTGAAGGCGGTACTGGAAGATGTGAAGAACAGCGACGGAAGGATCATCCTCTTTATCGACGAGCTTCATACCATCGTGGGCGCGGGGAAGACGGACGGAGCTATGGATGCGGGGAATATGTTGAAGCCCATGCTTGCAAGAGGCGAACTTCATTGTATCGGTGCGACGACACTGGATGAATACCGCCAGTATATTGAGAAGGACGCTGCATTGGAACGGCGTTTCCAACCGGTCTTGGTGGATGAGCCGACGGTGGAGGACGCGATCTCGATCTTGCGGGGATTGAAGGAGCGGTATGAGGTCTTCCACGGCGTGAAGATCACGGACAGTGCGCTGGTAGCGGCGGCAACCCTGTCAGAGCGTTATATTTCCGACAGATTCCTGCCGGACAAGGCGATCGACCTGGTAGATGAAGCGTGTGCATTGATCAAGACGGAACTAGATTCTATGCCGACGGAGCTTGACGAGCTGCGCAGAAAGATCATGCTGATGGAGATTGAGGAAGCTGCGCTTAAGAAGGAGGACGACCGCTTAAGCAGGGACCGCCTGGAACATCTTCAGCAGGAACTGGCGGAGTACCGGGAAGAATTCGCAGGAAAGAAGGCGCAGTGGGACAATGAGAAGATAGATGTGGAGCGCGTGCGCAAGATCCGGGAAGAGATCGAGCAAGTGAATAAGGATATCGAGAAAGCGCAGCAGTCTTATGATCTGAATAAGGCGGCGGAGCTGCAATATGGAAGGCTGCCGCAGCTGCAGAAGCAGTTGGAGGAACAGGAAGTGAAGGTCAGGGATGAGGATAAGTCTCTGGTACACGAGAATGTGACGGATGATGAGATCGGCAGGATCGTATCGCGATGGACAGGAATTCCGGTTGCGAAGCTTAATGAGAGTGAGCGCAGCAAGACTCTGCATCTGGCGGAGGAGCTCCACAAGCGTGTGATCGGGCAGGACGAGGGTGTCGAATTAGTAACAGAGGCGATCATCCGTTCCAAAGCGGGAATTAAAGACCCTACGAAGCCGATCGGCTCCTTCCTGTTCCTGGGACCTACCGGCGTAGGTAAGACGGAGCTTGCAAAAGCATTGGCGGAGAGTCTGTTCGACGATGAAAGCAATATGGTACGGATTGATATGAGCGAGTATATGGAGAAGTATTCGGTATCCAGGCTGATCGGAGCGCCTCCGGGATATGTAGGATATGACGAGGGCGGGCAGCTGACAGAGGCAGTCCGAAGGAAACCGTATTCTGTCGTGCTTTTTGACGAGGTGGAGAAGGCGCATCCGGATGTATTCAACGTATTGCTGCAAGTACTGGATGATGGGCGGATCACGGATTCTCAGGGACGTACGGTGGACTTTAAGAACACGATCTTGATCATGACCTCGAATATCGGGTCGTCATACCTGTTAGAAGGTATTGACGAACAGGGGAATATCAGCGGGAAGAGCCAGGAGCTTGTGATGAATGACCTGCGGGCGCATTTCAGACCGGAATTTTTGAACCGTCTGGATGAGACGATCTTGTTCAAGCCGCTGACGAAGGAAAATATTTATCACATCATTGATCTGTTGGCTGCCGATGTGAACAAACGTCTTGCAGACCGGGAGATTTCCATTGCACTTACGGAAGAGGCGAAGAATTATGTGGTGGAAGGCGGATACGACCCGACGTATGGAGCGAGGCCTCTGAAACGTTATCTGCAGAAGAATGTGGAGACTCTTGCGGCTCGGTTGATGCTAAGAGGCGATGTGGGCGCGCAGGATACGATCCTGATCGATGTTGCGGACGGGAAGCTTACGGCACTTGTAAAAAACAGATAGCCGGAATATAATAATACACAGGAAGCGAAGGATGGATTTCAGGAAGTTCCAAAGGAGTGGACCGTGTCAGTTATATTTCATATAGATGTGAATTCCGCTTACCTTAGCTGGACGGCGGTGGAAGAATTGAAAAATGGCGCAAAGAGAGACTTAAGATTGATCCCTTCCATCATAGGAGGGGATCAGAAGTCGCGGCACGGCGTTGTGCTGGCGAAGTCGATCCCGGCGAAGAAATACGGCATTCAGACAGGGGAACCTGTTGTGAATGCCTTTCGCAAGTGTCCGGATCTGGTGGTGGGATCACTGGATCATAAGCTGTATAGCCAGTACAGCGGCAAGCTTATGGAGTTCCTGAAGGAATATACCAAGGTGCGTGCCGCCGGATGCGAGGAAGGGTATACGGCGAGTATAGAGCAGGTAAGTGTGGATGAATGCTATATGGATGTCACGGAATTTGTGAAGTCATACTGTTCGCCTGTCGACGGGGCAATGGAGATTAAGAATGAAGTATACCGGCGGTTTGGATTTACGGTAAATGTGGGGATATCAACGAATAAGCTGCTGGCAAAGATGGCGTCGGATTTCGAGAAGCCCAACAAAGTACATACATTATTTCCGGAAGAGATACAGGTGAAGATGTGGCCGCTGCCGGTATCCGAGCTCTATATGGCGGGGCATTCCAGTGTAGAGATCCTTAAGAAGCTTGAGATTCATACGATCGGCGACCTGGCGTGCATGGATCCGAAGCTTTTGGAACTGCATCTGAAGAGCCATGGGAGGAAATTATGGGAATTTGCCAATGGCGTCGGCAGTGAGGTCGTAGAGGCGGAGCCGCCTGAGACGAAGGGGATCGGGAATTCCACGACCCTTGGCAGGGATGCCGTCACAGAGGAGGAAGCGCGGGAAGTGCTTGAGAAGCTTGCCGCAAGTGTGGGCAGAAGGCTTCGCAGGGCAGGACAGAAGGCGAAGATGCTAAGTGTGGAGATCAAGTATCATACCTTTGAGAGCGCTTCCCACCAGAGGCAGCTTGAGAAGGCGACGAACCAGGATGAAGAGATATTGGAGGAGGCAATGGCGCTGTTCCGGGAGCTGTGGGACAAAACTCCGATCCGTCTTTTGGGAATCCGCAGTGCAAAGCTTATAAAGGAGGGGGAACCGGAACAACTGACCCTCTTCGATCCGCTGTTTCAGGCGGATCCGAAGAGGGAGAAGAAGCGGAAGATCAATCAGGCGCTTGAGAAGGTCAGAGAAAAGTATGGAGATGGGATTGTTACGCGGGGGATGTGACAAAGGGGCTGTCCTCTGCAGTCTCTTTTGCATCCGCGTCGGAGGATTCTTCCTCCGGAACTTTATCCTTCTCGTCTTCTATCTTATTGGCAATGTCTGCCATCCGGAAACCAAGATCCGACTCTAATTTGGCGGATCGTTGTTTTAACTCAGATAATTGTTCTACTTTATAGGCGGACGCGCCTTCGAGTCCGCTCTCAAGCCCGCGGCCGTTGTCAATTTCGATCTCAGATTCAAGGGTCTTGATCCGTCCGTCGATACTGCCTTTGACAGAGTCGATGAGATTCACATGTTTCGCGTCGCCGGATAAGGTTACGACATCAGTCATCCGTTCATATTGAAGTTCTTCTTTTGTCTTTGGCTGGTCGTCTTTTTCGCTTTCTTTCTCTTGCTGTTTCTCCATCTCTTTTGTCATTGCCTGTGAGATCTGAACATCAATATTCGCAAGCTGTTCGTCGAGAGCTTCTAACTGAGGCTTGATGGATTCCATGGAAGAGCCGTTCTTTTTGGCGTCGGCGATCAGGGCGTTGCGGCGGTCTGTGATGTCAAGCTTCTGTTTCATAAGACTCTGTATGAAATCGGCGGTATTGTTCCTGTTAGAACGCAGGAAGGAATCTTTTCTTTCGGGTTCCTTGTGAGCAACCCCTTCCTTGTTGACCGCGCTTCGGTTGATCTGATAGGAGCTGAACATGTTGTTGGCGTGGAGCCCGGGTGAAAAATCTAATCTCATGGTATATTGCCTCCTTTGTTTGTTATATATAATTATATATCGGAAAAGGTGCGGAATTAATAAGGATTGATTGTTTTGAAGTGGATATGCTATAATTTTCATTAATTAATACGGTGATAGAGCCGGATATGGAAAGCGGTGGAATGATGGGAAATGGAATTATGATGTGCGGATTGAACGGCAGCGGAAAAAGTACGCTTGGTAAGGCGTTGGCAGAAAGGCTTGGCTATTATTTTATAGATAATGAGAGATTATTTTTCCCAAAGACAGATGGCAGGTATCTATTTGCTTCGCCGCGTTCTAAGGAAGAGGTGGAAGAACTTCTGATGGATGAGGTCAGGGAGCATGAAGATTTTTTGTTTGCGGCTGTGAAGGGAGATTATGGGGAGGAGGTTCAAGAACTCTACAGGTATGTAATTCTGGTGAAGACCCCGGGAAATGTCCGGAAGGAGCGGGTAAGGAGCCGTTCTTTTCAGAAATTCGGAGATAGGATGCAGCCAGGCGGAGATCTGTATGAACAGGAAGAGGCATTTTTTCAAATGGCGGCAGACAGAACAGACAAGTTTATTGAAGAATGGCTGGATTCTGTGGACTGTCCTGTGATATGTGTGGATGGGACCGATCCTGTGGAGAGGAATGTGGAATATATTATGAGCCGTTTGGATTTGCATAATATTGAACGCTGAAAGTTGACAAATATAAATTTAACGGATATACTAATAATCAGAAGAGCAGCTGCGGATTATATTTTTATAGTTTGCAGCTGCTTTTTTATGTAAGGAGGTTTTTGCTTATGAAACAGATCAGATGGAAAGAATTGGGAACCGATATCCTGGTCGATATCGCGGCGAGCATGCTGATTGCCGTCGGAATCTATAATTTTGCGTTGAATGCGAATTTCCCGGTGGCGGGATTCTCAGGCGTCGCGATCATCCTGTATCACTTGTTCGGGCTTCCTGTAGGCGTGGGGACGGTGATCCTGAATATCCCGGTCGCCATATTCTGTTATCGGTTCCTGGGGCGGGTATTTTTCTTCAAGTCGGTCAAGACGATGATCATCTCATCTGTCTTCATAGATTATATCGCGCCCTTTTTCCCGGTATATGAAGGAGACCGGCTGCTTGCGGCGCTCTGTATGGGGATCTTAAGCGGCGCGGGATATGCGATCGTATTTATGAGGGGTTCTTCTACGGGAGGGCAGGATTTCATCAGTATGGCGGTAAAAAAGGTGAAGCCTCATGTTACGCTGGGGATCATCACCTTTGTGCTGGATACGGTGACGATCGTACTTGGAAGCCTGGTGGTATTCAAAGATATTGACGGGTTTATCTACGGCGTCATGGTGACGTATCTGATGGCGATCGTCATGGATCGGATCCTGTACGGGATCGACGAAGGGAAGATGACGCTCATTGTGACGGAGAATGGAGCGGAAGTCGCGGAATCTATAGACGAATATTCCGGCAGAGGATCGACAATCCTTCAGGGGATGGGAAGTTATTCGAAGAAGCACAAGGATGTGGTGATGTGCGCCTGCAATAATAAGCAGATGTATGCCATCAAGAAGATGGTCCGCCAGATCGATCCGAATGCCTTCACGATCATCATGGAATCGAACGAGGTGGTAGGCGAAGGATTTAAGGAGGATGTAGGATAGTATAGTTATAGTATAGAGTATACGGGCATGCTGAAAATACATTTCCGCCGGAAAGTAATTTTCAAACATGCTCCGCAGATACAGCCGCTTATTTTGCGTATAACTTTACTAATTCGATGGCGATCGCGACACTCAGGTCCATTCCTTCTACGGTGATATGCTCATAGGGGCCATGGTATGCATGTCCGCCGGTTCCAAGGTTCGGGCACGGAAGACCTTTGAAGCTTAGCTGGCATCCGTCCGTACCTCCGCGGATCGGCGGCATGACAGGGGTTACGCCGGCATTTTCACATGCGGTTTTGGCATTATCGATCAGGTGGATGCAGTCGGCGATGACCCTTGCCATGTTCTTATATTGTTCTTTGATGGTAAGGGTTACCGTCCCTTCGCCCCATTTCGCATTCATATTCTTTTCGATCAGCCTGAGGGTTGCTTTCCGCGCTTCGAAGAATTCTGTGCTATGGTCTCTTATGATGTAACTCAGGTGCGCTTTGGCACATTCTCCGGACATGCTCGTGAGGTGATAGAATCCTTCGTACTCTTCTGTGCCGCGCGGAGTCTCCATGCCTGGCAGCAGAGAATTGATCTCCATTGCGACCAGACTGGCGTTGATCATCGTGTCTTTGCCGGAACCGGGGTGTACATTGAATCCTTTGATATCGAATTCGGCTTTGCAGGCGTTAAAGCTCTCATACTGGATCTCGCCTTCGGTATCTCCGTCCAGCGTATAGGCGTAATCGGCGCCGAATTTCTCCAGGTCAAAATGTGCGGTTCCCGTACCGATCTCTTCATCCGGTGTGAATGCGATACAGATCGGTCCGTGAGGGATCTTCTGTTCGATGAGCTGTTCGGCGAGGGTAAGGATCTCGGCGATCCCCGCTTTGTCGTCGGCGCCCAGGACCGTGGTGCCGTCGGTGGTGATCAGGGTGCGCCCTTTCAGCTCTTTCAAATGTTCGAAATTCTCAGGGCTTAATACAAGCCCGCTGTCTCCAAGCGGCAGGTCTTTGCCGTCATAATTTTCCGTGATCAAAGGCCGGATCTCATGATCGCAGAAGTCTGAAACCGTGTCCATATGGGCGATGAATCCGATCGCCGGCTTGTCTTCTAAGCCTTCTGTTGCAGGCAGCTTGCCGTATACGTAGCAATGTTCGTCAAGGCTGACGTCCGTAAGGTTCAGTTCCTTCATTTCCTGCTCCAGGATCCGCGCGAGGTCAAATTGGCATTCTGAAGATGGAGAGGAGGTACTTTTTTCATCGCTTGGCGTGCGTATGGCTGCGTATTTTAATAATCGTTCGTAGGCTCTCATAGATATTCCCCCTTTTCAATATGTTTATATAGATTGTATCATAATTAGAAATATGATACAATTCCATATGTATATTGTGCAAGGAGGAACAGTCGGTTGCAAGGTCAGGAGGCGGCAATTATGAGATTAACCAGGCTATTAGAAAGATTAGAATATGAAGTACGTCAGGGAAGCGACGAGACAGAGATAACAGAATTGGTCAATGATTCCCGTAAAGTAACCGAAGGGAGCGTATTCGTCTGTATCAGCGGCGCGGTGTCAGACGGCCATGAATATGCGGCGGAGGTTGCAGGGAAAGGAGCGGCGGCGCTTATCACAGAAAAGGATGTCGATGTTCCTGACAGTGTGACGGTGATCCGTGTGGAAGACACCCGGTATGCACTGGCGCTGATGTCCGCGGCGTATTTCGGGTATCCGGCGCAGAAGCTTAAGGTGATAGGGATCACAGGGACGAAGGGAAAGACCACAACGACTTATATGGTGAAATCCATCCTGGAAGGGGTCGGGCATAAGGTTGGCTTGATCGGGACGATCGAGGCGGTCATCGGAGATAAGTCTATACCGGCAAATAACACGACGCCGGAATCCTACACGATCCATCAGTATTTTGCGGAAATGATCAAGGCAGGGTGCGACAGCGTGGTAATGGAGGTCTCGTCCCAGGGATTGATGCTTCACCGTACGGCAGGGATCCAGTTTGAGATCGGGATCTTCACTAATCTGGGGGAGGATCACATCGGTCCGAATGAGCATAAGGATTTTGAGGATTATAAGAGGTGTAAGGGGATCCTGTTTACACAGTGCAGGCTCGGGATCGCGAATGTGGATGACAGATGGTACGAGGATGTATTCCGCAATGCGACGTGCAAGGTTGAGACGTTTGGGTTCTCTGAGAAGGCAGATTTACGCGCAACAGAGATTGAACATATCTCAAAGCCAGGTTATCTGGGAGTCAGGTATCATGTGAACGGACTGATGGACTTCGATGTGGAGATCGACATCCCGGGAGATTTCAGCGTCTATAATTCTCTGACGGCGATCGCGGTGTGCAGGCATTTTGATGTTCCGCCGGAGAATATAAAGAAAGCACTCAAGGAAGCGAAGGTGAGAGGGCGTATTGAGATGGTGAAAGTATCGGATGAATTCACCATGATGATCGATTATGCCCACAATGCCATGAGCCTTGAGAGCCTGCTCCATACGCTGCGTGATTATCATCCGGAACGGCTCGTGACGATATTCGGCTGCGGCGGCAACCGGTCGAAGACCAGGCGTTACGAGATGGGGGAAGTGTCAGGGAAGATGTCTGACTTTACGATCATCACGTCAGACAATCCGAGATTTGAAGAACCCCAGGATATCATTGATGATATTATCATCGGAATGAAGAAGACTGACGGGGAATATATCGCGGTATGCGACAGGAAGGAAGCGATCCGCTATGCGATCGGGCACGGGAAGCCCGGTGATGTGATCGTCCTTGCAGGGAAAGGGCATGAGACTTATCAGGAGATCAGGGGCGTTAAGTATGACATGGACGACAGGATCCTGATCAGGGAAGTGTTAGAGGAAATGCATGTACGCTGATATTATTATAGACATTACCCATGAGAAACTGGATAAGATATTCCAATACGGCATCCCTTCTGAATTAGAAGGGATGCTTAAGACTGGTATGGAGGTCATTGTTCCTTTCGGGCGGGGAAATAAGGAGACTAGAGGGTATGTGGTCGGTTTCTCCGAGCGGGCAGGCTATGACGAATCGAAGATCAAGGAGATCATCCGTACGGCAGAAGACAGTATAGCGATCGAAGCGAAGTTAGTGGCGCTGGCGGCATGGCTTAAGGAGTATTACGGCGGGACGATGATCCAGGCTTTAAAGACGGTGATCCCGATAAAGAAACAGGAGAAGATGCGTGAGAAGAGAAGGATCCGGCTGCTTCTTGGAGAAGAGGAAGGGAAGTGGCAGCTTGATGTCTTCCTTCATAAGAACCAGAAGGCAAGGGCAAGGCTGTTGGCGGCGCTTCTTGACCAGCCGGAGCAGGATTATGATCTGCTTACGAAGAAGCTGCATGTGACACGTGAGGTTGTACGCGCGCTGGAAGACCAGAAGATCATTGCCCTGAATTCTGAGAAGGTGCTGCGCAATCCCATCGGATACCGGAACCGGAAGGACCAGATACCAGATTATACACCGGAGCAAAAGCATGCGGTTTCTAGTTTCCGGGAAGACTATGAACGCGGGATACGGGGCACATATCTGGTGTATGGGATCACGGGAAGCGGAAAAACCGAGGTATATATGGAGATGATCGCGGGAGTGCTCGCACAGGGCAGGCAGGCGATCGTGCTGATCCCCGAGATCGCGCTCACTTATCAGACGGTGATGCGCTTCTGCGGACGGTTCGGCGACCGGGTGTCTATCCTGAATTCCAGGATGTCCCAGGGGGAGCGGTACGATCAGATGGAGCGGGTGAAGGCGGGAGAAGTAGACGTCATGATCGGTCCGCGTTCGGCGCTCTTTACTCCGTTCGCACATTTGGGGCTGATCGTGATCGATGAAGAGCATGAGACGTCTTACAAGAGCGAACAGACGCCGCGCTACCATGCGAGGGAGACCGCCGTCAGGCGCGCACAGATGGAAGGAGCCAGTGTCGTACTTGGGTCTGCGACCCCGTCGCTGGAATCGTTTTATGCATGCAAGCAGGGGACGTTCCGGATGTTTGAACTTAAGAATAGGGCGGGAAGCGGCGAACTCCCGCAAGTATATGTAGAAGATATGCGCAAAGAGATGAAGTCGGGGAATCGTTCGATCTTGAGCGACCGGCTGAAAGCATTGATCGAAACCAGGCTTGGGCGTGGGGAACAGATCATGTTATTCCTGAACCGCAGAGGGTATGCGGGATTTGTTTCTTGCAGAGCCTGCGGATATGTAGTAAAATGTCCTCATTGCGACGTGGCGCTGTCGGCGCATCGGGGAGGAAAGATGGTGTGTCATTACTGCGGCTATGAAGAAGCGCAGGTAAGAGCCTGCCCTTCCTGCGGGTCGCAGTACATCGGAGGATTCAAAGCCGGGACACAGCAGGTCGAGGAACTGGTGATACGGCAGTTTCCGGGAGCGCGGGTCCTCAGGATGGATATGGATACGACCAGGACGAAAGACGGACACGAAAAGATACTGGAAGCATTTGCGGGGGAAGAGGCGGATATACTGATCGGTACGCAGATGATCGTGAAGGGGCATGATTTCCCGAATGTGACGCTGGTAGGGATCCTGGCGGCGGATCTGTCGCTGTATGCCAATGATTACCGCGCCGCAGAGCGGACGTTCCAGCTGCTGACCCAGGCGGCGGGACGCGCCGGGCGTGGAAAGAGTAAAGGCGAGGTTGTGATCCAGACTTACAGCCCGGAACATTACAGTATCGAGATGGCGGCGGCGCAGGATTATGAAGGATTCTATGAATCCGAGATGGAATACCGTATGCTGATGGGGTATCCGCCGACAGAACAGCTGTTGGCGGTCCTGCTGACAGGGCCTGACGAGGCGGTGCTTGAGACTGCGGCAAAGTATCTGAGAGAATTCGTCCTGCGGGTAGATAAAAACAGGATCCTCAAGGTGATCGGGCCGGCGAGCCCTTATGTGGCGAAGGTCAGCGATGTATACCGGCGTATCCTGTATCTGAAGGGGACGGAATACCGGATGTTGATAGAAGTGAAGAATCGGATGGAGCAATATATCGAGATCAATACAGGGTTTAGGACACTGCGGATCCAGTTTGATTTCAATCCGATGAATATATTCTGAAAATTCAAGATGAAGGAGAACAGACTATGGCGATAAGAAAGATCCGTGAACTTGGGGATGAAGTTCTGACGAAGAAATGCAAAGAAGTAACGAAGATGACGATCCGCAGCAGGATATTGATCAACGACATGTTGGATACGATGTATGAGGAAGGCGGAGTAGGGCTCGCCGCGCCTCAGGTGGGGATCCTTAAGAGGATCGTTGTGATCGATGTGGGCGACGGCCCGATCGTGCTGATCAATCCAGAGATCATAGAACAGTCCGGAGAGCAGACCGGAGAAGAGGGGTGCTTAAGTGTACCGGGAAAAGCGGGCACGGTGACCAGGCCGAATTATGTGAAGGCACGGGGACTGAATGAGGATATGGAAGAGATCGAGGTAGAAGGGGAAGAGCTGCTTGCAAGGGCGATCTGCCATGAGATCGATCACCTGGAAGGAAAGATGTATGTAGAATTGGTGGAAGACGGGCTTCATGACGTGGAGTACAGGGAGGAAGAATAGATGAGAGTGATATTCATGGGGACGCCGGAATTCTCGGTAGGGACGCTGGAGGCGTTGATCGAGGCGGGGCATGAGGCGGTGCTTGTGGTCACACAGCCAGATAAGCCAAAAGGACGCGGCGGTAAGATGCAGTATACACCGGTGAAAGAAGCCGCCCTTAAGCATGGGATCCCGGTATTTCAGCCCAGGAAGGTAAGAGAGCCGGAGTGTGTCGAGGAGCTGAGGCGTTACGGAGCGGATATCATAGTCGTCATAGCCTTTGGGCAGATCCTGCCCAAAGAGATCCTTGAGATGACGCCTTACGGCTGTGTGAACGTCCATGCGTCGCTGCTCCCGAAGTACCGCGGCGCCGCCCCGATCCAATGGGCTGTCATAGACGGAGAAGAAGTATCCGGTGTGACGACGATGCAGATGGATGAAGGGCTGGATACCGGAGATATGCTGCTTAAGACGGAAGTTCGGCTGGATGAGAAGGAGACCGGAGGAAGTCTTCACGATAAGCTTGCCGATGCGGGCGCGAAACTGTGTGTCCGTACACTTAAAGCGTTGGAGGATAAGACGGTGACGCCGGAGGCTCAGGGGGAGAGTACGACGGCATATGCCAGGATGTTGGATAAGAAGCTTGGAAATATCGACTGGAGTAAAGACGCCGTATCCATCGAACGGCTGATCCGGGGACTGAATCCATGGCCGAGCGCTTACACGGACTGGGAAGGCAAAGTGATGAAGATCTGGGAGGCGCAGGCGGAAGAAGGCGGAAACGCTAAGGAGGCTCCGGGAACCGTTGTTTCTGTTGAGAAGGATGGTTTCTGTGTCAAGACCGGAGACGGGATATTGAAGGTACTGTCGCTGCAGATACCCGGAAAAAAACGGATGGAGGCAGAAGCATTCCTGCGGGGATATCAGATCGGCGTGGGCACGGTGCTTTCACAATAAAATCATTAAGAATTGTTAAATTTATATGAAAAACAGGTATTTTACCTGTTTTTCATATATAATAAGCTATGTATGTAAATTGAATCGTACTGCTTTCAGGATGTAAGGAGTATAATTTTTGGAGGTATGTCTATGTATTATCCGATGTATTACTATATGGATCCCACGTATTTACTGGTATTGGCGGGAGTTGTGATCTGTATGTTGGCGTCGTTGAAGATGAAGTCAACATTTCGTAAATATTCTCATGTCCGGAATCATTCCGGCATCACCGGCAGAGAGGCGGCGGAACAGATCCTGAGACGCGCGGGGATCTACGATGTACGTGTGGAACATGTGCCGGGGAACCTGACGGATCATTATGACCCGAGATCAAAAGTGCTGAGGCTGTCGGACGCGACTTATCAGACGTCTTCGGTGGCGGCGCTTGGAGTGGCGGCTCACGAGTGCGGACATGCGATCCAGCATGCTACCGGTTATGTACCGCTCCATATTCGGGGAAGCCTGGTGCCGATCGTGAATTTTGGAAGTATGATCGCATGGCCGCTGATCCTTATAGGGCTCTTTTTCAATACGGGTTCATCGGCGTTGTTCCTGAATCTGGGGATACTCGCTTTTTCGTTAGCGGTTCTTTTCCAGATCATCACGCTTCCCGTAGAGTTCAACGCTTCGAGGCGTGCAGTCCATATCCTTGGCGGCAGCGGAATGCTCTATGAGGATGAGGTACGCGCAACAAAGAAAGTGCTGTTTGCAGCAGCCTTGACCTATGTGGCGGGCGCGGTGTCGTCAGTCCTGCAGCTGCTCAGGATCCTGATGCTTGCGAATAATCGGAGGAACTAAGATGTCTGCATATACAGATTCGCGTGAATTGATCCTGGAGATCCTGCTTCAGATCACCAGGGACGGGGAATACAGCCATATAGCCCTTAAGCATGCGCTTGACCAGTATCAGTATCTGGACAAGAAAGAGCGTGCCTTCATCACCAGGGTGGTGAATGGCACGCTGGAGCGTATGATCGAGTTGGACTATATCCTGGATCAATTCTCGAAAGTGAAGGCGAGTAAGATGAAGCCGGTCATCCGTACGATATTAAGAAGTGCGGTGTATCAGTTAAAATATATGGACAGTGTGCCGGACAGCGCAGTCTGCAATGAATCTGTGAAGCTTGCGGCAAAGAGAGGGTTCAAAGGGCTGAGAGGATTCGTCAACGGGGTGCTGCGAAATATCAGCAGGAATATTGGGTCTATAAGCTATCCGCCGGATGAGGACAGGATACATAGTCTGTCTGTCCGCTATTCCCTTCCCGAATGGATCCTGGAACAATGGCTGTCAGAATACGATGAGGCGGCAGTGCGCGCCATGGCGGAGGAATTCTTAAAAGAGAAGCCCGTGACGGTCCGTTTTAATCCGGACAGGATCTCGAAGGAGAAATTGGTCCATATCCTTAAGGCAGAGGGCGTATGTGTGAAGGAAGACGATACGCTGCCTTATGCGTTGCATCTGTCAGGATACGATCATCTGTCGGGGCTTTTAAGCTTCCGGCAGGGGTATTATCAGGTGCAGGATATCAGTTCGATGCAGGTTGCGGAGTATGCGGAGGCGAAGGAAGGGGATTACATCATAGACGTCTGCGCGGCGCCCGGAGGAAAGGCGCTTCATATGGCGGAGCAGCTGCATGGGACAGGGCATGTAGAAGCAAGAGACCTGACAGAGTATAAGGTCGGGTTAATACGTGAAAATATTGCAAGAAGCGGAATGACGAATATAGAGGCGGTTCCATGGGACGCGCTTCGTTTGGATGAGACGGCTGTGGGGAAGGCAGACATCGTGATCGCGGATCTGCCGTGTTCCGGGCTTGGCGTACTGGGCAGGAAGCCGGATCTGAAATATAAGATGACAAGAGCGGGACAAAAGGATCTGGTTTGGCTCCAGAGGAAGATGCTTGCCGTGGTATCACAGTATGTGAAGCCGCAGGGCAAGCTCATCTACAGTACGTGTACGATCCACAGAGAAGAGAATGAGGAGAATGCCAGGTGGCTCCAGGAGCATTGCGGAGGATTCCGGCTGATCCGGGAGAGGCAGATATTGCCGGGACGGGATGCCGGCGACGGCTTCTATCTGGCTCTGTTCCGAAAGGAAGGGTCTTAAAGGGTGTCATGAATAAGAGAGATATCTGTTCTTATGATTATGAAGAATTAAAAGAAGAGATGGCAAGGATCGGGGAACCGCCTTTCAGAAGCCGGCAGATCTATGAGTGGCTGCACGTGAAACTGGCGGATGATTTCCAGGATATGACGAATCTGTCCAAGAAGCTCAGGGAGAAGCTTGACGGGGAATACGAGATTGCGCGTGTACAGATGACCGAGCGCCAGATCTCGAAGACAGATCCGACAGAGAAGTTCCTCTTCGAATTGTGGGACGGGAATATGATCGAAAGTGTACTGATGAAATATCCGTATGGGAATTCGGTCTGTATCTCGTCGCAGGCAGGATGCCGTATGGGATGCCGGTTCTGCGCATCTACCATCGGAGGGCTTAACCGGAACCTCACACCCTCGGAGATGCTGCGGCAGATCTATCAGATCCAGCGCCTGACCGGAGAGCGGGTATCGAATGTGGTGGTTATGGGAACCGGAGAACCGCTTGATAATTATGATAATTTTGTCAGATTCATCCGAATGGTGAGTGATGAGCATGGGCTTCATATCAGTCAGCGGAGTATCACGGCGTCCACATGCGGGATCGTCCCCAACATCCACAGGCTGGCTTCGGAGGGGCTGCAGATCACACTGGCGTTATCCCTGCACGGAGCTACACAGGAGAAGAGAAGGCAGCTGATGCCGGTGGCGGACAAGTATCATCTGGAAGAAGTATTGGAAGCGTGCGATGCATATTTCAGGAAGACGGGACGCAGGGTTACTTTTGAGTATAGCCTGGTGGCAGGAGTGAACGACCAGCCGGAAGATATCAGAGAACTGACGGCGATCCTTAAGGAAAGGAATTGTCATATGAATCTGATCCCGGTGAACCCTGTGAAAGAGCGGAATTACAAGAAACCAAACAGTAAAAATGCTTTGGTTTTCAAAAATAAACTTGAAAAAAATGGAATTAATGTTACTATAAGAAGGGAAAGAGGCTCGGACATTGACGGAGCCTGCGGTCAGTTACGGAGACGTTACGCGGCTGCGAACGTAAGGAGAAACAGATGAAAATATATGCAATGACTGATGTCGGGAGAAAGCGTGAAGTCAACCAGGATTATGTATATGTGACGGATAAGCCGATCGGTCCCTTTCCGAATCTGCTCGCAGTAGCCGACGGAATGGGGGGGCACAAGGCAGGAGATTTTGCGTCAAAATATACGGTGGGCGTCCTGAAAGAAGAGCTTGAGCGGACGCCGCTCAATAAACCGGAAGAGATTTTGCGTAATGTAGTCAGTATTGCGAATGATAAGCTGATCGAAGCGGCGTCGGCAGATATCAAACTGGAAGGGATGGGGACGACGTTGGTTGCGGCGACGGTTGTTGGCAATACTTTGTATTTTGCCAATGTGGGAGACAGCCGTCTCTACCTGATCAATGAGAAGATCCGTCAGATATCCAAAGACCATTCTCTGGTGGAAGAGATGGTAAGGCTTGGAGGGATCAAAGCGGAGGAGGCAAAGAACCATCCTGATAAGAACATCATTACCAGGGCGATCGGGGTGAAGGAAGGCGTGGAGGCTGATATCTACGAGTATCGGCTGAAACGAGGAGACGTCATATTGATGTGCACCGACGGCCTGAGCAACATGGTGGAAGATGAGGATATGTTCAACATCGTCAGGGGAGCCAGAGACGTTGTTGAGGCTGTGCAGATGCTGATCGAGAAAGCAAACAGTAATGGCGGGAGAGATAACATAGGGGTTGTTATAGCAGAGCCACTTGCAGATGAGGTGAGTGTATGAGTGTAAAAGATGGTATTATTCTTGGAAAGCGTTATGAGGTGCTGAGTAAGGTCGGCGCAGGGGGGATGGCTGACGTCTATAAGGGCAGAGACTGTATGCTGAACCGTTATGTGGCGATCAAAGTGCTGAAGAAAGAATATAAGGAAGATGAGAATTTTGTACGTAAATTCCGCTCGGAGGCGCAGGCTGCCGCGGGACTGATGCATCCGAACATCGTCAATGTATACGATGTAGGCGAGGACCGGGGCCTGTATTACATGGTCATGGAGCTGGTAGAGGGGATTACGTTAAAGGAATATATAGAGCGCAAAGGCAGGCTGTCACACAAAGAGGTGATCAGTATTGCGATCCAGATGTGTACGGGAATTGGGATCGCACATGCGGCGGATATTATCCACCGGGATATCAAGCCGCAGAATATCATCATTTCCAAGGACGGGAAGGTTAAAGTGACAGATTTCGGGATCGCGAAGGCGACGACGTCCAATACGGTCAGCTCGAACGCCATGGGATCTGTTCATTATACGTCGCCGGAACAGGCAAGAGGCGGTTTCAGCGACCAGAGGAGTGACATCTACTCTGTGGGGATCACTCTGTATGAGATGGTGACCGGGCAGGTGCCTTTCGACGGGGATTCCACAGTGTCAGTGGCGATCAAGCATCTGCAGGAGGAGATCACGCCTCCGTCAGAGCTGATCCCGGACATTCCGTACAGTCTGGAGCAGATCATCTTAAAATGTACGCAGAAGAACAGCGAGAGAAGATATAAGAATACGGATGATCTGATCCGGGATATGAAGAGATCATTGGTGGATCCGGACGGAGATTTTGTCGTGATACCGCCGCTTCGTAATGCGAATACGGTTATTATCACAGGAGATGAGTTGGATGTCATCGGTGATGCATATGATGATGAAGAAGATTTCGAAGAATATGATGCCCATGAGTATGGCGGTGATAAGGAATATCAGGACGGCTATGACACGGGGCGGCATGAATATGACGGCGATTATGGCAATGACGACTATGATCATGATGATTATGGCAATGACGATTATGGTCATGACGACGAATATGACGAATATGACGATGAATATGACGACTACGGATCCGGACGCGGAAGAAGGGGCAGATCGGATTCGGTGAATCCGCGGATGAATAAGGTTATGAAGATTCTGATGGTTGTGGTGATCATCATTATTCTTTTTATCGTGATATTTACCGTTGGGAAGACAGCGGGGCTTTTCAAGTTCACTCCGTCGGTCCTGCCGGAGAAGACGGAGGAAGAGAAAGTCAAGGTTCCAAGTGTGGTGGGACTGACAGAGGATGAAGCAAAGAAGACGCTGAATGAAAAGGGGCTTGGATATAAGGTAGTTGAGCGTAAAGAGTCCAACAAGTACGAAGCAGGTACGGTATCCGAGCAGAAGACAGAAGCCGGGACGAAGGTGAAGAAGAATTCGACGGTGCAGGTGGTCGTAAGTTCCGGTCTGGTCGGAAATAAGCTTACGATACCGGATGTAAGCGGCAGAAGCGAAAGCGAAGCCCAGAGTATGTTAGAGCAGTCGGGATTCAAGAAGATATCTTCTGAGTTCGAATTCAGTGATTCTGTGGCAGAGGGCGACGTGATCGGTACAACGCCGGCGGCAGGCGCCGAAGCGACGGAAGACACACAGATTGTGATGAAGGTCAGCAAAGGCGCGGAGAAGAAGACCGTTCCGAATGTGATCGGCAAAGCGGACGCGGATGCACAGAGTGCGATCGCGGCGGCAGGGCTCAGCGTAGGTACGGTTTCTTATGATTATAATGATAATGTGCCGGAAGGCCAGGTGGTTTCCCAGAGCATAGACGGCGGAAAGAAAGTGGCGGCAGGGACGGCGGTCGGTATCAGCGTCAGCCTGGGACCAAAGCCAGCCGAAAAAGTGAGTGTTCCGCCTGTGACGAACACTTCTCTGGATAATGCAAGGCAGCTGATCAGCAGCGCAGGGCTCAGCGTAGGAAATATCACTTATCAATATGACGCGTCTGTTGGAATTGGGAATGTGATCAGCTGTGATCCGGGCGTAGGAAGCAGTGTGGAGGAAGGAACCGCCATCAACCTGGTGATCAGCCAGGGAGCGGAGCCGGGACCATCTTCGGGACCAAGCAATGATTCGCCGGGACCAGAAGGCGGGATCACAGAATAGTACGCTCGAAGGGTATGCATGCGTTTGCAGCAGCCGAAACCAGAAAAAGGCGGGATGCCAGACAGGACAGCTTATGCAGGGAAAGATTGTAAAGGGTATTGCCGGATTCTACTATATACATGTAGTAGGATCCGGTGTTTATGAATGTAAGGCAAAAGGGGCTTTCCGAAGAGAGAAGATCAGGCCTCTTGTGGGAGATAATGTAGAGATAGAAGTGCTTAATGAGGGTGAGAAGACGGGGAATATGATCCAGGTATTTCCGCGGAGTAATGAGCTGATACGGCCTGCGGTTGCGAATATTGATCAGGTATTGCTTGTGTTTGCGGTTCTTCAGCCGAATCCGCATTATAACCTCCTTGACCGATTCTTGGTTATGATGGAGGATAAGCTTCTTCCGGTCATCCTCTGTTTCAATAAGACGGATCTGGCGGCGGACGCGCAGATCGAGGAGCTTCAGGCGATCTACGGAGGCTGCGGTTATCCGATGATATTCACAAGTGCGCGGGAAGAAGAGAATATTGACAGGGTCAGAGCTGTCTTGAAGGGAAAGACGACGGCGATCGCCGGGCCTTCCGGCGTCGGGAAATCGTCGATCATCAATATCCTCCATCCGGAAGCGAATATGGAGACAGGAGAGATCAGCCGTAAGATCGAGCGCGGAAAACATACGACCAGACATTCGGAGTTGTTTCTGATCGACGAGGATTCGTATATCATGGATACGCCCGGATTCAGTTCGTTGTATGTGAATACGTTTGAGAAAGAAGACCTGAAACATTATTTCCCGGAGTTCATGGATCATGAGGGGAAGTGCAGATTCCATGGATGCGACCACATACACGAGCCGGGATGCTCTGTAAAGGCAGCGGTGGACGAGGGACAGATACATAGGGTACGGTATCGGGATTATGTGGAGATGTATGAAGAACTTAAGAATAAGAGGAGGCATTGAGAATGGAATATATATTAGCGCCGTCTATTTTGGCGGCAGATTTCAGGAACCTGGGTCAGGAGATGAAGAAGACAGAAGAGAACGGAGCCAGGTATCTGCATTTTGATGTAATGGACGGTATGTTTGTGCCGAGTATTTCTTTTGGGATGCCGGTGCTGGCATCTATCCATGATGTGACGGATCAGGTGATGGACGCGCATCTCATGGTACAGGAGCCGATCCGCTATATCGAGGCGTTCCGGAAGGCGGGAGCCGATATGATCACGGTTCATCTGGAGGCATGCGAAGATCTGAAGGCAACGATCGGGAAGATCAGAGAGTGTGGATTAAAAGCAGGACTATCCATCTGTCCGGAGACGGAAGCGGAAGCGGTTATGCCGTATCTTAAGGATGTGGATATGATATTGGTGATGTGCGTACATCCGGGATTCGGCGGTCAGAAATTCATACCGGAATCTCTTGATAAGATCCGCAATATCAGAAGAATGATCAGGGAACAGGGATTGACGGTGGATATCCAGGTGGACGGAGGGATCTATCTGTCTAATGTAAGTGAAGTGTTAGATGCGGGAGCAAATGTGATCGTAGCGGGTTCTGCCGTATTCCACGGAGATCCGGGGAAGAATACGAAAGACTTTATGGAGATATTGAGAAGATATGAGTAAGAAAGCGATTGTAGTCAGCGGCGGTGAGTTGGACGAGGAATTGACGGTCTCCATCCTTGCGCGGCAAGAAGACAGATGTGTGATCGGTGTGGACAAGGGGATGGAATTCCTTTATCAGCATCAGTTTATGCCGGATTATATTGTGGGAGATTTTGACAGTGTCCGTGAGGAGATCAGGGATTATTATAAGAATGAGGCGCATGTCCCGGTGAGAGAATATAATCCAGTGAAGGATGCTTCCGATACGGAGATGGCGATCCGTCTTGCCATGACACTGGGAAGTAAAGACATAACCATTCTCGGCGCCACGGGAGGAAGGATCGACCATCTGTGGGCGAATGTGCAGAGTCTTATGATCCCTTTTAAGGCAGGGATCGAGGCGAAGATCGTTGACCGGCAGAATATGATCACTATTATAGGAGGCGGCGAGACACATATCAGGAAGAGTGAGGCTTTCGGACCGTATTTTTCCGTATTTCCGTTGGGGGAAGAGATCTTTGGCTTCAATATCAGCGGTGCGAAATATCCGCTTAAGAACCACATCCTGAGACCGTACGACAGCCTGTGCGTCAGCAACCAGATCGCGGATGATTCTGACGAGGCGGTGATCAGTTTTGCTATGGGGCATGTGATATTGATGGAGACGCGGGACTGAGTTGTTTCGTTAGGTGAGGAAAATGAATTTTTTGTAATAGTTATATGCATCTTCAAATGCCGCATCAGCGGAATCAGCCCAGCCAAAGCCATAATTTGAAGCGGAATCAAATGTATTGTTCTTTATAATACACCAGAAATAGAGTAGTTTGTTATTTATGAGTTCCGGTTCCGGATTTATTTGTAATATATAATCAGACAAAAAATCACCTCAGTAATAGTATGTAAAAAGGGGGAGGAAATATGCAAGGAGGGAGAAAATGTTATCTGAAAAGTATAAGAAAGACTTAGATAAGCTTATAAATATTGCTCAAAACTATAGAGATGGGACTTTGAGTAACTCGCTTTTTATAGATGTGTTGTCTTCACAGCAAAATTTTGAAGACAATATTGAATTATGCAGAGATTATTTGAGGGAAAACAATATATCAGTGGTTGGTGATGATGAAGTTGAAGAGATGACAGACGAAACCAACTATGCGGAATTGATTAAGCCATATGATACAACTCAGATTGATATTTCGCCCAAACCATTATCGTTGGATATGATTATTTCAAGGTTAGAAAATGATGAAATTGATTTAATGCCTGATTTCCAAAGAAAGGCAGGTTTATGGAGTCCGGAACAAAAGAGCCAGTTGATTGAATCATTGCTTTTAAGGATACCATTGCCGGCATTTTATTTTGATGGAGGAAATAACAGCAAATGGGTGGTTATTGATGGATTACAGCGGCTGACAGCACTGAAAGAATTTTTTGTAGATGAAAAACCCAAACTTAAGCTACAGGGCTTAGAGTTCTTAAAGGAGTTGAATGGGGCAACTATTGATGATATGCCGCGCTCTTATGTGAGGAGAATGAAGGAAACGCAGGTCACTACATACATCATAAATCCTGGCGCACCTATCAATTTAAAATACAATATTTTTAAGCGTATCAACACAGGTGGGTTAGAGTTGGAGCCGCAGGAAATCAGACATGCACTGTATCAGGGGTTTGCACCAAGGTATTTGAAGGAACTTGCAAATTTGGAAGAGTTCAAGCAGGCAACAGGATATTCTATAAAAACTGATCGTATGTTGGACAGAGAGTTTGTTCTTCGCTTCCTGACTTTTTATGGTCTGGGTGTAGAGGAATATAAAGGCTCTATAGATTTGTTTTTAAATGCAGGGATGGAGAAGGTGAATCACAAAGAATTTGAGATGTCAGATGCCGGACGTATGAAGGAGCAGTTTATCATAGTTTTGAATGTAAGCATGGAAATATTTGGGAAATTTGCTTTCAGACGTATGCCTGATTTGCTCAAGAGGAGACCGATCAGTAAAGCTTTGTTTGAGACATGGACATGTGTTCTGGCAGAATGCACTAAGGACGAATTGGAATCTTTAATAGGACAAAAAGAGAAGCTGAAAGAAAAATATAGGGAAATGTGTTCGGAAGATGGGGAATTTATTGATTCTATTGGCAGTGGGAAAGTGTCATCTGTGAAAAAGCGATTTGAAAAGATCGAAAATCTGGTAAAGGAGATTGCAAAGTAATGTTGGATAGGATTGTAATAAAAAATTTTAAGTGTTTTGAATCACTTGAATTACCTTTAAGATCACTTAATGTGTTTGCGGGTTTAAACGGGATGGGAAAATCCACGGTTATTCAGTCATTACTGGTGATAAAGCAGTCAGAGCAGAATAGCTATCTACCGAATAGTATTTGTCTCAATGGTAATTATGTAAATGTTGGAATGGCACAAGATATCTTGTATGAATACGCTGAGAATGAATGTATTGAAATGCAGTTTCAGGAAAGAGAGAGAAGTTTTAAAATAAAAGTACATTATAGAAAAGATGCCGATGTGTTGGAAGCAGAAAGTATAGGAAATTATCAAGATACATCTTTGTTCAAAGGGCATTTTGAATATCTGAATGCAGAGAGAAGATCACCTCAGGTGATATATCCAAAATCAAGTTTCCATATAGATTCTCAGGCTCAGTTGGGGGTTAATGGGGAATACACTGTTCATTATCTATGCAGATACCAGGATAAAAGTATAGCATGGGACAAGGGAAAATCTTTAAAAGAAGAAGTGCAGTTTTGGTTGGATATGATTTCTCCCGAGGTGAAGTTTGATGTTTCGGAAATTGAAAATACGGATTTGGCAAAGCTAGGCTTTTACTATATGGATAAAACAAAAAGCAGACTATTCCGGCCAACGAATGTTGGCTTTGGCATTTCATATGTTTTGCCAGTTATTGTAGCATTATTGAAAGCAGAGAGGGGAAGCACTCTGATTTTGGAAAATCCTGAAGCACATTTACATCCTAAGGGACAAAGGAAAATGGGAGAGTTGATTGCTTTGTGTGCAGCAGAGGGTATTCAGATATTTATGGAAACGCATAGTGACCATATTTTGAATGGTATTAGAATTGCCGTAAAGCAGAAGCGTTTAAAGGGAGAAGATGCAAAATTATTTTATTTTTCCAGAAGAGAATCCGAGGGAAAAATGATTCACGTGGCTGAGAGTCCACAAATTTATGATAATGGAAAATTAAGTTATTGGCCAGATGGTTTTTTTGACGAATGGGAAAAAGCTTTGGATGAGATTCTTTAAAGGGAGAACTTTAATATGCGAATGGTATTAAATGAACTTTCTTTGTGTACGGAGAAAGTACATCAAAGCGAGGCAGTGCGTGTATTAGAACAATTTATAAATACTTACAGTAAGGCGGTAAAAGGAACGAATGGGTTTGAGCGTTCTATCCTAACAAGTGTAGATTTAAATTCATTAGAGTTGGCAAAGGGATATTATGTGTCGAAATGGAGAAATAATACTCAAGATAAGGACATGCTTCGACGTTTCGTAAACATGTGTGACAGGCAGGGAATATTGGAAGTCGATCAGGGTGAGGCAGAATTAAGATGCGAAAAAGGATACGGAAAAGGGTTGCTTGCCGCATACGAAAATGAATCTTTTTGTATCAGTTTTAATACAGAGCCCTATTGGAATATGTTCGAAATACCATGTCAATATTATTCCTTAAAGGAAGATCAGACTTTTCACGTTAGAGTATATAATTTATCCAGTGAAGCACAGCTTGAGAAATATTCCGGTCAAATTTCTGAAATGAAAGAAAAAGAGATTTCGGGTATCAGAACACCTCAGCAATTATTAGAATGTCTGGATGAATTATTTCCATCACTTATATTTCATCAGGTTGCACTTAATCAATTGGAGGGGCAGGTACAGGCATGTCATGTGGGAGCACTATGCAATAAACTAATGAGTTTGGAGAGATATTTTTCAAAATGGGATGGAGAGAGATTTGAAGAGGAGGCGTTTCCTTCAAGGAGTGTTTCGCCGCAATCAAAGAGCACTTTAGAAAGATTTAAAAAGGAACATACATTTGAATTCACAGATGCTCAAGTATTGGTAAGTTATCATATGAGGTACACAGGAAACATTCCTGGGAGAATATACTTTCATCCTGCATATAAATTAAGAAAAGCATATATTTGCAGCTTAACAACTAAATTACCAACAGTATCTGAACCTAAAAAGCATATTTAGGTGGGATTGGCTTGTAAATCTTATAAATATTAAGAACAACTAAAGGAGATTAGACAAAAATGAAACTAGGAATCGTGGGGCTTCCCAATGTAGGAAAGAGTACGTTATTCAATTCACTGACGAAAGCAGGTGCGGAATCAGCGAACTATCCATTCTGTACGATCGACCCGAATGTGGGAGTTGTAACCGTACCGGACGAAAGGCTGAATGTCCTTGGTCAGATGTATCACACGAAGAAGATCATACCGGCTGCGATAGAGTTCGTAGATATAGCCGGGTTAGTGAAGGGCGCTTCGAAGGGGGAAGGGCTTGGGAATCAGTTCCTTGCCAACATCCGTGAAGTAGACGCCATCGTCCATGTGGTGAGATGCTTCGAGGACAGTAATATCGTTCATGTAGACGGAAATATCGATCCGCTCAGGGATATTGAGACGATTAATCTGGAGCTTATATTCTCTGACCTTGAGATCTTGGAGCGGAGGATCGCCAAGACCACGAAGGTGGCGAGAAATGATAAGGCGGCGGCAAAAGAGTTGGCGCTGCTTCATAAGATCAAGGAGCATCTGGAGGAAGGGAAGCTTGCCAAGACATTTTCCGGTGCGGAGGATGAAGAAGAGCAGGAGTGGATGTCAGGATATAATCTGCTGACTTATAAGCCGGTGATCTATGCGGCGAATGTGGCGGAAGATGATCTGGCGGACGACGGTGTATCGAATGCGGGCGTACAGGCTGTCCGTGAATACGCGAAGGAAGAACTGAGCGAGGTATTCGTAGTATGCGCCCAGATCGAACAGGAGATTGCCGAGCTTGAGGATGATGAGAAGAAGATGTTCCTAGAAGACCTGGGATTATCAGAGTCTGGTCTTGAGAAGCTTATCAAGGCAAGTTACCGGCTGCTTGGGCTGATCAGTTATCTGACGGCAGGAGAACCGGAGGTCCGTGCCTGGACGATCACGGAGGGCACGAAAGCTCCGCAGGCGGCAGGGAAGATCCATTCGGACTTTGAGCGTGGATTTATCCGCGCGGAAGTGGTTTCCTATGACGATCTGATGGAATGTGGAAGCCACAGCGCTGCGAAGGAGAAAGGACTGGTAAGGCTGGAGGGTAAGGATTACGTTGTAAAAGACGGGGATATCATGCTGTTCCGGTTCAACGTGTAGGAAATCTGTGATAAGGAAGGAAAACGTTAGTTATGCATACTGGTATAGAATTTCCCAATATTGGGATTCATCTGGAATCTGTCGGCGACCACATATCGGTGATGGGATTTGATATTGCATATTACGGGATCATTATAGGGATCGGTATTCTCGCCGGAATTTTCATTGCGGCATGGGAAGCGAGACGTACCGGTCAGAAACCGGATGATTATTATGATCTTGCGATCTATGCGGTGATTTTTGCGATCATAGGGGCGAGGATTTATTATGTGATATTTTCCTGGGATATGTATAAGGACGATCTGCTGAGTGTCTTTAACATCAGGCAGGGAGGACTGGCGATCTACGGAGGAGTTATTGCTGCAGTACTTACGGTCATCGTGTTTGCAAAGATCAAGAGATTGTCGGCGCCGCTTCTGATGGATACGGCGGGACTCGGCTTGGTGGCGGGACAGATGATCGGACGGTGGGGGAATTTCTTCAACCGGGAAGCATTTGGCGAATATACGGACTGGATTCTTGCCATGCGGCTTCCGGTAGACGCAGTCCGGGGATCGGATATTACGGATCTCATGCGGGAGCATATGGAGACGGTGGAGGGGGTGTCCTATATCCAGGTTCATCCTACATTTCTCTATGAGTCTCTGTGGTGTCTGTTCATACTGATTCTTATGCTTCTCTATCGAAGGCATAAGAGGTTCCATGGAGAGGTATTCCTCTTGTATCTGGCAGGATATGGATTCGGCCGCTTCTTTATCGAGAGGCTGAGGACGGATCAATTGCTGCTTCCGGGAATCGGATTCCCGGCTTCACAGCTTTTGGCGGGAGTCCTGGTGGTGGTATCCATAGGTATGATCATCTACAGGCGGCAAAAGTCTATCTAATTTAAAATCATGCATAGTTTCCCAACAAAATACAAATAACTAAAGTACCCTCAGCATAGCTGTTACAGCTACGCTGAGGGTACTTTCACATATGGAAAGAAGCAACACGCTGTTGTGCAAAATCACCAAAAAAAGATACGAAATATATTCTTAAAAAAAGTATGTTTTGAAAATGTTGAAAGAAGTTTCAGAAGACGTTGAATCTGTTGAAAATGCATTCTTCGATGCGTATACTTAGGAGCCAGAAACCAGAAGACACAGATTCACAGTCAGCGAATACGTCTGGGTATAGGAACAATGAAAAGAACTGTTTCTAAGAAGTAAGAAGAAGGAGAAGAAAGGAGATGGAAGACCAGAGTATGAAGGAATGTGTGGAACATTTGAAAGGCAGGCTGGTGGTATCTTGCCAGGCGCTGCCTGACGAGCCGCTTCATTCATCCTTTATTATGGGAAGAATGGCTCTGGCGGCAAAAGAAGGAGGGGCGGCGGGCATCCGCGCCAATACGAAAGAGGACATCGGCGAGATCAGGTCACAGGTAGATCTTCCGGTCATCGGGATCGTTAAGAGGGATTATGAAGACAGTGAGATCTATATCACACCGACAATGAGAGAGATTGACGAGCTGATGGGAGTAAAACCGGAGATCATCGCTATGGATGCAACCGACAGGTTAAGGCCGGGAGGCGTTACGCTTGATAAGTTCTTTCAGGAAGTGAAGGAAAGATATCCGGATCAGCTTTTGATGGCGGATTGCTCCACCGTAGAGGAAGCGGTTCATGCGGATGCGCTTGGATTTGATTTCATCGGGACGACACTGGTGGGGTACACCAGACAGAGTAAGGGAGACAGGATAGAAGCCGGTGATTTTGAGATCATCAGGAAGATCATTGCGCAGGTAGATCACAGAGTGATCGCGGAGGGAAATATTGACACGCCAGAGAAAGCAAGGCATGTGATCGGGCTTGGAGTATTCTGCGTCGTGGTGGGTTCGGTAATTACGAGGCCGCAGCTGATCACGAGATCATTTGCAGAAGCGCTGCAGGAACGGAACAACAAAGGAGAGAGAGAATCAGAACGGATGAAAAAGGAGAAAAGACGATGAGAGATTTAAGTAAATACAAAGGTATCATTCCCGCATTTTACGCTTGCTATGATAAGAAAGGCGATATCAGCCCCGAAGGAGTGCAGGCGCTGACAAGGTATTTTATCGAGAAGGGGGTAAAGGGAGTCTATGTAAATGGTTCCTCGGGGGAATGTATCTATCAGAGTGTGGAGGATCGGAAGGTTGTACTTGACAATGTCATGAAAGCAGCGGATGGAAGACTGACCGTCATTGCCCATGTTGCATGCAACAACACCAGGGACAGTAAGGAGCTTGCAAGACATGCACAGAGCGCGGGGGCGGACGCGATCGCGGCGATCCCGCCGATTTATTTCCGCTTGCCGGAATATGCGATCGCACAGTATTGGAATGATATCAGCTTGGCAGCGCCGGATACAGACTTTGTCATCTACAATATTCCGCAGCTTGCCGGGGTAGCTCTCACCATGAGCCTGTTTGAAGAGATGCGGAAGAATCCAAGAGTCATAGGGGTGAAGAATTCTTCTATGCCGGTGCAGGACATCCAGATGTTCAAGCAGGCAGGGGGAGAGGACTATGTGATATTTAACGGACCGGACGAACAGTTTATCAGCGGTCTGGCGATCGGGGCGGAAGGTGCGATCGGCGGAACCTACGGGGCGATGCCGGAGCTATTCTTAAAACTGGAGGCGCTTGTTAAGTCGAGTGAGATGGAGAAGGCAAGAGAGCTTCAATATGTGATCAATGAGATCATCTACAAGATGTGTTCCGCACATGGAAATATGTATGGGGTTATCAAGGAGATCCTTAAGATCAATGAAGGGTTGGAGATCGGGGGAGTGAGAGAACCCCTGCCGTCTCTGATCGAGAGTGACGCGGCGACCGTACAGGAAGCTGCGCGGATGATACGTGACGCAAAGGAGAAATATATCTAAAAAGGCACATCAAATGTACGAATTTAGAAGGAGAAAAGAGGATGCAAGGTTTTACGATCATAGATCTGATCATTTTAGTAGTATATCTGGCAGCAGTATTATTTGCCGGCCTTCATTTCGCGAAAAAGGAAATGAAGGGAAAAGAATATTTCAAGGGTGACGGAACCGTGCCGTGGTGGGTGACTTCCGTCTCTATATTCGCAACTTTGTTAAGTCCCATATCATTTCTGTCGCTCGCGGGAAATTCCTACGCGGGAACATGGATCATGTGGTTTGCACAGCTTGGCATGCTTCTGGCAATCCCTCTGACGATCCGGTTCTTCCTGCCGATCTACAGTAAGCTTGATATAGACACGGCATACCATTACCTGGAATTGAGATTCGGGAGCAAGGGGCTTCGCGTGCTTGGCGCGGTGATGTTTATCGTCTATCAGGTCGGACGTATGTCGATCATCATGTATCTGCCATGTATGGTTCTGGGAAGCCTGACGGGGATCCATGTGAACTTGTTGATATTGATCATGGGCGTGATCGCGATCATCTACTCCTATACCGGCGGTTTGAAATCAGTGCTCTGGACGGACTTTATCCAGGGTTCGGTGCTTCTGATCGGCGTGACTTTCTCGCTGTTCTTCCTTCTTGCACATATTGACGGGGGGATCGGAGCAATATTTACGGCGTTCGCATCGGAACATAAATTCCTTGCCGTGGATCAGCCGGTCTTTGACATCAATATTCTTAAGGACAGTGTATTTATCCTGATCGTAGGCGCAGGGTTCAACACGATGGGATCTTACGTATCAAGCCAGGATATCGTGCAGCGTTTCACGACGACGACAGATACGAAGAAGCTGAATAAGATGATGCTGACGAACGGTGCGCTCTCGATCTTTATTGCAACCGTATTCTACCTGATCGGAACGGGACTGTATGTATTCTATCAGCAGAATACACTTCCGCCGGCGGCAGCTCAGGATCAGATCTTTGCGTCTTACATCGCGTTCGAGCTTCCGGTGGGCGTCACGGGACTTCTTCTTGCGGCGATCTATGCGGCGTCTCAGTCCACGCTGTCAACAGGCTTGAATTCGGTTGCGGCAAGCTGGACTCTTGATATCCAGGCTCGCCTCACGAAGAAGGAGTTAAGTTTTGAGACACAGACAAAGATCGGACAATATGTCTCTCTGATCGTGGGTATATTCTCTATCGCGGTGTCAATGGTCTTGGCGAACGGCGGTGTGAAGTCTGCATATGAGTGGTTTAATGGATTCATGGGACTGGTACTTGGCATTCTGATCGGAACCTTTATTCTGGGTGCATTTACGAAGGCGGCAAATACATTCGGGGCGGCGCTTGCCTTTATCGCTGCGTCTGTTGTCATGGTTGGCATCAAATACTTTGTTCCGGCGGAGGCGGTGTCGATCTGGTCTTACTCGATGATCTCGATCGCAGTGTCGTTGGCGGTAGGGATTCCCGCAAGTATAGTTTCCAGAAAGGTTAAGGGAGATACGTCGGTTCCCGCTCCTTATACGACGATCTATAAGAATTGAGTTTATATGGGAGGGATATAGAATATGATCTTTGGAAATATTCAGAACCTTAAGGAATACTTTTTCTTGGAGGACGGAGTGCTTGAGTGCTTCAATTATATGAAAGAACATGCGCTGAATGAGTATAAAAAGGGAGTCTATGAGATTGACGGGAAGCGGTTATTCGTCAATATCGTGGAATATGAGACGATGGAAGCAGAGAAACGATTCTGGGAGGCGCACAGGAATTATCTGGATATTCATCTGATGCTTGAGGGGACGGAGCAGATTGATATGAATTTTATTCATAATATGGATGTAAAGCCTTATGCTGCGGAGGATGATTTCCTGCCTATGGAGGGCGGGAAGAATGGCTCCGTTGTACTTAAGGAGGGGGATTTCCTGATCTGTTATCCAAGCGACGCCCATCGAACGGCAGTTGCTGCGGGGGTTCCCCGGAAGATCCGCAAGGCGATTTTTAAAGTGCGTATATAGTGTGTCAGGATTCACATCCGCACCAATTGGTACAGTGATCAGTGTGGATGTGAAAATTAACGGTAAAGCGTATGGCAGATTGCGGAAAAGACAGGAATATATTATAATGAGGTATAGATATGAAGAGATATGTATGCATTGACATAGGCGGGACGGCAATAAAGTACGGAGTTTTGGACGGAGACGGAGAAATACTGTTCCGAAGTAAGATGCCGACAGAGAGCTATAAGGGCGGCGTGTCTGTCCTGGCGAAAGCGGTCGGTATCGTAGAACGGTGCCGCGAAGTTGGTGCGGTGGACGGAATCTGTATCTCTACGGCAGGTATGGTAGATACCGAGAAGGGGGAGATCTTCCACTCGGCGCCCCTGATCTCTCATTATACCGGAACCCGTTTCAAAGAGATCATGGAGCAGAGGTTTCGTGTTCCCTGTGAGGTGGAGAATGATGTCAACTGTGCGGGATTGGCAGAGTCGGTCTCGGGAGCGGCAAAGGGGTGTGACCCCGCGCTCATTCTGACAGTCGGGACAGGGATCGGAGGATGTATCGTGGTTGGCGGCAAGGTCTTTCGCGGATCCGGCAACAGCGCCTGTGAAGTGGGATATATGCATATGGAGGGGAGTGATTTTCAGACTCTGGGAGCGGCGAGTATTCTCTCAAGAAAAGTGGCAGAGTGGAAGAAAGACCCTGCGGGGACGTGGAATGGGTATCGTATTTTTGAAGAGGCGGAGAAAGGGGATGCGCTTTGCGTCAGAGCGATCGACGAGATGACGGACGTGCTTGGAATGGGTATTGCGAATATCTGTTATGTGATCAATCCTGAGATCGTGGTGCTTGGAGGAGGTATCATGGCGCAGGAGGAATACCTGAGAGGCAGGATTGAGAGAGCGGTGGAGAAGTATCTGATCTCAAGCATTGCTTCCGGTACAAGGATCGCATTTGCGAAACACAAGAATGATGCGGGAATGTTGGGGGCTTTCTATCATTTTATTCAAAAGCAGACGAAGAAGGATGAAATACGATGAAGTATTATGTAAAATCTGTAGTGCCGATGATAGAGTCGAATTATGATAATTTTACGGTAGTGGAGAAGACGATTGCCGATTTCTTCATACGAAACCGCAAGCGGATGGATTTTTCTGCGAAGTCGGTTGCCGAGATGCTGTATGTGTCGGAAGCCTCGCTCTCCCGTTTCGCTAAGAAATGCGGTTATCGGGGATATCGGGAATTCGTGTACCAGTATGAAGAAACCTTCGTGGAGAAGCAGGAATCCATGACAGGGAATACAAGGATGATCCTGAATGTGTATCAGGAACTGCTTAATAAAACTTATAATCTTGTAGATGAGCTGCAGATTGCCCGGATCGGAAGATATCTGAATCAATCGGACCGGGTCGTCGTGTGCGGCATCGGGAGTTCGGGGCTTACGGCGGAAGAGATGGAATTCCGCTTTATGAGGATCGGAGTCGATATTGATTCTGTTAAGGATGCGGATCTCATGCGTATGCGCGCCGTGTTCCAGGATCGGGAGAGCCTGGTGGTCGGGATCAGTATCAGCGGTGAGAAGGAGGATGTTCTGTATCTTTTGAAAGAATCCCACAGAAGAGGAGCAAGAACGGTGCTCCTGACAGCGAAGAATAAGGGAATATTTGAAGAGTTCTGCGATGAGATCGTGCTCATCCCGTCTCTGCGGCATCTGAATCACGGAAATGTCATATCGCCGCAGTTCCCGATCCTGGTGATGATCGATATCATCTATTCTTACTATGTGGAGCAGGACAAGTTCGCGAAAGAGCTTTTGCATGATAATACGCTGCGTGCGCTTGAAGAGGGAAGAGGGAGGCGCAGGCATGGCCTGGAATGATCGAAGTACTCTTGGAAAATCTATGATTTTTCAGGAGTATTTATGGTAATATATAATAAATGATGAATAATGAAAGAAAAAGGAGAGAGGGATATGATTATTCGGAATGTGAAAGTCTACACAGAAGAGATGGAATTCGTGGAAGGAGAGATCGTGCTGCAAGACGGTAGGATTGAGGCGGCGCCAGGTTCTGGGACAGGGGAAGATTCCGGGAAAACTTTGGCGGGAGAGGAAGTACTTGACGGAGGCGGCTGTTATGCGATCCCGGGACTGATCGACCTGCATTTCCACGGATGTAAAGGCTATGACTTCTGTGACGGAACCAGCGAGGCGATCGCGAAGATCGCAGAGTACGAAGCGTCGGTGGGTGTGACGGCGATCTGCCCGGCAACCATGACGCTTCCGGTAAATGAACTGGAAGAGATCCTGGCTGTTGCGGCGAAGTATAAGAAAGAGAATGCGTCCGGAGGACAGGGAGCGGCGGATCTGGTCGGTGTGAACATGGAAGGTCCCTTTATCAGTGAGGCGAAAAAAGGGGCGCAGGACGAGCGGAATATCATATCCTGTGATGCCGGAATCTGCCAGCGTTTTCTGAATGCTTCCGAAGGGCTGGTCAAATTCGTCGGGATCGCGCCTGAGCGTAATGAGAAAGCACAGGAATTCATCCGGCAGATGAAGGATGAGGTTCATATCTCTCTCGCTCATACCAATGCGGATTATGATACGGCGATGGCGGCATTTGAAGCAGGAGCAGATCACGCCGTGCACCTGTATAATGCGATGCCGGCATTCACCCACAGGAAACCGGGAGTCGTAGGAGCGGTGTCAGACAGCGCTCATGTGAATGCGGAGATGATCTGTGACGGTGTCCATATCCATCCGTCCGTGGTGCGCGCAACATTCAAGATGCTGGGGGCGGACCGGATCGTCCTGATCAGCGACAGCATGAGGGCGACGGGGATGCCGGACGGGCAGTATACGCTTGGCGGACTGGATGTCAATGTCGCCGGAGGAAAGGCGACGCTTGTATCGAACGGTGCGCTGGCAGGATCGGCAACGAATCTGATGGAATGTATGAAGACCGTGGTGAAGGTGATGGGAATTCCGCTTAAGACGGTGGTTGCCTGTGCGTCCATGAATCCCGCGAAGTGCCTGGGGATCTATGATGAATACGGTTCCATTGCTCCCGGCAAGAAAGGGAATGTCGTATTGTTAGATCAGGATCTGGAGCTGAAGGCAGTAGTGAAGGACGGAATAAGGATCTGCTAAAGGATGGCTGCAGCAGAGACAGACTTCCGGACAGAATGGCTCTGTTGGCGGTTATATGGGCAAGGTGTAAAGGCAGATGAAGGAGGTTTGGCTGAATATAATACAGTCAGCACACTGGTAAGAAGTAAGGAGGTCAAAAAATGGCAAGAGATGTAGGGGCATGCCTGGTATGTGGCAAGCCGATCGTGTATTATGAGAGTGCGAGGAAGATGGAATGTGTCATGTGTCATGGTGAATTCGAGAGCCATGCGAGCTGTGAGGACGGCCATTATGTTTGTGACGAATGCCATGCCAAGCGGGGAATACAGGCTATTATGGAAGGATGCGGCAAGAGTAAAGAGAAGGATCCGATTTCTATCATGCAGAAGCTGATGGAGGATCCTTACATATATATGCATGGACCGGAGCATCATGTTATGGTCGGCGCTGCGCTGCTTACGGCGTATAAGAACTGCGGAGGTTTCGACGGCTGTGAAGACGGGGCGTTTGAGAAGGCATTGGAGGAGATGAAGTCGCGGGGAAGCGAGTATCCGGGAGGATCCTGCGGTCTGTGGGGTTGCTGCGGCGCGGCGGTCAGTGTCGGGACTTTCATGAGTGTCGTTACAAAAGCGACGCCGCTGACAGGCAGATCCTGGGGACTGTCGAATCAGATGACTTCCCGTGCCCTGGGGGCGATCGCAGAGCTTGGAGGTCCGAGATGCTGCAAGCGCAATTCCTTTACGGCGGCGAAAGAGGCTGTGGAATTCGTGAAAGAGAATCTGGGGATCGTGATGGAGCTGCCGGAGAAGATCTCGTGCGGATTTTCGTCGGAGAATCAGCAGTGCCTGAAGAAGCATTGTCCGTACCATCTTTAGAGATCTTTGGAGATTCGGAATTTCCTCTTGACAAAGGGACACAAATACGATAGGATTCTATTCAAGCAGGCGGATGATCGCCGGCTTGCCGCCAGATTAGAGACGGCGTGGATCAGAGACAGAACAAAGGCTTGGAAAAGAAGAAGTAATGATCACATACACCCATACAGAGAGCTGCCGGCGGGTGAGAGGCGCATGAAAGAATGGATCATGAATACATCTTGGAGCTGCACACCGAAAGAATATAGTTCGAGTAGGCTGTGACGGAAGGCACACGTTACCGTGCATGAGTTGTGAATACGCAACTTACAGAGGCGAGGCATGTGAGTGTCTTGTGAATCAAGGTGGTACCGCGGAGATCATATCCGCCCTTATCTTAATGATAGGGGCGGTTTTTTATTCCCGTGAGCAGCGAGCCAAGCGGGCATGCTTGCATGTACATTTGGCGGCTGCATGGCAATGATCGATCGTACTTTCGCAGTCTCTTTCGCAGAGAGATTTCGAAAGTATACACTATGAACAGGAGGAAGAGAACACGATGGGAATCTATGAAGAACTTCGGGCGAGAGGACTGATCGCCCAGGTAACAGATGAAGAAGAGATCAGAGAGCTGATCAATAACGGGAAGGCAACTTTCTATATCGGATTTGACCCGACTGCGGACAGTCTCCATGTGGGGCACTTTATGGCATTATGCCTGATGAAGCGGCTGCAGGAGGCGGGCAACAAGCCGATCGCTCTGATCGGAGGCGGCACGGCGATGGTAGGAGACCCGTCAGGGAGAACCGATATGCGCCAGATGATGACAGAGGAAACGATCCAACACAATTGTGACTGCTTTAAGAAGCAGATGAGCCGTTTTATCGACTTCTCGGAAGGGAAGGCGTTGATGGTCAATAATGCCGACTGGCTGAACGGCCTGAATTACATCGAAGTATTGCGCGAAGTGGGGGCGCACTTCAGTGTGAACCGTATGCTTGCCGCGGAATGCTACAAGCAGAGGATGGAGAGGGGCTTAAGCTTCCTGGAGTTCAATTACATGATCATGCAGAGCTATGATTTCTACGCATTATTCCAGAAATACGGATGTAATCTGCAGTTCGGCGGCGACGACCAGTGGAGCAATATGCTTGGCGGGACCGAATTGATCCGCAGGAAGCTTGGAAAGAATGCCAGCGCCATGACGATCACGCTGCTTCTGAATTCAGAGGGTAAGAAGATGGGCAAGACCCAGAAAGGCGCCGTATGGCTTGACCCGGAGAAGACGACCCCGTTCGAGTTCTACCAGTACTGGAGAAATGTGGCGGATGCGGACGTTCTTAAGTGTATCCGTATGCTGACCTTCCTTCCGCTTGAAGAGATCGACAGAATGGATTCATGGGAAGGCGCGCAGCTTAACCAGGCGAAAGAAATCCTCGCATTCGAGCTGACCAAGATGGTCCATGGAGAGGAAGAGGCGAAGAGATCCATGGATGCTGCGAAGGCGCTGTTCAGCCAAGGAGCGGCGGCGGATATGCCTGCGGCAGAGCTTAAGGCAGAAGATCTGACAGATGGGAAGATCGATATCCTTACAATGTTGGTAAGTTCTGGACTTGTCTCCAGCAAATCCGACGCGCGGCGTGCGGTGACCCAGGGCGGCGTAGCCGTTGACGGCGAGAAGGTTACCGATATCTATGCGGCGTTTACGGTTGAAGATCTTTCAGGGGAAGGGGTCGTACTCAAGAAAGGAAAGAAGAATTTCAGAAAGGTTTATGTAAAATAATGCCGCTCATCTGCAAGGCGGATCTTCAACGGCGCAGCGGCGGCTGCGAATAGAAGATCCAACGCGGCAGATGGGCGGATAGGCAAGGAAGTTAGTTACATCATTTTCAGATATTGTACACTGTAAGCGGGCAGCTCAAGCTGTCCGTTCATGCTTACCTTGTCTTTTGTCAGCAGATCTGTGGCTTCTCCATTCAGATCCTGATGATGTGCCGTATATGGAGAATCAGATGCGTTGATCGCAACCATTACGCGTTCTTCGTCAGAGCGGCGTTCGAAGATCAGTTGATGATTCTGAATGACAACGTTGCGGTATGCGCCGTTGCAGATGGCGTCGCTCTTCTGACGGACCTCGATCAGCAGTTTGATATGATCGGTAAGTTCATTGGGTTTGGGTTCCGCAAAGCAAGGCCTTAATGCATAATCGTTGTCAGGCGCTTTCTCGCCGGTCTCGCCCCATTCGCTTCCATAATATAAGCATGGGATGCCCGGCATTCCAAGAAGAAGTCCGTATGCCAGCGGGATATGCTTCTTATTCGTCAGGATGCTTGCCAACCTGGTGACATCATGGTTGTCGACAAAGGTCATCAGATGCTTGCCGCGGTAGATACACCACTGGTCTGCTCCGAACTGACGGTGAAGGGAGTGCGCGATCTCAAAGAGATTCATTGAATTAAAGCTTGAGTAGATCCCTTTATAACATTCATAATTGGTACAGCTGTGCAGCATCTCGTCATTTACGATCAGATTATAGTCTCCGAAGAGAACCTCACCGATCAGCACGAAATCTTCTTTGAGCCCCTGGACATAAGAACGCAGCCTCTTCATAAAATTACGATCCAGGCAGTACGCCACATCCAGGCGCAGGCCGTCGATATCAAAAGTATCCACCCAGAACTTCACGCATTTCAACAGATGATCTACGACAGCAGGATTCTGAAGGTTCAGTTTTACAAGTTCAAAATGTCCTTCCCATCCTTCGTACCAGAATCCGTCGTTATAAGCGTTATTTCCGTCGAAATTAATATGGAACCAATCCTTATACGGAGAATCCCATTTCTTTTCCTGCACATCCTTGAATGCCCAGAATCCGCGTCCTACATGGTTGAATACACCGTCCAGGACAATCTTCACTCCATGCTTATGAAGGCTTTCGCATACGTCTGCGAAGTCCTCGTTGGTGCCAAGCCGGCAGTCGATCTGTTTGAAGTCACGGGTGTCATAGCCGTGATTGTCGGATTCGAAGATTGGGTTCAGCAAGATAGAGTCCACGCCAAGATCGCCAAGATATTCGGACCAGTCCAATAACTTCCGGATCCGGGGAACACATTCTCCGTCGTTGTGTACGGGCGCCCCGCAGAATCCGATGGGATATATTTGATAAAATACTCCTTTATAAGCCCACATGATATACCTCACTTTCTGCTTTCCGCCAAATGGCAGATGATGCTTATAATGTTCATAAAAAGTATTATAACAAAAATATCTATAATATGGAATAGTCAAAGTTCAGATATCACCCCAAATATGTGCCGCAAGGCAGAAGTGTTACCCCCAATATCACATCGTCTCATATCATAAATGCATTGACATCAACATTATGAAAGTATATGATGATTTCAGTGGCGGTCGGTATAGCAGGAGGAAAGAGAGGAAATAAAATGATTTATCCGGATATTTATACAGCAGATCAAGGGCGTTATGGGAAAATGAAATATAACCGAGTAGGGAAGAGCGGATTAAAGTTCCCTGCGGTATCGCTTGGCTTCTGGCATAACTTTGGTTCGAAGGACAATTATGACAATATGAAAGCAATGTGCCGGACTGCATTTGACAATGGGATCACACAGTTTGACCTGGCGAATAATTACGGTCCTGTGATCGGAAGCGCGGAGGAGAGCCTGGGGAGGCTTATGATGGATGATTTTTCACCTTACCGAGATGAACTCCTGATCACAACGAAAGCTGGTTATGATATGTGGGAAGGTCCTTATGGGAATTTCGGGAGCAGGAAGTACCTGACGGCGAGTATTGACCAGAGCCTCAGGCGTATGAAGCTTGATTACGTGGATATCTTCTATCATCATCGTATGGATAAGGAGACGCCTCTTGAAGAGACGATGACGGCGCTTGTGGATATTGTAAGGAGCGGAAAGGCGTTGTATATAGGAGTCTCTAATTATGATAAGGAATACACCGAAGAAGCGGTGAAATTTTTAAAAGAGCAGCATTGTCCGGTGATCGTGAATCAGCGAAAGTATTCAATCTTTGACCGTACCATTGAGACGGATGGCGTGAAGGAATACTGTAAGGAGGCAGGCGTGGGGATCATTGCATTCAGCCCCTTGGCGCAGGGAATGCTTACGGACAAGTACCTGCACGGTATCCCCAAAGACAGCCGGATCGCCCGGGATCACAGATTCCTTCATGCGGAAGACCTCACAGATGAGAGGCTTGAGCAGATCAGGCGCCTGAATGAGCTTGCGGGACAGAGGGGGCAGACTCTGGCGCAGATGGCTCTTTCCTGGGTGTTAAAGGACGATAAAGTCTGCTCTGTATTGATCGGCGCCTCGAAACCGGAACAGATCAGTGAGAATATATCCGTGGCGGACAGCGCAGAATTTACACAAGAAGAATTAGACATCATTGACGAGATCTGTAAGAGAAGTTGATGGCGCAGGCGCCTGAACGTACAGGAGATCGCGGAAGATGGATGAAGCAGCAGGCGCCGGGAAAAGCGGCAGAACGGCATATAGGCAGGAATGGGAGAGGAATTTGAAGATCATATGGAAATTATAGAAGAAAATGGTTGACACACGTGGCAGCGTATAATATAATTTAACAGTATGACAAAAAGAGAAACAGGAAGGAACCAAAGCCCCGGAGCCTTGTTGTTTTCGATACAGCCATATATGGGAAACTGTATGTGTCAGATTTTCCGTATATAATTATCATGAATATATGAATGACTCATTTAGGAGGTAAACCGATGAAAACTTATATGGCGAATCCAGATAAGATTGAAAGAAAATGGTATGTAGTTGACGCGGCGGGATGTACATTAGGCCGTCTGACGTCTGAAGTAGCTAAGATCTTAAGAGGAAAGAATAAGCCGGAATTCACACCACATATTGATACCGGTGATTATGTAGTGATCGTAAATGCAGAGAAGGTCAAAGTGACTGGCAAGAAGATGGAACAGAAGATCTACTATCATCACTCAGATTACGTAGGCGGAATGAAAGAGACTACATTGGCAGAGATGATGGACAAGAAGCCTGAGAAAGTGATCGAACTTGCTGTAAAGGGTATGCTTCCAAAGGGACCTCTGGGAAGATCTATGATCAAGAAACTTCATGTATATGCTGGACCAGAGCATAAGCAGCAGGCTCAGAAACCAGTAGAACTGAAATTTTAAGGAAAGTCTGAAAGGAGGATATTACAGTGGCTAATGCAAGATTCTATGGAACAGGAAGAAGAAAAAAATCAATCGCAAGAGTATATTTAGTACCAGGAACAGGTAAGGTTACGATAAATAAGAGAGATATCGACGAGTATCTCGGACTTGAGACATTAAAGGTTGTTGTTCGTCAGCCATTAGTAGCGACAGAGACAGACGGTAAGTTTGATGTTATCGTTAACGTAAAGGGCGGCGGATACACAGGACAGGCAGGAGCGATCCGTCATGGTATCGCAAGAGCGCTTCTTGAGGCAGATCCGGATTACAGGCCAGTGCTCAAGAAAGCAGGATTCCTGACACGTGACCCACGTATGAAAGAGCGTAAGAAGTACGGCCTCAAAGCGGCCCGTCGCGCTCCGCAGTTCAGCAAGCGTTAATCGGCTGTTCAAACCGTATCAAAATTGCTCAAAAACCCCGGAAAATCAAGGTTTTCCGGGGTTTTCTTATACCCAAACAAGCTGATATAGTTTGACCTGATTTGACACAACGAGAGCCATTTTCACCCAATTTTTAGTGGTTAAATATAGGACAACCGGCAAAAATGAGGGCAAAAAACGGGCTTAGTGGTTAAAAAATAGGACAACCACAGCCCTGATTTCGGGGTATTTCAGAGGCGATTTTTACTCTCTCTCTCCCCTCAATTTATACGAGAACAGTTTGGCGTAGTTTGACTGAATTTGAATAATTGAATATGATTTTAATGCAGGCACTCAGTATTTTTTACTGGGTGCTTTTTGCGTTTCCGGGGAACTGTATTCCGGGATCAGAAAAAGCCGTCACTTTTCAATTTTTGAAGTGGCGGCTTTTTCTATTTCCAGAAGCAACCACAACGAATTAGAAATGAGGTGATTATCTTGAACACGCAAATCATCGCCATCGCCAATCAAAAGGGAGGTGTGGGCAAAACCACAACCTGTGCCAACTTAGGGATTGGGCTGGCACAGGCCGGAAAGAAAGTGCTTCTCATTGACGGGGACCCGCAAGGGAGCCTGACCATCAGCCTGGGCAATCCCCAGCCGGATAAGCTGCCCTTTACCCTCTCTGACGCAATGGGCCGCATCCTGACCGATCAGCCGGTCCGCCCCGGCGAGGGGATTCTGCGCCACCCGGAGGGCGTGGACCTGATGCCGGCGGATATTCAGCTGTCCGGCATGGAGGTGTCGCTGGTAAACGCTATGAGCCGGGAAACGATTCTGCGGCAATATATGGACAGTGTAAAGGGGCAGTATTCCCATATCCTCATAGACTGCCAGCCCTCCCTGGGTATGCTCACCGTCAACGCGCTGGCTGCCGCTAACCGGATCATAATCCCCGTCCAGGCGGAGTACCTGCCCGCCAAAGGGCTGGAACAGCTGCTCTCTACGGTGAACAAGGTCAAGCGGCAGATCAACCCGAAACTGCAAATAGACGGTATTCTGCTGACAATGGTGGACAACCGCACCAACTTCGCCAAAGAGATTGCCGCCCTGCTGCGGGAAACCTACGGCAGCAAAATCAAGGTGTTCGGAACCGAGATTCCCCATTCTGTCCGGGCAAAGGAAATCAGCGCAGAGGGCAAGAGCATTTTCGCCCATGACCCAGGCGGCAAAGTAGCGGAGGGTTACGCAAATCTGACTAAGGAGGTGTTGAAACTTGAAAAGCAGCGCGAAAAAAGTAGAGCTGGCATCGGTCGATGATCTGTTTTCCACCGAGGAAAGCCGCGCCGATGCAGGGCGGGAAAAGGTGGTAGAAATTCCTTTAAGCGAGCTGCACTCGTTCAAGGGCCACCCATTCAAAGTCAAAGATGATGATGCCATGATGGAAACCGCCGACAGCATCCGGCAGTACGGCGTTCTGGTCCCGGCGATTGCCCGTCCTGACCCGGAGGGCGGCTATGAGCTGGTAGCCGGACACAGGCGGCATCGGGCCAGTGAACTGGCAGAGAAAGAAACCATGCCGGTGATTGTCCGGGATTTGGACGATGACGCCGCCACGATTATCATGGTTGACAGCAATTTACAACGGGAAAGCCTGCTCCCCAGCGAAAGGGCCTTTGCCTACAAGATGAAATTAGAAGCTATGAAACGGCAAGCAGGTCGGCCCTCCAAAGAAAATTGTTCCCAAGTTGGGAACGATTTTGGGAAGAAGTCCAGCGAGGTTCTGGCGGAACAGGTCGGTCAGAGTAAAAACCAGATTTTCCGCTACATTCGCCTGACCGAGTTAATCCCCGAACTGCTGAACATGGTGGACGAAAAGAAAATTGCCCTGAACCCGGCCTATGAGCTGTCCTTTCTCAAAAAAGAAGAACAGACACAGCTTTTGGACGCGATGGACAGCGAACAGGCCACCCCCTCCCTTTCCCAAGCCCAGCGGCTCAAAAAATTCAGTCAGGAGGGGCGTTTATCCATAGATGTAATGCGGGCGATTATGGGCGAGGAAAAGAAAAGCGATCTGGACAAGGTGACGTTTACCTCCGACACCCTGCGGAAGTATTTTCCCAAAAGCTACACCCCTGCCCGGATGCAGGAAACCATCATCAAACTGCTGGAACAGTGGCAGAAAAAGCGTCAGAGAGATCAGGAACGCTGAAAGGAGCGCCTATGAGAGATCACGTTGCCAGGGAGTTAAAGGGCCACAACATACTGGCTGTGGAACGGTTTCAGGATAAGACCCGCTGGATGGTGGAGTTTTCCGTCCTGCGGCCCCGCACCGCCTACGGCGCACCCGGCGATGAAACGCGCCTGTTTCTGGACGAGGACGGCTACCAGGCCGTTCTCGCCAGCCAGAAACGCCGGGACATCAAAATCAAACGGTATGCCCGCGTCATTGAGGGGCATATCCTGGACTTCAAGCCCAAAAAGAAACGCCACCCGTAAACCCGACATATTGAGAGGAAGGAATGAGTATGTGTACCGTTAAGGAAATCAGAGAAGCCATCCGGGAGGACTGCCGCTCCCAGCGCAACATGGAAACCATTGAGATTGACCGGATTTTTCAAACCCTGACGTTTCCGCAGTTAGAGAGCCTGTTTGACAAACCGCCCATGCCGCCGTTTTTTCACCGGTACAGGCAGAAGTCAGCCAGCAAATGAACGCCGCAATTCTTTTTAAGGGATTGTGGCTTTTTTCATGCCCTGGGAAACGAAAGGAGTGCAGAAAATGGCCGTTTTTCGCGTAGAACGCACACAGGGATACACCGTTATGAGCAACTATCATCTGCGGGACAAGAGCCTGAGCCTGAAAGCAAAGGGCCTGCTGTCCCA
>NZ_KE159793.1 GCF_000403455.2 Dorea sp. 5-2 | reverse complement strand
CCGAGGAGGTCTTAAGCACCTATGACTACAAACGTCTGATCCGGGCAAATGACCGTGCCACCCTTCTGAACCTCATGCGGGGACTTGGAGGCTATACCCTGTGCTGTGGCATCATCTGCGAAGTCCTCAACGGAAACGAATACTGCGCCGTGAGGCTTAAGTCCGATGAACGGATGACCATAGGCTACCTGAAGCGCAAAGGGATGACACTCAGCCCCCTGGGCGAAAAGTACCTGGAGGAAATCAAGAAATACAGACCAATGGGGACGGGGCATTTTTAAAAATGCCCCGTCCCAGATTTAACTGTTATAGGCACAGCCTATAGCCAACCCTTCCCTTTACATATTAGACAGATTTCAAATATCATGATATAGTAAACCTATCAAATCAGTAGACAAACAACAAATCACATAGAAAGGGAGACATTATCATGAGCAAGAAGACAAGAGCAGAAAGAGAATTCAGATTTGAGACATTACAGCTTCACGTAGGGCAGGAGCAGGCAGACCCGGTAACAGATGCAAGGGCAGTGCCGATTTACCAGACATCCTCATACGTATTCCATAACAGCGACCATGCAGCAGCAAGATTTGGGCTGTCGGACGCAGGAAATATTTATGGTCGTCTTACGAACCCTACGGAGGATGTTTTTGAAAAGAGGATTGCGGCGCTTGAAGGCGGTGTTGCAGCACTGGCGGTAGCATCCGGGGCTGCAGCCATCTCCTACACCTTCCAGAACCTGGCACAGAACGGGGATCACATTGTATCCGCCAAAAACATTTATGGAGGAACCTACAACTATCTGGCACATACATTTCCACAGTACGGCGTAAACACAACCTTCGTAGATATTTTTGACTACGATGCAGTAGAATCAGCCATTCAGGAAAACACGAAGGCAGTATTCATCGAGGTGTTGGGAAATCCGAACTCAGATGTAGTAGACATAGAAAAAATAGCCGGCATTGCCCATGCCCATAAGATACCGCTCGTAATCGACAACACCTTTGCCACTCCT
>NZ_KE159792.1:105345-296030 GCF_000403455.2 Dorea sp. 5-2 | reverse complement strand
AATTCTGTTTTTTTCTCTGATTTTGTCTGATTGCTCTGTATATCCGGACTTTACATTACAATCAGACTCTCTTTCCTTGTTTACGGGTTACATGAAACTTTATTATCCCTTTACATAAGGTATCAGTGTAAACTGAAACCGGAATAATACATCATCAAATCGGTACTGCTCCAATACAACTGGACCACAACTATTAGAACCAATGCCATTTAATGCGTAGTCAACACAGAATACTACACTATCTGATTCTATTAATTCATAATTATGCGTTTTCTTCTCAAGTTCTTCCTGTGTATAATAAGAAGCATTGAATGAAAATGCCTTTTCTGCGGATGCCACAATTCCATATCGGCTGTTGTTAAGCTCTACATATTCACAATCATAATGGCTTCCATTTTCCTGTGGACGGATATAGTCCTCATGTAAATCCCCTACATCTGCCCGGTACAAACCGTGGCTCGCAGCCTGATGTTTATCACAATAACTTTCCTGTGGTCCCATTCCAAAGTATCTTACAGCTGAAAGTTTTTTATCCAGGAACATCCTCACACCAAATCTCGGAAGATCCGGGAATTCATCGTCTTTTGTTACTGCAATATCTGCATCAATCTTTCCAGCAGCTTCTATTTTCCATGTAATCGTCACATCAAGAATCTTCTGTACTGTCTCTGCCACAACGGAAGCATGGCTTGTAATCTTCACACCATGTTTTCCCTGCACAACCTCTGTCGTATAGGATCTTGTGTAAGCCTTATCATAGTGGGCTTTCTTCCATTCAGACTTGATGTACATATCGTTATCTGTTGGAGCTCTCCAAATATTTAATTCCATCGGATGGTTCAAGTATTCCCGCCCTGCGAATTTCATCTCTGTAAAGAGTGCAGTACGTTTGTCTATGGTATAAGCAAATTCACGCCCCTTGATATGAATCTGTGTATCATTTTCATTTACCTGTAATTCAGAGTCCACTACTGTTTTTGGTATCCATTTCTCTGCAAGTTTACATTTTGTATCCTCTTTACTTACCTCAATTTCATCAAATCCAAGAATATGGTCTTCATCCAACAGTGGCAATTCTTTTTTCAGATGGTAAATAAGTTTTAAATAACATTTCCCATTCTCTGGAACATTGATCTTCAGGTTTGTTTTTCCTTCCCCGTGTGGTGCCACAGAAAACTCCGGAAGTATGCCTTTGCTGATCACAAGACCATCCTGTGTCAGCTCATAACTAATCTTCACATAATCTTTCAAGTCATCAAAATCCATGTAGTTATGAAGCACCAGTTCTCCGCTTTCTTTGTTATAGGAAATAACTCTTGCCGGGCGATAAACATTCTTGTATTCGAAAAGTCCTGTATGTACCGTTCTGTCCGGATATACTAATCCATCCATACAGAAGTTGCCATCATGAATTTCTTCGCCATGGTCGCCCCCATAAGCATATATAGTCTTTCCATTCTCAGCAGTTCCATGAGCAATCGCATGGTCACACCATTCCCAGACAAAGCCGCCGCACATTTTATCATTATCCTGAATCATCTGGAAGTAATCTTCAAAATCTCCAGGTCCGTTTCCCATGCTGTGACAGTACTCTACCAAAAGGAAGGGTTTGCTTCCATCTTTATCCAGATATTCCTGAATTTCGGAAAGCGCTGGGTACATCCGGCTGTACACATCCAGATTGCTGTAATCATATGTTTCATCATAATTACGGTATCTTGCACTCTCATATTGTGTGATACGGTCTGGATCAAAATTCTTTGTCCATTCCAGTGCTTTTTCAAAGTTGCAGCCATAAGCACTCTCATTTCCCATTGACCACATAACAATACAGAAACGGTTTTTGTCACGTTCCACCATGAGTTTTACGCGATCAACGATTGCCTCTTCCCATACCGGATCATCTGCAATCTTCTCATTCCATCGTTTGAACCGATTGTAATCAGTGTCTTCTTTTCTGTAGATCATAAATGGACCATGAGCTTCAATATCTGCTTCATCTATTACCATGAATCCATACTTGTCACACATTTCATAGAAAAATGGTGCGTTCGGATAGTGGCTGGAACGGATCGCATTAAAATTATGCTGCTTCATTAACGTAAGATCGGTTGTAATCTGTTCCGGATTGATTGTAAATCCAGTAACCGGATCAGAATCATGTCGATTGACACCACGGAATTTAATCTTCTGTCCATTTAAATAAATAACCTGGTCTTTAATCTCTATCTTTCTTAATGCAATGTGATCTACAATTACTTCATTCTCTGTTTCAAGAATCAGTTTATATAGATATGGATTTTCTGTATTCCAAAGTTCCGGACTTGCGATTTCTAATACAGCTGTTCCTTCTTCAGCAATACTTCCTAGTGCTACAACTGCTCCGTTTCTATCTTCAATCGAAATTTTTACATTTAACGGAGAGTAGAATTTCATTTCAATTTCTACTTTCGCAAGCATATCCTCAATTCTTGTTTTAATATGATAATCACTGATTGCCTGTTTTGGGCGTTTCAAAATGTACACATCCCGGAAAATACCACTCATACGGAATTTGTCCTGATCTTCCAAATAGGAACCATCACACCACTTCATTACCAACACTGCCACCGTATTCGTTCCATCCTGAAGTACATCGGTAACATCAAACTCACTGGTCATATGCGAAACCTGGCTGTATCCTATGTAAGAGCCATTGATCCATACGTAAAAGCAACTGTCTACTCCTTCAAAGTTCAAAAAAGATTTTGGCGCTTTCTCATCTCTACTGTACTCAAAAGTATGTACATAGGCTCCACACGGAATGTCCTGTGGCACATATGGTGGATCAAACGGAAATGGATACCGGATGTTTGTATACTGGTGTGTATCATATCCAGCCATCTGCCATACACTTGGAACCTGAATCTCATCAAAATTTTCTGTATCATAATTCTTCTCAAAGAAAGAATCCTTAATGTCATAGATGCTGTTAAAATACTGGAATTTCCAAGTTCCATTCAATAACTGCATACGATCTGACTCTTCTCTGTGTTCCACCAAGTTATCCATTCTTCTGGATGCCGGAATATAATAGGCTCTGGCTGGCATTGTGTTTTCGTGCAGTACGCTTAGATTTTCATAATAACGTGGTGCGATCATAAATAGCTCTCCTCCAATACATATACTTTTTTGTTTTTTGTTCTTTGTTTTCCTAAAGCAAACCTTATACTTTACTTTTTGTTTACGTTCCTTAGTTATGCTATATATAGCTTATCCTAATTCGCAAAATATGTCTATGAATTGGATTAGACAAAATATGCACTAAATGATACAATGATAAAAAGTACGAAAAGAGGTGCTGTCCTATGCATTTGAACACCGGTTATTTGAACCACTCACATATGGATTTCAAAGACAAAAGTCGTCCGCTGATTGTCGGTAGCTGTGGTACTTACCGTCTTTCCAGACATCCCAAACTTCCGACCTACCGTCCAAGGGGTCGTCTGGATTATCAGATTATATATATCACTGCTGGTTGTGGGCATTTTCATTTTGATAATGTAAATAATGAAACGATTGTTCCAGCCGGCAACATTGTACTGTACAGACCGAAAGAACTTCAAAAATATGAATATTACGGAGAAGATAAGACAGAAGTATACTGGATTCACTTCACAGGAAGCAATGTGAAAAATATCTTACGTCAATATGGGTTTCCGGATAAAGAACGTGTCTTTCAAGTGGGTACATCTAATGAATATGAACAAATTTTCAAACGTATCATTATCGAGCTCCAACGCTGTCAAGATAATTATGAGGAAATGCTTGTCCTTTTGCTACGTCATCTTCTGATTAGTTTCCACCGTGAACTGACAAGAGAGCACATATTAAAAAATGAATATCTTGATCATGAGATGGATAATGCTGTTACCTTTTTCAGTGAAAACTACAATCAAAATATCAATATTGATGATTATGCTGCCTCACGAGGCATGAGTGTCAGCTGGTTTATCCGAAATTTCAAAAAATATACCGGTTCTACACCAATGCAATTCATTGTGGGAATCCGTATCAACAATGCTCAGATGTTACTTGAAACAACAACTTATTCCATCAATGAGATTTCTAAGATTGTCGGATATGATAACCAGCTTTATTTCAGCCGGCTTTTTCACAAGCTGAAAGGATATTCGCCAAGAGAATACCGAAAGCTGAGAAACAAATTCTGAAATCCACAAAGAGGATACCACCGAATTATCAAAACAATGATTTGTAATATCCTCTTCTCACTTTTGCTATTCTTATTTTACAAACTCAGCCGAATAATAATACATATACTCATTATCTGTATCTATGTATTCTCCTGTAATGTCCTGTATCGGCAACGAACTCACTCCTTGTTCGCCATAGATCAGTGCTGCCAATCCTTGCTCTGTTCCGTACTCTATCGTGCTTTTGTTCTCTATAGAGGTCGCAGATCTTCCATAATATTCTCTGTTTGCAACACCTTCCAAGATTGGCGTTTCTGTCATATATTTTGAATATTCATCTGCTGCAATAAGCTTTGCAGTAAAATTATCAAAATCCGGAGTGATGACAATCAATCCATTTTTTGCAGATTTCACGTCCTCATAGGAAAGTTCCAAAACTCGTTTATGAGAAACTCGTTTTCCAGAATGATATTCTGACAAGTAAACGTATAATGCTTGCCTAATATTTCTGTAAATTCCTCTGTGTCACATGACTCAAACATACACAAGATCATCTCCATTGTTGTTTCCAAAACTAAACGATCCATTTTCATTTGCGTCAGCTCTTCCATTGTTTTCATGGCAGTCATAAGTGCATCGCTTGTCATATGTTCTGTATTGATTCTTCCTTCTGAATCAATCAATCCTATTGCAAATAATTCTAAAAAGTATTTTCTCATAAATCTTGTCCTCCTATCGAAATGGCATTTCGTGTTCAAGTTCTTCTGGTATATCAAATGGGATCTTTCTCTTCTCTACTGGTTGAAATCCGTCAGATTCTTCTTTTTTTGTTTTGGCTTCTGCAAACTCCACATTATCCATAATGACTTCGGGATAATAGGATGCAGTTCCAGTCTGTTCATCTTTGATCTGAGAGATTACTAACTCTCCGGAAAGAGCAATCTTAATTCCTTTTTCAAGATATTTCTCCACAAATTCTGCATTATTTCCATAAGCTGTGATCATCACTACAAATGCTTTGCTGGTGCGATTTCTTTTTACTACCAATGGAAACCTGGATACTTTGGTTTGTCCCTTTTGCGTAGATGCCAGCTTAGTTTCTGGATCTCTGGCAAGTCTACCTATTAAAACAATCGTGTTCATTCTTCTTGTCCTCCTTATACATTCAGCATTATTTTTACGCTGTATCTACAGTATAAGGTTTAAGTAATTATCCGAGAAGTTTTTTGAAAACCACCGATAAACTGCGCTTTTCAGGATATTTCTTTGATAATGAAACTTCTCGGATAATGCTTTTTATTTCAGTTCTGACATAAAGAGCAAGATTCGCCTGAGTTACTCAAAACCCACTTCGTGGATTTTGCTTACCCGGCAAACTTGATGGTGATTCCGCTCCCCATGCCCTCGGTTCTGGCATATTTTTCAAATATGCAGATTGGCTCCTATTAAAAATAGTCGCAGCGTGATAATTCCTATCACGGAAAAATCCAAAAATTTTTATAAATCCCCTCTTTTCCTTTCCCATTCCATTTCCACAATCGGCTTATATTTAGGAACCCCTTTGTATTCCTACATTCAGGAAGATCAAAGTACGAATATATTTTTAACAGGAAGGAAGTACGAAATGGCAAGACCAAAGAAGGACAGGGAACTGCAGCACAAACACCAGATTATGCTCCGTCTCACAGATACGGAATATGAAATCGTGTCTGAAAGCGCAAAAGCCGCACACCTCCCACTGGCAGAGTATGCCCGGAAACAGATTATGCAGCAGAAGGTAACGGCAAAATATGAGATTGTGGCAGACCTGCCGGAGCTGAAAAAATTGATTGCGGAGTTTGGGAAGATCGGCAGCAACTTAAACCAGATTGCAAGGCATTTCAACAGCGGCGGCATCCATTCCCAAAGAATGCTTAAAGCAATCGGCCAAAGCGTAGCCAGAATCTACGAAATGAAGTATGAAGTGTTAAAGATGGCCGGGGATTTCCAGGCGGTTTCCGGAGGACGTTCTCATGGCAATCCTGAAACACATAGCGAGTAAAAATGCCAACTATGCAGAGATACAGCGTTATCTCATGTTTGAACATGATGAAGATACCAACAAGCCGATACTCAATGAAAACGGAGAATTGATTCCTCGCAAAGGATATATCATGGACGGTATAAACTGCGACTCATTCACCTTCGATATGGAGTGCAGGGAACTGAACGCCCTGTACCGTAAAAATGAATCTTATGATGAAATCAAATCCCATCATTACATTATCAGCTTCGACCCGAAGGACACAGATGAAAATGGACTGACCGGGGAACGGGCGCAGAAACTTGGGATGGAGTATGCCCGGAAAAATTTCCCCGGCCACCAGACCCTGGTCTGCACACACATGGACGGGCATAATAAAAGCGGCAACATCCATGTGCATATTGTCATTAACAGCCTGCGGAAATACGATGTGGAACGCCAGGGCTTCATGGAGCGGGCCTGCGATTCCCGTGCCGGATATAAGCACCATCTATCGAAAGATTACCTGATCCATCTAAAGCAGTCCCTTATGGATCTGTGCCATCGGGAACATCTGCATCAGGTGGACCTTCTTGCGCCTGCAGAAAAGAAAATTACAGACCGTGAATATCATGTGGGACAGAGGGGGCAAAAGAAACTGGACGAACGCAACCGGCAGATTCTGGCGGACGGCCTTCCCATTCGCAGAACGGCATTCCAGACACAGAAGGATTTCTTACGCTCCGCAATCGAAGCCAGCGCCGTCAGTTCCTGCAGCCGGGAAGAATTTCAAAAACTGCTCCTGGAGAAATACAACATCACGCTCAAAGTCAGCCGTGGAAGGTTCAGCTACCTCCACCCAGAACGAGGAAAATATATTACCGGCAGGATGCTTGGCACACATTATGAAGAAGATTATCTCCTGGAGCTGTTCGGGGAAAATTCAAAAAGTAAAGAATACAGAAAAGAAACCATTGCCAGTGAAACCTTTAATGCAGAATCGGAACAGCCTGCAGACCAGCCATCCGCTCCATTACAGGAAGCTCCTGTATCAATCCTGTTTATCAAGTCAGACCTGCGGCTTGTAACCAACCTGCAGGATTGTGTGAAAGCACAGCAAAATGCCGCTTATGCCACCAATAAAGTAAAACTTTCCAATCTAAAGGAAATGGCTAAGACCGTTGCTTATATACAAGAACGTGGATATGATACAAGAGATTCCCTGGAAGATTCATTTTCAGAGGTTAAGAACCTTGCTTCCAGTTCCAGAAAGGTTTTAAAAGATACGGAAGATAAGCTCCGGATATTAAATGAGCAGATCCATTATACCGGCCAGTACCTTGCCAATAAATCCGTCTACCGGCAGTTTTGCAGAGCAAAACACAAGGGACAGTTCCGGGAAGAACACCCTGCCGAGATTGCGCTTTACGAATCAGCCCGGAAATTCCTGCAAGGGCAGTCAGCAGACGGCAGGCTTCCATCCATCAAACTGCTGAAAGCGGAAAAAGAACAGCTATTGCATAAGAAAAAGGAAGCGCAGAAAACCTACCATTATTACCGGGATTATCAGAAAGAATTAAATACGGTCTGCTCCAATGTCGATAAAATTTTAGGGCAGGCCCGCACCAGACAGCCGGAGAAGCAGAAAGGCGCAGATATTTCCTGATTCTTCCGTCGAAAAACATCCGCAGGATTCTGATTATGGTTCTGCCCAAATTCCTGCGGATGTCATTCATTCCATTCTGATGGCTGCACCTGAAAATTCTGCCAAGCGTCAACTGAGGGTATTACAGAGCCAATGCTTTCGCTTTTCTCACGCATCACCTGGTACATTTCTTCCCGTTTTTTCTCTGCATACTTCCGTATTTCCCTCTGCGCCGTCCCAGTCGGCTCAAAGGAAAAATAGAACGGCTTTTCCCATCCCTCCCGGAACGGGTATGGGAAAATATAAATTTTTCTCAATCCCGTCGTATCTAAAAACAACTGGAAAATCTCATAAGGCAGGATTTCCCCGCATACCAGAACAGCTCCTGCATCTTCATAAGAAACCTGTTCCCGGTACACTGGCGAACCCAGGAATGCGAGCTGTTTTAGAGCGTTCATCCGTATCGCTTCTATCTGGGTACGCTGCCCCACACGCCATCTTGTCTGCGGTGCAAGCTCCCCGTAAATCCGGGCAGCTTCTTCGTCCTCCTGGATATCGTTGTCATAGTCATAACTGTAATTTTCCACTTTGATCTGGCCGTATGCCACAAGGCTTGCAAAAAGCGCAAGGGAATCCAGGTCAGTATATACAGACAGATGCCCCCTGCCCTGATAGGAACATAAGATATCCTCTAAAGCATCTATGATCTTTTTCATGGTTTCATATTTTTTATCCGGTTCTTTTTCCATTCCTTCTCCCTCTTTTATGTTTTGCTGCTGCCAGAAATTTTTGTCTCCGGCATATCCGGCGTCTTATCCGTCATTTCATTCTGCGCTTTCGCTGCCGCCTTTCCCAGCTTCTCTTTCTTTCGCTGTTCTGCCCTCCCTAAATCTACATAATGCGTCGCATATGCTTTTTCAATCTCCAGGTTTCCGCTCTTACTGAAACGGAGGGGGATTACTGCCTTATGCCCTTGCTTTTTCTTTACGCCCCAACGCTTGTAATAGCAGAATGACGGTTTTAAGTTTGTTTTCTTCGCATAGGAGCGGATCTGCTTCATAATAAATGAGAGTTTCTTCAAATTGCAGGTACAGACGGCTTCCAGATACTGTACTTTCCCGAATCTCCAGTCCTCATATTTCTGCCGGGGCAGCACCCCTATGTCAACCAGTACGTCTGTCGGGGCGGCATAGCCCCGATGCCGGCACTGATGGCAAACAGCAGAATGTACTTTCCCTATCAGTTCTGATTCCTTCACTTTGCCCTCCATGTAAATACCCCCGGCTGTATTCATTCACAACCGGGGATTCTATTATCTTTCCTCTATGGTATCTGCATAATGGCAACTATTATATCGTTTGAAGCAGTCCTTTTTCAATTTCCCGGACATCTTCCACAGAAAGCTCCGTAAAATACCCGGCGATTTCCTCTGCTGACATTTTTCCAGTCTTTAACATATTTTCTACTGCATCCCTTACTGCCTCATTTTTCTCACTTACGATATGAGTACGCATAATCCTCTCTTCATCAAACAAAGTCATCATGATAGACACAACCTCCTTTTCCCTGCTCTCCAGAAATTCACGGAGCAGATTCCTGTCTTTGCAGATGCGGATGGTTTCCGTGACAGCCTCCCGGCTTCTCCCATACCGCTTTACCTGTTCGTTATATACCTTTGTAAAAGCAACATACTGGCTGATGATGTCATTTCCTTTGCCGTCATAGATTACTTTTACCTTTACTTCAATGGAACATTCTTTTCCCTTGAAAAATTCTTTGGAAAATGAAATCGTTTCCGGCCTGCTGACACGCTCCCCTGTATAGATCATATATATCTCCGGCTCCGGCACATGGACTTTCTTGCTTCCATATAAATCTGCGTCCTGCTCTTCAAAATAATCATGGTAAACCTGCGCCAAATACATCAGCGCACGTATAATGATATTCATCGTCCAGCTCGACTGCTGCTCGACCAGGAATAAAATTTTGTCCCCAACCCGGAAACCCAGGTCATTATAGATTCCGTTGGTAAGCACGTTCCTTATCGTTATATCCGTAAGCGCATCTTCCGTAGTCTCCGTATCCTCCGGATGGAGCGCACGGTATAGCTGTATCAGGTATTTTTTATCCCGAAAGATCGTCGTGAATACGCTGTCTTTCACCGTATATTTGGCAAAGGAATCCTTTTTTTCCACTGCTTTCTCTTTTGGCTCTTCCTGTATTATTCCACCCTGCATAATATCACCCCGGTTCCGGCTTGCGCCTGGCAGTCTGACAGGGAGGTTTCGCCCTGTCTGTTATGGCTTTATTATACAGAGAAACTCCATAATGTTCAAGACATAAAAAAGAAGCATCCGGCAATCCCTGCCAGATACTTCCCTTTTCCCTTATTTCCGTCTGCGCTCCATCTGTTCCGGCATTTCCATCTGTTGTGCAGGCTTTCCGTGCCGTTTCGCAATCTCCGCCTGTTTCTGCCGCAGTTTTTTCAGGACAGATTCCCTGCCATGCTTCTTTTTGCCGTTATTTTTATTCCCATCAATGAGGCTGTGATTTTCTTCTTCCCCACTCTCAACGCTGCGGACATACTCCCCGTTTTCCATATATTTCTGCCAATTCTCAAGGGGCGGCTTTTCCCTGTCGCCGCCTTCTGCCGCATCTGCCCCGGAGGGGACAGAAGCCTTCCCAGAGGGGAATTTGATTTCATGCCGCACTGTTTCTTTTTCAGGCTTCGGCGGGTTAAGATAATCCTTAATCTGCTGCTGCACGGATTGGTCAAACCCGTGATAGACTCCCTCGGCAGCCAGCCGCCCGGCTTCATCCACCACAAGCCATTCCGTATCTTTCCCATAGGCTTCATGCTCCATCAGGAAGAACTCCCTGCCGTCTACGATTATGCTGTCAAAAGCGTGCCAGCTCCCTTCTTTCCCCTCGATGTGGAAACCAGAAGTACCGAAAGACACAGGCGCACCGGAAGAACCTGTCCGGATAAACCCGGCTATGGCGGTAAATCCTTCTTTCTCAACATAATAGGCGGCCACAACGCCGCCCTTATTCAGCACAAGCACATCACTAACACTGATTGAATGTCCATGAAATGTCCGTGGCAGTTTCTTGTTAAAACGCCTGCGGATCTGTCCCGGCTCGTCTTCCGGCTGCATCCGTGCCAGATACACCTGCTCATAATCCTTATACTGTATCTGTATCCCCTTCTCCTGCAGTGTGCTGTAAGGCCGGAACCGTATCTGCCTGTTTTCCGGGATATTTTTTAGCTGGTACACCGCAAATTGGTTTGCCTCCATCATTCATCCTCCATCGGTTCCTCTTTATACAGTTCCAGATCCAATTCTAAAAATGCTTCCTCTGTAAGGCACCACAGCTTTTCCAGTGTGCTGTTCATGAGGGCAAGCATTTCCTCATCCCTGCCTATGTAGGGGATTGCGTTATGCATCTCCTCAATGGTTGCCTGCCTGCTTTCCTTCTGGAACATTGCTATCAGGAAATATTCATTTTCCTCAAATCTCACCATCATAATTCCTGTTCTCCCTTCTTCTTTGCTTGTGTTTTCTGGCTCTGCTTCCCCCGTTCCAGAGTTTGTTTCTCCTGTGCTTTCATCCTTGCCTGCCGTTCCCGGAGGGCGTTTAGGACGGACTGCTTCTTGCTGCCGCCAGATATGCCCTTGTCTGTTTTCGGGGCATTTTCAACTGATTTTACCGGCTCTGCTGCTTTCGTTTCTGCCCTGGCAGTATCTCTGCCCGATTCATGTGTTGTGATACCTGGGCTTCCTTTTTCATGCGCTTGTACGGTTTGTTGCCTGTTCTCCAATGACACTGGCGGCTGCGGCGGTTCCTGCCCCCTTTTCAACCCTGGCCTATTCTTTTCTTTCTGATTCGCAAGGATTTTCTCCATGTCCGCAATCGCCTTCTGCACTAATGGGCTGTCCCGGTATTGGGGAATCTCATTGATAAATTCCGTCTGCATCTCCCCCATCACCATTAAGTCAAAATTCCCGTCATAGATACTGCCGTCCTCCAGGCAGAATCCAATCCCCTTAATGCCGCTCATCCGCTCTGCCGGGATTTTCTCATACAGATCCATCGCTTCCTGCAATGTTTCCAGCCGCTCATGGTATTCCCCCAGAACAGGGAACTCCGTACATTCTGCCACATAGAATGTAATGGTTGCCTCCTGCTCTACGGAAATGTCATGGCTCTCCCCTGTCAATTTCTCCATTAACCCGATTGCATCCCTGACAATCGGGGATTCTTTGTCGCCGGTTTCAATAACCTCCGCTAAGTGCGCCCGGAACTTTTCCGTATCATTTCTTTCAAGCGCATTGCCAATAATCTCATACGCCTGATAGATCGGCTCTGTTTCTATCCGGGCAGCGCCATCCCAAAATCCAAGCAGATCTTCATCATGATCCATACTGAACTTTACAATATCCCCGGTAAGTTCCTGCCTTTCTTTTCCATCCAGATATTTTTCCGCATTCTCCATGTATCTCTCCAAAGTTCCTGTCTTTTCCGTAGAGATTGGATTGATGTCAACCGGGATTCCCGCCATCTTAAAATCTCCCTCATGTAACGCATTGAAGAAAACATCCTCTTTCAGATTGCCGCTGTAAGATACCACCACATCTATATCCGAGCCTTCCTGGTACATCCCTTCCCTGGAACGGCTCCCGTACACCCTTGCGCCAAGCAGCTCCACTTCCTCCGACAGCCCCATTTCATCAATCTGTGCCTGGGCATAGCAGAGTACGGTTTCCTCTACCCCCGCACGGCTCTGGCCGTTTAAGGCAGGCTCCGGCTCTGTCTGATCAGAAACAAGCGGAAGTCTCTCCGTCTCCGTTTCTTTCGCCTGCGCCTTCTGCAGTTCTTCCTGCGCCACGGTTTCTGTTTTCACCTGCAATTCTCCATAATCCATAACCTTACACGCCGCCAACGGTATGCCTTCATCCGAAAGGATCGCTTCCATCGCCTCACGGATTGACAGATCCGGATCGTCGTACACGCCTCCGTCAATCTCCCTGAAATCCTTACCATAAATCGTATAATCGTAACCGTCAGAAACGGTCTGGATGGAAAAATACCCTTTTTCTGTCTGGTATGCAATCGCAACATCATAGCTATCGAGATACTCCCTTGCTTTCTGTGACGCCGCCATCGTTTCCTCTCGAACCCATTTTTCGCTTAGGGAATTAAATTCTATATCTGTAAGCGTTTCAATTCCATTCTGGCACACAATCAGGGACATCCTGGAGGGTGGCTGTTCCGTGCTTTCCATGCCAAGCTGTTTATTTAGGTGGTTTGGTATCTGCTGATAGGCAGTGACCGCCGCATCCAAATCCGCAAAATACTGATATTCCCTTTCTGCTTTGCTGCCATCGGTGTTCTGTATAAGATAGTATTGTGCAATGAATGACGGCTCCGGTTCCATTTCTACTCCTTTTTCTGAAAAATACTCGCCAATGGCTTCCATTGCCCCCTGATCAAACCCATGCTCCAGATCCTCTGCCACCAGTTCCCCTTCCTGATTGACAATAATAGAGGCCACAGAATCCCCATATTCCTCATGCTCCATTCGGTAAAACAGCTCGCCGCTAATTTCTTTTGCTTCTACCGTATGCCATGTGCCAAAATGCCCATTTGCAATAAACCCTTTCGTTTCCTCATTGATCCGCACGTTTTCTTCCTTCCCTAACTCCTGTTCCTGTATTCCATCCCTTGCCAATCCGATAAACCCGTCCAGTACAGCCGGGTGGCTGCTTACCACATAATCAGCGTTCATATCCATCCCCCGGTTTATGTTTTCCGGTATCTCGTATCCCTTTGCCCATGCCTTATTCCCGATAGAAAACCGCCCGTCATGTTCCAAATGCTGCAACGTATTTGCAAGGATGAATACCACACGTTCTGCGCCATATTCCTCCAGGACTTCCTCTGCGGCATCATGCGCCAGATGCATCCCGTCAAAGTTCTCCCTGATTGCGTCCTCAACCGCTTTTTTGCAGTCCAGGTTCAGCTTTCTTGATTCCAGGTAATCATCTGCCCGGCCATGCTCCATTGCATAGGTAATGGTATGCATATAAAGCGGCGGGTACGTTTTTTCCTCTGGAATCTGCCGTTTTGCTTCTTCCTCCAGTACATGTTTCCTCTGTTCAATAAAACCGGGCAGTTCCACAGGGCCATAATCATCCAAAAAATAAGCAGTCACTTTCCCTTTACGGTTCATAACCATCACATCACCGACAGTCGGGTAGTGCCCGGTATAGCCTTCCGGGAGAGAAAATGTTATTTCTGTGCGGACGCTTTCCAAATTATCCCCTAGCTTGAGCCTGCCGCCATAAATCAGGGAATAATCCGCACCATTCACCTCTAAACCATCTTCTTTGATCGTTTCCATACTTAAAAGGAAATAATCCCGGCCTTTCGTATCCTCATTGATCTGAAAAAGAGCGTAACAATCATCTGTACCTGTATATAAAAGCTCCTCATTGGAATGAATGACCACATTCTGTATCCGTTCTTCCAGCTTCCGTTTCTTTTCTTTTGTATTCAGGCTTTCATTGAACGCTATTGCTGATTGCTTTAATTGTTCGATTGTCACCATCCCGCCAGTAAAGTTTAATTCTTCCCCAAGATTCAAATACCTTCTTTCCGGGATAGGCAGATAAAACGAGGACAGGATTGTGCCGGCATGGTTGGCTCCCACATGGTATTCCACAGCGACCGGATCGCCAGGGTCATAATCAGACCCCCGCAAATCATAGCGGTAAAGTTCAGATGGCACTTCTTTTTCCGGTATCTTTCCATTAGAAAATAATGCCGGGACTCCAAAAATCTCTACTTCTTGATATTGCTTTTCTGTATCACCCTTTTGTAGTTCCTGCAGGCTGCTTTCCTGTAATTCTGTTCCTTTTTCCTGCTTTATGGTTTTCTCCTTCTGATGAAAAAATTCCGGCAGTTCCGTATATCCATAAGAATCCACATAATGCGCCGTAATCTCACCGTCTCTTTTTATGGCCACTACATCACTGACAGAGAGGGAATGCCCTTTAAAGTCCAGCGGCTGCCCGATATTGAATTTTTCATACAGGGAATCCAGCGTTTCTTTTCCCCCTAGCACATCACCGTAAACCATCCGGTAATCATCATAATCCACGGAAAATCCCTGCTTTTTCAGATACTCCGTACCCATAAAAAGGTATTCCCGGCTCTTGCTGTCGTCCCGGATCTGGTAGATGGCATAACGATCCTCGTTACTGCTGAAAAGCAATTCTTCGTTTAAATGTTCCTGCTCTGCATTTTCCGCACGTACCGATTCCATCACCTGGTAGCTCTCCCACGCCCTTGCGTCAATGCCAAACATGCCGTCTTCTCCTGTTTCTCTAATATCATCTTCTGTATTCATCAGAATTGAACTTCCGTCTTTCTGTAGGCTGTAGATATGCAGCCCTGCATTGTGCAGCGCAACGGCCCTTTCCATTGTAAGCGGCAGGACGGAATCATTGCGGTAGCCAAATTCATGCATCTGCATAATCCCGACTTTGTTATCAGGCAGAAAATCAATCTCTTCCTGTGCATCCTCCATAATTTCCTGAAGATTATGCATCTTCGGATTTTCCACAGCCTCCGCAAGTTTATTCACCAACTCCCTCGTGTCCCTTGGATTGTCCAGCTTATAGGCATATAAGACAGCCAGGTTATGCGCTTCCTTCCCCAAAGCTGTATGCCCGTACTCCGCACGGCTGATCATCATCTCCACCTGCACCAAAATAGAAAATTCTGCCGCATCCACGATATGGCCTGCATCCATATACAAGGCATCATAGAACTCCGGGATTTCCTGATTCTTCTTTCCATCTTCCGAATCCCGCCATAAATCCAGGTGTACGCCGTGGCTTTTCAGGAACTGCTCCGGATTTCCATTTCCCCCGTCCTGTTCAGCAAAAGTATGTAACAGCCTTAAAAAATCTACCCGCCCGACATTATCTACAAGATAGAACTTTTTTGTATCCTCCCCAAGAGGGGCAAACTGGAATACGAAATCATCTTCTGTCAGCTCCCGTTCTGCCGCTTTTTCTTTCTGCAGCTTCTGGATGTTCTCCACCATGCTGTCAATAAAAGAGCCTGCTGTTTTCCGGATAAAATCCATTGACGTGCGCATCTCCTTCATATCCATGCTGCTTGCCCATCCCGCTAAATATGGGAATGAGTAGTCTGACGTATCTAAATTGAAGAAACTGCAGACAGTAAAGGCTACGCTCTCGGCTTCCGTTTCGATTGTCATCTTGTTTTTATTTTCACCAAGCTCCTCCATCCTATCCCGGTCATGGCACATGGCATGTGTCACTTCATGGACAGCGGTTTTCATGGTCTGCTTCTCGCTCATGCCCTCCTGTATTACGATTTCCTTACTGGCGTTGCTGTAATACCCCTTGGAACTCCCTTCAATCTCCCCATAGCGCATAGGGGATGGGGAAACCATCTGGATTGCTTCCATGAAAATATCAAAATTTTCTACGCTCCCCACTAGCTCCGGCGTGTCCAGTTCCGGAAGCGGATCTCCTTGCGTCTGTGAAATGTCAAATACTGTAGACACACGGAACCGTGGGATGATACGCTCCACTTCCTCTGTCTCCGGCTGTCCGTCCGGGCGCAGCACCGGCTCGTTTGTTTCCGGATCAAATTTCTCTATCTCTTCTTTTTCCTTAATCGGCGCAGGGGCGATGATCTTGATCCCCTTCTCCCCACGTTTTACCCGACGGTTAAATTTCTTGTTCCAGGTAGCCAGCCCTGCAACCAAGGTTGACTCCGGCTTCTGCATCGCGATTAAAAGCGTGTTGTTAAAACTATAATTATGGAACTGCGACATAGTTTTCAAATATTCTGTATATTTTTCCGATGTAAATAAATCCTTGACGCCCTGTTCCAGCCGTTCCGTAATCTCCTTCAACTGTTCTTCCCGTTTTCCGGCCATAAATGATAAATTCCCTCCATTCTTTCCCGGCATATGCCATAGAACTATCCTTATAAATATTGAAATAGGTTTCTGGCAGACCCGGCTAATTCCATGCTCTCACTGGCAGGCTCCGCCTGCCCTGCAAAATACCTTGCAGATAAACAGACGGAAAAACTTATCGCAGCTTTCCCATCTGTCTATGCAAAAATAATGCCACCCCATCATCTATTGACGGTATGGCCTCCTGCTTATAATTCCTGCTCCTTTTTCTTTACCGGTTTCTGGGTGTTCCCATGATTCCCCATAAGACGCTCTTTTGCTTCTTTCAGCTTCCCAAGCACAGAAGGTTTCCTTACTTCATCTGCAATCCGTGAAGCATCCGACACCCGGCCTGCATAATTAACCGCTTTCCTCGGACAGTCTGCCACTTCCTGCACATCATCGTCCATGCCCAGCGCTTCCGACGGCCCTTTATCGTCCATGTTCAGCAAGGCGTTTAATTCCGACAGGCGTTCCATCTTCTCCGCCAATTCTTCTTCTTTTGCAAAAGGCTTCTCCACTTCCTCCTTTGCCGTGGCAAGCTGCTGCTGAACGGTTTCTAAATTCAGTTCCAATTCCGTCAGTTTCTTCCCAATCCCGGAGAATACGTTGCTGATACGCTGCAAGTTCCCTAACGGGTCTTTCCCCACTTCAACCTGGTAGCTGCACTGCCGCTTGATAGTCAGCTTATATACCTGGTTGAAGCTGTCAAAATCAGAATACAGCCGGAACCCGCAGAATTCCCCGACCTGCCCGGCCGCATCCACCGCTTTCATTCCTGCGCAGGCTGCAATCAGCGCCGTCCCTGCCTCTTTCCGGTCTGTGTAGGTTTTTCCACCGATCAGCATGGAGAAATTGTCTTTTTCCTTTTCTTTTTCAAGGATTGGCTTCACTGCCTCCGCATCCGCCCGCAAGCCTGCAATCCGCTCTTTTAATGCGGTAATCTTCACCGGGTAATTCCTTGCGATCTCCGTTTCCAGCCGGTACTTCTGGCTGGTATGGTTTGCCTTCAAAAGTTTCAGCTTGCTTACCTGGATGTCGAGATCCATCTTCTCTTTTATGTAGGGATTGCCCGTAGCCAGGGCTTTGATCTCCGCATAGCTTAACGCCGTATCGTCCACGTCCTCGCAGGCCCGTACCGGGGATTTACTGGTCATGATCTGGCTGATGAACTTCTGCTTGTTCTCCAGGATCTGCCACATGTATGCGTCGAACGTATTTTCGGTAACATATCGGTAGATCTGAACCTTGTCGTTCTGGTTCCCCTGCCTAAGAATACGGCCCTCCTGCTGCTCTAAATCGGCCGGTTTCCAAGGCGCATCCAGGTGGTGTAGGGCAACCAGCCTGTCTTGGATATTTGTCCCTGCGCCTAACTTCGGTGTAGAACCGAGCAGAATACGCACCTGCCCGGAGCGCACCTTTGAAAATAATTCCGCTTTCTTCGTTTCCGTCCCGGCTTCATGGATAAACGCCACTTCCTCCCTGGGGATTCCCTTCGCCACCAGCTTCTCCCGCACGTCGTCATAGACGTTGAACGTGCCGTCGTTTTTCGGCGTAGACAGGTCGCAAAAAATTAATTGTGTGCCTTTGTCTGCAGAAGTCTTGTCCCAAATGTCAAAAGCATTATTCACACAGCGGTTGACCTTGCTTTCCTCCGCATCCGGCAGCATGTCGTTGATAAGCCGCTGATCCAGGGCGCATTTCCTCCCGTCGTTGGTAATCTTCAACATATTATCTCGTGACGGGTCTACATTCCCGGCTCGGACAATTTCTGCCCGTTCCGCAAAGGAGCTGACTAAATCCTGCTGTTCCCCGCTTGGTTTCAGCACTTCATTGATATATTCCGCTTCGGGAACCGGGAGGTCAAGCATATCTGCAGTCTGGATGTCGGCGCTCTCCTTAAATAATGCAATCAGCTCCGGGAGATTGAAAAACCGGGCAAACCTTGTCTTTGCCCGGTATCCTGTGCCTTCAGGACTTAATTCTATGCTTGTTACCGTCTCGCCAAAAGCCGCCGCCCAGGAATCGAAATGCCCCAGGCCCATCCTCTGTATGGTGTCATACTGAAGGTAGCGCATAATGGTATATAACTCGACCATACTATTCGATACGGGGGTCCCGGTTGCAAAAGTGACGCCCTTCCCGCCGGTAATCTCATCCAGGTACTGGCACTTCATGAACATATCGGAGCTTTTCTGTGCGTCCGTCTGTGAAATCCCGGCAACATTCCGCATCTTTGTGTATAAAAACATATTTTTATAGTTGTGGCTCTCGTCTACAAACAGCCGATCCACGCCTAGCTGCTCGAACGTCACCACGTCGTCCTTCCGGCTCTGGTCATTCAGCTTCGCAAGCCTTGTTTCCAGCGTTTTCTTCGTCTTTTCCATCTGCTTGATGGTGTAGCGTGTGCCTTCTTCCTCCGCCAGCTCTGCAATTGCTGTAGTGATGTCGTTCATCTGCCGCTCGATGGCTGCAATCTGCCGTTCCCTAGAAAGGGGGATGCGCTCAAACTGGCTGTGCCCGATGATGACGGCATCATAATCGCCTGTCGAAATGCGGGAACAGAACTTCTTGCGGTTGGCAGGCTCAAAATCCTTTTTCGTTGCGACTAAGACATTTGCCCCCGGATACAGGCGTAAAAAATCGCTGCCCCACTGTTCGGTCAGATGGTTCGGCACGACATAGAGGTTTTTCTGCGCCAGCCCAAGCCTCCGGCTTTCCATTCCAGCGGCAATCATCTGGAAGGTCTTGCCGGCCCCCACGCAATGCGCAAGCAGCGTGTTATTTCCATATAATATATGCGCCACCGCATTTTTCTGGTGGGGCATCAGGGTAATCTCCGGCGTCATGCCTGCAAACTGGATATGGCTCCCATCGTACTCACGGGGACGGACGCTGTTGAACAGGTCGTTGTATTTCCTGCACAAGTCCTCCCTCCGGTCAATGTCCCGGAAAATCCACTCTTTGAAGGCTTCCTTTATCATCTCCTGCTTCTGCTGTGCGATCATGGTTTCTTTTTTGTTCAGGACACGCTTTTCCTTGCCGTCCTCCACGATTGTATCAAAGATTTTTGTGTCCTTGAGATTCAAGGCATCTTCCAGCAGACGGTAGCCGCTTGCCCGCTGTGTCCCGTAAGTGGCTGTGACAAGGGAATTGCCACGGGAATCCGCACTTTTTCCGGATATATTCCACTGGCCGTTGACTTTCGCATACTTCACGTCAATCTGGTTCCCCAATAAATGGCCCGGCGTATGGAACAGCTCCCCCATGAACTCTGTGATATAAGCCGGGTCTACCCAGGTTGCCCCAAGCCGCACCTCAATCTCCGATGCTTCCAGGTCTTTCGGCTGCACACGCTCCAATGCCTGCACATTAATCCTGTATTCCGGATGATTTTCTGCAAACTGTTTTGCGACCGTAAGTTTCTCCCGGACATTGCCGGATAAATATTCATCCGACGCTTCCCACTGGTCTGTCAGCGGATTTTTAAAGATTACCCCCGCCAGTTCCTCTGTGACTTCGGATTCTGTCTTGCCAGACAGTTCCGCCATAAACGGTACGTCCACCTTTGCCCGCTCCCCAATGGAAACAGCCAGGGCTTCACTGGCAGTATCCACGCTTGTCACCGGCACCGCCTTACGGATTGTCCTTTTGGTAAAAATATCTGCCTTCCGCTTTAGCTTCCCTTCCTCGTCCACCAGTTCCAAAGACGCTAACAGACAATAGCTGCTGTCCTGGGAGAACGCCCTCCGGTTAGCATTGCTGCTGATTAGGCCGTATTGTGCCGTAAAGCGGTCATACTGCGTGTTCAATTCTTTCTGCAGCATGGCAACTTCCGCATCACTACCGTCCTCCATCTGGCACTGCAAAAGCAGCTGTGTCAAATTCCGCAGTTCAATCATCCCCAGCACACGCTCTGTTGTTAAAGCGGGCAGTTCCATTAAATTCATAACGGAATTTTCCCGGTAATACACTTTCCCGTCCACGTTTGCAAAGCTGAAATTCTTGATGGATGGGTCTGCCGGGATGGATGGTACGGTTTCCTCTAACTCGGAATCTTCCAGATCCAACTCCGTAATCGTCCCCTGGATATGTTTCACCGCTTCCCTCAACTGCTCCGCAAGGACAGCGCCCCCTATCGGTTTTACCGTGGTTTCCTGCTTGCCGTACTGTGTGCTTTCCATAGTAAATTCCCCAAGCACCATTTCCGGGTGTTCTACGAAATAGGAATTGACCGTATGCCCCTCCGGTGTCGTGCCAAGCTCCACCCAGCCCGGCTGCTCCAGGGATGCCCGGTCACGTTTCTGGAAGAATAAAATATCCGCAACAACGCCCGTCCCGGCATTCCTCTGGAACGCATTGTTGGGAAGGCGGACTGCCCCAAGCAGGTCTGCACGGTTGGCTATATACTGGCGAACGGATGCACTTTGCTTATCCATCGTGCCGCTTGACGTCACCACCGCCACCACGCCGCCTGGTCGCACCAAATCCAGCGACTTTGCGATAAAATAATCATGTATCATAAAGTTGTGGCGGTCATACCTGCGGTCTGCCACCTTATAAGCACCGAACGGCACATTGCCGACCACACAGTCAAAGAAGCTGTCCGGGTATGCGGCGGTTTCAAAGCCCTGCACGGAGATATTATTCTTCTGGTAAAGCTGTTTTGCTATCTTCCCGGAAATGCTGTCAATCTCCACGCCGTACATATTCAGCCCGTCCATAGTTTCCGGCACTAATCCCATGAAATTCCCAATCCCGCAGGACGGCTCCAATACGTTGCCCCTCTGTAATCCCATGTTCCCCAATGCCTCATACATTGCTTTAATTACCGTAGGGGAAGTGTAGAACGCATTTAATGTGGACGCCCTTGCCTCCCGGTATTCCTCCGGCGTCAGCACCGCTTTCAGCTCCGCATACTCCGCCGCCCACGCTTCATTCTTATCGTCAAACGCTGCCGGGATGCCGCCCCATCCGACAAACCGTGATAAGGTTTCCTGTTCTTCCGTCGTGGCAAGGCGGTTTTCCTGTTCCAGCGTTTTCAGTAGGAGGATTGCGTCCATGTTGGCACGGAACTTCTGCTTCGGGCCGCCTGCGCCTAAATCATCATCGGTGATATGGAAATTTATTTTTTCCCTGCGTTCCAGCCCCGGTGACGGTTCTCCCGTCCCGGCGTCCTTTCTGGCCTGCCCGGAAGCCTGCCGGGTAGTGCCGTTTCCAGTCCTTCCGGCTCCATCTATCCCATCTACGGCAACAGGCTCTAAAGGTAATCTGCGGTCTTTTCGGATATGGTTGATTTCCTCTGGGTTCATCACATGGTTTGTCAGAGGATTGATCTCATTCCCAAACGCTGCCTGCTCATTAGCGGCCATCCGCTCCATTACGTCAGCGATCAACTGCATCTGTTCCGGCGGAAACTCCGGGTTCAGCATTGGCACAAGGTTTAAGCCTTTTTCGGCGGCTTCATAAATCACATCCACCTGCTCCGGTGAAAAATCATCCAGATATACGTCCGCTTCCTCCATTGCGAGGAACAGCCTGTTTTCAATCAGATCATATTCCTCAACATCCGGTTCCTCCTGCAATTCTTCCAGATTAGGAGCCGCTGCGCCCGTCTGAGGCAGCTCCGCTTCTTCTTCCTGCGTCTCCTGCTGTATAAAAGGGATAAATTCCCCCACATACTCAAACAGCTCATGCTCCCCTGGGAGATAGTTCTTCCCCGTTTCCACGCACCGGAAAACATCTGCGGTTTTGTCTGTGCTTGCTTCATAAAAGCTGCTGTGCGAATACGGATGCTGCCCATCTTCATAATCAGATATGCCAAGTTCGTTATGCGATCTGGTATTCAGGATAATGTCCTGTGCGTTGAAGTTTTCCTGCAGTTTCCCAACAGCTTCAAAATGGAATCCCCCATACTCAAATATGCCGGGTTCTCTTTGCATAAGATCCGGTTCTGCGGATTTTGCGGAATCTGCGGTTTCTGCTTCTGCCGCCGTTTCCGCTTCCCGCATATTTTCCTTTGCTCCTTCTGGAAATGCCGCAATCTCCTGTAACTCTGCATCCACCGCCATGCCTTTTGCCCACTCCGGCGCATCCGGGTCATTTTCATGCAAGGCAATGGCGTCCCGGCTGTCCACAAGGTAATCCTGGTACGTCCTCTGGAAAATATCTTCCGCCATCCAGTCCCGGAAGTTATCCCAGTTCCCATAGGCTTCTGCCATAACGGGGGCGTTTTCCCTGTTGCGCACCATTAAATTGTCCAATTCTTCCTGGACAATATCATACGCCATATCTTCATCTACGTCCCTGGAACGGATGACATCATAGGCTGCGCTGCTTTTAATGGCGGCAAGGGCAGTATACAGACATTCTTTGTAAATAGCCCGGCTGTCCCTCCCTAATGCATTTCCGCCAATCAGCAGATGCCGGTTCAGTTCCGGGCAGACATCTAATCTCCCATCATACGAATCAAGAAAGATTATACTTTCTTGATGGTCTGGATGTTCCATATCCTTTACCGATATGTGCTGATTCTTAATTTCTGTAATACGGTGTAACTTATCCGTATCCAGATATATAAAGTTCCCTACTGCGTAAGTGTACTTCCCGGTTTCGCCGGAGCCGCTGCTATCTTCTATCGGTTCCGCACTTTTAATTTCTGATTCTTCGTTTTTTTGCGGTTCTTTTGTTTCTTCCTGCTTTCCTGGCGTCTTTTCTGGGGCCATGAAATCAAAGAGGGATAACTGTCCTCCATTTTCAATCTGTACTTCTTCTCTTTTCCTTTCCGGGAAAATCGTATATGTCCCTTCCACATATCCGTGAAGATCAGTAAGGATTTGTACCTTTTTCTCATAATCTTCAAAATCTAATGGCAATTCCGCTATTGCTTCATCCATATGCCGCAATAAGCCTTCCTGCCCTTCTGGATTGTTCAGAAGACTCACCACATCGTCCCGGTGGGTAAACATATCCGGATTTCCCGCCCAGGGACGTATCATATGGTCTGGAAGATGGTGATAGAAATTGACAACACGCCCCGCCATCCTTTCCCGTTCATAAACAGGCATACGGGAATAATCGGACGGCTTTAGGTAATTGCCGTTTTCAATTAAAGCCGCTACCCGTTTTGCCACTTTCGGCCATTTCAATAAGATTTCCACATCTGGCTCACTATAAGAGCCTCTCGCCAGCTTCAACCCCTTCCCGCTGTAATCTGCATGGGAATTGTCAGCGCCGGACAGCGCATGGCTCCGTCCGCCTATCCCATAGCTTTCCATAATAAAATCCGTTTTTTCCTTATCAGTCTTATCCTGTATAAAAAATGCGTAAGTGGAAAGCCGCCCGTCCGAATATGCGCCCCCTCCCTGCAGAAAAGCGTCAATCTCATCCTCTGTGATGAAAACCGGGTGTTCTTCCCATGCAAACCCTTCTCTTGCCTGGTAAGGTACAGCCTCCTTTGCAAACTTCTGGAACTGTGCAAGAATCCGTGTAGGATTATATAATTGGAATCGCATAATCCCATGATTTTCTTCATACGCCTCTGCAAGGCCTTCCAGGCGTTCTATCAGGTCAGAGAGATATTCCGGCTGTGCGATCAGCTCTGACAGCCGTTCCACTTTATCAGGGAATCCGCCATAGAATACCTCCACATCTTCAAATACAAGCTCCGCAACGCCCTCTGCCATATCCTGATACATATAGGCAAGTGCGTTGGCGTGTTCCTTCAAAGCGTTATCCCTTGCGGCATCCAATACCACCTGCGGCGCATACTCCCCCTGTTTTAAAAGCTGGTGGATGCGCCCGCACACATCTTCCCAGGATAAAAATACCTTATCCAGAATCCGGTCTGTCACCGTATGTCCTACGGCAATCTGCATCCCCAGCTCGTCATACCAGACAGAATATTCCTTGCCGTCTATGATAAGCCCGATGCCGCCTTTGCCATATTCCCTCCGGACAAATTCCGTATATTCCTCCGGCATCTGGTCTATCATAAAATTATAGATGATCCGGAGCTGGCTCCCATTCCGGTTGCCGCCGCTGCGCAGGACTTCATCTATCACCTCTGGAGAAATCGCAACCTCCCCGGCATAGAGCGCCTGCATCCGTCCCTCAATCTCCCTCTTCTGCTGTTCCACAGTCGGAAAATCGGGCAAAGATAAAGCAGAGGCTTCTTTCTCCTCTGCTTCACTCAAATCCTGTTCTGTTGATTCCTCATTTAGCTGTATACCAATTCCTTCAAGATGCTCTCTTCCGCCATTGCCGTCAGTCCATTCATGTGCGCCGCCCACGCCATCTGGTCTTTCTCCTTGTCCGGGGCCGGGTATTTCAGAAGCAGCCCTTTCATCAGGACTTCCATCCTCTCCGTCGCTGCCTGCTCGATCTCCATCAAGTGCCTGTCCAGTTTCCCCGACAGCATCATGCTCTGATACCATCCCTTCCGGTTCTCTTTCAGGTATGTCCGGCGCAGCATCCCGTACTTCCCGATTGCCGCCTCTGGTTTCTCTATGGTCAGGTTCGGGAACAGGTAATCCCCTTTGCGGTGGTAAGTCAGTTCCATGCTCATTTCCTCCTTCTTTGTTTTTGCTTTCACGCTTTAAAGCGTTAAATTCATTATAGCCGATTCCATTCTCTTTTGCAACCGTTTTCTGGGATTCTTCTATGAGAATCTTACGCACTGTCCGTCCAATGTCCACAAGGACAGGCTCCACAAGCTGGCTTGTGGCATTTCCCAGGAAGGTAAGCACAGGCAGCGCATTGTAATCGGTGATTGCCGAAAAATCTTCTTCCTCCAGATACTCCATCGGGTCAAGGCCGCAGCGGACAGCCAGCGTATAAAAAGCGCTGTTCATCAAAAGCCGCCGGAACTCCACACGGATCGTGTCCTCGTCCAGCCCCTCTAAAAATGTCCCCTCTGTTTCATACAGAAGGCCGTCCATCACTTCCTCTAAGTTTTCTTCCGTCAACTGGCGGGATATTTCGGATAAGGCAGACGGCAGGTCTGCGCTGTCTGTCTCTGACAGTCCGTAAGCGTCCGCCAGATGGTCAAGGATATCCTTTTTCTGTGCATCCTCAATCTTCCACAGGTTTGGCGTCCTGCCGCCACGCACCATATGCGTGTCGGAAATATCGAATACATACCGCAGCCTCCGTGTCGGCCCGGTATCGTCAATCAGTGCAATCCCCTTTGCCCCACGGTTCACCCACCGGTTCATCTTCCCATTCCACAGCTCCAGCGACGCACAGGCAGTCGCATCCGGGCGCTGTGCATGGATCAAAAGCGTATCTGGGAAGGAATAACGGTACAGCTTCGCCGCCGTGTCCAGATATCCCATCCAGTCCCATGGGGAACTGGTGACAGCCTTTGCCTCATACTCCGCAAGCCCACGGATTTCATTTAACATTGCCATATAAAACCTCCATATAAAATACCGCCCCTGTGCCTGAAAGTTTTTTATCCAACAATACTTTTCCAGACACAAAAGCGGCATGTACCTTTATTCTGCTTTTTATTTTCGTTTTCCACTGCCTTTGCCGGATTTCCCGCTTCCCTTTTTCTTCGGAAATTCCAGGCTGAAATTCGCACGTCCATCCTCTGCCGTCATCAACAGGTCTGCCGCAAAGGTTCTCCCTGTTTTCTGTGAATAGAGATCCTTCACATGGGTACGCCCCTTCTCCAGCAGCTCTGCCGCCATCTTCTTATCCACCAGTTTTTTCATACCGGATAGATAGCGGTTCTCCTTCCACAAGGAGAAAGCACATTCCCGGTTACTGCAGTAAAAGTTCTTCTTTCCCTCATACACAGGATTCCCGCATACCGGGCAGATTCCAACACTTTCCCTCTGATGGAAACGGCCCTGTTCTTCCCCGGATATGGCGCTGCAGCCTGCAATCATCGTATCAATCAAATCTGTAATCTCCCGCAAAAACTCCCGGCTGTCCATCTGCCCTTTCTCAATCAGGAGCAGTTTATTTTCCCATTCCGCAGTCATAGATGCAGACTTTAGGTAATCCGGCAGCGCCGCAATCAGTTCCTTCCCGTCTGCAGTCGGGAGGATCTGCTTCCCGTTCCGCTTTGCATAGCCGGAGGAAACCAGCTTTTCCAGAATGGATGCCCTGGTTGCAGGCGTGCCAAGTCCCTTTTTCTCTGTATCTTCATCAAAATCCTGATTCCCGGCCCGTTCCATCGCTAAAAGCAGTGTGTCCTCGCTGTACGGCTTCGGAGCTGATGTGAAATGCCTGCTCTTCTCTGCACGGACTTCTGCAATCTCCATCCCTTCCCGCAATCCTCCCGGAATGGAGAATGTGTCATCTGTTTTGCCTTTATCCGCTGGCTTTCCTTTTTGCACAGCATTACGGAAGGCTTCTTCAATGCCTTTAAACCCTGGCTGGACTGTTGCCTTCCCTTTTGCGGAGAACTCATGCCCCTCACACAATGCTGTGACTGTTGTTTCCTCATAAATGCATTCTTCGGATACTGCCTGTGCCAGACGCTGCCCGATCAGACGGAAGATATTCCGCTGCCGTTCTGATAATTCTTCAAAATCCTGCCCTAGCGCCTCTTTTGTCGGTAACAGTGCATGGTGGTCGGAAACTTTATCATTATTGATAATGCGCCCTATATTCTCCCCGATAGATTCTCCCTGTAAGAAAGGCAGTAACTCAGGTAACAGCTCTAACAATTCTAAAGCTGTCTGCTCCATATCTGCTGTAATGTACTGGCTGTCCGTCCGGGGATAGGTGACTAACTTTGCTTCATACAGTTCCTGCAGCTCCCTTAATGTTTCCTGCGCCGTATATCCAAAGAAACGGTTTGCCTCCCTCTGCAGCGTGGTAAGATCATAGAGTTTCGGCGGCTGGCTCTTCTTCTGGATTTTCTCCACTTTGCGGATAACTGCGGATTTCCCATTGCATTTTTCAGCCAGGGCAATGCTTTCCGCTTCATCCTTAATAGATTCTGATATGACACGAATCCCATCCCCCTCAACCGCCACCTTGTAATAGACTTCCTTCACAAACCCGTCAATGGCATCCTGCCGCTCCACCAGCATTGCCAGCGTGGGTGTCTGGACACGCCCCACCGTCAATCGCTTATAATATTTTGTGGTAAATGCCCTGGTTGCGTTCATTCCGATCAGCCAGTCCGCTTTTGCCCTGCATATGGAGGCTTCGCAAAGGTTCTTGTATTCCTCCCCATCTTTCAGATTGGCAAACCCTTCCCGGATTGCGCTGTCCTCCATAGAACTGATCCACAGCCGCCTGACCGGGATTTTGCTGCCCGACAGGTCATAGACACGCTTGAAGATCAGTTCCCCTTCCCGGCCTGCGTCACAGGCATTCACCACATAATCCAGATTACTCCGGTTCAGCAGCTTTTTTAAGACTGCAAACTGCTTTTTCTTATCTTTTGCAACGGCCAACTCCCACTGCCCCGGCACGATGGGCAGGTCTGCAAACTCCCATTTCCCATATCTGGAATCATAATAATCAGGGGAAGCATACTCGGCCAGATGCCCCAGGCACCAGCTTACAATACAGTCTTCCCCTGACAGATAGCCGTCCTCCCGTTCCGTAACGGAAAGAATCCTGGCCAGGCTCTGTGATACGCTCGGTTTTTCGGCAATGACCAAAAACATTATTCATCATCCTCCTCTTCTTCCTCAGAATCGTCCTGCTCCTCATTGATATATGCACCGCCGTAAAATTCCAAATCCTCATTGTCTTCTTCATCCTCGTCCTGCCTTGGTTTCACCACTTTAAAATAATAATATCCGCCGATGCCGCCAGCCAAAAGTACAATCACCGCAAGCAGGGCGCCCGTATTCGTGCCGCCTTCCTTTTCTTTCGGCTCTGTCTCCATTTCTGGTTCTTCCGGTACAGACGGCTTTTCTGTTTCCGGGATGATTACGGAAGGCTGCTCCTGCTTTGGGTCTTCCTTTGTTTCCCCAATAAATTCTGCCAGGTCATTTTCATCAATCATGGACAGCATATAGACATTCTCCGTATTGTTGGAGCGGTCTAACACCATGAAAAAGGTATTGCCGTTCTTAGTCTGCACAGTTAAAAACTGCTTGCTTTCATCGTCTGCCATATCGTCCACCAACTGCCCGTTCCCAGGCACAGAAAACGGCGTCCCCTGCACCCTGCCCTGTGATTCTTCCTCTTCTGGTTCTTCTGTGTCTGACGGTTCCTCTGCAATCGGCGCATCCTCCGGATCTCCGTTTTCCACGCTGCTATTTCCTGTCGCTGTCCCAACATTTGCGGTGTCGGCTTCCGTCTGCCCTGCACTGTCCGTATAGGCAAATGCAGGCATGGCCGCAGAGAACATCATCCCCACGACCATCGTAATTACCATCAGATATTTTTTAATCTTATCTTTCATTATATAAATCCTCCCTCCGTTGCCGCATCCTCCGGCAGTCCCTGTCCTGCAGATAACTCCCCTGCTATGTTTTCTGTTGTTTCTGCCGCATTCTCCGTTGTTTCCGTCATGCTTTCTGCTGATCCGGCCAGTTTCTCCGATTCCATGCTTTCTTCGCTGCCAGAATCCATATCTGTTCCCGGCTTCTCGGAAAATACCACCGTCCCCTGCTGTATGCCCTCCAGGACAGACAGCAGTTCCCAGCTTCCAAGCCGCATGGAATGGACGCTCTTTAATATCTCCGCATCCTCCAGCATTTCCCTCTGGACGTTCAGCTCTCCCAAATGCTCCTGCCATGCGGCAATCTTCTTTTCCGTTTTCTGGATTTCGTCCAGGACACGCCGCAGCTTTTTGTTCATATCGCCACCCCATTTTCTTTATCAAATATAATTGTCATTGTTCATGCGTTTTTATCAAACTTTATTGTCTCTCCAAAACTGTATTTTTAAGGCAGCCTTCCAAATCCGAGTAGATGTTGCTGCCAGTATGCAGAACTTATGTTTGTATATTGAATTGGGTCGCCGCAGTGGATCATCATGTTGTTGCCAACATAAATCCCCACATGGCTTGCTCCAGATGTCGGGTAGGTGTTCTGGAAAAATATCAGATCACCCGGCTTTGCCTGTGAAGATGGTACATGGGCACAGCACCCTCGCAATCCTTCTGCCGTCTGCCTCCCTACGTTCCATCCATTCCCGCAGTTATTGATGACCCAACTGACAAACCCGGAACAGTCAAACCCGGTACTTGGCGAAGCTCCGCCCCAAACATAAGGACGGCCTAAATATTTTTCCGCCTCATGGATCATCCTTGCAAACTTTTCATCCGACAATGCCTCGGACGGGATTTCATACCCATATCCATCCGCACCGCCGCCACCGGGCAGGCTCCCCACGTCAAATAAGTAATCCCGGTTGCCGTAAGTCCCGTTGTAAAGGTTATACCGCTTTTCCTCATTTTCATCCATACGGCTCCGCAGGACGGCATCCAGATTGTGGTTCATAAGCGTCACTTCCAGGCGGTTGATTACTTCCGTCGTGGTCACTTCCACTTCCTGATTGCCGTTATCGTCCGCAATAAACGCTTCCCAGGTCTGATGCCCATGTGCGGACGCAGCGGAATGGCTGTCATAATAAACATCAAACTGCACCCCATACCGGGCAAACGCCCCTGTGTCCTCCACCACATACTCCACGCCGTTCATCACGACCTTCGTACCCATCGGCACAAAGGGACTGGCGGCATCCACCGCTATCGTATGGTTTGCCGTTGGATATACGCCGCTGGCCGTCGGCCCTCCTGACCATACACCGCAGCAGATGGAACAGTTACAATACCCACTCGTCACCACCTGTCCCAGGGATTCCCCGACACGCACGGTTTTTGTCTCCGTCACCGTATCGTTGACTTCGTCCACATACAGGCTGTACTGTTCCCGGAAAATATCTTCCACCTCGTCTTTTACCTGTTCATAAGTAAACTCCCCGTATTTCGCAGTGAAATAGGAGATCAGATGGTAGGGATTGTGGGAAATTTCGTCTACCTGATACCAGTATTCGTCATATCCCGGATGTGTGGATTCCATGTTGTTAATCTGTCTGTTTAAGCCAGCTTCCAATGCCGCATACGCATTTTCCGTCTCATAAATATCTTCATCCGTGCTTGGATAGGTAGAGCCAATAATACTGGAAGATGTTCCCTCAATCATAGCGCTGCAGCTTGACAAGCCTGCAGAAAGCATCAAAAAAAGCAGCCCTAAGACTGCCGCTGCCCCAAATATCCCTTTATTATTTTTTAAGACGGACGCCGCCTTACTTTTTATTTTGTCAAATACGGATTGTGTGGCTTTTGCCGCCTCCGCTGTTGTTTTCTCACCCCTCTTTGCCGCCTGGTAGGATTTTTTAATCCGCTGTTTCTGCCAGAATTTTTTTCGGATTGTTTTCTCTGCCTGCCCCGTTTCTGCCAACTGCTTCCCCGCCGATTCTGCCGTTTCCTGTGAAGCTTCAAACTGCAGGCGGATTTTCACCCCTTCCCCTTCCGGGGATTCCCTCCAACGGGAGAGCTTCCGCTGCACCATCCGGCGGGAGGTACGCATGGCATTCCGCAAAGAATGTTCCGCCATGACCTCTGCCCGGTGTGCCCCCTCTGCCGCAGAATTATCCTGCTCCGCTTCATGCACCTTCCCGTGTGCATAGGCTGACATGGAATGTGACGCCGCAGACGCAGCTTTTCTACCGATCCCCATACCTGCACCATGCACCATAACACTTTCATCGTCACCGAAGGAAATCCTGGATTCCTGCTTTTTCTGCTCATTATGCAGCCGCTCCCGCTTCTGCTTTTTCTTAATATTTTCACGGACAGACTCTAAGGTTTTCCCTGCATCTTCCGGCGTCTCCCTGTAATGGGCATCATTTTTCCGAGAATCCTTACTGCCTGCTTCGCCGCCTGCCTGCTGTCCATCCCCTTTACGGAACTGCGCCTGCACCTGCTTTTTCTTCCGGCTGTGGCTTGTCTCTGCCACAGCTTCCACATAGTTCCTTCCGCTGGACGGATGCCCCCGGATACTCTCCATGCGTGAGGAATGTCCCGATAATCCCCTGGCTGATTCTGTCTCCGGGATTTCCGGTTCTGTATCTCCGTTGCCGTCCGGCTCCTGTGCGAAATATGTATGGTTTTCCGGCTGCACGGGCAATCCGGATAACGGATCGCCTGCCTGCTCAGACAAAGGATTCTTTGTATGTGCTTCATACAGCCGCCGCTTTTTTGCGGACTGCCTTTGCTGCCTGCTTGCCTTTGAGGGATTTTCCGCACTGGAAGAAATGCTGTCCTTCTGCCCCCGTCCAATAGAATACGCTTTTTCCCTTTGGAAATTGACAGAATCTGCCGCCTGCCCCGGCAGTGTCAGATTATCCAATTCCCTCTGGCTTATCCGGACAGAATCTTTCTTCTGCAGATTTTCCTCAACCAAACCGTCACGGCTCATTTTATTGACTGTCTTATCTCTTGCTTTAAACTCTTGTTCCCGCATATCGCTGTTCCTTTCACCATCCAAGTTTGCGACACGGTGTCGCAAAGTATCAGGATCTACCAATCTGTTTCTTACTGGCTGATTTTTTTCGCCATTACCACAACCCTTCCGTTCCTCTGGGAATACTCACAGGTGGATAACGTCAACAGCTTATCCCCGAAAACTGCTGAAATTCCTGTATCGTACAACGCACGTTCCTTAACTTCTTTGATATATTCCCGATAATCTGCCGCATCCTCCGCCTTTGTAAATGTATAATAGGGAAAATCATTTCCTGTATATACCGGCGTACAGAATACGGCGAAAACCTGATACGTTTCACTGCCATGCAATGTGTCATAGGAAATCAATGGATGTTCCAGATAAAATGCGCTGTCCTTGTACTGTTCCAGTGCCGCAAACATCTTCCCGCTGTTCATATGGTGTCCGTAGATAATCAAGTTATCACTTGTAGCTGGATTGCACAGCTCGGAAAGAAACAGACAGCCGTTTGCAGAATACTCCCCATTAAAATCCCGATGGAGATAATAGTTTTCTTCCGATGGACGGTACATAACCGGATAATCAATCACTGTACCCTCTATCTGAATCCATCCGATACAATCTGGATTTTCCCTGTGCAGCGCAAGCAGGCCCGGATGAACCGGAGAAGAATCTCCCCCGGTATCCCTACCTCCATCATTTGTTTCTTCCTCTGATAACCCTTCCGTCTCCCCATTGCCAGACTTTTCATAAATTTCTTTCAACTGCTCTTGCAATGCATCATCCTTCCTCTCCTGCATAAGCATATCTGCGAGAAAATACCCACTGATGCTTAGAAGGAGCAGGGAGCAGAGCAATATTTTTCTTGCAATCCATTGTTTCATGCTTCGCCTTTCTGATCTCTGGCAGGCCGTTTTTCCCGGCTTTCCTCCAAATCCGACAATTTTGTTGTCATCAAAGCATAGAGGCGTAACGACTTATCGAATTTATCTTTAAAAGGGATTATGGTACTCCCGTAAAAAATCAGTCCTTCACCTTCTCCACTGTTCGTCACATAAGATAACTGATGTGGGGAAATATTGAGCTGCTTCGCCAGTATCTGCCTGTCCCCCGCCGCCTGGTTCAACATATAAATAAAGTCCGAGTTTTCAAAAATGTTCTCAATTTCCCGGCTTGACAGCAAATCTTTAATATTCTGCGTTATTCCCGTCGGAATGCCGCCCCATTTCCTAAAACGCTTCCAGATCTCCACTGAATAAGCCGCCGTCTGTTCTTCTTTTAAAAGCAGATGGAATTCGTCAACATAGTATCTGGTGGATTTTCGTGCAGCACGGTTGACCGTCACCCGGTTCCACACCTGATCCTGGACAATGAGCATCCCCAGCTTCTTCAACTGTTTCCCCAAGTCCTTAATGTCAAAGCAGATGATACGGTTCTCCAATTCCACGTTTGTCCTATGGTTGAATACTTTCAGGGAACCGTTCACATAGATTTCAAGCGCTGTTGCAATCCGCTGTGCCTGCATTTCCTTCTGCTCCCGGAGGCATTGGTACAGATCCCCAAGTACCGGCATATTCTCTGGAATCGGATTCCCAAAATATTTCTGGTACACGATTGGCAGACAGCGGTCAATCACCGATTTTTCCTCCGCTTCAATACCGTTCCTTGCCCCCATGATCAGCTCACACAAGGATAAGATAAAATCACTCTTTACGCCTAGTGGGTTATCATCATCCGAATAGTCCATATTGATGTCCATCGGATTAATATAGTCCCGGCTTGTGGCTGAAATATGGATCACCTGCCCGCCTAACGCATGGACAAGTGGATAATACTCGCCCTCTGGATCTCCAATAATGATGTCGTCCTGGGTGGCAAAGAAAGCATTGGTAATTTCTCGTTTCGCTGAAAAAGATTTTCCAGATCCGGGCGTACCAAGTATCAATCCATTCGGGTTTTTCAGTTTCTTCCGGTCTACCATGATCATGTTGTTGCTCAGCGCATTTAAGCCGTAATACAACGATTCCCCCGCCATAAATAATTCCTGCGTGGTGAACGGGACAAAAATTGCCGTGGATGTGGTAGTAAGCGCACGTTTGATAGGGATTAGATTCAATCCCAATGGGACGCTGCTCATCAACCCCTGCTCCTGCATATAATCTAATCGGCGTAATGAGCAATTGTATTTCTGTGCAATACCCGCCGTCTGGAATACGGCGTTGTCCAGATCCTGTTTTGTCTTTGCCGTGTTTAAGAACAGCACCGTTACAAGGAACATCCGCTCATTCCTGGACTGCAGATCTTCCAACAGCCGCTTCGCTTCCCCTCCGTAGGTATTGAGGTCAGAGGGGATGATGTCCATATCGTACCCTGATCGTACTGCCTTCTTCTGCTCCTCGATTTTCATCCGGTTAATGTCCGTTACCTTGCTTTTCACCAGCTTGATTGCCTTCATCTGGTCTAAGGACTGGATATGCAGATTCACCATCAGGTTCCTGTCCATATCCAGGAACTCCGCAAGCATCTTGTCCGTCAGCTCCGGGGCCAGTATCTGTAAGTAGGATGCCGCCCCAAGGGTATCACCCATCTGGAAGTCCTTCCCATTCTTAAACACAAAACTGGTGGGCGCAATGAAATCCTTCGTCCCCATCCCGGTACGCAGCACACTATCATAAGAAAACTTAAACGGTGTCTTTTCATCCGGGTTAAAGGTTTCATACAGCACCTGCAGGCGTTCCTCTCCATTTAAGGGATAAGCAGATACGCCAAGCACCTTAAAGTTGTTCAGAATATCCGCTTCAATCCGTTCCAGCTTCGGCTTTGCCTCCCGGATGTTGTCCGCTTCAATCCCAAACGTGATATACTTCGTGCGGACAAGCCCGTTGTTGCCCTTCGCAAGCTGGTTTTTCAGCATCTGCGCATACTCCATCCGTACATCGTCAAAATCGTCGTTCTGCGGCTTGATCTGGATAATGGATTCAAACTCTTTCATGTTGCTGTGATGGTTCACGAACGACAACTGAAAATGTATGGTACTGTCAAAATAATTAAGGAAATCGCACCAGTTTTCAAAAATGGCATTTTTATCCTCATTCTGTGCCAACTGGTAATTAATATCATAGAACCGAATGGTCTTGGAATAATATTTATCCTGCACCCGGCAGATCCCGTCCTTCGCCATCTCCCGGTAGGGAATGGACTGCTGTGCGGAAATCTGTTTCTCCCTTGCTTTTTTCTCTTTTGCTCTATCCCGGCCTTTGTGTACTGCGGCATTTCTTGTACCATATTTTTGTACTGCCGATTCCTGATGTGCTTTTTTCTTTGAAACCCTTTTCTTTTTCTCCGCTTTCTGCCTTGCTGCCTCCCTCTTTGCCGCTTTTTCTGCTTCACGGGCAGCTTTCAATTCTGCTCTCCAGTCTGCTTCCTCCTGGATCTTCCTTAACTTCTCTGCCTCCTTTGCAGCCTTCTCCATCGCCTTTTTCTCACGGCGGGTGAGCTTCCTGTTTATTCCCATGCTGCCGCCTGTCCTGGAATAAGCGGGATTGTCCTCAAAATCTATATAATCATCCTCCGGCTCATCCAGCCAGTCATCCAGGTGGATCGCACCCTCCTTGCCCGTCACCCGTCCCGGCTGTCTATTTTCTCTTTTTCTTCCCATGCTTTCCTCCCCCTTTCTTCTGTTTCGGCACGGCCTTTCTTTCCTCCATCTCATAGATATTTTTTATCTCATACCGGCGGACTGCCGGCTTTTTCAATTTCACATTGATGATGTTGAAGAGAACTTTCTCCAGCGGCATCCCGTCTTTCTCATACATGGCGAACAAAAAAGCCGGGAGCATCAGAAGCACCATTCCCGTTGCCGCATTACTTGTCCCAATATAATTTTTCGTGAGGAAATAAAAAGGCAGCCCTACAGCCGCCGCAGCCACAAGGCAGACAAGCTGCCTCTTTGTAAGGTTTAAGACCACCTTATTCTTAATCTTCGTCAAATCTTTCGGCACACTGACAAATGCCATCTAAACAGCCTCCTTCCTGCCTGCGGCATAATCTGCAAAATCCTTTACTGTATAAAATATCCGCTTGTTATTCACCCAGCGCTGAAGCTGACGGGTAATTTTCGGCGCACTTGGACGGTCATAAACCATCACATATGGCGAAAATCCCATATCACGCAAGGTTTCCACACGGTATAAATCCTGCTCATGGCTGCTCCCATAATTCGTAAGCACGTAGACCTGCCGCTTCCGTTTATCCTTCACTGCCGTCAGTTCCAAAAATCTCTGGAAATATCCTGTCAGATCCTCGTCCGGGTTATCCCATGCAAAATGCACCATCTTTGTGCGTACTTGATTCAGCAGGGAAACATTGTCCGGGTTTATCAGGCGGATGTCCAGCCCCTGGGAGAAATCCACCCAGGCACGGCTTTCTGCAAGCTGCTGTATCAGCTTTTCATGTTCCGGGCAGGCCAGGAGGTTCGCATCCATCAGTTTTATCTCTTTCTGCCCATCCCAAAATTCAGAAAGATCAGCGACCTGTACGCTCCTTCTCCCTTCCTTGCCGCTGACAATACAAAATCCGCAGTTCCGGGGACATCCACGGCTTAAAAAGCCATACGCCGTATCGGGAAACTGCGGATATAAACTATAATCCGGATAACTATGTTCAACGTCATCCGGCAAGTTTTCTTTCAATCCATAGCCTGTGCCGCCACTGATTACCTTCCCGGCGTTTTCAACCATAAATGCATCTTTGGAATATGTGTCTGTAAATACCCTGCTTTTATAAACCACATCATACCGGCCTTCGGGCTTCCACCATTCCACGGAATCCCCTTTTGCCTTATGGTACGCCGATAACTTCATCAGGCACAGGTTTGGCCAGTTATGGGAATCCACATCTATCAGTCCAATCTTCAAAAAATCCTCCTTCCTGCTGTCTAATGTGCATTGAACACTGCCTTGCTTAATCCGCTTGTTTTCATTAGGCTAAAACAGAGGATTACGGTATATGCCGCCACCCCGAACAGCGCCGAGTGCATGTTGTCTGAAATCTGGATGGTTGACACCAGCACCGCATAAATGCCGACGCACACCATCATAAAGAACCCCTGGAACCCAAGCGCCAGAAGCCCACGGAAATAGTTGTTCCCCACCTGCCCCCATTCCCGGTTGGAGAAGGTGGCAAAAGGAATTGGCGCAACCGAAGTGTAAAGGTAGATCTCTATCATACGCCCATACAGAAGCACCGTGATAAGCACGGACATAATCTTCATGCACAGGCTGACCAGCATGGTTTCCAGAGCCAGCACTACAAGCTCCCCGATCTCCATAGATTCCATCGCCGTTTCCATTGCCTCTATCATAGTATCTATGTTGATGGCAGTCTGTGCGTTGATGGCGCCGCCTGCGGCGCTCACCACATGCTGCCCCACGTCAAAGACCGCCATCGCTATGGTAAAGGTATTGCTGACCAGATACACAGCCACCCACATCTTGAAAAAATACTTGAAAAACATCCATGTATCTATTTCATGCATACTGTTTTTCTCCGTCAGCATGGAGATCAGCTCATAGCAGAGGACAAACGTGATAATCATGCCTGCAATCGGCACGATCACCGAATTTGAAAGATTCTGTATCAGGCTGAAAATACTCCCGTTCCATCCCTGCGGCGTCTGTCCAACCTGTGCGGCAATCTCCCCGGTTTTCTCATTGACATCCGAAAACATTTCCGTCAGGTTGGACGTTACCATCCCGGTCAAAAGCTCCCTCATCCACTCCTCGATTGCCTCAAAAATGCCATCGAACATGAATGAATCCCCTTTCCTTTATTAGCTGAACAGATTTCCAAGAAGAGGGATCAACTGTGTACCAATGAGGACAACCCCACCTCCGGCCATAAGTTGCTTGATTCCTTGCGATTTCGCGCCAGGGTTATCATTACCATAACCTTCCAGGAGGTTAATCACGCCCCACACTGCAAGCCCGGCTCCGATCGCCACGACCAATGTTTTTAAGATTCCGATTGCTGATGTAAAAAATGCCATATTATACCTGAAACCAAAATCAGAATTTCACGGATTTTACCGTTTTGCACAAACAAAAAAACCGCCAGTATCTCCTGACGGTTCGCCCTTTCCAATTTGGTTTATCCTTTCTTTTTTATTGTTGTATTATTTTCTTTGTGCAATGGGCTGTTTTCCCCAATCATAGGCTCTGCCCGGATTGGCTGCAGGATATATTCCTGACCTACTGCCTTAATAGTAAAAACCATTATCTCCCCTTTCTGACTTTGCGACACGATGTCGCAAACTTTCTCTTCTGGATATGCTTCATACCTGCGCCTTACAAAATCCACTTTACGACACCGTGTCGTAAACTTTTTTGTATGCTTCAAAATCTACCTTGCGACATCGTGTCGTAAAGTTTTCTTCTGCCAAGTTTCAAACGAATATTTCTGCATGGAACCCACTTTGCGACATCGTGTCGCAAAGTTCAAGCCTAACATACAGCAAAAAGAATAGCTTCCCTGTCTATGCCCCCTGCCGATCCCCGTCTGCTGGCTCCGTTGTTCCCTCTGCAGTTTCCTCACTTCCGTCTACTTCATATAGATCAAATTCCTCCTTCATCCTGATTTTTAACTGGTGTTTCATATACGCCTCCACATCAAAGGCATTCTTCTTGTCATAATCCGATAACTGCTTGTACCGCTTATGCCTGGTAATATCGAACTTGTCACTCAGGAACGGGCGAACCCCACGCAGCTGTAGGATGCACTTATTCCCGTCCATAACGGCAAGCTCATCTCTGCTCATCAATTCTTTTCCTGTTTTTTGATAATTTAATCCATAAGAACGGCTCTGCCCACGGGTATCTGACGTGTTGTAAAGATCTATCGTCTCCTTCCCTAAATTTTCAGAAATCTCCTTTAACGTGGAGCCTTCCTTGCCCCCAAGGAATAACATGGTGTCGCAATTACCTAAAATTGTCTCGGCTGCATCTTTATAGATGGTTTTCAACTGGCTCTGCGACTGTAAAATAATAGACGCTGATATTTCCCTGCTCCTTATCGTTGCGATCAGCTTGTCAAACTTTGGGATCTGCCCGATATTGCTGAACTCATCCAACAACAGCCTTACATGGTAAGGAAGCCTGCCACCATGCACATCGTCCGCCCTGTCACACAATAAATTGAATAGCTGGGTATACATGATTGCCACAAGGAAATTGAAGGTATCGTCCGTGTCGGAGATGATAATAAACATTGCCGTTCGCTGATCCCCGATCATATCCAGCTCCATTTCATCGTAAAAAGTCAGCTCCCGCAGTTCCGCAATGTCAAATGGCGCTAATCTGGCTCCGCACGAAATAAGTATGCTTTTTGAGGTTTTGCCCGCCGCAAGCTTGAATTTCTTATATTGCCGTACCGCAAAGTGTTCCGGCTTCTCCTGTTCCAGTTCCTCAAACAGTTCGTCCACAGCATTTTTAAATTCTTCATCGTCCTCCCTCGTCTCCGAAGCATTGATAAACTCCAGTAACGTAGAGAAGTTCTGTTCTTCCTCTGGCGCTTCATAATAGATATAGCCAATCAATGCACAGTACAAAAGCCGCTCTGCTTTCGTCCAGAAATCTTCGGAAGATTTTTCTCCTTCCCCCTTCGTATTTGCAATAATAGTGTTCACCAGCTTCAAAATATCTTTCTCCGAGCGGATATACCGGAACGGATTGTAATGCATACTTTTGTTGAAATTGATGGTATTTAAAACCTTGATCTTATACGGTTCATAAACAACTTTTCCATTCTTATCCCGTACCGCTTTCCCGTCTTTCATTTTCGGTGTGCCACGCCTCAGCATCTCCCCACATTCGACCAGGATTGTGCCTTTCGGATCAGTGACACAATAGCTGACATTCGGCGTCATCTGCATGAGCTGCGGCTTCACATAGAACCGTGTCTTGCCGCTTCCACTTCCTCCAATAATAATTACATTTTTATTCCTGGCATACTTTGGCTGTTTCGGCCTGCTGTTCATGGTAAGGCGTTCCGTCTGCGTCAGGAGAATATTATTCTCAAATACCGGGTCTATGTATGGGGCAATATCTTTCGGCGTTCCCCACCTTGCAGATCCATACTCCACTCCCTGCCGGTATTTCTTCGCATTTTTGCCTTTCAGATATACCATGAGTTTCACAGCCACAGCCCCGGCCACTCCGGCCAGCAGATCACCCCCATGAATACTCGGAATCGGATTTTCAAACGCCAGTTGGAAATTTAAGAACAGCGCCATCGACTTTTCTATCATGGAATCCCCTACACAATGGCGGTACAGCCACGCTAATTTATCCACTAGATAAAACACAATCACATAGGGGATATTCAGCATTGCCAGACGCTTCACATCTACGGGAAGCATTTTCTCCCGGATTATGCTTTTTAATTTTCCAGACAACGGCACGGATTTTTTCTCTGCTGCAGGTTTCTTTTTTGGTTTCCCACTCAATGCTCCGGCCTCCGTTCCTTCTGTTTCGTCTTTTCCCGCTCCCTGTGCTTTGCAACCCGCTCCTTCACCAGTTCCAGCTTCCTGCGGACGGATGGTTTCTTGCTTTTATTCAGCGACTTCCCGGTATATTCCTTAAATGCCGCCGTCATGACATCCACATCCTTTGCCTTGAAAAATACAAAATAACGGGGCGGGGAGATGGATGTGTCTTTTTTCAAGCTGAAATCAATGCTGTATTTCCGGGCACATTTCTCAAAGGATTTGATATTGCCGTCTGTCACTTCAATATTGGAAAGCTGGCATCCTTGATTCATCAGCTTCTCCATGCTCTGTTTCCCGTGGCTTTTAGCAGCTCCTTTCTCCGCTTTCTGCACTGCCTGTTTCTCCATTTTTTTCTGCTTCCCGTTCCGCTTCTCCTGTTCCATCTTTGCCAGCGCTTTCAGCATGGCGGCTTTCAGAATCCTTGCGGAGATCTTGCCGCCATTGACGCACAGCGATACGGTTTTCTCATTTACCTCGTCCTGCAAGTCGTTCCCCCTCCTTTCCTGCGGATTGTTTTTTCTCCCCCATCTCCTGTAAAATTTTTTTCAGACAGTAACCGATGCATGGGGAATGCCTGCCGTATGGACATCCTTGACAGCCGCCACCGCCATTTCCGCTAAATTCCTGCGGCAGAGGATTTTCGGAAACATCCACTGATGCCGGACTCTCCTTCGGGAGAAGGTAATAACATTCCTCCTGGCTGCAGCCTTTCCGCTTTCCTTTCCAGAAATAACAGTGTTTACAGTCACCCGGCCTGTCCGCCGCATATCTCCTGTTATCCCTCGCCCGGTTCCGGCTGTCTGTCCTTCCTGCCTGCATCCCATTCCCCTCTCTGCCTCATTTCCTCCATCCGCTGGTCCTCCTGCGCCCCTGCCCGGATGCACGAGTACAGCGTGACCGCCACAAATACGCCTGCGGCGGCAATGATTCCTTTCATTCTGCTTCACCCCTTTCCATATGGGGCACTGCCATACATCAATTTCTGAGTGGATACATTCCCATTTAAAACCTGTAATGGACAGTTCCCCATATACAAGCATAAAAAAACGCTTACAGATTCTTTCTGCAAACGCCCATATGTCTTATTAAATTATTATTGTGTTGCAATGAGCGTTTTCTTGGATTGCTCCAAACGCTGTCAGTCCTCCTTCCTTTTTCTGCAGAATATAATCACAGAGCTTGCTATCCCGCAGACTGCAATCCCGGCCAAGGCAAGCCATAACCAGAACGGCCTGTCATCCCCTGTTTTCGGAGTCTCAGCAGACGGCGTTTTCGGTTTCGGTGTTTCCTTCGGCTGATCCGGTTCGCCCGGCTCCGCTTCATCCTTCATCGAAACCTTCTGGATCTCCCCGGTATCCTTAACTTCAAACTTCACATCTTCTGCCACAAGATAGCCGTCCGGCGCACTTTCCTCATGCAGTGTGTATTCCCCGATTGGCAGCATTTCCATATAATGCGGCTTATTCCCGGAAGTCCAGCTTTCTACTTCTTTCCCGTCTTTATCCAGAATGGAAAGTTTTGCCCCTGGCAGTTCCTTCCCGGCTATGTCTGTCTTGGAAATCTCCACCTTTGTCACATCATCCTTCATATCCACCTTCTGCACTTCTCCTGTATTCTCCACAACAAACTCAATGCTCTCCGCAGTCACATAGCCGTCTGCAGGCTGTGTCTCTGTCATGGTATATTTCTTACCAACTACTAATTCTTTGATGATATGCGGCTCCTTGCCGGAAACCCACTCATCCACAAGATTGCCGTCTTCATCCGTTACCTTAAGCTTCGCACCCTCTACCTCTTTTCCATCTGTAAGGGATGTTTTGGTAAACTCAAATACCGTAGGAACATTTTCAAAGGCAAATTCATAGGAAATGCTTTCTTGCTCCGCATCTTCATAGGTGAAGTCAAATTCCTTTGTTTCACCTTCGCTGGTAAATCCCGGAGCAGGGGCCGTTTCTTTCACATAATAAGGGAACCCAATCGGGAGGGCAGCCGCAAATGACAGCTTCCCATCTTCGTCCGTGGCTTTTTCCTCAATCACCGTATCCGCCTCCATGATCACTTCGCCATCTTTATTGGTGATGTCCTCTTTCGCACAAAGGGCGAATACCGTCCCTTCCACTGCACGGTCAGAATCTTTCTCCGTCTTTATTACATTGACTTCTGCTTTCTGGCGGTTATTCTGCCAGTCCGTAGAGAACGTGACAACCGCTGTGTCCTGATCACGGTAAGTCAGGTCAATCTCCCGGATTTCCCCGTCAAGAACATAACCCTCTGCTGTTTCTTTCTCCTTCACATAATATTTCCCAAGAGGGAGATTGTCCAGTTTTGCAATCCCGCTATCGTCCGTGGTGATGACAGCTATCAGCTCATCCTTTTTATAATAATCCTCACTCTCCCCATCTGCCGCTTTTATATCCTCCAGGGCATACACTTCAAAGACAACATCTTTCAGTGAGCCGGTGACATACTCAAACAGATGCGTGATCCAGCCGCCAATGCTGTCCAGCAACGATACATTTTCTAAAAACTCCCCTTCTTTGTTGATCAGGAGCGTACCTGTCGGCACATCGTCCTTCATCTCCACTTTTTGGATTTCAGCCGTATCTTCCACGGTAAACGTGATTTCTTCTGCCTTTAAATACCCATAAGGCGCTAATTCCTCCCGGAGCGTATAAGTTTCTCCGACGGTCAGCCGCTTAATGATATGTTCCTCTCCTTTGACGGATTTCCATGTATCTACGATATCCCCGTCTTTATCAAGGACAGTCAATGCTGCCCCTTCCAGTTCCACGCCTGTTGCAAGGTCTGTCTTTTTAATGGAAACGGTTGTCGGTTCATTTTTAAATTCAGACACATATTCTGCAACTTCTACATCCTGCCCCTGGTATGCTGCAGATACTTCAATGGTTTCATCGGAAGATACATAGCCTGCAGGAGCCTGTTCCTCCCGGATGTAATATTCCCCGAAAGGCAGATCCAGGTCAAAGACTGCCCTGCCATCTTCCCCTGTCATGGCTTCACCAAGCAGCATATCCGCTTTAACAATCACTTCCCCATGTGCGAAAATATCAGCCTTCGCATACAGTCCAAAGACTGCCCCCGCTACCACAGATTCATTCTCTGCATCTTTCTTCACCACTGCAATCGCCACCTTCTGGCGGTCATTCTCAAATGTGGCTGTCTGTTCAATGATTGGCGTGTTCTGGTCTGTGTAAGCAAAGGTAATGGTCTGCGCCTCTCCATTCAGCACAAACCCTTCCGGGGCTTTTGTTTCTTCTACCCGGTATGTGCCAAGCGGAAGGTTTTCAATCGACGCTTTCCCGTCTTTATCTGTCACCAGCGTATCCACCAATACGCCAGAAGCATATTCAAGAATCCGGTTCCCGTTTTCATCCTTCTGGAAATCAGCGGTGTAAATATCCTCTGCCGCATAAACTTTGAACTCTGCACCCTCTAATGTTTCCACCTCATACCGGAAATCCTTATCATCGTACCGGTTCAGCACTTCACCTTTCTTCACGATATGCAGCTCCCCCTTTACCGGATGGTTTTCATAGACAACATCAATGATAACATCCCCTGACACATCGTCCATCTGGTACAACGTATCTGAATCCACGGACACTTCATAATAATTCTCATTCAGCGTATAGCCAGACGGGGCATTGACTTCCTCTATCCGATAATGACCGATTTTCAGGTTCTGCGGCAAAATCAGATAACCTTCGCTGTCCGTGAAATAGGATTTATGTGTTACCACGGTCGGGTAAGTCGTCACCTGCTCCACATATTTCTCGTTGTCCAGGTCATACACCTTGAACTCTGTATTTTCTGCAAGCACAGCTTTCTTCGTTTCATCGTCCTGCTTCACGATTTTCAGCTTCGCTTCAAATTCATCGTCCAGAAGCACCCGCCATACCTGCGGCGTCGTCGGCTTATGCTCTGTGACATGCACAAGGAAGTCCTTGACCGGCGTATAATTATGCGGCGTGCTCGTTTCTTTCACAATGTACGTCCCAAACGGGAGCGGGATGCTGCAGGCATAGCCCCTTTCATCAGTGAAGATTTCCGTTGCCCCGTTCTCCCCGATTGCCACCGGTTCAGCGGAATCAAAATCATACCAGCCATTTTCTTTCTTATCCAGGGAAGATACCAGCCATGCGGTAAACCCTGCGCCGGATAATAAATCCGCATCGGTTTTCCCATTATCTGCCGCCTTGATGATCTGGAACGGCTGCTTTTTCACCTGTTCCGGGGATGTGCAGTCACGCTCTACCGTAGCAACTAAATCTCCCTCATAGTTACAAACTAAGTCATACTCCGTTTCATCTGCCAGATAACCCGCAGGCGGCGTGACTTCCTTCACAAAATACTCCCCAAGGTATAAATCTGTGATCTCCGCCTTGCCCTCTTTATCCGTAGTCAGCGTTCCCACCTGTTCCCCGGCTTTATAAAGGACGCCTGTCTTTTTATCTGGGTGCAGGATGTCATTCCTTGCATACAGTCCGTAAACGGCGTGTTCCAGTGTTCCGTCCCCCTGCGGGATATTTTTGTTGGTTTCCTTATCCTTCTTCTGCAGCCGGATTGTGGCGTTGACACGCTCATTAGCAAAAGTATGGGAGAATGTCACTTTCGCTTCCTGGTCATTGGTGTAACTAAACCGGAAAGAATACACATCTTCCGTATTCCTAAGATACCCCTCTGGAGCCTGGATTTCTTTTGCCTCATACCCAAACCCAACCGGAAGGTCTGCCAAAAATGCTGCATTGCCATCACCATCCGTTGTTGCTTTGTCTATCAGTGCGCCTTTGGATACAACAACATTCCCGTCTGCATTGGTGATATTTTCTGAAGCATACAGTCCGAAAATTCCCCCTGCAAGTCCATTTCCCGTATCCTTATCGTTCTTTACCACACGCACATCCGCTTTCTGCCTGTCATTTAAAAATGTAGCATTGGCAAACGCCGCCTCCGCCATCTGCCCGGCATAGGCAATCGCCACATCCTTTGTTTCCCCTTTGTTATAGAAGTTCTTCGGAGCCTGCATTTCCTTTACCCGGTATGTGCCAAGATGCAGGTTTTTCAGCATCACAGAGCCATTGTCCCCGGTCACAAGGTTTTCCGCCACCAGCTCCCCGGCTTTATAGACTACCGAGCCATACGGCGTGGTAATATCCTTTGCCGCATAGACATTAAATACAGCGCCCTTCTGTCTACGGCTTTCATAACGGAATGCTGTGCCGTTCTCATTGGAATCCGCACCTGTCAGAACCTCGCCTTCCTTGTAAATCGTCAGATTTCCAAGCTGCTCCACATCCGGGACAGTCGTGGAAGCTGTCTGGTTCGCTTCCAAAGCCACACGGTAAGCAGTCGCATTATACCGGTATCCTGCCGGAGCCGTAATCTCTTTCAGATACACCGTATTCTGTGTCATGACAATTTCCGCTTCCGACGCACCATTACTGTCCGTTGCAGACATCCTGGTAATCAAGTCCGTACAGTCCTTATCCCGGTAAATGCCGAATACAGCGCCGGAAAGGTTTGCGTTGGCAATGGAATCCACCTTGATTACCTTCACTTTTGCACGTTCCAGCCAGTCCACGGATAGGCTCACGGAATTGCCGCCTTCTTCCTCATAATAACTCCCAATATCCTGCGTGGCGCTCCCTGTCGGAACGACAAGCGCCTTCCATATCACCCGGATGCTGCCTTTCATTGCTCCGGTATTCCAGTTCCCATTGACCGTCACCGGGGCAGTAAAATAAAAACTTGTCCCACCGGAAACACGGACATTTCCCCCTGTCTGCTTGCTCCCGTCTGTCTTATTATGGAATGTCACATCCTTTGGAAGCTTAATGGTAATGGAATTTCTGGAATCACCGTTCAGCTTCGTTGTCCCCGTCACCTGCTTCGAGCCATCATAGGTTGCTTTCAAAGCGGTCTTGCTCAAACTGATCTGTGGATCGGGCGGCGCAGGCAGGCTTTCCAGATAATTGATCCAACCAAGCACCCCGCACTCCCGCAAATCATCCATCGTGCATCCGGCAAACCCATCCATGCCGCAGTAAAAATAACTGGCCGCGATATGGGTGAACACATACTTTAAATCCTCTCCAAAGGACGGCATATAGCTTGCAGTCACATCCCCTGTGCCGCCATAGCCATAATAAAGCGCTTTCTGCAGGTTCGGATTCCCGTCTATGATCTGGGCGGCGTAGCTCCCGGTATCCGGGGAACCCTTTGCAGACTCCAGGCAATATGCGATCTTCCCATTTACCGTGAAATAACAGGTAGAGTAATTTCCCAGGTTGCCGGGATAATAAATCTTCCTTCCCTTTACCATTGTTGCGGAATCAGAAGCCCTTGCCGTCTGCCTTGCTTCTGCAAACAGAAGGATGCCTTCTTCCTCTGCAATCATTTCCGCATCCTGTCTTGTATCTTCTGCCTGTTCCATGCCCTCTATGACCGCTTCCATCTCGGATTCCGTCATGGATTCCTTTGGGATTTCTTCCCCATCTGCCGTCTGCCCTGGCAAATCTCCTTCCCCATCTGCTTCCGTTCCTTCTGAATCATCGGAATGGCTGTTTTCGCTTCCTTCTCCATCTGCCGTCCGCTTTTCAGAAGATGATACAGACATTTTTTCCTTTACAATAATGTTCCTGCTGATATGGTAAGATGGATTCTTACTGGCCGGCTCTACAAAATAAACCGCTTTGTAAGTCCCTGCCTTCCTGATATCAATCTTTTTCCCACCTTTGTCCGTTGCTTCATAGAATGTGATTTTTACTTTATCCGGCGAAAACTCTATGCCGGAAAAATCATGTTCCACGTCAAAGCCACTGTCAATCTCCACGATATGATCTTTTGCAGCCACAATTTCATCCGCATCCAGTTTTTCTTTCACCTTCTCAAAAGCCGGGTACTCCGCTTCATAAGCCACAGTCTCCGGCTCTGCCGCATAAACTCCCACCGGCTGTAAGAAGGCTGACAAGACCGTGACCGCCGACAGCAGGCCGGATACAATCCTCTTTACATTTCCTTTCAATATATTTTGTCCCTCGCTTTCTTCATTGTGCAGTCCCATAACTGCCATCATCCTGTCTTTTCCGCTTATTTCCTATCTTCCCATATATCTGTCTCCCTTCGTTTTATTTGCACTGCCAGCCGATAACAGCACATCAATACAGGAAAGCCCTCTGGTCCCGGCATATTCAAACACACCGGAACAAAAAGGCTTCCCTGCATGGCATCTGCTGTTATCCAATCCGGTTTCCCGGACTGGCTTTATTTTATATTGAGCGTTTTCCTGTGTTCCTCCCAGACCCGTTCCCTGCCCCGGCTTCTCTTTCCTGGGGCGTTTTCTCCGGCAAGGTACGCTAAGATGCACACTCAATGCCGGGTATCAATCTGGGCAGGATATGAAATTTTCAAGGTACGCTGAAAGGAAAAATTTTTGAATTGTGATAGTGGAAATTTTTCAGAAATGTTACCCTTTCACTAATAGCAGGCTGGAGAGGGCAAAATACAAGCAGATTTGCAAATTTCTTTGATTTTTTAATATAAGATAAAATTGGAATGGAAAAAACATTTAGATATGATAGAATAACTATTAAGCAGTCAGAATTTTACCCGTTAATAGTTTATTGAAAAAGGAGTGATGAAAATGCATGACTTTAAAATTAGAACCGACCTGGCGCTCTTTTCCATGCTTAATGTTAAACAATTTAGTTTTGAGAGTTTGAATGGCGAAAAAAAAGAAAAGAACCAAGAACTGTTTCAACAGGCGGCAATGCACATACCCATAACTGAATTGGATAATGGAATTTATTATAGAGCAAGAATCATTGATCCAGCTGATGGAGAAAATACAGGGATTATTAAAGAAAACGGCATACCAATAAGCGGATATGATGATCTGCATTCTGGTGTAGCGCCTGCATCAGCAATAAAGATAACTGGAAGGGTAAATCATGCCGGCGAACAAGTCCTTTATTTGGCAGAAGATATAAAGACTTCCTGTAAAGAACAAAAAGCTGCTGAAAACGATTATATCTCTGTTGCTGAATGCACTATAAAAAACAGAATTAGCGTAATGGATTTTACAATCATGGCTTCCGATGGGCTTGACAGCCTGTTTTCAGATGAAACAGTACAGTTTTTCGCCAGCCATTATTCCGTTGATATTAGGGCGTTCTATATCTTCATAAAAGATTATTTAACATCTCCAGCTTATGCAGAACAAAATTATGCCGTACCATTGGATTTTTTAGACATTTTAAAAAATAGGAAGGATATTTCCGGCATAAAATATAATTCTTCTTATACCGATAAACATAATATTGCCTTATGGGATGAAAATAAAAATAACAGATGTACAAATAGCAAAGTTGTAAAAGGAAAACAACAGGCTCCCCCGTCTTCTGCGGGCCAGAATTAAAAACGGATTTAGCTCAATCGAAGAATAGATACACAATCCTGAAAATAATAAAAGGCTATGGTACATGACTTATCCCATAGCCTTTCATTCCCCATATTTTCTTCTATTATCTGTAATCCCCAATATATAATCGACACTGACATCATACCGTTCCGCCAGTTTCATCAATGCCCATAGCGGTATCTCACGTGAACCATTTTCGTATCTTCTGTACACTCCTTCATGGCACCCTAAAAATTCAGCCACATCTATCTGTCTTAAATCATGGTCTGTCCTTAAATCCCTGATCCTCTTGTAATGCATACTACACCTCACCGTTCGGTTTGATCTATATTTCAATCTTATCATCAGATAGGATATTCTAATCAAAACCGTACTATTCGGTTAGGTAAATAGAAGATGGCCAATATTTGAAAATGCTCAAAGTATTAGATATAAAACATCCTGCAGGAGAGCATGATGCAAAAAGAGTTATGGCATGAGAAATTAATGTGCCATAACCCTATTCACCATATTTTCTTCTATTATCTGTAATCCCAAGCATATAATCAACACTGACATCATACCGTTCTGCCAGCTTCAACAATGCCCATAGCGGTATCTCCCGCACCCCATTCTCATACCTTCTGTATACACCTTCATGGCAGCCCAAAAATTCAGCCACATCTATCTGCCGTAAATCATGGTCTGTCCTCAAATCCCTGATCCGCCTGTAATACATATCGCACCTCACCGTTTGGTTAGTTTTACTCTTTCAAATTTTATCACCAGATGTTATACTTTATTCAAAACCAAACCATTTGGTTAGGTAATTGGAGGTGACGGGAAATGAAAAAAACAGGACTCTTAATTTTATTATCATGCGGAATGATATGTGGGTGTTCCAAAGAATATATTGAAATGGACATTCTCTCTTCCAATAACACAACATCCGGTAACTGGTATGAGCTGGATATTGATGTCATTGCCGATAAAGATGACGTATCGGATAAAGAAGCATGTTCCAGGGAAATCATACAGCATATCCTTGACAATGATTTCCACAGTACACGCTTTTCGTTTGATATAAACGGATATCCTAACAATGTATCCGTAGATGTATTCACTTCTGAAAAAAATGCACAAAAAGGTAAGGAAGCTTATTCTTTTGAATACGTTACAGAATTTAATACAGAAAACCCTGATGTACAAAATAATATCAAAGACAATCCAGGAGAATTTGAAATACAATACGAATAAAATATACCTGATGGCAGGACTCCGCTTTGCGACACGATGTCGCAAAGTGGAAAACCATGTGCTTTCAGAAATATCCCCCTTGAATTCCCTGATCTTTCATTTTCCGGCATAACTCTTCTAATATCCGTTTCCGGTGGTTCTGTATCGTTTTCCGGCTGCAGCCAAAGAGCTTTGCCGTATCTGTTACCGTAGCTTCCGCAAAATACAGCAGTTCAATCAGCCTGGCGTCCTCTGCAGGCAGTTTTTCCAGAACTTCCCTCACTTTATCCCGGCAGATATTTCGCAAAACCGTCTCCTCCACCCCCTCTGCCACATCCTGGAAATGCCCTGAACCATTCCCCCGGACCTCTAAGCTGTCCAGACTGCATATGCCATGTTTCCGGTTCCGCTCCTTCTGATACCGCTCCCTGCGCCGTGACCGATACCATTCTAAATAAACCTCCCTGGTCACATCCACTAATGTACCGTCCGCCATCCGCAGCACATAATGATCCCGTTCCTTCGGCTGTTTCCCTCTCATGCCCGGCCCTCCCCGCAACATATCCTGTAATCAGGGCAATTCTGGGAAGCCTGATAATTTTTACGGATGCTGCGGACTGCCTGGGAAATCATTGCGGATACCGCCTGCTGGCTGATGCCTAATTCCTTTGAAATCTGCTCCTGTGTTTCTTCCTGCAGGTAATATTTTTGAATGACATATTTCTGCCTTGCCGATAAAATCCCCAATATTTCTGCCACCGTCTCTTGCCTTGTCAAATGCTCTAACATGGATTCTGTCAGGTTTTCCATTGCCAGCCAATCTTCGGATACAGCGCTGTAAGAAACATTCCAGCTCCGTTCCTTTTCTTCATGGTTCCGGTTCAGCCGGTCTTCGCCTTCCAGTACAAGCCGCAGATACCATTCCCTGTTTTCAAAAAATTGTTCCGGCAGGATAACCGTCTTTCCATCTGCCAGATACAGATAATCCCTGCATGAGTGAAGTAAAAACACTGTGAAATATTTTTCCACCTGATAAAGCACATAGCCACTCTGATAAGCGGATATTTCCGAATCCAAGCCAAGCCTTTCCTGTGCGATTACCGATCTGGATGTCCTTAGCTGCTTTGCCGTTGGAAGTTTTACTCCAAAACCCGGCACATCCACAATTCGTTTCAATTCCTGCAATGTCAGCATATATAGCCGCCTTTCTGCCCGAAGGCTGCGGGCGGCCTGGAAAACTGGCATCACAGGGATTGTCCGATACAGCAGGAAGGCAGTAAAATAACGCTCCCGGCTCACCCGTTTTTTTTAACGGGAGCCAAGAACCCCTTTTACCGCCTTTACCAGTCCATAACTTTATCCTTATATTTTTCTGATAATCCTGGTCTTTTTATCTGCCTTTCTGCTATCCCCCTTCCATCATCGTTTTCTCCTGTGGCTGTTTTCCTCTGATGTATCCAGTTTAACAGCCGGCCCTTCCGTTTACCCCAACATATATGTGGAGATTCCTGGAAAGGGCAACATATTTGTGGAACTTCAAGAACTGTGGTAAATCACATCACCTGCATTGCCGCAGTCCATCGACCAATGCCTCCATCGTCTGTAAAACCACCATCTGCTCACTCTGTTTCAGATGCCGGATGCGGCAGAACATCTTCCGGCACTGCCCATCCTCCTTCGTCTGGCCGCTTACGCCAAGAAGCTCGTTCGCATCCACGCCGAGTATCTGCACCATTTTTATAAATATCTCTATGGACATCGCAGACTGCCCGCCCTCAATGCGGCTGACGGTGTTGGCGCTGATCCCTGCCTGTTCCGCAACCTTCTCCTGTGACATGCTGATCTCATTCCTCCGGTCTCGGATACGGTTGCCCAATTCAATCAAGTCCTGCGACCCTGCACGATTGCCCAATATGCACCTCCTTCCTGGTCTGAATTTTCTCCCGGAACTTTCCGTCATCGTGTCGTAAAGTGCGCAGCCCGCTTTACATCCGCCATTCCGTCAAGCCCTGTCCCCTGACTTTGCGACACCGTGCCGTAAAGTTGGACAACAAAAAAACAGCCGTGTATCAAGCTGTTTTTACGGATTGTTATTCAATTTATGCCTGTATTGCCTGTCCTTTCTGTTTCTTTCTATTTCTTTCAAACGCCAATCACGCCCTGCAAGGCTTCTTTACAAATTCACTTATTTTCATACCTTCCTCCAATCTGTACCTGCATCCAGTATATCACGCCTGGCACACCGAAACAATTTTATCGCCAATATTCCCCGTGCTTTTTCATCCGCTCCCATATAGGTCATGGTTCACTTCCGCTGTGTAATAATTGCTTATGGTCATCGGGGCATTATACAGCGTTGTCAGAAGATATGCCTTGATATTTCCCACCTTCGTCGTATTTGCGCCCAGGCAGGTAAGGATATACTCAATATGCTCATGGTTCAGCTTCATAAACCGGTTCTTGACAAGCGCCGCCGGCTTTTCCACTCCTGCAACCCGCACTGTGCCATTGTCCGGCAGCATCATCACTTCCACCATCAGCTCCACCAGTTCATCCACGTCCTCCCTCCGGTGATAGCGCCCGTCCTGGAAACACTCGTAAGATATGTGTTCCCGGATGATGTCTCGGTAAGCATCCATCTCTCCCATCACATCCGGCTCTGTTCCTGGGATAGATGGATTAGACAGGATAGGATTAGGATGGATAGCAGACACACCGGATTCAGGATCATTAAGATCAGGCTTACTACACTCCGTTTCACTAAATTCAGGCTTACTTAAATCAGTCTTGTTAATATCAGTCTTATTAGATTGTGATTTTGGAAATTCTTGAATTGTGATTCCCACCATTCCAGAAGTATGATTTTCACCATTCTTGAATTGTGATTCTGGAGATTCTTGAATTGTGGTTTTCATCATTCCTGAATTGTGATTTTCACCATTCTTGAATTGTGATTCTGGAAATTCTTGAATTGTGGTTTTCACAACTCTTGAATTGTGATTTTCACTATTCTGTGCATTTATAGGCATTCCACCCTGTTTTTCCTCTCTTTCCTTGCCCTCTGTCTGCCGGATAATGAAATTTTTCACGTATATGACATTCGGCTTTCCAAGCCCCAGGCGTTTCTTTTCAATCAGTCCAATTCCTTTATCTGCATCCAGTTCTTTCAGAAGCCTTACCGCTTTTTGTGTACCACAGTTCATAAGCTCTGCAATTTCTTCCACTGTAAAAATGATATACACCCTGTCCTCTTCATCAAACCACCGGTTCTTTATGCTAAGGCTCATACGGTCTAATAAAAGACCGTATAAAACCTTCGCTTCACAAGAGAGAGACTTGAAGCATTCTGCAGTGAACAGAACCTTCGGAATCCGGTAAAACGTGTACTGCTCCGCTTCCATGCCCCGATAATAATCAAACTGTAATTCCTGCATCCGTTGTCCCTCCCTCCTTCTGCTTCCATTCCTCCAGAAGTGTATAGATCACATCCTCAATCTGCTCTTTGGAATATTCCGTCGGGAAATAATTGCGGATTCTCTTTGCGGAAATCGTCACATTCACATTTTCCTTCTCTTTCCGGATTAAAACTGCATATACATTCCCTTCCGTCAATTCCCCTGTTTCACTGCTTTCCTTTAGCTGTTCTGCCTGCGCTTTCGATGGGAATATGCCGCTGTTGCCGATGGCGTCCACAACCCATGCCTGTTCTTCTGCTTTCAGATAAGACAGTTTCTCCCCGGCCACCATAGGGATTTTATTTTCATCCACATAATCCATCAGTTCTTCCGCCAGTTCCGACAGCCGGATATAACGCTGCACTGTCCTCCCGCTGTCCCCGGCAGCTTCCCCGATGGCATCCGCAGTATATTTCTCCCCTTTGCTGCCCTGGTGCTTCATTGCTTCGTATTTCATCCGATATGCCTTCGCCTTCTCACTTGGCAGGATGTCCTCCCTCTGGATATTCGTATCGACCATCAGGACTACCGCTGTATCATCATCCATTTCCCGGATAATGACAGGCATTTCCGTAAGTCCGGCAAGCTCACAGGCCCGCCACCGTCTATGCCCTGCAATAACCTCATAGCCGCCTTCCGGATGCGGGCGCACAATCCCCGGCATCAACACGCCATACTGCTTTACGCTTTCCACCGTTTCCTGCATTTTTTCATCATCCAATACCCGGAACGGATGGCCTTTAAACGTATGCAGCTCACTTAGGGGAACGGAAGTGACCGTTTCGCCCGTTTCATCTATGCCAAACAAATCATCAAAGCTGTTCAGCTTTACCTTCTCTGCGCTCTTACTTTTCATCCGCAAGCACCTCCTGTGTCAGTGAGTGGTAGCCGCCTGCCACAATCCCCTTCGGATCATGAAGATAGATGCTTTTCCCCTCTGCCGTGGTTTCCGCAGCCTTTACAGATAACGGGATGCAGTTCTCAAAAATATGTACCCGGTTCCCATATACCTCCCGGATCTGCGCTGAAATGTCCCTTGCGAAGTTTGTTCTCCGGTCTACCTTTGTCAGCAGAATCCCCATAATATCAAGCGCTGGGTTTAGCTTTCTATGTACCCGTCCAATCGTCTTAATAAGCTGCTGAAGCCCTTTGACTGGGAGATATGCCGCCTCTACGGGAATCAGTACGCTGTCCGCCGCTACAAGGGCGTTTATCGTAATCATGCCAAGCGAGGGCATACAATCAATAATCGCAAAGTCATACTCCCCTTTTACGCTGTTGAGATACTGGCGCAGTATCGTTTCCCTGCTCATAACATTTACCAAGGCCGTTTCCAAGCCTGCCAGTTCGATATTTGCCGGGATAAAATCAATCCCTTCCTCATGGTGGATAATGCCCTCACCTAACTCTGCATCCTCGTCGTTGATTACCTTTTCCATGATGTTCACTAACGTCACATCCAGCTCGTCCGGCTCCGCAACACCTAAGCTCACCGCCATGCTGCCCTGCGCATCTGCCTCTACCAACAATACTTTCTTGCCTGCCCTGGCAAGCCCAATCCCTAAATTCACACACGTTGTAGTCTTGCCGACTCCGCCTTTCTGGTTTGCTACTGCGATCACTCTGCACATATATACTTTCCTCCTGATTCTCCAATCTATTTTTCTGTTCTTTCCACTTCCGCATATACACGGAAATACTTATTTGTCCCTTTGTTTGCAAATGGTTCCGACACTTCTTTCACATCCACGCCTTCATGCCGCTCCAAAAGCCGCCGGAACCAGTGAAGGTCTTTCTTTGTCCCCTGCATCCTGATTTTAAGCATATAAATCCTCCATATCCACGTAAAAACAGTATTCCGGATAGCGGAGCTTGACTGCCTCCCAAAAGTATCTGGCATAGCCGCAGCAGAATAAATCTTCCACTGTATAACAACGGAACTCCTTTAATTGTTCATCCACATCCTCCGTATCATAGACACTTGGCGTTCCATTACAATAGAGGTTAAATGCCATCCGTACAATTTTCGCACTTCCGCTGGTCTGCCATCCTTCCCGCAGGCATTCCGTTTTCACGCATCCTGTTTTAAAATCATAAATTCTGTTCACATTTACCCTAGTATCCTGACCAATCCCCAGGCAGTACACCAATGCTTTATGGTATACATCCTGGTATCTGCATTTCTGCAGGTACTCCTTATAAAAATCCTTATGTTCTTTGCTCTTGAAAGTAATTGTGCGAGTATCTTTGTTTCCTGCACCTTTCGCTGTATTCGCTGCCATAGCTTGTCCTCCTTATCTTATCTGCTTGTTTTTTTATATTCTTGGGAGCTACACTCCCAAACCCTTGTGGATTCGTGCTGCCAGTTACCCAAAATACGGCTAACTGTCAACCCGAATTTGCTTTTGCCCCGGAGAACGGTTTTTCACTCCTGACCTTAACGCTGTGTTTGCCATTTCCTTTTCCTCCAATTCAAATTTATTTTTTGACCATAACAAAAAAGGACACTTCCCTAAAATTTCTTTTAGAAAAATGTCCTTAAAGTGCTTACTGTATTAAGTTGGCTCATGTACCAATCAACGCATTATCAGGCATTATCCCGCATTATGCGTTGCAAATTTGTTGCAATTTTGTTGCAAAATCTGAATCGAAGTACCGCAAACCCTTGAAAATACTGGCTTTATTTGTCCAAAGACTTCATCGTCGGGAAGGCAAGCACATCGCGAATCGCAGCGGCGTTTGTGAGCAGCATACACATCCGGTCGATTCCAAATCCGATTCCACCCGTAGGCGGCATTCCGATCTCCAACGCATTCAGGAAATCTTCATCCGTCGTATTCGCCTCTTCATCCCCCTGCGCCAGCAACTCTTCCTGCGCCTTAAACCGCTCTCTCTGGTCGATCGGGTCGTTCAGCTCTGAATAAGCATTTGCCATCTCCCAGGTATTCATAAACATCTCAAACCGCTCCACATACTCCGGATTCCCCGGTTTCTTCTTCGTAAGCGGAGAGATCTCGATCGGATGATCCATCACGAAGGTCGGCTGGATCAGATGTTCCTCTACGAATGCCTCGAAGAACAGGCTCAGGATATCTCCCTTCTTATGTCTCTCCTCGAACTCCACATGGCGCTCTTTTGCAAGCTCTCTTGCCTGCTCCAATGTCTGAACCTCATTCCAGTCGATACCTGTATATTTCTTCACGGCATCCACCATAGTGATCCTCTCGAAGGGCTTGCCAAGATCCATCTCCACGCCGTTATATACGATCGTCGTAGTGCCAAGCACTTCCTGCGCCACATGGCGGTACAGATTCTCCGTCAGGTCCATCATTCCATTATAATCCGTATAAGACTGATACAGTTCCATCAGTGTAAATTCCGGATTATGCCTGGTATCCAACCCCTCATTACGGAATACACGGCCGATCTCATAGACTCTCTCAAGCCCGCCGACGATCAGACGCTTCAGGTACAGCTCCAGAGAGATACGGAGCTTGAAGTCCTCGTCCAGTGCGTTAAAATGCGTCTCGAACGGTCTTGCCGCAGCCCCGCCCGCATTGCTTACGAGCATCGGTGTCTCCACCTCAAGGAAACCTTGTCCGTCCAGATATCTTCTGATGGAGCTTATGATCTTGGATCTCTTGATAAATGTATCCCTTACCTCCGGGTTCATGATCAGATCCACATATCTCTGGCGGTAACGCATGTCCGTATTCGTCAAGCCGTGATACTTCTCCGGCAGGATCTGGAGACTCTTGGATAACAATTTTATAGAAGACGCATGGACAGAGATCTCACCTGTCTTCGTCTTGAATACTTCTCCTTCCAAACCGACGATATCCCCGATATCCAACTTCTTGAAATCCTTATACGCATCCTCGCCGATACTGTCCCTTGCTACATAGGACTGGATATCTCCGCTCTGGTCCAGAATATTGCAAAAGGAAGCCTTTCCCATAACACGCTTCTGCATAACACGCCCTGCAAGAGACACCTGTTTTCCTTCCATCTCATCATAATGTTCCTTGATATCTGCAGTATGACAGGTCACGTCATATCTCGTTATCTCAAACGGATTCTTTCCATTGCTCTGCAGGTCTGCCAACTTCTCCCGGCGAACCTTTCTCAGTTGATTCACATCTTCTTGTACTTTCTTCTGCTGCTCTGCCACGATTCCTTCTCCCTTCTCTTATTCACATACTCTGTCCCTGATCCTCTGCATGCGGTCCTTCCTGCCTCTTCATCCATATGACTCTCATTCCCTGCAGTACGGTCTTTCACACATCATATCTATCGAATGATCTGCCTTACTCTTCACATTTCCCATATATTGTCTTTCAGACTTCTCGTATAGGAGAAGCCTGATATATGAATGCCGCTATTATATTCCCTCTCTCACGAAAACCAGGCTTCTGTACCGGACGCCTTTTTCAAACACGCTCTGCAGCCTTATAACGACCGGCTGATATGCAATACCTCATATTCCATGACGCCTGCCTGTGTCTCTACCTCTACATGGTCTCCCACCTTACAGCCGATGAGCGCCTGTCCCACCGGAGATTCATTGGAGATCTTGCCTTCCAGGCTGTTCGCCTCTGTGGAACCTACCAGTTTGAACTCCATCTCTTCGTCAAATGTCTTATCATAGACCTTGACGGTACATCCCACGTTGATCTTATCAAAGTCTACCTCGTCTTCAACTACAACTTCCGCATTCTTCAGAATACCTTCCAGCTCTTCGATACGCGCCTCAATATCACGCTGTTCATCCTTTGCCGCATCGTACTCCGCATTCTCAGACAGGTCGCCCTGTTCCCTGGCTTCCTTGATCTTGCCGGCAACCTCCTTACGCTTGACAACCTTCAGATGCTCCAGTTCATCCTCCAGTGCTTTCAAGCCCGCATAAGTAAGTAATTTCTTCTTTGCTTCCATGTGTCTTACTCCCTTTCTTTCTCATATATTATCTATCTAAATGATCTATATACAAACGAAGGCGAAGCGTTCCTAATACAAATGAAACCTTCGCAATTTCCTTATTATACCCAACTGATAAAGTTATGTCAATGCTTTTAGCACCCCTTTTAGAACTTCTCTGTTACAGCACGTTACAGTATATGCACCACCTCATTTTTTCATACATGACAAGGCCATTACATCGAATAGTCAAATCCCCCGCGGCAGTCGCCAAATGTGCATGCAAGCATGCCCGCTTGGCTCGTTGCCCGCGGGAATAAATCTGTCACAGACGCTCGTTCAGGAGTTCTTCCAGTTCATCATAAGACTCCACTCTGTTGATCGCCTCCCGGAGCTTCGCCGAGCCTTCCATCCCTTTCGTATACCATGCCACATGCTTGCGCATCTCGCGGATCCCGAGATATTCTCCCTTGAATTCAATCTGCAGCCGCGCATGCCGCAGCATGGCGTTTTTCCGCATTTCTTTCGCCGGCCTTTCCAGATGGACACCGGTTTTCCCATACTCCGCAAGTTCACGGAAGATCCACGGGTTCCCCTGCGCCGCGCGCCCGATCATCACACCGTCGCACCCGGTCTGTTTCATCATCGCCAGGGCAGTCTCCCCGGAGACCACGTCGCCATTTCCGATCACCGGTATCGACACCGCTTCCTTCACCTGCCGGATGACCTCCCAGTCTGCCTTTCCGGAATAATACTGCTCCCTCGTCCTTCCGTGGACGGCAATCGCAGCCCCTCCGGCTTCTTCCACAATCTTCGCTATCTCTGCCGCATTGACATGCATGTCGTCAAATCCCTTCCGGATCTTCACTGTGACAGGCTTTCGGATCGCCTTTACGGTCTTCGACACGATCTGATATACCAGTTTCGGATTCTTCATAAGCGCGGAACCTTCCCCGTTCTTCACCACTTTGGGAACCGGGCATCCCATGTTGATATCCAGGATCTGAAAGGGCAGTTCCTCTATCCCCTTCGCCATCTCACTGACAATATCCGGATCCGAGCCAAAAAGCTGCAAGGATACCGGATATTCCTCAGGATGAATAACAAGCAATGCTTTTGTATTCTTATTCTTGTACTGCAGCGCCTTCGCACTGATCATCTCCATACACAAAAGACCCGCCCCCTGCTCTTTGCAGAGCAGCCGAAAGGGCAGATCTGTTACTCCCGCCATAGGTGCAAGAATATATGGATTCTCAAGCTTTATATTCCCAATCTTCACCCGATCCTCCTCAACTTTCCTGATTCATTCTATCTATATTAACAGGCAGCGCGTCACTGCCTCTTATTCTTCTCATAGATAAACCGCAGCCCCTTGAGCGTCAGCTGTGAATCATAGACGTCGATCACATCTGTCTCCGCCGCGACCATCTTACCTAATCCCCCGCTTGCGATCACCTTTGCCTTCTTATATCCGGATTCTTCCTTGATCCTCTTCACAATATATTCCGTCTGCCCGATCTGTCCGAAGAATAACCCCGCCTGCATACAGGAGATGGTTTCCTTCCCTATAACCGATTCCGGTTTCTTGATCTCGATAGCCGGAAGCATCGCCGCCTGTGCCGTCATTGCCTGCGCCGAAATCCGGATCCCCGGAGAGATCACCGCTCCCTCGAAGGTTCCGTCCGGGCCCACCACGTCATACGTAGTCGCCGTCCCGAAGTCGATCACGATCACCGGGCCTCCATACAAAGTATAGGCGGCAACCGCGTCCACGATCCGGTCCGCTCCTACCTGTTTCGGATTCTCGGTTACGATCCGGATTCCCGTCTTGATCCCCGCCGACACCACCATCGGCTTGATCCCGAAATATTTGATCAAGGCGCTTCCCAGAGAATGCATGATATCCGGCACAACAGACGCCACGATCACCGCATGGATCTCTTTACTCGGGATCCCCTGGCACTCCACCAGTTCTTTCAGCGTGATCCCATACTCATCCGATGTCCGCGGAAGCTTCGTCGTCATACGGAATGTACACCGCAATTCCTTATCCTCAAAAACCCCTACCGTAATATTCGTATTACCCACATCAATTACCAGTAACATCTTACTCCTCCCATCTATTCGAACCCCGCCCGGCTTACGGACTCAGTCCCGGCACGGTCCCGAACCCTGCCTGCGGCTGCAGATTTTCAAATGCGCTCTACTGCTCCAGAAAAAATACCCTATAATACATCTGCAGCGCCTCAAGCAGATCCTGCTTCTCCCTCTGGATCTGCTTAATCTTAAGCCTGCTTCCGATCTCGTCAAACATCGGGTCGAATTCTTCTGATGTAACTTCAAAGCAAAGCTCGCCGTCTTCCTCATATACCAGCGTCAGGATGCCTCCCACGTCGTTGACATACAAGACGCACATGATCTTCAATTCATCTTTGACGGCGTCCGGCAGCTGTTCAAAATCCGGATTCAGATAATATTTTTCCTCATAAGAATTCGCTCCGCAGAGCACCACTCTCCCATCATACATACCCATATACTCCTCTTACAGACACTTCTCCCGCATAGACCGCCTTCTTCCTGCCGTCTCTTGTGCGGACAATGAGCCTTCCCGTCTCATCGATCCCCAGTGCATGTGCTTCGTATTCATTTCCCGGCTCTAATATCTTCACATCCTGGTCACGGTTCACCAGCCGGGACTCATACTTTGCTCTCACTCCCGACAGATTCCCGGTCCTCATAAATGTCGCGTAGCATTTCTCGAAGCTCTCCATCACAGCGGCAATCAACTCCGAACGCCGGATACTATGCCCAAGCTCTGCCCGGAGCGATGTCGCGCGCTCCTTAAGCTCCTCCGGGAATACCTCCTGATTCACATTGATCCCCACTCCGATGACAACATAATTAACATAGGTGAGTTCAGAACTCATCTCCGTCAATATCCCGCAGATCTTCTTTCCATGAAGTATCACGTCATTCGGCCATTTGATCTCACACTCAAGCCCGGACACCTTATGGATCCCTTCCGCAACAGCGACCGCCATCAAAAGCGTCATCTGCGGAGCTTTGGTCGGCATGATGTCCGGTCTTAGCAGAAGCGTCATGTAGATACTCTTTCCGGCAGGCGACTCCCAGCTTCTTCCCCTGCGGCCTTTTCCGGCGCTCTGCCTGTCTGCTACATACAATGTGCCATGTGCCTCGCCTCTCTCTCCGGCATCCTTGGCACGGTTATTCGTCGAATCCGTCTCATCATAATAGACGGCGCAGGCTCCCGCCCATCCGCCTCTTGTCAGGCTCTCGATCTCCGCCCTGGATATCACATCAGGGCTATCCTCCAGATGATACCCCTTATTGCGCACCGCTTCGATCTGATACCCTTCCTTCTTCAACTGCTCTATCACTTTCCATACCGCCGTCCGGGAGACCTGAAACCGATCACAGATCTGCTGCCCGGACAAATACCCGTCGCATTCCTTTAATAAACGTATTATTTCTGCTTTCATTATCTTTCCCCAATTAAATTACCTTACCTGTGTTCCATTCGGCGTGATCCCTGCTAACGTTCCCCAAGCGTCGCCGTCATCACAGCCTTGATCGTGTGCATCCTGTTCTCCGCCTCATCGAATACTTTCGACTGCGCCGATTCAAACACCTCGTCCGTTACCTCCATATCATCAATCCCGAACCGGCCGTGGATCTCCTTTCCGATCTTCGTCTTCAGGTCGTGGAAAGCAGGCAGGCAATGCAGGAAGATCGCGTTCTCCTTCGCATTTGCCATTGCCTCAGAAGTCACCTTATACGGCGTAAGCTCACGGATCCTCTCTTCCCATACCTCGTCCGGCTCACCCATAGACACCCATACGTCCGTATAGATAACGTCTGCGTCTTTTGTCCCCTCTTTGACATCCGTTATCAATGAGACGCTTCCTCCGCTCTCTTTCGCATAGCCCCGACAGAGTTCTGTAAGCTCTGCATTGGGGAAATACTTCTCGGTAGTACATGCTACGAAATGCATCCCCATCTTCGCACAGGCGATCATCAGGGAATTTCCCATATTATATCTTGCGTCTCCCATATATACCAGTTTGATCCCCTTCAAATAGCCAAACTGCTCCCTGATCGTCAGGAGATCTGCCAGCATCTGCGTCGGGTGATACTCGTTCGTCAGCCCATTCCAGACCGGAACTTCTGCATGCTTCGCCAGTTCCTCTACGATCTCCTGCCCGTATCCGCGGTACTCGATTCCATCATACATCCTTCCCAATACCCTCGCCGTATCCGCGATGCTCTCTTTCTTTCCGATCTGAGAACCGCTCGGGTCAAGGTATGTCGTTCCCATCCCCATATCATGCGCAGCCACTTCGAAGGAACACCGCGTCCTGGTACTGGTCTTCTCGAAGATCAGCGCCACGTTCATTCCTCTGTACTTATCAACCGGCACGCCGTTCTTCTTCTTATCCTTCAGATCTGCCGCAAGATCCAGAAGATACGTGATCTCCTCCGGCGTATAATCCTTCAGTGTCAAAAAGTCTCTTCCCTTTAAGTTCATCGTCAATCCCTCTTTCAATTCTGTCAGTACATGTACGAACCTCGGAAGGTTCATCTGATCATTCAAAGTTTCATATTTCTTATATACCATATCACATAATTGGTCAACTGTGTATATCTGATATTTGGGAATCTGCAATAATTTCGCCGACGCCTCCAACATTCCCAGGAACAATTCTTTGTCCGAATACCCCAGAGGCAGTTTTAAGACAAATGCGATCTCCGCCTTCTCTATCTCCCTCATATCTCCGAGAAGGCGTTCATAATATTCCTCCCCATGGGTCTGCTCCAGATAATAGATCGTCCCCTCCAGGCTATACAGCATCCTCTTAGCGTCATAATATCCGATCATCAGATTCTGCCGGCTGCGTTTTCCCGAGAACTCGATGATACTCCCAAGCTTCACCCTCGGCGCGATCTCATACTTCTCGCTCTCTTTGGGCATACGCACGCGCGGTTCTCTGCCGGGTCCGTAGATGCGTATCTCGATAATGTCTTCGTATCCCCTTTTTACCAGAGAACTCAACGGCACATTATTCACCACGCCGCCGTCGATATATTTCTTTCCCCGGATCCGTTCATTCTTGAATCCGATCAGATAGGCGCTCGCCAACAGGAAATCTTCCAGAAATCCCTCCGGGATATCTTCGATACTAAGATCCAACTCCCTGAATTCCGACAGGGAAAATGTCAGCAGACAGAACTCCTTCCCACAATCTCTGATCGCCTGCTCGTCCACAGTCTTATGGATCAGCTCCCGAAGCGGCGTAATGTCTACCCCGCCGTCTTTTAGCTTCTTCCGGCTCTCACTTAGGAATTCCTTTATCGTGATCTCCTTGTTGAAAAGCCGATCCATCCACGCGTCGTCCACATCCATGACGGACGAGAATGTCATCTTTTTCCAGATATCCTCAGCCTTCTCGATATCACCCATACAGATCAATGCCCCGTTCAGCGCTCCCACAGACGTCCCCGCCACGGCATTGATCTTCACGCCAGCCTCCGCAAGGGCTTTCCACGCGCCGATCTGATATGCGCCGCGCGCGCCTCCGCCGTCCAGGACCAGACCATATTCTTTCGAGATATCAATGGCAAGTTCCATTCAATCTTCCCCTTTCCCCTTGTTCATGTATTCTTGCTTAACACCCTTCGGTCACATCCGGCGCCTCTGCCTTGCAGCCTCAAACATCAACACGGAGGCTGCGATTGCCGCGTTCAGAGATTCCACCTTTCCCTTCATAGGTATCTTTATATAGGTGTCCGCCAGTTCCGCGATCTCAGGCGTAAGCCCATTCCCTTCATTGCCGATCAGGAATGCGCACGGCTTGCCGTAATCCTCTTCATCGTAATCTCTCGTTCCCTTAAGATGCGCCGCATAGATCCGGATTCCGGCTTCCTGCAATCGTCTGACCGCTCCCGCCAGATCGTCCGCATAACAGAAGGGCATCCGATAGACAGACCCCATCGTCGAACGTATCGTCTTCGGATTATAGATATCCACACACTCCCTGTCCATAAGGATCCCTGTGACGCCCGCTCCTTCCGCAGTCCGGAAGATCGTTCCCAGATTCCCCGGATCCTGCAGATGATCCAGCACCATGATATGCGGACAGGTTCCGCCCGTCACCTCTTCCATGGCATGATCCATCTGTTCCACCACACACAGGATCCCCTGCGGCGTCTTCGTATCCGACACATATTCAAACACCGTATCTGACAATAATTCCAATACGATCCCGTTCTTTCCGCTTTCAGAGAGGAGCTGTCTTATTATGCCCCGCTCCTTTTTGTAAAATGTCTCCGTAACATAGATTTCCTTAAGCATAGCGGCAGGCACTTCTCGGAACATGCGCAGCCCTTCCGCCAGAAATACATGTTCCCCGTCTCTTGCTTTCCGCTTCTTCCGCAGATTCACGAGATGCTTTACTTTCGTATTTGCCGTACTTGTAATCATTCTATATCCATCTCCCACATAATCTTCAAACACGCCTGAATTATATTTATAAACATTATAGTGGCATTCCCGGAATACGGCAAGAACATCCTGTTGTAATATTATACAAAATTTTTAAATTATTCTTTTGATTTTCGCCTGCCTCCCTGTATAATAGATTTATAATTTACATTCATTGATCCAATTGGTGTAAGAAAGGGGGAACACTTTATGAATTATTCAGAAAACGCAGGCAAACAATACCACATCCAGGCAGGAGAAGGAGATGTCGGCAAATATGTCATCATGCCGGGGGATCCCAAACGATGTGAGAAGATAGCCCGATATCTCGATCAGGCAGAATTGATCGCCGACAGCCGGGAATACGTCACCTATACCGGGTATCTGGACGGAATAAAAGTAAGCGTAACGTCGACCGGTATCGGCGGGCCGTCAACTGCGATCGCCCTGGAGGAACTGGTGATGGCAGGCGCGGACACTTTCATCCGGATCGGTACCTGCGGAGGGATGCAGACCGAGGTCAAGAGCGGCGATATCGTCATCGCAAGCGGAGCCATAAGAATGGAAGGAACCAGCCGAGAATACGCTCCCATCGAATTCCCTGCAGTACCGGATATCGGGATCGTAAACGCATTGACCGACGCGGCAAAAAAGCTTGGACAGACTTACCACGTGGGCGTGGTGCAGTGCAAGGATTCCTTCTACGGGCAGCATTCCCCGCAGACGAAACCGGTAAGCTATGAGCTGCTGAACAAATGGGAGGCATGGAAACGCTTAGGCTGTCTTGCCTCCGAGATGGAATCCGCCGCCTTGTTCGTCGCCGCCAGCAGCCTGCATGTAAGAGTCGGCTCCTGCTTCCTCGTAATGGCGAATCAGGAACGTGAAAAAGCCGGGCTTGACAATCCTGTTGTCCACGACACCGATACAGCGATCCGCATCGCCGTCGAGGCGGTCCGAAGCCTGATCCATGCGGAGTAAGAAAGGAGCTGCGGCAAAATACCTGCCGCAGCCCCTTTTATGCCCGCATCGCTCCGTCCACAGATAATACTTCTCCCGTTACATAGCTTGCCATATCACTCGCCAGGAACAGGAATGCATTCGCGATATCCTCCGGCTCACCGATCCTGCGGAGCGGGATCGCGCCGATCATCGGCTGGATCATCTGTTCCGGCAGAGCCGCTACCATATCCGTCTTGGTAATTCCCGGAGCAACAGCATTTACGCGGATATTGCTCGGTCCAAGTTCTCTCGCAAGAGAAAGCGTCATGCCGTTTACGGCAAATTTACTTGTCGGATATGCCACGCCTCCCGGCTGTCCGGAGATACTTACCATGGAGCTCGTATTCAGGATGCATCCGCCGCCCTGTTCTCTCATGACCGCAACCGCCGGCTGGATCGAATGAAACAGCGCGTTGACATTCAGCTGCATAACCTTCTCGAACTGTCCCTCGGCATAATTTTCAACCTTCGTACTGTCGGAAATCCCCGCATTATTAACCAGGATATCGATCCTGCCAAACTTTTCCTTTACCTTAAGAATCGCAGCTTTCACCGCCTCGGCATCGGAAAGATCCGGATAATCTCCCTCTACTTCCCAGCCGCTGTTCTCCGCCTTCAATGATGAAAGCGCTTTCTCCACCGTCTCTGCTCTGGAACCGAATAACACAACCTTCGCGCCATTCTCCAGGTACTTCTTCACAACTGCATAGCCGATCCCTCTTGTACCGCCTGTGACAACCGCTACCTTTCCTTTTAACATGTCTGTTCCTCCTATCCTGTCCGAACCAACTGACCGGTTCTTCTGACCGATCCTATTTCGGACAATTCTCTTGCTAAGAATGATTATACACCATTTATAACCAGATGAACACCTCTTATTAGATTTCCTCTACACTTTAAAACGGTATCCAACGCCCCATATGGTCTCTATATACTGGGGATTTGAGGTGTCCATCTCCACCTTCTCGCGGATCTTCTTGATATGCACCGTCACCGTCGCGATATCTCCGATCGACTCCATGTCCCATATCTCACGGAACAGCTCTTCCTTTGTATACACATGATTCGGATGTCCTGCCAGGAAGGTCAGCAGATCGAACTCCTTCGTGGTAAACGTCTTCTCTTCTCCATTGATCCAAACCCGTCTCGCCGTTGTGTCGATCTTAAGCCCCCGGATCTCGATCACCTTATTCGCCTCCATCGCGCTTCCGGTCAGACGGTCATATCTTGCCAGATGCGCTTTCACACGCGCCACCAACTCGCTGGGGCTGAAAGGCTTCGTCATATAATCATCCGCTCCAAGCCCAAGCCCCCGGATCTTATCAATATCATCCTTCTTCGCCGACACCATGATGATCGGTGTATTCTTCACATCCCTGACCTGACGGCAGATATCGAATCCGTCGATCCCCGGCAGCATCAGATCCAGGATAAACATATCATAATCTTCATCCAACGCCTTCCTAAGCCCGGTCGCCCCGTCGTTCGCCACTTCAACCTGGAATCCGCTCAATTCCAGATAATCCTTTTCCAGATCCGCAATCGCTTCTTCGTCTTCTACTATCAATATCTTACTCATATGCCGGTACCTCCTGATATTTTCTAAGAACGAAATACATCGTCGTCCCTGTCTCTTCTCTGCTGGTCGCCCAGATCTTGCCTCCGTGCTCCTCGATGATCTTCTTCACGATCGAAAGCCCGATCCCGCTTCCTCCCTTTGAGGAATTGCGCGAAGCATCCGTCCGGTAGAAACGATCGAATATATTGGGCAGATCTTTTGCCGCGATCCCTCTTCCGTTATCCTCTAACTCAACCTGTACAAAGTCCCCCACATCCTTGACCCGGAGATTGATCTTCCCTTTCGGCTTATCCATATATTTCAGCGAATTATTCACAATGTTATGGACGACTCTCTTAATCTGCTCCGCATCAGCGATAACCTTCACGCCGGCTTCCACATAATTAAAGTATCCGAACTCCACGCCTCTGGATTCCAGCTCCACAGACAGATCCTCCGCGCAGTCTTCAAAATACGCCTCCACCGATAATGTATTGAAATTATAAGGGATCCTGTTCGTATCGATCTTGGTATACAGCGTCAGCTCATTGATCAGCGTATCCATCTCGCTCGCCTTATTATAGATCGTCCGGATATAACGCTCCATCTTCTCCGGCGTATCCGCAACTCCGTCCATGATCCCTTCCGCATATCCTTTGATCGCTGTGACGGGCGTCTTAAGATCATGGGAAATGTTGCTGATCAGCTCTTTATTCTCTTTATCAAACTTAATCTTTTCCTCTGCGTTATCCTGCAGGCGCCTGCGCATCTCCTCCAGGCTCTGGCACAATCTGCCGAGTTCGTCATCCGTCTCTGCCTCAAGCTCAAAGTCCAGATTACCGTCCTTGATCTTCTGCGCCGCCGCCTGCATCTTCATCAACGGTCCCATGATACCCCGATGTATCCAGAAGATCAGTGCCCCCGCCGTCAGAACCAGCACCATGATCATCCCCACGACCATATCCAGATACAGCCGCTCCACCTCCGGGATCACACCGCGCACACTCACAACAACAAATGCACTGCCTTCCTTATTATCCGGGTAGCGGAAATCTACCTGCTTCACAAGCGCCTGTGCATCTCCGCCAAGATACAGCCCGTTCTCAGAACTCAGCTCCGAATCCCCAAATCCCGGAAGCTGTGTGATGACAGGCTCAGCTTCTTCCATATCCGTCCCCACATAGATCAGCACATTATTCTTGCGTACCAGAAGATACGCCTTCTTCTTCTCGATCTTCTGGTTGAATTCGTCCAGAAAAGTCACATCCTCCATCTTTCCGGGATGCTTCGATACCATCTGGTCAAGCTCGTTGTACGCTTTCTCCGTAAGCCTTGACATCACCGCGACAGAATTCGCCAGATTCTCCGTCGTCATCCCGGTGATCTCATAGGTCTTTTCTATTGCACTCATCTGATATTTCCCAAACAGACATGCCAGCATAACCGCCAGAAGAACCGGGATCAAGATAACCGTCAGAAAAGCTATGATCAGCCTTGTCTTTAACTTCATCTTCTTGCCTCCACAATAGACAATACACCACAATACATAAAGTATAGCACGAAAAAGGGCGCTTCACAGCAAAGCGCCCATAAACTATTCTAAAATTTTTATAAATATTTCTTCAAAAGCTCAGCCTTGTCGGTCTTCTCCCAAGGCAGATCCAGGTCGGTGCGGCCGAAATGTCCGTACGCCGCTGTCTGCTTGTAGATCGGTCTTCTCAGATTCAGCATCTGGATGATTCCTGCCGGACGCAGATCGAAATTCTCACGGATCATCTCCACTAACTTCTCATTGCTGATCTTGCCCGTGCCGAAAGTATCCACCATGACAGACGTCGGATGCGCCACGCCGATCGCGTAAGACAACTGGATCTCACATTTCTTCGCAAGCCCCGCCGCCACAATATTCTTTGCAACATAACGTGCCGCGTATGCCGCGGAACGGTCAACCTTCGTGCAGTCCTTTCCGGAGAATGCACCGCCGCCGTGACGCGCCATTCCGCCGTAAGTGTCCACGATGATCTTGCGCCCGGTAAGCCCGCTGTCGCCATGGGGCCCGCCGATCACAAACCGTCCGGTCGGATTGATGAAGAACTTGGTCTCCTCATCCACCATCTCTGCCGGGATCACTGCGTCGAATACATATTTCCTGATATCCTCATGAATCTGCTCCTGGGTAACATCCGGATCATGCTGTGTGGACAGAACTACCGCGTCAAGCCTTGTCGGAACCCCTTCTTCATTATATTCAACCGTCACCTGGGATTTCCCGTCCGGCCTTAAGTACGGCAGTGTGCCGTCCTTCCTGATCTCTGCAAGTCTTCTGGAAAGCTTGTGTGCCAGTGCTACCGGATACGGCATGAGCTCCGGCGTCTCGTCCGTCGCATACCCGAACATCATCCCCTGGTCTCCCGCGCCGATCGCCTCGATCTCCGCGTCTGACATCTGGTTATTCTTTGCCTCCAGCGCCTTATCAACGCCCATGGCGATATCACTGGACTGCTCGTCGATCGCCGTCAGTACGCCGCAGGTCTCTGCGTCAAACCCATATTTCCCGCGCACATAACCAATCTCTTTGATCGTGTCTCTTACGATCTTCTGGATGTCTACGTACGCTTTTGTCGTGATCTCACCCATCACAAGGACAAGCCCGGTCGTCGTACTGGTCTCACACGCCACACGGCTCATGGGGTCCTGCTCCATCAGGGCATCCAAAATGGCGTCCGAGATCTGGTCGCACATCTTATCCGGATGTCCTTCTGTAACTGACTCTGATGTAAATAAATGTTTTTCCATTGATTTCCACTCCTTTTCATTCTGATGTAGTATCTCTCTCTTTATCGTTCTTTGTGCTGATTTTTGAGTAATACAATCAAAAAAGCAATCCACGCCAAGCGGACTGCTTTATATCTCATAAACCAATCCTCTTATTGTTCGATTACTCGCTCAGGTTGGCACCTTCCCGTAACGGGGGTTGCCGCAGCTTCACAGATCCTTTGTATCTCCACTGCTCTGAATAAGAGAAAGTCTACATTATTAAATTATCTGTTTCCATAACTGATGATACTCTTTTTTCGGCGGTTTGTCAATTAAAAATTACAAATTCTCAACAGCATACAGTGGCAGGTTTGTCATCCATTCCTGTTCTCTGTAATCCGACATAGAAATACGTACCGCATATTTTGGTTCGTATTTCCTACAATATATTTTCAGGCTCTGCGCATGCAGATTCGCTTCCGCTTTCACCTCTACCGGAACGATCGCCCTGCCTTTCTGAACCATAAAATCCATCTCATAAGTAGACTTATTTCCTGCATAATAATATGGAGTATATCCTGTCCCTGATACGATCTGTTGCAGCACATACTGCTCAGACAAAGCACCTTTAAATTCCGTAAAAATGTCACTGCCTTCCAGGATGGTCTCCGCATCCAACTCGCTCAGCGCCCCAAGAAGTCCTATATCTACGATAAACAACTTGAACGCGCTGAAGTCTATATATGCCTTTAATGGCATAGCCGGTTTGTTAACACGATACACCTTTTGGATCAATCCGCAATCCAACAGCCACTCGATCGCAAGCTCAAACTCTTTCATACGTGCCCCTTGCTTAATCTGCCCAAAGAAAAACTTCTTATTCTCTTTCGCAAGCTGCATCGGAATCGAATTCCAGACCATTCGAATTCTTGCAAGATCCCCGGCAGATGCATGCTTCCCAAAATCCGCCTCATACTGTTCCAGTATGGACGTCTGCAATGCGCGCACCTGCGCATAATCTTTGTGCTCACGAAAAAGTCCGACCACCTCCGGCATACCGCCGACATAATAATAATTCTTCAACCAGAATATATACTTATCCCGGAAATTGCTCATCAGTTCATAATCCTTTTCCGGAATCAGACAAGCCAATTGCTCTTCACCCACCGCTTCCAGGAACTCACGGTAATTCATAGGATACAGTTCCAACGTATCCACCTTCCCCACCGGAAATGACACTCCTCCATGGATCGCAACCCCTAACAACGAGCCTGCCGCGATCACAGGATATTCCGGTGCATTCTCACAGAAATATTTTAAAGCCTCTAAGGCTCGGGGCGCCTCTTGGATCTCATCAAAAATAATCAAAGTATCCTCCGGTGTAACCTCCAGATGTGCCTCTATATTAATATTCATGATAATCCTTTGAATATCATAATCACTGTCAAACACTCTTTTCATCCTTTGATTATTGTAAAATGTAATATATGCTGTCTTTTTGAAGCTGAGCCTTCCAAACTCTTTCATCAGCCATGTCTTTCCGACCTGCCTTGCCCCCTTTAGAAGCATCGGCTTCCTGTTCTCCTTTTGTTTCCAGGAGATCAGCTTCTCCATTGCATAACGTTTCATTCAGGCGTCCTCCTTTCCAAACCCACATATGCTTTCACTTCTTTATGATCACATTTTTTCTGACCATATCTCACTTTATGATCACATTTTTTCTGACCATATATAAGCTTTTATAGACACTTTTTCCGCATTATGTAAAAAAGTATACCTGTAACACTAATATTCGTCAACCCAGTATACGATAATAATAAGCGTGAAACCAGATAAGGAGAATATGCACAAGAGCATTGGATAATATGCTATAATTTATGTGTTACTCACCGACACCCGCAACAGGAAGGAGAATAATGGAAACCAAATTTTATCATTCAGAGAATGCACCAAAACCTAATAAGCCAATACATATTGGAGCCGTAGGTATTATAAGAAATGAAAATAAAATTTTATTAGAAAGAAGAACAGATTCAGAACGTTGGGCATTTATCGGCGGAGGCATGAAAATGCAGGAGTCTCTAGAGCAGTGCGTACAAAGAGAAATATTAGAGGAAACCGGTTTAGAAACGCAATGTATACAATTATTGAATGTGTTTTCTTATCCATATAGAATTGCAGAATATCCAGACGGGAACATTGTCAGAATAGTAACTGCTTTATATCGTGTAGAAGTCAAAGACTTCCATTCACTGATATGTAGTGAAGAATCCAAAGAACTTCGATTTTTTGACAAAAATGAAATTGAAAAACTAAGTTTGGCTGAGACACATTTGGATATATGGGAGTATGTTAAACACACGCTCTACAATACGATGGTATATAGAAAACCATAATATATCATCTCGATATATAAAAAATCTCAATTTGATTTTTTATATATTATCTGGTATAAGATACTCAGTAATGAGCGTCACTCTATATTTTAAATATAGAGTAATCCAACGAAGAGACGCCAAATGCTGCAGAAAGTAGGAAAATATTTTGATCGAACTAATGAAAGTAACGAAATCATTTCAAGATACGCCGGTTTTGACTGATATCAGCCTCACGATCCAAGATAATGAAGTTTTCGGTATAGTCGGACCCAGCGGAGTGGGAAAATCAACCCTGTTAAACTGCCTGATCGGTTTAGAAAAATACCAGTCAGGCAGCATTACTATAGACGGAATACACCTGGAAGATCTAACAGAGTTCGAAATACGGAAATTCAGGAAAAATATGGGAATGATCTTTCAGAATTTTTCTCTGATAGGCAGAAAAGATGTCTTTCATAACATCTCTCTTCCTATGGAATGCTGGAATTATTCTAAGACGGATATCAAAGATCGCGTGGAACATCTTGCCGAACTAACCGGAATACAGGACAAGCTATACTGCCGTCCGGCAGAACTCAGCGGCGGACAGAAACAAAGAGTCGCCATTGCCAGGGCGCTGTCCATGAATCCCCGCTATTTACTTTGTGATGAATGTACTTCCGCATTAGATCCCAGATCGACCGCCTCTATTTTGGAGCTTCTAAAAAGCCTGCAAGAACAATTCAAGATCACCATTATCGTAGTGACTCATGAGATGTCCGTTGTCCAAAATATCTGTCAAAGGATGGCGATCCTAGAAAATGGCAGCGTATCTCTTCTAGGCAGCGTTCGAGAGATTTTCAGAAATAAGCCCGGACAATTAAAGGCGCTTCTCGGTGAAGACGAAGGAAAAGTCTCTATTACGCTAGATATAGGCGAACTTGCAAAATGCAGAGAGTACCTTGATGCACAGGGTATGAAATATAAGATTACCGGAGGTTATTAAATGGAACAGCTCAGTCTTATGTTAAAGAATTCTAATTTGGTCCGCTATCTCCCTACCGTGATCATTCCGGCGATAGGCGATACCTTGAAGATGGTCTTCATATCTGCGGCGCTTTCTATTTTTTTTGGGATTTTTTTCGGGATTATTTTAGTCACAACGGCGGACGATGGCCTTTCGCCTCATCCGCTCTTACATGGAATCCTTGGAAAAGTGACCGACATCGTCCGCTCGTTTCCGATGATGATCCTGATCGTCGCCGTCGCACCTCTCACCAGAATTTTTATAGGGACCAAGATAGGCGTTAACGCCGCTATTTTTGCTATCACACTGGGGAGTACGCCGTTTGCCACCAGGATGACAGAGAACTCTCTAAACACGGTCGATCCGCAATTAATAAAAATGGCGCGCTCCATAGGTGCTTCCAAGCTCCAGATCATCTTCAAAGTGATGCTCGTGGAAGCTCTCCCCGTACTGATATCAAACTTTACGATCATGCTCATCAATATGCTGAACACTTCTGCAATGGCAGGCGCCGTCGGTGCGGGCGGACTAGGCGCCGTAGCGCTGTCTTACGGCTATCAGCGGTTTGATCATCTGATCATGTATTTCATCGTAATCTTATTGATATTTCTTGTACTGCTGATCCAGGGAATCGGCAACAAGTTATATAAACTCACAAAATAATTTAACTACGGAGGAACAAAAAGTGAAAAACAATGTAAGGAAACGTTTATTTGGAGCACTTCTTTCTGCGGCGACGCTCAGCGCCTTGCTGATGGGATGCCAGAACAACTCCAAAGAAACAAACGAAGCATCATCTCAGGTATCTGAAAACACCCAGGAGGAAACCAAAAGCGAAAGCAAAGAAAAAGTGATCAAGATTGCCGGTACGGCGTCTGTGTCTGAGGTTTTTTATGAAGCCTTCAAGGAAAAATACGAAGCAATGGGATACAAGACAGAATTCATCGCTTTCGATTCCAATCCCGTGTGCCTTGAGGCTTGTGCAAGCGGGGAGACCGACATTTCCCTCGGACAGCAGAAGAAATTCGTACAAAGCTATAACGAAAATAACGGCGCGGATCTTGATATGGTAAAACCCTATGGTATGTTCACAGGCATAGGATTATATTCTGAAAAATATGAATCCATCGACGATATTCCGGATGGTTCACAGATCGCCGTTATGAACGATGCTACAAACGAGGATGTATCTCTGAAGATACTGGAGACCGCCGGCCTGATCAAACTTTCTGACGATGTAGAGTTCGTAACTGTCGCCGATATTACTGAAAATCCTAAGAACCTGGAGATCATCGAGATGGAACAGGCGCAAACGGTAACCGCCCTTGATGACATGGCAGCCGCTTGCTGTTGGTTCACCCATATGTCCGCATCCGGAAAAGATCCTTCTTCTTATCTAATAAGAGATGAAGTTATGATCAATTATCCTATGGGTGTGATCGCAAATGCCGAAGACGCTGCATCCGACTGGGCGGTCGCTATGGCAGAATGCCTGCGCGACCCGAAAGTTCAGGCAGCGATCGACGAGGTTTTCCCGAACGTATTTGAATTTTATACCAGCGACGAACAGGTTGAGGAATAAGATATTATGAACGAAAAATGGAAAAACGCCGTTGATCAGCTGTATTGCACCCTGGAATTAGACAGGAAAGCGGTCGGCGTCAAACACCTTAAAGATGCCGCTCAATTTGAAACTGCCGACGCCGCAGTCCTAAAACGTCCCATAAACTATTGCCAGATGATCGCGGCGGCAACAAACGGGAATCGGATAAAAGCCAGAAATGAAGATTTTCTGTGCAGAAGCGCTCCTCGGGCGCTCGGTATCGAATCCGCCGAGCTGTATAATGATCACGGCGCAAACTGGTCCAGGCTAGGGCTGTATAAAGATGCCGAACTTTCCAGAACCGTACGGGAAGAGTTGGTATACGCAGACGAAGAACAGTACGGGATCTTAACCGCACCGATCGAACAATTCCATGATTTTCCCGATGTTATTTTAATCATCTCCAGTCCATACAACTGTATGCGGATCGTTCAGGGATACGCCTATCACTATGGTATGCCAAAATCCGTGAATCTTATCGGCAATCAGGCTGTCTGTCTGGAATGCACCGGACGTCCATATATTTTAAAAGACATGAACCTATCTCTTCTTTGTATAGGCACAAGACATAGAGCCGGATGGAAAGACGAAGAAATGGCGGTGGGAATTCCGGCGGAACAATTTAAGGATGTTGCAGACGGGCTGATGCAGACCATTAACCTGATGGAAAATGATCGGAATAAAGAAATTATTGACCAAAAATTAAAAGAGAAAAATATTCCTTATACAGTCCGTTATCACTATAATTATTATATGGACTGTTGAGATCCCCAACCGCTAAAAACCGCGCAGATCCCGCCGAATATAGTTGTAGATCTCATCATCCTTCCACTATACTCTGCATGGATCTGCGCGGTTTGCTCATCTAATTCCTAACTCTGTGCAAAATCTGCGCACATTTCCGGACTTTTACTAATTCTGTGAATCCAACGCCTGGGCGTCTGTCGTCGGCGCCTTCACACAAGCCACGATACCGATTACCGCCAACGCTGCCGCAGACACGATGAACCGATTCGCGATATCTTCTCCCAGCATATTTGCCACCGGATTCACCACATATGCGGAGATAAAGTTTCCTACGTTATAGGTTGCAGAGATGATCGCGATCGCAAGGGACGCCTGCGCCGCCGGAACCATATTGGCTCCAAACGTAACCGCGCCCGGGTTTCGGATGGCAAATCCGATCCCTACCAATACTGCTCCTGCACAGATCATCGGGAAACTTGTCGTCATGCCTACCAGAGCCGTACCTGCCGCCATCACAAGGATCGAAGCTCCGATGGTGAACCGCTTGAAGGTCTTTACAACGAATCCAAGCATAAGGCCTCCGATGATCCCGATCACCTGCATGATAGACGCAACCGTTCCTGCCGTACTGGCGTCGCCGATCCCCTTGCGGTCGATGTACATTGCGATATTCGTGTTAAAGGTTGCAACGAAGATCCCCGTGATCAGGCAGAGCGCTCCAAAGTATACCATGCTTCCTGAGACGCCTGATTTCTCTCCTTTTTCCGCTTTGGGCGTCGTCTCGCCCTTCGGTACCGTCAAAAGGATGATGATAATGATCGGAAGGGCGATCAGGAATACCAGATATCCTCTCTTCCATCCTGCCATTGCCGTCAGGATCCCCGAGCCCTTGGCAATGATCGTTCCGCCGATACTTACAAATATAGACTGGAAGCCCATGACTCTGGACTTGTCAAGACCGGTAAAGTAATCGGATATCAGAGAAGAGCTTGTTACTACTACAAAGGAAAGACCTACGCCGATCACGATACTTGCCGCATACAGCATCCAGAGCTGGCTGTTGAGTACCTGCGGCATCAAGCCGCCGAGCAGCATAAGCGCCGTACCGATCACTGCGATATCCCTCTTCGTGATCTTTGGCTCCAGCATAGGCTCCAGGATCATCGCCGGTAATGTTGTCAGGTTAATGAGTGTCAGTACGATCTGGATCGCCGAATCTCCTGCATCCGGAAAGAACTTGCCCACCTCCGCAAGGATTGGCGCCAGGGCGCTGTTACATGCCATTGTAAGTGACATCACCAGCAGGCCCGCCGCTATTACCTTCTTATTTCTTTCATTTCCCATTTTCTTACGTCTCCTTCTTAAATAGTCTATAACTTTCTAGTACATTATCTCTTCCAGATATACTTGCGTTCCTCACCTCTTAAGTACGCCAGCACTTCCTGCGACATCATTTCTCCGGACCAGTTATCCACATCTGTGGTAAGCCCCGCCATGTGCGGCGTACATACCACATTTCTCATAGAAAGCAGCGGATGATTTGCCGGAACCGGCTCCTTCCAGTACACGTCGATCGCCGCTCCTCCGATGGTTCCGTTCTGAAGCGCTTCTACAAAGTCCTTCTGGTCAATGACCGCCGCCCTCGCCGTGTTGATCAGGATCGCCGTCGGCTTCATCTTCGAGAACCAGTCTTTATTCACGATCCCCTTCGTCGACTCCACCACCGGAAGATGAATACTTACCATATCGCTTTCGGCAAGCATCGTGCCGAGATCTACCGCCCTGGCGCCGTCCGCTTCGATCTTCTCCGCAAGCATATACGGGTCATATGCCAGGATCTCCATGCCAAATGCTTTCGCCCTCACGGCAACCTCCCGTCCGATAGCGCCGTAGCCTGCGATTCCAAGCTTCTTTCCATACAGTTCGAACCCGATCCCATAATCTGTAAAAGGATGATTCTCATCCAGAGGACCCCAGATGACATTCTTAACATCCGGCACATCGTAGATATCTTCCATCGGCTCGCCTAAGTGTTCCCCTTTCTGGAGCCCGGCTGCCGACAGCGCCAACTTTCTTGAAACTGCAAGCATCAATCCGATGTTGAATTCCGCTACCGCCACACGGTTCCTTCCCGGCGTATAGGACAACGGAATCTCTGCCTTCTTAAGCGTCTCATTATCTACCGTCACCGGAGTCCCCTTCGCCACGCCGATAAACTTCATGCCGGAATCGATCCATTCGCCAAGGGTATCCGATCCTGCGTTCTCGTCGCCTAACACTACGATCTCATACCCCTTACATTCCTCACGGACCACCTCTTCCGTAACATTTCCCTTACCATGCTTTAATTCACCGGCAATCGTAACATCACAATATTCCCGGATCTCTTCCATCCTCTTTTCCGGAAGCTGTGTACACAAAACTAATTGCTTCTTCATCTCTGATCTCCTCCTGACTTTTATATCTTGAATCTACGCGCCAAGCGCCGCTCTTTCTCTTACACCCGTAATGCACTATAATATGCCGTATTCATCGCATCGTAGATCTTTCCTACCTTCTTGCAGTCCCCTATGATATAGGATTCCTCCGCCAGATCCGCAAGTTCATCCACCTTCTCATACGGAGACCGGAACCCCAGCGCACAGACCACCGTGTCCGCCTCCACTGTGAATTCTTCTCCGTCACGCTCACATAACACGCCTTCCGGAACGATCTCTTTTACCTTCGTATTCACAAAACATTTCGCTGACTTCTCTACTTCCGGCATAAGACCTCCTCGGTAGAAAGAATTCACTTCTTCCGCGATCACCGGCTTCATCTCAATGACCGTACACTCTTTGCCCTCATGACAGAAACCTACCGCGCCTTCTGCGCCCACAAGTCCTCCGCCCATAACCGCAACCTTCTGTCCTAATTTCTCAGGATGAAGCTCTGCGTCGATCGCCATGACCACATGCTCGGACTCGATCCCCTTGATCGGAGGACGAAGCTCATTGGCGCCGATCGCCACGAACAGGACATCCGGTGCGAATCCCTTCACATAATCCGGTGTGACCTCCGTATTCAGGATCACCTTCACACCCGCGCGCTCTACTCTCTTCTCTAACACGCAGATCAGTTTCCTGATATCCTCTTTAAAATACGCCGCTCCCGCAGGGTGCAGATTGCCGCCGAGCCGCCCCGACTTCTCCACGATCGTTACCGCATGCCCTCTTCCTGCCGCGGTAATGGCAGCTTCCATTCCTGCAGGGCCGCCTCCCGCCACCAGAACTCTCTTGACGCGCTCCGGTTTCTCTTTGGGAAGCTTTGCCGCTAACTGCTCTCCCATCGTCGGGTTCACCGCACACTTCACCATCTCCAGTTCTCCGGTTGCGCCGAAGCATTCATAACACCTAAGACATGGCGTGATATCATCCGCACAGCCTGCCAGGGCTTTTGCCGGGAGATAGGGATCGGCAAGGCTTGCACGCCCAATCTCCACCGCGTCTGCCTGCCCGCTTGCCAGGATCTCTTCCATCTGTGCCGGGTCATTCAAGGAACCTACGCAGGCAACCGGAGTCTTCACATGCTTCTTGATCTCCGCCGCCAGATATACATTCACCCCGCGCGGATAGAATGCGGACGGATGTGTCCGGCAGAACACATCCGGGTCTTCATGATTTCCGCAGGAAACATTGATCAGATCCACCTTATCATCGATCATCTCCGCCACACGGATGCAATCCGCAAGCCCCAGTCCGTTTGCCGTAAAATCATCTCCGGAGATACGCGCCTCGATCGGGAACAACGGACCAACCGCTTTCCTTACCGCATCCACTGCCATCGTAAAGAACCTCGCACGGTTTTCAAGAGAACCGCCGAACTCATCCGTACGCCGGTTCCATACCGGAGACAAGAACTGTGAGAACAGCCAGCCGTGCGCCGCGTGCACCTGTACCATGTCAAATCCCGTTTCCTTGCACAGCTTCGCCGCTTTCCCGTAAGACTCGATGATCTCATAGATCAGCTCTCTTGGCATCTCCTTTACCTCGCCCGCCGGCATCGTCATATCACTGGGACCATAAGCAACCGAACAGGTCTCCACGTCGCCGCCGACACTGGCAAGCCCGCCGTACATTCCGCCGTGGGAAAGCTGGATGTTGGCATATGCGCCTGCATTATGTACCGCCCTTGCCGCCTCTGTCATCCCTTGTCGCACGCCGAAGGCATCCAACTGCAGCTGCTTGTTGTGGGACTTTCCGGTAACGGAATGCACGATAGCTTCCCCGTATGTAACGACTCCCGCACCGCCCTTTGCCTTCTCTTCCAGATAAGCGATCATCTCCGGCGTAAAGTGGCCGTTCAGATCGATCATGCTCGGACTTGTAGGCGCACAGATGATCCGGTTCTTCATCCGGATATTCCCAAGCCTCAGAGGTGAGAATAAGTGCGGATATAATTCCTTTCCCTTATTACATTGACATTTATTTTCCATATATACGCTCCTTCATCGCCGGCTCTTACAGCCCGGCTCTTACATCGCCTTGTGCAAGATCGCAAGCACATCTTCCTTCGTCACGCCCTGCTTCGGATTGAAATTCAGTACAGGTTCTTTCAGCACATCCTCCGCCAGCATGTCGAGATCCTTCTCTTCGATCCCCTGCTCTGACAATGTCTTGATCCCAAGCTCCTTCGTAAGCTTCCGAAGCTCCTTTGCCAGAAGCAGCTTATCCTCGTCTGCATTACCGGATACCGGAAGGCCGATCGCACGGGCAAGCTCTATCATCTTCTGCGGGCAACTGTCTGCATTGTATTCCATTACATACGGAAGCACCGTCGCATTTGCCATTCCGTGCGCCAGATGGAAATGAGCGCTGAGCGTGTGGGCGATCCCATGAACCAGTCCCAGATTCGCATTGGAGAATCCAAAGCCTGCGATGATACAGCCGAGCATCATCTGTTCCCTTGCTTCCATATCCGAACCATCCGCAACAGCCTTCGGCAGATTCTTATAGAATATCTGGAGCCCTTTCAGAGAATGGTATTCCGTAAGCGGCGTAGCCATATTGGAGATATAACTCTCCACCGCATGGGTGATGGCGTCCATACCTGTCGCCGCTGTGACAGACGGCGGCATAGTCTTCGTAAATTCCGGATCGGCGATCACCTTATTTGCAACGATCTTATTGTCGATGATCACATATTTGCACACCGCCTCCGTATCTGTCAGCGCCACCACATTGGTGATCTCACTGGATGTCCCCGCCGTGGTCGGGATCGCGATCAGCGGAAGTACCGGCTTCTTCACCATGCCGATCCCGCCGTACTGTCCGATCGGTCCCGGATTCGTCATCAGGATGTTGACTGCCTTCGTAAGGTCGATGCTGCTTCCGCCTCCTACTGCGACAAACACATCGATCTCTTCTTCGTGGGCGATCTTAGCCGCTTCTTCTACCACTTCGTTGGTCGGATTGGGGATCACACCGTCAAAGACCGTAACCTTCACCCCTGCCTTCTCAACCTCTGCCAGTACCTTCTCGGCGATTCCCGCCATCTTAACGCCTGCGTCATAGACTACCATGACGTTCTTCGCTTCATATTCCTTCAGCATGTTCGGCAGCTCCTTCACGGAGTCCCTGCCAAACACAACGTTACTGCTTACGAAAAATTCACTTGCCATCTGCTCTCTTCCCCTTTCCTACACTGCCTGGTCAGCCGCGATCAGTTCCTTCATCTTCTGCACGCCTTCCTCCGGCATCGGCTCGTATGTACCAAGAATCTTCGCATATAAAGTGGTCACTGCCATCTCTTCCGTATACTCCGTAGCCGCCATAGCCGCCTTCATATTCTTGCCGCAGCAGAACATTCCGTGATTTTTGATAAGAACCGCTCTTCCGTCCGTTCCAAGTGCTTCCACAACCTTGTCTGCCACCTCGTCGCTTCCCGGCATGGTAAATGGTACGATCCCCACCGGAACGAACTCACACTGCGGAGGCGTGATCGGCTTTAACTCTGCGTCGTCTCCCATTGCCATGATGGTCGCGAACATCGCGTGCGTATGTACCGTAGCCTTGATATCCGGTCTTGCGCGGAGCACCGCCGTGTGCATCGGCACTTCAGAGGACGGCTTATAATTTCCTTCCAGCCACTTTCCGTCCAGATCAACTATCGCAATATCCTCAAGTGTCATTCCCTTATACGGTATCCCGCTCGGGGTAATCGCCACTACATCCTCTTCATCGTCTCTTAACGCAATATTTCCCGATGTTCCCTTGATCAATCCCTGGTCAACTGCGTCCAAAATAGCCTCTAATACCTGTTTTCTGATCTTTTCGTATTTCATTTTGAATACCTCCTTCGCTTTCTAAGGCTATTCTATACCAGCCCCCGCCTTCCTATCAAACAACCTTTTTCCGCTTTAAAGAGGAAATATTTTACCACCGCTTCCCTATTGACATCTCCCGCTCCCCCTCGTATTATTTTCATTATAGTAAATTTTTCTCAAATGTAAGGAGGTCAAGATGGAATCTCTCATGTTATCTCTCAGGCAGCGCAAGCTGCTCCACTATCTGAAGTCCCGGAAACTCTACACCACCGGGGAAGAGCTTGCGAACCATCTCCATGTCTCTTCACGGACGATCCGCAACGATATCACCGAGATCAATGACGCCCTGAGAAGTTACGGGATCCGAGTCGTTTCCAAGCGGAGTATCGGCTATCTCCTTGAGGCAGACGATCCCGATACTCTGAAAAGGTTAAGTCAGGCAAGCAGTTCCTTTCTCTCTCGGGACGAGCGTGTCAGACATATCGCGTTCCAGCTCAGCCTCTATGACGAACCCCTTGACCTCTACGATCTGGAAGACGAGATGTTCGTAAGCCGCACCACTCTGGAGCATGACCTTGGCGCACTCCGTAAGCAATACATCCTGCCCGAGCCCCACATACGGTTCTTCCGCAGCCGGAACGCTATTTATTTCGAGAAAAACGAGCGGAAACGCCGCGCCATCCTCAACCGGCTCTTTTCGGAAAACTGGAATTACAACGCCCGGGGAAATACCTATTATCACTATCAGTACCTGGATGAGGATGTCGTCAATCTGATCATGCGGGAGATCAATCTCCACCTGACACGGTACGCCATCCAGATCGAAGACGTCAACATGGTCAACCTGGATATGGCGGTCGTCATCATGTATCACCGGCTCTCCAAAGGCTATCCGCTGACCGAGCCGCTGACCAGGACTTATAAAGATCCCGATGCCGTACTTGCCGCAGACGCCCTGCTCGATTCCCTGGAACAGAAATTATCCATAAGCTTTCCTCCCATCGAGCGCGAAGACATCTATCTGCACGTATCCTGCAGCAAGCGGCTTGACGCCGGGCTTCTGAATATGCGTACGGTCAGCCGGTACTTCTCCGAAGACATTATCCGGCTTGCGGATACCTATATCGCAGAAATTGCCGCAACTTATCATATAGATTTCTCAGGAAACGAGGACTTCTATATCATCCTGCTTCAGTATCTCCGCTATCTGGATCTTCCGGTGCATTATTTCAACGACATACCGACCCATAACGACGTGACGCGCTCTCAGTTCCTGATCGAATTCGAGATCGCTTCCTCCATCCAGCCGCTGGCTCTCGATTACTACGGCTCTTATCTGGATCACACGGAGCTTCTGTACCTGTCATTCTGTATCTCCGGCGCCCTCGCCTACCTGAACCGGACCGCGCCGAAGCTTCGGACCGTTATCATGTCACAGCTGAACCTGCCGTCCTCCTGGGACTTAAAGCAGCGGCTGCTCAGCAAATACAAGAGCTACATCGACCTGACCGCACTGCTGCCTGTATACATGAAGGATAACTTTGATTTCTCGGAGACAGACCTGGTGATCACCACCGCCGACAAAGAGATCACCTCCCGGCACGGCTGTGAGACGCTGCTGGTGTCCCCTTTCCTGACCCGGGCAGACTATGAGAATCTGGACGCACATATATTAAAGACACAGCTGAACCGCCTGTACCACTCTTCGCTGCCATCCCTGGGGGAATTATTCGAAGAAGCCTTCTGGCATGAACGGATCGATACGGAGAATTATTTTGAAGTGATCGAAATGCTTGCTATGGATTTCATCAAAAGCGGCTACGTCTCCCCGGAATACCTTACGGCGGTCCTGCGGCGCGAATCCCTTCTGACCTTCGCCTTTCAGCCAAGCATCGTCCTGATGTATTCCCTCATCCCAAGCGCCAGGACCTGCCTCTCTGTCGCAACCTTAGAGCACCGGATCAAACGGAACTCCTATAAGATCCGTACCGTCATCATGGCGGCACTCCGCCCGGAAGACGCTACACTGGTGTTCCGGCTGATCAATGAACTGTATTACCCGGGCTTCAATCCGAATGATACGAAGTTCCTGAAGACCAGGGATGAGTTGACGGCATTTTTCCGCACTGATCCCCGATAGCAAAAGAAGAGGCTTCCAGAAAATCCCATTCTCTGGCAGCCCCTTCTTTTCATTCTCTTCTTTTCATTTATTTCTATACTTTTTATCCATATGCTATCCGAACTTTCTATCCGCCTACTTCATCAGCTCCGGATGCTTAAGCTTATCCCACTTTCCTTCCTCTGTCTTCGCAACGATCAGAATATTCAGTAGAAACAGTACAAGATACACCACATATGCGCCCGTCAGGCTTCCGGTCACCTTCATAACAACCGCATTTACTACAAAATTCAGACACCCGATACAATAATTGATCGGGAAGATCACACCGTTCACCTTCGGATAATCTAGCACACCGAAGATAGACGCCGGAAATGACAGCGACATATTCGTGCTTCCGCCAAGAGAGAACCCTACGATGAAGATGGACACATATACGAACGGAAGCCAGACCTCTGCCAGCAGATTGAACAGAATCCCAACTGCAAAGATGCCGCAATAGATCATACATGCCTTCTTCGTCCCAAGCTTCGTGTCAATAAAACCAATGGCATAACTTCCCACGATCCCTACAAGCCCCGCCACCGTCATCGCCGAGATGGCAACACCGTCCGACAGTCCAAGCGACGTATTCCTCGGGACAAACTGTGTAATAATGCCCAGAAGCCCCAACGTGATAAATCCCGGCACGACAGACGCAAGCCATACTTCCTTACACCTTAACATCTTAGGGATCGTCCAGTCGCTGACATATCCGTCATGCTCCGAGAGATTCTTATATTCCGCCTCATATACTTCCTTCGACACATTATCCGGGTACATCCCCGCCTCGATCGGGTTGTCCCGCAGCGTCACATACTCATAGACCGCCAGCAGGATCGCCGCCGCCGCGAACGCCGCAAGGCTCGTCCTGTAGTCTGCCACCGTAAGCAAGAATGTCATCAGCGGAGCCAGTACCGCCGTTCCTATATTCGCACCGATCGTACTGATCCCATTTACCACTCCGCGCTTTTTCGGAAACCAGTCAGACTGCATCGGACCGGTGCACAGATAGAAACATCCCTGCCCGCAGCTTACCATGATACATTGCGCCAGCGCGTACATCACGATATTCGTCGCACGAAGAAACAGGAAATAGAAGGTAAGCCCGAAGATAATGAACAGCGCCGCGCTTAACTTCCTTCCGCCAAACCGATCGCGGAACTTTGCGATCACAAGCATCATCGCCACGCCTACGAACCCAGCCACCGTTCCCATACTCAGACAGAGCTCGTAATCCAGTCCAGACCCCTCTGCGATCGCCGGCAGGGCAATATTGAGCCCGTCATTGACGCCCGCATTCGTCACTAACATGGCAAGGATCGCGAAAATCATCAGGTGCCAACCCCTGCCCAGGTTAAAACTTTCTCTAATCGTTAATTTTTCTTTCATCTTTGTGATTATGCAGGGGCGCGTCCCGGCTTTTCTTCTTGTTTTTCTTTGGTATGCGCCCCGGCACAAACGATGATGAATGTCGGTCACGCAAATATATTCTTTTTGAGGGCTTCTGTTTCTCCTTTTATTGTTTTATACTGGTTCTGGTATCGGTATACTACAGAGCACGTCATAACGTCTGGAGTCCCAGAAGCCGAATCTTTATAAGTTGCAGCCTTCCCTTTTGCACAAACGATTGGCGCTTTCAAGCCCGGATACTTATGAATATAACCAGTGTATATGCATGGTTTCCCGCAGGGATGGCAGTCAATGCCGTTACCACCTTCAGCTCTGCTCCCAAACATGAATGGAGGTTTGTATTATGGCATCTTCTAATAAACACTCAAAACTCCGGGCCTGTGATGAGGGGCGTTACACCTCCGATGGCCTGAAGAACGTAACCCTTGATGATGGAACGCGCGTCATCACATCACCATCGAATGACATCAAACGCCCAGTCTGCGGGGCTGTCGATGTGCACAAATCTGTCCTGATGGCGGCTGCCTGTGTCACGGACGGGGAATCCCTAAGCGCTGTCTTTTATGTCAGGCAGTTCACCGCTTCGAACAGCGACATCCGCCTGATGGCGGAATGGTTCGCTTCCTATGGCGTCCAGGATGTCTGCATGGAATCAACCGGGAAATACTGGATCCCTGTCTACGACATCCTGGAGCACAATGGGTTAAAGCCTATCCTAACCCATCCAAAGTATGTGAAGCAGGCCAAGGGCAAAAAGACGGATTTCCGTGACGCAATCCACATCGCCAATCTCTTCCGCATGGATCTGGTCGTTGCTTCTTTTATCCCGCCGGCAGACATCCGGGATCTGCGTGAATTATGCCGTTACCGGTTAAAACTCACATATATCCGGACTTCTGAAAAAAACCGGTTCCAGAATTCCATGACAATCTCGAAAGTGCGCCTTGACTCTGTCTTTACGGACCCATTCGGTAAATCGGCCAGCGACATTATGTCATACCTGATCCATACAGACCCGGATGAAGTGAGCGATGAAAAAATCCTCAGTTTTGTGCGGCACGGCGTCAAGGCTTCCACGGAAGAGATCCTTGACAGCATCCATGGTTATGAATTCATTGGTGCCCAGCGAGACAAACTTGAGGTCATCCAAACACATATGGATGATCTGAACAAATGTATCGACATGATTGACGAGAAGCTTTCCTATTACCGTTTGAAATACAGCAAGGTCATCCGCCACCTGGTCACCATGATCGGGATATCCGAGGAGTCTGCCCTCTATATCCTTGGCGAGATTGGGGCTGACATGTCCGTATGGCGGAACAGCGATTCCCTTGCTTCCTGGGCGGGGCTTTCCCCCGCAAATAATTCAAGTGCGGGGAAGAAGAAAACCACCAAAATTGGAAAGGGCGGCCATTATCTAAAGCCACTCATGGTGCAATGTGCCCTCGCCGCCATCAAAAGCACTAAAAAGCATCCCTATTTCTATTATAAATATTTGACGCTCAAAAAACGCCGGGGCCATAAAAAGGCCATCATTGCCATCGCAAGGAAAATGCTTGTGGCAATCTACCACATGATAAGGGATGATAAAGACTTTGCACCTATTGACTATGAACAGGTTGTAACACGCAAACAATCTCAAAAAGAGCTGAATCTTACAAACATCATCGAATTCCTTGGGGAGCATGGAGTCGATCCGGAAACAATCCGCACGGTTGAGACGCAGTGTTCACAGGCGAGTCAGGCTGGGGAGGGAGCTAAAACCGACAAACCGAAAAAAAGCCCACAGAAAAAGCAACCTAAATCCAAGACCGCGGCAACACCCACAGAACAGAAACCTGCAAAAAGGCGAGGGAGACCTCCAAAGTCCCCACAGACGAAAAGTCAGTCTTCCACTCAACCTGCGCCAGCTACAGCTTGAAAATAGATTGCTGTAACTGATTATACTATATTTTCTGTAATCTTCCAAGTCTGTCTACAAAAACAGAATTTCGGAAGGTTTGCTTCTTATACCATTTTCTACGTCACAAACCGCTAGAAGCATTCATACTTTCTCTCTCAGCTCCTTGTATCCTTTTTGACCGGTCCTCTTATACTATAAATGTACCGTCAAAAGGGGGCTTCCCGCAACCGCACTTTTTCCTTATGGATGCGGAAAACTAAGAGAGTTTTTTCCTTATAAAGCCAGTGGGCTTATACGAATGATCCCCTGTTCAGATCATAACAGTCCGTCCTTCTTTTCAAGGATCGCTTCAAGCCGATCAGAACATCGAAAAAGCTCTTTAATCCCTCGTCAGCTTCCGGATCCAGTTCCCGTAATGAGACATGAGAAATGCCGGTATGCACTTGAAGATCTGATCTGCATTCAGACAGCATACCACCACGATCGGAGACGCCTTCACCACGAACGCCATCACAAATGATAACGGCAGCACGATCAGCCAGATACTCACCAGATCCATCTTCACCACATACAGCGCATTGCCGCCGCCCCGTATAATGCCGTTATTGGTCGGCATCTGATAAGACATCCCGACACACACAACACTTAAGATCATAAGAAATGCATTCGCCATCTCCTTCGTCTCAGGCTTTAAGTCATACAGCCCCAACACCGGGATCCGAAGGAAGAACAGGAAGATACCTGACAGCACGCCGATTACAAGAAATATCCTCTGAAGCCTGCCCGAATACTCCCGCACCCTCGCATGATCCCCCGTTCCCACAGTCTTACCGATGATAACCGACGCTGCCGAAGCCGCCCCCACCGCAGTTGACTTCACCATCAAGAACAACGTCGAAGCCGCACTGTTTGCCGCGATCGCCGCCGCAGTCATATGACCGAGTATCACCGTCTGAAGCGCGGTATTGAGTCCCCATAATCCCTGGACCAGCAACATAGGCGCCGTGATCCGGAGATAGTCCTTCCCCAACACCCGGTCATACTGCAGATAATCGTTGAGGCTGAGCCTCAGTTTTACAAACCCATTTTTTCCATTCTTACATTTCTCGGAATTCTCTTTCGTCCCGAGATATATGTAACCGATCAGTACACCGCACTCCAACACCCGTGCCGTCAGCGTCCCGATCGCGGCTCCCTTGGCGCCTAACCGCGGCGCACCGAAATTCCCGAAGATCAACACATAATTAATCCCGCAGTTCACGCAAAAAGTAAGCACCGACAGCCGAAACGCGATCTTCACCGTCTCCGTACTCCGAAGCGTCGCCAGAAGAAGTTGTGTCACGGCAAAAAAGGGATACGTAAACCGTATAACATGGAGATACTTCACCCCTTCCCCTATGATATGCCCATCCGTCGTAAATGCTCCGACCAACCTCCAGGGCAGCGCACTGGCAAGAATGAACAACACCGTCCCTGTCACCAACCCGGCATGCATCGCAGACACTGCGATCTTCTTAAGAGAGCCCGTCTCGCCTCTCCCCCAGTACTGGCTCCCAAGAATCACCAGACCATCACCCAGCGCCATGATCAATTGCTGATATACGAACTGGATCTGGTTCACCGCCGCCACTCCTGCCAGCGCCGTCTCACCGTATGCTCCCAGCATAATATTATCCGCGAGGTTGACGCTCAGCGTCACCACATTCTGCAGCACCAGCGCTACATATATCGAAAAGAAATTCCTGTAAAATGCATTATCTTTTGTCACTTTATTCATGCGATCCGCCTCTGTGATGATGCCCTCTTTGCCCTGATGACGAGCCCTCTCCGGCGCCGTAACCGCTCCCGCAGTCCTTGCCCTCTCCGGTATCCTCAAGGGTTCCTTCATATTCCCTGAGCCTTTCCCGTATCTGCGCCATGCTCATCTCTTTACATTCCTCGATCGTAATCGAATTGTCATACTGGTAAAGCCTGAGATATGCATTATATTTTCCGCAGGACAGCCCGCTCTCATGTGCCTCCGGCGCCATATTGATATCGGCATGTTCGTTATAGCATCCCTCTTCCATATGACTGGTGCACTCCTTCACGCCCGCCGTCAGCCTCACTTCGCGCGTCGAATCCGCCACTACCGTAAAGACAAGTTCAGACGTATCTGTGAGATACCCTTCCATCTCCTCACAGCCGATCACCGCCTCGATCGCTTCCGTATATTTCTTCCATCTCAGAGGCAAGCCGCTTAAGATCGCCTCGCCTTCTGCATTATATGCCTCCACAGACACCACCCTGTCGAAACGGTTCAGCCCCAGCTCAATGGACGGATTGACATCTATACTTACATAAGAAACCGGCGTCCGCACTAAGGAGAATCCAACGCCCCCCATCGCCAGAACCAACACCACGCAGACTGCCGCCGCATACCTCGCCGCCATATGCTGATGCGGGCGGGCGCTTCCCCTGGAACGACTCCTTATGCTTCCGTTCAGATTTTCTCTTAAAAACTGCTTTGTATTCTCTTTCTGCTGTTCATCTGCCTTAATATTTTCAAAAGCATCGTATATCCTATTCATCAATCCCATCACCTCCCAACATCTCTTTGAGCATCCCCCTGCCTCGTGAAAGCAACGAATAGACCGTATTCTCCTTCTTTCCAAGGATCTTCCCGATCTCCGCCGCCGAGTATCCCTCATAATAGTGCAGATAGATCACATCCTTGTACTTGACCGGCAGAGACAGTACCGCCGCCAGGACCTCCCTGTGATCCTCCTGCTCTTCGGCTTCCATCTCTCTAAGCGCCTCAAAGGAAACAACCGACCGCCGGAAGAAACTCTTCAGATAATCCTTACAGGCATTGATCGCCACACGGAGCAGCCATGCCTTTTCATGCTCCTGATCCGTGAAACGCCCTTCATATAACATATATTTTAAGAAGACATTCTGAAATACATCTTCCGTATCTGCCTGATTTTTCAGATGATAAAAGCAGACCCTTTTGATCATATCCGCATATTCATCTACCGCGCGGTTCATCTCTGCTTCGCTTCGCATCTCACATTCCCTTTCCCTCAAACACACTTAAGGGACTGCCGGAAAATATGAACATTTTCCGACAGTCCCTGTCCATCCTCTTCTGCTCTGCCGTTCTAATACATACGCCAAATCCCTTGCGGCAAAATCATACACTAGCGGCGGCATCCTCTTCCATGGCCTCCGCCATGATGACCTCCGTTCCCGCCGCCATAACCATTGCCATAACCGCCTCCGGAACTGCTGCCGCTATTGCTGACTCCGGAACTTCCGCCGTTGCCGCTTCCACTGCTGTTTCCATAGCTTCCGCTGCTGCTTCCATTCCTGGCTCCATAGCCTCCGCCGTTTCCATTTACATTACCACAATAATTCCCGTTATGCAAGTTATCACATACGCCATTTCCATCCGCATCTACAAAATAGTCGCAGCTGCCATGATATCCTACTGCCTCGCAGTTATCACATATCCCATTCCCATTCGCATCCACATATCCGCCGGGACATCCCTGTACACATACTCCGCTGTTCTGACAAACCTGGTCTGCCAGGGCGCATCCGCCCGGATACCCGATCACACAGTTTTCAACGGATTGCCGGACTTCTCCTGTTAAGGCATAATTTTCACTGTAATCTCCTTCATAAACCGCCGCATTAAAAAAACCCATATGATGACCGATCATAGAACATGCAAATCTTCCCAAAGAATCCGCGGCAAATACGGATGTCCCCATTGCCAGCGACAAGACCCCTGCCGCTCCTAACGCCATTATTTTTTTCATGAATTTATCTCCTTCCATACATTGTTTATTGTTTATTCTTTATTTTATATAGAATACGATTGAACATGACAAAACCTTGCACCTTTTTTTAAAACTTTTCGGGAGCAGGGAATAAAACACTTGCAATATAAAATATATATGTTATAATAATAGTAATCATTATTACTTTATAGAATTTAGGAGGAAATATATCATGGAATTAAAAGGAAGTAAGACAGAAGCAAATCTGCAGGTAGCATTCGCAGGAGAATCACAGGCAAGGAATAAGTATACCTACTACGCATCAAAGGCAAAGAAAGACGGTTATGTACAGATCGCCAACATTTTCGAGGAGACTGCCGCAAATGAGAAAGAGCACGCTAAAATCTGGTTCAAACTGCTTCACGGCGGCGCAGTACCGTCCACCATCGAGAATCTGAAAGACGCGGCAGACGGTGAGAATTATGAATGGACAGACATGTACGCCGCATTTGCCAAAGAGGCGAGGGAAGAAGGCTTTGAAGATATCGCCGTTCTGTTTGAGGAAGTCGGCAAGATCGAGAAAGAGCACGAAGAGAGATACAGAAAGCTTCTTTCTAATATCGAAGACGGTCTTGTATTCTCCAGAGACGGAGATTGTATCTGGCAGTGCTCCAACTGCGGACACATCGCAGTCGGCAAAAAGGCGCCGGAAGTATGCCCGGTATGCGCGCACCCGCAATCCTATTTCCAGATTAAGGCGGAGAATTACTAGGACATTATTGCATTAAGCTTGAAGTAGTATTGCTTGATATCCGTGTCAGCTGTGCGTCTGCGGACCGACGGTGCAGCGGGCTACATCTAGTGTAGTGTCTGCATTATATCTGGTGAAACTCCGAAGAATAAATTTTCATCAGCAAGGCGGAGAAGGGAGGCGATGCGGTGGCATCGTTGACCGCCGACAACGTAGCCTGATGGAAATTTAGGCAAGGAGGTTTGCCTGAATATAATGCAGACACTACACTAGTGTGCTGACCGTATTATATCTGGCGAAACTCTGCAGAATATTCGCTCATCTGCAAGGCGGATTTTTGACGGCGTAGCAGTGGCTACGGATAGAAGATCCAACGCGGCAGATGGGCGGGTAGGCAAGGAGATTTCACGCAATAATATATAGGCTATCATAATATCTTTCAATCACAATCTTTTTACTGCCTGCTCGAATTCCTTCTCCGTATCAATAAATTGATATGGCTCATATTCTCCATATGCCGATGGACGGCTGATCGTAACTAATTGAATCCTATCTGTGCCTATTTCAGAAATTAATTTTTTCTTGAAATCCACTAAATGCTGCCCATGGGATGTTTGTAAAGCCAAACATCCAATATCGTTAAATTTCTTTGCTATCAGAAAGCACACGTTTTAACACCTCCATAAACTCATTTTCTAATCTAATCTTTCCATTTTCATATTCTTTTCGCAATGTACGACCAATCATATCATTATATTTGCGTTTATATACATATTTATGAAGCCAGTTATTTAATTGTCTGTCATAATATGTATTATACTGAATTTCTATTGGATAATGATAGTTGCTCAACTGAAAATAAACATGGACACCTCTATATCCATCTTCATGAGCTTTTCCGCCAGACATATCAGCTACACGGATATTTTTACATCCTGAGAGTGTTATTACTTCTTTATAATTATCGCACAAAGCTCGAAATCCTAGCATGTCATCAAATACTTTTCTTGCTTGGTGATCAGGATAATATCTCTCATATTTTATCTTTGCTGATTGTATACTTTTTATACGGTAATCCATTGCAATATCATATAACATATCACATGAATCATACCATTCATTAATCCTATTTAATTCATTAAATAATGATTTCCTGTCGAAATAATGTAAATTCTTTTTCAAATGAATCCCTAAATCAGAACGATATGAAAGTTTTTTTAATTTATCTAAAGACAATCCATCTTTTTTCAAAATATCTTCTACCAAACCTCTATCTCCCTTACAGATATCTGTTTCCTTGAACAATACTACAATTCATTCATTTCATTTTATCATACGACTCTTTTAATATGGCATCATTACATCGGAAGATTCCATCATGGAATGGGTCAAAAATGCTTTTTATACTTCTATACTAACATCTAAAATAAAAGTTAGCAAGTCATTCCCCTTATTCCGCTAATCATCTTTCTTATTCCTATGGTCTACATAATTCAGTATTACAAAGATACATGAAATAATTGATACAACCTCTAAAATATTTTTAAACCTGACGAAAGGAAAAAACCTCATGACCGATATAATTGCATCATCCTCTTTTCTTCGTGCCTTATTAATGGAGTGTATTGGCACTGTTATGATTGAATGGGAACAATGGAATTTCCCACAGCCTTCATTTGACAGAGGCTATTTTAATGACCGAATCAAACGTCCGATCCCGGTAAATACCCTCACACGCCGAAGAGTGAAACGTCTTTTTGAAAATGTTTTTTCACCTGATAACCGTAAAGGAAGATTTCAGGAGCCACAGGCTGTAGAAGCCGCAAATGCTTTCATTGCCCTTGCAGAAAATTACTTTCATATCAATCTATCTGCCTGGGAAAATGATTATACAACAGATAACAGTGCCAACCGTTCCCACCTTCTTTCCTGCCTTGATATAGTTCTTGGGACAATAGAGGGAACCGAGGCACTGCCGGCAGAAAAGATTGCTGATTCTCTAAATACCTATATGACAGAGTGTCATCTCGCCGAAAATATGCCCGTTGCTGCATATCCAAAGCTGCTGACCTCTGTACCTTACCAGCAGACTGCTCACTTTTTTGGACGTAAAAATACGATCTCTTTTCTGATTGAACAATTACTTTCCGGACATTCCTGCTATTTACACGGAATAGGCGGTATTGGTAAAACTGAAATTGCAAAATCTGTCTTCAAAGAGATTCTCAGTATACCATCTTCTAGTTCCGGTTTCACTCATATTGCGTGGGTCAATTACACAGATGGAGATTTCGCGCTTTCCCTTGTACGTGCCCTGGATCTGGATGGGAATTTTAATAATATTGAACAGTCATTCCAGAAGGCTGTTTCTATCATAAACCAGTACCATGAAAATCTGCTGCTAATTATAGATAACGTAGAAAATGCTAGAAAATGCTGATGATGAACACCTGCTTGGACTTTGTGGATACCTTAGCTGCCGTTTTCTGATCACAAGCCGTTGCGAAGGTTTTCCATCTCTTATCAAAATACCTGTCCCGGTACTCTCTGAGAATGATTGCATGACTTTATTCTATTCCAAGAAGTTCTACTATATGAGTTTTATGATTCTCTGGTTCAATGCGGTTTCCATATCAGTGTCGAAGAGGTGAAAGTTGCCCATGAGAAAATGCATTCCGAAGGTCAGATTATCGAACAGCTGAAAAAACTCTTTGCTGTGTATGGATGCAGCCCTGAGACACAGCATTTATTGATTCAGATTTCTACCATCCCCAATATCCAGTTCGGTTTTGAAAAAGCAAAAAAGTGGTTCGACCTAAAAAACCGTACCTTGCTGAATCAGTTAGCAAAAAAAGGCTGGATTAAGAAAGAGACGCTTTACGATAATGGGCGAAAGTATTATTTCTATTACATGCATTCAGTAATAGCCTCTGCAATCCGCGCCCAATTTACAGAACAGCTTTATCAGGCATGTCAGAGATTCATTTATGAAATCACATTGGAAATGAAAGACATTCGTTCTCAGAATGACGCTGTTAAAAAGGAATTGATTCAGTTCAGTTGGTCACTGAATGATATTTTCCAAGGGCAGTTCCATTCAGAAAATGACTGCGATTTCCTGTGGACTTTGGCTGAAATCTATCGAGATATTGGTTATTATAAACGTTCAATCCCACTGCTAGACCTACTTTTTACCCTTTATACAGAATTATACGGGGATAACTGTATCCAGCTTGGCTCCGTTTTTAACAGCAGGGGAATGATTGAATACAATCTTTCCAACTTTGATGCTGCATTGGATTTTTATCAAAAAAGCCTTAATATTTTAAATGAACATATTATCCCTGAAACTCTATCTTCCCTGGCGAAAATAGAGCTTGCAAAACTCGACCTGAATATCGGAAAAACATATTTAAAGATTGACTATAATAAGGCCGGTACATTCTTTGACCGTGCCTATGACGTGCTGCTTTTAGAAGAAGGCAGGGAAAGCCAGCTTACACAAAACGCCCTTGCGCATAAAGCAATGTTTTTAGAAGATACCGGTCACCTGCTGGAAGCAAAGAATATATATGAAAAAATATACAATCAGAGTAAATCAGATACCGACGATTATGACACACAGCTGCTGCATGCCTCTACTGCACATCATATCGGAAATATATACTCGGATTATGCCCCTGAAAAAGCGATGCCTTTTTTATATGGAAGCGAAAGATATTTTATGGAATATCCTTTCCCCTACCCACCCGGATACTCTGGATGTTCTGAATTCGATCTGCTCCCTTGAGCTAACGATAAAGGATAATTACCCCGAAGTACTGTCTGGCCTTCAGCGCCTGCTGGAATTATTTATAACAGTATACGGACCGGATGATCCACAAGTAGGAACTATCCACAACAATATAGGGCTCTGCTTCTATTACATGGGACAGCATGCCGAGGCTGTCAGAAATTACAGGAAAGCTGTACAGATCAACATTTCTGTTTATGGCGAAGACCATCCCTCGACAGCATATATTTATAATAACATCGGCGCTGCTTATTCAGAAACGGAACATCCTGAAAAAGCCATTCCTGAGCATGAGCATGCCTTAAAAATCTATGAAGCCGCATATCCCGACAAACTCAATCTGGACTTTGCCCTTACTCATGCAGATCTTGCAAGTGCATATTTATTGGAAGGAAACGGAGACAAGACAATGGAGCATCTAAATGAAGCGTTTGGTATATATCAGAAAATGCTTCCGGAAAATGCGCACCAGCTCATTTATCCATACTGTACCCTCGCCAATCTCATGACTGCACTGGGAAATTACAAGAATGCCATTACCAGCTATTCTCAAACCATTTGGCTCCTGCTTGAAAATGGTTATACGGAGGATTCCTCTGCGGTTCAGGAATTTGCTGTGAAGATAAATGATTTACAGCAAATGCAAAACAACCATGAACCGGATATTGGCGTATGATTGTACCCTTCTCACTACCATATTCATATGGGTAATACCCTTTAGAAATTGCTCTTCTGCTTGTGCTAAATAAGCATGGTACGCTTTTCTTGGCATTAAATCACTCCTTTTTGGTACAGTTTTAGACTTTACAAGGCACTAGTGTACTGACCGTATTATATTCAGCCAAACCTCCTTGCCTATTCGCCCATCTGCCGCGTTGGATTTTCTATCCGTAGCCACCGCTACGCCGTCGAAAATCCGCCTTGCAGATGAGCAAATATTCTGCGGAGTTTCGCCAGATATAATACGGTCAGCACACTAGATTTCCTGTATAAATGCTACAAGATCAAACAAACTTCGATCTCTTTTAAGTCCCTGGCGGAGGTAGCGCGATCCAAACATCTTGATGTGACAGATTTCCTATGCTAAACTTAGAATATAACAATATGATGCCGCAAACGCATACCCGTTAAGGAACTGTATTATGCGAAATCATTGTTTTCCGGAAAGGAGTGTGTACACGGATGAGAACCAGTATCTCTATTGGAAATCAAAGCTTTGATAAGATAAGGACTACCAGTTCCTTTTATGTTGACAAAACTGATTTTATCAGAGAATGGTGGGAAGAAAATGACGATGTTACCCTCATTACCCGTCCCCGCCGTTTTGGTAAGACTCTGAACATAAGCATGCTGGAATGTTTCTTTTCGAAAAAATATGCCGGACGAAGCGATCTGTTTGAAGGGCTCTCCATATGGGAGAATGAATATTATCGCAATCTCCAGGGAACCTTACCTGTGATCTCCTTAAGCTTTGCGGGTGTAAAAGCCGATCGTTTCCAAACGGCAAGAGACAGCATCATCAAGGCTGTTGCTAATGTCTACATTGCACATTCTTATCTGAAGAACAGCCCTGTACTGACCAAAGAAGAACGTGCAAGCTTTGATGCTTTTCAGAATTATTCTATACAGCCGGCTCCCAAATCCGAGATTCCTGACGCTTTACTGGCGGCGTCATTGAATACACTTTCCATGTATCTGGAACGGCATCATCATAAGAAAGTGCTCATTTTTCTGGATGAATACGACACTCCGCTTCTGGAAGCTTACGTATCCGGATATTGGCAGGAATTAACCTCTCTTATCCGAAATATGTTTAACTCGACCTTTAAAACGAATGACTATCTGTACCGAGCCGTCATGACCGGCATTACGTGGATAAGCAAGGAATCCATCTTTTCTGATCTGAATAATCTGGAAGTGATCACGACCACATCAAAGAAGTACTGCACCGCATTTGGGTTTACAGAAGAGGAAGTTAAGAGAGCGCTTGCACAATATTCCCTCCCAGATAAACTTGACAGGGTTCGCTACTGGTATAATGGTTTCTGCTTCGGTAACAGAAAAGACATCTATAATCCATGGTCGATCACCAAGTATCTGGATACCGGAAAGTTCGGCGCCTACTGGGCTAATACTAGCTCGAACAGCCTGATCGGGAAATTTATTCAAGAAGGAGTCCAGGATGTGAAGGTGGCAATGGAAGACCTTCTTACAGGCAAAACCATAGAAACCATCATCGACGAAGAGATTGTATTTGAACAGTTAGAAGAAAGCAGTGAAGCAATCTGGAGCCTGCTTCTGGCATCCGGTTACCTGAAAGTGGATCAAGTATCGGAAACCGATGATGAGGAAGACAACATCTATCGGCTGTCTGTGACGAATCTTGAAGTCCGAAAAACTTTCCGCCGCATAATCCAAAGCTGGTTTAAAAATTCTTCTGCCCGGTATAATGATTTTATAAAGGCGCTTCTTGCCAATAATATCGGATATATGAACCAGTACATGACTCAGATGACCGAATCCGTATTCAGCTTTTTCGACACCGGGAAACATCCCTCAGAGCAGACAGAACCAGAACGCTTCTACCATGGTTTCGTTCTGGGACTGATCGCGGATGCCGGACTTGACTACACGATCACCTCAAATAGAGAAAGCGGGCTTGGACGCTATGATGTGATCATGGAACCCAATAATGAGCAGCTCGATGCTTATGTATTCGAGTTTAAAGTAAAGGAACCCGGTTCGCAGAATACCCTGGAAGAAACCGTCCAGAGTGCATTAGTTCAAATTGATGAAAAGAAATATGATGCAATACTGATCGCAAAAGGCATTTCAAAAGACCGGATCCGGCACTATGGGTTTGCATTTGAAGGGAAGAAGGTTCTAATTGGCTGAATTAAATGAATGCCCCATCCAGACAATTCAGGAGTTTCATTTCTGTCCGGATGGGACGTGTCTACTTTAGGATCACAGCAAAAATCTACACCCTGCATGCATAATGTTAAGCCGGTTCTCTGCCGGCTGGCATGCAGCATGATACATGAAATACAGCGTCTCCAACGTCTCTGCTATATATCCGATATACCGGTCCGCCCGGTCCTTCCCTCTCGGAACACTAAGCTCCTCCACCCTGCTAAGGATCGGAAACAGCCACTCGCAATACTCTGCTAATACCCCTTTCCTTGCCAGAATGATATTGTAGTTATAAAGATACTTTTGTTCTAACACAGAGGGAAAGGCTTTGCTATATTCCGGCTGTAATTCCCAAACCGCCCTTCGCACCGCCTTCCAGTCCTCTTCCTTCAGGTATCTTCTGTGATGCTCTTCTATATCCGGTTCATACGGCATCGGGTAGGGCAGGACCACATCCACGCCATTGTCCACAAGCCGCAGCACATCATCCTCTGTAAATTCCAGGATCCTTCTATAATGTGACAAACCGTAATATGCATTTCCTGTACTACCGGATGGAGCGCTTCCCGGTCTGGCAGATGAACCGCCTCCCAGACCGCCTGACGGACGCTCCTCCGCTCTGTCTGACGGATGAACCCCTATTCCGTCAGCCGGACAGCGCAGACGGTTTTTCCAGATCCAGTAGAGCGCCGTGAGTTCCGAATAATTCCCGTTCTTTGCAGAAATATTTTCTCCGTCGCAGTCCAGGATATTGGCAACACGCCTGGGGCTTAATACCGCGCCTACCTGGATCGGCGTGATCCATTCCGGCAGTCCATAGCGGGCAGACAACTCCTTGTCCTTATGAAACTTCGCCATAAATACATGCATATTGGCTCTGTGATACCCGACGGGAAGCGCACGAAGCGGCATAAAATCCTTTTCCCCAGCACAATAACAGTGCATAAGCTCCGACCATCTCGAAGAGGTCAAACGCACATGGCAGAAGAAGCCGTGGCTCTCCAGGCTTGTCTCAATCTCAGGCATCATATTCTCCGGCGTTGCGATCAGGATCTCCAGATCCTCTTTTTCCTCTGTCGACAGAGAATTTGCAAAAGTCTCTAACTCCAAGACCGGAACACCGGACAGATATTCTGCATTATTCCCTCTTTCCGTAACCAGAAAACAGCGGATGTTTCTGATCGGATAGAGATTATGTATTGCTTCGTAGGCGCCGAGGGCTGTGCCTTGGGCGCCGAATATGACCAGATCCATATTTCTCCTCTTCTCTTTTCTCAATACTGTGTTTCATAAATTCCGGCACTCTCCATACATGTTGTTTACATAGCACTATACTAATGTCTAGAATCCTCACCCAATAAAATGCTTCCTCGCATGAACAATTTTATAATCCTCTGCGTGATATAAAAAATAAACTGACATCAAACGTTCAGCCAGAAATCCGATATATCGTTTCTGATACGCATTCTTCTTCTCCTTACAATGCCTTTCACAATAGGCAAGGATCGGAAATAACCATTCACAATATCGATTGAAGATTTCTTTTCTTGCGATAAGCATGTTGTATCCATAATAAAAATTCCCATTCTGCAGCTCAACAGCCGACGACAAATACTCTGGAGCCAATTTTCTAACAGCCTCTAGCATAATATCCCAGTCATACTCTATATGATCATGCCTATAGACCTCTCTGACACTCGGAAAATTCAGGATAGGTATCGTCAATACTACATCAATATCTGAACACGCCAAAGCTTTCCGTTCTTTTTCATCCATTTGAAAATGTCTTCGGTAATGGCAAAGTCCGGCATAATCTGAATCATCATTTTTCCAGATCCAATACAGCGCTGTTAACTCGCAGTACTGCTTATTTTTATACGAAATATTTTCCCCAATATTATCCTTCATTTCACAGATCCGCCGTTCCGTCAGCGCCGCTCCCGCCTGTATCGGTATTTCCCATGAATAGTTGGAGTGATCCTCTGATAGCAGCTTGTCCATATGCGATCTTACAGTATAAATATGAACCGCAGAACTATGGTCAGGCATAATTTCACGCTTTGAATATTTTTCTTCCGTTCCTGCTAATTCCTCTTCTATGGTGCGATAGATTCTTCCGTTCATCAGTCCATATTCCCTGTAATAATTTCCCTGAAGATCACTCCACAGATCACTTTCAAAAGTCACTGGAATACTGTTGAGAAATCCACGTTCTAGCAATTCCCCTAATATAGAAACGCGATGTCTCTCCATGGTCGCTATTAAGATCTGAGCATCTCTATTGACTTTTTGTTCTGCTTCATCCAGGCTGATTACTGGTATCCCTGTTATGTAACCCTGATTCTCATTCAAATCCGTAACCAAGCAATAATCAATCTTCAATTGATACGGCCTGCCCATCAGGCAGTTAGCGACCTGAACCGCGACAAGACCCGCCCCAAATATCACTAGCTGACTGCTCTCTTTTAACTTTTCCACTATTTTATCTGCGTAATACATGAATTAAACTGCTCCTTCAGCTTTCCTGTCTTCATCATCCTTCAATAAAATGTTTTCTTGCATGGACGATCTTATATTCCTTCTCATGATGCATAAAATAAACCGACATCAAATGCTCTGCCAGAAATCCTATATACCGGTTCTGATAACGATCCTTTTTTTCCTTGCAATGTTCCTCACAATAGAATAAAATCGGAAACAACCATTCACAATATGTCTCCAGAATTTTTCTTCGCATGATAAACATATTATATGCATAATAATATCTCCCTTTCTGCGTCTCTGACAAAGTATCCACATACTCCGGGGAAATCTTACTGACAGCTTCACACATTATTTCCCAGTCATCCCACACATGATCCCTCCGGTACACAGCTTCTACACTGGGGTAATCAAATATTGGTATCGTCAATACCACATCAATATCTGAACCTGCCAATCTCTCCAACTGTTCCCTGGTTACTTCAAAATGTCTTCGATAATGACCAAGCCCAACATAATCTGACTTATCATTTTTCCAGATCCAATATAATGCAGTTAATTCACAATATTGCTTGTTCTTATAAGAAATATGATCTCCTGTATCATCACAGACCTTACAGATTCGCTCCTTCGTCAGTGCTGCTCCCGCCTGGATTGGTATCTCCCACGAATACCTTGTTACATCCTCCTGAAGTTTCCTGTCCATATGACATCTTGTTGTATATACACTCACCCGATTTTGAATCACATCTGTACTCATCAAATAATCCGTCCCATCGCTTCTCATGGAACCTGCACATAATCTTCTCGTCTGACATTCTGACTGATCTTTCACAAATCGCAGTTCTTCTTCCAGTGTCAGATAAGATCGACGCTGTGTCCTGCAATATTCTCTGTAGTGATTCCCCCTGATAAGACTCCACAGATCACTTTCATAGGTAAGCGGTATCAGATGCAGATATCCTTTCTCACACAGACACTTCATCATAGATTCCAGATTTTTTTCAACTGCCGCAACCAAAACTGTTGCGTCCTTATTAATCACATTCTCAGCCATCGTGAAATCCATCACCGGAATTCCTTTCACATCTGACGAATTCTTACTTATATCTGATACCAGACAACATTCTATTTGTAACTGGTAAGGTTTTTCAGACAGACATCCGATTACATCCAACGCCATAATCCCTGCTCCAAAGACTACTAACTGTGCACTTTTTTTCAATTCTTCTATGACATTCTTAGCATAATAATACATTGCAATTCCTTACTCTTATAAATTATGATCCCTGTCACAGCTACCGCACTCTACGCTCCAATACATTTTCATAGATATCCATGATTTCACGGACATTTCTCTCCTTTGTGTATGTCTTATGCGCATATTCCTGCCCTGCCCTGGCGATTCTACGGGAAATTTGCGGATACCGAACCGCCTCTATGATTTTATCTGCCAGCGCTTCCGGATTCCCGGCTTCATAAAGGTAACCGGTCTCCCCCTCCCGGATCAACTCAGGTGTCGCGCCTGAGTCCGAACCTATCACAAGGCATCCTGACATCTGCGCTTCCACCGTTACTCGCCCATAAGGTTCCGCAACACTACACATAAAAGCGATATCCGACTGTGCATAAAGCTCCGATACCTGATCACTTACCCCATAAAATGAAATAAACTCTCCCAATTCATATTCTGTTACTGTCTGTTTCAACTCATTTATATACTTCTCTGTTCCTCTCCCTACCATTGTAAGATGAAAATCAAGGAACCCTTTCTGCTTCAAGATTACACAAGCATCAATCAATTCTTTCTGTCTCTTGTGCCGTATGATTACGCCTACTATGATCATCCGAACGATTTTATGCTGTAAAATATCCCGTTTTATATAAGTCTGTCCTTCCATTTCCACTGTATCATATACCACACTGACATCTTCTTTTCCTTTCAATGGCATAAGACTTCTGATATATTCTGATACCGTTATTACGTGATCCGACTGCCTGATTAATCTCCATCCCCACCGTGGACTAAATATCCGAAATCCCTGATCTTCCATATGTTCTCTTAGGTGCCACACAATCGGGATCCCGCAGTCTCTAGCCGCCAACGCACCGATATATGTATAAGTTGTATTGCAGTGTATGAGATCCACCGAATAATTTTCTATAATTGACCTCAGTTCCTTTTTCGCACTCTGGTTCCGCAACATACCCGCCATAAATTTCATCTTCTCCAACAGATTACGTTCCTTTGCCGTCTCATACCCCCAATCCTGTGACAATACATAAGTATAGGGAATATTTCTCTGAGACAACAGCCACGCTCCCGACCCGTAATGAGGAAGAACAACTGCCACAGCCACCTTACATTTTCGCAGCATATCACATAGCTCAACCATACACCGGAAAGCTCCAGATATATTATTGTTATCCGATGCCATGAACAGAATCCTATATTGGGCATTTCGCATAAATTTCAAAGGATGCTGCATTTTATAATCGGCAATATGATTCTTTGTAAAAACCTGATATAGTTTCTGCGTCACAAACACGATATTTTCAAACCGCAATTCTAGCAAAACCTTTCCAATCTCTTCATGAAGATTCGGCAATGTTGCCACAATAACAACTGCATCTTTCTTGTGCATTACCAATTCATGAATGTCATAGACAGGGAATCCACATAACGCATTTCCCATCCCCGGGTTTTTCTGCCTGTTACTGACAGCAAAACCCATAATTTTCTCACCAAAACCAAGAGAAACAAGCCTGCTGACAGTCAACTCCCCTACCATACCGGCACCATAGATTACAAGATGTGTATTTCCTCTTATCTGACACATCAACTGCCTTTCTGAAAAAATCTCCCGCATCATCCAGTTAAATCCTCGTAATTATAATTTATCGTATACTCAGTCAAATACCCGTATGGGTTGATTCCATAGCACAACACTGTCCGAAATACCTCTATCACATAATTCCGTTCTTATGGTATTCGCCATTTCCTGTTCCTTAACTGCTATCATTACTGCATCATAGTCTTTATCAAATATTTCATCCGGTGAAACTACCGGCAAGCCTTTTTCCTGATAGAAGCAGTAATTCTTATCCACCCACAATATGACCTGATAATGGAATCGTCTTAATTGACTATACGTATCTTGTCCGACCTTCCCCGCGCCATAAAGAATAATCTTCTTATCCTGAAGTCCGCCAGCATCCGCTATATATTCCGGCACATGCGCCTGAGAGCAAAATCCCATATGGCTGTTAATTGCCCTGCAGCTCATAATCATTACCCATCTCTGCAATTGATAAAGAAGGCTTTCTCCCATCCGATGTTTTCTAAAATCCGGTTCCAACGCAAGATAAACCTTATTAATATCCATCAGCATACGGCGGTTCACCGCATGCATTGCCGATTCTGGACGGTAACGATAATGGTAATAGCATTGATGTATGATAGAGACAGATTGGCAGTGAAGTAAATATTTGTATAAGAAAACAGAATCTTCTGCAAAGGTAATATCTGAGTCCAATCCTTTATAGATTTCTCTTACCAGTTCACTCCTAAAAATCTTATTCACTCCCCATGGTGTAAGTCTTTGCACACATTCTAAATCTGCATCATAGAGCATAGATTTCAGAAGTTCATCCATCTGCCCTTCACCTCGGTATCTTCCCTCTCGAAATCCATCGTATCTCTCTACCGTTCTGTTCATTGCTTCTTGATAGTATACGCCCGACGTAACCAAATCCGAACTTACTATCTCATTCAAAAGCACTTCTACCATAGCCGGCTCTATCCAATCGTCACCGTCTATAAACATGATATATTTGCCGTCAGCTCCCTCTACTCCTCTGCATCTTGCAGTGACCACTCCTGCATTTTCCTGCCTGATCATCTTAATTCTACTGTCATGCATCGCCATATCTTCACAAATTTCTCCCGAACAATCTACAGAACCGTCATCGACCACAATAATCTCAATCTTCTGGTACGTCTGTCTTTGTATGCTCTCTATACACTTCCTAATATACGGAGCTACATTATATACCGGCACTATAATGCTGACTAATTCCTTCGCACATTGACCTTGCTCCATCAATTCCCTCTCTACAAATCCCTACTCTGCAATTCAATACCCTGCAATTCCTTTAGTACTTTCTTAATCTGATTTAGATACCCATATCCATATCTTATATCCGGCTCCAGGTAATTGCCTTCTCCCCACTCGTTCCACGCATTCAGGAATACATATTCATTTCCCTCCTGTAGGCTTAACTGTATCGTTTTTTTCAGATATTTTCCGAATCTTCTTGGACTGCTCCCTTTCATAATGACTGCTCGGGTATTCCTCCTTGGCGAATCATCAAAATCTACAAACGCCATTCGGAAATGATTTTTCACATGTTCTTTATCGATCATCTTTTCATTTAATTTTCTATAGTCGATGCAGCGCATCGCCAGACGGTTCCATAAAAGTCCTCCAACCTCCCTGGGTTGTAAAACCGGCTTCTCGACTAATAATTCTGCTTTCGTCCGATTCGGTTCGAAGTCAACCGATGCATTCACCCAACGGCTTTTCTCTACATTTTCGCGACACCGGTTCATAGATATGATGAAGATACCTGAGAAGCCGTCTTTTCTGGCACATTCATTCCAATATCGGATCATATCGTTAAAGCGCGGAATATTCCGCAAACGATAAATCATTAAAACCGGTCTATTATCTTCCTTGATATATCTTTTGTCCAAAAAATAAGGACGAAAATATCGATAATGTGCTTCCCATTCTTCCTCCCCGCCATAAATCTGCGGAATCAGTATCTCTTTGTTTCCGCCCGCCCCATGCCAGGTCTTTGTCCATGGCTCATTCGCCCATGAAAAGCAATAATGAAAAGCCATACTCTTATTATTCAAAAGCATCTCTGCCGGCTTTTCCAATACCATGCGACCCCCGAACCAGTAATGATAGAAACAGAAGCCATAGATACCTGCCTTCTTAGCTGTGTCCACCTGTTTTTCCATTACACCATGTTCCAGAAGATCATAATAATCTTCATTCTGAGGTACCCTAGGCTGATGATGCCCCAGAAATAAAGGCTTAGCCTTTTTTACATTAACCCATTCTGTAAATCCTTTTCCCCACGCATCATTATTCTCAGGGATCTCATGAAATTGCGGCAAATACATTGCAATCAGCTTCATCTTCACACACTCCACACTATCTCTTCCAGAGAAATCACCGGACATTTTACTTTCTTTTCCAACATGTTTTTAATCTCTTCAAATACAGGGTATGGCGTCACCACGATCGCTTCTGTCTCCGGCAATTCATCATCTGGGTAATACACTTCATCTATTCGTGCTATAGAGCAGGATATGTCTTTGTCTATACCATAATCAATCTGGATGGAACTTCCCTGTAAGTCCTCCATCAGCCTGTTCCCGAGTTCTGCCATTCCATAGATAGCAATGTGATGGCAGTCCATATCTTCAAAATAAGAAGCAACACTTTTGCCTTCATTTTTGATCTCTAGCCAATGATTTAAAAGCCAGTAATGAGCCTGGAAACGGTCGATGTTCCATTGAGCCGTTTGCAGCTGCTTGTTTCGGCTGCAATTTACCAGACATGCCGTTACCACACTTCCTAATACAGTACCCAATACGATTATCAGATTCTTACACTTCACCATAATTTCTTCTCCAACTTATAGAACTTCAGTCAAAAAGGAGACCGCCTCTTTTCTCCAACTCCCACATATAGTAATTCTCTACCACATCCGCTTCATCTACCTTGTGTGCATACTGGATAGTTCCAAGATCCACGATCGTACTGTTCATAACCGGATGCTTCAACACTTCTTTTAACTCTGCTTTCGGTGTAATGCCATCCCGCTCCATCATACTAATCTGCTCAAATTCCTCCTGCGAATACGTTCCCCAATTCAGAATTTTTGTAAAGAAAATCTCATCCACTCCTAGTTCCTGTCCCCATTCTACAAACGGGATCATTTCCTTATAATTTTCTTTCTGTACGACAAAATTCAAACGAAAATAACTTAATTCCCCGGTTTTGCGAAGTATTGACGCATATTCCATATTTTTTTTTAAAATATCAAAATTTCCATTTCTCCGAATACTTTCATAGGTCTCTTTACTTGCGGCATCAACAGAAACTGTCAACATAATCCTGCTGGTACGTCCCTTCATAAAACGTTCCCAATTCATCTGATTAAAAAGCATACCATTCGACAGTAAACGGATATATTGTGGTTTGCATCCCTCGCATTCATATGCCTCACGATAAGCAGGACTTGCAAACACTTCCCCATTTCCGGCTAAAATAAGAAAACGGCATTGGGGAAGATATTCTCTTTTTACTATTTCAGTAATTTTATTGATTGTTTCCAATTCTTTACCTTTTGCAAAGTAAAGTTCCTTTCTGCACGTACTACAAGCAAGATTACAGGAAGGATCATATCCTAATGCTATAACTTCGGGAGCCGTTCCTAATTTTTTATACGCTCTGTCTTCCTTCTTGCTTTCCTCACGCCCTCTTGCAACAAATAATGGGCACATACTTTTATCGCAGAACGAAAACGTCCGATTCTCAGTTGACAAGCACAATACTCTATGTAATGTTGAATGCCATATTTCTGAAGACCTTTTATCAAGAACATTCCCTAGGTTAGGTCTTACAAATGTCGTACAACAGCATCTGGTATTCCCCTGATCAAGAATCTCTAGGTGATTAAACATTGTGTTGCATTCCAAATGATAATAGGATTTATCAAATATAGTTTTCTTCAACATGTTAGATGGCAAATTAACGACTTTCTGATATCCAACAAAGTCTTTCTCCTCTATGCAGCCATACTCCGAAAGCTGTTTTTGAATTTCCTGATCATCATATACCGCTATAATGACATAATACTTTTTCCAATCCGTAATTTCGTCCGGAGAAAAAACAGGCTTCCCCCAGAACATATCACTTCTTTTATAAGAATCAATAAATCCCGCTACAGGTATCTCTAACCCCTGTCCAAGAAAATAATGACACATCTTCCCCGTTCCCCAAACCAAGATTTTCCTGTCCACAGGAAGCGACATTGAATCTAATTCCCCAAAGAAGTCCTGTTCATATATATAATCCCGTCTATACTGTAACCCATTTTCCTGCAAAATACCTTCCTTGTGCTCTTTTTCAAAGTCACAAATAATTATCTGATCATACAAACAATCCTGTAATGCATCATCGATACTCTTTATCTCATATCCACAAAACCTTTTTGCTTCAATTGTATCATCCATAAAATACAAAATATCTAATTGTTCAAACATATACAGGAAATCTTTAGCAACCCGGTTTACCCCGTAGATTATATATTTCATTTATTGACCTCCTTCTGTCCATTCCACATATCTATTCTGGTATACAAAAATAAGTTTGTACTCCGTATTTTCTTATAATCGGTAATACCTGCTCCTGGTTTTTTCGATTTAGACACACCACAATCCCACATTGATCCAACCCTTTGACCTCTGACAGGTACATCACCGGAAGACCTTCAAAATACTCTGTTTTCCTCTGACCATCAGATACTACACATGCCTCTACATTTAACAGCATATCCATATATTTTTTTGCATAATAGCCTGCACCATATATCAAAATCCGGGAATATTTACTGCAGAAGTCTTTCAATGTTCCTGACAAAATCTTTTCTTTCAGTCCACGAAAATCTCGAACCTCTCCATATCCGTTCCTGACCAGAGATATGATTTCTTTCAAATAGTAAGACAAATTTACCTGATTCATAGATGCATAATCCATGCTTTCTGCAATTCCAGAATAATAACCCATATCCTGCGCAAAGTAACTCCAAAGATATGGTGTATAACGATAGTCTTCTTTTTTCAATTTATCAAGCTGCTTCAGTATACTACCTCGAATCCAGAAATCATTCGTTACTCGAAATGGCGGCAGATCTCTGGAAATCGGGCATTTTAAATGTAATTCGTTTGTAATCCTTTCAACAATCTCGTAGTTTCCTTCCCATCCGTATCCTAAATCTCCAAAAAACTCAGCGAAATTCGGTTGCGGAGGTGCAAGAAAACCTAGCCGTCCCTCTTCTTCAAATTTTTCTAGAATCCCCCCAATATGTTCCTCATCTTTAAGGAGATTCTCCCAAATACAATAAAAATAAGACTTACCTGTACAACTTGGCTTAATGTCTGATGTCACATCTGTATCATGCAATACGCATACATAATCGTAATCGGATAATTCAAATAGGTTATAAATTGCTTCATCCAGGCACTTTATGCCATTGATTCCACACTTTTGATATTCACTCAATATATCATCATATTCTGATACCACCGAAATGAAATATTTTATCTCATGCCCCAATTTGTTCAAATATTCTACGATATACTCTACAGCTTCTATGTATGCAGCAAAAATAACGATCGCTATACGCTTCTCTCCAATTTTTTTATATCTTTCAGCCTGCCTGCTTTTTTCAGAAGTAATTATATATTGAAAATGAAGGCTCCTTTGCAAATCTGACATATTCAAAGTCCGGATGATGTTATCCCATATCAACTCAATATCATACTCCGTTTCCTTATCTATGTACTGAATTGCCTGGAACAGGTTCTCCTGCGTCTGAGAGTCTAATGTGTTATAAGCAATTTGCTGTTTCTTTAAAAATGGGAAATTTCTTTTTTTAATCAGTTCGTATGATAGCATTGCATATTGCGAATAGTTATTTGCCAAATTAATCTCGGAATTATTGACTCCTATATCTGCCAAAACATCATATGAATAGCCCAACCCACTAAAATATGCCGTAAATTTTTCTTCGTGCTGAGTCACCACATCCCAAAATTCATTATAAAATGGCAGTTCTTCCCAATATTTTCTAAATTCATTACTATGAAGCATAGGCGAACGGATAACCATGAAATATGACTGAATATATTCCGGAAAACTTCTTGATTCCTCACATTTATATGTGCCCTGACTAGCCAGTCCCCAGAAATCTACCGAATAATCCTCCATTTTCAAAAATATATCTTTCATTGGTATAAAAGGACCAAACAAAGAATCATTCATCAATATTAGCTCGTCATATCTCAAAATTGTATTCCATCCAACTAAACTACAAAGAATTTCTTTAAATCCACCTGCATCAAAACCAATATTTTCCCGAAAAAAAATAATATCCGAATATTCTTTTAAAATATCTTTACCACATATAAGCTCCGGCATGTTGCATACCGTGATCAAACAATCAACACAAGAATTCAATTCCCGGAGTATATAACCAATATAATCGTCTACTATATTCTGTTTATCATAAATTAAATAAATACATATCCGTTTCATTGAATAATTCCTTCATGCGTATACCAATAGAAAGTACTTAAACAACCTTTGCAATAACCTGATTTAAGTATTTTCTTTCATCCACCATTACAAATGACTGCTTTTCTGAAACTTCGGCAACTAGCTTCCCCGGAATCGAAATTCGTTCTCTTACATCACGCAAATACCATTCATATTCGTTATCTAATTGTCCAATATCAAGAGCTTGATACCCTCTTTGCGCCAAATCATACGCAAGGACAGTCGCAGTCGGTCCAAGCGAAATACATACTAATGAGTTTTTTGACACCTTTTTTAAAACTATACCCAAAATATCCTCATATTTATCCCAGGCATTTTTATATGGACACAAAATACGAAAAATATTAGAAGTACCTTCCATTAGATCATTCCCAATACCTATTCTTGAATATTCTCCTTCTACAATTACCACAGATTTTTTTTCCCATATTTTTTTAAACAACAAAAATATTTCATCCGCATTCTTTTTATTTTTATATATAATATATGGTCTTGTAACATATGTATCATAATAAATTCTATTTTTATCTATTAATTCAAGTATATAACGTCTTGTATCCCCAAACATATACTCTCTAATTATGTCTGCCGCTTCTTCTTTATACTGTTCGAAATTCCCAAAATTCTGTGCTATAGCTATATTGATTCTATCCGTTTTAGAGACCAATATCTCTTTCAACCTATTTCCCAAGATACTATTGGGCTTCTGAAACCATGGTCTTTCTCGCTGTCGAATTATTTCAAACTCTCCATCCCCAAACCTGCACAAACTACTATTATCTAAAATTATTTTTTTCAGCAACTTTTGTCCGTTTAAAATTTTAGGTGTAAATTTTATTCCCCATTCATATGGTGCGCTATCTAATCGATATTGATATTTTCGATTCTCACACATCAATTCTTCTACTCTCTTGGAACGTTCTACAAAAATATTATTTTTTTCATTTCTTTCCCAATATATTATTATTTTTTCAGAAGGGATATTTAGCCTCTTACATTCATTTAAAATTGATTGATATTTTTTTACTGATATTATTAGATAATCAAATTTTTTTCTGGAGATCTCAATAGGTAAAATTATTGGAATGGGATAAAATAAATCTGTTCCGCATTTTTGTTCATCTTGATCGAAAATCCCTAAAATATTAACATTTTCCTTATCTATCTCATCTATTACTTGTTGAGCATAATAGCCTGCTCCCCACACATATACACACAACATATTGAAACGCTCCTTAAAACATCTGTATAGTACAATGATTTACATTGTGTAAATAATTTCAGCTAAAGATAAAATGCAAGCATTACTTCTTCTTTGTAACTTCAATTTTATTTTGTCATAATCATAAAGCGCAGTAACAATGATTACATCTACAGGTTCTATATTTTCATCCATCGTTTGCGTAAATCTACCTTTAATTTGACGTACATTTTGATCTATAAGATATTTAATTTCAATATTATCACACAATAGATCCTCATATAGATTTTCCCCAATATAACCCATTCCATAGATAGCTACTGAATGGAAACTATTTTCTTTCAAGTAATCACTAACTTTTCTTCTCCGTAACTTATACACCCAAGAATTCATTAGCAGAAACATTTCTAAATACTTGTCTTTTTCACGACAATATGCTATTATTTTTTTGCTTTGAAACGTATTAATTATACATCCTCCACATATTAATCCTAATATATATGCACTAATATTTTTTCCTACCCAATTTTTCATTTATTTTTTCTCTCTTATTTTTTCATTATATGTCAAATATTTCTTGCCATTTAATTACATATGCATTTTTATTCCAATTTTCGCGTATTTTTTTTCTATTATATTGCTTTTTTGCATCACTAAACTCAAAAAGCTCTTTAAATACCATTCCTCTGATTTGCTCAGTAGAATAAACGATACATTGCATTTCTTTTGAGAAAAAATGATGTAACATACTATTTTTACAAAAATATACCTTGCATCCTGACTCCATTAAAACAAAAATATTTCCTAATGCATGTTGCTTTTCAACATCCATTATAACTACATCCATCTTTTGGAGTAAACTATAATACTCTTGGCTAGGGATAAATTCTTGCAAAGCTACAAACTTCTCCCCAAAAATCTTTATTCCAACATCAATCACTTGTTTTGCATATTCTGTAATTCCGTAAGATAAAGGCACATATATTTTTATATTTTCTTTTTTATACTTACTCAATAATTTCAATATATTAATATGATTAAACTCTGGATATGCAGAATTCCCAATTTGTATATTTATTGTATCGTTTTCACCTCTTTTTAAAACTTCCATATTCACCAAAGCATTGCGCATCTTTTCATTATCATACATAGCATAAAGCAATTTCCCTTTTGGTCTGTATGCCGCCAAAATATCTTTAATTTCTTCCGGAATAATCGTAACAAGTCCAACTGCATTATTTACTACAAATCTCTTTTTTATATTATCCATCCATTTTCCAGTTAATTTCTTATCTCCTCCCCAAAAATACAATACTAATTTTTTTAAATACTTTTTATTATCAAAAAAAAATTCCATCACAGAGTTGTCTATTACCCAGTGATATATAATTAAATCAAATTTATCTAACTGTACTTTTGTAAATTCCTTTCTTAACTTTATATCTATTTGGGGGAAATACTCCACATTAGAATATTTTAAATATCCATATTCTCCTTCTAAAAATTTATCTCCATGAATCCAAAAAAAATGTGATTCCTTATAAAAATTATTATTGATAAAATTTATGAATTCCTCAGTAAATTTCTCAACTCTAAATATATGTAATATTTTTTTCATTTAGTCACCCATTACATTCAATATAATTAAAATATTGTTACATTACGATATCCTTTACGATTTAAAGCAACAGCACATCTAGCCGCTCCGCAATCACATGTAGAAATTAATGAATCACATTTTGATAAAATATATATCACGCCTAAATAATTCAAATTTTCAAGATATCCATTTCTATTTTCCCTGATTTTTATCTCAGATAATAACAAATCATAATTTTTTTCATCTGAATAATCTATTCTATACTGATCAACACATAATATCTTATCTGCCAAATCACTTGTCATAAATATGTCGTAAATTTGCTGATCTTCTGTAGCAAGAAAAATATTATCGCATCCCCATTCTCCAAAAACTCTTTTAACCTCTTTTAAAAATGTCTTTGGTTCCATTGGTTTTGGTACACCACCCCGTGATGAATTCCAATCTGTCCCTCTTCCCACAACCCCTAAGATTCTTTTTTCTTTATTCCATATTGTTTTCTCATAAAGCTTTTCTATATAAGTTTTCACATCATTTTTTATTATTAAGTACTTATAAAACATCATCTTCCAATCCATAAAGCATTGCTTTTCATATGTATATGGATTATACCAGTCCCACCCTTTATGTGATGAAATTATTACATTTTTGCTTTTATACACCTCTTCAATAGATTCATCACAAACTTGTTCAAAATACATCGTCCATGCATTTTCTCCATTTCCTCCTGTGAATTGATTCATATCACCTCTCACACTAAAGTCGATAACCGGAATGATGTTTCCTGGTTTTTCTTTTACCATTGCTACTTTCATCAAAGCACGCATTATCATATCACCAAGTCCACTAATACCCAAACTATCCTTAATTACATAAAATGTTTTTTCTGGATTTTTATCTCCAAAAGATACTACATCACATCTCCAGAATAGACTTGTCATAACACTCAGAGAACGATATCTTTTAATAATAAAACGCATTTTATTATGCAAAAATTCTTTTTTTGAATCAATTGTCATAATCGTATTTGAAATACAATTTTTATAATTATTGTATAAATCTGCCAAAGAATCAATTATATGCAAATGTGATGTCTCTTGAAAAAACATTTTTGCATTTTCGTCTAGAAAAAACAATTGCTTTGAGGGATATTTTTTCTGTATAATACGTGCAATCTGATAAGTATACTCTTCAAGTGTAAAAAACACATAAACTTCGCATCGACTTAACAATTCGTAATCTATTAACGGATTATTAATATCATAATTCCAAAACTCTTTCACATGACAATGCGATTCAACCTGATTCATTTCCCATTTCAGAAAATAAATTATATTTCCTTTTTCATTCACTACTGGAATAATTTCCCCCCGCTTATCTGCTTCTTTAAAAAATATATTTCTGGCTTCATCAAATATGTCAATATTATGCCTAAGTACCCCCCCCCCAATTTTTTCATTTTTAGTTTTTTTTTACGATTATCATTTTATTTCACCCATTCTGTTACCCATTTTTTTGCATATACAATTCCTCTTCTGAAATCTAGATTTGAATAAATGTTTTCATCAAGATAAAAAAACATATATCCAGAAGACGTCTCCGTCCTATATCCATAAACACTTAAAATATCTTTAATTGCCTCCTCATCTCCACTTTTATGATAACTACATATAGAACATTTTACATCATTATTTAAAAGTACATTTTTTGCTCCTAAAAGCGCTTCTACCTCTGCACCTTCAACATCCATTTTCAGAAAATCTAATCTTCCCATTACAATAGAATCCAAATTCACATTTTTTCCACCATTAATTCGTCCCAAAAACCTGTCACATAATATAACCTTATCTTTAAACTTTTCAAACGTTTTTTGCAATGGTCTTATCCAGCGTTCACTACACTCAAACAAATACGCTTTCGATACCTTTTCAATATATCGTAAAGAAAAATTACCTTCTTGAACGCCAGCATCAACAATTACATCTCCCCTCTCTATTTTTATATCATCTTTTATATATAAATGCGGTGAAGAAAGCTGCTGTTCACAATTTATATCTTTTACCACCTTTTTCCCTTCATATTCTTGAAACTTATAATCATAAGGGAAATACATCTTTTTATCTTCAAACCAAATATATGGCAAATTATCAACACGATCCCAATATACCGTATGTATTTCTTTCTCTTCCTCCACATATTGGTTATAAACACTTATTTCGTTCGTTTCCAAATATTTCAATATTTGTTTTATATCTGAATCTTCTGTATTTTTGTATTTATCCATTAGTAACATTTTCAATAAATATCTTTGATTTTTTATCTTATTTTTATCTATATCGTACCAATATACCAAATTGTCTTTAATAGTGTCAAAATGTACATCTGACATTATTATCAATATGTCATAACTATTTTCTAACAAAATACTAGGCGGATACACGCTCCTTCCCCAGAATTCTCCCCATTTCTTAGAATCATTATCTATAAATCCTAAAATTTCTATATTTTTCGAGAAATTATTTACTTGTCTTAATATATTGTCTGCCATATTTCCAGTCCCAAACAAAAATACTTTTATTGCTCCTGACCTTTTTTCCATATCTTCATCCCGATCCCCTCATTTAATCTATCTTTGTTTTCTATGTTTAAGTTTTTCAAAAGTTTAGTCAACATTTTTATACTTATTTTGCTTTCTTCATATCTGTCTCTATGTACGCGTTCAAAATTCTCCTTCTCTAATAGTACTATTTCTCTTTGAATATCGTCATTGCAAATTACACCTTCCAAATCACTTTGCTTCGTCTTCATTTTTAAAAGCATATTTCCTTTACATGGATATAATAAAAATTCTTCTTCCGACTTATGATACCCACTAAAAAACCATCCCATTGAAGGATCTACTGTTTGTAACTTCCAATCATCTGGATATACAACCAAGTTAATTTTATCTTTCTTTAACATTACAACATTTTCTTCAAAAGCAGGAATCAGATACAAGCTATCTTCATGTAAGATTATATATGCATACGGGCAATCCTTTTCGCCTGTATATGTATAAATTAGTTTCTTGTCATCACCGTACAAATCATATTTCCAAATATCACCTTTCCATGATAAAAATAATAATTCTGTTTCACTATACTTTGTAATTCCAACAACTGTTTCTCTATTTTCCAAAAGCTTAATCCATCTGTAAGTATGAATCCTCAAGTCATACTCTAAGATACAATTTCTAAACATACTTGGTAAATATACTTTGCTTTTAATCCGACATCCTTGCATAAAATCTCCATTGGTTTTCCCAAATTTCTGATCCCTGCATATTTCAATCTTTTTATTAACATATTCCTCTTTTTCAATATCAAATACACTTACAATGTTTCCAAACATTGGAAACATAATAATTTCTGTCCCTTGTAAATAAGCTGCTCTGAATTTTGCTTCTAATTCTAATATATTTTGAGGCAATTTCCAATACTTCATTTTCATAGTCTCTGTATCTAAACGAGCCAAATAATCCGAAAACCACGGTATAAAAAATATGTACTTATGATATAACAGGGTTTGATAATATATCTTACTCGCAAAAACATCTGCATGATCAAATATTCCCAAAAACTCCGTATCATTTGATTTCATATTAATTCTATAGAATCCATTCCACTCTAAAGCACTAAACCACAAATAATTATTATGATATACACCGTCAATAAAATGTACGATTCTTTTTTCTTTATGCAGCATTAATATTCTCCCATTAAGAATTTTCCCAACACGCTATCCTTTATTTACACTACTCACTATTATACTCTAATATATTTTTCAAGAATTTGTGTATCAAACCTTGCATATACCATATCCTGTCCATTTTCATCGTATACATGAAGCGTATTAAATACCCATTCTATTGTATCTTTCAAATGTTTAAAATTGTCACATGATATATCGAATTCTCCAAACCGCTGTTTTACATTATTGTATCTTTCAACAATATCTCCCTCTTTGTATATCTGCGTCATAAATATAACATTAGGATTCTTTTTGATTTCCTCTAATCCATCAATCCTTACAATCTTTCCCGGTCGTACTGCTGAATATATCATTGCCGTAGCTTTATCTATTTTTGCATTTTTAATCTTCTTTCCTATCTCTACAGACATATCTCCTGTTAGTGCAAACTTAATAACTAATTCTGTCAAATCAATGCCTGTAACGAATTTATAAATTCTATCATACTCATCTCCAGGCAAACGAATTCCAGGATCGTAAAAACGTACCGTATCTCTATCCATAAGTCCTTGAATAAATACTGGTGCGTTCTTAAGCCCTAAAGCTTTTATCATAGAGACTACTTTATCGTTTATTTTATCTCTATACCATTGCTCATGGATAGACGGTTCTATGGATGCTATTGCCAACTTATCAAGTCCACTATATTCATCACCCAGATATCTATCTTCGACTCTTACGAGTATAGGCTCACCCTCAATGACCATATATACTAATTGCAAATCATTTTCAGTCCCCAAATATTTTTCAATGACAATATTTTCTGAGAGGCTTTCTTTCTTTGCAAATCCAATCGCCCTCATAGCCTCTTCATGAGACCAACATATTGTCTGACCTCTAGAGCCTCTGCTGTCACATGGTTTGATAATAATAGGATACTCTATTTTTTTTCCCACTTTTCCTGACTCTATAATATCTTTTTCTTGATATGAAGTGATAACATCAACACCATGCCCTTCACAAAATTGCTTAAACACACTCTTATCTGTCAATATTCTATGTTGCTCATTATTACCAAAACATGGCAACCCTAATCTTTCGCATAGGATACAATATGACTTTTGTGTGATATCTAAATAAGATGCAATAATTCCATCTATATGCTCTTTTTCACACAAGGTAACAAGTTCATCAATATCTGTAACATTATACATGTACCCATAATCCGCAATCTGTTTAGCCGGGGAATATTCATGTTTAAGATAATCTGTTACATAAGTTATAATCCCCATTTTCTTAGCAGTTTCAACAAGTTTAAGATGTTGATGTGCTCCTCCTAAAACTAAAATTTTTTTTCCAATAAATTTTTTATCCATAATTCTGTATTTTGATTTTAACTATTATCAATTCCCTTCCTTCGTTAATACGCATATAAATATAACCTTGTAGGCATTGGGAAATCAAAGCGAAGTGCTATTTTGTAATCTAACTTTAAACCAAAAATCCAGTTTATTGTATCAAATACCTTTACACCATCATCTGCCGCAACATTTACAACTAAGCGCGGTTTGTTTTTCTTAATACATTCTTCGCACCCCTGCAATACATCTAAAAATAAAAATGGAATACTAATTTTAATCAAGCTGAACATTTCATTTACAAAAAGAGAATCCAACGTCTTCACTTTAACCTCTATTTTTTCCCCATGTTCATCTTTTTCCTCAGAAAAGTATGCCGACTGAGTACTTTCTCTGTCTAAATAAAGAATCCCTTCCTTTTTTCCTACTCCGTATGGATAAAACTCAATATCGCCTTTCCCCTTCATCTTCTGTTTAAGTACAAAAAAACTATTTGGATCCGGTTCTACTGCTGCAATATGACGATACTGTTCTGAAACTTTTTCTAAAAATAATTCAATAGTATCCCCTTCCCACGCTCCTACATCCAAATACCTTTCAGAATGAGTCAATTTTAATCCTTCAAATCCAAACATACCATCTATACAAAATTCTTTATTCATTAGATATCTTATATCATCAGTTTCATTCACCTTGCAATACGCCTGCAATGCATCACAAGATTGTTTATCAGCCAAATGCACCATAATATTCTCTATGTCGGGCTTATGAGATTCCACATATTTTCCCATTCCTTTCGAACAATATTGTATATAGGGATTTGGAATAATGTAAATTTTATTTATAAATGAATACTTCTCTAATATTTTTCTTTTTTCAAAATGACCATGACCTATCACTACATTAATTTTACTTTGTTCATCCTCCAATTTGTCTAATGCATAAATCCTATCTTCTTTTTGAATAATGTGACTCTTCTTTTTATCTTCATTAACAAAAAAACCCTTTACCTCAATTTGTTGTTCCTTTAACCGATTTTCCACTTCTACACTCATTGAACCAGCCCCCCAAATATAAATAGGATATTCTGATTCCCTAAGTTCTAAATAAATCTCTTCTAAAATACTATCTTTTACCAAATCTTTTTCACACATTTTCTAGTCCTCTATTTTTAATTATATTTACAATCCTTCTTATTTCTTTCATTTCCAGTTCCTCATAAAGAGGCATTACCAATATTTTCCTTGAAAGTTCTCTTGCACATACTAATTCAACACTTTTATATTTCTCTCCAAAGCAAGCTTGATCTGCAGTTAATGGATAAAAATATTTTCTCGAATATATACCGTTTTCTCTTAAACATGCATATAATCTATCTCTATCCAATCCATATTCATCTTCAACAACAACTGGAAGATACGCATAATTACTAGTTATTTGTTTATCTCTTGACAACAAACGAATCCCTTTAATTTCTTTTAGATTTATCCAATAAAACTCATAACGTTTTTTTCGTTCTTCAATTATCTTATCAATATATTTTAAATTACACAGTCCCATAACGGCCGCAAATTCATTTAACTTCGCATTTGCTCCAATATCCGTCACCAGTTCTTCTCCTTGGATACCAAAGTTTTTAAGATTATACAATTTTTCATACATTGTATGTTCAGAAAAGGTAACTGCGCCGCCCTCTATTGTGTTATATACTTTCGTTGCATGAAAACTAAAAACAGAAGCATTCCCATAGTTTCCAATTCCTTCCCCCTTATACTTCACACCAAAAGCATGTGCTGCATCATATATAACTTTTAAATTGTATCTTTTTGCAATCTCCTCTATAACTTCCATCTGACATATATTCCCATATACATGAACCGGAACTATCGCTACTGTCTTCTTTGTAATTAATTCTTCTATTTTATTTTCGTCTATTGTTCCATCTTCTATTTTCACATCACAAAATACAGGCCTTAAATGATTTCTTATAATTGCATGTGTTGTAGAAACAAATGTGAATGGTGTTGTAATTACCTCCGCCTCTTTAGGAAAATCAAAAGCCTGAATGGCTAACTCCAACGCCATATGTCCATTTACCATGAGAGAAATCTCTGAAACCTCTAAATATCCTTTTAATCGCTCTTCCAACTCTTGATGAAAGTGTCCCATGTTGGTAATCCAATGACTTTCCCACAATGGTTTGATTGCTTTTACATATTCTTCATAAGGCGGTAAACTTGAACGTGTCACAAACACTTTCTGGTTCATCTTCTCCCTCCACTTTTTAGTCGATACTTCCACTGTTGCTACAACATAATCTTCAATATAACCTAATACTTGCATATTTAAATACCCCGCAAAACACATTGCGGGGTATTTAATTTATTTTGATACCCAACTATTCATTACATATGCACGCTGCAACCTCTTCATCTAAATATTATTCTGAGAATGTTACCGGTGCGCTTGTGATGGATGTACCATCTTTTAAATTAACTGTAATTACTACTGTTTTTCCTGCCAGGTAACTTGGCATCCAATTGCTTGCAAGTGTAAATTCTTTCTTTGCATCTGCAGCATCATCCCATACCCATGTACCATCCGTACCAGAAACTAATGGCCAATCATTTGTTCCGTCATTAAGACTCATAGAACTATACAAAGTACCATCTAAATTTGCAATGCTGATTACACCACTTGTACTTAAGTTAACCTGAGGTCCAGTCACAAACGGATCTTTCACGCTCCAAACTACATTTACAACCGGTGCCGTTTCTGTCAAACCAGACCAATCACCAGCAGCATTACATGCACCTGTCATCTGGAATGTATATGCAGAAAATCCGGCATAATCATCAGCTTTTGCTTCATCTGTCAATACATTTTCATATTTATTATCTGTAGCATTCCACTGAACCTCATACGCATCCTCGGCAGCCGCGTCGATCGTTGCGCTCAGGCTTGCCCCTTCTTCACCTGTAATTGCGGTTTCAGCGTTAGAGTCTTTTAAGGCAAGATAGAGACTGGCATTTGTATCATCTACAAAACTCTTATCATCACTCATAGTAATGCCATCTATGCTTGCAATCGTTGCTTTTACCTCGACTGCCACATCGCTGCTGCTCTTATTTATTACCTTAAGCGCATCGCTTGTACTGGAATAATCTTTTGCTGCACCTTCCGCGGTGTTTGCGAAAAATAAAGTAGCATTTTCCTCGAATGTTTTTCCTGCATACTTATCTGCTCCCGCCTTTGCAATGAGCCCTTCCGGATCAAGGATATAATTAAATGTAGTATCCCCTGATTCTGGTACACTTGGGAGTACAACACTAAATACATCTGTACTTACAGAACCTTCCAGACCACCTGTTCCAGATGTTCCACCTTCCTGATCCTCCGCCAACGCTACAACAGAACTTCCCATAACCATCGACACTGCCAATCCAGCAGCCAAAATCTTCTTATAATTCCTCATAGTTACCTCCTCATAATTTAAAAATATTTTTCACTATACACTAACAGGATTTTCCAGGCTTTACTGCCCAATGTTAATTGTCAACGTCAGTTTTACCGTACTCATGCTCTCGTCATTTTCATCAAGCAGATGATATGTAACCAGACAATCATAAGTCCCTGCTGGCAGATTGCTGTCTAATGTAATATTTTCCAGATGGCTCCCTACTGGCAGTATCGGCGATTCGAAAATCGTTTCTTCGGTGTCTGTACGTGTAACATCAAAGTAGACCGAATTCGTATTTGCTTCTGCATTTTCTACATACGCATTATCCGATGGGGCGTCCCCACTCGTAAAATTCCATGTAGAATTCATTTTCACCTCATAGGAACCTGCCGGAACGGGATCTTCTAACTGCTCAAGAACCTCGTCCACATTATCTTCATTAACAACAACGTTGCGTCTGACTGGCTCTTCCTTCTTCCCTAGCAGCAGATAGATCACAACTCCCAGCAGCGCCGCAATCACTACAATGCATACTGCAACAGCAATTTTCCCTCCTTTCCTACCTTTATTATTCTCCTTCTGTTCTGACACTTTACAAAACCTCCCATCAGTATAAGCTGATTATTGTAAATTTCAGTTTTATACATAGCGAGCCGCCAGATACTTATTGCGGAACAATTAATCAAACTGAAACATTACAATCTATACTTCATTAGCTATGCATTTATAAAATAAAATACATATACTTTAGTTTTCACTTTTAATATTACAAATCTATTTATATTAATAAGGCACATAAACTTATAAATATCTCTCAACCTTATCCTTATATCCTAATCCAACCGATTCTTCGCCTGATTAGTTTTAATAAGATATATTGGTCATCCCGCCCTCCGGCAGATGATGCAGATCTCTCTGCTTCGCTCCCTGCTACATCATGATATGGCAACCATGCCTCATGTTCGCAAGGTCCTGGCATATCCAATACACGGTTCTCAAGGTTTCCCCTTTTCCCGCCTTCTAACGCCGTCTTAGTGTCTAACGCATTGATCTTTATCAGTTTGGCAAGTTGTCCTGCCTGACTATGATATAAATACACCAACACACATTTTATATAACAGACATCACGTCCGCTTTATCATGAACCCGCCTCTTAGTCCTCAGGATCGTCTGCAAGACAGGACATTCCCCCTATCCTCAACAATCCCTTCCGGTAAAACCCCGGCTCATCACCAGAGCTTATCTAAATGGCTGTTCTTATGATCCCTTTTATTACCTGGGCAAGCCCCGCAGCGCTCCGCCGCCCTGCCCGCGCTTCTTCACATTCCGCGCCGTATTCACCTTTTCTTCCATCTCATACCCACAAACCGGACAGCTAAACATTCCTTCCGCCTTCGTCCCGATCGCTCCGCACTCACTGCACTCATTGCTGATATCTTTCCCCAGCACTTCCACGATCTCAACCGACTGCTCCTTACACTTCTGCATCAATCGCTTTCGGATATATCCTCTCTGCCACTGACCGACCGTATAATTAATCTTCTTATTATATCCGCCCGCCTGCGGTTTCGGAAGTTTCACAATATAAACCACCTTCGGCTTCTCATCTCTTAAGAACCGGTTCAGCTCCTGATTAATATAACTGTGCAGCTGTTCCTCCAGCCTCCGTTTCTTCGCGTGATATTTCTTACGCCCCGGATTATCCTCTCTATTCCGCCTGTAGCTATTGGTCTGCACCCGAATCCATTCCGAATACTCCAACTGGTATCTCCCCAGTTCTTCTCCATACCGATGCCCTTCATCCGTCGTCATCATCGTATAAAGCCCCACAGCCAAGCCAACCTCACTCTGATAATCCTCATGCCTGTGAACAGTAACATTTACCGGAACCTTAATCTCGACACGGTTCTCCTCTGGATAAAGTTTCATACGCAGCTGGCATTTGTACTGGTTATGATCCGTCAGCGGTATAAAGACCCGCTTTCGCTTCTCCTTGATGGAAATGTAGATCCCATGATCCGCATAACGGTATGCCCTCTCTGTTATGGCAAATACATCTGCCGCGTCCGTATGCAGCTTCACATGGTTTTTCCGTATCTGCCTGCACAGATAGCGGTTCAGCCTGTCTGTATCCACCTGCTTTGCCAACTCGTGATACTGCTTCTGGATCCTTGCCGTCAGTTCAACCGGTTTCTGGTTTAGCACCGCTTCAAACGCATTGTTGACTTTCAATAGGAAGCGAAGATAATGCTTCTCATCTTCTGTAAAGCCCTCATTCTTGTTCACCAACTTTACAATCTTGCTCTTCGTCCGCGTCCACTGGCTCTTGATATCTCCCAATGCGTCAAAGACGGCAAGATAGAAATAGACCGCCGGCAGCCCAAGCGTTTCCCGGTAACCGCTTGCTGTCATCTCATTCTGCACGGTATAACCCGGATAAAGCTTCGAGAGGCTTCCAATCCCGCCGAACCGGACATACACGTAGTTCTTAACCTTTCGGTAGTCCTCCGCAATATCCAGAAGCTTTTGCATCTCCTCATCCGGAATCGGCTCTTTATTGTATTGATGAACGGTCTTACATATCTTGTCTGGCGGCATCTTCATTCCCTCATCTGAAAGATTTCGCTTAAAATATCTCTGAGAACCTGGAATTTATAGCCGTTACGTCCAAAACTGACACAATTTACTGGCCCTATAGCACCTGCAAAGCCAGTAAATACGGGATTCTTTTGCCAAAACCCCATTATCAAAAAGTGTAGTTTTTCGTAATAATTTCCATGGAAAATTTTTTATGCAATTATAATAAAAAAATGGGATTAAGTTTATTGACTTATTGTCGATAGTATATTAGAATGGTTAAGAATTTACAGCAGATTTTCCATTACGAAAAACTACACATTTTCGTAATAATTTTTTATTCCATTTTCATAAAAATTCTCATTTTTCATAGATTCATTTATCGGTTACTTCTACCTCCCCCGAGTCCAATCAAATCCATTGAAATCCAGTTATTATCATACAATCCACTGTCATTGACCTATAATATATGTTATACTAACAGCAGAAAAGAACGTTTTTATAAGAACTGAATCTGATATCGCCTCTCTGACAAAGAAACCGACGAATTATTTACAAAATCCTAAAGGAGCATTATTATGGGTATCTTCTTAGACAGCAGAAAGCCTTACGAGAATTTTAAGGAAATCCTCTCTGAAAAATATTTTGTGGATAAATCTATGTTAATCCAGGAATTAATTCCCTCCATTGGGAAGTGGAATCGTTACTTCTGTATTACAAGACCGCGCCGCTTTGGGAAAACCGTCATGGCAAACATGATCGGCGCTTTCTTTGGCAGCGCCGTAGACAGCCGTCACTTGTTTGACAATCTGGCGCTCGCCACAGGAGAAGACGGCAAGGAGAATCCCGACTATCGTAAGCATTTGAACCAACATCATGTCATCTATATTGATTTCAGTGAGGTTCCCAGACAATGCACCAGCTATTTTCAGTACATCGACCGCATCCAGAATGGTATTAACAAGGATCTCTCCGAAGCATATCCTGAGTTTGATATTCATATAGGTGACGCCACATGGGATATCATGACAAATATCTTCCAAAAGACCGGTCAGCGTTTCTTCTTTATCTTAGACGAGTGGGACGCCTTATTTCACATGTCCTTCTGCACGCCAGAAGATCATGAAGCATATCTTCTGTTTTTGAAATCACTGTTGAAAGACAAGGTTTATGCAGAACTTACTTATATGACAGGGATCCTTCCCATTGCCAAATATTCCGACGGCTCTGAACTGAACATGTTCTTGGAATATAATATGGCAACTTCAGAACGGTTCAGTGAATATTTTGGATTTTCAGACTCGGAAGTAGATTCACTTTTTGATATCTATCAGAAGACCACTAAAGAGCCCCGGATCAGCCGGGATGAGTTAACGTCCTGGTATGACGGCTATCATACTGCTTCCGGCGGCAGGCTCTACAATCCCCGCTCCATTGTGTGCGCATTAACAGACAACCAACTTAGGAATTACTGGACAAGCTCTGGAACTTACGACTCTATTTTTAACTATATCAAGGATAATACCGATAACGTACAAGATGATCTGGCTCTATTGTTCGCCAAAGAAGCAATTCCGGCTGATATTCAAGAATACGCGGCAGTTTCCATGCATCTGTCTACAAAGGATGAGATCTATTCGGCAATGGTCGTCTACGGTCTTCTGACTTATGCAAACGGCTCTGTATTCATTCCGAACAAAGAGCTGATGGACAGCTATGCCTCCATGATGAAAAAAGAAAGGTCTTTGGGATATATTTACAATCTTGCAAATGCTTCCCGGAAAATGCTTCAAGCAACGCTGAATAAAGATACAGAAACAATGTCGGAAATCTTACAGTTTGCCCATGACACAGAATCACCTATTCTCTCCTATAACACGGAAACAGAATTAGCGGCAATCGTAAACTTAGTATATCTGTCCGCACGGGATCAGTATCGTGTTGAACGAGAAGAAAAAGCCGGCAAAGGGTTTGTTGATTTTATCTTTTATCCTGAACATCGAGATTCTGCCGCTTTTATTCTTGAGCTAAAAGTAGACAGCACGCCAGAAAAAGCTATACAGCAGATAAAGGCGAAGAATTATGCTCTCCGCCTCAGAGGGACGCTAGGCGAAAGGCCGAAATATACCGGGAAAATCTTTGGAATCGGAATCAGTTATGATAAAAAAACGAAGAAACATACCTGTAAAATAGAGGAACTTTAAGAATTATGAGAATCAAATGGAATCTCGATATATTCATGCAGGATACTCTTTCGAGCGTGCCGGACAAAAACACAGGCGCAGCGGGCTGCGTTGAGGCTTTTTGTTTTGTGCGATTGGACGCATAGACAAATAGAGATGATAGTAAAAGCGAAGGGAGCGCGGGCATCATGACCAGAATGATCGGAATCGGTCACCAGAATTTCGAAGAATTAGTTACAAAGAACCTGTTTTATATCGACAAAACATTCTTTATTAAAGAATGGTGGGAGAATAATGATGTAGTCACCCTGATTACCCGTCCCAGGCGTTTTGGAAAAACATTGAATCTGAGTATGGTAGAATATTTCTTTTCGACTCAATATACAGGAAAAGAAGCTCTGTTTCAGAACCTCTCTATCTGGCGGAATGAAAAATACCGAACGCTTCTGGGAACCTATCCGGTTATTTTTATTAGTTTTGCAGACGTAAAAGAAACTACATTTCACAACACAAGACAAAAGATCTGCCAGCTTATCACTGATCTATATAATAGATTCGATTTTCTATTGGACAGCGGACTATTAAATAGTAAAGAAAAAACTCTATATCAGTCAATTTCCGCTAACATGGAAGACTACCTGGCATCCGGATCTCTAAAGGCTCTGTGTGATTATCTGATGCGTTACTATAGAAAAAAAGTTATTATATTACTGGATGAATATGATACTCCCATGCAGGAAGCCTACGTCAATGGCTTCTGGGATGAACTGACTTCGTTTATCCGCAATCTGTTCAATGCCACATTTAAGTCCAACCCCTGTCTGGAACGAGCCCTTATGACCGGAATTACCAGGATCAGCAAGCAATCTGTATTCTCTGATCTCAATAATCCAACGGTGGTTACCGTTACTTCCGATTTATACACAGATAGCTTTGGATTTACACAGCAGGAAGTATGGGATGCTCTGGATGAATACGGACTATGCTCAAAAAAAGCGATGGTAAAAGACTGGTACGATGGATTTACATTCGGCAAACAAACAGATATCTATAATCCCTGGTCCATTATAAATTATCTGAAGTTCAAAAGATTCTCCACATACTGGGCAAACACCAGCAGCAACAACCTTGTCAGTAAGTTGGTTCGCGAAGGAAGTGCAGATGTGAAGATTATTATGGAGGATCTCCTGAAAGGAAAAACATTCTGTACACAGATTGATGAGCAGATGGTATACGACCAGTTAGACTATGATGAAAATGCAATCTGGAGTCTTCTTCTCGCCTGTGGTTATCTGCGCCTTATCAATTATCATCTGGATGAAGAGTGGGGAACGGAGGAATATGAACTTGCAATCACGAACAAAGAAGTCCGGATCATGTTCAAGACGATGATTGACGGATGGTTCTCCAGATTCACCCCGGCATATAATGATTTTATCAAGGCGCTCTTATCAGATGACGTGAAAACCATGAATATCTACATGAATCGGGTTGCTTTCGCAACCTTCAGCTTCTTCGATACCGGGAAACACCCTTCCAGGCATACAGAACCCGAACGCTTTTATCATGGTTTTGTCCTCGGTCTTACAGCGAACCTTGCCGCACGCTACGTAATCACTTCAAACCGGGAAAGCGGATTCGGAAGGTATGATGTGCTATTGGAACCGCTTGAAGATTCGGACGATGCCATCATCCTGGAATTCAAAGTCCGCGATCCGGATGAAGAAGCTACGCTTGCAGATACCGTCCAGGCGGCTCTTGCTCAGATTGACCAGATGAAATACTCTGCCTCTCTGGAAGCAAAAGGCATTGCACCAGAACGAATCCGGAAGTACGGATTCGCATTCGAAGGAAAGACAGTCTTGATCGGTTAAGACTACTCCGCCGTTTCGGGTAATCCGTAACGGCGGAGCATCATATCAAAAATTTACACCCCGAATGCATAATATTAAGCCGGTTCTCTGCCCATTTGTCCGCCGCATGATACATGAAATATAGCGTCTCCAACGTCTCTGCTATATATCCGATATACCGGTCCGACCGTTCTGCTCCTTTCGGAATGCTCAGTTCTTCCACCCGCTCCAGAATCGGGAACAGCCAGCCACAATACTCCTTAAGCACTTCTTTTCTCGCCAGGATAATATTATAATTATAGAAATACTTCTGTTTCAAAATACCTTCAAATGCTTTTGCATACCCCGGCTGTAATTCCTGAACCGCCCTTTGCACCGCCTTCCAGTCCGCTTCCTTCAGATACCTCTTATGATGCTCTTCAATGTCTGGTTCATACGGCATCGGGTAGGGCAGAACCACATCCACGCCATTGTCCACAAGCCGCAGCACATCATCCTCTGTCAATTCCAGGATCCTTCTATAATGTGACAAACCATAGTATTCATTCCCCGCGCTGTCGGATAGATCGCTTCCCTGGCTGTCAGTTGAACCGCTTCCCAGACGGTTTCTCCAGATCCAATAGAGCGCCGTGAGTTCCGAATAATTCCCGTTCTTTGTGGAAATATTTTCTCCGTCGCAATCCAAAATATCAGCAACACGCTCCGGGCTCCGTACCGCACCCACCTGGATCGGCGTGATCCATTCCGGCAGGTCATAATCGGCAGATAACGGCTTATCTCCATGGAACTTCGCCATAAATACATGCAGGTCAGCCCTGTGGAACCCAACAGGGAGCGCACGCAGCGGCATAAACTCCTTCTCACCCGCATGATGACAGTTCATGAGCTCCGCCCATCGCGAAGACGTTAAACGCACATAACAAAGCAACCCGTGCTCCTTAAGGCTCGCCTCGATCGCAGGCATCATATTCTCCGGTGTTGCGATCAGGATCTCGATGTTCCCCTTCTCCTTTGGGGATAATGATCCGGAAAATGCTTCTAACTCCAGCACAGGGATTCCGGATAAATACTCTGCATTGCCGCCCCTTTCCGATACCAGAAAACATCGGATACGTCTGCGCGGATACAGGTTATGTATTGCTTCATAGACTCCAAGCGCCGTGCCCTGGGCGCCGTATATAGCCAGATCCATCGCTTTCCCTTCTTGTCTCCGGCATGAATCACCACACTCACATCTGCTCCCCTGCACTTTCATATTCCCTCCTGTTTTATGCGATGTACTCTCTAAGCCTCTCCTACGGTGAAATGGGCACATCATTTCATGCAGGCGCTGCACAAAGCGCTGTATCATATAAACAGCTCAGCTTCTCACACGATGCCTCTATACTATAGCCCGTCTGCCGGAATGCTTCATCTATCCGGCATTTCCAGATCCCTTCCCGGTTTCCCGCAGCCATATCCCCTGTCTTCGCCGCTTCAGCCAGCGCCTCCGCCCAGCATTCCTCTTCCAGCGGAAGGAATTCCACCAGCCCCGTGATATCCACTTCTTCCGTCACCAGATCCGATACCAGGCACCGCAAACCCGCAGCCTGCGCCTCTATAACCGAGATCGGAAGCCCTTCGAATCTCGAAGGTAGGCAGAACACATCCATCGCCTGCAGGAAATCCGGCGTGTCCTCCCGCCATCCATAACACGCGATCTGTTCCTGCATTCCCAACTCCTCCACAAGCTTCTTCACTACCGATATATTCTCCCCCTGCCCCATCAAGATAAGATACAGCCTCTTATCCTTCTCATATGCCCTTGCAAAGCAGCGGACCAGAAATTCCTGGTTCTTCGCATAACTATACCTTCCTATATGCCCGACCACAACCCGGTCCCTGATTCCAAGCCTGCCGCGGATGTCTTCCCTCGTTTCCCGGTGATACCGGAACCGCTGTACGTCAACCGCATTCGGAAGGATCTGTATCCTGTCCCTGGGAATATCCTCCGGAAAGAGCCAGTCCGCCGCCACATGGGAGCAGGCGCATACATCCGTCGCATAATCCATGGAAAACCTGCTTTTATAATAAATATGGTCCCTCCACAGCTTCTCCCGCTCCGCCGGATCCACAAAATCTATCCCCGAACTATGGGAATGGACGATCACCTTCGGGATCTTCATCTCCATAGCGATCTCTTCGATCAGGAATCCCCGCCATGAACTTGTATGCAAGTGGACCGCATCGAATCCCCTATTAAGGACATTCCTGATTTCCCTGGCAAATGCTTCCCTCCCGTCTCTTTGAACCGTGTCCAACTGATACACCGGGAACCGGAAAACCTCATATTCCCTGGTCTTTTTAAGGCTGTCCGCCGATTTTGTCAGAAAGGAAAACTCGTATTTTGACTGGTCTATATACGGCATGTGGTTGAAAATATATCTGTATACACCGTTGCTGACCTCCGGCGGCGTCATATGCAAGATCCTAATCATCCGCCCCATCTCCTCATTTCTTTCTTTATTTCTTTCTTATAACAGCAGCTACGATCAGTTGGTAATTCGGATCATGGAACTCCAAGTCTTCCCGGCTTAATTCTTCACTGCTGATCCCGTATAAAAAAGCCGCAGAAGCCTTTACATTTCCATAGGTAAACACATCCACGGACTCCACCTCTGCAATCCCTTCAAACAACCGTCTCATCGACTGCTCCGTAAAGCTCCAGAAATGTCCGTAATGAATCATCTCATACTGTATGATCTGCGAAATGCCGGCAGCCGTGATAAGCGCTGTCCCTCCTCTTTTCAGAAGCTTCACGATCTGGCATACTGCAGACCGGACATCATAGATAAACGGCAAAGTCTGGGTACAGATCAGACAGTCCACGCTTTCCGCCTCAATGCCTTCCCCCGTAGACAGATCCCCTTTGATCTGGTTGATCTTTGGCGCCTCCCTCTCCACATGGAGGATCACCGATTCCGTAACCTTCTCCCCGCCGAACCTCTCCGTATAGGCACGGTCCCCGATCTCCATCACTTTTCCGCCAATCCGCTCCTTCTGAAGATCCAGAAACGCTTCTATATAATACCTGTCAACCGGCGTTCCCCGGCACATGCCATAGGTATCATCCAACGGAACCTGCGGAAGGTTCTGTAAAATACCGTCCGCTTTCGGATATAGCGGCGTATCTTTGAGGCTCTCGGCAAGCTTCTCCAGGTCTGACGGATCTATTTTCATATCCAGCCGATGCTCCCTGTTCCGGTAGAAGATATCCCCCTCCTCCCAGATCAGTTCACCGCCGTTTCCAAACAGCATCCTTTCAAATGTGTTATAAGGTTCTATCTCCGGGCCAAACCAGATACGCTTTGCAGACACCCCTAATTCCCGAAGCTGCCCGGACATATCCCCAAGCGCATAAGACAATAAGATCACCGGCACATCCGGATCTTGAAGCATATCCGGGAACTTTCCAAGATCTGCCGGGTTCATCACAATCTCACGGTGTTCTATTGACGGATAGATCGGATCTCCCGGCTTTACTGCGTTATCCAGTATCGCTATTACCTCATACCGTCTGTACAGGCTTTCCTTTTTCCGCTGATATACCATGCCTCTCCCAAAGAGGATCACTTTTTCCTTCTGCTCCATAGTACGGCTCCTTAATACTTATTCACAAAAACCCGGCGTGTCCGCCTTGACGCAAGATATTCCGCCAATGTCGGCTGGTAATATTTCACATCGATCACCTCCAGGCCGCCAAGCCTGTTATAGGTATGTACCCCCAGGATCTTCTTCTCTGTCTCAATCCTCAGATTCTTAGGGGAAATACGCTTCACTGCGTGTTCCTTATATACCGGCTCCAGAGAGTCGATCTCACTGAATACAAGCCCTGCGCCATAAGAATTCCGGCAGTCCTGCGACACCCTGTAGAGCCTGCCGTTACGCCGGAGAATATTCCCGCCCGGCCTTGCCGTCCCGACATCCCTTGTAATAACCACCGGCTCTGTCATCGTACCGTCCGCTCTTTCTTTCGCCAACAGCAGTTCCCCTTCATCCCCTGAAAATGTCGGCGCAAAAGTAAAGATATACCTCTCCTCCCCCTGTTGGAGGAACGTCGTATCCACATATCTCGCATTACAAAACAGGCATCCTGCCTGTTCCCATTTATCCGGGAACTGTACAAGCCTGTATATCCCAACTTCATTCTTCTGCCAGGATTCCGGGCACATAAAAAGCTCCCCATCCCGGACAAATACATTGGGATAAGAAAGATGCCAGTGCTCGTCCATCGTAACCTGCCATTCTCCAAACCTGCCGTCCTCATAGACACAATACCCGATCACGCCGTTCCTCTCCGAACGGTATAAGAACAGTTCTGCAAAGAGGTACATCCGCCCCTTGTATTCTACTAAAAACGGATCCGCAGCCCATGCATAATCCGGATTGTTTACCAGGCGGAAAGGTTCACCTTTTGATGTCCGGTACGCGATCTGCCAATGCATGTATCTTAACTTATTCATAATCTTTTATATCCCTCCCCTGTCTTTTCTCCCCATTCCTCCAAGTATTGTTATAACCCGTTCTGCCACTTCTGCCGAAGCGTTTCCGCTGTCAAACGAACCGTATTTTTTCAAAAATTCATCCAACTTTTTTCTATAACTTTGCTCATCAAAATCACGAATCTTTCTATACAATTCTTCGTTGCTGACAGCTTCAATATACGGCATCTGCCCAAAAGAAAGATAATATCCCCGTTCTTTTTGATACTCGTCCAAATCCGGATGGAACAAAAAAACCGGTTTCTTCTGAAGCGAAAAGTCCCACATGACAGAAGAATAATCTGTGATCAAGATATCCGAAGCAGCAAGCAGCTCCTGGACATCATCATATGCCGTCACATCCACCCATTCTTCACTCCAAGAATATCTCTTTTCAGGATTCTTATCATAAGGATGGAACCTTATAAAAAACTTAAATTTCTTTCCGAATCTTTCTTCCAACGCCTGGCAGATCTGTTCTATACCAAGAATTCCCTTCTCGATCGTCCGGTCATCTTTACCGGAACTTTGAGTCTTCTCTTCTAATCCCAAATCCTCCCGGTAAGTAGGGGCAAAAAGCACGATCCCTTCTTCTGGCTTTAGCTGATACAGTTCCTCTATCTTTCTCCTGTATCTATCTGCTTTCCAAAAAATATCGTTCCTGGGATACCCGCATTCCATAATCTCACCATAATAATGAAACGCACTCCTATACAACCGGCTGTTGAATCTTGTCGGCGACACCATCACATCTTCCATCCCGGAATTCATCTCGCAGAGATCCCGATAAGAAACGGACATCCCTTCTGCATCGAATTCTATCTTCTTCAATGGTCCGCCTCCATGCCAAGTCTGCATATAGAACTGTCCCTTTCTCTTTCTGGTCAAATAACTTTTATGCTGATTGTCTATCCAGATTTTTGCTGTACCAAGCTCATAATAATGCTCATACGAACCATACCGTACCACACGGATTCCCTCTGGAAGCCCGGCTTGATCGTCATTTGCAAGCCATACCAGATCCATGTCACATTCTCCGTCTATATCTGCCTTGTTTCTTAGTAACTCAAGCCCAATATATTTCGGATTCCCTCCAAAGCCATATCCGTCGCCATTAGAAAAGATTACTTTATGTTCTGACACAGGCAACGACCAAATCTCACGATACATCCAATCAATCAGCGCAGAAACCGTACAATACTCCCGAAATCCCGCTTCTATCAGATTCTCTTTTATCTGTTCCTCGTATCTTGGCATCACAGATATGATAACGCAGGCTTCCTCTTGAACATCACAAAATTCTAAGATTTCTTTTACCGGATATCCCCGCAAAAAATCCTGATTTTCTTTTTTATCAGAGACCACGATGCAGACCTCGTGCCTGCACTCTTCTTGGTCATTCATATGAACTTCACCGGCACCAGGTCTGCCCGCTCTCTCTTTATATCCCTGGCATTCCAACAGACACGGTTCCAACAGACGCAGCAGGTCTTCTGTCACCCCTCCTGCCCCGTAGATCAATATATATTTATATTTTTGGAAATGTTCTGATATCTTTTCTAAAAAAACAGACTTCATTCGACTCCCCCGCTTTACACCTTTTCCCAACACATCGAATAATGAATAACTGCCATCCTCACTTGTCTATAGCAGTTACTTAATTTTCGATACACTAACTTTCATAGAAGCAATCATTCTCTTATACATCATAAGAAGATCTGTTTCCGGTTTCCATCCCATTTCCTGAAGCTTCGATGTATCCAGATTCATCCTCAATACCGGAGCATATCCCTGCTCCATTTGCCTTTCTTTCTCTGGTCTTATATGTACGCAGATCCTTTTCTCCGCGCATTGCTCCGCAACCAGCTCCGCCATATCCCTGATACTGCAATAGGTAGATTCATTCGCCGCATTATACGCCTCTCCGTCTGTTCCTTCCACTAATGTAAGCAAAATTGCCGTACAGGCGTCTGCCAGATACAGATAGCTCCGCTTCGTAACTCCTTTTGTATGAAGCACAATATCCTTTCCTTCTATCGCACATCTGGCAAACTCGGCAAATACGCGGGAATCATCATATTCCACTCCCGGGCCAAACGTCTGCGTTAAACGCAGTACCCGAATCGGTATATGGAATTCAGAATAATACGCAGCACACATGTTTTCACATAACCGCTTGCTTTCTGGATAAGATGAACGGACCGACATAGTATCCAGATTTGTTCCATGTAATTCACCGATCTTGTCATCCGTCACCGGCGCCCCATACACTTCCATCGTAGAAAGATAAATGAATCCTTTCACCGAATGCTTCCTGGCTATTTCCAACATCCTCTTGGTTCCCTCTGTCGATATGTCAATAACTCTCACCGGATGCGCAAGGAAATCTCTGCTTGAAGTGCTGCTTGCCGCATGAATCATATAATCTATTGCTGCATCCGCAAGGTCCTTCTCCTCTAATTTCGTTATGTCCGAACAAATATACTCTATCTGATCTCCCAGATCATTCCAAAGCCGATATGCCTTCTTCCTATCGCGGACAACTGCCAAAACCTTACAGCCACAGTACTGAGCCAGAAAGCGGACAAGATATTTGCCGATCAGTCCTGCCGCACCGGAAATAAGCACCGTGCTTCCCGCAATCTTTGTATGATCAATTCTCTGCCTGATATATTCCATATCTTCCTGTATGATCTGATCCCTATCCGCCATTTTTACATCCTGCCCCTTCCAAAATCTTCGGTGCCAAAAAAACTCTTATGCCGCCGGCACACTATGCGGCATAATCTGCATTAAATGAGCTGTTGGTTTTCTCTTGCGTCATACAAAGCACGAAACATATAGAAATCATCTGGAGTCGTAATCTTAATGTTCTCAAACGAACACTCTACAACATGCATCTTCTTCCCATATGCCCGCATCAGAGTACAAGAATCTATCATCTCCGTACAACCGTCTCTGATCGCTTGCTCCTCCGCCTCCAAAAGTTCCCCAAGCCAAAAACTTTCCGGCGCCTTGGCAAGACGGGAATGCTTCCTGCTCTCTACCTCACTGATATTATCCTCATCATCGATCAGTACAAATGTCTCCTGAGATGGCGCACAGGTGATTGCCGAACCATACTTCTTCACTGCGGCAATATTCTCACTGATGATCTGATCATTGATCAACGGTCGGACGCCGTCATGTATCAAGGCTATGTTCCCGTCAGTCCCATAAAGTTCTGCCGCAGCTTTCACGCCGTTATAGATAGACAACTGACCGGTATCCCCGCCCGGTACGATCTTGCTGATCTTGTCCAGCCTATACCGATACCTCATCTCTTCCATATACGGAATCCACTCCTTAAGACACGCAACAATAACAGCGTCAATCTCTTCATGATATTGGAATCTCTCAATCGTATGTACAATAATCGGCTTCCCATGAATCATCAGAAACTGCTTAGGCCGGTCCTTTGAATGCATTCTCTTGCCCGAACCGCCGGCAAATATAACCGCAATATTCAATCTGATTCTCCCTCCTTCCTCTCTATCTCTTATCTGCTTTAATAAATGGCATAATAATTCTTGAAACCCTTTTCTTCTAACAGCCCTGCCACATGATCCTGATTCTCTTTGCTGAGACAGAGAACTATCCCGACTTCCTCCTTTAGTTCCACCTCTGCCAGAGCTAAAACAAGTTTCCCCTGGAACGTTTCTGTTCTTTTCTGCCCATCGGAAACGATAAATGCACTGCAATCCTTGATCCATTCAAAGCATCTCTTGGCGATCTCTCCCGTCCCATATACATACCAGATCTTATACTGTTTCCTGCATCTGTCCGCCGACAAGCGTACAGAAAACATTTCTTTATATTCCTGTAAATTGGAGTGCAGACCATACTCTTCATTCAGCCAACTCAAAAATGTTTTCAAATAATAATGATAGTTCGTCTCATTCAAAGATGCATAGAATATACTCTCCACGATTCCCGTCAGTTTCCCGCTATCCTGGACCATATATGTCCAAAGATACTGATACAGCTCCTCCGGCTCACAACCACCAAAAACAGGCAGAACATTCTTACCTTTCCACGCTTCAATCACGCTTGCCTTAATCCAGAAATTATCAGTCACATGGATAGGGGGAACTTCCCGGCTGATCACAGCGTTCAATCTAAACCTTTGTAAATACGTTTTTACCTCTCCATACCTATCTTCCCAACCCATACCTGACTTTCCAAGCCATTTTCCAAAAATCGGTATTGGATGCATCAACATTCCCAGGTATGGTTTCTTTTCCAACACAGAAATAACCGAATTCATATAGGAGGCGTCTTTCACCAGATTCTCCCACACATTATAAAAGTAAGATTTCCCTGTACAGCTTGGAATCCTGTCAGAAGACAGATCCGTGTCATGCAAGAGGCAGATATATTGGAATTGCTCCGCATCGACCGTCTGCAATACCTCAATGTCCGATTGCTCTGACATCCTGACCGGCAAGCCCTGGTTCTGATAATATGCCATAAGCTCTTCATTATCTGTGATAATCTGGATATGGCAGACCATCCTGACTTTCTCCAGATATTCCATTACATACTCTGCCGCATTCATCCATTTAGCCCGAAAACACAGCAATACATTCCCATGTTTTTTTACTTCCCTGCCTTCCAGAATATACTGTAGCCCCAGACTCCTCTGCAGCTCTGTATGATTCTGCGTCCGTATAAGATTTTTCCAGATAAGGTTCACATCATAATCTGTATGATGATCAATATACTCCAAACTTAAAGCCAGATTCTCCTGTGTCTGATGATAAAGCGTATTGTATGTCATCTGCTTTCTCTTTAAAAACGGAAACTTCCTCTTTGTCATCATCTCATAGGACAGGTGATCACATTGAAAAAACTGATTTTTCAGATTCTCCGTCTCATTCGGACTCGTATCTGCATATGTGCCATAAGTATATCCCAAATCTGCAAAATGTTTTGTAAGCCGGCGTTCATATTTCTTAACAACTGTCATATAATCTTTGTAACAGGGCATACTCTCCCAATAATCCCTGAATTCCCTGCTGTGAAGCAAAGGCGCCTGAAATGCATAAAAGAAGGACAGGATATGCTCAGGATCATTCCCTGTCGTTCCGTATATTCCAGCACCTCGTTTCATCAATCCCCAGAAATCCAGCTTTCTAGATTCCATCTCAGAAAATATCCCTGTTATGCTATGAAACGGACCATAAAAGGAATCATTTGCCAGGATGAGTTCATCGTACTGCCCGATTAATTTCCATCCAAGCAATCTACATAACGCATCCTTAAAGCCGCCGGCATCCAGGCCTGCATTTTTCCTGTAGAAAATATGGTCCGCATAATCCGTAAGATTATGTAGCCCCTTTTCTATATGAGGCATGTTGCAGACAACGGCAATGGTATCTGCAATTGGGCGAATACTTTGGAGAAAATAGCCTATATAATCATCTATGATATTTTGACTGTCATATGTAAGATAAATGAATAATCTGCGCATATCTTTAACCTCAGTATATTGGATAGAGCAGTTGGCTGCCGCTTAGCTCTTTCTTTACAATAGGATATACTTCATAGAAGGACTCTTTCCCCAATGCCAATATAATTCCATCTTCTGGTTGAAACATCATATCATTATAGGCAAATATATTCATTTCATCTTCTTCTTGATTCATTTGACTTACAATATATCCTTCAAATTCCCATCCCATATATTTAAAATACCTTGAAATACCTTTTCCATATGATCCGCATCCATAGATGAATATCCGCTTATGCACATCATAAAATTCTTTTAATTTATCCGAATCAAATGGCGCAATTGGATTAAACAAAGCATTCATATACAGCCGATGTATATTAGAGCTTATCAAACATGTATCATAATTTGTTTTTTCATTTATATAATCTATTACGGTATTTAATTCTTCCAAGTTCATTAAACATATCGTTTTTTTCTTCAAAATTGGAAAACCAAACTCACAAATCAAATCCTGAAAATAATACATATACGGATTCTTTCCATTTTCAATATATATGCACTATTCGAGCAACCTTTTTCTGTAAAATATTTAGTGAAATTAATTTCAAATCTTTCAACCGCTTCTATATAGGATTTAGGATATTCCAGTCTACTCCAAAATTCTTTCCAAAAAAGGGATAAAAACATTTTTTTCCTGCAAACAAGAAAATAACCTTGAATATGCGATGGCATTTCTTCACCCGTAGACATCTTACATCCTCCTTCCGGGTATCTGCTTAATCCCCAAAAGTCTGTCGCTTCATCTTCCATTAGGCTAAAAATATTTTCCCAGGGAAATATGGGTCCATAAAATGTACCATTAAAAAGAATTATTTGCTCCCAATTTTCCCATTCATCTTCAAGCAATGGCTCTGTAAAAACATCTTTATATGCCCCTACATCATATCCATGATTTTCTCTGACATAGATATTGTCAGAATATTTTTTTATTTTATTAAATCCCTCCTCACATATTTCTCCATTTATAACAACAATTAACTTTTGAATAATAGTTTGCATACTATTTAAAAGAACATCTATATAATCATCAACCTGTCCATCCGGCGTATAAGAAACAAAAACGCCAATTCTTCTCATTATTATGTACACTCTCCTTTTTCCCCGACAATAAACCAATTCCCTCTAACATCACCAAAATCTCTCACCTTCAAACCAGAAAACGTTAGCGCCTTTTTTAAACACTCCTCATCAAATACATGATGATGCAGACACCTGTTTTCAATATTTTTCCTTGCACGTTCTATAAATTTCTTCTTTCCTCCGCATTCTGGATCCATGATATAATCATGCTTTTCAATAATCTCATCTAAATGAGATAGGTCATTTTCCTCTATATTATTTACGTAATCTTCTACCAAATGTTCAAATGTTGTATACTCTCTCTTGTGATCAAATGTATCCTTTTTCTGTGGAACAATAATGAAAACTATTCCTCCTGTTTTTACTACCCTTGCAAACTCCTTCAATGCCTTTAATGGGTTTGCAATATGTTCCAAATTATTTGATGATAAAAGGAAATCAATCACAGGATAAACATTTCTCATAAATGCCGGAAAATAGATGCGTCGCTCCTCCAATCTCAATGCCTGTCTTCCCCTCAAATTTCCATACTTCAAATAACTGTCTGATATATACGTCATATAGATTATCAATCAGCAGGACTTGATCTTTGTGAAAGCCTTTACAGATTAATTCTTTTCTTATTTCATCAAAATATTTTTTTGATGTAACTATAATTTTCTCAATACTTGTAAACTGAAACTCATCTATTCCGTAAACCGTAAATATTTGACCATTATATATAATCTCTTTTCCCCAAATTTTCTTATTTCCATCTGAAAATCCTACCACTTCCAAACTCATATCTATAAAGCATCTCTCAAGAAATGTAGAAATATCAAAAAAATCAAAATATCCTTTACCCACACCGTATATAATAGTTTTCATATATTTTGCTCCACAATTTATTCACCACCATATTACATAAGGCTCTGAATAACCCTCATAACTCTATCTCCAAACTTCCCCATAGTAAAATATGTCTCATAAGTTTTTCTCGCATTTTCAGCAATTGTCTTTAGCTCTTCTCTATGACCTACGCACCAACAAATCCTCTCTGCTAATTCTTTACTGTTTTCATTTCTAAATATTAATCCATTGTATTTATGCTTCATGTAGCTCACCGTACCTATCGCATCTGAAATAATACATGGTCTTTTCAGCATCATTGCTTCCGCTGCAACCAACGGCAACGAATCTCTACGAGACGGAATAATTACAAGATCTGTCTTAGAATATACTTCAAGTAACTTTTCCCTTGATAATTCTCCCAAATATTCACAATTAGAGTTTCCATCAATACATTCTCTGATTAATTTCCCATATTTACTGCCATATGTTTTTCCAACAAACAAAAATCTGCATTGTTTTATCATCTCATCTGAAATAAAATCAAAAGCATCAAAGAGCACATCCACTCCTTTCAAAATTGCATGATTTGCGACAACAATAATTGTCATAATCTCATCTTTTGCATACGGATCGTTCCCGCTATATCTATCTTCAATTCCATATGGCAAAATCTCTATTTCTTTTTCTATATGGAAAATACTCTGAAAATTTTTTCTTGCCACATCACTGACTGCACAGATTATCAATCGTTCATTTTTAATTCCATTTTCGATTTCGTCATACCAGTATTCATAACCAATATAAGTATCTATACTTTCGTGGAGCCATAAATATACCCTCCTACTTTCTGCCAGCTTAATAGCGCAACGAGCCATTACAATCGTATTCGCAATAACATAAGTATATTTGTCTGTCCATTCCAAATTTTTTTTGCTCAAAAAATCAAGATTTTCTACTACAACTACTCTTACACTTTTCTCTAAAGTCGTAGTTTTTCGTAATAATTCATATAGAAAAATTTTTTATGCAAATATAATAAAAAAAGGGGATTAAGTTTATTGACTTATTGTCGATAGTATATATAGAATGGTTAAGAATTTACAGCAGATCTCCCCTTACGAAAACCTACACATTTTCGTAATGGATTTTTTTATATTTCACAAAATCTAATACCATCCGGCAGATTGGGAAAAATAGAAAGAACCCCAAAGAATCTAAGCGCCGTATCATCCAACGGCAGCCCGGGAACATAAAACAGCGAACGCCCGTGCTTTTCTACCGACACAGGCGTCCGCCCCAAGAAAATATATAATTTTAGCAGGTTATATCCCTCCCTATTTCCATAACTTTTCTTCCTGCAGTATTCTTTGAATCCCCTTTTTCACTGCCCCGCACTTTGCTTCCTCTAAATTTGAACACATCTTCAAGTCATTTTGCCCGCCTTAATGCACAAACCAGCTTACTCAATTCAATTTACCGCCCTTTCATTATTAGAAATTGCTGCGATGGTTGAAAATACGCTATCATCACATTTTAATCTCACGATTCCAACATATTTCTCTATAGATTTTGGGATACTCCTTAAATAAATCTTTCTTTTTCTCCATTCGCCTGCCTGTTCTAAAACCATCTGTTCAACTGCATTGCTGACATAAAAACCTTTTTGTCTCATTTCCACCAAAAGCGGACGTACTTCTTTTATGATCCCTTGTCGTTTTGCTTTCACTAAAACACCTAATGTTCCAGTAACAGATAGTCCTAAATACTTAGCAGTCTTTTTTGCTGCATTGTCATCCAATATCACCAAGTCTGCTTTCCGTTCCTGCGCAAGAATCATCACTTCTACTTCTCCATCGTGAAGTTTTGCCTTATACATTTTCTTCTCGCTGTGATCCTTAATTTGTTCTACACGAATCCAATCTCCTGCCGACTGAAGCTGAATACACGCAGAATCGGCTTTTGCTGTTACTTCCGTGTATACCGCAGATGGAATTATGATTTCCTCATACACTTCTTTTAATATATTCAACTTCCCAATTCCACAAAGAATAATCAACGGTGTTGAATTGACAATTACTTTACGCATGTTCCAATTCCTCCAAAAATTCTTCCTTATCGTCGAATTGGAAGACGGAAATCTCATTCTGCCCTAAGTATTTTATAAATTCTTCTTCTGTCATTCCGGCAATTTGTGAACAGTATCCTATAGATACTCCGTTTTGTTTATAAAATCCCAAGGCTGCATATCTTCTTGCAAACTGATTCGCTTGTTCTCGGTTCATTTTTATATCGAAAAGGACTTCATCTGGTACGCTGAACGCTATCTGACACATCATCATCCCTCCTGCTGCTTCACTTCTAAATGTTTCTTTTATTCTTATAGTCTACCACATCTGTCAGAAATTAGCCACTATAACATCTGCTTTCTCTGCTCGCGAAGGACGCACAGATGTGAAGAACCAGAACGAATCCGGTTCTATATTCCTCTACTGCAAAAAATTCTTATCCGCATACACCACCTTAAATCTCCCCTTATTCATATGAAAGAAAAACGTGATCAAACGCTCAGATAAAAATCCCGGATATCTGTTCTGATATCCATCCTCCTTTTGCCCGCCATGCTCTGCCACCTTAAACAGTATGGGAAACAGCCACACGCACAGCTCATCCAATACCTCCCTGCGCGCAATGAGCATATTGCATGGAGAATACAAGTTTCCCTTAAAAAATTCAGCCGCCTGCCGGTACATCCTCATATCCTGTTCCTTCACGCACTCCATCATATACTCCCAATCCGAAGCCTCATGACGCGCTTTATAGTTCTCTTCCAGATCAGGCGCCACATACAGCGGAACCGGCAGGATGACATCCACCTGATTACAGAGCATCCTTTCCTTCCAGTCTTCCGGCAGTATAAAGTGCCTGCGGTAATGGGCCAGTCCAACGATATCTTCCCTGGCATTCTTCCAGATCCAGTACAATGCCGTCAGTTCACAGAATTGTCTGTTTCTGTCTGAGATATTGTCTCCCCCGGCATCCGTCAGGATCCCTTCTGCCAGCCGCTCTGCAGTAAGCACGGTGCCGGCCTGTATCTCCTTCTCGTAAAACACCGGCTCATAAGGCGCCTTAAGGGGACGGTCGTATGCCGACCTTGCCACATATACGACTGCAGACGGATCTTTCCCTGCATTCTCTAAATTTTCAATCTTAGCAAATTCCTCTCCGCTGTCGGCAAAATATTTCTTCAGATATTCATTGCGGATCCGCAGATCCAGTTCCACTGTAACCGGATATATCTTTTCAAACCCAACGTTTCTCAACCGTTCCGTAAGATCCTTATGATAGATTCCCCGAGTCCCTATGTATATCGGAAATTCCGTACACAACTTCCCCTCATCTAAAAATAAAACCGGAATGCCGCCAATCTTTTTCGGGTTCTTTTCTTCATTATTATACAAAAATGCTTCTATCTTCATTTCAGGATACAAAGCCTGCAGATACACTGCCAGCGTCTGTGCCCGGGAATGTGCGCCAAAAATATAGATCTTCTCATCCATATCCCAATCTCCCCTTAATGGTATTTTCTTGAGCCCATACATGCTTTGACCATTTCCAGACAGGTATGTCCATATTTCTGATCCGGCTCCAGATAGTTTCCCTCCCCCCATTCATTCCATGCATTTAAAAACACATAGCCATTCCCTTCTTCCCGGCTTTTCTGAATGGTTTTTTCAAGATACTTTCTAAATTTCCGTGGCGAAGCGCCTCTCGTTACGACTGCTCTGGCGCCGCGCCTGGGCGAGTCATCATAATCAACAAATACAGTACGGAATTCATTCCTGCCGTGCTCCGTATTAAGCATCTTCCGGTTTACCGCATCATACTGGATCGATCTTACTGCAAACCGGTTCAAGAAACGTGCCCCGTTCTCCTTATATTCCATGGATGTACTGCTCTTTAGCATCTCTGATTTTGTCTTGTTCGGTTCAAAATCAACAGAACCATTTACCCATATGCTCTTTGCCACATGCTCCCGGCATACGTTCATGGAAATGATAAACACACCGTCAAAGCCTTCCTGTCTTGCCCGCATATTCCAATGCCGGATCATATCATTAAAATGCGGGATATTCCGCAGCCTGTATATAAGAAGCATAGGACAGTTCTCTTCTTTTATATACCGCTCATCATGGAAAAAGGCTGAAAAATAATCATAATGCCTGTCCCACTCCTCTTCCCTCCCATAGGTCTGCGGGATCAAGATCTCCTTATCTCCGCCTGCACCGTGCCAGGTCTTCGTCCACGGTTCATTTGCCCATGCAAAACAATAATGAAAATCAGGAGTTCCTCTCTTAAGCAGATTCTCTGCGGGCTTCTCCAATACCAGCCTGCCATTAAACCAGTAATGGTAAAAGCAGAATCCATAGATACCGGATCTCCTCGCCAGGTCCATCTGCCAGTCCATTACACCCTCATCCAGTAAATTATAATAATTATCACGTAACGGGACTCTGGGCTGATAGTGCCCCGGATACAGCGGTTTACTCTTTACTACATTGGTCCACTCGGTAAACCCCTTCCCCCACGCGTCGTTATTCTCTGGGATCTCATGAAACTGGGGTAAATAAAATGAGATCAGCTTCATATCTTCACACACTCCAAACCACTTCCTCTATTGAGATCACAGGGCAGTCCACTTTCCCTGTCAGATCCTTCTTGATTCCTTCAAATGCATAATACGGCGTCACGATGACGGCATCGGCTCCGGGGAGCCTGTCTTCCTTCGGGGAATATACGTCTGCGATCCGGGAAATAGAACAGCCCGCATCCCGGTCGATGCCATACACGATCTCAATCCCGCTTCCCTCTAATTCTTCCATGAGCCGGTTGGCAAGCTCTGCCATCCCGTAGACCGCGATCTTCCTGTAGCCCATCATCTCAAAATAACTGCTCAGGCTTTTTCCCTCATTTTTCAGCTCCAGCCAATGGTTCAGCAGCTGGTAATTGTCCGAGAGTTTGTTATTTTCAGCTGTTAACGATCCGTCCTTCTCTCTGTCCTTCTTTTTCTTCCATATAAAAGCTGCCGCCAATACGCCCATGACCGCCGGATATAAAACATTTTTTCCATACTTTATAACATCTTCTTTCATTCTTTTCCTTTCGCTTTCTTTTTTCTTCCGCTGAACAACTCTTCTCTTCCACTTTCTTCTTTCTGCCACTAATCAAATCTTCTTTTATTCTGCCTTCCGCTTTCTTCCGCTGACCAAAGTTTCCGGCTCTTCCCATATGATCTTTTCAGGCGCGATCCCCATCTTAAGCAATGCACTTTTTATCCCCTCTGCATGATTCCTGAACTTCACTGCTATGATCAATTTGTCAAAGGGTTCCGTCTTAAGCTTCTCAGGGTTCTCGACCTTAAGCCCTTCCTCCTGGTATTTTCTATACTGCCTGTCCGCCCACAGCACTGCCTGTCCGCGGCGCGTCAGTTCAAAAAAGCGGTGAAAAGATTTTCCCACCTCGCCGGCTCCATAAAGAACGACTCTATCACTGTCCCCAATCTGTTCGAAGGGGGGCACATAATAAGGGATCTCCTGCCTTAATCCCAGTCCCATCATATGGTTCAGCCCGTACAGTGCACGGTCCGCAAAGAAAAGATCCAGGCGTTCCAATAATTCTTCTGAAAATCCTGACACTTTTGGATATACCAGACGGTAGAAGATATTTAACTGCTCTAAATACGATTGATCCGTACTGTGACAGGCAGAGCCTTTTCTCTGCCGGTAATAATAATACGCCTGGTTCCTGATCACGATCCCGTCTGCCTCAAGCATACAGAACAGTGCCAATGTTATATCTTCAAAATAGCGTAGCCGCCGGTCAATCCTTTCATAATTCTCAAGTACCAGCTTACTCGAAAACAGCTTATCACAAAGGTTCAGGCTGATCCCCGCCTCCGTCCCGATCTGATCAAACAAATGATGCCGGATATCCGGATGCCTGCAATCAGCATACCGCCCTTCCTCTATCACTGCGCTCTCGGCATAGCAGCCTCCTGTGGTATCATCATATATATACTTCTGACAGATCGCTGCCTCTGCATTGTGGCTCTTCATGGCCTGATACAGATCCTGATACATCCCTTCCTCTATCCAGTCGTCCCCGTCGACAAATCCCACATACTGCCCGCGGATCCTTCTGATGCCCGAAACCTTAGCAGCCGATACTCCCTGATTATCCTGGTGTATCACGACAACACGTGGATCCTTCCTCCCGTATTCATCACATATACTCCCAGTATGATCTGTTGATCCGTCATCTACCACTATGACCTCAAGGTTCTGGTATGTTTGTCCCAGTATACTGTCCAGACATTTACCAAGATACTTCTCCACGTTATACACGGGGACCACTATGCTTATTAATTCGTCCATCTTATCCCTATCCCTATTTCTATCCCTATCCCCCATAATATACCGCCAGTTCCCTTATATGCGCTTCCATCGTGGTCAGCTCCGGTGCGCTGTTCCAGTAATCCGCCAGCTTGTCCGGACACTCTGCCAGCGCCGAAAGTCTGCTGATAAAGTCATCCACATCCCCCGCGGCAAACACAAACTCTTTTGATAAAGTAAGCTCCTTTGCGCCTCCCGCATCACTGACAAGCAATGGGATCCCCTGCGCTCTCATCTCGATCGCTACCTGGGGCAGATTATCTTCCCACAAGGGCGGAATGATCCCAAGCTGAACATTCTCCAGTATCTGAGGCAGTCTGTCATGTGTATAACCGTCATAGACCATAACCCCTGCGAGCCTTTTCCTCAAACCTGCGATGCGCTTTTTCATTGTCTGGTCTGTTATCTTGGCCGCAAGTGTCAGATCTATCCTCTCTGCGGTCTGCTCCGGCATTTTTTCTAACGCTTCTATCAAAAATTGAAATCCTTTTTCCTTTCTCATATATCCAAGATAACAGATACGCAGTATGTTTCCATCAGACGGATAAGCGCTGGCGCACTTCTGGTTTTCGGCCGCTTCCGTTCCGATATAACTTACAACTACTTTTTCTCTCTCCAGCCCATGATCTGCCGCTATCTCTGCCGTCCTTTGGGAAACGGCAAGGATCAGATCCATATATCGGTTCAGATATGTCACATTTCCTTCCCGGAACCTTCTGAGCGCTTTGATCAGTCTCTTCCTTTTCTTTACCGAGATCTTCCCGTCCCTTCGGCTGTCCCATACAGCACATGCCTTCTCCGACATACACTGTACCAGCCCCCAGGCCGGACTGATCTGCTCCCCCCGCTGTTTCCTGTAATTTATCCACTGATTTAAGATCACTTTCCATCTATGTACATCTCCCGGCATACAGCCTATACAGCCCTCCCCGCATCTTTTCTCCCTGCAATTATGTGAATCAGCCTTCCACAGTGTGACACCGGGGCAAAACGGATAGTAATTATGCAGAGAATAGATGAACCTTGTACCAGGGAACTCCTCCTTCAACGCAAGCACGCCCAGAGACAAGCCTTCCAGGTTCTGAAAATGTACGATATCAAATCCCCCTTCTTCCAGGAAAAACTGTCTGACGACCTGTTTCAAGATAACGTCTTCATTTTCCCTCCAAAGGGACGTAAAGCTTAACCGTGCCGAGGACAGCACAGGAGAATTGACGATCTGAAAACTGCGGCATTTATCTCCGAATATATTTTCCGAAGGCTCAATAAAAGTCCCCTTTTTCCGGATATCGTATGCCCTTCCTGAACTTAAAAAGTAAACTTCCAGGTCATCCCGGCGGATCAGATGCCGGATCAGGTTCTTGGTATATACGGATACTCCCCCTCCTTTATTCTCCGTCTCATCAAAAGGAACCCAGTTATAGATCAGAATCTTTTTCATAGGCTTTCTGTAAACAGCCTCCCTCCACGCTTCTCCAGTTCCCACATATAATAATTTTCCACCACATTGATCTCGTCTGCTTTATGGGCATACTGTATCGTCCCCAGGTCTGCGATCCTGCTCTGCATCACTGGATGCGCAAGCACCTTTTTCAATTCCGGCTTCGGCGTGATCCCGTCCGGCTCCATCATGCTGATTCCCGCGAATTCCTCCGGCGTATAGGTTCCCCAGTTCAGTATCTTGGTGAAGAATATCTCATCTACCCCCAGTTCTTCCCCCCACTGTACAAAAGGTATCATTTCCTGGTAATTTTCTTTCTGCACTACAAAGTTCATGCGGAAATAGCTGAGTTCTCTGCGCTTTCTTAGCTCTGCTGCAAACTCCATGTTCTCCTTTAGTATGTCAAAGCTGCCGTTTCTTCGGATCCGTTCATAGGTCTGCTTCGTGGCGGCATCTACAGAGACTGTCAGCATGATCTTCCCGGTCTTTCCTGCAATGAAACGCTCCCAGTTCTTTGGCGTAAACAGCATCCCGTTAGACAACAGGCGGATATACTTTGGATCACACTGGTTGGATTCGTATACCGCACGATAGGAAGGGCTTGCAAATACTTCTCCATCCCCTGCCATGATCAGGAATTTGCAGTGAGGCAGATACTCTTCTTTTACCTGTTCTGCAACCCGGTTGACCAGCACAAGCTCCTGTCCCTTTGCAAAATGCACTTCCCTGCGGCAGGTACTGCATGAAAGATTGCAGGAAGGATCGTATCCCAGCGCTAATACCTCCGGGTATGGCGACATCTGTCTGTATGCCTGCCCTTCTGCTCCTGTTCTGCCGTCTATGCCTTTATCTTTATTCGCTACGAACAGAGGGCACATGCTTTTATCGCAGAACGTATATGTCCGGTTCTCTGTTGACAGGCACATAATCTTATGCAGGCTGGAATTCCATACCTCCTGTACATTCTTTTCCAAGATATTGTCCAAGTCCTGGCTCACGAAGGTCGTACAGCAGCATCTGGTATTCCCTCCATTCAGGATCTCCAGATGGTTCAGCATTGTCCGGCAGTCTAACTCATAAAAGGACCTGTCAAATATCGTCTGCCTCAGCATACGGGAAGGCTGTCCTATGATCTTCTGGTAATTGACATAATCTTCCCCCTGTATCAGCCCCATCGCGTCAAGCTGGGCTTTAATCTCTCTGTCTTTTACCACTGCAATGATAATGAAGTATTCCTTCCAATCGGATATATGGTCCGGAGACAGAACCGGAACGCCCTGGAACTCCTTCTTTGTCCGGTTATTATCGATATGCACGTCAACCTTGTATTCTAAGGCTGTACGGCGCCACTGGTCAAAAGATAACGCGACCTGTCCTGTCCCCCATACCGCCAGCTTACGGCCAGATGGGATATGGAATCCATCCAGGCTTTCAAAAAAATCCTCTTCATAGAGATAATCCTGGTTTCTCCTTAATCCCTTTTCCTGAAGTCTTTTTTCCTTGTCTGTTTTGTCAAAGTCACAGATGATGATCTTGTCATAAGACTTGTCCAGCAATGCGTCCTTTAAAGGCTTCACTTTACGGCCAAGATATTCGTTCGGGACAGGCCCGTCATCTGTAAAATAGAGGACCTCTGATCGGTCAAAAATGTAGAGAAAATCTTTGGCAACTCTGTTTATACCGTATATAATATATTTCATGTTTTTCCTTCCTTCACTTTCCTTTGGCTTCATGAAAGTTCCCGAATAACATCCATGGTTCTGGCTTCAAACTTCTCCATAGTAAACCATGTTTCATAAGTCTTTCTTGCATTTTCAGCAATTACCTGTAGTGCTTCTCTATTTTTCAAACACCAACAAATCACTCCCGCTAATTCTCTGCTATTTTCATTTTCAAAAATCAGCCCATTGTACTTATGCTTTATATACCTTGCCGTGCCTACAGTATCTGAAATAATACATGGTTTTTTCAACATCATACCTTCTGTTGCAACTAACGGCAGTGAATCACGGCGCGATGGAATTATTAGAATATCTGTTTCAGAATATACATCGAATACTTCTTCTCTCGATAATTCTCCAAGATATTTACAATTAGTATTTTTATCAATATGGTTTATGATACTTTTTCCATAGTCATTGTCGAATGTTTTACCCACAAACAAAAATCTGCATTGATTCCCTGCCTCTGTTGGAATATGTTGCAAAGCATCGAATAACACATCCAATCCCTTTAACGGAATATGCAATGCAATAATCGTAAATGTTATAATTCTTTTTCCTATACGAAAATCTTTTTCCAAGTACCTGTCATCAATTCCATATGGTAAAAGTTCTACTTTCTTTTTCTTGAGATATTTACTTAAAAAATTACTCTTTGCCACATCGCTGACAGCACCTATGATCAGTTTATCATTTTCAAGTCCATTTGCAATTTCTTCATGCCAATATTCATAAGCAATATATGTATCCATACTTTCATGAAGCCACAAATATACTTTTCTCTTCCTGGCCAGCTTAACAGCACAGCGAACCATCTCAAATGTGTTTGCCAGAATATAAGTGTACCCATTGGTCCACTCCAAATTTTCTTCACTTAAAAATTCAAGATTTTCTATAATAATTACTTTTATACTTTCCTCTGACGATATCTCATCCAAAAATTTTTGATCTGCACTAGGAATTGCAAGTGTAATCTTATAACCATTTTGACTTAATATACGTGCTAAAGTCATACATGTCATAGAACCACCGTGATATCCCAAACCATTTGATAAAATCAGCACACCTGAACACCGCACGCCTGATAATGATTCCTCTGCTGTTATTGGAAATCTCCCGAGAAAATCCCCATAATGAATAATCTTATCCGGAAAAACTCCAAATTCAATCAATTGCCTTTTCATCTCTACAGCATAATTACTCGTAACCACTATATAATCGTATTGATAATTCTGTATATGCTTTGGATCATCTACCTTATAACCGTCTATCAAAGTCCCAAAAAGAATCTGATTATTATCAATTAAAGCTACAATTTCAGTTTTTTCTTGGTAAAAATAATGTTTTACTTTATTGTAAATATCACCCAGGCCAAATACAATAATCTTCAAATTCTCCTCCTTTGGACAGTAACCAATTCTTAATAATTTATTTTTTTATTGCACAAATACCGTATATAATTGGATAATCCATATCATTAACACTAAAATCATCTTCACACAATTCTTCTCGTGCCGCCCCATACAAAAATGCCATGGCAGTTTTAACATTTCCATAATGAATAATTTCTACATTTTCTTCCCCAAAAACAGGATAAAAGATTCGTTTCAGACCGCTTAAATAAAATGAATGGAACATTCCCCAATTATCGTCATCATATCTGGCTATTTGTGATATACCAGATACTGTTATAAGCGCAGCTCCTCCTTTTTTCAGCCCTTTATATATATGCCTTACAGCAGACTCCACATTATAAATAAACATTAATGTCTGTGTAATAATCATGGTATCATATGTTTCTGTATTGATACCGTCCCCAGTCTCTAAGTTTCCCTTTATTACATTATTCCCCCATCCTTCAACATGAAGCATTATTGAATCTGTCACACGATCTTGTCCAAATTGCTTTGTATAGACATCTTCAGCAATTTCCAGGCATTTTCCACAAATAAGCCGCTTATGTTTTTCAAGGAATTTTTCAATATAATATCTATCTACAGGTTCTCCTCTTTTCCTTCCAAAATATGCGTCGACAGGCTGCGCTTTCATTGAAATAAGTTTGTCAAGCAGGATATCTTTCCTTCTTGTCACTGTACGATATATATTTTTTAAATAATTTTTATCATCCAATAAAATTCTTTCATTACTATCTAAAATACAATATACTTTATTCGATTCAACAGTTATCTGTAAGTTCTCACAAGCCAATAGCTTTTCATCTTCTTCTATTGGATAATAAACTCTTCCTATCCTTATTCTTTTGTTACATTCACTTATCCCAATGATTCGGCTTACTTGAAGAACCATCTGCACAAAATAATCAGACATTATAATAATAGGTCCGTCGGGCAGAAACATTAACTCGTCGGGTAGAGCGATTTTAAGAAAAGAATCCGTTTTTTCCTCTGCAAGATTATCTAAAATACATATTACTTCATCCTTTTCCTCAATCAATGTCCTGCGTTCGGCAAACAGTTGTCCTGCTCCAAACAAAATCACTTTTTCTTTCATTCCCCGTATACTCCCCATATTTTTCTCATCTTCTTTTCAATGTCCTCCGACTCTAAAACCATATGACGCGGAAGATTATACATCGCATCGTTCACACTGACATTCCCGTTCCTTACCAACACAGACTTCTTTATTCCGCATTCGGATAATATTTTATCTGCTGCATCACATCGGTCTTCAATTCCTCCAAAAGGATACGCAAATACATTAATCTCTTTTCCAATCTTTTTCTCTAGTATATCTAATCCTTCCGTTATCTCCGAACATAACAATTCCCTCGAATGAATGTCTCCCATAGATAAATGTGATTTTGTGTGACCTCCAATCGTTACATATGGCGATTCAGCCATTCTGGCTAATTCCTGTGTATTCATACACCTAAGCTCAGAAGTTTCTGTTCGTTCTGCCCCCAATATTGACCGTAGTTTGATAATACTCGCTCTTTGTTTCTTCAGATTCTGAGCTTTTATATAATTTCTGATTGTAAGACAAGCTTCTTCTCTAGTATCTGAATCCGTAATTTTGTATGAAATACCCTCAAACACAAATTCACCAAGATATTTATTAACAATAAATATTTTTTCCAGTTCATCCCACCAGTACATTTCATTTGTATCTATCAAGTTGGTGCTGACAAAGACTGTAGCTGGAATATGATATTTTTCCAAAATCGGCAGTGCAAACCGATAGTTGTCCACATATCCATCATCGAAAGTAATCACAACATATCTTTGATTCGGTTCAACTATCTCTTTCCAATCTTCCTCTAATCTCAAAATTTTGTAATTTTCACTGATAAACCGCATATGTTTTTCAAATATTGTGGGAGAAACGTTTAATTTCCAAAAATTATAATCCGATTCTATAATCCTATGATACATCAGAACAGCAATATTTTTCCGTGGAGTAATCCAGTCAAAGAGAACTTCTCCTTCCATTACTTCCCACTCCTTTTTTGTAAGTGATACATGATTATGCAGTTCCCTATCTTCAAGCTGTCGTACTACTTCTGTGCTGTACTTTTCTGATACAGCAATTATTATCATATCCCTTTTAGCCTGATCAGCAGCAACAGACCGTTGTACTGAATATTCTTCTAATGTAATAACATTTTTCCCGAAAAGGATTCGTTGCGTATCTGATTCACTCACAATAAAATTATCAATACAGCCTATATTCTGCTCCAAAATATAGGCATAAAGTATTTTTCCATACATTCCTGCACCATAGAGATATACATTACTGTGATTACAGATACGTTTTAATTTTGTAATAATATCAATCATGAATATACATTCTTTCTAATTCGCTAATTATCTCATCTACTAAAATATAATTTGATATGCTGTATTTCTGGAATTGATTTATAATCTCATCATAGTAATTGGGCAAGGATACTATAATCAAATCAACCTTTGGAATCGTGTCTGTTAATGGAATTATCTCGTCATTTCGATTAAATTTGTCTGCATTTTTATCAAGAAAATAATCTACTGCTATATTTTGAGTATCCAGAGCATCTTTTAAAAGCTTCCCTATAATTCCATACCCATAAATCGCAACATGAGATATATTCTCAAATACAGGATGTTTTACTAATGATATTCCATGATTCATCAGTTTTATCCAAACACTTAAAATATCTATGTTGGTTTGAGTTTTTTCAGTTGCTCGTTTATAAAAATTAAATTCCAATATTTGCTCATTAGATAATGGTGTTACTCGAAACTCATCCTGTTTAACCGATTTATACCCCTGCTTCGCGCTTTTTATTGCCTCAAGGTATTTATATTCATATTTCTCATCTGGTTCTAAATGATTTCCTTCCCCCCACTCATTCCATGCGTTGAGAAAAACCAACTCATTACCTTGATCCTCACTCTTCTTAAGAAGTCTTTTTAACCACTTCTCAAACTGCTTGGGCGTACCGCTTATCACATTCCCATTCTTACCTTGTCTAGGAGTGTCATCATAATTTACGAGACCTGTATAGTATGTTTTTATATCTGCATAATCTCGTGTGATACTTTTATTCCAATATGTATCGTAACTGTAAATTGCAGCCCCCGTCCCCTCAACTCTAGAATATGGTACTTTCGGAAGTATTTCTCCTGGTTCGTAAATAACTGCTGCATCCAATACGTCAACATTTTCCGGCTGATAATATGAACCTATCAAATAGATGCCTTCTAGTCCATTCTCTACCGCCAGTATTCTCCAATATTCGACCATTTCTGCCAGACAATCAACTAAATCCATTCGGTAAATCCATATAACGGGCTTATTATCCACCCGTATATATCTTGAGTCCTTAAAAAAGGGCAGAAGATAATCAAAATGTATTTTCCAATCCAATTTACTTCCATAAGTCTGTTCAATTAACAACGCTTTTCCATCTTCTGTCACTTGAATCTCATCCTCATTGATCCAATAATCGACATCTTTCATTTTTGCCCACGATCTGGCCCACGATGTATTCGCCCAACAAAAACAGAATGGAATATTGATATCATTCCATTCCAGCAAATTCTGTGCCGGTTTCTCCAACATTTGTTTCCCATCTTTAAACCAATAATGATAAAAGCATAATCCATCTACCTGATATTCCTGCAATAATCCAGCCTGCCACCTCATGCTATTTTTATCCAAAAGATCATAATAATTCTCATTAAGTGGAATATGCGGCTGATAATGACCGGGATACAGAGGCATACCGTTTTTTGTAGATACCCAATCTGTAAAATCTTTTCCCCACCAAGCTTCATTTTCAGGCACTTTATGAAACTGTGGGAGATATAACGCAATAACTTTCATTTCTCTTTGCCGATTCCCCTTTCTTAACTCCATGTTATATTATTATTGATTATCATTTGTCTATAATTATCCAAATAAAATCTTTCATTATACACATAACGGCTAAAGCAGACATCCATTTCACGATATATTCTGTTATTTCCTTTACTTATCCCGAAATAATCAATAAAATCCAGCCACTCAATAGATGATCTCAAATATGCTGCGTACTTTTCATAAAAATCCACCAAAAGTCTCCATATCACATACTCATATGGAACAGGAAAGGTAAAAACCCATTCATTATCAAAACAGTACATTCTTCCATTACATAATCTCAAATTGGAAAATATGATATCGACATTAGTTACTCTTAAACTTTTACTGTGTTCCGGGGCAATACTGCCAAAAACATTTCTAAACTCATCTGTTATATAAAATTCAAAGAGATCTGTTTCCTTTGGCATCAAATAATCTGTTAAAATCTTGTATATTTCTCTAAGCAGTTCTTCCTTTTTATGACGTAAATTGAACAAATATGAATCTATATCAATACCGTCAATATAATCCATCTGATATTCTTTTCCTCTAATTTCTCCTTCAACAACATGAAGCTTCTCCATGCTTCCAGCAAATAATTCCCCATTCTTCTTCAAACTCAAAATGTGATCTTCTGCCGCTTTATCAAGCGCTTTTTTCCTGACATGATAATCACCGTTTTCATTGCATATGACCGTTAAAATTCTATACTTTTCACGTCTGCTTTTATTATATTTTGCATATACGATTTTCTTATCTTTTTCTCCACATATAACAAAAAAAGAATTCGCAAAATAATCAAAAACATGATCTTTGCAAAGCTGATCACATACTACCGCATCATTAAAATTATAAATTCTCGGATCGCTGTAATCACAGCGATAATATCTTAGTTCACCCGGTTTAGGCATAATTTCGTCGGAATAAATCACATCCGGCAACTTATAGTCTGCCATAGGATAATAGAACTGAAATTCATCAAATCCAACCTCATCTAACATTTCTTCTATTTCTTGTTTTGAAAATGTACGAACGTTCTTTGAACCTATATAGTCATTAAGCCCTCCATATCTCAACCCATTATGATCTTCAACCGCTCCATTCCAATATTTAATGCCCATTTTATTCTCAATAGCAATAATTATTTTCCCATTTTCCTTTAAATACGACTTGAGTTTTTGCAACATTAATTTATAAGGATTATCACCTGAAATATACAATCCAGCATATTCCCACACTCCAATCAATGTTATATAATCATATTTATTTTCAATTATTATATCCTCAAAATTACCCAGAAATATTGTAACGTTATCGCAGTTTTTATTTCTATATGCATTAATCAGAGATCTTTTCTCAGATAATTCAATGCAGGTGACCGTTCTTGCTTTTCGGCTTAGCAGACCTGTTAACGCACCACAGCCAGAACCAATTTCAAGAATGTCATCCTCTTTTGAAATTGGATACCAATCTAATAAATTCTCCCTGATATCAGATAAATGATATAGAACAGGCCACTCCTTACTTCGATCCAATACTTCCATTTGACGATTTTGTTTGCATACTTCTAACAAATAATCCTCTATATCCCCATCCGAATATATATCTTTACCTTTATAATACTTTCGGTTTATTATTACTTGTCCAATTTTGTCAAGCATCTTATTTACTCCTCTACGCCCTTCTGGTCTACTTTAACGCTTTTGACCTTCAATGATCTTATGTATAACTAAATTAATATTATGCACAGCATTTTCTTTAAAATACTCTCCTCGGCTCGGCACAAAATCATCCAGTCCCTTCACAAAATCCAATAATTGTTCCTCATCTTCAATCAACTTTGCATGATTATTCAGATATAAATTCTCTGAAAATCCATTATCATCGGTCTTTATGATTCCAATCTTTTTATTAAAATAAGTAGCTTCATATAATATACTTGTAATAATCCCAATAACATAATCACAATTTATTATGTAATAATACGCATCTGATAAATTATTATCTACAATCTCCAAATTACTCAATCCTTCTAATCCAGGATATAGCTTTCTCCAACTATTATATTGATGAGGATGTAACTTAAAAGTAATCTTATACTTTTTTTCATCTAAATTTTCCGCTAAAAATTTCACATAGCTCCCAAGCAAGGTATTTGCACCTGCAAAAAAAGTTATTCGTATACGCTCATCCTTTTCTCTTTGAATTGTTTTTTTCTTTTCTTCTAAAACAGGGTATCCGACAGGAATTACATTTTCTTTAGAAATTGAATAATTAGCAATTTTTCTATCATATTCTCCAAAAACCAAAATATAATCCGGTGCTGTATCCAAATCTATTCTTTTATAAAAATTATAAGCTATGCCCTCATTATCCATCGTACCATGAGCAAGCTCTACCACAGGAATATGTCTTTTTTTTGCTTCCTGTATAATTATCATATTCATCATATCCGGAGCATTTACCATTATAACAACTTTAGGATTTACTTTCTTCAAAATAGTATCTGCAAACAAACGAAAGTTTGTATCTAATGTACCTACTAAAAAAAATATGTATCGACATAATCTTTCTTTTTCATCGTTTGTCCAACAAAACTGCATTTCCTCCTCTATAATATGTATAAAATAATCGTTTAACTCTCGTGCTTTTTTCTTCCTTTCATCTGTATTAATCAATTGATTAAATCTATCAAGATATTTAACCTTTTTATTTTTAGTTGGTTCAAGATGTTCCCTATACGCATATTCATAAATATAATACGAGTATGGTAATTTATCGCACAAAGGATCTAGCAGTGGATCTTCATAAAATAAACCATTCCAATATCTTCTTCCCAATCCAATCATCAGAATGTCTCTTTTTCCTGCTTTATATGGATTAACATTATATTTGTGAAATAACGTTTCTTTTTTGATGGACTTATTTATCGTTTCCGTCATAGTCACGCACATATTCTGTTGATGTTCAAGTAAAATCCTTATCACTTCTGTTCGAATAAATTTCCAAATGTCCGAATGTAAAAACTCAGATGAAAGCATATCATATTTTTCTTCCATTTGCGAAAACAATTTATAAACTGTAATATTATTCATTTTACTCTCGAATTTACATTTCTCTCCTCTGATATTATCTATTGGTGATATATTCAATATAATTCACCAAATTAATTCCTCCCGGTTGTTCTCCTAATATCTTTTTATGTGCAAGATCTGTTTCTAATATAAATTTACTATTCAACCCACTTGGACACTCTCTTATTAAAGATGTTTTAAAATCGAATAAATATACTATTTCACTGCTCGAAGACAACAATAACACGTATTGATTCTTTTGACATGACGCAATATATTTTTGTGTATTCTTTCTCTGTCCTCTATTCAATGTTCGTTCATTCTCTTTTTCATTTTCTATAACGAGCTCTGTTATCTGATTACTTATCAGGTCTAAAATCAACAACCCCTCACAATAACACGGGACAAATAATACTTTTTCCTTATAACAATATGCATTTATATAGTTCCATATCTGCCCAATTTGTTTATTCCCATAAAAATGAATATATGTACTAACATCGACAATTTGTCTCTTACAATCCAAATTTATTAACTGTAAATCATTGGTCAAAACCCACAACCCTTTTATACTCATAAAAATCACATCAATTATCTGATCCAACTGAACATATACACTAATTTCAAAATTGTTTTTTGACAGACGAAAAATTGTTTTCTCTATTGGTATATATATAAATTCATTATCTTCTACAATCTGTGCGTGTAGTTTCCCTTTGTAAATACATTTTATATACTTTACTTTCGAAAAGGACAGATCAGAAACAAGGACTTCATTATTAGAAGTAATAATAATAATCTTATCCTTTTCCACAAATACTTCATCATGTTTAAACTGAACTTCCGATTCTTTTGGCAAATCTTTTACTTCCACATCAACAAAAATTTTACTTTTCTTAATATATTTTCTAATAACCCTAGACTTATAGATAGTAAATATATACTCATTTGGAGTGGTGTATACTCCCCAAAATAAATACCCATAATTGCCTTCATCAAATATAGTTGTATCAATAGTAAAATCATCGTTTAAAATAACTATTTGACCAACCAAATATTCTGGAAACACAACTTTATTACCATCAAATGTCAAATCATAAAAATACATTTTTTCCCTTTCTTACAATAAAAAATCTTCCACCGAGACAATTGGACATTGCACCCTATTTTCTAAAATATTTTTTATATGATCATAATAGTAAGTCACCGTTACTATCACTGCATCCACTTGCGTCAAAACATCTTCTATGTTATATACCGGAATATCCGCATATATTAATTCCGCATTTTGATCTATTGCATAAGAAACATGTATTTTGTCTTTCAATAATTCCTTGACAAGAAAGCGGCCAATGGGCCCCATGCCATATACCGCAACATTTAGAAAATTATTTTGCTTTATTCGTTCCCCTATCTTATCTCCATTTTGTATTTCACTTAAAAGTCTGGTTGCTATATTATAATTTATCCAATTCTTTTCATTGTTGCTTATAACACCATTTAGTTGAACCAGCATACTTTTTTGCCTTTTATATAAGATATTTAGTAAAGCCAACAAAATAATTATTAATACAAAAAGAATACTATATCTTATCATTATCTCGTCTCCAAATAATCTTCATAGTCCCATATAATTTTAAAATTTTTCAATTATATAAACATTATTCTTTTATATACACGTATAAATTCGTCTGTAACCTGCTCATTTCCAATATTAATCCTGATATACTTATTTATTTTACAAGCAATCAATATACCATTTTCTTTAAATGCCTCATATACCTCTTTTAATTCTTTGTCACATGGAATTAACAAAAAATTAGCATGGCTATTAATATATATAATATTATTTTCAGAAAGTCTTCTTTCTAAATACTCTTTTTCTCTTTTATAATTTGAAAACAATTGATCAAGAATATCTGAACGCTTCATCAGCTTTTCTCCAAATTTTAATGAAATTGTGCTAACAGCAGCTGGAGCGGCAACTCTTTTTACATCATGCAGAATCTCTTCATTTGCAGCCAAAAATCCTAATCTGACCCCAGCAAGTCCCATTATTTTGGAGAATGTTCTTAGGACAATCAAATTATTGTATTGTAATATTTCTCTAATTACTGATTCATCATAAAATCCATAATAAGCTTCATCAACAATCACAAGAGTATCCTTTTTCTCAGCATATTCAAGTAATTGGATTAATTTTTCAGGTTCAACTATAGATCCGGTTGGATTATCTGGATTTACAATAACTGCAAGTTTAGCTCCCTGTCTGATCTCCTCCATATATTTATCAAATGGAAATTCAAACTCTCTTTCACCATTCATCTCGTAATCAACCAATACAGTCTTTGCACCGTACATGGTTGCATACACACCGTACATCTCAAAGGTAGGATTTGTCATAATTACCCTGTCATCTTTACCAACATAAACCTCAAAAACCATTTTTATAGCACGATCAGATCCATTTGTAACAAATATATTTTCTTTAGGTAAATTTAATCTGTCGGCTATAGCTTCCGTACATTGCTTTTGGCTTGGATATGTTGCAAGATAATTACTGTCAATTTCGCTTAATACATCTCTGACAAATTCTTCCGGCAACCCATCAATACTTTCGTTTCCATCCATGCGGATATATTTTGTTCTATTTAAATCACTGAAATAGTCAGCTGTACGAATTACATGTCTATACGTGTCCTTTAGTTGTTTCACATTTACACCTCCGCACATTTTTTACAAATATTGTTTAATAATTCGATATTTTCATGTTCTTTTCGAGTTTTTAATATTTCTTCACAGTTCCATAACTCTTTCAGTGAAGATATATTGGCGTCACCATAAATCAAACTGCCTGACCAATCTGTAGAACATGCAATTGCTTTCCCTTCCCAGTTGATTATCATTCTATCCAACTCTGCACATGGTAATTTCTTGGTCGATGCAATATTTACATTTGTAGAAAAATCAGAGTTATCAAGTTTCGTTCCCGACGCATTATGTATTGGATTAATCCACAATTCACTTGCATACGGTTCAAATATACTTTTAAAATCCTCTACTTCATCACAATTAATTATGCTCTCAGCAAAATATCCAATTAATTTACAATTAATGTTCTTTTCATTAATGTATTCACTAACTTTTATGAAGTTATCTCTTACTTGATGAAACACATCATTGTTAGTAATCTTTTTGTATGTCTCACTCGTTGCCGCATGAATAGAAAACTTTAAACTGTCTAACCCTTCATCTATAACCGGGAATATTACTTCAGGAGCCGCCAAAGCACCATTCGTATCCAGGTAAATATATGTGTACCCTTTATTCTTTGCAACACCCACATAATCTGATAGCTTCTTGCATAAACATGGCTCGCCCATCCCATGAAAACTAATTTTTCTTGCGCCATTATCATACGCTTCCGAAATGAGTCTCAGCATCAATTGTTCATCCATGACGCCTCTTTTCCTTCTGCTGACAATACTTCCACAAAAAAAACATTTATTATTACAGCAATTCGTAGCCTCAATCATTATTTCTGTTGGAAAACTTTTTTCATACACTGATATCACCTCCCAAAAGATCACTTGGCAACTCAAAATGAGTTACTAGTTTATCTTTTTCCCCATTCATTAAGGTCTTCCTAATCGCAAATACACTCATGCAAAGCTTATCATATTCAATAACAGTTCCATCTGCAGGAGCGTGCCAGTACCCAAATGCTTCCATCAAATCTGCAGGATTATCCTTCAATTCAGAAATCATATTTATAAAATCATTAATATTAAATACAACATAATTCGCAACTTCATTTCCGTCTAATTTCTGATATGCCTTGTTAATATCATTTATTGTTTCTCTATTTGTCAATCTCACTGAGGTAATCAGATATCCTCCGCTTCTTACTTTCGCCCAACATGATTCCAACATGCCCTTAACATTTATATTAAAGTCAATACAACTCAGTGAAACTACAATATCATATTGTCTGTCATCATTATAGCCAGCTATATCTTCACATATGTACTGGTGTGGAATAGCAAGCTGATTATATGCTTTAGCATAATCAATCTCTTTCTTATTACAATCAACTCCTGTATAATACTTAAGATTGTATCTTTCACTTAACGCTTTTCCCAACCCGCCGCATCCACATCCTGCATCTAATAGCTCAATCCCATGGTCAAATCGCTCTATAATTCTTGATAAAATCTTTTTTTCTGAAGGATAAAAATCTTCCCACACCATTCTTGTCTGACTATAATAATTTAAGAAACTTCCACTTTCATATTTAACATTTGATTTTCCAAATACATTCATTATAGCTGTCCATACCTTTTCTTCATTATTATTTAACAATCATATCCCGGCATTAATCATCATATATAAATCTTTTTACCGTTTTCTTTCTCATCAAACATGTTTCACAAATTGTCCCTTTGTCAGAATCTCCTTTAAGAAATATTTTCCGGTATTTGTTATACCCGTCACTTTCCCATGCATCCTTAAGACTTGGATTTACTTTTAAATCAGCAAAATATACTTCCTCATCATAGGAATTGCAACACGGCACAACTTTCCCAAATGCATTTATATACATCGTATTAAAAAGAAGAGGACATATAAAATCAGGGTTAAACATCACATCACTGTCATCAATCACCTCATATTTTTCTTTTACTTCTGCAATATTTGTCAGTCTGCTGAGCATCACTGGAATAAACATAATATCCTCAAAATACGGCTCAAAAATCTCACGCATCTGCTTTTCTATTCCTATCGTCTTTTTGGTTATGACGCAGGACAAAGATGTCGCTACCTTTATATGGTTCTTTGTTATATACTGATGCATCTCTTTTATATTCCTAATCACAATGTCATAATCGTCTTTTCCATGCAGCTCCCTGTACAGCTCCCGTTGCGGCGCATTTACAGAAAAACGAATACTGTCAAGACCGGCATCCAAGACTTCCCGCATCCTCTCTGGTGTTGCAAGCGCACCATTCGTCGTAAGAAATGTATATTTAAAGCCGAGTTCCTTAGCAAATGCAATAAGTTCGGCAAGTCCCTTGTATAAAAATGCTTCACCCGCAAGATAAAACCCTATTTCTTTTCTTCCTATCCCAAGCTCATACGCCTGACACATCAATTCTTTTACAAAATCTACAGACAAAATTGCAGGATGAATTGTTTTTGGCGCATACAACCCATGATATGGACAAAACACACATTTCTGATTGCAGGTGTTATTTACTTCGATATTCAAACATTCCGGCAACGGAGGATTCAAAGAAAAACTACTACTTTCACCTAATCGTCCTGTCATATGTTCTCTCATAGTTTGCTTCTTAGACATTTTTTACCTCCATAATGTTTCATAATCGCCTTGAGCTTTCTCGAAATCCTCTATTTTACCAATGTCAAGCCAGTATTCCCTGACAGGGAACGCAATGGTCTTTTTTCCTAAATCTATCAGTCTGTCATACAACCTTGGCATATCCAAATATTCGCCTCTTCTTACTTCCCTCACAGCTGAAGGATCCAGCACATAAATTCCGGCATTTACCAAATAGGTATCTATTGGTTTTTCCTTAATAGATACAATAACATTATCCTTTACATTAATCACACCATATGGAATTCTATTACTGTATTCCCGCACTGCCATAGTAGCCACAGCGTTCTCCGCCATGTGATAATCTACTAATGATGCATAGTCAACTTTTGTAAGGATGTCTCCATTCATAACTATAATAGGCTTGTCTGGTATATCTGGCAAAAGAGACAATGATCCGGCAGTCCCAAGTTTTTTTTCTTCCCTAATATATTTAATCTCTGCATCCCATGCAGAACCGTCCCCAAAATACAACTCTATCATTTCCGCTTTATAATTCACCGAAAAATAAAAACGGTAAAAGCCTTTTTCCAAAAAACTTTCCAATATTATTTCCAATATTGGCTTAGAACCAACCTTCAATAACGGTTTAGGCGATTTCTCAGTCAGCGGCATTAACCTAGATCCCAATCCGCCAGCCATAATCACAACAATATTGTCGTACCGCTTCCTTTCAATGACATCCACAAACAGAACAACTCGTTGGACACGTCCCTCGCCATCAATAACTGGGATCTGGTGCACCTGCCGAGTTTTCATGAGCTTACGGATCTCTTCATCAGATTGTCCAACTTTTGCAATTGACGGATTTCTCTTCATGATACTTCCAACCTTTGCTGAAAAATCTGTCTTATTAATAACAGCTCTCCTTATATCGCCATCTGTCAATATCCCCTTCAATCTCTTGTCACCATCAACGATCAATGCAATCTGCATTCCACCTTTGTCAATCGCTTTGACTGCATCCATTATACTTGCATTTTCCTGTATCATGCATTTCTGCCAAGTTTCCATATCAATACTTTTCACACCTCCATAATCTGTAAAAAAGATCTATGGACACTTTATACCTCTCTTATTCTTGAAGCAGTTCTGCTTCTATACAATACTAGAAAACAACTTCATCCGCACTGTCTGACTTTTATCTAAACCCTTATATAGCGCCAAAGTCCCAATACAAACTTCTTCACTTTTTACTACTCTATATTTCTGAAGAAAAGAAAAAATTTCTTTTATACCTAATACAGAAAATGTATTTTCAAACCTGTCCATAACAGATGATATAATTCTTTTCTCTGTCTATTCCATATCCTTTTTAACTTTTACACAAAAAATATTTCAGCAATTGTTCCGCTAAAAATATCTCATATTCTGTATCTATATCCACTGATCTTTCTCGGCTCATAATATACGCATAACTCCCCCTACCATATAATTCAAACCTGGCATCCAAACTATAATCCACTCTGCACATATATATCGCACCATTCAACCGGTAATATTGGGGAAAGTCCTGCCTTCTCTTACCCTTTATTTCCTGACTAATAAATCCTTCCAAACTATTGTCTTCCCGTAATGTATTACAAATCAATGGTGATGTTTCCATTTCGCATACACTGACAACAGAACTCGCACACTTCTCTTTATATATTTCATATGCACCGACAATGTCTTCTGCTGTCCTTAATGGAGAAGTCGGCTGTAATAATGCTGCCATATCAAATCGAACACCTTGCTCCTGATACCTGTTTAAAACTTCCCTCGCCACCTCCCAGGACGCAGCATATTCCGATGAATTTTCCAAACTTCTTAAAAATGGGACTTTTGCACCGCAAGCTACGGCTATGTCAGCATATTCTTTAGAATCCGTAGAAACCATTACTTCTCCAAAGCATCCACTCTTAATTGCAGCTTCTATTGAATATCCCATTAAAGGTTTGCCATTTAACTCCCTTATATTTTTATCAATTACACCTTTTGAACCGCTCCGTGCGGGTATAATTGCCAAGTTCATTTGTTCCTACTCTCCACTTTTCATTAACTCGCATATTTCTGCTATAACAGTCAAAAATCAGAACAATAAATTTTTAACTTCACCTTAATAATTATAATATTCCTTTACGGCATCTTAAATTTCTATACATTATAAATATCCGGCTTATAGCACTTCATATTCTGCCTAACCCACTCAATAGTCTCCCCTAATCCCTGTTCAAGCGAATATCTTGGTTTCCAATTTGTTAATTTCTGAATCTTTTCATTAGATCCCAATAACCTGTTAACTTCACTTTTTTCCGGCCGGATTCTTTGTTCGTCACAGACTAATTCTGCATTTGGATTTATCTGTTTTATAATTTCACTCGCCAAATCTCCAATAGAAATTTCTCGTTGTGATGCTATATTGATTTCTTCCCCAACCGTCTTGTCTGATTCCGCAATCGCAACAAATCCTTCCGCAGTATCTTTTACATAATTGAAGTCTCTGGTAGGCGTCAACATCCCCAACTTTATTTTCGTTTTCCCCGCCAATAATTGAGTAATAATCGTAGGAATCACAGCTCTCGCAGATTGCCTTGGTCCATATGTATTAAAAGGTCTGACTATGGCTGCCGGCAGCCTAAAACTCCGGTAAAAACTCTCCGCAAGCCTGTCCGCACCGATTTTAGTTGCTGAATACGGGGACTGCCCCTGAAATGGATGTTTTTCATCAATCGGAACGTACTGAGCTGTTCCATAGACTTCAGAAGTTGACGTGATCATAATCTTTTCAGTCTCCAATTCCCTGGCCGCCTGCAGCACATTGAGCGTACCCTTGATATTCGTATCAACATAAGAGTCTGGAGAATGATAGCTGAACGGAATCGCAATCAGCGCTGCAAGATGAAAAACCATATCTATGCCTCTCATTGCTTCTCTCACCCCGTTCGGATCCCTGATATCACCGCTGAATATATTGATTTCAGATAATTTTTTCTCCGGCAGAGTATCAAGCCATCCCCAATTATTGAAGGAATTATAAAATGTAAATGCCTTTACACTATACCCTTTTTCCAAAAGCATCTCCGTCAAATGACTTCCTATAAAACCATCTGCACCTGTAACCAGCACCTTTTTCGCCATTGCTGTTCCTTCTTCCTTTTCAAAAAATTCCTGATAACGCTATAATATTTATAAACAATGCATCCATATTTGTTTTCCAATACTTAAGTCATAAAATTTCTTTTTCATATCAATACCATTCTGTAAAAAATATTTTATGACTCTGACAATTTCTGAAGAAGTATTTTTGCTTTCATAAGGATTTCTCTCACTTTTAATTCTTTGCCTAAAATCGTCCTGCATTGCTTTGTCTAATGCATCGTCAATACTTTCTACACTCGTACCGCAATGAATAACACTGCCTGACGCCACTCTCCCCTTTTGCCTGTCTCCTATATTCACTGTAGGAATATGAAACGAAGGAACCTCAATAATCCCGCTTGACGAATTCCCGATTACAACGCTGCAGTATTTCAATGCACTTAAGTATCGAACCCGTCCCAAAGACGTATACGCTATACATCTGTCCTTATGCTCTGCCACAAATCTATCTATCATCTGATTGATAATTCTTCCATCTGTATCAGAATTTGCCTTTGTAAAAATAATATTCCATCCTGTTTTTTTCGCAAGCACGTGAAGTAAATTGCCAAACTTCTCCGCGCTGCTTTCTTTTTCCAATGTTACAGGATGGTATGTCACCATGATCGTATTTTCACCAAATTTAAAATCAATACTCTTTTCTAATGTCTCTTTATCTAAAAGTTTTACCGTCTTAATATTCTCAACACCTAACGCGCCTACATTGAACGCACGCTCTGGCTCCTCTCCAAGCTGAATGATCCGATTGCGGTAAACTTCTGTAGATGCAAAATGTAAATAACTCATCTTGGTAATCGCGTGTCTAATTGCATCATCAATAGCCCCTTCCGTTGCCTCCCCGCCGTGAATATGCGCGATCGGAATCCTGTGTATCATAGCGGCAGATGCTGCTGCCAGCATCTCATACCGGTCACCCAGTATCACTACCATATCCGGGCAGGCATCTTCTAACGCATCTGCCAAACCAATCATCTCTACTCCCATAGATTTCACTATGCTGTTTGGCGTGTCTGCCGAAAGAAGCATCTCTATCTTTTTATTTATAATATATCCGTCATCTTCTATCTCTTTATAAGTCAATCCAAATTCAGGTGATAAATGCGCACCCGTTGCAATCAGATATAATTCCAGTTCATTATCTTTGTTTATCCGTTCGATCACAGGCTTCAGCAACCCGTATTCTGCTCTGGTGCCCGTAATAATACATATTCTTTTCATAGCTCTATCAACTCGTCTTCTTCATATTTGCGTTTTGCTTCTATTCCCATTACACAATCCCAAAGCATAGGGGATATTCCATTTCCTGGTCTTTTCGTTGTAATATTATCCTCTGAAAATATTTCACCTTTTTCTATCCGTCTTTTCGCAACGATACTTTTACGCACAATCGCTATATTCTCTTTCTCAGAAGATGTCGGTCTTTTTTCTCCATCCCCCATCGCCGTCTCGATATTCCGAACAGCCTTTACCATTGCCTTTAATTCGTGCGGTTCCAGACTTGCTTTGTGATCTGGCCCCTCCATCGTCTTATCCAATGTGAAATGCTTTTCAATAATTTCCGCCCCGATTGCAACGGCAGCGATCGACGCCTCAATTCCTTCTGTGTGATCAGAATAGCCCACACGTACTCCAACTGCTTCCTGCATGGATTTTATAGCATTTAAGTTAACATCCTCCATAGGAGTCGGATATTGCGTATTACAATGTAGTACAGAAACATCAGCTGCTCCGCTTTCTTTCAATATTTTTACAGCTTCTTCAACTTCCTCCAACGTACTCATACCCGATGATAAAATTACCGGCTTTTTCAAACTGCCGATTTTTCTAAGATACGGCAGATTGGTAATTTCCCCCGAAGGGATCTTATATAAATTCATGCCGACACTCTCTAACAAATCAATACTATCCAGGTCAAACGGAGTCGACAAAAATTCTATTCCTGCCTGTTTACAATATCGAATTAACTCCACATGCATGTCATAAGTAAGCTCCAGCTTTTTCAGCATTTCTTTTTGAGTTTCTTTTTCATCGGTCGTGTGAAACTGATATTCCGCCTTCTGTGCATATTTAGAAGCAAGGCTGTCCGCCCGAAACGTTTGAAACTTCACCACATCTGCGCCGGCTTCTTTTGCCACATCTACAAGTCTTTTTGCTATATCAATATTTCCATTATGATTAACACCCGCTTCTGCAATAATATACACACGTTTCACTATGCTTTCTCCAATCTGCCGCCTATTCTAGTTTACTTCCATACGATAATTTCTCCTAACAACCTCACCAGCCGGAATCGTCACTTTCGAAGGTATTTCCATACATTGCAGAATCGTTGCATTCGCTCCTATAAAAGCCGCCTTTCCCACTTTTACCTGACCGCATAAAATACCAGAGACCGCAACATGAGCATAATCTTCAACAATACAATCGTGTTCAACCAAAGCCATGGAATTAATAATAGCCATCTTCCCAATCCGGGCTTCTGCATTCACAACAGCTCCCTTTCCGATAAAAGTACCTTCTCCTATCTGCACATGATCAGATATAACTGCTGAGGGATCTGCAATAACCGGCAATTCATATCCAATAGCTCTCAGACTTTCATACAACCTCTCCCGAAGCGTTCCCTTTCCCATATAGCCAATTCCGACAGCCGCATTTTTAATCCCCTGCTCATACCAATCCTTTAATACAGTATCTGTACCCAGATATTGATATCTGGAATTGCGTTGTTCCACATCCGTATATCCGACAATTCTGTATTTATTCTGCCTCTCAATACAGTCCGCCACACTCCTCGCATGTCCGCCGTATCCAACCAGTACGATCTCTTCCATCCTTACAGTATCTCTTTCACTGCCATGACCACACCCTCCAACTGCTCATCCGTCAAACATGTAGATGCAGGCAACGGCAAAATACGCTTCCAGATTTTCCCTGTCACATCCATATCGGATCTCTCCGCCTGTACATATGGTTTCTGCATATAAACCGGCTGCCAGAACGGCTTTGTCCGTATATCCTTCTCTGCCAGACGGCCGCATATCTCCCTGACATCCCGCATATCATCCAAGACAAGTCCGGTAAACCAGCAGGCGCTTTCTCCCCATTCTGTTTCCGGGAAAAATGTTACTCCTGCAATTTCTTTCAGATGTTCTTTATAATATCCGCTGATATAACGCTTCCTGGCAACGAATTCTTCTAGTCTCTCTATCTGTGCACAGCCTACTGCCGCCTGCAGATTCGTCATCCGATAATTATAACCGACCATATCATGCTCATAATCCTGCCCGACACGGGCTGTAGTCGCCAGGTGTCTCGCTAGCTCAATAATTTTTTTATTATCGCCGACAACAGCCCCTCCTCCTCCGCAGGTAATTGTTTTATTCCCATTAAAAGAAAAAACAGTCGCATCTGCCAGTGCTCCAATATTTCGTCCTTTGTATTTTGCCCCTATTGCAGCCGCGGCATCTGCCACCAATGGTAAATGATATTTATCTGTAATTTCCCTGAGCCGGTCCATATCCGCCGGCATTCCCATCGTGTACACCGGCATCACTGCCGCCACCCGTTTACCGCTTTTCCTATGAAAAAGCTTACCGTCTTTTGCGTATGCCTTTTCAGCCAATTCCCGATCCAAAAGCTTTGGATCCATGGTCCAGGACTTCTCCTCAACATCGATCAGCCAGGGTTCTGCTCCGCAGTGTGCAACCGCATTTGCCGTTGCAATAAAAGTAAATGCCGGAATACAGACCAACTCATCCCGCCTCACACCACATGACATCAGCGCCAGGTGAAGACCGTCTGTCCCGGAAGAAACTACAGTTCCATAAGCGGCGCCTGTTTTATCAGCAACCGCCTTTTCAAAACGTCTTACAAATTCACCAACCGTTGACACAAAAGTAGTGTCAATACACTCGTTTAAATACTTTCTTTCATTTCCCGATAAATCCGGGACTGCCAAATCTATCAATAATATCCGCCTCTTTCAGTTTTCGGTCATATGTATGTTCTCATTTTTGTCATCTGATTTAAAATAAGGCACATTGGTCATCCTATCTGCACGCCCTATCGTTTCCGACACAACCTGCTTTTTCGATATGGATGATGCGGATTGATACAATCTCTCCGCTTCGCTCCCTGCTACATCATACCGCTGTATGTTCACAAGGTCCTGGCATACCCAATACTCGGATACTCCCGCTTCCGGCTCATTCCAACTTGAATCTTCCGTAAGCGATCCGACTTCTAATGCCGTTAGTCTTTTTATATCATGAACGCCTTTCCAGTCCTCTCGGTAAAATCCCGGCTCATCACCGGCATTTATCTAAAACGGCTGTTCTTATGATCTCTGTCAATATTTTTTTCTATGGTTTAACACGCCGTCTCCCTGCCCGCGTTTCTTAACATTACGGGCGGTATTCATCTTTTCCTCACTCTGATATCCGCACTTTGGGCAAATAAACCCGCCCTTTTCCTTCTTCCCGATCGCTCCGCAGTTACTACACTCATTGCTGATATCTTTTCCCAGCACTTCTACAAGCTCCACCGCCTGTTCCTTACACTTCTGCAGTATCCGTTTTCGGATATAACCCCTTTGCCACTGTGCCATGGAATGGTTGATCCTCTTATTCACACCGCCCGCCTGTGGTTTGGGCAGTTTTACGATATAGACTGTCCGTGGCTTCTCTTCTCTGAAAAAGCGGTTCAACTCCTGGTTGATATAGCTGTGCAGCTGCTCTTCCAAACGTTTCTTTCTGGCATTATACTTCTTCCTGCCGGGATTCTCGGTCTTGTTGCGGTTATAAACCTTCGTCTGCTCGCGGATCCAGTCCGAATATTCAATCTGATATCTGCCTAGCTCCTCTCCATAGCGATGCCCTTCATCTGTCGTCAGCATCGTATAGAGCCCTGCGGCAACCCCTACCTGATTCAGGTAATCGGTATGATCGCGGACTATAACATTTACCGGCGCTTTAATCCTGATATTGTGCTCCTTGGGATACAGCTTTATATAAAGCTGGCTCTTATACTGGTTATTATCTGTCAGAGGCACAAAAACACGCTTTCTCTTCTCTTTTATCGAAATATAGATTCCATGATCCCCATAACGATACGCGCGCTCCGCTATCGCAAAACCATCCGCTCTGTCTGTATGGAGCTTCACATGATGTTTTCTTACCTGTCTGCACAGATACCGGTGAAGCTTTTCTGTGTCAACTTTTTCTGCTACTTCTCTGTACTGCTTCTGTACTTTCCCCGGCAGTTCGATTGGTTTCTGATTCAGCACTTCTTCAAATGCATTGCTGACCTTAAGCAGAAATCTTAGATAATGCTTATCCTCTTCCGTAAAACCTTCATTCTGATTAATCAGTTTCGAAAGCTTCGTTTTTGTTCTGGTCCACTGGCTCTTGATATCGCCTAATGCATCGAAGATTGCCAGATAGAAGTACACCGACGGCATTCCCAGAGTTTCGCGATAACCGCTGCCCGTCATTTCATTCTGCACTGTATATCCCGGGTAGATTTTTGACAGGCTGGAGATCCCTCCAAAGCGCGAATACACATAGTTCTTCACCTTGCAGTAATCCCCTGCAATCTCCAGAAGCTTCTTCATATCAGCCTCTTTAACCGGTTCTTTATTATACTGATGAATGGTCTTACATACTCTGTCCACTGACATAATCCACTATCCTGCTTCTAATTGGAATTCGGCGTAAAACACTCTCTTTTCCATCTAAATATATAGGAAACATGCACCTGTGCCTTTTCCCATATCCGGAACCCGAGAAATAGAGATAATGGCTGAATTTCCGCTGTTATTTCCCATTACGAAAAAGTGTAGTTTTTCGTAATAATTTCCAAGGAAAATTTTTTATGCAATTATAATAAAAAAAGGGGATTAAGTTTATTGACTTATTGTCGATAGTATATTAGAATGGTTAAGAATTTACAGCAGATTTCCCATTACGAAAAACTACACATTTTCGTAATGGTTTTTTTATATTTCACAGAACCTAACACCGTCCGGCAGATCGGGAAAAACAGAAAGAACCCCAAAGAATCTAAGCGCCGGATCATCCAACGACAACCCGGTAACATAAAACAGCGAACGCCCGTGCTTTTCTACCGCACAGGCGTCCGCCCCAAGAGAATATCCTCATATCTATACAACAGCCTCCACAAGTACTTTATCCCCAACAATAATCTCCCGGACGCCGCTCTGTTTCCTTTTATTAATATTAAAACTAATCATATACCCTTTCTTTATATGATAATCATCCAGATACCCGACCAACTGCTCTTCCCCGCGGGTATGATACTCATTCCCCCTCCATATTTTCATCTCGACCACATACTGCTCCCCGTTGTAATCCACGATTACATCGGTACGTCTTAAGTTCCTGGTCCGCGACTCAATATAATAATTTCCCGTTCCATTGATAATCGGCCTGAGATAAAGAAGAAAATATTTTCTTCCCTCTTCTTCAACAAATGGTTCTGCGCTGTCATGATAAAGGTCATTAAAATGAACCACAAACCGTTCCAGAATCCGGCGCATATTCAGATGTCCATCGACAACAAACTGATTCTTATCCTGAAGAGACGCCTTATAGATATCAAGCCCCTGCATCTTTGCCGTCGACAGATAAAGATTATAAAGCCTTGTCTCAAAGATCCGGTTTGCCACCGCGATCACTCCCTGATGATTTCTGATAAACCCGAACATTTCTGCCATATCAACCGCCGGATCGTCTGCATTATATGCAATACTCTTCCCGGTAAACAGCAATTCTTTGAGCATCTCATTTAATTCCGGATAATCATTCAATTTACCAATCATAGATTCAAACAGGGTATTTTTCTCGGATAAGATAATCCGGATCGCTTCACGGACACCCTCCTTTGTCCAGGCTTCGTTTCCGGAATATGATTTTATTGATCCCGGAATCTCTTCATCCATCATTTTGCACAGCTTCGACACCAGGAACGGATAACCAGAAGTATAATCACAGATCAATCCGGCAATCTCATTCAGATTCAGATCTATATGACGGTCCGCCGCATATTCCTCCAGCATTCCCTTAATATCCTCCTTAGAGAAGCTCATTTTCACATTAAAATCTGCCGCAATGTTCCAGGGGCTGTTCGCTCTGTGACCGTCTTCCGGACGAAGCTTCCTTTTCAGATTCTTCACATCGTACACACCCGCCAGAATGACTGACCAAAACGTTGGCTGGATATCCCTGTCGATATAGCCGGCACGGAGCTGCGACAGAAAATCCAGGAAAACCTGATTGTTAGACGCACTGTCCGCCTCATCTATCATCAGCACAATCTGTTTATCCGATGCATCACAGATATCACCAAGATTTTCAAACAGCTCTTTCTGCTCGAACCCCTCCGGCCTGTCATCGACACATTTTCTCAATGCCGCAATTGCTTCTTTCATCTTCTCAGACATCGCCAGATGGTTTCTTCCAAGCAGCCGCAGGAAAGAAGAGGCAAAAGAGACCGAAAAAGTATGTTCATCTTTAAACTTTGCATCTCCAAAGGTCTGGAAATCCATTAATACCACATAATAATCACCTTGCAGATATCTTCTCAAAGCACGCAGCAAGGTGGTCTTTCCATATTGTCTGGCTCTGTTGATCGTAAAGTATTTTCCCATATCGACCAGTTCTTTTACCTTAGACAACCTCTCGTCAAGATTGACCATATAATGTTGCTCCGGTTTACAATCCGCAGTCACATTAAATACTTTTTTCATACGCTCACCTTCCTTCCCGGATAAATTCCCGAAACTTTAGCAAACCGCTTCTACAGACGGCAGGCTTCTATAACACAATCTTACCGTAACCCGTCTTCGGCTGTCAACTTCAAAAATATGTACCCACACGTTTCCTGCGCAATCAAAAACAGGCTGTCCCCCAGTTCCTCACCAGAGCACAGCCTGTTCCCTACAACCTTATTCTCACAACCATATCTCACATAACCTTGCCACTCACGTATACCGCTTATTTCCCCTGCATCCGCTTAATAACCTTAAGCCTCGTGAATTCTTCTCGTTCCTTCTCCTCCAATGCATTATTGATCGTATACACCAGATTACTGTACATCGGAATCGTGATATTCTTAAGCGCATTCGCCCGCTTCTGCGTCTTCTTGATATTCGCCGCAAGCCGGTACGCCGCATTCTCAACCTCCGCCAGCTTGATCGTCAAGTTCTTAACCTGCCGGAACGCCTCCCTGGCGATATCTATAGACTCCTTCGTCGTACCAAACGCATAAGTCAGATCATTCTGCTTGTCGTCATACTTGATATGCGGAATCTCCGTGCCCATGATACTCCTGGTCTGGATACGGATGGATTCCTCGATAGGAACCGTAAACGCAAGCTCCTGCACCTTACTGATCCCCTGCTCGATATTCGCACGCTGAAGGCACACATACGCCCTTGTAAACGTCGTATCGATCTCTTTCTGTATATTCTTCGCCTCGTCGATCAGCTCCATCAATTCCTTGAGAAGGATATTCCGCTTCTTATCCATCAGGTCATACCCCTGATGGGCAAGCGCAAGAGAATTCTTGGCAAGCATCAGATTTCCCTTGGTAGGAAATTCTCTCGGATCCATATGCAGACCTCCTTATCTACCCAAATCATTCCCCGCCGTATCCCGGCCGATACACCGATACACCATTACACCGTTAAATCGTTAAATCTGAAGCTGGCCTTCTTCTTTTGGATAATATTTATCGATCAGCTTCGTATCAATCCTGTCAAGCTCTTCCTTCGGCAGATAGCCCAGAAGATGCCACCCCAGATCCAGCGTATCCTGGATAGAACGATTCTCTGTCGGTCCCTGTCCGATATAATGCTTCTCAAATTCTTCACCAAACTTCAGATACTTCTTGTCAAGCGGCGACAACTCGTCTTCACCGATAACAGACGCCAGGTTCCTTGCCTCTCCCACCTTCGCATAAGCCGAGAACAGCTGATTGGCAAGCCCCTGATGGTCTTCTCTCGTGTATCCTTCTCCGATACCGTCCTTCATCAGACGCGACAGGGACAGCAGGATACTGATGGGCGGATAGACCGCCTGCCCGTGCAGATTCCGGTCGAGCACCACCTGTCCCTCTGTAATATATCCTGTCAGGTCAGGGATCGGATGTGTGATATCATCATTCGGCATAGTCAGGATCGGAAGCTGCGTCACCGATCCATTGGAGCCCACGACGATCCCCGCACGCTCATAAAGCGTCGCAAGTTCACTGTAGAGGTATCCCGGATATCCCTTTCTGGACGGGATCTCTCCTTTGGAGGAGGATACCTCACGCATAGCCTCCGCAAATGAAGTCATATCCGTCAGGATGACCAAGATATGCATATTGCACTCAAATGCCAGATATTCCGCCACCGTAAGCGCAACCTTCGGCGTGATCAGACGCTCCACCACCGGATCGTTCGCCAGGTTCAGGAACATGCACACATGGTCGGACACACCGCTCTCCTCGAAGGTCTTGCGGAAGAACTCTGCCACGTCATGCTTGACGCCCATCGCCCCGAACACAACCGCGAAATTCTCATTCGCCCCGTCGCCCAATGACGCCTGCTTTACGATCTGCGCCGCAAGCTGGTCGTGGGGAAGGCCGTTTCCGGAGAAGATCGGAAGCTTCTGTCCGCGGATCAGCGTCGTCAAGCCGTCGATCGCCGAGATTCCCGTGCGGATATAGTTCCTTGGATATTCTCTTCGCACCGGATTCAGCGGAAGCCCGTTCACATCCCGCTTCTCTGCTCCGATGATCCTTCCAAGACCGTCGATGGGCACACCCACGCCATTGAAGGTACGCCCCAGCACTTCCGGGGATACCGCCACCTCCATGGGATGGCCGGTCAGCTTCGTATGGGTATTGCGAAGAGACATATTCTCCGTCCCCTCGAACACCTGTATGATCGCCTTATCTTCATATAACTCGATAATACGTCCCATCTTCTTCGTATTACCGTCTACCACAAACTCTACGATCTCATCAAAGAACGCACCCTGAAGCCCTTCTAACACTACCAGAGGTCCGTTGATATTACTGAGTCCCAGATATTCTATTGCCATGTACGGTTCCCTCCTTACGCGTTCTTTGCGATCACGCTGTTATAGAATTCATCAATATCTTTCTTATACAGATCAAGCATCTGCAGATTGTCGTTTGCCACGTCATACTTGATCGCGATGACTTTTTCAAAAATGCCTTCCGCCTTCAGCACAGACATCGGCTGCCCCATCGCCACCAGATGCCTCGCCGTCCGGTAGAGATGCAGGATCACATCCATCATCTTGAACTGCTTCTCCATAGAGACGCAGGTATCATCCTTGTGAAATGCATTCTGCTGCAAGAAGCCCAGACGGATCACCTTCGCGATCTCTAAGACCAGTTTCTGATCATCCGGCAGGACGTCCCCGCCGATCAGCTTCACGATCTCCATCAGGCTGCTCTCCTGGTTCAGGATCGCCATCATCCGGTTCCTGTAATCCACGAACTTCGGCGATACATGATCCGCATACCACCCGCTTAAGTCATTCAGATACTCGCTGTAACTGGACAGCCAGTGGATTGCGGGGAAATGCCTGGAATACGCCAGCGACTTATCCAGTCCCCAGAAGCAGCGCACGAAACGCTTCGTATTCTGCGTCACCGGCTCGGAGAAATCTCCTCCCTGAGGGGATACCGCGCCGATGATCGACACAGACCCGCTCTCGCCGTTCAGCGTCTGCATCATGCCCGCCCTCTCATAGAAGGCTGACAGCCTGGACGCAAGATAAGCCGGGAAGCCTTCCTCCGCCGGCATCTCCTCCAGTCTGCCGGACAGCTCACGGAGCGCCTCCGCCCATCGGGATGTGGAATCCGCCATGATCGCCACATCATACCCCATATCCCGGTAATACTCCGCCAGCGTAAGCCCCGTATAGATCGAAGCCTCACGGGCTGCAACCGGCATATTCGAGGTATTCGCGATCAGCGTCGTCCTATCCATCAGCGGATTGCCGGACTTCGGGTCTACCAGTTCCGAGAATTCCTCCAGAACCTGTGTCATCTCATTTCCGCGCTCACCGCAGCCAATATATATGATAATATCCGCATCCGCCCACTTGGCGATCTGATGCTGCGTCATAGTCTTTCCGGTTCCGAAACCGCCCGGGATCGCCGCTGTCCCGCCCTTTGCAATAGGAAACATCGTGTCAAGGATACGCTGTCCCGTCACAAGCGGCACACTTGCCGGGAAACGCTGCGATACCGGCCTTGGCACACGGATCGGCCACCGCTGGGTCATCGTAAGCTCCTTCCTGCTGCCGTCCGGTAGTTCCAGGGTCACCAGTACGTCCGAGATCGTATACTCCCCGTCCGGAACCACAGATACAACCGTACCTTCCACGTCCGGCGGCGCCATACATTTGTGAAGGATCGCCTGCGTCTCCTGCACCTCTGCGATCACCGTCCCGCCGTGAACCGGATCACCCGCAGCCACCGTGATATGTGTCTCCCACAGCTTCTCCTGATCCAGAGAATCCACGCTGACGCCTCTGGTGATAAATGCTCCGCCATTATCGGCGATCCGTTCCAACGGACGCTCGATCCCGTCGAATATATTATTCAGGATTCCCGGCGCAAGGGTCACGGACACTGCCCCTCCTGTAGATTCTACGGTCTCGCCGGGACGAAGCCCCGACGTCTCCTCATATACCTGTATCGTGGTCAGATCTTTATCCAGGGAAATGACTTCGCCCACCAGCTTCTCTTCCCCTACATACACCATCTCTGACATCTTGAATTCCGTCTTTCCCTTGATGTAGATCACAGGCCCGTTGATTCCGTAGATTTTACCAGTCGTTACATTATCCAACCTGCACACCTCCCTTGAACACAAACTTTCTGTATTCACTCTCGATCGCGCCCTTGAAGGCATGGTCGATCAGTACATTCTTCTCATGGATCACCGCGCGCACGCCGCCAACGAAGTCCTCTTTGCTCACCGTCAGCGTCATGCCCGTATGCTCTTCCAGATATTTCTTCTTATCCTCGTCCGTCGGATTAATATAGATCGTCATGGACGCGCCGTCCGCGAACCTTGCCGCCTTCTCTATATAGGCGATCAGCAGGCGCGGATACTCGTCCGTCTTCATATATTCCTGTACCACTTCATTGACTTCCTCGAACAGCTTCTTCTTCAATTCCTTCTGCGTCTTGCTTAACTCCCGCTTCAACTCCAGCTGTGCCTTGGACATCGCCATATTAAGCTGTTGCTGCGCGCCGACACGCTCTGCCTTCACCCGCGTCTCCGACTGGCGGAGGATCTCTGCCCTGTGCTGTTCGAATACGCCAAGCAGCGCGTCCTCATGCTGTTTCATGATCGCATTGCCTTCTGCCCTGGCTTCCTCCATCGCTGCGGCCTGCAGATGTGATATCTTTTCTTCTATTGTCAAGTGTGTCACCTCATTTTATTCCTGTTCAGCCATGTGCCTGCATCCCTTTTGAATAGGCCTCACATCGGCTCAACAGCCGCTTTATAGTTTCAGGCCAATCGCCTCATTTACATAAGATGTGATAAAGTCCTTCTTACGTCCGGTCCCGTGTCTGTCAGGAATCTCGATAAGCAGCGGCATGGTACGCCCAAGCTTGATCTCGTCGATCAGGTCCGGGAACTCCCTGCCGAACTTCTCCGTCAGCAGGATCACCCCCACCGCCTTATCATTCATTGCATTTTCGATCGCCGATCTAAGCTCATCTCTTTCGTGAACCACGATGCCGTCTACTCCCGCAAGCCGCATTCCTGTCAGTGTATCGACATTATCACTGATCAGATACATCTTCATCTTACAATTTACCCAAGATCATGAAGGAGATGATCAGTCCGTACAGACACACACCTTCCGCCAGACCTACGAAGATCAGGGACTTACCAAGAGCGCTTGAGTCCTCGCTGATCGCGCCAAGCGCGGCGCTCGCAGCGCTCGCTACGGCAATACCACCGCCGACACAGGAAAGACCGGTTGACAGCGCAGCGGCGAGATAGCCGAATCCGACAGCATTCGAAGCCGCCTCTGCGGCGCCTTCGGCAGCTTCCGCAGGCGCTCCGCCGAACATCATGATCGCAGCAGCAGCAAATGCTCCGAAGTAGAAGAATGCATTTACACCGATCGCTCTCTTATAACGTTTCTTTGTCTTCTCTCCGATCAGATAATATCCGAACGGGATGATGATACTGAGTACCAGCGCTGTGATGAGTAATAATTTCACTGTTAATGACATGATTGATATCCTCCTCTTACTTTTATCCTTATCTTATATATTCGCATCCTATTGCATTATATTATAACTTCTTCTGCTTATTAAAAGGCTTGAACTCCCTGCCGCTTCCCTTGTAGAACCGGCTGAACATCTCGTAATACTCAAGACGCAGCACCTGGATCCCGACGATCAATCCCTCCAGCGCGCATACGACCACATTTCCAAGAATGATCCCGAACAGGTTCGGCGTTCCGTTCTCTGCGCCCGACAGCATAAGCACTACTTCCATGATCGCCGCATGGCTGACCGCAAATGCGCCGATACGCACATAGGACAGCGTATTGGAAAAGTAACTCAAAAGCGTCTCGAACAACTCGAAGAAGCCCTGTACCAGGAACATTGCCTTGCTCTCTTCCATCTTCTTGTGATTGTGCTCCACCAGGTTCGTAAGCGGTTCCTTGAACACGAACAGAAGAATCGGGATCCCTAAGAATACCGCCATCAGGATATTCCCCGGAACCTTATGGCCGGTCATGTACAGTACGATGGTCAGTACAAGAAATCCATAGAACACAAGCCCCGCCACACCGTTCGTTGAAAACCACAGGTTCTCCGTATCGTGCGCCTTTGCCGCGTTGACAATCTGGAAGATCATCACCAGAATATTAAGCGCCATTCCAAATCCGATCGCTATAATGAATACCGTATTCAACTGTCCGATAAACGGCAGGTTTGTCATCGCCTCCACCGGACGCAGCCAGATCGCAGGAATGATATCTTCGAATCCAAAGATACTGCCGAACAACACCCCGAAGATCATAGAGAAGATACCCGCGATCGAGACGATACCCGCCAGGTTCATCTTCTTCTTAAGATAAATGAGTCCGCCGATCGCAAACAGGCAGAAGCCTTGTCCCACATCTCCGAACATCGCGCCGAAGATAAATGTATACGTAAGCGCCACGAACATGGTCGGATCCATCTCGTCATGCGCCGGAAGCCCGTACATCTGGATAAACAACTCAAAGGGCTTGAAGAATCTTGGATTCTTAAGCTTAGTCGGAGGCTCACCGAAGAACTTCTCACGATCCTCTTCCACGACGATAAACACCCTGTCGTCGTCTTTCGATTCCTCCAGGAGCGCCGCCACGTCGGCTTCTCCCATCCAACCGCAGAGGATATAGTAATCTTCCTTCGATTCTCCCTCGTCCGTCCTCGCCGCCATCTTACGGACGTCAAAATTATTCGACAGCTCTTCAAGCCGCTTCCTGGTTCCCAGAAGCTTCGCCGAGCGGCTGTTCACGAGTTCCTCGATCTCTTTGTCGATCTCCTCCATCTGCTTTTTGGTATCCTCGATATCCCTCTGCATACTGGCACAGGCATCCTTCGGCGTCCCGATATACTCCGCCGGGATCGTGATCTTTTCAAAATGCAGAGAATTAAACGCCGAGTCCACCTTGCTCATATCCGCGTTCGCTACGAAATAACAGCCGTAGACGTAATTCTCGTTTCTCGTGCCCTCAAGGAACACTGCCTGCAGATCTCCGAACAGATACTTCTCAAGCTTCTTATAATAATCAAGGCTGATCCTCCCGAAACGGATCTTCATATACTTGTACCGCATCGTCTTATGCAGGTCCAGGTTCAGCGGCGCGAACGGCTCTAAGACATTCAGCTTCTCCCTGGTATCAGTCTCCTTCTTACTAAGCAGCTCCTTCTTCTCCTGCAGGTCCAGATAGTCATGGTTCAGCTCCCTGATAAAAGCAAGCATCTCATCCTTTGACAGCGTCTGGTCCATCTTATCCGCACCCTCCGGCAGAAGCTCCGCAAACTGCTCCGCCTTCGCCAGCGCATCCTTATACGGATTCACCTCGATAAATGGCAGAAGGTTATCTGTCGTCTTCAGTTCTGTAACCGCATTCTCAAGCTGCATCTCGTATTTCGACAGATATTTCTCGCATACACGGTCGATATCGGTTCTCGGACCGCTGATGCTTAAGAATTTCATCTTTACAATCATTGAATCACACCTCCTAAGTATCCTAACGTCTCTCTTGAAGTTAAGCCGTAACGGATACATTCAAGGGCCGTAGTTAATTTGTAGATCTCTTCTTCCTTCAAGAACAGATATGTGTTCACCGTCGCGATAGAGTAAGGATTTCGTCTCCGGTCGCTGATACACTGGCGTTCCAGACATTCCTTATACGTGGCTTCCAGCGTCTTCCCGCTGATGTCCGCGTACTTCCTTGCATAATACGTATCCTCCAACCGCTTCTCGAATTCCTCCACCGTCGGCGCCTCCACCAGGTTCTTGAACTCCTCGATCCCTAATCTGTATTGAATCGGGATCGTCAGAGAATAGATGTCCGGCGCAAGCATGTTATAATACTTCTTCGCACGGTAGATCCACTGTATATTCAGAAGATCGATCTTCGTACCGAAGTCCCGGATATACATCTCGCGCTCCTTTCCTTTAAGAAGCCTCCGGTTCTTCCTCCACATCTCGGAGAAATAATACAGGTCCAGCGCAAGATCATAATCAAAAAGCGTCGTACTCTCCGAATCAATAAGAGGTTTTAACGGTTCATAATATTCCGTATCCTTCAGGTTGTCGATCAATTCTGCGATGTTCCTCGATGTGGCAAGCTTATCTATGGATATCTGAGAATATTTATCAAAAAACACCTTCTTATACTCTATATCAAACGGCATATCATAGTGGTTGAATACGATACGCAGGCAATAATTGATCAGGTCGATCTCATATCTCTTCCAGTAAAGCTTCAGGAACTTCTTCTGCTCCATTCCCGCAAAACGGAAGATCCGCGTATAGTCGTCGAACAGGGATTGATACAGTATCTTCTCCATGTTCCCTCTATGATACAGCGATATATCCATCTGCTCCACATATCTTGCATAAGCCGGTTTGCCTTTCAGATATTCGATCGCCTCCGGGACGCTCCTTAAGTTCGCGATATTCTCGAAGTCCCTCTTCGTAAGAAGCTTCGCCTGCATCGCCCGCACCTTCGTGGTGAGCCCGCTGTATGTCATTACATTTCCCATGCCCTACACCTCTGCTATATGCGACAGGATCTCCCTGGCGTATGCAGTATGATTCTCCTCGAATTCCTTCTTCAGATTATCAATCGCCGAACGGTTCTTCTCCCGCTCCTCATTCAGGATCCGTTCCATCTTCTCCTGTGCATCCCGCCTGATCCTCTCCAACTGCTTCCGGGTCTCATCCTCGATCGCCGCGTCAAAACGGTCTCTCTGGTTCTGGATCCTCTTCTCGATCTCACTCTTCTGGGCCTGTGCATGCTCCACAATCGCTTCTGCCGTTTCCTCGATATCCGCTATCTTCTTGACAACTGTGTCCACCTGGCCACCTCCATTCCTCCACTTTTTCCAGTTCACCGGCAGGTCAGTCAGGTTTTCATGTATAATACCGCATGATATCACATAGAAACCGTGCCCTTTCCCGTCATTTTTGCACACAATTATAATATACTCCGATTTTTTCAAATTTCCATAGTCAAATTTACCAAAAAAACAGCTCTTTGTTATAGATTTCACACACTTATATCGAATTGACTTTTCCGCCCTCCCATTATAAACTATGAAACATACAAAAACACTTGAAAACAGGGAGGGATCGCATATGCGCCTAAGAAATATTCCACGCGCCGGCAGCGTACTGGACGCGTGTAAAGAAGTTGTTAAAGATGAAACAGAATACCGCGGCAGGTGGCGGGAAATATTTGGCAATCCCCGCCCGATCCATATAGAGATCGGAATGGGGAAAGGACAGTTCCTGCTGACCCTCGCCGCAAAGAACCCGGACATTAATTATATTGGGATCGAACGGTACTCAAGCGTGCTGCTCCGGGCGGTGGAAAGGTTCCAGAGCGAAGGCGGCAGCGCCAAGATACCCGCCCAAGGAAAATTGCCAGACGATCATGCGCCGGCAGACAAGCCGGGAATTTCCAATATCCGCTTCATCTGTATGGATGCACGCAATGTCCCAGATGTATTTGCACCAGGCGAGATCGACCGGATCTACCTGAACTTTTCCGACCCCTGGCCCAAATCCAGACATGCCTCAAGGCGTCTTACCTCCAAAGAATTCCTGGCTCGGTACCATAAGATCCTATCGGACGGCGGCGCCATCGAATTCAAGACGGATAACCGCGCGCTCTTTGATTTCTCTGTGACAGAAGTTCTTGAAAGCCCCTTCTTCGTGATGGATCGCCATACCTTCGACTTGCATCGGGACACGGTAATGAACCAGGGGAATATCATGACCGAATATGAAGAAAAATTCTCTTCTCTGGGAAATCCGATCTGCAAATTAATTGCTACTACTCACAAAACCGCCTTCTCCTGCATATATAGTATAGAAGAAATAATGTCCTGAGGTACGCATATGGGATGCAGAAAAAGAAGGAAAAGCTTACGGCAGAAGATCTGTGAATTCACTTATCACAGGAAAGGACTCCACAAGAAACTCTCTTGTCTGAGGAAATCTATGGATGAAGTATGCCGCACACTAAATCCCGGCTGCTGATCTTAAGACCAAGAGAGGTAAGTGTTATGCAACATCTGACATCCAAAAACTTTTCCGCCGAGACAGGGCGCGGCTCCCTTCCGGTCGTTGTCATGTTCTACGCCGTATGGTGCGGCAAATGTGCCATGATGAAGCCGATGATAGAGGAAATCGAAAAAAAATACCGGGGACGCATCAAATTCTGCGAAGCAGAGATCGACGAATCCCCTCTGCTCGCCGCCCATTACGAAGCCGATACCGTCCCAACCTTCGTCTTTTTCCAACGCGGACATTGTCTCGGCTCCATGCACGGGATCATTGATGAAGGCATATTCGAACAGCGTCTACAAAAAATCTTTAGAAATAGTTAAGGCATATTTTATTTGCAAATACTGTAGAATGTGTTATATTATGTAGGACTTAAGAAAAAAGGGGGTATAGGTGATTACACCGCACATTATGAAGAATGTAAAGAAGATCATACCAGTTATGATGGCTGCCGCTTTGACATGCACAAGCCTTCCTATGGTAGCAAAAGCAGACAGTTCTAAAGTCGTCACACTCGGCGCCAATCTGTCAGAAGAACAAAAGGCATCTATGTATAAATATTTCGGAACAACGGCTGACAAAGTAGACACCATCGAAGTTACGAATACCGACGAAAGAAAATACATGGAAGGGATTGCGTCCGAAGCACAGATCGGAACACGCACTTACAGCTGTTCTTACGTGGAGCCGACCACCAGCGGCGGTATCCAGGTCAAAGTCGGGAATCTGACATTTGTGACAAGCTCCATGATCGCAAGCACGCTGCTGACTTCAGGGGTTGAGAACTGTAACGTCGTCGCGGCTTCTCCTATTGAAGTATCCGGCACCGGCGCGCTGACCGGGATCATGATGGCATACGAGAAAGCAAGCGGCACCACACTGAGCGAAGAACAGAAGGCCGCAGCTACGGAAGAGCTCGTGACAACCGGAGAGCTTGCAGACACGATCGGCAATAAAGAGGCAACCGATCTGATGAACGAAGTAAAACAGGAGGTCATCAAAGAAGGCCTGACCGACGAAGGCGCTATCAACGACGCCATTGACAATGCCGCAAAGACTTATAATATCACGCTCACAGAAGAACAGATGGCAAAGATCAATTCTCTGATGCAGAACATTGCACAGTATGATTATGATGTGAAATCACTTCAGCAAACTCTGGAGAATCTGGAGGGCAAAGCCAGTGAAAGCGGTTTCTTCTCTAACCTTTGGAATTCCGTCAAGAACATCTTCACCGGAGGCGGCGAGACAAGCGACGGCGGTATCATCAACGACACCAATGACGATATCCTTGGACCGGACGCCGTTATCAACAACACGTTGGAGGCATTAGACAGCGACACCGAAGAAAAAGAAGGCTTCTGGGACAAAGTCACAGGCTTCTTCAAGGGACTCTTCGGCGGCAATGATGAAGATGCGGAAGACGAGACTGCGGACGAAGAAGATACAGATCTCGAAGAGAACAAAGATGCAAATGAGACCGAAGATACAGAGAACCCAGACGGCACGGACGATCCGGACGGCACGGACAATACGGACGATATTCTGTCCGATGAAGAATCCGACAACTCTCTCCTGGACGACACTGCCGATCCAACAGACGGCGGAGCAGCGCCCGATGACGCCAGTCCGGCAGATGCTTCTCTAACAGAAGGCAGCCAGCCAGACGGCACGGATCCATCTGGTTCTGCAACGGATGGAACTACCGATTCCAATACGGCAAACTAATACAATAAGCGGCTGTTGCGAAATGCAGGTTATACACCATATTCGATGTATAACCGTAATTTCGCAACAGCCGCTTTTCTTCAGCCGCGCTTAAAACTCAAAGATCGCCACTCCATATGGCGGCAGCTTATAAGCAAATGAGAATGGCCTTCCGTCACATTCCTGCTTCACTGCCTTATATACCGCCGGACGTTCCTCACCTTTCCCACCGTACTTCACATCATCACTGTTCATGATCAGTTTGTACTGCTTCTTTCTCGGCACCCCGACCCGGTAATCCTCTCTAGCCATCGGCGTAAAGTTACATACAAATAACAGATTCTTCTTCTTCCCTTTCGAATGTCTCACGAAACTGAAGATACTTCTGCTGGCATCATCTGCATTGATCCACTCAAATCCTTCCCAGCTGTCGTCTAATTCGTACAACGCTCTGTTCCGTTTATATAGATGCAGAAGGTCTTTCACCCAATTCTGGATCTGCTGGTGTTCCTTCTCTGCCAGAAGGAACCAGTCAAGTTCTCTTTCTTCACTCCATTCCCGAAGCTGTGCGAACTCCTGTCCCATGAACAGAAGCTTCTTGCCTGCATGCCCCATCATAAACGCGTATCCGACCTTCAGATTCGCAAATTTGTCAAATCCAAGCCCCGGCATCTTATTGAGCATGGAGCACTTCAGATGAACCACCTCGTCATGAGACAACACCAGGATATATTTCTCACTGTACGCATAGCTCATGGCAAACGTCATCTGATTATGATGGTCTTTTCTAAAATACGGATCTAGCTTCATATACTCCGTGAAATCATGCATCCATCCCATATTCCACTTCAGGCTGAATCCCAGTCCGTCGTCTTCCACATTCCCGGTTACCATCGGCCATGCCGTCGATTCCTCCGCGATCATAAGCGCCCCGGGATGTCTACCAAGCACAACAGAATTCAGGTGTTTGAAGAATTCGATCGCTTCCAGATTCTTATTGCCGCCGTATTTATTCGCGATCCACTGGCCATCCTGCTTACCGTAATCCAGATACAGCATGGACGCCACCGCATCCACCCGAAGTCCGTCCACATGGAACTGTTCGATCCAGTACAGCGCGTTCGAGATCAGGAAATTACGCACTTCATTCTTACCATAGTCAAAGATCTTCGTGCCCCAGTCCGGATGCTCACCTTTCTTCGGATCTGCATACTCATAAGTCGGCGTCCCGTCGAAATCAGCCAACCCATGTATATCTCTTGGGAAATGTGCCGGTACCCAGTCCAGGATCACTCCGATCTTGTTCCGGTGAAGATAATTGATCATCCATGCAAAATCCTCCGGAGTCCCATATCTTGAAGTCGGCGCAAAATATCCGATCACCTGATACCCCCAGGAACCGTCGAAAGGATGCTCCGCGATCCCGATCAGCTCCACATGGGTGTAGCCCATATCCTTCAGGTATTTCGCGATCTCTTTCCCAAACTCCCGGTAATTATAGAAGCCCTCATCTTCCCTTCCGAGATGACGTTTCCACGAACCAATATGCGCCTCATAGACAGACATAGGCTGCTCCGTATGCTTCCATTTCTTCCGGTTCTCCATCCAGGTTTCATCCGTCCACTTGATCTTCGCAAGATCCGCTACCCTGGACGCCGTGCCCGGCCGCAGCTCCGCGTATGTTCCGTACGGGTCCGCTTTGAACACATACTCGCCCGTATAAGTTTCTACACAATATTTGTACAGGGCATACTCTTCAATATCCGGAATAAAACAAGTGTATATACCAAGCGGCTCCCCTCTCTCCATCGGATTCGCTTCCATATCCCAATCATTAAAATCTCCCACCACGGATACCGAACGTGCATGAGGTGCCCATACCGCAAAATATACGCCTTCTTTCTTTCCTTTCTTCACCTTATGAGCACCCATCTTTTTATAGATCTCATAATGATTCCCCTGTCCCAGAAGATAATGGTCCAGCTCGCCGATCTCATATGGTTTTTTCCTTTTTTCTGCCATTTCCTCATACCTCACATTCTGTTAGGATATCTCTTATTATACTTTAGACTGACGCAAAAAGAAAGAGTTTTGGACAATCTTATCTGTCAAAACCCTTTCTTTTTTATAATTAAATCTTAAAATCTTCTTCTTTCAGAATAATTCTGTCAGACTCGTCTGTACTTCTGCCGAATACCCTTCGCGCCAGGTGCTTTACATTCGCTTTCTGCGAATGCTCGATCGCTTCATCCATGATATCCTTAACTTCTGCTACGGATACGGCATGATCCTCACGCTGCATGACGTCAATCCTGCTATATAGGGCAAGGATTCCCATCTCATCCAGCTTGTAGCCATTTTCCTTTGCATAAGTCTGCCCAAATGTTACCAGCTCATCATTGATGAAGATCGGCAGCTCCAGTTTGGAAGTGAACTTCTTCTTGAACTCCGGATTCGCCGTGAGGACACGCTCCAAAGGTTTTCTCTGATCCTCCAGGACGAACAGCAGCTCGCCTGTCTTCTTCTCCATCAGGTGATTCAGCTCCTTAACTGTCCTTGAGTTCAGTTTCCCCGCTTTCTCAATGATGATCGCTCCGCCGCGGAGCTTCTGGATGATATTCGTCAATTCCTTCTTATTCAGAGACTCGCCTGTAACGATAGCGACTTTGCCCTGTTTCAGGTTTCTCTGCTTCTGGATCGCCTTCACGATATCTACCGCCAGCACGGTCTTACCGGATCCTTTGCGTCCTATTACAAGAAGATTACCTGTTTTGGAAGTCCCTTCCTTTCTCGCTCTTCTGTCATTATCAAGCACTTCCACGATCTGTTCACTCATCCCCCTTACCGGAACAAAGTAAGAGAACAGTTTCTTCTGCTCTTCCGTAAGCCCTGCCTTCAAGCCGATCTCACTGGTAGCGTTAAGGTCATACCTTCCGGTAACAACGAACCCTGTATCAAAAGGAACTCCCTTTCCTTTTGATTTTTTAATCCTCGCCTGGATCTCTTCCTCCGACGGCTCCTCGATCTCAAGGTCTTCTTCCTCCTCAAAATCCTCTTCTTCAAAGCCTTCTTCTTCTACCTCTTCTTCAAGCTCTTCTTCCTCAAACTCTTCTTCCTCAAGCTCATCCTCTTCATAATCATCTTCTTCAAAATCGTCTTCTTCTATATCATCTCCAAATTCCTCGTCTTCTTCTATGTAATCCTCTACATCATCAAAGTCGTCTTCTTCAAAATCTTCCTCTTCAAAGTCCTCTTCTCCGAAGTCCTCTTCCTCTTCAAAGTCCTCTTCTCCGAAGTC
>NZ_KE159792.1:104102-105034 GCF_000403455.2 Dorea sp. 5-2 | reverse complement strand
CTCTTCTTCAAACTCGCCTTCTCCGAAGTCTTCTTCCTCTTCGAAACTCTCTTCTTCAAACTCGCCTTCTCCGAAATCTTCTTCCTCAAAGCCTTCTTCTTCAAAGTCTTCTTTCTCTTCAAAGTCCTCTTCTTCGAAGCCTTCTTCCTCAAAGCCTTCTTCTCCAAGGTCTCTGTCCTCTTCAAAACCTTCTTCTCCGAGAGCTTTTTCCTTTTTGAATCCTTCTTTTCTAAGAGCCTTTTCCTTTTCGAAGCCTTCTTTTCCGAGAGTTTTTTCTTCATCAAAGTCTTCTTCGAAACTTTCTTCCTCAAAGCCTTCCTCTCCGAAGTCTTCTTCTACAAGCTCTTCTTCTCCGAAATCTTCTTCTGCGAGACTTTCTTCTGCAAAGTCCTCTTCCTCAAAATCTTCCTCTCCGAAGCCTTCGTCCGCTTTATAGTCTTCCTCTTCGAAACCTGCTTCCTCTGTTCCCTGCGCCTGGTATCTGCGTTCAACGATATCGTTCACAGATTCCTCTTGCACTCCCACACCAGCATCTTCCTGGGCATCCTTTCCCAACTCTTCCATAAGGCGTACGATATCATCCGGAATTCTCTTTGTCTTACCGACTACATCCACATCTTGCTTCTTATCTTCTATCTCGATCGCAATGTTCTCCTGAGTTGTCTGCCGTACCTTCTTGCTGTTCGGCTTTCTGACGCCTGCCGTTCTTACCGTTTCCTCTTCTGCCTGCCTGCGCGCCAGTTCTTCTGCCGCCTTACGCTTCTCTTCTCTGCGGGCTGCTTCTGCTGCCGCTTTACGCGCTGCCTCTTCTTCTGCTGCCCTGCGTACTGCTTCTTCCTCCGCTGCCTTGCGGATCGCTTCTTCTTCTGCCGCCTTGCGGATCGCTTCTTCTGCCGCCCTGCGTACTGCTTCTTCCTCCGCTGCCTTGCGGA
>NZ_KE159792.1:76774-104092 GCF_000403455.2 Dorea sp. 5-2 | reverse complement strand
GCTGCCTTGCGGATCGCTTCTTCTTCTGCCGCCTTGCGGATCGCTTCTTCTGCCGCCCTGCGTACTGCTTCTTCCTCCGCTGCCTTGCGGATCGCCTCTTCTTCTGCCGCCTTGCGTCTGGCTTCTTCCTCCGCTGTCCTGCGGATCGCCTCTTCTTCCGCTGCCTTACGCTCCGCTTCTTCCGCTGCCCTGCGGATCGCCTCTGCCGCTCTGCGCGCCGACTCTTCCTCTGCCGCTTTGCGAGCTGCTTCTTCCACTGCCCTACGCGCCGCCTCTTCTTCTGCCGCCTTGCGGGCTGCCTCTTCCGCCGCCTTACGCTCCGCTTCCTCTTCTTCTGCCTTGCGCGCCGCTGCTTTTTGCAAAGCCTCTTTCTCAGCCAGCTTCTTTACCGCTTCTTCTTCCTCTGCTTTACGCGCCGCCGACTCTTCTTCCGCCCTGCGGATGGCGTCTCTTCTCTCTAATTCCTTACGAAGCTCTATCTCATCCCGCTCTCTGCGAAGTCTCTCGTCATCTTCTTCGCGCTGCCTCTCTATGGCTTCGGCATTTACCCTCTGCTTAGCCTCCCATTCCTGAAGGATCTCCTCTATGCGCATCTGTCCGGTTGCCCGCAGCGCGCTTGTCTTCTGATCCGTAACAAGAGGCTTCCTCTTCTGTGCCGCCGGAGCCGGAACCTGCTCCACCGCCTCAAGGATATCCTCTTCCTCTATCGTCAGCTCTTCCGCCGGAGCCTCTTTCGCCTTCGGCGCTTCCTCGCCCTTCTCGAACAAACTATCCATATGTATCTGCCCGGTGACCTGGCGTATTCCCTCTTTGACTTTCGCCATCGTCTTCTCCACAGTCCGGAAGCCGTTGGCTAGCGCCATGCCGCTGGCAATAGCCTCCTGAAGCGTTGCTCCTTTCACCACCCTGGTGATGGAAGAACCCTTTTCAGGCTGCTTCGTATCCTCATTTTCCAAAGCATCCTGCTCCTGCGCCCCGTCTTCCATACTCTCCGGCGCTTCTTCGCGTGTTTCTTCACGCGGCTCTTCCTTGACCGGCTTTACCACAGCTTCCTTCCTAACCGGCTCTTCCTCCCGGATCACTTCATCCAGAGGCACCGGCACCCTCGCAGACGTATCCCGTTTGACAGGCCGGGACTTCTTATATGCACCCGGACGGGCGTCGTATTTCTGCTGTTGGAGCGGGGTCAGCGGCTTATACTGCATCTTAAGCTCCATAGCCTGATAAACATACTTTCCCTCGCTGAACCACAGGATCAGATCGTCGCATTCCTCCAGACATTCTGCCGTCATACCCGCCTCATGGTATAACCTTGCCAGTTCATACGCCCATTTTTCTATATATTCTGCTTTCTTAAACTCCTCCAGAGCATCAATCTGCTCACTAAGAGGAGCGCCCTGCGCCCTTAAGATCCTGTATTTCAATATGTACTGATTCGGATCCTTCGGCGCCAGTTTAACGAATTCCTCATAACAATCAGCCGCTTCTTCAATATCGTTGATCCTCAATGCAAGAAGCCCCAGACGATACGCGATCTTCCTACTCCCCGGAGAACGGTCAAAGGCTACGAACAGGATATCCCGGCTCTTCTGATATTCCGCGTTATATTCATATATCTCGCTGACCGTGTTCAAAGTCCCAACATTTTTGACTCTGCGCCAGTCGATCGTGTCCGCAATTTCCATTGCTTTCTTATACTGCTTCTTCTCCAGATACTCCTGCATCTGTTCTGTTTTCACCCTATATTCATACTTATCCAAATTACTCACCTCAAAAGATTTGTTAAAATTGTATGATTCTACATTTTTACAGATATAATTCTATCATACGCCATGTACAATGTCAAAATTATACGTTCAAAATTGTCAAAAAACCTCCTATTTACAAGGTCATCCGCCCATCTGATCCTATATGGTTAAGATATGCGTCCTCTTTATACTGGTGCGTATCATCCTGCGAGTTTTCAGGTCCTCTCCATGATACGATCTCTGCCGGAAATCCGCAAGGAAAAATACATGCAAACAAAAAAAGGCGGTCAGGCTTTGGTTCGATCACCAAATCTGCCGCCTTATATTCTTATGAAGTTTTAATTTATTTTTATAATCGGAGGATTCTTCTTCGATCACTGATGTTCCCTTCTGCCTTGCTTCATATCCGCTTTACAGCTCCCGATATGTACCCCTCTAGATCCTATCCTTCTGTTATCTATAGTAGACAGATATAATAATTTGATCAGCCATATTAGGTAATGTTTCTTCACACATCTTCTAATATAACAAAATCCTATGTGGTATCTTTCTCAATATGTCTGCAGGTCTTGATCTTTTTATCTTATCCGGTATTCTTCATCTCCGATCCTTGATCTTATTCTATTACCGGTTCCTCTACCATCTATCATTAAGGCTTATTCTACGGGAACTTCTCTCTGCCATACCACTAACATATTGAATGATGGATTCTTTTACATTGTCCAATGGATTAAGCCTCCTTTCTGCTTGTCTTTTGGATTGGTTATATAATATCACTCAAGCCTTTATTTGTCAATGCTATTTTTGAAATTTTCCCAAAATAATTCATAACATAATTTTTCATATAATATTTTCAGATTTTAACAAATTATTTTTACAATTCGCGCAATTTTTCTGCAGCAATTGTAAACCTTTATATATTATATGGTTGACAAATATTCTCTCTTCTTTTATAATTACACTATTATGTTTGAAAGGAGACTCACCGATACCATGAAACATCTCTCACCAACCAACACCCCCCGTACCTCCGATACGACGGGCACAACCGGCAGGTTATCTACCCGCAGGTTAGTCCTGATCGCATTGGCAACCGCCATAACCTGCGTCTTCGCACCGCTGTCGGTTCCTATTCCGATAAGCCCCGTTCCCATCTCGCTTACGAATCTGGTACTGCTGATCAGTATCTATATCCTGGGTTGGAAGGACGCGACGATCAGTTTCCTTGTCTATCTCCTGCTCGGCGCCGTCGGTCTTCCGGTATTCTCCGGATTCGCAGGCGGATTCGCCAAACTTGCCGGACCGACAGGCGGCTATCTGATCGGATTCATCTTCATGACCATACTGGCGGGAATCTTCGTCGAACGCTTCATTGGCAAGCGATATCTGATCATTATCGGGATGATCCTTGCAACGGCTATCGCCTATATCTTCGGCACCGCATGGCTTGCATTCCAGATGGAGCTTCCCTTTACCGCGGCGCTTTCCATCGGCGTGATCCCTTATCTGCCAGGGGATACGGCAAAGATCATCATTGCAGTTATCTTTGGACCTGTCCTGAGAGCCCGCATATCCCAGATCCGGTAAAGCAATTAGTCGATTATACCAAATCCGGTAAAGTAATTCATTAGTTATACCAGGGGAGGGCATGACAATCCACTTTGTCATGCCCCCCTAATGTTTATTTATCACAAGCAGAAGCACAATTCTTAAACAGACATATCCCAACCTCACAGATGGAATAATCTCGGCACACTCTTATAAGATCAGATCTCCCACCTTCTTATAATCTTTCAGGCTATATGCTTCGATAATATTTCCCTGCACCACGTACAACGTCTCATCAATATAGACTCCCCTGGTACAGCACATACCGTTCCCGTTGACGTCTTCCTCCATATTGCAGAGGAATCCATCCTCCTCATCATATTCAAAGAGGAAATATCTCTGCCCGCCCATGGCATTTCCCGAGAATCCTATGATATTCCTGCCAGGATCAATAAGCGCCGCTTTGTAATCATAAGAAACATCCGCGCCATACACATTCTCCAACACATACGTATCCTTCTCTTTCACATCCGTCTTGTCAGAGATATCGAACATGGATAGCTTCACCCCGTCCGTAATCTGCGTCTCTTCATCTACATTCATGCCGATCCCAAGCAGTTGATCCTCCCCATAGAAGTGAAGATAATCCGAAAAACCAGGTATCTTGAGCTCGCCGACGATCTTCGGTTTCTCTGGATCGGACAAATCCACACTGAACAGCGGATCCGTCTCCCGAAACGTCACAAAGTAACCGACCTCTCCCATGAATCTTGCAGAATAGACTCTCTCGTCTTCGGCGAGATCCTCTATCGCCCCGATCTGTTTCAGCTCTTTATCCAGGACATACACCGAATTCGTCTCACCCTCCGTAGTCACAACACGAAGGTTCCCTTTATATTCATCTATACAGAACGAATCTTTCAGATAACCGCCGAATTCTCCCTGAACCTTTGCTTTCAGCTCTCCGTCCTCATATCCAACCTTCCGGATCGTCGTGGTACAATCCGCCCTACCATATCTATAGTCCCATTCTGTCTCATAAAAGTAAATATTCTCGTTACTTACATAGAGCTGTCCTCCTTTAGAGAATAACGCGATACTGTCTTTTGTTTCCTTGGGCTTCTTCGGATCCACCACCGTAATGATCTCATACCAGTACGCCTCCTTACCAGGCGGAAGGCAAATGCTATCGGCTTTCATATTTTCCCCGTTGACCCTGGGTATATAATCTATCGGCTCCATGTGATCTTTCAGATTCAATCCCCATTCACTGAACAGATACAGGTAACCGTCCGACATCCGCGACGACTGATAGAATCCGCTCTGGCTTACGCTGCCTTCTTCCGCCGGATTACACGGATCCTGTATATCATAGGTCACCGCCACGGTTGACGACGCCCCGTCTCCCAGATATCCCGGATACCTATCCATCATATACTGGTTGTCAGCGCTGCATATCAACACCAACTTCTTCGTATCCGGCATCACATAAAACTCATAGATCCGGCAGTCCTCTCCCTTATCCTCCATTTTGATCGAAGCTGCCTTCTTGAGTTCCTGCCCCTGGGTGTCAACCACCGCGATCTCTTTATTATTATCTTCCAGTACATACAGATACCGCCCGTCCGTCTTGACGATATCCGCTTCATCCACACCCTCCTGCCGTACATTCGTCTCCGAATAATCTCCGGAAGCATTCCCCGCCGCCTCGTCCATCGCTGCCGATTCCGCCGTCTTCCTGGAACTATTCCCGTTAGAGCCTGCCATTGCAGCGCCGTCTTCCGCCGCCGCGGCCCCTTCGCTTCCTCCCGTGTCAGCAGTTTCTGCCTCTGCCGCCACGTAGAATTCTTCATGCTTTATGATAGATTCATCAGAGTATGAATTTTCTATAGATTCCTGATATGCTTTGATACAATCATAGATCTGAGGATAATCTTCCGCGCAGATGATCTCTTCGCTTCTGCCGCTGTCTTTATTCTTCCCGTCAGACGCCCCCGCATTCCCCTGATCAGGCAGATCTCTTTGCACTCCCGGCATCTTCCACACCGCCAGCGACACAACTGCCGCACAAGCCGCCGCCAGCATACATGCCTTCCATGTGCGGTTCTTCCTCTTCTTCACATCTTCCGTTCCCGGCTCCTTCTCATCCAGCATCCGGCGGATCTGCTCCGGCTTAAGCGTCTCCGGAATCTCCGTATCCGCCGTCTTCTCCCTGAGCTTATCCAACGTCTCTTGCTCTCTTCTATCCATACAACCGCCTCCTTTGACTCATCTTAATACACATTCCATCTTCTGAAGCGCACGGCTTCTCTTCGAGCGCACCGTATTCGGATTCATTTTCAACGCTTTCCCAATCTCCTGACTGTTATATCCGCCGAAAACGGACAGCCCCACTATCATCTGTTCCTCTTCTTCCAGAAGAAAGAATGCTTTCCTGACATCCACCGCTATCCCCAGTTCCATCTCCTGCGACGGAATCCGCGAGATCATATCCTCCCGTGAATGCACCTGCTCCTTTGCCGCTTTCTTAAGCCTTTTCCTGCAGACATTTGATAAGATCGTGAATATCCAGTTCTTGAATGCCTCCTCATTCCGCAGCTTCCTGATATTCTCATACGCAGCCACCACTGCCTCGCTGACCGTATCCTCTGCCTCCTGCCGGTTCTTCATCATACACAGTGCAAAACGGTACATATCCTTATAGACCGCCTCGTACATCTGTGCAAATGTCTTTGCGTCGCACTTCATCGTCTCACCTCCATGTATATTAGAGTCAAAAAAGGGGAGAACTGTTGCATTCTCCCCTTAATTTTCTGTCCATACGGTTGTAAATTATCCTCTATAATAATTGATCAGGCATCCCTTAAGAATGATCTCCCGCTCAACATCTGTCAGATCGCCCAGTTTCAGCGTGATCTCTTTCCAGTCTTCTCCTGCCCCGACCACATATGCCCGGACCTCTGCCTCTTTCCCTGTGATCACCTTCCTGATCTTGGGGACAAATATATAATCTCCGTTCTGAAAGCTCAGCGCCTTATGATCCTCTTCTGTGAGGAACGGGAGCATCCCCCAGTTGATCAGATTCGAACGATATCTCTTGGTCGCATATTCGTTGGCGATATTCGCCCAGCCGCCCAGCACCTTCTGGCAGGATGCCGCCTGTTCTCTTGCAGAACCGTCCCCCGGCTTCACCGCGAATATCGTACTTCCAACTCCGAGATTCGTCCTGTCAATCTCGGGATAAGCCTCGTGGATCTTATTCATGACCGGCTTTAATTCCGCCAAAGCTTCCGCCGGACACGCTTCTGCTTCGATCGCCTTCTCTGCCTTCTGCACTTCTTTCGCACGTCCCACGTATGCCGGATCCTTCCTGGATAACGCAAATTCCGCAAGCCCTAACGGATTCGAACGGTAGGAAGACGTCTCGCCTGACGGGATCAGCTCGTCCGTCGTAGTAACCGGATCGTGGATCTCGGATACTACTTTCAAGAGCAGATTCTCCGGGAGCGCGGCCATCGCCGGCCAGTCCTTGATATTCGGCCCGAACTTGATCTCAACCGAAGGATCCGCCTCTCCCTTACTGTCAAACACACGATTCGCATAGATATTCCAGTCAAAATGATATTTCCGTCCCTTATATTCCACATCCAGATCTGTCGCAGGCGTCAGGAATCCCTTATTCGCCGCCGTTGCCGCGATCGAACGCGCATCCATCAACGCCACCGAAGAGATCTGTCCGCTCTGGAGCTTCGATCCCTCGCGGTTCGGGAAGTTCCTCGTAGAATGGCGGATAGAGAATGCATTGTTCGCCGGCGTATCTCCCGCGCCGAAGCAAGGTCCGCAGAACGCAGTCTTCACAATGGTTCCCGCCTGCATAAGATCGGCAACCGCACCATTTTTCACCAGTTCCATATAGATCGGCGTACTCGCCGGATAGACGCTGAACGTAAATTCGTCTGAGCCGATATACTTCCCGCGGATGATGTCTGCCGCCGCACAGATATTCTCGAAACCGCCGCCGGCACATCCCGCGATGATCCCCTGCTCCACATACAGCCTGCCGTCCACGATCTTATCCTGCAGCGTATAATCCACCGCTCCATCCAGGCTTACCAACGCCTTCTGCTCCACATCGTGAAGAACCTCTTTAAGATTCGCGTTCACCTCGTCGATCGTATATACATTGGACGGATGGAAAGGCATCGCGATCATCGGACGGACCTCACTCAAGTTCACATAGACCATTCCGTCATAATATGCAACCGATTCCGGATTCAATTCCTTATAATCTTCTTCTCTTCCATGGATCTCGTAGAATTCCCGGATCTTCTCATCCGTCTTCCAGATGGACGACAGACAAGTGGTCTCCGTAGTCATAACATCTATACCGATACGGAAATCAGCGCTTAACTTGTCCACGCCCGGACCCACGAATTCCATCACCTTATTATTCACATATCCATTGCCAAAAGTAGCGCCGATGATCGCAAGCGCCACATCCTGCGGGCCGACGCCCTTCATGGGTTCGCCGTCCAGATAGATCGCCGTCACGCCCGGCATCCTGATATCATAGGTTTTATTCAGCAGCTGCTTCACAAGCTCCGGTCCGCCCTCGCCCATCGCCATCGTTCCCAATGCGCCGTAACGGGTATGGCTGTCTGATCCAAGGATCATCTTTCCGCCGCCTGCCAGCATCTCGCGCGCATACTGATGGATCACTGCCTGATGAGGCGGTACATACACCCCGCCGTATTTCTTCGCACAGCTCAGGCCAAACATATGGTCATCCTCATTGATCGTTCCTCCGACTGCGCACAGCGAATTATGACAATTGGTCAGCACATAGGGGATCGGGAATCTCTCAAGCCCGGACGCCCTTGCCGTCTGGATGATCCCCACAAAGGTAATATCATGGGACGTCAGCTTATCAAATTTGATCTGAAGACGCTCCATATTCCCGGATGTATTATGCGCCGCAAGGATCCCGTACGCCATCGTTCCCTTTGCCGCTTCCCCAGGAACCGCTTCCTTTCCTGTCTTTGCCTTCACTTCCTCTGCCGACGTCACAACTTCTGTTCCATTCAGCAGATAGACTCCTGTATCATACAATTTCACCATTTCTTATTCTCCTCCTGCTTTCTTCCTGTATTCCTGCAATCTGATTTCTTCTATTCCCGCATATATCTCATATGATCCGCCACCATCATGGCGATCTTGAAGGTCAGCGCGTCTTCAAATACCCTGACGTCTAAGCCTGTCCGCTTCTGAATCTTTTCCAGCCTGTACACTAACGTATTCCGGTGGACATAGAGCTGCCGTGCCGTCTCGGAGATATTCAGGTTATTGTCGAAGAAAGTATATACCGTAACTAACTCTTCATCCTCAAAATCATCCGCCACGTCCTCATCGAACACTTCATTCAAGAACATCGTACACAAAGAAGCCGGCAGCTGATGGATCAGCCGCCCGATCCCCAGTTCATTATAGGCAAGGATATTCTTGTCCGCATAGAATACCCGTCCCACTTCCAATGCCATGTCAGCTTCTTTGTAGGACTTCGATACATCCTTTAATTCACTGATGATCGTCCCATAAGCGATCCTCACGCTGACCATAGCTTCCATATTCAGCGTGTCTACCAGCTCTTTGGCGATCTGCTCCAAATGCGGATAGTCATCCGTACTCTCCAGCGCCCTTACAAGTATCACACGCTTCTCATCTACCGCAGTTACGAAATCCTTCGTCCCGGTAGCATAGAGTCCCTTCAAAGTCTCAAGGATCAAGTTGTCCCCTTCATTCTTTGCCTCGATCAGGAACACGCAGCGTCTCAGCTCTACCGGTATCTTAAGCTTCTTCGCCTGATTATAGACATCGACCAACAGCATATTATCCAGGATCAGATTCTGGATAAAGCGATTCTTATCCATCTTCTCCTTATAGGCGAAGAGCAGATTCTCGAGCTGGCTGATCCCCATCCGCCCCGCCATCTCTATCTGCGGGCAGCTGCCTTTCAACACAAGGCAATAACATGGATCCTCGTCATCTTTTACAAGGAATATCCCCACATCCTTCTTGATCTTGAACTGGATCTCATCCGTCGGTACATCTGTCAGTGTCCTGCAAAATGAAACGACCAGTGTTTCCTGTGCTGTCATCCTCTCATTCGTCATGACCAGACAGATCCCCTTCATGTCCCACACCGCACACTCCAACCCGGTGATGCTCTTCATATCCTGCACTGCTTTATGTAATATCTGATTCGATAACATGGGAACACCCTCCTGTTCTGTAGCAATAAGACTGTATTTACATACATGTTACATTCTATCACAGAATAACCCGTATATACAAGAGTATCCTCTGTTTTATCGAAAAGAAAGCCAGACACCATATAGTGTCCGGCTTCTTTGTCTTTATTATACTAGTTTGTAATTGTGTTCTCTGTCTCTTTATCAAATACGTGGATCCTGTCAGCATCCAGTGCAAACTTAACTGTGCTTCCGCTTCTTGCAGATGTTCTAGGATCAACTCTTGCAGTCATGGTAGCTCCTTCGTAATCGAAGTGTAAGAATACTTCTGCACCAAGCATCTCATATACACGGATCTTAGCTTCAATGATCGTGTTTGGAGACTTAGCAAGGAACTCTGGCTCATCATGTACATCCTCAGGACGAATACCAAGGATAACAGTCTTTCCATTGTATCCTCCGTCGATCAGCTTCTTAGCCTTAGATTCCGGAAGTTCGATGGAAGCAGGTCCTGCAACAAGACAAACTTTCTTGCCTTCAACCTTACACTTAGCGTCTACAAAGTTCATCTGCGGAGATCCGATGAATCCTGCTACGAACAGGTTGCACGGACGATCATACAGTGTCTGAGGAGTATCTACCTGCTGAACGATACCAGCGCTCATAACTACGATTCTTGTACCAAGTGTCATAGCCTCTGTCTGGTCATGTGTTACGTAGATGATCGTTGTGCCCAGTCTCTGATGCAGTTTGGAAATCTCAATACGCATCTGTCCACGCAGCTTAGCATCCAGGTTGGAAAGAGGCTCATCCATAAGGAATACCTTAGGATTACGAACGATCGCACGTCCCATAGCAACACGCTGTCTCTGACCACCGGAAAGAGCCTTCGGCTTACGGTCTAACAGAGCTTCCAGGTCAAGGATCTTAGCAGCTTCGCGAACCATCTTGTCAATCTCATCCTTTGGAACTTTTCTTAACTTAAGACCAAAAGCCATGTTATCATATACTGTCATATGCGGATACAGAGCGTAGTTCTGGAATACCATCGCGATATCTCTGTCCTTTGGCTCAACATCGTTCACCAGCTTGTCGCCGATCCATAATTCACCGGAAGAGATATCTTCCAGACCTGCAACCATACGAAGCGTCGTTGACTTTCCACATCCTGAAGGTCCTACGAAGATGACGAATTCTTTATCTTCGATCTCCAGATTGAAATCTTTTACAGCTTCAAATCCATTCGGATATTTCTTATTAATGTGTTTTAATGATAAACTTGCCATTTTAAACTTTCCTCCATTTGAAATATATTTTGTATCTCTGATACGCTCTTGCTCTGTTAAAAAGTATATAAAAAAAGTCCAACTTCGGGTATACCCAAGTTGAACAATTTTTTTCAAAAATACTATACAAGTTGACCAAGAGCACTCACAGCAGCGCCTGATAGATCTCTCTCTTTCCGACTCCTCTGTCCCTGGCGACCTGTTTCATGGCTTCTTTCTTCTCCATTCCGCCATCCATGTAATACTCCATGTGTTCTGCGACACTCATCTCTTCCCACCTGGCACGTTCGCCGGCGGCAAGTTCTTCCCTGCTCTTCCCCTCGATCACGATAACACATTCGCCCCTTGGTTCCTGCTGCTCATAATATGCCGCCGCTTCTTCGATCGTCGCGGCAAAGACACCCTCATGCTTCTTCGTCAGCTCCCTGCATATCCGGATCCGCCGGTTCCCGAGGACTTCCTTCAGATTTTTCAGAGTACGTACAAGCCTGTGCGGCGCTTCATAGACAACCATCGTGCGGGTCTCGTTCTCCATTTCCTTAAGGACTGCCTGACGTTCCTTCTTATCCGCCGGAAGGAATGCTTCAAAGGCAAATCTCCTGGTCGGCAGCCCCGATATGGTAAGCGCCGTAATACATGCCGCCGCCCCGGGAACCGCTGTCACCGGAATGCCTTCTTCCCTGCACTGCCTCACCAGATCCTCCCCGGGATCGGATATGCCGGGCGTCCCAGCGTCTGTGATCAGCGCAATATCTTCGCCTGCCTTAAGGCGCTCCACAAGCTTATGCCCCTTCCCCGCCTTATTGTACTCATGATAACTGGTCATCGGCGTCTTGATCCCAAAGTGATTCAGAAGCTTGATACTGTTGCGCGTATCCTCAGCCGCAATAAGATCTGCTTCCTTCAAGATCCGGATACACCGAAGCGTTATGTCCTCTAAGTTCCCGATCGGCGTCGCGCACAAATACAACGTTCCTGACATCTCAACCGCCCTCCCACATAAACTTTTTTTCAATATATCACAGCATCATAGATTATGATATAATAATATCAAAATTAACTATCAGACACGAAAGGAGTCCTTCCCATGACACCTACACCGATCCGGCAGCATACAGATCCCGGCAGGCGTCCGTTCTGCAGACGGCAGATCTTCCGGAAATTTCTGGCGTTCCTCCTGGTATCCGCCTCCCTGTCTCTTCTGTATCCGCCCGCCGACAGCATACAGGCCGTATCTGCCGCATCCGGCAGCAAGAAAAAGAGCGCACCGAAGGCTCCGGCAAGAGACAATACTCCTCAGGTCCTGACCCCCGAAGCCCCCGGCGCCATAGCTTACGCCAACGACATCGTCTCTATGGATCTCTCTAACACATCCAGGGGATATATGATCCTTACCTACACCGGCGCCAATGAGAAAGTCAAGTTCCAGGTCAAAGACCCCAAAGGAATCACCTGTACCTATCTGGTCACGGCGCGCAGCGAAGCCGTCGTCTACCCGCTCACCGGCGGAAACGGCAGTTATACCTTCACCGTATTCGAAGCCGCGGACGCAGCAAAAGATCTGTACGCCGTTGCGTTCACCCAGTCCGCGGACGTAACCCTCGAAGATGAATTCCTGCCCTTTCTCACTCCGAATGTATATATAGATTATGACGCCGATACAAAAGCTGTTGCCAAAGGCGCTTCTCTGGTAAAGAAAAGCCGCAGCGGCATAGAAGCAATAGAGGCAATCTATCATTTCGTCATCAAGAACATCTCTTACGATACGGACAAAGCCGAAAATGTCGCTTACGGATACATCCCGGATGTAGACGACACCCTGGATACCAAGAAAGGGATTTGCTTCGATTATGCCGCCCTCATGACGGCTATGCTGCGCTCCCAGAGGATCCCTGCCCGGCTCGAAGTCGGCTATGCCGGCGACGCCTACCATGCCTGGATCAGCTGTTATCTTGAAGAAACAGGATGGGTAGACGATATCATCCGGTTCGACGGCAAGAAATGGTCTCTGATCGACCCCACCCTTGCCGCCAATAGCCGCCGCGCCAGTGTCAAAGATTACATCGGCGACGGCAGTAAATATACGGTAAAATACGTTTATTAATGTGGTGTCCGCATGATATCCAACGCAATTTAACCAGATATCATGCGGACGCTGCATTAGCTCATCACCGCCTCAATCTCTTCGATCGTCCGCGGTATATCCTTCGACAGATTCCGGCATCCATCCTCCGTGATCAGGCAGTTATCTTCCAGACGGAATCCGATCCCCCATTCTTCATGATAGATCCCTACATCCACACAGAATACCATGCCCGGCGCCGTAACCGAGTCTCTCGCCGACACCATGTCATGCACATCGAATCCTATATGATGCGCGCCGCCGTGCCACATATATGTGCCGATCTCGTCAAAGGAAGCACATACCCCTGCCGCCTTCAGCTGCTCGAAGTTATACTCCTTGATCAAACGATCCACATCCTGCATCGGCATCCCAGGCTTCAGTATGCCAAACATATGCTGTGAAGTCCGGTATGCACACTCGTACAACAGCTTCTGCCGATCCGTATATTTCCCGTTGCACGGCCATCCCCGGGATACGTCCGTCACCAGATAATCCCATCTTACGCCTACGTCATTCAATACCATGTCTCCGTCCTGCGCCTGTCCCCGGTAGCTGTCATAATGGATACAGAAATTATTCTTTCCGGCGCTTATAATGGATGAGAAGCCCGGTTCAAGAACCCCATACTGCGCCAGTGCATAATCATATTCCGCCTTATACTGGTATTCGTACATTCCCGGCTTTGAGTGTTCCATCATGGCGACGATCCCCGCCTTCGTGATACGTTCCGCCTGTTCCAGGGCTTCTATCTCACAAGGCTTCTTGATCAGACGCATTTTCTTCAGGATCGGAAGCGAATTTTTGATCTCTATCTGCGGATAGCCAGTCTCGATATACTGCTTCATCCAGTCGGCGCCATTCCAATTCCTGCGCCCTTCTTTGTGGTCAATATCAAGGTAAATGCTCCGGATCTGGTTCCTTCGGATCATCTCCGCAAGATAAGATTGCCATTCGTCAAAGTATACGATATCGCCGATCCCTGACCTTCCCGCCGCTTCCTCCGGCTTGATCCGGGCACCGTTCCAACGCTCCTCAAAAGCGTCCGGCGCAAGGATAAATAACTTCTCCTCCGACTTTCCCGCTTCTTTATACAACATTAAAATACTGTCTCTTTGGTCAATTCCCGTCAGATATACAAAATTCCGGTTCGCATAGAACGGATGATCATCATCTGCCGATTTGCGGATGATCTCTCCGCTTAAGAAAACCGCCAACTCCCCATCCTTCATATGCTCCATAAATACTCTTCTGTTTCCTGAGTAAAATGATGCTTCCATCGTCTGTTGTCTCCTTTATCATATTCTTAGTATAGCTATAAAATTGCCGTAATTTTGATTATATTCTCCTTTAGGCTCTTACGTCAAGCAATACTTTTCTTAAAATAATTCTTGAAAATCTGAGTCAAACAGGTATATTTAGATTAAACAGATCAGGAAAATGCACCATTGACGGTATGGACTGTTGGAGCGAAAGCGAGAAAGTACAGGCAAGACTTGGGTATATTCCCGGCGAGATCAGCTTTTTTGACGATATGTCCGGTACGGAATTTTTGAAATTCATCACAGACTATCGAAAAATCGGCACACAGAACCGTAAGAAAGAATTACTGGAACGTTTTGAATTAGACCCCAAAGGCAAGATCAAAAAAATGAGCAAAGGAATGAAGCAAAAACTCGGAATCGTCGCCGCATTTATGCACGATCCCGACATACTGATCCTGGACGAACCAACCAGCGGACTCGACCCGTTGATGCAAAACAGGTTCGTTAGCCTGGTTGCCGAAGAAAAAGAACGGGGAAAAACGATTTTGATGTCAAGTCATATATTTGAAGAAGTCGAACGGACTTGCGACCGGATCGGTATTATACAGAAAGGCAGGATGATCGCTGTTGATTCTGCCGCCGCCTTGCACGAACGGCATACACGCAGTTACATAGTAACGCTTGATAACGAAGATGCCGCCAAAGCATTTGCCGCAGATTTTGACGGAATATGCAGCGGCAAAAAAGTCACCGTCACGACAAAGCAAAGCCTGGAGGAAATCTTCATGAGTTATTACGGAGGTGAGAAAAATGATCAACATAGCACTATATAAACGTGAAATGAAAGGAAGCGCAAAGCCGCTGATCATTTTCAGCGCGATCATTACCATGTATGTTTCTATTATCATCAATATGTATGACCCTCAAATGATGAAAACGTTGGATAATTTTGCGGAAGCTATGCCGGAATTAACGGCAGCTGTCGGCATGACAATAAACTCTGCAACTCTTTTGGGATTCATGGTATCTTACCTCTATGGGTTCATACTGCTGGTCTTCCCCATGGTATTCTGCATCCTGCGCGGAAATGCCCTGATCGCAAAATATGTGGACAAAGGCTCTATGGCCTCGTTGGCTGCCGCGCCTGTCAAACGCCGTACCATTGCGTTGACACAAATGAAAGTCCTTATAAGCGGAATTGTGCTGCTTATTTTATATATTACGGTCTTAGAGCTCATTTGTGCCGAAAGCAGCTTTCCGGGAGAGTTAGATCTTAAAGCATTGCTTGTATTGAACGGCGGATTATTCTGCTTACATTTATTTATCGGAAGTATCTGCTTTCTCTCTTCCTGCATATTTTCCGATACCAAATACAGTGTTGCATTTGGAGCGGGTATTCCGGCATTTATGTACGTGCTGCAGATGCTTGCAAACGTCGGCGAAAAAGCGGAGAAGGCAAAGTATTTCACATTTTTCACTTTATTTCACCCCGATGATATCATCGCCGGTGAGAGCCGTGCCATCGCCGGCATATTCTTGCTTCTGGCAGGCGCCGTTATATTGTTTGTATCAGGGATCCTGGTATTTGAAAAAAAAGATATGCACATTTAGAAAAGAAAATTGCCTGGGCTGTCAGGCTCAGGCGTCACTTTTCTTTTTGAATTGCTTTCCTGCATTTTCCGTCAGCTTTTCCATCAAGAGGTATATCCCATTTCCGCACAAAAAAACCACCGCCCCCGGAGTCTTTAAAAATCTCCAAAAACAGTGATTTTGAGTGCGCGATCAGGGGCTCGAACCCTGGACACCCTGATTAAGAGTCAGGTGCTCTACCAACTGAGCTAATCGCGCGTAACTGTTATTCTGTTTCTTGCTTTCTCAACGCAAGAATTATTATATAACAGTTTTTTTAAGAATGCAAGTACTTTTTTTATTTTTTTTACATTTTCTTCATAATCTTCCGTAAATCGCAAGAATTTCGTCTGTATAGCTGCCATCTTCCCGATATACGATCAGCGGAGGCTCTACTTTCATCCGGGGATTACCGCCCCTCACCCCCTCGATCAGCACCATATTCGGCTCTTTGTCCACATGTGGATATACCAGGCGCATCCTCTTCGGTTCAATCCCGGCATTCGACATCTTCGACAAGATCTCCGGCAAGCGGAACGGTCTGTGCACCATATAGAACCTGCCTCTCGGCGGCAGGATCCTGGCGCTTTCGCGTAATACATCTGCAAGAGTGCACAACACTTCATGCCTCGCCACGTACAGCGCTTCCTTTTCATTCTTAAGCCCGTGTTCTCCGATCATATACGGAGGATTCACCGTGATCACCTGATACGAACCCGTGCCAAAGATAGCGGACGCCTCCCGGATATCGCCGGTCACAATGTCGATCCGTTCTTCCAGGCAGTTATATCTTACACTCCTTCGCGCCATATCGGCGCTTTCTGCCTGAATCTCCAGTCCCGTATAATGACAGCCTTCATTCTTAGCTTCCAGAAGAATCGGCAGAATCCCCGTCCCTGTCCCCAGATCCAGCGCTTTCTCCTGCTTCTTAACCCTTGCATATGAAGACAATAACACTGCATCCATCCCGAAACAGAACCTGCCCGGCATCTGTATGATCTCATATCCGCCGATCTGCAGATTGTCCAGACGTTCTCCCGGCTTTAATTCAACCCCATTCTTCCTGAACATGTCACCCTTCCCACTTCTATATCATCCGCCGGCATCAAGGATTCCCGGCTTGCGCTTCTTTCTTTTGCATCTCTACTCATCGTCCAGTTTTGAAGACGCGTTCTTCTCTTCCAAGGCTTTCAGCTCCGCCATCTCTTCTCTGGATAACCTCGTATCCTTCTTTCTCCGTCTCGATCTGAAACGAAGCTCCTTCGCCTTATATTCCCGTATCTCTTTCTCGTCATTTTCAAGAGTCACGATCACTTTGACCAACTGACGCAGCACGTTCACCGACTGAACGTCCCCCTTAAGGCCGTCCGGTGTCGTCACATGGTCTCCGTTAGACGGAAGATGGCTGTTCAGCTCCTCATAGGTCTCTTCCTCATTTGTCAGGCAGCACATCAGCCTTCCGCACACTCCTGAGATCTTAGACGGGTTCAAGGACAAATTCTGCTCCTTCGCCATCTTGATCGATACCGGCGCGAATTCCGTCAGGTACGTATGACAGCACAACGGGCGTCCGCAGATCCCGATCCCGCCGCGGATCTTCGTCTCATCCCTCACGCCGATCTGCCTCAGTTCGATCCTGGTACGGAACACACTCGCCAGATCCTTCACCAACTCGCGGAAATCAATCCTTCCGTCCGCCGTAAAGTAGAAGAGCACCTTATTATTATCGAACGTGTATTCTGCATCGATCAGCTTCATCTCCAGTCCATGCTTGCGGATCTTCTCCAGACAGATACGAAACGCTTCCTTCTCCTTCTCGCGGTTCTTCTCTTCCTTTAAGAGATCATCCTTCGTCGCGATCCGGATCACCGACTTCAAAGGCTGGGTGATCTTCTCATCCGGCACCTCTTTCGTCCCCGCAACAACCCAGCCGAACTCTACGCCTCTTGCCGTCTCGACGATCACCTTGTCCCCCGTCTTGATATCATATCTTCCCGGCGCGAAGAAATAGACCTTCCCTGCCGGCCGGAACCTAACTCCAATCACTCTCGTCATATTCTCAATTCTCCTTTATTGCCAGGAATAACAGCTCCATTACCAATTCAAAATTCACATTCGCTTTCAATCTTGCCTTCGCCCTTTCGAAACTCGTCAGGATCAATTGGATCCCTTCATATGAGCTCTTACTTGCGCGCGCTTTGATCGCGTTGATCTGCTCCTTGAACACAACCGCGTCGATATCCCTTGTCGCCTTATACAGCAGGACGTCTCTGAACCACACCATAATAACATCCAGATAATCCTCGATCTCTAACTTATAGACCGTGATATGATTGATCGCCTGCACGATCTCACTTAACTCCATCTCCTGAATATGCTTCAGCAGATGTACCGCCTCCTCACGGATCTCGTTAAAATGCTCGGAATTCGCCAGCATGATCGCATGTCCCATATTCCCCTGGGCGAACGCAGTACACAGATCTGCCTTATAATCCGGGACTTTAAGATTCTCCATCAGATACCGCCTGATCAGCGTATCCCTGATGTAACGCAGTTTTAGCATCACACACCTGGATGTGATCGTCGGAAGCAACAGCTCCGCATTCTCCGTCAGCAGCATAATGACCGCATACTGCGGCGGTTCCTCGATCGTCTTAAGCAGGGCATTCTGCGCCTGCACAGTCATCAGATCCGCACGGTCAATGATATATATCTTATATGGCCCCTGATATGGCTTGATCATGATCGTATTATTCACCTGTTCACGGATATCATCCACACTGATCGAATTCGGTTTCTCATGCGTGACACGGATAATATCCGGATGATTGCCGCTCTCCGCCTGCTTGCAGGAGTGGCACTCGTTGCACGGATCCGGACCTCCCTTCTCACACAGCAGCGTCATGGCAAATAGATGCGCAAGCATCTTCTTACCGGCTCCCCGCTCGCCGTTCAATATATATGCATGCGATACCTGATCCATCGACACCGCATTTCCGATATAATTAATAATGTCCCTGTGACCTACCACATCTTTAAAGCTTCCCATGTTGTATTTCCCCTATAATCTCTTCTAAGCACTGTATCCCATTATGATTCAAATATTTTCTTGTAATTCCAAGTTCTGCCAGATTTTCTTCCGAATAATCCGCCGTATCTGCAAGAAACCTTCTGCAAAGTTCTGCATATCTTGGAATTTCCTGGCGCATCTCACGCTCAAGGGCTCGCTTAAGCCGCTCTCCGTCCTCAACCTCGATATAGAGCGGCGCCACATACTCTCTCCCATAATACGCCCGCATCTTCCGGTATGACTCCAGAGTACCGATCATCAGATAATCCGCACATGCAAGGTCGATCTGTCCATCGTCGATCGTCGCATATCTCCATATCCCATGCACCGTATCGTATGCCCTCTGCTCGATCACTCTGCCCTGCCTCTCATATGTACTTAATATCTCCTCCGACACGAAAAAGTATTCCTCTCCGTCCCGCTCTCCGTCCCGGATCGGACGGGTCGTATAGGGCGTCACGGTCCGAAGGCACGGCAGCTCTTTTCTGACCGCTTTCAGCAGAGTGTCCTTCCCCGACGAACTCTTTCCCATCATACAGTAGATCTTACTCATACATCCAAACCTCTATATACTGTGCGTTTTTCAAACCTTCTATAGAAAATCCCTCTCTATCATACCATTGTAACATACTTGCCGCCTCTTTTGTTATTTTTTCTCCCGGCACGGCTAAAGGAATTCCCGGCGGATAAAGATACGCATATTCTGCTGCTATGCACCCCGTACTGTCTCTGAACTGTACCGCCTTCTTCGTCAGCCGCCGCTTCCCAGTTCCCTCAAGCTCCGAAAGCATCTCTGCATCCGAACTATTATAGACCACTTCCGGACACGAAGGCACGGGGCTATGCATTCCCTCTGCCTCTCCCCGAGCCCTGAGGCTGCATCTTTCGTCAATCTCCTTCAACGCAGCGGCAAGCCTTCGCATTCCCTCCTGTGTGTCTCCCACCGAAGTCATCGCAAGGATATACGTTCCCGCCGCCATCTCCATCTGCAGATGATGATCCTTAAGCAGGATCTGACAGAGCTCTCTGCTAGAAATATCGGCATTTCTTACGGAAATCATAACCTTTGACCGGTCATATCTCTCAGTCTCGATCAACTGCAGCTTTTCAAGGCACGCAAGTTCAGCGCGCAGGCGGATCAGCCGTTCCACATAAGGACCAAAAAGCTCGGCGCGGCGATGCTCCAGAAGATCCGTGCAGGAATCAATGCTTGCCATCAACAGATAAGACGGGCTGCTGCTCTGCAGCATATGCAAATATCTTCGTACCCTTTCCCTGCATACCAAACTCCCGTTCATGTGCAGAAGCGCCGTCTGTGTCAGGGACGGCAGCGTCTTATGGAGGCTGTTGATCACAAGATCCGCCCCCTGTACATTCGAATGTTCCGGAAAATACGCATGAAAACCAAAATGCGCTCCATGGGCTCCGTCTACAATGAGTGGAATGCCTTCTTCATGGACCGCTTCCGCTATCGCTTCTACATCTGAGACAACTCCGTCATAAGTCGGTGATACGATCACGACCGCACGGATCCCCGGCTCTTTCTTCAAAGCCGTCCGGACATCCTCTGCAGAAACTTCTGTATTCAACTGTAAAGACAAATCGAAGCCCGGCATTAAATATACCGGGTTCAATCCAAACATCTCTATGGCATGGTACACGGACTTGTGGCAATTTCTCGCCACAAGCACCGTATCACCTCTTCTTGTCACACCTGCGACAGCGCTCAAGATCCCGACACTGCTTCCATTAATAAGAAAATGTGTCTCCCCTGCATGATACACTCTCGCCGCACGCTCCTGCGCATCCTTAAGGATCCCGCCGGCATGGTGAAGGTCGTCAAACCCATCTATCTCTGTAATGTCGATCGCAAAGGGCAGCTCTTCGCCCAACATATTCAACTTCCTCTTATGTCCCGGCATATGGAATCCATAATGATCCGAGCTGCCATATTCTCTCAACCGATCGTATAATGTCCGCATTACAGTCTCTTCAACAGCTCTTCTCGTTCCTTCTCGAATCCCGGTTTCCCAAGAAGCGCAAACATATTCTTCTTATAACTCTCCACGCCCGGCTGATTGAATGGATTCACGCCGAGTATATATCCGCTCACGCCGCACGCAAACTCGAAGAAATAGAACAGCTGTCCCAGTGAGAACTCATCCTGCTTCGGAATATTTACTACCAGGTTCGGAACATTTCCGTCCGTATGTGCAAGCATCGTTCCGTTCATCGCACTCTTATTCACGAAATCAACCGTCTTACCCTTCAGATAATTCAGTCCGTCCAAGTCAACCGGCTCTTCCTGGATCACGATCTCTTCCGCTGATTCTTCTACATTCAGGACTGTCTCATACATGATACGGCTTCCGTCCTGGATAAACTGTCCCATAGAGTGCAGATCCGTAGTAAGATCCACGGATGCCGGGAAGATTCCCTTCTGATCCTTACCTTCACTCTCACCGTAAAGCTGCTTCCACCACTCAGATACATAGTGAAGGCTTGGCTCATAATTCGCAAGGATCTCAACCGCCTTCCCCTTTCTGTGAAGGATATTCCGGATCGCCGCATACAGAACAGCGTCATTTTCCTCATAGGAAGCATTCAAAGCACGGTCTCTTGCATCAGCCGCACCTGCCATCAACTGGTCGATATCCGCGCCGCTTACCGCGATCGGAAGAAGCCCTACCGCTGTCAGAACAGAGAAGCGTCCGCCCACGTCATCCGGAACTACGAAAGTCTCATATCCCTCTTCCGTAGACAGGTTCTTAAGGGCTCCTCTTGCCTTATCTGTGGTCGCATAGATTCTCTTTGCCGCCTCTTCTTTGCCATATCTCTTCTCAAGCATCTCCTTAAAGATGCGGAACGCGATCGCCGGCTCCGTAGTTGTACCGGACTTGGAGATGATATTTACGGAAAAATCTCTCTCTCCGATCACATCCATCAGATGCTTCAGATACGTGCTGCTGATACTGTTTCCCACATAATAGATCTCCGGCGTCTTGCGGATCTCTTTTGACACCATATTATAGAAATTATGACGCAGGAACTCAATCGCCGCCCTTGCGCCAAGGTAAGAGCCACCAATCCCGATCACAAGAAGAACTTCGGAATCCCCCTGGATCTTCTTCGCCGCTTCTTTGATGCGTGCGAATTCTTCTTTATCATAATCAACCGGAAGATCGATCCATCCAAGGAAATCATTTCCCGCACCTTCTCTTCCGAGAAGTTCTGCTTTGGCGTTCTCCGCGATCTTCTTCATAGATACGATCTCGTGTTCTGAAATAAATGTCTTTGCTTTTGAATAGTCAAATGTTACTCTGCTCATATTAGGGCTCCTTCCTTCTATCTATAGTATATGTATATATTACCAAATCAGGAAGGTTTAATCAAGCCATAAACTCTTCCAGAATCCTACGGATCACAAGATCTCTGTCAACTTCTTCTTCCAGGCGTTCTCTCTTAGCCCCGCCCTCCGGCGTCCTGTGCCTCTTCGGCTCCATCGTCTCTCTTACAAACTCTGCCGCCGGCAGCTCCGCCGCCTCTCTTACGGCTTCACCGTGCTTCGCCTTTGCTTTGGCAGCGAGGATCTCTCCCATCGGTTCACTCTGGCTTACATTCTTCTCCTTCGACGCATAAAAGGCGCTGAGCGCTTCATCCGCTATCCTCTCCGCCGCATGGAATGTACTGACTGCGCTCTTCTGGGCTTCCGGTTCACGCGTCCTTACGATATAAGGTCCGTCCGTACCTTTCTTCTCTCCCGCGGCATGTGCAGCTTTCGGATCCTCATGCATATCCTTCGAATAAAAAGTTTCTCGATTCCCATACCTTGCCTCCTCGTGAATATCTGATACTTCTTCCCTCTCCCGCCTTGAATGCTTATGCTTCTTGCCTTTCTTACTTTCTGACAATTCTGGCTTGTCCACGGTCTCTATTAGTTCTGACCGATCTGACCTATCCATTCGATCTGCCAGATCCATTTGGCTCACTTGACTCAACTGCTCGGTCTGGCTTCCATAATCTGTTCGGACCTGCCCGCTTTGCTGATCTGCCTGTCCCATCTGGACCACATGTTCTGTGCGATCTATCTGCTCTGGCAGTTCCGCTTGTCCCATCTGGCTTGCATGTTCTGTCCGCTCCGCCCAGCCTGTCCAATCCGCTCCGGCTTCCTCTTCCTTCCTCTCTGCCGTAACTTCCCTGCCCGGATTAGGCTCTGCTGCCGGCATAACTCCGAATTCTGCGGCTGTCCCCTCCTGTGTCAGAACTTTGATCCCTTTCTGATATGTCTTCTCCTTCTCGTACCTGTGCCGGCATACATTTTCCAGGTAATCTACCATATAATTCCGTATAGCGTCCAACTGATACTTCTCATCTGTAACCAGATGGAACAGATATACCAATACGGCAAGCCCGGCGCCTGCCCCGCCGGTCTTCCATACCATATCATTCAGTCCGTTTTCACGATACATAAGTCCGGCGCCTGCCGCTCCGACAATCAGGCACAGCCCCGCCGACAATGTCTCCATCCTCCGAAATCCGTGAAGCCGTACCCCAAACACCTTATACTCATACAGGTACTTGTCCACGAATACCTTCACATTCTCAACCTTGTCACTGATCATACTGGCATGTTCGAATTTGGCACGGACCAGACGCATGAACGGATGGCTGCTCTTATTCATATTCCCCGCTGCCCGCACCAATCTTTTTAAAGTGACATTCACAATACATTTACTGATAACCCCTCCGGCCGCCAACGTTCCCATAACCACGAACAGCGCCTGCCCCTCCAACATTGTTTCTAACATAAAAAACCCTCCTTTTGAATAGAATTATAACTGAAATTCAAAAGGAGAGTTCAAAAACCGTTCAACAGATTCCGCACTCCCCGGAGGGAGAATCTGTCAGTTCCGGCAATATCATGAGATATTTTCTTCTTATATAATTGTCAGCAATTCCTTCATAAGTCTTACACCATGCGTAATTGCCTGCTGCTCGAAGGTCGGATAATCCATCGTCGCACTATTGTCAGCTTTGTCCGAAATGGCACGGATTATGACATACGAAACTTTATTCAGGTAAGCCGCTTGGGCAATCCCAGCTCCCTCCATCTCCACACACATCGGGTGAAAATTCTCTACGATCTTAGCCTTCACATCTTTTGATGCGATAAACTGGTCGCCGCTTGCAACCCTCCCGGTAAATGTATGGATATCCGGGTTCGCTTTCTCATTCGCCTGCACTGCTTTCTGCACCAATGCCTCATCCGCCGGGAAAAAGAGCACGTCCATCCTCGGAACCTGACCGATGGGATCCCCGAATATCGTTGCGTCCATGTCATGATGTACGGCGTCTGTGGATATCACCATATCCCCGATATCAATCCTCGCATCCAGTGAACCTGCAATCCCAGTATTGATCAGCGTATCTACCCGGAAGCGGTCCACCAGGATCTGCGCGCAGATTCCGGCATTGACCTTCCCGATCCCACTCCTTACGATCACTACCTCCTTGCCGCACAGCGTTCCTTTGCAGAACGTCATCGCCGCCTGTTCTACCGTTTCTTCAATCTCCATGGCATCCTTTAAAGCCGCCACTTCCTCTTCCATTGCACCTATGATTCCTATCATTATATTAATCTCCTCCTGTATTCTTTTTTCTCTTCAATCCTTTGGTTTTGCCTGATAGCTGCAAAATATCCCGTTTTTTATTATCTGGGGGTATTACGAAATACAGTGTACCATATTCAGCATAAAACCTCAACGATTAGAACTGGTATTTCAAACCGGAATACCTTGGAAAATACCTTGGAAAATGCAGTTTTATCTTAAAGCGTCAGACAAGGATCTAAAGCAGCCCCTTGAAAATCCCGGCGATGGCATTATTTTTTGCAAGAGTAAGGACAAGGATGTCTTGGAATATGCCTTGAGCCGAAACATGCATCTAACCAGAACTGAAGTTGAAGGATATCTCCATATGCCTAAGCGGGATACTGAAAAATCCGGTTGTGAAAAGGGTGATCAGAGGATATAATATAAAATAGATTTTATTATTGAAGATAAGACTGCAAATAATATTTGGGCAACAAAAAGCAGGAGACATTTCATATTATAGAAAAATAGGCATATGCCAGGAGGTATAACCATGCCAGAAACAATGCAAAGCTTAATAGAACAGTACATTGCAGAAATCAAAAAGATATACGGTACACATTTGTGTAAAGTGATTCTATTTGGGTCTTATGCCAGAGGCGATTTCAGACCGGATTCAGATGTAGATATTATGATATTGCTTGATATGTCTGATGTGAACTTAAAGGCATACAGCCAGCAACTTTCTTATATGACCTACGATTTTAATCTTGACAATGATCTTGATATAAAGCCTATTGCCAAGAGTGAAGAGCATTTTAGAAAATGGGTAGTTAATTATCCGTTTTATGCAAATATTAATGAAGAAGGAGTGGTTTTGTATGGAGCAGCATAAAGAGGATATTGGAACAAGAAAAGACCTTGTACTCTACCGGCTTCAGACTGCCAAAGCTGACTTGAGATCTGCAAGAATACTTTTGTCGGCGAAGGAATATACGGGAGCGAATAATCGGGCTTACTATGCTATTTTTCATGCCGTCAATGCCATTCATGCGTTAAGTGGAAAAGCTTATAAACGCCATAAAGATGCAATCGGAAATTTTAATAAAGACTATATTAAAACTGAGATTTTTCCCAGGGAAATGGGGCGGAAAATCGGCGAAGCCGAAGAAATTCGCCATGCTAGTGATTATGATGATTTCTATATTGCCAGCTCGGAAGAAGCCGAGCGGCAGGTTACTGTGGCAGATGAATTTATACGGTTGGCTGAAAAGTACTGTATGATGCAGTTTGAAGCTACCGGAATTTAATTGTAAAAATAAGCAACGGCAGGGCGTTAATACCCTGCCTTATATGCATATTGATCAAAGTGCCAATTTGTATAATGCTAACTGATTAAGACTTACACCCTCTTTTTCCGCTTCAATGGCTAATCTTTGATGCAGAGATTTTGGAAGCCTTACGACAAATTTGCCACTGTAATTGTTTGATGCTTCCGGAATTGGTATAGGGAGATTATTTTCTATCTTTATTTCAATATATCCTTCCAGTGCTTCATTAAGGCTTTCATATAATCCTTCCAGTGTATCACTGGTACTTTGGCATCCGTCAAGTTCCAAAATTCTGCCATAGAAATAGTGTCCGCTTTCATCGTTCATTTCCTGCACTAATCTTGTATAGGGCAATCTCATATAATCTTTCACTTCCATGCCTTCATACTCCTTTCCGCTTGCTGTGTTATGCCAGAATAAGAGGATTATTCCCCTATCCTACTCAGCTTTTGCCTTGCCAGAATATAGCCATATGCAGCTAAAACTTTGTCTATTTCTCCAGGTCGTATTCCATTGGGCTGTTGCTTCATTTTTTCAATTAGTTTTTTTATGTTTGGCACTAAAATTATCTCCTTCCTTATATATAGTATCGTATATAGTACTATTTGTCAACAAAAGTATAGGGTATGTTCCTAATACATATGAAAGTATTAAAAGCTATTGGCAACAACAATAATAATAGGATATAAAACAGAAGTATCAAAACAGACGAACAATAGAAGTGATACTGAAAGAACAGGTATTGATTATGTGTGTATGGATATTACCGAATAAGTACAAAGCAGGACAAACCATAATGAAACGTCTTCCAAAGCCTTCAAAATCTCTTTCGTTTCGGGTAGCACAAGATGTTTCACACATTATTTTCATATTTTAACAGACGTTCCTCTCGTAAAGAATCCACATCAACACCAGATGAATTACCATCAAGCATTCCACGCAGGAAATCCACAGCAGTAACTTGTGGATTTACAACTTTAGCAACCGTTTTTCCATTACGAGTAATAAAGATATCTTCATTGGTAATTAGTGCCTGCTGATTAAACTTGAAATGCTTGATTTTACTGACTTTTCTGGATATTTGGTATATAATATTTGCAAGGTAATGCAGATTAATCGTTCATTTTTCGTGCAGATAACCTTAGAAATATACAAGCAAGGAGTCCGATATATGTACAAATATCTTGATAAGTTACAACATTCATTCCTCGATTTTAATCAGCCATTAGGAATGCATATGAATCCCGAAAACAGATGGGTGCGTTTGGCAGAACAAATCCCATGGGATGTTTTTGAATCAAAATATGCTGAACTGTTTCCAAATGATACAGGAAATGTTGCAAAGCCTTTGCGTACGGCTCTCGGTTCATTAATTATCCAAAAGAAACTCTGTTTCTCAGACCGCGAACTTGTGGAACAGATTACAGAGAATCCATATCTGCAATACTTCATAGGGCTTCCGGGTTATCAGGAAGAACCA
>NZ_KE159792.1:26747-75389 GCF_000403455.2 Dorea sp. 5-2 | reverse complement strand
GCGGGAATTCAGTGTTGAAAAACATAGTTATGGATTAGGATTAATAGTAACCAAACTGGAGGAAACACAACTCACCTCAATAGCGTTATCGGTACTTACAGCGAACCTCTTCAAAATGCAGAGGAGGATTCTCTGCGCCCTGTTAAGTCTCTTAGAAGGCTTCCCCGAAGAGATTTCGGGGAAGTTTGTAATGGTGACTTAATCAGCAGGCACTAATTAATTCAAGGTACTTTCCGAAATTAGCTTTAAATTCTGCTGCGGTAACTACCATGGCTAAATCCTCCTTATTTATTGGGTTATTTTTATTATATGCGATTTTAGTGATACAATCAGTAAAATCATGCAAAACAAGAAAAGTGATATTAAATTTCGTTCGATATAAGTGAAAAACTTTTTCTATATTTTTATCCCTATCTGGTTTCACCCATCATGTAAATCACATAAAAAGTGTAGCATTTTCTCTGTTTTTTTGCTATAATCTTTTTGATAATCTAAGTAACATTTATAATGTCCTTTTAGAAATCCTACATACTTGTTCTAATGTTATTTCAGGAGGACATCGTAATCAGGAGGAGGAACATAAACATGGAATTTACACCATCCGGAGTCTGTTCTAGATTGATCAAGATTGATTTAGACGGGGAGACAATCAAGAAGGTTGAATTTGTCGGCGGCTGTGCCGGTAACACTCAGGGAATCGCCAGCCTGGTAGCCGGTATGAACGTACATGACGCCATCTCTCGTATGGAGGGCATTACTTGTGGATTCAAGCCCACATCCTGCCCTGACCAACTGGCAAAAGCGCTAAAACAGGCAATTAGCCAGGCATAAAACCCCAAAGGCATACCCCAACTTAATTAACTTACCGTTTCGGTGAGTATGCTTTTTCGAGAGTACATGTATAAAACGCAGGTGCAGCGGACTACGTTGAGGCTTTTATATACGTGCTCTCGGAGAAGCAGACTAACGAAACATAAGGTTAATTAAATCGGGTTATATAGGTACACAACATTCACAATCTTGCTTAAAATACTAAGAAGGATACGAAGTATTTACCTCATATCCTTCTTAGCGTTCTACGTCCCTTGCGTCCGGCAAGGTTGTGGGAGGTGTCGTCTACGACGGCTTTGACCCGTATCGTGGGCCTACGGTTTCTCAATGTAAGGTCGTCGAAAATATTGACAATAGTTTCGCGTTGTGCACCGTAGACGACACCTCCCACAACCTTGCCGGATCTTTTTCCGCTGTTTTTCGTTACCTTTGTTTTTCCGTCTTGTTTTTAATCCTCAGATTGCCATTTCTGAATTTTGCTTTTGTTGCCTCCGCCTCATAGGCTACTTAAGCTCTTAAATTTTCTTTTATACTTTGGACTGGCGGCTTTTATGGTTCGTCAACATAAACTCCATTAGTAAATGAACTACTTATATCCTCATTAGCTGCATGAAAGCATCTCACGCGATAATAATAACCACCTTCGACATCTAACGCTCTGTTTGACGCTGCACGATCTGCATTAAGATTTTCTTTTTCCCAACTATCATAGTATTCCCAAGCTGTGTCACCTTTTTTTGCTCTTTCAACAATTACTGCAATTCGAACACTTTTTACAGTATGTGATGCGATAGTCGTTCCACCTGCATAAATTTTTCCAGGACCCTTTTCTATGCATTTAGAATATCCTGTAAGCAAATCTACCCCTCGAGTTATTTTCGTGTCATAACCAATTGATTCATCATCCTGTGTTAAATAGGAACCATCCAAAATCACTGTATCCGTTGCTGCTTGAACACTGTCAACTGATAGTAGTAGCATGCTTATTAACAATGCCAACGCGAAAAACACAGTCGATTTTCCTTTCTTCATCCGCCACCTCCATCAGAGTTTCCTCTACCCTCATATTATATATACACATAACCTAGTAAAAACTGACGCAAAAACATTAAAAAAATAAATTATTTAATATATTATAAAAAACTTCTTCATTCATCACCCCTATTAAATAATATTCTAAACCTTTGTATTTAAAACTTGCTGAATACTTTTTTTCATCTGTAGGCGATATATTATATACTTTAATTTGTATATTACACCCTTTAATCTCTTCATCATACGACTTTACAATCTCATCTTCTACATCAACTCCCCATGACATATCTTCATATGATGCATTTATCAAATATGCTATCATTTCTTCCTCATATTCATAGTATAATTCTACTATTTGAAGTTCTTTATCAAATTCCATTTTCTCGAACTTCATTTTTTTCGCCTTATACCTGATTCTCACTGGTTCTATTCCAAATGTCTCGTTAACTTTCTGATATGCTTTCTCCTCAGCCTCTATAATTTTTAAATTATCCTCATTAGAATCAATCTGCGTAACCTCTCTATCCCCAACCGCCCTCTTCATCATCTGTATAATCCTCTCCGGTCCGCCCATACTGGTCACACCCACCCCCATTGCCATCACCAACGCTGCTGCAAGACCAATAAACATCCGTATCCGCTTTTTCTTCCGTATGATTTTCCCATCACGTTCTTCCCGCGCTTCTCTCTCCATAATCTTCCGTCCAAGCTCCAACGCTCTCAGATCTTCTTCCGATAACTGGGCATATAGATAGTCCTTTTGCTTTTCCCGCTCCATCTCCTGTATCTTTTCCTGGATTCCGGTATATATATCCCCCTCTACCTCTTCCAACATGCCGATGTCTTCTTTCTGGACAGCGTTCTCTTCTTCCTTCGCGAGCCTGGCAAACTCTTCATTCAACATCTCTTCCAGCAGATCCTTCTTTTCTATCATTATTTTCCCTCTTACCAATATATATTGATTTCACATCAACACACTGGCTATGTATCAGTATCGTATAGTACACAACACAAGTATGCAACATAATATTTATTTCTCTTGACCAATCACCTAATAACCGTATAATATTATAATATACACTGAATTGCATGACTATATATTATAACATACGTGTCGCACAGATATTTTACTCTTTATCAATCTTTGGAGGTCACTATGAAGCGCATTATCTTAACCGGCGGCGGCACCGCAGGTCACGTTACACCCAACATTGCCTTATTACCACGGCTCAAAGAATTACAGTATGATATCCACTATATCGGTTCCTACAACGGAATCGAGAAGGAATTGATCGAACAGTTCGGCATTCCCTATCATGGCATCTCTTCCGGAAAGCTGCGCCGTTATTTCAGCCTGCAGAATTTTACCGATCCTTTCAGGGTCATCAAGGGGCTTGGCGAAGCGAAGAAACTGGTCAAACTCCTGAATCCGGATGTTATATTCTCTAAAGGAGGTTTCGTCTCTGTTCCTGTCGTATTGGCAGGCAAGAGCCGCCATGTTCCGACGATCATTCATGAATCCGATATGACGCCGGGCCTTGCGAACAAATTATCCATCCCTTCAGCCAGTAAAGTCTGCTGTAATTTCCCGGAGACTTTGAAGCATCTGCCCGAAGGAAAGGCGGTACTGACCGGATCACCGATTCGTCAGGAGCTATTATCCGGCGACAAGTACAAGGCAAAGGAATTCTTACATTTTACTTCTGACAAGCCTGTGATCATGGTTGTCGGCGGAAGCCTTGGTTCAGTCGCTGTTAATGATGCGGTGCGAAGTATACTTCCTGAACTCCTTAAGACATTTCAGGTCGTTCACTTATGCGGGAAAGGCAAGGTTGACGCCTCTTTGCTGAACCTGGAAGGATATGCTCAATTCGAATACGTCAGAGAAGAGCTGAAAGATCTCTTCGCCCTGACCGATATTGTTATCTCCCGCGCCGGAGCTAACGCGATCTGCGAACTGCTTGCTCTCCACAAGCCTAATCTCCTGATCCCGCTCTCCGCGAACGCAAGCCGCGGCGATCAGATCCTCAATGCCCGTTCTTTTGAACGCCAGGGGTACAGTATTGTCCTGGAGGAAGAGGAGCTGAACAAACAAGTTCTTCTTGAATCCATCACTCGTCTGTACGAGAACAAAGATGCTTACATAGCCGCTATGAAGAGCTCTCCGCAGCAGAATTCTATTGATACGATCATAGAGCTGATCGAATCCGCTACAGCATGACCCTGGTTCTAAATCTCAACATTTTCGCAAAATAAAATGCTGTCTTCGGTAAGAATATGGAACAAACTTACAAAATAAATATAAAACAGGTGTCAATACCGGCACCTGTTTTATACATCGCTCAAGTGGGCATATTCCTCCGCATAATTCTTCCTGATCCACTGCTTCGCCCGATACAATGTACTATGTAACACATCTAATGTTATCCCCATATTTTCCGCAACTTCTTTCTGAGGCTTTCCGAGAATATATGTAATCGTAATAACATCATACCAACGTGGATTTTTTTTATACAACGCTTCGAATATATTTTCTTTTAATTCCGTGAATTTTTGTTCGTTCGACTTTCTCTCAAAGACTTCCTCCGGGCTCTCTGCAACCCTCGTGAGCTCTTTCTCTTTTTTGACTTCCACTTCCTCTACCAGATATTCCTTCTGATGATCTCTTTTCTCATTTAACGCCATATATTTTGTCGTAAGAATCAACCATGCTCTGGCTGCATCAGCATCCGTATTTTCCATGTTCACGTAGTATTTCAGAAAAACATTTTGGACAATTTCTTCTGCGGTATGATGGTTTTTTGTATATTTTATCGCTGTTGCATATACATATCCCACATTTCCCTTATAAATTGCATCGAAGTCGATTTTTTTAACTAATTTGACTTCCACTTGTCTATCCTTCGCTTCCGTATCTTTATTAATCTTACGCTTCTTTTATCTTACTAAGTAACTCTTCTTTATCCTCTTCTTTCAATTCTCCCACTTTCCATGTAACTCCGACTCCATCATCCTTGCATCTTGGGATCATATGCAAATGGAAATGAAATACCGTCTGTCCTGCTGCTTCTCCATTATTCTGAACAATATTATATCCGTCGCAGCCCAGGATATCTGTCAGCTTCGTGATCATCTTCTTCGCGAGAACCAGAACCTTTGCCGCCAGCTCATCGCTCAGCTCGTAAAGGTTCGCATAGTGTTCCTTCGGAATGATCAGGGCATGCCCCTTCGCCGCCGGACCTGCATCCAGGATAACCCTGAAATCATCATCTTCATATAACGTAGCCGTCGGAATATCCCCGTTGGCAAGTTTACAAAATATACAATTTTCATCTTTCATAACTTTCCTCCTTCTTCCAAAAAAAGTAATTGATTATTTCATCCGCCGATGGTACACTGATACATCAGAAAGGGCGGTGTTTACTATGTTTTCAGCGACAGACAACGACAAATTGCAACAAATTATGACGCAAAATCCTGAGATAAAATCTCTCATCTCCAAGCTTCATAAAGCTCATACATTAGAGATCAGCACCATCAGCCATGAAATCCGCAACCCATTGACGCTCGTATACAGCACACTTCAAATGATCGAATCACAGCATCCGGAAGTCCTTACTTTCCGCCACTGGGATTCTCTGCAAAGAGACATCGAATATATGAACCAACTGTTAGAAGAACTCTCTTCTTACAATAACGGCAAACGGCTGCATCTTACCACCGTTGATATGGTCTCGTTCCTTAAGAAACTGGCTTTGTCCTTCGCATCTTCACTTGCGGATACGGAGATTGAATTCACATCCCGTATATCGCCGCTCCTTCCAAGAGCCAGTATTGACTCCGTGAAGATCCGTCAGGCATTACTGAACCTTCTGAAGAATGCCCAGGATGCTGTGAATGCATGTCCTGATCCTGCCCGGCGCACGATACGTATGGATGCAGACCCTATCCATGATAGGATACAGATCGCCATCACAGATAATGGCTGCGGAATCGCTCCCCAAAATCTTTCCTCCATCTTCGATCCTTTTATCACTCACAAGGATAACGGAACAGGACTGGGACTCGCCATTACCAAACGTATCGTCAATGCCCACAAAGGAACGATCCACGCCAGTTCAACACTCGGAGAAGGTTCTGTCTTTACGGTTACGCTTCCGGTACAACAGAATGCCTGACATGAATCCCGTGAGCAATCCGCCTATATGCGCCATATTATCCACCCCGCCGCTAGAGAATCCATAACCCAGGCTGATAATGATCATAAATACAAGACCCCTGCCAGAGATCTCGCCGATCCTGCCATGATTGCGTATTGCTACATATAACAGCGCACCGATAGTTCCGAAGACTGCCCCCGAAGCTCCCGCAGAGATGGCATAATCTGCCGTGAGGACTTCCCACCATGCCGAGAGTATATTGCCCCCTAGCCCACTTAAGATATAGATGAGCAGGAAGCGTATCTTCCCGATCTCAAGCTCCAGGTTCCAACCCACCAGTACCAGGATCACCATGTTATTCATCAGATGCTGAAAGCCAAAATGAAGGAACATACTGGTAAACAGACGGTAGCTCTCCCCCGCTTCCTTTACCCGCGGGACATACATCGCTCCATGCTCCAGAAGAAACCTGCCGTCTTCCGTCATTCCCTGGGATGTCAGTATAATAAAAACGATTACATTAACAGCTGCCAATAGGATGGTACATGGCGCATTGATCTTTTTCTTTCTCATGCGTTATTGATCTCTTCCATAATTAATAATAATTCGTATCACGGTCAGTATATCACATTTTTCATAAGAATAGTAACCTAATATACGCATAATCCTGATCGAACTTTTTTATACCACTCCAAGTATCCGCTTTGCAGCCCGTAATTCTGATGCAAATGGTACTGATTTTCGGCTTTCTATTACATTGTAACAGAAAAATAAGTAAATTACATTACTATTTTGGCTAAAAAAGAGATCGTATCCTGCATGTCATAATTCTTCTTCCTCTATATGGAGCCCGTCCCAGTCTCCCCATTTGGGTTTTTTATGCCTGTTCAGGAATCTTTTTACCGGCGTCCATAGATTCTCGGTCTCTCTGAGTATGGACGCTCCCATCTCCTGCTCCGTGATCCAGTCATGCTCTGATCTGTCATATTCCCCGAATCCGTCTTCCTGCTCCATTTCCATCTCTGCATTCTTTATACCTTCCGGCTCGCCATGGCTCTGCATACACTCCGCCGCCAGCTTCTCCAGGCTGTAATTCTCATCCATAGTCCTCTGGTGAAGCAGGAATACCATACTAATACATTCCTGATCCTGGTAATCCGCCTGCTTTACAAAATACTCTGTCAGCACATGGAACTCGTCCCACAACTCTTTCTTCGACAGCGGATAATAGCAGAAGAAATATCTCCCGTCTTCATAGAAGATATACTCTGGCTTCAACAGGATGCAATGTATATTCAGCAGAAATGTTTCCACCTCCCTTACTGCCATTTTAAAGTCTCTTAGAAATATCTTGATATCTTCTGCTCCTATTTTACTTCTTTCAAACATTGACCGCATAGACATCTTGCCGCTGACGTCATAATCATAACAACTGCTGTTATTGACGCCTCTTCCGCCCATCTTCAAGATTCCTTCCAGATGATTCGCTTTCAGCATGCGTATCTGGTAATCTTCCTTATACACGGTCTCTTCTTCAATCGTAATCTTGCGCTCCAACCCTGCCGTCTCTCTCCTTTCTTTTTCGCTTTTCTATTCTTCGATCATAATCTTACATTCTGCCTTTTCCGCCTCCGCTCTTTCATTTTAACCTCCGCAGGTCTCGGACATAACTCTCCGGATCCGTCACTGCCGCCTTCTTCGAGACGGACACTTTCATTCCCCGACGAGACGCTGCCGCCGTCACTTCTATCTCATCTTTCCCCACCGAGATTGCCGCCTGTGCTCCCGGGAACAGGATACACTTTTTTCCGACTCTCTGCCGGAAGAGCTGCTCTAATTCTCCTTCCTCCACGCCGTCCTTCTCTCTTGCTTTGGTACTTCCAACCACGGCCGTCTCATACGCCGCGCCGGATAATATATTCTTATCGTGATAATAGAACACCGCCAGAATACACCCCATGATCAAGAACAGGATCATGGGCATGAGAAACGACATCTCCACCGTCATGCTCCCCCGGACGTTCCCGACTCTCATCCAACCGCCTTTTTCATTTCCCCGCACTAAACCCTCACTCTCCTTTCTTCTGTTCAGCTGCCTGTACTCTTTCTCTTCATGACGCCTGTCCTTACGGCTGTATACGGCGAAATATGGCGATACAGCCGCATCTTTGGTTGAAGTATTACTTTACCGCACAGATTACATGCAGCAGATATCCCGCCGCCAAGAACGGTGCGAAGGGAAGCGCGAAGCTTGGAGACATCCTCTTTGCTGTCAGGCAGATCACAGAAGCTGCCGCCAGCAAAAGACACGTCCCTGCCAACACCTCCAGAATCTCCCACACCCCAAGATAGATTCCAAGTATCAGGATCATCCAGCTGTCCCCATACCCGATTCCTTCCTTCGTAACTCTGCTGATCAGAAAGAATGCCGCCCCTACCCCTATCCCTCCTATGAACAAAGCCGCATCTTCTCTCCCGCCGGTTACCTGATATAACCGATAGATGACTGCCTGCAGATTCCAAACGATCAGCAGTACCACCGGGATCCTCCGGGTACGAAGATCTATGACCGATACCCAGGCAAGGAGCCCCATACAGCACACCCTGCTTATCGTCCACATCTGGAACACGCCCCCTTTCCTACCGCCTCTGACTCTGGAACCGCATAGACAGTCCTCTTTAATCCGCTGCAGGATAAGGAGCCATGATACTTCTCTCCGGAATCCGTGATATATACCCCTCCAGCGCCATTCTTCCCACAGCGCTCGCAAGGGTGATATTTCCCGCCGCTGCTGTTTCGCAAGCTCTCCAACTCTCCCGATGCAACCATCCGTATCGACAGCTCCAGATAGGTACAGTGATAGTCCTTATGATATACAAGCCCTGTCTCCGTAATATACACGGTCTTGTCGTCATCCGCAGAAAATCCTGGCTTCTCATATCCTGTCCATACCTTGATACGCATCTTCTCCTTATACGCAAGGGGCGGCGTCCCGAATACCGGGATCGGAAGACGCACCTGATAGGTAACAACCAACTCTCCGATCCCCGTACGCGGCGAGATCCTGGAACCGCTGCAGCTTATCCCACCGCTTCCGCCCAGCACAATACTCCGATCCAGACGCTTGACTCCAACCGCACACACCACGTCCTGTTCCAGCTTAGCCGGCATGACCGTGGTCATGAGGACCGCTTCCTTTGCCGCCTTCTTCCCCGCGTACTGTAACCCGGATCTCATAGATGTCCGGATCGCCGTGATCTCCATCAGATACAGGAGACTTACAACTGCCAGGAAGAACAGCGGGACCGCCAGCGCGGCTTCCACCGTAATGCTGCCCTTCTTAGAGGCAGATACAGATGTCCTTCCGGATAAATACGAATAGATAGATTGTAAGGGGAGTTTTTTTCTATTCATGATACGAATCCTTCTCCTTTCTTCTTTTTTATTAATTTCCTTCTCTATGGATAAATGCCTGACATCCGGAAGGACATCTGTATCTGCCTCTTACAGCATCTGCGGTTCTGCATTTTGCCGAGATCAATGATAATCATAATATGTTTGAAACTGATAACGGATCCCCCGCCTGAGTTTACAGACCGAACGCACCTCCAACCTGCTGATGCATAGATCCGCGCGGAAATACGCCTGCCCGTGGACCTTCCTCAGGTTCTGCTCTGCGGCTCCAAGCGCCCTCACCGCCGCCGTCTCCTGATCTTCCAGGAACAACAGCATGCGCAGATACTCCGTATATGCAAGCCCGCCCATATCATCCCGTCCGTCGTTATAATCCTCCTCCGTCCCCAGTGTAAGGAGCCTTGCTAACTGAAGCTGCCAGCTTTCCTTTGATTTGATCAGCGGCACCTTACTTCCTTTCAGCAAAGACCGCAGATCCATGATGGCTTCACCGTAAGCCCATGCAAGAAGGATCCCCTGTGCGGCTGCTTCTGTGATCGCCGGAACCGCCAGCAGTGTGCAGAGCGTCAGCGCCGTCGCTTCCGCCTCCGCCCGCATCTCACTGTCCGTCAGGATATATGTATAATTGGGGACAAAGCGCAAGAGCAAGAGTTTCTTCACCACAGATTCCAGATTCTCCCTGTCGCTGTCCTTTCCCGCCAAGATATACTCCAGTTCATAATCCAGGACTCCGGCGTGATCCGTCTTCGTAAATCCTCGGAAATGCTTCAACAGATATTCCCCGAACAGCAGGGCAGAGACCTTCTTATCTTCTGCCGCAACATCCGAGAATTCTCCATATCCCGAATTCCTGCTTCTATGCGCCAACATTTCCCGGCGGTCTATCCTTTTCTCCGATACAGTTTGATCTTTCGGCATCACCAACGTCAGGATCGGGGACTTCTTCAGCTCTCCCACAGATCGGATCGGATTCCCTTCTTCCGGCAGCTCTCCTTCATTTTCTTCAAGCAGCCCGTCCAGATACTCCTGCTGCGCCTGCTCCTCCTTCGCATAAGCATCCGCCCGTTCTGCCTGCTGCCCCCATACGGAAGTCATTTCAAGCAGATCCTCCGCCTTGCCCATGCCATACTTATGTTCCATATACGACGATGCCTGGTCACGGAAGGCGGCGCATCCCTTGTCCGTCAGGAATCGGATCCTTGTTACTTCCTGTTCCACATTTCCCGCTCCATAATAAGACAGCCTGTCCATAATGTTCCGGCTTGTATACTGTCCGGTCTCGTAACTTCCGTCAAGAGCGAAGATATCATACTCTTCCAACAATTCCTTCTGATATTCTGCAAAGATACATTCCATAGCGCGGTTCATGTCTGCTCTATGATAATTCTTCGCCACCTGGATCGACGCACTTTCCATAACTCCGCCCACGAAGGTAACCAGAAGGATGAAGATCAGGCTCAAGTATGCGGTCACCTCACCCCTGACGCTTTTGCCCTGCTTCCCACGCATCAGATTCCCGAACTCTCACTGACGATCTTCGAGAAAATATTCTGCACCAGACTGGTGAGCTGCGACTTGAATATGATGACCAGCCCAATCAGCACCACCAGGATCAAGATCACCTCTACTACTCCGATCCCGTCTTCTTCTCTTAACTTTGCTAAAATATATTGCATTCTCCACATACGGTCCCTCTTCCTTTCTTTTCCATTTGCTTTATACCTTAATTCTATTAATTGCTTGCCGGATCTCAGATCTGTACCGACAGGAACGCCGGTACGATCACGATCACCAGGACAACCGCCAGCATAAGGAACATCGGAAGCAGAAGCTTCGTTCCTGCCTCTTCCCCAAGTCTTCTCGCCCTAGCCTTCCGTTCTTCAAATGCCTGCAGGGATTCCTGCTTCAATATCTGTGTCATTCCCTTCGTCCCTTTTCTTAGATTCTGCGACAAAAGCGCTCCGAACCTGATATATACCTGCACCTCACAGCGCCGTCCATAATTCTCATAGCAGTCCGCCTCCGTGACCCTGCTCTTCATCTCATGACAGGTTCTTTTCATCTCTTCATAGGCGTATCTTTCCCCCAGGTTCTCCTTCTGCCGTTCGTAATCCTCCACGATCTTCTGCCAGGCGCGCTTTACGGTCATCCCGGCGCCGATGAACAAGGTCATCTTATTTACGATCTCCGGATAATCCAACAGCATCTGCTGCCTTCTCTGTTCCTTCTCCTTTCCCTGATTCTGTATCTTAAGCGCATACAGGAGGACTCCCACCAACGCCGCCATGGCGATCAGCGTCATTCCGCGGCTGTTCATCTTCCTGTAGTAAGAAGCCTCTTTGCCAAGAAGCGTATCCGGCAGCTTCCATTCCCTGCTGTCCCGGCTCTTCTCTTCCTGCTTTCTGATCTCACCTTCCATCCGGCTTGCATTCTGCGCCTCTTCACTCAACGTCCTAGGATAGATACATGCCGTACATTCATACAACGCCTGCTCGTTCTCATTCTCGCTATAAGTGAGAACGGCGCGCAGATCCACCAGCGTCCCCTCTTCCACAATGCTTTCCTGCCTGAGTTCTCCTCTTAGATCCATGACGTCATACCGGCTTAATTCCCAGGAGATCTCCACCGGCTCATTCGGCGCCCGGGCAGGCAGGTTCATGTCGTATTCAATCCTGTCAAGGCTCTTATTCTCACCCAGGATCAACCGATCCATCTTTCGGCTGACTCTGGCGAACATCTCCCGGATCTCTTCCGGGGAATACTGCTGTTCTGCCACATCTATCTCCACCTCCGTCTTCTCCTTCTCTCCCTGAAGCCTTACCTCGAACGCTTCTTTCCTGCTCCCGCCTCCCTGCGCGTTCCTTATGACCACTTTGTCCGCCGCCCTGTGCGACTCCAGATAATCCGCAGCCAGAAATACCGTCCCCAATACAAACAGCGCCCCGACTGCCGCCGCCTTCACACTTCGATCCTTATCAATCGTACCCCTAGATAATAAGCGGCGAGATAGATTCCCAGACATACCGTCATCACCCCTCTTCCCAATACATTTCCATACAGGCTGTCCATAAACTCCGGGAAGCTAAGCGACATATATCCGATGATCGCATAGGGAATTGCCGACATCACCCGGAATTCATACCTTTTTGCAGCCAAGATCGTGTCGATCTCCCGCTTTACATCCATCTTGTCCCCGATCTGCCTCACCGTATCCTGTATGATCGCGATCATGTTGCCCCCGCTCTTCTTTGCCGCCACGAATACCGTCACAAAGTTCCTGACATCTTCCGTCTGTACACGCAGGCTGAGTTCTTCCAGGATCTGCTCCATCGGCATCTGCAGCCGCAGCTGTCTTACGGTCATCTGTAATTCTTTCGATATCCTTGCCTCTGCGGGATAGATCCGCAACAACTCCTTCTGCGCCTCCCGGAATGCATTCTCCACAGAATATCCTGCATTCAGCGCCGCCGACACAGCCTGGATCGCTTCTTTGAACTGTTCCCGGAATTCCGCTTCCTTCTTCCCCGCGCCTTCTTCTTCCATCATGCGCAGGTGCCAGATCAGAACCGGCAGCAACAAGCACATCGCCGGAACAGAGCGGTAATAAAGCCATGCCGTCAAAGCCGTGATCCCCCACGCCTTAAGGAATATCCATGCATGTTCTTTCTTAGACATATCCTGCTGCCAACAGTTTCTCTGTGTGCGCAAGCTCATTTTCCTTCTTCCATTCTCCCTGAATCTTCCCATTCCGCTCTCCCGTCTCTGTATATCTATACAATGACTGCAGCAAGATCCCCCCTTCCCGATATTCCAATATCTCCGTAACTTCCAGCACCTTCCGGCTCCGGTCCCTTAACCGCCCCAGATGGACGATGATATCCACTCCGGACGCGATCTGCCTCCGGATCGCCGGAAGCGGCAGATCCATCCCCATAAGCACCATGGTCTCCAATCTGCCCAGCATATCCTGCGGACTGTTGGCATGTCCGGTACTCAGCGACCCGTCATGCCCCGTGTTAAGCGCCTGGAGCATGTCGATCGCCTCCGCCGAGCGAACTTCGCCGACAATGATACGATCCGGGCGCATTCTAAGCGCCGATTTGATCAGGTCGCGGATCGTTACCGCCCCGGTTCCTTCCACATTCGGGTTCCTTGCTTCAAGCCTTACCAGATTCGGAACATCCTGAAGCCTTAACTCCGCGTTATCTTCTATTGTTATGATTCTCTCTGTCTTTGGTATATACTGCGATAATGCATTTAAGAAAGTGGTCTTCCCGGAACCGGTCCCTCCACTTATGAATATGTTGTACCCGGCTTCTACTAACCGCGCGAGAAATCCGGATACTTCTTTACTGACGGAATTCCATGAGATCAGCTGTTCCATGGTAATTCCTTCTTTCGAAAATTTTCGTATCGTCACGATCGGCCCATCCAACGCAATAGGCGCCAGGACCACATTTACACGGGAACCGTCGGGAAGCCTTGCATCCACGATCGGCGAAGCCTCATTCACCAGACGATTCGCGCCCGCCACGATCTGCTGCACCACGTCTTCTAACTTGTCCCTGGATATGAACCGCTTATCAGACCGGTAGATCCTTCCTCCTCTCTCATAGAAAATATTCTGCGTGCCGTTGATCATGATCTCGGTGATCGTATCATCCTCAAGGAATTCCTGCAGAAGATCCAGCTTGCGGAATGTATTGAACAACTCCTTTCCCAAAGCCGTCTTCCTGGCAAGCGGCAGATATTCTTGTTCCGACGCTTCCTGCAGCACTCTGTAGATCAGCCGGTTCAGTTCGTCGTCTTCGATCTCTCTTGTCATATCCAGCTCTTCTAGTATCCTGGCATGGAGCTGTTCCGGATCTATCATGCTGCCGGCTCCTTCTTTACTATCTTCTTCTTCAGGTCATCGTACCCCAACAGGTGCATCTCTTCCTCCATCTGCAGAAGCTTCGCCTTCGCCATCGTATCCCTCGCCGTCAATACATGGATCTCCGTACATACCCGAAGCAGCTCGTACACCTCTCTTAAGCCTTCATCAATATCCAGTATTATCACATCGTAGATACTCTGCTCTGCGATCTGGCGGATCACACTGATCCATTCCCTGGCCTCGACCGCCTTCACATCTTCCGACACACGCACCGGAAGCAGGTAATCTAATCCACCCATATGCTTCACCAGCGTCGTGAGGATCAGTCCGATATTCCCGCTCTCCTGGCGGGAATAATACAGTACATCGGCAAGCGTATGCCCTTCTTCCGGAAAATATCCTCCGATCCCTCCATAGATCTCCATATTCAGATACAGCACATTCTCAGAAACCGCCAGCTCCTGTCCAAGCTTAAGGCCGTAGCTGGTCTCCCCGCTTCTGTGCACCGGGGAAAATAATCCTATGATCCTTACCCTCCCCGCCTTCACTGTCCGGATAAACAACCCATCTCCGTCCTCATGCTCACTGCATCTGCGGATGATCTCTGCCAGGATCGCTTCCCCGGACTGATACTTATACACTGCAATCTCCGCACTGTCCGCCTCCGTCTTCCCGGAACCGGTAAGAAGAAAGATCTCCCTTGCCTTAAGCTTCCTGCGCTCTGCCGCGGGATAAGTTCCTCCGATCAGCAGGATATCAATGGGATGCTCCTGCATCATCGCCTGCACCTGCTCTATTCCCTTACACACCTGTACCTGAAAGGCAAGCTCCTTCTTCTTCATCAGGAACAATGCAAATGCTTCTGCATATCCTTCTTCCCGGTCACAGATCACCAAATTTCTGTTATTCACATACTATCCCTCCTCCACATACATATACTCAGATTCCCAATTACTTCGTGAAATTCTGCCGATACGGCATTGAACACCTTGAACTTGAAAACTTGAAAATAAGAAAAAATTGAATCTACTCAGAAACTAAGATGATTATAACGCGCTCTGGCTCCTTTGTCCATCCCGTTTTTAGAAAAAGCTATATTTTGTGCAACCTTCACATAATTCCATAGAACGAAATCCCATAAAGAAGCGCAACCCCAGGCGTACCAAGGATTCCGGATGTCAAAATAGTCCACGGATTCAGTCCCACCCGCACAGCGATCCCCTGAGAACTTAAGAATTCATTGACAAAAAATATCAAAGCCGCCCCTACGACCGCCCTGACAATAAAGTTCGCAAAAAGATGTGAACGTTTCTCCTCCATAACCATATCCCCTTTCCGGATCCTTCTGAAATACATTTCCTAATTCCATATATATCCTGAATTGGGGTATTTTATTCACAAAATCTGCTTATACTAACACATCATGTAGAAAACCCATTATGGAGGTGGCATATGAAACTATTCGAACGAGGAAAAGCTATGGAAGAGGATATCTACAAACGGCTGTCTTACGACCCGCAGCATAACACACTGCTCGATGAGATCGACAACGCGCGCCGGGAAATCGACGATGCCTACAATAATTTCCAGAATGCTTCGGATCCCGATCTGATCGACTCTTATATCTACAAAGGCAACGCCGCATGGCTCCGCTATCGCTTTCTTCTCCGCCAGGCAAAGATTATCTGATCCTTGCCTGCCGTCTCCTCTCCGTCATCGTCCCGGGCTGTCTGATCCTTGCCGGCGGCAGCCTTTTCCTTACACAGGAAGCACATGATGCCCCGCAGCCTTTTGCTTACACATGAAGCACATGATGCCCTGCAGCCTTCAACAGACGGTTCATAACCGCGCTTCCGATCCCTTCCGCCGCAAATGCTTCACTGTAGATGTATTCTACCTCGTCTCTGTCGAACTCCCGCAGGATTCCGTACAGATGACTGGCAACCGTAGAATCATCCGCCCTGGTTCCAACGCATTTGATATCACCGGTGCGATATCTGCCTACCGTCTCCTCTGTCGCTATGATCCCTACACTGCACCCTGCGTCTTCCTTCTCCCTGGACAGACGGTTGATCTCATCCACCACCGCATCCATCTCCCCGTCGACAACCACCAGTTCTGCCGCCGGCGCATAGTGCCGGTACTTCATTCCCGGCGCTTTGGGCGCCTTCTTACTGTCCGGATCCATCAGCGTCTGATCCACGGCGATTTCTCCGATCACGGCTTCTAGCATTTCCTTCGTCACAGCTCCGGGCCTTAAGATCATGGGCGGCGTCACGGTCATATCAAGAATCGTTGACTCCACGCCGATCTTAACAGTGCCTCCGTCTACGATCATATCGATCCTGCCGTCCAGATCATCCTGTACATGCCGCGCCGACGTCGGGCTTGGACGTCCCGACGTATTCGCGCTGGGCGCAGCTATATATCCGCCCCCTGCCCGGATGATCTCCCGCGCGATCTCGTGATCCGGCATCCGGACCGCAACCGTCTCAAGCCCTCCGGTCGTACCATACGGCACTTCATGGCTCTTCCTAAGGATCAGCGTAAGCGGTCCCGGCCAGAATGCCTCCGCCGCCAACTCTGCCGCTTTCGGTATCTCCTGCGTGATCTTCTCCAGAGATTCCCGATCCGCCACATGCACGATCAATGGGTTGTCGGAGGGCCTTCCCTTTGCCGCATAGATCTTCTTCGCCGCCTGCTCATTCAGCGCATCCGCCCCCAGCCCATAGACCGTCTCCGTCGGAAAAGCTACCAAACCGCCGCCTTTTAAGATCTCCCCGGCTCTTTTTATCGTATCCATATTCATCTGTATCTTGTCTGTCTGTTCAATTATCGTCTTCATACCCGCTATTATACTATATTCTCATATCCAGTACAACAAAATCTCCCTTACTTTTCACGGCTTCCCACAAACTCTTCGATCCCCTGCACAACCGCCTTTGCAATCTTCTTCTGGTACTTTTCGTCCACAAGTTTCTCCGCCTCTTCCCGGTTGCTTAAGAACCCGCATTCGACGATGATCGTCGGAACCTCCGTTCTTCTTAACAGATAATACCCGTCGTCCGCCTTCTCCTGCCGATGGTTCTCCTGATCTACCGCCAACAGCGCCTTCTGCATGATTCCTGCCGCCCGCTCTCCGTCCGTTGAATGGGTATAATAAAAGACCTGGGCGCCGCAAATACCTTCCTCATGGTAACTGTTCTGATGAATACTGACCGCCAGATCCGGCTTCGTCTTATTGATCAGCTCGACCCTTGCTTTCATATCCTGTACCTTCCGGTTCCCGCCGCCGTCTTTTGCCAGAGACGTATCATCTTCCCGGGTCATTATCACCTTGATATTCTTTTTCTTCAGTAATTTCTTTACTTTTTGGGCAATCTGCAGGTTCACATCCTTCTCCAGCGCGTCATTGACACCGATCTTTCCCGGATCCTGATCGCCGTGACCGGCGTCGATCACCACTGTTATCTCCGCTTTCTTCACCTTCCCGCTTGAAACATACCTTTCCAGATTCTTACTGACAGCCAAAAGCCCCGCCAGTAAAAGCAGCAAGATCACTAATTCTACTTTTTTGCGCAAAAAAAATACCTCCCGACAGTCTCTATACCTAACTATATGACTGCCGGAGGTATTTTATTATTATCCGGATCGCTCTTCCGGCTTTGATGTACTAGTTCGTGTATTTCTGGATCAATGTCCAGACTTCCGCACGTTCCTGGCCCAGCGCCCACGCAGCAGTGCCCGCCAGCTTGTGCTCTTTCATAAGCTTTAACTTTGGCTCTATCGACTGTTCATCTTCAAGCCACATCTTATAAGTCGCATCTCCTACCGTCCATGTCGCATAATTCTGCTGTGCATCTTCGTCCCAGGTAAGCTCGACACCTGCTTCCGTGATCTTATTCTTAGCCGTCTCCATATCATAGGCTTCGCTGCTGACACTGATCGAACTGTCTGCGCCCTCGCTTCCTGCTGCCTCATCTTTGTTCTCGCCGTCCTCACTGCCTGACTCTGCCGCTAATTCCTCTGCCGTCTTAGGCCTCTCTTCCCACAACCTTGTGAAGAATGGAATACCGCTGATCACCTTAGATGCCGGAACCTGCTTGATGGTCTCTTCAATCCCTTCCTTCACAAAATTATAAGAAGACACCGGTCCTGCTACCGGAGAACCTGCATAATGCTCGTCGTATCCCATAATGACCACATAGTCGGCAACGATCCCCTGTTCCTTCCGGTCGTACTGCATATTGTAACCCTTCGGAACATAATTGTCGATCGACAGAACGATACCATTCTGCCTGCATCTTACAGACAATTCCCGGATAAACTGGATATAATGTTCTCCGCATTCGTCTGAGATCTTCTCAAAATCCACATTAATGCCGTCCACACCCACACGCAGGGCTTCCGAGATCAGCTGATTGATCAGCGTCTCCCTCTTAGACGTATAGCGAAGCATCTCGTAAGATTCTTCATAAGAATTGATACCTCCGTCGAAATCCCGGATCGCCGCCCATACTTCTATTCCCGCCTGATGCGCGTAATTCACGTAATCCGCAGATGCGATCGAGTCCATATTGCCATCCGTATCCTTCACATGGAACCACGTCGGCGCGATCGTTGTAAGCCCTTTGCTCTCTGCGATCCTCTGTAATACACTGTTATTCGCATCCGTATTGGTCACGTTATGCCATGCCATATTTATCGTATAATCCTTGGAGATATTCGTAAACTTCTGCTCCTCGAACGCCCTGGAGAGCTTTTTCGTCTCTTCTTTCTTCAGCGAACTATTCTTGATGTATCCGATCAGTCCGTCTTTCGTCCGTACTTTCTTCCAGTTCTGTTCACTCTCTATAACTGTAACTTCATCCTTCTTCTTGACTTCTGTCAGTATTGGACTCTTTACCCCGCCCTGATAGCGCACCTGGGTATTTCTCTTTACTGACGCGACCGTTGTCTCTCCCCAGTCGCTTACGATCATCACACGACTCGGTTCATTGTACAACTCATACTCGATATTCGTATACTGTTGGATAAAATCCAGCGCAATATATGCTGTGCTGCCTTCTGTTCTCAAGATGACGTAGTCTTCGCTCTTCTTTTCCTTCGATACGTTGTAATCCTTACTTCCGACCTCTACGGTCACCGTATCGTTCGGAAGGGTATACAAGAGAACATTCTCATTCGGATCCCAGTAGAACCGGCTGTTAATGTATTTTCTCACGACATCATACTGAATATAAGCTTTTCCGTCCGCTATATTGCCATGAGGTTCTACTACCTGATCATCGATCGTGATTGCAAGCTGCCCTTCATTCTCAATCCCATAATACTTCTTCAAATCATACTTTTCTTTCGAAGGACTATATCTTTTCCACAAAAATGCTGCCACAATTGCTCCAACCACCAAAATGATCAGCAGAGCGCCCTTAATGATCAGATTCCTCTGTCTTTTGCGTTTGGACTGCTGGCCTCTTCCCTGCCTCTTGCTTCCGTTCCTCTGCTCCGGCTGCCTTCTTGCACCCGGCTCCTGTCCCTCCGGCGTACGTCTGCCCGATGCCTGTCCTTGTGTTCTTTTTCTGGTTCCCATATCTTGAATCCGACGTTTCCTCGGCTGCTGTCCTGCACCTGCCTGTCTGCCTGGCCTTCCCGCCGGCTGCTCGCCTGCGATACCCTGCCTCTTCTGTCTGCCTGATGTCTGCTCTTCCATCGGAGCACGGCTTTGCCTTCCTGCCGGCTGCCCTTCCATCGAAGCACGGTTTTGCCTTCCTGCCGGCTGCTCTCCCATCGGAGCACGGCTTTGCCTTCCTGCCGGCTGCTCTTCTGTTAACGCACGGCTAGGTCTTCTGGCGTTCCCCTGGCGGTCTGAAAATGTGCGGCTTATCCTGCCCTTTTCTTCCATGCTGCACCTCCTACTCGACCCTATTATAGCAAAACACCCGGCACACGTCATCAGTTATTTCGACATTTTCTTCATTTTTACGGGGTATTCGTTCATTTCGGTTTTAATTTTTATTAATACTGTTGAACCACAGCTCCTGAATATCGCCTTTTTCGTTCAGTACATAATCCCTCATATAGGCTGTCTCTTCACGTACTATATGAGCATTCACGATCTGCATAGGACTTGCCGGTATCCCGTTGATGCCAAGCCCTACCTGTCTCTTCTCATATCCTGTCAGTTCCCTGAACATCTGCTGTACGTTAACCTCACTTTCCAAGTCTAACCTCCTTGTCGTGCCAGATGATAACTACGGCCGTGATCGCATATATTGCCAGAGGAGATGCCGTGATACAATGACCTCGATATGCCACAGCTGCAAAAATAATAATAGAAGATAGTCCTGACACTATAAATACCTTGTTAATAGTCCGTGTGATAAATTGCCCGAAACGGCTGTTTCCTGATTTGTCACTGAATTGTCTCTGATAGATTCATAGATTATTTTTTAAGAAATGTTAAACATATTCAAAAATCGTATTAAAAAATTCTCCCTCCTTTGTTCTAAGAACGTAGTTATCGGGGAAAACTATCTTCTGATATTGTCATTATAGTCGAACCGGAAACTTTTCGCAAGTACTTTTTTATTTTATACTTATTTTATTGAACAATTTATTGAACATTCCAGGTTTTCTATGATATACTACATTAGAAGGAAGTGATGAATATGAAGATTGAAAAAATAAATGACAATCAGATCCGCTGCACCTTGACGCGCGCCGATCTCGCTGCCCGTCATCTTCAGTTGAGCGAACTCGCCTATGGAACCGAAAAAGCTAAATCACTTTTCCGCGATATGATGCAACAAGCAGCCTTTGAGTTTGGTTTTGAAGCAGAAGATCTTCCTCTGATGATCGAGGCGATCCCGGCTTCTTCCGATTCTATCGTGCTGATTATAACGAAAGTCGAGGATCCAGAAGAACTCGACACGCGCTTCTCCAAATTTGCTCCGTCCCCGGGAAACGAGTGGGACGCTGTGAAGAAAGCTCTTCCGAATAAACTGGACGGCGCTGATACATTACTTGATTTACTGGACAAAGTAAAAGAGAAAATCAGTAATTCCGTTGTATCGGATGGAAAAGAAGATACCCCCGAAGAACCGCAGAAGAACATCCTGCGTCTGTTCTCGTTCCCTACCATGAATAACGTACTAAAGGCAGCACGCCTTTTAGGCCCGGTATACTTTGGTTCCAATACCTTGTACAAGGATCATGACGAGGATGTCTACATCCTGGCGCTGACACAGTCCGACCATACCGCCATGGACTTTAACCGAATCTGTAACATGCTGTCAGAATATGGCTCGCTGGAGTCTTCATCCGGAGCTACTCTTGCATTTTTAGAGGAGCACTGTGATATGATCCTCTCTGCCGACGCCGTACAGCAGCTTGCAAAGATATAATTTCAATATGCAGGTTGTTGGTTGTAACAATATCATTTTTGCAGAACAACAGGGGCTGCCGTAGAATATAATTTACGGCAGCCCTCTTATTAATTTCTCATATCCATTCGTTATGCTTTCAATGCAGCATTGACTGTCGCATTGAGCTTCTCAACTAACAGGTCCGGGTCAATACCATGTCCAATCGCACCTTCTTCGATCGACTCCATCTGTGAATGCGGACATCCTATACATCCCATTCCGGCTTCCATCAGGACTTCTACAACCTGCGGACATTTCTCATAGTACTGTTCCAGCAATTGCCCAAACGTCATGTCTTTAGAAATCTGTGCCATCATAACGCCTCCTTTTCTCTTCAGTGTTTCCATTATAATCGTTTTTTATCATTGTGTAAACATTTCTGTTCAATTTCTTCTAACTATTTGACGACTTAAATGTCAACCTGTTTTTCGGTTTTTTTCGACAAAAATCCATTTTTATCATAACTTCACAAAACATCCGTTCTTTTCCTTACCCTGAGTAATCCCCCAAATTCGCCACATTTAATGTGGAAAATGTGGATAAAATCTTGAAAACACTTATTTTTCCACCTTTTTCGGCTCTTTTATTGTGGAAAACTTGGAAAATTCTATTTTCCATTTTTTTACATAAAATTACATTTTTGAACATTTTGTATAATCGCCTTTTCCAATTCTATCCATCTTCATCTTTCCTGTTCTTCATAATGAAAAGGATCCGGAGAAAATCTCCGGATCCGGCTGTACGCCAACGCACCGACACCATGGCACATCAGATCAACCTTCGTACCGTAATGATACTTGAATAAGTGGCAGGCAATATCCCGATTCCCTTCGCACTGTTGATCGCATTCACGATCTGGCCATTCCCCATATAGATCCCCACGTGTCCGCTATAGAGGATAATATCCCCCGGAATCGCCTGGTCGTAGCTGACCGGCGTACCCACATGCTCCATATCCCATGTCGTACGCGGCAGGCTGACGCCAAAATGTGCAAATACCGACTGGACAAATCCCGAACAGTCCGCCCCATTCGTAAGGCTTGTCCCGCCCCACACATACGGATTTCCGATAAACTGACACGCGAAATCCACGATAGCCTGTCCTGTACCTGCTTTCGCCGCAGCCTCTTCCTGTGCTCTTGCCGCCGCCTCTTCAGCTTCTCTGGCAAGCCTTTCTGCTTCTTCCTCCTTTGATTCGGCATAAGTAAACACTTCTTCCTGGCTCTCAGCCTCGGAATTTTGCACCATCTCCTGCGCTTTCTGCTCTGCGTTATTTCCTATAATAATATACTCGGAATACACATAGCCGGTTACTTCGCCGGACTGTACCTTGGTCCACTCTCCCACCGGACCAAGGATCTTAGCGGCATAATCGGGATATAACTTACCTACCCACTCGCTTTCCGTCGTCGGTTCACTTCTGATATAGAGAAACGACTGCACGTTGGCAAACGCCATATCTAAATACTCACCCTTCTCTGTAGGCACCAGATAATCCTCTACTGCAATCTCCTGTTCTGCATTATAGCAATTATTCAGCACCTCTTCGATCCCCATCTGCGGCAACGCATCCTCCGCCGCCGGATCGGCTGCGTATGCCGTAGCAGGAAATGCTGTTATAGCTCCTGTCGTAGTAACTAGGAACAATCCTTTTTTAAGAATAGAACCCATAAACTCCCTCCTTTATGTTTTCTTATCTTTCGTAAATATTACAGAATTGTTACATATGTTACGCTATTATTATATCATCTGAATTCTTTATGTCAACCCCGTTTATTCATAAAATATTCGTCATTTTCCATGTATATTCTTCCATAAAATACATTATTTAGAAGAATATTTATTACAAATTGTTACATAATAAAATTATTTGTTGACAGAATAAAAGCGATGCACTATACTGATTACAGTAATTGTTATTATTATTAATCATATATTATTGTAAAAATATTTCAGGAAGGAGCATCCGGATGGCAAATCTAAAATACAGCCGGCAGAGAGCCGCCATAAAAGAATATCTGTCTGACACATTGGAACACCCTACCGCTGATACCGTATATCTGCACATCAGGGAAGCATTTCCGAATATCAGCCTCGGCACGGTATACCGTAATCTGAATCTGTTAGCCGATATGGGGGAAGCCCTCAAGATCTCAACTCCCGAGGGCGGCGACCGCTTCGACGGACGGATCGATCCTCATTACCATGTCGTATGCCGTAATTGCGGCAAGATCTATGATCTGGAGCTGGATGAACAGCATATGCAGAGTGTGAATGAACTTGCCAACCAACATTTCGAGGGAACCATCACTTCCCATACTGCTTTATTCTATGGAACCTGCCGGGAATGTGAAGACACAAAAATAACACAAAATAACGATTGACAATTATCAATAACTGTGCTAAATTAATATCAGTAATTATTACTGATATTGATAATATATCATTTCATTAAAAAAGGAGAGATTTACTATGAAAAAATTTGTATGTTCAGTATGCGGCTATGTTCATGAGGGAGATTCTGCACCAGAGAAGTGCCCACAGTGCGGCGTTGGAGCAGAGAAGTTCAAAGAGCAGAGCGGTGAGAAAACATGGGCTGCAGAGCACGTTGTAGGCGTAGCTAAGGGCGTGAGCGAGGATATCGTTGCTGACTTAAGAGCAAACTTTGAAGGAGAATGCTCAGAAGTTGGTATGTATCTTGCAATGGCTAGAGTTGCTCACAGAGAAGGATATCCGGAGATCGGTTTATACTGGGAGAAGGCAGCTTACGAAGAGGCTGAGCACGCTGCTAAGTTCGCAGAGTTACTTGGCGAAGTTGTAACAGACAGCACCAAGAAGAATCTTGAGATGAGAGTTGACGCTGAGAATGGTGCAACAGCTGGTAAGTTTGATCTTGCTAAGAGAGCTAAGGCTGCGAACCTGGATGCGATCCATGATACAGTTCATGAGATGGCAAGGGATGAGGCTAGACATGGTAAGGCGTTCGAAGGACTTCTTAAGAGATACTTTGGCTAAGAGAAAAACCGCGTAATATAAGAGTTTTAAGAGGATGGACAAGTTGTTGTCTGTCCTCTTTTTTTGCTTAAAAACAGAGAATTTCCATACCAAAAGTGGTAAAAAGTGGATACCCTTCTTCTTATTTCACTTCTACAAATTCCATAAAATGGATACCCTAAATCCTACCTTATTTCACATTCATTAAAAGAGGAAATTAACATGAGCAACAAGAAAGACATCGGTGTTTATCAATTGGATAATGGTTATTGGAAATCAATGATTGTCTTGCAGAGCTGTATTACGCCGAAAACATAGCATACAGCTATAAGGAATCAGAATAGTTTTGACAGACATCTAGTCAGAATAACACGTGCTTTATTCAAAGATATGTGATATGATTAATCTATACTCTTACGTAGGAAAAAGAAAATGTTACATACATTTGAATTATCAAAAATGCTTTCAAGAGATACTATCCTTTACGCCTGATCATGTAAGAGCTATCTGCCATAAAATATTTGAGCTTATTCCATGTTTAGAATCTCACCCAGAATGGTGCTTTGATGAATGTTGGGGAGATGTAAAAGAATGAATCAACTACCTGATATGTCAGATATCGAGGAGTTCTTGCGGAAATACCTAATAATGAATCATCAAATGATTCCGACAGCAAAGACAGTACAAACGCTTATAACTCTGATTTAAGTTATATTTATTATAAGGGAAAGAGCTTAAATATCAATATTTACCATAAGCAAACGGAATTAGAGAAAAGACAGCTTGCAATTAACTCTCAAGGATTTATCAGAGAAAATATTATTTAATCTTGTGGATATTTTATCTGCCTACAGCAACTAGATGGAAGATTATCAAAAACATGGTATACCGATAATGGATAAAGATTTAATCTAAATAGACAAACTATTTCAATCAAAGAATATTATAATTATATTTTGGGAGGGAAACCATGCCACAAAAAGTTCAATCACTATTACTTCAATATTTGAAGGAAGTTCGAAGGATATATGGTTCACATTTAAAAAGTGTAATTCTTTATGGCTCTTATGCACGTGGAGATTATACAAAAGATTCTGATATAGATATCATGATTCTGGTAGATTTACCAGATGAAAAGTTAGATTCTTATTTGGATTCTCTATCGGAACTTGGCTTTCAATATAATGTAGAACATGATATCTGGATTATGCCAATAGTAAAGAATATAGAGCATTTCCAATATTGGGTTTCTGCCTATCCTTTTTATAGAAATGTTCACAAAGAGGGGGTAACATTATATGAAACAGCCTGATTCTTTAGACACTGGTACTCAAATGGATATAGCAAGGTATCGTTTGCAGACAGCCAAAGAAGATTTAGATACCGCAAAGCTGACCTATGAATCTGAACAATTCCGCGCCGCAAATAACAGGGCTTATTACAGTATCTTTCATTCTATTTGTGCCGTTCTTGCAAAAGAAGGAATTTCTTTTAAACGACACAAAGATACAATCGGTTATTTTAATAAAAACTATATCCATACAGAAATTTTTCCAAAAGAGCTTGGCAGAAAGATTATAACAGCAGAAGAAATCCGCCATGCAAGCGATTATGATACATTTTATATAGCTTCGAAAGAAATCACAGCACAACAGATACAAACAGCAGAACAACTTCTAACTTTAGCCACAAAATATCTGGAAAAAGCAACGCAAGACAAACGATAGGAACATTTACTATGATACGGACAGTTACTTTAGATAGAAACCAAAAACCTACAGAGGAACAAATCAAACAGATAGACGAAGCGGCAAAGAGAGAAATTGTATTTGATGAAGATTCTCCTGAGCTCACGCCCGCAATGGAAAAGCATTCCGATCAGCGGCGAAAAATCGTAACACACAAAGAAACATGAGTGTTTCGTAAGCATGAGGAAAGACGAATGTGTATGTATTGTAAGAGTTTTGATTTAACAGAATCCATCACCATTCATGTTGTAGATTGCAATGGATGTTTAATCATCATTAAAAATGTCCCCTGTGAAGAGTGTGAGCAATGCGGCGCAAAGTATTATTCAGATGAAACAGCACGACAGTTAGAGAAATTAGTAAATACAGCCAAATCGCTTATGCAGGAGATTTCAGTAATCAATTATATAAAAGTTGCATAGCTTGATGATTAAGAGGTACTTCAGTATCTGAAGCTAGACACGAAAAAGCCTTCGAGGGTCTTCTTAAGAGATACTTTGGCTAAGAGAAAAACCGCGTAATATAAGAGTTTTTAAGAGGGATGTGTGTACAGACATTCATCCCTCTAATCCATTACTAACCTGAAATTATATTCTGCAATAAAAAAAATACAAGTATTTAACACCCAAATAAATCCCGTTATATTATCTTTACTTGCTAAATTCTGCACTTTTAATATTTCAGTCAAATCCAATCTTTCAAAATATTCCCTATATTTATTCTCCGGAATCTGATATTGTCCATATTGAATCCTATTAGCTTTAGAAATATTGTGATATATAACATGCTTTAATACACCTCTTATATACTGCCAATACGTTAGATTCATATGTATATACTCCTGTTTTGTAACCCAGTCTACCAACTGATATTTTGCTGTCGATAAAATATGCTCTGCAACCACACCTTGTAATACATTATCAATAACATTTTCTATACTATTTACTGAAGATATTTCTAAAATTTCATTACAACATTTTTCCCTCTTTTCTACATCACTTACTCCAAAATGCTTTTCAAGCAAATCATCTATTCTATGTGGAAAGTCAACCTTTGAACCCAATATGGATTCTTGTTCTACTAATGCTTTATATTCCTTTCCTGGTTGCAATGATACTGTAATCTTCCGTTCAGCGAAATTACCATCCGGCAATTGACATAAATGCCTATATGATTCAATCATAGGATAATTAATATACAACTTTCCCATATCAGCCGGATCAACAAAACATCTTTGCATTTCTAAAATCTTTTCTTCCGAGAAATTTGTATCATGCCGCTCATAATCAAATACTAAAACTATATTTGTGAAATCTTCTTTGTACCGAAGTTTATCTGGAAATTGTTTCTTACTAATAACAAATGGCAGATCAATATCCATATTTTCCTCTGACCACTCATCACCATACTCTTTCACTATATCATTATATAACTGATAAACATTTGTTCCATAAATCCAAATTTCATCCATATTGATATTGATTTCAGGAAAACATTTAAAAATCAACCAAAATAACTTGTTTTTTTCATGATGTCCTTCTACGATTAGCAAATTTTGGCTTCGTTTTCTTACCTTGCCTTGATAATCATTCATATTTATCAAACTCCCCGCTGATGTACATCTTTTCAAGGTTGTGACCTTCTCGCAGTTCTCTTTCCGTCGCATTACAAAACGCAGTTAATGTACCCGCACTTGACAAAACAAACAAACAATCCGGTCGCATCAGTCGATTTGTCATCAGATTCGTATTATGAGAAGTCATAATAATCTGACATTTAGGATATCTTCTTTTAAAAAAGTTTATCACTTTCTCTGACATTTCATAATGATAAAATGCATCAAATTCATCTAAATATAGAAAAGATGGAATCCAATTTCTAGGAATCAATCGCCTATATAGATCAACTAATGCTAAAGTTCCACTGGATGCAGTTTCATAAAATGGCACCAATTTCTCATGTTTAAAATATAACTCTCTCTGACCATCTGGTAATTTTTGTAATACTAATCTGCACTCTATTCCCATTTCATTAAGAAAATCTTCTAAATCTTTTAATCTGTTTGAATCCTCTAGTAACTCATAAAAAGTATTATTCATTCTTCTTGGAAACCTTAACATTACACTTCCGGCTGTAATCATAATCATTCTTCTTGCATAATTAGCTAATTTGATTAAGATAGAATCATTACTCAATGCAACATTACTTATCAACCATCTCAAAAATGGCAGCTTAGGCTCCTCAAGTTCTTCATCATCACTAATATCTACGGATTGAAGATACCTATCTATATTAGCTGTTTCTGCATTTATATATTTTAGATTCTTAAAATCAAATTTATTATTTTCAAAATCACAGCTAAAAATAATTTTTCTGTCTATAATTAATTCTTCATTCCTAAGTTCTTGATTAGAAAATCTAGCATAGCGATACACTAATTCTCCATTTTCAAACCTAAATTCATATGAAAATGTTGCCGCTTCATCCATTGAATCCGCATTAAGAAAAACTCCTGTATCAACATAACGCTGCCCGCCAAACATTGTTGTGCATATATCAATCATCGCCTTTCCCAAATTTGTTTTTCCCGTCGCATTTCTACCATAAACTAATATTTTACTGATAGTTCCATCAGTGATACAATCTGTACTAAATTGATACCCTGCAGTATTTTCAAAATCTATAGATATTTCATCTTTAAAATTTTTATAATTTTTCAATGTAAATTTCTTTAACATTTTCCTGCCATCCTTTCATATAGATTACTCGCACACACAATCTATGATTACAGTATAACCACTTTTACAACCTTCCACAATAGACTTCCGTAATTTTTTTACGGAAATTCTGAAACAAACACAATAGACATCGTAGAATGTATCCCTGTTGATGACATTATCGAACATCAAAGAACTGCACCGCATTTTAAATCAAAGACGTATTTTAGTCAGAATAAAGCATGCCTTATTGAATTGTATGTGATATAATTAATTTATCAGAGAAAACACTAACGATTTATTCAGAATAGTATGATTTGTAAATATATAATTCTTAGCAGATCAATTTTTGAAGATCAATTTATTTAAGAAAGGATAAGGAAGACTATGCGAAAAAGAAACAGCGGCTTCCTGCTTGCATTCCCGGCACTGGCAGGTTTTCTTGTGTTTTATTTTGTTCCCTTTTTGATCACTGTCTGGTATTCGGTTTCTTTTGGGATCGGGAGGCGGGAGTTTGTCGGGTTGGATAATTTTCGCGATCTTTATACCAATGAGATGTTTCTTCTTGCAGTAAAGAATACTCTCCGCTATATGGCTGTGACTGTTCCGACGACACTATTTGGAGCGCTGCTTCTGTCTGTTACGCTTCAAAATACAACAAAAGGCGTACGCTTTTTCCAACTTTCGTTTCTGTATCCGATGATACTGCCGATCGCTTCCGTGATACTAGGAGTACAATTTTTGTGGGGATCATCCGGAATCTGGAACAAAGTAGTAGAATTACTCGGCGGCGAAGGAAAAGACTGGATGAATCTATCAGCGGCATTCTGGATACTTTGCATCCTATATTGCTGGCGGTTTACGGGATATTATGTTTTGATTTATTTTGCAAGGCTTCAGATGATTCCAAAAGAATATTACGAATACGCGGCTCTGTTTGGAGCGGGAAAGGTACAGTCTTTCCGATACATTACCTTACCGATACTGCTTCCGACAATTACCTTTACGATCGTACTTTCCATAATGAATGCTTTCAAGTGTTATAGAGAAGCCTTTCTCTTAGGAGGGAACTATCCAAATGACAGTATTTATCTGCTGCAGCATTTTATGAATAATAATTTTCAGAATCTTAATTACCAAAAGATTTCTTCTGCCGCAGTCAGCATTGTATTACTTCTTATTCTGTTTACAGGGATTTGTTATGCGCTGTATCGGATCGTAGAAAGGGGGAAATGATATGGTCAAGAAAAAGCAAAAACGGATTTTGCTGCTTGGAATTCTATCACTGATCTTCTTGTATCCGGTCATCTATATGTTGGTGTGCTCAGTGTGGGAAGGCGGAAATACAGGGGGATCCTTTATGGGATATTATGAAGTTTTACTGGAAAGTCCCGGATATCTTGTTAAATTTTGGAGAAGTCTTGGAATGTGTCTTCTGATCTCCGCGGGGCAGACGATACTTTCCTGTATGGCAGGAACAGCTTTTGCGAAATATCAGCTTGTCGGAAAAAGATTTTGGATTGTGGTAATGGCGCTTTTTATGATCCTGCCTGTTCAGGTCACCTTACTCCCGAATTATATTCTAATGGAAAAGTTAGGATTTCTCAACAGTTGGAAAGCGTTGGTCATACCAGGGATCTTCTCTCCATTCGGAACCGTGTGGCTGACGTTTATAATCCAAACGATACCGGATGAATGGCTGGAAGCTGCAAGACTGGATCGCGCCAACCAGTTCCAGATTGTCCGTTATATCGTGATCCCGGGGATAAAGCCTGCTATTGTGACGCTGTTTGTACTTACATTTGTCGAAAGCTGGAATATGGTAGAACAGCCGATCATTTTTCTGGAAGGAGAACTGGACTATCCCCTCTCGGTATTCCTGGCAGGAGTCCTGGATAATAGCATGGCAGTTCAATCTGTCTGCGGATTGTTATGTCTGCTTCCGGTGACGTTTTTCTTCCTGTATTACCACGAAGAATTGACAGACGGATTGAGAGATGTGTTATGGAATTGATGGAGTTGATGGATGATGGAAAAAAAGAAAGTTTGGATTGCCGGATGTATGATATTCCTTCTGCTTTTAATTTGTACCGTCTTATCCCTTAGGATCGAGAAGATGATGCGGATCGAAGTAGAAATAGAACGAGGAATCCCGTGTTCGGAAAATGGCATGGAAAATATGTCAAAAATTCCCCTTTCCTGTTTTAAAGATGAAAATGGCAGCATGGTATTGTTTTATATTGAAGAAAGAGAAGGTCTGTTTGGAAAAGAGCTGGTAGCGGTGAAAGAAGAAAAGTATCCGGCCGCCGAAGACGGAAATATGGCGTTTGTCGTTACAAGTTCTTTGCGAAATGAACAGGGCGCTTCAAAAAGGATCGTAAATTACTCCGTATGGCCGTTGGAAGACGGTGATATCGTGACAATTGTGGGAGAAGACGAATGAATAGGGTAAGAAAAAAGATTGATTTTCCAATTGCGTGGATCACGGCGTTGATAATGCTTGTGGGACTTTCCGTGATCCATCTATGGATCAATAGGGAAATACAGCAAATGGTCCATTCCCTTCCGGACGGAGTGCTTGTAAAACTACAGGAACCTCTTACAGACGCAGATATAGAGATGGCGAAGACTGCAGGCTATCAGGTGGAATACCTAGAACAACCGGAATGTTATAAGATCCGGAAAGACAACGAAATGCCGGTTCTTATCAGTCAGACGCCGGATTTTACATGGAATCTGTTCGGGAGAAAGATAGACGGAGAAAGTCTCAATCTGTCTTCACATAAGAAACTGGCAGCGCAGACAGACAGTCTTGCGCGGATAACTGCAATATTGCCCCTTTGCCTGATACTTTTGATCATCAGCATTCGAGAACTCGGCGCTTTTTGGGAAAAAGAATGGGGACGGGGAGTCAAAGGAATTATAATAATCGGAATCTGCCTGACATTGATCTACTCTATGACAGGGACACTTCGTATACCAAGAGAATTCCTTCCAAAGGAACAGATCTTGGATATACCGTTTTATGTAAACGGGATCAGAGGATTTTTTGAAGGAACAACCTGGAGAAACCAGGAAGCCTATCAAATGATCAGCGGATGCTATCAAAAATCGATCCAGTTATACGGGATATGGATTGCCTGCGTATGGTTTGGAACCTTATTAATTACTGGGGTTTCTTTATTTAAAAGCAGAAAAAGCAAAGAAAAAGTATGATAACTAATAAGAATAAACAGAAATTATCTTAGAATTTTCTAATTAACTTCTTTAATTTTTGTAATAAGCCAAATACATATCTAATTTATTGACAGACCAACAAGCTAAACGTATAATGTACATAAGCAATCTGTTAATTGAGAAAGGAGGGGATTCCAATGGGATCGTATACAAGACAAATTTAGTTCCTAAGTACTCAGAACATGATCTAAAGGGCTGTTTTGAAATGCAGTAAAACAGCCCTTTAATATGGCAAAAGAGGGGTGTCATTATGAAAAATATCAGAAAAAGAATATTTGCTTTAGGATGTATTGGATTACTTCTAACAGGAATGAGCGGATGCGGCAAAAAAGCAGAAGAAAAAAATGAAACTGTATTAGAGGTCGTCACAGATCCATCTATCCAAAATGAAGTAAAAGATGTAGCTGATTTTATGATGAAAACGGAAAATATAGAAATAAATATAAATGTACTTCCGGCTAAAGATGACGGAAGAGATACGGAAATCCAGAAGCTTCAGACCCAGATCCTAGCCGGAAAAGGGGCGGATGTATATCTATTGGATACGGACCCGGATGCCTCTGATATTAAATCAGAGTTATTTGCTAACCCATATCAAACCATGCAAAGCGGCGCGTTGGCGTCATTGGATAAATACATGGAAGCAAGACCCCTATTGGAAAGATACAACCTACAATATGAATATTTTAACTGCAGGCAAACATAACGGCAAACAATATATTATTCCGCTTTCCTGTTACTATTATATATTATCCGGAAGTGATACTATTGAAAAGATAGAAGGAAATACTCTGGGAGAATGGTTGGAGCAAGTGCAAGCACTTGATGATTCTGAATTGAAGAAGAGTTTCAAGCAAAGTCTTTATTTAACATCCGGACGATGGTTTCAACCGGCGGCAGATTATGAGACACGTCAAGTTTTATTTAATAAAGAAGAATGGAAATCCTTTTCGGAATCTTATTTTTCTTTCCAACAGGAAAGTGAGCCTGATTCCGTGATCACAGCCGAAGATCAATATCAAATCCAACCAGTTCGTTCATATTTCGGAGGAGAAGGAAATATTGTGAAAGTTATCCCCGATACAGAGGGAAGAAAAATGGCGTCCATTATGACCTACGGGGCAGTTGAAATGTCCAGCTCCCATAAAGAGAAAGCATATGAATTTCTTATGCTGTTTTTAAACGATAATATGCAGAAGGCGGCAGAAGAAGAGGGAACCGGATATATGCCACAGATATTTGGCGGCAGTACGGGAATTCCGGCAGAACAAAATGAGATTCGTAATTGGCTGTCCGATCGACCAGATGAAGTTATTTCGGCAATAGAAAAAAGTTTTGAGGAATTGGAAGGTGCCTATTTTGTAACTAATGCCGAAAGAGATATGATATCAGATATCCGGCAAGTTGTAGAACAGGGGATGGCGCCGGAAAATGGATGGGATCAATATTTATCCGATCTAGCAGATAAAGCGTGGGAACAGTATGAAATGCAGGTAAAGGAATAACAGCAAAATATTTTAGAAGAAAAAGAACAGGGAAGGGAAGGAACGCATATTTATGGCGAATCTTTTGATTGTCGAAGATGAAAAGAATATACAGGAAATCATTGCCGAGTATATGCGGCGCGGAGGACATACCTGCTTTATGGCTGACGACGGGATCGACGCGTTGATGCTGCTGAAAAGCAATCCCATGGACCTGATGATCCTGGATCTGATGATGCCGAACCTTGACGGCTTTGCCGTCTGCAAGATGGCGCGGGAGATGAGTGATCTTCCTATCATCATACTGACCGCCAAAGAGAGCGAGGACGATAAGCTGAAAGGTTATCATCTGGGCGCCGACGACTATATGACAAAGCCCTTCAGCCCGAAGGTGCTCCTGGCGAAAGCAAACGCATTATTACGGCGTTCTTCTGCGACGTTGGCTGATGCCGATGCCATGACCGCCGGAAGGATCTCTCTTATTCCGGCTTCTCATAAAGTCTTTGCCGACGGGCAGGAGATCGCACTGACGCATAAGGAGTATGAACTGCTTCACTTCTTTATGGCAAACCCGGGACAGATTTTCAGCCGCGATCAGCTGTTAAACCGGATCTGGGGATACGAATTTGAGGGAACGACCAGGACGGTTGACACCCATATCAAAACCCTGCGCCAGAAATTGGGCGGGGAGGGCAGGCACATTGTTACCCTGATTCGATCCGGCTATAAATTCGAGGTGGCGGTATGAACCTAAAAGACATCTTTCATTTGCGGACTGTCCGCAAAAAAATCATTATAGTCTCCAAGATCGCCGGGATCCTTTTGATCGTCTCTTACATCGTGACCACACGCCTGCCGATCGAGCCGGATATTTCGTTCTTAATCTGGCTGTGCTTTGTCACGGCACTGGTTTTGGCGCTTGATTATCTGATGGGGCGGTTTATCTCAGATCCTGTCTCCGAATTAAGCCATACCGCGCGTCAGATGTCTCGGCTTGATTTCTCCTCTCCTTGCAGGATCCATACGAATGATGAATTGGAGGAGCTTGGGGACAGCCTGAATAAGATGGCCCGGAACCTACAGCAGTCCTTCGCTTCACTGGAAGACGCCAACCTGAAATTAGAACAGGACGTGGAGCAGAAAAAACGCCTGTTGGCGGAACGCAGAGAATTGACAGACAATCTCTCCCACGAGATGAAAACCCCATTGGGTGTGATCCGTGCCTATGCCGAAGGCTTGCAGGACGAGACAGACGAGAAAAAACGGCAGAGATATTCGGATGTTATCATAACGGAGACAGAACGCATGAACCGTCTGATCACCACGCTGCTTGATCTATCTGCATTGGAAACCGGGGCTGTCAGGCTTCACCCGGAGCGGTTCGACTTTGTTGCATTTTTGGAAATCATCGCCGGACGGCTGTTGATCGACACCCCGGACGCTGATTTTGAATTGCAGTATGAACTGCCGGAACATCCGGTATATGTAAGCGCAGATCGAAGCAGGATGGAGCAGGTATTGGACAACCTGATCGTCAATGCGAAGCGCAATGTCCGTCCGGGCGGTATTCTGAAGCTTTCGCTGAAAGAAAATGACGGCAGGCTGAATTTCTCGATTTTTAATCAGGGGGCGCCGATCCCGCAGGAAAGCCTGTCAAAAATCTGGACAAAATTTTATCGTGCCAGAAATTCTAAGTATAGCGGTTCCGGATTGGGGCTTGCGATCGCGGCACAGATTTTATCCATGCAGGACCTGCCTTATGGGGCGGAGAATCAGCCGGGTGGCGTTGTTTTTTACTTTTCTATTCCTTTTATGAAATAAAATCACTTCAAATCTTGTGAGAAAAGATAGAATAACGTCAAGCACTGTGTTATAATTTTTGTGTTGCTCACCGAAACCTGGCAACAGGAAGGAGGTGTCAACGTTGGATTTTTTCATTTCCTTTTTTTTCGCTGTCGCGGCTGGTGTAGCTTGCCACTACATCATCAAATGGTTAGACAGCAATGACAAGAGCAACAAATAACCTACTGGGTGCTTTGCCAGTATAAAAAGTAAAGAAGAATCCCTCGACTGTACGTCACTACGGCCGGGGGATTCGTTCTTTCGTCAACGTGGACTTTTCATTTCTTTTGCCTATTGGCATTATAGCATATGCGAAAATGCTTTTCAATATGCTTTTATTCAAAAAATATATCTTCTGCCAACTTTGCTTGCCACGCTTTCTCTCACAGATGATGAACACTTTTTCTATACCGCTGTAATTCTTCTTCACTGACATTTCCTATGATCTCATCGAGAAATGCCAACAGCTTTTCCCTGTCTTTCGGCAGTTTTCCATGAAACTGATACGCATTGGAAGCGCCCATTGCCGCAAAGATGACAGGTATCTTCAGATTTTCAATGAGCGTCCGTATCTCCTTGTATTTTTCGAGTTCACCTTCTTCTTTCCAGTTCCCGCGCTGTATTTCAGCATAAAGCTCAGAATCGGGATAGATCGTGAGCATATTCGCTCCGATGAGCGTGGGGTGTATCTTATTGCATAGATCAGCCGTCAATTTTGCCCCGATTTCTCCGCTGCCTGCCCCGGAAATACTCACCAGATAAAAGAAACTGTAATGAATATCCGCCTGATCTAATCTCTGGCACTGCTCTATGATGTCGGCAGAAGTATACCCCTTGTTCATAAACCGCAGGGCTTCATCATCGCCCGTTTCTATTCCTATTGTCAGACCGTCATAGCCCATTGCCCGCAGTCTTGCAAGCTCCGCATCGGTTTTCGGCATAATATCAGTAATCCTTGCAAACGAGCCGATCGACTTTACCGACGGAAGATGTTTGCGGATCAACTCTGCGATCACAGCTAATTTGTCATAGGATAAAACGAATGGGTTTGCTCCGGTCAGAAATACACGGTCAATACGCCCGGCGTTCCAGCCGTTCTTTGCTCTTTTGACCTCCTGTAGGTCACACACAATATCCTCCAGAGGGGACATCCTGAATTTGAACGGCAGGTCATTATATAAAGTACAAAACTTACATTTATGATGCGTACAGCCTGCCGTCACCTCTAACAAAAGTGATTCCGCTTCATATGGCGGCCGCCAGATTGTTCCTGTGTAGTGCATGATCACATCTCCTTTCTTTTCTTCTCTTCTGCACTGTTTCCTGTAATCTATACTAATTATACTTTTGTACAATGATTTTACAAGTACTGTACTTTTTTGTAGTACCTCCAAAAAACGATACATTTTTTTGAGAATATGATATACTATCTTAGAAGGTCTTAACATTACAGGAAGGAGCGGCAGAAATGAAAAAAAGTAAATTGGCTGTGGAGCGCTGTAAAACGGTTTCAACCATACAAAAAATTTTGGGCGGTAAATGGAAGATTGAAATCATTTATTACATCGCCTTTCGGGATATACATCGCTTTGGAGAGCTTCGCAGGCATATCGGCGATATTACGGAATCAAGCCTGACGAAACAGCTTCGGGAATTAGAAGCCGACGGCTTCATTACTCGTTATGACTATAAAGAAGTACCTCCCCATGTAGAATATAATCTTACTGACTTAGGTAAAAGTTTCATTCCCGTTTTTGAACATATGAAACAGTGGGGGGATGAAAATCTGGGCGGATAACATTTATCCCATATAGAAAGGCTTCGATTTCACACCAACTTCACCGCAGTCTCACACCAATTTCACCGCATTTTTATAAGATTACCTCAACAAAAGGGCAAGTCTCTCAGATCAAGGAGGTAACGATCATGTTTATGGATTTAGAGTGGTATTGGTGGATTCTTCTTCTGGTATTATTGGCAGTCTCTATCCCGTTTAAGATCAAATTTATGAAATGGTGGAACAGGCGCCAGCAGGAAAAGAAGAAGGAGCAGTATGGGAAGTGGGGGGATGACGAATGATCGAAGCAAGGAATCTGATCTTTTCTTATGGGAAAGAGAAGCAGGCGTTACATGGTTTGGATTTTTCTGTAGAGGATGGGGAGATCTTCGGCTTTTTAGGACCGAATGGCTCCGGCAAGTCTACGACACAAAAGATCCTGACCGGCATATTGAAGGGCTATGGCGGGAGGGTATCTTTGTTCGGAGAAGATATGCGAAGCGGACATACACAAGCGTTTTTTCAGAAGATCGGCGTTCTGTTTGAATTTCCTTATTTGTACACCAACCTGAGCGCCCTTGACAATCTGCACTACTTTGCTTCGTTCTATCCCAGGGAACAACGGCGGGACGCCGAAGAATTGCTCGATGAACTGGAATTCAAGAGGGATTTCCTGAATAAGCCGGTATCCTCTTACTCAAAGGGAATGCGCCAGCGCGTCAGCATGGCGCGGGCATTGATCAGCAACCCCAGACTTCTGTTTCTGGACGAACCCACAAGCGGGCTTGATCCTTCCGGAGCCGTTCTTTTCCGCAAGATCATAGAAAAGGAACGGAAAAAAGGGACGACGGTATTTCTGACGACACACAATATGCTGGACGCTGACCTGCTCTGCGACAGAGTGGCGTTTATCTCGAATGGGACCATCGCGGTCCTGGACACGCCGAGAAATCTAAAGGAGAAAAACAGTAACCGCAGTATTGTCATTGATTATCTGTATCAGGGCAGACGGGAAGAACAGACGCTTGAGGCGCCGGATTTGAAAGCGGGGATCCCGTTCGCGTATGATGAGCTTATCAGCGTTCATTCTCAGGAGCCTACGCTTGAGGATATGTTCATTCAATATACGGGGAGGGGGCTGTCGTAATGTGGAGGGGATTTTCACACTTGCTGAAGAAAGATTTTCGAATGATGATATCCGGCAAATTCTTTCTGCTGGCGCTTCTTTCGTTATGTTTATATTCCGGCTATATCAATTTTGTGTATGCCAGGTTGGATCAGAAAATATTTCCGGTCTGTCTTTATGATCCGCAGGGCAGACTGCCGGACGTCTCGGAATACGTTACAAAACTGGACAGCCGGGAGGCGCTTAAGGCGGCTTGTGCCGACCAATATTCTGTGGGCATTGATCTGTCCCATGCTGAGCCGGAGATCTACATGCTGTCCTGCGGCATGGAAACCACCGATCACTACCGCATGGCATGGGGCGAAGCCGTCCTGCATGGAAATGTAGACGGGCAGGCAGAAAGAATCGGCGCCAACACCAGGGAAATGAAGAATCGGCGGGAAATCACTGCGGAATTTTTATTCTTTGAATTGACGGCAGTCGGATTCTTAGGGCTTGCATCTATGCTCTTTAAGGAAAAACAGATGGGCGTGATACGGGTACACGGGATACTCCCGGTCTGCCGGGGTGTATTTATCTTATCCAAACTGCTGTTATTGCTGTGTTCCGATCTGGTGTTTACGATCCTTTTGACAGTCATCAATCTGGGGGTGTCAGAAGCTGTCGAAGCGCTTGCCGGCGTCCTCTTACATGCAGGTATTTTATCACTCATTATGGCGCTGGTCGGATTTCTATGCGCTGTCAGACTGCCGGATTTCAAACAGTTTTCCCTGTTTTATCTAATACTTGCAATTTTCGTGACAACGCCTGTATTTTTGGCAGGGCAGACAGGCATGAAGTGGAACTGGATCGTATATCACCCGATGTATCATCTGTTTGAAGCAATGAAAGGGGCGTTCTTTTTGACGCCGATGACAAAAGCTCCGTATTATTTGGCTTGTGCCGGAACGATCATTCTATTGTTCCTGCTTTCGTATCAAACCTTAAACCGTGAAATGGCAAAGGAGGGGTAGAGCATGGAAAGACTGAAATATCAGCTCAAAAGCGTCCGCCGTGACAAATTGTGTATTTTGACCTTTTTCCTCCCTGTCGTTGTCGGGATCGCCATTCGTCTGCTTTCCGGCGTAAGCCTTCAGTCCATCAGCGAAAACTCATTTGGCGTTCTGGAAAACCGCATGGACGCCGATACCGTCGAATGGCTCGGGGCAAACGGAACGGTCACGCAATATGATTCACTTACAGAACTGCGTGCCGCGATAAACGATCCCTCCACACAGATGATCGGCGTTCTGCAAACAGGAAGCGCGATACAGACCTTCATTTCCGGAGATGAATTGGAAATGAACCGCGTGATCGCAGACACACTTCCGCAGATCTATAAAAATCAGACAGAGACGTTATCCGTCACAAAAACCATGATCCCGGCAGCGTCAGACAATGACTGGTTAAAATCCCTCCTGATCGTAATGACCTTGGTCGCCGCTATGTTTATGGGCTGTACGTTTAACGCTATGAACATCATAGGCGAGAAAGAGGATGGTATTGAATTTATCAATCAGGTGCTTCCCATGTCTGCAAGCTCCTACATCACACAGAAAACACTTCTGGGATTCATCGGAGGTACGGTATCCACGATCATAACAGCGTTGATCTGCGTGCGGACAGACATAGAACATATATTACCGTTTCTGCTGATCATCTTGCTTTCGGCTTATATCTCAGCCTTAATGGGGCTGTTGATCGGCTGTTTTTCCGATGGATTGATGTCGGGGATCGCTTACATCAAGGTCCTCATGATCCTGTTCCAGGCTCCGCCAATCTTCTTCTATTTGACGATGCCGGACAGCAGTATCATATTCAAGCTTTCTTACTTACTGCCGTCAAGCGCAACTTTCTATGGTGTCATGGATCTGCTGAACGGACAGACGAAGGCTCTGCGCCCTGCGCTTATGGCGCTGTCCGCCCATGCGGTCTTGTGGAGCCTGGGTTATAGATTACTCCGAAGAAGGTCCGGCCAAAAGCTCTGATCCTCCTGCTCAGATCAGCCGGACGATGATACAAAAAGAATCGCCCCAAATCCAGATAAACTTTCTGAGGCTGCCGCAGAATGCAAATTTTCCGCGGCAGCCTCTTCTCAGCCCTTTATATCTTTAGATTTCTTACATCTCTTCAATCTCTTTCGGATCTATCTCCCTCTGCCGCAGCTTCAGATACACGACCTCCCGGAACAAGGCATAGATCACTGATACTACGGGAATGAAGATCAGCATCCCCACAACTCCCATCAGGCTTCCCCCTACGCTGACTGCCGCCAGTACCCATATGGAAGGCAGTCCGACCGAATTCCCCACAACATGCGGATAGATCAGGTTCCCTTCTATCTGCTGCAAGACAAGGAAAAGCATGACAAATACCAAAGCCTTAAAAGGATCTTCGATAAATATCATAAACACGCCGACCGCACATCCCACAAACGCCCCGAAGATCGGTATCAGCGCGGTAAACGCGATCACAATCCCCACCAGCAACGCATACGGAAGCTGAAACAACGCCATCGCCACAACAAACATACTTCCCAGGATGACCGCTTCCACACACTGTCCGGTCAGGAAACTTGAAAACGTATTATAAGTCAGAGACAATACCTCAAGCGCCGCTTCCGCACGTCCCTTCCTTGTAAATGCAAACAATACCTTCTTCGCCTGAAGGCTTAACTTCTCTTTCTGCAGCAGGATATAGATCGCGAACACGAATGCAATAAAGAAAGTCGTAATACCGCTCACGATACTCTTCGCCGCCGTGATCGTCGAATCCAGCACGCTTCCGGCTCCATTTCGAAAGAAATTGATCCCCGTCTCCATGATCTTGTTCCAGTCAAACTCCAGATTGTCCACCCACTCCATGACTTTACGGTTATTATGGAACATTTCTTCCGCCCATCCCTGCACCTTGGGGATAAATTCCTGTATGCTCGATCCCAGGTTGGCAAATGTAGTCCCAAGCTGTGGGATCAGGACAAACATCACGATGCCTACGACGCCGATCACACCAAATATCACCAACAGCATACTGACCGGACGCGCCATCTTCCTCATATAGCTTCTGCCTTTTACCCGGCTCTCGCTAAAAAGATGCCGCTCGATAAAATTCATCGGCACATTCAGCACAAATGCGATCGCACCGCCCAGAATGAACGGGAATATGATATGAAACACGAAGCCCAATGCCCCTACCACCACATCATATTTCCACAAACATGCCGTCGTCAGCGCCGTAAATACAATCAATCCCCGGATCTTGCTTACTGTCTCCCTGCTTAACTCCATAAATTGTCTCCTTCAATATCCCCTTACTTAATTACCTTCTTTTTGCTTATGTGGTTATTTTTCCCATAATCCGCCTGATACAGTCATTCTGAACAGTATTTTGTCTATGCTTCCGGTTGCACAGGAGAAAAAGCCTCAACGTAACCTGTCTTATTGTCCGTCCTGTTTTTCTGCCTGTACGTCTTTTCTATCTGTTTCGAGACGCTTGACCGTCAGCATATAGTGTTCTGAAATCGCCTTGCAGATCTTCTCTACGTCACGTGTCTTGATGACTTCAACCAATTCTTTATGGATCGGATATTGCCTCTTAATGACCGACATCTTATCCGTATACCCCGCATTACAACTGAATATCTCCCCATATTCCAGGTCGCACCACGCTTTCGTCAGACGCGCCAACCCTGCCTTCTCTATGATCACGGCATGCAGCATACATCCATAAGCAACTACATTACTATAATTCTCTATTGTAAGACTCTTCATCAGCTCCACCGCTTCTTCCATCCGGGCAATCTCTTCATCCGTGAACTGCGCGTCAAATAAACGGACTGCAAGAATCTCATAACTGGAACGGAGCAAGTATGTCTCATAGACATCCTGCCTGGTGACTTCCCGCACGGAACACCCTATATTCCTTGTATACTCGATCATGCCTTCCTGTTCCAACTGCCTGAGCGCTTCCCGTATCGGTCCGCGGCTTACCCCAAGCTCATCCGAGAGTTCCTGTTCGATAATCCTCATCCCAGGAGTCAGCTCCTGATTCAAGATCTTAAGACGAATCTCTTCGGCAACCTTTTCCCGTAATGTTTGAAATCTTAGTTTTCCCATAAGCCAGTCCCTTTTTCTACCGTATTTCGTAATATTACTTATTCTAACATACGAACCGCCCCTCTGGAATATTTCTTTCAAAACTTTAACTAAAACTTTATTTTTAGAACACGGCGCCCACCGGGTACATATAGAAAAACAGCCCTCGCAGCGATGTCTGCCAAGGGCTGTTTTATTCGGTTCATTAACTGTAAGCACATTGTTCTGCAAAAATCATGATCTACAACTCACCGCTTTAAAAGCTACAATCCACATATCGCCTTCACGGCATAGGCGACAAAGATACCAACATAGTTACCGCACGCTCCGGCAATTACCCCCATGATCAATCCCACATTGATCAATGACTTCCAATTTCCGCCGGCTGCCGTCAGAGACGCGGTAGGTCCGTCTACGATACATCCAACCATAGATAAAAGCACGTACTCATATCTGATCTTGAAGAGACGGCAAACAAGGAAATGCAGTACCGTACATCCGATCAGCATAAAGAATACATACAGTGTCATCAAGAATGCCGAACCGATGAACTGCTTCAGGTCAACAGCAAATCCGATCGTTGCCAGGAAGCACAAAGAGATAAAAAGTCCAAGGTCGAGGTTACCGCGCAGCTTCTTGATCGGCTTAAGCTGTGCCAGACAGATTGAAACTGTCGTTACCATCAGAAGTCTTCCTGCTTTCCAGAAAGCATCCGGGAATATTCTCTGCGCGATCATCGTCGTAACAAATGCAACACCAAAACCAATCGTCAGAAGCCATGCGATATCCTTGATCGCCCACTTCTTATCAGCCATCAATGGCTCTGTCTCGCCGTCGTCCAGCTCTTCCGGCTTAAATGAATATGGCCATAATTTATTCCATTTCTTAGAAGCCTTGAAAAATGCCGGCGCTGCAAACATCGCTACCATCAGAGGCGTAGATACAACGTAATCCGCCGCATTCGCCGCTGCCAGAGTTTCTCTTGAACAATCAACACCTGTAGCGATCGCCGTAAGGTTCGGTGTACCGCCTGTATAAGTTCCTACGAACATACCTGCACATTTCCATCCCTCAACCATTCTTGGTGCAAAGATGATCCCAAGAACGATCGCAACAAGGCACACGGATGCGATCGCAGATACCAACGCTATAACCGGCTCCCTATTCAACTTCTTAAGTTCCGTAACGTTCATACTTAACAGACAGATCGAAATACCTGCCTGTACACAATATGTAGAGATTGAGTCATATAACTCGTGTGAGATCGGTACGATATGGGTATTAGAAAGAACGATACCTATAACTACGACCGTAAGTACAGGACCTAATGACCTGCATACTTTATATTTCTGCAGCCATAAGGAAAATGCTACCATTAAGAAAATAACAAATAATAATCCTTGGGTACTAGATATGAGAGTTCCCATCCATTTCTCCTTTCTTTCCTCAGCGCCGTAAAATTTTGTATAAATTTACAGCTTGACTTGACATTTGCATTTGTTTATTGTAGATTGTAAACAATGTACTTTATGTTATCAATATAACATATTAATTTATAGATTGCAATAATAATTTATCCATTATAGAGTAATTATTTATAAAAAATTATCCTTTTTTAATAAAAAATATAATAAATTTTAAGGAGGTACTTATCTATGCAATTCAAACAGTACGAAGATTCTCTCATCAAAACAGCAAGCTCTCTGCTTGCGATCGACAGTCCCAGCGGTTATACCGATAAGGCTTCGGAATTCGTCCTTCAGGCGGCAAAGGAACTGGGCTACCCTGCATACCGCAACAATCTGGGCAATGTGATCGTACCCGTGGAGGGCGAGAACAACGAAGAATCCGTAGCTTTGTCCGCACACATTGACACACTGGGGCTTATGGTACGCTCTATCACTGACAACGGGCACCTTATGCTTACAGCTGTCGGCTCTCCGATCCTTCCTACTCTGGACGGCGAATACTGCCGGATCCACACAATGGAAGGCAAGGTATACACCGGTACGATCCTGTCCCTGTCACCTGCCATACATGTCTTCCCGGATGCGTCGACACGCCCGAGAGACGATGCGAATATGGCGGTACGTATCGACGAAATCGTACATAGCAAAGAAGACGTAGAGGCTCTTGGCATCCGTCCGGGCGACTTCGTATGCTACGATCCGAAGACCACATTTACAGAAAGCGGATTCTTAAAATCAAGATTCATTGATGATAAAGGCTGCGCGTCTATCCTCCTTACTCTTCTTAAGATCATGAAAGAACAGAACCTTAAACCAAAGAAAAAGAGCTATCTGTGCTTCTCTGTCCATGAGGAGATCGGCTACGGCGGAGCAACCCTTCCGAAAGACATCCAAGAGCTTCTTGTCGTAGACATGGGATGTGTCGGCTTAGACTTGAGCTGTACGGAAGAGCAGGTATCCATCTGCTCCAAAGACTCCGGCGGTCCTTACGATTTCGAGATGACCAGCCGTCTGGTGCGCCTTGCCAAAGAGCACGAGATTGACGCTGTCACAGATATCTATCCAAGATACAGCTCTGACGCTTCCGCACTGTGGAAAGCAGGCTATGATGCGCGTGCCGCGCTGATCGGTCCCGGCGTACATGCTTCTCATGGAATGGAACGTACACATATCAGCGGGATCATGAATACACTTAGGCTGTCTGCAGCTTATCTGGGAATTTTGTAAGAAATAGCCAAAAAGGCTGCTGCAAAATGGCTGGTTCATACAATATATGCTGCGTAATTATGGTGATAATTACACAGCATATATCGTAGAATCTTTACATTTTGCGGCAGTCTTTTTTGCTTATTACTTATTTTGAGATTTGGGGGCGGAGACTATTTAATATAGTTTCCCATGGCTGATTGTGTTCCCACAATGTCTATACAACAACTTCCAGTATTGTCCTGTCTTCTATAACTATTTTCTTCATCTCAACTTTTTTATTCTTATTAAAATTAAAGCTTAATAAATATCCGTAATTCAGATGATAATAATCCAGATACTCTGTCAGTTGTTTCTCCCCTCTTCTGTTATATGCATCCCCCCGCCATATCTTGACCTCGATCACAAACTGCTTTCCCATATAATCCACAATAACATCTGTCCTTGTCTGATCCCTTGTCTGGGCTTCAATATAATAATTCCCAACACCATTAATAATTGGTTTCAGATAGAATGAATTCCATATCCAGCATTCCATTTTTTATGAACTGATTTTTTTCCAGTTCGCCGGTCTGATACGTAATGCTCTTCATCATCTCTTCCGATAAAAAGAGATTATACAGCCTTGTTTCAAAGATCCGGTTAGCAATCACCGCCTGTCCATCCTGATCAGCAATAAAGCCGAACATTGCTCCTATATCAATGGCAAAATTGTCCAGATTATACGGATACGCCTCTCCCCTGAAAAGAATCGCATAGATTATCTTCCTTAATTCCGGATAATCCGTGATCTTCTTCCGCATATCATCAAACAACGTACCTGGCTCCTTCAAAAGTACCTTTACTGCCTCTGTAACGCCCTCTTTAGACCAACTGTCCATTGCTGTCTGATTCCCCCTGTTTTCGTCGATCAGCTTACAGATCTTAGACACCAGATACGGATACCCCGACGTATACCCGTAGATTTCAGCCGCAATACTATGAATCTCCATCTCCACATTTCTATCCGCAGCATAATCTTGCAGCATTCCGGCAATATCCGCCTCAGTAAAGCTCATATCCACACAAAAGTCCGCCGCGATATTCCATGGACTGTTGTACTGATGCTCCTCGTCCTTTCGAATTCGTTGTCTCAGATTCTTGATATCATATACTCCGGCAAGTATTACAGATTGAAAAACCGGACGGGTTGTTCTTTTTAAATACTTGCTTCTAAGCATACCCAGAAAATCCAGAAACACCTTATGTCCGCTTGCCTGATCGACCTCATCGATCATCAGGACAACAGGACGCCCGGCCCCACCACATATCTCAGATATCATAGCAGAGAGAGCAAACAAATCTTCTATACGATTATCCCAAACTGCTTCATATATGATATTTTTTACAGAATCTTCTATTGACGGAACTTCATCATAACGTATTGCATCATATAACAATTTACAGATCATGCCACAAAAAGAAGCTTCCTTTTCAAAAGCAGAATCACCCAAACCCTCGAAACTGACAGAAAATACCAGATACTTCGAAGAAAGATGTTGCACCATGAGATTCAGAAGGGTAGTCTTCCCATACTGCCTTGCCCGGTTTATAGTAAAATATTTCCTATCATCGACCAATTTTTCTATCTCTTTCAATCGACGCTCCATATCTACCATATAATGCTCTTCCGGATAGCAGGTGCCAATTATATTAAAGGTTCTGTTCATCAGTATCACCTTACTTTCTTATGTCAGTATAGTTCTTGTCTTACCGCCGTATATTTCCTTCCTTAATTCCACATATCCATAAGTGTATTTTATCATATATACACTTATTCTCAAGATGCTTTTTTTGTTAAAAAATTTTATTTTTTCTTATATTATGCTGATTCATGTAATCAATAACAATTACTTCTTAATCTGGTAATTATCTAGTACACCGAAAATAAGTTCCCAGCCATATAACGCAGAATGTTTTTTCATATGCAAGGCGGAGGAATGAGGCGTAGTGGGTGCTGCGCCGATTGACGGTGCTATGTGCCAGCGGCACATGTTCAGCACGGACCGTAACGGAGTGTAGAACAACGACGCAGATGGAAAATCAGGCAAGTTATATGGCTGGTTACTTATTATTCGGTGTACAGTAAGGAGGATCAGTCAATATGTATAAAAGATTAGATAAATATATCGAAAAGATGCAGAATGTGAAATTACCTGTCCATAAAAAATCTGATCCGATCATGTGGATCCGCGGCCGAAATGATGGAAAAAACGGCTATATCGGAATAGTAAACGGTCGCCTGACATCCGATAATATCCGTCGCGAACTTATCATGCACAAAAGGTATGTCTCCAACATGAAACAATTAATGGAAGACAGTATAGAAGCTGTCCGATATGAAATCATTAGATGTGAATTTGAGCTTCGTTGTTTAAAAAAACGTTTACATAAAGCACAGCACAAATACTACAAACTTAAACAGCTCTCGAATCCATCTCCGCATCATATTAATCTATTACGTGAAAAGATTGCATTGCTGCGAAATTATAAAGAAGTGACTGAAAACCGCCTGTTAGATATCCAGGCAGAGCTTCGCACGGCAGAAGAAACGGCGGATAAATTGATTGCCCAATCTACGGAAATATTAGAAAAAAAGCTATACGCATATCTGAGTGGAGCAAAACGCTATCTTGGAAAAGAAGTTTTAGATCATCATATATATGATGATCTTTTTTTGACGTTTTCTTGGAAATATTCCATAATCTGTGTCTGAAAAATATCCCGGATTGCCAGATTTGGTATCGCAAGTTTATATCGCTTTGTATCAACCCTTTCACGCTGTGTTAAATACCCTGTCATAAGTAAAGGACTCTAAACGTTCTTTCTCACCTGCAAGCAGTTTTTCAATCTCTCGTTTGGTTGTAAGATTGTCAGACATTTGAATAAATTTCTTGACGACATCATTACTGCTGATATTAATCCAATTATTCTTTCATTTCTCTTTTCTACTCTCCTGGACGCCAAGTCAAAGACGAGAACGAAGAGTATCAGTGTTCTTCATAGAACTCCTTCTTTCTACCCATCAATAAAGGAAGAGGAAGAAGATGTCAATGCCCTTCTTCGAGCTTCTCTCATTTCTACTACGAAGGAACCGTTGAAAAACGTGTAGAATTTGTGTGTCAATGC
>NZ_KE159792.1:24939-25674 GCF_000403455.2 Dorea sp. 5-2 | reverse complement strand
AGTTTTATCAATATTCCGCCGTTGTTTCCGAAGCTCCATCATTTTTTCTGCAATAGACTGTGCTTTAGCCCCCGCATTAATCTCTTCTTTCAATATATCCTGCTTATTTACCGGAAGCGAGAGGTGGAGAAGCGGTCACAAAGCTTCTCTACTATACAAATATGCAGAAAATACTCTGCCAAAGTACGAAGAATGAAAAACAAACCATAACTGACGTAAGGGATTATAAAATCTGGAAGGACAGCATGGGTATGTCCACAAGTACAGATGAGACGCATGATACAGAGGCTATGACAAACTGGCACACCATTTATAAAATTGACCAGTGAACGGTCATAATAAGCAAGAATCTGACAATCTCCTTTCGTTCCACAACAAGGACAAGTCTGTAGTTCTGGACAGAATCCATCCATAAAGGAGTTGAAAAGAGACTTTGATGAACTTTTTATGCGAATCAACTTACAAAACAGAGTATTTTTTCTTATCATAATATATGTCGGTAATACCAGCGCCTTAAAGTGAATTAAACTCCTTTTGGCAACCACATTTGTGTGTAAAAAACTTTTAGAGATATTGTCCTTTTCTCTCCTAAATGTCGCGTCAAAGATGAGAATGAAGAGTATAAATGCCCTCATCAAGCTTCTTTCATTTCTACTTTTTAGATTACGATTGTAGATCAAGATTTATGTGTGTCAATGCCCTTCATTGGGCTTCTTTCATTTCTACGATGATTTC
>NZ_KE159792.1:11146-24719 GCF_000403455.2 Dorea sp. 5-2 | reverse complement strand
TCCCACGCCATCTAACACTCCACATTATATATTATACACTTTCTACCCCAAATCACAATCTTTACTTTTTCCATGCAAGAATTTCGATTTTATATCTATGCAATCTACATTATGTAACCCAAACATCAGTGTACAAGGGGCCACAAACGATATAAAGAAATGTTTCAGATATGCAGAGTGGAAAAGTCAGATTTTCCACTCTGTTTTTACATACTCGCTGGTTGTGCTGATTGATGAAATCAGGCCGTCCGTGGCTTTCCTCTTATCCTCAAAACTGATATTCTCCCAGTCGTCCAGATAGTCGGACAGCAAATCAATCTGCTGCGGGGAAATGGTCTCCACGGATAAGTCGGCAATCGCTTTTGCAATTTTCTGGCGGCGCGTGTCCAGTTCTTCGATTTTCTTGTTGGCATTGGCAAGCAGGGTAACGTTTGCCCGGTCAGCGTATCAAGAAGCTTTTCAATTTCCGCCTCTACCTGTGCCAGCTCCACTTGATAGGCGGTCAATTTCGGGTTTGCCTTTTCCTCACCGCCCCGGAGGTGTTTGAAATCCTGGAATTTCTCTCCCTTTTGTTAAACTTGTCACCATGTTTGACATTTCGGTAGACCAATTCATTCATACGGATAGCAGTCAGGGAGAAAGCAGTTGCCACAAGCAGATTGATATCCTGCTAAATGCCATGAATGAGAAAGAGTTGATTGTAATGAGAGCAGCAGCCGAAGGCTTGAAGAAGGCTAGAGAAACGGAGAAAGGAGCCATTTTTTTCCAAAGACACAAACTATTTTACACTACATTTTGTACCGTTTATCGAGGATTCCGTTAAATGGCAAGCAGGGCAACTGTGGCCACAGTTGCTATTTTTGATGTATTGGCCTTCCGGCCAGAACGCAAAATCTGCTTGTTGGGGAGGTCTCCGCTGTCGCTCCGGTCGGTGCTGGACGTGCGCCACCGGCGCACAGCACCCCCAAACCCGGCTTCGGGCCAAGTTGGTCCGAAATGTCAGCATCGCTTTGCTCCTTATATTACCTTGAGGTTATAAAAATAGCAGAGGCTCATTATAATCCCCTGCTATTTTTGTACTAACATAATAAATTGATTTTTTTAAAAACTCTCAACATCATTGAGAGTTTTTATCCTCATCCACCATTTCCGTTAATTCCTCAAGTTTCTTTTGTAAGATTTCCTTGCTGATTAGTTTCGTCCTATATTCGGAAATCATGGTTGGACTCATATTCCGGCTCAGAGCATATTCAACAACGTCCTCGTCCTTACTTTTGCAAAGAATAATACCAACGCTGGGATTTTCGTGGGGCTTCTTTACATCCCTGTCTAACGCTTCAAGATAAAACTGCATTTTTCCCAGGTATTCCGGTTTGAAATCATCAATTTTCAACTCAATTGCAACAAGGCATTGTAGTTCCCTATGAAAAAAGATTAAATCCGTATAATAGTCGTTCTTTCCTACTTGAAGATGATATTCTTCCCCCATAAAAATAAAATCCCTGCCAATTTCCAGTAAAAACTTTTTCATGTTCTTCAAAATGGCCTTTTTCAAATCATATTCCCTATAAGGCTCGGGCAGATCTAAAAACTCCAACATATACATGTCCCTGATTATGTTCGCAGGCGCAGCCTGGGATATGGCGGAAGGCGCCTTACCGTCTGATAGCATTAAACGCTCATAATATCCGCTGTCAATCTGCCGTTCCAGTTCTTTTGCTTTATACTTTTCCCGAGAGGCCAGCTTCAAATAGAATAATCTCTCTGCATCCGATTTTGTCTTTGACATGATATGCAAATTATTTGACCATGTATTTTCTCTTAGCAGAGTTCCTAACTCTGGCTTGTCACAATAAGTTTCAAAGAACTGCTTCATGCGCCAGATATTCTGTGGGGAATAGCCTCTAATCCCTGGTTCCTGCGTCACAATGTATTCAGAAAGTGCCTTTACGGTAGAACGTCCCCCAGCCATCTTGAACGGCCTTATTGGAAACAAATTCTCCAATTCCCCAATAAAGGTCAATCATTGTGGCATTCACTTGATAGGCTGCTTTCCGGCGGACATCTGCTATCATTTGCAGAATGGCATTAAAATCACTTTGATAGTTTAATGCTAAATCGTCCATACATTTCCCTCGTTACGATAGTCTGTTTGGATAATTATATCATGGAATATGCTCAAGATGAAGATATAGTTTTCCATTTAGAAAATTACTATTATAATAGACAATTGCACAAAAACGCCCTATACTTTTCTATGGTTTTCTATTTTTCAGTCTCTTTCTCTATTATAAAACGGCTCATCACTCTTCTCTTTATCCACCTTTTTCATACAATATTTCATGCTGGCTCTCCAGAAACCAATCATCCTGAAAATAGAAGATCATAACTCAATCACCCATTCTGTCTTTTCTCCATTCTTTCTACGAATCAATAATCCCATCTTGATTTCCATACTATCTGTTTGACTGTCATCAAAAATATCTGCCAGTTCTTTCTCATATTTTCTTATAGTTTTATCAATATTCCGCCGTTGTTTCCGAAGCTCCATCATTTTTTCTGCAATAGACTGTGCTTTAGCCCCCGCATTAATCTCTTCTTTCAATATATCCTGCTTATTTACCGGAAGCGAGAAGTGAAGAAGCGGTCACAAAGCTTCTCTACTATACAAATATGCAGAAAATACTCTGCCAAAGTACGAAGAATGAAAAACAAACCATAACTAACGTAAGGGATTATAAAATCTGGAAGGACAGCATGGGTATGTCCACAAGTACAGATGAGACGCACAATACAGAGGCTATGACAAACTGGCACACCATTTATAAAATCGACCAGTGAACGGTCATAATAAACAAGAATCTGGCAATCTCCTTTTGTTCCACAACAAGGACAAGTCTGTAGTTCTGGACAGAATCCATCCATAAAGGAGTTGAAAAGAGACTTTGATAAACTTTTTATGCGAATCAACTTACATTGTCCTTTTCTCTCCTAAATGTCGCGTCAAAGATGAGAATGAAGAGTATAAATGCCCTCATCAAGCTTCTTTCATTTCTACTTTTTAGATTACGATTGTAGATCAAGATTTATGTGTGTCAATGCCCTTCATTGGGCTTCTTTCATTTCTACGATGATTTCGATAACAGTTTAGAGAAAGTATTGGCTGTGTCAATGCCCTTCTTCGGGCTTCTCTCATTTCTACACGCGCCAGCGAATAGCACGCGAGTAGCAGTCGCAGTGTGTCAATGCCCTTCTTCGGGCTTCTCTCATTTCTACACGCGCCAGCGAATAGCACGCGAGTAGCAGTCGCAGTGTGTCAATGCCCTTCTTCGGGCTTCTTTCTTTTCTACAGTCCCCTCTGGACCCCCCTATTTACAAGCCTTCCCGACCTCATTTTCGCAAGTAATTCACGGAATATTCTGATAATTCACTTTTTTCGTCCATTTTTTGGCTCGTTCCTTTTAAACATAAAAAATCATTAAATATCCACCATACCACGCCATCTAACATTTTATATTATACATTATACACCTTCTATCCCCAATCTCAACCTTAACTTTCCACCTATTCTCAAAAACCCCTTAATCGAGCAGACATGCCCTCTACGAGACATGTCTCCCCGGTCAAACTCTTCATTTCACAATACAAATCCTCCATAACAGTTCCTTACCGATCCCAACTTACAAGCTAAGCAGCCAACTATACCTATCTCATTCACTCTATCTTAATCCCTCTCAATAACTCCCCAAAAGACGTCCCAATAGACTTCTCCTGATATTTACCTTTCTTCTTTTTATCATAAGGCTTCTGGGAATCATTTCTTTTCTTTTTATAATGCCGTTCGGTATCTCCCCTCACAGCTTCTCCCACCTCAGGAACCGAAAGCCTATTCCTTACACTACCCTTATAATTACTCATTTTCATCCCCCTTCATCTTTCTCCCATCAGGATTTATGACAACTTATAAGGCATCCTCTGACTCTCCGTAACCGTATAAGCTATATATTCTTTAATATAATGATCATAAGTTCATTCTTTGTTGGTTTTCTATGCATATTCTTAGTATAAACGTATCCGATAATTACCGCAAGAGCAACACTATAAAACCTGATCAAGAAGCCTTTCAACACAGCGAAGACATCCTCCGCCCTCAAAGTCAGGATTGGCGAAAATGAAAACAGAAAATGAAACCCCGGAATATCATGTCGCAAATTGTCAAAAAATATGATATACTGAAAATGGTTTATCAATGGTAAGGAAATAAGCGAGCATAAAATCGCTTTTGTTTCCTTGCCATTTTTTATTCCAACAGATGTCAGAATACACATCTTGATCTACAGAACGAGAATATCAAACAAGAAAGTGAGGGCAAGGAGGTATGGAAACATGAAGTATATCGACTGGTACTGTGAGAAAACCCAGAGTAAGAATACAGCGAAAAAGACACAGGACCAAAAACATTCTGGTTTCAGATATTGGGAAGATCTCGTCACAGAAACTCAATATTATATATCTGACACGGATTACGACCGAATCTATCAAACCGGAAAAGAAATGCTTGATAAGCATATAGCAAACAATAACCTTGAAGCAATAGAAGAGATTTTTTACCATTCAGGCGGAGAAAAAGACTTGGATCTGTTCCCGGATCTCCCATATCTCCCAGATTCTTGCGAGATTACAGCAAGATGCACACGGCTTCGTGATTACATATGTTTTCGGACAGCATGCCTGTATGCGATCAAATACGATTCTCTCAAAACGCTCGCCCTAACGGAGCAGAAAACGCAAAAAGAGCAGATCCGTCTCCTGGGACTCACCTGGAAGATAACAGATCATGTAGAAGAAATACCTGAGATGGAACAGATCGAGATGATGATAAACGGTATCGGGCAAGACAAATACAGAGATTCCGATCTATATGGATTGAAAGCCGATCTCATAAAGGGAGGATTGGTTAAGATCAAACAATACTATCTGGAAACCAATAAAATTCCGGAAATCCGCGGCGCCAGCCTATTGTTGGAAATGACAAATTGCGAAAAGATAAAAGAAATCATCTGCCAGGAACATATCAGAGAATGCTTGATCTATACCGGCGGCGGAAAAATGATGGGTCTATTCCCCAACGGATGCGGAACAGCGATCTGCCAGAAGATTGAACGTATGGTGGAAGAAGAAACCGTAACTGCCCAGTCAAATTTTTACAGCCGTTCCTATGAACTTAGACGCCTTATAACGAATTATCAAATTATTATAGATGAGATGGATCTCGCTTTGGAAGAACGCCAGGGACTTCGGTGGGATTTTCGTATGGATCCTTCTGTCTCCCTCCAAAAAAGCGAGTCTGATTTGATCCATGAGGGATATCGCAAAATCAAAAAATCGGAAGAAAACTTTTGCACGTCATGCCGAAACCGATATGCCATTGTAGAATATGTGAATAAAACACATAACGAAAAACTGTGTCCAAGCTGTTTTTTCAAAAGATTAGCAGGCGGCGCCTCTGCGAAGATCTCTGTCCGCCAAAAATATCTGGATTTTATAGAAAAGCAGACTGGTAAAAGACCCAAAATAAGCACATTTTGCAATACATTAAAAGAGATCGCAGGCAAAGAGAACGGGTTTATCGGTGTAATTTATGGGGATGCCAACAGTATGAGCCGCCAGATCAATAAATTAGAATCCTTTATGATGATGCGTTACTTCAGTGAGACCACCGCAGATACCGTTACAGACATTGTATTTGAAGCGCTTTTTAAACATCTCGGTGAACGGCAGACATTCGAGATTATCGCTATCGGCGGAGATGATATTTTCCTGATCGTTCCCGGAGAATATGCCTACGACATCGCATGCACGATAGGTACATCCTTTGACGATAAGTTTCAAAACCAGTCGGACAATATCAATAATCTGACTATGTCTATGGGTGTCTGCATCACACATTGTACCCTGCCCGTACAATATTCCTTTGAAATTGCTCAGGAACTTCTAAAATCTGCGAAGCAAAGGGCATACCGCGAAAAACGAACCGGGACCATAGATTGGATGGTCATTGAAAATGATGCGACAGGCAGCGCCGTCCTGGAATATCAGCGGCATGGACCAGATGATAAGCCGGGCAAAACTTTACGTCCATATACATGGAAACAAGCTGCTGCAATGAAAAAATTCATTCAGACACTCCGGAATGAGAAGACATTCGCGTTCCAGTTAAGCCAGAGCTGGTATAAACATACGAAAGAAGAAGCCGGGCTATTTTATGAATACCAGCTTTTCAGGAAAAAAGATGATCTTCCTGATGATCCAACAGCAGAAAAAATCCGTTATGCTTTGGATAGTCTTTCAAAAGGATTTGACGGAATAACTGAAAAAAATAACATCCTATATCCGGAAGGCTGCTGTTCTCCCTGGCTGGATGCTATTGAACTTTGGGATTACGTGGGGGATGAAGAATGAATAAAGTAGAATTTGAGATAAAACTTTTCATAAAATTTTATAATGTATTCTTTTTTGGAGGCGGAAATGGAAACGGAGAGATCCAGTCATATCTTCTACGTGATATTAACAAGTTTCCATATATATCAGGCGCCGCGTTAAAAGGCTGTATCGCGGAATATGCCGCCGCTCTTTCTCTGCTTTGTCCTAAGTTCGATCACCATGAGCAATTATTTGGAACCGGCGGCGTAAAGCAGGGAAGTCTGTATTTTGAAAACGGAAATCTGACACCTGAGTCATCCTCCTTATATTCCGGTATGCAGCAAAATATTACAGAATTTCGTACCGGGGTCTCAATCAGCCGTTACACCGGTGTAAAAAAAGAAAGACAATTATACACCATGGAATTAAGCGGTATGGGCGGGAATATGACTTTTGAAAGCAGTATTTACGGATTCCTGGATGAAGACAGTTTTGAAAAGGATATTGCATATCTGGTTGCGTCAGCCAGAATGATCTTTGCTCTGGGCGGCAAACGGACAGCCGGTCTCGGATGGCTGGAAGCGCCGATTGAATGTCAGGTCTTAACTGGTACCCGGGAACCAGATCCGGAGACGGAAAGCCAGACACAGATCGAACCAGATGTAATAGATCAATGGATCAGACATTGGATGGAGGGAATAACATGTACGAAATAAGGGCAGCCTTAAGATCTCCTCTGATGATCGGAGGCAAAACACTGAACAGCAATTACCGGGAATCAAGAGATTATATACCTGGCAGCGTACTGCGTGCTGCCTATGCCAAGGCGATCATACAAAGATGCGCCTATGAACAGAAGAATTACTGGTTGGAATATAAAGGGCAGAGTTCGTGTGAAACATGCGGATTTCAGGCAGTCTGCAAGAATTTCACGAAGCTTGCATTTCCAACTCTGTATCCGATGGGCGCCAGGCCATATCCCCTTACGGCAAGGGAGAAAAAATACAAAGATAAGAATACAAAAGGCGTTTTCGATATTCTGAAAATCCGTTTGTCTCAACAGAAAAAAGCAGCAGAGGAATCAACCTGGAAACGATTAGACGGATTTCAGAAAGACGGAACCCGGGTACGGCTGCTCCATTCGGCAATTACCCGGACAGCCATAGACTATAAGCGTAATGCCGCAAAAGAAGGGGCGCTCTATACACAGAATGTGATCGCAGAAAAATATTTATCCTCTGAAGACAAACTTGAGGATGTCATATTTTCGGCTGAGACAAACCTGCTGCCAGAAGAAGTAAAAGAATTAAGTAAGATCAAGATCCTGCATATTGGAGCTGATATTACCAGAGGATTCGGCAAATGTCATATCATGTTTAAAGAAGCTAACGAAGAGGATATCAAAGATGATACACCGGAAAAGCTCCTGAAGAGAATCCAAGAATTTAATATTGGAATGGATCCAAAGAAATTTTTTGTGATCCTCGATCTCCTGACAGACGCTTATCTGGGTCTTGAAGAAATTGGTACGGATTCCATGTCACAGACAGAGATTACGGATGAGCAGATGCGCGCATTTTTGTCAAAACTGCTCCCTCTCTCGCATAATAAATACGAACTATATAGAGTTTTTAAGACTCAGGAGGTACTGAGAGGATTCGATACCTCAAAAGACTCAGAAAAAAAGATGCGGAGAAGAAGCCGCCTGGTGATCAAAGCAGGCGCTGTTTTCGTTTATCAGGCATGTTTAGAAGATATTAACGAAGAAGAATTATGGCATCTGGAAAAGCAGGGGATTGGATCATATACAGAACATGGATTCGGAAAAATCCGGATCTGTGATGAATTTCATACGAAATATGATGTCCTGAAGGGAGACAAATTACATGAATCGAGCACTAAAAGTAATGATTGATAGAGTACTGAAGGAAGAAACAAAAAATATATTAGATGAGATTGACACAATCATAAATAAAGATGGTATGGGAAATGCACTGACCCGCGGCAGTAAAAAAGGCGATACCAAACCAGGAAGGAACCAATTCAAATCTCTGATGGATGCAGCAGGAAAGGCCTCCTGCGTCGAAGAACTGGTATTGTTCCTTGCCTATCAGAACTCAAAAGGGAATGGCTGGCAGAATAAAGTGAATAAAAACACGAATATTGCAGAAAAGATCACACAATCTCTTATGTCGATCACTGATAAACTCAGTGAAATAATAGAAACAAAACCAGAAGCAGAAAATATGAGTATAGACGATAAGAGGATCATGAGGCTGATAATCGCAGAGAAATATCTGGGATACCTGTATTGGAGTGTTTCTGCTTTAAGAAAGGAAGAAAAAAATGTTTCATAAATTTATTAACAGATATGTAATAACCGGAGAATTAGAAGCGGTTACGGCTCTTCATGTGGGAGCGGCAGAAGATGTATTCAAACCCAACGGGTGTAAAAATCCTTTCTTCCGCAACGCAGACGGGAAACCTCTTATTCCGGGTTCATCCTTAAAAGGCGCTATGCGCAGTTTCCTGGAACAGTATCTTTCCAGTGATTCCGGCAGTGCAATAATTCCAGACAACATTCATTATCGGAGATCGGTCTGCAGTGCAGATCACCTTTGTGCAGATCACCTCTGTGCAGATCATAAAACAGAGGCCGATTTAAAAAAACCGCTAAGATCAAATAAAGCAGAAAATGAGAAAGAATTATCAGAATATCTATTTGGCGTAGCAGGAGATGACAAGAAGCGCGGTAAACTCTGTATCGTGTGCAGACTCTTTGGTTCGCGTTATAGCGCGGCAAAATTCAGTATCAGAGACGCCGGAGTGGACGATTCTTTTGAAGATGAATTCGAGATCCGCAGCGGAGTAGCGATCGACCGGAACTTTGGGACAAGCGTCGGCGGAAATAAATTCGAGACCGAAGTAGTTCCAAAGGGAACAAAATTCTCATTCCGGGCGATCCTTGAAAATGGGGACGATACGGAATGGATGATCATAAGGCAGCTGCTGATGGCAATGCATCTCAATATGATACCCATAGGTGGAATGAAATCAAGGGGACTGGGTGAAATACGGCTGCAGAAGGTTCTGTATCAGAAAATTTCGCAAGAAAATATAGCAGATTATTTATCCGGAAAAGAGATAAAATTTACAGTACTTAATGAAGCGAGCAGGGAGGCATGACAGGATGTTCCATGAATTAAAAAATGAGGCTAAGATCACTATTCTCTTACATACCAAAAGTCCTTTATCCATTCGGAGCGCCGAAGGAAAGTTATTGGCTCCTGATTTACCGGATATGCAGTGTGTAAAAAGCCGGTATCAGGATAAATATACTGTCATTATACCAGGAAGCAGCCTAAAAGGCGTCGTACGCACCAGATACGAAAAAATAGTCAAATTGTTCGGCGGAAACTGCTGCAACATTTTTGATCATAACAATGCCTGTAACAAACCGGTTAATTGGAAGAATAAATCATATGAAGAAAAGAAACGGTATGTATATACGGATATATGTCCGGTATGCCAGTTATTTGGTTCCCAGGCGATCATATCCAAGATTGCCTTTGCAGATGCTTATCCGGTCGGAGAATATGTCCTTGGTGAACGAACAGGCGTTGGCATCAACCGCATTACAGGCTCTGCCCAAAAAAATGCGTTATATGATTTCGAAGTGGTAGAAGAAGCAACTTTTCAGGTAAATATAACACTGAAAAATTATGAACTATACCAGATGGCACTACTCATGTATGTGCTGAAAGATCTGGATGAGGGTTATGTTAGTCTTGGTTCTGCTGCAACGAGGGGAAACGGACGCATGGAAGTGACACGGATGGATATTGAATTTCGTGAATACAGGAAGAGTGTGAAAGGATGGAAAGGCTCTGTCGATCCCCAGGAAATTCCTGTTCCCTCCAGATACCACGTCTCTTATAACTGGAAAGTTCCTTTTTATGGAGTGATCAAATTACAGAATCTTACAATAGACGAGATGATAGAAAATATTGCAGTAGACATACCGAAAAAAGTAAGGAGGATCCCGAATGCGTGAAAGACAAGTTCTTCTCAGAGATGCAGCCTATGATTTTCTTCCTCTTTCAGATCATAGCCAAAAAGAGAGGTTTACTTTACATAATAAAGTAGAAAATAATACTTACAACGGCAAACTGATATTAAGAATTCTGGTAAAATCTCCATTACATGTCGGATCTTCACAGCAAGAATTCGATCAGAAGGGGAAATGTCACAAAAAGACATATGCGAAGAAACCAAACCCCTGTAATCCCAGGCAGCAGCCTGAAAGGCGCCGTCAGAAGCATTGCTGAAGCCGTTTCCTATAGCTGCGCCGTTAGCGTCCCGAACCCTATACTTAGGAACTTATTGCCGCCGGGAAATAAATCACGCTGCTCACCTACGAACGGGAAGCTTTGCATTACCTGTTCTATCTTCGGAATGATCGGAGCGGGAGGCTACAAGGGAAAAGTGAACTTCGGAGAATTCACATTAAAATATGGAAACACCATACCGAAGAAACTTCCGTCAATGGAAAGCCCCTTCAAAGATTATCCCGATTATAATAAAAATAAAGAATTGATGCCAGAAAGATTCGACGTCTCGAAAGAAAAGGATCGCAAAAAGCCCTATAAATATTATGGCAACGAACGCCTGTATTATTGTAAAGCATGCGAAGACGGTGATTGTCAGAATTGTACAAAATGGGAATATTGGGAGCACATAACAGAGGCTGGAAAGACTCGAGATCTGGAATTCCGCGGCAGAAAATTCTACAGCACGGACAGAGAAAAGAACCCGGACAACGCTGTCAAAAAGGATTCTGTTGATAAAACCACTTATGAGATGCTAGAACCAGGAAGCATCCTGGAAGGCGAGATTACCTTTCAAAATCTAAGAGAAGAAGAAGGCAGGCTGTTGGCATACGCATTGAATATCGGCGATCACTTTAATATGAAGTTAGGCTATGGGAAACCATACGGGTACGGAAAGATCGAGATTACCGTCCTGGACGCTGAGAATATGGGGAAGAGATATCTGACAGGAAAAAATATCAATAAAGATCTTGTCAAAAAATGGGCGGAAGAATACAGAAAGGATTCTGGAATCAAAAATACAATTGAACGATATGAACAGATGATGAAAAAAGTACAATAAAAACGGAGACAGCAATGCAAAAAGATCAAATATTACAGATAGCGATCAGCAAGAAGATAAGCAAGAATATGATTGGTAAAAACAGCAAATCTGCATTCTCAATCGTGCATCAATGCATCCGTTCCATTGACAATTCAAAAATGTCAGACGAGGAAAAGAAGCAGGAATTGATCAAAAGGCTCCAAAACTTCTGGCAAGGCAACAGTAAATATATTGCAAATTGTAAAAGAGAACAGATCTGCAGTATCGTGAAGTTTGCCTTTGGAATAGACAGCGCACAGAATAACTCTTTCAGCACAAGTATCTGTTCGTTTACTTTTTCGGAATTTTTCTTATACTATTGCTACATAGAAAGAATTGCAATATCAGATCATATTTTTTCTCAGTTCTTATGGGACGATTATGATAAAAGGCATTCAAAGTTTTCGCACAAAAGAGGGCGGAAGAACAGCAGATAAAAGATGGGAAAGAGAGAAAGACAATAGCCGGAATCCTAAAAGAGTATTGGATCGCATTATCTTATTCACAATATTTTTCGTAAATCGGATTATTCTAAAACAGGATACCCTTTTCAAGAGATATCTTTGAACGAAATGACCGCCCGCTCCAATGGAGCGGGTATTTCACATACATCCCACCACTAATTCAATCTATATCTCCCAAACCCAAAGCTGGTGTTCTTCCCTATATGCAGCAACTCCCCCGCCAGCACATACGGCAGATACTCCCCGGAAATATCCTCAAATCTCACCTCTCCGACCATTCCCCTCAGACTCACCTTAGAATCCTGGGTACTCGAATATCTCTTCACAACACGCATATTGCTTTTCTGACTTACGATCGCCGGATACTCCTCCATCACAACCTGATCCATATATATTTCCACAAAATAATCCAGCATCATGATCCTTCGGAATAAGGACCGGAACACAGCCTCCGTCTGAAATTCTGAAATATATGTTCCCTGATATTTCAGACATGTGGGCGTATGGAATACCAGTTCCTTCTTACATCCTCTTTTCTCTATTTCCTTCATCCTTCTCATGACATGATCATAAACGGTCTCCGGACGATATGCGGACATTATGAGCTGATCCTCCCTCAGCAAAGACTCACCGCTGATATTCTTGATATCATGGATCACATATCTTACGGCATCCTTCCCGATCCCTTCCATACCAAGCTGATAGAACACCTGAAGATACTGCCCGAAATACACGATATTATCGCCAAACAACACCAGATAGAAGAAGAAACCGTCCCCCTCCCTGAATCTCTCCTGATAATTCTCACACTCGATCAGATAACCGATACTGTCGTCTCCCTGCATGAAAGCAGGCTTCTTCTTCATCTGTGTATACAAGGTCTTGTGCACGATACACGGACTCTTATATCTGCAGGTCTGGCACTCTCTGTTATTGATGCAGTTCTGCCTCAGAAGCATCTCCCCCATACCGCCGCGCAGAGCAGACACCTTGTCCCTGGGAAGGACAGCGTCCTCTGTAACAACGAGGCAGAACTTTAATTTGATGTATGGTATATTTAATCTCTTCTCTAGTTCATTCATACGAATCACCGTATCTTTCTCCTCTATCCCGAAACTATCCCGGTCCGATGGCGGCATGGTTCCCCAGGAACAGAAGCATGTTCATTTTTATTATATCAAAAGGGATGAAATTAACAACTTCTATCTTTAATGCAATTGAATTCCTTTATAATTTTTATCCAAATTCTGTTAATCTTTTCCTAAAACAAACGATATTGTACCAAGTCGCTACCGCGACGGCTAGCCCTAAGTACGTGAAACCACCACTTTTTTCAAAAAAAGTAGCAGTTTTTGAATATATGTTGTATTATTGAGATACTCCTATCACAATAATAAACACAAACCGCCAACTGCTATGTTTAGTTTACCATGGATTTTTCTACTCAACAACTACATATTTTATTTTTTTATCCGTCCACCGCCTCTTTTGGG
>NZ_KE159792.1:0-10366 GCF_000403455.2 Dorea sp. 5-2 | reverse complement strand
ACTGTAAATCCGGCAAGCTTGGCGTAAACTTAAGCCAGTGTACGGATTGCGGACACGTGGAAATACATAACAACTCCTGCCGCAACCGTAACTGCCCCAACTGCCAGGCTGTCCTGAAAGAAATCTGGGTGGATAAGCGAAAGGCCGAGGTCATTGATACCCCTTACTTTCATGTCGTCTTTACGCTTCCCCATCAATTAAACCCTCTTCTCTACTGCAATCAAAAGCTTTTGTATGGGCTGCTGCACAGATGCTGCGCTGAAACACTTCTGGAATTATCTGCCGATAAGAAGTGGCTTGGGGCAACACCCGGTATCATCCAGGTGCTCCACACATGGAACCAGGAGCTGGGTTACCATGTGCACATGCACTGCATCGTCTCCGGCGGCGGGCTTACGAAAGACGGGAAGATCCGAAAATCTTCCAAAAGCTTTTTTATCCGCACAGAAGTACTGAGGGACAAATTTAAAGGAAAATATATGGCCTGCCTTTCCTCTCTTTACGAAAACGGCGTACTTACATTTTCTTCTTCCTGTGAAAAGCTGCGTAATTCCTATCACTGGAAAGAATGGAAAAACAGCCTTTATGGAATGGACTGGTGCCCCTACATCAAAGAGACCTTTAACGGTTTTGGCAATGCCATTGAATACCTCGGGCGTTATACCCACAAGATTGCTATTTCTAACAGCCGGATCCTTTCCGTTTCCGATGATACGGTCACTTTTTCCGCCAGAGGGAAGATATCCGGTGAACCAAAGCGCCAGATCACCCTGGACCATACAGAATTCATCCGGCGCTACCTGATGCATGTGCTGCCATCCGGTTTTCAGAAAATCCGGTACTATGGCTTTCTAAATAACCGGTATAAGGCCAGAAACCTAAAACTGATCTTTAAGCTCCAGGGGTGCCAGCGTTTCAAAGCGAAATATATCCATCTGTCCATGGCAGAACTTCTGAAAACAGTCTGGAACTTAGATATCCATATCTGCCCGGAATGTGGATGCTGCAGTATGCAACACATCGGAAGGACATATGGCACTTCCTGATAAAGAGCCACTGCTACTGAATATCGTTTTTCAAAGACCTCCGCAAGAAGGTCTGCGAAGCATCCCCTTTTATTGGATTCGTTTAAGCAATCAGCCTAAAAAAGTTTTTCATATGTCCAATTTCCAAGCAGGACTTCAGCGTTTTCACTAAAAGGGAAGGATACTATCCCCATACGTTTCTCGGCAAAATGTCCGCGAATTGGTACAATCGAAAAGAATCACATTCAGAGCAGTTCGATTTTTTCAGAACTGCTCTTTTTCTTTCTGCTCTGAATCTGATACTTTTCTAATGAATTATATAATAACAGTACAAGGAGGCAAATAAGATGAGCAGTATTTCCGGAATAAATAGAATTAATACCACTTCGCCTTATCTATACGGTCATATTGCCAGTGGAAACAGGCTGATGTCTGCCGCCAACGGTGCTTCTGAACTGGCGATCACAGAAAAGCAGAAAGCGCAGGTCACAGGATACAACACCGGCACAAAGAATCTCAGCACAGGTTCGAATCTGCTGAACACGTCTGATTCAGCCCTCGGCAGTATCACGGATTCTCTTCAAAGGATACGCGAATTAGCTCTTCGTGCGTCAAATACGGCAACCATGAGCAATTCAAACCGTGCAGAGCTCCAGAAAGAGATCAATCAGCTGAAGCAGGATATCGAACATACCGCGACACAGACTACTTATAACGGCTTACATCTATTAGACGGGAGCCAGAAAGAAGGGATCCGGCTTATAGCCGACGGAGACGGCAGTTCTGTCACCGTCAATAATTCAAGCAATTCCACATTACAGGCTCTTGGAATCGCAGACTTCGATGTAACCAAGAATTTTGATCTCCAGGCAATCGACGACGCTATATCCAAAGTTGCCGGAACCCGCAGCACCTTCGGGGCACAGTCCAACGCTCTCGACCATGCGGTTAATTACAACGACTATGCGTCCGTTAATCTCACAGCATCGCAAAGCCGTATGGGAGATACGGATATCGCAAAGAAAGTCCAGGAACTGAAGCACCAGCAGACATTACAAAGTGTATCTATGATGCTGCAGAAAAGAAAGATGGAACAGCAAGGACAGAAGACGTCCGGTCTTTTGATGTTCTAGAAAAACCCTGCGGGGATCAAGATTTTCTCTTTCTTGATCCCCGCAGGGTTTTCCTGTTACCCGATCAATCTCTGAATCCGGCGATCTTCTTTGCCGGGTTCTTAATTTGACCATTACATAAAGAATCTTGATGTTATATATTTACTTTTCAAGAAATATGATGTATAGTTGTGTTAGTATCATACTAATCTATTCTATAGAAGAAAGAAGGTGAATACATTGGGAATTGGTAAACGTATAAAAGAAGCGAGAGAGAATCTGGGACTTACCCAGTCTGAGCTTGCATGCCTGGTCGGCGTGACCGGATCTGCCATTACAAATTATGAAAAAGAAACCAGCCATCCGAAAGAGACTGTCATGTACAGGCTATTCGAAGCCCTCGAAGTCGACGCCAACTATCTTTTTCAAGACGTAGCTAATATTCCTGACAACACCGCCAATATCACACTCTTCGAATTCGACCGCATTAAGAAATACCGCCGCTTAGATAATTACGGCAAACGGATCGTAGACCTGCTATTAGACGAAGAGTACAGGCGTTGTATTGAGACAGCCCCTTCTGTCACGGATATTTCTGTTTATGAGGATACAGAGAATCCACAGCCGGTAATAAGTAAAAGATCCCCCGATCTGTCATTACCCCAAGAAGATCTTACTGCAATCAAAAAAACTCTGGAGCAGCCTCGCATCAAAAAAGCATAACAAGGCTGCTTTATAACAAAATATAAAATGTATATATACTTCTTAACGGTGGAGTAATGTATGCGTTTTTCCACAAAAGAAAACCTGACAAAAGAAGAACATATTTATTTAAAATTTGCCGCTTACAGCGCTTTGATAGACTTTGGCGAACATGTGCTGCCTGTACTTGCTGACTTCAGCCAGATCATTAATTCATCCATATACATACTTCCGATGCAGTTGATCTCACAGAAACTTGGCTACGAAGGAAATTGCTTCTCAGAAGCAGGAGACGGGCTTGCCGTTTATATCACGGAAACCGGACACTACATTATCTTATTTGACGAGCAGTCCTCTTCACCTGATATACGCTGGACAATAGCCAGATTGCTTTATCTGGTATGGACCGGCAGACTTAAAGATCAGCCGGATGTTTTTCATTATACGGACAATATTGAAGACACCGCCAGATGCGACATATTTGCGTATTACTTTACTTGCCCTGACATCATTCTGAAAGAGTGCAGTATCAGCAATGCCTCCGATATCATTGAATACTGCGGAATTCCATTTTCCAATGCAGATATAAAGAGTAGGTTACTTTCCACAGCGGCAGATTCTAAATCATTGCAGTTAATTGAAGAGATCTTGAAGACAGATTTCGCTTCTGATATAGAGCGGATAAGACATATGAAAAAAACATAATGTGTACACTGCAGTGTATATATTTATCCTCAATGTAAGATTCTATATAATTATGAAGAAAATCCCAAAACCTGATGGTGTAAGGGTACTGAAAAAGTCTGATCCTAAAAAGAATCAGGCTTTTCATTAGTTGTTTTTATTGCAAACGGTTATTTCATATGTTATTGTGTTATTAAAAAACAAGGTTATTCTCCATGCGATCATTGAACTCCATAATAACCAGAAAGGATGTAATTACATGCCAGTACCACAAGAACGTATTTACACATCAGAAGACTACTGGAATCTTCCGGAAGGACAACGTGCAGAACTGATTGATGGAAAACTATACGCTATGGCTCCGCCGAGTTTTATCCACCAAAAATTATTGAGTGGAGTTCTTCCCGCTCCATTTGCTGTTAATACGAATGCGCTCCAGATTGGATCATAGAAATATAAAATTAATAGGAGGAATTGTTTTGAGAAAACTAAAGGTATATTTGGATACTTCTGTAATCAGTCATTTGCAACAAGAGGATGTTCCTGAAAAAATGCATGAAACACAAGAACTATGGAAACATTTCAAAAAAAGACCAGATGTTGAAGTTATCATTTCTGATTTAGTAATAAGAGAAATATCAAAATGCAGTGAACCAAAGCTTTCTTTCCTGTTAAGTGAGTTGGCACAGTTGGATTACACAATGGTAGAAATCACAGAAGACGAAAGAGGACTTGCAGATATTTATCTTAAAAATGGTGTACTAAGAGAAAAAAGTCTTGATGACTTAACACATATTGCAATTGCAACGTTAAATGAATGCCGTTATATTGTTAGTTAGAATTTTATGGTGTTAGAATATAATTAGTACAAGTTAGACATGGAAAATTCCCAACAGGAAAGTATAATAGAACAGATGGAGGAATGAACATGGCTACACAATATACAGAAGAATTTAAGAATGATGCAGTAAGATATTGGAAGGAGCATCCAGAGCTTGGGATTGCCAAGTGTGCAAAGAATCTGGGGATCAGTAAGACAGCTCTTTCTAACTGGAGAAAGATATATGATGCAAATGAGGGGACTGTCCCAACCAGGGGAAGGGGGAATTTTGAGAGTGATGATGCAAAAGAACTTGCACGCCTGCGTAAAGAGCTGCGTGATACACAGGATGCTTTAGATATCTTAAAAAAAGCAATCAGCATACTGGGAAAATGACAGAGGCTCTCTTCCTGGAGACTGCCCGGTATGAAGGGCAGCTTCTGGAAGAGGGGAAGCGCCGGCCAAATGTCTCTGGTGTGCTGAGGATCTTAGGTGTTTCAAGAAACGGATATCTTACATGGAAAAAACGCCTCCCTTCAAACCGGGAGAAGAGAAAGGAGCAGATAAAAGAGAGGATCCTAGAGATCTATCAAGAATCCCATCAGAATTATGGAGCTCCCAAAATAGCGGAATGCCTGCGCAAAGAAGGAGAAAAAATAGCAGACAAAACAGTTGGGAATTATATGAGGGAATTGGGGATCAAAGCGCAGTACGTGAAACCTTATACCGTTACAACAATAAGACCGGATCTAAGCAGCAGGCTGAGAAATATCCTGAAAGAGAAATTTAATCCGGAAGAACCGGATGCAGTCTGGTGTTCGGATATTACTTATATCTGGACTTATGAGGGATTTGTATATTTAACAAGTATTATGGATCTGTACTCAAGAAAGATCATCTCATGGGTATTGAGTGAAACATTAGAAGCAAAATATGTGGTAAAAGCAGTAGAAAAGGCAAAAAGAAGGAGGGGTGTGGAGAAACCATTGATACTGCATACAGACCGGGGAATCCAGTATATGTGCAGGGAGTATGTAGAAGCAACAGCCGGGATGAAGAGAAGTTATTCGAAAAAGGCGTATCCATGGGACAATGCCTGTATTGAATCCTTTCATGCATTAATCAAAAGGGAATGGCTGAATAGATTTAAAATAAAAAATTATGACCATGCCTATAAATTAGTATTTGAATACATAGAGACATTTTATAATACGGTAAGAATCCATAGCCATTGTGGATATCTATCACCAAATGAATACGAGAATGAGTATGAGCAGAAAATGAATAAGATGGAAAAACTGGCTGGATAAAAAGAGAATGTTGTAAGAAAAGTTCACTTTTAACTTGTACTTTTTCTTGACATAGTACCATATTATAGTTCCACAATTATTCCTACAGAAAGAATCATCTCTTAGTATGTAATTCTATCTAAATATATTCTATAAAAATATTAAGCTTTAGTATGCTCTTCTTATCCTATTATCTTTCCATCTCAATCACTTATACTATCTATTTTGCTCTCGCAAAATCGCATGTACTTCGTTCTTAATCTTTTCATTTGGAAATACTGAAGTAAGAACATATATCTCTTTTTTCTTATTTTGATTATTAGCAAAACCATCATAATAAACTTTTCCAAAAATAATTCTTCCCACAAAATTAATTATTTTTTCCATTAGATTCTTCCCTTCCATCTATTTGTCGAAGATAGTATCTATATTTACTAAGTACAACATACATTTCTGCCGCAAATGCCTTTACTAACAGGCAATTATATCTCTCTTGATTTTTTAGAAATGCTTGTGTAGACAATGAATCGATACATAAAAAGCCTATTATATCATAGTATTCATTTTCTTTTGTGTGATATAAATGCTCATGTGCTATTCTAATGGGCACTATAATGGTCGATTTATAATACTGTTTCCAATTAACTGTACTGTTTTTATATATTCTTCCTGTCTTAGAAAGTTCTTTTTCATACTTTAACAAATTTCCCTTATAGAAATATGATTCAGTATTGTCTCCATCTGAATCAATAATTTCCATAAAAGCTGTATTTTCTCTTAACTTTGGTCCTACCTTGGATTTATCTCCCCCTCCTCTTTTTAAATCAGAGTTTGTAGATCTAACAAATGTTCTGACAGTTGCTTTCTCTATATCTATTCCTTTCTTCTGTTTTTTATTATCCTCAACACTTTCTTTATCTTCTAATATAAGTTTCCCATCTTCTGTCTCAATAAGTTTTATACATGCACAAATTTTCTTTCTTGTAAATGAATTTAAAATAGCACATAATCCATCTAGTGAGTGTCTCATATACTCTCTTACTTCTCTTGTCAACGTACTAATACTATCTTGTTTATCTTTATGTGTCTTTGTTATTCCAAAATACAAATTTCTAAAATCGTGCAAAAACTGATAAATTCCTTCACTAATATTACTCCGTGATATCATCATCAATTTTCTATATTTTCTGATTCTCATAAACATCAATATCAATACAGAAACAAATATTATAAGTAACACGATTATTAATTGAAATGATATGTTATCTACTTTACCGGCTCTTATATTCCTCTTGATTTTAAAATAACCTACGATTGGTGTTATTATCGTAACCATACCTGATATGATCGATATTATATTTATGAATGCTTCTGGTATTTTGTTAACAAATTCGTCTATTTTCTCTTTCATAGCATCTCCCACCAAGCACCTTACATAGAAATATATTCTTATAATATCCCATTTTTCGACATTTTGCAACAAAAAAACGCCCTGCCAGGGTTGTTTCATCAAGTCTTTATCATCTATTTTTCGAATTATAAGGTAAAATGTGATTTATAGTATAGCTTTTGTTAACTTTTCAACAGCCATTGCCACGAAAAAAGCGCAAAATCCCCCTGTCTTCTAATCTGCATTTTTTGAAAAGTCAAGGTTCTATTTTAATAAAAGCTTGGTATTGGATCAAATATCCATTTTAGCGCAATTGAAAAATCATCTGTTATCTCATCAATTACATCAATTACCAATTCCCTGTCTTTTGAAGCCTCCGTCTGCATCAGCCTGATGATATTGTATGCTGTTTTCCGTAATACAGATAAAACATTCTTGGATTTTCTTGCTGTACTCTTATCTTCCAGAAAGTCTTCATCCAGAACATAATGCAGGCAGTTCTCAATTCTCCAGTGGTCTCTTTTATATCTTGCAAACTCTTCCGCCGTTAGCACATGATTCGATACCAGACCAACTTTTTGTATTTGATCTGTAAGTTCATCTCCCTCTGTTGGTTTTGGATACTTTTTGCTTCCTTGCTTTAAGAAGGTTTCCTTATCCGGAGTCACATCATTTCCATCCGCATCAATCTCTTTTGGTATCCACACCTGACAGCTGGAAGCAATGCTGCATATAAACGGCAGTTCCTTCCGTATCTTTCCAATCGCGTCATCGTTTGTGTAACATTTCACTTTTCGATATTCCACACGTTCCCTATTCTTTTCACAACTGCTGTACTCACTATAGTGCCTTTCATTTTTATTCCCAAACTTTTCCAGGTCTGCCTCCTTTTCAAGTTCCCTGAAAATATCCTGGATCTCCTGATAGGTTGCCGGACAGTTCTTTTTTATCTGCTGTACGAAATACCCATTTTACGGAAGATACGCGACAACTATAATGATCGGATATAAGGCTGACGGTCGACCAAACAATGTTTTCCTGTCTGCCAAGACCGAAAAGGAACTTAGAAATAAGATTGTTGAACTCAAAATGAAGATGAAGACAGGCGAAGCAATAAAGACCTCTGATACTTTACTGAGGGATTATTAGGATTCATGGATGGATACCTATAAAACTTCTGCCAGTATCAACACCAAGGTCATGTATAAGAATGCAGTAGAAAAGCATATTAAACCGGAATTAGGCCATCTACCGATAAACAAAATTGTCCGATCCGATGTTCAGAAGCTGATCAATGATAACCAGGAACATCCACGGACCTGTGAAATCATCAAAATGACGCTTGTCCAAATTTTTAACAGTGCCATAGATGATAAGCTGCTGCATGAGAATGTTGCGAAGAAAGCAACCCCTCTGAAGCGACATAAGGCGGAGAAGCGCGCTCTGACGGACTTGGAGAAAGAAGCGAGAAAAAAAGCGGATTTTACCCAGACGGAACGCGCCCTTGTTATGCTTCTGTTTTACTTTGGACTGCGCCGCGGAGAGGTTCTTGCCCTTACCAAATCAGACATAAACCTCAAAAAGAAGTTGCTGATCGTGAATAAGACTGTCGTATTCGATGTGAATACTCCAATCATAAAGACCGGGGCAAAAAGTGATGCCGGGAACCGTGAAATACCCATCCCAGACAGCGCAGCACCCTTTTTTAGACAGTTTCTAAAGTCGGTTGATACATTTTACCTCTTCCCCGGAAAAAACACGGAAACACTCTCTAAGACGCAGTATGTGAAGATGTGGAAAAGAATTGTGAAAAAGATGAATGATACGGTGACTACAGAGAAAGAAAAGATAATAGGTGCGCAACCGATCGGCGGACTTACCGCACACATCTTCCGGCATAATTACTGCACCATGCTCTACTACTCCGGCATCAGTCAAAAGAAGGCTGTTGAACTTATGGGTCACTCTGATCTGAAGATGATAATGGAAGTGTATGCCCATCTGGATGAAAAGAAAGAAGCTGTACATGAAAAAATAAACAGTGCAATCGCACTATGATCTGCTATAATTTTGCTATAGTAACCCTCGAAAAGCTATAATTTTGCTATGAAAAAATAAAGGAATTAATAAGAATTGGAACAAACACTGAAACAGCCCAGAAACCGCTTAAAATCTAGGTTTATGGGCTGTTTCTTTCACTGAGCGTGCCGGGGTTCGAACCCGGGACAACTTGATTAAAAGTCAAGTGCTCTACCAACTGAGCTACACACCCATATTATATATTAGAGTAAACAAAATGCCCAGAGCCGGAATCGAACCAGCGACACGAGGATTTTCAGTCCTCTGCTCTACCAACTGAGCTATCTGGGCGGATTGCGGGGGCAGGATTTGAACCTACGACCTTCGGGTTATGAGCCCGACGAGCTTCCAGACTGCTCCACCCCGCGATATTCAATTCATTACTTCTTTCGAAGCCAAGCCGATGATCGGACTCGAACCGATAACCTGCTGATTACAAATCAGCTGCTCTGCCAATTGAGCCACATCGGCATACAGTCCATAGCATAGCTAATGGATGGAGAAGGATTCGAACCTTCGAAGGCGTCGCCAACAGATTTACAGTCTGCCCCCTTTGGCCACTCGGGAATCCATCCAAAATTCTATGGGACCTATAGGGCTCGAACCTATGACCCTCTGCTTGTAAGGCAGATGCTCTCCCAGCTGAGCTAAGATCCCATATAACGACCCAGAAGAGACTCGAACTCTCGACCTCCGCCGTGACAGGGCGGCGCTCTAACCAACTGAGCCACTGGGCCTTGCGTATAACGCATTACTTAGAAGGTATGTACCTTCAAAACTGCATACAAGAAATCATTACAGCTAAACCCTCTTAATCTTCCATCTTCCTCTTTAACCTATCCACCTTTGGTCATGCCCTCGACCGATTAGTTGCGGTCAGCTCCATACATTACTGCACTTCCACCTCCGCCCTATCTACCTCGTCGTCTTCAAGGGGTCTTACTACCTTTTGGTAGGGATATCTCATCTTGAGGGGGGCTTCACGCTTAGATGCCTTCAGCGTTTATCCCCTCCCGGCTTGGCTACTCTGCCATGGCCTTGATAAGCCAACAGATACACCAGCGGCCAGTCCATCCCGGTCCTCTCGTACTAAGGACAGCTCCTCTCAAATATCCTACGCCCGCGCCGGATAGGGACCGAACTGTCTCACGACGTTCTGAACCCAGCTCGCGTACCGCTTTAATGGGCGAACAGCCCAACCCTTGGGACCTACTTCAGCCCCAGGATGCGATGAGCCGACATCGAGGTGCCAAACCACTCCGTCG
>NZ_KE159791.1 GCF_000403455.2 Dorea sp. 5-2 | reverse complement strand
TCCACTTGTATTGAAAAATCTCTTAAGCGGCAGCCCACTCTTTTCATGCCACATCCTTATTTCCGAAGCCGTCGGGTTCTCATCCTTAATATGACGGGAATTATATTCTACCCCATGACTGTCAAGCCATTTTTTCGCCCTCTGGCAAGTTGAACATTTAGGATATTCTACAAATAAAACCATATACTCACTCCTTGAAATTCTTTTTCCTGTCAATTTTCCCAATCATAAGTAATTCTCCTTTCGTTCATACATTCACAAATGTAAATCCTATGAAAATCTTTTCACTTTTGGCAGGATTCTTCTTAACCCATATTATACTCCAAGCCCTCCCTTACAGTCAATATATCTGCCATTTAATGACAACGGGCATTTTTTCACAGGTTAAAATAAGGATTTTCCCTTATAAGTGTGCATAAAAAAACCTCTCAAAGATTTCTCTTCAAGAGGAAATTCAAGTGACTCCGAGGGGAATCGAACCCCTGATTCCAGCGTGAGAGGCTAGCGTCTTGACCGCTTGACCACGGAGCCATAATCTCTGTACTTCATTTCGTACTTGTTTATTATAGCAAACTTTGTCACAATAAGCAAGTACTTTTTTTCAAAATTTTTAATTTTTTGCAAATAGTAACAACAGTTCAGCCTTCGTCTTCCCTGTTATGGAGGATGCTGTATGAAATTATCTCTTGCCTGTTCTGTTATTTGCAAGTATAATGAATTTAATTATTAGGAAACTACAGCAGAAGGAGGAAGCACAGACGTGAAAACCTTAAGAAAATACATATGGATTTTTCCTCTCATCTCTGGCGTCTGCTGGGGCGGAGCCGGAATCTTTGTACGAACATTACTTCAGGATGGACTGGATAACCTTACGGTTATTTTTTTCGTATGCTTTTTGCCAGCATAATCCTTGCTATTTTAATTCTGTTCCTGGACAAATCGCTTTTCTTGATTCATCTACGCGATCTTGGCCTTTTTGCTGTCAGCGGACTCTTTGGGCTGACACTAATGAATGCCTTGTATAATGTAGCAATCA
>NZ_KE159790.1 GCF_000403455.2 Dorea sp. 5-2 | reverse complement strand
CGCTTCTTGAGACAACGATTGCAGGAGCGTCCCATGTTATTATTAATGTATCCGGGGATATTACTCTTATGGATGCGTCGGATGCGGCAGAGTATGTACAGGAACTGGCAGGCGAGCAGGCGAATATTATTTTCGGTGCCATGTATGATGATTCTCATACTGACGAGGCAACGATTACAGTGATTGCCACAGGGCTTCATAATGTTGGAGGAAGTGCGTCCAAGCTGAAGTCAAGACTTGAGAGCCAGAGGCCCGGAGTGACTGCAGAGGCGGCAGCAGGCTATGACCGTCCGTCCGTATCAAAACAGACAGCAAAGGTACCAAAGCTTGATATTGGCATGGCTCCTTCCAAGGCCGGTACACAGACGACACAGATGCCAAGAAGAACTGTAGGCGGTACAGCTCCCTCACTTGAGGTTCCGAAGACACCAACAGCCCGTGTAAAAGAGCAGTCAATCAAAATACCGGATTTCTTTAGAAAGTAAATAGTTTCGTAATTACTCAGTAGATCTGCACATTTTGTGAAAGTACTGAGCGGTTGCATTGTTTTTTGGGGGACACAGTGATGTGTCCCTTTTTTGTCGAAATAAACCTTGAGTTTTCTCACAGCATCTGACAAATTCCTTGTCTGAATCCTCGTATAATAAATTTCATCATCAAAACCATTTAAGACGGAAGAAGGTGGAACGTGTACTATGAATTGTATATAGACGCATTTTTTCTCGTGAATTTTACGATGAATTATCTTCTGCTGCGTCTTGTCCGTCAGATACTTAAGTGCCCTGCCACGCATGGAAGGATCTGTCTTGGGGCAGCACTTGGGGCATTGTGCACATGCATTGTTATGGTGATTCCTGGAATTGGGGCGTTTGTCAGGATTCTGCTATTCCACACAGTTTTAAATGTTCTAATGATTAAAACAGGGCTTGGAGCCGGCTGGGACAGGACATTTCTAAAAGCCCTTCTGTTACTTTACATAAACGGATTTTTACTGGGCGGGGTAATGGAGCATTTCCGCCAGTATGTAAGAACGGGAAGCCTGTTTTTT
>NZ_KE159789.1 GCF_000403455.2 Dorea sp. 5-2 | reverse complement strand
CGATACCTTTGTCTTTCAGACGGGAAAGGGATGGCAGTACATCGATTGGCGGCTGCAGGCCTTTGCGGTAGAGCTCACGGCTTAAGATTACCTGTCCCTCGGTGATGTATCCGGTAAGGTCAGGGATCGGGTGGGTCTTGTCGTCCTCTGGCATGGTCAGAATCGGGATCATAGTGATACTTCCGTTCTTTCCGCGCTGACGGCCGGCTCTCTCGTACATGGTCGCAAGGTCTGTATACATATATCCCGGATATCCGCGTCGGCCCGGAACCTCTTTCTTTGCTGCCGAGATCTCACGTAGAGCGTCCGCATAGTTTGTAATATCTGTCAGGATAACGAGTACGTGCATATCTTTCTCGAATGCAAGGTACTCTGCTGCGGTCAGCGCCATACGCGGAGTGGAGATACGCTCTACAGCCGGGTTATTTGCCAGATTGATGAACAGGACAGTCCTGTCGATCGCGCCTGTCTCCTTGAAGGACTCAATGAAGTAGTTTGACTCCTCGAATGTAATACCCATTGCAGCAAATACAACAGCGAAGTTCTCATCCGTTCCGCGAACCTTTGCCTGTCTTGCAATCTGAGCCGCAAGCTGTGAATGCGGCAGACCGGAGCAGGAAAAGATCGGAAGCTTCTGTCCACGCACCAGCGTATTCAGTCCGTCAATGGCGGACACACCGGTCTGAATGAACTCCTCTGGATATACACGAGCCGCCGGGTTCATGGGCAGACCGTTGATATCTCTTCTTTCCTCCGGAAGAATCTCCGGACCGTCGTCAATCGGACGTCCCAGTCCGTCGAAGACACGTCCCAGCATGTCTCCGGAAACTCCCAGCTCCATGCTCTTTCCAAGGAAACGCACCTTACTGTTACTTAAGTTGATACCGCTGGCATTCTCGAAAAGCTGTACAACAACATCATTTCCGTCTACCTCCAGTACCTTGCAACGACGCTTCTCGCCGCTGGCAAGCTCGATTTCACCAAGCTCATCATATGCGACGCCCTCTACGCCCTTTACCATCATAAGCGGTCCGGCAACTTCCTGTAT
>NZ_KE159788.1 GCF_000403455.2 Dorea sp. 5-2 | reverse complement strand
TGTACTCTGTATCCTTATTATAATATTCATCACGATAAATAAACATTACCACATCTGCATCCTGCTCAATCGCGCCGGATTCCCGCAGATCAGACAGCATCGGTCTTTTATCCGGTCTTGACTCCACTGCACGGCTGAGCTGTGAGAGGGCGACAACCGGAACATTAAGCTCTCTTGCAAGCGCCTTTAGGGAACGGGATATATCCGAGATCTCCTGCTGTCTCGACTCAGCACGTCCGCCGACCCTTCCTGTCATAAGTTGCAGATAGTCAATGATAATGATCTGTATATCATGCTCCAGCTTATACTTCCGGCACTTAGAGCGAAGCTCCGACACGGAAATTCCGGGCGTATCATCAATGATCAGGTTTGATCTTCCAATAATCCCGGCTCCCTCAATCAGCTTCTCCCAGTCAGAGTCCTTCAGATTTCCCGTACGCAGCGCCTGTGCATCCACCTGGGATTCCAGTGAAAAGAGACGATTTACAAGCTGCTCCTTCGACATCTCCAAAGAGAACACTGCCACGCCCTTTTCCTTTTTAAACGCAATATACTGGGCAATATTTAGCACAAAAGCCGTCTTACCCATAGAAGGCCTGGCTGCAACCAGTACCAGATCAGACGGCTGCAGACCCGACAGCTTATAATCCAGATCAATGAAGCCTGTCGGAATTCCGGTCACTGTTCCTTTATTCTTCGATGCTTTTTCAATCCGGTCCAAAGCATTCAGGACAATGTCCTTAATCGGGACATAATCTCCGGTATTTCTCCGTTGCAGAAGCTCGAAAACAGACTTCTCAGTTGTCTCCAGAATCGCCTCTAGCGGCTCCTTTCCTGCATAGCAGGTATTCGAAATATCATCATTCAGCTTTATAAGCCTGCGCATCAAAGATTTATCAGATACAATCTCTGCATAGTATTTTATATTTGCAGAAGTAGAAACAGCGTCCAGAAGCTCTCTTGCGAATTCAAGACTCGCCACCTCCGGAGGAACCTCCTTTTCCTTCAGGCGTTCCTTTAGTGTGACGAGATCCACCGGCTTTCCTTCATTAAAAAGCTCAATGATCGAATCAAAAACCA
>NZ_KE159787.1 GCF_000403455.2 Dorea sp. 5-2 | reverse complement strand
AAAAGCAGAGAGACCAAAGCCTCCCTGCTGCTCTCAAACCAAGTCTGTTATCTACTCATTAACAGCATCCTTTAATGCCTTGCCCGCTTTAAACTTCGGAACTCTGCAGGCGTCAATTCTCATCGTATCCCCTGTCTGCGGATTTCTCCCCTCTCTTGCAGCCCTTGTGCTCGTCTCAAATGTGCCAAATCCCACTAACTGTACCTTGTGGTCCTTCTTCAGTTCTGCTGTAACTACATCAACAAAAGCTTTTAATGCTTTTTCAGAATCTTTTTTTGATATCTCTGCCTGACTGGCAATAGCTGCTACTAATTCTGTTTTGTTCATGGATAAATTTCCTCCTCTTGTTTTTAACTCTGGGGCTTTTGCCTTTAGTTACTGTTATAACTGTTTTCACAATGTTTGTCAAGGTGATTCTATTGTTTTATCCGTATTTTTGCAATTACATGTTACTGTTCACAGTCATGCCTGCAAACAGCAACCCACCTGCCCATTTAGAACCGCTCTCAGCAGTGGGGCAGGCTCCTTTGCAGAGCTTACGCTATGGCCCCAAGCCAGTCAGCAAAGTGACCGGCTCGGTCTGAGCTGTAACAATTACATACAAAAAGAAAAAATATGATTTAAAAATCGCTCCTTTTCTTCTGTCTGACGTATTGCAACATTCATCTTTTCAATACTTTTCGCAGAAATCCATGCCTTATTTGAGCGATAGTAGGAATCCGCAACCTTCCAGAATTTTTCCGGATAAATGAAGCGTATCTTCAAGTACTCCATTTCCGCACTACTGACAGGCTTAATAGCAGAATAGGCGTTAATAATATTATCTCCAAGACGCTCCTTCCATCCCTGCTTTTCCAACACCTTCCGGAGGAAATAATACAGATCCTCTAATTGCACATCCTTTTTACACCTTTCGAAATTCGTCGTCATAAGAATCCCGGAGGACGGCGACGCTCCCATCATAATATTATGGTAATTGTATTCCCCATGTGTTACATGAGACAACTCAATACTTTCTTTATAAAGTTTTTCATAGTCAGAATCTTCCAAAAGATTCACTGCCGCATCTGCCCACTGATACATGCTGTCAAAATA
>NZ_KE159786.1 GCF_000403455.2 Dorea sp. 5-2 | reverse complement strand
GGCGGTAGGGTTTGATACCTACCGCCGAATCACGCCTAAAAACTGCATAAGCATGAGCCTATAATAATCAGCACACTTGCTTTTCCCCCTGACCCAGTCTTCCACGGTGCGCAGGGGTATGCAAAACTTCTCTGCAAATGCAGCTTGCGTAAGACCAAATTCTTTTATAATTTCCCTGACACTCATATGTGCTGCATCATGGATATTACACAAAACAGAAGTAATTTCAGCTGCATCATCACTTATTTCGTTAAACCATTCCGGGTAACCATACTCGGAAATATACATTTCTCTATCGGGTTGCGCTATCGCGTCTGTCCACAATTTATAAAATAATTTATCCGTCATTTCCTTTCACTTCCTTTCTGTATTTGTTTCTTTTGTTTTCGTATTTTTTAAAATCCCTATTATGACCTCTTTTTATATCGTATAAACATTGTTGTAATTTTTTTTGCTCTGCGCGGCAATAATCAGAGCAAAAATTTGACGATGTATTTGTTGTAAAAGGACGTAGACAATAAGTGCAAATTTTTTGTGTTTTATTGCGTCTGTCTTGCTTTTTGACATCTTGCCCGGAAGATTTATAATAGCCTTTTTTATGCTCCTTTTGCCATTCCAGGAGGCTTTTTCTTTGACAGGATTCCGAACAATATTTTTGCCTTCCGGAATTGACAGTATATTCTTTTCCGCACACAACACATCTATCAGTGCTTCCGATCGGTCGCGCGGCCGGCTTGCGTTTACGACGGCTTTTTGCGATATATGCACAATTGGGGCAGCGTTTTGCCCTCGGACCTCCGGAAAATTCAATCCCACAGTCCTGGCACGTCCTTATCCGCACAACAGTATCAAGCTTTTTGGTCTTTGCACAGTCTGGACAATAGTGGTTATCCTTACTTCCATAAAAGGGCTTACCACACACCTGGCAAGCCCTTATAGTCCTTACCATGCAAAAAAGCTGATTGCATTATTAACCGCTTTTTTGCCCGCCAACTTGATTGCGGAAGTCTTATTCATGATTTCACGCTCGCGGAAATCATATTCTTTTGTGTTCAGCCATTCCTGTGCTTCGTCATCAGATGCAAATGGACCATACACAATGTGTTCCCAGGTTCCAAAATTATATTTACTGCTTACTCCATATTTTTTCAT
>NZ_KE159785.1 GCF_000403455.2 Dorea sp. 5-2 | reverse complement strand
GTGCGTACATTATGGCTCATGCAGGAAATAAATTCCTGTTTTGATGCATTCGCATGATCTGCCGCTTCACATGCCGCCTCAAGCGCCTGCTGCTCCCTCATCTCCTTGCGCTTACTCTCCGTTACGTCCTGAGCCGCATAAACAATCGATCTTGCTTTCCCGTCTTCATCTGTCTGGGCCATCACCGCAGTACTGCGGATCCATCCATAATCTTCAGGCCTTGGATCCTTCTTGTCTGGAAGCCTCCTGTATGCATAAGTCACATAAGGACACTCTTCACTCAAAGTGCTGCGCAGATTCCTGGCGCTCAACACCCTAAGATATTCTTCCCGGTCATCAGGATGAACAAACTCTTCCGCATAGGTTTTCAGTCCGGTAACATAATCGACCTGCCCATTCAGCGCTTTCTCTACTTCCTTAAGCTGTGTCACACTGCGAAACGTGTCCTGTACCAGATCCGCATAATAGGTGGCAAAAAACATACCACTCAGTGTACTGATGATATCTGCCTGCTCCTGCTCTCCCTTAAGCCTGAGCTCCTCTTCCATCTTCTCTCTGGTAATATCCCTGCCCAGAATATTCACGGACATCCTCTTCCCCTGGCGGGAATAAATGACATGCTGTTCCACCCACCGGACGGCTGTACCGGCAATGCGGTACTGACACACCTCTTCAGAGTAATCTCCCGTAGCCGCCGCCTTCTGGTACAGATGCTCCGGACTCATAACCTTCCGGAACGCTTCTGCATCCTTTGGATTTACAGCAGACTCCAACGCCTGCTGGAAATACTGGTGGTAATTCCCAGTAAGAACCTTTTTCGTCATACTGTCTTCATTAATCCAAAGTCTCTCACACTGGCCATTCTCCAGATATACGGTATTCATAACACTATATCTTGACTTCAGAATCGCAGCAAGCTGTATATCCCGAAGAGTAAGTGTATTCTCCTGACGCACACGCTTATCCACATTCTGCAGGGCAATAATTGTATAATTCTTCGCCCCCTGATTCTGTCCAAAATAAGCAATGACTGCCATATACCGATATTCATGATCTTCCTCTCCGCGCCACTGGCACAGCATATCCAGCTTCTGTACAGACGGATCTCTGAAGCTTCGCAGTCCTTCTATTGAAAACTTCTCCTTGAACTTCTCCCTGTCTGAAGGGTGAACCTGCCTGATCAGACGGGAATCCATAATCTCATCCCACTGAACCGTCCATGATTTCCAACCAGTATGTGTATGACCATTCTCGCGTACAAGATTC
>NZ_KE159784.1 GCF_000403455.2 Dorea sp. 5-2 | reverse complement strand
GGGAAACTCTCATCAAGGTCAAAGAAGGATCTCATGGAATATCTGGACATGCTGGAGCTGCGGGATAAAAGCTAACACTCCTCCGCGATCTTCATAATCAGCCTTTCTGTATCTTCCCAGCCGATACACGGATCTGTAATTGATTTTCCGTAAATCATATTTTCTCCGATATTCTGTCTTCCTTCAGCCAGATAGCTTTCAACCATAACACCTTTTACAAGATTTCTCAACCCGTCATTCATCCTGCGGCTGTGAAGAACCTCACTTACAATACGAATCTGCTCCTTATATGCCTTATTAGAATTAGAATGATTGGCATCAATAATTACTGCAGGATTCTTCAGTTCCTTCTTTTCATATAATTCCAAAAGCCTTACACAGTCTTCATAATGATAATTAGGAATACTGGTTCCGTATTTGTCCACGCCACCGCGCAGAATCGTATGGGCCAGATCGTTCCCGTTTGTTGTGACATCCAGGTTCCGGTAAATAAACCGGTGCCCGCTCTGCGCGGCCACCACGGAATTCAGCATCACAGACAGGTCGCCGCTGGTAGGGTTCTTCATCCCCACCGGTATATCCATGCCACTTGCCGTAAGACGATGCTGCTGGTTCTCCACGGAACGGGCGCCGATGGCCTCATAGGACAGAATATCATCCAGATAGCTTCTGTTTTCCGGATACAGCATCTCATCCGCACCTGTCAGCCTGCTCTCCTCCATGGCGCGCAGATGCATCCGGCGGATTGCAAGAATTCCCGCATACAGATCCGGCGCTTTATCCGGATCCGGCTGGTGAAGCATGCCTTTATATCCCTCACCTGTAGTTCTTGGTTTATTTGTGTATATCCTTGGAATCAAAATAAGTCTGTCAGAAACTTTTTCATTTACTCGCGACAGCCGGTTTACATACTCGCATACCGAATCCTCATTGTCAGCAGAGCAGGGACCTATAATCACAAGAAACTTGTCGGATTCTCCGGTAAATACCCTGCGGATTTCCTGATCTCTCCTTTTCTTCAATTCCTCAAGCTCATCCGGCAGGGGGTATTCTGCTTTTAACTCCTGGGGGGAGGGAAGTGTTTTGTTTATTTTCATTGCCATAATCGTTTTTCTCCCAACTTAATAGTATTCGTTGTTCAAAACCTCTGATACACGGACGCATATACAGATTTAGACAAGTATTTCTTGGCAGTTCCTAACTGCATCATTCTCTTATGATCTGTGCAGTAAATACCCTCGCTTCGCCGGGGCAGACCCTGCACAGA
>NZ_KE159783.1 GCF_000403455.2 Dorea sp. 5-2 | reverse complement strand
CATGTCCAATTTTTTGTTTAGAAATATCAGCAATGTATTTGGTGCGCCGAATATTGTCCGGGAGATTGTGGAGAAACTTACGCCGGCGGCAGAGGTGCAGCAGAAGAAAAGGGATAATACTATACTTGACGGGATGGATTCTGTATCGGTGGATGAAAAAGGTGAAGTCCAGATTGATAACGAGATTATCATTGGCAAGTCACAAAGTTTGTTTGGGAAAAAGATGTACGAGGAATTTTATGATAATATCCAGCTGAAGGTCTCGAAAGTGACAGAGAAATCAACTCTTTATGACGTGGAGGAGCATTTGGATTCTCTTGTGTCCTCTATCAAAGAAGGTATGAAAGAGCGTGTGCTTGCTCCAGTTGCAGGTGAGTATGGTGTGAAAAAAGGGGCGCAGAACCGTCTGGAACGTCAGGTGGAGCGAGAGATTGACACTACATTCGGAAAAGTAAAAGATGATTACAAACAGCAGACACGTATTGCACAGGTTGAGTTTGAGCGGGAACAAAGGGAGGCTGAGACGGAACAGGAGGTCAAACAGGCAGAAGAGAAATATAAAGCCAGTATGGATGACGCTATGAGGTCATTTATGGAAACTGTGCAGGAAAATGTTCAGAAGACAATTCAGGAGAAACCACAGAAACTGGTGGAGCAGCTTGAAAAGAATAAGGCAGAGCAGGAGAAACGAACTGTGGAGGATGAGGTCAGGGCACATCTGAGAGGATTTTCCCGTACAATTCCAAGTTTTATAATGGCTTATGGAGACGGGCATCTTACGCTTTCGAATTTTGATGATTATACGGAGGATGATGTATTTCTTGAGGTGACTGGTATCACGGAAGATGATTTCCGTTTTCTAAGGGATGGCGGAGATTATGCAGATCCAGAAACCGGTGAGAAGAAACATTTTGAAGGGCATCTGTTTGATGAGATTGTATTTAACGATTCCATTGAAGAATTCTGGAAGAAGAAACAGCAGCTTGCGAATTATTTCGATGAGTCGCAGGATGAGGATATTTTTGATTATATTCCGCCGCAAAAGACAAATCAGATTTTCACGTCTCGTTGGGTGGTGGAAAAGATGGTGAATCAGTTAGAAGAGAACAATCCGGGCTGCTTTGATGATCCGACAAAGACTTTTGCAGACTTATATATGAAATCAGGTCTATATATTACGGAGATTGTCAAGAGATTATATCGGAGCGAAGCAATGAAGAAAGCTTTCCCTGATGATAAGGAGCGGGTGCGCCATATCTTAAGCAAACAGGTTTATGGTATGGCACCGACCAGAA
>NZ_KE159782.1 GCF_000403455.2 Dorea sp. 5-2 | reverse complement strand
AGACGGTTACTGTCCGTAAATACTGGTCAGAAGTATTTGATGACCTTGAAAAAGAACATCAATTGGAAATCCAGTCCCTCAAACACGCTCTTTCAAAAATGGAAGCCCGTGCGCTCAAAGCAGAACATGAAACAGATGTATTAAAAGAAAAACTTACGCAGGAACGCCGGGAGAAGTATGCCCTGGGAGAACAGCTTGAGGAAGCAGACGGGAAAATCCAGAAATTGACGGCACAGGTGAACATGGATTTTTCTAACTCATCCATTCCATCCTCCCAGCAGGGTGCGGGTCGGAAAAAAATTCCTAACAATCGAGAGAAAAGCAACCGAACGCGTGGCGGGCAGCCTGGACATGAAGGCCATCGCCTAACACAGAAGGAGCCAACAGAAATCCACGATATCCCGGACCCCGAAACATACACAGAAAATCCCTGTTACGATAAGACAAACGAGGTTGTGACGCGTCAGAAAATCGTTCTTTCTTTCTGCGTGAAGGTAGTTGAATATCGTGCCAGCGTTTTCCGGAATAAGGAGACCGGAAGCAGGGTTCATGCCAATTTTCCGGATGGCTTTAACACAGATATCTGCTATGACAGTTCCGTAAAGGCATTTGTTTTCCTGCTTGCAAATGATGGGAACATGTCCGCGGGAAAAATAAGAAAAGTTCTTCGTGAAGCATCAAAAGGGGAACTTGATATTTCAGAGGCTGCAATCAACGGATTATGTAAAGAGTTTTCCCGGAAATCCAAAAAAGAGCAGGAAGAAATCATCAGAAACATTATGACCTCTCCGGTTGTAAATATTGATTTTACGAATGCCAATGTAAATGGGGACGCCAGACAGGTACTGATCATGGCTTCGCCCCAAAAGAATGCATATATGTACGTTGCCCGTGACAGCAAAGGGCATAAGGGGATCATTGGTACACCTGCCGAACATTATGTTGGAACCCTGTTCCACGACCACGACCACACATTTTACAGTTATGGCATGGCACACCAGGAATGCATGCAGCACAATATTCGGTATCTTATTGGGAGTGAGGAAAACGAACCAGACAAGACATGGAATACAAAAATGCATAACCTGATCAAAGAAATGCTGCACTATAAGAATTGTCTTGATGGGGCAGAGCCAGACAGGGAAACAGTTGCCAGGTTTGAACAGCGTTATGACGGGATCCTGAACCAGGCAATCGTGTTAAGGAGCGGCGATACAGGAGTGAAAGTCTCCTGGCGCCGGTTCTTTTATAATGCTTATGATTGAAATAACTTAAATTTCCAGTAGAATGATGGTTAAGTCC
>NZ_KE159781.1:205270-338524 GCF_000403455.2 Dorea sp. 5-2 | reverse complement strand
TCGGATGTCTTGATTAAGATATTTATCTTATCATATTTCTTGTATGCGGTTTTCAAGGTACATCGGACGCTCCTTTATGATGGTGCATCCAATGGAGAATACGAGATTCGAACTCGTGACCTCCTGCTTGCAAGGCAGGCGCTCTCCCAACTGAGCTAATCCCCCGTTTGGGTTTTACTGAACTAAATGAAACTTATCTCTTTTATCTGTACGGCTTTACTTGACTTAAGTGGACCTTACCTCTTTTATCCGTAAGGCTTTACTGGGCTTAAGTGGACCTTACCTCTTTTATCTGTAAGGCTTTACTGGGCTTAAGTGGACTCGAACCACCGACCTCACGCTTATCAGGCGTGCGCTCTAACCGGCTGAGCTATAAGCCCTTTTCTTGATCGTTCACCTTCATCCGGTGAACGGCTTAAAAATCTAACCTCAGCCATCCTTCGGATGCTCTCGCTAAGATTTTTATAACCTGGCAGCCACCTGCTCTCCCACACCGTCTCCAATGCAGTACCATCGGCCGCTTAGGGCTTAACCATCGTGTTCGGGATGGGTACGGGTGTTTCCCCTAAGCGCATCGCCACCAGGATCCCCTCTGTGCCTTTTTACAGTACACCAGGTCCTTCTCTTTCCTCCCCTTGATAACTAAACAATAAACAACATCCCTTACTTTTCCCTTAGAAAGGAGGTGATCCAGCCGCACCTTCCGATACGGCTACCTTGTTACGACTTCACCCCAGTTATCGGTCCCACCTTCGACGGCTCCTCCCTTTCGGTTAGGTCACCGGCTTCGGGCGTTACTGACTCCCATGGTGTGACGGGCGGTGTGTACAAGACCCGGGAACGTATTCACCGCGACATTCTGATTCGCGATTACTAGCGATTCCAGCTTCATGTAGTCGAGTTGCAGACTACAATCCGAACTGAGACGTTATTTTTGGGATTTGCTCACATTCACATGGCTGCTTCCCTTTGTTTACGCCATTGTAGCACGTGTGTAGCCCTGGCCATAAGGGGCATGATGATTTGACGTCATCCCCACCTTCCTCCAGGTTGTCCCTGGCAGTCTCTCCAGAGTGCCCATCCGTAATGCTGGCTACTGAAGATAGGGGTTGCGCTCGTTGCGGGACTTAACCCAACATCTCACGACACGAGCTGACGACAACCATGCACCACCTGTCTCCCCTGTCCCGAAGGAAAGGCCCCATTACGAGCCGGCCAGGGGGATGTCAAGGCCAGGTAAGGTTCTTCGCGTTGCTTCGAATTAAACCACATGCTCCACCGCTTGTGCGGGTCCCCGTCAATTCCTTTGAGTTTCATTCTTGCGAACGTACTCCCCAGGTGGACTACTTATTGCGTTGGCTGCGGCACCGAACAGCTTTGCTGCCCGACACCTAGTAGTCATCGTTTACGGCGTGGACTACCAGGGTATCTAATCCTGTTTGCTCCCCACGCTTTCGAGCCTCAACGTCAGTCATCGTCCAGCAGGCCGCCTTCGCCACTGGTGTTCCTCCTAATATCTACGCATTTCACCGCTACACTAGGAATTCCGCCTGCCTCTCCGACACTCTAGCAGCACAGTTCCAAATGCAGTCCCGGGGTTGAGCCCCGGGCTTTCACATCTGGCTTGCACCGCCGTCTACGCTCCCTTTACACCCAGTAAATCCGGATAACGCTTGCCCCCTACGTATTACCGCGGCTGCTGGCACGTAGTTAGCCGGGGCTTCTTAGTCAGGTACCGTCATTTTCTTCCCTGCTGATAGAGCTTTACATACCGAAATACTTCATCGCTCACGCGGCGTCGCTGCATCAGGGTTTCCCCCATTGTGCAATATTCCCCACTGCTGCCTCCCGTAGGAGTCTGGGCCGTGTCTCAGTCCCAATGTGGCCGGTCACCCTCTCAGGTCGGCTACTGATCGTCGGCTTGGTGGGCCGTTACCCCGCCAACTACCTAATCAGACGCGGGCCCATCTTACACCACCGGAGTTTTTACCACTGCACCATGCAGTACTGTGGTCTTATGCGGTATTAGCAGTCATTTCTAACTGTTATCCCCCTGTGTAAGGCAGGTTGCCCACGCGTTACTCACCCGTCCGCCGCTCAGTCACAAAAACCTTCATCCGAAGAATCAAATTAAAGTGCTTCGCTCGACTTGCATGTGTTAGGCACGCCGCCAGCGTTCATCCTGAGCCAGGATCAAACTCTCGTCTAAAAGCTAAGCTTCGGTCTTTCACGAAGCTTAGCTTTTAGACGCTTCGCAATGTTTTTTATTGCGAAGCATCCTTTACTCGGCTCCGTTTTCCCGAAACATCCTTCTATCACTACCCATTCTCAACGGGCAATCATTTCAAGTTTAATCTCGGTCAAGAAAAATGCTCGCTTTTTCTTTTCCCGTTATTACTGTTTATAAGGTTGACACTCACTGCTCAACGAACCACCTTCTTAACCAGGCATTCCATCTCACACTTCATGTCACGTTCTGAAAATTTTCTCTTAGAAATTTTTCAGGGATGTTGTCTATTGTTTAATTATCAAGGTTCTGCGTTTTTGTTGTCTCTCTTGCGACAGCTATATTAGATTATCACATCTGTCGTTATTTGTCAACAACTTTTTTATTTATTTTTTGCTTTCTTTTTCGTGATCTCTCACTCATCCGACAGCTCAATTAGATTACCATATTTGTCATTTCTTGTCAACACATATTTCCAATTTTTTTAATTATTTTTTCTACCTGTCGAACTGCACGTCTTTCCGCCGGATTTTGACCGCAAAAACACATTAAACTCCGACACTGACCGCCTCGCCTACGCTTTTCACACCTATGACCGTGATTCCTTCTACCTTTCCAACCGACTTCACAGACACCTCCGGAATCACACAAACCTTAAATCCCAGCTTCTTCGCCTCAGACACACGCTGATCCGGCATAGACACCGCCCGGACTTCTCCGCTGAGCCCGACTTCACCAAATACGATCACATCCTCCGCGATCGGACGATTCTTATAGCTTGAAACAATCGCCATCACAATTCCCAGATCTGCCGCCGGTTCGTTTAACCGGATCCCTCCGGCAATATTTACATAGGCGTCATAATTCGACAGCTGCAGTCCCAGCCGTTTCTCCAGCACTGCCATCAGAAGATTTACGCGGTTATAATCCAACCCCGCAGCCGTCCTTCTCGGCATCCCGAAGTTCGTTTTGCACACCAGCGCCTGGATCTCCATCAACATAGGCCTGGTTCCCTCAATGGCACAGGCAACCACAGAGCCAGAGGCATGTTCCGGTTTCCCGCTGAGCATGAATTCCGACGGATTCTTCACCTCCACAAGCCCCTCTTTTCTCATCTCAAAGACGCCAATCTCATTGGTGGACCCAAAACGATTCTTCACTCCCCGAAGGATCCGATAGGAGGCATGGCGGTCTCCTTCAAAATACAGAACCGTATCTACCATATGTTCCAATACTCTCGGTCCTGCCACAGTCCCTTCCTTCGTCACATGCCCTACAATGAATATAGAGATATTCAATCCTTTTGCAAGCTGCATAAAGACATTGGTTGATTCTCTTACCTGCGAGACACTCCCCGGCGCAGAACCTACTTCTTCATTGTACATAGTCTGGATCGAATCAATTACCACCATATCAGGCTTCTGCTGCTCGATTATCCTCCGAATAATATCCAGTCCCGTCTCACACAGAAGATACAGATTCTCCGAGAATTCTCCCATGCGGTTCGCCCGCAGTTTGATCTGTTTCAAGGATTCTTCCCCGGATATGTACAGTAATTTCCGTCCCATCGCCGACAACCGTTGGCAAACCTGCAGAAGCAGCGTTGACTTGCCGATCCCCGGATCACCTCCGACTAACACCAGAGACCCCTTCACGATCCCGCCGCCAAGAACCCGGTCCAGTTCCGCGATCTGCGTCAACATGCGGTCATCCTCATCGGTCTCAATGCTTGACAAGGTTACTGCCTGTGCTTCCCTGCACTCCTTCACCGTCTTTGACACAGCGGGCGTAACCTTCTCTTCCACGAATGTATTCCATTCCCTGCATGCCGGACATTGCCCCAGCCATTTCGTCTCTTCATGCCCGCAATTCTGGCAGAAATATATACTCTTTTTTGTCTTTGCCATATTCCCTCTCCTAATTTTCCTGCAACCAAGAACCCTCAGAACAACAGTTCGGCAGCGATGCTTAGAAAAAGGCTGCCGCTATGCAACAGCCTCTTTTTACTTATATGCCCTTGCCAGGCTATTTTCTGACGACCCTGACCTCTACACTTCGATCCGCTTCCAGTTCGGCGCTGACACTCAGCTTCCCGCTTAAATTTGTCTTCATATCTCCGACATTCACATCATCCATATACACCTTGTATTCGCTGTCCGCTTCCAGCTCAAGGGTAAACTGTGCATCTTTTGTGCCGGATACCCTGAATGACACGGTATCTTCGTCTGCCCTGAAATTCTCAACAGCGGTTCCCGGAACAGACTCATATACAAACATACCGTTCTTCTCGAGCTTAGTGATCTCAGCAAAAGTCTTAACCTTGTATATGTCTCCCTGAAATTCAAACCCATCAAGCTTAGTCTTACTACTTAGAGTATAATCTCCAAAGCTAAGGGTTCCATCTGCTTCAGTCTTTAATAATTCTTTCACTGCTGCCATATTTGTTTCTCCTCCTGAGGTTCTTCTGTGTCTCCGGAAATACCTTATATGATCCCGAAAACAATTCTTTTGTACCACCTATTATATCTCATATCCAGATTAATTTGTAGTCTTTGAAATAAATTTTATTTCTTTTTTAGACAACCCGACTATGACTTCCGAATCCCTTACAACCTCTCCGCTTAAGATCGCTTCCGCAAGACCATCCTCCATCTGGTTCTGGACTGCCCTCCGAAGGGGACGCGCCCCATATTTCTGATCCGTTCCGGTCTCCACAATAAATTTCTTCACAGAATCTCTGATCGTAAGGCGGATTCCCAACTGATCCTCCGCACGCTTAATGAATTCCTTACACAAAAGACTTACGATCTTCTTCATCTGATCGCCGCTCAGCGGATGGAATACCAGTATCTCATCAATCCGGTTCAGGAACTCAGGGCGGAAGATCAGCTTGATCTCCTTCATGACATTGCCTTTCATCCTCTTATAGTCTCCTGCCGCGTCTTCCTTGACATTAAACCCTAACTTCTTCGGATCTATGATCGTCTGCGCTCCCGCATTGGACGTCATAATGATCACTGTGTTGCGAAAATCTACTTTCCTTCCCTGAGAATCCGTGATATGTCCGTCATCTAGCACCTGCAGCAGGATATTGAACACATCCGGATGTGCCTTCTCGATCTCGTCAAATAAGACCACGGAATAGGGCCTGCGGCGCACCCGCTCGCTTAACTGCCCGCCGTCGTCATGTCCGATATATCCCGGAGGCGCTCCGATCATCTTTGCTACACTGTGCTTCTCCATATATTCGGACATATCTACCCGGATCATAGAATCTTCATTTCCGAAAAGAGCTTCCGCCAATGCTTTGGATAATTCTGTCTTCCCAACTCCGGTCGGCCCAAGAAACAGGAAAGAACCGATCGGGCGCTTCGGATCCTTAAGCCCGACCCTTCCGCGCTTCACAGCCTTTGCCACAGCCGTCACCGCCTCATCTTGTCCCACCACTCTCTGATGCAGCACTTTTTCGAGATTATTAAGCCTCATGCTCTCCGACTCCGCCAGTCTCTGAACCGGGATCTTCGTCCACTGTGACACGACGTCTGCGATATCCTCTTCCGTTACAACGGCTCTGCGCTCCCCGTTTTTCTTATCAAAACGTCTCTTCAACTGTTCCAGTTTCTTTTCCGAGATTTCCTGTTCTCTGCGGATCCTCGATGCTTCCGGGATATCTCCGCTGCGGATCGCCGCCTCAAGCTCTCCTGTCAGCTCCATGATATATTGTTCTGCCTCTAATATATTCTCCGGAATCTTGAATCCGCGAAGACTTACCTTTGAGCACGCTTCATCCAGTACGTCTATTGCCTTATCCGGCAGAAACCTGTCGTTCACATATCTGCTTGCCAGCTTTACCGCCGCATCCAGCGCGCCCTCATCTATGTCCACATGATGATGGTCTTCATAACGCCTCTGCAGGCCGCGCAAGATGTCCAGGCAATGCTCTTCTGTGGGTTCTTCCACCGTAACAGGCTGAAATCTGCGTTCCAGCGCGGCATCTTTTTCCAGATATTTGCGGTATTCCGTAATCGTCGTCGCACCGATCAGCTGTATCTCGCCTCTTGCAAGAGATGGTTTCATGATATTTGACGCATTGATCGCTCCTTCGGCGCCGCCTGCGCCAATGATTGTATGCACTTCATCCAGGAATAAGATCACATTACCCAATGCCTTCACTTCCTGTATCAGCCGCTTCATTCTCTCTTCAAACTCTCCGCGGTACTTAGAACCGGCGATCATACCTGCCAGATCCATGGTCAGGATCCTCTTATCCTTCATTCCTTCCGGCACAACGCCCGCTGCGATCTGAGCTGCCAGGCCTTCGATCACCGCCGTCTTTCCTACGCCCGGCTCTCCCACCAGGCACGGATTATTCTTTGTCCTTCTGCTCAAAACCTGTATGAGACGGTTGATCTCATCCTCTCTTCCGATCACCGGATCCAGTTTCCCTTCCTCCGCCTGTGCGGTCAGATCCGTCCCATACTGCTCAAGGATGCCTTCCCGCCTTCTTCCGCTTTCCTGCATCAATTCGTCCTGATATGCTTTAAAATCTGCTCCCAGGACTCCGAAAATATCCTGGTATATTTTCTGGGTATTGATATTCAGCGTCTGCAAGATCCTTGCCGCCACAGACCCCATATCACGCAGCAGCGCCAGAAGCAGATGCTCCGTCCCGATCTTCTCCGAATGAAAACGTGATGCTTCTATCTTGCTTTCCTCCAGAATATACTCAAGCCGCGGGCTGACCTCCGGATGATGCGCTACCACCGTCGCCCCTACCGGGGTTACCAGCTCATCCACCACTTTCCGGATCTTGTCTTCCTCTACTCCATTTGCGGCAAGAACCTGCCCCGCCACGCCGGTGTACACTTCCCGCAGGCCTAAAAGCAGATGCTCCGTCCCCACATATGGGTGATTCAGCTTTTTTGCCGTATCTCTCGCTATTTTTAAAACCTGGTTTGCCTGTTCCGTATACTTCATCTAAGTTCTTTCCTTTCCTGTCTGACTTTTCTATTCATTCTTACTCTGCCTGCACACATTCCAACCTTCGATCTTGCATTCTTCTCCGACCTACTTCGGAAAACCTTTATAAATCCTCATATTCATCGTAGATCTCTTCTATCAAGGCATACACTTCTTCTTTTGAAATATTCTTGCATCTTCCTCTTGCCAGTAATACGCGGAGCTGTTCCCTCATATCCAACAATTCTCTCGCCTTATCCATATCAATGGCGATCACTGCGCCTTTCCTTCTGTCCAACCGGATAAATCCTTCCTGCTTTAGTATGGAGTAAGCCTTATTCACCGTATGCATATTGATGCCTACCGTATTCGCAAGCTGTCTCACCGACGGAAGAGAATCACCCTCCCGGATCATATTCATGGCTATCCCCATGATGATCTGATTCTGAAGCTGGACATAGATTGCTTCATCGCTGTTAAAATCAATCTCTATCAGCATTGTATCACCTTTTCTCATCCTGTTTCTTTTGTTCTAGGCATACTATAACATAATTGAAGAGAGCTTACAAGATAATTTGTAAGCTCTCTCTTTTGCTGCTTATTCGCATAACGATGCTTTTCTTACGCTTCGTCAATCGCCTTTCCTATATCATGACGCATATATTTATTGTCGAACTGCACCCACTCTGTTGCGGCATAGGCATTGGCTCTCGCCTCTTTCAGATCCTTCCCCTTTGCCGTGATCCCAAGCACACGTCCGCCGCTTGTCACGATCTGCTCTCCCTCAAATTTCGTACCGGCATGGAAGCAATAGTATCCTTCCTGTTTTGCAAATTCTTCCAGTCCGCTGATCGGAAGTCCCTTATCATACGCAACCGGATATCCCTCGCTTGCCAGGACCACACAGACTGCCGCATTGTCTTCAAACTGCAGGTCAACCTTGTCAAGCGTCCCGTCGATACAGGCTTCTACTACTTCGATGATATCATTCTTCATCCGCGGCAGGACAACCTGCGCCTCCGGATCCCCGAACCTTGCGTTATACTCCAACACCTTCGGTCCTTCTTCCGTCAGCATCAGCCCGAAGAATATGACTCCCTTGAACGGTCTTCCCTCTGCCTTCATGGCGTCCACCGTCGCCTGATAGATATATTTATTGCAGAAATCTTCCACTTCCTTCGTATAGAACGGGCTTGGAGAAAATGTTCCCATACCGCCTGTATTAAGCCCTGTATCTCCGTCTCCGGCGCGCTTATGATCCTGCGCCGACGTCATGGTCTTGATCGTATTGCCATCTACAAAAGAAAGAACCGACACTTCCCTGCCTGTCATGAATTCCTCGATCACCATCTCATTGCCTGCGTCTCCGAATTTTCTATCCAGCATAATGGTCTTAACGCCTTCTTTTGCCTCCTCAAGCGTATTGCAGATCAGTACGCCTTTGCCAAGCGCAAGTCCGTCCGCCTTAAGCACGATCGGGAACTTTGCCGTCTCAAGATATGCAAGCGCCTTCTTGGCATCCGTAAAGTTCTCATACCCTGCTGTCGGAATATGATATTTCTTCATCAGATCCTTGGAAAATGCCTTGGAACCTTCCAGGATCGCCGCATTCTTCCTGGGTCCGAACGTCCGGATACCGGCGGCCTCAAGTTCGTCGACCAAACCTCCTACCAACGGATCATCCATACCTACGATCACAAGATCAACCGCCTTCTCCTTCGCAAATGCAACAATCTTATCGAATTCCATCGCACCGATCGGAGCACACTCGGCATACTCTGCGATCCCTGCATTCCCCGGCGTACAGTAGATCTTATCTACCTTCTCGCTCTTCGCCGTACAATACGCGATCGCGTGCTCCCTGCCTCCACTTCCAACAATTAATACTTTCATCTTCTGACCTCCCTATATAGCGGCTCCTATCTACCGATTCTTCACTATTGACTGATAACTGCCTTTCCATCACAGACGGATACTTTCCCGTTCGCGATCAGATCGATCGCCCGCGGCAGGATCTTCCATTCCGCCTGTTGCATCACGCGCTTCTGCAGGATCTCCGGCGTATCCCCGGCTTCTACTTCCACGGCTTTCTGCAGGATGATCGGACCCGTGTCGGTTCCTTCATCTACAAAATGTACCGTCGCGCCGACCACCTTCACGCCTCTCTCCAAAGCCGCTTCATGTACCTTAAGCCCGTAGAAGCCCGTCCCGCAAAACGACGGGATCAGCGAGGGATGAATATTGACGATACGGTTCCTGTAACGTTCGATCATTGCCGGCGGGATCACAACCAGAAAACCCGCCAGGACGATCAGGTCCGGCTTCCACTCGTCTATCACTTCGATGAACCGCTCATTGAATTCGTCTCTGGACGCAAAATCCTTCGGAGAGATACACTGATTCCGAACCCCATGTTTCTTCGCCCTCTCAAGGGCATAGGCATTCTTATTGTTGCTGATAACTCCGGTGATCCTGGTGTTCGTAATACTTCCGGACTCTACCCCGTCTATGATCGCCTGAAGATTCGTTCCGCCTCCGGATACCAATACGACGACATCTAACATAATGTGACTCCTTTTTCTCCCGCCTCGATACGGCCGACCACATATGGCTTCTCGCCTGCCGCTTCGACCGCTTCGACCGCTTTATCCACATCAGAAGGATCTACCGCTATCACCATACCAAGTCCCATGTTGAAGGTATTGTACATCATCTCTTCCGCAATCTCTCCCTTTTTGGCAAGAAGCCCGAAGATCGCGGGGATCTCATAGCTGTCTTTCTCAATGACCGCCCTAACACCGTCCGGCAGCATCCGCGGGATATTCTCATAGAAGCCTCCGCCTGTAATGTGGCTGCAGCCCTTGATCTTCACACCATTGTCCCTGACACTTTTAAGCGCCTTCACATAGATCTTCGTCGGCGTGATCAGCGTCTCTCCCAATGTCTTCCCTAATTCCTCATAATATGTATCCAATGACTCCTTCGTCATCTCAAACACCTTGCGGACAAGGGAGAATCCATTGCTGTGGACACCGCTCGAAGCCATGCCGATCAGCACGTCTCCCTCTTTGATCTCTTCACCGCTTATGATCTCCTTCTTGTCAACCACTCCAACCGCAAATCCCGCAAGATCGTAATCATCCTCCGGCATCAATCCCGGATGCTCTGCCGTCTCGCCGCCTACAAGGGCGCAGCCCGACTGGCTGCATCCTTCCGCAACTCCGCTCACAATAGAAGCGATCTTCTCAGGATAATTTTTTCCGCACGCTATATAATCCAGGAAGAACAACGGCTCCCCGCCTGAACAGGCGATGTCGTTGACGCACATGGCAACCGCGTCGATACCGATGGTATCATGCTTGTCCATAAGGAACGCAAGCTTCACCTTGGTCCCGCATCCGTCCGTACCGGACAGCAGGACCGGCTCGTCCATCTTCTTGATACCGCTCAGATCAAACGCGCCTGCGAATCCGCCAAGCCCTCCTAACACCTCCGGACGCATCGTTCTCTTTACATGCTCTTTCATCAATTCCACTGATCTATATCCCGCCTCAATATCAACTCCGGCTTTCTTATAATCCATATCGTCATCTCCTTATTTTATGCCTGCAAATGATGTACCAGTCATCATGCCAGATACGCCTCATATCCGATCTCGTCTAATTTCGCTGCTTTTGCCTGTACCGTCTCTTTCATCTCCCTGGAATAATCCTTAAGCTTATCCAAAAGCCCCTCATCCGATGTTGCAAGGATCTTTGCCGCAAGAATAGCCGCATTCATTCCCCCGTCGATCGCGACCGTTGCGACCGGGATCCCCGGCGGCATCTGGACAATAGAAAACAGCGCATCCTCTCCTGCCAGATTCTTACCTGACATCGGAACTCCGATCACCGGCATCGGGAACAGCGCCGCACACATCCCCGGCAGATGCGCCGCCATTCCGGCGCCTGCGATGATCACCTTCATTCCCTTACCTTCCGCAGCTTTCGCCCACTCAAAGAATACGTCCGGTTCACGGTGGGCTGAGATGATCGTCATCTCATATTCAATCCCTAACTTCTCCAACATCACCGCAGCCTTGCTCATGACCTTCAGATCCGAGTCGCTGCCCATCACAATTCCAACTCTTGGCATACCCAATCTTCCTCCTCTTCTTGTATTCATTTCAGATCATACCGCGTTTCCAACGCTTTCCTACCATACTATACGCGTTCATAATACCTTATTTAAAAATATTTTTCAATGATTTTATTCAAACGCTTCATTCAGGATCTCCGTCCCGGGAAGCACGAATCTGCCGTCCAGAAGAAGCGGGATCTCGTCTCCCTTCCTCGTGACTACCGCGATCTTCTGCAGCTCTTCATATGGGATCGTAATATCCGTATGGCACTGATAATATGCCTTTGCCACGTCTTCTCTTCGCAGGATGGATACCGAATTATCCTTCGCCACGATCTCCTTCCCATCCGGGTTATATACCTTAACATCCTCGCTCCAGCTATAACAGGTGTCTCCCACTGCAAAATGCGGCCCCATCTTTTCGGCGATCAGGATCGGCATCTTCTCTTCTATTCCATATTTCTTCGCCGCCACATATGCCGTCGTATTGGTTCCGATGGCGAACTCTCCAAGGGGCAGGGTTGCATGCCTGTGGAGAATGTTATCATGAATATACTCCTTATTCTCCAATTCCCGCTCGAAATTTCCGCAATTATAATCCGCGATCATACCATTGGCAAATGTTATCTCCAGATCCCTGTACTGCAGCTCATGGAGATATACCTTGCTTACATGGAGCACTCCGTTCGTTCCCTCCAACACAGGTGAAGTGAACACTTCCCCAACCGGGATATTCACATCGGCAACACAATTCTCAAATGCAGTCTCTTTCTTGGGATCCTTAAGCTCATGGATCTGCACCTTAAGATCCGTCCTGTTCCCATTCCCGCCAAGGATATGGACATATTCTCCTTGATCCAGCACGTCTATGAGAGCCTGCTGCACTTTCTCATAGACCTTCGCATCCAGCGTATTGATGCGGATGATCTCATGAAAGATCTCCTCATACTGCTCCCCGATCTCCGGCACAGGATAAGCGACGATCGTGAAGCTTCTCTCATCACCTTTGATATACTGGTTCGTGATCTGGCTCTGGCGGCTCTGGAACTTCAACTGAAGCTCCTCCTGCTTCCCGGTAAGCCGGATCACTTCTTCCTTCTGCTCCGGTGAAAATGGTTCCTCTCCGAACATATCAATACATGCAGGTCCCGCATATCTTCCCGCAAGTTCCTTATGATGTTCATAGGTTGTCCGGATCACCTCTAATTTGCGCTCCATGAACTTCTTATCCAGGAACAACGCCTGATCGTTCCTATGGTCATATTCGTACTGCTTGTTGGCGATCGCTCCGTAATAGCCGGTCTTCAGATGCTGGCGCTTGGTTAAGGCGCTGACCGAAGAACGGTAGATCACAGGCTTAAGCCCCATCTTCGCGAAGTTCTCGATCGCTGTCCTGATCACGCGTTCGAATCCGATCACATAGCGGATCTCTACCGTCTCTTTCTTCGACAGATCCTTTCCCGTATTGACGAATCCCATACGATACCCTTCCGTATAGACATCTGCCATCCTGCGGATCATTTCCTCGGGAAGTTCATTCAGATACTTCGCAGTCCGCAATTCATTCTCACTGATATATTCTCCGAAACGATACAGATACCGGAGATCCTCCAATTGACTGTCTCTTATGATATCCGCCGCAAAAGATCCTTCCGGGTCGATCTGTTCCCGCAATCTGTCCGCCACAAATACATCACAATAATCACTGGCATACCAATAGATACTGTCCTTGATCCTGCCCGGATCCGGCATCGCTTCTTCTTCAAACTGATTATAGACCTCGATCAGCAGTTCGAATAAGATATCCAGATACTCTGTCTTTCCTTCGAACACATATGCAATACTTCCTCTAAGTTCCGTATACAGGAAACTCAATATCTGTCCGTACTCGTCTCCCAATATGCGGACAGCATACGACGGATCCGCATAACTTCTCTCATAGGCGCCCGGCAGAATATCCTCATACAGTCTCCGGTTCTCCCCTGCAAGTTCCTCCTGGCTCCTGTTCCAATAAACTCCTTCTGACAGCTGATCTCTGGTCTTTGCGATCATCATGGCAAATTCCGCCATCTTATGGAAATAATCTGTAAACGTAGCCTGCACCGTCTGCTCACTTCTCATCTCCCCGATCCGATCAACCGCCAATCTATATCTCTCTTCTATCATCTGACAAACCCCCTGATAAATATCGCCGTAAGTCCAAGAAATACGGCAAGATTGATTCCGATTCCAACCTTACATGTTATATAGTTCTTCTCTCTCTCTTTCATCCCGCGTCCGCCAAGCCAGACTCCGATCCCTGCCAGCGCCATCGTACCCAATCCCGCGAATCCCAGTATCATACCAACGTCGCCCTTTTCTCTGAAAGAAATCTGAAACATCAAAAGTAATAGAAGAAGAACCACAAAAGCATAGCAGCAGGAGTAGATTCCTTTTTTCGCGTGACGCGGCTTCGCCTGTCCGTATTTCGTAATCCTCCTGCGCTGCTTCTCTCTGGCTTTTGCCAGAGCTTTCGCCCTATCTTCTTCCGTGACCAGTTTTTTCTTTATCAGCATATCTTCTCCTTATCACCGCACAGACCGCAAATATCACATATCCCGCCAACCCTCCGATCGTATTCAGCAGAAGATCATCTACGTCAAAACTGCCTACTTTCGTAAGCAATTGGAAGGTTTCCACACAAAGGCTCAGTCCAAAACTATAAAATACCGCCGAAAAGCAGCTCCGGTATCTGCTCGCCATGGGCATGAAGAAACCAAACGGCATAAAGATAATTACATTTCCAAATAAATTCGTGAACATAGCAAACAGACCAACCTGATCCCTGTAATTCCAGAATCGCTTGATCTCTTTAAAGAGAACAAGATTATAATGATACTCCTGCATCTCTCCCGTCCGTCCATACCAATCAGAAAAAATCAAGAAATATATGATAAATATAATATACAACACAAATAATATCTTCCCAAAGATACGGATCCTTTTACTTTGTTTAAAACTCAACCACCAAGCACCCTTTCTGTCCTATCTCTTAAAAGGTAAGTCCTTTTTTCTCTTTCAGTAAGCGTGCCCCGCTTATAATGGAGATGATCCCAACCGCAACTCCTACAACTACCACAATAATACCTACCGTAATATTCGCGGTTCCGGCAAAATTCATAGCCTTGTATGCCTTCTCATTCATCAATCCTAACGCTCCTTTCCCGCAGCTCTGCAACATGTGCCAAATCCTATACCCGGATTCCGGCATCATGCTCCATACTGTTCATAATATGCATCAATTGCGGTTTTTAATGTATCATCTATGATAATTCTTCCCTGGCATTCTCTGTTATACAGATATTCCACCACCTCGTCCATCGTTACGATCGCCTCGGCCTTGAATCCATACAATTCCGTGATCTCGTCAAGCGCGCTCTTCTTGCCGCCTTTTCCGACTTCCATACGGTTCAGAGATACCATCAGCCCTTTGATCTCCACGTCTCCCTGTGCTTTGATGATCGGGAACGTCTCCTCGATGGACTTGCCGGAGGTCGTCACATCCTCGATGATCACGATCCTGTCTCCGTCCTTGATCTTGCTTCCAAGTAAGATCCCTGTATCACCGTGATCCTTCACCTCCTTGCGGTTCGAACAGTAGCGGACGTCCTTCCCGTATAGCTCGCTGATCGCCATCGCGGTCGCAACACTAAGCGGGATCCCCTTGTATGCAGGCCCGAACAGTATGTCAAAGTCCAGACCGTAGTTATCATGGATCGCCTTCGCATAATACTCTCCGAGCCTGCGAAGCTGAGCGCCCGTCACATAGGCTCCTGCATTCATAAAGAACGGCGACTTCCTTCCGCTCTTCAGCGTGAATTCTCCGAACTTGAGGACATCGGATTCTACCATAAATTCTATAAATTCCTGCTTGTAGCTTTCCATATCGTCATATTCTCCCTTCCAATTCTACCACATTCTATCACAACTCTGCCTTGTTTTCAATCCCGCACTGCCCCGACCAGTTCCCGGATATCTTCTATATGATTCTCTTCGAGATATCTCTCTATCCCGTCCACGATCTTCGTCGTCACGGCAGGATCATGGAAGTTTGCCGTGCCCACCGACACCGCGCTTGCCCCTGCCAGGATCATCTCTATGGCGTCTTCAGCGCTTGCGATCCCTCCCATGCCGATGATCGGGATCTTCACCGCCTGCGCCGTCTCATATACCATGCGTACGGCGATGGGATGAACGGCAGGCCCTGATACGCCGCCCGTCCGGTTTGCCAGTGCAAAGGTCCGTCTGTGGATATCAATCTTCATCCCGGTCAGCGTGTTGATCAGAGAGACCGCGTCCGCTCCGCCTGCTTCCACCGCCTTCGCCATCCCGGCAATATCCGTCACATTCGGACTCAGCTTCATGATCACCGGCTGCTTCGCATACTTCTTCACCGCCCTGGTGATGCCCTCCGCTGCCCTAGGATCCTGTCCGAAGGCGATCCCGCCTTCCTTCACATTCGGGCAGGAGATATTGATCTCCAGCATATCCACATCTTCGTTGGCAAGCCGCTGTACAACCTCGCAATAATCTTCCTCGGACTTTCCGCATACGTTCACGATGATCTTCGTGTCAAACTGCCGCAGGAATGGGATATCCCTCTCACAGAACAGGTCGATCCCCGGATTCTGCAGGCCGATCGCATTCATCATACCGCCGTAGACTTCCGCAACCCTCGGCGTCGGATTCCCCTGCCAGGGAACGTTCGACACTCCCTTCGTGGTAACCGCGCCAAGCCTGCCAAGGTCCATGAATTCCGCAAACTCCGCTCCGGAGCCAAAAGTTCCGGAGGCGACCGTCACAGGATTCTTCCATTCTACTCCCGCAATATTCACCTTCATATTCATCAGAGTTCCACCTCCGTCGCCAGGAATACCGGTCCGTCTTTGCAGATCCGGCTGTTATGCACATTACTGTGGTGATCCTTCTTCTTAGTCTTGCAGACGCATCCCAGGCATGCGCCGATGCCGCATGCCATCCTCTCTTCCAGAGATACATAGCATACGATGTTTTTTTCTTCGGCATATGCCTTGATCGCACGCAACATTGGAGTCGGGCCGCAGGCATAGATGATATCCGCCTCAAGCTCATGCATACGGACAGCGTCCAATACATTTCCCTTGACGCCCGCGCTGCCGTCCTCTGTGGAAATATAGACTTCCCCGTTCTCTTCAAATTCTTCCCTGAGGAAAGTATGCATATCACGATATCCCGCCACGATCTGTTTCTTCTCACAATCCATCTGCTTCGCAAGCTCCAGGATCGGCGGCACGCCGATGCCTCCGCCCATCAGGAATACCTTCTTTCCCCGTGCCTCTTTAATCGGAAACCCGTTGCCCAGAGGCCCGACCACCGGTACGGTATCCCCCTCGCCCAATCTTGAGAACTGCTCCGTCCCTGTATTCCTCCCGGTTACCCGGTATACGATCCGCAGCTTCCCCTCTTCCTTGTCGATCTCGCAGATGCTGATCGGCCTCGGAAGCAGCTTGCTGCCGTCATTCGTATATACGGATATAAACTGCCCGGGCTTCGCGCTTTTGGAAGCCTCCGTCCTGATCCACATGCTGTATATCCCTTCGGCAAGCTTCTCTTGCGAGATTACAGCCGCATTCTCTTTTCTCTTCTCTCCCATAGTTTTCTCCTATCTACTTCCCTTCGCAGATTACGGCGCATATCTGACAGACAGCCTCTATCAAATGTGCTCCAGCGCCCCCCTGATATCTGCCGCCATGTCTTCAACAGCCGCCCTGGAAGCCTCTGCAAATGCCGCTTCGCCGTACTTCGCATACTTCTCCTGCTTATATGCCGCAATGATGCCGCGGGAGGAATTCACGATCGCCCCCAGTCCGTCCTCATTGAAGAAGTGGACCAGATCCTTGCCCTTTCCGCCCTGTGCGCCGTACCCCGGCACAAGGATATATGTCTTCGGCATGATCTTTCGCAAGGTCTTTCCCATCTCCGGGTAGGTTGCGCCGACTACCGCGCCCACATAGCTGTATTCCTCACCCATGAGATCCCCGCCCCAGGCGGCGACCATCTCGCCGATCAGCTCATACAGCGGCCTTTTGTCTACCAGACGGTCCTGTATCTCCCCGCTTGACGGATTCGAAGTCTTCACCAGAAGAAAGATCCCTTTCTTCTCTTCCTTACATACCTTAAGGAACGGATCCACCCCGTCTGACCCAAAATACGGATTCACCGTCGCAAAATCCTCGTCAAAAGGTACATATGTCTTATTCCCTACCTGCACCCTGCCAAGATGCGCCACTGCATATGCTCCTGACGTAGAGCCGATGTCTCCGCGCTTCACATCTCCGATCACCACCAAACCTTTCTCCTTGCAGTAATCTACCGTCTTCTTAAATGCCGCAAGTCCGGGAATCCCGAACTGCTCATACATGGCGATCTGGGGTTTTACCGCCGGGATCAGGTCATAGGTTGTATCCACGATCGCCTTATTAAACTGCCAGATCGCCTCTGCCGCTCCCTCAAGCGTCTCCCCGTATTCTTCATATGCCCTTTTCTGGATGTGCTGCGGCACATAGCCAAGCATGGGGTCAAGCCCGACCACGATCGGCGCTCCTGTCTTCTTGATATTCGCAACTAACTGATTGATCATAATTCTGTTACCTCCCTGTACATTCCATTTTATTTATATTTATCTGACCGGGCCATAGACGACTCTTCCGTCAACGATCGTACATACGACCTCGCCCGACACCTCGTATCCGTCGAACGGCGTGTTCTTCCCCTTCGAGGCAAATGTATCCTTGTCAATCTTATAAGTCTTGTCCGGGTCAAATATCATGATATCGGCAGCCTTCCCTTCCGAGATACTTCCCCTATCCTCAAGTCCCAAGATCCTTGCCGGATTACTGCTCATCTTTTCCGCCATATCCATCATGGTCAGCATGCCCGTCTTTACAAGCGAAGTGAAGGTAAGCGCCGCCGAAGTCTCAAGCCCCACGATCCCGAATGCCGCATGTGCCATAGACTTATCCTTCTCTTCCTGCGAATGAGGCGCGTGATCCGTGGCGATCACATCCATTACGCCGTCCTTAAGCCCCCGGCGCAGAGCCTCTACGTCTTCCCTGCTCCGAAGCGGCGGATTCATCTTATATCTTCCGTTATCTTCCTTGATATCATCAGAGCTCAGGATAAAATGATGCGGACATACCTCACCGGTCACAGGAAGTCCCTCTTCCTTCGCAAGACGCACCATCTTCACACTGTCCGCCGTCGAGCAGTGACACAGGTGCAGCCTTACCCCGGTCTCTTTCGCAAGCAGGATATCTCTTGCCGCGATCACATCCTCCACGGAATTCGTGATCCCCTTAAGTCCCAGACGCTTCGCATTCGCATCGGCGTTCATCACACCCTGCTCCACCATCGTCTGATCCTCACAGTGGGCGAATACGGAGATACCGCTCTCTTTGGCGATCCGCATTCCTTCCCGGTAAAGGGATGCGTTCATCACAGACTTTCCGTCCTCACTGATGGCGCGGCATCCTGCTTCTGCCATGCCGCGGATATCTGCCAGCTGCTTTCCATCCTGCCCTTTTGTAACGGAACCAAGCTGGATCACATGCGTCAGAGCCTCCCCCTTCGCACGCTCATGCACCCTTTGCACCTTCTCCTTCGTATCTGTCACAGGCTTCGTGTTGGGCATGGCGCATACCGTTGTCACACCGCCTTTTACCGCCGCCCTTCCTCCTGTCGCCAGTGTCTCCTTATACTCAAGCCCCGGATCCCTCAGATGTACGTGAAGATCGATCAGTCCCGGCATCACATAACATCCGTCTGCGTCGATCACACGGTCTGCTTCTGCGTCAATATGCTCCGCAACCTTCCGGATCCTGTCGTCCTCGACAAGCACGTCATATTGTCCGTCTCTTTTCGTGAGCGGGTCGACCACATGCCCATTCTGAATCAATAATGTCATATCCTCATCCTTTCCGCGCTATAACATAGCGACTCGTTACATTATTTTACCTGCACAATCGAAATATTATTCCGGCAGAGCTGCCGTTGGCTGTATCTTATTCTAACATACCAGATCAAAAAAGGGAATGCCTAACAGCATTCCCTTTATAACTGCTCCTTCAGGACCTCTACCGCCTTATCCAGCTGATTGTCCGCCTCAGGATCTTCTTCGTTCTTCTCGTACTCCACTTCCACATCCGGAGTGATCCCGGTCCCGTTGATATTTCTTCCCTTCGGCGTAAAATACTCTGCGATCGTCAGCTTCACACAAGTACCGTCTTTCAGATCAAAGATCTGCTGTACCACTCCTTTTCCATAAGACTGCGTACCGACGATCTTCCCGATCCCATAATCCTGGATCGCCCCCGCGTAGATCTCCGAGGCGCTGGCGCTGTTGCCGTTCATCAGTACAACCATCGGCAGATGAAATTGACTCTCTTCGTCGGATTCCATCTCCTCCCTGTTCCCCTCTTTGTCCTCCGTATAGACGATAAGCCCCTCCGGAAGCATCAGGTCTAACATCTCACATACCGTACTTAAGTTTCCGCCGGGATTATTCCGAAGATCTACGATCAGGCCTTTCATGCCCTGCCCTTCAAGATTCGTAAGCGCGTCTTTATACTGCGCATACGTCACAAGATCGAATTCGGACACTGCGATATATCCGATCTTGTCATCCTTCATCTCGTATTCTATCGTCTGCGCCTGGATCGTGTTCCTTACGGCCGTCACCGTGACTTCCTCATTATTCTCGCCGCGCAGCACCGTCAGGCTGACCTCCGTTCCCTTCTCCCCTTTGATATGGGAGACAACTTCCGTCAGATCCATTCCCGTCACTTCCATATCGCCGACCTTGTATAAGATATCATCATCTTTAAGCCCGGCTTCCATCGCCGGGGAACCTTCATAGATCTGTACCAGCGTGACGATCCCGGTATCCATATTCTGGGTCAGCACCGCGCCGATACCGTCATACTCTCCTTCGGTAGCCTCCACCAGCTTCTTCGTCTCTTCTTCATCATAATACACAGAATAAGGATCCTCTAATCCACTTATAAGGCCTTTATAAAGCCCCTCTTCTAGTTCAGAATCATCCACCTCTCCAAGATATCTGGCGTCAATAAGCTCCCGCAGCCCGGATATCTTATTATCGATCTCCCCGGAATGCTTCTGCCCGCCCAGACGTATCCCATACGTCCCCATGCCGCAGGATATGAGCCCTGCAACCAATAATATAGCAAGGGCGCCGCAAAGCGCCCCCTGTAAAAAACCTTTCTTATCCTTCATCTGTTCTCAACCCTTTACTTACAGATAATTACGCGGATTCGTCGGCGTACCATTCAGCATCACCTGGAAATGAAGATGCGGTCCGGTAGAATTCCCCGTCGTTCCTACGGCGCCGATATTCTGTCCCTTACTTACCGTCTGCCCTGCGCTCACATACATCGCATGACAGTGCATATAATAAGTCTGCAGTCCGTTTCCATGATTGATCACGATCAGATTGCCCGCGTTGCCGCTATAGCTTGCAGATGTTACCGTACCGGCTGCCGCCGCATAGATCGGCGTTCCCGTAGGCGCCGCAAAATCCATCCCCTTATGGTTCGAACTTGCCCCCGGAAGCGGCTGTGCGCGCCATCCAAACTCACTGGATATATATGTCATGCCGGGACACGGATGTGTGAATGTACCATTCCCTGATACCACCGGAGCGCCTGCCGAAGCGGAACTGCCGCCGGAACCTGCCTTCGCCGCTGCTGCAGCTGCCGCCGCTGCGCGCGCCATCTCTTCCTGCTTGCGCTTCGCCGCCTCTGCCGCTTCCTTTAACTTCTGAAGCTTTTCCTGCGTCGCTCCCAGATCGTCACTGATCTGCTCAATCTCTTCCTGCTTACTTTCCATCAGCTCGTTTAAGTTATCCTGCTTAGCGATCAGCTCATTCTGCATAACCTCAAGCTCTTCGTACTCTTTCTTAAGAGTCGCTTCCTGCTCCTGTACCTGCTTTACGATCTCCTGGAACTGTACCAGCATATTCCTGTCATATTCCGAAATGGTAGAGATGTATTCCGCATTGTTCAAGAACTCTCCGATACTCTTAGATTCACACAGGATCTCAATAAACTGAGAATTCCCATTCTCGTACATATACTTGATCCTTTTCTTCATGCTCTCATACTGGTCATTCTCATCGACCTTAGCCTGTATCAGCTCATCTTCCTTCTCGCTGATCTCAGCCTCTTTCGTATCGATCTTCTCTTTCGTCCTGTCCATCTCCGCAACGATCTCGTTCAGTTGCTTTTCCAGAGAATTCTTCTCGTTCTCTGCATCCTTTTTCTTCTTTTCCAGCTCCTCCGCCTGCTTCTGCGTCTCGTCGATCTCCGAAGCATGTGCCTGCACTGCCATCCCTGCGCCAAGCGCCAGCACCAGCAGGAGACTGGTTATCCTTCTTCTAAGTAGCATATGTATCCTCCTGCTATATTATACCTTCAAATGCTTGCGGATCGTAAAGAAACTTCCCACAAAACCAATCCCGACTCCAAGTGCAATCCCCACCGGAAGCAATGTCCTGTAAACATCCAGCACCGGAAGAAATTCCATAATATTATTCAAAAGGCTGAACTTCGACATAATATACGAAATCGCCTTATCATACATAAAATATAACAAAACCAACGGGATCAAGGCGCCTACTATACCGATCAGCAAGCCTTCGATCACGAACGGCGCCCGGACGAACCCATCCTTCGCCCCGATATATTTCATGATGGCAATCTCCTCACGCCTTACCGTAATACCCATCGTAACCGTATTACTGATCAGAAAGATCGAGACTCCCAACAGGATCGCGATGATCGTAACGGAGACATAACCTACCAGCTTATTCACACTCGTCAACGTCTTAGCCACGATATCTGATTTGTTCACCTTACGTACGCCCTCTAAGCCCTGCGCAAATTCTACAACGCTCTTCTGCTTAGACACATCGCTCATATATACTTCAAAGTTATCCGAATTGCCAAGCGGATTATCCGTCTTGAACCCGTCTGCAAGATCTTTGGAATCTCCAAAATAATCATCCTTGAAGCTCTCCCACGCTTCCTCGGCGCTGACATAATTCACACTCAGGACCCCGTCCGCATTCTCAAGCTGATCCCCGATCTTATCCTTTGCCGCCTGTGTCAGCCCCTCGTCAAAGAGAACCGTGATCGCCACGCCTTCCTCCGCCTTCTCAACAATATGGCTGAAATTCACTACGATCGAATAGAACAGGCCGAACAGAAAGATACATGCCGCCATGGTCGCAATAGACGCCATGGAGAACATCTTATTTCTTCCTATGTTTTTTACCCCTTGTTTCATTGAATAGCCAAATGTACTAATTCTCATTCTTATACCCACCTTTTTTCTCGTCGCTTACGATGACTCCCTTTTTCATCGTAACAACCCGCTTCTTCATCGCATTAACAATCTCCTGGTTATGTGTAACGACCAACACTGTCGTACCTCTGTCGTTCGCCTCCTCAAGAAGCTTCATGATCTCCCATGAATTCGTCGGATCCAGATTACCGGTCGGCTCATCCGCCAACAGGATCGAAGGCTCATTCACGATCGCCCTGGCGATCGCTACCCGCTGCTGCTCTCCGCCGGATAACTCCTTCGGAAACGCCTTATACTTCTGGGCAAGCCCCACCAGAGACAAAGCCGCCGGCACTTTTTTCTTGATGATCCTCGTCGGCGTCTCCGTTACACGCTGTGCAAATGCAATATTATCATAAATATTCCGATCCTTCAACAGACGGAAATCCTGGAATACTACTCCGATCCCTCTCCGGTACATCGGGATCTTCCTGTGCTTCATCCGGTTCAGATTCTGACCGTTCACAACGATCGATCCGGATGTAGGATCCAGTTCTTTCATGATCAGATGGATCAGAGTGGACTTCCCCGAACCACTGTCGCCTACGATAAATACAAACTCGCCCTGATCGATCTTAAGGTTAATCCCATTCAGAGCCGCAACCCCTTTCGAGTACTCTTTTGTCACTTCTTTTAATTCAATCATACTTTCCTCCTGATTATTAATACTCCATTGATTCCATATACTTCATATACCTTACGACCATAAGGGCGATCTTAAAAGTAATGGCATCTTCAAACACACGAAGATCAAGCCCCGTACTCTTCTGAAGCTTATCCAGCCGGTATACCAGCGTATTCCGGTGAATATATAGTTGTCTGGATGTTTCGGATACGTTCAGGTTATTCTCAAAGAACTTGTTGATCGTAGTCAACGTCTCTTCGTCAAAATCATCCGGAGATTTCCCCTCAAAAATCTCACGTATGAACATCTTACAGAGCGGAATCGGCAGCTGATAGATCAATCTTCCAATTCCCAGTGTACTGTATGCGATCACGTTGCGCTCTCCGAAAAATATCTTTCCTACATCCAGGGCAAGTTTTGCTTCTTTGTAGGATTTGGAGACTTCCTTGATATCGTTGACGACAGTTCCGAATGCGATCAGTGCATCCTCTTCTCCGTCTTCCTGAAGAAGCGCATAGATATTCTGCGCGGTCTTCTCTAATTCTTTATGTCCGTCTGTCGGTTCTAACTCTTTTACAACAATAATATTCTTCTCATCAACAGCCGTGACAAAGTCTTTGGCGCGGTTGCCCAGAAGATTACGCACATTATCAAGCGCATTGCTGTCCTTCTCGTGCTTTGTCTCAATAATAAAGATAACACGTCTTACTTCTGTGTCAATATGTAATTTTTTGGCTCGGTTATATATATCTACCAAAAGCAGATTGTCAAGCAACAGGTTCTTGATAAAATTATCCTTATCAAACCTCTCTTTATATGCAGTCAGAAGATTCTGGATCTGGAATACCACGATCTTTCCCACCATATAGACATCGTCGCTCCCGCCGTTCGCAAGAAGGACATATTCTAACTGATGTTCATCAAAAATCTTGAAGAACTGATAACCTTGCACAACCTGACTGTCTGCAGGGGATTCCACAAACGGGATTACCTCTTCGACAAAATTAACCTGTTCCGCGAATGTACTCGCAAGAGATTTGCCATCCGTATCCATGACACAAAAATCAATCCGTGTAATTCCTTTCAATCCCTCAATTGTATTTTGAAGTATTTGATTAGATATCATATTCTATATCCTCCCCTCATTTCAATATGCATAATTCACAACAAAAAAAGGGCTTGACTGGTAATGATGCATATCACTAGACTCTATATTAATATATATAGACAAAAAAATAAAGAGGAAATCTCACTTTTTTGTTGATTTCCTCATAATTTAAGATTTTCTTTTGATTTTCAGAACATATGCATAGTGACGAAAAGTCAATTGCGTTTTCTCTTCTCTATTTCTTTTTTAAAGATAAACTTCTCTATAAATTGTGTGATCTTGCCTGGATTCAGCCCCGTCTTCCCGTCCTGGATATATTCTTTCCCGAGCCCCAGCCAGACGCGCGCATCCAGAAGGCTTCTGTTCCTGACAATAAACTCCTCCTGCAAAGGCGACTTAAGCGCCGCAAGGATACAGTCCACCTCGCCGCCGTTAATATCATTCACAAGCATATCGTCCGCCTGATCCTGCGCCGATACCTTCGCAAGGCCTATCACCTGCAGTCCGTAGTAATAATGTTGGAGATAATCAAAAAACTTCTGCCCCTCTTCTTCCGACTCCACCAGTAAATAGATCCTCTTGTGGTTCTTGTGCAGATATCTCATAAACATCTTAAGGAACACACGTCCTTCAATCTCCTGCAGGCACTTCCGGTCCGTAATGTCCGCCGCCTCCAATATCGTCTTATCTCCCGCCAGGATCAGATCAAATCCGCACATATCTTCCTTAAGCTTATGCATATCTTCCATCTGCATAAGCCCCGCCACCGTCGCCATCTCTACTATGTTCACCGGTTCTGTTCCCATGTATCCCACGGTCTTTTTCATTGCTTCTTTTGCCGAGCAATTATCTATATCGATATCCATAATGCTAATCTTACTGTCCATATCCTCACCTGTAAACGATTATTACCAGTTTTTCGATTATAGCAAATGGATCTGTCCTTTTCAACCTTTATCAATAAATGTTCACAGTAATTAATATTAATTAATACTAATTAATATTTGTAATATTTCTGTTACTTTTCTAGCGCCTTTTTCTTCTTTGTCATGAGTCCTCCGATCCTGCCGGTTTCTTTTGAAGAAAGGGATCTCCATCCTTCCTCCATCACTCTGTCAAGCAAACCTAATTCTTCGGCAATCTCGTACTTTAACTTCTCCTCCTGTGTCAGTTCTTCCAGTCTGATCGGCTTATTTTTCTTCGCTGCCATGGATATTCCCCTTTCATCTCTAAGAATCTATTCTTTACTTTAACAAGTATTGACAGAGACAAAGGGGAATATACAACAAACATACTCTAATATCCCGAAACCTCATCCGGGATGATGATCGCCGCTACGATGTACGCAAATATTCCGGTGCCGGTAAAGGCAAAGATCGCTAACACCAGCCTGATCAATGTGGGGTCTATGTTAAAATACTCTGCAACTCCTCCGCATACTCCGCAGATCATGCGGTTCTTTCGTGAACGGTATAATTTTCTCGGTTCCATACTATAATCCTCCATTCGTATTTTTCCCTGAATATCTTTACTTTTATTCATACGCCTTATTCATGCTCTCTGTGATGAACATCTGTTTCATCAAAATGAACAACCACAGAACCCGCACCAGTCGAGATCTCCATCTCTCTTCCGGCTCTGTTATCAACCTTCTTACTTCTGCCCAGGCCGGAATAATCCATACTGCCGCAGATCACCTCGCCGACCGCGCAGTCAATCTCATAATCATAATCTGTCTCATAACCGCACGCGGTAAACTCGATCTGACCCACACCGCATGAAATGTCTACATCTGATTCCACAAAACCCTTGGCGAAGATATTCCCCGCGCCGCATTCTAATTTCCCTTCATATGCCTGAAAATCCGTAACCTCTATGTCTCCCGCTCCTACCTTCACAGAGAAATCATCAGCATAGATCTCTTCTATAGTAAGGGTTCCCGCGCCCATCTCAAAGGACGCCTCCCTAAATCTCATTCCTCTGGGGATATAGATCTTAATCTTCCCTTTCCCTGCGTTATTCACACGAAAAAGCTTCATGTTGGTCTCAAGCTTTAGTTCATTGTCCTCCGCGTAACATCTAAAACCCAGCCTCCGGCTTAAACCGCTGGTCTCCACCCGGATCTCGCTCTCATCCGTCACATAGACGCTTACATCTCCCGCAAATAATTCTGCGTCGATCTCTGTTATCCCTGCAAAGGATTCATGGATGTCCTTTGCGCTGCCTTCACTGCCGCTGTCTACATATCCGAACCCATCCGGGAATCTGTTATGGATCGCCTCTAACGTAACGCCTAATCCCATGGCAGCCGCACAGCAGGCGAACCCGATCGCCAATATAACAGCGCACATGATCCAAAATACCTTCCATCCGGTCTTCATCTAAACCACCGCCCTTCTCTGAAACGGGCGCCTTAAGAGCCATACCATTCCTCTGACGACTCCCGGAAGCACGATCCAGCAGATCCTCACACTGACGACCGTACCGATCGTACCAAGAACCGCGAGGATCAGCCCCGTGCCAATAAGCGCCAAACCTACCGCAATCTCTGGTATCAGACTTACAAGCCCGGCAATAAAGACACATACGCCTGCAAACGCAACGGCAACCGAACCAATCACCAGAGAAGCAAACACTATCAATATTGTAAAAGCACACACACAGACCAAAATCACAGCTACGATCGCAAGCGGAATGATGATCGGCGCCCCCACGATGATCAACAGAATGATCAGCAAGATCTTCAGCAGCCCGTTCGTCCTCGGCGGTTCTTCATTCGTCTGGTAACCATATCCCTGACTGCCGCCATTACGGCTGCTGCCGCTCTCCTTCTGACAGTCTCTTCCTGCCGGCATCTCCTTATATTCGAATCTGGTATCCGAATAACCATTCTCCGTATATTCACCATAATCTCTTGACGCGCCTTCCAGATCCGCCTTGATCGTCGCCGCAACCTTCACCGGGCTTTCCAGTTCCTCGATCACCCTCTGCTCGTTCTCTTCACCGGCGTCGTCAAAATAATCGTTATAATATTTCATCGCGTCTCTTCGTTCCTCTACCGGAACATCCTGTAATAGTGCTGCCAGTTCCGTCATAAATTCTATGCGGTTCATACAGATATCCCTCCCTCAAATAGCTCATTAATCTTCGTCGAATAGCTCTTCCATTCTGTCCGGTACAAGCCTAACTGCGCCACGCCCTTGACTGTCACTTTATAGTAACGCCGGTTACGTCCGTCTATCTGCCTGTCGTATACCTCCAGGCACTCATCCTTCTGAAGCCTTCGCAAAACCGGATATAGCGTGGATTCCGACACGTCAATGGCTCCTCTTACATCATGAGTGATCTTATATCCATAAGTTCCCTCTTTCTCCTGGGACACGACTGCCAGTACGATAGCGTCAAGAAGAGCTGCTCCGGTGTTAAATACCATGTCACCACTCCTTTGCTTAAAAATATAATATTATATTGTGCAATATTATTATTGTGACTATATTATATCTTGTATAATATAGTTTGTCAACTGATATTATAGATTTTTTTCCTATTGTAAAACCAGGAAATCGGTTATAATATAAAAGGAGAATAGACTTCGGGAAGGATTACGTGAAATCGAATGGCAAAATACTTTAACGTGAACGGTACCTGCAAACCGGACATACATTATATGGTCAATCTTGAATCAAAACTAAAAAAGATAAAACACATGATCGACAATGGACAATATTTTACCATAAACAAGGCGCGGCAATATGGCAAAACCACTACTCTGAGGGCTCTGTCACAATACCTGACGCATGATTATATCGTGATCAGCCTTGATTTTCAGAAAATGAGCTCGTCCGATTTTGAACATGAATCTGCCTTTGTGAGGCGACTTGCAGGAGAGATCCTAAAAAGGATCCGGCAAACACCGGATATCCCGGCTCAAGCATTACATCCCTTCCTTGAACTGTTTAACGATCGATCCGGGCATTCTAAACTGGCTGATATATTTGATCTGTTCAGCGACTGGTGCGCAGCCTCACCCAGACCCATTGTCCTTCTCATAGATGAAGTCGATACCGCTGCTAATAATCAGATTTTCCTTGATTTTCTGGCACAGCTAAGAGCTGCTTATCTTGACAGCGACATCACGCCGACCTTTCAATCCGTGATCCTTGCAAGCGTCTATGACATTCGGAACATACGCAGAAAACTTCGCGCTGACGAAGAACACAAAACGAACAGTCCGTGGAATATTGCCGCTAAATTCCGCGTAAATATGAGTTTTTCGCCGGAAGAAATCGCAGAAATGCTTAAGGAATACGAAAAGGACTATCATACGGGAATGGATATTGAAAAAATATCTGATTTGATCTACGCCCGTACTTCCGGTTACCCCTATCTTGTTTCCAGCCTATGCAAGTACCTGGACGAAGAGATTGCTGATACAGCCGAATTCCCGGATAAGAGCCATGCCTGGACGGAATATGGGTTGATCGAGGCTGAAAAATTACTGATATCCGATAATAATACTTTATTCCAGTCACTTACAGGAAAACTGACGGATCATCCGGAACTTCGTTCTGTACTGTATGGACTTCTCTTTACAGGCAGGCAAATCCCATATGTTCCGCAGAATCCGTATATTGATGTTGCCGTCATGTTTGGCTTTATAAAGAACGACAATGGCTCTGCAGTTATTTCTAATCGAATCTTTGAGTCTGTGTTATATAATTTATTTATTTCTGAAGAATTTGCCGCAAGCAAGATGTATGATGCAGGTATTCAAGATAGAAATCAATTTGTTATCGACGGGCATCTTGATGTCAGGAGAATACTTGAAAAATTCGTAGAGACTTTTCATCATCTTTATGGAGATGCAGATGAAACATTTTTAGAAGATGCCGGCAGACGTTATTTTATGTTATTCTTAAAACCGATCATCAATGGAACCGGCAATTGTTATGTGGAACCGGAGACAAGAAACCGTGAGCGGATGGATCTGGTGATCGACTATCACGGAGAACAACATATCTGCGAACTCAAAATCTGGCGCGGAAATGCATACAATGAACGGGGCGAAGAACAGCTTTCAGGGTATCTGGATCATTTTGGACTGAAAAAGGGGTATATGCTCAGCTTTAACTTTAACAAGAAGAAAACAATCGGCGTGAAAGAGGTAGCTTTGGGAGACAAGGTCTTGATCGAGGCAGTTGTTTAATCGCAAACTGCCTTCTCTTGTCAAGGGTGTTGTATGCTCTTGACAAGAGAATTTTTATAATTACCTGTTGATCATATTCAGAATGTAATTCTCAATTTCATCAAGGGTTGCGGCGTCAGATATGCTTTCATAAGATCTTCGGTCAAATACCAAGCCATTCTTGGTTACAAGAAACGCAAACCGCTCACCATCGCCAAAACCATAATCTGCAATATCTTTTAATGCCAATTTTGCTCCATTTTGCAGGTGCATAGAAGTATCAGTATAAATCATTGGCATAAAAATCCCGGTCATACTCGCTTGCATAACCGAAACTGTACCTGTATCTTCCACCCAATAATCCTCCATAATAGGACATGGTAATAGAACAGATACTGTATCGCCTATATCGCAGGAACCACGATAGACTGTTTCTACTTCAATTTCGGCAATCGCACCATAATCCTTGTCACCATTAAAACTAATCTCAATGTTGCTAATGTTCAATATTCTTCCTCTAAAAATCACTGTGTCACAAGATGTGAACAGTTCTTCTTCCGTAAGTTCAACTAGCTGGCTGCTACTCTGCATGAAAGAAGGGGTGCTTATGTAACGAACGGTTACATTACTGGATCTGTCAGAGAGTTTTATCTGATTCTGTGCCCAGTCTATAACAGAAACAGCCGCGGCAACGATTAAAGCAAGACAGACAACAGCAGCAATCCAACTGTGTTTTTTGCTGCCTTTTTTGCAGCGGTTCATTTCATCAGCATACTTATTGTCAATTTCACTCTGGTCTCCAGAAAATTTCTTTGGACTCATATAAACACCTCTCTTTCAGACAAATATTTTTCGCCTTGATTATCTTATTTTTTCATCCATCACTTTGCAGATACATCATCTTTTGATACGCCTCTTTCTCTTTCTGATATTACCTGATTCACGATACCTTCTTTTACCTGCTCCAGAATCGTTCCTTCGTTTTCACTATCTTCCTGGATATTTCTGGTAGTTACTACAGAATCACCCATTCCACTAATCGGAAGTGTTGAATTAGGACCTGCCACAAGATTACTCCCATCCTCTTGTGCATATATGTAAAACACATAGGTCTCTCCTGCTACTGGCAAGATATCATCCGGAAACATTTCATATTCTTTCCCGTCTTTCGTAAGCCCTCCGTCTTTTGTAACAACAATCTCTTCTTCCTGCGTAAGCTCGCCTTTTAGATTCTCTTCCACCTGAACGCTATAATTTGTATACGGCATAGATGAAAACCTGTACTCTGTGCCAAGTTCTTTTATCACCTTACCTACAATCACATAATCTGCAGCTCCTGCACGTTCGGTATATGAATATACATCAATTGCATAAGATCCCTGTATTTCCGAAATTTCTTTTGTACTTGGTCCTTTAAGTTCTGAATCTTCTGGTCGTGGTATTTTACTGCATCCGCACAATACTAATACCAATATAATCCATAATAACATTCGTCTTTCTTTTCCATGCATTTTCTCCACCTACGTCTCCCCACTAAACAGCCTTCTATAGACTATGAGATAAATTCCACCTGCACAATTGTAAATCCATTTCCAATGCACAGGAAGTTCGAAGATGCCATTCCTATAAGCGGACATTCAGGGCGTTAGGAATGGCGTCTCAATCGCACAAGTGGAATAAATAGACTTTACTTTACAGATACATCATCCCTTGATTTTGTCGTATCCGTCCTTGCCCTTTCTGTTTCAACCTGATTTTCTACTCCATCTTTTATCTGTTCCAATATACTTCCTTCGCCACCATTGTCCTGGTTAGCCCTTGTAAGAGTATCGGCATCTTCTGAAACCAAAATCGAAGAATTCGGACCACTGACCAGATTACTCCCATCCGGCTGAGCGTATATATAGAATACGTAGGTCTTTCCTGCAACAGGCAGTTCATCATCTGAATACCGGACTATATACGTTTTATCTTTCGAGATACCTCCATCTTTTGTTATGACGATTGGCTCATCTTTTGTAAGTTCTCCTTTAAGATTCTCTTTCACTTTAACACTGTAACTTGTATAAGGTGACGTTTCCCACCTGTACTCCGTACCTAACTCTTCTATCACTTCACCTACGGTAACATAATCCGCATCTCCTGCCAGTTCCGCATAAGAATGCACGTTTATCGCATATGAACCGGATATGACAGAGACCTCAGGCTCTTTCATAGTTGACTCTTTCACATCTTCCTTCTTTGTACAACAACATAATAATAACATTATCACAAACCCCAATAATAGTATTTTATTCCTTTTCATTATAAATCCCTCCATTAATATCGTTCATATGCCGCATCATAGGATTTCTTGTCACTAGTCGTTAATTCAATTACTCCTCTATTCTCTTCATACATCACATCAGCAGGATCATTATGACCCAATCCCAAAGCATGCCCGAATTCATGTATGATTACACTTAATCTTACGTTATCGCTTGCTTTATCCATTCTATACGTATTTAACTCAATCGACCTTTCCTTCAATTTCGTAACCCCCAATACTTTACTTTCTTCCTTAATATCTCTAAACACTACATCCTGTCTCGCAATAACCGTATCCTTTTGAATAATCCCGGATTTATAACTATTCCATACTCTAGCTGCATCAGGCACATAAGAATCATATTTTGTCTTGCCTCCCCAATCAAGATGCTTTCCACTATCAGCCAACCAAAAACTATTTAACGATACAGTATACAGCCATGCCCCTGAACCATCAAAGTAAATTGTCCTTTTGCTATCTTCATCTAGATTATCAGCCTTAATCCTGCCTGCATACATCTCCCCCATATTGTCAAACAAATAGTATTTTCCATTTATGAGTTCCCATGAAGTCGCCGCTTCTCCTGACGGCTTCAGATAATACCATTTCCCCCTATTATACAGCCAACCAGTCTGCATCACACCTGATTCATCACAATAATACCGATTACCGTCAGCCCATACCCAACCAGTCATCAACTCCCCCGCCAGGTCAAGATAATACCACTTACCTTCAAGCTGTATCCAACCAGTCTGCATTACCCCCGACGCGTTAAAATAAAACCACTTATTACCTATCAACACCCAACTTGTCATCATGGCTCCTGACGAATTCAGATAATACCATGTCCCCGCGCTAAGCTGCAGCCATCCTGTCGCCATTGCTCCTGAAGGGTTCAGATAATACCATGTCCCGCCAAGCTGTAACCACCCTGTTACCATCCAGCCTGCCGAATCAAAATAATACCATGCATCATTGATGTATTCCCACCCATTCCGTGTATATGTACCATTATCATGCCTGTACCACCAACGCCCGTCTGCCTCCTGAATCCATCTGCCGGGAATAGTAGCTGCCCTGGAATACTGCGCCATCTCATTCGGCTCTTCCAATCCATCTATGCCTGTACAGTCTTCCTTACTCTCGACGTCTGGTTCTGATGAATCTTCTGTTTCCGGTATCAGCCCCTCGTCTTCTCCCACATCCTCTGATTCCAACGCCGCTCCATCTCCGTCAGGAGTTCCGACATCTCCGATATCCTCAACATCTCCAATGTCCCCAGGTCTCTCAGGATATTCGGACATCTCATCATTTACAGTTCCTTTTTCATCCTCACTCAATGTTCCCTGATCTCCCGCGTCATTAATCTCCGCGGCAGATACCGAAGACATGCCAAAAACAACCACTGCTAAAAAACCTGCGATTAATTTGCCCACCGTCTTTCTTTTCATCCTATACCTTACTTTCTGCGATCCATTTGCCTGGCAAATGATCGCCCGACTGCCCGATGTCTGCGAAACAGATTTTCTATACGGACAATTCCCGTACCATTCTTTCCCATGGTACCTTACACTGCCAACAAAAGCGATTTCACCTTACATTTACTCAAACCGTTTTTCTCTCCATGTTCAAACATTAGAGAAATTATATTAATAATATATCATTAATTTTCTGATTATTCAATACTTTTATTACATTTTATCATTTTAATTTTACAATATAGACATAACAAAAGATTTGTCTTATAATAAACATATATTTTATAAGCACAAATGAAGGAGGAATTCTTTTGAAACGACACAAATTAACAAAACGCCAACTGGAAATCATGAAAATTCTCTGGAGCAGCCCCAATCCCATGATCGCTTCCGATATCGAGAAATGTAATCCCACTCTCAATATCAACACCGTACAGGCATGCCTGCGGGCATTGGTCAAAGAAAATTTTATTAAAATTGCAGATATTGTATACAGCGGAACTGTTCTGACACGAAGCTACAGTCCTGTGCTTACAAAAGAAGAATACTTACTTGATACCTTTGAGGATGTCTTCGAATCGTCTTCCAATACGCTTCTTGCTTCACTGATCAATACCAGGACCGATCCGAAGGAACTCGACGAACTAGAGAAAATGATCGCCCGCAAAAAGGCAGAAATCAAGGAGAATTAACGAATGGAACTATCACTTGGACCTTTTATCACCTGTTGTATTATTACCGTCTGTTTGATCGCATATTTCCACATCACATTGTATCATCGCGATACCTTTTCCCCTCACGGGAAAAGAGTGCTTTTTACCGCTATCATGCTGATCTTTATCCGAATGGCGATTCCTCTGAATTTTCCATTCACTTATACTTTATATTCATACAATATACTGCCGCATGCCACAAAACCTCTGACTTATAATATCCCCGGCAGTAAGATCTCAATCCTGAATGTTTTATGCGTGATCTGGATATGCGGCACAGTAATTCAATTTTATCGCTTAATACTCAGGCATATCCGGCTGCGAAGATGCCTTTTTCCCTTTATCATATCCAGAGAATCACCGTATAACTTTTTATTCGATATCATAGAGAATTATACAGACAATTCATTTGAAATTGCCATATTGCCTCTTAATATCTCTCCTGCCATTACCGGGCTGAAGAAACCAATACTGATCCTGCCCGATATCCGGCGCTTGACAGAACAAGAATTGAAATATGTATGTGCTCACGAGATCATGCACTATACCAAGCATGACCTGTGGCTGCTGCTTCTTGCCGATATCGTCTGCTGTATTCATTGGTGGAATCCTCTGGTCTATCTGATGCGCAGAAGATTCTCTCTCATCATGGAGATCTCCAACGATCAGGACGTATTGGCTGCTCTCCGGTCTCCAGATTTTCCAAACCACCTGGAACCCCTCCCTCCGGATGGGTACAATTCTGTAAAACCGCCCTTCTATGCGTAATACTGCTTTTTTCTTTTTTCTTCGTAACAGAAGCTAGCTTCAATTCCAGATACCCTCGAAATTATCCCCGTTTATGACACTAAGGAGAACCTGTATGAAGAAAAATAATGTAATAATAATCAGTATAATATTAAGCCTTTTTCTGTGTCTGCCTGTAAAGACTGACGCCTCTATGATCGGAATCAGTCATCGTTCCTCTGATGGATCGGCGATTGGGTAAAAGCCTGAGCTTCTACCCCATTTCACAAAATCTAAAGGATCCATCTAAGCAAAATAATCCCTCCATACTCCACAAGCGCAATCGCAGGGATCCCCGCACGGAACTTCCAATGCCGGGTCTTATGCCGATAGATCTGCATCCCCGCATAAGACCCGATACTTCCTCCAAGCAGCGCAATAAACAGAAGCGTCCTCTCCGGCACCCGCCACCGATGCCGCACCGCGCAGCGCTTGTCATATCCAAATACCGCCAATCCCAACACATTGATCAGTACCAGATAACCTACTATGATCTCTTCTGCATGCATATTTCCACCTTCACATCACAATCTCTTTCCGAAGCGTGAAGGAATAGATCACCTTCTCCTTCACCTTCTTCTGTGTCATCTGCTCCAGAGCCTTTGCATAATAATCAAGCTGCGCATGATATCTCTCCACAAGCTCCTCTGCCTGACGTACCTGGTCAGTCTTGTAATCCAGCACGACCAATCCGTCTTCTTCCTCAAAGTACACGTCGATGATCCCCTGCACCAGGATCTGCTCTCCTTCTTGCTCCTGCGGATAGAGTTCTCTTGCATCCACCCCCAGGACAAAGGGCTGCTCCTTCCAAAGCGCCTGACGGACCGCCGCATCCTTCATCCGCTGTCCGGACCGGCAGGCAAGGAAATGCCGCACGTCCCGAATCCTGATGCAGTCTGCCATATCTTGCTGCATCCTACCTTCCTCCACGAAATCCTCCAGAACCTGGCGAAGCGTCTCTTCCTCATAATCCCTGGAGAAGTCCAGAAGTTCCATCAGCCTGTGATACGCCGTACCTCTGGATGCTCCTGTGAGTTCCTCTTCTTTCTGGAGGAACTTCGGGATCAACGGTACGACGTCTGGTTCTTCATAGGGTTGTTCTCCGAATTCTTCGGATTCCTCACCGTATGTCTCCATCAGATAGATTCTTTTCTTGAGTTCAGACACGGTAAATTTAAGTTTCTGCTGCCTGCTGCCTCCATACGGATAGCGGTATGCAAACTGTTCTTTTAAAGTTTCATGAAGCGCAGGCTCGTAGATGCGTCCCGTATCCCACTGTTCAAGCGCCGCCTTCTCAAGCCTCCCCGCCGTCTCTTCTTCCACGGATTCCCTTACAATATCCTCGAAATTCAGGATATGCCTCTTCATGGGTACGTCATCCGACTTTTGTACCAGCGCCGGAAGGATCCAGTCCCAATAAGTTACCGCCTTGCTAAGCCGTCCGAATGTAAGGGCTTCTCCCTTCCGCCCCTTAACCAGTTCATACCCCTTAAGCTTCTTTTCCGGGTCTGCCATAGTCCCGGTGATGATAAGCTTCTCCTTCGCCCGCGTCAGCGCCACATACAGGACTCTCAGCTCTTCCCCCAGACTATCAAGGGCCTCTTCCTTCTGCATCACTTTCTTGATGAGCGTCGGGCTCTTGGTTCTCCGCTCAAGATCTATTGCATCCAGTCCCACTCCCATCCTTGCATGAAGCGTTACGCTGCTTCTTATGTCCTGCATGTTGAACCGCTTCCCCATGCCTGCCACGAACACGACAGGGAACTCCAATCCTTTACTCTTATGTATCGTCATCACACGCACGGTATCTGACTGCTCATCCTCAATGCTCGCTTCCCCATAATCCACATCGTATTTCTGTAATTGCTCAATATACCGCACAAAATGAAACAGCCCCTTATAACTGGTTGCCTCATACGCCCTTGCTTTCTCCGTCAGCATATCGAGATTCGCGCTGCGCTGCTCCCCTCCGGGAAGCGCAGAGACATAGTCTTTGTATCCGGTTTCTTTCAGGATCTTCCACAACAGCTCATGCATCGGTGTATACGGAACGATCTTCCGGAATTCATCTATCTGTCCCAGGCAGCGCTCCAGTTTCTCCCTGATCTTCTGGTCGCTCCCTTCTGTCCGGTAACGCACCGCCGCTTTACAGAAACGCATGTCTTTGTATTCGGATCTCACACAGGCAAGCTCTTCCTCTGTCATGCCGCCGAGACACGATGCAAGCACCGCCGCCAGAGGGATATCCTGCTGCCGGTTATCCAATACCCTTAGATAGTCTAGCAGCACGCCGATCTCCTGGGTAGCAAAGTATCCTTCCCTGGTTCCCGCATACGCAGGGATCCCTTCTCTGTTCAGCACCTCCGTGAATACATCGGCGAATCCCCTCACACTCCTTGTCAGGATCACGATATCAGAATACCTGACACTCCGGAATTCCCCGGTCTTCTTATCAATTACCTGGAAGTGTTCCCGCAGACTGCGGATCCGTCCTGCGATCGCTCTTGCCTCCAGCTCACGCTCCGTGATCCTTCCATCTTCCCTTCTGCCGCCTTCTCCTTCCAGGTTCACTCCCTTCCCCAGAGCCTCTGTCTCATCGCTTACGCCTTCCGATCCGTCCTCTTCCCATTCTTCCATGCCGCTGTCGATCACCAGTACCTCTGTCTCCGTATCCTTCCCGGGCTTATAATCGGCTCCCACATACAGCGCCGCCTGTTCATCATAAGTGATCCCGCCGAGTTCCTGCGTCATGATCTGCCGGAAGATATCATTCACACTGTCCAAAACCTCTTTTCTGCTGCGGAAGTTCTTGTGCAGGTCAATCCTCTGCTTCTTCACAGGATCCTCTTCCTGTCCGTCTGTGTCATTGAAATCCACCGGCGTATACGTATGGAATTTCTCCATGAAAAGCTCCGGCCTTGACAGACGGAACCGATAGATACTCTGTTTCACATCCCCTACCATGAAGATATTGTAGCGTCCGCGGGCTACGGTAGAGATACTGGTAAGGATCGCTTCCTGTATCAGATTACTGTCCTGGTACTCGTCGATCATGATCTCTTTGAACTGCTCCTGGTACTCTCTTGCAACTGCGGACGGCATCAAACCGTCCTCGGTCTCTTCTGTCAGAATCTGAAGCGCATACTGTTCCATATCCGAGAAGTCGATCATATTCCGGGCGCGCTTCTTCTCTTCAAACCGTTCGGAGAAAAGAAGGACAAGCTGCGCAAGCTCTTCCATCGCCGGATAACTTGCACGGATATCTTCCAACATTCCTTCCTCATCCTGATAAAAATATTGCCCCGCAAGGTTCTTCACGATCCCCTTGACTTCATCCCGGATCGCCTTGACCTGCGCGATCTTCTCTTCCGATACGGTCTTATCCCGGTTCGCTGCAAGCCGCGCCCAGGAGACGTGATCCATCGCCTCCGCCATCTTCCCAAATTCACGGACAGCCGCCAGTTCCTCCACCATCTGCTGATCCTTAAGCAGGGTCGTCTCATAAGCCGCAGGACCGTCCGCTTCCTGACAGATGGCAAGCCCTGTATCCAGAAGCCCCAGCGCTTCCCTGAGGTACCCTGCCGTATTCTCCATCGTCAGACGGACGATCTCACTGCCTTCCAATTCTTCAAGGCTCTCTATCCGGTAAGCTTCCACGCACCGGTTGATCCACGCTTTTGCATCCGGATAGCTCCGGGAGAACTCATAGATCTTAAGGATCAGTTCCTCGATCTTCTTATCGTTCCTTCCGCTGCCATAAGCCAGGGTAAAGTCAAGGAACCGCCTGCTGCCTTCCTGATACCTCGCCTCTAACATCTCTTCTAACACATCCTGGCGCAAGAGCTTTAATTCCCCTTCTTCCCCGATCCGGAATCCCGGGTCAATATCTATCACGGGGAAATGATCCCGGACTACCGACAGACAGAAGCTATGGATCGTCGTAATATGCGCGTTGTGTATCAGAGTCGCCTGCTGCTTCAGATGCTCGTCGTCCGGACGCTCCATCAGCTTCTTCTCTATCGCATCTCTGATCCTTTCCTTCATCTCCGCCGCTGCCGCCTCGGTAAAGGTCACGATCAGCAGCCGGTCCACGTCTATCGGGCACACTTCTGAGGTCAGCATCGTAATGATCCTCTCCACCAGAACCGCCGTCTTACCGGAACCCGCCGCGGCAGATACCAGGATATTCCTGTCCCGCAGATCTATCACCTTCTGCTGTTCCTTCGTCCACTTTACACCCATAATCTATTCCGTTCCTTTCTTTCGGCTGATCTATTCCGGCATTTCCGCTTCCATCGCCGCGATCACCTGGTCTTTACTCATCTTTTCGATATCCCGGTATTCATACCCCGGTATCTTCACATCAAATCCGCAGATATGCCTGTATTTACAGTAATCGCACCCGGTCTCCTTTCCCTTCCGGTAAGGCTTCGCATCCGTCTCTCCGCTTAAGATCCTGCGGTGCGTCTCTTCGATCTTCCTCGCCGCATGCTCCATCATCAGCCGGAACTCTTCTTCCGGCACCGCCTTCGACCCTTTTGACAGGCTTCCGTTCTTGTTATACTTCACCGGAACTGCAAGCGATTCTCCGCTTCCGCTGTGATCCAGATGCTTAAGGACATCATCCTTAAGGCTGATCAATCCATCCGGCTTTAACTCTTTTAAGATCGCTTCCTCTGTCTGCTCCTCTTGCTTATCTACCAACGGATCCGATATCCGGTAATAGAATACGCCCGCCGGAACGATCTCCTTATCCGGATGCCATTTCTTCTCCTGCTTCACCGCCGCGTCCATATAGACCATCAGCTGCAGCTGCAGCCCATGATAGAGCGAAACGATATCAAAAGCCTTCTTTCCTGTCTTATAATCCAGAACCTTTACATAGACCTTCTCATCCTCTTCACAGGTATCAATACGGTCGATCTTGCCACTGGAGAATCGGAATTCATAAGCCGAAGGCAGGAAGTCCCCTGCTTCAAGCTGCCTGGTCAGCGCCCATACCGTCCGCGCAAGAAGCCGTTTCATGCGGACGATCATATATTCGTCTCTTGCGGAACTATACAACACGGAATTCCCATAATCCGTGATCGCCTCCGCGACGCTCTCTTCTATGTATTGATCTCTTTGTTCCTCCGTGAGGGCAAGCCATCCGCCCTCTGCTTCTGCCTTCTTAGAATACCGTTCCAACGCGCTGTGGCATACATTTCCCAGATCCACCGCCTGGAACTCATAACGCTGCCTCTCGGAAAGATTCATGCCATATGTCAGGAAATGCGCAAACGCGCAGACCGAAAAGCGCTCCATCCTGGTAATACTATCCTCAAAATGTTCCCCATAGAGCTTCTTTGCCGCCGCCTCGCTAAGCCCGTCCATCGGTCTCTTGTAATACCCTGCCGCAAGAAGGCTCTCCACTTTCTGCTTCCACTGCTCGTCTTTCTTATACCATGTATAGAGTTCGCCCCATGCCGCATCCATATCGTCCCTCGCGCTGCGAAACCCCCGGATCAGACAGTCAAGCCCGATGTCCTTCGTGAGTTCCCTTTCCGCAAGCTTCTTCTCTTCCTCATCCTGCACCGTTATCCGGGGATACATCCTCCGAAGCTCCTGCACAAGATAGGCAGGACGTATACTCTTCCCATCCGACGATACCTTACTGTAATAGACTTCCAGCCTCTCGGAAGGCTTGGTCAGATTCATATAGAGATAGAACTTCTGTATATATGCCTTCTCTTTTCCCCTGGGCGACAACGCCAGTTTCTCTTTCTGAAAATGCTCCCGGTCGCGCTCAGACAGCATTCCGGTACGAAGAAGCGAGCCTGGAAGATGGGTATCATTTGCACCAAGGAAGAATAATGCACGGATGTCCTTAAGCCTGGTACGCTCCACATCCCCTGCGACTACCTGATCCGGGCTTGGCGGGATCACGCCGACTCTTGCTTCTTCAAGCCCGGCGTCCAGAAGCTTACAGTATTCTTCCAAAGAGACCTTCTCATCTCCCAGAAGCCTTACGAACTTATCGAACAATTCAATGAGGATCCGATAGACCTGCGCATACTCCTTCGCAAGCGCCAGTTCTCCCCTCGCCTGGAATTCTTCTTCCTGCTCCTTAAGCCTTACCTGCAGATTCTCCCGTACCATGAACTCATAGAGCGCAAGGGTGATGTCCTTCACCGTCTTCTGCCTCTGCTTTAAGATGAACATGAGGGGATCCAGCTTTTCTACCAGCTTCACACGCAGATGGTTCATATCTGCAAGCTCTTCTTCCCCCATATCTTTCAACCGCCGAAGCCACCGCTCCTGCCACCGCTTATACCCTTTGATCCCAAGCCCCAGGACATAATTCTCCAGTTCATCCACCTCTTCACCGGTGAACCCTGCCAGGTTCGTCCGAAGAAAACGAAATACACTTTCATAAGAAAGGTTCTGCTCTGCCAGATTCAAAAGGCTCCTGATATATTCTACGAAAGAATTCAGCAGAATATTTCTCTTATGATCCATGAACGCCGGGATATCGTACAGTGCAAAGGCTTGCTCCAGATAATCGCCGTACGCCTCCATATTACTTACGATCACACCGATCTCCCGGTAACGGAGCCCCTTCTCCCGCGTCAGCCTGCGGATGGCTCCCGCCGCCGCCAGCGCCTCTTCCCGCGGATTCCTTGCCGCATGGATATGGATCGCATCCTGCTTGCTCTCGAATATTCCCGCATTATAACGGAACAGATTCTTCTCCAGGAAGGAAAGGGCGGCGCATTCCCGGAAGCGGTATACCGGACTCTCATACAGGCACACCGGTTCTTCTATCTCTATTTTAGACTCGCCCGCCAGCCGGACAAGGGTCGACGTCATATGTTTGCTAAGGGCAAATAACTGATAAGGATGATCATATATATAAGGATCTTCTCTCTCATCCATCGTCACCGTCACGATCACTTTGCGGCAGCAAAGGAGAAGCTCCACAAGAAGCCTGTTCTGCACCGGAGTAAACCCGGTGAACCCATCAAGCACTACGGTACTGTTCTTAAGCAGCTTTGACTCGCCCGCCACACGGCTCAAGACATCCAACAGTTCTTCTTTCGTGATGTATTTCTTCTTCAGATAATCCGTAAAGCCTTGATAAAGGAGCCGTATATCCTTTAATTTGTAATACAGCCCGGACTGCTTTCCTACCGCTTCCATGACCTGTCCGAGCTCTTCGTCCTTGATGTCGTACTGGGTGAACTCGGAGATGACGGACTTCACCTCACTGATATAACCAAGCTTCTTCATATTCCCTCTCAGTACGCTTAATTCATCCTCGTAATCCCCCGCGATCTTCCGAAGGATCAGATTCTTTCCTTCATCATCAAGAACGGGAAGAAGCTCCCCTCCGGTCTCTTCAAAGACACGGTAGGCGAGCCTTCCGAAGCTTAGGACATCAATATTCATGATCCCTTTTCTTGGATGCATCGTGACCAGATCCTTCTGCGTCTGCATGGTAAACTGTTCCGGAACGAGGACAATATAGTTCTGTTCCGGATGAAGGACAGACTCCTCTATGATATGATGATAGAGCTGATAGGATTTCCCCGAACCTGACGGCCCGAATATAAACTGCAGTGACATCGGAACACCTCCCATAATTCATATAAAGCCAAAGAGACTGCCGCAAAATGGCAGATTTTGCAACAGCCTCTCGATCCTACTTCATCTCGTCTCTGACTTCTTTGAAGCATTTTACGATGAAGTCGATATCTTCCTTCGTATGACTTGCACATACCTGTGTACGGATCCTTGCTTTCCCCTTCGGGACAACCGGATAGGAGAACGCCACCACATAGACGCCCTTCTCCATCATCCGTTTCGCGAACTCTGCCGCAGTTTTTTCATCATACAGCATCACCGGCACGCATGGATGCGTTCCCGGAATGATATCGAATCCGTTATCTACCAACTCTTTACGGTAGTACGCCGTCACCTCTTCCAGATGATCCCTTAATTCCGTGCTTTCATCCAACATATCGAACAATTCGATACTCGCGCCTGCGATCGCCGGAGCAAGAGAATTGGAGAACAGGTACGGGCGGCTTCTCTGTCTTAACAAGTCGATGATCTCTCTGCGTCCCGAAGTATATCCGCCGGAAGCGCCGCCGAGAGCCTTCCCTAATGTACCCGTAATGATATCTACGCGTCCCTGTACCCCGCAGTGCTCCGGTGTACCGCGTCCTGTCTTTCCCACAAAACCTACGGCATGGCTGTCGTCTACCATAACCAATGCGTTATAACGATCTGCCAGGTCACAGACGCCTTTCAGGTTACAGATGATGCCGTCCATAGAGAATACGCCGTCTGTCGCGATCAGCTTGATCCTTGCGCCGGCTTCATCCGCCTCTTTCAACTTGGCTTCCAGATCCTCCATATTATTATTCTTATAGCGGAACCTCTTTGCCTTACACAGACGAACACCGTCAATGATAGACGCATGGTTCAGTTCATCGCTGATCACCGCGTCTTCCGCGGTCAATATCGTCTCGAACAAGCCTCCGTTGGCGTCAAAGCAGGAAGAATACAGGATCGTGTCATCCGTTCCAAGGAATTCCGAGATCTTCTTCTCCAGTTTCTTATGGATATCCTGCGTTCCGCAGATAAAGCGAACGGAAGCCACGCCGTAACCTTTCTCGTCATATGTCTTCTTCGCAGCCTCGATCAGACGCGGATGGTCGCCAAGCCCCAGGTAGTTATTGGCGCACATGCAGAGCAATTCTCTTCCGTCCTCCATCTTCACCCGCGCGCCCTGCGGTGAGACAAAAGGAGCTTCCCCTTTAAAAAGCCCTGCCTCTTTGATCCCTTCCACTTCTTTTGTATAAATGCTTAAAATATCGTCTTTACGTGCCATGTTATCTATTTTTCCTTTCTTCTCTTACATCAGTCATTCACATGCGCCCAGTCAAGAATCACCTTTCCTGATCTTCCTGAGATCATCGCTTCAAAGCCCTTCTCATAATCCCTGATATCAAAATGATGTGTTATGATCGGAGAGATATCCAATCCCGCCTGGATCATCGTAGACATCTTGTACCAGGTATCCCATACCTTTCTTCCATAGATGCCGCGGATATTCAGCCCGTTGAAGATCACCGTCTCCAGATCCACCTTCGCATCCGTTCTCTGAAGCCCAAGAAGCGCGATATTGCCGCCATGCTTCATATTATGGATCATATCATGAAGCCCTGCCTGCGATCCGGACATCTCAAGTCCCACGTCGAATCCTTCTGTCATACTGATCGCCTTCATCACATCCGAAAGCTTCTCTTCCTTCAGATTCACGGTCCTGGTCGCTCCAAGCTTCGCGGCAAGTTCAAGCCTGTACGGATTCATGTCTGTCACGACTACATGCCTTGCTCCCGAGAATTTGGCAATGGCAGCAGCCATACAGCCGATGGGTCCTGCACCTGCAACCAACACGTCCTCGCCGAGCATCTCATAAGACAGCGCCGTATGTGTGGCATTGCCGAACGGATCGAAGATCGCGTAGATCTCCTCCGGGATCGCCGGATTACACGGCCATACATTGGATGAGGGGATCACCAGATACTCTGCGAACGCCCCGTTTCTATTCACGCCGACGCCTTTCGCATCCTTACAGTTCTCCTTGTGGCCTTCCAGACAGTTCCTGCATTTCCCGCAGGTAATATGTCCCTCTCCGGATACCAGGTGCCCCGGACGGAATCCCTGTACGCCTTCTCCGACTTCCACAACCTCGCCTACATATTCATGGCCTGCCGTCAGTCCGACGGGGATGGTATGCTGCGCCCAGTCATTCCACTGATAGATATGTACATCCGTTCCGCAGATCGCCGTCTTCCTGATCTTGATCTTCACATCATTCGGTCCGACCTCCGGGACCGGAACTCTCTTCATCCAAAGTCCTTCTTCCGGCTTCTCCTTCACAAGCGCCCACATCAGCCCGTCATGTTTCTCACTCACAATTGCATTCCTCCTATTCTTACCGCCTTACCAGGCGGCGTCTCCGATGATGTCATTATAACACTCCTTTCTGTCATACACAATGGATTCTTTGTCTAATCTGCCTCTTTTTATTGTCATATCATCCGAATATTTTGCCGTTTTGCATATGCCGCAGCCATTGAGCAATAACATACTTTTCACCGGAAACACAGCAAAAAGCTGCTGTAAAATGCAGGCGCACCACGGCATATGGGCAGAGATATGTTCCATATCCTACCATATGCCGTGTGAATCTGCGTTTTACAGCAGCTTTTGTACAAATACGATCCTTACCACTCAAATTTCTTTGCAAAATATGCTTCCAGATCTTCGATCTTCACTCTTTCCTGTTCCATCGTATCTCTGTCTCGTACGGTTACCGCACCGTCTTCCTCGGAATCAAAATCATAGGTCACACAGAACGGCGTACCGATCTCATCCTGACGGCGGTAACGCTTACCGATATTACCGCGCTCGTCATACTCGCAGTTATACTTCTTAGAAAGCTGTGCATAGACTTTTTCTGCGCCTTCATTCAGCTTCTTAGAAAGAGGAAGGATACCGATCTTAACCGGTGCAAGTGCAGGATGGAAATGCAGGACAGTCCGGACGTCTCCGCCTTCTAACTCTTCTTCATCATATGCGCTGCACAGGAATGCGAGCACCATACGGTCCGCGCCAAGGGACGGCTCGATCACGTACGGAATATATTTCGTCTTCTTCTCATCGTCAAAATATGACATATCCTGCTTGGAGGTGTTCTGATGCTGTGTCAGGTCGAAATCTGTCCTGTCGGCGATCCCCCACAACTCGCCCCATCCAAACGGGAACAAAAATTCTACGTCCGTGGTCGCCTTACTATAGTGGCTCAGCTCTTCCGGCGAATGGTCACGGTAACGAACCTCTTCTTCCTTAAGCCCCAGGACCTTCAGCCAGTCAAGACAGAACTGCTTCCAGTATGCGAACCACTCAAGATCCGTATCCGGCTCACAGAAGAATTCCAATTCCATCTGCTCGAACTCTCTGGTACGGAAGGTAAAGTTACCAGGCGTGATCTCATTACGGAAAGACTTGCCGACCTGGCAGATCCCAAACGGGATCTTCTTCCTGGAAGTACGCTGTACGTTCTTAAAGTTTACAAAGATACCCTGTGCAGTCTCCGGACGGAGGTATACCACGCTCTTCGCATCTTCGGTAACACCCTGGAATGTCTTGAACATCAGGTTGAACTCCCGGATCTCCGTGAAGTTATGCTTACCGCAGGACGGACATGGTATCTCGTGCTCTTTCACGTATGCTTCCATCTGCTCATGGCTCCATCCGTCAATGCTGTCTCCGATATCAATGCCATTCTCATGTGCATAGTCTTCGATCATCTTATCCGCACGGAAACGCTCATGGCATTCCTTACAGTCCATCAGAGGGTCGCTGAATCCGCCCAGGTGTCCGCTTGCCACCCAGGTCTGAGGATTCATCAGGATCGCGCAATCCACACCTACGTTATATGGAGATTCCTGAACAAACTTCTGCCACCAGGCTTTCTTAACATTGTTCTTAAGCTCTACTCCAAGATTGCCGTAATCCCATGTATTCGCAAGCCCGCCATAGATCTCAGACCCCGGGTACACGAATCCTCTGGACTTTGCCAGCGCTACAATCTTCTCCATCGTCTTCTCAACCATATCCTCTTCCTCACCTTCTATATTTCGTATATAATCTATACCCGCCAAAGCGCATCCGAAGATTGCTTTAGAGTATAATTGTTAATTATTATACAGTCTGCGTCTGCGCTTTTCAAGTACTAATTCACCTTTTCGGCTGTCCTTTTCCGCCTACATGAGAATGATCTCCCCGTTGAACATCCTTGCATGCACCATACTGGTCTCCTTCGTAAGGTGCATGGTCTCTTCTCCGATATTCAAGATCATGCCCGGATATGCCACATCACACTTAAGCTTGCTGCCTCCCTGTTCTTCTAATTGTTCCTGTATTTTCTTAAGTTCTTTATCAAAGCGTCCAAGCTTCATCCTTCCCACGGACAGGTCGAGGCGTATCTTTGCCATGCGCTTCGTCCTTGCCGGGCTTTCCGGCTGCTTTTCTACTTTTTCCATCTCTTTTTCTAGCGCGTCAAGGCTCTGTAATAAGGACTCCCTTTCATAATCCGCACAGGGCTGTCCGCCCAGGCTGATAGTGGTGATACTCTCCGATCTTGAACCGACGATCTTAGAACTTACGCCCCGCGCCGCACGGACGCGCCCTCCGACGATGGTTCCTCTGCCGCTGCGTACCTGTATCTCTCCGTCACAGTACACATCACAATTGACGATACAGTCGGTCTGTATATTCCCGTTGCTGTGAACCGAACAATTTTCCATATACATGGCGTAGATATCATGATGCGCGCGGATCACCGCACGGGAATCTCCCGATATTCCCTTGGCAACGATCAGATTGCCGCCTGCCTCGATCTCCGCCGCTTCTACAACGCCGTCTATCGTAATATCCCCTATCGTATGGACACGGAAACCGCTGCTTACATCTCCATGGATGTGTACGTCTCCAACAAAATTAATGTTACCCGTAGAGAAATCTACATTTCCGCTGATCTCAAGTACGGATTTGACCTGAAAGCCGCGGCCGCTGAATTCCACACGTCCTGACTTGACCGCCAGCAGCTCCGTACCGTCTTCGCTGATCTCTGTATTCTGCCCTTTCGGGAGCTGAACCGCTTTCCCGGTCCTGCAGGAGATCTCCTTATTCTGGACCGTCCTTCCTGAGACGCCTTCAACCGGCGGAACCGACCGGCATATGACCTCTCCTTTTTCTACATTCTGCACCAGATTCAGATTAAAATAATCTACTTTTCCATGTTCATTCTCGGCAAATTTCTGCTTCACGGTCCGCTCAAAAAACTCTTCTATGTAGCCGTCCTTTCCGTGCAGCACCGGCTGTCCCTTTGCGATCTGGAACAGGTGGAAATATCTGTCCTCCTTACCGGACAAGTTTTCCAAAAGCTCCGCATCCACGCCAAAGCTGACGCTGCTTTCTCCCAACACCTTCTCCAGCATACTTTTTTCCAGCTCTTTTCCGGCTCCCACCGGCGGAAAAACGATCAGCCATGCCGCCAACTGATCCCTCGTAATATAGACAAGCGGCAGCGCGTCCATCTCTAACGGCAAAACTTCCAGGATCTCCTGCGTGATCCCGCCTTTGCCGGACAGTAAAGCTTCCTCTTCCTCTGTCAGCTGCCCCTTCTCCTCTTTAGCGGCTTTCAGCTTCTCAAGAAGTGCCCGCTGCTTATCCGCCATATCCTTCTTTTGTCTCCATTCGGATATCTTCTCCAGCCGGTCTGCCGCCACCAAGGTGAATGCCTTACGAAGCCCTGCCAGCTCTTGTTCCAGCACGCCGTCCGGAGTATCCTCCCAGTGATCCAGGCGCAGATGCGGAAGCGGCGCATCCCGGACTTCTTCTGCCCACAGTTCATATAAACGGATAAAGGGATGATCCAAGGATAATCCCAGGGAGTCCCGGCGCCTGGGGGCTTCCTGCTCTGGCTCCTCTTCTTGTACCGGCTGTTTTGCCGATCCCAATACATCCTCCTGCTTCACTGAATCCTCCGCCTGCGCCTCTTCCCCACTTTCTTCTTCCAGTACAACACCAAACAGCCGATCTAAAATCCAATTCTTGAATTCCATATATTCAACCTACCTCCCTGTATAAAATTGACATACTTGATCTTACTGCTATTATACCTTTTCTTGAATTAACTTGACAAGCAGAAAATCTGAAAATTAAAACATATTTCTTGAATTACATAAAAATTCATACTTTTTATGCGTTCTCATTCTCTGCAATTACCCTGAGTATCTCCAAAGACTTAAATTGCTTCCCTACATACTGTGCAAGATAATCCGTGACCACATTCTCCACCTCCGCTTGAACTTCGTCTGTTACTATAAATGTATACAGCTTTTCAATCGGAGATGAAACAATATACTGCAGAGTATATAAGGCAGAACCATGCAATGCTCTCCCGTCCTGCACACTGCCGCTGCATTGACGGCACACCAGCCCGCCTCTTCTCACACTGAACACCATCTCCCGCTCTTTATCGCCGCAGCAGACACATTCGAACATCTGAGGCCCCTCCCCGTTCACCGTTACGGCGCGCAGTTCATAGATGCAGCGGATCAGGCGGTTGGGAAGTTTCGGATTCACCAGAGCACGGAATGTCTGATAGAGAAGCCTTAGAAGTTCAGTCTCATCATTCGCTTCCCGGGCATAGTATCCTGCCAGTTCCAGAAAGTAGAAGCCATAATAGGCTCCTTCCACATCCTGGCGCAATTCCTGGAAATAATTAGAAATAGACGCCGACATCAAGGTATAAGATGTCCGCCCCTCATATACGGTAAATTCTCCGAAAGAAAAAGGGCTCGTCACGCCCACAAGCGCGCTGTTTGGTTTTCTCGCTCCTCTGGCAAATGCCGAGATCTTTCCCCTCTCTTTCGTCAGGAGCACGATACGTCTGTCATATTCACCGGCCGGCGCCGCTGCAAGCACCATGCCCGTCACTGTAATCTGATTCACTGCTTCCACCACTTTCATAACTTGCCGGACAGCCTGCCCCTTCATTGTCTCTGCCTGGGCATGCCTTACCGGATATACCGCGGGTATATCGGTCCATAACCCGCCTGCAGACCGACAATCCCTTATAATAGAGATAATCCCTGATCTCCCCTGTCTTAAGAAAACGTCTCCAGTATTCTTCTTCCATGCTTATCACCTCGTCCTTTGTACCTGCCGCCCGTATCTGCATATCCGGCTCAGATATTGCCGAATTCACTGCGGCAGGTTATAAGATTAGGTTCTCATCCGGTACATGGATTTATTCTTCTTCTCTGTATCCAAAATTTTTCATCAGGAATTCGCTGTCCCTCCAGTCCTTCTTCACTTTGACCCAAAGCTTAAGATTTACCTGCATTTCCAGCATTTTCTCGATCTCAAAGCGGGCGGTGCTTCCGATCTTTTTCAACATATTTCCTTGTTTACCAATAATTATCCCCTTGTGGGAATCCCGCTCGCAGATGATCGTCGCTTCGATGTGTATAACCTTGCCCTTTGCCTTCATCTGGTCAATGGCGACGGCGATCCCGTGGGGGATCTCATCCTGCAGGCGATGAAGCGCCTTCTCACGGATCAGCTCCGCCACGATCTGCCGTTCCGGCTGATCTGTCACCGTGTCCTCATCATAGAACTGCGGACCATAGGGGAGATACTTCATGACTGTACGGATCAGCTCCTCCGTATTATCTCCATTTCTTGCGGACACCGGAACGATCTCTGCGAAATCATAGATATCCTTGTAAGAATTGATCGCAGGAAGTATGTCTTCTCTCTTAACACTGTCGATCTTGTTGATAACGAGTATCACCGGGGTCTTCACCCGCTTAAGCTGTCCGGCGATATGCTGCTCCCCGGCTCCTATGAAGGTGGTCGGCTCCACAAGCCATAAGACCACATCCACCTCGTTCAGAGTACGCTCCGCCACATTTACCATATATTCTCCAAGCTTGTTCTTCGCCTTATGGATGCCCGGCGTATCCACGAATACGATCTGCCCTTCTTCCGTAGTCAGCACCGTCTGGATGCGGTTGCGGGTCGTCTGGGGCTTATTGGAGGTGATGGCGATCTTCTGGCCGATCAGGTGGTTCATGAGGGTTGATTTGCCCACATTGGGACGCCCGATCAGGGTCACAAAGCCTGATTTATAATCCTTTTTCATGTGTTCTCCTATCTTGTTTCAAATCTGAGTGATGCTTCTGCCTGCTCTAAAAACCTTCCACAGCCCCGAACATGTCTCTGCATTCCTCAATCTTGTCCTCGCTTCCGATGACGCAGAACTGGCCTGCCTTCAACACAGCCTCTGCCACCCGGGAGAGGGCGCGGATATCATCCTGAGCCGCGTCTAAGATCTGGCTGCGTTCTTCACGGATCATGTCGGCTGTTACTTTGTTCATATAAAGATGCATGGAACGCTCGCCCTTTGTCACAGGAGTCATCGGTTGGTCGATATTGCTCATGGTTCCGATGATATACTTCGTCATGTCGCGCTCGCTGACAGTAAAGTTCTTGAGGTAATCTACGACTCCTTCGTATACTTCTACCGTCCGTCTCAGATTCGGGTCCCGGTAAGATACGAAATACCCCTCTCCGATCCGGTTGAAATTGCTCATGCAGCCGTAAGCCCCGCCCTTGACACGGATGTTCTGCCACAGATAATCGTAGCTTAAGATCACCTTGAGTATCTGCAATGCCCCTGTGTAGGATGCACCATGATCAATAAAGTTCCCTGTCCTTGCCACATACTGTACCTTAGACGCGGTCTTGAAGCCTTCATTCTTCTTCTCACAGTGGAGGATACACGCGCCCCCGGCAGGTTTCCCATGATACAGGCTCTTCTTCAATCCTTCCACATGATCCTCTATTCCCTCCAGCCCCTTCCTTGAAGCCGTATAACTGATCATCATGTTCTCCGGACGGAAAAGCTGTTCTGTAAGATTCTTAAGTATCTCTGCAAGACGATCCTTCTCTTCCTCAAAGTTCTCCTCTATATGCGCAACGGTCCTATAGAACTCGATCCCGTTCGTCATATCCTTAAGCTTCGCGGAGGGAGAAGCATAGGACATGGCACGAAGCGTCGCCGTCGTATGGCCCGAAGACTGGAACCGCATCAGAAGCCTTGACTTCACCATGGCAAGGATCTCCTTAAGCCGCTTCGTATCTGAAAGCTTTGATGCCGTCAGGATCTCGCCCATCATGGAGAATACCACCGGCAGCTTTCCATACAGCGCCTTTCCCTTAATCTCAAAGGTTGCCTTAAACGCTTTCTCCCGGATATTTGTCACATCATTATAAAGCTCCAGAGAAGTCCCGATCCCGCCGGTATGCACATTGATCTCGTTAAATAATTCGCCGTACTCATAGTTCTTTGTATCTATGATGCCAAGCGCCGACTGCAGGATCCCTACATATGGAAGCAGCTCTTCTTCCACCCCTGACATATCAAACAATACGTGTACATACCCGATCCCATTGGTCTCGATCTCATGGAAGATCACCGGCACGCCTGCAAGTTCCATCTCTTCATTCACGATCGGTTCGATCTCTCTGGAAATATCTTCTCTCCTAAGCACCGGAATCCGCTCCAGATCCTCTTCCTTCTCAGGCTCAGACTGATATTCCTCCAAAGCTGCCGTCTTCCTCACCAGATCTTCCACTTCATCTGCGCTTAGCCCGGCTTTGTATTCCTGAAGCTCCTTGTCAAGCTCCGCATCCATCCTTGCCGTACGTCCCTTCTCTGGCTTGACGATCACGATCGCCCCATGTGGGTTCTCAAGAATATATCTTCGTATCAACTCTTCAAAATATCCGGTTCCCACCTGACTTTTCAGGAATTCAAAAGTCTCCAAAGCTTCCACATGGATGAACGGCTTCTCTTCATCATAGAGCCAGCTGTCCATCATCTGCAGGCCATACATCAGTCCCTTCGGGTAATTTCCAAAATCAGCCTCCCGGTAACGGAATTCATGATAATTAAGCCCCGCCTCCAAAGCCTTTCTGTCTATTCCGTTCTTCACGATATCCGAAAGCACACGTTCAATGAGCTCTGTAAACTCCTGCTTCTGCTCTTCATTGGCATTCTTCGATATGACAGAGAAGATCGGCTGATAGATCCCATTGTCATAGGAACCCATGATATCCTTGCCGATCCCGGCATCCGTCAGCGCTTTCTTAAGCGGAGCGCCCGGTGCGGAAAGCAATGCATAATCCAGGATCTGGAAGGCAAGATATAATTCCTTATCAAGACTGGTTCCGATCACCTTATTATAGGAAAGATAAGTATTATCATCCTCTGATTCCTCGCTTGTTATGGAATATGGAATGACCTTCTCCTTCATTTCCTCAAAAGGCTCCTGATAGCGGATCTTAGAATCCACCTCTCTGGCGTCAAAGGAACTTAAATACTCTCTGTCAAGCCAGTCAAGCTTCTCTTCCATATCCATATCCCCGTACAGATAGATGTAGCTGTTAGACGGATGATAGTATCTCCTGTGAAAATCAAGGAACTGCTCATAGGTAAGATCAGGGATCACCTCCGGATCACCTCCGGATTCATTCGCATAAGAAGTATCCGGGAACAAAGTATTGAGGATCACACGGTCAAGCACACTCTCCGGAGATGAGAAAGCGCCCTTCATCTCATTGTAGACAACACCGTTGTACGCAAGCCTGTCCTCTGCAAAATCCAGCTTATAGCTCCATCCCTCCTGCCGGAAAATCTCTTCATGCTCATAGATATTCGGATAAAGCACCGCATCCATATACACATGCATCAGGTTCTGGAAATCCTTGTCGTTTAAGCTCGCCACCGGATAGACTGTCTTATCCGGATAGGTCATGGCATTCAGGAAGGTATTAAGAGACCCCTTCACCAATTCCACAAAGGGATCCTTCGCGGGAAAGTTCCTGGAACCGCACAAAACGGAATGCTCCATGATATGCGGAACTCCCGTGCTGTCGGAAGGCGGCGTACGGAATCCGATGCTGAACACCTTGTTGTTATCATCCTTCTTCTCGATCAGAAGAATCCTTGCCTGGCTCTTCTTATGGCGGAGCAGATATCCCTTCGCCTGGATTCCATATAATTCCTCTTCTTTTATGATCTTGTAAGTCTCTAAGTCTCTGATACTCATCTGCTATTCTATTGCTCCTTTCGGTCATGATATGTTCTAATACACATTCTATCCAATTTTTCGCTTCTCTACAAGAGAAATATAAGAAAGCAGCTCTTTTACAAATAAAATTTCACAAAAAAGACACCGGGCAAATGCCGATGCCTGTATTTATGCTTTTATAATTTTGCAATATACTTTCCTCTGTCAGCTTCCGGAATTTTCATAGCTGACATCGCCTGTTCTGCCGTCCATTTCATCGTATCCATAAGATTTTTGATCGTTTCGAGTAATGTTTCCTGTTTTGTTTCCCGTTCTTGCTTTTCAAAATCTTCTTTCATAAGTTCTCTCAATGCTTCACACATAACTTTGTCGCACCTCCTTATTGCCTCATAACAAAATTATTGTATCGTGACCTCTGACGTAACTGCTGCATCCGCGCCAGCTTTCTGTATATCTATGCTTCCGCTTTCAGAACTGCTTTTCTCAACTTCCAGATCTTTCTCCATGTCGTCGAATACAAAAATATATAATTTAGACAGCTCTTTCCCGTCCACGGCTGCTACTGCCTTCCCATCTCCCTCCGGGTTAGAAAAGAGCATCTCCCCGTCTTGATCACAGATCACGGCATTCCAGAATTGATATGTCTTCCCTGCCTGTTCGGCATATTCTTCGTATGTGATGCCAGGGTCTTCTTTTGCACCTGTCTTCTCCGCCATCACCGACTCATATTCTTCTCTTGTAACCTCTCTCTCTGTAAATGGCACGTCCACATAGGCTACTACCTGATATGGAGATACGATCACCTTCTCCAGCGTGTATCCATTCCCTTCCTTTCCTACTGCAATCTCTCTGACTGCTTCTGTATCTACTGTAAACGGAATATCAAATTCCCACTGTCCTTCTGTTCTGTGAGACTCTGAGATGTCCTCTGCGTCTAACATGGTTACATCATCCCATCCGATGCTGGATAATCGTAAGCTTAGTTCTCCCTCTGTCCGGTTATAATCCTCCAGGTCTAATTTCAGCATCCCTACAAATGTGTGGTCGTCAATTACCTTGCCTTCCAGATTGTCATTGAAAAGATCCTGCGCCTCACTGTCATCTGACAGATTCCATTCTCCTCTCAGATACAGCATCTCCGCCGTCGAATCTCCGCCGTCGATATAATGTGCCGGCAGATTATGAAGCCCGCCCTGATCCACCTCAATCTGTGCCGTAAGGAACACGGACAGTCCGTCGCAGTATACCTCTGAGGCAGTTACCGTAATCCCTGCATCAGACTTTACGATTCCGGGAGATGCCAAAGGATCTCCTTCTCTTTCTTCTCCTGTTGCCTGTGCAAGTATTCCTGCCTTTTCACTGTAATCTCCGGAAAATGGAATGTTATTCTCCACTTCTTCGAAGATCTTCCCAAGCAATGGGATCTTAGCCGCTAACGCGGGATTGGAAATACACAATGTCACTCCAACCACTGCTATGGCTGCTGCCGCCGAAGCAAACTTCTTCCTGCTTCTCTTTTTCCCGGATCCGTCCTCGTAATCTGGCAGATCACAAAGCGCGATGTCTAGCTTCTTCCATACTCGTTCCGGTACGCTCTGATCCTCTCTTATTCTATCCATCATATTTTCCAACTGATTCACAATAACATCCCCTTCCTTCTCAGATTCTTTTCACTTAATTGATAGATGACTGCCGAAGCATCTCCTCGTGTATACTGCTTCTCCATCCGGTCTCTTGCCGTTGCCAGGCGTCCGCTTACGGTTTTTGCATTTATCTGCAGGATCTCGGCGATCTCCCGGATCTTAAATCCTTCCACGTAATAGAGGATCGTAACAACACGATACTTTTCATCCAGACACATGAGAAATTCCCGCCACTCAACCGCAGCATAATTCTCTTCCGCCGCTCCTTCTTCCGGCAGCAATACTTCTGAGATCATACGGCTTCTCTGCCTGTAGATCTGATTGCAGTGGTTGATCAGTATCCGTATCATCCATGTCTTAAAATATCTGTCTTTCTTCAACGTATCAAGTTTCTCCCAACATGTCAGCGCAGTTTCCTGAACTGCATCCGCCACATCTTCATCATTCTTCAGGATTGCCTTCGCCACCTTATACATACTGGGCGTATGCAGTTTTATTAATTGACTGAAAGCTTCTTTATCACGCTTTCTTGCACGTCGAACCAACATATCCATTGCGTGTCCTTTCCGAGAGTTCCGGACCTCTCTTTTTCTTTTTACACCTATTAGATGAAGAACCCTGCGATTTTCCTCAAAAAATTTATAAAAAAATCCCCATATCAGTTCTGTATATCATGCCCTGCGGGCGGACTTCGTCCGATCATGTATACTGATATGGGGATTTTATTTTCTTATTTTATTTACACATTTGTATATAAACTACTGCTTCTCTGCCGTCATCTTCCGGATCACGATCAGCGTACCTGCCATCAGCACGATTCCGATCGGAAGACAGATAAATGCATTTTTCACAAATCCGGCGATCAGATAAGTAACGAATGACACTGCCGCAACCGTGATCGCATATGGCAGCTGTGTCGTCACATGGTTCACGTGGTTGCTCTGCGCTCCTGCCGACGCCATGATCGTGGTATCGGAGATCGGTGAACAGTGGTCGCCGCAAACCGCCCCTGCCATACACGCAGAGATGGACATGATCATCATCGTCTCATTCGTTCCGGCAAATACGGCTACTACAATCGGAATCAGGATTCCAAAAGTTCCCCAGGATGTTCCCGTTGCAAATGCAAGGAAGCAGCCTACCAGGAAAATGATCGCCGGCAACAGGTTCACAAGCCCTCCTGCAGCCGAATCCATCACTCCTGCCACATATTCTGCCGCACCAAGACTATCTGTCATTGCTTTCAGGGTCCATGCAAATGTCAGGATCAGGATCGCCGGCACCATCGCCTTGAAGCCGTCCGGCACACATGCCATAGATTCACTGAACTTAAGAACTTTCCTTACCGCGTAAAATGCGATCGTAACCACCAATGCAAAGAAGCTTCCAAGCATCAGCCCCACAGACGCGTCACTGTTGGAAAATGCTTCTACAAAGCTTGCTCCTCCAAAGAATCCGCCTGTATAGATCATGCCGATCACACAGCAGATGATCAGCACCACGATCGGGAATACCAGATCCACGACCGTACCCTTGCTCTCGTCAACAGCCTCTTCCGCATTGGCATACGGCCTGTCGGGAGTCGTATAGAGATCGCCGTCTAACGCATTCTTCTCATGCAGCTTCATCGGACCGTAATCAATCTTCAGGATCACGATAATGATCATCATGACGATCGTCAGTATCGCATAATAATTATAAGGAATCGCACGGATAAAAATAGAAAATCCATCCTCTCCCTCTACAAACCCGGTAACCGCAGCCGCCCAGGAAGAGATCGGCGCGATAATACATACCGGCGCCGCCGTAGCGTCGATCAGATATGACAGCTTCGCACGGGAAATATTGTGCTTATCCGTCACCGGACGCATCACGCTTCCTACCGTCAGACAGTTAAAATAATCATCAATAAAGATCAGCACACCCAGAAGGATGGTCGCAAGCTGCGCTCCTGCACGGCTTGTGATATGTTCGCTCGCCCAACGTCCGAACGCCGCGGAACCACCTGCCTTGTTCATCAGGCAGACCATGATTCCAAGAACCACCAGGAATACCAGGATACCGACATTGTAGCTATCTGACAGCACGCCTACGATACCGTCCTGGAATACATGTGTGACCGTAGTTTCAAATGCGAATCCTGAATAGAAGAGCCCTCCTATCAGAATTCCGACAAACAGTGAACTGTACACTTCCTTCGTGATCAATGCAAGCGCGATCGCCACGATCGGAGGTATCAGTGACCAGAATGTGGCGTACATATCCGGTACATACTCTGCTGCTTCCTCTGACGCAAATACAGTCATGGTACTGCAGGCAAGAATGCATAGAAGCACAAATGTACTTAAGAATACTCTTTTCTTTCCTCTCATTATAAAGATTCCCTCTCTTTCTTATGTGTTCCCAAAAACTCTTCATGCATTTTGGTATATCCCCACATTCAAAAATCCCCTGAAACACATCCCTCATATTTTGGTGCATCTTCATGTCCGGCACAGAAGTCTCAAGAATTTCCCCGGCAGACACAAAAATGCCATGAACAACGCTTTACCGGGCGCTTTCATGGCATAATATCTTTCTTGTATCCATATGTATCTTATACCTATGATAGCGCTCCACTGATGTGACAGTCCGCAGCATATTCTGACTGCGTCCCAGGAGTGTGGTCTGGGATACCCGAAATCTTCTTCCTTCCACTCCTTCGGCGGTCTCCCCTTTCTACCGGGACAGTCTCCCAAACTATCATCCCGACATACTGATGAAACCCGCGCCTCTATCAAGTCCGTTTATTCACATAGTGCATTTATAACACTTTTCGACAAGCTTGTCAATAGATTCCTAAACCATAACTAAAATCCTCCATGGAAAATCAGTTGTGATCAAAACACTGCTTTACATGAAGGTCCTTTGAGTCATAAAACGGCTTGCCAATCAAACGGGAGGATGTTATTCTTTTCATAGGCAGTGGGAAGATCAATCTTGTTTGATTGTTTCGTTGTGAAAGGAAGCAGTTAAAATGAATAAAACAGAATTAAGAAAAATTTGGAAAACAGAAGAAATGGCGGCGCATATTCATGGCTGGGATTTTTCATATATTCATGGAAGATATGAAGAAGAAATGGATTTACCTTGGGATTATAAAAAGATAATTGAACAGTACATGAACAACGATATGGCTATATTGGATTATGATACTGGTGGAGGTGAATTTTTATTATCATTAAACCATCCGTATGATAAAACAGCCGCAACAGAAGGCTATCAACCGAATGTGGAGTTGTGCAAACAAACATTACTACCGCTTGGCATTGATTTTAAAGCATGTGATGACCCAACTAAGATACCCTTTCAAGATGAAAGTTTTGATTTGATCATAAATAGACATGGAGATTTTAATGCTAACGAAATATATCGTTTGTTGAAAAAAGACGGGATATTTATCACAGAACAAGTTGGCGGAGATAATGATAGAGATTTGGTTGAAATGGTACTTCCAAACACTGAAAAACCATTTCCTTACTTAAATCTAAAAGAACAGAAAATAGTATTTGAAAGTGCTAGATTTCAGATCATTGAAGAAGCTGAGACGTATCGTCCAATTAAGTTTTATGATGTTGGAGCATTCGTGTGGTTTGCGCATATTATTGAATGGGAATTTCCAAAATTTTCGGTTGATAAATGTTTTGAACCTCTATTAGAAATGCAAAAAAAGATTGATACAGAAGGATGTATTGAAGGAACTATTCATCGCTATCTTATTGTTGCCCAAAAAATAGCTTAATTGATGTGTGGTAAGTTAAAGCTTGCCACACAGATCATCTTCAGCAAATAGTCCATTTGTTCAACAGTGATTATTCTAATGCTTGAGAGCCACCAATTTAATCCTTGGGAGCCACTTATAATTTAATGCTTGAGAGCCATTACAATATACTAGATATAGTACGTCTATTATTTACCGCTTATAACATTGTCTCAGAATTGTTTTAAACCAGCAAGGGTAAATACACTGCGTTGCAGCCCTTGCTGGTTTAAAACAATTCTGAGATAGAATAATCAAGTGGTTAAGGATAAGTGTACTTTAATCATAGATACACTATATATTGTGGTGGCTCTGAAAGATTAAAATAGACTTGTATTGATGGCTCTGAAGCCTTAGAACCGTGGCTCTCAAGCATTAAAATAATCAATAAGGGCAGGGCGGCTTTCAGCCTGTCCACCATCACCGCATGGACAAAGGTTTCCGCAACGTCCACCGCTTCATCAACAATGAAATCAAGCACATTCCCCTCACTGTCTGTAAATCCATCCAATGAGAGCAGCTTGTGGTTCGTGTCCAGTTTTTTCAGATAACGCCATCGCTCTTTCTCCTTGTAGAAATCTGCGTACTGTTCCCGAACGACTTCCATCAGACAGCCCTGCACGGGGATAAACAGCTTGTCCATGTAACTCTGGTCGGCTTGCCTGCGGCGGCAAAAATCTATATAAGACAGTTCCACATATTTACCGCTTTCTTTGATATATACTTTTCTTGGTGCATATTTCACCGTAAGTACCTCCCATCTGAATTTTTGAAAATGTAAAAATCCAGATGGAGAGGCGGAGAGCGGCAACGAATATCAAATACAGCCCTGCGGCACATTCCGATAAAAAGCGACAAAAGAAAAACCGCAAAGGCTCTGTGACCTCTACGGTTATAGGAAATACATATTCTGTTAAGTGGAGATTCTACTTCTGGTTTCATGGTGAGAAGTAGCGTTGCAAGGGCAGGGATTTTTTTAACTGGCTTCCTGCCAATCCCCGATATGCTATGTATAAGTCAAATCTGCGTTGCATGAGCAGATAGGTTACTGCCCGAAAAAAGGACATAAAAAAATCCCTCCAAACTTCAAAAACAGGTCTGAAGGGTATCTATTTATTTTTTTAGGTATAGTGAAACTGCCCACCATCGCACTGTTTTTTTTATTTGGTGGACATTGACCTTGCCTTTATCAAAAGAAATAAAACCAATAAACTACGTTGCTCACAGAGAGAAAAGCTTTGCCATCAAGTAAACAACAATAAAAGCTATTGCTGCACTTCCAAGCATATACATTACAGTTTGATATGGACGTTTCCCGATTTCCTGTTGTTCCTCTATCTCATCTAATCTCCTTCCTTCCGTAAAAGCAACGATTTCTTTATAGGTTGAAAGATGATTTTCTTTCTTGACTTTATCCGCTTTAAATGCAAAATATAGTGCGATAGCATACACCCCACTCCACGGAATCAGCCCATACCAGTCCATGAACGCTATAAACGGAACAAATGTAATGACTGTTAGAATCAAAAACACAGCATATATACCGCCAATTTTATTTAATTTTTTAATTTCTGTTTCCTTGATTTCATTTTTCATAATTTCAACATCTCCTTTAATTAGTTGGTCAAGAGATACGTTGAATACAGAACTTAGCAGTAATACGCTATGAATATCTGGATAGTTTTTCCCCGTTTCCCAATTAGAAACGGTTTGTCTGCTCACATAGACCTTTTCTGCCAGTTCTTCTTGGGAAATCCCCATATTACTGCGATATTTTTTTATTTGTGCGCCAACTTCCAACTTTCTTCCTCCTTTCTTCGTTTGTCGATTGAATAGTATCCCTGAACCACCAGAATCTTATCATTCAACAAACCCAACTTCTACCAAAAGAATTTGACTTTAGCCAAAATCCCTATGTCAAATCCTTTTGACATAGGGATTTATCCACGTTTACAACGAAATTAAACACCATAATACTTTTTAATCGCATATGCAACATATTCAGAACAACCGTTTCCAAATTGGCTGTCCGTAGCTTCCGCCAACTTCTGTTTTTGCAAATACTCACTTGCTAAATCCAAAAGTATGCTTCTGGCATTGTCAAGTTTAAACATCTCCTTATAATTTTCCGCAAGCTGCTCGACTGCTTCTTTTTCTACATTAGCGTCACCAGTTTCTTTCGCCGCCATAAACTTTTTATATATTTCAGTATTTTTGTCCTGCTCCTGCTTAAATTCCTTAACATCACCAGTTGACTGCATAATAGCTTCCATTGCTTTTTCTTTACTGCCATACCATTTAAAAACATCTGCAATGGCTTGTTCATTTGAAAAGCCTGCTGCTAAATATTCCCGATATTTTTCCTCACTTCCATATTTTTGTATCTGCTGTTTCAGTGATTCTTTTGACATACATCCCAACATATGGTCTAAAATTTCCTGAATCTCTTCGTTACTAAATGCCTTAAAACTCATAGTATTAACTCCTTTCATCACGTCTGATATTAACTCAATAATCCCATTTAGCCGATTTCGCTTTTGCTCCAATAAATTCTTTTGAGTTAATAAAGCCTGTTCTTTATCGTAATTAGGACTGTCCATTATTTTCTTTATGTCTTCCAATGGTATCTCTAATTCTTTAAAGAACATAATTTCCTGTAACCTTTCTAGTGCTTTGTTGTCGTATAAGCGGTAGCCCGCATCTGACAATTCCGTTGGCTTTAATAAGCCAATCTCATCATAATATCTTAATGTTCTTATGCTTACTCCGCTTATCTCTGACACGTCTTTGACTGTTTTCATTATTTCCTCCTTCCAATCTTATCCTAAACCGTTACGCTACGAGAGAGTCAATACATAAATTTATCTTTTATTAAAGCAAAAATTATTCTCTATTATACCAAAAATTTTAACCTCATACATATCTAAAAAGCAGCGAAGATTTCTCCCCGCCGCTTTTGATTAACTATACATAAATAATTTCTTCATTCACAATCTCCCTCGCACACGCACTTATGTTATTTAAGTGTTGTACCCATTCTAAGGCGTTTTCTTCCTTTAGGCGTTCCGTTATGCCCTGTGCCTGTTTCATGCCCTCTATGAGCCGTTCAAAGCGTTCCTGCGCCTGCTTATCAATATCGGCAAGGTAGGCGTTAAATCTGCCGCTTGTGAGAAGATTGGTGTATGTAACCTTGCGATGCTGCTTCAAATAATCCAAATGCCGCTGTCCCCATGTGCCTATCGGCTGTTCTTCTTCGGCGGGTAAAGCTATACATGGGATTAAATAGTCAACTTGCCTTTCGTATTTGCCGCCCAGTTCCTCAAAAATCGTCTTTGCCATTGTCTGTTACCTCCACATTCATTTTTATTTTGAATGTCCGCAAAATCCGTCCTACATCTGTAGCACAAAATTCTCAGTCAATGCACCTTTGAATTCGGTAAACAAACGATCGCCTTCTCCGAATGCCGTAGGAGCCAGCTGAGCCAGGCGGCGTAGTAACCCCACATCTGCCAGATAGATCTTAAATGCAGACAAGTCATCATAGGCAACTACCGGCAGGCCGGGAGCAGTGCTGCGGTAGATTTTATGCACTAGCCTGGCATCTATCAACCACTGCAAAGCATCTTCATACTCCCGGACTCGTGCTTCCGTCCACATGAGTACTGGTTCCGGCATACCGCCTGTAACATAGTACATCTTTAACTTCTCATAGAGCGGATTGAAAAAGGCGTCAAGAATCGGCTCAATGGTATCCACGTTTTCCAGATACTTTGCCAGATTTTCGTCGCCGTTGGCGAGCAGAAATTCCATGAAGGTCATAGGATCGATCTGCATGAAGTTGACTTTGCCTACCGGAAAGGAGGACGGCTTTGCCACGGCAATCCCCAGCAAAGAACCGGCACAGGCAATGTGATACTGCGAAGCATTCTCACAGAAATACTTCATGGCATTGATAACCTTGGGGCAGTCCTGTACCTCGTCAAAGATAATGAGAGTCTTTTCTGGCACAATCTTCTGGCCACTGGCAAGCATGAGATTCTGTAGAATGCGATCTACATCTTTGGTAGTCTCAAAAAATTGCTTATATTCCTCGTTTTCATCAAAGTTAAAGTAGGCTGTATTTTCATAATAACGTCTGCCGAATTCTTTGAGGACCCAAGTCTTCCCCACCTGACGCACACCCTTTAAGATCAGCGGTTTGCGATAAGGTGAATTCTTCCAATCCAGCAGCTTATTCAAGATCAATCGCTCCATAGATACAACCCATATCACAAAATTATAGTTCCGATCTGTTAAACAGGCAGATAATTCATTGTCCTGTGCAACCGCCGTTTTTTATAAAGACTACAGTTTCCTATAACTGAATTCCATTATACTTTAAAACTTCTTAGTAGTTCCATAATTTTTATTATCGTAAATGTACTTGTCTATTGAAAAGTCCTCCGTTATAATATATTTGTACATATATCACAGTTCACCGATCGCCCCTGTAATTTACTGATATTCGAATTCGAATTGACGGAGTACAAGATGCATAGAGTTTTCGGAATAAAAGAAAATGTTAAATATTTAGACCGAGAGGGAGTATATATCATTCCTTGTCATAATAAACAAGTTGGTGTGGTTCAAACACCAAAGGGATATTTTTTCTTAGGCGGAGGTCTAGAGCGGGGAGAAAGTCATTTAGATTGTATTAAAAGAGAATGCCTTGAAGAAATAGGTTATTTGCCTTGTATTGAGGGTAGATTATGTTCTGCCGAGGCATATATCAAACATCCTACGATTGGATACTTTCATCCGATCCAAACATATTACTTCGGGAAATTACTTGAAAAAGAATCTGCACCCACGGAAGCAGACCACCATCTCTGCTGGATAGAATACGACCGATTAAGAGGAAAGATGTTTGTTGAAATGCAGAATTGGGCATTAGATCAGTTAAATATAGCCAAGCGTATCGTTTAAGGCGAAAGGAGAAAAATGATGAACCAGATAGCGATTGGAAAATTTATTGCCAAATGTCATAATAACATGACAAAGAATGTCATTCTTTCAATTCTTTTTTCAGCAACACTATTGATCGGGATCATGGTATGTCTTATTTGCAATATCGCAATATCCGGCAATTTAACATGGTCATTCATTCCAGTCAGCTCTATTATATTCGCATGGATAATATCTTTTCCAAGTATTATTTTGGGGAAAAGGGGGATCATCGTAAGCTTAGTATCATTAAGTGTTTTTATCGTCCCCTTTTTGTTCTTGTTGGGCATCTTATTAAAAACGAAAGAAGTTTTTTCCGTTGGTGCTGTAACGGCGGTGGTTTCAATCGTATTCTTGTGGATAATAGTTGCAGTGTTTAAGTGTATTGAAAGGAAATTAGCTGCTTTAGGAACAACTTTTTTATCAGCCATTCCATTTATGGTCATTGTCAATGTAATACTATCAAAAATGATAGAAAAGCCTGTTCTTGGTGTATGGGATATGCTGTCTATCTTTATACTGTTGTTATTGGCATTTGTTTCCTTTATCTGTGATCACGCTAAGAAAAAGGGGTTAATGAAATGATAAGAATTTATAAATCTCCGTTTTATCCACATAATAATCACCTGAATTACGCAAGTCAGCAAAGTCTGACTTGCCAACACCAACTTTAAAATCCATCCAAGAATCTCCCTTCATCAGCATAGCACTTTTTAACAAAAGCAAACACTCTATAAGATTATTCATATAGAAAACTTATATACCCATAAATCTCTGCAAAATCAATCTCACATTCTCCGCAAAAGATCCCCACCGGAACCCTCGAATCAAATCCATAAACTGCCGGAAGCTCCCCATGTGCGAAGTCATACACTGCCACCTTTTTCTTGTCCGGATCCACGATCCAGTATTCGGATACCCCGGCCTGAATGTATTTCCCAAGCTTTACCGTCAGATCCTTCTTCCTGGTAGCCGGAGACAAGATCTCAACGATAAAATCGGGCGCTCCATAGATACATCTCCTGATGATCTTACTGCGGTCGCACACCACCAGTACGTCCGGCTGCAGCACCGTCTTATCATCACGATCAAGCTGTACGTCTATCGGGGATACTAACGGAATACACCTCCCGCCTTTCCCCTTGATATAGGCGCTTAAACGTTCCCGAATCTCTGACCCGATCAACTGATGTACCGGAGTCGGCGCGGACATATCATAGAGCACTCCGTCGATCAATTCTACTCTTCGCTCGTCCGGCAGCGCATAATAATCCTCCAGTGTATACTCTCCCTGCCGCTTCACACGGTATTCCGCGACAGATTCCATGAGCATACTCCATTCCTTCACAAATATCTTCTCAAGAGCCTGCAGAGTATCATACCTGGGGGAATCTGTCACTCCTGCAAATATCTTCTGTACCGTACCCAATGGAACGCCGGAAAGCTCTGAGACCTTCTCATTTGTGTAGCCTAATTCCTTCTTCCGCTTTCTCATCTCTGATACTGTCATAGAAATCTCTCCTTTTGGCAGCCATTGTATTTCCATAATATTACCATTTTGCTTTCCATTATACAACCTGTTTCATCTGCTATATTGCAAAAATATATCGCCAAAAAACCTCCCGGCAGCCAGGAAGTCTTTTGCTATTCCTTCGGCATCTGAAACTTTAGGATAAACAGCGCCGTAAAATATATGATCCCGCGTAACGACAGTAAGCGTATGAAAACAAAATTTTTTTATAGTTGACATCCTGGGTTTTGCGGAATATAATTTCAATATAACTGAATAGACAGTTCGGCCCGATTTCTCGAGCGTACCATCCTGTCGTTAAACAAAACTAGGGAACCCGATTTTATTGAATCCTGCGTTTTGCGGGATTTTTTTTGCTTTTTTGCACGGCTGAATTGTGATTGGAGGAAAATGTATGAAAGTACTGGTGTTGTCAAGCGGCGGCATTGACTCGACAGTCTGTCTGGCGCTTGCCGTAGAGAAGTATGGCTATGAGAATGTGCTGAGCCTGTCTGTTTCTTATGGGCAGAAGCACAGCAATGAACTGAAAGCAGCGCAAAGGATTGCGCAGCATTATCATGTGAGACATAAGGAACTGGATATGGGGATGATATTTGCGGGTTCAGACTGTACTTTATTGGAGGGAAGGGGGGAAATTCCCAAGGGCACATATGCATCTCAGCTTCAGGAGAGTACCGGGAAACCGGTTTCTACCTATGTTCCGTTCCGGAATGGACTGTTTCTGGCGGCAGCAGCGTCTGTTGCGCTGGCTGATGGATGTGAGAAGATCTATTATGGGGCGCATGCGGATGACAGCGCGGGAAATGCGTACCCAGATACTTCAGAAGCATTTCATGATGCGATCAGCCGGGCAGTGTATGAAGGGAGCGGAAAGCAGTTGGAAATCGAAGCTCCATTTCTGTGCAGCCATAAGGCAGATGTCGTCCGGACGGGGATGAGGCTTCAAGCGCCCTTTGCATTTACCTGGTCCTGTTACGAAGGTGGAGAAAAGCCGTGTGGAAAATGCGCCACCTGTCTGGACAGGAGGAAAGCATTTGAACTAAACGAAATCCAGGATCCGGCGGAATATGAGGAGGAGAAGAAATGACAAATTCGGTTTTGTTTATACTTTCAATTATTTTTTATCTTTTTGCGGTAGTGATTGCCTACAAAATGTTTGGAAAGACAGGGTTGTACGTGTTTACGGCAATCTCAGCGATTCTTGCCAATATACAGGTGTGTAAAAATGTGGATATTTTTGGGCTTTCGACCACTGCGGGGAATACGCTTTATGCGGCAAGTTTTCTGGTGACGGATATCCTGTCTGAAAAGTATGGAAAGAAAGCGGCGCAGAAAGCAGTCTACATCGGCCTGTTTACAACCGTTATTTTCTTGGTGGGAACACAGGGGCTTCTAAGGTTTGTCCCGAATGCAAACGATATCATGAACGAGCCGATCACGATGCTGTTCGGTTTCGTACCAAGGGTAGTTTTAGGAAGCACACTGGGATATATCTGCTCACAGACGATAGATGTTACGCTTTATCATTTCATCTGGAAAAAAACAGGCGACAATGAGGGAAGGTTATGGCTACGGAACTGTGGTTCGACTCTGACTTCCCAGGCTGTGGATACGCTGGTGTTTACGTTTGCCGCTTTCTGGGGTGTGTATGACACGGAGGTGTTTGTGAGTATTCTGCTTACAACGTATCTGTTTAAGGCAATTGTTGCTTTCTGCGATACGCCTTTCGTATATCTGGCAAGAAAGCTTAAAGTGAAGGAGGAACATTAAATGTCTGAATTACATGCACTTGGAAAACAGACAAAATACCAAATGGATTATGCGCCGGAGGTACTTGAAAGTTTTGAAAATAAACATATGGACAATGATTATTTCGTGAAGTTCAATTGTCCGGAGTTTACATCTCTCTGTCCGATTACGGGACAGCCTGATTTTGCGACGATCTACATATCTTATGTCCCGGATAGAAAAATGGTTGAGAGCAAATCCCTAAAACTGTATCTCTTTTCTTACAGAAATCATGGAGATTTTCATGAGGACTGCTGCAATAAGATTATGAAAGATCTGATAAATCTTATGGAACCGAAGTATATTGAAGTCTGGGGGAAATTCCTTCCAAGAGGAGGGATTTCGATTGATCCGTACTGTAATTACGGAAAGAAAGGGACAAAATGGGAAGAGATGGCTTATGACCGTCTCGCCCATCATGACATGTATCCCGAAAAAGTAGATAACCGATAACAGATTTGGATGCCCCGTGATCTTACGGGGCATCTGGCGTATCCGCCCCTCATCCTCTACACTTATTCTCTCTCCACCTTTTTTAGAAGAGAAGACCATGCATATTCTCCACCAACGACTCCAGAGTGGAGGGAAAGGCAATTCCGCACGCATTCAGCTTCTTCTGATCCATACTGATATCTCTGGGCGCCGATCCAAAGGACTCCTCATCTCTTTTAAGCCGTGCCGTATCCCAGCCAAGCTCTTCGAACATGGCAGATACCGTCTCATATGTATTCCTGTCATTGGGAGAACCAAAATTATAGATTCCGCCTTCCAACTCTGTGCAATTCTCAAAGTTACGGACTACTTCGCCCACATCCGTGATCCCCCGCACGTCATTTACCGGATAGCTTAAAATATCTGTTGTCCTAAGCCGCGATGCCAGTGTCCGGAAAAAATCGCCGTGCTCTTCTTCCTTAAGCGTTCTGGTATCATACATCCATGACAGCCTGAGCAGTACACATTCCGGGTTCACTCTCAGACATTCCGCTTCTGCCAGCGCCTTCTCTCTTCCATAGACATTGCGCGGTATGACCTTTTCATCCTCTCTGTGCGGACCTTGCACCTGGCTTCCGAAGTATACCTGGTCAGAACTGCAGAACAAGCATTTCACATGAAACTCACCGGAAGCCATGGCAATATTCCTGCTTCCGTCCACATTGATCTTCCCTGACCTCTCAGGTTCCCTCTCACACATACCCACATCGGAGATAGCGGCGCTGTGTATGACCATATCCGGCTTAAAATCATGGAAAACCTCCCAAACCTGCTCCTGATCCGTAATATCCATATCTCTATGCGATGGGGCGCAGATCTCATATCTGTCCCTGTAAAATTCTATGATCCTGCTTCCAAGGAAACCGGAAGTCCCTGTAATCAACATTCTTTTCATAAATCTTAGCTCCTTTACCGCGTTATCCCTCCGCGCAATATTCCCTGAGACGCCGTATTACATTCTTTGACGCCGGGCTCAGCACCCGTTCTTTGTGATATACCAGATAGATATGCCGCTTCGCCTGCACCTCGGGAAACCGGAATTCCAGGATCTTTTTATTGTCCAGTGATTCCCTTGCCGCAATCTTACTGATAAAGGCGACGCCTGTCCCTGCCTCTACGGCTCTGCGTACCATCTCCGACGTCCCAAACTGCGCGGCGACATGCAGCGCATGGACATTGAGCTTCAGCTCCCGCTCGATGTTATCCGTGATCGTCTTTGTCCCGCTTCCGGTTTCCCTGGTGATAAAGATTTCCTTTTTCAGCACCGCGATCGGAAAGCTGCCGTTCATGCTCCTGTATTTCTCTTTATTCGGAGTGATCAAGACGATCTCATCTTCAAACAGCGTCTCACAATGCAGTTTTTCATTCGTGCTTCTGACGCCTCCGATCCCGATCTCCGCTTCAAAATGCAAGACCTTCTGCATGACGTCCTCACTGTCCCCTTCCAATATACGAAAAAAGATTCCCTCGCACTGCTTCTGAAAATACGCCAGAAATCCTGGGAAAATATAATTTCCCGGGACAGACGAAGTGGCGATCGACACGAATCCCACCTCAGATTTCTCTTCTTTATTCAGACGGCTTAAGGCTTCTTTTTCCGTCTCTAACAGCTGTACCGCATATGGATAAAAGGTCAGCCCTTCCTCTGATAAGATCACATCCTTTGTGGACCTTACCAACAGCTGTACCCCTAATTCTTCTTCAAGACGTTTGATGTGCGCGCTGATAGTCGGCTGCGATAAGAACAGATACTTTGCCGCCAGGGAAAAGCTCTTATAATTCACAACTCCAATAAAACTTCTTATGTATTCCAGTTTCATATTATCCTCATTCCAAATATTACAAAATGTTAATATGTACTCTTTCATCATAAGTCTGTTTTATAGTCCTGTCTAATTCAAAATACTGATAATTCCCCTCAATTATTTATGATCCCGATACTGATATAGTCTTTGCCTATTCCTCACCGTCCGGGTATACCCGCGGGAATTCCAACAAAAACCTTGTTCCCCTTCCTTCTTCTGTCTGCACGAAGATACTTCCTCCATGCTCTTCCGTCAGGCGCTTTACAACCGTCAAGCCGATTCCTGTCCCGTCTCCCGCTCCTTTGGTCGTAAAAAACGGCCGGAATATCTGCCTTTGGATCTCTGATGGTATTCCCTTCCCGGTATCCTCCACGAGCAGCCGCAAGAAACGGTCGGATTCTGTGCTGAGCCCGAACCGGATATACAGGCTTCCCCCGTCCTCTTTCATCTCATAGATCGCATTCGTGGTAAGATTCAGTAGAATCTGATTCAGAGAACCAAGCTGTCCCCTTACATAATAAGGCGTCCTGCACAGGTTCGTCTTTAGCCGGATATTCTTCGGCAGCAGCCGCTCGATCATATTCACACTTTCCTGCACCGCCGAAGAAGCGTCGTATTCTACGGTTTGCTTCTCTATGCGTCCCTGCCTGCTATAATTAAGCAGCTGCCCTGCCAGCTCTTCGCAGCGTTTCGCCGTGCTCTTAAGCTCCGACACTTCCTCCGGCATCTCCCTGCATACGGTCTCATTTTCCCCCAGGATCTCTGCATATAGCACGATCGGCGTCATCATATTGTTGAATTCATGGGCGATCGCTCCGCTTAAGACTTCCATCGTCTTGGAATGGTTATATTTCTGCATGAGCATCTTCTGTTCTTCTTCCTTTTGCTGCGCCGTTGTCTTATAGATGAAAAATCCCATCCATGAAAAAATCAATATTCCAAACAGGCAAAAATATACGGCGACACTCCGTACCGGACGTATGATCTGACGATAATCTTCGACAATGTAGAGGTTAAATTCCTCCCCGTCCACATCAATCGTTTCATAAGAGACAAGCTTCTGCACCTTCTGCGGTACTCCGTATTCCGTTTGGTAGATCCACACCCTCAAAACCCCGTTCTTCTCCTTCTTCGCGATAGAGAATTCCTCCGCCGGCGCTCCCCCCGGCATGATCGTCGTGCCATGTGCATCCTTCACGATACAATATCCGCCGTTCGCCAGCTGCAGATTCGAAAGCGCCTGTTCTTCCGCATATACTTCGTCCAGATTCAGCTCAATCTGCACGTACCCTGCGATGCTTTGATCCATATACACCGCCTTCGTCATGCAGAGCACATAATATCCCTCGTCCGATCTGAAGATGGGACCAGACACAACCTCTCCCGGCCTTACCCCCGCTTCCTTACACTCTTTTTGCCGCCATTCTTCCAGTTTCCCCAGCTGTCCAAGACTGATATAGCTTCCTTTTTCCCCAACCTTAAGCATCCCCTTCTTTATATCCTCTTCATCTTCCATATCACCGGAAAGCGCAGCATAGATCAGGTTACTCTTCGCCCGCAGGCTGGTCTTAAGACTTTGTGCATTTACCTTTGCAAGACTTTTCATGCTCTCCTGCTCCCTTTCTACGATCGCCTTTTCCACCGAAAGATAGCACAAAAAGGCGATACATGCAAGCAAGAGGGTTCCGAAAAATGCAATCCTTTTCTCCATTCACTTATCTCCAATACGATTCACACAAAATAATTTGACTTAAAAAAAACTGGTTGCTATAATCTAACCATGAAATATGTCACAGAAAGGAAGGTTTTCCATATGCCTGATCTCTCTATTCTTGTAATTGATGATGAAATCCCCGTTCTGAAGGCGATCAAGTCTGTTCTTTCCCGGGAGCAGATGAAGGTAACCTGCGCCCAAAGCAGCAAGGAGGCTTTTGCCCTCCTGAAAGAGCAGCGATTTGATCTGATCCTCCTGGATGTCATTATGCCCGGACAGGACGGTTTCTCCTTTTTAAAGGAAATGCGTAAACAAGAACTCCTGACTCCTGTCATCCTTCTAAGCGGCAGGGACGAAGACACCTCCCAGGTGAAAGGCCTCGGGCTCGGCGCCGACGATTATATGACCAAACCATTCAGCAAGACTGTCCTTGTATCCAAGATCCGCGCGATCATACGGCGTACGCAACAGTATACCACATCCGCACCGTCCATTCCGGCTACGGCGACCTGCGGAAGCTTCACCCTCCGACTTGGCTCTCAGACCGTGATCCGAGGCGAGGATGAGATCTCCCTCTCTGCAAAAGAATTTTCCCTTCTCTATTACTTTGTAGAGCATCCCGAAACAGTCCTGACAAAGGCAGAGCTGTTTACCAATGTATGGAAAAGCGACGTTACGGATGATAATACGATCCTCGTGTATATCAAGCGCCTTCGTGACAAGATCGAAGAAAATCCGTCAAAACCGCAGCACCTTTTAACCGTATGGGGGAAAGGCTATAAGTTCGTGCCCTAAGGCGGCTCTAGCAGCAGTCCTCCATACCCTCTCCGAATAGGTCTGTCGGCGCTCCGTCTATCATGCGGTAGATCGCATAGCCTACCGCTCCGTTCTTTTCTCCGGTAATGATGAATTCGATCTCGCCTTCTTTGTCAATATTTTTAAATTGTATCTTCTGGTTTTCAATCGGTCCCGGGATCGGCTCCGTATATTCGTAATTCGTTCCGTCTCCGGAATCCACCGCCACAACGGTTCTGGTCAAGCCGTCCTTTTTATAGATGACGACCAGGTCTTTACAGCCGTCGTCCGTGACATCCTCCTCACACGCGATCTGTACGTCGGCGCCCGGCATGTATGCAAGAAAAGCCTGCAGGATCTTATTGTCCTTTCCGACAGGCTCTGCATAATCCGCTCTTTTGGACATGACGTCCTCTTCTGCCTCTTCCTCCAGCTGCGTCTTACGTGTCTCTTCTAATTTCCCCCGGATGATAAATCCGGCAACCAGCGCCAGCATGACCAGAGCTATTTTCACTTTCGTACTTTTCAGGATCTGTGTCTTTTCTTTCACATTTTTGTCGTTCATATGCTTCCCTCTGTCATTATAGAAATAATCTTTTATCATTTTAGCCGTATTTAAAATGAATGTAAAGTACTTCGCTTCTTTATTGAGCAAATATTAAACATAACCTTCTGTCTTATTACAAAACGTAATAAAAGTTGTCTGCATGCCTCAGGCATGTTAGTTTAATAGATAAGAAGTATGATCTGCCAAAGAGAAAGGAGACCAACTATGTCCGTTACATTACCGGAACATTTTGAAGATTTTGCAGAAGCCCGCCGCGAGGGTTTTCTGAAAGTAAAAGAATTAAAAGACAGCGGAAAGAATGTCTGCGGCTGTTTCTGCCAGTATACTCCCGCGGAGATCATCCGCGCCGCAGGCCTTTATCAGGTCGGATTATGTGGGAAGAGCGCCGCGCCGATCAAGACTGCCGAGACCCGGCTCCCCGCGAACTTATGCCCCCTGATCAAATCCAGCTATGGACATGCTTTGGAACAAAGCTGCCCCTATGCTTATTTCTCGGACGTCGTAGTCGGAGAAACAACCTGTGACGGGAAGAAAAAGATGTATGAGCTTCTGGGTGAACTGAAACCGATGCAGGTCATCCATCTCCCCAATATACCTGATCATGAGCGTTCTTTGCAGATGTGGGTCTCGGAACTTCGTATCTTCGCCAAAGGGTTAGAAGATAAGTTTCAGACGACGATCACAGAAGATGGGCTGAACGAATCCATCGAATGGTGCAACAAAGAACGTATCCAGGCGGCAAGGATCTATGAGTTGGGACGCTATGAACCCCCGGCAATTACAGGCGTCCGTATGCACGATATCATGGAAGGCGAGCAGTATATGTTCGATCCCCAGGAAAAGTACGACAAGATCAATGCGATCCTCGACCAGTGCGAAAAGAACTGGCACAATGGCGAAGCCCCCTTTGCACCGGATCCAAAGCGCCCCCGCATCATTGTTTCCGGCACCGGACTTGGCGGTACGGCTGAGAAAACGATCCATGTCATCGAAGAACTGGGCGGAGCCGTCGTCTGCTACGAGGGGTGCAGCGGCATCTCTTCACGCCGCCGGCTCATTGACGAAGACAGAAGCCGCGATCCGTATCTGCGTATTGCGGAAAAATATATCGAGGTTCCCTGTGCCGTCGTATCGCCGAACACAAGACGGCTTGAACAAGTCGCAGAGACAGTCCGGGAATGGAATGCCGACGGGATCGTGAGCATCACTCTGCACTCCTGCAACCCATTTGCAATAGAGACAGAAAATATCCGCCGTGTCTGTAACCAGATGGGAATCCCTCTTTTACATATTGAGACGGATTTTACCCCTGGGGATGAAGCACAGATCCGTACCAGGCTCGGCGCTTTTCTTGAGATGATCCGCGCAGAAAAGGAGGCGGCACATGAATAGAGAAAAATTACAGGAATTGATCCAAAACTGCCATGCAGACGGACGAAAGACAGCAGTCTCTTTCTGCTCTTATATTCCGCAGGAGATCCTGGAAGCAGCAGGTTTTTACTCTCTGCGTCTTCCTTATATTGACGGCGTGAAAGATTCCGCTTCCGGGACGCTGCCGAAAAATCTATGCCCCATCGTAAAAAACTGCTGCAACATCTGCGAGGACGCTTCCCTCTCGGAGGCATCTCTCATCCTTGCCGAGACTTCCTGTGACGGGAAGAAGAAGATGTACGAACTCCTGTCCCATCCGGAGCGGGTCTATTTCTATCAGGCGCCCCAAGGCGCTGACCGGGAATATGTAAAGCCCCTTATCCAGTCCGAATGCAGATATCTTGTGAAGGAACTGGAAAAGCGCTTCGGCATAGCCCTTTCGGAAGAACAGATCCGCACTGCCGGGGAACTGCTGAATTCGGAGCGTGAGAGCATATTGGAATTGATGGAGATCCAGCGGCAGATCCCGCCTGCCGCATGGGGGACGGATATTTTCCGCATTCTCGAAGAGCACCGTGCAATCCCTGATGTCAAGGAGCGCACCAGGGCGAACCGCGCCGCCCGCAAGTTACTTCTCTCCCGGAAAAGCTCCGTACCCAAAAGCGCCGCAAGAATCTTGATCACCGGATGCCCGTTGAGCGCCGTATATGATAAGATCTTAAATATTATTGAAAAAAGCGGAGGAGCCGTCGTGTGCTTTGAGACCTGTGAAGTGGTGAAATATGCTATGCGCCATTTTGATACGGAAAATCAAGATGTATTTGCCGCGCTTGCCGACTGCTACCAGAATACTGCCTGCGCCATCATGTCTCCAAATGACCGGCGCTTCTCACTCATCCGCCGATCGTGTTCGGATTATCAGGTTGACGGTATTCTTGACGTAACTTTGCAGACCTGCCATTCCTATACCGTGGAACGTGATAAGATGAGGCGTTTCTGCAAAGATACGCTTCACATTCCGTATATGTCTGCGGAGACCGACGACTCAGACTCAGACACCGGGCAGCTAAGAACCCGGATCGCTGCATTTATCGAAATGCTTGCATGATGAGGGAGAAGCACAATTATGACTGTAGAAAATGAATACCTCATCCTTGCTTTCAAAACGACCGCAGACGCGATGTGTGCCGAAAAATACCTGAAAGAATTCTTTTCCATAGCCGTCATGCCGGTTCCCCGGGAAATCAGCAGCGGCTGCGGGCTTGCCATCCGGTTTCTCGATCCGGATGAGACGGCGGTCAGAAATTTCCTAAAGGAATCGCCGTTAAATTTCACATTATATAAAATGAGTACCAAAAAAGTGGACGGAAAACGTCCCATCAAAAAACTGGAGGCATGACGATCCACTTTGTCATGCCTCCAATGAAGCTTAAGATATTCTCTCCGCCTCAAATCCCATCTCTTTCAAAAGATCAAAAGCAACCCCCATGCAATGATCGCAATCACACACGGATACCTTCTTTCCTTCGAAATCTACTTCGTGATCGATGCCTGCGTCTTCCAAAGCCGCATCAATTTTCTTTGCACAATCCGGACAGCAAAGCCCCGGAACACTTAATACTCTCATCTTATATCCTCCTGATCATCCGTCGCCGGATCCCCGGCGTATCTGTTCTCTACAACGTGATCACCTGATCGACACCCGCCGGGGCAAGCGCCGCGTATACGTTCGGGAAACATCCGATTCCCGCCGGAGCGATCAGCTTGTCCGCGATATCTCTCTGATAACAGCATCTGTCGCACGCCATTAAGAGAACTCCTGTCTTTTCACTCAATTTCTGAAGTCTTGCCGCGATATCGGAACCTTCTACAAGCATATAAGCGTTGTCGAAGAAGAACATCATTCCCGCAACCTCGGCGCCGTGGCGGTCTTCTTCCATCTGAGGAATGATCATATGCTCCAGGATCTCACGCGCATGTTCTGATTCTAACAGATAAGCTACTTTCATGGTATTTCACCTCCTAAAATGATTGGTCTTTATACTTCAAATGTCGCCTTCGCCTCTCTGACAGCAACCTCTATGTCGGCTTTTATTATACCGTCCGGATCAAGCTCCATCTGAGTAACATATTGATCGAATTCTGCACCGCTGCAGAAAAAATTCATGCTGTCGTTAAATTTCTTATGTACATTCTGTTCCATTCTTAAATACCTGCCTTATCTTTCCAAGATCAACATGCTTCTCCTATGCTTCCCGTCTTTTCTGCATTGACTTCCTTTATAAAGTCCATCAAGTCCTTATCTTCCTGCGTGAATACTCCGCCGTTCAACGCTTCCTTCAAGATATCCGTCAATTGATCCACATATTCATGATACTTGGAATCCGTCCGGTCTCTCGGCCTTGGGATATCAATCTTAACATCCGCCAGGATCTTGCCCTGATCCCTTGACATCACGATCACTCTGTCACTCAGATAAATGGACTCACTCACATCATGCGTAACCATAAGCGCCGTCGTCTTCCTTTTCCGAAGGATATTCTCAAGCTGTACCTGCAGCATCTGCCGCATCTGGAAATCCACCGCACCCAGAGGCTCATCCATCAAAAGAACCTGCGGGTCACAGGCAAGCGCGCGCAGAAGCGCGACTCTCTGTTTCATTCCTCCTGAGATCTCGTGGATATAATAGTGCTCATATTCCGTAAGCTGCGCCATCTCCAGGAGTTCTCTTAATTTCTCCCTGCGCTCTGCCTTCGGCACTTTCATCTTTTTCATAGGATACTCTATATTCTCCCCTACTTTCAGCCATGGGAACAGCGCATAGTTCTGAAACATAAACGAACGGTCCGGTCCCGGCTTACTGACTTCCCTGCCATTTACGACGATCTTCCCGCTATTCGGTTTCCGAAAACCGGCGATGATCGTAAGCGTCGTTGTCTTCCCGCATCCGGACGGTCCTAAGAGAGAGACAAATTCTCCTTCTTCCACATCGAAAGAAACATCCTGCAAAACAGTATTTTCCTCTTCTCCCTTTCTTCTTCCTTTAAATACCTTTGAAATTCCCTGTACAGATATAGACATAACGATCTACTATTCCTCGCTTTCCTCTAAAGTTAAAAATTCAATCGACTTATCTTCAAGCCAGCTTTCCTTCACTCCCAGACGTTCCGAGAGATATGCCGGCCTGTTCAGCTTTCTCACTGCTTCGTTATAGCTTTTTATGAAATCCGCAAATGCCTCTGTCCCGGCAAAATCCTTGTCCACGACCAACACATAAGAAATATGATCATTTTCTGACAGCGGCAGGGAATCGTAATGCGACGTCTGCGCCGCCTTCGTCACGTCCTGGATCACTGCGTCCACCTGACGATCCTCCAACGCATATAGAATCCCCTTCTGCGTAACCTCCCGGAACGCTTCTATCTGGGGGTAATTCTCTTCCGCCAGTCTTTTTTCCTGCTCCCGCCCCTGGCCAACGCCCACTGTCTTTACGTCTTCCCAGTCGTCTTTATAACAGATCACCTCTGCATTCATCACTGCAGGGCCGTAAATCATCACATTTTCATTTGCCTGCGCCGTATGCTTTGCAATGTGGCTGCAATAGAACGCAACGTTTATCTCTTCCGAACTCAATGCCCATTGAGCAATATTACTTCAACAATCCTGAAAGGACGTACTTTCTATATTTTGTGAGACTGTATATTTCCCATTCATCCCCCGGACCGTCTCTTCCATCAATATCCCTGAAACATCGTCTCCCGCGCCGATCCGCAGTACGGCGTCCCTGTTCCTTTTCTCTTCCCTGGGGAACAAGACAGCCGCAAGCATCCCTGCTAAGACAAAGCCTGCGATAAAGATTCCGATCTTCCTGTCAATCCTCATATTATCTGCTCTTTTCCACACTATGCGAACTTAGGCCTCAGCATCTTGTATAATGCATAGACTGCATAACACACTAAGATCGAACTGCATATCCACGTCGCCCAATCCGGAATGACCAGGATCATCTTGTTCGCCTGCGTGATCGTATTATGCGTCCTGTCAAAATCCAAAACCGGCGTAAATCCCGGCAATAATAACTTGTTCGTAATATAACCGACTATATTAGAGATACCGACTACCATCGTAAAATACATAAGCATCGCACGTTTCCCGATCACCTTGGAAATCGTAAGAAGCTCAGGAATATTGGTTCCCGCTCCCGCCATCAGGAAGGTAATGGCTACCCCCGGCGCAGCGCCGCTTGCGACAAGCGCCGCAATAAACGGAATATGCCCTACCGCGCATACATACATAAGCCCCGCCACGACCGTAATGCCAAACAACGAGATAAACCCTGGCTGTCCTAAGTAATCCTGGACAAAAGACTGCGGAACAACGGTAAAGAGAAGACCCGCGATCAACATTCCCGACACCGTATATTTACTGATCGTCACGCTCAGCTCCGTCAAGGACCAGCGAAGGCCTGATCTCAGCTTTTCCTGAAAAGTCGGCTCTTCGAACTCAAGCTGGATCATCGCCGGCCCGCCGTCTTCCTCGTCTGTCTCCAGAGAAAACGCCGAATCCTCCCCGCCTCGTACTTTTTTATTCACGCCGATATGCAGCTCCTCTCCTGCGAATCTATTTGCCACCATTCCGATCAGCATCGGAGCGACGAATCCCGTGATGACATATATGATCGTAACCTCCTTGCCGAGAAGTCCCCAGGATAAGATCACCGCCAGCGGATTGATCATCGGCGTACTGGTCATAAAAGCCAGCGTCGGTCCTAGATACGCCCCGCTGTAATACATACTGATCCCAAGCGGTATCGTCCCGCAGCTGCAGATCGGGATGAACATACCCGAAACCGTCGTCCAGAACACACCGCTGATCCTGCCGGAACCGATCGCGGTCTTTTGCACTTTCTCAGGTTTTAAAAATTCATGCAGGACACCCGCCACGATAAAACTAAAGATCATCCACGGCGATGAACTGTTAAGCATAGACCATGCGGACAAGATAATCTTATATAAGAATTGTCCGAATTCCCCTATCATATCTTCAATGCCTCCTCAAATGCTGCTCTTACTGCCGGCTTTGTCAGTTTCGTAACTGCCTTTCTCTCATTGATCACCAGCATGCTCTTCGTAACCGCACCGTACTTCTTGATATAATCAAAGTCTTTTCCCGCGCGGTAGATCGCCACATTCACTCTCCCTTCATATTCTTTTTCCAGGACTTGAACCAAGTCGCCAAACACCTCGCATCAAGCGCAGGCGCTGATATATTCGATACATGGCTTTTTCACTGTATGATTCCTCCATTCCAAGCTCTCGTTTTCTAAGATTATACCTATATTTTCCTTTTGTTTCGCCCTTTATAAGAAATCTAAATATTAACAAATTATAATATTTCTTTACATAATAAATGTGTTTTATTTATTACAATTTTGTTATTATTTGTTGTATAAAATCGAAATTGAGGAGGTGAAAGATTGGAAGAAAACAAACAAGTCAACCGCATGATCACTGCTACGCGGAATTCTGACAGAAGGCGTTGGCGCGGATTCGGCGGTAAAAATTATAATGTCGGCGCGTTTATTGCATTGATCATAATCTGTACCATTTGGTACATAACTGCGCACATTGTAGACAAACCTTTCCTCTTTCCTTATCTGGAGGATGTGGCGTATGAGGTGGGATATTCCTTCACGGATCTATACGTACTCACAAACTTAGGCATCACTATGCGCCGCGTACTGACTGGTTCTCTGTACGCATTTATCATCGGTTTCCCTCTTGGAATGATGATGGGCTACTCTCCTGGCATCTTGCAGGCGATGTCCCCCTTCATCAACTCTCTGCGCCAGGTTCCGATCATGGCGTGGGTGCCGCTTGCCATCGTATGGTTCGGCATCGGGGACGGCCCTACCGTCTTCTTGATCGCGTTCAGCGGTATCTTCACGATCATCCTGAACACCATCGCAGGCGTACAGGATATCAGCAAGGATTTTTACAATGCGGCGAGATCCATGGGCGCCAACACTCTGAACATTATTAAGGATGTCGTCCTTCCCGGCTCGCTTCCCGGCGTATTGACCGGCGTCAGGCTAGCCATCGGCCTTGGATGGATGTCGGTCATATGAGCGGAATTCATCGCGACCAGTGCCGGATTCGGCTACTGTATGGTGGAAGCACAGGGAAAGATGCAGACCGAAAAAGTGATCGCCTATATGGTGATCGCCGGGATCATCGGTTTCCTCATTGATACCGTCATGGTATTGTGCGAAAAGATCTTATTAAAATGGAAAGAAAAATAAACGGCAGAAGGGCATGTCCACCAGATTGCCCCATCTCTTTCCATTTTATTTCTATTTTGCTATGATGACTTTGGATAAATTATTAATATTTTTTAATATTTCCAAAATATTTAATCGAACTATCGGGAAACAGAGAAAGAGAGGAAAAGAAGTATGAAAAGACGTGCGATCGCTGCTCTTCTTACGGCAGCTATGTCAGTTTCTCTTTTCACCGGATGTCATGACAGCAGCCAGGAAACAGCTGCCGTAGATGTTGAGAACACAGACTATGATCCGGAAGAAGCAGTAAAAGATTTTGAATTTGGGGAACTGTCAGAAGAAGAAAAGAACTATACGATTGAAATGGGTTACTTTAACTGTGACCACATGGTAGGCTCTATCATCGGAGACAAGGCAGGCATCTATGAAGCGCTCGGACTGAAGGTGAATGTCACCAAATCCAGCGAGACTCTGAAAGCGCTTACAAGCGGCGCCATGGACGTAGGCTACACAGGCGTTACAGGAGCTGTACGCGCCGTCAATCAGGGCGCTCCGTTCTTTATCGCCGCCGCGAACCACATGGGAGGCTCCATGTACCTGGTCGCAAGCAACGAGATCAAGACAGCGGAAGACCTGAAAGGGAAGACTCTTTCCATCACCGCAACTCCTGATATCGATCCTACGATCCTGACATGGGAACAGGAAATCGGAATGAGTTCCAACCCTGAAGATTATGAGATCGTTGATATGGGACAACAGGACGCGATGTTCGCTCTGAAAGCCGAGCAGATCGACGCTTTCTCCTGCTGTGACCCTTACGCTTCCATCGCGGAATTCGAAGGCTTCGGCCATATCATGGCGATCGACTGGGCGGCGCCTGACATCTCATCTGATTCGGAATATGATGATTGGGGACTCTGCTGTGTATATGCCATGAACACCGATTTTTCCAAAAATTGTCCTGAACTTGCAAGGCGTCTTATCTTCGCTCACAGTCTTGCCATCAAATACATGTATGAACATCCATACAACGCTGCTATGATGTTCGCCGACGGTTTTGATGTTGATCCGTACGTTGCGCTCCGTACGATCTATATGAAGACGGTATCAGAAGGACGTACGCTTACATGGAAATTCTCAGATCCTAATGTTGACAGTTTCCTTGAGTATTACACCCAATATTCACAGATTCCGGAGGAAGAGATCCCGCTTATCAATGACAGGAATACCCTGATCTCTTCAGAAGTACTGGAAGCGGCAGAGATCGAAGATTTCCAGACGTATATCAAAGACGTGGTTGACCCGATCATGCCTCTTGGCACCACCTTTGAGGACTGGTATGAGATCTCCAAGGAGATCGACGGCATCTCTGACGAGGACGCGGTAGACATCTCCGACACCGCAACGCCTTATCTGAACGAGAACTTAGACGAGAGAACCAGCAACTAATAAAAAAAATCCTGCGCCGACTAATACTCGGCGCAGGATTTTATTTATCTTAATATATCTTAGTCTTCTCCGTACAGAGTAACCAGCTTCTTGAGATATGCATATCTCTCCATAGCCTCTTCCTCGTTCTTAGCGAAGAGCTTCGCTGCCTTCTCCGGATTCGCTCTCTTAAGTGCGTTGTAACGAACCTCGCCGTCAAGGAATTCCTGATAATCTCCTGCAGGCTCCTTGCTGTCAAGCGTGAACTTCGCGCCCTCTGCAGCCGGATTGAACCGGAAGTTATTCCAGTATCCGCACTTAACCGCTAACTCTTCCTCTGTCTGAGCCTTGCTCATACCCTTCTTGATACCATGGTTGATACATGGAGCGTAAGCAATGATCAGTGACGGTCCCGGATAAGCCTCAGCCTCAGCGATCGCCTTAACTGTCTGGTTGAAGTCAGCGCCCATAGCGATCTGAGCCACATATACATAGCCATAGCTCATTGCAATGCCCGCAAGGTCTTTCTTCTTGGTCTCCTTACCGCCTGCCGCGAACTGTGCGGTAGCGCCGGTCTTGGTCGCCTTAGAGGACTGTCCGCCTGTGTTGGAGTAAACCTCTGTATCGAATACCATTACGTTGATGTCTTCGCCGCTTGCCAGTACATGGTCAACGCCGCCGAATCCGATATCGTAAGCCCATCCGTCGCCTCCGAATACCCACTGGGACTTCTTAGCGAGGAAATCTTTATTCTTAACAACGTCCTTGCATGTATCGCAATCGCATCCTTCTAATAATGCAACCAGCTTATCTGCAGCGTCGCCGTTGGTAATACCGCAGTTAAAGGTATCAAGATATTCCTTACAAGCCGCCTTCACTTCCTCGGAAGCTTTATCAAAGCCTGCGATCTCTTCAACCTGAGCTTTTAATCTCTTTCTGATCGCCTTCTGAGCCAACAGCATACCGTATCCGAACTCAGCGTTATCCTCAAACAGAGAGTTTGACCAAGCCGGTCCCTTTCCTTCCGGAGTTACGGTGTAAGGTGTGGACGGTGAGGAGTTACCCCAGATAGAAGAACATCCTGTTGCATTGGCAATATACATTCTGTCACCGAACAGCTGTGTGATCAGCTTCGCATATGGTGTCTCGCCGCATCCTGCACAAGCGCCTGAGAACTCAAGCAATGGCTGCTTGAACTGGCTTCCCTTAACCGTCTCTGGTTTGAACTTCGCAACGACCTCTGGCTTAACCGGAATCTCTCTTCCAAAGTCAAACAACTGCTGGGAGCCGATGTTCTCTTCCATGTTCTTCATAACGAGAGCCTTCTCGCCCTTCTTGCCCGGACATACATTCGCACAAGAACCGCATCCTGTACAGTCAAGAGCTGATACGGACATGGTGAACTTCATACCTGGCATACCGATCATATCAATCGCCTTGGTCCCTTCCGGAGCCTTAGACAGCTCGTCTTCTGTCAGAGCGATCGGACGGATAACAGCGTGCGGACATACATACGCACAACGGTTACACTGGATACAATTCTCCGGTACCCATACCGGGATATCTACTGCGATACCACGCTTCTCATATGCGGAAGAACCGGATGGCGTGGAACCGTCTACATAATCATTGAATGCAGATACCGGAAGTGAATTACCTTCCTGTGCATTCACCTTGGTCTGTACATTCTTAACGAAAGCAACAACGTCGTCTCTTCCGCCCTTAACCTCTGGTGAGAATAATCCTTCATCTTCACAAGATTTCCAGGACTCCGGTACTGCTACTTCTACTACCTGCTTCGCGCCGGCATCAATAGCGTCGTAGTTCATCTGTACGATCTTGTCGCCTTTTCTTCCATAGGTAGCCTTAGCGGCAGCCTTCATCAGCTCGATCGCCTCTGCCTCCGGAATGATCGCAGCGAGCTTGAAGAATGCTGACTGCAATACGGTGTTGATACGTCCGCCAAGTCCGATCTCCTTACCGATCTTGATACCGTCGATGGTATAGAACTTGATGTTGTGGTCTGCGATATATGCCTTCACCTGTCCCGGAAGATGCTTCTCAAGGCCTTCCATATCCCATGGGCAGTTCAGAAGGAAGGTTCCGCCGTCCACCAGCTCCTGAACCATGTTGTACTTGTCCACATAAGAAGGATTGTGGCACGCAACAAAGTTCGCCTGACGGATCAGGTATGTGGACTTGATCGCCTTCTTACCGAAACGTAAGTGAGACATGGTCACACCGCCGGACTTCTTGGAATCATAGTCAAAGTATGCCTGTGCATACATATCTGTGTTGTCACCGATGATCTTGATGGAGTTCTTGTTCGCTCCAACCGTACCGTCTGCTCCCAGTCCCCAGAACTTACAGTTGATGGTTCCTTCCGGAGTCGTAACAAGAGCCGGTCCTGTAGCAAGAGAAAGATTGGTCACATCATCTTCGATACCGATGGTGAATCTTGCCTTGTCAGCGTTGTTAAATACTGCAACGATCTGTGCAGGCGTCGTATCCTTGGAACCAAGTCCGTAACGTCCGCAGTGGATCGGAACTGCATCGAACTTCGTACCCTTAAGCGCTGAAACAACGTCCAGATATAATGGCTCTCCCTGTGCTCCAGGCTCTTTTGTCCTGTCAAGAACATTGATATATTTTACAGTGTCCGGGATCGCGTCGATCAATGCCTGCGCGCAGAACGGTCTGTAAAGACGTACCTTTACGACGCCGACCTTCTCGCCTGCCGCCATCAGGTAATCAATGGTCTCCTCGATCGTATCGCAGACAGAACCCATAGCAACGATCACCTTCTCGGCGTCTGCTGCTCCATAGTAGTTAAACAGCTTGTAATCTGTACCGATCTTAGCGTTAACCTTGTCCATGTACTCCTGTACGATCGCCGGCATAGCGTCGTAGTATGAGTTACATGCCTCTCTTGCCTGGAAGAAGATATCCGGATTCTGAGCGGAACCTCTCTGGCACGGATGATTCGGGTTCAGTGCGTGGTTTCTGAATGCATCAATGGCATCCATATCTACTAATTCTTTCAGATCTTCATAATCCCATGTCTCGATCTTCTGAATCTCATGGGAGGTACGGAATCCATCAAAGAAGTTGATAAATGGAAGTTTCCCTTTAAGAGCCGCACAGTGTGCAACCGGCGTCAGATCCATAACCTCCTGTACGCTTGACTCACAGAGCATAGCAGCGCCTGTCTGTCTGCACGCGTATACATCAGAATGATCTCCAAAGATTGACAATGCATGGCTGGCAAGCGCACGCGCGGATACGTGGAATACACCCGGAAGCTGCTCGCCTGCTACTTTATATAAGTTAGGAATCATCAGCAGTAAGCCCTGAGATGCCGTAAATGTGGTCGTCAAAGCGCCCGCTGCCAGGGAACCGTGTACTGCTCCCGCTGCTCCTGCCTCTGACTGCATCTCTGTTACCTGGACAGTCTGTCCAAAGATATTCTTCCTGCCTTCAGTTGCCCATTCATCCACATGCTCCGGCATAACAGATGACGGTGTGATCGGGTAAATGGCTGCAACTTCTGTATATGCATATGATGCATGAGCCGCCGCCTGATTACCATCCATGGTCTTCATTTTTCTTGCCATTGTCGTTGTTCCTCCTTATAATTATGCAAATTATGTTAATTTGACGTATGTGTTTATTATAGTCCACACATTGTTAAAAGTCTAGTCATTCTTATCCCTATTTTTGTTCCTTTTTCGGTACAAAGGGTTTCCTGTTCTTTCTTCTAAGAAACCATACAGAAACCATAACCCCCGTCCCCGCAGCTACAGCCAGCCCGATCCACGGCAGCGGGCCTAAGACCGTCCACACACTGTATCTGCGCCGTTCTGCCTTCTTCGGACGCGGCTCTTCCCTGATGATCTTCTCCGGTTCTCCTTTAAATATACCGGTATCGATCTTCTCTGCCGCCAGTTTCGCGATCAGTTTCTGTCCTTCCTGATCCGGATGAAGCCCGTCTTCCTGCGTATGCTCACAGATCTCTGAATCAAACAGATCGACGATCCGGTAATCATACTCTTTGGCATGATCGTACATGATCTGGTTCATATTCCGGATGATGTCCTCTACGATGCCGTTCATAGATTCCGGCAATTCAAACTGGCTGACCGGATTATAGAGATTGGTGACGACAAACTGTGCCGTATCCTTTCTATGCTCCGCAATAGTCTCCATTGCAAGAAGCCACTGCTCCTCGAACACCTCATAATCCCAGTTGTTCAGCACATCCAGGATCTTCATGAGCAGCAGGGGATTCCCTTCGACTCCCTCCTGCAGTGCGTCGAATGCGTCATAGACACTTAGAAACCTTCGTTCTGTGCCAAGCACCTCCTGCGCCGCTTTCTTGAATTCCTGCATCAAGTCATTGGCTCCTATGGTCAGGGTGATGATGTCCGCACGCTCAAGCGCCGCGATCGCTTCTTCCGTACTCAGGATCTCTGCATTCAGCTGTGAAGAATCTCTGCCGTTCTTTGCGAATTTCTCGCACTCCGCCGGGATCCTTACTTCCGCGGTCACCTGATCTGCAAGCAATTGTGTGTAACTTCTTAGATCCTCCTGCCCTTTTCCTGCGTATCCTTTGGCAATGCTGTCGCCGAAAGCGGCACAGTAGATCCTGTCGCCTTCCCACTTCGGCTCTGCCTCTTCCTCTGATACTTCTGTATCCCCGGGATCCAATGGATCCCCTGCCTCTTCTGCCTTACAGGAAATTGCTTCGGTTCCGTCCAAAAGCCAAGCCGTACAGAGGAATAGACACAGTGTTAATACCAGTATTTTCCATGATTTTCTCTTAATTTTTCCCCCTACTTCCATAAACACCCTTCTTACAACAACACATTACATCAGATATACGATATCTTCTTCCGGCTTCTTTGCCGGGAGAAGATCGATCAGATACAGTACCGGCTGCTCATTTCCAAAAGACATCGCCTGTTCATATTCGAACCTTGCACGAACCTTGAACCATGCGCCTTTCTTGAATTCTACCGGCTGATCGGACTTACAGGGATAACCGTAGAATTTCAGGTCATCGGCACAGCAGGTCATGATCTTACGCACCGGGACGAACATATTCTCCTTCATCCCCTTCGGACGGAACGCCTGTGCCACAAATTCCACTTCTTTATGGAGATAGAGATCCGGATGATCGTAGGCGTCCACATACCAGATCCCGAAATCCTCTGCTTCTATCTGTATCTTGTCTCCCTTCACATCATAAGGAAGGTCTTCTTCTGACGGCTGTATGATCCTGCCGTCCGTTCCCTCGAAGATCAGCTGAGCCATAGGGTTCTGCACTTTGAGCGCCCTACGGAATCCCGAACGGTCCACCCCTTGCGGACACCGGTTTACCACGATGAGCTCTGATTCTGTCAACTGCTCGATCAGCATATTCCGCATATTCTTCAGATACATATCCAAAGTCATCCCGTTTACCGTAGAATAGACTCCCTGCAGCTCCCAGTTTCGCGGGTACTTAAGAGCCAGCAGATCCTCAAGTTTCCACATTCCGTTGTATTCGATCACGATCTGCACCGGATGATAGTTCTTCTCGCAGTTCTTGAAAAATGCAGGACTCAGCTGATCAAATTCTTCTATCTTCAGCAGCGCTATCTCATGGGAAGCCAGGTACTCTTCCGGGTATTCTTCCTCTCCTTCTTCACACAGGAGCAGCAAGGTCAGCCCCGGTGCGATCCAGTCCTGCTGCATCAGAGTATCTTTCACAAGAGTCGTCTTGCCGCTGTCAAGAAAACCTGTACATATGAATACAGGTGTTTTCATGCAATCACCTTCATTTCTTAAATTCTGATCGTTTATCAGATATGGAATAATCTCATTAGTTCTTCTTCCTTAAGATCTGTACCGATCACACAGATCCTCCCGGTATAGTCTGCCCCGCTCTCGCGGACTTCATATTCTTCCGGAACAAGATCGAACTGTTTCCATGTACCGTCTGCCATCGCAATAATACCCTTTGAACGCAGGACCGTACCGTATCCTTCTGTCTCGGCTAACGCCTTCAAAAAGAAATCCAGTTCTTCATCCGTGTACTTGTGAGCGGTCTCTTTGCCCCAGCTTGTGAATATCTCGTCTGCATGGTGATGATGCCCATGGTGGTGGTTATGCCCATGGTGATGTCCGCAGCAGGATTCTTCGTGATCATGACAGTGATCATGGCTACACTCTTCCTCTGCATGATGATGAGCATGCCCACATCCACACTCTTTTTCATGGGCATGTTCTTCATGAGCATGTCCTTCATGGGCATGTTCTCCAGGAACATGTTCTTCATGAGCGTGTCCTCCATGGGCATGTTCTCCATGAACATGTTCTTCATGGGCATGTTCCCCATGGCAGCAGCAGGTATCGCCAGGATGCTCCAGAAGTCCTTCTATTTCCACCCCATGTTCCAGGGCATGACAGATCGCCTCTCTGCCAAGCTCCTCCCACGGCGTAGAGATGATCGCGGCATCCGCATTCTCTTCACGGAGCATATGGACGCATTCCTCGATCTTCTCATCCGTCATCGTCTGAGTTCTGCTGATCACGATCGTGGAAGCGTGTTTCACCTGATCCTCAAAGAACTCTCCGAAATTCTTAAGGTATAGTTTCGCCTTCTTCCCGTCAACCACGGTGATCCTTGCATTCACCTCGATCTCGGCATCCTGCTTCACATCCTCGATCGCCTTCACGATATCCGATAATTTGCCCACGCCTGACGGCTCGATCAACACGCGGTCCGGCTGATATTCCTCCAACACTTTCTGAAGCGCCTTGCTGAAATCACCGACCAGCGTACAACAGATACATCCGGAATTCATCTCCGTGATCTCAATCCCGGCATCCTTAAGGAACCCGCCGTCAATGCCGATCTCTCCGAATTCATTTTCGATCAACACAAGCTTCTCACCGGTAAATACCTGTTCGATCAACTGTTTGATGAACGTCGTCTTCCCGGCTCCCAAAAATCCTGATATAATATCTACCTTCGTCATCCGATCTCCCCCTCTTCTTAAAATAACCACATCTGTGAATATTATCCATTTCACCCAATATATTAACTTCTTTACCTGAACATTTCAAGTATAAAAGAACCGACGCCCGTTCCCCAGGCGCCGGTTCTCTATGATAAAGAAAAGGAAAATATTCAATTATAACTGCGGGCCTGCCGGAACCAAAGCCTTTCCGGCTTCATTTCCTTCATACTTCGCAAAGTTCTTAACGAATCTCTGAGCAAGATCCTTCGCCTTCTCTTCCCACTCAGCCGCATCTGCATAAGTATTGCGCGGATCTAAGATATTGGTGTCAACGCCCGGAAGCTCTGTCGGAACATCAAAGTTGAAGTATGGGATCTTCTTCGTCTCAGCCTTCAGGATATCTCCGTTCAGGATCGCATCAATGATACCGCGGGTATCACGGATGGAGATACGCTTTCCGGTTCCGTTCCATCCTGTATTTACAAGATAAGCTTTCGCGCCGCTCTTCTCCATTCTCTTTACAAGCTCTTCCGCATACTTTGTCGGATGAAGCTCAAGGAACGCCTGTCCGAAGCAAGCAGAGAAGGTAGGTGTAGGCTCGGTAATACCACGCTCCGTACCTGCAAGCTTAGCCGTGAATCCTGACAGGAAGTAGTACTGTGTCTGCTCCGGTGTAAGGATAGATACCGGCGGCAATACGCCGAACGCATCTGCGGACAGGAAGATAACTTCCTTCGCTGCAGGAGCTGCGGACTTCGGACGTACGATCTTCTCGATATGGTTGATCGGGTAAGATACACGGGTATTCTCCGTTACGCTCTTGTCGTTGAAATCAATCTTGCCATCTGCGTCCAGAGTAACATTCTCAAGAAGCGCGTCTCTCTTGATCGCATTGTAGATATCCGGCTCGGACTCTTTATCCAGGTTGATAACCTTCGCATAGCATCCGCCTTCAAAGTTGAAGATACCGTCGTCGTCCCAACCGTGCTCGTCGTCACCGATGAGAAGTCTCTTTGGATCGGTAGACAGGGTTGTCTTACCTGTTCCTGAAAGACCGAAGAAGATCGCGGTATTCTCGCCGTTCATATCTGTGTTGGCGGAACAGTGCATGGAAGCGATACCCTTAAGCGGCAGATAGTAGTTCATCATAGAGAACATACCCTTCTTCATCTCTCCGCCGTACCATGTATTGATGATAACCTGCTCGCGGCTTGTGATATTGAATACAACAGCCGTCTCGGAATTCAATCCCAGTTCCTTATAATTCTCAACCTTTGCCTTGGACGCATTGTATACAACGAAGTCAGGCTCGAACTTCTCAAGCTCTTCCTCTGTCGGCATAATGAACATATTCCGGATGAAATGTGCCTGCCATGCTACTTCCACGATGAAACGGATAGACATACGTGTATCTTCGTTAGCGCCGCAGAATGCGTCTACAACAAACAGCTTCTTATTAGAAAGCTCGTTCAGGGCAATCTCCTTCACTACCTTCCATGTCTCTTCTGAAGCCGGATGGTTATCGTTCTTGTATTCATCGGAGGTCCACCACACGGTGTCCTTGGAATTCTCGTCCATTACGATGAATTTGTCTTTCGGCGAACGTCCGGTGTAGATACCAGTCATGACATTCACTGCGCCAAGCTCACTGACCTGACCCTTTTCAAAACCTTCCAGTTCCGGTTTTGTCTCTTCCTCGAATAACATCTCATAAGAAGGGTTGTGTACGATTTCAGTGGTGCCGCTGATGCCATACTTACTCAAATTAATCTCTGCCATCTTTCATAATCTCCTTTTTTCATATTCTTCAGTTGCTTAGATGATAACCATCTGCAAGACTTGATACAACCATGTATGAAATCTATGGTATATCATCGCGGAAGCTTCTCGCTTCCCCTGATAAATAGTATACATAATAAAAAAATAAAATCAACAGTAATTATCTATTTTTTAGAAAAAAGATAAATTTTTAACAAACTGATCACTTATTCCTGAAAAGCAATAACTACCTTATACGCCGGTGATACTGATTCTACAATAGGCTTGCTGCTCCTGATTTAATTTGATGTCTCCGAAAGCCAGCCACCCTTTCTTTGTATCACTAATCTCTGTTTTCTCCGGATCAAAATTTGTATTATGGAGCACAGCATGTGGAATTTGGATTGTCAGCTCATAAATTTTTTCATTTAGTTGAATATCTTTCGAGGTAATTTGCGTCAAATCTATTGTATACTGCCCCATTCCATGAATTGTCAAAGCCTGTTCCTTATTAAAAACTCCCCAATCAAACAATCCTGTATCTGTTATCGTTGTATTGACATATACCTCCTGCTCTTCCACAATCAATAATTTTTGCCGTGTAGCTTCTCCTAAAATCACTTCTTCAAAATCTGCCGCTGTAAACCCAAAAATTTTGTTATTTTCCAGTATTAACTCATGATTTTCAACAGGCTGTACTTTTTCCGAAGCATTTCTTCTCTGAATAAAAGAATCACGGATTGTTATTCCTAATGAGATACATAGGCCGATTATTATGATACATAGGCCAGTCAAAAGGATCCTCAATGATTTGCCAAACCCGAAACCGGAGAAGACCTCCTTTTTTCCATAATTCCTGAAAGCTCTCTCTACAGATTCATCTACAGATTGTTCTATTATACATTTCAATTCTTCATTAACCGCTGCCTGCTCATTCATATTCTGTTCACTCATCTTTTGCCTCCCATAATAACATTACACTCGTTTTATACATCAGTTGTATCATTTTATGAAATTGTACCAGATAAACCGTCAAAAGCCAATCCATTTACATAAAGCCAAATAAAACTTACATACTTCGTCTTTAGAACTTGGCGTTGGCACAAATACCCCCGGTATCATTAAATATCCGTTCTGGCGGATGACGGCAGATTTAATTCTATCACTTGGAGAATAGCATTGCTTTTGATGTTAATACTTTTCCTCATTTGCGGACATAATGAAAACATCGGGTCAAATCAGGTCAATTGGGTCATGTACATTGACACAATTGACCTGATTTGATATGATATGCCAAAAGAGTGGGGAAAGGAGATGGTGTTATGATTTTTCGGGAAAGTGAAACCGTAGAGTTTAAGGAAGTAGTCGTAGAGGATATAAAAAAGGAAATCATTGCTTTTGCTAACTCTGATGGCGGCAAACTGTATATTGGCATCCGGGATGACGGTACCGTAGCCGGACTTGGTAATCCTGACAGTATATCTTTGCAGATCAGCAATATGGTAAGGGATGCAATTAAGCCCGATGTGACGATGTTCCTGCATTATAAAACAATAAAGGAAGATGGAAAAGAAATTGTTGAGGTGGATATTCAGCGCGGAACGGATCGCCCTTATTATCTTGCTAAAAAAGGGATGCGTCCAGAGGGTGTATATGTCAGACAGGGATATTCTTCTGTCCCCGCCACTGACAATGCAATCCGCCGTATGATCAAGGAAACAGATGGAGACCGCTTTGAAGCTATGCGTTGCTTAAATCAGGAACTTACATTTGAAGCCGCAAAAAAAGAATTTGCGCTTCGGAAAGTGGAGTTTGAGTCACAGCAAATGCGCACTTTGAAGCTGATCGATCAGGATAACCTCTACAGTAACTTAGGTCTGCTTCTGTCTGATCAATGCGTCCATACGATTAAAGCCGCTGTTTTTCAGGGGACGGATCAGACGATTTTTAAGGATCGCCGGGAATTTACCGGATCGCTGATGCAGCAAATGAACGAAGTTTATGATTTTATAGATTTCCGCAATCAAACCCGTGCAACCATAGAAAGATTGTTGCGAATTGATGTCAGGGACTACCCTGAGATCGCCGTCAGGGAGGCGCTTCTAAATCTGCTGGTTCACCGCGATTATTCCTTTAGCGCCAGTGCGCTTATCAGTATTTATACGGATCGGATTGAATTCGTATCCATTGGAGGATTGATGCCGGGAATTGATCTGGAAGATATTATGGTAGGCATTTCCGTATGCAGAAATCAGGATCTTGCGAATGTGTTCTACCGGCTGCATCTGATTGAGGCTTACGGTACTGGAATGGGAAAGATTATGAGGGCATACGAAGGCATGAAAGAAAAGCCTTCGATTGAAACAACAAAAAATGCCTTTAAGATCATATTGCCTAATATTAACGCAAAATATGAAACGGGAAAGTTCTCTGCACCGGAAGCGGAATCAATCACAAGTTCTGCTGCCGGAGCCGAAAAAATCTTGAGCGATGAAGAAAGAGTATTGGAATATGCCCGGTCTCATGGCGCTATTACAAGAAATGATGTAATCGAACTGCTTAAAGTAAGTACATCTACCGCTTCCAGAGTCATTAGGAGAATGGTAAAAAACAACTTGCTGAAGCGGAATGGTAAAGCAAGAAACACCAACTACATTGTTATAAATACTAAAAATGGCGCGCAATAAACATAACACCCCCGGCATCATTAAATATCCATTCTGACAGATGACGGCGGTAAAAAGGAGAGACCTTCCCTTCCGAATGTCTCTCCTTAAATATCTGATGATCTCTACAGATTACAACAATCCGCCGACTGCCAGGAACAGCGGTGCGAATACCAGTGACACGATGGTCATGAGCTTGATCAGGATATTGATGGATGGTCCTGACGTATCTTTGAACGGGTCGCCGACGGTGTCGCCGACAACAGCCGCCTTATGTGCCTCGCTGCCTTTTCCTCCGTGTGTGCCGTCCTCGATAAACTTCTTCGCGTTGTCCCATGCTCCTCCTGAGTTGGACATGAAGATCGCCAGCATAACGCCGGTTACCAATGCGCCGGCAAGAAGCCCTCCAAGAGACGCCGGTCCCAACAGAAGACCTACCGCTAACGGAGATAACACCGCCATGATACCGGGCACCAGCATCTCCTTCAACGCCGCGGTGGTGGAGATTGCTACGCAGGACTTGTAATCCGGCTTCTCCGTTCCCTTCATGATCCCCGGCTTCTCGCGGAACTGGCGTCTTACTTCCTCGATCATCTTATACGCCGCCTTGGACACAGACTCCATCGTCATAGCGGAGAACAAGAACGGCAGCATACCGCCGATGAACAGGCCGATGATCACACGGCTGTCAAGCAGGTCTATGTTCTTAAGCTGTACTGCTTCCGCATAAGACACGAACAGCGCAAGCGCCGTCAGCGCTGCGGAACCGATGGCAAATCCCTTACCCATCGCCGCGGTTGTGTTGCCCACCGCATCCAGCTTGTCCGTGATCTTACGGACACCGGAATCTAAGCCTGACATCTCTGCGATCCCTCCTGCATTATCCGCGATCGGGCCATATGCGTCTACCGCTACCGTGATCGCCGTCGTGGACAGCATACCTACCGCTGCCAGCGCGATCCCGTAGAGCCCGCAGAACTGATAAGCCACGAAGATTCCCACACAGATCAGTAGGATCGGGATACCTGTGGACTTCATGCCCACTGCAAGTCCGCTGATGATGGTGGTCGCCGGTCCGGTCTCGGACTGCTCTGCAATCTCCTTGACCGACTTGTAGTCTCCGGATGTATAAACCTCTGTGATGATACCGATCAGCAGCCCGACGATCAGTCCGGCAACGATCGCTATCGCCGCATTCATATTGGCAAAAAGATACTGGCTGAATACAAATGCCGCGATCAGTACCAATGCGCTCGCCACATAAGATCCCATCTTAAGCGCCTTATGCGGATTCGAATTCTCGTCGCCCTTCACGAAGAAAGTTCCAAGGATGGACGCAACCAGTCCAAGCCCGGCGATCATAAGCGGATAGACCGCTCCCTCGATCTGGTAGTAGACGATCCCAAGTGTCAGAGCCGAGATCAAGGCTCCTACATAAGACTCGAACAAGTCCGCACCCATACCGGCAACATCACCTACGTTATCGCCTACATTGTCCGCGATAACAGCCGGATTACGCGGGTCGTCCTCCGGGATCCCTGCTTCTACCTTACCTACAAGATCCGCACCCACATCCGCTGCCTTCGTATAGATACCGCCGCCTACACGGGCAAACAGCGCGATCGAAGATGCGCCGAGGCTGAATCCGGAAAGAACATCTACATTCCCGGTGATCAGATAGATCGTGCTCACACCGAGAACGCCAAGTCCGGCAACGCACATTCCCATAACTGCCCCGCCTGAGAATGCAATAGAAAGCGCCCTGTTCATGCCGCTCTCTTTCGCCGCATTCGCTGTTCTTACGTTCGCCTTCGTCGCCACGCTCATTCCGAAATATCCCGCAAGTGTGGAGAATACGGCGCCTACTACAAAACAGGCTGCCGTTACCCAGTTCCCAATCCCAAATCCGATCAGCAGAAACAATACCAGTACAAAGAATACCAGTATCTTATACTCTGCCGTCAGGAAAGCTTGGGCGCCTTCGCTGATCGATGATGCGATCTCACGCATCCTTTCGGTTCCTGCACTCTGCCTGTTCACCTTTGCCGCCAGAAAACCGGCAAAAATGAGCGCGGCGATCCCCAATACAGGAACCACGTTCAAAAACATTTCCATAACAATAAACCTCCTATTAAAACTTGTTACTTTTATATTATCACAAAAAAAAACATTGTATATAGTTTTTTCAGATTTTCACTTCTTTTTATCAACTTTGATAAAATATTAACCTTATGACATGTTGAATTTCTGTCAATCCAAGAAATAGACCGACTTATATCACAAAAGAAAAAGAAGCCAACCTATCTTGACTTCTCCTCCGCAAGCAACGACGCCCCAAGCGCCCCCGCATATCTCCCCCGCTCCGTGGGTTCTACCTCCCGCCCGATCTTCTCGGACAAGATCTTCGTAAAATACCGGCTGTGACTCAGTCCTCCTGTCAAGATGATCCTGCCGGACAGATTCTTCCTCTGGCTTAACTGCGCCACCTTCGCCGCAACGGAATCTACAACCCCCGCCGCGATATCCTCCCGCTTTCTGCCTTCCCCGATGTAATTGATCACCTCGGACTCCGCAAACACCGTACACAGCGAACTGATCGGAAGCACCGTCCCCGCATCCGCCATGTCGAACAACTCCTGCAGGGTAACTCCCAGGCGGTTCGCCATGATCTCCAGGAACTTTCCCGTCCCGGCGGAGCACTTATCATTCATGAGGAAATCCTGTACCATGCCATTCTCCACCAGAATGACCTTGGTATCCTGTCCGCCCACGTCGATGATCGAGCAGTTATCCCCCGCCATTTCTCTTCCGCCTCTTGCATGGCAGGTGATCTCCGTGATCACATAGTCTGCGAAATCTACGGCGACACGTCCGTATCCCGTCGCCACTACCTTCGTATCCTCCGCCAGAACGTCGACGCCGTCCTCTAAAAGTCTCGTCTTGATCGTCTGTGTCGTCTCCTTGCTGCTCCACCCTGTCGGCAGGACAAACTCGATCTCCTTCTTACCTCTTGCCACCACCTTAGACGCGGTCGATCCAATATCAATTCCTACATAATCCATATCCTTTACCTCAACTGCTCCTATAAAATATTTCAAAAATCCCCCGGCAGACATGCTATAATGCCGTTTTCCATCTCTAACAATATCTGTCCCTCATGGGGTTTACATCCCTCATGATCTCTGCGATCCTGAGAATCTCGATCTTGTGCTCTTCGATGCACGCCTCCACCGCTTTGATGTCTTCCTCCCTGATCAGGAGGGACACCCCGCAGCATTTGCTTGCAGCTCTGGGAGTCGGGGCGATCGTCGCCCGAACTCCCAGTTTCTTTAATTCCCTATGTAACCGCATCGCATTGTCATGATTGGGAAACAACACATAATGCTGTATCTCAGACATATACTTACATCCTTCTCATCTATTTCCATATCATCTATTTCCATATCATCAGATCATCCTGCCATCAGTTATTCAGCATCTCGATGAATGCGCTGACCCTTGTACGCAGCTGCTGTGCGTCGCTGTCCGTATAATCCGTCTCGATCCCAAGTACCGGGATCCCCGCTTCCTTAAGCGCGCGCTCCACCAGATACCCTTCCGTATCATACAGGTTACAGAACTTCAGGTTCACATCTATGATACCGTCCACCTTATACTCCTTCGCAAGACGCAGGATGTCGTCAATGCGTCCTGTATTCGGCGTGAAGCATGCGCAGTTGATATTCATATATCTCTCTGCCAGCGCCTGGATCTGGCCATCGATCTCTGTCTTCGACTCATCCACCAGATGCTCAAAGTATCGTGTACCTGTACACATCTCCTCACAGACAACCGCACCGCCGCTGGTCTCGACGATATTATGAAGCTTCCAGTTCGGGATCGCAAGAGGCGTCCCGGTAAGCAGGATACGCTTCGTCCCGGCAGGAACCACACTGACTTTGTCCTTCACGCGCTGTTCAAGCTCGTCGCAAAGTGCATTGGTCATCTGGGTAAATCTTCCCGGATCATCGTAGAATGCGATCTGGGAGATCAGCAGTGCGTCACAGCCGCTGATCGGCAGAGCCTCATTCTTACGAAGCTCGTACAGTCTTGCAAGCGCCTTTCTCTTGCCATTGATCAGCCGGATGCCCGCAGCAAGTTTCTCCGCCGTGATCTCATTTCCTGTAAAATCTTCCACTACCTTCTTAAACGCGTCGATCTCCTCTGCCCAAGCCTTGATATCCTTCGCGCGCTTCATCTGCGGCAGATCCATGATGTGGATCGGCACATCCTCGCCTAAGATCTCCCATGCCTTCTTCTTGCCGTCGCAGGTTGTCTCTCCTATATACATATCTGCGATCCTGAAGAACGGGCAGGTACGGTCAAGCCTCGCGCCCACAGACGCCTTGATCAGCGGACAGGTATTGGTCGGAAGTACCTTCTCCCCTCCCGGAACCCAGAACTGGGAGCCGCCGCATAAGCCTGTCGCGATAGCGTCCGCCGCAAATACGATCTCATCCGGCACATAGACGCAGAAAGTCCCGAATACCTTGCCGCCTTTCTTCTGATGCTCGATCAGTTCTGCCGGACGGATGCCGTGGATGTCCGCCACTACCATATTATAATAGTCCATGCCCTCCGGACGGTTCTCCTGTGACAGGTATACATCCCCGAACGCCTGCGGAAGCACCGCGCACAACTGGTCGTGCGTCTCCAGATCCATCCCCAGTTCCTCCCACATCTTGCGATAATCAGCCATAATCATTTCCTCCTTATTTCCCGCATAGTATTAAGATAACCGTAACACTTTTGGTCTTTCCGGGCAATGGATTTCTGACAGAATCCATATTGATTTTTATAATAAATCGCGCTTACTTATTCGTCTTATCTATATTATCTGTTCAGTATGGAACCTAACATTTCCAATAATTCGTCTACGTCAAAGGGCTTCGCCAGATGAGCGTTCATCCCTGCGTCCAGCGCCGCCTGCTTATCCTCTTCGAATGCATTTGCCGTCATGGCGATGATCGGAACTGCCGCAAGCTCCTGATCGCCAAGGGCGCGGATCGCCCTCGCCGCCCCATAACCATCCATCACAGGCATCTGTATATCCATAAGAATAAGATCGTAATATCCGGGAACAGCAGCGCGCACTTTCTCCACGGCAATGGAACCGTCTTCCGCTTCCTCTGTCTCAAATCCGGCTTCCTCAAGGACCTCCAGCGCGATCTCCCGGTTCAGCTCATTATCCTCCACCACAAGGATCCTCTTTCCCGCGAAATCTACCGTCTCTTCTTTCGGTTCTTCAGACGCTTCTATGAAATCCCTGCGGTCTGCCGGGCTTTGTACCTCCTGAAGCCGCAGCTCTACCGTCACAATAAATTCTGTTCCCTTGCCCTGCTCCGTCACGACTTCTATCGTCCCATCCATCAGGTCAACGATATTCTTGGTGATGGACATGCCAAGTCCTGTTCCCTGTATACCGCTCACCGTAGACGTCCTCTCCCGTTCGAACGGAACGAATACCTTCGCGGCAAATTCCGGCGCCATGCCGATGCCTGTATCCTTGATCCGGATCTCGTATGTACCGTATCCCTTTGCCGCACTCTTCTGGCTGATGCAGACAGAGATCTCTCCGCCCTCCGGTGTGAACTTGACCGCATTTCCCAGAAGGTTCAAAAACATCTGGTTCATCCGCAGTTTATCGCAGTAAACGTCTCCGTCCGCAACCTCCTTCGCACAGAAGGAAAGCTTCAACTGCTTCTCCTCTGCCTGGCCGTGGATCATCCCGTACAATTCTCCCAACATCTCAAACAGATTGCATTCCGCCTCTTCAAGATGTATCTTCCCGCTCTCGATGCGGCTCATCTCCAGCACATCGTTGATCAGCGCCAACAGATGATTGCCGGAGGCAAGGATCTTCGTCAGATAGTCCCGCGTCTTCTCCGTATCCTCCACACTCTTGACCGCAAGGTTGGTAAATCCTATGATGGCGTTCATCGGCGTACGGATATCATGTGACATATTCGAAAGAAACGTACTCTTTGCCTTACTTACCTCTTCCGCCTGTATCTTTTCAAAACGCAGACAGTCATTCTTCTTGTGCATGAAAAGGTAGACCGCAAACAGGACGGCTATGATCAGGAGGATCAAGAACAGTTGAATCTCGCTGTTTCTCGTCAGCGTCGTGCGGATGATCTCTACATTTCCACTGACCAGACTGTAGTGAAGCGTTGTCGTAATGGACCACTCTGTCCCTTGGATCGGCATGTAATAAGTGATATGCTGAAGCCCCTGCAGCTCGTAGATCGCCATTCCTTCTTTTCCTGACTCCACTCCTCCCTTCCACTTCTGAAAAATCTCCCCATTCTCAAAATACGCCTCTTTCTTAAGCGCCGTAAACAGATTCGTGTTCGGCGCCAGGTGTGTATGCGGCATCCGGATCACATAGCTTCCGTCGGGCATGACAACATTACTGAAGGAATGTCCGTCATTCTCATCCAGAGACATCTTCTCGATCACCGTATCCGTATCGATCCCCACTGTCGCCGCCGCCAGCCTGTGTCCTTCCGCCTGCTGTCCGTCGACCGGCAGGCTGACCATCACCAGATTCCCCTCTCCCATGCTCTTGTTAAAGGATACAAATGGTTCTGTAAAGTCTTCTTTAGAAATAGTATACTCAAAAACGCCCGGGTAAGAAGAATCCTCCGTATATATGGTTCCTTCTTCATCGATCAGCGCGAAAAAATCAAATCTATTGATCTCCTCCATGTGGCCGATAAACTGCCGCATGCCCTCCCGGCTTGAAACATCCGTCTCTCCGAGCAAGTGGATCACCGTCTTTAGCTGCTGCGTCTGATTATCCAGCATATTCGTGAACTTCTTCGTCTGCTGTGCGGTCAGCTCCTCCAGATACAGTTTACTGACATTATAGACCGCCTCCTCTGTCGTTGACTGAGAGCTGTTGAGCAGCCACCAGGTGGAGGAGACCACCACGACAAATAAAACTCCGATCACCGGCAGGAACCATTTGCCTGCTCCCCTTTTTGCAGCTGTCTGCCTGTTTCCTTCTCTGAACCTCTGTACCATCGCCTCTGTCCAGCCTCCTGTACTAGAAATATATCTCCCGAATCCCTTTCACACAAAGGTCGATCTCTTCTTTCGTGTTCTTTGCGCCAAATGTAAATCGCACCGTGCCCTGCGGGTATGTATGAAGCGTCCTGTGTGCCGCCGGCGCACAGTGAAGCCCTACTCTTGTCATAACTTTGTACCGCTGCTCTAACTCAAATGCCACAAGCGCGTTATCTGCCTTCCCAAAATCCAGGGAAACTACCGCCACACGGTCTTCGATCCCCTTCTTTCCCACGATCCGGACGTCCTTAAGCTCCGATACCTGCTCCAGAAAGCAGCGCGTCAGTTCCATCTTCCGGCTGTGGATCTTTGCGATCCCTTTCTCTCCGATATACGAAAGAGCCGCATGAAGCCCGATGATCCCCGGAAGATTCAGGGTGCCGCTCTCATACTTATCCGGGAGTGATCCCGGCATATCCAGGGAATCCGACATACTTCCGGTTCCGCCTGCTATATAGGGTTCCATACACGCATCCAGCTCTTCTGATATCAGGAAACCGCCGATCCCCTGCGGTCCGAGAAGTCCCTTATGCCCGGTGAATGCCAGGAAGTCGATCCCGCATTCCTTCATGTCCACCGGGATCGTCCCCGCGCTCTGAGCCGTATCCACCGCAAAGAAAAGATGCCTTCTCCTGCAGATCTCCCCAATCTCCCGGATCGGAAGGACGGTTCCGCAGACATTCGACGCATGGAGCATGACAACCGCCTTCGTATTCCTCTTGACCGCCCGCTCTACGGACTCCGGATGTACGGTTCCGTCTTCTTCCGTAGGCACCGCGTCATACGCCACACCGCAGGCTTCCATCTGCCTGAGCGGACGCATGACTGCATTATGTTCCAATCCGGATACCAGTACATGATCCCCCTGCTTTAGGAACCCTTTGATAAAATAGTTCAGAGAATATGTGATCCCCGGCGTGAAGATCACGCTTCTGGAATCATTTGCGCCAAACATCCCCGCCAGCTGGTCTCGGGTATCCAGCACGATCCCTTCCACCTCATATGCACCCTCGTAATTCCCTCTGTTTATATTAAAAGCGCCGTTTGCCAGCAGCCCGGCAATTGCCTCTGCGACATTCGGCGCCTTCGGCCAGGATGTGCTTCCATTGTCAAAATATATTCTCTTTTCCGCTTCCATCTTCCTATCCACCTTACATTCTTTTTTGCTCATCGGCATACACGATCTCTGCCAGAACAAGCCCTTCCGGCGGCGCCGTCACTCCCGCCTCCGTCCGTTCCCGCGCTTCTAGGATCTCCTTCACCTTCTCCGGCATATAGAAGCCGCGCCCTACACGGATCAGCGTACCTGCTATGATACGGACCATATTATACAGGAATCCGCCGCCTGTGATCCGTATCGTGATATCCCTTCCCGACTGCCGTACCGTAAGCTCGTCCACCCTGCGCACGGTACTCGCCGCATTCGTCTTGATATTGCAGAAACTGGCAAAATCATGCTCGCCTGTCAGATATGCCGCCCCCTGCCTCATCTTCTCCACATCCATCGGAAAGGAGACGAAAGTACTGTATCTTCGCTTCAGCGGGTTCGGGACGGAGGCATTATAGATATGGTACTCATAGGTCTTCCTCACATGATCCTGATAACGGGGATGCCAGTCTCCCGGCACCTCATCCGAACGCACGATCACGATGTCTTCCGGCAGCTTCTGGTTCAGGGCATATGCCATACGCTCCGGCGGAATCGGAGAATCCGTATCGAACACCGCCACATTTCCCAAGGCATGAACCCCGGAATCTGTACGGCTGGCTCCGATGATGTGAATCTCCTCCCCGGTCAGCTTCCCAAGTTTCTCATTCAGGACTTCCTCGATGGTTACGCCGTTGGGCTGGATCTGCCAGCCGCAATAATTGGTGCCGTCGTAGGCTACGGTCATTCTGATCCGTCTCATCTATCCTATACCTCCTGTCTCACCGTACAAGACTTGCACGATCATGCATTCCTCCCATTGCCGGACATTTTCTAGAAAATCCATACATGCAGCGGTATATTCCTTCCGATCACCACCACCAGGACCACATACGCCGTCATCGTCAGGTATGCCATACGATCTCTGCCCTTGTAACGCAGCGGCTTCATCTTCGTCCTTCCTTCTCCGCCGCGATAGCATCTCGCCTCCATCGCCATCGCCAGATCATTGGCGCGCCGGAATGCAGATACGAACAGCGGCACCAGGATCGGGATCATGCTCTTCGCCCGCTGGATCATATTGCCGCTCTCAAAATCCGCCCCCCGTGCTATCTGCGCCTTCATGATCTTGTCCGTCTCTTCCAGAAGGATCGGGATAAACCGAAGAGCGATGGACATCATCATCGCCACCTCATGTACCGGTACATGCACTTTATTCAGCGGATACAGCAGAGCCTCTATCCCGTCGGTCAGCTCATTGGGCGTCGTGGTAAATGTCATGAGCGACGACCCGATGATCAGGTAGACCAGCCGTACCGCCATATAAACCGCCGTCACCAGCCCTCCTTCCGTGATGGTAAAAATCCACGCATGGAACAGCACGTCCCCGCTCCTTGTCAGGAACAGGTTAAAAAGTACCGTTATCATCAACAGCATGATAACCGGCTTTAACCCCCTCACGATAAATGAAAAAGGCACTCTTGACACCCGGATCACCGCAGCCAGGAATATGGTCGCGATCAGATAACCGGATATACTTTTAAACAGGAACAGTGAAATCAGGTAGAAAAGCGTAGACACAAGCTTCACCCTTGGGTCGAGCCTGTGCACGATGCTTTTTGCCGGATAATATTGTCCTATGGTTATGTCTCGTATCATTCTTCTATCTTCTCCATTTCATTCACTGCTTATCTGCCCACGCAAATTACGATCGGCAATCCTGTATCTTTCACGAGATTACCCTCATGATCTCATCTGCCGCCTCTGAGACTGTGGTAACGCCTGTCCCAACCTTCACGCCGCGCTCTGCAAGATCATGCATAATATAAGTCACCTTGGGCGCGGCAAGCCCTACCGCTTCTAATTCACGGTAATGCTCGAATACTTTCTTCGGCATATCGTTATACATAACCGTTCCCTTGTTCATTACGATCAGCCGATCCGCATACCTTGCGATATCCTCCATGCTGTGAGACACCAGGATCACCGTCAGACCGCTCTCCTTGTGAAGATAGGCGATCTGATCCAGAATATCGTCCCTTCCCTTGGGGTCAAGCCCCGCCGTAGGCTCATCCAGGACCAGGACCTTCGGACGCATCGCCAGTACGCCTGCGATCGCCGCCCTGCGCTTCTGTCCGCCTGAGAGTTCAAAAGGAGATACCTTATAATACTTCTCTTTAAGCCCTACCAGGCGCAGCGCCTCTAACGCCCGCTTCTCGCATTCCTCCTGGGAAAATCCCTGATTCTTCGGTCCGAAACACACATCCGTCATGACGTCAATCTCAAAAAGCTGATGCTCCGGATACTGGAATACCAGTCCAACTTCATTCCGCAGATCCTTCATATGATAGCCTTCCCGGTAAATATTCTCTCCATTATAATAAAGCTCCCCGCTCGTTGCACGGAGCAGCCCGTTCAGATGCTGGATCAGCGTAGATTTCCCGGAACCCGTATGCCCGATGATCCCCACAAACTCCCCGTTGGGGATCTCAAGGCAGATATCCTTAAGCGCCTTCTTCTCATATGCCGTTCCCTGGCTGTATATATAATTCAGATGTTCTAACTTAATCGACATAGCTCTTCCACCAATTCCTCTTTCCTTAAGATACCGGACGGTATCTTAAGCCCGCGTTTTCTCAGTTCGTCCGCCAGAAGTGTCACCTGGGGGACATCCAGACGGTAAGACTTAAGCTCTTCCACCCGTGAGAAGATCTCCCTCGGCGTACCTTCCATCACCACATGTCCGTGATCCATCACGTAGATCTTATCTGCGTCGACCACCTCTTCCATGTAATGCGTGATCAGGATCACCGTCACAGCTTTCTGTTCCCGCAGCTTCTGCACGGTCTTTAAGACTTCCTTGCGCCCCACCGGATCCAGCATCGCCGTAGGCTCGTCCAGCACGATACACTTGGGTTCCATCGCCACCACGCCTGCGATCGCCACCCGCTGCTTCTGTCCTCCCGACAGCTTGTTGGGAGAATGATGACGGTACTCGATCATTCCCACCGCTTTCAGGCTTTCTTCTACCCGCTGCCAGATCTCGTCCGTGGGAACTCCTAAGTTCTCCGGCCCGAATCCCACATCTTCTTCCACCACGGTCCCGATGATCTGGTTGTCCGGATTCTGGAACACCATGCCTGCGGACTGGCGCACATTCCACAGCTCTTCCGGTTCACTGGTATTGCGCCCGTTCACCCACATCGTTCCCTCTGTCGGCACAAGGATCGCATTGATATGCTTTGCAAGGGTAGACTTCCCGGAGCCGTTATGGCCAAGGATTGCGATGAACTGTCCTTCCTTCACATCGAGATCCACCTCGTCGACAGCGCGGGATGTGCCGATCACGTTGCCTTCCTCGTCACGCTTCTCATATTCAAATACCAGTTTCTCCGTCTGAACCATGTCCATAAGGATGCCTCCTATCTATTGCTTCATTTTATTATTGTACGTTATTGGATTTTGTTTTGCAAGGTTCACTTTATCGCTGATCCATCACAGAATACTGCAAATATTCGTACAGAAGCCTTGTTCCCTCCGTGATCTCCGGCGGAAGGAGCGCGCGCGCCACCATCTTCGGTTCTGTATTCGCCTCTGTCTCGTCCTCCCGCTTAAGCATCGCATAATCTCCGTCTATCTTTTCCACAATATATGTGCATGTCAACATCCTATTCCCCTCCATTTCCTTTCCGGTTGATAATGATGATCCCGACGCTCACGCATATAAGCGCCGCCAGATTCTTCACCGACACTACCTGCTCTCCTAAGAAGATCGCCGACAGTGCGACGCCAAATACCGGGATGCTGAACCCGAATATCGCCACCTTCCCCACGGAGTTATATTTCAGAAGCTCCGCCCATATGCTGAACGCCACGGTTGACAAAAGCGACATATACAGAAGCAGCAGCGAAGACCGGACCGTAAAGCCACTGACATTCCCTCCTGCCGCCGCGCCGATCAGGATCAGTACCGCGCCGCCGAACAACAGTTGGTATGCCGTGATCGTCACAGGCTTCTCCCGGTCCGAGATCATCTTGAGCGTCACGCTGCTGATCCCGTAGGAAAATGCACACACCAGCACCATTCCTTCGCCCAGGAAGGTAAACCCGCTGCTCCACGCGCCCGGTTCCAGATTGATAATAATGATCCCCACAAATCCGACCAGACAGCCCGCGATCTTCTTCAAAGTCAGCTTCTCCGACTTCATCAGATAATGCGCCGCTATGATCGAAAAAAATGCATTCGACGCATTGATCACCGAACCCTTCGCCCCTGTCGTATGGGCAAGGCCGACATAGAAGCACACATACTGGATCGTCGTCTGCAGAATACCTTGTCCGAACACATACGGCACAGAAGCCTTCTTCATCGTGATCATACGTTTCTCAAGCACACATCCCATCAAAAATGTGAACACACCCGCCATAAAGAACCGATATCCTGCAAACAGGATCTGGCTGCCTGCATCCATGATGGAAAACAGCTCATAACCGATCTTTACACATGGAAATGCACTGCCCCATAAGGCGCAGCACACTAAAGCCAGGATAGTCCTGGCAGCCGTATTCTGATAAAATCGTTCCATTATTCCTTCTCCGGTTCCGGATAGTCTGCACCTTGTGTATCCACCGTAACCTTCTTCATCTTCTGCTCTTCCACCGGCCTGTCATTGTAGTCTGTCTCCGTCTCCGCGATCTTATTCACGATATCCATTCCCTCGGTTATCTTGCCGAACGCCGCGTAGGCTCCGTCCAGATGCGGAGAATTCTTGTGCATGATGAAGAACTGTGAGCCTGCACTGTCCGGATGCATTGCTCTTGCCATGGACAGAACGCCTTCCGTATGCTTTAAGTCATTTGCGACGCCATTCTGCGCAAACTCTCCCTTGATGTTATACCCCGGGCCGCCCATGCCTGTTCCGTCCGGGCATCCGCCCTGGATCATGAAGCCCTGGATCACACGGTGAAAGATCAACCCGTCGTAATACCCCTTCTTCACCAATGAGATAAAATTATTCACCGTATTCGGCGCGATCTCCGGATACAGCTCTGCTTTCATGATGTCCCCGCTTTCCATTTCAAATGTTACAATTGGATTTGCCATTCTTGATTTCCTCTCTTCCTTGATATAGGTATACTTTTCTAAAATAATGTAGATCTTTATAAATCTTTATCTATTGTAGCGGATAAAATCCCGTTCGTAAAGCCTCTTTTCTATAATCTGTGTCAGAAAACACTTTAAAAAGGGGACTGCCGGCGGCAGCCCCACTGTGCTATACTCTACAACCAATTCCCCATTACCTGGTATACATCTTCATATAATCTCCATGGGCATCGATCAGCTCGTCACACATCTTAACGATATCGTCGATGGAAAGCTCTGCCGCCGTATGCGGATCCAGCATCGCCGCATGGTAGATATCCTCACGCTTGCGGGTCCGCGCCGCTTCGATCGCAAGAAGCTGCGCATTGATATTGGTCACGTTCATTGCTGCCAGCTGCAGCGGCAGCGCGCCCACACGGCATGGATTCACACCATTGGCGTCAACCATACACGGAACCTCCACACAGGCTTCTGCCGGAAGATTCTCGATCAGCCCGTTATTAATGACATTCCCGCCGATCTTATATGGAACATCCGTTACAACGGCTTCCATGATATAGGATGCATATTCCCGGCTGCGCTCATGTGTGATCTTACCATGGTCTAATATCTTATTACGCTCTTCTTCCCACTCTGCGATCTGTTTGATACAGCGTCTCGGATATTCATCCAACGGAATATTAAACTGATCGATCAGTCCCGGATAACGGGACTTGATGAAAAACGGATTATATTCCGCATTATGCTCGCTGGATTCCGTACAGTAGTATCCCAGATGCTTGATATACTCAAAACGGACCATATCATTATGCTTCTCTTCCGCATTCTTCTTTGCTGCACGGCGGCGGATCTCCGGATACAAGTCATTTCCGTCCTTGTCCCTGATGTCAAGAAGCCATGCCATATGATTGATCCCGGCAATCGTCTCAATGCGGCCTTCCAATTTATCCTTCATATCCAGCTCTTCCAGGAGGGTACTGGAACAAACCTGCACACTGTGGCACAGACCGACAGTATTGACGCCGGTGTAACGCTGCATATAGCCGGAAAGGATCGCCATAGGATTCGTATAGTTCATGAATAAGGTATCCGGACATACCTCTTCCATGTCTCTTGCAAATTCTTCCATTACAGGGATCGTCCGAAGCCCGCGCATAATACCGCCGATACCAAGTGTGTCCGCGATCGTCTGCTTCAGTCCATATTTCTTAGGGATCTCAAAGTCTGTGATCGTACAAGGATCATATCCTCCTACTTGTATCGCATTTACAACAAATGTTGCATCTTTTAATGCAGCTTTCCGATTCTCCACCCCCAGATATGTAGAGATACGGGCACGTCCCTGATTGGTATTCTCATTGATCGCCCTGATAATGATCTCTGAATCTTTCAGGCGCTCCGCATTGATATCATACAATGCGATCTCACTGTCGCATAATGCCGGACTTCCCATACAATCTCCAAGAACGTTCCTTGCGAAAACCGTACTTCCCGCACCCATAAATGTAATCTTAGCCATGTCCTCATGCCTCCGTTTCATGTGTTTTTCCATATGTTTTATGATATACCGATTATATTTTATCCCCGTCCCAAAAGCTATACTATATGTTGCCAGAAGTTGTAAAAATGTTGTATAATATAAAATATACTTTATTTCTATCCGAACGAAAGGCGACGCAAATATGGAACAATCGACACATCACGTTATGAAACCTCTTGCCGTCTATTTTTACGGAAGGGAAAAGTGCGCGCCCCGCCACAGCTATGGTCCTGGCATACGCCCGCATTATCTCATCCACGCGGTAATAAGAGGGAACGGCATCTTCCGGCAGAACGGCAGAGAATATCCGCTTGCCGCAGGAGACGCATTCTTGATCCGTCCTCTGGAAACCACTTATTATGAGGCGGATCCCACGGAACCCTGGGAATACATGTGGATTGGTTTTGACGGAACCGAAGTGAAATCCATCTTAAGTGAAACTTATTTTGACACTTCCCCCGTCTGCTATATCAAAGACACGAAATGGATGACCGAGATCTATGAGCAGATCAGCGCCCGCATGCGGGAATACTATACGCAGACCAGCCGGAATGCGCTGACCGCCTGCGGACTGCTTTTGGAACTCTTAGGAGCAATGGGTTCTCATCCGGTCAAAAATCAAAAGAACCTTACTCAGATTTATCTGGAAATGGCAAGAGAATATATGAAAAATAACTACAGCTACGATATCCACATCTCGGAGATCGCAACCTTCATCGGAATTGACCGCACTTACCTGTACCGGATCTTTATGGAGCAGGAGCAGATGTCTCCCAAAGAATATCTGCAGCAGCTTCGGATAAGAGCCGCCGGCAATATGCTTCGTTCCACCGATCATTCTGTTACGGAGATCGCATATTCCTGTGGTTTTAAAGATGCTTCTGCCTTCTGTAACCATTTCCGCAAACTGACCGGAATGACACCCAAAGTCTTCCGCAGATTCTCCGCACTGGAAGAGTCGGATGTCAACATATAGGGATGAGTCACGATCATATTGATCGCCGGCAACGAACTCCCTCTCCCAAAAGACACCCCGGATGGCTCGTTGCCCGCGGGAATAAATTTATACCGTGATCTTCCGGCTCTCATGCTCTGCCGCAACTTCTTCCACAGACTTCTCCTTAAGCCGCACAGCCCCTTGATATCCTTCTTTGGTAGGGATCAGATCCTCCCTCGCCAGATTCTCCTTCGCCCGGGCGATGGCTTCTTCGTACTGCGGCAGCCATTCTGCCTGCGCAACCAGCATCTCATCGATCATCTGCCAGATCTCCGGAGGATTACATACCGCGCCTGTCAGCGGATCCATGAGCGCCGCCTGCTTCAGAAGGTTCGCATCCCCATGTACCGCCGCCTCTACCGCAAGCTTCTGCACCCAGATGGATTGTGAACATACTGCTGCACAGCCAAGCGGCAGGTCGCCCACCTTCGGCACGCTGATCCCGTTGCCGTCTACATAACATGGGACTTCTACCACCGACTCTGCCGGAAGGTTCGTGATACAGCCTTCATTCATCATATTGAAATGTCCGCGGTACTTCTTTCCCGTCTCAAGGGACTCAATAATGTAGGACGCATGCTCCTTCCCTCTCTCGGAGCCGTCTAATTTCTTCGGTTCTTCTGCGAGGATCTTCGGGAACTCCGTCTCGAACCAGTTCCGCTCTTCTCTGGATACCCGCAGATAACCGCCGGTCTCTCCGTTGATCCAGTTGTCGAGATTGATCCAGTCTTTGATCTCATCGGGACGTTTCCTGTACCATGCCACATATTCGGAGAGATGGCCGTTCGACTCTGTAGAATAGTAGCCGAACCGTTTCAGCACGTCGATACGTACCTTCTCTTCTTCCATGAACCGTTCATGCTTTAAGAAGCCCGGCAAGATCTGATCGAGCAGATCTTCTCCGTTATGCTTCACGGAGATATACCAGGTCTGGTGATTGATCCCTGCACAGATAATATCCAGCTCGTCTCTCGGGATTCCAAGAACCTCTGCGATCTGCATCTCCCCATGGATCTCTCCGTGGCATAAGCCAATGGTCTTCACTTTGCCGTATTTGTTGCACGCCCAGGTTGCCATAGCGTTCGGGTTCGAGTAGTTCAGCATAATAGCTCCCGGCTCTGCCACTTCCCTGATATCCTTGCAGAAATCAAGCATCGCGGCGATCACTCTCTGTCCGTACATGATCCCGCCTGTGCACAGCGTATCTCCAACGCACTGATCCACACCGTACTTTAACGGGATCTCCACATCCGTCTCAAATGCCTCCAATCCTCCGATCCGCACACAATTGACGATGTAGCGCGCATTCCTGAACGCTTCTCTTCTGTCTGTAGTCGCCTGGATCTTCACCGGGATCCCGTTCGCATCCAAGTCCCTCTGACAGAGCGCCCGCGTCTTCTCCAGATTCTCGGCATTGATATCTGTAAAAGCAAGTTCTGCCTTCTGAAGCTCCGGTACGGACATGATATCCGTGAATAAAGTCCTGGCGAATACTAAACTCCCTGCGCCGATAAATGCAATCTTAAAACTCATAACAATATCTCCTCCTTTTATACTCCCGGCGGACTTTCTCATGCATATGTACAGTCCCGCTAGGATCCATGTGCTTTGTGTAGGGTTATTATATACGAGTTTTTTCTTTCATGTGTAAAGTATTGCTATATAATCGAAAAAATGCAAGATATTACCGTATTTATTTCACCCCTGTTTGCCATATGAAATATTTTTCCCGACAGGGGCTGCATATGTTATACTGATCTTGTCCGTTTATTTATATGATTTTAGAAATGGAGACTATTATGAGCCTATTTGACATCCGCGATCCATATGTCGCAATTACCGCATTCTATGCGCTGAACCTGCCCGAATACAGCATGCACCCCCACAGGCATCCACGCTGTGAGATCATGTATATAACGAAAGGAAGCTGTCTGATCCATGTAGACGGCAGGGAATTCTGCCTGAAGGAACAGCAGTTTATCTTCCTGTCCGCCGATATCCTGCACCAGCTATCCATCTCACAATGCCGCCCCTGCGCGATCCTGAATCTGGAATTCTCATGCCTTCCTTCCGGAGGCGACATATGCTTGGACGAGTTATTTAACGAAAGTCCCGCCTTTGCCGCTTTCTGCCGGCATCCAGGCAGATATTTCATCGGAAATGATACGGATCATCTGGGATATTCCCTGAAAGACCTGATCAACCAGTTAAGAAATGGCATACCCTTCAAGAATACCATGCAGAATCCGTCAGACAACTATACGCCTGATCAGAAATGCCTGATCCGTCTGCTATTTCAGCGGATGATGCTGGAGCTCTCCAAGTGCGTCCTGAACCACAGCAAGAATACCGGTATGCTCTACCTCAAGAGAGCCCTTGATTACATCTCTTCCCACTTAACGGATGAGATCCGGGTTCCCCGGCTTGCAGAGCACGCCGGTATCAATAAGTCTTACCTGCAGTCCCTTTTCTCCAGATATATGGATTGTACGATCACGGACTATATCAACCAAAAGCGCCTAGAGCACGCCGTATTCCTCCTGGAAAGCAGCTCGCTCTCCATCACGGATGTTGCCTTTCAGTCCGGTTACAACAGCAGACAGCACTTCGGAAGCACCTTCGAGAAATACTATGGGATCAGTCCCCGCGCATTCCGTCAGCTCCATTGCAAGAATATGAATCCTTCCACCGGAGAGAATTATTATTATATGGGAGAAGACGGCAAATGGACAAATACGCCCTTAACCCCGTCTTAGGGCGTATCTGACACTCCCTCTTGACCGGCTGCATCCGGTTCTATGTACAGATTCATCAAGTCAAAATCCAGATACTGTCCGTCCACCTTGGTAAACCCTTTAAACTCACCGATCTTCTCAAAGCCATACTTCTTGTAAAGCCCGATCGCTCTTGCATTGTCGCTTCGGACTTCCAGGGAAATGATCTCCGCGTGTACTTCATTTTTTACAAAGGCAAGGATCTCTTCAAGCAGATGGCTTCCGACGCCTTTCCCCCACTCTTCCTTTATAACAGATATCCCGAATGTCCCTCTGTGCTTCATCCGCTCTTTTGTAAATCCCGTAAAATGGGCGTTGCTTCCGTTATTATATAATCCATGATTCTGTTCCTCTCCTCTTCTATCATTCCGCTTCCTTCACCTTATACTTCACCGCGGTGTGTCCGGCGTTTTATTATATCCAAACAGGGAACGCATCCCCGGGATCATCCCCGGCTTTGCGTTCCCCACTGTTCTCTTCATATTATACACTTCATCTGCTATTTCGTAAGAAGCATCATAACCTCATTGCTTCTCTGTACGAATGCCGTCATCTCTTCCGGATTCAGCGGCTTATGCGCCAGCATCGCCAGATCGAAAAGCTGCTTACAGATGATGGATACGTTCTCATTCTCCTTATGGTCAACCACGAATTTCACCAGTGGATGGTTCGCATTCAGGATCAGCGTGCTGTCGCCGCCCATATCCATGCCGCCCATATTGCCCATGCCGTACATCTTCATCATCTCCTGCATACGGCGGCTCTGCTCGGACAGTGTGATCATAGACGCGATCTTCTCGTCTTTCAGCTTCTCAATCTTCACATCCAGTTTGTCATTGCCAAGCTCCTTGCGGAAGATCTCGATCAGGCTGTCAGATGTCGCCTTGAAGGCTTCCTTATCTTCCTCTGCGACCTCTTCCTTCACGTTGTCCGTCACATCCGCGTCAATCCTCTGGAAACGGATGTTCGGATTCTTCTGCTCTAACTGTGTGATAAACGGCGAATCAATATTATGGCTTAAGATCACCGCATCCTGTCCCTGGTTTCGGAACATATTGATATACTGGCTCTGCTGAACCTCATCTGTCACGTAGTAGATGGTGGTCTTAATCTCTTCTACCTTGTTCTCATCCGCATTCTCTGCATCTGCGCCGCTGCCGCCTTCTGCGTCCTTCTTATCGTTGGGCTCAACGACCTCTCCGCCGTTCTCTTCGATGCAGTCCTTAAGAGACAGGTATTTCCCGTCAATATTCTTGAACAGGATGGAATCCTTCATCTTGTCACAGAACTTCTCGTCCTTTAAGCAGCCGAACTTGATGAACGGGCTGATATCATCCCAGTATTTCTCATAGTCTTCTCTCTTCGTCTTGCACATTCCCGTCAGCTTGTCAGCCACCTTCTTGGAAATGTAATCTGCGATCTTATTGACAAATCCATCGTTCTGCAGCGCGCTTCTTGATACGTTCAGCGGCAGATCCGGGCAGTCGATCACGCCCTTTAATACCATCAGGAACTCCGGGATGACTTCCTTGATATTGTCTGCGATAAATACCTGGTTGTTATATAACTTGATCGTTCCCTCAATGGAATCATACTCTGTGTTGATCCTTGGGAAATACAGGATTCCCTTGAGGTTGAACGGATAATCCATGTTCAGGTGGATCCAGAATAACGGCTCCTTGTAGTCTAAGAATACCTTGCGGTAGAACTCCTGGTAATCTTCATCCGAGCAGTCATTCGGGTGCTTTGTCCACAGCGGATGGATGTCGCTTAAGGAAACCGGACGTTTCTCGATCTTAACCTTCTCCTTCGCCGGCTCTACCTCGACCATCTCTTTTTCGCCGTCTTCGTTCTCTTTCTCTTCCATCTTGGCTTCTTCATGGATGTGCTCTACGACAACATCATCCTCCTTCAGATCCGCCTCGTCAATGGTCTCGTACTCCGGCTCTGCATTCGCCTTACTAAGGAAGATCTCTACCGGCATGAAGGAACAATATTTCTCAAGCACTTCTCTTACCCGGTACTCATTGGAGAACTCGATGCTGTCATCGTTCAGATACAGGGTGATCTCTGTTCCTACGCCTTCCTTGCTGCCTTCGTCCATCTCGTACTCTGTGCCGCCGTCGCTGACCCAGTGCACCGGCGCCGCCCCATCTTTATAAGAAAGAGTATCAATATGCACTTCGTCCGCTACCATGAACGCCGAGTAGAAACCGAGCCCGAAATGACCGATCATATCGTCCTCTGTCGTCTTGTCCTTATATTTCTCAAGGAATTCTGTCGCTCCGGAGAACGCGATCTGTGTGATATACTCTTCTACCTCTTCGGCTGTCATACCAAGCCCGTTATCGGTGAATTTCAGAGTCTTCTCTTCCGGGTTCACCTCTACCTTGATCGCCGGTTTGTAGTCATCCGGTAACTGGTACTCTCCCATCATGTCCAGTTTCTTAAGCTTCGTGATCGCGTCGCACCCATTCGATATCATCTCACGTACGAAGATATCATGATCGGAATATACCCACTTCTTGATGATCGGGAATATATTCTCACTGCTGATTGATAGATTTCCTTTCTTTGCTGCCATCTTTATCACTCCTACCTCATTTTAAAATATTTTATACTTACCTTATCTCATCTTGTCAGGCGTAATCCGCCGTCTAACAGATATGATAATACCTTAGATTTTAAAAGTCAATAGAAAATTAGCACTCTTTTTTAGTGAGTGCTAACAAATTTCTTAAAAATATTAAAAAAATATAAAAACTATCTATCACACAGCTGCAAAATCTCTGTATGCAACCACTACTTCATAGATCTCGCATCCCTTAAACTGAAGCAGCCTGCCTTCACGCGGCGATTTCTTATTATCACAAAAACTCAGAAGGTATCCCCTTTGCGCATTCTGTGCTCTTAGATATCCGGCTAATTGTTCATACCCATCTTCTTCATATTTTTCTCCGCGCCAAATTTTTATTTCAATGATAAATTTTTGCGCCCCATAAAAAACGACAAGATCCATTCTTGTATTGCATCGTGTCTCCACCTCTACGGCATAATGCCCTGTCCCATTTATGATCGGTCGAAGAAAGCTTAAGAAAAGCAATCTTCCTTGCTGTTCGATAAATCCACTGTCTTCATTTCTGTATTCTTCTTTCATAAAGGCAGAGAATCTCTGCAAAACAGTTTCAATATCCAGCTTTCCATCTTTAATATAGATGGATTTATCTGAATATTTCGACATCACAAGGTTCGTAATGTTATGAAGCGATACAAAATATTCATAAATGTAAGATTCAAATATTGGATTCGCAATCTTCACATGCCCGTTTTCATTTTTTAAGATACCGTACATCTCTCCTCTGGCAATATCCGGATTTGAAGCGATATAAGATACATCCGCTCCACGCAGAAGTATTCCTTCCACCATATTCTTAAAGCCTTGATACCTCTCCAGATTCTTGATAATATCATCAAACAGCGTATTGGGTCTCCCCAGTAAGAACTTTACCGCAGACTGAAGCCCTTCACTTGTCCATGGGTATGGCGTCTCATCCATATGCTTGCAAAGACAGCTGACCAAGAACGGATAACCTTCCGTATACGTATACAATAATTCTGACATCTTAGAAATATCCATCCCGGTATGGCAGTCATTCTCATACTGCCAAAGCATCGCCTCTATCTCCTGCGGAGAAAAACCCAGATCCACGACAAAATCTGCCGAAATATTCCAGGGACTATTGTAATTGGTATGCTCCACACGATCCTGCCGCTCCCTGCCGCTTCCTTCCGGACGGATCTTGACTTTCAGATTCTTGATGTCATGAACTCCTGCTAGGATAACACTGCTGAAAGTTTCTTCTCTTCCTCTTTGATACATCATATATTTATCTCTGAGCAATCCAAGAAATGTCAGGAATATTTGATGATCTGCCGCCTTATCCACCTCGTCCACCATCAGGATCACTTTCTTCTTAGCCTGTCCGCAAAGTATGGTAATCCGTTCTCCCAGGCATTGAATCGGAAGCTTGTCATTCCCCGGATCTTCAAAGATCCGCGCCAGTTCAGGGTATCCCGACCTCTTTAAAACCTTCTGGAATTCATAGCATAGCCCGTCTGCCAATGTATCCAGCGTACGAAAATAATCTTCCTTACCTTCAAAACTGATATCAAGAATAATATAATCCTTTTTCAGACGCTGATATAAAAGCTCAAGAAGCGTAGTCTTTCCATATTGCCTTGCTCTGTTCACTGTAAAATATTCTTCATTTTCAATATATTGTTCAATGATCTGCTCAAGCTTTGCATCCATATCCACCATATAATGCTTCTTGGGAATACATAGACCTGTTATATTGAATTTTTTCCTTCCTCCCATGCTTCGATCACCTGCCTGTCTGATCCTATTGCCGTTTACTTATCCGTATCATTTTCTTTTATCTATTCTAGTATTCTTTCTTCTTTTTTGCAATACCGTTTACTGTCAAAATCAACAGCAAGATCAACAGCTTCTTCCACGATGCGCGCACATTGCCCTTCTGATCAATCGGTCAAACGGTTCTGCATCCCATGCGGCGCGCCCGACAAACAATCCGTCAATATCCGGCTGTACGATCAATTCCTCCGCATTCTGTAGATTCACACTTCCGCCGTAGAGCACCGGGATCTTCCCGCCTGCCTCTCCGAAGACCTCTATCAGCGTCTGCTTGATCATCCGATGCATCCTCTGGGCATAACCCGCGGATGCCGGCGTCCCGTTTACCCCAATGGACCACACCGGTTCATATGCGATCCGGATATCCGGGATCCATTTTTCAGATACCTTGTACAGACCGACCTTTAGCTGTGTACGCAGTGTCTCCGCACTGGTACTGTATTCCTTTTCCTTTGCCGTCTCTCCGATACAAAGAAGCGCTTTCATCCCCTGCTCCAGTACGCACCTTACTTTTCGGTTCTCTTCTTCGTCCGATTCATGAAATACGTGTCTTCTCTCCGAATGCCCGACCATCACCAGCTCTATCCCCAACTCTTTTAACATAAGAGGAGAAATCTCACCTGTGAACTGCCCCTTTTCCTCCCAACACATATTCTGAGCGCCCAGCTTCACGAGATGAGGCTCCACAGTCTTCGCCGCTTCCGCAAGAGATGTATAAGACGGGATGATGAACAGCTCCATCTCATTTCTGTCAATGTCTTTCGTGCGCTTCGCAAGCTCCCCAAGGTACTCCGCCGTTTCACGGATCGTCTTATACATCTTTAGATTACTTCCGAAATATAATTTCTTCATCTCATCACCTTCCCAATCCTGCATTCCCCTCATTGCAAAACAACCACAATATATATTTAACATCATTTTCATCGTATGTCTAACAACCTATACAGCACTTTTTGTATAAATAAAAACATTTTGAGTAAAAATGTTCACATGATCAAGAACTCTCTTACTCTCCTGTTTCTCTGGATCGATCTGCTCCATAGATCAAATATCCTTTGATCTTATTGTATGTTTTGCACATTTTTCGACTATTATTTTTAGTAATAATACAACAAAATTACTTTCTTTTGACAGACTCAAAGTGTGTTATACTAATTGTCAGAAAAATGTTTATTTCGATCATAAAGGAGAATATCATGAACAAAAAAGAAAGAAGGATCAACAATCTACTGGCTCTCCTTCAGGAATCTCCGAATCTTTCCGTCAAATCTCTGGCGGAGATATTGAATGTATCCGACATGACGATCTGCCGGGATCTGATCTATCTCAGAGAAAACCAACTTTTCATCCGGAATCACGGCATACCGCTCCACCCGGTTCCTGCAACGGATTTTAAAAATATCGAGAATGAATACACGCTGAACAGCGAACGGACAAAATACCTGAAAGAAAAGCAGAAAATCGCAGACTTCGCCGTCACCATGATCGAGGCAAATGACACCATCATCCTGGATTCCGGGACTACAATCGCAGAAATGTCCAGATTCATCCCTGAACACATGAACCTGAACATTACCTGCTATAATTATTATATTCTTACACAACTGTTCCATAAGGAGGGGATCCATATTACACTCGCCGGCGGAACACTGCACCGGGATGATCAGATGATCGAATCCTCTTTCGGAAATGATCTGATCAAGAGCCGGCGGGCGTCTAAATTCTTCATGGCGGCATCCGGCGTCCACGAAGCGCTTGGAATCACCTGCGCCCATAATTATGAGGTATTGACCAAGCGTGCCGCCATGCAGTCCTCCCTTTCTTCTATCCTGCTTGCCGATTCCAGCAAGTTTGGATCGATCCGGACCGCCTACGTAGCGCAGCTTAACGAGATTGACACCATCGTCACAGACTCCGGCATGTCAGAGGAATGGGCGGATACCATCCGCGGGATGGGGATCACACTCCATATTGTGTGAGTACACGGCGCACACTTTACTCAATACTCTTAAGGGATTCCACCATGTCGATCTTCCTGAGCTTAAAGTACATAACTCCGTTGATCATCAGCGAAAATGCCACCGTAAGCGCCAGGCTGTACAGGAAGCTCGGAAGATTGATATTCCTTCCGAACATCGCCGAATCTACCTCCACCGTCTCAATAATGAACAGATGCAGGAACTTCCCAAGCACTGCTCCGACGACCGCCCCCAGAAAGGTCAGCAGGATATTCTCCCTATACACATATTCTGCCACTTCCATATCATAAAATCCCAGAACCTTAAGCGTCGCCAGTTCCCGCTTACGCTCTGCGATATTCACCGTATTCAGATTATAGAGCACCACGAATGCCAACATTCCCGCCGAGATGATCAAGACGACTATGACCAGATTCAGACTCCTTAACATATCGTCCAACTGCTTCTCGATATCGTGGGTATAGCTGACGCTCAACGCACCGTCCTTTTTCAGGATATTCCTGCCGACCTGCTCCATCTGTGCATCCCCGGCAGATTCCTTCATCTTGAACAAGATACTGTTATACTCCGGTTTCTCGCCGTACACCTCTTCATAACAATCCGGCGTGAAATATATGTAATGCCCCATATAATTTTCGCAAATCTGCGTAATCTTTACCTTCTTATTGCCGTTTTCCTCATCCTTGATCTCGATGGTATCTCCTTTTTTCGCCTCTAAAAGCTTCGCCGTCTTCTCACTCACGATCACGCCGTCATCCGACAGTTCATACTGTTCTTTCGTCTTGCGGTCATGGAAATCCACGAACTGCGGGATATCCTTCACACTGCCGAACACACATGCATAGGCTGACCGTTCCTTCTTTCCGTTTACCAACGTGATGTTCTGCATATCCGCATCCATGTACTGACTTACCTGTTCCTCGCCGTCCAGCTCATCCTTAAGCTCTCCCGCCTGTTCCCCGGTAATGTCATCTTCCAGATAAATGCTCCCGTCATAGAACTGGATCTCGGCAAACTGCAGCTCGGCAATCTCATAGCAGGAATCCTTAAGCCCGTATCCAACTAGCATCAGCGCCATACACCCACCGATCCCGAAAATAGTCATGAAAAACCGCTTCTTGTACCGCATCAGGTTCCGTATCGTGGATTTCCACGTGAAATTCAGATGACGCCAGACGATACCGACCCGCTCTAAGAACACCCGCCGTCCGTTCTTGGGCGCCGGCGGACGCATCAATACCGCCGGCTGTGCATCCAGCTCCCGGTAGCATGCCATGACCGTGGCAAATATGGTACAGAACAGCGCCGCTCCGGATGCCATCGCCGCATATCCCCAGTCATAAGGCACAAGGATCTGCGGTAAATGCTGGTATAATATCCCATAGGCGTAGACAATGATATATGGGAGGATCTTCTCCCCGGCAAGGACGCCTAAGATACTTCCCCCCGCCGTAGCTAACAGCGCATACCCGATGTACTTGGATGCGATCGCACCTTTGCCGTAGCCAAGGGCTTTCATCGTCCCGATGGATGTGCGCTGCTCCTCCACCATACGCGTCATACTGGTCAGGCTGATGAGCGCTGCCACCAGGAAGAACAGAACCGGAAACACCCGCCCGATCGCTCCGAGACGTTCTGCGTTCTCTCCGAAGCCGCTGTACTCGATCAGCGTGCTGCGGTCGTACACGTACCACTTAGGCAAACCGATATCCGCAATATCCGCTTCTGCATCGGCAATCTTCTCTTCCCCGTCGGCAATCTCAGCCTCTGCTTCCGCCTTGCCCTCCTCATATTCCTGCTTCGCATCGGCAAGCTTCGCTTCATTGGAGACGATCTCTGCCTCTCCGTCGGCAAGCTTCGCCTCCTGCTTCTTTATCTCGCTCCAGCCTGCATTGATCTGCTTCTGTCCCGAAGACAGCTGAGCAGGCACCGAAGCAAGCTCTGCTTCTGCCGCCGAAAGCTGCGCCTTGGTGGCGGCAAGCTGCGCCGCCGTGTCGTCTAACTGCTTCTGGCTTGCGTCCAGTTCGGCAGTTCCCGATGCGTAAGCCTGACGCTGCCCTTCTATCTTCATGGCAAGCATCTGCGCCGTTTGCTCAAGCTCGGCAAGCTGGTTTAAAAGTTCCGCCGGTATCTCAACTTCCGGGCTGCCCGGAGTATCACCGCCTTCGGAACCGCCCGGATCGTTCCCCTCTTCGGAATCTCCCGGATCCTCCTCTCCTTTTGTACCGCCCGCCGTCCTTCCCGCCTGCGCCTGGATCGCTTCGATCTGCGCTTTTACCGCGGCGATCTGTCCCAATACAGCCTGATAAGTCTGTTCATCCGCCGCGATCTGCGCCTGCAGACCATCCAACTGCTGCCTTCCCGCCGCAATTTGCGCCTCCGCGTCTGGTCTTGCCGCTTCAAACTGTGCAAGCCCCTGCTCATATGCTGCCTTACCGTCATTTAACTGTGCAAGCCCTGACCGGTACCCGGCTCTCGCAGAATCCAGTTCTTTCTGCTTGGAACTAAGAGTCGACCTTGCATCCGCGATCTGCTTCCTGCCGTCTTCAATCTGTACCCTCGCATCCGCAAGCTGCCGTTCTGCGTCCGCGATCTTCTCTTCTGCATCCGCAAGCTCCTTCCTCGCTTCTTCCTTTCCTTCTTCCAGCTCTTCTTTCGCCTCGGCGAGTTTCTCGTTCGCCTCGGCTTTCAGGCTGTCCTGACGGACCACAGCGCGTTCCTCCGTAAGTTCCTCCACACGCTCAAGAACTTCCTCGATCTGACCGTCGTACGCGTCGGTAAATGCAAGCAGAGTCTTCGCGCCTTCCACCTGGAGATAAACCTCCGTGAATACATCCATATCGAAAGTTTCCTCCGGTACGGCAAGAAACGCCCGGATACTTCCGTCGCCGACCGTCGAACTCCCTCTTCCGTATGACAGATAGCATGGACTGTTCCCAAGCCCCACCACTTCAAGGGTGTCTTCCTTCAGCGTATCCGAAATATCATCGTCCGTCCCTGACTTCAATTCAATCTTGTCCCCGATCTTGAAATCAGAATTATCGTCCGCAAGGCACTCCCCGGCTTTCTCCGGAAGCCGCCCCTTACTCACCGTCACCCGGTTCATCTTCTCCTGCAGCGACATGACATGGAGAACCTGCTGCTCGTCCTTTGCACTATAGAGAAAATCCGCACTGTATGCGCCTTCCGCCCGCGCAACGCCGTCCGTACATTCCATGGCACGGATATCCTCATCCGTAATACCATAAGTACAGATCGCCTTGATATCCATAAGTTCGGCTTCATCAAAATAAGAATCTCCGCTCAGCCTCATATCCGGTTCTGCGGCGCGGATCCCCGAGAAGAACGCGACTCCAAGCGCAACAATAAAAAGGATCGACAGAAATCTGCCCGGACTCTTTCTGATCTCCATATAAAAATCTTTTCTTGTAGCCTTCTTTATCTTTTTCCCTGTCTTATTTACCATCTTCTTCTCCCGCACGCTCTACCACTCAATGGTCTCAACCGGCACCGGATGCCGGTTTCTCAGAATATCCGACACACGGCCGTTCTTGATCTTGACCACACGGTCCGCCATCGGCGCGATCGCAGAATTATGCGTGATCAGAATAACCGTCATCCCCTTGCTCCGGCAGGTATCCTGCAGAAGCTTCAGGATCGCCTTTCCCGTGTTATAATCAAGCGCTCCCGTCGGCTCGTCACAAAGCAGGATCTTCGGATTCTTCGCCAGCGCCCTCGCAATAGACACCCTCTGCTGTTCCCCTCCGGATAACTGGGCGGGAAAATTATCAAGACGCTCCCCCAACCCCACTTCGATAAGTACTTCTCTCGCATCCATGGGATCCTTACAGATCTGCAGCGCCAACTCCACATTCTCAAGCGCAGTCAGATTCGGGATCAGATTATAGAATTGGAACACGAAACCAATGTCGTCCCTCCGGTAAGCCGTGAGCCGCTTCTGTGAATAAGCCGTGATATCCTGCCCGTCCACGATCACCCGCCCCTCCGACGCCGTATCCATTCCTCCCAGTATATTCAAGACCGTCGTCTTTCCTGCCCCGCTTGGCCCTACCACTACGGCAAACTCTCCCCGGTCGATCTCGAAATCAATCCCGTCCGCCGCCATGATCTCTACCTCGCCCATACGGTATCTCTTCTTAACATCCTCTAATGTGACAAATCCGCCCATACAGCTCCTCCATAAGTATCTTTCCCTTTTATACGCAATCATTATATCATGTATGATACCAGAAGAGAAATCTATTCTTTATAAAACTATCATAAATTAAAACATACAAAAAGTAACGTTACCATTCCATGATCCGTAACGTTACTTATTAAATATAGTTAAATATAGCTATTTACTGCTGACGCAGTTTTACCCTGAATATCCTGCGGAGGGATTCATCAAGCCGTTCCTCTGAGAGTACCGAATCCTTCACCGCATCCAGGACTGCCTGACGCGCAGCCTGGAAATCCTGCGGCATCAGAAGCATATCGCATCCTGCCTGAAGCGCTCTGACCGCCGCATCCGCCGAAGTATAAGTATTCACGATCGCTCCCATACTCATAGAATCTGTCACAACGATCCCCTGATACCCCAGCTCCTCTCTGAGACAGCCGGTAATGATCTGTTCCGACAGAGAAGCCGGTATGTCGCTGCCCGTGATCGCAGGCACTGATATATGTCCTATCATCACCATATCCACTCCTGCTTCAATCCCCGCCTTGAAGGGCAGGAATTCCATATTTCTCAGCTCATCTGCCGTCTTTTTTGATACTGCCATCTCTGCATGGCTGTCTTCAGAGGTATCTCCGTGTCCTGGGAAATGTTTCAGTGACGCGCTGACTCCCTGCTCCTGCATTCCCTGCACTTCCCGCGCAACCATCTGCGACACCAGACCGGCGTCACTCCCAAAAGAGCGTGAACCGATCACCTGATTATCCGGATTTGACGCCACGTCCGCCACCGGAGCGAAATCTACATTAAATCCCAACTCTTTTACATATCTGCCAATGGTCTCTCCTACCCGGTATGCCTCCTCAGGATCCTGTGTATTCCCAATCTCCTGCATATCCGGAAAAACCGGCACATCTATCGAACCGCTGCCCGCAATCCTTGCCACACGCCCGCCTTCTTCATCTATCCCCAGGAACAATGGGTATTTACTATAGGCGTGGAGATTCGAAGTCATCGTCCGAAGTTGTTCCTCATTCTCTATATTTGCCGAAAACAAGATAACTCCTCCGACAGGATAAGACTCCATGGCAGATCTCGTTGCATCTGACGCCTGCACGGCTACCCCTACTCCGGTCAATGCTTCCGGATTCACAAAAAACAACTGTGATACTTTATCTTCCAGGCTCATATTACCAAGAAGCTCTTCGATCTGCGCCTCTCTTTTTTCTTCCTCCGTAGGTTCCTGTACCTCCGGCGCGCCCGCGTCATCCGATCTGCTCTTATCTGCCTGTTCCCCGGATGTTTCCTCCGTCTGTCCCTGCTCTTCTTTTTGCTCCTTCTTACCGGCTCCCGCTTCCGGGTTCGAAGAAGAACATCCTGCCAGAAGAACCATAGACAATACCATACACAGCAATCTTCCTGCTTTAGACATCTTGCTCTTACCCATTCTTTCCCTTCTGCTTACTTTGTATATTCCTATGAATCTAAAGAAGATATATGCCTATTCTTTTCCATTGAAGCAATATGTGCACACCTTGCAAGGCTCGATCCCGATAGATTCCAACAGATCATCCAGCCTGTGAAATCTAAGCGTCGTGAAATTCTGCTTCTGCCGGATGTCCTCAAGCATCTGTGCATACCTGCAGGAACATGGGTTGGCATACTCGTCCAACACCTCCTGCGGACAGTCTTCACCCTCACGCTTCTTGATCATCTGCCGCGTGATCAGCTCCATCTCCGACTTAGAACGAGAGAAATTCAGATACTTACATCCGTACAGAAGCGGCGGGCATGCCGGACGGACATGCACTTCCTTCGCACCGCTGTTGTACAGGAATTCTGTCGTCTCCCGCAGCTGTGTTCCCCGCACAATAGAATCATCGATCAGCAGAAGCTTCTTATTCTCGATCAACGCCTGTACCGGTATCAGCTTCATACGCGCGATCAGATTACGCTGATCCTGGTTCGAAGGCATGAATGACCTCGGCCAGGTCGGTGTATATTTGATGAAAGGCCTGGCATACGGAATCCCTGATTCATTGGCATAGCCGATCGCATGGGCAATACCGGAATCCGGCACGCCTGCCACTACGTCCGGATGCACACTGTCTCCGTCACGCTTCGCGAGCATACTTCCGCACTTATACCGCATCTCTTCTACGTTGACTCCTTCATATGCCGAAGTCGGATACCCGTAATAAACCCACAGGAAGGAACAGATCCGCATCTCCTTGCGGGGTTCCCGAAGAGTCTCCACGCCTTCCGGGGTGATATAGGCGATCTCCGACGGGCCTAATTCCTTGTAATCCCTATACCCCAGATTGATATACGCGTGGCTCTCGAAAGACACACAGTACGCATCTTCCTTATGCCCTACCACCAGCGGCGTCCTCCCGTAACGGTCCCGCGCCGCATAGATGCCGTCCTTCGTCATAAGAAGCAGCGTCATAGATCCCTCTACGATATCCTGAACATACTCGATCCCTTCCACGATCGAATCCTTCTCACAGATCAACGCCGCGATCAGCTCCGTCACATTCACCTGTCCGTTCGTCATCTCTTGAAAATGGGAACGGGCATTATCATACAGCTGTCTCAGAAGCTCTTCATAGTTATTGACCTTCCCCACTGTCGTGATGGCGAAGCTTCCAAGCCTGGAACAGATCAGAAGCGGCTGCGGCTCAAAATCCGATATACACCCGATCCCAATGTTCCCCTTCATCTCCCCGACGTCCCGGTCGAACTTCGTCCGGAACGGAGAATTTTCAATGTTATGGATCGCTCGGTTAAAACCATCCTCCCCAAAGGTCGCCATTCCGCCCCGCCGCGTCCCAAGATGTGAATGATAATCCACACCATAAAAAAGCTCTAGTACACAATCCCTTTTTGATGCAACGCCAAAAAATCCTCCCATATAGCATCTCCTTTTTCTCTGCTTTATAAATAATCTGTTATTCCATTTATCTATACAGATTATTCATATTCATTATATGTCCATTCATATCATATCACATCCACTGGCAAATGGCACCCCTAAATCTGACAAATCTTTTGCTTCCATGCATTCGATTTACGGGCATTTTACACATTCTCACACATCTTTGCTGCGTATGATCTCCCTTAACTTCTGGTTCACGGTCCCCGGATCCGCCTTGCCTTTCATTGCCTTCATCGTCTGTCCCACCAGAGCGCCAAGCGCCTTTTCCTTTCCGCCGCGGTAATCTTCCACCGCCTGCGGATTGTCAGCGATCACCTTCTTAAGCGCTTCTTCCAGCGCCCCTTCGTCATTGACCGTCTTAAGCCCATGTTCTTCCACATAGACTTCCGGATCGACATCCTCTGCAAATATCTTCTCAAATACTTCTTTCGCAACCGAGCTGTTGATCGCACGGCTTTCCGTCAGGTTCACAAGCTTTGCCAGGTTTTCCGGTGAAAACGCCAGATCCTCTGGCTCCATCCCGCGGTCCTTTAACAGGCGCAGCGTCTCCACCATCAGCCAGTTGGACACCTTCTTAGGCTTCCCACAGATTGCAGAAGCCTTCTCAAAGAGATCCGCCATATGCCTGGAGCCGGTGATGATCTCTGCATCATACTCAGGAATATCGAATTCTTTCTTATATCGCTCAAGCTTCTCGCTCCGAAGCTCCGGCTGTCTTGCGCGGATCTGTTCCAGCCACTGATCGCTGATCACGATAGGCACAAGATCCGGCTCCGGGAAATAGCGGTAATCCTGTGCGTCCTCCTTCGAACGCATGGCATAAGACGATTCCTTGTTGTCATCCCACCGCCTGGTCTCCTGGACCACGGATTTCCCCGCTTCTAACAACTCGATCTGCCGTTCCCGCTCTCCTTCTATGGCTCTTGCGATCGCCTTGAAGGAGTTCAGGTTCTTCATCTCTGTCCTCGTTCCGAATAACTTTGCGCCTGTTTCCCGCACAGACAGGTTGACGTCCGCCCGCATGGAGCCTTCCTGGAGTTTACAGTCCGACGCGCCCAGGTATTGGATGATCGTACGAAGCTTTTCCAGATAGGCGATCACCTCATCCGCCGAACGCATATCCGGCTCTGATACGATCTCCACAAGCGGAACTCCGCTTCGGTTGTAGTCTACCAGCGAAGTATCGTCCCACTCGTCATGGATCAGTTTCCCGGCGTCTTCCTCCATATGCATCTCATGAATGCGGATCTTTTTCTTCGTGCTGCCTGCTTCTATCTCTACATAACCATTCCTTGCAATGGGAAGATACAGCTGAGAAATCTGATAGTTCTGCGGATTATCCGGGTAGAAATAGTTCTTGCGGTCGAATTTACAGACCCTCGTAATCTCACAATTTGTCGCCAGTCCGATAGCCACGGCGTATTCCACTACCTTCTTATTTAATACAGGCAGGGAACCCGGCATCCCCGTACATACCGGACAGGTATGCGTGTTGGGGGCGCCTCCGAATTCCGTGCTGCAGGAACAGAAGATCTTCGTTCTGGTCGCAAGCTCTACGTGAACTTCCAGTCCGATGACTGTCTCATACTGTTTTGCCATTATGCTTCGCCTCCTTCCGCCTGTGCTTCGGCCACAGCTTTTTTCTCTGCCTGCCGTTTCACCAGATCCGGTCTTTCATAGGCACGCGTCTGCTCAAATGTATATGCCGCCCGGATGATCTTATTTTCCTCGAAACAATTTCCGATGATCTGCATTCCCACCGGCAGCCCCTTTGAATCCGTTCCCACCGGAATGCTGATCCCCGGCAGTCCTGCCAGGTTCGCAGAGACTGTGTAGATATCGCCCAGATACATTTTCATCGGATCGCTCAGGCTATGCCCCAACTTCAGCGCCGTCGTCGGAGACGCCGGTGCGACGATCATGTCATATTTCTCGAATGCCTGGTCAAACGCCTGCTTGATCAATGCCTTCGTCCGCAGCGCTTTCAGGTAATACGCGTCATAGTATCCGGAACTTAAGACAAAAGACCCCAGCATGATCCGGCGCTTCACCTCCGCCCCAAAGCCTTCGGAACGAGTCTTCTTATACATGTTATGAAGTCCTTCGTAATCTTCTGAACGATATCCGTATTTGACACCGTCAAACCGGGACAGGTTCGAACTTGCTTCCGCCGACGCTATCACATAGTAAGCCGGGATCGCATAGGGAACCAGGCTTAAGTCGAATTCTTCCGCCGCTGCACCCCGTTCTTCCAATACCCTGACTGCCTCCAGGATCTTCTCTTTGACCTCCGCATCCAGCCCTTCTCCAAAATATTCCTTAGGGATGCCGATCCGCATTCCTTTTACATCATTTACCAAAGCGCTTGTAAAATCATACCTCGCCCGTTCCATGGAGGTGCTGTCCTTGGGGTCATAAGAGGCGATCACTTCCAGGATCGCAGCACAGTCTGTCACATCCTTCGCGACCGGACCGATCTGATCCAGCGACGAGCCGTATGCAACCAATCCGTAACGGGACACCGTACCGTAAGTCGGCTTGATGCCCACCACTCCGCAGAACGCACTGGGCTGACGGATGGAACCGCCCGTGTCAGACCCCAGTGTATACGGGCATTCCTCCGCCGCAACCGCAGCACAGGAACCGCCGGAAGATCCGCCCGGAACATGCGCAAGGTTCCAGGGATTCCTTGTCACCCCAAAATACGAAGTCTCGGTCGTGCTTCCCATGGCAAATTCATCCATGTTCGTCTTCCCGATGACGACTGCTCCCGCCTTCTCAAGGTTCCTGACTGCTTCTGCCGTAAATCGGGGCGTGAAATTCTCAAGAATCTTCGAGCTGCAGGTAGTCCGCATCCCCTTCGTACATATGTTATCCTTGATCGCCGCCGGCACTCCCGCCAACGGCCCGGTAAGGCTTCCGTCGTCAATCTGCTTCTGCACCTCTTTCGCCCGTCTCAGCGCCCCTTCCCTGTCAACGGTCACAAAGCTGTGCACGTCCTTCTCGACTCTTTCTATCTGATCCAGCGAGGCTTTTACCGCATCCACCGCAGAGATCTCTTTTGCCTTGATCCTTCTTCCCAATTCTACTGCTGTCAAGCTTGTTATATCCATCCCCGGCACCTCCTATCCGATCGTTTTGGGAACCTTGAAGCTGTTGTCCTTCTTAAGCGGCGCATTGGCAAGGGTATCAGCGCTTCCGTCCACATCTCTTGCCACATCCTCCCTGAATACATTATGGACCGGAAACACATGCGACATAGGCTCCGCTCCGTCCGTGTCCAATTCATTTAAAATGTCTATATAATCCAGCATCGTCTCCATATCCGCCTTGGCATTCTCCTTCTCCTCACCGGACAGTTCTAATTTTGCCAGAATTCCTACATATTCTATCGTTTCATCTGAGATTTTATTTGCCATATCGATCCTCCTTTACTTCTTACACTACACTTTCCCTAGGGCTTTAAGGTTCGAGCCTGCTCAGATCCCGCGGGAATAAGGTCGTCTCCCGCACATTATCCTCCCCGGCAAGCTTCATCGTCAGTCGTTCCAGCCCGATCCCAAGCCCTCCGTGGGGCGGCATCCCATGCTTGAATGCAGCCAGATAATCCTCCATCCCCTCTTCCGTCATCCCTCTTGCCTCAATCTTCTCTGTCAGCATCCGGTGATCATGGATCCTCTGACCGCCCGTAGTGACCTCCATTCCCCTAAACAAAAGATCGAAACTCAGAGTGTACCTTGTATCCTCCGGATCGTCCATCGCATAGAACGGGCGCTTCTTAGACGGATAATGGGTCACAAATACGAAATCACTGTCCCACTCTTCCTTCGCATACCGACTGATCAACTGCTCTTCCTCCGGTTCTAAGTCAAACGGATTCCTCATCTTATGTCCGTACTTCTCAGACACCGCCTCCTTGATCTCATGGAATCTCACCGCGGGAATCTGCCCGACCTTCGGCAGCGTAATGTCAAGGATCTGCAGCTCTTTCGCATAATCCGAGGAAAGCAGCCTCATGGCATACTGTAAATACCCCGTTTCCATCGCCATGATATCCTCGAATCCATCAATATATCCCATCTCAAGATCCAGGCTGGTATATTCATTCAGGTGACGCTTCGTGTTGTGCTTCTCCGCACGGAACACAGGCGCCGTTTCGAATACCCGGTCGAACACGCCCACCATCATCTGCTTATAGAACTGCGGGCTCTGTGCCAACACTGCCGGACGGTGGAAATAATCAAGCTTGAAGATATTGGCTCCGCCCTCCGCTCCTTTCGCACCGATCTTCGGAGTGTGGATCTCTGTAAATCCCTGGCTGTAAAGGAAATCCCGAAACGCTCGGATCAGTCCCTCCTGAATCCTGAATTTCGCGCGTTCCCTCACGTTTCTGAGAGAAATGGCGCGGTAATTCAGCTTCGCCTCCAGAGATGTCTTTAGTTTCCACTTGGAGATCGCAAGGGGCATCCTCTCGTCTGCCGGTTCACTTAAGATCCGAAGCTTCTCCATACGGATCTCTATGCCGTTCGGCGCCTTCTCGTTTTTCTCCAGTGTTCCTTCTATCTCTACGGTTGCCGCTTCTTTGATGCCGTTCAGTTCAAATCCCGCGATCCCTTCCTCATAGACACACTGAAGCAGCCCTTCTCTTTTTCTTAAGATCACAAATGCTACCGTCCCCATGTCGCGGATCGTATGGACTGCCCCATTGACATGAACCTTCTGCCCCGCTTCTGCATTTAGAAGCAGCTCGCTGATCTCCAATGTCTCTTTCTGTCTTACACCTGTTAAATAATCCATGATCGTCCTCCTTCTTGCTGTGTCGGACTCTTTACGTTATCAAGAGTCCTTTGGTTTCATGCCATGCATCCCAAACGATCCAGAACGTAAAAAATCCCGGAATACATGACTGTATTCCGGGACGGATATCTTGCACTTATCCGCGGTACCACCCGCATTGAATCCCCGCCGGTTTAAAATCCGGCGCTTCAGGATTCCCCTCTTACGCTTAACGCGCGTTCACGTACCGGCCTACTTAAGTTCAACCGGTCTGCTCCAGAGTGTTCCCTATTGTCCTTATTCCTCAAGAGGCGCTCTCAGTCGGTGACGCCTCATTCCTGTCAAGTTCCAAAGGACAGAGTCTCTTTCAACGCTTTACTAGATTAAATTTTTAAAATTTGCCTTATATATTATCACACTGCTCAGTAAATTTCAAGAAGTTTTTCTCATTTCTTACAAAAACTTCTTCAAATCTTCCATGAGTTTTTCTTCGCATTTTACCAGCTTCTTCGCAAGAGAAACGCTCGCATGCGACGCCTCCGGGCACTTATTCATACATTCGCTGACGGACTGGATCCCCATGTTGCACCCATTCATCAGGACCTTGGCGATCTGTGTACTGTCATCCTGAACCATCATCTTCACCTCTGTCGTGATCCATGAAAATGCTGCCGCCAGCTTATCTTTCTGCTTCTCGGTCTCTCCACCTTCTCGCAGAAGCTTTGCAGATTCTTCTTCCAACTCCTTATGCTGCTTCTTAGATGCCTCCATGACTTCCCCTAATGCCGCGTTCCTGACAAATTCTTTCAGTTGGCATATACTGCCAACCGCCATCTTGCAGCCTGAATTGCATTCCTTCAAAAGTGTGATCGTCTGTTCATCCATAATCCTATGCCTTCTTTCTACATTTTCTATTCCCGCGAACAACGAGCCAAGCGGGCATGTTTACATACACATTTGGCGACTGCCGCAAAGGTCAAATACCCCGTTGCTTGCAGCGGGTCTTTGACTAGTCTGTAGAAAAACCGGCAAAAATATGCGTATCGGCGTGCAGATGGCGGAAATGAATTTTCAAACATGCACCGGCGCCACATCCGGATGACGAACTAGATCACTTCCCGGCACAATCGCTCCATCTCATCATGCACCGCAGGTACATCTGGCTCATCCGTCATCGCTACAAGCACATCCCCTGTCTGCAGCCTTGTCCTTCCTCTTGGAATGATCTCATCCGATCCCCGTTGGATCGCCACGAGAAGACAGTTGTTCGGCCATTCAATGTCGCTTACCAACGCCTCCTCAAGGACAGAGCCTTGAAGCACTACAAAATTAGTCAGCACCTTCTGTCCGCGCTTCCCCTCCGGCTCTTTGCCCCGCTGTTCTAAGATCCTTTCCAGAAGACTCTCATAGATGGGCTTCGACTTAAGCAGCGTCGCCGCCATGTATGCTACAACGGACACGATGGACAGCGTCAGCATCTGGCTCATAGAACCCGTCATCTCAAAAATCAGTATAATGCCTGTCAGCGGCGCACGCACGATCGCCGCAAAATATCCTGCCATAGCCAGCACGACAAAGTTATTGATATACATCATATCCAATCCTGTGTACTGCACGCACACCGTCGCGAACGCACCGCCGATGTAACCTCCCAGAACCAGCAGCGGAAAGAAGATGCCGCCCGGCGCCCCCGACCCGAAGCAGACTGCCGAAAAGAGAAACCGTCCGGCAAAAATAAACAGAACCGTTCCTAGCAATACATCTTCCGTCGTCAGATAATCAAGCAATGCATGCCCGCTTCCTAAGAACTCCGGCATCGTAAATCCAAGCACACCCGCGCATAAGAAAGGAACCATCAGCTTCTGTGTCACACTGAAACGCTTCGCGCTGCGGTAAACTGCCTGCACCTTCAATGTAAACCAGTTATAGAATGCCCCCAGCACACCCAATACAATCCCAAGGGCAAGGATCATTCCATAGTATTCCTGCGGCAAAGCCCTGATGATCTCAAACTGGAACACCGATTCCACCCCCATCACCGTGGACGCCATGAAGTCTGCCGTGAGCGAAGCTGTCATAACCGATACCAATACCGACACTGAGAAATTCTTATGAACCTCTTCCAACGAAAACATCACCCCGGCGAGCGGGGCATGGAATGCCGCGGCAAGTCCCGCGCTTGCACCGCAGGTCAGAAGAAACCGTTCTTCTGTCGTCCCTCTGTCCAGTCCCTTGGAGACACCTTTCCCCACCATAGCCCCAAGCTGGATCGACGGTCCTTCTCTTCCAAGCGCCAGCCCGCCAAGAAGACACAAGAACCCTCCGAAAAACTTTGCCGGAAGCACCCGCCACCATTTCTGGTCAAGCTTTCCGGTCATCTCTCCTTCAAGCTGCGGGATTCCGCTGCCCGATATCATCGGTTCGTACTTCACAAGCCTCCCCACAAGCCACGCCAACAGAAGCAATACCAGAAACCAGCCGGCAATCCTGATCGGATCCTTCCCGCAGAATTCCAGGATCCGATCCAGCCAGATCCCGGCACATTCCAGGACGATCCTGTACAATACGATCACAAGCCCTGCGATCCCGCCGATCATCATTCCCTCTCCGATCAAGATCATCTGAAAGCGCTCCGCGCGCCGAATGGTGCCAGACGTATCTTTCTCCATAGCCATACCTCCCCTTATCTTCCTGTACTCTCAGATTACTTTCGCACATGGCGTCTGCTTTTCTGCCATCCGCGAAATCTCCTGCAACTATCATAAATTGTACCAAGTCGCTACCGCGACGGCTAGCCCTAAGTACGTGAAACCACCACTTTTTTCAAAAAAAGTAGCAGTTTTTGAATATATGTTGTATTATTGAGATACTCCTATCACAATAATAAACACAAACCGCCAACTGCTATGTTTAGTTTACCATGGATTTTTCTACTCAACAACTACATATTTTATTTTTTTATCCGTCCACCGCCTCTTTTGGG
>NZ_KE159781.1:160474-204665 GCF_000403455.2 Dorea sp. 5-2 | reverse complement strand
CTGGCAGTTTATTTCTTCCATGCCTGATTTAAAGCCTAAGGCTATGGTTACCCTCCTGTATTCTTCCGGCCTTCGCATCGGTGAGGTCTGCCGGCTCCGCTATGAAGATGTCAGCCGCAAAAATATGCGCCTCCACATCACACACTCAAAAAGCAGGAATGACCGCTATGCCATTCTTTCAAAATTGGCCCTTGACCTTCTGTCTCAGTACTGGTTTGCATGTGGACGGCCTATGGGATATCTCTTCCCGAAGCAGCGCGGCGAGGACAGCCCCATTGATACCTTTTTCCTCTCAAGGCACATTCATGCCCACGAGGACAGGCTTGGATGGGAACGCAGGCTTACCTGTCATTCTTTCCGCCATGCTTTCGGTACACACCTGTATGAAAACGGTACGGATCTGCTTACCATAAAAGCTCTTATGGGGCATAAATCCCTGCTGTCCACCACGATCTACGTCCATCTTTCCGGCAATTCCATCCGGCAGGCTGTCAGCCCTCTTGACCGTATGGCTGGTGTTTCCCATGAGTAGTTACAAGATCCGGCAGATATTCGAACAATCCTATGATAGCTATTCTGCCCAAAGCGATCACCAGACCGATGTACAACAGAAAGCTGCACATGCCATCTTAAACTGTAAATCCGGCAAGCTTGGCGTAAACTTAAGCCAGTGTACGGATTGCGGACACGTGGAAATACATAACAACTCCTGCCGCAACCGTAACTGCCCCAACTGCCAGGCTGTCCTGAAAGAAATCTGGGTGGATAAGCGAAAGGCCGAGGTCATTGATACCCCTTACTTTCATGTCGTCTTTACGCTTCCCCATCAATTAAACCCTCTTCTCTACTGCAATCAAAAGCTTTTGTATGGGCTGCTGCACAGATGCTGCGCTGAAACACTTCTGGAATTATCTGCCGATAAGAAGTGGCTTGGGGCAACACCCGGTATCATCCAGGTGCTCCACACATGGAACCAGGAGCTGGGTTACCATGTGCACATGCACTGCATCGTCTCCGGCGGCGGGCTTACGAAAGACGGGAAGATCCGAAAATCTTCCAAAAGCTTTTTTATCCGCACAGAAGTACTGAGGGACAAATTTAAAGGAAAATATATGGCCTGCCTTTCCTCTCTTTACGAAAACGGCGTACTTACATTTTCTTCTTCCTGTGAAAAGCTGCGTAATTCCTATCACTGGAAAGAATGGAAAAACAGCCTTTATGGAATGGACTGGTGCCCCTACATCAAAGAGACCTTTAACGGTTTTGGCAATGCCATTGAATACCTCGGGCGTTATACCCACAAGATTGCTATTTCTAACAGCCGGATCCTTTCCGTTTCCGATGATACGGTCACTTTTTCCGCCAGAGGGAAGATATCCGGTGAACCAAAGCGCCAGATCACCCTGGACCATACAGAATTCATCCGGCGCTACCTGATGCATGTGCTGCCATCCGGTTTTCAGAAAATCCGGTACTATGGCTTTCTAAATAACCGGTATAAGGCCAGAAACCTAAAACTGATCTTTAAGCTCCAGGGGTGCCAGCGTTTCAAAGCGAAATATATCCATCTGTCCATGGCAGAACTTCTGAAAACAGTCTGGAACTTAGATATCCATATCTGCCCGGAATGTGGATGCTGCAGTATGCAACACATCGGAAGGACATATGGCACTTCCTGATAAAGAGCCACTGCTACTGAATATCGTTTTTCAAAGACCTCCGCAAGAAGGTCTGCGAAGCATCCCCTTTTATTGGATTCGTTTAAGCAATCAGCCTAAAAAAGTTTTTCATATGTCCAATTTCCAAGCAGGACTTCAGCGTTTTCACTAAAAGGGAAGGATACTATCCCCATACGTTTCTCGGCAAAATGTCCGCGAATTGGTACAATCGAAAAGAATCACATTCAGAGCAGTTCGATTTTTTCAGAACTGCTCTTTTTCTTTCTGCTCTGAATCTGATACTTTTCTAATGAATTATAGCATACTTTCACGAAAAGATTGAGTCTTTCCTTCAAATCCGCTATACTAAATAAAGCAGATACAAAAAACTTATCCACAACATTATAAAGCTACAGAAAGGGAAAATTACCATGAAACTAATGATTGCATCCGACATTCACGGAAGCGCCTTTTATCTGAAAGAGCTTCTAAGACAGTATGACACAGAACAGCCTGATAAACTGCTTCTTCTAGGCGATCTCATCTACCACGGTCCCAGAAACGACCTTCCCAAAGGATACGCCCCTCCGGAAGTCATAGAACTTCTCAACGCCAGAAAAGAGGAGATCCTCTGCGTCCGGGGTAACTGTGATACAGACGTAGACCAGATGGTGCTTGACTTTCCGATCCTTGCGGATTACTGCATCCTGTATGAGCAAGGGCACATGATCTTCGCGACACACGGACACAACCACAACACCGCCAATCCGCCCATGCTGAAGCCAGGAGATATCCTGCTCCACGGACACACTCACGTTCCGACCGCAGAGGAATTCAACGGCAGGTACTACCTGAACCCCGGTTCAGTCTCCATCCCAAAAGACGGAAGCCAACGCGGCTATATGATGTTGGAAAACGGAGTGTTCACGTGGAAGAATCTGGACGGTGAAGCCTATAAGAATTTTGAATTGCATTAAATGAAAAGATCAGTACCGAATCCGGTCAGCGCAACAGACTGCGCTGACCGGATTCGGCACAAATACCGCGCTAAGTTTTTTACAGTGTACTGATAAACTTCAGGAATGCCTTTCTGCCTTCTTCTGTACACTTATACACACCGGCATCCTCCAGTACATGAGTGAACGTGATCCCAATCTCTTCCTTCAGCACATCCATCACATTTTCCCGGGTAATGCTGTCATACTTCGGCAGGAATCCTTCTACCCACCGGGCGTGCTTCTCTATCTTCTCATTGGTCTTAACATCCTTGCCTTCCACAAGGTAATCTGCCAGGATCTCCATCTCTTCCTTCAATCTGGACGGCAGGACTGCAAGCCCCATAACCTCGATCAGCCCGATGTTCTCCTTCTTGATGTTATGATACTGTGCGTGCGGATGATAAACCCCCAGCGGATGCTCCTCTGTCGTAATATTATTCCTCAGAGTCAGATCCAACTCGTATGTATCCTCTACCTTTCTTGCGATCGGTGTGATCGTATTGTGCGGTTCACCGTCTGTCTCTGCATAGATGAACGCATCCTCGTCCGTGTAGCCTCTCCACGCGCCAAGCACATGGTCTGCAAGCTCGATCAGGCGCTTCTCATCCTTGCTTCTGATCCGAAGGACAGACAGCGGCCATTTCACGATCCCGGCTTCCACATCCTCGTATCCCGGGATGCTTACCGTCTTCTCGATCGGCGCCTTCGCCATGGCGAAGGTGTAGTTACCGCCCTGGAAATGATCGTGGCTTAAGATCGAGCCGCCCACGATCGGAAGATCCGCATTGGATCCCAGGAAATAATGCGGAAACAGCTTGATGAAATCAAACAGCTTGATAAATGCCGCCTTCTCAATCTTCATCGGTACATGCTGCCCGTTAAATACGATACAGTGCTCATTGTAATAGACATACGGAGAGTACTGGAATCCCCATTTGCTGTCATTGATGGTGATGGGGATGATCCTGTGATTCTCTCTCGCCGGATGATTCAGGCGTCCGGCATAGCCTTCATTCTCCATACAGAGCAGGCACTTCGGATAGCTGCTCGCCTTGGCGTTCCTTGCCGCCGCAATCGCCTTGGGATCCTTCTCCGGCTTGGACAGATTGATCGTAATATCGATCTCTCCGTACGGGGAATCTACCTTCCACTTCATATCCTTCTTCACACGATAGCGGCGGATATAGTCGCTGTCTTGGCTCAACTTGTAATAATATTCTGTCGCTTCCCTGGGCGAGATCTCATACTTCTTCGCAAATGTCTCCTGTACCTGCGCCGGCCTTGGAACCAGACAATTCATCAGTTTCGTGTCAAATAAGTCTCTGTAGCCTATACTGTCCTCAATGATACCGCGCTTTACTGCTTCATCCAGCAGCTCCTTCAGCACAGGCTCCAATTCTATCGTATCTGCATCCGTTTTAACTTCAACATCCTCATAGTCGTCTTCCCGGAACATCTCCAACAGGAGGTTCGTTGTATAGATACGCTCCGTCTCCGGAACAAGCCCCGTCTGAATGCCGTATTCTACCAATTTTCTGATATTCTCACTTAACATCTTCTCTTTTCCTCCACTTCTGTTTATGTAATTCCCGTCTGCGCCTGATCTACAGAACACCCGCTCCGTCGCCGATGTCAACTACATAGAACTCCGCTTCATGTCCGACCTTCTCCTGATAGGTCTTTCCAATCTCACGGATAAATGTATCCACCGTATCATTCTTAACGATGCTGACCGTACAGCCGCCGAAACCGCCGCCCGTGATGCGGGAACCGAGTACTCCCGGCATAGCCTGGGCAAGATCCACCAGAATATCGATCTCCTCACAGGAAACCTCATAATCATATCTCAGAGACTCATGGGACGCATTCATCAACCTGCCAAACAATGTGACATCCTGTGCCTTCAGCGCTTCTACCGCGCGGATCGTGCGCTGGTTCTCGTATACGGCATGCTTCGCGCGCTTCTGCCTTACCTCATCCTTGATGGCGTCCTTATGCGCCTCATACTCTTCTTCCGTCAGTTCTCCCAATGCCTGGATCTTCGTCACCGCCTGCAGCTCTTTAAGCGCGGTCTCGCACTCATTCCTTCTGTCATTATAGGCAGAATCCACCAGGCTATGCTTTACCTTACTGTTGGTGATCACAATCTTCGCGTCCTCTAATACCACCGGCGCATATTCATAATGCAGGGTATTGGTATCCAGAAAGATCGCATGATCCTTCTTGCCCATGGCGCTGGCGAACTGATCCATGATACCGCAGTTGCATCCGTTGAAATTATTCTCAGAATCCTGACCGATCAGCGCGATATCCACCATAGACACATCAAAACCAAATATATCTTTTAAGATCACACCTGTCAGAACCTCTAAAGAAGCGGATGAAGAAAGCCCCGAACCGTTCGGGATATTTCCATAGATCAGAATATCCATGCCGTGCGTAAGCTTGTATCCTCTCTTCTCGAACGCCCACATCACACCCTTCGGGTAATTGGTCCAGTTCGCCTTCGGATCCGGAACCAGCTCATCCAGGCTCGTCTCGATAACCCCAAGATTCTCAAAATTCGCTGAACAGAACCGAATCTTTCTATCCTCTCTGCTTCTTACGATCCCGTAGGTTCCAAGCGTCAGCGCACATGGAAATACATGGCCTCCGTTATAATCTGTGTGCTCGCCGATCAGATTCACACGCCCCGGCGCAAAATAAGACCGGATCTCCCCTTCCCCTTTGTACAGTTCCTGAAACTGCTGAATTAATTTCTCCTTCATCTTTGTGTCCTCCATTCTTATATTCCTTTATATATTCCCTTGCATATTTTCATTATCTAATTTATGATTATAATGAGATGTGACGCCTGATACAATAAGAATATTTGATAATAGTATAAGAATATTGAGGAAATGGAGATTCACTATGCAATTACACACGGAAAAAGACCAGAAAGAGATCAAGAATCATGGGAATTATGAATTTCCCGTCCATATCAGCCTTGAAAAGATACAGTCCTACGAACAGAATTCCTTTCCCTGGCACTGGCATCCGGAGATCGAGCTTACCTGGGTCATGTCCGGGCAGATCGAATATTCTGTGAACGATAAGAAATACCTGCTGAAAGAAGGGGACGGATTGTTCTGCAACAGCAATTCCCTTCATTCCGGTTATATGAAGGATGGAGCAGACTGCAACTACCTGTCTGTCACCTTTCATCCAAGGTTCATCTACGGATATGAGAACAGCCTCCTGCAAACGAAGTACGTAGATTTTATCATCTCGAATGAAACCTGGCATTCTCTCCGGCTCGGGCAAGAAACCAACTGGCACCGGGACATCATCCGTCAGATCCGGCAGATCTATCAGATGATACAGACGCCTCCGGCAGACTATGAACTCCAGGTACACCTGCTCCTGACAGAGATCTGGCAGAAGCTCTACCTGCATTACAGCTCCCTTCCCGTCAGCGAACAACAGCCTCAGAAGCATCTGACACGGCTCAAGGATATTTTGTCATTTGTCCAGGAACACTACGCCAGAGAACTGACATTAGATGAGATCGCGGAGCATGTGAACATCTGCAAGAGTGAATGCTGCCGTTTCTTTAAGAAATATATGAAGATGACGATCTTCGAATATATCCTCTTCCTCAGGATCCAGAACAGCCTGCCGCTCCTTCGGGAAGGCGAGAGCATTACGAAGATCGCGGGCATGACGGGCTTCTCCACATCCGCCTATTACGGACAGATCTTCAAGCGTTATATGGGCTGTTCGCCTAGCAGATACCGCAGGGAACACATGGGAGAACGATCATTCCGCTCCTGATCATAAAAACCATAAAAGCCAGGTATCCATACAAGTATGAATACCTGGCTCGCCGCTTCGCGGGAATATCCTCTTAGGAACCTGACGGCATATAGGGCCTTAGTATCCCTGCCACATTACTGATCGGCATCGTCTGCAGCCACACCTTGCCCGGTCCGCTGATCACAGTATTGAAGAATCCTTCGCCTCCAAACAACATGTTCTTCACACCCGGCACGCTCTTGATCTCCATCTTACATCCCGCCGTCATCGCCGCAAGATGCCCGGTGTCAACAACGATCTGCTGCCCGTCCGTAAGCTCATACTCTACCACATGCCCGTCGAATTCCGCGAATACAGTACCGTAACCGCTGATCTTCTGCATGATAAATCCCTCGCCGCCAAACAAGCCCGAACTTACCTTCTTATTAAAGAATACAGACAGCTCTACTCCTGCCTCGCCCGCCAAGAACGCGCTCTTCTGGAAGATCATCTCCTGTCCCGGGGCAATCTCGTATGCTTTGATGGAACCCGGGAAGCTTGATGCGAATGCGATCATTCCGCTGCCGCCCTGAGCCGTATAGACGTTCTGGAACATCTTCTCGCCCGAAAACATCCTTCCGAATGCCTTCCCGATACCTCCGTTCGTCGTAGTCTCCATCAGCATATTCGGTGACATCCATGACATGCCGCCGCCTTCCGTGATCATCTTCTCGCCGCCTTCAAGCTGGCAGACCACGACCGGGAGTGTTTCTCCTAGAATCTGATATTTCATAATTATGTACCTCCTGGAAAATCTTATGTATCTATCATATACATTTCCGGAAGAAGTGTCAATTCTTCTTCCGTCAATTTCTCTTATCTTCTTTCTGCATTACTTTATTGCCTTCACCGGACATGACTTCTTACATGCACCGCAGCGGATACATTCCGGATGGTTCGCATTCTTTGCCGGATCCACCTGCATCTTGCAGACCTTCTCGCAGACCCCGCAACCGGTACACCGCGCCTCGTCCACCCGATACCGGAACACAGAGACCGGATTGAACACCGAGTAGACCGCCCCCAGCGGGCATATGTATTTGCAAAAAGGGCGATAGATCACAATAGATAATAATACGGTAACTGCCAGCAGCGCCGTCTTCCATGCATACAGCCATCCCAGCGCATTTCGCATGGACTCGTGGAACATCACAAGCGGAATCCCTCCCTCAAGCGTACCTGCCGGACAGATCAGCTTACAGAAATACGGCGCGCCTTGTCCCAGGATATCCACCAGGAACATCGGAAGCAGGATCACGAACACCGCCAGGATCACATATTTCAGCTTCCTAAGAAGCCTGTCTCCATGAAATGTCCCGACCTTCTTAGGAAATGGGATCTTGTGCAGCAGATCCTGGATCAGCCCGAAAGGACACAGCCATCCACAGACAAACCTTCCCAACAACGCCCCGACAAACATCAGGAATCCCGCCGCATAGAATGAAAATTTGAAGTTCCAGTTTCCGATCACTGCCTGCATAGCGCCGATCGGACAGGAGCCTAAGGCTCCCGGACAAGAGTAACAGTTAAGCCCCGGCACACACAGATTCTTAAGTTTCCCCCGGTATATTTTTCCCTGCATAAACCCGACAAGGTAACTATTGGTAAGAAGCGCCCACAAAGCCTGTGCGCCATGACGCTTCCATTCTCCTGCTTCCTTAAGATCCCGATCACCATCGTACTTCCTTCTATCCAATTCCCACACACTCCATACATAGATTGACTGCTTTTTCCAGGACTACCGCCATCTCCCCTCGGTATATGCCTATTCCCATAAGCGCCGCTGCGAAGACGGCAAGGAGGAGCCCTGCTGACGGAGCGCGCAAGAGCCGGTTCATTGTACCACCCCGGAGAGTTCCTTCTCTATAACACTCTCCCACTCTTCATAAGAACGGCTTCCCGTATAGGTCTCTCCGACAATATTCCCTTCTTTATCCACGAAGAAGGTCGTCGGCACAGCGCTGATCCCTGCAAGACTTCCGTTCAGATATCCGGCATCCGGGATCAGGAACGGATATGTGACTTCTGCCTTCTCTGCCAGAACCTTTGCCTTCTCTACCGCTTCTTCATCCGGATCGCCTGACTGCCCTATCGCATCCATGACAATGCCTGCCACCTGCACTCCTTTGTCCGCCATATCTTCATGAAGCTTCGCCAGATCCGGAATCTCACTGACGCACGGCGTGCACCATGTAGTAAATACATTGATCATGGTCAGATCATGATCTCCAAGCATTTCCTGTGTATAAGTCTCTCCATTGATATCCTGCATCGTGAAATCACCCAACGCCTTGTTCCCTGCATCCGCCTGTCCGTCAGGATCTTTTTGCAGCTCTTGCGTCTGCTCCTGGGGTGCGGTATCCTTTTCCTGTGAGGATGCATCCTCCCCGCCCGCGCACCCGCTTAAGACAGACGCGGAACACACTGTGAGTACGGCTAACCCGCATACCAGATTCTTTGCAGTTCTCTTATCGCTGAATCTCATTTTTCTAAATCCCATATCATCTTAGCTCCTTTACTGATCTTTTCTTATTCTATCACAATAAGAGAAAAATCAAAAGGAAATGTGTGTGAATTTTAACGCAGCAATTCTTCATCAATCGGATATCTTCCGAAGATCCTCGCCGCATCCATAAGCGCCTGCATATTCTCTTTTGGCGTTTTGATCGGCATCTGGCAGCCCGAAGTAAGTACATACCCTTTGGGTGAATCATAACCCTTTCGGATACATTCCTTAGCAGAACGCAGGACATCGTAAGGAGTCCCAAAACGCATTACCTCTACAGGAGGAACATTTCCCTGGATACACATACGACCGCCCAATATGTATTTTGCTTCCTCAACATCTTCCACATTATCCAGGCTGAACGCTCCAATCCCGGTCTCCTTAATATAATCCCACAGCTTCCGGCTGGTCCCGCAGATATGTAGCCCGCAGCCTCCGCCGTTTTTCTTAATATGATCCACATTCTTCTGAAAATAAGGCAGCGAGAACTTCTTATACTGTTCGACACTGATCAGAGACGTGGAACTAACCGGATCTGCAAATCCGATCCCTACGCCGATGTCCAGCAGACGGTCAATGTACCGATTATTATTCTCTACGATTATATCCATAAGCGCTCTTACTTTATCCGGCATTTTCACGGTTCCGATCAGGAGCTGCTCTGTCCCGACTGCCATCGCCGCGATCGTAAACGGACCTGTAACCGTCGCGCTCACCGGTACCTTGCCGCCCAGTTTTTCCTTCACAAGCCGCACGCCCTTTAATATGATCGGCAGCCTTCCGTCCTTATCAACATCCACCAGCTTCGCATTGTGTGCTTCCTTAAGCGGCAGCGCCGGCTCTTCCAGCTGAGCAATATTGTAATCCGCATATTTTACCTTTGCACCCATAGCCTCCGCCATGCCGCGGAGCGTACACGATACTCCCGCTCCGTCAGAATGGAAATTGTGGTAGATATACTCTTCCAACTCACACATTTTCTCCGAAGAATGGTAATATTCATTCAGCGTACATCCGATCATCGGCGCCAGTGTCTCTCCTGTATCCAGGCAGCACATGATCCTGTCTGCTTCTTTTCCTTCACTCAGCAGCTTGTCTCGTTCGATCGCCGTCAGTTCATCCTTCTTGATTTCCAGCCCATTTAAATATCTTTCAATCATAAATCTTATCCCATCTATCTCTGTCTATATTTCTCTATGCCTTACTTTTTCTAAGCTTCCCCGCTGTAAATATGGAGATTACCGCAATTACTGCTACAATAAGCTGATACCAGCAAAGTGAGATCACCTGGAACGGACTGTTAAGGTCTGTAAGCAGCGCGCATGCGAATAAAATCTGCGCACTGTACGGAAGCACCCCCTGGAATACGCAGGAAAACAGATCCAAAAGCGAGGCAGTCCTCTTCGGCTCCACTCCATATTCCTCGCTGATCTCCTTCGCTACATTCCCTGTAATAAGGATGGATACCGTGTTATTCGCCGTCGCAATATCTGCCAGGGAGGCCATCGTAACGATCCCAAGTTCCGCAGTATTCTTGTTCTTGATAACCTTCTTGACCTTCTGCAATACCCATTCGATACCGCCTTCTTCTTGTACCATAGTAGCAAGCCCTCCCATGAGCATGGACAGGAGGAATATCTCGAACATTCCTGTAAAACCTGTATAGACATGATTCGCAAATTCCAGTACCGAGAAAGAACCAAACACGATTCCGATGACGCCTGAGAACACGATCCCGCCTGTCAGAACAAGAAATACGTTCAATCCAACCAAAGATGCTACCAATACAAATAAATACGGCAATACCTTCACAAAATTAAATGAATATTCCGCAGCCTCCGGAACCACTTCCGGCCTTCCCCATATCAGAAGAACGACTATGGTGATCACTGCCGCCGGGAGTGCGATCGCAAAGTTCGCCCTGAACTTATCCCTCATCTCCACTCCCTGTGTTCTCGTCGCCGCAATCGTTGTGTCTGAGATTACGGACAGGTTATCGCCGAACATAGCGCCGCAGATCGTAGCCGCCACGACAAGATAAACATTCAATCCCCCTGCTTCGGCAAGCCCGATCGCGATCGGCGTTACAGCTACCACCGTTCCTACCGACGTTCCCGTCGCAAGTCCGATAAATCCTGAGATCACAAACACACCTGCCGCAACAAACTGCGGAGGGATCACAGACATTCCCAGATTCACCACGGCATCCACACCGCCCATCTCGCTTGATACTGTCGTAAATGCCCCTGCAAACAGATAGATGAAACACATGGTCATTACATCTACATGGCCGCACCCTCTCAAAAATACTTCCATCTTCTCATTGATGCTTCCTTTGAACAATACAAATGCAACGACCACTCCAAGCATTGCCGCAACCGGCGCCGGCAGCTGATAAAATGCCATCTCAACACCTTTTGCATTCAATACGATACCCGTAATAAGGTATACCCCTACAAAAACTCCAAACGGCAATAACGCCTTCCCACTTACTTTTTTCTCCATTCCATTTTATCTTTGTACATACAATTCATCTTTCTTCATACTACATAGCTACGCGTGATTCTATTATAACATTGCAGTATTTTTAATCAACCTCTCCCCCAATTGATAATTTTTATAAATATTTTATATTTATAAAAATTATCTTTTAATTGTTGACAATCCGCACTGCGGCAGGATACTGGCATGTTTGATTTCACACTTATTGGCTCTTTTCTTCAATCCAGATTGGGTATAAAGTATCTCTATCAGGTATACCAATATTTACAGGAAAAGAGGTTATCAACATTATGAACAAGAATTCTAATCTGAAACAAATCGTTATGACTGCGCTGTTTGCCGCGTTGGCATGTGTTGCTACCATGTCTATCCGGATTCCAACCCCCGGAACCAATGGATATATACATCCCGGGGACGCCATTGTCATCCTCTCCGGCGTCATCCTCGGACCGGCATGGGGATCCCTTGCCGCCGGGATCGGTTCTGCTATGGCAGATCTCCTGGGTGGGTACTTTATCTATGTCCCGATCACATTTGCTGTCAAAGGAAGCATTGCGTTCCTTGCAGGCATGATCTATCATAGATTCGGGAAATCCTCCAAAAGCCAGTATACAGCCGTAATACTTGGAGGGATCGCTGATATGATCCTGGTTGCGGGAGGATATTTTCTCTGTGAGATCCCGCTCTACGGAGCGTCTGCCGCTGCGGCAAGCATTCCGGCAAATCTGATCCAGGGATTAGGCGGGCTGATCATTGCCTTTGTATTATATCCGCTCCTGCTTGCAATTCCGGATATCAGGCAGATCACGTTCCACTCCCACACTTAAAATCCGGCGCATAATATAATACTACCTGTGTCTCTGAAAATCTCTTTCCAGCGCACAGGTAGAGCTATTTCTTATAGATATTTCTTATAGATATAGATTCTTATACACTTTCCGGTCTTTCACAACCAATACACCGCAGAGTATCATAAAGAACATCCCGATGGCAAGAATGGTCAGCCACGCGGTCCGAGATCCTCCTATCTTATATACAAATCCGATCACCAACTGATATATACTGGTAATTCCGGTCCGCAGGACTTCTGACACTCCATTGATCCGCCCTCTGTGGCTTGCAGGCATACGTTTCGTCAGATACGGGCTCTCCGCAAGCGTACACAACACCTCTCCTAATGTCAGGATGATGATCGCGGCATAATAGAATGGGATCCGTCCCAGGCACAGCATGAACAGACCATAACCTGCCGTCAAAAGAATCTGCCCAAGCATCGTCTTGACTGTCTCCGGAATCCTAAAAAACACTCTGGTAAACAATGGGGTGAATATCACGACTGCCACACAATTCACACTGGTGATCGAACCGAATATGACTGCGCCGCTGTCACCGTGCAGTCTCGCCAGATCCAGCGGCATCAGATAATTATACATCTGATAGGTTGCGAAATAGCTGCTTACCAATATAAGATAGAGTACGATGATCGGATTCTCCTTTAGAACCACCCATAGCCCCTCCCCCTTCCGTTCCGTCTGATATACTGCCTTCTTGCCGGTATCTCTGACAGGAGCGATATCTTTCACCAGGAAAAAGATTACGACCGTAGAGCATCCGATCGAAGTTCCGCTGATAAGAAATGCAAGCCACAGATAATCCCGAAGGAGAATTCCCGCAATCGTCGGCGACATGACAAGCCCAAGATTCATACAAAGGTACTGCAGCGAATATGCCCTCTCCCTGTCCTCCATCGCTGTGATATCCGCCGTAAGCGCATTATAGGAAGGATGCTCCATACTCTGGCATATCGATGCGGCGGACATCAGCACAACGGACTTTACAGACAGCGGGATCACTGCACAGATCACATAACAGAGCACAGATATGCTGTCCAGGTATACAATATTCATTTTCTTATTGAAATGATCCGCCATCTTTCCGCCGATGAGATTTGCCGGCAGTGACAATATCCCCACCGCCGCCATGACCCAGGCTATATGCTCCGCACTCATGCCCATCTTCTGGTTCAGGATCATCGTAAGCATCGGCCAGATCATGGCGCCCATGGCAGTGACCAGGCGACCGAAGCATAGGACGTAATTTTCTCTGCGGAGCCCTTTATACTGTGATATTAGTTTCATAAGGTTTCCTCATATTTATATCAAAGAGTACTGTACAAAAGTAAGATAACTCTTGTTTCTTCCTTGCGGATATGTTATATTATATGAAAGGGAAAACCAAAGAAGCGGCTTACCCTCAACAATTGTTAGCTTAGCCTTTTACAAGGTCAGCCGTCATTATTGCGAGTAATGGCGGCTATTTTCTTCCCTTGAAGATGGTGTAGCACAATCCAACAAGGGCGCAAATGAATATTCCAGTCTGAATGAAATCAGAATATGTAACATACATCAGCATCCCCTCCTTTCTTTCGTCTGGAGGGTTAGCCCCTCCGATAAAGCAAGAGGGTAAGCCGCCGGGCTCTCTGGTTTTCCACGTCGTCAGTATAACATACATAATATGTTTTTACAATTATAGCTTAGCCCTATGGCTAAAGTGTAGGATTTCGGTGTTAGATCACAAGCATCGCATCTGGAAAAAACGAGCGGTGCGGGGATACTCTCCCTACACCGCTTTGCTGTATAATTATAATAGCAGGTTCGGGTGAAGAAGTCAATAGGTTGGGGTGAATTTGAGGGTGTGTTTTCAAAAATTGTCAGATAATTCATCCATTCTCTAATTGTTCTTGACTTTTTTCCTTACTCCCTTGCTTTTCAATCGGAAATACTGTGCATTGCACAGAAGTTTCGATTAAGAGGGATCGTCTTCGTAAAAGATTTAATTGAATTCCCATAATCTAATCATCAAATTATTATTTCCTGCACCGGATAACCGTTAGCGTATTTACTTGTGAGATACCTTGCGAAGACAAAATTACCTTCGAGATTAGCAATATCGTCCCCATAAGAGAGGACGACATTTATGGTGGTTATCGGGTTATGATGATGGCAAAATATGATACTCTTTTAACGCCTCTCTCCATCGATGTTTCCACAGGGGATGCCATAACTCCCCACGCAGTAGAGTTTACTTTTCATGAAATATTCGACGAGGACAAGTCCTATAAGCTTTGGGCATACAACATAGAAACTGTTTTGGCAGAAAAGGTGGAAACGATTCTTCACAGAACCGTATTTAACACCCGTCCCAGAGATTTCTATGATGCCTATATTCTTGCAACTACGCAGAAGTTTAATAAAAGCACTTTTAAGAAAGCGTTACAAGCTACCGCTGAACATCGCGGCACAGCAGGGCAGATTTCAAATGTGGATCAGATTCTGAAGAATATAACAGAAAGCAAAGAACTTCAAGGGATGTGGAACAAATACCGCAAACAGTTTGCCTATGCAGAAGAAATCACTTATGAAAGCATTTTAATGGAACTCAAAAGGTTGCTTCATTGATTTAGACATTTATGTATCTAAAAGATGTTATACGATGGGAGGAGCACAATGATTAAATTTAAAAATCTGAAAACTGGTGAAATAAAAACTGCATTTTCTCTTCGTGAAGAAGGTGAAAAGACATATGTCAAGTTCTCTAAGGATGGAAAAGAATACGGCTATTTCAAAAGCAATGTTGAAATCATTTCTCCAGACAGCGACTATCTTCCGTTTCGTGTGTATATATACAAAAAAGAATGTTACAAATGCCATAAGCCCACAGAGATCTTAACCTATATTACATATGCGGATAAGCCTGCTGAAGATGTGACATTTCCTTATGATTATGGCAGACTGCTGAAACATCAAAACATTGTCGCGCATCTGCAAGACCCGAGTATTGAATACTACGGATTAAATGTCATTGGCGATATTAAGGAATTTGACCATATGCTTATGGAAAAATATCCGGAGAGAATTAAAAACACCTATAGCAAAACAAAGAACGAAAGTTATCCTATGAATGTATGCAGTCATTGCGGAAGTGGCCAAGGCTGGTATTTTATTTACAGAGATATCAATAAATTCATCCAAAACAAGGAAGAAATCCAGGTATTTGATAAGTAAGTAATCGTTTTCCACCTCAATGTCTTTCATATTTCAAGTGAACTTCTTTTTAAGTGTTTTATCAAGGGGGGCACTTGAATACGAAAAAGGAATATTCAAGCCCTAAAAACCCGCAAAACCCCAGTAATCCTGCGCTTTTGCGGGCTTTCTTACGCCTAAATTTTTTACTCACCCAATGTACATCGCATCCCCAAAGGAAAAGAACCTGTACTTTTCTCTTACTGCTTCTTCATACGCCCTCAACACATTCTCTCGTCCTGCTAACGCAGATACCAGCATAATGAGCGTCGATTCCGGAAGATGGAAATTCGTGATCAGGCAGTCCAATACCTTGAACGAATACCCCGGATAGATGAAGATCTCCGTCCATCCGCTGCATGCCTTAAGCCTGCCATTCTCATCCGCCGCCGATTCGATCGTCCGGCAGCTGGTCGTTCCTACACAGATGACCCTTCCTCCCGTATCCTTTGCATGATTGATCTTTCCGGCAGCTTCCTCATCGATCCGGAAGAACTCCGAATGCATATGATGATCCGTAATCTCGTCCACTTTGACCGGGCGGAAGGTTCCAAGCCCCACATGCAGCGTAACCCTCGCGACCGCCACGCCTTTTTCTTCAATCTTCTTCAACAGCTCCGGCGTAAAGTGAAGCCCCGCCGTGGGCGCAGCCGCAGATCCGGTATTGACTGCGTAGACAGTCTGGTATCTGTTTTTGTCCTCCAACTGATGCGTAATATAAGGGGGCAAAGGCATCTGGCCAAGCCGATCCAGTATTTCTTCAAATATGCCGTCATAAGTAAATCGGATCAGGCGATTTCCTTCTTCCACAATGCCAATGACTTCTCCCGTCAGAAGTCCTTCCCCAAAGTGAATCCTTGTCCCAACCTTTGCCTTCTTCCCTGGTTTTACCAAAGTCTCCCATATGTTATTCTCTCTGCGTTTCAGCAGTAGTATCTCTATCTTTGCGTTGGTTCCTTCTCTGGAACCGATCAGCCTTGCCGGAATTACTTTCGTATCATTGATGACCAGACAGTCTCCTTCCCTCAGATATTCGGTGACCTCTCTGAAAATACGGTGTGAAATAACTCCAGACTCCTTATCAAGGACAAGCAGTCTGGAGCTTTGACGATCCTCTAACGGATCTTGTGCAATAAGTTCTTCCGGCAATTCATAATAAAAGTCCTGACGTTTCATATATGAATCCCTTCTTTGATGAATTCCTTCTTTAAATGAATCCTTAATCTCTCTTTTCTTTCTGATCTAAAGCCTCAGCTCCGTCCGAAGTCAATATCTCCTGTGCCTCCACCTCCGCAGACGCAGATAACGCCAAGTCCCTTTCAAACTTCGTCGGCACATGATCTTTCGGCAAAACCGAAGCGTTCCCGGTACCCGTCATGCTACTATTCTGCGGGGGTACCGGAGCATTTCCTGTACCTGTCACACTGTTATTCCGCGGCGGTACAGGAATATTTCCCATACCCATCATGTCGTTATTCCGCGGCGGTACCGGGACGTTTCCGGCGCCTGCCATGTTGTTATTCCGCGGCGGTACCGGGACATTTCCTGTACCCGCCATGTTGTTATTCCGCGGCGGGATCGGACCATAGTACCCCTGCGGCGGCGGACAATTCGCCGGCGCCTGATACACAGGAAGCACTTTCATCTTCTTCGCATAGACCACTCTGGTATCACAGAGCATATCATGAAGCCCTCTCTTTTCTCTGTCCACCCCTGCCATGATATAACCGACTCCTATGGAAAGACCGCACAGGAATCTCCCTACGGTCTCCCTGTATATCACGTTCAGCAATTCAAGCTTCTGGCTTCCGTCCGCATTCACGACATAAAGATTCAAAAGCCTTTTCCCCGGCGTCGTTCCCGTCCCGTGGGTGAGCAGCACAAAGTACAGTACCTGCAGGACATACAGAAGAATATCCTTCGCCGTATATTGGAACAAGATCTCTGTCCGAAATACACCGCTCCCTGCCACAGACAGTATTCCGATCACCAGGTTCACAAACAAGAGCCCAACCCAGACAATTGCGCAGTCGATGCAATATGCTGCAAGGCGTACCCAGAATCCCGCATATTCTATGTCCGGCGCAGTCTGCCTACCGTAACTGTTCTGCATAATACATCGGCACCCCGCTTTCCATCTCTGCCGCAGTCTCTTTCAGTATCTGAGCTTCTGACTTCGGGATCATACTCTCCACCTTCGCAAAAAGAGAAGACCAGAAATCCATCGTACTCTCCAGCTCATAGAATTCATATGTTCCAAGCTCGTCGCTCATCATCGCCGCCATATCCTCGTACAGGCTGATCTCATCAATAAGCCCGTTATTCAATGCCTGGCTCGCCGTATATACACGGCCGTCCGCAAGCGCTATCACATCGTCCGTCGACATACCCCGCCCTTCCGACACGATACCTACAAACTTCGTATAATACTCATCCACCTGCTCCTGATAAAGAGCGATCTGCTCATCCGTCATCTTCGTACTGTCTTTATACGCACCGCTGGTTATGCTGAAATACCGGATGCCCAATTTCTCATACAATCCGGACATATCATAGCCGGACATGATCACTCCGATCGACCCCGTCGTCGTATTGGGGTTGGCATAGATTTTGTCCGCCGCCATAGAGATCATGTATCCTCCTGATGCGGCATAATGTGCCATATACCCCCATACCGGACGTCCGGTACTCTCTTTATACTCCTTAAGTTTCAGATACAACTCTTCTGATTCATATACGGTTCCTCCCGGGGAATCCACATATAGCAGGATTCCCTGGTTATCGCTGTCATACATCAGATTATCAATATATTCCAGGGTTGTAATGTGCTGATATCCCAGGTCAGCATCGAACATGCTCGTCACCGTCTGCTCCTGAATGGCGCCGACCACCTTGACGATGGCAATATAATCGTCTGACGGAGGCTGGAACTCCACGCTGTCCGACAGCATCTGAGCCATATTCTTCTCCACGATCCGCTCAGATAATGTACGTGTCAGCACACTTGACGCACCGACAACAATGAACAATACAACTGCTATGATCAAACCGCCTATCTGCTTTTTCTTCATCTTTTATCTCCATTCATTTGATTAAAAACCAGAAACTATTTACGAAGTTCGATTCCCATTCCTTCCAATGCTTTCAGTATCCTGCCCATTGCCTCTGCAACTTCGGCATCTTCAAGCGTCTTATCCTTCGCGCGGAATACGATCGAGTATGCCACGGATTTGAATCCTTCTTTGATCTGCGCTCCTTCATAGAGATCAAACAACGCATAATCTTCCAGGTATGCCCCGCCTTTCTTCTCTATCACTTCTTCCACCTTGCCTGCCAGGATCTCTTTCGGCATCACCATACTGATATCACGGGTTACTGCCGGGAATCTCGCTATTCCGGTGTATTTCCTGTCAAAAGACGCCCTCTCTACGATCTCCGGCATATCAAGCACCGCTATATATGCCTTCGTACCGATCCCATATGCGTCCGCTATATCCGGATGCACTTCTCCAAGATATCCTACCACGGTTCCGTCATAGATGATATTCGCCTGGCGTCCCGGATGGAGATACGGTTTGCCGGCATCGGGATCGTACGTCTCTTTCTTACGCATCCCAACCTTTTCAAAGAACTCTTCTACCACACCCTTCATGCTGAAGAAATCTCCCTCTCCATACATACCAAGGGTAAACTGCATCCGTTCTTCCGGAAGCTTAGTCAGCGGAAGTGATTGCGGAAGATAGATATTTCCTAATTCGTACAGTCTTACATTTTTATTTCTTCTGTTGTAATTCGTTGCCAGAGACGTCAGCATACCGTTCAGAGACGTTGTGCGCATAATGCTGTAGTCCTCTCCCAGAGGATTCATGATCTCAACGGTTCTTCGAAGCGGAGAATCTGCCGGGATCCGAAGTTTATCAAATACCTTTGGACTCTCGAAGGAATAGGTCATCCCCTGGCTAAACCCGCAGAATTCTGCGATATCACGGGCGATCTCTTCTACACGCAGCTTAAATGATAATTTTCCGGTAGTCGCCTCTCCCCTCGGAAGTGTCGTCGGAATATTGTCATAACCGTAGAATCTTGCCACCTCTTCCGCCAGATCCGCCATACGGAACAGATCGTGCCGGAAAGTAGGCGCGATCACCTCATTCGTCTCACCGTCGTATTCCAATCCTATTTTTTCAAAATATCCGATCATCTCTTCCTTGGAAATATCTGTACCAAGCAGGCGGTTGATCTCATCCTGGTCAAAGGGCACTCTCACCGGTTCTTTCTTCTTTCCATACACGTCTGCCATCCCGCCTACGACTTCTCCGGCTCCCAGCTCTTCGACTAACTGACAGGCACGGTCGATCGCCGCCTGCGCATTATTCGGATCCAGCCCTTTCTCAAATTTGCCGGATGCATCGGTCCGAAGCCCCACTTTCTTGCTTGACTTACGGATATTGGTTCCGTCAAAGCAAGCGGCTTCAAAAAGCATGGTCTTGACATCATCCGTGATCATAGAGTTCTCACCGCCCATGATACCCGCGATACCGACGGATTTCTCGCCGTCGCAGATCATCAGCACATTCTCATCCATCTTGCGTTCCTGTCCGTCCAATGTTGTAAATGTCTCGCCTTCCTTTGCCGTACGTACGATGATCTCATGGTTTGCGATCGTATCCAGGTCATAGGCATGCATCGGCTGTCCGAATTCCTCCATCACATAATTGGTAATATCTACCAGATTATTGATCGGGCGGATCCCGACAGACGCCAGTCTTCTCTGCATCCACTTCGGGGACGGCCCGATCTTGATATTCTTTACTACTCTTGCACAATATCTCGGACAAAGTTCCTGGTCTTCCACCGTTACCTTGATATAATCATTCACATCTTCCGAATTTCCCGTCTTCGCAACGACCGGAGGATGGAATTCTTTTCCGAAAGTCGCCGCCGCTTCCCTCGCGATCCCGATCACGCTGAAACAGTCGACCCTGTTGGATGTAACCTCATATTCGAACACCACATCGTCAAGCCCCAGCGCTTCCACCGCATTCGCCCCGACTTCTGCATCCTCCGGAAAGATATAGATGCCTTCTTCCGGCGCCTCCGGATACATATCTTTGTTCGATCCCAGTTCCTCGATCGAGCACATCATGCCCCTGCTCTCTATGCCGCGCAGTTTCCCCTTCTTGATCTTCACGCCTCCTGCCACACGGCTTCCCGGCTCATGCCCGCCTGCCACGCGTCCGCCGTCCAGCACCACCGGCACCTTATCGCCTTCTTTCACATTATTGGCGCCCGTGACGATCTGGACAGTCTCTTCTCCGACGTTGACCTGACAGACGATCAATTTATCAGCATCCGGATGCTTCTCTATCTTATCGATCTGCCCGATCACGATCTTATCCAGATCCGCATCCAATACCTCGTATCCTTCTACTTTTGTTCCTGACAATGTCATCGCGTCCGTATACTCCTGCGCAGTAACGTTAAGGTCCGGAACATATGCCTTTATCCATGATAATGATGTATTCATCTTCTTACTCCTCTCTGTCTGTTTTACTGGATCTATTCTATAAAAATGTCTAGAATTGCTTCAAGAACCGTATATCATTCTCATACAACAGTCTCATATCGTCAATCTCATACTTAAGCAATGCAATACGTTCCAGTCCGACGCCAAAAGCAAATCCTGTATACTCATTCGGATCGATCCCGCACATCTCCAATACATGCGGATGTACCATACCGCAGCCAAGAATCTCGATCCATCCGGATCCTTTACAGAAGCGGCATCCTTTTCCCCCGCATTTGAAACAAGTAACATCCACCTCCGCGCTCGGCTCTGTGAACGGGAAATGATGCGGGCGGAACTTCGTCTTCGTCTCCGGTCCGAATAATTCTTTTGCAAATACTTCCAGAGTACCTTTCAGATCTGCAAAAGAGATATTCTTATCGATCACCAGTCCCTCGATCTGATGGAAGGACGGCGAATGTGTCGCGTCCACTTCGTCAGAACGGAACACACGTCCCGGCGCGATCATACGGATCGGTAATTTCCCCTGTTCCATGACACGCGCCTGCACCGGCGACGTCTGTGTACGCAGCACGATTTCTTTATTGACATAGAAAGTATCCTGCTCATCCTTCGCCGGATGTCCGTCAGGAATGTTCAGTTTTTCAAAATTATAGAGATCATATTCCACTTCCGGGCCTTCCACCACCTCGTAGCCCATTCCGATGAAGATCCTCTCTACTTCTTCCAGTGCGATCGTATTGGGATGACGGTGTCCGACCATATTCTTCTTCGATGGAAGTGTGACGTCTATTACCTCCTGCTTCATCCGCTCTTCACGGATAGCTCTCTCCATCTTCTTCTTACATTCTTCTAATACATTCTCGATCTCTGCACGTGTTTCATTCACCAGCTGCCCGACCTTGGGCCTTTCCTGCGGCAGGACATCCTTCATTCCCTTTAAAACTGCGGTAAGCTCTCCCTTCTTGCCCAGGAATCTCACACGCACATCATTCAGTTTTTCCGGCACATCAGCCGCTTCAATCGCCTTCAACGCTTCTTCTCTGATGCTCTGTAACTTTTCATTCATCGATCTTCTTCCTTTCCTCCACAACAGCTTCTAAAAACAAAAAAACTCATCCCAAAAAGGGACGAGCAACTACCCGTGATACCACCCTGATTCCCGCATTCCTGCCATCCGGATACCGGATGCTTCCATACGGGCACTCATTCATGCGTAACGTGCATCTGACGTTATCTCCTACCATCCTGCCAAACACGATTCCGGCGTAAATCCTTCCGATCACGGTTTACTTTCCAGTCGTCTGCCAAGACTTCAAAGATACGGCTCACGTGGGAAATTCAAGTATCGTCTGAACCCAAGGAAACTTTCAGCCAGCGATCTCCTCTCTCTATGGGAAGGCAACACTCTACTTACACGGTCAAAGCTTTTATCTGCTTCTCTATAGTATATACAACCTGCCTGTATATGCTTCTCTCAATTATATCATAAGAACTAATGATGTCAAGGAATTTTGTTTTTTTAATTTTATACTTGATTTTTCTTCCAAAAGGTGGTATTATGAAACCCGGTTAAAGAAATAACAAGAAAATATGATCGGGGTGTGGCTCAGCTTGGCTAGAGCGCCTGGTTTGGGACCAGGAGGTCGCAGGTTCGAATCCTGTCACCCCGATACCGTCTGCGGGTGTAGTTCAATGGTAGAACACTAGCCTTCCAAGCTAGATACGTGGGTTCGATTCCCATCACCCGCTTTTTTATTATTTATGAAGGGAAGCCGCAATTTAATTTACAGGGCTTCCCGATTTTATTCCTATCGTGTTTCGGTACGCTCGTACCATATGCCAAGGACAGGAGGTATTACGAATGAAGATCGTATTTCTGGATGTGAAAACAATCGGTGAAGACCTTGACTTATCGAACTTTGATCAATTAGGGGAAGTCGTGAAGTATCCCTTCTCATCTCCCGGCGAGATCCCTGCAAGAGCCGCAGACGCCGACGTACTTGTATTGAACAAACCCCGGATCGACGAAGAAGCCATCCGGGACGCCGCTAAACTTAAGCTAGTCTGTGTTACCGGAACCGGAACGAACAACCTGGACAAGGACTATCTGAAAAGCCGCGACATAGCCTGGAGAAATGTTGCAGGATATTCCACAGAGTCCGTCGCGCAGCATACCTTCGCCATGCTGTTCTATCTGCTTAACAAACTCCGGTATTATGATGACTATGTAAAGGAAGGCCGCTACACAGACGACACATCCTTCACTCATTTTGAAGAACATTTCCATGAACTGAGCAAAAAGACATGGGGCATCATCGGACTGGGCAATATCGGCAGACGGGTCGCGTCCATTGCAGAAGCATTCGGGGCAAAAGTCATCTATTCCTCCCCGTCAGGCAGCGCGCCTCAGCCGGGATATCATCAGGTGGACATGAACACACTGCTTTCCCTGTCCGATATCATCTCCGTCCATGCACCGCTGACCCCATATACCAAGGACCTGATCGGTGCGGATGCGTTCAGAAGGATGAAATCCTCCTGCATCTTCCTGAATCTCGGCAGAGGTTCTATCGTCTCGGAACAGGCGCTTGCCGAGGCTCTGACGAAGAACGAGATCGCAGCCGCAGGATCAGACGTACTGTGCACAGAACCTATAGATCCGGACAATCCGCTTCTTGCGGTCAAGGACAGCCGGAAGCTTTTCATCACGCCTCATGTCGCATGGGCAAGCGTAGAAGCAAGAACACGGCTGATGGATACCATATACTGCCAGATCCGGGATTATTTCCGCCAGAGTGCTTCTTGATTCATCTTTTTGCATCAGGTCGGTCAGCATAACAAGAATTCCGCCGCACGCTATGTAAAGATCTCCAAGATTCGCCGTGATCCGGGCAAGAAACCGCTTCTTGCTCCGGATCCCGATATAATCAATGACCTTTCCCCTTGCCATCCTGTCAAATGTATTGCTCGCCGCACCGGCGCTTAACAACGTCAGTCCAAGCTTTCTTGGGAAATTCCCCTTTTTAAGAAATACCAGCACATCCCAGATCAGGATTCCGGCGCTGGTGATCATGGTCGCACCTTTGATCAACCTTGGGCGGTCCTCCAATAGATTCAGAAGGAATCCCCGATTATATGCCTTGCGTATGACTACCCTTCCGCCAAAAAGTTCTCTTCTCTCTCCCGGATCCAGATTCTCTTCCACCTGCTGCTTGCATATCACATCCGTTCCAAGAAGCACCGCAAATACGACCGCCATCCAGGAAAACATCTTATATCTCCTCTTTGATCTTCACGATCTGTTCTTCCTGACTCTCGATCTCTTCCTCTCTCTTCTCAATCTGTTCACACAGACCGATATACTCCGTATCGTCCACCTCGCCCTTCTGGAACTTTTCATATACCATACGTCCGATATCCTTCAGGTCTCTCTCGTTCGCACGCTTCATAGAGCGGATGTCGCTCTTGATCTTCTGCACCTCAAAAGTATCTTCCGCACGCTTCCCGATATCCATCGCAGTATCACTGATCTTCTTCCCTAATTCACCAAAAAAATCTGCCATCTTATTCTCCTTCTTTCTCTTTATGATCCTTGCCTGCTGCAAGGTTTCATCACTTACAGTTGCCTCAGGATATCCAGGGACCGGTACAGATCCATCGTTCCATATCCCCATTCCTGATTCGGGTTCTCCGCTCCCGGGCGCTGCTGCGCCCCCAGCAGTATGATGTTCCGGATCTGGCTAGAATTCACGCCGCGCGCGCCCGGCTGGTTTAATACCCACTCCATCAGGAGTGCGGACGCCCCCGCCGCGATCCCTGCCGCCACACTGGATCCACTGCGGACCACGAATTCATTATTCAGTCCCGCACCCATCACCATGACGCCCGGCACCGCATAATCCGGCTTCACCCTTCCGTCTCTAGTATACCCCCTTCCCGAATTAATATCAACCGAATTATCAATTCCATTATAGAACGCCACCGTCATGGATACCAGGCTGCTTCCCGGCTCTGCAAGCGTCGTATCCGGGTCTGCTTCCAGGAAATAAACCTCGCCTGTCAGAAATTCCTGGACCGGAAGCCACATATGAAATCTCCCGTCAGACATCCTGACCGGTTTCACGCTGATCTTCCAGATCCCCTGAGACGGATTCCTAAACCGCATAAAGATCAGCTGTGAATCATTGTTCTCCAACAGCAGGCGATACTCGATCTCCACCTCTGTCCGGTCAAACACAAAGTTCTCCCGGTACTCCCTTCCCTGCTTGATGGATATATATCCCGTCCGCTCTCCGGAGGGCGAGGTAAACGCTACCGTCATGACATTGGGAAGTGTCGTCCAAAGCTCAGCCACAAATCCCTCCACCCCTGCTTCCACCCGGATCTCCGCCTCTGATGTATCGTTCATATCACGGAACTCCCGGAAATAATGATGCCTGTGTACCGCTCCGTTCCCGGCGCTGATGACCACACTCCTGTTCTGCACCGATGAATAGGCGTCCAACATGGCAGATAAAAGCGAAGAACCATTATGCCCCCCAAGATTCGTTCCCAGCGCAACGCAGAGTACAAGCGGCATATTCCTTTTCCTTGCAAGACCGTTCAGGTATTTCATCGCAAGCATGATATCATTCTCCTGAAAGCATACGGCATCCTGCCTGATCGCATAGAAGTCCTTCAGATATGCTTTTGCCGGCTTCAGCTTCACCACTCCCAGCAAAGCCTCCGGCGCCGCCCCGATGAACCGGTTCTCCAGACTCGCCCCTCCCGCCGCCACACTTGCGATAAATGTCCCGTGTCCTTCTGTGTCCATACTGGGGACGACAGCCAGAGGATTCTCCGATCGCAGCGCCTCGTTGATCATCTCTTCCGTATATTCGCTCCCATAATCCAATCCGTCGGGCATCGTGCCGTCCTGTATGGTCTGGTCCCAGATTCCTGCAATTCTTGTAGAACCGTCGATATTCTGAAAAAGCGGATTCCGATAATCAATACCTGTATCCAATATCCCCACCATAACGCCGCTCCCCATAAGCTGAAGCGTCGGATATGTCTGGACTACACGGATCCCGGCGTCGTCCATTGCCTCCAGATCCATCAGTTGATAACAGTTGGGAATCGAATTATAGTGGAAATTCTCCAAAGACAAAGACTTTAAGATCCTCTTATCCGCATAGACCGCCCGGAATCCGAAATCCATATCCAGCACACACACATCTCTTCCCTCAATCTCCTGTTGGGTCACCGCTCTGTATACCGGCGAGATAAAGTCAAGATAATCCTCCGACAAGATTCTTCCCCTGCATTCTTCCCTGTCCATAAAAAAACACCTCATATCCTTTTCATGTGCCTCTTATGGGCACTTCTTCCGTAAAGTATATGAGGTATTCCTTTTCAAATTGACAATTACTATTTCCCGCCTCCATTGAACTCATGCGATCACGTTCTTCATCCGATCCCGATCACCTCCTGCCCTCTCAGCATGATCACCGGGCCGCCGGTCCCTTCTATGTACTCCTTCGTGATCGTCACCTGGCCGATGCTGTCGTCCTTCGGGATCTCGTACATGATATCCAGCATGAACTCCTCAATGATCGCCCGAAGCGCCCGGGCTCCCGTATCCTTTTTCATCGCCTTTTTCGCAATGGCATGAAGCGCGCCGTCATCGAACTCAAGCTTCACCTCATCCAGGGCAAGGAGCTTCTGATACTGCTTCAGGATCGCATTCTTCGGCTCTCTTAAGATCTGCACCATCATCTCCTCGCTCAGCCCCCGAAGGGGGAATACGATCGGCAGACGCCCAAGAAATTCCGGGATCATCCCGAAGCTTCTTAGATCCTCTGTCGTAACCTTCTCAAGAATCGTCTTGTCATGGTCATACCGATCCTTTAGGTCCGCGCCGAATCCGATGGAAGACTGTTTCGTCAGCCGTTCCTTGATGATCATGTCCAGATCCGGGAATGCTCCGCCGCAGATAAAGAGAATATTCTTGGTATTCACCGTGGTAAGCGGCACCATGGCATTCTTGCTGTTGGCTCCCACCGGAACCTCCACCTCGCTGCCCTCTAAGAGCTTGAGCATCCCCTGCTGCACGGACTCTCCGCTCACGTCCCTCTGATTCGTATTCTTCTTCTTGGCGATCTTGTCGATCTCGTCTATGAAAATGATCCCCTGCTCCGCCTTCTCCACGTCATTGTCGGCAGCCGCCAGGAGCTTGGACACCACGCTTTCGATATCGTCTCCGATGTATCCCGCTTCCGTAAGAGAAGTGGCGTCTGTGATAGCAAGAGGCACATCTAAAAGCCTTGCCAGCGTCTTGACCAGGTATGTCTTGCCGGAACCCGTAGGACCGATCATCAGCATGTTTGACTTCTCGATCTCAATCTCGTCCATCGTATCTGTCGCCACACGCTTATAATGATTGTAGACCGCCACAGACATCGCCTTCTTCGCATGTTCCTGCCCTACCACATACTCATCAAGCTTTCCCTTGATCCTATGCGGCGCAGGGATATTCCGAATATCGATCAGGGGCTGCCTCTCTTCCCCTTCCTTCTTCTTCTTGATCTTCTGCTTCTTGGGGATATTCTGCTCCATATCCGCCATATTAAGGATCTGTACTCCCGGAATATTCATATTCATCAACTGACTGTAATCGATCTGCCCGCTCATCATGGCGTCAAAGCTCTTCTGCATGCAATCACTGCAGATGGAGATACCGTTGGGGAGATCGATCATCTTTCCCGTCGTCGTCTCCGGACGTCTGCATACGAAACAGATCTTCTCATATTCGTCCTCATGATTCTTCGTCTCTTCCACCTCTTGCTCTCCCACACTCTCTACATTATTCTTATCTTGCTCGGACATCCTCTTACCCTTCTTTCCCGAACGCGGCGCAGCCTCCTATTGCCGCTCGTATCTTATCTTAGTATATCATATATGGCGTCCCGTTCCCGGCGCCTGTTCCTCGTGTGCTGACCGTCTTATACGGTTTCTTAAGGGCTCTCCTGACCCTGCACCATGCGAAGGAACGACTCTTCCGATATGATCGGGATCCCCAGGTCATTCGCCTTCTTATTCTTAGACGACGTGCTCGTCACATCGTTATTGATCAGATAATTGGTCTTCGAAGTCACCGATCCCGTCACCTTTCCTCCCAGGCTTTCGATCAGCTCCTTTATCTCCCCGCGGTTGGCAAAATGCTCCACACTGCCGGTGATCACGAAATTGACCCCCGCAAATATCTGCTTTCCTTCCTCCCTTGCCTCCTCCGGGATCACAAGCTCTTTAAGGAGATCCCGGAACTGCTTAACATGGCGGCCGGAAGCAAAATAATCTACAAAAGCCTTCGCGATCACACCCCCGACTCCGGGGATCTCATTTAGCTGTTCCTCTGTCGCCTCAAGCATAGCCTCCACATCATAGCCAAACTCCTTACAGATCACCTTGGCGTTGGCAAGCCCGATATTGGCGATCCCAAGCGCATAGATGACCCTCGGCAGCGTCGTAGAACGCGCCTTCTCTGCGCTGGCAACCAGATTCCGGTAAGACTTCTCTCCGAAACCTTCCAGAGACTGGATCTCCTCCTGATACCGGTCCAGATGGAAGATATCCGCGAATTCCCGTATATACCCCAGAGAGATGAACTTCTCCAGAGTTGCTTCAGACAGCCCTTCGATATTCAGCGCATCCCTGCTTACAAACAACGCGAACGCTTTCACATGCTTCGCCTGACACTCCGGATTCGTACAATACAAAGCCTTCGCATTGGCAACCTGCCTGACTTCGGTCTTGCCGCCGCACACCGGGCATCTCTCGGGGATATCCTTCACCCCGCTCTTTGTCAGATTCCGCGCGATCTGCGGAATGATCATATTCGCCTTATACACCTCGATCTTATCGCCGATCCCAAGCTCCAGCTCTTCCATGATACTGATGTTATGGACACTGGCGCGGCTGACCGTCGTTCCCTCAAGCTCCACCGGCTCAAATATGGCAACCGGATTGATAAGCCCTGTTCTTGACGGGCTCCACTCAATCTCAACAAGGGACGTCTCCCGCAGCTCATCCGCCCATTTAAAAGCGAAGGAGTCTCTTGGGAACTTGGATGTACGCCCCAGGGAGCGACCATACGCTATATCATCATATATTAGCACAAGTCCGTCCGACGGAAAATCATTCTCCGCGATTTTTTCTGAAAATTTTATAACTTCTGCCTCCACGGTATCAGCCGTCACCTCATGGAATTCCACAACTTCGAAGCCCTGATCCTTAAGCCAGTCCATCTGGCAGGCTCTGGAATTATGGAACTCCACATCCTCCGCCTGTACCAGGGAAAATGCATAGAACCTTACATTTCTCTTCGCTGTAATCTCATTATTCAATTGCCGCACTGAACCGCTGCAAAGATTCCGGGGATTCTTGTACTTCGCGTCTACATCCTCGATCTCGGCGTTGATCCGCTCAAATTCCTTATACCCGATGATCGCTTCTCCCCTTAAGATCAGTTCCCCCTGATACGCGATCCGAAGCGGAATATTCCGAAACACCCTGGCGTTGTTCGTGATGACCTCGCCGACCTCTCCATTTCCGCGGGTAACCGCCTTATATAGCTCCCCGTCCCGATAGGTCAGTACGATGGTAAGCCCGTCAAGCTTCCAGGAGAGCAGCGCCTTCTGATTCCCTAGGAAGCGTTTCAGTTCTTCCACCGCTTTCGTCTTGTCAAGAGAGAGCATCGGGCTCTCATGACGCTCCTTGGGAAGCTCGCTTAAGACTTCATACCCCACGTTCACCGTCGGACTGTTCGCAAGGGTGATACCAAGCTCTTTCTCCAGTTCTGCCAGTTCATCATACAGCACGTCATACTCCCTGTTGCTCATGATCTCCGAAGCTTCCTGATAGTAAGCACGCCCCGCCTCATTCAGCTTCTCCACCAACTCTAACATTCTTTCCTTCTTCAATCTGCTCATACAACTCTTTTAACTCCTGCTCTGATAATTTTCTCACTGCCCCCGGCTTCAGTCCGCCAAGCTCTATATTCATGATCCTGACTCTGACCAGCCTTGTCACCTTATATCCCAATGCCTCGCACATCCTGCGTATCTGCCGGTTCAGACCCTGGGTCAGTACGATGGAGAACGTATACTTCCCGACGCCCCATACCTTGCACTGCCTTGTCACGGCATCCAGATCTTTCTCTACATCCCGGATCCTGACGCCCTCGCTCATCTGCCGGAGGAATCCTTCCGTAACCGGCTTATTGACCGTGACCCGGTACTCCTTCTCGTGACCGTATCTCGCACGCATCATCCCGTTGATCAGATCGCCGTCATTGGTCATGATCAGCAGCCCTTCCGAATCCTTATCAAGCCTTCCGGCATAAGTCACCCGCACCGGATATTTAAAAAAACGGATGATATTGTTCTTTACACGCATATCCTCCGTACATACAATCCCTGCCGGTTTATTCACCGCAAGCACTATCTTTTCATTCCTGCCTTCTATGACCTTCTTTCCGACACAGACTGTCTGTCCTTCCTCCACCTGCATTCCCGGTACGGCTTTCCTGCCGTCTACGGTCACTTTCCCTTTTTCGATCAGGCGGTCTGCTTCTCTCCGGGAACAGACCCCCGCTTCACTTAAGAATTTATTCAGTCTCATGTTTATCTAATACTCCGCTGATACTGTTATCCTCTACAAAAGTATTTCCATTATATAAGAACAATACGCTTGTGATCTTATTTTCCTCCATCACCTGATAAATATCTCCATAATAATATCTTGGATCAATAACAATGATCTCCCTGTAATACGGCACAAGAAAAGGGATCAGGCAATTCGCATAAGAATCCTTCACCAACAGAAGACGATCCGTCGAATCTGCCGTCGTCCGGATATCCATCATCGAAAAATTGCCTCCAAAGAATACGGCATACTTATCCCGATCCTCTAACTTCGCACGGTCATAGAGCGTCGCCGTCTTCTTCTGTTCATCTGTGTAATTTACCACAACCTCCGTCTCATCCTTCGCTTTCTTCGCGCTGTAGATATAAATAGGTTCTTTGTAACCGCTTTTATAACCGCTGGTCGCAGACAAAGTCCCGTTAAAATCAGCCGTTACCGCATACGGTTTTAACTCCGGGGCTTTCGACGTATCAAGCTCCATATATTTTGCCAGCTCCTGGTATACATAATTCGCTCCAAGCGTCGTCCAATGATGATCCGTATGATAATAGATCTCCTCATCTTTATGTTTTCTCAGTACTTTCTGTGCGTCCACCCACACATACTCTCCGCTCAGAGCCTTCTTGATATCTTCAAACTGCTCCTGCTGGTCTTCCGTCACCGCAAGATTCGGAAGCTTATCTGACAATATATTCGCTGCGTTCGGCACCAACAACATATAGAACGGCACATTCGAATGATCGCTGCTGAACTCTACCATCGCCTTCAGGTTCTCCTCAAGCTGATCGGGATCCGGCGAAGCAATATCTTCCAGAAGATACCCGTCCTTTCCCTTAAAGACGCCGTTTGACTCCCTTTTCCCCAGCAGAAGATCCACATTCGTCTTCAAAAACACCCACAGATCCCTTCCCGCGAATTGATCTGACTTATAGGATTCATACTGATCCATAAAACGCCCGTTCTCGATCCCTGTCATCGTAATCTTTGGTTTCTGCTCCAATACACGATTCTCCTTCTCAGAGAATGGCTTGTCCCTTGTAATTAGATTGATCAGGCAGATAAACGCGGTCATAGATACGAACATGATTGCCGCCATCCGTTTGCTCTGCGAAAATTTCCTTCTCTTTTTTCTTCTTCTGCCTTCCTTTCTCTGTTCCATTACTACACCCCTAAAATCTAAAATACAAGAACGGATTATAAGATTCCGTCACAAGATACGCAATACACAAGATAAACATTGCCGCATACACCGCGCAGTTTACGATTGCTTTCGTCTTCGACAGTCCGCTGCTGTAGATAAAACGCTCGTAAAAATCATGCACCGCCGGCGTAGAGCCTACAACAAGCATGATCCACATCCAGCCATTTGTCAAAAGTATGTATAATCCCTGTCTGTCGACCACTCCATTGCCTCCGATCCCTGCCATAAGTTTCAGGTAATCAACCGCGCCTCCCAGTGTCGGGCTGAAGAAAAAGACCCAGCCCACCATCACTAGCAACAGGCAATAGATATGGCTGACGACGGCAGGAAGCTTCTCCAATATCTTCGCCAGCGCATATTTTTCGATCAGCAGCAATATCCCATAGTACAGTCCCCACATGACAAAATTCCACGCCGCGCCATGCCACAGTCCGGTAAGCATCCACACCACCATGATATTTCTCACATGCTTTCCCTTACTCACCCGATTCCCTCCAAGCGGGATATAGACATAATCACGGAACCATGTGCCCAGAGAAATGTGCCATCTTCTCCAGAATTCCGTGACACTTTTCGACACATAGGGATAAAAAAAGTTCTTTTTAAATTCAAAACCGAACATCTTCCCAAGACCGACCGCCATATCAGAATATCCGCTGAAATCAAAGTAGATCTGGAATGTATACGCCGCACATCCAAGCCATGCGCTTAAGGCAGACACTCTTCCCGCTTCCATATAAAAGACCTTGTCGAATATCATACCGCTGGTATTGGCAAGCAGGACTTTCTTGGAAAGCCCGCGGATAAAGAAGAGCACGCCTTCTCCGAAATTTTCTATCGTCTCTTTCCTGACATGAAGCTGCCGGTCTATGTCCGCATACTGCACGATCGGACCCGCGATCAGCTGCGGGAACATGGTCACATAGACTGCAAAGTCAAGCAAATTCGTCTGTACTTCTACTTCTCCCCGGTAGACGTCTATAATATAAGACAAGATCTGGAACGTATAGAAAGAGATCCCGATCGGAAGCGGCAGTTCCCGGAACGGAATATCGACCGGGAGTACTGCATTGATACTTCCAAGCAGGAATCCTTCATACTTGAAAAATCCGAGTATCAGCAGATTCACCGTCACATTAAACACAAGGCTCTGCCTTGCTTTCTCCTTACTCTTCAGGTTCCTCGCGATATCCAATCCACTGATATAATTAAACAAGATGGAAAATATCATAAGGAAGATATACACCGGCTCTCCCCATGCATAGAAGATCAAACTCCCGATCAGCACCACAAGATTCTTGTAAGCTCTGGGAACAAGATAATACAATATCAGGATAACCGGTAAAAACGTAAATAAAAATACAACACTGCTAAATAGCATCTCTTTTGTTCCCCTCTGTCAACTATAAACTTTTCTTGAATGCAGTAAATGCTTTGTCCGCATCCTTTCCCACGACCATGATCACATAACTTCCTCTGGTCTCCAGGACCGCGGATTTCAGAAGCTTCGTCTGCTCTGCTCCATAGCCTTCAAAACTCTCCGTCTGTGTATCCAGCCGTTCCTGCGCCGCTGATCGTACCAACTCAGTCTGGCTCTCATTTTTTACTCTCACAAGCAGAAGTTCTTCCGCTCCCATTACATCACTTGGAAGATACAGGACCACATCCTCATAATCATTGGAATTCAGCCCATAGTACCGCTTGAATTCCTGGGTTCCCGCTTTCTTCATTCCTTTGGTTCCGGCTGCCTTGAGTACATTCTCCTGCACCAGCTCCATCGGCGCGTCGCCCCCCTGTCCGATCACCAGGAACACGACATAGATGAAGATCACAAGAACCATTCCGTATTTTAAGATATTAATGATATCTATTCTGCCTTTCTTCATTACAGATCCGCGACCTCCGCCATATGGTTGAGCCATTCCGGATAATAATTGCTTGACATATGAATACCATCCACCTCGTAGTACTCAGCTTTGACAAGTTCCGTGTTATCAATGAACTCAATCTTCTCACTTTCACACAGTTCCTTCAGTTTTACATTAAAATCCGGGACACAGCCAAACCTCGCGTCTTTCTGGATCGCCGCCTGTGCGACCGGAAGTATGCTGTTCACGTAGATCTGTGTATCCGGCAGTCCTTTTTTGAACTTATCCAACATAACTTTATAGGCTTCTGCGAAGACTTCTGCATCTGCATCCGCCGAAATCGTATCGTTCATACCAAGCGCAATGAATAATTTCTGAGGTTTTGCCTCTATGATCTGGTCTTCAATGGCGCTAAACCCTGTCTCATCCGGCAATACCACTCCTACGCCCTTCTGTGCATTCACAAGTGCGGGATCAAGATGCTCATAGGCATACAGCCCCTGGCTTATGGAATCCCCCAATATCAGGCAATTCGCGAACTTCTCGTTATAGGATCTGTTCTGCCATTCTTCCGATGCCTGCCGCTCTTCTTTCTCAAGCTTCTGTATCTTCGCGTCTATCTCCTGCACGTTGGCTTTCGCCAGTTCCTTCAATCTCTTCTCACCTTCAGTTGGATCAACCCGCAGATGCATCATCCTTACCACGACTACGATCACTCCAATGATAAGCAGCGCAGCACCCGCTGTAACTCCAAAACGCAGGATCCGGTCTTCCTCTCCGGCACGTTTTCTTTTTCTCATATATCTATCTCCTAGCTTTTGTATGATGCCCGCTGAGGGTATACTTGTATATTATACTCTCTAACATATGAAAAGTCAAAAACATATCGTGCATTTCCAATGGTTTCTTGCTATAATAATATTATTAAGTTCAAAAAGGAGAGCCTATGACTGTATTTACACTAAATGCCAGATCCTGTATGTCCCACCTCCTTTTAAAAGATACCTTTGACCGGTTTTCTTTTTTTGAAGGCGAGATCACTACTTTTAACAAATTCACGGTGGACGGATTCCTGCATAAGGATTTCTTCGATGAAGAACCTGAATATACCTATTCTTATTGGAAGGAACTGCGGGAGTATTGTTTCAGCATAATCAAGGGAAGGCGTACGCCTCTGAATTTTAAGATCATTCTTTCCCTTGCACCGGAGAATTTTGAAAATTTTCTGCATGAACATCAGATCACCGTCTTTCGCCCGGAAGAGATCGGCGGATTATATCTGAATTTTCATTATGACGGTACTTTACTGCAATGTATTACCGGTATCTCTATGAAGACATTCTATCCTGACAAAACCCTGGAGAGAGAATGGGATTCTTATGTAGAAGAATTCTTCAGGAAAGCCGGGATCGAACGGGAGATGTAGAGAATAGCACTGCAGGCAATATAATATTTATATAAAAATAATAAGGAGACTACAAGGATGAGAGGAAAAAAACAAACAAAAGAAAAACAAACTGCGGTTACTCAAAAGCAGAAAAGGGGGATCACGCGGAAACTGGTAGGGGCGATCATGGGGACGATCGTCATCATGGTTGCCGCGCTGCTGCTGATCGTGTATAACCGCGTCTCCGACGCATTGTTGGAGAAGAGCGAGAATCTGCTCACTGAAACCACCGGCAAAGCGCTTCAAGAAACCAGCGCATGGATGAACAAGACGCTGACCATGCTGGAGATGCAGCGCGACACTATTGAATATGAAGATATGGATATTCCTACTATGATGGATTATATCCGGCATACGGTCGATCAGAACGACGCATATCCGGCAGGGCTTTATGTCGCGCTGACAGACGGTTCTCTGTACCACGCGTCCTTCGTACCGGGCCCGGATTTCGTCGCTTCGGAAAAATCCTGGTATCAGAACGGCATCCAGTCGGAAGACTTTATCTTAGGCGACGTGTACTTCGATGAAGACAGCCAGTCCTATGTGGTCGGCGCTTCCGGAGTATTGAAGAATTCCCTCGGAGAGACACGCGGCGTTGCAGCGGCAGACGTGTATCTGGATTCTATCTCCCAGATCGTAGCAAATATCAAACTTGAGAAGACAGGCGGTATCTTCCTTGTCGATACCAGGACGGACACGATCATCGGACATCCGGATCAAGAGATGACCGGACGTACGCTCGGCGAATTCAAAAGCGACATGTACGCATATGCCGCCGAACAGATCGGCGCCGGCAGATACGGCCTGTCACTCTATGACAACAATACATATATACAGGTAGAACAGGTGCCGAACAGCGATTGGACAGCTGTTGCCTATGTATCAAAATCTGAAGTCCTGACCGACCTACTTACCCTGACCGGTATGATGGTATCTGTATCCGTGATCGCCATCATTATAGCCGTCTTCCTGATCATCTTCCTGGTAAGAAGGATCATCGGCAATCCGGTGAAAGAGTTAAGCGGCGTTGCCGCTAAGATCGCAGACGGAGAACTGGATCAGACGATCCGCCACTGCTCCAATGATGAACTGGGACAGCTAGCAGATAATTTCGGGCTTACCGTATCAAGGCTGCGCGATTATGTGGATTATATCAACGAGACTTCCGACAAGCTTCAGGATATTGCCCAGGGAGATCTGGCTTTCTCACTCTCCCTGGAATATGTGGGTGAATTCGCCAAGATCAAGGAATCCTTAGAAGCGATCTCCCGGTCGCTAAACGACACCATGGGGCAGATCAATGTTGCCGCCAATCAGGTGGCGGAAGGTTCCGGATACGTTTCCGACGGCGCGCAGACACTTTCCCAGGGATCCCTGCAGCAGAATGATGCGGTAGAACAGCTTGCCTCCCACATCAGCGAAGTATCCGACGGCATCCAGAAGACAGCCATGGGAGCCAAAAAAGCCAGCCAGATCTCCCAGGATGTCGGAACCCATATCCTGCAGAGCAATGACAAGATGCAGCGTATGAATGAAGCAATCCAAAAAATCAGCGGTAAATCAGCCGAGATCCACAGTATCATCAAGACGATCGAGGATATCGCATTCCAGACCAACATCCTTGCTCTGAACGCCGCCGTAGAAGCGGCGCGTGCCGGCACCGCAGGCAAAGGATTCGCCGTAGTCGCCGACGAAGTACGAAGCCTCGCCAGCAGATCTTCCGAAGCCGCAAAGAACACTACGCTTCTGATCGACCAGACCATAGAAGCCGTAGAAGAAGGAACCCACCTGGCGCAGGATACTGCCGCATCTATGCTTGAAGTAGTGGCGCAGGCTGATGAAGTGAATAAGCTGATCGAAGGGATCGCAGACTATTCCGCCAAACAGGCTGCTGCCACAGATGAAGTGATCCGCGGTATCGAGCGCATCTCAGACGTCGTACAATCCAACCTCGCTACGGCAGAAAAAAGCGCCGCCGCCAGCGAAGAATTATCCGGCCAGGCGAATACGCTGAAAGAGCTGGTATCCAAATTCCGTCTGAAAGAGAGATAAAAAAACAGCCTATACGCGATACATGGCATGGATCCCAAGGCTCTTAACCATATATCGTGTATAGGCTGCTTTTATATCCTACATCATTCCCCCGAAAATTCCGGCAAGAACCGTTGCAAAGCTTCCTGTCACAAATCCTGCGATATTCATCTTCGGAAGCAGGTAGTTCTCGATCGTCTGTCTCTCTGTTTCATTCTCTGCCGTTACTTCTGCAACTTCCTTTGACAGATACATTGTCGCAGGGAAGCCATACATACATGTCAGGCACATAACGATCGCCAGGTTCGGCTCGATCCGGAAAATCTTACCGCAGATAAAGCCCGTGATGCATCCAAAGAACGTACCGACGCACAGAATGAACACGATCGGTTTAAGAAGCGCAAGCACATCTGCCGGCGAGCATGTTGCAAAGTCTGAAAACAGGATGATCACACAGGCAAATAGAATAAAGCCCGAAGCATCCGTCTTTCCCAGCGTATCCTGATCTAAGAATCCAATCTCCGTGAAGATCGTACCCATGATCAGAGCAACTATGATATAACTTACATTGATTCCGGTCAGCTGCAGCAGAATTGCCGAGAAGTAGTAGCTTACCACCCCGACAACGCCAAGTTTCATAATATGGAAAGAAGGCCTGTCCAGAACCTCCGGGAAACGGATGAACCGCTTCCTGGTAACATCCGTACTCCCCAGGACTGTATTGCTGTACATCTCGAACTCCGCCTTGTTGTTCTTGAACGCTCTTCCCGCTCTCTTAAGGAACTGTGATGAGACAGGGATCCCTACAAGGCTCTGCAGCCCAAGCAGCAGTGTGATATACACGGACAGATCTTCCTTCCCTTTCTCCTCAAGGATGGTCTTCATCGCCACAGTAGCCGCCGTACCGCCGCCGAACACAGGCGTACCCGCAAGTGTAAGATCCTTGCCGATCACAAACTGCCCAACGAACACCAATGCGAAACATGCCGTTGTCAAGGCGATAATGGATACACATACCGTCTTCCACTGCCTCTTAAGCTCTGCAAAGTCGATCATATTACCCATACCTACGATCAGCAGCGTAATGATGATCCCAGCCATCGGCAGGATTCCTGACACTTCATAGATGGAAGCCGGCAATCCTAACCAGAAACCGATCAACAGGACTGCAGCTACGAATAAGACAACATCTATGTTTGCTTTCGTCTTAACGGCAACATATTCACCGACTGTGAATATCAATACAAATATAGTAAATGCTAAAATATCAGGCATATTACCCCTCCCTATCATCTCATATCATTCATTTTCTTCAGATTTCATGCATGGCGCCTGTTACACAAATACCGGCCAGTTCTCCGGGATCTGTTCCGGAATGAACCTGTCAGGCTCCGGATAAGACTCTCCGAACGTCTCTATCTCAATGCTCACAATGATCTCCGGCATCCTTGGCACGTTGATCTCCACCGGCTCGTATGGATTCGGATACGTTTCAACCTTCTCCATTCTCAGCAGTTCCTCGATCCCTTCCGTCACCTGTGCGAATACAGGACACTTTCCGGTTAATTCTTCAACTCTTCTCAAAGGGAAGAAGAACTCCGTCCCTGAAATCTCTTCATCCGAAAAATATCCCAGGCACACATCCCCAAGTTCCGGCGCCTTGATGTCTCCATTGCTCTCTTCTTCGATCCTGTTCGGAAGGAAATACTGGCATTCCTTTCGAAAGAACGCATTGTAGCTTACATCGATCCAGGAACCCGGGACAATGCGCTGAATCGCAAAATTATTATAATATCCTTTTGTGGCGGCGCTTATAAAGCTGCATACTTCGTTATACGCATATTCCTGCCGCAGTTTCATGACGATCTTCCTGCCGTTGTTAAGCTTTATCGTCGCAATCGGATCACTCATTCTTTTGCCTCCTCGTCTCTTCACACCATTTCGCAATCTCTCTGATCAACTCAAGCGGCATAGGCTTATCATAGGGAAGCTGTATGGCTCCTTTGCTCGTCTTATATTCCTTAAGCCTGTCTGCAAATGCCGCCACCGCCTCAGGACCTGGATACAATCCTATATGCTTCTTAAAAGCCGCAAACTGTATCAGGTTATATTGTCTCCAATAAGTCGGCATACTCCATGAGATCTTTTCCGCAGCGTCTGGTATTGCAGACTTTATCGCGCTATTGACCTGCCGCAGATAAGGCTTTGCCTGCTCTGTCTGGCGTTCTATATATTCTTCGATCGTTTTCGGAGCTTCGCCGCAGTAGTGATCCTGATTGGTCTTCTTAAATGTACGGCCGCATTTGGGACATGTCCACATTTCATTCACGGCTTTCTCTGCCTGCCTGTTCAGGATCTTATCCATGGATCTTCCTTTTGCCAGTTCGTCGACCAGCTTATCCAGATATCTGATCTCCTGCATCAGCGGCTCTTCTATTGTCTCTACGCGCACCCCGCAGACCACGCCTCGGATCGCCTTCCGATCGGGATTCGGAAGCGGTGCGTTCCGAAAAAAGTCGCCGTAAGTGACAGAACCATTCAGGGCGCTTTCTATTTCTTCCGTGCTATACCCGGTCAGCCAGCCAGTCACTTCATTCACCTCAGCCGATGTCCGCCCCTTCTTTTCTGCCTTCGCAACCAACAGCGGATAAACTTTCGCAAAACTCATTGCATATACTTTTTCATTGTCCATATCATCCTTCTCCTCCATGCTTCCCTTATCCCTCTTTGCTAGTACACCGAATAATAAGTAACCAGCCATATAACTTGCCTGATTTTCCATCTGCGTCGTTGTTGTCAATCGGCGTAGCGCCCACTACGCCTCATTCCTCCGCCTTGCATATGAAAAATCATTCTGCGTTATATGGCTAGGAACTTATTTTTCGGTGTACTAGTCCGTCATAACTAACACCCACTTCCTGATCTGAGATAGGTCAATTATACTTGTTTTCCGATTCCTTTGCAACCTCTACGTCTCTCGATCGTTCCACAATACTTTGTTTCTCTAATTTATTAAAGCAAAGGTATGTCTACTTGTCTGCCTGTCAACTCTTGAAAGCTATATACAACACTATTCAAAAGAAGATCCAACATCTTTGTGCGCATATGGAAGACAGCATACTTGTCAGCCTATTGCTGCTTCGGCATTTATCGCACAATGATTCTCTTCCCCCCTTCTTGACCAACGACGATGCAAAACAAATAGGACTGCATCTCTGGGAGATCGTTTTGACCAATCAGGAAGGCAATTACATGTCGTCTATTACAAAATCTCTTACTTTAGTTGAACCCTTATTTCCTTTTGTCCATATATTGATAGTGCATAATGAGAGACAAGCCGTTGAAGAGAGCGTTCTGGAGCAGTTGATCCATCTTTATCCGATATTTCCACAGATGATATGCTGTATGCTGTAATTTATAAAAATCACCTGCGGAAAAAACATGCGCACCATATGACTCCCGCAAGTATTGCGCAATGTCTGGCAAAATTCTTGTCTCCTGTCCGAGGAACAGCCTATGATCCTTGCTGCGGAAGCGGCGCTTTACTATTGGCAGTTCAAAGACACAGTGAACAAAACTTAGGAGCATATGGCCAGGCTCAAGATGAGAGTTCCTATTTACTATCGCAAATAAATCTTATATTACACGGAATATATGCTGATTTAGGAGAAACGGCTGTAAGTGCATTGTTAAACGATCAACATAAAAACAAAAAATTCAATTATATTATTGCTAATCCGCCATTTAATAGCGCTGATTGGCTTGATGGCAATTCTCCCCTTTATGATGAGCGATGGCAATACGGTGTTCCTCCTCGTTCAAATGCCAATTTTGCGTGGCTCCAGCATATTCTGAGCCATTTAGAGCCAAACGGCCGTGCTGCTGTCATTCTGCCGAATGGAACGCTTACCACTCAAACACACAGAGAAGCCTTCATTCGCAGATCTATAGTACAAGATAAATGGATCGAGGCAGTGATCACCCTTCCGCCAGGATTGTTTTATTCAACAAAAGTTCCTTGCTACATCTGGTTACTTACAAATAATGAAGACAGAAGCGGGGACATACTTTTCGTTGATGCCGCACGTATGGAACCTGAAATAAAAGAAATGTTACATCCGCACATATAAAGCAGCTGACGGAACTGATCACTAAACATCGGCAAGGGATTTTGCATTCTTGTACAGACTGGTATGGAGTTGCCTCGATAAAAAAGAATGCGAAAAGCTGATCGAAATCATTGATGAACTTTCCGTTTTGCCGGTCAATGAAACGTTATTATCCTCCATCCTATTGTGGAAGAACGCAGAGTTAGCAAAGTGTTGGGAAAAAGCAACTTTATTTGATCTATATGATGTATTCGGAGGAGTGACAAAACAGAAAGACTCTTTTGGCAAGGGGACGCCGGTCTTGGATGTGAAAACAATAATTCATTCTTCCTATATACCGGATAACTTATCATTGGAAAATTACAGAAGACGGTAAAGAATATGTTGCAAAGCTATGTGAGAAGCTTGACGGTAACCCCTTGGAGGATACGCCATATTTAACTCCGATTTTCTACCAAAAATTTTTCCACACACAAATCCATCCGGAATTTACGGCAGACCAGATTTTGTTAGAACAGCTGTCTAAGGATAATGATACCCCGGATGAACTTATGGCGAACCTTTCAAATAAACCGATCCCCAAAGGGCTCGTCTCGAATCGTTCCTGTAGTAAGGATACTTATTTACGGGATCCCGCCGTTTCACGGCGTGCGCTTGCCCGTGCCGGACATCGGTGTGAAATTGATACATCCCACACATCATTCCTTCGCAAGAATTCATCCCACTTGTATATGGAACCGCATCATCTGATCCCGATGGCAAAGACGGATCATTTTGGCGTCAGTCTCAATCGAGAGCAGAATATCTTTTCTCTTTGCAGCAACTGCCATAATCAGATCCATTATGGGAAAAAGGAGGATGTGCAGAGGCTTATCTCTAAGCTTTTTCTCTCCAGGGAGCAAGAAATTTGTTCCATACTGGGAAGGAAGATAACTCTTGAAGAGATCTACCAATTTTACAATGTCCTATAATCCTTAGCACGTGTTTGAACGGAGCATGAGTATTCCGCATTTCTTTACTGCCGATCATCTTCTTAACCATATAACCGCCAACAGAACCATTCTGTCTGGAAGTCACTGGGTTTGATTTTCTGCAATCGTCTTCAACCACTCTAAGCTTTCTGCTTTTGCGTTGCCGCTAAGCACCATTTTTTCCATCCGCAGCTCTGCATTTGCATCGTCTTCCGTCTCCTCATATAAGGGATCATCAATTCCTTTTACGCTTATCGCGACGCTCTCTACGTCTTGTGCGTTTGGAAAATATGAATCAAACTGCCACCAATCATAATAAAACGATAATGCTGCAAACGTACTTGTGCAAAGTACCAACAAATTGCATATAATTGATCTTTTTACATGCCTGAAACTCATTTCATAAACAACTCGCAGAATATAATCGCCTACTAAGGCTGTTGTCACAATTCCGATAAATAAAGCCAATAACGATCTCTGGCTTTTGGAACAAAGCATAAATGCATATCCCCCTGATAATGCAAATGGAACACACACAAGATACCGGGTCAATACTTCTGTCTTTTTTGATGTAAGCACTTTCCCAAGTGCTTCTACTGGTCTGTTTTCAAATAGAAAATAAGCAAATACCCCGAAGACAATAATAGCCAAAACCATAACTATAAGATACGGAACCCTATCTCCTATCGTCCATTCCCCGATATCAGCATATCCATTCACCCCTGTCAGATCTGAATATAGTCCTAGCGGAGACAAATAACAAGATAGCTGCTCCATCAAATTTATCTTGTAAAATGTAGAGAAAAAAGCTTTACTATATTTCCCCCCGATATAACCGATCACTAATGTACCGTAGGAAAAGAACACCAGCATTCCGAGAATAGCTGCAAAAAATTTCCCCACCAAGAACATGATCATAGCTGAAAATGTATACACATATAAGAAACCAACCATATTCAATCCCAATCCAATAAAGCAAAGAAGAAGAGCCTCTTCATTTCTTTGACTCTGGATCAAGAAACAAATGATCCGGCTTATCGTGCATATGATAAGATTTATAACGATTCCACTTAAATAAATCCCCAGGAATAATGTTTTTCTATTTACTGGAAGTGCCAAATAGAAGGTTGATCTCCTTTCTGAAAACAAAAAACTCCACCCTTGAATTGCTGTTAACAAGGCTGTTAAAATTGTCACCCAGAAAACAGTTCTATTAGCTGGTCCCAGAAAAAAATCCCCAAAAATAAAATTGACTCTATTTTGTGCCATCGAAAAATCTAAAATATACATTCCGTATAGCAGAATTTCAACACAAATAAGCCATGCTGATCTTTTTATATTGCCTTTAAATACACTAATAAACAATTTCGCTGATGTCATATCCTATCCGTTCTCCTTCGTATCTAAACATCTCCTCTATTGATAATGGTCTTTTTTCAAATATGATCGGTCTTTTTTTATTTATAACGCGTTCTATTTCTTCTTCTTTTCCTTGCACCAGAATAGTCAATAAAAACCCGTCTTGTTTTGCATAAAGTATATCTAATTCGTGCCTGCTGATTAAACTTGAAACGCTTGATTTTACTGACTTTTCTGGATATTTGGTATATAATATTTGCAAGGTAATGCAGATTAATCGTTCATTTTTCGTGCAGATAACCTTAGAAATATACAAGCAAGGAGTCCGATATATGTACAAATATCTTGATAAGTTACAACATTCATTCCTCGATTTTAATCAGCCATTAGGAATGCATATGAATCCCG
>NZ_KE159781.1:157493-160259 GCF_000403455.2 Dorea sp. 5-2 | reverse complement strand
ATCTTGGATATCTGGAGAAATTCATGGAAGAGGGCTATGCGCCAGTAAAAAAGGAGATTCCGTTTTTGCTGACGATTATGAAACTGTATGAGCAACAGTTGTACATGTATGAGAACAAAACGCATACGGTCGAACACCGCATTGTAAGTATCAGCCAGCCGTGGCTGCGTCCGATTGTAAGGGGGAAAGCGAAAGCCCCGGTAGAATTTGGTGCGAAACTGGACTTAAGCATAGATGAAAAAGGGTATAGCCGGATTGAGCAGATCTCATTTGAAGCATACAATGAAAGTGTTTACCTTCAGGAAGCGGTCAAGAGATACTATAACCGGACAGGACATTATCCGGAACGGATACTGGCAGATCAGATCTACCGGACGAGAGAAAACCGAAGGTTTTGTAAAAGCAAAGGGATTCGGATGTCAGGTCCAAAGCTGGGAAGGCCAGGGAAGAAAAAACAGACAAAGATAGAGAAGAAACAGGAATATCAAGACAATACGGACCGGATTGAAGTGGAGCGGGAATTCAGTGTTGAAAAACATAGTTATGGATTAGGATTAATAGTAACCAAACTGGAGGAAACACAACTCACCTCAATAGCGTTATCGGTACTTACAGCGAACCTCTTCAAAATGCAGAGGAGGATTCTCTGCGCCCTGTTGAGTCTCTTAGAAGGCTTCCCCGAAGAGATTTCGGGGAAGTTGGTAATGGTGACTTAATCAGCAGGCACTATTTATTCGCTGTGTGATTGCACTCCGGGAACAGTTCCACAGCCTTGCGACATCGGCCTGCCGGTATCCGTCCACAATGAGCAGGGTCAGCAGTTCCAGATCGTCCTCCGGCAATTTGCAGAGCCGCCGGTACAGCAGTTCATCCTCCAGGGAGGACAGCCAGCCAAACCGCCGGGTATCCACATCGCCGGTATCCCAGGTGCAGGACAGGGATTCAAATTTTCGGAACAGGCAGGACTGCTCGCTCTCGTCCTCACACTGTTCGCTGGGAAGAGCCTGTACGCGATTCTGATATGTCCGCTGGCTGCAAAACCAGGTCCAGTCATATTCCTTCATGGCCGCGATCTGCCTATCGTCCATACCGGCTGCGCGGTATTCCTGTTCCAGCCGGATCCATTCTGCATCAAATTTTCTTTTTTCGTATCCATAGTGAAATCCCATAGTTTTCCTCCATTTCGATTCAGGCGTGGTTGACGGATGAATCGAATGGAGGCGGGGATCGGCAGCGGTACACATCGGGAGGTTTCCCTAAAAATCGACAATAAGAAACGCCAGCTTCTCGCAATGAGAAACTGGCGCAACAAAAAACACCATGATTATGCTGATTTATATGGATTGATAATACCGATAGGTAACTATAATATCCCGGAGGAGGGCCTATGCTTTTTTTAATTGATATATATCATAGCTATTACAAATGAATATTGCAGACATGGCGGTATCCTCCTATACACCGCCCATGCTGATTGCTGAGGGTCATCTGGAGGTCTGCTTTTTAGCAAAAAGAAATGGCGGCCTTGATTACTCAAAACCGCCGAAGAAATCAGCTGTGCAGGAAAGCGCACGAAATCCTCTGCCCGTCAGCGTTTTTTTTCTTTTCCCCGCTTTGGAGGCAGATGTTTGAATATGTAAGCTCACTTCATTCCACAAAGAACAGAACCCGCCGAATCAGCTCCGGGATATTTACCGGGGAGGTGATATAGTCGTTCACGCCCTCATGCCGGTATTCATATTCCGTGGCAGGGTCGCTGTTCTCGGTAAGGATAAAGAACGGCAGAAGCCGGACAGGGGGATTCTTCATTTGGAACATCCCTGCCACCCGCCGCAGCGTATGAAACAGCTCCATTGCTGTGCCATCCGGCAGTTCCAGATCGCACAAGATCAGGTCTATTTCCTTATCCTCAAAAATCCGGCACTTGGCCTCCCCAATCGAGGAAACCAGAATCAGGTCAAGGCCCTTTTGCAGCATAGCAGCCTGCAACGCCCCGGCGCTGGTATCTTCCGCATGGACAAAGAGCAGCTTATGAAAAGTTGAATCTGGTTCGCCGGATAACTGCCGGTAGGCGTATTCCACCAGCTTATCTTGCAGCAGCAGTCCTTTCATTTTGTCCATGCACAGCGTCGCGCCCCGGCGCATAGCCTCTTGTTCGTAGTCGTCCTTGTCATGGCAGGACGCCAGAATAAAAGGCAGCTCCTTATCTGCGGCCCGCACCTCGTTCAGAAAGTCCATGCCGGAACCATCCGGCAGATCGAGATTACAGCAGACCACCAGCGGCATTTCCTCTTGGATGGCGGCCCGCGCTTCTTTCAGTGTACAAGCCGTTTTCACCGGGTAGCCCCGGTGCTGTAAGTATTTTTGCAGACACCATGTATAGGTGTCGCTGTCGTCGATCAGCAGTATCTTTTTCATGTGTCCTCACCCCCAATATTGATTTACTATAAGCACAAACTACAAATGTTACACAAATGTCCGAGGTGCCTTTGATTTCGACAGAAAAACAGGCTGAATTGTTACAAAGCTCGGACATTTCAAAATATTTTGTCAAGGGATAGCAAAAAATCAGTGGCGCGGCTAATGAACCGCTCCACTGATTTTCCCAAATGTCCAATTTACTTTTGTGTTTTCTTCCACTTTGCATATTCATTCGCAGTGGCATTTGTTTTTCCTTTTATGGGAAGCTATAACAGTAGCACCATGATTAAATAGTATTCGTTCCTATTTCTCAAAAACTACAAAAGCACATTCGTAAGGATGGGC
>NZ_KE159781.1:58869-156618 GCF_000403455.2 Dorea sp. 5-2 | reverse complement strand
AAATACTTTGCTTTTTGTGTATTGATAACCACATTCTTCATTTTATATCCTTTTTGTTGCATTTCAGAGCTTATTTTTTCAAAGCAATCTTTACGTTTCAGTTCTTTTTCTGTTAATTTTCTTTTATCGTCAGCCATAGATAATTCCTCCAAATTTGAATTTAACGCTTTTTTAGTTCGGCAATAGCACCATAATGTAAAATATCAAATTCATTAGGCGCAATATGTTCAAGGAGTGTTCTATGCTCTTGTTCCCACATAGAAATTTCTTTTTCGGTAAGCGAAGCACCAATTCCACGACACGCTTTCATTCTTCCATTCCAGCTTTCATGGGTGAATGGTATTCTTACAGTAAATTCTTCGTGATGTACAAGTTCAAAGTTTTCTTTATAGCAATCGGGTATGTCTATTTGATGTATCGTTTCTCCTGCACCACTCCAGTTAGGACTATATTTTAATACAAGTTTTTCACTTGCTCCCGCAATTTTATCCTCAAATGGAAGCCATGCCATATATAAAACAAGAATCTTTCCCTCTTTTTTAAGCATACGATAAAACTTAGGCATAACAATTTCATGGTTAAAATACCAAAAACATTGACAGGCTGTGATTACATCAAAAGAATTATCTGAAAAACTTATATCTTCTGTTGGCACAACGTAATAATCTATATCCATATCTTTTGAAAGGATTTTGGCTTGTTCAATTTGATTTCCTGAAATATCGGTAGCCCTCCACTTCGCCCCATACTGGTACATATTTCTGGGAAGCACCCCTGTCCCTGTTCCAACATCAAGGATAGATTGTCCGTCTATACATAATTTGCGGTCAACAATTTTTTGATAAAATTCTTTTGGATAAATATCACGGAACTTTGCATAATCTAAAGAGGTTTTCCCCCAATCAAAAGGTTTTCCGTTATCTATATCTCTATCAGTTATCTTCATACTATGCCTCCATCAATTTCTTTTGCCCAACAACCGGAATTTTACTTTTTTCTTTTCTCTATCATAACCGATGACACAATCGCATATACAGTCGCAACTATTACAACTCCTATTACTAAATAAACCAGCCAGACCGTTTGTAAAATTATATTAATTGTATTAATCAAAAATATAATTCCAATTAAAAGAAAGACAATCCCCGATTGTTTGTAGTGTGGTTTCTTATCCATGTTTTTTCTCTCCTGCTTTGATGCATAAATATATGCATTGTTAAACAAGAACCCTTTTTCATTAAACTGCAAGTAACTAAATACAAAACATATAATTGCTATTACACCCAATACAATCGCTCCAACTATATTTCCCATAGCATTAACCTCCGTAAATCCCGATTGAACAAAATCGCTGCGCGATGGCCTGCCAGGGCTGTGGCGCAGTTTTTACGTTCCTCTAAATAAAAGCAGTGGAAAAATCTTCCGCAATACGGTATTGTTAAGTTACCACACAAAACAATCAAATACGGAGACCTCCACTGCCTATGAATACAATATCATTTTTTGGTGTCTTCCGCAACCGGAATTATGATGCCAATGCACCTCCCTGGTAAGTAGACGTCACTTTAAACACTCAATACTACTTATCATGGAGGTTTTTTATGTACGAAGATATTTTTGAATCCATCCGCCATGCTGCGGAAAAACGCAACCTTAGAGAACGGACAATTCAACTGTATTGCAGTAATGTCAGCTATTTCCTGCGCTGCACCAATAAGCCTGTTACTGACCTCACGCTTGAGGATGCAGATGCCTTTCTTACCATGAAACGTCTGGAGGGCAGATCCCCTGAAACTCATAATCACTATCGTTCCTCTATCAAGTTTCTCTACAAAAGAGTCCTGAAGATTGCCTGGGATGACGAGGAAGTCCCTGCCATGAAGCGTGAGCGGAATCTTCCAACTGTGCTTACGCCACAGGAGATCAATGCTGTCATTGAAGCGACTGATAACCTTAAGCATAAGGCCATCATCGCTACCATGTATTCTTCCGGGCTGCGTGTATCTGAGGCTCTCCATTTGCACTATGATGATATTTCCCGTACTAACATGACCATTCATGTCCGGGAAACAAAAGGCCGCATCGACAGATATACGATCCTTTCCCAGAGGAATCTCGACCTGCTTACCGAATACTGGTTTCAGTGTGGCAGACCAAAGGGCATTCTCTTCCCGAGTTCATGGACTGGGGATTACCTCGATATTTCAAGCGTTAACCAGTTTTTTAAAGCAAGCGCTAAAAAGGCCGGCATAATACGCCGCGTGTCTTCCCACGCCTGCCGTCACAGTTTTGCCAGTCACTTATTCGAAAGCGGGGTGGATATCAAATATATCCAGTCACTTCTTGGCCATGTCGATCCCCGCTCTACAGATGTATATCTGCATGTAAGCAACAAAACGCTGCTTGGAATCCGCAGCCCTTTTGATGTTTCGGAAGGCGGTGAGTCATGAGCGAAAACTGCACGATACAGGATGTGTTTAACCGCTTTTATCCTGACTATGAGAAAACCCATGGACTGTCTGCAGCACAGCAGAAAGCAGTTTATCACATCATGAACTGCAAAACCGGCGCATTTGGTGTCAATGTAAGCGTCTGCATGGACTGCGGCTGTATTTCCGTCCATTATAATTCCTGCCGGGACAGGTGTTGTCCTATGTGTCAGGAGTTCCCGAGGGAAAAATGGGTGGATGCCCGCAGGGAGGATATACTGGACGCCCCATACTTTCATGTGGTTATCACTGTACCGGAAGAACTTAATCCCGTCATTTACAGCAACCAGAAGCTTTTGTACAATGCCCTTTACCATGCTGCCTCCGATACTTTAAGCGAACTTGCCAGAGATAAAAAATATCTTGGGGCAGACATAGGCTATATCTGCATTCTCCATACCTGGGGAAGTGCAATGAATTTCCATCCCCATATCCACACCATCGTGTTAGGCGGAGGTCTGGATGCTAAGAACCACTGGAAGGATAACGGTGAGGATTTTTTTATCCCTGTCAAGGTCCTTTCCAAGGTTTTTCGGGGCAAGTATCTTGCCGGGCTAAAACAGCTATGGGTGGATGGAAAGCTGGAGTTCTATGGAACAGCGGAACCTTACAAAAATCATTATGCTTTCAAACAGCTTTTGGACGCGTGCTATGCCAAAGAATGGATTCCTTATTGCAAGAGGCCATTTCATGGTGCGGAGTCTGTTATCAAATATCTTGGCAGATATACCCACAGGATTGCCATAAGCAACTACCGCATAAAGGGTATGACGGATTCCACGGTTACGTTTACTGTGAAGGATTACAAAAACCATGGGCAGTGGAAGGAACTCACACTTTCCGGGGAGGAATTCATCAGGAGGTTTCTGATGCATGTTCCTCCCAAGCGTTTTGTGCGGATCCGGCATTACGGTCTGCTTTCTTCCCGGAATAAAAACAGGAAGATTACACTATGCCGCAACCTGCTTGGCTGTAAGAGATACATTTCCAGACTTAAGGATCTTGATGCGCCCGCTATTATCAAGCTGCTCTACAACAAGGATGTCTGCAAATGCTCATCCTGCGGAGGGAACATCATTCCTCTGCCATCTGGCAGGTATTGCATAAGACTTGAGCCACACTTATTATGTTGAATACCAGTAGCTGAATATTTAAAAAAGCTTCCTATGGGGGCTTATTCGTGGTGCGCTGGAAATGATTTTTAAAAATTCCTCTCCATATGCACAGGTATCCAACATACTGTTTTGCAAAGAGCGTCAAAATTGAAAGCCCATATACAGCGGCTACCCAGACGCGCCTTTGTTCAACCAGGAAAAATCGAAACTGATGCAAACGAAAGGGCAGTTATCGAAAGATCAAAGCTGCTTTTTCGTTTGCACCACCTTCGATTCTTTCCTTAACGATTTATAGTATTCGTTCCTATTTCTCAAAAACAACAAAACCACATTCGTAAGGATGGTCGCAATACACACTTTCTTGCTTATCAGTGTGGTATAACATACTTTTCAGTATAATTAGAAAATCTCCGCCACCTGAAATAATCATAAATTCTGCCAGAATAAATAGCAGTAATTGATTTGTCATTACAGAAACCACTGCTGCTCCACCGCCTAAAACTAATGTAGGCATAGCAGTTCCCAGCAAATATTGCCACTTTTTCAACGGTTCGGAGCAAGTACAGTATGGAGAAAAACTACTCCAAATAAATCCAAAATCAATCGAATGAAAATGATTTTTTGCAAAAAACCCCCAAGTGATGCCATGTATTAATTCGTGTAAAATAGTTAGAGGAAGAAGAAGAAACGCCGCTACGACAAATCTCAAAGAAATCCCCCCTAAATCAAAACTATTCACATTATAGTAAAACAAAAATGTTAAAGCTATAAATGGCAGCATACTCAAAGATCCTAAAAAATTCGCTTGTCGAATATTGATAGTCATATTCTTAATTTTATATCCTTTTTGCTGCATTTCAGAATTGAGTTTTTCAAAGTCATTTTTACGTTTCAATTCTTTTGCTGTTAATTTCCTTTTATCGTTATCCATAGATAATTCCTCCAAATTTTATACGTTTATTCTATTTCCCTGATTTGCTCAACAAGAGATTGCTTTTTCAGATTTCCAGTTGTGTAAGAAATCAAGGTAAACTGCACAATCAGCAGGATTGCTAAATATATCAATACGATCAGCCACGGAAATGAATAATAAAAGTATGGATTCATCGTTTTCACAACTACCTGTACGGATAGGAAGCCCAATCCAGTTCCCAAAACCACTGTTACAAGCGTAGCAAAAACTGAATAAATCGATCCCTCATAACACAGCATTTTGATCAGTTGCTTTTTACTCAAACCAATCGCCTGTAACATTCCAATTTCCTGCCTGCGGGACAGAAAGTTTGTGATTGTCGTATTGACAAGGTTGATGAAAGAAAAGCACACAACAATAACAGCCACGATCAACAATACCCCGAAAGAAAGTTGTTGAAGTCCGCTATAATAAGTGATACTTTCGTTTATGGTTTCCATAACCAAATCGCTGTTTCCGTCTATCAGTTGATTTAATGCAGCTTCAACCATATCAAATTTTTCCATATCGGTAATTACGGAAATCGTACCTGTGCAATCTATCCCGGCCGCTTCATTCATAAGCTGCTCTGGAAGCGCAAAGCACTTTGAGAAGCCGGAGTAAGAATATTCATTTACAATGCCCATGACTGTATAGGTCTTTGTGCGAATTTGCCCGGATTCGGTTTTATAGTCCACTTCGACGGTATCACCCAGCGAAGCCTCAATATCATAGAGATCGGCACGCTCTTGAAGCAAGACAATTCCATTGCCTGCCACCAGTTCATCATAATCAATCGTTCCCGCAATTCGCTCTTTCTCCAAATTCTGCTGCTCATCCCGGCAAAAGCCCTGAATCCATTTTCCAGAATTGCCATTTACACGATATCCTGCGTCTGTGTAATACCAGCGTTTGATTCCTGTAACGCCATCAATAGATTCTACTGCATTTACAAAATCGGCATTTAGAAAGTTCTTTTGCTGTAATCCAGACAAAGAAATACCGGCAGTGTCCCACGATTGATTTGCGTTGAGCTGGATGTTAAATTCACCGACAGGGAAAGCCCTGCCTCTTGCTTCTGCAACGCCATCATAGGAAACTAACATTGTCGAAATCAATACAACCAATACTCCGCCGAGTGAAAGAGAAAGTATTGTTAAAGTGGACTTTGCCTTTTGTCTGGACAGATTCATTTTAGCAAGTGAAGCAGGCGTTATTTTACGGTGCAACACGGAACTTTCTTTCATTTTCCCCTGATAATAGGAATATCGCAATGCTTCCAGCGGAGATACTGCCGCAGCTCTTTTTACAGGAGTATGAATAGCAATCATCACAATAATAAATGCAAAAAGGCCAACCCCGACCGTCACACATAAAGCAGTCAGCCAGTACCAACCGACAGGAACCAGAAAATACCCAATCACATTTCCGATAACCAGACCAATCGGGATAGCAATGGCAGCAAGTAATTTTCCCTCGCGGTAAACCATCTTTTTGATCTGTCGTTTTGTTGTTCCGATTGTGCGAAGCTGTCCATAGTTACGGATACTGCTTGCTACTGAAATATAAAAAATCGAATAGATCACAATGCCGGAACCAATGAAAGTTATAAAACCGATCAAGAAGTAGAACAGCATATCACTTCCACGATTTTCGTCCTTTAAGTTGAAATAAGTGGAACGGACAATCACATTATCATCGGTAATTTCTAATTGCTGTGCCAGAGTATTTGCATAGTTGGCGGCTTCTTCCTCGCTCATATTTTGAGCGCCTTTCAGCCCAATGTAATAATCAATCATGCCCTCGTCGCCATACTGCTGTCTTACTAATTCTTTCGATATAATGGCTGTATAGCGTCCAATATCGCCGGTTTTCACATTTAAGATTCCCGTCAATTTGAAATCATGGGCAGTGCCGTCAGAAAAGGGGATTTGAATTGTCTGTCCCAATTCATTTGAATAGCCCAAACTATCCAAAAAGGATTCCTGTACTACAATTTCATCCTCCGAAGCTGGTAAATCTCCCGAATAGGGCATACTTTGGGATGTTAGCATATCTGCATTTGCATAAGTAAAATTCACGGTTGAATGGTTTACCTGTTCAGAAAATGCGTTAAAAAATTCCCCAACCCACGCAATTTCTTCTTGCTTGTATAGTTCCTGTCCCTGCCCCTCAGAAATCGCATGATACATAATCTGCGCTGTTTTTTGGTTGCGGTTCTGCGTTTCCTGCATAACCCCAAAGCCATAGAGGACAATAGCAGACAGCAATGCGCCGGCAAGTGCAATCGTCAAAACAATAAAGATATTTCTTTTTCGATTCGCCGATATACTGCGGTTTGATATGCGCTTTACTATGCCACTGGTATCATTTTCAAAAGGCCATGTCATAGCCTGCCACCTCCTTATTCCACAATTCGTTCCTATTTCTCAAAAACTACAAAAGCACATTCGTAAGGATGGGCACAATACAAACTTTCTCGCTTATCAGTTAATATACTTCTCAGTATAAGTTGAAAATCTCCGCCACCTGATAAAATCATGTATTCTGCCGCCAAAAACAGCAGTAACTGATTTGTCATCACCGCAGCCACTGCACCCCCACCTCCTAAAACCAATGTAGGCATAGCAGTCCCTAACAGATATTGCCACTTTTTCAACGGTTCGAAGCAAGTACAATATGGAGATAAAGTACTCCAAACGATTCCGAAATCAATCGCCTGAAAATGATTTTTTGCAAAAATCGCCCAAGTAATTCCATGTATTAGCTCATGCACGATAATCAGGCATAGAATAAGCAGAGGCAACGCCACAGCATATCCCCAGGAAATACCATCTAAATTAAAACCATTCACATTATTGTAGAGCCAAAATGTTAAAGCCATAAACGGAAACATGACTAAAAGAGCAAAATACTTTGCTTTTTGTGTATTGATAACCACATTCTTCATTTTATATCCTTTTTGCTGCATTTCAGAATTTAATTTTTCAAATTCATTTTTACGTTTCAATTCTTTTTCTGTTAATTTTCTTTTATCGTTAGCCATAGATAATTCCTCCAAATTTTATACGCTTATTCCATCGCCCGCATTTGTTCAATCAGAGATTGTTTTTTCTGTCTGCGGACTGTCCATACAGACAAAATCAGCTCCATTCCGAACAATACCAGAATGAACAGACCCATTTCCAAAACCGGGAATTTGTAAGGCACTACTTTTCCGGCAAAAGCTCCTACACTAAATTTGCTGCAAGCAAAGATGGAAGCCGGAAGCCCAACGATCAGCGTCGCCAATGTTGCAAAGAATGCATAGCACAGCCCCTCGCAGATATTCATTTTACATAGCTGCTTTTGGGTCAGTCCGATGGAACGCAAAACACTGTTTTCCTGTTTTCTGGACATTTGATTAGAGAGGGTCGTGTTAATTAGGTTGATAACGCCAAAGAGGAATACAAGCCATGAAAGTACCTCCATACTGCCAAATACAAAAGAATTTATATTTTTTTCATACTCAATTACAGTGTTAATATCATCTAATGCAATATCCGTATGAGCGGATATAATATTTTTTAATTCATCCCTCACATGATCCGCTTTTTGGGGATCACTTACAATGCTCCATGAATAATCGAAAGAGGTGATTTCCGGGTGCAGTTCATGGAACAATGCTTCCGGTGCAAATTCCAATACACCGTCAAAGTGATGTGTTCCATGTCCATTATCCAGATTATTGTTAAACACCCCGGATATAGTAACCGGAATGGTTGATTTCCCGGAGATAAGTTCAGCTGTTTCTCCGACACCTATATGTTCACGGTTACTTGTTGCCGAATCAATTAGGATGCTGTGTGTATCCGTCGGCATAGTGCCCTCTATCAATGAAGCTTCAACCTTAGAATAATTTTGATCAGTCAGTATATCACACATACCACCATATTCAATTCCGTTGACGTTATAATTTATATGAAGGCTTTGCCTTTTTGCAATCACATCGGTTACACCGTCAATAGACAAAATTTCCTGTTTGAGTTCCTCATTCAGTGGATTTCCTGCTGCCATGACTTCTTGTTCTGACAACTTTGAATCCAGATAAACCTTATAGTCACCATCCGGGAACTCTTGTCTTGCAAGCGCCTCTGGGGAGCGCAGCAAAACAATGGAGGATACCACAAGCAGGATAATTCCACCCAAACTCAATGAGGCTACAATAGCAACGGTCTTTTTGCGGTCACGCTTAAAATTCGCAATTCCCATTGAAACAGGATTGAGCTTGATATTCTTTTTCCGGCTGCGGATGTCCTTTTGCGCCGGGGTAAAACGGACGGCTTCAATGGGGGAAATTCCTGCCGCTATTTTCACCGGCTTACGGATGGAAACAGATACCATGATCCAACTGCTTATGAGTGTCAAAATAATCGTTGCCACATAGGAAACAGCATTAAATCCCTTGGGAAACAAAAGAAAACCGCCGCATACACCCAGTACTGTACCAATCAAAATTCCGATACTGCCGAGTTTGCGTCCCTCCCGCTTTACAATCCGCTTGATTTGCTTTGGCGTTGCGCCAATCGTCCGAAGCTGCCCGTAGCTCTGGATTTTGTCATTGATGGAGATACGGAAGATACTCTGGATCACAATATAGCCGCCGATCAGAACAATAGCAATCACACCAACAATCGGTAAAAAATCAAAGGATTTAGAAGCATAAGCAAAATATTTGCTGTTCATTTTGGGCATAGAAAGCTGATATTCCTCCGCAACCTCCCTGCAATAAGAGGTCATCAGTTCTTCGTCCAACTGAACGCTGTTTTTGAAATGGGCATAGGCGCGATAACCAGTCGGGTCAAACCCTGCCCATTCCGTCAAAGCAGCTTTAGAGATAATGATAGCGCAGGTATTCGCCTCTTTTTCATTTACACTGTCCATAATGCCGCTAACGACATAATCACCATGGAAGCTCTCGGTGTCTAAGGTCACAGTGTCCCCGATCTTGGCATTGTGTCCATAGGTGGAAAGAAAATATTCGCTTACGACAACTTCATTTGCCTTTTGGGGCAGATTCCCCTCCAATAGCTTCATTTGGTCGCGCCCAATCTCCATCATTTCTGCGTCATTATATACATAAGAGGCATGATAGCCCTGTTCTGAAAGTTCCTCACCCAGCATATAGTAGCCGCCTACGCGCTCAAACTCCGGCAGTCCTTTCAGGGTTTCAATGTCGTTTTCCTCTACGCCCAACCAGACCGCCTCATAAGTATCGACAACCTGATTGCGCTGCATTTGTGTCAGGGAAGTAGACACAATTCCCGTAAAGCAGATCAGAAACGCCGCCAGCGCAACGGCGATCACTACCATCAGATTCCGGCGCTTCTCGCTTTGCAAACTTTTCTTTGCCAGCTTCTTTGTAACGGCGCTGGTATCATTTTCAAAAGGCCATGTCATAGCCTGCCACCTCCTTATTCCACAATCTTGCCATCCTCAATGCGGACAATCCGATCTGCAAGACGGGCTATGTCGTTATTGTGGGTAATCATCACAACAGTTTGCCGGAACTCCGCACTGGTGCGCTTGATAAGCCCCAGCACTTCGGCGCTGGTCTTGCTGTCAAGGTTGCCGGTCGGCTCGTCGGCCAGCACGATAGCCGGTTTGGTAATCAGGGCGCGGGCGATAGCCACACGCTGCTGCTGTCCGCCGGAAAGATTGTTCGGCATATTTTTCAGTTTATCTTCCAGCCCCAGCAGGTGAACGATTTCGTCCAAAAACTTCTGATCCACCGTGTCCCCGTCCAGCTCCACCGGCAGGACTATGTTCTCATACACATTCAGGATCGGAACAAGGTTGTAGTTCTGGAAGATAAAACCGATGTTGCGGCGGCGGAAGATGGTGAGCTGTTCGTCGTTCTTCTTTGCCAGTTCTTCGCCCCGGACAATCACGGTTCCGCTGGTGGGAGTGTCCAGCCCGCCCATCATGTGAAGCAGGGTAGACTTGCCGCTGCCGGAGGTTCCCACAACGGCCACAAATTCGCCCTCGTCTACGGAGAAGTTCACGCCGTCAAGGGCGCGGGTAATGTTCGGCTCTGCACCGTAATGCTTTTTTAGGTCAATCGTCTGTAAAATGCTCATATTCAAAACTCCTTTCAAGGCTTTCTGCCTGTTGATAAGGGTATTGTAAAACCCAAATGTCCGCGAAATGTTACAGCGGCCCAAAAAATTCATTGAAAATCGGGGTGAAATGTTACAACGCTCGGACATTTCAGCCGAAAACCTGCCACTGGCAGCTTTATCGGCACACTACTGCGAAAATTTTTATGACAATTCCCGTATTTGATCTACCAGAGATTGTTTTTTTATCTGCCGGATTGCCAAATACGAGAAAAGCATTTGGACAGCAAGCATCAGTATAAAATAACTGAACATTTCAACTGTCGGAAAATGATAGCTTACTTTTCCAAAAATACTCATTGCACTAAAGACGGTGCAGAGAAGATATCCGATAAGAGTTCCGCATGATATGGAAAGAAGCAGCACCCCTAATGTATAGAACAAGCCCTCTGTCAATAACATTTTTGAAAGCTGCTTACTGCTCAAACCAACCGCTTGCAAAACACCCAGTTCTCGCTTCCGGGTCAAGATGTTTGTTATCAGTGTGTTTAGCAGATTGATAATGCCAAAAACCCCAATAAACATAACAAAAATGTAAACTGGCATACGATAATTCAATAGTTTTTCGTTGTATGCCTCTACCCAATCATTCAAGGTACTAACATAGACGCTGGAAGTCGGTGGAATTATCTTTTGGATTTCATCTTTTGCAGCTGCCCATTTACTGTCATCTGTATCTACAATAAATTGATAATTGAGGTTTTCAATAGGAACGATCTTTGACAGCATTTCTAAAGGAATAAATAGCGTATCATATCCGCCATACGGGATATCAGCGTCCACAATTCCCATTACTTTTACTTCCAATGTTTGTCCGCCAACTTCAATCAGAAGTTCGTCCCCAATCGCTGCATCCCACCCAAAAGTTTCTTTCCACTGTGGGCCATTTTCAATAATAATGCCATTATTATTAAGTAGTTCCTGCAAATCTGCTGTACCATCAATCAAATATTCTTCAAGCAATTTTTGAGAGCTTGGCATATATGCGTCTGAAACAACCGGTTCAATATCTCCCGTTGGCATACGGACATTCAAAACGGTGCCCTGGTATTCTTTTATTTCTTCCACACCATCTATGTCCAAAATGGATTCTCTAAAATCTTCTGTGAGCAGATTTGATTTTTGGAGTTCTGAATATTGTTCGCTGTTATGTGCCTGCGGCCCGTAATCGCCTAATTCAAGGCGAATTTCTCCGTAAGGAAAACTCCTGCGCGCCATCGCTAAAGGATCAATGGAATTAAAATATGCAGAGCTTGCCATCAGCAAAATTCCACATACCCCTAACGACAGGATCGTTAAAGCGGTTTTCTTTCTGTTCCTTGCAAAATTAAGGAAAGCTAAATTTTTCGCGGATAGAGAACGATGCAACACTTTTGTACTGTTGGACATTACATCATTATTGCCCACCATATAACGGACTGCTTCAACAGGCGTAACATGAGCAGCAATTTGGGCTGGTTTCATTACAGCAATCATAACGCATAGATACACAAACAGAGCTGTGACAGCGGCAATTACAAATACCATTAAAGTGTTCCAGCCTTGTGGGACAAGGACATATCCCGCTATTGCACCGGCTAATATTCCAATCGGAATACCAATTCCGGAAAGATGGAATCCCTCTCTAAAAACGATTTTTTTCATCTGTTTTCCAGTTGCCCCTATTGTCCGCAGTTTCCCATATTCTTTTGTTTTTCTTGCTATGGACACATAGAACAGACTGTAAATAACAAGGGTGCAAGCCAAAGCGATAATAAGACTGATAAATGCTATTACAGCGATATATTGGCTGCTTCTCTGTTCAATGAGAGAAAAATAATATGTTGAAAACTGCATTTGCTCCAGCTGTATTTCCAATTCTCTGCACAATGTTGATAATTCAGCTTGTATAGCGGCCTTAGACCAACCATCAGATTCATTCAAACGGATATAAGCGGAGTATGCCGGTTCGCTGATCTTGTTTTCAATATAGGACTGCGACACGAATACGGAATAATTTGAATTTTCGACAGGCAAAATACCACATAAGGTATAATCTTTTTCTCCATCTCCCAGATTTAACGATATAGTATCGCCTATGGATTTGGACAATCCAGTTCTATCAAGAAACGCCTTTGTGATAGCAATTTCATTTGTAGATTTGGGCAATTCTCCCTCTAAATCAGGATATTTTGCTAATTTCATCAACGTTTCGTCCATTGAACGAACGGTTAATTTGTAGTCCCCATAAGATACTAAACCCAACAAATGACTTACACCCACTTGAACCCTATCGTCATTTACTAATTTCGTAATGGTATCATTATCGACTTCATTGATGATTGCTTGATAACGCCCAGCCGCATCATTTAATGATTTTCGCTGCGAAGCAAAAAAATACAAGGTCGTTGTCATTATCAAACAGGCAGCTAAGGCAATCGTAATGATAATGAGGATGTTTCTGCTTTTATCTGCTTTTAAGTTTCGTTTTGCCAACTTTTTTGTAATGGCGCTTGTATCGTTTTCAAAAGGCCATGTCATAGTTGTATCACCTCCATATTTGATAAGGCTATTGTAAAACCCAAATGTCCGCGAAATGTTACAGCGGCCAAAAAACTTTATTGAAAACCGGGGTGAAATGTTACAACTCTCGGACATTTCAAAATCAGTCTGCAATTTTGATCCGTTCCACCAATGAATTTCTGCATTGAATTTTTAGACAGATAGCAGAAATTATAATAGATGTTATTATTAAGCAGACACCGTAAATCAGTAATGGAATAAAAGGAAAAGTATATTGAAAATAAGTTAATCCATTCGCAGACAATATCCGTACTAACAAATAGCCCATTAAGGTTCCTGCCACAAGCGTAATAATCAAGCATGGAATAATCAGTAAGACGCTTTCATGTAGCAACATTTTCTTTATCTGCTTTTTTGTCATGCCGATAGACTCCAATATTCCAAATGCTTTTCTCCTTGTGCTGATACGACTAATCAAGGTGTTTGTCAGATTAAAAATGCTAAACATAATGACAAAGGCAGATACCCCATAAACTTGTACGCTGGTATTATGAATCGTATTTGCTGAAGATGCTTTTACCTCTTGTAAGGTTTCCATTACCAAATCAGGGTGTTGGGACAGTATTTCATTTAACTTGCTTTCTACTGATTTACCCACTTTTTCATATTCGGGTACGGACAAAGTTAAGGAAGCTGTTAAATCCATATCTCCCCACAACTTTTCTATGGTTTCTTTTGGAAGATAAAACCCCTCCTTCATACTTTTTTCGGAAGTACCGGCAATCAAAACATCTATGCTGTGTTCAGTTCCATCGAACCATCGTAATGTCACTTTTTCTCCTATTGACGGGCAAGTATGATAGACTTCGTTCTGTACGCTTGTCCCTAATATAACCATAGCGTCTTGTTTCACCAATGTTTCGTATGTCCAATGGACAGGAAGCGTTTTCAAAATTTCCTCCTGATTATCAGGCGTAATCGGAATAATGGGAATTTCTAATTGTTCATCGTGATACTCAATAATGGCTGCGGTTCTCTCCGTAGTATAAATCTCTTTGACTTCCGGGATTTGTTGCAATTCTTCCATGAGTTCCTGTGAAAAAGGCGTATCAACTTGATACTCCGAAATACCATACGGTTTGGGGTTGACTAATGTATTGTGGTTAATCGTAATATAATATTCTCCATCTTCCAAATTCCCCATTCTCGCAAAGGAATCTGGATTCCATGATGATATAAAAGTGGCTCCAACCATAAATAAAATCCCGCCGATTGCAAGCGAGGCAATCGTCAGATTGTGTTTTTTTCGATCCTGCTTTTCGCTCAATACGGCTAAAGAATACGGTGAAAGGCGAATATGATTTTTCCTGTTCCGTACTTTATTTTCTTTTAGTTCTGGAGCGTTTCCAACATATTTTGTTGCTTCAATAGGAGAAATATTTGAAGCTATTTGCGCGGGCTTGTATACGGAAATTTGTACGATGATAATGCCTAATATTATTGCGAAAATACTTGTGGCTATGGCATTGATAATCGTTATTCCATTCGGCTCTAACAAATATGCAAATATGATACCTGCTGTAATACCGGCAGGTATTCCGAACAGGCAGAAACGATACCCCTCTTTACGAATCATCCGCTTAATTTGTTTTTCTGTCATGCCAATAGTTTTGAGCTGTCCAATTTGCGACACTTGATTTGATACCGAAAGGTAGAACACACTGTATATGACAATTCCGCTTGAAAAAACAATAAAAAGAGTGGCTAAAAGAACACCTCCCATTCCTGATCCACTAATAAGTGAGGAGCAGAACTTGCTATTAAAATAAAGTTGATTCCTACTTATGTCTTGGTATGAAGCCAGACGATATACTGTATTCTCAAAATCAACAAGTCCCATTTCCGTGGCGCCATTTACACGAATCAAGGCACTATATGGAATATCAGATAATAACACGCCCTGTTCTGCATACGCTGGGGAAACATAAAAGTAAAATGTTCCTGTTTCCACATTATCAGTAAAACCAGTAATGATGAAATCCTCTGTTTTACTCCCCGCCGTTGGTAAAGTGATGGTATCTCCTATATTTAGCTGATACCCCAGCTCTAACTGAACATTTTTATCAATTACAATTTCATTGTACTGTTCTGGACAGGTTCCACTGACTAATTCATAGGATTTTATAATTCCAAAACCAGCCGGCATATAAACCGCTTCAAATTTGATCCCATCCATCAGAAAACTATCACTATGCTTATAGGGTACAATATCTTCAAGATCAGGTTCTTTTTTCAGAACTTCTATCTGTTCTGCTGTAAGCCCCCCGATGGTAGCTTGCTGCATTTGATTCAAAATCTTTTGTTCACTAATTTTGCTGCCTTGTTGGAATAAGGAGATTCCCACAATCAAACTAATTGCCAGTGCAATCGTCAAGACATTAAAAAAGCAAAAAATACGATTTGAAGATACATTGCGTTTTGCTAATTTCTTTACAATGGCGCTTGTATCGTTCTCAAAAGGCCATGTCATAGTTGTATCACCTCCATATTTGATAAGGGTATTGTAAAACCCAAATGTCCGCGAAATGTTACGGCGGCCAAAAAATTTCATTGAAAATTGGGGTGAAATGTTACAACGCTCGGACATTTCAAAAAAATTTGCGGTGGGCAGCCGGGAATGGCCGTCCGCCGCGTTCTATTTTGTAGGCAGCATAATGGAAAATTCCGAACCCTTGCCCGGTTCCGAAACTACTCTGATATAGCCGCCCTGCCGCGTTATGATCTTGCGGGCCAGATACAGGCCAATGCCCACGCCCTGCTGTTCGTGTACTTCTTCCTCACGATAGAAGCGCCGGAAAATGGCGGCCTGATTGCTTTCGGAAATGCCCTTGCCGGTGTCGGCCACTTTGATCTCCACATACATTTCCCACAGTACCACCGACACTGTGATTTTTCCGCCTGTCGGGGTGTACTTCACCGCATTGTCCAGCAGGTTAAAAAGGGCTTCGGATGTCCACTTGCTGTCATGGGAAGCGGCCAAATCCTCCGGGCAGTCCACTGACACGGCGATTTCCTTTTTCTCCGCTGCATACACGATACCACTCATGGCCTGCGCCACGGTATCAAAAAGGCGGCCCGGTTTCTTATCCAACTGGATCACGCCTGTTTCCAGCCGGGAGGTTTTCACAAGGGCCTGAAAGAGAAAATCCAGCTTATCCGTCTGGCTGCGGATTCCCCTTGTAAATTGTTTTACAGTTTCCCTATGGGCTATTGTAAAACCCAAATGTCCGCGAAATGTTACAGCGGACAAAAAATTTTTTAAAGCTATTCCATTTGCCCACTTGATAATCCTCTTGTTCCTAATTTATATTTATCTCCACGTTTTATCCTATAAAAAACTTCCACACAAAAAACAGTTATGAAAACAAAAAGCACTATATCTGCGATATACATTAGCTTTTCCCCATCTGATGTTATCAACGAAAGTTGACTGCCAAACAAAATATTAAACATACTGGATATGGGATGTGTCCCTGCCAAGTGTGAAACTCCGATTGTTCCTGCCAGCGAATAGATAAAGCAAACTGTACTTGAAAAAATCGTGTTTCCCGATGCCAGAGCAGTTATCAGAAACACAGGAAACATTGCAAATGGCATAGACAACGCAATAGTCAGAAAGAATCTTATCAGCATTAAAGTTTGATAAGCACTTATGTCTGTAACCTTGCATATGACAGCACTTATTATAATGAGCAGACAGTTCAGCAGCATGATGATAACCGCAGTCAAAAACAAAAACAGAATTTTTGCATAAAATAACTGGCTCATTGAAATGGGGATTTGAAGCAATTCTTTCAACGTATCATTTTGGTATTCTGCATGGTATATCTTAATAAACAATAACCCTAGCAGAAATGGAAGGAGCATGGCTATATAACTGCCATATTTCATATAGAAATTTTCAAAACTCTTTTGCGGGACATGATAATTCCAAAATGTCATGCCCACCCAAAACAAAAGCAGTACTCCCATAATGGTAAATATGGTTTTCTGTCTCTTGAGTTTTGAAAACTCAGTTTGTATTAAATTAATCATCACGTTTCCTCCGTATAACAGATATAATAAACAAAGAAATAAACAGGCAGCTTGCAAGTACAAATATTGATACTGATATCTGGTAATTTGCGGAATTAGGTTCATAGTTTATGATACTTAACCCAGCTGTGGTTGGATACCAGCTTGTAAAACGTGTATTTGCCACAAAAATACCACAAAATCCATAGACAAATGCCACGCAGGTTCCTGCCAAAAAGAGATTTCTTTTCAAAGAAAAAAAAGCGATAATCGGCATAACTGCTATTAGACAGGAGATACCTGTGACTAACAGTTTCCAGAAAGCCATCCCGATATCTGCCAAGTTAAAAGGATATTGTAAAACCAAAGCAAACACTATACTGCATAGAAAACTAACTGCAATAAATAGGAAAGTCGCAAATACGGTAATTGCAATTTTGGCAAATTTTAATTTACTATAAGAAACTGGCACGATAAGGTTGTTTTTCAATGTGTCCTCTGAATACTCCCGGTTCATTAAATAACTGCCAAAAAAAGTTATCAAAAATGGAAATGTAAGGGTTATATTGTTCCAAAGGATTCCATCTGTCAGTGGAAGATAGCCAACTACGGAATTTGCCGCCCCTGTCAGCTGGAATAATGCCAGAAGACTTGACAGTACGACAACTCCTATTGAAAGAGGCAAAAGATAATGTCTTTTTAATTTTTTTAACTCTGCCCAAATCATCGCATTACACCTCCTGTTTCCGATAAATATATGCCGACAATACCATGCACACAGTTCCCATCCCAATAAGAGAAAGGATACAGGGAAATACTGGCAGTACCCAATTCTGCACATTCTCCACCATTTCCATGCGTTCTGGATTTGCCGTTATAAAAGGCAGACTGCATCGAAACAATAAAGTCAATGGGGCTGGAACTTTCAACAGCATAACAGAAAATGCAAAACTGGCAACTGCATAAATAACAGAACATAGTATCGGCAATATGAAATTTTTCTGAAATACAACAGCAGCCGCTATCATGGGCAGAGATGCGGTAGCTATCAGTACGGACATACTGAGCGAAATTGCTAATTTTAATGGAATATCCGAAATGGTTCCCGTAAATAGTCCTCCAATCATGGTAGCGCCGATTGCGGCAACACCATAAAATATCGCCAAAATGTAAATGATAATCACCTTTGCGCCAAGTAGCTTCCATCTGGGAACAGGGATTACTGAAAGGGTTTTCAGCGTCCCATTTTCATTTTCCATTCGGAACAGTATTGACGCAATAATGCCCAAAACTATGGGAAGAACCAAAAAGAATCCAAATTCCATAACAAACATAAGAAGCGTATCATAATTCAGTTTTGAATGGACAATTACGATAGTGAGCGGAATCGGAAAAAGGCAAGCGGCAAGTACGGTAAGCAGGATAAACTTCTGCCGCTTTATCTTTTTAAACTCTGCCTCTAACATTTTAAGCAATGCCAACACCTCCCGTAATCTCTTTGAAATAATCCTCAAGGCTTTCGTCGCAAACGCTGCTTTCATAAACACCAATGTTATTCGTAATAAACGCTTGATTTACCATGCTCAAATCAATGTCCATATCATAAATCCGCATAACATTATCATCTTCAATACGATATTTTACCCCGCCGCATTTCTGCTCCAGAATCCGGGCTGCGGTTGCCGTAGAGGATACACGGAATAAAACATATTTCTGGTTCTTTTTTCTTAATTCGTCCATACTGCTTTCTTCCAATAGGTTTCCTTCATGAATAATTCCTATATCATCTGCAAGCAAGTCAATCTCTGACAGGATATGGCTGGAAATCAAGATGGTTTTCCCCCGTTCTTTGCTTAAATCCTGCAAGAATTTTCTGATTTCCGCTATGCCAATCGGGTCAAGACCATTAATCGGTTCATCAAGAATCAAAAGTTCGGGGTCATGCATGATAGCATTTGCGATTCCAAGCCGTTGCTTCATGCCAAGGGAATACTTGCTGAACAGTTTTTTATCTTTGTAGGGAAGACCAACTACTTCCAACGCATTTTTTACGGCATCCGGGCGGGATGTCCCACGTAGCTTTGCAAAAATCTCCAAATTTTCTGTTCCAGTCAGATTCGGATAAAACCCAGGCGTTTCGATGATTGCGCCAATACGAGGGTATATCCGTTTTTCCTGTCCTCTGATATTTTTTCCAAACAGCTGCACTTCTCCTGATGTAATGGAAGTCAGTCCTAAAACCATCTTCATAATCGTTGTCTTTCCTGCGCCGTTACGCCCTAACAGACCATAAATCCGTCCTTTTTTTACATGGAGATTAACTTTGCTAACAGCCGTTTGTTCTCCATAGATTTTTGTTAGCTGCTTTGTTTCAATTACGAAATCATTCATAGATGTTTCCTCCTTTTGTACTCCATAACTTCTCGGAATCTTCAGCCCTTATTTCATGGGGCTTTCAGAACCTATTTTTCAAAAATCACCCACTTTTTTCTCTAAAACACTTGACAAATCAGTCAAAAAATGCGGCGCTTCGCGCCCCTTGATCAAAAAGTACATTTTTTGATTGGAGGCGATTTTTGATGTTACCTTGTAACCCTGGCGGACATACCGCCTATCAGGATACTTTCGTATCCCAGTTCCTTTACTTTTATCCCGATCCCTTTGTGCTCCCTAAAAGCACCTGGGATTATATCGTGCAGTTCTGGTATCTTGATCTTTCCCAAACCGATTCCATTATGCAGGACTGCTACTCTGTTTTTGGACCAGAACCCCGGCTCCCTTCCTGTATGCTGCGCTCCTACCTGCTTGCCCTGAAACTGAAAGTGACTTCCGTCACTGTCTGGTGCCGTATGCTTAAGGAAACTCCTCTTTATGCCATCCTCAGCGGTTTCTCTTTCGGCGATACCCCCGGCGTCGGTACTTTTTATGATTTCTTTTCCCGCATCTGGCAGGATGACTCCAACAACCTTTCCCCGAAAGACCGGTTCCCTAAGATAAAGAAAACTCCCAAAGGCAAAAAGAAAGGCGATAAGACTCCCTGCGACTCTTCCAGCATGGCTTCCAAGCTTCTTCCCCTGCTGGAACACTGGCAGTTAAAACCGCAAAATCCCTTCTTCCTTATTTTCCGGCTTTATCAGCAGCAGTTCCTGGACCAGTCCATCCACAGGGGGCTGGTTAATCCCCGGCACCTGGCTCTTGCCGGTGACGGCACCCCTGTCCGTACTGCCGCACAGCAGCGCAAAAAGCGCATCTGCGATTGTAAGGAGAAAGGCTGTTCTTCCTGTAACTGTAAACGCCATTATTCCCAGCCCGACTGCAACTGGGGATGGGACTCCCACCGGGAATGTTATTTCTTCGGCTACCACCTCTACATGTATGTGGCTTCCGATTCCTTCAGCGACCTCCCTGTGTTTCCGCTTTTAGAGCGCGCCTCCCGGCATGACATGCTTTCCTTCCTGCATTCCTTTTTCACCATGAAAGCGTATCTTCCGGAATTCCAGATTGAAAAGCTCCTTCTGGATTCCGCACACGACGCTTACGCTGTTTATGAATACTGCAGACGGGAAGATATCACACCGTTTATCGACCTCAATCCCGGACATACCGGGCATTTTACCTATAAGGACGATTTCACAGTCGATGACGATGGTGTCCCTGTCTGTAAGTTGGGCTTACGTATGCATAAAGATGGATATGAAGCCGCCAAACACCGCGCAAAATACCGGTGCCCGAAATCAAACCGGAAACGTGGCTGCTTCTGTGAACACCCCTGTTCACCGGCAAAATATGGAAGAACCGTGCACATCTTTACCGATGACAATCCAAGGTTATTCAACATACCGCCAAGGGACTCTAAAGCATGGGAAAAGGAATATGACAGAAGGACTTCCGTGGAACGCTCCAATAAGCGCGAGAAAGAGGACTATAAATTAGAAGACGGCAGGCACCGCTCGACTAAGATGTGGTACTGCCGCCTCTACGGCATCATGATGCTTCAACACCTTGATGCCTGGGAAATGCCCTCTGCTGAGGCATTTCAAGAATCATTATTAGGATTGACCGCCTAATAATGATATCTTAAGCGATTCCATAAGATTTTTCAAGGCATAGTACCCGCTATGTCCAATGTTTATGTCCATTTTTCTCAAATTTCTTTTCCTGCACGATATTCAGTTGTCAATTTTCAGTTAGAATCACATTCATTGAGATTCCGAGAAGTTATCTCCCTATTATAAATCTGTAACCTTGCCATAACCTTGCCGATACCTTGCTTTTTTCATGTTTTATAAAAAAGCCCCGCATTTTTTACAGGGCTTTCGGAAGTAATATGGTAAATTTAGTTCCATTGCCGGAATTGCTTTCGGCGGTGATGGTTCCTTTGTGAACGCTGATAAGTTCCTTTGTAATCGCCAGACCTAATCCGTTTCCTTTCGCAGACCGCGACTGGTCGCACTGGTACATTCTTTCAAAGATATGTGGGAGATTGTCGGAAGTTATCCCCTTTCCATTATCCCAGATTATAATTTTAGCTTGTTGCATATCCTCGTAAATGTGCAATTCCATTTTGTCGCCCTCACTGTGAATAATAATATTTTGCAAAAGGTTATTAAGGACGCGGGTATATGCGTTTACGTCTATACGGATAAAATACTCTGTTTCGGGTATGATAAATTCATATTCAAAATGATTGTTTTCTAAGACAAGAACCCAGTCCGCTATAATGTTGCGGGATAGTTCATTCAAATCTATTTTTTCAAAATGAAAAATCTGCTCCCCGGAATCCAGTTTTACCCACTCAAACAGATTTTCCACAAAGGATTTCATATATTGCGCTTTTTCATGTGCGACATGGATATATTCGTCTTTTTCCTCCCCAGGGACTATTTTGTTTTCAACCGCTTCCAAATAACCCACAAGGGAAGCAAGCGGAGTTTTTACATCATGTGAAAGGCTTGTCATCAGCCGTTTATATGCCTGTTCAGATTGCCTTTGACGTATAAGCTGTGTCTGGCTGTTTACGGCTATTTCGTTAATACCATAGCAAATTTTTTTTGTCATATCGTTTTCATCTGCTAAAATACGTCTGTTCAAATTTCCGCCCTTTATGTCCTCTAAGGCGTCTTTTATCAGCGCAAGCTGTGTTCGCACGCGCCGCAAGGCAGAAACGAGGTACACAATGATAAGCAGCATGAGAGCTAACACTATGAAAAGATAAAAATTTATGTCCATGTTAAGCCTCCTTATTAAAACGATAGCCGACACCCCGGACAGTTAAAATGTAAAAAGGGTGGTCGGGGTCTGGCTCAATCTTTTTCCTTAATTTGCTGATAAAAGACATAATATTACTATCGTCAAAAGCATATTCTTCCTCCCATACCTGTGAATAAATTTGCTTTTTGGTAAATACCCGCCCTTTGTTGGAAGCAAGAAAGAGCAGCAAATCAAATTCTTTCCCTGTAAGCGAAACAGGAATATCTTTGACCGAAACTGTACGGTTTAATTTGTCAATTACCATATCTTTCAGAAGTATATTATCTGTATCTGCCGTAAAGGGATTTAAGGTAGTGTATCGTCGGATAAGGGAATTGACACGTGCCATAAGCTCGTTAATGCTGAATGGCTTTGTCAAATAGTCGTCAGCTCCAAGCCGCAGCCCGAAAACCTTATCTTCTTCGTTGCTTTTTGCGGTAAGCATAAGTACCGGGATATTGCTTGTATCTCTGATTTTTTTGAGAATTTGAAACCCGTCTATATCTGGTAACATTACATCCAGAATAATAAGGGAACAGCTATCTTTACTTTCATCTATCAGACGCAGCCCTTTAATGCCGTTATATGCGACTATGGCTGATAAATTTTCCTGCTCTACGCATTTTTTCATAAGAGCGCAAAGTTCTTTATCATCATCTATAATCAATACATTATTCATGTCGTAACTCCTTTCCCTGTTTTGTTCTTCCGTCAAGAGGTTTTTCCGCGTCTTTAGGTATCAGCCACATATATCCAGTTTTGAAACGCCAGGGATACGCTTCTCGCTGCAAAGTATCTGTACCCGCCTTTCTGAAATGCCCCATTTCTCCGCTGCCTGTGGAGCAGACATATATTCCATATATTCTCCCGTCCTTTCTTCAAACTGTATCAGTATATAATTATACGCGGACAGCCGAAAATGGCCGTCCGCCGTGTTCTATTTTGTCGGCAGCATAATGGAAAATTCCGAACCCCTGCCCAGCTCCGAAACCAGTCTGATATAGCCGCCCTGCCGCGTTATGATCTCGCGGGCCAGATACAGGCCAATGCCCACGCCCTGTTGTTCGTGTACTTCTTCCTCACGATAGAAGCGCCGGAAAATGGCGGCCTGATTGCTTTCGAAAATGCCCTTGCCGGTGTCGGCTACTTTGATCTCCACATACATTTCCCACAGTACCACTGACACAGCGATTTTCCCGCCTGCCGGGGTGTACTTCACCGCATTGTCCAGCAGGTTAAAAAGGGCTTCGGATGTCCATTTGCTGTCATGGGAAACGGCCAAATCCTCCGGGCAGTCCACAGACACGGCGATTTCCTTTTTCTCCGCTGCATAAACGATCCCACTCATGGCCTGCGCCACGGTATCAAAAAGGCGGCCCGGTTTCTTATCCAACTGGATCACGCCCGTTTCCAGCCGGGAGGTTTTCACAAGGGCCTGAAAGAGAAAATCCAGCTTATCCGTCTGGCTGCGGATTCCCCGGATAAAGTCAGTGCGCTCCGCCCCGGTCATGGGCTTTTCTAGCAGGGTGTCCGTCGCCATTTTCAGGTTGCTTACCGGCGTTTTCACCTGATGGGAAATATCCGATACAAGGGTCTGTAACTCCTGCCGTTCCTCGTCCACAAGACGGCGGTTTTCCTGCATGATCTGATAAAGCCTTGTCAGCCGGTGTCCGATTCTGGCAAGCTGGGTTTCGCTGTCCTCTGGTCGCTGGGGCGCTTCATTCCCGGCGATCATGTGGTCTAACGTCTGGCACAGATCAGCAGTAAACTGTGACAGCCGCTTTCCAAACGCCTGCGTCAGTACAAAAATCCCCACAAGGGCGCACAGCAGCAGCGCCCCGCCAGTCAGCAGCACCGCTGCCTGTTTTGTCACAAAAAACAGGGCTATGGTAATCACGGACATGGAGAGGACAAGTCCTATTGCTACCCGGCCAAACAGTCGCTTTACCGAGAGGTTCTTAAACTTCATTTCGCCTCGCCTCCCGTCCACTGATAGCCCATGCCGTAAACGGTCTTGATGTAGGGCGTGCCACCATCGGATTCAATCTTGCTGCGAATCCGGCTGATGGAGGTTGTCAGGGTGTGTTCATCCACAAACTTCTCGTCTATATCCCACAGCTTTTCCAAAAGCTGCCCACGGGTCAGCACTTGCCGGGGATTTTTACGAAACAGGTTCAGCATTTTGTATTCCATCGGGGATAGGGTCAGGGGCTTGCCGTTTAAGGAAGCCGCCTGCTCCGAGAAGTCCAGAAACAGCCGCCCGTCGTCGTAAATATCCTTGGCCGGTTTGTGGTGTTCCAGCATGGCAAACATGGCTTTGATTTTCCGCTGCAAGGCCCCGATCACAAAGGGCTTTGTGATGTAATCCACCGCGCCCACCTCATAGCCCCGTATCTGGTCGCTCTCCTGATCGTTGGCGGTCAGGAAGATTACAATGGTGTCCGGGTGCTGGGGCTTTATCAGCCTGCACAGTTCAAAACCATTCCCATCCGGCAGGTTGATGTCCAGCAACACTAAATCAAATTCCCGCTGGCGCAGGACATCAGCTGCGGTTCTGGCATTTAGGGCAGAAGTCACGCCGTAGCCGTCTGCGGTCAGGTTATAGGCCAACATCTTATTCAAAAAACTGTCGTCCTCGACAATTAAAATCTGCTTCATATCCTCACTTCCTTTGCTTTTTGCAGATAGTATAACAGGCAAATGTCCGCGAAATGTTACAGCGGACGGATTTTTTCAAAAAAATATCCACCTCTATTATAATTTGATTTGGTTAGTGATACAAGGATAGCGTTTATATCTCACTAAAAAAACAGCATAATCATACCTGTTAGTCGGCATAATAAGGTTATTCCTTTGTGTAAATCGGCACGATAGAATATATTCGAGGTGAATGATTATGCCGATTGATGATTTAACCGCTTTAGGGCAAAAAATGCGGGAAGCCCGAAAAGGAAAAAGCCTGACACAGCAGGAGCTTTCTGATTTGAGCCATGTATCTGTAAAGCAGATTGCCAAGATTGAAAAAGGGCAGATGAATCCGTCCTTTTTGATTTTGAAGGCACTGGCAAAGGTACTGCCGATTTCTCTGGATTCTTTAATCAATCCAGATGTTTCCCCGGAAGATGAGGGAGCCGGTCAGATGAAGATGTTGTATTGCAGCTGCCCGTCAGAAATGCGTGAAACCCTCTTGCACCATACGCAGGAAACCATGAAAGAACTAACCGAACTATCCGGGAAATTTGAAACGAATTGAGCTGGTTGTTATTCCCCGGAAGTAAACTTGTAGCCTATGCCTAAAACTGTCTTTATGTAGGTGGGGCGGCGGCTGTCCGGCTCTATCTTTTTCCGTAGATTGCATATCACATTTGCCACGTTTGACTGGCAGCTTTCACTCTCCATGCTCCACAAGGCTTCAAAGATTTGCGCCTTTGTGAATACCCTCCCCGGACTGGCGGCAAGGTAGCAGAGTGCGCCGTATTCCAGACGGGTGAGGGAAACGTCAATCCCGTCTTTCAGTACCCGACGTTGGTGCAGCCTTATTTCCAATCCCGGAAAAATAAGTGCCGGGGAGTGGGGCGGCTGTATGGCTTCCAGCGGTATCATATCGGCAAGGGCGGCTATGGCTTTCTCAACCGCTTTTTCCTCGGTATCATTGAATATCAGCATGGCTATTTTCCCGACAAACCTCACCTCCTGTCATGCTGCCTTTTCAGTCAAAGCGGAACTGGAACAGGGCAGTGATAAGCCGTTGTCTTATGCTGTCCTCGGTGTCTGTGTTGACGTGCCCGTTTTCAAGGGCGGCAAAGCGAATACTAACCTTGTGCCATATGAAACCATTGTCCGGGCGACAAACGGCGAGCCGGAAGCCGTGGACGAGGTTTTACGGCATTACAGCAAACGTATTCCCCATGTGAAAATCCCTCCATTTCTTTCTGCAACATCTGTAATGCGCTGTGTATGTAATGCCATGCCGTACTCTTACAATGCCCGTATAAATCCGCGATTTCCTGCTGTGTGTAATTCCCGAAAAAGTAAAGGTAAATGATTTCCCTCTTTTTCTCTGGCAGGGATAACAGGGCGGCGGCAAGTTCCCCATTGGTGAGGATAATTGTCTGACCACAGATTGTAACGGGGTATTGTTCGTAAGGTGATTTGAGAAATTCGTCTGATGTGCTTAGAGGGTAGAACTTTTCTTCTGTGAGGTATTCAAAGGATATTTCTCTTTGCCGCCGCCTGTTCCTGTCGCGCCATGCGTTGATAGCAGCATAGCGTATGACGACTTTGCAAAAGCCATTGAAAGAATACATGATGTGTTCCTTGTATGCTTCTGTACAAGCCATAGAAATTCCCCCTTTCTCCCACAAAGGGCGGTGCATGGTTTACAGTTGCTTTATATAATACAAAGGACAGCACTTTAGACTGCTACCCTATGATTATCTTCTGGCATACTTTTGGTATTTCATTTTCAAGAAAAATAGCCGACAAACTGTGATTTCTCACAAATCTGTCGGCTCTGCGTCTGTGCGTCTGGCTCTTTAATGATATACTGTCTTGATTGAATAATTCAAACAGGGTACTCTGTTAATAAATTCTTCCCCTTAACATTTAACCCTCTAATAACTGTTATCTGAAAGTTCTTTGCGTCAATTAAACTTTCTTGCTTGCACTTAGGGCAATAAAGAGGAAAATTTTTTAATTCTGTATCTGCTTGTATCTGCAATCGTGTTTTATTTCCACAAACAGGACAACATATCCACTGTAAAACTCTCATTGAACTATTACCTCCCTCTACGCTTATTTGTAAAATCTCACAAATTTATGGTCTTAGGATTACTTTTGAATATATCAAACGCATTGCTTGCAATACCTAATATGTTCTCTTGGAAAAATCTTCTGGTAAAAAATCGCATTGACTATTGGGAACACCTAATTTTTTTGCATAGCTAATCAGTTCATTCCAATTTTCTTTATCTTCTGCATGGGATATATCAAGCATTTTTCCATGAATAGGTGTAATACCTTTTCCAGATAAGTCAAATATTCTTGTACGGAAAATGACAATAACCCTTTCCCTATTGTGAAAGGTAATATACCATTCTTTTTTTAGACTTGTACTCATATTAGATTGAAAATCCTTTGCTATTTCCTCAATTTTTTTACTTGGAAGTTCTACAGTATAAATTTTAACTAACCCTAAGAAACGCTTTTTTATATCAACTATTTTAAACTTTTTGAGCATAGAAATATCTCTAAGGCTTAGATTGATTACTTCTCCATAATAGCGTGACATATTTTTTCCCTCATATTAAACTGTTTTATTCACTCCAATTCATTTCATTATCTGAAATTCCTTGTATTCTACATTCATTACAAACAATAGCTTTTTCTTCTTTATTCCCAATGGTATATTTCAATATTTTGTTTTTGAAAACGATATATTTTGTATTATTGCATTTGAAGTCAACAAACCAATTTACACCTTTTTCATGGTCTGCTATTAAAGCTCTTGAAGCTAATTCCGGGAAATTTGGAACGCTGGATGTAAAAAAAATAACAGTCCAATATTTGGGTACTCCACCAGTATTCCATAATTCAACTTTATGAACCCGAATATAATCCAAAAGTGTTTCATCTTCTATGCTTTCTTTAATCAACGCACCCTCATATAATTTTGGGTATTGTAAAGTATTACAATCCTATTTTTCTTAAAAACCTCATGTTTTCAGGGAATTTTTAGCTTTTTACAACTAAAAAAGCAATGATCCCCTATTTTCGTGTATAATGTAAGCACCACACTCAACAAAATACGAAAGGTAAATCATTGCTTTATGGATAACATTATACTATATTTACTTAAAATCATTCAAGAACAATATCAGCAAATTTGCTGGCTCATTCTTTTTATTTGCAGATACATTCCTCTTAAGCAGTGGGCTCACGATGAACTCCACAGCCCTAAATACCAAAAGTTCCTCACGGATAAACTTCCTGTCATCAAACCATTCATCAAACAGGACTGGCAACTCTGGAACGGATACTACCTCCTCCGCTATGGCAAAGCCGTAAAACCTGTCAAACCCCAGAAAGGCAAACCCCGTAACGTTCCGACTGATACCGCCTGCCCTCTCTGCGGCGCCCCTCATGACTATATCTATGACAACTCTGGCGGCCGCGGACAGTTTAAGTGCAAGATCTGCGGGCAAACCTTTGTCAACGGTGAAAAAGTAACATCCCCGTTAAAACTACAGTGCCCTTATTGCGGGCATGCCCTAAAGCCTGTCAAAGACCGGAAACATTTCCGTATCCATAAGTGTGTCAACGACAGCTGTCCTTACTACCGGCGGAATCTCACAAAGCTTCCTAAAGGGCTTCCGCAATCCGAATACTGGAAATATAAACTACGTTATCTTTACCGCGAGTTTTCTGTAAACTTTTTTGATATGGAACTAAACCAGCTCCCAAAGTGGGCAACCTCCTTTAGATATAAGAAAAACAACGCCTATATCATGGGGCTGTGCCTTACCTACCGGGTAAACTTAAAACTCTCTCTCCGGCAGACCGTACAGGCCCTTAAAGAAATCCATGGTATTGACATTTCACATACCATGGTCAACAATTATGCCAAAACAGCCGCTGTCATCATCCGTCCCTTTGTAGATTCCTATGACTACAATCCTTCCAACGAACTTGCTGCTGATGAAACCTACATCAAAATCAAAGGTATAAAAGCATATGTCTGGCTCATCATGGACAAAGTAACTCGCTCCATCCTCGGCTATCAGGTCTCAACTTCAAGAGATGTCGGCCCCTGTATTCTTACCATGCGCATGGCATTTGATAAATTTAAGGAATTCCCTGACAGAACCCTGAAATTCATTGCTGACGGATACAGCGCGTATCCGCTTGCCGCCCAGCAGTTCAAGATTGAAAAAGGCTGGGACGTATTCATCACGCAGGTGATCGGCCTTACCAATGACGACGAAGTATCCAAAAAATTCCGGCCATTCAAACAGGTGATCGAACGCTTGAACCGTACATTCAGGGAATCTTATCGTGTCACCTGCGGTTACGGTACGGATGGCGGTGCAATACACAGCGTTTCTCTCTGGGTCGCTTACTATAACTTCCTGCGTCCTCATGAGAAATCCGGCGGCAGGGAACCGCTGAATAAAGTGGAACTGCTGGAAGGCGCTGGGAATATGCCCGGCAAATGGCAACTCCTGATCTATCTGGGCCAACAGGAACTCTTAAAGCAGCAACAGGGCTAAGCCCACATCTGTTCTTAGATTCCGAGCCAGAGGTAATTACCTAGCCATCCCGAAGGGACCTGCCCTTGATGGCACGCCAAAACAATGCTACAATGCTGTGAATCAGACGGAGAAACTGGTATCTGTTCTTGAGTTCTTCGCCGTCGGTAAGACGTTCAGAGCATTGTTTTGGTGTGCCGTCAAGGGTGGCGGACACTGCCAAAATCTATCGTATCTACAATTATCAAAGTTCTAATGGAGCCTATTTTTTTGACTCCAGTTTTTCATAGGCTACTTTACACTACCCACGGTTCTGCATCGCCAAAAGAAAACTGGATGCGCTGAAAGAGGTTTTATAGATGGTGGATTCCTTTAACCCCCGCTTTTTTCCAGAATCCCTGTAAATGTCTATCAGTTCACGAAAGACAGGGTTGAGCTGCCAGTAAGAACCACGTCCCGCAGATGTTTCTGCATATGCGTTTTGGGTTGCCGGTTCCTGAGCCAGGCCAGCATCGGTATTGTTTGTTTTTTCTAATTTCATGTGTTGATCACCTCCTGAATCCTATGGTAACGGATTCAGAAGGAATCAAAAATAAAATCCAAACTTTTTTGCAGTAAAAAGCCGGATTTGTAATCTTTTTTGCAAAAAGTTTGGATTTCTCCTAAGTTTGGATTTCAGGAAGAATGAATAACATAAGGGCGTGTGCGAGGGGGATTGTGAATAACGAAATAATCTTCGTATAAGTGCTAAAAGTGGCAAGGTATAAAAACTTTGCCACTTTTAGGTTTGTTATCTTAGATTATCATCAATGAAAGGTTCTTGAATTTATAGTACCAAAATGATAATATTATCAAATAGACCGAATTATTGGAGGGATACGCATGGATAAAAAAATTATGGATGTATTGACGAACCCGATTAAATGCAAACTATTTCTGGAAATACAGAATTGTGGGGAAACTACCGCTAAACATTTATCCGAGACCTTTTCGGATATTCCGCCCGCAACGCTTTATCGCTATTTAAAGAGGATGACAAATGACAAAGTATTAAAAATTGTAAATCAAACGCAAGTCAGAGGTGCTTTAGAAAAGACTTATGCGATAGATATTGATATGACAAAAGATTTTAAAGAAATTTTAGACAGCAACTCTGGTGAAGCCTATATGCAGTCGTTTATGCAATATATCATTGGCTTTGCGGAGTTATTCCAAGATTATTGTAAACGGGATGATATAGACATTGTAAAGGATAAATCTGGTTTTTCCTTATCCCCTCTTTATCTAACAGATGGGGAACTTGAGATGTTAATTAGAAATATTCGAGATGCAATAAAGCCTTATGGAAACAACGCACCGGCAGCGGGTAGAAAGCTGCATTCTATTGGCGTTATTATTTCTCCGCCTAAAATGGATTAAAAATTTCCCGCCTGTCCTCAGTGATGGACGGGATTTTTCTTGACTTTTTAATATCAGTATGATATTATTATCACTATGATACCAAAAAGGAGGCAAGACCTATGAAGAAAAAATGCATCATCATTACATTTGTAACTTTTGTTGTATTAGCAGCACTAACTTTTTTATTGCCGCAGGAAATCCCATTACACTTTGGAGTGTCTGGTTCTGGTTCGGTTGTAAATAAATATTTTATTCTATTATTTACCCCTGTACCCGCAATCCTTTACTGGGCAATTGTGAAAAAGTACAAAAACTAAAATTCAAAGGAGGCTAATAAAATGGACGCCGTATTAGAAATTAGGAATTATTCTAAAGTTTATTCTGGAAATAAAAAGGCTGTTGACAGTCTGAATTTGAGTGTGAAAGCAGGAGAAATCCATGCTTTTATTGGTCACAATGGTGCGGGGAAAACAACAACAATCCGTGCGGTTGTCGGGATAATGGACTTTGACGAAGGGGAAATCCTCATAAACGGTCATTCTGTAAAGGACGAGCCTGTAAAATGCAAATCTATTACAGCTTATATTCCAGACAATCCCGACTTATATGACTATGTGACAGGCATCCAATATTTAAACTATATGTGTGATATGTTTTCTGTTCCTGCCGAAGAAAGAGTTTCAAGAATACAAAAATATGCGGATGTTCTCAATTTAACGGACAGTCTTGGGGATTTAATCAGTTCCTATTCGCATGGTATGAAACAGAAGCTTGCATTAATAGGCGCATTTGTACATTCCCCCAAGCTTTTAGTGTTGGATGAGCCGTTTGTAGGTCTTGACCCTGAAGCATCTTTTCATTTAAAGAAGATTATGCGTGAACTTTGTGAAGCTGGAACAGCCATTTTTTTCTCTACTCACGTACTTGAAGTTGCCGAAAAATTGTGTGACAAGGTTACTATCATCAATGACGGTAAATTGATAGAAAGTGGAACAATGGAAGAAATCAAAGGAAGTCATAGTCTTGAAGATGTATTCATGGAGGTAGTTGAAAATGAAAGGCAAGTATAAGTATCTTTTGAGGATGCAGTTATATAATCTTTTTGGAATTAACCGATTGACTCATTCTCGTGATAAACAGGAAAAACAACGTTCTGCGATTGTTGGTGCTTTAGGACTTACCACCATTGCTATTCTTGTAGTCTATACGGTGAAATTCAGCAACAGCATGGCAGAAGCGGGACTCAGCAAAGCATTGCCAACGCTCATGGTAGTGGTCTGCTCCTTAGCAACTTTGACCCTTACATTCGTTAAAAGTACAGGGGTTCTTATTGGATTAAAAGATTATGATATGGTTATGTCCATGCCTGTAAGAACGATTTCTATCGTAACAAGCCGTATAACGATGCTGTATCTCATCAATCTGATAATTGGCTTTATAGCCATGCTGCCGTCAAGCATTATCTATGTCCTATACGAACATCCGCCGATTTTTAGTTACCTGTTTTTAGTGGGTGCGTTATTTTTGACACCGATTATTCCTATGATTATTTCTCTATCATTAGGTGTTCTAATTGTTGCCGTTTCATCACATTCAAGACACAAAAATGTTTTTTCATTGGTTTTGAGTACGGCTGCCGTACTGATGATTGTATTTGCTTCCGCAAAAACACAATCAATGGATGAGGCGCAGATAACTAATTTAGGCGTTGCAATGGCAGAAGCGGTAAACAAATTTTATCCGCCTGCTATTCTTTTTACAAATGCCTTATTACATAATGATTGGGCAAGCTTTATTATCTTTGCCGCTGTTTCCCTGTTGCTGGGCATTGCTTTCATAACGATTGTTTCTCATTACTATAAAAGACTGAATACAGCGGTATTCTCACATTATGCAAAAAAAGATTATAAAATGGGAACATTAAAATCTTCATCTCCGTTTATGGCATTGTATAAAAGGGAGCTTCGCCGATTAAGTTCATGTACGATTTATGCCTTGAATTCATGTATTGGAATTGTCCTGCTTTTCGTTGTAGCACTTGGTGCAGCATTTTTTATGCCGCCTGCTTTACGACAGCAAATAGAAACGATGGGAATCATGAGCATCATTCAAAATATTATGCCGATTGCGCTTGCCATTTTTGTGACTATGACTTCTACCACGGCAGCATCCTTGTCTTTAGAGGGAAAAAACCGATGGATTATGTGTTCCGCTCCAACGCAGGCAAGGACAGTGTACAATTCTAAAATTGCGGTAAATTTAACAGTGATACTTCCTGTTTTATATGTTAGTGCAATTTTTATCAGAATTGCGATTCCGTGTTCCTTGATGCAGACTGTACTGTTGTTTATTATCCCTACGGTATATGCTTTTTTCATTTCAGTTCTTGGTGTTTATCTGAATATCAAGTTTCCTAAGTATGATTGGACGAGTGAGTATTATGCGGTAAAAGGTGGGGCAATTTCAGTTTTAGCTACAGTTGGAGGTGGAATGGCAAGCAGCTTAACGCCATTGTATCTTTGTATAATCTTTCCGCATTACCAAATGATGATAATGTTTGGCATTACTTGTCTAATACTGCTGGCAACTTTGGCAATCTATCTTAATGTTTGCCGAACACAATTATATGTATGAAGTTGTGAAAAACATAGCTTTTTAGACTTGAAATTTAAGGCTTTGACAGATAAGAACAGATGAAAATTTTTATTTGAAAAATGGGAGCAGACTGCGGGTGAGATTGCAAAGTAACTACCCGTTTCTGCTCCTTCTGTATCGTATCATTTGTCAACCCTTGAAAAAAGTCGATTGGTTTCTTCTTGTTAATTGAACAGTTACGTTTTTTATCAAATCAATTTTTTTGAAATTGATGAAGTTATTTCATAGTTAAAAATAATTTATAGTACCGAAGAAAGGAGCCACTATGGAACAGGGTATTGAATTACATATTTCGGAAGTGTTAAAAGAAGAGCGGACGAAAAAAGGAAACTCACAAGAGAAACTTGCAGAGTATTGTGGCGTCTCAAAGTCAGCAGTATCTAAATGGGAACAAGGAATATCCCGTCCTAGCATTTATCAGTTCCCTCAAATAGCTGATTTTTATAATATAACAATTCAAAGACTATTAACAGGGAAAGAAAAAGATGAATAAAAGATACAAGTATCAGGAAGTTGCAGAACGAATTAAAATGGATATTTTTGTAAATTATCAAGCACCAAGTAAACCGATACCGAGTATAAGGGAATATGCGGAAGTTAATCAAGTAAATCCCCATACAGTAGCTTGTGCTTTAAGGTTGTTGATGGAAAAGGGTATTATTTATACCAATGAAAGAAAAGGTTATTATGTTGCTGTTGATATTAAAGATGTAAAGAAAAAATTAGTGGATGAAGCTAAGAAAGAGTTGCTATGTAAATTGTCCCAATTGGGATATAAAAAAGAAGAAATCGCTATGCTCATTAGGCATTTTCTAGAGGATTATTAGAACATAAAGAAATCATTATTGGAATTTGAAATAGGCAATACAAGCCCGCCATATAAAAAACGGTGTTTTGGTGGGCTGATTTGCTATGCCCGAAAAGACTTAACAGACACTCTCCAGACCTGTTTTAAGTTTGGAGGGATTTTTTTATGTCCTTTTTTCGGGCAGTAAGCTATCTGCTTATGCAACGCTACTTCTCACCATGAAACCAGAAGTAGAATCTCCGCTTAACAGAATATATATTTCTTATAACCGTAGAGGTCACAGTACCTTTGCGGTTTTTCTTTTGTCGTTTTTTATCGGAATGTGCCGCAGGGCTGTTTCTGCTGTTGGATGCCGTTCGCCGCCTTTCCAATCTGGATTATTACATTTCAAAACAAATCCGCACAGACGACAGGGCAGACTTCAATTCCAACAGGCGGTTTTACCATTGGACAAGCGACTTCGGCGAATACCTTGAGGGAATGGCAGACAGGGAGCGGGATACCGAAGTAAAGTCGGTTGCCGATTTACTGGATGAGATTGAGGACGAGACTCTGTATCGGGCATTGCTTACGGTGGACATGCGTACCCTGCAAATTATCCTGCTGAAAATGCAGGGCTATTCCACAAAGGAAATTGCCCCGCTTGTTGGATTGACAACGGGAGCTATCTATGCAAGGCTAGACCATCTGCGGAAAAAGCTGCGGAAGATTTTATAATCATCTAAGATAGACGGTTTTTCGGCGGGCTATTGGGTGGGGATAAAATTTCCCCACCCAATTTAAAATTAAATGAATAAAATTCCCGTCCACAGGGAATACTAAAAAGTTTGCTCAAAATCTTGACATGGATACAGCCGCTATGGTATTTTGAAATATTCGTAAAGGAATTGGAAGATTGAAAATTAAATAGCACATAGATGGAAGAATGAGATGTCAGCCAACGGACAAGGCTGACCGCCGCCGAATTTATGCTGCCCTTTTCATCTTTTTCTTCCCTTCGATCATTCTATCAGATCTGGATATTGCCAGTCCAGGATCCCGCCGAATTCCAAAACATTTTCATATCCCATATCTGCAAGCTTTTGCGCCGCCTGTTTGCTCCGGTTCCCACTCCGACAGTATACCAGGATCTCCTGGTCTTTATCCGGCAGTATATCCGGTTCGCTTATTATATCCTCATTCGGCAGACATACGGCGTTTTTGATGTGTCCGGAATCATATTCCTCCTGAGTACGGACATCCAGAATAATCACATCCTTTTTTGTTTCTATTCTCTCTTTTGCTTCCTGTGGGCTAATCTGTTCATAGGTCATCGCTGCATCCTCCTGCTTCTGGTCCTTATGAGCTTCCGTCAGGTCTAAAATGGCATCCACCGTCTGCTTCTGTTGTTCCTTTCGGCTGATCCCCGCGGTATGGTCGCCCTTTTGTTCTCCGTAGTTTCCAAACTGTGCATGATTTCCGCCTTCTATGCAGATTTCCGTATAGTCTGCAGGCATTTTGCCTTTCCCTTCCTCCACCTTCTCCATGTTCAGAACGCCGTCTTCACTGCCATAGATTGACAGCACAGAAAAAGAATCCGATTTTAAGCTCTTCGTTGGATACGCTGCCAGAAGCACCAGACCATCAAGACTCTCCATATGCCCGGAAGCATAGGAAGCTGCCATCGCCCCTCCTAAAGAATGCCCGGACAGATACCATTGGTCATACTCATAAGAATCCATAATCTTTTTCGCTTTATTCTGCCCGAAAAATGCAAGATTACACGGCATTTTTATAAGGAAACAGTCAATCCCACGTTCAGCCAGATCACTCAAAAGAGGTAGATATGCCGTATACTCCACTTTCGCACCTGGATAGAAGATCATTGCCGCGTTATCTCCCGGTCCATCTAGATATAGACCATCAGACATTTCCGTTACCGAAACGCCCCTCTTCTCCTGCAAATATATCTGTACATTCTCATCTCCATGATAGTAGTCATTTACATACCATATAACAGTAATAAAAAATATCATTCCCACCAACAATAGAAAAACTATTTTCTTCTTATTCCAAATCTTTTTCATCCCCTGATATCCTTTATGTTCATTTCAAATAAGCAAGCAACAAAGCATCAAAATTCACACGTTTCTGAATATATTCCTTTGCAGGCACAGACCGTGCCAGTGCCAGGCGCTGCCGTTCGGAAACCAGGTAATGATTGCCAACAAAAGTCGTGACCGGTTTGACATCATATCCACCCTTCTGCTCATCGTTCTCTTATCCCTTTCCGACATTTCCCTGACCTGCGAATACAGCCAATACCCCCAGCATAATACTGAGTACGGTATATATGACTGCCAGATATATCTTTCCATATTATATCAGGTCTTCCGGCTCCAATGCAAAAGAAGACCAGTCCCTTACTTCTTTATCCATAACAGATTCCTCTTTATCTTTTTTAATATCCCCACTGCAGAAGTTCCCATCCACTATCTGAAGTCCTTGCCAAAATCCACTGCCAGTCTTCATATTCAAAATCCGGATTCCATGCACCGCCTCCTTCTCTGGGAGAGTGAAAACTTGATTTAAAAACAATTCATCCTCTTTCTGCCCGATACCTTCTTTGGTTTTATCATCCTTTCAAGCCTCTTGCCTGTCCATGTCTTCCACAACAATATCATAAATTTCTCCCAAGGAAGCACAATATTCCAACACCTCCCAGGGTTCATTTGTATGGAAATGGATTTTTATTATTTCTTTTGCCAATCAGGACAAAGCCAAACAGAGATTTCGCCGGCTTATTTCATGTTCAACAGAAATTCCTCAGGACTATATACTGTTAGAGCTGCCTTTTTATAGTCGCTAAGGTTTCTTGTAACAATACAGTCCATTTCCTCACGGATTGCAGATTCTGTCATAACTGCGTCCTCAAAATCCAAAAGATTGGACGATATTGCCTTACGGCAGTCCATTCCAGCCGTATCCAATAATCCAAACAGGCAAAACAGCTTGTTTAGAATTTGTCTGGTTTCTTTACCGCTATGTGTGCATCTATGTGCGAGATAGTAAATATCAGTAACAGATTTAGCAGTCAGGAATCCTTCAAACTGCTTATTTGCCGCTCCCAGAAATATCTCCTGAGCCTCCTTAAAGAAAGGCTCCCGGCTCTGCAGTGCATCAATCACAATACAGGTATCTATCAGTGCTCTCATATTTTATTTCGCCTTTCTTCCTGGGCTTCTTCAAGTGTCATTTCAGCAGGTACGCTGCCAAATAATGACTGTGCCATGCTGACCCGGTCCTGAAATGGATTCGTCAGTTTTGCAACTACTTTCCCGTTCTTTGTAATAAAAACATCTTCTTTTTCTGCAAGAAGCAGATACTTGCCAAGATTAAGCTTTAATTCTGTAGCCGTAATAGACATTGTGAATCCCTCCTTCATTTGATGTTACTTTTATTATATCCCATTCGAACGATTCTAACAATAAAATCGTTCGAAATTATCATATTTTATTCTTTGGTTAATTCAAAAATCTATATATAGATTTTTTCCATTAACTATAACTATATCTTTTGTTGTTATAATCATGTATTTAAGTTTTTGTGTTATCCCACATCGGGAGCCTGGACCATTCCTCCAGAACACACGCGAGTTTAAGTTTGGAAATCAGAGTCATTAGGATAGCCGCACCCTGCGGTCACTTAATGACTCACCTTGCCACCTCACAAAGAAGCCAGAACGCACAGAATAACCCGGAAAATCCGTATGAATCCGTTTTTTTATCAGTGTTATCTGAACAAGCATCTGGCAGAACGGCTTCTGAAGGCGGGAGTCAAGAAAGGGACCTGCCTGTATATCTATGGGGAACTTGAACTTCATCCCTTTGTTTACAGTCAGGGACAGAGAGCAGACCAGGCCGGTTCCGTCGCCAAGATCAATGTACGGGACTGGCAGTTCTTAGAGGCAATGGTTCCGTAATCAAGGAGGATTAAATGTGAATTTTATCACTTTAATTTTTCCCATTCTTCACTGCGTTTTTTTGACAGAAAATAGTTTGTCTGATTTTGCGGATATAAAAATAACACGACGGTACCTCCTGATACCGCCGCATTATTAGTCATGGTTTCTAAAAGTCCTCCGCTGTCCGTTTTGAAGAAACGGCGGCTTATGAGTGTTACCAAAAAGAAAGATCCGGTAACCGCATTTTTAACCTTGTTTTGCTTTGGCATATGGGGCATATTATCCATTCGGTATTCATGTTAAATCCCCCAATCCCTGCTAATCATTTGCAGTTTTACCATATGCGGGTAAATCCTGCCTGTGTTCATCAGTTTTTCCGGCGTTCCCTGTTCCGCAACAGAACCGTCTGAAAGCACAACCACTTTATCCGCGCCGCTTACGGTACGCATACGGTGGGCGATAACAAGTACGGTCTTATCCTTTATCAGCCTTGATAAAGCAGCCTGTATCAATGTTTCGTTTTCCACATCAAGGCTTGCCGTTGCTTCATCCAGTAAGATGATAGGGGAATTTTTAAGGAAAGCGCGGGCGATTGAAATTCTCTGCCTTTCCCCGCCGGACAGTTCGCAGCCATTTTCACCAATCATACTGTGATACCCGTCCGGGAGCTTTGCCGCAAATTCTTCACAATTTGCCAGCCTTGCCGCTGCAATCACTTCTTCGTCGGTTGCGTCCTTTTTGCCTATTCTGATATTCTCCATGATTGTGTTATTAAACAGCGTCACATCTTGAAATACGATAGAATACAGCGACAACAAAGTTTCCGGCTCTATCTTCGATATATCCATGCCGCCGACAGTGATTTTCCCCTTGCTTATATCCCAAAACCTCGCTGCAAGGCGTGACACCGTAGTTTTGCCGCCGCCGGACGGTCCGACTAAGGCGGTGACTTCTCCCTGTTTCGCCGTAAAAGACACGTCTTTCAATACGGTTTCCCCGGTATTATAAGCAAATCCCACATAGTCGAATACAATGTCATATCCTTTATTTGTCAGCCTGTCTGTTCCTGTCTGGATAGGCTGGTCAAGGATTTCATTCATACGGTTTATGTTCGTTTTGGTGGAGATTACCGCCGCAAGATTTTGCAATGCGCCCTCAAGCGGTGCATACAGCCTTGAAGCCACAAGCAAAAACATAAAGAACAGCGGAATATCGATCTCCCCACGAATGAGCAGCGCAGAACCTACAAGCGCAACCGTAGCAATCCCAAACTTTAATATCAACGTTGAAGAAACAACAAAAAGTGCTGTCCCAAGTTCTGTTATAATGTGCCGCTTTTCCACATAGTCAATTTTTTTGCCAAGCCCTTTCAGATAGCTTTCTTCCGCATTGTTCGCCTTTAAGTCCTGTAAACTTTCGATACACTCCTGTACGCCGCCTTCAAGCGCAACATTCGCCGCTACGGATTTACGGTTGAAGTATTCCTGTATGCGGGCTGAAAAGAATGTGATCGTAAACGCAATCGGTAAAACCCAAACCGCCGCAAGAGCCATTCGCCAGTCGTAAGCGAAAAGGCAAACTGCAATCAGCGTTGTAGAAATAAGGGAGCCTGCCAATGCGGGTACATAATGGGAAAATGCCTGTTCAAGAGTGGCGCAGTCGCCCATAATCGAATTTGTCAAATCAGCAAGGTCTTTCTTGCCAAAAAAGGACAATGGGATTTTACGGAGCTGTTCTGCTAAGGATATACGCCTTACACCGCTTTCCACATAAGTCGCTAAGTAAGTGGCGTTATACTGAAACCATGTCACAATAAAAATAAAGCATAAGCAAACCAGAGCACCAACCGCGTAGAAGAGGGCGCGGCTTCCATTTATGCCCCCGTTCATGGTATCAATGACAAAGTAATAGAGCAGTCCGACGGGAAGCATAAAGGATATATCCTGTGCGACACAAGCAATACAACCCTTTATCAAATCGACAGCCCCCTGTCTTGATAATGCAAAACGTCTTTGCAATGTCTTAATCATGCGTTTACCTCCAATCCCTTACTTTCATTCAAAATCTTCCATTCTGCCGCTTCGGAATAATTCTTCCACATTTTTGTAAATATGCCGTTTCGCTCTATCAGTCCGCTATGTGTGCCGCTTTCGACAATTTCACCGTCTTGCAGTACATAAATGCAATCCGCGTCTGTGATTGACGACAGCCTGTGTGCAATCATAATGACGGTCTTGCCCTTTGAAAGAGCAGATAAAGCCTGCTGTACGCGCACCTCATTGTCGGGGTCGGCAAACGCGGTCGCTTCATCAAGAATTAGGATAGGCGCATTTTTCAAAATTGCGCGGGCAATGGCTATTCTTTGCTGTTCGCCGCCGGACAGGTACACGCCTTTTGTACCGACAACTGTATCTATGCCATTTGGTAATTTTTCGATAAGATCAAGGCATTGTGCTGCTTCCAGAGCATGGGCGATTTCTTCGCGTGTAGCGTTAGGTTTTGCCATACGCACATTTTCCAATATGGACGTTTTGATAAGGCGGCTGTTCTGAAATACAAAAGATACCTTATTCATCAATGTTTCTTTCGGAATGTCGCGTATGTCGGTATTGCCTATCAGTACGCGCCCTTTTTGCGGGTCAAAAAACCTTGTAACGATATTTGCAAGCGTTGTCTTACCGCCGCCGGATGCTCCGACCAATGCGACTGTCTGCCCCGGCTTTATAGAAAGAGATACATCATTGAGCGCGTTTTTTTCTCCGTCACGGCCCAGGCCGAGTTCCACCCCAGGGTGCTTTCCCGCCCTGACGGGCTCCCCTTGTCTGTCTCCTTCGGAGTCATTCACCTTGTAGCTGTAACTAACGTGTTCTAATATAATCCCATTATCTTTAGGGATATTATTCACTTTGCTTGTCGACAACGACTTTTCGTTCAGCACTTCATCAATCCTGTTAATTGCGTCCCCTACAATCATTGCGTCCTCACTCATAAACATAATCTTTGTGAGCGTCGTACCGATAACAGGCGTAATCACAATATAGAAGATAAGATTTAACAGAAGTTCATTTGTTACGCCGCCCCTTGTAAAGAGAATACCCCCGGCAATCAGAAACGCGAATACGCCGTTAATTGCCGTTGTATAGAACATCATAGGCAGACGCAGCCCTTTTGTGTATGCAATTACCCATGTTTCGTAATTGTCTATCGCGTCTTTGAAGCGTTTGAAAGAAAAAATTGTCTGCCCGAAAGTCTTTACTACGGGTACGCCCCGCACATATTCAACAGCTTCATTTGACATATCAGCAAGCGCGTTTTGATATTGCTCCATTCGCTTTTCCATGTCTTTCCCTGTCATTTTCATCATAATCAGAAAACCAAGCACAACGGGAACAAGGCTTAAAAGCCCTAACCGCCAGTCAAAGGCAAGCAACAGGAAAAGCAGCCCTATGGGGGTGGCAACCGCCCCTGCTTTGTCGGGGAGCCTGTGTGCAAGATATGTTTCCGTAGCGGTACTGGAAGTATTTACGATTCTCCGCAGTTTTCCGCTTCCATACTTTTCTGTCACACCAAGCGGCAATGCTGCAATATGGCGCATAAGCTCTTTTCGGATATTTGCGGCAACCCGGAACGCGCTCATGTGCGAACACATCAAAGCGGCTATATAGACAACAATAGAGATAACCGCAAACAATACCGCAGACCAACCGTAGCCTGTAACATTCCCCGCTTCCACGAAGTCCGGGGAAACTTCCAGTATGTCGTGAATGATACGCCATATATACCAAAAAGGCACAAGGGCTAACAGCGCACTCATTACGGACAGTACCCAAGAAAGATAGGTCAATATCCTATGCCCTCCGGCATAGCCCATCAGTCTTGATAGATTAGACTGTTTTTTCATTGTAAAAAACCTCCTTGAAAATTTTTTATGATATGAGGACTAAATAACTGCCCTCGAATATCCTTATTTGATTAGTGGTGTCTTTATAGGGTTAGCTAAAACTAACCTATGCGTCAAATATAATGGAAAGTGTAAACTTTCCATTATCAAATCTTATTGGACATTTATTTGTAATCGAGCCTGCTCGATTTATTATTGCCCCATAATTTTCATCCACCCGGCGGTATAGAAAGCTCTCATTTCTTTCAAATAGTGCTTTGCTTCTTCAAGCGGCATTTCATGTATAATCAGCTCAAAAAAAGTATTAAACATTCCTGTAATCAAGATATGCTCCAACCGTTCATCAATAGGCGGCGCAGGTCTGCCTAACTTTTCAAGAACTGCTAAATAATCATGTGTTCCCTTTGTTTCGATTTCCACCATTTCATCAATCAATTTTGAAAAACGTGTTCCCTCCGAACAGCAAAGTATGAGCTTAAATTCATTCAAGTGTTCATAGGCGTACATAAGCATTTCATACATATACACGCCGGAAGTAGAGGTAAGATTGTCGGGCTGTTCCTCTGGGGGAATTTCTGCAAATTCTTTTTGAGCCTTGCAAAATCGTTCCAATAAAAAGTTGTAATGTTCGCCTACCAGTGCTTCAAACAAGTCCTCTTTGCTATCGTAGTAGCCATAGAACGCACCCGTTGTCACGCCCGCCGTTTTGACAATGTTCCGCAAGGAAGCAGATTTATAGCCTTTTTCAAGAAATTCCTGCATGGCGGCTGAATGGATTAAATGTAGTGTTGTCTGCTCTGCTTCGCTCATTTTCTCACCCCCCCCCGTATATAACGGTGTTATATATCACTGTTATATAGTACTGCAAATTAGAGAATTTGTCAATGGCTCAAAAAAATTTTTGCTGATTTATTCTGTGGCATTGGCGTTTTTTATGCCATTATGTCCATGGTTGAAGCAGGACTTGGTATCAGTATTCTTCCAATGAATTTTTAATTTGACAATCTTTGAATCATTTTAAGTATCCGCCCCGCGCTGCACCGTATCATTTCTTCCGATAGTTTTCCTTGTTCATAAGCCTCACGGATATTTGCAGCATCTTTCGGATTTCCGGGCATAATGATATCATTTCCAGCAGCAACGCATTGCCATGGCACGCTTCCATCTTCTGGCACTGTTGTATTCCAATCAGACATGATTACGCCTTCAAATCCCCATTCTTCACGTGCAATTATCGTACAAAGCTCTCTACTATTAGCCGCATGAACGCCATTGATCAAATTATAAGAAGACATCATAGCAATCGGCTTACTTTTCTTTATTGCAATTTCAAATCCACGCAGATAAATCTCTCTGAGAGCCCGCTCAGAAACACAAACATCCACCCCCATTCTATTATCCTCCTGATTATTGCAGACAAAATGTTTGATTGTTACGCCACATCCTCTGTGACTCTGTACCCCATCCGTCACAGATGCCGCCATAACCCCTGACAGAAAAGGATCTTCCGAATAATATTCAAAATTACGTCCGCATAATGGATTCCTGTGAATGTTCATACCGGGCGCTAACCACAGATCAACATGGAATTCTTCCATCTCTACGGCAACAGCCTCTCCAAATTCCCGCATCAAACCTGTGTCCCATGACTGCGCCAATGCTGTTCCTACCGGAAATGCAGTACAATATTGATAATAAGTATCTGCATTTTCATGATGTTTTGTTTCTTCCAAAAAACCATTCTCTAAAGATCCTAAAACACCGGCGCCATATACGGAATTCGTATCACAATCTACTTCATAGCTCTGCCTTAAACGAAGCCCTGCCGGACCATCCGCCATAATCAAAGAACGTATGCCATACTTTTCCTCCAGTGTTTCTGTTGTTTCTCCGGCAGAACCAGGCACTCGAATTCCGGCCGACCCAAGAGTGCTGGCGCCCTGAGTAATATTTCCATACAAGAGTGGTATCAGTTCTGTAACAGGCTGTTCTTTTGCAAAAGTTATCTGATATGTATTCTTCTTTTCTTCCTGCGGTATAAATGAAGAAATCGGAATCTTTTGTTCCTCTGTCTTCTTAAGCCATTCCCCAGCTCTATTCTTGGCAAATTTAGCTATGCCAAGTTCTTCAACAGATTCTTTTGGGGAACAAACGCCCTTTGTATGTTCCAATATCGTCTGCTGATGAACAGTAAACAATTCTGCAAGCTGCAACGACGCGGAATGCTTCCCAATCCATATACCATATGTTCCGGCTTCCACGAACCATGCATGCAGCTGTTCCGAAAAACTGGCAAGATTTGACTGGTCAATAGATATCACAAGTTTTTGTTTTTCCTGCGGCTTTAAAGTGTTTGTCTTTGCAAACCCAACTAACCTTTGATATTCTTTTGCACAAATTGTCTGCGGTAATGTCACATATACTTGTACGACTTCTCGTCCGGAATATGATTTTCCAGTATTTGTCACAGAAACCATGATATCCATGCCTCTAGCCGTTCTCTGAAGCCCTTCATATCTTATAGAAAAATCCGTATAGGACAGGCCATAACCAAATGGAAACAATGGCTGTATACCGAAGCTGTCAAAATACCGATATCCAACATAAATTCCTTCCCTGTATTTCTCCGTTTCTAAATTTCCATTCAAATAACCAAAACTGTCTGCCGACGGATAATCTTCATAATGCTTTGCCCAAGTGGCAGTCAATCTGCCTCCTGGAGCCGCGTGGCCAAACAAAACATCCGCAACTGCATGGCCTCCCTCTTGCCCGGGAAGAGAAATATTTAAAACCGCTTTAATATTTCCGGCTTCTTGTAAAACATCGGTTAGCTCTATCGGTGATCCGACATTTAAGAGTAGTATAATCGGTATATCCGTCTGATCCAGATATAAAATATCTTCCCGCTCTTTTTTACTTAAATAATAGTCTCCTTCTATCTTCCGGCGGTCTTTACCCTCTCCCGCAATACGGCTGATCACATATACTGCTGCTGAAGCGTCTCCTAAATCTTTTAACATAATTTTTCGTCCGTCCGGCATGGAAAATGGATTGGCTGAATAAGCGTCAAATGGATTTTCTACATGCCTGGCATCTTCTAAAACTCTTTCCTTCCATGCAGTTCTGGCCGCTCCGTAACGATTCTTATAATCTGCAATCCAGTCTTCGCTTGTAATCACTGCGCCTGCCGTCTTTAAACCTCTATATATTGATATATTCTCTCGATTATTAACATCGCCTGAACCGATCCCTCCCTTAACCGTACAGACAGCGCCTCCGCCAAACAATGCAATAGACATTGGAACCTCAAGCGGAAGCAAATTTTCATTTTTTAATAAAACCATACCTTCGGCTGACGCTTTTCTTGCTAATCTTGCATGATCAAGCTCCCGTTTGGAAAGCTTTGTTTTCAGTGTACCGCTATGATTCATAATTTTTACTTTTATCCTCCTTTTTAATATACACTCCTTTATGTAATCATAAAATCTACTATTACGCTTCAAAATTGAAAAGTAATATAAAAAGAAAGACTGCCACAGCCAGCTTTTTGTAATTCAAAAGGCTTACATATAGCAGTCGTTTTAAAACCTGTTTTATTACTCCTTTACACCGCCAAGTGTAACACCTGCAATGATAAACTTGGAAAGACACAGGTATACGATAATAATCGGCACAATTGCCACCAGAATCATTGTATAGATCTTACCCATATCAAAGTTCATATAATCAGCGCCTCGAAGTGTCGCGATCAGAATCGGAACGGTCATCTTGTCTTTCGATTGAATAACCAGAGCCGGAACGAAGTAATTATTCCAACATCCTACAAAACTGAAAATCGCCTGCACCGCAACCGCCGGTTTCATAATCGGAAGTACAATCTGGTTAAAAGTCCTGAACTCTCCGCAGCCGTCAATTCTTGACGCTTCCACAAGTGACAGCGGAAGTGACGACTGCAGATAACTGTACATAAAATAGAACACAGCCGGAGACGCAATCGAAGGCAGGATCAACGGGAGCAGAGAGTCATACATTCCCATATTCGTGATCAACCGCAGGAATCCCATTGCAGTCACCTGTGTAGGCATTACAAGAATCGCCATAATAAATGTAAATGCAACCTTCTTTAGTTTAAAGTTATATGCATACAGACCATACGCCGTTAATGCTGAAAAATATGTACAAATTGCCGCAGAGCAGCCAGAAACGATCAGACTGTTTAAGATACCCCTCAACATCGGAAAGGTTCCGTCGTTGGCGACATTAGATAGATTTTTTAACAAATAGTTTCCTGGCAATGCAGAAAACCCTTTCTGCAGGTCTGCATGCGACCGTGTCGCGTTGATGAACAGGATATAGAAGAAAAACAAACACATGAATGACAGGATGATCAGTACAATATGCGCTACTATACTCCGTAAATGACTTGGTTGTTTTGATTTCATAAATCTATCCCCTCCTTTGCTGTTTTTTCGCTTTTTTCGCTGCTGCCTTCGAACCGTCCGGGTCATCATTATTCGTCATCCGATATACAAAGAAGCACAGAATACCGCTGACAATAAACAGATAGACAGACAACGCACCTGCCATACCATAATTTCTGCTCTTCAAATGGCTGTTCAAGAACATGATCAAAGTCATGGATGTACGGTCCGGAGTACCCTGTCCATTCGTCAGGATCTGCGGCACATCAAACATCTGCAGGCCGCCAATGATCGCTGTGATCAGCGTATATGCAAGAATCGGCCGTATCTGCGGCAGCGTAATGTAGAAGAACCGCTGGAAACTGTTGCATCCGTCCAGTTCAGACGCCTCAAATACATCAGGACTGATTCCCATAATTGCAGCCATCAACATAATTGTCGAATTTCCAAACCACATCAGGAAATTCATAAACCCAACCAATGATCTTGTTCCCATCGCAGAACCCAGGAAATCAATGGGCTGACTTGTAAGCCCTATGGACATAAGAATAGAATTAACCGGTCCGTTAGTAGAGAACATCGTAAAAAATAACATCGCAAATGCAGACGCCATGATCAGGTTCGGCAGATAGATAACAACCTTGAAAAACTGTGTTCCGTGAATCTTTAACCTTGCATCTACGAACCACTCCGCAAGTACCAACGCGATCACAATCTGCGGAATGAATCCTATAATCCATAAGATCAGAGTATTCGCTGCATATTTCAACATATCCGAACCCAGAAGGCTGATATAATTTTCCATTCCGACAAAATTCGGTCCGATCTCTTTAATTCCTGAACGGTAATATTCAAAAAAACTATACCGGATGGTATCCACCAAAGGAATAAAGGAAAAAATGAAAAAACTTACAAAAAATGGAAGAATAAAAATATATCCCCATTTTGAATAGTCAACTTTTTTATGTTTTGATTTCATAAACTATCATTCCTTTCTGCTCCATATGACGCAGGGCAATCAATGCCCCGCAGTCATTTTTATCTATTCCGGCCATTGAATCTCGGTAATATCAGGATAACGCTCTATGATCGCCGTCTCAAAATTCTTTTTCGCCTTATCATAGTCAACCTTCCCCTGCAGATAATCGCTGAACGAATTCTGGATTAATTCCACACATCCCTGGTCATATGCGGAAAGCGGAGCAATCTTGATATTTTCTGCAACCGGTACAAAGTATTCAAATGCATTCTGTCCTCCTAGGAATTCTGAAGCGAAAGAAGCATCTTTTGCCGCTTTTTTCATACCGCTTGTTGTATTCGTGAAATCCGAATATTTTTTTGAAATTTTCAGCAGATTATCTTTGTCTACCGTTACCGCAAGAATAATATCTTTTACGTGCTCCGGATTATCTGTACCCGTACATGCATGTACATAAGAACCGCCCCAGTTATATTCCTGCGGAGGATTGGTAACAGCCCATACGCCGTCTTCACCGTCCCAGTTTGGAGTCAAAGTAAAATCAATTCCCCATGCCGGGAACAGGAATGCGAATACGTTGGAAGCAGAACCCATCGCTTTATTCCAGTCATCGTTCCATTGGCCTTTTACATTCTTATCCAGATAACCTGCATCCAGCCACTCTTTCGAACTATTTACCCAATCCATGATTTTCTGGTCAACTTTAATCGTCGTTTCACCAGGATTTACCCATGATTCTTCAATGCTGTTACCATACAGGCGGAATGTATCTGCATAGGAAGCAAATGTATAATATCCTTTTGCTTTTAGCTCTTCTGCCGTTGCTTTTATCGTATCCCAGTCTTTTACTTTCTGACCGATTTCTTCCGGATCATCTGTTCCAAATACTTCTTTGGCGATATCACGGCGATATACTAACAGTCCCGGACAGCACTGCCATGTAGAGCCCCTCTGAACGCCGTCTACATCAGAAGCTGTAACTTTCGTAAAATCATACTGATCTGCCAGATCCTTATCAGGGTCAATTCCAAGATCCTTAAGCGGTATAGCCGCATCCGCATCTGCATCCGTATATTTGTTGACATAATCCGTCTCTGACAAGAAGATATCGACCTTGTCATCGGCTGCGGCGTCTGCCTGCTGCATCAGCGCCTCGTCAAGCTTTTGCTGATAGACGCCGTCCTGATTGGGATTGATAATCCAGTGAATCTCTGTACCGTCGTTTAAAACAGTTACCGTGCCGTCCTTAGAAGTTTTCTTTACTTCCGGATAAACTGCCTCCACACGTTTACGAAATTCGTCATTCCAGCTATAAATATTAATAACCTTTCCTTCCTCGCCACCGCTTCCAGAATCAGAACCCGACGACTTCCCGCAGCCTGCTGCCAGACCTGCCGCCATCGCCGCAATTAACATGATACTGACTACTCTCTTTTTCATTGATAAAACCCTCCTTTTATATTTGTGAAGCATTTGCTTCACGTTTATTGATGGATGGATTATAATATATAATTTTTTTCAGTTATATTAGAGTTCTTACCAAAATATCAGATTCATGACACATTTTAAATTTTCAGCGAGACAATGGAGACTGCCTCGTTTATTTTAGGTCATGAATCTGATATTTTTCACATGTTTTTTATTTTTTTCATACGCGTTTTCCTCTATGATGTTCTCTATCTAAATATATAAATGAAAGGAGTATAAAGATTGGAGCATTTAAAATTTATCGATGAGCACGGCAGCTTTTCAATAAGGCAACCGGAAAATACAAGTTATTTATACTTTCCCCTGGCATCGGAAATGGGGCTGAAGAGCGCCGTAACGCCAAATCTTGGGGGCGATGCCAAGATTGATCAGGAAACCTTCCTTTTAGAGCCAGTAAGTTCTGAAAACTTACATAATAATCGTTCCACCCGTAACTTCTGGCTGTTAAAAGACGGTGCAGATGCATATTCAGCTTCTGGAGCGTCCGCCAAGCAGGAAAGTGTCAAATTTACTGCAATGCAGGATGAAAGTGAACTGAAAGCAGGATTTATGTGGCAAACACTGACAAGATTGTCCAAAGTCCACCGATTAAAGTCTACGGTTACCTCTTTTATTCCAAAAGACCACAATGTAGAGATCATGCATGTAACCGTGCAGAATCATTCGGAAGTTACGCAGGAATTAACGGCTTATGCCGCGATTCCGATCTATGGGCGCAGTGCAGACAACATCCGCGACCACAGGAATGTCACATCCATGCTGCACAGGATCGATACGAATAAAAACGGAGTCCTTGTCTGCCCCACCATGTCCTTTGATGAAAAAGGGCACCGTCCCAATAAACATATTTATTATGTTATGGGGTGTATGGGTAATGGCAATGCACCGAAGAGTTTCTATCCCACTGTCGAAGATTTCGTCGGCGAAGGGGGAACCTTTACGCATCCCCGCGCCATATATGAAAAACACCCTGGGGTTACAGCGCCCGGGCATGCGGCCGGAAAGGAAGCAATGGGCGCCTTCCGCTTTGAAACCGTCTCTCTTGCTCCCGGGGAAAAAGCAGATTATATTCTTCTTATTGGCGTGGAAGACAATGAAAAAAAGATTCTTGACCTGTTTGAGAAATATAATACCGCCGGCAAAGTACAAAAGGCTTTTTCGGATACAAAATCTTACTGGCAAAATAAAGTAAACGTGAAGTTCCATACGAAGGAAGCAGATTTTGACCATCTAATGAAATGGATCTGCTTTCAGCCGTTCCTCCGCCGATTATTCGGCTGTTCTTTCCTTCCGCATCATGACTACGGACGAGGCGGCCGTGGATGGAGAGATCTGTGGCAGGATTGTCTTTCTTTGCTGCTGATAGAACCTGAAAGCGTCAGTCATATGATCGCCATGAATTATGGGGGCGTCCGCATTGACGGAACTAACGCAACAATTATCGGAAATGGAGATGGGAATTTCCTTGCAGATCGAAATGGAATCTCCAGGGTATGGATGGATCATGCACTTTGGCCGTTAATGACGACAAAACTTTATATAGACCAAACAGGAGATGTCCAAATACTAAATAAATCTATTTCCTATTTTAAAGATGCTCAGACTATGCGCGGTACTGAAGTTGATGTTCTGTGGCATTCAGAGCAGGGAGACAAACAACGTACTGCCCAAAATGACATCTATACCGGAAGTATTTTAGAGCATCTTCTCATCCAGCAGCTGACTGCATTTTATGAAGTAGGAGACCATAACATCTACAGACTCCGCGGAGCCGATTGGAACGATGCACTGGATATGGCGTCAGAACACGGCGAAAGCGTTGCCTTTACCTGTGCCTATGCCGGTAACCTGTTGAATCTTGCGGCAATGATCCGTCTATTGGACAGCCATTCCTCCACGCATACGGTAGAATTGTTGGAAGAAATAAAGATTTTATTGGAAAACGATGTAAATGTCTTTGACGATATCGGAAAAAAGCACAAAATAATAGCCGACTATATGGGTTGCTGCAGACATACCGTCAGCGGTAAACGTATCAGCATCTCACTCTCGGCTCTTGCTGTAAATCTGATTCAAAAAGCGAATTGGCTCATGGAGCGTCTGAGATCCCAGGAATGGATTGACGGTCCGGGTGATGAAGGATGGTTTAACAGCTATTATGATAATCATGGCCGCGCCGTTGAAGGTTTGTTCAAAGATCATGTGCGTATGATGCTGACCGGGCAAGTCTTTGCTATCATGAGCGGAACTGCGGAAGACAGCCAGATTGAAAAGATTACAAGAAGCGCCGATCACTATCTTTATCAAAAAGAAATCGGCGGTTACCGACTGAATACCGATTTCCATGAACTGAAATTTGATATGGGGCGTATGTTTGGATTTGCATATGGTGAAAAAGAAAACGGAGCGGTATTCTCCCATATGGCGGTTATGTATGCCAACGCCCTGTATCACAGAGGATTTGTAAAAGAAGGATGGAAAGCGCTTAAGACACTTGCTGATACAGCCCTGGATTTTAATACCAGCCATATCTATCCGGGGATTCCGGAATATTTCCGTTCTGACGGACGGGGAATGTACCAGTATCTGACAGGCGCCGCAAGCTGGTTTATGCTGACGATGATTACGGAAGTCTTCGGTATCCGGGGCGAAGCCGGAGACCTTATCCTGTATCCAAAACTTCTGGCCTGCCAGTTTGATGAAAATGCCTCCGCTTCTATTACCATTCCTTTTGCAGGGAAAAATTTTACTATTATTTATAAAAATAAAAACGGCAAAGACTTTGGAGCTTATATTATTGATTCTGCTTCATGTGATGGGAATGAACTTGCAGTAAATGAAGATTCTTTTGTTAGTCTTTCCCGGAATATGCTTACTGCATTATCAGACGACATGCACGCCATTATCATAAATCTGCTGTAAGCTCCTGAAAAGAAAGGAAGAAAAATATGAAATATGGACATTTTGACGACACAGAACGGGAATATGTTATAGACCGGCCGGATACCCCCGCTCCCTGGGTAAACTATCTGGGTTCTCCGGAATATGGAGCAATTATTTCCAATAATGCAGGCGGTTACAGTTTTGCAAAGTCAGGCGCAAATGGAAGGATTCTGCGTTACATTTTCAACAGCTTTGACCAGCCCGGCAGATATCTTTACATCCGTGATAACGAGTCTAAGGATTACTGGTCTGCCTCCTGGCAGCCGGTGGGCAAAGGCCTTAACAATTATGAAAGTAAATGTTGTCACGGTATGGGCTATACCAGGATGACCTCCAGTTATGACGGGATCAGCTCGGAAGCCCGCTACTATGTTCCTCTGGGTAAATCCTACGAAGTGTGGGGACTTTCTGTAACAAATGATTCTGCACGTACCAGAAGCCTTACCTTGAGCGGCTATGCCGAATTTACAAATCATAGTAATTATGAGCAGGATCAGGTGAATCTGCAGTATTCTCTGTTCATTACAAAAACATTATTTGAAAAGAACCAGATCATTCAGCAGATTCATGGCAATCTGGACGTCCTGCCAGAAGACGAGCAAGTAGATGACAAAAATGTAACAGAACGCTTCTTTGGCCTTGCAGGCGCTCCAATATCCTCCTATTGCGGGGAAAAAGAACATTTCCTTGGCAGATATCACAGCTATAGCAATCCGCAGGGAATCCTGTCAGGCGATCTTGGAAATGTAACCAGTTACAACGAAAATTCCTGCGGCGCTCTTTCCTGCAGCGTTACTCTGGCTCCGGGAGAAACGAAAGACATTGCTTTTCTGCTTGGAACAGGCGGCTTTCATGAATCGTCCGCTCTTCTTGACGCTTATATAAATCCGGCAGAAATGATAAATCAGGAATTACTGGAACTGAAAAACTACTGGAATGAAAAATTAAACCGCCTGAAGGTAAATACGCCCAGCCCGGAATTTAACACGATGATAAATACTTGGAATGCTTATAACTGCTTCATGACATTTATCTGGTCCCGTGCCGCTTCCTTCATTTACTGCGGTCTTCGCAATGGCTATGGTTACCGTGACACCGTACAGGATATACAGGGAATCATTCATCTTGCGCCAGAGATGGCGGCAGAGAAGCTTCGTTTCATGCTCTCGGCACAGGTAAGTAACGGCGGCGGACTTCCCCTTGTTAAATTCACACACAATCCGGGACATGAGGATACGCCAGACGACGCTTCTTACAGGCAGGAAACCGGTCACCCTGCCTATCGTGCCGATGACGCGCTGTGGCTTTTTCCAACTGTATACAAATATATTGCCGAGACCGGAAATACGGAATTTCTAAGTGAAGTCATACCTTTCGCAGATAAAGGTGAAACCACTGTTTACGAACACCTGAAACGTGCGGTTACATTCTCATTTGATCACCTTGGTCCCCACGGTATGCCCGCAGGACTTTATGCGGATTGGAATGACTGCCTTCGTCTGGGCGCAAACGGAGAGTCTTCATTCGTTGCGATGCAGTTCTACTACGCAATGACTATCTTAAAGCAATTTGCCGGGTACATGAAGGATACGGAATATGAAAAATACCTCGAAAAAAGACAGGAAGAGACAGGCGATATAATTCAAAAATTATGCTGGGATCAGGATCGCTTTATTCGCGGATATACAGAAGCCGGAGATCGGATCGGCGCTGCGAAAGACCCGGAAGCTAATCTGTGGCTGAATCCACAGAGCTGGTCTGTCATCAGCGGACTTGCCGCCGCCGATCAGGCCGATACGGCGCTTACAAATGTCTATAAACAATTAAATACGGAATATGGAGCCCTTCTGATGAATCCGCCCTATCATGCCAATGCCTTCGACGGCGCTCTTGCCGTCATATATAATCAGGGAACAAAAGAGAATGCCGGTATCTTCTCGCAATCTCAGGGCTGGCTGATCCTGGCAGAAGCTCTATGCGGACATGGAGAACGTGCTTTTACCTATTTCATAGAAAACGCACCTGCCGCTTGGAATAACCAGGCGGAACTCCGTTGTTTGGAACCTTACTGTTACGGACAATTTACAGAAGGACGTGCCAGCAAACATCACGGACGTTCTCATGTCCACTGGCTGACCGGAACTGCCTCGACCATGATGGTTGGATGTGTGGAGGGGATCCTGGGGCTCCGTCCTGACCTGAATGGTATAACCCTATCTCCGGCTATTCCAAAAAGCTGGACACATTTGGAAATAGAGAAGGATTTTCGCGGAAAACATCTGCATATTCTTATCGAAAATCCGAACAAGCGGGAAACCGGTTACGAAAAGCTTATTCTAAATGGCACAGAACTTGTCAGTAATTATATCCCGATCGATTGCCTTAAGGATAGAAATCATATTCAGATAATCCTCTAACCTATATAGGCGAATACCCAAATAAAGGACGCAGCATTCTATACACTGCGTCCTTTTATTTATTTTATCTTCTGTTTTTTACTCAGTATCCCATTGGATCGTATGATTTAGATCCCGGTATTTCTTCGGAGTCATGCCGACATATTCCCGAAATTGTTGTATAAAATGGCTCTGTGAAGAAAAAGACAAACGGTTTGCAATATCAATCATTGAATATTCACTGTACTGTAACAGATTTTTTGCCATCTCAATTTTATGTCTGCGTATATAAGCGCTGACCGAATCACCAGTTTCTTTCTTGAACAATCGAGACAGATAGCTCGCAGATACTCCAAGCTCATCAGCTAAATCTTCAATCGTAATACGTTCTTTTATATGAGAATAAATATATTCCTTACAAACACTGATATGTTTGGAATTCGTATCACTATGGCATATCTTACACATCTTCTCCGTATAATCCAGAACCATAGCGTCATGAAGGTTCCGTACCCCTTGTACCGTGTGTATGTCATCCAGTCTCTGGATATAAAAATCACTCATTCTGAAAGCCTGTTCTAATTCCATGCCTTTTTGTTTGCATAGACGGGTGATCATCGCTGTTGTAATAACAAAATGATATTTTAAATTCGTAACCGGATTCCTCGATAACACGCCGACTCCGTCGCTGTCCAGAAACCTTTCTTGCTCACAGTTCTTCCTGACTGCTTCCATGTCGCCGTTGGTTACTGCCTGATAGAATAAAAATTCTTCTGTTGGTTGTCTGTGCTCTACCTCATCGATATCATCTTCCGCTTCCAAGAGAAGCCATTCATCCTGATATCCCATAGTATTATCCCTTCCTCCTCGTATAACTTCCTCCAAGTACTCATCATACTTTACCTGAAAAGATTATAGAATATTTTTATTCTTTATTATATTACATGAATGAAAAAAATATCAAATTCATGATATTTCTTCATTTACAAACAGACAACGGATTGCGTTCAGCAAGCGCCATCGTAAATTTCTTTTCCATATCCATCAGGTTGCTGATATTCCGGCGGCTCTTACCAACCGCATATCCCTGAAACCACTCGCCAATCTGATAAAACAGCATAACGGCTATGGCTTCCAGATATTCTCCATTCTCATAAATAGCCAGTGCCATTGTTCCAATCGTAGCCACAGCCATCAGAAAACTCTCATCAAATACCTGACGGTTTTTAATTCCCTTTATAGCTTTTCGCAAAATGTCATATCCGATAATCAGGTAATCAATCAAATAACATGCAAAACGATGCCATCTTTGCGACTGCCAACAAAAATAAGAAGCGTAGCAGCCATTATAATGACAACCATAAGCAATATACTTATTACTAATTCATCCATAAATAAAACTCATTTCAAAGTATGCTTAATTATTTAATCGTTGTTGGTAAAAATGACACCTTTAAATTGCAGCGGTGCATTTTAAAGGTGTCACTTGGCCATAAGCAGCACATAATCGAATTTATACATACCAGCAATGGAAGTCCGATATTAAATCTTGATACAGGAAGTTTATATTCTTTCCTTTTTGAGTTCTTCATATGCAATACGTTCTCTGGTAAATCCCTGACCATTCACCTCGTTAATCTGATTAATGGTAAGAAACGCAAACGGATCTGTTTCACAGACCATCTCTTTCAAAGCAAATAGTTTGTGTCTTGGAATCACACACATAACTCCTTTCTGTTCTTCACCGCTATATCCCGTCTGTATGTGAAAAAGCGTCACTCCGGCTTCTATGTCCTGCAATATTTTTCCCTGAATCTTTTTATACTCTCTTGAAATAATCATCACCTGCATAGAAACCTTTCCATTCGGAACAACTTTATCAATCACAACCGTTGCCAGAAGAGTCAGTATAATCCCATAAAGTATTTGCTCCATATCAGAGAAAGAAGCCTGTATGCCTAAAACCACAAAATCTACCATATACACCGTGACGCCGACTGAAAGGGAAGTTTTTTTGTTTGCTATCAGGGCAATAATATCCGTTCCCCCCGTCGATCCTCCGACTCTTACCACAATCCCCATGCTAACGCCTACAAGAAGTCCTCCAAAAATGGCAGACAACAGTATATTGTCTGTCATAGTTGTGATTCCTGGAATTTTCTGTAACAGTTCAAGAAATAAGGGATAGATAAATGTACTCAATAGAGTTTTCTTAACGAATCCTTTTCCCAGAATAAACCATGCTATGATAAGCAATATACTGTTCAAGCTAAAGACGATGATTGAAGTCCGAATTCCCCAAAAATGATTCCCGGCAATTCCCAAGCCGGTAGCTCCTCCCATAGGAATCCCTGCCGGAACAATAAAAGCAACCACGGCAAGCGCCAATATTGCATTCCCGGCTGCAACGCCCAATAAATTCATTAATTTTTCGCTGGTGCTCTTTTTCATTTTATCATCATCTCTATAATCTTCTTATTCGTTTCTTTCATTCCTTCCTTGCCGAGTATTCCTATATTTTCAATCGTCCGATCAATTCCTTCCGCCACAATCCCTTCCCCCGCGCAGAATTCCTGTTCATTCAGATACATATAATACCCGACAATTCCTGCTTCTACAGATGATGCGATTTTCGCTGCGCAAGACGCTTTTGCGCCGTCACAGACTATGCCGGATACGATTGCAAGCGCATTCACGACCGTATGCTTGATTTCCTCATACCCGCCTCCATGCAAATAAGCGATTCCCGCTCCTGCGGCGGCGCCTGCGCTGACCGCCCCGCAATATGCAGATAATGTCCCGATTCCTGCTTTTATATAAATAGCCGTAAGATTAGACAACAATAATGCCCGATAAATCTTCTCGATATCACAGTTCAGACTTTCTCCATAAACCAATATCGGAACAGAACAGGTAATGCCTTGATTGCCGCTTCCTGAATTGATCACGACCGGCAGTCCGCAGCCGTTCATTCTTGCATCAGAACCGGCTGCCGCCATCGCTTTTGCGCGTACCTGCACAGCATCGCCTTCCATTTTAAGCAGTGTACTTCCGATATTTGCCCCATAATTTCCGCGTATACCTTCCCTGGCAATCTTCATATTGCATTCTATCTGTTTATCCAGGGTTTCTTTCACATCTTCAATATCTGCACATCGGACAAATTCCCATATATTCTCCATGGAAAGAACGTCCCTGTTCGCTTTTTCTATTTTCTCCTCTTTCAAATCGTCACGGATGAATTCCCAGTTCTTTTCTATCTGAACAATATTGGTATGATAATCCGTAATCCTGACGCTTGCCTGGGAATGTTCTTTATAAACACATACGGATAAATCAAATGTACGCCCTGTCTCCTGATATTCAACTTTGATATCTGCCTGTCCCAAATAACCTTTAATACGCTCTATATCCTCTGACGCTATCTCCGAAAGGACTTCCAGTTTTTTGTTCTCATTTCCACAGACAACGCCGGCCGCGGCTGCGGCCTCTATTCCTCTTAAACCGCCGGTATTCGGAACAACAACGCTTTTTACGTTTTTAATAATGCTTCCGCTTGCCTTTACTACAATCTTTTCCGGCAATTCCCCTAATACCGCCCTTGCTTTTGCAGCCGCATAAGAAATCGCGATCGGTTCCGTGCATCCCATGGCTGTAACCAGTTCTTCTTTCAGAATCTGCACATATATCTGATAAATATTATCCTCTCTTTTCATTCTCACATCTCCGTATATTTACTCCATCAGTACCGTTACATTGTCGAATTGGCCGGCCGCCTCTTCGATCTTCGCTCTGTTTCCAAGAACGCAGACGGTTCCCTCTCCTGCAAAGCTCTCCATCGCCTGACGCCTGTTTTTCAAGTCTTCTTCCGACGCCTTTAACAACCCTTCTCTGACCTTTGCCCTGACCTGCGGTTCTTCCTGCCGCAGATACCAGGAATCCATTCGTTTTGCCTGTACATATGTTTTGGGAGTCCGGTCATATCCGGCAACTGCGCCAATCTTATAATTCAGCAGCTCCTGCTCTCCTAATTCAAGATCTTTCAGCCAACTTGAAGTGTTGCGGAAGGCTTCTATCGTCCTTTTTACGTTCGGATCTCGATAGGAGCTCATGGTCCAGCTTTGATTTGGGAGTACAGACATCTGGCAGCCGTAAGCCCCTCCTTCAGCGCGGATCTTTGCCCACAGATAATCGAAACTCACCATTCTGCCAAGAAGATAATCCTCACCGGTATATTCCCCGATTCCTCCAAGCGCAACATAGGATACCTCCGACGGAATGATAAATGCCTCTGATTTCCCGGGAAGCAATTTATCCTGATACCATCCGGGTTCCCTTTCCCTTGCACTGCGGCAGAACCCGGAAGCTGCGATCAACCGGCGGAAATCGCCGTAAGCTTTCTCTGTGCCTGTAAAACTCATCACCAGATTAGATTTACGGCAAAGCTTCTCCTGAATTTCCTTAAGTTCCCGGATCATCTGCCCCTGGTCCGCGTCAAAGTTCTTCAGAAGCTTTCCTAAGAACTGATAATAGTGAATTCCGTTATAGCGTTCCCTTGCCGCTCCTTCCGGTATATAGTGTGCGGCCGCACGTCCGGACGCATAGCTGTTCCCACTGGTAACAAATCCCCTTTCCAGTTCCATCCGGCTCTGCCTGATCCTTTTCAGAATAATCTCCGGATGCTCCAGAATGGTATCATACAGCAGCTCTTCCCCCAGTTTTACCGCTCTCATAAGATTCTGTTCCAGACAGCTGATATCCATCACAAATTTAAGCCTGACATGCCGGATATCATCTGTATTGGTGTACGCTTCCAGATAAGCCCTTATATTTCCAAGCCACATATTCTTCTCAATCACTAATTCTTCCAGACTATGCTTTCTCGTAGGAAGACTGCCCAGAAGTTCGGAAAACAGCTTCGCATAAGGAACTTTCTCCGGCTCCAGATCACTGATATCAAAATAGCAGCTTTGATATGCCACTCCTTTTGAAGGGATCTCTTGTTTCAAATATGTAATACCGGATTCTTCCTCTGCCCTTGTGAGCGGCTCCTCCTTCTTATGAAGCAGATCATCCGCAGACAGACCCGGCAGGTCTTCTGTCTCTTCTTCCTGCCCCTTCTCTTCGGCCTTTTCAAGAGGTTCCAGGGAAACCTCTGCCTCATAATCATTTTCCAGAAGGATTTCCTTTAAAAGTGATTCAAAATATCCTTCCTTTACAAGAGTCCGCATCTTCACATAAGTTTCTTCAAATTCTATCATCTCGCAAGGTCCGGTCCCTTGCGCCCATCCTCCGGCAATATCCAGTACATATTCAATTCCCTCCGGCTGGCTCCCGCCTTTTTCCCTCATCCAAAATTCCAGACGGTTGATCGCCGAAACCAATAGCTCTTCTCCTATTCCTTCTTTGCAAAGTCTGTCCGCCTGTTCTGTGATAACCGTTTTCAACCGACCGGCAGTTTCTTTGTCTGTATTCTTTATTTTAACGGCAAGATAGGGCTGTCTGATACCATCCATGATAAAATACTGAATCTCCGGGATTCCCAGGCTCTGAATAAGCCCTTTCTTCATCGGCGCCTCGTCTTCCCCCATAATCGCCTGCATAAGGATATAGACTGCATTCATACGTTCCCGGTTGTCAAAATCACCCAGACTATAGGTGCATGACGCAAACACACCCTGATCGCCGAACTTCTCCTTATCATACAGCTTATTTCGGATTCCCTTTACGGGTTTCTGCAGCATAACCGGCTTCGCAGGTTCTGATCGTTTCATTTTTCCCAGATAAACTTTGTCAATATACTCAAACAGTTGTTCCGTATTCATTTTCCCATATAGAACAATACAGCAGTTGGAAGCATTATAAAATGTCCTGTAATATTCCAGAAATTCCTCATAAGATAGCGCGGGAATCGTATCCGGAAATCCTCCTGAAACAAAACGATAAGCCGTTTCCGGAAACATTGCCTTAGACATTTCATCCTCTAATATGCTGTCCAGGGACGAGAAGACACCCTTCATCTCATTATAGACAACGCCGTTAATCTCCGGAGCTTTTCCGTCTTCACACTGAAAATGCCAGCCCTCCTGTTCGAAGATCTCTTTATCCGTAAGAACATTCGGACAAAATACCGCGTTTAGGTAAACGTCCGTCAGATTCATAAAATCCTTCTCATTCTCTGTACAAAAGGGATATACCGTATGATCTGGATATGTAATTGCATTGACAAATTCTGCCATGGAATGTTTCATCAGATTGACGAACATCGTTTTATCCGGATATCTGCGGGAACCGTTCAGCACAGAATGCTCCAGAATATGGAAAACTCCCGTGCTGTCCTTTGGTATGGTCCGAAATCCAACCAGAAAGCTCTTTTTAACGTCCTGATTGTCTATGACGACGACCTGCGCTCCGGTTGACAGGTGCTCCATCTGAATAATATCTCCTTCGACCTCCCGCACATACTTCTTTTCTTTAACTTCAAATCCATAGATTTTTTCCCCGATTTCCATATCCGTTCCCTCTTAATACATGAATTCTGTAATCTTCTCTTTTATTTCCTCAACTTCCATCACGCCTACGTTCTCAAACTTCTTTTCACCGTCTTTGTAGAATTGAACGGTTGGAACCGCAAAAATACGATTCTCTTTGCCAAGCTTCGGATAATCTGTGGTGTTCACTTTCACGATATTGATAAACGGAAGCTCCGCGTCTAGCTCTTCCAAAATACGGGAAAAGGCTTTACACGGTACGCATGTTGCGGAAAAGAAATCCACGATCACAAACCCTTCCTTAATCTGCTCCTTAAAACTCTCATCATCCGCATATTGAATTGCCATCTACTTTTCCTCCTTAAAAAAATTCTCTGTCACGTATTCTTTTACCTTATTGTAATAATAATTTACATAAAACATAATTTCCGAATATTCATAAGTATTGATCTTTTCTGCATTTTCTTTCGTTTCATGCCAGAATTTCACGTACTCTTCCATATCGTCCCGGTATTGCTCCATCGTATATCCGACGCCGTCTTTTTCTGCGTATTCCCGCCCCAGAAGATAGCCGCAGAGCCTGTCCCATGAATCGTTCTGCACGCTTGAGAATAATTCATGATAGCTTGAGAACGGCATCTTCCCTTCAAAGTCCTCTGGCGTCATGGTTTCCAGATTCAACCCCTGTTCTCTGGCGATTGCCTTCAATCTCTTAATTTCATGATCTGTCATTTCTTTCCAGTCAGCCTTCTTAAGATCGAACGTACTGGCCTCAAATACTTTGTCCATCACATACTGAACGGCTTCGTATCCCTCGTTCTCCGCAATCTTTTTTTTCTGCTCCCGAATCAAATGATCCTCATATTGTTCTACATCGCTCACCCCTTCAATTCCAAGAGCTTCTATCATCTCGTCCGTGATCACAGGAATCTTTTTTTGCCGAATGGAACGAACCGTTACGGTCACTTTCTCCCCGTCGACGTCCAACACGCCGGCCGGCCCTTTTTTCAGCCCGACGCACATCGCTTCCAGCTTCTTGTGAAAGAACCCCTGTCCTACCATGATTTTCAGGTCCTCTCTGCTAAAAAACGGATTTGCCGATTCCATGTCGCATACAATAAGCGCTCCGTCCGTAACTTCCCCCGCTTCTTCCCATGTGCTGTTCTTGTTCTTTATAAAATCTATTTCTTTCTTGTACGCCTTCTCGTCAAGCTTGAATACTTTCTTGTACATACTGATATCCACCTGATCATACTCGGCAAACGATAAAACTTTTGACTTCATCTTTCTCCTCCTAAAGCGTAAGCTTCGCATATTTACTTTTTAAAAGCTGGAGCACTTCCGTATATTTCTCGCGGCTCACCATGACTTCCCCCGCATATCCGTCGAAAATCAGAGCAAAATTTTTCGCTTCGTTATCCGCCCGGACATAAGATACTTTGGAAAGATTCACGATAAAAGACTGGTAGCACCGGTAAAAATTATAACCTTCCAGAATCTGTTCCAATTCGTTCATAGAATATCCGGAAAGGAGCATTTCCTTTCCGTCCACCATCACCATCTTGTTCTTGCGGTCCGCCCGTTCGATAAAGAGAACCTTATCAATATCCACAAGCTGATATCCGTTTCTCGTCTTGATCATCATAGAACGGTTCACGGATAACCGTTTGTATTGGAGCAGCTCAAACAAATACTGCAGCCGCTTAACCACCCGCTGAAGCACACGGTTATCAAACGGAAGCCGAAAGTATTCATCGCAGCAGCAGTCAAATACCAGCCCCGCCTCTAACTTTTCTTCCGAATACAGCGCCACCAAGACGTCCGGCTTTATCTGGGACAGATTGTATGCCAGAAAGGAGCCGTCCCCGCTGTATCTTGGATTCCCTGTTTTGATATTGATAAATACCGCGTCCACCTCGTTCAGGCAGATATATTTATTGGCTTCATTGATTCCGTCAAAGGTATGCACAATGTCAAATACATTATAAAACGCCAGTAATTCTTTCAGCTCTGTACACAATGTTTCATCTTTTTCTACCAGAACAAGCTTCATTTTCATCAATCAATTCTCCTGACCAAATTCTCCAAACGCTTTTTCTAACGCCTGCACATCGCCTTCATAATAGGTTAATAAAAGTGCAAAAGGACCGTTTTTCTTCGGCATAATAATCGTACCGGCTCCATATAAATCAATCTCGCCTTTCGTCCTGAGACTCTCATATGCCTGATACTCGCCAGATTCCGGATCCAGATTCTCCAGATCCCACCAGTATATTTCGGCTCCGTCATACTTTAGCGCAAGCGTACACAGACCTTCCGCACTGAGCGTCACTTTACTGTCTGCATGGATCAGCCCCTTCTCCTCCAGAAATGAGACGAGTTCATCCACCGTTTTATTCCAGACAGGCGCTTCCCTGTCTTCTTCTTCAGGCACGGCCGCTTCTTCCTCCTCCTTTGGAGGCGTAAAGTCTTCGGACGACGCCACATATCCCACCATCCCACAAAACAGTAACACGAAAAGCAGGGAAGACACAATCGTAAATTTCTTCATAATCATTCCTTCTTTCTTTTAAGATGCCTCAGTGGACTGCAGATATTCCTGATAAGTCCTGCTTACGGCAAATACTTCTTCATGGGTTCCGCAGGCTTCAAGACGTCCGTGATGCATAACGACCAGATAGTCTGCTTCTGCAATCTCGCGCATATCATGGGCGATGAAAACAATCGTATTGCCTTCCATCTTCTTCCTGATACCATGATAGATCTTCATATATGTGTCATGGTCCAGACTCGCCCCCGCCTCGTCGAGTATCAGATAATCCGGCTTCGCAATCAATGCCCTGGCAATGGCTATCCTCTGTTTCTGACCGCTTGACAAACGATTCCCCGCCTCTCCAAGAGTCGTATCATATCCGTTGGGAAGCGCATCTATAAAAGAATCCGCCCTGGCTTCTCCTGCCGCTTTTTTCATCTCTTCCTCCGGCGTTTCTCCTTCTGTGCCATACAGAATGTTATCCCGGATCGTACCTGACATCAGCGGATTGTTCTGAAGTACATAGCCAAATTTTTTATGACATTCCCGGGGACTCGTTTCGCTTATCCTGTTTCCTCCAACCCATATTTCTCCCGAATCAGGCTGGTAGAATCCCTGTATCAGTTTCATGACCGTAGATTTTCCGGAACCGTTATCACCGATCACCGCCGTCGTCTTTCCTCCCGGAATGCAAACGGAAAAGTCATGAAGGATTTCTTTTTCGCTCCCATATCCAAAGTTCACGTTTTTGAACACAATATCTCTGTTCTCGGATTCTGTCCAGGAATTGCCTTTTTCCGTATGCTCCTCTTCCATATCAAGAATATCCCCGACATGGACAAGCGCGCCTTTCGAGCCCATCACGTTCTGCCACACCGTCAAAAGCTCCGCCATATAGAGATTCACCTGCGTCATATAGGTGCTGAACATATTAATCCCTGTCGCTTCCATTTTCCCGGCGTTAATCAATCTGGAACCGCCCACTGCCATTACGACAGTCGTAAGAAGGGAGTAGAGGGAATTGGTCAGAACCTGAATCTGCTCCATGAAAGCATAGTATATATCTGCCTTATACCGTGAATCGATTGCCGCATATCCGCTTTCCAGCTCTTTCTCTTCCATTACCTGCGCTTTTACATATTTCCCGGCCGACAGGTGTTCGGAGAAAAAGGTGGTCATTTCATTCAACGCCGCATAGCGCTTTTTCATTATGGTAAACTGCAGCTTGCCGACGATGACAAACATTGCTACCGCAACCGGTATGCAGAGCAAAAGGTATGCTGCGAGAGGCGAATTGTATTGATACAAGATCATACAGGCGCGGACAAATCCGAACAGCGACGCAGCTCCTGAGAATATTCCGCTGATCACCAGAGTCGCCTGAGTTACGTCGTTCGTAACGGCCGACACCAGCGAAGACGGCTGTTCCTTTCCGAACTGATCCATCGGAAGATGCAGGATCTTCCTCCACATCGAAAACCTTACCCGCAGGATCACTTTTTGATTGGCATACTCTTCCACAAGCGGCCGCAAAAATCCCAGCAATGCATTAAAAATCGTAAAAAAGACATAACCTAAAATAACAGAATTATATAGTTCCCCCTTGTTCACACGGACCAGATACTCCGATACTCTCATTCCGACCTCGGCATAAACCACGCCGCTTCCGAATGCGATCAGGTAGAGCCACCAGGGAATTGAAAGCCTTCTGTAAAAGCTCAGAAAAAACGATATTACATGTTTGTTGTTTTTCATCTGCCCTGTCCCTCACTTCCTATTAATTCTCGGTAATATGTATTCTCGGCATATACTTCCTCCGGTTCTCCCTGACAGATAATCCTTCCGTTATGCATTACTATGATATAATCTGCTTTCTGTACGGTCTGTCTGTCGTGGGCAACCATAAGCACGGTTTTGCCCTCCATATGCCGTTTCACACTCTTCCATACCTGATCTTTTCCCCGGATGTCCATAGCCGCGGTCGCCTCATCCATAAACAGATAATCCGATTGTTTTAGAAGCGCCCTCGCAAAAGCAATCCGCTGTTTCTGTCCGCCGGAAAGCTTCTCTCCCTGCTCGCCTACATCCGTCTGGAAGCCCTCCGGCTGTTCCCTGATAAAATCCATAATTTCCGCGTCCGTACATGCTTTTTCCAGTTCTTCATCCGTGACTTCTCTCTTAATTCCGAACAGGATATTGTCGCGGATCGTTCCTGCAAACAATGTACTTTCCTGTGTTACGTATGAGATCTCGCTTCGGAAGCTCTTGAGCGAATACCGCGCGGTATCTTCGCCCCCAAATAAAATCTTACCTCCCGAAACCGGATACATACGCTCCACCAGATTCAGAAGCGTCGTCTTTCCGCTCCCTGACGGTCCGATAAGCGCCGTCACGCGTCCTGCCGGAATCTTCAGATTGAGTTTGTCGAACAGAAGTTTATCTTCATAAGAGAAATCAACCTCTCTTAATTCAATATCGCCGCAAAGATGCTCCACATGCTCGCCGTTCTCTATATCTTCTTCCATTTCTTCCATAATCTGGGCTACCCTTCTGGTTGCTCCCTGGGAACCCTTGAAGGTTGTCCAATATACACAGTACGCGCTGAGCTGATTAACGATGTTCACCGCGAATCCATAATAGGCGATCCATTGGGTGAGGGTTAACGCGCCGGATGAATAAAAGCTTCGGCCTACCATCACGATCACAATAAACTGCATAGCGCCCACCAATGCATACATCGGAGTTGCGAATCCCAGCCACGCATTCAAAATCGAACTCTTATAGAACCCTTTCATCTTCTCCTGCCCTGTCTGAAGCTCCTTTTCTTCTTTTCCGTAAGATTTGATGAGAAGAAGATTATTGGTTTTTTCTGCAATCGTCTGTGTCAGCTCTGCATTTTTTTGATTTACCAGATCCAACACTCCGAACTTCATCTTTCCCATGACGAATGCAATGACTAAATTCAGCGGAAGAACCGCGATCAGAGCAACCATCAGCTTCTGGTCGTAGGATCCGATTTTTCCCAGCGTAATGACCAGCGTGTACGCGGAAGTGAGAATCGCAACAAATACTTGCATGATAAGCTGACTGATCGCCGTGATGTCCGTTGTAATACGGGAAATCATTTCTTTGGGCTTATTTTTTTCGTAATATCGAAGCGGCAGCCTGACGGTCTTACTCCAGATCATTTTCCTGATATTACGGTCAATTCGCGCAACACATAAGTTACTCATAATCTTACTGACCGAACTGATCAGCTGGGATAGTAATGTAAAAGCCAAAAACGGAAGAACCACGGTACCAAAATTCACATTTCCGGCAAATAGTTCGGCCGTGTATTCCGTTACGCTGATTCCTACGTTGGTAAGAAGAGCTGTAATGGCAATATATGCAAGAATCCACAGATAAGGAAGTCTTGCCTTCTGCAGCATACGGAAGAAGCGTCCCATGCTGCCCCTGTCTTTTCCAAAAACCCGTTCCATATTGTTTCCCTGCCTTTTCTTAATTTCAGAGCATCTGCTTTCGTACTTTCACAGTTATATTTGAGCTGCTATTCGTTTTCCAACGTTTCGAACGCTTTGGCCGCGTCCTGTTTCTTTTCATAGTCCTCTGAAAATGCAATCGCATAAGCTCCGTTTGCCGCTTCCGTCTCAAGAACCGCGGCGCCTCCAGCAAGGACTATCGTTCCCTGGTTAGTAGCCATAGACTCATAGTTTCCATATAAATCCGTCTTGTTTTCCTGATCCCACCAGAACAGCCAGAGTCCATCATAATCATATGCTTTATCCGCCACCTTCGTCTCAGTAAACTCTCCGTTTGTATTGTCCGTGAGATATCCTGTTGTTTCATTGATATCAACCGGTTCGCAATCCTCCAAAATGAATCCTTCCTGCTCAAAATAATCCACCATATCTTCGTATGGAGAAGTGGAGGCATTCACTTCAATTTTTTCTTCTTTCGGCGTACATCCCGCCGTCATTCCACATACGGTTGCTGTTGCAATGATAACTGCCGCAGTCTTCTTCATCTTTTTTGTTCCCATCTCATCAATCTCCTTTTATAAAAATTTTACAATTAGATTACTTTATTTTTACAACAAAATCAGCAGTTTAACAAGAAGGTTATCCTATTCTGTCCCTAATTTCGTTCATAGTGTCTTTTATCTCTCATCCCACTACTCCAATTGTTTAAAGGTAAATGATGAATAATCTAGCGTTTTTACAAGTCTCGAAATCTGTGCGATAATCTCTTTAACTGGAGAAGCATCTCCCCGTTCCCCGGTTTTTGCATTCATGGCATGTTGACTATCAAATCATCCGATTGCTCTATGCACGCTTACTCCAAATAGATTAGGAAGAGGTGAGCTTTAAGTCAAAATCTGGTGTGAACAGCATGGGATAACGGCAAAGGCTATTGACTACCATTCACATCGTCTCCGCCAGAAGGGCTATACGATCCCGCAAAGAATCCCACAGACATTCCCCTGTGAAAAGCAGGAAATTGTCTGCCTGGATATTTCCAAAAGTTTATTTTCCGGCCAGGAAGAGATCACATCAACGGATCCCTGGGCCGCCAATGCGGCTGTGCTCCATCTTGATTTCCAGGGGACACCTATTGGGATTTTTAATCATGCAGCAAAGGAAACCATCGAAAATACCCTTCTTGCGCTGCGCAGCCTGTGTTAAGCGATATTTCCGGAGTATCAAAGCTCTGCTTTATAACAGGGCGTACAGATATGAGGCTTTCCATCAATGACCTCATGGCGATCTTTGGCATCCTCTATCTCTGCTATGATCTGGAAAAGGAATTCCTGCCACAGTTTCGGGAAAATGCTGAAAAACTGCTACATGGGCTACAGATGATATTAAGTCAAAATACCAAATAGCCAAATGTGCTGTATCCAAAATGAGGAACCTTTATTCAAAAGAAAGGCTGTAACCTCCTCTGACTTCAGACACAAAAGAAATAGTTGCTATGCTTGTAAAACTATTTTAAATAGACTATAATAGATACACTGAGAGAAAAGAGACTCCAATTACGACTTATACAAAGGTTATGAATCCTAATGAATGGTTGTTGGAGGTGTTATATTAATGATAACAACAAGGTTAAATGTTACAAATACCACAGAATTACCAAAAAATGGAATAAATGCTTTAAAAACTGCATTAGGTGTTACCGGAACCCTCAAATTTTTAAAACAGTTTGATAACGGTGGTTCCGGAGACTATACTGCCGAAAAATATGAACACGAAGAAACCAAATCTTCCGATGCGGAAATAAGGGAAATGTTTGGATTTTAGTACCTTCTTCCTTTTTCGCACCATATACAATCAGTTCAATCCTAGAACTTTCAAGTGATGTGATCCGGGAAATCGCACGTAAGTATGAAAACGTGCAGAAAGGGCGCAAGAGGTTCAGTGGACCTCTACACTGCACGGACCGAAGCGGAGCATAGAAAAGGTGCTATGATGAGAGGACCATTGATTCAAACAGAAGCAAGAACCATTTTAAACCGGGGCATTAGTGAAACAAAAAAAGAAACGGCACTTAGGATGCTGAAAATGGGAAAGCTGACAGTCGATGAGATTGCGGAATACTCAGCCCTTAGCGTGGCAGAAGTAGAGCCGCTTGCGAACCCTCAGACAATATAAACAGCAGGGAAACAAAATAGACTGAATTTCTGTGCCATCTGGTGATAAGATTACCATAATCACCAGATGGTTTTTTCATGTCAGGAACAAGCTCTGCTGCTCATATTCCTGTTCCCGCCAAAGCTCTGGCGGAGTCTTATGAAGCGCATACTTCGTAAATTTGCCATCATAAACCCAGTCCTCCAATTCACCCTCATCCAAAACCAACGGCATACGATTATGAACAGGACCTACAGAAGCGTTCGCCTCTGTCGTAAAAATAATAAAACGCGCCCCTTCCTGAAACCGGTTATAGAATCCCGCCTAAATAAAACCGGCCTGTCCTCTCTGAAAAAAGTCACCTTATTCTTATCTGAATCCCACTCGTAAAAATGTCTGGCTGGAATCACGCATCGCCTGTGCAATACACTTTCACGAAATGTCTTCCGTTCCAGCGCCGTCTCTGCTCTGGCGTTGATCAGCAGTCCTTTCTTCTGATACTGTGGGAATCCCCAACGCATTTCATTCAGTTCCAATGCTAGTGAATTTTCCGCTGCAGGACCTGCTGACAACGGATTTTTCTGCTGGCTGTGGCAAGTCAGAATACCAGCAGACTGTGACGGGTAGATATCCCCTGTACGCATTTTCTGTATCTGCAGATCTACACCACGGATTACCCGTTCAATTTCCCTGGCTGTCCCCTCATCTACATAGAACCGTCCGCACATAATTTTTCTCTCCTTTTCCTGTCACAGAGTATCCATTCATCCAGTGTCAGCGGGGTATAATCTGAATACATACAGAAACAGTTAATCATATTCGACGGAATCGCCCGTTTCTCCCCATCCGGATTCTCACGGATACTGCTCCTTGTAATCTCCTGAAACTGCTCGATCAGCCGCTGGTCAAAGGTATCATGCACATGGCCATAGAGCATATATACTTTAGGATTCCCATTTCCGTCCAGACGATACTGCCCGTTATAACACATGATAGGGTAATGGCAGAGGATGACCTTCCGCTTATTATCCTGCAGCTCCTCGTAAGGCTTGATCCAGGCAAAACGGTTGGCATTGTAGTCCTTATTCTTCAGGAACCGGTCATGGTTCCCCTGAATCAGATAGAGCCTCCCATTCAGCTTCCCAAGCAGTTCATTAGTTTCTTCCGCCTTTCCCCATGACAGGTCTCCCAGAATCACAACCTCATCATTCTTCCGGACTTTCGCGTTCCATCTCTGCAGCATGTATCCATTCATTTCCTCCACATCCGCAAATCCACGGTAGTCCATCTTTGTATTTAGGTTCCCATGGAAGAAATGTGGGTCTGCAATATAATATCTCAATCTATCTCACCTGCTTATCCTGTAATCTTGGCAATTTCTACTTTGATTGCTGTTATCTTTCACAATTAATAATCTTATTGTATGTAATCAGGCAGGGAAAATCAACTACAGATTATCCCAACTACAGAATCCGCCACTGGCAGCTTCCTCCGTATGCTATGGCAAGTAAAAATTCCGGTCGAGGATTAACCCTGGCCGGAATTTTTCTTTTGCAAACCTACGCTCATAAAAAGCAACACAATCAAACGCATGCATTTTGTTCTGACGATAATATTTCCCTGCAATATGGCTTCAGAATGATTTCTGCTTTTTCTAAAAAATTCTTTCCGCCCATATCCCAAAAATTATTCTACCAATTTTTTCCAACTAATCACAGTATTGTCGAATCCATTATGCATTATACAAAAACGGGTGTGCCGAATAATCTGTGATGATTTACACAGATTATTTTACACACCCACTGGAGTTGTTAAATGTATTATATTTTTTCCTAAGGGCATCTAATTATCTCTTTATCAATAGAGAAATCATACATAATTTTTTACTACTATCGCTAACTTTGCCAATGTCTTAGCTTGACTTTTCGATAATTGAATTTCCGTTTCTGATTTTTGAAGCAACGCATGATACTCATTTTCTCCATCTATCGGATCCGGAATAACACAAACTTTAACCGAATCACACTGTGAATCAGTTAATTGAATAACTGCTTTCAACTCCTCTTCAAGCTCTCTCATCTCTTCGTCAGATAACCCGTTTGTATACAAAGAATGTAGACGTTCTTCATCAGATATTATATCATTAATATTTCTACCAGCGTCTCTATCAACTAATACTCCTTTACTATCTTTAAACAGAGCTGATGATGGTCTTCCGTCCTTCATAAAAATCGGCTTACTTTTTACTCTGCGGAAAATAGCTGTCCAATCTCTTTCAACCATAAAAATCTACCACCATTTGTTTCATTTTATCAGTTGCCGAAATACCTTGCAAATTAAACGTCAATGATGTATTAATATCATTCCAAACGCAACGAGGAACATCTGCGGGTGCATCGTCAGGAATGGGTATTGATTGCGGTTCTGTTTTAAAAACATCTTTCAGTTGATTATACAAACTACTAATAAGTCCAAATGCTCTAATTTCACTTTTTTCCTTAAAAAAATAAGTCATCTGAACTTTGTAAATATTTACATTTGGGCTTTTCATTTTCTATCCCTTCCTTCTATAGGTTAATCCACAAATTATATCAAATTTGTGGATTTCTTCAATACTTTTTTCTAAGTTCACAAATTTTTAAATTTTCTTGGCACCGCTTACAACTTTTTTACTGTTGCAAAGTTTCAAAAAGGGCTTCCCGATTTCTCGGAAAGCCCCATAAAATCTAGCTTTTTACTGATTACTCGATGATAGTTGCAACCCTTCCTGAACCAACAGTTCTACCACCCTCACGGATTAGGTTTGGAGAACCTTGTGTGGCAAATGGCGTGTTTTCGGGGTTCTCTGCTATCATATTTTCTGAAATTACCCCATTTCTCCGTGTTTTCAAAATTTTTGTAGCCAATTTGTAGCCATATTCCCCGACAAACTTTAATACAATCAAAACGGATACGAAAAAAGTGAGTACCACATCAAAAGGTGTGCATACCCGCTTCTCATTCCCATATTCTCAGTACATATCACCCAAAATGAACACCCATCCAAGGCCGCCCCTTCACAGATTCGGATACCACCGCAGCAGATCCCCATCCCCATGCTCAATCAGATAATTCACCGCATAATACAGCCATTCCTCCGGCGTGGGAATCTCGCCCTCATGGGGTATCGCCTCCCACTGCGCCCGCTTCTCCGGGTCGGGATCATTCATCCCCCGCCTGATCCGTGCCGAGATGATCTCCCGCATCTCCTCCACCGTGATACCCCGCTCACTGGCAAGCCTCTCAAATAAATGTTCTCCCATGCAAAAAACACCTCCTAACTTCCTATGATAGCATATCCACTTATCCACCATACTATGATTATGTTCCTTTTGGGCCGTATTAGCTTTACTGATTATGACTATTATATCACCCATTTGGAAACTAAAATAGATACAAATGGAGATGGGTGGTGACGGTGATGGAAATGGATATCATAAAACATATAAAAGACCTTATGGATGAACGCGGCTGGACAAACTGCTATGTATAAATCAAATCTGCGTTGCATGAGCAGATAGATAACTGCCCGAAAAAAGAACATAAAAAAATCCCTCCAAACTCTAAAACAGGTCTGGAGAGTGTCTGTTAAGTCTTTTCGGGCATAGCAATACCGCCCACCATACGCCGTTTTTTTATTTGGCGGACTTTAAATTCAGCCGTTCACTTTTTAAATACTACGAGGTATTTTTGAAGATTTCATAAAGATTTGCAAAAATAATGGGCGATGCTTTCCATCGCCCATTAAATCCTAGTATGGAATTTTTATTGTAACCTCTGCACCGCCTGTTTTATCGGAATTTTTAAGAGTAAGTTCCCCGTTGTGTTGCTTTACAATGCTGTTTGTGATATAAAGCCCCATGCCAAAGTGCATATTAGAGCTTCGGCTGTGGTCGCCCATAAAAAACTGCTCCCTTGCATGGCGCAAATCCTCATTCGTAAAACCAGTTCCCTCGTCTGTTATAATAACTTGCAGAAAGTTTTCTTTCCTCTGCGTTTCCACATATATTGTTCCTCTTTGCGGGGAGTATTCTAAGGCATTATTGACAACATTCATAATTGCCCGTTCCAACAACAATTTATCCGCTTCAAAACATCCCATATCTGTTTCCATGCTTAAGCGAATTTCCTTTGTAACACATAACGCACTTGCCTGTGCTTCAATTTGTTCCATATAATCCGCTATATCAATTTTCTCTACTTGAAGCTGATAGCCTGTGACTGTACGGGATATATCAATCAAAGTCTTTATATATACTTGTATCTGTTCCGAACTTTCCGTAATATACCCTGCATATAATCGTTGCTCATCGTCAAGTTCCGTTTCATTCATTAAATCTATATTCCCCTGGATAACAGTTAAAGGTGTTTTTACATCATGAGCAAGTGCGGCTATTTGTTCCCTTTGTGATTGCTCTGCTTTCCATTGTTGTTCTAAAGATAATTTTAAGCTGTCCTTCATTTCTGAAATAGAGTTCAATACCGCATTGTATTCACTGATTTCAGAGCTTTCTACCTCAAAGTCAAGATTTTGCTTCTGTATTTGTTCTGTTGCCATAATCAACGGAGATAACTGAATTTTCAGTTTTCGGGAATATCGTATTGTCAGACAAACGCAAACCGCTATGCAATTTACCCCTATCAACAGCAATAATAATATTTCGGGAGCAGGCAAATGTTTCTGCATCCAGTCATTTTTATATTGCGAACCCACATAATATTTCAGTACGCAATATTCTGTTTCCCTCGGTATGAATTGGTATTGTGTCCTGCTTGTAGGGTCACTGTTTTCTCCAGTTTTTGCAAATTCCAACGCCTTTTCCTGCTCCGTTGTATCCATGTTTGTATAGAGAACATTATAATCTTCATCAAGTATCAGATATTCACAATAGGAAGGGATTGCAACCTTTGTAATATCTGGTGCAGCCGCAATTATCGGCGATATTTCCTGTACGGAATGTTCCGCATTATTAGCATAAGTCACATACCCTGCACTTGAAGCAAATGCAAGGAGCAAAAAAGGAACTGCCGCCGATAAGAGCAATCCTAATATGAGAATAATTAAGAATTTCCAGAAAATCATTTGCAATGAAGTCCGTTTTATCCTTCCCATCTATATCCTACCCCCCAGACTGTGTTAATCGGAGTAACACCATATCCTGCCAACTTACTGCGAATATTCTTTATATGTGTTGCAATCGTTGAATTGTCGCTGTTACCATCAAATCCAAAAACAGCTTCATAAATCTGCTCTCTTGTAAATACCTGCCCTCTATTTCTGGCTAAATACTCACAAATTTCATACTCGCTTTTGGTTAGGTCAACTTTCTTGCCTTTCATAAAAAGTTCCTTTGAAGATAAATCAAACTTGATTTCCTGTTCAAATCCTAATGTATTATGGTGCTCCCGTCTTTCCCGACGCAGGTGGGCAGTAACACGGGCTCGTAATTCACCTATTCGGAAAGGCTTAGTAATATAATCATCAGCACCTATTCCTAATCCGTAGATAATGTCTGTTTCCATTACTTTTGCTGTGAGAAATAGAATAGGGCAGTCTACAATTCCTCGGATTTTTTTGCAAAACATAAATCCGTCAACATCTGGCATCATAATATCTAACAAAATCAAATCATAATTTTTTAAAGTATTTATTGTAACATCTGCCGCGCTTTCGCATACAGTAACGATATGTCCATCCTTTTCCAAGCTATTCTTAACTAAGTCAAGAATGGCTTTCTCATCATCAATTACTAACAATCGTGCCAACTCAAAGCACCTCCTTTATCAATCTGCTAATTCCGCAATATAGTACTTCTCATTGATGTTTACCGCAATATCTGTTGTTTCATCAATATTATAAACATATCCATATCGCAATTTATTTCCCTCAACCGTTGTAATGTTTTGAGAAACCTGCCCGATTTCTTCCTCTAACTCTGAATATGAGATTGTCTTTTCAGTAATGATATATGTCTTATTGTCAAAACTTATCTCGTTATAATCAGCAACATTCAGTTCGTATTTGGGCAGAGTGTCATTCAACATATTATTCTTATCCGCCGTGTCTGATATTCTGTTATTGCAACCCATAAAAAAGATGGTTAAAGTTATCAGACATACGCATAGCAATCGGAATTTTTTAATCATTTTCTTTCCCTCCATCCCATAGTCTAATCCACATAATGCTAACAGCGAATAGCACAAGTATGGCTACGATATTTATTATAATTCCAACATAGAAGGTACTGCAACTCTGCAAATAAGCATCCTTGTTCGTAGTCGCAAGAAGCCAGAAATCCATAAACCGAACGCTCCATGCCCACGGAATATACTGCCAGCATACATCTCCTAAACCTGTGAGCATAATCGCAGATAGTAAGCTGCCCGCAATTCCAAGCCCCATAGAAGCACTTTTACCAAATATAAAAGCACACAAAAAATGTATTTGGTATATAGGTGTAGAAGATAAAAGCAGAAGCCCTATAACCTGCACATATCCGCTTATAGAAGTAAACGGAAACATAAGGGCAAAACTGCCGACTGCAAGTGTATAAAATAGCAAAGAATTTATCAGCAGAAAACATAGTTCCCCTATATAAATGTGCGTTCTTGAAGAAACAGTACTAAGTATAAATTGATAATGACCTGCCTGACTTTCCCGCTGGGCAATAATTCCCACAATAATTCCAACTAGAAAAGGATATATTATGCCCAGCATTTCAAAGAAAGCACTTATTTTAAGTGTTCTGTTCCAACTCGAAATATGAAAATAGCCTGCAAATGCCAAAGCAAGTATAAGAGGCACGATTATATAAATAACATTCAACATAGAACGCTTTGCTTTTAGATAATCTGCTCTGACACATCTTAATACTGTTCCCATCATCTTACCTCCTGCCGTGAAAATCCTTTTGCACCAAGCCTTATTAAAGCTGAAAATAGTATTACAGAAAGCAGCAATGCTAAAATAACCATAACCAATGATACTGGCAAATTTCCTGCTTCTTCAGAAACAGGCACTCCATTTGGCAAAATACCGATTGTTGGAACCATTAAGCGTGGCATCCAACTATACGGACAAAAAATCCAGTATTTTGTGTTTGCAAATATTACGCCCAAGGCTGAGCCTATTCCTGCGTTTATTACAACCGTCGCAAATGCACCAATCTTTTTCGACAGCCACAAACATATTGGAATTTCCCACATAGAAGCTACGATAATACAAAAAATACCTGCCGCAGCTTGAAATAGCGATATACTAATTGGGATTTCATAAATAAAGTAAACCGCTATACCGCCAAGCATATTCAACCCTAAAAAAATGAAATTCGCTATAATATCCAAAATCAATATGACGATTGCTTTTGCAATCCACGCATTTTTAAGTTTTATAGGCAGCGGGATAAGACTTCTGTATTTCAGCTTTCCGCCATCCCGTTGTTCACACATCGTGCAAAGCAAAGTGAGAAATCCAGGGAAAAGCAAAACATACCACCAGTTAAATGCGTTTTGCTGATACCACATTGGCGCAAACACATTCATAAGCAGGGTAATAACAGGGGCGAGAATAACGAGTTTTATTGCAAAAGTCCGTTTGTGCTTTATCCATTCGGAAGATACATATTCTTTCATCACATTACCTCCCTGCTTTCTTCAACGACCTTAAGAAACAATTCCTCAAGGTTTTCGCTATGCTGCATTTTACCTTCATATCCAAGCCTGCCGTTTGCAATGATACCTATGTCATCTGCAATAAGCTGCACTTCTGAAAGAATGTGGCTTGACAATATAACCGTTATTCCTCTTTGTGGAAATAGACGGATTAAGTTTCGTAGCTCTCCGATTCCAATCGGGTCTAATCCATTTGTCGGCTCATCGAGAATTAGTAAAGACGGATTGTTTAGCAATGCAACCGCAATGCCTAACCGCTGTTTCATTCCCATTGAAAATTGTCCTGCCTTTTTCTTTCCTGTGTTTTGTAAATCCACAAGCTCCAACACTTCATTGATACGCTGCTCTGGCAACCCCAACAAAATAGTCCTTACTTTTAAATTTTCATACGCCGTCAAGTTTTCATATAACGGGGGATTTTCTATCAAAGCTCCGATATGCATTAAATCCTGTCTGCTCCATGAGTGATTGGCAAATTCAATCGTACCCTTGGTAGGATGAAGCATACCTGTTACCATCTTTAAGATTGTAGATTTTCCTGCTCCATTCGGACCTAATAATCCGTATACGCTATTTTCCCGTACATGAATTGACACATCTGTTACAGCGGAATGTTTTCCAAAGCTCTTGCAAAGATTTGTTGTTTTCAATATGAAATCCATAATGTTTCATTTCCTTTCTTGATTTTGATACATAAAGGGTACTGCACATTTTTGAAGATTTCATAAAGATAAGGAGCCTTTTTAAAATCCTGATTAACGCCCGCCATATCAGTATAGGGTAAACAAGAAAAGCTAATTTTGCTTTAATGTTTATTGGCATGAGCCATACCCGATTGATGTTCAATACGCCCTCAATCCGATTTTCCTTACAGAGCCTTTGTACCCGCCTTGCCGATATTCCCCAAAGCTCCGCTGCTTCCTGTGCCGTCACATACTCAAACATTTCTGTCCTCCTCAAATTGTACTGTATCTACCATAGCCGTTTAAACGAACTGTATCAATTCATAAAACATGAATTTTTATCTTCCGACAAGAAAAGCGACAGAGCCTTACTCCGCCGCCAATTTATTATGCGTAAATTATTTCTTTCTCAACAATCTCCCTCGCACAAGCCCTTACGTTATTAAGGCGTTGTAAAATCCCAACTTTTGAGAAATCCAAACTTTCTTCTGTAAATCCTTTATTTAAGGCGTTTTCTGACAAAAAAGTTTGGATTTTGTTTTGGCTTTCTTTTGTCAAAAATGGAAATAAATTAGTTGGAACAGAGCTAAATAACAGTGTTTTTCTCATTTTGTCATAATTGGAGCATTGCATTTGGCGAAATGAAATCCAAACTTTTTTCTACAAGAATCCCCTATTATCAAGCCATTTTCAGAAAAGTTTGGATTTCTCCTAAGTTTGGATTTCAGGAAAAATCCAAAAGTTTAGATTTTCCCGACCCATTCTAAGGCATTTTCTTCCTTTAGGCGTTCCGTTATGCCCTGTGCCTGTTTCATGCCCTCTATGAGCTGTTCAAAGCGTTCCTGCGCCTGCCTGTCAATGTCGGCAAGGTAAGCGTTGAGTTTGCCGCTTGTGAGAAGATTGGTGTATGTAACCCTGCGGTACTGCTTCAGATAATCCAGATGCCACTGTCCCCATGTGCCTATCGGCTGTTCTTCTTCGGCGGGTACATTTAAGCACGGTATTAAGTAATCTCCTTGCCGCTCGTATCTGCCGCCCAGTTCCTCAAAAATCGTCTTTGCCATTGTCTGTTACCTCCACATTCTTTTTATTTTGAATGTCCGCAAAATCCGTCCTACATCCGATGCCCGCATACCGGGCAGCACACATGGCGCATCTCCTCCGTCATCTCATGGCCATGCCCCTCCTTCTTCCTGCGCATTTCATATACGCCCCTTTCTGTAGCCGCCGCTGTCCGGCGCGGGAGTATATGGCCTGCTATGATTCCTTTCCTACATCACGAGCCCCGTAAGCCACGGGGCGACCGGCCTCGCCAAAAGGCGGGCATTCAGGTACGCCATCTCCAACGTAAGGCAGGTATTCCCTAAATAATACCCGTCCATAATGGTGAGGGTCATAGCAAGGTCGGGCCTCTCCATATCCGTCAGACAGACCGGCAGAAGATACTGCACCCTCCCCTGGTAGCCCTGCGGCACCACAATGCCAGGCTCCACCACAGCCCTCCGCCGCGCCAGCTCTACTGCCGTTTCCAATAGCAGGGGCAGGTTATGCGCCTCGCGGATCGCTGCGGGCAGACGGGAGACGTTCTCCTCATCGCCCAGGATGTGGTCTATGTTCACCCGTATCGGCCACTCCGGGTTGTAGCTGGCGCCATACTGCGCCATATGATAGCTTGGTCGCTCAGGGAGCGGGGAGACATATTTCAGCCACGGCGACAGCTCGTCCGCAAAGCCCCGGAAATACCACCCCCGCATACTCGCGGGCTTCTTGTTCCGGTCAAAGCAGGCATACACCGCCTTGTACCTCCCCGTATACAGCCCCGTATGGAAGCAGCAGAACTCATTCTCCACATGAAAATGCCGCGCCGCCTCCGCCGGGTCTCCCTCACTGTTAAAGTCAATCGCCTGCTTCTTAAAAATAGAATGTATGTACCGCTCCAAGATAGGCGTGTCTGGATTCTTTGTGGCATATACCGGCTCCCTGAACCGCCACGGCTCCAGAAGCACCATCCCCGCCAGGCTGTCCAGCTGCCAGTACCATCCCGGCACATAGGCAAAATCGAACAGGTCACATTGCAGCTTCATAGCAGGCTCCTCCATCTCGTCTGGATCGCCTGCAGCATCCGCATCTGCACCATGGACTTCCAGTCCTCCCTCGTCTCATGGTGGATACATCCGTCCAGCCCTGCCTCCGCAAAAGCCAGGAGCGAATCATGGAACGACTCATAGATGCGCAGCAGCTCATCCTGCGCCTCCCGCTCCCCGCTAACCGCCCGGCGGATCAGCCCCACTGTTAATTGCATTGTCTGTTGGTTTTTCTCCATAATAGTCCCTTATTGCCCGGAACGCCCGCTGCCGCAGGTTGTATACCGTCCGGACGCTTACCTCCATCTTCTCCGCTATCTCCCCGTCCGTAAGGCCGCGCCAGAAGCCTAAGAGCAGGACTTCCCTCTGCCGCTCTTTCAGGGATAGCAGCGCATAGTATAAAGTCTCGTCTTTCACCATGCAGGCATACCCGTCCACCTCCAGCATGAAAGCGTGGGAAGGGTAGGCATCCTCATGGCCTAACAATTCAAGCAGATAGTCTACCGGTTCATGGGAAACGTATTTGCCCCGGCGTTCATTCTTACGCACCAAATCTTTGATACAGTTCCTCGACACCTCTTTGCAGTAGGAATCGAACATGGCTATAAGCCGGTCATCATAAGAAGGAGATGGCATGGCAGTCCCCTCCTTTATTCAGATTTGATCGTGGCTGGTTCTCACCTCCTCGCTTATACCAGAACGTTTTCCGCCATGCCAAACCGGAAAGTTTTTGAGAAGAAAGTTAAAAATTTTCAATTTTCTTCATCGACAGATTTCGACAATGCAACTTAAAAAGGCCAATCCACACAAGGCAGACTGACCTTCCGGGCAAGTTACACTTGCCTTGATGTAAAGTAAATTCTATTTTGTTTTTCTTATCTGTATTATGTATCTCAGCCCCTTAGAAAAGTAATGACTCACCCATACAAACAAAGCCATGACTGCCATATAATCTGCCAGAAAGAAAATCAACGGTTCCTCAAAATCAAAAAATGCAAAGTGATTTTCCAAGAGCATATACCGTCCAATCTCCCTCTGTATGGAAGCATACACGCCATACCCGGCGATAAAGGCGGCAATCCCACGAAGCAGCCATTTTCCTGCTGTTGAAGGTTCTTTTACAAACCGCTTTGCCATCCCCATCATTATGCTCCAATGTAATCCAAGATGAAGTGACATCAACACAAATCCCCAATAAGCGGAAAGCATGTGAACCTCTCTGGCAAAAGCCCGCCCACCCTTGATTGGCAGAAATGACAATGCGTGTTCGGAAAGAATCACTCCGCTATACATAGAACCAATCATGGTAAGCAGGATTCCAATAGCAAGAATAGTCTGCCAAATACGAAACAATGTATATTTCCCTTTGAAAACACATCGGCTCCATTTTCGGTTCAAAATATGATGGATAATGAAAAGACCAAATATCCCGATTCCAAGCCATTCATGCGCCGCCTCGCCGATCAGATCATAAGCCATCAGAAGCAGCAGCATGACCGTCATTCCAATATCGACCACAATCTTCAAAATTGTTTTCCGTTTCACGCTGCCGCCTCCCTTCGCCCTAACGAATAGCTTTCCTTTTTTCTATAATCCAATTCAAAATACTTTTATCCTGAAATAAAATATTCCCTCCGCCGTGATAATTGTAAATTCCACGGCTGTTAAAATATTCGTTATCCGGGATCTCCAGACATAGTACATCCTCTATCTGGCTTTCTGTTAAGCCTGTATCCAAATAGGCTTCATGCAAACCGTTATAAGCGTCCCTTGCTTTCCCTGAACCGTAATACTCGTCATTTTCAGCCATAAAGATATAAACAGCAACGCCATTTTCTGCAATAGACTCAAAGGTTCCATCCCATTGTGAAGCACCGTGTAAATAAGCTGCATATAAGTCCGGGCGCATGGATACAGCCTGCGACATAGTTTCTCCGCCAGCGGAATATCCGGCAGCATATACCCGGTTTACATCAACGGGAAAATTATCAAGAAAATACTCCGTCAATTCTATCGCCTGCCTTGCGGATTTCTCCCGCCAGTCGGTAAGCTGTGCCGAAACAACAATCATATCTTCGTCAAGCTCCGTCCATGCCAGAAAACCGCTCCAATTCAGATTACTGCCGGAGGAATCCTCTCCAAACCACATCATGTCATATCCCGGCATGACTACCATCATAGGGTATTTTTTACTCTCGTCAAAATCCTCCGGCAGATAATAGCTGTAATGAATATCCCCGTCCGCTTCGGTTAATATTTGCTCCGCAACGAGCGTACTTCCCACTGATAAATCATCCTTTTTTTCTGTGGCAGAGATTGTTGGAACAGTCTCATTTGCACTTTCGGAGGATTCTTCCGTAGAGCTGTTTTCTATCTGCACAGCGTTTTCTGCCGATATATTATTATCAATATCTTCTTTTGCGCCACAGGCAGTAAACAGGAATAGCACAGCTAATATACCAAACAAGATTGTTCCGTTTTTCATTCTCTGCCACCTCGCCTTTGATTTACCTGTGAAGCCCCGTCAGCATTTCTACCGTTGCCGGGTCATAGTGGGAGAAGAACAGGCTTTCCTTTTCATCCAATGCCTGAATTGCCGCCATATCCTCATCATTCAGCACAAAATCAAACACATCCATATTCTGAATCATGCGCTCCTTGTGCGTAGACTTCGGGATTACTACAACACCGCTCTGGATCAGGAAACGGAGAGCAGTCTGCGCCGCACTTTTGTTATATTTCTCCCCAATCTTCGTCAAAACAGGATTGGTAAAGAAATCTTTGCGCCCCTCCGCAAAAGGCCCCCACGATTCATGCTGTACGCCATATTTCACCATATATTCATGTGCCTCTGCCTGCTGCTGGAACACATGGGTCTCCACCTGATTGATCGCCGGTTTCACTTCCACAAAACTGCACAGGTCAATCAGACGGTCAGGGTAGAAATTCGATACACCGATAGCACGAATCCAGTCCTCCTTATAGGCTTCTTCCATTGCCCGGTAAGTTCCATAATAGTCATTGAAAGGCTGGTGGATAAGCACCAGATCAATATATTCCGTCTGCAGCTTACGCAGGGATTCCTTCAAAGAAGCCTTCGCTTTTTCATAGCCACCGTTGCTGATCCATACTTTTGTGGTGATAAATAATTCTCCACGGGGAACGCCGCATTTTTTAATTGCATTGCCCACAGCTTCTTCATTCCCGTATGCCTGCGCCGTATCAATGGAGCGGTAGCCGACACTGATTGCATCCAGCACACAGCGTTCACATTCCTCATTGCTTACCTGATACACACCGTATCCCAACACCGGCATCTTGATCCCATTGTTCAAAGTTACATATTCCATGACTTTCCCTCCTGTAATCATTATTTTATTTTTTGTAATCTTCACTGTTGACCGGTTCACACCATTCTGTACGCACGTTTTCCCCCGGCACCTCTACCGCCAGATGGGAGAACCAACTGTCTGGCGCTGCTCCATGCCAATGCTTCACGCCTGCCGGAATATTGACGGTATCTCCCGCTGTCATGCAGACCGGTTCTTTTCCCCATTCCTGATAAAAGCCCCTGCCTGCCACACAGACCAGAATCTGTCCGCCGCCCTTGTCGGCATGATGGATGTGCCAGTTGTTCCGGCAGCCCGGCTCAAAGGTCACATTAAAAATACCCACTTGCTCTTTGGAAATCGGGAGCAGATAGCTCTGCCCTGAAAAATACTGTGCAAACGCATCGTTTGGCTGGCCGATTGGAAATATCATAGACTTTTCATGCAGAGCCTTTTCATCTGTTCCGTTTGTTTCATCATTCCAGATTTCCTTTGCCAGACGGAACGCCGCCCACGCCTTTGGCCACCCTGCATAAAAGGCCGCATGTGTAATGATCTCGGCAATTTCAGTTTTCGTTATGCCGTTTGCTTTTGCCGCTTCAAGATGATGAACAAAAGAGGTATCGGTAAGCCCCTGCGAAAGCAGCGATACAACCGTGATAAGAGAACGGTCACGGAGAGACATTTTATCTTCCCGGCTCCACACCTGCCCAAAAAGCACATCATCATTCAGCTCTGCAAATTTAGGGGCAAATTCCCCAAGTGCAGTCCTTCCTGCTGTTTGTTTTACCGCCATGCTGTATTCCTCCTATAACATTGATGAAAATATTCTCATAATTTCTCCGACAATCTGCCCGCCTCGGAGCGATTGGTGGCCATTCCTGCATACTCCATCCCATAAAGCCCTGCAAAACGCTTCATAGTATATTCCCCGGCCTCCATCATCCACTTTTCCGGAGCTGCTCCCTGAAAGAGAAAATACAGCGATTTTCCCGATAAAGCTCCTTCCTCTACCAGACCATAAAAGCGATCCAGCATATTGCGCACAGAGCCGCAGATATTGTGCCAATACAGCGGGGAGCCAATCACGATCACTTCCGACTCCTTTATTTTTGCAATAACCTCTCCGAGCTGGTCATCCGGGAAGTCCTGCCCGTAGCTGCCGATCCGGTAATCGGTCAGATTCAGCGTTTCATAATCCCTGCCCTTTAACAATTCTTTTGCAAGCCCCGCTGTATTGCCGTTTTTATTCGGGCTGCCGTTGATAAATACAATGCTCATTTTAATCTTCCTCCTTTATCATGCAAATCACTGTTCCCTGTTCCAAAAAAACCTAAGTCCATTGTAGGTATATTCATCACTGGCTACCCCATCGTGAACATATCCCTCCCGTTCCAAAAAGGACAGATTTCCATCCGCCTCATTGTCGGCAAAACGGAATGTGCCATCCGAAACACTCCCCATTGCCATAATCTGCGCCTTAAATGCACTGTACGCGAAATCATCCGTGCCAGAAGCAGCAAATATAAAAAAATCATCAGAATCATGACCGGATTCTTTTACCAGTTCCGCCATGTATTCACCGTCTGTGGAGTAGCTTCCGCTCATAGGCATAAAATACCGGAAATAATCAAGCGCATACCGGAAAGTACACCATGTATTGACAGAACCCATTGAAAAACCGCCAAATCCTCTGTGATCGCGGGACGCTTTTATGCCTTCCAACGAGGTATTCTCCGCATAAGTGCTGTATTTACCTTCCACCGCCGGAATCAGGTCATTTACCAGCTCATTGTGAAACTGGTCTGTCAACTGAAGCGCAAGGCTGTAATCCCCGCTGTCCTTGCCGCTTGTATTATTATAGGTCGGTAGGACGATAATAAGGGGCTGTATCTTCTCATCTTCTATGGCATGGTCGATCACATACTTAAAAGAGCTCGGTTTTTGGTCTGTTCCCATAACCGTTGTTTCATTGCTCCATCCGCCATGACTTAAATAGAACACATTATATTTCTGATCTTCTGAATAGCCATAAGGCAGATACACCCACGCTTCTTTTGTCAGCTCCTGCGTCCGTTCCTCATAGGAAAAGGATTCCCACGTCTGATAGGTCAACTTTTCCAGCATTCCCGGATGTTCCGAAGGACTTTTATATTCAGCCGGTATATATTCCAGTTCCTCCGGTACAGTCCCGCTTAGGTCGGTTTTGTTTCCCTCTATCTGCATATTTTCTGCCCCCGCTGGTATTCCATCTGTATCCGATTTCAGATTGAGGCTTTCCGCCCATTGCCTGATTTCTGCTTCACTTTCCGCCACATCATTTCTGGAAAGAGAAAACGTATTTTCGCTTATAGCTGCGTCGGGCTGCAATTCAGAAATCGTATTCCTTGTGTCGGAAAAACTACTGCCGCCATGTGTCACAAAAGGAATGATTGTTTTGGCTCCGAAGTCATATTCCTCCAAGAACGAATATACCGGCATAGGCAAATCTCCCCACCAATTCGGGTATCCTAAAATGATGGTATCATATCGTTCCAGATTTTCGATATGGCTCGCAAGCTCCGGTCGCAGATTTTCCTCCTGTTCATCTGCGGCCTGATCTACTAACGGATCATGGTCTAAGGGATAATCCTGCACGGTTTCTATTCGGAACAGATCGCCGCCCACTGTTTCCTGTATAATTTTTGCGACAAATTCTGTATTTCCCTGCCGTTCCCCATCCCTTACCACAATACTTGCACCAGAAATGGCATCCACGCCGAAAGTATCTGCATCCTCCGGCATAGAAAAGTAAGCAATTAAAACGCGGGAGCCTGTACTTTCATTTTTCCCCGGCTCCACCTTTGCAGGTGGAGCCGTACTGTCTGATACAATACTTTCTTCCGGCAAGGATTGTTTTTCTTCCCTTTTTCCACAAGTGGCCAGTGTAACAATCATTAACACACTTGCGAGAACAGCTATTATTTTTCTCATAGTCTGGCTCCTGTTCTATAAACCTAATCCTTCTACCCATGACCGGACTGTTTCTTCCGAAGCTCCTGAACGGAAACGCTCACCTTCCAACCATTCCCCGGTTCCGGCCATTTCTTCAAGCAGTTCGCCACTTTCACCCAAACCGGAGCTTGAAGAAGTGCAGAAAGGTATCACCGTTTTTCCTGTGAAGTCATTCGCCTTTATGAAACCGTCTACAGGCCATGCCGCAATCCCCCACCAGATCGGGTATCCGATAAACACTGTATCGTACTCGTCCCAATTATCCACCGTATCAGATACAAGCGGGACATCTCTTTCATCCTCATTGTCATGTTCTCTGGATACGCGGCTGTCATCATCCGTCCAATCAAGGTCAGCATTTGTATAAATTTCCGTGGGCACGATCTCAAACAAATCTCCGCCCGTAGCAGAAGCAATATAATTTGCAACCTCCTCCGTATTCCCGGAAGCTGAATAGTAAACAATCAGCGTTTTTCCGCCCGTACTTTCCACATCCGTATCGACAGTATTATCCTCGTTTTCTGACTGGCTGGCAGAGGACGTTTCAGAAGACTGCTCCGCTTTTTCCGGCTCCGACGTAGTCTCGCTTACCGGTTCCGAAGAAGGTTCCGGCGTGGTATCCGTTGCCTGCTGATTATTGCCACAGGCCGCAAGGCTGAATACAAGTAATACACTCAATAAAATAGCAGTTAGTTTTTTCATAATCGTTTTCTCCTTTTCACTTAATTAAAACACTCTTTGAAAATTCCTAATATTTCTTCATGGGTCAGCTTCTTATAGCTGCCGGAGACAATCGCACAGGAATCTGCAATCGCTTTCAAATCCGTGTTTTCATCCACACCTAACTCCCGCAGGTTCACAGGCAGACCAATCTCCAAAATAAAATCTTCCAGCGCATTGATACCGGCACGGGCAATTTCCTCGTCCGTCTTTCCCTCCGCAGAAATTCCCCATACATTCTCAGCAAAACGCTTAAACTTTGCCAGCCCCTCCTTATAGATATGACGATAATAAACCGGATGCAGTACCGCCAGCCCAGCGCCATGATTGCAGTCTGTATAAGCTCCAAGCTGATGTTCCATCTGGTGGCATTGAAAATCTGTCCTCTTTCCCAGCTTGATGATCCGATTTTCCGCCATTGTTGCGTCCCACATAAGGTTACTTCTGGCCGTGTAGTCCTCCGGGTTTTTAACGGCCACCCGCAGATTACGGATCACATTCCGCATAAGCGCCTCGGCAATGTCGTCGGAAACATTGTCCTCGTCCGGCTCGCTGAAATAAATTTCCATGATGTGCGAAAGAATGTCAAAACTGCCGGATACCATCTGGAATTTTGGGACGCTATAAGTATAGGTCGGATCAAGCAGGGCGAACCTCGGATTGCATTGCGGATAATCACGCCCGGTCTTTATTTTCAGTTCTTCGTTGGTAATGACAGCCCCGCCATTGCACTCGCTCCCGGTTCCCGCTACTGTGACGATCACACCGAGCGGCAGAGGATCAAAATCAAAAATACCGGGACGTGCCCAAAAATCCGCCCATACATCCCCCTGATACCGGGCGGCAATGGATACTGCCTTACAGCAGTCCATAACCGAACCGCCGCCAATACCGAGGATCAGTCCCACATTGTTTTCCTTTGCCAGCCTTGCACCTTCCAGCACTTTCGCATAAGTGGGATTTGCCATAATGCCCGGAAACTCAACAATATTTTTCCCCGCTGCTTTCAAAATTGCTGTTACCTCGTCATAAACACCGTTCCGTTTAATGGAGCCGCCGCCGTATGCCAGCATGACCGTATCGCCATATCCTTTTGTCAGACAGCACAGGTATTCCTTTACACACCCTTTCCCGAAAAACACCTTCGTTGCGTTTTCAAAAATAAAATTGTTCATCTTCCTGTTCTCCTCTCTATGATTGATTTTCTGTCTGGTTTTCCCAAAATGCTACTGCCTCGTTTATCCACCCTTCCGCAACCGTTCCGGTTCCTATTCCGAAACCGTGACCGAGGCCCGGATATTTGTGAAACTCTGTGGGGATTCCAAGCGCTTCCAGATTGCGCAGACGGTTTTCCATTGTCCGCCAGCTTGCAATGCCATCATTTTCCCCGACACATACAAAGGTTGGCGGGTCGCTTTCTGTATAATCGCTGTGGCCGGTATATTGCATAATAACCGCACCGGGACGGGGCAGTTCATTTCCCCCAAAAGCAGCCGGGCCATAAGAGCCAAGCCACGCCGCCATCCTTGCGCCTGCGGAACCTCCCCACACAGAATAACAATCGGTATCTACTTCAAGCTCCTCTGAATGTTCAAAAATGAAGTTGACTGCCCTCGCTAAATCTTCACAGGCTGTCTGCGCTCCGGGCCGGTAAATCAGGGCAAAAGCGTTATATCCCATTTTAGATAATTCCAGAGCGTGGGGAAAGCTGTCCTGCATTGCACCCACATACGCAAATCCCCCGCCTGCATTACAGACAGCAAATTTTTCTCCGGGATTTCCTTTGAAGAAGAATAGTCCTGTATCCTGTTTTGCAGGGTCAGCCATCTTTTCTTCATCAGTATAAATGTCATAAAAACAGGTTTCTCCTGCCGCCGCATGATCTCTTAGATAATTCGCAATCTCTACCGTCTTTTCCGGGTCAATATTGCTATACCATGTAAGCCGTAGCGTCCCCAAAGTATTCCCGCTATAATATCCACTATCTACTGGAAAAATCAGCCTGCCATACTCTCCGAAAACTGGATTAGATATAACCTCGACTATTTTTGTATCTGTTGTATACGGTTCATTTATCCTCGTTTCTGCCTGCACAATTCTTTCTGCTCCTTCGGTTTGCTGCAAAAGGCTTTCTGTTGTTTCTTTTCCAGATTCTATCTCCGCAATATTGCCAGAGGCTTTATTTGCACCGCATCCTGTAATGCAAACCAATATACAAACAAACGCAACAGTACAAATAGATTTTTTCAATTCCATCACCTCCGTTCTGCTCTTACTACTCATATTATAAAAAAAGCAAGACCTCAAGAGAAGTCTCGCTTTGTTCATCAGTTTATACTCAAAGGTTATAACTATTTTTCTTCTTCAATTTACAGCCATTTGTGCTGCTTCCAAGAATTTCTTTACTGTTTCTGATGGTTGCGGAGAATGGAGCAGGCCAAACGGGATACTATGCTCCCATTCAACCGGAATCACTTTCAAAAGCGGATGTACGTTAGCCCAGCCCGGAATTGCCAGCAAAACATCATTGCTGTTCTCACACCGATTGAAAGCCTCCATACTGTAAAAATCAAAATCTACAATATGTATCTGGCTATGATTCTGCCAGAGGTCATCCCGAAGCCTGTCCACATAGTTACTCCAATCCCGGCGCATTAACATCAGGTTCTCTCCATAAAGGTCTTTTATTTTCAGCTTATCTTTTGCAGCAAGCCGGTGATGGATAGAAACCGCGCAGCAGAACGGTTCACGGGATAATGGAAGCCCGGCACAGTGCCGCAAATCCAGCATGGTTTCATCAAAAATACCAGCAACCACATCTATATTTTTACCGAGGTTAGACAGAATTTCTCTGGCATTTTCCGGCGTATTCTCAAAGGGAATAATCTGGAATTTCAAATCCGGGCAATGTTCCTGTATCTTTGGCCATAGCTGCATTAAGAGCTGGGCTGGTGTCATAGGTGAGCTGCCAATCCGAATGACGCTCACATTATCCTGCATAGCGTTTTTTGCCCTTGTAATGGAATCACGGCAATACTGAATAATATATTTTACATCCTGATATAACGATTTTCCCGCCTTCGTTAAAGTCAGCCCCCTATGCGTCCGTTCAAATAATTTTATACCCAATGAATCTTCTAAAAGATTGATCTGCTTAATAACTGCCGTTGGAGTAATATAGGACTCCTCCGCTGCCTTGTTAAAACTCCCGGCATCCGCCACACGGATAAATGTATCTAATTGTGGGTTATACATGAAATATTCCCTCCCTTGTCTTTTTTCTGTATTCGTCTCTGATCGGCAGGTTTTTCTGCCTTTCGCGGTATCATCCATGTGTGGCCGAAACGTACAACACCCTCAATCCGATTCCCCTCGCACAGTTTTTGGACACGCCGCTCAGATATTCCCCATTTTTCTGCCGCTTCTTTTACAGAAATATAGTCAAGCAAATTTGCCACCTCCCATTGATATACCGTTATTATATACGGAGAAGCGAATAAACGCAAGTAAGCGTATGTGTATAAAATCTGAAATTTCTTTGAAAAAGGCTTGCCTTTATATCGAAAATTCGTAAGCTGTCACTCACAACATTAAAACATAATTTTAAGGGAGGACATACCAATGCTCAATATATCCGAAATCGTAAAGAAAGTCGAACAAATGTTTGATTTATTCAATAAGCATTTCTACTATGGAGAGCTTACCCGTCCGGCCATCACCGTATCCCCGGACGGCGGGCGTGGCGCATATGGCTGGTGCAGCATCCATGAAATCTGGAATGCAGACAACGAGCTTTACCGGGAAATCAACCTTTGCGCTGAATACCTTGACCGTCCTATTACAGAAATAGCCACCACGCTTCTCCATGAAATGAGCCACTTATATAACCTGCAGCATGATATCCAGGACGTAAGCAACAACGGCTATTACCACAATATGAAATTCAAAGCCACCGCCGAAGCCCACGGCCTGCATATTGAGAAACATCCCAAATACGGCTGGACGGTTACGACCCTGACTCCGGAAGCCGAAACATGGATCATATCCGCCCTGGGGGATACCGGCATCCACGCCAGCCGCCTGCAGGCCACCGGAATCTCCAAAGGCGGGCGCAAGAAATCCATCAACCGCAGCATCAAATATATCTGCCCCTGCTGCGGCACCATCATACGGGCAACCCGAGAGGTCAATGTAACCTGCGCAGACTGCGGGGAACCTTTTGAAAGGGCATAATACCTGATAGAACCGGCCAGCCAATATCCCACGGCTAGCCGGTTCTATCATTTTGGCATTCTAAAAAATAAAATTTCTTCGAAATAAGGCTTGCTTTTTCACCAAAAATGCGTAAGCTGTCACTCACAAGGCAAGCAGCCAATAGCAAAAATATCAAAATAAGAAAGGCGGACAACATTATGAAGACAGGAAGAATCACAGCAAAATTGAGGGACGCGGTTCCGGTATGCCTTATGGTAGAGGGCAAGGAAGTAAAACGGTACAAGAATATCGAACTTCCGGACAGCATCAAAGAGGTTGAACTTCTCGACTTCCACTTCAACGTACCTGCAGACGGCAAGATCACTTTTGAAATCCATTACGCATCCGGCGTACTTCCGGAGACATTCCCGGAGCCGAGGGCGAAAGTAACCCGCGCAGAAAAGGCAGCCGCCAAAGCGCAGAAGAAAGCCATGCAGGAAGAAGCAGCCGAAGCACCGGCCCCGGAGGAAACGGCACTGGCCATCATCCCGGAAGAAACGCCAATTATGCAGGCGGCAGAGCCGGAAGAAGCCACAGCGGAACCGGAAGCCGCAGAGGATACGGCAGAGCAGGCAGCCGAAAGCCCCGAACCGGCAGAGGATGCCGAAGCCAATCAGGAAGCCAGTACCATGAAGATCAGCTACAATGTAACCGGCCCCCGCCGCAAAGAGCTGGCAACTGCAGTAGGCGACTTCATCGGAGCGGCTCCGGTATACCAGAAAGCTCCCACATACGCTTTCGCCATCGGCAGCTACATCATTGACCGGAACGGCACACTCAGTGGTGAGAAGAATAAAGAATTGACAGAGGCACTTGCAGCGCAGGGTTTTACTGCCGCATAAAAAAAGAATACCAGCCCCGCTCCGGCGGGGTTTTTGGTGCATACAATTTTCCAAGGCAATTCCGTATATAAAAATATCCGCTAAAATGTCCTCACGGCTTAATGCCAGAATTATACTTTTTAGCGGTTATTGATTTTTGTCCCCGCTACTCTCCGAGGGGTGTGCATCTTCCAGTACAATACAATTCCTATGATTTAGAAATTCATGATTCCATGGAAATTTGAGAAGTCAGCGAAAAACATAGAAAAAAATGAAATCCAAGAAAACCCGCAGAATCAGGCTTTTTCAAGACTTTCAGAAAAATAGCCCTCCGGAATGGAAGGCTTATTTTGTATCAAAGTTTGTCCCTTTAGACAAGCACAATTTGTTTTCTAATAGCGTTAATTAGTGCCTGCTGATTAAACTTGAAATGCTTGATTTTACTGACTTTTCTGGATATTTGGTATATAATATTTGCAAGGTAATGCAGATTAATCGTTCATTTTTCGTGCAGATAACCTTAGAAATATACAAGCAAGGAGTCCGATATATGTACAAATATCTTGATAAGTTACAACATTCATTCCTCGATTTTAATCAGCCATTAGGAATGCATATGAATCCCGAAAACAGATGGGTTATCGGTACTTACAGCGAACCTCTTCAAAATGCAGAGGAGGATTCTCTGCGCCCTGTTAAGTCTCTTAGAAGGCTTCCCCGAAGAGATTTCGGGGAAGTTGGTAATGGTGACTTAATCAGCAAGCACTAAATTATAATTACTCGATGATAGTAGCAACACGTCCAGAACCTACTGTACGTCCGCCCTCACGTTGCTACGGTACGTTTGTCTGTATCGCAAACCATGATAAAATGGGGATTTTTTTATCTATATTATCCCAAATATCATCTGATTTTTCTGATTATTAAAAATTTTAGAAGCACGAGCTTGGATAAACCTTGAGTAAGTCTTGGGTAAACCTTGGATACCGCTTGGGTTAATTTATCTTCATCATTCGTCTTTAAATTGCCAGCCATTGGCTGGCGATTTACACGCGGACTTCATATAACGATTCCGTATTACCTATTCCCGCTACCCTATGATTGTTTCTTTCAACAATTTTAATTGTTTAAATCTTGAATAACCTTGGGTAAAATCTTGAGTAAACCATACTCAACCCAAGACATTACCTTAATACCCAATTAGATTGTTGCTGATTTTCGGAATCCTTACCAATAATTCCTTGCTTTTTCAATGAAGCAAGCAAATTATGAATCTTATTTTCTTTTTGAGTATCACTCAAAACATTTGGCAACTTATCCCATAACAATTCCCGAATATCTTTCTTTTTGGCTTTTTTATACTGTTTCAGATATTCAACAATCAAATCCTTATAATACTTGTCATCAAATCCCTTATTTTTAATATAGTTTGTACTCTCATCAATGCTTTTAGCTGCCGATGCCGATAAATATAAACTTGTTATCCTACCTTCTACCAGCTTCAATGCCCGCAATCTGTCTACATCCTCTTTTTCTATCACTAAACCTTTTTGAACCCTATCAAGTAAGAACACTGTCTGTAAATCTAAATCCTGATGGTCATACAATATATGCATATAATTATCATTCAAGGTTTTACCATATACCGTCACTTCAACTTGTGCCCCCGAAGATACATTGTAGTCCGGCAGTGGAAAATATTTCGCCTTTTGAATATTATACGCGCGGCGGATTCCCAACGTTGCAGTATCAATCATATGAAATGCCATCATAGAATCCGCTAAAAGTTTATTCCTATAAAATGGTGGACTGTAGCTTACTTCCAACACATTTTCTATTTTCTGTGGAATAAAGTCCCCCGGATTCGTAAATTTAATTTTGTCTTCAAATTCATTCACATAAATCCTTCCGCCTAACTGATAATTCGTATGAGCGATACAGTTATTAAGCAGCTCTCGAATTAGCCAACTATTATATTGCTCTGTTTCCATCGGAAACAGTGTCAACTGATTAGGCATATAACGATAAGTCAGATTTCGTACTTTCGCAAACACCTTATCCACTACATTGATAAATGGAATCTTAAAAATTGCATAATCTTTATCCATTCCATCTGCACCATACAGTCTCCACATAATACTCGGTGCTGTCTGAAACATATAATCAAAATCAGAATTTCCCACCAAGAGCATTCCTGCCTGTGTAATTTTACCATCTATCATGAGCTTAATCTTTGTAAGAAACTGCTCATCACTCATAGCATCCACTTCTGCTGAAATATGCTCTTGATTCATTTTTTCTTTATATTTTTCTCTTGCCAAATCTATTGCAGTCTTATCCAAATGCTCTATTGTTGCCTTTTCTAACACCTGTTTTGACCAATCTTTACGTTCCTGTGAACGAATCGCGTCTATCTTATACTGTTTCAATGCAACAAGGCTTTCCCCTGCCCGTTCATAGTAATTCGTTTTCCAGTCTGTTGGAATGCCCGTCGCTGCCGCAGGAATTTTAAACATAAGCACTCGGTATTCTTTGCCATTCACAATCGGAAATATTTCGATAATATCATAAAATGTCATTCCATTGGCAGTATCTCTGGAAATCTCATATTTGAAACGCTCAAGTAAACTTTTATCACCCTTTTTAAATGAGGTTCCGACTATCTGTTTTGTCTTATTCTGCTCACCAACTCCAAAAATAAGCCATCCATATTGCTGCTGACGCAGATTTGCTTCATTACTTATGGCAGAAAAATATCTTCCGATTTTATCTGTATCATATCCTCCTTTGGCTTCCTTAAATTCAACAATCTCATATTCCCAACGTTCCATGAGCATTTCAAGAATTTCAAAATATTCAATATTCTTTACAGACTTACTATATTCAAAATATGGCATAACACACCACCTTAATATGTTTTTAATCTTTTTTCTATTCAAACTTTACTCTTGGAATATAACCAAAGTAATGACAAATTATTACTTCTAGGCTTTTAAATGAATATTCGTCAAATGAAAATATATCTTTTTCATACTGTTTCATTATAAATTGCACTTTAGCAGAAAACTCTTCAAAGGTTTTCTCAATAGTAATTTCTATTCCTTCGCCCGCCATATTCATTGCAAAAGGTTCATAAAAAAGAAACTCCTCCTCTTTTTTCAGAAACCATACACATTTTGAAACATTCTTAAGATCAACTTTTAAAAATTCTTTTATCGACTCATATAATTCCTTAGAACTCATTTGCTCTATCAGCAAAAGATAATATCCCCAAAAAGCAGAAACTTCATAATTTACCTTTTCACCACTTTCTTCTATCTTTACCGCTTCTTCAAAGGAGTCCGTTTGTGCCGGAAATTTGCTTTGTGACTTATAATGCTCTACTAAACTATATGCTTGGTTCGTCATTAATGTTTCAATCCCATCTACGTAATTATAAAAATGCATAATTTTACAAACCTGTCACTTGCTCTCTCGTAATCCCTGATCCTCTGTAAATATCGGTTGCAATGTCCTTTAGCTTTACTTTGGGTATAGATATATCAAATTTAAGCAGATTATCCCTATAATATTCATATTGTTTCTTACGAGCTGTTAGTTCTGCTGTTAGTTCTGCTGTTAGTTCTGCTGTTAGTTCTGTAAAATTGTCAAGAATACGGACAATTTCACGTTGAACTTCTAAAGGTGGTAGTGGAAATTTGAATTTTACAAACTTCTTCATATCAACAGATGCAAAATTCCCTTGATTTAAACATGCAAGACAGTATTCATCCAACCTAAAGCAGTAATAATAAATAAATTTAATATCAAACCTATCTTTATATTCATCCTTTAGCATTAAGTATGTAAATCTCTGATTTGCAAGCGATTCTACAGTAACCAATGCGTGTTCACCAATCGTTGCAGAAGTTGCGATAATAATTGAATTTTTAGGGAATGCTTTTCCCTTTAACGCTTCTTTCGACACATATTGCAAAGCAGCATTAAGAATCCTCCCATTTACTCGAATATCTTCCATTCTAAACCAAGGAATAACACCATTTTCCCAGAAATCCTTTTTATTCTTAGACGGTGTATACCCATTCCTTGTATTAAATATTTCTTCTAAAAACTTATATTCAACCCCATTAGGACAAAGTTTTGTAAGTAATTCTTCAAGTTTACTCATAATCCTCCTCTTTTCTCTGCATAGAGAATCTTTGTTCAAATTCCATCATTCTATATGCAATATCTTCACGAATAAACGATCTAAAAACTGGAGAATCTATTTGCTCATCATCTTTTCTCTCCCAACGTATAATGTAATCACCTAATACATCCAGCATCATTTGTGTTCCATATGTTGTAACAAAATTCTTGCCTTGTTTTCGATATTCAAGTGCCTTCCTTAAAGAATAAAACATGGCATCAAGCATAAACTGTTCATTTAGTTCTTCATCTGTGTGTTCAATGACAAATGATATTTTATCACCATCAATCTTGTAGCGCGGTTCATTTCTCACCTTTCTTTGAGTAACCTCAAAATCAGTAAAAATCAAATCCTCGCCTGCATACTCGTATACGGCTATATTTTGCTTTTCTAACTGTTTTCTTATGTCCTCAGTTCTTATAGCTATCACCTTAATCTTATCAGTATATATCGTTCCACCCATGCACAAAATAATATAATCTACTTTATTACAATCAACTTTTTCTTCCATCAAGCGCACCATATCTTCAAATATTGGTGTAAAATTGTTCTTCTCCCTGTATGTTCCTCTTTTATTGTTTAGAAACAAGTTCCTAAATTCCGAATGAATTTCAATTAATAACGCTAACTCTGTGTTGTATTTTTCTTCAGACAATTTTTGAAGATTCGTTCTATACACATCAATACTTTCAAGATGTTTGTTCAAAGAATACTCAAACGATTTGAAAAATGTATTATACGATGATTTTTCTTCCTTATGTATTTGCGCCGCAACTAAATTAGCAATATCGCTAACCGCTCCCTCTGGTATCTCCTCTGATGTTGTAACTTCTTCATGCCATTGTTCATATATTTCATAAACTGCCTTTTCAGTTGCAATTCCTGTCGATGCAACTCTACCATCTTTCTTTTGTAGCGAAAGACGATCAACACGAAAATGTTCTATTCCTATTATAGTTCCTTTTTCATTTTTCGATGTTGGTGGGCAATATCTTACAAAGTCTGAACGTTCTGTGTCTATTCTATCAAACTCATTTCCGCTTATTTTATCGATAATTTGCTGACTTTCTATATGCAATGATTTCTTTGCTTTTATCACTCTATCTAAACACAATAATTCACTATTTTTCTTATCTAAATTCACTAACTATACCTCAATTTCCGCAATAATCTTATCAATTTCCGCTCGAAGCATTTCTTCTCTCGCTACAATCTCTTTAATGTCGCCCAGCAAACTAAAGTTCCTATCTCCCGCACAAAAACATCGAATTAAAATCTCATCTCCTTAATACTGTCTATCAGAGCGCGCTGTAGGAAACGGCGCATTTTCCTCTTGACCATTCCAGCCTGTTCCGATATATTTTTTTTGGAACGAAAAAAAGAGAAAGAACACCAACCTCCTACAGTTTGTTCTTTCTCTCATACACCAGCGTGCCTGCCATATACGGGATCATGTCCCACTCGTGAGGCTTTGGCACTGCCGACATATACTATGATAAGAGAAAACTCCCTATTTTGCAAGCTGATCCGTATAAAAACTTCATCAAAAGCACTATTTGAGTCTTTCATGGTTGGATTCCGCCCCC
>NZ_KE159781.1:53667-57499 GCF_000403455.2 Dorea sp. 5-2 | reverse complement strand
CAATTGACACGGAAGTCATACTTGCCTCCGTCAGCAGCCAGAATCTTGGATAGGGGGTGTTGTTTTTGGAATACAGATGTTTTTTCAGGGATGGTTCCCGCATAGAAACCTGGACAGGGGAGATTATCCTGCTGCGATGGCGGCCTGGATGGTATGAAGCTGAGATGAATGGACGGGGGACATACTTCCACATCCTGGCCGGAGTGCATAAATACGGAAACTACCTGTGCATCCCGAACCATGATGTGGGATGTGAACTATCCGATTTTTCTGATATTTTCTGGAATGAGGGGCGGATCAGCAATCTAATGCGGAAGGTAGATGCCGTAACTGTTGCTGCCGGTTTGGCTTATCTGCCGACTCTGGCTGACAAACAATAAAAAATCCAAATACATCATGTGGCTATGGATCTCATAATGGGATTCATGGCCTTTCGATTTCGAAAGAAAAGCTATACCAACAGCGTGCTGCATTTTCGGCGGTATTATGCATTTGTAGACAGCACTGCGCAGTCAATGCGAAAAAGGTTGGAAAAATAATTTGCCGTTTATGTCTCCCTCAATTCGCCGTCCAACACTTTAATTTCTGCATTCAATTTCACAATATCAATCTTTTCTCTTGTATCTTCCTGCTCCACATAGGACGAAACCGAAAGATTATAGCTATTCTCCGCAATCTTATCATTCTACACTACTGCTGCATAATATTGCTTGTTCTCTCTTTTCTCATATACCGTCAATATATTTTGAATGTTTTCCTCTGTCAGCTTATTATTATTCGTAATTTTCACACATTCCTTAGAAGCATCAATGAATAATGTACTATTTTCCACCTTGTTCTTTTTCAACACCATAATACAGGTAGCAATGCTTGTCCCAAAGAAAAGATTATCTGGAAGCTGTATCACACATTCCACATAGTTATTGTCTATCAAATATTTACGGATTTTCTGCTCCGCACCGCCACGATACATGACACCGGGAAAACATACGATAGCTGCTGTTCCATTTGTCGCAAGCCATGACAAGGAATGCATGATAAACGCTAAGTCCGCTTTTGATTTCGGCGCAAGCACACCAGCGGGAGAAAAACGCTCATCATTAATAAGAATAGGGTTATCATCGCCTTCCCATTTAATAGAATACGGCGGATTGGAAACAATCGCCTCAAACGGCTCATCATCCCAATGCAAAGGCTCTGTCAATGTATCTCCATGTCCAATACTGAATTTTTCATATCCGATATCATGCAAGAACATATTGATACGGCAAAGATTATATGTAGTAATATTAATTTCCTGTCCAAAAAATCCCTGACGCACATTTTCTTTTCCTAAAACTTTTGCAAATTTCAGCAAAAGCGATCCGCTTCCACAAGCCGGATCATAAACCTTGTTGACCTCTTTCTTGCCCAATACAGTAATTCTTGTTAAAAGCTCTGAAACTTCTTGTGGCGTATAATACTCTCCGCCACTCTTTCCTGCATTGGAAGCATACATACCCATTAAAAACTCATAAGCATCGCCAAATGCATCAATGGTATTATCCTGATAATCTCCTAACTTCATATCCGCAACACCATTTAGAAGCTTAACCAGTTTTTCATTTCTCTTAGCTACAGTGCCACCCAATTTATTACTATTTACATCAATATCATCAAATAATCCCTTGAAGTCGTCCTCGCTATCATGTCCCTGTGCGGAACCTTCTATATTTCTAAACACGCTTTCCAACGTTTCATTCAGATTTTCATTGTTTGGTGCTTTCTCTTTTACATTACAAAATAGTTGACTGGGCAAAATAAAATATCCCTTTGACTGCACCAAATCTTCTCTTGCTTCCTCTGCAACTTCGTCATCTAACTTTGCATAATCAAAATCTTTATTGCCAGCTTCTAACTCTCCAACATTTACAAATTTAACAAAATTCTCAGAAATATATCTATCAAACAGCATACCCTACACATACTGTTTGAAATCCCAACCGTCTACACTGCCTCTAAGGTCATTTGCCATATTCCATATGGTACGGTGAAGCTCATCTCTCTCTTGTTCTTTCTTGTTGTCAATCATTAGACAACCTCCTTGTATAATTTTCCAAATTAATTTTACTACAAAATATCCAAATTGTCATTTAGATTCTTCTTAAAATTGCATAAAACTAACAAGTTATTACTGCCTATTTTTTTCCGGAAATGCTTGATACTGTGTTTTTCTCTGACGGTTGTGTTCTATATCCTTTCCCCGTTCATATTTCACTCTATACATATCTCTACCTTTCCTGAAAAATACTCACGCTTTGCCATAAGTTCCTCCTACTTATCTTTAAGACAGGAAATGGAACATGTCCTCATAATTACTAAGGAAAGAACCGGAGGTGTGTTGAATAAGAGGGCAATCTTTTTTGCCCCCTTATTCAGCACACTTTCGGTTTTTCCGAATTGAACAAAGTCGCGTCCGGTATGGGGATTCAATGACTCCCGTTTCCATCGGCTGACGGCTATTTCAGCTATTTTTCCATAGAATTTCTGACAAGTTTTCCCCGCTTAGGGTATACTTCCCCCTTACCCCCAAATCTTATGTTCTATATCCAGTTGTTTTATGGTCAGGCGCTGTTTCTTTTGGGAGCGCGTTCAGTGGCTTCATAGGACATGGACCCGCCGCAGCATGGGCATATGGTGACATCCTTTTTGTACAGTATCCTGATTGCCTGCGCCTTGTCATCTTTCCTGAACCGTCTTAGAAACTCACGGCAGCCGATCAGATTCCTGCATATGGGGAGTAGCTTCCGCTTGTTCTGGCTGCTTAAGATCCCATAATGCCGTATCCTGACAAAACCTTTCGGAGGAACATGCATCAGAAAACGACGGACAAACTCAATGCCATCCAGAGTCAGTTCTTTCCACTGGCCGCCATTTTTGTAATCTTTTACCTTTATGGTCACAGTCTCCCCATCCATGCGCAGTATTCGGCTGTTGCTGATCGCTATGCGGTGTGTGTAACGCCCAAGGTAATGCATCACGGTCTCCGCTCCAGCAAAAGACTCCCTGATATCCGTAACCCAGTTTTTTCCGTAGCAGATATTCAGCATTTCCTGAAATTCATATTGGTTGCGGTATCTGGCTGACTCTCCCTCATAGGTGAGATTTCCCGCCTTATGCAACGCCTTCAACCCGGACAGGAACTTGCCCCTGAAAAGTGCGGCCATCGCTTTTCCAGGCAGGAAGAAGCCGCCCTTTTTCTGATGCCAGTTCCGGTCCGCATCAAGTCCGCCGCCTGTACAGAGCATATGGACATGGGGATGGTAAGACAGGTTTGAACCCCATGTATGCATGATGCTGATAAAACCGGGAGTGCCTCCCAGATGCGCCGGGTTCCTGGAAAGCTCCATGACCGTATCCGCCGCCGCATGGAAAAACAAGGAGTAAAGTTCCCTCTGATTGGAGTAGATCAAGGGATTCAGTTCAGTTGGACAGGTAAATACCAGATGGTAATAATCTATATCCAGAACACCTTCCCTTTGTGCGTCGATCCATAGTTCATTGGAAAGCGCCTGGCACATCGGGCAGGATCTGTCACGGCAGGAATTGTTATGGATCTGTATCAATGTCATTTACTTAACTTCTAATAATAATGTGATCTGTTGTTTTCGACCAGATTTTCTATCAACTTAAGAAAGAGAGGGGGGATTTCTATTCCCAAATGCAGATGGAATGCTGTAAAATGGGGAGTACTCCCGATTTTGTGGTGCAATGTATGGATTTATGGCAATAGAAAGACATAACAACAAGACGAATTTATGAAATTAAAAAAAATCATTTTCATTCGTCTCAT
>NZ_KE159781.1:24774-51787 GCF_000403455.2 Dorea sp. 5-2 | reverse complement strand
GTTGTTTATAAAAGGCAGCTTTTGAAGGAGCATCCGTAGAACGTCCAAAAAAGCGGTAAAGTTCTTCCTTAATACAGTCAGCTTCCATAGTCAGGAGCATAAGGAGAAGATGTTTGAATCCCAGTTTTCGATTACGCGAAAAGTCTTTACCGGGATGAAGAGCATAATTTTGGGGATTGGCAGCAAGCTCATGGATGGAAGCGAGCAGCATTGCTTTGACAACATCAGCGTATTTCATAAAAGTACCTCCTTAATCAGGTGAAAGTAAATAATGAATAAACAGTTCCTGATTAATTGGCCTTTTTCTGAGTAATCAGAAAAAGGCCGCACATTTTGAGGTACTTGTCAAGTAATAATTAAAAAATTTGGGTTACTGGTAGAAAAAAAGAATTCGGACATAATATCCGAATTCTCGTTAAGTAAATGACATTGGATCTGTATATGACCGCACTGGATGCATCTGGAAACATTCACCCCGTACGCACCCGTCTTGCAGTTCAGGATGTGGACCGCCGTCTTTGCCTGTCTGGCATTGGGATTATATTTCTCCAGGTACCTGGGGTAAAACTGCCGCAGGACATCCTGGACAGTTGGATTACCTGCCATCGCTGCAGACCTCCATGCTGCTTCTTTCAAATGTGTCAAACGGACTCCTTATTCCCATGAGAGCCTTGGAGGTCATCTGCAGGTATACATCCGTGGAGTTTGGGCTTCGGTGTCCTAATAACTGTTGGATAAATGTATGGCTGACACCGTCTTCAAGTGCGTGACAGGCAAAACAGTGGCGCATCGTATGCGGCGTTACGTCTTCTGGAAGCCCAAGCATCCGGACATGCTTTTTCATGTACAATTGTACTGCTTCTGTCGTAAGTGGTTCCTCCCTTACTGTGCTGGGGAACAGCCACCCCATCGGCCGGCCATACCGGTACCAGTATTCCGTAAGGAGATAGCACCAGTGTTAAAGGTACATAAACAAATCCAGGGAGAAATACGCTAAAAAGAGCAACCATAAATGAATGGATTGCTCTTTTAACATGTTTGGAAAGTATTGCATAAAAAATTCAGTTTGCTATAATTATTTTAAGATGTTTTCATATTAGCAAGAAGGGAATGGAAAAGGTCGTAACAGATGGATATGCATATTTTGATTTGTGATGATAACAGTGATGCTGTAGTGCAGGAGGAGTTTGTCATTGAAGAGGCAATGGATGCCATAAAAAAGCACGGCAATATCAAGACATTTACATCTGCGAAAGCATGCCTGGCTGCTGTACAGGAAAATAAAAAGCATTATGGTATTGTTTTTTTAGATATTGAAATGCCATATATTTCAGGAATAGAATTAGGAAAAAAAATAAAAGAAATTAACCCAATGATACAGATTATATTTGTTACCAGCTTTGAAAAGTATTCATTATCGGCATATGATGTACATCCATTTCATTATGTCGTAAAACCATTGAAAACCGAAAAAGTGAAAGAGATTCTGCTGAGTGTAATGCAATATGAAAAGATTGGAAGCTTAACTATTTCTAACGGCTCTAAACTAAAGGTGGAAATAAACAGGGATATTATATCTATACCGACAGGAAGTATCTGTTATATAGAAAAAGAAAAAAATATTTGCAATATTGTGACGGAATCCAGAGAATACCAGACATATGCCAGCCTAAAAGAACTTGAGGAACAGATTATGAATTTGAAGGTAGAGGGGCTGTACCGCTGCCATCAGTCTTTTATTGTGAATTTAAGATGCGTACAAAGATATGAGGGAAGTGGGTTTGTTTTAGAAAATGAAATTACTGTTCCGGTCAGCAGAGGGAAAAGAACAGAAGCAAAGAAGAAGTTTTATGATATACTCAGGGAGGGATAAGAATTATGCAGGTAATTACACCAGTTTTTTTAGATATTTGTCTCTTCTATTGCTGTCTGGATACAGGACACCGTTTAAAGATATCGCAGGCAGAGGCCGGTGTCTGTATTGCACTGCTGGCTTCTCTTAGCTCATTGGCTGTTAATACACTTCCGAAAATACCTTTTATTCAACTTTTCGTATATCTTCTGATTATGCCGCTGATTGATGCATTGTTTTATGGAAATAAATGGATTAAGGCTGCTAGCTATTTAAAATTACTTTTGGCACTGACGATACTTAACCTACTGAGTGCGTATATGCTCAATCAAATAAAATGCGACGAGAATGAAAATAGTAGTTTTATTATTTTTGTTGTTTTTACGATAATAACCAGACTGTTAGTCTATATATTTTTGAAAGAACGTCGTAAGCAGAAGAAAATAAACTATTTTGAAATTATATCTTGCCGCTATATTTTAATAAAAGCTATTATTTCTATTATATTACTGTTTGCTCATTCCTATATTGTGCTAAATGAGGAGATGTTTCATACTGAGATGTTATGGAATTTACGGGTCATTTTATTAGTAATACTGGTTGTATTGGTCATTAGTATTTTTGAAGATATTGAAACGGAAGCGCAAAAAATTGTGGAAAATATGCGAAATGAGCAACAGATGGATATTGAAAGAAACTATCTGAATGCAATTACCCGGAGGACGCAGGAACTTGCAAAGATACGGCATGACATTAAGGAACATATTTTTATGATTTATTATTTGGCGGAAAAAGACGATATACAGGGGATTAAAGATTATTTAGGAAAAATTCCAGTTGTAGAGGGAAGTTCATTAATAACAGTTCCTCAGAAGGAGTGGCTTGGGGCACTTATTTATTCAAAAGCTGAAAAGGCAAAGAAAGTGGGAGTCGAATTCGATTTTGAAAATCAATGGAATCCAGAACTTGTAGTCATGGTAGATAATATGGATATTCTGAGCCTGACTGCGAATATATTAGATAATGCAATTGAGGCGGCACAGAAGGTAATGGACAAAAAGAAGAAAAAAGTCAAAGTTGTTTTAAATCAAAACAGGGGATATTTATTGATTGATGTATGGAACCATTATAATAAAAGCTATTTGGATATTGTAGGAAACAGGTTTAAAACCACGAAAAAGGATAAACAGCTTCATGGAAAAGGGATAGAGATTATTCGGGAGACAGCAGCAAAATATAAGGGGGATTTTTCGTATGATATGAAAGAAGATGAGATTGTAACGAAAATAACAATACAGAATATTATGGTGAGATGACAGCGAACTGCTAGATAGAAGTAAAAATATTACGGCTATCTGGCAGTTTTTTTACAAAATATCACGACTTTTCAACCAAATATCATTTGGCATACATAGATAAAAGTGTATAGGCTATAATGAAAGCAGTTCAAGAGAAAAGCAATATAAAACAGAGTAATCGGAAGGGCAGGACACGTAATGAAGGAAAGCGAGCTGTTAGTAAATATTTCACATCTGAGGAAATCGTATGGAGAAAAAAAGGTTTTGAGGGATATCAACTTGTCTATTGCAAAAGGGGAAGTAGTTGGACTATTAGGGGTAAACGGCGCAGGGAAAACAACATTGATGAGCTGTATTGCAGGAACGGTGCCATTTTCAGAAGGAGATATACAGTTTCATGGTAAAGATTTGACAAAAAACTGCCATGAACTCAACAAAATTGGCTTTCTGATTAAGGTAAGTTTTTTGGAGTATTTAACTGCGGAGGAAAACTTAAGAGTACTTGGAACATATGCAGGGATGTCTAAAAGAGAATTAGATAGACTGGTACCTAAGGTATTAAAAATTGTTCAGCTTTATGAAAAAAAAGATGAATATACAACGGGTTTTTCGTTTGGCCAGCAACAGCGTCTTGGAGTTGCTCAGGCAATTTTAGGAAATAAAGATTTTTTGGTTTTCGATGAGCCATTTGTAGGATTAGACAGTGATGGGAAAGAAATGTTGGAAAAATTGATTCTGGAAAAATCACAAAAGGATGGAGCGGCTGTACTTCTTTCTTCACATGATATGGAAGAAATTGAAAAGGTATGCGACAGAGTAGTGATTATGAAGGATGGGAATGTTGTTTTTGATGATACTTTTAAAGTAAGTACGGCTGCACATATTCAGATAAATGTAACGGGGGAAGAATTTAAAAAATATTTGAATACATTTCCAATGAAAGAAAAGGTTGCAGTATTAAAGGATGGGGTAATAGAAGTAAAAGATATAGAAATACTGGGAGCAGTGCTGAATCAATTAGGAAAGGATGAGGTAATTTCCAGACTATATATGAAAGACACATCAATTCAGGAACTTTTCGACAGGATAACAAGAAAGGTATTGTAATCATGAAACGGTTGGTAAAAACAGAATTTTATAAGCTTTGTAAAGCAGATCATACACTGCTTATTGCATTGCTCTTTTTATACCCGGTTATGTGGTCGGTCTTAGCGTACCGGAATGAAATTGTTTTGGTTGAAAATGGGCATAGTATGTTCTCATGGATTCTGATACAGCTCTTTTCCATGGAAAAATCGTTTATTCTAACCTTAGTATTTGCCCTGCTTGTGAATACGGTTATTGGCGAAGAGCAAAGGAAGATGTATCTGCCGATGGTTCAGAACAAAGGAATTCCAATAGAAAAGTTTTACCTATCAAAGGTTGCTGCAGCAATAGGATATCTGTTTCTTATATTGTTGGCAGTAATAACAGGAACGGCAGTTTGTTATATGGCTTTTGTCAGAAGCAACAGTATAATGGCCACAGGGAAAATTTGGAATAATACGAGGGAATTGGTATACAGTATGAAAATTTTACTTATATGGATTTTGGACAAATGTGTTCTGTTCCCGAGCGTATTTATTTGGCTTTCTAAAAAGAGGAGTATGATAAAAGCGTTAATAATACTAATCTTATTCAGTTTTTTTGACAGAGGAATAGCGATGCTGTCAGGGATATCCTTTTTAAGCATTTGGAATGTTTATGAAAACGCAGAACATTTTGTCAGTTTGTGTGGAAACGGAAATTTAGAAATCCATATGAGCATTATAATACAGATTATAATATATGTAAGCATTGCATTTTTTTTGATAGGGAGACGAAAGTTGGGTACAAAAGATGATATAAGCAAAGTTAGATTTCCTGTTGTGTTTGATGGAAAGAGGTGACAAAGAAGCATGAATGGAATAAGAGCAGAATTATACAAATATAGAAAAAGAAAAATTTATGTATTGGCATTTATATTATTAATTATACCGATACTTTTAGCATTAAACAGCATTTTTTTAACAGATCCATATGCTGCCGAGAAACAAAGCCTATTATACTGGTGCAGCATGGCAATCTTTATGAATAGTATGATGTACGTAGTTCCTATTGCGTTTTCCTATACAAGCGGCATTAATCTTTCAGAGGAAATTGAGAATCATTTCTTTGGAATGACCAGTCAAAGGTGTAATAAAGTAATCGTGTACAGGACAAAAACTTTCGCTACGATTGCTATTGCGGTACAGCTATTTCTAATTGAAATGGCAGGATGCATTATCATATATTATCTGACGTATATTGCTGGTGGAATTAATTTGACTGGCAGCATTTGTGGATTGGGCTATACCACTGAAACCATTGTTTTTATCATAGAAATGTTTCTTTTTTATTGTGTTCTTATTCCGTTAATCATAAATGGGGTCAGCGCTTATATTATAAATAAAAATAAATTAATTATTTCGTTTGTTATTGTCATATTTATTGGCAGGATAATTCCTAATAATGGTATTTTTAGGTATATTATTCCATGGAATATTTTACGAGAGTTTAGCAAGATAGAAACCGGGTTTGGAGGGAACAGCCTATATCATTCTTTGTTTAGTTTAGGGAATTCTATATTAGTAACTTTAGTAATTGGTCTGACCTGCTATTTTCTGGGGAAAAATAAAATATGTAGAATAAATTTGTAGGATGTGGCAGTTATGAAGAGTATGAAGAAAAAAGATATCTTTTAAGTAGTAGTTGCTTCGGCGCTATATAATGCTTCTTCTGTGGTCTTCTCATTCATCTTGATGGACATTGTGGATAAAAAATATAAATTATGCGAGCGTTAATGAAATAAGGTAGGATTCTATTAATGGATGAAGACGATTCTAATTTGGATAAAAAGAGCCGGGAAGATTTATATAATCTCATTGGAGAGTGTGATTACGATTTAGTTATTGTCATTACACATCATTTGGGAAAAGAAAATGTAAAATTTTTTGATAAGATGATTTTGATGGAAAATGGGAAGATACAGGCAGATGAAAATATGAAGTTGCTTTTGGAGAAGGTGAAATATTTTATAAGATATTTCGGGGAGCAAGGAACAGGGAGGAATATCTCCGGGCGGTTTTGGATGCACAAAAAGCATAATGTCTGTAAATTTTATGACTATATTTTTATCAGATTTATTTTGGTGGTGTGAGGAAATATACCGTGGAAAATATTACTGAACAGTATCAAGAACGCATTGAGCAGGAATTTAATGCTTTATGTAAGATTATCATTCGTCATGCGTCAGCAGAAGCAAAGTGCAAAGTTTCTAAAAGATGGAAGCAGGAGATATCTTTTGAGTATCTAATAGAATCGGGAATGGTACCGGCATATAGCTATGGAGAATTTAAGGATGGAATAGAAGACAGATATCCAATGCTGCTTTGCGGACATACTGTAATTTTAGAAAATGAACGGCTTATTAAGGCATTATCGTTATTGGAAAGGAAGAAACAGGAAATAGTGTTTTTATATTTTTTTAAACATTATACTTATCAGGAAATTGCAAGATACTATGGCCAAGCGTATAGCAGTGTCTGGAGCCGGATGCAGACGGTAATAAAACAGCTAAAAAAAGAAATGGAGAAACAGGAATGAAAGGGAAAAATCTTCTTCCGTATGGGACGATTGTAAAAGCTGTCAATGGTGATCCGGGAGCAATCGAAACAGTATTAGAACATTATAGTGGATATATCCGATATTTTTCAAAAATGGATGGTTATGTGAATGCAGATGTAGAAAACCATGTAAGGGAACGGTTAATAGACGGTATATTGAAATTCCGTTTGGACAAAGAACAGATCTGACAATAGAACATTGTTTTCCAGAAATGTATGAAAGCAGTAAGTCTGCAAGATTCACTGCTTTTTAAATTAAAAACAGGGTCATAGGAGAATGTTTGCGCAATGGCAGGCTTAAAACGGCGAATCCATGTAGGAAAGGGTTTGCCGTTTTTTATTTTTCTTAAATCGGCAGTCTGTGGAGCATGGAGAATCATTAGGGCAAGTTTCGCCAGAGTAACTCAAAACCCACTTTGTGGGTTTTGCTTACCCGGCAACCTTGATGGGGATTCTGTTTCCCCATGCCCTCAGTTCATGCATATTTTCCAAATATGCAGATTGGCTCCTATTAAAAATAGTCGCAGCGTGATTGTCTTACATCACGGAAAATAAAAAAACTTCCAAAAATAATCCCATTTCCTTTCTCACTAGTGTTCTCCAATCGGCTTATATAGTAGGAAGCAAAAACAGCTTCCCCTGATCAGGCACTATGAAAAAAGCAAGGAGGGATTCATGCGATTTACAAAGAGTGAACTGGAGATGGTTTACAAATATGAAGCGACAACAAAAGAGGACACAGTGAAAGCCATGAGGGACGGGCAGTCAGCAGCCGGGGATGACCTGACACGGATTATCATAAGGAATGCCGCAGACAAACTGGAAAAACTTCCAGAACCGGAATGCAGCCGGTTTATAGCGGACAATAAGGCACATTTCATAGGACAGGTCAGAAGTTCCGTCCTGCGGAGACTGAATGAAGCAAAGGAACGGTTGAAACAGCCAGTCTTACAGGGGCATGACCTGTCAGGGCGGGAACGGTTCCAGACGGACACAAGACATCCATCTGACAATGAAAAGCGGAACATTGACAGTCATAAAAATAGCTATATATCAGATCGCACTGCCCGCATTTTGAAAAAGTTCGATTACACAGAGCTGCCTATGGTGGATGAATTGATTGCTGATTTATATGTATTGGATGATACAACCAGACGAGACCTCTTTGAATATACTAAAATGTTGAAGAAAAATCATACTTCTCCTGAAAGAGCTGCTGATCTGAAAGACATAAAATAGAAAAATAGTGCAAGAATAAAATATTGTAGCCATTTTGTAGCCACTTTAGGGAACTAAAGTGGCTTTCCATGTAAAAAAGGGTTCCGGAGAAATCTCCGAAACCCTTGAATTTACTGTAATTCTAATAATTACTCGATGATAGTAGCAACCCTTCCTGAACCAACGGTTCTACCACCCTCACGGATAGCGAATGTAAGTCCCTGCTCCATAGCAACTGGATGGATCAGCTCAACTGACATCTCTACGTTATCACCAGGCATACACATCTCTACACCCTCTGGAAGGTTGCAGACACCTGTAACGTCTGTTGTTCTGAAATAGAACTGTGGTCTGTAGTTGTTGAAGAATGGAGTATGACGTCCACCTTCATCCTTTGTCAGAACGTAAACCTGAGCTGTAAACTTGTGATGGCACTTAACTGTACCTGGTTTGATCAGAACCTGTCCTCTTTCAATCTCTGTTCTCTGAACACCACGGAGAAGAGCACCGATGTTATCACCAGCCTGAGCCTCGTCAAGCAGCTTACGGAACATCTCAACACCTGTTACAACAGTCTTTCTTGTCTCCTCATGGATACCGATGATCTCAACTTCATCAGATACATGAAGAACACCACGCTCTACTCTACCAGTAGCAACTGTTCCACGTCCTGTGATAGAGAATACGTCCTCTACAGGCATCAGAAACGGCTGATCTGTTGCACGCTGTGGATCCGGGATATAATCATCAACTGTAGCCATAAGCTCCATGATCTTGTCGCCCCACTCTCCTTCCGGCTCCTCAAGAGCCTTCAGAGCAGAACCCTTAATGATCGGGCAGTCTGTGAACTCATATTCCTCTAACTGCTCTGTAACTTCCATCTCAACAAGCTCGATCAGCTCATCATCATCAACCATATCACACTTGTTAAGGAATACTACGATGTAAGGAACACCTACCTGACGTGAAAGCAGGATGTGCTCTTTTGTCTGAGCCATAACACCATCGGTAGCAGCAACTACGAGGATAGCGCCGTCCATCTGAGCAGCTCCAGTGATCATGTTCTTAACGTAGTCAGCATGTCCTGGGCAGTCAACGTGTGCATAGTGACGCTTATCTGTCTCATACTCAACATGAGCAGTAGAAATCGTGATACCACGCTCTCTCTCTTCCGGAGCCTTGTCGATGTTGTCGAATGCTACTTCTGCGTTACCAGCAACTCTCTTAGACAGAACCTTTGTGATCGCAGCTGTCAGAGTTGTCTTACCGTGGTCAACGTGACCGATTGTACCAATATTACAATGTGGTTTGTTTCTTTCAAATTTAGCTTTAGCCATTTTGAATAATCCTCCTTATTACTGTGCCATGAACGGCATGTTATATATTTACGTTTGCTCAGCTAACATTGATTATATTTCAAATCATGCAGTTTTTCAAGCCTTTTTACAATATAAATTAATCATTTTTATTCGATAATACTTTTTCCTGTACAGATTTCGGTACCGGCTCGTATTTCTCGAAGAACATGGAGTAATTTCCACGTCCCTGTGTCCTTGAACGAAGGTCTGTAGAGTATCCGAACATCTCGGACAACGGAACGTATCCGCGCACGATCTTACCGCCGCCAAGGTCGTCCATACCTTCAATCCTTCCGCGGCGGGAATTGATATCACCGATAACGTCTCCCATATACTCTTCCGGCATTGTCACTTCCACCTTCATGATAGGCTCGCACAATATCGGAGCAGCCTTCTTCATAGCGTCCTTGAACGCCAGTGATCCGGCAATATGGAACGCCATCTCACTTGAATCGACTTCGTGGTAAGAACCATCGTATACATTCGCCTTAACACCTACAACCGGGAATCCTCCAAGGATACCGGCCTGCATAGCTTCCTCGATACCTTCTCCGATCTTCGGGATATATTCCTTCGGGATCGCACCGCCGACTACCGTAGACTCGAACTTGAAGACTTCCTCGCCGTTGATATCCATCGGCTCGAACTTAACCTTACAATGTCCGTACTGTCCACGTCCACCGGACTGCTTCGCGTACTTGCTGTCAACGTCAACCGCCTTGGTAAATGCTTCCTTGTAAGCAACCTGAGGCGCGCCTACGTTAGCCTCTACCTTGAACTCACGGAGAAGTCTGTCAACGATGATCTCCAGATGAAGCTCTCCCATTCCGGCGATGATCGTCTGGCCTGTCTCCTGGTCAGTATGCGCACGGAAGGTCGGATCCTCTTCTGCAAGCTTCGCAAGCGACTCTCCAAGCTTGCCCTGAGAAGCCTTGGTCTTCGGCTCGATCGCAAGCTCGATAACCGGCTCCGGGAACTCCATGGACTCTAAGATTACCGGGTGCTGCTCATCACAGATCGTATCACCTGTTGTCGTAAACTTGAATCCGATCGCCGCAGCGATATCTCCGGAATATACCTTGCTGAGCTCTTCTCTTTTATTTGCGTGCATCTGAAGGATACGTCCTACACGCTCCTTCTTGCCCTTTGTTGCATTCAGTACGTAAGAACCGGAGTTCATCGTACCGGAATAAACTCTGAAATATGCTAGCTTACCAACGAACGGATCCGTCATAATCTTAAATGCAAGCGCTGAAAACGGCTCTTCATCGGAAGAATGTCTGACCGTATCATTTCCGTCTGCATCTACGCCCTGGATCGGCGGGATGTCAAGCGGAGACGGCATGAATTCCACAACAGCGTCCAGAAGCTTCTGAACACCTTTGTTCCTGTAAGCTGTTCCACAGCATACCGGAACTGCCGTACACTCGCAGGTTGCCTTTCTCAAAACAGCCTTTAACTCATCTACGGACGGCTCCTCGCCCTCCAGATAAGCCATCATCAGATCGTCGTCTAATTCACAGATCTTCTCAACCAGTTCTGAACGATAAAGCTCTGCGTCGTCTGCCATATCCTCCGGAATGTCAACGATCGAGATATCGTCTCCCTTATTATCATTATAGATATAAGCCTTCATCTCGAAGAGATCGACAATCCCCTTGAAATCGTCTTCTTTTCCGATTGGAAGCTGGATGCAGATCGCATTCTTTCCCAATCTGGTCTTAATCTGTTCTACTGCACCATAGAAATTGGCTCCCAGGATATCCATCTTGTTAATGAATGCCATTCTTGGTACATTGTATGTGTCTGCCTGACGCCATACATTTTCTGACTGCGGTTCAACTCCGCCCTTAGCACAAAATACACCTACTGCGCCGTCAAGTACACGGAGTGAACGCTCTACTTCTACTGTAAAGTCAACGTGTCCCGGAGTATCAATGATATTGATACGGTGCTCTAATTCACCCTCTTTTGGCTTGCAGTTCTCCTGCAGCGTCCAGTGACATGTTGTCGCAGCGGAAGTAATGGTGATACCTCTCTCCTGTTCCTGAGCCATCCAGTCCATTGTAGCAGTACCTTCATGAGTATCACCAATCTTGTGATTAACACCGGTATAATACAGAATACGCTCTGTTGTTGTCGTCTTTCCGGCATCAATATGCGCCATAATACCGATATTTCTAGTTCTCTCTAATGGGTATTCTCTTCCTGCCATTGCTGCCTCCTAGAATCTGTAATGTGCAAATGCCTTATTTGCCTCAGCCATCTTATGCATGTCTTCTTTTCTCTTCACTGATGCGCCTGTATTGTTCGCCGCATCAAGAATCTCATTCGCCAGTCTCTCCTGCATGGTCTTCTCGCCTCTCTTGCGTGAGAACATGGTGAGCCAGCGAAGTGCAAGAGCCTGTCTTCTCTCTGCTCTTACTTCGATCGGCACCTGATAAGTCGCTCCACCGATACGTCTTGCCTTTACTTCGAGTACAGGCATGATATTGTTCATAGCCTCTTCGAACACGTCGACAGCCGGCTTATCGGATTTTGCCGCAATTCTTTCAAATGCTCCGTATACAATCTTCTGTGCTACCCCTTTCTTGCCATCAAGCATGATGTTGTTGATCAGCTTGGTAACCACTTTGTTGTTGTATAACGGATCTGCTAATACATCTCTCTTCTGGGTATGTCCTTTACGTGGCACGGTCCTTCCCTCCTTAAACATATTGTACAGCCTGCCGGCCGCACTGATTAATTCATCGGTACTCACATGTGTCTTTCTAATGATACTGTGTAGTGCAATGTATATATCCTTGCAACTTACTTAATCATAGTTCTGTTTGTGACTACTTAAATTGTAATAAATGAAGTTCTTCTTCTCTTCGTTCAGAAGAACAACTTTCACACTAAGCTCGCAAATACCTCGCTAAGTGTTCAGGTTTACTTTTTAGCGTCTTTCGGCCTCTTTGCGCCATACTTGGAACGTGCCTGTCTTCTCTTCGCGACACCTGCCGTATCAAGCGTTCCTCTTACGATATGGTATCTTGTACCTGGAAGATCCTTTACTCTTCCTCCACGGATCAGAACCACACTATGCTCCTGCAGGTTGTGTCCCTCTCCCGGAATGTAGCTTGTCACCTCGATACCGTTAGACAGACGAACTCTGGCAATCTTACGAAGCGCTGAGTTAGGCTTCTTAGGTGTAGCAGTCTTAACTGCAGTACATACGCCTCTCTTCTGAGGAGCAGATACATCAGTACTTCTCTTTCTCAGCGAGTTGTACCCTTTCTGAAGCGCCGGAGCCGTAGACTTCTTTACAGCTGTCTGACGCCCTTTCTTTACTAACTGGTTAAATGTTGGCATTTTCTTTCACCTCCTACGATTATAATAAGTTGCATTCTGTTGCCAATCTTTCAGGCATATATTTTACCTGGCGTACATCCTTCTCTGATGCACGCTAAATCAGTGTATTACGAATATTTCTTCTTGTCAAGGGGTTTTTCCCTTTTTTTCTTAGATTCCCGCTATCGTAAATGTCAGCGTAACCCGGAACAGATCTCCGTCCAGATACAGCTCAAACTTACCTCCCTGCATCTCCGTCAATGTCTTGGCAATGGACAGCCCCAGCCCGCTTCCTTCCGTACTTCTCGATATATCTCCCCGGATGAATCGCTCTGTCAGCTCATCTGCCGATATATTCAGCGATTGTTCCGATATATTCTTCAGACTGAATACTGCCGATTTTCCTGTAGTATAGAGGTCTGCATACACCCGGGTCCCTTCCATCGCATATTTTGCCGCATTGTTATAGATATTCGCTAATACTCTCCACAGGCGCCTTCCGTCCGCGCTGATGATCACCTCTCGTTCCGGGAGCGACATAACCTCTGCCAGATTGCGTTCTTTGAATTTCTCTTCAAACTCTCCGCTGGTCTGCTGGATCATCTCTACCAGATTGATATTCATGAACTCCAGCGTGATATTCCCGGAACTTATCTTAGATGCTTCCACCACGTCTTCCGTGAGCGTCTTAAGTCTCTGTGATTTCTCATCCAACACTTCCAGATACCTCCGGATCTTTGGATCTTCGAACTTCTCTTGCTTCAAAAGATTCACATAATTTATAATAGAAGTAAGGGGAGTCTTGATATCATGGGAGACGTTGGTGATCAGGTCCGTCTTAAGCCTTTCACTCTTCATACTCTTTGCCAGAGCCGTATCCAACCCCTGCCCGATCGAGTTGATCTTCTCGGCGATATTCTTCTGTTCTTCCCCCATACCGTCCGTGCTGATCTTATAATCCACTTCGCCGCCGGCAATCTTATCTACGCCTCTGTCTATCTCATGTCTTCCGATCGCATGCTTCACCATATACACGAATACGATCAACTCCGCCGACAGCATCATCAACTCCCAGAACAGGCTTCTGCCGCTCATAACTGCCGTCCAGTGCACCACTACAAAGACACCGAATATCAGAACTGCTTTCCAGACTGAATGTATATTCCGCAGCAACTGCTTTGAAAAAGCGAGCAGGCTTCGCACTAAACTATTCTTCCACAGAGACTTTGCCTTCACTCTCCTTACTACACTCATGTATCCGATCAGAAACATCATACAGGTAAACGCCGCGATATTTCCCATCCATATGAATGCTCCGATTCCAACATCCTGTTCCGAACCATCATACGTCGTTCCAAAACCAGATATCTGGCTTGATGCAGGCTGAATACCTACGTAGCCATTTCCCCATACAACAACGATCACAAGCCCCCAGACTGCCAACACCGCCGCAGCCGCCACTTCGGTCTTCCATCTGTCAAAGAAGTTCAGATGCAGTTCTTCATCCTTCCCATTCCTCCCTGCCGCGACTGTCAGCCATACCAGAACCACAAAGAACAGGATAGATGATGCTATCCCTAGGACTGCGAATTTCTGCACGCCTGCCCCATACCTTTTATACAACTGAGATTCCGAATAAAACACATCTTTGATCGGATAACCGGTATCTACAGCGATCGCAAAGACAAAATCTGATTCCTTTCCTCTTGCGTACTTTGCCATGTCACGCCATCGAAGCGCATTGATCTCTTCCATATTAGTCTCAAAATCTTCAAGTCCCGGCCTCACGATTATATATTTTCCCATATCCCGAAGCTTCTTCAGGTTCTTCTCTATCTGTTCATATTCTTGAAACGCTTGCTGATTGGAATACACCTGACCGGTCTTTTCATCGGCATATAGATACGTAACGTTGGTATCTCCCTTCTGGTACATGGTTCCGATACTATCATACTTTGCAATATCCCCGTAAAGGCTGTTGATCGTATCCCGAAGCCTGCTGTATGCATCACTCAGCCTGCCGTTCCACGCCGGGTTATCATTTGCCACATCCATAATGCTATCCGCACCAAGCGGAGGATACATTTCCTCAAACCAGTATCCGTCGTAACTCCAACAGTCAAGATAGACAACTCTCCCTTCCATATCCTGCAATCCTTTGAATGACGTCTCAGAAGAATTGTCAAAGCTGCCCTCTCTCAATTCCGAAAGAATATCGTCTTCGGAGATTCCTGATTCGTCGCTTGCAATCACAAACCGAAGTTCCCCACTGTCGATCAGTTTTTTAAACTCACTATAATAATAGTAATAATAGACATTGTCAGGCTTTTTACATACGATAATATGATCTTCCAGGTCTTTCCCTGTCGTCCCATACATGCTGCTTCCGTCAGAGCTCAGGCTTTCTCCCCAATTCTTCAATTCATCGAGCGTATAAGCAAGCCCGCTGACATTCTCATCGGATATTCTTGACTTATCCCAAAATTCCTGGATGTCAACAATTCTCCCCAGATCATAGGCTCCGCCTGTTTCCAACAGATCACGCACTCGGATCCCCTCGATCACATCATAACTTATACTTTGCAGATTATTTTTAAAGCTGACCGAATCTTCATACTTTTTTGCCCCTCTGCCCGACAGCAGCTCGGTCCTTAACATCGGATATGACATGATCCACAGGAAACCGACAGCCAGAGTCACCGCCAATATATGCGCCGCAATGATCAGTATCCCTTTTGCAAGGGCGGACTTATACCATCTATGGTTCATACAAACTCCCTTCTAAAGCTTTTCTACCTTATAACCGACTCCCCAAACCACTTTCAGGTACCGTGGTTCTTTGGGGTTGATCTCTATCTTCTCGCGGATATGCCTGATATGCACCGCCACCGTGTTATCTACGCCGATCGCATCTTCATTCCAGATATTCTCATAGATCTGGTCGATAGAAAAGACTTTTCCCTGATTCTTCATTAATAATAACAATATATTATATTCGATCGGAGTCAGTTTCACTGGTTCTCCGTCAACCGTTACTTCTTTCAGATCGTCGTTGATCGCAAGTCCTCCCACTTCATAGACCGCCTGGTTCGCGTAATCCACCGTACTTCCAAGCTGTGTATACCTGCGTAACTGCGACTTCACTCTTGCCACCAGTTCTAATGGATTAAAAGGCTTCGTCACATAATCATCTGCACCGACATTAAGCCCAAGGATCTTATCTGCGTCTTCGGATTTGGCTGACAAGATAATGATCGGCATATTATTCTCTTCTCTGATCTTGAGGGTTGCACGGATCCCGTCTAATCTCGGCATCATAACATCGATCACCAGCAGATCTACTTTCTGTGTCTTCAGCATCTTAAGCGCTTCTTCCCCATCATATGCCTTCAATACCTGATATCCTTCCTGGGACAGATAGATATCTATCGCTTCTACGATCTCTTTGTCATCATCACATACTAATATTTTAGACATTTTCATCACCTCCCTTATACTATACAAGAATAGCAAGAAATTTTTAAGAGTGATCCGTAAAATTTCTTAAGATATTATGAAAATGGGAGAATAATTCCAGAATCCTCATCTAAATTTTTTGTCGTATTATGTCGATAAATGTCGTAAGATATCAAACTATTTCGGAAAATTACTGAATGTGTCACTTTCTATTGTTTACTGCGCTTTTCGGTTATAATTGAACGTGTAGCATGTATTTTGTTTCTCAATGAGAAGGTTCATGAGGATAACGTGATGCAAGAACAGAAAATTGAATATCTGTTACGTTCTCTTGGCATTGGAGCCACATACCGCGGATACCGTTACTTGAGCTACGGCATTCAACTATGTCTGAACGATGAAGATTATCTGCTGTCTGTCAGCAAATTACTGTATCCTCAGATTGCCAAGCATTACAACGCAAGTTGTTATAGTGTTGAAAGAGATATCCGTACCGTGATCAAAGTATGTTGGGACAGAGGGAATAAGCAGCTCTTACAGGAGATTGCCTTAAGACCATTATGTACCCGTCCTCCTTCTGGTGAATTTATCGATATACTAACGGCGTATTTGCGGCATAACTCAACAAATGCCTCTTCGATTTAGGTTTTCTTCTTAGGTTCTTAAGTCCTTCTTAAGAAATTTTCTATTTCTTTTATGGAATAAACATATTTTGGACATATCTTTCTTTTATACTAAAGGACAGATAGTTGAATTAACAATATTCACTATCTCCCCCTCAACAAAGTGACGCACTTATTATAAGAGTGCAGCACTTTACTCTCATTCCTTTTAGATAACTATAACAACGACGGGAACCCCACACTCCATTGGTTTGTGGGGTTCTCGCTGTCTATTATGATATTGAAATGATATTATTTTCTATTCAACTCCACACACTTCCGGATCGCTCTGCCGGCAGTCGGATCGTGATACCCTTCATGGTTTTTCATCGGATCCATCCTAACACCTCCAGTTCTACCTCGCTCAAACCTGTTCGCATGAAAGACGCCACGCCCACATGCTGATAGCTTCTGGCAGCTATGTATTCTTCATAGTATTTGTGATACTTCCGAGACAATCCCGGCTCTTTGAGCGTACGCAAAGCTTTGTTCTCACTCTGCCGCACCCGCTCATATTTCAAGTCCAGATCCTTCCCAATCTCGCTCAATGTCTGACCGTCGATATACCGCCTCCTGATCACTTCCGGCAGCTCCCCAGGCAGGCGATCCACCGCGATCCATAATTCACGCTTCATTGCGGCAGCATCCGCCGCTTCAACCGCGTCACCTTCCAGGTCCTGATCTGATGCTATGGTATCCTCAAGAGTAATGTCCTCCCCGTCCCCGCCTAATACCTCACTGAGGCTCTGTACCTGCCCGATCTGGACGTTTTCCCTGATCTCCTGTAGTTTCTCCCGGCTAACGCCCAAAAGTCGGCACAGGGCGGAATCCGAAGGAAATCCCCCGTTGTACTTGCGGTACTCCTTCACCACCCTGTGATACTTGTATACCTCTTCCCTGGCAGATACCGGAAGCCGGATCGCGCTTCCACAGTTATCTATATAGCGCTTCATACCCTGCCTGATCCAGAAGGCAGCATAATGGATGAACGAAGCGCCCCGGTCGGCATCATAGTGGCTCACAGCTTCAGACAAGCCTATATACCCCTCCTGCATCAGGTCTTCAAACTCTGCGAACCCCTGGTATCTCTTCGCCGTCTTCGCAAGAAATCCCTGGTTCTGGTTGTAGAGCTTAAGCATATTCTTCGCTACGTCTTCACCCGCCTGGATCCGCGCGACCAACTGTTCATTATCCCTCTCCATCTGACCGCCTCCCTTATTCAAAATGCCCCGGACAATCGGAAGGAATGAAAGTCCAGGGCACTTTATCAAATTATTGGTGAACTAATGCGTTATTAGGCTGTTGGTGTAGTTGCTTGGTAATAGATCGCCTTCGCTTTATTTTCCAGGACGAACGCATCATACACGATACGCCCTTCTACCAATGATCCACTGATTCCAGGCGGGTTCTCATGTATCTTATAATTTGCTAACTTGGTAGGCGCTACCGTTGCACATGGATGCACAAGCATAAACCCGAAGCCCTCCGGGAGCCTGTTAGCCGGAATCTTCTGTACATTCGCGCCGTCCAGGTTCGCGATCACACCTTTTAACCTCATGTTCTCGCCTATGTCAGTCTCCATTACAATGTCTTTACACTTCTTCATCAGGTAATAGGTGTCCGGCGTGATTACCAGAACTCGCCCTGTCTCAGGCACTTCCGCATTATCTAAATCCTTTCCTGCCTTGATGATCTCATCATAGATATTTGTTGCAGTCAGCTCGATCGTATCCGGTTTAATACCTGCACCCGCGCACATCTTCCCGTATACATGCGTATCAACCTCCGGGATCACCACTTCACGAACCTGCCGCGCTAATGCACTGGATGCCTCAAGGTTGCCCACCGTTTCATCTTCGTCCAGTGCGTCAATCTCAAATGTGAAAGACCTATCCTGGCTAAGGGCAAATCTTTCTGTAGTAGCGTTCAATGCTTCAATCTCACCATAGTGGGACCATCTTTTATTCTGTGGATCAGTAAAATAATTACGACCATAGTTATTCATTTTCCCGGTGCTTATCTTATAGATCTTGACGCTATGCGCGCCCTCAAAAGAAAAGTCTTGATTCGTTACTAAGTGCTTCTTGCTTTCTGTGGTAAAGATCTCATCCACATAAGGTAAATATTTTTCAGCTAATTCAATCGCCATGTATTAATCATCCTTTCAATCCCATGGCTTTCCTGATCGCTGCGTCTTCAGCTCCGCTATTGCCAGATCCACCGTCAACTTTACCTGTAGAGACTACCCTATAGCCTACACCAGTAAAGCGCGGGTTATCCTTCAGGAACTTCTCCGCTGCCTGTCTAAAGTCTGTCTTATCGTCTATCAATTGCGAAGCCTTGAAGCTGACATAATCCATATCATCAGCCTTTACGCCTTTTTCTTTCAGGAAAGCGCTATTTTTATAATTTTCCAGTTCCCGCCGTGCCTCATCACGCTCCCGCCTGTAGGTATCGGAAGTTTCCAGGTCTTGTTTCATGCGTGCTAAGCGGTTCCCTACAATCCGATCCACATCTGCCTGGGTAAACAGCTTCTCTGACTGCTGCCCCTGATCGGTCTGCTGTGTTCCTTCCTGTTGGGTTGTTGTTGTGTTCTGATTATTCTCCATATCGAATTCCTTTCCCCGTTTTACGCCCGGTTAGCTTATTTGAGAGCAAATAAAAAGGCGCAGGAACAACTGCAGACAAATAGCCTGTCAATCATTCCCACGCCCTATAAGGCTTACACCGATACCCGGTGCGGTACTTATGCTCTATTTACTCTATGATTATTATATCAAATAGCACAGGCATCAGCAACCACTTTTTTCTGATCCAGAAGCTTATAAGAAAGTTCCACAATACAAAAAGTAACGTTACCATTCCACTACATTTCAGAATAGTAACGTTACTATATTACTGAATGGCGTGCCCTGCATCCTCTCCTGGTTCGTCGTTTTGGAAGCCGGGATGCAGATCAACGTAGGCGTTTCGGTACTTCCCTTCCTTCTTTCCAGATACCTTATAGGACTTTAGAGCCGGGGAGAGAAGCCGGATCACTCCGGCAAGCTCTTCATCCTCGGTGAAGGAGATCCTGATCTTAACACTCATTTGATTCCACCAATTCCAAAATAATAATACAAAAAGATGTAAATTTCACTTAACTTCCCTTCGTTCAATCCGTCCAGTATTGAGTTTATATCTCTCTTGAGCCGTTCCTTTTCCGTCATATGTACCTCTTCGCTGTTTTCGGCTGCTTCATGAAGATATAACCGATGTGCTACTGTATAAATCTGCTTCAAGCACCTTTCACTATGGACCCTATCGACTATTTTATGAATATGCTTTCTATACTCTGTTGCTTTCATGATATTTCTCTTCTTTCTTCATCTTGTGATTTCCCCACTGTAAACATAGGGACTGCAATTTCAACGCCTTCTGCATCTGTGCCAATTGATGTATATACTGAACCTCCGCAGCACTGAGCCAATAAACGGAATGTTTCGTCTAAATCTTTAACAAATTTCATAAAAATCCTTCCCTTCTGCCGGGATATCATGTTACTATGTAAGAGGTTTTAGGCATGGCTCCGGCTGTGTGCTGCCCTGTAGGTATTGGCGTACCTATGGGGCTTTTCTGGTTACTCAGTATCAACGCTCCCGCCGATCCGGATGAAGTGAACGCCTTCCACCTGATACGGCAGAGGCGGAATGTATCCAACACACTCGGTCAATGCCTCCAGGCTGTCCGCGATCCGTTCCGATGCGTCAGCGATCCGGTTCATATCACTTACTAATATCTGTGCTTGTCCCTCTGTCATGATTTTCTATGCCTCCCTTAATAATTGTGCGCAACGCTTTACTTCTTCGACATTCACGTACAGGTGACGACTCGGCAGAAAGAGGATCTTCGGTGTAAGTGCAATCTCTTCCAACTCCTTCGCGTTCATATCTACAAATACCTCAGATACTCCATCCAAATCGTTATTCATGCCAACATAGGCATGGCACGCCGTCACTATTGCTGCATCTGTTACGATTCCATTGCCATCCAATTCAATACACTGGTGCTTCGAGACTCCGTTCTCACTGTAATCAACTATAAATAATCTTTTCAATTTTATTCTCCTTTCTTCTTGATATAATCTGGTAACATTGAAAAGGTGAAAGAAATCCTTTATTTTCAAGGCTTGTACACCTTTTCAAACTTTGAAAAGGTAAAACCGATACGGAAAAGGTACTTCAACTCTTTTTTACCTTTTCAACCAAATACACACCTTTTCAATATTGTGAAAAGGTTAAAATATATAGATATTTACTCACTTCTTTCCACCTTTTCAGTCTCTCCATATTGTCTCAGGCGCTCAGGTACTTCTCTGCCTGGTAATAGCCACCAATACAAAAGCCTGGGATCACCTTTATAATGCTTGGTTCTGATTTTCAATGCGTCTTTTGCCTTTTGCAACGTGCCTATACTTATACCTGCTGCTTTTGCAGCTTCATTTACTTCCTTGGATGTGGCATAACCATCTTTTAAAATATCCAGTAAGAAATCTTTCGCTTCATCGGCTGCAGGCGTTGCGCGCTTCTTTGGCTCTTTCGGTGCAATGATTTCATTATCTGTAAGATCGCTATACCCTGCAAACTTCACTAACCCATCATCATAATCAAGCGTATATAGTATGGTCTGTGCAAGCGGTCCCGCATTTGCCTTTGTATGTGCAAGTGCTTTCTGTTCTTCACAGTTCGGATTTCTCCCGACCGTCAAGACACTTCTTGCCGAAGATATGAAATCAATAGAACCTATCAGCCTGTTTATTGCTTCTGCGCTGGTCTGCTTAGATGTATGTGCTACAACTATAAATGTACATCCGGTTTCTTGCCCTAATGTTATGATCGGGTTCATGATTGCCCTAACTGAATTTCCCATATTTAATTGAGTGTCTTTCCCGACATAAGACATAACCGGATCAAATACCGCAACGTCTATATTCCATTTCTTTATAGCCTGCTCTATCCTCGGATCATCAAATGTAAGCGGGTTCTCCCGCTCATCAATATTAAATACCCTGCTCATATCCGCACTGGCTACCCTCAACCGTTTTATAATTGTATCCGCAAAATCATCCTCCGTAATTTGATATAACACATTAAGCGGTTGTCTCGGTCTGAATGGGTTTTCATTACCATCATCTAGCCCTAGAATCGGCTTCCCTTGCGTCAGATCTGCAATAAACCTACAAACAAGAGTCGTTTTACTGCATCCAGGTGCACCTTGAATAAGGGTTATTTTAGCCTTGGGGATCCGGGGCTTCCATATCCACTCTATTTCTTTTTCCTCTATGTCAGACAGACATATAACAGCTAGTCCCGGCGTTTCTTTAAGCGTTCGCGTCTTCCCGTTGTCTAATACAGCTTTATCTTTTTTATAATATGGCGACTCAACCTTCCAATCTCTGGTTAATGCCGGGAAAATCTCCTTTTCCAGTTCAATATCTGTCAATGGCGGTATACATTTCTCTTGATTTTCTGAGCGCACTGTCTGCCTGATTGCATCATTTCCTATCCCTCTAGCCTTCTCCGAACCAATCAGGGCGATCAATGCCTTATGCCGCTCTCCTTCTGGTATGGTATCTGCCATCTTAAAACGATGCTGCTCTTTTTCCTCTGGAACGGAACCCATCAGAAAATCCATTACTGTATTATCTGCCTGGGTAATCCCTACGCCGTCACCGGGGCCGATCTCCCAGGTATAACAGTTTCCGCTGCTATGTATACTCGGCGGCACAACCACATAACCATCTTCACCACGGACATCCACACCAGGATATAGCTTTGCCCTGCTCCGATTGATTGCAGAATCTCTATAGAATAAATGATATCCGCCACCGCCTGTAATGCTTTGCCATGTATCCGGTAAATTGCCGTGCTCCTTCTGCCAGTCTATCAGCGTTTCATATCCGTCAATTCCCTTGTCTTCCCTCCTATCTAGATCAATCACTACCAGGCCGCCCGATCTGCTGCCCGTGGCAACCGCTATATTTGCGTCCGGGTACTTGTCCCACCAAGAAGAAATCATATCCTTATTGGTTGTTGCGTCTTTAAAACCATGGCTTGTAAGCGGGGTCTTATCCCTTGGCTTGATCGGGAATACCGCAAAACCCATACCGGCATACTGCAGCGCCCAATCTTTCATACTCTCTGTCAACGGCTCACCTCCACCCCGTAGCACCGTTCTTGGAAGAATACCCTGCTGACTTTCCCTTGGACGGTTATGTAGCCTCTCTCCTTCAGCTCCTTGTTAAGATCTCTAATTACAGAATATGCTTTACTTTCTGATACTCCTAAAATCTCCGCTACCTCCTTCGCTCCTATGAATTGCCTCTCCACTCTCTGCCTCCTTTCTTCCTGTGCCCTCTCGGCGGCGCCGATCAGCTCCATGATCTCCCGGTGACGTCTCTGGAACTCCTCGCTCCCCACTCCCAGGCGTTTTTCTTCCTCTGCTACTAAATCCTCTACCATTGCCTTAAATTCTTCCTGTGACATGTAAAAGCCTCCTTCCATTTCAAAACCGCCACCACACGATCTTATTCAATTATTTCTTCTGGTTTCACTTTCAGAGCCTTGGCAATCTTGCCTAATAACTCTGGTCGGCAGTTCCGTCCATTCATGACTGCTGAAAGCGTCTGACGGGAAATTCCTGCCCGGATTGCTAATGACTGCTGCCCTATTTCGAGCTCAGCCATAAGCAATTGAACTTTTCTCTTGTCTAACCTCATTTTCTCACCTCACCTTATAAATCAAACGATTGATATATTTACATTGTAAATCTTTTGATTGGTTATGTCAAGGCTTTTATTTATTTTGATTGATTTTTGATTGATTTTATGATAGTGTATACTAGAGGTGATACAATGAATACATCTGAAAAAATACAGCAAGCAAGAAAAAAAGCCGGTTTAACTCAAAAAGAACTAGCCAAAAAATTAGGTTGTACAGCTCAAAATCTTGCTCAATATGAAAATGGAAAAAGAAATCCTAAGCCATATACTCTATGTAAAATTGCTGATGCACTAAACATTTCTGTTGATGAACTTGCTGAGATGCCAACTCCGCCTTCGTTAAAGGTAAATGGAAGGTCATTTAGAACTGGTGAGGAGTTAACCAAATATCTAGAACACAGTGGAAATAGGAGCATCCTTATAAATATTTTTGATAATCACCTAAACGAAAAAGGTCAAGATAAACTTTTAGATTACGCCGGAGATTTAACTACAATACCAAAGTACCAAAAGAAAGACGAATAGAGCTGAAATTTCAGCTCTACTCGGTAAATCCACCAGCTCAGGGATGCACAGGACGGCTATACCCTGTATCCCCATCCCCCGATCAGGGATACACCGCTCCGATCAGGAGCTTCCTGGTTCGTCCTGCAGGACGAACGGCACATTGACAATAATATACTTACCCGACTAGCTGAGGGACGTGCTCCCACCCTTTCCCGAGTCTGTAGAAAGGTGTGGTATTTTATGAGTACATATGAGGAATTCATGATCTTACTGACATTTGCGTCACTGGTTGTTGCAATTCTGAATCTGAAAAATAAAAAATAAGCCGTCCTGTACTCTGGCAAGTTCGGAAACGGCTTACTTTTTATGTAACTGTTGATTGATTCGCCGGGTCGGGTGAAGTGCACTCACCCTTCGGCTAGTCTGTTAAGTATATTATAGTCAATCTCTCCAAATATGTCAAATACTATCCTTTCATTTCAAAACCGCCACCACGCGCACAGATGAAAGGAAGATGATAGAATGCCAGTATATAAAGACAAAGAACGCAATACATACTACTGCCGGTTTTATTACACTGATTGGCAGGGACAGAAACGGCAGAAATGCAAACGCGGCTTTAAGCTGCAGCGTGAAGCGAAGGAGTGGGAACGGCTCTTCCTGGAACAATTCGCTAAGAATCCGGATATAACCTTCGAATCATTGTATGAGAAGTATAAAGAGTATATTACACCGCGGATCCGGGAGAGCACAGCACACACCAGATTCCACATGATGGATCGTCATATTCTTCCGTTCTTCAAAGACAGGGTAATCTCCGACATCTCGCCCGCGGACATATCCGCCTGGCAGATTGAAATGATGGGGAAGGGATTAAGCGATACTTATCTTAGAAGTGCAAACACTTATTTAAAAACCGTTTTTGCTTATGCGGTAGAATATTTAGGTCTGGAAAGGACCCCATGCAGGAAGCCGATCGGAAGCACCAAGACCCAAAATGTAGATTTCTGGACGCCGGAAGAATACTCCTTGTTCATTCATGAATGCCGGGATAATATAGAATATTATACCATATTCGAAATACTGTATTATACCGGGATGAGAGCCGGCGAACTTCTGGCACTGACTTTGAATGATATTGATTTTAAGAATAACCAGATTTCTATTAACAAGACTTTCTACCACCTAACCGGCAGGGATACCATTCAGCCTCCAAAGACCGCAAAAGGAGAACGCACCGTTAACATACCGGACTTCCTGACAGATGAGATAAAGGAATACTTAAAACACCTGTATAAACCGGATCCGAACGACCGGTTATTCCCGAAGCAACTGAACTATATCCGGAGTGCGTTCAATATCCGGGTAAAGCGTTCCGGTGTCAAGAAGATCCGGATCCACGATCTCAGGCACCCGTATGTCAAGCCCACGACAAAAAAATTTACAACTTTTTTTGAGGATTTCCGGGCAGCCGCATAGCTGCCCGTAGTTGCTTAATACGGTATTCATGGCTCACGCCTCCTTTCCCGGTTCGCTTATTCCTAAGAAATCCTGCGTCACATATTCAATCTCAATCCGGTCTCCTGGAAAGATATAGACCTTACTGATAAGCCGGTCAATCAGGGCTTGCGTCAGTGTGTCGGCGCTGCCTACTTCCTGAACGATCTCACGCTGTTTCAGCTTTGCTTCATAATCGCTCTGTATCTGCCTGGTCTGTGCGGTAATGGCGGCATGGACATTCCTTGCTTGCACCAGTTCCGCATCATATACCGCCTTGCGCTCCTGATAGGTTTCCAGGTCAATCTCTCCAAGTGCATACTGTTCATAAAGCTGCCGTTTGCTGTCCTGAATAGAGCGCAGCTTTTCTTCGTGCTCGGCCTGCTGGACCGTCTGCAAATTCAGCTTATCCTTGCTGCTGTCAATCCCCAGCGCCGGACACATCTGTGCCCGGATTGTTTCAAGGACCGCCTGCTCCAGATCAGCCATTTTCACCCGCACCCCATGGCAGGGGAGGGTTTCTGCCACTTCGGAGTGACGGCAGTAAAACCACGTTCCATTTCTAAGCGACATAGCATGGTCGCAGCAGCCGCAGAATACTTTCCCACGGAGAAGGTAGTCACGCCGTTTTTTATTCGGAAGGGAGAAACGCCTGATCGAAGCGTTGGCTTTCTCAAACAGCTCCATGCTTACGATTGCCGGGTGGTGGTCCGGTATTTTGAACCATTCGCTTTCATCCTTTAGCTTCATGCGGCGGCTGCCGATTTCCTGTACCTTACGCTTGCCGATCACATAAGTGCCGATATACCGCTGATCCTCCAGCATCCGCAGGACCGTTGAGCTGCTCCAGACGCCGTGTGTCCTGGACACATTATAGTGGCCTTTCCCTTTATCCCTCCGGTATTCCCCAGGGGTGGGGATATTCATGGCATACAGTTTCCGCGTGATCCCGGCGGCAGTATTGCCGTCAGCCGCCCATTCAAATATCTGCCGGACAATCCCTGAGACATCCCCATCCGGTTCCATGCGCCCGTCTGCGCTCTTGCGGTAGCCATAGGGACAGATGACGCTCTGGTATTCGCCCCGGCGCATCTTTGCGTATTTGGCGCTTTTCGTTTTCATTGACATATCCCGGCTGTAACACTCGCTGATAAGATACTTAAAGGCTATGTCAATCCCTCCGGTGTCTCCCTTGAAATTGGCGGTGTCAAAATCATCACTGACGGAGATAAACCGGGTATGGTAGAGGGGAAATACCCGCTCTATGAAATATCCGGTCTCAATGCTGTTACGGCCAAACCGGGAGAGGTCTTTTACGATGATACAGTCGATCTTCCCGGCCTGGACCATCGTCAAAAGCTCCTGTACCGCAGGGCGCTCAAAATTCGT
>NZ_KE159781.1:6863-20789 GCF_000403455.2 Dorea sp. 5-2 | reverse complement strand
CAATTTCCAGGCTCTTGTGCTTATCACCGGCTTTTATATATCCGTAGATGGGAAACGCACCCACAAAATCACCGCTGCGCCGTTTCACATCCAGGGCGCTCCGGGTCTTGACGGAAATGTCCCGGCTGTATGCCTCGTTCATAATGTTTTTTACTGATACGGTAAGGTCATCGGCAGCGTCATTCTCCGTGTCCACGTTATCATTGATGGCGATAAAGCGGACGCCGTAGGCCGGAAATACCCGGCGCATATAGCGGCCGGTCTCTATGTACTCACGCCCCAGGCGGGAGAGGTCCTTGACGATCACACAGTTGGCCTCACCCTGCTCGATCATCCGCATCATTTCCTGGAATGCCGGGCGGTCAAAGAGAACCCCGCTGTAACCGTCGTCAATCTTTTCCGCCACGACTTCAATCTCCGGGTGCCGGGCAATGTAATCATCGATCAGCCGCCGCTGGTTGGCGACGCTGTCGCTTTCCACCGTCTTATCATCGGTATAAGAAAGACGGATGTACTTAATGGCTTTGTAAACCTGCATAAAAAAACACTCCTTTCGTTGCGCAGAAAAATCCCCGCAATCCAAGAAGTGTGGCTGTGCCGTATTCAATTCCTTTTCCAATTTCTATTGTACCACGACCCTGCGGGAAAGTCAGCCCTTTTCCTAAAATAATCCGGCTCACCGTAAGATTCCCTTGATACATTCTTCCAGGGTGGCGCCGCCTGCGGCAAAGCTGGCCTGTACGGTGAACCGCCCGCATTTGAAGCGGTAAGGGTCTTTGATCTGCCGTACAAATTCGGCGATCCGTTCCTCACGGGAAAGCTCCTTATCAACGGCAACCTCCCGGATGTCCACCAGTGCGCCGGTTCTGCCGGCAACAACCGTATTTTCCATAATACCAACTCCTTCCTGAAAATTTCTGGCTATCGAAACCACATGAATAAGTCGGGCCTGCGCTCATACACTCACAGACCCGGCCCATTGTATCTGATTTCGATCAGCTGCCGTATTTGCCACGCCCCCCGGCAGGCCCTGAACGAACAGGGCGGGGCTGTTACAGGCTGCGGATAGCGTTGCCGCATCATAGCCCCGCATGCGCCGCCGCTTTGCCAGAGCAGGCGCACGCCGCAGGAACTCTCCCCAAGTCTTTAGGGAGCCGTGAAGAAGTACCATTGTGATCTGCGTCGTTGTCGCGCCCGGCCTGCCACAGCCGGTTTCGTGGGTTGCGTTTACCGCTCGGACAGCCTGGATTCATCACCTCCTTAGGCTGCCTGTCACCGCGCCGCCCCATCTGCCGCTCGGAACACAGAATGAAGTACCTGTAACAGCGTGTATTCGGTTGTCAAGGAGCCGTAGAGGGTACGGCAGAGAATTTGAAATACTGTTTGAGTGCTCCGGGTTCTTTGCGTTCCCACCGCACCCTTATGGCTTGTCCTGCCTGATAATATGTCCCTCTATTATTCATTTCATTTTTGAGGTTAAAGTTGCCGTCTATCAGGATTTTTTTTCAAAATTTTTTCCAGACTGTGCAATCCAGCATTGATAGAACGGCTAATCCGGCTTTTATGAGTGCCTTCCGCTTTTGCAATATCCGCTTTGCTCATGCCAAGAAAATAATGTGCATAAATCCGGTTTTTCTGTTTCTCCGGCAAAGAGGCAAGCGCCCGATACAGCCGGATATTTTCTTCTTTCTGTTCCAAAATATCAAGAGGCGACAACGCGGCCATTAGAACATCACGCTCAACGTTCACATCATAATCCAGGGAAAAATATGCTTTGTGTCGATATGTACGCAGGAAATAGGCAGCCTCCGCCAGCTTATATTCCCGAAGCAGATCGGCAACTTCCCCCGGCACCTCAACAACTGTATCTTTTGAATAAAACGGGTAGTAATCCCGCAGATTGATTTTTTTCATGGGTAATTCCTCCAATTTCGATTTTTTTGTTGACTGGCAAAATCGAAATCAGAGGGTGGGGAGCGGCATCCTGGGCTGTCACACCTGCATTTTCTGAAATAGGGTACAAAAAAGCGCGCCTGCAAAAACACAGACGCGCACCAAGACAGAGCATTATAAAAGTATACTGGAATATGCCAGGATTTGTATTTTTCTGTCGAATCAAAAAACCCCGCAATTCTTTGATGAACTGCAGGGCCAAATAATTGTGTTCTCCAATAAAGGCATAGGCTGATCCCATGCGGTATTTTCCATAGCATTCCGGATTTTCCCTCCCCAAAGGAGAAAGCAAGCAAGATTGTTTACTATCAGTCTCCTTTCTTTGAGGGCATTATATAAGGAGAAATTCCATATTCTTACCCGTTTTGTGCTATTTCCAGCCAAGATGACCGCAAGTTTTGACATTAGCGGATAGTATTCGTGTAATTGGAAGAAAAAAGAACAAAGCCACAAGATATAGATATAACTTGCAGCTTTGCCTTATTAAATATCAAATTTATATCCCACACCGCTCACACTTTTAATATAATCAGGCACATCCGGCGAAATTTTTAGTTTCTTCCGCATATTGCTAATGTGGTTGTTGACAGCTTTTCGTGAGTAATTAGAATAATCCTCATTCCATACAAGCTCAATAATCATCTCATAAGTGAATACCCGCTTTGGATTTCGGATCAGTAATGCCAGTATATCAAACTCTTTAACCGTCAGATCGACCACCTGCTCCCGGACTTGTACAAGTCTTTGTTCCAGGCATACATACAATTCGCCTTCCCGAAGTTCGGTCAATGATTGGTTATTATTACTGCCTCGGAGATTTGAAGGGAAACATGGGACATGGATTTCCTCATATTCCCGGACAAACTCTGTCAGCCCTTTTTTCTTATCAGCATTAAGAACTGCAAAAAGTTTCTCACCAATCTGTCTGCCGGATTCAGATATATCCAGAACAACTAATTTCCCATGATACCACCTCCGTTTCTCTTCACTTACTTGCTAACGATTTTGTAATAAGTTCTTGCCGTCAACAGGTAAACGAGGAAGTACATCAGCATAAATGCTAAGAAACAGACGATTGTGCATATGATAAAAAATTTTAAGTTCAACAAATTTACCAATACGAGTAGCTTTGTGATCATTGAATATGCAGCTATCACATGAATGCCAGCTAAAATTGGCGGCAAAAAAAACATGGTTAAGACTTGTGATCTAATCGCTCCTTTTACCTCTTGTCTACTCATACCGACTTTTTGCATAATTACAAAGCGTTCTTTATCCTCATAGCCCTCGGAGATCTGCTTATAGTAAATAATCAGCGCAGTTGCCATGATGAATAAAATACCAAGAAAAATACCAATAAAGAAAAGACCGCTATACATACCGATAAAACGTGTTCTTTCTGCCACTTTTGACTCAATGGTCGCCTGATACCCATTTACCTCATATACATTCGCTACTGCATCATAAAATGTCTGTTGTGTTTCCGCATTGCTATTTGTATCGAAGCCATAATAATAACGAATCTGGCTTGCAATATCGGTAAGTGCTTCTTTCTGCTTTTCATATAGTTCCTGCATTTGGACATTATTCGGCAGGACAATGAAATGGCTATTTGCTGCATTGGATGCAACCTTACCATTTCCCATGAACATATCCAGCGTTTCTTTTACCTGATACTCCTTATCAAAGACTTTCAGTACAGGATAATCAAATGCCATCCTGTTTGAGTAAATCAAAACCTCGTCATCAGCCAGCACCGTTTCTGTTCCCATGAAAGTATTATAATCATCAAGAGGAACAAAAATGAGATTTGCAATATCGTTCATATCTATATTTGGATCAATACGTTCAACCGTAAAGGTATCACCTGTTTTTACAGAGGAACAGGAAAAATAAGAATACTGCGTCTCCTGAACGACATCTAATCCCATCTGCTGTTGAAGCTCATGGACTTTATCCAATCCTTCCTGACTTTTCTCTGTTGATTCTTCATTTACATAGATGGAAAAATCGTTAGGATAACGTGTTTGACCGATTTCATCCATTCCGAAGATTAAGGAACAAGTAGAGGACACGATAATCAAAACAGCAGTAGATAAAATACAAATGTTGGAAAGTCCCACTGCATTCTGCTTCATACGGTAAATCATACCTGAGACACTGATAAAGTGCTTTGTTTTATAGTAATATTTTTTATTTTTCCTAAGTGCTTTCAAAAGTACGATACTCCCTGCGGTGAACAGCATATATGTGCCGATGATTACCAGCATGACTGCCACAAAAAACAGAGGAATTGCAGTAACCGGATTTATGGTGGTCTGGGCAAGATAATAGCCCGTTCCTACAAAAACAACCCCCAGCATTGCTGTCACTATTTTTGTTTTCGGCTCTTTTTCGCCAACATTACCTGCATTGAGCAGATCTATGGGATTAGACATCCTGACCTGCCGCACAGCGTTCAGAAAAATCAGAAAAAAGATAGTTAGAAAGAGGAAAATTGTTGTAAGAATCGCCTTTCCAGAGATAAAAAAACCAAGTCGGATTTCTACCTCAATTAACTGGGCAAGCAATAGATACATTGCCTTATCTAATGCAATGCCAAGTATCAATCCTCCAGCAATGCTGATTATCATCACATAAAAATTTTCCCATGCGATTGTTTTTGCTAAATGGGATTTCTCCATACCAAGAATATTAAAAACGCCAAATTCTTTTTTTCTACGTTTCAGCAAAAAACTATTTGTGTAAAAAAGAAAGATGAGTGCAAATATGCCCACAACAACACTTCCAAAAGTCAGCATATATGCAAGAGTATCTCCACCAACCATGATATTAAATCCCGGATTCAGCGACAATGATCTTACAATGTAGAACATAGTTACTGTAACAATACAGCTTATCATATACGGAATATATGTCTTACTGTTCTTCTTGATATTTCTTGCAGCAAGTTTAGGAAAGAAAAAATTACTCATGCTGTTCACCCCCTGTTGCCAGCAGAGTTAATGTATCGGAGATTTTCTGATACATTTGCTCATTCGTATGATTGCCTCGGTAAATCTGATGAAACACTTCACCATCTTTAATGAACAACACTCGGCTTGCATGGCTGGCTGCTTTTGTGGAGTGCGTTACCATCAGAATCGTCTGCCCATCACGGTTAATATCGTTAAATACATGGAGCAGGCCGTCCGTAGAGCGAGAATCTAAAGCACCGGTAGGCTCATCCGCAAGTACCAGTTTTGGATTGATAATCAAAGCTCGTGCAACTGCTGCTCTTTGTTTCTGACCGCCAGAAACCTCATAGGGATATTTCACAAGCAGATCGGTAATCCCAAGTTTCTTTGCAATCGGCATCAAGCGACTTTTCATCTCTTTGTGATTTTTACCTGCCAAAACTAACGGAAGAAAAATATTATCTTGGATACTGAATGTATCCAGCAAATTGAAATCCTGAAACACGAAGCCAAGGTTATCGCGACGGAAAGCAGAAATTTCCTTTTCCTTTATAGAGGAAAGACTCTTTCCATCCAGTAGTACTTCACCATTTGTAGGTTTGTCAAGTGCCGCAAGAATGTTCAATAGCGTAGTTTTTCCTGATCCTGACTCACCCATGATGGCAACATATTCACCTTGCTCCACCGAGAACGACACATTTGAGAGTGCTTTTACCTGATTACCACCAAAGCGAGTTGTATAAATTTTTTGCAAACTTTTTGCCTCTAAAATAGCCATGTTCAATGACCTCCTTATTTTTGGTTGCTCTTATTGTAGCAAAATGGCTGAAATGTCCGACATCTAATCGAGTGACATTTCAGCCGTTTGGTGTGACATTTTTGTAAGATGTGGCTTATTCCAATGTCAGCTTATAGGTATGCAAATCAATGGAGATAACTGTTCCAACACCCGGTGCGGACTCTACACTGATTTTATGAGAAAGCCTATCCGCTACTGTTTTGCAAAGATATAGGCCTAGACCTGTTGACTTTTTATCAGAGCGCCCATTATATCCGGTAAATCCCTTATCGAATATTCTTGGAATATCTTCTGTGGCAATACCAATACCTGTATCAGCTATTTTGAGCACTCTATCTGGTGTTACTGTTATTGTTATAGAGCCTTTCGGTGTGTACTTGATACTATTAGATATAACCTGTTCTATAATGAATAATAACCATTTTTCATCCGTCAAAACCTTTATGTCAATAGGAATATATTTTAATTGGATTCTGCGGCGCACAAATTGTGGAGCATATTTGTGAATTGCCTGTTTGATTATTTTATCAAGATCATATTCCTTGAAAATATAATCAGAGTGTTCACTGCTTAGTCGAAGATAGGTCAATACCATCTCCACATATTGCTCTATGCGAAACAGCTCTGCCAAAAGTTCCCGGTGTTCATCAGTATCTTCACTTTCCAACCTCATTTTCATAGTAGCAATAGGGGTTTTGATTTGATGTACCCAGGTGGTGTAATAATCCAGACTTTCTTTTTTTTCTGTTTTTCGTTCTGTTTCACTAATCTCTAATAGCTGCTTTAGTACACGGTTCATTTCCTGTAAATCTTTTTCTGCCAGAGTTTTGGGTTCAGGAAGTTCATCCGCAAGCAAGCGAATATTTTTTAGAATCCTTATTCGTTCACAATGATTTCTAACATAGAAAAAAAAATGCACAGAAAGAACGATTGCAGCAAACAAAAAACAAAGACCTGAAGCATAAAGAACAGCTTCAACCTTCAGGTCATACAACCGAAAAATCATACTGAAAATCCCGATAAATCCAAAAAAAATCAGCGTTACAGATAAGTACTGCCGTAAATAGCAGCCTAATATTTTATACCATTTATCTCTATCCATAGGTTAGTCCTTACTCCACAATATATCCACTACCAATTTTGGTTGTGATAAAGTCAGAAAGCCCGGCATTTTCAAGTTTCTTTCTAAGCCTATTAACATTGACCGTTAATGTGTTTTCCTCTACATAAGAGTCCATCTGCCAAAGTTTAGTCATCAGGGTATCACGACTGACAACTTTCCCTTTGTTCTCAAGAAGTGTTTGCAAGATACGAAAATCATTTTTTGTAAGCTCAATACGCTCACCATTATATGTAAGGGTAGTATCATTCAAATTCAGAACAGCCCCTCTGTGTTCTAAAACAGGAATTTTGGTTCCCATATCATAAGCACGACGGAGAATCGCCTGAATTTTATAGGTCATTACACTAAGGTCAATCGGCTTGGCGATAAAATCATCCCCTCCCATGTTCATCGCCATTATCACATTCATATTATCCGAAGCAGAACTGATAAATACAATCGGCACATCAGAAATTCTGCGAATTTCAGTACACCAGTGGTAGCCATTGAAAAATGGTAACATTATATCTATAAGCACAATATGAGGATCGTACTCGGTAAACGCAGAAATAACATTTTGAAAATCTGTGATACTAAAAACGTCGTTTCCCCAAGATTCAATCTGTTTCTTCATTGCTTCTGCAAGTGAGAAATCATCTTCTATAATCAAAATCTTGTACTTTTTCATTTTTGATTCTTCCTCCCTTTCTCGTTCTGCCATCTATCGGCTTTTCCGCAGTTTTAGGAATAAGCCACATGTTTCCTATTTTTATTGCACCTTCAATCCGATCAGCATTACAATACTGTAAAACTCGTCTATCCGATATGCCCCAATTAGTAGCAACTTCTTTTGTTGTGATATAATCCATAGTCGCACCTCCAACAAACATTATACTTCGTTTCTCCGAAGAAAGCAAGTTCGCAAGCAATGCAATCTTCCGTAAGATTGCGTATTTAGCAGAAATCCCGTACCCGGAATTTCTGCTAAATGCTTGTTGGTGACATATCCCCAAACCCCTGAGATCATCACCTGCGGTGATGGCTGCGCGTTCCGTTGGAACGCTGAAAAACAAAAGCGGAGAGAACCTATTGTCGTGACTTTTGCGATTCCCTCTGCGGTTCCCGCCCGGTGGGAATGTCCAGCAAATGCTCCACATTCGCCCGGACATTATAGAGCTCTTTCATATCAGCCCTGGCCTGCTTGTAAGAAGAATAGGCTTTCCGTTTCTGTTCCAGGAGCCCGGCGTATTCTTCCCGCAGAGATTTAACGGAGGGCAGCTTTGTGATCCCCAATCCGTCAAAGTGTTTCTTTGCCGCCTGGTGCAGCAGGATTTCCGTTTCATGTACCGCACGGAATTTTTTGCTGTACCCGGCTTTCCGGTATTCCACATAGACTGTCCGTGTTTTGGCATAATTTACGATCTGTTTCTGCAGCTCCCCGTTGGCGGCCATCTGCGATTCCAGCTCCTTGATCTGTACCGACAGCGCATTAAAATTAGCAGTAGCAATATCTGATTTTTTCTGCAAATCCTCATAGTTCATATCGCCATGCTCTTTGAGCCAGATCACCGCCTGAGAGAGCTGTTTTAAGTTGAACACCTTCGCCCAGCGTTCATATCCCGGACCTTTGCCGGAACGGATTGCCGCCTCAATATCCACCAGCAGCCCGACTTTGGAAACCGGCTTTTGGGGAGAAATACGGCGCGGCTTTGCCGTCCGTGTGCCGGCGATCCGTTCTTTGATGGCCTGCTCGGTATAGTCGCCTTTCAGTGTGTCACACCGGGTATATCTATCATCAGGTGACAGGCGAAAACGAAGGTGCTTTCGCTCCCGGTTGACTTCAATCCCAGCCGCCTCCAGCTTTTTCAAAAGTTCTTCAAAGTCCTTCGGCTTTTCTTCCAGGGCTGCGTCGATAGCCTGTCGCAGCCGCTCCTGGTGGGAAGGCTGTTTCTGACTTCCCATCCATGTGCCATAATGATCCCGGCTGGGTTTCGGATTCTCTACAATGGAAAGCCCATGCTCCAGGCACAGCTTGTCATTCATGCGCCGGATCGCCCAAGTAGAGCCCCAGAAGTTGCGGAATTTTTTCTGGCAGTCCAGCGTGGTAGAATTTATGATGATGTGGTTATGGACATGGTGTTTATCCACATGGGTACAGACAACAAAAGCATGGTTTCCCTTCGTCAGTTTCAATGCCAGCTCCCGCCCGATCTGGTTCGCTTCTTCCGGCGTGACCTCGCCGGGTTTGAACGCCTGCCGGAGATGGTAGGCAATCACATCATCCGCGCCCCGGCTTCTTCCGGTCAGGTTCGCATACTGCCGTTTGGATAAAAGGAACTCCGCATCAGCGGTCCGGGTGTCGCACTCATGGCCATAAATGAATTTCCCATAATCGGTTTTCTGCGGATTCTTTACGTAGTCAATGATGTCCGCTATGGCCGTGGAAACATCCCGGCCTTTCCCAACATGCAGCGGCATGAGCCGAGTGGTTGCCATATCTGTCACCCCCTTAATCCAATATAGGACCTGTTACCGCTCCGGCTCCTTTTTTGCTTTCGTCCTGTCACTGTGCGCCTGCTGCCCGGCATTTTTATTCAGGCTGTCACGCACGGATGGTTTCTGCTCCTGGGCCGGCGCACACTCCCGCCTGGCCTGGGAGAGAAACAGGTCGGTAAGTCCGGGATTGCAGCGGTCCACGGCAAAGCAGACATTCCGGTCATATCCAAAACCGTCCTTATCCTCACAGACCGGAACCGTCTGCGCCCATGCTTTGTTGTCCCGTGAAATGCGCCCGTCGTGATCTTTCTGCCGGACCGTGTTGGCAAGGACATAAAAAATCCGTCCAGGATCAAATTGCTGTAAGACCTGCTGCACACATGCCGTGCCTAAACGGTTGTCCCGGTAGTTGTCCGCAATGGCCTGTTCGATTGCCTCCCTGCACGCAATGTTTGCTTTGTGGGAAGCGTGGTACTGATCCAGCTCCCCATGCTCATGCGCATAGGCAGCAGAATGGAAATAAATTGGCGTTGTATCTTTCAATGAAATCCCTCCAATCAAAAAGCTGCCGTAACAGACAGCCATAATTATAGAAAAAGGGCGGGGCTGCCAATGCGCCCCGCCGAAACTGTTTAACCAAATATAAAATCTTTCAGGGCGCCATTCACGCCGCCGATCATGCCGGCCAGCCAGGCCGCCGCCATCGGCAGGCCGTAAGGGCTGATAAGGAACGCAATCACCAGCCAGGACATTCCCGGCCAGAACCCGGCTGCGAAGAACAGCGCCAGCGCCGCCAGAAAAACAATCCCTGACAGAATTCCCAGCACGGCGCCGGAAACCACAACAAGAAATTTGCAGAACAGATAAAGAATCCCTGTAACTATTACAAAGGGAAGTGCTAGCAGTTTGCCAATCAGGCGCATACGTCCGCCTCCTTTCCTAATTCCATGTCCGTTTTTTCAGGACATCCAGGTATGCCCGAAGGGTATTTCAAAGAGAAGCATATTTACCCCTCCAGTAAAATTTTACCGTGCCGGCCTGCGGAAAGCAACGGCGGTTCTTCCTGTTTACGAAATGTTCGCAAATCCCCGCAGCAGCTTATCCATGCCGTCCCACAGGCTGTCCAGGCGGGTGCGCAGATCGTCCACGTCGGCAGAATAAACACTTCCGGTCTCATTGGCGCGTCTGGCATACTGGTTCAGGTTATTGGAGCAGATACGAAGGAGCCGTATCATTTCCTGGATGTCGCTCATATCCAGATGAATGATATAACCGTCAACCGCCATCTTGCGCAGATATGCGGACAGGTTGGTAATGCCGAGCTCCGCCATGCGTTCCCTTACCAGCTCCGCATCCTGCTCGGACATGACGAACTCTGTGCGGACGGATTTTTTATTATGCCCGCCCTTCATCGTTCCGGCTCCTTTTTCGGGGCAGGCGGTTTATGGGTGGGGGCGGTTGTCCGGGACTCTTTGAGCCTTCCGCGCAAGGTATTCTTTTTCAGGCCGTCAATATATTCTTTTATATTGCCATTTGTGGCATGGCAGGAGCGTTTGAGCCGTTCCCGTTTCAGGATTACGGCAAGTTCCCGTTCATTCTCCGGCAGATCGGTTATCGACTTTGGGCTCCCATGTACCGGCATCAGCTCATTCATAAGCTGTCTCCGATCCTGATAAGGAAGCGTGATACTGGCTCCGTCCTCAAACACAACGGCCACTTTACCAATGGGGCAGGTCAGCAACTTTACCCGTTCCACATGAGCCCCATATTCAAGCGGGTATATATCGCCGACCACTTTTCCGTCTTGCACGTCTTTGATCGAGAGGGCATAGGCAAGAACCGGGTCTTTTGTCTGTTCATGGTAAAACTTCCACACATTATTTGCATGGCTGCCCTCCAGATAGACCTCCCATTCCCGCAGGGTATAGGTGCCGCACGGCCTCGACATCCAGAGAAGCCGCCGGTCCTCCGGTTCTCCCGATAGAGCCAGCTTTGGGATCAGTTCTTTATCCAGGTCAAAATCATCTTTATAATGCTGCGTGTGCAGCTCCATGATCTGCCCCAGGCTGTCCAGTATATCCACGCCCTCAAACCTTACCGCGCCCATCAGCGTTCCCTCTCTGCCATCAACGGCGCTGCCTGTTTTGCTTCATGCTCCGAACGTTCCGCCTTCAGCCGTTCCATCAGGGAAGGTTTCTCTGCCGTTTCCTCCGGCAGCGTCTCCGGGGCAAGCTCCCGGATTTCCTCGTAAGTCTGCCCGTCCGTCAGGTCGGGGCGCTCCGGCGGTTCGTTGTTGAGGCGTCCGTCCAGCATATTGTAATTGCCGGTCTGTCCTTCCTCGTAAAGCTCCGCATTACGCAGATAGCTCTCCGGCGCCTGGAAGGGCTGTCCGGCAAACATGATCTCCCTATGGGGCGTAAACTGTGAGAGCACGCCGTCCCGGAGCCTTGCAAATTCTTCATACTGGCCCAGGGTAAGGCCGCGCTCCAGCATTTCCGCCTGGGTATGCGCCCAGCCCTCCCCATAGAGAAAATAGTACATATCCGGCTGGTCGCAGACAAAGCACAGGGAGCCGTCCTGGTTGTCATAATAAGACGCCTGCATATCCTGATAGTGGCAGCGTTCCTCACGTCCCAGGTACACCCGGTTATCTGCGCCCAGCATGGCGACCATGCCCGCATAGTTGCTGTGGACCGCAGAGCGGATTCCCACCAATGGGTCCGCCTCCGGCATGATCTGCCTGCCGGGAATCTCATTGCGCTTTTCCGCTGCGTCATTTCTCGGCGCCACTTCCTCATGGGCGCGGGCATCCAAATCCGGCTGTGCCGCACGTTTTTTAATTGCGCCCGGTTCCGGCTCTTTTTCCTCCACATAGTAGCGGACATTCGCCGTGGCATGGCGGCCGGCTTCGTCCGCATAATCCTGGGCGGCTTTTTCAGAATCAAATTCCAGAGGCTTTCCGTCCTCTTTGCACCAGCCCTCCGCACGTCCAAAAATGGAAGAGCCGCTGCGGACCGCCCACACGCCGTATACTTTTTCTTTTCCCATCCTGACCCTCCTTACCGTTCCTGCTGTTTCGGCGTTTTCTGCTTTTTGTCCGGTTCCGCCGTCTTTGTTTCTTTTATCTGCTGCCGGACCGAGGCCCTGTGCTCCGGCTCCCTTTCGGAATCCGTGATATTGACATACTCGCCGATGATGTTCAGCGCCTCATGGTAGCTGCCGGAAGCAAACACCCGGTCCGACATTTCTTTTGCCTGGTCCGCCATATCATTCCTGCGGAGGGTGCGGGCCGCAATCCCTACCAGGTTGAAAACATTCCCGTCCTGGCCGATCAACGCGCAGTCCGGTTTCTCCGGCTCCGGCGAAGGCTCACTGATAAAGCCGCCCAGACGGTTCGGTACAAAATCGGATAGCCAGGTACCCCCGAAATCCGCATGGGTCTGTAACCGCCAGATGGCAAGTTTCCCGATGTCCAGCTTTACATCCTCGAAAGGGTAGAGCAGGCAGGTAAGCTCCCCATACTGGAAAGCTGAAACGTCCTCAAATTTACTGCCGTCCTTCAAAATGCCCGCCTCGGTGAACATATCATTGATCCCGTCCACCCATTCCTTCAAATCCCCGCCGCAGCCCTGCAGGATCAGGCCGTCTTTGCCCTCCATGCCCCGCAGGTCATCGGTTGTGATCGTGTTGATATTCATAAAACCGCCTCCTATCGTTCCTGTTGATGGTTGGTTTTCTGCCGGATGGCTTTGGCCTCCGGCTGTTTTTTTAGCTGCTTACGGACGGAAGGCTTTACTGCCGGCTGCCACATATCCGTTAAAATGGCAGAGGCCGGCTGTTCCCATTCCTTCCCGAATCCACGGATCACAGTCCCGTACATGATCCCGTTATCCGCAAACATTTTCAAAGTGTCAAATGCCCGGTCAAATAATTCTATATTCCTTGCATCCACGCTGGGCGCAAAATGGATCACTCCTACAGGGTAATCCCCTCCGGTACCGACCCAGCCCCGGACAAACGCGTCATAATCCTTTGTAATGCCGGCAGCCGCAAGCTCACCGGCATGGCTGGAATCCAACAGACTTGTCACTGCATACTGCCGGCCTAAGACCAATAGCCCTGTGTCCGGGTTATACATGAAGCGCCGGTTGTCAATCTGCTGTATGTCAATGGCCTGCGTCCATGTGTCGATCCGCATAATTTCCGGTATGACCGGTATTTTTACTTTCTCGATAAACACCCCTCCCGATTTTTCTGTCTGTCCGCAACTTAGGGCTGCTTCAGGGCGCCGGAGTATTCTTATTCAGCCGCCCCTCAAACCGGGTTCTGAAATCCTTGAAAATCAAGCCTCTTTTTGGTTAAGTTGCGGACATATTACCTCTGGTTCTGCCTGATCCGGCGCTTGCGTTCCCGCTCGGATTTCCGTCTGGCAAAGGCGCGGCAGGAATCCGAACAATATGCCTGGCTGGTGGTGGGAAGATATGCCCTGCCGCAGACCGGGCAGGTTTTCTGTTTCAGGGAAGTGTCCTCGCCGGTAATGGCAGATTCCAGCGCCGGGTCCACCGGCAGCACCGCCTCCCGGAAGTAGCGGCAGAAAGAGCCGGTCCACCATTTATGCA
>NZ_KE159781.1:0-6632 GCF_000403455.2 Dorea sp. 5-2 | reverse complement strand
AGCCTTCGGATCGCCGCCCGTTCCTGTCTGGTTAATTCCCGTGAGGGCGGCCCGCTCATTTCCCCCTGCCTTTCTTCGCCGGAAATTCCAGCCTGAAATTCACATATTTTCCCCCTGTATCATCCAGCAGCACCACCGCGTCATAGGTCTTTCCCGTCTTTTCGCTGTAAAGCCCGGACACGGAAACGCGGCCCTCTTTCAGAAGGGCCGCCGCCACAGACTTTGTAATGCTCTTTTTCTTACTGGAAAAGAATTTGTTATCTTTCCAGAGTGCAAAGGCACAATCCCGGTTATCACAGAAGAATCCTTTTTTGCCCTCATACACAGTGCTGGCGCAGCGGGGACAGGTGCCGACAGCTTCACGCCCGTTTTCTTTCGCATCCGGGAACAGCCCGGCAAACCGTTCCTCCGGCGCGGTATGTTCTCTGACGAGCGCCCGGATCATATCTGCAATCCCATCCATGAAGTCTTTTGCCGGGACCCCGCCGCGCTCCACCTGTTTCAGCATGGATTCCCATTCTGCGGTGAGCATGGGCGATTTGATGTTATCCGGCAGGACCAAAATCAGGTTCGTGCCTTTTTCCGTGGGGATAAGCTGCTTTTTCTTCCGCTGCACAAAACCGGCAGATACCAGCTTTTCCAGCGTGGCGGCACGGGTAGCCGGCGTACCTAAACCTTTGCGCTCGGCATCCTCCGGCATATCCCCGGTGCCCGCCGTTTCCATAGCCGACAGAAGGGAATCCTCCGTATAGTGCTTCGGCGGGGATGTCTTGCCTTCCCGGACGCCGGCAGACACCTTTTCAAAGGTCTGGCCCTCCTGCAGCGGAGGCAGGGCAGCATCTTCACTTTCTTTTTCTTCCGTCTTAGACTGTTTCAGGCCCATGCGGTGAAGGCGTTCCACTTCCTTCCATCCTGTCTGCAGCACGGTTTTTCCCTTTGCCGTGAAGGAATGGCCCCGGCAGTCCAGAACCGCTGTTACCGCCTCAAACCGGTGGGCCTGGGCCGTGGCAGAAAGGAGCCTTGCGGCAATCAGCGTCAGTACATCCCGCTCCCCGGAAGGAAGCTCCGATAAATCCGTCCGGGTAATCTCCACCGTAGGGATAATCGCGTGATGGTCGGTGACTTTGCTGCCATCCGTCACACGGCCAATATCCGGTTCCCCGGCGCATCCCTTCCCAAAGGGCGTATTGCCCCGTAGCCAGAGGACCAGGGAAGCGGCGGTTGCCTGCATATCCTCCGTCAGATACTGGCTGTCCGTCCGGGGATAGGTCGCCAGTTTTTTCTCATAAAGCGACTGCACATAGTCAAGGGTCTGCTGAGCCGTATAACCATAAATGCGGTTACATTCCCGCTGTAAGGTTGTCAGATCGTACAGGCGGGGCGGCTGTACCGTCTTGACCTGCTTTTCCACGGACAGCACCGAAGCGGCCTGCCCGTCACTTTCCATACGGATTTTTTCAGCCCCCGCCTTATCCGGCAGCTTTTCGCCGGAGGCAGTAAAGCCGCCGCAGGTGATTTCCGGCACATAAAAGGGGCTGCTTGTAAATGCCTGAATATCCGCCTCCCGCCGTACCAAAAGCGCCAGCGTTGGCGACATTACCCGCCCCACATTCAGCGTCGTGCCATACAGGACGGAGAAAAGCCGGGTGGCGTTAATGCCGATCAGCCAGTCAGCCCCGGCCCGGCAGACCGCCGCGTCATAGAGCTTATCGTAGTCGCTGCCAGGACGCAGGTGTTCAAAGCCGTCCCGGATTGCCGCATCCTCCATACTGGAAATCCAGAGGCGTTCCATTGGTTTGCTGCATCCGGCATATTGATAGACAAGACGGAAGATCAGCTCGCCCTCACGTCCGGCGTCGGTACCACACACCACAGAATCCACCCGTTTGTCTTTCATCAGCCGGCACAGAAGGTCAAGCTGCTTTTTCTTATCCTTCGGCGCTTCGTATTTCCATTCTTCCGGCAGGATCGGCAGATCGCCATAACGCCATTTGGCATACTGTTCTCCGTAAGCCTCCGGCTGCGCAAGCTCCAGAAGGTGCCCCACGCACCAGCTTACCAGATAACCGCCGCCCTCCATGTAGCCGTCTTTTTTCTCATTCGCGCCCAGGACCGCCGCCAGCGATATGGCGACGGAGGGCTTTTCCGCAATTACTAACTTCAATTCCTGTAAACCTCCATTTCTTTGAAATAGAAAAGCCAGCATGGCAGCCGCCCTTTATAAGCCCGGTTCCTGCCGGGTTTTCTGACTTTCTCTGGGTTCCTTTGCCTCCTTTTCCCGGATCTTTGCTTTATTTGCGGAAAGCCGCTCCAAAAGCCCTTTTTCCTGTTTCCGCCCCAGGGTTTTCGCTGTCCGGTCATAATACTGCACCTTATCGGAGAGCAAATCCTCCGGCGCCACTTGGGAAGCATTCACTTCTTTTACCATATCCTCCAGTTCCTTTGCCTGCATATTCCCGTTATCCGGCACAATCAGGACTTCATGGATGGATGATGGAAGGACGTAAAAATCGGAACCGACCAGCTCCCCGATTTTATCCAGTACGCCATCCCGCGCCAGGACCCCGGCGCCATCCAATCTGCTCTGGTTCGTCAGGACATACATAGGCACAGCGCCAGTTTCTATCGGTTCCGGTTGGTTAAACAGATTCGTAGGTTTAGCAGAAAACATAATCTCTGACATCACATCATGCATCGTATATAAGCAGACAGGGCTCCTGGCATTTTCTGCTGTAACTGCGTCATGGTGAAGCTGCTCCGGCGTAATCCCCCAAAGTCCCAGCATGTCATTTGTAATTATAGCCGAAGCTGTCCCTTCGCTGCCCTCCATGACCTGAATCCGGTAAGCTGCCGCCAGTTCCCCACATGCGGTACAGGGTTTGTCTTTCAGATATTCCTGATTCTTTTCCGGGTCACACAGACGGATAGCAAGCAGCGGCCTGGCTGTTTCATAATCCTCCAATCCCTTCACGTCAATAGGAAGCTCCAAACTGCTCTCCATTTTTATCTGTGCGATTTCCTTCATTATGTCCTCCATCGGACGGCCTTTTCCAAACTGTTCCCCATAGTGCTCCAGATAAATGGTTGGCGTAACCGTTTCATCGTCCCTTCGGATGATGAGCCCGGTAAGGGTCCGGTCATTCCCTTTTGTGACTTCTTTTAAGGAAATATCTGCATCCTGGTAGTCCGCCGGCAGATATTCCCGTATATGGTTTTTGATATATTCTGCAAATTCCTGGTTCATTCATTTTCCTCCCGTTTCCTGTTTTCTGACCATTCATCTTCCTGCTTTCCGGCTTGTAAAAGACACATCAGCACGACGCCGGCAGACATTCCTCCAGTGAATGTAAGAAAGTGTGTAATCATGCTCCACATAAAAAATCCTCCTAAAATTGGGTAAAGAAAAACGCCCACCGGAAAGTGAGCGTATCATCAAGTATCAGTTTTTTGTTATTTCATTTTCTTCTCGCTCCGGGTTGCCCTGGCAGGATAATCTCCCCAACCGGGATTTCCCGCAGCTCTTTCTTCATCTGGTGCGCAAACCGGATTGTCCTGACCGTGCCGCCTTTTTCCCTCCCGTCATACACGGCGATCACCCTGTCTGAGTGTTCAGCCATGTAGCGATTCCGGTGGGAATAGACGCTGGGGTGGTATTTTTCCTGCATGACAACAACATCCGCACAGGCCTCCAGCATTTCATAAGTCCGGCTCTTTTCCATCAGGCTGTCCAGGCGCTTTTGGTAGGGAACAACCGCGATCAGCTCCAGCGCCGGATTCGTCTTTTTCTTTTCCAGTACGATCTCTGCAAAATACTGGTCCACGCCGTCCGCAAAGCCGCTCATAAAGCGGGTAAACCCGTCCGCAACGGCAGAATCAATTTCACGCCGCAGGGCCGCCTTTACATGGCCTATCTCTTTCTGGGGTAAATCCCTGTGCCCGGTGACACAGCATGTCTTTCCTTCCATCTTCTTTTCCTCCATCCGATAGTTATTATTCTTTATTTCTCAAATTATAATAGATTTATTTTAGCGTTTCAACGCAAATACCCTTTTTTATTTTGCGAATAAGGACAGGGTGTAAGGTACAATCTATTACGGAATAGGAGGTAAAGGCAATGTATGAAAATTTCGTCCCGGAACGGCTGGCAAAGCTGCGGACTCAAAAAGGCGTGTCTGCACGCGATATGTCATTGTCATTGGGACAGGCAAATAACTACATTAACAACATTGAAAACAAAAAGTCCCTTCCCTCCATGCAGTCCTTCCTTTACATCTGTGAATATCTGGGCGTGACGCCCCAGGAATTTTTTGACGAGGGGAACCCGGCCCCGCAAGCCTTGCAGGAATTTATTGCAGAGGCAAAAAAACTGGATTCCAGGTCACTTTCTTATATCCTAGGGATTATGAAAGAACTCAATAGCAGAAAATAAGCGGCCACGGTGCTGGCCGCTTTTTGCTGCCTTTCTTTTATTTTATCCTGCAATCCCCCCGATATGCCCAATCCCACTACCGGCGATAAGCCAAGAATCACTCCCGGAATGTCACTTTTTTATTTTCCTGTACTTCCAAACCCATCTGTGCCGCGCTGCTCGCCAAGCTCTGTAACAAAATCTGCGATCACAACCGGAGTAATTACAAGCTGGCCCACGCGGGAGCCTTTGGAAAGCTCCTGGGTCTGGCTGCTTACATTGCTGATGATCGCGTGAATCTCCCCGCGGTAGCCGGAATCCACCGGCGGCAGCTCACAGACCAGCCCTTTTACCGCCATGCTGGTGCGCGGGAATACATAGCCTGCATATCCGTCCGGCACTTCAATCCCAAATCCAAGAGGGACCTTTGCGATCTCGCCCGGCTGCAAAGTACAGTCATAGGGCATGTAAACATCCGCGCCGGCATCGTTCCCATGCGGACGGAAAGGGCGGCGGTCCTCCGGCACGCCAAAGTCGATCAATTTGATCTTCATGCGCCGCCTCCTTCCAAAAGCGCCGGATAGTCCGTTTTCAGAATATCTCCAGGCGTCATATCCGCTTTCAGCATGTTTCCGCAGGTCATTTTCCCCTCCAGGCATTTGTCCTGTTGGCAGAAGGGGCCTGTGAGATCAGGGGCAAACAGCACCGGGCTTAAAGTATAAAGCTCCTGCCAGATTTTTAAGAGCACGATCCGGGTCTCGTCCGTATTGCGCCGGCATACCCGCTGGCCGATGATGTGTTTCCACTGATAGGGCGTGGCGCTGATAACCAGCACATTCCGAAGTCCCTGGGGTGTGGCATATCCCGCCGCGTCATGGCCGATCCCCTCGGCGCACAGCTTTTCGTAACAGCCCATGCCTTCGTGGCAGCTTTTTAAGTACAGTTCCCGGACCGCAGCCGTGGCGGTTATAATCTCATAAGGTATGGCAAAATCCGCCTGCCCCGCATAATTGCTGTACTGCAAAGACGCGCTCATAAACTTTACTTCGTTCTGGTGCCGGGTGATCTGCGAAAGGAACCGCCTGCTTGCCCCTACAACGGCAATGGTAATTACCGCAAATTTCTGGACCGTCGGGTGGGGAAGGGCGCTGATGGCCGCCACAGTATCATCACTGAACGATTTTTCATAAAGGGCCATCAGGTCGTCCATTGTGGAGATCTTATGTCCCCTCTGGGTGAGCCGGGCGGCAAAGACCATGTTTTTCTCGGCCTCCCTGGCCGCCTGGCAGTTTAATATTTTTACTTCAATCCGTTTGATTGGTATGTCCCTCCTTTACAATGGCTTTCAGTAAGAACAGATAGTTGAGGCTGTCTGTGATCTTTTCCTCCCATGTGCTTATCCCGTAATCCGTATCATTGTCAAAGCACATATCATACAGGGAAACGATATGCTTCGCCAGCATCCCGGCAAGGGCGCGCTCCGGCGTGGTGTGCTGCAAGGCTGCCGCCGCCTTAAAAGCCCCCAGCCGGTCCGTATCGTCCCCGGTATATTCCTTCGTTTTCTTTTGCAGTGTGTCGGCACAGAGCCGCACCTGCGCGTTAAATACGGCATTGACTTTCTGCTGTGTGATATGGCATCCCTCCTTTGAAAAATGGATTGTCCCGAATACTGTATAGAATCCTGGACAGTTTTACTTGAAGCAGAACAAAATACGCACTATATCCCTTATCCACCGTATTTCAGGCGCTCGGCAGATAAATCCAGTCATGCATCAGGCACACGCTGGGCTCGTCCTCCCTGGGGACCAGGTGGTAGGTACATTCCCCGTACACGGTCCGCTTGTCCTCGATTTCCATGCCATACGCCTTGTAGAAGCGGTATTCCAGGTTGGAAATGATACACCGCAGCGTCTGCAGCGCCTCCCGCTGTGAGGTCACGATCAGGTCCCGGTCAATGCTGCGCTTTAAGAACAGCAGGGATTTATAAAGCTGTACCTCCGTCCGGTAAGGGCGGTAATCCTCATGCTCCAGCCAGCCGCTAAAGGCCACCGGCCCGCTCTGGATCACGTCACGTTCCGGGTGGTAATACTCGTAGCAGTCCAGGTTTGCCGTGTTCAGAAGATAGAGCATTTCCCGGACCTCATTCTCCGGCATATCATAGAACCGCAGAAGGGAGCGGTACAGATGGACGTAGCCGGGTATCGAAACAATGGTATTCACCATA
>NZ_KE159780.1 GCF_000403455.2 Dorea sp. 5-2 | reverse complement strand
AATTCAGAAAACATGGAGACATGCACAAAATGATTAATTTAGTAAAACAGGCACAGCAGGGAGATGCCGGCGCATATGGCGAACTGATCCGTATCTGCCAGGATTCCCTCTACCGGGTTGCCAGAAGCAGGCTGTACAATGACGAGGATGCTGCGGACGCCATCCAGGAAACGCTTCTTACCGGCTTTGAAAAGCTTGAAGATTTAAAAGAACCAAAGTACTTTAAAACCTGGATGATCCGGATCCTGATCAACAAATGCAGCGACATACTGCGGAAAAGCCGCCCGGCAGAAAGTCTGGAGCAGATCCCCGAACCCGGTGCCGAAACTATGGAGGCAAACATTATGTTCAAGTCAATGATACAGAATCTTGGCGAGAAGAACCGTATTGTTATGGCATTATATTATGGCGACAGCTACAGCATCCGGGAAATCTCCCAGATTCTTGAGATCTCAGAGGACGCAGTAAAGCAACGTCTTGCAAGAGGACGGAAGGAGGTATTAAAATTCTTATGAAAACAGAAAACCACGGCAATGAACAGAAAATACGCGATATTTATAAAAATACGGCGGCACCAGATATAGTGAAAAAGCGGACAGAAGAAACATTAGAATTTCTAAAACAACAGAAAAGCGCCAATATCACTGTAACTCATTTAAAAGGGAAAAAGAGAAAGCCCCTCACCTTCAAAAAAATTGCCGCAATTGCAGCAGCCGCAATTCTATGTATCAGCGGAACAGTACTGGCCGCTGAGCGGATCTACCAGCTGCATTTAAACAATGACAAGGAATATCAGAGAACCCTTCGTATTTCCACTGAAAAGGAGCTGCCAGAAGAGATCGAAGAGGTGACGATGGAGGCCAATTATATTCCGGAAGGCTTTACCTACAGTCCAGAAAAAGAATACTACGTAAACCAGAGCCATGACGCCGGCTATTGGATAAGCGAGCCTGTACTGGCAGATGAAGCTGAGCCCTTGTCCATGTCATTTGTTAGTGATGCACAGCCCCTTACTATAGACGGGCGCGATGCTGTCTATATCCGCGTCAGATACTCTGCCGACAAAGACTGGGAAAACGGAAAACTGTACGTACTATATGAAGAACTAAACCGGATACTCATGATTGGCTCCTGGGGACACGGTGAAAAAGAGGAGCTCATAAAAATAGCTGAAAATACTGATCTGACCCCCACTGGAAAGATGGTTGCATCAAAAAATCTAACTCACTGGAGCGACATTATAAACACTCTCAGCAAAGAAGCAGATGAAAAAGGAAACGATGATCTTGCCGCAGATGATTATTA
>NZ_KE159779.1 GCF_000403455.2 Dorea sp. 5-2 | reverse complement strand
GTACTCCATATGGTAAAGGTTCGGGTTGAGCCCCTTTGCAAAACAGCGGAGTCCAAAAGACTTCCCCATGCCCGGGCGTGCCGTGAACAGACCAATGCCCCTGGTATCCTTGAGGTAATCCAGCCGGGAGAGCATCTCAGAGATGTCCCTGGAAAGGAAACGGTCTTTTTCCCGGGCCATCTGTTTGTCAAAAGGATTGAAAGACAATCCATAGTAAGAACGGAACATCAACAGCCACCCCCTAACTTTGAGTAGTCGATGCCAGGTGTATTGTTGCGCTTCGTCCTGCAGTTCTCATTCTTATCCGTAGGGCGGATGGGATAATGCACCCCTTCGTAAAGGATGAAGGCGGAGGACATGTCATCCGGGAGGAAGCGGATCTCCACTTTTGATGAGATAAACTGCATAGGGACGTCATAGGATACCTTGTCGATGGAGACGGTAGAATCCTTATTCACTTTCCTTGTAATGCGGTTCAGGAAACATTCCTCCAGCCATTCCCTGGACGCAGGTGTCCGTATGGAAGCGCGGGTCTGCTGGTAACGGGAAAGGGGTGTAGTGCCGATGCCGGAATGGAGGGAAGTATTATAGGAGCGCATGTAATCCTTAAGGAGTCCATTGAACTGTGCCAGGGAGCTTAAGGAATCCAGATCCAGGGTATAGAGCCAGGTTTCCTTGAGTGTCCGGAACTGGCGTTCTATCTTAGCCTTGGATGCGCCATCCCGGATTTTTGTATGTAAAAGGACCGTTCCGATGGAGCCGCAGATGAGAGAAAGCTGCCCGTTCGAGTAGCTGGAACCGTTATCGACACTATGCCGATAACGGCATAGTGTCGACTATTCCGACAAATGAACTATGCCGATATTTTTGAATAAGACCAGATACATCGGCTTTTTCTTGTAAAATATCGGCATAGTTTTTCTATAGACTATAGAGCTTTTTAATTACATTTGGATCTTTCCATTTCTTTTCCGGTAAATCATCACAACCTTCCGTTTTAGCCATAGACTTTGCCAAAGTATCTAATGTTGCAAAAGCATAAAAACCAGATGTTGTTGATATCTCTTCATGCCCGAGTAATTGTTGGATATGTGCTAAAGGCAGACCAGATTGATAAAGATCCATTGCCCTTGTTTTTCTAACCATATGACAATGACACGAATCAGGCATTTTGATTCCTTTGCTTCCTGCCGCCAAACAGCAGTTTTTGATTAGCTTCTCTGCTGTATCAGAAGATAAATGGTGTTTCTGACCATAGGCCGTTGCATAAAAGAGAGGTACCTTACTGTTTGTTTCTTCGTGGAATTCTTCCAGATACCGATTCAAATGCCGGCATGTTTTTTGCATTAGTGGGACATTCCGGTATTTATCCCCTTTCCCATGGACTGTAATGTATGGAATCTCTGCTTTAAGATGGAG
>NZ_KE159778.1 GCF_000403455.2 Dorea sp. 5-2 | reverse complement strand
CATAGCGCAGCTTATAGCTGCAATCAAACTTTTATAGTTAATTTCAAATAAAAAGGATCATCCAATCGTTGATGCATGTGCTATAATGCACTTACGGTATCTGTGTACCAATCATCAATCGGGAACTTAATTCCCCAGTAGCATTCATACGAAAGGATGACCCTATGAACACTATATTAGAACAATTTAAAGATAAAATCAATGGTACATTTGCATTTTTTGACAGAATGATCATCAAAGGACATATCCGTCAGTTCTTCTCTGCCTCTGGCAAAGGTTTTTTCCTTTCTGAACAAAATGTCCTGCTGAAAGATTTTTCCGCCTATGCCAACCAGGTGACCTCTGATATTGTTGCCCATGTTGAAAAAATGGCAGAGGAAACGCACCGCCCCCTGCGATATCTTACCTCCGCAAAAATCCCGAAAGAACAGACCGCCATGGAGATCTTAAAGGATGACCCGGTAGAAGAGGGATTGGTCTGTATTCTTTCTGTTGTTGAATACTGCCAGACACTTCAGCCCATTAAGAACAAGGATGGCAAACTGGAGCTGCGTAATGTCGACCGCAAATGCAAATACTATTACTTATATTACCTGGATAAGCATTTTGGCTTTATGCATGTGAAACTGCAGACATGGTTTCCGTTCCTGATCCAGATCTACATCAATGGACGCGAAATGATGAAGCACGTTTTCGATGAAAACGGGATCGCGTACAAGATGTATGATAATTCTTTTTATGAGATCAGCAACATTGCGAAAGCACAGGAGCTTGCGGACAAGTTTGATTCCAAATCCCTCTGCCGGCAGCTTGATCTCTTTGCGCATAAAGTGAACCCTTATCTTGATACCATCGAAAAAACATTCCACCAGGGTTATTACTGGTGTGTAGACCAATGCGAGTTCGCAACCGATGTCATGTTTAAAAGCCGCGAGGCTCTGGAGGATATCTATCCATCCCTGGTTGGGCACGCATTCTACGACTTCAGATGCACCGATGTTTTTTCCTTTCTCGGGCGTAAACTTGACCCCAAGTTTCAGGGAGAAGCAGTCTCCGATTACCGTAAACGTCCGGCTGGCTGGAGGATAAAATTCAAAATGAAGTCAAACAGTATCAAGATGTATGATAAATTCAGCTGCCTGCGTGTGGAAATGACAATCAATGACCCAAGGGAATTTAAGGTTTATAAGGATGTCCACCATCAGGATGGGACGGTCTCCAAACGTTGGGTTCCCATGGGAAAATCCATTTCCAACCTGTACCGGTATGCTGAAGTATCAAAAGCTGCAAACAGAAGATTTTTGGATTCCCTGCAAGGCATCGTCCCGGCAGGCAGCATTGAACGGGAGATCAATGAAGTTTGTGGGAAAAGGACGGTCCGTGGAAAGACCGTCACCGGTTACAATGTCTGGTCAAAAGAAACCATGCAGCTGTTTGAGACAATTTCGGATGGGAAATATCTCATCCGCGGCTTTACAAACAAGGATATACGAAGCATCCTGTATCCCCAGAGTCAGTCCGACAAGAAAGTGCGTGGAAAAATGAGCCGCACACTGTCCAAACTCCGTGCGCATGGCTTGATACGGAAGATTCCCCATTCCCGAAAATATCTTGTGACGGATAAAGGTCGCCGTGTCATGGGGGCATTGATTGAAACAAAACGGAAAATATACCCGGACTTAGCAGCTTCTTAACAGCCACAAGAAATAACCGCTTTAAAAGCCTGCCTTTTTGACAGGTCGAATACTTGTGTCCAAATTTATCCTTTGATGTTTTTTATTGATGTTCTGTTAAGAGAATATCATAGTATGCTGTACCATCAGCATAGAAATTCTCCGGTTCCCCATTGGCATCCAGAGAAATCGAAACCGCACCAGGCAATGCAACAGGAGTGCCGAAGGAAACTACACCTTCCTCACTTGTCTGAAGCATCGCATAATGCGCATTCTTAAGATTGTATTTGACCTTATTATTAGCCATTATTCAAACCCTCCATATCAAAACTGTACATGACCTCATAAAGCTTCTCGCTCTGGATCCAT
>NZ_KE159777.1:4191-4834 GCF_000403455.2 Dorea sp. 5-2 | reverse complement strand
GAGATATGTAGGCCAGGGACCGGCGGAGAACCGTACGATCCAGCAGACGCTGGATCTTGGATGGGAACTTTTGGGACTTCTGCCCAAGGAGGAACTTGACCGGGTGGATACGAAGCTGATTGACTTATATTACCCACAGGAAGCAGAGGGGGTTTAGTTTATGGATCCACGGGAGTTTCCTACAAAGGGAAATCTGATGCTGGCTAAGAACTCTCTTGCGCTGGCCCATCAGGGTTATGACCTGATGGATAAGAAGAGGAATATTCTCCTTAAGGAGCTTATGGCGCTGATTGATGAGGCAAAGGGGATCCAGGAGGAGATTGATACTACATTTACACGGGCGTATGCCTGCCTGCAGCATGCGAATATAGAGCAGGGGATCAGTAAGGTGGAGCAGCTTGCACTTACGGTTCCGATTGAGGATTCCATCCGGATTCAGACAAGGAGTATTATGGGCACGGAGATTCCTTATGTGAGGTATGATGCGAAGCAGAATGATCTGACGTATTCCTTTAGTACAACGGCAGAGTCGATTGATATTGCCAGGGAGGCGTTCCGTGAGGTGAAGGATCTGACGATTAAGCTTTCTATGGTGGAAAATTCGGCGTACCGGCTGGCCAGTAATATAAAGAAGACGCAGAAG
>NZ_KE159777.1:0-451 GCF_000403455.2 Dorea sp. 5-2 | reverse complement strand
GGGGCGGCTATTTTTGTGTCTTGTTACTATCTTTACCAAAGGTGTATCCGATCCCGAAGCAGGTCAAGCCGAAGCTTAGAACTGCGATAAGTCCCAAAATATCCATATGGCTCAGCCCTCCTTTCCCAGATTCCCTTACGGGTTTCTATGTAAACGGAGGGTCACAGTCCCTCCGAAAGAGGGCTAACCGCCTACCATCCTGGTAGTCCCAGACAGATCGTAACATAATTTGACAGGGATTTCAACAGCGTCCTTTGTTTCGCCGGAATAAACCTCTTGAAGTTTCTGGCGGTTTATGCTATTCTTTAAATAAAGAAGGGCATCTGCTCCAACAGATGCCCGATAGGAGCTACCGATAGACGGTCAGCCCAACATATGGTAACAAAATAGCTGCTCAGTTTGTTGGACCGGGGCGGCTATTTTTGTGTCTTGTTACTATCTTTACCAAAGG
>NZ_KE159776.1:4185-4784 GCF_000403455.2 Dorea sp. 5-2 | reverse complement strand
TATCAAGCTCACCCGGAGACTTTCCGAACACCCGGAGGCTTCCGCCGTCCGTCTGAATGAGCCCCAGCACCGCCTTAAACACCGTGCTCTTTCCCGCTCCGTTCTTCCCCACCAGCCCGGTGACGCACCCTTCCTTTACCTCAAGGGAGCAGTCCAGTTCGAAGCCATCATACTGTTTCTTTACATTTTCCAATTTCAACATCCTGCTAGTCCTCCAAAACAATATAAAATAAATCTGTAATCTCCTGATCACTCATCCCGCAGCTTCTGCCTTTCCGGATGGCCTTTTCCAGATCCGCTTCCACTTCCTTCTTCTTCTCCTCCATCAGAAGGTTCTGGTTAAAAGCTGCCACAAAGCTTCCCTTCCCATGTACCGTGACAATGAATCCTTCCGCATCCAGGGCATCATATGCCTTCTTCACAGTCAGTGCACTGACCTTCAGTTCCCTGGCCAGGGTGCGAACCGACGGGAGCATCTCTTCTTCCTTCAATTCCCCACACATAATGCCGCCTCTTATCTGGGTCACAATCTGGTCATAGATTGGCTGCATGGAAGAATTGTTGATAATCAGCTTCATTTCACCCCTCCTTCGCTATAA
>NZ_KE159776.1:0-515 GCF_000403455.2 Dorea sp. 5-2 | reverse complement strand
CTCCGCCTGCCGTAATGCCTGCGAAGTTTGCCTTAAGTGTAAAGCACAGTGACGTAATCGTAACAATCAGCATAAATGCCATAGGGAACAGGAACATCTTGTTATTCTTCCCCGCCTGTCCAAGCCAGGTTGCGACGGCCAGAAGCCCCAGCGCCGCAAGGAGCTGGTTCGCAGCCCCGAACAACGGCCAGATGTTTGCATAGCCGGTAAGTCCAAGGCCGATTCCGAGAACCACTGTAATCAGCGTCGCTACAAAAGGATTGGTAAGTGTCTTTTTGTAACCTGTAGCATCCTTGTGGGTCTGCCCCGGCTCAAGCCAGAATTCCTGGAACATATAGCGTGCAAGGCGTGTCGCCGTATCCAGTGACGTAAGGCAGAATACGGATACTGTAAGCACAAGCAGTGTATACGCAATCTTCTCTGTTCCCCCAAGTCCGGGAATGGTTCCAAGCATTTTGGAGATACCTGTGGCAAATACGACTGTAGGCGTTACAGTTTCCCCTGAGGCATAATTT
>NZ_KE159775.1:4495-5178 GCF_000403455.2 Dorea sp. 5-2 | reverse complement strand
ATCAGAAACATCTGACCAAGCATTATCATGTCCTGGTTCAACCTTAATATCTGTAATCTTTCCTTTTTCGTTTGCATCATATGTTGCTGTGTACGTGGAAGTTTCTACATTATTAACTTTGATCACATAATTCTTTAATGTTCCATCTGTATTATATTCTGCAGAGATCACTACCGGAATCTGTGCATCATTCAGAGAATATCCATCTGGTGCCTTTGTCTCCTGAAGAGTATATTCCCCTGCGTCAAGACCAGTAAAGGAAAGATAACCATTTTTATCAGAAACTGTTGTATATGCTTTTCCGTCTTTTCTTGTTAAAGTAAACTCTGCACCTGGAAGACGAGTTGTCTCTTCATATTCACCATTTCCTAAATCTATTCTCCTAACCTCACCTGTCTTCAGAAGTTCTTCTGTGAACTTATTCCATCCTGCTCCGTTACTTCCAAAGAGGTTTGCATCAATACCGAATGTATAGGTATATGTCTTATCTTCAATTTCGTTTGTCTCACCATTTGGATCATTTGTATAAGTCAGTTTTGCTGTATTGTCGTTAGCATCAAAGTTCAGTCCTGCATCCTCAGTTAATACTGCGTCATATGTTACAACAACTGGTTCTCCGCTGTGTGCCAATGCATAAGCTGATGCAAAGGAAATCACGAAGCTCTTCTTATCTTCAGCTGGTG
>NZ_KE159775.1:0-570 GCF_000403455.2 Dorea sp. 5-2 | reverse complement strand
AGAAGTTGGCTCTAAGATATTTGCAAGAGTTACTCCTTCTATCGCCTTATATCCTATAAAACCCTTATCATTATAAGAAGGCTCTACAATCCTATACGCCGTTACTGTTGCTCCTGCTTCTACATTTTGAACTGTGGCAGTTGCCGTATTGTCTGCTGTTGGTTTGTTAATTACTGGTGTGTCTCCTACTTCTCCTGCAAATGCCGTCAATGACATTCCCAGTACCATTGCCAGTGATAAAATCACTGCTAAAGCTTTTTTCATTTTTTTCATGTTTTCTTCTCCTTTTCCTTTTATTTTTTAACATTGGGTTACATGTGCTTCTGCACTGTTTCCGTTGGTGCATGTTACGCACTCACTTTGTACGGTGCAAGGACCGCCAAAAAGTTGTTTTCATTCTTTAACTTCTCAGCACCTCCTTACGTTTATTTCTATATGTCATCAGCATTGCACCTGCCATAAGCAGTACTCCGCCGAACATATACCAGTAAATTCCGGAACCACCGGTGGATGGCAATCTGTATACAGTAAACTTATTATTATATAGGACTTCTTCTGTTTTCGCTTTCT
>NZ_KE159774.1:4873-5568 GCF_000403455.2 Dorea sp. 5-2 | reverse complement strand
TGTTCATTGAATGGTGGCACTGGAATAAGAAATTTTCCTAATTTGTTAGCATTAATATTTGATTGATTAACTGCATCCGTTTTTACGAGCGAGCAGATTTCTTTAATATACCCACTATTCATCACAATATTAAGATATTCACTATCTAAAAACGGACGAATTCTAATTAAATACCCCGCATAAATGGCTGCCATTTCACCACGATATATTGCTGTTTTTCCAACCCATTCAGAGCTATTTGTTCGATTGAAAAGTAAATCTCCTTTAGAGAGTAAATACTTGTCAATATCTTCTTTATCCGAGGAATAAACAAGGTCTGTGTAATCAATTTCTCCTTGCTGCAAATTTCCCATCCGTAAAACGGCGACTTTTCCATATATTGAAGATTTGTTTGATGTTCCATAGGACAGATCTTGAGTTAGGGATGACATTCTTGCCCATTCCCACCCCTCCGGCACCTCAAACGGTATCTCATCCTCAATACATTTCACCGTCCCATCCTGGAACTTCTCATAATGCGAATTATGTATTTAGCCCGGATACTTATTTTAAATATAATTATGAAGATGAGTGGTTTGAAGACGAACTGGTAAAAGAGATGGTTTTGGATGTAGACAGTTCCGTAGTAGAATCAGCTCACGCCATTAACAGCCCGGTACTTGGAATCATTGCTCCGGAGAGGCTGTCAGGCGGCG
>NZ_KE159774.1:0-548 GCF_000403455.2 Dorea sp. 5-2 | reverse complement strand
CTTGATTTTCTTGCACAGCTGAGAGGATATTATATTGACCGGGATGTTACGCCAACCTTCCAGTCTGTTATCTTAGCCGGAGTATATGACATCAGGAATCTGAAAAGAAGGTTCCGTGCGGAAAAAGAGCATAGAATGAACAGTCCCTGGAATATTGCAGTGGAATTTAAGGTGGATATGAGTTTTTCAGCCGAAGATATAACAGGAATGCTTAAGGAATATGAAAGGGACTGGGATACGGGAATGGATGCCGGGGCAATGGCAGAGTATATCTATGAGTATACAGCAGGCTATCCGTTTCTTGTATCGAAGCTCTGCAAGATTATAGATGAGGACATTGCCGGCAGCAGCAAGTTTCCAGATAAAAAGAGTGCATGGACATATGCCGGAGGGTTAGAAGCGGTAAAGATTGTTGTTACTGAAAAAAATACACTGTTTGAGTCTATGGTGAATAAGATATATGATTTTCCAGAGTTAAGAGATATTGTCTATTCGCTTCTGTTTACAGGGAAGGAGAGTTCCTATAATGCACTTGACCGCGCAGTAGG
>NZ_KE159773.1:4144-4962 GCF_000403455.2 Dorea sp. 5-2 | reverse complement strand
CAGTGCGAGTAAAAAAAATTTTGGGGAGTTTGAATCCACAGAATGGAGCGTTGTATACAATCAGGAAAGCGGTCAGGCGCAGTATTATCACAGAGAAAATTATGGTGACGTATATACCTTTTCATGCCCAGGCACGCCGGCCGCAGGCATAGGCATAGATTAGGGGATGCTGTTGGGTATACATTTGAAGCAGGAGGCGGACAGTAGTGAATTATATTAAAACATTATGGGATTTATATCGTTTGAAGAGCAACGTAAAAAGAGATAAAGAAGAAGTGAAGGGGCTGCAGAATCAGAGACTCAGAAAACTTTTACATCATGCGTGGGAACATTCCACCTATTATAGAAGGACATTTGAGAGAGCAGGAATTGAGGAAAAAGATTTGGATACGCTTCCATTATCCTGTTTTCCAAGCATTGATAAAAAGACCCTTTTAGAATATTTCAATGAACTGGTCACTGTATCAGGACTTACGCAGGAAGGGATTAGGGCATTTGACGAGGACGATCCGGTAAATCGAAAACCATATTTGGGGAAATATCATGTGGTGCATTCATCTGGAAGCACCGGGAAACCGGGATATTTTGTTTATGACGAAGCTGCATGGAGTGAGATGCTCCTGGGAATTATCCGAGCGGCGCTTTGGAATATGACTATGGGAGAAATCGTAAAGCTGTTATTGCAGAGACCTCGAATTGTATATATAGCGGCAACGGATGGACGTTATGGCGGAGCAATGGCAGTTGGCGATGGGATTGACGGTGTCGGCGCCAGCCGGCTGTATCTGGATATCAATGATCCATTGGAAGAGTGGCTT
>NZ_KE159773.1:0-715 GCF_000403455.2 Dorea sp. 5-2 | reverse complement strand
TGATCCGTTATGAGATTACGGATAATCTGACCTTACAGGAAGCTGTACAAGACGGCAGATATCCATTTCAGAGAGCTGCAGGTCTTCTCGGAAGAAATGAGGATATTCTCTGGTTTGAGGATGGCGCCGGACATCAGGAATTCCTGCATCCACTGGCGATTGAAGGATTTTGTATCGAAGGATTGAAAGATTATCAATTCAGCCAAGTCAGCCAAGATGCTTTTGAGATGGAAGCAGAGATTGTATCTCCTAAATTAAAAGAACCAATCAAGAAAGAAATGCTGAGTCAGATGAGAAGAATTCTTCAGGAAAAACGTCTTGGATATGTGCAATTCTATGTGAATTTTGTAGATGAAATCAAGGCGGATCCGAGAACAGGGAAAAAACAGCTGATAGTCAGCAGATGTTAGGAAGGACATGAGAATGAGACAGGTATTGTTAAAGGGAAATCATATTACCAAGCGCTTTGGGCAGGGAGAGAAAGAAAACATCGTTTTAGACGAGGTATCTGTAGATATTTATGATGGTGATTTTACCATCATCATGGGCTCGTCAGGAGCCGGAAAATCCACACTGCTGTATGCGTTAAGCGGAATGGATAAAGTATCAGAAGGCACAGTTTCCTATAAAGAACAGGAAGTTGGCAGCCTGAAAGAAAAACAGATGGCGAGACTTCGGGCGAACGAATTTGGATTTGTGTTCCAGCAGACACATT
>NZ_KE159772.1:4831-5350 GCF_000403455.2 Dorea sp. 5-2 | reverse complement strand
AGGAGATTATTACGGGAAAAGAACTGACGTTTTCTTTCTCTACTAATTTAACGCTGGTTACAAAAGAAATTGCAGAGTATGTGGTTGGAGTAAAAGGAATGAGTGTTTTAGCAAGTATTGATGGACCAGAAGATATCCATGATGCCTACCGAGTAATGACAGGTGGAAAAGGAAGCTTTTCAAGGGTAATTCAAGGGCTTAAATATTTAGTAGACGCCTTTGGAGAGAGTGCAAAAGAATGCATTGTAATCAATACCGTGGTATGTCCGCCGTTCAGCGCAGAAAAATTGGATACGATTAAAAATTTTTTTGAAACAATAGAATGGCTTCCGAAAGAGATTGTAAAAAAATGTGATTATGTGGAATATGGTAGCGTATCGAAAGAAGACTTATCTACTAAATATGAGGGAGATGGTGATTTTACAGGGGAATCTTTTGATGGATTTACCTTAGATTCTATTGAAGGCTGGGCGCTGGAGAGAGATTTGAAAAATCAAGATCCTAAAGGTTATGTGGCAG
>NZ_KE159772.1:0-586 GCF_000403455.2 Dorea sp. 5-2 | reverse complement strand
CGTTATGCCACAAAAGGTGAATTGGTTTCTTATTTCAGCATTCTGGAAGAAAAACCGGAAGTAATTAAGGAAATAGATTCGGTTCCATTCTATTAAGTTCTATTTTGGTTTTAAATTATTTTACATAATTTAAAATAATAAATTTCATAAGAGAGGAAGTGATAAAGTATGAAGCGCATTATTTGTGGAAAGGGTAATAACCTTAATTCCGGAGCCAATTTTGGAGGAAGCAGATCCGGATGCGTGTGCAACGGAACAGTTGCGGTGGCAAATTCCCATAATGCAGGCCCAGCATACTGTGTAGGCTATTGTGGGAGCGCAGGAAGTGTAACCAGAACAGCGAATATGAATGTAGAAAAAACGGCTTAACAGGAGAATCATGAGATTAGTACAGACTAAAACAGGAAATATGAAAACAGGAGCCAACTTTGGTGGGAGCAGATCCGGATGCGTGTGCAATGGAACAGTTGCAGTGGCAAATTCACATAATGCAGGTCCGGCATATTGTGTAGGCTATTGTGGGAGCGCAGGAAGTGTAACCAGAACAGCGAATATGAATGTAGCAAAAACGGCTTAAAGCTGGATA
>NZ_KE159771.1:4345-4966 GCF_000403455.2 Dorea sp. 5-2 | reverse complement strand
GGGGAGGACACTTCCTATGATATTAAGAACCAGGCGCTTCTTAACAGGCTTTCGGGCGTGCCGGATGAGGAGCGCACTGCGCGGTTTGTCTGTGCCATTGCGGCAGCATTTCCGGACGGGACAAGCCAGGTGGTTAGAGGAACAATGGAAGGGATCATTGGTCATGAGATCACGGGTGAAAATGGATTTGGCTATGACCCGATCTTTTACCTTCCGGAATACGGGTGCACAAGCGCGCAGCTTGCGCCGGAGAAGAAAAATGAACTGAGCCACAGGGGAGAGGGACTTCGGAAGATGCGGAGGATACTCGAAGGTAACAGTGAAGGTATCTGAACTGTTGCCCTCGAAGAAAAAGCGGGGAGCAGAATATTATGAGAATATTGATTGTCAGCGACACACATAAGTCGCACAGAAATCTGGAGAGAGTGCTTCAGAAAGAAACAGGAATTGACATGATGATCCACTTGGGTGATGTGGAGGGGGCAGAGGATTATATAGAAGCCCTCGCAGGATGCCCGGTACATATGGTGGGAGGAAATAATGATTTCTTCTCGGATCTTCCAAGGGAGGAGGAATTCCAGATCGGGGAGAAGCACATCTTTATTACCCACGGGCATTATT
>NZ_KE159771.1:0-445 GCF_000403455.2 Dorea sp. 5-2 | reverse complement strand
AAAATAAGTGGAGCAGAAATATTAAGGAGCAGACTATGCGCCTTGACGGTCTGATGAAGAATCTGCTTACCCTTGCGCGTATGGATGAAGGGGAAGTGAAGGGAAAAGCTGAGGAGTTTTCTGCAGGTAGCCTGTTGGTGGAAGTTGTGGATGAATTTATGGAGCCTTTTAAACTCCGGGGGATTTCTGTCCAGACGGATATCCAGGAGGATGTCTATATCTGTGCTGACCGGGAACAGGTGGAGCAGCTGTTTGCGATTCTGCTTGATAATGCATTGAAATATACGGATGATAATGGACGGGTGAGGTGTGCAGTCTGCAGAAGTGGGGAACGGAGCGTCATCCGGGTGGAGAATACCTGTGAGGCGCTTCCGGAGGTTCTGCCGGAGAAGCTGTTTGACCGGTTTTACCGGGCGGATGGGGCGCGTACGCAGAAAGGTCATGG
>NZ_KE159770.1:343309-351045 GCF_000403455.2 Dorea sp. 5-2 | reverse complement strand
CAAATGGAGAGAAAACGGGTTGGAAGAATGATGTGCAGGGGCGTGAATACGCCTATACAGTACGGGATTGGTGTAATATTCCGGAAAAGATCATGCAGGCGGCAGAGAGGTTACGGGGTGTACAGATCGAGTGTATGCCTGCAGTAGACCTGATACAAAGATTTAATTACAGGAATGTATTAATCTATCTGGATCCACCGTATTTGTTAAGCTCAAGGAGCGGGAAAATGTATCGGTATGAAATGAATGATTCAGGGCACGTCGAGCTACTGGATGTTGCGCTTGCACATAAAGGTCCGGTTATCATTAGCGGATATGATAACGCGCTTTATAATAACCGCCTGAGAAACTGGCATAAAGAGGAAACAGCATGCTATTCGCGGGCATACAGCAAGAAAAGGGAAGTGATCTGGATGAATTATGATCCGGTGAGGCAGATGGAATTGGAATTGACGGATTAGACCAGGAAGTGGAGAAGGGAAAATTTGTATGAACGAAAATGAATTACAGAGATTATATGATTTGCTTGAAAAAGTAACGGATGCAGATGAGAAGGCGGCTTTAAAACACGCAATCTTTATCGTGGAAAACTATAATCACGTATATTGATCGGGATTTTAGGAGGGAGAGATGGAAGGTCAGTTAAATTTATTCCCAGAAGAACATAATTCTCCTGTAAAAGTAAAGAAAAAGAGAGAAAAAAGTGTGGATCCATCCCAGACATTCGATGAACGGATGAAGCGTTTTTGGCATTACATGGATACAAAGGGGATGAATGAGCAGTGGATTGAAACATGTGTAGGGGAACTCAGGATCGTAATTGAAGCCCTGGCAGATTATTATGACATAGCAAATAAGCGCATCGAAACAATGGAAGTAGGATATTATAGAGCTGTTTTAGAAGAAAGAATGGAAAGAATAAAGCAGATCCAGGGCAGATTGGAAGAGTCAACAGGGTACAGCAGGGATAAACAGATTGAAATCTGTATGAAACGGAAGCGGATCAGGAATGATGATATAGGTGAGGATGCACTTGTGATTGCGACTCGTAGGTGAGCCATTGTGATTTAGCGGAGGTGATACTGTGAAAGAGGGATTGATAATAGACTGCTTTGCTGGCGGCGGCGGGGCGAGCGTAGGAATAGAGATGGCATTAGGAAGACAGGTAGACATAGCAATCAACCATGATCCGGATGCTATTTTAATGCATAAGACGAATCATCCGGATACGCTTCATCTGACGGAGGATATTTTTAAAGTTGACCTGCAGAAATACGTAAAGGGACGGAATGTGGCTCTTATGTGGGCAAGCCCGGATTGTACAAGCCATAGTAAAGCAAAGGGCGGAAAACCAAGGAAGCAGGGGCTTCGAATTCTTCCATGGGCGGTATATAAACATGCGAAAGCGATTCTTCCGGAAGTGATCATTATGGAAAACGTAGAAGAGATCCAACAGTGGGGACCATTGGATCCTTCCGGGCATCCGATACCGGAACGAAAGGGAGAAGATTATAAGAAATTTATAGCAGCTATGAAGTCGCTCGGATATGTATTTGACAGCCGGGAGCTAGTGGCAGCGGATTATGGGGCGCCTACTACCCGGAAACGATGGTATGCAATATTTCGGCGGGATGGCAGGGAGATTGCCTGGCCAGAGCTGTCGCATAGTAAAGACGGAGTGAATGGAATGCAGCCATGGGAGCCGATTTATAAATATCTTGACCTGCAGGATTGGGGGAAATCCATTTTCGGACGTAAAAAGCCATTGGCGGACAATACGATGCGGAGAATAGCAAGAGGGATTGAAAAATTCGTTTTTAGCTGCCCGGAGCCATTCGCCGTACAGGTGAACCATGGAGGGGATCGGTTCCGGGGACAGAGCATCCATGAGCCAATACCGACAATCACACAGAAGCACGGCTTCGGTGTGGTGACTCCTTATATCATGCAGATAGGGCATACGGGATTTACAAAAGACAGAAACAGGACAGTAACAGAACCGATGAGTACCATTGTTACAAAGAATGAGCATTGTCTGATCAGTCCGCTCTTGATCCAGTACCATTCAGAAACCACTAGGAAAGAAGTCCGCGGACAGGCGGTAACAGTGCCGGTTCAGACGATAGACACTAGCAACCGATACGGGTTTGTAACGGCATTCCTCTCAAAGTTTTACAAAAGTGGGACCGGGCAGAGTTTTAAAGAACCGATACATACGATCACCACATCCCCCGGACACTTTGGAGCGGTATCCGTACTGGCACTGGAATGGGATGACCTGCTGAAAGCAGGGATTGATGAAGAAACAGCACAGAAATGTACATGGGTAAGCCAGTTTATTACAGAGTATTACGGATGCGGGACCGGGCAGGGGCTGAAAGAGCCGCTGCATACAATAGTAGCGAAAGACAGGTTCGCGCTGATCACGCTTACAGGGAACGAATATGTGCTATTGGATATCTTCCTTCGGATGTTAAAGCCGGAGGAATTAAAGCTAGGACAGGGATTTCCAGAGGATTATATTATAGACCGGGATTACAACGGCAATAAGTACCCGGTTTGTAAGCAGGTGGCACGGATCGGGAATAGTGTAGTCCCGGTCGTGGCAAAGAAATTAGTAGAAGAAAACTGCAGCTATCTGAAGGTAGGGGAACGGATGCCGAATATGAGGATAGATGATAGCTGCGGGCAATTGAGTTTTATTAGTGCATAAAAAGGACGGCTACCGCGAATAGCCGTCTTACATCAATCACGGTGTCAGTTTAAGCGATTGATTACATATCAATTATACCAAATCTGACACAAAAGGGCAAGGCATATTCAGCGGGAAAACCGCGAAAATAAAGGAATTTCGAGGCTTTTCCGACCTTGTAATGGATAGTAACAAGTCTGCGATAACCCCAAATACAGGGTACAGAAGGAACGGTGTCAGATGGAGCGGAGAAGACAGGCAAAAAGGAAAAAGAAGAGAGGGATGAAGTATATCCCTTATGATTACGAAGCTGCATACGGGAAGCAACTGGAGGATCTACACGAGTGGTTTATTAAAAATATGCTTTCATACAGGAAGAAAACCATATACGCCCTCAAGGAGATCCGGGCAGGAGAGCAGTTTGAAGTAGAGATATACCCGCAGTTTAAAAGCATGGATGAAGTGCCTCCGGAAGGAAGGAGTGTCAAAAAAGATAATACCAGGGCGCAGAGGAATCTGAACGATAAAAATGCGCGGAAATATGTGGAGAGGCTGATCAACCGGAATTTTGGTAACAATGATATCTGGATTACGCTGACACTGGATGACTGGCATCTGCCGGAGGACGGAGATATGGATGCAGCCACTAAGATCATACAAAAGTGGATCAGGAGGGTTAATTACAGGAGGCGAAAGCTCGGGCTTGAGAACGCCAGGTATGTCTATGTGATAGAGTACGATCCCTATGCAAAGATCCGGTGGCACTATCATGTGGTCATGGATGGAGAGATGGATATGGATACGGTGGAGGGGTGTTGGAGGCAGAGCAGCCGAAACGAGGTAAGGCGGCTGCAGAAAGACGAAAACGGCTTATCAGGCTTAGCGAATTACATCGTCAAAGAGAAGCACCGTCTAAAGTCAGAACGCCGGTGGAATTCCTCCAAAGGGAACCTGGTAGATCCGGATATCCGCGTTGTACACTCCAAACAGCCGGAGAAAGGGAAGGGATGCTACAAAAAGATTGAAAAGTTTGTAAATACCATGGTCAGGGATCAGGACAGCATACCAGAGCAGATGAGGCTGTGGTATCCGGAGTATGATTTTACCAATGCAGACGTTTATTATAACGATTTTAACGGCATGTTTTATATACATGCCAGGATGAGGAAAAGGAGGTCACAAGAGCATGACGAAAGGGCGGCAGGAAAGCGCCGGAGGAAAACGTAAGGAGAGGCATAAAGGCAGGAAGGCGGGAAATCTGGTTATGGCAGCAGCTGCAAGGATCACATGGATGTTTAAAGCAAAGGGATGCCCGCATATCTGTTTATTTTGCGGATATTACAGACAGTGCAGGAAAGACGGGATCCCGGAAGGAAGGAGATAAGCAGAGATGAACATGAAATATGCAAGGAGAAGCGAGGACACGGAACAGATCCAGGTGATGAATTGGGCGCACTGGCATACAGGGAAGTATCCGGAGCTTAAGTGGCTGCATCATATCCCAAACGGCGGCAGCAGGAACCGGGCTGAGGCAGCAAAACTGAAAGAGATGGGAGTCAAGGCAGGGGTATCGGATCTCTCCCTGCCATGTCCTAAAGGGATCTATTGCGGGATGTACGTAGAAATGAAATATGGCAATAACCGCCATACCGACAGGCAGAAAGAATTCCTTGCAGACATGGCGGAGAACGGATATTTTGTAGTGACCTGCTATTCTGCAGAAGATGCGATCAAAGCCATCGAAGAGTATGTATCCTTCCCGCACGACGTCATCGGGAAGGCGGCAAAGGAGTATGAGAAATTTTCAATCGGCGGCGCCATTGACCGATGCAGGATGAGTATCCCGAACAACAGCATATTAAAGGACGGAAGAGCCAGGGGAGGCGGGGTGGATTGAGACTATGTGATTTTGTGGGAATCATAGAGAATTCTGATGCGGTAAGGATCATAAAAGACGGGAAAGAAGTATTTGTCGGTTGGTTAGCGATCCTGACCATACATACGGAGATATACGCAGATATCCGGGAAGATACGGTTAAAAAATTCCGGGCGGCGCCGGAGATTAAGCACAAAAAATGGAAGGAATTAAACTTAATGAGCCCGATGCAGCCGGAAGCGACACCGGACTATAAATTCAGCGACTTGCAAATGACGCTGTATTACACGATTTATATATAGCAAGAGGATAAGAAAAATAAAGAAACAGGAGGGAAGGATCCATGAAAACAATCGCAGTGATGTCACCAAAGGGCGGGATCGGGAAAACAACGACAGCCGACTCTATTGCATATATATTGGGGGAAGAACAGGGAAAGAGGGTACTGATACTCGACGGCGACCCGCAGGGGGATACGTCAAAGACCTTCGGATGCCATGAGACGGCAGAGACAGGGATGAGCAGGCTGCTAGAATGCCATGCCTGCACAGGAGGCGAGTGCCATACGTCGGAGCTGATCTGGACAACCGCTTACCCGCATATTGATATGATCCCCGCCAATGGATATCTGGTACGCACAGACTTAAACCTCATGATAAGCCAGGAGGGCAACCAGGTTACAAGGCTTAAGGAGGCATTAGCGGAGGTAGCGGGGGAATACGACTATTGCATCTGTGACTGCGGACGCCTGTTTGACATGGTCGTGGTAAATATCCTGGTTGCATCCGAATTGGTCATAGCTCCCATAAAAGTGGGAGGATATGAAAACGAGGCGATCAAGAGCCTCTGCGAGCAGGTGGAAGACCTCCGGCAGATCAATCCGGATCTGCGGGTGAAAGGGATATTGACCATGCGCCAGAAAAACAAAACATCTCTCGAATTTGAAGAATACCTTCACACCGCATCCGGCATCGAGATGTTTAAGGCGCCGATCAGAAGATCCATCATGGCAGAAAAGGCAACGATTGCAATGGCAGCAGTCCCGGCATTTGCCAGGAGAGGGATCGTGGCGCAGGATTACAGGGATATTGTAAGGGAATTGCTTGAGGATATGGAGGGATAAGAATGGGGAAGGTAAAAGAGTCCATGCATACAGCGCCGTGTATGTTTTGCGGGCAGATGGTGCAATTTATGGCAAAGGACCTCCTGGGAGAAGAAGAGGCACAGGAGCTTGCCGCAATGCACTGCAGTTGTGCAGAGGCTTTAGAATACAAGAAAGAAAAGAACCGGAAAGAAAATGCATTAAAGAACGTCTCCAAATTATTCGGGGAGGACGCAGGGGAAGGTAAGAGGGTGAATGATGAGATTGTAGAGATCCTGATGGCAGCAGTTAAAGAAATCTACACCGGAGGACTCGCGAAGGTTACATTAAACCTTCGTGGAGGCGTAAAAGCCTCCATATCACAAAATGCCAAAGGAGAGATCAATGTAGAGCGCATAGAGACCAGGAAGCAGAAATTGACGGAATAAGGGAAGGGCGGGAGATAAATGGACGGGCAAATGACAGACCGGGAAATCTGTATTTCCTACAAGGGAGCGAGAATGCCAAATGTACAGATACAGATCTTAGCAGATCTAAATAGTGTAAGCAAGATGGAGATCATCAGCATACTTGTAAAAAATAACATAGAGTTAACACGGCAGACAGTCCGGTACATGCACACGCGTTTAGACCAGTTGGACGGGCGGATCGCTAAAAAAGAATCAAAGTGCCGGGAGATAGACGCAAATATCCATTTCAGGCGGATGACCCGGTTGGAAGAGGAAATAAAAGCCGATGAACAGGAGTACCGTGACATTGCAAAAATATTAAATATGGCAAAAGAGAAAGGCGGGAGGAAGTGACATGGCGAATAGTTTTACAGTTATGGACATGTTAAATAAAAACAGCATAGCAGGGATTGACGATTCGCCAAAAGCAAGATTTAGGACAAAAGATATCTCGATCTATAAGATGTACCGCAATGAGATGAATTTTTACAAGGTATCAGATATCGAAGAGCTTGCCGGAGATATCCTTATGCACGGGTTAAAGCAAAATCTTGAGCTTGTACATAAACCCTGCAGTGAGGGGGAATACCGGATCGTCTCAGGCGAGAGGCGTTGGGAAGCATTAAAAACCCTGGCAGCAAGAGGATATAAGGAATTTGAGATCGCAACGTGCAAGCTGACGTCACCGCAGGACGATGATGAGGAACAGGTAGAGATTATCAGTGCGAACGCTTACCGGACGAAACGGATCGCGGATATCCTGGAGGAAGAACAGCGGTTAAAGGCATCCCTTGAGCGCATGCGGGAAGACGGAAAACAGGTCAAAGGGCATGACTTAAACTCCGGGAGGCTGAGGGATGTTGTAGCGTCTATGATGGGCGTGTCGCGTACCAAGGTCGCACAGATCGAAAGTGTGAACAACAATCTTATCCCGGAATTTAAGGAAGAACTCAACAAAGAACGCCTGACATTTTCCGCGGCTTACGAGTTGTCCGGAATGCCGGAAGATAAGCAGAGGGAGACGTATAACACTTACCAGGCGGTCGGAGGGATCACGCACAAAGCTGTTAAGGACATAAAAAAAGAGGCGGCAGCAGCCAAACCGGAAGGCGGGCAGGGGCAGCAGCCTGACAGCGGAGCAGATCAGGGGAACCCGGAAGCCCATAAAGCATCGGGAGCGGTGTCAGAATCTGACACAAGAAAATACGTGCCATATGAGGATGCGGCAGTTTCATATGGTATGGATCCGGAAGAGGCGGAAGCTGCCGGAATGGAGATGTGCAATAAATTTGATGGGTATCCCTGCAATATCAAGGAGACCATAAAAAAGCATTTTACAAAAGGCGGGTGCATAGTAGGCTGCGCCGGATGCTGTAAGCTGTGCCGGGATAAAGAGACATGCGAATTTACGTGCGAAGCCGTATCGGAAGAGATGGTGGGGAGACAGGAAAAGGAGTGGCAGCAGAAGCATCGACCGGGGGACGATTATGAACCGCCGCATCCGGAAAGTATCACGTCACTATGCTATTCCTGTAAGCGTTATTCCGACTGTAATGTAAAGACCGGGACCTGTAAAAAATGCGACCAGTACATCAATAAAGCGGAGGCGGAAAAGAC
>NZ_KE159770.1:321703-342729 GCF_000403455.2 Dorea sp. 5-2 | reverse complement strand
GTAGAGTGCAAAGTATGTGGAAATAAGTTTATACCTAAAAAAGAAAATAAATATGTAGTTAAGGATAGACTGCTGAGCGGAGGTGTGCAAGGTGCTCTCAGCGGGAATGCGGAACCAAAACAATATGATGCATTTGATTGTAATGTATGCGGCTGTCAAATAGTTGCAAAAGAAAGATTAAAGGAGGTGCAACAGATGACAACGGGAAATATGGATGAAGTGATCAGAGAGGTCATTTCGTGATATGGATGCAGTCGCAGATGTACCATGCGTAAATAAATATTGCGGAGATTGAGACGGGAAATGTGCAAAGAAATGGTGTGGGGGATATAAGCCAGAGATGGCAGCAGTCAATAAGAGATTTTAAAGTTAGAGAAGGAAATCAGGGAGGGAATACAAGTGCCAGATGTAAGACCGATAAATAAAAAGAAATATGAGATTAGCAAGCATCGCTTCCTGGAACTTTATCATTACTGCATGCAGTACGGGGAATGGATAGACGAACTGGAGAGTATGACAGATACGGTGAAAGGAATGGGAAATACAGAAGGCACGCGCAGTGGAGGGAATGCAGGAAGCGCAACAGAACGGCTAGTGATCAGAAGGATGAAGTTGCAAGAGAAATGTGAGGCTATAGAACAGACGGCAATGGAAGCGGATCCAGATCTATATCAGTACATTATTGAGGGAGTGACAACGGAGTATGCTACGTACAATTATCTCAAGATGTCAAAAGATATTCCGTGCGGGAAGACGGTTTATTACGACAGGAGAAGGAAGTTCTATTGGTTGTTGTCGCAAAGGCTTTAATTTTTTTAAAAGTGCGGTAATCACAGGACAAAATTATGTGGTATTATGATATCGTCGAAAAAACAAACGAGAAAGCAAGCAAGATACAAAAGAGATAAAAGTGAGAAGGGGCAGCAGTCAGTTGTGACGGCTGTCTTTTTTCGTTGGATAGAACAGGAAGGATATAGGAAGTGTTTACCGATGATCAGAAGAAAGATGGAGAATGGGTGCGAAAGATCACCGCCACATCATACCGTGGATGGCGGGCGTTCTACCATACGACCGTGTGGAAACATAAGCGTAAAAAGATATTAAAGCGTGACCATAATGCGTGTGTAAGATGCAGGCAGCTAGGGAGATATGCAGAGGCTGTGACAGTGCATCACGTGAGGCATCTAAAGGATGCGCCAGAACTTGCGCTTACAGATGAAAACCTTGTAAGCCTCTGCAAAGATTGCCATGATGCAATGCATGAAAAGAAGAAGAAAAAACCGACAGGGTACCAGAACGAAGAAAGATGGTAACCCCCCCCGGTCAAAAAAATCGGAAAATTCCGAAGCTATGGGAGACCGGCGGGGGGTAGAAGGATAGCGAATTTCTGTCTGTTATGCGCGCGCGAGGACATGAAGTTAAAGGAAGGTGGGATATTGGGAAAGATAAAACCAGAAACAATAAGAAAAAGAGTAAAAGATTCGTTGATTGAGCAGCTAAAATCAAAAGGTGCAGACGTTGATATCTTCACTGACCAGATTAACGACTACATGGCTATGTGGGATCTAAAGGAAAGCCTTAAAGCTGACATTGAGAAAAACGGATTGCGGATGATGTACAAAACTGCAAATGGAGGAAAGGCGGAAAAAGATAACCCTTCCGTAAAACAATTGCCCGCCGTCAATAAGCAGATGCTGATGTTGTTGAAGCAGATGGAGATATCTACAGATAATGCAGTAAGAAAAGGGGGCGGTAAAGGTGACGATCTATGAGCCGAATATTGACGAATGGATCTATCTGATCAAAGGAAACCATATTGAGCACTGCAAAGAACAGGAGCTTGCGATCGATAATAACATCATTCCGGTTCTGGAACGGAAAGATGTATATGTGGATGCGGGAAGAATCGAAAAAGGCTTGAGCCTGCAGAAATACTTCCCTTATAAGCTTCTTCCCTGGGAAAAATACCAGTTTGCAATCATTACAGGTCTCTTCCTGCGACAGCCGGGAGAAGAGGACGATATTTATTTTCATGAAATAAGGGATATTATTGGGCGCGGCGCCGGAAAGAATGGTTTCATTGATTTCCTGGCGCTTTATTTTATATCACCGCACCACGGAGTAGAAGGGTATAACGTAGATTTGATTGCGAACGGAGAAGAACAGGCGGCAACATCAATTGTTGACGTCGGGAATTTAATCAGGTATCCGGTCGATCCTGATTATAAGCGGACACTCAATGCAAATTTTAAAGCATATGGAGAAAAAGTGGTGGGAAAGAAGATGAATGCAGTATTTAGGCTGAATACGTCTAGCACGAGAAATAAGGACTCCAAGCGGACAGGGTGCGTAATCTACGATGAAAAGCATCAATACAGAGACACGCGGAACATGAACACTTTGCAGTCAGGACTTGGAAAGATAAAGTGGCCGCGAAAAATCACTATTACAACAGACGGACATGAGCGCGGCGGTGTCCTGGACGAAGAGAAGGAACAAAACGAGGTAATCTTAAGGGAATACAATCCGGAGAACCGTATATTTGTGAACTGGTTTCGGATAGAAGAAGAGGATGAGTGGAAAGACATTGATAAGATTGTAAAGGCAAATCCCTCGTTGGCTGATCCGAGTTTTTCCATATTGCGGCAATGGATTCAGAAAGAAATTACGGAAATGCCGTTTAAACCGGAATACTTTCCCGAATTTATGGCAAAAAGATGTAATTTCCCGATATCGGATCCACAGATGGCAGTTGCAGAGTGGGCGGATATCGTAGAGTGCACAAAAGAACCGGTGTTTGAATTAAAACAGGGGATGAGTTGTGTTGGAGGGGTGGATTACATGAAAACAAATGATTTCTGCGGGTGTGTCCTGACATTCCGGAAGGGCAGGGAATATGTAAACCTGCACCATACGTTTATCTGTGAAAAATCCAAAGATTTGCCAAACATCCACGCGCCTATTAAAGAGTGGGAAAAGCAGGGAATCTGTACAATTATCAATGATGTGGAGATAACACCGGATATTCCCGCACAATGGTTCGCCGAGCAGTCCCTGAAATATAATATCGTGATGATCGGGATTGACGGATACCGGTATACCTGGTTAAACCATGCTTTTAAAAAGATTGGTTTTGATGCGTTTGATAAAGATAACAAGAGAATTTACATCGTTCGCCCGTCTGATATAGCAAAGACGAGCACTATTATAAGCAGTGCATTCTTGAGGCATGCAGTATCAGGGTGGGACAGGATGATGTGTTGGTACACGAACAACAGTAAAAAATGCATAGATCCAAGAGGAAATATCTATTATGGGAAGATTGATCCGGCGTTACGAAAAACGGATGGATTTATGGGGTGGGTACATTCCATGTGCTGTCTTGATTTCCTACCGGAGATCAACGATTTCCCGGACATCAATATGGGTGTAGCAACATTTTAGGAGGTTAGAGATGTCAGTTATTACAGATTTTTGGAAATTTATAAGGGGTAAGACTATGGGAGGCAAGACGTACAAGATTTCTTTGAAAGACATTGAAGAATTTGCCAATGGCGGGCGGTGGGATGAGTTGGCACTGTATGAGTTTGCATTGCATTCGGGGATCAATATCATCGCCAATGCCCTGTCCGCCTGTGAGGTAAGGACCTTCGATAAATGGAAAGAGGTGAAGACAGACCAGTATTATAGATGGAACTATGAACCCAATGTAAATATGAACGCGGCACAGTTTCGCCAGAAGTTAGTATGGTCCCTGATATATAGAAATGAATGCCTTGTGATCCAGACAAAGAAGGGCGATCTGTTGATCGCGGACAGCTATGAACATGAACAATACGCACTGAGGCAGGATCTTTTCCGGAGCGTGACCATCTACGGAGATGGCGGGATCTCATCACCATATACATTTGACAAGGCGTTCCGGATGGAGGACGTATTGTTCTACCGTTTGTCGAACCGGAATATTACAGCATTGCTTAAGAAATTGATCGAAGAATATGAGAAGCTCCTGGAATCGGCAATCCAGAAGTTTTATAAATCTGGAGGGGAACGGGGAGTCATGACCATAGATGCGAATGCGACAGCAAACGTAAGTTATGGAACAAAAGAGGACGGCACGCCGCGAACTTTCAACGACGTGTATACGGAACTGATGAACAAACAGTTTGAAAAATATTTCAAATCACAAAATGCGGTGCTTCCGTTATTTAAAGGTTTCAGTTACGAGACAAAAGGTGGTGAAACATCAAAGAAATCGACATCAGAGGTCAAGGATGTCACTGATCTGACAGATGAGATTTACGATAAGGTGGCAAATGCCATGCAGATTCCGCCCGCCCTTCTGAAAGGGGATATTGCGGATGTAACGGCATTAACGAAGAACCTGATCACATTTGCGATAGAACCGATTGCAAATGTGATAGAGACAGAGAATAACCGCAAGCTTTACAGAAAGGAAGTCCTGAAAGGAACATACCAGATGATCGACACATCAACGATCATGCATATGACAGCGGCAGAGATTGCAACAGCATCGGACAAGATGATTGCATGCGGCGGATGGGATATTGACGAAATACGGAGGAAGGCCGGAGATCCGATATTAAACACACCGTGGTCAAGGAAACACTTTATCACGCGGAATTATGAAGATATAGAAAATCTGGAAGGACAAAAAGCGGATGCCGCGATCTCTGGAGAAGATGGGGCAAATAAATAAGATAAAGGAGGAAAACATGGGAAGGACAGAACATAAGACCAGATACCGCTTCGAACAGTCAGTAAATGGATCCGGAGCGGTGCACAAGCTTTACATCTATGACGAAGTCAGTGCACAGGGGAAATTTAATTGGAGTACATGGGATTACGAGGAATCTGAGACATCAGCGAAATATTTCAGGGATCAGCTTGATACTATTCCGGGCGGAGAAACAATCGAACTGCATGTAAACAGTGCAGGCGGGAATGTAGGAGAGGGGGTTGCGATCTACAACCTGTTGAGGCAGAAAGCCGGGACAGGATGCCGGATCATCGGTTATATAGATGGGATGGCATACAGTATCGCAATGACGATCGCTATGGCGTGCGATGAGATACATATGGGGCTTGGGACATCTATGTTCCTGCATAACCCGTGGATGATCGCAAGCGGAAATGCAGATCAACTAAGGGCATTTGCGGATCAGTTGGATGAACTCTCGGAGGCGTCACTGCAGCTTTACATGTCTAGGGCAAAGAACATCACAGCGGACGAATTGCGGGAGATGATGAAGAAAGAGACTATGCTTGCACCGGATAAGTGCCTGCAGTATGGGTTCTGTGATGTTGTCGGAGAAGGCAAAGAGGATGATAGTGATCTTGACGTAAATAGCGATCCTGATAAAGCCGACCCCGATGATGACGCAAAGCAACAGATTAAAGAACTACAGAAACAGCTATACAGACAGAGACAGGTCAACCAGATGTTGGCGGGGCTTAATAAGCCCGACATGAGAAGGACATTTGCAGACGCCCTGGGGCAGTTTGCTGTCAAATAAAAGAAGAGAAGGAGAATACAGATATGGCAATGTTAAACAATGATCTCATTAACCAGGAATCACAGAAATTCATGCAGAAAATGATGAACGCACTGCAGGATAACGATGCGGAGCAAGCGGCAGCAGCATTACAGGAGATGCAGAACAGTATCTGTCAGATGATCGAGCAGGAATTCGAACAGTACAAAGGTATTGGTGATATGGATGTGCTGCAGGAGAGGGGGCTCAGAAAGCTGACGTCAGAAGAGACTGAGTGGTACCAGAAATTTATTGGAGCGGTAAAGGCGGGAACAAAGCAGGAAATCACCAATCTGACAACAGCAATGCCGGTCACGATCATAGACAGAGTGATCAGCGACATGAAGAAGAGGCACGAACTATTAAACGCGATCAATATTCGGGACGCTGCCGGGGCGCAGAAGCTTGTTATGAATGCTGTGCAGATGGCGTCAAAGCTCGGAGGATGGGGTAAAGTAACTGGGGCTATTGCCGATGAGTTACAGGGAGAGATTGATATCATTGATGTTACCGTTTCAAAGTATACGGCATTCTTTATCATCCCAAAAGATTTTGTAAAGTTCAATTTTACTTTTGCGCCGATGTGGGTAGACCAGTACATCCGTATCATCCTCTCGGAGTCGATCGCGTTCGGGCTTGAGAAGACTATTGTTTCCGGGGACGGTAAAGACCAGTTTATCGGAATGATGATGAATATCAGCACGGCAACAGAAGGAAAATATGCCAAGAAGACGCCAGTAGCGATCAAAAATTTCGGCGAAGACTATCTGGAGGTGATCGCCGGACTTGCAAAAGACAGTAACGATGATGACCGGGAGGTGCCAGAGGTGCTGCTAGTGGTAAATCCACAGGATAATATCAAAAAGATCCGCAGGATCCAGAATACGGTAATCTATGGAACTGGCGTAATAGATCTTATTAATCTTGCATATCCGACAAAGGTTGTAAAATCCTCCATGATGCCGGAGGGAAAAGCAACAGTGGGGATTGCAGAGAATTATTTCGCGGCAATCAACGGAGGAACATCAGGAATTATTGAATTTGATGATTCCAACCAGTTTCTGGAAGATAACCGCGTCTATACAACGCGGGTGTATGGAAACGGACGTCCGATTGACAACACCAGTTTTGCATACCTGGATATCTCGGGAGTGGAAGCGCCGGCACTTCCTGTGGTGGTCAAAGCCGGTACGATCACAACCAAGGTCAGCACGCCAACGGAATAATATATGCAGGATGCGGGAAACCACAAAGAGAGAGGATGGCAGGCGGAATGACGGACATACCAGAAGAAATTTATCAGATGATACTCGACAACCTGCACAAAACATATACGCTTGATGAATCCACTGAAAAGAGGATACGCAATGAGACCGCGTCTGGAATCGCATACATAAGAAAATATTGCGATCCGGGAGCGGACTGCCTTCCTGGAACCAGGTTCGGACAGATGCTATGTGATTATGTCTTGCGCGCCGAGGCGGAAGCCTTGGAGACATTCCCACGGGATTTTGCAGAAGAGATCACGGCATCTAGAATTGAATATGAGACGGCGAAATATGCGGAGGCGATGGGATATGCTGAAACGAAAGAGTAATTACCAGACCTATACGGATGGATGGGGAACTGCCTGGGAAACTGTAGACAGGAGGCTCGTAAGCATACGCCAGAAGGTGATCCACTTCCAGGAGCAGACGGTAGGCGAGCGCCGGTATTGGAATGCCTATGTTGCCGGAATCCAGATTAACCGGGCAGTAAGGGTTCCCTATGAATCCAAGGCAGAGCAGGGTGATATTTTTACCATTGAAGGGAAACAGTATGAGGTTGTGCAGAAGGACCTGAAAGACGATAAGTTGCCGCCGTCGTGGCTTCTGTCACTGGCATCGGCACAGATTGAGTATAAGGAGAAAAAAGATGAGTAGAGAAGTGCGTGTGACAGTGCGGCAATTCCAAGATGCGGTTATGAAAGCTTTGGAAGATGCAAGGATGCTGACCGATGAAGCCTTGAAGGGGGCAATCGACAGGACAACGAAAGAGACTATATCAAAAATTAAAGGCACGGCGCCTGTTAAGACAAAGAAATACAAGAAGGGATGGACATCAAGGGTGATTGCCGCTAAAAAACGCGGAGACTATGGAAGGATAGTCTATAACGATCCGCGGTATATGCTTACGCACTTGTTGGAAAATGGACATGGAGGTCCGAGGGCAGCAAGACCGCATCCGCATATCCCATCGGATGAAGAGACGGAAGAGTTATTAACAAGGAATCTGGAAAGAGAGATGAATAAACAGTGACAAGTAATGAAGTGAAAGAAATGTGTAAAAAAATGGGAGTCATATTCGATGAAGACCATCCAGACCACATCACGGCAAGTAAATTAAAGACATTAACGCCGCCCTTCATGGAATATATCCTGACGGACAAACCTATCCATGCAGACGGGAAGCGGTATATCGATATCAAGGAGATGGAGATCAGGATATACTCGGATACAGAGGTATCAGAAGCAGAAGAAAATGTACAAAGAGTCCTGGAAGAAGAGGATTTAAGGTGGAAGCGCTCATCGGAATACATAGATGAGCTTTTATTATGGGCAATTATTTACAAATTGGAGGTATGAAGATGAAAGGACAAGTAAAAAAAAATAAATATCATTACGATGTTAAGAACTGCCATTATTGTCCAGGTGTCCTAAATGAAGACGGATCTGTGACGTACGGAGAAGCCGTAAAGGAAATATACGGGTTAGTATCCATGGAAATGTCGGCAGAGGGAGAGACGTCAAAAATCAGGGCGGACGGGCGTGATTATATTGTACTTGTATCTAATAATGGATACAACGGTACTTTGAATTTTGTAAAGGTGTCGGATGAGTTCAAGATAGATTGTTTGGCAGAAAAAGTAGATGAAAAAACCGGGATCCAGTATGAAGATGCTGACGCGAACCCGGTGCCATTTGCGTTGATGGGGGAATTTAAGGGAGATGCGGAAGGAATCCGTTGGATTTATTACAATTGTACGGCATCGCGTCCAAAACAGGCAGGCAATAACAAAAGTAACCAGAAAGAGCCAGACATGGAAGAATTGTCCGTAACAGCGTCGCCAGTGCTTGTGAATGTGGACGGGGAAGAAATTAATATAGTGCGAAGCGGAATTACAAAGAGCATGAACGCGGTAACACACGATGCGTGGTTTAAACAGGTCTGCATCCCGGGAATGGAGATCGATGCAGGGGTGGAGCCAACCGAAATGGTGGAGGGAATATAAGATATGCAGAAAGTAATTGAAGTAGAAGAGGGCAGAAGTGTGAATTTTAAAGCATCCGCTTTTTCGCCTATTGCGTATAACCGTTTATTTCCGGGCAAGGACTTCCTGAGAGATATGGATAAGCTGCATGAAAAGAACAAGGAGATGGAGAAAGAAAAAGATGACAGTATCAGCCATTTTGATATGCAGGATTATGAGTTGTTTGTAAGGATTGCTTATACGTTCGCCTATCAAGGGTTAGCGCCATCTCCAAGGGAGACGGAAGAACAAAGGGAATTCACAGAAAAGTATAGAGATGCATTGGACTGGATCGATACATTTGATACGTTCTCAATTTATCTGATCCTGCCGGAAATCATGGAATTGTGGTACAAGAACAATAAAACGGTTTCAGATTCAAAAAACCCGGTACCCGCACCACCAGAGAAATAAACAGCATGACATATCTGTTGAGAAGTAAACAGATGGGGCTGTCTATCGATGAGATGGACTGCCTCAGCTGCGGGATGGTGTGGGATATGCTGACAGAACAGACGAACGATGGATACGAATACCCTGAAATGGCAGATCAGAAGCAATTTAATGAGTTTATAGGAGGGTAAAAGAGTGGCATCCAAAAGAATCAAGGGAATTACAATCGAAATTGATGGAAACGCAACGGGTCTGGATAAAACATTAAGCGGGGTAAATTCAAATCTGTTAAAAACACAGAATTCCCTGAGGGATGTTGAAAGGCTTTTAAAAATAGATCCTAAGAATACAGAATTACTTGCGCAAAAACAAAAGTTATTGTCCCAGGCGGTTGATGAAACGAAGACAAAGTTAGCTTCACTGAAGGCGGCAAGTGAACAGGCGGCAAAAACTGCGGGAAACTATGATGCATGGAAAGAAGCATATACTTCCGTGCAGAATGAAATAGGTGAAACACAGGACAAACTCAAATCATTGAAACAGAAAATGTCTGAACTCGAAAAAGCCGGAAAAGTAGATACTTCCGAGTATAAAGCACTTGGTGAAGAATTAAAAAGCGAACAGAATCACCTGGAAGAACTGAAAAAAAAGGCAATAGAGGTAAGTGATGAGTTTGGGAATCCTATTTCGCACGAGCAATATGACGCATTGCAAAGAGAGATCATAGAGACTGAGCAGAATCTAAGAGACCTGGAGCGGCAGGCACGGGAATCAACGTCAGTATTAGGTACCCAGATGCAGGAAGTGGGAGGGAAAATCAGCGAAGTGGGAGGAAAGATTTCTGATGCCGGAAAGAAGCTCCTTCCTGTAACTGTGGGGATTACGTCAATAGGAGCGGCGGCAGTGAAAACAGCGGCAGATTTTGATTCGGAGATGTCGAAAGTATCTGCAGTATCCGGAGCGACTGGGGAATCGTTAGAAAAGTTGCGGGACAAGGCACGTGAAATGGGAGAAAAGACAAAATTCTCCGCTTCGGAAGCGGCAGCAGCTATGAATTATATGGCAATGGCAGGGTGGAAGACGGAAGACATGCTGAGCGGGATAGAAGGAATCATGAACCTTGCTGCAGCATCGGGGGAAGAACTTGCAACGACATCAGATATTGTTACGGATGCCCTGACAGCATTTGGATTGACAGCAGCAGACTCAGGACATTTTGCAGATATATTGGCGGCGGCAAGTTCTAATGCAAATACGAATGTGTCGATGATGGGCGAAACGTTTACATACTGTGCGCCCATTGCAGGCGCGTTAGGATTCTCGGCAGAGGATACGGCGGAAGCGATTGGTCTGATGGCAAATGCGGGAATTAAAGCCTCACAGGCGGGGACGGCATTACGTTCAATTATGAACAATCTTACCGGGGAAGTAAAAATATGTGGAGATAATATTGGGGAAGTAGTCATACAGACAACGAATACGGATGGCAGCATGCGAAATCTTAGCAATATACTCGCAGATTGCCGGACAGCGTTTTCTGGTTTATCAGAATCGGAGAAGGCAGCAGCGGCAGAATCGCTTGTCGGTAAATATGCAATGTCAGGGTTCCTGGCACTGATGAATGCGGGGAAAGGAGATATCGAAAAGCTATCAGATGCAATAGCAGGTTGCGACGGTGCTGCGGCAAATATGGCTGATACAATGCAGGACAATCTGCAGGGACAGGTAACTATACTGAAATCCGCGGTTAGCGAAGCAGCTATTTCGATAGGAGAAGTCCTGACTCCGGTTATTAAAGAGGTAGTTGAAAAGATCCAGGAATGGACGGAAAAATTCAATAGTCTTAGTGAGGGACAAAAGAAAACGATCGTTATGATTGGGGCAATTGTTGCGGCAATTGCCCCATTACTAATTATCATAGGTACAGTTGTAAGTACGATCGGAAATATCATATCTGGCATGGGAACCTTATTGACGTTCCTGGGTGGCATATCGGGAACGGTAATGGCAGCAGTTGCAGCAATCGGAGTATTAATCGCAGCTATTGTACATTTATGGAATACGAATGAAGAATTTCAAAATTCAATAACACAAATATGGGAGAAGGTTAAGGCGGCGTTCCAGGCATTTTCGGACGGTATACTTGAAAGGTTATCCGCGATGGGGCTTGAATTTGGGAGTATGACAGAGGTAATAAAAGCAGTTTGGGACGGGTTCTGCAACTTGTTAGCTCCAGGGATTGAAGCGGCATTTAGTATCATTGCTACAAAGTTAGAAACTGCATTTAACGTAATCCTCGGGATATGGGATGTGTTTTCGGCAGTCTTTAGCGGTGACTGGTCAGGGGCATGGGAAGCTGTAAAATCAATCTTTTCCGACATATGGGATGGCGTCACGGATATCCTAAAAACGAAAATCGACATGTTAAAAGGGATTGCGGATGTATTCCTAGGATGGTTAGGGACGGATTGGGAGACTGTTTGGGACAGTGTTAAAACTTTTTTTGAAGACACATGGAATGGAATTGTGGAGAAATTCGAAGCTATAAAGGAAACTGTAAACGGCATTTTTGAGGCGTTAAAAGAAACGGTATTAAACGTATGGGAAACTATAAAAAATGTGGTTATTGTTGCGTTGATGTTCATAACAGAGGTTATCAGCTCTTATTTTGAACTAATAACATTACCGTTCCGGTTTATATGGGAGAATTGCAAAGACACTATAATAGAAATATGGGAGAATATCAAGTCTAAAGTAACAACTGTATTAGAAGCCATAAGAGAGGTTATAAACACAGTTTGGGGGCTAATAAAGGACAGCATTGCCACGACGGTCAATACGATAAAGGAGGTTATAGACACAGTTTGGGGGCTAATAAAGGATATTATCACCACGGTGATCAGTGAAATAAAAGATGTTATAGAGTCTACGTGGAATATGATAAAAACTACCGCAACAAATGTGTGGAATATGATTAAAACCGCCATTGAAATACCAATCAGCGCAGCTAAGACAGCAGTATCAACGGCAGTGGAATCGATCAAAAGTACGGTAAGGAGCGTTTTTGATAGTGTAAAAACAACTGTTACGGACATCTGGGATGATATTAAAACTGCAATTGAAAAACCGATCAATAAAGCTAAAACAGCAGTACAAAAGGCGATAGATGCGATAAAAAAGGCTCTTGATTTTAAGTGGGAATTACCAAAGTTAAAAATCCCGCATTTCAGCATAACTGGAAAGTTTAGCTTGGATCCTCCACAGGTTCCGCACCTTGATATCCAATGGTATAGGAATGGCGGGATCATGACAAATCCGACAATGTTCGGAGTGAATGGAAAAGATATCATGGCGGGAGGCGAGGCGGGACCGGAAGCAATACTTCCGTTGGAACCTTTCTATTCAAGACTGTCACAGATCTTAGATTCTAAGCTGACAGAAACAAGAGAACGGATTGTAGTGGAAATGCCGGTATATGTCAGTGGGAACTACACAAAGACAGAGATAGCAGAAATAGCAATGAAAGGTATCAGCCGGTCGCAGAAGTACAATGCCAGAGGCGCAAAAGTAAATGTACGATACGGGTATGCGGAATAAGTGGAGGGAGGGGGAGTGCAATGAAATACAGTATATCATACGGCGGAAAGCGGTGTGAAGATTACAAGCTCTATCCTATAACCCGTCCTAATATACCGGCGCCGTCAAGAGATATGGAGCTGCTAAAAATACCGGGGAAGTCAGGAATACTGGTAAAAGACAACAAACGATATGAACCTATTGAGATACCGATAGAGTTCAATTTTTTTTCAAAACCGGATAAATGGTGGGAAGTATTCCGGAACGCGAAACGATGGCTGTCAGGAGGCGGGGAACTGGAATTTTCCGATGATCCGGACTATTTTTATAAGGTTTATTGTGTGGAGATCGTTGACAGTGAAAGAGAAATGAAGCGCATCGGGAAATTTAAAGCAAACTTTACCTGCGATCCTTACACATACCTGAAAGCAGGAAAACAAGAGTACGACAGGACAGAAGTACAGTACAACCCATATAGCGAAGCGCATCCGGCCTATAAGATCAATGGTGAAGGTGTCTGCTATCTGACGGTAAACGGCAAAGCAATGCGTGCCAACGTCGGTCAAAATATTACCATTGATACAGAACGGATGATCGCATACCGGACGGATGGGGCTATGCAAAATACTGCAGTATCGGGAGATTATGAAGACCTATACCTCCTGGAGGGCGCAAACCAGATAGTTATCACATCCGGGTTCGGTCTAAAAGTGATACCAAATTGGAGGGACCGATGATACAGATCTATTCAAAGGGAAACACCAAATATGATATGAATGGAGATATGACGCTTTTCCCGAAATCGTGCATTGCCGAAGCTGAGATTAATGGGACTTGGAAGTTGGAAATGGTGCATCCAAGGGACCGGGAAGGGAGATGGAGGCATATTGAAGAAGAGTGCGTGATATCTGCGCCGACCTTCGTGGGAGACAAGCAGCTATTCAGGATCGGCGAAGTAGAGAAAACGGATGAAGAGGTCACAGCTACGGCGTTTCCCGTCTTTATGGATGCAGAGGACGATTGTTTTTTGATGGATGTACGACCCACGGCGAAGAACGGGCAGGAAGCGTTGAACATGATGATGTCCGGAAGCCGGTACAGCGGAGAATCCAATATAACGACAGCAGCAACCGCATATTTTGTCGAGAGAAACCTGATGGACGCCATCAATGGGAAAGAAGAGCCGACCTTCATCAGCCGATGGGGCGGGGAGATCCTGTATGATAATTACAAAATAATCATCAACGAGCGTGTCGGCGGGGATTACGGAGTGGAGGTCAGGTACGGGAAGAACCTGGAAGGGATAGAGCATACCTTGGATATGTCGGGAGTAGTTACCAGGATCATTCCAGTTGCGTATAACGGTCATAAGATGTCCGGAAGCGCCCCGTGGGTGGATTCCGCGAATATCGGTAAATATGCAAAAAAATACATAAGGAAGATTAAATTTGATGATGTAAAAATGCGGGAGGATGCACAGGAAAATGATGAAGAGAACGGGATTACAGTCTGCGATACGCAAACCGAACTCAATGCGGCTCTGACCGCCAGATGCAAGAAGGCATTTGAAAGCGGTCTCGATCTTCCGGTTGTGTCAATAGAAGTCCGCATGATCGAACTATCGGGAACCGAAGAATATAAAGATGTCCAACTCCTTGAAAAGGTCGGGTTAGGGGATGATATAAGATGCCGCCATAAAGAGCTGGGGATCACGACCAAGGAACGCGTGGTTAAGGTTGCATGGGATTGCTGCAGGAACCGCGTGGAGAAGCTGACGCTAGGGGCATCCCTGTATAATTATTTCTCGGACACAAATGCATCATTAGATTCCATTGGATCTATCTTGGACATGATCGGAGGGACGATCGGTGACGATGGGTCTGTCATGGCGGGGAAGATCAAAGGATTTATCGACGCTACAAAGGCACAGCTCAGGCTGCAGAACAGCGTGGCGAAGAAACAGGTTGTAAGGGCGATCCTGTTTGAAGACCTGGATCCGGACTCAGAATTATATGGAGCTATGGCTTTAGGTACGTTGGGTCTGCAGATCGCAAAGCGCAGGACGGCGGATCAAAGGGATTGGGATTGGACCACCGCACTGACGGCAAACGGGCTTATTGCAAATGTTATTGTAGCCGGGATCCTGTCTGATAAGCGAGGGAAAAATTACTGGAATCTGGATACTGGGGAGTTTGCCCTTTCCGCGACCGGGTTCAAGATCGACGGGCAGACGGCGGACGATTATTTTAAGGAAAACTGGACGCAGGAAGAGGTATTTAATAAGCTGACCAACAGAGGGCAGACGATGGGGATCTACCTGTCGGGCGGAAGGCTGTACCTGAATGCCCAGTATATGCAGATCGGAAAGATCAGCTCCAGGAATGGGAAGGTATACTTTGATTTGGATAACAACGAATTGGTCTGCAGCAAAATGATCAGTGTAGATACAAAGCAATCTGTAAAAACAGTAGTAGACGTTGGCTACCCGCCGGGGATCAGCACAGATACCAATTCAAGGCTCAGGATCTATCCGCAGGGGTATGTGGATAAAGCAATAGAAATATTTGCAGGCACGTCCGGAGGGGGGACGATAGAAGGAGCGGCAGAGCTCAGGATGCAAGGCGGGAATTATTTGTCCAATATAACAGTTGGAAATAATACTGTAAGTTTATCCGCGTCCCCTCCGAGGGATTCTACATCTGCAAAATACGCACAAATTACCATGAACTCACTGTATAGCAGTAAAGATAACGGAGATGTGAGGATATCTCCGTATTTGACGGTGGGAGGGCACATGAATGTACAAGGGACCCTAACAGCAGTCGGGACGAAAAGCAGGATCGCGGAAACAAAGGACTATGGAGACAGGCTATTGTATTGCTACGAGACGCCGTCGCCGATGTTTGGGGATATCGGAGAAGGTGAGACGGATGAAAACGGAGAATGTTATGTAAGTATCGAAGATGTGTTTGCAGAGACGATTGATACAGCTGTAGAATACCAGGTGTTTTTACAGAAAGAAGGAGAAGGCGATCTATGGGTAGATGAGAAAGAGAGTGATTATTTTCTTGTAAAGGGAACGGGGAATTTAAAGTTTTCCTGGGAGATCAAGGCTGTGCAAAGAGAATATGAATGCGACCGTCTGGAAGAGTTTTATGAAAACGAAGCCGGGATGGCAGAAATTGTAGATATGGAAATAGATTACACGGAGCGGGAATGGAAGGAAAAAACCAAGCAGGACGAAGCAGACGTGGAAGAAATGTGGTGCAGAGAGGTACAAGAATCTGACCAGAAGGAAGCAGAGAAGGAGGATGTGTGGCATGGAATTACTCAAGAGTTATATGGTAACTAACGCGGGGGACGGAGATGTCGTCTCCTTTATGTACAACGATATCGACGAAAAGACAGGGAAATTGGTGAGCAAAAATAAGCGGAAGAGTTTTTATCCAATGGATGAAAGAGGGAAGAAGCTAGTTGAGGATATGAAAAAATATTTGCAGGAAACCCAATTGAACCAGAAGGAAGGATAAACGGATGAATCGGATAGAAAGGGATATATTTGTAAAGCAAAACCACAATAATTTTGCACGGATCTCATACGTGCAGGGCACGAATGAGATCCCGCTTGTTTTCCACATACGGGACTATACGGTTTCCTCCGGGAGCACGGCAAGGGTCTATGTAAGGAGACCGGACGGGACGTCAGAGTATGATACGGCTGTATTGAGCGGGAATGATGTGACGGTAAATGTAAAAGATACCATGTTTTCTGTGATCGGGATCAGTAAGCTCCAGATCAGGATTGCAAAGGGGAGCAAAAAACTGGTATCATTTGCGGTTGACGTATACGTGGAAAAAAATTATGCAGATGGCGGGATAAAAAGTGAAAATGCGACGGACATTTTTGACCAGGCATTCGAGGGGATAGAAGAGGCAACAAGGAAAGCAGAGCAGGCAGCAAAAAATATACAGGATAAGGCTGACAGGGGAGATTTTACCGGATCCATACAGATCAGGAACGTTGAGACAGGGGAACCGGGAACAAAGGCAAGTATTAAAAATGTCGGAACACCAAAAGATGCCGTGTTAGATATAGCCATACCTAAAGGCGATAGAGGCGCATCTATGCGCATGAAGGGAAGGTGGGAGGAAAACATGGCGTATGTAAATAATGATTTGTATACGGATGTGGTTACGCATGAAGGAAGCTCATACAGCTGCAAGAAGTCGCATACTGCATCGAAGTCTGCCTTACCAACAAATACGGAGTACTGGGAATGCATTGCCAAAAAAGGGGAAACGGGGAATATAGAGAATATCAGTACAATACCGATAGATTTCCAGGAAGCCGCAGAACGGGCAAACATTGAGCCTGGTGACAGCATACCTACGGCATTGGGGAAGCTGTCCAAGCTTTATGCAGATCTGGAAAGCAATGTACTCGGCGGATTGAGGGCGCCGGTGCAGCAGCAGATTGATGGGATGCTTCGGCTATCCGGAAAGACAACCCTGGCATCCCCGGGGTATAGAAGGCTTTTACTTATCGGGCGGGGAAGTAATGAATCTCATCTCGTGGATGGGTTTAACATACATGTACGGATGTCCAGGAACTATAACAACTATCCGTCTGAAACGTTAGACTTTACCATTGCTTTTTCTTATGGGATGGTTGCACCTCAAATTGATGTGAATTCCAGAAGCGTTATGGATGAATTTGCTTGTTTTAGAGTTATCCGGGTTGTTTATGATACTGCTGATAAATGTGTATATCTGGAAGTTGATTATAATACCGGAACGGAAAACCAAGTATCTTATATTGCAGATGTCATATCGGCTACGCTTAAAAACGTGGAAGATGCGGGATTCGCGCCGGCAACGGAAACCTCTGAACAATTATTTGGCTTTTATGTCCCGTCCGGAAATGATTGCGTAAAAAACGGGCACAGAACGATTGTTACAGGTGATGTCAATATTGACGATTACTTTGATGGCGCACATATCGGTAGTTGGGGGCATCATTCCGGGACTCTGTCAGGGCTTCCGGACGGCATAAGTGGTGTTGGCACATGGGATACGGCATATTCGATCGGTGACGGGGATGAAAAGTATTTAAAGCAGACCTATAGTCCCTACGACAAATCATTATTTGCCCAACGGATCAAACGTGATGGATACGTCCTTCCCTGGGATATATTTTACCCGGGAAGAGGAACTGAGGCGATAACCCTTAACCATTCTTCGAAAATTACAATTTATAACGGTCAAAATTATGCATATAAAATTGGAAACGTTTTAATGTTTAATGCTCTATTTACCATAAGTGAATCCATTTTCTCAGGTGAAGTTATGTTTTCTTTACCCGATAGCTATAGATTTTTAAGCGAGGGTCAACTGATGGTTTTTGGGACGGATAGAGTACTTCCGATTTATGTTACTAGAAATTCTCGTAATATACAGATGAATGGTACAATGGATTATACGGGGGATAACGAATACTTCCGAGTAACTGGGTGGTTTCCTATAAATTAAAACTTTCGAATTATGATGCCGGTAGGTCCGTAAATTGAACATATCGAGGATTGAGCATGTTTCCACTGGAGTCGACTTCTGCACGAAGTGTATGAGAATATGTATGCACATCTATGATCCATCTATAATAGCCAGGATCTCCAGAAAATTGTAAGATAAATGAGCCATTAAAATGCCCAACCCAAGTGGAAGAACCAATGTAAGTCGTGGTTACGGGGTGTTCGTCATACTTTATTAGATTCCACACAGTTCTGACAACATATTGTAAAAAATCGCGATACGTGCCTTCGGAATTATAATTGGGGATAGCTCCAAGGTTTACTATTCCATCAGCTACTCCCCCCCTGGAAACGCCGACGAACAACATTATTCCAATTATTCTGTGAAGGGTTCCAATATAAACTATACATTTCTGTTGAAATTGTAACGGTGCCGATAATACAATTTGTCCTCGGGTTATGATGAAACCTCCCAATAAAATTAGAGTGTGCAGCCCATGTTCCGGGGGATATGATGTCAATTTGTCCAATATTACTCCAATTGAACAGATTTTGGATATGATACCACAAGTGATAAAGAAATTGTTGCCAATCCGTAGCTTCCGAAGAAATAGCGTGGTAAGGTGTGTCATAAACTTGGAAAGGTATCGGATAAAACACTGACCAATCAGATACGGTGCTATTAATCCTGATCCGTTGGGCAAATAATGATTTTTTATAGAGATAGAAAGGAGAAGAATATGAAAGAAATTCGAGCAGGACCATAGAAGGTCCTTATTTTAGTGGTAGAAATTTAAAGAAGGAGGTGATCCCAATGGGACGTTTCCTGATGGAAACATATGCTATGGTTCTGCCGGTGGTCTTAGGTTACATAGTATGGTTATTGAAACGGCAGAAGAGGGACCGTGATGCAAATGGGAAAGGAACCATGCTGCTCTTGCGGGTGCAGCTGATCGAGTACCATGACAGGTATATGGCGTTAGGGCATATCCCGTCCTATGCCTTGGAGAATTTTATTGAAATGTATGAAGCATACCATGAGCTTGGCGGGAACGGCATGGTGACCGAGATGTATAAGGAGATATTAGAACTGGAAATTAGGAAGTAATGAAAGGAAGGTAAAGAAGATGGATCTTACGTATTTATTTGATTATGTGAACTTATTAACCCTGGGGATCTGCCTGTGCGTAGGCTACGCATTGAAAACGGCGTTTGTGTGGTTCCCGAACAAGTATATCCCGTTGGCGGCTTTAACGATGGGTAGTATCGTCAATATCCTGATCAACCTGGAGGCGGGCATCAATGCCGCGGTAGTGCTTGGCGGGATGGTATCAGGGCTTGCCAGTACGGGATTGTATGAGATGATGCGGAACCTGTTGGATAAGGATGGGAGTTTGCCAGGCAAAAAATAAAGATTGCCAGAAGGAAGAATGATAATACAATATGGAATTTTGAGAGTCCGTAGATTTAAGTGGACTCTCTTTTTTGTGCCGGCATGGATGCCGGAAGGAAGGAGCAGAATATGGGAACATATAACATACATGCAGGACACTGCCCGCATGGACAAGGGGCGGGCGGAGCTGTCGGATATCTTAAGGAGTCGATAGAAGACAGGGCGGTCAAGAATCTCCTGATCGCAAATCTCAAGTCACAGGGTAATACGGTCTATGACTGTACGGATGATACCAACTGCACAGTAAGGCAGAACCTGCAGCGGATTGTGGCAAAGTGCAATGCACACAGCGTAGAAAAGGACGTATCTATCCACTTAAACGCCGGTGGCGGGACAGGTGTGGAAGTATGGATCGTAAATCCGGCGATGGAATCTGCTGCAGCAAAAATATGCGCGGAGGTTGCCAAATCTATTGGGATCAGAAACCGTGGCGTAAAGTATTCCAATAACCTGTACGTGCTCAATCATACCAAGGCGCCGGCATTACTGATAGAATGCTGTTTTGTGGATAACCAGACAGACTACAACCAGTGGAATGTCCAGAAGTGTGCGGATGCCATTACAAACGCATTGACGGGACATAAGATGTCCGGGACTACGGCGACATGGGTAAAGGACAACATTGGATGGTGGTATCGTTATACAGACGGAAGTTATCCGAAGGCGCAGTGGGTTGAGTTGGATACATGGTACTATTTTAACGCAAAAGGGTATGCACTTGCGGATGAATGGCTTTATTATAAGAATAAGTGGTACTATCTCAAAAAGGACTGCCGTATGGCTGTGGGATGGCAGCAGATAGACGGATACTGGTATTATCTTGGCAGTGACGGCGTTATGTTGGACGGATGGCAGCAGATCAAAGGTAAGTGGTACTATCTGGACCAGGAAGGAGAAGAGAGGCCGCACGGAGCCATGGTGACCGGGGAGATGAAAGATGGGAACCATACGTACTACCTGCAGGATAACGGCGCAATGGCGAAGGGATGGATCAAGCGCAAAGGCAGTTGGTATTATTATAATGAGGACAACAACTGTCAGCCGATCGGCAGCATGATGCGCAATCACTGGCAGGGCGGATACTATCTCAAGGATGACGGCAGGATGGCAAGCGGCGAAGTATTAGAGATCGGCGGAGAAAAGTGTGAATTCGATGCCGATGGCAAGGTTAAGAAATAAAGATTATATGATCTGGAGAAATCAAAAAAGGCGGTAGGGTTTGATACCTACCG
>NZ_KE159770.1:138532-320473 GCF_000403455.2 Dorea sp. 5-2 | reverse complement strand
TTTTATATCCTCCTGAATTTACTTATATTTATTTGCTATCCTTAACATGGTTATAGTATACCACGGAATCCGTGGTAAGTCAATACTTTTTTAAATATTTTAAAGATATTATGGCTTAAGAATAGTACAGTAAATAGTATAATTCAGTGTATTCTTCGCCGGACGTTTATTTTAGTGAGGTGTCAGAAGAGGCGCTTCCTGTTTTGAAGGGAGAGCTGCAGCATCATGCAAGCGGATGTTATACGGCGGTCATGGATATAAAGCGGGGGAACCGCCTCGCCGAATGCAGCCTTATAACAGCGGAAAGTTTTGGGATACTGGCAAAGCTTCTTGGCGTGAAGCAGAAGCTTCCGGATATGAAAAAGTCATGGGAAACAGTATTGTTTAACCAGTTTCATGATATCTTGGGAGGCTGTGCGATCAGAAGTGCATATGAATGTGCGGCGCTTTATGAACTTGGAGGATGTATCGCAGAAGGCAACCGCGTAACAAACGAAGCGATCCAGGCGATCGCGTGGAATATAGATACCTTGAAAGGTCTCCCGGAAGTGGGAGGAAAATATGAGTTCCGGTTATGGCATCAGCAGGACAGAGGGACGCCGGTGATCGTCTTCAATCCGCATTCTTTTGACGCTGTATTTCCGGTCCGGTTTCATGCCGATGTAGAGGAGGCGTTGGAGGACGGCGGAAAAAAGGTTCCGGTACAGCGTGTACGTGCAGAGATGATAAATGAAGACGAAAAATATGAGACGATCGCTGTGGTAAGCGTTCCCGCGCTGGGATGGAAGCTCTTCTGGCTTTTTGAAAAGGCAGAAGAGGTGCAGGATAAAAAAGAGGGGATGGTCTCAGGATATGTCCTGGAAAATCAATGGACTAAGGTTGAGCTTGAAAAGGAGAGCGGCGCGATCCGGTACTTTCTGAATAAAGAATCCGGCGACGTATTGATCTCGGATGCCACATCGGAGCGGGTTGTGGATGAAGAAAAGTGCGATACATGGGCGCACAAGGTCTTTTGTTTTTATGATTATATAGGAAGTTTCCGGAAGCCTGTAATAGAAGTTGTGGAAGACGGAGAAGTAAGGGCTGTTGTGGAAGTGAGGCTTTCATATGGAAGTTCTTCTATGATAAAGAGCTATATTATGTACAGGGATATGCCTGGCGTGTTTATTGAATATAAGGGCATTTGGCTGGAAAAGCATAAGATGCTGAAGATATGTTTCCCTACGACAATGGATCACGGTCGTCTGATTGCTTCCATTCCATATGGATGTATGGAAAGACCGGAGGATGGAAGAGATTATCCAATGCAGAAGTGGGTAGCGCTTTATAAGGACGGGAAGGGGCTTGGCATTGCTTCAAAGAGCCGGAGTGCATATGATGCCGAAGATGGCGAGATCAGGATCACGGCGCTGCGCAGTCCTCTCTATGCGGATCATTACGGGGATAGAGACCGGTATTGTGAATTTACGGAGCAGGGCGAGTATAAATTTATGTTATACTTAGATGCGGCAGAGGAAGAAAGCGTCATGCTTAAGAGGACGGCAGAACTATTATCTCAGCCGCCGGTGACTGTTATGGGAGGATACCATGCCGGCGCTCTTCCGGGCGAAGGAAGTATGATAAAGATCGATCATCCGTCGGTTATGGCTGGAGCCATTAAGAAGGCGGAGGATTCAGATGATATTATTTTACGCTGCTATTCTTTGTCGGGGCGTTCGTTGAAGACAGAGATCATGTTGGGTGATGTGAAATTTGAAGCAGAATTTGCGCCGCAGCAGATCAAAACCTTCAGGATCGGAAAAGAAGAGGTAAAAGAGGTGAATCTTCTGGAAATATAAAGGATGGAGGACGGAAGATATTATGTATTCATTTGTACCGCTTGTCAGGGAATACAGGGGAGCGCTGTGCGACCTGACACATTTTGGCTATGTGTGTATTGTAAATGAAGACGGAGAGGTCATCTTCTCTGCAGGAGATCCGGAGGCGGTAGTTTTCTACCGCTCTGCATCTAAGCCTGTTCAGGCGCTTCCGGTCATGGAGATGTGTCTGGATGAAAAATATGGGATCACTCCGAAAGAGAGCGTCATATTTTCAGGATCTCACACAGGAGAGCCGTTTCATATGGAAGCGCTTGAAAGTATTCTTAAGAAAACAGGATTGGAGGAAGAATGGCTTTGCATGAAACCGGCGGCGCCCGCGGCGGTATACGCCAATGAGGAGCGCTTGAGAAAAGGGCTTCCGTTAAGAAAGCTGTATCATAATTGTTCGGGAAAACATCTGGCGTTGATGTTGGTGCAGCGGGAAAGCAAAGAAAGGGTGACGGATTACTGGAGAATGGAATCTGCAGCACAAAAAAAGGCGGCGGAAGTTATCTGTAAGGTAAGTGAGGCAAAGGAACTTCAAACGGGAGTGGATGGCTGCGGCGTACCTGTCTTTGCGTGTGCAATGAGGAACATTGCGACGGCATATAAGAATCTGGCATGTCCGGACTGTGTCCGGGATGAAAGCCTACAAAGGGCGATCCGCGCTTATGTTCCAAGGATTCACGAGCATCCTCTTATGATGCGGGGGACGGGGTATTTGTGTTCTCTTATTAATTATGACGCTGACATTATCGGGAAAGGCGGAGCCAACGGAGTCTATGGCTTTGGACTGAAAAAGGAAAGGCTGGGGGTAAGTTTTAAGCTTGCAGACGGCACCGAGAGCAGCTGGCCGATTCTTGTCCTTGAGATCCTTTCTATGCTTGGATGTTTGACAAAAGAAACAGAAGAACGCCTTCTTGCGCTTAACCCCTATGTGATAAAGAACGATAATGGACTGGACGCGGGCCATAGAGAGGTTTGCTTATGGCAGAATTAAAGAGAGTACAGGCGCCGCCAAGAGATTGTACCAATGTCCCGGTGGAGCTGACGGAAAAGACAATATTGCAGAGAAAAGAAAAAATCCTTTCTGAAATGAAAAGGCGGGAGATCACACAGCTGATCGTGTATGGAGACGTAGAGCACGGTGGAAATTTTGAATATCTGACGGGATATTTCACACGGTTTGAAGAAGGGCTTCTGGTTATAAAAGCAGACGGCGGGATGACGCTGGTTTTAGGAAATGAAAATCTGAACAAAGCGGGAAAAGCCAGAATAGAGGCAGCGGCAGTCCATGCGTCCATATTCTCTTTGCCAAACCAGCCGGATCGTACAGACCGGTCATTGAAAGAACTTCTTATAGAAGCAGGCGTTGAAGAAAAGAAAAAGACAGGATTGGCAGGATGGAAACTATTTACGTCGAAAGTGGAGAACAGAGGACAGATTTTTGATCTTCCAAGCTTTATTGTGGATACAGTCAGAGAGATCACAGGATCCCAACAGCTGCTGCTAAATGCAACCGACATTTTTATAGGAGAAAATGGAGTGCGGACTGTAAATAATGCGAATGAGATCGCGCATTATGAATACGGGGCGTCTCTTGCTTCGGACTGTGTACTGGATGCGATGGATGCGGTGGAATGCGGCGTGACGGAGATGGAACTGGGCGGGTTATTAAAGAGGTCAGGACAGCATAACAGTATTGTAACGATTGCGGCAAGCGGCGCGAGATATGTACATGGCAATATGTTTCCGGGAAGGAAGCGTGTGCAGAAGGGAGATCCGATCTCATTGACTACAGGGTATCGCGGCGGGGCTTCCAGCCGTGCGGGATATGCGGTCATGTCAGCCGAAGAGCTGCCGGAGAATGCAAGGGATTATTTGGAGAGGATCGTATTTCCTTATTTTGATGCTTATGCCTGTTGGCTTAACAAGATACAGATCGGAATGACAGGAGGAGAGCTTTTTGAGTATATAGAGCAGGTATTGCCAAGAAAACAATATGGGTGGTCATTATGCCCGGGACATTTGACGGCGGAGGAAGAGTGGCTGTCGTCGCCGATCTATGAAGGATCCGTTGAACGGCTGAAAAGCGGAATGATTTTTCAGATCGATATCATTCCGGCAGTGAAAGGTTACGGAGGGGTAAATGCGGAAAGTACAGTTGCTCTGGCAAATGAAGAACTGAAAAGGGAGATCCGGCTGGAGGATCCGAAGCTGTGGGAGCGTATGGAAAAGCGCCGGGACTATATACAGAACGAGCTGGGGATCTCGCTTTCAAAAGACCTTCTTCCTATGTGCGGCGGCGTTGCATATATGCGTCCGTTTATGTTGGATAAAGAGCGTGCATGTGTCATAACAGACGGGAAGTGAAAGATCGAGCGTTACCAAACAGGTTGACATCTTATGGAAATTGTGATACTATATCCAAAGCGATTTAATACTTTAAAGCGTAACGCTTTAAAGTAAAGGATCGCATGCCGGCGGATATGCCATATGATTCTTGCTTTCAATGAGTCAAATAGGTCTGTTTGACGCCGGACAGTTAGGAGGAAATGGAAGATGTCTAAAGAAATGTTATGTATCATTATGCTGATCGTGTTCTTTGCAGTCATGATCTATGTGGGATTTTACTCAAGGAAGCATGCAACCGATGTAGATGGTTTCGTCTTAGGCGGCAGGGGAGTCGGTCCGTGGCTGACGGCGTTTGCGTTCGGTACGTCGTACTTTTCAGCGGTTATTTTCGTTGGTTATGCGGGGCAGTTTGGATGGAACTTCGGTATGTCCGCTACCTGGGCAGGACTGGGCAACGCCTTTATTGGTTCTTTGCTTGCGTGGAATATACTTGGAAGAAGAACTCGTGTTATGACGCAGCATCTGGATGCGAAGACTATGCCGGATTTTTTCGGGAAGAGATTTGAGTCCGTGCCGCTTAAGGTGGCTGCTTCCGTCATTGTATTTATCTTTTTGATCCCTTATACGGCTTCGCTTTATAATGGGTTATCAAGCCTGTTCGGGCTGGTGTTCGATATTCCCTATTGGGCGGTCATTGCCGTCATGGCTGTACTTACTGGATTTTATGTGATCTTTGGCGGATATATGGCGACGGCGATCAATGATTTTATCCAGGGGATCATCATGTTATTCGGGATCTGTGCGGTCATCGGCTCTGTCTTATCTGAGAACGGCGGATTGTTAGAAGCGACGAGATCGCTTGCGTCGATCACAGGCGACGCCGGATGGGAGGGCGCTTATTCCGCATTTCTTGGCCCGGATCCATTGGCGCTTCTTTTTGTGGTGGTGCTGACTTCCCTTGGTACATGGGGACTTCCGCAGATGGTCGGGAAGTTCTATGCCATCAAGAGTGAGAAGGACATACATAAAGGAACCGTGATATCGACGGTATTCGCGATCATCGTTGCAGGCGGATGTTATTTCCTGGGCGGCTTCGGAAGGCTCTACAGTGATAAAGTCGCCGTCAATGAAGCGACCGGGAAGCCGTTGTTTGATACGATCGTACCGACGATGCTGGCGACTCTTCCCTCTGTCGTCATAGCGGTGGTGATCGTCCTGGTATTGTCGGCGTCCATGTCGACGCTGTCTTCCCTGGTTCTTACGTCCAGTTCTACCTTTACCCTGGATGTGATAAAGCCGGCGGCAAAGCAGGGAATGTCGGATAAGAAGCAGGTGTCCATCATGCGGATTTTTATTGTATTTTTCATCCTGGTATCGGCAGTGATCGCGATCTTTAAGGATGCACACCCAGAGGTGACGTTTATCGCGCAGATGATGGGCGTATCCTGGGGTGCGTTGGCAGGCGCATTCCTTGCGCCGTTCTTGTACGGATTATACTGGAAGGGGATCACGAAGATCTCTGTAGTTGTGTGTTTTGTGTGGGGATGCGGGATCGCGCTTCTGCAGTTGTTCGTGACACTTGGCGGAGTCGATGTGACGGGATGGGGACCGATCCTCGGGTATATTTTTAGATCATCCATCAATTCCGGCGTGATCGCCATGGCCGGCGGGCTGCTCCTTGTCCCGGTCATCAGTTTATTTACGAAGAAGCAGGATGAGAAAGAACTTGGAGAGATATTTTCCTGTTATGATGAGACGGTAACGATCACGAAGAAATCTTCGCTGCAAGAATAGGCTTGAATGATAAAAAACATCAAGGAAAGTGATTAAAATCATCACTTTCCTTTTTGCTATACATATGTTAGGATATAGGAGGATTAAAAAAGGACAATATAATTGATGATTATTATTGCATTCCAAACATATAAGCAGTAATGCACAGAATAATGGAAAGTGAGGAAGAGTAGATCATGAGAAATTACCACAAATATGAAAGAACGTATTTTATGCCGCCCGAGATCACATATGACTGGGTGAAGAAGGAATATATTGATAAGCCGCCGATCTGGTGCAGCGTCGATCTGCGTGACGGCAACCAGGCGCTGATCGAGCCGATGAGCCTGGAAGAGAAGCTGGAGTTCTTCCAGATGTTGGTCGATATCGGGTTTAAGGAGATCGAGGTAGGATTCCCGGCGGCGTCGGAGACAGAGTATCAGTTCATGCGGACGCTGATCGAGAAGGATATGATCCCGGATGATGTGACGGTGCAGGTGCTGACGCAGGCGAGGGAGCATATTATTAAGAAGACTTTCGAAGCGGTCAAGGGCGCACCTCACGCAGTAGTGCATCTCTACAATTCGACTTCGGTTGCACAGAGAGAGCAGGTGTTCAGAAAGAGTAAGGAAGAGATCAAACAGATCGCCATCGACGGGGCGAAGTTACTCCTTGAACTTGCATCCGAGACGGACGGGAACTTTACCTTCCAGTACAGCCCGGAGAGTTTCCCGGGAACAGAGATGGATTATGCGGTAGAGGTCTGTAACGCGGTACTGGATGTCTGGAAACCGACGGCGGAGAATAAGGCGATCATCAATATTCCTACGACGGTGGAGAATGCGATGCCGCATGTATTTGCCTGTCAGTTAGAGTATGTGAATAAGCATCTGAATTACAGGGAGAATGTGATCCTCTGCCTGCATCCTCATAATGACAGGGGCTGCGGTGTGGCGACGGCGGAGCTTGGGATCTTAGCGGGAGCGGACCGTATTGAGGGGACGTTGTTTGGGAACGGAGAGCGTACCGGTAATGTGGATATCGTAACCATGGGAATGAATATGTATTCTCATGGAGTAGATCCGGGGCTGGATTTTTCTGATATGAGGCATATCCGCGAGACTTATGAGAGGCTTACCAGGATGCAGGTATATGACCGTCAGCCATACGCGGGCGATCTTGTATTCACGGCATTCTCCGGCTCTCATCAGGATGCGATCGCTAAGGGGATGGCGTGGAGAGAAGAGAAGGAACGTGATACATGGACGGTTCCTTATCTTCCGATCGACCCGCAGGATGTGGGAAGAAGATACGATTCCGACGTGATCCGTATTAACAGCCAGTCCGGCAAGGGCGGCGTCAACTATATCCTGAAGCAGAGCCACGGGATCAATCTGCCGCAGAAGATGCGTGAAGAAGTGGGGTATCTGGTAAAAGATGTGTCTGACAAGGCGCATAAGGAGTTGAATCCTGAGTGGGTTTACCAGATTTTCTCCGATCATTATATCAATACCAGGCCTGTCTTCCATATAGACGAGTGTCATTTTAAACAGGTGGACGGGATCACTTCAGAGGTGACCATCAATCACGGCGGCGAGTCCAGAGTGATCACGGCTATGGGAAATGGACGCCTGGATGCGGTGAGCAACGCCATCAAGCAGTATTTTAACATCAGCTATGAGCTTCGGTTCTATGAAGAGCATTCGCTGACCAGAGGCTCTTCTTCCAAGGCGGTTTCCTATGTGGGGATCGTCTGCAGCGGCAGGATATTCTGGGGCGTGGGGATTGACGCGGATATCATCAAGTCCTCCATCGAAGCCCTTACCGTAGCGGTCAATAAGATCGAAGAGATAGGAAATGCCGACGGCTGCAAGGATGAGAGGATGATAGAGATCATGAATTATATCCAGGCGAATTATATTGACATTACGTTAGACGGCCTGGCGGAGAAATTCTACTTATCCAAGCCGTATATTTCGAAATACATTAAGGAGAAATCAGGACTGACCTTCGGGGAACTGGTGAAGAAGATCCGGATGAAGAAAGCGAAAGCGCTTTTAAAGAGCAGCAATATGACGGTGGAGAATATCGCCTTGTCTGTGGGATATCAGAATGTGGAGCATTTTAACCGGATGTTTAAGAAGGCGTACAATACGACTCCGATGCAGTTCAGGAATCAGAAGTAGAGAACAGTAAGGATATAAAGTTCCTGTAGATGACACGAGGATTTTTAGATGCCATTTACAGGAACTTTTCACGTCTTCTAAAGCCGGGAAAACAAAATAGAAAAAGTATTGCAGGAAAGGGATAAAAGGTCTATAATATAATTGGCGAAAATTTGGTTCTACTTTATATTCATATTCTATACAAAATAAGTACAACCTATTTTAATATGTAAGAAAATGGAGGGCTTGACTATGGGCAACATGGCAACAAAAAGTGCGGCAAGCGACAGGATCATTTCCTTGCTTGACGCAGGAAGCTTTGTTGAGATCGGCGGCGCTGTTACGGCAAGAAGTACAGATTTCAACATGCAGGAAAAAGAGACTCCGGCGGACGGCGTGATCACCGGTTATGGAGTGATTGACGGGAATCTGGTGTATGTATACAGCCAGGACGCGTCTGTACTGAACGGCGCGGTCGGTGAGATGCATGCCAGGAAGATCGCTAATATCTATGACATGGCGATGAAGATGGGCGCGCCTGTGATCGGTCTTGTGGACTGTGCCGGATTCCGGCTTCAGGAGGCGACAGACGCGTTGAACGCATTTGGTAATCTCTATCTGAAGCAGACGATGGCATCCGGGGTGATCCCTCAGATCACGGCGATTTTTGGGACATGCGGCGGCGGATTATCTGTGGTTCCGGCTTTAACAGATTTTACATTTATGGAAACTTCGAAGGCAAGATTGTTCGTGAATTCTCCGAATGCGATCCCGGGAAGCAGTATGGCGAAGCTTGACACTTCTTCACCGGAATATCAGAGCAAAGAGTCCGGGCTTGTGGACGGCATCGGTTCGGAAGACGAGATCTTAAGCGAGATCCGTTCGCTGGTATGCATTCTTCCGGGGAATAACGAAGAGAATTCCTCTTATGACGAGTGCACGGATGATCTGAACCGTCTCTGCGACAGCATTGAGAATGCGGCGGAGGATACGGCGATCGCCCTTGCTATGATTTCTGACAGCAGCGTGTTCTTCGAGACGAAGAGAGGTTATGCGAAAGATATGGTAACCGGTTTCATCCGCCTGAACGGTATGACGGTGGGGGCGGTTGCGAATCGTTCTAAAGTATACAATGAAGAAGCAGAGATTGAGGCGGAATTCGACGGTTCTCTGTCGGCTGACGGTGCGAAGAAGGCGTCAGAATTCGTGAAGTTCTGTGATGCGTTCAATATTCCGGTCCTTACGCTTACCAATGTGACTGGTTTTGGCGCGGGTGAGTATGAAGAGAAGAATCTTGCCAAAGAGACTGCGCGCCTTACCTATGCATTTGCAGACGCAACGGTTCCGAAGGTGAATGTAGTCATCGGCAAAGCGTTCGGCAGCGCCTATATTGCAATGAACAGCAAGGCGGTCGGCGCGGATATGGTCTATGCATGGCCGTCCGCACAGATCGGTATGATGGAGGCGGATCTTGCGGCGAAGATCATGTATGCAGGAGCAGACGCCGCTACACTGAAGGAAAAGGCGGCAGAATATAAGGAGCTGCAGTCAAGCCCGTTATCTGCTGCAAGAAGAGGTTATGTGGACTCTATCATTGAGCCGGATCAGACCAGAAAATATGTGATCGGGGCATTCGAGATGTTGTTCACGAAGAGAGAAGATCGTCCGGTGAAGAAGCACGGATCGGTTTAGAGAGGTGAGGCGAAGTGAAGAGAAAAATTAGTTTACTGCTCGGTCTGCTTGTCATGGTTCTTAGCTTTACCGGATGTGCCAAGACAGAAGAACCGATTGAATATGACGAGGCGGCCGTCGGGCAGATGATAGATTTTCTGATACAGTACAGCGAGAGTGTGGACGAGGCGTCGCTGGAGGAATGGAATAATCTTTCTGAATATTCACAGAATTATCAGTTTATGCAGTCGGGACTTCGGTTTACACCGGAAAGCTTTTCTTCGGCGATCGAGAGCTGGAAGGCTGGCGTTGAGGAATGCGGCGCGTATGTGGGACACGGTGATCTGAAATATACTGCGGCGGAAGACGGGTTAGAAGTTTCGACGCATGTGGAATATGAGAACCGTGAAGCGGATGTCGTATTCGAGTTTGATGAGAAGCTTTATCTGGAGAGCGTGAATGTCAATGCGGAATTCAGTACCGGCGAGATCCTTAAGAAGGCCGGGCTTAACACTTTGTTGGGTATGGGTACTGTATTTTCAGTGCTGATATTTATATCAATCGTGATTTCTTTATTTAAGTTCATTCCTTCCGGCAGCCAGAAGAAAGCGGCGCAGGCCGCGCCTGTGAAAGCAGAGGCAGAGGCAGCGCCGGCTGTGGAAGAAGTGGCAGAAGAGGCGGACGATCTGGAATTAATTGCGGTAATTTCTGCGGCGATCGCAGCGGCGGAGGGGACGAGTACGGACGGATTCGTTGTCCGCAGTATCAGACGCCGGCAGGCGAACAGATGGAATTCATAAGAAGATAATAAGGAGGATATAAAAATGAAAAATTATACCATTACAGTGAACGGAAATGTATATGATGTAACCGTAGAAGAAGCAGGAGCAGGAGCGGCTCCGGCAGCAAGGGCAGCCGCACCGGCAGCAAGGCCTGCGGCAGCGCCGGCGAAACCGGCGGCAAAGCCTGCGGCGTCAGGGGCAGGCTCTATCGAAGTAAAAGCCGGCGCGGCAGGTAAGGTATTCAAGATCGAGGCAAGCGTTGGACAGAGTGTGAAGAAAGGCGACGCCGTAGTTATTATTGAAGCGATGAAGATGGAGATTCCAGTTGTAGCACCGGAAGACGGAACAGTGGCAAGTATTGATGTTGCCGTCGGCGATGCGATCGAATCCGGCGCGGTATTAGCTACACTCAGCTAATCCTGTTCCCATATGAATACGACTGGAGGTTAAGAAATGGAATATATAACATCAACATTAGGAAACCTCGTGCAACAGACTGCGTTTTTTAGTCTTACATGGGGAAATGTGATCATGATTGCCGTTGCATGTTTTTTCCTGTATCTGGCGATCAGACATGAGTTCGAGCCTCTGCTTCTTGTACCGATTGCATTTGGTATGCTGCTTGTGAATATCTATCCGGATATTATGCTTCATGCAGAGGATTCCGCGAACGGAACCGGAGGATTGCTTTATTATTTCTTTATGTTAGACGAATGGGCGATCCTGCCGTCGCTGATCTTCCTGGGAGTAGGCGCGATGACTGATTTTGGCCCGCTGATCGCGAACCCGAAGAGCTTTCTTTTAGGTGCGGCGGCACAGTTTGGTATCTTTGCCGCATATCTGGGCGCGATGGCGCTTGGATTCTCGGATAAAGCGGCGGCGGCGATCTCTATCATCGGAGGGGCGGACGGGCCGACGTCGATCTTCCTTGCCGGAAAGCTTCAGCAGACGGCGATCATGGGACCGATCGCGGTGGCGGCATATTCATATATGTCGTTGGTGCCGATCATCCAGCCGCCGATCATGAAGCTTCTCACGACAGAGAAGGAACGTAAGATCAAGATGGAGCAGTTAAGGCCGGTATCCAAGCTTGAGAGAATCCTCTTCCCGATCATCGTTACGATCGTTGTATGTGTGATCCTTCCTACGACGGCGCCGCTTGTGGGTATGCTCATGCTGGGTAACCTGTTCCGTGAGTCAGGGGTAGTAAGACAGCTGACGGAGACTGCGTCCAATGCGCTGATGTATATCGTGGTCATCCTGCTTGGTACATCTGTCGGAGCGACGACCAGCGCGGAAGCATTCCTGAACAGGCAGACACTTTATATTGTGGCGCTTGGACTGGTGGCATTTATGTTTGGTACGGCTGCGGGAGTCATCTTCGGGAAGATCATGTGTGTCGCCACGGGCGGCAAGGTGAATCCGTTGATCGGTTCCGCAGGTGTGTCTGCAGTGCCTATGGCGGCTCGAGTATCCCAGAAGGTGGGTGCGGAAGCAGATCCTACGAATTTCCTGCTGATGCATGCCATGGGGCCGAACGTTGCCGGAGTGATCGGAACTGCGGTTGCGGCAGGAACGTTTATGGCTATTTTCGGGGTTATGTAGGCTTGTAAGGTAATGAATTGTGATTGCTAAGATTAATGGAGGATATAAAATGGCAGAGAAAAAACCAATTAAAATAACAGAGACGATCCTGCGTGACGCGCATCAGTCTCTGATTGCCACACGTATGACGACGGAACAGATGCTTCCGATCGTGGAGAAGATGGACAAAGTCGGGTATCATTCCGTAGAGTGCTGGGGAGGCGCGACATTTGACGCGTCCCTCAGGTTCCTGAAGGAAGATCCGTGGGAGAGACTCCGCAAATTCCGCGACGGCTTTAAGAACACGAAACTGCAGATGCTGTTCCGAGGCCAGAATATTCTGGGATACCGCCCGTATGCAGACGATGTGGTAGAGTATTTTGTACAGAAATCCGTGGCGAACGGGATTGACGTGATCCGTATCTTCGACTGTCTGAACGATCTTCGTAATCTGCAGACGGCGGTTACGGCGGCGGTGAAGGAGAAGGCGGACGCACAGGTTGCGCTGTCTTATACGCTGGGCGACGCGTATACTCTGGAATACTGGGTTGACATAGCGAAGAAGATTGAAGATATGGGCGCTACTTCGATCTGTCTTAAGGATATGGCAGGGCTTCTGGTTCCATATAAGGCAACGGAGATGATCGAGGCGCTGAAGGAGGCTACCAGCCTTCCGATCCAGCTTCATACCCACTATACGTCCGGCGTTGCTTCCATGACATATCTGAAGGCAGTAGAAGCCGGCGTGGATGTGATCGATACTGCGATGTCGCCGTTTGCCCTGGGAACTTCACAGCCTGCGACAGAGGTAATGGTAGAGACATTCAAGGGTACGCCTTATGATACGGGATTTGACCAGAATCTCCTTTCGGAGATCGCGGATCATTTCCGTCCGATCCGCGATGCGGCATTGGAGAGCGGCCTTCTGAATCCGAAGAATATGGGTGTAAATATCAAGACTCTGCTCTATCAGGTTCCGGGAGGTATGTTGTCCAACCTGACTTCCCAGCTGAAGGAGCAGAATGCGGAAGATAAATATTATGACGTATTGGAAGAAGTGCCAAGAGTACGTAAGGATCTTGGAGAGCCGCCGCTTGTTACGCCTTCTTCTCAGATCGTCGGAACGCAGGCGGTATTCAACGTATTGATGGGCGAGCGTTATAAGATGGCGACCAAGGAGACCAAGGATATCTTAAGCGGCAAATATGGAGCGACCGTTAAGCCGTTTGATGAAGAGGTGAAGAAGAAGGTTCTGGGCGAGAATCCGGAAGTCATCACCTGCCGTCCGGCAGATCTGATCCCGGACGAGTTGGATACGCTGCGCAAAGAATGTGAACAGTGGAGCCAGCAGGATGAGGACGTGCTGTCATATGCATTGTTCCCGCAGGTTGCCACCGACTTCTTCAAATACAGGGAAGCACAGCAGACAAAGATCGACCCGGAGATGGCAGATACAAAGAATGGAAATTATCCGGTGTAGGATTTTAGAAGTGAGGAAAGTCTGCGGCGCATAACGTAGTGGAATTCATAGATCCCGGGACGCTTATGTGTGGATCGAAATAAGATGAATCATAAAAGGGCTGTGTATTACAGCCCTTTTATTGATTGGAAGACATGATTGACAGTTTCATTGTAAATGGCATAGGAAGGCTGGGAATAATCCTGGCTTAGAAGCCGGCGGTTTTTCCGGTCAAGATATCTTCTCCTTACCTTTTCCCAGTGTCCGGTCCTTTTGATGGCGGCGACCTTGGAATCCTGCTTGCTGGAAGCGGGGATCTGTTCCCAGACCAGCCCGCCCTGTTCCTCATTCCAGACCAGACGGCATTTGTTGCGGACCTGGAAGTGCTTGCGTATGATGGAGATATCGAAGCAGAATTCGGCGCGCTTCCCGTTCAAGGAATGAAGGCGATAGGTAATGGAGGACGCACAACCCTGTTCGTCGGAATATTTATCCTGGATCAGCTCTTCCAGAGTTTTTCTGATGATATCTTTTATCTCGCCGGGAGAACGGTCAAGCCGCCGCGGTACGGAGGTCAGGATCAGATTGTATTCAAGGTCAAATCCGGCTTTGCCGTTCTTTGTGACCATGTTTGTTGCGCCGCTGCCGATCAATACACTGTGCATACGGATGGAGTACTCCTTTCGAAGCTTTTTCTGCAATTGATCAAGGATATCCTGGCAGTAGGCTTTGTAATGATTTATATGTGTGTTCGGGACATATTTGTACATAGGACAGAATCTCCTTTCGTGCTGTATGGTTGAATTAATATAATTTTAACATATAAGCACAGGAGAGCTCAAGACTCTCTTGAATGTTTTAGATCCAGGCTATATAATAGTAACGGTGTGAGAGATAATAGAAAGAGGCTTTTGTTTTATGAGAAGCAAGAATGAATTGTTGAAAAAGATAGAAGATGGGTATCCGAAGTTCAGCAAGGGACAGAAGAAGCTGGCAGATTTTATCCGTCTTGATTATGATAAAGCAGCGTTCCTCACGGCGGCAAAGATGGGAGAAGAGGTCGGCGTCAGCGAGTCCACGGTGGTGCGGTTCGCCATGGCGCTTGGCTATGACGGGTATCCGGGATTCCAGAGGGCGCTTGGGGAGATGGTGCGGATGAAGCTGAATTCTATCCAGCGCATGGAAGTGACCTATGGAAGGATCAGTCAGGGAGAGATCCTTACAACCGTACTGCACTCCGATATTGAGAAGATCAAGCTTACGATGGAAGCGATCGACCATGAGACGTTTGAGATGGCGGTGGATACCATTCTGAACGCAAGGAGGATCTATGTGGTCGGGATCAGAAGCTGCGCTCCTCTGGCAAGTTTCTTGTGTTTTTATCTGAATCTGGTCTGTGATAATGTTGCCGAGGTGAATACCAGCAGCCCCAGCGAGATCTTCGAGCAGATGCTGAGGATCAATGAGGAAGATGTTATAATCGGGATCAGTTTCCCAAGATATTCCATGCGTACGCTGAAAGCGCTGGAGTATGCCAGCAACCGCAAAGCGAAGGTGATCACTCTGACAGACAGTGTGCATTCTCCGATGACGATCTATTCTTCCTGTAATCTGATCGCAAGGAGCGACATGGCGTCCATTGTGGATTCCCTGGTTGCTCCGCTGAGTGTGGTGAATGCATTGGTGGTGGCGCTCTGCATGAAGAAGCAGAAGGAAGTGATCCGGACTCTTGAGACGTTAGAAGAGATCTGGGATGAATATCAGGTGTATAATAAGGACGAGCTGAATATGGTGGGTGACAAGGTAGAGATGCCGGGGACACAGGAGGACGTAACGGACACGGAGTTGGATGCAGATGAAACCGGAGATGATAGGTATGAGTAGAGTCCTGGTCGTAGGCGGCGGCGCCGCAGGGATGTTCGCAGCCGTTACGGCGGCAAGGAACGGGCAGGAAGTATTCCTGTTTGAGAAGAATGAAAAATTAGGAAAGAAATTATTTATAACCGGGAAAGGGAGATGTAATATCACGAATGCATGTGATATGGAGACACTGTTTTCCTCGGTGATCCGTAATTCCAGGTTCTTATACAGCAGCTTCTATGGTTATACAAACCAGGATGTGATAGATTTCTTCGAAAAGCTCGGGGTAAAGACGAAGACGGAGCGGGGCGGCAGGGTATTTCCGGAATCGGATCATTCCTCTGATGTGATCAGGGCTCTGGAACAAGAGCTGAAGCGGCTGGGGGTCAGGGTATTCCTGAATACAAGAGTTGAAAAGATCATAACGCAGAACGGTATGTTTTCTGAGGCGGAGATTGTAAATGAGAGGGCGGGCGGCAAGAAAAGGGTAAAAGGAGACGCCTGTGTCATTGCGACAGGAGGGCTGTCTTATCCGTCGACCGGATCGACAGGGGACGGGTACCGTTTTGCCGGAGAATGCGGACACAGTATCGTTCCATGCGCGCCGTCACTGGTGCCTATGGAGGTGAAGGAACCGTGGGCAGGCAGCCTTATGGGGCTTTCGCTCCGCAATGTTAAGGCGTCGGTATTTCAGGGGAAGAAATGTCTGTTCCAGGACTTTGGAGAGATGCTGTTCACACATTATGGAGTCAGCGGGCCTCTGATCATCAGTGCAAGCAGCTATCTGGGAGAGAAACTTGAAAAACAGGAGCTTAAACTTGAGGTCGACCTGAAGCCTGCCCTTGATGAGAAGCAGCTGGACCAGAGAGTGCTGAGGGATTTTGAAGAGAATCATAACCGGCAGTTTAAGAATGCACTTGGAAAATTGTTCCCTTCCAAATTGATCCCGGTTATGGTAGAATTAAGCGGGATCGACCCGGAGAAGAAGATCCATGGCATCTCCAGGGATGAGCGGCAGAGGTTCGTGTACCTGATCAAGCGCCTTACTATGACGGTAACGGGGCTTCGGGATTATAATGAGGCGATCATCACTAGGGGAGGTGTGAAGACGAAGGAGGTTGATCCGGGGACGATGGAGTCGAAGCTTGTGAAAGGGCTTTATTTTGCGGGCGAGGTACTGGATCTTGACGCGCTGACGGGGGGATTCAATCTGCAGATTGCCTGGTCCACAGCGTATGCGGCGGGAAACAATGCGGCAAAAGAATAGAGAGAAGGAGAAAGACGATGGGATATAATGTGGCAATTGACGGGCCGGCAGGCGCGGGGAAGAGTACGATCGCCAGGTTGGTAGCAAAAGAGAAGGGGTATATCTATGTGGATACGGGAGCCATGTACAGAGGGCTTGCCATCCATTTCCTGGATCAAGGGATCGGCGCCGGGGAGACGGAGCGGGTGATCGAGGCATGTAAGGATGCGGATGTGAAGATCCGGTATGAAGACGGCATACAGCAGGTGTACCTGAATGGTACCAACATTACGGGGAGGCTGCGGGACGAGGCTGTGGGACAGATGACTTCGAAGTGTTCTGCGATCCCGGAAGTCAGGGAGAAGCTTCTGGATCTTCAAAGAGAGCTTGCAAGGACGCAGGATGTGATCATGGATGGCAGGGACATCGGGACATGCGTGCTTCCGGATGCGGATGTGAAGGTCTATCTGACGGCAAGCGTTAAGACGCGGGCAAAGCGCCGCTACGACGAGCTGGCGGCGAAGGGAGAGAGCTGCAGCCTTGATGAGATAGAGCGGGATATAGAAGAGCGCGACGAGCGGGATATGAACCGTGAGACCGCGCCTCTTAGACAGGCAGAGGACGCCGTGCTGGTGGATAGTTCAGATATGACGATCGAGGACGTAGTCAGGACGATAGCCGGTTTATGTAAGTAGAACAAGGAAAACAAGGAGAACTTATGAAGATTGAATCAGCGAAGACCGCGGGATTCTGTCCGGGGGTGAAGCGGGCGGTAGAAACCGTATATGAGCAGATCCGCCTGCATCAGGACCAGGAGATCTATACCTATGGGCCGATCATCCATAACGAAGAAGTGATCAAGGACCTTGCCGGACAGGGGGTAAAGATCATCCATAATGAAGAAGAACTTCGGGGGATCCGGGAAGGGATCGTGATCATCCGTTCCCATGGCGTCGCCCGCAATATATATGAACAGATGGAAGAACAGGGGCTTGACAGTGTCGATGCGACCTGCCCGTTTGTGAAGAAGATCCATAAGATCGTGGATGAAGAAAGCAGGAAGGGTTCTTATATTGTGATCATCGGTAACGGTGTTCATCCGGAGGTGGAAGGTATCAGAGGATGGGCGGGCGATCGGGTGAGCGTCATCCGGACAGAGGAGGATGCAAGGGCATTTGAACTGGAAGATCCGGGGCAAAAAGTGTGTATCGTATCCCAGACGACATTTAATTACAAGAAATTCAAAGATTTAGTTGAAATTATCTCTGAAAAGAGGTATGATATAATTGTTTTAAATACGATCTGCAATGCGACGAAAGAACGCCAGGAAGAGGCGAGGCGGATTGCAGCGAGGGTGGACGCGATGGTGGTCGTTGGCGACAGGCGCAGTTCGAATACTCAGAAGCTATTTGAAATATGTAAGGAAGAATGTTTGAATACGTACTACATACAGACACTTGACGATTTGGATATGAATCAATTAAGGTCCGTGGAAACAGTAGGTATTACAGCAGGGGCATCCACGCCCAATAATATAATTGAGGAGGTTCAAAATAATGTCAGAATTAACTTTTGAACAAATGTTGGAGGAGTCTTTCAAGACAATAAGGAACGGAGAGGTCGTAGATGGTACTGTCATCGATGTAAAGCCCGATGAAATCATCTTGAATATAGGTTACAAGGCAGACGGTATCATTACAAGAAGCGAGTATACGAACGAGTCGGGCGCAGATCTGACTACGATGGTTTCCGTAGGCGATTCCATGACTGCAAAGGTCTTGAAAGTGAATGACGGCGAAGGTCAGGTGTTGTTGACGTATAAGAGGTTGGCTGCTGAGAAGGGAAATGAGAGATTAAGAGAAGCATTCGAGAATCATGAAGTGCTGAAAGCTCCTGTTACACAGATCCTTGGCGGTGGTTTAAGCGTCGTGATCGACGAGGCAAGAGTATTTATCCCTGCAAGCCTGGTATCAGATACTTATGAGAAGGATCTGAATAAATATCAGGATCAGGAGATCGAATTCGTGATCAGCGAGTTCAATCCGAGAAGAAACCGTGTGATCGGAGACAGAAGGCAGCTTCTTGTTGCGGAGCGCGCTAAGAAGCAGAGCGAGCTCTTTGCAAGGATACAGCCAGGGGACAGAATGGAAGGAACCGTCAAGAATGTAACGGACTTCGGCGCTTTTATCGATCTTGGCGGAGTCGACGGCCTTCTTCATATCTCGGAGATGTCCTGGGGACGTGTGGAGAATCCGAAGAAAGTATTCAAGGTTGGCGAGACGGTAGAAGTTATGATCAAAGAGATCCATGATACCAAGGTTGCGTTAAGCCTTAAGTTCCCGGAGAGCAACCCGTGGGCGAATGCGGAAGAGAATTATGCTACAGGCACCGTGATCGACGGTAAAGTGGCAAGGATGACAGATTTTGGCGCTTTTGTTGAACTGGCGCCGGGAGTAGATGCTTTGCTCCACGTTTCACAGATCTCGAGGGCACATGTAGACAAGCCGTCAGACGTATTGTCCGTAGGACAGGAGATCACGGCTAAGATCGTTGACTTGAATGTTGCGGAGAAGAAGATCAGCCTGAGTATGAAGGTGTTAGAGCCGACGGCTGAGCAGGTGGCAAGCGACGATACATCTGCAGATGAATAAATGATCATCGTGCGTTTTATATAGCTCTATATAGCTCAATTCAGATAGAGACCGAATGGTCTCTATCTTTTACGGTACGGCGGTGTGTAAAGCGAATAGAAAACGTTAAAAAATCGACAAGATGTTCGGGAAAATGTGCAACGAAATCCTTGATTTTACTGGATAAAAGCAAGGTTTTGTTGTATAGTAGATTAAGTAGAAAATAGGAAGGAAGGATAAAGGGATGGCATTGTTAACATTTAAGGGTGGTATCCACCCGGATGACGGCAAGAGCCTGGCAAAGGATAAGGCGATTGTCGAAGTAAGACCCAAAGGGGATCTGGTATATCCGGTATCACAGCATATCGGCGCTCCGGCAAGTCCGGTTGTGGCAGTCGGCGACCGTGTCCTGAAGGGCCAGATGATAGCAGAAGCCGGGGGATTTGTATCGGCGCCGATCTATGCGTCAGTTTCTGGAAAGGTTAAGGCCATTGCCCCGCACCTGAACCCGACAGGCGGGACAGTGAACAGTATCGTGATCGAGAACGACGGAGAGTATGAAGAGGTGGAGTATCCGGAGGTCAAACCATTAGATGAGATGACCAAAGAGGAGATCCTTAACACCATCGGCAACGCGGGAATCGTAGGTATGGGCGGTGCAGGTTTCCCGACCAGAGTGAAGCTCTCCCCGAAAGAACCAGATAAGATCGACTATATCATAGCAAACTGTGCGGAATGTGAACCGTATATCACGGCAGACTACAGATGTATGCTGGAGATACCGGAGAAACTGGTAGGCGGTATGAAGATTATCCTTAAGCTCTTTGACAATGCAAAGGGCATATTTGGGGTGGAAGATAATAAGCCTGACTGTATCGAGAAATTAAAAGAACTTACCAAGGACGAGCCAAGGATGGAAGTGCTCGCGCTTAAGACGAAGTACCCGCAGGGCGGCGAGCGTCAGCTGATCTATGCGACGACAGGAAGAGCCATCAACTCGGCAATGCTTCCTGCGGATGCAGGCTGTGTGGTAGATAATGTTGCTACGATCATCAGTATCTACGAGGCTGTGGCGGAAGGGAAACCGTCTATGGAGCGTGTCACGACCGTGAGCGGCGATGCCGTGAACGAACCGGGGAATTTCCGTGTTCCCTTCGGCCTGAACCAGGCAGAGCTGATCGATGCGGCGGGCGGATATAAGAGCGAGCCCCAGAAGGTGATCTCCGGCGGGCCGATGATGGGATTTTCTATGTTTTCCCTGGACGTTCCGATCACGAAGACTTCTTCATCTATTCTGTGCCTTACGAAGGACGAGGTGGCGCAGTACGAGCCGACGGCGTGTATCAACTGCGGACGCTGTGTGGACGCCTGTCCCAGCCGTTTGATCCCGTCAAGGCTTGCGGATTATGCAGAGCATCATGACGAGGCGGCGTTTACGAAGCATGAGGGCCTGGAATGTATGGAATGCGGTTCCTGCAGTTTCGTATGTCCGGCAAAGAGGCCGCTTAAGCAGGCGATCGGTTCTATGAGGAAGATCGCGCTTGCGAACCGTAAGAAGAAATAAAAGCGAGATTCATCCCCGGCAGGGTATCGGAATGAAGGGGATAAGAATGATAAAGAGAGGAAGAGGTGAACAAACGTGAGTGAGAACAAGTTAAAAATGTCATCTTCACCACATATACGTTCCAAAGATACATCGGGTAAGATCATGCTGTATGTAACGATCGCACTGTTGCCGGCTTCTGCCTTTGGTGTATGGAACTTTAAACTGCCAGCCCTGGTGATGCTGATCTGTACGACGGCATCCGCGGTTCTGACAGAATACATATATGAGAAATTCATGCATAAGAAGATCACGGTAGACGATTTCAGCGCCGTGGTCACCGGATTGCTCTTGGGGCTTAATATGCCGGCATCCGCGCCCTGGTGGATGGGTGTGCTCGGCGGTATCTTTGCGATCCTGATCGTGAAGCAGCTCTTCGGAGGGCTTGGGCAGAACTTCATGAACCCGGCTCTTGGGGCAAGGTGTTTCCTGTTGATCTCATTTACCAGCCAGATGACGACCTTCGTCTATGACGGAGTGACAGGACCGACGCCTCTGGCACAGTTAAAAAGCGGAGAGGCTGTAGACAGTATGAGCATGCTGCTTGGCAGTATCCCGGGAACCATCGGTGAGACTTCTGTGATCGCCATCATCATCGGCGCGATCTTCCTGATCCTTATGGGCGTGATCGATCTTCGGATCCCTGGGACTTATATCGCGACCTTTGTGGTTTTCATCGGGATCTTCGGACATTTTGCGAATCCGGACGTGGGATTCTTTGATCCTCAGTATATTACCGCTCATCTTTGCGGAGGCGGTCTTATGCTTGGCGCATGGTTTATGGCTACCGATTATGTAACGTCACCGATCACAAAGAAGGGTCAGATCGTCTATGGTATGCTTCTTGGTATCCTGACCGGCCTGTTCCGTCTCTTCGGCGGTTCTGCGGAAGGTGTATCCTATGCGATCATCATCAGCAACCTTATCGTGCCGTTGATCGAGAGAGTTACTCTTCCAAAGCCATTTGGTAAAGGAGGAGAGAAGTAATGAATAAGATAGTTAAGAATACATTGATCCTGACAATGATCACGCTGGTTGCGGGGCTTGGCCTCGGACTGGTATATGAGGTCACGAAGGCTCCGATCGCCCAGGCGCAGGAGACGGCGAAGAAGGAAGCATGGCAGATGGTATTTCCGGAGGCGGATATCAATGATTTTGAGCAGGTAGAGCTTGATGAGAAAGCCGCCGGCAAGGCGCTTGCCGATATGGGCGTCAACGGAACCATCGACGAGGCTTGTACGGTAGGTGATATGGGATATGTAGTGACGGCTACGGATAAGGACGGTTTCGGCGGCAGTATAACGGTCACGGTAGGTATCACCAGCGACGGTACGGTGAACGGTGTTTCCATCCTGTCCATCAATGAGACGGCAGGTCTTGGTATGAAGGCGGCAGAACCCGCATTCTACGGGCAGTATGAAGGAAAACAGACAGAGAAGTTTGTAGTATCCAAGGATGGCGGAGACGGGGAGCCGATCGACGCGTTAAGCGGCGCTACCATCACATCCAGATCCGTGACAGGAGCCGTCAATGCGGCGCTTGGATATTATCAGGCTGTATTTCAATAAGGAATAGGAGGTAGTAAGATGAATAATTGTACCGAAAGAATCTATAACGGCCTGGTCAAAGAAAACCCTACCTTCGTTCTGATGCTGGGTATGTGTCCGACCTTGGCGGTTACGACGTCCGCCGTTAACGGCGTAGGTATGGGACTGTCTACGACAGTCGTGCTTGTGCTGTCGAATATGCTGATCTCCATGCTGCGTAAGATCATTCCGGATTCTGTCAGAATGCCGGCGTTCATCGTAGTTGTGGCATCCTTTGTAACCATTGTACAGTTCCTGCTGCAAGGCTTTGTTCCAAGTCTTTATGATTCACTTGGACTTTATATTCCGCTGATCGTGGTAAACTGTATCATTCTTGGCCGTGCGGAGAGTTACGCTTCTAAGAACCCGGTGCTGCCGTCCATCTTCGACGGTATCGGTATGGGCCTTGGATTTACGGTAGGCCTGGCGGCGATCGGTATGGTACGTGAACTGATCGGTACCGGCGCGGTCTTCGGACAGCAGATCCTTCCGTTAGCAGATGCTGCGGCGGGGAAGGGAGGATATGTTCCGGTTACGATCTTCATCCTTCCTCCGGGAGCGTTCCTGGTGCTTGCGTTCCTTGTAGCTTTGCAGAACAAGGCAAAGATCAATGCGGCGAAGAAGGGGAAGAAGGCGGTAGGATCGACGGGATGCCAAGAAGGCTGTGCTTCCTGCGGTAACAGTGCGTGCGGCGGTAAGATCTTCCCGACGGGAAATGAAAAGTAGGAGGAGTACATAGATGAAAGAATTATTGATTATTGCAATAGGATCAGCCCTTGTGAATAACGTTGTACTCAGCCAGTTTTTGGGGATCTGTCCGTTCCTTGGCGTATCCAAGAAGGTGGATACGGCGGCAGGTATGGGCGGAGCGGTAGTGTTCGTTATCACCATAGCCTCATTTGTCACGGGATTGATCTATAAGTTTATATTGTCGCCGCTGGGATTTGAATATCTGCAGACCATAGTGTTCATCCTGATCATTGCGGCGCTGGTTCAGTTCGTAGAGATGTTCCTGAAGAAGGCGATGCCGCCGCTGTATAATGCGCTTGGCGTGTACCTTCCTCTGATCACGACCAACTGTGCCGTTCTCGGCGTTGCGCTGACCAACGTGCAGAAGGAATATAATATCCTTCAGGGTGTGATCTATGGTATCGGAACATCTATAGGATTCCTGATCGCTATCGTGATCATGGCGGGAATCCGCGAGAAGATTGAGTATAATGACATTTCTGAGTCCTTCCAGGGAACGCCGATCGTGCTGGTGACAGCCACTCTTATGGCTATTGCGTTCTGTGGATTCTCTGGACTGATATAGAAGGGAGCGTAACGATGAGTGTTACAGGTATTATAATTGCTGCTGTGATCGTGGGCGGCACCGGTTTATTCATTGGTGTGTTCCTTGGTGTGGCAGGCAAGAAATTTGCGGTAGAGGTAGATGAGAGAGAAGAAGCTATCACGGGTGTGCTTCCGGGAAATAACTGCGGCGGATGCGGTTACGCGGGATGCTCCGGCCTTGCGGCGGCGATCGTCAAGGGCGAGGCGGAGATCAGCGGATGCCCGGTAGGCGGCGCTCCGGTAGCGGAGAAGATCGGCGCCATCATGGGCGTGGAAGCCGGCTCCCAGGCACGTCAGGTTGCATTCGTCAAATGTGCGGGAACCTGTGATAAGGCGGGCAAGGACTATGAGTATCATGGACTCAATGATTGCATCATGGTGAACATGATGCAGGCGGGAGGCCCGAAGTCCTGTAATTATGGATGTCTTGGCGAGGGAAGCTGTGTGAAGGCATGTCCGTTTGACGCCATCCATATCGTGGACGGGGTTGCCGTCGTGGATAAGGAAGAATGTAAGGCTTGCAGTAAGTGTATCGCCGCATGTCCGAAGAAGCTTATTGAGCTTGTGCCGTATGACCAGAAGCATCTGGTGCAGTGCAGCTCTCATGATAAGGGCAAGGATGTGATGAAGGCTTGTTCCGTGGGATGTATCGGATGTAAGATGTGCGAGAAGGTCTGTGAGTCTGACGCCATTAAGGTAGAGGGCAACGTTGCACATATTGATCCGGAGAAATGTACGGACTGCGGCAAATGTGCGGAGAAGTGTCCGAAGAAATGTATTATGTAATAAAAAGCGATGTTTTGACAGATAGCAGATAGGAAGTGTATGGATATGAGACGAACTTTCAGACAGACGATCTATGAGGCTTTCTTGCTGTTGTGGAAAGATATCAAGGATATAAGATGGGCGATTATGTTGATAATCGCCTATTTTGTATTGGGCTTGAAGTATCTGTACAGCCTGTGCCCGATGGTGATGATCACAGGATTCCCCTGTCCGGGGTGCGGGCTTACAAGAGCCGGATTCCGGCTGCTTCGGTTGGATTTTACAGGGGCGTTTCGGATGCATCCCTTTATCTATCTGATCGTTGTGTATGCAGGGATGTTCGGGTGGAACCGTTATGTCAGAAAGCAGAAGATGGGGAAATATCTGAATGCCTTCCTGCTTCTGCTGATGATCGGGATGGTGATATTCTATATATGGAGGATGGCGAATTACTTTCCCGGAGATCCGCCTATGAGTTATTATAGACGGAACCTGCTGCGTATACTTGCGGGTTGGATTATACTTTAGAAGTGATTGAAATTACCCGCTTTCCGTGGTAGAATAAACGAGTAAGTAATAAGCGTTTTACGAGGAGGATATTACTATGGACAATAATTTTGAAAATACACCAAAAGAAGACAACACCCCGGGCGCCCCGGTGAATCTGTCTAAAAAGCCGGATGGTGAAGGACAGAATGCGGATTCTAATACAACGCAGGCGGGATCAGATGCAGGACAGCAGTATACAGATCCGAACGCCGGACGTCAGTACACGGATCCGAATGCGGGACAGCAGCCCTACGGCGGCCAGCAGTATCAGTATGGGAACCAGAATGACCAGAGTGCCTATAATTATAATCAGCAGCAATATTATAATCAGCAGAATCAGGCGAATAGCTCGAATAGTTATAATTATGGCCAGCAGAATGGATATGACCAGCAGAATAATTACCAGCCGAATCATTATAATTATCAGGACAACTATAGTTATAATACCGGGAATTATAATTCCTACGGACAGGGACAGGATACGTCTCCGATGTCCATGGGTGACTGGATCCTTACCCTGCTGGCGGCGATGGTCCCATGTTTCGGGATTATCATTTATTTCATCTGGGCGTTCAGCAAGACTACGAACATTAACCGGAGGAATTTCTGCCGCGCCCAACTGATCATTATGGGGATCGTGCTTGCAGTCTATCTGATCTTTGTGGTTTTATTTGGTACGATGATATTTGGCGCAGTTGGTTCGGGAGCTTTTTACTAAAGAATTTGTTTGACTTTAAGTTAAGGACACGTTGATCGGGAAGCACGGTAATCGTTGCTTCCCGGCTTTTTGTGTTTTTAGGATCGTCGGTTTGTACCGGATCATTGTTTATGCTGAAAGTTCTTGGAATAATGTATTGCATTATCATCCGTGATAAAGACGGCGTCTACATTGTCCAACTGATCGACCAGCCTGAGCCCCTTATCATAGCCGAGAAGGAAACAGGTGGTGCTTAGTGCGTCGGCTGTGAGGGAGGAGTTCGTGATGATCGTGACGCTGCGAAGGTTATTTTCACAGGGGTAGCCGGTATGCGGATCCAGTATGTGGTGGTACATGCTGCCTTCCGATTCGAAATAGCGCTGATAAGTACCGGATGTTACGATGGATTTATTTGACAGGCGGACAGAGGTGATCGGCTCTCCGGTGCGGTCAAAAGGTTTCTGGATCCCGATATTATAATCAGACCCGTCTAATTTCTTGCCCATGGCAAGCACGTTGCCGCCCAGATCAATGATCGCGCGGCGGATGCCGTGGTCTTTCAGATATTCTTTCAGCCTGTCTGCGATATAGCCTTTGGCGATGGCGCCGACATCAATGGCGGCATAAGGATCCAAAAGCTGTACGGTATTGTCTTTGATCAGGATATTCTTATAATCCACATGGCTTACGGCTTCTGCAACCGTCTCAGGAGCAGGAGGAACAGGTTCATCGGAATGGAAGTCCCACAGATTGGATACGGGGGCGATGGTGATGTCAAAGACTCCGTTTGACAGGTCGCTGTAGTAGATCGCCTTCTTGATCAAAGTGACTGTCTCCGGGGATACTTCGACGGGGTTGCCGCCTGCATTGTTGATCTGCGAGATCTCACTGTCTTCGGTTTTGTTGGAGAACATGGCGTCGTATTTTCGGCAGATCTCCTTGCATCCCTTCAGTACTTCTTCACTGGCAGAGTCGATGATCTCAATACGTACCACTGTGTCAAAAAGTGTATCCGTGTAGACCTGGCTCTTCTTTTGAGGAAGCCCCGAGCAGCCGGATAAGAGCAAAAGAACAGATATAAGTAGTGCGGTTAATCTTTTATTCATGAAACACCTCATATAAATTTGTAGTGGCATATTAGAACATGTCTTTCCTGTATAGTTTACACGCTCCAGGTACAGTATACCACAAAAAAGAAGATATGCAATCGAACATGTGGTTGAAGAGAAGGATTTCTTGTGTTAGAATAATGCGTAGAGAAAAGAAGAGGTGGAGGGTATGGGAAGAGGATTGAAGAAAAAAGACTTGATTCTGATCCTGATCATCCTGTGTGTCATCGGGCTTACGTTTCTGATCCGGACATATATTGGCGGAAGCGGCGCGAATAGAGCCGTGATCAAGGTGAATGGGGCGATACAGGGTGTATACAGTCTGTCTGAAGATAAAGAGATTGAGATCAATGAAGGGACGAATATTCTCAGGATCAAGAATGGGGAAGCGGATATGGTGAAAGCCGATTGTCCGGATCAGCTCTGTGTCAACCAGAAGCCGGTATCAAAGAACCATGAAAGCATTATCTGCCTTCCGAACCGTGTTGTTGTGGAAGTGGAGTCGAAAGAAGAAAGTGAATACGATGCAGTGACGAATTAGGAGGATTCCGGTATGAAGGGCAAGGTGGCATATTTCGGCGTTTTTACGGCGCTTGCACTGATCTTTAGTTATGTGGAGACATTGATACCGGTGAACTTCGGCATTCAGGGCGTGAAGCTTGGGCTTGCGAATCTGGTCATTGTGATCGCGTTATATAAGATGAAGCTTTCGGACGCGTTCCTGCTCTCGGTTGTGAGGGTCGTGCTGTCAGGCTTTATCTTTGGAAATTATTTTAGTATCCTGTACAGCCTGTCAGGCGGCGTCTTAAGCCTGGCTGTTATGGCGCTGCTTAAGAGAGCCGGAGGCTTCAGTGTGATCGGGATCAGTATTGCCGGCGGGATCGCCCACAATATCGGCCAGCTGATCGTGGCGATGCTGGTGGTTGAGACGTTCCGCGTGGCTTATTATCTGCCGGTCCTTCTGCTGGCGGGAATGTTGGCGGGATCTGTAATAGGAATTGCGGCGAACGAGATGCTGAAACGTTTGGTGAATATGGGATAAGGAGGAAATTATGATATCATATCTGAGAGGAGTTCTTGCAGCGCTGGAGGAAGATAAGGCGATCATCGACGTAGGCGGCGTCGGCTACGGAGTCTTCATGCCGGGCAGGGCTATGGGGAAGCTGCCGCCTGTGGGCAGGGAAGTGAAGATCCATACGTATCTGAATGTGAAAGAAGACGCGATGCAATTGTATGGCTTTCTGACAAGAGACGACCTGACGGTATTTCGGCTGTTGATCGGAGTAAATGGTATCGGTCCTAAGGGCGGGTTAGGGATCTTGTCAGCCTTAAGCCCGGATGATCTGCGCTTTGCGGTACTTTCAAACGATGTGAAAGCAATCTGTGCGGCGCCGGGAATCGGTAAGAAGACTGCGGAGAAGATGATCCTGGAATTAAGAGACAAGCTTAAGTTAGAAGATGCCCTGGACCACATAGCAGCAGGAACGGAGGCAGAGGTTCCGGGGGAGACAGCCGTCTACGGTGAGATACAAAGCGAGGCTGTCCAGGCGCTGGTGGCGCTTGGGTATGGAAGTACGGAGGCGTTAAAAGCGGTAAGGAAGGTAGAGATCCAAGAATCTACAGAGGTCGAAGATGTGTTGAAGCTTGCGCTCAAGTATATGGCGCTTTGATGAAGGGGAGTGCGGAAGTGACGACAGTGACAGACGGATATAATGGAGAGACTATATTAGGATGAGAGTGAGTTGGCTGGCATGGGCAGACGAATTATAACAACGGAGAATCTGGAAGAAGACGTCAAGATAGAGGGGCATCTGCGTCCGCAGTTATTGGAAGATTATGTGGGGCAGGAGAAAGCAAAGGAGACTTTGAAGATCTATATCGAAGCGGCAAAGGCGAGAAAGGAGCCTTTGGACCATGTGCTGTTCTATGGGCCGCCGGGGCTTGGAAAGACGACGCTTGCGGGAATCATCGCCAATGAGATGAATGTGAATATTAAGATCACCTCGGGGCCTGCGATCGAGAAGCCGGGGGAGATGGCGGCGATCCTGAACAATCTTCAGGAGGGGGACGTCTTATTTGTAGATGAGATACACAGGCTGAACAGACAGGTGGAAGAGGTCCTTTATCCGGCGATGGAAGATTATGCGATCGATATTATGATCGGGAAAGGAGCAAGCGCAAGGGCTATCCGACTGGACTTGCCGAAGTTCACACTGGTAGGGGCTACGACAAGGGCGGGAATGCTGACGGCGCCTTTGCGGGATCGGTTTGGAGTGATCAACCGGATGGAATTCTATACGATAGAGGAATTGAAGTCGATCATACTGCGGTCGGCGGAGGTCCTGGAGGTCGGGATCGATGTGAACGGAGCCTATGCGCTGGCAAGGCGGTCAAGAGGAACCCCAAGGCTTGCGAACCGGCTGCTTAAGCGTGTGCGGGATTTTGCCCAGGTGAAATACGACGGATATGTCACGGAAGAAGTGGCGAATTATGCTCTGGATCTTCTGGATGTAGATAGGGAAGGGTTGGACCAGACGGACCGAAGCCTCTTGCTTGTGATGATCGAGAAGTTCATGGGCGGCCCGGTGGGACTAGATACTCTGGCAGCCGCGATCGGCGAAGATTCGGGGACGATCGAAGATGTGTATGAGCCATATCTTCTTAAGAATGGATTTATCCAGAGAACGCCGAGGGGAAGGATCGTAACGGAGAGCGCATATCAGCATCTTGGAATTTCACGTGAAATTATTGAAAAATAGTTGGTTTTTGTGAAAGTTTAGTTTATAATATGGAATAGAGATTAAGAATTTCGAGGAGGCTTCTATGGCATCATCAAAAAACTTTACGGAAGTATTAATCGGGGGGAAGGTATTTACCCTGAGCGGATTTGAAAGTGAAGATTATCTTCAGAAGGTATCTACATATCTGAATCATAAGATTGAAGAGTGCAGTAACAGCGACGGATACCGAAAGCAGAGTGCCGAGACCAGAAGCATTCTGTTAGCGCTGAATATCGCAGATGATTATTTTAAAGCAAAGAAGCAGGGCGGTACATTAGAAAGTGATATAGAGGCAAAAGACAAGGAGATGTACGATCTTAAGCATGAGTTGATATCCGTACAGATCAAGCTGGAAAATGCGGAGAAATCTATGGACAAGCTTAAGGAAGAGAATAAGGAATTTCAGATGAAGATTGTCCAACTGGAAACAGAGATAAAGAATAATCGTAAGAAATAGGCTGTCTTTTGACAGCCTTTTATCATAATTGGGAGAACCAGACACTAAAGGAGCAATGCGGCGAGCAGGATAGAGAAAGGAAATGCATATGGACAGAAAGGTTGAGATACTGGCGCCTGCCGGATCTGAAGAAAGCTTAAAGGCGGCGGTATGCGCGGGGGCGGATGCGGTCTATATAGGGGGTACCATGTTCGGGGCGAGGGCTTATGCGAAGAATCTTGCAGAGGCGGAGCTTCTTGCCGCGATGGATCATGTGCATATACATGGCAGAAAACTGTATCTTACGGTGAATACACTGTTAAAAAACCATGAAATAGACCGGCTGTATGATTATCTGTACCCCTATTATATACGCGGACTGGACGGCGTGATCGTACAGGACATAGGGGTGATCGGGTATCTGAGAGAATATTTCCCGCATCTTGCCCTCCATGCGAGTACGCAGATGACGATCGCGGGGACTGACGGAGCGGCTTTTTTAAAAGAGCAGGGGATTACCCGGATCGTGCCGGCAAGGGAACTGTCATTGCCGGAGATACGGCAGATGAAAGAAGAGACAGGGCTTGAGATAGAATGTTTTGTACATGGAGCGCTGTGTTACTGTTATTCCGGGCAATGCCTGTTGAGCAGTATGATCGGGGGCAGGAGCGGGAACCGCGGCCAGTGTGCGCAGCCATGCCGCCTGCCTTATCATGTGGAGGGCGGCAGACAGATGGATCTGATGAGCCTTAAGGATCTCTGTACGATTGACTTTCTGCCGCAGCTTATGGAAGCGGGAATTGATTCTTTTAAGATCGAAGGACGGATGAAGCAGCCGGATTATGTGTATACGGTTACAGATTTATATCGGAAGTACAGAGATCTCTGTCTGGAATATGGAGACAGGGCTTACAAGGTGACGGGAGCAGACAAAGAGAAGCTTCTTTCTGCCTATCGGCGCAGGGGATATACGGACGGTTATTACAGACGTCATAACGGGAAAGAGATGATTTCTTTTCAGCGTCCCGATGAACGCGGGCGGACGGTTAGGGATCGGCAGATCCAAGATGGGGAAGAGGGATGGAACCCGGATCATAAATTGCAAGAAAAAATTAATGGTAATTTAATACTTTCTCAGGGAAAGCGTGCTAAACTAATATTGGAATATCGGGGATTACGGATCGAATGCGAGGGAGAGACGGTACAGAAGGCGGCGAATCAGCCGTTAGATCCGATCCGGGCGGAGAAACAGATGCGTAAGACCGGCAATACGGAATTTCAGTTCGATCGGCTGCAGGCGGAGACAGACGGCGGCATATTTCTGCCGATGCATGCCTTGAATGAGCTTCGAAGGAGAGGGATACAGGAACTCACGGAGGGGATCCTGAGCAAATGCCGGCGGAAAGATGCGGAAAAGGTTGGGATCTTTCAGCATCAGGATCAGGAGCAGAGGAAGACAGGGGAGATCCGGTTTTCGGCCATGGTACAGTCGCAGGAACAATTAGAGGCGGCGTCTGTAAGAAGCGGCGGTGTGGATGTGATCTATCTGGATTGCTTTATGGAATTCCGGGAAGAGACGCTTAAGATTCTTAGGAAAGACCAAAAGAGCTGCAGATATTTTCTTGCAATGCCTTATATCTTCCGCAATCCGGATGCCGGAAGATGGGAGCGGTATTATACATATATAGCAGAACTCTTTGACGGTGTGCTGATCCGGAATTGGGAGAGCTTTCGGTGGCTTGAGCGTCACGGGTATACGGGTGAGATCAGAGCGGATTCGAATCTGTATGTATTTAACAGATATGGCAAGACTTTTATGGAGAGGCAGGGGATCCATACGTATACGGTTCCCGCGGAGCTGAATGCGAGAGAGCTTAAGGAGCTCGGTATTTGCGGCGCGGTATTCCCGGTCTACGGGTATCAGCCGGTGATGATCACGGCGAATTGTATGCGAAAGAGCAGCGGGAAGTGTACCGGGGAGAATGGATATCTCCGTATACGCGACCGGTATCAGAAGCAATTTGCGGTACGGACGTGCTGTTCCTGCTGTTATAATGTGATCTATAACAGCGCGCCGCTTTTTCTCGCGGACAAAGCAGATGAGATCAGAAGGCTTGCGCCGGGAGAACTGAGGCTTGACTTCACGACAGAGACTGGGGAAGAAGTAAAGCAGACCGCAGATCTTTACAGGGATGCGTTCATCCTTGGAAGGGATGTGACGGCGCCGGCGGCAGAATATACAAGAGGACATTTTAAACGGGGAGTGAGGTAGGTGAGAGCTTGGTAAATATTGTTGTAGAATTATCGAAATACCTGATGGTACTGCTGATCACGATGTATACATACCTGTGTTTCAGTATCTTTGGGTATTATGATCCATATGACCAGAAGAGAATGCTGAGAAGGCAGAACGTACTGATGTTCCTGATACACATCGTTGCTTTTGCCGTGATGTATCTGGAGAAGCAGGATGTGAAGATACTTGCTTTTTATGCGATCCAGGTCATCTTATTTGCGGCTACGATACTGATGTATCCGCTGCTTTATCCGCAGTCTTCCAGACTGGTAATCAACAATATGTGTATGTTGTTGTGTATCGGCATGGTCATTCTGACCAGGCTTAACTATAATAAAGCAGTTAAGCAGTATGTGATCGCGGCAGGCGGTATTGCCATATGCCTTGCGGTTCCGGTGATCATCCGGAAGTTCAAGAAGCTTTCGGAGTGGAGGAATCTGTATGCGGTTGCGGGAATCGCGTCGTTGGCGGTCGTGGTGGTCGTAGGCCAGGTTTCTTATGGCGCGAAGCTTGGATTTACCATCGGAGGCATCAGTATCCAGCCTTCGGAGCTGGTCAAGATCGTCTTTGTATTCTTCGTGGCGTCCAGTTTTAAGATGTCTTTGGAGTTCAGGAATATCGTGATCACCACGGCGCTTGCCGCATTTCATGTGCTGATCCTGGTGGTATCGAAGGATCTGGGGGCTGCGCTGATCATCTTCGTAGTGTATCTGGCAATGTTGTATGTGGCAACGCATCAGTTCCTTTATGTTGCGGCGGGAGTCGGCGCCGGCAGCGCCGCGTCCGTGGCTGCATATTATCTCTTTGGGCATGTGAGGACCAGAGTGGTGGTTTGGAAGGATCCGTTTGCGAATTACGATAATGGAGGGTATCAGGTGGCGCAGTCTTTGTTTGCCATGGGGACAGGCGGCTGGTTCGGAATGGGGCTGTTCCAGGGCATGCCTGAGAATATACCGGTTGCGGATGAGGATTTCATCTTTTCGGCAATCTCCGAGGAACTGGGGCTGATCTTTGCGCTGTGCATGATCCTGGTCTGTGTCAGCTGTTATGTGATGTTTCTTAATATTGCGATGCAGCTTCATGATATGTTCTATAAGATGGTTGCTCTAGGACTTGGAACTTGTTATATATTTCAGGCTTTTCTGAATATAGGCGGGGTGACGAAGTTCATCCCTTCTACGGGGGTTACGCTGCCGCTGGTAAGCTACGGGGGCAGTTCGCTGCTCAGTACATTGATCATGTTTGCGATCATTCAGGGACTATATATAGTAAGAGAAGACGAGGAAGAAGATATTGAGAGAAGAAAAAAGGAACGGTTACGAGCAAAAAGAAACAGACAGGCGCTTAAGGAGAGAGCGAGAATTGCGGGAGATGTCCCGGAAAGAGCGCCGGGAAGCAAAGCAAAGAGACAAGAAAAGAGCCAGGGCAAAGCGCGTAAGGAACAAAGAATTCGCTAGGGTTACGTATATCTTCGTTGCGTTGTTCCTGGGGATGATGGGATATATCGTACATTTTCAGGTGGTGAAAAGCAAGGAGCTGATCAACAGCCCTTATAATGCAAGAAAGGATTCTTTTGCAGAACAGATCGTCAGGGGAGATATCCTGGATCGGAACGGAGTGGTACTGGCAAGGACGACGGTTGCGGAAGACGGGACGGAGACCAGGGAATATCCGTATGGAAGCCTGTTTGCCCATGTGGTCGGGTATAGTGATCATGGAAAGGCAGGGCTTGAATCCGTCGCCAACTTCGATCTTCTTACTTCGAACGCTTTCTTTCTGATAAAAATGAGGAATGAATTCCAGGATCAGAAACATCGCGGAGACAGTGTGGTCACGACATTAGATCTGAAGCTTCAGCAGGCGGCTTCGGATGCGCTTGGCTATCTGAAAGGCGCGGTTGTCGTGATAGAGCCAAGCACAGGAAAGATCCTTGCTATGGTATCGAAGCCGGATTTTGACCCGAACCTGGTGGAGAGCAACTGGGAGGCTCTGAATTCGGATGAGAACAGTGTGCTTTTGAACCGTGCGACGCAGGGGCAGTATGCGCCGGGATCTACGTTCAAAGTGATAACGGCGTTGGAATATATGAGAGAAGATCTGGCAGGATATCCCCTCTACAGCTATAACTGCGGCGGAGCGATCGAGCAGGACGGGACGACGATCCATTGTTTCGGAGGGAAGGTGCATGGGCAGGTGTCTTTTGCGGACAGCCTGGCATATTCCTGCAATACTTCGTTCTGCAATATCGGACTGATGCTGGATGTGGGGCATTTTCAGACTACGGCGAAGGAATTGTTGTTTGATTCTAAGCTTCCTTCGGTTCTTCCTTACAGCGACAGTAAATTTATGCTTGACGTTACGGACGGGAGCGCGGCAAAGATGATGACTGCCATGGGGCAGGGACAGACACAGGTGAGCCCGTACCATATGGCTCTTATCACCTGCGCGATCGCCAACGGCGGGGTGCTTATGAAGCCTTATCTGATAGATTCTGTCACGAATGTTTCCGGGCAGGAGGTGAAGAAGACCCTTCCGGAAGAATATAAGACGCTGATGGCGATCGAAGAGGCGGCGGAATTAAAGAATTATATGGCAGGCGTTGTAAGTTACGGTACGGCATCTGTCTTAAGCGGCCAGAGTTATACGGCGGCAGGCAAGACGGGGACGGCAGAATATAGTTCGGATAAGGAGAAGGATCATTCCTGGTTCATCGGCATGACGAATGTAGAGAATCCGGAGTTGGTGATCAGCGTCATCATAGAATCGGCGGATGGCGCGGCTAAGGCTGTGAATGTCGCAAAGCAGGTACTGGATAGTTATTATTACTGATGGAAAGCGATAATTTTCTAAAATTTCGTATACAAAAGGGGTGGAATATGAGATACTATAAGTATCTTTATCTGACAGAGGGGCTCAGAAAGAAGAAAAAGAAGATGATCAAAAAACTGAATGAGAACAGGCTGCAGTTGAATATCCATGTTATAACCCTGGCACAAAATGAGAGGGATCAGCTTGAGATCTACAATTCGATGCTGTTTTTGCAGCCGGATTTTCCGAATGAAGATTTCTTTGTGGTCGGTATTGCAAAAGATTATGAAGATGCGATAGAAATTGTGGAAGAAATTACTCAGGAAGTGTATAATAAGACAAAAGGAGCAGATATTCGTTCCTATATATTAAAGAGAGAACAGGAAGAGTAAGATGCTACATATTCTATTGCTTATCTTGAAGATCACAGGGATTATAATTGCGGCAATACTGGGAATACTTGTATTGCTGATTTGTGTTGTTCTCTTTGTTGCGGGCAGGTATGAGATCGCGGCATCCTGTGACGGCAGACTGTCAGAGATCCGGGCAACAGCAAAGTTGACATGGTTTGTGAACCTGGTCAGACTATATGTGTGTTATGAGAAGAGTAAGATGACCTGGAGTTTCCGTATTGCATGGAAGAACAGGCAGAGCGGACAGGAAGATAAGAAAAACGTAGAAGAAGAGGTGGAGACATATGGCGAAAAAATATCTCAAAAATGTGATGAAGAAGCGGAACAATGTTCTGAAAGGAATTCGGATGACGCCGGCGCTTGCGAAGCTGTGGAAGAGACAGAGACCGGCGCTTGTCAAGACATGGAAGCGGCAAAAACCGATACTGGCGAAGATGTGGAAGAAACGGAAACCCGTGCTGATCAAGACATGGAAGAGACAGAAACCGGCGCTGATCAAAATGTGGAAGAAACGGAAACCGACGCTTGCGAAGCTGTGGAAGAGACAGAAACCGACGCTTGTCAAGACGTGGAAGAAACAGAAACCGGCGCTTGTCAAGGTGTGGAAGAAACAGAAGCCAGTACTGATGAAGGCATGGAAGAAGGGAAGCAGATCTGGAAAAGGATTGTGGGCATTTGGCAGAAGATTGTCCGCAACATAACAGCTCTGTACCGGAAGATAACCGGCATACCCGGAAAAATAGAGGACATGCTCCGGGGGATATCCGGCCGGTTAGGGAAATTATCTCAAAAAAAGAAAAAGATCGTAGATTTTGTATCGGATGACGTACACAAAACGGCGTTTCTGAAAGTCAGGGATGAAAGCCTGTATCTGCTTGGGAAACTGAAACCGAGAAAGATCCGGGCGAAGATCCATTATGGATTTGAGGATCCATACCTGACCGGAAAAGTGTTGGCGGGCATTAGTATGATCTATCCCTTTCTGGGAAGAGATGTACATGTGGATCCGGATTTTGAAAAGCAGATTTTCGAAGGTGATCTTAAGATAACCGGAAGGATCCGTGTCAGCTATTTTGTAAGGTTATTGTGGAAGCTGATCTGGTGCAAAGAAGTGCGGGTGACCTACCGGCATGTGAGAGAATTTGAATTATAATGAACTCCCGGGATCATTGACGGTCTGTTCCGGGAGTACATACTAAGACCAGTCATATATTTTAGGAGGATTATGAATATGTCAGAGAATCAGTTTAAAGGGACGGTAGAGGCTTTGTTTCAGGGGATGGACGGCGTGATCTCATCCAAGACAGTAGTAGGGGAAGCGATCCATATAGGCGATACGATCATTCTTCCTCTGGTGGATGTTTCTTTTGCGGTGGGTGCGGGCGCATTCAATGGAGATAAGAAGGAGAAGGGTGCGGGAGGCCTTGGCGGTAAGATGACTCCGAGCGCCGTGCTTGTGATCCAGAATGGGCATACAAAGCTTGTGAATGTGAAGAATCAGGATACGATGACGAAGATCCTTGACATGGTACCGGATGTGATCGACCGTTTCGGGTCAAAGAGGGAGGATAAGATGACGGAAGATGATGTGATGGATATCCTGGATTCTGCGGACGACGAATGATCTTTCTTTGAATCGGAAGGGATCCTGCAGGCAGATGGTATTTTTCAAAGGATCGGCGCATATGATATAAAAAATGCGGGCTAGGGTGACTTGGATGAAGCGGGTAATGGGATTTGCCCTGTTCTGTGTGGCGCTTGGCATGGTCGTGGCGCTGGTTCTGCCCAATCTGTTTGTGGCGGTGATGTGTATTCTGTTGTGTATATTGATAGGGTACAATTTGTTTTGTTGTTGAAGCGATTCCGGTTTCTGACTGGATGGAGTAGTGCGGATCTTTGAGTTCCGGGTAAGAAAAGTTAAAAAACTGATGAAAACTGGTGAAAAACCACAAATAGTACTTGCAATTCTCGCCTCTATCTGTTAAGATACTAGTGTTGTGAGTCTGTGAAACAGACTATATATAGAGCGTTAGGAGGTGCAGTCATGGCAAAATGTGCTATTTGTGAAAAGGGTGCTCACTTTGGAAATCACGTAAGTCACTCTCATAGAAAGACACCAAAGATGTGGAAATCAAATGTAAAATCAGTCCGTGTAAAGACAGAAAATGGTGGAACAAAGAAGATGTATGTTTGTACTTCTTGTTTGAAGTCAGGAAAAGTTGAGCGTGCGTAAGGAAAGTTAAAACTCAGATTTCGGTTTGGAATCTGAGTTTTTGTTTGTATTATTGTGAAGAATTGGCCTGCTGCAGATTCAGCAGTTGTAATATGTGGAAAAAAAGGGTATAATAGTTCTAGTCAGCATCGGCAAGAGGCATCGCCGCTTCTTTTTTCGCCGGTGTGTATTGTGAATGAAAGATGTCAGAAGGATGACAGGAGGTTTGAGATATGAAAGGATGTATGAGTACGGATCTTGGTATCGTTACGATCGATCCGGAGGTGGTCGCAAAGTATGCAGGTACCGTAGCAGTGGAATGTTTTGGCATCGTGGGGATGGCGACAGTGAGTATGAAGGATGGGCTGGTCCATCTGTTGAAGAAGGAGAGCCTGACCAGGGGGATCACGGTGGCGATATCCGATGAGAATCATATCAGTATCAACTTCCATATTATTGTTGCATATGGCGTAAGCATCTCAGCGGTTACGGAGAATCTGATCAGCAATGTGAAGTACAGAGTAGAGGAATTCTCAGGAATGCCGGTAGATAAGATCAACATTTACATTGAAGGCGTCAGAGTCATCGATTAGTTAAGGAGGAACATAAGAAGTGGCTACGAAAACTATAAATGTGGAGATGCTTGCGAAGATGTTTTTGGCAGGTGCGCAGAATATTGAAGCGAAGAAGGAGTATATCAATGAACTGAACGTATTCCCTGTGCCGGACGGAGATACAGGAACGAATATGTCACTTACGATCATGGCGGCGGCAAAGGAAGTGACTGCACTTGAGAAGTCGGATATCAAGGATCTGGCGAAGGCGATCTCATCCGGATCTCTCAGGGGAGCAAGGGGGAATTCCGGAGTGATCCTTTCACAGCTGCTGAGAGGATTCACCAAGTCCATCCGGGAGGAGAAGCAGATTGATGTACAGGGACTTGCGGCGGCATGTGCAAGAGCAAGGGATACGGCATATAAGGCGGTCATGAAGCCAAAGGAGGGTACGATCCTTACGGTTGCCAGCGGGATTGCAGAAAAGGCGGCAGAGATGGCGGCGGAGACCGACGATCTGGAGGTATTTCTTCCGGCAGTGATCGAACACGCCGAGGAGGTGCTTAAGAAGACGCCGGATATGCTCCCGGTGCTTAAAGAGGCAGGCGTTGTGGATTCCGGCGGCCAGGGACTTCTAGAAGTGATCAAGGGAGCTTACGACGCGTTCCTTGGAAAAGAGATTGATTACAGTGCGATCCAGCCGGGCGCGGGGGTACAGGTAACGAAGATCAACGCGCAGGACACGGCGGATATTAAGTTTGGATATTGTACGGAATTCATTATCCTGACGGAGAAGGAATTCACGGACGCCCAGGAGAAAGATTTCAAAGGCTATCTGTCTTCTATCGGAGATTCCATCGTATGTGTGGCGGATGATGATGTGGTGAAGGTTCATGTGCATACCAATGATCCGGGGCTTGCGATCCAGCGGGCGCTGACCTACGGGCAGCTGTCAAGGATGAAGATCGACAACATGCGCGAGGAGCATCAGGAGAAGCTGATCAAGGATGCCGAGAAGCTGGCGGCGAAGGATGCCGGCATGAAGATGCCGGATGACAGAAAGAAGCAGCCGGATGAGCCAAGAAAGCCTATGGGATTTATCGCGGTGTCCATCGGAGAGGGTATGAACGAGATCTTCAAAGAGCTTGGCGTCGACTATATTATCGAAGGCGGACAGACGATGAATCCAAGCACCGAGGATATGCTGAATGCGATCGACCAGGTGAATGCAGAGTGTGTGTTCATCCTTCCGAATAACAAGAACATCGTACTGGCTGCGAACCAGGCGAAGGTACTGGTGGAGGACAAGGAGATCGTCGTGATCCCGACGAAGACCGTTCCTCAGGGGATCTCTGCGGTGATCGGGTTCATGCCGGATGCAGATGCAAAAGAGAATGAGGAGGTCATGCTTGAGGCGATCCGGAATGTGAAGTCCGGGCAGGTGACTTATGCAGTCCGCGACACGCACATTGACGATAAGGAGATCCATGAAGGAGATATCATGGGAATCGGCGATTCAGGGATCATGGCTGTCGGCAAGGGTGTGGAAGAGACGACCAAGGAACTTCTCGGGCAGCTGGTAGATGAGGATTCCGAACTGATCAGCCTGTACTATGGCGAGGAAGTGAAAGAAGAGGACGCCGAGAGGTTTATCGCAGAGATCGGAGAGTTGTACCCGGATGTGGATGTGGACGCGCATTACGGCGGACAGCCGATCTACTATTATGTGCTTGCAGTAGAGTAGAAAGTATAGAACCAGAGTGCCAGATGTCTGTTTATAATACAGAGTCTGGCATTTGTATTCCATAAGAACGGGATGGATATGTTGAAGAGAGATATGTTGAAAAATCAGGATTGGCAGAAAAGAGACAAGGAACATGATAGATAAGACAAGCATCAAAGAATTGAAAGGAATCGGGGACAAGACCCAGAAATTATTCGAGAAGGTCGGCGTCAGTACGGTGGGCGACCTGATCCGGTATTATCCAAGGGGGTATGACGTCTATGAAGATCCTGTGCCGGTCAGCGAGGTAGAAGAAGGAAGGACGCAGACGGTCAGCGGCGCGATCTATGGGAGAGTCCAGGTATCGGGGAGTGTGAAGATGCAGGTGACGACGTTATTTGTCAAGGATCTGACGGGGACGCTTAAGGCGATCTGGTTTCGGATGCCCTTTCTTCGAAGTACTTTTGCAAAGGGAGGCGCGGTCACGCTGAGAGGAAGGGTAGTTCGGAGGCGGGACGGGCTTGTGATGGAGCATCCGGAGATCTTCTACCCCTGTGAGAAATATGCGGACAGGCTCAACACCTTGCAGCCGCTCTATGGGCTGACAGCCGGGCTTACCAACAACGCCGTGGCAAAAGCGGTGCGGCAGGCGTTGGACGGGATAGACCTGGCTGCAGATTCTCTGCCCGGGGATCTTCGTATGCGGTACGGACTGGCAGAATATAATTATGCCGTGCGTGGAATTCATTTTCCGGAGGATAAGGAGGTATTCTACCATGCAAGGGACCGTCTGGTATTCGAAGAGTTCCTGGCTTTTATCCTCTCTGTCCGGAAGTTAAAGGACAAGAATGAGAGGCTGGCGAATGAATACCGGATGGAGATGAAGCCGGAGACAGAAGCATTGATCCGGGGACTTCCTTTCCGGCTGACCAATGCACAGCAGAAGGTATGGCAAGAGATCGCCGGGGATATGGCGGGCGAGGCTGTCATGTCCAGGCTGGTGCAGGGCGACGTGGGTTCCGGTAAGACGATCGTTGCGGTTCTTGCGCTTATGAATACTGCGCTGAATGGTTATCAGGGCGCTATGATGGCGCCGACAGAGGTACTGGCAAGACAGCACTACGATTCGATCACACGTTTATTTGAAACCTACGGCGTTCAGATCAAGGTGGAGCTTCTGACGGGTTCGATGACTGCGAAGGAGAAGCGTAAGGCATATGACCGGATTGAATGCGGGTATGCCAGGATCATCATCGGTACGCATGCGCTGATCCAGGGCGGAGTGAATTACGATTGCCTTGCCCTTGTGGTGACGGACGAGCAGCATCGGTTCGGCGTGAAGCAGAGGGAAGCGTTTGCCGGAAAAGGGAATGTTCCCCACGTGCTGGTCATGAGTGCGACGCCGATCCCAAGAACGCTGGCGATCATTCTGTATGGGGATCTGGATATCTCGGTGATCGACGAGCTTCCGGCAAACCGTCTGCCGATCAAGAATTGCGTGGTGGATACCGGCTATCGGAAGACGGCGTATACATTTATGAAGAGACAGGTATCGGAGGGGCGGCAGTGCTATGTGATCTGTCCTATGGTAGAAGAGAGCGAGACTCTGGAGGCGGAGAATGTCACCGACTATGCGTCCATGCTTCAGGATGAGTTGGGCGGGGAGATTGCCGTCTCCTATCTTCATGGCAAGATGAGGCAGGCATTAAAGGACGATATTATGGAGCGTTTCGGGAGAAATGAGATCCAGGTCCTGGTCTCGACCACGGTGATCGAAGTGGGGATCGACGTGCCCAACGCTACGGTCATGATGGTGGAGAACTCGGAGCGCTTCGGGCTTGCACAGCTTCATCAGCTCCGGGGAAGGGTCGGAAGAGGCGGACATCAGTCTTACTGTATCTTTATGAGCGGTTCAAGATCAAAAGAGACGAAGGAGCGGCTCGATATTTTGAATAAGACCAATGACGGATTCAAGATTGCCAGTGAGGATCTTAGGCTTCGCGGTCCCGGCGATCTGTTCGGTATCCGTCAGAGCGGGCTGATGGATTTCAGGCTCGGCGATGTGTACCAGGATGCGAAGCTTTTACAGATGGCGAATGAAGCCGCGGACGAGCTTTTAAGATCAGAAAATGACTGGATGAAGAATCTTCCAAATTATGAAGGAACTTCTAGTGTAATAATCTGAATCCTCCATATACTATCGGTGTAACAAAAATCAATGTTACAAAGTTACAAAAAGGAGGAGATAACTATGACAAGTTCATCAAACAGAGCAGCAGTACCAGAAGCAAAGGGAGCATTAGACAAGTTCAAATATGAGGTAGCAAACGAGTTGGGCGTGCCGCTTACGGAAGGCTACAACGGAGATCTGACTTCCAGACAGAATGGTTCTGTTGGCGGTTATATGGTTAAGAAGATGATCGAGCAGCAGGAAAAGCAGATGGCTGGCAAATAAGCAGTAATTAAGTAAGAAAAAGCATCTGACGGATGAAATCATCCGCCGGGTGCTTTTTTCTATAATTTTTATTTTAAGTGCCAAAAGAGGTCGTGAATTGTCGAAAAAGTAAGAACGAAAATAAAATAAAATCAGACAAATTATTGCGTTATACGATAAAAAATGATATGATATAAAAAGATACATCAGAGGATTTTCGGAGAAGAAAGAGAGAATACTTCTGGTTGGGCTTCCTGTCCAATTTTTAAACGGAGATACATAAAAGCATTCCGTTTTCCAAATAACCCGTAAAAGCGGGACATATCTTTAAGAGCAGGCAATACCGCCTGCCTTTTTCTATCCTGAATGCATATTTTTCACATAGCCTTATTACAATAGTAATAATAATGAAGACTGGCAGGGAGTCAGAGTATGAGATTATTTGCGGTAATATTGCTTAGCGCCTTATTGTGCGTGCAGCCGGTAAATGCGATGTCGGTGCGGGATCCGATCCTGTACGCGGATACGGCAGAAGAGGCAGGGACGACGGGGGAGGAACAATCTGGGGATATAGCAGTACCTGATACAGAAGCAGGGACGCAGGAAGAAGCGGTGGATCCGGAAGAAACGGTCGGTCAGGAAGAAGCAGCCGGTCCGGAAGAAGGCGCGGCAGAGACACAGGGTGGGATAGACGTCAGCGCGCCGTCCGCAGTCCTGATGGAATCCTCCACAGGACAGATCATCTATGAAAAAGATGCGGATACCCAGCGTCCTCCGGCGAGTGTCACGAAAGTTATGACGTTACTCTTGATCTTTGACGCGTTAGAGAGCGGAAAGATCAAATTAGAAGACGAAGTGACGACTTCAGAATATGCGGCGTCTATGGGAGGATCCCAGGTATTTCTGGAGCCTGGAGAGGTGCAGACGGTCGAGACGATGATCAAGTGTATCTCAGTGGCAAGTGCCAACGACGCCTGTGTGTCGTTTAAAGATAGAAGACCATGTATGAGAGAAGCTGCTGCAGGTCCCTCCTTTGCAGCAGCTTCCATTTCATTTATGACAAAGCCTGAATCAGGTAATAGACAGCGCCGATCATTCCTGCGTTATTGCCGAGGGTGGCGGCGCGTAAGGTAAGTCCCTGTTTAAAGTTGGGCATCACAGCTTCCAGAACTTTTTCCCGCAGCTTTGCTATAAACAATTCCTCCTGTGTGCTTACGCCTCCGCCAATGATGACCAGTTCCGGGTTGAAGATATGCACAAGGCTTACGATCCCGGCGGAGATATCCTGGATCCAGGTATCTACAATGCGCGTAATTGCCGCGTCTCCCCCTGCGACAGCTTCAAAAATGGTCCTGCCGTTTACCGGACGGTCCTTAAGGCAGCCAGGGGCGGCAGCTTCACAATACTTGCCAACAGACCTTACCAGAGCCGTCATGGAAGCATATTGCTCGAAACACCCGCGGTTCTTGCAGGTACAGGGTTCGCCCTGCATATGGATGGAGAAATGCCCTAATTCGCCGCCGAAGCCTGCCCTTCCAAGCAAGATCTGATCGTTCACGATGATCCCCCCGCCAAGTCCGGTGCCGATGGTGAGGACGATCACATCCTTCGCATTCTTAGCGCTTCCGATCCATTTTTCTCCCAGGGCAACACAGTTCGCATCGTTTACGACCGTAACAGGCAGGCGGTATTTTTGTGTAAATGCTTCCTTTAGATCAGAACCTTCCCAATTACGGATGTTGCCGCCGCTGCCTGCCACGATCCCTTTTGGTACGTCGATCTGTCCAGTGGCGGAGATCCCGATTCCGCGAAGATCCATGGGATCTATCTTATTATCCTTCAGAAATTTTTCGGATTCTTTTAATACTGTTTGCAGGATCGGAGTGTCATAATGATCAAAAGCGACGGAAGCCTCATAAGAGAGCAGGATCGTTCCGTTCTCATCCACGGTCCCCATCTTTACGGCAGTACCGCCGATATCAATTCCCCAATATATGTTTTTTGCATCAAAATTATCTTGACTCATAGCTATATTCCTTCACTCTGTTTATAAATCGGGCTGCGATCTCAAGCGGACGGGTAATGGCTCCGCCGACAACGACGGCAAAGGCGCCCGCCTCTAACATCTGTACTGCCTGGTCGGGAGTATGTACCTTCCCTTCTGCAATGACCGGGATATCCAGATCCTTGCTGAGTCTGCGGACCAGCTCCGTGTCAGGACCGTCCTTTTGGGGAGAATAACTGGTATATCCGCTTAAGGTTGTGCCGACAAGATCGACGCCGCATTTCCATGCATTTACCCCTTCCTCGTAGGTAGAGATATCTGCCATGAGAACGATGTCAGGATATTTTGCCTTGATCTGTGCGATAAATTCGTTGATCGTGGTTCCGTCGCCGCGGCTGCGCATGGTGCAGTCCAGGGCGACAATATCGGCGTCTGCCGCGACAAGCTCGTCAATCTCCTGCATGGTCGGAGTGATATAAGAATCATAGCCTTCATAATTGATCTTGATAATACCGATGACAGGCAGGCAGGTCTCTTCTTTAATGGCTTTCACGTCGCGGATACTGCTTGTGCGGATACACGGAGAACCGGCTTCTTTGGCGGCTCTCGCCATCAGATACATGACGGATTTCTCCGGCACGTACAGAGGCTCTCCCGGAAGAGCCTGACAGGATACGATCAGCTGTCCTTTTATCTGATTCAGAATTTCACTTTTAGAATATTTCATGATGATCATCCCTCCATTTTGATCTTGAATACGATTTTTTTGACTTCTGCCGGACGATCCTTCATCATCGCGACCTTATGGGCGTCGCTTGGGAAGCAGACCATGAATTGTCCGGGGTTAAGCTCATAGTATCCATCGGCATCGCCTTTTAAGAATTCAATATCCTTCTCCTGCGCATAGGGTACTTCAGGAGTTAAGGAACAGACGTCGGCAGTTGCGATCCGCTCTACGCCGCTGACAATGAAGTGCAGGTCGATATAATCGCGGTGCGCTTCATAGAGGCACTGGTCTTCGGGTTTCGAAGTAAAGGCGACGAAGTTGCAGAACAGCCGGTCCTCATCAAGATCGACATGAGGGGCGGGAAGTACCCGGTCCGGCAGGCTGTCAAGGTAGTTAAGCGCCTGATACAGAGCGGGAAAATATTTATAGTTATCCTTGTTTTTTATAGAATCATAAATCATAAGAGCCTCCTTTGGCTAAATCGTAATGTGGTGTTTTTTCAGTGTGTTTTTGAGGACGGAGCTCATCAGCGCGTACCCGTTGGCGTTCGGATGAAGGCCGTCGTAGGTTATACCGTCAAGCAGACGGTCTGTTCCCGGATATGATGCGGCAGAATAATAATCCAGGAAAATGAGACGTTCTTTTTCTGCCGTTTCTTCAAGCCATTGATTCAGATCCCGGATAAATCGCTTCCTATCCGCTTCATGCAGAGAGACATCTATACGTATCGGAAGAAGCGAGGCAAGGATCAGCGTGGTGGAAGAAGCTTTTGCCTTCCGGATGATCTCTTTGATGTTCGCCTGCGCCGTGTAGAGAACCTCATCGTACGGAAGCGGAGGGATCAGTTTCCAATAGTCGCCCTCCAGGCAGATGGTGTCATTGACCCCGATCCCCATGATACAGTAGCGGGGCTTCAATTGCAGAGCGTCCACCTGGAAACGTTTGTTGAGATAGGTTGTGGTGTCTCCTTCGATCCCTCTGTTGATCAGAAGCTGTCCGGGTCCGTCAAAATAAGCCTCTAATTCCCAGTACTGAGTGATGGAGTCACCGATGAAAAGAAAATCTGGCTTGCAGCCGGCGCGGACGACAGAATGATTCTTGATATCATTATTTTCCGGCATGTTTACACCTCCTACTTTAATGCTGCCTTCATTATAAGACACAAAAATTGAAAAAAAAACGTGTACGAGCTCTAAAAATAGCACAATATAATTGAAATACAAGAAAAATGTAGAGTATAATATTGGTAAGGAACTTGTTGCTTAGTATTATTGAGGAGGCAAAGGAATGAGCAGTGTTGTAGATAATGTGAGGTTTAATTTTCTGTATATTGATACATATTCATTTGGAAGAAACTGGGTCTTCCCGGAGAGTATGATTCCATATAATATGCTCCGTTATATAGAATCGGGAGCTGCGACATTTTTCATAGACGACGAGGAAGTGATCGTCCATAAAGACCAGATCATCTACATACCGATGGGAAGCAGGCTGTCCTGCTATGCGATGGAAGATAATTTCTCATTTACCAGCATACGTTTTACGACGTCTGTATATTTTGAGGGCGGAGATTTTCTTTCTGATTATTATGGGATCCGGAAGGTCATGGTATGCAAAGAGGTAAAGCCTTATTTTCAGCAGATCTATCAGTGGGTGAAGGAGGACAGCCCGGCAAAGATGTATTTCGTGAGAGGGTATCTCGAGATCCTGATCGGTACTCTGATCTCTAAGATGAATGTAAAGGAGGATTGCAGGGAGGACCCGAAGACGGCGGAGGATCCGTACAGGCTTGAGAAGATCAGACGGAGGATCCGGAAGGTAAGCAATAAGGTAGATCCCCGGATCCAGGTCGTGATGGACTATGTTGTGCTGCATCCGGCGGAAAAGTATACGCCGCAGAACATGGCGGATATGGCGGAGCTTAGTAAGCAGAGATTCAGCTGCCTGTTCAAAGAGCAGGTTGGGAAGTCTCCGATGGCTTATATTAAAGAACTTAAGCTGACGACGGCGGCAAGGAAATTACTGGTGTGCAATGAGACCGTCAGCGAGATTGCTTATGATGTAGGATACGAAGATCCAAACTATTTTATCAGGGAATTCAAGTCGGCTTTTGGATATACGCCGAACCAATACCGGAAGGCGGCGAAAGAATAGATCTTTTTGTCAGGCGTGAATGGGTATGAAATTGAGTGTATTGTGCTATGAATAAGGTTTTTCGTCAGAATTGTCATGAAAAAATATAAGGTTTCAGAAAAAGAAGGAGAGGCGTATGTCCGTATTTGACGGGCGGCGTCTCTTTTTTCTCTTCTTTTTCCCGGGCAAAGAAGGTGAGATAGAAGGTTTAAATTATAAGTGTATTGTGCTATTATTGAGATTTCTTACTGTAGAATCACACAAAAAAAAGTCGTAAAATCTATTTTAGCAAAGCAAAAATAACAAAAAATTACAAAGGAGGTAACTTTATGAAAAAGAAAACGTTGAGTGTTTTGTTAGCAGCGCTTATGGTTGCGTCTATGGCTGCAGGCTGCGGTAAAGGTTCAGGAGGAGCAGGGGGAAGCTCGGAAAATGACGGAGAACTGAAAGGGGACATTACATTCTGGCATTCCTTCACACAGGGGGGAAGGATGGATGTGATCCAGGAAGCGGCAGAGAAGTTCATGAAAGAAAATCCGGATGTCAATATTACGATCGAGACATTCTCATGGGGAGACTTTTATACGAAATGGACGACCGGCCTGGCATCTGGAAATGTGCCGGATATGAGTACGGCGTTACCCGGACATGTGGTTGAGATGATGGATGCGGAGGCTGTCATCCCGCTTGACGATGTGATCGACGATATCGGAAGAGACCGTTTCGCAGAAGCAGCGTTATCTGAGGGAGAGAGGGACGGCGAGTGTTATTCCTTACCGCTGTATTCACATGCGCAGGTTATGTGGTATAGAAAGGATCTGCTGCAAGATGCGGAGCTGGAAGTTCCGGAAACCTGGGAGGAATTCGCGGCGGCGGCAAAGGCGCTGACGAAAGACGGCGTCTATGGATGCTCCTTCCCATGCGGTTCCGGAGACTTGATGGCGACGCGGTTCCTGAACTTCTATGTGAGAAGCGGGGGCGGAAGCCTTCTGACAGACGATCTCAAAGCAGATCTGACAAGCGATATCGCCATCGAAGGGATCAAGTATTGGCTGGATATTTATGAGAACTGTTCTCCGAAGGATTCTGTGAACTACGCGGTACTTGACCAGGCGAACCTTTACTATCAGGGAAAGACCGCCTTTGACTTTAACAGCGGATTCCATATCTCAGGCGTAGAGACGAACTCGCCGGATCTGGTTGACAGTATTGACTGCGCGCCGCTTCCAAGGATCAATAAAGATGACCCGGTTTACGGTGCGGAGACATCCAACATTCCTATGGTAGTTTGGTCAAAATCCGAGCATCCGGAGATCTGTAAGGCATTTATCGAGACCCTGTACGAAGATGAAATTTATACGGAGTTCTTAGGCGCTACGCCGGTAGGAATGCTTCCGTCCATTACAGGGATCTCCGATACGGAACAGTATCAGTCCAACGAGATCGTACAGAAGTTCTCGAACGCAGAGCAAGTCATCTCTGAGGCGGTAGAGCTCTCTGCTGCGATCGGGTTTGAACACGGCCCAAGCGTAGAGGCAGGCTTACTGACATCCCAGGGCATCATAGAAGAGATGTTCCAGGATATTATAACAAATGGCACTGATGTAGAGAAAGCGGCTAAGGCAGCCGAAGAAAAGTTGAACGAGGTATTTGAATCTGTTCAATAGTGTTTTGAGCTGCCCCGCGTGCGAGGCATGACGGGGCAGTCTTTTGGGAAAGGTGGTAGTCGCGCGTGAAAACAAAAAAAATTGATTATGGCAGATGGCTGCTTGTATTGCCGGCTCTGATCGTCGTCGGGACACTTCTGGTCTATCCGATTTTTTCAAGCCTTTATTACAGTCTGACAACCAAACATCTGATCAAAGCGACCTATGACTTTATAGGATTTGACAATTATATCAAAGTATTGACGGACCCGGATTTCTTTAAGGCGTTTTTGACGTCTATCTTATGGACGATCGCGTCTCTTCTCGGACAGATCATAGTAGGGTTTACCGCCGCGTTGGCGCTGAACCGGGTGAACCATCTGAAAGGCGTATACCGGATCCTGATGATCATACCGTGGGCATTTCCGTCTATCGTGATCGCATTGTCCTGGAAGTGGATTCTTAATGGTGTGTCGGGATTCCTTCCGAATTTATTATATGAGATGGGGTTTGCCTCGGAATTACCGCAGTTTTTAAGCGACAGCAGTCTCGTGTTCGGAACGCTTATTTTTATCAATATATGGTTTGGGGCGCCGATGATCATGGTAAATGTACTGTCTGCACTGCAGACCATTCCGCAGGATCAGTATGAGGCGGCACAGATCGACGGGGCGAGTAAATTACAGCAGTTTATGTACATTACCGTGCCGCATATCAAAGTAGTGGTCGGCCTTCTGGTTGTCTTAAGAACGATCTGGGTATTTAATAACTTCGATATTATCTACCTGATCACCGGAGGAGGCCCGGCGAATGCAACGACGACGGTTCCGATCTATGCATATAATATGGGCTGGGGGACGAAGCTGCTCGGCAGGTCGTCTGCGGTCACGGTGCTGTTGTTGGCATTTCTTCTTATCGTATGCTTCATATATTTTAAGATCATTGGAAAATGGGAAAAGGAGGATAAGTAGATGTCAGGTAAGTTAAAAGGGAAATTAGGAAATGTCGTATGTCATCTGTATCTGATCATCCTGTCGGTCATTGCGGCATTCCCGCTGCTCTGGGTACTGCTTTGTTCCGTAAAGTCCTCAGGGGATCTGACGTCTAATCCTACGTCGATCTTGCCGAAAGAATTTACATTGGGACATTTTAAAAATGTAATTGATACACTGGGATTTACCAGGAATATTGGGAACAGCCTGGTCATAGCGTTCTTTACGACCGTGATCGCGATCGCGATCTCATCGCTGGCGGCTTACGGGATCGTAAGATTCTTCCCGAAGTTCGGAAATATCATGTCGCGTGCACTGGTCACCACATATATGTTTCCGCCGATCCTGCTGGCGATCCCATACACGCTGGTTATGGCTAAGCTGGGGTTAACCAATACCCGCGTGGGGCTTGTCATTGTATACTTATCATTCAGCGTGCCGTATGCGGTGTGGATGCTGATCGGATTCTTTAAGACGGTCCCGATCGGGATCGAGGAAGCGGCGCGTGTTGACGGTGCGAACAAGATGGTCACGTTCGTAAGGATCGTGCTGCCGCTGGTAGCGCCCGGGATCGTCGCGACAGCGATCTATACATTTATCAATGCATGGAATGAATTCCTGTATTCGTTGATCCTGATCAACAGTACGGAGCTGATGACGGTGTCCGTAGCGCTCAGGTCCCTGCAGGGAGCGGAGATACTTGACTGGGGAAGTATGATGGCGGCTTCCACGCTGGTAGTGATCCCATCGGTAGTGTTCTTTATGTTTATCCAGAAATACATTGCCGGCGGTATGACGGAAGGTTCGGTAAAATAAAGATGGCGCTATCATTAACGGTATGACAGAAGGTTCAGTAAAAAATATTATAATTGGAGGAGATTTCAAAATGAAAAATATAGGTTATGCAGTAGTCGGTACGGGTTATTTTGGGGCAGAGCTTGGACGGATCATGAAGGAACAGGAAGGAGCTGCTGTCACGGCAGTGTATGACCCGGAGAATGCAGAGGTGATCGCAGAGGAACTGGGATGTGAAGTAGAGACAGACCTTGATACACTGTTTAGCCGCGAAGATGTGGACGCGGTGATCGTCGCTTCGCCGAATTATCTGCATAAGGAGCCGGTGATCAAGGCTGCAGAGCACGGCGTGCATGTATTCTGTGAAAAGCCCATCGCATTGTCCTATGCAGACTGCGACGCGATGGTGAAGGCATGTGAGAAGCATGGCGTAACATTTATGGCGGGGCACGTGATGAACTTCTTCCGCGGCGTCAGACATGCGAAGAAATTGATCAATGAAGGTGTGATCGGAGACGTTCTTTACTGCCATTCCGCGAGAAACGGCTGGGAAGAGCCGCAGGAATCCATCAGCTGGAAGAAGATCCGTGCGAAATCAGGCGGGCATCTGTATCATCATATCCATGAGCTGGACTGTATCCAGTTTATCATGGGAGAGCCGGAGTCCGTGGTCATGATGGGCGGAAATGTGGCGCACAGAGGCGAGCAGTTCGGCGACGAGGATGATATGCTCTTTATCAGCCTGGAGTTCCCGGATCGGAAATTCGCCGTTCTGGAATATGGTTCCGCATTCCACTGGCCGGAGCACTACGTGCTGATCCAGGGAACTAAGGGCGCGATCCGGCTTGACATGGCGAATGTGGGAATGACGGTGAAGACGGAAGCCGGAGAAGAGCATTACCTGGTTCATGAGACGAAGGAAGAGGATGACGACCGTACGAATATCTATCACGGAACGGAGATGGACGGCGCGATCATGTACGGCAAACCGGGCAAGAAGCCGCCGATGTGGCTTCACAGCATCATGAAGAATGAGATGAAATATTTCAATGAGATCATGCACGGCGCGGCAGTGGATGAAGAGTTTAAGCCATTGTTGAACGGTTCTGCGGCGCGGGCGGCGATCGCGACGGCGGATGCGCTTACCCTGTCTGTCAAAGAGAACAGGAAGGTAAAGGTTGCCGAGATTAAATAATAGGAGTGAAGATAAAATGAGAAATCTGGAAAAATATAAAGGGATCATACCTGCGTTCTACGCCTGCTATGAAGACGACGGCAGCGTAAGCCCTGAAAGGACAAGGAAGTTTACCCGGTATCTGATCGAGAAGGGTGTGAAGGGGCTGTATGTATGCGGCTCATCAGGAGAGTGCATTTACCAGAGCAAAGAGGAGCGAAAGCTCATACTGGAAAGCGTTATGCAGGAAGCAAAAGGCAAGATCACGATCATCGCCCATGTGGGATGCAATAATACGGCTGACAGCATGGAGCTGGCGGCACATGCGGAGTGTGTGGGTGCGGACGCCATCGCGTCCATCCCGCCGATCTACTTCCATCTGCCGGATCATGCGATCGCAGAGTATTGGAATGATATCAGTTCGGCGGCTCCGAATACAGACTTTATCATCTATAATATCCCGCAGCTGGCGGGAGTGGCGCTCGGGATGTCTCTCTACCATGAGATGCTGAAGAATCCAAGGGTGATTGGTGTGAAGAATTCTTCTATGCCGGTTCAGGACATTCAGATGTTCAAGGATGTAAGAGGCGATGACTGTGTGATATTCAACGGTCCGGACGAGCAGCTCGTAAGCGGCCTTGCCATCGGTGCGGACGGCGGGATCGGCGGAACCTATGGGGTTATGCCGGAGCTCTATCTGAAGATCAAGGAGCTTGTGGATGCCGGTGAGATCGGCAGGGCGAGAGAGATCCAGTACGAGGCGGACAGGATCATCTATGCAATGTGCGCCTGCCATGGGAACCTCTATGCGGTCATGAAGGAAATCTTAAAGGATCAAGGGCTGGAATTCGGCGGAGTGCGTAAGCCGCTGCCGTCGGTGACCGAGGAAGATCTTCCGCAGATCGAGAAATGCAAAAGGATGATACAGGAAGCAGTCAGGCGGTATTGTTAGGATAATTGAGAAGAATTGTGAGGGGGTTGTTGCAAAATTTTTGCGACAGCCCCCTTACTATATGTGCGATAGCGGATCACTCCACATTCAGTTCCGGATCCAACACGGCGTCCAGATGCAGGTCCGGAAGTTTCACTCTGTGCCTGAACAGGATGCCGCCGACGAGTCCGGCGGCGCATCCGCCAAGTACTGCGAATGTAAGCGCCAGGATCACCTGAAGCGGCGGGTTGAATGCGAACGGCGCCAGTAATCCGGGGATCGGAGAGGCAGTCCCGGGCGCATTGTTAACAATCTGGAATACTGCGGCGGAGATTCCGGCAAAACCGCCGCCGAAAAAGTTAGAACAATAAATCGGTATCGGATTGGCGGTGATGATATCAGCCTGAGTCAGTGGTTCGAGCATTACGGCGATCACGTTGCTTCTGTCGCCGAGTTTTAATTTTGCAAAGATAAGCCCGTTGGTAAAGGAACCGCCCACGCAGGCGATAGCGGCGATACCCATGGCAAGACCGTCAAGCCCCAACATAGCGGTCAATGCCATAGAACTAAGCGGCGAGGTACAGATCATCTTGATGATACCGCCAAGAAGGAATCCCATGATGATCGGAGATTGTGCCGTCGCAGCAGAGATGGTTCCGCCGATAGTCGTAAGAACCATATTCACCGCCGGATTCACAGTGAGTACGATCAGGTGAGAGAGCGGAGCGATGATCAGAGCGCCGCCGATGATGTTTATGCCTTCCGGTAATTTTTTCTCGATAACCGGCGCGATCAAGCCAATCAGGTATCCGGCGATAAATCCGGGCAGAATGCCGTATCCCCCTACGGCTACGCCTGCCACGACGGCGAAGATCGGATTCGCTCCCATGCTGATAGGAACCATGATGGCAGCCGCGACACCGCCAAGGCTTCCGGAAGTCTCGCCCACCGTACGGAAAAAACTGATCCCCATCAGATCTCCGGTAATGTATTTGTGAACAGCTTCCACAAGGAATGTAGCAATAGCGGCATTTGCCATACCAGACATGGCAAGCTGCCCTTTAGGCATCTTCAGGCTGAACAGGGAGAACCCGGCAAGCGTGATCAGCAGTAATCCAACTCCAGACAAAATCGTTAACATAATCATACCTCTCAATTCTTTGTTATTGTTTTTATAGATAAATGAATAAGTTTATTGGTGATCTTAATATAAATATCAAGTTTCAAAAAGTTTCAAAAGGTATCAGAAATCACAAAAAAAGAACAGTATCATCTAAAAATTTGTCATAATCAACAAAAACAAATAGACAATACTGTTCATTTCGCCAGTGAAAAGTTTTGCAGATGGAGCAAGATCATTTATTCTGACTGTAAGCAGACAGTGTGGTCAGGAAATGTTTGATCTTGACATTGCCGCGTTTGCTGCTCTTGCCCCGGATATAATCCATTTCCCTGCGTACTTGTTCGAAGTTGTACAGGGTGTTGGAATATTCTGTAAAGATTTCGTTGCCATAGTCTTCTACGCCCAGATGTGCCAGATTGATCAGCCCTGCGGTCGCGGCACGGCGGATCCGCTGTTCCATAGATTTGGGAGAATCACAGAACCGTCTGCACAGGTCGTGCAGGCTGAAATTATCCGGTGATCCGGGATGGGCGTTCATATATTCTACGACAGAAATGATGTCCTTACTCCCGAGGATTCCGACGATTCCCAGACGCTGAAGGATATTATGGAGAGCGGAGGATGCCGAAGGCGAACCGGCGGCAGGGGCAGGTTGGTTCGGGGCGATATCATTCAGGAAGATCTTCTGCATCTTAGTCATAGTACGGCGCATGGAAAGGCTTTCCTTTGTCTTCGATATTACAGATTCCACTTCGATACTATTGATGGGTTTCTGTATAAAGAATTCGATCCCCGCCTCATATGCGGAAGCGATCATATCCTTCGAGGATACCTGGGAGAGCATAATAAAGGCGGTGTCGGGCAGAAGGGGATGCATCTGGCTTACAAGTGTAATGCCGTCTGTCTCCGGCATAAGAAGATCTACGATCACGATATCCGGAGAGAGGGCAGGAAGATCTTCAAGAGCATCGGCAGCGCTTCCGGTGCTTCCGCAGACGGTTCCGAGATTCCGTTCCGTAATGATTATTTTTAGGATATTGCGTATGCTTTTGTCGTCGTCAATTAGATAGAAGTTCATCGTTGTCCCCCTTTTTCTGAAGTTTGTCGGCAGGTATCCGGATGGTAAATGTGGTTTTACCGGGAACGGAGGTAAGCAGGATGCTGCCTTCAAGCTGTTCGATCAGATCCTGTACGAGATTCAGCCCCAATCCCCGGCTGACTTCTCCGGTTGTATAATTTATCTTGGTAGAAAAACCGGCTTTGAATACTTCGGGTATATTCTCAGGCGAGATACCGGGACCGTTATCGGTTACGGTAAATATATAACGATCGGTATCCTCTGCTTCTGTAACATGGATGAGGATGGGAGACTTCGTACCTGCCTCCAGCGCATTCATGAAAAGATTGCGAAACACAGACATCAGGGCATAATGCTGTTCCGTATAGGGATTGCTCTGGCACGAGAAGGAGATACGAAGGTCTTTTTCCTGCTCTTTGGCGGCTGCGGCAAAGGAATTCTTAAGAAGATGGAAGATTTCCTCCAGATGCATTCCGTCGCTTTTTACTTCCTCGCCGAGTACATCCGAGATTCCGCGCATGATCAGCAGATATTCCTTTTTGATCTCATGAATATCCTTTGAGACGGACAGAGCAGACAGGAAGACCTGTTCGTCGGCGCCCTGGTTTTTCAGTTCCTGGTACAGCCGGTAGGCGTTATTCATGGTATTTTCGATCAATGTGGTATTTTTCTTCATCCAGACGATCTCTCCGTTCAAGCGGGAGATAAGAAGGAGAAGGCGTCTGTAGCGGTCTTCATGCTCCTGTCTTAGAAGAAGAAAACGATAACGTTCAAACACAGTAAGAATACACCATATGATAAGGGTGCGGAGCGCCGCAACCAGAAGGATCCCGGCATGTGCATGGATGTTTGGGGGATTGCCTCCCAGACGGAGCAGCAATTCGGAAAGATTGGCGGCATAATCGATCAGCAGAATGACGAATACAGCCGTTTTTTGGTGTTTTCCGTAATCCGGGCAAAGACGGGTATAGAGGTAAAGAAGCGTGCCATAACAGATATAAAAGGACATCTCCGGCATGTATGTAAGATAGGAGCGACTGACGCTCCCATGTCTGAACCAGTAGAGTAAAAGCCTGGAAAGCCAGACGCCGACTGCCGATATACCGGTAACTGGAAGGACGGGGAAATCTTCCGTCAGAAATAATAAGACAGAAAAGCAGACCACAGCGATAGAGATCTTGAAATCCGCGATGAAAAGATTCATGCTGAACTGCGCGGCAAGAATAATGATAATACTGTAAAATGTAGTTTCCTTTGGACAATTTCTCATAGAACACTCCGGATCGATCATATATCATATAGTGCAGGCGCCGAAAGATACAACGCTTCTGCTATATTCTAATATAAGGGATAAAAGAAGACGGCGCAAGTATGAAACGTAATAAAAAGCGGATAACATGATCTTTTCCGGCATAAAATGAAAAAACGGTGTATATGAGAGGAAGAATGACGGCATGGAAAAAGACGAAAAAGAACAGGAACCTTCCTTATTGAAAATCGCAGACGTGACTTATGGGACGAAGGAACTGACAGAATGCATGTTGTCTGTCATAAGAATGTATCAGACGGAGGACGGCGGTGGAGAAGAATAAGGCAGCCCTGTATCTTAGATTATCGAAAGAGGATAAAGATAAGTTGACCAAAGGAGATGAAAGCGCCAGTATTCAGAACCAGCGGCTCCTGCTTGCCGATTATGCCCTGCGCCATGATTATCAGATCGCAGAGATATACGCAGATGACGACGAGAGCGGCCTCTATGATACAAGGCCGGAGTTCGAGCGCATGCTGACGGATGCGAGACTGGGGAAATTCCAGATCGTGATAGCAAAGTCACAGTCCAGGTTCTCCCGTAATATGGAACACATAGAGAAGTATCTCCATCATGATTTTCCGAATCTGGGGATACGCTTTATCGGAGTGGTGGACGGAGCGGATACCGCGGTTCTTGGGAATAAGAAATCACGCCAGATCAACGGGCTGGTAAATGAATGGTACTGTGAAGACCTGTCTGAAAATATCAGGAGCGCGCTGAGAGCAAAGATGAGAGACGGGCAGTATCTGGGCGCATCGTGTCCGTACGGATATGTGAAAGATCCAAAGAACCATAACCGCCTGATCGTAGATGAATATGCGGCAGAGGTGGTCCGAAGAATCTATGATCTATATCTTAAGGGGTATGGGAAGGCGAAGATCGGGAAGATCCTCACAGAAGAAGGAGTCCTGATCCCTACAAGATACAAGCGGGAAGTGCTTGGTATCAATTATCACAATTCCCATGAGAGGAAGACGACGAAGAACTGGTCCTATCAGACGATACATACGATCCTGAACAACGAGGTCTATATAGGAAATATGGTCCAGAATAAGTATCATAACCTTTCTTATAAGGACAGAAGGCATGTAAAGCAGCCAAAAGAACAATGGATCCGGGTAACGGGCATACATGAGGCGGTCATAGATCCGGATACCTTCGCAAAAGTCCGGGAGAGGCAGAAGATCCGCACACGGGCGGTCGCCGCAAAAGGGAGCGCGTCTTTATTCTCCGGGATGATCTTCTGTGCGGATTGTAAACATGCTATGGTTCGTATGTATGAGCGAAGGGGAGATCACAGGTTTATCGGGTACTGTTGTAAAACGTATAAGACACAAGGGAAGAAGATGTGCGCCAGACATGCCGTGAATGACGTGCGGTTAAAGAAGACAGTCTTTGCCGCACTGCAAGAAGAAGCGGGGAAAATACTGACTTCGAAGGACATTTCCAACCTGAAGAAAGCGAAATATACAGATGCTGCGGCAGACAGCCGCCAGAGCCGGATGCGCTGTATAGAAGAAGAGATCGAGCGTAAAGAGAGATATAAGAAGAAGACCTATCAGAATTATATGGATGAGCTCATATCAAAAGAAGAGTACGTGTCTTATACAAAGGCATATGAAGAGGAAATAAGAAATCATAAAAACGCGCTCGAACAATTAGAGGCACGGCAGGCAGAGAGGGAGGAACGGTATGATGAGCAGAACAAGTGGGTGGAAAGATTCATTCACTATATAGATATGGATGAGCTTACAAGAGAGGTAGTGTGGGAGCTTCTCGAAAAGATTGAGGTCAACGAGGATGGCTCTGTCCGCCTATTCTATAAGTTCAGGGGTTCAGGATCGTCAGAGTAACCCCTGATCTTCTTTCGGGAGACGGTGTACAAATGAAGGAAAATCGGCTATATTATATATAGAAGGAAACGAAGGATGTTACAGTTGGCATCGGTTATGCATTATAATTTATAATAATGTTATGACAGGGGGGATGTGTGATGGGAAAAGTATTCAATACAACAGCAGATTGTAAACCACAGCTTCATTATATGGTAGATATTGGCGGACGGTTAGAAGAAATGAAAAGCCTGGTGGTAAAGGGAGAATATTTTACGATCAACCGCGCCCGCCAATATGGAAAGACAACTGCCTTACGTGCGTTAAAGAAGGCATTAGATAAAGAGTATCTGGTGGTAAGCCTGGACTTCCAGAAAATGGGAGATACGAAATTCCGGAATGAGAATATATTTTCTATTGCTTTTGCAAAATTATTCCTGCGGTCAATACGTGGAAGTGAAGAAGTATTATCTGACCTTATTAAGAACCATAGTGATAGTCTTGAACTGTTGGAACTATTTGAAAATTTAAGCGACATCTGTGCCGTGTCTTTAAAACCGGTTGTATTGATGATCGACGAGGTGGACAGTGCGGCAAATAATCAGGTATTTCTGGATTTTCTGGCTCAGTTAAGGGCTTACTATATAGACAGGGATGTTACGCCCACGTTCCGATCCGTGATCCTTGCAGGGGTGTATGATGTGAAAAACCTTAAACGGAAGATTGGGGGAGGGGAAGAACGTAAGGTAAACAGCCCATGGAATATTGCGGCAGATTTTAATGTTGATATGAGTTTTTCTGTGCCGGATATTTTCGGTATGATCGCAGAGTATGAAAAAGATTACCACACCGGTATGGATGTAAGATACATATCGAGCTTGGTGTATGAATATACTTCGGGATATCCTTTTTTAGTGTCACGTCTTTGCCAGATCATGGATGAGAGGATTGCTGGGAATGAAGGTTTCCCCGACAGAGTGGCTGTGTGGACGAAAGAAGGCTTCCTTGAGGCGGTAAAAATTCTCTTGTCTGAAAAAAATTTGTAAAAAATGAGAATGGGATGGCGGTGATCGCAAATCGGTTATTTGAAACCCGCCTTTATAATTTGTTTTTATCCGAAGAGGAAATGGACAGCCAGATTTTTTCGAAAGGAACAATGTGAAGATAATGGACGTAAATTTTTTCTTTTGTTTTTAAAACCGATCATAAATGGTGTCGGGAATTATTATATCGAATCCAGGACCAGAGACCATAGACGTACAGATATAATCGTGGATTATCATGGACGGCAGTATATTGTAGAAATCAAAATATGGCGGGGAGATGAATATAACAAGCGCGGCGAAAGGCAGCTTGCGGAATATCTGGAGGCGTACCATGTGAACGGAGGATATCTGTTAAGTTTTAATTTTAATAAAAAGAAAGTAAGGGGGATAAAAGAAGTTTTGGGTGACGGGAAGAGGATTCTGGAAGTTGTAGTCTGAGTGCGCGGCAAAAAGCTGGCTCAATGGAAAGGATGGATTTTATGCAGTTATTATTAAAAGACAAACCATTACTTACGATACAGGACAATGGGAGCTGTACCATATTGGATTTTGACCGGCTTCCTTTTGCTATAAGAAAAGAAAACCTTACCTTCGTAGAGTTTATGGAATGGGCGGCGAACCGCACATTATCGATCGGACGCAGTTATGCCAAGGAGATTCTGAACACACTCCGTCTGCCGCAGAGTAATCGGTATGGAATCTGTAAAGCCTGCAGGGGACTGAGCCTTACGGATTCCTATTGGATCCGGGATGAAAGGGATGAAAAAACATGGGATGAGGTTAATATATTTCAGAACCCCTTATCCCTTTTTATCACAGAGATCTCCCTTTCCGGAAGAAATGTTCATTATGAAGCGAGAGCGATGGACAGGCAGGAGATTCATACTCCTGAGCTTACCACGTTGGGAGCCAGCGCAAAGGGATGGATCCGCAGAGAAGACGGACTGTATTTGCACAAGGTGGGAAAATACGAGGTCCCGTCAGATGAGATTCTGTCGGTATTGGGAATCCGCCATATTCCTTATCAGGTGTCGGAAGAGAAAGAAATCGGATTGTATGTATCAGAAGAACGGAAACAGTGGATAGAAGGAGTGGGAGAGAAGATTGTAAATGCCAGATTATTTACGTCGGAAGACCTCTCACTGGTGACATTTGAGGATTTCCATATCTTCTGTGAATCCTATGGGTTAGACGCCTATAAAGAGGCAAAGAAAATAGACCCTGAATCCTATCTGCAAATGCAGATTGCAGACTATATCTTGAATAACAATGACCGGCATGAACAGAACTGGGGATTTTTCATGGAAAATGAAACAGGGAAACTGACAGGGTATTGTCCGTTGTTCGACCATGACCATGGGTTTGCGCCATACGAAAATGTGATCTCACAGACAACGAAAGAGCCGGTTACACTATTTGAGGCGGCTGTAGAGGCGCAGAGGGAGTTGGGGGGTGAGGTAAGACGTCTGAGGGAAATGGGGAATCCTGAATTTCTGAGTGAGGAACAGTGGGGACAGGTACTTGAAAGAGAAGGTAAGCTAAGGGCGGGCAAGTGATCAGGGAAAAAGAAGCAGTTGAACTGGCAAAGAAGATTGCGGATAAAGAAGAAAAGGCATTTGTATTATCTGGAATATTGGTATTTGCTGATAAAATTATTGACACTGAAACAGCAAAATATATTAAGGAGGTTGTACGTATGACGCAGGTTGCAGAATTATTATTGGAAGAAGGAAGAGAAGAAGGAAGAGAAGAAGGAAGAGAAGAAGGAAGAAGAGAAAGCAGGCTGCAGGGAATACAGGCATTGATCGATAGCCTTAAGTCGCTGTTGATTCCTGATGAAACCATTATAGAACAATTGATAGAAAGATATCAGCTGACCAAAGATGAAGCAAGTGAGTTTTTGGAAGGGGGAAAATATAAGATTTAAAGAAGATATGATCTCCTTCCGAACAATGTTCATGGTGTGGAGGAGGCAGACCGGCTGGCACGGATTAGTCTGGGGATTGAAAAGGCAGAGTACCTTGCGGGGCAGTTCATGGATGCTATGCGTTCCATTGCCAGGATTGGCATGGAAGGGAAACGCGTTGGTTCCTGTAAGATGGAGTATCAGGTAAAAAATGAGATTTGTGTGGATGGCGATGGTTATGTGCATGAGGACGGCAGAGGGGAGTATCTATATGCGATGGAGAAGTATTCTCCCGAGACTTATGCAGAGTACCAGAAGCTGTTGAACGCCTCCGGTGACGACACAACGGAATAGCCCTATTTACTCTGAATTGGGAGATAAAGAATCTTGATCTGGTTGCCGCCGGCAGGCCGGGATACCGCGAGTACTTGTCAGGGCGGGCGTAAGATGGATGACACAAGACGGCACTGATCATGAGTCAAATGTGCATGTAAGCATGTCCGCTTGGCTCGTTGCTCGCGGGAATAAATAGTCGGTGTCGTTTTTTTGTTGCAGGCATAAAAATGCATGTACGCGCCGTCATAAGAGGATCAGCCGGTTAAAGCGGTCTACTATTTTTCAACGACGCCTGTGTGGCAATGGCTGAACAGATCTGCGGCAACGAGGAAGAGTTCGTAGCGCAGATGAACGAGAGGGCAAAAGGGCTTGGTATGGAAAATACGCATTTTGTAAACTGCAACGGACTGGATGCGGACGGACATCTGACGACGGCAAGGGATATTGCGCTGATGTCGAGAGAGCTTATCTCCAGATATCCACAGATCTATGAGTATTGTAACATCTGGATGGAGAATATCACGCATACGACAAAGAAGGGAACGTCAGAGTTCGGGCTGACGAATACGAACAAACTGATACGGCAGTATGAATATGCCACCGGGCTTAAGACAGGCTCTACCAGCCAGGCGAAGTTCTGTGTGTCGGCGACGGCAAAAAAGGACGATATGGAACTGATCGCGGTCATTATGGCGGCAGAAGACAGTAAGGCGCGCGTCAGAGACGCGATCACGCTCTGCAATTATGGATTCGGAAAATGTAATAAATACAAAGAGGATTCGCCCCAAACGGTCAAACCGGTCAAGATTGCAAAGGGTGTGGAGGATACCGTTAAAGCGGAGCAGAAAGAACCATTTACCTATATTGACACTACAGGGGCGGATCTGAAAGGAATGGAACGAAAGGTGTCCATAAAAAAGAAATTACGGGCGCCGATCAAGAAAGGAGATAAAATAGGCGAAGCGAAGTATTATCTGAATGATACGGAGGTAGGAAAGAAAGATATCATAGCTTCAGAGTCGGTAGAAGAGATCAGCTATACGAGTACGGTGGCGGATACGATGGAGGAATGGCTGCTTTAATGGATTTATTGCCGGTTTGCCTTTCACCTTTTTTTCACAGTTTGACCATATATTTCCCATATTTTCTTATTAAAATAAGCGGGTAGTAATTCAAGTACTCCCGGGATCTTCTTTGTGCCTGAGTATCATCTCACAGATCAGGGAAAGAGATTCCGGGAGTATCTATTTGTTAATGTGAGGAGATTTGGGATATGAGTGAACAGAATGTGTTTGAACGAGTGGAAAAGAAGTATCGCCTGAATCAGAAGCAGTATGAACTGTTCCTGGCTGCCGCGGGAGAGAAGATCCATATAGACGGATACGGCTTGCATACAATCCGCAATATCTATTATGATACGGAGGATTATGAACTGATACGCAGATCGCTGGACAAACCGAAATATAAAGAGAAGTTCCGGCTGCGCGGCTATGGAGAGATAAGGGATGACAGTAAGGTATTTCTGGAGATCAAGAAGAAGTACCAGGGCGTGGTCTATAAGCGGAGGACGCAGCTTCCCATGACACAGGCGCGGTCGTATCTGGAGTCCGGGGTATTCACGGAGGAGAAGTCCCAGATCTTAAAGGAGATTGATTATTTTATCAGGTTCTATCAGCCGCAGCCAAGGGTATATCTTGCTTATGACAGAGAGGCGTACGTTGGAAATGAGGATGAGAGCTTGCGGATCACCATAGACCGGAAGATCAGGAGCCGGAGCCATCGTCTGGAGCTTTCTTACGACGGGGAATGTCAGGTCCTGGATCCGGGCGGTTATCTGATGGAGATCAAAGTGCCGTCTGCGTATCCGATCTGGCTTGCGGCTCTTCTGGGAGAACTTCAGATCTACCCCATGTCTTTTTCGAAATATGGGGCGGTCTATGCCCGGTTCCTGCAAAGCGAAACAGAAAGTGAGGAGGAGCGGATATGTTCACAAGTATATTAACGGGAGTGGAAGGAAGCCTTACGGTTCAGAACGCGGTATTGTGTATGGCAGTTTCTTTGCTGCTGGGGATTCTGATCTCGGCGGCCTATGGGATTCAGGGGACATGCAGCAAGAATTTTATGGTGACGCTTGTATTGCTCCCTGTATTGGTTCAGATGATCATCATGCTAGTAAACGGGAATCTTGGTACCAGTGTCGCGGTGCTCGGAGCCTTCAGCCTGGTCCGGTTCCGTTCGGTTCCGGGATCGTCAAAGGAAATGGCGGTGATCTTCTTTGCCATGGCGGCAGGACTGGCGACAGGGATGGGATTTCTCAGTTTTGCCGTTCTTATGACGGCGATCATAGGCGGAGTGTTCTTGCTGTTGGAAAAGACACGGTTTGGAGAGTCAAAAAGGGAGCGTAAGGATCTCCGGGTCACTATAGCAGAACATCTGGATTATACGGAGATCTTTGATGATATTTTCCGGCAGTATACGGATCAGTGCGACCTGCAGAGGGTGAAGACGACGAATCTTGGAAGTATGTATGAGTTAGAGTATCATATCGTGCTCAAGGATCTTCGGAGAGAAAAGGAGATGTTGGATGCGATCAGATGCAGGAACGGAAATCTGACGGTCATCTGCGGACGAAGGGCAGCCATACAAGAAGAATTATAGGGGAGAGTAGATATATGAAGGACAGGAAAAGTCTCGTGGTTTGGATGAGTTTATTATTGGTATGTACTACGGCAGGATGCGGCAGGACCGAGGAAGTTCCGAAGGCGGAGGCTGCAGAAACCACAAAGACCGACGGACATGCGTCTGTAAATAAAGTTACGCTGACAAGCGGCAGATATAGTGAAGAGAAGCTCGACGATACATGGGAGGAAGAAGACACGGTATTCTTTCATCTGGAAAAAGACAAGATAACGATGGAGGAGAAAGGACTGGCAGCAGAAGCTTCCGTATCAAAAGAGAGCTCGTCCGATACGGACAGCGGTATGGAACATATCCGGATAAATGGAAATGCGGTTACGATAACAGGAGAAGGAACGTATTACTTTTCAGGAACACTAGAAGACGGACAGATCATTGTGGACGCTAAGAAGGATGATGTGGTCAGGCTGGTGCTTGGCGGCGTCAATGTTACATGCGGCAGTTCTTCGCCTTTGTATAGCAAAGGCGGCGATGTGATCATCACTTTGGCGGACGGTACGGAGAATATCCTTGCGGATGCGCAGGAATATCAGTATGAGAAGGAAGGCGGCGATGAACCCGATGCGACAGTTTTTGCCAAGGACGATCTGACCTTCAACGGGACGGGAACTTTGAAGGTTACCGGGAACTATGATCATGCGGTGCATTGTAAGGATGATCTGAAATTTGTTACCGGTACATATATCCTCTCGGCGGCGGATGACGGGATCGTAGGCAAGGACAGCGTGTCGGTGAAGAACGGGAATTTTACCATTGAAAGCGGTGACGACGGGATCAAGGCTTCGAATTGGGAGGAACCGGATAAGGGATATGTTCTGATCGAAGACGGTTCCTTTGAGATTACCGCAGGGGGAGACGGGATCCAGGCTGAGACACTTCTTCGGATCAATGACGGGAATATAGAGATTGTGACAGGCGGCGGAAGTGAAAATGCAGAAGAGAGAGCCGGCGGGGCGGGGAATGAAGGACGCAGGATGCCGCCGGCAGGCGGCGGACCGGAGGAGGCGCCGGGGATAGTTCCGGAAGGAGAGGCAGGAAGTGACGGTTCGGAGGCGATACCAGAGAAGCCGGGAACGATTCCAGACGAAGGTGCAGGAAGTGACGGCGCGGGAAGGATGCCTTCGGAAAGCCAGGAGCCGGGAACGATTCCAGATGAAGGGACAGAAGGTGACAGCCTGGGAAGGAAGCCGCCAGAAATCCAGCCGCCGGAATCAGTTCCGGAAGGAGAGGCAGAAAGTGATGATTCGGGATGGAAGCCTTCGGAAAACCAGGATTCGGGAGCGGTTCCGGAAGGAGTAGCAGAAAGTGACGATTCGAGAAGGATGCCGCCGGAAAATCAGGATCCGGGAACGGTTCCGGACGAAGGCTTGGAAGGAGAAGCATCGTCAGAGGAAGATACGAAAAGTACCAAGGCGATGAAGTCTTATGTAGATCTGGTCATAGCAGGCGGCGAATATTCGCTGGATTCCTGCGATGACGCGATACACAGTGATCAGAATGTGACGATAAAAGGCGGTGTATTTTCGATCCTTACGGGAGACGACGGGATCCATGCGGATCAGAAGCTGACGGTTGACGGCGGTGCTATTGATGTATTGCAGAGTTATGAAGGGATGGAAGGCTTTGAGATCGAGGTCAACGGCGGCGATATCCAGGTGAAGGCTTCTGACGACGGCATCAATGCGGCGCTTCATAATGATGGAAAGGCGGAAGAAGACCAGGGCGCCGTTATGACGTTTAACACAGGAAACATATATGTGGATGCGGACGGCGACGGGCTGGATGCCAACGGAGAGATTATCATAAACGGCGGAACACTTACGGTGGAGGGACCTGTCAGCGGAGGAAACGGTACTTTAGATTATGCGTCTGTATGTAAGATCACGGGAGGGACATTCCTAGGAACAGGAAGCGCGGGAATGGTACAGAATCCAAGCGAAGACTCCACCCAGCAGGTGCTTGTATGGAATATGGAGGAACCGGCGGAGGCAGGAACCGTAATCTCCGTGTACGGCGGCGAAGGAGAGGCCGTTGCAGAGATCACGCTTAAGAAGCCGGCGCAGTGGTTCGCGGTATCTTCGCCGGAGCTTGCGGCGGGCGGAGTCTATACGATCCGTGCAGGAGATACAGAGCAGCAGGCAAGGTTGGATACGATAGTTACGCAGATCCCTTCGGGAAATGAATAAAGCAATAAGAAAAGCCACGCTTTGGTGAGAGGATCATCGGCGTGCTTTTTGATTTGTCAGGTACTTATTGCTGTGCGTGTGTGAATGTGATACAATAAGACCATCCTGAGTGAAAGAAGAACAGTGTGTAAAAGTGGAGGACAAGATGATAAATCGGGATTGGGAGAGATTCGGGGAGGATATCCGCAGGACGGTGCAGCATGCGGTCGACTTTCAGGATTTTGGGAAATTGAATCAGACAATTACGGATACGGTCAACGATGCGGTGGATACCGTGACGAGAAATATCAGGAAAGTCCGGGAGACAGGCAAGGGCTTCAAGTCGCCGGTCCTGTATCGTTCGGTCACTTCTATGCAGATAAAAGGCACGGTCACAACGGTCCTTGGAGCTGTCTTTGGGGGTATTTTCCTGATCGCACTTTTGGTCTATCTTATTACTTCGTGGTTTGTGGGAGTCTATGGGATACCGGAGATCATGGTAACGGCGCTTTTTCTTATCCTGGGAATATCCGGGTTCGTGGTATGCGGGTGTGGGACAGGCATCCGCGCCAGGATCAGGCGTTTCCGGACATATATCCAGGTCCTGGGCAAGAGAGAGTACTGTAATATCCAGGAACTGTCAAAGGCAGTGAAGAAGAATACCAGATACGTGGTCAGAGATCTGGAGGATATGTTTTCAAGAGGATGGTTTCTGCAGGGACATCTTGACGAACAGAAGACCTGCCTGATCGTCAGCGACGGTATGTATCGGCAGTATCAGCAGATAGAGGCGCAGCGGAGGCAGAACGAGGCGGATGAGGCTCGAAAGCAGCGGCGAGAGATCGGGAATGGGAAAGAAGATGTGAAGCAGAAGGCAAGGAAGCTTCCTCTCGAGGTGCAAAAGGTGATGGAAGAAGGGGATGCATATATCAGGAAGATCCACGGGTATAACGACTTGATCTCCAGTCAGGAGATGACTGCGAAGATATCACGTATGGAGACGCTTGTGGAACGGATCTTTGCGCGGGTGGAACAGAATCCGGAATCGGTGGATGATATTCACAGGCTGATGGAATATTATCTGCCGACGACAGTGAAGCTTCTGGAGGCATACAAAGAGATGGACGCACAGCCGGTCGCCGGTGAGAATATCCTCTCGTCGAAGCGGGAGATCGAGGCAACGCTGGATACGCTGAATCTGGCATTTGAGAAGCTCTTAGACAGTATGTTCCTGGAGACGGCGTGGGACGTATCTTCGGACATCTCTGTCCTGCAGACGCTCCTGGCACAGGAGGGGCTTACGGACGACGGATTAAAGAAGTAGGAGGATAAGATACGGATGGAAAATGAATTTGAACAGTTTCAGAAGGTTCCGCAGCTGACTTTGGAGCCATTTAAAGAGGAGGCGGTAAGCCCTCGTGCGGCGGAGCCGGAAGCGCCGGTATTTGATGAGAGTATTCTGTCGGAGGATGAGCAAAAGATGGTGGATGCGTTCGCTGCACAGATCGACCTGACGAATTCCGGCGCGATCCTGCAGTACGGAGCGGGAACTCAGAAGAAGATGGCGGATTTCTCGGAGGCTGCACTGGAGAATGTAAGGACGAAGGATCTAGGAGAGATCGGGGAACTGCTCTCGAATGTCGTGAAGGAATTAAGGGATTTTGACGACGAAGAAGAGAAGGGATTCTTAAGTATCTTCAAAAAGGGATCGGGAAAGATTCGGTCCGCGAAGGCAAAATATGCAAAAGCAGAGGTGAATATCACCCAGATCTGCAAGGTTCTGGAATCCCACCAGGTACGGCTTCTGAAAGATATCGCCGTGTTGGACAAGATGTATGACTTGAATCTGACTTATTATAAAGAACTGACCATGTATATCCTTGCGGGGAAGAAGAAGCTGACACAAGTCAGAGGCGAAAAGCTTCCGATCCTTTTGGATAAGGCTTCCCGTACAGGGCTTGCGGAGGATGCGCAGGCAGCAAGAGACCTGGACGGTATGTGCAACCGGTTTGAGAAGAAGATCCATGACCTGGAGCTTACCAGGACGATCTCTATGCAGACAGCCCCGCAGATACGGCTGATCCAGGGGAATGATACCCTGATGGTGGAGAAGATACAGTCTACGATCGTCAATACGATCCCGCTGTGGAAGAGCCAGATGGTATTGACGCTTGGGGTGGAACATTCGGCACAGGCGGCCGCCGCCCAAAGAGATGTGACAGATATGACAAATGAGCTTCTCAGGAAGAACGCGGACAGGATGAAGATCGCGGTGACCGAGACGGCAAGAGAATCCGAGAGAGGTGTTGTAGAGATCGAGACGCTGAAGCATACAAATGAGACCTTGATCGCAACGCTGGATGAGGTCATGCACATCCAGCGGGAAGGCAGGCAGAAGAGAGCGCAGGCTGAGCAGGAGATGAGAAGGCTTGAGAATGAGTTAAAGACCAAGCTTCTTCAGATACAGAGATAGAAACAGGACGTTGTCATAGCGAAAGCTGCCCATAAAGGTGTAATATTTTCAAAAAAACCTTGATTTTACGGGGATTAAGTGTTATACTTCCTTACAGTTACATAAGGAAATCGGCGGAAGAGTGAACGAAAGTTCACTCTTCTTTGTTGAATGTCACTCATTCCTTTTTTGATGAACTCCATTCAACGGTTGCCGGAGGTATTTGGATTTCTTGAAGGAGGAATGAAAGATTGACGAAAAGAGAACAGTATGAACAGAAGACAGAAGAGATTCTGCTGCCCATTATAGAAGAGCATGGATTCGAACTGGTGGATGTGGAATATGTGAAGGAGGGAAGTACATGGTATCTTCGGGCGTATATTGATAAACCGGGCGGCATTACGATAGATGACTGCGAGACTGTGAGCAGAAGGCTTTCGGATATTCTGGACGAAAAAGATTATATTGAGGATGCGTATATCCTGGAGGTCAGTTCTCCGGGACTTGGGAGGCCTTTGAAGAAGGAGAAGGATTATAAGAGAAGCCTTGGAGAAGAAGTTGAGATCAGAACATACCGTATGATAGAGAAGCAGAAGGAATTTACCGGCATTTTAAAAGGATATGACGAGGGCACGGTAACGATCGAGATTGAAAATGGAACGGAAAAGATTTTTGACAAAAGTGATATTGCACTGATTCGTCTGGCATTTGATTTTTAAGAGACCTGCGGAAGTCTCTTTTATAGAGATAGATTAAGATTTCAGAGTTAGGAGGAGAATACAATGAACACAGAATTGTTAGAAGCGTTGAATATATTAGAGGAAGAAAAAGAGATCAGCAAAGAGACTTTGCTGGATGCGATTGAGAATTCTCTGTTGAATGCCTGCAAGAACCATTTTGGAAAAGCCGATAATATAAAGGTGAACATGAACAGGACCACTTGTGAGTATCAGCTGTATGCAGAGAAGACCGTAGTAGAGGATGTGGAAGATAAGCTGGAAGAGATCAGCGTCGAAGACGCGAAAGAGATAGACAGTAAGTATGAACCGGGAGACATCGTACAGATACCGATCGAATCGAAATCATTCGGTCGGATCGCAACGCAGAATGCCAAGAACCTGATCCTACAGAAGATCCGTGAGGAAGAACGCAAGGTAGTGTACGATCAGTACTTTGAGAAAGAAAAGGATATCGTTACGGGAATTGTCCAGCGGTATGTGGGAAGGAATGTCAGTATCAATCTTGGGAAGGCAGACGCGATGCTCACGGAGAACGAGCAGGTCAAAGGCGAAGTATTTAAGCCTACGGAGCGGATCAAACTCTATATTGTAGAGGTAAAGAATACGACGAAGGGTCCGAAGATCCTGGTATCCCGTACGCATCCGGAACTGGTGAAGAGACTTTTTGAAGCAGAAGTGACGGAAGTAAAAGACGGAGTTGTTGAGATCAAGAGCATTGCAAGAGAAGCGGGAAGCAGGACGAAGATCGCTGTGTGGTCCAATGATCCGGATGTCGATCCGGTAGGCGCGTGCGTCGGGCTGAATGGCTCGAGAGTGAACGCGATCGTGAACGAACTGCGCGGTGAGAAGATTGATATCATCAATTGGAGTGATAATCCGGCGATCCTGATCGAGAATGCACTGAGTCCTGCGAAGGTAATCTCTGTCATGGCTGATCCGGACGATAAGACGGCAGGTGTGATCGTTCCGGATTATCAGCTGTCTCTCGCCATCGGTAAAGAAGGCCAGAATGCCAGACTAGCGGCAAGGCTGACCGGTTATAAGATCGATATCAAGAGCGAGACACAGGCGATAGAATCCGGAGATCTGCCGGAGAACTATCTGGAATTGAGCGAAGGCGTGTATGAAGAGGAATATGAAGCGCCTTATGAGGAATATGATGAGAACTATGATGAGACGTATGACAAAGAATCCTATCAGGAAGAAGGTTATGACGGAGGATCTTATCAGGAAGAGGGTTATGACGGAGGATCTTATCAGGAAGAAGGCTATGAGGAAGGATCGGCTGACGAAGAGATAGTCTTTGAAGAAATAGACGAGGAATAGGTGATCGCGTGGGCGCAAATAAAAAAATACCTGTGCGGCGGTGTGTAGGCTGCCAGGAGATGAAGAATAAAAAAGAGATGATACGTGTCATTCGAACAAAGGAAGGTGAATTTCTTCTGGATGCCACCGGGAAGAAGAACGGAAGGGGAGCATACATCTGTCCTTCGAAGGAATGTTTGAGGAAGGCGGTCAAGAGCAAGGGGTTAGAACGCTCTTTTAAACAGGCTATCCCGGAGGAAGTATATGAAGCGTTAGAGAAGGAGATGGGGTTGATTGGGACAGAGTAAAGCGCTGTCGCTCATTGGCCTGGCTACAAAGGCGGGCAAAACAGTCAGCGGAGAGTTTAGTACGGAGAAAGAAGTAAAATCTAAAAGGGCAGCATTGGTCATTGTGGCAGATGACGCGTCTGACAATACGAAGAAGAAATTTAAGAATATGTGTGATTACTATCACGTGCCGATTTGTTTCTATAAGGATAAAGATACCTTGGGGCATGCAATGGGAAAACAGTTCCGGGCGTCTCTTGCTATATTAGATGAGGGATTTGCAAAAGGAATCAGAAAGCATATGGATACAGAGGATCATATAATTGCATAGAGGAGGTAGTGAATATGTCAAAAATTAAAGTATATGAATTAGCAAAGGAATTGAATGTTCCGAGTAAGGAAGTACTTGAATTCCTTAGCGGGAAGAATATAGAAGTGAAGACCCACATGAGCGCGCTTGAAGAAGCGGACGCCGATGTGGTGAGGAAAGGGTTCGGGAAGTCCAGGGCGGCAAAAGAAGCGCCGGAAGCAAAGCCTGAGACTGAGGCGCCAAAGAAGAAAAACATCGTGCACGTGTTCAGGCCGCAGAATACACAGAATGCCGGGAAACCAGCCAGAAGAACGGCGGGCAGGACAGGAGCAGGCAAGCCTGCGAACGCCAATGGGCATCCGGCGCAGCCGCAGGGTAAGCCGATGCAGGTGAATAACGGCCGTCCGGCGAAGCCGGTCCGTCCGGAAGCGCCGGCAAAACCGGCGGAAGCTTCCAGGATGGTAAAGCGTCCGGTATCGGAAACACCGAAGCCGGAAGAAGCAGGGAAGGTAATCCGTCGTCCGGCGCCGGAACCGGTAAAGCCGGAAGAAGGGGTAAAAAGCGCAGGATCCGAGAAGAAACCGGAGGCTACTGTGGCGCCTGAGAAACAGCAAAAGAAGCAGAGTCCGGAACGTCCGGAGCGTCCGGCAGAGAGAAAGCCGGAGAGAACGGTATCTTCTGAGAGAAACCTGTCTCCAAGGGGAAAGGATTATCCGGAACGTCCGGGAAGAGGCGGAGAAAGACAGCGGGACTCCAGAGATTTCCGGGATTCCCGGGATTCCAGAGATTCCAGAGGCGCCGGGGCAAGGCCGCCAAGAGGCGACCGCCCGCAGGGAGCACGTCCGAACCGTCCCCAGGGAGAGCGTGACCGGAACCGTCCGTTTGGAGACAGAGGAAGGGACCGCGACCGTTTCCAGAACGACCGCGACAGGGAAAGGCCGCAGGGAAACCGCGACCGTTTCCAGGGAGACCGTGATAAGGACCGTGACAGAGGAAGAGACCGCGACCGTTTCCAGAACGACCGCGACAGAGGAAGAGACCGCGACCGTTTCCAGGGAGACCGTGATAAAGACCGCGACAGAGGGCAGGCGCGCAGGCCGGGAGAAAGACCGGACCGCCGCAATGACAGACGCAGCGGCAATTCCAGTATTCCGGCGCCTGCAGTGGAGGCACAGAAGCCGCAGCGCAGCAAAGGAAAAGGGAAGGACGATCATAAGAAGAAGGATTATCGCCGCGGTGACGAGGACGACAGAGGAAAGGGCAAGAAAAAGAACGAGCCAAAGCAGCAGTTCCAGAAACCGCAGCAGAGAGAACAGAAGATCGTAGAGGAGATCAAGTCTATTATCATTCCGGAGGTCCTGACGATCAAAGAGCTTGCGGATAAGATGAAGATCGTACCTTCGGTGATCGTCAAGAAGCTGTTCATGCAGGGAAAGATCGCGACCGTGAACCAGGAGATTGATTATGAGACGGCGGAAGGGATCGCATTGGAATTCGACGTGTTGTGTGAGAAGGAAGAAGTCGTAGATGTGATCGAAGAACTTCTGAAAGAGGATGAAGAGGACGTAAGCAAGATGGAAAAGCGTCCGCCGGTAGTCTGTGTCATGGGACACGTTGACCATGGTAAGACGTCTCTTCTGGATGCGATCCGCCATACCAATGTGATCGATAAAGAAGCAGGCGGTATCACGCAGCATATCGGCGCGTACGTGGTGGATGTGAAGGGGGAGAAGATCACATTCCTTGATACGCCGGGCCATGAGGCATTTACCGCAATGCGTATGCGGGGGGCAAGTTCTACGGATATTGCGATCCTGGTAGTAGCGGCGGACGACGGCGTGATGCCGCAGACCGTGGAGGCGATCAACCATGCGAAAGCAGCGGGAGTAGAGATCGTCGTAGCAGTGAATAAGATCGACAAACCGAGCGCGAACATTGAGCGTGTGAAGCAGGAACTTACCGAATATGAACTGATCCCGGAAGACTGGGGCGGAAGTACCGTCTTTGTGCCGGTATCTGCCAAGACGGGAGAAGGACTTGAAGATCTCATGGAGATGATCGTCCTGACAGCAGAGGTATTGGAGCTTAAGGCAAATGCAGACCGGCGTGCAAGAGGACTGGTGCTGGAGGCACAGCTTGATAAGGGAAGAGGTTCTGTCGCAACGGTCCTGGTCCAGAAGGGAACTCTGAGGGTTGGAGACTCGATCGCAGCGGGTTCTGCCTATGGAAAAGTCCGCGCCATGATGGATGATAAGGGAAGACGTGTGAAAGAAGCAGGACCGTCTATGCCTGTGGAGATCCTGGGATTGAATGATGTGCCTAACGCAGGCGAAGTATTCGTAGGATGCGAAAATGATAAAGAAGCAAGAAGCTTTGCGGAGACATTCATCTCACAGAGCAAGGTTAAGCTTCTGGAAGATACGAAATCAAAGTTATCACTGGATGATCTGTTCACACAGATTAAAGAAGGAAACTTAAAAGAACTTGGAATTGTTGTAAAGGCAGATGTGCAGGGATCCGTGGAAGCGATGAAGCAGAGCCTTCTGAAGCTGACGAATGAAGAGGTTGTGGTGAAGATCATCCACGGCGGCGTAGGAGCGATCAACGAATCTGACGTCAGCCTTGCGTCGGCGTCTAACGCGATCATCATCGGCTTCAACGTACGGCCGGATGCTACGGCAAAGGAGACCGCAGACCGCGAGGGAGTTGATATCCGTCTGTATCGTGTTATTTACAACGCGATCGAAGATGTAGAAGCGGCGATGAAGGGAATGCTTGATCCAGTATTCGAGGAAAAGGTACTGGGACACGCAGAAGTCCGCCAGACATTCAAAGCGTCCGGAGTGGGGACCATTGCCGGTTCTTATGTGCTGGATGGTATCTTCGAGAGGGATTGCTCGGTGCGGCTGACCCGTGACGGAGTTGTGATCTTCGAAGGGCCGCTTGCCTCTCTGAGACGTTTCAAGGATGATGTGAAAGAAGTAAGAGCGGGATATGAGTGCGGATTCGTGTTCGCGAACTTTAACGATATTAAAGAAGGCGATCTGGTCGAAGCATTCAAGATGGTAGAGATACCTAGATAAGCAGATTTTATCCCGTTTTGCGAAGGCAGTCAGGCGGGCATCATGTATATGTGCCGGCTGTAAGAAGAGGTGTGAAAAGAAATGAAAAAAAGAAGTATAAAGAATACCCGAGTGAATACCGAGGTACAGCGGGAACTAAGCAATATCATCAGGACTCTTAAGGACCCTCGCGTCGCGCCATGGACTTCCGTGGTTGCGGCAGAGGTGGCGCCTGATCTTAAGACCTGTAAGGTATATATCAGCGTACTTGGAGATAAAGAAGCGCAGGATGCAACCATTCAGGGGCTTAAGAGTGCGGAAGGGTATATCCGGCGTGAACTTGCCGGTACGCTGAATATGCGGAATACGCCGCAGATCACGTTTATTCCGGATCAGTCCATTGAATATGGCGTCAATATGTCAAAGAAGATCGAAGAAGTAACAAAAAATATTATTGTAGAAGGGGATGCAGATGCTGAATAAGATTCTGAAAGATGCAAAATCAATCGCGATTGGCGGACATGTACGTCCGGATGGCGACTGTGTGGGTTCTTGTGTGGGACTCTACCAGTACATTAAGGACAATTACAACGATAAAAAGGCAGAGATCTATCTGGAAAAGTTTCCGGAGTCATTCAAATGTCTTAAGGGTACGTCTGATATTCGTCATGAGATTCCGGCAGATGTGAAGTATGATCTGTTTATCTGTCTGGACTGCGCAGATAAAGAACGTCTTGGGTTTTCGGGAGCGTTGTTCGAAACGGCAGAGAGGACTTATTGCATCGATCATCATATCAGCAACGGAGGGTTTGCGCAGGAAGACTATATCGTGCCGGATGCAAGTTCTACTTCCGAACTGGTGTATAACCTTTTAGAGGACGACAAGATATCTCTTGATACGGCGACGGCGCTGTATCTTGGCATAGCGCATGATACAGGCGTGTTTCAGTACTCCTGTGCGTCTCCGTCTACGTTCCGCGCAGCGGCTAAGCTGTTGGAAAAAGGAGTGGACGCTCCGAAACTGATCCAGGATACCTATTATGAGAAGACCTATGCACAGAATCAGATCCTGGGAAGAGCGCTGTTAGAAAGCATCCTTTTCATGGATAAGGCATGTATCGCTTCTTATGTTACGAAGAAGACGATGGATTTCTACGGAGTCGATGTAAGGGATCTGGAAGGGATCGTAAGCCAGCTCAGGGTTACCAAGGGTGTGGAAGTGGCGATCTTCATGTATGAAGTTGACACGAACGTATATAAAGTAAGCCTTCGGTCAAGAGAGCGGATAGATGTAAGCAAGATCGCCAGGTATTTTGGCGGAGGCGGACACCGGAAAGCGGCAGGGCTTACGATGGCAGGGACTTATTATGACGTGATCAACAATCTGTCGGAACAGATCGAAGCGCAGATGCAGGATCCGCGGGGAAGGTAGGAAAGAAGATACATATGATACACGGTGTTCTGAATGTGCAGAAAGAAAAGGGATATACATCCCATGATGTGGTGGCAAAGCTCAGGGGGATCGTCGGGCAGCGGAAGATCGGCCATACGGGTACGCTAGATCCCGATGCAAAAGGAGTTTTGCCGATATGCCTTGGAAGGGCGACAAAACTGTGTGATCTGCTGACAGACAAGGACAAGACCTACGAGGCGGTACTGTTGCTTGGACGTACGACGGACACACAGGATACCGGCGGAAGGGTTCTGGAGGAACAGGATGTACCGGATCTTGCAGAAGATACGGTCATGGATATTCTGCAAAGTTTCGTCGGGGAGTATGCACAGATTCCGCCCATGTATTCTGCAATAAAGGTGAACGGCAGGAAGTTGTACGAACTTGCCAGGGAAGGAAAAGAGATCGAACGCAAAGCAAGGATCGTGCAGATCTATGAGATACGGGTCCGGAAGATAGAACTGCCGAGAATATGGATGGAGGTCAGATGCTCCAAAGGCACGTATATCCGTACCCTATGCCATGATATTGGGAAGAAACTGGGCTGCGGCGGCTGTATGGAGGAGTTGGTGCGCACCAGGACAGGAAGATTCTGTCTGGAGGATGCACTGACCTTAGAAGAGATCAGAAAGAAGAAAGAAGACGGGAGCCTTATGGACGCCATAGTTCCTGTGGACGAGATGTTCGCAGATCACCCCCGGGTATGTGTGAGCGGCAGGGGCGGCATACTGGCGAAGAACGGCAATCCGCTGTCGCCGGATATGATCCGGCGATATGATGGGGAATCGGAAGAGTGCCGGAAGAGTATACGAGTATACGATGAGGCGGGGCAGTTTATCGCAGTCTATCAATGGCAGGAACAAAAGGAATCCTATCATGTTGTTAAAATGTTTTACGAGAAGGTATGAAAAAGGTTAGAGGAACGAGTATGCAATACATCAACAGACTGTCGGAATACAGGGATGACAGGGAATCGGCGGTAACTTTCGGCAAATTTGACGGCTTACACAAGGGACATCAGCTATTGGTAGAAGAAGTGCGCAAGCTGGGGGAACAAGACGGGATCAGAAGTATCGTGTGTGCGTTCGATATGGGACCGCTGTGGAAACGGATCGGGAAGACGCCGCAGATTCTCATGACAGGCAAGGAAAGGCAGGAGCATCTGGAAGGGAAAGTGGATGTGCTTGCCGAGTGCCCTTTTACGCAGGAATTCAGCCAGATAAAGGCGGAGGATTTTATCCGGGACATCATAAAAGGCGTGTTTCATGCGAGATATGTTATAGTGGGGACAGATTTTCAATTCGGTTATGAGAAGCGGGGAGACCTAGGGATGCTCAGACAGTATGCCAAAGAATACGGCTATCAGCTGATCGTTATTGAGAAGGAGCGTTATGAGAACCGGATCATAAGCAGCACTTATATAAAAGAAGTCCTGCGCCAGGGAGATCTGAGGCTTGCAGGAGTGCTGCTGGGATATGCTTATGGGATCACGGGACAGGTGGAACATGGGAAGCAGCTTGGCAGGACGCTTGGCTTTCCGACTCTGAATGTGGAGTGGCCAAAAGATAAGCTCGTCCCGCCGCGGGGCGTATACCTGTCTGATGTCAGGATAGACGGACAACGATACCATGGTATCTCGAATGTAGGTGTGAAACCCACCGTAAGCAAGGAGGAAAGAGTATTGGCTGAGAGCTTTCTTTTCGGCTATGACGGGGATGCGTACGGGAAATCCGTATCCGTGGAATTGTTGGAATTCTGCCGTCCGGAGCGGCGGTTTGATAATCTGGAAGAACTGAAGGCGTGTATCGACAGAGATATTGCATATGGGAAACATTTTTTCGTGTGAGGAGTAAGTAGAGGAGAATACGAATGAGGGTCACGACGATTTTTATGCTGTTGGGAGGATTGGGTTTCTTCCTGTATGGAATGAAGCTGATGAGCGAGGGCCTTGAGAAGGCGGCGGGCGCCAAGATGCGCAGCATATTGGAATTTTTTACGAAGAACAGGTTTATCGGGATGATCGTGGGTATTATATTCACGGCGATCATCCAGTCGTCTAATGCGACTACGGTAATGGTCGTAAGTTTTGTGAATTCGGGCCTTATGAATCTGATGCAGGCGTCGGGCGTCATATTAGGCGCGAATATCGGTACGACGATCACAGGACAGCTGATCGCTTTTAATCTGTCTGACATCGCGCCCTTAGTGGTGATCATCGGAGTCATTATGGTGATGTTCTGTAAGAAGCAGAGCGTCAAGAAGATAGGTGAAGTGATCCTGGGCTTCGGGATCTTATTTATGGGGCTTAGCATTATGGGCGATAGTATGGAGGCGGTCAAAGAGTCTCCGAAAGTATTGAATTTCCTTGCCTCCCTTACCAATCCGGTTGCGGCTATCCTGACGGGGCTTGTGATCACGGCGGTGCTGCAGAGTTCCTCTGCAACGGTGGGTATTATCCTGCTGATGGTATCGCAGGGGCTTCTGGAATTCATGATCTGTCCGTTTATGATCCTGGGATGTAATATAGGTTCCTGTGTATCGGCGCTGGTGGCAGGCTTAAGCGGGAATAAGGACGCCAAACGTGCGGCGCTGATCCATTTTCTGTTTAATGTGATCGGTTCGGCGATCATGTTCATGATCCTGATCATTGCGATCCGTCCGTTTACAGATATGATGCTGTACATATCCGGCGATAATCTTGCCAGATCCGTGGCGAACGTGCATACTCTGATGAAGGTATTTGAGGTCGCAATGCTCTTCCCGTTCATGGGGTGGATCGTTAAGGCGACTTATAAGATCGTTCCGGGATCGGACAAAGTAGAAGACGAATATGAACTTATGTTTATCGGAAACGGTAAGATCCTGTCTGCAACGACGGCGGTACTGGACGGGATCCGGGAGATCGTACATATGGGGCAGGTGGCGATGAAGAATCTTGAGGTTTCCATGGAAGCGATATGCGAACTGAATGAAGAGAAGATCGCCGAGGTTTATAAACGTGAAGAATATATTGATTTTATGAACCGGAAGATTACGGACTATCTTGTACAGGCGAACGAACTAGTCCTGCCGCTGGCGGATGAAAAGCTGCTGGGCGGCCTGTTCCATGTGGTAAATGATATCGAGCGGATCGGAGACCATGCGGAGAATATTGCAGATTCCGCGAAAGACCGGATCGAACGCGGTATAGAGTTTAGTGATAAGGCGAAGAGGCAGCTTCAGGAGATGAATGAGAAGACGTTGAAGATACTGAAATATTCCCTTGAGATGTTCGGTAACCGCAATTATGAGCATATGCAGGAGATCCTGCAGTTAGAAGACGAGATCGACGAGATGGAGAGAAAGCTGCAGAACGCACATGTGAAGAGGCTGACGAAGAATAAGTGTACTCCGGCTGCAGGCATGATGTTCTCAGATACGGTATCCGGCCTTGAGCGTGTGGGAGACCATGCGACGAATATTGCATTTGCGATCTTAGAGCCGATGGGAACAGAGGAAGACGATGACGAAGATTAAATTCTGTCTTTACAAGAGCTGCGGAGTATGCTATACTTTGCAGGTATGAGAGCCGGTGTTCGGTAAATGGAAGCTCCAACCATTACTTAATATCAGGCGTTAGGAACAAGATGAAGGAGGAGATAACAAATGATTTCAAAAGAGCAGAAAGAACAGATTGTAAAGGATTACGGCAGGACACCTGGTGATACAGGTTCACCGGAAGTACAGATCGCGATCCTTACCGCAAGGATCAACGATTTGACAGAGCATTTCAAGAGTAATCCGAAGGATCATCATTCAAGAAGAGGCCTTCTGAAGATGGTAGGACAAAGAAGAGGTCTTCTTGCATATCTTAAGAAGACGGATATCGAGAGATATCGTTCATTGATCGAGAGATTAGGACTGAGGAAATAGTAATTGGGGGCACAGTGAGACAGATTGTTTGCTGTGTCCTTGTTTTATGCCGTCATATTATTCCATGAAAATGCAAGTGATGCAATTTTGTAGTGGAAGATTATATAGTAGTGTGTTATAATATATAAAGTTGTGGGTAGGTGACTCTTGCCCGAGACCACTGAAAAGCATATTTTCCGCTTTCAGGTACGGAGGAAAATATGTTTTTCAGTAGTTTCGGCAGTTCCTGCCCACAGAAAATATCTGAATAAATAAAAGGAGAAGAATATGTATAAGAAATTTGAGATGGAATTAGCGGGAAGGCCGCTCTGCGTGGATGTCGACAGAGTGGCGAAGCAGGCGAACGGCGCCGTATTGATGCATTATGGCGAGACGACCGTACTGTGTACGGCGACGGCTTCCGAGAAGCCGAGAGAGGGGATCGACTTCTTTCCTTTAAGCGTTGAGTACAATGAGCGTCTGTACTCCGTAGGGAAGATACCGGGAGGCTTCAACAAGAGAGAAGGGAAGGCTTCGGAGAATGCGATCTTAACCTGCCGTGTGATCGACCGTCCGATGCGTCCGCTGTTCCCGAAGGATTACCGGAATGATGTGACGCTTGAGAATCTGGTGCTGTCTGTGGATCAGGATTGTTCACCGGAGCTTACGGCTATGTTAGGCGCTGCGATCGCGACCAGCATCTCCGACATTCCTTTTGACGGGCCGATCTCTACCACGCAGGTGGGACTGGTTGACGGCGAGTTTGTCTTCAACCCCACGGCGGCGCAGAAGGAAGTCTCCGATCTGGCGTTGACGGTGGCTTCTACAAAGGAGAAGGTCATCATGATCGAAGCAGGAGCCAACGAGGTTCCGGAAGACCGGATGATTGATGCGATCTTCGCGGCGCACGAGATGAACCAGAAGGTGATCGCATTTATTGATACGATCGTTGCGGAATGCGGGAAGCAGAAGCATTCATATGAGAGCTGCGCAGTGCCGGAGGAATTATTTGACGCGATCAAGGAGATCGTTTCTCCGGAGGCGATGGAAGAGGCTGTGTTCACAGATGAGAAGCAGGTGAGAGAGGAGAATATCCGTCAGATCACGGAGAAGTTAGAGGAAGCGTTTGCAGAGAAGGAAGAGTGGCTTGCGGTGCTTGGCGAGGCTGTGTACCAGTACCAGAAGAAGACGGTACGCAAGATGATCCTGAAGGATCACAAGCGTCCGGACGGAAGAGCCATCGACCAGATCAGGCCGCTTGCAGCAGAGATCGACCTGATCCCAAGAGTCCATGGTTCGGCGATGTTTACACGCGGACAGACCCAGATCTGTACGGTAACCACACTGGCTCCGCTTGCCGAGGCACAGAGGTTGGACGGGCTTGATGAGGCGGAGACCTCCAAGCGTTATATGCATCATTATAATTTCCCGTCTTACTCCGTAGGAGAGACCAGGCCTTCAAGAGGTCCGGGACGCCGTGAGATCGGACATGGCGCGCTTGCCGAGAGGGCGCTGGTTCCGGTGCTTCCGTCAGAGTCAGAGTTCCCGTATGCGATCCGTACCGTATCCGAGACTTTCGAGTCCAATGGTTCGACCTCACAGGCTAGTATCTGTGCGTCGTCCATGTCTCTTATGACGGCGGGCGTGCCGATCAAGGCGGCGGTTGCCGGGATCTCGGCAGGGCTGGTGACCGGTGATACGGATGAGGATTACCTGGTACTGACAGATATTCAGGGGCTTGAGGATTTCTTCGGCGATATGGATTTCAAGGTTGCCGGGACGCACAAGGGTATCACGGCGATCCAGATGGATATCAAGATCCACGGACTGACAAGGCCGATCATCGAGGAGGCGATCGCCGCTACGAAGAAGGCAAGGACTTATATACTGGATGAAGTCATGGCAGGGGCGATCAAAGAGCCGAGGCCGGAGGTAGGGCCGTATGCGCCGAAGATCATCCAGATGCAGATCGATCCGCAGAAGATCGGCGACGTAGTGGGACAGAGAGGCAAGACGATCAATGCGATCATTGACCAGACCGGCGTGAAGATCGATATCGAAGACGACGGTTCCGTATCTATCTGCGGTACGGATGCAAAGAGCATGGAAGAGGCGCAGAGGCTGATCTATATCATTGTTACGGATTTCGAGGCAGGACAGGTTCTGGAAGGCAAGGTTGTCAGCATCAAGGAATTCGGGGCATTCGTAGAGTTTGCGCCGGGCAAGGAAGGGATGGTGCACATCTCTAAGATTTCCAAAGAGAGGATCAGACAGGTAGAGGACGTACTGACTCTGGGAGATATGGTGAAGGTCGTATGTCTTGGAAAGGATAAGATGGGACGTATGTCGTTCAGCATCAAGGATGTGGCAGAGTAAGAGAATAGATATAGAAGTGAGACGTATATGAGGACGCGGTTTTGCCGCGTCCTCATTTGCATGTATAAAAATCTGCATAAATGACCAGCTCGTACATATATTGAGATAAAGAGGTGGATGAAGATGCAAAGAGAAAGGATATTGCGTGTCCTGCCCAAAGAGGTACGGGCATTGCTTGAAAGGGAGCGGCTTCCGTATGCGAAGCTTCAGGAGATACGTCTGCGGACAGACAGACCGTTATTGCTCATCTGCGGAGGAAAGGAGAGGATCATCCATGATCAGAGGGACGGGCCTTATATCGTCACGAGAGAGGACATCAAGGAGATGATCCAATATGTCAGCAATTATTCTTTATATGCCTATGAGCATGAGATGCGGCAGGGATTTATCACCATTGAGGGAGGGCACAGGGTAGGAATGGCAGGGCAGACGATCTTAGAGGACGGAAGAGTAAAGAATCTTCGGTATGTCTCGTCGGTCAATCTCAGGATATCCCATGAGATAAAGGACTGTGCCGATCCGGTCTTTCCCTATCTTGTCTCGGGACACAAGGTATGCCATACATTGATCGTATCACCGCCGCGGTGCGGTAAGACGACGCTTCTTCGGGATGTGATCCGGCAGATCTCCGACGGAAACCGGTGGATCTGCGGTATGGCGGTGGGGGTCGTGGATGAGAGATCGGAGATCGGCGGCTGTTATATGGGAGTGCCGCAGAATCAGTTGGGAGACCGTACGGATATCCTGGACTGCTGCCCCAAAGCAGAAGGTATGATGATGCTGATCAGGTCTATGGGTCCCCAGGTGATAGCAGTGGATGAGATCGGAACGGCAGAAGACGTACATGCCGTCAGATATGCCATGCACTGCGGATGCAGGATGCTGGCTACCGTCCATGCGGATTCCATGGAAGAATTAAGAAAGAAACCGATTCTTGGGCAATTGGTCGAACAGGGATTATTCGAGAGATATATCCTGTTGGGAAATCAGAAACATGCCGGGCAGGTGAAGGGGATTTTTGACAGCCGCGAAAACCTGTTATACAGCGGATCGGCAAAAGAGGGATGACAGCAATGCTGCAGAAAACTTTGGGAATATGTATGGTCATTGCTGCTACCAGCGCGGGAGGATTCAGCGCGGCAAATAAGATCAGAGATCAGTATGAACAGCTGCGGTATCTGCAGAAGCTGGTCTGCCTGCTAAGAAGTGAGATCCAATATGCAAGATCCTATCTGGGCGAGGCATTTCTAAGAATCGGATCATCGGCAAGGAGCCCTTATAAGGAGTGGTTTCTTGGTATGCGTGAGGAGATGGACGGGCGAAGAGGCGGTATATTTGCACAGATATGGGAAGAAAAAGCAAAAGAATATCTTCAGGATTGCGGGCTTTCGGAAGAAATGCTTGAAAAACTGGCGGGATACGGCAGCCAGATGGGGATCGCAGATGTGAATATGCAGGTCAGGACGCTGGATCTATGGCAGGAAGAGATTGAACTTACGATGGAAGAGATGAGGGAGAAGATGGGGACAAGAATAAGGCTATGCCATTGCCTGGGCGTGATGAGCGGGATATTCATTGCGGTGCTGTTGCTGTAGAGGAGGTGTACATGAGTGTAAATCTAATATTCAAGATTGCGGCGGTAGGGATACTGGTCTCGGTGTTGAGCCAGGTCCTGAAGCACAGCGGACGAGAAGAGCATGCCTTCCTGACAAGTCTTGCGGGGCTGTTGCTGGTATTGTTCTGGATCGTACCTTATATCTATGATCTGTTTGAATCTATTCAGCGTTTGTTCGCGCTGTAGTCAGACGGGATGTCAGAGGAAAGGAGAGAAGGGAATGGACATGCTGCGGATCGGGCTGCTGGGGGTGACAGGGACACTGCTTGCGGTGCAGTTCAAAAGCGGAAAATCTGAGTATGGGATATATATCAGTATTGTACTGAGCCTCGTCATATTCTTTAGTATCCTCGGACGTCTGGAGATCATGCTCGATGTGATGAGGGAGATCGGAAGATATATCCGTATGGACCAGGCATATATCGGTACGCTGATCAAGATGCTGGGGATCACATACATATCGGAATTTGCTTCCGGTATCTGTAAAGACGCAGGGTATCAGACGATCGCATCTCAGGTGGAGATATTCGGGAAACTGGCGGTGATGGTGTTGAGTATGCCGATTCTGATGACGCTGCTCAATACGATCAGAGAATTTCTGACATGAAGGAGTAAGCGCAGTGAAGAAGCGGCAAAGAGGCGTCGGGCATATCGGACAAGACAGAGCCAAAAGAACGGCGATGGCAGGAGTCTTTCTGTGGATCGCAGCAACAGCGGTCTTTCTCTTTCCGATGTCCGGAGTAAGAGCCTCCGGGGGATCCGGCGACAGTTTCACGGATACGACGGGAAATGAAGCGTCCGTGATCGGGGAAGAGATCCTGGAGCAGTTTTCTTTTGATGATATCGATCGTTCCTTAAAGGAACTATTCCCGGAGGAACGGCTGGAGTTCAAGGAGACGCTGGCGGGGATACTGTCCGGTGACCTTTCGTTCTCCGCCGGGCTGCTGAACCGTCTTGTCGCGGATCAATTGAGTTATGCATTCAGAAGCAGCCGGGACAATCTGATCCATATGCTGCTGATCGCGGTGATCGCGGCAGTGTTTGGCAATTTCTCCAGGACTTTTAAAAGCAGGCAGATATCCGATATCAGTTTTTATGCGATGTATCTGTTGATGATCGCACTGACTTTGAATTCATTCCGTATGGTAACGGAGTGGGTGAGTGAAGGGATCGAGGGGATCACTTCCTTCATGAGCGTGTTCTGTCCATTGTATTTTCTGGCAGTTTCCATAGCAAAAGGGAGCGTGACATCGGTTGCGTTCTATAATCTGGTCTTGTTCCTGATCTTCCTGACGGAGTTTCTGATCCTGAATTTTCTGCTGCCTTTGATCCACGTCTATATGATGGTGAGGGCGCTGAATTATCTCTCGGAAGAAGATTATCTGAGTAAGTTTGCCGAGCTGATCGAGATGGCCGCCGCGTGGATCCTGAAGACGCTGTTAGCATGTATTGTGGGGCTGAATGTGATACAGGGTTTAATAAGCCCCGCGATAGACAGTGTGAAAAGAAGCGCCGTCACACGGGGAGCGGAAGCGATCCCGGGCGTAGGAGAGATCATAGGGGGCATGGCGGAGGTCGCGTTTGGAACGGCGGTCCTGGTGAAGAACGGAATCGGTATGGCGGGTGCGGTGATCAGTATTTCTCTTTGTATGATCCCTCTGGTACAGGTGGCGGGCATCGTCTTTCTGTACAAGCTGGCGGCGGCGGTGATACAGCCGGTGTCTGATAAGAGGATCGCGGGCTGTGTGGAGACCGTAGGGGAAGGATGCAGGCTGCTGCTCAGGGTAGTATTTACTGTTTCCCTGCTCTTCCTCCTTACGATCGTGGTAGTGTCTGCGGTGACCTAGTACATCATTGCATCAGGAAGGGGGAAGGTATGTTTGATAAAGTGTATCTGTGGATACAGAATATTGCATTCTACATGGTAATGGTCACGGCAGTGATGCATATGATCCCGAATGCGGAATATAGACGTTATATCCGATTTTTTACAGGTATGGTGCTGGTTGTCATGCTGGTCGCCCCGTTCCTGAGATTCCTGGATATCGGGGACGCCTGGGAGAATCTGTACGACAGTAGGGAGTACCAGGAGGCAGTACGCTCTTTTGAAAAACTGGATATATGGGAAGAGCAGCAAGGCGGCACGGCGGATTATCCGGCAGATACCGGAGAAGATGAGGATCTATACACGGAAGAGGCAGAAGGGAGCGGTGAGATTGATGTGGAAGAGATCCGGATCGGAAGATGACAGTGTTAAAAGGGTATGGAGGCTCTTGAAAGGATTCTCTGTTAAAGATATGAAAAAGGATCAATTATTGATCTTGCTTCTGTCCGGCATTCTGCTGTTGGTCATCTCCATACCGGTTGGAAAAGGTGACGAGTCGGGCGGCGGAAGGGAAGGGGGGAAGGAGACAGGCGCAAAAGGAACCGCAAGGGCTGATCAGGACGGTTATGTCCGGGAGCTTGAGGAACGTCTGGCGGCGGCGCTGTCACAGATGTCGGGAGTAGGGGATGCGACAGTCATGATCACTTTGAAGTCTTCGGCAGAGAAGGTGATCGAGAAGGATGTCGAGACAACGGATGAAGAGGTCACGGAATCCGACAGCCAGGGCGGAACCAGGACGGCCAGGAACGGAAACCGGGCGGAGACCACGATCTACAGCGGCGGGGACTCCTCAGGGGAACCATATATCAGCAAAGAATTAAGCCCCAGGATAGAGGGAGTGCTCGTCATAGCCGAAGGAGGCGGCGATTCTCTGGTCAAACAGAATATTACTGAGGTAATACAGGCATTATTTGGGATAGACACGCATAAAATTAGGATAATGAAGAAGAGTTCAAAATAAATGTGGTAAAACAGGAGGAAGAACAGTGAAACAGATAGTGAAGAAAAACCAGATCATCATCGCGGCATTGGCTGTCATGATCGCAGCGGCAGGATACCTGAATTACTCCGGCAAGATCTTTGGAGACAAGAAAGAAGCAGAGACGGCAAATGCCGATCTTGCCAGCAAAGAGCTTCTGGATATATCAGAAGAAGATCTTGCCAGCGCCTCGGACGATATCAAGAGCCAGGACGGCGGAGAAGAAGACGGCAGCGTGGACGGGACGCCGGGAGAAGCTGTACTCACCAGCGGGGATGCAAGCGCCGTGGTGGCGGAGGCAAAAGTATCCAGGGAACAGGTGAGGGCTAAGAATAAAGAGTCTTTGCTTGAGATCATCGACAATGAGAGCCTGACGGAAGAACAGAAGCAGGATGCGATCAACCAGATGGTGGCAATGACGGATCTTGCGGAGAAGGAAGCAGCGGCAGAGACGCTTCTTGCATCAAAGGGATTCGACGAAGTCGTGATAAGCCTTACCGCCGATACGGCGGACGTGGTGGTGAACGCGGCGGAGCTAAGTGATGCCAACCGGGCGCAGATCGAAGATATCGTAGCGCGCAAGACAGGTGTGGCGGCGCAGAATATCGTCATAACACCGGTGAATACGGAAGGGAAATAAAAGAGCCGGGCGCCATCCGGCGTACATAAAGTCAAAGAGTAGCGCAGGGAAAGGCTGCTGCAAAATGCAAAACTTCTGGTCTGTCATTTTGCAGCAGCATAATTCCTTTAGAAATATATTTACATTGAAATGGAATTTTACTATAATAAATAGAAATGAGAAATTTTGAGGCGTCCTGGTATAATGCACCTTCATACCGGCAGGCGCTCATATTACGCAGGAGGGCGGCATGGCAAAAGGACAAGTGAAAAAACCACAAATACAGGCGGAGCAGATGATATTTGCCCTGGATATCGGGACGCGCAGCGTGATCGGAATGCTCGGCGTCGTTGAGGATGATAAGGTCAGGGTCATTGCGATAGAGAAAGAAGAGCATAATGAACGGGCAATGATAGACGGGCAGATTGAGAATATAGAGAAGGTAGCCGTATTGGCAGGAAAAGTCAAGAAGCGTCTGGAGAGCAAGGTCCACTGTAAGCTGAAAAGGGTCTGTGTGGCGGCTGCGGGGCGCGCCCTGCGCACGAAGCGTACGGAATATGAGATAGATCTGCCAAGTAAGCAGCTGATCGACGAAGAGGTGATCAGCCGGTTGGAGGCAGGCGCTGTCGGGAAGATCGAAGAGGCTTTCGACGCGGAGAACGGTGCGGAGGATGAAGCAAGGAGATTCTACCTGGTCGGTTATACGGTGTGCCAGTATTATCTGGATCAATACAGGATGTCCAGCCTTAAGGACCACCGGGGACAGAAGGTAAAGGTTGACCTGATCGCTACATTTCTGCCCAGTGAAGTCGTAGAGAGCCTGTATACGACGATGAACAAGATCGGTCTGGAAGTAGTCAGTGTGACTCTGGAGCCGATCGCGGCGATCAACGCGGCGATTCCAGAGAATCTGAGGCTTCTGAATCTTGTCCTGGTGGATATCGGCGCGGGTACGTCAGATATTGCGGCATGTACGGCGGGAAGCGTGACCGGCTATACGATGGCTACGATGGCAGGCGACGAGATCACAGAGACGATCATGAAAGAATATCTGGTGGATTTCCGTACGGCAGAGGCTATGAAAGCGCAGATCGAACAGGCGGAAGAGGTTGCGTTTACGGACATATTAGGCTTTGAACGTAAGGCGTCGAGAGACGAGGTACTGCGGTGTATCCACGGTACGTCAGAGCTTTTGAGCAAAGAGATCGCGGAGAAAGTCCTTGAAGTGAACGGAGGCGCTCCGTCTGCATTATTCCTTGCCGGGGGAGGAAGTAAACTGGCGGGGCTTAAGGAGGGGATCACCGCGGCGCTTCAGATGGATGCGAACCGGGTGGCGATCGCCGGCAATAATTTCCGGCTCAGCGCGGTCTCGGACGAGTATGACCTTAACAATCCGGAGTATGCGACGCCGCTTGGGATCGCTGTCTCTTCCGGGCTGAATCTGATCAACGACAGTTTTCGGGTTACATTAAACGGCAGATCGGCGAAATTATTCCGAAGCGGCAGTTTTACCGCACTGAATCTGCTGATGATGAACGGCTATAATTTCCAGGATATCCTGGGACGGCCGGGCACGAGCCTTGCGGTTACGGTGAACGGGAAAAGAAAGGTATTCTACGGCACCTCCGCACAGCCGGCGTCTCTTTTCATTAATAAAAAGGAAGGGAAGCTTTCTACGGTGATCAATGCGGGGGATTGTATTGATTTTGTTCCTGCCGTTCCGGGAGTTCCGGCAAGGGCATGTCTGGGAGATATCGAAGGAGCTTCGGAGTGTCTGGAGATCACGCTGAACGGAGTATTCATGCCGCTTGATACGCCTCTAAAGATCGGCGATATCATTCGGATACGGATGCCGAAAGACGAGACAGAGACACAGGAAAAGGCAGACGAGCCTGCACAGAAGGAAGCCGATATCGCAGGAGAAGAGGTGCAGGAGAAGGAAGTAATAGACGACGGTCAGCTTAAGCTTGAATTTGAGGCAGGGGAAGAGAGAGAGCCGGAGCCTGTCTCTGATGCAAGAAGGGAGAAAGAACCGGAGTTTGAATTCTTGACGGAGGAAGAATTGTTCGATGATCCGGAGGATGAGGAAGGCATGGAGGATAACGGACCGGAGAGCATCGAAGAGGAGACGGACGGCTGGACGGCTGACATATCGGAGGATCGTGATCCGGACAAGCCGGAAAGCGGGAAGCCGGACGAGGCAGAGAGAGGCAAAACGTATCTGTCAGATAGCGGAGGATCCGCAGAGCGCAGATCAGATGGTCCGGCTGCAGGGGGATCGCTTAAGACAGAGCAGCAAGTAAGAAAGGCTGCGGAGCCGGAATCCGTATTCCGGTTGAACGGGGAGGTGATCCGGCTGCCCAGGAAGGCAGATGGGAATCCGTATTATCTGATGGACATGATCCAGTATTCGGGGATCAACACCCGTAATCCGAAGGGAAAGATCAATCTGATGGTGAACGGAGAGCCGGGGATGTTCCAGCAGCCGCTCAAGGAGGGCGATCAGATCATCGTTGAAGAAGAACCGTTATAGCAAAATCCACTCTGTTGTGTTATACTGATCATTGCCGTGTACGTACGCTTAATCTGCGGCTCTGCTGATTATTGCGTGCCCATACGGTTATACTATAGTCTAGGAGTGTTATAATATATGTCAGAGACAACGAATGAAATAAAAGAACAGATTAAAAAGAGAAGAACGTTTGCGATCATCTCGCATCCGGATGCCGGAAAGACGACTTTGACCGAGAAGTTTCTGCTGTACGGAGGCGCGATCAATCTTGCAGGCAGCGTAAAGGGCAAGGCGACCGCAAGACATGCGGTGTCTGACTGGATGGAGATCGAGAAGGAACGAGGGATCTCCGTCACATCTTCCGTATTGCAGTTTGGTTATGGAGGATATTGCATCAATATCCTGGATACTCCGGGACACCAGGATTTCTCGGAGGATACGTACCGGACGCTCATGGCGGCAGATTCCGCCGTGATGGTGATCGATGCGTCAAAAGGTGTCGAGGCGCAGACAAGGAAGTTGTTCAAGGTATGTACGATGCGGAATATCCCCATCTTTACCTTCATCAACAAGATGGATCGGGAAGCATTGGATACGTTCGAGCTTCTGGATGATATCGAGAATGAACTTGGGATCGCGACCTGTCCGGTCAACTGGCCGATCGGTTCGGGGAAGGAGTTCAAGGGAGTTTATGACCGTGAGACGAAAGCGGTGGAGCTTTTCTCCGATACGCAGAAAGGAACGACCCAGGGAGAGGTGCGTAAGATCCCTCTGGCGTCTCAGGAGATCGCGGAATGGGTTACGGATTCACAGCTTACGCAGCTGAAAGAAGAGATCGAGCTGCAGGACGGCGCAGGCGCGCAGTTTGATCAGGAACTGGTAAGCAAGGGAGAGTTGTCGCCCGTATTCTTTGGTTCCGCTCTTACGAATTTCGGTGTGGAGACTTTCCTTAGGCATTTCTTAAGCATGACGACGTCTCCGCTTCCGAGGTCGTCGGATCAGGGAAGCATAGATCCTATGGAAGAGCCGGATTTCTCCGCGTTTGTGTTCAAGATCCAGGCAAATATGAACAAGGCGCACCGTGACCGGATCGCGTTCATGCGGATCTGTTCCGGTGAGTTTGAGGCAGGAATGGATGTATACCATATCCAGGGCGGTAAGAAGGTAAGGCTCTCCCAGCCGCAGCAGATGATGGCAAGCGAGCGTAAGATGATCGATAAGGCTTACGGAGGGGATATTATCGGCGTGTTTGACCCCGGTATCTTCTCGATCGGCGATACCTTGACGACTTCTTCGAAGCGGTATGTATATGAAGGGATCCCGACCTTCGCACCCGAACATTTTGCGAGAGTCCGGCAGGTGGATACCATGAAGCGCAAGCAGTTTATCAAGGGGATCAATCAGATCGCCCAGGAAGGCGCGATCCAGATCTTCCAAGAGTTCAACACCGGGATGGAGGAGATCATCGTAGGCGTCGTGGGCGTCCTCCAGTTCGATGTTCTAAAGTACCGGCTTGAGAATGAGTATAATGTCGAGATCCGTCTGGACAACCTCCCTTATGAGTACATCCGTTGGATCGAGAATACGGAGATCGATCTTGATAAGCTGACAGGAACTTCTGATATGAAGAAAGTCAAAGACTTAAAAGGACGTCCGCTGCTTTTATTTGTCAATGAGTGGAGCATCCGTATGACGATGGACCGAAATAAAGGGCTTAGCCTGACGGAATTCGCCAGATAGGTTTATCAGATAAAAAACATAATCGCCCACTTTGCAAATGGGTATTAATTTGTTATAATGACTAGTAAGTATTGAATGAAAGCGATCTATAACAAAGATGGAGGTTTGGTAATGAGCAAAGAAGAAAAAAATGCGTATACAATACAGTCAGAAGAGAATCTGGGAGAGATCAAGATTGCCGATGAAGTAGTGGCGATCATAGCAGGGCTTGCTGCGACCGAGGTAGAAGGAGTGTCCGCTATGGCAGGGAACGCCACAAGGGAGCTGGTGAGCAAGCTGGGTATGAAGTCTCTGTCTAAGGGCGTGAAGGTAGATGTCCTGGACGGCGTCGTTACGGTATCCCTGATGCTGAATTTGAAATATGGCTATAACATTAAAGAAACGACTCAGAAAGTGCAGGAGAAGGTAAAGGCGGCGATCGAGAACATGACAGGGCTTGAGGTTGCCGATGTCAATATCCGTGTCGCCGGGGTAGATATGCCGGAGGAAGCATAAGTGAAGAGGACAGAGTTAAGAGAGCAGATCTTTAAGCTGGTGTTTGGGATAGAGTTCTGCGATAAGGAAGAAATAGCCGGACAGCAGAAGCTTTATTTTGAACAGTTGGAAGAAATCCAGGGGAAGGATCTGGAGTATATACAGGGAAAAGCACAGAAGATCGCAGAAAGAGCGGCAGAGATCGACGCTCTTCTCAATGAGCATACGACCGGGTGGAAGACGGCTCGTATGAATAAGGCGGACCTTGCCATACTCCGGCTTGCCGTGTATGAGATAAAGTGGGATGAGGATGTCCCCGCGGGCGTTGCGATCAATGAGGCGGTAGAGCTGGCGAAGAAGTTCAGCAGCGATGAAGGACCGGCTTTCATAAATGCAGTGCTTGCGAAATTCGTTTGATGTACAAGCTTATATCCGGCGGAAGGCAATGTCCGTCCGGGTATAAGTATGACGGCACATGATCGTGCCGGCCGGAGGTAAGAATGGCTCAGAATGTGTATACAGTAAAACAGGTCAATGCTTATATCAAGAATATGTTTACCCAGGATTATATGCTGAACCGCATCTATGTGAAGGGTGAGGTGTCGAACTGCAAGTACCATACTTCGGGACATATATATTTCTCATTGAAGGATGAGTCCGGAACGATTGCCTGTGTTATGTTTGCCGGGCAGCGGGGCGGGCTCTCTTTTCGTATGAAAGAAGGACAGCAGGTCATCGTACTGGGATCGGTGAATGTATATGAAAGGAGCGGCTCCTACCAGCTCTATGCGAAGGAGATCCGCTCCGACGGGGACGGCGCGCTCTATGAGCGGTTCCAGATGCTGAAAAAAGAGTTGGAAGAGATGGGGATGTTTGCCCCGGAATATAAGAAGGCGATCCCTGCATATGCGAAACGGATCGGGGTTGTGACGGCGCCGACGGGGGCGGCGGTCCGGGATATCATGAATATCGCCGCGCGCAGGAATCCTTATGTCCAGTTGATCCTGTATCCTGCCCAGGTGCAGGGAGCGGGCGCGAAGGAAAGCATCGTCCGGGGGATACACTTGCTTCAGAAGACAGGGGTAGATGTGATGATCGTCGGAAGAGGCGGCGGGTCTATCGAGGATCTGTGGGCATTTAACGAGGAAGAAGTGGCAAGAGCGATCTTCGAGTGCCAGATCCCGGTGATCTCGGCTGTCGGCCATGAGACGGACACGACGATCGCCGATTATGTGGCGGATCTGCGCGCGCCTACTCCTTCTGCGGCGGCGGAACTGGCAGTCAGTGATCACCGGCAGACACAGATCCGGATGCAGGAATACGAACTGCGCCTGAACCGCCTGCTGACACAGAAGACAGAGACGGCAAGGCAGAAGGTACGGGAGTATCGTATGCGCCTTAGATATCTGCATCCCAAAAGCAGGCTGATGGAGCGTCAGCAAAGGCTTGCCGAGTTAGAAGACAGCCTGCGCAGGCTGATGGAAGCGAAGGTACGGGATTCAAGGCACAGGCTTGCCATCTATATGGAGGCAATGAAAGGCTTGTCACCGATGGAGAAGCTGAATCATGGATATTCTTATGTGGAGAATGAAGAGGGCAATGTGGTCAGGAGTATCCGCCAGGTGAAGGAGAAACTGGATATCTATGTTACGGACGGCGTGATCCGCGCGGCCGTAGAATCGGTAAGGGAGGTACGGTATGGCAGAGAAGACAGGTAAGAAGGATGAGATCAGCCTGGAGGAGCTCTTTTGGCAGTTGGAGACAACGATCCATAGTATGGAGGCGGAGAACGTATCTTTGGAGGATTCGTTCCGGTTCTATCACGAGGGGATCGATATACTAAAGAAATGCAATGACAGGATCGACGAAGTAGAGAAGAAGATGATGGTCCTGGATGAAGAGGGTGGCGTACATGAATTCGAACAGTGATTTTCAGGTTCAGATGGAGCAAAGAGTCCGGAAGATCGAAGCGATGCTTATGGAGTATCTTCCGAGACAGAGAGGATACCAGAGTGTCATCATGGAGGCGATGAGTTACAGCCTCCTTGCCGGAGGGAAAAGGCTCAGGCCGATGCTGATGAAGGAAACGTACCGCCTGTACAACGGGACGTCGGGAGCGCTATGTCCGTTTATGGCGGCGATCGAGATGATACACACGTATTCTCTGGTACATGACGATCTGCCGGCAATGGACAATGACGAGTACAGACGCGGCAGAAAGACAACACACGTCGTCTATGGTGAAGATATGGCTATCCTTGCCGGCGACGCGCTGCTTAACTATGCTTTTGAGACTGCCTTCAGGGCTTTCGTAACAGATCCGGAGGACAGCCTTGCGGTGGGAAGGGCCCTGGCGGTTCTTGGCGAGAAAGCCGGGATCTATGGCATGATCGGCGGGCAGGTCATTGATGTCAAAGAGACGGGACACAGCGTCACAAAGGATGTGCTCGATACGATCTACAAGCTTAAGACCTCCGCGCTGATAGAGGCGTCCATGATGATCGGGGCAATCCTTGGGGGAGCCTCGGAGGAAGAGGTCAAGAAGGTGGAAAAGATAGCGGAATATGTGGGGAAGGCGTTCCAGATCCAAGACGATATCCTGGACGTGACAAGTACCAACGAGGCGCTTGGCAAGCCGGTCCACAGTGACGAGAAGAACGATAAGACGACATATGTAACGCTGCTTGGGCTTGAAGAAGCCAGGAAAGAAGTAGCGAGACTGTCTGATGAAGCGATCGGGCTTCTTCACATGCTGTCCGGCGAAAATAGTTATCTGGAACATCTGTTGTTATGGCTGGTCCATAGAGACAGATAGAGAGGGATCTTGAGATGTTAGAGAGGATACAAAAAGAAAATGATATCAAGGAACTGAATCCGGAGGAATTAGGGCAGCTATCGGATGAGATCCGGCAGTTTTTGATCGAGAAGATCAGTAAGAGCGGGGGACACCTTGCGTCTAATCTGGGGGTTGTGGAACTTACGATGGCGATGCACCTGGTATTTCAGCTTCCGGAAGATAAGATCATCTGGGATGTAGGGCACCAGTCTTATACCCATAAGCTGCTGACCGGGAGGAAGGACGGATTCGACGGGCTGCGCAAATACGGCGGCATGAGCGGATTTCCCAAGAGGAAGGAGAGCGCCTGCGACGCGTTTGATACCGGGCACAGCTCCACATCCATATCCGCAGGGCTTGGCTATGTACAGGCAAGAGATCTGAAAGGGGAAGACTACAGCGTCGTCTCTGTGATCGGAGACGGTTCTATGACGGGCGGGATGGCATATGAGGCATTGAATAATGCATCGGCTCTTGAGACGAATTTTATCATCGTCTTGAATGATAATAATATGTCTATCTCGGAAAATGTCGGCGGTATGTCCAAGTATCTGGCGGGGCTTCGAACGGCAGATATCTATACGGGGCTTAAGAAAGGAGTTACTTACGCCCTGCACCGGGTACCCGTCGTAGGCGACAGCCTGATCGAACAGATACGTAAGACAAAGAGCAGCATCAAACAGCTGATGGTGCCGGGAATGTTCTTTGAAGATATGGGAATTACTTATTTCGGACCGATCCCCGGGCATAATATAGCCGTGCTGTGCCGCGCCCTGCGGGAAGCGCGCAAGGTAGAAGGACCGGTTCTTCTTCATGTCATAACGGAGAAGGGAAAAGGATATGAACCTGCCGAGAAGAGACCGGACAAATTCCATGGGATCGGACCGTTTCGGATCGAGACCGGAGAACCGGAGACGCCGAAGAAGAAAGATACTTATACCGATGTATTTGGAAAAGTGTTATGTGACGAAGCGAAGAAGCATCCGAAGGTCGTGGCGATCACGGCTGCGATGGCGGATGGGACAGGCCTTGGGAAGTTCCGGCAGCTGTATCCCGGGAGGTTTTTTGACGTAGGGATCGCCGAGGCGCATGGGGTTACATTTGCGGCAGGGCTTGCGGCGGGCGGCATCCGTCCGGTATTCGCCGTCTATTCTTCGTTCCTGCAGCGGGCATATGACCAGCTGATCCATGACGTGGCGCTCCAGAATCTGCCGGTAGTCTTAGCGGTTGACAGGGCAGGCTTGGTAGGAAGCGACGGGGAGACGCATCAGGGGATCTTCGATCTGTCTTATCTGAGCAGCATTCCCAATATGACGGTCATGTCGCCGAAGCACAAGTGGGAGCTGGCGGATATGCTCCGCTTTGCGCTGGAATGCCGGGGACCGGTTGCCGTGCGGTATCCCAGAGGAGAGGCATTCGACCGATATGAGGAATTCCGCGCCCCTGTCGAATACGGGAAAAGCGAGATGTTGTATCAGGAGTCAAAGATCGCGGTCCTGTGTGTGGGACATATGTTCGAGACGGCTCTTGAAGTCCGCAGATTATTAAAAGAACAGGGATATGCCTGTACTCTTGTGAATGCAAGATTCGTGAAGCCGATCGACGAAGAGATGATCGACGGGCTTTGCCGTACGCACAGGCTGATCGCAACCATTGAAGAGAATGTACAGACCGGCGGCTACGGAGAACATGTGATGGAATATGTCTGTAAAAAAAGATATCCGGCAGAGGTTCTGCCTCTGGCGCTTCCGGATGATTATGTGGAACACGGAAGTATCCTTGCCCTTCGGAAAGAGACTGGGCTTGACGCGGCGTCTATGGCGGAAAAGATCCGGGGATTGTATTGCCATATCGTATCAGAGAGATTACTGTAGGAGTTGCTATGAAGGAACGTTTGGATATATTATTGGTGAAAAGGAATCTGGCTCCGTCGCGTGAGAAGGCGAAAGCGGTCATTATGTCCGGCAGCGTGTTCGTGGATGGACAGAGAGAAGATAAAGCGGGCTCTTCTTTCCCGGAAGAGGTTCAGATTGAAGTGAGGGGACATACGCTACCTTACGTCAGCCGGGGAGGCTTGAAGCTTGAAAAGGCGCTTGCGAACTTTGACGTGACGGTGGAGGGGAAGGTATGTACGGATGTAGGCGCTTCCACCGGAGGATTTACGGACTGTATGCTTAAGAACGGGGCGGCGAAGGTCTATGCTATTGATGTGGGAAGAGGGCAGTTAGACTGGAAGCTCAGGCAGGACGAGAGAGTGGTCTGTATGGAGAAGACGAATATCAGGTATGTAACGCCGGAAGATATCGGGGAGCCTGTGGATTTCTCTTCTGTTGATGTTTCTTTCATCTCTCTTTCTAAGGTGCTTCCAGCGATACACGGTTATCTGAGGGAACGAGGCGAGGTCGTCGCCTTGATCAAGCCGCAGTTTGAGGCAGGCAGAGAGAAGGTTGGAAAGAAAGGTGTGGTACGGGAGAAAAGCACACATATCGAAGTGATCGAAGCTGTGACAGGATATGCGGTTTCAGCAGGGTTTGCGGTGCTGGATCTGGAATTTTCGCCGATCAGGGGACCGGAAGGGAATATCGAGTATCTTGTCCACCTGGAAAAATGCAGTGAAAGAGGCGGGATAAACGGGGACATAGACATCCGGGAAACGGTGGAACAGGCATTCGGTACTCTGGCAAAAAATTAAAAGGAACGAATGGGATATGAATAGATTTTTGATTGTGACAAACGACGGGAAGGACACGGAATATACGGTTACCAGGCAGGTGTCAGAGCTCCTTAGTGCGGCGGGGAAGGAATGTATCTTATGTAAGAAAGATGAACATAAGAAGATCATCCGTGAATTTGTGCCGGAAGAATTCGACTGTGTGATCGTGATCGGGGGAGACGGCAGCCTGATCGAAGTGGCGAGATTGTTCTGGGGAAGGGATATTCCGATCCTGGGTATCAACATGGGAACCCTCGGTTATCTTACAGAAGTAGAGGTGGGGCATATTGAAGAGGCGGTTTCGCAGATACTGGAAGGTGACTTTGTGCTGGAGAAGCGGATGATGCTGAAAGGAATCTTCCGGGACGGGAAGGCGGACGTATCTCTTAACGACATCGTTGTGTCCAGAAAAGGCGAGCTGCATATCATACATTTCCGGTTATATGTCAATGGGGAGCTCCTGAATGATTATGAGGCGGACGGAGTAGTCCTGTCTACGCCTACGGGATCGACGGCGTATAATCTGTCGGCAGGGGGGCCGATCGTGGAGCCGACGGCGTCTCTGATCGTAGTTACGCCGATCTGTTCCCATGCATTGAATTCAAGGAGTATTATTCTTTCATCTGAAGATGAGATAGAGATAGAGATCGGACTGGGAAGAAATGGATCGCGGGAAGAGGTCTATGTTACTTTTGACGGTGCGGATACGGTCACTCTGCGGACAGGGGACAGAGTAACGGTGAAGAAATCAGAAGCGTCCACCATATTTATGAAGCTGAGCAAGGTCAGTTTCTTAGAGACCCTGCGCAGAAAGATGAAAGGAAAGTAACAACATGAAGGGAAACAGGCATGCGAAGATCATTGAGCTGATCAGGAAGAATCACATAGAGACACAGGAAGAACTGGCAGAACAGCTGAATCAGGAAGGATTCCGGGTGACGCAGGCGACGGTATCCAGGGATATCAGGGATCTGAAGCTTACGAAGATCCCTGATGAGAATGGAAAGCAGCGTTACGCCCTGCATCCGGGGGATGAGAGCGGCATGAGCGAGAAGTATATCCGTGTCTTGAAGGACGGATATGTGTCGATGGACATGGCGCAGAATATCCTGGTCATCAAGACCGTGTCCGGGATGGCGATGGCTGTGTGCGCTGCGATCGACGCCATGAAGTGGAAGGAAGTAGTGGGAAGTATTGCCGGCGATGATACGATCATGTGTGCGATCCGGAGTGTAGAAGATACTGCAAAAGTGATGGACAAGATTGGGAAAATTGTATTGTAGACAGGAATGTGCTGCAGACAGAACGGGTTGAAGCAGAATTGCTGTAGGAGGTAGAATGTTACAGAATTTACATGTGAAGAATCTGGCATTGATCGATGAGATCGAGGTGGAATTCGGAGACGGGCTTAATATCCTGACCGGTGAGACCGGAGCGGGGAAGTCGATCATCCTGGGTTCCGTTAATCTTGCTCTCGGAGGAAGATATACGAAGGATATCTTAAGGCAGGGTGCGGAATATGGACTTGTGGAACTGACATTTCAGATAGAGAATGAACGGCAGATCCGCAGGCTGAAAGAACTTGATATCTATCCGGAGGAAGGAACCGTAGTATTGAGCCGCCGGTTAATGGAGAAAAGGAGCGTCAGCAGGATCAACGGCGAGACGGTACAGATCGCCCTTCTTAAGGAGGCGGCTTCTGTATTGATCGATATCCATGGCCAGCACGAACACCAGTCATTACTGTATAAGAAGAACCATCTGGGTATCGTCGATACATTTGCAAGGGAGAAGGCAGGCGCCGTGAAGCAGAAGGTCTCAGAAGCATACAGAGTTTATAAGGCGTGTGAAAAAGAATTAAAAGAGAATGTAACGGATGTGTCTCAGCGGGCGAAGGAGATCTCTTTCCTGCAGTTTGAAGTGGAAGAGATCCGCAGTGCCGGCCTGCAGCCGGGAGAGGATGAGGATCTGGAGGAACTCTTCCGACGAATGGCGAACAGCAAGAGGATCGCCGAATGTGTAAGCGAGGCGTATCTCTATACCAGTGAAGGAAATGAGAATGCGAGCGAGGAATTAAGCCGGGCGATCCGGGCGATCTCTGAGATCGCAGAATACGATGAGAAAGCGTCGGGGTTGTATGACCAGTTGGTCGAGATTGACAGCCTCCTGAATGACTTTAACCGGGAGTTGGCGGATTATGCAGAGGAATGTGAGTTCTCGGACGAAGAATTCCATGATACGGAGAGCCGTCTGAACGAGATCAATCGTCTGAAGACGAAGTACGGAAATACGATCCAGGAGATCCTGGAATACTGTTCCGGACAAGAGAAGCGCCTGGAAGCCCTGAATGACTATGACCAGTACATAGAAGAACTTCAGCAAAGAGCGGCAGAATCGGAAGCGCAGTTAAAGAAGCAGGCACAGAAACTGTCGTCCCTTCGGCAAAAGCAGGCGAAGATCCTTGAGAAAGCCATTGAGGACGGGCTCAAAGACCTGAATTTTGAGAATGTACAGTTCGAGATCCGCTTTGAGACAGCCAGGGATTATACGGCGGAAGGGATAGACGATGTGGAGTTCATGATCTCCCTGAATCCCGGACAGCCGCTGAAATCCCTTGCCAGTGTTGCATCAGGCGGTGAATTATCCAGGATCATGCTCGCCATTAAGACGGTCATGGCTAGTAGGGACGACATTGAGACTCTGATTTTTGATGAGATTGATGTGGGGATCAGCGGAAGGACGGCGCAGAAGGTGTCGGAGAAGATGGCGGTGATCGGAAATAACCACCAGGTGATCTGTATCACGCATCTGGCGCAGATCGCGGCAATGGCAGATCATCATTATCTGATCGAGAAGGCTGTGAAGGACGGAGATACCAGGACGGATATCCGAAAGCTTGACGAGGATGCGTCTGTCAGAGAACTTGCAAGGATCCTTGGAGGTGCGAAGATTACCGATACGGTAGTGCAAAGCGCTGTTGAGATGAAGGAACTGGCGAGAGAGACTAGGGAGCAGGGAGGAAACCGGTGATTGTTTTGATTGTAAATACTCCAGTTTGATGACAAGGAAGAATTTTTGGAGGAATTGGAGGATGCGTAAAGTAATTGTCAATTCAACACCGTTGATTGTTCTTTGCGGAATTGGGAAGTTGAATATTCTAAAAGAACTATATGAGGAAATTGTAATTCCGTCAACAAATCAAGGATCATAGCGAGAAGAAAATGTATAAGGCAAAACTTCATGATGGAGAAGTAGAGTTGATGATTCTTGCGCAGGAGCGGAAAGCAGACTTTTTTATGTTAGCAATGCAGTTGAACAGATGGTTTTAGAACAGGCTGGCGAATAGAAACAAAAGAAAAAAGCTTCATCTGAAGCGTTCACGTTCAAGAGAAGGCTTCAGATGAAGCATGTATGTGTCAGTCAATAAGATGATGAAACAGTCTTTTTATGTAAGCGGTAAACTGCCGCCAGAGTGACAATCCTGCATGTGCAGTCTCTTGTGGGGATGTATCAGGATCAGTATGATTCATCTCCGTACCTGTATCCTTGCCTGCATCTGTAACTATATCTGAATCCATACGTACATCTGCATTAGCAGCAATAAGTATAGTTGACGCGTCCTTGTCTTTGGTGCTGTCAGTTTCCTCAGCCATCTTCTCGGCCTCAAGGTGCTTCTGCCAGGTATATCCTACGATATAGTTCAGGATTTTTTTCAGATTTTTATCCGCCTCCACTCCCTGGTCGTGGAACCCGGAGGTCAGATACCGTTCGGTTTCGGAGGTCTTTACATAATTATTGTGCCACAGGTGCAGATGCCCGTCCGCTATCTTGATCAGCCAGGTATCCTCCCCGTGGGTGACGGTCATCTCTGTCAGTGATCTGGCGTGGAAACGGATTCCTTCAGTGGTTACATAGCGGTTCAATTGTCCGGTTCTTAAGCCGAATGTGGTGAATATCCGGTTGCAGAAGGGAATCTCCTTGGCGCTTGGGTAACATCCGATCCGAAGAAGAAGGGTTCGGAAGCAATGGGGGCAGTCTGGCAAATCTTCCGGGTGTTCTTCTGAGCCGATAAAGTCGGCATTGCTGATATTCTTAAGAAGATAACAATCCCGGTCATGTACTTCTCCGCCTGTCCTGGAATAGAAGTAGAGATTTTTCCGGTTGTCTAAGGCGCTCTGGCGTGCGCTGAGCAGACGCTTTTCCTCCATAGTAAGCGCTTTGGGCTTATATATGATGCGGTGATTTTCAAAAACGGGCAGGCTTCCGGTACGATGAAGATAATCCAGAACGACGATATCTTCCGGTTTCCTGACAAGGCGTGCAGAATCGATATCTGGTTTTGTCTGCTCTTCCAGACGGATTCCGAGAAGAACGCTTCTTCTCAACGACCGCCATATGGAATTAAAGCTGTCTTCTGCGATATAGATTCTTCCGGAGAATTCATCTAAGCGGGAAGTGATACATCTCACAGGGGTAGTCCCGGACGGATTGATGATAATCAGCCCGCAGTCAATGAGCCTGTCGGAAAAGCTATCGTAGGCAGGCAGATCTTTAAGCTTCCCGGCATAGGGAATCAGACGCTTGTCTGCCAGATCTTCTCCCCACAGGAACAGATCCTGATGAGTTTTATTAAACAGGTCTTTAAAGCAGTCCTGATAGATTAGTTTCTCGCTGCAAACCTTCATAGTTCATTCCTCTGTATATTTGTAATCAATCTGCGCGGCAAAGGAATTGCCGGATTGCCCGTCATCTGCGAAACAGATGCTCTGTTACAGTCTGATTATAATTTAACACAGCGTTTTTGACAATTCAACCTATTTATAGTATATTGATGTTTTTGCTCTGGTTTGCTAAACTAAATGACAGATTCATAATAGGCAAGTTTTTACGATTCATTAAAGTACCTTGGAGTTCAGGACGATGTACTCCCCATGTGGATTGCGGATACAGATTTTAAATGTCCGCAGCCAGTGATCCATGCATGTGTAGAGAGGATGGAAGAAGGGATCTATGGATATCCGGGAATCAGCGAAGCGTTCAAAGAGGCGGTTGCTTTTTGGATGAAAACACGTTTTAACCTGGAGATCCCACGGTCTGCCGTTGAATATGTACCTGGAGTAATTCCCGGCATCATCTGCGCAATCCGGGCATTAAGCCGTCCGGGGGATTACGTTGCAGTGTTGACGCCCGCATACCCTCCTTTTCAGGATATGATAGAACATAATGGTCTTAATACGGCACATATGGAATATGACATCAAACATGCCGGCGAGACAATGGACAAGGTCAGGAAGATACATACGGATGAAGAGATCAGTATTGCGTTTGCAGTTATTGAGGATAGGTTAAAATAGCGAAGAGAGGTACACGAGCAAAGATCGGAGGTTTGAGTCTGTTCATACGCAAAGGAGATATGTTATGGAGACAATAGGGATCATTGAAGATGATGAGCTTCTTAACCAGGCGCTTGTAATCGCACTAAAACGGGAGGGGTATCGAACGCTGTCAGCATACACTTGCCGGGAGGGGTTAAGGTTCCGGGAGGATCCGCCGGATCTGATTCTCATTGACATCAATCTTCCGGACGGAGACGGAATCAGCCTGTGCCGTATGATTCGGGAATAATTTCCCATAAGCGTGCTGATAAAAAGAGTGCAGGCGGTTCTTTACAGGTGCAGGGAACACAGGGAGGAATTCCTGTATCTGGGGTTGAAGATCTGCTTCGCCCAGAAGAAGGTGACTTTAGGGGGGAAGCCAGTGGCGCTGACGCCTAAGGAGTACCGGCTTCTGGAATTTCTGGCGAAGAATAAGGGGCAGATTCTTACAAAGGATCAGATCTTAGAGCATGTCTGGGATGTGGACGGAATATTTGTAGGGGAGAATGCGGTCAGTGTCGTGGTCAACAGGCTGCGCAGGAAGATCGAAGCGGATGCGTCTCATCCAACATTTATTAAGAATATATTCGGACAAGGATATCAATTTGGCGAGTGAGGAATGATAAGAGAAAGCCGAAGGATGCCGGTTCGAGGCAAAACGGAGGATATTGACAGGGACATAGACGGAGGCAGACCTGGCGCTGATCAGGAAGAACTGTCATTCAAGATCTGCCATCAGCTGTTAAGACTCCAGAATATGACCAGGGGATACCATACCAGGATTGAGCATGACAGGGACTCCATCAAGAAGCTGATTACAGAGATTGCTCATCAGCTTCGCACGCCGCTTACCAATATCGAGACGTATCTGGATTTTTTAAGGGACGAGCAGGACGGTGGCAGGCGCGCGCAGTATCTGGAGGCGGCAAAGCGCTCGGAGAGGAAGATCTGCTTCCTACGCTTCGCGGTGCCCTCATGCAGGCGGAAGAAAAAGCGCAGAAGAAAGGGATTGACATCTGCCCCTGTTTCCCGGAGCGGATCGGATACCGGCATGACGCGAACTGGATTTCGGAAGCGGTGTATAATCTTCTGGATAATGCGGTGAAATACAGTGACAGCGAAGGAAGCATTCAGATTGGAGCTGAGGCAAATGAGATGTTTGTCCGTATCTGGGTGCGGGATTATGGGATCGGAATTGAGCCGGAGGATGAGGCGAAGGTGTTTCAGCGATTTTACAGGGGGAAGAGTGCGGCGAAGAAGGAAGGCTTCGGGATCGGTCTGTATCTGACGCGGGAGATCGTCTTGCTGCATCAGGGATTCGTGCGGCTGAAACGAAAAAAGGATGGGACACTGGCTGAAATTTATTTCAGTTTGATAGAAGATTGATAGATTTTTTCTTTATACTTTATTACAATACATTTTACAGGAATGGAGGAAGTATATGGAGATTGTAAAGACGTGCGGGCTGAAAAAATATTTTGGCAACGGTGATTATGAGGTAAGGGCGCTGGACGGCGTGGACTTGTCTGTCAATGAAGGGGAATTCATCGCGGTTGTGGGTAGTTCGGGGAGCGGGAAGACGACGCTTCTGAATATGCTCGGAGGCTTAGATGAACCGACGGAGGGGAAGATCTATATACGGGGACAGCGGTTTCAGGGGATGAATCGGGAAGCGAAGACGATATTTCGCAGGCGCAATGTAGGGTTTGTATTTCAGCAGTTCAATCTGGTGCCGGTTCTGAATGTGTACGAGAATATTGTTCTGCCCCTGCGTCTGGACGGGCAGTGTCCGGATGAGGAATTCCTGGAGCGTATCGTCAGCCTGCTTAAGATCAGGGAAAAGCTTGAACAGATGCCGGCAGCCTTATCAGGCGGACAGCAGCAGCGGGCGGCGATCGCAAGGGCGCTGTGTATGCGGCCTGCCATTATCCTTGCCGACGAACCTACCGGAAATCTGGATTCCAGGTCCAGTATGGAGGTGGCAAGCCTTCTAAAGACCTGTGTCTGGCAGTTTAACCAGACGGTGATCACGGTAACCCACGATGAAGAGATGGCACAGATGGCGGATCGGATTCTTCCGATGGAAGACGGCAGGATACGGGAGGGAGGTTGATGAGATTGTTTAAGAGAAACATCCCGAATAATAATAAAGAGGCAGTGAGGCTTCTTGTAAGGGAAAGCATTCGGCGCCACAGGGGAAGAAGCGTGATTCTTGCGGGGACGGCGGCTTTGAGTATCGTCGTGCTGTGCGCAGTATTCAGTATTGCCCTTGGGAAGATTGACGCAGAATATCTGCAGACAGTCAGAGGATCGGGAACTGCTGCGACGACATATCTGGAACGAGGAACCATGGAACAGTATGAAGCCATTGGTGAGCTTGACTATATCAGTGATGTGGGAAGGATGAAGAATGCCGGGGAAGCGTATGCAGGCGGGCAGTATGTCTCCGGGCTTGAGGCGTTGGATGTGGCTGCATGGCGTTACGACCGCGCTTGGGTCCGTAGTTCTTTCGAGGGGTACGGATTATACCAATTCTATCATGAAGAAAAGCGATTTTAGCATCGGCGGCCACTCCCTTATCCTGACGGGTGACGCGGCATATTATCGGGATGATTATGCGCTGATCAGTGAAGAGATCAAGGAAAAGCTCCTGCTTGTCAGGGGAATTGACTCGGAAAGTGTCAGGGTTGTCCGGGGCGCGTACCTGGCGCTGGATACAGAAGATCAGGCGTGGGAACCGCTCATGGATGCAGCAGAGCCGGATGAAGGTGTAGATGAAGCAAAACCCAAGCAGAGAGTGAGACAGGAAGGGGAGGCTACACAGCAGGAAATACAGGAAGGAGAGCAGGGACAGGAGAAAATAGAACAGCCGCAGGCACCGGATATCGCAACGGTGCAGATTGTGGATGAGTCCTATATCCGGACACTGGAAGAATACGTTGCCAGAAATAATCTGGATGCGGATATGGAGAGTCTGCGGGACGGAACGGGAACACTGTTGATTCATCATCATGAACTTTCGCCGTCCCTGCAAGAAGATGCAGACAGCAGGATTGGTTCGGTGGGTACATTCTGGCGTCTTTCGTCCGGACAGGAGACAGAAGATGCATTATATGGCGAAGCGGCCGATCTGAAAGTATGCGGGTATTTGGATGTAAAGGCGAAGGAGTTTCCGAAGCTTAAGCAGACCTGGTTCGGACCGGGGATCTGGTATTTTTTGGTCAGTGAGGAAGGTTTTTCGCAGCTTGGGACGGATGAGAAGACTTTTGGGATAGATTTTGACGTGGAAGCGGGTATGGAACCGTCTGCGAAATCGGAGATTCATCAGATCATCCAGGAAGGAAATCGCAAGAATGGGCAGGAAGTGATGTATGTAAACTGTAAATCAGATGATCTTGCGGATGCACAGAGCTACATCCGAACCAACAGGATTATCATGGGGGCGCTTAGCCTGATACTGATTCTGATGGGACTTTTGAATTATCTGAATGTGTCGGTTACCGGAATGTTTACAAGGCAGAAGGAACTGGCTGTGATGGAGAGTGTAGGAATGACCGGGAGGCAGATGAAGCGTATGCTGACTGCGGAGGGCGGCATCTATTGTGGAATTATCGTGGCTCTTGTGCTTACGGCGGGGAGCGGGATCATGCGACTGCTCCACCTATATATGGACAGCAGAATCGCATATTTCAGATTCTGCTATCCATGGGATACGATGCTTGTGATCCTGGCGGCGCTTAGCGTTACCTGTATGGGCGCTCCGCTTCTGGTGTACCGGTATATGGAGCGGCAGAGCCTGACCTTGCGGATCGGATATTGGGAGTTCTGACCAGATCAATAATCCTTCAGGGCAGGAAGCCATTCGGAGAAGATCTTGACATTAATATCCTGCATGGAATCTGGCAGCGCTCCCCTGCACGGGAAGACTGCCCAGGTAAATGCAGGAACCGTCCGGGTTTCAAGTCCTTCCGGGATGTCTGGGGCGGGATGGTACACGTCTGCGATCAGATATTCGAAGTTCATTGCGAGAGAGGTGACCGTAATATTACTGGACCAGTGAGAAGACTTGGCGTGGTCATCAAATTCACCGGATTGGTTAAATCTTAAGAAGATTCTTAAGTTCCCTGCCAAGGGAGAATTTGGGTTCCGGGACGGCATATTTTAGCTCATAAGAGACAACGCCGTCTTCAATCGCACGAAGAATCTGATCGATCTCTTCCCGGACGCTGTCAGCATCGCTGTAGTAGCCAAGGAATATTTTCGATTCTCCCCAGACAGAGTGTGAATCTACCCCGTAAAGTGCATATTGAGGCATCATACCGGCAGATTTTTTAAAGCAGGATATGCGGGCAGACAGTACCTTATAACAGCCGGCAAGCTGCTTCCCGTCCTGGCTTTTAATCAGGATCCGCCCGGATGGGGCAGAGACCCGATTGTCATTTTTTTCTTCTTTTGTCTGTCCAAGAACCAGATGATCCAGGGAGATATCTAATATCTTGGCGAGCTGGATCACCTTCTCCATCTCGGGGTACCCGCTGTTTTGTTCCCATTTTGAGATTGCCTGGCGGCTGACATTTAACCGTCCGGCAAGGTCTTCCTGTGAGATATTTCTCTGTTTCCTGATTGCACGAAGATTATCTCCGAAACTCATAGTATATTACCTCCTGTCGATCGTGTTGTGAATTTATCCGGATTATACTATGCTTTATAAAATTAAGCTACCAACCCTGTTTTGCATATGCGCAAACTGAGGTTGCATGGGAATGATGTTCATGATAATTCTTGTTTTTCAATGATGCATGTATGCAATTTTGTCTTCGCATCGTAATTGATGGCGACCAGAAGCAGCTCATTGCTGATATTTTCAAGAACAGCAGGATAATTCCGGTTCCTGATCTGGGCAATGGCTCCGTTTGCTGTGTGATTCCATTTTAATTCAATGACCATGGCCGGCAGAAAAGACTGCCTTTTAGGGATATACACGATATCTGCATAACCATGGCCGGAAGGTAATTCTTCAATCTTAAGATACTGATCTACACATGTAATGTAAGCATATTTTACAACTGCCCGTAAGGCTTGTTCATTATTATAGAACTGTGGGGCATAGTTGGAGTCATGGACTGCAGCAATTGCTTTTGCTACGGCATCTGCATCCTGTGCAAACGTCTTTGAGAGCAATTGGTCAGATTCACGGATCAGGCGAAGGAGGCTTGAATGTTTTCCCCGGCGGAGAATCTTATTGAATTCCGTACGGATCTCATTGTTGGGGATCCTGGCGCTTCCTGTTCCCTGTCCATCTTCCTGGTAAGTCAGATACCCAAGATGGATCAGGAGTGTCAGGACATCATCTTTATCTTTAAATGTCTCAAGATCATTTTCGAATCCATCTGTATCAACTTCGATCGTTTCACCGCTGACAAGCTTTATAACATCGTCCTGGAGACCGTCCTCATCCATGTCTATATAGGTCAGAAGAGCCTCTGCTGCGGCCGATTTCTTCCAGTAGGATCTGAATTTTCCGCTTTGCATGGCGCTCATAACGGAATAAGGATTGTACATGGAATGGACACGGTCAAAAGAATATCCGTCATACCAGTTTTTTGCCTGGTTAAAGTCCATGTGGTATATATCGCAGATTTCGCGGACTTCTTCCTCTGTGAAACCGGTGAACCTGGCATATTTACCCGGATCAAGGATTGTGAATTCTTTAAAATCGGATATTGCCGATTGTGAGCCGTCTTTCTTGATCGGCAGAATCCCTGTCATATATGCAGCGGCAAAAATCTGGGAAGTAGCCCCGCTGTTTTTGAACAACATCCGCAGGAAATCCAGGTAATTCTGTCTTACCTGACGATTGTATTTGAATTCCCGGATGGGTGCATCCCATTCGTCAATGATCATGATAAACCGGTTTCCGGTTAATTCTGTGGCATTGATCAATGTGGAGGTGAAGCTTTCTTCTGCTTCCAGTTCGGGATAACGGATTGTCAGTTCACGGATGATATTTCTCTTGGTGTAAGAAACGATGTCTGTTGGAGGCGCTTCGCCGATTATACCGGTCATATCCAGATAAATGACGTCGTATTGGTTCAGATGCCTGGTATAATGTGAATCCCTAGCGATGGCAAGATCATCAAATAGTGAGGATGAATCACAGGTCTTGTCATAATAGGCGCATAACATCTGCGCCGCAAAAGATTTCCCAAAACGGCGGGGTCTGCTAATACAGGTCAGCTTTTGTTTTGTGCCAATGGTCTGATTGATCAGGCTGATTAATCCGGACTTGTCGGCATAATAGCTGCCCCTGATTTCTTCAAATCCGCTGTTGCCGGGGTTTAAGTAGGTTCCCATAAATCCACTCCTTCCATTGCGAGAACTAATCTTATTTATAAGGTAGCCTATTTTTCAGGTTTATACAAGTCTTTTTTCTAATATGAGCCATTGGGGTATGAAAGGATATGATAAAAAGCACGCAGAACCTTGCGTGCTTTTATCTTTTATGATACGATAAGGTTAATATTTTATCAGGACAGACAGAAAGTAAAAGAGGAGAACTACCATGGCAGTAACAATACAGCAGATTGCAGATAAGGCGGGCGTATCGAGGGGAACCGTAGACAGAGCGTTAAATAACCGCGGGCGGATCAATCCCGAGGTGGCGGATCAGATCAGGCAGATAGCAGAAGAGATGGGATACGCGCCTAAGAACAGGAAGAGATCTATTTCTTCAAAAGGGAAGTTAAGGATCGGAGTCGTCACGCAGCTTGCCAGATCTTCTTTTATGCTGGAAGTGAACCGAGGAATCAGGCAGGCGGCGGAGGAACTTGCGGAGAAAGGGATTGCGCTCCTGGTAAGAGAGGGACTTTCCGTAGATGAAGAGGAACAGCTTGACGCCATAGATGCTTTGGTGCGGGAGGGGATCCATGGCTTGGCGGTGATGCCGGTAGACTGTGAGAGTATCCGCATGAAGCTGAACTGGCTGATCGAGGAAAAGAAGATACCGGTCGTGACCTTTAATTCAGATATCGTGGGGACGAAGCGGAGCTGTTATGTGGGGATGGATAACCGTAAGAGCGGACGTACTGCGGCGGGGCTTCTGGGGATGCTGACCGGAGGGACAGGGAAGATCCTTGTGATCACGGGATTTTTCAGCAATCATGTGAATAATGAAAGGGTGGACGGCTTCGTGGAGGAACTTAAGAATTCCTTTCCGGATCTTGAACTTGCGGGCGTACAGGGGAGCTTTGACGATCGAGATGAGGTGGAGCGGATCGTTGTGAATACACTTCTGAATGTGCCGGGGATCAACGGGATCTTTGCGGCATCAGGAGGGCAGGAAGGGATCGCAAGAGCCTATGAGAAGCTGAAACTTGAGAGGCGTCCATTTACCGTGATCTATGACTTGACGCCGAATAACCGGAATGCGCTTGCAGATGATGTGGCGGACTTCCTCATTGATCAGGAGGCTTATGTACAGGGGTATCAGCCGCCGCTGATCCTGGCGGATCTTCTGCAAAAGGGGAAGAAGGTAGAAGAAGAATTCCAGTATACGGATATCAATATTAAGACGAAGTATAACGTCTGATGAAAGAAGGATACGCGTCAATGGCACAAAAAGCAATCATATTGAAAACAGAAAGCCGCGCGCCGGGAACAGACTTTTTGAATGGAAAGATCTTTTTGCCGATGCTGCCTTGATCTACATAGCAAAGGCGGCGCCGATGCTGATACCGGAAAGAGAGAATTTTAAGGGGAATCCCTCGCTTTATAAGGAGATGACAGAGCAGGGCTTGTCCATGGGAGTTATGAGTTGTCTGATCTCGGCGGGAAGCGTGATTCTCCAGTCAGGGATCAACGGGCTTGGCTATCTGTATATCGCGGCGCATACTGCGGCAAGGAGACTGATGTCCCCTCATTGCCTGCATCTTCCTGGTCCTTTTCATAATCCCTCTTTTCAGAAGAATCCTCTGACGGAGGATCCTTCTTATCATCATCCTGATTCAAAATATAGTCATTGGCTTCCATAATGAGTTCAGGAGACAAACGTTTCCGGAAAAGGACAAGGGTACTTGCATCAAACGGTGGTTCTTCCTGATAACCCGGAAGCCCTATGAAATATTGCAGATATTCCCAGGGCTTTCTACAACAATCCGATCGTCAAACATTTTGATCTGAATATCGGTGCCTTTGATGCTGAGTCGCAGTGTGTGGCGGCATTTATGATAATCAGTCTTGTTGTTTTTGAACTGTCTTGGCATATTATCATCATCATCTTATTTCAGAATGATCCATTTGCCGCGAGTCAGGCTTTCACGGGCAATATAGTTTTTATTTTTTAAGCTTTTGTATACTCTATTGACAGTAGATACAGAAAGCCCTGTTTCTGCTGCAACCTGTGTTGCATTGAGGCTACTGTTTTTGCGAAGAACTGTGATTACTCTTGCTTCATTTTCTGTCAGATTACTGTCATCATTACTGTCATTGCTCTCACGATTACTGTCAATTTCTATCTCAAGTGTGAGTGTAATACGGTCAGGAGCGGTTGTTTCCTGCAATTCTGGTTTTTTAAAGCCGTTTATTTCCCAGTTATTATATACATCGCACAGGCCCTGTCCAGAGTGTTCGCCTACCTTTATAAGCGAAAACATATTAAATATTCTGCCGTTTCTCGCATCACTGATACCTCCGGCAATAGCCTCGTCAATACTGATGCGGAAAGTTCCCGGATTTGAAATCGTAATCTTACGGAATTCTTTGTCAATAACAATCCCGCGACGGCCATAGTAGCTGGCATGGATAAGGGCATTGGCCAGACACTCCCTGAGTGACCGGTGTATCGGGGTGTCGTCTATACGCTGCATATTAGAATCCAGTTTAAATGGCGTCTTTACATCAGCAGTCAGACGGTCAATGATTTTGAAATAGAAGTCAAATATATTGCCGCTCCAATTTCCATCGCCAGAGCAGACGCGGTCAGACCAGCGTGTTTCATTTGAAAGCCGTTCCCTGTAATCCAGGAAATAGTTTGGCAGTTCTTCCGTGATGGTTATAAAATCACCGAAAAATATAAGCCCGCCGAGTGTGGGATGGATTTTCCCGTCCTCCCGGCTTTTTTTGGCTGCGCCAATTTTAATAAGGAATTCATCGTCTGCGAGTTTTCCCCATACATGATCCGGTTTCAGATTATTAAACATGATCCGGTAGCGGTGAACCGATTCCTGATTCAAATCATTTATCAGGAGGTTTTCCAGGAGCAGCGCATCCTGTGGCGTATCTGCCTGATCGCGAAGCATAGCTTTTACTTCCTCGGCAGAACAGTGGTAGTCCCCCTCGTGGTTCCTCTTGAACGTTCCTTTGAACATGTCCTGGCCGATATATACAGGTTTGTCCCTTCGATCTGCACGGGGAACCTCGATGACGATGAAGTCCATATCCCCATACCGGGCGCTGTATACATGGTGTTCAAGCAAAATATTATTATTGATTTTCTGATGGTTGTTTAACATATTCCAGATATCAGAGAGCATCTGCTGGGGATTATGGATTCCTTTTGGAATAAATTCCTTTGTGTCTTTATTTTCTTCAATACCGAGAATGATGGCGCCGCCAAAGGTATTTGCAAATGAAGAGTATGTTTCCCAGATACTGTTCGGTATCCCTTTGCCCGCAGCTTTCACTTCGATATTAACATGCTCATTTGATTGTAATATAGAAGCAATGTCAATCAATTTGATGCATCCTCCGTTTCGTTTTTTGTTTTCCTGTACTTACCGCTTTTTATACGGGCATCGCCAGGCTTTTTGGCATCGTCCGGAATCAGCCAGGTGTTGCCGGCTTTCTGGACTCCGGGGATTCGGCCTTCACTGCACAGGACTCCTACGCGTCGTGAGGAGAGGTTCCACTTGCTGCCAGCTTCCGTTGTCGTTATGAATTTCATGTTCCGCTCCGGCTCCTTTCCTTTGCTATATATATTATATTCAGTTAGCGGAATAATATCAAGAGATTTCAGAAAAAAACGGATGAATACAGATTGCTGTCCGTTTTAAATTCACATCTGTATGTTTGTACTCTTCGGGAGCAAACGGGTTTATGCCATTGTCACCCTGTACGCTTATTCAGGGCTTCGGAGAACGGAGTGTGTCGGTTTATTCGTCCATGCAATCCGGGAATACTTAAAGGAGCGCAGGTCAGAAAGCCCGTATCTTTCAGTATTCGGATCGTATCACACCGAAAACGCTGCGGCACTATTTCCGCGGGCAACGAGCCATGCGGACGTGCTTGCACGTCCATTTGGCGACTGCCGCGGAGCTGTCGGGAAATAGATAGTCCAATGCATGGGAGGCGGCGATACATGTGTATCGTCGCCTCCATTAAAATTAATGATAAAATAGAAAAAAGATGGCTAACGACAACCATCTTTTCTCCGTTACATGTTATAATGTAACTATGAAAAAGTCTACACCCTTAAAAAAGTTTTGGAGGATTTAAATTTTTCAAGTTTGTTAGCTTGTTATTCATCTAAGGGAAGAAGCGGGTACAACCCAATTATGATGTATTCTTTAGTTACCTACGCAAACATGCGTGGTGTCCGGGCTGTTGACCGCATTGTTGAATTATGCGAAAGGGATCTTGCTTTTATCTGGCTTGCCAAAGGCGAGAAACCAAAACGGGATGCATTTTATGATTTTAAAGGCGATAAACTTACAGGTGAAGTATTAGACGACCTGAATTATCAATTTATGCGCTGTTTAGAAAAAGAAGGCCTTGTTACACTAAAAGAACTCTACATAGATGGGACAAAAATAGAAGCAAATGCGAACCGGTATACGTTTGTATGGCGGGGAAGCATCAATTATCACCTTGCCAGACTTTTGGATACGATAGACGCCCTTTATGCACGATACAATACCCTGTTGAATGAATATGGATATGGAGAAAAATATGAACTTGGAAACGTCCGGATGTTTATTATCGAAGGGATGGACAAAGTCCGGGAAGTGATCAAAAAGAACCGGGAATATAAACTGACCAAGCACAAAAAACTTCCAAACAATACCATCATAGAGATTGATAACTGTTCGCCGTTGGAGCTGTTACAGCTCCAGACCGGCCTGTTGAAGATTGCAGAAGGGGAAGGGATCTCTTTTGTAAACGGTAAGGGAAAAAGGAAACCTGAGCTCCAGCAGCTTTATGAAGAGATAGAGGTTTGCGGCGAGCGTCTGATGGGATATAAGCAATGCTTTGAGATCATGGGGAAAGACCGGAACAGTTATTCAAAAACGGATGTGGAAGCCACATTTATGAGGATGAAAGAGGACCATATGAAGAATGGCCAGTTAAAACCAGCCTATAATGTACAGGTGGCTATAGAGAATTATTTTATCGTCCACGGATATGTCAGCAATGACAGGACCGATTACAATACATTGATACCAGTTTTGGAAAAGCATAGAAAAGCGTTCGGCGATGTCCTTAAGGAAGTAACGGCCGACAGCGGGTACTGCAGTGAGAAAAATCTGCTATATTTGAAGGAGAAAGGAATCGCCAGCTATATCAAACTGCAGGATCACGAAAAAAGGAAAACCAAAGCATACAGGGAAGATATCAGTAAGCATTACAACATGGCCTGTGAAGAGTCAGAAGGAGAGAAGTATTATATCTGCCGCGACGGACGGAAGCTTCATCATATCCGGACAGAAAAGAGACAGCAGGAGGGATACAGCCAGACATTTGAGGTGTACGGATGTGCAGACTGCGGAGGATGTAAACACAAAGAAAAATGTCTTTATAAATACAATGCGGATAAGGACCAGGACAAAAACAAAGTAATGAAGATCAATGAACGATGGGAGGAACTGCAGGCAGAATCTCATGTAAATATCCAGAGCAGAAAAGGGGTCATCAACCGTCAGACCCGGTCGATCCAGACAGAAGGACATTTTGGGGATATAAAAGAAAACGAAAAGTTCCGAAAGTTCAACTACCGCAAGGAAGAAAAAGTGTATAAAGAATTCATGCTGTATGCAATTGGCCGAAATATAAACAAATATCATCGATTCCTTCATGGAAAGTTGAAAAAATTCGAAGGAAAAATAGATGAGAAAACAGCATAAAAAAGAGTTCGTAAAAAAGAAAACGGATGATTTTTTTTGTGTGCACAAAAATAATGATGAAGAGATAAAATAAAGAGGATAAGAAGAATCCCTCGGGGAAATAGATGTGATAAATCACTGGATTCCCGAGGGATTCTTCTTTTTTGTTCTAAAAAGGGGAAAACATTTTCATCCAATTTCGTATCTGATGAAATGATACAGAGATACTCTTTTCGTCTGTTTCTGTTACGGACATAGACCACTTTGGCCGGAATGACTTTTCTATCTTTTACCACATCAACCATCACAGATAGAAGATATCTGGAACGTCCTCTACGCTTTTTGTTTTTGTTGAAGATGGCTATTAAGGACATATCTTCTCCGTTGTAACGGAAAAACATTTTTGGCGTGTTCTTAACCATAGCAATGACATCATATCCGATTTCTTTCACAGCATGGATGGAACTTGGCGAGGAAAACCAACTGTCATAAAGGACGTATTTTGCTGGAATTGCAATATTTTTAGCCTGTTTTAACAATTCCAGCATTGCGGATGTTCCTTTTTGCATAGACAGTTGACGCCTTTTATATCCGACAGTTCTTTTATCCAAGGCTGTTGCTTCGGTGATTCGATTCTTCTTGTTTTCGGAGGAAAGAAGCACACTGCTAACTGGGAGGAACGTACTTCCGTCTGACCAGCCCAATGTAAGCATTCGAAAGCCAAATTTATAAGCATGTTTTGCGTGATCGTATACTTTTGCGAGAAGTTCCACTTTTTTGGAACGGTTCCTTTTACTGAAAGATTTCCGCAACAGGAATTCCTTTTCTCTTATAGGCATTAGCAGATTTCAATGCAGAAGAAATATGGAATCTTGTAAAAAAACTTCGGATAGTTTTAGAAATCTGGTTATCATTCAGAGTGTCTTGTGTTATACTTTTATTCATAGCATGAGTCCTCCGGTTTTAATTGTTTCTGAACAACTCAATTTTACCAAACCAGACGGCATTCATGCTATTTTTATGCCAATTATTAGTGAATTTTCAAGGTGCATACGCACTTATTCAAGTGCGAAGTTTGAGTTATAAATTTAATAGAATAATACAATGTAGTGTATTACGAATAGTGCTTATATATTAGAAATCCAGCTTGTATGAATGAGAAGGGTATGATATGATTGTTGTAGGATATATGGGGATTCGTATTAAAGGAGGATGGAAGAATGGGTGAACTGAAACCGAGGTCTTATAGGATTGATGATGAGACGGCAGAAAAAATAAAGGCGATATGTACGGAGATGGGGGAGGGGCAGTAGGTCGCTTTTTCGAGATTGATTGAAGCTTATGAGATGCAGGGGAAGAAAATTTCTCTTGGAGATGATAAAGAGCAGGTGGAGCAGTTCGAAGCTTATATTAGTATTTTGACAAGGATGTTCATGGATTCAGTGGAAGCGAAGCATAATATGAAAGAAACAGTCCGGACAGAATATGCGACGATGCTTACATCAAAAGATGAAATCATACAGGATCTACAGAAGAAGAATCTGGCAATGGCAGATGAAGTGGAGAGCGCGAATAAAAGAGCAGGCGAATTGCAGAAAGAAAACACATCTCTTTATGATGAGGTACGTAGGCTGGAAAGTAAAGTGGAAGGTACAGAGCGGGATTTCAGAGCAAAAATGGCAGATAAAGACGCGCTTAATCAGACGCTGAATGAATCTTGTGCGGAGCTGCGTGAAAAGAATGCCAATATGAAGGAGACTGTAAAAAAGGCAGAGGATGCACTTCAAAAGATTCAGGAACAGGAGCAGGCACATAGGGACGAAATGACTGCCTTGGAATTAGAGAACAAGAGAAAAATCAGGGAATTAGAGCAACAGTTGAAGGAAGTCCAAAATGAAAATGAAAGAAACAGTTTTGAGGCAGAAAGAAAATTACTTGAAATACAACAGCAATATGCAGATAAAATGGAACGACTGCGCACTGACACGCAGAGCCGAGTGGATGATTACCAGCAGAAATATATGGAGTTACTTGAACGGATAGGAAATGGGGAATAAGTGTTTTTTGTTTTGGAAGCCAAAAACATAGTTTTTACGGACAATATGATGCAGTAAAAGACGTTTTCTGATATAATGCATGGCATGTAACGTGTGGATTTTATAAAGGAGTATGAAATGAAAAGATACAATGGTATGGAAGTAGAAAGTATCAAATTGGGTGTCCGTAACATAGAAGACTTGGGATTATCAAGCAAGGATGCATTGGAGCAAAGTGTCGTCTGGCTTAGGGAAAAGTATGAGACAACAGGGGATGTAAGGTATCTGGACAAAGCAGTATGGCATATCTATGCTTATCTGGAAATGGGGTATCCATATGAAAGTGGGGAAGAAGAATTTCAGGCTGTATTGGATGCTCTTGGAGAGAAAGAGGAAGAGGTGTTTCCAAAACGAAGTTGGGGAAGTAAGAAAGTTCCATTGAAGAAGATGCGGATTAACCGGCTGCTGGGGAAATGGAACCCGGGCTTACAGTCGATGAAAATATCTGATGCAGTGGAGGATATTATAGAAAAAACCCGAAACAGGCAGATAGGAGAATATACATATCATTGCGGAAGGGTGATAAAGCAGGATGGGGAAAATACTTTGTGGGAGAATACCTGTAAGCTCTATGTACGGGATGAGGAAGTTGTGTTTCATAATGTAAATAAGGGTAAATATTATATTCTTGCAGAATGAAAGCGAGGATTTGGGATTTTTCACGGTCAAAAATGAATTTTTAAGGACAAAGGGATGAAAAAAATTTAATTTATGTTATTCTTATAAGCGTAAGGTGGACGGAATTGACTAGAAGAGAGGGCAAATGATGAATATTGCACTTATAGATGATGAGATAGCAATTCTAGAAGATGTTAGAAAGTGTGTTGAGAATGAAATTTTGCCGCAGGATGAGGTGAACTTTTTTGTTTATACACGGGCGAAAGACTTTATTCAGGCGATAGAACAGGGAGATCAGTTTGATATCCTGGTTTCAGATATTGATATGCCGGATATGGGCGGACTGGAGTTAGGGAAAAGACTGCATGAAGAGGGGGGCGGGCCATACCTGGTATTTCTGACGGCATATCTTGAATATGCAGCGGAGAGCTATATAATAGAGGCGTATCAATATATTCTCAAAGAAGATATGGAAAAGAGGCTGCCGCCTATCCTTAGACAGTTGATTGATCGTGTGAAGAAGGAGAAACAGCAGTTCAGGATGATTGGCACACCGACGAGTAAGGTGCGAGTGTATTATTGAGATATAATATACATAGAGAAGGAAAAGGAATCAAAATATATTTGCTATATAACTGAACATGCTATTTATAAAGAAAGAATCTCATTAAAAAAGCTGAGCGAGAAGTTGGGAAGTGATGAATTTATTTTAATTGAACGAGGATATATTATAAATGTTTCTCATATTGCAAGTATGAAGGACGGTATGGTTCATATGGATAATGGGGCAAGGATTTTTGTTAATAGAATCAGCTTCAAAAAAATAAAAGAGCAGATTAGTCTGTATAGGGGGAATCTGTAATGGGTATTAAGGTTCTTCTTATAGGAATTTCTCTTTTTGAAGTGGGGATGTTGTACTGGCTGTTATGCGGAACGGTATTAGAGAAAGAATATTTTCGAAAAAAAGATTGGATAATTCTATATGCAAGTATTGTCGGGAATGGTATAAATTTAGGGGGAAATCGTAGTCTGATATTTTTTTCGCAGATTGCATTTATTGTATCTGTCGTTGCTACATGTATATGTATGATACTGATAAATGGGCAGTATAGATTTTTAAGAATTATCATAATTATTTTGTACTATACCTTAGTAGCGTTGGCGGATTTTCTTGTTGCTTTTGTGAGTATGATAGTATTAAGACATGAGTTTAAAAATGTGGTCTATTTATATGCGAATTCAAGAATGGAATGTATCCTCTTTTTTTGTGTAAGGATTATCATTGCGTGTTGTGTATATCAGATTGTCAGACACAAATTTGATAAAGTATATATACGTGAATTTCAGAGTCTATTATTGGCGATTGCGATTATTATGTGTTTCATGCTAAGGTATTATCAGATAGCAATTGTAAATATGATGTTTGAGGGCAGAGAACAGGAAGCAGGAACAGCGGGGCTGTCTCTCATAGGTGTTTTGTTGATTACACTTTTTACCGGAATCGTGTACTTGAAGAACAAGACGCTTGAAAGGGAGAAGGAATTGCTGATTATGCGTGACACTATGGTGACACAAAAGTATACAGAATTAGAAACTGTCATGGAAAAGAATCGGCAGTTATCCCATGATCTGAAGAATCATATATTAGTTTTAAAGCATTTTAAGATGGAAGAGAATTATGAAGGGATAGATAAATATATAGAAGAAATAGAACAGAGTTTTTTTGATATCAAGAGAAGAGTCTGGACAGGCAACCAGGTAGCAGATATGATTCTGGAGCAGAAGAGAACCCTGGCAGAACAGGATGGTATAACATTTACAATACAGGCAGTACCGATTGCTGAGTGGATGTTTGATGACAGCGACACCTGTTCCTTGTTAGGGAATCTTCTTGACAATGCGATTGAGGCATGTATGAGAATGGACGATAATGCGGATAAATGGATATCTGTAAAGATAGAGAATCAAAAACAGTTATTATTTATAAAAATAGAAAACTCTGTCAACGAAGCGCCGGTTATGGAGAAGGGGAAACCAGTATCTGTGAAAAAGGATAAAATGAGACATGGATACGGATTAAAAAATGTGGAACGAATTTTGAATAAATATGATGGTACGATTGCATATTTAAGTAGAGACAAAGCTTTTCAAGTTAAGCTTTTGTTCTTATAAAACAAATAAAATATTAAGGAGGAACGCAGTATGCAGCAAAATTCAAATTTAGATTATGCGGGAGATTTATCTGTGGAACTTGGGGAAATAGAGAAGTTAATCCCGAAGGAAGAACAAGTAGAAGGTGCATCTACAAGTACTTTGATGTGCGGTACATATTTTACATTAATATGTTGTTAATTTAAGAAAAATAAAAAGACTGTTGTAAAACGATAGATTCATACAATGTGTGGCGATATAAATTTTATAGCTATGTATTGTAAGATTACTATTTTTGCAACAGTCTTTTTATTCTGATACACATGAATAATTTCAGGCGCCATTAAAAGTATATTAGAAGTGATAAAGGGAAAAGGGTAAATGGAATGTTTTTTGGAGGATTTTATGAAGCGTTGATTGAATCTGGACTTGATTTGCTGCAACAGAAAGTTAGAGATACGAATACTTTGAAAAGTATATTTCCGGATTTTAAAGAACAGTTGGCACATCGTTTGCAGAAGCTTTGTATCCGAACATTAATTGTAGAAATGCATGACTATGACAACCGTGGAGGTTTAAAGGGAAAAGATTCAAAAGAAAAATACGAATATTTCTGCAAAGAGATAATTAAAAAAGAGGAATTTCTGCAAAGAACATTTGCATGTTATCCTGTTCTATGCCAGTGCACAGAAGAAGCAGTGAAGAATATGGTGGCATTTTATGCTAACATCATAGAATGCTTTCAGAAGGACAGGCAGGCGATACAGCAGGTGTTTTGCCAAGGGGAAGAAGTGCGGAGTATCCACAGGATCAAGGGCGGTTTTTCGGATGTACATAATAAGGGGCGTTGTGTGGTAAGGGTTCTACTGGATAATGAAGTAGAGATTTTATACAAACCCCGATCAATGGATAATGAAATGAGATATGTTGATATGCTGAAATGGTTATCCAAAGAGACTGGGATTAGCCAATATGACTATGCAATCTTATCATATCCAGACCATAGCTGGTGCTCTATTGTCGGTTATGCAGCCTGTGATTCGCAGAAGGAATTAGAAGACTATTATCAACGGATAGGCGTACAGCTGTTTTTGACCTATCTGTTGGGGACAAAGGATTTGCATTACGAAAATATCATTGCATTTGGCAGATATCCGGTACTGATCGATCTGGAGACATTGACGAATATCCGCTATAACCGCAACCGAGTAACTGCAAATGATGAGATCTTCTATCAACTGTCACAATCCGTATTATATACAGGGATTCTGCCATTCTATCACTGGAATCAGGAAGGGAAAGGCGTTAACAGCAGTGTGATAAGTGGTACAGTAGGACAGCAATATCCCTTTAAAGTTCCGGTAATTGTTCATGGCGGAACTTCTGATATGAGGATTGCATACCGACATGCGGAATCTGTGAAGAACCAGAATCTTGCAACGATAAGGGGAGAGTTTAAGGAGCCGTTGCAATATATGGAGAATCTGCAAAAGGGATTTCGGGCGGCTTATTCTGCGGTTATGAAGAAAAGAGAGAAATTCCGTATATTATTAGGAAGCTTGAAAGGCTTGAAGTGCCGGTATCTGGTGGCAGATACACAGCGTTACAGTATGGTTCTGTCGGGTTCCTATCATCCGGAACTGCTGAGAAATCAGGCGGATCGGGAGAAATTTCTCTATTCTATGCAAAAGGGGAGGAAGCAAGACGAGAAAGAAATTGTGGATAGGGAAGTAAAGGCGTTGTCAGGCGGTGATATTCCTTATTTTTACTATAATATGGATGAAACGGATCTAAGAGATAGCCAGGGCGGGAGAATCAAAGATTATTTTGCGTGCAGCCCGATTGATCTGTTATATCATAAAGTAGAAGAATTCTGTGAAAGAGATATGGGAATACAGTGTGAATATATAGAACTTGCATTGGAGATGACGATTGATGGAACCAAACGGTTTATGAACGGGGTATACCGTTCAAAGGAATACAATGTTTTGAAAAAGGATAAGGCTGCAAAAACAGCCCGATTGAAGAAGAATATCGAGTTATTGACGGAACGTGTACTGCGAAATGCAGTTTGGAACTGTGAGCATAATGAGGTGAGTTGGTATACAGTGCGGTTTTCTAGCGGGAGCAGTAAGAGATGGTCGATTTATCCGATGAATATATATCTGTACGATGGTTTAGCGGGAATGCTGTTGTTAATGTATAGCTTGAAGAGGAAGGACAGGAGAGCGGAGATTGCCGATATTTATGAAAATCTGAAAAAAAGGCTGTTCCAATATACGGATGCAGGCTTACAGTCATTAGAACATCTTCAAACCCAGAATACGGGAATCTATGAAGGGGAAGGTTCGGTTATATATACATACTTGCTGATGTATCAAGAGGGGGCGGGAGAGGAATATCTGGATTATGCGCAAAGGCATGTCCGAATCATAGAGCAATTAATTGAGGGAGATGTGAAATATGATCTGCTTAATGGAAATGCCGGGGCAATCCAGGCATTGTTGCTGTTGTATGAAATCATTCCAGATAAAATATATCTTGAAATAGCAGAAAGTGCAGCGGATATGTTGGAAAAGTCAGCAAAAAAACAAGAATGTGGGATTGGCTGGATAACGGAGGAAGGAATGCCGCCCATGGCGGGAGCGGCACATGGGAATGGCGGGATATTGGTGGCTTTTTTACACTTGTGGCATGTGACGTCGAAAGACAAATATGAACAGTTGGCGGAGAAAATCTGGGAATATGAAGAATCCTTATATAATTCGGAGATGAATAACTGGATGGATGTGCGGGAGGGGAAACAAAAGATAGATGATATAGGGGCTATGGCATGGTGTCATGGCGCACCGGGGATTTTGTATTCAAGGTTGAAGTGCTATAAATATGTAAAAGATCAGAAATGGAAGGAGCGTCTTGGAAAAGATGTGTGCAGAGCATATAAAAAATTGAAGGAATATTGGAGAAGAGATAGTTGGTGTTTGTGTCATGGGATATGCGGGAATCTATGGATATTGGAAAAGGCATCGGAGCTTCTTGAGGATAAAAAAGAGATATTTAATTATTATCCGGCAAAGGAGGTTGTTTATTTATTACCGCAGGAGAAGGAGAACCCAGGACTCATGAATGGATATGGAGGAATTTTACTTTATCTAATACAAAAGCAATGACGGATAATAGTAGGTATTTGAAGTTGATTGTGTAGAAAGAAATTTTTTACAGCCAAAAATGCATTTTTACGGACAATGGGTTGATATCTTTAGAAGAAGTAATATACTAAATATATAAGACGTCTTATAAAAATTATAATAATGTAGTAAGTTAAAATAGTTTTTTAGTAATTTAGAATTTGATGGAGGAAAATGAAAATGAAAAAAACAGTTTCTTTAGTAGCGATTATGTTATTGTTAATATTTAATACAATAACAGCATTAGCAAGCCCGCTGAATGAAGTTGAACAGGTGGAATCAAGTGAAATTCAGGAAGACTTGATTGAGTTTGACGAGAATAGTGTTGATGATGTGGGTACACTTGTACCTTCAAATACGTCCACATATTCTTTTAATGACTCTGATTTTTCGGGTGGTTATTTAAACAAGGCGGAGACATTAACAGAGGATGATAAAGATGATTATTATTTTTTCTCTGTAACATCTACTAAATTTTTGTCATTCAAGGTTAATTCACCTAATGCGAATTATTATGTAGAGTTAGGTTTAATGGATTGGAATGAAGGAATATATTATGCAACAACACTAAAAGGGAATACTGCTGATGGGAGCGTTTGGGTTAAGGATGTGCCTTCAGGTGATTATGCATTACATATTTATTCAGATGGAACAGTAGGTGATTCATATACAGTAGCGGCTAATGCGTTATGTCCGTCAAATGTTACAGGAGTATATTTTGAGAGTGATGACTTATCAACAATAGTTACAAGGGTAGGATCAAGTACAATATATCAAAATAGTATGAATGTTTCGAACCAACTTAATAATGTTTTAAATGCACCGGTAGCCTTATTCATGGAGGATTCATGGCCTGTTTATCCTAGTGGTACAGAATATTATACACATGATATAGATGATGGAAAAGTACAGTCAATTAGTACGGGAACATTTTATACAAACGTAAGAACAATCAAAAATGCTTTGTGGGTTAAATTGGATGTTGGAACTTTGTGGACGTATACCCATTCTATAGTAAATAATGGAAGTACGCTTTCGTTTATAGATTTGGCTGGAAGAAAAACACCAAGGAGATTTGATTCCTGGGATGTAGGGGGAGACTTTGGAGACCATTATCTCATCTATGATATGGATACAGGAAAATATGTGGATTTTTATAGCCTTCATAATGTCTTTTTTGCATCAGGAGGGCAGGTGCTTAAGCAGAATTCAAGGATATTTATGACTATTTGGCAAAATCCTGATTCCAACTAAATATTAAGTGCAAGTTAAAAGTGGTCGAAATACTATAAGATGTTGTAATGGTATTTCTATCCATTCAGGGAGGTCGTGTAATGCAAATTAATAATAGTTCATTGTTTGTTAATCTAAACGGTAGACCGCCGGTACTTCATAATGGTTTTTTTAAGCTGATTGATAAAAAAATTCATTCCTTTTATGGAGGCAATGAGGAGATTACAAAAGATAATGCTCTTTTGCATAAGTACCGGATGGCAAATCCAATAAAAATTTTTGAGAAGGATCAAAAATATAAGCCAATCGAGGCTGTTTCAGATGTACCGCATGAGTTCTTAGATCAGTTAAATGCAGAAGAATACTCGTGGGACGCATTCCGGTTTCAAAGTGCATTTGACATTGAATGGGGCGGAGACTTAGATTACGTCTTGAGCAGGCTTGCGGCCTCTTATGTAACTGCATCCGAACACTTAAAGTCTCATTTTAGCGGCACGGAGCTTGAAGAGCATATGGATCAATTAGATGCAATAGTTTCTAAGGTCATGAACCAACGAGCAGACATTTTTGCAGAGAATGTAGGAGGCTTTTTGGAGAATAATGGATTTGCTGGAGAGAAAGAGAAAATATATGATGTCATTGCGTCTGAATACAATAATAAAATTCAACAGTACAGTAAGTATATTAAACAGAACAGTGATTATGCGCACCTAGAAGGAACAGAGTATGAATGGCTATCGAATGATATTGCATATATGGCTCAGGAGTTGAGGAAAGCCTGTGATACAACGCAGGATTCAGATACATCAGAAGAACGATACAGTTTGGAAGAGATATCCCTGGCTAATCGTCTTGTGCAGGATTTAACATTTGATGGACTATTTGACAGTCTTGGAAATGAAGAGAGTTTTGGGTTGGATGCAGGAATGTTGTTATTAAAAACACAGCTGTTTGCTGAGAATAGTTTGGTCTCAAAGCAATTTGCGGATAAGATGACCAGGGCTGTAAATACTCGTATAGATGATGTCATTAACAAGATAAATAATCGGATACTGAGGTTATATGACGATCCTTATTACGATAAGGAGAGAGCACCGATATATGATAAGTCTGAAATCTATGATGTCAGCACGATGATGTTGAAAATTTATAAAGAAAAAGGTAATTATTCGGAAACTATTTTGGCCAGTATAGAATATGCCCTGAATAGAAGCAAGAGCAAGGAAGATAAAAATGGAATTATCGACAGATATAAGATGAATTATTATTGGAAAAGATTTTATGATAATTCAGATTGTTTCCGGCAGTTTTATTATTCTGAAGGGGTTGACAAGAGGACGTCTTATCAGAAATTGGTAGATTCATGGAATGCTTATGCTTATGATGTTTCGAAATTTAATGATTGCCAGATAAAAGCGAACAGTCTGTCTGTATTAGCGTGAGAATCCAAACAACATGTAACATAGGTATAGGGTATTGCATTAAAAGGGACTGTCGGGAAATAGATAGTCCAATGAATAGAGGCGACGATGCATATGTATCGTCGCCTCCATTAAAAATTAATGAAAAAAAGAAAAAAGATGGCTAACGACAACCATCTTTTCTCCGTTACATGTTATAATGTAACTATGAAAAATCGTAATTATTATAACGAATTTTTTGAATTAGGTCAACAGAAAATTAACTTTAATTTCTTCGAATTGAGTTTACCCGATGACGATCCAGTCTACACCCTTAAAAAGTTTTGGAGGATTTAAATTTTTCAAGTTTGTTAGCTTGTTATTCATCTAAGGGAAGAAGCGGGTACAACCCAATTATGATGTATTCTTTAGTTACCTACGCAAACATGCGTGGTGTCCGGGCTGTTGACCGCATTGTTGAATTATGCGAAAGGGATCTTGCTTTTATCTGGCTTGCCAAAGGTGAGAAACCAAAACGGGATGCATTTTATGATTTTAAAGGCGAAAAACTTACAGGTGAAGTATTAGACGACCTGAATTATCAATTTATGCGCCGTTTAGAAAAAGAAGGCCTTGTTACACTAAAAGAACTCTACATAGATGGGACAAAAATAGAAGCAAATGCGAACCGGTATACGTTTGTATGGCGGGGAAGCATCAATTATCACCTTGCCAGACTTTTGGATACGATAGACGCCCTTTATGCACGATACAATACCCTGTTGAATGAATATGGATATGGATATGGAGAAAAATATGAACTTGGAAACGTCCGGATGTTTATTATCGAAGGGATGGACAAAGTCCGGGAAGTGATCAAAAAGAACCGGGAATATAAACTGACCAAGCACAAAAAACTTCCAAACAATACCATCATAGAGATTGATAACTGTTCGCCGCTGGAGCTGTTACAGCTCCAGACCGGCCTGTCGAAGATTGCAGAAGGGGAAGGGATCTCTTTTGTAAACGGTAAGGGAAAAAAGAAACCTGAGCTCCAGCAGCTTTATGAAGAGATAGAGGTTTGCGGCGAGCGTCTGATGGGATATAAGCAAGAAAACGGATGTTTTTTTTGTGTGCACAAAAATAATAATGAAGAGCTAAAATAAAGAGGATAAGAAGAATCCCTCGGGGAAATAGATGTGATAAATCACTGGATTCCCGAGGGATTCTTCTTTTTTGTTCTAAAAAGGGGAAAAATCGCTATTTCCCGACAGCCCCTCTTTGAAACAAAAAGTTTTACAAAAGCTATACGCTGCTTCCCAAGGGAAGAAAATCATTTCCAACTACATAGAGATTCTTCGATATCTTCTCTGCCGCCTCTTTTAGCGGGGGAAGATATTGGATGAGCTCTTCTACATTTTCTAAACTGATAAATCCGCTGAACGAAAGTGCGGCAATAACATTTCCTTCCGGATCGCGGACAGGAACCGCAATGCAGCTTCCGTTCTCAGTAGATTCTCTGTCGTCAAATGCATATCCACGTTTGGCGGTCAATCTTAATTCCTTCCAAAATTCCTCAGGATTCGTGATCGTGCGGCTTGTCAGAGGCTTAAGCTCGCAGGCTTCTATGATCTGTTCTGCGTGGCTGATCGGCAGGTCGGAAAGGATCACTTTTCCGCCTGAACAGGCGTAGATCGGCAGTTTTGAGTGCAGAGGCGGTACATAGTCGACGAAGCTGTTCGTGCGAGACTGTTGTAAGATGACGACGTGAGTGCCCTCGCGCACCATTAGATTCATTGCTTTGTCATATTTTTGGGTGAATTGCTGCATAATAAAATTCGAAATATCCTGCAGGGCAAGATAGAGATTTGTCTTTTCTGTGACAAAGCTGATCTTCTGGCCGGTAATATAGCGATCGTCAGTTAATTGGAATACCCAACCCGACTTTTCTAGAGTTTTTAGGATGCGAAAAGCGGTTGAAGGAGTCAGTTCGCATTTTTTTGCAATATCATTTACACCAAGACGGCATCTGGAGGTTCTTAGCAGATCTAATACATGTAGTGCGCGTTCCACCATCTTGATTGTCTCAACCTCTTTTGAATTCTGTTTTTCCATGGTTATCCTTCTTTCTGGTGTTTCGATTCGGAATGTACATTTTGAAAAAAATGATAGTATTCTAGGGATATTATATTATGTTCTCTATTTTTTGTCAATCAGATAGGTGAGTAATACAAAAGATAATGTCGAATTTTGTGCAGAATATACAAAAATAGTAAATATTATACTTTTCTATTGTATTTTATTGCGTTATATGATAATTTGAAATCGGAATAATTATTTCGAAAACTATAAACAACGTCAAAAGTAAAGAAGGAGAGAAAGAAATGAGACAAGAAAAACTATACGGAATATATATTCCGGTAATCACACCATTTAACAAAGACGAGTCTGTTAATTTTAGCGCTGTCAAAGAACTTGCGAAGTTCCTTGCAGAAAATGGCGTTACCGGAATCATTCCATCAGGAAGCACCGGCGAGATCACGGCGTTGGAAATGGATGAGCAGATCGCGGTTAATAAAGCGTTTATCGAGGCAGGGCACGATAACGGGATTAAGGTAGTCGCTTCTACCGGGGCATACCGTACCTGCGATGTTGTCAAGATGTCCCAAGCGGCGGAAGCAGACGGGGCAGACGGGATCATGGCGGTTACGCCCTGGTATATGGCTCCAAATGAGAAGGAATTATTTGTCCACTATAAGACGATCCATGATGCGATCAAGATTCCTGTCATGCTGTACCATAATCCGTATTATTCTACATGCCTGATGAGCGATAAGTTTATGGCGAAGCTGTATAACGAGGGCTGTATCGACGCAGTGAAAGAGCGTCAGGCAGACGTCTTCCGTCAGCAGAACCTGCGTCATCTGACAGACGATAATTTTGGGATCTTCTATGGATATGATGTCTGTCCGGTGGAGACGCTAAGCTGTTGGAGCGACGGATGGGTCTGCGGTACAGGCAATCTGTTCCCGAAGGAGAACAGCGAGGTCTATCATCTGGCAAAAGCAAAGAAAGTGGAAGAGGCAATGGAGGCACATACAAAGAAGATCCGTCCATATCTGCATCTTTTCTCAGAGGCAGATTCTAACGGAGATGTTCTCTGGCTTCAGATCATCAAGGAAGGATTAAAGCTGCGCGGCGTTGACGCGGGTTATTGCAGGAAGCCGGTTTTATCTGAGCTGCCAGATGAGACGATGAAGCGGCTGAAAGATACGCTGAAGGAATATGGGTATCTTGCTTAGATAACTTACGTTTGTGTATGCCGGGTTAAAGGAGGAGTTCGGTTATGAAGATAAAGAAAATGATGAGTATATTATTGTGTATCACAATGTTAGGGATGCTGACGGCATGTTCGGGCGGCAGCGGCAGCGAGGATTCAAAAGATACAGAGCCAGATGCCGGTCAGAGCGGGAAGACTAAGATTACGATACTTCGTCCGGGAGATGAAGAAAAGGTTGCATCATTTATGGAACCTGCGGTAGAAGCCTTCGAGAAAGACAATCCGGATATTGAAGTTGAGATCATGTATGAGTCGTGGGCGGGATGGATCCAGACATATCCGACATATTTTGAGGCAGACACACAGCCGGACGTTATCTTCTGGTGGGACAATAAATTACATGATTCCTCTGCAAATCCGAAGCTGATCGATCTGGAACCATATCTTGGCGATGAGATCGTGGAGCGGATTTCAGACAGTGTATGGGATCTGGTAGAGGTGGGAGATCTGGAGGGGATCCGGTATATTCCAAGTTCTGTAGATACATTTGTCTTATATTACAATAAGGATGTGTTCCGGGAAGCGGGACTGGATCCGGATTCACCGCCGGCTGACTGGGATGAGATGCTGAATGCCGCGAAGACAATCTATGAAAAAACCGGCAAGCCTGGCATTGGATGTCCGGCGATCACCGGATCCGAGGTATTGGAAGAGTTTGTGGGGCTGTTTATAAACCAGGCTTCAGATCAGGCGATACTCGATCCGGGGAGTATGCCGCTATTTGATACGGAAGAAGGGTTGCAGGCATTGGAATATGTAGAGAGCCTCGCCCCTTATTTCCAGACGTCTCCAACGGAGTATGGGCGTGGGGAATTACGTCCTCTGATCCGGGACGGCGAGATGGGAATGCTGATCGACGGTCCCTGGGCAGTGAATACATTTACGGAGGCTTTTGGCGCAGATCTTGACAGCAGCTCCATTGGAGTTGTAAATGTTCCGATCGCCGAAAATGGAAAGAAGATTACTTGGGCAGGTACGAATGGATGGATCGCGACACGTGGATCAACGGCGGAGGCTTCCGCGAAGCTGATCGAGTTTTTGATGAACCCGGAGCAATTGACGGCACATCATCTTGCATATGGTTCCGCGCCTCTCTATGAATCGGAGTTTGATAATGAGGCGTTCCAATATGATTACTGGAAGGTTTTCTATGAAGAGGCGCAGAGTTGGACATTATATGGAATGATCGGAAAGAACAGCGCGACTCCCGGAGCATATTATACGGCGCTGGAGGAAGTATGGCAGAGGCTGATCCTGGGACAGGTTTCTGCGGAAGATGCGATGAAAGAAGCGGTCGCAAGCGTGGAAAATGTGACGAGCCGTAATCAATAAAGAACCATCGCAGAATCCATAAGACGGATGAGGATGCCCCATGCGGCAGCAGCGGATGCGGGTATCCTCACTTTTCAATGATTAAATTTGGAGGTGATATTTTGAAAGCGATACAAAGAAAAAGACTGATTTTTTCGCTTGCGCCGCTGTTGGTGCTGTTAACTTTTGTGTATGCTTACCCTTTGCTGAACGTTTGCATAAGTGCTTTTCGCGGATACACAGGAGCCAGCGCCGGGACGTTTGTCGGGTTGAAGAATTTTTCGATCATAAAGGCAGATATTCCTAAGACAGTTCTTACCACTTTGATCTGGACATTCGGTTCTGTGATCCCGGCAATGGTGTTGGGGCTTGCCCTGGCGCTGCTGTGCAACCAGGGGTTCAGAGGGAAAAAGGCTGTTGTAGCGGTCAATCTGCTGCCTTATGCGATCCCCCTGATCATAGTCGCCTCATGCTGGCGCTTTGTCTATAACCCGGACTTCGGCGTAGTGAATGTCCTGCTGAAGAAATTGGGGGTGATAGAAGAATCTATCAGTTTCTTAAGCTTTAAAAATGCGCTGGCATCCGTAATCCTTGCACGTATCTGGAGGGCGGCGCCGTTTGCATTTATGAATTATTATTCGGCGCTTACGACCATACCGGCAGACGAGTATGAGGCGGCGCGTGTGGACGGTGCGGGAACCGTTCAGTGCTTTTTTCATATAACACTTCCGAATCTGAAGACGATCACCTCAAGTACATTGACCGTTTTAACAGTATGGACGTTCCTTGTATTTGATATTATATACGGCATGACAGGAGGCGGGCCGGTTGACGCGACAAAGACCATTTCCATGCGTATATATCAGGAAATGTTCAGCATGAAGAATATGGGGACTTCTTCTGCATGGTCTCTGATCGCAATTACGATTCTTGTCATCATTACCTGTTTCTACTGGAGGTTTATGGATAGGGAGGAAGTATCATGAAACGTAAGAAGATATTGGGGAAGACACTCACCTTTGTATTGTCTGTTTTATTTTGTGTGTTTGCACTGCTTCCGATCTATACGGCTGCGATCATTGCGCTGACGCCGTATTCGAATCTGTTGGAACCGCAGTTGTTTCCGCATTATTTTGAGTGGCAAAACTTTGTGGATGCATTTGTGCTGATGAGATCGAAGCTTCTGAACAGTTTTATCTACGCTGCCAGCGCGACTGTGCTGACGACGGTGATCTCTGTGCCGGCTGCCTTCGCGCTTGCCAGATATCAGTTCAAACTGCGAAGGTTCATACGCTTCATGCTGCTGCTCACACAGATGATGGCGGGAATCGTCATTCTGCCGGCTTTATACAGGATGTTTCATACGCTGGGAATGCTGGATTCTCCGTTTGTCCTGATCATCGTCTATACCGCGGTCAACCAGGCGCTTGTGGTGACGATCCATTATGGATATTTTGCATCTCTTCCGAAAGAGCTTGACGAGGCGGCTGCAATTGACGGCTGTAATTATCTTCAATTACTGACAAGGGTGATCATCCCGATCAGCGGGGCGGGAATTGCCGTAGGCGCAATCTTTGTGTTCGTAAATTGTTACAATGAATTTGTAATTCCGTTGTTCCTGCTGTCGAATGTGAATGATTATCCATTGACGCTGACGGTATACAGTCTGTTATCAGATACGACCATACGCTGGCATATCATGGCGGCAACCTCGATCATCGGAATCATTCCGCCGGTGCTGATCTTTACTCTGTTCCAGAATTACATTATCAAAGGGGTGACGTCAGGAGCGGTGAAAGGCTGATCAAATTTCAGGAGGGAAAGAGATGGAACAGATTTTAAACGCCGCCTTTATCGGATGCGGCGCCATTGCACAGAAAAAGCATCTCCCGATTTCAAAGGCAGATTGCCATATTCATATCAAGATGCTTTACGACAGGAATATACGGGCGGCAGAATATTGTAAGACAGAATTTGGTTCGAAAGATACGGTAATTGCAAAGGATGTGGAAGAGATTTTTGCCAGCAGTACGATTGATCTTGTGTTCATCGGGACTCCGAATAGTACACATGCAAAGTACGCTGTTTCCGCATTGGAGAGCGGAAAGCATGTGATCTGCGAAAAGCCGATGGCAGTATCGTCAGAGGAAGCAAAGCGTATGCTTTTGGCTTCGCAAAAATATAAAAAGATGCTCCACATATCATATCAAAATCGTTATACGAAGCAGGCTCAGTATGCGAAGCGTCTCTTTGAAGAGGGTGTGATCTCGGATATTTATTATGCGAAAGCCTACGCTTTGCGGCGGCGTGCGCTTCCCACATGGGGCGCCTGCCTGGATCAGAATATCCAGGGAGGAGGCCCGCTGATCGACATTGGTTCACATTCCATAGATCTTGCCTTATGGCTGTCGGGGTGTGAAAGACTTTGCTATGCGGCAGGTATGACATACCGGCAGATCGCGAAACGGGGAAGCAGGGCAAATCTATGGGGAGAGTGGGACGTGGATGAGATTTCAATAGAAGACAGTGCGTTTGGATTTGTTATGATGGAAAATGGGATGACCCTGTCGGTCGAGACGGCGTATGCGCTTAACACGGATAAGGAGTTAGAAGCAAGCGTCGATCTGTTTGGTGCGGACGCAGGCATTGTCTTAAGAGAGACAGAAGGGATTCGTTTGATACATGAAACAGGAGGGCGGATGTGCGTAACTTCGGATAAGTTAGATGAGACGCGCCGTTCCCTGACTCCGCGCGGTCATGTCATGACGCCGGCAGAAGCAGAGCATGAGGCTTTCATGAAATGGCTGCTGGAAGGAAAGGTCTATGATCCGGGAGTGGAGCAGGCTTTTATGACGGTTCAGATCGTCGAGGGGATATACCGGTCTGCCATGCAGAAGGAGCCGGTTTATTTTTCGTAAAATGAGAATGGGTTTTCGGAGGAGAATTATGCAAAAAATTGAGATACCGTGGGGACAGTGGTACGAACAGTCTGTCCGGATCTTATCGTTTCCGGATGACTGGGAAGTCCATGTATGCAGAATGAAAGAAGCACAAACGCTGTCAGGACAGCAGATTGCCGACAGGTTGGATCATCCGGTCGGAACAAAGACGTTAGAGGAACTGGCGGCAGGCAGAAGAAGCGCCTGCATTATTATAGACGACATCTCAAGACCGACAAGAGGAGAAGCGCTGTTACCGCCGATCATAGAGAAACTGACGGCTGCAGGCATGGAATACTCGCAGATCAAGGTCTTGCTGGCGCTTGGAGGGCACCGTCCCATGACCAGGCAGGAAATGACGATGAAAGTCGGAAAATGGGTGATAGACCGTGTGGCGGTGCTGAACCACTCGCCTTTTTCAAAGGATCTCGTTACGGTAGCGGACGACAGGCAGATCATCAAGATCAACAGGCATTATATGGAGGCTGAACTGAAAATTGCTGTCGGATGCATCGTTCCGCATACACTTGCGGGATATTCCGGCGGTGCGAAGGCAGTGATCCCAGGAATCGGCGGGATAGAGACCCTGCATAGTAATCATACGCTTGTCTATGAAGATAAGAGCAAAAGCATGTCATTTAAGACGAGTACCTGCGATCCGGATAACCCGATGCGCAGGAACATGGAAGAGATCGTCGGTAAAGTGGGTCTGGATTTTATCTGTAATGTTGTGCTGAATGACCGGATGGAGACGGCAGATGTATTTGCAGGCCATTTTGTGAAGGCGCACAGGGCGGCGTGCGAAAGAGCGGAGGAGCTTTTAAGGACAAAGCTGGTTCCCGATGCGGATATTGCCGTATTGTCAGCGTATCCAAAAGATACGGAATATTCACAGATCGGAACCTGCTTTGCCGTGCTCGGGCACCATAAAGAGCGGTGTATCCGGCGGGACGGTACGATCATTGCGATGACTGCGGCAAGTGAAGGAGCGGGGTTCCACGCGTTGTTCGGTCCAGGGATGAGCTTATTTTCCCCTCACGACGATAATATTCCGCCGCAGGAGCTTGGCGGGATAGAGACGATGATCTATTCGGACGGAGTGTCGGCGGTGGATATCGGGCAGTTCTATACAGGGCAGATCCCTTTGGTTTTAGGAGACTGGGAAGCTGTCCTTGGGCGGTTAACGGAGAAATTCAAAGATAAGAAGCCGGTTGTTGCAGTTTATCCTATGGGAGCGGTACAGATTGGGCATTTTGATGAGAAAGAAGAGGGTGAATATGAGTAGGCAGTTTGATGTCGCCATTATAGGCGGCGGAGTGATAGGAAGCGCTGTTGCCAGAGAGCTTTCCCGCTATAAACTGAGTATCTGTGTGCTTGAAAAGGAGCTGGACGTATGTAACGGTGTCAGTGGACATAATACGGGGCTTCTGCATTCGGGGATCCTGCACAAAGCAGGGACGCTAAGGACGGAGTGCTGCAAAGAAGGGAATGCAGAGTTTGAACGAGTGGCGGAGGAATTGGACGTGCCGTTTCGAAGATGCGGGAAATTTATCGTCGCTTTCGGAGAGGAAGAGAAGAAGCGTCTTGTTTCCTTTTATCATAGAGGCATTGAGAATGAGATCCCCGGGATAACTATGCTGACTGGGGAGGAATTAAGAGAGAAAGAACCAAATGCGAAAGGGGATCATGCGATCTATATTCCATCGGCAGGTATCCTCTGTCCATTTACTTATACGATCGCGCTGGCGGAAAATGCGGCAATGAATGGGGTGACGTATCTGTTCGGCAGCGAAGTGACCGGACTTGCTTATAAAGAGAAAAATTATGAGATCCGGACAGATCAGGGGATCCTAATGGCGCGTTGGATCGTGAACTGCGCCGGGCTCTATGCGTATAAGTTTTCTGCAATGCTGGGATTTGGGGAATATAAGCCCGACCGTGTCAAAGGAGAGTACCTGATCCTGGACAAGCATGTGGGCAGTGAACTGTCGCGTCCGATCTATCCGACTCCAAATGAATACGGCGCCTTTGACGTGCATGTGACGCCGACGATCGACGGAAATATCCTTGTGGGGCCGACGATTGAAAATATCGGATCCGGGATCGACTATGATGCCACGGAAGGGATGATACGTCATCTTGGAGAGAAGGGGAAAGAATTATTTTCTTATACGAAGCGGGAGTATTATATCCGGAATTACGCAGGTGTATTTCCGTCTCTGAAGAATCCGGAATCAGACGAAGAGTTGGATTTTCAGATCCAGACAAAGGAAAGCATTCCCTGCGCGGTAAATGTTGTGGGAATCAATTCGCCGGGACTTACCAGCGCGTTGCCGATCGCAAGAAGGGTGGCGGAGAAGATTAAGGAACGTGAAAAACCGGCTGTTAATCGGGCATACGATCCCAAGCGTAAAGGGATCGTCCGCTTTGGAGCGCAGAGCGAAGAGGGAAAGAGGCGGCTGATCGAGGAGGATGCGGACTATGGCGAGATCTATTGCCGGTGTGAATGCGTGACAAAAGCAGAGATTAAGCAGGCAATGCATAACATTCTGGGAGTCAGTACGGTCAGCGGGATCAAATACCGGACCCGCGCGACTATGGGACGCTGCCAGGGAGGATACTGTGAGACGCGGATCGCATCCTTGCTTCAGGAGGAATTGGGCAAAGATAAGAAAGAGATCGTGCTGAATAAAAAGGACGCGTATATGTTCACGGGGGAGGTGAAGCCATATGAGGAAGCATGAGGTGGTAATTATCGGCGGTGGACCTGCGGGACTTGCGGCGGCAGTGGAGCTTAGAAAGCAGGGGATCAAGGATATCCTGATCATCGAACGTGAGAAGCAATTAGGCGGGATCTTGCGGCAGTGTATCCATGACGGGTTCGGGCTGACACGCTTCGGCGAAACGCTGAGCGGACCGGAATACTCCCAACGGTTCATAGACCAGGTGAAGGAACTTCAGATCCCGTATATTACGAATGCAACGGTGATCAGCCTGAAAGAGCAGAAGATCGTGACGGCGGCAACTCGCGGCGGATTACTGCAGATACAGGCAGAAGCGGTGATACTGGCAATGGGATGCAGGGAACGCACAAGGGGAGCGCTTGCGATTCCGGGTTCCCGTCCGGCAGGAATCTATAATGCTGGCGTCGCACAGAGTTATATCAACCTGTTTAATACCATGGTCGGAAAAGAAATTGTGATCATGGGTTCCGGAGATATCGGGTTGATCATGGCGAGACGTCTGACACTGGAGGGAGCACATGTAAAAGCTGTGTTTGAAATATTGCCGTATCCAAGCGGTCTTCCTCGCAATATCAAGCAATGTCTGAACGATTACGATATACCGCTTTATTTAAGCCATTCTGTGACGCGTGTGAAAGGCGGGGCGCGTGTGGAAGGGATTACTGTGGTGCAGGTGGATGAGAAGATGCAGCCGGTGCCTGGAACCGAAAAAGAGTTTTCGTGCGATACGTTGATCCTTTCGGTGGGGCTTATCCCGGAAAATGAGCTTTCCTTAGAGGCAGGCGTGGTTCTTGACGCCAGGACAAAGGGAGCGGTGGTGGATGAGAATTATCAGACGTCGGCGCCGGGAATCTTTGCAGCAGGAAACGTACTGCATGTACATGATCTTGTAGATTTTGTGTCCCAGGAAGCAGAACGTCTTGCAAAGAGCGCTGCACAGTATCTAAGGAACGGCGGATTACATGCCTGCAATGTTATCGTGGGTTCGGACCAATGGATCGGACATGTGATCCCGCAGAAGGTCAGTGGAACGAAGGACTTTGAACTGTCGTTACGCGTGCGAAGACCGATGAGGCAATGCCTTGTGACGGTTCGGCAGGGTGAAGAAGTATTGAAAAGGGTTACATTCCCAAAAGCAGCTCCGGCTGAAATGATCCAATTTGAGGTCCCGGCAGAAAAGATGACGGCAGGGAAGAAAATCGAGGTGTTCGTAGATGAAGTATGAAAAAGCTGACAAATATATTACGTGCATTGTATGCCCGAATGGGTGTGAGGTAGAAGTGAAGCAAAACGGAGATTCCATTTCGGTTTCCGGAAATAAATGCAAACGCGGGGAAGTGTATGTAGTTCAGGAGTTGACAGATCCCAGACGGACCATTTCGACTACCGTTCCTATTTCCAATGGGGAACTGCCGCTTTGCAGTGTGCGTCTGACGAAACCGATTCCGAAGAAAGAAATCTTCCGTGTCATACAGGAGATCCGAAGGATACGTCTGACTGCACCGGTGAAGATCGGTCAGGTTGTAATAGAAGATGTGTGCGGGCTTGGCAGTGATGTGATCGTCACGAAAGAGATGGGGTAAGAGACAGGGGTGTCATTTATGACACCCCCGTTTTTTATCCTGATATGTTATATCTGCTCAAGTACCGTCTGCACCGTCTGCGCAAGCACCGCCATATCGATCGGCTTGGCGGCATGGGCGTTCATCCCGGCGTCTAACGCTTCGCGGATATCCTCGGCAAATGCATTGGCGGTCATGGCGATGATCGGGATCGTAAGCGCCGACGGATGAGAGAGATTACGGATCGCCTTGGTTGCCTCATAGCCATTCATGAGCGGCATCTGCACATCCATAAGTATCAGATCATATTGCCCGACAGCAGAACGCCCGAAGGCATCTACGGCAAGCCTGCCGTTCTCATAGATCTCACAGGTGGCGCCTTCCATGTCAAGAAGCTCGGTCAGGATCTCTGCATTGATCTCATTATCCTCAGCTACGAGAATATGCATTCCCTCCAGGATATTCTGCTTATCAGAGAGTTCTGTCTCCGGATGCTGATGCGGTTTTCGCTCCTGATCGCCGATCTGTAGTTCCAGGTCGACGGTAAATACGGAGCCTTTCCCTTTCTCGCTCTCCACGGTGATCTTTCCGCCCATCAGATCCAGAAGGTTCTTGGTGATCGCCATGCCAAGGCCGGTTCCCTGGATCTTATTGGTTACGCTGTCTTCTTCTCTGGTAAATGCCTGGAAGATCTTTTTGACATATTCCGGGCTCATGCCGTATCCGTTATCGGCAACGATGAAACGGAAATGTGCCAGTGTTCGGGCGTATTGCTCCAATTCCTGGATCGTGAAGGAGACATGCCCGCCCTCGGGCGTGTATTTGACCGCATTGGACAAGAGGTTTAGAAGAATCTGGTTCAGACGGAGCTTATCCATCACTACCTGCTCATGCTTAAGATCCTTTATGATAACCTCAAATACATGCCTCTTTGATTTCATCTGCGGACGGATGATAGAGTCAATATTTTCGATCAGGTCTGACATATTCTCATCCGTAAGGTTCAGGACGGTCTTGCCTGCCTCGATCTTGCTGATGTCCAGGATGTCGTTGATCAGTCCCAGCAGATGCTGGCTGGAGGAAGAGATCTTCCGGGTATATTCCAGTACCTTCGCCGGATTGTCTGCATCCCTGGAAAGAAGGGATGCAAAACCGACGATGGCGTTCATAGGCGTCCGGATATCATGGCTCATATTGGACAGGAAGGAACTCTTGGCGCGGTTCGCCTCTTCTGCGATCTTAAATGCCTGTTCCGCGGTCTCTTTGGAACGCGCCAGCATGGCGTTGGATTCCTCAAGCTTTGCATTCATCTCTTCCTGACGGCGGAGGTTTTCCTGTTCCTGCCAGAACAGTCGGATACTGCTCTGCTGCCTGATGATGGAGACCACAACCAGGATCAGCATAGCCACCAGGATGAGCGACAGCAGAAGAAGCATCCGGATCACGGCGCCCATCATTTCCACGGTCCCGGAGGCGACATATTCTGCCGGTATCAAAAAGAGCAGGAGCGTGTCATATGCTTCCAGGGAGGTAAGGCAGTAGTAATACTCCGTGCCGTTGTATCTGAAATTCGTGCTGAGAGGATCTTTTTCGGTAAGAGCCTCTCTGATATCCGGGTACTCCTGTCCCTCCATATCCTCCAGTACTTTAAGCACATTGTAGGAGTGGATGGTATTTTCCACGGTGATATTGTCGTGCATCCGTGTGCCGTTGCTTTTCAGGATATAGGTTTCGTTGTGGCTGCCGTAAGCGGCACTGTCATAGTATTCGGACAGAGTGTGTATGTCTTTTAACAGGATAATATGAGTAAAAACGACCGCTGTATCCCCGCCGGTCTCGATGGGTGTGTCAAGCTTCTGCACAAATGCCCAGAAATTGCTGTCGTAGAAGCGGGATTCTGTGATAAAGGTATAACGGGATCCGCCCCCGGATATCCGGTCGAGATCGGACCAGACTCCATGCTTCCCCTCTGCATCATAACAGTTTCCCTGGCTGTCAAGCAGCATGAACAGGGAACTGAACTGATCTGTCTCCAACAGCTGTTCCACGTCTCCGATGAAACGCGCCATATCCTCGACGGAGTTGAAGTTCTCATATTCCAGGGCGTTCACTGCCGTAGTCAGATAATTCCAGTGGAAGTTCAGCGCATTGTCAAGGTTTGCTCTTACCTGAGAGGTGATCTCATTCAATTGTGTCGTGCGTTCTTCAAAAATCCGCGCTTGCAGGTATTTGGTGAAATAGCTGCCGCCGATCAGCAGGAACAGCAGCAGGCAGACGGCAAGCGCTGCCGGGAACGCGATATGATAGGTTTTCTTGAGGGGTTTCATCCGTTCATCCTCACTTTCTTGTTCTTGACACAGGATCCATTACAGATGAAGCGTAATGTAATCTGTAGGTGCGGCAAGCTGTCTGCCGTTCATCAGACGGTCTGAAATGATCTGCTCATAGGCAAGTTCGGATTTTGTATATTTGGTAATGCCTGCCGACTTAAGCGCTTCTTTCTGCATCAGGACCTCATTGCCAAGTATTGCCGCAGAATAGATTTCGTCCGGTTTTAGTTCTTTTCCTTCTATGGTCAGCTTATCAAGGGCATAGCCGGTGTCCGTCTTGTGGATCTCCATCTCAAAACCGCTGGACACATAGAGAGAGGAGTCGTTGATGACAGAGCCTCTCTTTTTGGATGCCGTCAGGACATAGCTTAAGTAATCGTGCATCTGTGCGCCGGTCATCTCGCACAAAAGGATGTCGATGGATTCACCCATCGTCAGGAAGCGCAGTTCTTCTTCGGTATAATCTCCGGCATGGATATCCCCGGAGACATTGATCGACTGGCCGGTCAGCAGTTGTGTGCCCAGTTCCTCGCGCACCGAATTCATGACCGCGGACGCCGCCGGGCTGCCTTTTGCCGGATCGAAGGTATAGGAGTAACCGGTATCAATATGGACTTTTGCCGCCGGTTTCTTGTCTCTTTTCTTCATTGTCTCATTGAAGGCGCAGAATGCAGACCGTGCGTCAGGATATTCGCCGGTGATCATTCCCTGGACCACCTGACTGGAGACAGAGAACATATCGGCGGAGGCGAGACGGATATACAGCCGGTTACTGTCAATGTATGGCCGGATATGCTTCATCATGGGCGAGAGCGAGAAATTGGCTTCGCTCGTATATGCGATCATATCCTCGCCGGTTGCAATGTATCTAAGCCCTTCGGGCTCTGTCATGGTTTCCAGAATGTCGCAGATCAGCGCTTTGCGGCCATGTTCTTCCTGTGCCTTTGCGGCAACCTGAAAAGCCGGATATGTCAGATACCAGTTGTTGTCCGGCGTATCTCCAAAATAAGGCATCATCACGGATCCATCCGCCGCGCCGTAACGGGTTGCCTCGGCGCTGGTGCCCCGCATCATGGCTGTCTCCTGGTTCTGATATGCACGGTATACATCCACGACATCCGTCTCCAGATCGGAGGCGTCGATCCCGGTATATTGGATAAATTCCTGCATTCGTTCAAAGACCGGCATCCAGACCTCTTCGCTTAGCTCGCTGGTCTGCCCGCTTTCGTACTGCTGCCGCCATTCTCTGCCTTCCTGTGAGGTCAGCTGCTGAACAGAGAGCCCTTGCAGGATCTCCATACAGGTGTAGTCCGCCGAGAAGTTGGAGCGGAAGGGACGGACCCCAAACTTCTTAAGTGCGATACATGCATCCGTAAATTCCTGATAATTCGTGGGAAGGCTGATATTATGGTCTGCCAGCAGCGATTCGTTGACGATGATGCCGTCAACCTCCGCACAGACCGGCAGCCAGTTCAGCGTGCCGTCGCTGTATGTGTAACTGCGCAGATAGGACTGGTGGAAGGCGCCCGCCGCCCTGGAATCACTCAGATCCATCAGATCGTCTTTAAAAGAAGCCACATCTCCCAGGGAAAAACGCCGTACCGTAAGGATATCGGGCAGCTTCCCTTTCTCCGCCTGAAACCGGTAATAATCTGTGGAATTCGTGATCACATAGAATTCAAAGTCCACATCCGGAAATGCCTTCTGTAAATATGGCCCGTAATTTTCAGTAAGTTCATCACTCCAGAATGCGACCGAGACTTTATTGTCTGTCGTATTCTTATCGGATTCCCTGCCGCATCCGGCAACAAGAGATAATAGAAAGATACCCGTCAAAAGCAGTGTGATCCATTTCTTTTTCCTCATAGCAGTTCCATCTCCTTTTTCTTGTTCTCCCGCTCTTTACAATGCCTTTCCATTATCCGGGATGCCTGCTTATTTCCATGGGTTCCCGTCCGGAGAGACAGTTCCTTGTTCTTTCAGCCAGGCAGTCAAAAAGTCTTTCATAGAGCCTTTGTGAGTCTGGTGCGGGTATTTCTCTGCGGTTTCTTCTGTGTATCCATCTAATAAGAATGCGACCTGATAGCTCTCATCGTCTTTTAATTCGGCGCCGCCCTTCGTCACCAGAAGATAGGGAAAGGGATTGTGGTCGCCTGCCGCGTCAAAGCCTGCCTTGGCGAGTTCCTTTGCCTCGGCTCCGGTCATGGACATGACGGTGTATTCCCCGTCGGTTCCGGGACAGATGGTCGAGACGATATCCTGGTTGATCTTCCCGGCATAGAGCTTTCCGGTAATGCCGGAACTGATCTCCACGCCTCCCTCGTGAAACTCACCCAGAGGAATCATGGCGGCGTCTGCACCGGACTGGCTGCCAAGCGCCTTGCCGACCAGCCTGCCGGTCTCTTCCAGGGTGAAATCTTCCGTACTTTCGCAGAAATAAATGTGATCGGACTGATCCAGATGCTGCTGCATCAGTTCATCCATCCGGGCAATGCATTTTGTCCCGTCCATATCGTTCTCCGAGCGCAGCCACTCCTTATATGCCTGCCCGATATCGGGGAGAACGGGTTCCCATCCCGTGTAGGTCATAGGAAATGCCCTGCCTTCCAGGAAAGCCTGGTGTGCGTCGTAGATCAGAGCATCCTCTGGAACAACGGTACTGTTCAGCGTGCTCATCACGCATGGGGTCGTCTCGTCGATAAATGTCGCCTGCCCTTCCTCGGAATAGACCAGGGAGAGCAGCTTTACCGCATCCTCAAGCTTCTTTTCATTTCCCGGCTCGGTAAGGCGGCTGCTGAGCCCGAAATAGAAGGACGGGTTGTACATGTAGATATTCTTACCGCCGTCTTTGCTGATAAACGGCATCATCCCCAGCTTATCGCCGGTCTCCGGAAATTCGGTGATATTGACCGTCTGCACGGCTGTGCAGAATACAGCCTGACGGTTTCCGAGATAGGAGAGGAGCAGTTCCGGGTTATTAATGTCTTGCGGATCGGTGTGGAACATGCCGATATCCATATACTGCTTCACATAGTCCATGGTGTCTTCCCATCTTCCCTTTGCCGCGGCGTCCCCCGCAAGGAAGTCCTGTTCCCACTTGACACCCTCAAAGGTTGTGAACCAGTCCGTCTTGGCAAGATTGAATACGGTGGAAAACGGGCCTCCCGTAAGCTGCGTGCCTACTACGCCGGGAATCAGCCCTTCCTGCCGGATCTCCTCGCACAATGCCTTTAATTCGGCAAAATCAGAAGGAACCTCCCACTTATGTTCCTCCATCAGTGTCTTATTGTAAAAGATCCCGTACATGGCATAATTGACGGGCAGAAGATAAACTTCTCCGTCCAAAGAGATCTGATCCAGAACAGAAGTAGGAAGATCGTTGATAAAAGGATATCCGGACAGATCGACCAGGTGTTCCTTCGCCAGATCTTTATCCAGTATCTGGGAGGTAATAAAGATATCCGGAATATCGCCGGCGCGCATCTGCGCCCAACTATAGCCGGTACGGTTGCCCCCGGTATAAGATATGAATTCCAGTTTAATGTCGGGATATTTCTCTTTTGCCAGTTCCAGGAATTTCTGGTGTGCGCTGTAACCGCCCCAAGTTTCCCAGGTCAGGGCGCCGCTGTCGGTATCCGAAGCCTCGTCAGAAGAACTGCCGCAGCCGGACAACAGAAGTAACGATGCCGTAAGAAGCGCCGCAAGGCATCGTCTATGCTTCATCATCACAGGGAATCATCTCCTTTCAATGCAGATCCCTTTTCGGAGCAGACAGATTCTGTCCGGAAAAGGATAACGGTGATAGAATATATTTTACACCAGTAAAATAGGAAAAACAATATAATGTTTATCAGAATTGTGATCCGCGGCAGGTGTCGCTTATCTAAAAATAACGGGACAGATATTAAGGAGTATGCTACAATGAATAGGGTCAAGGACGCCGCGGATGCAGATTGTCTCAGGCGTACAAAGGCGTGGGTAAGGGGTGGAGAAGAAGTTATGAATATATATACGGCGACATTTTACAATTTAATCTCAATGCTCATATATTCTGCGGGGATAGTCTATGTGGGCAGGGTACTCTTAAAAAAGAAATTCCCGGACAGAAGACACTTGGATCTATTCAAAATAATCCTGTTCGTGTTGCTGTTCTTTTCTGTCGCGGCGTTCGGTGCATTTCTCTATGAAAATGGATTTATGGCGTTGATTGCCGTAAATCTGGGGGAGCCTTATCTGATGATGTTCCTCAATATGCTTCTGGTCAGGATGATTTTTGGGGAAAGCTTCCGTATATGCTGGGGCATCGCTGTCTTTACCTATGTAGTGCTGTTTTTCGCACAGTCGGTCAGTATGTCGTTTGCGTCAAAGAATGTTTTTAATGTGGGTATTATGCGGCAATTGATAGAATATTTGTTTTTTAGATTTATTCTTAGTTGTCTGGTATTTGTTGCGGTTTTGTTCCTTCTGCATAAAATGAACGCAGGAGATGCATATAGACAGTGGATGGAAAATAGTGGAATCTGGACGTCGGGAATGATATTGTTAAGTGTCTGCCCGATCCTGCTTTTTGTACTTTCAAACTGGTTTAATCATAGAGGAATGAAAGGGACCAGCAGCACACTGCCGTCCGCGTCCATGTTGATCGCAATACTGTTTATCCTTCATTACAAAGGGCGCGAAGAATTGCAGAGAAAGGCTTATGCGGCGCAGCAGCTCAATATCCGGCAGCAGAATGCTTATATTGAGACGTTAGAGGGGATGCAGGAGGAGATGCGTTGTTTCCGGCATGATTTCAAGAATATGACGGCAGGAATGTATCTTCAGGCGAAGGAAGAAGGTTTTGCGGAAATTTCGGATTTTATCCAGGAGATGACGGATGATTTTGAGAGCCAGATCGGCGGACAGATCCGAAAGATGTCGCAGCTTCACAATGTGCATATCACGGAGGTAAAAGGGCTTCTTCTTGCCAAATTGACGGAGATGGAGAAGGAAGGGATCGCCTGTCGGTTAGAGGTATTTGCTCCGGTTGAAACTGTAGAATGCAGGACGACGGATCTGTGCAGATGTCTTGGGATTCTTGTTGATAATGCGATGGAAGAGGTCAGGGGACATGCGGACGGGAGTGTGCATATTATGATCAGCTGTATGGAGGAATGGACGACATTCAGGGTGAGGAATACGCTGTTCCATACGGTGGATTTCAGTAAGATATGGGAATCGGGATATTCGACGAAGGGCGCGGGGCGCGGGATCGGCCTTGCCAGTTACAAGAAGATCTTAAGGGATTATGATCATGTGTTTTTTGCTGCGGCGGTAGAGGATGGGGATTTTATTCAGGAGCTTCGGATCCTGGGCAGGAATGCGGATATTTCCGGCGGGAAATAAAGGGCGTTTCTATTGACTTTCCTCCTTGTGCTTGCTAGAATAAAGACATAAGGAAAGTTTACCACTGACCGATATGTGGTATATAAATGGTCGGGTTGTAAGTTTACCGCTGACCGATATGCGGTATATAAATGGTTGGGTTGAAAGTATAGTCCTTCGCCGTAAGGCGGGGGACTTTTCCGTAATGAGGACAAGTGAGCATACAGTTAAAGAAATTGAACGGAAAGCAAAAAAGGTTATGGGTATGCTGAAGCGTGGTGTGAAATTTACGCCAACGCAGCCTAATGTATCAACTATATTAGAAAAGTTGAAACAGAGCAAATAAGTCGTATGATTACAGGTGGCAGAATGATTTGCATGAGGTTTGAATGACTGAAATTAATCCATATTAGAAACGCCCTTAGCTGTGGGGAGGAACCATGGCTAAGGGTGTTTTGCCATGGTTGTCAATTATTGAAAAAAGAAGATTTTATGTACTTAGGGCCAGCCGTCGTGTTAGCGGCTTGGTACAATGAATAGAACAAACCTCGCCTTTGAGAAAAGAAAGAGAGTAATAAGAAAAAGAATAATAGAGAAAATAAAAGTAAAGGAGAAGGATAAGAGATGAAGAGGATCGATCAGTCAGTAATCCCGAAGAAGAGATTATACACGGGGGCAGAGATCCCCTGTGTGGGAATGGGAACCTTTGGTTCAGACCGGGTATCCCACGAGGATGTGTCAGAGGCAGCGGCGGGTGCGATCCGCTGTGGATACCGTCTGTTCGACTGCGCCGCGTGCTATGGCAATGAGGCACAGATTGGGACGGTATTTCAAGAGGCGTTACAGGAGAAGGCGGTAGAACGGAAAGACCTGTTTATCATTTCAAAGGTGTGGAACGTCTTGTCTTTCAGGAGCATCGTAAGCATATTATAGAATGAGGCATAGGCAACGATCTTATTTCTCAGCGTTCCGTCGCTGAAATCTGTACCGATAAATATACCGCATACAACAGATAAGAGAAGCCCTGGGAAAGCGATAAAACCGCCCAGTCCGTATCCGTTGAGAAAGAGTGTATCAAAGGCAATCTCACTTCCAAGCGACACCTGGATCTGAACATAGATCATCACAGCCGCCACATATGTTACCATGAAGATGACCGATGCAAGAAATGTCCTGCTCTTTCTTAACCGGGTGAAATTAGCAGATAATAAATTATTCATATTTTGCACCTCCGATCAAGCTGACATAATAGCTTTCCAGACTCTCGTTTCGCTCCTGCATGGAAATGATTTCGCAGTTTTCTTCTAACAACGCCAAAGTCAGTTCTGAAATACTAGGTTTTGCAAATATATCAGCCGTCTGTTCGGAAATAATGTTGTAATCTATCTTCATCCTGTCTAAAACGAGGGCGAGATTCTGCACGTTTGTCACTTCAAGGCGAAGGCATTTGCCGCAGATTGCGTCTAACTCTTCCCGGCTGATCTCTTTTACGAGCTGTCCGTTGTCAATGAATCCATAGTGCGTTGCAAGCCTGGATAATTCATCAAGAATATGGCTGGAGATCAGGAACGTGATCTGATGCTTTCGGTTGAGCCTTAATATGAGTTCACGTATCTCGATAATTCCCTGGGGATCCAGTCCGTTGACCGGTTCGTCCAATATGAGGAAATTCTGGATCGCCTGCCAGTGCGGCTGCTATGCCAAGCCTCTGACGCATACCAAGAGAGAAGTTTTTCACTTTCTTTTTGCCGGTATGTTCAAGCCCTGTTAGTTTCAGAATATCATTAAGTCCGTCGTAAGACGGAAGTCCGAGAATACGGTATTGAATCTTAAGATTTTCCTCTGCCGTCATATCCAGATAAATGGAGGGAGTTTCTATGATCGCCCCCATTCTTCTGCGGGATTTCCAGATATCTTTATATAATCCATAAAATAAGCCTCCTTTTCGTTGATACTGACATTTTATCTGCAAATGGTAAAGAAAGCAGTAAAGGAAAGGGTAAAGATATGGTAAATATTTAGCCTTGTCTCATTTTAAATCCGATTCCCCAGACCGCTTCGATATAATCCCTGCCGGTTACTTCCCGGAGCTTTTTCCTCAGATTACTGATGTGCATTTTCAGGGAGTTCTCCGTACAATCCGGGGTATCTTCGGCAAATTCTGTTCTGGTCAATTTGATCCCGGTATCCTTCACATTCACCATATGTGTTTCCGTATGGAGGGTGATATCATCATAGGACAGGACAAAGGCGCCGGGAGCGCCGTCTGAATTCTTAAGCTGAACAAAGATTCTTGCCAGAAGCTCTCTTATGTGAAATGGTTTTGTCATATAGTCTGCGGCGCCTCCAAGCAGAAGATCTACTTTATTGTCGATATCAATCTTGGCGCTTACTACGATCACGGGGATGCCCTGGATCTTCGGAAGCACAGCTTCGCCGTTTAGTCCCGGCAGCATCAGACCCAGCAGTATAAGATCCGGTTTTGAATGGGAGAGAACCAATAACGCTTCCGTTCCGGAGTATGCGCGGGAGACGCGGTATCCCTCCTGGGTGAGCGCTTCTTCAATAAAATTGCCGATGTGAATGTCGTCGTCAATGATCAGTATATTTTTCATAGCCGGTCTACACCGTCCTTCTTATGTATTAGTGTTTGGGTATGTTTACTCATATGGGATATTGACAGACGGGTGGAGAATATCAAGAAATATGTTGTCAAAATGGTGTGTCTAATTTATAGTTATGGTATAAACATTACTTAATATTGGGTATAAAGATGAAGCTGAATAAGAATGACTTTAGGAGGTGAGACATTGAAGAAATGTTTTAATGTAAACGGACCATGTTATCCGGATGAAAATTATATGGTTAATCTGGATGAACGTATGATAAGAATAAAGGAACTGGTTGATAAGCAGAAGTATTTTGTGATAAACCGTGCCAGACAATATGGGAAAACAACAACGCTATGGGCATTGAGACAGTATCTAAAAGAGGAATATAATGTTCTTTCTACGAATTTTCAGCGAATGAGTTCGGCTGTTTTTTATGATGAACATACTTTTTCCAGAGAGTTTGCAAATATGATCGTCCGGATCATTAAAAATAAAAAGCAGGAAATTTCCGGTTTTGCTAAAGAGGATATCCAGGCGTTGGAGAAAGCGGCCGCCGATCATAGGATAAATATGGCGGATTTATTTTATTTACTCAGCAGTCTTTGCGAAACATCCAGGAAGCCTGTAGTATTGATCATTGACGAGGTAGACAGTGCTTCGAATAACCAGGTTTTTCTTGATTTTCTGGGGCTGCTTCGAAGCTATTATCTGGAGAGAAAGCAAACTGCAATTTTTCATTCGGTTATTTTGGCAGGCGTATATGATATAAAGAATTTAAAACAAAAACTTCGTCCTGATGAAGTACAAAGATATAATAGTCCCTGGAATATTGCGGCTGATTTTGATATTGATATGAGTTTTTCTGTGAAAGATATTGAAGGGATGTTGTCGGAATATGAGAAGGATCATCAGACAGGAATGAATATCGAAAGAATGTCGGAAGCGATTTATGATTATACTTCTGGTTATCCGTACCTGGTATCGAGAATCTGTTTGCTGTTGGATGAACAGATTGCAGAAAAAGAGGGATTTGAATCAACAAAATATATCTGGTCTGATGCAGGAATTGCGGAGGCTGTAAAGATTTTGTTGAATGAATCTAATACTTTATTTGATGATATGCGAAAGCAGATTGCCGGTTATCCGGAATTGAAGAAAATGCTGTATGCAATCTTGTTCTATGGGCAGAGTTTTGCCTACAATCCTGACAATTATGCGATTGATATCGGAAGAATGTTTGGATTTCTCGGAGAATGCAATGGACAGGCTGTTGTTGCAAATCGTATATTTGAGACAAGAATCTATAATCTTTTCCTGTCTGAGGAATTATTGGATAATAAATCTTATATAGCAGCGTCCGAGATTAAGAATCAGTTTATCCGGGAAGGTTATTTGAACATGGATGTGGTCATGGCAAAATTTATGCAGCATTTTACAGAAGTTTATGCAGATAGTTCAGATACGTTTAAAGAAGAAAACGGGCGACGTCTTTTCTTGCTTTATTTAAAACCAATTATTAATGGAAAAGGAAATTATTATATAGAGGCGCAGACCAGAAATCAGCGCCGGACAGATGTAGTTATTGACTATCTCGGACAGCAGCATGTTGTAGAAATGAAAATATGGAGAGGGGAAGAGTATAATCGAAGAGGCGAAGAACAGTTGTTTGATTATCTCGAATATTATCATTTAGATAAAGGATACTTGCTGAGCTTTAATTTCAATAAAAAGAAACAGGTTGGCATAAAAGAAATTAACCATAAAGGAAAACGGATTTTAGAAGTTGTGGTATAGTATTCCATCCGGTCAGAACCGATATTTTTAACCTGCAAAATGACGGTGGAATATACGATCATGGAACGGGAGGCTTTCAAGGTTCTGGGGATACGAAGGATTACACCTTACGGCGGCGGTACATGGGCTGTCGTGAAAGGCGACGGAAGCAACGACAGGATCCAGGAATTAAGCGGTCGTTTTTTTGACTTAGGTCTTTGCTTTGGGTTTGGAGAAGACGGAAGCAATGATTATATGTGCGCGGTAGAGTGGGAGGGTGACGAGGCAGAAGGCTTCGAAAGCTTTTCATTTCCGCCGGCTGTGTGGCTTATCTTTGAGGCAAAGGGCAGAATATCCGATCATGTGCTTGGAAATGTATGGAAACGCATTAATCAGGAATTTCTGCCCAACAGCAAGTACGTTAAATGTATGGCGACGATTGAGAAATATGTGATCTGGAACGAGGCGGAAGATTATTGCCACGTAGAGATCCAGATTCCGGTCAAGCTCAAAAAATCTTAGAATCTTACAATATTACTATTACTTATCGCCGTTGATCTTCTGGATCACACGGCATGGATTGCCTACAGCCAGTGAATTCTCGGGGATATCCTTTGTGACAACGCTTCCGGCAGGACAATGACGCCGCCGCCCAGCCAGCATCCGTTTCCGATTTTGATCGGCAGTGCATAGGTCTGGAATTTTTCCAATTGGGAATCCTGGTCCGGGATGTATCTTTCGGCAAATTCTACCGGATGCGTTGCCGTATAGAGCTGAACGTTTGATGCGATCAGTACGTTGCTGCCGATGTATTTTTCTTCTTTCTGCTCATATGCAAGAGCATTGTACTCTTTCAAAAGCTTTCTTGCATGACCTTTGAAACTTAGTGCGCCATCCGGTCAGAAATCGAACTCCTGAACTGCCTGGTCCGCCCATTGCGTCGTCAAAAGTTCTAGTCGATGCGCCCACATCGCCGTCGAACTTTTTCCTAGCACTGGTACGAACCAGACAATCCATTCGTTTGATTTCTGATCGGATGGAGCACTAAAAAGACGAGATCATGACAATCATAATATTCTCCAGCCATGCATTTCTCTAATTCATTCATAGGCTCACCTCCATAGATTGATTTGATTATATCCTAATTTACTCCTATTTGACAAGAGCACGCACGTTTTGGCAGTGCCCGCCCACATAGAGCAGAGCTGTCTTTGGCGAGGGACTAAAGCCCGGTGAACAAACTGCTTGGAGATATCCGTTCACATTTATTCCGGCAAGCAGCGAGCCAAGCGGGCATGCTTACATGCACATTTGACTCTTACAATATTCCTAATGGAAAATCCAAAGTGTTTGCTTTGGAATAGCGTGCTATTTGCGTGCCATAGATTGTGTGTGTTTGTAGGAAATATACAAATAAAAACCACAATATTTGTACATAATATGGGAATTTCAAAATCTTGAAAATAATACTTGAAATTTTCGTACACGCGTGCTATTGTATAGACATTAAATAAACACGCAATAAAGCACGCGAATAAAAATAGCACGCAGAGAATGGAGGAAGCAAAGATGAAATATGTAGAGTTCGATTCATCCAGACCGATGGATCTGGTATTGTTGGGAAGGGTGGCAATTGATTTCAACCCGGCTTACAACGACCAGGTGAAGGAAGAGTTCAAGCCATTGAAGAAGGTACATATGTTTGAGAAGTTTGTGGGAGGTTCACCGGCGAATATTGCAGTAGGCGTTACCCGCCACGGCATGAAGGCAGGCTTCCTTGGCAAGGTATCCGACGATCAGTTCGGAGATTATGTAGTGGATTATTTTGACGAGCAGGGAATCGACACTTCACACATCACCAGATGCACCAACGGTGAGAAGTTAGGGCTTACATTTACCGAGATGTTATCTCCGAAGGAGAGCAGTATCCTGATGTACCGCAACTGCATCGCTGACTTACAGCTCCATGTGGACGACATCGACGAAGAGTACATCAAGAATGCGAAGGCTATCCTGATCTCCGGTACGGCTCTTTCGGAGAGTCCGTCAAGGGAGGCGGCGATCAAGGCGGTGATGCTGGCGAAGAAGAATGACACGAAGGTGATCTTCGATATCGACTACAGGGAATACAATTGGAAGAACAGTGATGAAATCTCCATCTACTATTCTATCGTAGCAAAGGAAGCGGACATCATCATGGGCTCTAGAGAAGAGTTTGACCTGACGGAGAAATTAATCAAACCCGGCATGACAGACGAGGAGAGCGCGGCGCTGTGGCAGGGTTACAATGCGAAGATCGTTGTGATCAAGCATGGTATGAAGGGATCGACGGCATACACCTGTGACGGACAGAAGTTCAGCATCAAACCGTTCCCGGTAACGGCAAGAAAAGGCTTTGGCGGCGGCGACGGATATGGTTCTGGTTTCTTATATGGATTGTATCAGGGATGGGAGATCATCGACTGTCTGGAATTCGGTTCTGCGGAAGCATCTATGATGGTAAGAAGCAACAATTGTTCCGATTCCCTTCCGGGACCGGATGCGGTGCACGCATTTATTAAGGAAGAGAAAGAACAGTTCGGCGAGATGATCGCAAGAGTATAGAGAGTGTGAGGAATAATCCAGAACTAGTGAGATGTTGGAGAAGTTAAGTGATAGATCTGTGATCGGACAGGAGATAGGTAGTTAAAAATCAAGATCTGTCGGAAGATAGAGCAGATTAATATATTAGAACAAATCAGAGTCTAGGACAGATTAATATATAGAAGATATTGGATATAAAAATAGGCTTGGAATAGAAAGAGATAGAAGGAGAGGAAAAGAGATGGTTAAAACAGTAAGAATGACCGTAGCACAGGCAATTGTGAAGTTCCTGGATAACCAGTATGTTTCCATGGACGGCAAGGAGACAAAGTTTGTAGAAGGATTCTTCACCATATTCGGGCATGGTATCGCAGTAGGATTAGGAGAAGCGCTCGACTCAAATCCGGGGAACTTAAGAGTTCTCCAGGGAAGGAACGAGCAGGGTATGTGCCATGTGGCAACAGCATTTGCGAAGCAGAGCAACCGCAGAAGGATCATCCCTTGTGCATCTTCTGTAGGCCCCGGCGCGGCGAATATGGTAACGGCATGTGCCACCGCAACGGTAAATAACATTCCGCTTCTGGTGTTCCCGGCGGATACCTTTGCATCACGCCAGCCGGATCCGGTGCTTCAGCAGTTAGAGCAGAGCAACAGCCTTGCAACGACCACCAACGACGCGTTCAAGCCAGTGTGCAAATATTGGGATAGGATCACAAGACCGGAGATGATCATGACGGCGCTCATCAATGCCATGCGTGTCCTGACGGATCCGGCGGAGACGGGAGCCTGCTGTATCGGTCTTTGCCAGGATGTAGAGGGCGAGTCCTATGATTTCCCGGAATATTTCTTCGAGAAGAGAGTACATAGAATCACAAGACCAGTAGCGGTAGAAGAGGAACTGGAAGACATTGCCGAGATCATTGCGGGAGCGAAGAAGCCGCTGGTGATCGTAGGAGGCGGAGTACGCTTCTCAGAGGCGGGAGAGGTTGTAGAGCAGTTCTGTGAGGAATTCAAGATTCCGTTCGGAGAGAGCCAGGGAGGAAAGAGCGCATGTAAATCAAGCCATCCATACTGCCTAGGCGGAATCGGTGTGACTGGTACCTATGCATCCAACGTGATCGCAAAGGACGCGGACGTAGTGATCGCCATCGGTTCCAGACTGTCTGATTTTACGACCAGCTCCAAGTGGCTGTTTAAAGATGAGAATGTGAAATTCGTTACTATTAATAATTCCAGATACCACGCATATAAGATGGATGCTGTGAAGGCTGTGGGCGACGCGAAGGCGACGGTAACGGCGCTGTCAGAGAAGCTTCGCGCCAGAGGTTATGTATCTGCTTACGCAGGAGAGATCGAGGAAGCCAAGGGCGCATGGGATAAGGAGATGGCAAGGCTTGGCGCCATCGAGTACACCGGGGACGACTTCGAGCCGATGATCAAGGCAAGAGATCCAAGGACGATCCCGGAATTCGTGAAGCTTACAGACGGAAAGATCACACAGACGGCTGCGCTTGCGGCGATCCGCAGAGTCATCGACGAGGATGCGACGATCATCACGGCAGGCGGTTCTCTCCCAAGCTGTATGCAGAGGGTATGGACCACAGATAAGCGCGGCGGTTATCATGCAGAATACGGTTATTCCTGTATGGGATACGAGGTGGCGGCAACTCTCGGCGTGAAGTTTGCGGAGCCGGATAATGAAGTTTACTGTGTAGTGGGAGATTCTAGTTTCCAGATGCTCCACAGCGAGATCATGACCATCATGCAGGAGCGGAAGAAGGTAAATATCCTGGTATTCGATAACTGTGGATTCGGCTGTATCAACAATCTGGAGATGAACCACGGAATCGGAAGCCTTGCGACAGAGTTCCGTTACACGGACGGCAAGAAGCCTTGCGGAGATCTGATCCCGGTTGACTATGCTAAGGTTGCAGAAGGTTACGGCCTTAAGTCCTATACCTGTAAGACCATCGCTGAACTGGAAGCGGCGCTTGAAGATGCGAAGAAGCAGGAGATCGCTTGTCTCTTCGATCTGAAGGTCATTCCAAAGACCATGACGGACGGATATGAGTCCTGGTGGAACGTAGGCCTTGCGGATGTATCGGAGAAGGAGTCTGTCAGAGCAGCATGGGAAGGTGTTAAGACAGGCAGAGAAGCAGCCAGAGATTATTAAGATTAGTAGGCAGGAAAATATAGAAGGAGGCATGGTATCAGATGAGCAAAGTATTTGGCTATCCGGAGTTTGATGATAAGGGCGAGATGATCCTTACCACTTATGACAATGAATATAAAGCAATGATGATGGATATCCGTGTATATCGGATGAAAGCGGGCGAAGTAAGGAAGTTTCAAAGAGACGGAGAAGAGACTGCGGTCCTTCTCCTGTCAGGAGATCTTAACTTCGCATGGGAAGATAAGAAGGAGACCGTTACCAGAAAGGACGTATTTACAGAAGGGCCATGGTGCGTTCATGTAAGTACGGGCGTGGAAGTGGAAGTGACAGCCAACGCCGAGACCGAGATCCTGGTACAGTGCACGCACAATGACAAGACATTTGCAAGCCGCCTGTATACGCCGGAGGATGCTCCGTGGGGTTACTCAAGCGTAGGCAAATTCGGCAACGTGGCAAAGCGCCGCGTGAATACCATCTTTGACCATGACATTTCACCGGAATCCAACATGGTACTTGGCGAGGTCCTGAATGACAGAGGAAACTGGTCGGGGTATCTTCCGCACAGACATCCGCAGCCGGAGACGTACCTGTTCAAATTCGACCGGCCGGAAGGTTTCGGAGCAAGCTTCGTGGGCGACCAGGTGTTTAAGAGCGTGAACAACAGCTTTTCCGCGATACCGGGCGGAGAGCTTCATCCGCAGGCTGTTGCGCCGGGATTCCAGATGTATACCTGCTGGATGATCCGCCATATCGACGGTAATCCGTGGCTTCAGACGGACCGCTGCGAGGATGAGAGATATACATGGATGCATGACGCGAATTTCTGATGTACGGATGTATGTATGAAGCAATACGCAGAAGGTAAATGCACCGGGATACCCGTATAGCTGGAAAATTAAGATACAAAAAGAGATACGATTCATAATTATGAGGATTTTTTTAAAGAATTTCAGAAGGTGGAAATCTTTGAAGGGTAGTACAACATTGATTCAGATTATACCGGGAACAGAAATTATTTGTGATTGAAAATGTATAAAAATATAAAATATCATATAAAGGAGAACGAGCATGGAAAAATTAAAAGTATTTATCAACGGCGAATTTGTAGAATCCAAGACAGACGTGTGGTATGACCTCCACAATCCGTCTACCGGAGAGATCACCGGACAGGCTCCCTGCTGTACGACAGAAGAGGTAGAGGCTGCGGTTCAGGCTGCAAAGGCTGCATTCCCGGGATGGAGCGGCACTCCTGCGATCAAGAGAGCGCAGATCATGTACAAGATCCGCGAACTGATCATCCGCGACTATGAGGAACTGACCTACACGGTAGCAGAAGAGAACGGCAAGACCTGGGGTGAGGCTGACGGCGACGTTGCTAAAGCGAAGGAAGGAACAGAGCTTGCAACACAGGTTACGTCTCTGATGATGGGCGAATCCATGATGGATGCTTCCCGCGGATACGACACTGTAAAATACCGCGAGCCGCTCGGCGTATTTGCAGGGATCGCACCTGTAAACTTCCCGGCTATGATCCCGTTTGGATGGATGGCTCCTACCTGTATCGCAACCGGTAATACTATGGTGCTTAAGGCGGCCTCCCTGACACCAAGGACAGCGCTTAAGCTTGCCGCGATCTACAAGGAAGCAGGCGTGCCGGACGGCGTTATCAACGTGATCACCTGCTCAAGGAACGAGGTTGACCTGCTCCTGAACCATAAGGATATCAGAGGAATTTCTTTCGTAGGTTCTACTCCGGTAGGCAAGTCCGTTTACCAGAGAGGCGCGGCGAACGGTAAACGTGTGCAGGCTCTCTGCCAGGCTAAGAATCACGCGCTGGTAATGGCAGACTGTGCGCTTGAGAGAACCGTTGCAGGCGTGATCAACTCTGCGTTTGGATGTGCAGGACAGAGATGTATGGCGCTTAGCTGTATCGTCGTTGAGGAAGCCATTGCAGACAAATTTGTTGAGGAACTTGTAAGACAGGCAAAACAGGTGATCCCGACCAAGGCTTATGACAGATCCCACGCAAAGGGCGTGAAGACCATCGGACCGATCACATATGAGAAGCATTATCAGGAAGTGCTCCGCGATATCCAGAAGGGAATCGACGAAGGCGCGAAGCTCGTACTTGACGGACGCAACCCGGAATTGCCGGAAGATATGAAGAACGGTTACTTTGTGGCTCCAACGATCTTCGATCACGTGACACAGGAGATGAGCATCGGACGCGAGGAGATCTTTGCACCTGTCCTCACTGTAAAACGCTGCAAAGACTTTGAAGAAGGTCTTGCTATGATGAATGAGAATCCATATGCAAATGGTTCCGTGATCTATACGCAGAGCGGATACTTTGCACGCCAGTTCACGAGATATACGGACGGCGGTATGGTCGGCGTAAACGTAGGCGTTCCGGTTCCGATCGGATTCTTCCCATTCTCCGGCCACAAGGATTCCTTCTTCGGAGATCTCCACTGTCTGGGCAAGGATGCTTACCGCTTCTTTACCGAGTCAAAGACCGTTACCACACACTGGTTCGACGAGGAAGAGAAGAAGACCATCGAAGTGTCTACATGGGACGGAACAATCTAAGAGTACGTTTGTTATAAGAATACAGCCGGTTCGGTCTATATAAGGCCGGGCCGGTATTCATTATCGGGCACGGCATCGGTCTGCAGAATATCCGAACGATCGTTGAGCGGTATGAAGGAAGTGCTTGATCTCCAGAGCGGAACAAGGGTAAAGGTAGTTAATGACTGCCTTTTTCTTTTTTTCTAAAATTAGAAAACATATGTTATCAAATCACGGCCATCGGCTCAACCACCAGCTCTGCTGGTGGCCTGGATAAGCCCCTCCGGGGCCTGTTGTGTTTCCGCCTAAAGGCGGTCTGACAAACCCTGTTCATTATGTTACTGGTGGCCGCTTAAAAGCGGCTCTGTTGTACTTACTTTGAGGGTTCTCCTTCCAGTCGATCCCTCTCATACTGCTCTTTGATATACTTTGTTATCGTTTCTTCATTTACATTACCGACTGTCTCGCAATAATACCCTCTTGCCCAGAAGTGACGGTTATACCGGTCTCTATACTCCGGATGTCTGTCGAAAAGCATAAGGCTACTCTTCCCCTTAATCCTACCCACTACCTTCGACACGCTCTCCTTGGGCGGAATCGACACGTACATATGCACATGATCCGGCAGCGTTGCTGCCTTGATAATTGTGACTCCTTCCATCTTGCATACCTTGCTAATGGCTTCGCCTACCTCTTTTCTCAAATCCCCAAACATCACTTTCCTACGATATTTCGGGATAAATACTATGTGATACGTGCAATTATAGCGACTATGTGATAAACTTTGAGTGTCCATGAATATACCTCCGTTGTGTTTTGTGCGGTTTGCCAGACCTGCACCTATTATACAACGGGGGATATTCTGGTACTCTGTTTATCGCCACTTGCGTCTGCTAGTCTCCCCAGCTCTGCTGGGGGATTTAGAATGTTTCATTAACAGATATTATCCAATATATATCATGTAACAAGAATAATATCAAGCGGTTTGAGTTACGCGTTGATGTCTGCAGATTCCAGCACAAGAGCAGCAACAAAGCCGATGAATATGGTATCAAGAGAACTCAGAAAACAAGACCTGGATCTTGAGTTGATAGAGCGTGCCGGAAAGTACGGCAAAGATGAGCTGAATAAGGCAGATGACGCTTTAACCAAGGCAAGTGAGGAATTGAAGAAGTCACAGGAAGCGGCAAGACACCAGGAAAAATCAGAGACGGAAGAACAATTGAAAGAAAAGGCTTTGAAGGAGAATGACGAAACTGCTAAGAAAGCCTGTCAGTCTTATGAAAATGAACAAGAAGAAACACGAAGTGACATCCTAAATACCGAGACAGCAGATGAATTCAGCGCCGAACCAATATCGGAGACAGTCTTGGGAACCAGATTGGATCTAAGAGGATAAAACCATTTACGCCAGAAAATAAACCATTCGAGTTCATATTCTTGTGTCAGGAATTATCCTCTGGTATAATTAGGAATATTAACAGATAACAACGATGTATCACTGGGGAGTTTCAGAATCAGGAGGTAATTATGCGTATCAACATCGGACAGACAACGAATCTTTTTCACGTAAACGCATTAAACCAAAGTGTTCAGCGCAATACATCAGAAAAGGAAGAGCAAAAACCCCCGATCCGTACAGATATTGCGTCAATATCGCCGATGGGCAAAGCAGCCGTCAGGCTTCAGAATCTTGTGAATCAGATAGAAATAAGGCAGGAAGGACGGGATAATTTTCTATATCAGGTTGAAAACGGCACCAACGCCGTGATCTCAGGTGAAAAAGCAGAATTGAAAAAGCTATGGGAGGATGATGCCGAATACTGGCATATCATTGACAATTCTGACGACGATTTCCATAAGCCGACAGTGGATTCAGAGCTTTGGGGAACATATATGGGATATCTTAACGAGGCATATGAGAAGGGTAAGGCTCCTGAAAAAGATATATATGAGCATATAGCGGATATGTATACAAACAGCCTTGCGAAAGCGTATCAGGACGTCTATCAGGATATTGTCTCGGGATATGAAAACGGCACAAGGGAAGTATGGACGCAGGATTTCGACGAAGGAGCCGATTATATTGAGTTCGAGCTAGAAGGAAAGAATTACCGTTTCCATAAGCTTACAATGGAAGAAGAGCTTGCCCGGCTTGACAAAGCATACGAGAAGGCGTCAAAAGATGTAGAGAACCGTGCGAATGCCATGATCGACACTGCAAGAACGATTGAAAAAATCATGCCGGAATATAAGGAGAAGATGCGTCAGATCGCGGCGTAGCGTGCCGGAATGGAGATATCAGAAGCTTATGATGACACGGAGAGAATGGCTGAGAGGATCAAGGACAGTCTGCTGTCATCAGAGGAAACTACGGAAAAGTTCAACATCTTCGAATTGCTTATGGAAGCACGTAAAAACTGGCTGAATGCCAAATTACCTTAACTATGAGGGATAACCGGCCGATATACTATATAGGATATTCAACGTTTTGATATAGGACAGAAGGGGGCCGTATCTATGAGTAAATGCACTTGTTTTCATTCGGGAGGCTTGCAGCCGATCACGCCGTGGAAGGATATGATTACTTCTGCTCAGTTAGAGCAGATCAGGAAGAATTTTGCATCAGTAAAACCAATGAATGAAAAACCGCTTGCGCTCCCCAAGAGCGATTCGGCTGCGGCGCCGGCGAAACCGTCCGCCGTGGTGATCGAACGCGGGCCGGTAAGACCGTTTCATACAGGATATGCAAGAATAGACAATGCGATTACGGACGCCCTGAGGGGCAAGAGCCAGGAGTTGAAAGACAGCGTCTATGATATTATATGGAGTGATTTCCTTCCGAATAATGTCCATGGCGTGGAAGAGACGGACCGGCTGGCGCGGATCAGTCTTGGAGTTGAGAAGGCAGCGTATCTTGCGGATCAGTTCATGGATGAGGGGACCAAAGCATCCTTCATGGACGCTATGCGCTCCATTGCGCGGATCGGCATGGAAGGAGAGCGGGTCGATTCCTGTCATATGAAGTACCATGTAAAGAATGTGATCGGTCTGGACGGCAACGGTTATGTGCATGAGGACAGCAGAGGGGAGATTCGGTATGCGATGGAGAAGTATTCTCCTGAGACTTATGCAGAGTATCAGAAGATGTTGAACGCCTCCGGGGAGGATACGACGGAGTCCGCACTGTTTTCGCTGAAATGGGCCATCGGGAATCTTGACCTGGTTGCCGCCGGCAGACCCGGGTATCAGAAGTATCAGGATGAGCAGTATGAGAAGCTTTACCAGGTAGAGCTGGACCGTACATTTTCCGGTTCAGATACCAGCAGCAAGGAGAAGTTTCTTGAATCGATCAAGGCGAAGCTTCAGGCGAACCGTGACTTGCAGATCAACCTCTTTATGGAGCAGATCGCGCAGATGTCCAAAGCGCCGGGAGGATATCTGGTCGGCAGAAGGATGGTCCTGTCTGGACGGGCATAGGAATAATCCCGGCTGAGATAAAGAATGTAGCGCTTCTTTGACTCTTATACCTGATCTGGATAATGCCAGCGTAGGAACTTAGAGATAACTTATGCCTTTTGTATAATGGATGAAAAGCCTTGCCGGAGTTCCGGCAGGGCTTTTCGAGAGTTTAATCTGACGGAAGAATTTTTGGAATATAAGCGCCGGATTCTGGAAACTTCACAGGCAATTTCTTCGATAGATTTGGAGGTTCGCGTAAGCAGGATCTTAGCCTGGTTCAGCCGGGTATTGATAACAAAGTCCATCGGAGAAAATCCCGTCTGCTCTTTGAAGCAATGTGCGAAGTAGTAAACACTTAAATTCGCTTCTTTAGCGAGACTTTCAAGAGTGATCGTTTCCGTCATATTGGAACGGATGTAGCGGATGGCATTTTCAATCGGATTCTTATTCTCGTACAACTGTTTTTCAGGCGCCAGCAGATATTCAGCATCTGGCTATGGGCGAGGGCGACGTGGATTTTGACGGAATATTTGCAACTTTAAGAAAGATGGATTTTGCAAACAGGCAGTTATGTCCGAACGCACCAAAGACAGGCGGCGATAATATTGCATGCGTATCAATGTTTGGATTTCCGGAGAAGATGGATCGCCAGGCGCCGGAAGCAAGAGAACGAATTGAGAAAGAATTACTGTAGTTAATATATGAAAAAACTGCCGGAAGTCTTTGTGACATTTCCGGCAGTTTTTGGAAACACAAAGGAATGTGAAGAAAGGAAAGAGAATATGAAAGAAGAGAAGGCGGAGGCGAAGGAGAGAAAAATACCGAATCGGGCTTGTCATGCTGCTGTCACGTTGTTTTGACGGAATATCCGATGCGGTTATTCTTCTGAAAAAGTATGGAAAGAGGAATATGTCTCTGGCAGGAATCAATCTTGCATTATAAGGACAGATTTTGTTTTTCCTGAACCCGTACAGTTTCCGGTGGATGGCCGCAAGCTGCATAATACGCGGGATTGGTTTGTCGCCGATGAATTCTGTGGTATTCGGTATTATCGGGGATGTTGTGGAATTCGGACAGTGGAAGACACATCTGCGCCAGGAAAGCCTGATCTTCGCAGGCGGTTCGGTAGGGCAGAAACTCGGCGCAGGCCTGACATCCGCGGTTATTACTGGATTTTTAACCCTGGGCGGCTATATTAGTTCTTCAGCGGGATCTGTGGATCAGCCCGAAAGTGCAATAAATATGATTATTAATTTATACAAATTCGGATCTTTGGTAATATGGGTGATATTGATCATTACATTGAGTTTGTATAAGTTGGATCAAAAGTATCCGGCGATCATGAAAGAATTAAAAGAAAGAGAGGGAAGAGGGGAATTATAGAAATCCTTAAAAAGGTACTTGAAATTTTCTTGCACGCGTGCTATTATACAAATAACAAAGAAACACGCAATATAGCACGCAAAATGCGGGAAAGCACGCACAGAAAAACGTGTGCCCCCGGAAAGGAAAAGAGGAGAAAGATTATGGCAAGAGAATTTATTGTACCAGGGCAGATCATTACGGGAGCAGGAGCGCTTCAGGCGGCTAAGGAGACGTTTGGGCAGCTCGGCAGGAAGGCGATGATCGTAACGGACAAGGTAATGATCGATCTTGGAAATTGTGCAAAAGTAGAGACAGCCCTTAAGGATCAGGGGATTGCTTACACGGTTTATTCTGAGATCGTGGGCGAGCCTACGGATATCATGATTGAAAACGGTTTAGAGCAGTACAGGGAAGAAGGATGTGATTTTCTGATCGCGCTCGGCGGGGGAAGCCCGATCGATTCCATGAAGGCGATCGGCTCCCTGGTAAAGAACGGCGGGGATATCACCGATTATATGGGCAAGATCATCGACGTTGAGATGCCGCCGATGGCGGCGATCCCGACGACAGCGGGAACCGGATCGGAGGCAACCCAGTTTACCATCATCACAGATACGAAGAAGGATGTCAAGATGCTGTTGAAGGGGAAGGCGCTGATGCCGACTATCGCCGTCAGCGATCCGCAGTTTACCATGACGGCGCCTCCGAAGATCACGGCGGCGACAGGTCTTGACGCACTCTGCCACGCCATAGAGGCTTATACCTCCAGACAGGCGCAGACGTTATCCGACACCTTTGCGGTGTCTGCGGTAAAGCGTATCTTTAAGTATCTTCCGACGGCGTTCCATGACGGGAAGAATGAAGAGGCGAGGATTGAGATGTCGGTAGCGGCGCTGGAGGCGGGGATCGCGTTCAACAATGCGTCCGTAACCCTGATCCATGGAATGAGCCGTCCGATCGGCGCACTGTTCCATGTGGCGCACGGTCTTTCTAATGCGATGCTGATGAAGGAGTGCTTAAGCTTTGCCCTTAGCGGAGCTTATGACCGGTTTGCAGAACTGGGAAGAAGCATCGGTGCGGCGTCGGCAGAGGATACGGATAAGACTGCCGGCGAGAAGTTCCTTCGGGCGGTGGAGAAGCTGGTCGAAGAGCTTGAGACGCCGACGCTTGAAGAGTTCGGGATAGATAAGGATGCATTCTTTGAGGCAATCGGCAAGATGGCGTATGACGCGCTTGACAGCGGAAGCCCGCAGAATACAAGACGGGACATTACGCAGGCGGATATCGAGCAGATGTACAAGAATCTTTGGCAATAGAAGACCTGGCAGAGAAAGACGTGGATTTTATGGAACTTACAAGAACTCAAAAAAGACAAAGATTACTCATGATGATGTCCGGCGCGTTTGCGATCTTCTTCACCGGATTTCCCCACGTATGGTCCATCTATCAGCCATATGTGATGGAACAGGCGGGATGGTCCCAGGGGCAGGCGTCCATGTGCTTCTATCTGGCGCTCAGTGCGTTTGTATTCGGAAATATCATCGGTGGGAGGATCCAGGATCAGTATGATCCAAGAATCGCCGCATTTATCGGAGGAGGCGTCTTCACGGCGGGAATCCTGTTGTCTGCCTTCCTGATCATTCCGTCGCCCGTCCCCATCTATCTGACCTATGGGGTGATGCAGGGCTTCGGACAGGGGATGATCTATACGACGATCATTTCCACTGCGCAGAAATGGTTCCCGGGGCGTACCGGGTTCGCGTCCGGCGTGGTGATCACGGCAAACGGGCTGTGCGGGTTCTTCCTTGCGCCGGTGAGTCGGACGCTCCTGGAAGCGGGAGGGCCAAAGCTTGCATTTCTTGTGATAGGATCGGCTGTTGCCGTATCCTGGATCTTATATAGTATATTTCTAAGCCTTCCGGATCCCCTGTGGAGAAAGAAGGAGGAAGAAAGACTTGCCGCCGGACAGGGAAACCATACGGAGCTTAACCAGAAGCAGTACACGGCTTCTGAGATGATGAGGACCAGAAGCTTCTATCTTCTGCTTGCAACGATGCTGTTTGGACTGCTCTCGTATTTCATGCTGTCGCCGGTGTCCCAGACCTATCAGATCGAGATGGGGATTCCGGTATCGGCTGCCGTAAGCGCGGTTATGTTCGGCTCGGTTATGAACGCGGGGACAAGGCTTCTGCTTCCCACACTTGCAGATAAGGCGGGAAGGAGTATTTGTATCAAGGGAGTTCTGGCAGTGTCGGTTGCGGCAATGCTGGTGCTATCTACGGCGCATTCCTATGCGGTAACAGCGGCGATCATCGTGATGTATGGCTGTTACGGCGGGATCATGGGAAGCTTTCCGTCCTTTACCAGTTCGGTGTTCGGACTTGAGCACGCGGGAGAAAACTATGGATTCGTCATGTTCGGTATTGTGATCGCCACCTTCGGAGCGCCGGCGGTCACAGGGTTTATCACAGGAAATGGATATGGTATGCAGGCAGTGTTCGCGGTGGGTGTGATATCTGCATTGACCGCATTGATCTGCATGATGCTGCTTGGCAGGGAATTAAAGAGGATAGACGGATCGCAGGATCTGGCGGCAAAAAAGGAGGTACAAAGAGATGGCACTGGTAACGATGAAAAAACTGTTAGAGCAGGCAGGTAAGGAGAACCGGGGCGTGGGCGCGTTCAGCGTCGGCAATATGGAGATGGTCAAGGGAGCCGTTTGGGCGGCAGAAGAGCTTGACACGCCTATTATCCTTCAGATCGCGGAGGTACGGCTTCCCCATTCCCCGCTTGCCCTCATGGGACCGATGATGGTGCAGGCGGCGAAGGAAGCGAAGGTGGACGTGGCGGTCCATCTGGACCACGGGCTTACGATGGAGACGGTGAAGAAAGCGCTGGAGCTTGGATTTACCTCTGTGATGTACGACAGTTCCACCTATCCCTTTGAGGAAAATATGGCGCGCACCAGGGAAGTCGTAGAGATTGCGAAGAAATACGGAGCAACCGTAGAGGCGGAGCTTGGATTGGTGGGAGGCAGTGAGGACGGAAGCTGTGACCACGGGATCCGCTGTACGGATCCGGAGGATGCGAAGGCCTTCTGCGAGAACACGGGGATCGACGCACTTGCTGTCGCCATCGGGAACGCACACGGGAATTACCCGGTTGCGCCGACATTGGCGTTTGACGTGCTGGAAGAGATCGATCGGAAGACGGAGATCCCATTGGTACTGCACGGCGGGAGCGGGATCACAGACGAAGATTTCAGGCGCGCCATTTCTCTTGGGATCGTGAAGGTGAATATTGCGACGGCAAGCTTCAACCAGCTGACGAAGCGGGCAGAGGAGTATTTCCGGACAGAAGGGGCGCATAATTACTTCAAGCTGAATGAAGCCATGGTTCAGGGTACATATGAGAATGTACGGCACCATATAGAGGTGTTCAACTGTAAGAAGCTGTTATAAATTTCTAATTGAAGAAGCAGAAATCGAGTACAGCATTGTATAAATAACGGTGAATAGCGAGTGCAGAATTCACTGTTAGTTACGCAATGCTGTACTTATGTCTTTTGCCCTCAACCGTGGATCATCACAACTACAGTGAAGGAATGTTCATCATAGCTGACCTCCACATACCCTTCATATTTCGCCGCAATCTGCTTAACATTCTTAAGCCCGATCCCGTGCAGACCGGCATCCTTCTTACTGGTGACGAAACAGCCGTTTTCTTCTGTCACCTCGTTTGCTTTGGAATTCACCACTTTATAACTGAAAAATCCCTTCTGGCACCGCGCTTTCACGGAGAGGAATCGTTCGGAGGCTTCGGGGATCTTCCGGCACGCTTCAATGGCGTTGTCAAGGGTATTGGAGAGCAGGGCGCACAGGTCAATGTCCTCCATCTGCGGATCCTCGGCAAGGTCGATCTGGAATTCACAGCGGATCTGCGCCTCTGCCGCCGACTGTTCCTTGCTGTTAAGAACCGCATTTACCACTTCATTAGAACAATAAGACTTTGCCGTGACCGCAAATTCCTGGTTAAGCTCTGTAAGGTAATTCTTCGCCTCCGGCGTCTTCTCGTCAGCGATCAGCATTCCGATGATATTCAGGTGGTTCTTCATGTCATGGCGCAGTTTCCTTACGGTCTGCTGGTTCTTCTCGATTTCCTCGTAATAGGATTTCTGATAGGAGAGCATCCTTAACTCCATGTCTGTCTTGACCGCCCGCGCCATATAAGTGCACAGATAGAAGCACCCAAGGCTGGTGAAAAGGCTTGCCGCGCAGGTCGGGTATGCAAGATATGAATTTGCCGTAACACAGCTGTAGATCACGGATATGATTCCCGTGAAAGAGGTCATGGAGACCAGATCTATGACCATCCACATCTTCTTCGTCAGGAGATGGACCGTATCGGAAAGCCAGTTTTTCAGACAGCGGTATATGAAGTAGTAGACCGGGATCCGCAGGAACATGGTAAAGGTATGTAAGAAGGTTTCCGCATACGGGTTCATATTCCGGTTGAAGATGTATTCCCACACCAGTGATCCGACATCCTGCGTCACATATGAGATGGAGGTGATGATCGGAAACAGGATGATGGAAGCAGACAGCTTCAGATACCATTCTCCCTTAAAAAATAAAAAGAGCGCCGACGCAAGAAGAAGCAGGCACGCGGTAAGCCCGGTGAGCTCCTCCGGATAGACGACCGCCGCCACAGCCTGTATGAGAATCAGGAAGAGGGGGATATACACCGCCGGATGCCGCCATCTTAAGGAAAGAAAGCCCTGTATCCCAAGAAGGATCAGCCGGGAACAGACAAGGTAGATGGACAGATTTGCCGCCATTTCTATATAGGTTAACATTGCAGTACCTCCTAGTCTAACATATATTTTGCAAATGCAATGGAAAATTCCTGTTTACAGGAACGACTGACGGGGAGTACTGCGCCGCCTGCCAATACCCCGTTTCCGTCAATTTTCTCTACAAACTTCAGGTTCACCAGATATCTGCTGTGGCTTCGGGCAAAGGCTTCCCCAAGCGCATCCTCCAGATCGCAAAGCTTTCCGTAAAAGGTGTAGGTCTCTTCCTTTGTTACCATGTGGAGCAGACGCTTTTCGCTGAAAATATATTGAATCTGGCTTAAGGGAACGCGGATACTGCCGGAGCGCTGTTCGATCACATAATATTTCTCGGCGGTAAGCTCCAGTTCGTTGAGCGCCGTCTTGAGAACCGAGAGAATCTTCGAAGGCTCATAGGGTTTCAGGATATAATTAAGGGCGCGGACCTCGTAACCCTGAAATACAAAATCAGGATGTGAGGTCACGAAGATGATCACGGACTGCCGGTTCATGGAACGGAGCATTTTCGCAGTCTCCATTCCGTTCAGGGCGCCCATCTCGATATCCAGAAAAATGATCTGGAAGTTCGTCTGCTCATGCTTTCTGAGCAGTTCTTCCCCGCAGGAGAATTCCGTGATGCGATATTCGATCCCCGACAGGTCTAGTCTGGTGCCAAGGATCTTTTTCAGGTCATTTCGGTATAGTTTCTCATCGTCACAGATTGCAAGTTCTAACATTGTATGTACTGTCCTTTATTTCTTTATGATTTTTGGTCCGTACCGGAGGCATACGTAACGTATGCCCTGTCTGGGTACAGATTTAAGATACCCTAATATATATGCATTGTCAAGGAATGCAGAGCGTGTCTGCACCAGGGAAATGAAAAGTTTTATCAAAATATGGTGTGTATTCGGTATCATTTTGATATAATTATATAGTAATAAGATCTAATGGAAGGAGGTTGTGCTATGCCAACAGTGAATGTGGATATTTGCCCTGAAATTAGTAAGAAAAATCATTTGTTCCGTATTATAGTTTTATTCATGATGCTCCTTTTTGCTGTATGCGCAGCAGATGTAGTTTTTTGCGGTAATCATGATCGTAATGAATTATCCGATCAATCGTTCAAGATCGAGACGTTGACAGCCTCGGGAAGTGCCGCTGCCGATGGTGACAAGGAAACGATAACGAAGGATATATGCCCGGCGTCTGTCGTTGCGGTTGTCCCTGACAGATTCCGTCTGCTTCTTTATCTGGTTACATTTCTTCTATCATTTTATTTGACCTTATTTATATTATTGTCTGATGAATGGACATTAATTAATCAGAAGGTACGTCTGGACAATTAAATCAACTCCATTTTCAAATCATTGCAAATATGACAGCATCCATCAACCATTTTGGGATCAAATATGGTTTTCTTTTGGTATGCAGATATGGTATGTAGATATTGAAATGGAGGATTATAAATGAGAGAAAAGATCTATAAATTATTTCTTGCCATAATGGTAAGTATGTCTTTGTTGTCAGGTCCCATAGCCCAAAATGAGGTGCGTAAAGTATTGGAAATTCTTTCACAGACAAGTTATACCCAGGTGCAGGAAGTTGATGAGGAAGAATCCGAAGATTTCTAAATTTTACAAAAAACCATCCAAACTTTACATCCCGGCAAATAGAATTTCCTTCTATTCTTTTATAAAATAAATCTATCCAAAGAGATAATAAAACATGTCCGGAATCTCAAGGGACCAGAGCCAGAGAGATTTCCGGGAATGCAGGAAAGAAAATGAGGAGGAATGACTATGAGCATACTAAATGCATTCAATTTGAAGAAATATTACGGCAGGGAAGAAAGCCTTGTAAAAGCGCTGGACGATGTGGATGTGTCGATCGAGGCAGGACAGTTTGCCGCCATTATCGGGACGTCGGGCAGCGGGAAATCTACCCTGTTGAACATGCTCGGCGGACTGGATACGCCCACGTCAGGCAGTGTAAAGGTAGAAGACCAGAGCCTTGAACAGTTGACCGAAGAACAGCTTACGGTGTTCAGACGAAGGCGGATCGGATTTATCTTTCAGAATTATAACCTCATCCCGTATCTGACGGTGTACGAAAATATCGTGCTTCCGGTCCGCCTGGACGGTAAGCGTGAGGATAAGGAGTTCTTAAGAGAGATCGTTCATTTCCTGGAGCTTGACGAGAAGCTTCGCAGTTATCCCAGCCATCTCTCCGGAGGCCAGCAGCAGAGGGCGGCGATCGCCCGCGCACTGGTGTCAAAACCGGCGATCATCCTGGCGGATGAACCTACCGGGAATCTGGACAGCCGTACCAGCGATAAGGTGATCGACCTTCTGAAGATGACCAGCGAGATGTTCCATCAGACGATTGTTATGATCACGCATAATCCTGAGATCGCGAAGAAGGCAGACGTGACGATCCGTATTGAAGACGGCAGGATCCATGTATAAGGAGGGCTTAAGGGATGAACAGCAAGAGGATAACAACAGGAATGATCTCACGGATGTCGAAGGAGAGCCTGAGATCAAGCCGTATGAGAAATATTTTCGTGATGGTTACGATCGTCCTGGCTTCGGCTCTTTTGACAGCGATCCTTATGTTCGCGTCGGGCCAGAAACAGCGGGAGAAGAACGCGCTTTCCCACAGGCAGCAGGTCGGTTACTATGAGCTTACCGCCGGTCAGATGAAGAAGCTTATGAACGATGAACGGATCGCTTACCAGATACAGGTGAAAACAGGGGTATTGTCCAAGATGGATGGTTTTGACGTCATGCCTTTTTATGTGAGTGAACTGATAGATGAGATCCAGGTGGGGGAGTTAGAAGAGGGCCGTCTGCCAGAAGCAGAAGACGAGATTGCCGTACAGGCTGCCATGCTGACGAAGATGGGGCAGGAGCCTTCTGTCGGGAGCAGTGTGACCTTCTCATTTTATGACGGCAGTACGGAGACATTTACCGTATCAGGAATCTTAAAGGGCAACGCCTCGGCAAAGCAGTTCTTCATATTCCTGTCTGAAGGCTATGCCAGGAACGGAAGCCAGCTAAAGGACAGACCTTATGAAGTGTATGCCAGGCTTTACGGCGCGGAGGATATGAGCCTTGAAGAGTGTAAGGAAATGATGTATCAGATCGGAAGCAGTGCAGGGATCAAGCGGGAATATGTGGCGCCGTCAAATGCATTTCTTGACACCTTATCCGTCAATATGCAGTTCGCAATGCTCTATGGCATAATCGGCATGGTGATCCTGTCTGCCTGTATCCTGGTGATCTACGGTGTGTTCTATCTGTCGGTGATCGGCAGGATCCACCAGTTCGGACAGCTTCGCACCATCGGTATGACGAAGAAGCAGATGAGGAAATTCGTTTCCCGCGAGGGCGGCTTTTTGTTCCTTAGCGCGTCCCCGGCAGGTATTTTAGTCGGCGCAGCCGCGGGATACTGCATGATCCCGGATGGTTTTAATGTTAAGAATCTTATCTTTATCGTATTGTTTGTATTTATGGCTGTGTATGTGATCACGATGATTTCCGTGCGTAAGCCGGCGCGTCTTGCATCAGCGGTCTCTCCGATGGAGGCGCTGCGCTATGTGCCGAAGGAGACCATGGATAAGGCAGGAAACAGGAAGCTGTGCCGGAAGCTTACGCCGTTATATTTAGGCATCATGAATTTCTCGAAGAACAGGAAGAAGACGGTGATCACCATGCTTTCCTTAGGGCTGGGCGGGATTCTCTTCATGACGGCGGCGGCATATATGTCTTCCTTTGACAAGGAGAAGTTTGCAAGACAGGGGGATTTTCGGGATGCGGAATTCAATATTACCTATTCTGTATCAGCGATCGAACTGGATGAATACGGAAAGAGCGGATTGCAGGCGAGAACGCCTCTTGATGCCGGCATGACGGAAGAGATCTTAAGTCTTGACGGTGTGAAGAAGGTCACGGAGATCAAGGGACTTGGAGTTAAGTTTGATTATCCAAAGAACGATGTATATGATACAGACGACGGTATCAATCTGCTGACCGAAGAAAGTGTAAGGGAGATTGACGGCTATCTGGCAGAGGGAAGCGCGGACTATGAGAAACTCATGAGCGGTGATTATGTTCTTGTGGCGGGAAATGATACTGTGAAAGAGATCTATGGATGGGAATTTGAGACAGGCAGCAGTATCACACTGCATTATTATGACGGCAGTCGGATGGCGGAAAAGGAAGTGACCATTCTTGGCATATTAGACCAGCAGTATGTTGTGGATCACCACGGACTGGAAGAGTGGTTCTTGATGCCGGAACAGGCGGCTCTAGGTCTGGTGTCTTATGACAGTCTCAATAACCGCCTGCTGGTATCGACAGAAGCCGAGATGGAAGCGGGAATCGGAGAAGCCCTTGCACAGATGATCGCGGACAGACCAGAGTTAAGCATGGAAACCCTTGCGGAGAGAAGGCCGGTATATGAACAGAATGCAGACCAGCAGTTTGGCGCCATCAGCGGTCTTGCGGTCTTTATCATGATGTTCAGCATCCTGAGTATGATGAATACACTGATCACCAATATCATCACCCGCAGGCAGGAGCTTGCCATGCTTGAATCTATCGGCATGAGCAAGGGGCAGATCAGGAAAATGCTTCTTTCTGAAAGCCTGTTTCTGGTGCTTGTGACAGTAGGCATAACGATGACGGCGGGAACGGCATGCGGGTATGCGCTGAGCCATATGTTGAACAAGATAGGAGCATTTTATATGGCGTTTCGCTTCCCTGTGATTTTGGCTCTTGCTTATGCGGGCGTGTTGATATTTGTCCCGCTCGTCATTACCTTTGTGTCAATGCACAGCTTTTCTAAGGAAGCGCTGGTGGAACGGTTACGGGGGATGGAGAATTAGAGAATTTTTAGAAAAACGATTGCTATTTCATTTTATATTTCGTATAATGATCCTAGCTGTAAAAGGAGGCGCACATCGTAAGGATGCTACGGTCTCCTTTTCTGTTTGTACATTTTTCAGGTGTTTGCATAACACTGCGGACTGTATAGGATAAATTATGATTGAGGTGAGATTATGGCGGCACGTATTAAGAACATGACAGAGGGACGCCCGGCATCCCTGATCTTCTCTTTTGCACTGCCTTTGATGGTAGGCAATGTATTTCAGCAGCTTTATACGGTTGTGGATACCATGGTTGTGGGAAAGGCGCTTGGTGTGGGCGCGCTTGCCGCTCTTGGGGCGGCGGACTGGCTGAACTGGATGATGCTTGGTATAATACAAGGACTTACGCAGGGGTTTGCGATTCTGATGGCGCAGGAATTTGGCGCGGGAAGGTATCATGATCTGCGGAAAAGTGTCGGGAATTCCGCTGTCTTATCCCTTCTTTCCGCTATCTGCCTCCTTGTCGCCGGACAGATCCTGGCGCGCCCGGTGCTGATGTTCCTTAAGACTCCGCCGGAGATATTAGAGAATGCGCTTCTGTACCTGCGGATCATGTATATCGGTGTTCCGATCGTGATGGCGTATAATCTGCTTGCCTGTATCCTGCGTTCATTGGGAGACGGCAAGACGCCTCTGCATGCGATGGTTGTCGCGGCGGTTACCAATATTGTCCTGGATCTTATCTTTGTATTGATCTTTCGGTGGGGCATCGCCGGCGCTGCAGCCGCTACTTTGATCGCGCAGCTTGTTTCCAGCGTGTTCTGCCTGTATCACATCGGGAAGATAGAACTCTTAAGGTTTACGGCGGAAGATTTCCGATTTCAGGACAGGCGCCTTCCGCTCCGTCTTTTTATGCTGGGACTTCCCATGGCGTTCCAGAATGCGATCATTTCGGTGGGAGGCATGATCGTACAATCGGTAGTCAACGGTTTCGGAGTGATCTTCATCGCAGGATTTACGGCGACGAACAAGCTTTACGGCGTTCTGGAGGTCGCCGCCACATCCTATGGATATTCCATGGTTACTTATGCGGGGCAGAATCTGGGCGCCGGAAATACAAAGCGTATACGCAAGGGAGTAAGATCGGCGGTTGTGATCGCGTTATTTACCTCTCTTATCATTGCGTGTCTTATGCTTTTGGGCGGCAGGAGTATCCTTGGCTGCTTTATCTCAGGAACGCCAAAGGAGGCGAGTCAGACGCTTCAGATCGCTTATTATTATCTGACGGTCATGAGTATCTGTCTGCCCGTCTTGTACATACTACATATTACACGTTCCGCGATACAGGGAATGGGCAATACCGTTCTGCCGCTGGTTTCCGGAATCGCAGAATTTATCATGCGTGCATCGACAGCCGTCTTCCTGCCGATGCTCATCGGCGAAACAGGAATCTTTTATGCGGAGATCATGGCGTGGACCGGGGCGACCGTCATACTGATCATCAGTTATTTTGCAGTGATACGAAAAATGGAGAAAATATACGGTAATAAGGACGATTAAAAAAGTTAAGATTTTTTCAAAATATCTGTAACAAAAACCCGTGAAGAGAGTCTACTTGGTGTAGAAAGGAGGCGGGATGATGAAGTTTGAGGATATATATAAGCAGTATAACCGCGACGTGTATTATTTCCTGCTGTCAATGAGCGGCAATCCGGAGCTTGCGGAAGAATTGACACAGGAAACGTTTTACAGAGCTCTGACTAATATACACAGATTCAAAGGAGAATGCCAGCTTAAATCCTGGCTTTGCCAGATCGGGAAGAATGCCTATCTGTCCTGGGCTAAAAAACAGAAACATCTCGCCGCGAAGGAGCTGGAACCTGAGAAGATCCAAAACGCCGCTGAAGACTTCCGGCAGACAGAAGGCAATCCGGAGACGCAGTGTATCCGTAAGGATGAGACGCTGTCGATCTATCGGATCCTGCATCTGCTGGATGAGCCTTATAAGGAGGTCTTTATATTAAGGATCCTGGGTGAATTATCCTATAAGGAAATCGGCGAGATATTCGGACGAGGGGAAGGCTGGGCGCGGGTGAATTATCACCGTGCGAAGTTAAAGATCCAGGAGATGATAAAGGAGGTGCCTTAATATGAAGAAAGAATGCGCGGTAGTACAGGATCTGTTGGTTTTATATGAGGACGATGTGTTGAAGGAAGAGAGCAGACAGATGGTGGAAGATCATATCAGAAGCTGTGAAGCATGCATGCAGTTGTATGACAGCGCCAGAAAACCGCTTCCGGTTATCGAAAAGGCAGCAGAACCTTCTGAACAAGACCAGGAGGGCGCGGCAGTCCGGGTGTTGCAGAGGCTTAAGAAAAGAATGACTTATAAAACCGGGATATTTTTGGGAGTTGTGATCATATGCATTTATTTCGCAGTGATCCTGGTTGACGATATCTGCGGACGAAACATAGAAGGATATTCAGGGCTTTCATGGCTGTTCCGTTCGATACCTTCCGAGAATTTCCATGTGGCGGAGCTGTATCAGCTAAAAAACGGAGATATTTATTGTGTGTTGGAATCAGACAAGGAATTTGCCATAACTCAGGTGGCAGATTGGGTTATGCCGTTGGAGGAGCAGACAGAGACTACAGATGGAGCAAAAAAAGAACTTCGGTTCAAACCGACTCTGTTCTGGGAGACGAATACCGTAAGATTGGATCAGGCGCGCTTTATATTTTCGCTAGAGCGGCAGGGAACAGTTACAGAAGACGGGAAAACCAAAGATATTACCCAGAGTTGTGCGGATATCAGCGTCTACGGGAAGACGAATAAGGATAAGATGACAATCTGGGAGATCGGCCAAAAGGTGGAAAAAGCCCCGACTGATATTGAAGAAGAAGCGATCCGGGCTTACCTGGAAGAAGGATTGTATGCAAAAGCAGTACGGGAATGTGAGAATATGGGGTGGAAAGATTACGAAAAAGTCTTTGGAGACGCCGGACTGGGTTGGGAAACAGAGTATGGAAATGAGAACGATGATGTGAATTTTGCCAAAGAAGGCAATTCTATCATATTGCATTAAATATAATCATGGGCTGCCGTCAGAGGCGTAAATTGTGAGACTCTGACGGCAGCTTTTTTGTGATATAGTGACAAGAATGTCAGTGAAAAACGGGGGAAGTTCATTCTTTTACAATGCTTGCAAAAAATACGAGATTTGCTATAATGGAAATACACGATCAGAGAAGGGAGAATATAGAATGCTCAAGATAAGGGGAGTAACAAAGAGGTTATTGGCGTTGGCTGTCGTTTTTGCGATGACATGTTCTGTCATACCGCCGCAGAACGCCAAAGCAACTGAGGCAGATCAGCCTAAGCAGACAGAAACCGGCGGCAGCGCCGTGACGACACAGGATGAGTCAGACAGTCCGACTGGAACTGAGAGCCTTCCGGCTGGGGAGACGGAAGAAGCTTCTGCCGATACGGCAGTTTCGGAGAACGCAGAGACTCCGACGGTCCAGTATGTGTATGTGGAAAATGCATACCAGGTAACTCCAGGTGTACAGAATATCGCCGTTTCATTTCAGGAGGGCATCGCACTTACGAACGCGGTGCTGACTTATGAGAAGGATGGAACGGCAGAGCGATCGCAGATCGCCGTAAGCGAGATCCAGCAGGATGCGGCGTTATTTTCAATCCCATATTCCGACGGATCGCAGTCAGGAATCTATCGTCTTGTAAGGGTGAGTGCGGAAGTGAACGGGATGTCTTATGAGATCGACCTTGGCGCCATAGGGCTGAATATCCGTTATGGCGTAGATCAGGCATGCGATACGCAGCCGGATGCCGTCATAGATGAAAGTACGGAAGCTGCGGCGATGTCCCGCAGTGCAGGCGGCGCGGAGGCGGAGGTTTCCTTCCTTACACTTGATGATAACGGAGAGATAACAGAGAACGATACACTTGCAGAAGCGATCGAGGCGGCAGAGGACGAGGCTGCGCCGATGGGAAGAAGCGGCAAGGCAAGGACAGGAGAGACGGCATCGGTTGCCAAGAAGACGGACGATCTTGTGATCGTTCTTGATCCGGGGCATGGCGGTCCGGATCCCGGCACCGTCAGAGATGATGTATATGAGAAGAATCTTACTTTGAAGATTGCCGGATATTGCCGTGATGAATTGAAAAAATATAAAGGCGTCACCGTATATATGACGCGGGATTCTGATGTGTCGGTCAGCGGGACAAGTGATGCGGCTGCTGATCTGGATGCGCGGGTGAATTATGCAAAGCAGAAGAAGGCGGATGTCCTGATCAGCTTCCATATCAATTCGGCGGGCGCTTCCGCGCATGGAGCAGAGGTGTATTATCCGAACAGCAGTTATCGGCCGGATATCGGAAGCGATGGAAAAGCATTGGCGCAGAAGATCCAGGACGAGTTGGTTGCACTTGGGTTGTACGACCGCAAGATCAAGTATCTGAACAGTCAAAACAACAGTACTTATGACGATGGTTCGATCGCAGATTACTATGGCCTGATCTGGCGGAGCAAGAAGGCAGGGTTTCCCGGGCTTATCATAGAGCATGCGTTTATCAGTAATACGGATGATTATAATAAATATCTGAGCTCAGATGAGAAGCTTAAGAGCCTTGGACAGGCGGATGCAAGAGGTATTGCCGAACATTTCGGCCTGGGCAAGGAGGAACCGGCGGGCTGGATCTTAAGCGAGAACCGATGGTGGTACCGGCATAGCGACGGGAGTTATACCACTTCTGATTGGGAGCAGATCAACGGCAGGTGGTATTATTTTGACACGTCCGGATGGATGAAGACCGGATGGATCTTGTTGAACGGGGCGCGGTATTATCTGGAAGCCTCCGGAGCGATGGCGACCGGTTGGAGACTGCTTGACGGGATCTGGTATTACCTGAACGCCTCCGGGGCGATGGCAACCGGATGGACGTGGGTGAATGGAAAATGCTATTACCTGAATGATTCCGGGGCGATGGCAGCCGACACTTGGATCGGAGACGACTATGTGGACGGAAGCGGTGCATGGATCCCGGGAAAGAAAAAAGAGACGGACAGATGGATCTTAAGCGGAAACCGATGGTGGTACCGCCACGGCGACGGAAGCTATACCACTTCTAACTGGGAGCAGATCAACGGCAGGTGGTATTATTTCGACGCGTCCGGTTGGATGAAGACCGGGTGGATCCTGCTGAACGGAACCTGGTATTACCTGGAAGCCTCCGGAGCGATGGCGACCGGCTGGACGCTGCTTGGCGGGACCTGGTATTACCTGAACGCCTCCGGAGCGATGGCAACCGGATGGACATGGGTGAATGGAAAATGTTATTACCTGAATGATTCCGGGGCGATGGCAGCCGATACCTGGATCGGAGACGACTATGTGGACGGAAGCGGCGCATGGATTCCGGGAAAGAAAAAAGAGACGGACAGATGGATCTTAAGCGGAAACCGATGGTGGTACCGCCACGGCGACGGAAGTTATACCACATCTGATTGGGAACAGATCAACGGCAAGTGGTATTATTTTGACGAAGCCGGATGGATGAAGACCGGATGGCTGCTGCTTGACGGGAGCTGGTATTATCTGGATGCCTCCGGGGCAAGAGCAGCCGGATGGGTACTCGTGGGAGGAACATACTATTATCTGGATGCTTCCGGAGTGATGCAGGTAGGTTGGTTGGAAGAAGGCGGCAGCAAATATTACTTAAATACCCAGGGGAATTCTTTTGGGGCGGAAGGAAGTATGGCGGTCGGCTACCGTGAGATAGAAGGGCAATGGTATTTCTTTAATAAGCAAAGGTCGCCGATGGGCGCTCTATACTATACTGGCGTTACCCCGATCATGGGAGCCTGCGCCCTGGGAAATGACGTGAACAACGTTGTGAATAAGATGGCAGATCAATTCACAAAATCCGGAAAAACCTATCCGGGAACCGCGCTTTCCAAAGGCGGCGCGCCGGATATCCATACATTCTGCCGGATCATCTATGAGGAAGCGGTGACGGAAGGCGTAAGGCCGGAGGTCGTATTCGCACAGGCGATGTTGGAGACCGGATACCTGCAGTTCGGCGGTGACGTGAAGGTCGGCCAGTTTAATTTCGCCGGTCTTGGAGCGACCGGAGGCGGAGCGGAGGGAAATGGCTTTCCAGACGTGCGGACCGGCATAAGAGCCCAGGTTCAGCATCTGAAAGCATATGCGTCCGACGAACCGTTAAAGCAGGCTTGTGTGGATGAAAGATTCAAATATGTCGTCAGAAAAAGCGCTCCCTTTATCGAATGGCTTGGCATTCAGGAGAATCCGGCAGGAAAGGGTTGGGCAGGCGGAAAAGAATATGGATTTAATATGATAAAGAATATCATCAATCCATTACTTTCCTAAATTAAAATTCAGGAGAAGCTATAAGTCTTGATTGACAGGGCATGGAGAGATTCATGCCCTGTTACACTAAGGGATCTGTGGAAAAAAGGGTGTTGAATATAAAAAAGTTCTGAACGGGATTGATATCAAAAAGCGAATCGGGTATAATGAAATCAGAACTTTAGTGCAATGCACTGTAATTCCGAATGGATAGGAGACCAAGTATGGAGAATTATATTAGAAGAGACAGTTATCTGGAGCAACTGATTAACCGGAGAGAGAACGGACTCATCAAGGTCATCACAGGGATTCGTCGCTGCGGCAAAAGTTTTTTGCTTTTTAATTTGTTTTATGATTACCTGCTTGGGGAAGGGGTTCCGGAGGATCATATCATAACGATTGCTCTGGATGACGATCTGAACATAGCGTACCGGGATCCGGCTGAGTTGTCCAGGTATATCCGGTCCAAGGTCACGGACCAGGAAGGCATGTTCTATATCTTCATTGATGAGGTGCAGTATGCGATTTCCCGGGAGGAGCTTAAGAAACCAGAGAATATTCACCTGTATAATGTTCTCAATGGCCTGCAAAGGCTTCGCAATGTGGATATCTATGTGACCGGAAGTAATTCCAAAATGCTTTCTAAGGATGTGATGACGGCATTTCGGGGGCGTGGGGATTCTGTTGAAGTCCATCCTCTTTCCTTCAAGGAATACTACGACTACGTAGGCGGAGACAAGGCGGAGGCATATGAGGAATACGCCTTGTACGGCGGTATGCCGCTGGTGCTGTTCCGAAAGACAGAGGATGACAAATTCAAATATCTATCCTCACTCTTTGAGGAAGTTTATTTTAAAGATATCATTGAGCGGTATCAGATCGGGCTTCCGGAGGTTTTGCGTGAATTGACGGACGACCTGTGTTCTTCCGTAGGCTCCCTTACCAATGCTACGAAAATAGCAAACACCTTACAGACGGTCAAGGGGATCAAGGTGGACAGCGGAACCATTGCCAGCTATCTGACCTATCTTTCCGAATCCTTTCTGTTTCGTCAGGCCAAGCGGTTTGACGTGAAGGGAAAGAAATATTTTTCTTATCCGTCGAAATATTACTGCAGCGACATCGGGCTTCGGAATGTGCGGCTGAACCTGCGGCAGCAGGAGGAGACGCATATCATGGAGAACATCATGTACAACGAGCTGGTCTGCAGGGGATATTTGGTGGATGTAGGCGTCGTTGATATTTTTGAGACGGACGCAGAAGGAAAAAGGAAGAAAATCAGTTGTGAGATTGATTTTGTCGTTAACAAGGGAAGAAAGAAGTACTATATCCAGTCCGTCTTAAGCCTTGGAGATGCCCGGAAGGAAAAGACAGAGCTTCGGCCGTTGCTTGGCGTCAGGGATTTTTTCCGGAAGATCATTGTCACAAAGAGCGGAATGAAGCCGTGGATTGACGAAGAGGGTATCCTGCATTTGGGTCTTTACGAGTTCCTGTTGAATCCCGACGCGATGGATTTATAGTATGGCTGGGGAACGCAAAAGCGTCTGCCGGATTTTGCAGACGCTTTGTTGGAAGCATATGAAGAGTTCAGTAAGAACAAGCAGGGTAATGGAGGATTTAAAAATTGTAAAATCCATATAAAAACCGAAAGGAAGCCTATGAGAAAATTAGCCTTAAATGATGAAATATTACTAAAAATTGAGAAACCGGCGCGCTATATCGGGAACGAAGTGAACAGTGTCATGAAAGACAAGGATAAGATAGACATCCGTTTCGTCATGTGTTTCCCTGATGTCTACGAGATCGGTATGTCCCATCTGGGCATTCAGATCCTCTATGACATGTTTAACCGCCGGGAGGACGTATGGTGCGAGCGAGTCTACTCTCCGTGGGTTGATCTGGATCAGATCATGAGAGAAGAGCAGATCCCTCTGTTCGCACTGGAGTCCCAGGATCCGATCCGGGATTTTGATTTCCTGGGCATTACCATTCAGTATGAGATGTGCTATACCAACATCCTGCAGATTCTGGACTTAAGCGGGATCCCGCTTTTCGCCCGGGATCGGGATGATTCCGTACCCATCGTGATCGGCGGCGGTCCCTGTACCTATAATCCCGAGCCATTGGCAGAATTCTTCGATCTGTTCTACATCGGGGACGGAGAGACCGTTTACGGCAAGCTGCTGGACGCCTATAAGGAGAACCGCAAAGCATGCGGTTCGCGGAAGGATTTTCTTGAGAAGGCGGCACAGATTGAAGGAATCTATGTACCGGGATTCTACGATGTATCTTACAAAGAAGACGGAACCATCGCTTCTTTCACACCTTCGAACCCTCACGCGAAGACGGTGATCCAAAAGCAGATGGTGAAGGACCTTAGCAATACTTATTATCCCCAGGCGCCTGTAGCCCCGTTTATCAAGGTAACGCAAGACCGCGTGGTTCTGGAGATTCAGCGGGGGTGCATCCGGGGATGCCGGTTCTGTCAGGCGGGAATGCTTTACCGGCCTACCAGGGAACGGGATGTGGAGATATTGAAGCAATATGCATACCAGATGCTCAAGAATACCGGACATGAAGAGATCTCCCTAAGTTCCTTAAGCTCCAGCGATCATAGCCAGTTGAAGGAATTAGTGACATTCTTGATAGAAGAATTCAAAGGAGAGGGGATCAATATCTGTCTTCCGTCTCTTCGGATCGACGCCTTTTCACTGGATGTCATGGGGAAGGTGCAGGATATCCGCAAGAGCAGCCTGACATTTGCTCCGGAGGCAGGTTCCCAGAGAATGCGGGATGTGATAAACAAGGGGCTTACGGAAGAGATGATCTTAGATGGCGCCGGACAAGCCTTCGAGGGCGGTTGGAATAAGGTAAAGCTGTACTTTATGCTCGGGCTTCCGACGGAGACGGAAGAGGATATGCGGGAGATCCCGCGTCTGGCGGATAAGATTGCCAGAAGATACTACGAGATCCCCAAGGAAGAACGCAATGGGAAATGTCAGATTACGACGAGCACCTCTTTCTTCATCCCCAAGCCGTTCACACCGTTCCAGTGGGCGAAGATGTACAGCAATGAAGAGTATATTGCAAGGGCGGCGGTCGTAAAACACGAATTCCAGGAACAGCTCAACCGCAAAAGCCTTAAGTATCATTGGCATGATGCGGAAGTGACCGTATTAGAGGGGGTATTTGCCAGAGGCGACCGCAGGCTCTCGGAAGTGATCCTTGCGGCGTACCGGCTGGGATGTCTCTATGATTCCTGGACGGAGAATTTTGATAACGAGAAATGGATGAAGGCATTTGCGGATACCGGCACGGATATCGGCTTCTATAATCACAGGGAACGGGATGCGGATGAGATCTTTCCATGGGATTTCATTGATATCGGAGTGACGAAGGAGTTCCTTTATCAGGAGTGGCAGAGGGCATTGCATGGTGAAGTGACGCCGAACTGCCGTGAGAAATGTTCCGGCTGCGGCGCCATGAAATATGGGGGAGGTGTCTGTGTTGAGGAGCGATAAGGTGTTTGAGTAGTCTCGGAAAGTAACTGTATAGAGAAAAAAATAGCGGATTTTGTGTATCAGATTTGGAGAAAAAGCGGACAGAGAAACAGCGTGCCTGATATTGTGGCGGAGTTTATCAATAGAGGGCATGACTTTAAGACCTCCCTTATGGCAGGTTTTTGAAAAATACAGATAGAAATGGAAAGCAGATTTATGCAGCCAGTTTCT
>NZ_KE159770.1:101218-137187 GCF_000403455.2 Dorea sp. 5-2 | reverse complement strand
GCACAAACTGGCAGATTTGTCAATAGGAATTTGGAAATTTTTTGATAAAAATATAAAAAATGTAAGCCCCCCTGAAAAGTGGAGGTGAAGAAAAATAAGGGAACTCTGGAAACGCAGTGATTTCAAGGGCTGTGAGTTTCCGAGAGTACTCTGTTTGGCAAAGGAGGTATTCTTAAATGAAGGCACGAATTAAGTTCCGCAAATATGGCGTGATGCGGTTTATCGGACATCTGGATGTGATGCGTTACTTTCAGAAAGCTATGCGCCGGGCAGAGATTCCTATTGCATTTACAGGCGGCTACAGCCCGCATATGATCATGTCCTTTGCACAGCCGCTTGGAGTAGGAGTTACCAGCGACGGAGAATATCTGGATATAGAATTGAAAGAAGACATAGATCCCGGCCAGGCAATCCGGCAATTGAATGAAGTGATGGTGGAAGGGATGGAAGTGGTAGGTTTTAACCGGATACCGGATGATAAGAAGAGCAGCGGCATGACGATCGTCGCTGCCGCCAGTTACCGGGTTACCCTTCTTAAATCGGCACGATCGGCAGATGTAACCAGAGCTTTTCCGGACTCCTGGGAATCAAAGATTAAAGAATTTTTAAACCAGAAACATATAGTAGTCCTGAAAAGAACTAAGCGAAGCGAAGCTGAAGTCGATATCAGACCAATGATTTATCAGATGCATCTGGAAGAAGACGGGATTCATCTGTTTCTTGCTGCGGGAAGCGAACAAAATCTTAAGCCAGACCTTGTAATGAGGGCTTTCACGGAGTATATCAAAGAGGAATCCAATGGTGTTCCTTTTCATTACCACCGCGTTGATGTGTATGCGAGAAAGCCGAAAGAGGCGGAAGATTCCGAAGATCATTGTAAATTTATTTCTCTTGGTGAAATGGAAGCTTTCGTAAATATTTAAGAATGGGAGTTCATAGAAGCATGAGTAAGAAAGAAGTAAAAACCAACGCCATGCGGATCCTGGACCGGCAGAAGATCCCGTACGAATATGAGGAGTACGAGTGCGGGGATTTTACCGACGGCATACAGACTGCCGACCAGTTAGGCTATGACCATGCACTGGTCTATAAGACTCTGGTAACAACCGGAAGATCCGGGCAGCACTATGTATTCGTGATCCCGATCGAAGAAGAGATCGACTTCAAAAAAGCGGCAAAGGTCGTTGGAGAGAAGTCTCTGGAGATGCTGCACCTGAAAGACCTGACCAAGGTTACAGGCTATGTGCGGGGCGGATGTACGGCGATCGGAATGAAAAAGCAATATTCGACCGTGATCCATGAGGCGGCAGAGAAGTTGGAATATATGCATGTCAGCGGCGGCAAGCTTGGAATGCAGTTAAAGCTTGCGCCGAGAGACTTGCAGAAAGCGTCCGGCGCAAGCTTTGCAGATGTGATATTTGCTCCTGATTTATAAAATATCTCATTGCAGACACCTCTAAAATGATGTAATATATAATACGGTCACGCTTCGCCTATAGATGTTTCGCCTATCTAGCTGAATCAGGGAGGCGTAAGCGTACTGTGACGATAGGGAAAGATAGAGACAGATAGAGACAGGAAGAAAAGGCAGTTTGGAGGATTACGGAAAAGATGATTAAAGTAGTAAAATTTGGCGGCAGTTCACTGGCAAGCGCAGAACAGTTCAAGAAAGTGGGAAGAATCATCCGAAAAGAGGAATCCCGCAGATATGTGATCCCTTCCGCGCCGGGGAAGCGAACGCCGGATGATACAAAGGTGACAGATATGCTGTATAGCTGTTATAACCTTGCAGCGATCGGGGATGAATACGAAGAGGAATTCGAAGAACAGCTTGCGGCTATACGCGAACGATACGATGCGATCATAAGGGGACTTGACCTTTCGGTATCTCTAGAGGAAGAGTTCAAAGCGATCCGGACGAATTTCTGCCGGAAGGCAGGGAGAGATTATGCAGCTTCAAGAGGCGAGTATCTGAATGGTATCCTCATGGCAAATTATCTTGATTATGAATTTATAGATGCCGCAGAAGTGATATTCTTTGATGAGTCGGGGAATTTTGACGGAGATAAGACGAACCAGGTTCTTGCCGAAAGACTTGCCAGGACAGAAAGAGCTGTGATTCCCGGGTTTTATGGCTCTATGCCGGATGGAAGTATCCGCACCTTCTCAAGAGGCGGATCTGATATCACAGGTTCTATTGTCGCCAAGGCAGTCCAGGCGGATATGTATGAGAACTGGACGGACGTATCCGGGTTTCTGATCGCGGATCCGCGTATCATTCAGAATCCGAAAGCGATCGACGTGATCACATACCGGGAACTTCGGGAACTCTCTTATATGGGTGCGACTGTCCTTCACGAAGATGCGATCTTCCCCGTACGTAAAGAAGGGATCCCGATCAACATACGCAATACGAATTCTCCGGAAGATAAAGGGACATTGATCGTAGAAGGTACTTGCAGAAAACCGCGGTTCGTCATAACGGGAATTGCCGGAAAGAAAGATTTCGCGTCTGTCACAGTGGAGAAGGCAATGATGAATTCGGAGGTCGGGTTCTGTAAAAAAGTCCTGGAAGTATTCGATGAAAATAATATTTCGATCGAGCACATGCCTTCCGGAATTGATACGATGACCATTTTTGTGCATCAGGATGAGTTTGAAGAGAAGGAACAGAAGGTGATCGCGGGTATTCACAGAAGAGTAGAGCCTGATTTCCTGGATCTTGAATCTGACCTGGCGCTGATCGCGGTCGTAGGCAGGGGAATGCGTGCAACCAGAGGAACCTCCGGCAGGATATTTTCAGCCCTTGCACATGCCAATGTGAATGTGAAGATGATCGACCAGGGATCCAGCGAGCTGAATATCATCATCGGTGTCCGGAATCATGATTTTGAAACCGCAGTAAAAGCAATCTATGACATATTTGTAAACACGATGATATAGAGGTATAGTATATGAACATTTTATTTTTTCTGAAGCCTAAAAGTGAAGTGGCATATATTCACGATTATCACACATTACGCCAGGCTTTGGAGATCATGGAATATCACAGATATTCTTCTGTGCCTATTCTGAACAGAGAAGGGAAATATATCGGTTCCATCACGGAAGGCGATCTTCTGTGGTCTTTGAAGCGTTGGAATCTCATGAATCTGAAAGACGCGGAGGACATCAGTATCCTGAAGGTTGACCGAAGATTGGATTACCAGTGCGTGACTGCGAAATCGAATATGGAAGATCTGATCGGACGTGCCATGGAGCAGAACTTCGTCCCTGTCATAGATGATGAAGGACATTTTATCGGTATTATCACCCGAAGAGACATTATCGAATATTGTTATAATAAAATGAAGGGACGTGGCGAGTGGAATGATCGTTGATTTTCATACACATATGTTCCCCGATAAGATCGCGAGGGGAACGATCGCATTTTTAGGAAATGTCTGCAAGACAAAACCCGATACGGACGGTACATATACAGGGCTTCGCAGAGCGACGGAAGAAGCAGGGATCGATCTGTCTGTTGCGCTTCCGGCAGTAACGAAAGTATCCCAGATAGATTCGATCAACCGGTTTGCCGCACAGTATCAGGAGCCTCCTGTGATCTCGTTCGGCGGAATCCATCCTGAATGTGAGAATTACAAAGAGATCCTGCGGCAGATCCGGGATATGGGGCTGAAGGGGATCAAACTGCATCCGGATTATCAGGAGATGTATTTTGATGATATCCGATATAAGCGCCTGATCGCATATGCGTCGGAGTTAGGATTGATCGTCAGCGTCCATGCGGGCAAGGATCCGAAGTGCCCGGATGACGTCCACTGTACGCCGCGGATGGCGTTGGAGCTGTTGAAGGATGTAATGCCTGAGAAACTGGTCCTTGCACATATGGGCGGAAATGAACTCTGGGATGAGGTGGAAGAATATCTTGTAGGGCAGGAGGTATATTTTGATACGGGAGTCGTATTAAACCGGATGCCCCAGGAGCAGTTCCTGCGTATGGTACGGATTCACGGAGCGGACAAGATCTTATTCGCGACGGATTCTCCGTGGGGTGCGCAGAAAGAATTTGTAGAGATCCTTTCTGCTATGCCGTTGGCATCGGAGGAGAAGGAGATGATCTTCTCCGGAAATGCCTGCAGATTGTTGGATATTTTACCAAATATCTCTTGATTTTCATGAGTCCATGTGCTATGATATTCCAGTATGCCGCACAATGAGGTTTGAAAGTTCCGTGAGGACACCGTAATTGGCGAGTAATGATAATAGGAGGTGCCATATGTACGCGATTATAGCAACAGGTGGTAAACAGTACAAAGTAGCCGAAGGCGATATCATTAAAGTAGAGAAGCTTGGTGTAGAAGCCGGAGAGACTTATACATTTGACCAGGTGCTTGCAGTGAGTGACAACGAATTAAAAGTCGGAAATCCGACCGTAGCAGGTGCAACTGTAGAAGCTTCTGTAGTGGAGAATGGAAAAGCAAAGAAAGTCATTGTTTACAAGTATAAGAGAAAAACTGGATACCATAAGAAGAATGGTCACAGACAGCAGTATACTGCAGTGAAGATTGACAAGATCAACGCTTAATTGGGAGAATTTCCATGATTCATGTAACCATATATCAGAACAGCCAAAAGGAATGCATCGGTTTTGGAACCAAAGGGCATGCCGGTTATAAGGACGAAGGACAAGATATTGTCTGTGCCGCCGCATCTGTGTTGATGATCAATACGGTCAATGCGATCGAGCTGTATACTCCTGACGATTGTTCTGTTGTCAGTGATGAGGAAGCAGGAATGTTGTCTTGTCTCCTGAATAGCAGTCATCCGTCGCAAAGCGCCGGCTTGTTGCTGAAGACGATGGTCCTTGGGTTGGAAAGTATGGCAGATGACGAGAACTATGCGGAATATATTGATTTAATATTTGAGGAGGTGTAACACCATGATGAAATTAAACCTTCAGTTTTTCGCTCATAAAAAGGGAGTTGGTTCTACAAAGAACGGAAGAGATTCTGAATCTAAGAGACTTGGAGCCAAGAGAGCGGACGGACAGTTTGTAAAAGCTGGAAATATCCTTTATAGACAGCGCGGCACGAAGATTCACCCAGGCGTGAATGTAGGACGCGGCGGAGACGATACATTATTCGCACTTGTTGACGGCGTTGTCAGATTCGAGAGAAAAGGAAGAGATAAGAAGCAGGTTTCTATCTATCCGGTAGCTTAATCAATTATGAGTCGGGAAGAGTGTTGCAGGATAACTGACATCGGTTAGTTAGATAGCAGCGCTCTTTTTTATAGGAAGGAATATATATGTTCGCAGACAGAGCAAAGATATTGATCAGATCAGGGAAGGGCGGCGACGGACATGTGAGTTTCCGGCGCGAATTATATGTACCCAACGGAGGTCCTGACGGAGGAGACGGCGGACGCGGCGGAGACGTGATCTTTGAAGTAGACGAGGGTCTTAATACGCTGCAGGACTACCGGCACAAGAGAAAATTTGCCGCAAAAGACGGGATGCCGGGTAGTAAACGAAGATGCCATGGCGCAGATGCACAGGACATCATCCTGAAAGTACCGGAAGGAACGGTGATCAAGGAGGCGGAATCTGGCAAGGTGATCGCAGATATGTCCGGAGAAAACCGCCGGCAGATCATCCTGAAAGGAGGGAAAGGCGGGTTGGGGAATCAGCATTACGCAACCTCCACCATGCAGGTCCCCAAATACGCGCAGCCCGGACAGCCGGCAAGAGAGTTATGGATTTCCCTGGAGTTAAAGGTGATCGCGGATGTTGGGCTGGTAGGATTTCCAAATGTAGGCAAATCCACATTTCTTTCCCGTGTTACGAATGCACAGCCTAAGATCGCAAACTATCATTTTACTACGTTGAATCCTAATCTTGGCGTTGTCGATCTGCCGGACGGACAGGGATTTGTGATCGCAGATATTCCCGGACTGATCGAAGGCGCATCCGAAGGCGTAGGGCTTGGACATGAATTCTTGCGTCATATCGAGCGTACGAAATTGATCATTCATGTGGTAGATGCCGCCGGGACGGAGGGAAGAGATCCTGTAGACGACGTCTATAAGATCAATGCGGAATTGGAAGCATATAACCCGGATATCGCCGGGCGTCCGCAGGTGATCGCGGCAAATAAGGTCGATGCTGTTTATCCGGAAGGGGAAGATCCGATCGCCCGTCTGAAAGCAGAATTTGAACCCCAGGGCATCGCTGTCTACCCGGTATCGGGAGTAACGGGAGAAGGACTTAAGGAGCTTTTATTTGCCGTTGCCGGACGCCTGAAAGAACTGGATCAGCCGCCGGTGATCTTCGAGCAGGAATATTTCCCGGAAGAAGAGCTGATCTATGAAAATCTGCCTTATACGGTAGAAATAGAAGAAGGCGTCTATGTCGTAGAAGGACCGAAGATCGAAAAGATGCTGGGATATACCAATCTGGATTCCGAGAAAGGGTTTGCATTTTTCCAGAAGTTCCTGAAAGAAACCGGGATCTTAGACGATCTGGAAGCTGCGGGGATCCAGGAGGGCGATACTGTCCGAATGTACGGATTACAATTTGATTATTACAAATAAATGCTTTATAATATTATATGACACACGCATTATTCAGGAAGAGCAGGAGTGTAGAAGATGACAACAAAACAAAGAGCCTATCTGAAAAGTCTTGCAATGACTATGGATCCTATTTTTCAAATCGGGAAAAACAGTATGACACCGGAACTTACGAAAGCAATTGAGGAAGCTCTGACAGCAAGAGAACTCATTAAAGTCAGTGTCTTAAAAAACTGTATGGACGATCCGCGCATGTTAGCCGATATGATCGCAGAGCGGACACACGCCCAGGTAGTACAGGTGATCGGTAAGAAGATCGTTCTATATAAGGAAGGAAAGGATAAAAATAAAAGGATAGAGCTGGAGAAGATATGAAGATCGGAATAATGGGAGGGACTTTTGACCCAATACACAACGGACATCTGATGCTTGCGCGCGCTGCTTATGAAGCATTTCAGCTAGACCAGATATGGTGTATGCCCAATGGAAATCCGCCGCATAAAGATACCGTCCGATCCGGAACAGATATACGGGACCGCGTGGAGATGGTTCGGCTTGCGATCGCGCCTTATAAGGTATTTCGTCTGGAACTTTATGAGGCAGGGCGGACAGATGTCTCCTATTCTTATCGTACGATGGAATATTTCAAAGAATTATATCCTGATAATGAGTATTATTTTATCATCGGAGCAGATTCCTTATTCACCATCGACCAGTGGAGCCATCCGGAACGGATCTTTCCCACATGTACCATACTGGCGGCTTACAGGGATGAGATCAATACCAGAAAAGCGATGGAAGATAAGATACTTGAATTATCGAAGACTTATCATGCACGGATCAGGCTTCTGGTCACACCGCTGATGAAGATTTCTTCTCACGAACTTCGTGAAGCAGTCAGAAGCGGGAAGAGTATTACCCAATGGGTACCGGAACCTGTTGCGGCATATATTCAGGAAAATCATCTATATACAGGCGAGGGGTAATGACAATGAATCATAGGATAACCAAGATCAGACGAAAACTGATGACCGAACTCGACAAAGAGAGATATGAGCATACCCTTGGCGTCATGTATACGGCGGCGGCTCTTGCCATGCGGCATGATGAAGATATCGAAAAGGCGCTAATGGCAGGGCTTCTCCACGACTGCGCCAAATGTATCCCGGGCGATACCAAGATCAAGCTGTGCAAAAAGTACCGTCTGAGCGTATCCGAGGTGGAAAAAGAGAACCCAAGTCTTCTCCATGCAAAGCTAGGCGCATTTCTTGCCGCGAAAAAGTATCATGTAAAAGATAAGGAGATTATGAATTCCATCGCCAGTCATACAACGGGATGCCCGCATATGTCTCTTTTGGACAAGATCATCTATATTGCAGATTATATTGAACCCGGACGAAAAGAACTTCCTAACATGGCGGAGGTCAGAAAACTTGCCTTTACAGATATCGACGCATGTCTGTATCGAATACTGGAGGATTCTCTGGAATACCTGAACAGTAAAAATATACCGGTAGATCCCATGACAGAAAAGACATATCTATATTATAAGAGTAAGAGAGAAGAGGAGGAACAAGATGGATAAGATCAAAGAAATGGTTCGCATTGCCTATGATGCACTGGAAGATAAGAAAGGCGAGAATATCTGTATTATTGATATCTCAGGAATCTCCCCGCTTGCGGATTATTTTATCATTTCGAACGGAAGCAGCGACAGCCAGGTAACGGCTCTGGTTGACAATGTAGAAGAAAAGATGCATAAGGCAGGCCATTCCCAGATCCAGAGAGAAGGAATGCGGTCCGGGAACTGGGTGCTTCTTGATTACGGCGACGTCGTAGTCCATGTATTTGATAAGGAAAATCGCGACTTCTATCAGTTAGAACGTATCTGGAGTGACGGAAAGAAGATAGAGGATCCAGACGAACTGTGATCTCATTCCTATTCTCATCTGCCGCATTGGATTTTCGACGGCGCAGCGGTGGCTGCAGATAGAAAATCCAACACGGCAGATGGGCGGATAGGCAAGGCGGTTTGACTGAATATAATACAGCCGGCACACCAGTGGAGCGCATAGCCTCTAATCAAAAAATCGGAAGATGCCGATCACTTTACCAAGGATCTGAACGTCCGTAACCATAATGGGATCCATCGTATCATTCTCCGGCTGCAGCCGGATGATTCCGTCTTCTTTGTAAAATGTCTTTACCGTGGCGCCGTCTTCGATCAAAGCCACGACCATCTCCCCATTACGCGCAGTAGAGCGCTGTTCTACAAGAACCATATCCCCATCCAGAATGCCTGCGTTGATCATGCTTTCGCCTTTGACCTTTAATATGAACGTCTGATTGTTCGGCATATATTCCATCGGAATAGGGAAGTAGTTCTCAATATTCTGCTCAGCCAATATCGGCTCGCCGGCAGCGACATGTCCTATGATCGGAACATTCACCATCTCACGCCGCATAAAGTTAAAAGAATCATCCAGGATCTCAATTGCTCTTGGCTTGGTTGGATCGCGCCGTATGTAGCCATTCTTTTCCAGAGTCTCCAGATGTGAATGTACGGAGGATGTTGACTTTAAATGAACCGCCTCACAGATGTCTCTGACTGCAGGCGGAAATCCTCTTTCTAAAATCTGCGATTTAATATATTCTAATATTTCCTGTTGCTTTGGGCTTATTTTCCCTTGTCCCATAATATACCTCCTTTTTCTCCGGAACCTGTTGGTTCAGAATATACCATATATCCATGTATATCTGCAGCTATTATCATTCTATCACATTATAGCTCAAATAGCAAACAGATGTTTAGAAAATATGTTCGGTATTTTCTGTAAAAATATTGACAAACAACTTAACCTGATAAGAAGTGAAAAAAGGTAATTGGGAGAGATGGACATCTATACGACAAATACCGATTTTTCCAAAAGATATAGACAAAAAGAGGCTGTCATGATATAATCATATTCGGTAATTGGTTGCTGCAATTGCCAGCGATGATCCATGATATAAAATAATAAGGGGGCTGAATTTTTATGACCGATACCAGAACATATCATGAACAGACAAAGATTGACCAGACGATTCGTCTGCGAGAAGTTCTAAAGACGTTACCTTCTTTTGCCAGAGATTATTTCCGTGCGATCGAGCCGAAATCTTCTGCAAGGACAAGGATCAATTATGCCTATGATGTACGCGTCTTCTTCCATTTCCTGATGGAAAATAATCCTGTGTATAAGGACTATACCATTGAGCAGTTTAAGGTCTGCGATCTGGAGAAACTGGAACCTGTTGATATTGAAGAATATATGGAATATCTGAAGGTATACGAACGGGACGATGAATTGATCACAAACAGTGAAAAAGGGCTTGCCAGAAAGATGTCCGCCCTGCGTAGTTTCTATAGTTACTACTATAAACATCAGTTTATCACGAAGAATCCCACACTCCTGGTGGATATGCCCAAGTTGCATGATAAAGCAATTATCCGCCTTGATACGGATGAAGTTGCGCTGCTTCTTGATTTTGTGGAGACTTGCGGCAGCCAATTGACCGGTCAGTCTCTCGTTTATTACAATAAGACGAAAGAACGTGATCTGGCGATCCTTACACTGCTTTTGGGAACCGGCATCCGTGTCTCAGAATGTGTAGGGCTAGATCTGAATAATGTAGATTTCAAGAATAACGGCATTACCGTGACTCGTAAGGGCGGCAATCAGATGGTAGTTTATTTTGGGGATGAGGTTGCAGAGGCGCTGGAGAAATACATTGAAGGCAGCCGTAAATCTGTCACCCCCATCTCCGGTCATGAGAATGCACTATTTTTATCTACCCAGAGACGCCGTATGGGAGTTCAGGCGGTAGAAAATATGGTGAAAAAGTATGCGCGCCAGGTAACTCCGAATAAAAAGATCACGCCGCACAAATTGCGAAGTACCTATGGTACTTCTTTATATAAGGAAACCGGAGATATCTATCTTGTTGCCGACGTCCTGGGACATAAAGATGTGAACACTACGAAGAAACACTATGCCGCTATTGATGAAGACCGACGCCGGCTTGCCGCATCGGCAGTCCGATTAAGGGAGTCCTGAGAATGAAATTACAACAGTTATTAAGTTATACACGAAAAGCCGTCGATGAATATGGGATGATCCAGGACGGCGACCACATCGCCGTCGGTATCTCGGGCGGTAAAGACAGTTTAACGCTCTTATATGCAATGCATGGGTTGAAGCGTTTCTATCCGCATCATTTTGAATTGAGCGCGGTTACCGTAGATCTAGGATATTCGGAATGTGATTTTACGCCGGTAGCAGAACTTTGCCGGGAACTTGAGGTTCCCTATCATATTGTAAAGACAGATATCGCCCATATCCTATTTGAAGAACGCAAAGAAAGCAATCCCTGTTCACTGTGTGCCAAGATGAGAAAAGGCGCTCTGAATCAAGCGGTAAAAGAGATGCAGTGCAACAAAGTTGCTTATGCGCATCACAAAGATGATATTATAGAGACTATGCTGCTCTCTCTCCTCTTTGAAGGACGCTTCTACTCTTTTTCTCCCAGAAGTTATCTGGATCGTATGGAGTTGACGGTGATCCGTCCGATCATGTTTGTAGAGGAGGCAGATGTGATCGGGTTCAGGAACAAGTATCAGCTTCCGGTTGTCACAAGCCGTTGTCCCATTGACGGCTATACCAAGAGACAATATGCGAAGGAACTTGTAAAACAGTTGAATCAGGAGCATCCAGGAGCGAAGCAGCGGATGTTTACAGCAATCTTAAATGGGAATATACATGGATGGCCGGAAAGAATCCTGCATATAAGATAAATAATGTGTATTGACCACATGATATCCGTCATTCAAACTGTGGTCAATACACATTACCTCTATACTTCTATTCTTGATCATTTACATCTTCACATCAAATTTTTTTACTGCAATCCCGCTCTTTTAATTCTACCAATTTTATAATGGCTTCTGCGGTTCCGTCGATTCCCAGCATAGAGCTGTTCAGACACATGTCATAACTATCTGCAGCTCCCCATTTCTTATTACTATAATAGTTGTAATAGCTTGCACGTTTTTTATCCGTCTTTATGATCAGATCTTTTGCCTTTGCATCTGTCAGGTCATAGATACGTGCAATACGGCGGATCCGTGCATCTAAGCCTGCATGGATGAACAGACTGATCACATTGTCATATTCTTCCAACGCATAATCCGCACATCGTCCTACCAGAATACACGGTCCTTCATCTGCGATCTTCTTAATGGCGTCAAACTGAGCCAGAAATACTTTATGATTGATCGGCATATCTGTATAACTGCCCGAAGTATACCCCAGTGAATAAGTATCCATCACCAAAGAATATAAGAAGCTATTCGTTGGTTTTTCATCATGGGTCTCAAATAATTCCTGGCAGATCCCACTCTCTTTCGCAGCGCGGTCAAGCATCTCTTTATCATATAACTTGATGTCCAACGCATCGGCAACTTTATATCCGATCTCTCTGCCTGCGCTTCCATATTGCCTTCCTATGGTAATAATTGTATTCGTTTTCATCATGCAATCCACTCCTCCGTTTTTTAATATCTATATTATACAATAATTTCAATAAATTGTATAGAATTAACGAAAAATTTTATCTTATCTTAACCTTAATCTGTCTAATAATTCGATAAAATACTTCGGATACGGCGCGTCTATTTCCAGATATTCTCCTGACCTGGGATGGATGAATCCGATCGTCCTGGCATGGAGCGTCTGGCCCTTAAGTCCCGGGAACGGGCACCTGCGCGGTCCGTATACAGAATCTCCCAGCAACGGATGTCCCATACTTGCCATGTGTACCCGGATCTGATGTGTACGTCCGGTCTCGAGTTCACATTGAATATAAGTGTATGCTTCAAACCGTTCCAGCACTTTATAGTGTGTAACAGCATGCCTTCCGTTTTTCGGATTGATACACATCTTCTTGCGTTCTACCGGATGCCGCCCGATGGGAGCGTCAATGGTGCCGCTGTCCTCTTTGACACTGCCGTGTACCAAGGCTTCATAGACCCTGTGTATCGTATGTTCTTTTAACTGTTCGGCAAGGCTCTGATGGGATACGTCATTCTTACAGACGACCAGAGATCCGGTAGTATCCATATCAATTCTATGAACAATCCCCGGACGCATGGTCCCGTTGATGCCGGACAATCCGCTGCAGTGATACATCAGGGCATTGACCAGAGTGCCGGTAAGATGTCCCGGAGCCGGATGAACAACCATCTGTTTCGGTTTGTTTATGACGAGCACGTCTTTATCCTCATAGAGAATATCAAGAGGGATATCCTCCGGTATAAGATCCGGTTCTTTTATCTCCGGAAGCGTAATTTCCACCCTGTCACCGACCAAAAGCCTGTAACTTGCTTTTACAGGCTTTTGGTTCACGATCACACACTGATCTTTTATTAATTTTTGAATATAAGACCTGGATCTATTTTCCAATACTTCGGAAAGATACTTGTCCACACGCTCTCCTTCTTGATTCTCAACGGTGAAAAAATCCTTCAAAATCTTCCTCCTTGTAATAGAAGCATATCAGATATGCCATTGTAAATGTTGATACGGTAACATAGATGTCGGCAACATTAAAGATCGGAAAATCAATCAGTTTAAAATACAAAAAATCAACCACATAATCCAGCCGGATCCGGTCAATACAATTTCCCCAGGCTCCTGCGATAATACCCACGGCGCATAACCGCAGCGGCAGATATCTCCGGGTCATCGGAACCTTCCCGTAGAACCAGACCGCGGCTATATTTATGACGATCACACTGAGGAAAAAGAAAACACGCTGATTCTGGAACAACCCGAAGGCTGCTCCCCTGTTTTCAAGATATTCTAATTGGAAAATATTCTCCAGGAGGACAAAAGGCGGATTCCCTTTCAGATTCTCGAGAACAAGATACTTCGTAAACTGGTCTAAAATGATCAATACGAAAATACCGCATATTGCAGCAAGATAATGAAATTTTCGATTACATAAGAATACGGATTTCTCTTTTTTCATTTTTCTTCACTTTCTTTTTATTACATTATCCACACATTATCCACGTTTCAGATGCTTTTGGAGCGATTTATCCACAATTCTATGATAAAAAAATTTATAAATCAGAGATATTTTCTCACGCTTGTGAGATATCGCCCCTTTTTTGTCTCTGACAGGACGCCGTCATATATGATCCGCCCCATCTTCCGAACAGAGATAATGTCGCCTTCTTTCAGACGATAGCCGTTACTGGTTATTAATTTGCCGTTGACGAATACTCTCCCACTTTCGATGCAAGCCGTAAGCTTGCTTCTGGACAGGGGATAGGCAAGTGAGAGGACGGTATCTAGCCGGACGGAAGCAACTGTTCCCCTGATCTCTTCGTATTTTGGTTCATATTCCGCCTGCAGTTCATGCTTTACAGATACCTGTACGGAAGTATGCCGGATGCGCGTCAGATTATCTGTGATATATGCAACCAGTTCATCACGAAGGAACATCAATGCATTCCCGTTATCAATCATAATATCTCCAAGCTTACAACGTTCAATACCAAGATTCATAACAGCTCCCAGATAATCCCGGTGTGTCAGTCCTTCGGCAAACCGCTGATTTACCGGAGAGATCTCTACAGCCTGGAACGGATAATGATAATCATAATAAAGAGCATCAGGTAGAAAGGCCACCATCTGACGCTCTGCTAAATGATACCCTCCATAAGTCTCATACCTTGACTGCAGTTGATGCTTTGGAATGGTATGTAAGATATTCAGTTCATTCAAATTCATAAAGTCACTAAAAGTAACTATCCCGCGCGTATAAGCAATACGCGATAGTTCGATCAGCCTTTTTTGAAACATTATCTCATCTTTATCCATATTCATATCTACCTGATTCATCGAATCTAAAACCGCGAACGCATAGAAGACGCGTCAAAGGAAGTATTCAGCAGATCCTGTAAGTCTCCTGAAATATCTACATTCGTCGGCGTTACCAGGAATATGTAATTCGAGATCTTCTGAAGATTTCCGCTTATCGCATAAGTTGCACCTGATGTGAAATCTATGATACGCTGGGCAATCTCCAGATCCATGCCCTCCAGATTCAGGATAACCGTACGCCCGCTTAATAAAGTCTCTGTTATCTCACGTGCATCCTCTACGGAATTCGGCTTTATAACACAAACCTCCATGCTGATCCCGTTATTCCGCCTTGCAGGCTGCCGCATCGGAGTTACTTTGTTATTCGAACGAGACGAGGATTTAGGCTTTTGAGCAAGTTCATAGTTATAGTCGTCCTCTTCTTCATTGTCGTAAGAGTCATCTCGTCCCCGGCGAAATATGTTCTTCTTAGGCTTTTCCTCATATTCTTCATCATAGTCATCGTCAAAAAAGTCATCGTCATCATATTCATCGTCGTCATCTAAACGCATTATACTCAAAAATTTATCTAATACTCCCATATTAAAATATACTCCTATCTTTTCCCGTTATGATCTATTCTTTCGAATAACTACGTGCACCAAAGATTCCGGTTCCCACCCGGACCATGGTTGCGCCCTCTTCTATAGCAACTGCATAATCATTTGTCATACCCATAGACAGAACCCGCATAGTAATATTATCAACGTTTTTTGTCTCTATGTCAACAGATAATTTGTGCAAGCGTTGAAAAATCACTCGATTTTCCTCAGAATCCGCTACAAATGGGGCGATCGTCATGAGCCCTTTCACCCGAATATGTGAAAAATCGGATATTTTTGCAATAAATTCTTCAAGCTCTTCCGGCATAAGCCCAAATTTACTTTCTTCTCTTGCAACATTCACTTCGATCAGAATATTGACCGTAATATTACGTTTTGCGGCTTCTTTCTCGATGGTCTCTGCCAGTCTCAGCGAATCAACAGAGTGTATCAAAGCAACTTTATCAATAATGTACTTTACTTTATTACGCTGAAGATGCCCGATCATATGCCATTCAATGTCTTTCGGGAGTACCTCATATTTATCAGCCAGCTCCTGTACTTTATTCTCTCCAAATACGCGTACACCAAGGGCATAAGCTTCTTCCAGGTCTGATACGGGTTTCGTCTTGCTGACTGCGATCAATGTTACATCTTCTCTTCTGCGCCCGGCACGCAGACATGCTTCCCGGATCTCATTTTCAACAGAAATAAGGTTCTCTTTTATCATAAACATCACTCCTCTTCTTAGAATACAACGTCATTCTCCCTTACGGAATCTCCGTCCAGCGCTATATGATCATAATTAAAAAGCCCATAATCACTGCCTGACTCTACTATATAATAATCATCACTTTCACACAGGATCCGAACCTGTTTGAATACGGCATATCCCTTGTTGATATTGTAGACGCCTTTCATACTTTTTGTCTGATTCATCACACATGTGTCGGAGGAATCCGGTTTTACCAGAATGGTTTCTTCGCTGAATGCATCCGTATTCAGATATACAATACCGGATTTTTCATCCCGGTCATAGATATTTACTTTGCGAAACTTTGGATCCTCATCTTCTGTTTTCACCAGGACACCCGTCTCCTTGCTGTCGCCTCCCTGCGTGAGATAATTCTCCGGAATCGTAAAGAACGTCTTCGTAGTAACGGATGATTTCGGAATCTTCAATCCGGATTCATCTTCCAGGATCAATTCCAGATCCAGATATCGATCTTCGGCATACCGGATCATAGAACTGTCAAAAGTGAGTACGCCATAATCATGATCTGAGCTGTATATTGAAATATTTGCATTCGTGATCTCCTGGTCTTTGGAAAAACGGATCTTTACACTATCTTTCTCTCTGAGTTCTTCTGCGGCGGCATCGTCCAACTGAATGACCACAGACCAATGGTCATCTCTGATCAGCTTATATACCGGATCGCCCGCTTTTACTTTTTCATTATTTTTCAGGCTTTTCTTTTCATAGTCATTCTTCGTGAAGAGCTTCTCTGTCACATCGTTGATCGTTGCCGATTCATATCCATCCGTAGAATATACAATGATCCCGTCCGAAGCTGCCGGATAAATCTGAAGCCCCTCTCCGCCTTGCTGCACCATCATATCTAACTGTGCCTGCCGATTTTTGTTAGAACGGCTTTTCAGTATACTCATCACATGATTCCTCAACGTATAGACATCCTGAAACTGTTCTTCCCGAAATCCCTCGCTAAAAGACTGGATCCGCGCCAGCACAGCCGACTGTTCTTCCGGTGATAGTTTCTCGGCTTCTTCGCCGGAAGAAGCCTCAAATTCCAATTCTCTGTCTGACAGCGTGTAGACTCTGGTCTTTGCGCCCACCTTGCTTCCTTCATTTGCAAAATAACTGACGTACCCTTCCGATTCCGCCTGTACGACCGTCTCATCTCTCAGGATAAAACCGGTATATGCATTGTCGCGCAGGATCGATCCTTCCCGTACTTCATATGCGGATATATGATTTTCCGTTAAATACATCAATATGGTCACTGTCAGGTATACGAAAATAACCCCGAAAATCACCAGTCCGATGTTAAAATGCCATTTCTTTTGATAAGCCTGTATATTCGTCAGATTATTGTCAGCCAAGTATCCCGCCACCTCCTAAATCCATAAAGATCATTTAGATAAAACCTGCATTCTTAAGGGCGGCTCCCCCAAGATAATCAAATCTGCGCCCCTGATATCTCCCGCATTTCCTCATAGTATCCAGAAGTTCATCCCGTAGCTTCCACCAACTGCATCCCCAATTACAAAATACGGAGTCCTTTTCAGGAACACGGCTAAATAACCTCTCAACTGCAATCTGCGGATCAAGATATTCCAGAAAGACAGCCAATCGTTCCAGGTATTCATCTTTTGAACACAAAGAGATCCTGCCCTTCTCGTAAGACTCACATAAAGCAGTGTTCTTCGCAATATATAAAGAATGTGCTTTGACAGTCCGGATCTTCATTGCCGACAAGATCTTTGCTGTCTCGATCACATCCGTGAGACTGTCTCCGGGAAGATTCAGTATAATATGTGTGCACAATTCAAATCCATATCTTTTTACAGCGAAAACCGCATCAATAAATTCCGCCAGTGTATGTCCCCGGTTCATCTGTATCAGAGTGTGATAGTTCACTGTCTGCAGTCCTAATTCGACGGTAATGCATACTTTCTGGCTTACGCTCTTCAATATGTCCAGATACTCTCTTGAAATACAGTCCGGACGTGTAGAAACGGCAATTTCAACAATACCGGGATACCCGGCGGCTTCTTTCACATATTTTTCAAAGATCTCCAAAGGAAGAAATGTATTCGTATAATTTTGAAAATATGCAATAAATTTGTGTGCATGATAACGGCGTTCTATATGAATCCGGTTTTTTTCCAACTGTTCCCTTACAGGAACCTGGTTGTCCAACGCTTCGAATCCCGTTCCTGATTCCGCACAAAAAGAACACCCTCTCCCATTTATCCGATTCGGGCAGTCAACCGGAAGATTCAATGGAAGTTTATATACTTTTTCACCATATTTATTTTTCAGATATTCTGAATAGGGATAATAAGGTAATTCTTGACTCATTGCCAAAATCTCTCTTTCTGCACGTATAATCCGACTTTTGTTGTATCATACTAAAACAGAATGAATAAAAGGAGGGATTTACATGAAATGGTCTGATAATACAACATTAACAATTGTAATCATTGGTGCGATCAACTGGCTTCTGGTGGGAATATTCCGTTTTGACCTGGTCGCGTTTCTTTTCGGTAATCTTTCATGGCTTTCACGCATCGTCTATACGATCGTAGGATTATGCGGCCTTTATCTTATCAGTATGTACGGAAGAATCCGTTCTTCCTCATAAGATCTGGCGAACGCACAAAAGAGGGGAATCCTTTTATAAGATACCCCTCTGCCATACTTATTCACTTACCGGTATCCCGTTTATTAAGGCAGTCATATTCTGGTAGAGTAACTCTTTGCTGCCAGCCCCCATTACAATGGAAATATATGGATCATCTTTCGAATCTTTTTCCAACAGGATCAGACAATTCCCCGCTTTCTTCGTCGTCCCTGTCTTGCCGCCGACGATCAAAGCGTTTTGCGGCAATGCGGCTTCCCCTGTCGCATAAAAATTCGTCTGTTCCCAGTTATCCCGACGAGTCTGTCCATCGGCGCCTTTAATTTCCACCGTGTATTGTTTGGTGCTGATGATATCAACAAACTCTTCGTACTGGATACATGCTTGAAAGATCAGATACAGGTCATATGCCGTCGTATAGTGATTCTCATCGTGTAATCCGTTAGAATTCATAAAATGCGTATGAGTCGCCATGAGGTTTCTCGCCTCGTCATTCATCATCTGAGCAAACGCTTCCGAACTACCTGCAATATATTCCGCAATTGCTACCGCCGCATCATTCCCGGATTCCATCATCAGCCCGCGCAGAAGATCAAGGAGGGTCAGCTGATCTCCTGTCTTAATACCGCATATTGATTCATCTGCAGCAAAATTTGTGGAAGAAGCATTCGCAGACACCGTGATCATATCAGACAGTTCCCCATACTTCAATGCCAGAAGCGCTGTCATGATCTTTGTCGTACTTGCCGGAAACAAACGCTCGTGAACCTTATAAGCGCAGTCGGTCTTCCTGCCGTTCAGATCAAAAAGTGCCAGTGCGTGAAGCCCTGAAGCATCCGGGGCTCCTTCCATAGATATGTCCTGTGAAACTACACACAGATCTTCTGCAAATAAACTGCCTCTGTAAATATCTTTATTGTAATTCTCGGTTTCATAAACTACCGTAACGTCCTCATCCTTCCCGCAGCCAGATGCAAAAAGAATGCAAAAAAGGATGACGGCAAGCCAATGATACCATCTACCTGTACATCTCACGCCAATCTAAATCTCCTCTGTCAATCGCTAAAATAATCAGTTCCGCCGTGGCAAGATTCGTCGCCATAGGGATATTATACATATCACAAAGCTGAATGACATCATTCACATCCGGTTCATGCGGTTTTGGATTATTGGGTTCCCTCAAAAAGATAAGCGCGTCAATATCATTCTGCGCGATCTGTGCTCCAAGCTGCTGCTTCCCCCCCAAAGGACCGGCAAGATACTTGTGCACATTCAGATTTGTTACTTCCTCGATCAGACGTCCGGTCGTTCCGGTGGCATACAGATTATTCTTACTGAGAATTCCTCTATATGCAATACAGAAATTCTGCATTAATGTCTTCTTTGAATCATGTGCGATCAATCCTATATTCATCTCATTCACTCCTTATTGGTATTTTTTCGGTTGTAACCCGACGTTTAAGACCAGTCCGATCCCAATGTAGAGACTTAGCAGAGAAGTAAGCCCATAACTTACAAAGGGTAACGGAACACCTGTATTCGGCAATAACTGAGTGGCAACCCCAATATTGATAAAACTCTGAATGCCAATCAACCCTCCTATGCCGCAGCATATGATCTTCCCCGTCAGGTTCTGCGATCGCGTTCCTACTAAAATACATTGTATCACAATTAATAACAATAAAGCAATAACTATACAACTTCCTGTGAAACCAAGTTCTTCACCGATGATCGCGAAGATGAAATCTGTCTGCGGTTCAAGTATGAAGTTCCCGTTCTTTACCGATGTGGTCGTATTATTATTCAGGCCTTTCCCGGTCAGCTGCCCGGAACCGATCGCCATAACAGAATTCTTCTGTTGATAGCCTTCGTCGCTTGCATATTTTTCCGGTTCCAGAAAAGCAAGAATACGAGCCTGCTGATAATCTTTCAATATGACCTGATTGGGCTGTACGACAATGCTCAGGAAGATAACAGCCGTCGGTATAAGAATTAAAAGTACGGTTCCGATGAATCTGTAGCTTAATCCCCCTACGTAAATAAGCAGGCACAAAACCAGCGTGGTACAGATCGTCGTAGAAAGATTCGGTTCAACCACGATCAATACCAACGGAATACCACATAATACGGCATACTTTACCAAAGTCACGGCATCGTTGATGTCGTCCTTATTCTCCGTGATGAATTTGGAGAAAAAGATGATCAGCAGGATCTTGGCAAGCTCCGAAGGCTGGAACGTCGTAAATCCCAGATCGATCCATCTGGTCGCGCCATTGACATTGTCTCCGAACAACAGGACGGCTCCTAGGATCGCGACAGAAAACAGATAGATCAGCCAATAAAAATCTGCGATCCATATATAATCGATCAGAGAAACTATGACCATTATAACAACGCCTGTGGCAACGCCGAACATCTGCTTCGGCTGATTGACCGCCTTAGCGCTGCCGACAGCTAACACGCCGATGACAGACAATGCCATGACAAGTATAACCAGATTAAATTTATAATCTCTGATATGGTATGGTTTTGTAAATTTCGGTAATGGTAATCTCACACTTCTTCTCCTGCAAATGTAATAATGACTTGCGTCCGGTTAATATTTACCTGAAAATCATCTTCTGTAAATTCTATATATTTCGACAGGGAATTGTAGAGTTCCCTGCATATATTTTCATAGACATCAGGGGTGCAGTGTACCCGGTCTGAGACAACTAATGCCTTCACCCGATCCCTGGCAATCGATACCGATGATTTTCTCAACATACGATAACCCCTCCTAATCTTTCTTGAAGAGGCCGGATAGCTTCGAAAAGATCCCTGTATTATTCTGTAACTCTATAAACGGAACTTCCATACCCATGATTCGTTTACAGATATTCATATATGCCGTTCCTGCTTTAGAATCCAGTCCGATCACCGGCTCGCCCTGGTTTGTCCCGATCACAACCTGTTCGTCGTCGGGCAGGGCGCCGATAAGCGGAACGGAAAGTATCTCTGTCACATCGTCCACGGTCATCATATCGCCGCGTTTTACCATGTCCATCCGGATACGGTTGATGATCAGATCCATTTGTTTGATATGATTCGTCTCCAGAAGGCCGATGATCCGGTCTGCGTCACGGATCGCAGATACTTCCGGAGTAGTCACGATAACTGCCCTGTCTGCTCCCGCGATCGCATTCATGAAGCCCTGTTCGATCCCTGCCGGGCAATCCAGAAGTATGTAGTCGAATTCTTCCTTCAATTCGGATGTAAGCTTTTTCATCTGTCCCGGCGATATCGCCGTCTTATCCTTGGTCTGTGCCGAAGGCAGCAAGTACAGGTTTTCATACCGCTTGTCCCGGATCAATGCCTGCTTCAGACGGCATGTCCCTTCAATGACGTCTACCAGATTGTAGACGATCAGATTCTCAAGCCCCATAACTACGTCCAGATTCCGAAGCCCAAGATCTGTATCTATTACAACTACCTTTTTGTCTAACTTCGATAATCCCGCACCCAGATTCGCTGTTGTCGTTGTCTTTCCAACGCCGCCTTTTCCTGATGTAATCACAATAACTTCGCCCATGAATAACTTCCTCCTATAACTGGTTTTACTTCGATATCCCCGATACAGAGCCGCTTGGGCTCCATATGGTTTGCTGCGATGACCGCGTCATAATCACCGGCGGCGCCGGCGATCACAGTGCCATAGACAGCTCCGGTCACTACGACATTGTGTTTGGATGCGACGACCGCACCCTCTTCAATGTCTCCGACAATTACAATGCTTGTCTCCGATTCCAGGATCTGCCTTCCTCTTAGCGTACCTCTATAAAACTGACCGTCTCTTTCATGGATGGTTTCCAGGCTTTCATCCAACATTCTTCTGTGAATCTGTTCTGTACAGGTATCTTTTTCAATAATACATAAGATCTGTATCTTTGCCGCATCCTGTATGGTCTCCGCCATCAGCCGCTCTTCTTCTCTTGTGAAAGCACGGCCTTTGAACTCTACCGCCATGTCCGCATGATCGAAGAAATGTGCAAATGCCCGGAATTTTTCACCGGTCTCCGCCAATAATTCTTCGTAAGGCATGTCATGGTCAAAATAGATGGTTATGCCGTATCTGTTACTCTTGATGAGTACCGGATCTTTCACATACATTCATCCTTTCCCTAGTCTCCCGTTGAAGTTGTTATCTTAACCTGAGCTGCTTTTCCGGTAATGATCTCATCCTCCGGAGTTATCTCATAATAGTATTCCATCACGGCATTTCCAATCTCGGCTGCGTACGTAGAACTATATCCGTTCGCTACCCGGACTGCCAATGCTACTTCCGGATTCTCACTCGGTGCAAATCCTACGAAAAGTCCATGGTCCGGATGTGTCTTACTCTGCTGTGCGGTACCTGTCTTTCCGGACAGTTTGATATCGCTTGCGTTCATCTTCGGGAACAGATCCCCATGTTCAACGGCTACCATGTTCCGCATACCTTCGTGTACGGTAGTCCATGTAGATTCTGCAACATCAGTAATGGTATTCTTAACCTCTGGATGATAATCTTCTATCGTATCTCCGGTTACGGAAGTAGCCTTATCAAGTAAACTCAGATTATAAACGGTTCCTTTATTGGCAACCGCAGTTATATACCTCGCCAGCTGACTGGTCGTATAGTTATTAGTACCCTGTCCGATCGCAGACGGGACGGAGGAATCATCCGAGATCTGAGGTTCCGATTCCGGGATTTCTAACCCTGTCGTCTCGCCAAGTCCGAATTCTGCGGCATATTTTTTCAATATATCCAATCCTATGGTACTGGAATAATACTTGCCGGTTGCATGCCCTTCCAGATTATCGGAATCAATCTGCGCGATGCCGTTGTTCTGAAGGCTCAGCCGGTAGCCGACCTCATAAAAGTAACAGTTACAGGAATGCTGTACCGCTCCTGATGCATTGAGATTCCCGTGGGCGCTGGGATAGATCCAGCATTTGGGGTTAGGCTCGACTTTCTTATATGTCCCATGGCATGGCAGATAGGTATTGAGGTCTACGACGCCTTCTGTCAAGCCGGCAATGGCTACCAATGGTTTGTAAGTGGATCCCGGTGCAGTCTTCTCCTGTGTGGCATTGTTATAGAACGGCCTTGACTGATCGGTGACCAGTTTGTTGTAATAATTCGAATCCATCGCATTCGCCAGACGGTTGTTATCGTATCCGGGATAAGATACACAGGCGAGAACTTCCCCGGTATTCGTATCCGTCATTACCACAGAACCCGTACAGGGCTCCAGCGCAAGCTGTCCGGGGGTGATCTCCAAGGTCTCGATCTTCCCTCTGATAAAATCATATCCGCCGAGGCTTCCGCTGGCCAGACGATTGTACTGGTCGTCGTCCTGAGCCAGGATTCCCTGTTCATACAACATCATGCAGACCTGCCTTCCTGTCACGGCGCCGGATTTGATCATATATTTATAGATCAGCTTGTCAAAATTATGGTCTGAATTGACGGAATCCAGAATGTATGCGATCATTCCCTGGTAAAGTTCATTGGAATCGGAATAATCTCCCTCCGAAGACACATGTGATTTTAAAAGGGATGTATCGATCCAGTTTTTTGAAATCGCATAGTTCAGATAAGAATATACGTTGATACTCTCATCTTCTTTCCACGCACGGTATGTGGCGTCGTTTCTGTCAATTGACTCTGACATTATGATCCCGGCATTATTTGTCAGAAGATCTGTCACAATGTATGTCAGATATGCCTGGTTCTCGCGGGAGAGGTCTTTGTACGCGCTGCCGTTCGGATCTGACAGGATTCCTGACAGCGCCTGTATGACAGACTCTTTTCTGTCTGAAAATGCGGCGAAGACTTCCTTCTCGGCAATTCCCGCCTCTTCATCTTCAAAATGATTCATATCCAGGATATCATTGCTGATGAACGTATTATACACATCTCCGATCGGAATGATCACATCACTTCCGTCTTCTACCTGTGTACGGTCAAAATCCAGGGTGTTCTGGATCTTCGTCAGGAGGACGCCTGCCAACTCTTGTTCAATGATGTGGTAGGCGGCTTTCTGAAGGTTCGCATCAATCGTAAGGTAAATATCGTTCCCGGCTTTGGGATCCTTCTCATTTACCGTCTCGATCACTTTCCCCACGCTGTTTACATAGAGCTTGATCTCACCTTTCTTGCCCTGCAGGAGGTGATCCATCGTCTTTTCCATTCCGGACTTTCCAATCGTATCTGTCTTAGAATATTCCTTCTGCTGTTCTTTGTCAAGGGCGTCATATTCTTCCTGGGAGATCTGTCCGATATAACCGATCATATTCGCAAAACAATAGCTGTCGCTGTATCTCCGCAAAGATTTCTCCTCAATGTTCACCCCTTGAAGGTCGTCCAGATTCTCCATGACATCCGCGACCGTCTCTTCACTGACGCCTTCTGCGATCGTCGTGGCGATGAATTTCTGGTAACTGTTAAGTGAGATCGCATAACGGATATTCACCAGTTTCAGGACATCTTTTTTCTCCATCTTCTTCTGGTCGATACCATATCCATTTATCTCGTCTGTACACAGATGCTTTATAAGACCTTCCGCCGTAACATTTTTCTGCTTGTCCGATAATTCGTCAATCGTCCGTTTCCCATATACGTCGGCAATAAAACGGAGCCTCTGTGTATCATTCTCGGCAATATACATATAATTGTTATTATTATCAAGTATAATTCCAAAGTTATTGATGACCGTATCGCCGTTGGCTTCTACCATCCGGATCACACTGGACACAACTCTGTTCAATTCCTTATTCTTATGGCTGATACTGTCATATTCACCCGTATCTTCGATCGTAACCGCATAAGCCAGTTGGTTATATGCAAGGAGGACCCCGTTGCGGTCATAGATATTGCCGCGGGTTCCCTGCACCTCCTTCGTCTTCTGTATCTGTAATTTATAGTCGTCAAGATACTCCTGACCTTTTACGATCTGAAGATAGAATACTCTCTGCACAAGAATTGCAGACATCGTACAGAATATAATAATTATGACAAATATTCTGGATTGCAGGATTCCGGCAACACCGGATCTGATCCTTTCCCATAAACTATACAAATTTACTTGCACTCCTTTGTTCTTCCGCTTCAAGTTTCTTGTTAATGTGTAATATCACCTGATATAATATTAACGTTATCAGAATTGTGTATACCAACTCAGGAAAGATAATATTGATCAGATAAGTAAAGAAAGCAAAATCCCCCCGAAGCATATAGATGCAGGCGTATGTGGCAAGGCCATAGACCAGCCCGCTTGATCCGATCAGCATGATCGGAAGCTTAATATCATCGTCATAGAACATTCTCTGAAAAGTTCCGTTCACATATCCGATCACCGTATACAGCAGCATGTTGAATCCTAAGGTACTTCCCCAGAACAGATCTGCCATCAACCCTGATACGACCCCTACAAACATTCCTTCTTTTTTACCGCGCATAAACCCAAATGACGAAGTCACGATGATCAGCAGATTGGGTTTGATCCTGGCAAATGCCAGCTGATGAAAGACGGAGCCCTCCAACAGAAAACATATGAGGATCATCGCGATCGTAATGAGCCTTCTCTTCATATATCATTCTCCTTCGCTGCTTTCCTCATCATCTGCCAGCATATCCTGCTTTGTCGTGGTAATGACAAGGACTTCCTGCAGTTTGCTGAAATCGACAGCCGGGGTAATGTACCCGGAGCGCGTCAGATTGTTGGGGTCAACCTTGATATCACTGACATATCCGATAAACAGCCCCTGAAGGAAACGCGAGCTCACATGTGAGGTTACGACTTGTTCTCCAGGTTCTATCTCATTGTCATTATTGGCAAGTTTTTCAAAATACAGGCGGCCGTCAGCCATCAATTCCAGATCACCTCTGACCATGCAGGTATCGGAGGTGGACAGCATCATGGCGCTTACATTACTGGCATCGTCGATCACCGAACGGACACGGGCATAATTGGGTCCTACTTCCGTGACGATCCCCACAAGCCCGCTTCCGGCAAGAACGTTGGAATTCACCTGAACACCATCCTTGCTTCCCTTGTCAATGGTAAAGTCCGTATACCAGTTGCTGCCGTTATTCATGATAACATGAGCCCCGATCTTCTCGTAATCTGAATAATTCTCATCTAATTTATACAATTCTCTCAGACGTTCCAGTTCATACTGCTCCTGACGCAGACGGGTATTATCGATCGTCAGTTCATCTATCTTTGTCTGCAGCTTTTTATTTGCTTTCTTCATGTCTTCCATCGTCTCAAAATTGTCCGTCAGATCACTCATAAAACGTCCTACATAACTGATCCCTTTCTGCATCGGGATCACCGTATAACCGGCGATAAACCGAAGCGGCCCTCCGCCGTCCGTAAAACGCTCGATACCAAGAAGGATCACGCAGACGACGGTGATGATGATCAGCCAGTATTTACTTGAAAAGGACGATTTGTTCTTAGTCTTCATATTATCTCATCCACCTATAATTTTCATCGATCATAGAAAATGCAAATTTTCTTAATTCCTTCGACTGGATGATCTTCTTCAATCCAGTTACTGCACAGATATCTGGTTCTACGGAGGTACGGGTCTTGATCCCGATCATCTCCTCTACATACATCTCAAGCCCTGCCGTATGGGCGACTCCGCCGGTCAGAAAGATCCCGTTCTTATGAATGGCACGGCGTACTTCCGGAGGCGTGCGCTCAAGCATAGACTGGATCGCCTGTACGCATTCCGTAAGCGGGTCTTTCATGGCGAGCCTGACAAGGTTGATCGAGATACCTTTGCGCATAGGAACCCCGGTGATCAGATCTCTGCCGGCAACGGTCAGCATAGATTCCACTTCACTGGTAAAGATGCCGAAGCTCTTGCGGAGCACTTCTGCCGTATGCCTTCCGATCAGGAAGTCATGGCTGTGCCGTACCAGATTGACAACCGACTGGTCAAATGTAGCTCCTCCGATCTTCAAAAGACGGTTCATTACCATACCGCCGCCTGCTATTACCGAAATCTCGGTGGTCTCACCGCCGAAATTCACGATCAACAGCCCGTTCGTATTCTGCACGTCAAGATTCAATCCTATGGCGTCTGCGATGGACCGTTCTACGATATTTACTTCTTTCGCTTTTGCAGTCGAATGGATGACCAGATCAAAAAAGGCTTTCTTCTCTACCTCCGTGACGTCCGTAGGCACCGCGACGACATATTCGGAACCACGCGCGAACTGACGGTCTTTCTTCAGCAAGTTCTGAAGAAGATTCTGCATTCCGTGAAATCTTGATATAACGCCTTCTTTCATCGGAAACACGACTTCTATATTCGCAGGCGCCTTTTCATACATCATAAATGCCTCGTCGCCTACCGCATAGATGTGATCTCCGTCCTTCAGGGCGATCACATCTTTTTCTTTCCATATAACATCTTTCTTTTTATCATAAACCTTAAGCTCATACGAGCCAAGGTCCAGACCATATACATTCCTAGCCATCTGACCAGATCCTTTCTAAAGCAGCCCTTCTTCCCGAAAACTTATATACTGATTATTGCCAATGATAATATGATCTAACAACTCAATTCCAATTAATGCACCTGCGTCAAGAATTCTCTTGGTGATCAGCATATCTTCACGGCTGGGAGTCGGATCTCCGCTTGGGTGGTTATGCATTATTACGATGGATACGGCATTCTTCTGCAACGCTTCTATAAAAAGTTCTCTCGGTGTGATCAAAGATGCGTTCACGGTTCCTTTCGATATGTTGGTCTCGCCGATCAATCGTGCTTTTGTATTCAGCATCAGAAGTTTCATCAACTCCTGCTTCTCATGCCGCAGATCTTCCATATAATATCTGGCAATAGAGCCAGGCTCAGAGAAACACAAAGCTTCCTGATAGGTTGCTTTGGAAAGGCGTTTTGCAAGCTCTGAAATACAAGAAAGCTGAATTGCTTTCACCTTACCGATCCCTTTGATGGCCATGAGCCGTTCCATGCTGAACTGATGGATGCCCAGTATTCCGGTCTCTCCCGCATGATAGAGGATATGCCTCGCCAATGCTAACGCACTCTCTCCGCGGGTTCCGGTTCTTAAAAGTACGGCAAGCAGCTCTTCGTCGCTAAGGCTTGCGCTTCCTCTCTGCTCACATTTCTCATAAGGACGTTCCGTTACCGGAATCTCCTTTATCGTATTGGACTGCTTCATCTTATCTTTGGATTCGTACGACACTCATAATAGAAATTTCAAATACTGTAATATCAATAATATCATAAGAAACGATAAATTATAATAGCAAGAACGACACCAATGATGCTTGCAATGGTAATCTTAATTGACATGCCGAATGTCAGTACCAGAATTCCCAGATTCAGGACTACCGGTTCTTCCAATCCAAATGCCTGTCCATAACTGAGCCAACTTAAAACCGGTACTCCTTCTGCCAGCATTCCGATAAATCCTCCAAGTACGATCCCTGTCAGGATAAACAGAAATAAAGCCCAGGTGTTTTTGCTTCCTGTTCCTTTCATATTATGTATCCATCCCCTTTTTCTCTATCTAAAAAACTCAATATATTTTATCACATTTCAGAAACGGTGTATAGAGCTATCACATTAAAAATTTCTTAAGCTACATGCAGACATGTCGAATATGCGGGGAATTTGCATATAAAATTCCTGTCCGTATGGTCCGGCATTGCCTATGCGCGATACTCCTTTATGATAGCCTCCGCAATTTTCACACCGTCCATTGCCGCGGACGTAATACCTCCGGCATATCCGGCGCCTTCGCCGCATGGATAGACGCCGCTTATGCTGCTTTGCATGGTTTCGTCCCGAAGGATCTTCACAGGGGATGAGGTCCGGCTCTCAACGCCTGAAACCAGTGCGTCCGGACGGTCATATCCCTTCAGCCTCTTCCCAAAGGAACGGATCCCTTCCGCCAAAGCTTCCGCCAGTTCTTCCGGGAAAATTGCCCGTACATTCCCCCAATCATAGCTTCCCTTCGTCTGCGGCAGAAACCCGCCCGGACCCTCGGAAGGACAGTTTTTGCAGAAATCTTCGAATAACTGTACCGGAATCTTCCCGCGCCCTTCCCTGTATGCCGCTTCTTCAAGCCTGCGCTGGAATTCCATTCCGGCTAAAGCGCCTGAAGCGCCGTCATTGACCGGATAATCCTTCGGAGTGACCGTTACGACTACAGCGCTGTTGGCATTGATCCCGTCTCTTGCATGGTAGCTCATGCCGTTTACAGCCAGACGGCAGGATTCCGAGGATGCATTGACGACGTAGCCTCCCGGGCACATGCAGAACGTATAGACGCCCCTTCCGTCCGGCAGATTCGCCGTCAGCTTATAGGCGGCCGCCGGAAGGTCCGAACCGCATTCCGTACCATATTGCGCATGATCGATCATAGACTGTGGGTGTTCCATACGGATTCCCACGGCGAATGCTTTTGCTTCCATGGAGATCTTGCAATCCTTCAGCATCAAAAAGGTATCTCTTGCGCTATGTCCGATGGCAAGGACCGCGATCTCCGTATCCAGAACTTTTTCTGTATTCTGCCGTGTCCTTACCTTAAGTCCCGTTAATTTTCTGATCCCCTCATCTTCTGTACTCACCAGATCTGTCACCTGCGAATGAAACCGTACCTCACCGCCATGAGAAATAATATATTCCCGCATATTTCGCACCACATTCGCCAGAATATCCGTTCCGATATGGGGTTTGCTTTGGTACAGGATCTCTTCCGGAGCGCCGTTTTCCACGAAGATCTCCAGGACATGGACATTGCGCCCCAGAGGATCATGAACCAGCGTGTTCAGCTTCCCGTCGGAGAATGTCCCTGCTCCGCCCTCACCGAACTGCACGTTGGAATGAGGGTTCAAGACCCCTGTGTTCCAGAATTCTTCCACGTCCTTCAGCCGTTCCTCCACAGACGCGCCTCGTTCCAGAAGAATCGGGCGGTAACCAAGCCGAGCAAGCTCGTATCCGCAGAACAAGCCTGCAGGTCCCGTCCCGATCACCACAGGACGATGAGCCAGCGGTCTTGTTCCGCTGGCTCTCAATGCATATTTCTTCTCATCCGGCAAAAACAGAATATTGGAGTTCTTCTGCCTGCGGATGTGCTTTTTTACCTCATTTTCATTCTTTACTTTTACATCTATCGTATAGACATAGAAGAGCTGCGGTTTCTTCCGGGCGTCCAGGGACTGTTTCTTCCGCATGTACGACAGAAGCGAATCTTCCTTGATGCGAAGAAGCTTGCAGATCTTCGCCCTTAACGCTTCTTCGGTGTGACCGACGCTTAACTTCAACTGACTGATCCGTATCATGATCTCTTCTCCTTCTGATTATCTTTGATCGCCCTTTGATCCTGCCCTTTGCCGTCTGCCGCAAAGCGCAGTCAAAGCGGAATACAGACCCATGATCAGAGCGCCGCTAATCAGCAGTCCTCCTATGATATCCGTAAACCAGTGTGCACCCGAAGCAAGCCGTCCTGCAACCATTACAACCATGATGATCACAGATGCCAGGCTTATGAACAAGTTGACGCCTCTTTTCTTGATCAGGACCCTGCATTCCAGCGCCGCTGCCGCCATGAAACAGCATGCCAGCATCGTGTGGGAAGACGGATAGGATGCTTCCAGCTTGTCTTCTACCAGGATTGGCCTGTAATTTACAATATAAACTTCGAACAGTATATACATCATGATCGTAACCATATAGAAAATTCCGAGAAAAATGATGCTTGTGTCGACTTTGAACAGACTTCTTCTCCTGATACACTGGATCAGTCCGATCACGGCGAATATAACCGCAGTAAAAAGCGGAAGGAAACCAAGCCATTCCGTAATGGTATACCAGATCTTATGAGCCCCGAGAGAATCGCGGACAAGCGCATTTACAGAGGCAAAGCCCACACTTGAACCGTCCGGTCCGATCGGCGCGACATCGATCAACTGTACCAAAGCTGTGAAGACTATGAACAGAAGCAGCCATATTCCGGTAATAATAAAATTCATTCGTCTGTTTTGCATCTTAGATTCCTCTTTTCTCATCATTTCTACGTATTGCATTCCATGTTCCGAAATATACTGCCATTTTATTCGGAACAAGCAAGGAACCATCCGTCTCATATTGGTCATACAGATCGGATATTTCTTCTAAATATCTGCTCAGCCAAAGAAGTCTGTGCGTCTGTCCCGTTGACGATCCTGACATCGCTGTATCCGGACCATTAAACTTGTTCGTATTGTTCATTTGACTCATCTCTGACTTTCATGAAATACTTTGCCTTCAAGATTCGGAATAGATTATACATCATTTGCCAGCAAAATACAATAAAGCTGATGATGATTACTTTTATATAACAGCTTCAATTAAAGTTTTCTTATCTATTCTTATTTCCTTTATCCCCGGACTTTTTGTCTTGTTGAAATTGAAAGTAATTAAATAACCTGTTTCTTGATGATATTCATCCATATAGCCAAGCAGTTGTTTCTCACCATCCTTGTGTTTCTTAGCACCTCTCCAAATCTTCATTTCTATGATAAAAAACTCCTTCTGGTAATAGACGATCAGATCCATACGATTTTCACTTGTCGTTACTGCCTCCAATGAGTAGTGTCCTCTTCCATTGATAATCGGTTTTAGATAAAGAAGGAAATACTTACGTCCTTCCTTCTCAACGAACTTTTCCCCTTTCTTTCCATAAATATCTGTAAAATGCTCAGCAAATCTTTCGATAACCAATCGCATATTGAGCTTACCGTCCCTGATAAACTGTACTTTTTCTTGCTGAGACGCCTTATATATTTCCAGATTTTTCATCTCGTCCAGTGACAGATAATAATCTGACAATACTTTTGCAAAAATTTTATTTGCCGGAACAGCCACACCGTCAATATTTTTGATGATTCCAAACATTGCAGCCAGGTCGATCACCGGATTTGTCGCTGTATATGCCACGGTCTGTCCATTAAAAATCTTATCCTGCAGAATATCATTTAATTCAGGATAAGTGATCACTTTACCGACAATGGATTCATATAATGTATTCTTTTCCGCAGTCAGAATCCTTAATGCATCCATAAATCCGCCGACTGTCCATGCCTGCGCCCTTCCTCCTTCTGCCTTGCTGATTTCCTCATCCATCAATTTACAGAGTTTTGATACAAGGAAAGGATATCCGGAGGTTTCACTGTAAAGTAAGTCCGCCATCTCGTTTTCATTCATGTCAAGCTGATAATCCACCTTATACTCCCGAAGCATTTCAGCAATGCCTTCTTTGGTAAGGCTCATCTCAACCCCAAAATCAGCGGCAATATTCCAGGGACTATTTACCTTATGCTCTTCATCTGGACGAAGCTTCCTCACCAGGTTCTTTATATCATACACCCCCGCCAGAATCACAGATTTAAAAGTAGGCCAAGTAGTACGCCTGATATAGTAAGCACGCAGTTGGGCTAAAAAATCAAGAAAAACCTGATTATTAGCCGCACTGTCTACCTCATCGATCATCAAAACAACAGGTTTATCCATTTGTGCACATATGTCACTGATTTTTTCAAAAAGCTTCAACAGTCTGAAACTTTTTCGCTCATCTTCCACGATTGTCTCTACCTGCATGATGGTCTTCTTAAGCTGTTCTGATGAAACAGAGAATTCTGATTTTATCTGCCGGATAAATGCTCCCGCAAAGGAGAGGGCAAAAATATTTTCATTCGTAAACTCTTCTGAACCAAAAGTCTGAAAATCCAGAGAAACAACATGATAGTCTTGCCTTAAGTATTCTTCCAACGCCAGTAATGTTGTTGTCTTTCCATATTGTCTAGCCCTGTTGATTGTAAAATACAAACCTTCATCAACCAGGTCTTTGATCTGTCTGAGACGTTCTTCGATGTTCACCATATAATGCTTATCCGGCATACAGACTGCTGTTACATTGAATTTTTTTGCCATATCATTCACCCTCTTATCATCTATATCTTACACTTCTTTCTGTATTTTCTCAATTTCGAGACACTTCCACAGAATGGATCACCTCCTGCCAATCCATTGTACTGATTGCATTCACATATTCTTGTGAAACCTCTTTGTTGGGAATAGCAACAGTTTCTTTTGTACTGTCGTAGGTCAGATACCCCAGATGTACCAGCAATGTCAAAACATCATCCTTTGATGCGAATGTTGTCATATCATTTTCGAAGGTCTCTGTATGGATATGGACTTCTTCTCTCGCCAGCATCCGTACCACTGCATCTTTAAGCCCATCCATATCCATCTGGATATAGACTTTAAGCGCCTCATAGGTTTCCGTCCGATTCCAGTATGTGCTGAACCTGTGCCGGAGCATAGCTTCTACCACAGACTTTGGATTGTACATATGGTGATATCTATCACCATCTTTCGTATGGGTTACAAGTCGGTAACCGTCATACCATACCTTCGTTTCTTCGAAACTCATCTTATATTTTGCACAGAGGGATCTGACTTCATCTTCCGTAAATCCAAAATACTCTGCCAGATCGCCTGGGTCTGTCATAGAATACTCGGTGAACATATTTAATGCGGAATGAGAGCCGTATTTTTTTATCGGAAGAATACCCGTCATATATGCCAAAGCCACATAATCCTTGTCTTTCAGCCATGCACGCAGGAAATCAAGGTATTTCTTCTGCGCGTCCTCATCCTGCCGGTATTCACGGAAAAGGCAGTCCCATTCATCGATTAAGATGACAAAGGGACAGTTCGTGTATGCGAAAATATCCTGCATCACAAATATCAGATTCTCACTATCCACATATTCCGGATATGCACGTTTCAGCTCTGCAATGACTCTCTTCTGAAGCAGCCGCAGCATCTCATCCATTCCATTCGCCGCACTTAAAAAATCTTGCATATTAATCTTTACAACATCGTATTGATTCAAGTGCCTGTTGTAGGACTTTGCCTGGCTGATAATCCGATTTTCAAACATCTTCGAAGAATCTTCGCATCGGTTATAGTATGCTGCCAACATATTTGCCGCCACAGATTTTCCAAATCTTCTTGGACGGCTGACACAAATAAATTTCTGTTGTGTATCCAAGACAGAATTCATCTTTTCAATAAATCCGGTCTTGTCTATATAAATTGCAGAATTCAAGCTTTCACGAAACCCTTTGTTCCCAGGATTTAGATAACTGCCCATACCCCCACCTCCATAACCAACTCTTTCTTAATTTTACCTGTTTGATCCATAATAATTTTCATCATCAGATTTTCCTTATCATACCACAATCATCCTTCCACTCTTTCGGCAGGACAAAGCGCCAGTTTGACCAGATACTCGGTCGTACCTTCTTCAAACTTCTTCTCGTCGGTCAATTGAAATCTGTGCCTTTGATAGAAAGTGATCGCCCGGGTATTCTTCTCCAAAGCCCACAAATGATCTGCGTGAAATTCTTTCACTGCATATTCCATGAGCCTGCCGCCGATCCCCTCGCTTTGAAAAAAAGTATCTACATATAATTTTACAATTTCAGTCTCATTTATCTGAATAAATCCTTTTACCACTCCGTCATCAAACACATAGATATTGCTTATTATATTTTTAAAATAAGCATCAGCCAATGATACTACCTGGAGTTCTCCGAATGAGAACCCTTCGTCCTTGAAAATAGGATAAAAGTTCATCCGGTTATTAAAGACAAAGATTTCAGCTATTCTGGATAAATCTCCTGCAGCAGCTTTTCTAATATTCATCTAATTTCCCCCTTCTGACGCCAAAGAATTCATGAGATCCAACTTCATATAGATAGAGGTACTCATCGGACTGTCATTATAACTGTCTGTCTCATAGAACCCATATTCTCTGTACAAATGAATAGCGCTTTCAAGAAAGGGCAATGTATCTAGCCACATATGCGAATATCCGATTCTTTTTGCGTCTTCTATAATCTGTTCGATCAACCGGCTTCCAATATGCTTCCCGCGAAATCCGGATCTTACATACAGACGTTTCATCTCACAGTTATTCTCGTCGATCTTCTTTAATCCGATACAGCCTGCCAATTCCTCATCATAATAAGCCAGATACAGTCTGCCGAAAGGCTGCCCGTATTTCTCATCCAGATGATCCAATTCTTCGTCATAATTCTGAATGTCAAGATATTCCTTGAAAGAAGGATCTCCGGCAATCAGCATCTCCGTATATTCTGTAAAGAGCTGTCCCACTTCCGGTACATGTCCATATGCAGAAATCAATTTTAGTCCCATGTGATACACCTCATATGCTGTTAATTAGTGCCTGCTGATTAAGTCACCATTACAAACTTCCCCGAAATCTCTTCGGGGAAGCCTTCTAAGAGACTTAACAGGGCGCAGAGAATCCTCCTCTGCATTTTGAAGAGGTTCGCTGTAAGTACCGATAACGCTATTGAGGTGAGTTGTGTTTCCTCCAGTTTGGTTACTATTAATCCTAATCCATAACTATGTTTTTC
>NZ_KE159770.1:4294-100618 GCF_000403455.2 Dorea sp. 5-2 | reverse complement strand
CTTTCGCAAAAGACAGATATTCTTTCCGGGCTTTTCTACGGTAACGTCTTGGCAACGGCAGTCCATAGGATTTACAAAACCGATAAATGATCATCTCCAGTTTTTCTCTTGCTTCATTTAAAAGGGATACATCCTGGGGATATCGGATGTTAGCTGGTGCACAGGTGGCATCTATGATCAATGTCCCCTCATTGCCTGCATCTTCCTGGCCCTTTTCATAATCCCTCTTTTCAGAAGAATCCTCTGACGGAGGATCCTTCTTATCATCATCCTGATTCAAAATATAGTCATTGGCTTCCATAATGATCTCAGGAGACAAACGTTTCCGGAAAAGGACAAGGGTACTTGCATCAAACGGTGGTTCTTCCTGATAACCCGGAAGCCCTATGAAGTATTGCAGATATGGATTCTCTGTAATCTGTTCCACAAGTTCGCGGTCTGAGAAACAGAGTTTCTTTTGGATAATTAATGAACCGAGAGCCGTACGCAAAGGCTTTGCAACATTTCCTGTATCATTTGGAAACAGTTCAGCATATTTTGATTCAAAAACATCCCATGGGATTTGTTCTGCCAAACGCACCCATCTGTTTTCGGGATTCATATGCATTCCTAATGGCTGATTAAAATCGAGGAATGAATGTTGTAACTTATCAAGATATTTGTACATATATCGGACTCCTTGCTTGTATATTTCTAAGGTTATCTGCACGAAAAATGAACGATTAATCTGCATTACCTTGCAAATATTATATACCAAATATCCAGAAAAGTCAGTAAAATCAAGCATTTCAAGTTTAATCAGCAGGCACTAATTAAGTCAATATAATTCATTATACCGTAACCGTCTGTCAAATGAAACACTTTTCCTGTTATCTCTCAGTTAGCCGTTACTCTTCGTTCCACGGTCAGACCGCAAAAAGAACATCGTAATCCCAAATGTCACCGCTTCCGTCACAGGAGCCGCCAGCCACACTCCCGTCATCCCGAACAGATACGGTAAAGTAAAGATACACGCAAGCAGAACCAAAAATCCCCGGGACGCCGAGATCACAGCCGATTGGAAGGCATGTCCCGTCGCGGTAAAATAGAACGAGGTGACGGCATTTATACCCGATAGGAAAAAGGAAGTCATGAAGATAAGCATCCCCGACCGTATCATTCCTGCCACCGTATCATTCTTCACGAACACTTCGCTGTACCATTCCATCCCCGCAGTCATTAAAAGGAACACTATTGTTCCCGCGCCAAAAACAAAACGATTGGTCCGCTTTCGAATATCTGCGGCAAGCCCCTTCTCTTTCGCGCCATAGGCAAAACTGATCAGCGGACTTGCCCCCTGCCCAAATCCAACGACGACCATGCTGAATGCAAACGCCACATACCCCACGATCGTAAACGCTGTCACGCCGTCCGTCCCGATCTTCCTCATGATGACAAAATTATAGGCAAACATGGCAATTCCGGTAGACATCTCACCGATAAATTCCGAGCTTCCATTTAAGAGGGAATGCACGCAGACCTCCCGGGAAAACCGGAACTTCCCCAGACGGTAAACTCTCGCTTTCCTCATGAAGAAATACAGGATACAGATAAGCGAAACCACCGCCGCCAGAAGAGACGCCAACCCAATCCCGGCAACTCCCATCTGCAGCCGGCAGGCAAAGACATGATCCAGAAAAATATTCAGTATCACATTGATCAAACTGATCTTCATGTAATATTCCGGGCGTCCTTCGCCGCGTATGAACATTCCAAACGAAGAATTGACCACCATGACCGGCAGCTCCAGAAGCATGATCTGATAATAATCCCGAAAATGCGCGGCGACCTGCCCCTCTGCACGAAGAACGGAAAGCATAGGTCCAAAACAACAGGCAATGATGCAGCCAAGCAGTACGGAGAAGACAAGTGTGGTTACGATCGTCTGGCGAAATGCCTGCTCACAGGCGTCCCGATCCCCGGCGCCCAGCGCCATCCCCGCGATCGCAACGCCTCCGATGGAAACCATTAATCCAACGCCCAGATACAGATAGATGATCGGTAGTCCCAGATTGACCGCCGCAATCCCTTCCTTTCCCACATAGTTGCCGATGAAAAAACCGTCCGCGATCGTGACCAGTGAAGTGAGGATCATGGAAATGATCGCCGGTATGGAGAACTTCCAGATCATCCCTGCCGTATCCTGTTTCATCTGTTCCAAATTCATAAAAATTCCTCCTTTCATGATGTACCATTCATTCATGATGTACCCATTCATTATAAGAAGGAATCAAAATATATACTTCTGAATTCTTGCTTTCTCTATTTCACCGGCACACAGATATCCAGTTCCATATACATCGTCTCACTGTCTACCTCATGGTAAATATCAAACAAGCTTTTCGTTGCATCCAATTCATAAGATACCTTCGGCAGCCACACAAGAAATATGGTCTGATAAGCCGCATAGATCTGTTTGGCGTGACCCTGAAAATGATACACGATACATTTCCCGCCTTGTATTTTTGCCCTGTTTGTAAGCGGGCAGTCTTCGCGGACACTCATGCAGATATCGTACAGGCAGTGTTCGGCGTCCGTCACAGCCGGGTCGTCATACGTCCGTTCTAAAAGAAGCGTTTCCTCTGTGATGAATTCCCGGTACTTTTCGATGAATCGGTCCCAATCCCTGCACAGGTTCTCATAACTGCCGAAACGTCTCTCATAGATAACATCGTAATCCGGAATATTTTCAACGGTGATCTTGCCGTCGCATGCTTCGAAACTTTCCACCTGCCAGTCTTCCTGATGAAAAAAGGGATGCGACATCGACGAATTATAACTCTGCCGGCGGAAATCCACAGGCGCCATGCGGTAATGCCGTCGGAATGCAGAGCTATAGTTGGACGGGCTATAGCCATAATCCGCGCCGATCTCCGTAATCCTGCGTTCCTGCTCTGTCTTGAGCCGAAACGCACTCTGCTCAAGCTTCACCCTCTTAATAAACCCGTAGACACTCTCCCCTGTCTGCTCCTTAAAAAGACGGCTGAAATAAAACTTCGAGAAATGGCAATGCCCCGCCACATCTCCAAGGGTGACCTCTTCTTCAATATGTTTTAAAATATAATCAATCGCCTGGTTAATAACTTCGTTTGTAATCATGTCTGATCATTCTTTACCGGGGGCTGAACCTGTTTGTGCTCGCCGATCACTTTTTCCATCCAGATCATTTTGGTAAGGTATTCGTCTTCTGTCTCCGTGTAAGCGATACAGGCATACAGATTCAGTATCCCCATGTCCTTCAATCTCTTTTCAAGTGATCCATAAAGTTTCCTGCCCATGCCGCTTCCACGCATATATCTTGTAAAAAGGCAAAAACAGCATCGCCGACTGAAAAAGCCAGGCAATGCTGTAATCTGGCGAGTACTAGTGAGTCTCGCCCATAATCCCTGTAATATCTTCTTTGTTCTTCACGGTCGCTTCAATCGCATACTTCAAAGAATCCGCGATCATTTCAAGCGACATAAACGGCGTACCGTTCGGCTTCTCCACCGCCTGCTGCGCCGCGAACGGCACATGGATGAATCCCGCCCGGATATTGGAATACTTTGTCGCCGCCATATGGAGCACATTGTACATGATACAGTTGCACACATAGGTTCCCGCTGTGTAGGAAATATGGCAGGGAATCCCATGGTCACGGACATTCTTTACGATCGCTTTTACCGGAATGGTTGCATAATATGCCGGCGCGCCGTCTTTCTGGATCGGTTCGTCCGACGGCTGCTCTCCGTCATTATCCGGGATACGCGCCTCTGCCAGGTTGATCGCCACCTGCTCGATGGTCACACAGGAACGTCCGCCTGCCTGTCCGACGTTAATGACAACGTCCGGCTCATATTTCTGGATGCCCGCTTCTACCGCCGGACCGCACTTTGAGAATACGGTCGGTATCTCAAGCTTGATGATCTCTGCTCCCGCAATCTCATCGGGAAGCAGCTTCACTGCCTCAAACGCCGGATTCACGGCTTCTCCCCCGAAAGGATCAAATCCAGTTACTAAGACTTTCATATTATTCTTACCTCCTACTATTTGTCCCTCTCTCCAACCCTGTTTTGTTGGAAAGGATTTATATTAGTACACTACAGGTTCTGGTATGATGATCTTCCCCTGCTCCATGATCTGCCTGTTATCCGTATAGATGTCCGGCTCCAGGCACACCAGGTCAAAATGTCCGTTGGCGTTCTGCTGTCCGCCCAGGGCAAGATTCCTGCCAAGACCGATATGGAAGGTCCCATACGCCGACTCGTCCTCGATATAACAATTCCCCAGGCACTTGGAGTAAGAATTCAGGCCGATTCCAAATTCTCCTCCGATATAGATCCGCTCATCCTTATAATCCTCCATATACTTCCGGAGACATTCTCCGGTAGGCGTCTCTTCGATCTGTATGATCCTGCCCTTCTCAAACAATATCCTTGTCGGTTCCTTCGCCCTTCCGATATATCCAAGAGAGCCGTCCAGTACAAGGACGCCTTCTGTCTTCGTCTCTTCGATGGGTACATATACCTCGATACTTGCCGACGAATACCCCTTTCCGTCCTTTATCACCCCGTTGAAGAATCCAGGATTCCGGTTCTCCTTATATACCTTAAGATCCGTACCTGCCGGGGTTGTCGCATGGATCACCGTACTGTGCCGAAGATACTTCATGATCACCTTTGCCATCAGCCGGCTCTTCTTCGTATCCATCATCAGGAATTCATATTCCAGCATAGACCTTCCGTCGTTGGTAGAAAGAGGAAGCGACAGGAACTTCTTATGCTTCTGTATGGCTCGCTTCGCCGCCTTCGTTGTCACCAGAGAGTAATCCGTAGCCGCGATCACCGCGGTATATGGGTCAAATACTTCCTCATTCATATCGAAAAACACTCCCACATGTCTTCCCAGATCCTCTACCACCAGAGTGCTTACAGAGTGTACTTTCCCCACTGCGTATTTCCTGAGAGCCCTTGACTCTTCTAAGTGCTCTTTCGTCGTAACGAGCAGGAGCTTATCCCATCTCTTTACCCGCATCCACTCTTCTATCACAATTCTTGCGCCACGCTCCATTCTACGTGTCATCTTCCTCATTCCTTACAATGTCACATTTTCGTATGCAGGCAAGTACCTATTTGAACATCATCATATAGCAGATCTGGAACACCAGCATGATGACTGCCACGATCACCTGTTTCTTGATAACGCCCCACCGGTCCTTCATATTCAGGATCGCTACAGGAACGATATTGAAATTCGCCGCCATCGGCGTACATAAAGTACCGCAGTAACCGCAGGTCAGAGCAAGCATACCGATCACGACCGGATCGGCGCCGTATGCAAGAACGAACGGGCCTCCGATACCAACCGTGATAACCGTGATCGCTGCAAATGCATTTCCCATGATCATGGTAAATAACGCCATACCGATCGCAAATACGATGATACCGATATTCACATTTCCCTTCGGAACGATCTTTTCTACGATGCCGGCAACTACATCGCCGACGCCTGCAGCCGTAAATACGCCGCCAAGACAGCCGAGAAGCTGCGGAAGCATACATAATGGACCCATAATAGAGAGGAATCTCTCCGACTCCTTCAGGAATACAACGGGTTTATTCTCACCTGGATTATAGAGCACCAGAATGATCATTGCAACAATAACGCCAAGTGTAACCGCGACCATAGAGCTTAAATTGCTGAAAAATGCAAATACAAGTGAAAAGATACCTACACAGACCGCCGGGAAGAAGATCTTCATCCCCACCTTCTGGTACTGCTCAATGGTATGTTCTTTGGAAGGATTATCAACCTTTCCCACCTTCACTTTCTTGAAGATCGGCGGCAGACACATAATGATGACAAGGACGCCGGATACCTTCGCCGGAAGCCATGTTCCGAATCCGCATACAACACCGAAGGAACACCAGAAAAGAGCGGTTCCGTATCTGGACGGATTCTCCTGATCCAATAAGTTTTTCACGCCTGCGTAGATAGCGATCAAGCCGATGATCACCCACACCATGTTCAGCAGGTTCGCACCTAACACTTCATTGACCTGTATAAATTTTAAATTAGCCATATTCTCACTCCCCCTGCCTACTTGCTGCCATAGTATTTCTTGCTGAGTTTCTTATCTGTTACAAGCGTTACCGAACAGCCGACGATAAGGGCGAAGATCGCAACCGGAATCTCTGCCGCGGCAAGCTCAATAAGCTCCACTTCGTATCCAAGAGAAGCCAGGGTACTCTGTACAAGGATACCGCCGGAACCTCCTACGAAGAGTACCTGCCAGAAGAACCATGTGATGTTCTCCATCGCGGACGCCATGCCCTTGATATCCTCAACGTGCTCTTCCGCCGCCTCATGTCCCTGATTCTTCACGGCAGCTTCTGCCATCGGAAGGACAACCGGACGTACGAATCCCGCAACACCTCCGAAGCCTACGTTGAATGCTCCGAAGATACCTCGCATGATACCATATGCGGCGACTACCTTTCCTGCAGTGGCTCCTTTTACCTTCTTGATCAGGTCGGTTGCCGCTTCTCGAAGACCGTTTCTCTCAAGGACACCTGTGATCAGAAGGATCATGATGAAGATTGCCATACTTCTGTTCGCTACAAAATTCACTCCGATCGTCTCTAAGAGTCCGCCGATCCCAAGCCCTCCCACGATACCTGTGGTGATAAGCGCCAGGAAAATAATAAGGATTGAATCCAGCTTAAGCGCAAACCCGACAATTACGATCAGAACACCAAGTAATTTAATAAGTTCCATTTCAAATTCCTCCTCCTGCTAAAATAAAGATTTATCTTTTCCCCGAATTGTCCACGACCATCGGCCTTAATCGCAAATATTCGGCAAAGATCTGTCCGCCGCGGCATGTAAAGCCGCATTTTCTTATATGTATCGCTTCCATAAGCATCTGAAGCGTCGCTTCATCGTGAGCCACATGCGCTCTTGCGCAGAGATTCAGGTACTCCCCCTGAGCCGTCTCATCCGCCACCTCGCTGGTATACGCCACCGTGGTGATCCAAGGGTAACGGATCGATGTATATCCGTGATTTTTATCAAACGCAAATGGAATCCAGTAGTTGATCATTTCTTTATAGTAGTCTGCCGGGAACAGCTTCGGCATCCATGCATGGGCATATTTTTCAAACTGCGCGCTCCACTCCTTGTTCCACGCCGACATCTCTTCATCCTCTGCGATCTTGTCGGCGATCACATCTTCCATCTTCTTATTGACCGGATAATTCTCTTTGTATTCCGTATCCGTCACATACCAAAAATACCCGTAGAGCAGGGAACGCGGAAGCCAGAAGCCCTTGTAGGACGGCGATGTGTAGCCTGAGAACTGTTGTTCCCACTCGTGGCTTGGCACGCCGTGGTTATCCACCATGATATCCGGCACACATTTCTCATACAGCCTTGTGATCCCCATTGCCTCTTTATGAATGGTATCCTGCCTGAAATAGTGCCGGTAGAACTCCATCCCTATGGCGTTGAACCTTGCCACATGGAACTTCCAGTACGGATGCTCCTTCTGAAGCTCATAATGGATCGCCGCACCGTCCAGATTTTCCATCGGCACAAGCACCAGATTCAGCCGATCCGGAAGCTCCTTGTAGACATCCTCCGTCAGCAGTTTCTTAAGCAGGATAAAGGAAGCGTTCGTACTGGATACTTCGTTGGCATGATGCCTTGCGTTGATGATCTCGCTCGGGCATCTGCTTAAACGCTTGGTCATTGACAGATATCCCTCGTACTGCGGCATGAGCCAGATCCCGTAGAGCCTGCGTCCCTGATAAGACCGGGCTGCCTCAAAGATGCGGATACCGCGCACACCCCGAAGCTCTTCCATGATCTCAAGATACGTCTCATATCCGATCAGTTCCTTCTCATGCAGGTCGATCTCTGTAATGTCCCGAACCGGAACTTCCGCCTTCGAAGGTACGGCCGCCGGATAAGTATTCCCCTCTTCTCCTGTAAAATGAATCTCATAACAGCCGTCGATCTCTTTACTGCATGAGAGGATCCCTTCTGAAAATAATCTCGCATAAGCGGCGACAACCGCTTCCTTCGCTCCTTTCACCGGAATCTCAAGTATCAGCTTTCCGTCACGGCTGGTGATCCGGGTAATCTTAAGAGAGATCTGACCGCGTTCTTTCTCTTTTGCAAATACTTCTTTCTCACGCAGGATACATGCTTCTTCCTTCTGCAATTCATACAGAGTTACGCGAAACGACGGCGCGCCCTCCCTCTTATGGATCTCCGGCAGGATAAGCCCCGGCGCGTCAAAGATCTCGTTCACCGTCTGCACACCGTAATTTTTGAAATAATCGCTCCCCACAAAGTACATATCCTCATGGAGCGCGTCCAGTGAAGAGATCAGATCCTCCCTGGTCCCTGTCCGGTAATCCGGCTCGCTTGCCCATACCTCCAGGGACAGCTTCTGGAAGAAGGGCTGCAGGTCTGCATGAACCGCTCCGTCTATCTTCTCTTCTATATACGCACGGCATTCCGGCAATACCTGGCTCTGATAGATCTCCCAGATACGCTCCAGATCCGTGGTAAGATTCCGGTTCAATATCTCCTTTCCATTGATCAGGACTTTCATGTATCCTGTCGCCGGATGTACCTTTCCAAGCTTCGGAAACTCGTCAAGGTAGGGCTTCTCCGAGCACCTGGCAAGATACTTATATTCTCTGATGCTGCCGTCATCCGCCGTCACCCGGCAGAGATAGGTCAGATCTTCCGTACCTTCATACGCCTTGAAAATAACCTGCTTTGCAGAGACAGACAGCTTCTCTGTCAGGATATCCTGGATCGGATACAACTCCTGCAGATAACGGATCGGAAGATCGTACCACTTGTTTGGATCGTCCGCTTTCAAGTTATGGTAAGACGGCGTGGCGCCGTTCTCATCCAGCCATACCGTTTCCCCTTCCGGGAGAAATGGCTTGAAGAATATCTCAACCTGCTGTGTCTTCTGCGCCTTCACTGCCGGAATGACGATCTCATCCATCCAGGAATAACCCTGCTTATATGCACAGATCAGCTGCGTCCCTTCCAGATCTGCGCCTGCCGCGTCTGCTGCTTCACCGATCTGCCTTACGATCCGCTCCCGGATATACGCTTCTTCACTCACCGCGCCCTCGACCCATAGCCGGTCTCCCTTTTTAAGCTTTGGATAGACCTCTTCTTTCAGGATCTGCTCAAAGATATCCACTTCCCAGGGGAGTTCATAATTCTTCTCATAGATCTTCCTTCCGGATTTATGATTATAGATCTTTGCTCCTTTAAAGAAGCTCTTCTGTTCCTCACTGATCTCCGGAGATCCGTAAAGCGCCGGCACATCCTTACCGCCGGAGGCAGCCAGAAGGTGGGCAAGCTGGCCGTCCGCGCCCCGCATGGCAAAATCATCCGTCCAATCAAGAAGTACATCCCGCCAGTTCTTCCATATACTGTCTGCCAGCGGAAACTTCTCACACAACAGGCTCGAAAGCTTCAAAAGCTCTTCTCCTCCTCCGCGGATCTGAACCTGTACCGCACCGTCAATCTCCTGATATGTGATCTCAGCCTGCTCTGCGAAGGAGAACACAACCGCATTCCCCCTGTACTCCTTCGGCGCGAGGATCGCGCCTTCATAAGCCGTCGTCTCCATCCCGAACCGGAACGCGACATTACACGCCGCCGCAAGCATCCATTCGTCGGCGTCATCCGGGAGTATAAGCTTCACATCCAACTGATCCGGAAGTAGATCAGCATCCTCATCCTTTAGGAACAAGCCTCTGGAAAAGAGATACTCAAGTCCTCTCTCTTCCCTGAAATCCAGATCAAACACCGGACCCTTCTTCTCTGCCGGGACATATCCCTGCGGCATCTCTGCGGGCGTAAGCTTCCAGAACCCGGAAAGCTCTCCTTCGGTCTCAGGGAGCTTCCGCTTCCCGTCAGGAGAAGCGATCGGAAAAACAGCCGTCTCTGACTGGAACCCCAGAAGAAGCGCCGCTTCAAGCGCATAGCGCATCTCTTCTCTGCCGGACGGTCTTTCTATCCTCAACTGATCCATTTCCTTTCCCTCCATTTCCAATGCATTCAGTTCTAAACTAAATTCCAAACTACATTCTTTTTTAATGTTACCATTTTATCAAAGTAAAGTAATATAGTCAAGTTAACTATTTCATTACTTGATCAGACAGGTTGTACCACGACATAGCGGTAATGAGGCATATCCACACCTCGGTAATGCTTCGTCCAGCAATCCTTCCTGCTCATACCATTTCTGAGCGCTACATTCTGGGAAGCCGTATTCGTATCCCGGATGATAGAACAGACCTCGTCGGCGCCGAGTGTTTTGAAGGCATAGTCCTTACATGCCCTGGCGGCTTCCGTCGCATAGCCTTTGTGCCAATACAGCCTTCGGAAGAGATAGCCGATCTCAAGCACTTCCTGTTCTTTCCACGGCTGCATAGTCAGTCCGCATTGTCCGATCAGCTCGCCGGATTCTTTCAGGATGACTGCCCATAATCCAAATCCCCATTTCTGATAACGGAAAATCTGTCTGTCAAGCCATTCCTGCACTTCCCCGCTGTCAAACGCGCCTTCGTAGGCATACATCACAGCCGGATCCTTAAGGATCTGGCACAGTGCTTCAAAGTCCCCCTGGTCCAGTTCCCGCAGATATAATCGTTCAGTTTCTAATATCATGTTCGATATTTCCTTCCTTTCATATGCTACTTTTGATCGGAATACGGCATTCGAATCAATATTACAGATATGACGATCACCAAAATGGTCATCGGATCACCAAGTATGAATACCAGCCAATAAAGTTTATTGAAATCCAAATATAGGATCCCTGCCAATTTGGAAATGATTTTTAAGGCAAAATAAAGGATCCATACCAAGTTAATACGTAACATTTTTTCTTCCGGGATCACTTGCAGCGACTTGATATCAAAGTCTTTTGCCAGATAGTGAAGTACACTCTTGCGCCGAACCGACAGTACGGCCATAAATCCCAGGAAAAGCGTATTCCCAAAAAGAGAAGGAACATAGTACAGTTTCTCATCCCCTGTAAAAATGATCGCTGCGGCAGAACTCAACAATCCAAGAATCCCGATGATCTGTGAATTCTTAATTGCATTTCCTTTGTATTTTGAATATATGACAGAGCCAAAACTATACAGCAGAGATACCATAACCGCAGGGATGATCCCCACAGCATTATAAATAACATAAAATAAAACAGCTGGCAGAAACAGATCGCCAATTGGTTTGAGTAACTTCATGAAACTTTCCTCCCTTTAGCGGCTGCCCTTCCTGCAATAGACCCGGTTGCCCATGCCCACTGTAGATTATAGCCTCCGCAGATTCCGTCCACATCCAATAATTCACCGGCAAGATAAAGCCCTTTCACCCGCTTTGATTCCATCGTCCTCGGATCTATCTCGTCTGTCCTTACACCGCCCGCGCAGACCTGTGCATTCTCGAAACCATTCGTATCCTGTATCCGAAGGCATACGCTTTTACATTGTCTTACGATTCCTTGTATCCTGCGCCTGTCTGTTTCCGATATCCTTGCCTGCATCCGCACTCCCGCCAGCGTAAGGATACACGGAACCAGCTTCTGGTTAAATATCCCTGCAAGGCATTCCCCCATCGTTATACCGGTATGTCTCCCGGCCATCCTTATAAGCAGCTCGTCTGCCTCTTCTGCCGTATATTCCGGAAGAAGATCAAGCAATACTTCCGCCCGTTTCTTCCGGTACAATCCCAACGCGATATGCCGGCTGATCTGGAATACCGGAATTCCGGAAATCCCATACGCGGTAATCTGTACTTCTCCGGTATCTTCCGCGACAGGCACGCCGTCTATAAGAGCCGTAACTTTGGCGTCTGTCCGGACTCCCGATGCTTTTGCAAAGGGATGCTCCTTTACCTTAAGCTGTACCAGCGCCGGTACGACAGGCGTCATCCGATGTCCGAAAGACTTCGCGATCTCATAGCCGCTCCCATCCGAACCAAAAGCAGGCGCCGCTTTGCCGCCGCAGGCAAGGATGATCCGATCAGCCTTGAATATCTGCGAGAGCTCCCGGCTCTCAATCTGCCTGGACTGTCTGCCTTTTTTTTCACATCCTTGTTTACAGACTTTTGCCTCCAGGCAAAAGTCGCTTCTGTCCCACAGAACCGACTGCACCCTTGCCTGGCAAAAGACCTCTACTCCAAGACGCTTCAACTCCAGATCCAGAAGGTCAAGCACCGTGGAAGCCTGGTCGGAGCGGGGATACACATAGTCTCCCCGTTCTTTCATCACAAGCCCCATCGACGCAAAGAAACTCCGTGTATCCGCATATCCGAACTGCTTTAACACTTCGCCTGCAAACCGGATATTTCCGCCGTGATAACAGGATTCTACATCAGAACCGTCTGCCTGCCGGTTCGTCAGGTTGCAGCGCCCGTTTCCCGTTGCCAGAAGCTTCTTACCCGCCTTCTCCTTCTGCTCCAGAATAAATACATACGCCTCCCTGTCATTTCTCGCCGCCGTGATCGCCGCGGCAATTCCGGCGGCTCCCCCTCCGATGATCCCAATCCTTGTCATAATACAACCAAGCCTTCCCTTGCCAGGTATTCCAGCGACATCAGAATCCCAAGCCTTGCATGATGCCATGTCAAACCTCCCTGGAAATACACTGCGTAAGGCGGCTTGATGGGTCCGTCCGCACTCAGTTCAATGGAAGAACCCTGCACAAATGCTCCTGCAGCCATGATCACGTCACTGTCATAACCCGGCATTGCCCACGGGATCGGAGTTACGAAAGAATCCACCGGCGCCGCCGCCTGGATCCCCTTGCAGAACGCGATCACACCCTCGGGCTTTCCAAAGGTTACCGCCTGGATGATGTCATGCCGGCTCTCGCTGCCGTCCGGCACCACCGGAAACCCAAGCTTCTCATAGATATTTGCCGCAAAGACAGCCCCTTTGAGCGCTCCCGCCGTCACCGTCGGCGCAAGGAACAGTCCCTGATAGAAAGACTGCATCACGCCAAGGGAAGCTCCCACTTCCTTCCCAAGTCCCGGAGAAGTCAGACGGTAACCGCACGCTTCGATCAGATCCTTCCTGCCTGCGATATAACCGCCGATGGGCGCAAGCCCGCCTCCCGGATTCTTGATCAGCGATCCCACCACCAGATCCGCGCCCACATCGCTTGGTTCTATCTTCTCCACAAATTCCCCGTAGCAGTTATCCACCATACAGATGATATCCTGCCGGATCTCCTTGACAAACCGGATCAGCTCCCCGATCTGCTTCACGGAAAAGCTGGGTCTTGTCTGATAGCCCTTGGATCTCTGGATCGTCACCATCTTCGTCTTCTCATGGATCGCTTTCCGTATATTTTCGTAATCAAATGTCCCGTCCGCAAGCAGCTCGACCTGTGAATAAGAGATCCCATATTCTGCAAGGGAACCTTTGGACGGACGTATCCCTATGACTTCCTCAAGCGTGTCATAAGGCTTTCCCACAGGCGACAGTAATTCATCCCCGGGTCTTAAGTTCGCACTCAGGGCAAGGGAAAGGGCGTGGGTCCCGCAGGTGATCTGGGGGCGTACAAGGGCGCTCTCTGTGTGGAACACCGACGCATATACTTCTTCTAAAGTATCCCGTCCCGCATCGTTATAACCATAGCCGCTTGCATAGTGAAAACACCCCTCGCTGACCTGGTTCTCCTGCATGGCATGGATAACCTTGAGCTGGTTATACTCCGCCGTCTCGTCAATCGCCGCAAACCGCTCCTTCAGGCAAGCCTCCACCTTCCTTCCGAATTCCAGGACTTCCCTTCGGACGCCTAATTCTTCATATAATGAAACCACATTCCGATCATGATTCATCTGCGCTGGCATAAATCTTTCCTCTTTCCTATCTTCACATTCTCTTCTTAGATCAAATCCAGGAATCCAGTATCTTCGTCCTTACAACTGCACATTTGGCATCGAATTCCGGATTCAGCGGACGGATCTGCATGATCACTTCCGCCGCCTCTTTATATTTCTTCATATCATATAACAACGAAGCGCGATTCAGCTCAAAGAGCGATTCCTCCCCCTTATTCCGGATCAGCGGCTTCAAATTCAACAGTTCTTTATAGGTCGCCTCCGCATTATGTGAATGGGAGTAGACCTTAAGCAGCGTATTCATTTTCTTAATAAACTTGCTTCGAAATAATCTTCTCACCGTATACATCCCCTTATCTTCTGTCTCGCCTCATATGCGGCGAACATGTATGGAACAAAATCTCCATATCATATAAATTCCCTAGAGAAATCTCTCCCGGATATGCTTCAGCATTTCCGCGAGAATTGCCTCCTCCTGATAGTCATAATCCCCTTTATTGATCCAGGTCACCTCTCGCTCCCTCTTAAACCAGGTCACCTGTCTCTTTGCAAAATGCCGGGTATCCCGCTTCAATGTATAGACAGCTTCGTCAAGCTCCGTCTCTCCATTCAGATAAGCCAGGATCTCCTTATATCCAAGTCCCTGCATAGCCACCATCTCTCTGGTACAGCCCATTTCCTGCAGCGCCTTCACCTCATCGACAAGCCCCTCTTCCATCATCTGGTCCACACGCCTGTCGATCCGCTCATAGAGTTTCGCACGGTCGTCGTTCAATACAAAGTAAATAAACCGGTAAGGCGACTCCCTTCGCCGTTCTCTCTCGTTATGCTCCGAGATCCGCTGTCCTGTCTGACGGTAGTATTCCAGAGCGCGGATCACACGCTTCACATTGTTCGCGTGGATCTGCTCTGCCGCGGCGGGATCTACTTCTTTGAGCCTGTCGTGAAGTACCTGCCCGCCCTGTTCCTTCGCCTTACGCTCAAGCTCCTTTCGGTATGAATCATCCCCGTCATTTTCCGAGAAATCAATATCATACAGAAGCGCCTGAATGTAAAACCCGGTGCCCCCGACCACGATCGGGATATGCTGCCTGGCATAGATCTTCGCAAGGGCTGCCTTCGCCATCTGCTGAAAACGCACCACATGGAATTCCTCCCACGGCTCTAACTCATCCACCAGATAATGGGGGATACCTTCCATCTCATCCGGTCGGATCTTTGCCGAGCCGATATCCATATGCTTATAGATCTGCATGGAATCTGCGGAGATGATCTCCCCTCCGATCGCTTTGGCAAGCCCGATGGAGGCTTTTGTCTTCCCGACAGCCGTAGGCCCTGTCAGGATCACCAATGGTTTCTTCACGCACTCTCTCATGATCACACAATCCTTTTGAATTTCTTTTCCAGTTCCCGGCGGCTCATGGCGATGATGGTCGGTCTCCCGTGGGGACAGTGATACGGATTCTCAAGTGTCAGAAGCTCTCCGATCAATGCGTCCACCTCGGCGGCAGAAAGCTTCATATTCCCCTTTACCGCCGCTTTGCAGGACATGGAAGCCACCTTTTCATCGATCAATTCCGGCGACAGATTCCGGCTGATCTCGTCGGCAAGACCATCTAGCATCTGCAGAAGCAGCTCCTTCCTGGCGATACTGAACAGGTTATCCGGAACCGCCCTGACCGCGAAGGATTCCTGCCCGAATTCCTCGAATTCGAACCCGATCCGGGTAAATTGATCCATATACCGGTTCAGAAGCTCGGCTTCCTGCATACTTAAGTCCAGGACAATCGGAGGACTGATCATCTGGGAGGTAAATTCTCTTGTCTTCATCCCCTTCAACGTCCGCTCATACAGAACCCGTTCATGCGCGGCATGCTGGTCAATGATATAGAGACTGTCATGAAACTCGACCAGCCAGTACGTCTCGAAGACTTGCCCGATCAGATGATATTCATCCCTTGCTTCTCTTGTCAGGAGCTTTTCTTCAAATAAATCCAACTGCTTCGGCTCTTCTGGCGGCTGCGCCGGGTTCTCCCGTTCAGGAACCCGGGGATTCTCTTCAGGAACCCGGGGATCTGCTTCTTTGGACACCGGCAGGCTGCGGGCATATTCTACCGTCTCGTGGATCCGGTCAGCCTGAACCTCCGGTCTCAATATCCCGCTCCTATCCCTTACTTCCGCAGAGGAACGCTGGTCGTGGTAGTTGCGGACACGCTCTTTCATCTTCTCCATAAAATAGTCAAGATCCCGTTCCGGCGGCGGTGAAGATTCTGCCGCCGGCTGTGCTGCCGGCTTTTTATTATCTGAGCCTGCCCCGGCAGATCTTCGCGCAACCCCTTCAAAAGGAAGCGCGGTATCCGCCTTATGCTTACTGCCCTTCCCGGGCGTATCAAGCTCCACATGCGGGATCAGCTCATCCGCATGAAGCCCTTGATGCACTGCCTGATAGATCTGCTCATACACCTTCTGCTGATCATGGAATCGAAGCTCCATCTTCGCCGGGTGCACATTGACGTCCACATTCTCACCGTCGATCTCCATGTGCAGTACCACAAAGGGATACTTGTGCTGCATGGAGAAGTCCTTATACGCATCCTCGATCGCCTTTGATACAATGGTATTCTTCACATAGCGTCCATTGATAAAATAGTTCTCAAAATTCCGGTTTCCCCTTGAGATCACAGGTTTCCCTAAGAAACCAGAAATCTTCATCCCCGGTGTCTCCCATTCTGCCCGAAGCAGGTTCGAAGCAATATCCCGTCCATAGATATGATAGATCACATCCTTAAGATTCCCGTTGCCGGAGCTGTGAAGCTTCGACTGTCCGTTATTGATGAACTGAAAAGATATCTCCGGATGAGACAAGGCAAGCCTTGCCATCAGGTCGCCCACATGGCTTGCCTCCGTCATTGGCGTCTTCAAGAACTTCCGTCTGGCAGGGACGTTATAGAATAACTGCTGGATCAGGAATGTAGTCCCGTCCCGGGCGCCTGTCTCATCTAACCCCACTTCCTTCCCGCCGTTGATCCGGTATCGGGTTCCGAAGGTATCCTCCTTCGTCTTGGTAAGGAGCTCTACCTGGGAAACCGCCGCAATGCTTGATAATGCCTCCCCGCGGAACCCCAGGGATCCGATATGTACCAGATCATCCACGGACCGGATCTTGCTGGTAGAATGGCGCAGAAATGCATTCGGCACCTCTTCCTTCGGAATCCCGCATCCATTGTCCGCGATCCGCATCCGCGACGTTCCGCCTTCCTGGATCTCCACGACGATCGCCGTTGCCCCGGCATCAATGGCATTCTCCACCAGCTCCTTGACTACGGACGCCGGCCGTTCGATCACTTCGCCTGCCGCGATCTTATCAATTGTAACTGTATCCAAAACCTGTATCTTGTTCATACTTTATTCTCCACTTGAGCACACGCGCCTGTTTTTCGCTGTTTTAATCCTCATATTCCTGCGAAGCAGCCATACTTGCATGGATATCTGGCTTCTACCAGCGGTTCTTCAGCTTATTCTGTAATTGATACAAGGTATTCAGCGCATCGATCGGCGTCAGATTACCCAGATCCAGATTCTTGATCTCGTCGATCACATCGTCATCCTTCACCGTATCAAACAAGGACATCTGTGCCAGATCCACCTCGTCATAATGTTTCGGCTTCGCCGCCTGCTGTTCCTGACCATGAGACGCAATGTCCTTGATCTTATCCGTGATATCCGCCTGCACCAGCTCCTCTACGATCTCTTTCGCACGCTCGATCACAGTCTCCGGAACCCCCGCAAGGCGCGCCACCTGGATCCCGTAGCTCTTGTCCGCGCCGCCCTTTACGATCTTACGAAGGAAAATGATATCGTCACCCTTCTCCTTCACCGCAATACAATAATTATTCACATTATTGATCTTCCCCTCAAGCTCCGTCAGCTCGTGGTAATGAGTCGCAAACAGCGTCTTTGCACCTAAAAGCTTGCTGTTGCTGATATGCTCGATCACCGCCCAGGCGATACTAAGGCCGTCAAAGGTACTGGTCCCTCTCCCAATCTCATCCAGGATCAGAAGGCTCTTACCTGTCGCGTTGCGAAGGATATTCGCCACCTCTGTCATCTCCACCATGAAGGTACTCTGCCCGCTCGCCAGATCGTCGGATGCTCCTACTCTGGTGAAGATCCGGTCCACCAATCCGATATCTGCACTGGAAGCCGGCACGAAAGACCCGATCTGCGCCATCAGGACGATCAGCGCCGCCTGCCGCATATAGGTGGATTTCCCCGCCATATTCGGACCCGTGATGACAGAGATCCGGTTCTTCCTGTCATTCAAAAAGGTATCATTGGCAATGAACATATCGTTGGGGATCATCTTCTCCACCACCGGATGACGTCCGTCCTTGATATCTATGACCCCTTTCTCATTGATCCCCGGACGGACATAATGGTTCCGTTCCGCAACCAGGGCAAGAGAAGCAAAAGCATCCAGCCATGCCACGGCTTTCGCGCTTGACTGGATCCGTAGGATCTCGGCTCCGATCTTATCTCTCACTTCACAGTACAGCTGATACTCCAACGCATACAGCTTATCCTCCGCTCCCAGGATCGTATCCTCCAATTCCTTAAGCTCGGGAATGATATACCGTTCCGCATTGGCAAGGGTCTGCTTGCGTGTATAGTATTCCGGCACCAGATTCTTGAAGGAATTGGTCACTTCCAGATAATATCCGAAGACCTTATTGAAACGGATCCGCAGATTCTTGATCCCCGTCTTCTCCCGTTCCTTAGCTTCAAGCTTTGCAAGCCATTCCTTCCCGTCTGATTTCGCCGATCTGAGCCGGTCTACCTCTTCGTGGAATCCTTCCTTTATGATACCGCCTTCCTTCATGGCAATGGGCGGTTCCTCCTTAATGGCAGATTTTATAAGTTCACAGAGATCTTCCAGAGTATCCAGGCTCTCATACAACTCCCTCAGGAGAGGCGTCTTCATCTCCTGTAAAATATATTTGATATGGGGCAGCATGGAAAGAGAATGCTCGAACGCGGTCAGATCTCTTGGATTTGCCGACTGATAGGTGATCCTGCACACCAGGCGTTCCAGATCGTAGATAGAGGACAGATACTCCCGGATCTCCTCTCTGGAAATGGCGCTCTCCTTAAGCTCCGCCACTGCATCAAGACGGCGTTCGATCTCCTTCCTGTCGATCAGAGGCTGCTCGATGCATTTGCGCAGTGTCCTTGCCCCCATCGCCGTCTTCGTCTTATCAAGCACCCACAGAAGAGAACCCCTCTTCTGCTTCTCTCTGAGCGTCTCGCTAAGCTCCAGATTCCTGCGGGTAGAGCTGTCAAGAAGCATGTATTTCCCGGTCGCATAGACAGATAACCTGGTAATATGTGACAGATCCCGCTTCTGGGTCTCCAGAAGATATGTAAGCAGAGCACCCGCCGCGATCACTCCGCAGTCATAGTCCTTAAGCCCAAGCCCGTCCAATGCATTTACATGAAAATGATCCGTAAGCGTCCGCTGACAGATCGTATCGTCAAAATACCACGGATCCAGAGAATACAAGGTGATTCCAAGCTTATTCTTCAGGAACTCCAGATCCATGCCGCTCATGTAGAAGGACTCATTACAGATCAGCTCCGACGGCATGAACTTGTAGATCTCATCAAAGAGCTTCTCCTTGTCGTTCTGCTCCGTGACCATATATTCCCCGGTGGTCACATCTGCAACAGACAGCCCGTAGCGGTCTGCAACATAGACCACACACATGATATAGTTATTCTTCGTCTCATCCAGAGCCTGTACATCCAGATTCGTTCCCGGCGTCACGATACGGACCACGTCACGCTTAACCAACCCCTTCGCACTTGCCGCGTCTTCCATCTGCTCGCAGATCGCCACTTTGTAACCTTTGGAGACCAGCCGGTTCAGATAACTGTCCACAGCGTGATAAGGAACGCCGCACATAGGCGCCCGTTCCTCTAATCCACAGTTCTTGCCGGTCAGTGTGATCTCCAGTTCCCGCGACGCCGTCAGGGCATCGTCAAAAAACATCTCATAAAAATCACCCAATCTATAGAATAAGATGCAGTCCGGATACTCCTTCTTCGTCTCCATGTACTGCTGCATCATCGGTGTTAGTTCCCCCACAGTTTTACCTCTCTTTTGTGCTTAGTCATATGTTACGCCTACTTTCGAACCACTCAAGCAGGCATTGAAATTATATCATGACTAAATCTTTCCCGTCAATGTCATACATCATTCACCCACTAATTCTTTTAACTCATCAAGACTAAGCCATCTTTCATCATCCTTTACTGCATCTTCTGCTTCTTTAAGCTTCATTAAAAGCTTTTTCTCAGCATGCTCTCTTTCATAATCATTAATGTCAAGCACAACAAAACGCCCTTTCCCTTTCAAAAGTCATGTATATTATATAGGACAATGCCGATGAATTCAACGTTGAATCCATCAGCACCAAATATCCTTAGGGACAATGTCTTACTGGATTTGTGCCAATATACTTGGATCCTTGATCTTCGTATCCTCCGCAAAGAGCAGGATCTTCGACATGATCTCCGCCGTCTTGGGATCATCATCAATAAACGGCAGGAAGATACGTCCCCTGTGCTGGGAATGTACCGGCACCACAAACAGCATGGCATTTCCCACCTGATGAACCACGCCGCTTCCAAGATGCACAGAATACTGCCCAAGTTTCCCATCAATTATGGCATGGCTGCCCTCAAGACGGACATTTGTGATCTTGAACAGCTCAAGGTTACATTCGGCAATGGCTCTTCGCATCTCGACGGTAGAGTGGCTGGTCTCCGGATCCACGCCGCCTGCATGGGCGACGCTCACCGCCAGGTCTACGTCCCGCATGACTTCGCTGTAGATGATATCCGGAATCTCCGTAATCTTCTTAGGTTTTCCTGTCTTCCGGTCTGAGAACGCCACCCACTCAAGCGTCGGCGCCTCAATATCACTCGGCGTAAACCAGTCCGCCATGGCATAGATACAGGCAACGATATTCTCTTTATAATAAATCTTCTGAAGTCCATCCTCATAATCTGCCACCCAGCGCCGTCCCCGAAGCGCGCCTGCCGTCTTCTGCGGCTGGATCTGGTTGCCGGAAAAGAGCCTGGATTCCGTTTTCCCCTTTTCTTCGTCTAATTTCAGATACAGCTCGCGGAATACCTGCTTGAAAGGCTGCTTGATCTTCCGGTCAAATAACAGCTTCTGATGATCATGCCAGTATCCACTTTCGTACAGGTCATACGGATGTGCGATCAAGATCCGGTCGTCCGGCTTCACTGCCGTCACGGTTCCTTTATGATCCACGATCCCCTCTTCTGTCAGGAAACCGATCCCATGGCAAGGCAGTTTCACCAACAGGTTCTCCACGATCGGGCGCACCACCGGATTCTTCTTAAGCTCCAGGAATTCCCAGACTTCGAAGTCCGTCCGGTCTTCCATCGCCTGTTCCATCATCTGCTTCGTTCTGCTGTATTGCTCCTTTAACTGTTTTACAGTCTCCTGGTATCTCTTAACCGTCTCATCCTTCTTATATTTCGCCGGAACGGATTTTAAGATCTTCCCGTCCTTCCTGCATTTCAGCGAACTCTTCCCATTCTCATCCACAGATATCATCAACTCGATCTCATCCACAGGCTGCCAGTCAAAGTACGCGCCGGACCGCTCTACAAGCTTCCCTTCCATGCGGAGCACAAGACGGGTTACATCGGTGAATCCTGCATTGACGCTTAGATTCCTAAGTGCGATCTCTGCGGCGCGTCCCTCGCTTGCCCTGCGCTGGGCGCCGAACTGCCTGCTTTCCTTCTTGTATTTCTGGATAAACTGATAGCGGTCGAAAAGCTCATCCTCCCGCTGTGATTTCTCATCCGCAAGCGGAAGAAGCGGAAGGCTCATCAACAGATCCTTATTGCGTTTTGCGTCGATCTCTGATTTTAACGCTTCCTTTTCTACCTTGCCAAGGGCGGCGTCCGCATATTTCCTCGCCCGTCCGTGGGCGGCGCCGGAAGACGAATATTTTGCCGCGTCGTAAAGAAGCTTGAAATTCTTCTCCCCCACTTGTCCATACGCCTCAAAGAACCAGTGGATATCAAAGGCGCCGTCTGAAAGCTCCTCCGGTGAAAGAGGTGTATACTTTGCAATGACCGAAGTCACCTGCTCGTCAAAACGTTCGCTGGTATGAGCCATGAAATAATAGCAGGTGCTGGAAAATCCCGGAAGCTTAAGATACTCTTCGATCATCGGTATCCACTGCTGCGCATACATGGCAAGCTCGATCAACCGTTTCTTCGTGATGTCCGTCCCCTTAAGCGCCTTCTTCAGATCATCCGCCGTCTCCTCCTTCTTCGGACTACATACCTTAAGCAGATGGCTTAGGACCGTCCTTCGTTCGCTCAGTGAGGAATAATAGCTGTATCCCCGCTGCAGCGGATCCTTCCCCAGAGCCGTCAGGATCCGGATCATATAATCTATGCCGTAGACGGCGCGGATATGGTTGATGTATTCTGAAAACGGCGTCGGCTGTTCTCCGCGCTTTAATTCCACGTTTAACACAAGCGGGATGATCTCTCTGTAAACCTCATGGGCAAACGCCATCTTAGGCATCTCTTCCCCTATGGTATCGAAATGGAATTTCCCGTCCACAGGCATGATCGCATTCGTTCCAAAGAAGGAATTTAACGCATAAACCCGTGCATATCTTGATGAAACTGCTCCTTTCTGCTCCACAGTACTGACAGCTTCCAGCAAGATCCCCAGTTCCAAGAAGGTAAATACCGCCTTATAGAACAGGTCCTTATCCCAGAATCCCCGTATATAGCACGCAACATAGTCAGAAAGCCCCAGATAACAGCGGTTAGAACTCGAATAAGAATACTGCCTGTCCTTCTCCCGGTCCGCCTGTCTCAGATAATACTGCCCGAGCCGGAATCTTAAGGAAAATGCACTTCCCCAGTCTTTCTCTTCTGCATCGGAGAGCCAGCGGATCATCTCGGCAAAGACCGGAAGTTCTGCCGTCCGCCTTGTATACGTTACAACTTCGCCGTTCCAGCGCTTCTCACTGACGGAAAAGATATCATTGGAGGTATCCAGCACCGAAAGGAACTTTGCCATCCCGCACAGAGCAAACTGTGCCTTTAAGTCAGCCGGAACATACTGTAAAAATAATGCGGATATTACCGTGCGTACCTGTCTGCCATAGCTAATAACCGGCAGCAGGTTCTGGAACGGAGGCTTTTTCGTAAATCCGCTTCCGAAAACCTGTTTGTAGAGCTTCCGGTTCTGCTCATATAAGCCTCTTTGCAGACAGCATTGCTGGTAAAGCTCTACTTCCAGAAGAAGCTTGGGCGTCCGGATATGTGTCTCATAGAATTCCTTCCATAGCTCCGGGAAGGGATATTCGTCCAGGGGTTCGGCATCCGGGTCGCCATGGATATAACGGCTGGCTTTCAGGTCATTGCCAAGAAGTTCTTCCTGATCCCACGCCGTCTTGTAGGCTCGCGAAGCATTTTCCTTGATCAGTTTATCCAACTCCCTACATACATTGCTGCATGCCTGTTCCCCGAATTCGAACAAACCGGAAGCCTTGCTCCCGTCGGCGTCTACAGGCGGCAGCACCCAGTCCTTTTCCACATCGTACATGCCATATCCTGGCGTATCCAGAATATTCTGTGCGGCGCTCTCTTCTCCTAACAGTTCTTTGAGAAGTACCTGCTCCCTGCCGCTTGGTTCTGACACGGCGTGAAGACGGGGGATCACTTCTTCAAAGCATCCGGCATCTTCTTTCTTTAACTTGAGCGCAAGGTCAAGAGCGCCCATGCGGCATTCTTCCGATTTTTCATCCAGGAGCCTGATAATGGAGGATGCAAGAGCCTTCTTGTCTTGTTTTCTAAGCAGCGCCAACGTTCCTTTTCTGCCTTTTTTATATTTCAGATTCTTTTCGATCTGTATATAATCCTCCTGGGTAAGCTCCATATCCTCCGCCAGACGGCAGGCTTCCTGATTCGTATATTCTTCCGGATTATGAAGCAGCTCAAAGAGTATCTTCTTTCGAACGGCGGTCGTTGGACGGTATAGCAAGAGCCTCGCGGCGGCTGCCCTTGACGCGCCATAGTAAGAATAACCCGCCCCCTGCCCGATCAACGGGATGAATCCTGCCGCCTCGTCAAGCAACGCCTCATCCTGAAGCATCCACGCAATCAGACAGAGACGTTCCGCAAGATCGGACTGGCTCATACTCACCTGATACCACGGGAAGATACAGGGCGATATCGTAAGCCCCTTCTTAGGCGTTCTCTTAAGGATCTCTTTCAGGATCTGGTAGCACCGCAGCGCCTCTTCTCTGTCGGCAAACATCTCTTCCGGCTCCATATTTTTAGGTTTCACCACTTTGCTGTTCCGGAACGAATAAGTATACCCCTCTTCCTCCTTCACAAGCCTGTAGAAATGGCTGCTTACCGCGCCCATAAAACACGGCATGAAGCACGCCACAAGCTCCGCATCATCCGGATCATTCAAAATGATTTCTTTTGCCGCCTTCATTCCTAACTGTTCATCCTGAAGCGATCCGACAAAATAAGAAGCCGTCATCTTCTGGTGCTTCGTACCGTGGAAGCTCAAATGCCGTACAGCCTTAACTGCCTCCTTCGCATCATAGAAGCCTTTTGCCCAGAGCGCACAGCTGATCGCGACGGAATCTTCCGACTGAAGCTGGTCTTCGCAGAATTGGGAATCTCTCAGGCATTGTCCCATCAGCCGCAATAATTTATCCGAAATCCGGTCTACACTCTTCTCGTTAAATATTCCGATCCAGGTAGAGACCGCCCGCTTCACGGAAGAATAGCGGATCAGGCCATGTTCCTCGATAACGGCAAACAGGTGAAGGAAAGCCCCCTGCCGTCCGGCGTCCATCATCTCGCAAACAGCCTGTCTCGCCCCTTCCTGGAGCCTTGCCGCAAGAAGGAACTTACCAAGGATCTCATATAATTCCTTGTTCCGGCTCATCACGATCCCTTTGATCAATTCATGGCTCAACATTGCGGTATTTCCCTCTCCCAGAAGGATATCTCTCACCGCCTGCACCGCCTTTTCATTTCCGCGGTCGATCTGCGCCGCCAGTATCTCCGCATAGGAAAAGTACTCGTTCCTTGCATGATCGTAGATCTCCGGCGCGGTATCCCCGGTCAAAAGATCAGCCAGTGTGACACCATAAAAATCAAGCCTTGTATATGCCCGCAAGATCTTTACGCTCTGCTCCGCAAAGGGCGCGTAGCTGTCTGACCGTAAGCTTCTCCGATACCATCCTGCCGTCATCTGGTACTGGTTCATCTGATCCAGCGCATAATAGAATTCCTCCCGGGATCCTTCCGGCACGCAAATATCTACCAGATTCTTATATTTGCTCTGATACAGTTCGCTTAACGTTTTGAAACTCTTTCCTGTCAGGAGCTTCCTCATCTCATTGCAGGCATTCTGGGGGATCGTATAGCCGTAGACATCCGGCAGCATCTCTTTTTCCTGCTTCGAAAGGTGTCTCCCTTTCTCCGATACCGCTTTTACCCAGCCTTCCGTTAATTTTCTTCTTGTCTGATATGTAAATTCCGCCATATCCATTCCTTCTTTCTTAACTTACATCCGATATTCTGTTTCTTACAATTTTCCTGGTTTTCATCCGCGCAGAAAACATTCCCGCCGTCTTCCCGTTTTGCAAAGGTTTGGCTCCTATCCTGACAGCATCACAAGCCGTACAAAAGTAAAAACCAGATCCTCCCGCCATGGGATCGTATCCTCAAGCCCCGTCAGCTCTTCCTCACCGGCGAATACCCTGTAGATTCCGTCTTCAAAGCACTGGATCGTGTTCTCTGCCGCTTTCTGCAAACCGGCTTTCTTCCCGTTATGTACTCCAAAGGAGACCTTGCCCCGTAAAGCCTGCCCCGCAATCTCTTCCCGTGTCAGGAAAGGCAGGAGCTGTCCCTCGTCGGTACGCTCGTTGTAATCCTTCACGCCAAGCTCCGTCAGTCCAAGCAGCAATTCCCGTACCGTATCCGGCTTCCTGTCCAGAACGAAAGGGACAGGGGACAGATCCTTACTCATGCGCCTGCCCGGCTTCTTCATCCTTACATAGACCGTAAATGACATCTTGCGTCCTCCGTAATTCCGTATCATTCATATGATCCCGTATTTTCTTCTATGTATAAGTATACTTAGCGAGTAAAAAAATAGCAACTGTGTTAATTAAAAAGGTGTAAAATCCTTCTGTACACAATACTTAATAACTACCCTCTTCACTTGTCTATTCCTCCGATGGCACAGGACAAAAAACCCCCAACACTGCCCGCTACGCCGCGTTTTTTGTCCTGCACTATCAAAAGTATATTCTGCATGAACATAACAATTATTTAATTTCTAGAGAACATGGTAGTGCGGCTTCTCTTCCCCATACAGCCAATAAGAAAGATATCCCCCAAGGAAGATCCCAAGCGCGCACAGTCCTGAGAAGATGATCATGAACGGAAGGCAAATCTGCCCGAATAATTGAAAGGGCTGATTGCTGTAATCCCAAACCGCCATATGCAGCCATTTATTTACAATAATCCCCGTAATGAATTCCATCGCCGTCACAAATATGATACACCGAAGAACCTGCCTCCATAATGCATCCTCCCAGTGGACCGCCTGTCCCTGTACCGTGAAAAACACCATGCAGATCCCGCCAAGTATAAACATAGACCAATGGGAGAAACCACGGAAAAATACTTCAAAAAAGTAATAGAGACATCCCCCCAATGTCCATAGAAACAAATATTCACTTAATTTTTTCGTACTTAATTTTCGCATAGAAAAACGCCCTCACTCATATTGTTCATAACATAGTGTAAGCGTTTTAGCCGTAGATTATATGTGGTATTTATTTCTCCTGTATTTTTCATTGAGCACTCTAAAGCATTTTTTGAAAAACTGCCGCCTGGAACACTGCCGTCTCATCACCGTTTTTACAGGACAACTGCATATGTGATCCCTTCACCTGACAAAAACCCGCCCGTATCAATGCGCCGGCAAGCCCTGCATATGCTTCGTCATCCTCATAGCGTTCTACACTGATCAGATACCCTTTTGGCTTGATAAATACGGAGAGTATCTTCGTATATTCCTCATGCCGTTTGATCTGCTCCTCGGCAGACAAAACAGACCGTTGCGATTCCCTGCACAGCGGTATGCATGCGATATTCTCATGTACCGTACGGCAAGAAAACAACACATCATATCGTTCCCGCTCCGCGGCTTGCCTGCCCCCAAAGCGTACATTATCCACTTGAAGCCTCCTGGCAAGTTCTCCCGCAACGGAAACAGCATTTGCAGACAGATCCACGCCTGTGACCGAAGATTCCGGGTGCATCCATGCCAGAAAGCAAGTCAGGATTCCATTTCCACATCCATGATCGAGGATATCTCCCCTCCAAAAAGACTCATATCTAAGCAGATAATCCATGACCCGTCGGAAAAATACACGATCATAAAAAGAGGATCCCAGAAGGCTCATCTCAAGGCTCTGATTCATATAATCAACAAGCGCATCCTGGCGGTAGAGATAGGATGTGTCCTTCGCCCCATAGATCAGCCGTTCCTCCGACCGGTCAAATAATTCCATCATCCGTTCCACATGCCTGGCGCCTTCCTCTTCTCCAAAGGCAGAAAGCAGCGCCGTATCCATCTCAGGGATCTTGCAGATACCGACCTGGGAAAGATACTCTTTTATCCTTGGATCCAACATAGACCCGCCTCCATTTCTTCCATTTGTACCGTATTTTCCTGCGAAAGATTAATTCGGCAGATATCGATTCCCAATGTAGTAGAAGCCCCGGCACTCTTCAAGCGCCACATCCACATATTTTCCGATCAATTCTCTGCCTCCATGGAAATGCACCAATAGATTATTGCTCAGTCTTCCGGTCACCATGGCAGGATCGTGATCACAGATATCTTCCACCAGTACCTCCTGCACTGTTCCCTCATGTACCACGCAAGACTCTGCGGCAATCGCCTGCACTTCTTTGAGAAGACGGTCAAATCTGGTCTTGATCACGTCTTGCGGCACCTGATCTTCCATCGTCGCAGCCGGTGTCCCCGTGCGCTTCGAGTAAATAAAGGTAAATGCACTGTCATAACGCACCTTTCTTACCACATCCAGGGTCTCTTCAAAATCCTCGTCCGTCTCTCCCGGGAAACCTACAATAATATCTGTCGTAAGAGAGATATCCGGCACTGCTTTGCGGATTTTTTCTACCAGTTCAAGATACTGTTCCTTCGTATAACGCCGGTTCATCTTTGCAAGAATATCTGTGCTTCCTGACTGTACCGGAAGATGCAGATGTCTGCAGATCTTCTTCGAATCCTTCATTACCTCGATCAGCTCATCCGACAGATCTTTGGGATGAGAGGTCATGAACCGTATCCGCCGAAGCCCTTCGACTTTCTCAATCTCCTTAAGCAGCCCGGCAAATGTCATCGGTGTATCTAAGGTCTTCCCATAAGAATTTACATTCTGCCCAAGCAGCATCACTTCACTGACCCCGTCTGCAACCAGACGTTCGATCTCCCGGACGATCGCCCCAGGATCCCGGCTCCTTTCCCTGCCTCTTACATAAGGCACGATGCAATAACTGCAGAAATTATTGCATCCGAACATTATATTAATCCCGGACTTAAAAGCGTACTTCCGCTTATTTGGAAGATCTTCAACGATCATGTCCGTATCTTTCCAGATGTCGATCACCATCCGCTCTGACATGAGACGTGTCGCAACCAGTTCCGCAAATTTATAAATATTATGGGTCCCGAAGATGATATCCACAAACCGATAACTCTTCTTAAGCTTTTCCACCACCTCCGGCTCCTGCATCATACAGCCGCAGAGTCCGATCATCATGTGCGGATACTTCTTTTTCCGGGGTTTTAACTGTCCAAGCCTTCCATATACACGCGTATTTGCATTTTCCCGTACCGTACAGGTATTATAAATGACAAAATCAGCCTTCTCTTCCGTGTCTTCCGCATATCCCATTTCTTTTAAGATACCCCTGAGCTTCTCAGAATCACGGGCATTCATCTGGCAGCCGAACGTGGTTACACATGCTGAAGGGATACGCCCGTGTTCCTGCTCAAATTCCTTCACCCATTTTCTACATTTTTCCATAAAATAATATTGCCTTGCTGGTTCCTCTGCAGGAGGTTCCAGATAAATCTCTATTTTATCCAAATCAATTTCATTGTACATTTCTCTTGACATTTCTCCCTTTCTATCATACAATCAATATATAAAAAGAAACGGGTTTTTTACCGTACAGCTTTATGGCTCAAGCGGGGTGCTCGTTTCTTTTTTTATATTTATGATATCATATAAATACAGCTTTCTGTTTTCAGAATGTCTTATCACCAACTCTGCATGAAATACATTATACCGCAAAACATCATTATTTTCATCAAAAACTGGTATTGCAAATCTAGAATCATATCGATACCAGCCATATTTAGCATTTTTTCTATGTTTTCTTTCCAAATTTTCCTGAAATCTTTTATTCTCCGCAATTTCTATTATCTCCGGAATTCCCTGTGCGGCATTCGCTTTTGCCTTTGCTAATGCTCCTTTCAATTTTGCAGTATAGTTCGAGCCCGAATATTCATCAGGCAGGTCACTGCCAATATATATAATTTCTTTACTTTCGGCAATTTCTATAAATTCTCCGACATACTGTTTTAAATACTGCTCTACCTCCTCCCAATCTATATTTCTTTTTCCCTTAAAACGAATATCATTTACAATAACAATCTGCTTCCCATTCACATCTTTTATGACGCTTATGTTTCTTTCCATATCCCCTCTCTATCCACTCTCCCCATGTTATCCTTTCAGAATCCTGTTTACTCACACATTCGGACAGCCCTCTTGACTTTTCTCCCTTTCTGTCTTATACAAATTGCTTCCTCGCCTCATCATATTCATATCCGATCCCTCTAAGCTTGTCCATCAATTCATCCTGATCCGCGCCCATATCCTCACACAATACTTCCAGTGTAGAGTAATAATCCCGAAGCTTTGTATTGACAACACTTAACAAAAGCATCGGATCCTTTGGCAATCCTGTCATATCCCTTTCTTCCTCTCTAATCTTAATTTAATTCAAGATTTCCATACGCACTTGCAATCAACATTGTCCGCATGCTGCTTTGATCATCCGCTTCTCCGTAACCACGATCTCCGGCTTTCGGTCATATTCCTCGTACGGCACCTCCGGCAGGACCTGGCATTCAAAAGCCAGCGCCATGACCCGAAGCTTTGAACCGTCCGCCGGATACGAAGCCAGATACCTGTCATAATATCCGCCGCCGTAACCGATCCTGTGGCACTGCCTGTCAAATGCGACTCCCGGCATCAGCATAAGCCTCTGATCCCCCAGTTCGCCATCCATAAGGCTATGGCACGCCGGTTCCGGGATCCCATACGCTCCTGGTGTAAGCTCATCCAGACTCCCGATACGATAAAAATGCATGGTATCTCCCGTCACCTTCGGAACCCATACATTCTTTCCCATCCCCAAAGCAGTCCGGATGATCTTGCGCGTCCCTGCTTCCCCGTTGTAATCGACATATGTAAAGAGCTCTTTCGCCTGCAGGAACCAGGGATGCAAGATCACCGAAGCGGCAATTGATTCACTGAGCCTGCGCCATATGGTTTCATCCATCTCCCGTCTCTTCTGACAGATCCGGCGTCTAATTTCCCTTTTTGTTTCCAAACTTCTCCCCCAGATTCGTGATACTCCCGTCCGCCTCCTGGATCGAGATCTGATCCAGCTGGCTTCGCAGGTTCTGCCGGAATGCGTCTACATATTCCCTTCTTAAGATCTGCTGCTCTTTTTGCTCCGCCTCCGTAAGCCCCTCTGCTTTTGATTTATGATATAACTCATTGATCCTTGCAATCTTCTGCTCGTTCATATCTTTATCCTCCTGAAATCCTATTCCTGTATCTTTAACTTCTTATATCTCACATCTCCATCCCGGCAGGCTGTCTCACAGTACATCATTGCATTGATCTTAAAGCAATAGTGCTCCATCCGATCAGTATTAGTCCGAGACAGCCTGCCCATTGGATCGCGGTCAGACCATTTCCTTTTATCTTACACTATCTTCTTTTGGAAGTCTACTTTATTTTTCCTCTTCGGTTTACCTGTTAACTAGAGTAATTCTCCAGGAATCCATACAATGCCTTCGCATCCTCCATGTATTTCCCATTGCGGATTTCTTCCTGCATCTCAGCCGGAAGGCCGTCGCACTTGATATCCGTGTACTCATAAGGCGTCTTCTTATCGCTCAGATATACCACTACATACCCGTTTACGTCCATCAGATAATAACAGTCTTCCTTAAGCGCCTGTCCGTCTGCCGCAACCGAAGCCGGCTCCTGCGCCGTGATCACCGGTTCCTGCGGCTCAGGTTTCTTCTCTTCTGCAACTTTCATCTCTGCACGCTCTTTGGCATGCTGATAACTCAATTGATACGCACCCGTGATCAACATCAACGATAGGATCATGACTGCAAAAAAACCGATACCATACTTTAGTCTCATAAGGACAACTCCTTTTTTAGTACAGTATCGGCAATTTTTCCATGATTTATACAAGATTTATATAAGCAGCTTATCAGCTCTTATCACTAATCTCTGAATAAATGCAATTTTCTGCACAGAGCAGCCAGAGACCTGCCTTTGGGCATATTCTGCATCTCCTCTTCCGTCACCCCTCCAAGAAGCACCAAAGCAACGCCATACGCTGCGACGGCTGCAAATAGTGCGGCGACCGTCGCGATCTTCGCGCCTGCGAACAATTCAAAGACCAGATGTACGACTACCGTCACGGCGCCCATGATCCCGGAAGCGCAGATGGGTATTATGAAGGTCTGCTTCTGCTCCTGCACATAGCCGATCCGCTCCCTTAACGCATGCGCGTTCAGGATGCAGATCGCACCGGAAAAGACGATCTTACTGATCACGACCGCATAGATATTCCATTTGAAGACTACCAACATCAGGAGCAGTGACAATGTATGGATCAAGAGCGAGATCGCTGCATTCCTGACCGGCGTCATCATATCATCCAATCCCTGAAGAACCGAATTCGTCACGGTAGACAGGCAGAAAAAGATAACGGATATCGCCCCTAACTGCAGCATCAGCGCCGCCATCTTGTTATCTTCCGCATAAAATAAAAGATCCATAATAGGTTTCGCAAGGATCAGGAAACCAACGGCACAGGGAATGGCGATCATCATGTTGAACCGGGTCACCATCGTGATCTTATTATGTACTTGTTTCCTGCTTCCCGTCTGCACAGTTGTGACCAGGCTTGGGATCAGCGAAGCCGCCAGGGCGCTTGACACAGACAGCGGAACGTTCACCAGTGTATTGTACTGACTGTTGAATATCCCCATGAAACTTGCATATTCTGTTTTCTGGTAACCCTGCGCCGCCATGACGTTATTAAAGATCGCCGTATCCAGAAAATCGCTGATATTATAGACCGTAGCGCTTAAGATAACTGGTGCGATGGTCAGCAGCAGGATATGGTAGATCCTTCTGAAACTTTCTTTCTTGCGGCTTCTGTCTCTTCGCAGTTTCTTCTTGTACACACTGCGGTATACAGAGAATACGAACATAACCGTGAGCAGCGCGAACGCGGCTCCCGCTATCGTACCGACGGTTCCCCCGGCGGCGGCATATGCAGGCCCGTAAGACGCATCGCCTCTGGTCTCCCCCAGCTCTTTTCCTATTTTCAGAAGTACGAAAGCTCCCACGATGGAAGCCGCCGCATTCACGATCTGTTCTAACACCTGTGACAACGCCGTCGGCATCATAGAGCCGTTTCCCTGGAAGAATCCTCTCATGACTCCCAGTACGGCGACGACAAAGATACAGGGCGCAAGGACCCGCAGCGCATACACGCTCATATCCATCTGCATCACCGTAGACGCAATGAAATCAGCGCCCAGGAAAATGATAAGGGCGACCGCGCCGCCCGCAACAACAGCAAACATCATCGCACAGCGGAATACCTTATAGGCGTTCCGGTACTGTCCTACGGCTACCCTTGCGGAGACTAACTTGGACACCGCAAGAGGAAGGCTGTAGGAGGTGAGCATCAATGCGATCGTGTAGATCGAAAAAGCCACGCCATAATATCCCATGCCTTCCGAACCCACGATATTCGTGAGCGGAATTCTATATACAACTCCGATGATCTTCGTGATCACTCCTGCGACTGCAAGAATTGACCCTTGAAGCAGGAAGTTCTTATCTCTCTTTTTACGTTGTTTTGCCATATATTACTCCATCTTATTGTATAAATTTATCGCAATATATCCAGACATTTCATGATCTCATCCTGCTTTTCTTCCATCTTGCTGCGTTCTGACTCTTCCATATGGTCGTAACCAGTCAGATGCAGTACGGAATGCACGAGCAGAAACGCATATTCCCGCAGTACGGAATGCCCGTACTCTTCCGCCTGTGCAAGCACCTTTTCTTTGGATATCACGATATCTCCCAGAGACAATTCGCCTGACTCAGGATCAAAACAATCCTCCCGTTCTTTAAGGAACCCGAATTCTCCCGGCGCAGGATACTCGATCATCGGAAAAGAAAGAACGTCGGTCGCCCGTTCTATACCTCTGAATTCCGTATTCATCTCCCGTATCTGCATATCCATCGTAAGAAGAAGGCTTACTTCCGCTTCATACGGACAGCCGGTCAGGTCAAGCGCCGTCTCTATCACCTTTTCGGCGATCTCGCGGCAGGCAAGCGGCAGGGCAAGTTCTCCCTCTTCTTCAAAATATATTGTCATCTCTTTCTCCTTCTATTCCTCTCCCGGCTCTTCGCCGCGCTCCGGTTCTCATATTCTTCATATGCTTTTACAATCTTCTGGACCAGCGGATGACGCACGACGTCTTTACTGGTCAGATGACAGATCGCAATATCGTCGATATTCTTCAGGACAGAGACTGCAACGTCCAAGCCGGATACCTGGCCAGGCGCCAGGTCTTTTTGCGTGATATCTCCGGTAACGGCAACCTTTGACCCGAATCCGATCCTTGTCAGAAACATCTTCATCTGCGCCGGGGTTGTATTCTGTGCCTCGTCAAGGATAATAAATGCATTATCCAGGGTTCTTCCTCTCATATATGCAAGAGGCGCCACTTCTATCAACCCTTTCTCCGAATTCTTAAGGAAGCTTTCGGCTCCCATGATCTGATACAGCGCGTCATACAGCGGACGAAGATATGGATCTATCTTACTTTGCAGGTCTCCCGGCAGGAAACCTAATTTCTCCCCGGCTTCTATCGCCGGCCTTGTCAGGATGATCCGCCCCACTTCATTATTGCGGAAAGCCGTGATCGCCATCGCCATGGCAAGATATGTCTTCCCCGTACCCGCAGGCCCAAGGCCGAATACGATCATCTTCTTGCGCATGGCGTCTACATATTTCTTCTGCCCAAGGGTCTTCGGCTTGATCGGCTTCCCCTGTAAAGTATGGCAGATAATATCCGAATCTATCTCCAGCACGCTCTCTTTGCTGTCTTCCATTACCAGCGCAAGCGTATAATCAACATTCTGCTCCTGTATCGTATTGCCTCGCCGGGAAAGCTCCACCAACTGTTCTAAGACCTTCTTTGCTCTCTCAACATTGACAGCTTCTCCCATGATCTTCATGCTCTCGCCTCTGGCGATCAGAGTCACATGGAGCGTGCGCTCTATCTTTCTGGCAAATGCATCGAACTGCCCGAATATATTCCTTTCATGCTCGGCGGGTATATCTATGACCGCTTCCATCAATCCCATTCGCTATTCTCCTGTCTCTTTTTGTTCTTCAGTCGCCGGGATCTCCATAAGCTGTGACTCAGCCTGTGCACCCACCGGCATCAGGACCGTAAGCTGCCCCTTTGCTTCGGCAGTTTGAGACCCTGTGTATATTTTAACACCATTCTCAATAATTTCTACCCCTTTTTTATCCAAATCTTTACAATAACGCTGAAATTTTCCGCTCAACATCTCCTGAAACTCTTTTTCCGTATATTTTCCTGCATACGAATGATACGGCGTGGCGGTTCTTTTTCCGAATGAGATCGGCAGATAAAAGTTTTCTCCGATACACAGCTGCTGCTCGAACCCATGCATCTCCCAATCCTGATACTGATTCTTAATGCTGCCGAAATTCACTGTATATTTTCCTATTTTCAAAAAATATTCTTCTTTTTCCACTGGTTTCTGTTCTTTTGTTACATAATAATATTCCTTCTTGTCGTAGTCGAGACGGATCTCATCCTGGTATTCCACCACCGCGCGTCCCTGGATATCCGCGTCGGATTCATGGTACTGATAACCGATCACCGTACCGGCATCGTCAAGGACAGGAACCTGGCCGGATACCAGTACGTCCCCTTTTTTCACCTCGGCTCCTTCCTGCACCATGGGGATCCCTTTGCGGGGAACCAATTTTGTTATAAGGCAGTCTCTGTCCGCCACAATATCTGTCGGCTTCACTTCGGAATTCTCTTCTTTCTTGTCTATTCCAGGGATCGTGTCTTCGTTCTCTTTGATCTGGATGATCAGGCGGGCTCCCTGAATAGAAGCCGATACCCATATGATATCGTCATATTCCTTTCGGATCTTCTTCACGATCCCCGCACAGTCCACTTCTGAAACCGGCATCCCGTTCTCTACGCCGCAGGTCTCAAGGAATCTGAGCAAAGTCTCGTCCGTATACGACAGATTGCCTGTGATATCAATATTCCAGATATATCCGGACATGAGAAAGACCAGAGCAACGGCAAGAACTGCTCCCGCGAAGAATAGTTTTCGTTTTCGGTATTTATGTAAAAAAAAAGGAAGACCGAACCGCTCTACGATACTCACTTTTGTTCCTGTCTTCCTGATGATCGGTTTTAGTTTCCGGAAACCGCTTATTGATATATTCGTCTCATAAGCCCTGCCTGACGGCGCAAGTCCCCATAATATGATCCCCCTGTGGCTGCATGCATTCAGGAATCTCTCCGCAGAGTATCCTGTAATCCGAATGCGGATATATCCTCTGATATATCGTATGATCTTCAACAGCAATGTCGTACCTCCTCCTAATGCTGATATTCTATGGACAGGATCCGTCCGGTAATCTTCATCTCATCATTGGTGTAATATACGACCTGCAGTCTCTGTCCGGTAATACGGATCTGCCCCGTCTTCGTCTGGATACGTACCAGGGTATCCGTGTATTCAATGATCCCTCTGTAATTCTCCAGGCACAGCTCCATCTGCCCGGTGACGGTCAGCACAGGCATACCAAGAGCCACGTCCTTAGGAAGCTCCGATAGTTCTGCGATTTTATTTCTGAAAGAATGACTTTCTTCATCCTGTCTCTGATTCTGTCTTTTCCCTCTCATAGAAACGCCATTCATAGAATTTATAGTAATCTATGCGATACGTCAGCGGTTTATGCAGGATTTATGTAATACTTCCTTCAATCTCTATGCCGGCAAAATGTAATACTCCCTTCGGTCTCTATGCCAGCAGGCGCGCAGGCAGTACCTTGAACATGGTAGATAAGGCTACGATGCCCCACAACAGCCCCCTCGTCTGCTTCCGGTCGATCTTAAGCTTCTCCAGGCTTTTATAACTCTCCCGGAGCCTCTGCCTTCCGGTTCTTAAATCCGCCAGGATCTTGAAACCTGCCCATGACTGGAAAGCGGTAAATAAAAATAAGATCCAGTTTGTCCAGAACCTGCGCTTCCCGGCAAACAGATAATAGATTCCTTCTGATATTCCGATAAAGGTTGCTATATGATGAATTCCTATACAGATCGCCAACTCTTTCTTACACATATTCCCGTCCCCCTCAGATCAGATATCTCACATGTCTATTGTACCGGATTTTACTGTCGGAATATAGTAAAACATTTCGCAATTTTCAACATCTTTCGCAAACCCACATAAAAATATACTCCAGGAAACTTGCCGGCAAGACGCCGAAAGCCCCAGAGTACATCATGTTTTAAACCAATAGATCAATATTCTCTCCAAGTCCCGGTACCGCAGCGCCGCCCGAGATCTGTGCCGCCGCGTCCATCATCTCAGCCATAGCCTCTGTCGACATCTCCATCGTATCCATAACCTTCGACATCATGGCATAGCTTACATTCAAATGCAATTGTTGCATCGACATGGCAGTTGATAATGCAGCAATATCCATATCTCCTACTCCTTTCTTCTATCAAAATAACAAACCGATCATTCGCTGATCATAAATTTTGTCTTTGTAATGTCTCTATTATAGCAATAAGTGACTGGAGTGTAAAGCCTTAATCCGGGAAATCTCCTATCTGGCTCTCCACAACTGAATCAGGAAAAATATCATCGGACCGAATGTCAGCAACATCGCCGCTGTAAAAAACCAGGATGGCATATAGTTTTCATGCCAGACAGTCATAAAAGAAAAGATCAGAACTACAGACAATTTCAGACTGACGATCATGTGATACAGAATTCGGTACACTCTTTCACGATTTTGTGCCGTAACCTTTATACCGGTATTCCACACCTGCGGGTAATGCTCCAGTACGGATATTCCCAGATACATCAGCCAATTCAAGACAGGTATAAGGATCAAAGCCCCCTTTCCTGTCATAGAGTCCGCCTCTCCCGCAAAGTTATAATGCCCCGGTACCTTTTCCGGTATCTGATTCCATCCGGCTGCTAAGAATAAAGTAGATGCTGTCAGACATAACACACTTAAAATCTGCATCATCTTTCCGAACTTTGTTTTCATCATCCTTTCTTAAGCCTCCCCTTGGTTTTTTCTTGTATTATTCTACCATACTCATGCATATTTTTCTAATCCTTTCGTTCGATCCGGCAAAGTGTCCGGCAAAGCAGCATACCAAAAACGCACATCCCCTTAACACTCGGGATGTGCGTTTCTTATCATGATTAATTATTTACCAGCTTATCCTCGTCGCTCCAGCTGTACAGCTTACGAAGCTCTTCGCCGATCTTCTCGCACTCATGCTCCGCAGCATTTCTTCTCATAGCGCGGAAATGAGGAGCTCCGACCTTGTTCTCTGTCAGCCATTCCTTCGCGAAGCTTCCATCCTGGATATCTGAAAGGATCTTCTTCATTGCTTTCTTGGTATCCTCTGTGATGATCTTCGGTCCTGTGATATAATCGCCGTACTCTGCCGTATTGGAGATGGAATATCTCATTCCCGCGAAACCAGACTGATAGATCAGGTCTACGATCAGCTTCATCTCATGGATACACTCAAAGTAAGCGTTTCTCGGATCATATCCTGCCTCTACAAGTGTCTCAAAGCCTGCCTGCATCAGCGCGCATACGCCGCCGCACAGAACCGCCTGCTCTCCGAAGAGGTCTGTCTCGGTCTCTGTCCTGAAATCTGTCTCAAGAACGCCTGCTCTTGCCCCGCCGATCGCCAACGCATATGCCAGAGCCTTGTCAAGCGCCTTTCCGGAAGCATCCTGCTCAACGGCTACCAGACAAGGAACTCCCTTGCCTGCCTGATATTCACTTCTTACGGTATGTCCAGGTCCCTTCGGAGCGATCATCGTAACATCCACGCCTGCCGGCGGAACGATCTGTCCGAAATGAATCGCAAAACCATGCGCGAACATCAGCATGTTGCCTTCCTCAAGGTTCGGCGCGATATCCTTCTGATACATAGCCGCCTGTAATTCATCATTGATCAGGATCATGATGATGTCAGCCTTCTTAGCCGCTTCAGCCGCCGTATAGACCTCGAATCCCTGCGCCTCGGCCTTTGCCCAGGACTTGCTGCCCTCATACAGTCCGATGATCACGTTGCATCCGGATTCCTTTGCATTCAGGGCATGTGCATGTCCCTGGCTTCCGTAACCGATCACTGCGATCGTCTTTCCTTCCAGTAATGATAAATTACAGTCTTCCTGGTAATAAATCTTTGCCATTTTAGCATTCCTCCTACATTTTAAATAAATAAAAATACGTAAATTTAATATTGTGAAACAGAAAACAGATCCTATTTCTATCTTCTGTTTTACACGCGCTAGTCAATATATGTAACGTCTTTGCTTCCGCGGGACAGCCCGGTGATCCCGGTCCTTGCCAGCTCCAGGATCTCATATCCGTCAAGCAGATTCAGGAAAGCTTCCAGCTTCGACTGATTGCCGGTAAGCTCGACCATAAGGGAATCATTCTCTACGTCTACGATCTTGGCGCGGAAAATATCCGCCACAGAGATGATCTCCGACCGTTCCGCCTTATTGGCGCGCACCTTGATCATGATCAGCTCGCGGTAAACCGATTCCTCAGGCTTTAATACCTTGATCTGTATCACGTCTTCAAGCTTCCTTACCTGCTTCTCAATCTGTGCCAGGATCAGCTCGTCCCCCGATGCAACGATGGTGATCCTCGTGAATCTCGGATCAGCCGTCACGCCGGCGGTAATGCTGTCGATACTGTATCCGCGTCTGCTGAAAAGTCCGGATATCCGGCTTAAAACACCTGTCGTATTATCGACGATCAATGAATAAACTCTTTGCATACTGCACCTCTTTCTCAAATTATTCAAAAACAGAGTGCGTTCTGTTTTTTATCATAACAATATCTTCTCTTTTTGTCAAGTAAAATCATCAATATTTTACGGCGCCGTCTTCTCACGCAAACCGAAGGATTCCTTCCACGGTTTCTTCGATATAATCTGCACCGGCGCTCTCCAATTCTTCCGACGTACCGAAACCGTACAGGATACCCAGGCAGTCAATGCCGGCTCCTTTTGCCCCCAGTACGTCATGCTCCCGGTCTCCCACCATCAGCACCTTATCTTTATCCGTGACCTTACATGCATCCAGGGCATAACGGATCACATCCTCCTTCGTCCCGCGTCCGCCGTTAAGTTCCATCCCCGCCACATAATCAAAATACTGTGCCAGGTCAAAATGTTCTATGATCCGACGTGCAAATGGTTCTGGCTTGGAAGTCGCCACTACCAGCTTCTTCCCCCGCCTCTTCAATTCCTTTAGCACATCTTCCAGTCCGTCATAGACGCTGTTCTGGAAGATCCCTTTGTCACTGTAATACTCTCTGTAATATCTGACGGCTTCCATACAGCGTTCCTTCGAAAATCCGTAGAATCTCGCAAAGGATTCCGTAAGCGGCGGTCCTATAAAGGGATAGAGTTTCGTACGGTCCGTCTCTTCGATCCCGAATTTCTTCAAGGCATAGATCACAGAATTCGTAATGCCTGGCGAAGAATCCGTCAAAGTCCCGTCCAGGTCGAAGAAAAAGATATCATAGACTCTTTGATCGTAAATACTTTTGATATCCTTCGGGATCTTCCTGTCCTTATAATAATATTCTCTGTCATGCTCGTTGATCTTACGCACGACTCTGCATGGATTTCCAACGGCAACGACATCGGAAGGAATGTCTTTTGTGACGATACTCCCCGCGCCGATCACTGTGTTGTCGCCGATCGTAACGCCCGGCAGCACGACGACGCCTGCTCCAAGCCAACAATTCTTTCCGATATGCACAGGCATATTATATTGATAACCATAGGCGCCGCGCAATGCAGGAAGGATCGGATGACCTGCCGTAGCAAGGGTGACATTTGGCCCGAACATCGTATAATCTCCCACGTAGATATGTGTGTCGTCCACCAACGTCAGGTTAAAATTCGCATAGATATTCTTACCGAAATGTACAAAAGCGCCTCCCTGGTTCGCGTGAAGCGGAGGTTCGATATAGCAGTTTTCACCGATCTCGGCGAACATCTCCTTGAGCATCGCCTGACGTTTTCCGCCTTCAGTGGGACGTGTCATGTTATAATCATAAAGACGGTCTAACCATTGAAACTGTACTTCCAGGATCTCTTCGTCTCCGGGTAAGTATATTTCTCCTGTGTGCATCTTTTCTTTCATTGTACGCATAGTCTTCTCCTTATGGGTTGATCACGGTTATAATATCTGCCTCGCTTGCATTCTCTGCCGCCTGATATTCGATGAAGATATACCCTTCGCCGTCTATAACGTCATTCTGCCGCAGGATCGCACCGGCATCCAGATAATTACATACATACTTTTCATAGGTCGTACCCGCCGGCGCCTCCAGATGCTTGTCCGCCACATCCATCTCCATCCCCACCTGCTTCGTGACGAGTACCTTGTATCCGGTATCCGCGATCCCGTATTGGTCTTTTCGGATCGCCAGGGCATAATTATTCTTAAGCACGTATCCGTCGGCAAGCCTGAAGCTTACTGCCCGCTGTCTTTCCTCTTCCGTGATCTCCAGTGTTTCCGGGGTCTCTGTCTTTACGATGCTTCCCGTCATCCATTCCGGATCCCCGGAAAATCCCTGTCCCCCGATACTGCTCTCTGTCCCGCTGATCCCGTCACCCATCGCAAGAACCGGCTGCATGTACATACCGTTAGCGATCCCAAGCAGCCTTTCATCCTCCGGCGGCAGACTGACATACCATCCCGTGAGCATCAGAAAGGACATTGCAGGCTGCATGCCAAGTGTCTCATGGACGTCGTTCAATACAAAAACATTGTATCGGTTCTCCTCTGCCTGCGCGATCCTCTTCTCAAATAAAGTCTCCGGAAGCACGGAGCATCGGAGCTGAACCTTGTAGTCTGCGGCACACTGATCAAGCGCCTCCTTAAGCTTCGGATCTTCCGTAAGCTCTTGCATCTTAAGCCTTTCTTCGATCGTCTGAACCGCCGGATCAGGCAGGTAATAGTCACAGATCCCGTTCATGGACTGATACTCTGTTGCAAGCACCTTCGGATCTCCTGTGGGCGTATCCGCCCGCCTCGCAGCCTCATGCACGATAAAATCCATAAAGTCTCCTTCGTATTTCGTATGGAAATATCCGTCCCCGATCCCGCCGTACGTCGTATCCGTCGTAGAAGAATCCCAGAATAAAAGCCCCTCTGCATGACCGGTCGCGGTATTCACCGCATTCTCGAAGCCCTCTCTGATCTCTGCTTCCTGTATGTTGTCAAAGAAAGCATATTCCCCTTCCTTGTCGCGCTCGTCCCGCATGGCGTACGCGATCACGACGCCGGTTTCCCGGGCACGGATCGCATAAGAATCCATCTTGTTGATAAAATCCCCGATGATCCCTTCTTCTTCTACCTCAAGGTTCTTCGTCGAATAAGATGCCCCGCCGTATTTCTCATTTAAATACGCCGCCGCCATCTCTTTCACGTCGTCTTCTACAGCGTGTTCTTTCCGTAATCCCGCCATGCCGATGATGAGGAACCCTATGACAAGCGCCGCAAAGATCAGGAGCAACTTCTTCCTTCTCTCCCTCTTTCTATAAAGAATTGCACGTTTTGCAAACAAGCCCTCCTGAAGCAAGCTCTCCTGCATCCATTGCTGCTGTGCCTCCTGAAACATCTTGTCGTATTCCAGGTCAGGCGAGATATTGACTTCCGGCGAGCTCTCCTGCGCCCATCGCTGCTGTGCCTCATGAAACATCTCGTCGTATTCCGGGTCAGGCGAGATCCTGGCTTCCGGCGGCGGCACATAGGACGGTTCTTCCTCTTCCTCGTCATCTTCCAGGCTGGCATGCTCAGACACGCTTTCTTCCCAGCCCCTACGCACATCCCGGCTTTCTTCCCGAAACTCTTCCGGCGTCTGCGCATACTTCAAAGCCGCCTGGTATGCTTCATGGAGCCTCGCCCACTCTTCCGGCTGTTCCTCCGGGTGGCACAACTTCACCTTCGCGGCATACGCCTTCTTGATCAGCTTCTTATCCTTCGTTACCTCTATCCCTAAGAGGTGAAATGCCCATCGTACCACCTTGTGTATTCCTCCTCTGCCTCCTCGCTGTCTTTTGTCCTCTCTTCATACCAATGGTCGATCTCTTCCGGCTGCACCCATGCCGTCTCATACACCGCAAGAATCCGTTCCACATGTTTGAAGAAAGCGAGAATATGATTTCTGTGCTTTCTGATCTTATAAGTGTCCTGATCCTGCAGTTGCTGAAAATACCGTAGCCGGTTGCCGATCTCTTCCCGCAGTTCTCCCGTCGCCTGGGCAAAGAGCCGTTCTCCCCAGGCGATCACCAGCTGGTTTTCTTCCCGTTCCGCCGGATACAAGTCCCATTGTTCTAATTTCTTTACATACTCATCCATCTTATCCTGCGGTATCACATCTGTTCCGGTCGTTATGACACGCCGGATCTCCTCACCGGTGGAATCCACCCGGACATCTATGATCAGGATTCCGTTAATGTCATATGTATAGCGGACAGTCACCGACTCCTGCCCTTTGAGAGCCATCGGAACGCCTACCATTAGTTCTCCCAGAAAGATATTCTCGTCCACATAATATGCCTCGCCCTGATAGACATCGACCTTTACGGTTTTCTGAAAATCCCCCACCGTCTGGAAGCGTTTCTCCTTCCTGCAGGGCAGCACACTGTTGCGTTCGATAATAGGCTCCATAGTCGAACGACTCGGATCCACCGGATTGAACAATCCCGTTCCCAGTGTAAACGGACAGATATCCGTTAAAAGCAGGTCTCGGACTTCCTCGTTCCTCTCTTTGATCCCGGCATAGAGCCCCACTCCCAGCGCCACCATACAATCCGGGTTAACCGCCGTCATCTTGCCTGCAGACAGGAAATGCCGGATATATTGCTGGACACAGGGCATTTTACAGGAACCGCCCACCAATACCACTTCTGACGGACGAAGCTGCTCTCTTACCCCATCGTTCAATACCGCTTTGACGGGAACCATCAGCTTATGGAATAGCGGCATGGCAATCTGGATCAATTTTTTATTGCTCAGTCTCATCTCTTGCCGGAAGTCGCCGTCTGTCACCACCATGACCGTCTCTTCCTTCTCAGTCAGCGCGCATTTTACATCTGCGGCGCTCTTTAAGATCATGCTCTTTTGCCTTGCGGAAAGCTTCTCAAAGGACATGTCGTTCTCTTTGCAGAATTGCTCTGCGATGATCTGGTCAAAATCATTGCCGCCCAGGTGATTATCTCCGCTGACCGATATGATCTCGATCACGTTGTCAAAGCAGTCTACCAGCGATACGTCCAATGTCCCGCCTCCGAAATCAAATACCAGGATCGTCTCGTCTTCCTCACCCAAGCCTGCGTCCTTCCCGCTCCCTTTGCGGCACGCCAACGCCGCTGCAGACGGTTCGTTGATGATCCGCTCCACACGGAGCCCTGCCAGAGCCCCCGCATCCTTCGTCGCTTTTCTCGCCATATCATTAAAATACGCCGGTACACTGATCACTGCTTCCTCCACCGGTTCCCCGAGATACCGCTGTGCATCTTCCTTGAGCTTCTTAAGCACCAGCGCTGAGAGTTCTTCCGGCCTGAAAGACTTTCCCCCAAGCGTATACCTTTTCTCTATCCCCATGGACCGCTTGAAACTTGCCGCCGTCCGCTCCGGATGAGAGATCAGGCGTTCTTTCGCGATCTTTCCCACATAGACACTTCCGTCTTCATCAATACTGACCACGCTCGGCGTCAGATATTCTCCGAAAGAATTCGGTATCAGACGGCTTTCGCCGTCCTGCCAGACTGCCGCAAGGCTGTTCGTCGTCCCAAGATCTATTCCGATGATTTTTCCCATACCCCATACCTCTTTTGCTTGTCCTACAAATCACATTCTTATTATATTCATGTATACCGGAAAAATCAATCCCGCCGTCTGTAATTCTGACATTGTGGATAAAAAACATGATAAAACATTAAAAAAGAGGTATCCCCTTACAGAAGATACCCCTTATGATCTGCTCCGCCAATATTTAGGACCGCCGGATCATCCCAGGAAACCGAATACATTCAGGAATACGATAACCATGAAGACCGGGATGACCACTATGGTAAGCAGCCGGTCAAAGCTCTTAAGCTTCCCGTCGCGCCCGTCATGGAACAACTCCTTCTCATACGCGTCGAAGCCCCATACCTTTGCGACGAAAATGCACGTAAGCAGACAGCCCAGAGGAAGAAGCACATATCCTGTGAAGCAGTCAAGCCAGTCGTACAGTCCGTACATCTCAATACCGGCAACGCTTGGCCACGGAAGTTTGAAGCCTTCTAACGGCCCAAACCCAAGAGATACAAGGATATTGCCGATAAATATGATGATCGAAACTATGATCACACCCTTCTGACGCCCCATCTGAAGCCTCTCTTCAAAGGTCTTGACAGAGATCTCAAAGAACGTAAAGAGGGATGAAAATACGGCAAATAAAACACCCACAAAGAACAGAGAGCCGATAAGCCTGCCGCCCGGAAGACTGCCGTAGATCTCCGCCATAACGTCGAATAACAGCGCCGGTCCCTTCGTGACATCCATCCCCGCGCCAAAGGCGGTTGGGATCACAACGAAACCTGCCAGGATCGCGGCAAACGTATCCATAACACTTACCATAACAGCATCGCTCTTAAGATTACTGGAATCTGAGATATTTGCCCCCAGGGTCGTGAAGATACCCCACCCGATCCCGACAGAGAACAATACCTGCGTTACAGCGTCCGCGAATACCTTAAAATTAAAATGCCTGAAATTCGGGACAAGGTAGTACTTCAGTCCGTCTACGGCGTTCGGCAGTGTCGCGCATGCATAGACTGCGCAGAATACCAGGATCACAAACAAGATCGGCATGATAACCGACGTTACCTTCTCTACGATCTCCGTAATACCAAACAACAGCAGAAAGGAGGTGATGAACATGACGATGAACGCCCAGATGATCGGTTCCACCGGTTTGCTGATAAACCCGTTGAAGAATACATTGGTGTCTTTGCCAAAATCACCGCTTATGATAAACTGAACGGCATATTTCAATACCCATCCGCCTACTACTACATAGAACATGTTGATCCCCAGCGTACAGATATTTGCGATCCATCCTACGAATCCCCATTTCTTGCTGATCTTCTCATACACCGACACAGTATCCGATTTACCGAAACGGCCGATGGCTGTCTCCATCTCAACCATAGGATGCGCCATCAGCACAATGATGATGATGTAGGTGATCAGGAAGATACCGCCGCCTCCTCTGTATGCCAGATATGGGAATTTCCATATGTTACCTAAACCGATCGCCGCGCCTGCCGCAACCATAATGTATCCAAAACGTGATTTAAAATGAGCTTGTCCATTGTTACTCATAGAATCCCTCCTTTCAAAAACAAACTATATATCTTTATCAAAAACCGTCTGATCCGTAACAGGTATCTGGAGGGCCTTCAGCGCTCTTCTCACCATCCTCTCACGGATCTTTTTAGAATCTGTCTCTCCCTGTGTCGGATCACCCAAAGGATACGGGATGCCGACGCCCGGTATGATCCGGTTCGCGCCGATCGTCCGGGAGATCGGAACAACCGTCGCCATATGTACGACCGGAATACCGTATTTCTCGATACCCTTTACCATCGTTGCGCCGCAACGTGTACAAGTACCTCAGGTACTGACGAGGATAACGCCGTCTACGTGATCCTCCACGAATTTCTGCCCGATCGAATCCCCGAATTTCGCCGCCGAACCTGTCGCGGTTCCCGTTCCGGTGGTCGTACAGAAATAATTCACCAGTTCACCGAACTCTCCCGCCTTCTCCAATTCACGCAATACGTCAAGTGGTACGACAAGATTCGGATTCTTCATAACAAACTGTCTGTCATATCCGCCGTGGATCGTCGTGAAGTCATCCGGCGACATACTGTCCATGCCTTCGATAGAATACACACCGTATTTGGTCGCATTGGATGACTCAATATGGTCCGGATTCCCCTGCGGTACGACACCGCCGGAGGTAACGACCGCAATTTTAGCATGTTTAATGTCCGTGAGTGCGTCCGCCGGAGGCACACGGTCGAACTTCGGCATCGGAAGATCCGTCTCGAAAGACTCGCCCGCCATCTTCTTGATCAGCATGTCCATGCCGCGCGTCGCGCCCCGCTTTTCGGCGAAGTAGTTCACACGGATACCACGCTCCAGATACCCTTCCTCGGACGGTCCAAGGATCTCTTCTCCTTCCGCCATCTTCCGGATCAGATTCACGATCTTAGGCAGAGATTTCCGAAGAGTCGCCGCCGAATTCCCGGTCTTAACGGTGATAACATCCTTCTTGAACATATCCGCTCCCGGATTCTCCTCATACATACCGGTCAGGACCGGAATGCCGAGACGTTCTTCCACCGCCTTGCAGATGGTGCCGCATGCCACGCCGTAACGTCCGGCGTTGAAAGCCGGTCCCGCAACAAATACGTCCGGTTCGTATCTCTTCACCATCTCGATGATGGTATCCGTAGCCGCGTCAAGATTCTCTCCGAAATAATTATCCCCGCAGATCACGGTCGCCGCAATATCATAATCCTCACCCAGAGCTTCGGAAACAGCAAGTCCCGGACCGATCTTTTCTTCTCTTACCTCCGGTTCAAATCCCGCCTTATCCTCTCCGCCGATACCGCCGAAAAACTGGTTGAGATAGTGAACGATTTTATATTTTGCCATAACTACTGAATCCCCCTTTCTTAGTATCCTCTCGCCGCCAGTGTATTGTATCCGTTGGCAATGGTGGAAGCGATGATGATCTGGATCTCTGCCTCGAACGATCCGTCTTCATTGATACATCCTGCCCATCCGCCGATCTGGCTCTCAATATAATCCTGCATGCCGATGACTTTCTCCATTGCCGGGAACTTAAGCGTCATATTCCCCTGTCCGCAGGAAGCAAGCGCCGTTGCTTCATCGCAGGTATCCGCAAGCGACTGGGACTTTCCGTCCTTACCCGGGAATTCATCGGTGATCAGGACAACCTTCGTACCTTTCCGCTCCACCTTACGGCAATTCATCATAAGATCCGTATCCGGATTCCCGTAGCCTTCTTCTGTGATCAGGACACCGTCTAATTCAAGCCACTCCGCAAGCTTCGCCACCATGTCGGAATGCCTCTCCTTATCTGCTAAGAATACATTCTCGTTCGTCAGGATCACTCCCATGAAATTAATCTCTTTCCCGTGCCTCTTATAACACTCGTCGATCACCGGATTGTGCAGATGATGGAATGTTGTCACCTTATCGCAGGGCGCCACACAGTTACCGGACACGATAGCGCCGTCCATGATCTCTGTGGGATACATAAAAGTCGGCACGAATTGTTTGGCATCCACTCCATAATAATAAGTGTCATGCAAGAGCCCCTGGGACTGCAGCATATGTACATAACCAACCTTCGGCAGATCCGGATATTCCGCCGCCTGCTTAAACACCGGTTTCGTCTCGTATACCTCCAGGGTATCCGGTTCCATATCCTTCGCCGCCTCCCCGAGATAAACGGCGACCTTAAGCCCTGCCAGCCGTCCGGCTCTCTCATACACGTGAGTCTCAAGCCCCTCTTTGGGTTCCATGACCACACACAGATTTACCGTCTTAGAAAACGGGCAGTAGTCAGCCGCCGGACCGCTCATGTCGATGACGCCTTCCTGGAAACCTACGATCTTTCCTACGGTAACGACACAGCAGCCGTCCAGTGCATGCGTCCTGCCTTCTCCCACGGACGGGGACACTTTCCCGATCACTCCCGGAAAGATCTCTCCGCCGCCGCTCACCTTGACACGAGGTTCAATGACATCCTTGACGGGAGTGATCCTCGTTGCGTCCCCGGGCCTTGCAACATCCAGATGACACGCAAGAAGCTTGTCATCCTCCAGGACCAGCGCTTCCACTTCTTCCTTGTGTACATAGAGAACATGATCCTCTATGTAAGTTTTGTCTGCAAATTGGATGTCTTTGATCTCAATCTTGCCAAGTTCCAATTTCATACGAATTCCCTCCTTTTACTTTTTTTGTGATCGCGATAACATAATGATAAAAAAATAATGCCATCCGTTTTCAACTTGGTTATATTATACAACTAATCGCGATAACATTCAAGTTTTTTATAAATAATTATTATATATTTATTTTTTCTATATAAAAAACCGTTAAATCAGCCAAAAAAAGAGCGGCAACCGCTCTTTTTTATATCCCCGTACCGATCAGACACATGAAACGCCTCTCCACTCGCCCTTGTATCCTTTCAGGTCCGAAGCAAGGGTGTACACCGCCAGTTCCAGATCCGAAGTATACATATCCACCCGCTCATCGATCTCTTCCGGTTTGATCCCGTCTTTTAACACCGTCATAAAATATCCCTTGAACAACATACATGCGATCCGGTTCAGCCGTACGGCATTCTTTTCATCCAATACTCCTTCACGGACACATTTCTTACACATCTCGTAATCTCTCCCCATAAAATCCGAACACTTCAGCATGGTCCAGAAGATATGGCTGGTTCCCTTGATATCTTCCGGGAACATATTATAGTATTCGATGATGGAATCTTTCAGCTTCTCATTCGTATACTCGAAAAAAAGAAGGTTGTATGCTTCCGGATTGGCGAACGCCTCCCGGCTGTAGCAATCCCAGACTCCCATATAAGTATCCCACGCCGTCTTCCACTTCTTCTCGCCCTCATTCAACCGCAGGATATAAGCCGTAAGAGTACGTAACTCCGCATAATAAAGCAATTCTGTCAGGCTCTCAAAATGCCGGTACAGGCTTGCCGAAGAACATCCCATCTCTCGTGCGATCCGCCGGATCGAGATCGCGGCGACTCCCTCCCGGCGGATCAGCTCATGCACCTTCTGTATATAATCCCTTCTGGAAAATCCTTTAAAATAACCCATTCCTCCCGGTCGCTCCTGTCTATGTACTCTTGAACGCTTATCCGTTCAGTTGATCTTGGGAATGACATTGTCGATCACAGACAGGTCTATCGTCTTGAAGTCTTCTGCCACCCGGTCTTCATATTTCCGAGGCGTAGGAGCGATCTCCTGCCACCGATAATATGTTTCCAGACATTTTTCGATCAAAAGTATGCCCTCCGTATTATCTTCCGTTCCTCTTGGATAGACGATAATGGAACGGTAGGGCGTCTGATTCGGCTTAAGGCTGGATGCCTGGGGATGCGTCAGCAGGATATACCTGTCGTATACCAGGTCTCTTACCTTTATCAGTACTTCCTCATAAGATCCTGCAAAGATGACCTTCACAGTATCTTTATATTTCTCCAATACCCGGTCATTATTCGTGACCAGGATTGCTTTTTCTATCTCCCACATAACATGTATCATCTGTCCTTTCCGGCGTCGCCGCTACAATTCTTTCCAGACTTCCGCCACGTCTAAGTCATAAGTGATCTCATCTACGATACGGCTGCTGTCCACTTCCCGAAACTGTGTATTGTTCTTGTCAAAAGAGACAAATCCGGCAAATAGAAAAAGACATAAGATCAGCCGTACGCCGAATGTGCTTACTGTCACTTCTTGTTCATCCTCATAAATCTGCCGGTACGCCGCACCATATCGGGGATGGACCGCCGGTATTCCCCGCCTGTCGTGATATAGTTCCCGTGTCTGCTCTAAAAGCTGCCTTCTTCTCTTCTCTGAATCATTCAACTTCATCACCTCAGGATACTATATGCGGCGATCCTGTGATATAGAAGGAACTCTCCTTGTTATCTGTCGGCAAGCTCCCGGATAATATCGTCCCATGTGATCCCCTTAAGAACCATCAGCACCATTGCGTGGTACAGGAAATCAGACAACTCGTACTTAATCTCTTCCGCATTGGGGTTCTTCGCGGCGATCACCACCTCCGTCGCCTCTTCTCCTACCTTCTTCAGGATCTTATCGATCCCTTTCTCAAACAGATAATTCGTATAGGATCCTTCTTTCGGATGCTCTTTTCTGTCTGCGATCGTCTGATACACAGACTCAAACACACGAAGCGGATTGGTCTCATCATAATCAGTCCCCACCAGATGCTGGAAGAAGCACGTCGGATTTCCGGTATGGCATGCCGCGCCTACCTGATCCACCTTTGCAAGCAGGGTATCATTGTCACAGTCTATCGTCAGAGACTTGACATACTGATAATGTCCGCTTGTCTCGCCTTTCACCCATAACTTTTGTCTGCTCCGGCTGAAATATGTCATCTTGCCGGTCTTGATCGTCTGATTAAAAGCTTCCTGGTTCATATATGCCAGCATCAATACTTCCTGTGTCTTATAGTGCTGTACGACGACAGGGATCAATCCCTGTTCGTTGACCTTGAATTCCGGGAATTCTATCATGCTTTCGAAAGAAGTCATCTTGATCTGCTTCTGTTCACATTTCTCCTTAAATAAGACAAAATCCATATCCGGTTCACTTACAAACTTACCGGATACGCCTCTGACACCCGATGACTTCAAGATCTTGAACAATTCCAGCTCATCCATAGCGTCCGTCACGATCACGCATGGAATATCCGTGATATTTGCAACAGAATTCAGATCCAGCCTGTGCATAAAGATGATCTCGCTGCAGCATTCCTGTATCACATGCTGATGCTTGAACAAGGAATCGAAATCATTCAAAGACACAGCCAGTTTCTCTTTCCCGAATCTTTTCACGGCGTCTTCGATCAGTTTCACACTGTCCTGCCTGGAGAAATTCAGGATGGCGCGCTTTGAGCCTGCATATAAGATCTTCTTAATGTCCTCCTGCCTTTTTATATTGCCTCCCGCCACCATAGGGATCCGGATGACCCGGTTCATCCGCTTCATGATATCTATCGCCTCGTCATGATCGTCTGCATAAACGGACAGGTCGAATACGAGCAGTTCATCCGCCCCATTATCGCTGTATTGTTTTGCCAGCTCGATGGCATCGTCAGCGATAACGGTATGGTCGTCAAACCATCTTACCGCCTTTCCCTCTGCAATAAAGATACAGGGGATCAATCTCTTATAACTCATTGCTTCATCTCCTTTATAAACTTCCCTTCGTGGTCCATGCTTCCTGGATCCTTGGTTCTGCCTGGGTCGCCATATCCAGCGCTTTCCCGAAACTCTTGAACAGAGCCTCCGCCTTATGATGATCATTTTCCCCGTCAAGGATCCGAAGATGAATATTCATCATCGCACTGTAAGACACTGCATAGAAGAATTCCCTGACCATCTCCGTATGGAACCCGCCTAAGCGCTCTGACGCGAATTTTGCATCGAACTTAAGAAACGGCCTCCCTGAGAGATCTACCGCGCACAGGGCAAGCGTCTCGTCCATGGGGATGATCACATGTCCGTACCGCTTTATCCCGGCCTTATTTCCCGCCGCATCAAGGATTGCCTGCCCAAGGACGATCCCGGTATCCTCTATGGTGTGATGGCTGTCCACCTCCAGATCTCCTTTTACCTCCGCCTCAAGATCAAAAAGGCCGTGCTTCGCAAATCCGCTCAGCATATGGTCAAAGAATCCGATCCCCGTATGGACGGACGCCTTCCCTGTACCGTCAAGATCCAGTGTGACCTGGATATCCGTCTCCTTCGTCGTTCTTCTGATACTTGCTTTTCTCTCCATAAGTACGCGCCTCCTTACTCAAAACGGACCTTGATCGAATTGGCATGGGCAGTCAGGTGCTCCGCAGCCGCAAACTGCTCGATCTCTTCATGGATGCATTCCAGGGCTTCCCTGGAATATGCAATGATACTGGACTTCTTGATAAAATCATCCACCGACAGCGGAGAGAAGAACCTTGCCGTTCCGTTCGTGGGCAGCACATGATTAGGCCCTGCAAAATAATCTCCCAGCGGCTCGCTGGAATACTCCCCGATAAAGATCGCTCCTGCGTTACGTATCTTCGTCATCACGTCATACGGGTTTGCCGTCTGTATCTCCAGATGTTCCGACGCGATCTCATTTGCGATCTCGATCGCCTCATCCATCGTGTCCGCCACGAGGATATATCCGTAATGATCAAGGGACTTCCTTATGATCTCCCCTCTCGACAGCTCTTCTATGAATGCATCCGTCTGCTCAGATACGGCTTGTGCAAGGGTCTCACTGGTAGTGACCAGAATTGCCGACGCCAGTTCGTCATGTTCTGCCTGGGACAGAAGATCGGCAGCCACATATCTGGGATTCGCCGTCTCATCGGCGATCACCAGGATCTCGCTTGGCCCTGCCACCGCGTCTATGCTCACATGCCCGTACACCGCTTTCTTTGCAAGCGCGACATAGATATTTCCCGGCCCTACGATCTTATCTACCTTCGGAATACTCTCCGTACCATACGCCAGCGCGCCGATCGCCTGTGCGCCGCCTACCTTATAGATCGCCGTCGCTCCGGCTTCCTTCGCGGCGACCAGAGTGTTCGGCGTTACCTTCCCGTCTCTTCCCGGCGGCGTTACCATGATGATCTCTTCCACCCCCGCCACCTTCGCCGGAACAATATTCATCAGCACAGAAGAGGGATATGCCGCTTTTCCTCCCGGCACGTAGACGCCTACCCGCCAAAGAGGCGTCACCTTCTGTCCAAGGATCGTTCCGTCCGGCTTGCTGTCGAACCAGCTATACTGCTTCTGCTTCTTATGATAATCCTCTATGTTATGGAGCGCTTTGCGGATAATCTCCAGTAATTCCGGCGGCACCAGGCGATATGCCTCGTCGATCTCTTCTTCCGTAACTCTTATCGTCTCTGCGTCGATCTGCGCTTTATCGAATCTCTCCGTATATTCAAAAAGCGCCTTATCTCGTTCCTTCCTCACATGTTCCAGGATCTCTGCAACTGCCTTTTCATATTCCGGATATTGATTCGGACTCCTTTTCAGAAGATCCTCCAGTATATTCTGTCTTGCATCACGGCTTAAATGCTGTATTCTCATCGTCATTCATCCTTTCTTCGCAGCTTCTTACGGATCATAACTGCCCTTTCAACTGAGCCAGCAGACTCTTGATCCGGCTGTTCTCCATCCGCATACTCACCGGATTCACGATCATCCTTGCAGATAACGGACACACTTCTTCCAGAATATCCAACCCGTTCTCCTTCAGAGTCGTTCCTGTCTCTACGATATCCACGATCACCTCTGACAAGCCTACGATCGGCGCAAGCTCGATAGAACCGTTCAGCTTGATGATCTCTACGGTCTGATGTTTCACATTATAGAAGTAATCTTTCGTAATATTCGGATATTTCGTGGCAACCCGTATCAGTTCATGATGCGTAAGAAGCGGAGCGGCATCCTTATATCCGCAGACACACATCTTACAACTGCCATACCCCAAATCCAGCACTTCATGAACCTTCCTGCCTTCTTCCAGTATCGTATCCTTTCCGACTACTCCGATATCTGCCGCCCCATATTCTACATACGTCGGTACATCCGGCCCTTTTGCCAGAAAAAACCGCAGTTTTAACGTCTCATTGACAAAGATCAATTTACGCGAATGCTTATCCTTCATCTCTTCACAGGTAATTCCGACTTTCTCAAACAGTTCCAGTGTCTGATCTGCCAGACGCCCCTTGCCCAGGGCAAATGTCAGGTATCTCATCTCATAAACTCCTATTCCGTACTTGTGCTGTTAATATTCTTCTGTTCTCCGGTAATCAGATTGATCACCTCAACTTCACCCGTATCGCTCAGATAAACCATACTGCCGGCATAATATTCATTCCCATACGACAGGTATGCTTCCAGTTCCTTCTCCTCGTCTTTGCAGAGAAGCTCCGCATTCTTTCCCTTTCTGCGGAAATCTCTTGCCAGAGAGATGGCTTCTCTCTTGCGCTGCGCGGCGTAGAGGACGATGGTATTCTTCCTTGGATAATCAATACGGACCTTCTGGCGGACCAGCGCGTTCATCAGTTCATCAACTACAATGGCAAAACCGATCGCCGGAGAATCTTTCCCGAATTTGCCTGTCAGATGATCATACCGTCCGCCCTTTACGATCGCATCCCCTGTTCCGAAGGTATAGCATCGGAATATGATCCCAGAGTAGTACCCATAAGTACCACTCATACTGAAATCAAATGTAATGAATTTTTCTACTCCATATAGCTTCAACGTGTCATAGATCTTTTCCAGGCGCCGGACAGCCCGGACTCCCTTTGAATTCGGCGCGATATTCTTCGCCTGGGAGAGCGTCGAGATCCCGCCCACCAGATCGTTAAGAGCGGCAAACGCTTCTTTTGAGCTCCTCTTCACCTGGATACTGTCCAGGAATTCTTCCACGCCAAAGAAATTCCGGTTATTGATCAGCTCGCGCACCCGTTCTTCTGCCTCTTCATCAAGACATGCGTCCTCGATCAGGCTCTGGAAGAAATCCACATTCCCGACGCTTAACTGGAATTCCTTAAGCCCGATCGTAAGAAGAGATTCTATGACCAGGGCAAGCATCTCCGCATCCGCTTCGACAGAACGGTCGCCCATCAATTCCGCTCCCATCTGCGTCGTCTCCCTGAGCCTTCCCTGGTAACTGGAATGATTGATGAATGTATTTCCCGTATAACAAAGCCTCACCGGCAGAGCCTCGTCTTTGAACAGCGTCGCCGAGACTCTGGCAATAGACGGCGTGATATCCGGACGCAATGCCAGTGTATTTCCGTCTTTATCAAAGAATTTATACAGGTCTTTCGCGGGAATCGTCCCGACCTCTTTTCTGAACACATCGAAATACTCGAATGTAGGCGGCTGAATATCACGGTAACCATAAGAATGAAATACCTTCTTTAGATGTTCTTCCAAAGCCATCTTCTTTCCACATTCGATATTGTAGATATCCCGAACCCCTTCCGGAGTATGTAGTACTCTTTTCATAAGTAATCATCCTTTCGCTTCACTCTGGCATAACGATCATAAAAGCTCTCGCTTTAGTATACTACCATATTAAACCGTATAGAATTATAAGCATTTTCTGCCTGTTTGTCAAGCACGCTCTAGTCCCTTAACTCCAGATCCAGATTCACAGCATCCAGATAAGGAACATAGTATCCCCGCTTGAATTCCAGGAAGAATCTATCATCCAGCTCCTCAAACCGGAAACTCTTCCTACCGCCTTCTTTTGCACGGTTCCAGAAAACAAGCAGCTCCTCCAGGCGCATATAATAGAGTATATTCTTTGCCGAATAATAGATCAGCACAAAAGCGATCCCCCCCTGACGTTCAAAGTTCTTCATGAAAGTCACCTGATGCCCGTGAATATTCTGCAGCGGAAATGTCCCCGCCACGCATTCCTTTGCATCAAAACAGATCGGGATCCCCTGCACTGCGCCGATATAATCAATCGTACTTTTCTGGTCAAAATATGCCAGCGTGATATGCCTGTGCTCCTTATCCATCTTTACCGGGGTGATCGGCGTCGGTATCTTCTGGATCAGGGCAAGCCCCTTCTCCAGATACCATTCATTGGTCCGGTTGACCATCTCTTCTAATGTCGAACCTCTAAGGCCTCTTGAGTTCCATGTTCCCATACTGTCTCCTTGATCAGCCTCCAGAATACCGGCGGCACTTCTGCGTAAAAAGCTCTCTTTGATATCCCGTCAAACGGAACGTCCATATGTGGGAATATGATCTGATATGCATGCAGCATCTGGGCGCCGGTGCGGTACTGCTTCTTATAGACATCATTCCAGGCACGGTCGCCGTATTTATAATCTCCCAGAAGCGGATGTCCCGCAGACGCCAGATGTGCGCGGATCTGATGTGTCTTCCCCGTTATGAGATGCACCTTAAGAAGCGTCATATCCTCCCGCCATGCCAGAGGCATATACTCTGTCTCGATCAGGGCGTCCCCTTTGGCGGCTATCTTTACGGTATTGTGCTTCTCGTCTTTTGTCAGGAATCCTTGGATCTTCCTCTGATCCGTGATCTTTCCCTTCACAATACACAGATAATACTTCCGGATCTTCCGCTCCTTGAGCAAAGAAGCCGCCGCCTGCAGTCCTGCAAGGCTCTTTCCCGCAATGATCAGCCCGGTCGTATTGCGGTCCAGGCGGTTACATACGGAAGGCTTAAAAGTCCTTAAGCTTTCCTGCGTGATCTCCCCTTGCGCAAGCAGATACGAGATGACATATTCTACCACGGATATATCTTCTTTCTTTGCCTTCTGAGACAACATTCCGGCTGGCTTATTCAGAAGCAGGATATGCCTGTCTTCATATATGATATCCGGTATCATCCCCACAGGGACCATCTCCTGTCCGCCCTGCGGCTGCGCCTCTGCCGAAAACTGCCGGATGGTCTCGTCCGACAAAAACAGACGGATACGATCCCCTTCCTTTAATTTCTCGCTTCCGGTCGCCTTTTTCCCATTCCATACGATATTCTTCTTGCGTAGCATCTTATACAGAAAACTTCCCGGCGCTTCGCTCATATATTTCCTGAGGAATTTATCCAGCCTCTGCCCCGCTTCGTTTTCTCTGACTATGATCTCTCTCATACCGCACAACCCGCTTTCCGTCTACATGCAGACCGTGAATAGAGTATCCCGGATCTTTCGTTCTCTCCGGTTATTCTCCGGCTGCTCCACAGACGCGATATTGTTCATCCCTTCTGCCCTGGCAAGAAACATCTTATAATCATGGAAGATCTTTACGGTCATCTTATCATAATGATTGTCTTCCAATGTCTTCTTAAGATATTTTGCAAGAAAATCCTCATCCGTCTTGGGGCTGCTCGTATAACCGCAGACGATATGCCCGGATATCACGAGCGCATCTATCGGCATAAGCTTCTGCGGACTGGAGATCAGCATATCATACAGACGCAGGATCAGCGGCGCCTTTTCATTGATCTCCTGGTATTTCTCTTCCTCTATCCCTTTATACGGATACATGACGATGAATTCAACCAACATCTTGGCGGCTGGCAGACATCCCACCGCAGCCACGACCGTCAATAGATTTTTCCGTGTTCCTGTCTGGACATATCCAAGGATAAATATGGCAAGCACGACCGCGAATTCCACAAGCGCCCATATCAGATATTTTGTTTTCCTCGCTTTGATATAACCAGGATTTCCCTTCTCAATCTTCATATCCCTTATACTCCCTCATCTTATTTCATTCCGTCCAAAAGACTATCCGATCTTATTCATCCGCCGGAGGATCTCTGTGATCATCGAATCCGGTATGAGCCTGGCGGCAATCCTAAGGGATTTCATCAAAGCCCCGTATACCGATACCGGCTTCCTCCTGACCGAATCCTGAAGCGCCTGGCGGACTACCTGCTTTACATCTGCCCCCACCGCGTCTTTGAAGGGATTCGGCAGAGTGCCTGACCGCAGGAAGAATTCCGTAGCCACCGGTCCCGGACAGACCGCCGTCACGACGATCCCCCGGCTCTTTAGCTCCGCCCCAAGCGCCCTGGACAGGCTATAGACATAAGATTTCGAAGCGGCGTATACCGCGAATCCCGGCTGCGGTGAAAAAGCCGCAGCCGATGCAACATTTACTATTCTACTTCCCTTGGACAAATAAGGCAAGCATATCTGGATGATTTTCGTCAATGCATGACAATTCAAAGCGATCATCCCCAACTGCTCATCCGGATCGATCTCGCCAAAGACGCCCGTCTTCCCGTAACCGGCGGCGTTGACCAACATACGGATATCGGCTCCCTGCCGCTCCATCTCTCTTTCGATCCGTTCATATATATAATCCCTCTGCATATCTCCGTCAAAGATCCTGACCGGAACAGGACACTGTTTCTGCAGATTTTTCAGGCGTTCTGTCCTCCTTGCCACTACCCATATCTCATCCAGGCGCTTATATACCTTCGGGATCTGAAGCGCAAATTCTCTTCCGATCCCGGACGACGCCCCTGTTACAACCGCGATTCTCATTCTACTATCTCCTTTTTCTGATTCAGCTGCTCCTTGTTTTCTTCTTATGAACATTCCGGATGGTCTTTTTCTTTCCGGCTTTCCCATTATTCTTTAATCTTGTTTTCTGTTGTCCCTGCCCGCAGGACTGCCCTGCGGACCGGGCGGCTGCCCCCTGCCCCGGACGCGGCCTTAACAGACATTGTCTGCCGTACCCCACCAGATCCATCCGCCCTGTCTTCTGCAGGGCTTCCAGGACCAGGTCATAATTCTTCGGATCCCGGTACTGGATCAACGCCCTCTGTATCGCTTTTTCATGAGGATCCTTCGGCACATATACCGGTTTCATATCTCTTGGATCTACCCCGGTATGATACATACAAGTCGAAATCGTGGAAGGAGTCGGGTAGAAATCCTGCACCTGCTCCGGCATATAGCCCAGATCCCGGAGATATTCCGCAAGCCTGACCGCTTCTTTCATGGTACAACCAGGATGAGAAGACATCAGATACGGTACAAGGTACTGCTTCTTTCCCAGTCTCCGATTGATCGCTTCGTACTTTTTCACAAAAGACTGGTAAACGCTGTTCTGCGGCTTTCCCATCATCCGGAGCACCGCGTCCGACACATGCTCCGGCGCAACTTTAAGCTGTCCGCTTACATGATGCTCGCACAACTCATTCAGAAAACGATCCTCCTGATCCGCCAGGACATAGTCAAACCGGATCCCGGAACGGATAAAAACCTTCTTTATACCGGGAATGCTTCTCAGACGGCGAAGCAGCGCGATATAATCTCTATGCTCCGCCCTTAAGTTCCTGCACGGCTTTGGATAGAGGCACTGCTTTTCTTTGCACACTCCGCATACCATCTGCTTCTCACAGGACGGATGCCGGAAATCTGCCGTAGGCCCGCCTACGTCATGGATATAACCCTTGAAATCGCTGTCATCCAAGAAACGTTCTGCCTCTCTTACCAGAGAATCGTGGCTCCTTGTCTGTACGATCCGCCCCTGATGAAAGGTAAGCGCGCAGAAATTACAACCGCCAAAACACCCCCTGTTGCTGATCAGGCTAAACTTCACTTCCGCGATCGCCGGTACGCCGCCTTCCCCCTCATAGGACGGGTGATACGTCCGCATATAGGGATAACCATAGACCTCGTCCATCTCCGTCTGATCAAGCGGCATGGCAGGAGGATTCTGTACGATATACTGGCGCTCCCCGTAAGGTTCCACCAACCGTTTCCCGGAGAAAGGATCCGTATTACAATATTGTGTATAGAAGCTTTTGGCATATAAAGTCTTATCTTTCTTCATCTCTTCATAGCCGGGCAGCATAACCGCATCATATACTCCGCCTGCGTCCTTCGTCTTGTAGACGGTTCCCGGAATGAAGGTGATATCATGGATCGCAATCCCGCTGTCCAGCGCTTCTGCAATCTCCACAATAGAACGCTCCCCCATACCATAGGAGATCAGATCGGCGCCCGAATCCAGAAGTACGGACCGCCTGAGCCTGTCAGACCAGTAGTCATAATGCGCAAGCCTTCTTAAGCTTGCTTCTATGCCGCCCAGGATGACCGGAACCTTCTTATACGTCTGCCGGATCAGATTGCCATAGACAGTAACCGCATAATCCGGCCGCTTCCCCATCACGCCCCCGGGTGAAAATGCATCCGTCTTCCTGTGCTTTTTCGACACGGAATAATGATTTACCATGGAGTCCATATTCCCGGCTGAGACAAGGAACCCAAGACGCGGCTCTCCAAACTCCGTCACACTGGAAGGATCCTTCCAGTCAGGCTGTGCGATGATCCCGACTTTATACCCATGTGCTTCTAAAACCCTTGTGATGACCGCATGTCCAAAGGAAGGATGATCCACATAGGCATCCCCCGATATATAGACAAAGTCCACTCTGTTCCAACCGCGCGCTTCCATCTCCTGCCGCGAGACAGGCAAAAACCCCGCACTCATCTATTCCACCCCATATCTGTATTTCTCCGTCATAATTTCTATCTACAATACTTCATATGTTTCATTCTTGATGATTTCTATCTACAATACTTCATATGTTTCATTCTTGATATCATCATAACTGTATATGTAATAATCCGCAAGGCTTCTCTTCTTCTCTTCCTGATACCTGGAGAATTCATCATCCACGGCGCATACCTTCATGCCCGCATTCTTCCCTGCCAGAATTCCCATCGGAACATCCTCGAACACAAGGCAGCGTCCGGGATCTACCTCCATATCTTTTGCCGCCAGCAGATAGACGTCCGGCGCGGGCTTCCCTTTTGCCACCTCGCACGCCGTTCTCACCACGTCGAACAATTCCGCCGCTTCTAATGCCTTAAGCGTATCCTCCACCAGGATCCTTCCATTGCTTGTCGCGATCCCGATCTTCTTCCCCTGCCGCCTCATCTCCAGAATGAACTCACGGGCGCCTTCCTTCAACGGCGCTTCGTTCATATAGCGTTCACGCGCCATCTCCGTCCATTCGTCCATGATCTCCTGCTGCGTGCAGGAAAGGGTCGGAAACGCCTCGAGAAAATACTGCGATACTTCCGTATAACTCATTCCTTCTATATCTTCATGAAAATTCTCCGGTTCAACCAGGTTATATTTCTTAAGATATACCTCGTCGATCGACGGCCAGATCCACATCGAATCGATCAGTGTGCCATCCATGTCAAATATGACCGCGTCAATCCCGTCCAACATCTTTGTCTCTATCATCTGCTGACTCCTTTTTGATTCATTTGCAAGTATTCCAATTCCTTTTTCGTCAGGCTCCGGTACTCTCCCGGCTTTAATCCCTCATCCAGGCAAAGCGTTCCCATACGCTCCCGCTTAAGATACAGAACCTTCTTACCTACGGCTTCGAACATCCGCTTAACCTGGTGATATTTTCCTTCCTGTATCGTAAGGCGGATCTCCGATTCTTCACCGCTTTTCAAGATCTCCAATACCCCCGGGCGTGTCCGCTCTTTCGCTCCCTCTGATCCGATGTCAAGCCCGGCGGCGAACCGCTCCACGTCTTCCCTGGTCACACATCCCTGGATCCGCGCATAATAAGTCTTATCCACGTGTTTCTTCGGGGACAACAGGCTGTGGGCGAGCACTCCGTCATTGGTGATCAGAAGAAGCCCTTCCGTATCCTTATCAAGACGCCCCACCGGGAACAGATCCTTCCGCTTCTTCTCCCGGATCAGATCGATCACCGTCCGCTCCCTTGGATCCTCTGTCGCAGATACAACGCCTGACGGTTTATGGAGCATATAATATTCATAAGAAGCGTAAGAGACCGGCTTCCCATCCATCTTTACTTCATCTTTCCCTTCGCAGACCTTCGTCTCAGGGGCGGTAACCGCCTCCCCGTTTACCGTGATCTGTCCTTTCCGGATATGTTTTTTCACTTCCTGGCGGGTACCGATCCCCATATCCGCCAGATATTTATCCAGACGGATCATCAGCATAACCTCCATCCCGGCAAATACTTATTCTTCAGCATGCCTTTGCTTAATTTCCCCCATCCAAGCGGATACCCGTCCACACAGACGAGCCTCCACCCTTTCTCCTTCACCGGCACCAGTTCTTCCACATCCAGCGTCTCTCCCTTCAGGTATCTCCTGATCCGTTCATCTTCTGCCGGCAAGTCGATACAATGCGCATATTCTTCCTTCTTCAGATACATCGCCAGCGCCTGGCTTGGTTCAAAACGGTTCTTCTTAAGCTCCCCGAGCAACAGCCCTGTACGGAGAAAACGGATCCCCCGGACATCAGGAAGCCCTTGCGGCATATAATAGACCCGTTCTCCATGGATATCTAGCCGCGCGCCGTCAAGCCTCCATGAAACATCCCTGAAGAATTCATCAACCGCCTCCGGGATCTTGCCTGCGCCTTTCTTCTTCACAGGAAGCTCTCCGGGAATGACCGCTTCTCCCTTCCTGAGAAGCGCCAGATAATGCCCTTCACCTTTCATCCTGTGCGGGAAGATCCGAACCGTTTTTCTGATCTCTTCGTCCGGATCTTCCATCGCTTCGGGCATCCCTTCCCGGAATCCTTCGTAAGAAGCGATCTCAAGAATCTGAAACTTTGGATACTCTTTCCGTAATTGTCCGATAATGGACTCATTCTCCCGGCTGTCAAAGGTGCAGGTCGAATACAGCATCATACCGCCTGGTTTCAGCATCCGCGCCGCCTGCAGGATGATACTTCTCTGGATCTTGCAAAAATACTCCGGACCATGCTCTTCCCAGGCTTTCACCATCTTCTTATCCTTGCGGAACATGCCTTCTCCCGAACAAGGCGCGTCGATCAATATCTTGTCGAAATATTCCGTAAAATACTGTTCTAATTTCCCCGGTTCTTCACTGAGCACCAGAATATTTCCGATTCCAAAGACTTCTATATTCTTAAGCAGCCCTTTTGCCCTCGAACTGCTGATATCGTTAGCGACCAGAAGCCCTTCTCCTCTAAGCCTCGCTCCTAATTCCGTCGCTTTTCCCCCCGGCGCCGCACAGACGTCCAGAACCTTATCCCCCGGCTCTACCGGCAGCCGGTTCGCCGGAGTCATGGCGCTTGGTTCCTGAAGATAGTATAATCCGGCAAAATAATATGGATGCTTTGCCGGAGAGACATGCTCCCCGTCATAATAGAAGCCGTTCTTAATCCACGGGATCGGCGTGATCTCAAAGGGACAGATCTTCCGGAATTCTTCTGCGCTGATCTTACTGGTATTCACCCGCATGCCGTAATACCTGGGTTCTTCATAACATGCAAGATATGCGTCCATCTCTTCCCCAAGCAGGGTACGCATCTTTTCTTCAAATGAGGCTGGCAGATTCATATTTCCTCCTGATTCTTATGTCAATTCACTTGTCAATTCATTTGTACCATAATAATTCCTAAAATTCACGTATTTCATAGTATAACATATCTGCGAAAATTATGGAAGCTGATACTCGTATTCTAACTTCTTATCTTCCAGAGACAACAGGACATAATAGGGATTGACACTGATCTCCTTTCCGTCCTTAAAAGAGTAGATCCCGACATGCAGATGCACCGCGAACTGTCCTTTCGTCCCTTCCGGCCCATATCCGGAATCCCCCATGTACCCTAACAACGTTCCCGCCCTGACTTTCTGCCCTTTTTGAAGCCCGGCATACGAGTCTAAGTGAGCGTAGTAATAATAAATACCACTATTTGACGTAATTCCGACGCGATATCCGCCTTTTTCTAGCCATCCCAGGTTCGTGATCTCCCCTTCTGTCATGCTGACAACCGGGTAAACCCCCCGTTTATCAACGTTTGCCATGATATCCGTGCCCTCATGGCCGCTGCTTCCCTTGTATTTTCGTTCCGCCATCCACCCGTCTGAATACGAGATTTTCAGAGAGTTATCCACAATAGATTTAGGAATCGGGTGATAATCCACATCGTTTTCCACATTCTCGAGGAAAGTTTTACACTCCTCTGATAAATTGTCTTTATTCTGGCGCATGGAATCCGAGAAAAAATCCCGCCGGAATTGCGGATCTTCAATTGTCTTTTGCTGAAGCGTATGATACTGTCCCCTCTCCTTTAAGTGGTCAGTTCCCAGAACGGTGAAAAAAGAAATAAGAATAAGAGATATGATCAGTTTTTTCATTTTTTGTCTCTGCATAAAATAGCCTTTTTTCTCACTATATGAAAAAGACCGGCTCCTTATTCGCAGGAGCCGGTCTTTGTACCTTCTATACCGGATCATGATCTGATATGTTATCTGCAGTTTTTAAGGATCGCTTTCAAGTGTTCCCATACTCTCTGCGTAGACGCAAGATTCAAAGCTTCATTGACCGAATGTACATCTATGACATCCGGGCCAAAAGATACGCAGTCAAGATCCGGACGTTTTCCAAGGAAAAGGCCGCATTCCAGTCCGGCATGTATGACCGCTATGACAGGTTCTTTTCCATAGAGTTCTTTATAGGTGTCCGCCATGATCTGGCGCAGCCCGGAGTCCGGATCATACTGCCACGCCGGATATTCATTCGTGATCGTTCCTTCTCCCCCCACAGCTTTGACACACTGTTCCAACTGCTCCTGCAGCTGATATTTCCTGGTTTCCACAGAACTTCTGATCTGATGTATCATCCGGACACAGTCTTCCTTCGTCTCCAGGATACCGAGATTCAGAGAAGTCTCAACAACTCCTTCTATCTTCCGGCTGTACTCCTGGCAGCCATTGGGGCAAAGCAGCAGATACGCGATCACGTGCTTCGTAGAATCCTGATCCATCGCTTCACACCCGGCTCCCTGAGACACCGCAGCGTCCGCCTGAAGTCCTGGTTCTTCTCCCATGAATTCCTCCGTCCAGATCTTCTTCATCTCGTCAACCACGGCAAGAACCTCTTGTTCCTTACCAGGCTCTACAAGTATCTCGGCATCGGCGTCCGGTGTGATCACGTTATCCTTCGTCCCGCCGTTGATGCAGACCAGATGAAACGGAACTTCTTTGGCAAGCCGGTACAGCAGTCGTCCCATCATCTTACTCGCATTTCCGCGCTGCTTATGGATCTCCATACCGGAATGCCCGCCCAGTAAACCATGTACTCTGATCGTGATCTTGTCTCCGCTAACCTTCTCCTTCCTGATCGGAAGAGAGACTTCATAGCGGATACCGCCGGCACATCCCGTTGTCAGGATTCCTTCTGTCTCAGAATCCATATTGATCAGTTTCCTTCCTCTTAGCAGCGACAGGTCAACCGCATCGGCGCCTCCCATGCCGACCTCTTCGTCTACGGTAAACAGGGCTTCGATCGGAGGATGCGGGATATCGTCGCTGTCCAGGACCGCCATAGCCATCGCAACCGCGATCCCGTCGTCCCCTCCAAGAGTCGTATCTTTTGCCTTCAGATATCCGTCTTCAATATAAAGCTCCAATCCATCCGTCTTAAAATCATGGGCAGAATCTGCCGTCTTCTCACATACCATATCAATATGGCCCTGCAGGATCACCGGCTCGCAATCCTCATATCCTGCCGTTCCGGGTTTCTTGATGATCACATTGTTGACTTCGTCCTGGATCACTTCCAGTCCGCGTTCTTTCGCAAAAGAAACGCAATAGTCGCTGATACGCTTTGTATCAAAGGTTCCATGCGGAATCCGGCAAATCTCCTCAAAAAACTGAAATACCTTCTTAGGCTCCACATTCTCTAACACTGCCATCGTCTTATTCCTCTCTTTCTTAGATGATCTGATGATCTATTTGTGTACTTCTATTATGTGACAGTCTTCATAAAAAATCAACCAAATCCATAGAATATATCAAAGTGACACGCCAAAGGACCTAATATCTATGAAACAGATACTCTCTATCACCTTTATGATCTGCCTCTTTGTCTGTATGCTCCTATTCCCCCAGACCGTGTTCCAGGGCGCAAGCTCCGGGCTGCTTCTTTGGTTTAACACAGTCCTTCCCACGCTCCTTCCATTCATCATCTTATCCAATCTTCTGATCCGCACAGGAGCCATCGACGTGATCTCACGCATCATATCGCCCGTCCTCTGCAGGCTCTTTTGTGTATCGCCTTTTGGAGCCTTTGCCGTACTGACGGGATTTCTCTGCGGATGTCCCATGGGCGGCAAGGTTGCCGCAGATCTTCTAAGGGAACGCCGTATATCTGAAAAGGAAGGAAGATACCTGCTGTCTTTCTGCAATAATACAAGCCCGATGTTCATCATAAGTTACATCATATGGCAGAACCTGAACTGCACGGCGATGACTCTCCCGCTTCTTTTCCTTACCTTATCCGCGCCCGTCCTGTTAAGCTTCCTCTTCCGGAGGATCTATCGCATACCGCCGGACATCTGCCGCCGCGTCCGGCAAGAATCCGCCGCTCCTGCTCCTGTCCTCACCGCCCTGGATCCATGTATTATGGACGGCTTTGAGACCATCACCCGCATCGGCGGATACATAATACTCTTTTCTATCTGCACCAGTCTCATCGGACAGATCCCCTGCCAAAATGCGCTTTTTACCTCCGTCCTCCTCCCCTCCCTGGAACTCACGACCGGTGTGACGATGCTGTGCCAGAGTGAGCTTGCGCAAAATGCCAGGATCATATACGCTCTTTCGCTTGCCGCTTTCGGAGGATGGTGCGCCGCAGCGCAGACCAGGTCCATGGTACAAGACGCCGGGTTCCCGATCCTTCCTTATATCATAGAAAAGCTGGCAACCGCAATGGTCACCAGCCTTTTGATCTATGGGTATCTGCTGCTTTGCTGACACTATGAACTTATACGAGCGTCCCCTCTTCATTCGCCATATACTCCGGTTCCGGTTCTGCGCTTTCGTATTCCGCGCCTCCGTACTCTGCTTCAAGCCCTTCCGCAGACTGTTCCGGGACCTCAAGTTCCGAACGATTGTTGCGCACCATGTCATAACACTCCTGCAGAGAATTCACAAGCCCGTCGTACTTCGTGGTATAACTGTCAAGCGTGTGCCCGATGATACTCTCTGCATTCGCCAGAAGATCATCCGTATACTGCATGGCGCCGATCCGGATATCGTTGGCGTCCCTTGTCGCATGATCCAGGATCTCCTGCGCTTGTTCCGTAGCTGCCGTTACGATCTCGTTCGCCTGGGCATATGCCTGCTGCATGATCTCATGCTCGCTGACCAGTTCGCTCGTATGGATCTGCGCTTCCTCGATCATGCTGTCTGCCTTTGACTGGGCGTCTGCCAGGATCGCATCCTTATTGGCAATGATCTTCTGATAACGCTTGATCTCGTCCGGAGTCTTCATACGAAGCTCACGAAGCAATTCATCCATCTGATCCTTATTCACGATGATCTTGGATGTAGACAACGGCTGAAATTTGCAGCTGTCAATATATTCTTCGATTTCATCAATAATCTGTTCAATACGGCTACTCATACATCTACACTCTCCTTCTTCTTCATCTTCTCTGTAATTCTGTCCGCGACAGTATCCGGCACAAACTGCGAAATATCTCCGCCAAAAGCAGCTACTTCCTTCACCGTGGTAGAACTCAGATACGAATATTCCAAACTGGTTGTCAGAAACACGGTCTCTACCCCCGGCGCCATCTTATGATTCGTCTGCGCCATCTGCAGTTCATATTCAAAGTCCGTGATCGCCCTCAATCCACGTATTACCATCCCTGCATCCACCTTGCAGGCAAAATCTACTAACAATCCTTCAAATGGAATAATCTTTACATTTGACATATCTTTTGTTACATTCTCTAACATTTTAACACGTTCTTCCACGGAAAACAACGGACTTTTTGCTTTATTATTCAAGACTCCGACAATTAATTCATCTACCAGCCGCGCCGAACGCCGGATCACATCGAGATGTCCGTACGTAACAGGGTCGAAGCTTCCCGGATAGACTCCTCTTAACATATCCCTTTCCTTCCCGACGGTTCCACAAACACATGCTTATTCGTCTTATATTCTTTTGTTTTGATGATCGAAAAACCAAGCTCTTTTACATATTCCAGGGACGTATCCTTCGACGTCTCCACAATGATCACTCCGTCAAAAGACAGCAGGGAAGATCCCGACAGATAGGCAAGGACCTTCTGTTCCAGATCCTGCCCATACGGCGGATCCATAAAGATATAATCAAATTGTTTCTCTCCCTCCAGCTTATAGAGAGCCGTCATGACATCCATGGACATCGTCATCCCCTTACGCTTAAGATGTGTCCGCTCCAGATTCTCCTTGATGTACTCCATCGCCTTGGGATTCTTCTCGACAAACACTGCTTCCATCGCGCCTCTGCTTAACGCTTCGATCCCGATCCCGCCGCTTCCGGCAAACAGATCCAGAAATATGCTGTCATACAGATAAGGGGCAAGCATATTGAACAGAGTCTCTTTGATGCGGTCAGTCGTTGGCCTTGTATCCATCCCGTCTAATGTCTTCAATTGTGTTCTTCTGGCGCTTCCTGCGATCACTCTCATAAAATCCCCCTCTCACATTCCCTTCTTTATGTTCCTTCATTTCCGCAGACAACATATTCTTCCCGAGCAGCTTTTTGTCATCTCCGCGATCTTACGGTTCCTCTTCCCGAGCAGCTTTTGTCATCTCCGCGATCTTACGGTTCCCAGACAGCGGTAACGATTCAGACAGGCATAGATCTCCTGCCTCCTTGGCATCGCAAGATTGCCCGGAAGGTAACTGCCGTCACATACTGCACCTAACCCTTTCCTATCCAGCTCCTTGCAGAGCGATTCGATCGCCTCTCCCAGCGTCTTTCGTCCGTCGAATCCCCGCTCTTCCAGATATTTGACGATATTTCCAAGCGCAGTCAGCTGTTCGCTGTCCGTCAGCTGCTCTACGTACCTTAGATCGATCGTCTCATGATTCAGCATAACGCCGTCTCTTCCCATGGTCTTGATCTTAACGCGTCCTTTGCTCCTGATATCCGGATTGCTGCGGATCTTACGATCAAAAGAAGGCTTACGTATACCGCCCTCGGGAAGCTTAAGCTGCGGATAATCCATCGCGGCGTCTTTGGCAAGCTTCGTGATCTCTCTTGGCACATAGCGGTCCATCTGTACAATTGTATCCGCCACCTGAAAATACGCGCCGGAGCTTCCCGCCACGATGATCGTAGAGATCCCAAACTTCTCATAGAGCTCTCTTACCCGTTCGATGAACGGCGTGATCGGTTCCATATCCCGGTGGATCACCCGCTGCATCAGCTCGTCCCTCACCATGAAATTCGTAGCGCTGGTATCTTCGTCGATCAGGAACACCGTCGTCCCTGCTTCCATACTCTCTATCACATTCGCAGCCTGGGAGGTGCTCCCGCTGGCATCTTCCGTATCAAAGGCAGTCGTATCCTTACCGTTGGGCAGATCATTGATGAACATGGAAATATCCGTATGTTTGATACTGCGTCCGTCCTCCGCCCGGATCTTCATTGCCGCGTCATCCGTTACCACATATTCTCTTCCGTCCCCTGCAATATGCGGATATACTCCCGTTTCCAATGCTTTTAAGAGTGTCGATTTGCCATGGTATCCGCCGCCTACGATCAGCGTAACGCCTCTTGGGATCCCCATACCGCTGATGGTTCCTTTATACGGAAGTTCCATCGTCACTTCCATAGACTTCGGCGATACGAACGGAACGGCGCCTTTCATCGGACGCTGCGACACGCCGGATTCTCTCGGAAGGACAGATCCGTTCGCAACAAATGCGGCAAGTCCTTTCACTTCCAGCTGGCTTCGGATGAATTCACGGTCTTCGGAGAGTTCCATCACGTCACGTACCTTCTTCTTATCAAGCCGCCTGTAGTACAGCGCTTTCTCCACACAGGCAGGGAGGAAATCATACAAGATCTTCTTAAGCTCTCTGGCATTGATCGTTCTTCCGTTGGCAGGAAATCCAACTTCGAACCTTACCGTCACATCACCGCTTCTGGTTTCGATCTCACACGCCGTTCTCTCCAGGATCTCCTGGGAACACCGGGTCACACTGATGACGCCGCTCTTTCCCGACCCCTTCGCCTGAAAGGAATACTGCTGTATCTGATTCCGGAAATTACGGATCAGCTCATCCTGCAGCGCTATCCTTTTATGCTTCTTGTCAAATAATTCTTCGGTAAATCCGGCGATACGCCCCGGCACCCTGACACTTAACCTGGACGGCGCCGCGAACGGATCCCCCTGTACATGGTCAATGGAAAGTATATATTTCCCAAACTGGTATACTCCCTTCGTATCCTTGTATGCAGGGTATCCTCTGTGGTCGATCCGATCCAGCAGCTGCCTTAAATCTTCTGATGTCTTCATCTGTTATTCTGCTCCTTATTTACTATCTTATTACTTTCAAATCCTTCTTTATACTCATCCGCCGCTTCGGCGCGTTTTCTTGTCATGTATCTCTTACAGCGCCACGATCCTTGCCCTATGGTGGATTGCCGGAAGGAACTTATTCAGCAGATCCTTCGTCCTGAACTTCAGATGGCTGGTATTGATCCCCGGATTGCATCCGAACCACTCTGCGTCCGCCACCTCTTTATCCACGATCACCTGTACATAATCATCCTCATCCGTCAAAAGTCCCGCCACGCTTGCAGATCCCGGCGTAGTCCCCAGATGCTCCATCATCTTCTCCGGCGGCGCGAACGACATATGGGATACTCCTAATTTCTTGCTGAAAGAAGCCGTATCAAAAGCCTTGTCCGCCGGCATTACCAACAGAAAGAAGGTAGTCTTCTTCTGGTTGCACAGGAACACATTCTTACGGATCTCTGTCCCGATCGCCTCGTCTATCGCGGCGCATTCCTCCATGGATGCAGCCGGATCATTATCCACCTGTTCATAAGCGATCTTCAATCTATCCAATGTCTCATACATCTTTCTTTCTAAAGGCATACGCTCGTCTGTCGGAGCGGACGTTCTGATCTCACTGATATACATCTTTTTCATCCTCCATATTTCTGCTATATATTCTCTGCATTCTCAATATTCCCTCTAATTATAACGAATTCATCCGGGCTTTGCAAGCCTGTTAAGAAACCGTTAAGGCTCGGATTGAAGTTGCGCTGCTTTCGTAAATTATGCTACAGTATATACAACAGAATGTGCTGAATTTTCATCGCTGTTCTAAGATCATACAAGAAAGGATCCTTCTATTCATGAATTTTTACCAGACAAAATTATCCGAAAAATTAGAAGAAGCATTGAAAGCGGTACTTCCTATTATAGGGATCGTATTGTTCTTGAGCTTTACCATCGCGCCGATCCCGCCGAGTATTCTTCTGCTCTTTCTGTTCGGCGCAGTGCTTCTTGTCATCGGCATGATGTTCTTTACGCTGGGTGCGGAACTTGCCATGACGCCTATGGGAGAACGGGTAGGAACGAATATGGCAAAATCTATGAAACTCCAGATCGTCCTCTTCCTGTGCTTCCTGCTGGGATGCCTGATCACCGTCTCAGAGCCTGACCTCCAGGTTCTTGCCGAACAAGTGCCTTCCGTTCCGAATCATATCCTGATCTTTGCCGTGGCATTCGGAGTCGGTTTCTTCCTGGCGATCGCAGTCCTGCGTATGCTGTTCTCCATCTCGCTTCCGCCGCTTCTGATCGTGTTCTATTTGATCGTATTCGGGCTTGCGTTCCTGGTGCCGGAGGACTTCCTGGCGGTGGCATTCGACTCCGGCGGCGTGACGACAGGGCCTATGACCGTCCCCTTCATCATGTCCATGGGTGTTGGTTTCGCCGCTGTGCGAAGCGACAAACACGCAGAGGTCGACAGCTTCGGGCTCGTTGCGCTCTGTTCCATCGGTCCAATCCTTGCCGTACTGGCTCTGGGGCTTCTCTACCATCCCGAGAACACCTCCTATACGCCGCCCGGACTTCCGGATCTTCAGGATTCCGTGGCGCTTGGACAGTATTTTGCAGCCGGATTCCCGGAATATATAAAGGAGATCATGGTCTCCCTTCTGCCCATTGCAATATTTTTTGCGGCTTTTCAGATCGTCTCGTTGAAATTAAAGAAAAAAACCCTTCTGAAGATCATCATCGGTATTGCTTATACATATATAGGACTGGTTTTATTTCTGACCGGAGTGAACGTGGGATTCATGCCTGCCGGAAATCATCTGGGACAGATGATCGCAGCCCTGCCCTTCCGCTTTATCCTGATCCCCATCGGTATGACGATCGGATTCTTTATTGTAAAAGCAGAACCTGCCGTCTATGTCCTGATGGAACAGGTGGAAGAGATCACCTCCGGCGCCATCTCCGGCGGCTCCATGGGAGTGAGCCTCTCTCTTGGCGTCGCGGTATCTGTCGGCCTCGCTATGATCCGGGTGCTGACAGGGATCTCCGTCTTCTGGCTCATCCTTCCCGGATACGTGATCGCCATCTGCCTGTCCTTCTTTGTGCCGAAGATCTTCACCGCCATCGCATTCGATTCCGGCGGCGTCGCGTCCGGACCGATGACGGCAACCTTCCTCCTCCCATTTGCCATGGGCGCCTGCCAGGCTGTAGAGGGAAATATCGTCAGAGACGCATTTGGTATCGTGGCAATGGTATCCATGACGCCCCTGATCGCCATACAGATCCAGGGCGCCGTCTACAAATACCGCACAGCGAAACAAGACACTGCCGAAACGCAGACAATCTCCGTCTCCTATCTTGATATTCTGGCGGATGATGATATTATAGAACTATAAATGCATTAAGATATTGGGAAGATATTGGGAGGGAATTTTATGAACGCCGTATATTTGCTTGGCATCATCACCAACCGGGGAATGCGGGAGAAATTCATCCAGTTTTTCAAGCTGCATAACATTCACATTACACTGACCGTCCTTGGGGAAGGCACGGCAAGCAGCGCAGTCCTCGACTACCTGGGGATCGAGGCGACGGGAAAGACTCTTTATTTTTCGTTCGTTACCTGGGATACCTGGAAGCTGCTAAAGAAGGAGTTGTACTCACAGGTAAAGATCGATATCCCCGGAAGAGGGATCGCCTTCCTGATCCCTCTAAGCAGCGTCGGAGGAAAAAAGACATTGCAGTATCTGTTCGTCGGCCAGGAATTATCTATAAAGGAGGAAAGCACGTTGCAGAACACCGAATATGAACTTTTGATCACCATCGCGAATGCAGGATATATCGAGACGATCATGGATGCCGCCAGAAGCGCGAACGCCCCGGGCGGAACCGTGATCCACGCCAAAGGAACCGGCGTGGAACATGCCAAACGATTTCTCGGGATCTCTCTTGCCGAAGAAAAAGAAATGATATTTATCGTCGTCCGCACACAGCAGAAGAATACCATCATGCGGGCGATCATGGAACATGCCGGGCCGCAAAGCCCTGCGGGAGGAATCACCTTCTCTCTTCCGGTTACCAGTACCGCGGGGCTCCGGATGTTAGAAGAAGATCTGTAGATAAGGAGGCGCTATGAAATACATACTGGCATCGGCTTCGCCGAGAAGGAAAGAATTACTGACACAGGCAGGATTCCAATTCGAGATCATCCCCTCTCTTGCCGAAGAAACCTATACAAAGACGGCTCCTTCGGAAATCGTGACAGAACTGGCGGCACAGAAAGCGGCGGATGTATTCCACCGTCACAAAGAAGAGAATTGTGTTGTGATCGGCGCAGACACCATCGTCGTATACCGGGATGAGATTCTTGGAAAGCCTGCCGACAAACAAGAAGCCTACGATATGCTGTCGATGCTCGCGGACCGCACCCATCAGGTCTATACCGGCGTGTCTCTGATCATTTCAAAAAAGGGAAAGGTACACACCCGTACTTTCTATGAATCTACAGACGTCACCTTCTGCCCGATCTGTAAAGAAGACCTGCGCGCCTACGTGGAGAGCGGCGAACCGTTAGACAAAGCAGGCGCCTATGGGATACAGGGATCATTTGCCATCCATGTAAGATGCATCAGCGGGGATTACAGCAATGTAGTCGGGCTCCCCGTCTGCCGTCTCTATCAGGAATTGTTGAAAGAATTTACCTCTCCCCTGTCTCCGGAAATATAAAGGTTCCTTCTTATACAGAATATCCATCCCCTTTGTCCGAACGATAGCGATAACGATTTTTCAGATCTCTAAGAGCCTTTGCATGTTTGCAGGGGCTCTTCCACTCCTGCGAGATCTGCCGTCTTAGATCTGAGTCAAATTGTCCGGGAGGTTGGATATCCAGCCTTTGATGCACCTTGTCATTTTTCGAGGCATAGTTGAAGGATTCCGTATCCATGATCTGCCGCATCGCTTCTTCCCAATTCCTCTGCCTGCCGTCGCTCCCTCTATGGTTCCCCGGTTCCTGATACTTCCGCCGGTAGTATTCGATATCACTGATGATCCTCCCGCATTCATCTTCCTCCAATACATTCCACTGACTGACGAAATTCCCCTCCGGATCTATGATAAATTCCGAGTGAAAATCCGGAGTAAGCCGCTTCTTGTTCTCCCTTTTGCGCTGATACCGCCAGTAACTTGAACCCGCCGGATACTTATTATGGAATCTTGCCGGTTCCCGAAGCATCTTCCCGCCGCCCATGCCGCCGTGCTCTGCCGGCGCATATACATATGCCTCTAATGCTTCTTCATCCGTCATCCCGTCTTTCTTAAAATACTTCCTGATATACGCAATATTATGCCGGTCGATATACATCCTGAACTGATGGATCATCCGTCCTTCCATATCGCCTAATCCACACAGCCCCGCTTCGCCGTACGCTTTTTCCACATTGGCTGCAATCTCCCGGAACACACTCCCATGAGGCGGGATCTTCTCTCCTATGCAAAATCCTTTTTTCAGTTGAAGCATTCCGTTTTCGTCAATATAACCTCCCATTTTATGGAGCAGTTCTAAGAGGAATCCAGATCCTTCACTTTTCGTCATACCCTCATCTCCTCGTCTCTCCTGGTTCTACTTTATATCATTAGTATATTGAGAAGTCTATTTTAGTGTACTATATGCGGACAGAAATTAAGCTCCCGAACGGTATTTGCTCCATTGCACCGTATTGCCGATAGAAATGCATTCGTATAGTAGTTCTATAAAATACTACTTTTTGAGTTTATTTATATTGTTGCCATGGGATGAAAGAGACCTTAATATATAGTAGTTCTTCAAAGGAACACTGTGATGATCACATATATTTATCCAGTGAAGCATCGCACAGAACAAAAAATCTTAACATAGCCCACTACGCCTACTATCTTCTCTTCCGAGACCTTTTAATCGCGAAGGAATAAGCTGATAACGGTTTACAGGACACACGGCTTACATCGGCGTCATCTAGTATAACCCAGCTTCACCGAGCGCGCCGAAAAAAATAGAGTACCCATAAGGTACTCTATTCACTGCACATTCATTAATTATATTTGCGTTTTCTAGCAGCTTCAGACTTTTTCTTACGTCTTACGCTTGGCTTTTCGTAATGCTCTCTCTTACGAATCTCCTGCTGAATACCAGCCTTCGCACAGTTTCTTTTGAATCTGCGTAAAGCGCTATCTAACGTCTCGTTTTCTTTAACGATTACATTTGACATACTCTCACACCTAACCTCCCCTCCAGTCTATATTGTGCATTATACGACTGATCGGGTATTTTCTTGCACTACATTAGATTATAACACATATTTCCATTACGTCAATATTTTTTTCGGTATTTAGGCTATATTTCAGCTATTTCGTCATATTTTAGCCGGTTGGGCAAAATACCTCTTCCACTGCATAGGAATCTTCATCTGCAAAATGCCACCACTCTCCCGCATATGGAACGAAACCATTGCTTATCATTATATTCTCAAGATATCTTGCATTCTGCGCCGCCTCTTCGGGACAATCACTGTAGTCTCTGTCCGCAACAGCGGAAAAATCATCGAACCCTGTCGGCATCACCACCTCTTTTCCGTCCTTTGACGTCAGGGTGATATCAACCGTATTTCCCTTGCTATGAGAAGAATATCCGGTATTCGGATCCGCAACATAACGGGGATCGGGACAGATCTTCCAGAGTTTGAACTGTGCCGGCACCGGTCTGAATGCATCCCAGATCTTCAGTAAATACCCATCCTGCCTCACTGCTTCCTGCACTCTCTTAAGCCTGCGGACCGTCCCGTAGCGCAGATATGCATCCTGAAAATCATAGATGATCTCACCGGTGAAATTATCTGCCGTTGCATATTTTAAATCTATCAGGATATCCGGTATGTATTCCTTAACTTTCACGAATTCCCCGTCTCCTGGTTCCGTTTTTTCTCCCTCATCCGCTTCGGGCTGCAGCTGATACGCCGTCTCGTCATATTCCATCGGGCGATTCGGGATCCCTCCGCCCATATGGCTTTCTACGAAGCATTCTCTGGCTTCTGCGCTCCCGGAGAATGTACACCCGCTTAGACTAACCGAAATACACAGGTAAAGGATCCATTTTATATTTCTCATCTTATCCCCGCCATACATATAATTTTCCGAAAATTTTCCGACTCATTTGATACTCTCACAATATACTTCATCAGAAAAACGTAATTTCCGATATACAGGTATCTTCGTATTTTACGCCCGGATATACAGACTCGATGATAAGATTCACCATACTCGTCTCAACGGGACGCGAAAACGTCAGAACTTGTTCCGTCAACCCCGCATCGTTCAGATACAAGATCTCACTGGTGCCGTCTGAATACTCCATGCAGATCTCTTTCGGCCTGGAATTCTTATAATAGATATCGTCATTCTTATGATATCCTGCACGGATCCGTATACCACTTACAAGATACACATTGTTAAAATCAAATCGGATCGACTGTCCGTATCCCTGACCGTCCGCCCCTTCAACCCATGCCGTGTTCTTATCTCCGTCCATGGTCCGTGAAGCCGAATGCACCACATTCGCTTCTGCCAGTTCCGACGAGGCGGAGACTCCGCTGACATTCTGCATGGTTATGACAGGCGCCTGTGCCTGTTGTATAGGCGCCTGCTGTGACTGTTCCGGCTGCTGCTTCGGCTCTGACGCCTCCCCGCCTGCATCTTCCGGCTCTTCGTCCGCCTCATCGTCTTCTTTCGTATCTTTCGCTGTTTCTTCTTTTTCTGTATCCTGTTTCTTTTTATCCGCTTTTGCTTCCCGGATTTCTTCCTCTTCTGCCTCTTCTGCGATCTCCGAACGGTGATCCTCATAGATCCTATATGCAAAGAATCCCCCGGCGCCCAGGCACACGATAACAACGAGCAGGACGCCGATTATGAAAAGCGCCCTTTTACTCTTCTGAGGCGGGACTTCCCCTGGCGTCCGGACGCCAAGCCTGTTCCCGCAACCCTCACAGTATAGTGCGTCTGCTTCATTCTCCGTCCCGCACTCCGGACAGAAGAAGGTAGGCTCTTGATCGGAACCTGCAAGGGATTTCCCACAATTCTCACAGAAGACGGCATCCGGAGCATTCTCATGCCCACAATATAAACATCTCATCACTTTTATACTCCAAATATCTCTATCCCAACTGGTCTGCTAATACGTCCGCCGCTTTTGCCAGAGCCGCCTCGATCCCGTCAGGATTCTTTCCGCCAGCCTGCGCCATATTCGGCCTTCCGCCGCCGCCTCCGCCTACCAGAGCCGCTGCTGCCTTGATCAGATTGCCGGCATGTGCTCCCTGATCCATCGCCTCTTTTGTCGCCATAGCGACCAGACTCACTTTTCCGTTCGCCGCTGACGCAAGCATGACCACACCTTCGCCGAGCTTCTCTTTCAACTGATCGCCAAGATCCCGAAGCCCGTTCATGTCTACGCCTTCTACCTTTGCGGCGAGCAGCTTCACGCCTTTTACTTCTGTCACCTGATCCATGACATCCTTCGCCGCATCTTTCGCAAGCTTACTCTTTAACTGTTCGACCTCACTGCGAAGAGCCTTATTCTCCGACAGCAGATGCCCCACTTTCTCCAGCAATAGCTCCGGCGCTGCTTTTAATAACTTCGCCGTATCATGGAGTGTCTGTTCCAGTTCACTATAATATGCAAGAAGCCCCTTGGATGTCAGCGCCTCTATCCTCCTTACGCCAGCCGCGACGCCGGTCTCAGAGAGAATCTTAAATGCCGTGACGGCTCCTGTATTCGCCACATGCGTGCCGCCGCAGAATTCGACAGAGAAGTCTCCCATACTGACAACTCTTACGATATCGCCGTATTTCTCACCGAATAGCGCCGCCGCTCCCGTCTTTCTCGCTTCTTCGATCGGAAGATTCTCTACCTTAACGGCAAGCCCTTTTCTGATCTGCTCGTTGACGATCTCCTCGACTCTCTTAAGCTCCTGTGCCGTCAGCGCGGAGAAATGCGTGAAGTCAAAACGAAGCCTGTCTGCGTTCACAGAAGATCCTGCCTGTTCCACATGATTGCCAAGCACGATACGCAGCGCTTTATGAAGCAGGTGCGTCGCACTGTGATTATTCGCCGAACATGCCCGGTTCTCCGGCTCCACCTCAAGAGCCGCCATATCTCCCACTTTTACCATTCCCTTTGTCACATGCCCGATATGGCCGAATTTCCCGCCTAAGAGCTTCACGACGTCCTCTACCTGGAATTCTCCGTCTGCCGTGCGGATCACTCCCTTATCGGCTTCCTGGCCGCCGCTGGTGGCGTAGAACGGCGTCTGCTCTACGAAGACCGTTCCCTGCTCTCCTTCCAGGAGGGCGTCTGTCAGTTCCGTATCCGTTGTAAGCACGGTGATCTTAGAATCATAGGTAAGATTCTCATAACCGACGAACTCGGTGGTGATACTCGGATCAATGGATTCATAGACCGTCACATCCGCTCCCATATAATTCGTCACTTCACGCGCTGCTCTTGCCGTCTCTCTCTGAACCTCCATCGCCTCATGGAACCCTTTTTCATCCACGGACATTCCCTTCTCTTCCAGGATCTCTTTCGTCAGATCTAACGGGAATCCGAAGGTATCATATAATTTGAACGCATCCGCGCCTTTCAGCGTCTTTTCTTCCTTTGCCTCCATCTCTTTTTCCATCTCGGAGAGAATCGACAATCCCTGGTCGATCGTCTTATTGAACTGTTCTTCTTCTTTTGCGATTACCTTGAAGATGAATTCCTTCTTCTCATCCAGCTCCGGATACCCGTCCTTAGAGCCCTCGATCACCGTATTGGCAAGCGTCACAAGGAACTCTCCCTTGATCCCAAGCAGCCTTCCGTGACGGCATGCACGGCGAAGAAGACGGCGCAGCACGTAGCCTCTGCCTTCATTCGAAGGCATAATCCCGTCCGAGATCATGAATGTGACCGAACGGATGTGATCCGTAATGACACGGATCGACACGTCGTTCGCCGCATCCTTCCCATATTCCACGCCTGCAAGTGCACAGACATGTTCTCTTAACGCCTTGATCGTATCAATATCGAACATGGAATCCACTTCCTGCACGATACAAGCCAGACGTTCCAGTCCCATACCAGTATCTATATTCTTCTGTTCCAATTCCGTATAATGATTATTTCCATCATTATCGAACTGTGTAAACACGTTATTCCAGATCTCCATATACCGGTCGCATTCACACCCTACGGTGCAGTCCGGTTTCCCGCAGCCGTACTTCTCTCCCCGGTCATAATAGACCTCGGAACAAGGGCCGCACGGACCGGATCCATGCTCCCAGAAGTTATCCTCTTTTCCAAACCGGAAGATGCGGTCTTCTGCGATTCCGATCTCTTTATTCCAGATCTCCCATGCCTCGTCATCTTCCAGATATACGGAAGGATAAAGCCTGTCCGGATCGAGTCCTACCACTTCTGTCAGGAACTCCCAGGTCCAGTGGATCGATTCTCTCTTGAAATAATCTCCGAAAGAAAAATTCCCAAGCATCTCAAAGAATGTACCATGTCTTGCCGTCTTCCCTACATTCTCGATATCTCCTGTCCGGATACACTTCTGGCAGGTCGCCACCCGTCTTCTCGGCGGGATCTCCTGTCCGGTAAAATAAGGCTTCAGCGGCGCCATACCCGAATTGATCAGAAGCAGGCTCTTATCGTTGTGCGGTACAAGTGAAAAACTCTTCATCTTCAGATGCTCTTTGCTCTCAAAGAAATCAAGGAACATCCTCCTTAATTCATTTACTCCGTATTTCTGCATAATCATCATCCATTCCTTTCATTTCGTTAAAAATTAATTATAAAATAGAAGCAGGCGGTTTGTCAACGATACGCCTGCTTCTTTCTTTCTCTCTTTATTTCAGTTCGATCTCTTCTAACTCCTTCGGCGGCAGTTTCCTGGTAGAACCATTCACAAGCTCCTGTACTTTCTTCTTCGCCTTATCGACCGCAATATTGGTTCCTGCGCCTGCCACGCAGCCTCCCGGACAGCCCATGCCTTCGATCAGGCATCCGTTCATCCTGCCTACCTTTGCAAGAGACAGTGTCTTCCTGCACTCTGCCAGGCCTTCTGCATGCACCACCTTCACTTCCGTGCCCGGATAATACTCTTTGACACACTTTTCGATGGCGCTGGCGACTCCTCCCGCATAGGCATAACCGCGTCCCGCACCGGTCGCGTTATGGAACGATGATTCCGCCTCGTATTTGGTCAGATCAATCCCCTTCGCGTCAAACATCGCCTGCAGCTCTTCAAACGTGATCACGAAGTCTACGTCGCTTCTGACGGTCCTTCGCATAGCCTCCAGCTTCTTCGCCGCACATGGCCCGATAAATACTACTTTCGCATCCGGATGCTCTTTCTTGATCGTACGTGCCGTTGCGACCATAGGCGTCAGCTCTTGGGAAACCTGATCCACCACATCCGGGAAATACTTCTTGGCAAGCATCGCCCAGGACGGACAGCAGGAAGTAAGAAGGAACGGCAGCTCCCCTGTGGTCACCTTATTCACATAATGATGCGCCTCTGCTATCGCGCCGATATCAGCTCCTAACGCCACTTCATAGAACTCGGAGAATCCCAGTTCCTGAAGAGCGGCTTTCAGGTTCCTCGGCGTGATATTATCCCCGAACTGTCCGGCAAATGCAGGCGCGATCTCGGCAACGATCTGATCACCTTCCGTCAGGGCTCTGGCAAGCTGGAAGATCTGCGACTTATCGGAGATCGCTCCGAACGGACAATTTACCATACACATTCCGCAGGAAACACATTTTTCATTGTTGATGACCGCCCGGCCGTGGGACTCCGTCTCGATGGCGCCGACTCCGCATGCTTTCGCACACGGACGTTCTTTCTTGGAGATGGCGTCATAAGGACAGACCGATTTACACTTGCCGCACTTGATACACTTCTCCTGATCGATATAGGATCGTCCATTTACCATAGAGATCGCATTCTTAGGGCAGACCTCCATACAAGGATGCGCAAGACACCCCTTACAGGCATTGCTGACTTCGTAGCCCTTCTCCTCACATCCTTCGCATGCGGACGGGATCACCTGCATAAGCGGCGGCTCATAATATTTATCAGAAATATTGCTTGCCTCCACACCCGCCGTCAGATGCACGTGCTTATTCTCCGGACGGAGCGAGAGTCCCATAGCAAGCCTCAGCCGCTCTCTTACAACAGAACGGGCGCGGTAAACACTCTCTCTGTATTTTACATTGTCTTCGTTGACGATCATATACGGAATCGCTTCCATATCGTCATTCAGAGTCTCCGCGTTCGCCTTGAACCCTAATTTTGCCACTTCTGTGAATACAATTCTTCTGATCTTCCTTACTGTGGTATCCAATCCTCTCACCATAACAGACTGCTCCTCCTAAATCGTTTTTATGTGTATATATTTTCTGCTTATAACTATAATAAATTGTTAAAGATTTGTCAACGCTTATGCTTGTTCGATTTTCAATACATACGGCAGGATCGTGAGCCTACAGCAAGATCACATTATGCTTCCTGCATTCCTCCCGCATCTGAGCCGGCCAGAGGCTTGCCTGAACCTCGCCCACATGCACGCGGTCCAGAAGCAGCATACACAGACGGGACTGCCCGATCCCGCCGCCGATCGTATACGGAAGCTCGCCGTCAAGAAGCATCCTGTGATAGGGAAGTTCTCTTCGGTCCTCGCACCCGGCTTTCTTAAGCTGCTCTTCCAGTGATCTTTCATCTACACGGATCCCCATACTGGAGATCTCAAGCGCGCTGTTAAGATGCTCGAACCAGAACAGGATATCTCCGTTCAGCTGCCAGTCGTCATAGTCCGGAGCCCGTCCGTCATGGGGCTTTCCGCTGGCAAGTTTATCTCCGATCTGCATCAGGAACACACATCCGTACTCCTTTGTGATCTGATTCTCCCTCTCCTTCGGGGTCAGATCCGGATACCTGTCTTCTAACTCCTGCGATGTGATAAATGTAACATCGTTCGGAAGTTTCTTCGCCGCGTCAGGATATTTGTACCACACCTCATGCTGCATGTGCTTGATGATCTTGAAAATATTGCGTACCGTTTCTTTCAGCGTGTCAACATTTCGCTCTTCTTTCGTGATAACCTTCTCCCAATCCCATTGATCCACATAACAGGAATGCAGATTGTCCAGTTCCTCATCCCGCCGGATGGCGTTCATATTCGTATAGAGCCCTTCCCCCGGCTGAAAGCCGTATGTATGAAGAGCCATACGTTTCCATTTCGCCAGAGAATGGACGACCTCCACGGTCTCTCCCGGAATTCCTGCGACATCAAACTGAACCGGGCGTTCTACACCGTTCAGATCGTCATTAAGCCCGCTTCTTTTCTCCACGAACAGCGGCGCGGATATTCTCTCTAGGTTCATCTCCTTACCGAATTCCTTCTGGAACGTATCCCGGATATATTTAATGGCTTCCTGTGTCTCGCGGACACTGAGCCTCGGATCATAATTTTCTGGTAATATCAGTGACATGTTATCATTCCTTTCTTTCTATTTCTTCTGTAACACTTAATACTTTCTGGGCGTAATAAACAGACTGCATGGCATCCTTTCCATAGAAATCCGCCCCGATCATATCTGCATATTCCTGATTCAGTACCGCGCCTCCCACCATGACTTTACAGTCAGGCTTCTCTTTCCGAAGCAGGCGTATCGTATCCTCCATACTTACTACGGTAGTCGTCATCAATGCGCTTAGCCCCACAAGCCTGACGTCTTCTTTCACGGCGCGCTCTGCAATGATCTCAGGCGGAACATCCTTCCCCAGGTCAATTACATCAAAACTATAATTCTCAAGCAGGACTTTTACGATATTCTTCCCTATGTCATGAATATCTCCCTTCACCGTTGCCAGGATGATCTTTTCCTTCTTCCCGGTCTCGCCGCCCTTTCCTGCCAGTATGTCTTTAAGCACTGCGAAGGCGATCTTCGCGGCGTCTGCGCTCATAAGCAGCTGCGGCAGGAATACGCTTCCCCTCTCGAATCCTTTTCCCACCGCATCAAGCGCCGGGATCAAATACTGATCAATGATCTCTAATGGCTCCCGGGTCTTAGACAATTCTAAAGCCGCGCGGTGCGCCTCTTCCTTTAACCCTCTCTCGATCGCCGTCTTAAGAGTAAGCGCCTGTGTCTCTGCCGCGCTCTCCGTCCGTGCCGCCGTCCCTGTCTGCCCTGCATATTGCCGTATATATTCTTCACAGTTCTTATCATAATTCATCAATGCGCAGAAGGAATGGTAGGCGCGCATCATATCTTCCGAAGACGGATTGATGATCCCGGCGCTCAATCCATTCTGCAAAGCCATCGTATAGAAATTCGCATTGATGACCGGACGGCACGGCAGGCCAAAGGAGATATTCGATACGCCAAGCACCGTACATACCCCGTACTGTCTGCGAACCCCTTCTAACGCGTCCAGGGTAACCCGTGCGCTCCCGGGTTCTGAACTGATCGTCATGGTAAGTACGTCTATGACAAGATCTTTCTTCGGAATCCCATACTTTTCTGCCTCTGCGATTATCTTTCCTGCGATCCGTATCCGTTCCTCTGCCGTCTCCGGTATCCCATTCTCATCGATGGTTAGGGCGACGACGGCGCCGCCATACTTCTGCACCAACGGAAACACCGCGTCCATGGACTCCTTCTTCCCATTTACAGAATTGATCATAGGCTTTCCGTTATAGATGCGCATCGCGGCTTCCATCGCGCGCATATCCACCGTATCGATCTGAAGCGGAAGGTTCGTTACACTCTGAAGTTCCGTTATTACATCCTGCATCATGGAAGCTTCGTCGATATCCGGAAGCCCCACGTTCACATCCAGAATATGCGCGCCCCTGTCCTGTTGGATCATTCCTTCTTTCAGGATATACTCCATATCATGCTCTTTCAGCGCCTGTTTGAACCGCTTTTTTCCGGTGGGGTTGATCCTCTCGCCGATAATGACCGGTTTCCTGTTAAGGACTACTGCCTTTCCATAAGAAGAGACGATGGTATCTTCTTTCTTGGGCGGCAGATGAACCTGCCTTCTGTCCGCCATCTTTGCCATCGCACGGATATGTGCCGGAGTTGTTCCGCAGCATCCGCCGATCACACAGGCGCCCAATTCCAATACCTTCTCCATCGTGTCCGCGAATTCTTCCGGGCTCACATCATAATAGACCTCTTTGTCCCGCTGTTTTGGCAATCCGGCGTTTGGTTTTACGATAACCGGTATGGATACGTATTTCATGATCTCTTCAAGGATCGGGAGCATCTGCCGGGGACCCATGCCGCAATTGATCCCAAGCGCGTCCACCCGGAGTCCCTCCAGCATGGCGATCACTGACGGGACATCCCCGCCGGTCAGAAGCTTTCCTCTCTCATCGAAGATCATGGTGACAGTCACCGGCAGATCCGTGTTCTCCTTGGCGGCAAGCACAGCCGCTTTCACTTCATATGTGTCGCTCATCGTTTCTATATGGATCAGATCCGCACCTGCCGCTTCTCCGTACCGCATCACTTCCCCAAACGCTTCATAAGCCTCCTGAAATCCCAGATCCCCCATGGGCTTTAACAGTTTACCCGTGGGACCGACATCCAGCGCCGTATATATCTTTCTGCCATCCTGTACGCCAAGCGCCGCCGCTTTCTTTACATTCGCCACCGCGGCACGGACGATCTCTTCTAACCCATATTCCGAATCATGGAATTTCACGGCATTTGCCCCGAATGTATTCGTCAGGACAATATCGCTTCCCGCCTCGATATACTGCCGGTGGATATCGATCAGCTCTTCGGCATGCGTAAGATTCCAAGCTTCGGGAAGTTCCCCCGGCTTTAACCCCTTTGACTGAAGCAGCGTGCCCATCCCTCCGTCAAAATATAGTAATTCTTTTCCCAGTCGTTCCGTCAACATCTGTCTACTCCTTTGTTAATTTGTAGTACGCCTGCGATATACGCAGTCCGTCTTACCGCAGCTTTCACATCCCATAACAGGGCAGGACACGCCGTGCGTGCCAAGCCCGATCAGGGCGGTCACGGACTTCGTAGGCGTCAGCATATTCCCGTCTGTCATGGAAAGCCCGATCCTTTTCGGTGCATCCAGCATCCGCAGGATCATCTCCTGATGGCTGACAGAGAAGTCCCCATACCCGGGGCTGAACCGGGGCCTGAGATAGAAACCCTGAGCTGACATCTGATGCCGGATCTCCTCCTGCCATTCATCCAGGTATTCCTCTAACATTGCCGCCGCACATGCCTGCATCACTACGGCACGCGCCATATCCGTAAGAGAATATCTGCGCATCAGCAGATCTACCCCCGCCCCTAAGGTCGCGCCAAGCACCATCACTCTTTCACAGCCTGTCAGATTCTTCCTGAGATCCCTGCTTGTTACGGCAAGCATCCCCATCTCCATACGGTCGTTATCCTTAAATAATACATCAAAAATGCGATAGACAATCCTTCTGCCTGCCACTCGCTTAAGTTCATCAAAAGAATCCCCGATCAGTGCAAGCGTACCATCATCTATCGCATGATTTCCATATCCCAAGTAACGAACCGCCTCTTTCGTCCTTGTATCCATACATCTTTCCTTCTATCAGTTCTTTACGATCTCCGAGAGATTCCTTATGATCGCTGCGGCAACCTCCGGTTTATTCATAGAGTATACATGAATATGGTTCACTCCATTCGCGATCAGATCGATGATCTGATCCGTCGCATATGCGATCCCTGCCTGCTGCATAGCCTTCTGATCATCCCCGAACCGATCCACGATCGCACGGAACCGCTCGGGCAGTATCGTCCCGGACATGCCTCCGATCCGCGCGATCTGCTTCTTATTCGTGACAGGCATGATCCCCGGCAGCACCGGAACCGTAATGCCTTTCTCCCGGATCCTGTACAGGAAATTATACAAAATGTGATTATCAAAAAACATCTGTGTCGTCAGGAAATCTACTCCACAGTCCACCTTGTGTTTCAGATTGATAATGTCGTCCTTCTTATGCTCTGTCTCCACGTGCCCTTCCGGATAACATGCGGCGCCGATACAGAAGTCTCCCTGCTGCCGGATATCTTCGATCAACTCGCTGGCATACCGGTAATGATTCGGAAGAGGGAATTCGTATTCTGACGGTATATCGCCCCGTAAAGCCAGTATATTCTCAATCCCATTCTCCTTCAATTCGCCGATCACCTGATGCACAACTTCTTTTGTAGACGATACACAGGTCAGATGCGCCAGGCTGGTCACGCCAAAATCATCCTTAATATGCGACGCTATACTGACCGTGTTCTTACTCGTGCCGCCGCCGGCGCCGTAAGTCACACTGATGAAAGACGGCTTTAACGCCGCGATCTTCTCCGTAGCGGCAAGAACGCTGTCATATCCTGCATCTGTCTTAGGCGGAAATACCTCGAACGATATGTGCGGCTCCTCGCTCTTTAATATGTCTCGTATCTTCATGTCTATGATTTCCCCTTTTTCTCCTTACTGTACTCTCTGCACAAAGCGCCGTTCTACATGCCGTCATACAGCGCTTCGTACTGCTTTGCGGAATTCCCCCATGAGAAATCCTGTCCCATGGCGCGTTCTATCATCTTATTCCAATCACGCTTCTTATCATAATAGATCCGTTCTGCATACCGTACGGTAGCCAACATCTCATGTGCATTATAATTCGAAAAACTGAATCCGGTTCCCGTCTTCTCAAATTCATTATACGGCTCTACCGTGTCCTTAAGGCCGCCCGTCTCCCGTACGATCGGAAGCGTCCCGTAACGCAGGCTCATCAGCTGGCTAAGCCCGCATGGCTCGAATAATGACGGCATCAGGAATGCGTCGCAGGAAGCATAGATCCTGTGAGACAGAGGCTCTGAGTAATAGATATTGGCAGATACCTTCCCCTGATATTTCCATTCAAAATGGCGGAACATATTCTCATATTGTTCTTCTCCGGTACCAAGCACAACGATCTGTACGGCATCCTGGCAAAGCTCGTCCATCACATAGGCAACCAGATCAAATCCTTTCTGATCCGTAAGCCGGGATACGATACCGATCATCATCGTATGACTGTCCTGCGCCAGATTCAATTCCCTCTGCAGCGCAAGCTTATTCTTTACCTTCTCCTTACGGAAGTTCCCAATATCAAAATTCTTCTCGATGTGCGGATCTGTGGCAGGATTATAATCTTCATAATCAATTCCATTCACGATACCGGACAGACAGTTCGCCTTGGCATTCATAAGGCCGTCCAGCTTCTCGCCGTAGAACGGCATCTTGATCTCTTCCGCATAAGAATTACTTACCGTGGTAACCTTATCCGCATAGACGATCCCGCCTTTTAAGTAATTGGCGTCCTTATAAGCCTCCAGCTTGTCCGGCACAAAGTAATACTCCGGCAGGCCGGTGATATCCCGTACACGCTTCGTATCCCAGGTTCCCTGGAACTTTAAGTTATGTATCGTCATGATCGTCTTGATCCCGCGGTAATACTCCGTACCAAATCTGAAATTATCAAGATAGATCGGGATCAATCCCGTCTGCCAGTCATGACAGTGGATGATATCCGGCCTGAAATCAATAACCGGCAAGGCGCTCAGCACTGCCTTGGAAAAGAAGGCAAACTTCTCAATATCCGCATACATATCGCCGTAAGGCGCGAATCCATTGAAATAATATTCATTATCTATAAAATAGAATAAGATCCCTTCATGTTCATAGGTCAGCACGCCTACATATTGTTTTCTCCAATTCAGATCCATATAAAAATGCGTATGATAAGATAACTTCTCTTTCCACTCTTCTTTCATACACATATATTTGGGCAGCATAACACGAACATCATATTTCTCTTTATCAAAATATTTTGGTAAAGAACCGACTACATCCGCAAGTCCTCCTGTCTTGATAAAAGGTACTGATTCAGATGCTGCAAAAAGTATTTTTTTCATCTCTTTTCCTCCAAACTTCACATATATAAATCTATTATACTCCAAATTTGCCCGGATGAAAAGTATTTATCTGTTTTTATATTTTAATCTTATCGTATCTGCGATCAACGCTATAAATTCTGAGTTCGTCGGCTTCCCTTTTCCGTTGCTTACCGTATATCCAAAAAGGTCGTCTAAAGTATCCAATTTTCCTCTGCTCCAGGCGACCTCGATAGCATGCCGGATGGCACGCTCCACTCTGCTCGCCGTAGTCTGGTGCTTCTTCGCCACTGTCGGATACAGCACTTTCGTGATCGCATTCAGAACGTCCATATCTTCAACAGCCATGATGATCGCGTCTCTTAGATAATGATAGCCTTTGATATGTGCCGGAATTCCGATCTCATGGATCATATCCGTAACCCTGCCTTCCAGATTCAGCTCCGGCTGTACATCCATCGGTGTTCCCACAGAGGACGACACCCGCATCTCATGCCGGATCACCTGATTCGCATGCTTGATCCTGTTCAATACAACTTCATTATTGAAAGGTTTCATGATATAGTAACTCGCACCCTTTTTGAAGGCATCTTCTGTAATTCTTTCTTGTCCCACTGCAGTTACAACGATAAAATCCGGGTGCTTCTTTAGTCCTCTGTCATTACTTACCATCTCCATTACACTTAAACCATCCATCTTAGGCATGATCAGATCCAGCAGAACCACATCTGGCTGCTTCTCTTTAATCAGTTGGTACATGTCTTCCCCGTTGTTCGCTTTCCCGACTAATCTCAATTCCTGGTCATTACTTATTATTTCGCCAAGCAAATCCAGAATTCTTTCATTATCGTCGGCTATAGCTACGTTTATTTCTCGCATTCTACGCAATGCCTCCCTTCCTTTCATCAAAAGCTGTCGAGTAAAATTATATATTCTGATACTCTCTAAATCAAGAAATTGCGCTCGTTATATTCTGACTCCTATCGACATTTTTTTCCAATTCGACATTATTCAACATATCTTCGATAAAGATCCCATACCCCTTCTTAGAGTCATGGACAAATACATGGGTCACTGCGCCGATGAGTTTTCCGTTCTGTATGATCGGGCTTCCGCTCATGCCCTGTACGATTCCTCCGGTAACGGAAAGCAGTTTTTCATCAACTACTTCGATCACAATTCCCTTATTCACTTCATTGGTGTTTTTGTCGATTTTTGTAATACGAATATCATAATCCTTTACTGTTCCTTCTACGGCACATCTTATGACAGCAGGACCCTCTTCAATCTCGTCCTTTACAGCCGTTTCAACAGGCGTCTGGTCTGTAAACAAAGAATCTATTCTGTCGATGGTCCCGAATATCCCGCAGTCCGTATTCTTCGTGATGCTCCCAAGTATATTATAATTATTATAGACGATGATCCCTTCCATTCCTCCGGGCGTCCCGTCTACCCCTTTCTGGATATCTTTAATACTGGTCTCATAGACTCTTCCATTATGAATATCCAACAGAACATTCGTATCCATATCGTGGATCCCATGGCCCAGGGCACCGAACCGGCTGTCCGTATCCAGGAACGTGATCGTCCCCAGTCCCTGCGCGTTATCTCTTACCCAGATCCCTAGCTTTAACTCCTTCGCACTCTGCCTTACCGGCTTCATCCGTATATTCATATACTGCTCTCCCCTGCGCACTCTAAGGATCGCGTCTTCGTCTCCTAACTGCCCGACCGCTTCGATCAGCTCAGATTTGTCGTTGATCGTATGGTCATTCAGCGCAACGATGTAATCCCCTTCCTTCACAAGATTCGCTGCCGGTTCATAATCCATCCCGTCCTCCGCAGTAACAGAATCCGTGCCAAGCACCATAACCCCCTCCGTCTCCAGATAGATGCCGATGGGCATTCCTCCAGGGATCACCATATTCTCCGATGAAGTCTTCGCATTCACTTCTGCCCGGAGCCTGTTCTGCTGAAATTCAATAAGATAGTAGCCTCCTCCAACAGAGATTAAAAATACAACGATCATGATCAGAATTCTTCGGTACCAGTATTTCCTCATTCTTATAAACCTCGCCTTTCACTCCAAAGTCCCTTCCGGCGTCAGCCGCTTTGGATCTCATAGTAATCAAAAAGATAGATACCCTTTTGGATATCTATCTTATTATGTGATGATTTCTGAAAATTTACTCTGCTTAAGTTCTAGATTCTTCTTTCCGATCACAGGACTGCGTATTCGAAAATCTATTTTCTCGTCAATATCTGTATAGAATTTCTCAAAATCTGACTTTCATTTACCGGGCAGATTTTTTATACTGGGCACTGTAAATACAGACTAAAAACCGGAGGCTTCACAATGAAAGACAAGAAAACATTAAATACAGAGCATTTGAATAAAAGGATCGGAATGACACTCGGCGGCATATCCCTGTGCGGTGTAAGCGTAGGTTTCCTGAAACTTGCGGCGTTCGGCTTAGACCCGTTCCAGTCATTCATGGCAGGGCTTACCGCGATGGTTCCCGTTCCATTCGGTACTCTCCATATACTCGTAAGCATCTGCCTGCTAATGTTCATGTTGGCATTTGACCGCCATTATATAGGGCTTGGAACCATCTTTAACCTTTTTTTACTGGGATATATTATTGACTTTTCCACAGAATATTTACAGGCTTTATTCCCTGCTCCTTCCCTGATGATCCGCATTATGGCGTTCTTCGTGGGAATCTGCAGCATATGTATCAGCTCGTCCTTTTATTTTACTGCAGATATGGGAGTATCTCCTTATGACGCGGTTGCATTGATACTGGCAAATAAATGGCATGTCGGTGAATTCCGGTATGTACGGGTGTGTACGGATCTGGTGTGCATCGGCTCCGGCTGCCTTTTGTATCTGGTATCCGGCGGATCGCTTACAGGCCTCACGGCGATCGCAGGCATCGGGACTATGGTCACCGCATTCTTCATGGGAAGCCTGATCGAATTCTTCACCCAGACACTGGCGCAGCCATTCTTAAACGGGCAATTTACACGCCGTTGGACTACCGGAAGGTTTCGGATCTTCTGCCGCCGGAATCATGTTTAATATTACACCGTCCCTGCATTTATCTTCTTGCGGTACTGGCTTGGGGTACAGTTCATCCGCCTGGCAAATGCAGCGGAAAACCTGCCCGGATTCCCGAATCCGACCAGATAAGAGACCTGCATGATCGAATACTTATCCTCCTGAAGCAGCAGAATTCCCTGGGACACCCGGTACTCTTCCAGATATTGTGAGATCGTCTTCCCTGTCATACTTTTAAAGAAACGGCAGCATCCCTCTTTCGAAACGGATATCTTTGAAGCTAGTTCTGAAAGCGGCAGCTGTTCCGCATAATTTTCATGGATCGTATCCAAAAGTATCTTCAGTCTGGATAAGGATTCTTCACTCGTCGCTTTTGCCGGCGAAAACATATACCTGCGCCTGGAAAGCAGCTCATAGAACAGATTACACAACATCCCCTTGATCCTGAGTTCTGCCCCAAACGAGGCTTCCTGATATAGCGCATCTATTTCTTTGACCACCGTCACATCACTTTCGGGAATCAGCATCCCCGCAAGCTCCGGCGTATTCATATACGGACTAAGAAGATTCTGATAGATGCTGCTTGCCGGCGTCCCATACAGTAAGGACGGCGAAAATATGATCGTCAGTATCACCGGCTCCTCCTCCCCTGCCGCCATGATCGTGTGCGGGATCCGGGAATTGATCACAAGCCCGTCTCCCGGATTCAGGTTGAATGTATGATCCTTCACCTGATAGCACGCCTTTCCCCGGATGATCACCGCGATCTCCAGTTCCTCATGCCAGTGACAGCAGACATACCGCTCGAAATAATCATTCAGATGATCGTGATTTATCTTCAAAGGAAACTGTACCGTCCCATGCTGCTGCAATTCCTTCCGGTTCTGGTCTGTCCGGACTTTAATGGACTGCAAAAGCCTCCACCCCTCTCAATAAACATATTTCCCCCTATTATAACGTTATAAGCTCCAAAATGTAAAGTACATTTACACCTCCACATTCCGCCTGAAACTCACATAAGTCGTGATAAAATATAACACATATATCCCAAAGAACAGCAGAAATGCGAACCCGAAATAGTTTGCCACCGCCGTATGGATCCCCGTATAGAAGATGAATTTCCCGCTCATGAACACGGACACACTGCCGCCGATCACACATGCAAGAAGCACAGGACACAGATAATATACGGCAAGCTGCTTTAAGATGAGCATGCCGATCTCCTGCCTGTTCATGCCGAGCTTCTTAAGCACCGCATAGCGGAATCGGTACTTTGCAGAATCGCTGAGCTGATGAACGGACAAAACAGTCAACGCCACACACAAGAATACCAAGCCAATATAAAAGCAGGGAAAGATCAGTGCGGACAGCAGATATTTCATCTCCGGAATCAGATTGTCCCGCACCATATTTGAGACAGACATCACGACGATCGTATCTGAACCGCAGCAGCTATTTCCTGTCATCCACTTATGTCCCGCAAAATCTGTGTCTGCCTCGATATCCTCTGCATCTGCTTTGTCTTCAGATCGTGAGGGCGTCTCTTCCTCTTCCCACTCATCAGGCTCTGTCAGCTCATCTAGCTTCTTCCCCAGATCTGTCGGCGCTTTCCCCTCAATATCCACGGCAAGCTCGGCATAATAAGGCGTAAGCGATGAAATAGCATGATCCGGAACAACGATCACATAATCCCCGCCGTTATGTCCGTCCTGGGAAAAAGGCTCCGTATAGTATCCTGCAAAACGAAGCTCCCCTTCGTCGCCTTCTATGTGGATGTCCTCCTTCATAGCCCCGACTTCTTCGCGGATCCGTTCCTTCACATGGATGGAATACTCGCCCTCTTTCAGAGAAACTTCCGTATACCCAAGCATCTTTCGGAGATGGTTATAATCCGACAGCTTCATATAAGTATCATATCTGCAATAGAAGATACCATCGGCAGAATCCTTCTTGATCTTCTTACGATCCGGGCTTCCGTCTTTATTCCGGTACATATCTCCAAAAGTTTTCAGATGTGTACTCAGCCACACATTCACCTGATCTGCCCGGGTTTTCCCCTGTACATCTGCCGATTCTTCCTGCTCCTTTGCCGGAATATCCGCATAGATATAGTAAGGAAATGCATCCAAAACCCTTGCCGAGCCTTCGATCACCGCCATCTCATCCGCAAAATCATCCTCCACATCACCGCTGTAGATCTGTATGTCAAAAGGAAACTTGGTCTCAAGAATCTTATTCTGGTAATCACTGAACATCAGCGCAATAGTACATCCAAGAAACGCCACCGTAAACAATGCCGTCAGTGTTCCCATAGTAAAACTCATGGTCTTAAGCTTTGAAGAAAACTGTCTGAGCAAAAAAAGATTCTGCCCGCGATAAACCCCGTTTCCCCGCCTGCGCACATAGCATACCAGCCAGGAGGAAAGCCCGATATAGAAGAGATAGATCACCAGGACCAGCCCGATCAGAAAGAACAGCGCATTCCCCGCACTTTGGATACCTCCAAAGAAGATGAATCCTGCAAACACTGCAAGGAACAGGATGGAAACCGGAAAGAGCCATTTCTTCAACTGCTCGTTAGACTCTTTTATCTCTTCATTCTTTTTCTGCGCTTCCATCAAATCGTGAATATTCATCTTCCGAAACTTCCTGCCGCTTCGAAGGATTGCCAGAATATAACATCCGCCGTAACATCCCATCGTCATCAAGATACAAGCCGTATTGAATTCCATATGGATATCATATCTTATCTGGATCATGCTGTAGAGAATCGCCAGGATCACCTGCTGCAAAAAGACGCCGAGAACCATCCCCAAGAGGAACGCAGCGATTCCAAGCAATGCATTCTCACGGATATACAGACGGGCGATCTCCTTCTTCTTCATCCCGATCAGAAGATAGATCCCGAATTCCTGACTCCGTTTCTCCAACATAAACCGGACCATGTAATTGATCAGCCACGCCACGATCAACACAATAAAGAATGTCGCAAGCCCCACCAACGCCGCCATGATCCCCGCAACGCCGAACATTTTTTCTATATCTTCTGTAAATATCAGGCTGTTGAATGCGAACATCAGCGCCGTCACAAAGGTCATCGTAAGAAAATACACCAGATAATCTCTGGCCGAACGCCGCATATTGCGGAAAGCAAGTTTACCTGTCATCGCTTACTTCACCTCCCGTCAGGGCAAGCACATCCAGAATCTCATTCAGGAAGTCCCTTCTGCTCTTAGAACCGCGCACTAGCTCGTGGAAGATCCGACCGTCCTTCAGAAACAGGATCCTGCCGCAATAACTGGCGGAAAATGCGTCGTGGGTCACCATCAGGATAGTCGCCTGCAGCTTCCGGTTCATGTCGGTAAATGTCTCCAGCAAGGTCTGCGCAGACCTAGAATCCAGAGCGCCTGTCGGTTCATCCGCCAAAAGTAGCCTCGGACGGTTCACCAACGCCCGCGCGCAGGCACACCTCTGCTTCTGTCCCCCGGACACCTGATACGGGAACTTGTCGCGGATATCGGCAATATTGAGAAGATCTAGTATCTCGTCACATTTCGTCCGGATCTCCTTCTTTCCTTCTTTGCGCAGAGTCATGGCTAAGATAATATTCTCCTCGATGGTCAATATATCCAGAAGGTTATAGTCCTGGAACACGAATCCCAGATTCTCCTTCCGGAATTCGGCAAGGCTATTCTCCTTCATCTGCGAGATGTCCGTGTCTCCATACCAGATATGTCCCGCCGTCACACGGTCAATGGTTGACATCATGTTCAAAAGGGTTGTTTTGCCGGAGCCTGACGCACCCATTACCCCCACGAACTCCCCCTGCGCTACCGTAAAGCTGACACGGTCGATTGCCTTCGTCACATTCGAGGCATTGCCGTAATATTTTTCCACATCACATACTCGGATATAATCTTTCACAGATCGTCTCTCCCTTCTGTTCCTAAACTTAATTTGATGAAACCAGTTTACCAGATTTCCGGTCTCTGTAGTATCGTCCTTTCTTGCGTGTATCTTACAATTTTGAAAGATTATAACCGTTTACATATCTTCTTATAAGTTGTTAAAAATTCTATCGTATGTACTTATGCCTGTTTCTGCTGACTTTTAGCGGTTCTTAGCTTTCATATCCATACCATTCTCTGCATTCCTGGTACATCCTGAATGACGAAGAATATGCGGAGTCAAATATTCAATCTTTCTTTCTGGATATCTTCTATTTGTAAAAATCCTTAAGACGTAACAGTTCTGCACGAAATGTACCTACACAAATTAAGCTGCCATATTCCGAAAAGAATATAAAATCTGTTACACCATCTACTTCTATATCTTCCCGTCGAGTGACAAAATAATTACTTTTCATTTCTTTTATTACTTTGTAGAGACGATCTGTCATCGGAATATATCTCACGTTTCTTCCCTTTGTTGGAATGATACGAAATCTGGCACAATCTTCACCAATTTACGGTACATATTAGGATGATATTTCCGGGCATATTTCAACAATGCTTCCTGTTCTTTAATCAATGTTAACAACCTAACTCAAGCAACTACAACATATAGTGTTTCTTTTAATTGGCACGGGATTCCCTGTGCCTTTCTTTATTTATAACCACTAATACGATTAAAATATTGCACAAAATTCGCCCATAAAAACCAGCATATTTACTATTGACATAAGCTCCAAAAAATGCGGCGCAGCCCTTGTTTATATTACTTTTTTA
>NZ_KE159770.1:0-774 GCF_000403455.2 Dorea sp. 5-2 | reverse complement strand
TCAGTGTATTTTAATCATTTCTATCATCTGCTATTATTGGTTTAATAGCTTAATCCTATTGTGATATCATGCCACTACTAAGTTGTTAACATTGGGTGTATATCCACTATTATTTGTCAAAAACAAATATTCTTTCTTTTCATCATGCAACCACTGGATGAATTCTGGAACACCTGGCAATATCTGATTGCCATGATAGATCACACCATCCATATCACAGATGAATCCTTTTTTTTCATTAAAATCGATTATGGATTTTATCATGTTCATATGCGCCCTGCCTTTCTTGTTTCTTTAGAATACACCTTACTCTTTTCATAATAGAATAAAACTCTTTTTTCTACAAATATTTTTATATTATATCATCCACACATGAAATCAAATACATAGCACTGTAAAATCAAAGTAAATATTTCGATCAACAGAACCTTTTATGACAACATCTCTTTCACACAAGTACTTCGATAATCACTTGGTGATATTTTATATCTTTCTTTAAATACTCGGTTAAACGTTCTCTGACTTTCAAATCCACTATCCAGACAAATATTTGTAATAGAATCACTCGTATTTTCCAAACGATGGCATGCATAGTTCAGCCTTGCATCGTTAAGATATTGATTAAAGTTTCTATGGAATGTCTTGGAAAAGAGTCTGGATAAAACATATTTGCTCACGCCCAGGTCTTTTGCCATCTCTTCCAACGAAAACTTCTTCTTGAAATTTGCTGATATATAGGAAACTGTCTGGTAAATAAGATCGTTGCTCCCCACA
>NZ_KE159769.1:4898-5535 GCF_000403455.2 Dorea sp. 5-2 | reverse complement strand
CAATCATTGACAACGGGGCCCTTGCACTGCAGGCGAAAAAGCATCTGGACGAATACGGGCAGGGAGACAAGGTGGAGATTCCCCTGCTCGGTGTTACGGATAAATGACTGGCTGAGGAAAATAAGGCACTTCGGGAAACGGTGCGGAATTTACAGAAAAGGGTTAAGAGACTGGAGGATTGGGACTGATGTACGGACACCAGTATACAGCAGAAGAGCAGAAGTTTATGGAAGAATATGTTCCGGGGCACAGCTACAGGGAAATTCAGAAAGCATTCACGGAAAAATTCAGGTGGGAGATTTCCCTTGTACAGGTCAAGGGCTATATAGGGAACCATCACCTGAATACAGGGAGGACAGGACGGTTTGAGAAAGGACAGGCCGGACTCTTCAGATTTGAGAAAGGCACCTGCGCTGCCGGATGCGAAAAGACCTGGTTCCGGAAGGGACACAGGCCGGAGAATTACAGGCCGGTAGGAAGCGAGCGCGTCAATGTGGACGGATATGTGGAGGTCAAGGTTGCAGACCCGGACAGGTGGAAGCTGAAACACAGGGCCGTATGGGAATCAGTAAACGGGGAAATTCCGAAAGGGTTTGTTATTATCTTCCGTGATAATGACAAGACCAATACAGACATA
>NZ_KE159769.1:0-963 GCF_000403455.2 Dorea sp. 5-2 | reverse complement strand
GAAAAGGAGGAGGAACTATACCGGGAGGGAGTAGAACAGGTAAAGATATACAGGGACATAGACTGGAGAATCAGCCAGCTGGAGAACGAGAATGAGAGGGACGTGCTGTTCTACAGGTACATAAAAGCGAAAAGCTGGTGGGAGATTGCGCAAGTGATGGGATATACTGAACGGCATGTTACGCGGCTGCATGGAAATGCGCTTGGGCATCTTAAAATTTGATATACTCTCCTGTATTCGGCCAACGATATAACCGGCCTTCCGGTGGAAGCTTCCCTTCTCCACCCGGCGAAGCCCCGCCGGGTGGATGTCAAAAAAGTATCAAAAACAGACCAACCACTACAATAATCAGCCAGACAACCGCAAGTACTAATTTTAAAATATTTTTCATCATATTGATTTTACAGATGGACTATGGTATCTTTTTAGGTGGGGAGGTTTCCCACCCCGATTTTTAGTTGATACTCTCTACTACCATTTTGACTACGGCTATGAGAGTTCCAATTTCTAAGGCAAGTTGTGTAAGTGCCTGTACCACTTTTATCAGCTTGCCTATTTTTTTGTCCATCTGCATGCCTCCTTTCCTCTCTTGATAATATTAGTATACTATATTTGTACGAATATATCAATGGGCAATATATACAAATCGTACGAATATAAATTGTGTATATTATATAATTGTACGAATATATAAATTGTGGTACTATTATTTTAGAAAGGAGTGTGAGAGCATGGCTACCAGTGAAGCACAGGTAAGGGCAACGATGAAATATAAAGTAAAAGCTTATAAACGGATTCCTTTGGATATGAAAATAGAGGAGTACGAAGCATTAAAAAAATATACCGATAATACGGGAGAAAGTATAAACGGATTTATTCGGAGAATTATAAAAGAAAATATAGAAAAGGCTTGAAATGTTTGTACGAACACAATAGAATGATATTATCAGATGGGATAAGAAA
>NZ_KE159768.1 GCF_000403455.2 Dorea sp. 5-2 | reverse complement strand
TTGGTGTCCGCATTTTTATGTTTAAGATCCAATCCTGATATTCTTTTACATAAGTTTCGGTTAAATGGCTAAAGCATATATTTTTTCTTTTGATCCCTTTCTCTTCTTCCAGGTAAGAGATATATGAATTCAGCCCGTCTTTATAGGAAGAAACTGTGTGTCTGCTTACTTTGCGGATACCAGGAAGATAATGATGGATAAATGTTTGCGCAGTATTCCAGAATACCTTGCTGTTTGTAAACACGTTTTTCTTCATTGCGGCACCTCGGGAAGTATATCGTCAGATGATTCCGCCAATGCCCTGTATGAGGGATAGAAATCCGGAACAAAGTGGAAGTAGTACAGGGTCTGTTTTACTGTTTGATGCCCCATATACCGCATTAAATAAGGCAGCATTACATTTACATCTAATCTTTCCGAAGCCCACTTGTTAATGTTTGCCCATGCAAAATGATGCCGGAGGTCAATAGCCCTGGGATACTGTACACCCGAAAAATCAGGATATGACTGTTCCCAGCATCTGCGAAAGTTATTGGCAATAAAGCACTTGCTAACATATGACCTGCCACGATAACCAGGAAAGAAGTATTCCCTGCCAGGATAAAGGCCGGAAATTTTCCGGTCATACAGGATGAGGTAATCAACAAGTTCCTGGCTTATATATAGCCGCCTGTTTTTCGGCCCTTTTGACCACATGATATCAAGAAAGCCTTTTTCAAGAAAAACATTTTTGCACCGGAGCATCCGGGCTTCCTTGCATCGGATCCCACAGCAATACATGAGTCGGAAAATAGCCGGAATAATATATTCCCTCCCCCTAAAACCGGAAAAGGGCCGGACAGAATCTGCAGCAGCAAAAAAATGTCCGATCTCTTCCGCTGTAAAAAAATACGGTGGATCTGGTGTGAGTTGATGGACAGTCTTAGGCGCAAGTATATAAGCATCTATCCCCTGTTTACGCAGATATCTGCCGAATTCACGCATTGCACACACAGTTCCGTAGAGTGTGCCGGGTGCGTCTTTTAGCGTACCCAGATACTGGTCTACACTTTCTTTGTCCATCATGTTTTCAGGCTCATTGTTTTTCCTAAAAGAAACATATTTTTTCAGATAATAAGCGTGTGTAACATAACTATACCCGAGGCTGTGTTTATATAACAAAAACTCTTCCAGGTATTTGTCTATACTTTTATAACTGTCATTCATGGCCGGCCTCCTTTCGGAAGAGGAAGGGTGCACATTGCCATGGTCTTACTGTCTGTTGACAGATATCTCATGGTACTGTCTGGGCTGCTGTGCCCCAAAGCTTCTGAAATAACTGGTAAGGGTACTCCGTTCCGGAGCATTCTGGAAGCATAGCTGTGTCTTGTCATTCTTGTGCCGCTGATCCGCCCATCTGGTTCTATACCTGCTTCAGATAAAATTTTCCGTAAGATGTTATAAATCCCGGAATGTTCTGTAAGCGGCCGAAATGGAGCCACAGCACGTAAAAAGACGTAGGACGAGGAAGATGCGGGGCGCTCCTCCAGCAGATATGCCATCAATGCATTCCCCAGGGCAGGGCGCATTGGTATCGTTAAAGGCTTCCCTGTTTTTTCCTGATCTATGCTGATGCTGTCATGTTTCCAGTCTATGTCCCCTAACTCCAGTCTGCAGATATCAACCGCACGCAGTCCGGTTTGGAAAGCGATCAGTGCAATTGCCCTGTCTCTGGCAGAAATTTTGCCTTCAGCAAGATATCTGTCAATCTTTTTGTGTTCTTCTTCTGTGTAGGAAGGCGTGATATCCCTTTTCCGTGGAATTCTGTCCGGGATTTCGACTGCATATCCATCCAGCGCCGGATAGGCCTGCACAAATCTCCGTAATCCAGTTATATGCGAGCCGACGCTTGTCGGCGAATAATGTTCCTGGCATACCAGTACCATAAATAGAGTGATATCGCCAGTCTTAACTTGAATTAAAGATGTATACCCCTTATCTTCGAGATAAGATAAAAAGTAGTACACAAAGCGCAGATATCCGTTCATTGTATTTGGTTTTAAGCCCTCTTGTTCCAGGATTGTTTTAAAATGAGAATGACATGACCGGAACTCTTTGCTCTTAAGTTCTTTTGGGGGAAGTGGCTGTGTGATACTGAAGTCTACAATCCCGTTATTAATAAAGGATTCTATAAAACGGATACAACGGACATGATAAAGATATCGGGAGTGGCAGTAACCGCCATCCTTTTTATAAGCAGTATCGCTTATAAAACTTTGCGCCAGTTCATCGTCATACACAGATTTGCCCATGGCGTGGGCCAATTTGTTCAGCCTGTTAAAGAAACCTCGATACAAGCCTATCGTCCCAGGACTAAAGCTGGCATCTTCCAT
>NZ_KE159767.1:4179-4975 GCF_000403455.2 Dorea sp. 5-2 | reverse complement strand
TCCTTCGCCCTGCGCTGCTTTGCCGCCGGGCTGAACCCGGGCCTTTACCATATGGAATACATCTGCCTTTCCACCGTCAGCGTGATGGAGTTTTACCGCCAGTTCTGTTCTGTGCTCGGCCTGGAGGACCGGGGCGGCAAGCCCGGCATGTTCAAAGCGATACAGGAGCAGGTATACAGCCTTTACAAGGAAAAGCGCAAGCCTCTGCTTCTTGCGGTCGATGAAGCGCAGTACCTGTCCACAGGCATCCTGAATGATATAAAAATGCTGATGAACCACGGGTATGACTCGCTGAACTGCTTCACGCTCGTACTCTGCGGGGAACCACACCTCAACAGCATCCTGCGCCGCCCGGTGCATGAGGCCCTCCGCCAGCGCATCACGGTGCATTATAATTTCGTGGGGCTAGGCGATTCCGAGGTCGCAGAGTATATCGCGCATAAGATCACATGTGCCGGTGGATCCCGGGCCATTCTGGACAATGCCGCGCTCTCTGCCGTGCACAGCCACTCGAACGGGAACCCGCGCCTGATCGACAACCTGATGACGGATGCGCTCACACTTGGCTCACAGATGGATAAGAAGACCATCGACGCAGAGGTCATCCTGGCGGCTGTTGCCGGCCAGAACCTGATGTAAGGGAGGTGCGTGCAATGGGTTACTATTATAAATGCACCATGGAGGAAGACGGGCGTATTGTATCATGGGCAGCCAGCATAGACACGCTCAGGATGACAGCATCCGGCCAGTATGAAGCTGAAATAAATGGACGCGGCACCTATTTCCATGTCATTGC
>NZ_KE159767.1:0-729 GCF_000403455.2 Dorea sp. 5-2 | reverse complement strand
TGATACTTCCTGCCGGATTGCTTCGCCCTCTTTCCGTATCTGCTCCGTTTCCCGTCCTGCCGCTATCTGCTGATGAAGAATATCGGATAATTCCTCTTTACTGCCAGAGATTGTCTGTTCCAGTTCCGCAACCTCTTTTTGCCGCTCCTGCTTTTCAAAATCCAAAACAGATAAATGCTTCTCATGTGTACCCTTTTTCTCCCACTCAATGCCATGCTGTAACATAATCTCCGCAAGCCGTTCTTTCTCTGTCGCTACCCACTGGTTACGCTCCGTTTCACTCCTTGTGCCGCCCTTAAATCCAAGTTCTGCTAATGCCTTTTTTAACGACACTCTTGTTTCTAGCCCTCTCTTGCTTCCAGTCGTATAGGGTATAAAATCTATATGCAGATGTGGCGTGGCTTCGTCCATGTGGAGATGTGCTGAAAATACCCTTAATGTAGGATTGCGCCGCTGAAAGTCCTGCATATATTCATCAAGTATTTTTGCCGCAAGCTGTCCGTCCTCTGTCTTTGCCCCCATATCGTCCTTGTTGCCTATCTGCAAAATAATCTCATGGAATGGCTTCTCCTGTTTGCCAGAGCAAATTTTTTCATAATAATCATCAATCCGGCGGTCACCTCTGGTCTGTTTCTCATTGTACCGAGCAAGTGCTTCATCAAATAATTCGTAGTAAACGTCTTTGATATTTTCCTTGCAGTATTCCACATTCAGACAACTCCGCTCCGG
>NZ_KE159766.1:5030-5613 GCF_000403455.2 Dorea sp. 5-2 | reverse complement strand
ATTTCTTAAAAGCCATCCTGTTTATGTGCATTGGTATCCGATATTTGTAGTTATGACAGGTACAGGTATGAGGGTTGGAGAGATTACAGGACTTAGATGGTGTGATATCGACTTAGATGAGGGGATTATCAATATTAATCATACGCTTGTTTATTATAACCACAGAACAGACGGTAGCAAGAAAGGCTGCTATTTCAATATCAATACAACAAAAACCCCTGCAGGTAAACGGCAAGTGCCGATGTTAGAGTTTGTTAAAGAAGCATTTTTAATGGAAAAAGAAAAGCAGGAGCTATTAGATGTTCACTGTGAAATTACGATTGACGGATACACAGATTTTATTTTTATTAATCGTTTCGGGCAGGTACAGCATCAAGCAACGCTTAATAAAGCGATACGCCGCATTATTCGTGATTGTAACGATGAGCAGCTTTTGAAAGACGAGAATGCAAAGGTTTTGTTGCCGCATTTTAGCTGTCATACGCTTCGTCATACATTCACGACGAGGATGTGTGAAGCAGGAGTAAATGTTAAGGTCATTCAAGATGCACTCGGTCATACGGATATTTCAACAACACTGAAT
>NZ_KE159766.1:0-600 GCF_000403455.2 Dorea sp. 5-2 | reverse complement strand
CTTGCAATAAGGAGTCCACTCTGTAGAGTTACAGATATCAAGCAGTTCTTTAAATGCATAGTAACTGCGATATTTTTCAGCTGTTCCATGAAACTCAAGCAGGTCGTTTTCCCAAAGATTTTTCAATTCTGCCATGTATTTTCCACGAAATACTTTAGAAATGATCCAGATTGGAAGAAAAAATTCAGAGCCATTATTCTTACATTCATTCTTGGATGTCAATCCTCCACCGAGCAGTATTGTGTGGATGCTATGACAAGCTTTACATAGCATCCATTATCCATCGCTATAAAAATTCACTATCAAACAAAGAGGAGTGATTTATTACCGTTAAGGAGTACATTGTGTTCAGAGAGAACATATCCTTTTTCCGATGTAGAAAAGAACGGGCAGATATGTCCCTTTATGATCATCCTGCCAAAAAAAGAAAAAGTATCATTGGTTTTATCCTGAAACTGTTCTAAAATAGTGTTCATAGAATCATCCTTTCGTATAAATGCTTGCAGGAGAATTTAGTTCCCGATGGATTGGTACGTAGATACCGTATAAGTGCATTATAGCACAGTGCATCTATGAATAGGATGATTCTTTTTTAGTTTG
>NZ_KE159765.1 GCF_000403455.2 Dorea sp. 5-2 | reverse complement strand
ATGAGGCAGTTCTTTTTATTGGAAATCACAGAAGCTATTTTGACATCCTGCTGACATACTCTCGCTGTAAGAGGCGTACAGGATATGTGGCAAAAAAGGAGATGCTCCGTTATCCGCTCCTCAGAGACTGGATGAAACGGCTGTACTGTCTGTTCCTTGACCGGGATAACCCGAGAGAGGGGCTTAAGACGATTCTGGAAGCAATTGATTATGTGAAGAATGGGGTGTCTGTCTGTATTTTCCCGGAGGGAACACGTAATGACGGGGAAGAGGGAAGCATGCTTCCTTTCCACAGCGGCTCTTTTAAAATCGCAGAGAAAAGCGGCTGCCCCGTTATTCCGATCAGCATGAATAATACATCTGAAATCTTTGAAAATCATCTGCCATGCGTGAGAAAGACACATGTGATTATTGAGTATGGAAAGCCGATCTATATGAGTGAGATGGACAGGGCACAGAGAAAAAATATAAGTGAATATTGTCAGAATATTATAAAAGAAACCATAGAAAAAAACCGGGCGCTCGTGTAGTGGCCGGTTTTTTGCAAGTTTAGTGTGCTGGAGGGACGCGGACAGGCTGTATACGTTATATTGCAAAGGTTGGGGGTGAAGGGGGTGAGAATGTTTGTAAAGGTTGAGGAAGAATTTGTTCTTTGAATTTATAATGATTGGAAGATATGGGTGTACGGATGGAAAGTTTTAGGTATTTTTTAGGGTACATGTGTGTATGATGTTAGTAAGAAGATATGTAAGGGGAGTTTATGGGAAGGAAGGTTTTGTGTATTTGGTGTTTTTTGGCGCTGATTCTGGGGCTTTCTGGCTGTTCGGCGGGGAAGGACCGGATGGAAAAGGTGAGGGATATTGAGTTTACGGTGGTGAATCCGGATGAGATTCCAAAGGAGCTGTCAGAGGTTATTGCAGAAAAGCAGGATGAAGGATTTCAGCTCACTTATGGGGATAAGGGGTATCTCTATATGGCGTATGGATATGGAAAGAGGGATACAAGCGGTTATAGTGTAGAGGTAGAAGAGTGTTATGAGACGGAGGATGTGGTCCGTATGAAGACGAATCTCCTGGGACCGGCTAAGGATGAGGAGATTATAGAGGAAAGTACATATCCTTATGTGGTGGTGAAGGCGGAATTTGTTGACAAGGACGTCATATTTGAGTAGAGGAGGAGCAGACCATGGAATATGAAAAGAGAGAAATGGATGTATACCGGCAGGGGAAGGTGATTACGGATCAGTTTTATATTGATGATGATTACAATGTGCCGGACGCGAAGCATGATGTGAAAAATGTAATTCTCGGGGAGGGGAGCCTTCTGATTGAGGACATGAAGGTGGTGGAGAATTACATACGCGTATCAGGGAAGCTTGTTTTTAAGGTTCTGTACCTTGCAGAGGGGGAGGAGGTCCGGTTAAGCGCCCTGGAGGGAAGATTCCCGTTTGAGGAAATGGTTTATATGGAGGAGGGGGCGGAGGGAAATCTGTTTCTGAAGCTTGCCCAGACGGATGTCACGGTGACGATGATTCATTCCAGAAAGCTGAATGTAAAGGCGCTCTGTGAACTGCAGCTCTGCTCG
>NZ_KE159764.1:4557-5235 GCF_000403455.2 Dorea sp. 5-2 | reverse complement strand
CACTTAATCTTGTAGCTTGTCCATCATCTGTAAATACGTTGTCAACAAAAAAGTTTACCAACATATCTTTCATCTCCTAAATTTTGGAAAGTAGAGATTTCCCTACTTGTATTATATGCAACTGCCAAAGAAAAATCAAATGAATTTCAAAGAATGCCAAGCAATTTGGGACGGGGCATTTTTAAAAATGCCCCGTCCCAAATTCAGTTATTTTAGTTTCATTGTTTTCTTATACCCGGTTTTACTGCCAAGTAATTTTTTATACTGCTTCATCTTTTTACGCGGAACCTTAAACACAGCCTTTTTATTGATATTTTTAAATGTATTCCTCCCGATGCTTTTTAGTGCTGTACCCTTAATGGTAACTTTCGATAGTTTTTTACAGCCAGAAAAGGCTTCTTTTCCGATCTTCTTCACGTTCTTTCCGATGGAAACAGATTTCAGCTTTTTGTTGTTTTTAAATGCCTTTGCTTCGATTCCTGTCACCTTGAAGGTCTGTCCGTCGATCTTTACTGTTGCAGGAACTGTAACAGATTTTTTTCCTGTACTGGCTGGCTTTACAAATGTAACCTCCTTTTTTGCTGAATTAGCTGTAATCTTATAGGTTCCCGAAGAGAGCTTCTTTTTGCTTCCTACAGAAAGGGACGATCTGTTATTTCCTCCTGTTGTTCCAGGTCT
>NZ_KE159764.1:0-807 GCF_000403455.2 Dorea sp. 5-2 | reverse complement strand
TAATTGTGGCTGTTCCATATGCAATTGCGGTTACCCGCCCATTAGCCGTTACCGTTGCGACCTTTGTATCACTGGAAGACCATTTTACCTTTTTATTATCTGCATTGTTCGGATATACGGTTGCGGATAACTGCAGTATATTTCCGATGGTCACTTCCTTTGAAGTCACATTCAATCCAATGCCAGTTACCTTCTCATATACTGTAATGTCAAGTGTTTCAACAACATCGCCTGCCATGGCCGTGATTGACGCAGTGCCTGTTTTGACTCCTTTTATCAGCCCGGTTTTATCAACCGTCAAAATACCTTCATCTGTAGACGTCCATGTAAGCTCGTCTGAAGAATCCTGGGGAGTAATCTTTGCAGTCAACTGCAGTGTACCGCCCCTTGCCACCCGGCTTGCCTGGCTTAATTTGATTGATTTCGCAGGAACATTTAATACAGAAAACGAAAAGCCATTTTCCTTTGCAAATGTTTCCGGATAAGTACCTGCAACACCGTAAATCGTTGTTCTGTCTGGATAGGAGAAAGCTGTTGCGTCAATTGCAGTTATGTTCCGGTTCATGGTAATGCCTGTCAGTTTTGTACAATTCTTGAATGCATTTGCTCTTACGGCTGTAACCTGCTGGGGTAAAATAATCTTCTCCAATACTGGATTCTCGTAAAAGCAGGAAGCAGGTATTACTCTGACACCCGCACCTAAATCCACGGTGGCAAGCAGATCACAACTGCTGAATGCAGCATCCCCGAGTGTTCGCAGAGAATCCGGCAGAACAATCTCCGTCAGTGCATCACAATTCGAAAATG
>NZ_KE159763.1 GCF_000403455.2 Dorea sp. 5-2 | reverse complement strand
TTTTTTCGGCAGTAAATGGGAATGATAATATTTTAAGAGACTTTACTGCAGGAAGGGAAGGATATGTGATGTTGACAAATGAACAGGCAAAACGGAACCAGGAAAAGTATGGCTTTAATGAGCTTGTAGAGGGCAGAAAGAAGAGTACGTTTCAGATTTTTTTTGAGCAGTTTAAGGATTTTCTTGTAATCATCCTGATTATATCCGCAGTGGTGTCTGGCTTTTTGGGGGACTGGGAAAGTGCGGCGGTGATTCTGGTTGTGATTACAGTCAATGCGGTGCTTGGCACGGTACAGACCTTAAAGGCGGAGCAGTCGCTGAACAGCTTAAAACAGATGTCTGCCCCGGATGCGAAGGTGGTCAGGGAGGGCCAGACTGTGAAGATCCCTGCAAGAGAGGTTACTGTGGGGGACGAGGTACTGGTGGAGGCAGGTGACTGTATTCCGGCTGACGGAAAACTTCTTCAAGAGGCAAGCCTGAAGGTGGATGAAAGTGCTCTTACGGGTGAGAGCCTGCCGGTAGAGAAGTCTCTTAAGGAAGCGCCGGAAGGGGCGGCCCTTGGAGATCAGACAAACCGAGTCTTCTCAGGAAGCTTTGTTACCTATGGGCGGGCATCCTATGAGGTGACTGCAATCGGGATGGAGACCGAGGTTGGGAAAATTGCAAAGCTTTTAGGGGATACATCTAAGAAAAAGACGCCTCTCCAGATCAATCTGGATGAATTTGGGAAAAAGCTTTCGATCATTATTCTTATATTCTGCGGCATTTTATTTGGAATCAATGTGCTGCGCGGCGGATCTGCGGTGGATGCTTTTCTCTTTGCAGTGGCACTGGCGGTTGCGGCGATTCCAGAGGCTTTGAGTTCTATTGTCACGATTGTGCTGTCTTTTGGGACACAGAAGATGGCAAAGGAGCATGCAATCATAAGAAAGCTTCAGGCAGTGGAAGGGCTTGGAAGCGTGTCGGTGATCTGCTCAGATAAGACGGGCACACTGACCCAGAACCGGATGACGGTCATGGATTACTATGTAGACGGAAGAAGGATCGCAGCAGATGATATCCTTTCCGGAGGGGGAAATGAAAGGCGGCTTCTCTGCTATAGTATGCTATGTAATGATTCTACGAATGAAAATGGAAAGGAGATCGGCGACCCTACAGAGACAGCACTGATTAACCTGGGAAGCCGCCTGGGAGAAGAAGCCAGGGAAGTCAGAGAAAAATATCCCCGCAAGTCTGAAATTCCATTTGACAGTGACAGGAAGCTGATGTCTACAGAGCATCTCATAGATGACACCTGTGTCATGATTGTAAAAGGAGCGGTGGATGTTCTGCAAAAGCGTATCAGCCGGATTAGGACTAGGGATGGGGTAAGGGATATTTCCCAGGAGGATCTGCTTAACATTGAGCGGCAGAATACCGAATTTTCAGAAGGAGGACTTAGGGTTCTCGCATTTGCATACAGGGAGCTGGGAGAGGAGAGGGAGCTGACATTGGCGGACGAGAACGATCTTACCTTTCTCGGGCTGATCTCCATGATGGATCCGCCGAGGGAGGAGTCCGCGGCAGCAGTCCGGGAATGCATTAAGGCGGGCATCAGGCCAGTCATGATAACCGGAGATCACAAGATCACAGCAGCGGCGATTGCGAAACGTATCGGAATTCTTAAAGATGCTTCGGAGGCATGCGAGGGAGCG
>NZ_KE159762.1:5052-5934 GCF_000403455.2 Dorea sp. 5-2 | reverse complement strand
TCGGGGGCAAGCCCGTTCTGTGCATTCAGAACATTAAAGCCGCAGGCGCATAAGATTCCGAAAAGGTAGAGTGCACTGCTTCCTCCAATCCATGTCCACAGAAGAAGTTTTCCAATATTTGCAAATTGACGGATTGCAAAAAAGGTGAGCATGCAGAACAGGAAGCACAGGCCGCTTATAGTTCTGGAGGTCATTTCAAAAAATGTCTGATTGAAATTGGATGCAAAAATGGTGGATATGATAAATGCTGACATTAGTATGAGAGCAAAGATCATATCAGGCTTTTTTGGCGCATACATCTGGTTGCCCCAGTCATATAAAGCTACTAGAGCGGTCGGCAGCAGAATACATATGTATGCGATGGAAAAGAACAGAAAGAAGTTCCGCTTATCCAAATATAAATTAAACATTCCGTCTGTAAAGAATAAGGGGAAGATCACCAACATAGAAAAAATATATATGTATGTTGATGCTGATACCAGCCATCTTGGAGTAAGCTTTCTCATTTTTTCCATAAGATAATCCATGAATGTAAACATAGTGTATAGTTCTCCTTTTTTATATAATAATGGGCAGCGGACAGACTTCAATGTCCACCTATATCGATTTGTCTCATACATCAATGCATGAATAATGGCACATGTAAAATGAACCCTAACAGGCATATTATATACTTTTTGTAGAACTTTTAAAAGCAAAAATATAGAATGAATTAATTTTTCTGTAACTTCCTCATTTTTTAAAGTAAAGTATATTTTACATTTGGTATGCCGCTCCGACTCTATACAATTATTTCCAATATCCTTTTTCCTTGGATAGTAATCTCTTTTTTTCCTGGCTGTTTTTTCTTATTAAAATTGAAAGTCAGGAGATATCCTTTAT
>NZ_KE159762.1:0-552 GCF_000403455.2 Dorea sp. 5-2 | reverse complement strand
GGGAAAGATGGTGTAACCCGGGATATCATAATTGATGCGGCACCGGAGGATGCATATGAATATGGATATGACAGCGAAAGAAAAGAGTATACATATCAGATGAAAGAGGATGTCAGCGGAATTGAATTTCCTTCCTATTCCTTCCAACTTACCGGAGCTTCGAATGGAAACGGTGACTGGTCTGAGTTTACAAAAGAAACTCCTAAGCTAACTGTTTCCTGGAAGATTACACCAATTTAAAAATAATAAGAGGCTTTTGAAATCCCGAAAGCCGCTTATGAAAGGGAAACATGGATCCGCATGAGTTGGAATCTGACCGGTTTATTGGATGAGTAAACTTTTAACTGTCCAGTAGAAACAGTAAAGATAAACTTTTAAGGGAAATAATATAAGGAAAATTATCAAAAATATTTTAAATTAGTACTAAAGTTTTATTATGAACTGCCGATATTATGTATAGGCATAGAAAATAGAAAGTTTTCTATGTAGGTCTTGACAATATGAGAGTTATATATCATATTAATACTAGACCAAGGCCGCATAAAAATGTGG
>NZ_KE159761.1:4059-4651 GCF_000403455.2 Dorea sp. 5-2 | reverse complement strand
AGGAGATAAAAGCCCCAGAAGCGTTTCCTCCGGGTCTCGTGTTTCAGGTACTCCAGGGAGAAGATTCCCCCCAGGAGCCACACCGGGGGGATGAATCCCATGAAGAAGATCCCAAGGTCATCCGGCCTGAAGCAGATGCCCAGGTTTTCTGTCAGTGAAAAGATGGTAAAACCGGCCGCTTCGCCGGCTGATTTATAATACATACCTAAAAGGAGAACCGACAGAACCGCAAGGATCCCAATCACTGCCACGGAAATGCGGGAAACAGTCCTGTTTTCCGACATTTCTGACGGAAGGCCCAGGATGACAGTCCCGGCCAGTACCGGTACCAGTATTAAGCATAAAATGATTTCGTGCATATGAATTTCCTCCCTGTAACAGAAGGGGAGGCTGCCTGCTGCAGGATGTTCCTCCTGTCCGGGTATTCCCTCTTCTGTCTTTTAGCCACTATTCACGATCCGGAAATGTGCGCAGAACACCCATTCCGTAAGTACAGCCCCACGTTTCAGGGGCGGTTTCCCGTAACAAAAGGTTAACTGCCGCCGTGAATAATGAACCTTTTACCGGTACTATCCGAAAATGGAAAGTCCTG
>NZ_KE159761.1:0-1043 GCF_000403455.2 Dorea sp. 5-2 | reverse complement strand
AGGCCACCATGCGCCGGATGTTGTTCTGGCGGATGGCGTCCACGGAGCCCAGGATCATCCCGGTCATTCCGAAGAGGAACAGGATCTCGGTCACATGGCTTCTTACAAAGGCCTCCAGTCCCACAATCCGGAATATGATCTTTAATAACAAGAAGACATAGCCCTTGGATACAATGCTTGACAGCATGGCCGAGGAGGTCACGGTGGAATAGCCGTAGGCATTCGGGAGCCATGCGTGGAAGGGCCACAGGGCGCTCTTGATGGCAAGCCCCACGCTCACAAGGCCCACGGTCAGCAGGAAGGGCACCTGGTAAGCGCCGGTTCCCGTGATCACGGCGATCTCCTCCCTGATATTGCTCATGAGGAGATGCCCCGTCATGTCGTAGAAGAAGCAGATGCCCAGGAGCAGAAGCCCCGACCCCATCAGGCTCATGATCATGTAGCGCACCGCCGAGGCAATGGTAAGGTGGTTAAATTTCCCCAGGATCATGCCGCAGGCGGCGATGGTGTTGATTTCCACAAACACGTATGCGGTGAACAGGTCGTTGGTGTAGACCAGCGCCAGGTTTGCCGCAAGGAGGAGGTCCGCCATGATGTAGTAGAAGTTTGCCTTTTCCTCCCTTACGTCTTCTGCCGCCTCCTCTCCCCCGCCCAGAAGGGACAGGAGCATGATGATGCAGAACAGAAGCGCCATGGCTGCCTCCAGCATCCCCGCACGCAGCTCGTTGCCCCAGGGTGCGGGAAAATGTCCCATCATATAGGCATAGCTGTCCCCTGTCCCCATAAGGAAGACAAGGAGGAAGGCAGACATGACGCCCACTGCGGCCGCGATTCCGATACTGATTTTCCGTGCTGTTTTCCCACCGGCTGCTGACGAGAGGATCGCGGCGAACATCGTCATCAGGATGGAAAAGCAGGGAACGTTCTGTACAAAGCTCATTCTTCCATTCCTTTCATCTTGAGTGATATCATGTCCAGATCCAGTGTGTGGTAGCGCTCATACAGGGCCACCGTAAGGGCCAGCATGAGGGCTGACACGGAGA
>NZ_KE159760.1 GCF_000403455.2 Dorea sp. 5-2 | reverse complement strand
GAAAGCCAAAGTAGAGCGGTGGTTCAGGACCATGAAGGATCAGTGGATGGCTTCCCTTGACATGCGGGACTTCCCTTCCCTGGATGCCCTGGGCGGCAGTCTCCTGGCCTACGTCCGCTCCTACAATCTTTCCCCCCACTCCTCCCTCAAAGGGAAATCCCCCCAGGAACGCTTCTTCTGTGAGCCGGGGATGGTACGCCGCCTTTCGGAAGAAAAACTAAGGACAGACTTCCTCCTGGAGTTTTCCCGCAGGGTGTCCGCCGACAGCGTGGTCTCCATCGGAAATGTGGAGTATGAAGTGGATATGCGTTTTGCCAGACAGAGAATAAGACTGCGCTGCTCACCGGATATGGAAGAAGTATACGTAGCACAGCCAGACGGGGGGCTGATCCCGGTGCGGCTCCTGAACAAGCAGGAGAACGCCTCTGTGAAGCGGGAGAAACTCCTGCTTTCCGAAAGGGGTGAGCAATGATGGACGTTTCCCGTTTCGGAATGGAATATAATCCTTTCCTCAAGAATTCCAAAGAGGTCCTGGTAGAGACAGCACAGTACCGGGAGGCCCTTTTCCGCCTCTCTTACCTGGAAAAAACAAAAGGTTTCGGCCTGCTCACGGGAGGACCCGGCCGCGGCAAAACCACGGCTTTGAGGGGATGGGCCGCCTCCCTGAATCCTTCCCTTTACAAGGTGGTCTATTCCTGCCTCTCCACCCTCACCGTGACGGATTTTTACCGCAGCCTCACCGAGGCCCTGGGAGGGCAGCCCTCCTTCCGCAAGCCCGATAACTTCCGCTCCATCCAGGAGGAGATAAAGCGGCTGTCCCTGGAAAAGAAGAAGACGCCTGTCATCATCATTGATGAGGCCAACTATGTCAGCAACGGCATCCTGAACGATTTAAAGCTCCTCTTCAACTTTGAGATGGATTCAAAGGACCGTGCCGTGATCCTCCTGTGCGGCCTTGGCCAGCTGAACAACACCCTGCGCCTGTCCGTCCACGAACCCCTGCGCCAGCGGCTGGTGATGAACTTCCACATGGAGGGCATGACGAAAGAGGAAGGGCGGGAATATATCCGGACAAAGCTTCATGGCGCTGGATGCAGCCATACTGTTTTTGAGGATGCTGCTGTCGAAGCGATCCTGAACGCCTCGGATGGGACACCCCGCATGGTAAACCGTCTCTGCAGCCAGAGCCTTCTGTGTGCAGAGGCAAAAAGGCGGGATCTGGTAGATGCGGACGCAGCCATGCAGGCTATCAACGACTGCGAGCTGGGATAGGGGGTGCAGCATTATGAAGAAAAAAAGACATCGCTTACAGCGGGAGCTTAAGGCCGTCGAAAAAATCTATGCCGGAACACTTGACTGGCTGGAACAGGGAGAACTGTATTCCTGGGTGGAGGCCGGCAACAGCCCCTTCACAAATCCGGAACAGATCATTCATGAGGATGGCACTCCTTTTGACTTTATTGAATGGCACCGCAGTGCGCGGTGGGTCACGGTCACAGAGACTCCGGCAGTGGAAGTGTCTGACAAGGAACGGTTTGATTTCTATACGGACAGAAAGATGGAGCAAGGCTCCCTGGAAGAAACCAGAAAGTTCCTCCGGGATGCCCAGAGTTTCCTGGGATGTGAGATCCTGGCCCTCATGGGTTTCTTAAAAGAGAAAGGGCTCTTGTATGAATATCTACGATATAAATATAAAGCTCATGCTTGCCAGATAGAAGAAGAGGAACTGCCATTTTCATAAGATGATACAGAATACTCCTGCGCAATTAATTTGCATGGGAGTATTTTCGTTCTGGTAATGTGCAGAAGCGTTTCCGGATAATGTGGCTGGAGAACTACATCAATTTTATATGGTGCTAAAATAATCTGAAGATTGGCTGCTCTTTTAATCTGGAAAACAACACCTTTAACTGGGACTGCGCCTGCAATACCAGACAGGCGGAAATCTCCCGGCTTCGGATGGTGGCTACCAGCTTTTCCAGCTTTGGA
>NZ_KE159759.1:359820-365911 GCF_000403455.2 Dorea sp. 5-2 | reverse complement strand
TGAAATGAAATCTCTAAAACAAGTATCCATTGAAGGTAAACGTAAAAAGCTTGTAACAACACCGACCAAACGTCAACGGGAGATTATTGAGTTATACCAGGTCACCGTATGACCTGTGTATAATTCAACGGGATTTTAGGTTTTAATTGATACATCACCCATATGGTGTTTGATTCTCGTACCGAGAATACGCTGGTTATAGTTTGTACCGACTTCTTTCTTACAGTTATAGGTAATGCGCTGTCCCAGGAATGCAGCGATGTTATCCGGCTTTACCGTAAAGATTGCCGTCCGGATGATCTCATCATAAAGGGGCTCCTGGTCACAGGCCTGTTTGAACATGATATCGGTTGCACACTCAATCTGTTGGACTGTCCAAGTGTAGCCGAGACCGAGCGATTCCGCAATGGGGCAGTAGCGTTTTGCAAATACATCCAGGATTTTATGGAGACCTTCCGGGTTGATTCTGTCAGATAGTTTCTGGGCAGTTTCGACATCTGAGATTTCAAGGAAGGCGTTATCATGCATACGGTAAGTGATCCCTTTCTTTTGCAGCTTATGGGCCAGATTATGACCGTTCATGTAGAACTGTAGTCGGAAGGGAGCCCAGGTGGGGACCCGGAGATAACACAAGCCGAGTTCTTTATCTATAAAATAAAAATAATAATGGAGACATTTGCTTTGGTCAAACTTAAGGAATGTTTTTCCGGTTGTTTTATCATGCCATGGCTTATAAGTATTGCATTGTTCCATGGCAGAAAAGATATGAATCAGCCCCTCAGACTTACCGGTTTTCTGAATGATCTCCTGGATGCGGTCATCTTTTCGGAACGCCCGGAGTTTCCGGATGAACTCAATCTGGATGCCGTTTTCATCTGCAATGCGCTGGGCATTGGCACGGATCTGTTCCGTAAGAGGCTGGGAGAAAGTCGAAAAATCAAAAATACGGATGTTGTTGGCTTTTAAATAGCTGGTCATACCTTCCGCATAACTCCATCCGGGGATATAGCCCTGGATGATCATACGGTCATAGCAAGTGATGATACCATTCATTTTGTCAGCATATTTATCCGTAAGTAACATGAACACATCCTCCAATAGTTTTCTTTATTGTACTTGAAATTTGGAGGAAATGCAAAAAAACTTTTCCGGTTTATCCGGGTTAGGGAGCACAAAGGGATCGGGATAAAAGTAAAGGAACTGGGATACGAAAGTATCCTGATAGGTGGTATGTCCGCCAGGGTTACAAGGTAACATCAAAAATCGCCTCCAATCAAAAAATGTACTTTTTGATCAAGGGGCGCGAAGCGCCGCATTTTTTGACTGATTTGTCAAGTGTTTTAGAGAAAAAAGTGGGTGATTTTTGAAAAATAGGTTCTGAAAGCCCCATGAAATAAGGGCTGAAGATTCCGAGAAGTTATATTTCTGGTAAAGGAGGAGATGAAGGGCGAAGCGGAATCATCCGGTCTTACATCTGACGAAGCAGCCCGCCCGAACATCTTTTTACTTGGCGGGCTATCGCTTTATATTTCTTGCGGCTGGTTAATCTGACAGCTCTGTAACTGATTCAATACAGCCATCTTTAATCATGATAATCTCATCTGCCTGTGCTGCAAGATACTTGCTGTGCGTTACTACAATGACGCATTTTCCAAGCTCATGCGCCGTTCTTTTTAGTAATTCTATAATCTCCCCTGCCGTGTTTTCATCAAGGTTACCCGTCGGCTCATCTGCAAGCAGCAATTTCGCGTTACTTGCCAGTGCCCTTGCAATGGCAACCCGTTGCTGCTGGCCGCCCGATAGCTGTAAAACATTTCTTTTCCAATCCTCACAAGGAATGTTTACTTTCTCCAATAAATCCTGGGGTTTTTTTGTTCCGCCAAGCCGCACGTTTTCCTCTGTCGTCAGATAATCAATCAAATTATAATTTTGAAAAACCAATGAAACATGATGCTTTCTGTGGTAGTTAAGCCCTTTTTTCTGGATATCCTCACCGTCATACAAAATGGTTCCTCTTACAGGCAGATCCAGTCCTGCAAGCAGGGACAAGAACGTCGTTTTGCCTGCCCCGCTTGCACCGACAATCGTGTAAAACTTCTTTTCTTCAAACTGCATGGAAACATTTTTTAAAATTTCTTTTTCTTTCTGTGATTTATAAGAATACTGCACATTTTTGACTTCTAAAACCATCTTTTTGTCCTCCTAACTAATTTCACTGAAAATATCTTTGGGATTTTTACGGGCAATCAGAATGCCGGCAGCCCCAACCGATATTACAACTAACAACGCTGCGCCGAACCAATCGTACAGCATGAGTTCTGGTGTAACGGCGACGGAAACACCTGTAACTGTTTCCTCTGAATCCACCGCATTCTTTGCAACTTTTCCTTCCTCTAAGACAGACTGCTCTGTTGCCTTTTGCACCTGCTGCTGCACAAGATAATCCGCTGTAATATCAGAAGCGGCGGGCGCAGCCGCAAAAGAGAGAAATAGGGCGGCGGCAGCGATCATGGATGCTTCCAATAATATCTGCCCGAATATTTTTATCTTCGGTGTGCCAAGGGCTAATAGAATCCCAATTTCCTGCACCCGCCCTTTCATCCAAAAAACGAATACTAAAAATAGGATGATCAGGCTGGCTCCTGCAACTACAATAACTAATATCTGGCTGACATTTTCCAAATCATTGAAATTTTGGGAGATCTTATTAATATTACCGTTGTTGTCAATCAAATCATAGCGTTCCCAACCAATATCCACTTTCTGTATCTCTTTTTTTATTTCATCGTATTGGTTCACGTCTGCCACTTTGAAATATGCTTTTTCGTACAATGCACCTGATGTGCTTCCTTCTGCTTTTTCTGGAAATCCTAAATCTGTAAATATAATATTTTCAGAACGGTAAGTATCTCCAGCCATAACAGGCGTCATTTTCTGCTGAACCCTGTAAATCCCAACAATCTCCGCCCCAAAGACGGTTCCATTCTCTACATTACGGCGGTCATTGAATTGTATCCTGTTTCCAACCGACAGATTGTTTTTTTCGGCAAGTTCTTCTGAAATCACGCATACGTCAACATCTCCCTCCGTTATCATCCTCCCGTCCTTAATTGTTACATTCCCTGACAGGACATTGGCATCCAATGCCATATCCTTATTGCCGATTAAGCTGACACAAAGCAGATCAGAACGCTGGTCTACATCTTCATCCTCAATTCTGGAAAAATCCACAGGGTTCACTGCTGTGACGGCAGTTGTAATATTATATTCGGAAATTCCCGACACAGCGGCAATCTTTTCCATATCATTGATTAAAACCGTCTGGAACGAATTATCATACGATACCCTCCATGACGTACCATAGTTTGTTTCTATTTTTTCAACATTCACGCCATCGAAATTCCCTTCTTCCCCCTCGGTCTTTTTTGCAAGAATTTCATCCGCCCTGTTCCGCTTGTTTGCTTCGTTTGCTTCTATCAAAAATCCAGCCCCTACTGCCTGCTTTGTCTTATTCTGGGTGGCGATGCTTGCGTTTCGGCTGGCCATGCCCGATAGAAAAAACAGACTGATCATAAATACTACAAAAAACAGAAGTATGCTTTTGACTGGTTTGCGTATGACCGAACGCCACGCCATTTGGAAACTATTCATTGTCTATCCCTCCATTTTTGATAAAGTTTCTTTGGGGTTCGTTCTTAATATCGGGAGCAGGGAGACTATGACTGCCGCCAATACAAGCAGGCTTCCCAAACCTGCCAGAATGCCTATATCTTTGAACTGTAATAAAACCTCTAAAGAAATGTCTGTTGTTCCAGATTCTGTAAGAAAACCTTGTAAAATGCCCGCCATAAAGTTTCCAAGACAACATGAGCCAAGGACAGCGAATGCAAAGACGAAAAATGATTCTATAAATACCTGTAAAAAAATACTGGCCTTTGATTTCCCAATACTGATAAAAATAGCGGTTTCTTTCTGACGTGTCCGCATCCACATACAAAGCAGCAAAGATACGATCACCGTTCCTGCCAGAAGCGTTAGGGCAAGCATTAGCTTTGCAGCCCTGGTAATCTGTTCTAACGGCAGAGCCATTTGTTGATACAAGGTATCGGATGTCGTAGAATCTGCTTTATCAGATAAATATTTGTTCAATTCTTCCTCTAAAACGTTTAATTGCTCTGGATTTTTGCAATAAACAGCAACTTTGGCGTAACCGTCCGTTTCAAATAAATCCGAGTAGGAAATGTTATCTATGAATATCTGGTTTTCAATACGGTTTACAGAATCCATTCCTTCTGGCTGCTTGCTTTCATTTCCAGATAAAAAGATACCGACAATTTCTAAGGAAAGTTGCTTTCCATTGGCATTTTCTAATTCTATCAAGTCTCCTAATTTTAATTGATTGGCATCCGCAAGATAAGAGTTGATAACGATCCCTTTTATGTCCCCCGCAATATAACTGCCAGATACAAGACGGTACACTCCTTCTGAAAACCCGCTGTCATTTTCCAGATTATCGTAGGATAGAAGGGAGGCTTTCTGATTGGTTACTTCTGTAGAATCGCTGCCCGTAACTAATTGGAAATTTACAGGGAACGCATCGTTTTTTGCCAGACAATTTACAGTGGAAACTTCCTCCAAATCCTTTATCCATTCCACGTCATCAGGCGTAATCCTTTCATCCTCTTTCAAAATCCCCATGACAACTTTTGCTTTTGTTTTTTCTCCAATTGCCGTTTTTGAATCAGCCGTTGCACGGAGAATCATGTTTGTGCTTAGTATCATGCTGCTCACAATGAGCAGCACAAAAAACAATAAGACTGTCTTGGCTTTTTTCGTTTCAAATACCGAAACGCAAGCTGATAAAATGCCATGTCTATTCCTTCCTCCTAGTTATATTGGGTGATGATTACTTTTGCAGCTGTAAAATTTTCTGTATCGTCAAAATTCCCATAAAGCAGCAATGATGTTTTTTTCTTGATATCCTCTTTGGCAGCTTCGCTGACCGTGGCTTCTCCAGTCGCTATGCTTATCACTGCTTTTTGGAATATGCAGTTATCTCCATATTTAATCGTTACTTTTGCCCCCTCATTTTCGTACCCTTCCGCAGAGACGACAGCCTCGTCAACTTGATCTGATGTTACTGGGTTGACCACGCATCCATGATCTGAAAACTCGATTACATGTCCTTGCAGATCAGATGCCGCAATCATTTCATCACCATCCATACTCCCGATGTCATTTGAATTGTTCTCATTGGAACTATCTTTTTTGTCAGAGTCTGTTGTACCATTTTCAATAGAAATATCCTTCGTTTCGCTTTCTCTGTTTGTGTCTGTGCCATTTGGCGTATCGCAGCCTGTCAAAGAAAAAATACTTGCCCCAACCACGAATGCCCGCATTAATTTTTTGTTCTTCATCATTCTTTTCCGCCTTTCTTTTTGCTTACGGAACCATTGTATCTAAAAACCCCGCTAAAAATCCTGTAAAATACGAAAAGATATAAGTGACTTTTTAGAGGATTTTTACAGAATTTCATATTATACTAATACTAAATGGATTCTAATGTGCTTTTATGCTTTGGGAAAGTAAACAAAACCAGGAAAGGATTAAAAAAATGAAAATACTTCTTTTAGAAGATGATTTAGAGCTTTGCAGCTTACTACAGTCACAATTAACAAAAAACGGTTATATGGTTGATGCTTGTAATGATGGGGAAACTGCCATGCTGTATGCCTTACATACAGATTATTCCTATGATTTAGCTATTGTGGACAGGATGCTCCCTGTGATTGACGGGCTGACAATTATTAAAGCTATGCGGAAAAAAGGCATCCAGATTCCTGTTATCATCACTACGGGGATGAGCGCCCTTAATGAAAAGATAGAGGGAGAGTAGTCTCGGAAAGTAACTGTATAGAGAAAAAAAATAGCGGATTCTGTGTATCAGATTTGGAGAAAAAGCGGACAGAGAAACAGCGTGCCTGATATTGTGGCGGAGTTTATCAATAGAGGGCATGACTTTAAGACCTCCCTTATGGCAGGTTTTTGAAAAATACAGATAGAAATGGAAAGCAGATTTATGCAGCCAGTT
>NZ_KE159759.1:296427-357575 GCF_000403455.2 Dorea sp. 5-2 | reverse complement strand
AGTTCTTCTTAACCAAAGGGCCGCGTTATTCATTGCATTTTTTGGCAATGAATAACGCGGCCGCACAAACTGGCAGATTTGTCAATAGGAATTTGGAAATTTTTTGATAAAAATATAAAAAATGTAAGCCCCCCTGAAAAGTGGAGGTGAAGAAAAATAAGGGAACTCTGGAAACGCAGTGATTTCAAGGGCTGTGAGTTTCCGAGAGTACTCAGGGATTGGATGGAGGGGCTGACGATTATTTAGCCAAACCTTTCCATATACAGGAACTGCTTGCCCGTGTGAGGGCTTTAACAAGGCGTCCAGGCGAAATAAAAGCAGAAGATAAACTCTGCTATGCAGACTTGTGTTTGAATAAATCAAATCGTGAACTGACTTGCAGCCTAAAGACTATTTTTTTAACAGCAAAAGAGTCTGAATTGTTATATGTCCTTATGAAAAGCCCGGAAACACTTTTTCAAAGAGAACAATTGATATTGAAAATATGGGGTACATCATCGGAAGTTGAACGGGGGAATGTTGATAATTACATTTCTTTTTTACGGAAACGGTTAAGGGAATTAAAGAGTATCTGTGAAATAAAAACGGTATATGGGGCTGGATATTCTCTAACCCAGAAACGGAAATAAGATTGGAGACCACAAATGCTGAGACCATTGTCAAAAAAATTAAACGCCTTTTTTATAACGACTATTATGTTAATCATTACATCAATTATGATTATTCTCTGCAAAAACTATATCCACATGGAGCAATCAAATGAGATTATTTTTTTTCAGAAAATGGTTACGCAGATGATATACCAGATTGAAGATAACAGCCAGGATTTTGAATCTATTGCGGATTTCTACCATGAGTACAGACACTCTATATTCTGCTATATTCAAGATACCTCTGGAAAGATGATATACCAGACAGATTCTGACTTTCCTACGGATGCAGACACTCTTTTGGAGCATTTCCGCATACAGACTGACAAAGAAGATACTTTCATAATCACAAATGATAGTAAGCCGGCTACAGACCAAAGCGGTATATTTGAGTTTCATGGAACGAGAAATGACGAATATTTAGGGATACTTGCAACGATTGTAATGCCAAATAACACGGATTACCACCTGTCGTTGATTTACAGGCAGCAGTCCTTATTTGATATTTTAACAAAACAGGCTTTCCTCTATGTTTCCTTATGGTTTCTTTCTCTTATTGCCGTGACGATTATGAGCCATTTTCTAATCAAGAAAGCATTAGAACCAACGGAAGTAATGTTGAAAAGCCAGAAGGATTTTATCGCTTCCGCTTCGCATGAATTAAAATCGCCGCTTGCCGTTATTCTGGCAAACGCAGAGAAGCTGGAACAATTACAAATAGATAATACTGAATTTAGAAAATCTGTTAAAATATTAGACAATGAATGCATGAGAATGTCGAAACTGGTCAAGGATATGCTGCTTCTGGCTTCTTCTGATGCGAAATCATGGACATTATGCAAAAATATCATTGATATAGACACATTGTTAATCTCCTTATATGAAGCTTATGAACCAATCTGTATCAGTAAAAAAGTCCGCCTGCGCTTGGAAATCAGTGAAAGCAGTTATCCTAAATTCTGTGCAGATGGAGAACGGCTTTTTCAGATCTTGACAATTTTTATGGACAATGCAATTCACCATTCCATAAACAATAAGCAAATCGAAATTAAAACGGCAGCAGCGGCAAAACATATCACATTTTTCGTAACCGACCACGGAAGAGGCATTTCGGAAGATGATAAGCCGTATATTTTTAACCGTTTCTATTGCGCCGACAAATCAAGAACAGATAAATCAAATTTTGGATTAGGACTTAGTATAGCAGATGAGCTTGCAAAAATGATGAACGGCAGCGTAGGCTGTGAAGATACGGATGGGGGAGGGGCGACATTCTTTGTCAAACTTCCTTTGAAATAGCCGGATTGCAACTTGTGATTGCTTTTTAGAACTTTCCGACCAGGAAGTGCCGGACTATATCTGTCATAAGTTGGAACTGGCATGGTAGAGGCCGCCTTCTCCTTGAGAATCAGGATCTGGTAGTGGAGCAGGCTGGGAGCTTCGGGAACCGGAAGATTTCTATGGAAAAGCTGCTGCTTAGTTGCTATAATGTATTTAATAATCTAAGGCAGGCAATGGCTTAAGGAGGATGGAAGGAGCGTGGAAAGAGATGGAGATGCGAAAGAAGAAACTTCCGATTGGGATTGAAAATTTTGAAGAACTTAGGAAAGAAGATTTTTACTATATCGATAAAACAGGGCTTATTGTGGAATTACTCCATAACTGGGGTGCGGTAAATTTATTCACCCGCCCCAGAAGATTTGGAAAAACACTGAATATGAGTATGCTGGAACACTTTTTCAGAGTGGGTGGGGATAAGCGTATTTTTGACGGGCTGGATATTTCAAAAGAAACCGCGCTTTGTGAGGAACATATGGGGAAATATCCGGTTATTTCAGTTTCCCTGAAAGGGATTGACGCGCGGGTCTATGAGACAGCATATCAAATGGCAGCCCAGGTTATTATTGACGCGGCGGCGAGATATTATTTCCTTCTGGAAAGTGAAAAGCTGAATGAGCATGATAAAGCAGCATATCGAAAACTTTTGGATGATAATATGAATGAAGGCACGCTTGGCAGCAGCTTAAGACGGCTATCAGGAATGCTGGAAAAACATTATGGTACAAAAGTGATCGTGCTGATAGATGAATATGACGTCCCATTGGCAAAAGCCCATGCGAACGGATATTATGATCAGATGATCTCCCTGATCCGAAGCCTGCTGGGAGAGGTACTCAAAACAAACAACAGCCTGAAATTAGCGGTGCTGACCGGATGCCTTCGGATTTCAAAGGAGAGTATCTTTACCGGGCTAAATAATCTGAAGGTGTTGACGATTGCAGATGAGCGTTTTGATGAATACTTTGGCTTTACAGACAAAGAGGTGAGGGAACTTCTGGAGTATTATGATGTGGCCGATCATTACGAGGAAGTAAAAAGGTGGTATGACGGATACCAATTTGGAAATGAGGAAGTGTACTGTCCGTGGGATGTGCTGAACCATTGTGACAGAATCAGGAGCGAGCCTCATGTGCAGCCAGAAAACTACTGGATCAATACCAGCAGCAATGATGCAGTGAAGAGATTTATTCAGGAATCAGCAAATGCTACGACCAAACGGGAGATTGAACGTTTGGTGGCAGGGGAAGTCATTATGAAAGAAATTCATCAGGAGCTCACTTATTCGGAGATTTACCAGACGATAGATAATATCTGGAGCCTGCTTTTTACCACTGGTTATCTGACCCAGCGTGGGAAGGCAGAGGGAAGGCAGATGAAGCTGGCAATCCCCAATCTGGAGATCCGGGATATTTATGTGACGCAGATCATGGAATTCTTTAAAGATAATGTCCGGGAAGACGGAGATACGCTGAACCGCTTCTGTGATGCTCTGCAGAATGAGAATGCAGAAAACGTAGAAAAGATTTTCAATGATTATTTAAGGAAGACCATCAGTATCCGGGATACGGCTGTAAGAACTGACATGAAAGAGAGCTTTTACCATGGCGTTCTGCTTGGAATTTTAGGTGTGAAGAACCGATGGGGAATTTCTTCCAACCGGGAAATGGGAGAGGGATATGCAGATATCCTTGCGGAACCGGATACCGGGGATATGGGGATTATCATAGAGGTGAAATATGCACACGACGGAGATCTGGATGCTGCTTGCAGAGAAGCATTAAAACAGATCGAGTATACCAGATATGAAGATGACCTTGAAGACGACGGGGTAGAGAATATCCTCAAATACGGGATTGCATGTTATAAAAAGCGGTGCAAGGTCATGCTGGCAGAAAAGCAGATAAAATAAATACAGATACAGGAAAGCTCTGGGGAGACTGTCCGAAAATAAGTTGATGAATAAATCTAATAGGTAGATGAATTCGCAAATTAAGTGAGTGATTATAATAAAAATAATGTACCTTGAAAACTGAATAAAGTACACAAATTATTTCCTAACCCGGATAAACCGGAATAGTTTTGCATTTCCTGCAGGGAAAAGCCATCCGCCAATATCTGGGAGAGATAAGTTCCTCTGCTATGTCCAGAATATTCAAGAGACTTCGTCTCCATGGAATCATTGAACGAATTCCGGGAACTTATAAATATTTTCCAACAGCCTATGGCAAAGAAGTCATTGCTGCAGGACTTGCTATCAAAAATCTTGTGCTTATACCTGCCTTGGCATAAGCCTTTTTTCCATGCAGAAATTTTGCCATTTTGCGCTAAAAATAATTTATAAGTGCCTAATAGAAGAATTTTTCTGAGCGGTACTTCGTCATAAAAGTGTTAAGAAAATTCAACAAAGATACGCTGGAGAAGAAAGCAGCATGGTGGAATCCGGAAGTGCCGGAAGACCCTGGGAAAGAACCAAAGAAAGGGAAAAAGGAGAAGCAGCATAAAAATTGTGTATTTTATTCAGTTTTCAAGGTCAGGTAAAAGATTCGTGAGAGGATCTGGGAATACCTGATTTTTTAGTGCAAAAATTCAAATTTGATTGTTAGATTAATGCAATTTTCGGACAATCTGGGGGGGATCTGTTTCAGGTATGGAAGGCTTACCATGAGGCAGCTGTTGGATATCAAAAACTTCAAGAATTTATCATTGAGAAGCCGGATACAGAAATAGAAATCAAAATAAAAATATAACTGGAATCCGAAAAGAATCGAAAATACGATTGACGTTCTCGTTGCCGGGGACAGTTTAACGTACAGTTCCGTTTCACCCTTAGGATTATGGAACCAATATGGAATTACATCCTATGTATGCGGACAGCCGGGACAGATGTTGTCTGAGACTTATAAGCAGAGAGTCGGGTTGGCACAGGCTATTCTGGGATTTCCCGAAATTATCATTCTGGATGTTAAGTATAGTATAGTTTTAATTGTGTATGTCTAAAGGGATAAATAAAATGCTAAGGGAGCAAATAGGGATGGTCAGGATCATAATCTTCAATCCGGTCAATGACATTTTCATTTATGCCCATCTCATAGGAAAATCCGCAGAGTGTCAGGTTATGTTTTTCTGCAAATGCGAAAATTTCTTCGTAGCGTTTTGGCATTCTGTCCAGGTTACCCTTGTGGAAAGCTCTCAGATATCTGCCTCCGGGCGACATATGCAGGCCCTTCTGGTATGTGAGCAGGGGTATCTCTATGAACAGTTTGGAATAATCATCGAAATTACCGTTAAGAAGGCTGGAAACAGAAATCATAGAGCCATAGGCAGCGTTCTCTTTTTTCTATTACGCTGATCTCAGAAAGATCCATTGTCAGCAGGGCGGCCATATTCTGGCGGTGTGTGCAGAGGGTTTCCCGGACGGCCTGCAGATGGGTGATTTTGAGGTCAAGGTCAGCTATCTTTTCATCCAGAAGGTCTTTCAGGTTTTCGGCGGAGCGGTTCTTTATATAATCCTGTATGGCTTGGATAGGGACTTCCAGTTCCCGGAGCAGGAGAATGGTCTCCAACAAGGGGCTCTGGTGGTAATTATAGCAGCGGTATCCATTTTCAGGGTTGACGGCGGCAGGCCTGAACAGACCGATTTCATCATACCACATCAATGTTTTTTTGTTTATGCCATGAAGGGCGGCGAATTGTCCGATGGTAAGCAATTGGCTTTTCTTATTCATTTCTCTGTCTCCATAAAATCCGTTAAATTTTCAAAATATTCTTGACCGTACTGTTACTGTACGGTCTATGATACCGTATACAGGAAGAAAATACAAGGTGACTGGAGGAAAAATTTATGGAGAACTCAAATGCTTACGAGAAGCCCGTAACTCTGAAAAATATTGTAAAATTTGCCGTGCCGACGATTGCCATGACGGTGTTTATGTCCTTCTATACAATGGTTGACGGCCTGTTTGTGTCAAACCTGATCGGTACAGACGCGCTTTCAGCGATCAATCTCACGGCGCCGGTGATCCAGCTTGTCACGGCAGTCTCGACTATGCTCGCCACCGGAGGCAGCGCGGTCATTATGAAAAAAATGGGAGAGCAGAAAACGGATGAAGCAAAAGAAGATTTTACTTTTCTGATTATCGTAAATGTTATTGTAGGACTTGTCATGTGCGCGGCAGGGTATCTGGCAATGGATTTTATTTTTGCCGGGATGAACCTTTCTCCGGCTGTAGAAGGATACTGTGTGGAATATCTGAGCCGTTATCTGATCTTCACGGTGCCGATCCTTTTGATGAACAACTTTACGCTTTATATGATTGCCAGCGAAAAGGCGGTCCTTTCCCTAGTCTGTTCTGTGACGGGCGGCATTTTGAATATGGCGCTTGATTATGTGTTTATTGCCGGATTGGATATGGGGATCGGCGGCGCGGCTGTTGCAACGGGGCTTGGATATTCTGTAACTGCGGTTGCCGGTCTGTTTGTCTTCAGCCGGAAAAAGAGCCTGCTGCATTTTAAGAAACCGGTATTCCGAATCAGGGTTCTTGGGAGTGCGGCTTCAAATGGATGTTCCGAGATGGCGACGGCACTTGTTACAGGTATTGTTACAATGATGTTCAACTGGACGATGCTGCATTACGTGGGGGAAGACGGAGTTGCGGCCGTTACCATCATCATGTATGTGCTGATGTTTGCAAGCTCCCTGTATACGGGATATTCTTACGGGGTTGCCCCTATGCTGAGCTTCTATTACGGAGAACAGAACAGAGAAAAACTGAAAAAGCTGGTTGGGTTGAGTATGAAAGTGATCGCGGTGATTTCTGTGATCACGGCTGCGGCTTCCTTTGTGATGACAAGGCCGCTGGTATCCGTATTTGCCAGAACGGATAATCCGGTGTATGATCTGGCGGTAACAGGAAACCGGATATGTACGGCTGCGTTGTTCTTTATTGGATTTAATATTTTTGCCAGCGGGATGTTTACCGCATTATCCAACGGAATTGTTTCGGCTGTCCTCGCATTTTCCAGATCGTTCGTATTTATGCTGATTACGATGATCGTGCTTCCTTTGCTCCTTGGCGTGAACGGGATCTGGCTGGCAACGCCGGCGGCGGAACTGATGGCGCTTGGTTTGTCATTTTTCATGCTCCTGAAATATAGAAAGAGGTATGGATACATGTCGGGCAATGGATCAGATGATAAGCGGAAATGAAGAGCGCTTCGTCATAATGCATTTCACGTCAGCAGATAAACATTTCACGGCAATCAAATTGTTTTGTCGTTTTGGATAGGATATAATAAAATGTCTGTTTTGATGATAATTAGGAGGTGGTACCTTGATCCATATTGCAATCTGTGATGATGAAAAACAGATGTCCGATCACATAAGGACGTTTGTTTCCGATTTTTTTCGCAAAAAGAACAGAGAGATCAGCCTTCGGACATTTCTAAGCGGCGAAGAGCTGCTGAACTACGACGGGCAGATCGACATTCTGTTTCTGGATATCCAGATGAAGGATATCGACGGTATGGAAACAGCAAGGAGACTGAGGGCGGATAAGTTTCAGGGATTTCTGATCTTTATCACGGTACTGAAAGAGATGGTATTCCAGTCTTTTGAGGTGCAGGCCTACGATTATCTGGTCAAGCCGGTGGAAGAAAAACAGTTTGAGAGAACCATGGAGCGCCTGTTAGCTTCCATGCACAGCGTCGGTGAAGACAGCCTGCTCGTACAAAAGGGGCATGAAGGGCGTATTATCCGAAGGGATGAGATTGTCTTCTGTGAGATCATAGACCGGAAAATATATCTGAACCTGGTATCAGGCGAAGTTCTTGATTATTATGAGCGGATTGAGAATCTGGAAACGAAACTGGGAGGCCGTTTTTTCCGATGCCACAGGAGCTATCTCATCAATCTGAAGCACTTAAAAGGTTATAAAAACGGGACTGCCTATATGGATAACGGCAAAGAGGTTCCCGTATCACGGCTGCGTAGTAAGGAGTTTTCTAATGTTGTTCTGCAGTATATGAAGAACATCTGAGATTCGAATGGGAGGTAGAATGGCTGAGTATTTAGACTTTTTTAACAGATATATTATGGGTGTTACCGAGATATCTATCCAGCTTTATTTTCTGGCAAAAATCTTGAAAAAGAAAATATGGATTCCATTTTATTTCCTGTTTGCAGTATGTGCGGTGGTTGTCAATGATTTTGTTTCAGTCGGCACGATAACGGGCTTCGTGGTGTTTGTATTCCTTCTTACGGTATACGGGAGGTTGGTCTGTCGCGCGGATTTTAAGTTTTCTATTTTGTATGCGGCATTGATGAATGAAATCATGCTGCTCTGCTTTGGGATTGTGAACTCCCTGACGGGTCTTTTATATTCATGGAGACCGGAATTTTTCCATGGTACGGCAGGCATCGCGGTCATGCTGGGCAGCGAGGCGGCGTCACTTTTGCTGGCAGGGTTTTGTTATTATATGGTATACCGCTATTTTTCCTATTATACAGCAGCGGAAATGCAGCAGATGTTTCTGGTTTTCATCCCGATCCTGATGATCTTTATTATGAGTGAGTACATTAATACGATCGCATTTGAGTACGGGTATGAGCTTATAGGGGAGGAAGAACCTTACATGTATCTGTTCAACCACTGGCAGCTGCTCGTCATGCAGTTTTTTGGACTTTTAAGTGTGTTCTGCATCCTGTTCTCTTATAAGAAATTGCAGCAGAATTTCCGCCTTAGCACAGAATTATCATTACTGGAGCAGGAAGAACATTTCCTGAATCAGTATGTAGAGGAGGCGAAGACCCGTTACGATGAAACAAAGTCATTCCGCCATGACATCAGGAACCACATCACAGTGGTAAAAAATCTCTTGCAGAGCGGGAACGTGGAGGAAGCTGTAACCTATATGGAAGATATGGATGATATGGCAGAAAAAATGTCATTCCCCTGCAGCACCAATAACCCGGTAGCGGATATTTTGATGGGAAACAAGCTGGGGATTGCCCAAAGTATGGGGATAGATGTGGACTGCTCCCTTCTTCTGCCTTACCCCTGTGACCTTAAGGACATTGATATCTGCATTGTCCTGTCAAATGCACTGGATAATGCGATTCAGGCAGTGAAAAGTCCGGATGCGGGTATAGAAAGATTTATCCATGTGTCCGGGCGTATCCAGGGGGATTTCCTTATGATAGAAGTGGAGAACAGCTTCCATGGGAAAGGCGCGTTCAAAAAAGGGACAGGTCTGTCAAATGTAAAAAAGGTAGCCGAAAAATATGGCGGCGCCATGAGTATAGAGACACAGGGGAATGTATTTATCCTGCAGGTGCTGCTGATCATCCCACAGCATCCAGAAAGCATCTCACAGCAAGTGGATTAACCTGCCGTTTCTCGCTGTCGAAAACCAAAAAAGGGAGCTGTTTGCAAATGTAAAACAGTTACCCGGCAATATCAAATGAAAGGAGAAACATACTTATGGCAATGCAGATCAATGGAAATTACGCGCAGTCTAAAACCGACTACGCAGAGAGGGTGAGGGAGAAGCAGGCAGCCCTGAAAGCGGAAAAAGCAAAAGAAGCAAAGGAAACAAAAGAAGCTGCAGAAGAAAAAGGATCAGGTAAGCTGTCTGAACCACAGGATGTATACATCAGAAGTGAAAAGTCGGGGAAGGAGCCCGTCGGACTGTACCGGATAGGACAAGACGAGAACGGCGGCCGGAAAATCTTTTTTGAAGATCCGGATAAAGCAGACCGTGCGGATGGAAAGGAAGAACCGAAAGCAGATGGTAAAAAGCCTAAGGTAGACGGGGACAGCCAGGGAAAGCCGGCAGAAGTTTGTATCGGCAATACAGATAAGGTAGACCGGGAGATCAAAAAACTGAAAGAGAAGAAAAGGGAGCTGGAGCAGCAGATCCGGTCGGCCTCCGGGGATGAAAGAAAGATCCGGGAGCTGGAGAAAAAACTGGCGCAGGTAGAGCAGGAATTAAGCCAGAAGGACAATGATACGTACCGGAAGCAGCATTCTGAATTTTCCCGGCTGGCATAAATCAAGGGAGGGATCATTATGCATGCGAAAACGATGGAAGGCCTTGCAGGGGCAAGCATGAATATGAAAATGATGAATACGCCTTTCCGCGTCTACCAGGAAGCAGAAAGGAGAGGCGATACATCTGTCATGGAGCGGGCAATGGGGTATGTTGGTGAGACCGCAGATAAAGCAGAGGACTATCAGAAGAAAATTGAAAAGGGAATGAAGGAAGAAGCAAAGGAGGCGCGGGAAAAAGCGAAATCAGAGCAGGAAAACGCTGTCCGGAAGCGAAAAGAAGAACGCGGGGAACAGGAAAAGAGAATAGCGGAAAGCAGGAATGGGAACACAGATACAGTCAGCATCAGTGAAAACGGGAAGGCAATACTGGGTGATAGATCTGATCAGGCTCAGGCAGGTACGGTCAGCAATATGCCGGCAGAAACAGCAGATGCTGTTAAGACAGAGCCGGTAATCTATACGAAAACCGGAGAAGCCGCCAAGTCGGAATCCGGTACGAATATTTCTGTTTCTGCATAGAAGGAATTGATCCCTGGCAGCAAAGCTGCCGGGGAAAATATGTTTTTTTCAGCTGTTCGAAAGATTTAAATAGCAGGAGAAGAAATCGGGAAAATGTCCATGAAAGAGCAGACTGTTATTTTCAATAGGATGATTTAAAGAGAGGATAAATTTATGGAATGTTGTATGGTTTGTGAGAGGATTGATCAGATTAAAACCGGTAAGAACCCCTATTTTGTCAAAGAATTGAATACGGGATATGTGGTGATGGGAGATTATCAACGCATAAAAGGTTATTCTCTGTTTTTATGTAAGGAGCATGCGACGGAGCTGCATTTTCTGGAACCGGATTTTAGGGATGAATTTCTTCATGAAATGGCAATTGTGGCAGAGGCCGTTTACAATGCGTTTAGACCGGATAAGTTGAATTATGAGCTTTTAGGCTCAGGCAACGGCGCCCATATGCATTGGCATATTTTCCCGAGGAGAAAGAAGGACTTGGAAACGGCAGGACCTGTTTGGAAATTAGGATCGGAATTGACGGCGGCGGAATTTATACCAATGCCGGAAGAATTAGAGGAATTAGAAACACGCTTGCGGATAGAATTAGACAGATTACAGTGCGGGAAGGATCCATTATTATAAAACGGATTCGGAAATAGAGAGGAAATATTTTGCAGGCAGCTGGTACCTCTGTTTTGATGAGGACAGAATCATCGGAGGTCTTGGAGTAATTGAAAATGATTTTCATGACAGGAAAGACCTCGTACCGAATGTCTGCGCCGTGTATACAGAGGAAGAATATCGCTGCAAAGGAGTTGCAGGACATTTGCTTAATATGGTTGTAGATGATTTAAAATCGAAAGCGATAACCCCGATCTATTTGCTTACTGACCATACAGGCTTTTATGAGAGATATGGTTGGGAATTTTTGTGTCTGGTCCAGGAAAATGATGAACCCGAAATGTCAAGAATGTATATTCACAGACAACTTCCAGTTGTCGTTTCACTGAAGGGATATTACAAGAATAGGAAGGAGCCGCGGATGATGAAAAAGATGTTGATTCCGATTGGTCTTTTGGCGGCACTGCTTACAGGGTGTGGGAAAACGGATATTGTCAAAACGTATGAGAAGTCAGAGGATGCCGGGATTACAGTCACATATTATGAAATAGATAACGGAACATGGAAATGTGATGGTGTAACATATCCATTTAGATTGGAGTTAAGCGGCAGAATGCCCAACGCTGAATCAGATAGTTATTATACCGTTCTTACGGACAATAAGAATTTAACTTTCGAGGATGTCTCAAAAAGTCTGTATGGCAGTTTACTTGAGGATAGTAAGATTATGGAAGGCTCTATTATTGTAGAAATATTGTAGAAATGAGATAAAAATCCAGTTGATCGAGGTAACTATATATGGAGAGAAATACAAAATACAAACCAGATCATTTGTGCATTGTAATATTCACGCTTTGTTTATCCGTGAGGTTTGTAGAATATTTTCTGATTGAAACAGATAAAACGGCTATTGGAGAAAATGTGCTTCATAAAGTAGGAGGAAGGTGTTTTTCGCGGACTGTTCATCAGAACACTTTCCGAGACAAAGCCATTTGTGCAGGCGAATTTTATTGCCGCATTTTTATTTGGTATTTGGCATATTGTAATGCCGATCAGAAGTTATATCCATGGCGAAATGTCATTTGCGGCAATGGTTCTTATGGGTATCGGTTATATGATCCTTTCTGGAATTATGGGAATCAAATGGGGGCTTCTTTACCGTATAACAGGAAATATATGGGTGGGGCTTGGCGATCATTTATTCAATAATACCGTTGCTGCAAATATGCTGCATGTCATTTCTGCAAAGGGCACAGACGAATTACAGATTGTCCGGATTATGGCTGCACAGATTATTTCCTTTGTTTTTGTGTTGATAATTCATTATTACAAGAACAGGAAGGGAAGAAAGAAACCCAAAAATCAGAGTTAGATTTTCTTATTGTCATCAAAGATGAGGGGATTAACCGCCGACAGAACCATTCTGTCTGGTAGGAGATAGTAAATAAGGAGGAATGGGTTGTAACAGACACGTTCTTTGCCGTTGATGATAACGGGAGAATTGTAGGAATCATTGATTTAAGGCATACGCTTAACGACTTCCTGAAGGATCTTGGAAACTGCGGTTATAGTGTTCGTCCGTCAGAAAGAAGAAAAGGCATTGCTACGGAAATGCTGCGGCAATTATTGGATAATGAGCCTTCGGTAAAGACAATCATCAGGAACGGCGGAGTTTATGAGCGAAGCTTTGAATTTGACGAAGAACAGGCGGATATTTATAGAATCGCGGTAAATTCCGGAATCGGATTTTTACAGAAAGGCAGGGTAAAGCAGTGAATATTGATTTATATTCCTCAATGCAAAATTTAAATCGTGCTGCCGTAAAGTATGTGGCTGATACAATGAAAACCGGAATGAGCCTGCCATATATCAAGAAATTGTGTGAAGATTATTTGTTGGAAAATGGTGCAGACTCGTTTTGGTATTGGGATGTTGGCGCTTTTATTTTTGCCGGAGATGAAACGGCTCTTTCTGTTTCAGGAAAAGATTATCAAGCAGCGGATAGAATCATACAGAAAGATGATATTATCACGATCGATCTGAGTCCCCAGAGAAATAATATTTGGGGAGATTATGCCAGAACACTTGTATTTGAAGACGGCGTATTATGTGATGAAATCGAAAAAATAAAAAGAGACGAGTGGCGGAATGGATTGCAGATGGAAGAATACCTGCATCAGGCTCTGATCGATGCGGGGACGCCGGATATGACATTTGAAGAATTATACTATTACATGAATGAGTTGATTGTAAAAGAAGGATTTATAAACTTGGATTTCCTTGGCAATCTGGGACATTCCATTGTAAAAGATAAGAAGGATAGAATATATACAGAAAAAGGGAATCGGAAAAGATTATCAGATGTCAGAATGTTTACCTTTGAACCGCATATCAGTATTCCGAATTCCCAATATGGATATAAAAAAGAAGATATCTATTATTTCGAGAATGGGAGATTGATTAGATTATAGATAACGCACTGCGAACAGGGAGGAATCGAAATTTATGAGCTCAATACTACAATCAACACGAAACACGCGCGCGTTGCCTACGGGGGAAATCCGATATATCAGAAGTGATGTTCCGGAGAATTTATCGGATAAGGAAATTCGGTGGCTGTTGGAGAATCATATCATCACAATTGTAGATTTGCGGTCAGATGAAGAAGCAGCCGAAAAACCATGTATTCTTAAGGAACAGAAAGGATTCAGATACTTTCATCTCCCGGTAACAGGAGGCGGCGATACTCCAAAGTCGCTTGAGCATCTGCATACTATATATCAACAGATGGTGGATGAACAGATGGAATTATTTTGAAACGGCTTGGATTCAGTGATGAAGTAATCATTGATGATTATATGCAATCAAAGGATAATTTAATGGATATGCTTACAGCATATGTTTGTGTTCATCCAGAGATAGATATAGAAATTATTATTCCGCGTAGAGAAAATATGGAGCGATTACTGAAGCAGTTATCATGAGGAGACAATCGATTATGGAACTTGTAAAACTGACACACGAAAATATTGATAAGGAACACATTTGCTGCGCCATATCCAATAACAAGGATATTCAGGTCATATCCAAAAAGAACTGGCTGAAGGAGCGTCTGGACGAAGGACTTGTATTCTTAAAAGGCAATGTCCGGGGAAAATGCTTCATTGAGTATATCCCAGCGGAATACGCATGGGCGCCTGTCGAGGCGGAGGGTTATATGTACATTGACTGCCTGTGGGTATCCGGACAGTTCAAGGGGCACGGATACTCGAACCTCCTGCTGGATGCATGTATCCGCGACAGTAAAGCGCAGGGGAAAAAGGGGCTTGTGCTCCTGTCCTCCAAAAAGAAAATGGGATTCCTCTCTGACCCAAAGTATATGGGCTATAAAGGATTTCAGACAGCGGATACGACGGAGCCTTATTTCGAGCTGATGTACCTGCCCTTTGAGGAGAGCGCCCCGCTTCCCCGTTTCTGGGATAGCGTGCGCGGGTATGAAGATTTGCCGGAAGGGTTTGTGCTGTATTACACAAACCAATGCCCCTTTACGGCAAAGTATGTACCGCTGCTAGAGGAGATGGCAAAATCCAGGAACGCAGTGTTTCAATCGATACAGCTCCAGACCAGAGAGGATGCGCAGAATGCGCCCTCGCCCTTTACAACCTTCTCTCTTTTTTATGATGGGCAGCTTGTGACCCATGAAATCCTGTCGGAGAAGAAATTTGATAAAATTTTAGTGAGCAAGGGACTGTGAACAAGCGGCCATGCCTGCATGGACATTTGACTTAAAGGAGAGAAGGGCAGGAGATGAATATATACTATATCGGCGGTTCCCCTTGTGCCGGGAAAAGCAGCGTGGCTGAAATTCTGTCATGGAGATATGGTTTATACTATTTTAAGGTAGATGATTTTTTGGATAGATATATGCAGGCAGGTGCACGGAGAAGATGTCCTATCTGCAGGAAAGCAGCTGGCATGAATGCGGAGCAGATCTGGATGCGGGAACCGATACTCCAATGCAGGGATGAATTTGACATCTACAGGGAAATCTTTGAATTTGTGGCAGCAGACCTGAAGCGGATTGACTGGAAAAGCGGCATTATTACGGAAGGGGCAGCGTATCTCCCGGAATTGATGAAACAGTCCGGCATTCCGGGCAGCCGTTATATCTCCATTACGCCTACAAAAGAATTTCAGATCTCTCATTATAGAAAAAGAGACTTTGTTGCTTTGGTATTGGAGGGGTGCAGTGATAAGGAAACAGCTTTCTTAAACTGGATGGACAGAGATATTTTATTTGCCAGGGAAGTACGGAGGCAGTGCCATAAAGAGAATTATGTTTCAGTCGTAAATGATGGAAACATGGATTTGGATGAACTGGCCGGTTTGGTTTCTGCACACTTTGGGTTAAAATACTTGCATACATAGATGAAGTCAAGCGAGGATGAAGGGGCTGTCGGAATCGCCATACTGGTACAACGGATACAAAAGAGCCGTAAGCTGTCTGGGGAGGAAGTATGATAGGATTAAAAAGAGGAAGCGTGGAGCTTTTACCTCATCAAGAGGAGTGGAATAAAAATGCTGAAGATGTGATTTCGGAATTGAGGCAGCTTTTCGGAAATGCCGCTAGTGATATTTCACCTTATATGAAATTGTTGGAAGAACACGGTTTTGTTTTTCGCGGAGAAGATGTTGCGGGACAAAGCAGTGCTATACGATGCCTGTAAGAAAAAACTGGCGTTACAATTTCCAGACGACCGAAGAAGCTATACGGAAGACAAGCAGGAATTCATAGAACGCCTGCTGAAAGAAGCGTATGTATGGAGACAGTGGCAGGATACATAGAGAAAGCAGAGATAAGATGAAGGAGGTAAGAAAATGCGTCATATTTATATCCGCGGAATCATTGGACTGATCTGGCTGGTTGCAGCCATTGTATGCGGGGGATCGGGGAACTTCCAGATGACGGGACTTTACATCATTTTAGCAGGTGTGTTCCTGTATTCTGCATACACAGCATGGAAAAGAGAAAAAGACGGCAAAGGAGGAAGGTAAGATGGGACAAGCGCTTCTGACGATTCAAAACTTAAGCGCGTGGTACAGTGAAGAGAAAATGATACTTTCAGATTTTTCTTTTGAGCTGGCCGAGCATGAGGCAGTGGGACTGATCGGGCTGAACGGAGCCGGAAAAACTACATTTCTGAAGGTGCTTTCCGGACTGCTCCCTACCTTCCGTTCAGAGGGTATCTGCTTTTGCGGCTCCCCTGTGGATTTCCGGAAGCAGGATTTTAAGCTCTGCCGCTATACGGTGTTTGCCGAGGACAATTCGTTTTCGTATTTTACCTTCCGGGAATACCTGGCCTATGTATGCGTCGCCTATGGGAAAGAGATTCCGGATGTATCGGAGCTGATACAGGGCTTCCATTTTGAAGAGTATACGGATACCCTGCTGCGGGAACTGTCAACCGGAAACCGGAAAAAAGCATTCCTGATCACGGCTTTTGCCCTGCAGCCAAGGCTGCTTCTTCTGGATGAGCCGGTCAATGGGTTAGACTTCCAGAGTACGGAATACCTGTACCAGCAGATTTCAGAGTATAAGATTCATGGGACCGTACTGTTTTCCTCCCACATCCTGGAGAGCATCACGCTGACCTCTGACCGGGTATTTGTCCTGGAGGATGGCAGGATCCGGCAGACCTTTGAACGCGGACAGATCAATGCCGAAGAGATCCGGGAGGCTTTGCATGATGAAAATGACAGGTAAAGCCTTTGCCAAAAAGCTGTTCGGGGCAAAATATGAACGGCTGCCCCGGACTCTTTTTATGGATGTGATTGTATTTTGGGGACTATATATTGCCGGTGCTAAGGTGCAGATTGCGTCGTTTGTCCGGGTTCTGATGATTAGCGCTTTTACTGCAGGCGTGATGTGGCAGGCTCTTTCTTCCAAAGATAATGCTGCCGAACTTCAACATATGCTGATGCTGCCTCATAGATGCCGGGAGTTTGTTTTCTCTTATGTGGGGGTGCTGGGCGCCTATACGGTTCTCACAAAGACAGGACTGCTTCTGGCGGCCTTGCTGGCTGTTTCTGTCTGGAAGCCGGTAGAGATCATGGGAATGGTCATCTGCATGATCCATGCGGTTCTTATGGCTGCCGCGGTTTATGACCTGAGAAAATACTGGTATATAGGCGTTCTCTGGATTGTTGTCATTGTAGCTGCCATCCTGCTTCTGGGAAGCGGGACATGGTTTTACCTGTTGCTGCTTGTGAATAGTCTGTTTGCTGTCTTAATTTTATGGAGAGCAGACGGATACGTTTTTTATCAGAAGGAGAGTAAGAAACACCCTTCGGGCATCCCTTTATGCCAGAGGCTGCCCCAGCGAAAGCGAGCGTATTCAGCAATGAGCGGGAAAAGCCATACCGTCCGGCAGAGAAAGAGGGCAACACTTTGGCGGTACTTTTTCCGGTATCTGATCTGCCATAAGAATTATCTGCTCAATACCGCTGTGATGTGGTGCGTCGCCTTGGTACTGCCTTATTTCTTAAGAGAAATGGCAGGGCTGTCTGTGGTTCCGGTGGGTTTTGCGATTCTGTCCTTAAATACGCCAATCTGTATCCTGCTGTCCTGTGACCCTGATCTGGAGCAGGCAGTCCGTTTCCTGCCTGGGCAGAAAGGTTGCTTTTGCATTCCATACTGCCTGTTTATCTTCCTTTGTAATATGGCTGCAGATATAATATTCCTCTTAAGCTGGCAGATTCAGAACGGCAGCGTCACTGCCCAAATGATTGCAGGGGCTGTTTTCTTTGCCCTGCAGAGCGCGGTGTTGTCGGTGCTGCTGGAATGGTTTTATCCTATCCGGGGCTTTAAGATTGAAAGCGACCTGTGGCATCATCCGCGGAAATATGTGGTTCCGGTGGTAATGCTGCTGCTCGCGGGGGCAGTATCTTCCTGTCCGGTGCTGCTGCCTGTGCTGTTGGCTTTACTGGCTGTAGAAGTCACAGTTTTATGGAAATAAACTTTCGGATTAAGCATTCATCTTACATTTTTGTAAGAAAATATCCCATGAAAATAATGTATAATATATTTTAACAGAGTTATTATGCGAATAAAGGGAGGCGTTTGATTTGCAGAAACTGTTACTTCTTGAAGACGATATCAGTCTGATTGACGGTCTGACATATTCTCTGAAGAAAAGCGGATTCGATGTAGATGTTGCCAGAACGATAAAGGAGGCAGAAAAACGGATTGCGAAGAGCAGCGATTTTGATATCCTTCTTTTTGATGTGACACTGCCGGATGGGAATGGATTTACCTTGTGTGAGAAACTCAGGGAATCTGGAAATCAGGTTCCTATCATTTTCCTGACGGCATCCGATGAGGAAACAAGCGTAATCCGTGGTCTTGACTGCGGAGGGGATGATTATATTACAAAACCGTTCCGGCTTGGAGAATTGTGTTCCCGTATCCGCGCGCTGCTGCGGCGCAGTAATAGGAAGAATGAGGAAGGGAATATCCTGCGTTCGGGTGATCTGACGGTAAACCTTGCAGAAGGGAAAGTATTCTTAGGAGGTAAATTGGCAGAGTTTACAGGGGCAGAATACAGGCTTCTCTGTCTGCTGCTGCAAAACAGCGGGCGTGTTCTTACCCGCGGGATGATTCTGGACAAACTGTGGGACGGCGCGGGGAACTTTGTGGATAATAACACGCTGTCCGTATATATACGCCGCCTGCGAGAGAAACTGGAGAAGAACCCGTCTCGGCCGGAGCATCTGAAAACGGTCCGGGGATTTGGATACCAGTGGGAGGAGTGAGAAGTGTGAAATTTCTATATGAAAAGCAGACACGAAGATTTTATCTGTTTCTTGTAGTGATTTGTTTGCTGCAGATCTGCGTTTTGGGAATCTGCGGCATTTTTCAGGCACAGGATATCAGAAGAATTCTTATAAAACGCGAGCTTGCGGCAGCTTCTTATCTGTTGGAACAGGAAGTTTCACCTGCGCTGGTGGCTTCTGCATGGAATCATGTGGAGGTAACGGAAGACGGGAAGCAATTGCTGGAAACCATCGGACATACGGAACATACGCAGAGTTATCTGCTGCTGCTTGTAGAACAAACATCTGTTTGGCAGATTGCAGCGCTACTTTCAGCAGGTCTGGTGTTTGCGATTATGGTGTTGGGCGGTACGGGATTGTTTTTGCGAAGAAGAGAGCAGATGTATGAGAGTATTGAAACGGTGATTGCAGAGTATGACCAGAACCGGTTTGAAAACCATCTGCCCGCAGGAGAAACAGGGGCAATTTTCCAGTTGTTTGGCAGTATTGAACAGCTTGCTATGTCGCTGCAGGCAAAGAGTGAGATGGAACATAAAGCAAAGATGTTTTTAAGAGATATGATATCGAATATTTCACATCAGCTGAAAACGCCTCTTGCAGCTCTAAATATGTATATGGAGATCATAAAGGATGAGCCGGAGAATGAAGAAACGGTGAAGATTTTTTCTCAGAAATCCATGAAATCTCTGGAACGGATGGAGCGGTTAATACAGTCTCTTTTAAAAATGGCGCGTCTGGATACTGGGAATATAGTTTTTGAAAAACGGGAGTGTTTTGCCGCAGAAGTCGCAGGGCAGGCAGTGAACGATCTGCTGGAACGCGCGAAGCAGGAGGGAAAAGAGATTTTGATAGACGGCAGGCCAGAGGAGAGACTGCTCTGCGATCAGGAGTGGACGAAAGAGGCGGTTGGGAATCTTATAAAAAATGCGCTTGATCATACGGAAACGGGAGATGTTATCCGTGTATCGTGGAAAAGAACCCCTGCAGTTTTTCGCATGACAGTAGAAGATAACGGGTCAGGCATTGCGCAGGAAGACATCCATCATATTTTTAAACAGTTTTATCGGAGCCGGTCTTCCAGTGACCGGCAGGGGACAGGGCTTGGGCTTTCCCTGGCGAAATCAATTGTGGAAGGTCAGGGGGGAAATCTGTCTGTGGAGAGCAGGCCCGGAGAGGGGAGTGTATTCTGGCTGACCTTTCTTACGAATCTGTAAGCTTCCATTCACCGGAATGTAAGGTCAAGATGCTATTCTTTTTTTGTACATCCAAAAAAGAATCGTTGAGAAAGGCAGGGGATTGTATGGAAATATTAAAAGTAGAGAAACTGTGTAAGGTTTATGGAAGCGGGGAGGCCCGTGTAGACGCGTTAAAGAATGTTTCTTTATCCATGCAGAGAGGAGAATTCGGAGCGGTCGTCGGAGCATCCGGTTCTGGGAAAAGCACGCTTCTGAACTGTATTGGCGGGCTGGATGAGGCAAACTCTGGGAACGTATTTTTAAATGGAAGAAACATATTTGCGATGGGGGAAAATGAACGGACAGTCTTCCGCAGACAGAATATCGGGTTTATTTTTCAGTCCTTTCACCTGATTCCAGAGCTTGATGTAGAGCAGAACATTATCTTCCCGCTTCTGTTAGATTACAAGAAACCGAATCAGGAACAGGTGGATGAGATTTTAGAGGTACTGGGGCTTACGAACAGACGGAAGCATTTGCCGGGACAGCTTTCTGGCGGACAGCAGCAGCGGGTGGCCATAGGGCGTGCTTTGATTATGAGGCCGGCGCTGGTTCTTGCCGATGAGCCGACCGGGAATCTGGATTCCCAGAGCAGCCAGGATGTAATGGATCTTTTGTGCAAAGCGTCAAGGCATTATCAGCAGACTGTTTTAATGATTACCCATAATATGAACCTGACGTCCCAGGCAGACCGGGTGTTCCAGGTTACGGACGGTGAGCTTATTGAGCTGGGAGGTGTGTCGGATTGAAGCATTATCTGGATTTGATACAAATATCGGCGAAACAGCATAAGAAACAGAATCGGATGACCAGGCTCTGCATCGTGCTGGCAGTGTTTCTGGTCACGGTGATCTTTGGGATGGCGGATATGGAGATTCGTTCCCAGATGATACAGGCGGTTAAGAGCGATGGAAGCTGGCATGCAGGTTTTTTGGTGGATGAAGAACAGGGAGCGCTTTTGAAAGCACGACCGGAGGTGGAGCATATCGCGCGGTATGGGGTGCTGAATTATCATCTGCGAGACGGTTATCGGATTGAGGGAATTGAAACGGCAGTCTGTGGGTTTGACAAAGAGCTTTTGGAAATGTTTCCGGCAGCGGAGCTTACAGAGGGAGCATTTCCGGAAAATACCGAAGAGGCAGTTCTGAATGAGAGTGCAAAGACTCGGCTGGGCGTGCAGGTGGGAGATACTGTCAGCATGGCAACTCCTCAGGGGGAGATGAAGCAGTATCATATTACCGGGATTACGAAAGATACGGCATTAGAGGCAGAGCATGACGCGTTTGGCATGTATCTGAATACGGACGGATTTTCTGCATTGCGGCCGGAAGAAACAAAATCGGCACAGGAAGTGCTTTATTATGTAGAGTTTCGGAAGTTTTGTAATATCCAGAAAGCAATCCGTGAGATCAGCGCGCAGTTTGGCCTGGAAGAGGGGCAGGTGCGTCAGAATGTAAAGGTTCTTATGCTAATGTTTCAGAGCCAGGATACCTACATCCTGCAGTTATATTTTGTGGCGGTAGTTTTGGCGGCGTTAGTCGTGGTTGCAGGAATCTTTATGATTACAGCAAGTATGAACAGTAATATCGCACGGCGGACAGAATTCTTTGGTATGATGAGATGCCTTGGAGCAACCGGAAAGCAAGTGATCCGATTTGTGCGAAGAGAAGCGCTCAGCTGGTGCAGGACGGCCATTCCAGCGGGCATTATTGCGGGGATCTGTATGGTATGGGTTCTTTGTGGAATGCTGCGTTGTCTAAGCCCGGGGCTTTTTGAAGGATTGCCGGTGTTCGGAGTCAGTTATATAGCGGTCGCAGCCGGAATGATCGTGGGATTCGTTACTGTACTTCTGGCTGCAAGGTCTCCGGCTAAGCGTGCTGCGAAAGTGTCTCCGTTAACAGCAGTTTCCGGAAATGCAGGAACCGTGCAGGCAGTGAAAAGGACGGCAAATACACGGATTTTTAAAGTGGATATGGCGTTGGGGGTTCATCATGCTTCTGGAAGTAAGAAGAATTTCCTTTTAGTAACAAGTTCTTTTGCATTCAGTATTATCCTGTTCCTTGCATTTGGCACAGCTATTGATTTTATGCATCATGCGCTTACGCCGCTTCGTGCGTCTGCCCCCGATCTTTATATTTATAAGGAAGATTATACTAATCAGATTCCGTCAGGGCTTGATGAAGTAATCAGAAAGTATCCGGGCGTGAAGCGTGCATTTGGCAGGGGTTATGCAGAGTTTACGGTTCCAGGAGAAGGGAGCACGCTTATCGTGATTTCTTATGATGACCAGCAATTTCAGTGGGCAAAGGATTCTCTGATTGAGGGAAATCTTCAGGATGCGATAGATGGAAAAGGCATGCTTTCCGTACATCGGGAAGGGAATACATTTGCAGCAGGCAGCAATGTCACGGTATCGGCAGGCGGCAGGGAGCAGGAAGCTTCCATCGTCGGTACCCTTGGAGATGTTCCGTACAGTTATGGAGTGGACGGTAATACAGACAGTATGACAGGGATGGCAGTCTGTTCGGAAGAATTGTTCCGGAAACTGACAGGAGAAGACGGGTATGCGGTTCTTGATGTACAGCTTAATCGGGATGCAACGGATTCACAGGTGCAGGAGATCCGCAAGGTAATGGAACAGGAATGTAGCAGTAGTGTTGCATTTTCTGACAAACGGATCGGAAACAAAGAAACGAAAGGGGCGAGCTATTCGATGTCCGTATTTCTCTATGGTTTTTTGGCAGTGATTGCTCTGATTGGTTTCTTTAATATCATCAATAACATTGCCATGAGCGTGTCGGCGCGGATGAGGGAGTATGGCGCGATGCGGGCGATTGGAATGACTGTGCGGCAGTTAAACAGGATGGTATTGGGTGAGACAATGACCTATACGGTCTTTGGTGTTCTTTTAGGATGTGTGATCGGGCTGCCGCTTAATAAGGTTCTGTTCCAAAACCTTGTGACTTCCAGATGGGGAGATGAATGGAGCGTTCCGGGATGGGAGCTTTTGGTGATTGTGTTCATTATGCTTGGTTCCGTATGTCTGGCGATTATGGGGCCGGTGAAGCAGATCAAGAAAATGACGGTGGTGGATACGATAAGCAGGGAGTAGCATGATACTATGCCGCCTCTTGCAATGGGAGATGGTTGGAGGATAGCATCATGAAAATCTTATTGGTGGAAGATGATATGGAGATCGGCGCCATGTTAAAAAGCTTTTTGTGATGGAACTTGCGGGCGAGATCAACTGCCTGCTGCTTGACCGTCAAAGGATAAAGACCGAATTTAAGAGGGGCGAAATTGCTTCCAAGGTAAGCGATGAATAACCTACCGGTTTTACATATTCTAAAATCTGTAGGATAATCTTTTTGACTGACAAGTGAATGACGTGATTCAAGATTTGTTTATAATCAAGTTCTTATTGAAACGAAGTATATAAGAATTATAAGTTCAAAACTGGAAAGGTTCATAGAATCCTGGAACTATAAGCGAATACAGCTTTTATCAAGATTGTATTTTCATCACAAATAAGGGGCAGCTATCAGAGCGGTATCTGCCCCCGGTTCTCCGGTGTTTCTGTTTCTGTTTCCGTGTCCATCACCTTGGAACAGTGTTTCAGATCCGGCTTGACGTTCCTTATCAGAAACGGAAATATGTCTGGCTCAGCAGTGCAAAATTGGATAAGGGATGTTCGCCGGGAAGCCCGGTAAGCCTTTCCGGAGATCAGGAAGTGGGCCGGGTATTTGTAACGGAAGGGATTCTGAAAGCGGAGATTACCCACCAGCGGACAGGGGAGACTTATATTGGGAATCCCGGAGTGATGAACCACAAAGAACTTAGGCAGCTGCTTGCCCAGATGAAGGAACGCGGTCTTCGTGAGGTAGTAGAAGCAAACGATATGGACAAGCTGATGCGCCTTGAATGCAGGGAGGATTATGGGACGTATGCCGGATATGCAGCGTTAAAGGTTCCCAATGCCCGAAAAAGAGGGAAAAACGTGAGCAGATCCGGAAAGGATGCCTGAAGCTTTATGAAATCTGTGAGGAGCTATCCTTAAACTGCAGCCACGCGGCGTGGGATACCGATGAAGAAGGCATGTGGCAGGGGCAGTATAAAGGGATTGACGACTGGGAGCCTCGGGAACCGGAAGATTTCTATGGAAAAGCCGCTGCTTAGTTGCTATAATGTATTTAATAATCTAAGGCAGGCAATGGCTTAAGGATAATGGAAGGAGCGTGGAAAGAGATGGAGATGCGAAAGAAGAAACTTCCGATTGGGATTGAAAATTTTGAGAAACTTCGTTCCGAAGAGTTTTACTATATTGATAAAACAGGGCTGATCAGGGAACTCCTCAATAACTGGGGAGAAGTAAATCTTTTTACCCGCCCCAGGAGATTTGGGAAATCATTAAATATGAGTATGCTGGAATACTTTTTTTCATTGGATGGAGATAAGAGTATTTTTAACGGGTTGGATATCTCAAAAGAAACTGCGCTTTGTGAGGAATATATGGGGAAATATCCGGTTATTTCAGTTTCTCTGAAAGGGATTGACGCACGGAACTATGAAATGGCATTCGAAATGGCAATCCAGATTATGAAAAGAGTTCCTGCAAAAGTACAATATCTTTTGAAGAGTGATGCCTTAAGTGAACAGGACAAAGCAGAATATCGTAAACTTTTGGATGATAATATGTCGGAAGCGGTATTTTGTAATAGCCTGAGAGTCCTATCGGAATTGCTGGAGAAGCATCATGGTACAAAGGTAATTCTGTTAATTGATGAATATGATGTCCCTTTGGCAAAAGCTCATGAGAAGGGATATTATAATCAGATGATTTCATTGATTCGTAATCTGCTTGGGGAGACGCTTAAAACAAATAGCAGTCTGAAACTTGCAGTATTGACGGGCTGCCTTCGGATTTCAAAGGAAAGTATTTTTACCGGGCTTAATAATATGAAAGTGTTGACGATTGCAGATGAGCGTTTTGATGAATATTTTGGTTTTACGGATAAAGAGGTGAGGGAGCTTCTTGGGTATTATGATGTAGCGGATCATTATGGTGAAGTAAAAGAATGGTATGATGGTTATCAGTTCGGAAATACATCGGTATATTGCCCGTGGGATGTGCTGAACCATTGCGACAGGATCAGAAGCGTATCGAATGTGCAGCCGGAGAACTATTGGATCAACACCAGCAGTAATGACGCAGTGAAACGATTTATTCAGGAATCAGCAAACGCGACAACAAAACGGGAGATTGAGCGCCTGGTAGCAGGGGAAACCATTACAAAGGAAATACATCAGGAACTTACGTATCCGGAGATTTATGATACGATTGATAATATCTGGAGCCTGCTCTTTACCACTGGTTATCTGACACAGCGGGGAAAAGCAGAGAGAAGACAGATGAAACTGGCGATTCCCAATCTGGAGATCCAGGATATTTATGTGGCGCAGATTATGGAATTCTTTAAGGAAAATGTCCGGGAGGACGGGGATACACTGAACCGTTTCTGTGATGCTTTGCAGAATGAGGATGCAGAAAGTGTAGAAGAGATTTTTACAGAATATTTAAGAAAGACCATCAGTATCCGGGATACAGCTGTAAAGAAAGAAATGAAAGAGAATTTTTACCATGGAGTTTTACTTGGAATCTTAGGAGTGAAGAATCGATGGGGGATTTCTTCCAACCGGGAAATGGGAGAGGGGTATGCAGATATCCTTGCGGAACCGGATACCGGGGATATGGGGATCATCATAGAAGTGAAATATGCCCATGACGGAGATCTGGAGGGCGCTTGTAAGGAGGCGTTAAAACAGATCGAATATACAAAGTATGAAGATGACCTTGCAGACGACGGGATAGAGAAGATCCTGAAATACGGGATTGCCTGCTATAAAAAGCGGTGCAGGGTCATGCTGGCAGAAAACAGATAAAATAAATATAAGTATATAAAAGCTCTGAGGCAAGATATGTTTCAGGGCTTTTTTCAGTATGACAGGCATGCCGTCAGTCTGTGGTGAAAGTCCACAAGGGGCGTAGTTGCCGACGAGCCCCAAAGCGACTCCCAAGGTTCACACCGTGAGGTGCGGGAATATAAACCCCAGCCAGTCAGGAGGGTGGAGATACCCAAGCCAGACGGAGGAGTGAGAAAAATCGGAATTCCCACGGTGACTTCATACTGCACACCTCCCAACGTTGTTTTGGAATGCTGCCTCCAGCTATCGTGAAGGCAGCTGGTTTATTGGAAAAAAGTATCATGTGTAAAGTGCTTTTATGGACTGGTGCATTCCAGATCTCCGGGATCTTTTGCGCGAGGTTCAGGATGTCCTGTTCTTCTTTTTCGGAAGGAACCCAGGCTTTTTTGGAACTGTAGATGGCATAATCCTGTTTTGTTTTTTCCAGTTCTTTAAGCTTCTGGTTCCAGTTGGATTCCGGGGAGCGGACAACCAGCCTGTTTTCCGGGTCTGCAAGCATGAACTGCCGCTCTGCACGTTCAGCTTCATACTGTGCGTGTTCGATAGAGAGGAGCCATTGTTTATCTGACATCCTGTCTGCGTCATTGATGATGCGCATGACTTTCAGGGAGATCTCCAGTTCGGAAGGCTTCATGATAGCGAGGTGGTGTGAGAGGGGAGAGAAAAAAACTCCCCTACTCGATTTGGACTATCTATTTCCCGACAGCCCCTTTAGAATAAAAAAGCAGACATCGGTTGGTGGTTTTTTGCTGTAGTATGATATATATTGGGGACATGAATTGGAGGTGAGAAAATATGTATTTAGGAAAAAATATTCAGTATCTTAGAAAGTAAAGAAAGGTCACGCAGGAGGAATTTCCGGAACAAATGGCAGTATCACGTCAAACGCTTGCAAAGTGGGACGCAGGTGACCCTATTCCATAATTGAAAGTACTAAACCCCCAGCTATGCTGGGGAGAATAGTGTAAGTGGAAACGGTGAGGATATCAAGAAAAAGCCTCCTATGATACAATGAGTATGGTGTCGCAAGCCAACTCAAAGAATAGGAGGCGGTCCAAATGGACAATAAAAGCATATCACATACTCGTTGGAAATGCCAGTACCATATAGTTTTCATTCCAAAGTATAGGAAGAAAACCCTGTATGGGAAAGTGAGGGAGGATGTTAGAGAAATAATTACAACATTGTGCAAATACAAGGATGTAGAAATAATTGCAGGTGCAGTCTGTATGGATCATGTGCATCTTAGTGTAGCAATACCACCCAAATTAAGCATCTCAAGTTTCATGGGCTACTTGAAAGGAAAGAGTACATTGATGATTTATGATAGACATCCGGAATTGCAAAGTAAATGGAATAAAGCATTTTGGGCACGGGGTTATTATGTAGAAACAATTGGTAATATAACTGATGAAGCTGTACAGAAGTATATAAAAGAGCAAGCAGAAGAATCAAGAAAAGAAGATTCTAGTAGTACCGCTTTATAGCGGACCAGTAAAAGTGCTTGCGACATCGCCCTGTGGGGCGAGCAGTAACATAGCCCTTTGGAGGGCTAAAATCAAACCACCAGTTGAACTGGTGGTTGGTGACTTAGATAAATTATTGGAAATATGCGATTTTTTCTCATGCAAGATGGATGAATTGGTAAGAAAAAGCCTGTCAGAAAATGAAAGTATTTATTTCGAAGTAAGAGTCCAAACTGTAAAGCCATTCAAAATGGCACGCTATGTAATATTTCACCACAGCCAGAAAATGATGTAAACGCATATAAAAAAATTATGCAGTATTTAGGCGCAAAAGGTTTTAAGGAAAAAGCAGAGGATAATATATTGTCATATTATGAGTATGTATATGACAAGGAGGGGATTACATATATGGATGTGTTTGTTTATGTAAATGCGGTAACAGGGGGGAAACTTGCATACAGATTTTTCATAGTGTAACCCGAATTAGAATGAAAGAGAGGACAGACGATGAAGAATAAAGCAAATACCTGATGCGGGAATTTTTTATAAAAAGGCTTTCTTTTTTGTGAGGAATGTGACAGAATGGAAGTCAGGAGATTTATGGAGGGCAGGAGACTATGCTGAATATTATTTTTAACAGGGGTTAAAAGGATATAGAAAATGTGAATTATGTATTTAGTCCGGATACTTATTTTAAATATAATTATGAAGATGAGTGGTTTGAGGATGATTTTGTAAAAATGATGGTTCAGGATGTGGATGGTTCCACAGTCGTATCGGCACATTCGATTGATAGTCCGGTACTCGGAATCATTGCGCCAGAAAGACTTTCAGGTGGTGTGAAGCCCTTATTATTATGTATAAAGAGCCGGATCTTATTGTAAATGCGTCTGCATGTGGAGACAACTGCGCAAAGTGGATATTAGAAATAGGAAAAAAACAGGATATCACGGTTAGACTCGGATATGAGATGGAATTTGAAGAGCCTTTTGATATATGTATCAAAAACAGCGGCAAAGAGATTCATAATTATGAAGATTTTCTAAAAGAATTTCAGGAGGTGGAAATCTTTGAAGGGTAGTGTAAGAGTTACGGTTTCTACCAAGAAGCTTCGTTATGAGTTAAATCTGCGAAGGAATATTACGATTCTTCAGGGAGACAGCGCTGCGTTTGGCGCTGATATGCAAATCGTAATGCATGCATTAGAAATGAGAAAAGGAAGTTATATTGATAAAATGGAAAAACTGGTGCATGCAACAGGATTATTTGATTAGTATTCTAAGCATTCCGGATCAGAACTGTCACTGTAAAGGAATTTTCAGTATAAGATATATCCAGAGTACCGTTATATTTTTCTATTATTTCCCAAACATTTGACAGACCAAGATCATGGGCGGCTATCTCCTCTTTATCGGATCTCAGCCGTCCATCCTGTTCTGTGATATTATTTCTTTTCGTATTTGCAATCTCATAGGTGAAATAGCCATTATCGGTTTCGTCATGATTGCTTGATGATATGGAAAAAGGTCTTGTTTGTGACGCGGCGTAATGATGTATAATACATGACAGGAGGTAGATCATTATGGCAAAACACAGAGCAATACCGCATGGGTTTATGACAGTTGGAGAGGCTGCAAAGAAGCTGGGAGTTACTGTCCGTACATTGCAATATTATGACAAAGAAGGCTTGTTATCTCCTTCGGCAGAGAGCGAAGGCGGACGCAGGCTTTATACAGATAAAGATCTGGTTATGCTTCATCAAATTATATCTTTGAAATCACTGGGTTTTTCTTTGGATGATATAAAGCATCGCTTAATTTCTTTGGAAACGCCGACGGATGTGGCAACCGCCCTTACTGAACAGGCAGACAGCATACGTGAGAAGATAGAACAGCTGACAGATTCTTTGACAGCGATAGAACAGTTAAAAGAAGAAGTGCTGCAAATGCAGACCGTCAACTTTAAAAAGTATGCAGATATTATTGTCAATCTGCAAATGAAGAATGAATATTATTTTCTTATTAAAAAATTTGATGATGATATGCTTGACCATATACGCAAACAGTTTGATCAGGATAACGGCTCTGATTTTATAGATAGATTTAATCATTTGAGCGATGAGATTATAGAACTTCAAAAGGCAGGCATATCCCCTGAAAGTGAGAAATGCCAACGAATTGTAAAAGAGTATTGGGGATTGATCACGGAATTTACGAACGGCGATATGAGTATGCTTCCGAGATTGATGGAGGTCGGCAATATTGATACCGCCGCAAATGCCTGGGAAGAACGACAAAAAATCGTAAATGACTATTTAGAGCCGGCTTTGCAAGTCTACTTTTCAAGACTTGGAGAAAATCCGTTTGAGGGGGTGGAATGATGAATCGTGCAATACAAGTTCGAGGATTAAAGAAAAGCTATGGCAGTAACATTGTTCTTGGCGGACTTGATCTTGACATTAAAAAGGGAGAAACTTTTGCTCTGCTCGGTGTAAATGGTGCAGGGAAAACGACAGCCCTTGAATGTATTGAGGGCTTGAGAAAATATGACAGCGGTACAATTACGATAAACGGAAAAATGGGTATCCAGCTGCAATCATCCTCTTTACCTGCCCATATCAAACCGATGGAGGCTGTAAGATTATTTTCAAAATGGAACAGGGCAAAGATTGATTTTACTATGCTTAACGCTCTTGGCATGAAAGAAATCGAGAAGAAGCAGTACATCCAACTATCCACAGGGCAAAAAAGACGGTTACATCTTGCTCTTGCACTCATCGGTGATTCAGATATCATTTTTCTCGATGAGCCGACTGCGGGGCTTGATGCTCTGGGCAGGGTTTCACTTCACGAACTGATCCGCAAGCTCAAGTCGCAAGGAAAAACCATTGTTTTGGCAAGCCACGATATGGCAGAAGTGGAAAACTTATGTGACCGCATTGTGATTTTGAATAATGGGAATATTGCCTTTGCGGCACAGCAACAGAACTGACAGATAAGATCGGTGAAAAGTATTTTATCCATATCAAAACACAGCAAGGGGACAGCACTTTTGAAACAGATAATATTGAAGATACCTTGATTTCTCTGCTTCATAAGTTGAAGCAAAAAGGAATCCATATATTGGATATTAAAATTGACCGCGGTACGCTTGAACAACTTATGGGCGGTATTTTTACTTCCGTTATGCCCGAAATGAGAAGTACGCTAATATAATCTATGATCGTAATGAGTGTTTCTATGGGGGCATTTGTCGGATTGCCGCCGTCGTTGATTGAAACTTACGGAAGTGACATAAAAAAAATTTATAAAGCAAACGGAGTTCCTGTCTGTTTAGGACTTGTTACTATGTTCATTTCGGTATTTATTCATTTGATGATTACCTGTATTGTGATCGTGCTGCTAGCCTCTATTCTATTTGAAGCAGCTTTGCCGACACAACTTCCGTTCTTCTTTCTCGCACTTGCTATATACATGATCGTGTCGTTAAGCATTGGAAGTGTTTTAGGGTTGACGATAAAAAATCAAGCGAAACTGACGATGATAGCACAATTAGTGTTTTTGCCCTCAATTATGCTTTCGGGGATTATGTTCCCTGTCGGCTTGCTGCCTGATTCTCTTGAAGCTACAGGACGTATTTTCCCTGCTTCTTGGGGATACCGCTTGATGCTAGATCATGGATTTTGCTTTGGAAATCTATGGTATCTGATTTTTATCTTTTTGGCAGCGGTGATTGTATGTGGAATAGTTTTGAAAAAACAAAAAGCAAAATAAAGTAGAGGGAAAAGTTTTGAGCAAAACAAAATGGAGATACTGCAAGAGTTTTGAAATCTGGGGATTACTGTTATTCCTAATTGTTATGATACCGAATTTTATCTGGTTTGCGATCCCTGCGCCAAATGATATATTAAGGGCAGAATCAGTTACAGAAACGGGGATGTTGTTTAGTATATTATTTTAGTTGGATAGTTTATTATAACAGTATAGTGAATGCGATCGTAATATTAGGATTGACCATTCCGCCCTGTTTCGCATTTTTGTTCTTTGCGATCGATAGAAAGAATGTGATAGCGTTAATCCCAATTTCAATTTTCACAATTTGTCATTTGATATATGGAGTGGTAAATTTTATAATTTAACAAGTTCCTGTTTGTCGGACAGCCGCATATGTGACACGACATATATTAAGATCAATGTCAATGTGATTTCTTTAATTTTCGGGATTTTATAAAACAGTTTTGAAAATGGAAAAGAAGTTTAGGAAAGAGATAAAAGAAAATGAAGAAAATAAGTTTATTTATTGCAATGAGCCTTGACGGATATATTGCAGATAGTAAAGGCAGTGTTGATTGGTTGAACGGGCACGGTAATGATGATGAGAATATAGATACCTATTCTGAGTTTACAAAATCCATTGATACGATTTTAATGGGGTGGAATACTTATCATCAAATTGTTACTGAACTTTCTCCTCAGGAATGGGTATATAACGAATTTACAACTTATGTTATCACGCATAATGAGCATACTTCTTCTGAAAAGATTAGATTTGTGAACATAAATCCTGTTGATCTAGTAAAAAGGTTAAAAGAGAAAAACGGAAAAGATGTCTGGATATGTGGCGGAGCTGATCTTGTTCAACAGTTAGTTAATAATGATTTAATTGATGATTATTATATCACGATAATACCAACGCTTTTAGGCTCGGGCATTCGGCTTTTCGACAACGGAAAGCATGAGATTAAATTAAGATTGCTGAATACACAGTCCTATAATGGTATGACAGATTTAATTTATACGCGAAGATAGCGTCCGGACAGCCAATGCCTATGGATTATTAGTTGAGGAATAGCATGTTACTGTCGATTTTCAATATGGTAATATTTGAAAACGTATAAAATGTTATTCCTTATTTTTTGCGATATTTATTAATAGGGCTTACATATTCGTGAGTAAACAAGTATAATCAAATGGTGAATAATATACGCATGGATGCTTTTTTGTCACACACAGCATTGTCTTTGGCTTTTGGGCATCCATTCACGATCCTGTCGATGTGGAATTTGGAAAAGCTGTTATGAAGAACAGCGGGATAAAAGATTATGACTTACTGATCACGGACAATAATGTATCAGAGGATTTTCTGATACAGATCAGGGAACTTGGAGTAGCTGTAGAAACAGTTGGTTTGGAGGAGGTATGAGAAATGTATTGTATATTAGTGACAGGTATTCCGGCAGCAGGAAAAAGCACTATGGCAAAATTTATGTCAGAAAAGCTGAAACTGCCTGTTATTTCAAAGGATACCATAAAAGAATTGCTGTTTGACAATGTTGGTTTTCAGTCGAGGGCAGAAAAAGTAAAACTTGGAATTGCCAGTATGGAAATCATGTATTATGTCGCAGGTCAGCTTATGAAAGCAGGACAAGCTTTTATCTTGGAGAATAATTTTGAATATTCATCAGAACAAGGAATTGAAAGCCTTTTAGAAAAATATCAATATTCCGTATTGACCATTACCTTAACAGGTGATTACAAAGTGATCTACCAGCGTTTTCTGGAACGCGAAAACAGCCCTGACAGGCACAGAGGGCATGTAGTGAATGACTGCTATCCGGAAAAGAAAGAGAATAATATGAAAACCCTAAAAGCAAAAACTATTTCTTATGAAAATTTTGTTTGTGGAATAGAAAAGAGAGGATTTGATGCTTTTTGCGTTGATGGCAAACAAATCAAAGTTGATATAACAGATTTTTCAACAATTAATATGGAGGAGTTATTTTCACGGATTGAGGCGTGGAAAGAGGAAACCCTGCATGATTGACGCTAATGAAATGTCTGTAATTTCCCGATACGATTAAAATTTGGTCTGGAAGTATGTTATATATTAAAGAAATGAACGAATTGATTTAATCTGTCTAATGGAATGTTACAAATGAAGAAGTATTAAGAAGTGTGAAATTCTTATTGACGAAGAGGAATTAGCTATGACTCGAAATTACAGATGTAAAATAAAAATTGCCTTATTACAGATTTCTCCCTGTAAAACAGTGGAAGAAAATCTTGAAAAGGGAATTCGCTATTGCAAGAAAGCCAAAGAAAGCGGCGCTGACATTGCCTTATTTCCTGAAATGTGGAGCAATGGGTATAATATCTACGGTAGGCATGTCAGGGAATGGAAAAGGGAGGCAGTTTCTGTGGACAGTGATTTTGTTACCGGGTTTGGCTCTCTTGCGAAGGAACTGAATATGGCGATCGGCATTACTTTACTTGAAAAATATGGAAATGCTCCCCGCAATTCACTGGTTCTTTTTGACCGGTTCGGGGAACAAAAATTTGTTTATGCAAAAGTACATACCTGTGACTTTGGTGCAGAGTACGATCTGACTCCCGGTGATGATTTTTATGTTACTGTCCTTGATACGGAGTGCGGCGAAGTAAAAGTCGGCGCTATGATTTGCTATGACAGGGAATTTCCTGAAAGTGCAAGAATACTGATGCTGAAAGGCGCCGAATTGATCCTTGTCCCAAATGCCTGTCCCATGGAAATCAACCGCCTTTCCCAGCTTCGTGCCAGAGCTTATGAAAATATGACGGCGATCGCTACCTGTAATTATCCTGAAACCGTACCTGACTGTAACGGCGGCTCAAGTGTTTTTGACGGCGTGGCGTATCTTCCTGATTCAGAGGGGTCCAGGGATACTTGTATTTTGCAGGCAGATGGACAGGAAGGGATCTATATTGCGGAACTTGATCTGGAGCAGCTGCGCAATTATCGTATGAATGAGGTACATGGAAATGCATATCGGCATCCGAAGAAATATGGAATGCTGGTTGATACAAAAATTGATAAACCTTTTATCAGAAATGACTATAGAGAGTAAAAATAGACAACTCGAAGCGACTGGCAAAATGCAGATAGATTATCAGAAGTTGATGGAGGCGAAGGGTCTATAACAGGGAAATTCAGCTGGAGTTCAAGCTCTATCACAGAATTTGTTATCAAAATTGAAAAGTTGGTAAGAGGAATATGTAAAAAATAGCGTTGTGCCAGTGTGCTGACGCTAAAAATATAGAATTGAATGAAAAAGATATTCATGGTATAATTTGAATATTATGAATATCTTTTTTTCATATGAAAATATATTTGGGAAATAATAAATGGGTGTGCGCAGTTATAAGGGGAATGTTATATTTGTATTTACTCAATGATAAAAGGGAACACGAAAGGAGACAAAGAAGATGAAAGTAAACGAAAGAATTGCGGCGCTTCGTGAATTAATGGAAGAAAAGGGGATTGATATCTATATCGTTCCTACGGCAGATTTTCATCAGAGTGAATATGTAGGGGAATACTTTAAAGCAAGGAAATATATTACAGGCTTCTCCGGTTCTGCCGGAACCGCAGTGATCACAAAGGAGGAGGCAAAGCTCTGGACAGACGGAAGGTATTTCATCCAGGCGGCGAAGCAGCTTGAAGGTTCCGCAGTGGAATTGATGAAGATGGGAGAACCGGAAGTCCCTCTTCTGAAAGATTATGTAAAACAGACGCTGCCAGAGGGAGGAACGATCGGATTCGACGGGCGTGTCGTAGCGATGGAAGAAGGCTGCGGATATAAGGAGACGGCAGATGCGAAGAATGGAAAGATTCTGTATGGATATGATCTGATCGGTCAGATCTGGAAAGATCGCCCGGAGTTGTCAAAGGAGCCGGTATTTGCCTTGGATATCCAGTATACCGGAGAAACAACCGGAAGTAAACTGGATCGTATACGGAAGGTTATGGAAGAGTGCGGCGCGACGACACATATACTGACCACATTAGACGATATCTGTTGGACTTTGAATATCCGGGGAAATGATATCGAATTCTTTCCGTTAGTGCTGTCATATGCAATCATTACAAAAGAGCAGGTACGGTTATATATTGATGCATCGAAACTGAATGATGAGATAAAGAAGAATTTCGAGGAAGACGGGATCACGCTTCATCCGTACGATGCAGTCTATGCGGATGTAGAGGGGCTTCCGGATGAGGAAATCCTATTGATCGACCCCGCAAAACTGAATTATGCGCTTTACAGTAATATCCCGGAGAATGTAAAGAAGGTTGAGCGTTCGAATCCGGAAGTTTTATTTAAGGCAATGAAGAATCCGACAGAGGTTGAAAATATCCGAAAAGCGGAGATAAAAGACAGTGTCGCGCATGTCAGATTCATGAAATGGCTTAAGGAAAATGTAGGAAAGACGAAGATTACGGAGATAAGTGCTTCTGATAAGCTCAATGAATTCCGCAGAGAGATGGGGAATTTTATCCGTCCAAGCTTCGAACCAATCTCCTCGTTCGGGGAACATGCGGCGATCGTCCATTATACGTCTTCTCCGGAGACGGATGTGGAGCTCTGTGAGGGCAGCCTGTTCCTTACGGACACAGGATCCGGATTCTATGAAGGTTCTACGGATATCACCAGGACATATGCGTTGGGTGAGATCCCACAGGTCATGAAGGATCATTTTACACTGGTTGCGATCAGTAATCTGCAGCTTGCAAGCGCAAGATTCCTGAGAGGCTGTATCGGAATGAACCTGGATATCCTTGCGAGAAAGCCATTCTGGGACAGAGGACTGAATTTCAATCATGGTACGGGGCATGGAGTAGGATATCTTCTGAATATTCACGAAGGGCCTGCCGGAATAAGGTGGCAGTATTCCGCCAGGGATTCCCATGTATTAGAGGAAGGCATGATCGTGACGGATGAACCGGGAATCTATATCGAAGGTTCTCACGGGATCAGGCTGGAGAACGAACTTCTTGTATGCAAGGGGGAAAAGAACGAGTACGGGCAGTTTATGTATTTCGAACCGATCACGTACATTCCGATGGACTTAGACGCGGTGAACCCGGAGATGATGTCTGAGGAAGAGAAGAAATTGTTGAATAGATATCATAAGGCTGTGTATGAGAAGGTTTCTCTTTATTTGAATGAGGAAGAGAAAGAGTGGCTTGGGAAATATACCAGGGAGATCTAAGAGGTTCAAGGAGCCGTGCGATGAGCACGGCTCTGTTTGTACAAAGGACGTATAGGAAAGATTTCATATGACGTAAAGCAGGAGAGGTGAAGAGAGTTGATCCAGTCTAAGACGCCGGAAGTTGGTTATATATTGAATATTGATGACAAATACCACAACATGTTAGATATTGAATGTTTCTCTCAGATGATGAAGGATCCGTCATACTGTTATAAATTCTACTGGCTGGAAGCGATCGTAAATCTGATTTCCCAGGGGATACGTGAGACGACATTTGATGAGATCATTGATGAGATGATTGCGAATGCGTGGTATTCTGTGAGGGAGTTTCATATCCATCTTAGCGGGATACAAGTGGACGGCATGGTTCGCGATGGCCTGGAACGGGCAATACTTAATCTTACTGCAGTCAGCGATCTTTCGGCGAATGCATCCAAGGTGGAGATTAAGAATGCGATTCAAGAACACAATGGAGAATTAAAGCAAGCCAAGGAACAGCTTACGAATATGGTTCCTTACCGTTCTTTAGCGGGATTTTTTGCAAGAAGTAAGGAGAATGCGAATTGGGGAAGCGTGCGTCGTCTGACAGAGTATATCCGGCATATAGACCAGCATGTCACTCCGTTGCCATACACATTAGGCGAAAACAGCAAGTTAAAAAAAGAAGTATACTTTAATCCGGCATGGATGGCGATGATTCAGGATAATACCGTTCATATTCTGGGATGGATACAATATGAAAAGGTAAAATGGCTGCAGAATAATAATCCGGAAGTGCCGGGACTGGTCTATAAATTGGCGCCGATGGACGAGAAGATGCGGAAGCTTTCCAATGTAAGAAAGCTGTGGGAAGGAGTTCTGGATGTATGTAAGATATGTGATGTATTTACAGGCAGCCCCGTTATTCCAAAGAAATACGATGTAGATCATTTTATTCCATGGTCCTTTGTAATGAATGATGAGCTTTGGAATCTGATGCCGATGGATTCTTCTTTGAATTCATCGAAAAGTAACCGTCTGCCCAAGTGGGATCCGTTTTTTGAAGCATTTGCAGGAAATCAATATAGGATGTATCTGCAGGTACATGAGAAACCGGAGATCCACAAGCGGTTTGAAGCCTGTTACCGGGATAATATGCACTCGATCTGGGCGGGACGGGAATTGTATCGCAAGGGAAACAGCCAGGAAGAGTTCTGCCGTATACTCCGGAAAAATATGCGTCCGATCTATGATTCGGCGAGAAGGCAGGGGTATGAGATATGGAATTATTAGGCCACTTATAAATATTTTTTGACGCAAAATGGCAAAATTTCTGCATAAGAAAAACACTTATGCCAATGCTGGTATAAGCACAAGGTTTCTAACGGTTAATCCTGCCGCAATGACTTCTTTGCCGTAAGCTGTTGTAAAATACTTATAAGTTCCTTGAACCCGTTCAATAATCCCATGGAGACGGAGCCGCTTAAAAATTCTCGACATGGCAGACGGACTGATATCCTCCAGATGGCGGCGGATATCCTTTCCCTGCATTCCAAAAGTCATGTATTCGCCACGGCTGATCACTTCCAGTACCAACAGATCTTTTTGGGAAAAGAAGTTCAGCCCACGGTAGGAACGGCCTTTCTCCTTAACAGCCTCTGTTGCTTTTGTAAGATTCTTCTTTCCGCCGCTGTGGTCATCAAAGGATGATACGAATTCCAGATACCGGTAGTTGGCGGCTTTCATGATTGTGAATAACTGATACAGGCTATAAATACTTTTTTTCAAAGGCGCTTTTTGTTCTGTGGAACTGCCGTCCCTGTGTTCCACTTTCCGTTTTACACGAAAAGTCCCGATGTCATTGCAAGTACTTTCTATCCGTAAGACACAGCCAAATTTATCATACATTTTAATTGATACATCACCCATATGGTGTTTGATTCTCGTACCGAGAATACGCTGGTTATAGTTTGTACCGACTTCTTTCTTACAGTTATAGGTAATGCGCTGTCCCAGGAATGCAGCGATGTTATCCGGCTTTACCGTAAAGATTGCCGTCCGGATGATCTCATCATAAAGGGGCTCCAGGTCACAGGCCTGTTTGAACATGATATCGGTTGCACACTCAATCTGTTGGACTGTCCAAGTGTAGCCGAGACCGAGCGATTCCGCAATGGGGCAGTAGCGTTTTGCAAATACATCCAGGATTTTATGGAGACCTTCCGGGTTGATTCTGTCAGATAGTTTCTGGGCAGTTTCGACATCAGAGATTTCAAGGAAGGCGTTATCATGCATACGGTAAGTGATCCCTTTCTTTTGCAGCTTATGGGCCAGAAGATTATGACCGTTCATGTAGAACTGTAGTCGGAAGGGAGCCCAGGTGGGGACCCGGAGATAACACAAGCCGAGTTCTTTATCTATAAAATAAAAATAATAATGGAGACATTTGCTTTGGTCAAACTTAAGGAATGTTTTTCCGGTTGTTTTATCATGCCATGGCTTATAAGTATTGCATTGTTCCATGGCAGAAAAGATATGAATCAGCCCCTCAGACTTACCGGTTTTCTGAATGATCTCCTGGATGCGGTCATCTTTTCGGAACGCCCGGAGTTTCCGGATGAACTCAATCTGGATGCCGTTTTCATCTGCAATGCGCTGGGCATTGGCACGGATCTGTTCCGTAAGAGGCTGGGAGAAAGTCGAAAAATCAAAAATACGGATGTTGTTGGCTTTTAAATAGCTGGTCATACCTTCCGCATAACTCCATCCGGGGATATAGCCCTGGATGATCATACGGTCATAGCAAGTGATGATACCATTCATTTTGTCAGCATATTTATCCGTAAGTAACATGAACACATCCTCCAATAGTTTTCTTTATTGTACTTGAAATTTGGAGGAAATGCAAAAAAACTTTTCCGGTTTATCCGGGTTAGGTATTAAGCAGGAAAGGCGAAATTCATGATATATTTAAGCACATTTGCCATATCAGAAAAGAGGATGAAAAATCCCAATATATATCCATATAACGTCTTCCGTACAAAGGATATATTCCCATTCGTGTTTGCGCCGATCACCATCATCTATGGTAACAACGGCTCCGGCAAGTCCACGCTTTTAAACATCATAGCTCAGAAAATAAATGCGCGGGGATGTGAAACTTATGCCTACGGACAGGATTATATTGATAAATTTGTCTGTGAATGCAGGTTTGATGTCGGTGAAGATGAATCAGGGACAGCCTTACATATTCCCAAGGACAGCCTGTATATGAAAAGTGAAGATATTCTTTTTGAGATTAAGAAGATACAGCAGGAAGATGCATTAGAAAGAGGCTATGTATACGACCTTATGAAGCAGAAGAAAATGGACAGGGAATCTGCAAAAAAGTCTTTTGAGAGTTACGGGAACTGCCAATGGTCGAGAAAGGAGATCCTGCAGTTTGCCCAGGAGAAATATTCCAACGGGGAGACAGCCATGCAGCTGTTTATGGATGCATTTGTACCGGATCGTCTATATCTGTTGGATGAACCGGAGGTATCGTTATCGCCTCAGAATCAAGTGAGACTGGCGGAAGAGATGAATAAAATGACGCGGTTTCTGGGATGTCAGTTTATCATTGCCACACATTCTCCTTTCATGCTTGGAACCCTGCAGGCAAAGATTTATGATCTGGATACAGAATGTATGGAGGAAGCCCAGTGGTACGAGTTGGAGAATGTACGGTTTTTCTATGAATTTTTTGAGAAGAACAGGGAGCTGTTTCAGGGATAGAGCCATTATTTTGGGGAAATACTAGAGGACATTATGTAATGATTTTAAGAATGATTTTCTAAGGAGGAACAATGTCAAATAGATTAAAAGATGAAAAATCCCCATATCTGCTCCAGCATAAGGACAATCCGGTAAACTGGTATCCATGGTGCGGGGAAGCATTTAAAAAGGCAGAGGCGGAAGATAAGCCCATATTCCTGAGCATCGGATATTCCACCTGTCACTGGTGTCATGTGATGGCGCATGAATCTTTTGAAGACGAGGCTGTTGCGGAATTATTGAATCAGGGATATGTATGTGTCAAGGTTGACAGGGAGGAACGCCCGGATATTGACGCAGTATATATGTCTGTCTGCCAGGCGGTCACGGGACAGGGCGGATGGCCGCTTACGATTATTATGACGCCGGAACAGAAACCATTTTTTGCCGGGACGTATTTCCCGAAAGAGCAATATTACGGGCGTCCCGGGCTTGTAGATATCTTAAGAGAGGTTGGGAGGCTGTGGAAGAGCAGGAGGGAAGATCTGCTCAAGGACGGGGAAGAGATCACCGCTCTGATCAACCGGAAGAGAGGAAGGGGCAGTCAGTTTGACCGGTTCAATGAATCGCGTGAGAAAGAGATGCTGCAGAAGGCGTACGGAATTTTTGACGGGCAGTTTGACGCGCTGTGGGGAGGCTTTGGCGGCGCTCCGAAGTTCCCGTCGCCTCATAATCTCTTATTTTTGATGCGGTATGCAAAGGAAGCACATGAGCCGAATGCGCTTCACATGGCTGAAGTAACGCTGAATGCCATGGCAGACGGCGGGATCCACGATCATATCGGCGGGGGATTCTCCCGGTATTCGACGGATGAGAGGTGGCTTGTGCCTCATTTTGAAAAAATGTTGTATGATAATGCGCTGCTGACTCTGGCTTATCTAGAAGCATATCAGCTTACCGAAAAGGAGAGGTACGGCGAGGTTGCGCGGCATACGCTGGATTATGTCCTGCGGGAGCTGACAGACGGACAGGGAGGATTTTACTGCGGACAGGATGCGGACAGTGACGGTGTGGAGGGAAAATATTATGTATTCACGCCGGATGAGGTGAAGTCAGTGTTAGGAGAAGATGCCGGTAAGGAGTTCTGCGTACAGTATGATATCACGGAGGAGGGGAATTTTGAAGGGAAGAGTATTCCTAATCGTATAGGGCAGGGTTTGGCGGATGAAAATCTGGAGCCGTGCCGGAACAGATTGTATGCGTATCGTTTGAAGCGAACCAGTCTTCATAAGGATGATAAGATCCTGCTCTCCTGGAATGCCTGGATGATCCTTGCGTTTGTGCGGGCAGGCGTCGTGCTTAAAGAGAAGCGTTTTCTTGAAGCGGCAAGAAAAGCACAGGCGTTCATCGAAGCGCACATGACAGGGAAGGACGGGAGACTGTGGCTTCGTTTCCGTGACGGAGAAGCGGCTCATCAGGGGCAGTTGGACGATTATGCGGTATATGCCCTTGCGCTTCTGGAATTATACCGGGCGGAGTTTCAGGCGGGCGATCTTGCCGGGGCGATAAGACGGGCGCGGCAGATGATCCGGTATTTTGAAGACGACAAGGCAGGGGGATATTTTATCAATGCGTCAGATTCGGCACAGTTGATCGCACGTCCCAAGGAAATGTATGACGGTGCAGTGCCTTCCGGCAATTCTGCTGCGGCGATGGTACTTTGGAAGCTGGCGGTCCTGACCGGAGATCCATACTGGCAGGAGGCGGCAAAAAGGCAGCTGCGGTATTGTGTACAGGAGATCCAGGAATATCCTGCCGGTTATAGCTTTGCGCTTCTTGCGATAGCTGAGGCAGTCTATTCCCACAGGAAATTGGTCTGCACCGTAAAAGGGGAGATATCAGATTCATTGAAACGGAGGCTTTGGAACCTGCCGGCATATGGTATGAGTATTCTGGTCAAGACAGAGGGAAATGCCGGCGAGCTGGCGGAATGTGCGCCATTTACGGCGGAATATCCGGTGCCGCAGGAGGGGGAGATGTTCTATCTGTGTGAGGATGGGGCGTGTCAGGCGCCGGTAAGGGAAATCGGTGAGATAAGATGTGAATAGTGTGCGGTAAATTGTATCAAAGGAACGATATTGCGAAGCGGGAGACGCGGGGCACGGGCGATAGCAGAGGCATGGACGGAGGCAGGGACAATGCTTATGCAGTTGCGAAGATGTGGTTATCCGTGATATGATGATTCAAGAAAAGGAGTCTGGTTGAGTGGTTACCGGAGGAACAGGAGGATAACAAGTATGAAGATAGGAATATTGGGAGCGGGCAGTATCGCCCATTCCATGGCGAAGACTGTAAGCCGCATGGAAGGAACTGAATTATATGCCGTAGCTTCCAGAAGCATTGGGAAAGCGGAGGATTTTGCAAGGCAATATCAGATTCCAAAGGCGTATGGAAGCTATCAGGAGATGGCAGAGGATCCGGCTGTGGATCTCGTATATGTTGCTACGCCCCATTCTCATCACTATGCACACGTAAAGCTGTGCCTTGAACATGGAAGGAATGTGCTCTGTGAGAAAGCTTTCATGGTCAACAGCAGCCAGGCAAGGGAAGTTGTGCGTCTGGCGCGGGAGAAGCGACTGCTGCTTGCGGAGGCGATCTGGACCCGCTATATGCCGTCAAGAGCCTTGATACGCGAAGCGGTGGACAGCGGGATCATTGGAGAGGTCACATCTCTGACGGCGAATCTTGGGTATGTGGTGAAGCATAAAGAACGGCTGATCCGGTCGGATCTTGGCGGAGGCGCGTTGCTGGATCTTGGCGTATATCCGGTTAATTTTGCATTGATGGTATTCGGGGACGACTATGAGGAAGTTTCAGCAGACGCCGTTCTTTCCGGAGAGGGTGTGGATCTTCAGAACAGTATCACGCTGAAATGGAAGGACGGGAAGTTTGCCGTTCTGCACTCGAATATGCAGGCGCTCACAGACCGCAGGGGTGTGATCTATGGAGACAAAGGATATATAGTCGTTGAAAATATCAATAATTGTGAGTCTGTTTGTGCCCATGATCTTGAGCGGAAGCTGATCAGGAAGTATGAGATTCCGGAACAGATCACCGGGTATGAGTATGAGGTGGAGGCATGCCGCAGGGCGATCAAGGCAGGAGAGGTGGAATGTAAAGAGATGCCTCACGCAGACAGTGTAGCCGTGATGGCGCTATTGGATAAGGTGCGGAAGATTCTTGGGATTACTTATACATGTGAGTAATGGGAAAAAGAGACGGTTGTAATGTATGCATGTGAGCAATGGGAAAAAGAGACGGTTGTAATGCATGAATGAAGTGATTGACGAAAACGGTCGTATTTGCTAAGATGGAAGCAGTTATTATGATAATCACAATCACAGAATGAATTCGGAGGTATGTTATGGAGAACAATAAGAGACCAGACAGTATGGAACGTATTACAACGGCAGAACTTGCAGATGCATTTATCGCAGAACAGGTGGAACTGATCCAGGAGCAGGTGAAGGATAAGAAGGTTCTGCTGGCGCTTTCGGGAGGTGTGGACTCATCTGTTGTCGCTGCGCTTCTGATCAAAGCGGTGGGGAAGCAGCTTGTCTGCGTGCATGTGAATCATGGACTGCTGCGAAAGGGTGAGCCGGAGCAGGTGGTGGAAGTGTTCCGCAACCAGATGGATGCGAATCTGATCTATGTGGATGCGGTGGATCGTTTCCTTGATAAGCTTGCAGATGTAGCAGAGCCGGAGAAGAAGCGCAAGATCATCGGTGCGGAATTTATCCGTGTCTTCGAAGAAGAGGCGCGCAAGCAGGAAGGAATCGAGTTCCTGGCACAGGGAACGATCTATCCGGATATCATAGAAAGCGACGGAGTGAAGGCGCATCACAATGTAGGCGGCCTGCCGGAGGATCTTCAGTTTGAACTGGTTGAACCTTTGAAGTTCTTATATAAGGATGAAGTGCGTGTTGTGGGGAAGGCGCTTGGATTGCCGGACGGTATGGTCTATCGTCAGCCGTTCCCGGGACCGGGGCTTGGCGTGAGGTGCCTTGGAGCGATCACCCGCGAGCGACTGGAGATTGTGCGTGAATCGGATGCCATCCTTCGGGAAGAATTTGCAAAGAACGGATTAGAGGGGAAGGTATGGCAGTACTTTACGGCGGTGCCGGATTTCCGTTCTGTCGGTGTGTCAGACGGCGCGCGTACTTTTGCATATCCTGTGATCCTCCGGGCGGTGAATACGGTGGATGCGATGACTGCGACTGTGGAGAATGTGCCGTTCGAATTGCTTGAGCATATAACAGAGAGGATTACCCATGAAGTAGCAGGAGTGAACCGTGTGCTTTATGACCTTACGCCGAAGCCGTGCGGGACGATCGAGTGGGAATAAACAAAAATACTTAGTAAATCCAGTGTTTATGCGGGTTTGCGGTACTTTCAAAAGTTTTTTGATAACAGTTGCATAAGAGCCATTATTCTTGTGATCCAGTGGTTTTATGATTAGTGAATGATTGACAGGCACTTGTGCAACAAGGCGTTCAGAGACATATTATAAAGCCCTTAGCGGTGGGTATGAAACTCATGGCTAAGGGCTCATTGTTGTCTTTATCTGGTTTGAGTTGGTCTTTGAAGATTTACACTAAAGCGTTACTAAGTTCCTGTGAAGGCGCTTTTGTCCATTTTTGTGTGATATCAAACTTTGGATAGTGGTAACGCCAGTTCTTTCCAAGCATAGAGCATTTTCAATAGTTCGTGAGCATCTTTCCCTTTTTCCTTGTAGACTTTCAGACAGACTTCCCCGTTTGCTTCGCTGACAGTCAGACCGTATAAGTCTTCAAGGGTAAACAAGTATATTGCCTTTTCATCACGTGTTTGATATGCTTTAACTAGATAATTTTGATGTAGTGATGTGAGGAGTTTATAGTGACTAAAATGATAGATTTTGAACAATGTGGGAGGAATTGTAAATGAGTGAATATTCTGATTATGATGAGGCAGTTCAGATAATAAAAACAGCAATTTTACAGAGTCAGTATGAGGCGGCGAGAAGTGTAAATGAAAAGCAACTGATGCTTTATTATAATATCGGAAAATATATTTCGTTAAATTCCAGAAATGGATACTGGGGAAAGGGAGCGATTAACACTATTAGTATGCGGCTCGATCGAGAATTGCCGGGATTGCGTGGATTTTCGCCCAGAAGTTTAAGGGATATGCGAAAATTTTATGAAGAATGGTCGTGTATTGAAGATACCGAACAAAATGAGATGATAGAACTGGAAGACAATTTGGCACCTGTTGGTGCCAAATTAGAAAAAAGTGACAATATGACAATTTGGCACCCATTGGTGCCAGAAAAATTGACTGTTCCGGCAGAAGCATTTTTTACTATCGGGTTCACACATCATAGAACAATTATATCGAAAGTAAAAGATATGAACGAGAGAATTTTTTACATCAGGCGTTGCGCTGAAGAAAAGTATAGTCGTGAAGCGTTAGTAAAAGCCATTGGCAGGGATGATTACCATCATCAGGGACAAATGCCCAATAATTTTTTACAAACACTTCCGTCAAGTCAACAGGCTTTGCGGGCAATCAGTACTTTTAAGGATGAGTATTTGCTAGACTACATCAATGTAGAAGAATTAGATGTTCGTGATAGAGAGGATATAGATGAACGAGTAGCAGAAAATGCAATTGTCCACAACATAAAAAATTTTATTTTGACGTTTGGACGTGATTTTACGTTTGTGAGAAACCAGTTCCATTTGGATGCCTTTGGAGAAGATCAATATATTGATCTCTTATTTTTCAGCAGAGCATTGAATTGTCTTGTGGCGGTAGAGCTGAAAAATGGAAAATTCAAGCCGGCTTATTTGGGACAATTATCGGGGTATCTGAGCGTATTAGACGAATTTGAAAGAAAACCGCACGAAAATCTGTCGATTGGTATCATACTATGTAAAGATATGAATAAAGCATTTGTGGATTTTGTGATTCGTGATTATACGAAGCCGATGGGAGTGGCTACATACAAGACCTCTAAGGATATGCCAGAAGAGTTGATGAAAGCGCTTCCGGATATTGAAGATTTGAAGAAATTGCTTGATACGGAAGAAAGTGAGGAAGAATGATCCATTCGGCAAGATTGCGTATATCTTCTTTCCAGAAATGATGCAATGTTCTCAAAGTGAAAGACCCCGCTGCAAGCAAGCATGCCCGCTTGGCTCGTTGCTTGCGGGAATAAAGTTTGTCAAACATTTTTATATCGGGTGGAGGTAAGAATCTATGGAAGTAGAATTAAGAAAACCTTATAAGATCAGTGAATTAATTGAGATAGCAACAAAAGATTACTGGGTAGTCAACGAGCGGGATGTGGATTCAGATCATTTATGCCCGGATACAGGGATATATGATCTTCAACTGTATACACAGAAGTTCGAAGAAGAGATCTATGAAGATTTGATCTGTTACTTAGAAGATTATCCGGAGATCACGGATGAGGATGAAGAAATATTTCCGGAATTTGTTGTTAAGGAAGGACTGGTATTTTTATATTCGGGTGAGAATTTTGAATCTGTAATAACGGGTGCATTTAATCATAAGTTGGATCCGTCCATGAAAGAATTTATAGATTCGTTAAATTATTACAGGGACAATGATTCGTATTTAGATCTGTAAACTTGATATTTGGTTGTTAGATTACAGTCGCTGATGGTGTAAAGCTATCAGCGATTTATATTCGCTGTATATTGATGATATTATCACTTGTATATTGAGGGAATTTATGATAGAGTAATAGCGTTTCGAATACATATGACAACTAGGGAGGGTGTTTAAGATGGATTACAACAGGATCATACAAGTAATCCTTGACGTGGGAGAAGAGATGCTGAAAAGCGGCGCCGAGAATTTCAGGCTGGAGGACAGCCTTTACAGGATGTGCAAGAGTTACGGTTTCAAGCGGTATGACGTATATGCTATTCCGAGCAATTTACAGATAACCGTGGAGACTCCGGAGGGGGATATCATCACTCAGATCAGGCAGATCGAATCGACGGATATAGATTTTGACCGATTGGATTATCTCAATAATCTGTCCAGATATGTGTGTGAGAATCAGCCGGATGAGAAAGTGTTCCGCGAGAAATTCGAGGAGGTCTTGAATCGGGAGCCGCAGCATCCGGTAGCAAAGTATTTTGCAGGTGTGATGGGCGGTACAGGGTTTGCGGTGTTCTTCGGATGTAATTTCACGGATGCGATCGTTGCGGCGCTTGTATCACTGATGATCGTTATCGTCGGCGGCTGGCTTAGCAGGAGGGAGAACAATGTCCTGATCTATAATCTGATCCTGGCGTTTCTCTCAGAGATAATTATCCTGGCGGCGATGCATCTGGGAATCGGCAGCCATCCCGACCGGATCATGATAGGTATCGTCATGCTGCTGATCAGTGGACTTGGAGTCACTAATGGAATCCGGGAAGTGCTGCAGAGGGACTTTATATCCGGTACATTGAATATCATGAATTCCATACTGGGCGCGGCAGGTATTACATTTGGAATCGCACTTGCCATCATGCTGCTTGACGGAGCGGCGTCGGATGGATTCATACTGAATCATAATATCCCGATCCAGCTGATCTCCTGTACGATTGCATGTATTGGTTTTGCCATGTGGTTTAAGATCAGGGGACGGCAGGTATTCTATTCAGGAGTCGGCGCGTTCTTTACATGGGGGATCTATATTGTGGTCTATGACATGAGGCCGAGTAATTTCCTGGCGACGCTGGTGGCGGCGGTCTTCGTGGCATTCTATGCGTTTATCATGTCACGTGTCAATAAGGCTCCGTCCACCATTTTTCTTACGGCGTCCGTGTTCCCGCTGATACCGGGACCGAATCTATATTACATGATGTACGGATGTGTAAGTAAAGACACGGTTTTGGCGTATAACGAGATGATCGTTCTTCTGGTAACCTGTCTTGCCATCGCCTTTGGATTTATTATCGTCGATGTGGCGTCCAGAAGTATCATGTATATGATGAGGACGGATTATCATATCGGGAAGACCCCGTTAGTAAGAAGGCTTCCGAAGAAGAGGGGATAGAGGCATGCCGTAAGAAATATGACGGAAATACGATGTAAACAGGAGGTGGTATATAAGATGTATGACGAGATAATTTCCGGGCTCACAGATTTTATCGGGAAGAGTCCGACAGCATTTCATGCGGTGGCGAATCTGGAAGCGATCCTGCGTGAGAATGGTTATCAGAGGCTTTGCGAGGGAGAGAAGTGGGAGATCGTGAAGGGCGGAAGGTACTATGTGACCAGGAATGATTCCAGTATCATCGCATTGCAGGCGGGTACTGAGCTTCAGGAGTACTGTTTCAAGATCGCGGCGTCCCACAGCGATTCACCGACTTTCAAGATCAAAGAGAATGCGGAGATCCAGGTGAAGGACAAATACATGAAGCTGAATACGGAGGGATATGGCGGGATGCTGTGTTCCACATGGTTTGACCGTCCTTTATCGGTTGCCGGCAGGGTTATAGTCAGAGAAGGGACAGGATATGCGGCGAGGCTGCTTCGGATCGACCGGGATCTGCTGATGATCCCGAATGTGGCGATCCATATGGACCGTAAGGCGAACGATGGTTATGCCTATAACAAGCAGGTGGATATGCTGCCCTTATTCGGGGGAAGCGGATGCAGTAAGGGGGATTTCAAGAAGCTGATCGCCGGGGAGCTTGGTGTGGAGGAAGGAGACATCTACGGGATGGATCTCTATCTCTATAATCGGATGCAGCCTTCTGTATGGGGCGCGGATCAGGAGTTCTTCTCTTGTCCGCAGTTAGATGACCTGCAGTGTGCTTATACTTCTCTTCAAGGCTTCCTTAAGGGGAAGGACGATCAGGCGGTCAATGTATTTGCCTGCTTTGACAACGAAGAGGTGGGTTCAGGGACCAAGCAGGGAGCGGCGTCTACTTTCCTGCACGATACCCTGTATCGAGTGAATCTGAGTCTGGGAAGAGAGGAAGAGGACTTTTACCGTGCGGCGGCGAAGGGATTCCTGCTCAGCTGCGACAATGCCCATGCGGTCCATCCGAACCATACGGATAAGACGGATGAAGGCAACTGCGTATATATGAATGAAGGAATCGTGGTGAAATCACATGCCGGACAGAAGTATACAAGTGATGCAGTAAGCATTGCGGTGTTCCGGGGGATCTGTGAGAAGGCGGGCGTGCCGCTGCAGTTTTTTGCCAACCGCTCTGATATGATCGGGGGAAGTACGCTTGGGAATATCGCTATGTCGCAAGTGTCCATGAATGGTATAGACATCGGTTTGCCGCAGCTTGCGATGCATTCGTCCTATGAGACTGCGGGAGTAAAGGACAGTTACTATATGGTACAGGCAGTGGAGCAGTTTTTCGACAGTCAGATCGAACTGCCGATGGTTTCTCTGCCATAGTTTTTAAGATGAAGGTATATCTTCGTGCTCTGTACGGGGGTATATCTTTGCGTGTATTATACAGGGAAAGATCTGTTTGTTAGGCCAAGGGTCTGTTTGGATAGGAGTAGTTTTATGAAAGCAAAGATGAATTTGAAAGAAATTTTGACGATGTCGGCAGGCATGTTTCTGATATCCGCTGCGGTATATTATATGATGATGCCTGCGAACCTGGTGTTGGGGAGTCTGTCAGGACTGGTGCTTGTGCTGGTGAATTTTATCCCCTTGAAGGTATCGACATTGACATTCATTCTGAATGTGGTACTGCTTATATGCGGCTGCATATTTATCGGGAAGGAATTCGGAGCGAAGACGATACTGACTTCGTTATTGCTTCCCTTGTATCTTTGGGTCTTTGAGCTTGTGACGCCGAATCCGGAATCGTTGTCCGGGAATACGGTGATAGACCTTGCCTGCTTTATGGTAGTGATCAGTATGGGACAAGCGTTGCTCTTTAACATGAATGCTTCGTCCGGAGGCCTTGATATCGTGGCGAAGCTCCTGAATAAGTATCTGGGCTTTAAGATCGGGGAAAGCCTTACGATCGCCGGGTTCATCATTGCCGGTACGTCTATATTTGTATATGACAGAGAGACCATGGTCATCAGTATGATCGGGACCTATATCTACGGGCTTGTACTGGACCGGTACTGCGACGGTTTCCGGATCCGCAGGAAGGTGTGTATCCTGTCCGGGAAATATCAGGAGATTCAGGAATATATTGTGACAGATCTTCACCGCGGAGCGACGCTCTATCACGCATATGGCGGTATGGATCTGACAAAGCGTATGGAGGTTGTTACTATTCTTGAAAAGAGTGAGTATGGCAAGCTGCTTGCTTATATCCACCAGACCGATCCGGACGCATTTGTGACGGTGAGTACGGTGAATGAAGTGATCGGGCGGTGGAATCAGAACCGAAAGTGGTAGTGATACATGAGAAGGGAGAAATACAAGGATGAAGAAGATACTGATGATAGGAACCGGAGGTACGATCGCCTCCACGCCCACAGAATATGGATTGGCGCCCGGCCTTACGCCGTCGGATATCCTGTCCTATATTCCGGCGGTGCGGCAGGTCTGTGAGGTGGATTCCATACAGGTCTGCAATCTGGACAGCACCAATGTGACGCCAAAGCACTGGCAGCTGCTGGTCAGAACGGTCCAGGAGCATTATGAAGAATATGATGGCTTTGTCATCTGCCATGGAACGGATACTCTGGCATATACGGCGGCGGCGCTTTCTTATATGATCCGGAATTCAGGAAAGCCCATAGTGATCACAGGAGCGCAGAAGCCGATCCAGATGGATGTGACAGACGCCAGGACGAACCTTTTGGACAGTTTCATCTATGCGGCGGATGGTGAGTCACAGGGCGTCAATATTGTATTTGACGGAAAAGTGATCGCAGGAACGCGGGCGAAGAAGGAACGTGCGAAGAGCTACGATGCATTTTCCAGTATTAATTTCCCTTACCTGGCGGTGATCCAGGAGGGGATGATCGTGCGCTATATCAGAGAGCCGGCATATGGGACGCCGGTGCGTTTCAGTTATGACATGAAGGACAGTGTGTATGTCTTGAAACTGATCCCCGGAATGCATGCCAGCATCCTTCCCTATCTGTTTGAGCATTACGACTGCCTTGTGATCGAGAGTTTCGGGGTAGGGGGAATCCCCAATACACTGGTGCAGGAGTTCTACGTGGAGATGAAGAAATGGGAAGGCAGAGGGAAATATGTCGTGATGACGACCCAGGTGGCGAACGAGGGAAGCAACATGACCGTCTATGAGGTGGGCAAGCGCGTGAAGCAGGATTTCAAGCTTTTCGAAGCCTATGATATGACCCTTGAGGCGGTGATCACGAAGATGATGTGGCTGATGGGGCGAGGAACGGCGGATTACGAGGAAATGAAGAAGGAATTCTATACGGAAGTCAACCATGATATTTTATTTACGAAGAGACTGGAAAACGAGGGGCAGAAGTAAAGATGGCAAGTATTAGGGAGGTAGCTCAGGAAGCAGGCGTGGGAGTCGGGACGGTATCACGGGCGCTGAACGGTTCTGGCTATGTCTCGCCGGAGACGAGAAAGAAGATAGAGAAGGCGGCGAAGAAGCTCAATTATACCCCAAATGAACTGGCAAGAAACCTGTATCATAATAAGACGGGAATCGTGGGCGTGATCGTACCGGATCTGGATCATCCGTTCTTCTCTTCTCTGGTGAAGTATATAGAGATGGAACTGTATGAACAAGGATATAAGACGATGATCTGTAATACAGTGGGCATCAGCAGACGGGAGCAGGAGTATCTGGACATGCTTGAGCGGAACATGGTGGATGGGATCATCACGGCGTCCCACGGCCTTGAGGTGGAAGAATACCGGAAGCAGACGAAGCCGATCGTGTCCATTGACCGCGACCTGGGGGCGCAGATCCCGCTGATCGGCTGCGATCACGCGAAAGGCGGAGAGATGGCGGCAGAGCTGATGCTTGCGGCACGGCGCAAGAAAATATTCATTGTCTCTGGTATAGCGCCCAAGGTTCTGGCAAATGACAGATACACTGCCTTCAGACAGATCCTGGAGAAGCATGGAGTTACGGTATTGCAGGAGATCATGGAGTGGAACATATTCAACTGGGAATCCTATTATAAGATAGCCGAAGAGATCTTCTGCCGTCATCCGGATATCGACGGGATATTCAGTGGTGATCTGGCGGCGCTTGCCTGCCTAAATATAGCGCAGAGAAGAGGGATTCGAGTGCCGGAAGATATGTCTATCATTGGTTTTGACGCTATGACGCCGACTAAGATGGTGCATCCGCAGCTGACGGCTGTTAGGCAAAATGTAGAATTACTGGCGGAGATTTCCGTGAATACACTCCTCGATATGGTGGAGCAGAGGAAAAATGTGCCTCATCGCTTAATATTGGATGTAGAAATGCAGCACGGAGGAACAGCATAGGAAAGATTTTTGGTAAAGTTGCGAAAAAAGCAGAAACGGGATTTGTTGAAAATAGACAAGAGAAGATTGAAAAAGAAGGTTTTGTACAAAGTGCACAATACAAAATCTTCTTTTTTTCGTGTATGAGAAAAAATAACAGGATGTGATTGACAAATCCTGGTAAGTATACTACAATCATAGCGTGGAACGGGTTCCACATAAAATGTAGAAAAATGCGGAAAATATGTCTAAATTATATAGATATATTAAAGAATAGAGATATGGAAACGGTTTTACTAAAAAGGAGGAGACAGATGAATACAGGAAAATATACAAGGCTGGAGATATTTGCCAGAGCCTTACAGACAGGAGGCAGCATCCGGGTGATGTCCGGCGATGGAGAGTGTCAGAAGGTTCCTGCAGGGAAGGCATACTATAGATGGCTTCGGATACCTGTAAAGAAGAATTGTGAGTATGAGATCTTCTGTGAAGGATGTGAGGTTTCGATCTGTTATCTGAGCGGGTGTGCGGATCTTCTGAGGGAAGGGGTCTGTTATCTGGAACAGGACGAGAGCGGCAGATTCGTAAAGCGGGAAGAGACAGAATGGTATGATTCTCCGATCCGGGAAGCTTATCATTTCACACCCTGGAAGAACTGGATCAATGATCCGAACGGATTGTGCTGGTTCCAGGGATATTACCATATGTTCTATCAGTTTAATCCGCATGGGCAGAGCTGGTCTCATATGTACTGGGGACATGCGGTAAGCAGGGATCTGATCCATTGGACGCATCTTCCTGTAGTGTTGGAGCCGCAGAAGGAGATCCTGGATGCGCCAAAGGAACTGGCAGGAGGCGCGTTCTCCGGTTCGGCGGTGGTTAAGGAGGATGAGGTGGTCTTCTATCTGACCCGAAGCATGGGTCCTTGCGTTGACGGTGAGCAGACCCTGCAGCAGCAGTGGATGATGAAGAGCAGTGATATGATCCATTTTTCGGAAGAGAAGCTGCTGATCGGCAAGAGGCCTGCGGGGGCGTCCTTTGATTTCAGGGATCCCAAGGTGCTGCGGGCAGACGGTAAGTGGTATATGGTCCTTGGCAGCGCGCTTGACGGAAAAGCAGCGATCCTGCTGTATGAATCCGGGGATATGGAGCACTGGGATTATGCCGGCTCATTGCTGACAGAGGAAGAAGAGGGGATCCGCTGTGTGGAATGTCCGGATTTTATAGAACTTGACGGGAAGTATCTGGCGATTGGTGCATTGATGCATCATAAGGATTCCTTCGGCAGATACCAGATGAGCAGATACTATGTCGGAGATTTCCGAAGAGGTGTATTTACGGAAGAAAACAGAGGCTGGTTTGATTTCTGCAGTAATTGCTACGCGATGCAGAGCTTTGAACATGAAGGACGGCGGATCAGCATCGGCTGGATCTCTGATTTTTACGGGGAACATCAGGAGATGGAGAACGGTGTCTGCGGAAGCATGACGATCCCCAGGGAAATGCACATCAGAGACAACAGGCTGTACTTGACCCCGGTGAAAGAGGTGGAAGCCTTGAAAGGAGGAATATTATACCAGGGACAGAAAGAAGAAGTCTGCCTGGAAGGGATCACTCCGAATACATATAAGGCAGAGCTTGAGTTCAGCAAAGATATTCCTTTTTCGATCTGCTTATCTGAAAATAACGGAAGCAAGATGCTTCTGATCAATGACGGGAAGGGGCTTCGCCTTAAGACCCACGGAGTGAAGAGTGAGCATGTGACGTTCCCCGCAGATGTGGGGCAGGTGCTGAAACTGGAGATCTTCGTGGACCGCCGTACCACGGAAGTATATGTGAATGACGGTGAGGCGGCAGGAACCAAGTTGTTTTATGACACATCAGATGCCGGATGTTTCATATTACATACAGACACACCTGAGTGTATCAAGAGGGCAGAAGTTTTCTGCATGAGATCAATATGGGAGAGATGAGAAAGGAGCAAGAAAGATGAGAAAAAGAGTAGTTGCGGTGTTGCTCGCAGCCGTGATGGTATCAGGTGCCTTCACGGGATGCGGGAAGACGAAGGAGAGGGTGAACGAAGACGGAGAGTCGGTGATAACCGTGTGGAGCCCGAGCGACGAACCGGCGATCGAAGACTGGTGGGTTGCAAAGATTGAAGAATTCAACCAGGCACATGAAGGCGAGATCGAGCTTCGCAGGGAGGCAATTGTGCGTGCGGATTCTTATGCATATGAGGATAAGGTCAATGCGGCGATTACCTCCAACGATTTGCCGGATATTCTGTATGTGGACGGACCGAATGTGTCGATCTATGCGGCAAATGAAGTAACGCTTCCGCTTGATGATTTCTTCTCGGAGGAGGAATGGGCAGATTTCTTCGATTCTTCGAAGCGGCAGAATACCTATGGAGAGAATATCTATGCAGTGGGCGCCACAGAGAGCTCGGTAGCGTTGTATTACAATAAGGATCTGCTTAGCAAGGCAGGGATCGACGTACCGGAAAGCAAGGATGACGCCTGGACCTGGTCCGAATATTACGAGGCGGCGAAGAAGCTGACGAAAGACGGCGTGGTAGGCACGAATATCATCATGGATAAGGGCGAGGGCCTGTCTTATGTATTGGAACAGTTCTGGATATCCAACGGAACGGATTTTGTCAATGAAGATGGAAGCTCGGCAGAAGGATATCTGAACAGCGCCGAAGGCGTGGAGGCGGCAAAGTTCCTGAATCGTCTGATCCAGGATGGCTATGCCAACATTGACCCGATCCAGAAGGAATTCCATAACGGAAAAGCCGCGACTATGCTTGGAGGTTCCTGGGAAGTGGCGACGCTTGAGAAGGATTATCCGGATCTGAACTGGGGAGTTACCTATTTCCCGGTGGCGGATGGCGGCGGAATTCCCACTTCGCCTACCGGAGACTGGGCTGCCTCTGTGACAAAGAACGTTCAGGATCTGGATGCGGTAAAGGAAGTAATGCGGTTCTTATTCTCGGAGGAGAACGTAACGACCTATGCGCAGGCTATCGCGAAACCTCCTACAAGGGTGTCAAGCTATGATGTCCTGGAAGAATATAACGAATATCCGCGCTCCATATTTAAGGAACAACTCATGGAGACGGGACATCCAAGACCAAGGACACCATCTTACAGCGTGCTGACGGCGGAATTTGCGGAGGCAATGCTGAATATCTTCACCGGCGTGGATCCACAGGAGGCGCTTGACGCGGCGGCAGAAGCTATGGATAAGGATTATAATAAGTATTATGCGAATGATTAATGAGGAAAAGGGGGATTGGTTATGCAAAAATCAGTAAACAAAGCGAGCGAGAGGAAAGCAGCTTACATATTTATCCTTCCGGCAGTCATCCTGTTGGCGGCGTTCTTGATCTATCCGTCTTTGCAGACGGTGCGGTATGCGTTCACGGACTATAATATTATGCGCCCGGACCGGATTGTTTTCTGCGGGTTTAACAATTTTATTGAACTGTTCCAGGATGCGGATTTCTGGATCGCAGTGAAGAATACACTCTATTTTACTGTTCTGGTCGTACCTTTTCAGACGGTACTTGCATTAGGACTGGCGCTTCTGATCTCTTCCCGGAGAAAGGGAGTGTCCATCTTCCGCGCGGCATATTTCAGCCCGCAGGTTACCTCTATGGTAGTCGTTGCGATCCTCTGGACCGTAATGTATAACTCAAGTCCGGACAGCGGTCTTCTGAATGCATTGCTAGTGAATCTGGGCTTTGATCCGTGCGGATTCCTGAACGATCCGGATACGGCGATGAACTCGATCATATTCATGTCGGCATGGCAGGGCGCCGGATATCAGATGATGATCTTCCTGGCGGGCTTGCAGGGCATCTCACCGGAGCAGTATGAGGCGGCTTCCATAGACGGCGCCGGAAAGATCGCGAGCTTCTTCTATGTGACGCTTCCGGGACTTAAGAATGTGATCCAGTATGTGGTCATGATCACGGTCATCCAGGCAATGAAGCTCTTCACACAGCCTTATGTTATGACCAAGGGAGGACCGCAGAACTCTACCAGGACACTGGTATATTATATCTATGAACAGGGATTCCAGAAGCGGAACTTCGGATACGCATGTGCGGTAGCGGCGATCTTCTTCGTGATCGTTATCAGCCTGTCACTGGGTATGAAGAAGATTATCAAAGCAGATTAGGCGGGGAGGAGAGAATACCATGACGAAGAAAAAAACATTAGGAAATGCTGCATTTTATCTCGGCAATACTTTGATCGCGTTGATATTCGTGTCTCCGCTGATCTGGATGATCGCGTCGTCCCTGAAGCCGGAGGCACAGATCTTCAAAGGACTGAACTCGCTGTCCACATTTATCCCTAGGGGAGCTTCCCTGGATAATTATATAGAAGTATTTCAGCGGATCAATATGTGGAAATTCATCGGAAACAGTCTGTTCTATGTATTAGTGATCATCTTATTGGATCTGTTGGTGAATTCCATCTGTGGATATGCATTGGCGAAATTCGAATTCAAAGGAAAGAGCTTTTTATTGACACTTGTGATCAGTCTGATGGTATTTCCGGCGGAGGCGATCATGCTTCCGATGTACAGGGAGATGGCGGATCTGGGATGGATTAATTCCTGGGCGTCCCTGATCATGCCTTTTGTCGCGAAATGCTTCAGTATTTATATGTTCCGTCAGTTTTTCATGGATATACCGGATGAGCTCTTAGAGGCGTCGTCTATTGACGGATGTGGACCCATCAAGACATTCTTCAATGTAGTAATGCCGATTTCGGGAACGGTGTACGCAACCATCTTCATCCTGGATTTTGTTGCGCACTGGAATGATTTCATGTGGCCTTTGCTGGTGGTTACGGGAGAAGAGAAGCGTACCATCCAACTGGCGATCCAGACATTCTTCGGATCGAAGCCGATCAATTACGGGCCGATCATGGCGTCCCTGACTATATCGGCGATTCCGATGCTGGTTATGTTTATCTTCCTGCAAAAATATTATGTGGAAGGTATTGCGTCTACGGGAATCAAAGGATAGATTGGTACATCATAAAGACGGAGGGAAAGACATGGCAGGTGCATTTCATTTTGAGAGCAGGTTGTTTCGGCTGATCGAAAAGGGGGTCAGTCTGATAAAATTGAATATCATATGGATTTTATGTTCTATTCCTCTGGTGACAGGGGGCGCGGCGCTTTGTGCCCTGCATGTAACCGCCGTCAGGATCCTGAGAGATGAGGAAGGGTATGTATTCCGGGATTTTTGGAGAGTATTTACGAGTAAGCTTGGCTTCTCCCTGAAGCTGTGGATTCCGCTTCTTGCCGCGGCGGCGGGGCTTATATTTGACTATATGTTCTGGCAGGGTGTGGACGGGGGTTTTGCTGACGGTATGAGAGTATTGGTCTGCGTCCTGGCAGGAGTGTGGCTGGCGCTTGTCTTCTATCTCTTCCCGCTTGCGGCAAGAATGGATATGCCGGCAGGGACAGCTTACCGCAATGGGATCCTGCTTGTGTTCAAGTATCTTCCCCAGACGATGTATCTATTGTTCATTACCGGCGTCTTCTTTGTGGCAGGGCTTCTGTGGACGCCGGTGTTTGGAGCAGGTATGCTCGCCGGAGGTTCTCTTACGGCAATGGTACATGGGAAGATGCTGATATGGATATTTGAAAAAGAGTTGGGCGAGTAATTTATGGCTCATCCGGAATGATCCATACCGTTGGTATCTGCCTGCCACATTAGAGTACCGTTATTTTTTCGCCTTTTTCTTTTTCGGTTTTGGTTCCGGAAGTTCCTGGTAAGTTGCGGTTACCAGAGAGGTAAGAAGCGCCTGGTCTTCCACATCTTCCATAAGAAAGTAATTCTTTGCTCCGTCGTAAGGCGGAGCTTCTTGAAGCTTTGGACAAATTTTTCTTCCTGCTTCAGTAATCTTAATGTAAAGTTGATCGTCACAGATTACGCCGAAGATCTTCCCGTTGCAGTAAATGCCGTATTCTCCAAACATCTTGCGGTAGGTGATGGTTCCGGCGTGCCGAAGCTGCTCGGCGATAAATTCTACAAATTCGATTTTAGATGCCATTGTGTTTCTCCTTTTACTATTGCGTAAGGTTTTTCTGTATTTCAGGCATGCTTAGATTAAACCTATATAGATATGAATCTCTGCCTGATCCATACAGTCATCCTGATATTCTTCGAAGTCGCATTGGAAAGTCCTAGGCAGATCCATCTGCCAGATCTCCTGCCATGCCGAGGCAACCGCCTGAACCATATCTCCGTGAATTACGAATCTGGCATACCGCCCTGCCGGAATCCGGCGGACGCAATATTCGGCGAATTCCTCTCCCTGTGGTTCTGCCGATGTCTCGCAGGCGACCATCGCAGTATAATCTGCTTTTTCATCCTCAGCAAAATCCGTGTAGATCCCAAGCGCTTTGCCGTTGGTTTTTTCAGGAATAGAGGCATAGATGCCTTCATTATAGAAGCGATTCCAGAGACCGCCGATCACTGCGCCCATATCAGGGGACAGATTGTTGGTTCGCGCGGATATACCGACAACAATTTTTTCCTTTAATGTTACGATTTCATAATTCATATCTTAGTCCATCCTTTCTTTTTTGTCATTCCCGTGAAGCAGGTATCCGATGTCTGAAATTCCCTTTGCCTGCGGCGGTGTTTGACTTGACGGACATATTCTATCAGATCAAACAGGACAACTGTATGTCATGTTTCAATATATTTTTGACGGATTCCCTCGGCAAATGCCAGAACATCTTGTCTGAGCCCGGCAGGTTCCAGGAGTTCTGCGCCGCTGCCAAAGGAAGCGATCCAACTGACAATGCTGGTCTTGTCTGTGAATCCGAAGGTAAAGAGCAAAGCACCGTCCGGCAAGGCGGTGAAGCTCTCCGGTCCGAATTCTTCCACCAGCCTCCATTTATATTCCGGCTGTATTCTTGCCTTTACCTGATAGGAATAAGGAAATACGTTCTTTTGGGAGAGGTCGGGCAGCGGGGTTGAACGTTTTTCAAAGACAGTTCCCATCTCTAAGTCTGTCATCCGGCTCAGTTTGAACAGCCGATAATCTTTCCTGCATTCACACCAACCCCACACATACCAGTTCGCCCACTGGAAGAGCAGGTCGTAAGGCTCTATCGACCGGAAGGATTCGCCTTTCGGCGCAAAGTAGAGGAAAGAGACCTTTCGTGCGGAGAGAATGGCGTTATGGAGCAGCTCGATCTTCGGAGAAAGAGAGTCTTTGTACCAGGAAGAGAGGTCGATTAAAATGTGGGTATCGCCTGCGAGCAGGTTGGAGGAACCGGCAGAAAGTTTCTCCATCAGCTGTGTATATTGGTTTGAGCCGCTTACGCTGTCCAGGCTGCGAAGGCCTGTCAGGATCGCCTGCATATCAGATGTACTGAGCAGCGTACGGTCAATCTTGTAGCCTTCCATGATAGAGACGCCGCCGTTTTGCCCGGATTCTGTTACCAGAGGTATTCCTGCCATGCACAGAGCTTCAATGTCCCGGTTGATGGTGCGGCGGGAGACTTCGAATTTCTCTGCGAGATATGGGGCGGTTACCTTTTCCTTCTGTAATAGGATTGACAGGATTCCGATCATTCGGTCAAGTTTCATGTGTATCACCTTCGAATCAGTTAAGTTGGATTGTATTAGTATACCACAAATAGCTGCGATTTTGTAAATTTTGTTTATCATGGAGGCATGAGGGCATGGATGAAGAAGACTGCTAGTGAAAGATTGGGGAGGCGGATGAAGTAGATGAGGCGGGCAAAGAAAGAGCGCTGTAGTGATCTGATTCAAGATCCTACAGCGCTTTCTTATGTAATTATGTGTAATTATGCTGACTGGTTAAGCTGTTCCTTGACTGACCGCATCTCATTCTCAAGATGGGTGACTCTGAGAAGGATCATTTCCTTCTCATTCTCAAACTTTAGCGCTTCACTAAGCTTACGATTCAGATCAAGGTGTCCTTCCGCAATAATCTTAATGCCATGGTTTGTTTCATTCTCTAGTGTAAGTTCAATGTGCGTCATCCGGTGATCTAATCGTTGTGTATCTTGCTTGAGGATCAGGATCTTGTCATTCAGGGTCTGGACCTCATTCTTGAGGACTTGCACCTCATCTTTGAGGATTTGAACGTCGTTCTTAAGGACTTGCACCTCATCTTTGAGGATTTGAACGTCGTTCTTAAGGACTTGCACCTCATCTTTGAGGATTTGAACGTC
>NZ_KE159759.1:294644-296402 GCF_000403455.2 Dorea sp. 5-2 | reverse complement strand
ACCTCATCTTTGAGGATTTGAACGTCATTCTTAAGGGCATGCACCTCATCTTTGAGGATTTGAACGTCATTCTTAAGGGCATGAACCTCATCTTTGAGATCATGAACGTCGTTCTGTAATGTAGTTATATTATCTTTTATCATATGTATATCGCTCTGGATTGGCTGGAGTAGATTAGCAATTGCATTTAAATCGTCGTTTGTTAATGCCATTTTGTCACCTCTCTCACGATTATACAGTTATCTCCGCCTTTGTGATCGTAAAGCTATTTTTAATACAGGCGGAATTGTTTTGGTAATTTGTATTATATCACGATTGGAATAGAAAGTCTATGATATTATAAGGGATCATTGCATATACAACTTGGCGAGAAGTCTTATCGATAGGAGAAACGTAAGATTGTCTTTTTATTTGGTTTAGGTCATTATCCTGTCTATCATAGTATAGATCAGGTTGTTTGTACATCAATCTTAGGATTTACATATGGATATTTACGATTAAAAGAACCGGAAAAATTTACGCTCCACCAGACGGATATACCTTGTGCCTTTTCCAATATTACCTGTCATATTAAATTCCCAGAGAAAAAACTTTGAAAATGATATGTTTATCCGTATTTTCATATGGTATTCTCATTTATAGAATCTGTTTATAATTTATTCCCGTGAGCAACGGGCCAAGCGGGCATGCTTGCATGCACATTTGGCGACTGCAGCGGGATCTTTGACTTGCAGGATTTCCCGGGTGATCCGGCAAGAGAAATGAGGTGTGGAAAATGGAGATGATAGAAGTTCAGAATCTGAAAAAGGGGTATCGGATTGCGAAGAAGAGTGCAGGGATGATGGGTAATCTCAGACATCTGGTCATGCCCAGATACGATACCTTAGAAGCCGTAAGAGGAATCTCTTTTCGCATTGAAGAGGGAGAGAGCGTGGCGTTTCTGGGATTGAACGGTGCGGGGAAATCGACGACCATCAAGATGCTGACAGGGATCATGAAACCAAGTGAAGGAACCGTCAAGATCATGGGGAAGGATCCCTTCACCAACCGGATCGAGAATGCCAGGAGGATCGGGGTGGTCTTTGGACAGAAGTCGCAGCTTTGGTGGGACATTCCGGTGATTGAGTCCTTCCGGCTGCTCAAGAATATCTATGGAATCCCCAAGCGGCAGTATGAACGGAATATGGAGAAGTTTGGCGAGATACTGGGGATTCATGAATTCCTGTCACAGCCGGCGAGAAAGTTATCTCTGGGACAGCGGGTGAGGGCGGATCTGGCGGCGTCTTTGCTCCATGAGCCGCCTGTGTTGTTCCTGGATGTAAACTGGTGCAAAGGTTTTGCCTGTGCATAGCGTGTATTGTGTTGAAAATAATGGAATATAGTTACAGATTACACAAAGCATAAGAAAAAATGTGTATGAAGTAAAGGGAATAAATGTAATGACTGGCAGGAGAAAGAAAGTCTCTGGAAGCCAGCTTTTTTATTAAGCAAAGTGTATAGGAGTTCCCACATCAAGTGCCAATGTCGTTTGTCACAAATGTACAGTTTTAAATTCAATGTTAACAACCTAACTCAAGCAACTACAACATATAGTGTTTCTTTTAATTGGCACGGGATTCCCTGTGCCTTTCTTTATTTATAACCACTAATACGATTAAAATATTGCACAAAATTCGCCCATAAAAACCAGCATATTTACTATTGACATAAGCTCCAAAAAATGCGGCGCAGCCCTTGTTTATATTACTTTTTTAAGGG
>NZ_KE159759.1:221228-292649 GCF_000403455.2 Dorea sp. 5-2 | reverse complement strand
TTGCTTGCAAACCTGGCTCTTGCCATAAAGCGGGAGACGGACGGCATTGTTGACAGCACCATAAACCAGAAAGGGAATCAGAACAAATATATGACAAACATGAATGAGCTTGTCGGATACCTGAGCCGTCACATAGGAGAATATATGGATGCTGATACAGACACAGAAAAGTATGGCATCATCCGCTGTATATTTGATTTTGCCGTATCTCACCGGGTGCGTGACAAAAAGGGCAGCGGGGAATCAAATCTACGTACAACTCCAAGAAAAGTCAAACATCATTACAATAACAAGACTACACACTAATACCATTTAAGAAAGGTGGTGGTGCCAGTTTCTTTATATTCTACAATACAAACGCCATATCTAAAAAAACAGCTGATAGCAACCAAGGGGAAAGTCTGCCCTTTTTTCAGTGTATTTTAATCATTTCTATCATCTGCTGTTATTGGTTTAATAGCTTAATCCTATTGTGATATCATGCCACTACTAAGTTGTTAACATTGGTTTTAAATTACAAGGTTTTAGAAGAGGAAAGAATTATAAGCCAGTGAGCTGTGAGATCATACTGCTGATTAAATTCTTTTTACAGTGGAAGAGATGTTCTTTTCGGAGAAATTTCTGTCAGACCTGCACAGTTTTCGAGGCGTTAGTTTGGTACATTCTGTGAATAGCATTTCCGGCAGAAAGTGATATAGTGTCTTGCTTGATAACACAACTCTGCAGAAGAAAAGAAAGGAGACACATATGGGAAATCACAACATCATGCAGGATGAGCTGTGGGCAGAAGCAGTGGAAGGATGGGCAGATCCAAGAGTGAAGGAATATCTGAACCAGAATCATGAGAGGTATAAGAAACTGTGGGAGCAGTCAGGAAGCCTAAGTGAGAAATGCCCTGTCATTGATAGACTTCTCTATGGAGAGGGAGAAGTGCATCTGACGGCAGAGGAACACCGCACATTTGTGGAGTATCTGGATGTAAAAGACTTGATTGAACAGATAGAGCGGGAATACCATTATTATCTGGGATTAGTTACGGAACTGCCTTTTAAACAGGCGCTTTGTGCAGGACCGGATGTAGCAGAACAGCCGGGGAGAGAAACTGCCGAGCGAAAGAAAAGGCTTTTGGATTTGATGCTGGACGGACGTATAGAGGATTCGGAGCGGGAATTTCGGTCATCATGTGAAGAAAGCCAGAAACTTGAAGGGAAGATCCTGGAGTTGGATGAAAGTGTAAGAAGCCTGGGATTATCGAAAGAGACATATGCCAGAATAGATAACTATATCAGTGCGGTGAATACCCGGTGGCTTAAGTACAGCGAATTTATGTACCGGTATGGCATAGAGGATGTTCTTGCATTACTGCGGTAATGTAGATGGACGATGCAGATATTACTACATGAAAATTTATCTTTTTATGAAGGCTGGCTTTAATGATGAAACCAGCGAGAGTGATACGAGGTGAGTTTATGAGGATATTAGAGAAATACAAGGCAAAACGCCCGGAGCGTATTATGTTTGGTGATCCTTGGGATTTTGAAAATTATAAGGATCAGCCAGAGATAAGGGACAAGATAGTCGTTAATCATACGCCCTCAAAGGAGTTTGTTGCAGGTATAGTGTTGGAAGACAAAGAGGATCCGGATGCGCCAGGGAAACGGCAGAAACTTATGGCATTTTATTTTGCACCAGAAGAGGACATCGAAGTTTATATGAATGGAAAAATGTATTCTCTTCAAAAGGCTGATGTAAGAGAGATTGTGATAGCTTCCGGACGCTATGTGTTGGCTGTTGAAGGAAGACATGAAGTATGGCCGGCGGATGTGAATGGCGTATGGGGAATGTTTGTAGAGTATTATAGAGAAGAAGAGGGCAGGAAAATTATTGGTGCAGAGATACTCCAGGTTATCCCGCCGGATTCGTCTACATTCGATGATATGCGGGACCTGATAGAGTATCTTTTTAAAGATGCCCAGTTGGCAGAAAAAGAAGGGGAATAGGTATTATAGGATACGAAAAATATGTTAGAAGAATTATTGTGATTTGATTGATAAAAGAGCTGCTTGCGGGCAGCTCTTTTATCGTTATGGAGGAACAGTAACCAGATGCAAAGAGAAAGGAGAAGGAGTGGGATGGTGAAGACGAAACAGGTGATGACGGTTGAGATCATAAGAAGAGCGCCAATGTTGGAAAGGCTGAGGATTAAGGGATACCAGAAAAAGTGCAGGTTAATGAAAAATTAGCAGGAGGATGAAAGAGATGAATACAGAAAAGTTATTTTCAGAGTTTGTTGCGGCGAAGATCAAAGATTATCTGCCGGCAAAATACCAGGAAGCAGACTGCAGGGTGAAAGAAAGCATAGGAAATAATGGGATATACCGGTCGGGGATTGCCTTGCATTTACCAGAAGAGGACGGGGAACGTATCATTTATATGAGCCGTTATTACAGTGAACTGAAAGCAGGGATTCCGATGAATAAGATTCTGGGGGAGATCGCAGTTCAGCTGGAGGGATGCGGGGAATTGGATTTGCTGTTGAAGAAGGGCCGTACAGAAGATTACCAATATGTAAAGCCATATCTGAGTATTTCTCTTATAAATAAAGGAGCAAACCGGCGAAGGCTTCTGTATATGCCGTATATGGAAATGGAAGACCTGGCTATGATCTGCCGGGTTGAGATGCCCTATTCGGAAGGTTTAGTAATCATAGAAGTAATGAATGAATTTTTAAAAAAATGGGGTGTCAGTAAAGAAGCTCTGTTTGGTGATGCATTAAAGAACCTGTGGGAATATAAAGACTTTAAGCTGCAGGCGTTAGCTCCTATGGTGGAACATCTGCAGGATGATCGGCGCAGGCCTGAGAATCTGTTGGACGTACCAGACGGCACGCCTGTGGATCTGCAGGAAATGCTATATATATTGACGAACCGGGAAAATGTCCGTGGAGCATCAGCTATACTGAGTCCAAAGGTTATGAATAAGATCAGCGAATTATTCCCGGAAGGATTTTATATTATTCCGTCGTCCATTCATGAAACTTTGATTGTACCGAAAAGATGGGGACTCCAGATAAAAGACCTGAAAGGGATGACATGTGATATCAACAGGAAAATGGTGTCAACTGAAGAGATTTTATCCAGCCATATCTATGAATATGACCGGGAGGCCGGAAGAATCCGGCAGGCGCTGGAACCAAAGGAAAAGAAGAAAGGGATGGAGCGGTGAAACCGTCTGGATATTATAAATATCCATCAAAAAATGCGTTGATATCTGTTCCGAAGATACGCGCCAGGGCAACCAGCTCGCTTGCCTTGATATTCATACGGTTGGTTTCCAGCTTGGCATAGGTGCTTTTGGAGATGGGAATGCCCGCCAGGTTCAGTTTTGCAATTACCTGATCCTGCGTCAATTTATTCTGGTAACGGAGAGCCTGGATATTTTTGCCGATATCCAGGTCAGGTCTGATTTTTTGCATAAGCGTTGCTCCTTATTGTAAAATATTTCGTAATAGCGAAACTTAAGGTTGATTTTACAGAAAACGGATTCTATAATGTTTCGTAATAACGAATTGTTGACGAAGAAGGAGGGAACAATGCATCAAAAGGATATGGAAAGATTTGCATTTTTATATTTATGTGGGCAGAGAGACAGAGAATTACTGGCTGGAACAGAGCGGATGACGTTTGAGGATTTTGACAGGCTTGCCTATATCACGGATTTCTTGGGACTTGACCAGATGAACTTGGAGATATGGAATCAGTTTTCTCCGCAGTTTAGAGGACAGTTCCAGGCGATAGAGAGAGTACTGGAAGAAACTTGTGGGGATAGGGAAGTTGGAGTGTATGAAGATGACCTACGTCTTTATGACAGATGGCTGGTTCAATTCTGTGCAGATGCGCCAGATCTGGAGTCACAGGAATATCTGGCAGAAGTTATGGATCTTTTAATGGAAGATAGAAATGAAAAAATGGCAGGGCAGGCAGAGGAACCGGAGAAGGAGTGATGCCTGTTCTTTTTGTTTCGGTTTAATGGACGGAAAATATTTGGAACGATATCTTATATTTTTACATATTTTACCGAAGAATAGTATCAAAGGTATATCGGCAAAGGAAGCAGGATATATCAGATGGGATGTAGATGGCAAGCTCGATGATTGGGGGGTGAAGGAAATGGAAATCAGCGTATTTGAACTTCTGGCAGCTGCCAGGGAGATTCAGGGGACCGATTATGTAGACGGAGACGGGATTATGTGCGGCAAAAGGTATGAGAAACAAACTGCACATATGATTGAATTTTCATCGTTGAATGGGAAGGAAGGCTCGGCGGGGAAGAGCAGATACCACAGAAGTTTTCTGACAGACGATGGTTACCGGCAGGCTCTCGCAGAGGAAGCGAAAGGGGAGATCCGGATCGTCCGGTATGCCAGACTGAATGGCAGCGCTCTTAATTATAAAGCATCGCGGGAAGAACTAGCCGCCGGATAGCTGTAGTCTTCCGTAAATATATAACCTTCACCGGCTGGAAGAAAAAAGGATTCCGCCGCTGGTTTTCCTTCCTTTTCCGGCAGGGTATTCCTGCCGGAAGTGTTTGGCTTCCTGCCTGCAAGGGGAAAGAAGAATAACAATTCAGACAAACTACTCTGTTGCAGATAATGTTTATAATTCTAATGCTCTGTCCTTCTTGGCAGGGTACGTTCGGATCAAGATCTGATTAAACTCCATACGATAGATACAAGTGTTCAAATTTAATATTTAGGAAAGGATGTGATGCCTGTGGTAATAGGGATCGACCATGGCTATTATGCCATTAAGGGGGCAAATGTGTGTTTCCCCACGGGAACCGCCATATATGACTATGAGCCGTATACGATGCAGAATGTCCTGCAGTATGCGGGGAAATATTATGTGTGCGGTACGGGAAGACAGACACTGCAGAAGGACAAGACGGCAAATGATACTTATTATCTCTTGACGATGGCGGCGCTGGCACAGGAGATCCGGTATCGGAAAGCGCCAAAGAAGACGGGGATTGTTCTTGCAGCAGGCCTTCCGCTGGCAAGCTTCGGGAGGGAGAAGCGCCCGTTTAAGGAATATTTGTTACGGAAAGAGCAGCCTCTTAGGTTTCTGTATGAGCGAGAGATGTTTGAATTATATATTGAGGATGTGAAGCTGTTCCCCCAGGGCTATTCTGCCCTTGCGCTCCATCCGGAGTATGTGAATGGGGAACCGTCCGTGCTTCTGGTGGATATCGGAGGCTGGACGGTAGATCTGATGCGGCTTGACAATGCTGTTCCAAATGCCGCAACCTGCCGGAGCCTGGAGCTGGGAGTCATCCGGTGTATTGATGAGATCATGGAGCAGGTGCGAAGGAGTACCGGGCTGTCTGTGACGGATGTTCAGATTGAGCGGGTGCTGAATGGGAGTCCCTGCAGTATGGACCAGACAGCGAAGAATATCATTCTCAGGCATGGCAGGGTATATGCTGAACGGATCCTGTCTGCCATTATGGAAGCTGGATTTGACCTAAAGGCAATCCCCTGCGTTTTCATGGGCGGGGGTGCGTCCATTTTAAAACGCCACGTGAAGCCACAGGACGGGATTTGCAGGGAGATTTACCTGACAGACGTCCATGCCAACGCGGCCGGATACGAACGCCTTGTAGGGCAGATGTCGAAGCGTTGAGACGGCCGGTGTTTTCCTTCCGGCCGAATATGGAGAACCCGGATCACAGGGAAGCGTGGAGGATCCTTAAGGGGATCCCGGAAGGGCAGAAGAACCTGTTCCTGGTGCGTGCAATCTTAAGGGAACATGATACGGAATATCTCCAGGAGATGATCCGAAAAACTGTCCGGGAAGAATTGGAGGGCTGCAGCGTGGAAGGAAGACAAGTGTTCAGATCAGACCGGCAGGAGACAGCGGACGCGGCAGGGGAAGTGCCGGAGCAGGTATTGGATTTTATTTCTATGCTGCAGGATGAATAGCTGTCTGCATCCACGAGGGCAGCGGACAAGAAAAATCCATACGAATATTTGGCAGTTGAGCAGGAATTCAGGCAATGAAATTAGATTTTGAAAGGGGGAATGCCTACTGAAAGGATGAAATTTTCCGTTATGTAACATGCTTCATTTCCGAGCCCCATATTTGTTGGGTATTGTGAATGGATATCGATGCATTTTTGGAGTATGTTGTGTATAGCAAAAGGAAAGGAGAATGCATATGGCAGAGATGAAGAACCTATGCGGCAAGATCCCGGTGGAACTGCACATAAAGGTACGGCAGGAAATCGAGGAAAGGGAGATCAGCACACAGCAGTTTATACAACAGGTCATCGAAGAACATTTCACGGAAAAAGGAGGACAAGTGAGCATGGCGGTAAGGACATTGGCAGTACAGGTATCAGAGGAATTATTTGCAAGATTTAAAGCAGCGGTAGCGAAGAAAGGATGCAAGCAGAAGGACTTCCTGATCGGGATCATCGAAAAGGCAATCGAAGAGATTGAGAATGAGATGAAGCCGGATGGAGCAAAGGACGAAGATCCGGAAAACGGGGCAAAAGAGGCAGTATCGGAAGAGCCGCAGGAAGAAGAAGCTTCGGGGCAGGGCGAAACGGAAATCGAAGAAATCGAAGTTGACAGAACGGATGAACCCGCAGAAGCAGGCATAGCAGAAGGATTGGAGATGGATGAAGCCACAGGATCGGACGAATCGGAATCGGCAGAAAGCAGAGAAGAGACGGCAGATCCCATAGAGATGGAAAGCGATGAGACAGAACTGGGAGAGATCGACCTGGTAGAATTAGATGAACTGGAAGCCAAGGATACGGAAGGGGAAGAACCGGATGGAACCGAGGCTGAGGAAAGAGAAAACTGCGATCCGGATGCCGAATCTGAGGCTGAAGCAGAAGAAATTGCATAACCGGAATGAAGCGTCGCAGAAGATACTAAAACTGCAGGAACAATGAAACTGAAAAATTGGAAAGTAAAACGGCAGGAGAGACAGGATCCTGCCGTTTTTTCGTAGGAAGGGGTGATAACCGGAACCATTCGATTTTTTGATTTATTCAGTGGGATCGGGGGATTCCGCGAAGGATTAAGGCGTGCCGGGGGATTTGTCTGTGTCGGGCACTGCGAGGTGGATGTCCATGCAGACCGTAATTACCGGAGGCTGTTTGATACGGAAGGGGAGTGGTATTGTGACGACGCAAGAAACATCGAGACTGGAAGAATGCCGGATTTTGATCTGCTCTGCGCAGGATTTCCTTGCCAGGCATTCTCAATCGCTGGACGGAGGGAAGGATTTGCAGACGCAAGGGGAACCTTGTTCTTTGAGATTGCCAGACTGGTTGGAGCCAAACGGCCTGCTTATTTTCTCCTTGAAAATGTTCCCGGCTTGCTTTCGCATGACAAAGGGAGGACGTTTCACACCATCCTTTGTTCGTTTCATGAACTGGGGTACCATGTGGAATGGAAGGTGCTTAACAGCAAGGATTTCGGAGTCCCGCAGTCAAGGAGGCGGGTGTATATTGTCGGATATCTTGATGGAAGATGTGCCGGAAAAATACTTCCTTTCCCCGGAACAAACGAGACGCCTCTTATACAAGTCCTCCCAGGAAGACAGGGAAAACGGGTCTACCACCCGGAAGGAGTAAGCTGTACCCTGACCTCCAGTGCGGGCGGCATGGGAGGAAAGACCGGCCTTTATGAGATGGGGGTTCCCATCAAAGAGGCTACCCGGAAAGGCTATAAGATGGCATATCCGGGCGACAGTATTGATCTTGGGTATGCAACGAAGAATACCCGGAGAGGGCGCGTGGGTCATGAGGTTGCCCATACGCTGACGACCGGGATCCAGCAGGGAACGCTGCACTTTATGGATCTGTCCCCGCCGCCGCTTGTAACAGAGACGGCAAGGTGTCTCCATACCAGACAGGGGACAGAGGTGTTCCGGCACAGGGATGAGGTTTCCAGTGTGTTGGAAGAAACAGCTCCCAGAGCAGTCATTGCTCCGGCGAAGAAGACGATCCGGCAGAGCCGCCGCATGAAGAAACCGGGAGAGCCGATGTTTACAATTACGGCAACAGACCGGCACGGGGTTGTGCACCATGGAAGGATCCGCAGGCTGACGCCAAGGGAATGCCTGAGGCTGCAGGGATATCAGGATGGGCAGATTGACCGGATGGCGGTGGATATGTCTGACAGCCAGCTTTATAAGCAGGCAGGGAATGGCGTGACTGTCAACGTGATCGAAGCCATTGGACGGAATCTCTGCCTTGCGGATCAGGAGTTAAAGAAGAAAGAAACAGGTAAGGAGCAATAGAAGGAAAGGCAGGTTAAAGTCATTATTGATTTAAAGGACCAGTTCTTCGGCACGGAGATTGAGATGACTGGCATCACCCGGAGACAGGCGGCAAGAGTGGTTGCGGATATGTTCGGGACGGTTGCGGAGTATGTCGGAAGTTATTATGAAGTCTGGCAGGCACAGGATCAGGAAGGGAAAATATGGAAATTTACTTATGACGGCAGTATTACTCCGGAAGTCAGGCGAAATAGGCGGTCTTGTCAGGCATCTTCGGAGTACAGTACCGAGATGGTGAGTCCCAAGCTTGAGTACAGCGAGATGGAAAAACTGCAGGAGGTGGTGAGGTGTCTGAGAAGAAACGGCGGCCGGGTGAATTCCTCCTGCGGGATGCATGTCCATGTGGATGCTTCCAACCATACGGCAAAAAGCATCAAGAATGCCCTGACGATCATGTATTCCAAGGAAGACATCCTGTTTCAGGCATTGAAGGTGCAGACATCAAGGGAATTTCACTATTGCCAGAAAGTCCGGCCGGCGGTGCTGGAAGAGATCCGGCGCATGCCGAACAGCAACATTTCCATGGAGAAGCTGAAGCGTGCATGGTATGAAGGGCGCGACGGCAGCCAGCAGCATTATGACCGTACCAGATATTATGCGTTGAACGTACATGCCGTGTTTTCAAAGGGGACGCTGGAATGGAGATGCTTTGAGAGCACGCTCCATGCAGGCAAGGTAAGGGCGAATATCACACTCGCCCTTGCCATCTCCGCGCAGGCAATCAACCAGAAATGTACGCATATGAAGAAGACGGAGATCTCCGAGAATCCCTGTTTTACCTTCCGTACCTTCCTGCTTCGGTTGGGATTGATAGGACCGGAGTATAAAAATGTCCGGAACCACCTTCTGGCGAATCTGGAAGGAGACCGGGCATGGAGATACGATAAGAGCAGTTATGAGTGCTTAAGGAGGGGTAACGGATCGGAGAGAGAACGGTGAGGATGGCTATGAGATGATGTGCCGGAGGAAAAGCAGAGGGCGGTAAGATAAACAATAAAGAATTGATAAAAAGCGAAGCAAGAGGAAAAGGAGAGAAAAGATGGCAGAGGAATTATATTTTGCCTATGGCAGTAACATGAATCTGGATCAGATGGAGTTCCGGTGTCCGGCTGCCGTAGTAAAGGAAAATGTCCGGCTTGACGGGTACCGGCTGGCATTTTGCGGGAGGCATCCGGGGTGCGGCGTGGCTACGATCATGCCAGAGAAGGGAAGCCATGTGGACGGCGTATTATGGAAGATCACACCGGAATGCGAGTATAGTCTGGACAGATATGAGGGTTACCCACATTTATATGGGAAAGAAGCAGTCTGCGTTCAAAATGAAGAGGGAGAGAGCATGACGGTGATGGTTTATATAATGAAGGAAAATCATACAATCTGCACGTCTGCACCATCCCAGGTATATCTGAAAGGGATTCTGGAGGGCTGTAGGCAGAACGGAATTCCCATGAAGAATGTGAAAGCTGCGGTGCATCGGGCGCGTGTTGAAGAAAGGGCAAAGCTTAAGAAGGAAGAAACTGCCAGGATGAGGGCTTCCTGTGACGGGGAGAAGACTGGAAGACAGAGTGACAGGAATAGAAAAAATAGCAGAGAGAGATAAAGGAGAAGTGAATGAAATTAAGTGAAATGAAAGCAAGGATGGCCGCATTCGGGCTTGCCATGCTGATGGCGGTAAGCCCTCTTGGAAGTGCGGCTAAAGTATCTGCGGCAGAGACGCCGAAGATACCGGCCGGAACGGATGCAAAAGCTGAACTCATAGTATCTGATGTAGACGCATTGGATATCAAAAAAAGTGCGACAGACGATACCTTCCGGCCGGAAATCTGCATGGAAGGGATCCGGTATGATGCAAGTAAGGAAGAGATCACATTAGTATCCATCAAGGGAGAGGACGGCAGTGATTACCAGCCGGGGAAAGCAGGAACATATCTTGCGGAATATATGGTTGTGCCAAAGGATGGGGGAGACAGTTATATGATCACCCGGAAGATCACTCTGACGGAGACGGAAAGACCATCCCAGACAGGAGATAACGGCGGACAGAAGCAGAAGAAGGATACGGAATCGGAGGATGACGGGGAGCAGCCGGAAGAAGAAACGAAGGACAATATAAAGCAGGCAGAGACACCGGATGCATCGGAAGAGCCGGAGGTCACTATTACAAGCCTGGATGAAACAGATACGGAGGAAGACATTAAGCAGTTGGAAGAGGATATCGAGGAAGGGAATATCATGATCCTTTCCGCAGCCCAGGTCTTTTCTGCCAGGTCATCCGGGGCAGGCGTGAATCTGGAGAAGGGGGAGCAGTTATGGTACCCGTCTTACCTTGGCTATTATAATACCTGTAAATTCTATGTAAACGGTAAACTTGCCTATTGTATCCAGGCGCATAAGGCATCCCCTCCCAGCGGGGCATATGTGGCGCAGGTGTTGGATTCCAATAAGAACCTGCAGAAAGCGCTTTATTATGGATATGGCGGGGCAGGCGATATATCTGCCTCTTGCCTGTCCGGTAAGAGTGCGGATGAACGGTATATCTATACCCATATCGCCGCAAGCTATGCCTATGCAGGCGATGATGCATTTACCGGGTGCAGTTATGAGAATCTGGTGAATGCAGGCGTGATCTCTTATATCAATTACCTGTTTGGATTGGAAGAGCCGCCAAAAGGGGAACTGAGCCTGTCGAAAACGAGCGTAAAAGCTGTCCGTGACGGAAACAGGCAGAATACTCCGGATATCAAGCTGAATGGCGACCACCGGAATTATGTAACAATTACTGTCCCGGAACATGTGACCATCCGTAACCATACCAAAGGTACCTTTCAGACGAACGGAAGCCTGAAGGTGTATGGGGGCGATACATTCTATCTGGAAGCAGAGCTTCCTGTGACAGGGAGCTATTCCTCCGGAAATCTGCACGGTTCGGTCGGCGAGACTTGGCGAACATTGGTGGTATCAACGGGAGCGGAGAATCAGGATATCGGCGTATTTGAGTCGGAATCTGCATCCCCGGTCAGCTTCCAGGTGGAATGGCTGAAGCTGGCGCGCATAGAGCTGACGAAGAAGGATTCCGATACACAGAATGTCCTGCCGGGGGCAGTCTATGGGATTTATACGGATGCCCAGTGCAGAAACCTGTTGATGGAGATGCCGGCTACGGGATCGAATGGAAAATCTGTCAGCGACTATTTTGATTCTGCATTAAAGAAGGTCTATGTAAAAGAGATCACAGCTCCGAGAGGATATGTAAGGAATCTGTCGGTTTATTCTGTTGATGTAGAGGCTGGAAAGATTATGGAAGTATCCGTAGGAAATGATTGTGTGAAGGGCAGTATACACCTCAATAAGATTGACCGGGAGACGACCAGATTCCTTTCCCAGGGAGACAGCGTACTTGCAGGCGCGGTGTATGGATTGTATGCAAGGGAAGATATCGTGCATCCGGACGGCAGGACGGGAGTGCTCCACCGGAGAGGGAGCCTGATTGCCCAGGAGACGGTTAAGAAAGACGGAACCCTTGAGTTTACGGATTTGTACCTTGGGAAAATGTTTGTAAAAGAAATCACAGCGCCGGAAGGTTATTTGCTGGATACCACACAGTATGATGTGGAGTTCGCCTATGAAGGACAGGATCAGGCAGAGGTTAGCTGCAGCCTGACGGTCGCAGAGCAGGTTAAGAAACGTGCATTTCAGATGATCAAAGTCAGCGAGGACGGAGAGCAGACGGAGGCAGATCTGGTGGCAGGAGCAGGATTCAAAGTATATCTTGTCAGCAGCCTGTCCAGAGTAAAAAGCGGGAAACTGAAGCCGGCAGACGGGAATACATTTACAGCGGCAGATTTCAGGGATTATGATTTTAGCAGCGAGAATGTGGCAGTCACCTATGAAAACGGAAAGACAGTCCCTGTTCCGGAACTTGTCACGGATTCCAGAGGATATGCGGTCAGCCCGGAACTCCCTTATGGACTCTATGTGGTGAAGGAAAGCAGGGTGCCGGAGAATCTGAAGGAAGTGGAACCATTTCTTGTAAAGATTGATGAGGACAGCCGGGAACCGATGCAGTGGCGGGTGTTCGACGACCGCCCCTTTGAATTCCTGATGAAGATCGTAAAGAAGGATGCACAGACTGGGAATACCGTGCTGAAAGCGGGAACCTGTTATAAGATTTATGACTGCAAGAAGAAAGCCTATGTAGAGCAGGTGATCCAGTATCCGAAGAAGGAAAAGGTCAGCATATTTACCACCAATGAGGACGGGTATCTGGTAACGCCGGAAGAACTGAAAGCGTCGACCTACCGGATCGAAGAGACAGAGGCCCCGGAAGGTTTTGTGAAGCAGGGCAGTGAGGAAGTCCTGTATGACGGTAGGAAAACGCGCTCTGCCGGAACTATCACAGGCAGCGGAGAATATAAAGAAGCGCCGTCTGAAGTAATCGAGATTGCCATTACTTCCAATACAGCACACCAGATTGATCCGGATACCGGGGATGCCATTGTGGAGGTGGATCAGTCCAATGATGAGCAGGTGGGGAGCCTCACTCTGACAAAGACCGGGGAACAGCTGGTAAAGGTGCAGGAAGGCTCTATATTGGAAAAAGTGAAAGCAGTATTCACAGATCTCAAAGATACGATTATGGGAACTGAGACAACAGGGATCTTCCGTAGATTTGAATATGAGGAAGCCGGTGTTGAGGGCGCAGGGTTTGAACTCCATGCGAAGGAGACTATTTATTCGCCGGATGGCGCAAAGGATGAAAATGGGAACCGGATCGTCCGTTATGGCAAGGATGACCTGGTGGCAGAGCTTACTACGGATGCGGAAGGAAAAGCGGTGGTAAATAACCTGCCGTTAGGTTCTTATTACCTGAAGGAGACGAGAGCAGGAGAGCATTTTGTATTGAATACGGAGGTCAAAGAGTTTACGTTAACTGCAAAAGAGGATACACAGGCAGTGGTATATGAGGGAGTTGCTTATAAAAACGAACGGCAGAGGGTAGAAGTAACTGTAAGGAAGAAGGATACTGTATCCGGAGAGAATCTTGAAGGTGTCATTTTTGGCTTATATGCCGGAGAAGATATCATATCCAATCAGGGGAAGGTTCTGGTTTCTAAGGATACATTGTTAGAGACCAAGGCTACGGATGCAAAGGGAACCGTCACATTTGACAGCGACTTGTACCATGGAAGCTATTATGTGAAGGAAGAACAGCGTCTGCCGGGATATCTTCCCAGTGAGGAAGTGTGGGAGTTTGAAGTGGTATATACAGATCAGGATACGAAGGTGCTGGCATTTGAACAGGAAGTAGAGAACCAGCCGACAGAATCCCATTTCACAAAGAAGGATGCCACAACCGGAGAGGAACTTCCGGGAGCAAAGCTGCAGATCTTAGATGGAGACGGCAATGTGGTGGAAGAATGGACCAGTACCGAAGAGCCGCATGTGGTTTACGGCCTGCCGGAAGGAACCTATATCCTGCACGAAGAACTTGCCCCGTATGAGGACGGCTATGTGTCCGCAGCAGATGTAACCTTTGAAGTATTGGAAGACGGCAGTGTTGCAGAGGTGGAGATGGAGGATGAATATTCCAGGATCGACATCTCCAAGACAGACCTGACCACTGGGGAAGAGATCCCAGGCGCTACGCTACAGATCCTGGATCCGGACGGGAAGGTGTTGGAGGAATGGGTGACGGACGGAAAACCGCACCGTGTGGAGAAACTCCCGGTGGGAGAGGAACTGACACTCCGCGAGATCAGCGCGCCGGATGGATATATCGTGGCGGAAGAAGTGAAGTTTACGTTGGAAGATACGATGGAAGTGCAGAAAGCAGAGATGAAAGACGATTATCTGTATGGGAAGATCATGCTCAGGAAGACGGACGGGGAAAACGGAAAGGCGCTGGCAGGAGCAGAGTTTGAGATCCGCAATAAGACCACAGGCATGACTATGGAAACCTTGGTGACCGATGCCGGGGGAAAGGCAGAGAGCAGCGATTTGCTGATCGGTACTTACGGCACAGAAGGTCTCCGGGAATTATTTGAATATGAATGTGTGGAAACGAAAGCGCCGGAAGGATATGTATTGGATGATACGGTACATCCGGTCAGATTCGAACTGGAAAACCAGACGGATAATCATATCGTGGTGACACTGGAGGTGAAGAACCAGCCAGCTGAGGAAGCGCCGGCTGTACCAAAGACCGGAGACCTGCCGTGGCTTCCGATGGCGCTTGCGGCAGTCAGTATCGGAGCGGTGCTCTTCTTTGTTGTGGTAACGGCGAAGAAGCGCCGGGATAGGCAGATGGCAGGCAGGGATGTGGAAGATGCAGAGGAATCAGATGCGGAAAGGATGGAAGTATCCGCAGGATCGGACAATGAAGAAGATTGTGAATAAATATCGGTTTTGGCAGGCAGTCCTGGTGTTGGTATTTTGTATCAGTACCGGGCTCTTATTTTATCAGATGGTGTATATGCCAATGAAGAACCGGGAAGCGGCAGAACGATTGAAGGATGAGTTCCCGGAGGAAAATCTACCTCCGGGAGGCTCTGCCTCTTCCAAAGAACGCCCACCGGCTGGAAAAGAAAAAGGAATCCCGTCCGTGGATCTTGCTGCTCTTCGGGAAAAGTATCCGGGTGTCCAGGGATGGCTTACGATTCCCGGTACGAATATCGATTACCCTGTGCTTCAAAGCGGGGAAGACAGCCCGGAGTATTATCTGAAGCGGAATTACCAAGGAGAATGGGATGCGAACGGCAGCCTGTTCCTGCAGTGGAATTGCCAGGTGTCTGAAAGTCCAAATCTCATTATCTATGGGCATAACATGAACAGCGGGGAGATGTTCGGGAATCTGGATAAGTTTACGGACGCAGGGTACTGTAAGGAACACGCCGGAATCTTCTTTCAGACGATGGAAGAGGTTGCGGAGTATCGGATTGTGTCGGTGATGAAGGCAGATGTCAGGATGTTTCCCTTCCAGCAGGCTGACTTTTCAGAGGCAGGAGGACTGCAGGATTACGTGATTCAGGCGAAAGTGCTGGGAATGTTTGAAACGGGAGAAGATGCGGCAGTGATGGAAACAGATCAGGTGTTGACACTGGTGACCTGTTCCTATGAGTGGAAGGATGCCAGGAATATCATTGTGGCGGTAAAAATCGGCATGGCAGATCAGGCAGGAGTCAGGACGTCCGGAGGAAGTGTTCGAAACGACCGTTTTGTCGAACAATTTGTGACACTCTGCGTCGATGGTGGCAGGAATGGTGCGGCATCAATGTGCTGTAATTCGGGGAAATTGCAGGTGTGGTACCAGTGTGGACGGATTTAGAGCAGAATCAGGAGAAGTGTTCGAAACAGGCGGTTTGCGGAACATCTTTCGTCATTCTCCGCGTATCAAACCAGGGAGAAGAAGGGAAGAAGTGTTCAAAACAGGAGGTTTGCGGAACATCTTTCGTCAATCCTCGCGTATCAAATCAGGGAGAGAAGGGAAGAAGTGTTCAAAACAGGAGGTTTGCGGAACATTTCGCAACGCTCTGTGGCATATCCCGGAAGTGTTCGAAACCAGAGGTTCCCAGAACATGGTGTGGCACAGTGCGTCAGAAGGTAAGAGGTAGTGAAAAAAGAAGCGCTGAAATATGCTATGGCATTACGAGCATTGTGCTTTAATGACAGTTCTGTTCTTAATTATGGTAAAATCTCTTTGTACAGCTGGCATATCAAAAATCAGTCAGCGGCAGGAGGAAAGCATATGTTATATACGAAGGAACAGAAAAAAGAATTAGAAGAAATGGTTACAGCATTTGGGGATTACTTAAGAGACAGTGAATACCTGGAATTAGTCTGGTCGGACAAGATTGGATATATTTTGTTGAAGATCAGCGTTTCCAGTAGAAGTATCCCATTGGCGCCGGTAATCATTGAGGATGGGGAAATGCTGTGTGAAGAGCTTTTTTGTGAGATTGCCAATGATGTGTTGGAGTATACCGGGAATGACCATGATAGGAAGAATGCCGATCCGTTGGAGCGGGCGGAAATCAGGAGAAGATACCAGCCTTATATCGAGCAGTTCCCACAGTATCAGCAACTTGCGGAAGAGATTCTTATGGGTGAATGATAACAGGCAGTTTACCGAGTTGGTGTTTATCCCATAGATAGAAAGCCTGCCAAAGGCAGGTTAACAGTAAAACTGAATATAGAATAAAACAGGCACAGGTTATATCCAGCTCATGGATGCATCCTGTGCCTTTTTTGAATTTGAAAGGAAGGTTAAGAGATGAGACGATTTTATACGGCAGAATCAGTAACAGAAGGGCATCCGGATAAGTTGTGCGATCAGATTGCAGACGCCGTTTTGGATGAATGTCTGAAGGAGGACAGTGAATCCAGGGCGGCCTGCGAGGTATTGGCAACGAGAGGTCATTTGGTGGTGGCAGGAGAGATCACCAGTAAGCATGAGCCATATGTACCGGAGATTGTGAAAAAGATCCTTGAGGATACCGGGTATCAGGCAGAGGATATCCATATCGATGTGCAGATCCATAAGCAGAGTCCGGACATTGCCAGGGCAGTGGATCACCCACAGGAAAAAGGAAAAGGGATGTCTAAGGAATCGGAAGCCGGGGAGAATGGCGCCGGAGACCAGGGTGTGATGATCGGGTATGCCTGCAATGAGACGGCACAGCTGATGCCTATGCCGGCTGTGCTGGCACACCGGATTGTGCGGGAGCTGTCTGCCTGCAGGCGCAGTGGATATATCAAAGGGATTCTGCCGGATGGGAAAGCGCAGGTGACCGTGGAATACGAGGATGGAAAGCCGCTGCGGGTGGAAAGTGTGATTGTGTCCTGCCAGCATGCCGGGGATAAGAACCTGAGAAAGTTGGAGCAGGAGATTCGGAACAAAGTGCTGCTTCCGGCATTGCGCCCCCTCCCGGCAGATGAGGATACCAAGATGTATATCAATCCGTCCGGCAGATTTGTGTGCGGCGGATTCGATGCGGATACCGGAGTTACCGGGAGGAAGCTGATGGTGGATTCCTACGGCAGTATGGTTCCCCATGGAGGCGGTGCATTTTCCGGAAAGGACTGCTCCAAGGTGGACCGATCCGGGGCATACATGGCGCGTTATATTGCAAAAAATCTGGTGGCTGCGAATCTTGCCGACAGATGCCAGGTATCCCTTGCCTATGCCATTGGCAGGGCAGAACCGGTCATGGTGCAGGTAGATACATTTGGAACCGGAAGAGTGTGTGCCGATGACTGTCTGGCGGCGGCAATCCCGCTGGTGTTTGGGTTGTCACCAAAGCAGATCTGCGATACCTTCCGGCTGAAACGTCCCATCTTCCAGAGGACTGCCGTATACGGGCATTATGGCAGGAAGGAATTCCCATGGGAGAGAACCGATAAGACAGAAGAACTGAGAAATGCGGTGATGTGATGCCCTGGTACAACGGGGAACAGATGGAAGCGGCACGGCGGATGACTGCGATGGAGTATCTCCAGAGATACCAGCCATACCGCCTGAAGAAATCCACGGCAAGAAATGAATGGGAACTGACGGACCATGACAGTTTCAAGATCAACGGCATTACCAGCCAGTGGCACTGGAAGTCCAGAGATATCGGCGGGATCAGTGCGTTAAATTTCCTGGTAAGGGTGGACGGCATGGACTTTAAGGAGGCGGTAGAACGGCTGCTTCGGGAGGATCCTGCTTATATTCCTCCGATGCCAAAAGAAAAAGAATCGAAACCATTTGCGCTTCCGGAAAGATACTGTAACTGCAGACGGGTGCAGGAGTATCTGAACCAACGCGGGATCAGCGATGAGGTGATACGGTACTGCAGGCAGTCCGGGCTTTTGTATGAAAGCGCGCCTTATCACAACGCTGTTTTTGTTGGCAAAGATACGGAAGGGATGCCCAAGTATGCATTTTTACGGGGAATCTATGACAGAAATGGGAAATCATTTCGGATAGAGCAGGCGGGAAGTGATAAGAAATATGCATTCTGTGTCCCTCCAAATCGGGAGAGCATCCGGGTGGCTGTGTATGAAGCCTGCATTGACGCCCTTGCGCATATGACATTGGAGGGAGGAACGGCAGAAAAGTACCGATTGGCGCTTGGCGGGATCAGTGCGCCCAAGGAAGGGGAGCCAAGGAAAGAGGGAAAGGCTCCGCAGGCGCTGGAATATTTTCTGTCAGAGCATCCGGGAATCCGGGAGATTGAGATCTGCACAGACAATGATTTTGCCGGAAGGTGGGCATGCGGGCAGATGAAACAGGTATATCAGGAACGCTATCATATCATAGAAAATCTGCCGCAGATAGAAGGAGCAGACTACGGAGATCTGGCGCGGCAGGAAGCAGAGAAGAAGAGAGAGATAAGGCAGAAATATGGACGGGGGAGATAAGCGGCATAGGATCAAAAGAGAAGCAGGGGATAAAAATAAGTAGAAAGGCAGGTGGGAAGGAAGATTGATAGAAATGGAACTTTTGTCTCCGCTGACCGGAGATTTTTTCTCAGATGAGCGGGAAGAAGACATGGATTATTCCAACCTGGAGGAAGGGGAACCGTTTGACGGCAGGGACCTTTTGCAGTATGAAGCCTCTATCCAGCAACGGGCAGAGGAAGAAAATCGATTGGATTCTTCCGCAGGGGATCCATGCAATCTGATGGTATATTATCATGAGGAAAATGAAGTAAAGCGTAAGGTAGAAAGTGCGGTGGTATCCGTAAAAAGCAGGGGAGATACCTTGTATGGCTGTACGACATTAAAGCTTCGTGAACCTCTGGATGAAAAGGAATTATCTGAATTGAAAGATTATATCTGTGGACAATATAGCGACGGATGGGGAGAAGGATTTGAGCAGAGGGAGATTTCCGTTGACGGCGGGGAATTGTATGTACATTTCTGGCAGCCTGACGGGTTCCGGTTTTTGAACGAAGCAGAGTTTGAAAGGGATTCATCTGTAGAGGAAACCCATAAGCGGCCGCGGATGCAGCTGCTTGGACGAGATGGAAATATCTTTGCAATCATGGCAAGGGCAAAGCAGCTGTTAGTTCGAGATGGACAGTCCCAAGAGGCGAAAGAAATGATCGACCGGGTGAGGAATGCAGGGGATTATTACCGGGCATTGGCAATCATCAGTGAATATGTGGAGACAGAATTAAGTCCCCAGGTTCAAAAAGGAAGGAAAGAGCCGAGAAAAGAGCAGGATCAGGAGATCCAGAAATCAGAACAAAGAGACCAGAAGAAAAGGAGTGGTGACAGCAGGTGAGATTAACAGTAGATATGCATTTTCAGACGGTGCTGGTGAAGGAACGGAAGCTGAAGCCGCCAGAACGGGCCCGAAAAGAAAGAACAGTACAAGGAAACTTAGAGAGATGAGATAAGAGAGAGGATGATGCCTATGGAAAAAACTTTGAAACTGGAGGAACTTCTTAAGGATGGGATGTATCCGGAGGAATCAGCAGGAGGCCGGCGGTGGAGGATCCTGCACGGGGATACGCTGAAGCTTGCGAAATTCTTCCGTCCCGGAATCTTTGACGCAGTCATCGCAGATCCGCCCTATGCTTCCGGAGGTACGAAGCAGAGTGAGCGGAACCGGACGACCAACCAGAAGTACAGCAGCATGAAGCCGTGGAATGCCCTGCCGGATTTTGACGGGGATAATAAGGACCAGAGGTCATGGACACACTGGATGGCGGAATGGCTGTACGATGTGCGGAAAGCATGTGTTAGCGGCGCGCCCATCTGCCTGTTTATCGATTGGAGGCAGTATCCGTCTATCACGGATGCGATGCAGTGGGCAGGGTGGATCTGGAGAGGGACTGCCGTGTGGGATAAGGGAAACTCCCGGCCACACAAAGGGCGGTTCCGCCATCAGGCAGAATATATCGTGTGGGGCAGCAACGGACCAATGCCCATCAGCCGCCCGGTAGCATGCCTGCCGGGTGTATTCCGGTATGGGAATCCACAGAACCGGATCCATGTGACGGAGAAACCACTGCAGTTGATGAAGGATGTCATCCAGATCTGTGAGCCGGGAGGCAGGATCTTAGATCCCTTTGCCGGTTCCGGGACTACTATCCTTGCGGCTGTGGAAGAAGGATATGAGGCGGTCGGGATTGAAGTCACCGATGCCTATTTTAAGTTAGGAACGGATCGCGTGAGGACTGCATTGGAGACAAAAGAGATGATGGAGAAAGAAGGAACAGAAGACAGTGGAGAAGAAGCAGGATCATTTGAGTAGGAGGAATGACAGGGCATCCAATGGGATGCCTTAAGTTATGCCAGGGGAAAGGAACAGGCATCCAATGGGATGCCCTAAATTAAAGCATGGAAGGAGGGATGACGGATGGAGATTGCATTGGCTTATGTGTGTTGTCCTGTTGATTCAGGGAAGACAAAGGTGCAGAAATACTGCCGGAAGATTTATGAATTGGGATACGTCCCGATCTGTCCACAGTTTGGGTTCTCCTCGTTCTTGGATGAAGGAGATGCGGAGGATATGCAGGCGTTCCAGCGGATGTCGCATATGGTACTCAGGAGATGCCGGATGGTGGTAGTGTGCGGAAAAGAGATGACAGCGACTATGAATACGGAGATCAGCATTGCAGACCGGAACCATATCATCTGCACGACGCTGGACGGGCTGATCAGAATCAAGGAAGCAGAATGATGGGTGTGTATATAGATTTTGCCGGGCGGAGGCTGAAATTACCGGTGCGACAGGTTTTGCAAGCATAGCGTTTGGATATCCAAACGCACTTTGGGGAGAACCCCAAACCCCCGTGACCTAGCAGGCGCAACAGAATCTGCTGAAATAGGAGTAGTACAGCGTGGAAGTATCTGCGCCGGAGTCTTTTTCAAATATAAGCGGAGAGCGGGAGGGGGATAGTCTTTGAAGAAGAGGAAAAGTCATGAAAAGAGAGGAAGAATGAAATGTTCATCATGGGAGTGATAATAGGCACATTGTTTGGAGGGGCGCTGATGTTTCTTCTGTTTTGTATTATTGTTGCCGGAGGCAGAGCAGACTGGGAGACGGAGTATTGGAATCTGAAAGAGGGGGACACAAAGGCAGAGAAAAGATTACTACAAAAAGTCTCATCAAAGAAAGAAATACCGGAGACAGAAAAGAATCAGGAACAGATTCTATTTGTAGATACCGATAATCAGGAACTATTTTGGATCGAGGATGGAGACTGCATTGAATTGTTTAGTGAAAATGGAGACAGGCAGACCTGCCTCTGCCATTATCTGGATAAGCGCCATGCTTCCATTGATGGTAAACGGCGGGAACTGCTGACCTATGCCAGATGGATGAAGAAGCAAGGAATTACTTATATCCCATCAACGCAGCAGAGAAGAGAAGGAGGTGTTGTGGCATGAAGAAGAGATATATTATAGCGATCATTTTATTCGGGATAGCAGGATATTTTGTATGGAAGAAAGGATGTAAATAGGGATGGCGAAAGAGCAGGGAAAAGAGAAGGATGTTTATGCGGAGTTTTACCGCATGCCTGTCAACTGGCGAGAGCTTAAGGAGGATCCCTTTCCTGGGGATAGATGGAAAGTCCAGGTAGAGCGGGTAGTGGAGCTTACCCAGGATGATTTTGAAGAATTTAGGGAGAACCTGTGTGAGTACCGTAGATTCATTGAGACGCATGGGCAGTGTGCATATTTTGATGAAGAGGAAAACTGTGCACACTGTTTGTTGGTGACCACATCAGAGCAGAAAGAGGGCATCCTGGTGGAAGCGGAAGGTTTTTCTTATGCCCGGTATGCCGCTTATATCCCGGACAGTAGGGTATTGGAACTGACAGAGACAGAAGCAGAGAAGGAAGGTGAGCTGGCATATAAGGTTTATACTCCCAAGAGTAATATGGCGGCAGAACAAAAGATTAAAAATGCAAGATTTTATTTCCGCATGGCCAATCTGGTTAACTTGAAAGAGTGTCCGGTAGATAGGGAGCCGGAGTCTTTCCAGATCATCCGTAGATTCTGCCTTCCAAGATGGAAGTTTATGGAGTTTGCTTCAGATCTTGCAAGGAGAAATCCATGGCTGAACCGTCCGGATGCGAAAGCCTTCTATTATGAGATTGGGGAGCCCCGCAAATGTGCGGCAGTGACCACGGATGACAGCAGGGAAGCAATCTTGGTGGATACGCAGGGGTACGATTATGCCCGGATCTGCGCCTATATCCCGGATTACCGCAGGCTTGAGCTGTCCGGTGTTTCGGTCACATATTATAACGGGATCAAGGCAGTGGATGAAAAAAGTCCTTATATAGAGACAGCTGTGTTTTATCGAGGGGCGAATACCTTATATGGTTTTGAAAACCAGAATCCCCACAGCCATGAGGATTCTTTTCAGATTGAAAAGCAGGTAGTATTAACAGATTCCGATTATATGGAGTTTGCAACGAATATGAAAGAAGATTATGAATTCTTATTTTCCAATCATAGCTCAATGTATTTTGAACCAGACCGGCAGTGCTGGCATTGCCTTTTTGTGACCGGGGAGCATGCGCCGGGCGGGATCCTGGTGGATTCGGAAGGATATGCCCATGCCGAGTACAGCGCCCTGATCCCGTATAAGAAGAAGCTTAACCTGTCAGGGATTCCGATAGAAAGCCATCTGCCGGATGCACATAGAAAAGAACAGATTCCAGGTGATCAGGAAACGAAGGAATCCCATAAGGGAAGGGAGGGAGAACGATGAGGAAACGCAACCATGTGATCCCTCTCCGTTTGAATGCAAAGGAGCTTCGCTATCTGGAGGAACAGGTACAAAAGAGCGGGCTGTCTCGTGAGGAATATATGCGGACGCTGATTCTTGGCGGGGAAGTCCGTGCAAAACCCTGCGGACACCATGCCGACCTTTTGCGGAAGATTGCCGGCCTGTGCAACAATGCCAATCAGCTTGCACATGTGGCGAATGCTTCCGGCGCAGCTAATAGAGAGAGCATCCAGAAGATGCAGAGGATCGCCAGAGAGACCTGGCAGATCGTAAAAGAGGAATGGTAAAGGTAGATGGCATATACCAGTATCATCCCCGTCCACCGCCTGGACCGTTCTATCACTTATATTCAGGATAAAGAAAAAACGGTAAAGAAGGCAGAATCCGCAGGCTCCCTTGAGGAAGCCATCGACTATGCCCTGAACCGGGAGAAAACGGAGCAGACAGTATTTGAGGATTCCATTGGCTGCACCTGTGCGTCTGCCTATAGAGATATGACAGCCACAAAGAAGCGTTTCCACAAGGTGGGAGGTGTACAGGGGTATCACCTGATCCAGAGCTTTGCGGCAGGAGAGGTAACACCGGAGCTTGCCCATCTGGTCGGGCAGGAGCTCGCCGAAGAACTTCTGAAAGGAAGATTCGAGGTTGTGATCACAACCCATTTGAATACCCGTCATTACCATAACCATCTGGTCTTTAATTCCGTCAGCATGACGGACGGCAGAAAGTATCACAGCAACTGCAAAAATTATTATGGTGAGATCAGACGGATATCAGATGAACTGTGCAGGAAATACGGCCTGTCCGTGATCCAGACCAACAGCGGAAAGGGGATGCATTACAGCCAGTGGCAGGCAGAAAAGGAAGGAAGACCGACCTGGAGGACGGCAATCCGGATGGATATCCAGGAAGCGGTGGAGGTAAGCTTTACCTGGAGACAATTCCTTGCAGAGATGGAGAAAAAAGGGTATGTGTGGAAATCAGACCGGAAATATCCGGCACTGAAAGCACCGGGGATGGAACGCTTCGTGAGGCTTAAAAGCCTTGGGAAGAATTACACGGAAACGTCTCTCAGGGAGTGGATCTTAGAACCGAAGAAACGATATAAACTTGCCAGAAAAGGAGAAGGGAAGTCTCCGGGAAAGAAATATACCGGACTGCAGGCTCTTTATTATTCCTATCTATATCAGATGGGAGTGTTTCAGAAGTCCGGGAAGCATCCGCAGAAGATCCCGTATCAGATCCGTTCGGAGATCCGCCGCCTGGATCAGCGGATCGCGCAGATGGAATTTCTTGTGGAGCATGAAATCACCACACGTGAGCAGCTGGGAGAGTATCAGAAAACGCTGGAGGAAGAAGTGCTTCTTCTTATAAAGGAACGGCAGAAGCTGTATCGGAAAGAACCTGGGACAGAGCGGATCGCAAGGATTGGTGAAGAGCTAAAGCCATTGCGGAGGGCAATCAGGACGTGTGTGAAGATCGAACAGCATTCCGTAGAAATCGAAGAGCGGATGAGGCTTTCTTGGCAGGATCAAAAAGGGCAGAGAGACCGGCAGGAAATGGAGAAGAAGAAAAAAGCAGACAAAGAAAGATAAATATTTGGAAAATAAGAAAGGAAGAACTGGGAATGGATTGTGTCGGAAGAATAGACTTGGGGGAAACGTATTGATAGAGATTAATGAAAATATAGAAGAAAAAACGACAAATGAAAAAATAGAAAATGGAGAAAAGCAGAATTTATCTGAGGAAACAGAGACAGGGGTTACTTATTATCCGATCAACGAGGATGTAGCACGCAGAGCAAAAGAGATGAACAGTTTCTTTGATTATGTACCGGGAAGCGCAACGAAGGCCTACCGGGAGTCTGTAGATCAGGCGGCAGAGATGGCAAAGAAGCAGAAAGAAGAGGTAGATCCCATTTATCATGAGAAGATCGATCGCCTCCTGGATACCTATGCGAGAAAGCTGGCCGATAATCTGAACCAGGGCTATGCCATCGATGTCAGGGTGCCGTCAGTGTTGGTCGCAGGAGCATCAAATTTCCCCACAAGGAAAAAAGAACGGCAGAATGGCGCGAGAGCCAGAAATATGGAGGAATGGAGACAGGTGCAGGGACTCCTTGATAAGATCAGGGGAGCCGGAACCAGTGGGATCCGTTCTGACCATCCCCATGCCCTGGAACAGCTGGAGCAGAAGCTTAAAAAGCTTGAGGCATCGCAGCAGTTTATGAAAGATGTGAACGCCTTTTATCGGAAGAACGGCACATTAGAAGGATGCCCGGTGCTAAAAGCGGAGCAGGCAGAAAAGATCAAGGCATCGATGGCGCAGTCCTGGCATCCGCAGTCCAAGCCGTTCCCTTCCTACGCATTAACCAATAATGGCGCCGAGATCCGGCGTATCAAATCCCGGATCAAGGAATTAACGTATCAGGCAGAAGTGGGATTTTGTGGATGGGAGTTTGAGGGAGGACATGCCGTGGCAAATCAGGAAGCGAACCGTCTCCAGTTATTCTTTGAGGAAAAACCATCGGCAGAACAGCGGGCGGAGCTTAAGCATCAGGGATTCCGGTGGGCGCCAAATGCAGAAGCATGGCAGAGGCAGCTGAACCAGCAGGCGATAAGTGCTGCCGGACGGATTGCTTTTGTGAAACCTCTTTCGGGACGTACAGTACAGGAGTTACAGCCGAAAGCAGAGAAGAAAAATAAAAGAAAGGAGGCGGAGGCAAGATGAATCTTGGAGGTGAAGCGGCGGATCAGGTTGTCCGTTATTCTTTAGAAGGATTGGATCACGGGCTTCGGCTGTCGGGGACAATGGCGAAGAACCTTGCCGTCTTTTTTGCGGCGCTTTTAAAGAGTAATCAGAAAAGTTACGGGAAGATTTGTATGGCGCGTATGCTGAAGGAGAACCGTCCGCTTAAATTCTTTACTGTTCCCGCAAGCCGGATCCATGAGTTTGCGAAGGAGGGGAAGAAGCGCGGACTTCCTTATGTAGTCATCCGGGACCGGAAGAATCCGGACCAGTGCGAGCTCATGGTATTTGCCGACGATGCGGCGAAGGTCAACCGGGTGATGGATAAGATGAACCTGGATTTTCTGAAATCCGAAAACGGCCTTGCCATACAGGAGGTGGAAGGAAAAGAGAATATTGCTCAGCAGAAAGAGGGTACACAAAGATCTGGACAGGATCAAGAGGCGCCCAACAAGCCAAAGGACGGAATGCCGGATCAGGAGAATCCATGGCAGGATATTCCTGCTAATCCGGTACAAACAGAGACGGTTGAGATGCCGGAGGGAGACGTCCAGTTTGAATTCAGCGATATGGAAGAGGATTTCAATATAGGCGATCTGATGGGCGGTATGGAAAATTTTACCCAGGCGCAGGAAGAAAGGAATCCATCCGGGACTTCCTCGCGCAGCAGAGATATTTCTTCCGTGCCGGGAAAGGGGAATGAGAAACCTTCCGTGCGCAGGGAATTGGAACAGATTAAGAAAGAGAAGCAGGAGGCAGGAAGGAGACAGAAGCAGAAGAACAGGAGCCGTGGGAACCGCAGAACAAAGAAAAGGACGAAATCAAGAGGGAAAGGAAGATAAGGAGTATGGATTTATCACAGTATCTGCCAAATGAGGCAGGCGCAACCGCAGATGTGGGGCAAAAGTTGTCCAAGGAGGAATATGCCGCATTAAAGAAGCAGGAGCGGGAGGAATTATGGGCAGAGATCGATGCAAAAGCGCAGGAAGTATTTAAAGACGGGGAATCCTTAAAAGGATTTTTGGATTTCATGGCACAATGCAAACCGCAGAAGGTAGCGAACCTGCTCCTTTTGTACAGCCAGAATCCGGAGATTCGGCAGGTGAAGACTTTTGACGGCTGGAAGAAAGAACATAAGACGCTGAAAGCCGGGGTGCACGGCTATACATTCATCGCAGATCAGGCGTATGAAAAGGATGGAGAGACGAGGCAGGGATATACGATCTGCAAGGCATACGATATCAGCCAGGTCCGTACCCGCCAGCCTGAAGAGCAGGAACCAAAACCAATGGGAGAGCTGATGACGGCATTGTTAAAAAACAGCAGCACCAGGATCAGTATTGCAGATAACCTGCCGGAGAGTGTGCAGGCCCAGTATATCCCAGGACAGAGGACTATTTTTGTACGCAACGGCATGAGTGAGGAAGCGACGTTCCATGCCATCAACCGGGAACTGGCCTGTGCATCCCTGGATGCCCATAACGGTACCTACAGCCGTGCGGCGGCTGCGCCCCAGGCATTCTGCACTGCCTATGTGGTTGCGCAGAAGTATGGCGTCAGTACGGCAGGGTTCCGGTTTGATAAGGTATGCGAGATTCAGGGAAACGGCAGTAAGGATCCCCAGGAACTCCGCAATTTTATCAGCGATGTCAAGAACAGCGCCTACCGGATTGCAAGGCATATGGACCAGAACCTTGGGGAGCCGGAACAGGAATTCATGCCGGATGAATTTGCCGTATCAGGGGAGAGCGAAAACACGCCAAAGGATTGCAAAGACGGAAAAAACAGCAAAGCCGGTAAGGATAGCAGAGAGAACAATAACAGGAAAGAAAGTAATAAAGAAGAAAAAGAGATGAAAGAAAATAGAGGCAGGAAAAAGTCAGAGCCGGAACGGTAAAAAGTAACGGAAAATAGCGGCTTTTCTACAGAATACAGTGGATATCCGGGCGGCTTTGTGGTAGTGTTGTCGTAAGAAAAAGCGGCAGGATGGAGGTGCCTTATGGAGAAACAGAGATGTATCAGAGCAGATGAGATCACAAAGAATATGTTAGTCCATGCACTGCGGGAGGTATTCCGGCAGGAAAATGAGAATGGGACGCCGGTGGAGGTGACAAAGAACCTGCTCCTCCGCCTGGCATACCATGATGGGAAGAAGCTCTTCCTGGATGAGGAAGAATATAAGAAAGCGGTGCAGGCGCTCAATGGTCTGCGGGATGGATTTATCCAGAATGGAAGATATACGGACGGGATTGACATTGTATTGATGAAAGTGATGCGTTCCAAATACAAACGCTGTGCGGCAAGATGAAGTGTTTCAGGGCGCAAACATACTATAATGTGCACAACCGCATAAAGAGAGATGCCGTTTTACGGCTGCGGTTGTTGTAAGTAGATAAAAAAGAAAATGGCAGGGAACGAGCGGAGTTTGAACCGCTTTCTCTGTCATTTTCTTTTTCTAAACGCAGAAATCTTTTAGTACAGGCATCAATTGAGAAGGGAGTGATGATATGCGTGAAGTAAGCAATGAGCAATTAGAATTATTAAGGAAACGGTACCCCGAAGGAACAGAAGTCTGCCTGGATCATATGGAGGGGGAGAGCCGGATGGCTAAAGGGATGAAAGGAACCGTGTTCTATGTAGATGACGCCGGGCAGATCCATGTCCAGTGGGAGAATGGAAGCGGTCTTGCCTTGGTTCCGGGGGTAGACCAGTTCCATAAAATTGAAAGCCAGGAGAAAAAGAAAGAGAAGGAGGGACCATCCCGGTAAAGAAGGGCGGGAAGTCAGAGTGGATTATCTGGCTTTTCGCCCTTCCGGTTGTCTGGTGGGCGGCTCTGCTGATCGCGGATTCCGTCCAGCCGGACAGAAATCTGATGGAGCTTATGGGGATCCTTGCGGAGAAATTAAATCATCCGTTTCAGATCTATTTCACAGAATATACGGTAAAATCGCTGCTAGTCTGCACCATCCTGTATGGGATGGGAGTCGGTATTTTCTATGCGAACCAGCGGAACTACCGTAGGGGAGAAGAACATGGCTCCGCTAAGTGGGGAGAAGCGGGAAAGCTGTGTAAAAAATACAGTGATAAGCATTACAGCCAGAATCTCCTGTTGACACAGAATTTCCGTATGGGATTGGACTGCTATAAGCACCGGAGAAACTTAAATGTCCTGGTGATCGGCGGGACCGGCGCAGGAAAGTCAAGGACCTACGCCATCCCCAATATCATGCAGTGCAACTGTTCCATGGTGGTCACAGATCCCAAGGCTGAGCTGCTTCGGAAAACCGGGCATCTGCTGAAGAAGAAAGGATATGACGTCCGGGTGTTCGACCTGATCCATCCGGATACGTCCTTTTGTTATAATCCTTTCAAATATGTGCAGGATGATAAGGACGTGCTGCGCCTGATTACAAATCTCATTAAAAATACAACTCCGAAGGGCGCGCAGCCTTCGGATCCCTTTTGGGAAAAGAGTGAGACGGCGCTTCTGCAGGCGTTAATGATGTATCTTCTGCACGAAGCGCCGCCGGAAGAGCAGAACTTCCCCATGATTATGGAGATGCTGGCTTCGGCGCAGGTGAAAGAAGAAGACGAGGATTACGAGTCACCGCTGGATATCTTATTTGAGCGGCTGGAAATGCGGGATCCGGAAAGTATCGCGGTGAAGCAGTATCATATTTACAAACAGGCCGCGGGCAAGACAGCAAAAAGTATTTTGATTTCCGTGGGAGTGAGGCTTGCAGCATTTAACTTAAAGCAGATCGCGAACCTGACGTGTACGGATGAGCTGGATCTTGCCAGTATCGGGGAGAAGAAGGTCGCATTATTCTGCTGTATCCCGGATGCGGATACGTCCCTGAACTATCTGGTAGGCATGATTTACAGCCAGTTATTCCAGACACTGTATTATGTGGCAGACCGATTGCACGGCGGGAAGCTGCCGGTGCCGGTACACTGTATTATGGATGAATGGGCCAATGTGGCGCTGCCGGATGATTTTGAAAAGGTGCTGGCAACTATGCGTTCCAGGTCTATTTCCTGTAGTATCATCGTCCAGAATATGAGCCAGATCAAGGCGCTTTTTAAAGATTCCCATGAGAGCTTGGTGGGCAACTGCGACGAATTATTATATCTTGGCGGTAATGAAAAAGAGACGCACAAGTACCTCTCAGAGCTGCTTGGAAAGGAGACCATAGACACGAATACTTATGGGCAGACCAAGGGAAAATCCGGCAGTTATTCTACTAATTTTCAGCAGAGCGGGAGGGAGCTTCTGATGCCGGATGAAGTCCGTATGCTGGATAATGATTATGCCATGCTGTTTGTCCGTGGGGAACGTGCTGTGATTGATCAGAAATACAACCTGCTGACGCATCCCAATATCAAGGATACGGAGGATGGAGGCGCCGCACCCTATGACTATGCAGAAGCGCCGCTGGCACATGATCTGCCGGTATTTGATGAAACTCGATGTGAAGACTATGAACTGCTCTCTGGTGAAGAATTAGCCGGGGAGCCTTTTTGATTGGAGGAATGCCAGATGAAATTTTATAACGTAAAAAAGAAATATGGATCACAAGATGGAACAGATGTAAAGAAGACCGCACCGTTACCGATGAGTCCAAGACAGCGGAAAACATTTGCGGCTTATGCGGCACTTGTTTTCATGTTTTATGCAGGTACGGTCACAGCCTGTGCGACAGGCGGGGATCCGCTGACAGTAGTGAACAACCTGTCTACCTTTATTTTCTCCCTGATCCGTGCCATTGGGTTAATCCTGCTTGGCTTTGGAATTGTGCAGGTTGGATTGTCGCTGAAGAGCCATGATCCAAGCCAGAGGGCCAACGGGTTCCTGACACTTGCCGGAGGGATCATCATTACCTTTGCCAAGGAGATACTGGACTTGATTGTAGGTTAGGACGGCATAGCGGCAGTATACAACATACTGTGGAAGGTGAGGTGAAATAAAATTGGAAAGTGATAACTGGATTGTCCAGAACCTGAATTCGGCTCTGGCGACCTGGAATGGGAAGCTGGCAGAGATCTGGTCGCTGCTGACGCAGGATCCGGAGAGTTTCAAAGGAGGCGCAATCTGGCAGGTGATGACCGGAATCAATGATACTTTGAAAGCAATCGGGTACGGCTTGCTGGTATTGTTCTTTGCGGTGGGGATCGTAAGGACCTGCGCGAGCTATGCGGATATGAAAAAGCCGGAGCATGCGGTAAAGGCGTTCATCCGTTTCGCTCTGGCACAGGGGGCGGTCATGTATGGACTGGAATTGCTGACGGCAGTATTTTCCATCGTACAGGGAATAGTGTCCTCCATTATGACAGGCGCCGGAGCGTCCCAGGGGGTGACGGAGCTCCCGGCAGAGATCGTGGATAAGATCGAATCCGTGGGGATGCTGGAAGCCATCCCCCTATGGATCGTGACACTGCTTGGCAGCCTGTTGATCACGGTATTGTCCTTTATCATGATCCTGACCGTGTATGGACGGATGTTCAAACTGTATATGTATACGGCGATCGCACCCATCCCCATATCGACCTTTGCCGGGGAACCCACCCAGTCCGTGGGAAAGAACTTCATCCGGTCCTACACCGGGGTATGCCTGGAGGGAGCCATCATCGCGCTTGCCTGCATCATCTTCTCTGTGTTTGCGGCTAGTCCCCCGGCTGTGGGGGATGAAAGCCTCTCGGCAGTGACGATCGTATGGAACTATGTAGGGGAATTGGTATTTAACCTTCTGGTACTGGTGGGGGCAGTAAAAGCATCGGACAGGATCGTGAAAGAGATCATGGGATTATAGGATAAGAAGCAAAGGAGCAATCATGAGTGAGGAAGCATAACAGGATAGGATGACAGGAGATAAAAAGAGTATGAAAGAAAAAATGTTGAGTTTTGGAAACGGAGAAGAGGCGGTGGAGGTGGTAATTACAGTATCCTCCTACAAGGTGGGAGAACGCCTGTATGTTGGGCTGTTCAGTAGGGGAGAAGGAGGATTGGAGCCATTTTCCAATCTGACGATAAACCTGCCCTACAGTCCGGCCGGAGTCAATGAAGGATATATCGAACGGAATGACTGCAAGAACCTAATGGAATTCATAGAGAGGCATAAGCTTGGCAGGATCCTGCCAGAAAAGGGGTATTCCGGATACGCCGAGTATGCAAAGGCGGCCTTCGATCTGGATCGGTTGGCAGAATATGATCCGGCGGGAGTGGAGGAATACCGAAGCCTGCATGGAATCAAAGGGAAAGAACAAGCGGAGGAAAAGGATTGGGAAGATAAGGCTCACCGGACAGTTGGAAAGGATTGGACATCGAAGAAAAAGAGAGGATTGGAGCGATAACATATGGAAATAAAAATGAATAAGGAGATCCGGGATTATCAGGAGTCTATGTTTTTCGGTTTAAATATGCGCCAGTTTATCTGTTCCCTGCTTGCTGTTCTTACGGCGGTAGGGATTTATTTTGGGATACGGGATCTGGCAGGGGAGGAATTGACCGGATGGCTCTGCATGGCGGGGGCGGCTCCGTTTGCAGCCTGCGGTTTTTTCAGATACCATGGCATGACGGCAGAACAGTTCCTGTGGGCATTTGTGAAATCGGAGTTCTTATATCCGAAACGTCTGCTCTTCCAGTCGGAGGATCTGTACTATTCCTGTATGGAAGAGGCCATTCTCCAAGGAGAGAAGACCGGAAAAAATATCAGCATCCTGCAGAATGAAAAGAGACAGAGAAAGACAAGGGAGAGGCAGGAACAGAAGAAGAGAAAAAGGCACAAAGCCAGAAATAAGAGCAATACCGGAAAGATATCTTCTGGAAAAAGACCGGTAAGCAAAAGTAGAAGGAGGGATGCCAGTGATTAAGACATTAAATCAGGCGATGAAGATGGACCGGGAGAAGTTCAAAGTCCCCAAGTCTGTGCAGCAGGCGGTTCCCATACAGAGGATCTGGCAGGACGGGATCTTTCAGGTGGGGAATAAATTTTCAAAGTCATTCCGGTTTTCCGATATCAATTATTATATCGCAAGCAAGAGCGACAAGATGGAAATGTTCTTAGACTATTCGGAACTCTTGAATGCGTTGGATTCTGGCTCTTCGGTAAAGATTACGCTGAATAACCGCAGGATCAATAAGGAAGAATTTGAAGAGTCCCTGTTGATTCCCATGAAGGGGGACAGGCTTGACCGGTACCGGGAGGAATACAATGAAATGCTGCGCTCGAAAGTCAGCGGCACCAACAACAGTATTTTTCAGGAGCGGTATCTCACTGTCAGTATTCACAAGAAGAGCGTGGATGAGGCGAGGACATATTTTGCCCGTGTAGGTACGGACATCGTCACACATCTGGCGAAGCTGTCCTCTACGGCAGAGGAACTGGATGCAGGAGAACGTCTGCAGATCTTTCGGGATTTCTTTAAGGCAGGGGATCCGCCTTGTTTTCCATTTGACCTGAAGGGTTCGGCAAAAAGAGGCGGCAGTTTTAAGGACTGGATCTGCCCGGAATCCATGGAGTTCCATAAAGACTTTTTTAAGATCGACGGCAGGTACGGAAGGGTTTTGTATATGCAGGATTATGCCAGCTATGTGAAGGATGACATGATCTCCGAACTCTGCGGCCTGAGCCGGGACTTAATGCTGTCCATTGATATCCTGCCGGTGCCGACGGATGAAGCGGTGCGTGAGATACAGAACCGACTCCTTGGGGTAGAGACCAACGTGACGAATTGGCAGAGACGGCAGAATGCGAATAATAACTTTTCTGCCGTGGTTCCCTATGATATGGAACTGCAGAGGAAGGAGACGAAGGAAATGCTGGACGACCTGACTACCAGGGACCAGCGGATGATGTTCGGGCTTCTGACGATGGTGCATATGGCAGACAGCAAGAAGCAGCTGGATTCTGATACGGATACCCTGCTTTCTGTGGGAAGGAAAGCGCTCTGTCAGATGTCCGTTTTAAAATGGCAGCAAGTGGACGGCCTGAATACAGTGCTTCCTTATGGCCTGCGTAAGATCCATGCACTGCGGACGCTGACCACAGAGTCGACGGCGGTGCTGATCCCGTTCCATACCCAGGAGGTCATGCAGCCGGGCGGTATTTACTACGGACAGAATGCGGTGAGCAAAAATATGATTGTGGCAGACCGTAGAAAGCTTCTGAATGGAAACTCCTTCCGTCTTGGTGTCAGCGGTTCTGGAAAGAGCTTTTCGGCGAAGGAAGAGATCGTAGACCTTGCTTTATCTACGGATGACGATATCCTGATCCTTGACCCGGAGTCTGAATTTGTCTCCCTGGTGGAGGCTCTGGACGGGGAGGTTATCCGCATTTCTGCAACTTCGGATACTCATCTGAATGCGTTGGATATGGATGCGGCATATGGAGATGATAAGAATCCGTTGATTGAGAAGTCGGAATTTATCCTGTCACTCTTTGAGCAGTTGGTCGGTGCAGGCAATCTGTCCGCGAAGGAGAAATCCATCCTGGACCGGTGTACGGCAGATGTCTACCGGGATTACATCCGAAGCGGATACAAAGAAGAGGTGCCGACACTAAAGGATCTGTACCGGGCGCTGATGTTACAGCCGGAGGAAGAGGCGAGAGGGCTTGCCTTGTCTTCGGAACTTTTTATCAATGGAAGCCTGAATACCTTTGCGCAGCCGACCAATGTCAATACGAAGAGCCGGATCATTGATTATGACATCCGGGAACTGGGCGAACAGCTGATGCCCCTTGGCATGCTGGTGACGCTTGACAGTATTTTCAACCGGGTGATCCAGAACTGGAAGAAAGGGAGGACTACCTGGATTTTTGCAGATGAGTTTTATCTGCTATTCAGATATCAGTACAGCGCGGATTTCTTCTACCGATTATATAAGAGAATCCGAAAGTATTATGGCTTTGTGACAGGTTTGACGCAAAACGTGGAGGAACTCCTGAAGTCCGATACGGCAAGGCTGATGCTTGCCAATAGTGAGTTCTTGATTTTATTGAATCAGTCAAGTACGGACAGGGAAGAGTTGGCACGGCTTTTGAATATTTCCGATAACCAGCTTTCTTATATCACCAATGTGGGAGCGGGGCACGGGCTGATCCGGTGCTCTGGGAATATCGTGCCTTTTGAGAATACGTTCCCGAAAAATACGAAGCTCTTCGAACTAATGTCCACATCGGCAGGAGACTTCCAGGGGAGAGGATGGAAGGATACTGGAGATGAAAACTAGGAATTTATAAGCCTGTTGAGATAGAAAGAGATAAATAGAGATAGGAATCTTGTCAGCTTGCTGAGAAAGAAGATAAACAGAAATGGCAAGATATAAGAAATATGCGGCCTGCATGAGAGTGGAGATCCCAGGCGGGCTGCTTTTTCAGGTAAATGAAATGTAGAAGGGAGAGTGGAAATATGGGATCATCATTATCCGTCCCATTAAGGGAGCAGGAGAATCTGAAGGAATTATTTCAGATTCTGGATGAAAATGGATTAAAAGAAGAAATGGAGCAGGTCTTAAGCCTGGCTGATTATATAGACAGTATGGATGAGCAGTTCGGGAAGGTGTTGTCGGAGCTTCAGGATGTCAAGCAACAATTAGATCAGATGAAGGGAAAAGGACTCAGACAGTCGGCATTAAAAACAGTGAGGGCAGTAGAGGGTAAGGTCAAAGAAGCCAAGGTGCAGCTTCAGGTATTGAAAGTTCACTTCGTAAATGGTGTGAACCGGACCATCAAAGGTTTTAAAGAAAAAGGAACTCTGGCGGTTTATCAGACTATTGATTTCTTGGGTATCCGAAAAGGGCTTCAGACAGTGAGAACACATCTCCATTGTTCGATTGAGAGTGTGGATCGAGGAATAGACAGGCTGTCTAACATTGGGGATGAGATGTACGGGGTGAAGATGCACCTGGGAAACATAAAACGGGAGCTTGCAGGAAGAGAAACGATGGCGACAGGCTCCCGTGATGTAGAGGCAGGGGCGGTATTCCAGATGCAGAAAATGCTGTATGGAACGATTGGAGTGTTAAATGGCATGGAAGAGCAGACAGACCAGACACTTAAGAGATTAGATTCTCTTGGGCAGAGGGTGGAAGAGATCCGAAAACCTTCTGTAAAAGAAAGCCTTCGTTCTTTGCAGGAAAAAAAGCTGGCAGACAAAGGGAATAGAGCACCAATTAAGAAGTTAGAGACAAAGAAGGAGGCAATGAGATAGCGAAGGATAAGATGGTGGAAGAACAGGAGAAAGCAAAAATTACATTTTTTGCAGCGGAATGTATGGAATTCTTGGATTACGGGGAAATGTATGAGGATTTGAGCCTGCCAGAAGCGGTGGAGGCTTATCAACGGATCTGTAAAAAAGGATTGTCCTATGGACCGGGTATCGGATTCAATCTTAAGGATTCGAAAGTGTCAAAGTATTCAGATATTAATTGGCCGTTGTATCAGGGCGGGAAGATTGCGTTAGAAGAGATCAAACTGATACCGGCTTACCAGAATCATCTGTTGGTCAGGGCGGCAGTACAGGAGATGAAGGGCTATCTATTGAATATGAGTAAGGATGGAAAGCAGAATAGAGGAATGGAACGATAGGAAAGGAAAAATAAGTGATGAGGGAAGTAAATGGAGTTGCAGGGAGAGTGAAGGAAGGTGAGTAATGGGAGGACTGTCGGAAGAGTGGGGAGAGGAAAAGAGGATGAGGAATGAAAGAAATTAAAATGAAAGAAAGTAGCCGGATACCAAAGGTGAGGAATCTGGCAGGAAAGATGCCGAAAGAACTGGCAAAAATGACGGCATTGGAGGCAAAGGAGAAATCTCACCGGATTGCAGATAATGTGCGTGCGGGGGAAGGGCAGGAATCTCCAACAGAATACGCCAGCGCAAAAGTAGAGACGGTAGAAGAATGGGCAGCAGGAAAAGCAGCGTCTGTTTCTTCTGCTATTGCGCGTGGGATGGTGAAGAAATCCTATGAGAAGATTCGGGAACGTAGCAGGGAACAGGCCTTGGCAGAGAATATAGAACATGCCGGAGAAAATGCACCTGCAGGAGAATCAGTACATCCAACTGTTTCAGGAAAGTCTGATATGCCGGGACAGCCGTCAGCATCGGGAACAGGGAACTCTGGTATGGAGAGGGTGAAAAAGAATCGGGCAAAAGATCAGATATCCAACGGACAAAAGATAAAGATGAAACCGGATCGAAAAACATGTCTGCATGCTTCTTCCAGCCGGTCAGTGAAAACAGCTCCCCGGATTGTGAATACGAAATTCCCCGATCCTTCCTCGAAGCAGGTTCGGACAGGAATGGGGGTGGCGCAGAGGTGGCAGAAGCTTCATGCTGAAACAGCGGCAAAGCGAATGGCGGTTAATTCTGCGAAAGCAGCACAGGCAGGGGCGAAGCAGGGTGTTTATTATGGAAACAAGGCAGTACGGGCGACAGCCAAAGGAATCTCAGCATCAGTAAGGACGGCGGTATCTGCAGTGAAATCTCTGCAGGCGCTTATGGCAGGCGGTATCGGGATTGCCGTGTTCTTTGTGATTATGATCGGAGTCATCGGAGGAATCCTTTGTAATAACAGTTCTCAGAGTTCGGAACCTTTAAGTCCGGAGGTGCTGAATTATACACCGATTATCCAGCGGTATGCACGAGAATATGGTATCCCGGAGTATGTGCAGGTGATACAGGCGATCATGATGCAGGAATCCGGAGGGCAGGGAACAGATCCGATGCAGGCGAGTGAATGCCCATATAATACCCAGTATCCAAATAGTCCGGGCGGGATTACAGATCCAGAGTATTCCATCCGGGTAGGGATTCAGAACTATGCAGACTGTGTCCGGCAGGCGGAATGCACCAGTCCCCAAGATATGGACAAGATGAAACTGAGCCTGCAGGGATATAATTACGGCAATGGATACATAGGATGGGCAATCCGGAATTATGGAGGATACAGTGAGGCGAATGCACTCCGCTTTTCCCAGGAACAGGCGGCTGCCCATGGCTGGTCGGGATATGGAGATCCGGAATATGTCCCTCATGTGCTACGGTATTATTCCGGTGGGAATTTGTTTGCCGGATTATTTGGAAGCAGCCAGATGGTGTCGGTGGCAATGACACAGCTTGGCAATGAGGGCGGACAGAAGTTCTGGTCGTGGTATGGATTTGGCAGCAGGGAAGAGTGGTGCGCCTGCTTTGTGTCCTGGTGCGCGGACCAGTGTGGGTTGATTGAAAATGGAACGTTTCCAAGGTTTTCCTTATGTTCTGCTGGTATGAGGTGGTTTCAGACGAACGGGAAATGGCAGGGGAGTAATTACCAACCGTCGCCGGGAACGATAATTTTCTTTGACTGGAACGGAGATGGGAATCCGGATCATGTGGGGATTGTGGAAAAATGTGAGAATGGGAGAGTGTATACGGTGGAAGGGAATTCGGGGGATGCAGTACGACAGAAAAATTACATGGTAGATAGTATGAAAATTTTAGGATATGGAAATGTGTCGTAAAATATATGATTTTGTATGAAGGTAACAAAGCTCCATGAACTACAGGGTGCATTCTGCATCATTCAGATATTCTGCTATATCTCGGTGGATCGCTAGTTAAGTAGTCATTCGGGTTCAGGGGATGTTTTTGCACACTTTAAAATACTATAAATAATTGCACTGAATATGGCGTCGTATAAAGTAGTAGAGATGTTTTCCAATCGGTCAGAGCGTAGTGTTTACACTGGCTCCATACCGATTGGAATAAATTTCTTAAATTATAACATTCATAATAGATATTAAAGAGTCTGTTATTCAGAATCTACAAGAGAGACATATCGATGGTATGATCTGCTACAATATTTAGATCGCTATCATGACTAATAAATATTATTATTTTTTCCTTTTTTATCTCCTTTAATAAATCAAAAAACTCGGCTTTACTTTCTTGATCTAATGCAGAGGTTGGTTCATCGAAGATTAATAAATCACCATGCTTTGCAAGTGTTCGAACTATTCCTATTTTTTGTCGCTCTCCTCCAGAAATTCCATCCCCATTTTTACCTATTGACCCAATTTCCTTTTTTATAAACCGAGGATAATATTTATTTTCACAATGCTCTTTTGTTAAATAAATATTTTCTTTAAGACTTCCTTCTAAGAGATAGGGATCCTGTTCTAATATAGATATCTTACATTGCCTCATATTTGACATATCTAGATTTTCGATATTGATATCATTGTAGAATATTTCACCATCATATTCTCCGATAAATAGTCCAACTAATAAGTCTATGAGAGTTGTTTTTCCACTCCCATTTTCGCCTTGAATACAATATATTTCACCTTTGTGAAAAGTGAAATTAAACCCTTGTAAAATTTCCTGCCCTCCTCTTGAAAAACTTAAATTTTTACAAGATACTGTGGAAATATTAGGTAAAATTTCTGTACCATTTTTTTGCTCTGATAAATTCAGGTAACTGAGTAATCTCATATAAGATACATTATTATCTTGATATTCTTTTCCGAGATTTACAAAATATTTAATTGATGAAATAATATTATTATAGAAATTTAAAATAATAGTGAATCCACCAATAGTCATGTTACCGTAAATTACACTAATTCCGCCTAAGATATAAATACAGAAATTTACAATAGTTTCAAGTATGTTATCTGCGCTTGTGTACAAATAAAAAAACTGTTGGACATCCAATGCAATTTTAAAAAAAATATTAAATTCTTGTCTTAATTTGTCTTTGAATAGATTTTCAAGAGCATGTTGTTTTATATATTTTGTGTTTCTAAATTGAGTAAAAAGTGCTCCAAAAAAAACCGAACGTGCGTTCTTAAATGCCTCGGATTTTTTCATAAGCTTATATCTAAAACATAAGAAAAAAAGTATGTATATACCAATAAAAAATAATAGTACAATACCTATATTAAGTGATATCATACATAAAATCAATAATGATAATATTAGAAAAATACTTTTAGATAATGCATTTATCAGTGCTGATAAAAAGAACATTACTATTGAGTTACTATCACTATTGATACTCTCACTTAAATATCCGATATCATACTTTTGGAGTTCATTTAGTGATATTTTATGTAAATGATGAATAATATCTGCATTAATATCCATAGCGGAATTAGTTTGTATTATAAGATAAAAACGGTTGTTCCAATAGCGGGTTAATATGTTGAGAAGTCCTAAAATTAGAACAATACATCCTAATTGAATTAATGTATGGATTTCATGGCTTGTGGTTATTAAATCAATAATTTTTCCCCAATAAATAGGGATGAGTATTGTTATAATGGTAGAAATAGTAGAAATAAATAAATATAGTATTAATTGTTTTTTATAAGTTGATACATATTTCCCGCAAAATTTAAACATTATTTTTTAACCTTTGTTTTGATATATCATAAATTAATCGTACAATTTGACTGGCATTTTCTTTGATTGAATGACAATCTTTACCTTTATTTTTTATTCGATAATTTGGACAACCGCCCATGCAAACGGGTAGATATGGGCATTGAACACATTCTTCATCTTCTTCAATGGAGTAAGAAAGCCATTTTAGTAGATTCTCATTTATTTCAAAGTCTTCCTGAAAAATATTTCCAACTTTTTCAGATTGATTTCCGACATCATCCCAGCATTTGTAAAAGTCACCTCTGGCATCAATTAACCATGAATTAAGTGAGACTGCTCCGCACATTCCAACCCTTTTTTGAGGAACGCTAATCAATGAGAGATCCGCTTCATAGTTTTTCTTTATGAAATTTATTTCCTCAAGTGCAAATTCTTTTACCGTGAAACAACTACCATCGGTACATGTTCCATTGATATTGGTAACGGGAGCAATATATGTAGAAAGTTTATCAAATAAATTGAATTCTTTTAGGTATTGCTCGATTTCATTAATACGGCTTACATTAGTTTTATCTACATTAATTCGTATAGAAATGTCTAAATCGGGATATATATCCAAAGCTTTTTTAAGATTATTCAGAATTACAAAGAAAGTATCTTCTCCTGAGGGGAGCCGTCTCCTTGCATTGTGTATTTCTGGCGGACCATCAATGGTAATCTGTATATGGCTTATATTTAAAGTTTTCATTTCAAGAGCAATAGCTTCATTTAATAAATAGCCATTGGATACAGCACTTGACGAAACAAATTCTCTATCAAAATTTTTATAAACTTCTTCCATTAATTCTTTTATGATATCAAATGCAAGTAGAGGTTCTCCTCCGTACCATGTAATATGGATATATTTATATTGGTCTTTTAGATTTTGAATATATTTTTTGACTTTCTTTATCACTTTTTCATCCATGGTTACATATTCTTTTCCCTTTTCATAACAATATGGACATCTGAAATTGCATGCCATAGTTGGTGCAATAGTAAGACTAATCATATTTCCGCTAAAACGGGCAATTTTATTTTCTAAAAATAATTGTTCCGTTTCATTCACGTTAGTTTGTGGGATTATCATCTTTCCGTGAATAAGAGCATGTTTTAATTCCGTATCTTCAATGAAATTTTCTTTTGAAAATAAATCATATTTTTTTTTATATTCATTATTTAGCTTCAATATTCCGCCGCTGTTTGTGTTGTAAATTAACATACCATCCTCTATATTTTCGCATATATTGTATTTGGATGGTAGAATTTTATCTTTAAATAATGTGTTGTTAAAAGGCATAGATATTCCTCCTAATTGCAATTGTATTGTGATAATATTAATGTTCAATTACAAAATCGAAGAGTATAAAAATCTCTATTTTTGTAAAGAAAAGTAACTTTAATATAAGAGATACACTTTATGATAAAGTGTATCCCTTGTAATTTTGTTGTTAGTGTTTAGGGCAATGGTGGCAGAAATATTTCTGACACACAAATAAACCACATGGTCCGTTCTGTGTACTACACCCACCGCTACCTTCAGGTGGGGTTGACATTGGTTCAAGAATCCATTCCATATTATTTTTCTCCTTTCTAAATGATATTTTCTTTCCTATCGTAGAGATACAATCTGAAAGACAAATATATTATATCGCTAAACTATATTTTTTACTAGCAAGAATTTTTTGCGGGAAATAATATTAAAAGTGATTTTAGAATAAGTTTTAACACATTCTTGTTTTATTGTTTGTCGTATGCTATAATTAAAAAAAATTATAATTGAGGAGAAATAAAATGAGGAAAATTTCTAAGAAACATTGGATTGCTTTTCTGATACTTTTTTTATTTGAGGTTATAACGCTTGTGTTTGCGCCATATATTGCAGGATATACTATAACTTTCATTGGTATTTGTCTGTGTTTGGGGCTCATCCGTTTTTATCTCCGGGAACCATTGGCGGAATACGGATTATGTTTTAAAAAAATACATATACAGATAATTAGTGGAATTCTACTTACTGTAATGATAGATTATTTGCTTTTGCAAAATAGTATGAGTATTACAGAAATGATATTTTATATAAAACAATTTGTGGGGAAAATGATATCAGACCCGATTACTGTTTTTTATTTTTTTGATCCTTTAATTTATGTAATAGGGGAAGAATGTATGTATCGTGGATTTTTATTATCTTTTTTTCAAAAGATATTTAATAAACCCATATTGAGTATTTCATTAAGTGCTGTTTTATTTGGTTTGACTCACTATCCTTCATATCATAGTATAGAGCAGGTTGTTTTTGCATTGATTTGGGGATTTATATGTGGATATCTACGATTAAAGGAATCGGAAAAATTTACACTTTTTTCACTTAGTTTGACACACTTTTTGCATAATACTTTGATGATTAACATCTTTTTGCGTGTGATGTGATTGCATAAATAGTGTTATCTGTTTTAGATATTGGTAGAATTTATTGGTACTTAAAAATTATTGGCATACATACCGATATGGTATTGATGATTCTAAGTGGTAATGGAAGGTAACTTTAATACAAAGGATACATTTTGTGATAAAATGTATCCTTTGTAATTTTGTTGTTAGTGGATGGTGCAAGGGTTGCCGGTATATCTTCGACAAATAAATAGAGGACAGGAGAGAGTATATCTACTACATCCACCGCTACCTTCAGGTGGGGTTGACATTGGTTCAATAATCCATTCCATGTTATATTTCTCCTTTCTAAATAATATTTTCTTTCTTTTGTAGAGATACAAGTTGAAAGACAAATATATTATATCTCTAAACTATATTTTTCACTAGCAAGAATTTTTTGCAGAAAATAATATTAAAAAGTGATTTTAGAATAAGTTTTAAATTTAACATATTCTTGTCTTTTATTTGGTGTGGTCATTATCCTGTCTATCATAGTATAGATTAGGTTGTTTATACATCAATTCAACCTGTTCTTTTTATAATCGCTGAATTTGAGGCGTGCCAGTAGTAAGATCTTATTCCTGACTCAAAGTAATTCCCTTCCGATTGATCTTGGTAAACGGGAGATCATTTTTCTATTTCTTGTAAAGGAGAATGGATTTTCATTTCTATAAAAATCATGGAATTCATCCTGATGGATGAATCTCATATCACAACAGGTATATTTTGAGAGTATTTCATAAAATTATCTATTTTATGAGGAAAAGTATCAGTTCTTTTTGTAGTATGACGTAAGCATACAGAAAAAAGGAACCTTTTATTATTTGAAATATAAAAGATTCCTTAAATTAATGATATTGAGTATTTAGAAGGGTTGCTAAGAATATTAATATTTTTATGACAAAATTCTGAAAGTTTAAGTAATAAAGGTCAAATGAATTCTTTAGCAGGGAGTATGCTAGTTTTGACCAATTAGTTTGTTTAAAGAAACTTTATATATATTACTTAAAAGAAGTAAAGTTTCAAGATCAGGACGGGATAAGTTGTTTTCCCAGGCAGAGATGGCTTGGCGGCTTATATTTAAATAATTAGCTACATTTTCTTGTGTTAAATTATTTTTTTCTCGATAGTCTTTAAGTAATTTTCCGATATCCATTGTTATCCTCCGTATAAAATTGTAATATTTTATTAATTGTATGATTTGAGAGTCAAAAGGTATTTTTATAAATGGCATACCATATTTTCTCATGTCAGTTTTATGGATTGAGGTTGATTTAGCCTCAATTTTTAACAATTAATACAGTACAAAGTGAAGATACCTTTTGACATCCTAATCATTGTATATATTAAAAATACCGCAGGATTAGTAATTTTACTTACCTTATACAATATTACAAATAAAGGTATAAATAAACCATCAATAGTGGGTATACATATACCTTTAGTTCTAATTTATAAATTATTGTTAACATATTAATCTTTTTATGGCATCTAGAGATTATTCACAAGAAATTTTAGGACAAGCGAGCTTCTGGTGTCTGGAAGGTTTTCTATCAAAAAATTTATTCACTATGATATTGAATTTTAAAGAACTAAAAGTGGAAATATTAGTAAAATTATATATTGTGAAAAATAAAAATAGCATATATACTATCAGATTTTTCATATATGTTTTTTTAGGTTTGGAAATCTATATATTGATAAAAGGAACAATCAAAGTATTGTGTTATCTCAATTGTTCCTTTTGAAACAGAAGATATTTTAGTAATATAAAATTATGGAGTGATACAAATGAAAAAAATTTATTATGATGCAGGAATTAGGATAAGAGATTTAAGAGAAAAAAAACATTTTACGAGGGAGCAATTAGCTGAAAAGGCCGATATTTCCTCAAAATTTTTATATGAAATTGAAGTAGGGAACAGGGGGTTTTCTGCAATTACATTATATAAATTGGCAGAGGCATTAAACACTAATACTGATTATATTTTGTATGGAAAAAAGAAAAATAGTATGGATAATGAAGTTATGAATGTTATTGGACGCTTTGAAAAAGAACAAGTTAAAAGTTTGATAGAAATGATGGAATTGATTTACCAAATGTTGAAAACACGATAAAATTTCATGATGTTAGTTAAAAATGAGATTGTAAAATTTTTAGGCTAATATAGATCCTTTGCTTTTGAGCGATCGAGACTTTAATATTAATTAGAGCCAAAACTAGACAACCATGCCTGTGGATCTAAGGATTTCGAAGCGTTTTCGGAAGACTACACTAAATGAAATTTTGTGCCACAAAAGTATTTTTACGTGGGTAGTACATGATAGCATGTTGCCATAGTAAACTGGTCATTGAAATCGATTATGTATTCGTAAAAGAATCATATGTGTAGAAAATCCGTGTCAAGAGCATCACGAAAAATTGTTTCTCAGATGATCCTTTAGTTTTTGCAAGTTTACATTAAAATATATCTATGTAGGCTTAGTATTCATAGAATCATTATTTGTCTAGTTCTCTGTTATTTAAGTATATTCTTACCCATTTTCAAAGTGATGCTAGTTTTGACTTAGGGATAAATCATCGTCTTTAATGTAAAAGAATTGTTCGGTTGTTGAATATCAATAATACCATTATAAAAAGAAACAATTTCTTTTATAGATGATAAACCATATCCATGTTTTGATGATTTTGTTGAAATGAAATGAGCTTTTTTTGTTTTATTTACATTATGAAAACAGGAATTTTTAAAGCTGCAGTACAAACAATCACTATTATGTTTGATTGTTACATGAACATATACTTTATGCATTTGATAATCTTGTATACAAGCATCAAAACAATTATCCAGAGCATTTCCAATTAAGTTACATAAATTAATATTATCAAAAGGAAGAACAGGAGGAACATCAATGTCTATGACATATTCAATGTTATATTTTTTTGCAATTTTATCTTTTGCACTGAGAAGAGTATCTATTAACAAGTTATCACAATATGTATTTTTGGATATGCCATATGATTTGTCGGATAATAATGTGTTGATAAATTCAATAATTTGACTATTGTTATTTTGGATAGCATATGCGCGAATTGCCAGTAATTGATTTTTAAGATTATGACGTTCTTTTGCCAAGGCCTTGTCTTTAGCATTTATAACGGTGTTGGCAGTTTTGTAGTAATCAAGTTGCTTTACAAGCCTTAAATTTTGTATCAGAATAAGGGATGCATAAGATAAACGATCTTCAATGATATAGTAGGCAATATTTAAAACAATCAAAGCCAGAATTATTATAATAGATATTGTTCTATTTTGAATCGTAGATTCAGATTGGTATAGAATATATGCAAAATGTGCAATGAATATGCAAGACATAAAGTTAATAACCAATAAGAAAAAAAGGCGTCTGGTAATAGTTGTATAAAATTGTCTGTTTTTGCATAAAGATAATAGATGGATAATAGTTAATAAGACAATTTTAGAAATGATATTGCCTGCAAATGTATATGCTTTGGAGGAATAATTGTTGAGATTCAACATAATAGCGACTCCGATTTCCATAAACATTGCAGTACTACACCCCAAAAGAGAAAAAATCATACTTTGCTTATAAGAAACATGGTATAAAAGCAAACAAAGACTTGTAAGTAATAAGTTATTGCATAGAAATAACAGTATTGGTTTCATTATCTGGCTAAGGCAGAATATTTGTAAATTCAGTGCGAAAAAAAGTAATATGTATTTTTGATAAAATCTTAGGTATTTCTTTTTAAAAAATAAATCGAAATATTTAATTATTATCCAGTAGTAAAGTATATATATAAAAATAATAAACATTATAAATCCTCAAAAGTTGTTAAGTATTGTGACTGAATCTTATTCTGATATTTAGAACTGATTCTGAGACAATGCCCATTTGTTAAAGTTATGTTAGTGTGCGTGAAAGTGCGAATGTAACTTGGATTTATTAGATAAGATTGATGTATTCTTAGGAAGTCTAAATTAATATTCTGTTGTAAATATATTTCAATTTTATCTAGTTTTCCAAGAAAGCGGTGAAGACCATCGATGGTATGAATGATAATAGATCTTTTTTCGCTCTCAAAGTACATAATATCAGATATACGAACCTTGTTATAATTTTGATGAAAACCATAAGTAAAATATTGTAAATGGTCAGTAATTTTTTTATATGCTGCTATAAAGTATTTTTCAAAAAGTAATGGATTAATTGGTTTAAGTATAAAACGAAAGGGCTCAACCTCGAAAAGTTGCCGATAATAGGATTCATGAGCCGATATGTATATGAGTACAGTAGGGATTTGATCGGAACGAATGTGGTAAGCGACCTCTATCCCATCCATATCATTCATTTCAATATCTAAGAATATGAGATCATAGATATTACCTGAATGTATGCTGTTGTATAATGTTTTACCATCAAAGAATATGCTAATATCAATTTTAATAAGACGTCGTTGACTTATCGAAATTAGAAGCCTTTCTATTTCGCTTGTGAGAGGGAGATTATCGTCACAAATCGCAATATTTAACAAGCTTGTACTACTCCTATTCATTTGGTTTTAAGAATATATCGATAATATTGTTTATTACTTGGCGTTTTTCACAAGAAAGTTTAGTGATTTTTTTTGCGTACTCTAAAGTCTGCTTAGTTTCATGTGAAGTATCTATTTCAATACTATTTTTATAGTCTGTCCGGCAAAGCAAATAGTCTACAGAGACATTAAAATGGTTGGCAATAGCCAATAAAATATCAGCTCGAGGTAAATTTTGCTCAAGTTCAATCTGGCTAATATAATTTTGTGAGCAATTGATGATATTACCTAATGCACGTTGTGTCATTTTCTTTGATAAACGTAATTCTTTGATTCTTGTTTTCATATAATCTCCCCATAAAGCCATTAATTTTATTCTACTAGAAATTTAGTATTTTAATACTCTATATAGAGTATTAAAAAGCACAAACAGAGTTGAAAGAGTAAGGCAATATAGGACATTTCCAACGATTGTTACATATAGATGTAAAATTATTACACATATTGTTCGTTGACTATGTTTTTTTGTATCATTTTCGAAAGAAAGGAGTTGATAGATATGAAAAGGTTAGTAACGTATGCAATGAAGAGGAAAGGAGTTATTAATTCATTAATGCTGGCAGGCGGAATTGTAACTGTATTATCCAATTATGGATGTTGCTTTTATATTTTCCATCAGCCAAAACTTCCAGAAGCACTAAAAGAAGTAAAATAGCATGGAGAAACTGGTTAATGAGATTCTGAAAAATGCGGAGCAACTGCATGGCTTCGATGAATCACAAAAAGAAATTGTCCAATATGGGATTCAAGGACTTTTAGAGATTGGAAGCAATATTTTATTAAGTGTTCTGATTTTGTATCAAATGCATATGATCCCAGAAGGAATGGTATTCTTCCTAGTATTTATTCCAGTACGAATGTTTTCCGGTGGTTATCATATGGATACATACATAGGGTGCTTGCTTTTTTCAGTGATAACGTTAGTTGGGATTTTGAAGAGTGCTGAATTTTTTTCCTTTAATCGGGTAGTTCTTTTTGTAGGGGTGGTTCTCATGGCGGTCATATTATGGAAAATAGCGCCGGTAATTCATCCGAATCGACCAGTATCACAGAGGGAATGTCAGAAAATATCTAAAAAGTTAAAAATATCCTTGATTATAATATTGCTGTTTTATAGCATTTTATGGGTATTGGAAAAGAAACATTTGTGTCATATTATATTTTTTGACTTTTTGTTGATTCTAATCATGTTAATAATTGGAAAAATAAAATATAAGGGAGATTAATATAGTATGTCACAAAATGTTATGCGATGTGTGCAAAAGTAAGTAGATTTTAAACAAGAAGCCAGGGAATTTTCTCGGGCTTCTTGTTGTTTTAAAATGTTCTGAACAATTTGTAGAAAGTGATTTGTAAAAAGAAAAAATGCGGAATCTATTTTGCGCTGAGTAGTAAAAGAAAGAATTTTATAGTACGAAAGAAAAAAGTAGAGATTGTAATAATTAGAATTTTAAAACGAATTAGTAATATGAGCAGCACAATCCTGAATAAGGGTGTGCTGCTTTTTTTAATAACAGGATTCGGTAAAGAGGCACGATCACCGCCTTACTTCGATTTGATTTCAGAAAAATTCAAATGGAGGTAAGGAAGATGGCTTATAACAAAGCAAAAGAAGAATGGAAATGGAGACAATGGAAAGAAAAAGAGGAAAAGATGCTGAGAGCTTGCGGAATGGGGGAAGATTCTATTCAGAAATTACGGGAAAGTGATTGGAAAGACTTTAAGGCTGAGCGGATCTATCAAAACCATCGGGCAGATTATCCGGAATATCCCAAGTGGGAGACTGTGGAGCATAGAGAACCAGATATTATAGAGATTGACGCACTATTGGATAACATAAGTGACAGAAAGATTTTTTGTATCCTGAAGGAGGCGGATAAGAAAACATTACAGATTATTCTTCTGAAAATGATTGGATTTTCAGTCAACGAAATTTCCAGGGAAATGGGGCTTCCGGAGAAGACAATCTATACCCGGATAGACAGATTAAAGAAAAAAATAAAAAAGTTTTCAGAAAGTGAAGAAAAAATGTGAGTTTCGGTGGCTAATAAGTAGAAGGGGAAATATTGTTGCGATTTTCTTTATGATTTTGCATATACCAGATTGATATGCGAGTGGCAGATGGAAGATTGTAACCTTTTCGCTTTAACTGAACATTGATAATTTTATACCAGCATTACAGGTACGTTCCCGCAAGTAGAAGCGTGACAAGATAAGCGCCAGGACAAGCGGAACAGTTGCTATATGGAAGTTGATGATATTCCCAAATCAGAGGTTTGACAAAAAGATTATAGACAAGGAATAAATAAACTCTGATATATTCTACATTTCAGCATATAGCAGTCGGCTTCGCTTCGAGCGAGTTCTTATACTTAAAACAAAGTCATGGCAGACTTTCCGCCAGGATCATGCGCGGGGGATAATGATACACATATTTGCCAACAAGCAAGGGATGAAATTGAGGTTGTAATCAGCAAGACCTTTTGGACATCCGTGAACGGCATCTGGCCAGATGTCTGCCTGTAATGTTCCCTGCCGTTATGTAATATTACATATAGCTGACAGTCGGGGATGCGAGGTCAAATACGAAGGTCAAAGAATTAAGAAAATGAAATTAATCGAAGTGTGCCGTTGATGTCAGATACCATGCGGCTGTAGGTGACTACGGCCGCATTCATGTGATATCAGCGCTATGCTTGGAAGAAGGTAGTTAAGAATGAAATGTAGTCATAAAAACAGAAGATCGTTGGAGAAAGAAAAAATTACTGTCCTGGTTGTAGAGCCAATGAAAGAGCCGTATGTCAAGAAAATTGACAAAGGATTAAAGTCTCTCCAAAGCGAAGTTAAAGGGCATATAGAAGCAATATTTCCGTTTAATGATTCAGTAACAATCGTGTTGAATAACGATGGAAAGTACCAGGGGCTTGCGTGGAACAGGGGACTTTATGACGGAACAGGAGAATTGTGCGACGTGATTGCAGGAACTTTCCTTGTGATCGGGGTGAAGGGAGAAGATTTTATTTCCCTAAGTGAAGGGTTGGCTGCGAAATATATGGAAAAGTATAAGATTCCTGAACAGTTTATTTTTCATCCGGAAGATGGGTTGGAAAATGGATTGAGAAATGAAGAATGTAGGAGTAAGAAAATGCAAGAAAGTATCGGAAAAAAAGAAGGATATATGAAGAACGTTAAGACGATAAAGACAGTAAAGAAAATATGTAGCTGCAGGCAAAGGGCGCAAAGGGAAATCGAATATATTTTCCGGGAGCTGCTCCCCAGGAACGGCCTGAAAGTCAGGGAAGAGCAGCTTCGGTTAAGCCATGAAATGCTGGATGCATTGTGGGGCAGGCAGGTTGCCCTATGTGATGCAGGGGTAGGAATTGGCAAGACCTACGCATATCTTGTAGCATGCATCATGATGGAGAAATATGGAGGAAGGCTTGGAATGATTACAGGTTGCAGGAATCAGCCGGTGGTAATCTCCACCTCCAGCATCGCGCTGCAGGAGGCTCTCACACAGGAATATATCCCCTTTTTATCAAGGCTCCTGCTGGAAGAAAAACTCATCCGCATACCGTTGAAGGCTGTGGTTCGTAAAGGTAAGGATCATTTCGTATGCGACAGCCGCTTGAAACAGCGGATTGCCGCCATTAGCGGAAAGAAGAAAAATGAGGATCAGAAAAGGGCGTTATTGGAACTACGGATAAGTTATGACATGGATCAAGTCTGCAGATTGAGCGGTTTCGATCAGAGGCTTGTATGCGTTCCTAAGTTTTGTCCGAAGAATTGCCCGGAGCGGGTCGTATGCCGCTACCGGAATTATATGAAACAGGCGAAGAATGCAGATATTCATTTCCAAATCTGTAACCATAATTATTTGCTTGCAGATGCTTCCCACCGGGTAAAAGGTTATCGGCCGTTGTTAGCGGATTATCGGGTATTGGTGATAGACGAGGCTCACAAGTTAGCAGAAGCGGCAGGGCAGATGTGTGGGAAGACTTTAAGCTATGAGAATATTTTGGAAATCTGTTATTTTATGGAGAAAGAGCATCAGGGAACCCGTGCGGGAAGGCTGAGAGTAATGACGAGAAATCTCTTTGAGACAGTGGCTAAGAGCCATGCCATGTTAGAAAGGAATCATGCTGTACATGAGCAAAGGATGGCATTTCAGCAGACGGAAGGATGCGTCAGTGTCTTAAAAGAAAGTGCATCGCTTATGTTCGAGACAATCAGGCGGTGCAGGAGGCGTATCCCTAAATGGCTCCGGAACCGGCTGGAAGAAGCGCTGCAGGTTCTTTGCAGCTTTTTAGTTCCCGATAAGAAGTATGTCCTGTATTTAGAAGAAGATAGAGAAGGGCTTCCAATCTTCTGTATGATGAGCCGGGAAATTCCGGAATATCTCCGGGAGATGTTATGGAAGAGGGGAGTTCCGGCAGTCCTGACCAGTGGAACGCTGAAAGCTGGGAATAATTTCGCGCGTACCAAACAGATTATGGGGTTAAATGAAGCAGCCGGAGGAAAGAGTGTGAAAGTACAGGAGTACACAGCAGAGTCACCCTTTGCATACCGGAAGAACTGTCTGATCTATCTGCCGGAGGGCAGCAGGAAAATCAAGTGCGGGAGTGAGAAGGATACTGTGTGGATTGCAGGACAGATCAGGCAGTTGGTATTCGCTTCCCACGGGCATACGCTAGTGTTGTTTACTTCCTATTCTTTGATGGGAGGTGTTTGCAAGCTCTTGCGGGGTGGGCTGCCGTTTCCGATGATAGAAGTGTGGAGGCATACGCAGGAAGAAATCCATCGATTTAAGGAGCAGGAGAATGCGGTACTTTTCGCAGCCGGTTCTTGTTGGGAAGGAATGGATTTCCCAGGAGATATGGTATCTTCGCTGATTATTGTTAAGCTTCCCTTTGCAGTCCCAGATCCGGTCAGCGAAGCAGAGAAGGAAGAGTATGAAAGCCTGGGGAAATACATAGAAGAGAGTGTTGTTCCGGATATGCAGAAGAAGCTTCGGCAAGGGTTTGGAAGAGCTATCCGGACAGAGACAGATACCTGTGTGGTATCCATCCTGGATCACAGGGCAGCCAAAGGAGGAAGATATCATGAGAAAGTCCTACAGGCACTTCCGGTATGCCAGATGGCAGAATCGCTGGAGGATGTGGAAACATTTATCTGTAGTCGGAAAAGTGTGGAATATTATATGTAAATACAGTGTTTGGACAGGATTCTGGTGTTGTTGATTTTGCTTAGATCACGGGGGGATTCGGAGGCGAAAGTTTGGTGGTATTTCTAAAGCGGTTTGCGGTGGATTGGTGGTATTGTCGATAGCTTTCTTGGCATGGAATGAGTATACTGTGTATAGCGTCAGAGGAAAGGAGTGGGATGGATGAAACGGTATAAAGTGGGCATTCAGAAGGATGGAACAGTAAAATATTATTTTATCCGGGATGTAGAAACATTAGAGATCAGTCTGTTTCCGACCAAATATCTGACGCATTTGACAAGGGCGAACCGCTCCCCCAATACTGTTCGCAGAAGTGCGTTTGCCATCTGTTATTATCTGGAATATATGGATGAAAAGCACATAGAAATGGATGATGTGTACCGGATGGATTACGAGACACAATACGGACATTTTTCAGAATACTTAAGCTGGCTTAAGCTGGGAAATCATAAAGAGAATACGAAGAAACTGCCGGACAATGGAACCTGCAACGCATATTTAAAAGATGTGTTCAGGTTCTATCTTTTTATGGAAATGCAGACAGAACAGTCCGGGCAGTTGTCTGTGCTCTCCTATAACCAGATGACAGTTCCGAACAGTGTTGGTGTGAAAAGGACATTAAGGTTCAAGGCGTTTAAAGGCTATCTGAAAGAGGAAGAACGGAGAGTGCGGGCTGCAGAGAAATGTGAGATCATAACACTACTAGAAGCCTGCACCAACTGCCGGGATCAGGTGTTGATTCTACTGACTTCGGAACTTGGATTCAGAATCGGTGAAATCCTGGGTATTGATTATACGAAAGACATTGATTATGAGAACCACGAGATCCGGGTGGATTTCCGGGATGACAATGAGAACGATGCCAGGGCAAAAAATGCGGAAGAGCGAAGAGGCAGGATCAGCAGAGATACTTTTGACTTCCTGTTATATTATTTGTCAGAATATTGGGATGTCCTCCAAAAGCAGAATTACCTGTTTATCAATATCAAAGGCGATACGGCAGGGAAACCGCTGAAGGTGGACAGCGTCTACGATATGTTCGAGCGGATGGGGAAAAAGACGGGGATTCGGATCACGCCCCACATGCTTCGGCGGTATTATGCGAATACAAGATGGGAAGCGAACTGGCCGCTGGAGATGATCAGTCAGGCCCTTGGACACAAACATTTAGATACGACGATACGGTATCTGAATGTTCTGGATGATAAGCTGAAGGTGGCAAGCCAGGAATTTTACAGCAGATATTCCAGTCTCTATGGGATACAGAATCTGCTGGATAACAGGAGGTGATAAGAAATGTCTGTCTACAGATTGCAGCAGAGTGAACTGCGGGTTATATCAATAGATGAAAGAGAAGAACTGCTGGAACAGTTGGGCAGGGAGATAAATTCGCATACAGAGATAAAAAGTTCCTATAGGAATAAAATGAAAAAATTTCTTGCGGAGATGGGAATCCGGCATATTGCAGAGATTGATATTACAGTTAGAATGGAATATCAAAAATATCTGGGACAAGAGGTTTTAGAAAATTCAATACGAAAGTATATGAAAGCGTTCGATCAGATTAAACGGCGATCAGTGCAAGAACAGGTGGAATCGTTAAAAGGAAAGAGAGATGCATTGGCAGCATTGAAGCACCAGATAATCTTTTTGCCTTATCATCCGGAACAAGAGATAGCGAAACAGTTTGAACGATTTGTGAAGACGGATAACCTTATTTGGGATTTTAGACAAAAGATTTCACCTATGCTGAAAAAACAAATCTTTAGTGTGTTGCATTATATGCTCTTGCAGCATATGAAGACAGATATAAGAAGTAGTAATCTTGCAGCATTGAAAAAGTTGTATGAATTTTGTATTGAAGAGCAGATATCGAATATAGAATATCTGGAACAAAGTCAGGCTGAAAAATTCATAAATACTATAAAGCAAAATGAAGAGCCGAAATATGCTATACGTATTTTAGATCAATGTAGAAGAATATTATTTATTGAGGCAGACGAGATACATTGGGATGCTAATATATGGTATTTAGAAAGATTCCATTTTGAGAAGTCAAGGGTAAACCCGACAAACCCGATAAGAACGTTTTCATTTATCGAAGTGGAAGATAAGAAGAACAGGAAATATCTGCAGCAATATATGAAATATTGTCTAGGTATTACATATTTGACAATTGGAGTTATCAGGAGGGAATTATCTCAAATTAGAAATTTTATGGTTTGGGTAGAAAAAAATGATCCCCAGGATGTTCGTAATATAACGGAAAGGACGATGGAGCAATATTTTAGGTGTTTGGATAAGCTTAATATTCAGGAAGGCGCATTTAATCAAATTGTTATAAGCGTTATGCATTTCTTCGATTATCTAAAAGTACAAAGAATAATAGAAAAAATACCGTTTTGTGAGAAATATTATTTAAAAAAAGAAATATCAAAGCATCATGATAGAAGCGTGGAAGATGAAATTTGCATTGAAATAGTAGAAAAATTGAAATATTTTCCAGAAGAGCTGCGGCTTATGTTCTTGCATTTATGGAGTGTAGGTTTAAGGGGAAGCGAGGTGTGTGCTCTAAAAGGAAACGCATATTATATACAGGGAAGAGATGCTTGGATACAAGTCTACCAAATAAAGATGCGGAACTATAAAAGAGTACCGATACCATGGGGACTGTATAAGCTGATGCAAATATATTTGCAGAAATATCAAATTAAATCAGATGACTATATATTTCAAAATAAAAAAGGCGGAGCTTGTTGCTATGGAACTTTCCGGAAAAGAATGTTGAAATGTTGTATGGAAAATAAAATTAATAATGGAGAATATCTCTTTAAATCCCATGATTATAGGCATTCCGTGGCAACAATGTATTATGAAAATGATGTATCAATTCAAAGTGTACGGGATTATCTGGGACATAAATATGAAGAAATGACCAAGCAGTATGTTGATTATATGACAAAGAGAATATCTAGGGCAAATGAGAAATATTTTGAACAGGAAAACAATAGTTTAGCATCTGGAATAAAGAGGTGTAAACGTGGAAAATAAGATTTATATAAAACAATTGAAGTCCTATCAGTTTGCCAGTGAGTCAGTTAAAAAGCGAATGGGACAGAATCCGTGTTTTGATCTTGATCTGTTACCGACAGAGACGATGCAGGAAGAAATGCGGGCGTTTATTATAGAACGTAGTGAGAATTTAACAGTTAACATGTTATTTAGAGAGAGCAGGTTGTATAATCATCTGTGCAAATTGATTATGGCGAAGGGATATTGTCTGAATAGTTTTTACGATTGGAATAGAGAAAAATGGATGCATCATATGAAAGGATGGTTATTATCAAAGGGACATCCGTTGACTTATAAAGAAAAAATTTTGGCAGGTAAACGGGAAATTATTGTAAAAGCTCCTACACTGAGTTATCTGGGGAAATTTTTAGACTTTTTAGAAGCTAAGATTGAACAAGAAGAGACAGATAAAGATATTTGGAAACTGGAAAGTCTAGAGATTGATTTAAAAGAGGATATTACCAGACCTTGTCGGACAATAAACTTCACAAAAATTATTCAGACAGATATTCGTCAAGAATTAAAGAAGGTTATTTATTTTCATTTGCAGACGGAAGCAGTTGGTTGTGTTCAGAAAGAAATGACGGCAATGCGTAGATTTTCGAAATATTTATTAGAGAAATTTCCAAAGATAGAATCCTGCGCAGATTTAAACAGACAAATATTTGAAGAATACCTTATATATTTGAAAACGGAAGATTTAAAAACTAAACAGTTCAGGGCAGAATTGACAAGACTCAGGGCAGTATTTGAATCGATAGGAAATATATACTCTTATCCACAGTTAAAAGAAATAGTACTAAATCGCGATATTCCGCCGACACAGCAAGCAGAATTTAAAGTATATTCGGATAATGAATTGAAGAGACTAAATGCGTTTTTAGTAAAAGTAGATGAACAGACAGCGAGATTGATGATAATACATCAGATGTTGGGGACTAGAATATCAGATACCCTTACATTATTGAGTGATTGCTTGACAGAGAAAAATGGAGAAACAATTATTTGGATCAGGCAGATGAAAACACATTCTTATGAAAAAATAATCAGTCAGGAATTGTCAGCTTTAATTAAAAAGGCGATCCAGTATACGAAAGAAAAATTTGGTGAAACAAAATATATATTTGTAAGTGAAAAAAATCCTGATCAACCAATGCGATATAGTACACTACAAGCAAAAATTGTACAGCTTATATACAAAGAAGATATACGGGATGACCAAGGTAACTTGTTTGGATTTGGTACTCATATGTATCGGCACTATTACGGTGTGAAATTGACAGAAATGCATTTGGATGATTGGACTATAGCAAGGCTTCTTGGGCATAGCAGTGTAAAGAATGTAAAGTATTATCGGAGAATGAGTAATCAGGTACTTGCGGATGAAACCCGAAAAATAAGGAATATGCTTTCAGATATAATTCTGGCTAATTTAGATGGGTGGGGTGAAGAGTATGAGCAAATACGACAAGATGATTGCTTTAAATAAGAAAAGCAGTGAAGAAAAGATTGATAAAGCAGTTAAGGCAGTACATAAGATGATGGAAGACAGGGAAAAGGTGACGATTCCAAAACTGATGAATAAGACGGGATTGTCGAGAGGATTTTTTTATAAGAATCAGATTGTCCGCAGAGAAGTTGATCGGGCATTACAGCAGCAGGATGGAATGGTAGATCCGAAGAGGTATATCGGGGATATGGCGCTGAAGAGTAGAATTGAATTGCTGGAGCAACAGATTCGGGAATTACAGAGAGAGAATGGAGAATTAGAGAAAAAGAATAAGAAGTTGGAGAAAGCGCTGAATAAGAAAGATTTGAATTTGATAAAGAATTTGTAATGAGGATGAAAATAATCCACGGATAGCCAGACTGTGATAAACACAGGACTGGCTTTTGTGGTTGAGGATATAGAGGACGGTTACAGAGAAAAGCTACACAAAGCACTCGTTTGTATGCCGTTAAGCCCAGTGTTTTCAAGGCATACCGGAGGGGAGCCCCATTTTATGGATGAACCGACCATCGGTGTGGATGTGACGGCGAAGCAGAAGATCTATGCATTCTTAAAGGAGATAAACCGGGAGAAGAAGACCACGATCCTGCTCACCAGCCATGATATGAAGGATCTGGAGTCTATTTGCCAGAGGCTGCTCATACTGGAAAAGGGAAGGATCCTGTTTGACGATACGATTGATAAGCTGCTTGAAAAATACGGCGGCGGGATGACTCTGGAAGAGATCATCATTCGGTTGTTTGAACATGGTGCAGTTGTTGCCTGAGTAAGACGGAGAGTTTTCTTACACTTGAATATCAGAATGGAGAGGTATATGAAGAAATATCTTGCTTATATAAGATGTGGATTTTTGGAGGGATGCGCATACCGGAGTACATTTATCACCGGTATGCTGGCAAATTTCATTCAGGCTGTGGTGTTGTATTATGTCTGGAAAAGTATTTTTATGTATCAGGAGGTGGTGAATGGATATACGTGGGAGACCATGAAGCAGTATGTGTTTGTTGCTTTTTTGTGTAACAGTGTCTTTTCTATGGGATTCGAGATGTGCATAGCGGAACGTATCGTGAAAGGAGACATCATACTGGATCTTCTAAAGCCGTTATCTTATCGGGGGATGCTCTTCTTCCGTATGCTTGGGACGGCGGGGCTGGAATTCGCGGCGACTTTCGTACTGATCGGGATCGTCTATCTGGCGGTGAATGGAGTGCAGTACCTGGATGGGATACGGACGGTGCTTTTCCTGGTTTCTCTTCTGCTTGGTATGGGCGTGAAATTCTGCATCCAATACATCTTTTCACTGCTTTGTTTTTATACGGATAATTCCTATGGCGTGACGAAGGCGAGAGAGATACTTACGAATTTTTTCTCAGGGGCGTTGGTTCCGCTGGCAATGTTTCCCGGTATCTTAAGAGAGATTGCAAATGTGCTGCCCTTTCAGGGGATTATCTATACACCGTGCAGTATATTCATTGGAACATTTTCGATCAGGGAAAGCATTGCAGACATATTTTTACAGCTTGTGTGGATTCTCTTATTAGGGGCGGCGGGGACATTGCTTGGAAAGAAGGCGTTCGGCGTAATTTCCATGTATGGAGGATAATTGGGACGGCGGTTGTCTTCCCGCGTCTGTCTGGTTTTTGAATCTTTATCGGACAAATACAAATATATGTAAATAAGGATGTGGTTTTGATGAGAAAGTGTGGCGCTTATATAAAACTTTACCTGCTGTTTCAGATGCAGAATATCCAGTCGCTGGCACAGTACCGGACGGATTTTCTCATAATGATTTTCTTTACATTGTTTTCCCAGGGATGTAATCTTGGGCTGATCGGTATTATATACAGCAACATCCCGCAGGTGGGAGGCTGGACGATGTGGGAGATCTTTCTTCTCTATGGGTTTCTTCTGTTCTCCGAGGGGTTTATCAATTTCTTCTTTCAGGGAGCGTGGAAGATCACGAATATGATCCACATGGCGGATCTGGACCGGTTTCTGGTGAGGCCGGTGCCGGTAGGGTTACAGCTTCTGACGGCGAAGATTGATTTTGACGGACTGAACAAGATGGTGATCGCCGCGGCGGTTCTTATAGCGGGATTCAGCAAATGTGAGATTCAATGGGATGTGATAAAAGTTATACTGCTTTTTGTTTTTCTGGCGGAAGCATGTATCCTTAGAGTGTGCATGATCTGGATTGCAAGCTGTGTCTCCTTCTGGATGGAAGGGAAGAAGAACAGCCTGAATTATTTCGTGATCTCATTGGGAGAGATGGCGAAGTATCCTCTGGTGATCTATCCGCCCTTATTCCAGGGGATCTTCGGGTATCTGATTCCCTATGCGTTCGTCAGCTTCTATCCAGTCGGGTATCTTCTTGGCAAAGAAGGGAGCAAAACAGGGGCATTGTGTATTCCGTTTATCTGTATGGCGATGCTTGCGGTGTCATGTGTGGTGCTGAGATCAGGGTTAAGGAACTATGAAAGCAGCAGTTACTAACAAACTATGATTTCGCTTAACCCTTCTTCCTGTATGCAGTAGGCGACAATCCGTAATAAGACTTAAACACAGCGGAGAATTGAAAGGGATTGGCATATCCCAGTGATCCGGCGATCATGGATACGGAATGATCGGTCAGGAGCAAAAGCATGGAAGCCTGTGCCATGCGGATAGAACGCAGATAATCACTGGGCGTCTGTCCGTAGGTCTTTTTGAACACGGCGCACAGGTAGTTGGGATGGATATTGAGCGAGGCCGCAACATCCTGCATCCGGACCGGTTCATTAAAATGAGCGTCGAGGTATGCCTTTGCTTGCAGCGCCGGAGGATCATTCCTGGGATTTACGGAATCCTCCGGGATCTGGAAACGTAGAAGAACAGAGAAAAAGTCCAGCATCCGGCTGTTGACTCTTAAGGAATCGGACAGTCTGAGGATGTTGGTAAACTGCTCTCCGGGGAAAACGGATTTGTCATACTGGGAATAATCGGCGATCCTGCTGTCTGTTACGGAGATAATGGACAGCAGGCTTTTTTCAACCTCTCCTACGGGCATCTGAAAGGAGATCACATTCTCGTCTCCAAACAGGAACGTGAGGAAAGGATTGGCGGTATTAGAATAGAATCCGATCCAGCCGTATTTCCAAGGATCCGTCAGGGAGGCATAGTATCTTGCGGATACCCCGGCAGGGATATAGAACGCCTGTCCTGCATGTATATGGATCAATCTATGCCCCGACTCAAAGAAACCATTCCCCTCTAATACGAAATGGATCAGATGATAGGGGCGCGAATCAATATGGTAGGAATATCCGGGAGTGCAATCCTGTATCCCGCAGTGATTTAACTGGAACGAGAATTTGCTTACATCTGTTCTGTCCAGGAAGATATCTCTGTTGCCGATCATGTCAGTTCCCCCTTTTTATTTATAAATGATATGATTTCAAATGCCCGTTGATATTTTATCCTGCATGAAACGTATCGGTGATCAGTGTGGATCATACAGGCAAAAGACCGGGATCAGGAACCGCTTGATTTATAATGCCTCACTCCGAATTTCCAGAACAGAAGCGCCGGGATCAGGAACCCGCACGCAAGAAGCGGCAGGAACATGTAGATACGTTCGGTCCTTCGTCCCAGGATATACAGGAGCGGATAGTACTGTATCAATGCGTAGGGCACGAAAAATGTGGCGAACAGCAGCATCTTCTCCCCATAGATCCCGACAGGATACCTGCCGAACTCTCTTGCCCCGTCTGTGAATATATTCATAAATTCCAGGCTCTCTAACGTAAAGAAGCAAAACGCGGCGTAGATCAGGAACAGGGCGGTAAAGACGGTTGTCCCTCCGATCAGCATAAAGATCACGGTAAGTATTTTGGAGAAATTCCAATCAATCCCGCTCTTAAGGATGCCGTATACGAACATCACAACAGCCTGAAGCATTCTGCCGAACCGGGTAAGCTCGAATTTGCTTCCCAGTACCTGGATGATCTCATTTTGCGGGCGTACCAGTACCCGGTCGAATTCCCCGCGTCTGACCATACCGGAGAATTGATCAAATCCTCTGGCAAACATTTCTGCAAGGGAGAATTCCATCAGCATGACGGCAAAACACAGCAGGACCTCGCTGTAGGTGAATCTCTCCACACTGGAAAATCTCTGGAACATGAAGAATACGCTCAGAAAAGTGGTAAAAGAGACCAGAAATTGTCCAAACGCCGTCAGGAAAAAGGAAGTTTTATACTGCATCACGCATCTGATATTGATGGATACATAATGGAGATAAAGACGGAGGGAGCTATATATTTTTGAACCGATATTTCTCATGAAGCCATTAACCTCCTTGTACGATCATGCGTCTCTGCGCTAGATGGCAGAGCATTTTCCCGGCAAATGTAGTGACCACAAGCCAGAAAATCTGTAGGAAAATTGCCTTCTGCATCTCATAACTGCTCATGCTCCCGCCGTAGATCCGCAAAGGAACATTCTGCAAGGACGCAAATGGCAGCAGTTCCATGATTTCCCGCATCTTTTCTGGAAAAAATGGCAGAGGGATCAAGGCGCCGGCGAAGAAGTCTGCGGCTGAGTCGAACATCAGCCGGAGCCCTGCCGGCGATATGGTGAAAAAGGCAAGGATATAGACCAGTCCGCACAGTGATACGGTCATCAGCAGTCCAAGGATCAGCGTGATCAGAAACAGGATGAAGTGCCTTGGGCTTGCCGGTGCGGATATCCCGTATGGCTGCGGCAGGAATACGGCGACAATAAGGATGGGGAAGCATCTTAGTACGGCTCTTGACAAGCGTGACGCAATGCTTCTTGAAAACAACATACTGTAGAGATCCGCCGGCCTGCATAGTTCATAGGCGATATCGCCGTTTATGATGGAATCGAAGATCTCATTTTCCATCATCCATACCGCAAAGAGGGCGAGAAATGCCTGTTGCAGCCACAGGTATGACACTGTGGCGGAAAAACTCATGGGGAAGGAGGACGGATCGGCACGGTAGAATGCCCGGAAGATCATGATCTCCATAAAACCCCATGCGAACTGAGTAGAGATACCGGCAAGGGCGGCGCCCCGGTACTGCAATCCCATGATGAATCTCAGTCGAAAGAAAGAGAGATATTTTTTCATTATTTAAACTCCTTTCTATCAGATGTCATATGTACGGTATAATTCGGCCACCGTCTCGTCAATGCTGTCACTGCCTCTTCGGATATCATCCAGCGTGCCGTCCATCAGGATCTTGCCTTTCCCGATCAGAATGATACGGCTTGCCAGCGCCTCGATATCCTGCATATCATGGGTGGTCAGTATCACGGTAGTGCCGTGCGTCTTATTCTGCTTCAGGATAAAATCCCGGACGGCAAGCTTCGACACCGCGTCCAGTCCGATGGTAGGTTCGTCAAGGAACAGAATCCTCGGCCGGTGCAGAAGAGAAGCGGCGATCTCACAGCGCATCCGCTGTCCGAGGGAAAGCTGTCTGGCAGGAGAGCGCAGAAGTTCTGCTAGATCCAGTAATTCAGTTAACTCTTCAAGGCTTTGTCTGTACAGGGGTTCTGAAATAGAATAGATATCCTTAAGAAGTTCAAAGGAATCTATGACGGGAACATCCCACCACAATTGAGAACGCTGGCCAAACACGACGCCGATCTCTTTGACGTGTCTGGTGCGGTTCTTGTATGGAATCCTGCCGTCCACAAGGACGGTTCCGCGATCGGGGGTTAATATTCCGCTGAGAATCTTAATTGTAGAGCTCTTTCCGGCTCCATTGGGACCGATGTATCCGACCATCTCCTGGTCCTGGATGGTAAAGCTTACATCGTTCAATGCATGGATCGTCTCATATTCCCGGTGAAAAAGTGCTTTGACGGCCTCACCGAAGCCGGCGTTTCTTTTTGCAATCTTGTACGATTTACATACGTGCTCCATCGTGATCATTCTTGCTTCCTCCTGGTAGTTATATTCTCATATCTTGCCAAGTCGGTCTGGTTCCTATGGATTTTGCCAGAGGATACCGAAGGTAAAATATTCAGTTGATGAAAGACTGGCCGTAACGATGAGATGCCAGTCTTTTAGACACTCTGATTATACCATGGAAGAGACAGGTGGTAAAGAGGAAATTAATTTGCCGTTCCTGGCTCTTACTGACATAGCGCCGATCCGTAAAGGAAGAGGCGCAGGGGAAAGAGTAACCAGATGTACGGTCAGGAGAGCGGTTTTTCTGAAAGATCATATAGAAGCATGTTTGCATCCATCACGGATAGTCCCTTCTGGAGAGAAAAGATCAATATGGAATCCCGCTTTCTCCGTGCATATAAGGGACCGGCGTTTGCCAGCATGAGGGCGTGTTGGGTATCCGCTAAGGGAAGCGACAGCGACAGGCATATTGCGACAATTTTGTCCCTGCCGGGAGTTTTGGTTCCGTTAAGAATCTGATATCCGTAATTGCGCTGTATCAGGGAGAGTTCCCAGAGCCTGCCCGGTGAAATCCCCCGTTCCTGCATCTTTTGAGAAATATAGTCAGGAAAAGACGTCTTGTTTTCAGGCTTATCCAATTCATCTGACAAGTCGTGCAAAGAAGAACGGGATTCCATGGAAGATAGTAGTTTTAACAGTTCATCGGTAGTTTTGCTGGTGATCAATTTTAAAAATCCTTTCTTGATTATACATTAAAAATATCATATAATTTTTTGAATGGAAAAGCAAGAGAAGAAGGTGAGAAGATGGAGTTGTCAAAGGAATATATTTTATCTCAGTATCAGGAATTAGGCTTGCTGAATGAGAACGAGAATGTGCGGATTGTAAGGAACAGCATCAATGGAAGGATTGCTGTGAAAAAATATATGAATATCGAACAGACAGCCATTTATGCTTTCCTGAAATCCCATAGAAGCGATTTCATCCCTCAGATTTACGAATATATTGAGGACGGACGGCAGTTGATCGTGATTGAGGAATATATTGAGGGACGTAATCTGGAAGACATCCTGAGGGAGCAGAAGCTGACCATAGAAGAGAGTGTCTGTATTGTGAAAAGGATCTGCCGTGCATTATATCCGCTTCATATGGCAAGACCGTCCATTGTATGCAGAGACCTTAAGCCGGAGAATATCATGATCACGTTGCAGAACCATGTGAAAATAATCGATTTTGATATTGCCAGAATCGTAAGTCCGGGGAAAAACCGGGATACGGTAGTCATGGGGACGGAAGGGTTTGCGGCGCCTGAACAGTTCGGGCGCCGTCAGACGGAGTGCCGTTCGGATATCTATGCATTGGGAACGATACTAAACTATATGATCTTACGGAAATTTCCGGTAGAAGAGATTGCAGGCGGACAGCTGGGTGCGGTGATCCACAGGTGCGTTTTCGTGAATCCGGATGAAAGGTTTCAGAATGTGGAAGAACTGGAGCGGGCGTTGGAAACACTGTATCCTTCCGTTGTGAGAAAAGAGACTGATAAGCCGGCAGGTGATAAACAGCCGAAATGGCGCAGAATCCTCCCGCCTGGTTTTCGAAGCGGAACACCGTGGAAAATGCTTGTGGCAGTCATTGGATATCTGCTGATGTTTAATTTATTTCTGTCTATGGAGATCAGAGAAGAAGATGTTTTACTCACTGGCTGGAGAGCATGGTTCCAGAAGATCTTATTTTTATTGTCTCAGTTGGCGGAAATAGGGTTTCTGTTTAATTATATGGGATGCCGGGACAGAGTATCTCTTTTAAACTCAAAAAATCTTTTGCTTCGTGTGGCGGGATATGTGGTTTTAGATTTTGCGTTCATAACAATAGCGGCGCTGTTATGGATGTTTCTGGAAATCTTGATCTGAGTGGCTGAGGTTATGGAGATTCAGTGGTCAGAGGCAGGGTGTATGGAGATTCAGTGGTCGGATTATAGATTTATGGAAATGTATGCTGACAGCATACCATGAGAAAAGACAGATGTGAGAGAATGAAGAAGCATAAGACATAAGCCTATGCTTCTTTTTGATTTAGATGTTCTTTGAGGATCAGATTGATATACTGCGAAAAAGAACGGTCGTCTTCTTCGGCGAGCTGTTTGATTTTTTCTATGACATCTGAATCGAGAGTGATACTGACTTTACTTTTTAGTGGTTTCATCATACGAACTCCTTGCAAGGTTATAGTGACTAATTTAATATGCAGATTCTGAAATATTACCAGACAATATTTATAATAAATATATACGACAAAATATTGACATATACCTGTTAGTAGTATAAAGTAGTATAAAATAGGATGAAGGAGAAGGAGAAATGAAGAAAAAATTACTTATGATGATCATTGCAATGCTGGCGATGATATCTATATGGGGATGCAGTGACAGTGACGCCCCTGACAGCGGTGGAAAAGCGGAAGAGACGGATGCGGGAGCTGTTAAAGAAGAGGACACGACAGGAGAAGAAGGGGCGGAAGAAGACGCGCCGGCAAACACCAGGGTTGAACAGATCAATCTTGAGAACGCGGAAGGAAGTCTGGTATATGTAAGGCATGAGATAGCGAAAGACTATAACGAAGCTGATGCAGTACGGATTTATTTTATATATACGAATAGATCGGATGAGACAAAGACGGCACAGTCAACCTTCTATCCACAGGTATTTCAGAATGGGATAGAGTGTGATTTCACATCAGGAGACTTCATGGAACCGAATGAGGCTGAGAGTAATCTTTCCAAAGAGCTTATGAAGGATTCTTCTTTAGAGGTAGCCTTTATATACACGCTTCAGGATGTATCTAATCCGGTTATTTTGAAGGTAAACGATCATTCGGCTGATAATTTATTCAAGGGTATTTATCAGGAACAGGAATTAGTATTACAATAGGGAGAAGAAAAGGAATGAAGACAGCTAAATTAGTAACAGGTATTTTGTCAATTGTTTTGTGTGTATTTGTGACCTTTCAGTCCTGTGCGGCGGGACTGGTAAACGCACTTGAAGATAATGGAGAGGTAAGTGGAAGCGCCGGGGTTATGGTAGCAATCTGTCTGCTGACAGCAGGAATCGTGTCCATTGCAACCAGAAATAAAGAAAAGAACGGCGGAAATATCGCCTGTATCATTCTGTACATGATCGGTGCATTAATGGGGGGATCATTGGCAGGAAGTTATGCAGATCTGAAAATATGGGGTGGTTATGCCGGGATCTGTGGTATTATACATCTGATGTCTGCTATAAAGTGTAAAAATAACGGAAAAAAGAATAAGTAATTCATGGATATTGTCATATTTTATTTCTATATTCCCGTGGTGTGCAGTTATAGAAGCGCTTAAATATTTTAGCAAAGTTGCTGGGGCTGTCAAAACCGCATAGGGTTGCGATTTCTGATATACTGTCCGCCGGATGCTTTCGCAGCATTTCAGCCCCCTGCATAATCCGATACTTTAACAGATACTGGATCGGGGAAAACTGGATCGTTTTCTTAAAACAGCGCAGGCTTTCCCTTTCACTAATGCCGGCGGCGCTTGAAATTTCTGACAGAGATATATCATCGGCAAAATTTTTGTGGATGTAAGCAAGCATTTTTCTGATACGGAGATTGTCCTGGCTTGGCGAAACATTTTGCGTATCCGTCTGCGGATTCAATTCCCTGCATAAAAAAAGACAGATACGGGATAAATTTTCCCGCACGGTAAATTCATATCCGTAACAGTCCTGTGCAAGAGCTTCAAACGCACAGTTAAACCAGTCTGCCACATCTCTATTGCTGCCTGCATTTATAAAATAATGGGAAAATCCATTACAGGTTAATAGCGGCTGCATATACTTTTTTGCAAATACAAGGTCCTCACTTCCGGTAATGAGCGTCTGGCCAAAAACAAGGGAGCGCAGTTTACATTCGGTGACAGCCGCCGCATAATGAAGAATATTTGAATTGATAACAATACAGTCTCCCTTTTCCAAAAGGAAAGTATTTGACGGTATCTTTATATTCATCTGTCCATTTTCTATATACACAATTTCAATCTCTTCATGCCAGTGCCATGGGATAATATCTTCCTGTCTGTCCGTGTGGGAGGAACAATATCCGGCACAGGGGAATTGAGGGGTTCCATGGGGTTGGAGTTCTTTTGATACTTTATTCAGGTTTAATCCACATTCTTGTAATGCCATATTTTTGCGTACCTTCCTGTTTGGCGTTTTTTTATATTATACGTCCGAATATGTATTGTATCAAGTACTATTTGACGGTATTCTTTTGATAAGCACAAAACACAGGAGGACGTTAAAATGATCCATCTACTGTTGATCATCATTTACCTTGCTTTTATCAGTCTGGGGCTTCCGGATTCCCTGTTAGGTTCCGCGTGGCCCGCAATGTATCAGGAGTTTTCCGTACCTGTTTCCTATGCGGGCGGTATTTCTATGATTATCGCTGCAGGGACGATCATTTCCAGTCTGCAAAGCGACAGATTGACCAGAAGATTTGGAACGGGCAAAGTTACGGCTGCCAGTGTGTTAATGACTGCAGCAGCATTGTTTGGGTTTTCCATCAGCCATTCCTATGCCGCGTTATGCTTATGGGCAGTTCCTTATGGGCTTGGCGCCGGAAGTGTGGACGCTTCCTTGAATAACTATGTTGCTCTCCATTATGCAAGCAGGCATATGAGCTGGCTGCATTGTATGTGGGGCGTCGGCGCGTCCCTTGGCCCGTACATCATGGGTTATGCCCTGACCGGCGGACAAGGGTGGAATATGGGTTATCGCTATATCGCCGTCCTTCAGATCGCATTGACCGCCGTGTTGATTTTCAGCCTGCCATTGTGGAAAAAACAGGGTAACCATGATATGGGGCAGACGGAAAAAGAAATAACAGCCCGCCCCCTTTCCTTACGTCAGATTGTTAAAATTCCGGGAGCAAAAGAAGTCATGATCACATTTTTCTGCTACTGCGCTCTTGAACAGACAACCGGGTTATGGGCAAGCAGCTATCTTGTGCTGCGCCGGGGATTGTCAGCGGAAACTGCCGCAGGGTTTGCGAGCCTGTTTTTTATGGGGATTACAGCCGGCAGGGCTTTCAGCGGATTTTTGACATTAAAGTTAAATGATACGCAGATGATACGGCTTGGTCAAGGCTTTATCTTGGCTGGCATTGTATTTTTACTTCTGCCGTTTGGCAGCGCAGGCTCATTGATCGGGTTGATTTTGGTTGGATTGGGATGTGCTCCGGTGTATCCTTCTATTATACATTCCACGCCGGAACATTTTGGGGCGGATAAGTCACAGGCGATGATCGGCGTGCAAATGGCGTCTGCCTATGTGGGAACCTGCTTCATGCCGCCGATCTTCGGATTTATCGCAAACCATATCAGCGTATCCTTGTTTCCGGTTTATTTGCTGGCGATACTGCTCCTTATGGCTGCTATGCATGAAAAAATGATATCGAAAGTAACTGCAGATAAGAAGAAAGATTTATGATGACATGAAAGGTGTAGAAATTTATCTTTCGACACAAAGGACTGCTTTAAGTTTATAAATCATAGATGGGAGGCTGCGTATGATAGATTTGCATATGCACAGCAGATACAGCGACGACGGGGAATTTACTCCGTCAGAACTAGTAGGACAATGTGCCAAAAAAGAGGTTCGCATGATGTCCGTCACTGACCATAATTGTGTGAAAGCGAATGAAGAAATTCAAGTTCTGCTTTGATGAATAGGGCAAGAAGGAGCCGGTTTCATTTTAGACAAAATAATATATAATAAAGTCAGCAGTAAATAGGGAGGAAGATTCTATGGATATGACAAAATTCGAGTGGACACGAGAACCAGAGAAGTATTACATTGACAGTAGGAAAGTAGAGATTGTTACAGTACCGCATACCGATTTGTGGCAAAGAACTTATTATCATTTTCAAAATGATACTGCGCCGGTGTTTCAAATGGAAACGGATGAAAAGTTTTTCAGCTTTGTTGTTAAAACTGATTTTTCTGAAAGCCACCATCGATTTGACCAATGCGGTATTGTTATGTATTTAGACAGTGAAAATTGGCTGAAAGGCTCCATTGAATATGAAAACGAAGAGTTCCAGCATTTAGGCAGTGTTGTAACAAATGGGGGATATTCTGACTGGGCTACTACTGCCATTCCTTCCGCTGTCAAATCCATGTGGTATCGCTTCAGCCGCCGTGAAGATGATTATTGTATCGAATGTTCTGAAGATGGTGTCAAATTTGATCAAATGCGTATTTGCCATATGAATAAAGGCGGTGGTAAAATCAAGTTCGGCATCTATGCCTGCTCACCGGAAGATTCTTCTTTCAAAGCTGTTTTCACCGATATGAAGCTTACGGAATGTCAATGGAAAGCTCATAATGGTCAGCAGCCGGATTAAAGACTTACAAGAATTCCCCAATCGTACTGATATACGGCTTGGGGATTTTTTCATTAACATCAAAATCTTTATAGAAGAATCAGCAAATGCTGCGGCCAAACGGGAGATTGTATAATTGCCTGCTGATCCGTGAAGTTCTATTCTGAAAACTGCCGCATTTTCTGCAGGAATTTTTCGGCTGCCTTTGGAAATATCTGGTACTTTTTCCAAATGATATGCATTTCTTCTGAAAGCTGTGGCATTAAAGGCCGGAAACAAAGGCCGCTGTGCTCTGTAATATGAATGATTTTATCGAAGCATAAAGCATATCCCATCCCGTCTTTTACCATGAGAGAACCATTAAACAGAAGATTGTATGTTCCGACAATGTTTAGATCCTCGTACTTTTTCCCAAGCCATTTGATCAAAGAAGATCTGCTTGACCGCTGACGGGACAGGATCAGCGGCTTGTCCTGCAAGGTCTTCTGAGGTAATAACTTCTTTTTCTGCTAAATCTGTGTCATGACGCATCAGAACGCCCCATGTATCTTTATAAGGAACCTTCAACATGTTATATTTCGAGGTATCTACTTCACCAAATACCAAACCAAAATCAATTAATCCGCGGTCAAGATTTTCAAGCACACTTATACCGTCCCCGCTTATGATATGGAAGTGGATATCCGGAAAATCTTCCTGCAATGCTTTGGCAGTCTTTGTGAGAAAGCGCACACCGTCGGTTTCTCCGGCGCCTACCGCGGATGATCAACTGTTTTCCCAGTTCTTCTTCCATCTCCCTTAACTGGCGTGAGAGTGTGGGCTGCGATAAATGGAGCGCTTCGGCGGCGCCGGAAATACTTTGTTCTCTTGTAACGGCAAGAAAATATTGTAAAACACGCAATTCCATAGGATTCACCTCTTAAGTTCGATTATCATAATATTTTTTCTCATTTTAGATACAGAAACATTATAACATGACATTCATATGCTTTTTTCCGGTGATGCGGGGACTTGGTGCGCTTCTTTTGATCACCCTGCTGCTGGCATTGTTCATTTTATGGAAAGTCAGCAGGATCGGGAATGTGGCGCCGCTTACAGCCATACAGGGTAACACGGATTCGGACAGAAAAATAAAGAAAAGAAACCTTAAGACACACCCTGTCATACGAAAGAAGAGTTTAAATTTAAACCTTGCGATCCGGCAGATCGTATCCGGAAAAAAACGATATGCAGGAACCTGTATCATAGCACTTTTGCTGGTGTTCTTTGCTTCTGTGGTGGGACGCATGGACTCCTGGCTCGGACAGGATGGAAAAGGAATGATGGATGCTTTTAACCCGGCGGACCACGATATGGGATTCAGGCTTTTGGAAATCTGCGGGTAGAAGAGATGCGAAAGGAACTCGAACAGATCACGCCGATCACGGATACCTATCTCCTGGCAATGCCTGCGGTGCATATGAACGGCGTCTCTTATACTGCCAATGTGACAGACCAGCCGGAACGTTTTCATCTGCTGTCAGGAAGAGCGTGCACCGGGGATAATGAGATCGTAATCACAGAATTCATCGCACAAGACCAACGAGCTGAGATTGGAGATACCGTGTCTGTCGGCGGCGATGCGGGAGAGGCAAATATGTGATCACCGGCATCTATCAATGTGCCAATGAGATGGGGGCGAACTTAGGAATGAGCCGGGAGGGCTATCTGAAAATCGGGCGGGATGATCCGCAGATTTGGTGCCACCACTTCTTTTTGAGGGAGCCGGAAAAGAAAGGTTTGATCAGGGAGCAGCTTGAGAGTGAGTAGTCTCGGAAAGTAACTGTATAGAGAAAAAAATAGCGGATTCTGTGTATCAGATTTGGAGAAAAAGCGGACAGAGAAACAGCGTGCCTGATATTGTGGCGGAGTTTATCAATAGAGGGCATGACTTTAAGACCTCCCTTATGGCAGGTTTCTGAAAAATACAGATAGAAATGGAAAGCAGATTT
>NZ_KE159759.1:61660-220813 GCF_000403455.2 Dorea sp. 5-2 | reverse complement strand
ATCACCATGAGGATAAGGGAGCGAATGATCTGCACCTGGTTGATAGCGGGCCGTCCGGTGTGGGAATAGAACTGGGAGAGATCCTCCATAACCGGATCCAGATTAAGAATCCGCAGTTTTTCCCGGACAGCGGCAAATTCAGAATGAAGCCTTATGCGTTGGGAAGAGTCAAGATGTACTTTTGTCTAATGCAGGAAAGCCAGATATTCCTGATGGGACTGCCAGTGAATTAACATAATATGTGTCCTCCTTTGGTATGGTTGAAAAGTGGATAGTTCTTCTTAACCAAAGGGCCGCGTTATTCATTGCATTTTTTGGCAATGAATAACGCGGCCGCACAAACTGGCAGATTTGTCAATAGGAATTTGGAAATTTTTTGATAAAAATATAAAAAATGTAAGCCCCCCTGAAAAGTGGAGGTGAAGAAAAATAAGGGAACTCTGGAAACGCAGTGATTTCAAGGGCTGTGAGTTTCCGAGAGTACTCAGAGTATGTACGGAGGTGACGTACATGTTCATGAAAATACATGGCCGGGTTTATTCGGGATCATCCGTGTCATGCAGGTCGCGCTGGTTGTGATGTATCTGATGGTGATGCTGTTTATATTGATCACGACCATTATGACAGGTAACCGGATTCTTGCGGCGGAACAGAAAGACCTTGGAATCTATCAATCCATAGGATTGTCCGCCGGCCAGTTGAGACGTTCCTTTGCGCTGTGGTTTACGGCTGTATCTCTTCTTGGGTCGGCGGCAGGCATTGTCCTGGCTTTTGCTGCCACAGATCCATTGGTAGGCGCTGTGATGAAACTGGCGGGGATCAGTGATTTTATCTCTCATCCAGATATCCTTGCGATACTGCTTCCGGGCGTTTTCGTAGTTGCATTATTTACCGGTTTTTCCTGGTTGTTATCTGGAAAGATTCGAAGAATAGATCTTGCGGTATTACTGACAAAATGGATAGAACTGTCGGAGTGGACGGAATGAACACTATAATATAGCTAAAAAGCATGTGAGAATATAGGATATAAGTATTTGTTATATAATGCTGAATGATTTATAGTAAAGACAGATGGAAATAGAGAAATAGAAAAAGATGAAAGAAGGAAAGCAGAAAAATGAAAGTTAAATCATTGAAGAAAAAGATGACAGCGTTTGTACTTATGGTAAGTATTGCAGTGATAAGCATTGCGGCTGCAGTCACAGGCTGTGGACGGGATGATAATGATGCAGGAGATGACAGCCTTGCCCAAACTGAGAACGCCGGCAGGAATGAGGCTTCCGGACCGAATGATGGGGAATCACAGGATTTCAGCCAGGTGGATACAACCGCACTGGAGGTTCATTTTGGCGATAACGGAGTCCTGTTTACGATTGAGCTGGAGGACAATGATACCGCAAGAGCCGTGGCATATCATGTAGGCACCTCAGACTGGAGACTCCCAATCTATGATTATGATAATTTTGAAGGATAGGAGTATATGCAGTATTATGATATACCAAGCCGCTATGAGATTCCGTCCGGCGCGGAAACGGTCACATCTGTAAAGGCAGGAGATGTATATTATTCAGAACCTAACCGGATCATTCTCTTTTATCATGACGCCGAGATTACGGGAGAATATACGAAAGTGGGAACGATTGATGCTACAGACGAATTTGTAAAAGCTGTAGAAGAAAATCCGGTACTGGAAGGATGGAGCAACAAGATTGTGTTGATCAGTGACGGAGAATAGCCGGTCATGCTGGGACTGTTGATAAAGGGCATGCTCATTGGCATTTTGTTTGGGATTCCAGCAGGCGCAGTGGGAATTATGACCATGCACAGAACTATAAACTACGGGGTAAAAACAGGACTTCTGACAGGGCTTGGCTCCTCTGCGGCGGATTGCCTCTATACCTGTATGGCGGCGTTTGGCCTGACATTCCTCTCCGATATTCTTATAAAATATCAAAAAGGAATTACTATTGCAGGAAGCATATTGATCTTGTATATGGGTGTGGCGCTTCTTAAGAGGAAAGAAAAACAAGAAACGCGGGAAGAAAGCTTAAGTCTCGCAGGGATGTTTTTGACATCATTTATTGTTGGAATTACAAATCCGGCAGCAATCCTGACCTTTGTCTTTGCATTTTCCTTTATGGGAATCGGGAAACAGGAAGGAGGGCTTCCGGGTATCGGGCTAGTATGCGGTGTTTTTATCGGAACTTATTTTTGGTGGGGTATGCTCACTGGACTTTCCTGCTTTTTGAAAAGGAAGGCAAAGAAATTGGAAGTTCAGAAGATTAACCGGATATTCGGCGGTATTTTGGCTGCCCTTGGAGCCGTTATTTTTATAAAAGCAATCGTATAACAAAATAAATTATAAATGAAGAAAAGGAGATTTTTATCATGGAAGTAATGAAAAACAGGACATTTGACGAGGAACGTGCCTTATATGGCAGCAGAAACATTTATGTAAAAGATTGTGCGTTTGACGGTCTGGCAGACGGTGAGAGCGCGTTCAAGGAGGCAAGCAACATCCAGGTGGAAAAATTTTTTTTCAATCTCCGTTATCCATTTTGGCATGACGAGAGGGTGAAGATTGACGGAGTCACGATGACGGAGCTTTGCCGTGCGGCAATCTGGTATACGAATGATATAGAAATCAGGAACAGTAAGCTGCATGGAATCAAAGCGCTCCGCGAATGTTCCAAAGTTAAGATGAACGGCTGCGATATCATCTCATCGGAGTTTGGCTGGTCAACAAGAGGGATCGACATGAGAAATACCAGTGCCGAGGGCGAATATTTCATGATGCGCTCAAGCTGTCTGCATTTTGACAACGTGAGCCTTAAGGGCAAGTATTCGTTCCAGTACAACGAGGACTGCGTGTTTGAAAATTGTAATTTTGATACCAAGGACGCGCTCTGGCATGCAAAGAATGTAGTCGTGAGAAACAGTGTGGTAAAGGGCGAATATCTTGCCTGGTACTGTGAAAACGTGACTTTTGAAAACTGTAAGATCATCGGCACGCAGCCGCTTTGCTATTGCAAGAATCTGAAACTGATCGATTGCCAGATGGAAGGGTGTGATCTGAGCTTTGAAAAATCGGAAGTAGAGGCAACCCTCACAACGCCGGTTGACAGTATCAAAAATCCTGCCGGAGGATATATTTACGTGCCGTCTGTCGGCGAGATCATTATGGATGACGAGAATGCAAAAGGAGAAATCCTGACGACAAAGGCGGAATGTGTATAGATGGCAGGGACGAAAAAAAATCTATGGTTTTATTCCCGCGGGCAACGAGACAAGCGGGCATGCTTGCATGCACATTTGCCGACTGCCGGGAGGGTTAAATACCCCGCTGCTCTGCAGCGCTACAAATTTGATGCCCCGTTGCTTGCAGCGTGGTCTTTGACTTTGACAGCGGTACTGATAATTTCATTGACAGCATGCGGTAAGGTCAGTAATAAGCCGGCAGATGTGATTCAAAAAGAGAATCCGGCGGGAGTGGAAAATTCAGAAAACAGTAATGGAGCGGCAGAGACAGAGGACAGTTCTGGAGGTGTCCCGGCAAAGACTGCGGGTGATGAGAAAATAGAAAAGGGGGAAAATATCATGTATATCACTGTAGGTGACTCAGTAATGACCATGAAGCTCGCCGATAATGCGTCAGCGGAGGCATTTCGGGGATTGGCTGTATCAGGACCGTTTACGGTAGAGATGAAAGAATATGGCGGGTTTGAACTGGTGGGCGCTCTGGGAGAAAGATTACCTGCTGCTGATGAGCAGATTTTGGCGGAACCCGGAGATGTGATGCTTTATCAGGGGAATTCGGTGACGATTTTCTATGGCACAAATTCATGGAGTTATACAAGGCTTGGGGAAATAGAAAATATGGATCAGAAAAAATTAGTGGAAATATTCGGAGACGGGGATGTTACTGTGTCATTTTCTCTGGAAGAGTAGAAAGAAAGGGTAGAGAGTACGACAATGCTAGGCGGTTTCAAATTTTCAAATCCAACAGCTATATATTTGGGGAAAGAATCTTTACAATTTTAGCTGTCGGAGGCGGTTCCGTATGTTCATGAGTTGAAAAAGTAAAAACGATTTTCTGACGGGATTTAAAAATTAAGTTTAGAATGAGAAGGCATGGCGGTCTGAAAAGATTTCCATGCTTTTTCTGTGTTTGGAGTTTAATTAAGATATATTACTCTTTGTCCTGCTCATACCTTTTTATGTTAAGAAAACGGGTAAAAATGCAATTTTTAATTGTTAAATCAAAACGCAGGAGGTGAAAATTATGAGCTTGGGAAACAGTCTTTTTAATGCATTAATGCACGAAAAAGAAGTGGATTATCACGGGAGAATGTTGATGGCTTGATAGTCTGAAAATAAGATATGGCTATAATGATTTAGACACTATGTTAGTATTAAAAGACATTTTACCACACACACGGAATAGCAAGGGACAGCAATAATCTTAATTTAAAGGAAAGGGCTATATGGCAACTAAAACAAAAATTAAAATTTCAGATGATATTAAACTTCGTAAAATATTAGATGAAGAATATGAAAAATCCTATTATCAAAGCGGGATATGATGTTAATGAAAGTTGGCAAAAGGGAAACGCCCGTATACATGATGTAAGACAAGCCGGATTTAAGATACACCAATTAGCCAAAAGCAGCCAGGACATTGTTGTCCAAACAGCATTAAGAGTTGTAGGCCAGGCTGTAGTTACCGGGCATATGCGGGAACACGCTATGGTATCTTCTGATTATGCTGTAAAAGTAATAAATTAATTATTTCCTAACCCGGATAAACCGGAAAAGTTTTTTTGCATTTCCTCCAAATTTCAAGTACAATAAAGAAAACTATTGGAGGATGTGTTCATGTTACTTACGGATAAATATGCTGACAAAATGAATGGTATCATCACTTGCTATGACCGTATGATCATCCAGGGCTATATCCCCGGATGGAGTTATGCGGAAGGTATGACCAGCTATTTAAAAGCCAACAACATCCGTATTTTTGATTTTTCGACTTTCTCCCAGCCTCTTACGGAACAGATCCGTGCCAATGCCCAGCGCATTGCAGATGAAAACGGCATCCAGATTGAGTTCATCCGGAAACTCCGGGCGTTCCGAAAAGATGACCGCATCCAGGAGATCATTCAGAAAACCGGTAAGTCTGAGGGGCTGATTCATATCTTTTCTGCCATGGAACAATGCAATACTTATAAGCCATGGCATGATAAAACAACCGGAAAAACATTCCTTAAGTTTGACCAAAGCAAATGTCTCCATTATTATTTTTATTTTATAGATAAAGAACTCGGCTTGTGTTATCTCCGGGTCCCCACCTGGGCTCCCTTCCGACTACAGTTCTACATGAACGGTCATAATCTTCTGGCCCATAAGCTGCAAAAGAAAGGGATCACTTACCGTATGCATGATAACGCCTTCCTTGAAATCTCTGATGTCGAAACTGCCCAGAAACTATCTGACAGAATCAACCCGGAAGGTCTCCATAAAATCCTGGATGTATTTGCAAAACGCTACTGCCCCATTGCGGAATCGCTCGGTCTCGGCTACACTTGGACAGTCCAACAGATTGAGTGTGCAACCGATATCATGTTCAAACAGGCCTGTGACCTGGAGCCCCTTTATGATGAGATCATCCGGACGGCAATCTTTACGGTAAAGCCGGATAACATCGCTGCATTCCTGGGACAGCGCATTACCTATAACTGTAAGAAAGAAGTCGGTACAAACTATAACCAGCGTATTCTCGGTACGAGAATCAAACACCATATGGGTGATGTATCAATTAAAATGTATGATAAATTTGGCTGTGTCTTACGGATAGAAAGTACTTGCAATGACATCGGGACTTTTCGTGTAAAACGGAAAGTGGAACACAGGGACGGCAGTTCCACAGAACAAAAAGCGCCTTTGAAAAAAAGTATTTATAGCCTGTATCAGTTATTCACAATCATGAAAGCCGCCAACTACCGGTATCTGGAATTCGTATCATCCTTTGATGACCACAGCGGCGGAAAGAAGAATCTTACAAAAGCAACAGAGGCTGTTAAGGAGAAAGGCCGTTCCTACCGTGGGCTGAACTTCTTTTCCCAAAAAGATCTGTTGGTACTGGAAGTGATCAGCCGTGGCGAATACATGACTTTTGGAATGCAGGGAAAGGATATCCGCCGCCATCTGGAGGATATCAGTCCGTCTGCCATGTCGAGAATTTTTAAGCGGCTCCGTCTCCATGGGATTATTGAACGGGTTCAAGGAACTTATAAGTATTTTACAACAGCTTACGGCAAAGAAGTCATTGCGGCAGGATTAACCGTTAGAAACCTTGTGCTTATACCAGCATTGGCATAAGTGTTTTTCTTATGCAGAAATTTTGCCATTTTGCGTCAAAAAATATTTATAAGTGGCCTAATATTATTGATCCAAGTGCAGTGATAAGTGTAAATGCTGTTTTGGGGACCGGAATATTTGTGGGAAAAACGGCAATCGTTAATGCAGATGTTCGGATTGGTAATTGTTCGATCATCAATACGGGTGCAATTGTTGAGCATGAATGTGACATTGGAGCGTTTACACATATAAGTGTCAATACGACTTTGTGCGGTCAGGTTGCAGTAGGAGATTATTCATTTATTGGCGCCGGAAGTACGGTTATACAAGGAATAAAAATAGGAAGTAACGTGATTATCGGCGCCGGAAGTGTTGTTCTCAGAGATGTTGAGGATGGAGAAATAGCAGTAGGAGTTATAAAATAGTCGGAGGTAACAGATTTGAAAGAGTTAATGTATCCTTTTGATCCAGAACTCATATTAAAAAAGAAGAAGAGTCTAAAGAAAAAATTAGTGGGGGGGGTATAAACAGTAATAATTATATAGAAAAAAATATTGCAATTCTAGGTGGCTTTACCACAAATGATATAAAGCTTATTCTTGAACTATTTCTATTAAACTATGGGATCAAGCCTAATTTTTATGAATCGGAATACAACCAGTTTTATGAAGACGGCATGTTTCCTAACCCGGAATTAGAAGGCTTCGCACCGGACATCATCTATATCTGTACAAGCAACCGCAACATCACAGACTATCCTGTGTTGTCGGACAGCAAAGAACAGATCGAGCAAAAGATGTCCGGCGTTACGGATAAATTTTCCGGTTTATGGGAACACCTGCGGGAGACATACCATTGCCCCATTATCCAGAACAATTTCGAGTATCCGTTCTTCCGTCTGATGGGGAACAAGGATGCCAGCGACATGCATGGGCGAGTGAATTTTGTGACCCGGCTGAACAGCAGGTTTTATGAGTATGCACAGGGCAGGGAAGATTTTTACATCTGCGATATCAATTACCTGTCGGCGTCCTATGGACTGGAAAAGTGGGCGGATCCATATTATTGGCATATGTACAAGTATGCGGTGGCAGTACCGGCAATCCCATATTTATCTTTTAATATCGCAAATATCATCAAATCTATCTACGGAAAAAATAAAAAGGTGCTTAACCTGGACCTGGACAACACGCTTTGGGGAGGGATCGTCGGGGATGACGGCGCTGAGAATATCGAGATCGGGCAGGAGACATCCCTTGCGCAGACTTACAGTGAATTCCAGGAATATATTAAGGCGCATAAGCAGCTGGGAGTATTGCTGACAGTAAACTCCAAAAATGATGAGAAGAACGCCCTGGAAGGGCTGCGCCGACCGGATAGTGTGCTGCGCCCGGAGGATTTTGTGAATATCAAGGCGAACTGGGAACCCAAAAGTATGAATCTTGCAGAGACAGCAAAGGAGCTGGCATTATTGCCGGAAAGTTTTGTGTTTGTAGATGACAATCCTGCCGAGAGGGCAATTGTAGCATGCCAGGTCCCAGGGGCGGCAGTGCCCGAGCTTACAGGCGTGGAACACTATATCCAGGTGTTGGATAAGTCAGGCTTCTTTGAGGTGACTGCACTCTCCCAGGATGACTTGCAGCGTACGGAAATGTATCTGGAAAATACAAAGAGGAGCCAAAGCAAAGCGAGCTTTGAAAATTATGAGGATTATCTGGAATCGCTGGAGATGAAAGGGGAGATACAGGAGTTTGCCCCTTTGTATCTGTCAAGGATAGCCCAGCTGACCAATAAGAGCAACCAGTTTAACCTGACGACGAAGAGGTATGCGCAGAGTGAGATCGAAGCTGTTGCCCAGGATCCGGACCATATGACGCTGTATGGCAGACTGGGAGACCGGTTCGGGGATAATGGCGTAGTCAGCATTGTGATCGGTAAGATCGCCGGCAGGGAGAGGGATGAGCTGCATATGGAATTGTGGCTTATGAGCTGCAGGGTCTTAAAGCGTGATATGGAGTTTGCGATGATGGACGAATTGGTTGCCAGGGCACGCGCAGCAGGGATCAGGAAGATCGTAGGCTATTATTACCCAACGGCGAAAAATGCGATGGTAAAAGATTTTTACAGTCTCCAGGGATTCCGGAAATGCTCTGAGGATGAAGAGGGGAATACGGTGTGGGAATTCTTGATAACAGACAGCTATGAGAAGAAGAATCGGGTGATTAAAGTTAATGGAACAGATTGAGATGAAAAATGGGGTCCAGATCCCCAGGATCGGCATGGGGACCTGGCAGATCCAGGACAGGGAAACCATGAAAAATTTGCTTAGCCGTGCATTTGAGATTGGTTACCGCCTGATCGATACGGCTGCCGCATATAGTAATGAGATGGCGGTGGGCAGGGCGGTGGCTGAGGCAGGGATCCCAAGGGATAAGTTATTCTTATCTGATAAAGCCTGGAATACGTACAGGGGATACGACAGGGTAAAAGAGGCGTGTAAAAGGTCGATGAAAAAATTGAAAACAGATCATCTTGACCTTTACCTTATACACTGGCCTGCCTCACCGCGGTTACATGAGGATTGGGCGGATATCAATGCGGATACATGGAGGGGGATGGAGGCGCTTTACAAAGAAGGCGTAGTACGGGCGATCGGCGTCTGCAACTTTAAGGCAAGACATTTGGAGGAACTGAAAAAAACAGCGTCAACCATGCCGATGGTCAATCAGATAGAGTGCCATCCAGGCATGTTACAGAAGGATATCGTTGAGTATTGCAGGAAGGAGCAGATACTGATAGAAGTAAGCAGCCCGTTGGGGAATGGGCAGATCCTGGGAAATGAGACGCTTAAAAGCATAGCAGGAGAAAAAGGGCGATCGGCGGCACAGGTCTGCCTGCGTTGGACGCTGCAAAAGGGGATGGTAGCAATACCAAAAACGTCCGATACAAAAAGGCTACTTGAGAATTACAGCATGTTTGATTTTGAACTTTCAGATAAGGAGATGGAGCAGATTGACGGTATCCCTTATTGCGGCGGGATAGGGATTGATTCGGATGAGGTGATTGAATTTGGATAAATTAAGGCTTGGAGAACAAGAATTGAGGGAGCTTAGGAAAGATATTTTCCTGACGGGTTTTAAGGGGGGTATGGCACATATCGCTTCGTGCTATTCCTGCCTGGAGATCTTGTATACGCTTTATATCAGGGGGATCCTCCGATATGATAGAAAGGATGCAAAGTGGAAGGACAGAGACCGGTTCATCCTGAGTAAAGGGCATGCAGGACTTGCCTTGTACGGTATTATGGTAAAGGCAGGATTGATGGATGAAGACGAATACCATTCTTACCTTAAGCCGGGTTCCCATATCGGAGGAGAACCTTGTATGAGGGACAGCAAATGGGTGGAAGCAACAACGGGATCCCTGGGGCACGGACTTTCAATGGCGGTAGGGATGGCGATGGCATTGAAGGCAGACCAAAGCCCTGCGAGGGTCTATGTGCTGCTAGGAGACGGAGAATGTGAAGAAGGCACCGTATGGGAGGCTGCAATCTCAGCAGCAGCATTCCGGCTGGATAACCTGACAGTGATCCTGGATTGTAATAAGCTCCAGAAGATGGACCTGGTCGAAAATACGATCGGTACAGTGAACTGGAAGGATAAATGGGCTTCTTTTGGATGGAAGGTTGACGAGGCAGACGGCCATGATGTAGGAGCCTTGGAAGAAACCATGAAAAATTGGAAGCAGGCTGGCATGCCCCGGCTTATTATCGCCCATACGGTAAAGGGGAAAGGAGTGTCTATTATGGAGGATAACCCAAACTGGCACTTTAAACTGCCGGGAAGAAGAGAGTTGAAGGTATTTAAAGAAGAACTTGGGATCAGTGATCCGGAATTGGAGTAACCTATGCAGAGCGCTTATATTGGAAAATTAATGGAATTGGCAGAAAATGATCCCAGGGTGCTGCATATCCTGGCAGATAGCGGGACGGGATATGATGAGATGTTCCGGAGGAATTTCCCAAAGCAGATTTATAATTTTGGGATCAGTGAGGAAAATATGGTAGCTGCCGCGGCGGGAATGGCGTCAGTGGGGAAGATACCTTTTGTATTTACGGCAGGAGCCTTTTTGGCATATCGTTCTTTGGAATTTATCCGGGACGACGTCTGTTTCCAGGACCTGAATGTGAAGATCATAGGTATGGGGAGCGGGCTGTCCTGGAGCTCCCTTGGCCCGACGCATCATACGACAGAAGACGTCGCAGTATTGCGGGCGATCCCTAACCTGATGATCCTGTCTCCTGCAACGCCAAGGCAGGCGGCGGAATGCCTGCAGATCGCTTATGAGCATACAGGGCCGGTCTATCTGCGGATCGGGATGAACCATGAGAAGGAGTTTTTTGAGGAAGGATACCGGATGTCGGCAGATACAAATGATCTGATACGGGAAGGAAGCGATGCAGTGATCTTTACGACAGGCAGCATATTAGAAGAAGTAGATGAGGCTGTCTCTTTATTAGAAAAAGACGATATCCATGCCGCTTTAGTAAATATCCCGGTGATCAAGCCTTTCAACGAGCCGGATATATTGAAAAAAGTGGAAGGCGCCAAGATGGTGATAACTGTAGAGGAGCATAATGTATATGGAGGGCTCGGAAGCATGGTTGCGGAGGCAGCCGCAAAGAATGGCTTGGGAGTAAAGGTAAAAAGCATTGGGCTTGAGGATGTCTTTGCGTCTGGATACGGGACGCATAAAGAAGTAAGGAAAGCGAACGGGCTGGATGCAGGCAGCATATGCCAGAGGATAAAGGGGTATCTTGGAGATGAATAGATATACATTTTCAGAAATAACAGTAGGGGCAAAGGAGGCTTTCACCAGGGAGATCACACAGGAGATGGAAGATCAATTCCGTAAAATATCCGGTGATGAGAATCCGCTGCATCAGGATGATGGTTTTGCACAGGAGATCGGACGGGGAAAATTCCCAGGGCATGTTGCATTTGGTATGCTTACGGCATCGCTTTATTCAACTCTTGCCGGTGTATACCTGCCGGGGAGATACAGCCTGATCCATAGCTTTGAAGAGTTATCTTTTTTGAAGCCGGTTTTTGCCGGGGATATCCTGACAGTAACAGGCGAGGTGTTTGAAAAAGAAGAGGCTTTGGGGCTGATCCGGATAAAAGCCGTGATCCGCAACCAGGAGAATAAAATGGTTTCCAGGGCTAAAATGAAAGTGCTTGTGATGAAATAGCCGTAATGAAAGCGTAATAGATGTTATATCTGGCTGTGAGACAACCGGCTGATGATGCAATAATTCAAATATGAGAAATAAACAGGAGGAGATAAGAATGACAAGAGAAGAAGTATATGTAAGGTTAAACGAGGTTTTCAGGGATGTGCTGGATGATGAAACGATCGAACTGAATGACCAGACGGTGGCAGATGATGTAGATGGATGGGATTCTTTTGAACATATCAATCTGGTGGTAGCGGTAGAAGAAGAGTTTTCTTTTAAGATCCCGATGGGAAAAGTGGTCACGATGAAGAACGTGGGAGAGATGGTTGATATTATCCTGGAATTGGGACAGTAGGGTTGGACGGTAAAAGGATATGGGTATCGTGCGATGAATTTAGTTAGTTTAGATTTCATGTTTTTTTTGACAGCGGCAGCCATATTATTTTATGTATTCCAGGGAATGCAGAAATATATCCTGCTTTTTGCCAGCCTGTTCTTCTACATAAGCATATCGGCAGCGAGTAAGCCTAAACTGGCCCTGCTCATTTGTTATGTGGTTTTTGTGACGTACGTGGGTGCGGTTTTGATAGAAAAAAGCCATGGGAAGATGCGAAGGCTCGTGTTGGCGCTGGCGATAGTTGCACTGGCAGCGGTTCTTGTAGCACTGAAATATGCCTACAATCTCTGCTCACTGTTTCTGGAATTATTCCGTGTGGGCAGGGATATCGGCTGGCTGCAGTTTGCCCCTGTAATAGGGCTGTCATATTTTGTCCTGTCAGCAATTGGTTACCTGATCGAGGTTTCCTGGGAGTCTTACAGGGCAGAACGGAATATTTTTACGGTGGCGTTATTCATTTACTATTTTCCGCAGGTGATCTCGGGACCAGTAACGAGATTCCAGGAGATGAAAAGCCAGTTTGATAAGAGGATGCCGCTAAGGTATGAAAATATCATGTACGGCATAAGGCGCATGCTGTGGGGGTATTTTAAGAAGCTGGTAATTTCCGAAAGGTTTGGCATGATCGTGTCTACAGTATATGGCAGCTATGGAGACTACAGCGCGATCGGGATCATAGGGGCGACGCTTGCTTATGCAGTCCAGCTATATACGGATTTCTCTGGCTGTATGGATATCATACTGGGAGCGTCGGAGTTGTTTGGGATCAGGCTGCCGGAAAATTTCAATGCGCCGTTCTTCTCGAGGAGCGTACAGGAGTTCTGGCAGAGATGGCATATCACGTTGGGGCTGTGGTTTAAGGATTATGTCATGTATCCGGTGCAGATCTCAAAGCCCATGGTGAAGCTCGGGAAAAAGTGCAAGAAAAAGTTTGGGAAGAAAACCGGTAAAAAAATGCCATTTTATCTGTCCATGCTTGTTTTATGGTTTTTGATCGGGGTATGGCATGGCGGGACAGGGTACTATTTTATTGCTTCCGCCGTGATCCCCTGCTTTATACTGATAGCCAGTGACCTGGCGCAGCCCCTGCTGACAAAATGGCAGGGAGCCGGGAGGACAGGTAAGGAATGTTTCAGCCGGCGTTTGTTCCAGAGTGTAAGGACCCTGCTGCTGATCTGTATTTGTTGGGTATTTGTCTGCTCTAACGGTACGATGGCGGCGCTGTCGGTGTTCAGGCATATGGTAGAGACTCCAGTAGCATATACGCCATTAGCATCCGCTTTTGAGGCTTTTGGACTGACGGTTTCTGACCTGCTCGTAATGGTTTTAGGAGTGGTTGTATTGATAATAGCGGATTTCCTGCAATATAACGGGTCGTCTGTCACAGAGAAGCTGGACGAGCAAAATGGATGGTTTTGCTGTCTGGCGATCTATCTGGAAGTTTTTGCAATCCTGTTCTATGGGATGGTAGGGACGTCCTCTTTTATATATTTTCAATTTTGAGGTGTGTAGGAGTTATGGGAAAAAGTAAGTGGCTGAGATTTTTATTAGTGATACCGTTGCTGTTTGTATTAGTCTTTACGAATGTCTATATCGATCCGGCGAATATCTATCATGATTATAGCAAGGAGATAGCAGAGTCTGTTTTGAGTGGGAAACCGACACATTTTGGTAGTAGTAATGTGAATGAGAGAGAAGTGAAGCATCATATCATTAAGGGGATGCCGGATAAAGTAGGGTGTGTAGCGGTAGGACCAAGCCTTGTGATGGGGGTGCGTTCAGAAAATGTAGGTACGGATGATTTCTATAATCTGGGAGTGAGTGGGGCTGACTTTTATGATATATTAGCACAGTTTGGTTTAATGGAAGCTTATAATAAAAAAGTAGACAGGGTGATTTTTTGTGTGGATTCATATTTTTTTGATGCTTTGCTTTACCAGACATTCGAAAGACATGAGAGCTTGAAGGTTTATGCGGATTATATGCTTGAGATTTTGAATGAAGAAGCGGTTGAGAAACCCAAGACAAGCGGTTCGAAAGAGATAGAGACAAAAATAAGGCAAATGTTTTCCATAGTATATTTTCAAGCTGCCGCTGATCATGTACAAGCAATGAATTCGTATGTTAATGATAGGGAAAGATGGGGAGTTGTTGGCGAAAACTTTATAGATCCATATTATATGCCGGATGCCAGTTGGAAATATGCTTTATCCTATCAAAAAAGGACTGCAATGGATGTAGAAAAAGATTCAGAAGAATATAATATAGAGTATCAGTTTTCTAAAGGTGAGCATATTAGTGAATATAGTAAAGATATATTTGAAAAACTTATAAGATATTTATTGGATCAAAGTGTGGAAGTAGATATATTCTTATCTCCGGTATCACCTTCATTATGGAATAGAATAGAAAGCGAGGAAGCAAATTATCCTATTGTAAAAGAACTTGAGGATTATGCAGAAAGCATTGCCGCAAAGTATGATTTGAAGATAGTGGGAACATATAATCCCTATGATTTGGAAATGAAAGACGAAGATTTTTATGATGCGAGACATGTGAGACATGAATCGATATGTGTTTATTTCGATTTTAAAAGTAGGAAGTAAAATAAACATGAAACATTAGGTTGATTATAAAAAAGTCAATATGAATACCAAATTTTAAATAGAATACAAAATAGTTATTACGACCTGTTAATCATCCGATATATCCTATATAAACAACAGGAAGGAGATTACTATACGTACATGAGCGAAAAGGAGTCGGAATATGAACGAAAATACAACAAGGATCATTGATGCAGAGTGCAGTTTACAGAAAGTTTTGGCAGAAGCCTTGGGTCTTCCGGAATATGAGTATATCCTCAAAAATGTTTCTAAGACAGATGTTTCTAAGGATGAGAAGTTTCAAAAGAAGTATAATCATTTCTACAGAGTCAGGCGTGATCAAACGTGGCGTGAGAAATACTATCAGATATTAGAAAGAAATAAGAGCAAAGAAGAGGTGACTTTTGAAAATATTCTTTGCAATATCTATATTTCTACAGATATGACAGAAGCGTCTTTTGCCAGTAAGATGTTGGCAACGCTGAATCCAGATAAGCCGATTTGGGACAGCCGGGTCTTAAAATTCCTTGGACTGAAACCTGTGGGTAAAAGCGACAGCGACAGGCAGGATTCGATTATTGAGATTTACGGAAAGATAGAAGGCTGGTACAAAGAATATCTTAAGACGGCAGAAGCGAAGGAGAATATCAGAATATTTGACGAGATGTTACCCGGATATTCATGGCTCAGTGACACTAAGAAAATCGATTACATAATCTGGGGACAAAATATCTAAAGAAGAATACAGACAGAGAACGACAGGGGATGATTTGACAGTTTGTCATTGAATCCCCTTTTTAAAATTGTTATACTATCTGATAAATAGTTTGGTTCTATTGATTTGCACGGCAAGGAGTGTGGCAAATATGTGTAAGCGTTTTAATACGGCGGGATTATGTTATCGTGAAGAACACTACATGGTAGATATGAAGGGCAGACTGGAAGAGACGAAGGCGTTGATTGACAGGGGGGATACTTTGTGATCAACAGAGCGCGCCAATATGGCAAGACGACGATGTAGCATCTTCTGGCGGAGAAGTTATCTGCGGACTATGCCGTGTTTTCCATTAGTTTTGAAGGAATAGAGGATGGGACATATGAGACATAAGAATAAACAGATCGGAGTAAGAAGAATCCAATTAGGAGATAAGTTACTCATAGAAGCTGTGGTTTAGTTGTTTTGCATATTGTTATTTGAGGAATATTTATGTATACTTTTAGTAATTCGAGGTGTTAATGAGGCGCCCACATGTAGGAGGAAGAAAAGATGGACAAAAAAGCAATGTATAAGCTAACCTATGGACTGTTTATCCTGACAGCAAGAGAAGGGGAGAAGGACAACGGCTGTATCGTGAATACGGTAACCCAGGTTACGACGGAGCCGAACAGGATCACGGTTGCCGTGAACAAGAAGAATTACACCCATGATATGATCCAGAGAACAGGATCTTTCAATGTCTCTGTCCTTACAGAAGATTCAAAGTTTGATACTTATAAGCACTGGGGATTCCAAAGCGGTGCGAATGTTGACAAGTTAGAAGAGATTGCATTCCAAAGAGCGGAGAATGGGATTGTATATATTGCGGAAGAATGCAATGCCTATATTTCTGCAAAGGTGATCTCTGCAACGGATCTTGGCACCCATACACTGTTTCTGGCAGAAGTAACGGATGCCGGTGTCTTGTCTGACGGAGAGTCCGTGACTTACAGTTATTATCAGAAGAATATTAAGGCGGCGCCTAAGACAGATGGAAAGAAGAAGGGATTCGTCTGTACGGTGTGCGGATATATCTACGAAGGAGATGTTCTGCCGGAAGACTTTATCTGTCCGCTATGCAAGCATCCTGCCAGTGATTTTAAGCCAATTGCAAGTGAATAACACGAAAGTGTTATTTGCGAGTGATCGTTGAATATCCATGTTCGCTTAACCCGCTGTTCACTTCTGCAAAATATGAGTTTGTATCGGCATATCAACTGATCAGGGATCATAAAGTGCCGAACAGTGTTTCGGATTATGAGGCGATTATCCGGCAGGCAGTCTGTTATGGGATGAGGGAAGAAGTGGTCCGGACTCAGTTGGAGTACATGATTCTGACAGATTTTATTCTGAGTAATGTAGACAGGCATTTTAATAATTTTGGATTCCTTTATGATCCGGCAAGGCATTCGTTAATCGCAATGGCGCCGATTTTTGATACGGGTAATTCTTTGTTTTATAATAGTGAGATGATTCCGTCTGGTCAAAACCTATTGGAGATCGCGGTGAGTTCATTTTGTAAGAGAGAAGTTGATATGCTTCGGTATGTTGAGCATATGGATCTGTTCTGCCTGGATCTGCTTGATGATTTCCCGCAGGAGGCAAAAGAAATGTTTGAGAAATATACGGATATGCCGGTTGAGCGTGCGGAAGCGATATCGCATACGATCGGGCAGAAGTTAGAATACCTGAGAGCATTTCTGCAAGGGAAAAAGATATGGAAAAGGAAGAAGTATTGGTAAGGTGATCAGATGGGAAGCAGAAAGATTGAGGTATGGCAGGAGGGGAATCGGCTGATTATTGGAGATTCGCCGCAATTGGTCGTGGATCTTGACAGCCAGGAGAATTATATCCTGGCTGACGGGATGAAACAGCCGTATCTGAGAGAAGTGGCGCTTAGCCGGGACTTACTTAGAAGGAAAGCGGAGAAATGTCCTGGAAAGCGCGGTGAATTATTATTATGCTCAGGCATGTGAGATCGCAGAGGGGATGAAGATCGCCAGGGAGTACCGAAGGCAAAAAGGGTACGATAAATTATGACGGCTACCGATTTTTTAGCTCATGTTAATTTTTAAACATCTTATTAATATTGAAAGGTGGTAATACTACGCTATCTGTATCGGGTTGCGCTGTCAATAAAGTGAGCTCACTTCTGAGATAAGGCATCAAAATTGCCACAGCATTTTTATTTATTAAATTTCGAACCACATTATCATCCAATTCTTCTTGTGTCTCAATCGCAAAGAAACCAGATAAACTAATAACAATATCATATTCGTCTTGTTTTGTTCCATTCAAAACAAGTGTTACTTTATATGTGCTGTTTTTATCCAAACCTATTTGTACTTGCAATTCAAATTCCAATTCTTTGTTATTCTTAAAACCTTTCCTATTAAATTCAATTCTATCAAATACCATTTTTTGCAATGTCAATGCACTATTAAAACCACTCATTTTTTCTCCTTTATGCTGCATCCGCATAATAATTATTATTCTCTGATTCTACTTTTATACTTAAGTCTTCTGACACTACACTAAAAGATTCATCATACACGGATTTATAATTTCCTTGATTTGTATATTTTTCTGTAGTGATTACAAGGTTAGCACACAATTTTCCAAACACTTTTAATGTGCTGACGATTTCGCTTGGGATTGAAATAGTTCCAACAGCCAATGTCAATTGAGCCAATGCTTCTGTCACGGGCTCAATTCCTTTGCTTATTGTTTTTATTGTTTCTAATGTGTCCAAACTTTTATAGTATTCCTTATTATAAGATATACAATAATTCAGTGACGAAAAATAATTAATCTCATCTTCAAACTCTCCATCTTCTGCATACATATACGAATCTTCTTTAGGCAAATATGGACTATTCACATCCCAATCCGAATTATCATAAGCTACTACATATCCAGTATTTTTCACATAATCAACAGAGATATTTCCTGATGAATTTTCTAATAGCAACTGCCGAATTGTCATCTCATCTTTAAGTATTTTTACAATGCTTATTCCATCGGTTTTTCCAAGTAGCCACTTGCATCCTTTTTCATTATTTTGACAGCATACGCATATAAAAATATCCTTATTATCATTTACACAAGTGAAAATAATTGGAAAATATGATTCAAAAAGAACCTTGTCAATATAAAGATGCCCATATTTTTCCAATTTTATAAATTCTTTCATTTCTTTTCATCTCTTTCTTTCATATAGTTTTGAAGATATTCTTCAAAATCAACTATCATTTCAAACTCATCATATGGCGATGCGTTTTTATAAAGCCACCAATCAACATGTGACGTTCTTTTCTTTGTTCTTTCCCTCGTTCGTTGTACCAATCCATGTCTGGGATTGGTCTTTCCAACTGCAATTTGGTAAGGAACTTTCATATCAGATATAACGCCTGCAAATCTTTTCACATCTTTAGGTTTCTCGAATGTCGATAGAGAATACTGTCCTGGATCCATCGAATCTACTAAGGGATTGATTACACAGCCATTTTCCTCAAAAGAAGGTAAAAAAGAGTTCTTATCACATTTTCCACTTCTACATGCTCTATATACTCTTATTGATTCTTCCCTTGCTCCATCCGGCAATTTAAATCTTTGAAAATAATCAGGAAATATTTTTTCAATTCGTTCTAAAGTATTTACATCATTCAAATCTATTCCTCTTTTTGTGCATACAATAAATTCGATATCTAATCTTAGTTTTTATTATATACTACTTAATGGTTTTTGACTACCAAGTTCCTATAAATATAAAAATTTTGTGTACAAAGCAGTTTGCCGCTGTTACGCTGCTTTCTGCTGGTGTCTCAATGTTACATTCCCATCACGGAAAGGATGGATTTCGGCTTGTTCGGGTTTTCCCTGCCGAATGTATGTATTTAGATCATTCAGTCTTTGTTTGTCTGTCATATTCCCACTCCCATAGATTTGAATCCAAACAGTATCCCCGCCAATGCCAGCGCGCCGCCAAGTCCGGTGTAAAATACGGCGATGAATACATCTGGCGCAAGTCCGGAATAACGCAGCCAGATACCGCCGCCCATCATGACAGCCATGATCAGGTATGCTTTTAGATCGAAGAAATGCCACACCGGGCGATAGGTTTCCTGGTAGCTTTGGATCCGTCTGGTGTGCTTGAGGCACATCTTGAAGAACATGGCTCCAAAAGCACAGAAGACGGCGGCGGACAACAGAATATGGATTGCCGTGATCTTGGGAAGGTTAATGTAAGACAGGATGCCGAGTCTCGTAACATTGATCCCTGCGATCAGCCAGACGCATCCTGCCACGGCAAGCAGGGTGTGCTTTTCACATGGAAAATGGAAGGCCTGCTCATGATCTTCTCCCTTCTTCAAGTTTTTTAAAAGAGAGGATCAGCAGCACAATGCCCGTGCCGGTCAGGATGTGTCCGATGCCTGCGATCCCGGAGATGGAAGCGGAAGCGCCGGTAGACAGCGTAAGCCCGCGGACCTGGGTAATGCCGCGGACAGCCAGCATGACGGCAGTAAGCGGTACGCCTATGTTGTAGGTCCACATAAATATCCGGAAGGTTTTGAATGCTTCCAGGCTGCCCTGGGCGGCGAAGAGAGCCGTCAGAAGGAATACAACCATTCCCAGCAGAAAAAGATGTGTATGTACTTTGCCAAGAGCCGTACTTTCCGTATAATCGTTGAACTTTGTGAATTCTCTGTAGAACACGCCTCCAACCATGGCGGCGATTGCGTAGATCAGAGAAATATTAAGGTACTTTTTCATTTTCAAGACTCCTTTTCATTCTAGATAACTTTTAAACTCTTTGGTTCTTTCATCGAATTCAAAATAAGAACAGATGTAATCATGAAAACCTTTGGAAAAATCACTGGTATATCCCCGGAATTTTCCGTTTTCCTCTCCAAATCCTCCGTATTTTCCTGAGATTTGGGGTTCATATGCGTTCCCGCTTTTTACCCCATATATGTAAGAGATACTCCCTGAGCCGTTAGCATGCTCTTCCCATGCGATGAATTTGTTCGGCTTGCTTTCATAGGAACCATTAAAGTTTCCATGTGTATCTTCCTTTAATAAAGTGATCTGGTTATCAGAAGATACAAAATAAATTTTCACTTCTGAAGCAAAACCCTCGGATACAAATCCGGTTATTCCAAAAGCCTCGTTCGTTCCGTCTCCATCATAATCATCTACCAGATAATGCAGGACATGTTCCATATTTACAGCTTCCTGAAATGCAGCTTGATCCATCAATTTGTCTGTTGGCTGCTCATTTTCTTTATCTTTCTCATCTGGATTGGTGTCTTCCGTATTTATGGTAAGTTCAATTACGCCCCATTTACCGTCTTTTTTGACCCAACACCTGTCTTCATACACCGGACATATTTTTTCAAAGATTCCGGGGGAGATCACGGTGTTTCCTTTAAGATCCCGTAATTCCCATTGCTCATCCTTGCACAGTGTGACATAGCCGTTGGAAGCGGCGTAACAGTAATCTTTTGTCGTGTCAGGGTCTAGAGAACCGTTAAGGGGTATGAACTGCTTCCAGTTTGGGTCGTATTCCATTGGGATTATAGTCTCTCCGTCTTCATTGACGTAACCCCATTTACCGTCCTGGCAGACTGCCAACAGGCCTTCCGATGCGGAACCGCACTCGTCATAAATGAATTCCGATACCATTTGATCGTGATAGATTCCGTAGGAACCCGGCAGAGTTTCCAGCCAGTTATATTCGAACAGCTCGTCTTCGCCAAGAATATCATTCAGCTGCTTAAGTGGGATTGCTGATGTTAAGCTTCCTTGAGGTGACAGATAGGTTTCAGCCAATTGGAGTCCGTTGCTGTAGTAATATGCATAGAATCCGACACCGCAGCCAAGTCCTTCGGCGGGTATGATCTGATCCTCCTGATCTGTATCCAGGTAGTAGAGTGTCCAGTTATTTTGATAAATGTCTTCATACTTTGGTTCGGTTCTTTCAAGAAGATATTGTTCGTTCCAACCGGTGATGCTCTTGTAATCCATACCGCCTTTCATATTTCCGTCTAAATCGATCAGACCGTAAGAATTCCCTTTTCGTATGATCGCATATGGCGACATGAACTGTCGGTATATCTCATTTAAGGAGTGTTTGCCATCGTCTCCCATAGCGGTATAGTAGATATCGTCTGCTTCGATTTCCGGCTCTGTGACCCATGTAAAATTAGCCATGCTGGAAGCTTCTTCTTTTTTTGTGCGGATCGCTTTCTTTATGTTTGCTATTTTTACAGCATTCTTCTGTATAGATTTGCTGTCGGCGGCATTTTCAGCAAGTTCTAATATTTTTTCGGCTTTTCCGTATTCTTCCTGCACCAGGTATATATCCGCCATTCCGATATAAGGCTCTGTTTGTTTGGGGTCTATTTCGATGGCGTCGTTAAAACAGGCAGCGGCTTTTTCATAGTCTTCATCTTCTAGGTATCTGTGACCGGCTTTTAGATTTTCTTCATAGCGTTTTTCCTTTTGGTCATTAAGGATTATGATGATCATGGCTGTGAATGTGGCGAGTACTATAAGAAGTATCCCAACTGCAGTAAAGAGTTTTCGGCTGCTCTCTTTTTTCTTCGGCTGTGGTTCATTTTCTGCTGCGAATGTTGGTGTTGTGGCAGAAGCCGCTGTGGCTGTATTAGAGAAAACAGATGATGCCAGAGTAGTTGTAGACAGCGGAGTTCCGCAGATTTTGCAGAACCTTGCCTCATCCGCATTTTTGATCCCGCATTTTTTGCAATACATATCATTCCCTCATTTATCTTTTGAATCATTTTAACTATGCTAATTATAATAAGGTATTTTGCAAAATAATTCAATATATATGGCAAATATGGTGTATAATAGGAGCAGGGAATCTGATGAGACAGGACAAATTTGCATGGATTTAAGGAGGAGATTATGTTAGAAAAGCTTGATTTAACAAAATCACTGAGCAAAACGGAGTACAAGGAGAAGATGGCGGAATTAGAACCAAGACTTGGGAAACTCCAGAGAGAGTGCAGAGAGTTGGGAATACCGGTCATGATCGCGTTTGAGGGATATGGAGCGTCCGGGAAGGGCGTGCAGATCAGCGAACTTATCAAAGCGCTTGATCCGAGAGGATTTGAGGTGTACGCGGTTAAGAATGAGTCGGAGGAAGAGCGGATGCATCCGTTCCTGTGGAGGTTCTGGACGAAGATGCCGCCGAAAGGAAGGATCGCGATCTATGACAGCAGCTGGTACCGTAAGGTGCTGATCGACCGGTTTGATAAGAAGACAAAGAAAGGTGAACTTGCGGATGCGTACCGTTCGATCTGTTCTTTTGAAGAGCAGCTGGCAGCAGACGGTATGGCGGTCATCAAGATCTTTCTTGCGATAGATAAGAAGGAGCAGAAGAAACGGTTCAAGAGACTGTTGGAATCTGACGAGACGGCATGGAGAGTGAGCGAGGGAGACAGGAAACGCAATAAAGAATTTGAGAAGTACCAGGCGGTCAATGAAGAGATGCTGACCCGGACAGATACGGAGTACGCGCCGTGGAATATCGTAGAAGCGGTGGACCGAAGATTTGCGACGGCTAAGATCTATGCGATCGTAGTGCAGACATTGGCGGAGAAGGTAGAGGAAGCAAGGAAGCGCAATAAGAAGAAGGAAGAAGCGAAGAGAGCGGAAGGCAGTGCGGCGGATGCGAAGGAAGAGAAGGCGAAGGTATGGATGGGAGTAGAGAAGGAATCCATCCTTGGGAAGGCGGACTTAAGCCTTACATATACGAAAGAAGAGTATAAGAAACGTCTGGAGAAATTACAGAAGAAGATGGAGAAGCTGCACGGAGAGCTTTACCGCAGGCGGATTCCGGTGGTATTGGGATTCGAAGGATGGGACGCGGGCGGCAAGGGCGGCGCGATCAAGCGGCTGACAGAAAGAATGGATCCCCGGGGATATGTGGTGCATCCGACCGCTTCGCCCAACGACATAGAGAAAGCCCATCATTATCTCTGGCGGTTCTGGACGGATATGCCGAAAGCCGGGCATGTGACGATATTTGACAGGACCTGGTACGGAAGAGTCATGGTAGAGCGGATCGAAGGGTTCTGTTCGAAGCAGGAATGGCAGAGGGCGTATAAAGAGATCAATGCTATGGAGCGGGATCTGACAGATGCAGGAGCGATCGTCTTGAAGTTCTGGATGCAGATCGATAAGGATGAGCAGGCAAGAAGGTTCAAGGCGCGGCAGGAGAATCCGGAGAAACAGTGGAAGATCACGGATGAGGACTGGCGCAACAGGGAGAAATGGGATCAGTATGAGAATGCGGTAAATGAGATGCTGATACGGACGTCTACGCCGGGCGCGCCGTGGATCGTAGTCGAGGGGAATTGTAAATATTATGCAAGGATCAAGGTATTAGAGACTGTGATCAATGCGATAGAGGAGCGGATCCGGGATTAAGCCCCTGGATGATATTTTGCAGGAAGGCTGTGTTGTTGCGAGTAGGAGTTAAGGAAATGTTTGAAAATGAGAAGATAACGATCAGGGAGCAGATGGAGCTTCGGGAGGATGAGTTCTTAAGTAAATATGCCATGCGAAGCCGCGATTCCGCAGGGAGGGAGCGGCAGGAGGAAGAGTGTGATATCCGCCCGGTGTTCCAGCGGGACAGAGACAGGATTCTCCATTGTAAGGCTTTCCGGAGGCTTAAGCAGAAGACGCAGGTATTCCTGCTGCCCAAGGGAGATCATTACAGGACCAGGCTTACCCATACGCTGGAGGTGTCGCAGAATGCCCGGACGATCGCCAAGGCGCTTCGTCTGAACGAAGACCTGGTGGAGGCGATCGCCCTTGGGCATGACCTTGGGCATACGCCGTTCGGGCATGCGGGAGAGTATGCGCTGAACGAAGTATGCCCGTTGGGATTCCGGCATAATGACCAGAGCGTGCGGGTGGTAGAGCGCTTAGAGAAACAGGGGGAAGGGCTGAATCTTACTTGGGAGGTACGGGACGGGATCAGGAATCATAAGTTCAGCTGTACGCCGCATACGTTAGAAGGCGAGATCGTGCGTTTGTCAGATAAGATTGCATATATCAACCATGATATCGACGATGCGGTCCGCGGGAATCTTCTGAAAGAAGAAGATATTCCGTACAGATTCAGGAAGGTTCTGGGGACGTCCACCAGAATACGGCTGGATACGATGATCCACGATGTGATCATCCACAGTATGGATCATCCGGGGATCCGGATGTCGCCGGAGGTCATGGAGGCGACGCTGGGACTTCGGAAGTTCATGTACCAGAACGTATATATGAATCCCGGCGCAAAGGGGGAGGAAGAGAAGGCGATCCATATGGTGACCAAATTGTATGAGTATTATATCCGGCATCTGGAACTCCTGCCGGAGCAGTTCCTTCGAATGATGGAGAGAGGACAGGCGGGCAGGGAGCAGATCGTATGTGATTACATAGCAGGAATGACGGATACTTATGCGATTAAAAAGTTTGAAGAATATTTTATTCCAAAATCCTGGAAAATTTAAAGGAAATAGAATACTTTTGTCGAATATTATATATGAGGGTGTAGATTATGTATTATTCCGATGAAGTAATTGAAGAAGTAAGATCTAAGAATGATATCGTAGACGTGATATCCGGATATGTAAAGCTGCAGAAGAAGGGAAGGGATTACTTCGGGCTCTGCCCGTTTCATAATGAGAAATCGCCTTCTTTCTCTGTCAGCAGGTTGAAGCAGATGTATTACTGCTTTGGATGCGGCGCGGGAGGCAATGTGTTCACGTTCCTGATGGAATATGAGAATTATTCCTTCTCGGAAGCATTGAAGTACCTGGCAGACCGCGCAGGAGTGGAACTTCCCCAACAGGAATATTCCAGGGAAGCGAGAGAGCGGGCGGATATGAAAGCGATCCTGTTGGAGATCAATAAGGCTGCGGCGCAGTATTACTATGTCCAGTTAAAGAGCGGTCCGGGAGCCCGGGCGCTTTCTTATCTGAAAGACCGGGAACTGAGCGATGATACGATCAAAGCTTTCGGACTTGGGTATTCGAATAAGTACAGTGACGACCTGTATCAGTATCTGAAGAGCAAAGGCTATACGTCCGAGCACATATCTAAGGCGGGGCTGATCAGTGTGGATGAACGGCAGGGCGCCAGTGATAAGTTCTGGAACCGTGTCATGTTTCCGATCATGGATGTGAACAGCCGGGTGATCGGTTTCGGAGGCCGTGTTATGGGGGATGGGAAGCCAAAGTACCTGAATTCCCCGGAGACGATGATCTTCGATAAGAGCCGGAACCTGTACGGGCTTCATAGGGCGCGGAGTTCGAAGAAACCGTATTTTTTGCTGTGCGAAGGCTATATGGACGTCATCTCGCTGCATCAGGCGGGCTTTACCAATGCGGTGGCATCCCTGGGAACGGCTTTGACGCCGGGGCATGCTTCGCTGATCAAGAGGTATGTGCAGGAGGTTTATCTGACATATGACAGCGATGAGGCGGGTACCAGGGCGGCGCTGCGGGCAGTCCCGATCCTGAAAGAAGTGGGGATCACTGCGAAGGTCATCCGCATGGATCCGTATAAGGATCCGGATGAATTCATCAAGAACCTTGGCCCGGATGCTTTTAAGGAGAGGATCCGTGACGCAAGGAATGGGTTTATGTTCAGCCTGGAGGTACTGGAGCGCAGTTATGATATGGCTTCCCCGGAAGGGAAGACCGGGTTCATGCGGGAAGCGGCGAGGCGGCTTACGGAATTCGATGAAGAGATCGAGCGCAATAACTACATAGAAGCGGTGGCGGCGGCATACCGCGTAGGATACGAGGAATTGCGCAGGCTGGTAAGCAAGGTCGCGGTTCAGACAGGGCAGGCGAAGCCGGCAGAGAGGCCCAAGACGGCGAATCCGCGCGCGAAGGGAAAAGAGGATGGGATGAAGAAGTCCCAGAAGATATTGCTGACATGGCTGATCGAGGATGAAGCCATATTCCGGCAGATCGAGCAATATATCACTCCGGCTGATTTCACCGGCGATCTCTTCCGGACGGTTGCAGAGCTTCTCTACAGCCAGTATGCGGCGGGGGATGTGAACCCGGCGAAGATCATGAATCATTTTACGGATGAAGAGGAGCACAGGGAAGTCGCAAGCCTCTTTCATACGAAGATCCGGGAACTGACTACGGCAAAGGAGCAGGAGAAGGCTCTTAAGGAGACGGTGGTCCGTGTAAAGAGCCACAGTATCGACGAAGCTGCAAAATGCCTGGAACCCACGGATATGAGGGGGCTTCAGCAGCTGATGAATGCAAAAAGGGAGCTTGAGGACCTTAGGAAACTGCATATTTCTGTTAATTAAGGATAAAATATAAGCAAGCAATGAGAGGATGGGCACTATATGGAAGAAAACATAGTGAAATTTGAAGAGAAATTAAAGGAACTGATATCTCTGGGGAAGAAGAAGAAAAGCATACTGGAAGTACAGGAAATCAATGATTTCTTTTCGGATATGGAACTTGAGCCGGATCAGATGGAGAAGGTCTTCGAGTATTTGGAGACACACAATATTGATGTGCTGCGTATCAGCGGGGATGATGACGATGGCCTGGATGACGTTGACCTTCTGATCTCGGAAGAAGACGACGTGGATATGGAGAAGCTGGACCTGTCTGTTCCGGACGGGATCAGTATCGAAGATCCGGTGCGTATGTATCTGAAAGAGATCGGAAAAGTGCCGCTTCTTACTGCGGATGAAGAGGTGGATCTGGCGAGGCGTATGGCTGACGGTGATGAGAATGCCAAGAAGCGTCTGGCAGAGGCGAACTTAAGGCTTGTCGTCAGTATAGCGAAGCGTTATGTGGGACGCGGTATGTTGTTTTTGGATCTGATCCAGGAAGGGAATCTGGGGCTTATAAAGGCTGTGGAGAAGTTCGATTATCAGAAGGGATTCAAGTTCAGTACCTATGCGACCTGGTGGATACGCCAGGCGATCACCAGGGCGATCGCAGACCAGGCAAGGACGATCCGGATCCCTGTCCATATGGTGGAGACCATTAATAAGCTGATCCGTGTGTCCAGGCAGCTTTTGCAGGAGCTTGGGCGTGAGCCTACGCCGGAAGAGATCGCAGAAGAACTGGACATGCCTGTGGAGAGAGTCCGGGAGATCCTTAAGATCTCGCAGGAACCGGTTTCTTTAGAGACGCCGATCGGTGAGGAAGAGGACAGCCATCTGGGAGATTTTATCCAGGATGACAATGTGCCGGTACCTGCGGAAGCGGCGGCGCAGACGCTTTTGAAGGAACAGTTGGATGAAGTCCTCGATACGTTGACGGAGAGGGAACAGAAGGTATTGAGATTACGTTTTGGCATGAATGACGGACGTGCGCGTACGCTTGAGGAGGTCGGGAAGGAATTTGACGTGACCAGAGAGCGTATCCGCCAGATTGAGGCGAAAGCGCTCAGGAAGCTGCGCCACCCGAGCCGCAGCAGAAAATTAAGAGATTATCTGGATTAAGAAAGAGGCGCCTATGGAACTATCAAGAAGACTTTATGCGGTTGCAGGTCTTGTGACAGAGGGCGCCTCTGTTGCAGACGTCGGGACGGATCATGGGTACATACCGATCTATCTGGTGGAGCAGCAGATCGCCGTGAAAGCGATCGCGATGGATGTAAACGGAGGACCGCTTGAGCGTGCCAGGATGCATATTATCGGGCACGGGCTGAAAGGAAAGATCGAGACGAGGCTGTCGGACGGGCTTAGCGCGCTGAAGCAAGGAGAAGTGGATACGATGATCGCGGCAGGGATGGGCGGCGGCTTGATCGTCCGGATCCTTGAAGAAGGAAGCGGGATCGTGGATACGCTCAAGGCATGTGTGCTGCAGCCGCAGTCAGAAGTGTGGAGGGTGCGGAAATATCTTCTGGATCGTCATATGGATATTGTAGATGAAGATATGGTGGAAGAAGACGGGAAATTCTATACGATGATGCGCGCGGTTCACGGCGAGTCGCCCAGATATGCGGAATGTGAATATATTTTCGGGAAGCGTCTTCTGGAGAAGAAGCATCCTGTGCTAGAGAGATTCCTTCACAGAGAGCTTGAGATCCGGGAAGGAATATTCCGGCAGCTCGACCATCATGTCGGCAGTGAGGGCGCGGCGCGAAGAAGAGAAGAGATCCGGCGGGAGATGATGATCATCAGCCGGGCTTTGGGGTATTATTGTATTAACCCGAATAATTAGAAGAGGGCGGAATAGATATGATATGCAGAGAGGTTATAGATATAATAGAGCGGAGATATCCCAGAGAATACGCGCTTGGCTGGGATAACGTAGGGCTTCTTGCCGGAAGGGATGACAAGGAAGTTGGGTGTATCTACATCGCATTGGATGCATCGGACGAGGTGATCCATGCGGCTGTAGAGCAGGAAGCAGACATGCTGATTACGCATCATCCGCTGATCTTTAGCGGCATGAAGCGGATCACGAACGAGGATTTTATCGGAAGGCGTATTCTTGAGCTGATACGCAGTGATGTCTCATATTATGCCATGCATACGAATTATGACGTGATGGGGATGGCAAGCCGGTCGGGAGATCTTATGGGATTGAAGGAGCCGGAGGTGTTGGAAGTCACATATGAGGATCGCGCAGAGAAGACAGAAGGGATCGGACGGATCGGACGGCTTGAGAAGGCGGTCACATTAAGACAGTGCTGTGAGAGAGTGAAGCAGACGTTTGGTCTGGGATCGGTCCGGGTGTTCGGGGATCCCGAATGTATGGTGGAGAGGCTTGCCATATGCCCGGGTTCCGGAAAGAGTGTGATCAAAGCGGCGCTTAGGAAGCATGCAGATGTGCTGGTCACGGGAGATATCGGCCATCATGAAGGAATCGACGCAAAAGCGCAGGGGTTGGCGGTGATCGACGCGGGGCATTATGGGCTTGAATATATTTTTGCAGAGGATATGAGGGGATATCTTGCACATGAGCTTGAGGGCGTCCGGGTCATGGCTGCGCCGGTGCGCCATCCGTTTGTGACAGTATAGAAAAGGAGAGGTGGACTATGGAGAAGAAGATGTATCAGGTGCGGATCGGCGAAGAGACCCGTCTGTACGAGGAAGGCACTACATACCGCACGATCGCCGAGGGATTTCAGAAAGATCATAAAGACGATATTGTACTGGTATTCGTCGACGGCAAGCTTCAGGAGCTCTTTAAGACTCTGAAGAAGGACTGTACCCTCCGTTTTGAGACTACTGCCGGTGTGATCGGACACAGGACCTATCAGAGGAGTATGAGCCTGATGTTGGTGAAGGCAGTTTATGATGTGGCGGGGCATGAGCTTGTTGACAAGGTGAGGATTCATTTCTCTGTCAGTAAGGGGTATTACTGTACGGTGGAAGGCAGGATCATCTTAGACCAGGAATTCTTAGATAAGGTTGAGGCGAGGATGCATGAGATGGCGGATAAGGATATGCCGCTCCATAAGAGGTCCGTCAGCACGGATGAGGCGATCGAGTTATTCGGCCATCATGGGATGCATGACAAAGAAAAGTTATTCCACTACCGCAGGGTATCCAAGGTGAATATATACAGCCTGAATGAGTTCGAGGATTATCATTATGGCTATATGGTTCCAAGCACGGGATATTTGAAGTATTTCAAGCTCTACTTGTATGACGAAGGCTTCGTGATGCAGATGCCTGCGGCGTCTGCGGCAAGGGAGGTGCCTGCCTTCGAGCCGCAGAACAAATTATTCCATGTGCTGAAGGAATCGGTTCATTGGGGGGATATGCAGGGGATTGAGACGGTCGGCGAATTGAATGAGCAGATAACAAGGAATGCGGTCCATGACATCGTGCTGGTCCAGGAAGCGCTGCAGGAGAAGAAGATTGCGGAGATCGCGTCGCAGATCGCCGCCCGTCCTGAGCTGAAGTTCATATTGATCGCAGGACCGTCGTCTTCGGGGAAGACGACATTTTCCCACCGGCTGTCCATACAGCTTCGGGCGAACGGACTGACGCCGCATCCCATCGCTATGGATAATTATTTCGTAGAACGGGACGAGAACCCAAGAGACGAGACCGGCGCTTATGATTTTGAATGTCTGGAAGCCGTGGATGTGAAGCTGTTCAACCGGCAGCTAAAGGAACTGCTTGCAGGCAGGGAGGTGGTGATCCCGACGTTTAATTTTGTGACGGGGCATAAGGAGTATGGGACGCAGGCAAAGAAGCTCGGGCCGAACGACGTCCTGGTGATCGAGGGGATCCACTGCCTGAATCCGAAGCTTACAGAGCAGCTTGCGGATGAGAATAAATTCAAGATCTATATCAGCGCTCTGACGCAGCTGAATATTGATGAGCATGACCGTATCCCGACTACGGACGGAAGGCTTTTGAGGCGTATCGTGAGGGATGCCCGCACCAGAGGCTCCTCCGCGCAGAGAACCATAAGTATGTGGGAATCCGTAAGGCGGGGAGAAGAGAAATTCATCTTTCCGTTCCAGGAGGAGGCGGACGTGATGTTTAATTCGACGCTGATCTATGAGCTGGCGGTACTCAAGATCTATGTGGAGCCGCTGCTCTTTGGGATAGACAGAAATTGCCCGGAGTATGTGGAGGCGAAGCGTCTGTTGAAATTCCTGGATTATTTCGTGGGGATCGGAAGCGAGAATGTACCGACGAATTCACTTCTGCGGGAATTTATCGGAGGAGGATGCTTTAAGGTTTGATAAAAAGATAAATCAGGTATTGACAGGGAAGGCAGAATGTGATAAATTATCTTTATGTGAGGTCAAAAGAAGCAGAGTATCCACTCTCACCATAGCACGATGGGGTGACTATTGGTTTGATATGACGTATGAAGATTCCCGGAGAATGATATCGCCGTGATATCATTTGCAGGCGGAAGAATTGTGCAGATGTGATAAGTGGATAGTCTGGAACTATTCACTTATTTTATTTTTAGATGATGGGGGTGCACGACTATTAGCGATTTAATGATTAACGGGCAGATCAGAGACAAGGAAGTAAGAGTAATTGGAGAAGACGGAGAGCAGAAGGGCGTTATGCCGATCAAAGAGGCGATGAGGCTTGCCCAGGAAGCAGAACTGGATCTTGTGAAGATCGCGCCAAAGGCTCAGCCGCCGGTATGCAAGATCATTGATTATGGGAAATACAGATATGAGCTTGCACGGAAGGAAAAAGAGGCGAAGAGAAAGCAGAAGACCGTTGAAGTAAAGGAAGTGCGTCTTTCACCTAATATTGATACGAACGACCTGAACACGAAAGTGAATAATGCCAAGAAGTTTATTTGCAAAGGCAATAAAGTTAAGATAACTCTGCGTTTCAGAGGGCGTGAGATGGCACATGTGCAGCAGAGCAGACATATTCTGGATGATTTTGCGGAAATGCTTAAGGATGTGGCGACCATTGAGAAAGCGCCGAAACTGGAAGGCAGGAACATGAGTATGGTTTTAACTGAAAAACGTTAAAAATATATTTACAAAATTTAAGGAGGAAATTATCATGCCAAAGATCAAAACAAATAGAGCAGCTGCAAAGCGCTTCAAAAAAACAGGTACAGGAAAATTAAAAAGAAATAAAGCTTATAAGAGCCATATCTTAACTAAGAAATCTGCAAAGAGAAAGAGAAATCTTAGGAAATCAATCATTACTGATGAAACAAATGTAAAGAACATGAAGAAAGTATTACCATATCTATAAGATCATGGATCAAAGTATTGAAGGAGGAGACAGGACATGGCAAGAATTAAAGGCGGAATGAACGCTAGAAAGAAGCATAACAGAGTTTTAAAACTGGCGAAAGGATATAGAGGAGCACGTTCAAAACAGTATAGAGTAGCAAAGCAGTCTGTGATGAGAGCGCTTACTTCTTCTTATGCAGGAAGAAAGCAGCGTAAGCGTCAGATGCGTCAGCTGTGGATCGCACGTATCAACGCTGCGGCAAGACTGAATGGTCTGTCCTACAGTAAGTTCATGCATGGGCTGAAGTTGGCTAATATTGACATTAACAGAAAGATGCTGGCTGAGATGGCAGTAAACGACGCGGCAGGATTTGCTTCCCTGGCAGAAGCAGCAAAGGCTAAGATCGCATAAGATGATAAGGCATTGATAGATATCTCTTGTTCCGAGGAATTGGGGCAAGAGTATTTTTGTTGGCAGAAATATACAATTAGGAATATTCAGGAATTCATATGATTTTCGTAATACTTTTGTAATATTTTCTTATGATTGATTGACAAATTAACAGAAAAATAGTAAAATAGGAAAGGCATAATAGAAACCTTGGGAATTAGGTGTGAAGTTCGGTTCCCAAAATAACGCAGGAAAGAAAGGTATTATGAGGATAACATTAAAACGACAGTTACGAGTGATGACGGCGTGCTTGTGTTCGGTATGCGTGCTGGGTTCGGCTTCGGAGATCTTTGCAGCCGAGATCAGCAGCCTGGAGAACAAGTCATCGGATCTGGAGAATACTTTGGACAGTATTAACGGAGAATTACTCGAGATAGGCGCTAAGATCGCTGAGAATGAACTTGAGATCGAGGCAGTGAACGCAGATATTACGAAGACGGAAGAACAGCTCGCTATTGCCAGAAAGAACGAAGAGGCTTATTATGATGAGATGAAGATCCGGATCCAGTATATCTACGAGAACAGCGGAGAACCGATCCTGGGGTTGATCTTCTCGGCGGAGAGTCTGGCGGACTTCGTGAATAAGGTGCATTTTGTACAGACTCTGAGTGAGTATGACCGTAATATGTTTGAGGAACTTCAGGAATTACGTTATGCGATCGAGACAGAAGAAGAGTATCTGAAGGAGCAGCAGGAGGCTTGCCTGAAGCTTGAAGGGGAACTCAGTGCGAACCGGGAGGAACTTAAAGCCAAGGCTGCGTCGACATCGGCGGATCTGGCAGCGTTGGAGACAAAGATCAATCAGCTGAAGGACGAGCAGTTGGCGAAGGAACTTGCTGCGGCAGCGAAAGCGGCGAAAGAAGCCGAAGCGGCGAAAGAAGCAGCGCAGACGTCTCAGAATGATAATAAGCCGACAACCGGAGGGAATAATAAGCCTTCGAACGGAAATAGCAACGGATCATCCGGAGGTAACGGCGGTTACGTTTATCCGTCCGGAGACGGTGTTCTTACGAAAGACAAGGGCGTGAATTATTTCAACGGCCATCGTGAGACATATTACAGCCAGAGAGTCCTGCCGGGACATGGATTGAATATTCCGGGACGGCATGTGGCTTCGGATGGTACGATCCGGGATGCGAACGGATATCTGTGCTTAGCAAGCAGCGATTATCCGAAGGGAACGGTGGTTCAGACATCATTAGGACCCGGTATCGTCTATGATACGGGATGCGCGAGCGGTACGATTGATATCTATACGGATTGGTAAGATCCGGGAATAAAGAGTTGAAATAGCAGCCATAAGTCTGGGGATCCTTATAACGAGGGCATTCCCAGACTTTTTGAATATGGTAGACAAACCGATCATATACGGAAAATCCAGATAATAACCGGACATCAGTGAAACTGTAAGCAAGGGCATTGACGCTCTTATTTTAAATGGGTATAATAATCTATAATAGAAGGGAGGCCGCCTATGGATGAAAAAATTTTAATGGAGTTAGTGGATGGAATCCTTGAAATTATGAAGAACAGAGTGATTGGTATTATTCTGTATGGTTCTGCGGCAAGAGGAACAAATACGGAGGAATCAGATGTCGATGTGGCTATTTTGATGCAGGGAAATCTGGATAAAGAGACAGAAGGAAAATTATCGGAGTTTATTGTGGATATGAATCTGGAATATGATAAAGTTTTTTCTGTGATAGACATTGATTATGAAATGTTCTGCAAGTGGCAGAAGATTACCCCTTTCTATCAGAATGTAATGCAGGAAGGAGTTGTATTATGGACGGCAGCATAAAAGATCTGTCAAAATACCGTTTTGAGAGTGCCCGGGAAGATTTGGAATGTGCACAGCTTTTCGTTTGAGAGAAAAAGCGGATTATCAGGATTTTGTAGTGATATCAAGAGAACAGGCACAAGAGCAGTTGGAGAAAGCAGAAAATATTATAAATACGTTAAAATCCTATTTAATGGGAAAATGGGAAGAGTTATAATCTTATGAAGCATTGTATATCAGTAGACTAAGGGTACAATGTTTCTTTTTTTATCTCGCTGCCGTGTTAAAAAATGTCAAATTGTGAAGAATATGTTTGAATAATGTAGATAAATGTATTAAACTAGTATAAGTTGGTACGGCGGATGAAGCAAGAGGCTATGGTTCCGGCGCATACCCGCTGTTCTCGCCGCATTTTCATCTGCCCGGAAGGCAGACGTCAGCCGGTATAGGGACAGGCATGGATAAAAATGGAGGAAAGAGCCGTGGTTTTTTCGAGTCTTTTATTTGTCTTTTTGTTTTTTGCATTTACGATGATGATCTATTGCTTTATGGATTCATTGAATAAGAAGAATATCGTATTGTTGGCAGCGTCCCTGATCTTCTACGCATGGGGCGGTCCGAAATATCTTGTGATCCTGTTGCTGATGTGTGTGATCAGCTGGCTGTCGGCGATCCTGATCGATGACAACAGGGACGATCCGCTGCGAAAGAAGATTTTTCTGATCGCCGGGATCGGTCTGCAATTGGGTCTTCTGGCATATTATAAATATGCCGGTTTTTTGTTGTCAAACCTTAAGAGCATTACCGGTTTTCCCAAGGATCTCCCCGAGATCATCCTGCCGATCGGGATCTCGTTCTATACATTTCAGCTTATCTCCTATGTGATCGACGTGTACTGGGGAGATGTGAAGGCGCAGAGGCAGTACTGGCTGGTGCTTCTGTATGCGGGATTGTTCTTTCAGTGTATCGCAGGACCGATCGTCCGCTATAAAGACGTTGCGTACGAGATAGAGAACCGCAAAGTGAAACTGTCAGAAGTAGGCGAGGGGATCAACCGTTTTACGATAGGGCTGGTGAAGAAGGCTGTATTTGCAAATTCCTGTGCGGAGATCGCAGATGCGATGTTCCCGCAGAAACTGGCTGAGCTTAGTGAGATACCGGCAGCCGGGCTGTGGCTTGGCGTACTGTTGTATATGTTACAGATCTATCTGGACTTCTCGGCGTATTCCGATATGGCGATCGGGATGGGGTGGATGACAGGATTTCATTTTAAAGAGAATTTCAACTATCCGTATATGGCGGATTCGGTGACGGATTTCTGGAGACGCTGGCATATATCCCTGAGCTCCTTTTTCCGGGATTATATCTATATCCCGCTTGGCGGCAACCGGAAAGGACAGAGAAGGACTATGCTGAATCTGTTAGCCGTATGGGCGCTGACGGGGCTGTGGCATGGCGCGAACTGGAACTTTGTGTTTTGGGGGCTGTTCTACTATGTATTCCTGGTGATCGAGAAGAATGGTTTTCTGGACAGGCTCAAGAAGCTCCCGAAAGCGGTCAGACATATCTATACGCTGATAGTCGTATACTTTGGATGGATACTTTTTAAATTCAGCAGTATGCCGTATCTCGGACACGTGCTGAAGGGAATGTTTGGATTGAACGGCAATGGTTTCACCAGTATGGAGATTGGTATGACCTTTGAGAATAATATGTTTTTTATAGCGGCAGCCATCATTGCCAGTACGCCGCTGCTTAGGAATGCTTATCACTGGGGACGGAAGAGGCTTGGCAGGGTCAAGGCTGTGCGTTATGTCTATATGGTGATCGAAGTGGCGGGGCCGTCGGTGCTTGTCATCATCGCGACGATGGCGCTTGTAGGCAACAGTTACAATCCGTTTTTATATTTTCAATTCTAGAGGAAGGGCAGTAAAATATGAGACAGAGGAGAAGGAGAAAGAAGAAATACGTCAGGCAGAAAATCTATGTATTTGCGGGAGTCCTGCTTTTCTTTGCATTGATTGCGCTGATCATCCCATTGCGTCCGAAGGAATCGGCTGTTGAGAAGCGTACACTGGCGAAATTCCCGAAGCCTACGCTTGAGACGGTGTGGAACGGGGAATTCTTCGAGAGTATGAATACATGGTATGCGGATACCTTTCCGTTCCGCGACTGGCTGATCTCCCGGAATATGAAGTTCCGTTCTGCTTACGGGATACAGAAGACACAGATCTACGGAAGTATGCAGGTGTCGGCGGACAACACGGAAGAAAAGAAAGAAAAGGAAAAGAAAGTGGATACCGATGCCGAGCCTGCGGATAAGAAGCAGGATAAGACATTGAAAGACGGTACGAAACAGCGCGCGATCGAGCAGATCCAGGAACAATTCGGCGCAGTCTATCTGGCGGAAGACACGGCGTTCAGTCTGTTTGGATTCAGCCAGGATGTTACGGACGACTACATAGAAGCAGTGAATGCACTGGTGAATAAAGTGGATGAAGAAGAGGTAAAGATATATGATATGGTAGTGCCGATCAGCAGCGGCGTATATCTGGATTCCAAGCTGCAGAAGGACTTAGGCAGCAACGACCAGAAGGAAGCGGTGCAGTATATCTATGACAGGCTGGATGATAAGGTGACGACGGTGGATGTGTTCGCTGCATTGGAGAATCACAATGATGAATATCTGTATTTCCGGAGCGATCATCACTGGACGGCGCTGGGAGCATATTATGCATATTGTGAATTCATGGATATTCAGGACATGAAGCCGACGCCGATCGACAGTTATGAGACGATGACGTTTGATAATTTCCTGGGAACCATGTATTCGTATTGTAATCAGGCGCCGGCGCTGGGGAATAATCCGGATTCCGTGACGGCGTATATCCCGTTGGCGACGAATGATATGCAGTTTCTTGATAAGAATGGGACTACGATGGATTATAAGGTGATCACGGATGTGTCAGGGTGGAACTCGGCGTCCAAATATAACTGCTTCATCGGCAGCGACCAGCCGCTTGCGTGGATCCATAATCCGAAGAAGAGTGACGGCAGTTCCTGTCTTGTGGTGAAAGAATCTTACGGGAATGCCTTTGTACCGTTTCTTGTAGACCATTATGAGTACGTGTATGTGGTGGATTATCGGTTCTATCCGAAGAGCCTGACAGAACTGATCGCGGAAAAAGAGATCAAGAACGTATTGTTCCTCAACAATGTAATGGCAACGTCGACAGATACGCTGGTTCCAAGCCTTCTGGCGCTTGTGAATTTATAGCGCCTGTTTTCTGGAATGGATCGGGGTGTCAGACGGATGAATTTGATGTGTGTATGAAAAATGATAAAGCAATAGCAGTATTTAGTTTTACCAGAGAGGCAAATAGATTGAACCGCTGCGTACAGGAGAAGCTATCGGACTGCGGCTATCTGTGCGAGGGGTATACCACTTCAAGGCTTGAAGGGACCTGGGATCTGAAAGCGCCGGATACGGATATAAAGGCGTGGATCGGACGGCAGTGGGGGAAGAAGGACTTCTTGTTCATCGGCGCCGCCGGGATCGCCGTCAGATATATCGCCCCCTGGGTCAGGGATAAGTATACGGATTCGGCGGTGCTGGTGATGGATGAGAAAGGCGAGTATGTGATCCCGCTTCTTTCCGGGCATATGGGCGGTGCGGTTGAGATTGCCAGGGAGATCGAGAGGTCTGTGCACGCTGCGGCTGTGATCACGACAGCGACAGATGTGAGGAAGAAATTCGCAGTCGACGTATTTGCAAAGGATAATCGGCTTAGGATCACCGACAGGTCTCTCGTGACGAAGATCTCAGCGGCGGAGTTAGAAGATACGCCGGTGGGTTTCTATAGCGAGCTGCCGGCAGAAGATCCGTTGCCTTCCGGGCTTGTACGGTGTGCCTGTATGGAGGAGCTTCATGGCTTCACATACGGGATCGCGGTGGTGGAACATGCAGAAGAAGGAATGTACGGGGATCATATATTGATACTGGAGCCTTCCGGATCCGGCAGGGTGGCGGCAGGGATCGGGTGCCGGCGGGGAACGACGAAGCGGCAGATCGAGGCGGCGCTGTCAAAGGTGCTCTGGGAGTATGGGCTTGATCTCGGTAACGTTGCGAAGCTGGCAAGCATTGACCTTAAGAAGGAAGAGCCCGGTATCCTGGAATTTGCTTCGGAGCATCACATTCCTTTCTATACGTACCCGGCTTCAAGGCTCAAAGAGGTTCCGGGCAGGATGGCGGGTTCCGGCTTTGTCTTGGAGGTCACAGGAGTGGATAATGTGTGTGAACGGGCGGCGAGGTGCTGTATGCCGCAGGGAAGGCTGCTGCAGCCAAAGAGAGTCATGGACGGAATGACATTTGCTCTTGTGGAAGAGCTGCCGGTCCTTACATTTAGAGGGAAAGAAGAGAAGCAGTAGGAGAGGTATGCGGTGGAAGGATTGAAAGATAAGAAGGAGAAGATTCCCAGAGTGCTGATATTCGGCGGGACGACGGAGAGTCAGACGGTGCTTAGGTTCCTGCAGGGATTCGACCTGGATATCATCTTAAGTGTTGCTACGGAGTACGGGAGAGACATCGCCGTTAAGAATGACAGAGTGAAGGTTGTCTGCGGCAGGATGGGACAGGAAGAGATGGCTGCTCTGATCAGGGAGGATTCCGTCGATCTTGTGATCGACGCCACGCATCCTTTTGCGGCGGAAGTTACCGCCAACATCCGGTGCGCCTGCGGGAAGATTCCGGTAGAATATATCAGATGCCTGCGGGAAGAGATGAAAGAGCCAAAGGAGATGCCGGCGGAGACGATCTATGTTGCCTCTGTCAAAGAGGCGGCAGATTATCTGCGATCTACACAGGGAAATATCCTGATCACCACCGGAAGCAAGGAATTGAGGAGATTCTGTGAGATACCGGCTTACCGGACGCGGTGTTACGTGCGGGTACTTTCTGTCCCGGATTCTGTGCGGTCGGCTGCGGAATGTGGATTTGCCGGAAGAAATCTGATCGCGATGCAGGCGCCCTTCTCAAAGGAGATGAATATCGCAACGATCCATTATGCAAAAGCAAGGTTCTTCGTGACGAAGGAGACCGGAGACGCGGGGGGGATGAAGGAGAAGATACAGGCGTGTTCCGAGACAGGAACAACCATGATCGTGGTCAGACACCCCAGGGAATCGGGAAGAACACCGGATGAGGTCTGCGAGGAATTGAATAGAAGGTTCCAAATATATAGAAGAAATTTAAGAACAGGTATTGAATAAATATAAAAAAAGTATAGAATAGATATAAAGCATAACAGAACAGTTTAAAAGTATATGCCGTACATTGACAGATTAGTGTCGATCGTAAGGCTGGGGAAGCAGGTGAGAATCCTGCACAATACCCGTTGCTGTATTGGAGGAGCGGTATTCCATTAAGAATTGTCACAGGTTGGATCTCCTGGGGCGGTTCTTAGGTCACTGTAGGGATCGTCCTATGGGAAGGCGGAATGTCCGTGAAGATACCTAAGTCAGAACACCCGCTTTTAGACGGCGCTTTGGAGCGCATATATGGTTACGGGATTATGGCCAAGTGTTGAAAAGGGAAAGCTTTTCCTGCCTGCAGCGCTTGGGGATTACGGGCGTTACATGGGGAGAGGCATGTGTTTATGAAGATCAGAAGTCTGCCATAAGGCGGTGAACGGATCAGCCTTTCTATGTGATCGTAATGAGTTCTTGTTACATTTTCCAACAAAATCTAAAAAATCTAAAAAATCTTCTTTAGCAGAAAAGAGGGGGAAGAATACGCTATGGGAATGAGTCCGAAGAGAAAACGGCGGGTGATCCTGGCCGTGGCTGTCTTCTGTATCCTGCTCGTCCTTTGCAGTGGGTTCTTAAAAGAGATGCCTGCGCCGGGACCGGAGCAGGCAGATGTTACAGATGCCGCGGGCAAGGCGGATCTGGCGCGCCTAGAGGACGGAAGGTATACGCCGGATCAGTTTGGATTCTCCGGAGGAACCGGGAAGGTGACGATAAGCTGTCCGGAAGTGTCGGTCCAGGATGGCAGGGCGTATGCGTCGCTGGTCTTTGACAGTGGTTCTTATAGTTATGTCAAGGTAGGGGGCAGAACCTACGAGGGAGTAAACACGGAGGATACTTCTACTTTTGAGATACCGGTGCGGTTGAATCAGAATAATACGGTCATTGGATGCACGACAAAGATGTCGTCTGCACACGAGATTTCCTACACCGTCTTCGTGTACATCGAAGCAAAAGACAGCAAAGGATCCGGGGCAAAGGCTTCTGCGGGGGATAACGGGCTGTCGCCGTCAGAGTTAAGTAAGACAGCGCCGAAGATCGCGGGATTGACGTTTATAGAAGAGACGGAGGCGGAATATGCCGCGAATTATAAGATCTTTCATTATGAAGGCGGGATCACCTGCATCGAGACCGACCCTCAGACAGAGGAGGATACGAAGATCCTGCGCTATCTGGTGGCGCCGGCTGACGCCGGGATCCCGGCAGGGCTTGAACGTGAGATGACGGTGATCAGGCGTCCGGCGCAAAGGGAAGGAGAAGCTGCCTTCCATGCATACGCCGCGTCTCTGCCGATTCTTGCGTGGATGGAGGATTCCGGACAATGGAAGCATCTTGCACTGATCGGTATAGAGGAAGCGGAGGGCTCGGCCAAAGAGCAAGATGCCGTATTCGGCGGTACGTATGACGACGTTGACTATAAGGCGCTTGTGAAGGAGAGATGTGATCTGGCGGTCATGCCGGCAGAGATCCTTCCGGCAGAGGGATCTGCTTCGCGCCGGGGGAAATATACGGAGACTTTGGAGTACTGCGAGGAGCTGGGGATCCCGATGTTCGTTGACCTGGCGTCCAGGGAGAAGACCAAGGAGGGGCAGGATGAATGGAGGAAAGTGTATGAAATTATCTTTGGGTGCGGGGAAGTTTCGTAAGGGTGTTTTATCAGCAGGGTTCAAGATCCTGGTGCTGCTGCTTACGGCGGGGATCGCGGCAGGCGGCTGCGGCAGGCGGCAGGAGAAAGAGGTTCCTGATGTACAGACGGCGGCGGAAGAAGGAGCGCAGGTTTGGGAGAAAGAAAAGGGGCGGCAGTACGGTATAGAAGATGCGCCGAAGATCGGGGGCCTTACCTGTCAGTCGATGCTTAAGCCGGAATTTGCGGAGGGCTTTCATATCTATTATTATAATGACGGCTATCAGGCAATCCTTGTAGAAGACAGCCTTACCTATCTGGTGGTGCCGGAGGGGGCGGCTGTGCCGGAGGATCTGCCGGAAGAGACTGTGGTTCTGCAAAAGCCGCTTGCGCGCATCTATGTCGCCGGTACTGCGACGATGGCATTATTCCATGCGCTGGACGGGCTAGATGCGGTCAGGTTCAGCGGGCTTAAGGCGGATGACTGGTATGTGGATGCCGCAAGAGAGGCTATGGAAGAAGGCAGGATAAAATTTGCGGGGAAATACAGTGAGCCGGATTATGAGATGCTGGTGGACGAAGGGTGCGGCCTGGCGGTGGAATCCCAGATGATCCATCACACGCCGAAGGTACAGGAGATGCTTCAGATGATGGAGATCCCGGTATTGATCGACTGCTCCAGCAATGAAGGGCATCCGCTGGGCAGAGTGGAATGGATCAGGGTCTATGGCGCGCTGCTTGGCAAAGAAGAAGAGGCGGATGCGTTTTTTAACGAGCAGACAAAGATCCTTCATGAGCTTGAAGGGACCGGGAATACCGGCAAGTCGGTGGTGTATTTCTATATCAATTCAAGCGGCCAGGCGGTGATAAGGACAGGCACGGATTATATAGCGAAGATGATCGAGATCGCAGGCGGCGCTTATCCTTTTTGCGATGTTGTGGAGAAAGAGGGCACGGCGGCGATCTCGATGGAGGAATTCTATGCAGCTGCGGCTGACGCGGATTACCTGATCTATAATGCTTCGATCGACGAGGAATTAGATTCCATGGAGGAACTGACTGCCAAGGACGAGGTCTTGAAGGATATGAAAGCGGTGAAGGAAGGAAATGTCTTCTGTACGGATAAGGAATTTTATCAGGCGACGGATCTTGTATCTGAGATGATCGCGGATATCCATATCATGCTGACCGAGGGCGATGAGGATGAGATGACATTTTTATACAGGGTGGAGGAATGACAGAGAGTAGGAGGAGCCGCTATGCGGCAGTATTTACGGTGATGTTTCTGGCGCTTTTTCTAATGGTGCTGATCAATATCAATACGGGGACGGTGAACATATCGGTGAAGGAGATCTTAGAGATCCTGACCGCCGGGCGGGAGGAAGGAACGGGATACCATATTATCTGGCAGATCCGCCTGCCCCGGATCCTGATGGCTGCGATCTTAGGAGGGGCGTTGTCCCTGTCTGGTTTCCTGCTCCAGGTATTCTTCCATAATCCGATCGCAGGACCGTTTATCCTTGGGATATCGTCGGGAGCAAAGATGATGGTAGCGTTGGTGATGATATGTTCTGCAGGCAGCATCGGCAGTATGACGTCGTTTGCGCTGATCGGTTCTGCCTTTGGAGGCTCACTGATATCGGTAAGCTTTGTGCTGCTGGCGGCAAAAAGGCTTCGGAATATGTCGGCGCTTCTGGTTGCAGGGATCATGATCTCTTATATCTGTTCGGCAGTTACGGATTTTATCATAACCTTTGCGGAGGATTCGGATATCGTAAGCCTGCGGGGATGGTCGATGGGGAGTTTCTCCGGGATGAATTGGGGGAATGTGAAAGTTGCTGCTGCGGTCGTAGCCGTAACCTTTGCTTTTACATTCCTGATGTCCAAGCCGATCGGCGCCTATCAGATGGGCGAGGCTTACGCCAGGAGCATGGGGGTGGATATCCGGATCTTCCGGGTCATATTGATCGTGCTCTCCAGTGTATTCTCTGCCTGTGTGACTGCATTTGCAGGCCCGATCTCATTCGTGGGGATCGCCGTTCCGCAGCTTGTGAAGCTGGCGCTCCATACCTCGAAGCCGTTGGTGGTGATACCGGCTTCGTTCCTTGGCGGCGCGGTGTTCTGTATGTTCTGCGATCTCGCCGCGCGGATGGCTTTTGCGCCGCTGGAGCTGAATATCAGTACGGTGACGTCTGTCTTTGGGGCGCCGGTGGTTATCTGGATGTTGGTACATCGTGAGAAGGAGAAGCAGTAGTATGGGGGATCATTATTTTCGTACGGAGGATCTTAAGGTAGGCTATGGGGGCAGGGCATTGCTCAACCAGGTATGTATTCACTTAAGGAAAGGCGAGATCCTGACGCTGGTGGGACCAAACGGTGCGGGGAAGTCGACGATCCTTAAGAGTATCACGAAGCAGCTTCAGATCCTGGGAGGAAGAGTCGTCATCGGAGAGAAAGAACTAAGTAAGCTTACCTACCGGGAGCTCGCCCGGAAGATGGCGGTGGTCTTGACTGACCGTGTAAGGCCGGAGCTTATGACCTGCCATGATATCGTTGCCACCGGCAGGTATCCCTATACCGGGAGGCTTGGTATCCTTTGCAGGGAGGACGAAGAGAAGGTAGACGAGGCGATGAAGCTCGTGAGCGCCGGGAATCTTAGAAACCGGCTTTTTACCTCCTTAAGCGACGGGCAGAAGCAGCGGATCCTGCTTGCAAGGGCGATCTGCCAGGAGCCGGAGATCCTGGTGCTGGATGAACCGACGTCATTTCTGGATATCAAGTATAAGTTAGAGCTTCTTGCCATCTTACGCAAGATGGCAAAAGAGCAGGGGATCACGGTCGTCATGTCCCTGCATGAGATCGATCTTGCGGGCAAGGTATCAGACAAGGTGCTGCCGGTGAAGGCGGGAGAGGCGTACGGCTGCAAAGCGCCGGAAGATCTTCTGAAGGAAGCGTTTATCCGGGAGTTATATGGGATGGAGAAGGGAAGTTTTGATCCGGTCTTCGGCAGTATCGAGCTTCCGCCGCCGGAGGGCGAGGCTGCGACGATGGTGGTCTCAGCGTGCGGCGGCGGGATCCCGGTCTATCGGCGGCTTCAGAGGGAGGGGATTCCATTTATTGCGGGAATCCTGTATCAGAATGACGTGGATTATCAGCTTGCCAGACATCTTGCGGCACAGGTGATCCTTGAGAAGCCTTTTCAGGAGATCAGTGATCCTGTGTATGAAGAAGCGAGACGGGCAGTGTCAAAGTGCAGCAGGGTGATCTATACGGATATCCCGTGGGGGAGCTGTAACGAGCGGCTTCGGGACTTATTAGAAGAAGTAAAAGCCAGGGATGATATAGAATGTGTGTATTGGAAGTAAGGGATATGGATAGTCAGTATGTGTGGAAGAATCAGAAGAAGCTGCGGACCGGATACACGACGGGGAGCTGCGCCGCGGGGGCAGCAAAGGCGGCGGTGCAGATGCTTCTTGGAGAAGAGACGGTAGGGCAGGTGAAGCTGCGTACGCCGAAAGGGGTTACGCTTTATCTGGATGTGGAACGGATCGTAAGGAATCCAGGCGGAGTCGTCTGCGCGATCCAAAAAGACAGCGGAGACGATCCGGACGTGACCGACGGAGTCTATGTCTATGCGAAGGTTGAGAAGACCGAAGAGAAAGGGGTTAAGATCCGGGGAGGCGAAGGGATCGGCATCGTGACCAGGAAGGGGCTTGAACAGGCTGTGGGAGAACCTGCGATCAATCGAATCCCAAGACAGATGATCCGGGAAGCGGTGGAGGGTGTGTGTTCCTCTTATGGATATGAGAAGGGGATATCTGTCGTGATCTCGATCCCGGAAGGGACAGAGCTTGCCAGGCGGACCTTTAACCCAAGGCTCGGGATCGAAGGAGGGATCTCTGTCCTTGGGACGACCGGGATCGTGGAACCCATGAGTGAGCAGGCGCTGGTGGATACGATCTATGCGCAGATGAGCGTCATAAAAAGCGGCGGTTATGAGGTGTGTTATGCCGTGCCCGGGAATTATGGAAGTGATTTTCTCAGTGATACCTGGGGATATCAGGGGAAGGCGGCGGTTAAGTGCAGCAATTATATCGGAGAAACCATTGATATCGCGGTGAGGCTTGGGATGAAAGGGCTGCTTTTTGCGGGGCATATTGGGAAGCTTATCAAGGTTGCCGCGGGAATCATGAATACACATTCGCAGCAGGCGGACGGAAGGTTCGAGATACTGGCGGCGCATGCGGCGCTCGCCGGAGCCCGCACGGAGGTGATCCGTGAGATCATGGGAAGCGTCACGACCGCAGAGGCATTGGCGCGGATGTCGGAGGAGAAACTCTTAGAGCCGGCAATGAAGACGATCATGGCGAAAATGGAAGACCACTTGGAAAAGCGCGCCGGAGACAGCCTTGAGATCGGTGCGGTCATGTTCTCGCCAAAGTACGGGATCCTCGGTATGACAAGGAAGGCAGTGAAGCTGTCGGAAGAAGTAAAGAAATGAAGAAGGGAAGGAAGAGAAGAGATGGTTCATTTTGTAGGAGCGGGGCCGGGAGCGGCGGATCTGATCACGGTGCGGGGGCAGAGGCTTCTGGAAGAGGCAGATGTGGTCGTATATGCAGGGTCGCTGGTGAATCCACAGTTGCTTGAGAGCTGCAAGGAAGGCTGCGAGATCCATAACAGTGCGTATATGACGCTGGAAGAAGTGATAGAAGTCATTGCCGGCGCCGAGAAGAAGGGAAGGAAGGTGGTGCGGCTCCACACGGGCGATCCGAGTATCTACGGCGCGGTCAAGGAACAGATGGACGTCCTGGAACGGGAAGGGATATCGTATGACGTCTGTCCGGGGGTGAGTTCCTTCTGCGGGGCGGCAGCAGCCTTGAAGGCAGAATACACGCTCCCGGATATCTCCCAGTCTGTGCTCATCACCCGGATGGCAGGGAGGACGAAGGTTCCGGAGAAGGAATCCATACGGGATCTTGCCGCCCATCAGGCTACGATGGTGATCTTCTTAAGTACGGGGATGCTCCGGAAGCTTCAAAGAGAGCTTGAGGCAGGCGGTTATCCGGAAGATACTCCGGCGGCGGTCGTATATAAGGCAACCTGGCAGGATGAAAAGGTATGCCGGTGTACCGTAGGTTCTCTGGCAGAGACGGCAGAAGCAGAAGGGATCACGAAGACGGCGCTGATCATCGTCGGCAGATTCCTGGACAGTGAGTACAGGCGTTCTAAGCTTTATGATCCTGCGTTTACGACAGAATTTCGGAAAGGAAGCAAATAGGTGGATCATATGGGAAAGATCTATGCAGTGGGGATCGGTCCGGGGAATGCAGGGCAGATGACGGCAGAAGCAAGGGAGGCAATAGCTTCCTGCGACGTCGTGACAGGTTATACGGTGTATGTGGATCTGGTGAAAAAGGAATTAGAAGAGAGTGAGTTAAAGGGGAAGGAATTTATTACCACGCCCATGACGCAGGAAGTGCGGCGCTGCCAGATCGCGTTTGAACAGGCGCAGTGCGGGAAGAATGTGGCGATGGTGTGCAGCGGAGACGCGGGAGTCTATGGCATGGCGGGGCTGCTTCTTGAATTGTCCGAAGATCATCCGGATACGGAGATTCAGGTGGTTCCCGGGATCACTGCGGCATTAAGCGGAGCGGCGGTACTTGGCGCGCCGTTGATCCATGATTTCGCAGTCATAAGCTTAAGCGACCTTCTGACTCCCTGGGAGAAGATCGCAAAGAGGCTTAAGGCGGCGGCGGAGGCGGATTTTGGTATCTGTCTGTATAACCCTTCCAGTAAGAAGAGGCACGATCATCTTAAGAAGGCGTGTGAAATATTATTGGAGGCAAAGGCAGCAGACACGGTATGCGGGATCGTCAGGAACATTGGGCGGGAAGGGCAGAGCAGTACGCTTTGTTCCTTAGAGAAATTAAAAGATGCGCAGACAGACATGTTTACGACCGTATTCATCGGCAACAGCCAGACGAAAGAGAGAAATGGCAGGATGGTCACGCCCAGAGGTTACAGGGATAAAGAATAGTAAAGGGAAGAGACAGAAAGAAGGGACGGGGTATCAGATGTCAGATAAGAGAAAGGCATTCCTGATCGGGATCGGGATGGGAAACGAGGGAACCCTCTCGGCGGAGGCGAGGAAGGCTATTCAGGAGAGCGACTGTGTCATCGGAGCGAAGCGGATGTTAGAGGCGATCCATATGGAGGGAAAGGCGGTCCATTGCGAATATATGCCGGAGAGGATCCGGGAGATCATCGCTTCGCATCCGGAATATCAGAAGACGGCTGTCTTATATTCCGGTGATATCGGTTTCTACAGCGGTTCCAAAGAGTTGTATGGATTATTGAAAGATCTCTGTGAGGTAAAGGGGATCCCGGGGATCGCCTCCATCGTATACCTGGCGGCAAAGCTCCATGTTTCCTGGGAGGATGCACGGCTTGTAAGCATCCATGGACGAAAGCAGCCTTATATCCATATCGTTGCAAGGCATCGGAAGACATTTCTGCTTCTGGGCGGGAGCGGACAGGCGGAAGACTTCTGCAGTAAGATCAAGGACTATAGCCTGACAGATCTTAAGATCTGGATCGGCAAGGATCTTTCCTACAAGGATGAAAGCATTGTCTGCCGCAGCGGAGCAGATATACAGCCGGAGGATCTGCAAGGTCTGGCGGCGCTGTATGTGGAGAATCCGTCGCCTATGGAAAAAGGCGTCCAGATCCGGGACGATGCGTTTATCCGGGGGAATGTGCCCATGACCAAGGAGGAGATCCGCGCCGTCAGCCTTGCGAAACTTGAGCTGTCAGAAGGCTGCGTGTTCTATGACATTGGGGCGGGCACCGGCTCTATTGCCGTCACGGCGGCGGTTCTCTATGAGAATGCACAGGTATATGCCATTGAGAGAAAGCCGGAAGCGGCAGAACTGATCCGGCAGAACCGAAGAAAATTCTGTGTGGATCAGGTAGAGGTCATAGAAGGAACCGCGCCGGAGGCATTACAGGATCTAAAAGCCCCGACCCATGTCTTTATCGGAGGCAGTCTGGGCAGCCTGGAAGGGATCCTGCGCTGTATAGGGGAGAAGAGCCCTTCGGTAAGAGTGGTCCTGAATGCGATCACGCTGGAAACCGTGAAGGAGGCGCTGACGGCAGAAGAGAAGGGGCTTCTTTGGGACGTAGAGATCATCCAGGCAGGTATCTCACGGGCGAAGAAGGTTGCAGATCATCATATGATGATGGCACAGAATCCGATCTATATTATCTCCGCGCGTATAGCGGGAAAGGGGATACGATGAAAATTCCGAGAATTATGATCGCCGCGCCTATGAGCGGATGCGGGAAGACGACCGTTGCCTGCGGTCTGATGCAGGCATTCGGGAGCAGGGGATACAGGGTTGCCGGGGCAAAATGCGGACCGGACTATATAGACCCGATGTTCCACCGGGAAGTACTGGGGATCGACTCTCAGAATCTGGATCTGTTCTTCTTAAGGCAGGAGGTTATGACGAGGCTTTTTGCGGAACATGCAGGGAGAGCAGATGTGACGGTGATCGAAGGGGTGATGGGATATTACGACGGGATGGCGCTTGACAGTGAGAGGGCAAGCTCCTACGAGACGGCAAAGGCGCTTCAGGCGCCGGTGATCCTGACTGTGAACGGCAAGGGAGCCGCGCTGTCTGTCCTTGCTTTATTGAAAGGGTTCCTTACGTTCCGAAAGGATCATCATATTGCAGGCATCATCCTGAACCGTACCTCGAAGGCGGTGTATGGAAGGATGAAGAAGATGATCGAACAGGGGCTTTGGGATATGGGCTATCCGGTTCCGGTGGTAGGGTATGTTCCGGAGGATCCGATCTTTCAGATCGAGAGCAGGCATCTGGGACTTGTCGTGCCGGGAGAGCTTCGGGATCTTCAGGAGGCATTTGTAAAGATCGGAAAGGTATTCGAAGAGACCATGGATCTGGAAGCAATCCTGCGGATCGCAGGGGCGGCGGGAGATCTGAAGATAACGGAAGGCGCACAAAGAGCAGCGAAGGCATCGCCGGATGGGCTGCGTCTGGCAGTTGCCCGGGATCTTGCCTTTTGCTTCTACTATAAGGACAACTTAAGGCTTTTCGAAGAGCTTGGATGTGAGCTTGTCCCTTTCAGCCCTCTTACGGATGCGTGCCTTCCGGACGGGATCAGCGGTCTGTTGCTTGGAGGAGGCTATCCGGAAGTGTATGCGAAGGAGCTGTCTGAAAATGTCCGGCTTAGAAGGGAGATCAAGGCGAAGCTTGAGGGAGGGCTTCCCTGCCATGCGGAATGCGGAGGCTTCCTGTACCTGCACGAGTCGATGGAGGGCGTGGACGGAATAGATTACGAGATGGCGGGTTTCATAGAGGGGAGTGCGGTCCGAAAAGACCGCCTGGTACGGTTTGGATATGTTGAGATCGAAGGAGATCAGGACGGAGCATATCTGGAACGGGGAGATACCTTGAAGGGGCACGAGTTCCATTACTGGGACAGCTCAAATAACGGAGACGCCTGTATTGCCAGAAAACCGGGGCGGGATGTTGCATGGGATTGCATTCATATGAAAGGAAATACATTTGCGGGGTTTCCGCACATACACTACTACTCGAATCTTTTGTTTGCCAGAAGATTCGTGGACAGAATGAGAAAGTTTCGGGCTGTCAGGGAGAAAGAAGGGAAATACATATGAATCAGAGGAATCTTAAAAACCACAGGGATCTTGAGATAGAAGAGATCTGTAAGAGGATCGGGCCGGCAGACGCGGCTATAATGGAGCGGGCGAAGAAGCAATGGCTGTCCGTGGGCAAACCCTTATTCAGTCTCGGGAAACTTGAGGATGCGATCGTTCGGATCGCAGGGATCAAAGGTACGCCGGATTTTCATCTGACGAAGAAGGGGCTTGTCATCATGTGCGCCGATAACGGTGTGGTGGAAGAGGGGGTGACCCAGACCGGGCAGGAGGTTACGGCGGTGGTTGCAGAGAACTTCACCAGAGATATGGCAAGTGTGTGCCTGATGAGCAAAGTAGCGGGAGTGGATGTCTATCCGGTGGATATCGGGATCGCAGTGGACGTTCCTTCGCTTACAAAGGGCGAACGGAAGGTTGCATACGGAACCAGGAATTTTGCAAAGGAACCGGCGATGACGGAGGAAGAGGTCCGGAAGGCGATCGCGGTGGGGATCGGTATGGTATCCGAATTAAAGGAGCAAGGATACGAGATCCTTGCGACCGGCGAGATGGGGATCGGCAACACCACGACCAGCAGTGCAGTCGCCGGCGTGCTCCTTGGCGGGCGGGTGGAGGATATCACAGGAAAGGGCGCGGGCCTTGACTCGGAAGGACTTAGAAGAAAGATCCGCGTGATCCGGGAAGCCATCCGGAAGCATGAACCGAGACCGGACGACGTGATAGATGTCCTTTCCAAGGTGGGAGGCCTTGATATTGCAGGCCTTGTCGGCGTGTTCTTAGGAGGAGCGCTCTTTCGGATTCCAGTGGTCATCGACGGGCTGATCTCTTCTGTGGCGGCGTTGTGCGCGGTTCGGATCACTGAGAAGGCAAGGGATTATATGCTGCCTTCCCATGTGTCGAATGAGCCGGGCGGCAGGATCTTGTTGGAGGCGCTGGGGTTTACCCCGTTCCTGACCTGCGGGATGTTCTTAGGAGAGGGAAGCGGGGCGGTGGCGCTTATGCCGCTCCTTGACATGGCGCTTCGGGTGTATCGAGAGATGGGAACCTTCGAGGATATCCGGGTTGAAAAATATGAGATATTGAAGTGAGGTAGATCGTATGGCAATACTGCAATCCCTTATCATAGCGTTATCCATGTATTCGAAGATCCCCATGCCGCGGATCACGTGGACGCAGGAGAACACAAAGCATGTGATGTGTTTCTTTCCCGTGGTCGGGATCATAACGGGCGTCTGTGTGTGGGGCACAGGAATGCTGCTTCTTAGAAACGGATGCAAGACCCTGTTATTTTCCTCGGTCATGACGGTTCTTCCGATCGCGGTCAACGGAGGGATCCATATGGACGGGCTGTTGGATACGATCGACGCGCTCAGTTCTTACGGGGACAGGGAACGGAAGCTTGAGATCCTGAAGGATCCTCATGCGGGTGCGTTTGCCGTGATCGGCGCATGCTGTTACTTCGTCCTGTGCCTGGGGCTCTGGAGCGAGGTGACGGCAGAGATGCTGCCGGTGATCGCCTGCGGGTATGTGCTGTCGCGGGGAATGAGCGGGTTCGCCGTTCTTACCTTCCCCTCTGCATCGAAGAAGGGGCTAGCACGCACCTTCAAGGAAGGGACGAGAAAGCTGCACGCGGCAGTTCTTCTGATCCTCTACATCCTGGTCCCGGCTGCGGGGATGATCCTTCTGTCGCCGGGAAGGGGGCTTCTGACGGTTGCCGGGGCGCTTGGGATCTTTGCCTGCTACCGTGTGACGGCGGTGCGGCAATTCGGCGGCGTGACCGGCGATCTGGCAGGCTATTTCCTGCAGTTGTGCGAACTGGCGGTGTTAGGATGCGTGGTGATCTAATATATTAAGAAACGGATGAAAGAACGATGGAGATAACATTGATACGCCATTTTATGACACAGGGAAATATAGAACGGCGCTATATCGGGACGACAGACGAGCCTCTGCTGCCGGGGCAGCCGGTCAGACGCCGGTATCCCGCCGCCGGGGCGGTCGCCGTCAGTCCTTTGAGGCGTTGTATGGAGACGGCAGAACGGATCTACCCGGATGTGAAGAAATATGTCTGCAGGGAGCTTCGGGAGTGTGATTTCGGGATGTTCGAAAACAAGAACTATGAGGAGCTTAAAGAGCATCCGGATTACCAGAGATGGCTTGATTCGGGAGGAAAGATCCCGTTTCCCGAAGGAGAGGGGATGGATACGTTCTGTGAGAGATGTGTGAAGGGATTCTGCAATATGACCGGGCGATTCATAGAAGAAGGCTGCCGGACTGCGGCATTCGTGGTACACGGCGGTACCATCATGGCGGTGCTCGATCGGTTGGCGCACCATGAGGAAGGCTTCTATCACTGGCAGGTGAAGAACGGAGATGGATTTCGTGTGAAGCTGGATGAAGAGCAGTGGCGAAGAGGCGTACGAAGATTAACGGAGATAGAGAGACTATGAGAATCACAGTGATATGTTTCCTGGCGTTTTTGCTGGATCTGTTATGGGGGGATCCGGTGTGGCTGTATCATCCGGTCCGTGTGATCGGGCTTCTGATCACGGGGCTTGAGAAGATATTGCGTAAGGCGGCGGGAAGGCAAGAGAGTGGAGATCCGGAGGGCAGGAAGTTAAAGATCGCAGGCAGTATTCTGTGGGTCATGGTATGCGGGCTGACGCTCGGAGTGGCTGCAGGAATCCTGATCCTGGCGGGAAAAGTACATCCGGCTTTCGCATCTGCCATAGAAGTATTCTGGTGTTATCAGCTGCTGGCGGCGGCTTCCCTGCGAAAAGAAAGCATGAAGGTGTATGAAAAGCTCAAGGAGGGAGACCTTCCCGGCGCCAGATATGCGGTGTCCATGATCGTGGGCAGGGATACGGAAGATCTGACGGAGGAAGGCGTTACGAAAGCGGCGGTGGAGACGATCGCGGAGAATACGTCAGACGGAGTGATCGCGCCGTTGTTCTATATGCTGATCGGAGGCGCGCCCCTTGCATTTCTCTACAAAGCGGTCAATACCATGGATTCCATGCTGGGATATAAGAACGAACGGTATCTTTATTTTGGCAGGGCGGCGGCGAAGATGGATGACGTCTTCAACTATATTCCGGCAAGGATATCGGCGGCGCTTATGATCGCGGCGGCTTTTATCTGCCGGTTTAACGCCCGGAAGGCATGGCAGATCTACCGGAGGGACAGACACAACCATGCCAGTCCCAACGCGGCGCAGACGGAGGCGGTGTGTGCCGGGGCGCTTGAGGTGCAGCTTGCGGGGAATGCATATTATTTCGGAAAATTATATGAGAAGCCGACGATCGGGGATCCGGTACGCGGCGTCTGTCCCGGGGATATCCCGAGAACATGTACCTTGATGTATGTGACGGCGGTACTGATGTTGGTTGTAGGAGCCGGGGTGCGGATGCTCTTTGTGTGAGATGAGCGGACGAGGATGCAGAGGATTTCTGAATTGTACACGGCGGCGCCCAGGCAGTGCAAAACATAAGAAAGGACGGCATAAGATAAATGGAATATCAACACGGCGGTGATGTATATACCTATGAGGGGATGCTTGATTTCTCGGCGAACATCAATCCTCTTGGACCGGGCAGTGCGGCAATAGAGGCGGCGCACGGCGCGGTGGCCAGAATGACGCAGTATCCGGACGCCAGATGCCGGAGGCTTCGCAGGGCGCTTTCTGAAAGGCTTGGGCTTAGGGAGGATTGCTTCATATTCGGAAACGGAGGAGCGGAGCTTATCTTTGCACTGGCGATGGCGGAGCATCCGAAGAAGGCGGTTCTTCTGGCGCCGTCCTTTCTCGAATACCGGCAGGCGCTTCTGGCGGCAGACTGTGAGATCGTCCTGTTTGGGCTTAAGGAGTCGGAGGGATTTAAGCTTGGGGAGGAGTATCTGGAATCTCTGACGGATGAGATTGATATGATCTTCCTGTGTTCCCCCAGTAATCCGGTGGGAAATGTGATCGAACAGGAACTGCTGCTTAGGATCCTTGCGCGCTGCAAAGAGAAAGGGATCCGTATGGTGATGGATGAGAGCTTCTGTGAATTCCTGGATGAGTGGGAAGCGCATACATTGCTGCGGCAGACAGCAAAATATCCGGAACTGTTTGTCCTGCGGGCGTTCACGAAGATGTACGGGATGCCGGGGCTTCGCCTGGGGTATGGAGTATGCGGCGATCTTGAGCTGTTAAAGCGGCTGGAACGGATGCGGCAGCCCTGGAGTATATCCGTGGTGGCGCAGGAGGCGGGGGAAGCGGCGGTACGGGATACCGCCCATCCGGCAAGGACCAGGGAATATATCCGAAAAGAGCGGGAATGGCTGCTTTGCCGATTGGACGAGATCGGAATCAAATATTATACCCCGGAGGCGAATTATATCTTTATCCGAAGTGAATATGATCTGTATGAGGAATTGAAGAAGCGGGGGATCCTGATCCGGGACTGCAGTAATTACGACGGACTGGACAAAGGGTATTACAGGTTTGCGGTAAAGAAGAGGGAGGAGAACCTCAGGCTGGCAGAAGAACTAAGACGGATCTGTCTGAGATAGCCCCAGGCTATGACCAGGCAGTGAATGGGAAGAAGGAGAAGGAGATGGCAAGATCAATCATGATTCAGGGAACCATGTCGAACGCGGGCAAAAGTATCCTTGTCGGCGGACTGTGCCGGGTGTTTCATCAGGACGGCTTCCGGGTGACGCCGTTTAAATCACAGAACATGGCGCTGAACTCATTTATCACAAGAGAAGGACTGGAGATGGGACGGGCGCAGGTGATGCAGGCAGAGGCGGCGGGGATCGAACCGGAGGCGGCGATGAACCCGATCCTTCTAAAGCCGACGAACGACACCGGTTCCCAGGTGATCCTGAACGGGGAAGTGGCAGGCGTTATGTCGGCGGCGGAATATTATAGGAAGAAGGAAGCATATATTCCGGATATCCTGAAGGCATACCGCCGGCTTGACGAAGCCTATGAGGTGATCGTGATAGAAGGAGCGGGAAGCCCGGCAGAGATCAATCTGAAGAAGAATGATATCGTGAATATGGGACTGGCAAAGCTGGTGGACGCACCGGTTCTTCTTGTGGGGGATATTGACCGCGGGGGCGTATTTGCCCAGATCGTGGGAACCATCGAGCTTCTGGAGGAAGAGGAGCGAAGACGCGTCAAAGGTACGATCATAAATAAATTCCGGGGAGACAAGGAGATCTTAATGCCCGGGCTTGAGATGCTGCAGGAGAAGACGAAGATCCCTGTCTGCGGCGTAATACCGTATTTTTATCTGGATATCGACGACGAGGACAGCCTGACGGAGAGATTCGGAAGAAAGGGGAAGACCGGCAGGGTAGACATTGCGGTGATCCGTCTGCCCAGGATCTCGAACTTCACGGATCTTGCGCCGTTGGAGGGAATGGAGGACGTGACGCTTCGGTATGTGAGCAGAGCGGGTGAGTTCGGCGATCCGGATGCGGTGATACTGCCCGGTACGAAAAATACGATCGCAGACCTGCTGTGGCTCAGGCAAAGCGGGTTAGAGGCAAAGATCGTAAGGCACAGCGGCAAAGGCAGGCTGGTGTTCGGGATCTGCGGCGGTTATCAGATGCTGGGCGAGAGTATCGAGGATCCGGAAGGGATAGAGCAGAAGGGAAGCGTCAGGGGATTGGGGCTGCTTCCGATGAAGACTACGTTCGTTCCGGAGAAGACACGTACCCGTGTGAAAGGGCATTTTCAGAAGATCAGAGGACTCCTTGGCGGACTGGAGCAGGTGGAGATAGAAGGTTACGAGATCCACATGGGCGTCTCGGAGACCAGGGAAGAGAAGATGCTGTGGCTTCGGGATGCCGCGGCGCAGGGAGCGCCGAAGGAAGACGGGCTGTGTACGGATCATGTGTACGGCTGTTATGTGCACGGGATCTTCGACCGGGCGGAGGTTGTGGAGGAGGTCGTGGGCGCGCTGCTTCGGCAGAAGGGCTATTGCAACGAAGCGGTGAAGGCAGTCGATCTGTCAGAGTATAAAGAAGAGCAGTATAACAGGCTGGCTGGGATCATCCGGGAAAATGTGGACATGGATGCGGTTTACCGGATCCTGAATGCAGACGGCGAAAAATAGAAGGGGGGAGTAGCAATGGTTCATCTTATAACGGGAGGGAGCGGAAGCGGCAAATCGGAGTATGCCGAGGATATGGCGTGCCGTTGCCACATAGATAAGAGCCTGGAAGAGCCTCTTATCTATGTGGCAACGATGTATCCTTACGGGGAAGAGACAAGGAGGAAGATCAGGCGGCACCAGAAGATGCGGGAAGGCAAGGGATTTGAGACGGTGGAATGCTATACCGGACTGGCTCGTGTTGCCGGGATGCTGAGACCCTGCGGCGGGGCGTCTGTGCTGATCGAATGTATCTCTAATCTGGTATCGAATGAATTGTATGCCGGATCCTATACCGGCATACCGGCAGGAGAGCGTACTGCCGACCAGATCCTGCAAGGGGTCGAAGCGATCCGAAGCGCATCAGGGAATGTGGTGATCGTGACCAATGAAGTGGAGTCGGAAGGGCTTGCTTATGATGCGGAGATGATACGTTATAAGCAGGTTATGGGAGAAGTCAACTGCCGCCTGGCGGAACTGGCGGACAGAGTGACAGAGGTTGTATATGGGATCGCGGTGGAGGTGAAGAACAGATTATGAAGATGATCATAGGAGGTTCCTTTCAGGGGAAGACAGATTACGCCAGGAGAAAATATCCCGGGATCGCCTGGGCGGACGGAAGAGACTGCCCTTATGATGCAGTCAGGACATGCGAAGGGATTTATCATCTGGAGGCATATATCCGCCGCGCCATGCAGGAGAAGGAAGGCAGGCAGTATCTTGATCTGCTGTGCGGGCTTTCCAAGATCAATCCAGGGATCGTGGTCATCAGTGACGAGATCGGGTATGGGCTGGTGCCGGCAGATCCGTTCGAGCGCAGATACCGCGAGACGGCAGGCAGGATCTGCACCAGGCTGGCAGCGGATGCAGAACAGGTTGACCGGATAGTCTGCGGGATCGGGACGGCGATCAAGACAAGACGCCGGGACATGTGTGAAGAGGCGGCGCCGGAGGTTTTGAAGGAGGTCCGGTGCGACCGGATCCCTCCGGAGGAAATAGAGAAGAAGAGTTTCGAGATCATTACAGAGGAGCTGAAAGATACGCCGCTTGTTCCCGGAACAGAAGCCATCGTAAAGCGATGCATCCATACCAGCGCGGATTTTGAGTATGCGAAGAATCTGGTATTTTCCGAAAATGCGGTAGAGAAGATACAGGAGGCGGTCAAAAACGGCGCGTCCATTGTGACAGACACACAGATGGGGAAGGCAGGGATCAACAAGAACCGGCTTAAGAAATACGGCGGACAGGTATATTGTTTCATGAGCGACGAAGACGTTGCCATAGAAGCAAAACGCCGCGGACTAACCCGCGCGGCTGTCAGCATGGAGAAGGCGGCAAAGCTTGATGCGAAGCTGATCTTCGCCGTCGGGAACGCGCCTACGGCGCTGATCCGCCTGTATGAACTGATCCGGGAAGGGCGTCTTCTGCCGGAGGCGGTCATCGCGGTCCCCGTGGGGTTCGTGAATGTGGTGCAGTCAAAAGAGTTGATCCTTACACTTAAGGATACGCCTTACATTGTGGCAAGGGGGCGAAAGGGAGGAAGCAATATAGCGGCATGTATCTGCAATGCTTTCTTGTATATGATGGAATGAGGCTTTCTAAAAATGCAGAAAGGGTGATAACATTGAAAGGAACATTATACGGCGTGGGCGTCGGTCCGGGCGATCCAAGGCTTATGACATACCTTGCGGCGGAGACGGTAAAAAACTGTCCCGTGATCGCCGTTCCCGCAGAAGGACGGGAGCATGCGGTAAGTTACAGGATCGCGGCGGGAATCGTGAAGGATCTTGACGGGAAGGAATGTCTGAATCTGTCCACGCCTATGACGAAGGATATGCAGATCCTGAAGCAGAATTACGAGACGGCGGCGGACAGGATCATAGAACAGTTAGAACAGGGGAAGGACGTGGCGTATCTCACACTTGGAGATCCGACCATCTATTCTACCTATATCTACATCCACCGTATCGTCAGGGCGCGGGGATATGAGACACAGATCATAAACGGGATCCCGTCTTTCTGTGCGGTGGCGGCAAAGCTTGGAGACAGCCTGGCAGACCGTGCACAGCAGCTCCATATCATTCCCTCCACCTATGAGATCGAGGAAGCGCTGACTTACCCGGGCAGTAAAGTCCTGATGAAAGCGGCGTCCAGGATTTCCGCAGTGAAGGACAGGCTTAAAGAGAAGGAGATAAAGGGGATCATGGTGGAGAACTGCGGTATGCCGGATGAACACATTTATGAGACCGTGGACGATATGCCGGAGAGGGCGAGCTATTATTCCATCGTGGTAGTAAAAGAGAACAAGCATGATTGAATTAAAGAATCTTACGAAGAAATATGATGATTTCACGGCTGTGAACAACCTGAACCTCACCATTGAGACCGGAGGCTTCTTCGGGCTGCTCGGGCCAAACGGCGCGGGGAAATCCACGACGATCGGGATGCTGTCAACCTTGTTTTTGCCGACCGAAGGCGAGATCCTGATCGACGGAGAGAAGCTGACCAGGAAGAATACCGCCCTGAAGCGCAGGATCAGCGTCGTGACCCAGGAGTATTCCATGCGCCAGGACATGACCATAGAAGAGATCATGGAATACCAGGGAAGGCTGTATTTCGTGCCGAAGAAGGAGAGAAGGGAGAAGATCCGGGAGCTGCTTGAGTTCTGCGGCCTGATGGATTATAGAAGGCGCACCGTGCGCAAGCTGTCAGGAGGCATGAAGCGGAAGCTGATGGTGTGCCGCGCGCTGCTTACAAAGCCGGACATTCTCCTTCTGGACGAGCCGACGGCGGGAATGGATGCGCTGGCGAGACGGCAGATGTGGAATCTGCTTAAGAAGCTGAACCAAAACCGTCTGACCATCCTGCTCACCACCCATTACATGGAAGAGGCAGAGATCCTCTGTGACCGTGTGGGGCTGATGGACCGCGGAAGGCTTAACGAGGTAGACACCCCGCGCGCAATGATCGGACGGCTTGGAAGGTACGCGGTGGATCATGTGTCGGAAGAGGAGATGGAAAGCCGCTTCTTTGGGACACAGGAGGAAGCGATCCGGTATCTGAAAGGATTAAAAAGAGACGCTTCGCTGAGGAATACGACGCTTGAGGATGTATTTCTTGAGAGAGCGGGGAAAAAAGGAACAGGAGAAGCGTAGCGTATGGGTATTGTAACCGTATTATGGGAAAAATGGGTGGAATTTAGAAGAGATTTTTACAAGATCACATTGGCGGCGATGATCGCCCCTCTGATGTATATCCTTGTGTTCGGGATGGGGATTCAGACGATCTCCCACGGACAGCCGTATCTGCAGTTTTTGATCCCCGGCGTGGTCGCGCTCACCACGATGAATGGAAGCTTCAATGCGATCGCGCAGAACCTGAACGTGCAGCGTCTGTATGAGAAAGCCTTCGATCAGGTGATGATCTCGCCGACGCCTCTGTGGCAGTTCATTGCAGGCCAGATCATCGGGGGAAGCCTGCGGGGAATCTATGCCGGATGCATCATCATCCTGTTGGTGCTTCCCATCGGGCTTCCGCTCTGCTTCAACGGATGGTCGTTTCTCATCATGTTTTTGAACGGCGCCGTGTTCTCGACCCTGGGAGTCGTGGTGTCATTCTATGCCAGGACGCATACGGATGTACCGCGTTTCTCCAATTATGTGATCATGCCGATGGCTTATCTGTGCAATACATTCTTTGCGGCAGACAATATACCCCATGGCTTGCGGGAGGTTATCCAGTATCTGCCGCTCTCCCAGGCCAGCAGTATGATCCGCAGTATTGCCAACGGGGAAGCATTTTCCTATACGGGGATCGGGATACTGGCAGTCTATCTTGCCGTGCTGTCGCTGCTTGCGTTTGGCTTTCTGTATAAGAAGAAGAACCTGTGAGGCATGCCTGGCGGGAGATTCATGCCGGATAAGGAAGGCATAGGCAGTGAAGACGGTAATGACACAGGCGGAAAGGAAGAAAGAGAGGGGGAGCTATATGGGAAAACGGATCGACAGGAAAGTGCGGGCGGCATTGCGCCGTGTCTTTCTTGTGACTGTCCTCATCGCCGGACAGACGGCAGCAGGCATGATGACCCATGAGGATGTAAAGGCGGCGTCAGCTTCATCCGGGAAGGACGGACAGGCGACGGAGGGTTCATCAGGGATGGATGGACAGGCGGCGTCGGCTTCGTCTGCCGGGGGACTTGCGGACGGGAGATATGCGGTGGACGTGGTCTTATCGGGCGGAAGCGGGAAGGCGAGCGTGGAATCTCCGACACTGTTAGAGGTAAAGGACGGGAAATATTTTGCGCAGATCACATGGAGCAGCTCGAACTATGATTATATGATCGTGGAAGGCGAGACTTATTATAATGAAAATGCGGACGGCGGAAATTCGATGTTTCAGATCCCCGTCCTGGCATTCGATGAGGAAATGCCGGTCATTGCGGATACCGTGGCGATGGGCGCGCCTCACGAGATCCAATATACGCTTCACTTCTATTCGGATTCTGTCGGCAGTGAGAGCAGCCTTCCAAGGGAAGGCGCTAAGCGTGTGCTGATCATGGCGGCATGTATCATCGTAGCGGGCGGGATATTGAATTACTTTACGAATAAGAGGAGAAAGAGAGATTACTCGGGAGCAGGAAGATGAATATAAAGAGTCAAAAACAGTTTTTAAGTATCCGGGAATTGACGGCGGGCGGTCTGTTCTCGGCGTTGATCGCCGTGGGTGCGTTTCTCAAGGTCACACTGCCGACAGAACCGATCCCCATGCATTTTACCCTGCAGTGGTTCTTCGTGCTGCTTGCGGGGCTTCTGCTGAACAAGCGGCTCGCGGGGGTCAGCGTGGGGGTGTACCTGCTGATCGGGTTGTCCGGGGTGCCTGTGTTCGCTTCGGGAGGCGGGCCTTCTTATCTGTTAAGACCCGGCTTCGGGTATCTTCTGGGATTTGCAGCCGCGGCATATAGTATGGCATGGATGTGCGAGCGGTTTGGGATCCTGCGGTTTGGGAAACTTCTTATGATCTCCGCAGCGGGGCTTCTGGTCTATTATGGGATCGGAATGCTATATTATTTTATCGTGTGCCGTTTTCTGATCTTCCAGGAGGTCACATGGAAGATCCTGCTGGTAAATGGATTCCTTCTCACGGCGGGACCGGATTTTGCCCTGTGCGTGGCTGCGGTGGGAGCGGCTTCGAAATTAAGAGGCGTGGTCAGGGATTCCTTGTACGGTTAGGAAAGAAGCTGAAAAGACAGGATATGAAGAAGGATGGAATATGAGGAAGATTAGAATAGGAACAAGGAGAAGCAGGCTTGCATGTATACAGGCGGAAATCGTGGCGGAATATATCAGGAGCCGCTGCGGGGGATATGAGGCAAGGCTTGTAAAGCTTACGACAACCGGGGACAGGATCTTATCAAAGAAGTTAGATGAGATCGGAGAGAAGGGAGTATTTGTCAAAGAACTGGACATTGCATTGAGAAACGGGGAGACGGAACTGTCCGTACATTCTCTGAAGGATATGCCCATGGAGGTTCCGAAAGACCTGCCGATCATTGGATTTTCTGCCAGAGAGGATGCCCGGGACGTGCTCGTACTTCCCAGAGGAACTGCGGCGTATGACGGGCGCAGTCCCATCGGCTGTTCCAGCAACCGGAGGATCCTGCAGCTTAAAGAGCTGTACCCGGACGCCGAGATCAAGACGGTGAGGGGAAATGTACTGACAAGGCTTGATAAGCTGGATGGGGGGGAATACGGCGCGTTGGTCCTTGCGGCGGCAGGCTTAAAGCGGCTTGGCCTTGCAGGGCGCATCGGCAGGTACTTTACGGTGGAGGAGATGATACCGGCTGCCGGACAGGGGATTCTCTGTGTGCAGGGGCGTAAGGATCTTTCCTATGATTTCCTGGAGGGGTTTTTTGATGCGGACGCCGCCGCATGCGCCCGCTGTGAGAGAGCTTATATGGCATATCTGAACGGCGGCTGTTCTTTGCCCGGCGGAGTTTATGCAGAGATTCTGGATGAGAAGCGTATGAAAGCAATGGGGTTATACTATGACGCGGGGATAGGGACCGCCCGGAAAATGTGCGTGACAGGGGACCGGGATATGCCCGAAGCGCTGGGGACGTTGCTTGCAAGGAAGATGTTGGGAAAAGAAAATATCTGAGAGACAGGATAACATATGTGTGAGGAGAGACGGGAAAATATGGGAAAAACAGGAAAAGTATGGCTTGTCGGAGCCGGACCGGGCTCGGCGGATCTTCTGACCGTGAAGGCAAGAAGCCTTCTGGATACGGGCGACTGTATCGTATATGACAGGCTCGTCGGAAGAGAGGTCCTGGCGATGCTTCCACCGGATAAGGAATGGATCGACGTGGGGAAATCCGCCGGGAACCATACGGTTCCCCAGTCTGAGATCAATCAGATCTTAGTCCGGGAGGCGAGGCTTGGCAAGAAGGTGATACGGCTTAAGGGAGGCGATCCCTTTCTGTTTGGAAGGGGAGGCGAAGAGGTGGAGGCGCTGTGCGAGGCGAAGATTCCTTTCGAAGTAGTTCCGGGAGTGTCTTCTTCCATTGCGGTTCCGGCATACCAGGGAATCCCGGTCACGCACAGGGACTATGTGTCAAGCGTTCATATCATTACCGGACATCAAAGAGCCGGGAAAGAGGAAGGGATAGACTATGAAGCGCTGGTCCGCACGGGGGGAACGCTGGTATTCCTCATGGGAGTAGGAGCGCTTGAGGAGATCATGGAGGGACTTCTGCACGCGGGAATGAATGGAGATATGCCTGCCGCCGTCTTACAGCAGGGAACCACGGCAGGGCAGAGGCGGATCGTTGCATCTGTTGCGACTCTGGCAAAGGAAGCAAGGCGGCAGGAGATCCGGACGCCGTCTATCATTGTCGTGGGGGAGGTCTGCCGCCTTGCGGATCAGTTCTCATGGTATGATAAGCTTCCGCTGTCAGGAGAAAGAATTGTTGTGACGCGCCCGTCCGAGCGGGGCTTCAAGCTTCAGGAGCAGTTAAGGTCACTGGGGGCGGAGGTACTCTCTGTTCCGGTCATCCGGACGGTTCCGGTTGCGGATCATGCACGCGCTGCGGCGATCCGGAAGGAACTGGAGAGGCTTGGAGAATATGAGGTGCTGGTATTTACCTCGGCATATGGAGTGGAGCGTTTCTTCGAGCTTTTGTTGGAAGCGGGAATGGATATCCGCCATGTGTCGCATATGAGGTTCGCCGTGATCGGGCAGGGCACCTGTGAGGCGCTTGGAAAGCGGGGGATCCGCGCCGACTATATGCCGGATCAGTATGACGGCGCGTCCCTGGGAAGGCTTCTTGCAGAGAACATCAGGGAGGAGGCGCGGATCTTGCTTGCAAGGTCGTCCATAGGCGGTTCGGAGATCCTTCGGGAGCTTGAGAAGAATCCCCGGCTTACCTTCACGGACCTGGCGGTCTATGACACAAGATTTCTCGAGGGGCAGACGGCGCGGCTTCGTTCCTTCATGGAAGACGGGAGCGTTACGAAGGTGGTATTTACGAGCAGTTCGACGGTGGAAGGATTTGTCCGGATGTTAGGAGCATTTCCTTATGACAGAGTGAAGGCAGTATGCATCGGCAGGAAGACCGCACAGACAGCCGAAAAAGCCGGTATGCAGGCGGTTTCTGCCCGGAATGCGACGCTTGATGAGATCGCGGCGTGTGTTGGATAAAGCCTCAGAATGAAAAGGTGTTACAAAGAAAAAGGAGAAAGAGATGAAGAAAAAGACAGTTACTGTTTTATTGACAGGCGTTATCCTTGGGGTAATGGCGCTGACCGGCTGTTCGGAAGGAAGCAGCGGACAGGAGGATATGGTTTCGGAAAAGAGTAAGGCGGATGCAAAAGGGCAAACAGATGTGGATCAGAAAAAAGCCGACGAGGCAGCGGCGCTGATCGATGCGATCTATGTACAGGAGTGGACGGATATGACGGATAAGCAGTGTAAGAAAGCAAAGGAAGCATGGGACGCGTTGACAGATTCCCAGAAGGAGTTGGTGGAGGGGAAGAACGCCGATCCGGATTATTTCGGTAAAGATACCGGCGACGCGGCGAAGGATGACCCGCGGAATCAGGATGACATCGGGGAAAATGAGATCCTGGTGGTAAGCTTTGGGACTTCTTTCAATGACAGCCGTGCGCAGGATATCAAGGGGATCGAAGACGCCATGGAGGCGGCGTATCCGGACTGGTCGGTCCGAAGGGCATTTACGTCGCAGATCATCATCAACCATGTGCTGGCAAGAGACGGAGAAGCTATTGACAATATGGAACAGGCGTTGGAGCGTGCGGCGGCGAATCAGGTTAAAAATCTGGTGATACAGCCCACCCATCTGATGCATGGCGCGGAATATGACGAGTTGATGAAAGCAGTGGAAACATACCAGGATAAGTTCGGATCCGTGAGGGTGGCAGAACCGCTGCTTGGCGAGGTCGGCACGGACGCTTCTGTGATCAATGCGGATAAGGAAGCCGTTGCGAAGGCAATTACCAAAGAAGCGGTGAAGGACGCCGGTTTTGACAGCCTGGATGCGGCGAAGGAGGAAGACGTGGCATTTGTATTTCTGGGGCATGGGACGTCACATACGGCGAAGGTGTCATACACTCAGATGCAGGCACAGATGACAGATCTAGGGTATGAGAATGTGTTTGTCGGCACGGTGGAAGGAGAACCGGAAGAGACCTCCTGTGAGGCGGTGAGGGAGGCGGCAGAGCAGGCGGGATATAAGAAGGTGATCCTGCGTCCGCTCATGGTCGTGGCAGGCGACCATGCCAATAACGATATGGCAGGGGAGGATGAAGATTCCTGGATGAGCAGCTTCAAGGCTTCGGGCTGTTTCGACAGTGTGGAGGCGCAGATCACAGGCCTTGGTTCCGTGGATGCCATCCAGAAGATATATGTACAGCATACGGCGGAAGTTATGGACCGCTAATGATCAAAGCCAAGAACAAGAAGAAAGAGGTGATCCGGATGAAGTGGAGGAAGACAGGTATATATCTGCTGATGAGTGTGTTTCTGCTTACGGGCTGTGCAGACGCGGGAAGCGAAGAAGAGAAAACGTCGAATGTGACGGAACTGCCCGACGGAACTTATGTGGCAGAATTTCATACGGACAGCAGTATGTTCCATGTGAATGAAGCGTGTGAGGGAAAGGGAACACTGACGGTAGAGAACGGCGAGATGGTGATACATATTTCCCTTGCCTCTAAGAATATCGTCAATCTCTATCCCGGTCTTGCGAAGGATGCCCGGAAGGAAGAGGATCAAGCCCTTCTGCCCACCACGGATGAGGTTACGTACAGCGACGGTATCACGGAGGAGGTCTATGGATTCGATGTGCCGGTTCCGGTGTTGGAAGAAGAGTTTGACTTGGCGCTGATCGGGAAGAAAGGGACATGGTACGACCATAAGGTAAGCGTCTCAGACCCGGCGCCTGCAGGAGATGAGCCATAGGATTTATGTTGTCAGATAAGACAGAATGTTATGCAGTTTTTTAAGGAGGCAGAAGATGAAGCTATATATTGTCAGACATGGAGAGACGGAGTGGAACAAGGCGCGCAGGATCCAGGGGCAGGTGGATATCCCGCTGAACGAGTTCGGAAGAAGGCTTGCAAGGAAGACGGCAAAGGGGCTTTCGGATATAACCTTTGACCTGTGTTATTCAAGCCCCCTGTCCCGTGCAAGGGAGACGGCGGCTCTGCTCCTTGAGGGAAGAGATACGCCTGTGATAGAGGATGCGCGGATCTTAGAGATGGCGTTTGGGGAATATGAAGGCAGATGTTGTTCCAGAAGCGGATGGGATCTGCCGGAGGAATTCCGCAGGTTTTTTGACGGACCGGATAAGTACCAGGCTCCAGCCGGGGGAGAGAGCTTTGCGCAGGTGAAGGAGCGTACCGGGGAATTCCTTAAGGAACTTTACGGCAGGACAGAGTATCAGGACAGCAATATCCTGATCGCGACCCACGGCGCGGCGCTTGCAGGGCTTCTGAACAACATCAAGGAGAGATCGCTTGCCGAATACTGGGGAGAGGGCGTGCATAAGAACTGTGCCGTGACGGAGGTACAAGTGACGGACGGGAAGCCGAAGATCCTGTCGGAGAATGTGGTTTATTATGATGATGAAGTAGAGCCGTGGGAGGATTAAGCGAAAAGTAAGTGAAAAGTAATTTCGAAAAGTTCTTGACACAGGCGGGATGCCGTGATAAAGTTTTATTAAACCGATGAGGAAGAGTGAGTACTGTTAGAGATCTGCTTTACAGAGAGCCGCGGATGGTGGGAATGCGGCATGCCGGAGCTATCAGGAATGGACTTCCGAGGGCGAGCTGAAGTATCTGACGGATAGATTGGACAGTGGATAATAGTAAGCGAGCCGGAGAGGGTACTCCGTTAACAAAGTACGCGTATGATGGTACGTATGAGTGGGTATAGGATAAAGATACCAAGCCGGGTGGCACCGCAGGAGTTGATGATGATTACTCTTGTCCCAGCAATTGTTTATTGCGTGGGACAGGAGTATTTTTTATTTCCGCGGGGTATTTGACTTCCTGCGATCTTGAGGTATGCCGTCCATAAAAAGTGAAAGGAGAACAGGACTATGAGTGAACAAAAAATCCCTTACAAAATCTATCTGGAAGAGAGCGAGATGCCAAAGCAATGGTATAACGTCCGTGCAGATATGAAGAATAAGCCGGCGCCCTTGCTGAATCCCGGAACTTTGAAGCCGATGACGGCAGGAGAGTTGTCCGGAGTGTTCTGTGAAGAGTTGGTGCGGCAGGAACTTGACAACGATAACCGTTACATTGATATCCCGCAGGAGATCATTGATTTTTATAAGATGTACCGTCCGGCGCCGTTGGTGCGAGCATACTGCCTGGAAGAGAAACTTAAGACGCCGGCAAAGATCTATTATAAGTTCGAAGGAAATAACACAAGCGGAAGCCATAAGCTGAATTCAGCGATCGCGCAGGCATATTATGCGAAGAAACAGGGCCTGAAAGGAGTAACTACCGAGACCGGGGCAGGACAGTGGGGGACAGCGCTTTCTATGGCATGCGCTTACCTGGATCTGGACTGTAAGGTATTCATGGTCAAATGTTCGTATGAGCAGAAGCCTTTCCGTCGTGAGGTGATGCGTACCTACGGGGCAAGCGTGACTCCGTCGCCGTCTATGGAGACCGAGGTGGGAAAGAAGATCCTGGCAGAGCACCCGGGTACGACGGGAAGCCTTGGATGCGCCATCTCAGAAGCGGTCGAGGTTGCAGTGGGAAGCGAAGGTTACAGATATGTGCTTGGAAGTGTGCTGAACCAGGTATTGCTGCATCAGTCGATTATCGGTATGGAGACGAAGAGCGCGCTGGATAAATACGGGATCACGCCGGATATCATCATCGGATGTGCAGGCGGCGGCTCGAACCTTGGCGGGCTGATCTCGCCTTTCATGGGAGAGAAGCTAAGAGGCGAGAAGGATTATCGGTTTATCGCAGTAGAGCCGGCATCCTGTCCGAGCCTGACAAGAGGCGTCTATGCCTATGATTTCTGTGATACGGGTATGGTATGTCCGCTTGCGAAGATGTATACCCTGGGAAGCGGGTTCATTCCTTCTGCGAACCATGCCGGAGGGCTGAGATATCATGGGATGAGTTCTGTCCTGTCACAGCTCTATGCAGACGGTTACATGGAGGCAAGGTCGGTAGAACAGACGGCAGTCTTCGAAGCGGCAGAACAGTTCGCAAAAGTAGAGGGGATCCTGCCGGCGCCTGAGAGCAGCCATGCCATCAAGGCGGCGATCGACGAAGCGATGAAGTGTAAGGAGACTGGGGAAGAGAAGACGATCGTATTCGGACTGACCGGTACGGGATATTTCGACATGGTGGCATACGAGAAGTTCCATAACAAAGAAATGAAAGATTATGTTCCTACGGATGAGGAGTTGAAAGTTGGATTCGACGGTATTCCGAGATTCCCGGGGAACATGGAGTAGGAGATGCGGTATGAAGGTTTTAGTAGTCGTAGATATGCAGAATGATTTTATTGACGGGGCATTGGGAACAAAGGAAGCGGAAGCGATCGTGCCGAAGGTGGCTGAGAAGATCCGCGATTTTGACGGAATGGTTCTGTACACCAGAGATACACACGGGGAGGATTACCTGGACACGCAGGAGGGAAAGAAACTGCCGGTGGTACATTGTATCAGGGGGACCAAGGGATGGGAACTGCATCCAAAGATCGAGGCGTTGTGTAAAGAAGAGCCGATCGATAAACCGTCTTTTGCAAGCCAGGAGCTTGGAAACAGGCTTAAGACGATAGACGGGGAATGCAGGCAGCGCGCCATGGGCGGGCTTGAATCCGTCACTTTTGTGGGGCTGTGCACGGACATCTGCGTGATCTCGAATGCGATGATCGCAAAGGCATTCATACCGGAGGTTCCGATCCTGGTGGATTCCGCATGCTGTGCGGGAGTGACGCCTCAGAGCCATGAAAATGCGCTGGAGGCAATGAAGATGTGCCAGATCACATGTGAGTAGCAGCTTTAAGACAGCTTACAAAGCGCCGGCAGAAAGCCGGAGAGAATGAAAACAGCGGACAGAGATCGCGTATACGATCGGCGTGGAAATGTAGATATCCATTCGCCGGGAGCGTTCTGTCCGCTTCCTGTGGATAAGGTGGATAAGATCCGGGATCACTCCGGATAGAGCAGCTGCTGATCCGTGATATCCGTAAGCACCTCTCTTAGGTACTTCCGGGCAAGATATCTCGCCATTGGAAGGTTCATATCCAGATAGTTTCCGCAGTCTTTTGCGCATGCGCCGGGAACATCACCGTCAAAACTTGCGATGAAGGTGAACATCTCCGTCATCAATGGGACGATATCCCTGGAAGCATACTCCCCGGCGAGCAGGAGGTAGAAACCAGTCCGGCAGCCCATAGGACCGAAATAGAGCGTCTTGTCAGCATATGTCGCATGGTTGCGCAGAAAGGTCGCCGCCAGATGTTCTATGGCATGCATCTCGGCAGTGTTCATGACAGGCTCATCGTTAGGGCTTGTCATACGTATGTCAAATGTGGTGATAGGATGGCCTTCTACTTGGTCGATGCGGGATACATAGAGTCCCGGGACCAGGCGTAGATGGTCTATGGTAAAACTTGTGATCTTTTCCATGATATATGGCTCCTTTTTATGTATTGTTAAGTTATTATAGCACTTTTCCTGGGGCTTGACTATATGAATTGTCAGATTCAGGAGAGATATAGAATATGGAGGATAGTAAGATGATCAATGATAAGAAAGTATTATTCAGCGGTATGCAGGCGACAGGGAATCTGACGCTTGGGAATTACCTGGGAGCTTTGAAGAACTGGGTGACATTGAGTGATGAGTACGAGTGCTTTTACAGTGTGGTAGATATGCATTCCATCACAGTAAGACAGGATCCGGCGACGTTAAGGAAGAGGGCAAGGGCGCTCCTTACTCTTTATATTGCCGCAGGGCTTGATCCCGAGAAAAACTGTATCTATTACCAGTCCCATGTATCCGGCCATGCAGAGCTTTCATGGATCCTGAACTGCTTCACTTATATGGGCGAGCTGAACCGTATGACCCAGTTCAAGGATAAGTCTGCGAAGCATGCGGATAATATCAACGCCGGATTATTCACCTATCCGGTACTGATGGCGGCGGATATCCTGCTCTACCAGGCGGATGTGGTTCCGGTGGGCGTCGACCAGATGCAGCATCTGGAGATCACCAGGGATATTGCGGAGCGGTTCAACAATATCTACGGAGATGTATTTACCATACCGGAGGCATATATCGGTAAAGTAGGCGCCAAGATCATGAGCCTTCAGGATCCGTCAAAGAAGATGTCAAAGTCTGACGAGAATCCGAACGCCAGCATCTATCTGATGGATGACCCGGATACGATCATGCGGAAATGCAAACGCGCCGTGACGGATTCGGAAGCGAAGATCCTGTACCGCGACGAACAGCCGGGCGTTAAGAATCTGATCGATATCTACAGTGCATGTACCGGGAAGAAGCCGGAAGAGGTGGCTGCGGAATTCGACGGCAAGGGTTATGGTGATTTTAAGACGGCAGTGGGAGAAGCGGTTGTGTCGGTGCTGAAGCCGTTGCAGGACGAAGTGGCAAGGCTTGAGAAGGATAAGGCATATATCGACGGGATCATCAAGAACAATGCAGAGAAAGCACAGTATTTTGCCAATAAGACACTGCGGAAGGTGCAGAAGAAGATCGGATTTCCAGAGAGGATCCGGTAGAGAAAGGAATTGCTGTCGGATCCGTCTGGTTCTGATTGACGGTATTCTGTTCAATGATTTTAAACCCAAGACCGTGTTGCGGCACGGTCTCTTTTTTTCAGAAATAAAATAGTTCTTCGAACTTTTTATCCAATGCAATGCACAGGATCAAGGCAAGCTTGGCTGTCGGGTTGAATACGCCGGTTTCGATCGAGCAGATCGTCTGGCGGGATACGCCGACCAGCTTGGCAAGCTCATTCTGTGATAATTTCTTCTCAAGCCTTGCCTGCTTCAGATTATTTCTTAAGATCAGTTCTGTATCCATGCGTCCACCATCAGAAAATCTCATATAAATAGCCGATGAAGAATCCGGCAGCCGTTATACACCATAGAATTCCATAATATAAGTCGCGTCTCTGCTTGAGGTTTATCCATCGGTAGAACCACTGCCCGCCGGACATAAAGCAGTAGATCGCGTATACGTCGTAGTAGGGAATACCTGCGAACATCTTGACGCACATCGTGATCAGGCAGGCAATAAATCCTACGATCATCCCGACCTTGCAGCCCTTGTTTAAAATATCCAGTTCCATCTCATCCAATCGGTTAGGCTTCTGATTCTTCTGCACTCTGCGTAAAATCTCATCTTTATCCATATCTGCTGCCTCGCTTCCTACAATAGTCAAGTTTTCTTTACATCTCTATTATAAATGTGTCAAGTTTTCTTGTCAATAATTTTCTTGACTTTCAGATGTGCTCTGGCGAAAAGGGTTGTACCAGATTGAGGATTGGGTATATAATAATTCTAGTACTTGCGCGGTTTAAAAGGATGGAGGAATGGATATGAATTTATATGAACACAGAATCTCGACGAGAGATGCGCAGCAGATGGCTAAAGTGACAGACATGGTACGGGAAGATATTGCAAAAAGCGGGATCAGGGAAGGGATCGTGGTTGTATATTCGCCGCATACGACGGCAGGATTTACCATCAATGAGAATGCGGATCCGGATGTGGTGCATGATATGCTGTACGGGCTTGAGGAGGCATTTCCCACCAGGACAGGATATTATCAGCATATGGAAGGGAATTCCCATGCGCATATCAAGACCAGTTTTGTGGGACCGTCCCAGACGTTGATCCTTCATGAAGGAGGGTTGGTGCTTGGAATCTGGCAGGATCTGTATTTTTGCGAATTCGACGGGCCAAGGAACCGGAAGTTCTATGTGAAGATCGTAGAGGGGTAATGATATGCCGGATCCAGAAAGTGCGGCCCGCCGCACGATCTGGATCCGGCATAAATTATGATGGGACACTAATAAGAAATTTCCTGAAGATAGAGTCCCTTTGGGTCGCAGGGAGCGCTGGGGGTCTGGATGCCTGCGAAGATATCTTTGATATCATCTACAGGGCGCGTCCCAAACCCGATGTCCAGGAGAGTGCTGATGATATGGCGCGCCATGTTATGAAGGAAATCATCTGCATGGATCAGGATCTGCATCTCCTGTCCGGCGCCATAGATCTCGATATCGTAGATCTGGCGGACGGTGGACTTACTCTTCCTGGCAGAAGAGAAGTTCTGAAAATCATGAGAGCCCATGAGCAGAGCCGCCGCCTGCTGCATCCGGCTCTTTTCCGGAGCTTTGAAACAGTGATAGGTATATTTGCGGTCAAATACACTTGGAACGTCGTCTATGGTCATGCGGTATACGTAGGTTTTGGAAAGGGCGTTCAACTGTGCATGGAACCGTGCAAGCGCATCTCTTACATCTATGATAGCGATATCCATCGGCAGATATCGGTTCAGATAATGCTTCATATCGGATGTTTTCATATCTGAGGCTGTCTTAAAATTAGCGATCTGTGCGTATGCGTGTACACCGACTTCGGTCCTGCATCCGCAATTTAGTTCGATCTGGTCTTCTCCCGTCATCTTCTTTAGAACTTCCAGGATCTTATTAGAAATCGTATTGTTGGATTCGCCTTTGCCAAGGCGTGCCCAGCCCTGATAGCGGCTTCCGTCATATTCGATCGTAAGCCTGATATTTCTTAAGGTGCTTGGTTCGTCTGCTTTCTTTTCTTTTCTAAACATAGCGGGAGACCTCAACTTTCTTTCGATTAGGATGATATAGATCAATCTAAGTATAGCAAATCCGGCGGGATAATAAAAGGGCTTGACAGAAAAAGAATGGCGGGATAGAGTACTTAATTATGAAAGAAGACAAGCTAAAAAAAGCAGGAAGGGTGAAAGAAAGATGAATAGAAAAGTATCGGAATCTATCGTTGAAACGGTCCATATCGTCAGGCCGAACCATCTAAACGGCGCGGAGCGCCTCTTCGGAGGAATCCTGATGCAATGGATCGATGAGGTTGCGGCGCTTGCGGCGAAGCGGCACAGCCACAGGAATGTGATCACTGCATCTGTAGATGATCTCAGGTTTTTGAAGGGCGCTTATCAGAAAGACGTGATCGTCATCAGGGGGAAGGTGACGTATGTAGGACGGACATCTATGGAAGTAAAGGTGGATTCTTATGTGGAAAATATAGATGGAGAGAGGGTGCTGATCAACCGGGCATATTTTACGATGGTGGCGCTTGATGGGTCGGACAGGCCGGTGGAGGTGCCGGGGCTTGAGCTTACGACGGACGAAGAACGGCAGGAATGGGAACGGGCGAAGCAAAGGCGCGGGATACGGATACATCGGAAAGATAATTTTTAATATACATGCACCCAAATGGGTAAGTCATACGTCTAATGAGTGTAAGTAAGAAGGCAGGAAGGAGGAAGAGACATGGATGCTTTGCTTGTAAAACGTGCGCAGAGAGAAGATGTTGGGGCGTTCGTTGAACTGATGGAGAAGTACAAGACGGCTCTCTATAAAGTGGCGAAGAGTTATCTGGGCAGTGAGGATGATATTGCGGATGTCATGCAGGACACGGTGCTTGCGGCATACGAGCATATCAAAGAGCTTAAGAATGCATCGTATTTTAAGACGTGGCTTACCAGGATCCTGATCAATCAGTGTAAAGATTTCTTAAGGCAGCAGAAGAAGTACGTAGTGTCGGACAAGATCGCGGAGACGCCATATGAGATGCCGGAGAACAACCGGGAATTCTATGAGCTGATCAAAGAACTGCCGGAAGATTACCGTATGATATTCTTGTTATATTATGGCGAGGGATTCAAGACGAATGAGATCGCACAGATTCTTGATGTAAATGAGAATACGGTGAAGAGCAGGTTAAGAAGAGGCAGGGACAGATTAAAACAGGTGCTGTGTTATTAAGGAGGTAGCGGATATGAACAGAACGGAGAAACAGATGAAGGATGTGCTGAGTCAGGAGATCCGGGTGTCAGAAACGGTGAACCAGAGGCTTCAGGAAACGTATGAGATATTAGAGAAACGGCAGAAGACTTCAGGGAAAAGATATTCTTATAAGAAAAATCTGCACGTGGCGGCAGCAGTGGCGGCAATCGTATGCTGCGCTGTGCCGACCGTGGTATATGCGTCGGTGAAGACCGGGTTCTTCGAGGGGATGTTTGGGAATACGACGAAGAAATCTACGGATGTGATCCATACGGAGATTGACGACGGCAAGGGCGGCAAGGTTGCCGTGGATATCCCTTCTAAAGAATATGTGGCGGTAGATGAGGAGAAGGCAGATGAATTGATCGGACAGTGGGTCATGGATGAACCGATCGTAAAAAAGATCGGAGACCATACACTGACGATCGAGAGCTTTGCTTATGATAAGAATGGCGCGTTATTGTATTTTACCCTGGGACGTGAAGGCGGCGTCAAGGCGCTGGCGGGCAATGAAGAAACCAATCTGACCAAGGGCGCGGTATTTACAGATGAAGCGGACTTTTATTTCAGCCTGAATTGCAAGGACGATATCTTTGCAGGTGAGAATATCTATATAGATATGGAGAAGAGCACGGACGAGATGTTATATTGTTCGGAATATATCCTGTGGTCGGATAGCCTGAAAGAGGGAGACATCCCGCAGCTGTCTATTGAGAAGTATCCATGTACGCGCGGAGAAATGTATGCTGTGTCTGAGGAAGAATTCCAGGAGATCTCGGCAGAAATACAGACAGAGACGGTTGCTCTGCCGGTTAAGGGACAGATCCCGGTTAAGAGTATTGATCTGGGAGAAGGCGGTTATCTTGAGTATTCTCCGGTATCTCTTAGTGTGGATATGTCTAAAGGGATGGGGCTTTCCGCAGAGGAAGCGCAGGATCCTTACTATCTGCAATATCTGGAGATCCGATATAAGGACGGAAGCAGTTATATTGTGTCTGACCGCGAGAAATGTATAGAAAACAATGGGTATGTGTTCGGTGTGGATACGTGGTATAAGACGGCGCTGAACCGTCTGGTGGATACGGATGAGATCGCAGAGATCATAGTGAATGAAGTACACTTCCCTGTGGAATAAATAAGACGGCGAAATATATTGACAGATTAAATAAAATTACAGAAAATGTAAAATTTTCTCCGGAGGATTTTCTGCCTATATACTTGATATTTCTTTTCAGATACATTATTATGATAAGAGTATAAATTATTAGGAGGAACGTAAGATGTACAAGATATTAAAAGCCGAGAAACTGGCTGATAAGATTTATCTTATGGATGTGGAAGCGCCGCGTGTTGCCAAGCATTGTGAACCAGGACAGTTTGTGATCGTTAAGATGGATGAAAAAGGCGAGAGGATCCCGCTTACCATCTGTGATTATGACAGAGAAGCAGGAACGATCACGATCGTGTTCCAGGAGATCGGGGCTTCTACTATGAAGATGTCCAACATGAAGGCAGGAGATTCCTTCCGCGACTTTATCGGACCTCTGGGATGTCCGTCTGAATTTGTAGAGGAAGATCTTGAGGCTTTGAAGAATAAGAAGATGCTCTTTGTAGCCGGCGGCGTCGGGGCGGCTCCGGTTTACCCGCAGGTGAAGTGGCTTAAGGAGCATGGTGTTGACGTAGATGTAATTGTTGGTTCTAAGACCAAGGATATGCTGATCCTGGAAAAGGAGATGGAAGAGGTAGCAGGAAATTACTATCCATGTACAGACGACGGTACATACGGCCATGCGGGCATGGTTACGACGAAGATCGAGAAGCTGGTGGAAGAGGGCAATAAGTATGATGTCTGTGTTGCCATCGGACCGATGATCATGATGAAGTTTACCTGTCTTCTGACCAAGAAGCTTGAGATCCCGACCATCGTCAGCATGAACCCGATCATGGTGGACGGTACGGGTATGTGCGGAGCCTGCCGTGTGATCGTAGGCGGAGAAGTGAAGTTTGCCTGCGTAGACGGACCGGAGTTCGACGGACATCTGGTTGATTTTGACAACGCGATGAAGAGACAGCAGATGTACAGGACGGAGGAAGGCCGTGCGATTCTGAAAGTACAAGAGGGAGACACCCATCATGGCGGGTGCGGTAATTGCGGAGGTGACAACTAATGGCTGATGTATTAAAGAGAGTTCCTGTAAGAGAGCAGGACGCGAAGGAGAGAGCAACGAACTTTGAGGAAGTTTGTTATGGATATAATAAGGAAGAGGCAATGGAAGAGGCGACACGCTGCCTGAACTGTAAGAACGCCAAGTGTATCGAGGGATGCCCGGTTGCGATCAATATCCCAGGATTCATTTCTCAGGTGAAGGAAGGCAATATCGAAGAGGCTTACAAGGTGATCGGCGAGTCTTCCGCGCTTCCGGCGATCTGCGGCCGTGTATGCCCGCAGGAGTCCCAGTGTGAGTGCAAGTGTATCCGCGGGATCAAGGGAGATCCGGTATCCATCGGTAAGCTTGAGAGATTTGTTGCGGATTACGCGTTGGAGCATGACATCAAGCCGGTGAAGGCTGAGAAGACCAACGGACACAAGGTTGCTGTCATCGGTTCCGGTCCGTCCGGCCTGACCTGCGCAGGCGATCTTGCCAAGTTAGGCTATGAAGTGACCGTATTCGAGGCGCTTCATGAGCTTGGCGGCGTATTGGTATATGGTATCCCTGAGTTCCGTCTTCCGAAGCACAAGGTTGTGAAGAAGGAGATCGAGAAGGTAAAAGAGTTAGGCGTGAAGTTTGAGACCAATGTGGTGATCGGAAAGTCCACGACCATCGACCAGTTGATGGAAGAGGAAGAGTTCGAGGCTGTATTCATCGGCTCAGGAGCAGGGCTTCCGATGTTCATGGGTATTCCGGGCGAGACGGCGAACGGCGTGTTCTCTGCCAATGAGTACCTGACCAGAAGCAACCTGATGAAGGCGTTTGACGATTCCTATGATACTCCGATCGTTGCGGGCAAGAAGGTTGCCGTTGTAGGCGGCGGTAACGTGGCGATGGATGCCGCAAGAACAGCGCTTCGTCTTGGCGCGGAAGTACATATCGTATACCGCAGAAGCGAGGCAGAGCTTCCGGCAAGAGTAGAGGAAGTACATCATGCGAAGGAAGAAGGCGTGATCTTCGACCTGCTGACTAATCCGAAGGAGATCCTTGTGGACGAGAACGGCTGGGTGAAAGGCATGAAGGTCATCAAGATGGAGCTTGGCGAGCCGGATGCATCCGGAAGAAGGCGTCCGGTAGAGATCGAAGGTTCTGAGTATGAGATCGAGCTTGATACGGTGATCATGTCTCTTGGAACTTCTCCGAATCCGTTGATCGCATCCACGACCAAGGGACTTGAGACCAACAGAAGAAAGTGTATCGTTGCCGAGGAAGAGAACGGACAGACCTCCAAGGCGGCTGTATTTGCCGGCGGAGACGCCGTGACGGGAGCGGCAACCGTTATCCTTGCTATGGGAGCAGGTAAGGCCGGCGCGAAAGGAATTCATGAGTTATTAAGTAAATAAGGTAAAGTAAGGGGACTATCAGGAAATGGATAGTCCAAAACAGGGCTTTAAAATTTTCTTTAAAGCCCTTTCATCATGCGTGTGGACATCAAGCAAGTTTCTCCGTTGGCAAAATGGATGATCCGATTTTTAGTGTCAACTTCTTTTATATTATTTTTGTTTACCAAAAATGCCCGGTGGCAACGCACAAAATTGCTGTCCAATGCGCCTGTTAGTTCTTTCAAGGTGCTGGGAAATTCAATCTGGCGGTCTTTTGCATGGAGAATGACTTTATGGATATTGACGGAGGTTTCAAAAAATAAAATATCATCATGATCTACGCTGATTTTTCGTCCGCTAACTTCAAGGGTATAGGCTTTATGTGTCTTGTTGGTTTGGAGCGTATGGCGTTCCATTGCATTTAATAGACATTCTCTGAGTTTCACTTTCACTTCGGCAGGGTTGTCTTTTAATACAAAGTCCATCGCCTCCACCCGATACTGAAAAGTCATATAGCTCAGTTCTGAATGTGCTGTTATAAATATGATGAAACCACGGGGGTCATACAATCTGATCTGCTGTGCCAGCTTCATTCCATTCATGTTGCTGTTCAAGTCAATATCAAGGAAATAAATGCCTGTGTTCTGGCTGGTCTTGACTTTTTCCAACAACATATAAGGATCTCCTGTATCTAAAGCAAGCCGCATGTCTAATTCTTCTATCAGAACGGTATTTTGAATGATTTTTACAACAGTCCGCCGTTGTGCGGCATTGTCTTCGCATACAAAGATGTCTAACATATGATGTCATTCCTTTCTGTCAGTAAGTTCTATATGTTGTATGAAACAGTTGCATTTCATTGTCGTTTCCAATAGCACATTATTATAAGAACTGATGATTTTCTGGGCGTTCCAAAGCCCGATTCCTTGATGTCCGTTTTTTGTGCTGAAGCCTTTTTGCTTTATGTTATGCAGCATTGCACCGTTATCCTGGAAACAGTTGCTTATGATGATGGATACGCCGGCTTCATTTTGGATAATATTTAAGCCTATTTGCGGCTGTTCTGTCTCCAATGCGGCTTCAATCGCATTGTCTAAAAAGATTCCCAGTATTCTGGCAAGGTCAACCGTGTCTATCAGAAAGCTTTCCACTTTGTCGGGAATATCAATGGTGATATCGATCCCCGATTCATGGGCGTAGATCATTTTTGCAGAGAGCAGGCTTTTGATCTCCAACACACCGATATTGCTAAGCTGGTTCAGCTTATAATCTCCCCTCGTGATCAGATTCTTTGTTGGGAAGATTTTGCTTTCAAAAAAATTTTTTAATCTATCCATATCACCATCTTCAATATAGCCGGAAAGAGAGAGCAGGATATTAACATAATCATGCTTAAAGGAACGCAGGCCGTTATACATAGCTTCTAAATTCCGGGTGTAGTCTTGTAAGTCCTGCAAGGCTTTCTGCTTTGCTTCGGTCCGGATCTGTTCGAGATAGGAGCGGCGCATAGCCAGAAGTAAAAAACACATTACAAGCAGATACCCCGAAATATGTAAGGCATTATTGTATATCATTCTGCCGATAGAGCCGTTCTGACCTGGAATCAAATTATCAAACAGATAGATGGTGATAAGGAGCAGTAATATAGCGTCTATCACATACCACGTCTGTGAAAGGCGCAAAATACCTTTGCCAGACAAGAATATTTTTTTCAGCAGCTTGCCGAAAAGCAGCGTGATCCAATAAAACAGAAAAATATAGATCAAACTGACGACGAAAAAAAAATACCACTGATCTGATAAAGGCGAGGGGATCAGTGTATAAAGAAAAATTGACAGCAAATTCTCTGTCATAACGGCAAGCACACATCCGATCATGCCCATAAAAACATTCTGTGGTGCGGTGTCTCGGCAGGTAACCAACCCGTAAATACATACCGCCGCCAGAATACCGAACAGACCGTATGGAACACAGGCGAAGAGTGTTACGGGCATTCCGGCAGCCAACAGCAGTATATAAAGTGCACTAAACGCTTTGAAGTTCATATGCCTAGGCCATACATTGCGAATAGCAAGGGAAAGACGAAAAAAAGATAGCAGCATTTCAATATATTCCTTCTTTTGATATTTACTTCCCTAATTATACTTTATACCATTCTTTATATCAACCGCCCTCTTGCAAAAATGACGAATAAGTGCGTGTTCTGTAAAAAGAAAACCGCACTTATTCATGGATTGGGGCGCTTCATGACTGTTTTGAAAGAATTACCGTTTTCTTTGGTATACTATTCCCCGGTAAACTAATTTTGGAAAGGAAACAGGAAGCTATGAAACATTTATTAAAAGGAGCTGCTGTAGCAGCGGCGGTATTGATTGCTGTAATGATCATCAATGTGTTTTGCAATATGCATGACATTCACTTAGACCAGACAGCGACAGCTACAGTATCAGCAGTTTGTGCCATGCTGCTTTATCGTGGATTGACTAGGAATGAAAAAAATAAAGATGATAGGAATGAAAAATAACGAGTAATTATTTTGGTGCAGCCGGTGCTTCTCAATAAAGAAAATATCATGCGGAGCCTATGACGGACCTGAAATCTATGTTATACTTACTTTCGTCAAAAATGGAATAGGAGAGCATAGATATGATGATTTTTTGGGGACTTATGATTCCTTTTATCGGAACGACGATGGGAGCGGCGTGTGTGCTGTTCATGAGAAACGAACTGAAACCTTTGATTCAAAAAGCGCTTCTGGGATTTGCGGCAGGCGTCATGGTTGCGGCGTCCGTGTGGTCGCTGTTGATCCCGGCAATGGATATGTCGGATCATATGGGCAAATTCGCCTTTGTGCCGGCGGCGTTAGGATTTGTTCTGGGAATTGGTTTTCTGCTGCTGCTTGACCGGGCGATCCCTCATATGCACGTGGGTTCCGATGAGATCGAGGGACCAAGGTGTGTTCTGGACAAATCTACAATGCTTGTGCTTGCGGTCACGATCCACAATATACCGGAGGGGATATCAAGCGGCGCTGTCTTTGCCGGGCTTCTGACGGGCAACGCGGATGTGACGGTTGCAGGGGCGTTTGCACTGGCGATCGGGATCGCCGTGCAGAACCTTCCGGAAGGATTTATCGTATCCCTGCCGATACGGAGCGAAGGAAAAGGGCGGGGAAGGGCATTTCTGTATGGATCTATGTCTGGCATCGTAGAGCCGATCGCAGGCGGGATCACGGTGCTGCTTGCCGCGTATATCACGCCGGTTCTTCCGTACCTGCTCGCGTTTGCGGCGGGAGCAATGATCTACGTGGTCGTGGAAGAGCTGGTGCCAGAGTCAGCAGAAGGAGAGCACAGCAATATCGGGACGATCGGGTTTGCGGCAGGGTTTGTGCTGATGATGATCCTGGACGTTGCGCTTGGATAAAAGGGGGAGGATTACCGGTATGCGGATTACTTTGGTGACTGTTGGAAAGTTGAAGGAGAAGTATCTAAGAGACGCTGTTGCGGAATACGCGAAGCGTCTGGGTAAATATTGTAAATTAGAGATCATAGAGGTGGCGGATGAGAAGACGGCGGAGCGTGCCAGTGAAGCGCAGGAGGCGGAGGTGCGTGCAAAAGAGGGAGAGCGGATATTAAAGCAAGTGAAGGAGGATGCGTATGTGATCACGCTGGAGATCCTGGGAAAGCAGGCCACGTCAGAGGAATTTGCGGATAAGATCAAAGAGCTTGGAGTGCAGGGAAAGAGCCATATCGTGTTTATCATCGGCGGTTCGATCGGGTTGGGAGAAGAGGTGCTTAAAAGGTCGGATCATGCGCTGAGTTTTTCGAGAATGACATTTCCGCACCAACTGATGCGGGTGATCCTGCTGGAGCAGATTTACAGAGGATTTAGGATCATAAACGGGGCGCCGTATCATAAGTAAGGGAGAGAGAACTGTCTACGGAGACGGGTTCACAGGATAAGTGCCAGATATTAGAGGCAGAGCATTTTTGTGCTCTGCCTGTTATACTATTACGAGATTTTTCATATTTAGGCATGTTATGGGGAGCCGTATCATAAGTAGATGCGGCTCTTTCGTGTTTTCTGGTTGAGTAAATCTACAAGCCATGGTAAAATATAGTAATACGATGGGAGAAGGGAAAGAAGGGAATGGTTATGGCATTTCGTGTAAGGGACATGCTGAAGCTTCATATCTTTAGCAGAGCAAAGCTTCTGGGCGGAGAAGCAGGTCTTGATAATGAGATACAGGGCGCTACGATCATAGAAGCTCCTGATATTGTCCGGTTTATCAACGGCGGGGAGGTATTGCTGACAAGGTTTTACGCATTCCAGGCATGCACGATGGAGGAGTTTGACGGGTATTTCAGACAGCTGGCGATGAAGAGAGTCAGCGCCATCGTCATTAAGCGCGGAGGCGATGTGGATGATATTGAGGAGAAGGTAAGGTTTATTCTGAAATTTGCAGAGGAGTTCTCGGTTCCGGTTCTGGAGGTCGCTTTTGAACTGTCTTTTCGGGAGATCTTAAAACCGATCCTGGAGCAGCTTTTTAATGAGGAAGTGAAGCAGCTTAAGTACTTTAAGACTACATACGATAATTTCACGGCATTATCCTTTTCCTTTCGCTCCGCACAGGACAGCATCCGTAAGATCCTGGATGTCCTGGAAAAGATGATCGGCAATCCGATAGCTCTTTTCAATCAGAATAAGGATTATCTTGCCGGGACCGAAGGCTGCATACCGCATTTGACGATATCAAAGCAGATTGAGGAATATCATCCGCCGTTCTATTCCAATTATACATATCTGAAACAGATGACGGTGTTGGAAGAAGAGGATGGGAAGGCGTGCGTACAGTATCTTGTGAAGTGGAGGGCTATGTACAACAGGAGCATGTATCTGGTAGTCACGGCATCGAATGGCGCATGGGGGGATATGGACGATATCGCGGTCGAGAATGCGGTGACTGCGCTGCGGCAGGAGTTGTACCGCCAGCACTCGGTGGAAGAGCTGGAGGAGAAATTCCAGAATGATATCATCACGCAGCTGCTGAAAGGAAAGATACATTCGCCGATCGAGTTTGACCGGGCAGTCAGGCATCTTGGGATTCCGTTGGAAGCAGATTACCGCGTGCTGATATTCAAGATATGGAATGAGAATGCGGGAGAATACGAGAAGCTGAATGAAAAATACAAATATGACAGTATCCTGCGGGATGCGATCCTGAATGAATTCGAAGAGGTCAGAGTCAGGAATGACGTAGACAAGGTGATCGTTATCCAGCAGATCCGGCAGGATCAGAAGCAGGAGGAATACCGCAGGGAGTTAAAGGCGACGGTGGAGAGGATCCAGAAGCGGGTCATCCAGAAGAACAAGGGGCTTCGGGTAAGAGCCGGCGTGGGGAAGGAAGTAAAAGGCGTCGCCGGTATCTCGGACAGCTACAAGGAGGCGGGGGATTCTCTGGAATTCATCGGAATATTCGAAGAGCAGAATGCAGAGTATGACTCCCGGATCGTCTTTTTCTCGGATATGGGATTATTCAAGCTGTTGTGCAAAGTCAATAGTACGAAGGAGCTCTATGAGTATATACCGGAGTCGCTGCAGAAGCTTCTTCATTATAAGAAACAGCAGAGACAGGAGCTGATCCTGACCTTGAACACCTATCTGGATCGGAACCAGAATCTTACGAAGACGGCGCAGGATCTTTTTGTACACTATAAGACGGCGGCGTACCGGATTGAACGGATCTCCGGGATCACGGGGATTGATTTTAACAACCCAAGCGAAGTCCTGGCGGTCAGGATCGGGTTGATCGTCTATAAAATGATCGGGAATATGGAGAGATAGATACGAAAGAGATAGTTTTTGTCCAAAACGGATAAAGAATATCTCTTTTTTTATCCTGTTTCTCCAATGCTTATCGTTAAATATTTATCTATAATGTGAACTATAGACAATATTTATAAGTCAGCGAGATGGTATTTGTGCAATATATCTATAAGCTAATATGTGGATTTGTAGATTATGCTGAATAATGAGTTGTGAAAGGAGGAATTGGTTGTAATTATGAAAGCAAACGGGAAAAGAGTTGTCTCCCGATTAGAGGAGATCTACCAATGCGGAAAGAAGGAAGACGGAACCTTTACGCGAATGGCATTTTCGGCAGAAGATGTAAAAGGAAGAAAGCTCTTTGCCTCCTGGGCGGAAGGCTTGGGCATGACGTGCCGGGTGGACGAGGCAGGCAATCTGATCGCACGTATGGAAGGGCAGGATAGCAGTCTTCCGGCGATCCTCATGGGATCTCATCTGGACACTGTGCCGGACGGCGGGAGGTATGACGGAGTCCTTGGATGCGTAGGCGGGCTAGAGGTCTGCGAGACATTCCGGGAGGAAGGATATGTTCCGAGGCATCCTATCGAGGTGATCGTATTTACCGATGAAGAGGGGTTCCGTTTTGGTAAAGGGCTTACCGGAAGCAGCGCGATCTGCGGACAGGATCCGGATGTCAGCGATTCGGAATTAGATATCTACGGAGAAGAGAGAGGTAAGGTCATGGAGTCTTATGGCATTACCTGCAAGGACATGCTCAAGGCAGCGAAGGATCCTTCTTCTGTTCATTGTTTTATAGAGCTCCATGTAGAACAGGGAGCAAGATTGTATAAGACGAAGACCTCAGTCGGAGTGGTATCCTCCATTGCAGGGGTGAACCGTTACGACGTCACTGTGGCCGGTGAGGCGAACCATGCCGGAAGCACGGCAATGGCAGACCGTAAGGACGCGCTTGTAGCTGCGGCGGGATTTATCAACAAGATACCAAAGATCACGGCAGAATACGGCAATGAATTTACGGTTGCAACCGTAGGCACGATCAAGGTAACGCCGCACTCCGTCAATGTAATTCCGGGAACCTGCACGTTCAGCCTGGAGATCCGGGATCAGGATGCAAAGCTTATGAAGCGGATCGAAGAGAAGCTTAGGGAGTCTCTGGAGGGGATCTGTGAGAAATACGGGGTTTCCCATACATTTGTTCCTACATCCTTCCATGAACCGGCGCCGATGTCCGAGTGGGTGAAGGGAAGCGTGGAGCAGGCGGTGAAGGAACTGGGTATCGACTACAGTGTGATCCCAAGCGGCGCGTTCCATGATTCGCTGATCATGACCAGCGTGTTCCCCACTGGGATGATCTTCGTCCCCAGTGAGAAAGGAATCAGCCATTCCAGGTATGAATTTACAGAAGACGGAGATATTCAGAACGGATGCAACGTTTTGCTTCAGACTGTTCTAAATGTAGATAAGTAGATAAAAGTATAGATCATTGACAGATCATAGGCATATAGCATGGAGACGCGATGCAAAAACGGACAGTGTCTTGCCGCTTATCCCATGTTAAATAATAAAAGAAGGAAGGTAATCACTATGGCAAAGAAAAAAATCGGTATCATCGGCGGAGGTATCTCCGGAGCAGCACTGGCTTATCATTTGAGCCTCTATGACGGAGAAGCAGAAGTGGTTGTATTTGAGAAGGATACGATCGGAGGAGCTTCTACAGCGAAATCAGCAGGTACGGTTTGTCTGTTCGACGATTCTTTAAAGAACAGATACTGGGACGTAAGACTTTATGGTTTCGAGTCCTATCTGAAGATGGAAGAAGAAGAGAAGGGAAGCGCAGGCTTTGATAAGACCGGTACGCTGGTTGTAGCTACCAACGAGGAAGTTGAGAAGGTGATCAAGACCGGTATCGCCCTTGCGAAGGCAGCAGGCTACACAGGCGAGTACATCACAGACAAAGACCGCATCAAAGAGATCCTGCCAGACATCTCTACGGATAATATTCTTGGAGCAGGCTATACTGCGGACGACGGATATTTTGACGGAACTATGATCTCCAATACGTATGCCAAGAAGGCTCAGAAAAATGGCGTCGTTGTTAAGACCGGTGTGAAGGTGACGGAGGTTGTCGTAGAGGACAAGAAGGTGAAAGGGCTTAAGACAGACGACGGACAGGATTATGAATTTGACGTAGTTGTAGACTGTACCGGGCCATGGAGTAAGTTTACTGGCGAGATGGTAGGCTTAGACGTTCCGATCTGGCATACCAAGGCAGAAGCTTTCTTCTTATGTCCTCCGGGAAAGAAGCTTGACTATACCTTCCCTGTACTGAAATATCCTGAATTCTACGGATTACGTGCCGGAGATAACATCTTCATCTGCAAGTCTCATTTATCCATGGATCTTAATAATCCGATGCATGCAGGGCAGTGGGATCCGGATAAGCTGCCGGCGACAGGCGGAACAGATGATTACTTCATCGACTTCCTGCTTGATCAGTTAGAGGCGAAGGTTCCTGGAATCGTAGACAGCGGTCTGGTATCCTCCTGGTTATCCTACCGTGCAGAGCCGAAGGACTTCTGGCCGATCCTGGGCGAGACTCCGGTTGAAGGTTATATGCTTTCTACAGGATACGGCGGAAACGGCGTCATCGAAGCGCCTGCTGCAACCCGCGATCTGGCGAAGCTTATCATGCGCGGCGAGAGCACACCGCTGCTGGAGAACTGGGCGTTCAAGCGTCTTCTGTAAGAGTAACGGATAATTGATAGAAAATAATTCAGGAGGAAACCATGAATATAGCAGTTCTTATTAAACAGGTTCCGGTTTCAAACGATGTATCCGTGGATCCGGAGACTCATGCACTGGTGCGTGCAAGTTCAGAAGGTATGGTAAACCCGGCGGATCTGAACGCGATCGAGGAGGCTATGCTTTTGAAGGAGCAGACAGGCGGAAAGGTTGTCGTGTTCACCATGGGACCGCCGGACGCAGAGAAGGCGCTCAGGGACGCTATGGCGCTTGGATGCGACGAATCCTGTCTGGTTACGGACAGGGCTTTGGCAGGCGGAGATACGGTTGCGACAGCGAAGCCGCTTGCGGCAGCGATCAAAAAATACGGAGAGTTCGACCTGATCTTAGGCGGCGCTTTGTCTGCGGACGGCGCAACCGGACAGGTAGGCGCGATGGTTGCGGAATGTCTTGATATTCCTCATGTGGTAGAGGCGCAGGGGATCAAATATGACGAGGCGGAAGCGGATAAGATCGTGGCAGTGAAGAAGTTCCATGACAAGAAACTGAGCATCAAGTGCGCGCTTCCGGCGATGATATCATTTAACTTTGGCTGTAATGAGCCGCGTCTTGCGACACTGCGCTCAAAACGTGCGGCAAAGACGAAGCCGCTTGCGACTTACACCAATGCGGATCTTGGACTTCCGCTTGAGGAGGTTGGTATCGCAGGTTCCCCTACGACGGTTGTGGATTCCTTCTCACCGAAAGCGGGAAGAAAGGCGACTATGCTGGAAGGAACGGCGGCAGAGCTTGCGAAGAAGCTTAAGGATCTGATTGAAGAGGAGAAAGGAAAGTAGACCTATGGCTAATGGAATTTGTGTTTATGCAGAAAGTTATAAGGGTAAATTAGAGCCGGTAGCTGCAGAACTGGTTTCAGCGGCAAAGGAGATAAAGAAGACGACGGGGGAGAAGATCCAGGCGGTTGTTCTTGCACAGGAGACAGAAGGTATCGTTGCTGAACTTGATAAATTAGGCGTGGAAGAGATCTATGCCGTCAAGGCTGGACGCGACTGCTCACAGCAGGACGACGCCGTAAGCCAGGCGATCGCCGAGATGCTTAAGAAGATCGACCCGTCAAGCGTCCTGATCCCTGCGACTCCGGAGGGGCGTTCCATCTTCTCGAGAGTGGCGATGAAGCTCGGCTGCGGACTGACGGCAGACTGTACGGAGGTCCTGGTAGGAACGAAGGAAGACGGTTCTTATTATATCAAGCAGAATAAGCCGTCATTCGGCGAGAATGTATTCGTGACGATTATCACCAGAGACGGATATTATCCGCAGATGATGACGGTAAGGCCGGGCGTATATACTCCGCAGGAGGAAGCAGAAGGCGGCACGGCGAAGATCGAATATTTGGATGATATCAAGGTCGGTGATTCCAGGATTGAGATCATCGAGGAAGTTGAAGCGGAGAACGAGACGGGAAGCATCCTTGGAGCCGAGGTAGTAGTAGTCGGCGGAAGAGGAGTCCTTGAGGATGATAACTTTGCACTGCTTGAGAAGTTTGCCGAGAAGGTAGGCGGAGCGATCGGCGGAACAAGGCCGATGGTGGATTCTGAGATGATCCCGTTCAATCACCAGATCGGACAGACCGGACTTACCATCCGTCCGAAGATCTGTATCTCCTTTGGCGTATCCGGAGCGATCCAGCATACAGAGGGTATCAAAGATACCAAGTTATTTGTGGCGGTGAATACAGATGAAGACGCAGCGATCTTCGGCGTTGCAGATTACGGGATCACGGCTGATCTGAAGGATGTTTTGGAGAATTACCTCTCCCTCTAGGAGACGGGGGCTCTCTGATATGTTAGAGAATATGGCGATATAGATGGGGAAAGGAGAATTGTCGGACGGAGCTTTTATAGCAGTAAGATAATTCTCCTTTTCGCTTTTTTATATTAATTGTGCCAAAGGCTCCAGAGAATGCCGCATAGGGTGTCGGTTCCGGAGGAGTGTCCAATCTCCTGAAAGGAGGCGAGGAGTTCTTCGGGAGCCGGGAGCTTAAGAAGGCTTTTGACTTGGAGGCTGAATTCACCTTTAAGAGCGCAGGAGAGGAAGGCGGCGCTTATGTCGATGGTGTCGGACAGCCGGCGTGCGATCTCGGATTTCAGGTAACCCGTGAATGGGTGTTGGTCCTTTCCGGTGAGGATGCTGCCTGCCAGCACGCCGCACAGGAAGTCGTCTCCGCTTGGAGTCAGGCCGGTGCCTAGTCCCAGAAGCTGCGAGAGTGTGAGAGCGGCATCCTGGTAATTCCCATGGAGGTACAGCTCCCTGCTGTGCAGGATATGATTCTGTGCGGCAAGGAGGATAAGAGAGAGGCTCTCTGTGTCCTGTTTCTCGTCTTGGAACAGTACGGCGAATCCACCGGTGCCGGCAAGGGATAATGCGGTCCGGATGTGGCGGGCAAGAGCCGATAAAGACGCAGGGTCAAGGGATCCGGTTAATGTAAGGCCGTATCGTTTCGCATCCAGGCTGGTGAAGTGATAAGCCGGACGGTGGGATGCGGCGGGGCAGGGAAGATGGATGCCGCCGTCTGCGAAGATTGCCTTATCGCCTGCTTTGACGGATAAAGCTTCCATATCCTTGGCGGATAGATCTAAGATCAGGCTTATGGGGGACAGGGGCGAACCCTCTGCCTGCAGGGCAAGGATCTGTTTCCCGTCCGTAAGATTGATCGTGCGCCGGTATACGGAATGTACGGTTCCGGATGTAAGATTCTTAAGGATATCTTCGGCATAAAGAGATAATTGTCTGATCTGATATTCCATGGATGTGCCTCCTTTTTGCAGTTCCTTTCTTGTTTTACTGCTTTCATACATAGTATCAAAGAATGCAGGAAAATACAATGGGAATGAATTAAAAACTGGTTTAGAATTTTAGTGCATTGTGATAATAAATTAACGATGATAATTGGGAAATTTTGTAAACAATGCACAAAAAATGGGAGTTATATTCTATATTTTGTGCTATTGTGATTTGTTTCATTTTAGATTAAAATAGAATACAGATAGTTAAAATGTGGTTGAACGGTAATTTTTATTTTTAGGAGGTTATGTTATGTATGATTTATTGATTCGAAACGGCAGGCTGGTGACTCCAGATCGTATCTACGAAGCGGATATCGCGATCCGGGACGGGAAGTATGCGGCGTTTCTTGCCAAAGGAGCCGAGGCGGAGGCGAAAGAGACGATCGACGCAAAGGGGAATTATGTGTTCCCGGGGATCATCGACTGCCACGCACATCTGAACGAGCCGGGATTTGAGTACAGAGAAGACTTCGAGACGGGTTCCCGTGCGGCGGCGGTTGCCGGATGTACGACATTGATCGACATGCCGCTTAACAATGATCCTTCCCTGATGAACAAGGAGATCTTTGATCTTAAGATGGGCAAGATCAGCAAGCATTCTGTGATTGATTATGCGCTGTGGGGCGGGCTTGTAGGAGACTACGATGACAAGCCGGATTCCGTGAAGAACAATATGAATGACCTTGTAGACCTGCATAACTGCGGTGTTGCTGCGTTCAAGGGATTCACCTGCCCCAACGGCAATCTGTTCCCGACCGTGAACATGGGGAATGTGAGGAAAGCGCTTGAGATCCTGAAACCGTACGGCGCTCTGTGTGGATTTCACTGTGAGGAGTTCGGCCAGGTACTTGAGAGAGAGAAGGAAGCAAAGGCTAAAGAAGGCCAGACCAACGAGCAGAAGATCCGTGACTTCCTGGATTCCCATGATGTGTGGACGGAATATGTTGCGACGAAGAACGTGATCGACATGGCAAGGGCAACCGGCGGACGTGTCCATATCTGCCACGTAAGCCATCCGATGGTGGCGCAGGTGGTGAAGGATGCGATCCATGAAGGGCTTCCGATCACGGCTGAGACCTGCCCGCATTATCTTGGATTCACCGAGGAATTTGTATTCGAGAAGGGTGCTCCGGCAAAGTGTACGCCGCCGATGCGGACCAAAGAGGATATGGAGAAGCTGTGGGACTATGTGCTTGACGGAACTCTGTCATGTGTGGGAAGCGATCATTCACCTGCCGCTGACGAGGAGAAGGACAATGCTACTAAGGATATCTGGCACGCATGGGGCGGGCTCAACGCGATCCAGTTCTTCCTTCCGATGATGTTCGATATGGTTGTGAATAAGAAGGGGTTAAGCCCGACGCTTATTGCGAAGGTGATGGATTATAATCCGGCTAAGATCTTCGGCCTGTACGGACGTAAGGGCGCTTTCGAGCTTGGATTCGACGGTGATATCGTGATCGTGGATCCGGAGAAGGCATGGAAGGTTGACCAGACGAAGCTTCTGACGAAGGGGCATGTGTCCTGCTTCGACGGACAGGAGGGCAAGGGCGCTCCGACATGTACCATCATCCGCGGCAAGGTAGTGGCTGCCGACGGTATGTATAAGGATGAAGCGGTAGGATACGGTGAATATGTGACTCCGGTCAAAGCATGATCTGACCAGAGCGAAAAAAGACGACAAATAAGAAAAAGGAGAGAGATTTATGGGTGATGTAAGTAATGAAAAGAAAGAGGCGAGCTCATTAGCGCCTATTAAGGCTCAGGACCGGATCATGAGCTGGGGCTCCAACACCATGCTTTGGCTTGGAGGCTGTATTTCCATCGGAACTCTGACGATGGGTTCCGCTCAGCTTGAGAAGGGATTGAATCTGGTACAGTTGTTCCTGGCTGTATTCATCGGTTCGCTGATCCTGATCATCGGTATCGCGGCGAACGATCAGTTCAGCTACAAGACGGGCGCACCTTATGCGATCCAGCTGAAAAGTGCATTTGGTACAAAGGGAAGTTCCATCCCGGTATTGATCCGAGGACTTCCTGCGATTGTATGGTACGGCTTCCAGACATGGCTTGGAGGCGCGGCGCTTAACAACATATCCATTGTGTTCTTTGGGTTTGATAATATCTGGGTGTTCTTTATCGCATTCCAGCTGATCCAGATCCTCCTGTCCATCAAGGGCTTCCAGGGAGCAAAATGGGTAGGGAATATCGGCGGTGTCGTAATCTCCATCGCTATGATCTATCTGCTTTATATCTGTATCTCACAGTACGGCGACGTCATCGGCGATAAGCTGATGAGCCATGGCGGAACCTGGGGTATGCCGTTTATCGGCGCCGTGATCGCGTTCTTCGGGAACAGTACGACAGTTATGCTGAATGCGGGCGATTATTCCCGTGAGGTGAAGGCGGGCTATTCATCCGTTGCACGTGGAGCGTCTTACTTCTGTGCGATGGTTCCGGCAACGGTACTGCTTGGACTGATCGGAGCTATGGCTTCCACGGCTACCGGAATTGCGAATCCGATCAATGCATTTGCGCAGATGGTAGATAACAAGATCGTCCTTCTGGTGACGCTGGGCTTCATTATCTTCGCACAGCTGTCCACCAACCTGGCAAGTAATGTTATCCCGCCTGCATATGCGTTCATGGATGTATTCAAGATCAAGCACAGGACGGCGGTTATCATCGTTGGTATCCTTGCGGTAGCCACCTGCCCGTGGATCCTCACAAACGACAGTTCCGCAGCAGGACTTGACTTATTCGTTAAGATCTATTCCGCATTCTTCGCACCGATCTTTGCGGTATTGATCACAGACTTCTTCGTTCTCCATAAGAGGAACGTAACGATGGATGTACTGAACGATCTGTATGATGATAACGGAAATCATGCGGGCATTAACTGGGCGGCGATCATCGCGATCGCGGTCGGCGCTGTGATCGGGCTTATCAATGTAAATATTTCCTTCTTTACGGCGACGATCCCGACAGGACTTATCTTCTACTTCCTGATGAAGAAGATGCCGTCCTGCGAGCGTTTCAGAAAAGGAACAATATTGGAGTAAGATTCATATGAAGGAGGTATTACCGATGTATGACGTATTGATCAAGAATGGCAGGATCGTTACGGCGGACGCCGTGACAGAGGGCAATATTGCGGTGAAGGAAGGCAAGATCGCAGCGGTGCTGACTGCAGGCGAGGAACCGGAGGCGGCAAAGGTCATCGATGCGGCAGGGAAATATGTATTTCCAGGGGCGATCGACACCCACGCCCATCTGAATGATCCGGGATTTGAGTGGCGCGAGGATTATGAGCATGGTACGGCTGCCGCAGCGCTCGGCGGATATACCACCGTGATCGACATGCCTCTCCAGAACGATCCGTGTATGACGAACGCGGAAGCGTTTGATTTCAAAGAGAATAAGGTTTCCCTGAATGCGTATGTAGATTATTGCTTCTGGGGCGGGCTTACAAGCTATAATTTTAATGATCTTAAAGACCTGGATGCGAAGGGCTGCGTATCCTTTAAATCCTTCATCGGACCGGTGTCTCCGGACTATGAGTCGTTAAACTACGGCCAGGCGATGGAGGCGATGGATATCATCAAGGAGTTTGACGGACGCGCGGGCTTCCACTGTGAAGACTATGCGATCATCAAGAACCAGGAGAAGCGGATGAAGGAGTCCGGACGCAACGACTGGAAGGCGTTTCTTGAGTCCCGTCCGGTGGTTGCAGAGATCGTTGCGACCGACGCGATCATCGAGATCGCCAAGGCGACGGGATGTAAGGCGCATATCTGCCACGTATCTCATCCGGCGGTTGCGAAGAAGATCAAGGCGGCTCAGGACGAAGGCTATGATATTACGGCAGAAACCTGTACCCATTATCTGACTTTCAGTAATGAAGATGTCATCGAGAAGGGACCGCTCTATAAGTGCGCGCCGATCCTTCAGCCGAAAGAAGCTGTCGAAGAGATGTGGGAGTATGTGAAGGCTGGCGTATTCAGCGGGATCGCTTCCGATCATTCTCCATGTTCTTACGACGAGAAGTATAACGAGATCCTTGGCAATAAGATCGAGACGGTATTCGACGTATGGGGCGGCTGCTCCGGTATCCAGAGCGGTTTCCAGGCGGCGTTCAGCGAAGGCGTGGTAAAGCGGGGCGTATGTCCGACCGTGCTTGCCAATGCCATGTCCGTGAAGCCTGCGAAGGCATTCGGCATCTACGGGAAAAAGGGCGATATCAAGCCGGGGTTCGACGCGGATCTTCTGATCGTCGATCCGGAGAAGGAATGGGAGATCACGGAAGAATCCCTGCTGTATGTGAATAAGATTTCCGCCTTTGTAGGGCTTAAGGGCAAGGGGATTCCGGTCATGACACTGGTTCGCGGCAATGTGATCGCCGAGGACGGCAAGGTCGTTGCCGAAAAAGGTGTCGGCGAGCTGGTAAAAAAGCTTAAATAGAATCCAAGAGAAGAAAAAGGAGAGAGAGTATGGGTATTGTTGACAACAAAAATCTGAATCCGGAATTGGTAAAGGATGTAGATCCGGATCTTCAGCCGACTAAGAAGCGTATCATGGGACCGTTGTCCTATGCGGCAAGTTTCATGGGCGGTTGTGTATCTATCGGTACATTTTCCATGGGTGCGGGACTTATCGGCGCCCTGACGGTAACACAGGCGATCCTTGCGATGACGATCGGATGTCTGGTCATTGCCATTGCACTGGCGATCATCGGCGAGTGCGGCCATACCTATGGTATTCCGTTTACCGTGCAGTTAAGAAGCAGTTTTGGTACGACAGGCGTTAAGATCCCCGGCGTCTTAAGAGGACTTCCGGCGATCGTGTGGTTTGGTTTCCAGAGCTGGGTGGGAGCGGGAGCCATCAACAGTTGTATGAACATCTTATTTGGCGTAAGCAACCTTCCGGTTGTATACGCATTGTTCACCCTTCTGCAGGTTGCGCTTGCGATCAAAGGATTCGAGGGGATCAAGTGGCTTGAGAATATCTCCTGTGTATTCATCATTGCGATCCTGATCTATATGCTGTATGTGGTAAATACACAGTTCTCATCAGAGATCGGCGATGTGTTCTCAGGGATCAAAGGAACATGGGGAATGCCGTTCTGGGCTGCTACAACCTCTTTCCTTGGGATCTACTCCACGATGATCATCAATGCGTCCGATTACTCACGTAACGCGACGGATAATGTGAAGCCGGTGAAGGCTGCAAGTATCTATACCGTAGCGATCCTTCCGGTAACCCTGTTCATGGGCCTTATAGGGCTCCTTGTAACGGCGGCGACGGGAAACAGCGATCCGGTTGTTGTATTCTCTACCACCATGGGGAGTAAGTTCCTGACGATCGTGACTCTGCTCTTTATCGCATTTGCACAGGTTACGACCAATGTATTGAACAATATCGTACCTCCGGCATATGTACTTATGGAGTCCTTCAAGATGAAATGGACTCACGCTACCGTGCTTGTAGGCGTGCTTTCTGCTTGCGTAATGCCATGGAAGCTGGTTACAGATGAGTCTGCGGCAGGCCTTAACCTGTTCACGCAGTTCTATTCCGCATTCCTTGGACCGATCTTTGCGGTTATGGCAGTAGATTATTTCATCCTTCGTAAGAAGAAACTGGATATCAACGATATGTACGACAAGAAGGGCTGCTTCAAGGGAATCAACTGGGCGGCGGTGATCGCGATCGTGTTCGGCTCCTTATGCTCGCTGCTGATCATGCAGCTGTCATGGTATGTAAGCCTGATTCCGACAGGCGTCGCATACTATCTGCTGATGAAAGTTATGCCGCAGGCTAAGCCATTCTGCAAGGGAACGATCTTCGAGAGATAAATAGGGTCTAAATACCATGCGTTTCATGTCTGCATGAGAAGGTCAGGTTTTGGAATCCGCAGAATAGAGAGGGACGGCGGATGCCGTCCCTCTCTGTATCAGTAGTTTCAGATCTTTACATGTTAGATCTTGGCGCTTGCCTGGATGCGGTCAAGCTTCAGTTCCAGGAATTTCAATGTTGCTTCCATAAGCCTTGCAGTGACGGGATTCTTCTCGTCCCGGTCAAAATCGTGCATACTGTGGGAGGCGACGAACCGCTGCGCCTGGTACCGGTTGCACAGCTCCAGGAATTCGGAGTAGGGCACGTCGGTATCGCCGGTACTATGGGCGCAGAAGATGGGGCAGGGCAGTTTATCGCAGGTGCGTAAGGTATAGTCAAGGTAGAAGAATTTCTGGCGTCCGTCGTAGATTAAGTCCGCCCATTTTCCGGTCTGTCTTGCGTAGACATAGACGCTGTAGTGAGTGTTCATGTCTCCGCCGGCATGGACTTCGCCGGAGAGGGCGTTCAGGATGGATTCACTGACTGCAGGAAGAGAGCAGTAGTAATTGCTCGGCGTCATGAACCAGCCGTCGCACAGGAAGCCGTATCCGTAGTAAGAGAGGATCCCGGCGGGGGGTTGGGGGAAGGAGCCATGTGCTCCCGCAAGCAGGCACAGATAAGCGCCTGCCGAGCGTCCCCACAGGAAGTAGGGAGAAGGAGCGGCGGATGGATCCGCCCCGGCGTTCTCGCCATAAGCCTCCAGGTAGATCGGAAAGTTCTCGATATAATGTCTGACAGAGGCGCATACATCCTCAAAGATCTTGCCGAGCTTTACGGCGGGGGCAAGGGGATAGTCATACGCGACGATGCAGTACCCGGATCCGGTCAGGGATTCTAAGTGAAGCTTCGGAAGATCTGTCCGTGTTCCGAATAATAATCCGCCGCCGTGGAAATATAGTATAAAGGCTTTTGGTTTTTGATCCGTATCGAAGTATATGGTGGCGTGTTTGTCATAGTATTCGTTTGGGATTGCGATTTCTTTGGTCTGCAGCATGTTTTTCTCCTTTCATATTTGTTAAAAAGTGGTTGAAAGCAATACCTGAAATTTTCGGCATTAGTTTTAATTTTAACGATCACCGGAAGGGGATACAAGGATGCCGCCCCTGCGGACACAATACGGTATCGGCTGCCGGTAAATACCAGTATAGCACAAATATAGGCAGGTTCAAGTACAAAATGTAGGGAAAGCACTGCTAAAATAGACAAAATAACGGGTTCAGATTTGTCTAAAATGTCAATTGAAATTTTTTTGTGGAATTGCCATAATTAGATTATAAAAACCGGTTGACCACAAAGACCAATCAATCAATTTTATTAAAACTAAGAAAGTGAGGGACTTAAAAATGAGTTATTTAAACAATCAGGTTGGATACCGCGATGAACTGCTGCAGACACGTTCTGTGATCAAGAAGGAGAACTGGGTTCTGCTTGAACCGGACGGACTTGTGAAGAATGCGATCCCTGGTTATGTGAACTGTGACGTGACGATCCTTGGATCTCCTGCCATGGGAGCTTCTTTTGCAGATTATCTGGTAACCGCACATGCCGGCGGCAAGAAGGATGGGATCGGCGGAGACGGGATCGAGACTTTCCTCTATGTAGTCGAGGGCGCGGTTACTGTTAAGAACGCAGACAAAGAAGCGGATCTTACCCAGGGCGGATACATCTATTCCCCGGAGGATAAGCCGGTATCTTTCGAGAATAAGGGCGATGCCGACGCGAAGCTTTATCTGTACAGACGCAGATATGAGAAGGTAGAAGGCTATCACGCATACACCATCGTTGGAAATGCCAATGAATTAGAGTGGCTTTCCTATGAAGGAATGGAGAACTGCTATATCCAGAATTTCCTTCCGACGGACGATTTCGGGTTCGATATGAATATGCACATCCTGAAGTTCCACATCGGCGCTTCCCACGGATATATCGAGACACATGTTCAGGAGCATGGTATGTTATTCCTGTCAGGCAAGGCAATGTACAGGCTGGACGACGAGTGGGTGCCGCTTAAGAAAGGCGACTATGTATTCATGGACGCATACTGTCCGCAGGCATGCTACGCAGTCGGCGACGAAGGCCGTGAAGAAGTCCTGACATATATTTATTCTAAGGACTGCAACAGAGACGTCGCATTATAGAGCGGACGCTTGGCAGGAAAAAGTACGTAAGAGAATATATAATACGGGAAATCTATTAGAAAATATAAGGATGGTGGAAGTGTAATGAAGCTTTCAAGAGATGAATTAAAAGGTTTAATGAAGAATAAGATGATGCAGGCAGGACTTAAGGAAGAGCATGCCGAGCAGACCGCGGAGATCCTCACATGGTCACATGAGAGAGGATATGCTTCCCACGGCGCCGTACGTGTAGAGTATTACAGTGAGAGGATCGCAAAAGGCGGCATCACCAATGATCCGAACATCACATGGAAACAGACAGGCCCTTGCTCCGGTATTATGGACGGAGACAACGGGATCGGTTACTGGGTAGCGACCAAGGCTACGGAGAAAGCGATCGAGATCGCAAAAGAGAACGGCGTGGCGATCGTCGGTATGGCGAATATCTCGCATACCGGATCCATTGGATACTACACAGAGATGTGTGCAAAAGAAGGCCTTGCGGCGATCACCTTCTGCCAGTCTGACCCGATGGCAGTGCCATACGGCGGAACAGAGCCTTATTATGGAACCAATCCGATCTCCTTTGCAGCTCCGACGGCAGACGAACGCAACGTAGTATTTGATATGGCTACGACCGTTCAGGCATGGGGCAAGATCCTCGATAAGAGATCCCAGGGCGCCGAGATCCCGTCCGACTGGGCAGTGGACGAGAACGGCGAGGCAGTGACAGATCCGCATAAGGTGAATGCGCTTACGCCGATCGCAGGTGCGAAGGGATACGGACTTATGATGATGGTAGACGTATTCTCAGGCGTCCTCCTTGGAGTTCCGTTCGGAAAACATGTAAGCTCCATGTATCATGACTGTTCCAAGGGACGTGAGCTTGGACAGATGATCATCGTTATGGATCCGGAGAGATTCTGCGGCGCCGAGCAGTTCAAGAAGAATATGTCACAGACTTGCGACGAGCTTGGAGCGATGAAGGCTGCTCCTGGATACGGCAAGGTATACTATCCGGGTGAGAGAGCTGTCATGAGAAGAGACAAGGCTTACGCTTCCGGCGGTATCGAGGTTGTTGACGAGTTGGTTGAGTACCTGAAGGGCGACGCGGTTCATTTCGACAGATATGACCATAAGAACAGATTTGCAGATTAAGCAGGATTGGCCGACCGGCAGGAGAACGGTGAAGCGCCGGTCGGCATGTAAAGTATATTTTCTAATTTCAGAAAGGAAGAAAACATGTTAAAAACAGTTGTGAAAAAAGGAAGCTATCAGGATTCCGTAGTACTTATGCTTTTGACAAATGAGATTTCCTCAGTTGAAGGAGTGAATAAGATCCAGGTAATGATGGCGACTCCTGCAAATAAGGATATTTTTAAGACAAGCGGACTTGATACGGAAGAGTTGATGGCGGCTACCGCAAATGATATGGTAGTTGTAGCAGACGTTGAGGAGGATGCCGTACTCGACGTAGTTCTTGAGAAGGTAGAAGAGTTCTTAAAGAAGCAGTCTACGGCTTCGGAAGGCAAGAAAGGCGCCGAGAGTGTAAAATCATGGGACAAAGCGCTTAAGAAGGCGCCGGAAGCGAACCTTGCAGTGATCTCCATCCCGGGAGCATACGCGGCGCTTGAGGCTGACCGCGCGCTTGACGAGGGACTGAATGTATTCATGTTCTCCGATAACGTAACGGTAGAGGATGAGAAGGCGTTGAAGGAGAAGGCGCATGCAAAAGGACTTGCCGTTATGGGTCCGGACTGCGGTACCGGTATTATCCAGGGCGTTCCGATCGCATTTACCAATAAGGTCACAAAAGGTTCCATCGGTATCATCGGCGCGTCAGGAACCGGGATCCAGGAGCTTACGACGATCATCGACCGGTTAGGCGAAGGCGTTACCAACGCTATCGGTATCGGCGGACGTGACCTGAATGCAAAGATCGGCGGGATCACCATGATGGATATGATCGACGCGATGGAAGACGACGATGCCGTTAAGGTACTTGTAATTGTATCCAAGCCGCCGGCAAAGGAAGTACGCGACATGATCTCCGCAAGGCTTTCTAATTTCAGCAAACCGGTCGTTACCTTATTCGTGGGCGAGAAGCCGGAATACCATGAGGAGAACTTCTATCACTGCTATACGCTTGACGAGGCGGCGCGTAAGGCGGTAAGCCTGGTAAGAGGCACAGAGGTTGCAGAAGCTACGATCGATGTAGACGAGTCCGAATTCTACAAGGCAGAGGACGGCAAGACCATTAAGGCATATTATTCAGGCGGAACGCTTGCCAACGAGGCTGCTATGCTGATCAAAGACGCCATGAACTGCAAAGTACCGCCGGAGGATATCGAAGGCTACATGCTTCAGTTAGACGGCAATATCGTGGTCGACCTTGGCGACGACGCTTATACACAGGGCAAACCGCATCCGATGATCGACCCGGCTAAGCGTATCGAATGTATGCAGGAAGCGGTAGACGATCCGTCTACAGGAGCCGTTCTTCTTGATATCATGCTTGGCTACGGTTCTCACGCGGATATGGCAGGAGCGCTTCTTCCGTCCATCGTTGCATTGAAAGAGAAGGCAGAGTCACAGGGAAGAAAGGTATTCTTTATCGCTACGGTCTGCGGTACAAGAAGCGACTTCCAGGGATACGACGAAGCAGTAAATAAATTAAAAGGCGCAGGCGTGATCGTATGCGAGAACAATAAGCTTGCATGCCGTACGGCGATCCGTGCGATCGGAAGAGACTTCGAGGAGCCGGTAAAAGAGATCCGCGCGAAAGAAGTTGCAGATGTTGCGAAGAATGCGCCGTCTGATAAGCTGCGCGCACTGCTGTCCGACAAGCCGAATATCATCAACATCGGCCTTAAGAGCTTTGCAGAGGTAGTTGAGCAGTTCGGATGCGAGGTGGTACAGTACGACTGGCAGCCGCCGGCAGGAGGAAATGTAGAATTGATCAAGACCCTTAACTTCCTGAGAAATTACGAGGGGATCGACGAGCTGAACCGTGCGGTGATCGCGAAGGTCGTTGCAAGCCAGCCGGTACTTAAGGATAATGTACGCGCGAAGGAAGTGATCCCGGAGTTCGCGGAGAATGGAGGCAAAGTGATCCTTCATGCAGGTCCTCCGGTGGCTTACGAGAATATGCCGGATCCGATGCAGGGATCCTGTGTGGGCGCGGTAATGTTCGAAGAGTGGGCGTCTACCGAGGAAGAAGCAAGAAAGATGTTAGAGGGCGGAGAGATCAAGTTCATCCCATGCCACCACTGCAACGCGGTAGGCCCGATGGGCGGTATCACATCCCCGAACATGGCAGTATTCGTAGTAGAGAATGAGACAGGCGGCAACAAGGCTTACTGTACGATGAATGAAGGTATCGGCAAGGTGCTTCGTTTCGGCGCATATGATGAAGAGGTTGTAAACCGTCTGCGCTGGATGAGAGACGTTCTTGGCCCGACGCTTGGCAAGGCGCTCCGTTCTATGGAGAACGGACTTGCGATCAATCCGCTGATCGCGAAAGCAGTCGCTATGGGAGACGAGTTCCATCAGAGGAATATCGCCGCTTCTCTTGCATTCCTTAAGGAAGTAGCGCCGATCATCACAGCTATGGAGATGGATGAGAAGGACCGTTATGATGTGATCAAGTTCCTGGCTGACACAGACCAGTTCTTCCTGAATATCATGATGGCTACAGGCAAGGCTGTCATGGACGACGCAAGGAAGGATACGGACGGAACCATCGTTACCGCTATGTGCCGGAATGGTTATGAATTCGGTATCCGTATCGCGGGTATGGGCGACGAGTGGTTCACAGGCCCGGTAAATACTCCGCAGGGACTCTACTTTACAGGATACGACGCAGAGGACGCCTGCCCGGATATGGGAGACAGCGCGATCACAGAGACCTTTGGCGTGGGCGGTATGGCTATGATCGCTGCTCCGGCGGTTACAAGATTCGTAGGAGCGGGCGGCTATGAGGACGCACTTCGCACCAGCAACGAGATGACAGAGATCTGTATCGACAGGAACCCGAACTTTACAGTTCCGACATGGAACTTCCAGGGCATCTGCCTGGGTATCGACGCAAGGCTGGTTGTAGAGAAGGGAATCACTCCGGTCATCAATACCGGTATCGCCAACAAGGTTGCCGGAAGAGGACAGATCGGCGCAGGTACGGTACATCCGCCGATCGAGTGCTTCGAGAAGGCTGTAAGGGCTTATGCGAAGAAGCTTGGTTTTGAAGCGTAGGCGAAGAGAAAAGTTTTACCGAAAATCGGATACCCCGCTGCTTGCGGCGGGGTAGTTTATTAGAGATGAAAGAGTCCAGAGTAGGAGATATCTTATGGAAAAGAAGAAAGTTGTTATTGCCCTTGGCGGAAATGCCCTTGGCAAGGATATAGAAGAGCAGAAGGAAGCAGTTGCAAAGACTGCGAAGGTGATCGTGGATCTCGCAGAGCAGGGATTGGACATCATCGTTACACATGGTAACGGCCCGCAGGTGGGAATGATCCAGAACGCGATGGACAATCTGATCGTGATGCAGCAGAACTATAAGCAGGTACCGCTTCCTACCAGCGTAGCCATGAGCCAGGGTTACATCGGGATCGACCTGCAGAATGCGATCAAATATGAGTTGTTGAGCCGTAACATCGACGGCAAAGTGTCTACCATCCTGTCACAGGTAGAGGTGGATAAGGATGATCCGGCGTTCGAGAATCCGACAAAGCCGATCGGAAGATTCCTGACCAAGGAAGAGGCGGACGAGAACGAGGCGAACGGCATCCGCTGTATGGAAGACGCGGGAAGAGGCTACCGCATCGTGGTCGCATCCCCGATGCCAAAGAGGATCCGCGAGCTTCAGACCATCAAGACGCTGGTGGACGCAGGGCATATCGTGATCACCTGCGGCGGCGGCGGAATCCCGGTGGTCAGCGACGAGGACGGACGCCTGGTAGGCGTGAACGCAGTCATTGATAAGGATAACGCCAGCAGCCTTCTGGCATCACAGCTTGGCGCAGATCATCTGGTGATCCTGACTGCAGTAGAAAAGGTTGCCATCAACTGGGGCAAGGAGAATCAGGAATGGTTATCCGACCTCACGGTAGAGCAGGCAAAGGAATACATTGCCCAAGAACAGTTTGCGAAGGGATCCATGCTCCCGAAAGTAGAGGCGGCGATCCGTTTTGCAGAATCCGGAGAGGGCAGGCACGCCCTGATTACGCTGCTTGATAAGGCGGCGGCAGGAATTGCCGGAGAGACTGGAACCGTAATACATTCATAGGCAGGCGGCCGGGTTGCCGGTCTTTTGCCATTGAGAATCGAAATATGGGTAGTTGAGGAGAGGGAACATGAATATACCAATTAATCTGTTTATGTGGATAATGGCGTTTCTGCCCATTATCGCACTGTTGATTTTAATGATAAAATTTAACTGGGGTGCAACGGAAGCTGCACCGGTGGGACTTATGATCACGATTTTTACAGGCCTTGTGTTCTATAAGGCGGATATCCGGCTGCTTGCATCGGAGAGCGCCAAGGGAGTCTGGAATGCGCTGATCATCCTGATCATAGTCTGGACGGCGATCCTGATGTATCAGGTGGGCGACGAGGCGAAGGCGTTCCTCGTGATCCGTAACGGTATGAGGAAGCTATTGCCCAACGAGCTGCTTCTGGTGCTTGCAATGGGGTGGATATTTGAAAGCTTTCTCCAGGGGATTACAGGCTTCGGTGTTCCGGTTGCCGTGGGCGCGCCGCTTCTGATCGGGATCGGTGTGAAGCCGTTATGGGCGGTCATCATACCGCTGCTTGGCCAGGCGTGGGGGAATACCTTCGGAACTCTTGGCGCGGCTTGGGATTCGCTTGCTATGTCGGCAGGGCTTTCTGCGGGCAGTAAGGAGTATCTGGTGACAGCCATGTGGACGGCTGCATTCATCTGGTTCTGGAATGCCATCGGTGGGTTTGCCACCTGCTGGTTCTACGGGAAGGGCAAGGCGCTTAAGAAAGGATTCCCGGCGGTGGCTCTTATGGCGATCATCCAGGGCGGCGGAGAACTTCTGTTAAGCCAGGTCAACACGACCATCTGCTGCTTCGTTCCGGCTTGTATTTCATTGATCGTGATCCTGCTGCTTGGAAGGGTCAAGATGTATAGCGAAGAATGGAGTATCGCCGACAGCCCGATCATGAACCGTGAGTTCGAGGGGCAGGCGCAGGGAAGCGAAGCGCCGTCCGATATGAGCCTGGTTCAGGCGTTCGTACCGTATTTCCTGCTTTCAGCCCTTACACTGATCGTTCTTCTGGTGAAGCCGGTCAATGCATTTTTGGGACAGATATCATTTGGTTTATCGTTCCCGGAGACTTCGACGGGATACGGGCATGTGAACGCGGCGGTGGAGAGTTTCTCCCCATTTTCCCCGTTTACGCATGCCAGCATGTTCTTATTTATATCAGCGATCGTTGGACTTCTCTATTATAAGAAGCATGGCTGGATCAGGGAAGGCGGAGTGAAGAGGATCTTCGTGAAGTCTGTTTCCATGACGATACCGTCGGGTATCGCGGTGATCGGTCTTGTCATCATGTCGAAGATCATGGACGGAACCGGACAGACAGTGGTCCTGGCGAATGGAATCGCAAGCGTCCTTGGCAAGGTCTATGTGATCCTGGCGCCGTTCGTAGGGCTTCTTGGAACCTTCATGACAGGAAGCAATATGAGTTCTAACATCCTGTTCGGCGGATTCCAGATGACGACGGCGAATCTGCTGAATGTAGATCCGTCGGCGATCTTAGGCGCGCAGTCGGCAGGCGGAGCCATCGGAAGCGCGGTCAGCCCAAGCAAGATCATCCTTGGGACGACGACGGCGAGCATCCTTGGAAGAGAGGGCGAAGTCTTAAAGCGGATCATTGCGCTGACGGTGCCGACGACGATCGTGATCGGCGCGATCTTATTTGTACTGGTTGCGATCTGACGGAAAGGAGAGTCTGAGTAGATTATTATGGAGAAGAAGAGTTTTTTTCAAACAAAAGAAGGCGGACTTACAATCGCTTTTATCGTGATCATGGTCGCGTTTTTCATCATACTGGCAGGGCTTGGCAGTGCAAATGACACCATTTGCCTGGTTGGATTTGTTATTATGGTGGCGGCTATGTTGTATTCGCCGGTAAAAACATTTATAATAAAGCCAAAGAAATAACATGAAAGGAGAATATCATTATGGCGATTGAAGAGATTACAGGCAGAATAGCGAAGGATCTGGAGAGTCTGAAGCAGTTTACGGCGACACCGGGAGACGGCTGTACGAGGCTTCCGTTTACTCCGGAGGCAAGAGGAGCAGTGAACTACTTGAAACAGATCATGGGGGAGGCAGGGCTTGAGGTTAGAGAAGATGCTGCCGGCAATGTGATCGGAGTGATGAAGGGAACGGATCCGGAAGCGCCGTGCGTTATGATGGGATCCCATTTTGACTCAGTGGTGAACGGAGGAGACTTCGACGGCATCGCAGGAGCGGTATGCGCCATTGAGGTTGCAAGACAGCTGAAGGAAGAGGGCGTTACCCCGAAGAGAGACTTCGTTGCAGTTGGATTCTGTGACGAGGAGGGCATGCGTTTCGGGACAGGATATTTCGGATCCGGCGCGATGCTTGGCAATCGGGATGTAGAATACTGTAAGAACTTCGCGGACACGGATGGAGTCACCATCTATGATGCAATGAAGGAATACGGTCTTGATCCGGAGAAGATCGAAGATGCGAAATGGGACACATCCAAGATCGGCCAGTTTCTTGAGTTACATATCGAGCAGGGACCGGTGCTTGACGCAGAGAATATCGAGCTTGGGCTTGTAGACTGTATCGTTGGTATCCAGCGTTATATGGTAACGGTCCACGGCAGAGCCGACCATGCGGGAACCACGCCGATGGATATGCGTATGGACGCGGTAGACGCGGCGACGAAGGTGATCTCTAAGATTCCGGACTGGGCGCGTGAGAAAGCAGATGGAACCGTCGCTACCACAGGCTTCATCCGTACGACGCCGGGCGGAATGAACATCGTTGCCGAGAAGGTTGAGTTCACGGTAGATATCCGTTCTAAGAACAACGACAATATCAATGATATTGCCAACAGGATCCGCGCTGCTCTTGACAGAGAAGTGAAAGAGATGGGCGGAAGCTATGAGATCGACACCAAGCTCGTGATCACGCCGGTATGGCTGTCTGAGGATATGCTGAACAGCATGGAAGAGAGCTGCAAGGCGAGGGGCTACAGCTATAAGAAGCTTCCAAGCGGCGCAGGACATGACGCGCTGGAGATCGGTCAGGTGATCCCGACCGTGATGCTGTTCGTTCCAAGTAAGGAAGGAAGAAGCCACTGTCCGGTAGAATTTACGAAGTACAGCGATTTTGCGAAGGCGTCCGTTGTTATGACAGAGCTTGCGAAAGAGCTTCTTGAGAAATAAATCTGTGACAGACTAATATGCTGCCTTGTTGATCTCTCTGATCAGATGGAGTATTGCACAATTAACAGTGAATTTGAGAAACGGGGAAATATATGACAGGAATGAACTCGGTAAATAAAAAGGAAAATCTCCGACTGCTGAGAAGTGCGCTGAAGCTTACGCAGAAGGAGTTCATCGAGCGTTTTCTACCCGCCGCGGACGGGAAGCCGTCCATGAGTATAGCGACTTATTCCAACCTAGAATCGAAGGACGGGGCAAGGATGAACGAGGTGATACTTGCCGTGTCGGAGAAGCTTGGTATAGAGTCTATCATGTTTTCCATACCGCCGGAAGAATTTGCAGAAAAGATCCATGTGATACTGCCGGATGACGCAGCGAGGGATATGTCTGCCGGGAACAGTTCCAAGAAAGGGAGCATTAATCGTCTGGTGAACCGGCTTACCATGTATTTTGCCGAGCAGATCTTCGAGAAGCGGTTAAAGAAGGGCGACAAGATCGAATCAGACCGGGTGCTGGCGCTTAAGATGGGCGTCGGACGTTCGGCGATCCGGGAAGCCCTGAAGGTCTTAGAGGTACTGGGGATGATCGATATCCGTCCGGGGCAGGGAACATTCATCAGTAATAACGAGGCAAGCTTCTTCATCATTCCGCTGTCGTGGTCTTTATTCTTGAACGGAAGCCAGATTGACGGTATCGTGGAGGTGCGTAATCTCCTGGAGGTGAAGGCGGCTGATCTGGCGGCGGAGCGTATGAGTGAGGAGAATCTCGGGAAGCTTCACGAGATCTCCCACAGGCTTCATAAGGCTTATATGGAGAAGGATTTTAAGGAGTTCCTGAATGAAGATCTGGAATTTCATATCTGTATCGCGGAGTGCTCGGGCAATCAGGTGATATACAGCATGATCCAGACCATCAGCAACCTCATGCGCCATGTCAGCGGGAGCGGTATGGTAGACGAGTGCCAGCTTCGGGATATCTATGAAGAGCATCAGAAGATCTATGGGCTGATCCTGGCAAAGGATGCCAAAGGCGCGGCGGAGGCGATGAAGGAGCATCTGAAAGAATCGCTGGGGCGGTATAATTACAGGTAGACATGGTTAAAAAAATTTTCAAAAGTCCTTGTTATTTTGCCGGGGATGTGATAAACTATAGTACGTTGTGAAGAGAAGAGATGGTCCTCTGGTACAGACGTATTAAGAACATCCGAATAATAAGGAGGTCACACGTGATGAATGATATTATTAAGAATATTGAAGCAGAGCAGCTGAAAGAAGCCGTGCCGGAATTCCATGTTGGAGATACCGTAAAGGTATACGGCAAGATCAAGGAAGGAAACCGTGAGAGGATCCAGATCTTTGAGGGAACTGTCCTTAAGAAACAGGGCGGCGGATCAAGAGTTACCTTTACGGTAAGGAAGAATTCGAACGGGATCGGTGTTGAGAAGACATGGCCGCTGCACTCACCGAATGTTGAGAAGGTTGAAGTAGTAAGGAGAGGTAAAGTAAGAAGAGCGAAACTGTACTACTTAAGAGACCGCGTAGGTAAGAGGGCAAAAGTAAAAGAGTTAGTAAAATAAGAGCAAGTCAGAAGGGGCAAGTACATAGTGTAACTGCCCTTTTTCTGTTACAAGGGGAATATATGGCACGCAGACGAAAAAAACGTATATTCAGAAAATCCAGAAAGCGGAAGTTTGAATTTCATATGCATGTGAACCTGAAACTTCTGAAGACGATCGGTTTGTGGATATTTAAGATAGGAGTGGTATGTCTCCTGGCATTTGTAAGTGTCTGGTATTTCGGTCAGCAGGTCAGTACCGTGGGGGATTCCATGAAGCCGCTGCTGCGTAACGGGGACGTCGTCCTTGTGAACCGGATCATATACAACGCAACGACGCCGAAGCGGGGAGATATCATTGTATTTAAGCCGAAAGGGAATGAGAATGATCACTATTATACGAAGCGGATCATCGGGCTTCCGGGAGAGAGTGTCGAGATCATGGAGAACAGGGTCTATATCAACGGCAAGAAATTAGAGGAAGAATACAAGACGACCGATATCGACGACGTGGGGATCGTGGACGAGAAGATACAGCTTGCGGGGGATGAATTTTTTGTTCTGGGAGATAACCGGGCGAACAGCGAGGACAGCCGGAACGCGGATGTGGGAAATGTGAAGCGGGAGTATATCTACGGGAAGGCATGGTTTGTCATTTCCCCAAGGAAAGATTTTGGATTGATCAAGTAAGGAGTGTAGACGAGAATGCATTTTCAATGGTATCCGGGTCATATGACGAAGGCTAAGCGTATGATGCAGGAGAATATAAAGCTGGTGGATCTTATCATCGAGCTTGCGGATGCGAGGATTCCGGAAAGCAGCCGGAATCCGGACATAGATGAGTTGGGAAAGAATAAGTCAAGGATCATCTTGCTGAATAAGGCAGATCTTGCAAAAGAGGAATGGAACAGCGCCTGGGCGGAATATTATAAGAAAAAGGGGTATCTGGCGGTTAATGTGAATTCCAGGAAAAACGGAACCATGAAGCCGGTGCAGGAAGTGATAAAAGAGGCATGTAAGGAGAAGATCGAAAGAGACCGCAAGAGAGGGATACTGAACCGTCCGGTCCGCGCTATGGTGGTAGGGATCCCGAATGTGGGAAAGTCCACGTTTATCAATTCTCTTGCCGGAAAGGCATGTGCCAAGACCGGGAACAAGCCGGGAGTTACGAAGGGGAAGCAGTGGATACGCCTTAACAGGCAGGTGGAGCTTTTGGATACGCCGGGGATCCTGTGGCCGAAATTCGAAGACCAGAAGGTAGGGATGATGCTGGCATTTATCGGTTCCATCAAAGATGAGCTGCTGCATACGGAAGAACTGGCGGCAGAGCTGATCAGACAACTGGCGCAGGATTATCCGGGGGTGCTGGAAGAGAAGTATCAGATCACAACTGACGCAGATCCTTACGTCATGCTTGGAAGGATCGCCGAGAGCAGGCATTGTCTGCTGCGCGGAAATGAACCGGATACCAAGAAGGCGGCGTTTCTCATGCTGGATGATTTCCGCAATGGGAGGATGGGGAGGATTACGCTGGAATATCCCCGGGAAATATGATAGAATTGATGTGCCGGATTCCTTTACAGTGCTTGTGAAGTCCCGGGAGTATAGGAGAAAGAAAGGGAGACAGTGGGAATGGCAGACAGAGACGGACAAAGAGAAGGAGGCATCCTGAGAGAACTGGGAGGATGGATCGTATATATACTGATCATTATCGGGCTTACTTACCTGATCATCACTTTTGTGGGGCAGAGGACCCGGGTCAGCGGTTCTTCTATGGAGACGACGCTAAGCGACGGAGACAACCTGATCGTAGATAAACTGTCGTACCGTTTTAAAGAGCCGAAGCGTTTTGATATCATTGTGTTCCCCTATAAGCATGAGGAGAATACGTATTATATCAAGCGGATCATCGGTCTTCCAGGTGAGACGGTGCAGGTGATCGACGGATATGTCTATATCGACGGGGAGCTTCTGGAGAGTGATATCTACGGCGCGGAGGTGATGCAGTCGGCGGACATGGCGGCGGAACCGATCTTGCTTGGAGAGGATGAGTATTTCGTGTTGGGAGACAACAGGAATCATAGTTCGGACAGCCGCGATCCAAGTGTGGGCGTCCTTAATAGGGAAGATCTGATCGGAAGGGCATGGGTGAGGATCTATCCATTTCAGAAGATGGGAGTCATCAGGCATGAATAGGCGAGAAGAAGAGCGGCTTCGCAGACAGCAGGAGAAGAGGGAGAAAGAGCTGGAGCGGCTTGATAAGATGCGTGCTTACGAGAAAGAGTACGCCGCGTGCGGATCGATCTGCGGGATAGACGAAGTGGGCAGAGGCCCCCTTGCAGGCCCGGTCGTGGCGGGCGCGGTGATCCTTAAGCCGGATACGGAGATCCTCTATCTGAATGACTCGAAGAAGCTGTCTGAGAAGAAAAGAGAAGCCTTGTATGACGAGATCATGGAAAAGGCGGCTGCGACAGGGATCGGGATCGTAAGCCCGGCAAGGATTGACGAGATCAATATTCTGCAGGCGACTTATGAGGCGATGCGGATGGCGGTCGAGGATCTTGGCGTACGTCCGGATCTGCTGCTCAACGACGCGGTTACCATTCCCGGGATCACGATCCCGCAGGTGCCGATCATCAAGGGCGATGAAAAGAGTGTGTCCATAGCGGCGGCGAGTATTATAGCCAAGGTCACCAGAGACCGGCTGATGGTGGAATATGACGCCGTGATCCCAGGGTATGATCTTGCATCCAATAAAGGGTATGGAACGAAGAAACATATCGAAGGATTAAGAGAATTGGGAGCGTCTCCGATCCATAGGGCGACATTTATCAGGAAGTTCGTATGAGAAGGTGCATATGGGGAAGAATCAGCGCAGGACGGGTGCGATATATGAACAAAAAGCAGGAGCGTATCTGGAGAGTCAGGGATATGAGATCTTAGAATATAATTACCGCTGCAGATCGGGCGAGATCGACATTATTGCAAGAGACGGAGAATATCTGGTCTTCTGTGAAGTAAAGTACAGGTCTTGCTTAAAGAGCGGATATCCCGCTGAAGCGGTAGGCAGAAAGAAGCAGCAGGTCATCTCAAGATGCGCCTTATATTACATGGCATGCCGCGGGATGACGGATGTTCCGTGCCGTTTTGACGTTGTAAGCTTTGAGGGGGACGCGGTGACCGTATACCGGAATGCATTTGATTACATAGGGGGATAAGATGATGAGTCTTGGGTTAAGATATAAGAATAACGAGCATATATTGGAAGAGAAGATCGTGAAGGGGGTTCCTTATCTCTCTTATCCTATGCTTGAGAATACGGGGATTGTAAAGCATGGATTTTCGACCCGGCTTGGAGGAGTCAGCACGGGACACTGTGCAACGATGAACATCAGTACGACCAGGGGAGACGATCCGGATGCCGTGGAGGAAAACAAGAGGAGGATCGCAGCGGCGATCGGGGTGAAAGCGGAGGATTTTACCTATACGTTTCAGACCCATACGACGAATGTGGCGGCGGTGGAGGAAAGCGACCGGGGGAAGCAGTTCATGGAAACGGACGGACTGGTGACGAATGTGCCGGGGATCTGCCTGGTAACCTTTTATGCAGACTGTGTCCCGCTGTTTTTTGTAGATCCTGTGCACCGTGCGATCGGGCTCAGCCATTCGGGATGGAAGGGAACGGTCCATAAGATGGGAAAAGTCACGGTGGAGCGGATGAGGGAGAAGTTCGGGACCGATCCGTCCCAGGTGGTGGCGGCGATCGGGCCGTCGATCTGTCAGGAGTGTTACGAAGTAAGCGAGGACGTTATAGAACAGTTCCGGGAGAACTTCCGTAAAGAACTATGGGAAGAACTGTTCTACCGCAAGGAGAATGGAAAATATCAGCTCGATCTGTGGCGTGCGAACCGCGCCGTGCTTATGGAAGCAGGGATCGCCGGGGAGAGGATCGCGGTTACGAATGTATGCACGCATTGCAATCCGGATATCTTATTTTCACACAGAAGCACCGGAACAGACCGGGGGAACCTGAGCGCGTTTCTTGCGCTGCGCTAGTGTAATGCAGTGTGACGCCGGGAATCCCGGGAGTCCACAAGCCAGAAAGGAAGTGATGTCATGGCAATACCGATGGAGGGGAATTACGTAGTACCGAAGGTAAGTGATGTGGCGGCGACGACGGCAGTCGAAGTGGCGGAGGTCACGCAGAATACGGTGGAAGAGGTCAACCGTCTGGCGCAGTTCATACAGGACAGCATTCCGAAGCTGGCGGCGTTTGGTATCCGGGTGCTGATCGCATTGGCAGTATTTTTTGTTGGCAGGATCGTGATAAGGTGGATCCAGCGGCTGGTGCGCCATTCGCTGGAACGTTCGGGCGCGGACAAAGGAGTGGAACAATTCATTGATTCGTTTCTGAAAGTCGGTCTGTACACTTTGCTGATATTCAGCATCGCGGCAAAATTCGGCGTGGATACGGCGTCGGTGGCGGCTCTGGTCGCATCTGGCGGTGTTGCGATCGGCCTTGCGCTGCAGGGAAGCCTGTCGAATTTCGCGGGCGGCGTCCTGATCTTGCTCTTAAAGCCATTCGAGGTCGGGGATTATATCGTCGAGGATACGAATAAGAACGAAGGTACGGTAAAGGAGATCCAGATCTTTTATACCAAGCTTAGCACGGTCGACAATAAGACGATCGTGATCCCGAACGGAATGCTGACGAACAGCAGTCTGACCAACGTGACTGCGAAGGACGAACGGCAGCTGGACTTGAAGATTTCGATCGCTTACCATGCGGATCTTAAGAAGGCGAAAGAGCTGCTTTTTGATATCCTGAGAAAGGATGAGTGTGTGAAGCAGGATGCGGCGATGAATGTATTCGTGGATGATCTGGCGGACAGCGCGGTGCTCCTGGGAGTCCGTGCCTGGGTGAAGAGCGATGATTTCTGGACGACAAAGTGGAGGCTGTTGGAGACCATTAAGCTTTCGTTGGATGAACACGGTATTGAGATCCCGTACCCGCAGATGACGGTGCATATGAGGAAAGCAGATGGATCATAAAAAGAATTTGTATAATATTGAAAAAAGTTCTTGCAAAAATTGAAAAATTTGTTATAATATTGTTTGTGGCTGTTAGAGATAACACCAGATGCTGGAATAGCTCAGTCGGTAGAGCACTTCACTCGTAATGAAGGGGTCGTCGGTTCAAGTCCGATTTCCAGCTTGGGTAAAAAGTGCTGAAAACCTTGTGTTTAGAGGGAGTCAGCACTTTTTTTATTTTCTACAGCATTAAATTTAAGAGTCCTGATTTTCTGTTTATTCCTCATTTTTATTAGAATAATCGAATATTTTATGTCGTGAAAATAAATATAATATATAACAAAGTATTGCCGTACAGGAACCTGTACGGCATAATATGGGTACAGAAAAGCGTACTTGTATTTGAAGGTGATTTATATGTTAGCAGTAAATTATACAAATCTTCGTGATAATATGAAAATGTATATGGATAAAGTAACAGATGATTATGAAACTATGATCGTTACAAGAAAAAATAATAAGAACGTAGTCATGATATCAGAAGAATCATACAATAATCTTATGGAAAATATTTATGTTATGGGTAATAAAGAAAATTATGATTGGCTGATGAAAGGTAAAGCATAGCTGGAAAGAGGGCAATATACGGTTCACGAATTGCTTGAGGCGGAAGATGATAATAAAGATCATAACATATATATTCTGGCGTGTCGATATCATTTTGGAGATAAATAGAATAGTGCGGATATTTAGATCGGTAGAACGCATTTGGAAGTCAAAGACCCCGCTGCAAGCAACGGGACATCAAATTTGTAGCGCTGCAGAGCAGCGGGGTATTTGACCCTTGCGGCAGTCGCCAAATGTGCATGCGAGCATGCCCGCTTGGCTCGTTGCTCGCGGGAATAAAAATCTAGATGCTTTTTTAATGATAGGAAAGGTAATATAGACTTTGAATCATCGTTTGATTGGATAGTACAGAATATTGTACAAAATATTGACGATATCCTAAATAAGGAATATACTATATTTAAAGGAGTGTGATGATATGATAGCAACAAATTTTTCTAATGTGAGAAATAATTTTAAAGAAGTTTGCGATCGGGTTGTACATGACTCTGATATTGCGATAATTACTAGAAAAAATGATGAAAATGTTGTATTGATGTCTCAGGCACAGTATGATAACTTGATGGAAAATCTTCATATAAGGGAGAGCAAAGCAAATTATGAGTGGCTAAAAGAGTCTATTAAGCAGGCTGAAGATGGGAAGCTCGTAGATTTCGATGCGGAGGATTAGTTCATGAATGTATCTTTCACGGAAAATGCCTGGGAGGATTCTCTTTATTGGCAAAAGATGGACAAAAAGATTACCAAAAGAATCAATGAGTTGATCAAGGATATAAAGAGAAATCCATTTGAGGGATTAGGAAGACCAGAACCACTGAAATATGATCTTGCCGGAAAGTGGAGTAGAAGGATAACGGATGAACATAGATTGGTTTATCAGGCAGAAGGAAATAATTTGATAGTATTTACTTGTAGATATCATTATTGAGAGCAGGTTTTCTATGAAGAGATCTATAATAAAAGCAGGCGTCACATTTATCATCTTAGTTACGATCGTATTATCGGCAGTAGCCGTCCATAACCGAAGGGAAACAAGAAGGGCGGACCAGCGAGGGCAGCCGGATGATCCGGAAGGTGATACAAAGGACATTCAGAGGAAGGAATCCGTGGAGGAAGAAAAGGAGATCGTCCGGGTGGAGGGCCTCTCTTTTGACAGGGTCTCACGCCGGGAGATCAAGATCGTCTGGCAGGATCAAAAGAATCCTTATGTCTGTGAATATCTGGTCAAAAGGAGAATAGACGGGGAGTCTTCGTGGGAAGAGCTGGGAACCGTGGCTTCCGACGGGAGAGCGGAGGACAGAGAGTTGTCTTATGTGGATGTCTTAGAGACGGAGGCGCTCAAGCAGTATGAATATCGGGTAGATGTGAAGATCGCGGAAGAGGACAGGTATGAAGCCGGGGAAGGGGAAAACATCGCAGCCAGTAATATCCTGATCTGTATGGATCCGGGGCATTATGCCGGGCAGAACGCGGTGAATGTAGACGGGATCCCGTATGCAGAAGGTGATTTTACACTGGAACTGGCATTGGAATTGAAAACGGTCCTGAAAGAATCCTACGGGATCACAGCGTATCTGACCAGGGAATCCGGTTCTGTCAGTATCGGAGGATATACGGACGGCGGGCTGGATAGCGGACACATCAGCCTACGGGGAGAATATGCAGAAGGAAGCGACCTCTTTCTTTCCCTTCACACGAATGCGAACCTTGAGGATGCGAACGGATATCCTACATACGCACAGCCCGTCGAGATCATGAAACCGATCGTCATTCTGAATACGGCTGCATGTGAGAGTGATACGGCGCTGGCGGTCGGTAACGCGGTGGGAATCCGGCTTGCCAGGTCAAGCTATGAGTTAGGGATTGCCATGCCGGATAAGTTCCGAAGCGCCGCGTGTGCGGAAGAGATCATCCAATGGACGGATGCATGGAACGACGGGGTGGAGGAGCCTGGTACTTTATGCCGCCGTCTGGGGGAGCATGGAGATTATTACGGCGTGTTAAGAGGCGCAGCCAATGTGGGAGTGCCGGGGATGATCATAGAGCATGGATTCCATACCGTACCGAAGATGCGGGAAGCGGCGGCTGGCGGAGAATTAAAAGAACGATGGGCAAGAGCCGATGCGGAAGGGATCGCGGAAGGTTTCGGCTTAAAAATTTTTTCGGAGAGAATGGAGGAAGGAAGAGTTGTTTTGTAGTAATTGCGGGCATGAGATCCCGGACGGAGCTAGGTTCTGTGAATATTGCGGTGTCCCGGTGATCGCAGACGGTGGTCCGAAAGAGCAGGAGCCTTCGCCGGATCATGGCGGAGAAATGGGAACAGGGAATGGGAATACATCCGGGATGGGAAAAGGACCGAAGATCGCAATGATCGGTGCGGCGGTGTTCTTGGCGCTTATACTGGCAGGAGGAGTCGCTTATGCAACGGTAGGGCTTAACATGCAGAAGAACAGGCTGACAGCTTCTATTGAGAAGTCCGAGATACCGGAGTATATGGAGCACAAGGATTCGGCTGTCCATGATTGGAATTCTCTTAGTTTCACGGATATTAAGGAGAAAAGAGAGGTCTTAGAAGACCTTAAGTCCATCCAGGAAGATGTGAAGGCATTCGGCCAGTGTACGGAGGACGTGAAGAAGCTCCAGGAGGAGAAAGAGAAGTATCACATGGAAGACAGCGTATACGGAGACTATGAAGAGCTCCTTGAGGAATGCGGCGAGGCAGTGAAAGCCAAAGAAGCAGAAGAGGCGAGGGATCTTCTGGAAGAGGCAAAGGAATCTCTTGAAGAACTGGTCGAAAGCAATGACTCTTACATAGACGGCGTAGTGGAGATGTATGAAGCGGCAGATCTGTCCGAGGCAGAAAAAAGTGAGACAGAGGCTTATGAGAAGCATATGGATAAGATCAAAGAACTGACCGGCCAGGAAGAGAAGGATTACCAGGCGATCAAGGAAGAGTTTACGCAGATGGATGAAGCGATCTATCTGTATATTGATCCGAAGAATCCGCTTGATATCAGTGTCCAGCAGGTAGACGCGACAGAATTTCCCAAGGTAAAGCTCTATCTGAACGTGAAGGACGTAGGAACCGGGGAAGTGCCGGAGGATCTGGATAACGCCATGTTCTATATCAAGAAGGAGGATGCGAACGCACAATATGTGAAGCAGGTGATCTCGAATGTGAATCAGCTGAATGAGGAAGAGGCGCTTAAGATCGACATGGTCGCCGACGTCAGCGGAAGTATGGACGGGTCGCCGATCAATGAAGCGAAGCGCATCATGTGCAATTTCATCAACAGTGTGCAGTTTTCGGCAGGCGATATGGTGGAGCTGACTTCTTTTTCCACCGGGGTACGTCTGGAACAGGAATTCTGCAGCGACCCGAATCTTCTGATCAGCGAGATCAACGGCTTGTATACAGGAGACATGACCAGCCTGTACGACGCGCTATACACGTCGGTGGAACGGGTTGCGGCTCAGACCGGGGCAAGATGTGTGATCGCATTCACGGACGGGGATGATAATTACAGTAACTGTACGAAGGAAGATGTCATCAGTGTGGCGCAGAGGTATCATGTACCTGTCTTCATCATCGGGATCGGTTCCAGCGGCTATGGAGATGCCGATTATATCGCACAGCAGACCGGAGGCGTGTATTATAATGTCAATGACGTGGTATCTATGGAGAGCATCTACGAGGAGATCTATCGGATGGAAAAAGAGATGTATCTGTTAGAATTCGAAGATAATACCAATGCCGCGGTCACGGACGCTTCCAACATCGAGACTGGTTACCGCAGTGTAGAATACGGCGGGGAATGCAAGTACACTTACACACCGAATATCCTGATGAGCGTGGATGGAAGCAGTATATTTAGCGATGGTCCGGAAGCAGTGGTGGAAAAGTATCTGAAAGGGTTCGCAGATGCGGTGACGAATTCGGATTTCTCTTATATATCCGACTATCTGAAGCCGGGAAGCGCGATCTATCAAGAACAGGAGCAATATGTAACGAGAGATATTACGGCGCAGCTTAGTTCTTTTGAGATCGTTTCGGTGGATTACAGCAGTCAGCAGAACTGTGTCGTTGTAACCAGGGAAACGTATTTTGTCCAGGTAGGAAACGAACCGCTCCAGCTGATGACGCAGGAATGTAAATATGCGGTAGAAGAAAGCGGCGGAGAGTGGAAGATGACTGCGTTCGCAGATAAAGTAAAGGTTCTGTCAAGGATCAAACAATAAAAGAACGAGATACAGGCAGGAGGTGCGAGAAGCATCTCCTGTTTGCGTTTGGGCATCACGGATCCTATCAAATTTTCAGGAATTTTGCCGGAATGACAGAATGTGTCGCTCTGATGAGTTACAATGTAATCGCAGCGCAGGATTCATATAAAAGCAAATGAGAAAGAAGGTGAGTAGGATATGGGGTACAAAGGGCTGATCCGCAATTTGTATATGAATATAATCGAACAGACGGACGGGATGGATGAGATCCAGCTGGAAATGAAAGAAGAATTGCTTGAATTGATCGAAGAAGACCAAAAGCAGATGGATGACGAGGAATTTAGAAAATACAGAGATAAGGTTTTTCGTATAGCGGCTTTGGGAGAGGAGCAAGGATTCGTAAGAGGATTCCGGTTCGCATTCCAATTATTTATAGAATGTATGAATGAGAAGGAGCCGTAGAGCATTTCGGAAAGCGGCTGTGGTGAAAGAGAGATGTACGGAAAATGAATCCGTACATCTCATAAAGACTTAAAAAATTCTACGAGAGCGGCCTGCTGGGACACGGTGAGGCGTCCCGCCTCTTTTAAAAGTTCTTTTTGCTGTGTAGTCAAGGTGATATTATCCATTTCTGTGGAAAAGAACTGTGAAAGGGTGATGCCGAATGCGGAGCATATTTTTTCAAGGGACGGAATCGAAGGAATTGTATTTTTCCGGTACCATGAAGAAATGGTGGATTGAGTTAATCCCGACTCTTCGGCAAGCTGGTATTCGGTCCAGTTTTTTAGTGTCCTGTAATAGGTAATACGTTCTAACACATCGATCATAAATATTTCACCACCCCAAAATTATATATCGTTAATATTATTCGATATATCGTTGCTTTTGAATGCTTTTTATCGTATAATTTTAACGAAATTATTTCGACAGGATTTGACAATAAATATGTCAGAGTGACAAGATGATATCTTACAAAGGAGCGAAGACTGGATGGACAGTGAAGAAAAAAGCCGCCGCGTACTCGAAATATACGCGAAGCTGTCGGCGGGATGTGTGGTCAATAAAGCGGAAGAAGCGCAGAATTATGGCGTGAGTGAAAGATCGATCGAGCGTGATCTAAAGATCATCCGAACATTTTTAGAATGTGATGTTGAAAATACCGGAATATTGAATTCGGTTGAGTTTGACAAAGTGAAAAATGGATACAGATTAGTACAGGTTCATCAGTCAAAGCTGACAAACGGAGAAATTCTTGCTATTTGCAAGATCCTTTTGGACAGTAGGGCTTTCTTGAAAAATGAGATGGCTGATATTTTGGAAAAACTGATCTCCGGCTGTGTCCCCCAAAAAAACAAGAAGCTTGTTACGGATCTGATAAAAAATGAAGAATTTCATTATGTTGAGCTTCAGCATAAGCATAAGACAAGTATTGTCGACATGTTGTGGGATATCGGACAAGCCATAAGAACGAACCGGTTTATTGAGATGGATTACGAACGGGTGAAAGATAAGGCGGTTGTAACACGAACCGTAAAGCCGGCGGCAGTCATGTTCTCGGAATATTATTTCTATCTTACGGCGTTCATTGACGACGAGGAAGTCAAAAAAGGGTTTGACGTGATCAACGACTCATTTCCGACAATATACCGAATAGACAGGATCAAGAAGCTTAAGGTACTTGATGAAAAATTCCATATTCCATATAGCAGCCGTTTTGAAGAGGGAGAATTCAGGAAACGGGTTCAGTTCATGTATGGAGGAAAGCTTCGCAAGGTCAGGTTTAAATATTCCGGAAACGATGTGGATTCCGTTCTGGACCGTCTTCCGACAGCAAAAGTAACGCATGAAGAAGACGGCGTCTATACTCTGAGGGCAGAAGTATTTGGAAAAGGAATTGACATGTGGCTGAGAAGCCAGGGAGAGCTGATCTCAGAAATCGAATATTTGTGAGCGAGGGAGAAAGATGTTTGAAAAACTGAATTTCGATATGAAAAAAGTGTATCCAACGCTGGTCGTATCTACAATGAGCAGTGGTAAGTCAACACTCATCAATGCCTTGGTTGGAACAAGCCTGCTGCCAAGTATGAACAGGGCTTGCACGGCAAGGTCTTTGGCGATACTTGATAATGATATGAAGTCTCAGTTTGCGATCCATGCGGTGGACAGTGAGGGGAAATATTCGTATATTGAAAAAGCATCGAAAAAGATCGTGGCAGATTTCAATAAGTCTAACGACATATCCGAAATGATCATCGAAGGAGAGATCGAAGGAGTCAGGAACAGCAAGAAAGCGATGCTTTTGATCGACACGCCGGGAATCAATAACAGTATGGATCTGACGCATGAAATGGCTACGAACAAGGTGTTGGATGAGTATCCGGAAGGACTGATCTTGTATGTGATCAACGCGCAGCAGATCGGCACATATGACGACAGCGCCTTCCTGACAGTAATAGCGCAGAAGTTACGTGATAATCCCCGGTTTGATATAATATTTGTTATTAACAAAATGGATCTGATCGATCCGGAAAAGGAAAATCCCAAAGAATTTCGACGGAAAGGTTCTGGAGACGGGATTTGAAAAGATCGCGGCATTTCTCCGTAGTTGCAGATCTTATGACGCCAAGATGAGAAATGTCATTACGATCGTTGTGGAAGGGACGTCTGAGAAGGCGGCAGAAGAGAAGTACGATAAGAGCGTAGGGTTATACAAGATCAAGAAAGAATGGAAAGCGAAAAATCTAGGAATTTAGATTTGGGAATGTCCGAAAAACGGGAATTGACAAAAAATATAAAATAGAATATAATAAGTGTACTAATATAATTAGTACAGATAGTACGGTTGATCTGCAGGAAGGAGAAGCTATGATCGTCATTGACTATAGTGATAAACGCCCGATTTATGAGCAGATCGCGGAGCGTTACCGGATGCTGATCATAAACGGTATTATGGAGGCGGATGAGAGGCTCCCTTCGGTACGGGCCCTTGCGGTAGAGTTATCGATCAATCCCAATACGATCCAGAGGGCATATACAGAGCTTGAGAGAGAAGGGTTCATATACTCGGTAAAGGGGCGGGGGAACTTTGTAAAAAGGGATGAAGCGCTGTTTCAGAGACGAAAGCAGCATCTTCTGGAAGAATTTGAAAAACAGGTATGTATCTGTTTCAGACAGGGGATTACAGAGGACGAGCTGTTGAGCGGAATACGCAAAGTGTTAGAAAGGTGTCAGGGGTGAGGGTATGATCGAGATACGGCAGGTCAGTAAGGCATTTGGAGAGATAGAGGCGGTCAGGGAGGTCAGCCTCAATATTCATCCGCAGAATGTGTTTGGTATGTTGGGGACGAACGGAGCGGGAAAGAGTACGCTGCTGCGTATGGTGGCAGGAGTATTGATGCCGGATAAGGGGGAGATCATCCTGGACGGCATGAGAGGATGGGATAACCCGGAGGCGAAGCAGCGGTGCTTTTATATCTCGGATGAACAGTTTTTCTATCCGAATGCCGCCGCACAGGATATGGACCGGTTCTATGGTAAGTATTATCCGGAGTTTGACTATGTAAGATATGGGGAGCTGCTGGAAAGATTCGAGATCGACGGAAAGAGAAAGATACGGACTTTTTCCAAAGGGATGAAGAAGCAGCTTTCCCTGCTTCTGGGGATCTGTGCGAACGTACCGTATCTTCTCTGCGACGAGACATTCGACGGTCTGGATCCGGTTATGAGGCAGGGGATCAAGAGTATATTCGCACAGGAGATAGACGAGAGGAACCTGACGCTTGTTATCGCCTCCCATAATCTGAGGGAACTTGAGGATATCTGCGATCACATAGGGATCCTGCACAGGGGCGGCGTGCTCTTAGAAAGAGAGGTTGCAGAGCTTAGGTGCGGCATTCATAGGATCCAGTGCGTGCCGTCCGGGGATATGGGGGAATCGTTCTGTGAGATCTTTGATGTATTGAAGCTTGTGCAGAGAGGAAAGTTGGTTTCCATGACTGTGAGGGGCGGCGAAGAGGAGATCGCAAGGAAGATGGAGGAGCTGAAGCCTGTTTACTATGAGGTGCTGCCCCTGTCGTTAGAAGAGATATTCATCAGTGAAACGGAGGTGAGCGGATATGACGTCAAGAATCTCATTCAATAGTCTGCGAAGGGAAAACATGAGACATCGTACCGGAGTGATACTATTGGCGGCGTTTTCTTTTTTGGTGTATTTGATATGGTATCTGATCTCGGCACAGAAGCTGAGCAGGGGATCTCACTATGACTCCGATGTAAGGAAAATCTGGCTTGCTCTGTCGGGACCGGGCGTGCAGGCGGGGAGAGCCGTGATCGCGGCGGCAGTCCTTCTGGCAGTCAGCGGATTCCGTTATCTTCACTCGAAGAAAGAAGTTGATCTCTATCATTCACTGCCGTTGAAAAGAAGATCTCATTTGTATATCATCGTATCAAGTGATTTTATGATATTTACGGCACTTCTTATTCTGTTCTTGTGTCTTCAAAGTGCGATCGCAGCGGTTGCAGGTTATTTTTCGCGGGAGCTTTTTGCCGATACGCTCTGGTCGTTTGTCTGCTATCTTGCAGTCTTTGCGGCAACTTATCTTACTATGGCGCTTGCCATGATCCTGACCGGGCAGACGTTCGTGGGCATGATGGTGTTTGGCGTGATCGTGACCTATGCGCCGCTCATACTTCAGAATCTGTATACAATCCTGGCGGAGGTGTTTTTTAAGACTTATTATGCAGATATAAAGAAGGGGATGTTTCTGACGTATTGTTCTCCCATAGGGCTTGCGAGAAAACTATTGAACGATATCTTTGAAACAGACGCTGTATTATGGACCTGGGAAGCGCGCAGTACGGCGTTTGCCGCAAGCTGTATCTGGATTACCGTGACAGGGGCGGCGGTCTTCGTGCTGTTCCATAAGAGGCCCTCGGAGACGGCGGGAAATGCGATGGCATTCCCGAAGGCGAACGGGATCATCCGGATCTTGCTTGTGATCCCGGTATCGGTCTATGCAGGACTCCTTCTTTATATGGCAAGTTCTTGTTCCGTCCAGGGATGGCTCGTTGTGGGTGTCGTAGCCGGCGGGGTCCTTACCCATGGAGCGCTTGAGAGTATCTACCGGCTTGATATCCGGGGATTCTTTGCCTATAAGAAACAGATGCTCTTCTCCATAGCCGCGGCGTCAGGCATTATCGGCGTCTTCTGGGCGGATGTGGCGGGCTATGATACTTATCTTCCAAAGAAGGAGGAGACGGCGTCGATTCTGTTAGAGGACGGATTTGCTTATCGAAGTGATGGGGAAGGGGAGGAAAGGAACGGTATTTCCGGAGCCGTAAAGGATGATGTACTCGATGTACTTGCAGACATAATAGCGGAAAATGATCAGAGCTACGAGATTTATTATGGGGACGGTGACAGTTCCGGATATTATTCTTATGTGGTGCATTACAGATTGGAAAACGGAAGGGAAAAGATACGTTCTTATATGGTTGGTTTTGAGCTTTATGACCGCCTTATGGAACAGGTATTTGAATCGAAGGAATACCGCGAGGATCAATTTGTTATCTATAGCGGCGATCGGTTCCGTGTGCAGGATATAGGCTTTACAAACATCATGGGATCGGTATCGATCAAGACGACAGAGGAACAGAGGGAGGAGATGCTCCGGATCTATCTGGAGGATTTTGATAAGCTGGATTATGATACGGCAAGAACGGAGATCCCATGGGGAAAGTTTGATATAGACTGCAGTGAGAGAGAAAAAGACGGGGCGGATCATGTATTTCGTTCGGTCTCTTGTGACGGATCCTGGGAAGAGTATTATATCTATCCTTCCTTTCAAAACACCATAAAGTATATGGAGAACTGGCTGAATGAAAAGTTCCCGTTATCTTTTGAAGAGATTCCGGTTACAGAAATTTGTATCCGGGATTATATAGATGGGGCAGGAGAAGAATATATGATTACGGATGAAGAGTTCATCCGGTCCGTCAAGGAGAAATTCTGTGCGACAGATGTTGGATCAGATTTTTATCCGAGGGATACTTCGCTGAATATTTCTCTGACGGTGGACAGGGGAAATGGGACGGAATTCGTGAGCGTATATACGGATCCCGAGACCGCCTGGAAGATCAGGGAGTATCTCAAGTGAAGCATGGTTTTATAATGGATGAATAGCTGTTTGGCTGTTTTGATATGGAAGAAAACAGAAAAGACGAAACAGTACGTTCGTTTGGCAGGATAAAGACTGCCGGAAGGAGGTGCTGTTTTTCTATGTACCAGGAGATGTGCATCCGTGCATCTCCTGTGTGGGGCTTTAACGGCGTTCGTTGTAGAATCGCTCCGCCAGATTGATCAGGGTATAGAGCGCCGTCGCCATGATGCATAAGAGTACGATGGACATTAGAAGCCAATCCATCTTAAATACCTGGCTGGAATAAATGATCAGATATCCCAGGCCGTCTCTTGCGGCGAGGAATTCCCCGATGATGACGCCTACCAGGCAGAGGCCTATATTTACTTTCATATTGCTGATGATCGACGGGATGGAGCTTGGCAGTACCACCTTTGTCAATGCATGGAAGCGATTGCCGCCCAGAGTATAGATCAGCTTGATCTTGCCGGGATCCACCGTGGTGAAGCTAGTGTAGAGGCTTAAGATGCTCCCGAAGACGGCGACCGACATTCCGGCAACGATAATGGTTGTCTTTGTTGCTCCAAGCCATACGATCAATAGCGGCGCCAGCGCGGATTTGGGCAGGCTGTTCAGTACGACAAGATAAGGATCCAGGATCTCGGAGAGCTTGCTGCTGAACCATAAGGCGACTGCCATCAGGATGCTGATGGCAATCACGAGCAGGAAACTTAGGATCGTCTCATACAGAGTCACTCCAAGATGCAGGAAGATGCTCTTATCCAGAACCATGTCAAAGAAGCAGAGCGCGATCTTAGAGGGGCTGCTGAAGATAAAGGAATCTATGATCCCCGTGTTGGCGGTAAATTCCCAGATAAAAAGGAAACTAAGCAGGATCAGTACCCTGGATATGCGGACGATCCGCTTATGTTTGCGGTGCATCAGCAGATATTTCTTCTGTTCGTCTGACAGATTATTCATCTGTGTTCAACTCCTTCCATATCAGATTAAAATATGTCTTGAATTCCGGGGCATTGCGCCGGTTCAGCGGCGTATCCGCATCGAGGTCGAAGATCAGAGGGATCGTCTGCCTGATCGTCGCCGGGCGTCCGGAGAGGATGATGACACGGTCGGCAAGAGAAATGGCTTCTGACAGATCATGGGTCACAAGGAGGGCGGATTTGCCTTCTTTGCGGATGATCTGGCCGATATCATCGCCGACGGTCAGGCGTGTCTGGTAATCAAGAGCGGAGAATGGCTCATCCAGAAGCAGCAGGTCAGGCTCTAATACCAGAGTGCGTATCAGCGCCGCCCGCTGCCGCATGCCTCCGGATAATTCGGAGGGGCGTGACGCTTCGAACTGACGGAGGCCGTAGAGATCCAACAGCTCATGGGCACGTTGGCGGGTCCGGGCGGTCAGCATGTGCTGGATCTCAAGCCCCAGGACTACATTATTGTAGATGGTACGCCACTCAAAGAGTTCATCGTGCTGGAGCATGTAGCCTACGTTGGTGGTGCTTTCTTTTAAGTATTTTCCGTTGATCTTGATCAGCCCTTTCTCCGGCTCCAGAAGTCCTGAGATGATGGAGAGGAGCGTGGATTTGCCGCAGCCGGAAGGTCCCACGATCGATACGAATTCGCCCTTGTTCAGTGCGAAGGATATGTCTGTAAGAGCGGGAGTTTCTCCGTCCAGAGTGTGGTAGGCGTAGTGGATATGTTTGAGTTCTAATACTTGTTCCATAGGAACCTCCTGTATTTTGTAGTGATTCAGCGGTTCAGCTTAAGGCTGCCAATATACAGTTCTTTTGCAGCTAAAGTTGATTTATTACATTATTTTATGTAAATCTCTCGATTTAGTGACGGATTATCTTGTCAGAAGCAAAGAAAGCGGGTATAATGCAAAAGAATACAAAAAGGAGAAGTTTGATGAATTACCAGAAAGAGTTGGATAAACTGATCGGGCGTCTGGGGAAGGAAGAGAGGGTTCCGTCCCTTCTGCTGCATAGTTGCTGCGCGCCCTGCAGCAGTTATGTGTTGGAGTATCTGAGTAATTATTTTAAGATTACAGTATTCTATTATAATCCTAATATATATCCGGAGAGCGAGTATACCAAGAGGATCCTGGAGCAGCAGACTTTGCTCTCGCAGATGAAGACCTGTCATCCGGTTACGTTCATGGCAGGAAATTATGACAGTGACCGGTTCTATGAGATGGCGAAGGGACTGGAGCATGTGGCAGAAGGCGGGGAACGCTGTTCTAAGTGTTATGAACTGAGGCTTCGGGAAGCGGCGGAGGTTGCCAGGAAATGTGGGTTCGATTATTTTGCGACAACATTAAGTATCAGCCCGCTTAAGAATGCCGTAAAGCTGAATGAGATCGGGATGAGGCTTGCAAAAGAATATGGAGTGGACTATCTTCTGTCGGATTTCAAGAAGAAGAATGGTTATAAGCGTTCCATTGAATTGTCGAAAAAGTATGGGCTCTACCGGCAGGATTATTGTGGGTGTGAGTTTTCCGTGCCGGAGAAATGAGTGAAGGAAAAAGGAGATGAAAGATATGGCACAGTTATGGGGCGGCCGTTTTACGAAAGAAACGGATCAGCTGGTATATAATTTTAACGCGTCGATCTCATTTGACAAGAGATTCTATGCACAGGATATCCGGGGCAGCATCGCGCATGTGATGATGCTGGCGAGGCAGGGGATCCTGACAGAGCTTGAGAAAGAGAAGATCATCGAAGGGCTTGAGGGGATCTTAAGCGACGTTGAGAGCGGGAAGCTTGAGATCACAGACCAGTATGAGGACATCCACAGCTTTGTGGAAGCGACGCTGATCGACCGGATCGGCGAGCCGGGAAAGAAATTACATACAGGAAGGAGCCGCAACGACCAGGTGGCGTTGGACATGAAGTTATACGCCAGAGATGAAGTACATATATTAAACCAGCTGGTCAGAGAACTTCTGCTTGCGATCCTTGGGATCATGGAAGAGAATGTGGACACATATATGCCGGGCTTTACGCATCTGCAGAAGGCGCAGCCGGTCACACTGGCGCATCATATGGGAGCGTATTTTGAGATGTTCCGGAGAGACCATGAGCGTCTTGCGGGAATCTATGGAAGGATGGATACCTGCCCTCTGGGTTCCGGAGCGCTGGCAGGAACAACGTATCCTCTGGACCGGGATTACACGGCAAGCCTGCTTGGATTCGAAGGACCGACGAGGAACAGTATGGACGGCGTGTCAGACCGGGATTATCTGTTGGAGCTTTTGTCTGCGCTGTCGATCATGATGATGCATCTGAGCCGGTTTTCAGAAGAGGTGATCATCTGGAATTCCAATGAATATCAGTTCGTGGAGATTGACGACGCCTACAGTACAGGAAGCAGTATTATGCCGCAGAAGAAGAATCCCGATATCGCAGAATTAGTCCGGGGAAAGACAGGGCGTGTCTATGGCGCGCTGAATACGCTTTTGGTGGCGATGAAGGGGCTTCCTCTTGCATATAATAAGGATATGCAGGAGGACAAGGAGTGGGCGTTCGACGCGATCGACACGGCGAAGGGATGTCTTGCCTTATTTACCGGGATGCTCAGGACGATGAATTTCAGGAAGGACCGGATGGAGGACAGCGCGAAGCATGGATTTACCAATGCCACAGATGCCGCGGACTATCTGGTGAATCATGGAGTTCCTTTCAGGGATGCCCATGGGATCGTAGGCCAGCTAGTGCTTCTTTGCATAGAGAGGAAGGTTGCGCTTGATGATCTGCCGCTTGCGGAATATCAGAAGATATCGCCGGTATTTGAAGAGGATATCTATGAAGCCATTAGTATGGAGACCTGTGTAAATAAGCGCGTCACGGCGGGAGCGCCGGGAAAGGCGGCGATGGAGGCGCAGATCGCCGCCTGCAGAAAGTATCTGGGTGAGTATTGATGCAGATCGGGAAAATGTGATCTTAGAGAATATAGGATAGAATAACAGAGGAGAGATGAAGCATGGAACAGAAGTTAAGAGTGGGTATATTAGGAGCAACGGGAATGGTAGGGCAGCGTTTTATCTCGCTGCTTGAGGATCATCCCTGGTTCGAGGTTGTGACGGTGGCGGCAAGCCCAAGGTCGGCAGGAAAGACCTATGAGGAAGCGGTAGGCGGCAGGTGGAAGATGACGACGCCGATGCCGGAGGGCGTGAAGAAGCTTAAAGTGCTGAATGTGAATGAAGTGGAGAAGGTTGCGGCAACGGTGGATTTCGTGTTCAGCGCCGTGGACATGACGAAGGATGAGATCAAGGCGATTGAAGAGGAATATGCGAAGACGGAGACGCCGGTTGTGTCGAACAACAGCGCCCATCGGTGGACGCCGGACGTGCCGATGGTGGTGCCGGAGATCAATTCAGAGCATTTTGCAGTGATCGAAGACCAGAAGAAGCGTCTGGGTACGACGCGCGGATTCATCGCGGTGAAGCCGAATTGTTCGATCCAGAGTTATGCGCCGTGCCTTGCCGCCTGGAGGGAATATGAAGCGACGGAAGTGGTAGCGACGACCTATCAGGCGATCTCAGGCGCCGGTAAGACGTTCAAGGACTGGCCGGAGATGGTAGAGAATATCATCCCATATATCGGCGGGGAAGAGGAAAAGAGCGAGCAGGAACCGCTGCGTGTATTGGGAAAAGTAGAAAACGGCAAGATTAAGAAGGCAGATCTGCCTAAGATTACCTGCCAGTGCATCCGCGTGCCGGTGCTGAACGGGCATACGGCGGCAGTGTTTATTAATTTTGCAAAGAAGCCGACGAAGGAAGAACTGATCGAGAAGCTAGTGAATTATAGAGGATATCCGCAGGAAGAGAATCTGCCGAGCGCGCCAAAGCAGTTCATCCGGTATCTTGGCGAAGAGAACCGTCCGCAGGTAGCGCTGGATGTCGAGTATGAGAATGGAATGGGAATCTCCATCGGACGTCTTAGGGAAGATAGCATCTATGATTATAAGTTTGTCGGACTTTCTCACAACACGGTGCGCGGTGCGGCAGGCGGAGCAGTTCTTTGTGCGGAAGCGCTGACGGCGAAGGGGTATATCAAAGCAAAGATCCCGCAGTAAAACGGATGTGTTAGGCGGTATACCTGACAGAGTAGGTTTATGATGAGTAAAAGGTGATAGAATGTGAGGTACGGATATGGACAAAGAGATTCTGAATTATACTCAGAACAGAGAACTCTCCTGGCTTAAGTTCAACCAGAGAGTATTAGAAGAAGCGCAGGATGCCTCTGTCCCTCTTCTGGAACGTTTAAAATTTGTTGCGATATTCACCACGAATCTGGATGAATTCTTTATGATACGTGTCGGAAGCCTCTTTGATATGGCGCACACGGATGCGAACGCCAGGGACAGCCGTTCCGGGATGACGCCCAAGGAACAGCTTGACAGGATCTTTGAAGCGGTTGCCCCGCTTTATAAAGAGCGGGATAAGGCGTACGCGGAGATTAAGAAGCAGCTGCAGCCATATGGCATATGCAGTCTGAATCTTAAGGATCTGGAGCAGAATGAAAAGAAATATGTGAAGAAATATTTTAAAGAGCAGATCCTTCCGGTTCTTTCTCCGCAGATCGTAGACGCCAATCATCCGTTCCCGCATCTTTTGAACAAGGAGATCTATGTGACGGCGAACTTAAGGTTCAAGGAGAAATCCGGTGTGAAGAACATGATGGGGATCGTTCCCATTCCGTCTTTCGTGTCAGAGATCCTGCAGCTTCCGGGGCATGATATCCGGTATATCCGCATGGAGAAGGTGATCATGGAGTATCTGGATCTTGTATTCTCCAAATATGAAGTCTCGGATGCCAATTATATCTGTGTTACAAGGAACGCGGATATTGCGCCGGATGACGAGGCGCTGGATATCAGTGATGATTTTCGTTATCTGATGAAGGAGACGCTGCATAAGCGCCGCAGGATGGCGGTCGTGCGTCTTGAGGTTGCCGAGAAGCTGAAACCGGATATGGAAACTTATTTCTGCGAGAAATTCAACATCGAGCCGGCGCAGATCTTCCGGAGTAAGGTGCCGATGAAGATGGATTTCGTATTCGGGATCAACGGCAAGCTTCCGGAGTCGATGAAGCGTTCGCTGACTTACCGTCCGTTTACGCCGCAGAATTCTTCACATGTGCAGGACGGCAATGTAATGCGCCAGATAAAGAGGAAGGACATCCTGCTGTATTATCCTTACGAGAGCATGGATCCGTTCCTGAAGATGATCAAGGAGGCGTCGGTGGATCCGAATGTCGTCACGATCAAGATCACGATCTACCGTCTTGCGAAGAAGGCAAGGCTTGTGGAATATCTCTGTGCGGCTGCGGAGAATGGAAAAGACGTCACGGTGCTGATCGAATTAAGAGCAAGGTTCGATGAGCAGAATAATATTGACTGGTCCGAGCGTATGGAAGAGGCGGGCTGCCGTGTGATCTATGGATTTGAAGACTATAAGGTGCATTCGAAGATATGCCTGGTCACATACCGGAACCGGAATGAGGTTCAGTATATCACACAGATCGGGACAGGTAATTATAATGAGAAGACGGCTGCGATGTATACAGACCTTTCTCTGATGACTGCGAATCCGGCGATCGGGAAGGATGCGGCAGAGTTCTTTAAGAATATGTCCATCGGTAATCTGGACGGCAGTTACGACCATATCATCGTATCGCCGACAAGCCTGAAACAGAAGGTCCTGTATCTGATAGAGGAAGAGATAAAGAAGGGTACGAACGGCAGGATCATCATGAAGATGAATTCTCTGACGGATACAGACTTTATTTCGAAGATATCGGAAGCCTCCAAAGCGGGGGTAAGGGTGGACCTGATCGTCCGGGGAATCTGCTGTATACTTCCGGGAGTTCCGGGATATACGGAGAATCTGCGGTCGATGAGTATCGTAGGACGATATCTGGAGCATGCGCGGATCTTCAGCTTCGGGACGGGAGCGGCGCAGAAGATCTATATCGGCTCTGCAGATATGATGACGAGGAATACGGAGAAGCGTGTCGAGGTTGCATGTCCGATCATAGATGAGAATATCAGAAGACAGATCAATCATTATCTGCGTGTCATGCTGAATGATAATGTGAAAGCCAGGATTCTGCAAAGCGACGGTACGTTTGTTAAGAGAAAGGCGACAGAGACGCCGGTTGACTCCCAGGCTATGTTTATGGAAGAAGCGATCCATGCAAGAAGGGAAGAGCCGCAGAGGGAGAGGTCGATCAGCGAGTGGCTCAGAAGGATCTTGAAGAGATAGAGCCTTATTTGTCGCCAGTGGAGGAGAGCAATAAGTTATATGGGGAAATCACTTTATATCGCGGAGAAGCCCAGTGTGGCGCAGGAATTTGCCAAGGCGCTGAAGATAAAGGCGAGAAGAGGAGACGGGTATCTGGAATCAGAGGAGGCGGTCGTTACCTGGTGTGTCGGACATCTGGTAACGATGAGCTATCCGGAGAGTTACGATCCGTCTCTTAAGAGATGGAGCCTTCAGACGCTGCCTTTTCTGCCGGAAGAGTTCAAATACGAGATCATTCCGGCGGTTGAAAAGCAATTCCGTATTGTTTCCGGGCTTTTGAACCGCAAGGATGTGGAACGTATCTATGTGTGCACGGATTCCGGGCGGGAAGGAGAATATATCTACCGGCTTGTGGAACAGCAGGCGAATGTAAGAGGAAAGGAGCGCCGCAGGGTCTGGATCGATTCCCAGACAGAAGAGGAGATCCTGCGAGGCATACGGGAGGCTAAGGATCTGAAGGAGTACGACAATCTGTCTGCGTCGGCTTATCTTCGCGCAAAGGAAGACTACCTGATGGGAATCAATTTCTCGCGCCTGCTGACGCTGAAATACGGAGACAGTATCGCGCGCTATCTGAATACGAAGTATTCTGTGATATCCGTCGGAAGGGTTATGACCTGTGTCCTTGGCATGGTAGTCCGCCGGGAACGGGAGATCCGGGAATTCGTTGAGACGCCGTTTTATCGGGTGGTCAGTATGAGCGGCGAAGACGGAGCCGCTTTTGAGAGTGAATGGAGGGCGGTGAAGGGTTCCCGATGGTTCGAGTCTTTTGATCTGTATAAAGAGAATGGATTCAAAGAGCGTGAGAAAGCGGAAGGATTGATCGCGTATCTGAATGAAGAGGATCCGCTCACCTGTCAGATCGTATCCATAGAGAGGAAGAAAGAGAAGAAGAATCCGCCGCTATTGTTCAATCTTGCAGAGCTGCAGAACGAATGCTCTAAGAGATTCCGGATCAGTCCGGACGAGACGCTTCGCATCGTCCAGGAACTGTATGAGAAGAAGCTTGTGACCTACCCAAGGACAGACGCCAGAGTCCTGTCCACCGCAGTGGCAAAAGAGATCCATAAGAATCTGAACGGGCTGATGAAATACGAACCCGCCGTGCCGTATCTGAAAGAAATCGTCGGATTTGGGAGCCATAAGGGGCTTCAGAAGACAAGATACGTCAATGACAAACAGATCACCGACCATTATGCGGTGATTCCCACAGGGCAGGGGCTTAATGCCCTTGGGGCACTGCCGCATCTGTCGGTACAGGTATATGATGTGATCGTCAGGAGGTTCCTTAGTATCTTCTATCCGCCGGCAGTTTATCTCAAGACGGGGATCGTGACGAAGATACGGGAAGAATCTTTCTTTGCGAACTTCAAGGTATTGGCAGAGGAAGGATATCTGAAGGTGGCGGGGATTCCGGGGAAAAAGAAAGGCTCCATGCCAGAGGCAGAGGGCGGCGGGGAAGATGCGGGGAAGGATCCGCCGGAAGGCAGCAGGGAGCAGGATTCGGACGCAGCGTTTTTCCAGGAGATACAGAAGCTTAAGAAAGGTATGACACTTCCGGTCAGGTCATTGGAGATCAAGGAAGGAAAGACATCGCCCCCGAAACGGTATAATTCAGGTTCGATGATACTTGCCATGGAGAACGCGGGGCAGTTGATCGAAGATGAAGAACTGCGGGCGCAGATCAAGGGAAGCGGGATCGGCACCAGCGCTACCAGAGGTGAGATCCTGAAGAAATTATTCAATATCAAATATCTTGCCCTGAACAAGAAGACGCAGATCGTGACGCCGACTCTGCTTGGAGAGATGATCTTCGACGTAGTGGAGCATTCGATCAAGTCCCTTCTGAACCCGGAACTCACGGCAAGTTGGGAGAAGGGGCTGACCTATGTGGCTGACGGAGAGATCACGCCGGATGAATACATGAAGAAGCTGGATCATTTTATCGTGAGCAGGACTGAAGGCGTGAAGGGGCTGAATAACCAGGGACAGCTTCGTGCCTGTTATGATAAGGCTGCCGCGGCTTATAAGAATCATAAGAAGTAGGATAAAAGGCGTTTGCAGAAACGGGTTTTTACGCTAACAAAAAGAGAGGAGACAGACAACATGAAAGGATTGACAGTTAAGAAATTGTACACATTGGAGGAGACAATCGCAAAGGATCTCTTTGAAGGAGTAACTTATCCGTGGGAGGTATTGCCAAGGATCAGCGAATTTATCCTCCGTCTTGGCGCGACGCTTTCTGAGGATGAGTATGACAAGGTCGGCGAGGACGTATGGATCGCCAAGTCGGCGAAGGTATTCGAATCCGCGTATATCCACGGACCGGCGATCATCGGCAAGGATGCGGAAGTAAGGCAGTGCGCGTTCATCCGCGGAAATGCCATCGTGGGAGAGGGCGCCGTGGTCGGCAATTCGACGGAGCTTAAGAATGTGATCCTGTTCAATAAAGTGCAGGTACCGCATTATAATTATGTCGGAGATTCGATTCTTGGTTATAAGGCGCATATGGGCGCGGGTTCCATCACATCCAATGTAAAGTCCGATAAGAAGCTGGTAGTGGTGAAGACTCCGGAAGGCAATATAGAGACCGGGATCAAGAAGTTCGGAGCCATGCTCGGGGACGAGGTGGAAGTCGGATGCGGCACGGTTCTGAATCCGGGAAGCGTGGTGGGCAGCCATACCAATATCTATCCGCTTTCCAGTGTCAGAGGATACGTGCCGTCAGGAAGTATCTATAAGAGACAGGGGGAAGTAGTGGAAAAGCTAGAGATGTAGCAGGCTGTATCAGAGAATATATATAAGAACAGGAGGAAGAGAAAACATGCATAAGATTGGTTTTATCGGGGTTGGGATCATGGGGAAGTCCATGGTACGTAATCTTATGAAAGCCGGGTTCGAGCTCCATATCTATGCCAGGACAAAGGAGAAGGTGGAAGATGTGATCGGCGAGGGAGCCGTCTTTCATGAGTCGATCCAGGAATGTGTAAGCGATTGCGACGCGGTGATCACCATCGTGGGATTCCCACAGGATGTGGAAGAGGTGTATTTTGATACGGGAAATATCCTGGACAGCGCGAAGCAGGGAGCATATCTGATCGATATGACGACCACAAGCCCGATGCTTGCAAAGAAAATCGCCGAAGCCGGAACGGAAAAAGGATATCATGTGCTGGACGCGCCTGTGACGGGCGGAGACGGCGGTGCGAAGGCAGGAACTTTATCCATCCTTGTGGGTGGTGGTAAAGAAGACTACGCTTCTTGCATGCCGCTGTTCGAAGCGATGGGCGCCAACATCAACTATCAGGGAGAAGCCGGCTGCGGACAGCATGCAAAGCTTGCGAACCAGATTATGATCGCAGGTACTCTGTCCGGGGTCTGTGAGGCATTGACGTATGCGAAAGCCAAGGGGCTGGATCTGCAGGTGCTCTTAGATTCCGTATCGACAGGAGCCGCGGGAAGTAAACAGCTTGATACCTTTGGCCCGAAGATCCTGGCAGACGATTATGCGCCGGGCTTCTTTATGAAACATTTTATCAAAGATATGAGGCTTGCGCTTACGGAGGCGAATATGAGCGGGCTGTGTCTGGATGTGCTGAGCCAGGCGCTGGCGAATTATGAAGAACTGGCGGCAGAAGGCAACGGTGATTTGGGTACGCAGGCGCTTATGAAATATTATGAAGACACATGCTGTGAGGAAGAAGAATAGAAAGATACAACGGTAAGCCGAAACTTTGAAAGGAGAAGAGAAAATGGCAAATGAAAATTACGTAACATTTGAAATAGGAAAGACGAAGCATATCGCACTGGTAGCGCACGACGGAAAGAAGAAAGAACTGGTAGAGTGGTGTGATAAGAATAAGGAGATCCTGAAAGGGCATTTCTTGTGCGGGACGGGTACAACCTCAAGGCTGATCGCGGAGAAGACTGGGCTTCCGGTTAAGGGCTATAACAGCGGTCCCCTTGGCGGCGACCAGCAGATCGGCGCGAAGATCGTTGAAGGCCAGATTGATTTCATGATCTTTTTGTGGGATCCGTTGGAGGCGCAGCCGCATGACCCGGATGTGAAGGCGCTGCTGCGTATTGCTGTGGTTTATGATATTCCGATCGCGAATAATCTGGCGACGGCGGATTTCATACTGCATTCCAGATATATGGATGAAACCTATGACCGGAAGGTGCAGAATTTCAATAAGACGGTTCAGGAACGTGTGGAGCAGATGAAATAATGAAGTGATAAAAAGGGAGTTTCTTTGTTGTAAGCTGTGACAAAGATGCTCCCTTGCTTACATAAGAGGAGAAAGCGTGAATTTTTTTGATTATATACGAAATGATTCTTTTTTCAAGCCTTTAAATCTGAAGTATCGCAGGGTATATTATGATTGTATCCAAATATTGATCGAAAGAGCGAAGGAACTGCCGGTTTTGTATGAATCAGATGCAAAAGACAGTATAACCATTTATCTGAGGAATGAGGAGATTTCCGCGTCGGAAGACAGTGACGCTTTGCTTCAGGCGGGAGAGATCCTTTCTCTGTTCCGTGAGTGCGGGTGGCTGCTTCCGCGGGAGATCGGGCGCAATGGAGAGTATGTTGTCGATATCTCCACCGACTGCAGACGGCTCATGGATTTTCTCAGAAGAATGACAGAGAAGACCGATGAGGGTGAGATGTCGAACCGGATCTTTGCCATGTATGATATCATAAGATCTGCTTTTGACGAAGATTCCGTGCGCCGGGAAAGACCTTATACGAATATTCTCCTGCCGCTGCTTAATAATGAGACGGAGTTAAAAAACGAACTTACAGATCTAAAGAACAGTATTGCAGGTATTATGAAAGCTGTGATCGCGTTTCAGGATATTAACAGTTTCGGCCAATTTATCATAAGAGACGAGATGTTAGACCATTTCTTCCGGGAATATTTCTTTATCAAGAATAATGGGTTGATTCCTGCGCAGCTCTCCTATATTAAGGGAAAGCTGCGTGTACTCAGGCAGGGAGAGATGTGCGATAAGATGATCCGGGAATGTTCTGAAATGCGGGAGATGAGTTACGAAGCCGCACAAGAGCGCGTAGAGAAGTATTTTGCAGAACTGCAGCATTTTCTGAGCGTGGAATATGAATCGAATATGGAAATGATCGACAGCCGGATCAATACTTACTATAACCTTGCGAATACAAGGATCATGCTGATGGCAGGCAACGGGATCCGGCTAGAAGCCGTGCTCCATGATTTTCTCACCGCAGTATCGAAGCTGCCGGAAGATGAGCGGGACACGGCGATGGAAAAGGCGGCGGACTGCGCGCGTGTCGTCAATCAGAAATATATCGGATATAAGTCATTTGAAAAGAATAGAAGAGCGAAGAACGAAGGGGAGAATATCGGGCTTGCCGCCGAGGAATTGTCAGAGGAAGAGAAGGCGGCGCAGACAGAGCATCTCTTTCAAAGCGCTCCGAACAGATTTTCCGTGGAACGGGTAAGTAATTTCCTCGACGTGCAGCTGGGAAATGAGAAGAAAATAAGCATCAAGGAAAAGAAGGTCCATAGGAAAGAGGAGATCCTGATGTACGCGGCGGCGATGGTTTATGCAAGGAATAAGGAATTCCCCTATGATGTTCAGTTGTCGGAGGAAATGGTGGAGACGGAGGCTGCGGATATTACGAATGTGACGGTAAGCAGGAGATAAAAAAGGAGATCTGTGAGATAGAAAGCAGAGGATAAAAGGGGAGTAGATCTATGAGTGATTACAGTTTTATGGAGAAAATGAGCGGGGAAGACGCATATTTATTCAAGCGATGTATCCGGAAGCTGCTAGACGCAACATTTATCGTAGAAGACCGGGATGAAAAGCTATATGAATTCATAGCGTCTGAGTCGAATCAATACGATGTCAATACATATCTGGCGGCGATCGGATATAAAGTTGTGGTGGAAGAGCGGATGAAGGTAGCGATGCTGCAGCAGGCAGATGAAGATGTAGAGACCGTAGGTTTAAAAAGGCTTAACCTGTATCGCTTTGATACGAAACAGATCCAGTTATTGATGGTGCTCTGGGGCTTATTCCTGGAACGTATGGGATATTCAGATGCGGTGTATGTGACGGTGGGCGATATCGTGGATAAATGTAAGATCTATCAGGTTATGATGAAGCCGTCAGATTTCAAAGACGCTTACCGTATATTTAAGAGATTCAACCTGATCGATCACAGCGACGATGTAGGTACGGAGGAAGGAAAGGTACGATTGTATCCGTCGCTGCTTTTCTGCATGGACATCGGACAGCTTAGGCGGGTCATGGAAGAATATTTGGAAAGCGAGGATGAGGATGAATAAGACGATCTTACGGAAGGTACATCTGGTGAACTGGTATGGATTCGGCAATACGACGATTCCTGTCTCGGAATGCCTGACATTGATCTCGGGCGAGAATGAATGCGGGAAGTCGACTATACTGGACGCCGTCAAATATGCATATACAGGGGATACACAGTTTAATAAGGCGACGAGCGGCTATAATACCGGGGTCGGGAAACGGAATCTGCTCTCTTATACCCGCTGCCTGGTGGACGCCAGCGCCGGGATATATGCCAGGCCTGCAGAAAAGATACCGGTGGTGTATACACACATCGCGTTGGAATATTTTGACCAGATCAATGAGAATCCCTTTGTCCTGGGCGTCGTGATAGAAACGGCGGTCACAGATATCAGAGGAACGCACTGGTATGTGTCGGATGGAAACACGCTTAAGGATATTGCATTTGTATACGAAGAAGACGCGGTAAAAAAACCTTATGACGCGTCCGGATTTCAGAAAAGAAACGGTGTACAGATGAAGAATAAGAAAGAGGGGATCACCCTGTTCATGCAGATGACAGGGCTTAAACTGCCTTATCAGGAGGTGCCGAAGTACCAGAGGAAGCTCAGAAATATCATGGCATATAACCCGGCTGCGAAGATCCAGGAATTCATTAAGGAATCCGTGTTGGAAGAGCATGATGTTAATTTTGATAAATTAAAAGAAGCGAAGAAGAATATCGAGCAGATCAACAGCAGCCTGGAACAGATCGATCAGGAACTCAAGGATCTGGAGTCTATCCTGGCAGATTATGACGAGCATGATAAGAAATCATTTCGGCTTAAGATTGATGATATTAAGATAAAATATAAAAAACAGATGCAGTGTCAAAGGGAGATCCGTGAAGCGGAGGATATCGTAAAGGAAGGCAGGATCACGTGTGAGACACTGGAGAAAAGGATCCGTGAACAGTATCAGGAGATTGACGAGATCGATCGGTACTATTCTGAGACAAAGAGGGCGTTACGCGATCTTGATGTGTCGAAAGCCATCGACGCTTCACAGCAGCTGATCCATACATATGAAGAACAGCTGGCTGTTCTGGATGTGGAAAAGGAAAGGCTTGAGATATTCCAGAAGAGGATGCAGGAAGCTGCGGCACGTCTGAGGGAGTCAGGAGCGGGGAAAATGGATGCCAATATGGCAGGGCTTCTGGTATCGAAAGAAATAGAAGCGGCAGAAAAGCAACGTTTTATCGACACAATGAAAGAAGAGATCCGGAAGCGCCGGGACCATCTGATCGAAGAGAGGATACTGCTTAAGAAAGAGTCGGAAGATATCCGGAAAGAATGTATAGAACAGACGGAAATTATTGAAAACTGTAATAAAAACAGAACCGATCATTCACATGTACGGGAGCAGTTAGAGCTGATCAGAGAGATAAATCTTGAGTTTAAGCGGCAGGGGATTCCTGATGAAGCACATATGGCGTGTGAATATGTGGTTGAACTGAAGGATGAGAACTGGAGAAACGCCATAGAGACATTCCTTGGAATACACCGTTATGCGATCATCGTCGCTCCGTCTTCATTCGATGTGGCAAATGCCGTGCTGGATCGCTCCGGGCACCATTATGTGGAGCTAGTCAATACAAAGCGGCTGGTTCAAAAGGAGACAGAGTGCAAAGCAGATTCCGTATTCCATTATCTATATATTCAGAACGAAACGGCGGCTGAATATTTTAAATACTGGCTTGGCAGGATCCACGCTGTGGAGCTTGAAGATGTGCCGAAATATGATAACGCCATGTCAAAAGAAGGCAAGCTTAGCCGCAGCATGGCGGTAACTTACATGAACATGAAGAAGATAAAAAGCTATTGTCTGGGCAATCAGGCAATTGAGTTGAATAAGAGAGCCGCCGAGAAGAAATTGAAGGAACTGGAAGCCAGGGAAAATGAGATCATGGAGAAGCAGGAAAATCTGCAGGAAGACGCCGAATATCTGCGGATCAGCCTGGATCATTTTAAAGAGTATGATCTGAACGCCCATAAGGAGGCGGCGCAGGTATCTGCCAGCCTGAAGGAAGAGAGAGGGCATTATCAGGAACTTATAGAGGCGCAGGAACAGAATGAAGAGTTCATGGCGTTGAATGAGCGTGTGACGGAATTAGGAAGACAGTTGGAGCAGAAGAAGAAGGCACAGACCGAGAACCTGCAGAAGAAAACGATACTAGAGACGACGATTTCCGAGAAAGAACGCCGCATCAAAAAGCTTAAGGCAGAAGAAGAGGAGAAAAGGAAAGAGTTAGAAGAAGAGCGCAGCAGGAATCATTCTGCCGCCAAAAGAGCGGTCGAAGAATACGACGGATACCTGTCCGGCGAGAATCCGGGCGGAGGGCTGATGCAGTATGAGATGAAACAATCAGAAGACCGCCGTGTCAGAGAATTGGAAGGAGATATCAGAGGGAAGCAGCAAAGTTATAATAACCGCAAGCAGGAAGAGGACAGACTGCCGGTGGGATTGGAGTATGAAGCCGCTTATCAAAGAAGAAGAGGGAAGATATGGATCGAGGACCTGCAGGGAATACAGAAGAAGATGAAGGAGCAGACCATTACCTATGAGAGGATATTCAAAAGAGAGTTCGTGCTCAATATCTATGAAGCGGCGAAAGACGCAAGGAGCGATATCGCGGATATCAATAAAGAGCTGCGGAAGCTTCAGTTCTCTACCAGATATCAGTTCGATGTAAAGCTGCTGAGCGATCACTCTGATTATGCGAAGATTCTGCGCTATGCAGAATATCTGCAGGAAACCAACAATATGCTGGACGGGCAGTTTGCATTTACCGGCCTTATGGGATATGAAAATGACGAGGTCGAGACAAGAGAGAAAGAGATCCGGGACATTATCAATAAGATCATCGACCAGAATGATATGACACAGATGAAGAGATTCGCAGATTACCGGAATTATATGAGTTATGAGATCATCATCAATAATGACGAGGTAAAGGATGGGAAACTGTCGAAACAGGTAGGGTATAACTCAGGAGCGGGAACGCAGATTCCTTATACCCTGATTCTCTCGGCAGCGCTCTCCATGCTTTATAATGTCAGGGTAAATTCTGTCAGGCTGATCTTCATCGACGAGCCGTTCGAGAAGATGAGCGATCATAATATAAAGCTGATGTTGGATTTCTTCAAGAATCAGCATTTTCAGGTGATATTCTGCGCGCCTCCCAATAAGTTGGAATCCATCGGCAATGAATGCGGAGTGATCATCCCGGTTCTGAAGGTTAGTAATGACAATATGCAGATCGGGAAGGTGAAGTTCCATGCGTGATGAGAAGGAGGATCATTTTAAAGCCGACAGAGATTTATAAAGATTATAAGAAGAATAACGCGGATATATTAAGGAAACAACATTTCGGCGACGCCGTATCAGAGTTAAAAAGTATGGGGGTCATCACTGCAGAATGTCTGAAATTCAGTGAAGACATTGAGAAGATCTATCTCTGTGAAGAAAAGATGGATACGATATATGAGTGGCTGGAAGAGGTATATGGTGTGGTTCCTCAAAGCTCTATTGTAAAAAAGATTAAAAAAATCATGGAGACATATGTCTGCGCGGGAGAGGCTGCACAAAAATACCGTGACAGCATACTTGCACAGACCGAGGATCCGAGGAAAATATTCGATCCGGAAAGAATAGACGCAAATATGAAGATGCTTTGCTTTCTGGAAAACAATACGGAAGAACTGTATTTGCGTGAGGCATCTATACTGGTATATGGTGATTCGAAATGGTTCGAGAATCATAATTGTGACGAGGTGTGCGCATGGTTAAGGAATTTTGCCGGCATGTCCGGGGAAGAATATGAAAGAAATGATGCAGTGTTGGCGCATTATCACATCATACCGGCGGAACAGGAGATCTTCATAAAAGGAGATTGGAAGATTGCGTGGGAACAATATGTGTTGGAGACAGACCGATTTCCAGGCGGTATTGCCATAGCGTCAAAGGATGTCCGGAGTATACGGAGGATTACAGTGAATGCCTCAAGTCTTTTGACAGTTGAAAATAAGACATCATACCAGAGGCTTAAAAATCACAATATGGCGATGATGTATCTGGGAGGATTCGCGAGCCGTCCGCAGATAGAGTTTTTGAAAAAAGTAATCCGGGATAATCCGGACGTTATGTATCAGCATTTTGGAGATATTGACATCGGCGGGTTCCTGATCCACAGACATCTGTGTAAAAAGACGTCTGCGGCGTTTGGGTTATACTGCATGGGGGTGCGGCAATTGAGTGACGAACGGTTTCAAGGCTGCTTGAAAGCGCTGACAGAGAATGATCTTGCGAGGCTTAAAGGATTGAAAGAGGACGCGGCGTATCGTGAAGTGTTGGAATATATGGAAAAATATGGTGTAAAACTGGAGCAGGAGATTGTGAGTTATTATATAGGAAGAGATGCCGAAATAGATCCGTATGATTGTCATATATACGGCGGATGTGGAGAAAGCTCCTGATCTAAATGAACACTTTTTTGGCGGATATATGAGTAGTCAAACAAAAAAGTAGTGGAGTATGTTACTTCATTACTTTTTTTTCGTTAAAAAATCACATAAATTCTACATGCTTCTGCTATATTACCATGCAAAAATTTATTTGTCAATATTTTAGACGAATCCTGGAGGATTGTAAACGGGATTAAAGGCAGGATTTTCATGGAATTTCTGTAAATTATATCTAAAATTTCGTGCTGATTTCAGAGTTTTCTATCTTATTGCAGTCATTCCGTAGTCAAAAAACAGTAAAAACTATGAAAGGTTTTCAATGGATGGCTTCTGGGATATTTCTATTCTTTTTTTCAATTCAAGTCAAAATTTTAGTCAAAATAACCCCATTATATTCATAAATGCATAAATTTTCATCCTTTGTAATGAAGTAACATACTTTATTACGTTCGGAAAGGAGCCGTCGATATGGGAATTGATCTATATGAACATAATGAGTCTGCATATCAGGCGGCTCTTCGTATGTTGGAGACTGCAGGGAAAGCAGCAATTGTACACCCTACGGGGACGGGGAAATCTTTCATCGGTTTCAAATTATGTGAGGATTTCCCGGATAAAAGGATTTGCTGGCTCTCGCCGTCGGAATATATTTTCAAGACACAAGTGGAGAATCTCTTATCAAGTGATGGATGCCCTGAGGAGAAGCGAGAGAATCGATTGAAAAATGTCAGTTTCTATACTTATGCAAAGCTGACGGCTATGTCGGATGCGGAGCTTAAGGAGATTTGCCCGGATTATATCATACTGGATGAGTTTCACCGCTGCGGCGCAAAGGTCTGGGGGCAGGGAGTGCAGAACTTGCTGTCTATATATCTTGGCGTGCCGGTGTTAGGGCTTTCTGCCACAGCGATCCGATACCTGGATGATCAACGGGATATGTCGGATGAATTATTTGACGGGAATGTTGCTTCGGAGATGACACTTGGCGAGGCGATCGTGCGGGGGATCTTGAATCCGCCGAAATATGTGCTGTCTGTGTATTCTTATCAGAAGGAGTTAGACCAATACCAGAGGCGGATACAGACGGCAAAGAATAAGGCTGTCCGTGATGAAGGCGAGAAGCAGTTGGAAGCATTGCGCCGTGCTTTGGAACAGGCGGATAGATTAGATGAGATCTTTCATAAGCATATGAAGAACCAGACCGGGAAATATATTGTTTTCTGTGCGAATTACGAACACATGACAGAGATGATCGGGAAGGCGCCCGAATGGTTTGCAAAGGTAGATGATAAGCCGCATATTTATACCGCATATTCCGACGATCCGGAGACGGACAAAGCATTTAGGGATTTTAAAATAGATGAGAGCGATCACCTGAAACTGTTATATTGCATTGATATGCTCAATGAAGGCGTTCATGTGAAGGATGTGGAAGGCGTGATCCTGCTTCGTCCCACCGTATCGCCAATTGTCTATAAGCAGCAGATCGGACGAGCGTTATCGGCAGGTAAGAAGACGGATGCGGTTATCTTCGATATTGTGCTGAACATTGAGAATCTATATAGTATTGGGACCATTGAAGAAGAGATGAAGGCTGCCGTGTCTTACTATCATTATCAGGGGCGTGAGGATGAGATCGTGAATGAGCGCTTCGAAGTGACGGATGAGGTGCGTGATAGTATCTCGCTCTTCGAGAAGTTAGAGGAGACATTGACTGCTTCGTGGGATCTGATGTATGAATGTGCCGGAAAGTATTACAGGGAGCATGGGAACCTGGAAGTGCCGGTGAAATATCAGACAGAAGAAGGGTATGGGCTTGGACAGTGGATACTGACACAGCGAAGAGTTTATGCAGGTGAGAAATACGGAGTGCTTGGCGCGGACCGTATTCGTAGATTGAACCAGATCGGTATGGTCTGGGAAAGTAGACGGGATCTTGCATGGGAACGGTATTTCCGTGAGGCAAAGAAATATTTTGATGAGCATGGGGATTTGAATACGAATGTCAATACGGTGACAGATTCCGGAATCCGCCTTGGAGCGTGGATCTCTAAGCTCCGTACCTATCGTAAAAGCGGGATTCAAAAAGCATATTTGTTGAAGGAGAGAATTCATCTGCTTGACGAGATTGGAATGATCTGGGATGTGCCTGATCGTTTATGGGAAGAGAATTTTGCAGAATGCATGGAATATTACCGTGAGCATGGGAATCTTGATATTCCCAATGCCTATTGTTCTCCAAAAGGGCTTAAGATTGGAGGGTGGATCCGGCGGCAGCGTCTGATTCGGAAAGGACAGACTAACGGGGCGGCGCTTACGGAAGACCAGATCGATCGGTTAGATACCATTGGTATGGTATGGAAAACGAAGCCGGAGCAGAAATGGGATAAGGGTTATGAAGAAGCGAGGATTTACTATGAAACAAACGGAAAACTGGATGTTCCGGCATCTTATGTAAGTCCGACTGGATATAGGCTTGGCGCTTGGATTACAGATCAGAGGGAGAAGGGCAGGGAGAAGCATTTGCCGGACCGGCGGGAGCGATTGGATGCGATCGGTATGCTCTGGGTGAAGCCGGATCCATGGGAAGTCCGGTATCAGCTTGCAAAAGCCTATTATGAAGAGCATGGGAATCTGAAGATTCCGTTAAAATACCGTGCGGACGGAGTGTGGCTTGCGAAGTGGGTCAATGAGCAGAAGCACATTTACAACGGAAACCGGGAGGGGAAAATACTTCGGGAGGATCAGATTCGGCGGCTGAATGAGATTGGAATGGACTGGGGAAATTCATGGTTTATCGCAAGAGTACGGGTCGGTTCTGAGGTAAATGTCAGGCAGCGGTGTCTAGAATGTTTGAAGCAGTCGAGTTCTAGTATCATCCAGGAGTGTTATGTCTTCCGATATGAGGAACAGAGGCATGTCCGCGGGGAGTGGGTCGTACAGGAGAAGATATTATTTCCCGGGTATGTATTCCTGGTTGCAGATTTATCCGATGCCGCAGAAACAGAGAAGATAAGAAGGATGGAGCGGGAAATATGCCGCATTGAAGGAGTTATCGGGCTTCTGAAATTGAACCATGAACCTGCGGCGTTAAGTAATGAGGAAGTGCAGCTGCTTCGGTCATTTGGCGGGCGCGGACAGAGAGTGGGAGTGTCGGAAGGCGTGATCGAACGGTCGGAGATCAGAGTGTATTCGGGTCCGCTTGTCGGGAAAGAAAAATATATTCGGAAGATCGACCGGCATAAGCGAAGGGCGTTCTTGGAGATGCCAATGTGTGGGGAGATAAGGAAGATCCAGGTGGGGCTTGAGATTGTATCAAAAAGTGGATAGATTACCATAACAATTTAAGATATTTATTATTGGCATAGATAGGAGTGGTTCACAGATGAATAGGAGGCAGATCGCATTCTCGCCGCCAGATATTACGAGTCTGGAGATTTCTGAAGTGATCCGGACACTGGAAAGCGGATGGATCACAACGGGACCAAGGACGAAATTATTTGAACAAAAGATCGCAGAATACTGTGGGACGAAGAAGGCGGTTGCTTTGAATTCAGCCACGGCTTGTTTGGAAGCGAGTTTGAGATTTTTAGGTGTGGGTGAGGGAGATGAAGTGATCACTTCTGTGTATACATATACGGCGACGGCAAGTCCAGTGTGTCATGTGGGCGCTAAGTTGGTGTTTGTAGATACAGATAAAGACAGCTTCGAAATGGACTATGATGCGTTGGAACAGGCGATCACAGAGAAGACGAAGGCGCTTATCGCGGTAGATCTGGGAGGGGTGATGTGTGATTATTCCAGGATCTTCGAGATTGTGGATAGGAAGCGGGCTTTATTTCACCCGAAGAATAAGATCCAGGAAAGTATTGGAAGGGTAGCTGTAGTAGCGGACAGCGCCCATGCTTTTGGCGCTGAGAGGAAGATAGGGGGGAACTGGAAAAGGTGCGGTACAGTCGCAGACTTCACCAGTTTCTCTTTTCACGCGGTGAAGAACCTTACTACTGCGGAAGGCGGAGCGTTGACCTGGAATCCGATCGAAGGATTTGAGGATGAATGGATCTATCATCAGTTCATGCTGTATTCTCTGCACGGACAGTCGAAGGATGCGTTGGCAAAAAGCCAGTTAGGGGCGTGGGAATATGACATTTTGTCACCGGCTTATAAATGTAATATGACGGATATCATGGCAGCGATCGGTTTGAAACAGTTGGAACGATATCCGGGGATATTGGAAAAACGGCATGAGATCATTGAAAGATATGACCGAACCTGTGACGAGCTAGGGGTGTTTCATGTGGAGCACTACGGTAGAGATCATATCAGTTCAGGGCATCTATATCTCGCGCGGGTTTCGGGAACGGATGAGATGGGGAGAAACGATGTGATTCTCCGGATGGCAAAGAAGGGGATTGTGTGTAACGTACATTATAAACCGTTGGCGATGATGAGTGCATATAAGGCGATGGGATGGCGGATCGAGGACTTTCCCAATGCTTATGCGTATTATCGGAATGAGGTGACATTGCCGTTGCATACGAAGCTTACACATGGAGATGTGGAGTATGTGGCTGATGGATTGCGGGAGGTAATAAAAGAGATATGTGGCGAGAGTGGAATGAATTGCCTGAATGGATGCAGATCCCAGAAGTCAGAGAGTATTATGAAATCCTGTCCGAACGAAAGAAAAGTCTAATATTTAAGAGATTCTTTGATGTGGTTGTTTCATTTGTATTATTAATTCTCTTGGTGATACCGATGTTGATGATCGCGGTTATGATCAGAATGGATTCTCCCGGAGCTATATTTTATCGGCAGGAAAGGGTAACTGCATATGGTAAAAAGTTTATGATACATAAGTTTCGGACAATGATTGCTAATGCAGATGTAATGGGTACGCAGGTAACGATAAGAGATGATAATAGAATAACAAAAACAGGAAAGTTTTTGCGAAAATATCGTTTGGATGAATTACCACAGTTAATTGACATATTTGCCGGAGACATGTCTTTCGTGGGAACAAGACCGGAAGTGGAGAAATATGTGAAAGCATACACGAAAGAAATGAGGGCGACATTGCTGCTTCCGGCAGGTGTGACTTCAGAGGCAAGTATCCGTTACAAAGATGAAGCGGAATTGCTTCGTGAGGCGGAGGATATTGATAGGGTGTATGTGGAAAAGGTGCTTCCGGGAAAAATGGAATATAATTTAGAAAGTATCAAGAAGTTTGGACTTTTAAGGGAATTTATGACAATGATCAGGACTGTGATCGCAGTGGCTTAGGAGCTTGGATGGGATGAATATATTATTGATTAACCATTATGCCGGGTCGCCGGAGATGGGAATGGAGTTTCGGCCTTATTATTTTGCCAGAGAATGGGTGAAGATGGGGTGTCATGTTCATATTATTGCAGGGGATTTCTCTCATCTGAGAAAAGAGAATCCGAAAGTGGAAGAGGATATGCAATATGAAGATGTGGATGGAATTCAATACTGCTGGCTCAAAACAGGTAGATATGAGGGGAATGGCATAGGCAGGGCAATGACCATGTTCCGTTTCTGTTATAAGCTCCGAAAATATTCTGAGAAGATTCTGAAGAAAATAAAACCCGATGTAATCATTACATCGTCAACTTATCCATTGGATACGTTTCCGGCTCAGTATATGAGAAAGAAATGTCATGCCAGATTGATCCATGAAGTGCATGACATGTGGCCAGCCACACTGATTGAATTAGGCGGTATGTCGAAGTATCATCCTTTTGTACAGTTGATCCAGATTGGTGAGAACTCCGCTTATAAGAACTCTGACAGGGTTGTTTCATTACTTCCGTGTGCGAAAGATTACATGGTCAGGCATGGGATGAAGGCGGAGAAATTCTTCTGTATAGAGAATGGAGTGGTAGAAGAGGACTGGAAAAATCCGATGCCGCTTCCGACGGAGATGGAAAGAGAATTAGAAAATCTAAAAAGAAGTAAGAAATTCATAGTGGGATATTTTGGAGGGCATGCTTTGTCTAATGCGCTTAGTAATTTGGTCAAAGCGGCGGAAAGAATACAAAATAAAGATATTCATTTTGTATTGGTCGGAAATGGTGTGGAGAAAGAGAGGCTGAAGAATTATGTGAAGAAGCATAGAGTACAAAATGTTACCTTTTTTCCACCGGTTCAAAAGGGTAGTATCCCGAATTTGCTGAAGTATTTTGATATCTCTTATTGCGGGGCGAAAGAGTCTTTGCTTTATCAATATGGAATCAGCCTGAATAAGATCTATGATTCCTTATATGCCGGAGTCCCTGTACTTTTGGCATTTCGTGCAAACGGGAATCTGATCGAGAAGTATAACTGTGGTGTGGTTTCAAAAGGAGAACCGTTAGAAATTGCAAAAAAGATAGAGATGCTTTTACAAATGACACAAGAGGAAAAGATGAAGATGAGTGCTAATGCGAGGAAGGTGATCAAAGAGAAGTATCTGATATCTAAATTAGCACATGATTTTATAAATATTATGGATTAGATAGGAGAAACGATGAAAGAGAAATTACTAAGAAAAATCAAAGAAAAAGATCTGACGGTCGGTGTTGTTGGATTGGGATATGTAGGACTTCCTTTGGCGGTAGAAAAGGCGAAAGCAGGATTTAAAACAATAGGATTTGATGTTCAGGAAGAAAAAGTAAAGCTTGTTAATGAAGGACATAACTATATTGGAGATGTGGTAGACAGTGATCTGAAAAGGCTTGTAGAGAATGGGATGTTCAGAGCTACATCGAATTTTGATTTTATTAGGGAAGCAGATTTTATTGCAATCTGTGTACCGACACCGTTGGACAAGCATCAGCAACCAGATATCAGTTACGTGCAGTCGTCCACAGAGGCTATTTCTAGGCATTTGAAAAGCGAGACTATGGTAGTTCTGGAATCTACTACTTATCCGGGAACAACAGAAGAACTGGTAAAACCGATTTTGGAAAAGGGGTCTGGTTTAAAATGCGGGGAGGACTTTTATCTGGGTTTTTCGCCGGAGAGGGTGGATCCGGGAAATTTGATTTATAAGACTAAGAATACACCAAAAGTAGTCGGTGGGATCGGCAAAGATGCTACGGAAGTAATTGCGGCTATGTATCGTTCTGTCCTGGACGGAGATGTGGCGGAAGTATCTTCTCCGGCTATAGCAGAGATGGAGAAAATACTGGAGAATACGTACCGTAATATTAATATCGGACTGATCAATGAATTGGCGATTTTGTGTGACCGAATGGAAATCAGTATCTGGGAGGTTATAGATGCGGCAAAGACGAAACCATATGGTTTCCAGGCGTTTTATCCGGGACCGGGTCTCGGAGGGCATTGTATCCCATTGGATCCGTACTATTTATCCTGGAAGGCAAGAGAATATGGCTTCCATACGTCTATGATCGAGAGTTCTATGATGATCAATGATAAGATGCCTGAGTATTGTGTTGACCGTGCTGCAAGGATACTAAATAGATTCGAGAAATCATTGAAGAGCTCTAAGGTGTTGGTAGTAGGAGTTGCTTATAAGCAGGATATTGATGATTATCGGGAAAGTCCGGCATTAGAGGTGATTGAGATATTGAGAGAATCCGGGGCTGACGTGGAGTATTATGATCCTTGGGTGGCAGAGTATAAATATCATGGGCAAAAGACAAAAGGATTGACAGAAATCACGCCGGAACAGATAGCGGGATATGATCTGCTGATGATAACGGCAGCTCATTCCAATGTTGATTATGAAATGTTACAGGAGCATGCGAAGGCTGTATTTGATACAAAAAATGTAATGAAATATTTGACGAAGCGGGAGAATATTGAGGTCTTATAAAATATGAGACTTACGGAGGAAATAGAATGAGATATGCGTTAATTGGATGCGGAAGGATTGCAACAAACCATGTAAAGGCGGTTCTTAATAATAACTTGGAATTTGTTGCTGCATGCGATATCAAAGAATCACAGATTGAAAATTTGCTTGTAAAACATGGATTAGAGAAAGAAACAACGATAAAACATTATAATGACTATAAGAAGATGATAGGGGAAAACCAGTTGGACTTAGTAGCGATTGCAACTGAAAGCGGAAATCATGCAGAGATTGCCCTATATTGTATCGATCATGGTATTAACTGTATTATTGAAAAACCGATAGCTATGAGTATCCAGGATGCGGATGCGATCATCCGGCGTGCAGAAGAAAACGGCGTAAAGGTGTCGGCGTGCCATCAGAACAGATTTAACGTGGCTGTACAGGAAATGAGAAAGGCAGTTGAGGCAGGAAGATTCGGGAAATTATCACATGGATCTGTTCATGTACGTTGGAATCGGAATGAGGGATATTATACACAGGCGCCATGGAGAGGAAAGTGGGCTTCTGATGGCGGCGCGTTGATGAATCAGTGTATTCACGGTATTGATCTTCTGCGCTGGATGATCGGAGATGAAGTGGAAGAGGTATATGGACAAACTCGCCGGCAGTTTCATGATTATTTGGAAGCAGAAGATGTCGGAATGGCAGTGGTGAAATTCAAAAATGGAGCCATAGCGACAATTGAAGGGACAACAAATGTGTATCCACAGAACCTAGAAGAGACATTGTATCTTTTTGGAGAACATGGAACAGTAAAGATTGGCGGAACATCTACCAATAATATTGATGTATGGCAGTTTGCAGATGAGACGGAAGAAGATGGTAAGAATAAAGGCCTGGAAGAGGTAACAAGTAACGTATATGGGAATGGGCATACGAGTCTGTATACAGATGTGATCGATGCGATAGAAAAAGATCGAAGACCTTACGTGGATGCAGTGGCGGGACGGAATGCTTTGGAATTGGTGTTGGCGATATATAAGAGCCAGAAAGAGCAAAGACCTGTGAAGTTACCGCTTGATGAGTTCACTTCAGTTGAAATGACAGGAGAGTTTTAATGGATTATTTTGTACACGAAAGCAGTTACATAGATGAGGACGTAAAGATAGGAGCGGGAACGAAAATATGGCATTTTTGCCACGTTCAAAAGGGTGCGAGAATCGGAGAAAATTGTTCGTTTGGACAGAATGTAAATGTTTCTAATAACGTGATCATTGGAAATGATTGTAAAGTGCAGAATAATGTATCTCTATATGAAGGGGTGGAATTGGAAGATGGTGTATTCTGTGGTCCATCTTGTGTATTTACGAATGATCTGACTCCGCGTGCAAGGTATCCGAAAGGGAGAAAAGGATACAAAAGGACATTGATAAAAGAAGGGGCGAGTATTGGAGCAAATGCGACGATCGTTTGCGGAAATACGATCGGAGATTATGCAATGGTAGCAGCTGGTGCTGTTGTTACGAAAGATGTGCCTGCCTATACATTGGTAGCAGGAGTACCTGCGAAAGTGATCGGAAGAGTCGATGAAAGAGGGAAGATAGATGGTTAAAGTTTGCCATATGACAAGCGCTCACGGAAGGTATGATGTAAGGATTGTGCAAAAGGAATGTATTTCGCTTGTAAACGCGGGATATAACGTATATCTGATTGTATGTGATGAAAAGCAGGATGAAGAATACCAGGGTGTCCATATTATTTCTACTAATTTTAAACCTAAAAGCCGGCGGGAGCGTTTTTGGAGGGCGGGGAAAAAGGTTTACGATCTTGCGGTTAATGTTGATGCGGAAATCTATTGTTTTCATGACCCAGATCTTTTGAAATATGCATTTTCCCTTCATAAGAAAGGAAAAAAGGTAATCTTTGACAGCCACGAGTTTTATGCATTTCAGATTTTGACTAGAGAGTATATTCCGAATATATTAAGAAAATGCATTGCAAAGGGGTATCAGTTATTTGAACAATATTGTCTTCATTATGTTGACGCTGTACTTGTACCATGCATGATAGACGGTAAAAACTATTTCGAGCAAAAAGCAAAAAGAACCGAATATATAGCAAATGTTCCTAAGTTAAGTGAATTTCATGAAAATGATAGTGAGAATAGCGAAAAGGAAGAGTTGATCTGTCATGTAGGAAGCTTGTCATATGAGAGAGGAATCTGGCATTTAGTGAAGTCGATGAAGTATATAGAGGCGAGATTGGCTCTTGGGGGGAATTTTTCTGTTATATCATTTGAAGAAGAGTTAAAAAAGTTGGACGAATATAAAAAAGTAGATTTTCTGGGATTCCTTAGAAGAAATGAAGTAGAAAAGTTATATAAAAAGGCTAAAGTTGGAATTTGTACAATATTGAACACAGGACAATATGATCACATAGATACTATGGCGACAAAGGTGTACGAATACATGCTGATGGGCGTTCCAGTCGTGTTATCAGATACGCCTTATACAAGGAAAGTATTAAAAGAATATCCGTTTGGAATAGCAGTGATGCCGGATAACCCAAGGGAGATAGCAGATGCGGTCAATTATTTATTAGCGAATCCAAAGCAGGCGGCTCGAATGGGAGAGATAGGAAGAGAAACAGTAAAAAAGGTGTTCAATTGGGAAAAAGAGGAAGAGAAATTACTTCATTTATATAGAAGTCTATGAGGGGAAATTGCCGTTATGGTAGCAGTTATTAATTATGGATTGGGAAATGTAAGCTCTATTTTGAATATGCTGAAGAAGATAGGGGCGAAAGATGTCGTTCTGGTTCAAGATCCGTCTGAGATTAAATTTGCAGATAAATTGATACTTCCGGGAGTGGGAGCTTTTGATACAGGTATGAAACTTTTAAAACAAAGTGGTTTGGTAGATGCGATCAATATTCATACTTTGGAAAACAAAAAACCGATATTGGGTATTTGTCTTGGGATGCAAATGCTTGGTTGTTCAAGTGAGGAAGGAAAAGAATCAGGGCTTGGCTATCTTGATTTTGTTAGTAAAAAATTTGATTTAAAAAATTCAATGTTAAAAGTGCCGCATATGGGGTGGGATTATGTATCCGTGGAGAAGGAAAAAGATCCCATTGTCTCAGAAGGTATGAGTTCGATGAAATTTTATTTTGTACATTCTTATCATGCAGTATGTAAGAATGCAGAAGATGTTTTGATGTATTGTAACTATGGGTACCCTTTTGCTGCCGCAGTGAGTAGAGGTTCTATCTATGGAGTCCAATTTCATCCTGAAAAAAGCCATAAGTATGGGATGCAGTTGTTATCAAATTTTGTGAAAGTGTGAGAATAATGTATAGTAGACCAAGGGTGATTCCATGTTTGTTAATTCAGGATCAAGGGCTTGTAAAGACGACAAAATTTTCAAAACCTAATTATCTTGGTGATGTGATCAATGCAGTAAAGATCTTTAATGAAAAAGAAGTGGATGAATTATGCTTGTTGGATATAGGTGCTTCGATAGAAAACAGGGAACCCAATTTTTCATTATTGGAGAATATTGCTTCTGAAGCATTTATGCCAATGAGTTATGGCGGAGGAATTTCTAATTTAGAACAAGCAAAAAAATTATTTTTTATAGGGTTTGAAAAAATTGTGGTTAACACTTCTTTTATTAAAAAACCTGGTTTGATTGAAGAAATTGTGCATTACGCGGGAAGTCAAAGTGTCATCGTATCAATAGATGCGAAAAAGAAGATTTTGAATGGATATCATTGCTGTATAGAAGGGGGGAAACAAAAAGTCGACAAGACGCCGCAAGAACTGGCTATGTTGGCAGAAAAAGCAGGGGCAGGAGAGATTTTGTTAAATTCTATAGACCGTGACGGAACTATGTCAGGCTACGATATAGAACTGATCAAGTCTGTGGCAGAAAAAGTAAGTATCCCGGTAATTGCGTGCGGCGGAGCTTCGGATATAAAAGATCTAAAACAGGCATTAAAAGAGGGGAATGCTCATGCAGTGGCTGCCGGGAGCATGTTTGTATATTATGGAAAGAAAAGAGCGGTATTGATTAATATGCCTGATGAAAAAGAGTTAATAGCAGGAGGAATCTATGAAGTCTGATCAGAATTATAAGATTTGTACAAGATGTATTATGGATATAAGTGATCCGCAGATAGAGTTTGATGAGAATGGTGTCTGTAACCATTGCCATAAATTTGATAAGGATGTCATGTTATATGGATATAAAGGAAAAGAGACAGACAGGGAATTACGGAAATTAGTCAAAGAAATGAAAGAATATGGGAAGGGAAAAGAGTATGACTGCATTTTAGGGATTTCCGGAGGCGTGGATAGTGCATATATGGCTTATTTAGCACACAAATTAGGGCTTCGTGTATTAGCAGTGCATGTAGATGCGGGATGGAATAGCGAGATTGCTGTGGAGAATATTCAAAAAATGTGTAAGGCGTTGAATATGGATCTACATACGATTGTAATTGACTGGCAGTCTATGAAAGAATTGCAGCGTGCATATATGTTTTCTGGGCTTGCGAATCTGGATGTCCCGCAAGATCATGTATTTTTAGCTGCTATGTATGCATATGCAAAGAAATATAAAATCAAATATATGTTGAATGGAAGTAATTTGGCGACAGAGGGGATTCTTCCAGGAGCATGGGGATATGCTTCTACCGATTTTCGCAACATAAAAAGTGTATACAAAAAATGTGGTCGTAAGCAGCCAATTTTTAGAAAATATCCTCATTTTGGAATTGTGAAATATTTTTATTACCAAATGACGATAAAGAGAATTAAGATTCTAAATTACGTGCCGTATTCTAAAAAAGGTGCTATGGAGGTATTAGAGAGAGAATTTGATTGGAAATATTACGGGGGAAAACATTTTGAATCGAGATTCACAAAATTTTTCCAATCTTATTATTTGCCGCAAAAATTCCACTATGATAAAAAACGCGCACATTTGTCGAGCTTGGTTGTCGGAGGAGAGATGACCCGTGAAGAAGCGTTGAAAGAAATGGATGACGTAGATACTTATACCATGGAGGAAATGCTGGAGGATAGAGATTATATATTGAAAAAGCTGGAAATATCGGAAAAACAATGGAATAAGATTATGCAGGCGCCGAATAAAACGGAAGATGACTATGCGTCTTATAAAAAATTAATTGTATTTTTAGTCAAAGTAAAGCGCTTACTGCAGATTTGTAAGGGGAGAGTAAAGGCATGAATATCTTGATACTTGCCCATTATCAAGATGATGGAAGCCCGTATGTCAGTTTCGTTCATAATCAGGCAATTGAATTCGTAAGACAGGGACATAAAGTGACTGTAATTGCGCCGACAGTCTTAGGAAAGAAATATAAATTCTTAGAAAAACGAAAGCATCATATTATAGATGGCGTTTCTATTTATTATATTGATTGTCTGTCTTTTTCTAATTTTGGAAAATATACATTCAATAATTGGTTTGGATATATAGCAGTCAAAAATTTTTTTAATAAATTGATGAAAAAAGAGGCTGTTGATATTATCCATGCCCATACGATAGGGTTCGACGGATATATTGGAGGCAGACTGAAAGTAAAGTATGGAATTCCGATGGTGCTCACAACCCATGGTTCGGATACGATAATGGAATTAGATCAAGGAAGAGGCCGCCAGGTTGTCAGGATATGTAAAAAAGCGGATATTGTGGTTGCAGTAAGTTCTATGTTAAGAAAGAGACTTCTTTCAGAATGTTCTTTGCTAGACATACGTGTTATTTTGAATGGGTTTGTGAAAAAGCCTGTATTATACAAAGAAAAAGAACCATATACGGTCCTTCAAGTGAGCAATTTGATAAAACAAAAAAACACAGACGTGACAATACAGGCTTTTGCTAAGGTATTAAAACAGTTTCCAAAGGCAAGTCTCGGAATCATTGGAGAAGGAACAGAAAAAGCGGAATTACAGCGGATCTGCAGAGAACTTCAGATAGAGAAGTCAGTCTATTTCTATGGGCATTTATCAAATGAAGATGTCCTGAAACATATGGCTCAAACACAGGTCTTTGTGATGCCGAGCATCAATGAAGGATTTGGAATTGTTTATTTGGAGGCTATGTCCCAGAAGTGTGCGGTGATCGGAACAAATGGGGAAGGGATTATGGATATAATAGAAGACGGGGAGAATGGAATCTTGATATCTCCGGATGATGTCGATGGTTTAGCAGAGAAAATTGAAAAGTGTTTCCGAAATTCGAAATATTATAAAAAAATATCTGTTAACGGATTTGAAACGGCTCAGGAACTTACCTGGGAAAACAATGCAAGGAAGTATCTTCAGCTTTTTCAGACTATTATATCGGGAAAGATGAGATGAAAATAGTAGAAAAAATACTAGGAAGAATATTTATTGCAATTCGATCAAGAATCGAGCACATGATGACTGTCTATAATTCATCAGTGATTAAGAATCCTACGGGAAGTGCAACTGTGTCGGGAAAGGTATTTCTTCAATATCCAGAGCATATCAGTATTGGCAGTTGTAGTTATGTGAATGGTGGGCAATTAATTGCATCACCAAATGCATATATAAAAATAGGCTGTAATTGTCTACTTTCTTATAATGTCCACATACGTACAGATATGCATCTTTATCGAGAAGCTGGTATTCCGATTAAAGAACAGGGGTATAGAGAAGCTGATATTATCATAGAAGACGACGTATGGGTTGGTTATGGTGTACAAATTTTTGGAGGCGTTACGTTGGGAAAAGGCGCTGTCATAGGAGCAGGTACGGTAGTGACAAAAGACGTATTACCTAATCAAGTAGTCGTAAGCGGAAGCATGAGGGTGATCGGAGAAAGGAAATAATATTGAAGAATGAAAAGAAACTTGAACAGAACGGGGAAATTTGTTAATAACTTATTTTTTGCGACTTGTCATCAAGTTGTGGTTTTGGCAGTTGGTTTTATTATTCCAAGATTTATGTTGGAATATTATGGTTCTGAAATCAATGGGTTGATTACTTCGATCACACAGTTTATTGAATATTTCAGTCTGGTAGAAGCTGGTTTGTCAAGTGCGTCTATCTTTGCATTATATAAGCCATTGTCTAAGGATGACCATAAAGGAATCAGCGCAATTGTTGTAGCAACACGAAGATTTTATATGATATCAGGATATATTTTCCTGGCTTTGGTTATTAGTTTTGCATTGATCTACCCGTTAACAGTAAATATTGCAACGATGGGTCGTTGGCAGATCACGATTTTGGTATTGATCTTAGGATTTGGAGGAGTATTAGAATTCTTTACTTTGGGGAAATACCGGGCTCTTTTGACGGCAGATCAGAAATTATATGTGATTTCTATTTCGTCAATCTTGTATACGATTTTAAATACATCTATATTAGTTATTCTGTCAATTATGAGAGTTCATATCGTGATTGTACGAGCATCCATGTTAAGCGCGATCTTACTCCGATGTGTGATTTTGTTCCAGTATTCCAGGAAGAATTATTCCTATATAGATTATAAAGAAAAACCGAATAACATAGCATTAAATAAGAGATGGGATGCATTATATTCTGAGATCATGGGTGCAGTATATCGGGGGACGCCAGTAGTGATTGCAACTATATTCACAAATTTGAAGACTGTAAGCGTGTATAGTATTTATAATATGGTAATGGGAGGAATCTCAAGTATTTTAAATGTATGTACAAATAGCCTTTTTTCTTCCTTTGGAGACATCATTGCCAGAAATGAAACAAAATTATTACAAAAAGCATACCAAGAATTTGAGTTTGCATATTATAGTTTCATTGCAATCATCTATAGCGTGTCATTTATCATGATCATGCCATTCATCTATCTTTATACAAAAAATATAACGGATGCCAATTATTATGATCCGATTTTAGGAAGCTTGTTTGTAATCAATGCATTACTCTATAATTTAAAGACTCCTCAAGGCATGTTAGTAATATCAGCAGGGCATTATAGAGAGACAAGGCTGCAAGTGACAATCCAGGGTGGAATTGTCATATTGGCAGGTGTTTTACTCGTGTCAAGATTTGGACTCGCCGGTATACTTTTGGGCTCGATTGCTTCTAACATTTATAGAGTTGTAGACTTGTTTCTCTATGTTCCGAGAAAGATAACGAAATTATCTGTTTATTCTACGGTGAAAAGGGTACTGTGCTTGATCATGGAGGTCGTTATTATTTGTTTTCCGTTTCAATATTTTGATACGGCTTGTGAGTCTTATTTTCAATGGGTTCAGTTAGCTGTTGTTTCTACAATGTATGCAGGAGTTGTAATACTTCTTTTTGGATGGATCTTCAACAGGAAGGAGATGAAAGGAATTTGTAATAGAATGATCGCTTTGGTAAAAAAGTTATGATACATAAAATTAAAACAGCTCAAAATATCTAGATTGTATGACGAAAGGAGTTGAAATGAGTAGACAAAATGACAGGATATTAAATCTATGGTTTGTATATATAATGTTCTATATATGTTTTAAACATCTATTTCTAAATGATACTTTTTTGTATATAGTAATGGATCTTTTGTTTTTTATAATTATTTTGAAAGAAATAGTGAAAAGAGAAGCAATAGATGATATTTGTCGAAGATTTAGAATAAAGATCAGATTGGAATGGATTTTTTTCTTTATCTTGATATCAGATATGTTTTTGTCAACATTTTATGCTGCAGATTTTTTTAATGCCATTAAGTTTTTCATTGTTTATCTGAATTTTCTTGTTATAGCTGTTTGGTTCTCATATCTTCCGGGGTGGGAAGCAAAAATGTATAAATGGATGAAGGCAGGGTGTCTGTTTCATTTAGTTTTTACTTATTTTAGTGTTATATTTACGGATTTTTCATTAAAAATTACCAGTCATTTTTTGCCGGAAGATATACAACAGTTGACTGTCCGATGGGCTAAAGAGATGCATTGTTATGCAGGAGTGTCAGGGCAGACAGGAACGAATGCATTCTTCTTTGCAATTTTGATCGGATTACTTCTGGTAGAGTGGTGTTCTTCGGATAAACATAAAATTTCAACTAAGATCCTTTTGGCTTTAGCCTTTATTGGATTGATTCTGACAGGAAAGAAAGGTATTTTTTTGACAGTTATTATAACTGTGGCTGTTATAGGTTGGATGGTCATGAACCAACGGTTTAGAACGTGGATTTTATTGATTACGAGTATGTGTGGAATTCTTACCTTGATAGGTTGTTTATTTTTCCATGACTTGATTTTTCATTTGTTTTATGTATCTGTGATTTCGAGAATAAATATCATGGATAAAATGATATTTGCCATACAAGAGAAACCGCTTTTGGGTCATGGGGTGAATTCCATTGTAAATTATACTTATAATGGACGTTTGGGTCATAATATATATTTGCAGATGTGGGTTGAACAAGGAGTAGTCGGACTTATACTGTTAATTTTGGCTCTATCATATTCGGTGTGTAAGACTTTGCGTAAAATTCAAAGATATAAAGTTAAAAATAGTGTTATCAGAGCCAGCTGTTTTTTTTCGCTTTTTATACAGTTATACGTGATCATACAGGGGTTTTTCGAAAATTCGTTTTATGAGTATAATACAATATTACTATATTTTTTTTCATTAGCTGCAGAATATACAGCGGAAGATATGAATCTTTCCAAATAGAATATTTATAGATGTAACGAAGAAAGGGATTTTTTTATGAATTTTGCAACTCCTGTTTTTTTGTTTGTTTTCTTTCCGATTACTGTACTGTTTTATTTTATAGAAGTTTTTTTAGAACGCAGAAAGATTTTGGGAGTATTTCTTGTTAAGCTACGCATAAAAGATATTATCATTGTTTGTCTTAGCCTGGGATTCTATATGTGGGCTTGTTTTGATGACGTCTTCAAATTATGTATTTATATTTTTATGGTTTGGATGTTGGGATATGGCATCACTCTTGGACAAAGATATAAACGAACATTGGGACATGTTCTTTTTATTATGGCATGTCTGGTTGTTGTTTATGAGTTGGTTTATTTCAAATATACGAATTTTTTTGTTGACATATGGAATTCCCTGTTTCAGAAGAGCATTGCAAGGCGAGGAATCCTGGCTCCTTTGGGGATTTCATTTATCACATTTTCATCATTGTCTTATTTGATCGATATTTACCGCAAAGATGCAGAACGGGGTAGTTTGATTGACTGTGCGCTTTATTTATCCTTTTTCCCAAAGGTGATTTCCGGTCCTATTGTATTATGGAAAGATTTCCAGCCGCTTATCAAGGAGCGTGTAATAAAAATAGACTGTTTTGTCAGGGGACTGAATGGAATTATGATTGGATTTGCCAAAAAATTGATTCTTGCCGATCAATTTGGCGCTTGTATTAGTCAGATTTCGAGTAGTCTCGGAAAGTAACTGTATAGAGAAAAAAAATAGCGGATTCTGTGTATCAGATTTGGAGAAAAAGCGGACAGAGAAACAGCGTGCCTGATATTGTGGCGGAGTTTATCAATAGAGGGCATGACTTTAAGACCTCCC
>NZ_KE159759.1:9216-60810 GCF_000403455.2 Dorea sp. 5-2 | reverse complement strand
AATAACGCGGCCGCACAAACTGGCAGATTTGTCAATAGGAATTTGGAAATTTTTTGATAAAAATATAAAAAATGTAAGCCCCCCTGAAAAGTGGAGGTGAAGAAAAATAAGGGAACTCTGGAAACGCAGTGATTTCAAGGGCTGTGAGTTTCCGAGAGTACTCATTTCAGAAAATGGGGTGGATATTGTTACGGCATGGGGAACATCCCTTTTATATATGCTTCAGATTTATTATGATTTTTCGGGTTATTCTGATATTGCGATAGGTCTTGCAAGATTATTGGGATTTGAGTTTAAAGAGAACTTTTCTTTTCCATATAGATCAGTGTCTATATCAGAATTTTGGAGACGATGGCATATATCGCTTGGAACATGGTTTCGAGAGTACATCTATATTCCGCTTGGAGGAAGTAGAAATGGAAGATTTCAGACACTAAGGAACCTCGCTGTTGTGTTTATAACAACAGGAATTTGGCATGGTGCCGGGTGGAATTATATTATTTGGGGAGGGATAAATGGTTTCTGTGTGATATTCGAAAGAATTATCAGAGATAAGAAATTGTATCATATTTTGCCGGATATGGTTAAATGGATTACGACGATGGGAATCACATTGTTTAGTTGGCAATTTTTTCGTTTTCAGAATATTACAGAAGTATGGAATTGGATGAAAGTAATGTTTGGTGTATTTCAGTTTGATATCATACCATATTCTTGGCAGTATTATTTTGACATGAAGATTGTAACGTTGATAGTAATAGGAATTTTTGGCTCTACTTTATTTGGCAGTGAGAAAATAGGTGATTTATCCCAGAAAATTTTTCTGTCAGAAGTGGGATTTATTGTAAAAGAGTTGTGTTTGCTTATACTCTTTATAATGTCCATTTTATTTATGGTTAATTCTACTTATAGTCCATTTATTTATTTTCAATATTAGTTTCTTTCGAACACGTTCTAAGGGAGGATGGTTTATATGAAGATTTTGCGTGTTATGACGTGTGTGCTGTTTTTTTCGATCATTATGGTGCCAGTCTTGCTTTTTAATTTTGAGGAAGGAGTAATCTCAGAAATTGATAATAGAGAATTAGCTCAGAATCCTTTTTTGAAAGAGAAAGAAGGGGAAGAAGATTTGACACAGAATATCGAAAATTATATCAGTGACCGTATCGGATTAAGGGATGAGATGATTTTAGCATATACGGTTCTGAATGACCGTATTTGGGGTGAAATGGTACATCCTTCCTATATTTACGGAGAAGATAGATACATATTTGGAGCAGGTCTTACGGTCTATCCATGCTATGATGATTATCATGAGGTGTTTGCTAACATGGTCGAACAGGTTCAGAAATATTGTACAGAGCGAGATGTTCCGTTCCTGTTCGTGTTTAATCCGGCAAAACCAGCGGTGCTTACTTCACATCTTCCAAAGGGGATGAATTATGACCGTAGTTGGGTAGATTTATTTTTGGAGGCATTGGATGATAGAGGAGTTCGCTATATCGATAATACTGAGTTGTTACAAGAAAAAGTGAAAGAGGGACAAGTTGTGTTTAACCAGAAATATGATGCAAATCACTGGAATGACCTTGGAGCATTATATGGATCAAACAATATTCTTGAAACTTTAAAAAAGGATATTAAAGAAATCCATATATGCGATATGGAAGAAGATGTAGTTATGAGCGAAAATTTACAGACAACATTACCAGCGTCCAAATTTCCAATTCATGAAATGGTCCCACAAGTTTCACTCAATATGGATGTTATGGATATTACAGAAAAATACCGGGAAGAACTTGTCATAAATCCCAGTTTCCCGTCATTTCAGTATTATATAAATTCAAAACGTAAGAAAGAGGGCGCGCCTCGTGCGTTAGTGTTTCAGGGAAGTTATATGAATGGGTTAGGGACGAAGTATCTGCAGAATGGGTTTGGTGAATATATTTCGGTACATGATTATCAAAATATTATAAATTTCCCATACTATTTTAATATTTTTAAGCCAGAGTGTGTTGTATTTGAAGTGGCAGAATATACGTTTACGGATGCATATTTTAATTTTGAGCGGATGAATGCAATACGTTTTAATCCAGAACTTAGGAATGCTATGGATTTAGGAGATGAATATTTTCAGAATTTGGAGTTAGGTCAAAATGAGATCACAATTGAGAAAGAGAAAGTACTGACGAAAGTTGTATGGACAGAGGTTAATAATCGGGTTGCATTCGGGTGGCTTAGGTTAGGCGGTTCGATAGTATCTGACTTTATGTGGGGAGAATCCGGGTATGAGACGACGATCTTGACGGAGGAATATGAACGTTATGTAAATGAGATGGAAATCATTACTGCAGAGGAAGACGGATTTTGCACGGTATACTCGCTGTAATGGCCAAGAGTAGAAACTAAATAAAAAGGAATGTGGGGGAATAGAATATGCAATTTAGAGATTTACAAAAGCAATATCAAGTACTAAAAACGAACATTGACGATGCGGTTCATCAAGTCTTAGCTACAGGAAATTTCATATCTGGTTCACAAGTCACAGAATTGGAAATGCAATTGGCTGACTATATAGGAACGAAACATTGTATTACCTGTGCCAACGGAACGGATGCACTGTCACTGGCGCTAATGACCTGGAATATAGGTAAAGGAGATGCCGTATTTGTTCCGGATTTTACATTTTTTGCATCGGGAGAAACCCCGGCATACAGAGGTGCCGTACCTGTTTTTGTGGATGTAGAAGAGGATACTTTTAACATTTCCGCAGAATCGCTGGAACAGGCTATTCTGCAGGTAAAGAAGGAAGGAAGATTGGTTCCCCGTGTGATTATTACAGTGGATTTGTTCGGGCAGCCGGCGGATTATCCGGCGATCAGTAAGATAGCCGAGAAGTATCATCTTCTGATTTTAGAAGACGGTGCGCAAGGTTTTGGCGGAAGGATCGGTGAGCGAATGGGATGTAGCTTTGGAGACATTTCTACGACTTCTTTTTTCCCGGCAAAACCGTTGGGATGCTATGGTGACGGCGGAGCGGTATTTACTGATAACGATGAGTGGGCAGCATTGCTTAGGTCTTACCGCATTCATGGAAAGGGAATGGACAAATATGATAATGTGCACATAGGGATCAATTCCCGGTTGGACACACTTCAGGCAGCGATTTTGCAAGTGAAGTTAAAGGCATTTCGGGAATCTGAACTGAGAGATGTGAATCAAGCGGCTGAAAGATATAGCTGTCAGTTATCAGAATATGTAAGAGTTCCTTTTATTAAGGAAGGCTTTTATTCTAGTTGGGCACAATATTCGATTCTACTAGATAGTGAAGAGGAGCGTGATGGTTTACAGGCAGATCTTAAGGGGAAAGGGATTCCGTCTATGATTTATTATCCTAAGCCGATGAGCAGGCAGACGGCATTTCAGGGAATGGATTGTGTGAAAGTTGATTTGTCCATAACGGAACGACTATGCCGCAGGGTATTGGCATTACCAATTCATCCGTATATGGAATTAAAAGAACAGAATATGGTGATAAATTGTATTAAAGAGTTTAAATTATAGATTTTCCACTTTATCTAAAGAATAGGATTTTGGATTTTTGTGCGGATAAAGGGAAGTAACAGGATATTTAACTTTCGAATGGTTATTTCAGGAAAATATATAGATTATATGATATTTGCGGTAAAAATAAAAGTAGTGGAGCACGTTACTTCATTACTTTTTTTTCGTTAAAAAAGTACATAAATTTCATATGCTTCTGCTATATTACCATGCAAAAATTTATTTGTCAACATTTTAGACTAATCCTGGCGAGCTGTAAATGGAATCAGAGGCAGGATTTTCCTGGTATTTCTGTAAATTATATCTTAAATTCGTGTTAATTCTAGAGTTTTCTATTTTATTTTAGTCAATCCGTAGTCAAATAGCAGTAAAAGTTAGAAGGAGCCTGCAATGAATATCGCATAGGATACTTCTAATTTATTTCCCAATTTGAGTCAAAATCTTAGTCAAAAAAATCAAATACAACCGGAAAGACGTAGCCCCTCCATTTTTTGTAATGAAGTAACGTGCTTTATTACGTTCGGAAAGGAGCCGTCGATATGGGAATTGATCTATATGAACATAATGAGTCTGCATATCAGGCGGCTCTTCGTATGTTGGAGACTGCAGGGAAAGCAGCAATTGTACACCCTACGGGGACGGGGAAATCTTTTATCGGTTTCAAATTATGTGAGGATTTCCCGGATAAAAGGATTTGCTGGCTCTCGCCGTCGGAATATATTTTCAAGACACAAGTGGAGAATCTCTTATCAAGTGATGAATGTGCTGAGGCGAAGCGAGAGAATCAATTGAAAAATGTCAGTTTCTATACTTATGCAAAGCTGACGGCTATGTCGGATGCGGAGCTTAAGGAGATTTGCCCGGATTATATCATACTGGATGAGTTCCACCGCTGCGGCGCAAAGGTCTGGGGGCAAGGAGTGCAGAACTTGCTGTCTATGTATCCTGGCGTGCCGGTGTTAGGGCTTTCTGCCACAGCGATCCGATATCTGGATGATCAACGGGATATGTCTGATGAATTATTTGACGGGAATGTTGCTTCGGAGATGACACTTGGCGAGGCGATCGTGCGGGGGATCTTGAATCCGCCGAAATATGTGCTGTCTGTGTATTCTTATCAGAAGGGGTTAGACCAATACCAGAGGCGGATACAGACGGCAAAGAATAAGGCTGTCCGTGATGAAGGCGAGAAGCAGTTGGAAGCATTGCGCCGTGCTTTGGAACAGGCGGATAGATTAGATGAGATCTTTCATAAGCATATGAAGAACCGGACCGGGAAATATATCGTTTTCTGTGCGAATTACGAACACATGACAGAGATGATCGGGAAGGCGCCCGAATGGTTTGCGAAGGTGGATGATAAGCCGCATATGTATACCGCATATTCCGACGATCCGGAGACGGACAAAGCATTTAGGGATTTTAAAATAGATGAGAGCGATCACCTGAAACTGTTATATTGCATTGATATGCTCAATGAAGGCGTTCATGTGAAGGATGTGGAAGGAGTGATCCTGCTTCGGCCTACCGTATCGCCGATCGTCTATAAGCAGCAGATCGGACGAGCGTTATCGGCAGGTAAGAAGACGGATGCGGTTATCTTCGATATTGTACTGAACATTGAGAATCTATATAGTATTGGGACCATTGAAGAAGAGATGAAGGCTGCCGTGTCTTACTATCATTATCAAGGACGTGAGGATGAGATCGTGAATGAGCGCTTCGAAGTGACGGATGAGGTGCGTGATAGTATCTCGCTCTTCGAGAAGTTAGAGGAGACATTGACTGCTTCGTGGGATCTGATGTATGAATGTGCCGGGAAGTATTACAGGGAGCATGGGAACCTGGAAGTGCCGGTGAAATATCAAACAGAAGAAGGGTATGGGCTTGGACAGTGGATACTGACACAGCGAAGGGTCTATGCAGGTGAGAAATATGGTGCCCTGGGGGAAGAACGTATCCGGAAATTAGAGCGGATCGGGATTGTCTGGAGCAGCTTCAGGGATCTTGCATGGAAGCGGTATTTTGAAGAAGCGTGTGAATATTACAGGAAGCATGGAAACCTGAATATCACGGCGAATGAAGTAACTGCGTCGGGGTTGCGGCTTGGCGCATGGATCAGTAAGCTTCGGACATATCGGAAAAGCGGGATTCAGAAGCGGTATCTGACGGAAGAAAGAATACAGGCGCTTGACAAGATCGGGATGGTGTGGGATGTACCGGATTACCTGTGGGAAGAAAATTATGCGGAATGCCTGCAGTACTATCGTGAACATGGGAATCTGGATATTCCGAATGCCTATTGTTCGCAGAATGGATTGAAGATCGGCGGATGGATTCGCAGACAGAGAATGCTTCGACGGGGATTGACGAAGGGAACAGAGCTTACTCAGGAACAGATTGCCCGGCTTGATGAGATCGGGATGGCTTGGAAGACGAAACCAGAGCAGAAGTGGGACAAAGGTTACGCAGAAGCAAGGACTTACTATGAAGTTCATGGAGATCTGAATGTCCGCTTCTCTTATGTGAGTCCGTCCGGTTATAAATTGGGTGGTTGGCTTGCTGACCAGCGAGAAAAAGGAAAAGCGAAACTTCCGGAAGAACGCCAGAAAAAGCTTGACGAGATCGGGATGGTCTGGGTGAAGCCGGATCCCTGGGAGTTCAGGTATCAGCTTGCGAAGGAATATTATGAGTCATATGGGAATCTGAATGTCCCTTCAAAATATCGGGCGGAAGGTGTATGGCTTGCGAAATGGCTCAATGAACAGAAGCAGATCTATGCCGGGAAACGGGAAGGAAAAGTCCTGCGGAAAGATCAGATAGAGAGATTGGAAGCGATCGGGATCCACTGGAATGGACGGAAGATTGTGCAAGATTGCGTATGGTATGTCGCGCGGGTGCGTGCCGGTTCTGAGGATCGTGTAAGGCAGCGATGCCGGGAACAGATGTGTCCGAGGCTGATTACGGATTGCTATGTCTTTCGCTATGAAGAGAAGAGACACGTCCAGGGTGAGTGGGTGTTACAGGAGAAAATTTTATTTCCCGGATATGTATTTCTGGTCGCCGGGAAAGCAGATAGGAAAAAGAGCGAGACAGAAGAAGCAGAGTATGGAAAGTGTCTGGAGCAAGAATTAAGAGACATGGAAGGTGCGATAGGGCTTCTGAAGGTTGAAGGCGAACTGGTTGTGCTGAACGATGAAGAAGTGAACCTTCTTCAGACCTTCGGCGGGCATGGACAGAGAGTGGGGTTATCGGAAGGTGTGATAGAGCACTCGAAGATCAGAGTGTACTCGGGACCGCTTGTAGGGAAAGAAAAGTATATCAGGAAGATTGACCGGCATAAGCGGAGAGCCGTGTTGGAAATGCCGATGTTTGGCGGGACGAAAAGAGTACAGGTGGGGCTTGAGATCGTGTCGAAGTCGTGACGCGGCATTCGCAGGCATCTGCTGAGATGAGAATCATCGTTTAAATATATTTTTACAAAATACTTTATAAAAACTCTTGCAGCAGGGGCACATGAGTTTTGAGAAGTATGACATATCTGGGATCCGAAGTATTTTTATATAGATATCATGTTGTCGTGGATGTTTTATGCGTCGCCGAAGTTGCGGGCATGAACATATAAGATATTTGATATGATGTCTGGTAGAAAAAAGGATTGAAAACTATGGCTATAAGAAATGTACTTATAGGTATGGGTGGCGAAGCATATCCTTTTTTATTCTATTTAATTAGTTTGATGAACTTCCATAACTTATCAGCATTGTAATTGGTACTATGTTATCAGCAAGGATTGTGGCAGACGTGCAAAAGATATGGAAGGGAAGGGAGGAGCGCCGGTGTATTATGTGATACAGGTTGTTTCTGGGATGGAGGATAAGGTGAAGGAACAGATTGAAGTCATGGTTGAGAAAGAATTATACGATGATTGCTTCTACCCTATCCGGCATGTAAAGAAGAAGATACGGGGAGAATGGAAAAAGCTGCGTGAAAAGTTGCTTCCTGGATATGTGTTTATCGTAAGCAGCGATATTGAGGAACTATATCTGAGGTTAAGGTATGTACCGGCATTCACGAAGCTGCTTGGAAAAGATGGCGGACAGTTTGTTCCGCTGCCAGAGCATGAAGTAGAATGGCTTAAGAAGATCACAGGTTCGACAGGCGGCTATATGGAGGCAGGACTCTCCCAGATATTCGTATCGGAGGAAGACGTGGTTACCATCTTGTCGGGACCTTTGAAAGATATGGAAGGATGTATTAAGAAGATTGACCTGCACCGGCGGATTGCAAAGGTGGAGGTTGATTTTATGAATCAGAAGACACTGCTCCATCTTGGGATTGAGATGATAGAGAAGAAAGAAGAGTAAAGGGAGGCAAATACAGATGGAGAAGAGAGAGATTTCTTTTTCACCGCCGGATATCACAGACTTGGAGATAGCAGAGGTAATCCGGACATTAAAAAGCGGATGGATCACGACGGGGCCAAGGACGAAGCTGTTCGAGAAGAAGATTGCCGCATACTGCGGAACAGGGCGTGCAGCAGCATTGAATTCTGCTACGGCATGTCTGGAGGCAAGCCTAAGGCTGCTGGGAATCGGCAGAGATGATGAAGTCATTGTTCCAACATATACTTATACGGCGTCCGTAAGCCCAGTTTGTCATGTGGGAGCGAAGCCTGTAATGGTGGACGTGGCGCCGGGCGCTTATGAGATGGACTATGACGCCATGGAACATGCGATTACCGAGAAGACCAAAGCAATCATTCCGGTAGATCTGGGCGGGGTGATTTGTGATTATGAGAAGATTTTTGAGATCATAGAGAGAAAGAAAGCGCTGTTTTCTCCTTCGAATAAGCTACAGGAAGCGATAGGGAGGATAGTCGTAATTGCTGATAGCGCGCATGCATTTGGCGCGAAGAAACTAATTGGAGGAAGCTGGAAGAGGTGCGGGGCAATCGCAGACTTTACCAGCTTCTCTTTTCACGCGGTGAAGAACCTGACGACTGCGGAAGGAGGCGCGCTGACATGGAGGAAGATAGAAGGAATAGAAGATGAGTGGATCTATCGGCAACTCATGCTTTTGTCTTTGCACGGGCAGTCGAAAGACGCGTTGGCGAAGAACAGGACCGGAGCCTGGGAATACGATATTCTCTTCCCGGGATATAAGTGGAATATGACGGATGTTATGGGAGCGATCGGATTGAAACAGTTGGAGCGGTATCCGGATATCCTGAAAAAAAGGTGCAGAATCATCGAAACATATGATAAAGCTTTCCGGCCACTGGGGATTCAGGTAAGGAAGCACTTCGACAAGGGGCAGGCGTCCAGCGGGCATCTGTATCTGATGCGGATCCCAGGAATCGGAGAGACGGAAAGGAACCGGATCATCAGCCTGATGGCGGAAGAAGGGGTTGCGTCAAATGTGCATTATAAGCCGCTGCCAATGCTGACGGCGTATAAGGAACTTGGATTTGATATGAAAGACTATCCGAATGCGTACCGTCAGTATGAGAATGAGATTACACTGCCGTTACATACCTGCCTAAAGAATGAAGATATAGAGTATATTATTACGAAAGTAGTTGAAGTAATACGAAGAGTTGGAGAATTGGATCATGCGGTTTAGGGACTGGGATGATATCCCGGAATTCATGCAGAATGACAGTGTGAAAATGTATTATGAGATATTGGAAAAGAAACGTTTTAGCCTGAAGGTGAAGCGTTTTTTTGATGTTATGATGTCGTTCGTCCTGATAATTCTTCTCTCCCCGGTTTTTGCGGTTCTATCCGTGTGGATCAAACTGGACAGTAAAGGACCGGTTTTTTACAGACAGGAGAGGATTACACAGTACGGACGAAAATTCAGGATCTTCAAATTCCGAACCATGGTATTGAATGCAGACCAGAGAGGTTCCCTGGTCACGGTCAGGCACGATCCAAGGATTACTAGTGTCGGAGAGAAGATACGGAAATGCAGGTTAGACGAACTTCCGCAATTATTCAATATATTTATAGGTGATATGAGTTTTGTGGGAACCAGGCCGGAGGTCTCCAAATATGTAGACAAATATAGTGATGAGATGAAAGCGACGCTTCTTCTGCCGGCGGGAGTCACTTCGGAAGCGAGTATCAGATATAAAGATGAGGACAGGCTTCTGGAAGAAGCAGAAGATCTCGATGCTGCTTATATAAGCAAAGTCCTGCCGGAAAAGATGAAGTGGAATCTGAAATATATAAAAGAAATCGAATTATGGAAAGAACTTCAAGTGATGATACGAACTGTATTGTCGGTTGGTTCATAATTAGTTAATTGCAAAAGGGGTTTAGACTATGTGCATAGATTCTGACGAAAGCAGACCTAAGGTATCTTTGATTATTATTGCGTTAAATGAAGAAAAGGCACTTCCTGATTTGATTTGCAGCATAAAAAATCAATCGTATGACCATAAGAAAACAGAAGTTATTTTTGTAGATAGTATGAGTACGGATCGTTCCAGAGAGATTATGGATGAATTTATCAGGGAGAATGATTTTTGGCGTGTAATAGGCAGAAAGAATCCGAAGGTTATCCAGGCGGGCGGGTGGAATACGGCGCTTGATTGCGCGGATGGAGATATTATAATCCGGCTTGACGCCCATGCATATCTTCCGGAGGATTTCGTTGAAAGAAATGTGAAATGCATAGAGGAAGGCCATGAAATCTGCGGCGGAAAAGTGAAAAACCAAATTGCTAATGAATCGGCATGGTCAGCCATTATCAATGTGGCGGAAAATTCTATGTTTGGCGGAAGCGTGGCGGCTTTTCGCCATAAGGATACGGTGGGATATGTGCCTACGCTTGCTTTTGCGGCTTATAAAAGGGAAGTATTTGAAACGGTTGGAAGATTTAATGAAAACCTTCTCCGTACGGAAGATAATGAAATGCATTATAGGATGCGACAGGCAGGATATCGCCTTTTTTATAATCCGGAGATTCTGTCATTCCGGGAAACAAGGCCGACTTTGAGAAAATTACTCCATCAAAAGTATATGAATGGCTATTGGGTTGGTCTGACTATAAGTGTCTGTCCGGGATGTCTGTCTATATATCATCTGGTTCCGTTAGGATTTGTCCTTGCGGGCGCTATTACGGGGTTGTTGATGTGTATTGGTATCTGGCAGTTGTCTGCCTTGCTGTGGGGTGCATATCTTCTGGTAACGGTTATTATGAGCCTTTTTGCTGTGTTTGGGGAACGTCGTTTCAATGTATATTATTTTCTGCTTCCCATTCTGTTTCTATTGCTGCATGTAGGATATGGCATAGGGACTCTAACAGGAATCATACGGATACCGGGATGGAAAAAATCTTTGAAAGATTGTCATAATTGAGGAATTAAATCATGAAGAATTTCTTAAAGAAACTAAAGAGAGTGAAATTAAGAGATCTGATCCAGGTCTGGAAATTACCGATGGCCGTCTTGCCTGCCGTCATATACCGAAGGATACATAAGGATCTGTGGATCATATGTGAAGACGAGATGGAAGCGCGCGATAATGGATATTGGTTCTTTAAGTATCTGCGCGAGAATCATCCCCGGCAGGAATGTGTATATGCGATTAACAGTAGATCCGTAGATTATGATAAGGTCAGGAAGCTTGGGAGAACCGTAGAATACGGTTCCCTTATGCACTGGATCCTTTATCTGGCGTCCACGAAGAAGCTCAGCAGCCAGAAGGCCGGTAATCCGAATGCGTCTGTTTTTTATTTTCTGGAAGTGTATGGAATACTGCGGGATAAGAGGATATTCCTGCAGCATGGGATTACGGTCAGTGACTTAGACTGGCTCTATTATGGTTATACGAAGATGGCGAGATTCGTCTGCGGCGCATATCCGGAGTACCGATTTGTAGAAGACAGATTCGGATATCCCAAAGGAAATGTGCTGTATACAGGTTTTTGCCGGTTTGACCATCTGCACGATTATCAGAGGGATCCGAGATTGATCTTAATCATGCCAACGTGGCGGGAATGGATTGCGGACGAAGACCAGAGACTGCCCGTGTATGAGGGAACCAGGGAGATTCCGAAGACAAACTATTTTAGGCAATGGAGCGCGTTTATCAATGATGAAAGGCTGGATGAACTGGCACGGGAGTACGGCGTGCATTTTGTATTCTATCCGCATCGGAATATGCAGAAGTATATGGAATACTTCCCAAAGGGAAGAGAGGCCATATCCATTGTCTGTAGTAAAGATTGGGATATTCAGGAATTGCTTAAGAGGGCGTCGCTTATGGTTACGGATTATTCCAGTGTTTTTTTCGATTTTATCTATATGAAAAAACCAGTCGTATTCTTCCAGTTTGATTATAAGCATTTTAGAAAGAGGCAGTATAAAGAGGGGTACTTTAATTATAAGGATAATCCCTTCACAGATCGGGCGACTAAGGCAGAAGATCTCTTTCCGTTAATGAAAAAATATATTGAGAACGATTATAAGGTTTCAGATTCCTATCTGCAATCACATGAAGAGTATTTTCGGTTATATGATACGAATAATTGCGGGAGAGTGTATGAGGCGGTAAAACATGTATGAAGATAAGAGGATCAATATAGCGTTTGAAGGTATGACGAGTAATAAGGGAGGAACGGAGACCTTTATCATCAATGTGTACAATAAATTAGACAAATCCAGATTCAAAAGCTATTTTATTGCATATGAAGAAAAGATTGCGTATGAAGAGTATCTAAGAGAATCCGGAGCGGTCGTTGTTCATCTTACGTCCCGGTATGAAAGCCCGGTGGGGTTTTGCAGCGCCCTGAGGCAGTTTTTTAAAGGATATAGGGTGGATATAATCTGGGCGCACAAGACGACTCTGAGTTCCTGCGAATCCCTTATGATTGCAAAATTATATCATGTGCCGGTGCGGATTATTCACGGGCACAGTTCGGATAATATGGGGAACAGCCTGACGGCTCTTCTACATAGTATGAACAGAGTGTACATTCGATATCTTACAACAGAACAGTTTGCCTGCTCTGAACTGGCGGCGAAGTACTTTTTCGGAAAGCACAAGGCAAAGATTATCCGAAATGCCCTGGATCTGGATCAATTCAGATATAATCCCGAGGTTCGCGAAGGTATCCGTGAGACGTTGGGATGCTCGGGAAAAAAGGTGATCGGACATGTCGGGCGGTTCGGGGCGGAGAAAAACCATGCGAAACTTATCCGGGTATTTGAGAAAATACACGTCAGGGATGATAATACGAGGCTTGTGTTGTGCGGAGACGGCGAGGAACGAAAGAATATTGAAAAGTTGATCCGTCATTATAATCTTGAGGGCAGCGTGTGTCTGGTAGGAAATGTTGACAATGTCAATGAGATCCTTCAGGGAGTAGATATATTCGTTATGCCGTCTCTGTTTGAAGGACTGCCATTTGCGTTACTGGAAGCGCAGACTTGCGGTCTGAAATGTGTGGTGTCAGACACGGTAAGCAGGGAGTCCGATGTATTAGGATGGAACGAATTTTTACCCCTGGATGCGTCCGATGAGATCTGGGCAGACGCGGTATTGCAGGTGGATCTTAATTATGACCGAGAACAAGGATACAAGACCATGAAAGATAAGGGATACGGCGTAGAAGAGAATATAAGATTTATTGAAAAAATAGTACTGAAGGAAGAAAGCAATGTCTGATAAATATAGGAAGTTTGAACAGCTGAAAGTAATGAACATAATCTTGTCGCATAAAGTGCTTGCCTTTTTTTACGGAATATTTATATTTTTATATCAATTAAAATTTTTTGAAGAATGTATTACCGTGGTCCATCCTATTTTAATCGTATGGGCTTTTTTCATTGCAGTATATGACATCTTTGTCAGAAAGATCTGGCGGGTTATTCCACTATGGCAGCCGTTGGTATTATTCGTCCTATCGGCGGGGATTACAGGAATATTAACAAGAGAAGCAGGAATTGTTTTAAATATCAAGGTATGGGTTATGGTGACGCTGCCTTTATCTGCCTTTTACCCGGTATGCTTATTAGAGAAAAAGGAGAAGCGGACAGAAGCGTTACTGCATTCGCTGAGCGGGGCGGCGGTCGTAATGTGTATTTCATCCATAGTATCTTTATGGATGTACGCCGTCCGCTTTTCACAAAAAGTAACGTTTATGGGGATTACCCAGAGTATCGGGATCAGCCATTATGTTCCAGAGGATCCGTCGTCGGCCGTCATACTTTACGGAATCTATAAAGACACGAATTACGCGGCAAGTTATGCAGTGGTCTTTATCGTCTATAGTCTGATGCTGCTGGCTTTCTGCCGCCGGGGCGGATATCAGGAACAGTGGAAGAATCAGGCGGCGCGTATATTCGCGGTCGTTAACCTTATTGTGCAGATCTTATACTTCCCTTTGGCCAATTCAAGGGGCGGCTGGGTTTCTATGTGTGTCTCGATTTTTATAGTGATGTTCCTGTATGTTTTCTGTAATTGGCAGAAGCAGAGAAAGATCTGTGTGAAAGTTCTTCTCTCTCTGGCAGGATCTATAGCGGCTGTTTTTCTTTGCGGTCTTATTCTTCTTGTATCCCGCACGGGTATGAGCGCGGTATCAATGAAAATAGAGTCTGGCAGATTAGATAAGCAGCAGGAAAAGCAGATTGCAGATAAGACGTTGAATAAAAGTAAAAAAGAAGTAAAAGGGGAGAATCAGAATAATGCCGATGGAAATAACCATGTAAAAGAGAATCCGGCAAATCCTACAGACAGCCGGATGGATTCGGAAAGTGTATCTGAAAAGAATTCCGCAGATACATCACAGGCAGCGGAAGATTCTTTCAATAAGCAGAATGCAGAGATCGGGGCAGGACGGATCGAAATCTGGAAGGATGCGCTTAAGTTATTTAAGAACCGGCCGTTCTGGGGAGAAGGGTCAGGGAACAATGTCTATTATGCAAAAAAGTATTCACCGGACGGAAGGATCGCTCTTTTTGGGAAGATGATCCATAACAGTTATTTAGATTTGCTGGTAGATTATGGAATCATCGGAACGGTATTCCTTCTGTCCTTCTGGGTGGGATGTATGGCGGCTGTTCTGAAGCATCTTCTTTGGAAAAAGAAGGAACTCAGTATTTTCGCGTATTTTTGTATGGTAAATATACTGATGGGGGCAGGCGGCGCTTTTCTTCTGAGTTACCTTTTTGTCAACATGACGGCTATGTATTTCCTACTGCTTGTGAGCGTGGGGTATTTGATGTCAGAATGTGTCCCGGATCTGCAGGAAAGAGAAGATGGAGCGGTATTCCGGGAGGAGAAGAGATAGATGAAGAAGATATTGACGGTTACAATACCATCCTATAATGTGGAAAAATTCCTTGAACAGACGTTGGAGTCTTTTATCGATGAACAGATCATGGAGGACATAGAGGTGCTTGTCGTGGACGACGGTTCCAGGGACAGGACGGCCGGGATTGGGAAGAAATTTGCCGAAGCATATCCGGATACGTTCCGGGTGATTTCGAAAGAGAACGGAGGACATGGTTCGACGATCAACAGGGGGATTGCGGAGGCGTCGGGAAGATATTTTAAGGTCGTAGACGGAGACGACTGGGTGTCTACTGACGGTTTAAGAGAGTTGGTGGTCTCTCTTAAGGCATGTAAGGCAGATTATGTATTTACGAATTACTATGAAGTAGATGACGTGACAAAAGAAAAAAGGGCAGTTTCTTTTCAAGGAATCCCGGAAGGCCAGGAGTTTTCTTTTGACAAGATTGCGAAGACAGCGGAGATCCCGATGCATGCGCTGGTGATTCGGACTGAGTTGCTGCGTGAGAATGGCGTTCGGTTAGACGAATATTCCTTCTATGTGGACATCGAGTATATCTTATATCCGGTGCCGTATGTAGAGAGCGTTGTTTATTATGATATTTTCGTATATATGTACCGGTTGGCGCAGACAGAGCAGAGCGTCAGTATGAAAGGGTATCAGAAGCATATGAAGGATCATCTGAATGTAATCTTTCATACGTTAGATTATATTGATACATATAGGACGAAGAAAAGGGCGGATAAACGGAAGCTCTTTTATATGGAGAAGCGGATTGCCAGGATGGTGAGCACACAGGCAAGTATTTTCACCAGTTTTCCGCTGCGCCAGAAGGGAATCCGCAGACAGTTCAAAGAGTTTGACTGTATGATAAAGGGAAAAAACCAGAGGGTCTATCTGATGTCAGGAAATTACAGCGGTATGCTGCGCCTGCTGCGGCGGACGGGCTTTCATATGTATGCATTCATTGTCATGCTTAGTAGATTATGGAACGCATGGAAAGACGGCAGGAAATGAAGATTCACTCTGTTAAATATAATTTCATAATGAACTTCATCATGACGGCGTCGTCCATTCTATTTCCGCTGATTACATTCCCCTATGTATCCAGGGTGCTCCTTCCGGCAGGAAACGGAAAGATCGCATTCGTCAGTTCCGTGACGGCATATTTTACATTGTTTGCGTCACTTGGGATTCCGACATATGGAATCCGGGCATGCGCCAAGGTACGGGACGACAGGGAGCAATTATCTAAGACGGTTCAGGAGATCCTGATTATTAACTCTGTGACGATGTTGGCTGCCTTTATGGCGTTCTTTTTCTCGATTTTGATGATACCGAAGTTCTATGAGGAGAAAGAGTTATTTTTGATCTATATGGCGGGGATGGCAATGAACCTATTTGCCATGAACTGGCTGTTTAACGCTTTAGAACAATATAGTTATATCACTATCTGTAATCTTGCGGTAAAGACCGTCTCGCTGGCGCTGATGTTTCTGTTGGTAAAAGAAGCGGATGATTATATTCTGTACGGCGGAATTACGGTATTCGCAGGTTCGGCCTCTTATTTGTTTAACTTTATATATGCCAGGCGCTTTATTACATTCCGAAAGAACGGAGTGTATGAGTTCCGGAAACATCTGAAAGCGATTTTGGTATTTTTTGCAATGTCTGCGGCGATCAATGTGTATACGAACCTGGATGTCGTTATGCTTCGGTTCATGAAGGGCAACAGCGAAGTGGGATATTACAATACGGCGATTAAGATCAAGAGTCTTCTTACAACGCTGATTACATCGTTAGGAACGGTCTTGCTGCCCCGGCTGTCTTATTACGCGAAGAAAGAACAGAAGGAGATTTTTTATCAGACGATCTCGAAGGTGGCGAATTTTGTGATGGTGTTTGGTGTTCCGGTGATGTGCTATTTTATGATGTTTGCGAAGGAATCGATCCTTTTGCTGGCGGGGAGGGAATATATGGCTTCGGTTATTCCGATGGTGATCCTCATGCCGACGGTCCTGCTGATTGGATTGTCGAACATCACAGGGATTCAGGTGCTGACTCCTCAGGATGAGGAAAAGAAAGTGCTGTATTCGATTCTTTGGGGAGCGGGGGCGGATTTCGTGCTGAACCTGGCGCTGATCCCTCGGTATGCGTCTTCCGGGGCGGCGTTTGCTACGGTGATGGCGGAATGGATCGTCCTGACCGTGCAATGCATCTATCTGCGCAGTATAGTGGGGAATATGATGAAACAGGTCAGCGTAGGGAAGATTGCGGCGGCAGTGTTGCTGGCGGGGATTGCGGGCTTTTGTATAAAGAGGTATTTTGACGCGCATGTGTTTATTACGCTTGCGGTGAGCGCATGTCTGTTTTTCGGGGTATATGGGGCGGCGCTGTTGGGAATGAAGGAGAAGTTTGTATGGGAGACCTTGGAATCCATGTTAAGTACGAGAAGATAAATGCAAAGGAAGGGAAAAGTTATGAAAGTAGTGATTCTGGCAGGGGGATTTGGGACGAGAATCAGCGAAGAGAGCCATCTGAGGCCGAAGCCAATGATTGAGATCGGCGAGAAACCGATCCTCTGGCATATTATGAAAGGCTATTCACACTATGGTTACAATGAATTTATTATCTGCTGTGGATATAAGCAGCATATGATCAAAGAGTATTTTGCGGATTATTATCTTTATAACGGCGATGTGACGTTTGACTTCGGTCATGAAAATAATATGGTTATCCATAATAATGTATCTGAACCATGGAAAGTAACGCTTGTGGATACGGGAATTGGTACGATGACCGGCGGACGGATCAAGAGGATTCAGAAGTATATCGGGGACGAACCGTTTATGATGACATATGGGGACGGCGTTTCAGATATCAATATGAATGAACTGGTCAGATTTCATAGTCAGAAAGGGCAGATTGCGACCTTAACGGCGGTTCATGTAGGGCAGCGGTTTGGGGTTCTGGATATAGATAAGGACAGCAGGGCCATCCGTGCCTTCCGTGAAAAATCCGATGCGGACGGAAGCCGGGTGAGTGCGGGGTTCATGGTATTGGAGCCGGAGATTTTCGGCTATATAGAGGATGATAACACGGTCTTTGAAAAAGAACCGTTGATGCGCCTTGTGGAAGAAGGGCAGCTGAACGCGTACAAGCATAACGGTTTCTGGCAGTGTATGGATACACAGCGGGAGAAGGAGAAACTGGAAGAATTATGGCTATCAGGGAAGGCACCTTGGAAGGTGTGGGAGTAGGCAGATTATGTTAGATCTTGAATTTTATAAGAATAAAAAAGTACTAATAACGGGACACACTGGTTTTAAAGGAGCGTGGCTTAGCCGGATTCTTTACAGGGCAGGCGCTAAGGTTACTGGATATTCATTAAAACCACCGACGGTTCCTAATCTTTATGAATTGATCTCATTAGATAAAAAATTAAATTCAATTGAAGGTGACATTCGTGATATTCATCATTTGAAGAGAGTGTTCGAAGAGATACAGCCAGAGATAGTTCTTCATCTGGCAGCACAGCCAATTGTAATAGATTCTTATAAGGATCCTGTTTACACGTATGAAACAAACGTAATGGGAACCGTGAATGTATGTGAATGTGTCAGACAGAATCCGTGCGTCAGATCCTTTTTAAATGTGACAACAGACAAAGTGTATCATAATAACGAATGGGAATGGGGATATCGGGAGTGTGATCCTTTGGATGGATATGATCCATATTCTAACAGCAAGTCTTGTTCTGAACTTGTGACCCATAGTTATATCAATTCATTCTTTGATCATATGGATGTAGCGGTATCGACAGCCCGGGCGGGGAATGTGATTGGGGGAGGGGACTTCGCTAATAACCGGATTATTCCGGATTGTGTGCGTGCAGCATTGAAAGAGGAAGATATCATTGTTCGGAATCCATATTCAACGCGCCCATATCAACATGTGTTAGAGCCGTTAGCTGCTTATCTGATGATTGCTAAAGAGCAATATAAGGATAAAAAATATTCGGGATTTTACAATGTAGGTCCTGACGATTGTGACTGTATATCAACAGGTGAGTTGGTAGAATTATTCTGTAATGCGTGGGGAAATGAATTAAGATGGATAGATAAATCTACAGAAAATTTTCACGAAGCAAATTTTCTTAAATTGGATTGTTCGAAGATGAAAAGTACTTTTGGATGGCATCCGCGATGGCATGTGGCAGAGGCTGTAAAATATACGGTCGAATGGGCAAAAAGATATCGAGATAAGAATGATATAGTTGCGTGTATGGACAGGCAAATAGATATATTTTAATACTCAAGGGAGTATCAGGAAATGAAATCCTGAGAAAATAACCTTTCAGAGAGGAATGGTATGATGTTTGATTTAAATCAATTTATTTCAAAAGAAATAACCAGACGTTCCCAAAGTATGTTTTTTAGGGATATAGAAGCGAATAGGAGTGAGTTAGGGCAAAAGATTGAAGGGAAGACGGTATTGGTGATCGGGGGCGCCGGCAGTATAGGAAGTTCCTTTGTCCGGGCAATCCTTCCCTTTAAACCGTCAGAGCTTGTTATTGTGGATATTAATGAAAATGCTCTGGCAGAATTAACCCGTGATCTTCGAAGTACAAAAGGAACGTTTGTGCCGGAAGAGTATATTCCTTATCCTATGGATTTTGATTCTCCTGTATTCGAGAAGATGTTCCGTTCTCATAAAGGATTTGATATAGTGGCGAATTTTTCAGCGCATAAGCATGTACGTTCAGAAAAGGATATCTATTCAATAGAAGCGTTGATTAAGAATAATGTGTTGCATGCAAAAAAGCTTTTGGATTTATTGGCGAAATTTCCGCCGGAAGAGTATTTTTGTGTATCGACGGATAAAGCGGCTAATCCTGTCAATATCATGGGCGCAAGCAAGCGGATTATGGAAGATGTAATATTTAGCTATTCCGATCGATTCTCGGTTAAAACTGCCCGGTTTGCAAATGTTGCATTTTCGAATGGTTCACTGCCGGCGGGATTTTTGGCACGCATTTCTAAATTTCAGCCGATCAGCGCGCCGTCGGATGTAAAGCGGTATTTTGTATCTCCGGAAGAAAGCGGGCAGATCTGCCTGTTGGCATGTATGTTGGGAAAAAATCAGGAGATATTTTTCCCAAAACTTTCAGACGCCCAGATGATGTCTTTTGATAGGATTGCGACGAGATTGTTGCAGGAACAGGGATTTCGTGTACTGGAATGCGAGTCGGATGAAGAGGCGATTGAGAAAGCAGAGGAATTAAAAAATGGAAGTAATATGTATCCGGTTCACTATTCCCCTTCCAATACATCCGGCGAGAAGCCGGCGGAAGAGTTCTTTACAGATGATGAAATTGTAGATATGACTCGCTTTGAAGCATTGGGCGTTATTACAGTAAATGAGATTGCACAGAAAAGCAAAGTGGAGAAATTGTTCGAGGAGTTAGAAGGAGAATTTAATAAAGAGACGACGACAAAGAAAAGAATCGTTGAGATTATGAAAATGTATCTCCCTAACTTTGAACATATTGAGACCGGAAAATCATTGGACAGTAAGATGTAATCCTTAGAATGGTGATTTATTTAGGAAGGCAGAGGATCATGAGAAGATTTATACCCTTATCAATCCCTAATTTTGAAGGGAATGAAAAGAAGTATGTGAATGATGCGCTCGAACAAGGATGGGTATCAACCGGCGGCGCATACATTACAAAATTAGAGAAGATGTTGGCAGATTTTTTACATACGGAGAATGTAGCGGCTTGCCAGAGCGGTACGTCTGCAATTCATCTTTCACTGGTGGAAGCGGGAGTTAAGCCTGGTGATGTTGTGCTTGTACCTCCGCTTACTTTTATTGCAGCTGTTAATCCTGTTAGATATCAGTTTGCCAGACCGGTATTTATCGATTGTGATGACAGCTTTTGCATGGATCCGGAGAAGTTTAGGCAATTTTGTGAGGAAGAATGCAGATTTTCAGAGGGTATTTTGTTGTACGAAGGCAGTCCGGTCAAAGCAGTTATAGTTGTCCATGTATTTGGAAATATGGCTGATATGGAGAGTATTATGGATATAGCCGAAAGTTATAATCTTAGAGTGGTAGAAGATGCTACGGAAGCGCTTGGTACATATTATACAGAAGGCAGATATACAGGGAGATATGCAGGTACAATTGGTCATTTTGGGGCATACAGTTTTAATGGAAATAAGATCATCACGACAGGCGGCGGAGGAGCTGTGACAGCGGGTGCGGGGATTGTAGATCATATCAGATACCTGTCAACCCAGGCAAAGGATGACCCGCATTATTATATCCATCATGAAGTAGGTTATAATTATCGGATGACGAATCTTCAAGCGGCGCTTGGAGTGGCACAGATGGAAGAACTGCCGGAATTTGTAAGACGGAAGCGGAGGAATTATGAATTATATGAGAAAGAGTTCGAAGACTTTGGACTTGCAGAGCTTTTGCCATTCCGTGATGGGACATGTTCTAATAAGTGGTTTTATTCGTTGGAAATCAACCGAGATAAGATAAGTGCTTCTATGCGAGAGATTATTACATTACTTGAGCAGGAAGGAATCCAAACTAGGGCAATTTGGGGACTTATCAATGAGCAGAGACCTTATGAAGGTGAGATTACATATAAATTAGAGAAGGCGCCTTATTATGCTTCAAGGATACTCAATATACCTTCAAGCACCCAGATTATGAAAGATGAGATTCGGTTTGTGTCTGATAAGGTGAAGCAGGTGCTTAGAGAATTGGCGATCGATTAAGGAAAAAATTTGGAAATATATAGATTCAAATGACATAATCAGATAAGAAGCAAAAGGGATTTTGGAGAGGACGAACGGATTGGAATATGAAAAGGATAGCGATTGTAACTGCCACCAGGGCTGAATATGGAATACTGACACCATTAATCCGTGCGGTAGATGCTGATGGGCAATTGGAACTTAATTTAATAGTTACCGGAATGCATTTGTCTGAGAAATATGGCAGTACAGTGTCGTTTATTGAAGAGGATGGATTCTTGATAAAACATAAGATTCCGATACTGGAGTGGGGGAATACACCCTATGACATTTCCCTGACTATGGCAAACGCCATAGAAGGATTTGCGAAGTGTTTTAAGGAAGACAGACCGGATATGCTGGTTATTCTTGGCGACAGGACGGAAATGCTTGGAATAGCCAGTGCGGCAATGAATGAAAGGATTCCGATCGCACATATCCATGGTGGTGAGGTGACAGAAGGAGCCGTGGATGACTGTATCCGTCATGCGTTGACAAAAATGGGTTTTTTACATTTTACTGCCGCGGAAGCATACCGTAACAGAGTGATTCAGTTGGGGGAACATCCGGATCGAGTATTTAATGTGGGGTCTCTTGGAACAGAAAATATACGCAACTGTCCACTGATGAAAGAAATCGAAATCCGAAAATCAGCAGAGATTCCGGCAGAGATGCCATATGCAGTTGTTACATTCCATCCGGTAACTTTGGAGGAAGAGACGGCTGAAGTACAGACAGAGGAATTGTGTAAAGTCATGCATGACAGATCGGATGTATTCTTCCTGATGACAATGGCAAATGCAGATGCAGGAGGCGACATAGTAAATAGAATTGTGGGAGAATTTGCACGGAAGCATGACAATGCGAAACTGGCGGCGAATCTTGGAATGATACGTTACCTTAGTGCTGTAAAATACGCGGAATTTGTATTGGGTAATTCTTCAAGCGGAATCTTAGAAGCGCCTGTACTTGGAACTCCAACGGTAAATATTGGAGACAGACAAAAAGGAAGGCTGATGGCTGAGACAGTAATCTGTTGTGAGCCGGAAGCGGAGAGTATAAAGGGAGCCATTTGGGAAGCGGAAAGACTGGAGCACCAACCAGTATATCTGTACGGGGATGGAACGACATCGGACAAGATTGTGCAGATTATGAAAAGTGTCTTAGATGCGGGGATAGAGATGAAAAAAGTGTTTTATGACTTATAGAATACTTGAGAATATCTAAGATTATCAATGGTGTGATGTCAGAAAGTTGAAGTTCGTATAATAAGAGGTTAGGAAGAATGGATGTTGTTGTAATAGGATTAGGTTCCATGGGAAAAAGAAGAATACGTCTGCTTGGAGAACGAAATGACGTGCGGCATATATACGGCGTAGATGCAAGAGAAGATAGAAGAAAAGAAGCAGAAGTTTCTTTGCATGTTCAGACATATTGGTGTCTGGATGAAGTGATCAGTGAACATGGAGATGTAGTATGTGCTTTTGTATGTACATCACCGCTGACACATAAGGATCTTATCAATATGTGCTTGAAAAGCCAATTACACGTGTTTACCGAGATCAATCTGGTGAGAGATGGATATCAGGAAAATATAGAATTAGCCAGGGAAAATGGAAAAATACTGTTTTTATCTTCTACGTTTTTATATCGGAAAGAGATTCAATATATACAAGATGAAGTCCATGGACAGGAAAATAAAGTAAATTATGTATATCATGTAGGGCAGTATCTTCCGGAATGGCATCCGTGGAAGAATTATCATAATTTTTTTGTCGGTGACAGACGGACAAATGGATGCCGGGAGATTATGGCGATTGAGTTTCCATGGCTGATTGAAACATTTGGAGAGATTCAGGATGTTTCGGTATTACATGATAAAATGAGCCGTCTGAATATTGATTATAGTGATAATTATATGATTCAGGTACGACACGATAATGGAAATAAAGGGACGCTGATTATTGATGTAGTGTGTCCTAAGGCAGTCCGTAATCTGGAAATTTATGCGGAGAATCTATATCTTGTGTGGGACGGAAAACCAAGTGGTTTGAAAAGATATGGCAGAGAAAAGGGAGAATTAAAGAGTATCCATCTATATGATTCTGTAAATCGTAGAGAGGGGTATCAGGAAACGGTGATTGAAAACGCATATGCAGATGAAATAGACGATTTTATTTCTGCAATTTCTAACAATCGAAGACAAAGATATGGGTTTGAAAAAGATTACAGGGTTCTGGAATGGATTGATCGAATAGAGGGGAAGTTATGAACTCTTTAAAATTATGTTTTATCGGAGTGGGTTCCATTGCTAAAAGGCATATTAACAATTTGAGGGTAATCGCTGATAATAGAAAGATTGATTTGACGGTGGAAGCTTTAAGAAGATATCGTGATGTGGAAGAAGAACAAAGGCTTAAAATATCTAAAGTTTATAAAGATTATGCGGATTTACCAGATGATTATGACATGGTCTTTATAACGAATCCAACGGAGTTTCATTTGGATGCATTGCAAAAAGTATGGAACAAATCAAGAGCTTTTTTTATAGAAAAGCCGCTGACATCTGTAAAAAATATAGATCGGGTTAAAGCATTGGGATATCCCGAAGATAGAATTTATTATGTTGCATGTCCATTGAGATATACGAAAGTCATACAGTATTTGAAGAAATACATAGAGGGCAGACGGGTGACAGGTGCATGGTGTATCAGTTCTAGCTATTTGCCGGATTGGAGACCAGGAATAGATTACAGAAATACTTATAGTGCACGTAGAGAATTAGGCGGCGGTGTCTCTATTGATTTGATTCATGAATGGGATTATCTGAAATTTTTGTTTGGTATGCCGGATCAAATTATTTATTGGAGTGGGAAGAAATCAGATTCAGAAGTAGATTGTGAAGATGTGGCGTTGTATATCGCAGAATATGCAAAGATGTCTGTTGAATTGCATTTGGATTATTTTGGACGCAGTCCAATCAGAGAAATCATGATTTTAACGGATGAAGATACGATAATAGGTGATTTGATAAACAGTAAAATCACTTTTTTGAAAGAACAAAAAACAATAGAATTCCGAGAAGAGCGTGACAGCTTTCAGATTGCCGAACTGGAACATTTTTTAGGTATTCTGAATGGGGAGATTTCGGATAATTCCATTGAAGATGCATATCAGACGATCCAATTGACACAAGGAAAGATTGAGTAACGGAAATAAAAGAGAAACCATATAAAAAAGCAAACTAGTTGTATGAGTGGAGGGAAAGATGTGAAAAAAATATTATTTACCGGAGGGACTGGATTTGTAGGGAAAAATATAATTCCGATACTTAAGGAGAAATATATAATTGTCAGTCCATCCAGGAAGGAACTGGATCTAAAAGACACTGAAGCTGTGAAAGAATTTGTTCAAACGGGCCATTTTGATATCGTGCTGCATGCAGCAAATCCGAATCCGGTTAAGAGTTCAGATTTTGATAAAATCGGTACTATGTTTGAAGACAGTATGCGTGTTTTTATGAATTTGTACAAAGTCAGTAATATGTATGAAAAAATGATTTATCTGGGTTCAGGAGCCGAGTATGACAAGACACAGGATATCATAGAGATTAAAGAGGATGAGGTTTTCCGTTCTTTACCGAAGGATATATATGGATGTTCAAAATATATTATGAATGAACTGGCATTATACAGTAAGAATATTTATAATTTACGTTTGTTTGCTTGCTATGGACCATATGACCATGAATCAAAATTCATTACTCATTGTATACGGTGCTGTTTAAATAACGAGCCTATAACGATAAGACAAAACTGCTATTTTGATTATATCCATGTATATGATTTGGAGAAAGTGATCGAATTCATGATAGAAAACGATATGGCATACCATGATTATAATATTGCAAGCGGAAGAAAATATTCTCTTGAGGAGATCGCATTAAAAGTAAAGAAGAAAATGAATAGTGAGCAGCCAGTTAGAATTCTTTCAAAAGAATGGAATAAAGAATATACGGCGGATATATCCAGGTTGGAGAAAGAGAGCCATCTGTCTGAAGAATTTATAGATTTGGATCAAGGGATTCGAATGCAGATTGAATATGAAAAGGAGTACTGGGATGAAAAAAAGAGTTGCTGATATTATTATAGAAACTTTGGTGGAAAAAAAAATAACCGATTGTTTTGCTGTAGTCGGCGGAGGCGCAATGCATCTGGATAATGCGTTGGCTTTGAATAAAAATATCACCAAATATTTTAATCATCATGAACAGGCATGCGCTATGGCGGCGGAAGCGTATGCCCGTATCAGCGGAAAAATGGCGGCGGTTTGTGTTACGAGCGGACCAGGGGCAACGAATGCCATTACAGGAGTTATGGGAGCATGGCAGGATAGCCTGCCGATGATTGTGCTGTCAGGACAGGTAAGGTATGAGATTTCTGTTGAGAAGTCAGGCTTACCGCTTCGGTATCGCGGAACACAGGAATATAATATTGTACCGGCTGTAAAGCATATGACAAAATATGCGGTGATGTTAAAGGATCCGCTTGCCGTAAGGCGGGAAATAATAAAAGCGATTCGAATTGCGTTAGACGGCCGCCGTGGACCCGTCTGGATAGATATACCATTAGATGTACAAAGTGCTTTTGTAGAAGAGCAGGATCTATATTCTGTAGAGGATAATAATATTAATAATAGAAAGGTAATACCGGAAGCTCTTATAAAGGCGTATGAATTATTAAAAACGGCAAAACGTCCTTGTATTCTTGCGGGTTCCGGAATTATTAGTGGAAATGTGCGAACAGAATTTGAACAGTTCGTGGACAGGCATAAGATTCCTGTGATAGGTGGAGCCTGGGTATCGGATGTGTTTTATACGGAACACCCCAGATATTTTGGATTGTCTGGAAATATAGGTCCTCGTACAGGAAACTTCATCTTACAGAATGCGGATGTTATTCTGACATTAGGGAATAGCCTATCCTTTAGACAAACGGGTTTTCAGCAAGATATGTTTGCACCAAACGCGAAGATAATTATGGTTGATGCGGATCAATATGAAGCTCAAAAACCAGGGATACATTTAGAACAGTTTTTATATTTAGACCTGAGAGATTTTTTTGTATCAGCAGAAAATTACTTTTTACCAATAGAAGCACCTATAGAATGGATGAATTATTGCTATTCTTTAAAAAAACGTTTCACGCCATACGAAGCAATAGAGAAGTTAGATCTTAAAGAAAGAGTGTGTGCATATTATTTTTGGAAAGTATTTGATGAAAATGCACCAGACGATACCATTGTAGCGTTGGGAAACAACTCAGCTAATAGTGCAAAAACTCAAATAGGGATAAGAAAAAAGGATCAGCGCGTTATAACTAATTATACATGTGGTCCTATGGGATATGATTTGCCAGCCGCTATTGGTGCATCAATTGCGGCAAAAAAAGAGGTCATCTGTATAACAGGCGATGGGAGTATTATGATGAATTTGCAAGAATTACAAACGATTAAGCATTATGATATTCCGATTAAAATTATTATTTTTAGTAATGACGGATATAATGCTTTCCGGCAGACGTGTAAAAATTTTTTTAATAACTGTCTGATAGGATGTAATGCAGAAACAGGAGTTAGTTTTCCGAATTTTGAAAAAATAGCGCTGACATTTGGATTTGAGTATAAACATTGTCACAGTAATGAAGATATAACCGAAGGAGTGGAATGGATCCTGAATAATTCCGGACATTTATTGTTGGAAATTGATCAGCGTTTTGATGATCCGGTGACTCCGAAGGTTACTTCGCGGTTAAATGAAGATGGAATATTCGAAACGCCCGTGCTGCAAGATATGTATCCTTTTTTAGACAGAAAAGAGTATAATGAGTTGATGCTCTGGTAAATAAAAGTATTTTGCAAGGAGTTATGGATATGGGAATAATGGATTATACGGTCTTGCCTGATACGAGCATAAGAGATGCCATTGAAAAGATTGACCGTTTAAATAAAAGAGCAATTTTTGTTGTTGATTCCAGGAAACGGTTATTAGGATTATTTACGGAAGGGGATATGCGAAAATATATTCTTTCGGATGGTAATCTTTCTGCATCTATTACAGAAGCTATGAATTGCAGCCCTATAGTATTTGATTCTGTTATATCAGCAAAAAAAGCTCAAAAGGAGCAAAAAATGGTTGTTTATCCGGTGGTATCACCTTGGGGAGAACTAACGGATGCAATATTTGGGGATGGAGAGAACGAAAATAAAAAAATTAATACCGGACTAAACGATATTCCGCTAGTGATTATGGCAGGTGGAAAGGGGACTAGATTATATCCATATACTAAGATTCTTCCTAAAGCATTAATTCCTATAGGAAATACGACGATTACGGAGCGTATCATTAATCAGTTTTATAATTATGGTTGTAGAGATATCCATTTTATTCTCAATCATAGAGCAAATATGATCAAGTCTTATTATGAGGATTTAGAAAAGAATTACGCTGTTCATTATCATATTGAACATGAATTTCTAGGAACTGGAGGGGGATTGAGTCTTTTAAAAGGAAAGATCAATTCTACTTTTTTTCTGTCAAACTGTGATATTCTCATCAATGATGATTTGGAATGTGCGCTAAAAACACACCGAGTGCAAAAGAATATAATTACTTTCTTGTGTGCAGTAAAAAATCTGGTTGTACCCTACGGTGTTATTAATACAGATACATCCGGAAAGATAATCAATATGACGGAAAAACCGGAATATACTTTTTTAACTAATACTGGAGTATATGTGATCGAACCAGAGGTGATTAATGATTTAAAAGAAAATGAATTTATACATTTTCCTGAAATTGCTAAGCGTTATATTGAAAAGGGAAGAAAAGTCGGCGTGTTTCCAATACCGGAAAAAGCCTGGTTAGATATGGGACAGTTTGCAGAAATGGAAAATATGATGAAGGAATTCGAGGATAAAGAATGAGATGAGTATTGATGAAATTAGAAAAGTTTTTAATACAATCAAATAATATAGGAAAAGATAGTCTGGTATGGAATATGGTTGGAAGCATGATTATGGCCTTTCAGTCTGTGATCATGTTGATGATTTTGACGAGAGTTTTAGGGTTGAATGAAGCAGGAATATTTACGATAGCTTATGCAAATGCGAATTTATTTGTTACAATCGGAAAATACGGTATGCGTAATTTTCAAGTATCGGATGTGTCTGAGCAATTTTTATTTCAAGAATATTTGATATCGAGATTATTTACAACTTTTATAATGACCTTGGTATCGGTGATATACGTTGTATGTATTGGAAATGAGAATGAATATAGCATGGAAAAATGCTTTGTTATAATATGGATGTGTTTATTTAAGGTTGTAGATTCTTTAGAAGATGTATATCATGGATTATATCAACAAAAAGGTCGGTTAGATGTGGCTGGAAAGACTATGGCCTTTCGATTAGGGATAACATTGATTGTTTTTGCAATTGGTATAATTTTCTTGAAAAATTTATTGTTAGCAGTTATTGGTGCTACAGTAATTACTGTATTTTTATTAATATTATTCAACAAATGGGCTTACAGATTGTTTAAAGAAACAGTAAAAGGAAAAATTTCATTTACTCATGTTAGGGACTTATTGAAATTATGTTTTCCGTTATTTTTAGGAAGTTTTTTATCATTTTACATAGGAAATGCTCCTAAGTATGCAATAGATAGTGTGTTGAATGATGAATCCCAAGCTTGTTATGGATTTATTTCTATGCCGATATTTGTCGTTGGGCTTCTGAATAATTTTATTTTTAATCCTATGATTTATAAATTGTCAGTTATGTGGAACGAAGGGAAAAAGAAAGAGTTCATAAAAAAAATATTAATCCAGATATTGATTGTTTTAGGCATAACTAGTACTTGTATTATGGGCGCTTATATATGTGGAATACCAATATTATCAATTTTATATAATACTGATTTATCACCGTATAAAATTGAACTGTTGATTCTTTTGCTTGGGGGTGGCTTTTTAGCTTTATCAGGGTTATTGGTAATAACGATAACGATTATACGTTTTCAGAATAGCCTTACAATTGGATATGTAATCGTTTCTTTATTAGCGTATATATTATCAGAAATTGTTGTTGAGCAGTATTTGATCAAAGGAGCAGCTTGTTTGTATTTAGTATTAATGATTACTTTGTGTTTTGTTTTTGGCTTATTTTTAATATATGGATTAAAAAGAGAAAGGAAATTTTAAAATAAGTATAAATCAGATGGAGGTGGATAGATATGGATCATACTTTGATTATTGCTGAAGCGGGTGTAAATCATAATGGAAATCTTGATATAGCAAAACAATTGGTCTTACATGCAAAAAGATGTGGGGCAGATATTGTTAAGTTTCAGACGGCAAAGCTGGACGCTCTGGTTTCCAAACAAGCCCAGATGGCGGACTATCAAAGAAAAAATATAGGAAAAGAAGAATCGCAGAAAGAAATGCTTCGAAAATTACTTCTTCCATATGAAGCTTTTATAGAATTGGCAGATTATTGTAAAAGTGTTGGGATTCAATTTCTTTCAACTCCTTTTGATATTGAGAGTATACGATTTCTTGATGATAAGCAGGATATCTGGAAAATCCCTTCGGGGGAAATCACAAATTATCCTTATCTTGTGGAAATCGGGAAAACTGGAAAAAAAGTTATTCTTTCTACCGGAATGTGTGATCTACAGGAGATTCATGATGCAGTGGATACACTAAAATATGCAGGGAGTAAGGAGATTACTTTGCTGCATTGTACAACAGAATATCCGGCGCCGGAGGATGAAGTGAATCTAAATGCCATGAATGTACTTAAGAAGGAATTCAACTGTCCGGTGGGATATTCCGATCATACCCAAGGAGTAGAAGTCAGTCTTGCGGCTGTTGCTATGGGAGCGAAAGTGATTGAAAAGCATTTTACTCTTGATCATAATATGCCGGGACCGGATCATAAAGCGAGTTTGGATCCGCAAGAGTTGATGACCATGATACAGGGAATTAGAAAGGTTGAGAGAGTAAAAGGCTGTGAAATTAAGAAGCCTACGGTATCCGAACTTAAAAACCGTTCGGTGGCTAGGAAAAGCATTGTTGCGGCACGAAATATTTCTGCAGGAGAAATATTTACACAAAAAAATCTTACTACAAAACGTCCTGGCAATGGCATTTCGCCAATGAAATGGAATGAGATTCTAGGCCGAAAAGCAAAAAGAAACTTTGAAGAGGACGAATTGATAGAAATATAATTTTTTGTGAACGGACAGGCTATGTGAATTTGGTGTAGTTAAATTGAGAAATGAGGAAAAGAATTTGTATACTCGAAGTATAGTATTGCTAGGTGGCGGCGGACACTGCAAATCAGTGCTTGATACGGTTATTCGCGGAAATTTGTATGATAAGATCTATATCACAGATCCGCATATTCCCGCAGGAACTGTGATATTGGATAGGGCGACGGTAGTCGGAAATGATGAGACTCTTTTATCATTAATTGAAAAAGGGATAAGAAATGCATTTATTACGGTTGGAGTTATAGAGCCGTCACCCATAAGATATGATCTATATACTTATGCTGCTGAATTGGGTTTTCACTTTCCGGATCTCATTGATCCAGGTGCGATCGTAAGTTCTTCTGTCATATTGGGCGAGAATACAGTAAAAGAGAAAAAGGGTGAGGGTATTTTTGTTGGGAAAGCAGCTGTTATAAATGCAGATGCCGTGATAGGAAAATGTTCTATTATTAATACGGCGTCTGTTATAGAGCATGAATGTGTGATAGGAGCATTTACACATATCAGCGTAGGCGTTATATTATGCGGTCAGGTTGCTGTTGGTTGTAATACCTTTATAGGCGCAGGAAGTACTGTGAGACAAGGGATCAAAATTGGGAGAAATGTATTGATCGGGGCAAATAGTCTGGTTTTGAGAGATGTGAAAGATGGAGAAAAAGTGGTAGGTGTTGTAAAATAATTTTTAAAACTGGAGTATCTGTTATATCTGAAAAAGCCTGGATAGTAATGAGGGGAATAAATGAAAGGAAAATAATAAAGGTGTTTAAAGAATACACAAAATATTTAAAGGGGACTCGTATATAATGAATAATATATCGACAAAATTGACTACAAACATAAAGAATAAAAAAAATGCTTGGATATGTATTTTACTGTTTTTTCTTTTTATAATTTCCAGGCTTCTTTTTTTAGATGAAGATCTTCCGCCATGGGGAATCATAAACTATCAACCCATTGATGAAGGTAGTTATGCGATACTTGCTTTAAACCAATACAATTATGGCGCTATATCACCAGATGTATTTGACGGTGATGTGGAATATATCGTATCGCCGCATGTGAGGACTAATATTATAGGAAATGTAATTACATATATTGGTTTGAGATTATTTGGAGATACTTATTGGGGACTTCGAATGGGAAGTGTACTGTGTGGATTCTTTATTTTTGCATTATCTTTATTGATTTTTAAAGAATTGGATAAATTGTATTCTTCTAAACCGCGATATCTGCAGTACATAAAGTATGGATTTATGATATATCAAATTTTGGATTTTTCTTTTCTAATGGCATGTCGTGTAATGGAGACAAGTATATTTCGTGCAGTTTTTGTTTCAGCCTGTATATATTTTTTTATAAAGTTAAGGGATCGACCTTTTTTAAATTATTTTGTTTTAGGAATTTTAATTACGATTTCAGTGTTTGGTGTATATATTACTAATGTGTTTTTGTATTTATCCATTGCATTGACAATAATTTTTTATGGAATACAAAATGGAAAAAGACATTTTGGGTTAGCATCTTCGGGAATCATATCAGGTAGTCTTATAGCATTAGTACCATTGGAATTATATTATTATTTAGTATGGAATACATCCGTAATAAAAAATATGTTTGAAGCCATTTTTGATTTTTCTTCTCAGGATGGATATGAGATAACCTTTTCGTTTTGGGTTTTATTACGAAGTACAGTTCATTTCATAGCGTCTAATGTTAACTTATATAACATAGGATTTTTCTCTATATTATTAATTTGTTTACCCTATCTATTATTTTTAATTATTCGTAAAAAGGATATAACAATATTTTTTTTCCTGAGCATGTTTTTTAGCTTTTATTTGCAAACTCTCGTAAGCGAAGATTATATTGTAAGGAAATATATTGTATTATATCCAGTATTTGTGATCTTAGTTTATATTATAGTTCTTGAATATGTGTCTAATAGAAATTTAATAATAGACTTTCTTAAACGTTTCGAGAATAAGAAGAGACTATTCGCTTATTTTTATATAGTATTATGTACAATCGTAGGAGGGTTAATAATTTATTTTAGATTTAAAATTATTTCGGATGGAACTATATATGATTTTTCGGAAGATGACATTCTTGTGATTTCTTTGTTGAATATTATTTGCCTGATATTAATTGGAGTAATAGGAATGAATGTCTTGAAAAGAAACATAATCGTTTTACGTTGCTTTATTTTCACGCTCTTTTTTTCGTGTAGCATACATATGTATTTAGACTTAAAATATGTTTATACGTCTCGAACATATTATGAAAAAGAATGTATGGTTGAATTAGGGAAAATAGTAGGAGATGACTATGTAGTCGGTACTTTTTTCCCAATAGGTTATACATTATATAATGATGTTAAACCTATCGTAACAACTACGGAAAAATGGGTAAATTGTGTTGAAAGATATCCTTCGGTATGGTCTATCGATTATAATGATACTGGAATTGAGGGAGTACGAGGGTATTTGGATTCGATTTTTAAAGGCAGTCAATATACACTTGTTGAATATAAAAGACTAGAAAGGAATTTTTTGACTTTTGGGAAATGTAGAGATGTTACATTATATAAGGCTGAACGAAAATAAAATCGTTTAGATGAAATCTATTTTATGTCAATTTATGTTTTAAATGAATTGAAAGGAGCGAATATTAATTTGAAGAAAATTAGTATTTTTACACCTTGCTATAATGAGCAGGATAATGTGGAAGAATTATGTATCGCTGTTAGGAATATTATGTCAAATTTACCGGAGTATGAATACGAGCACGTACTGAGTGATAATGCATCAACAGATAATACATGGAAGATTTTAAGAAGGTTAGCAGCTGAAGATAAGAGAATCAAAATTATCGAAAACGAAAGAAATTTTGGCCCAGAGAGGTCAGGAGCATATGGTTTTTTTCAGACAAGTGGAGATGCGAGTATATGTTTAGCATGTGATTTTCAAGATCCACCTGAATTGCTTCCGGAATTTATCAAAAAGTGGGAAGAAGGTTATAAAGTAGTGTGGGGAATGAAAACATCTAGTGAAGAAAGTAAATTCATGTACTTCATTCGGTCTCTATACTATAAAATTATTGATCTGTTTTCTGATGTGAAGCAATATGAACAAGTAACCGGGTTCGGTCTTTATGATAAAAAGGTAGTAAAATTAATGCAGAAAGAAAACGAACCAAATCCTAACTTTAGAAATCTTATTGCAGAGTATGGATTTCAAGTTGGGACTATCCAATATAGACAGCCAAAACGTAAAGCAGGAAAATCAAGTTATAATTTTTTTAGTTATTTTGATTTAGCTTTGGGTTCGTTAGTAAATACATCTACGAGTTTGCTTAAAATTGCTGTTTTTAGTGGATTTTTTATTTCTTTTGTAAGTTTCATATTAGCGCTTATATATTTAGTATTGAAACTCATATATTGGAACGAGTTTGACTTGGGCATTGCGCCTATTATTATTAGTATGTTTTTCCTGGGTGGAGTTCAATTGGCGTTTTTGGGTGTGTTAGGTGAGTATGTAGGGGAAATTCTAGCCCGTATAAAACATACACCTCTGGTTGTTGAAAAGTGCAGAATTAATTTTGAGGAGGAAGAAAATGATACTATCTCTTAATAGAAAAGAGTTACAAGAATATGTTGCTCGACAAATTGAAACCTATTTTCCGGATGGAAATAGGTTTCACGGTGACGATGTAGATGAGGCATTTTCATTAGCCTTATATCGATTGGAAAAATGTTTCAAGCATATAGTGCTGCGTAATTATCGAGCAGAAAATGGAGAGGCTTGTTTTTCGCATTTACATTCGGATCAATATAGTCAATTTTTATATTTTTTGTCAAATTCTTTATGGAATTTATCTGGTAACACTATTTTATGCAGCAAGATAATTAATCTTAATAAGTATTTGAATGGGATGTTTTATTCATATAAATGCAAATTGCCAGAAATATTCCTTTTTGCACATCCTGTAGGAAGTATAATTGGAAATGCATCTTATTCAGATGGTTTGGTTGTGTTTCAGAATGTTACAATAAATACAGGTGATGATGCAAGGGGGGGGGGGGTACTCCTAAACTTGGGAAAGGTCTTTTTTTAGGTGCTGGTGCAAAAATTATTGGTGAAAAAACTATTGGAGACAGAGTATCGATAGGTGTTGATGCCATGGTCTATAATAAGCAAATAGATGATGACACTGTTGTGTTAAGGGACTATGATTCGGGTCAAATCATCAGTAGACCGAGAATGAATCGAAAGTGTATGGCTCAAAAGTATTTTGATATCGAGCTATAATCTACAAGATATATAAGAAGCAGTCGTTCTCTATGCAATATTGATGGCTGTATTGTATCTTCTTTATTTTTGTGGGATATGGAATTAAAAGAAAGGAAAATTATATGAAAAAGATACAGAAAATTTTTTGGATTACAGCATATGGTTATATTTTGCTTCCTTTTTTAATCTTTCTTTTAGGGTGGGTAAAATTATTGATCGCATTGCCCCTAACATTGATCCTATGCTACGTATTCTATAAAATATGCAAAGAAGCGCCGGCAATATGGATGCCGGAATGGAATAAAGAAAATATAATCAAGGTTATTTTTATTGTGGGGGTAATTGCCATATGGGTCTACTATTCCGGAATTGGAAAATTTGTATTTCAAAATACGGATCATGCCATTCGGAACGGAATCTTCAATATATTGGTTGAAAGGCAGTGGCCGATCGTAAATAGTGAAATATTAGCCGACAGTGATTTTGCGTTAAACGATGTAAATAAGACGGGGCTGATTTATTACATAGGATTCTGGCTTCCGTCTGCTCTTATAGGTAAGATCTTCGGACTGCATGAAGGGTACTGTGCGCAGGCTCTCTGGGCGGTGTTGGGGATTGCCCTGGTGTATTACTTTATCTGTGCCGTTATGAAGAAAATTGTGGTCTGGCCTTTATTTGTAATGATCTTTTTCAGTGGTCTGGATGCTATGGGCATATTTTTAACCGGAGTCGATCCGATGGAGTATGGAAGCAAGATGCATCTGGAATGGTGGGGGACGCCTTATCAATATTCGAGTATGACTACACAGTTATACTGGGTGTTTAATCAGGCAATACCGGCGTGGTTATGTACCATGCTGGTATATATCCAAAGGAATAACAGGAATATAGTATTTATATTGGCGTGTAGTATGCTGACCAGTACGTTCCCGTTTGTTGGATTGTTAATGTTGGTATGTTTTCTATGCCTTTCGAGAAAATATGAGCGGCATAATGTAGATAAGGCTGTTGGAGAGAGGATGAAAAGACATATCTGCTGTGTCATGAAGGATACAATTACAATGCAAAATGTCCTGGGCGGAGGAATCATAGGAATTACGACATTTTTGTATCTGAAAAGTAATTCTTCAGGGGCTGTTATCATGGGAAAAAATAACAAAGGACCGGAATTTGATAATAGTCTTGCAAAATTAGTCATTTTCTTAATTTTAGAAATAGGAGTGTATGCTGTTTTACTATATAAATACAACAGAGCGAATAGCCTGTTTTATTTTCTTGTAGTATGTCTCTGTATGATTCCTCCTGTTAAAGTCGGGTACTCGATTGATTTTTGTATGAGGGCGTCAATCCCGGCTCTGTTTATCTTAATGATTCTGGTTATTCGTACCATTGATGAGGCATGGAAGAAAAGAGATTACAGAGTATTTACAGGGCTAGTAACGGCGCTGATCATAGGGAGCCTTACTCCGATCTGTGAATTTGAACGAACATTTTCAGAAACATTCAGGAGGATAAAAGTAGGAGAAATTGTAGCGGAGGAGGATCATGATATGCTAGAGATATTAAATGACCCTAATTTTTCAGGAAATATTGAACATAATATTTTCTATGAGTATTTTGCTAAATGACAGAGTAATGTTTTCACAAAGCGCTGGGCGTTATCTTGGGGTATCTGGCACTTTATTCTATTCCTGACTTTTGAGAATCCGGGGGTATCCAATCACAAAGAATTAGATTTGTGAAAAAATGGGGATATGGAGGACGAAGGTTACTGGCAGGAGAATTACAAAGGCTTTGACGACTGGAAACTGCGTGAAGCGAGGGAAAGTTAGGTATAGGCTTTTGAGGATATCTTTGTTATAATATAGTTAATAGAGAAGGAGTGTGAATATCATGGGTGAAGAAAAGAAACGCCTTCCGGTGGGAGTAGAAAATTTTGAGCAGATTATTAACGATAACTATTATTATGTGGATAAAACAAAGTTGATTTCAGAATTGCTCCACAATGGTGGAATGGTAAATCTCATTACCAGACCAAGACGCTTTGGAAAAACTTTAAATATGAGTATGCTGGAACACTTTTTTTCTATAGGGGGCGATAAGAATATATTTGATGGCTTGAAAATCTCAAAAGATAAAAAGCTGTGTAAAGATTATATGGGGAAATATCCTGTGATTTCAGTTTCCCTTAAAGGAATCAATGCTGCTGCTTATGAGGATGCATTTGATTTTGCAGTTCAGATTATGAAGAATGTAGCAGGTAGAACTCAGTTTCTTTTGGAAAGCAGGAATTTAAGTGATTTTGATAAGTCAGAATATAAGGAACTTTTAGATAGCAGAATGAGTAAAGCCGTATTTTGCAGTGGATTGAAAATATTATCGGAATTATTGGAGAAACATTATGGAACAAAAGTAATTCTTTTAATTGATGAATATGATGTCCCATTAGCAAAAGCATTTGAAAACGGGTATTATGATCAAATGATATTTCTGATCCGTAGTCTGTTGGAGCAGTCACTAAAAACAAACAACAGTCTGAAATTTGCAGTAATGACCGGATGTATGCGCATCTCAAAAGAGAGCATCTTTACCGGTCTTAATAATTTTACCACCTTCACGATTACAGATGTTGACTTTGATGAATATTTTGGATTTACAGATCAAGAGGTATGTGATCTTTTAACTTATTATGAATGTACTGATAAGTATGGAAGTATCAAAGAATGGTATGATGGATACCGATTTGGGAATGTAGAGGTATATTGTCCATGGGATGTGGTTTCTTATCTTCGTAGTCTTCGCACAAATAAAGAAGCTATTCCACAGAATTATTGGGTAAATACGAGCAGTAATGCAGAAGTTAAGGAATTTATCAGACAGTCGAAAAGTGCAACAACAAAGAGAGAGATAGAAGGTTTGATGGCGGGGAAAGAAATCATAAAAACCATTCGTCCGGAATTGACCTATAAAGATATGTATCATTCGATTGAAAATATCTGGAGTGTGTTACTCACAACCGGATATCTAACACAAACATGTGCATTGGATACCCAGATGTACAAACTCAAAATTCCAAATCTGGAAATACGGGATATTTTTCAAACACAGATTATGGAATACTTTAAAGAGAGTGTGAAAAAAGACGGGGATACGCTAAGCCGGTTCTGTGAGGCTCTTAAAAATGAAAAGGAAAAAAATGTAGAGAAGATTTTTGAAAGCTACCTGAAAAAGACCATCAGCATCAGGGATACGTTTGTGAGAAAAGCAAGTAAGGAGAACTTTTATCATGGGATACTGCTTGGGATCTTGGGCGTGAAAGAAGGCTGGGGCGTATTTTCAAATCAGGAAACCGGTGAAGGATATAGCGATATCCTTATAGAAACCGAAAACAGTGAAATAGCTATCCTTATTGAAGTCAAGTATGCCAATGACGGTGATCTAGATCAGGCTTGTGAAAGAGCGTTAAAGCAGGTAGAGGAACGGAAGTATGATGAGGAACTCCGGGCAAACGGGGCAGATAAAATTTTAAAATATGGGATTGCGTGCTATATGAAACGTTGCAAAGTGAAACTGGCAGGGGAATAATTTCCTGTTGACAATGCTTGTGCTTACAGCCGTTCTTTATATTTTGTACTGCAAAGGCGAAAAACAGTATAGCGAAAGGAGTTGTAACCTAATGGGAAAGGTGGATCAGGAACCAACAATTAGCTGTTTATCCCGGAAGACTTCCGCTTCGGAGATTGGTGTCAGGGATAAAACACTTCACGACCGGTCCTGGACACCTTTTGGGTGTGGGTTGAAAAAACATCCGCATTAGCGACTATGAATGAGAAGCTTACCCAGGCACTGACGTATTCCCAGAATCAAAGGGAATACCTGGAAACATTCATGGAAGACGGACGGCTGCCAATTTCAAACAGTTTATGTGAGGCAAATATAAAACCATTTGCTGTAGCAAGACGTGCCTGGTTATTTGCAGATACACCCGAAGGAGCCAAGGCGAACGCAATCCTCTATACGTTGGTGGAAAGTGCTTGGACCAATATCTGCCCTGGTCAGTGATACTGCCTGAGAAATGCAGACTGAAACAAACATGAACGTGAAAATTGCCTCAATAAATGGTGATGTTAGTAGCAAATCTACACTGGGTTTACTAGACGCCATCTTTTGAGGCACTTACTATACAACAGCCTCAATCAACATCTTATCGTTTAACATAATCTTCCGGATCCCGGTCTTCTTATTCTTATTAAAATTAAAACTAAGCATATATCCCTTCTTCAGATGATAATATTCCAGATATTCTACCAATTGAGTCTCTCCACGTCGACGATATTCTTGTCCATGCCAGATTTTAAGTTCAACAATACTTTGTACTCCTTTATAATCAATGATAATATCCGTCCGTTTCAGATTTCTTGTTCTGGCTTCAATGTAGTAGTTACCACTTCCGTTAATAATAGGTTTCAAAAACATCAGAAATATCCGTCTACCGTTGTCCTCAATGAATGTGTTGTCTGCATCTGCATATATTTCTTCAAAATATTCACAGAATTTTTGCATGACCAGTTCCATATCCAGAACACCGTCTTTTATAAACTGATTCTTTTCCATATCTGCAGCAGTAAAGATCTTGCTGTCGGTCTCATTTTCAGAGATTAAGAGATTATATAACTTCATTTCAAAAATACGGTTTGAAATGCTGACCAGTCCGTGGTCTTCTTTTAAAAAGCCGAACATCTTTCCGATATGAATGCGGTGATTTTCAGCTTCATAGGAATATCGTTTCCCCTGAAATAAGATGTTATAGATCATCTCTTTTAATTCCGGATATTCAGAGAGCTTTTTACTCATGTCGTCAAATAGTGTGTTGGGAGTTTTAAGAAATTCCCGAACCGCATCCTGGAAACCTTCTTTGCTCCAACTTTCCGGTGGATTCTGTGCCATGATCTGGCACAATCTGGATACAAGAAATGGGTAGCCGGATGTATAATCATAGAGAGTATTGCTCATCCATGGAATATCAATACCGATATTCCAGTCCGTTTCGTAATCTCTAAGCATAGAAGCAATCTCGTCAGGTGAGATATTTATGTCTAAGTTAAAATTGGCAGCTACATTCCAGGGACTGTTATATTTGGGCTCTGTGTTGGGGTGCAATCTCAATTTTAGATTTTTCACATCATAGACTCCGGCTAAAATCACGGATTTAAAAGTTCTGTCTTTTCCTTTTAATTGTTCCAGATATTTTTCTCTAAGCAATCCAAGAAAAGAAAGAAATATCTGATTGTCAGAACTTTTGTCCACTTCATCGATCATCAGAATAACGCTTTGCGGACAATCCGTACAAAGCTCCGTGATTCGCTGTCCCAGATCGTCAAAGGGAAAATCTTTTGACAAAGGGCGCTGCCAGTTGCTGCATATATATTCAGGAATATCTTGTATCTTTAAGATTCTTGCCGTCTTACGAATAAAGCCGGCGGCAAAAGTTGAGAGAGAGGTAAATAGTTCATCTGCAGACTCAAAACTTATGCTTAATACAATATAGTCTTTTTTTAATCTTTTTTCAAGCAAATATAAAGTTGTTGTTTTTCCGTATTGTCTGGGACGATCTATTGTGAAATATTTGCCAGGAGATACATATTGATCAATAATTTGATGAATTGTCTTTGATGTATCAGCCATATAATTGATTTCCGGAATACAGATGCCTTCTGTGTTAAAACATTTCATAGGATTTACCTCATGTACATTTATATAAATATTATATTCCAGTTAAAGTTATTTGACAAGCTATATTGAACTCAGGTTGTGAAGGAAATTCCCCCTCATTCTTTAAAAACATCCACACTCTATGAAATGAAAAAATAAGCTTCCAACATAGAGCATAATGTGTGGTATATAGGAAGATGTAATTCCTGAACCTCAGCAGTCATAGAGGACGGCACATTGATACAGATATCGCTTAAGGAGAAGAGTTCTCCTCCGTCCTGGTTGGTGAGGGACAGCACGGACATTTTTTTTGCCTTGGCAATATGCACGGCATGGATGACATTGCGGGAGTTACCGGAGGTTGAGATCGCCAAAAGGACGTCGCCGGATGTCCCGTAACCGTAAACTTGTTGGGCAAATACCATTTCAGAGTCCATATCGTTGGAAAATGCGGTGCTCAACGCAGTGTGCTGGGTAAGGGAAATAGAAGTTAACGCGCCCTGCAGCCTGTCGGCATAGCTCCCGAAAAGCGATCTTTCCTTTTCGGGAAGTGGTCTTAAGAGACGGAACCCCTTCATAAGTTCTCCTACAATGTGATCGGCATCGCTGGCGCTTCCGCCGTTTCCGCATACAAGAAGTTTTCCTCCGTTTTGATAGGACTGCTTCAATATCTGAAAAGCAGAAAAAATAGTTTGTTTTAATGGAAGAAGAGTAGGGCGGCGTTCCATCAGATCGTTCAAATAATAAATCTCATCGCGCGCAGTTTCTGGAATACATATATTCATCGTTTTATTTCCTCCTTATTTTCATCAGTTCCATTCAACCAGTTAAGCTTTCCTTCAAAAACAAGATCTGCCGCTCTGGCGATCGCGCCATAAAGCGGAGCGTTTCCATCGAATGTAGAATGACGGACGATCAGACTGTGTTCCTGTGCAAAATCCATTTTATCATGGAGAAGGTGGAACAGAGTTTTTTCAAGAAGCTGTTTATCTGACGCACTGTCGTAGCCGATTACGATCGTGCTGATATTCAAAAAACGGATTACGTTCAAAACTGCAACGGAGAGATAGTTGCAGAATTCGTCGAGCGCGGTCAGGGCATACGGGTCATGGCGTTCGGCGGCACAAAGAATCTCGTCGAACGAGTAATCTCCGGTTTTATGGGGAAGAGTGCCTAAAACGCCGTATTTAGACTGCATTTGCCTTATTTTGGAATTCATATTTCGGTTGTTGGCATATAGCTCCAGACATCCGATATTGCCGCAGTCGCACTGCGGGCCGGAAAAGTTTATGGAGCTGTGCCCGATTTCGCCGCTTTGTCCGTTTTCTCCGCGGTAAAGCTTGTGGTCAAGGATATATCCGGAGCCGATACCGTTCATGATATTCAAATATATAAAATTGGAAGCGGATTTGTCAAAGCCATACATTTTCTCAGCTAGTGCGCCGGCATTTGCGTCGTTGATCAAAAAACAGGGGCGCCCGATCTGGTCTTCAAGCAAACGGCAGATTTCCATATTATGAATACCATAGAAATTAAAAGGGCTGAGAATTTTGCCGTTTTCATCATCTATGGGACCAAGTGAAGCAATGGATACGGCTTCAACCTGCCGGGAGGTTTTTGAGATAAGTGTATGGTACAGGGAAAGCAGATGTTCCAGCAGATCTTCTTCGCTGTTTAAGGATTCGTAGGAAATAACTTCCTTTTCTACTACATGGCAGCTTAGATCTGCAATGATCCCTGCGATCCGGTGCCGGTTGATCAGGATTCCGCAGACGCAGGGGGAATGTTCGCTTATTTTTAAAAGGATAGGTTTTCTGCCGGGAGTATTACAGCCCGAAATCGTATCGGGGCTTATCTCGCTGATCAAATGATTGGACAGAAGCTCTGCAACAATTTTACTTAAAGCTGCTTTTGTGAGTCCAAGGGCAGAGGCAAGTGTGACTCGGGAGACCGGACCGTACAAAGCGATTTCTTTCAGTACCAGAAGTCGGTTTTTCGTGCTTACATAGGCTAGATTATATCCTTTGTCGTTTGTCTTATCGTTCCATTCCTCAGAAGAATTTTTTGTTTTTTTATTTATATCGCGGCTGGCGTTACGCATAGCAAGCTCCTCCTTTTTATCGTCTCATGGCTTTATTTTACATAGAATTTCCAGGAATAGTCAATAGCTATTCCGCTGCCAGAGAGAGCGGCGAAGTCTCGTCAATAGCTATTCCGCTACCAAAGAGAGAGCGGCAAAGTCTCCGAGAGAGTCCTTGAGCGCACAAGGGCATACCCGGCATGCAGAGACGGAACAAGGAAGCGCCATATGACGCAGCATTTTCTCCATATTAGGGAAGAGCAGATTTTCGCTGCGTTGATAAATACTTCCAAGTATGATCAGTTCCGGATTTAAAATGTCAACAAGAATAGCAAGTCCTTTGCCGAGCGCGTTTCCTGATTCCTGATAGATGGAGATGGCAAGGGGATCTCCGGCTTCGGCGGCGTCAGCTACGTCTTTTGCAGAGATATTTGGCAGCATTTCTCTTTTCGGGCACCAGCCTGGCAGACGATTTGTCTGTAATGCTTCGGTCAATCGGATCCTCGCAAGCTGCGCGATACCGTTTCCGCTGCAAAAGCCTTCAAAGGACCCTGCTTTGCCGTAGCCGACAGGCCCGTAGTCACATAAGGAAATATGCCCGATCTCGCCCGCCATATCATTGGCGCCGCAGTATAGTTTCCCGTTTAGGATCAGCCCGGCTCCCATACCGGTTCCAAATGTCAGAAAGACAATGTTATGATAGCCTTTCCCGGCGCCAAATTTCCATTCTGCCACTGCGCACGCATTTGCATCATTCTGCATGACAACATTACAGTGATAACGTTCCTTAAGCAGACGGACGATCGGAACCCGTACCCATCCGGGAAGATTAGGCGGATTAAGGATGACGCCATTCTTAGAATCCAGCGGTCCGCCGCAGCTTATTCCGATGCCTGACAGGGTATCGGAGGATAGATCTGGTATCGTGTGAAAGAGATTGTCAATATACCGGTACATTAGATCCAAGGACACATTAGGGGAGAAGGGTTCTGTCTCAAATGCTATTTTTTTAATCAAAGATGTTTCGGGGCTTGAAAATGGCATTTTCCCAAGGACAACGGAACATTTGGTTCCTCCTATATCAATTCCGATGCAATATTTCATGTTAAAATCCTTTCTATAATGGAATACTATTCTTGGTGAGTGTTGCTGATTTCTAAAAGAATAGTATCACAGAAAACATTATTAGTCAATTTGAAATACTAATTAAATAAAATAGTTAACAAATAATGCGATATAACAGGGAAAATTTGGTACAAATAGTTAAGAGATAATATAATAAAACAATAGTTAGTAAATAATATTGACAAATTACGCGCGAGGTGATAGAATTTCCGCAAGAAATAATTAATGGTTCACAAGAACCGAGACTAACCAAAATAATAGGAGGAAAAGAAAATGAGAAAACGTAACAAGTCTATTTTATGTGTAGCGCTGACATTATTCATGGTATTTAGTCTTGCGGCATGCGGTCCGAAAGGTGAAAAGGAGGCGGACAACGCGGAACCGGCAAAGGAGGCAAAGGAAGGGAAGGATAACAGTGAGACAGTAAAAATCGCCGTTCAGGAAGGAAGAACGATGCTTAAGGAGATCGTTGACAAATATGTAGAGGAAACAGGCAAAGAGGTAGAATATATTGAGATCGCAAAGGGCGATGATTATTACAGCAAGGTTACGTTAATGCTTTCCTCAAAAGACACTGCTCCGGACATTATATTTGAGGACGGATTTATGGTGAAGTCAGACGCGGCGGCGGGACTTTTGGCGCCTATGGATGATTATCTGGCAAAGTGGGCGGATTGGGACAGCTATAACCCGGCGGTAGTTGAAGCCGGCACGGGTATGGACGGCAAGCAGTATGCGATCCCGATCTCTACAGACGAGCAGGTGATCTGGTATAATACGGATGTTTTCGAGGCGGCGAAGCTTGATCCGGACTGGCAGCCGAAGACCTGGCAGGATATCATTGATACGGCAAAGAAGCTTAAGGAGGCTAATTCAGATGATCCTGACTTTATGCCGATGAATCAGTTTGTGTCTACCAGTAATGTAGAGCAGGTTTCTATGCGTACCTTCCAGCTTTTCTACGCAGCTACTGGCGGGAAGCTTTATGATTATGACACGGACCAGTGGATCGTGGATAAGGCTAATATAAAAAAGGTTCTGGATTATGTAGATCAGGTTTGGAATGTAGAGGAATTATCTTCGCTCGATCTGGCGGCTTCGAATGATCCGGAAAGTACATTTACATCAGAAATGTTTCCAAATGGAGATATCGGGTTGTATTTTACGGGAAGCTGGGCGTTCGGAGACGGAGTTGGCGGCAATAACGCGGATGCATGGAAAGAAATTTTGAAAGATGGAAAAGTGAAATATGCATTCGTACCTACTTATGATGGAAAGGGATATGTGACGACATCCGGCGGATGGACGTTTGCTATGGCTGCAAACGGAAGCAACTTAGACGGCGGATGGGACTTGCTGAAGTATATCTGTCAGGAAGAAAATATGACTTATTGGGCGATCGAGTCCGGGAATCTGCCGGCAAGAGCGGACAGCTTCGAAAGTGACGCATGGAAGAGCCAGGAGTATTCCGGTTTGATGGAGAAATTTGAAGAAGGCTTGGAATTCACTGTATTTCGTCCAACCGTCGACGGGTATGCATCTGTTACGGAGCTTTATGCACAGCTGATCGAAAATGTTGCCTTTGGCGTGCTTGGCATTGACGACGCAGTCGATCATTTTGAGGGAGATATGAAGGCAGCAATGGGTGCGGATCTTGTAAAAGTGATTGAGTAAGGAGAAATCAGATTCATGGATAAAATAAATGTCCGAAATGAAAAGGACTGGTCAGGCGTGAAAAAAGCGGTGATAATGTTTATTCCCTCTGTCATTCTTTTGGGAGGATTTTTCATTGGGCCCGCGCTCGTTGCGATGATATATTCGATGACGGATATGACTCTCACGGGCGCGTCTGCCCAGACGGTTCATTTTGTCGGATTTGAAAATTTTGCTGCTTTATTTCATAGTCCGGGAATCGGCACGGTTGTTTATAATACGGTTATCTTTCTTTTCGTATCCGGGATATTGGGGCAGCAGATCCTGGGGCTCTTTCTGGCGCTGCTTTTAAGAGAGAAAAGACGCGGGGTTAAATTTTTCGTTGGAGTAACCGTAGCAGCCGGATGGATTACGCCGGAGGTGGTCGCGATCGTAATGTTCTCGTGTGTATTTGCGGCGAACGGGACGGCGAATATGCTTCTTGGAATGCTGGGGATCGAACCTGTGCAGTGGCTGATCAAGCATGCGCTGGCTAGTGTTGTGATAGCAAATATCTGGAAGGGATGCGCATATTCTGTCATGATGTTTCAGGCGGCTCTGGATCAGGTTTCGGATGATATTCTGGAGGCGGCAAGGATTGACGGGGCGGGTTCTATGCAAATTTTGTTCCGGATCATCATCCCGACGATCTCTTCGACTTTGGTAACCGACTTTATGGTAGTGACGCTTGGAACACTGGGAACGGTCGGGCTGATCTATGGTATGACAGGGGGCGGGCCGGGGAATTCCAGCACCACGCTTTCCATGCTGATGTATAAAAAGGCATTTACTTCATTTCAGCTTGGTTATGGTATGGCGATCGCCGTCGTGATCCTTGTGGCAGGAATACTGCTGAGCATGGGGTATACAAAATTAGTGGATAAAAATAAGTAGGAGGCAGAGCATGAAACGAAAGAAACCAATTGTAAATTTGATCGAGTATGGAATCTTGATCTTAGTGGGCTGTGCCTTTGCTCTTCCTCTGATCTGGCTTGTACTGGCGTCGGTAGATACAAAAGCGGGCCCGATGATCACGATGATCGACGAGTTTACGCTTGACAATTTTACTGCGATATTGCGTACGGAGAAATACCAGTTGGGTTTTCTGAATAGTTTTATTTATTCTGTTGCGATTGCAGGAGCCGTATTGCTGGGTTCTATTACAGCGGCATATCCGTTATCCAGGTATCATATTAAGGGGGCGCAGAAGATCGCGCTTTCCATGCTGTTCTTGTCTTCGATCCCGGCGATGGCATTGATCGTACCCACATATAAGATTTTTGTGTGGACAAAATTAATCTATAAGCCGGTCAGTCTGATCTGTTTTCAGGCGGCATGCGGGCTGCCTTTTGCAATATGGATGATGAAAAACTTTTTTGATGCGGTGCCGAGGGAATTAGAGGAGGCAGCGTGGGTAGACGGCGCCGGTAGGATTGCAAGTATGAGGAAGGTGTTGATCCCACTGATGGTGCCCGGGATCTTTACGGTAACGATCTATACCTTTATCAATGCATGGAGCAGCTTTACCGTTCCGTATATTTTACTGAACCATGTGGATACGCTTCCGGCGTCCGTCCTTGTGTATGCGATGTTCGGGGAACACGGGCAGGTAAACTACGGTCATCTGGCGGCGTATTGCACGCTTTATATGCTGCCGGTGCTGGTTCTTTATACAGGGGCTCAGAACTATATGTCAAAAGGGTTCTCTATGAGCGGGGCAAGCAAAAGCTAGATATCAGGAGGTGGTAATGATGAGAGAAGTACATTTGATCGGAAATGCACATTTGGATCCCGTATGGCTGTGGAACTGGCAGGAGGGTTATACGGAGGTGCTGTCTACATTCCGAAGTGCGCTTGACCGTATGAAGGAAAACGGCTCTTACGTTTTTACCTGTGCGGGCGCTTTATATTATAGATGGGTGGAAGAGACAGCCCCTGAGATGTTTCAGGAGATTTCACGCCGTATAAAAGAAGGCAGGTGGGTGATCGCCGGGGGATGGTGGATTCAGCCGGACTGTAATCTACCGTCCGGAGAGTCGTTTGTACGGCAGGGGCTTTATGCGCAGCGTTACTTTTATGAAAAGTTCGGGATCATGGCAAAGACAGGATATAATGTGGATTCTTTTGGCCACCATGCTATGATCCCGCAGATCCTTAAGGGGTCCGGCATGGATGCCTATGTCTATATGCGTCCGGGAGAAGGGGACGAAAAAAGATATCCGTTTCAGGAGAATGTTTTTCTGTGGGAAGGAGCTGACGGATCCCGCATAAAGGCATATCGGATTCCGGACGAGTATAGTTCCAGGCCGTTTGGAGAGGCGGCGGAAAAAGCGGAGCAGTATTTAGAAATGTCAGAAAAGCAGTCGCAGCCGGTCATGTGTTTTTATGGTGTGGGAAATCATGGAGGAGGACCGACAAGGGAAAATCTAAAAGCATTGGACAGCCTCCTGGCATCAGAAGGAGGAGACGCTTATGTTGAATTATACTATTTACTGCACCCACAAATTAAAAATTTGAACCCTTTTAATTTGTGGGTATTAGGGTCAATATATATCTCTGATATAATGCTTTTCCAGAATGTCTTGCGGTGCGCATAATCAAGTTGCTCATATAACTCACGCCAGTTTCCCGTCAGCTTCTTCTTGATCGAGGCAAATGATTCCACTGTAATGATATTATCCTTCTGATCGTCTTCAAGTTCCCTCTCTAGTTTTGTATATTGATCATCGTAATATTCCATCGAAATCCTGCCTTTTTGGAATAAGATGTTCAGGCGCTCCAATTCAGCCTTGATCTTGACGGAATTATCCTTTTTCCTGGATACCTTTTTCTCTGATTCCTCAATCTCATAGATGTATCTGTTAAGTTCGGGATAAAGATGATCAAGCAGATAGTCTTCTATGATATGCTCTGTGATACAAGGCGCGCTATGTCTTTCCACGAATTTCTTGTCGCATCTGTAACGCTTCTGTTCGGTGATCCTTCCGTCCTTGCATTTGTGGCGGTTTTTAAAGCCTGTCATGGTGTTGCCGCAATGAGGGCATTTGAGCATCCGGCTAAACAGATAAGGCTCGTTGGTTGCAGGATGGATTTTGGATTGGCATATTCTTAATATCTGGCTGTGCTCTTCTGGAGTAATATAAGGATCGCAGAACCCGGATCGTCCGTATCGCATACCGGCATAGATTTCGCTTGTCAACATACGGTCAATCTGGTATTTAGTAGGGGATTGCTCCTTGTAAGTATTCAGAGCGTAAAAGATGGTCGCACGCTTGGAAAAGCACGTGAAATAATAGCGGAAGATATCCTCCACTATGGCGCGGCGATCCTCATCTTTTTGAAGATGCTTATCTATATTCTTATATCCGAAAGGGATAGGTCCGTTCAAATGTTCCTGATTCCTTTTTTTATGCTCGAACACAACTTTGATACGCTCGGAAGTCCTGTCCGATTCATTTTGCGCTACTGCGAGCATGATATTGATCTTAAGTTGTCCGTCAGCGGTGGAAGTATCGTAATCTTCCAATACGGTCTTCCAGTTGCAATGGTGTTCCTCCAGGATAGCCTGGATATTATGGTAGTCTTTAACGTTCCGGAACCAACGGTCTAGCTTGGTTACGAGTACAAGATCGATCTTATCGGCTTTGATATCATCCAGGAGCCGCATAAAATCACGACGGTTCTTAAGTTTCTTCCGGGCTGTCAATCCCTCGTCTATGTAATAATCTACAATTTCATAGCCGTGTTCCTTCGCGTATTCGGTCAGGAGTTCTTTCTGGGTATCCAGGGATAGTCCTTGTTGGACTTGGATGTCAGTGGAAACGCGGTCGTAAATTGCGCATCTGATAATTCTGCTCATAATATCACCTCTGTAAATATATGTAATAATGGGTATAAAAATAACAGCCAGAGAGCTTGGGTCTCTTGCAATGGCTGTCCAAAGATGATACAATATGCCTGTGATAAATTATTATTGTACATCTTTGGATGTGCCTCTGTGGAGCCGTTCTTGTTGCAGCAAGAACGGCTTTTAAGTGTTCTAGCATTTGCTATTTTACCTGCAGTTTCTGCAGAAGCGCCTCTTGTAACACCTGCGAGAAGTTTACACCGATGGCAGTTGCTTCTTCGTTGAGCCATTCCGGAATACTGAGAGTTTTTTTAACAGCACGCGAATTGTTTTTTTTCTTGTATGTCAGCATGTCAAATTCAATCACGACAAGAAAAGAATCTTTTTCAACCGTAATATCAGAAGGTGATGTTGGTTCTGGTATTGGATCCTTTTCAGCTTCGCGTGATGTGAGCGCCAGACCGAGGGCATTGACAGCCATTTCATAAGCCTGCGTCATATCATCTCCTTCGGTAAAACATTCTGGAAGATCAGGGAAAGAGATCCAGAAGCCGCCTTCTTCGGCTTTGTGAAAAATAGCAGGATAGAATACTAAGTTATTCATGTAAATACCTCCATTTTTGACGGCAGGGTTATTTTAACCCTGCCTGTTTTAATATTGCCTGCTCCAAACCTTTTTTCATGGCTTGCGAGTGATAAGGAACAATTACCTGTTTTCCAGTTTCTGGATTCCTTAACTTTATGTGGGAACCATTCTGGCTGATGGTAACAAAACCATTTTGCTTTAATTTTTTGATGAGCTCTTTTGGTGTTAATGGCATCTTTTGTAACTCCTTTCCTTATCATGATATTATTATAACACGTAATATTACGTATGTAAATAGAAAACACGTAATATTACGTAAAAATGTAAGGATTTATTGCAGTAATTTTTCTATATTTTCCCTAAAATAAATTCAATTCCTGGAAGTCTATCCAGAAGTCGTCATAAATATTGACTTTTATTTTGTCGTGGAATGTATACGAATCTACATTAAACTTATCCTGATCAAAAAAGTATACGAAAACTTTTCCATTTCTGGGATCCACGATCCAATATTCACACACGCCGGCATCTTTATAAAGGTTCAGCTTCCGGATATAGTCGTGTTCCGGATTGCCGGGAGATACAATCTCAATGATCCAATCAGGAGCGCCGGTGCATCCCTGGGTGTTCAACTTATTTGGGTCACAGATAATACTGATGTCAGGTTCTACCCATATTTTATCGTTAGCGATTAAGTTTATTGCAAATGGAGCCGGGTAAACTTCACGGGATCCCTTCTGCTGTTTAATGCGATTATAAATCGTTGAATAAAGCGCGCCTAATATCTTCTGGTGCATCCGATCTGGTGGAGCCATGGCATACAGCTTCCCATCGATCAGTTCTGCGCGCTGCCCATCGGGAAGATTCCGGTAGTCTTCTGATGTGTAAATGCGTTCTTGTGGTATTGGCATGTAATTCCATCCTTTCTGATTTATTACGGAGTGCAATGTCCACATGGAGAATAACCTTGTCCTATGATACCGTCTCGCGTGCCGTCATAGGTAGAATAATTTTGCGGAGCGATTTTCTTGACATCTCGGCATGATGGATGATGAAACTTTTTTGTATTTGTGTTTAGTACATAATTACTTGTAGTTTGTTGCTGAGATGAATTGTCGTAAGTATTGAAATTGTTATTGGTGTTTTGTTCCTGAGCAGCCTGTTCAGCAGCAATGCGTTCAGCCTCAGCCTGTTCGGCAGCAATGCGTTCAGCCTCAGCCTGTTCAGCAGCAATGCGTTCAGC
>NZ_KE159759.1:8368-8946 GCF_000403455.2 Dorea sp. 5-2 | reverse complement strand
CGATAGTCCATGGTTGCAATGGAATTTTTGGAAAGTGTTAGGCTTTCGATTTCGGCAGTACTTGGCACAGGAGTAATTGTGACTTCTGGAGATTCGGAAATATCATACTTCTTATCGTCCCATTCGACTTTCACGCCAGTTAATTCCGGTGGAGAATAATCAGCAGACATCATAACGGTGAATGATAATATAACAATGAGCGAAGATAGTAAAATATTTCTTTTTTTGTGAGGTCCTTTTTTAATGCAAAAAACTACGACTGCAACAAGTGCAGGAATCCAGATAAGCGGAAGAAACACCAACGCTAAACCTATGAGCGGTAATCCGATCAAAACCTTCCACCATTTGAATTTACGGTGTGAGGAATCATTAAAAGTTTTACCATTTGAATTTTTTTTAGATATCATACGTATCCTCTTTTCTTTTGCGACCTTACATTGAAAAAACTATGAAAACCGAAATGGTATTATTTTCCGGTAGTCATACATGGAGAAAAGCATTAAAGTAGTAGTATGAAAATATTACTTGGCAAAATTATGTGCGAAAGGAATTTAACAGTACGCCAAGTCTCTGTTATA
>NZ_KE159759.1:0-8358 GCF_000403455.2 Dorea sp. 5-2 | reverse complement strand
CAGCCTGTTCAGCAGCAATGCGTTCAGCCTCAGCCTGTTCGGCAGCAATGCGTTCAGCCTCAGCCTGTTCAGCAGCAATGCGTTCAGCTTCAGCTTGTTCAGCAGCAATACGTTCCTTCTCTTTCTTTTCGGCGAGTCTTTTTTTCTCCGCTTTTTTGTCTGTAACTTTTATCGTATAGGATTTGCTATTAAAATTCTTATTTGCTATAAAGTATAATTTTTCAGACCCCTCTGCCTTGAAAGTGATCAGAGCTTTTCCGTCACGATAGTCCATGGTTGCAATGGAATTTTTGGAAAGTGTTAGGCTTTCGATTTCGGCAGTACTTGGCACAGGAGTAATTGTGACTTCTGGAGATTCAGAAATATCATACTCCTTATCGTCCCATTCGACTTTCACACCAGTTAATTCCGGTGGAGAATAATCAGCAGACATCATAACGGTGAATGATAATATGACAATGAGCGAAGATAGTAAAATATTTCTTTTTTTGTGAGGTCCTTTTTTAATGCAAAAAACTACGACTGCAACAAGTGCAGGAATCCAGATGAGTGGAAGAAACAGCAACGCCAAACCTATGAGCGGTAATACGATCAAAAACTTCCACCATTTGAATTTACGGTGTGAGGAATCATTAAAAGTTTTACCATTTGTATTTTTTTTAGATATCATACGTATCCTCTTTTCTTTTACGACCTTACATTGAAAAAACTATGAAAACCGAAATGGTATTATTTTCCGGTAGTCATACATGGAGAAAAACATTAAAGTAATAGTATGAAAATATTACTTGGCAAAATTATGTGCGAAAGGAATTTAACAGTACGCCAAGTCTCTGTTATAGCAGGGCTTCCCAGATCTACAATATCCGATATCTTATCTGGGCGATCAAGTCCTAGGATGGAGACAATGGAACAGTTGGCAGCAGGGCTAAAAGTCCATATTACTGATCTGTTTGAGTCTCCTTTTAAATAAGTGTCCGAGATCTCGGACAAATTTTAAAATCACGTCAGTTTGAGCTCTTTGAAGTGTCTATATAAGTAGTAAGGTAAATTCTACATATAAATGGAGGTCAAACATATGAATGAAGAAGATTACAAAAAAAGTATTGTCGATATCATAACGACTAGTCATGATATGGAGTATTTAATTGCTGTTTACACATTTGCAGTGTATTACCCGGATACAAGTAAGAAAAAGGAATAGCTTCGGCTATTCTTTTTTTCTTGCCAAAGTATCTGAAAAGTCTTTGAAGAAATCTAACAAAACTTGCTTGTTGTCAGATGTAAGTTTGCTGTATGTAATAACTAGTGCTTCGAAAAGCTGATCCTTCTCTCCTAGCAAGGCGGCGGATTGTGCAATCAGGTCGTTCTCTTCTGGATGAAGGAACATATTATCAGGTCCACCGTCTCCAGTTCGCAACCATTCTATATTTATTTTCCGCTCGTGCCAATTGGAAAGCATTATTAGATGCTTCTCCGTGACATTACGATTTCCGCGTTCAATTTCAGCAACTCCGGTTCGGGTTATTCCTAATATGTGTCCCCATTCTTCTTGGGTTTTATCGCATGCCCTCCGGACTTCCTTAAAGCGGGTATTAATGGTATCCATATATTCACCTCCTTGAATCGATGATAACATGCTGTAACAAAAAAGTAAAGAGAAAATGTCACAAACAGTACAAAAAGTATTGACATGGTATTGTAAGTGGAATATAATAGCCACATACAATACAAAAGCGAGGTGAGAAAATGAAAGGAGTAGAAGAAAGAGAAGAGGTAAGGACAGAAGACATTATAAAGTTGGCAGAAATGTATAAGCGAATGACGCCTGCAAACAGATTTTTTATGGTGTCGGCTTCGGGATTGTTGCTTGCGAGCCAAGATAGTGCAGATTCTAATCGAGATAAGGCGGTAAAGACAGGGTAGAAAGGGGTGGTGTGAGGTGCTGAAAAAGATTTATCAGGAACTTGTGGCGATTAGAAAAGAACTCCAAGCTATTCGGAATAGCTTGGAGTCTAAAAAAGAAAATTATTTACCCTTATCTGATTCACATACCGCGGAATAGCAATCTTTTAGAATGCTTTTTTAAGAATATATTTAACCGGTAGTGATAGCGGATAGGGTAACTGGAATATTTGACATAGAAGGAGGAAGTGCGAAATGACACACTTTAATAACAATGAAGAGGAAATATTGAAGGAGAAATCACACGGAGAGATTCTGGAAAAGAAAATAAAAGTGAAAATCATAGGATACAAAAAGAGCATGAAGAAGCTTAGAAAAATGAGGAAAAAGTTTAAAGAGCTCAGAGATTTGGAGAAAGAAATCTCTGAGCTGAAAAAAGAATTATGATTCTGATTGGATAAATATTTCTAAGCCACAATGAGGGCAAGTTACAGATTCGCCAATATTATTGAGAGAGATTTCAAAAGAATTTTCACATTTAGGACAATCAATTTCAAAATGCTCTAGTTCCTTAGAAATATCATCTAAAACAGAATCGTCAAATTCGAATCTTGCCAATTTCTTACTCCTTTCTTTTGTACTCGGGTATGGCAGTACCCTGTACTTAGATTATAAGGAGACTGGGAGAAAATAGCAAACGATTTGTAGAAAAAGGATTCCTCAGATAAGTGTTGAGATAACTTATTTAGAGCCTAAAGGGTAAATGGTTTATTTTATGAGATAGTCCAAATAAATATTCCCTGCCAAATTGGCAGGGAATGATGAAACAAGTACAACCAGTGCTTCATAGATTTAACAGGAGGTGGTTTTATTTATGGGCGAAGAAACAAATATCCAGACCACAGAAGATACGGAGAAATTTGTGTGGGATCTCCTGATCAGGCTATATGAAGATCAGACAGGAAAAACATTTGAGCGTAGAAAGATTAGCAGTCCGGAAGATGAAACCGCCTGAGGCGGTAAATGGGCGGACAAGCTGTAAATGGAGAAAAAGTATTGGGACAAATTTGGGAGGAAGGAGAGTTTTAATATATTGATCATGGCATACCGGGGAGATATACAGATGAATACGGACGAAGAAGAAACATTGATTGACCTGTCATGCATCGTGAAATTTATATACATAAGATTGCTGACAAGAGGGATGAACCCAGTAGCAGCGGTCTTTAAGATCGTGAGGTCTGTGGTGATAGGATTTACCTACAAAATAAAATAGCGTATCTACTGCAAATAGATACGCCGGTGACTTGCGTCACAATCGAAATGAATCACTCAAGAAATAATATAACATCTGTGGTGTAAGGAGTCAAGGGAAACAAAAGATGTGTGCATCAAGCGTGTATCAAGAGTACGCATCAAAAAGACAGAGACAGAACAAGAACAGGAGGAAAGCAGTATGACATTCAGAGAAAAATACTACAAAGATTTTCCAATCAAAGAAGGATGCAATCCGGCAGAGCGCATGTGTCCATCTTCCTTTGATTACGAAGAGTATTGGGATTGCGATTCATCCGGGATAGACTGTGAGGAATGTTGGGATCGGGAGACTCCGGAACCCGAGAAGGAGCCGAAGTTTATCATCGAAATAGAAACCGAATTTCCGGGAATAGGCAAAGTAATTGAGAAACTGAGGACGGAGGACGAAAGAAAGAGAGAAAAAGATACGTCAGGTCATGTATGGGAGGATGATGGCAGGAAAGGGATAGAAATCAGATCTGACGGTCTGGATGACGAAGAAAAAGAGATATTGGAAGAAGAGTTCCGAAGAGCAATTCGGAGAATCAGGCACAGGAGAAGAAAAGAAAACCGTCCGGATATCATGTATAAGATGTTCTTGAGGTAGGCAGGAAGTGAGCTATGGATAAATTAAAAGACCTGCAGATAGGTGACCAGGTGAAATTTTCCAATATTTACGTCCATGACAAATTAAGGGCATCCGGACAGGGGAAAGTATATGGCTTCGGGAGGTTCGACCAGACGGACCTTGTATGGGTAGATACCCGGGAAAGCGATGGACGAATGTGGGCGGTACCGTACGAAAAGATTATAAAAATATAGCGCCATCTTTGGGTGCATTGTATCACGGCGCCAAAGTTGATCAATAGATATCTTCCGGCTTTTTAGCCGGAAGGGAAAGGAGAAACCGCAGGCAAAGGGCGGATAAGAAAAGATGAGGAAATTGAAGTTATTTCCCTCCCCGCACATAGAAGTGATTGTCCATGTTTCGGAGCAGATGGAACAGGATATGAAAGAGTGTTGGAAAAAAGCGCTTGAAAGAGGAAAGAGTGCGAAACGTGCAGTTGGAAGGATGTAGAGCTTTTTGATATTGGGATGTGCGAATTAAGTGCAGTTACAAATAAAGTTTTAGGGGATGGAAGAAGGATTAGGAGATACACCGAATGTGTTAGAGTGGAGGGAGATAAGTGAAGGAGAAAAGGGTAGGAAGTATAAAGAATGTAGACCTGTCTGGCTTACGGTTCCCGGTGATAGCCGTGTATGAAAGTCCGGCAGATTTTAAGGGGAAGTGTGTGGCGAGGGTCTTTGATATGGACAAGCCGACAGACACAATTATAGTCAAGGATACGGCGGAAGAGATCAATGAGGATATCCGCAGGAATACGCATATGGCATATATGGAGAGGGATCCCAATGACGTGCCGAGCTTGGTAGGGGTGTGGATGTAGTGAAGGCATTAATGAAATACCCGGGCAGTAAGTGGAGGATCGCAAGATGGATCATAGATTTCTTTCCGGATCACCACAGTTACCTGGAGCCGTTCTTCGGGAGTGGGGCTATTCTTTTCAACAAGCCGAGATCAAACATGGAAACGGTAAACGATCTGGACGGGAATGTAGTAAATCTATTTGAATGGATCAAGAAAGATCCGGAGAGGTTAGCACATGAGATTTATTACACGCCGTATGCCCGGGAAGTCTATGAGAATGCATGCTCTTCGGATCCGGAGGACAGCTTTGGAAGGGCGGTAAATTTTTACATAAGGATTAATATGGGATATGGATCCAAGACAAATGGAGAGAAAACGGGTTGGAAGAATGATGTGCAGGGGCGTGAATACGCCTATACAGTACGGGATTGGTGTAATATTCCGGAAAAGATCATGCAGGCGGCAGAGCGGTTAAGGGGTGTACAGATCGAGTGTATGCCTGCAGTAGACCTGATACAAAGATTTAATTACAGGAATGTATTAATCTATCTGGATCCACCGTATTTGTTAAGCTCAAGGAGCGGGAAAATGTATCGGTATGAAATGAATGATTCAGGGCACGTCGAGCTACTGGATGTTGCGCTTGCACATAAAGGTCCGGTTATCATTAGCGGATATGATAACGCGCTTTATAATAACCGCCTGAGAAACTGGCATAAAGAGGAAACAGCATGCTATTCGCGGGCATACAGCAAGAAAAGGGAAGTGATCTGGATGAATTATGATCCGGTGAGGCAGATGGAATTGGAATTGACGGATTAGACCAGGAAGTGGAGAAGGGAAAATTTGTATGAACGAAAATGAATTACAGAGATTATATGATTTGCTTGAAAAAGTAACGGATGCAGATGAGAAGGCGGCTTTAAAACACGCAATCTTTATCGTGGAAAACTATAATCACGTATATTGATCGGGATTTTAGGAGGGAGAGATGGAAGGTCAGTTAAATTTATTCCCAGAAGAACATAATTCTCCTGTAAAAGTAAAGAAAAAGAGAGAAAAAAGTGTGGATCCATCCCAGACATTCGATGAACGGATGAAGCGTTTTTGGCATTACATGGATACAAAGGGGATGAATGAGCAGTGGATTGAAACATGTGTAGGGGAACTCAGGATCGTAATTGAAGCCCTGGCAGATTATTATGACATAGCAAATAAGCGCATCGAAACAATGGAAGTAGGATATTATAGAGCTGTTTTAGAAGAAAGAATGGAAAGAATAAAGCAGATCCAGGGCAGATTGGAAGAGTCAACAGGGTACAGCAGGGATAAACAGATTGAAATCTGTATGAAACGGAAGCGGATCAGGAATGATGATATAGGTGAGGATGCACTTGTGATTGCGACTCGTAGGTGAGCCATTGTGATTTAGCGGAGGTGATACTGTGAAAGAGGGATTGATAATAGACTGCTTTGCTGGCGGCGGCGGGGCGAGCGTAGGAATAGAGATGGCATTAGGAAGACAGGTAGACATAGCAATCAACCATGATCCGGATGCTATTTTAATGCATAAGACGAATCATCCGGATACGCTTCATCTGACGGAGGATATTTTTAAAGTTGACCTGCAGAAATACGTAAAGGGACGGAATGTGGCTCTTATGTGGGCAAGCCCGGATTGTACAAGCCATAGTAAAGCAAAGGGCGGAAAACCAAGGAAGCAGGGGCTTCGAATTCTTCCATGGGCGGTATATAAACATGCGAAAGCGATTCTTCCGGAAGTGATCATTATGGAAAACGTAGAAGAGATCCAACAGTGGGGACCATTGGATCCTTCCGGGCATCCGATACCGGAACGAAAGGGAGAAGATTATAAGAAATTTATAGCAGCTATGAAGTCGCTCGGATATGTATTTGACAGCCGGGAGCTAGTGGCAGCGGATTATGGGGCGCCTACTACCCGGAAACGATGGTATGCAATATTTCGGCGGGATGGCAGGGAGATTGCCTGGCCAGAGCTGTCGCATAGTAAAGACGGAGTGAATGGAATGCAGCCATGGGAGCCGATTTATAAATATCTTGACCTGCAGGATTGGGGGAAATCCATTTTCGGACGTAAAAAGCCATTGGCGGACAATACGATGCGGAGAATAGCAAGAGGGATTGAAAAATTCGTTTTTAGCTGCCCGGAGCCATTCGCCGTACAGGTGAACCATGGAGGGGATCGGTTCCGGGGACAGAGCATCCATGAGCCAATACCGACAATCACACAGAAGCACGGCTTCGGTGTGGTGACTCCTTATATCATGCAGATAGGGCATACGGGATTTACAAAAGACAGAAACAGGACAGTAACAGAACCGATGAGTACCATTGTTACAAAGAATGAGCATTGTCTGATCAGTCCGCTCTTGATCCAGTACCATTCAGAAACCACTAGGAAAGAAGTCCGCGGACAGGCGGTAACAGTGCCGGTTCAGACGATAGACACTAGCAACCGATACGGGTTTGTAACGGCATTCCTCTCAAAGTTTTACAAAAGTGGGACCGGGCAGAGTTTTAAAGAACCGATACATACGATCACCACATCCCCCGGACACTTTGGAGCGGTATCCGTACTGGCACTGGAATGGGATGACCTGCTGAAAGCAGGGATTGATGAAGAAACAGCACAGAAATGTACATGGGTAAGCCAGTTTATTACAGAGTATTACGGATGCGGGACCGGGCGGGGGCTGAAAGAGCCGCTGCATACAATAGTAGCGAAAGACAGGTTCGCGCTGATCACGCTTACAGGGAACGAATATGTGCTATTGGATATCTTCCTTCGGATGTTAAAGCCGGAGGAATTAAAGCTAGGACAGGGATTTCCAGAGGATTATATTATAGACCGGGATTACAACGGCAATAAGTACCCGGTTTGTAAGCAGGTGGCACGGATCGGGAATAGTGTAGTCCCGGTCGTGGCAAAGAAATTAGTAGAAGAAAACTGCAGCTATCTGAAGGTAGGGGAACGGATGCCGAATATGAGGATAGATGATAGCTGCGGGCAATTGAGTTTTATTAGTGCATAAAAAGGACGGCTACCGCGAATAGCCGTCTTACATCAATCACGGTGTCAGTTTAAGCGATTGATTACATATCAATTATACCAAATCTGACACAAAAGGGCAAGGCATATTCAGCGGGAAAACCGCGAAAATAAAGGAATTTCGAGGCTTTTCCGACCTTGTAATGGATAGTAACAAGTCTGCGATAACCCCAAATACAGGGTACAGAAGGAACGGTGTCAGATGGAGCGGAGAAGACAGGCAAAAAGGAAAAAGAAGAGAGGGATGAAGTATATCCCTTATGATTACGAAGCTGCATACGGGAAGCAACTGGAGGATCTACACGAGTGGTTTATTAAAAATATGCTTTCATACAGGAAGAAAACCATATACGCCCTCAAGGAGATCCGGGCAGGAGAGCAGTTTGAAGTAGAGATATACCCGCAGTTTAAAAGCATGGATGAAGTGCCTCCGGAAGGAAGGAGTGTCAAAAAAGATAATACCAGGGCGCAGAGGAATCTGAACGATAAAAATGCGCGGAAATATGTGGAGAGGCTGATCAACCGGAATTTTGGTAACAATGATATCTGGATTACGCTGACACTGGATGACTGGCATCTGCCGGAGGACGGAGATATGGATGCAGCCACTAAGATCATACAAAAGTGGATCAGGAGG
>NZ_KE159758.1 GCF_000403455.2 Dorea sp. 5-2 | reverse complement strand
TGGTCCTCGCCGCATACCATTCGCTGAAAATATTGTGGAAGGGCATCATCTCCACGCCGTCGCCGGTCAAAGTTTCCACACGCTCCTGTATGGCGATAAAGCGGATGCCGAGGGATGGGTACACCACCTGCGTAAGCCTGCCCATTTCCACCTGCTCACGCCCGAAGCGGGAAAGGTCTTTCACGATTATCGTGCCGATTTCACCGTTTTCCGCCATGCGTTCCATACGCATAAAATTCGGTCTTTGGAATAGGCAAGGTTATCTTACTATACCCAGTTATCTTTTTCCAATGTGCAATATTAAACCAGCTTTTCGGACAGTAGCAATTCCTTAAACTGCTCCAATACACTTTGTTTTCCTTTCTTGCTGAAATGGGTATGAACCTCATAGGTCGTACCGCTGTTCTACGGCGGGGCTGAGTTCGACAATGCCCTCGTCAACCTTGTCAAGCAGTTCGGGGATAAGGGGTGTAGATAAAAATTCTGAGTTTATGTTTTCCTCTTGACATCAGTTATGCAATAATGTTAATATAGCCATATAAATGAGGTGGTTATAATGCCAGACCAAGGAAAACGCAGTATTGATGAAATTATGGAAGATTTACAGCGCATTAATCAGGAGTTTAGGGAAAGGGTTCGGAATGGCTTTAAAAATCCTGACGACTTTATAAAACTTAGTGAAATTGAGAAAATGGGCAGAGAACTATCTTTAAATACTCAGAAATTATATTTGGAAGAAACAACTACATTACTCAATGATATTGATGAAAGTCTGCTGATCCGTAAAAAAAAACAGAGTACAAAGAAAAGGGGATAAATCTTACCCCTTCACAGCTCGAAACGCGAAATATCACAACCATCAATGGCGTGGTCAGCATTTCGCGCAGGAGACTACGCCCCGTAAATAAAGAGAGCAAAGCACTTTTATTAAATTTGGAAGGAGTGAAAAGCATCGCTCCGCTGGACTGCTTTTTAGGCATTGACAGGCTCCCGTTTAAAATGACAGCTGCCGCCATGCTCGAATGTGCTTACTGGGCACAGGATCAGGCATCTTTCCAACGTGCGGAAGAAAAGATAAAAAGAACACTGCATGTATCTATAGATGACGATACAATCCGCAAGGTCGCCGGTTATATTGGCAAGACAGTTTTCGATGAGGACTGTCGCAAAGCGGATGAGGCATGGGCAGAGTTCTGCAAGAGGCCCCTGGTTCCGGAGCCGAAGAGAAAAAAGGGGATCCTTTATATAGAAACAGACGGAAGTTCGGTAAATACAAGGATTCAGGATGAAAACGGATCGACCTGGAGAGAGAACAAACTTGCAATCTTTTTTTCTACTGACCATGTATATAAATGGAAAAATAAGAAAGGGGAAATCTGCCGGAAAATTGAAAAGAAGGAATATGTAAGCTATCTGGGTTCTGTTTCAGAATTCAAGAAGCATGTATTGGCCGGTGCTATCCGTAATGGATACGGAAAATACGAAAAAGTCGTACTGTTAAGTGATGGTGCGGGATGGATTGCAAATATGAAGGACGAGCTTTTTGGAGAGGAGGTTTTTCAGATCCTGGATTTTTTCCACCTAAGCGAAAATGTCTACTCCTACGGGAAGGCAAAATTTAAAATGAATGAATCACAATATGTACCATGGGCTGAAGACAAATGCAAGAAACTTAAGGAAGGAAAATGGAAAGAGGTTCTCAGTGAACTGGATCCGGAAGAAACCTATAAAAATACTGTTAATCTGCATCATTATATAGACTCAAACAAGGAGCATATTGATTACCCCAGGTATTCAGCGATGGGATTTTTTATTGGGAGCGGAGCCATCGAAAGCAGTAATAAGATAATCGTACAGAGACGATTCAAACAGGCCGGAATGAGATGGGGAGTATCAACTGCGCAATATTTAATGACTCTTGTTTCCAAATGGGAAAGCGAACTTTGGGAATCGGATGTTGTAAATGAAATATATAAAATATTGAACTAGCTTAAGCACCTGTACAAACAGGTGCTTAAATTGTCAGATAATTGCTCAGAAAATTTATCTACACCCGGGGATAAGTAAGGTTGCCCATATCTTCATCATCCAGTACCTTAAAGGGATGTCCCTCAAAAGTACGGAGTTTATCTACTTGGATATTCGCCGCCTTTGCTGTCATTCACCTATAAATAAATTATATCATTTTCAACAACTTCCCTTACACACGCCAAAATGTTATTCATCTTTTGAATCCATAAGAATTGATTTTTTGATTTCAACTGTTCTGTCACGCCTTGCCTGTCGGAATATTCCGCTGCCAGCCGAAAAAACATATCTACTGCCAGTGCCGCTTATTACGGAAACGCTGTCATTCACCTATGAATAAATTATATCATTTTCAACAACTTCCTTTACACACGCCAAAATGTTATTCATCTTTTGAATCCATAAGAATTGGTTTTCGGATTTCAACTGTTCTGTCCCGCCCTGCCTGTCGGAATATTTCGTTGCCAGCCGAAAAAACATATCTACTGCCAGTGCGTCTACACTTGCAAGATATTCATTCAGCCTGCCGCTGGTAAAGAGGTTCATATATAAAACCTTATGGTTTTGTTTCAAATACTTTGCATGTCTCTGTCCCCATACGCCGATATGCTTTTCTTTTTCGGCAGGTAAGGCGAGCGCAGGCAAATAATAATCGCCAACCCTTGTATATGTCCCGCCCATCTATTCAAACAATGTCTTTTCC
>NZ_KE159757.1 GCF_000403455.2 Dorea sp. 5-2 | reverse complement strand
TTGTCCCAGAGGACCTGAAAAAGCCAGAACTCACCGCTGCATGGGAGATGAAGCTGTCCGACATTGCAAAGGGAAACCGAAAGAAAGACAATTTCATCCAGGAGATAGAAACCTACACTGATGAACTGATTCACGAAATCCGCACCGCCGAAGGGACCTTCCGTCACGACAATCTGACCAACACCAGATGTCCCCGCTGCCAAAAGCGGATGCTCGCCGTAAACGGAAAAAACTCCCGTCTCCTCGTCTGCCAGGACCGGGAATGCGGCTACCGTGAAACCATCGCCCGCCTGAGCAACGCCAGATGCCCCAACTGCCACAAAAAAATGGAAATCATAAAAAAAGGCAGTGAGGAAACATTTGTGTGCACATGCGGGTATAAAGAAAAAATGTCCGCATTCAAAGCCCGGCGGCAGAAGGAAGGGGCTGGTGTCTCAAAAAGAGATGTACAAAACTATCTCAAGAAACAAAAAAATGAATCTGTAAACACTTCATTTGCAGATGCACTGGCGGGAATCCAATTGGGGACGGGGGAAAATTAAAATTGCCCCGTCCCAGACTGAGTTGGGGACGGGGCAATTTTAATTTTCCCCCGTCCCCAATTGACAATCAGGTCCACCATCCTGTTATAACTTTTAACCCCGTCTGCCTGTCCATTGGCTTTTAAGTAAGTATCATTTATTTTATTTGATACTTCTGCAATAGCACCGTCGTATTTTGACCAGTATTCCCGGTTTGCCTGAAGGTCAGACTCAGCCTCCTGGGACAACTGCACCCGGATTGCTTCCCATGCGTCATAATCGACTCTGCGGAGCACATTCATGCAATAGATCCACCCCATCAGATTCCCGCTATAGCGAAACTCCTGGTCGTCTGATGATATGCAGGCCAGGAATGCGATGAAGTTTGCCTCCTGCTCCTGCATGAATCCACGAAGATGTGACAGCTCGTGGCACATGGTAAATGGGATATTGTAGTCTGCCATTGTGCTGTTATAATTTGCTTCTATGGTAAATGGTGAATAGATCCCTGACAGGTTCTGGACTGCAAGGATCCATGATGCCAGAAGGCCTTTTGGTTCAGGGTAATATCCCTCCAGCCCGGTATAGATGCTGCCGAGTTCCTGCATAGCTCTTACGGCCCGTTCTCCTGTGTCAGAAGCGTGGGTCATAACTCCTCTGTTATCCCGCTCCACCCCGCCGCACAGCGCATTCACTTCGTCTGTAAGCCACTGGCATGTTTCCTCCAGCTCCGCCGCCGAATATTCATATAGATGAATTCCTGAGCTTTCCGAAAAGGATTCTCTGTAATAATTCACTCCGCAGTTCAGCTGGTAGAGGAAAAATAAGGCTGCCGCTGCAAGAAACAGGCTCCAGAGCCAGCTTTTAAGCTTCTCTCTCTCTTCCTTACGCCTGACCAGGCGGTTGATCCGGATTGCTGTTGTGAAAATGATCCACAGGAGGAGCACATACAACAGGAGTTCTGACAGAGAAAACGGCAGTATCCCTGCAATCCTTCCAATACTCTCCACCCACAACGGATAGATGTGTGTACTATACCACTGGGCAAATGTATGGGATATTCTGGAAGCCGCAAGAAGCGCAAAACCGGCTGCCAGTAATATGCAGCCGGTTATTCGTTTCCTTTCATTTTCTTTTTGATAATTTTTATTCTTCATAGCTTATCCTTAAACATTTATTTCAGATACTTTTTCAGAGCAGACATTAGCTTTCCTATGTCAATTGGCTTCGCAATATGTGCATTCATGCCGCTCTCCTGGCTCCTCTGTATATCCTCCGCGAATGCGTCTGCTGTCATGGCAATAATTGGAATATCCGCATCCTGGCGCGGAAGCGCACGAATGGCTTTTGATGCCTCATATCCATTCATAACAGGCATTCTGATATCCATAAGAACCACATCATAGTAGCCCACCTCTGCCTGACTAAACTTCTCCACACAGATCTGACCGTTCTCGGCCCATTCCACCTCAAACCCGACCTCGCTGAGAATATCCTGCGCAATCTCCCAGTTAAGCTCATTATCCTCCGCCAGGAGAACCTTGCACCCTGTAAAATCATGCACCTTTTCGTCTTTACTCTCTTCCACTGCTCCAACGCCCTTTATACAGCGGCTAAGGCCTACATAAAGATTCGATTTAAACAGAGGCTTTGATATAAATCCCTGTGCCCCTGCTGCAAGCGCCTCTTCCTCAATATCGCTCCAGTCATAAGCGGAAATGATAAGAATCGGAACGCCTTCCCCTGTAATTCTCCTGATTTCGCTCGTAGTGTGCAGTCCATCCATATCCGGCATTTTCCAGTCCAAAAGAACCACCTGATAATCATCATGCCGCTTATGACGCTCCTCAACCTTTACAAGAGCCTCGCGCCCGCTCTGAACCCAGTCCGCAGTCACTCCGATATCTTTCAGCGCCTCAACCGCACTCCTGCAGAGATCTTCATTATTATCCACAACCAGCATATGCCAGGGCGGAAGCATCATATCCTCTCCCTGAACATCCGCCTTCTCCAGATCCAGAGCAACATGGAATTCCGTCCCCATTCCAGGTGAACTATCCACCTCGATCGTACCTTCCATCATATCCACAATATACTTTGTAATCGCCATTCCAAGGCCGGTTCCCTCGATCTTCTGTACCTTTGAATCTTCTCTGGAGAATGAATCAAACAGCTTTTCCTGGAATTCCTCTGACATTCCAATTCCATTATCCT
>NZ_KE159756.1:5085-6821 GCF_000403455.2 Dorea sp. 5-2 | reverse complement strand
TTAAACTACCCGCTTCTTAATTTCTTCCTTAATCCGTGAAGCTTAATTATTATTCCATGCTATAATCGCTCTGTTTATGCGGCCTTCCGATATTTTTTTAAGATGAAATAATATCACCCATTTGGTGATGTTTTCTGATACAATACTCCATAAGAAAACTATGGAGGCAGTCATCATGAAAAAGATAAAAATTGAGTTTACCAATGAGCGGATCATCCCAGCCAGTGGCCTTGCAGTTGTCGGTGCTATTCTCGGCAAATGCGACTTTGTAAAGCGCTGCAACCGTATGGATGTAACCCCAAACCGTTCACAGCACCAAATCAAGAACGGCGATGTCCTGCTCACTTATATCGGGCTCCTCACGATGGGAAAACCTGCTTATGAGTCCGTCCATGAGTTTGATGACGACCCGGATTTTTACAAATACGCACTTGGAATTGTCAGAAGCATCCCTTCTGAGGAAACCCTGCGCCAGCGGATGGATGACATTGGCTCCTCCATGCGTTCTTATATCCTTGCAGAAAACATCCGGATGCTAAGGGAAAATGGCATTGTACCGGGAAAACTTCCAAATGGTTATGTGCCAGTGGATATTGATGTTACGCCCTTTGATAATTCCAAGACGAAAAAGCAGGGTGTCTCCAGAACTTATAAAGGATATGACGGCTACGCGCCGATCATGGCATATATTGGAACGGAAGGTTATCTGGTCAACTGTGAGCTCCGGGAAGGAAAACAGCACTGCCAGAAGCATACCCCTGAATTTTTACGGGAAACCATCCGTATGTGCAGGGAGATTACGGATGAGCCGCTTCTGGTCCGCCTGGATTCAGGAAACGATGCCGCAGAGAATATCGGCATCCTGGTGGAAGCGGGCTGTCATTTCATCATAAAGCGCAACCTCCGCAAGGAAAGCAAAGAGGACTGGCTGAAGATGGCTCAGGAACACAGTAAGGATGTGGAAACTCCCCGGGATGGAAAGACCGTTTATATTGGAAGCGACTGGAAACCAGTTTCGTATAAATCAGAGGATGGTGAGGAAAAAAACATCACCCTGCGTACCGGTTATGAGATCATAAACCGTACCATTGATAAATATGGGCCATTCCTTTTGGAAGGCGACACAGAGGTCAATACCTGGTGGACAAACCTTGGGATGACGGACCGCGAAGTCATAGGCCTGTATCATGCCCACGGCGAATGTGAACAGTTCCACAGCGAGATCAAGACGGATATGGATGTGGAGCGGCTGCCATCCGGCAAATTTGAGACCAACGAACTGGTACTGGAACTGACAATCCTGGCCTATAACATCCTGCGAATGATCGGACAGGAAAGCATCGGCAGGAAGGGAACCAAGACAAAACATAAAGTCAGACGCAGGAGGCTGCGCACGGTAATCGGGAACATGATCATGACGGCAAGCCACGTTACAGAGCATGCCCGTCAGTTGTTGATAGGCCTTGGCCGAAGTAATATATGGCGGCATGCTTTTGCGGAGGTATATACAGCTTTCGCAGATTTCCAATTGTAAAATCGTCCTACCAGGTAACCATATGAAAAACCAAGGGGAAAGTATGCCATTTTTTAAGGTTTTCCAGTATTCCTAACTGTCATTTAGAGCCAAAATCAATCATCATTCATTAAAATACTGTCTTTGAAGGACCATTTATCAAGAGTAAGCCAATCAGATTTAGGATTGGCTTCATAAAACAACCAATTTCACGGATTCAGGT
>NZ_KE159756.1:731-1434 GCF_000403455.2 Dorea sp. 5-2 | reverse complement strand
ATAATGCGTCTTTTGATAAGAACCACCTGCCGGAATATTCAGAATATGAATGGTACGATATTATGCGCCTGGCTGCATACCGTCAGTATAATAAATTTATACCGGGTTCAGCGGATTGTTACAAGACCGGAAGACTTAAACGTGGATATGGCGTTGAACATATACTGAGAATGCTAAGAGGAGACGGCCAGTACAGGGAAACGCATAATGCAGTCACAGATGCCGAAGACGAACTTCAGATTATGCAGCTGCTGGGATATGGGATCAGTGAATATGATATTGCGGTTATACAGGATAAGAAGATGAAGTGTTGCTGTAAGCGGCCGTCCAGGCTGTGAAGCAAGAGAGCCGGAAACCCGTTTTTAGGATTTCCGGCTGTCCAGCTGGCAGGGATCTTTGCAGCGCTTGATGGAAATACTCTTTTGGCGTTTGCATCATAAGAGGCTGTATCAGCTGTCTCTGAAAAAACACGCTTTTAATAATTTTCCGCATGTACTTCGAAATAACTCTGGGGATGATTGCAGGTCGGGCAGACTTCAGGAGCTTTTGTACCTGTGACAATGTGCCCGCAGTTACGGCATTCCCATACCTTTACTTCGCTTTTTTCAAATACAGCGGCAGTCTCCACATTCTTTAACAGAGCACGGTACCGTTCCTCATGGTGCTTCTCAATCTGTCCCACAAGCCGGAACTTCTCTGCAAG
>NZ_KE159756.1:0-721 GCF_000403455.2 Dorea sp. 5-2 | reverse complement strand
TTCTGGAATATCTATTGTCCTGACTGACTGTTCCGTCTTAGGCGTTGTGATGACATCCTTTCCCCCTGTACGGTAATAAGTTTTTGAAATGGATATTTTGTTCTCCTGAAAATTTACGTCACTTTTTAATAACGCAAGCAATTCTCCAATACGCATACCCGTCCAGAATAAAATCTCAAACAGCACATAATATCTGCTTCCCGCTTCAATCATATTAATGAATTGCTGGTACTCCTCATAAGTCCAGAAATCCATTTTATCCGCATCTGACTTCCCCATTTTCTTTACTTTCTTGCAGGGATTATTTGTCAGATTGTAAATGTTAGAAGCATGGGTAAACAGCACCGTCATCTGATTCTGAAGCATCCGCAGGTATGTCTGCGAATATCCATTCTCCCGTATTTTGTTCTGCCACTGGATAATATCTGCCGGTGTAATTTCATTCATGGATTTATTTTCAAAGTATGGAATGATATGCCGTTCAATCATATATCTCTTATTCTTGATAGACCGTTCCTTCAATTCACCCTGCTTATCCCTGAAATAAGTCTCAACAAAAGCTCCAACCTTCATATTCATGTCTGCTTCTGTTGTCTGCATAAATTGTTCCTCATACTCTTTTGCTTCTCTTTTTGTTTTGAAACCTCTTTTGCACTTTTGTTTCTGTCTGCCCGTCCAATCGTTGTAACGGAACATACAATACCATGTTCCCCTCTGCTCA
>NZ_KE159755.1:5716-6510 GCF_000403455.2 Dorea sp. 5-2 | reverse complement strand
AACGCAGGAGAAAGCACCTGCTGCCCCCGGTGCGGCAAATAAAAAGAAGGAGGATATGCAGCTATGAAAGTGTTAATGGTAGAGCCGGGCAAATCTCCCTATGAAACTGAAATTGAGGGCGGGCTGGAATCATTGCAGGCTGCCGTTGGCGGAGACATTCAGGCAACTTATCCCTATGAGGACCCGGTGGCGCTGATCTGTAATGACGAAGGCAAGCTCATAGGGATGCCCTTAAACCGGGCTCTTTATGACGATGGCAGGCGTATGTATGATATTGTTGCCGGAAACTTTTTGATCGTTGGGCTTGGCGAGGAAGATTTTATCGGCCTTTCCCCCGACTTGATGGAGAAATTCAGTGAGCAGTTCAAATACCCAGAGAAGTTCTTCCGGCTGGCGGGTGAGATCGTTGCGGTGAAGCAGCCCCTCCCGCCAGAGGAAAAACAGCAGCCGGCCCCTGTCATGGAGGAACCTGACAGGGATGACATAAGGCTTGATGACACCACGGATTTGGCCTTTGACCTGGATGAATTTTTCAGGCAGAACAGCGGGGCCTATGCAGAGCTGTACCCGGATTTCCATGCAGAAAAGGAACGCATGGCGGACGAACTGCTTTCAGGCGATACCGGAAAAATCCGCATGAGGCTGGCGGCATTTGAGCGTGAGGAACACATGGAGGGAGAAACGGCGCTGCTTCTGGAGCGTATTTCTTCCTATGAAAAGGAGTATGGGATCAGCACTTATTCCATTTACCAGCTTGACTTATCGGACAATACGGATAACCTCCGTTTTATGTC
>NZ_KE159755.1:0-1141 GCF_000403455.2 Dorea sp. 5-2 | reverse complement strand
GCTTCATTGGGAATCTGGAAGATGCCTGTAAAGCAATGGCGGATTATCTGCCGGACGAGTGCAAAGGCATGACGGAGCACCTTTCGGAAGTGAAAGAGCCGGCTTCCATGATTAAGACTCTCCTTCGGCACGCCCGTATTCAGATTGAACAGGCGGCGAAGGCCCATGAACACGCCCCGCGCCAGCAGGCGCTAAGCGAGGCGCGGTAATGAACAAACTACATTTTTTCAGGAAGGAGGATGCAGGTGCAGGAAGATATTGAACAAAGAACTGTTTCCATCACCGTCCAGGCGTCAAAGCTGACCGGACGGGTGCTGAAAGCGGCCATTGCCGCCGCACTTCAAAAGATGGAGCAGGAACGCAATACCCCAAAGGTTGGCCGCAACAGCATGAAGCGGCTGACGGCCAGGAACCCCGGCGCGAATACCATTGAAGTGACCGGGCGGATTCGCTCTTTTGAACGGATCGCCAAAAAGCATGAGGTCCGCTATCACATTGAAAAGGCCCCCGGCACAGACCCGCCCAAATGGACGGTGTATTTCAAGGCGAGCCAGGCGGACGCTCTGACCGCGGCATTTAAGGAATATACAAGAAAAGACCTTGCCCGCAGCACCAGGCCGTCGCTGCTTTCCCAGCTTGCCAAATTTAAGGAACTGGCGCAGGCGCTTGGCCGTGACAAGGTAAAGAACAAGGAGCATGGAGGGCCGGAGCGTTGAAGATAGATACCGATACCCTGAAAAAGCAGGTGATCCTCCACCTGCCTTACCTTCTGTTCCTTTTGGTATTCGCGAAGCTGGGCCAGGCGGTGCGGTTGGCTCCCGGAGCAGATGCTTCGCAAAAACTGCTGGGGTTAAGTGAAGGATTCACCTATGCCTTTCAGAGCATGTGGCCCGGTGCTGGGATCGACTGGTTGATTGGTCTTTGCGGTGCGGCCATTGTGCGGCTGGCGGTCTATCTCAAAGGAAAGGACACCAAAAAGTACCGCAAAAACGTGGAATACGGTTCTGCCCGCTGGGGCAGCAAAACGGATATTGCACCGTTTATGGACCCAAAGCCGGAAAACAACATCATTCTGACGCAGACAGAGGGTCTTATGATGTCCGGCAGGCCGAAGAACCCAGCCAATGCCCGGAATAAAAAT
>NZ_KE159754.1:9566-10145 GCF_000403455.2 Dorea sp. 5-2 | reverse complement strand
TCCAAGCTCTTTTAAACCGTCTTCAAAAAGTGCTTTCGGCTCTTTTTCGTTCTCCATAAGATCATTTACAAAATCATTTTTATCCTTTACGAGTTCGGCATAGCTGTTTTCCCCGATCATCATGGTATCAGGTATGATGGAATAGAGCGGGCGGCCTCCTCCGGGAAGTGCATCGGCAAGTTCCTGCCGGGGAGATGAGGCAGACAGTGCCTGCCGGATCTTTATGTTAGACAGAAGTTCGTGGTTCAGATTAAACATCAGAAATTCCGGAGCGCCGTCCGGAACAATCCGGACCTGGGAGATACCGGCTTTTTTAATCTGTGCAGTCAGCTCTGGATCAGAGGCTGAAACAACATCAAGCCGTCCGTTTATGAATAACCGGACGGCATCCTCCGGATCCGGGATCACTTTTTGTACGATTTTGTCAAGCTTTATAGTGTCTGCATCCCAGTAGCTTTCATTTTTCGTTACAACGAGCTCTTTGTCCTGTACCCAGGAGGCTGCCTCAAAAGGGCCGCTGCAGATAATTTTATCCACAGCAGAGCCATATGCTTCGCCCCATTCCTCATATTTATCCTG
>NZ_KE159754.1:5350-5826 GCF_000403455.2 Dorea sp. 5-2 | reverse complement strand
GTCATTCCATTTTGCATTTTTACGGAGGTGGAAGGTGTAAGTCTTCCCGTCCCTGCTGACGTTCCAGCTTTTTGCCGCAGCCGGAATCATCCTGGAGGTATCCCCTGGACCGCAGACATTGCGCACCAGGGGCTCACAGATCATGTTATATGCCTGGTTGTCAGCCTCTGATGCATTCGTAACCGGATTCAGGCCTGCCACCTCGCTGTCCACACTGTAACAGAAGCTATTCTCTGTTTCTTCCAGTTCCTCCATCCACAAAAGATCTTCATCTTCTGGTGTGTGTTCCGCTTCACCGGCATCCTGATGCCGGGTGATCTCTTCCTGGTTTGCTTTTTTGTGATCTGCCTTTTCCGTGCTGCATCCATATAAGGAAGCAGACAAAAGGGCAGCAGACATCATGCAGGCAAGTGCACGTATTTTTATTTTCATAGATGTACTCCTCCCTTATTCATCATATGATGAAAGCGCCAAAA
>NZ_KE159754.1:0-1187 GCF_000403455.2 Dorea sp. 5-2 | reverse complement strand
ACAATAGATGATGTCTTTTTGGTGTCTGAATAAAGAATGTGCCAAGGCACATTCTTTATTCAAATGACATGGCAGTTATATAGAATTCCTGGAAGTCCATATTCATGGACAATTCTATGTGTTCTGTTTTTTCTGCTATTTCGCAGGCATGCTTTCGTTCTGCGTCAGATAGCAGCGCCATGCTGGAGCCGGAGCCGGCGGCATTGCCTACGGAGAAGATCCGGTCAATGGAGATGCGTGGGAACAGACCGATTCTGAGGGCGCTTTCCTTGCGGATGTAATTGCCGAATGCGCCTGCAAGCATGATGGAATCAAGATCTTCCTCTGCAATTTCAAGGTTTTTCATCAGCGTCTGGATGCCGGCGAGGATGGCGCCTTTTGCGAGCTGTACTTCCCGGACATCCTGCTGGGTCAGGAGGATGTCATCTTTTCCTTCCCGGTATGCGAGGACGAAGGAAAGGCCCTGGGGAGTTTCTGCCAGGCGTCTGGAAAGTTCTGGGGAAATGCCGGCTTTATCAGCTTCGTCTCTAGTCAGCATCCGTCCGCTGTTCTCTACGATCCCTGCATCCAGCACCTGTGCAACTGCGTCGATCAGCCCGGAACCGCAGATTCCGATTGGGGGCAGATCTTCGATGGTCTGGATACTGATGGCATCTTCCGTGATTTCTACGCTTTCAATTGCTCCGGGGGCGGCGCGCATTCCGTGGTGGATGGTGGCGCCTTCAAAGGCAGGCCCGGCGGCAGTGGAACAGGTTACCATACGGCCGTTTTTGGTCAGGACGACCTCCCCGTTTGTGCCGATGTCAATGGCGATATGACAGCCGTCCAGAGAATCTATGCGGACAGCGAGCATCATTCCCACAATGTCAGAGCCCACATGCCCGGCAATGTTCGGGAGAAGGAATACATTTGCATACGGGCTGATCCTAAGTCCCAGCCTGTCAGCCCGCATATTCTGCGCAGAACAGAAGACTGGTGCAAAGGGGGTGCGCGCCATGGACTTTGGGTGTACGCCGAATACCAGGTGGCTCATGGTTGTATTACCCACGATAGTGGCGTCATATACATGCCCGGGCTCTATATCATTGCGGCTTAAGAGATCCTCCAGGATATCATTCATACACTGGACGACCTTTTTCTGCATAACTTCCGTATGGGAGGCGGCTTCGTTGCAGAACTGGATGCGT
>NZ_KE159753.1 GCF_000403455.2 Dorea sp. 5-2 | reverse complement strand
CCTGGAAGGAACCTATGAGACGGGAACTTATGATGAGAAGCTGCTATTTGACAGACTTGCCTGGTATGGCGCCGGGAATATGAGCCATCAGATTATCAGAATCCAGTTTCTTACGGATTCCGGGGGACAGGCTTTTTATGAGCAGGCGGCGGCATATATGGAGAATAAATACGGGATTGACCGCGCAAAAAAATATCTGGGGGAGACAGCTTCCTGGGATCAGCAGGTGGACGGGATCAGGGACTATGTCAGACAGGAACAGGAAAACGGGGAGAAGCTGAAAAGTCTTCTTGAGGAAAATGAAGGGGAGATTCCAAAAGAGGATAATCCTGTCGAACATGTGAACACACTGAAAAATACTCCGCTTCTTACACTGGTAACGCCAAAGGATATGCAGTTGTCGGAAAAGAGTCTTGCGGTGGCGGATACAGCGTCTCACAGGAAACGGAATACAGGCTTCGGTGATTTTTCAGATGTGCCGGAAACGTCAGGTGCGGTCCAGGCATTGCTTTTCGGGGAGTATATTATGGAACATTTTGCGATGGCAGCTGACGGGAAGAGTACAGGAGTCCTGGATTATCAGGCAGAGTATATACTGGAGGGAAAACCCAGTGATAAAGAGAATCTGGAGGCTGTGGTGCGGAGGCTGTTACGATTACGCCTTGTTTCAAATTATGCCTGTATTCAGACAGACAGTGTAAAAAAGGCGGAGGCAGCGGCTCTGGCAGCAACTCTTTGTTCACTGCTTGCAATTCCGGCTATTACAGAGGCAGCAGCGCAGGCATTGATTTTTGCATGGGCCTATGGCGAGTCTGTGGTAGATATACGCTCCTTGCTGAAAGGAAACCGGGTGCCTCTTGTGAAGACCGGGGATAGCTGGCAGCTCCAACTCTCAGGGATTCTTAAGCTTGGAACAGAGGAGGATCAGAATGACGGGGCAGACACAGAAGGGGGACTGCGCTATAAGGATTATCTTAGAATCCTTTTATTCCTCGGGAATAAGAAGAAGGAAGGAATGCGTACGCTTGATCTGATCGAACAGAATCTGAGGACTGAAAAGGGGCAGAGCTATTTCCGGGCAGATTATTGTATCAGTAAAATAGAACTTAAGAGTACACGAATATTCCGCAGGGGGATCAGCTATCAGTTTCCCACCTGCTTTGGATATCACTAGTAATTACAGACTGCAGGCAGGTGCAGGTGCCTTTCTGGAATTCCCAGACAGAGAAATAACCATAAAACAGAAAAAAAGAAAGGAGCAGGATTCGCGATGCCAGGTTATCAATATTCTAAAAACATTCTTCCTCATTTTTACAGAAAGGCATCTGCACCTGCCTGCAGGAACTGTAATAAAAATCTTAATAAGAATCAAAGCGGAAAAGGGGTAAAAGGAAGTATTACTGTGGAAGCAGCTTTGGCGGTGCCGTTTTTCTTCCTGGCGATTGTAAGCCTCTTGTATCTTATGGAGCTTTCCGCAGTCAGAACCTCTGTACGATCGGGACTGCAAAGCGCCGGAAAACAACTGATGCAGGATGCCTGTGAAGCAACAATAATAATACCTTCGAAACTAGAAAATGATATAATAAATGAAATAGGAGGAGACCGCCTGGACAGGAGTATGATAAAGGGAGGCCGAGGAGGGATTCACTGTGAGGAGTCCTGTCTGTCGGCAGTCACCGGGACCGGTACACTTAAGGCAAAGTATGAAGTGCATCTGCCGCTTCCTGCCTTTGCGGTTCCAACCATTACCTGCGAGGAATCCATACGTATTAAAGCGTGGACAGGATATGAAAAACATTTCTTTGGAAATATAAAAGATGACACTGTATATATTACAGAAAATGGAATTGTCTATCATAAGGATTATCACTGTACCTATTTGGAGCTGTCCATTCGTATGGTGTCTGATACAGAGGTAAAGGCGTTGAGGAACAGTTCGGGCGGAAAATATTATCCATGCGAACATTGTGGAGGCGGCGCGGCGGGGGGAGTGTATATTACGGACAATGGAGACAGATATCACAGCACTTTAGCCTGCAGCGGCTTAAAGAGGACTGTATATGCTGTTCCGGTATCAGAGGCGGCAGGGAAGGGGGTGTGTTCAAGATGTGGCAGATAAAAGATGTGGTGGTGTTTGGCATCCTGTGCCTGTTCTCGTATATTGACATCAAAAAGAGGAGAGTTCCGGTGCTTCTGCTAGGTGTATGCGGGGCAGCAGTTTTTCTGTACCAGACTTTCCGGGGGTATCGTTTTGTATGGGAAACGGCAGGAGGGGCAGGAGTGGGAGCAGTATTTTTATTGATCAGCATGATAACGGGAGAAAAGATGGGATATGGGGACAGTTGGGGAATCTTAATCCTTGGGGGCTATCTGGGAATCCGCAGACTGGCGGAGGTGTTGAGTATCTCGTTTTTTCTGCTGGCTCTTACAGCAGTAGTGATATTAAGCATAAGGAAAATGGCAGGGGGGACAGGAATTCCATTTTTTCCGTTTCTGGCATGCGGCTATCTGATTATGCTTGTATGCCAGGAGGCATGATATGGGAGGTTTGATATGAGATATGAGAGGTGAGACATGAGGAGCATGAGATGCGAGGTGAGATATGAGAGGCTATACGATAGAGATATCATTTCTGATGCCGGTAATTCTTCTGCTGATTATGAGCAGTATCTTTGGTATGTTTTATTACCATGACAAAAACGTGATCTGCGGCGCTGCATATGAAACAGTGGCAGTGGGGAGTACGAAGGCAAGGAACCAGGGCGGAACAGGGGAGGGAGAAATAAGAGCGCTGTTTGAGGAGAGGGTCCGCGGAAAATGTATCCTCTTTGACAGGATGGAAGTTACAGTATCCATAGAAGAGAATGAAATTGAGGTGGCAGTGACAGCATCAAAAAGGAGAATGAGGCTGTCTGTGCTGAAGCGGATGAGGATTACGGATCCGGAAACGAATATTCGGAATAAAAGGAGGTTGAAATAAAACCAGAATATGGAGCGGAAGATAACGATTGAAGAAAAAGAGGTCTATCACGAGGATTACCAGATGCGCATGCTGCAGGTAAATCATGTGGAGGGACTGCTGGAAATAAAAGGGAGAGGGGCGGACGGAAAAAGCTACTATGATTATAATGTAAGTGGCAAGGTGTCGCTGGGAGTATTATATGAGAGAAATGTAATCAGCGGAAATGATATCAGAAACTTCCTAAGAGGGCTTCTGGCAGTGGTCGGTGAGACAAAGAGATATCTTCTGGATATTAACCGGATACTGCTTAAACCGGAATACATCTATTATGAAAGCGGGGAATATTATTTTTGCTATTACCCGCCGGGAACGGAAAATCTGTGGGATGAATTCCATACTCTGACAGAATATTTTGTAAAGAGGGCAGATTATAAGGATCAGGAGTGTGTACAGATGGTGTTTTTTCTTCACAAGGAGACAATGGAGGAGAACTATAGTTTAGAAAAGGTTGCCAGACACTGTCTGAAGGAAGGAGGGGAGGAAAAAGAGGCAGAAAAGACTGAGCCCGGGTCTGGAGCTCTTAAAGATAATTATGTGGATGAGGATATATATGAATATGACAAGACGGAGCATGACTGGATAGCAGAGCAGGAGACGGGGAGTTTAATTATGGAGGAGACAGAGAATATGTGGACTCCGGTAAAGCGCTTTTTGACAAAACACAGAAGGCCAAAATGGGGAAACTGGGACGGACTTTACATAGAAGAGGAGGAACTGTAGTTCATAAAAGCAACGCTTTGGTTGTATAGACAAAAAATATAGTTGACATCCTTTTGGATTAATGAGAAAATCTAAGCATGAAAAAACCAGTGATTACCATAATGATAGCAGCAGTCAATATAATAGTTTTTTTCGCCCTGTCATTTATAGGCATGACAGAGGAT
>NZ_KE159752.1:5166-7591 GCF_000403455.2 Dorea sp. 5-2 | reverse complement strand
CAGGGTGTAGATGACGCCCTTGATGTGAATGCACACAGTTTTTCAGGATTTATGACACTGGCATCCAGAAAGTATGCGGAAGGGAGCCTGCATGACCTCCAGCTTTTCTTAAAAAAGTTCCACCAGTTCCTTAATACAGAGAAAGGCCTGGATATCCCTTATGAATTCGTCCTGTCGCTGCCTGTCATCCGAAAAAAGCGAGTTTTCCATCCGCTTACAAAAGATGAGATACAGCGCACAGTTGCGCAGGTTGACCGGTCAACTGTCATGGGGAAGCGGGATTACGCGATCATTCTCCTGAGCGCAAGGAATGGCCTGCGCGGCAGTGACATCATCCACCTGAAACTGACAGATATTGACTGGAGGGGCGGGGAGATCAGGCTGATCCAGAAGAAAACCGGGAACCCGCTTGTGCTGCCTTTACTGCCGGATGTGGGAGAAGCATTGAAGGAATATATATTGAACGGAAGGCCTGATTCACGTTCTGAGTTTATTTTTCTGCGGGCACTCCACCCATACCTGCCATTCAACAGAACGATGGCGTTGTCGCATCTCTGGTCAGGTTACCAGAAAAAAGCAGGGATAGAACGCTATGCCCATGACGGCAAGGGGTTCCATGCATTAAGGCGCACGCTTGGGAAAGAACTCACGCTTGCAGAAATCCCTATCATGACAACGGCACAGATCCTTGGACACCGGAGTGTGGATTCTTCAAAGCAATATATCTCCCTGGACAGTGCGCATCTAAAGGAATGTGCCCTGGATTTTTCCGGGATTGAAGTGGCAGGGGAGGGATATGGCAATGAATAATAATTATACCAGCTGTTTTGCGGAGTATATCCAGGGGATGATATCGGCGAGGGCTGCCCTTGGATATGAGAAGGAACCGTATGCGGCAGCGCTGCATAGCTTTGACCGGTATTGCTCAGATTCCTATCCAGAGTGTAATGAACTTACGGAACGTCTGGTTATGTCGTGGGTACTGAAAGATAATGACGATACAAAGGGAGTCCAGGGCAGGGCACGCGCCATCCGCCTGCTTGCGCAATACATGAACCTCAGTGGCCAAGAAGCCTATGTCCTCCCTGACAGGTACTTTGGCAATCCCAAGCCAAAGGAAGTGTATATGTTCACAGATGCCGAGCTTTCCAGGCTGTTTTCTGCGATTGACGCATTGCCTGAGAGCAGCAGGGTTCCGCATTCCCATCTTATGCTTCCCGTGATGTTCCGCCTGATCTATACCTGCGGCCTACGCCCACAGGAGGGAAGGGAGCTGCACAGGCGGAATATCAATTTTCAGACGGGTGAAATACTTATTACGAATACCAAAAAGAAAAAAGAGCGGTTTGTTGTTATGTCTGATGACATGTTTGCGCTCTGCAGACGTTACGATAAGATGCGCCAGTTTTTTTATGAAGATAACCGATACTTTTTCCCTGGCTCTGCAGACGGGCCGATAGACGGGGCATGGCTGAACCGTCAGTTCCAGAAATGCTGGAAGTCCGCAAATCCGGATATCCCAAAAGAGAATCTCCCACATGTAAGGATTTACAGCCTCCGGCACAGGTTCGCCTCAGCAAACCTGAACCGTTGGATGGATGGACAGAAAGACCTTACGGCTATGCTCCCGCGGCTCAGGGCTTATATGGGCCATTATACCTTGGCGGAAACAGCGTACTACATCCATCTCCTTCCAGAAAACCTGGTAAAAAACAAGGGGGTTGACTGGGACGCTTTTTCCGGCATTATCCCGGAGGTGGAGCCATGGCAAGACTGAAAGAGAACCTTCTATATATGATGATCCATGATTTCCTGACAGACTACCTGACCAAAAAGAGGAACTGCAGCAGCCATACGGTCAAGGCCTACCGTACAGCGTTGAACCAGCTGCTTGATTTTACAAAAGAGCAAAAACAGATCCGGCTGGTAGACATTACGTTTGACATACTGAATGACGGAATGGCTGAAAAATACCTTGATTTTTTGGAGGAAACTAAAAAATGCAGTATAAAAACCCGGAATTACCGGCTGAACTGTCTGCGGGCTTTTTACAGCTATGCCGCAATGAGGGATGTCTCACTTGTGGTCTATCAGTCCACACTGTTCCAGATCCCGTTTAAGAAAACAGAAAAAGTAGAAACCGTCGATTACCTGAGCAAGGGAGCTGTCCAGGCTTTGCTGGCACAGCCGGACGCCGGCAGCAAAAAAGGAACACGGGATCTGTTTCTTATGTCTCTGATATATGATACAGCAGCCCGGGTCCAGGAGATCATAGATTTAAAAATCTGTGATATACGGCTGGGAGATACGCCGCAGGTAAAGCTGCACGGGAAAGGCAACAAGTCCCGTTCCATCCCCCTTATGAAAGATACGGTTTCCCATTATCATAGGTATATGCGGGTGTTTCATCCCGGCGAGCCAGAGT
>NZ_KE159752.1:744-1246 GCF_000403455.2 Dorea sp. 5-2 | reverse complement strand
ATGTTTTATTGTTAGATCTATTCTTTGTCAAAACGGAATTTCATTATACCGTTTATTAACCGTTCCCTTACATAGTTTTCTACATCTACATTCACATAACCATCCATTTTTGAAAAATTTCGGATATATCCACCATAATGTTCTAATACTGTTTCGATTGCTCCCGGATCACCATTGGCAGCTTTTACAATCGCTCCATACGAAATAAAATTCTTTCCCTTCATTCCTGTTTCCCCATTTCTCTTTTTAGCTGCTTCATCACCGTCTGCATCCTGCTCCAAACACTACTATGCGCCTGACCATAATACCCTGCAATTTCCTGGTAAGTATAATGTTTAAAAAAATATAAGAATACAATTTCTTGTTTCTTCCTTTCCAACAAAGATAATGCCTTGGAAAGCCGCTCATTTTCTAAAATTACAGTATGTCCGCAAAGCAACAGTGGATATCTGGCTTCTATTCCATTCTCAAATCCCCCACAACTATATACTGGCATCACTCC
>NZ_KE159752.1:0-734 GCF_000403455.2 Dorea sp. 5-2 | reverse complement strand
CCAGAGTACTCCCGGAAACAGTTATTTTATACAATACGGAAGAATGTATGCAGCCCAATCTCTGATGACACGGTTAGGGCCTTTATGAATGGATATGCAAAGACTGCCCATGTGGCATTCCCTGAAGTGCCGGAGAAAATCCACCCTCATATTTTCCGGCATAGCCGTGCCATGCATTTATACCAGCATGGAATGGATCTGACAATGGTATCCCAGTGGCTCGGCCATGCAGATATCTCTACGACATTAATCTACGCACATGCAGATACAGAGATGAAGCGTAAAGCTATGGAAGAAGCAACAGGTGACTATTTCCCAAAAGTATCGGCAGAGGAATCACCTTATGATGTCAATGATGATGCTGTCCTGAAACGATTGTATGGGTTGAAATAAAAAAATCTTATCCCGAATTTTTTAGAAGAACATTGACAACAAGCTGGAAAATCTTATCCCGAATTTATATATGAGAAAGCTCAATTTATAAGGCTCTATTAAAGAATTCGGGATAAGATACTTTTCGGTATAACTCTTTTTATCCCGAATTCGGGATAATTAGAGCAAGATTCGCCTGAGTTACTCAAAACCCACTTCGTGGATTTTTCTTACCCGGCAAACTTGATGGGGATTCCGCTCCCCATGCCCTCAGTTTTGGCATATTTTCCAAATATGCAAGTTGGCTCCTATTGAAAATAGTCGCAGCGTGATTGTCCCAATCACGGAGAAATCTAAATATT
>NZ_KE159751.1 GCF_000403455.2 Dorea sp. 5-2 | reverse complement strand
GCGAGCTTTCCCCGGAGGAGTTTCTGTCCGGGATTTACGCCATGCTGCGGGAGCTGGCGGCAACCTATCAGGTGGTTAAGGGGACCGAGTACCTGTTCTCCCCGCCCCGCGAAGCAGTAGGCAGATGCCCCCGGTGCGGCGGTGAGGTTACAGAATCGCAAAAGGGATTTTTCTGCCAAAGTGAAACTTGCAGATTTGCCATCTGGAAAGACAGCAAGTGGTGGAGCGCCAAGAAGAAACAGCCCACCAAGGCCGTTGTCGCGGCCCTCTTAAAAGACGGGCGGGCAAGGCTCACCGGCTGCTACTCGGAAAAAACCGGAAAAACCTATGACGCGGATGTGCTTTTGGAGGATACCGGCGAGTATGTGAACTTCAAGCTGGACTTTGGCCAGCGGAAAGGAGGCTCGTGATGAAGCTGTCGCTGCTGGAACAGGAAACGGTTCTCCTTTATAACCAGGCCGAGTCTGCGGCAGAGGTCTATACCCATGACCCCAAGCTGATGAAGAAGCTGGAGCAGCTGGCGGAAAAATACCCGGAGCAGATCATCAAGAAGGACGACCACAACTTCATTGTCCCCAAACGCTGCGTATCGGTCCGGGAGCCGTACAGCGAAAAGCGGCGCAAAGCCGCCAGTGAACGCGCCAGGGCCGCAGGCTATAAGCCGCCGTTGAAATCCTCCTCCGGTCAATAAGCATGGGCGGGAATGTCTTTGAAACGGTAAAGCAGTCCATCACCACCAGAGAAGCGGCGGAACACTATGGAATCGAGGTAAAGCGGAACGGTATGGCCTGCTGTCCCTTTCACGATGACAGGACGCCCAGCATGAAATTAGACCGCCGCTTTCACTGTTTCGGCTGCGGGGCGGACGGTGATGTGATCGACTTTGCCGCCAGACTGTATAACCTCTCCCCCAAAGAGGCTGCGGAAAAACTGGCCCAGGATTTTGGACTGCTCTATGACAGCCAGGCGCCCCCGAAGAAAACCTATGTCCGTCAAAAGTCAGAAGTGCAGAAGTTCTGGGAATCAAAGCAGCGGTGTTTCCGCGCGCTGGCAGACTACGCCCATCTGCTGCGGGGCTGGGAAACCGGCCTTGCGCCCCTGACCCCAGAGGATGAGCCGCACCCCCTTTTTGTGGAGGCGCTGCACCAAAAGGACTATGTGGAGTATCTTCTGGACTTTCTGATGGAGGATGGCATCGAGGAACAAAAAACATGGATTGCAGAACACCTAACAAAAATCATGGATTTGGAAAGGAGAAACAAGGAAATGGCAGAGAAACCTACCAACCGGGAGCGATTGCGGGAAATCACCGAGGGCATTGAGCAGAACATCAAGGAACTGTTTGAGAGCGAAAAGTATATGCGCTATCTGTCGGTGATGTCCCGGTTCCACCGCTACTCGGTCAATAATACCATGCTGATCTATATGCAGAAGCCGGACGCGACCCTTGTGGCTGGCTATAACAAGTGGAAGAATCAGTTTGAGCGCCATGTGAAAAAGGGCGAGCGCGGCATCACCATCATTGCGCCCACCCCCTATAAGAAGAAAATCGAGGAGCAGAAGCTGGACCCGGACACCCACGCGCCAATGCTGGACGCAAACGGCAGGGTGGTCATGGAGGAAAAAGAGGTGGAAATCCCGCTGTTCCGTCCGGTCAAGGTCTTTGATGTGAGCCAGACGGACGGAAAGCCCCTGCCCTCCCTGGCGGCGGACCTGTTCGGGAATGTCCGGCACTTTGAGGCGTTTATGGAGGCGCTGAAACGCTCCGCCCCGGTTCCCCTTGCGTTTGAGGAAATGGACGCGGATACGGACGGATATTTTTCTTCCAGCCAGCAGCGCATTGCCATCCGCCAGGGCATGAGCGAGGTGCAGACGGTTTCCGCCGCTGTCCATGAGATCGCCCACAGCAAGCTGCACAACTTTGATGTGCCGGACAACCCGGACGCGCCCTTGTATCAGGAAGTGGAGCTGTTTGGACAGCCAGCCCTGTTCTCCAATGAGCGGATTGCCGCAGACGATCTGCCGGACGGACTGTTTTGTTATGACCTGCGCGGTTCCGATGATGACCCCGGCGCGCCGGTTGCGGTCGAGGAACGGGTTATCGTCAACCACGCCGGTTCCGTCATAACCGCAAAGCCGCTGGAACTGCCGGAGGAAGGGCATCTCCCGCTGACCGATGAATCCGGCCTGGACTTTAACGGCGGCGAAAAGACCGCCCAGCGGTTTTTGCAGGATCATAAAAAGGACCGGCGCACTGAGGAGGTGGAGGCCGAGAGCATCTCTTACGCGGTCTGCCAATATTTTGGGATTCAGACCGGCGCAAACAGCTTTGGGTACATTGCGAACTGGAGCCAGGGCAAGGAGCTGAAGGAACTGCGGGCCAGCCTGGAAACCATCAACAAGACCGCCGGTACTCTGATTGCCGATATTGACCGCCATTTTCAGGAGGTCTGCAAGGAGCGCGGCATTGATCTGGAATCCGGGCCGGAGCAGGACGCCGGAAAAGAAACCATGCAGCCGGAAAATCCGCAGGCCGATAAGGAGAATCCAGAGGTTTCCCCTGAACCGGAATCCTCCTGGAAAATCCCCACCGAACTGCCGGAGCAGGACCCCTCCATGTTCCGCTATTACATTACCCAGGAATCGCTGGATGTGGGAACCTATCCTTTGATGGACGGGAAAACCATCACTGAACTTGCCGCGCCGGTAAAGGTGGAACAGGATTCCATCACTGCCTTTGGCTGTATCGACTACCCCCAGCCGCTGACCGCCGAGCAGGAACGGGAATACGCCCTTTTGCCCGCCAGCCAAAACCCGCGGGCGCTGGATTCCATCGGCCATGCCGCAGAAGCCGCCCCGCTGCCCGACGCGCCGGAGCAGGCGCTGGATGAATACCCGATGCCGGACCCGGCGCTGTGTGAGGACGATCTGAAAAACTGCGGCTATCAGGACGGGGACTTGCTGCCCCTCTCCAAAGAGCGGGCGCTGGAACTGTTTGAGCAGGATTTGACGGTGTACGCGGTGGTGGACGGGGGCGGCGCGGAAATGCTCTTTGACCGGGAGGAATTTGAATCCCAGCTGCCCGGTACGGTGTTCGCCCTTTCCCGCGAGGAATGGGAGGAAAGCCCAGCCTTTGACGCACTGGTGCAGGAACGGCTGAACCGCCAGCAGGAACGGGAGCAGGCGTTTCTTTCCCATGAGGGGGACTGCTTTGCCATTTATCAGGTAAAGGACGATGACAGCCTGCGGGAAATCCGCTTTGAGGGGCTGGACTGGCTCCAATCCATCGGGCGCGAGGTGGAGCGCGAGAATTACAACCTGATCTACACCGCGCCCCTTTCCGGCAAAGATACGCCGGAGGTTGTGGCGGAGCAGCTGTTCTACCGCTTCAACAACGAACCCCCCAGGGACTATCACAGCCCCTCCATGAGCGTCAGCGACATCGTTGCCATCCGCAGGGACGGCGCGTTATCCTGTCATTACTGCGATAGCTTTGGCTTTCAGCAGATCACCGGTTTTCTTGACGCGAACCCGCTGAAAAATGCGGAAATGTCTATGGAGGACGATTACGGCATGATTGACGGGATCATCAACAACGGTCCCAAAGAGCCGACCGTAGCCCAGCTGGAACAGCAGGCCAGAAGCGGCCAGCCGATTTCCCTGATGGATTTGGCGGCGGCTGTCCACCGGGAGGAACAAGACAAGCGGAAATCGGTGGTGGAACAGCTCCACCAGCAGCCGAAGCAGGAAAGCAAAAAGACAGCGCCGAAAAAGAGCGCGGAAAGGGAGCTTTGATATGGGACACTTTACCTTTGAAGAAATGAATCTGATGTGCATTTACAACACCGGAACCCGCGCCGGACTGATGGAGAGCCTGACCGAGATGCGCGGCTATCTCTCGCCGGAGGAAACGGAGCTGACGGAACTGACCGACAGCGCCCTTCATAAGCTGCGCGCCATGACGGACGCGGAGTTTGACAGTCTGGAACTGTACCCGGACTTTGACGAATAGGAACCAACAGACCGGAGGGGCTGGCGCTGTGCCGCCC
>NZ_KE159750.1 GCF_000403455.2 Dorea sp. 5-2 | reverse complement strand
CGGCGAGGAGAATGCATTTATCTTTGGTCTGAGCTCAGACGAAGTTATCAATTACGAACAGAACGGAGGATATAATCCGGCAGAAATCTATAACAGTGATCCGGATGTCCGCAAGGTAGTTGACCAGCTGGTAGACGGAACCTATTCTCATGGTGACAGAGAGATGTACCGTGACCTTTATAACTCTCTTCTTTACACTAAAGGCGGCAACCGCGCGGACATGTATTTCATACTGAAAGATTTCCGCGCATATGCCGAGGCACAGAAGAAGGTAGAAGAAGCCTACAGAGACCAGGAAGGCTGGGCAAAGAAGGCGCTTCTGAATACGGCATGCTGTGGAAAATTCTCTTCCGACAGAACAATCCGGGAGTATATTGACGATATCTGGAAACTTGACCATGTAGAGGTTGAAGCATAAAAGTTGAAAGTTGGGGACGGGGTATTTTTAAAAATACCCCGTCCCCAATTGCAAGCTCATATAGTCTTCCTTCAGATGATAGTGGTCGAGATAGCCTGAAAGCTGCTCTTCACCTCTTTCATTATAAGCATCCCCGCGCCAAAGCTTGAGCTTCACTATAAATTGCTCGCCATTATAATCTATGATTACGTCAGTGTGCTCCATGTTCCGGGTTTGTGCTTCGATATAGTAATTGCCAGTTCCGTTAATAATTGGTTTTAGATAAAGCAGAAAATATCTGCGCCCTGCTTCTTCCAGGAACGACTTTTTCGAATCGCCGTACAGATCATTGAAATGGATGACCAATCTTTCTAACACTACTTCCATGTTTAAATGTCCGTTTTGTACAAATCATTCTTTTTCCTTAAATGAAGCTTTGTAAATCTTGCTTGACAAAGCTTCTTCTGAAAGGAACAGATTATAAAAGACAGTTTCGAAAATCCGGTTTGAGATAACGACATTTCTAGATAAATTATTGATAAAACCAAACATTTCAGCTATTTCGATTGCCTGATTCATAGGGCTGATGAAATGACATTCCCAGTAAACAGCAGTTTATATACCAGATCGTGCAGCCTGGGATAAATCTCTAATTTTCCTGCAATTGTTTCGAATAAAGTATTTTTTTCAGTCAGCAGTATTTTTACGGCATCTGTGACTGCTGCCTTTGTCCAGGCATCTGCGTTTCCAGGGAAGGCGGTGCTTCCCGTGACACGCTCATCCATTAACTTACAGATACGCGAAACCAAATAAGGATAGCCTGAGGTATAATCATAGATCATTTCAGCCATCGCCGGGATATCCATTCCGGTTCTGTGGTTCTGCTCATATTCCCCAAGCATGCCGGAGATATCCTTCGCAGAAAAGCTTATATCAATCAAAAAATTCGCTGTAATGTTCCAGGGGCTGTTTGCTTTATGCTGGGCATCCGGCTTGATTTTATACTTGACGTTTTTTATGTCATATACGCCGGCAAGGATGTTTCGCAAAAGGAAGTGGGGACGGGGCATTTTTAAAAATGCCCCGTCCCAAATTCGAAATAAGCAAACTATATCATAAACAGTTAAAATTGTGCAAATGTTACAAAAACAATTATGATATTTTGTGAAATAAATTGATTGATTTTGATTGAATATGACGTTATAATAAGCTTACAAAATCAAACTTGAGCAAAGAGTAAGAGATAGAAAAGGAGGAGACAGGATGATATATACAGTAACTTTCAACCCATCCCTGGACTATATTGTGTCTGTGAAGGATTTTAAGCTGGGGCTTACGAACCGTACCTGTTCAGAGCTTCTGCTTCCCGGAGGAAAAGGGATTAACGTATCTATTGTACTGATGAATCTCGGTATCCCCAGTACGGCGCTTGGATTTGTCGCAGGATTTACCGGGGATGAGGTAATCAGAAGACTGGAAGACATGGGTGTAAAGAATGGATTTATAAAAATCGAGGAAGGGCTTACGAGAATTAATTTGAAGCTTAAGTCCATTGATGGGACGGAGATTAATGGCCAGGGGCCAGAGATCAGTGAGGAGAAGCAGTGGATGCTGATGGAGCAGCTAGGCAGACTTGGGGAGGGGGACGTATTGTTCCTGTCCGGAAGTATTCCGGCATCCATGCCGGATGATGCGTATCAGAAGATTATGGAGAGTCTTCAGGGAAAAGGCGTACAGATCGTGGTAGATGCGACGAAGGACCTGCTGTTGAATGTGCTTCCCTATCACCCGTTTCTGATTAAGCCCAATAATCATGAGCTAGGAGAGATCTTCGGAGTAGAGCTTAAGACAAGGGAAGAGGTTGTGCCGTATGCAGGCAGGCTTCAGGAAAAGGGAGCACAGAATGTCCTGGTTTCCATGGCAGGGGAAGGTGCAGTGCTTGTGGCAGCAGACGGCAGTATATTTGAAGCGCCGGTGCCTGATGGAAAGCTTGTGAATGGTGTGGGAGCAGGAGATTCTATGGTTGCCGGATTCATTGCAGGATGGATGGAGAAAGAGGATTATGAGCATGCATTCCATATGGGAATTGCGGCGGGAAGTGCCAGTGCATTTTCTGAATATCTGGCAACAAAACCGGAGATAGAGGCAGTATATAAGCAGGTGACAGGCAGATAAGGAGGATGAACAATGAGGATTACAGATTTACTGGATGTAAGGAGTATATCTCTTGACGCGGTGCCGAAGTCGAAGAAAGAGGCTTTGGATATGATCGTAGAGCTTATGGTCAGGAGCGGGAAGATCAATGATACGGAAGGCTACCGGAAACTGGTGTATGCCAGGGAAGAGGAAAGCACCACAGGAATCGGCGAAGGTATTGCGATACCTCACGGGAAGGGGGACGCGGTTGACAGACCGGGGCTTGCAGCCATGGTTGTGAGAGACGGAGTGGATTTTGAGTCCCTTGATGATGAA
>NZ_KE159749.1:6745-7338 GCF_000403455.2 Dorea sp. 5-2 | reverse complement strand
GAGCTTGCAAGGAAATATAAGGTGATGTCCATCCCGACACTTATGGTATTCAAAGATGGACAGGCTGTAAAACGTGAAGTCGGGGCAAAGCCAAAGGAAGAGATTCTGGAGATGCTGGTATAACCCGGTTTAAATACCTTTCAGTTTCACCGGGGATGCTCTTTAAGAGGCCATTACTGACGGAATGCGCAGCTTACGCGCATTCCTGTCCCGTGAATAGCAACAAATAGTAACACATTATCTTTTTATATAAATTTTACAGCGGTTCCATATGCCATAATCTCGGCGGCACCCTGCATTACCTGGCTGGATGAGTAGCGGATATTAACCACTGCGTCTGCACCCATGGCAGCGGCATCGTCAGACATCCGCTTTGTGGCAACAGCCCTTGCCTCGTTCATCATCTCTGTATAAGAGGTAAGCTCACCGCCCACGAGTGTGCGGAAGCTGTTCATAATATCCTTCCCTACATGTACAGATTGAATCATCGTCCCTCTCACAAGACCAATCATTTCGAAATTCTTCCCGGGGATATAATCAGTGTTTACTAAGATCATCGTAGTAACCTCCTTGCAAAATTGTATAATTGTACT
>NZ_KE159749.1:0-2755 GCF_000403455.2 Dorea sp. 5-2 | reverse complement strand
ATGGGTCGTCATGATGAGAAAGAGCTTGGGGAGATCACTGTCGGGCAGGCAAAAGAATATATGGAGGCCGGACACTTTGGCGTCTATAATATGCTGCCGAAGTTCAGAGCATCCGTAGAATTTATTGAGGAAAGAGAAGGAAGAAGTGCACTAATCACATCATTTGACAGGCTGGCAGATGCATTAAAAGGAAAAACCGGCACGATTATCAGATAACTTGTATGAAGCGCGGAAAAAAGGGAACACTTCATAAAAAGAAATGAAGGAGGAGTTCCTATGACTGCAAAGGTAAATGATGGATGTATATCCTGCGGTGCATGTGTTGCAGCTTGCCCGGAGGTGTTCCGATTTAATGACGACGGTGTGGCAGAAGCATATAAGGAAGTTGCGCCAGAGTGTGAGAGCACAGCGATGGAAGCCAGGGATGACTGCCCTGTTTCAGTAATTGATATATCAGAATAGAACAAATAACGAAAATCCGCATATACTAAAAAGTGATTAGCATATGCGGATTTTTTATTAAAGGAGTTCTATGCGTTTATGTGAATTACAGAACAAGGAAGTCATTAATGCGTGTGACTGCAAGAAGCTGGGATATGTGGCAGATCTGATTATCAATGAGTGCAATGGCTGCATTGAGGCGATAATAATACCAAAGGCAGGGAAATTCTGCGGCTTTTTCAGTGACGGCTCGGAGTATATCATCCCCTACAAATGTATAAAAAAGATAGGCCCTGATATTATACTTGTAGAGATTCATGAAGAGGGATAGAAGGGTAACGTAAGGAGGTTACTATTCACACAGGTCTGTGCATTTACTGTACAGACCGTAAGAAAGTGATTCAGAAATGAGCAAATCCCATTCGCAGAGCGAATTTTAGATGGATTTGCGAATGTTACTGGTCATGGAGTGAACAGTACGCATGAGCGCTTCCAGGCGGTGAGATCGTAACAAATATTTTGACAGTCCAGGATATGGGATGGTATAATAATTGCAGTCATTATCTTGGGGAGTGATTAATATGAGCCGGGATCTTTATGAACAATTTCCATATATTGAAACAGAGGATATTATTATCCGTAAGATGAAAAAAGTAGATACAGATTCACTGTTTGCAGTCTGTAGAAACAAAAATGTATTCAAGTATATACCTGAGTTTCTCTATGCTGAGGATCGGGAATTACTAAAAGTAGCCATATGGAAGTTGGGGGAATACGACTTTGCAGAGAGACGGTGGATTATTGCCGGAGTCTGTCTTCCGGAAAATCCGGAACGTATAATCGGCACGGCGGAGATGTTTGAATATAACGAGGCTGTCAATTCGGTAGAGATCGGCTACCGCCTTGGAGAAGAATTCTGGGGACAAGGCATAGCCGTGAAAGTGGTTCATGCAATGACGGATTATCTGTTTGGAGAGATCGGTGTGAACCGGATTCAGGCTACTTTACTTCCGGAAAATGTACGGTCAAAAAGAGTTCTTCAGAAAACCGGCTTCCAGAAAGAAGGACTTCTCAGACAGGTGAGCTTTTGGAAAGGAAGGGGGATTGTTGATTTGGAAGTCTATTCACTTCTGAGGTCAGATATTTATGATTAGACAATGAAAAATAAGTATACTGCGCGCCAGATAAATCTGCCGTGCAGCATAACATGATGCGCAAAGCCGTAAAAGGAAGTATGCCGCTTTGCGGCGGCTTTTGCGATACTTACGGCAGATTTCATCGGTCACATCTGGCAGAAAGCAATTATCAAACATGCTCTAGCGAAGCGAGGGTATTCACTGTGCAGTTACAAAAATAAAATGAAGGAGGAATGTAACTGGGAAGATCTTGAACAGTTGCGAAGGGATTTATAATGAAGAAGAGAATTTACACAAAAAGACAGGCAGTGGGATGTATTCTGGGGGTGTTCCTTATATGCGCCCTGGCGGTTATCAGTCCGCTTAAGGCGGGAACCGTCCACGCAGAGCTTGATGAGAGATTCAGTAAATTTTATGATAACCGCTGGGTTGTCGAACCGGTTGATGACGACAATTATACTGGGTGGACCAGTATATACATTGATGCAGTGATGGATGGGGCAGAGGTAACAAAGGTAAAGTCCTCCAATAAAAAAGTGGCAAAGGTAAAGGCAGATGCCAATGGACTGATAATTACATATGGGGTCCGGACAGGAAGTACAACTATTTCATGTGAAGTAAATGGTGTAAAGCTTTCCCACAAATTTACGGTAAAATATACATGTCCGGCATCCGTTTTTAAAGTAAACGGGAAAAGCGCCCTGTCAGTCTTAAAGAAGAAAAATGTTTTTGTCACAAAGAAGACTTTGAAGAATAAAAAGGTAACAGTCAAAGCAAAAAAGGGCTGGGTAATCACAGAAGTGACGAATACAAAAAAGGGGAAAGGAAAAACGAAAGCAGTTAAGAATAAGACCTCATATTCCACCAGGATTACTACATCAAGGCCTTATGATGGTATCCGGGTGAAGTTCAAAAATAAGAAAACCGGGGAAGAGCAGACAATGACTTATAGAAAGTATTATGATTCCAGAAATTCACAGGCGGGGTAAAAAATGATGAAGATGAATATAAAACGATATGTTGTGGGCTTGATTATGCTTCTTGCTTTTGCGTTTGGAATTTCCTCACCTGTGTGTGCGGCAAGCCGTCCGGCATCCGTTACTGCCAGGGTAAATAACAAGGAAAACAATAAATGCCTGAAGGAGCTGAATGCTCTGAGAAAAAAGAAAGGCTTACCA
>NZ_KE159748.1:317522-409160 GCF_000403455.2 Dorea sp. 5-2 | reverse complement strand
ACTATATATTGTGGTTGCTTTAGTTAGGTTGTTAACATTGGTTTCTGGCCCGTTCAAGGACATGTGGATCAAGTAATGTGTTACAGATAATATCGACTAAGATTTGAATTAAATTCATACGATGCAGCCCCCTTAAAAAAGTAATATAAACAAGGGCTGCGCCGCATTTTTTGGAGCTTATGTCAATAGTAAATATGCTGGTTTTTATGGGCGAATTTTGTGCAATATTTTAATCGTATTAGTGGTTATAAATAAAGAAAGGCACAGGGAATCCCGTGCCAATTAAAAGAAACACTATATGTTGTAGTTGCTTGAGTTAGGTTGTTAACATTGATTTTTTATCAGATACAATTGACCTAACACCCACTATATTATTAATATTATTATCTAAGCTGACTATCTGCGAGCTATTATATGCCCGACCTCTCCTTTCCTTATAGATAGTCTCAAAAGCGCCCACAAGTTTGTTTTACTGCCAAATACAGTATTCATTAATATACTTCTACTTACTCAAAGAACGGCTTTATTCTGCCGGTTCGAGGCTTTCGGCTGCCTGCTGTACGCTATCCTCTATAGTTTCCGATTTCTCTGTGGCTTCCTCTTTTCTGCGCGGGTTACTTTTGCCCTTTGGCTCCGAGAATATCTCCAGAAGCACGCTTACGCATTTTGGGCGTAAAATCAAGCAGGAAAATTTTTAAAATAGTATTGCTTGTATTTGTTTGGTATCACTTATATAATAGAGGCATGACTGGAGGAACGGATATGACATTACAGCAATTAAAATATATGATTACGGTAGCGGAAAAGGGTTCTATTACAGAAGCGGCAAAAGAATTGTTCATTTCACAGCCAAGTCTTTCCGGAGCGATCAAAGAAGTGGAGAGTGAAGCAAAGATTACCATTTTTAACCGTTGCCGGACAGGGGTTGCATTAACTACGGAGGGGATGGAGTTTTTGGGATATGCAAGGCAGGTTGTGCAGCAGATGAAGCTTTTGGAATCTCGTTACATAGATAATCAGCCGGAAAAGCAAAGGTTCTGCATCTCCACGCAGCACTATACGTTTGCTGCCAATGCTTTTGTGGAGCTAGTGAAGCAGTTCGGTCAGGAAAGATATGAATTTATCCTGAATGAGACACGAACCTTTCAGATCATCATGGATGTCAGGAACCGTTTCAGTGATCTTGGGGTTCTTTATTTGAGCAGGGCTAACGAAAATGTACTGGTAAAAGTTTTTGAGGAATATAATCTGGAATTTTATGAGTTATTTACAACAGCTCCCCATGTGTTTCTGCGGAAAGGGCATCCTCTGGCAGACCAAGAGAGGATCAGCCTGGATGCTCTGAAACCATACCCAAGGCTGAATTTTGTGCAGGGGGCTTATGAATCTTCCAATTTTGCGGAGGAACTGTTCAGTAACGAGATTGCGGAAAAGTGCATCCGGATCAGTGACCGTGCCGCCATCGTGAATTTTATGATCGGATTGGATGGTTATACTATTTCAAGCGGTATTTTCCCAAGGTATCTCCATGGGGACGCTATCATTTCTGTTCCTCTGGATGGGGATGAAACCATGAGAATTGGATATATACTCAATAAGGACAGGGAACTATCCAAATTGGGAGAAATTTATGTGGAAGCTCTGAAACAATATCAAAAGGATTGAAATATAGGTTCATCCTATGTTTTAGTATAAGAAATCAGTATTACCTATCATATGGCATTCCGCTGTAGAATCATAAGCGGAAGGAGGTGTTATTATGCCAGGCTATGTAATAGGTAATTTTTTTGTATATTCCGTGATTAATGCGTTTACGCCGGGACCAGGGAATATTCTGGCTTTAAATACCGTGACGAATTATGGATGGAAGAAAGGGCTTCCTCTCTTTTTCGGAATTTTCTCCGGGTATTATGTGGTTCAGATAGTCTGTGCGGTATTTGTCTATGGGGTGAGTACGTTTCTGCCGGATATGCTTGGGGTGATGAAGTATGTGGGAGCGGCGTATATTCTCTGGCTAGCAGTCCATATTGCTGTCAGTCGTCCGGACGAAGAAAGCGGGGAGCGGTCAGCATCTTTCTGGAAAGGGTTTATGCTGCAGTTTGTGAATGTGAAGATTTATCTGTTTGGGATCACCGCATTGACCGGATATGTGACCAATTTCAGTACGTCTCTGCTGGTGCTAATATTCTTTGAACTTGTGATCGCAACGATTGGAACAGTTGCCACATCGGCATGGATTGGTATGGGGTTGGTGATTCAGAAAATCTATCTGCGGCATTACCGTCTGATTAACATAATCCTTGCTGTCGCATTATTGGAATGTGTATACAACATATTGGAATAGATATCTTTGGAAAACCTGATCAGTATGCTTTTGAAATATGGGGATATGCCATTTATCAATCAGGTGGTGGATATTTATAATGTGATCTCCATGGAAAGCAGACTTTGTGTAGCGACGCACAATCTGGATAAGATTGATGGAAACCTGACGGTGCGGTTTTCGGATGGTACGGAGAAATATATTCCTCTTGGGCAGGATGAGCCAGTTCCGATGCCCCCACATGAATACTGCCATCGTGATGATTCCAATGAGGTTTTATGCAGGAGATCATAGATACTACAGTGAGATACTGCGGAGGGAACGGGAAGGTTTTTTGCCCGGATACGTTACCAGATGCTTTACAATCCTTCTCGCTTCAGCTAGCGGGAAGGATTGTAATTTGTACCCCGTTTTTGTGTAAAACTTTGACGTATTTTGAGCAATTTGTAAAATAGCAGGCTTGTTAAGATAAATTCTAAATCAGCACAATCCCTGTAAAATCAAGGCTTAGAACGGTGTCCCATACAAATCATACGGCGTTACCTGATACACATAATAATTAAGCCAGTTCGTATACAGATTATTCGCCGTAGCCCTCCACGTAAGCAGCGGCTTCTTCTCCGGATCATCATCTACGTAATAATTCTTCGGCTTACAGATCGGAAGTCCCTTAGACAGATCCCTCTTATATTCCCCATCCAACGTCACCCGGTCATACTCCGGATGCCCCATGACGAATATCTGACGCCCGTCAGCTGCCATCGCAAGGAATAACCCCGCCTCCTCTGACTCGGCAAGGACGGTCAGCCGTCTCTCTTCTCTGATCTTCTCCATCGGCACCTCCGTATGCCTGGAGTGCGGCGCTAAGAAGACGTCGTCGAATCCTCTTACCAACGGTATCTTACGGTTCATCACCTTATGCCAGAATACCCCGAATACTTTCTCGTCCATCTGCACCTTATCGATCCCATAATGATAATAGATCCCTGCCTGAGCGCCCCAGCACAGATGCAGCGTCGAAGTCACATGGGTCTTACTCCATTCCATGATCTCCTTCAATTCTTCCCAGTAATCTACTTCCTCGAACGGGATCTGTTCCACCGGCGCGCCGGTAATAATAAATCCATCGAACTTCTCGCCTCTGATCTCACAGAATTTCTGATAAAACTGATTCAAATGACTGGTCGGCGTATTCTTCGATTTATGAGCGGACACCGTAACAAATACCACATCCACCTGAAGCGGCGTATTAGATAAAGAACGCAGGATCTGCAGCTCCGTATCCTCCTTAAGCGGCATCAGGTTCAAAAGACCGATCTTAATCGGCCGGATATCCTGATGCGTTGCGCGGTGTTCATCCATAACAAATATATTTTCTTGTTCCAGTATTTCTTTTACCGGAAGATCATTCTGTACTCTGATCGGCATACCGTCAATTCCCCTTTCTTGTGTGCAGCAATGTCCATTCATGGCAAAGCTGATCTGGCTGATTATTGTTCCGCAATATCTGTCTTTCGTGTTTCGTCCGAATGACAATAATTCCCGGCATCGTCTACAAAACTCATCGTATCATAGAATTCTGACGCCGTCGGCAGATTCTTTCGCTCCAGATGGCTGTTCACCAACATACGGACGATATAGTACAAGACCGCAAAAGACGGAACACCCATGAGCATGCCCACAAAACCAAATAACCCTCCGCCCAGAAGGATCGCAACAATAACCCAGAACGCAGACAATCCCGTAGAATTGCCAAGGATCTTCGGACCCAGGATATTTCCGTCAAATTGCTGCAGCAACAGGATGAAGAGAATAAAGTATACCCCTTTGATCGGTGTATCCAGCATGATCAGGATCGTACTCGGCACCGCTCCGATATAGGGTCCGAAGAACGGTATCACATTCGTCACTCCTACGATCACGCTGACCAACAGGGCATACGGCATCTTCAATATCGTAAGTCCTATAAAACACAAGACCCCTATGATCGCAGAATCGATCAATTTACCGATCACGAATCCTCCGAAGATCTCGTGGCTCTTCATTGTCAGATGAAGTATCAGATTCGCATGCCTTGCGGAGAGAAGCGCGTAGACACACTTCTTCGACTGACGCACGAACAGCTCTTTGCTGAACAATATGTAGACGGAGACGATGACTCCGATCACCGCGTTGATCACTTCACTGAGAATATTCAGCACTCCGACGGTCAGATTAGACATCAGCTCATTTGCCTTCCCCATAAGATCCGTACGCAGCCAGGTAAGCAGCATATCGGTTCCTTCTTTGAGCCCTGTCTTGATCAGCGTGCTTGTCGTCGATTCATCCAGTTCCATCTTACTTAACTCGGACACAAGGTCATTCAGCTGCTTCGGGAGCGTGATCACCAGATTACGCACACTGGAGTACAGTTCCGGGATCAGCAGGTTACACAATGTCACGATGATAACCAACAGCAAGACCAGCGCCGCCAGGATCCCGACTGCACGCGATATTTTCTCTGCCTGTTCCGGTTTTTTCATCTTGTTTTGGAGTACCGGAACCAGATACTGATCTATCTGTCTTACCACCGGATTCAGTAAATACGCGATCACACATCCATAGATCACCGGCTTCAATACTCCGATCACTGCCCCGATCACCTCGGAGAGATCCGTAAGGCGCAGCAGCGTAAAGTAAAAGATCAAGCTTGCCGCCACCACCAGGAAATAGGTCATTCCCCGGTTAAATTGCTGCCGAAGCTTAGACGGTCCTCCTTTCCCGAATTTCAGCGGATTGGAATAATGCGCTTGTCTCTCTGTCTCCTTTATCTCTTCCGGCTTTTCATTCACCGACTCTTGTCCACTCATCTTTCTAACCTCTTCTCTACACAGATACATCCATTATACTCTTGGAAAATACCTCCGTCAATACAGAAAAAAACCATCCCGGCATACATTGTTCTTAAAAAAGACTGTTGCAAAACATCTGCCGCACGCAACATACGGCAGATGAATCCTACGGATCTCGTCCATATATTGTGTACGGACCGTATTCTACAACAGTCCTTTCTTGATCCGGAACTTCTTAAAGAACCTCCGGATCGTCTGTATCCCTATCTTCGTTTGTCACCTGCATCCTATCCTGCCAAAACACAACTGACAGTGCGTATTTTCAGACATGCTCTAGCACTCACACTTAAATGTTGCGCATTCTGTCTGTCCGCAGCGGCAGGCGCTGCTGCCTTCTACACTGATCTTTCCGGCATGGCACTGGCACTGCTCATTGTACATGCAGTCCGTTGCCTTACAGTCGATCTTGCACTTCGGAGACGCCTCTCCTGTTACATTGCTGTAAGAATCTCCTTTGCGTTCCTCGAAACTGTCACAGCAGGTCTCCTCCGCACGCTTTGCAGAGTTCCCTCCTACCACGATCCCATCCAGGTCACAGTAGAAATTCTTGTTGTGTGCACATGTCTGTACGGTACATCTTAAGTCTGGCATAATCTTACCTCCTAATATTCAAGAATATCAAGATTCATTATGCCCGATTCTTTTTATTTCTATTCATCTCTCACCGATTCCGGACAATCTCCGGCCATTCCTGCTTATCAGCAAACTAACCACATCTTCCATACTGCCAGGCATTCCCGGACCATATAGTTCGGCAGAAGCAGCGGATGACAGTCTGCCGCCAACGGACATGGCTGCCCATACCCTGCCTTTTTTGCATAACAGACGGCACGGTACAGATGAAAATGATTGGATATGATCCCGATCGGCTGATCCAAATCCTCTATGTATGCCTGAGAAAACCTAAGATTCTCCTTCGTCGTCCGGGAACGGCCTTCTTTCAAGATCCGTTTCCCTTCTATCCCTTTTTGCACAAGGTATTCCTTCATCGCATCGGCTTCCGATATCTCTTCTCCGTTTCCCTTGCCTCCTGACACGATCACTCTGGTATCCGGATGTTCCTTGAGATATCCCGCCGCCCGGTCAAGCCTGCGCCGCAGAGAATCAGTGATCCGCCTGCCGTCCACCTGTGCCCCAAGCACGATCAGATATGCGTATTCCCCAGATCTTCCCGCAGACATTCCCCGGATGATCAGCATCTCTGTCAGGATAAACAGAACTGCCGCCCCTGCCGCGAACATGATAAGCGGCATCCGGTATGGCTTTAATATCTCCGCTTTGGCGGCAAGTATACACCGGCATAACAGGAAGAAGATCCCACAGGCAAGCCAGAACCTTGAGAATGTGGAATTCCATTTCCTCAAGGCACAGCACAGCGCCGCATAATACAGCAGGCACAAGCTGCCGCATAACAGAAAGCCTATCTGCCACAACATTTCTTATACTTCTTACCGGATCCGCACGGACACGGATCGTTACGTCCGATCTTCTTCTCCTTGCGGATGGTTCCAGATTCTTTCTGTTCTTTATAAAGCCTTTTCAACTCTTCCTCCGGATAGATGTCTTTCCACTGCGGCAGCTCATAGAGCCAGTCCGCCTTAGCAGCGACCATATTCTTATATAACTTTTCTTTGTCAAATGCCAGGCTTACAACGGTATCCTCATCCATCGTCTCGATGGGATTCTCTTCCTTCAGGCTCTCATTGATACCATCCAGGAAGCCAACCATAGTCAGAACCTCCTGGCCATATCTTTCCGCCAGTTCTTTTACGGTTCCTTTCACTTCTTCTTCCGGGTTCGCAAGAAGCTGCTCGTAGATCTCCTTCTCTATCTGGAAATAGGTTCCCCAGAATCTCTGCAGCTGCCCCCTGTCCGCTTTCTCATCATAAGCAATCTCTTTCCACTGATCTAATAATGTACGGCTCATAGGTAATACTCCTTTTGTATTTGTTTAAATATTTATTTGCAATTTTCTATTGCCACTTATATAATATACTAAAGTCTTGGTAAGATGTAAAGGATGATTCTTATGAAAAATTCAACGAAAAATACAAAACCCGGTAAAATCAGACGAATTCTGGCTCTCGCCGGCGCACTTCTCCTCTTTGGAATGTACGCCGCTACCATTCTCTTTGCGTTTATCGACCACTCCTCCACACAGGGGCTTCTCAAGGCATCCATAGCCTGTACCTTTATCCTGCCGGTTCTGCTTTACGCGTATACTCTGGTATACCGTATTTCCGGTCCGACATACGATACGGACGGCCGCATGCCGGACGGATCCACGGATTCCCCCGGCACTCCAACCGTACCTGCCGCAAAGGATTCTTCTGGCGGCTCAACCGTACCTGCCGCAAAGGATCCCCACGGCAGATCCGGATCATAGTACTGTGCTGACCGCATTATATTCAGCCAAACCTCCTTGCCTATCCGTCCATCTGCTTCGTTGGATCTTCTATCCACAGCCACCGCTGCGCCGTCGAAGATCCGCCTTGCAGATGAACGGATATTCTGCGAAATCTCGCCAGTTCTACAATCCATTTCTTCTTATCATATATACAGTTCCGCCAGGATCAACGTCTGATTCTCTTCCGGAATCCTCCCGCGCCTCTGGCTTCTGTCCATATCTCTGATCTTTTTTCTCTTCGTAAGGTATTCTTCTATTGAGATCACTTCTGTATGTCCTGTTTCTTTTCTCTGCTGCATCATCATACCTCCTCTCTTTAACAGCGCATTCCCGTTACACCTCCGTCTCTGCTATGCCCTCTGGCATCTAAGCCGAACGACCGTACTGAAACACACTTAACCCCTTGTTCTGGCAAAACTCCGTACTTTTATTATATGACTCTGCCCTCTGCAATATGCCTCCATATTTCCGGGCAACATCTTATACGGCGGTATTTCCCCAAAATCACATTTCTTATCTGATCCTCTCTTAGAATACAGGACAATTATGTCCATGCTGTGGCAGATTTCTAAAAGAATGGTTAGATATTTCTTAAGGAAAAGAAAAGTATCACTTAACATCCGTCTTCGAAAGCAATCTTCAGATATGAGCACCCTAATATTCCAGGATCGTCGCCTTAAGAGTCCACCGGTTATTCTCTTCTACTCCAAAGCTCTGGATCACCAGTTCATGATCGTCCATTCCGATAAAGGACTGTCCGTATTCTCCGTAGATCCCTTTATACAAGACCTGATATTCCTGGATCTCTCCGTCTTCCAGCAGGATTCCCGTCACCTGGAGATAATCCGTCTGCTCTTCCCGCCCGATCAGGAATATATGATCTCCCTTCTCACAGATACACAGATCCACACATTCTTCATCCAACAAGCGTTTCCCCGACGCCTCCTTAAGCGGCTCCCGGACAAGCCATAACTTATCTCCTTCCGTTCCGAACAGCCCCGCCTCCGTATATTTGACCGGATCCTGAAGACTCAGCCGCGTAAGATCGATCTCTTCCGTCTCCCCCGTCTCCATGTCAAATATCCAGTCCTTCTTTTCCTGCGTTACCAGGTAGTCTTTCCTCTGCTTCTCCCTTTCTTCTATATATGCATCCACATCCAGATTCTCCTCCTGTCTATCCCTGGAATCAAAATGTTCCTTTCTTGCAAAGACCCGAGACCCATCTTCATTGGGCAGCATGGTCTCCCCTATGACGTCGTTCACCGAAAGCTTCATCTCACTCTTCATCCGCTCTTCACTCTCCATGTCGAAACAGTACATGCTGCTTTCTTCGCTTACTACCTGATCCTGTACCACCTCTGCCAGGACCATCCAGATGAAGAATCTCATCCCGTCTCCGCTCCATGCAAAATTCCCTACGTTCACTCCGCCTTCCCACTCCATAAGCAGTTCGCTTTCTTTCCTGTCCGCATCATAGACAAACAAACGCCGGACGTCATCCGTGAGTGTTCCAAATGCGGTAAACCTGCCGCCCGGAGCGATCTTCACAAAATCACTCAAGCTTTCTGCAAAAATCTCCTCTTCCGATACCGTCTTCTGGTATACATCTGCCGTCTGGTATACATACTTCCCGTCTGCGTTCCGGATCAGGCAGAGGCGTCCCGCCCCTTCCCGGCTCCATGTCATATCAATAACTTCTTCTTCGCAAGTATATTCCTGGATATTCTTCACATCGATCCCTGTACTCTTCTTGGTAACTGTATCCGGCAGGATAACGGTCTTCGTGATCTCCTGCTCCTTGCAGCCGCACAGCAATACTGTCACAAGCAGGCAGAATATCCGCTTTACACCCGTGCCTTTTCTTCTTTTTTCTGTGATCCTTCTACTCATTTTCCCGCCCCACCCTCAAAGTGTACATGCTGTGTCCCCGGAATTACTGCCGGAAAACTGACCATAAAGACCGTATAACCGCCCGGTTCGCTCTTTACCTGTATCGTCCCACCATGCTCTTCCATGATCTTCCCTGCTATCGCAAGCCCCAGGCCGGAACTTCCCATCTCTCTGGACCGCTCCTTATCTACCCGGTAAAAAGGTTCGAAAATATGGCGTAACTCTTCTGGCTCCATCCCTCTTCCCTGATTCGCCACCGCAATCCGTACCATCCGGCTCTGTTTCGCAAGCCGGATCCATATATCCTTTCCCGGAGCGCCGTATTTGATCGCATTGTCGATCAGATTGATCAATACCTGCCGGATCCTGTCCTCCCGTCCTTTTATCCGATAATCTCCTGGTTCCATATCCAACAACAGACTATTCTCATACCGTTTCGCTTTCAACTGCATGGTATCCGCGACACTCTTAAGGATCGAAACGGCATCCACCGGTTCCATCCTAGTATAACGCCCTTTATCCTGCATCTCCAGCAGCTGGATCACCATACGGTGCAGCCTGGTGCTTTCCTGCAGGATATGTTCCATCCCATTATAGAATAACTCCTCGTCTCCAAGCCCGTTCTCCTCGATCAGCTGGGCATAGCCTGATATCGTCGTAAGAGGCGTCTTCAATTCGTGCGTCACATTATTATAGAATTCCTGCCGGCTGTTCCACAGCTTAAGGATATGATCCCGGTCTTCCTGGATCTTTTCAAACTGTTCCTCGATCACACGGACCATCTCCATATAATTCCGCGACAGTTCTCCGATCTCATCCTTTCTTCCCACTACCTTCAGCTTCTCCAGGACCCCGATGTCAAACCTGCCGTCCGGCAGATGTTCCGAGATATCGCCGGAGATCCTCCCCAACTGCCGGATCGGATATACCATACGCCGGATCATGAACCAGATCACAAGATAGATAACGCCGAATGCAAGCGCCGTAACCTGAAGCATCCCGCCCAGGATCTCCCATTCCCGCGTATACAGCTCATGATAATCCTGGTAACAGCTTAGGATCCCCACCTGCTGCCCCATGACTCTGACCGGCATGGAAAAATACACTTCACACTGGTTATGTTTCCCGTAATGAAGTGTAAATGCACTCTGCTTCTTCCTTGCCAAGCGGAAATCCTCCCTGCCGTCTTCTTTCGGAAAATGACGGCGGGCGCTGCTCCTTAACAATTGCCCGTCATTATTATAGAGCGCGATATCCGTATATCCTGCCCTTTGCAGCTGCTGTTCGATCTCATACACGCACTGTTCGAATCCCGCCGCATCGATCGGCGCGCTGTTGATCATCAAGATCTGCCTGACATACAATTCACTGTTGCTCCGTATGCTTTCCATCTCTTCCGTGATCTGCTTCTCAATATTCCGCCGCATCTGTACCTTCACAACATACGATACGATGAGAATGCTTGCGAAACCAAACAGGAATACCCAGACGCTCATTCTGAACAGGATACCATGAAAGAACTTATTCTTCCGGCACATACTTATACCCCACGCCAAATACCGTAATGATCGATCTTCCCATATAAAGTTTCTTGCGCAGACGCTGGATATGGATATCTACCGTCCTGGTATCCCCCATGAAATCATATCCCCATATCTCGTCTAGCAGGTGTGTCCTTGTGAATACCTGTCTTGGATTCTTCAGAAGCCAGACCAGAAGATCGAATTCCTTCGGCGTCAGTTCCACATATACCCCGCATCGGCACACAGTCCTCTCCCTCACGGAGATCAGCAGATCCTTCGCATGGATCTCGCATTCTCCCTCCGGTTCTCTCACCGCCTTGCCGAACCTTCTGAGGATCGTCTTCGCCCGTACGATCACTTCCCTCAGGTCGAAAGGTTTCGTGATATAATCGTCTGCCCCGGATTCCAGCCCATAGACCTTATCATCAATACTTCCCCTTGCTGTCAGCATAATGATCGGTATATTATAAAGCTCTGTCAGCATCCTGCACACATCCACACCGCTTAGATCCGGGAGCATCCAGTCAAGGATCACCAGATGCGGCGCGAGATCATCCGCCGCTTTCAGCCCGTCCGCCCCTGTATACGCACTCTTTACCATGAACTGTTCCTTCTTAAACCCATATTCCAGTATATCTGCGATCGGCTTCTCGTCTTCTATCACAAGTATCCTGATCTGATCTTCTTCCATATCGGCATATCCCTTTCTTTTCTATGTATCTATGTACTCTCGGAGATCTCTCTGTCCATTATACTCCTTAATCCCATCTATTTCATACATTTCATTCAAAAAACACCCGGTACCATATAAGAAAAGAATACACCGTCCAGATCTTCCGGCTGTGGTCTTCTTTTCCCGCCTTATGTTCGTCAAGCAGTTTCGTCAGATGATCCGTATGAAAATACGCAGACGCCGCCGCCCCGGTGAATTCCTCTTTGATCTGACGATACCAGTCCTCTTCCTTGATCCAGTTCCGGATCGGAATGGGGAATCCCAATTTCTTCTTCTGTGAGATCTCCCTTGGAAGATGTCTCCTGGCAGCCTCTCTTAAGACATATTTGGTCGTATAATTCTTCGTCTTCCATGTATGCGGGATCCTTCTTGCCACCTGGAACACATCCCGGTCAAGGAACGGCACTCTAAGCTCCAGTGAATGCGCCATACTCATCTTGTCCGCCTTCTGCAGGATGTCCCCCGGAAGCCAGTAGAGAAGATCAAGCGACTGCATCTGATCGGAATCCGGCATGCCTCTCATCCCGTCATACGCCTCTTTAAGAAGCTGCGCCGGCATCGGCGCATCGCTTTCCTTCTTTAGAAGACGTCTGCGTTCATCTTCATGAAAGATATATGCATTGCCGATATAACGCTCCTTAAGCGGCTGTGACGCCCGGATCAGATAATTCCTTCCCTTCATATGCCCGGGCAGACGGCTTGCTATGGACGCCATACGGCGCCGCGTCCCATAAGGCAGCCAGTAAAGACACCGCAGCGCCTTTGGTTCCAGATAGATATTATATCCTCCGAACACCTCGTCCGCCCCTTCTCCCGACAGCACGACCTTTACTTCCTTCGCCGCTTCCTGCGCCAGAAAATACAGCGCCACCGCCGACGCATCCGCACACGGTTCGTCCAGATGATACATAACCCTGGGAACCATCTCCTTGAATTCATCCCTTCCAATATACCTGCTATGGTTCTTGACCTCCAATTCCTCCGCAAAATCCTGCGCACAGGTGACTTCATCATACTGTTTTCCCTCATCCCGGAATCCAACCGTAAACGTCTGCCTGCATCCTGACAAAGCTGTGATCAGGCTGGAATCCACGCCGCCTGAAAGGAAACTCCCCACCTCAACGTCGCTGACCAGATGCCTGCGCACAGACTGGCATATCGCCATCTCCACGTCCTCCGTAAGCCGCAGCTCCCCGGCCTTGTCCCACGGTTCCAGAGACGGTTTGAAATACTGTACCGTCCTAAGTTCCCTGTTCTCATAGACCAGATAATGCCCTGGCAACAAACGGTAGATCCCCTTAAAGAAAGTCTCCGGCAGAACCGAATATTGAAAAGAAAGATACTGCTCCAACGCCTCTTCATTCATTTCCTTCCGATATCCGGGATATTCCAGGATACTCTTGATCTCGGAGGCAAAGACCAGCGTATCGTCCACTACCGTATAATAGAATGGTTTGATCCCGAAGAAATCTCTCGCGGCAAAGAAGGACTTCTTCTTATCATCCCAGATCGCAAAGCTGAACATCCCTCTTAATTTCTCCAATATCCCTCGCTGATATTCCTCATATCCATGTATCAGTACCTCCGAGTCTGAGTCGCTTTGAAAGCGGTGCCCCTTCTGCCTTAACATCTCTCTTAGGATCTGATAGTTATAGATCTCCCCGTTAAAGACCATTACCATGCTTCCGTCTTCATTGCACATGGGCTGCATGCCCTTATCAAGATCAATAATACTAAGCCTTCGGAAACCTAATATGGCGCCGTCCGTGCTGTAAGCATCCTGACCGTCCGGTCCCCGATGTTCCATCGCCTTCATCATCCTCTCGATCACTGCCTCTTTCTCCTTTGTATCTCCGATCATCCCGCAAATTCCGCACATGTCCATCTCTCCTCTTTCTGATACTCGATCCTTCTGTTCTCTGATAGACTGAGAATATCAGACAAGGATATCGAAAATTCTATGAAAATGTTTCAAAATTGTAAAATGTTGCTATATCGGCAAAATGATGATATGATAAACACAGGCATGTCTGAAAATCGGCAAACGGTAGCGATGTATTTTCAAACACGCTCTAAAAACGCAAAACAAAAGGAGATATCATGAAAGAGCAAAAGACACTGTCCTGTATAGACTGCGCAGTCGTAAACTGCAACCATATGGACAAAGAATTTCCGGAATTCTGTCTGACGACACAGACTGTGACAGAAGACGATATCAATTATGTAAAAGAACGTTACGCGGAAGAAGATAACCAAAAAAGTACGGTTGCCGCTGCGTGCGTAGAGTATGAAAACTACTGCCAGATGACCCGTGTGCAGGAGATCATGGAATATGCCCGGCACATCGGCGCAAAGAAATTAGGGATCGCAACCTGTGTGGGATTGATCCGGGAAGCCAGGACACTGGCTAAGATCTTCCGCCATCACGGATTCGAAGTATACGGCGCATGCTGCAAAGTGGGCTGCATACCAAAGCATGAAGTCGGGATCCCCCAAGAACAAGAAACCCTCGGACGCAATATGTGCAACCCGATCATGCAGGCAAAGCTTCTGAACGACGCACGCACGGACCTGAATGTCGTGGTAGGCTTATGCGTAGGCCATGACAGCCTGTTCTATAAATACTCCGAAGCAATGGTAACCACCGCCGTGACCAAGGACCGCGTATTAGGCCATAATCCTGCCGCCGCCCTCTATACGGCTGAGAGTTATTACAAAAAGAAACTATTTTAATACACTCTAGTACAGCGAATAATCAGTAACCAGCCCAATGACTTGCCTGATGCGTCATTGGGCTAGAAACTTATTATTCGCTGTACTACTGTAGCCCTACTTAATTGCTTTACTGTTTCGGCGAGCATGCTTTTTCAAGAGTACGTGTATAAAAATTAATGCAATGATGTATGATAGATCTTATCCTCTGTAAATGATATCATCCCTTCCAGGACCATTGGATACCATGGTGATAGGATAACCAAGCTGTTCTTCTATGAACTCGACATATCTGCGGCAATTCTCCGGCAGCTCTTCGTATGTCTTGATCCCCCTGATATCACATTTCCATCCCGGAAGCTTCTTCCATACCGGCTTCGCCTTCTCAAGCAGATGGGTAACAGGGAATTCTGTCGTCATCTCTCCGTCGATCTCATAGCCGGTACATACCGGGATCTCATCCAGATACCCCAACACATCCAATACCGTGAACGCGACGTCCGTTGCTCCCTGCAGCCTGCATCCATACTTGGATGCGACACAATCGAACCAACCCACTCTCCTTGGGCGGCCCGTCGTAGCGCCGAATTCACCGCCGTCGCCGCCGCGGCGTCTCAGCTCGTCTGCTTCTTCGCCAAAGATCTCGCTGACGAAAGCTCCTGCGCCGACCGCACTGGAGTATGCCTTACATACGGCGATCACCTGCTTGATCTCATAAGGCGGGATCCCTGCGCCGATCGCGCCATAAGCCGCCAACGTCGAAGAAGAAGTCACCATTGGATAGATTCCATGATCGGGGTCTTTCAACGTCCCAAGCTGTCCCTCCAGCAGGATCTCTTTTCCTTCCTTCAGCGCTTCGTAAAGATAAAGCGACGTATCACATACGTACGGCCGGATCATCTCCTTATATTCCATCAGTTCCTGATATAATTTATCCGGCTCGATCAGCGGTTTGTGATACAGGTGCTCAAGCATGATATTCTTCTGGGTGGCAATCCTTATCACCTTCTCTTTTAACAGCTCTTCATCAAAAAGCTCGCTGACCTGAAACCCGATCTTCGCATATTTATCTGAATAAAACGGTGCGATGCCTGATTTGGTGGATCCGAAAGACTTGCCTCCTAATCGCTCTTCCTCATATGCATCAAAATTCTTGTGATAAGACATGACCATCTGCGCACGTTCTGACACCAGAATCTTTGGCGCCGGAACTCCCCTGTCAATCACAGACTGGATTTCGTTAAAAAGAACCGGAACATCAAGTGCAACACCATTCCCTATGATACTCGTCGTGTGGCCATAGAATACTCCTGACGGAAGAGTGTGCAGCGCAAACTTGCCATAATCGTTGATGATCGTATGCCCCGCGTTCGCTCCTCCCTGGAATCTTATGATAATGTCAGCCTTCTTCGCTAACATATCCGTAATCTTCCCTTTGCCTTCGTCTCCCCAGTTGGCGCCAACTACTGCTTTAACCATTTTAATTCCTCCTACGTTATTATGACGTATCTATTCGTTTCCGGATGAAACATCCGGAAACCACTTAGCATTATACTATATTTTCCCGCTCCTGTAAAACGCATTTTCCATAATTCTACAATAATTCACCGAATTTCTACATCAGCGGCGCGATCATCCGCAGCACCTTCCCTGTGATCTTGGTCAGCATGCTCCTTTCCTTCACTTCCACCAGCGATACCTTATGGCATTTACACAGCGTATCCTGGAAATCCTCCTCGATCTTATCGATCTCAGGATTATTATAGATAAAAACACCGCATTCAAAATGCAGATACAAGCTCCTGTAATCCAGATTGATCGTCCCCACCGTCGCCGTATCGTTATCCGATACGAACACCTTGGCATGTACAAATCCCGGCGTATATTCATAGATCTGGACGCCGCTTTCTATAAGCTCCTTATAATAAGTCTTCGCAACCGCGAACGCATACCATTTATCCGGTATATGCGGCATGATGATCTTCACCTCGATGCCGCTCTTTGCAACTCTTGTCAGTGTCACGATCATCTCATTATCCAGGATCAGATAAGGAGTCATGATATGTACGTATTTCTTCGCATGATTCAGTATATGGAAGTAAACCTCTTCTCCCACATTCTCATTATCAAAAGGACTGTCCGCATAAGGGATCACATATCCCAGGCCCCGGCGGAGCCCATTCCATCTCGTCGTAAGGTATTTCTTATAACGCTCGGGCTTCCGTACTTCTACGTTCCACATCTGCAGGAATATCATGGTAAAGCTCTGCACCGCGTCTCCCTTCAGCATCACCGCCGTATCCTTCCAGTGTCCGAACCTTACTTTCTTATTGATGTATTCATCCCCCAGGTTCACCCCGCCTGTAAAGGCGACTTTCCCGTCGATCACACAGATCTTCCTGTGATCACGGTTATTCTGCGTCGTAGATAAGAATGGTTTGATCGGGTTGGACATCTTGCACTCGATCCCCCACTTCTCAAGCTGGCGGGGATAATTATACGGCAGCATGGAGATCGCGCACATCCCGTCATACATGAAGCGGACCTCTACCCCTTCCATCGCTTTCTCCTTCAATACCTCAAGGATCGACCCCCACATGTATCCCTTCTCTACGATGAAATACTCCATGAAGATGAACTTTCTTGCCTTCTTAAGCTCCAATAACATGGCTTTGAACTTATCTTCACCCAATGGGAAATACTTTACTTCCGTGTTACGGTAAGTAGGGAAGCCCAACTGCCTTGACAAATAATAAGACAAATGCGCATTCGCAGATTTACTCGCCCATAGATTCTCCACGATCTCCTGATCCTGCCGCATATACGGTTCTGTCTCGATCCTGAGCATAGACAGCCGGTCATGTAAGAACCTGGTTCCGATCTGCAGCTGTACCATAGCATAAAATGTCGCGCCGATCAGCGGAAATACAAGAACACAGAGCATCCATGTCATCTTAAACGCCGGATTCCCCTTGGTATTGATCACATGTATCACCACCATCGCTTCCAGGATCATCAACGCTCCATAGATATACGGAAGGTATGCTTCCAGATACCGGAACGACTCGATCATAAATCCGAACTGCAGAAGAAGCAGAAGCAGGATGATCCCCGTTCTGCTGAATACAACACAGAACAGGCCCTTTTTCGCATTAACTGGTGTCTCAATTTTTCTCATATATTACACACGCCCTTCTATAACATATATCGGCAAAACAAACCGTCTGCCCCGGAACGCACCCCAAAAGCCTTCTTATCATCCGTACGCCCCGATGGACATACGAACCAGTTTATCACAGATTCTCTTATTAATCCAGAAAAATCAAAGAATGTGTCTTAAAGTACAAATTTTATGATTATTTTAGAGGAAAAATAATACAATATGTGGTATGATAGATTAAATACTGAATTTGAAAGGAGTTATTTTGATCATGAAGAAATGGGTTAGAGGTTTAATGGGATTGGCTGCTGCCGGCGGCGCGATCGCAGGTCTTATCTATTATTTTAAGAAACAGGATTCCTGTGAAGACGAAGAATTTGATGATGAGTTCGAAGATGAAGATTTCGATCTGGACAGTGACTTAAAACCGGTATCAGACCGTGAATATGTCTCTCTGAATACATCTGGCAAGGGCGAAGAAGAATCCGCTCCGGCAAAAGAAGAAAGTTCTGATGATTCTGATGAAGAAGAGGAAGCTCCGGCAAAAGAAGATCAGTAACCGGAGGATCACATTTGCTGTCAATACAGATGTGCGCCGGCTTGCAGACGCACATCTGCCGCAGCCATTAGGCATATGATCCTGCTTTTGCCGGTTTTCCGACCGTCATGCGGCATCTGCCCCATGACTCGTTGTTGTATGTAAAGATATCTTTTTTCGTACTTGTCTCAATAAATCCAACACTCTCATAACAATGCTTTGCCGCGCTGTTCTCTTCGAATACATTCAATCCCACAGACTCTGCTCCTGTGAGCAGGAACGCATACCGCACGGCTAGCTGAAGCATCTTCTTGCCGTAACCTGCGCCTCTCTTCCTGCCGTCAACAATGATAAACTTAAGGAATCCCGTATTATCTTCTACATTGACCGAATAACAGAAGAATCCCACTGCCTCTCCGTTGTCTTCCGTCGCCACAAAAGCGCTGTCGCCGTATTCTGCCGCATTCTTTTCCAGAAGATCATGAAATCCTTCCTTTGATACAGGATATGGGATCTGGTTCGCACACCACAAGGCGTGGATCCTTTCACTATCAATCCACTTCTCTAAATATTTATAATCTTTGCTCTCAATATAAGGCCTGATACGCATATGGAGGTTCCTCCTGTAATTTGATACTATTCCTCATCGGAAACATTGGTTTAATATCCCCAATGCCTCCCTGATCTGTTCTTCCGTCAGGTTTGCATAGCCAAGAAGGATCGTCGGCTTCTCTTCCCTATCCTTCCTGATCCGATATTCCGACAGCCCATACACACGGATATCCTCTTTCCCGGCACGCTCTATGAGTTCCTTCTCTGTCATCCCGTTCCTGAACGTAAGGAGCAGATGGACTCCCGCATTCTCACCTGATATCGTCAGAATATCCGACATGGACTTAAGCCCCTCAAGCAGCGCGTCATGCCGGCTCTTATACAATGCCCTCGTCTTATTCAGATGCCGTTCATAATACCCCTCTTCAAGGAATCTCTGCATGATCAGCTGGTCTACCTTGGATACGGTAGAGTGTACGAAGCCATGCCTCTTCTCATATACGTCCAGAAGCGGGCGCGGCAGCACCATATAGCTCAGCCGGATCGCCGGTGCGACAGACCGGGAAAACGTGCCGAGGTAGATCACCTTTTCATGGGCGTCATATCCCTGCAGAGCCGGGATCGGTTTGCCCTTATAGCGGTACTCGCTGTCGTAATCATCCTCTACGATATACCTGCCCGGTTCTTCCGCCGCCCAACGCAGCAGCTCCATCCTGCGGTTGATGGGCATGACGATTCCCGTAGGATACTGGTGGGACGGTGTCACATAGGCTATGTCCGCCCCTGATTCCCGCAATTTTGATATCCTCATCCCGTTCTTATCCAGAGACACCGGGACTGCTTCATAGGAAAGCGCCTCTGTCATTCGGTACGCCTGCTTATACGCCGGATCCTCGAAGGCGATCTTATGCTCTCTTCCAAGGATCATGCTCAAGAGCATCAGGATATAATCACTTCCTGCACCGACGATCACCTGATCCGGCAAACAGTTCATCCCTCTCGCCTGATGAAGATAACTGCTGATGGCGCTGCGGAAACCGTATTCCCCCCTGGAATCTCCGGAACGGAACAACTCCGTCCGGTCATCCATCAGGATATCCTTCGACAGCTTCCGCCATACATTATACGGAAAACTCCCAAGATCAACGCCGTTGGGCGAGAAATCATACCGGTACTTCCTCTCCTGCTTCTTTGCAGCCGGCTCCTTAAGGCTCTCCCTCTCCAGATGATAGAGTTCCTCTGTCTGCGCCACGAAAAACCCCCTGTACGGTTCTGACTCAATATAGCCTTCCGACAGAAGCTGCTCATAGGCAAGCTCCACCGTGCTCCTGCTCACCTCAAGATGCTTCGACAGCGCCCTGGTAGACGGCAGCTTCTCCCGATATGCGATCCGCCCGTTCTGGATATCCGTCTTGATATACTGATAAATCTGCTCATAAAGAGGAATCTTCGAGCGACTCTTTAAATTCATCGTTATCTCATTCATCCGCATCATTACTTCGGCAGTTTAAAAGAACTCTTCAATGATACGATCCGGTTAAACACCAGGTTCTCCGGCGCCGAATCCTTCGAGTCAATGCAGAAGTATCCGTTCCTTACGAACTGGAAGCTGTCGCATCCCCTGGCATCCGCGAAGCTGTCCTCCACATAACACTCTCTGCGCACCGTCAATGAATGCGGGTTCAGATTCAAAGAACCGTCCTCCTTATTGTAGACGCCCTTCTCCTCATCCACCAGGTTCTCATACAGGCGCACCTCCGCCTGCTTCGCATAAGACGCCGCCACCCAGTGAATGGTTCCCTTGACCTTCCTTCCAGTGAAGCCCGTGCCGCACTTCGTCTCCGGATCATACGTACAGTGTACCACCGTCACATTGCCGTCGGCATCCGTCTCATAGCTCTCGCATTTTACAAAATATGCATGCATCAGGCGCACTTCATTCCCCGGAAACAGGCGGAAATACTTCTTCGGCGGTTCGATCATGAAATCTTCCCGCTCAATATACAACTCCCTGCCAAACGGAAGCTTGCGCATCCCAAGCGCCTCATTCTCCAGATTGTTCTCCACCTCCAGATACTCTGTCTCTCCTTCCGGATAATTGTCGATCACCAGCCTGATGGGATCTAAGACCGCCATCATACGGGGACGCTTTAATTTCAGATCCTCCCGGATGCAGTACTCGAGCATGGCATAGTCCACGGAACTCTGGCTCTTCGACACACCGCACATCTCGATGAACATCTGAAGAGATTCCGGCGTAAATCCTCTTCTCCTCAGCGCCGCGATGGACACAAGCCTCGGATCATCCCATCCGTCCACGATACCGTCTGTCACAAGCTTCTTGATATACCGTTTGCCCGTGACCACATTCGTCAGATACAGCTTGGCAAACTCGATCTGACGCGGCGCCGGATCGAACTCACATTCCTTCACCACCCAGTCATAGAGCGGCCTGTGATCCTCGAATTCCAGAGTACAGATGGAATGGGTGATCTTCTCCACCGCGTCTTCGATCGGGTGCGCAAAATCATACATAGGATAGATGCACCATCTGTCCCCCGTATTGTGGTGCGTCATGTGTGCCACACGGTAGATGACCGGATCGCGCATATTGATGTTCGGGGACGCCATGTCGATCTTCGCACGTAAGACCTTCTCTCCGTCCTTGTACTTCCCGTCCTTCATCTCTTCAAAAAGCCTTAAGTTCTCTTCTATAGAACGGTCACGATACGGGCTGTCCTTCCCGGGTTCCTTAAGAGTACCACGGTATTCACGGATCTCATCGGCAGTCAGATCGCAGACAAATGCCTTGCCCTTCTTGATCAGCTTCACCGCACACTCATACATTACCTCAAAATAATCTGACGCAAAATACAGATGTTCCTTCCAGTCGGCGCCTAACCACTCTACGTCTTCCTTGATGGACTCCACGAACTCCATGTCCTCTTTGGTCGGATTCGTATCGTCGAACCGCAGATGGAAAGTACCGTTGTACTTCTTCGCCAGCCCGGAATTCAAAAGGATGGACTTGGCATGTCCGATATGAAGATACCCGTTGGGCTCCGGCGGGAACCTGGTACATACCTCCGAATAAACGCCCTCTGCAAGATCCTTATCTATTTCCTGCTCGATAAAATTTCTGGAAACCACTTCTTCTCCCATATAACATAACTCCTCCTTCTAAATACTCATATGCTGCGGCCTGCAAGCCTGCAGACCGCAGCATTTATATACATTATGTCCCTTATCTTATCATAAAAAATATGGCGAAACAAGACAGACTTTATACCGCGGGCAGCAAATCAGATGACTGCTGCATACTCCGACCTGCGAATACCGCCACTGACCGCGGGCGCAGGATGAACTCTCTGTCTATCCGCACTTCTTCTCCCTCTTCATAGCAATAACGTCCTTCTCCGTCCCCGTACGTATTGACACTCAGATACCAACCCACCATATTCTCAAAATGAGGCAGCGTGATCCTCACATCCTCCCAATGTGCGTTCACCGACACATACACCAGATCGTCCTTCCCCTTTTCCCTGTCATATCCGGCAAAGCTTATAGAAAAGGTCCTTGCATTTTCTGGCAGGGTCATCTTATCCGCATTGGTGTCATGAGCATGGAGCGGTTCCATACCGCAGACCGCATCCGGCATCTTCTTGCAAATGATCGGGTGCTTGCTCCGATACCGGATCATGAACCGAAAGAACTCGAACAATTCCCGATTCTTCTCAAGCAATCCCCAGTCTAGCCAGGAAGTCTCATTATCCTGGCAATAGCAGTTATTATTGCCATGCTGGGTATTGCCAAATTCATCTCCGGCGAAGAACATGGGCGTCCCCCTGCTGCACATAAGCACGGCACAGGCATTGCGGATCATCCGGTAGCGGAGCCGAAGCACCTCCGGATCGTCCGTCTCTCCTTCTGCCCCGCAGTTCCAGCTCCGGTTGTCATCCGATCCGTCCTTATTATCCCAGCCGTTCTTCTCATTGTGCTTCTCATTATAAGAATACAGGTCATAAAGCGTAAAGCCGTCATGACAGGTCAGAAAATTCACACAGGAATTGTATCCGGCATAACTCTTGGAATCATTCGGGAACACGCCTCCATAGATATCCCCGGATCCGGAAATGCTCCATGCTGCATTCTTGTATTCCCAGCACTCCCCTTTCAAAAAGCTTCTGACAGAATCCCGGTATCTTCCGTTCCATTCCGCCCACCGCCGGCTTGCCGGGAAGCTCCCTACCTGGTACATTCCGCCCGCGTCCCACGCCTCGGCGATCAGCTTAACATTGCTTAAGACCGGATCATAGGAAAGGCTGCGGAGAAGAGGCGGATTATTCATAGGCGAACCGTCCTCATTTCTCCCAAGGATGCTTGCAAGATCAAACCGGAATCCGTCCACCCGGTAACTGACCGTCCAGTACCGCAGACACTCCAGGATCAACAGCTTCACGATCGGGTGATTGCAGTTCAGTGTATTGCCGCAGCCGCTGAAATTATAATAATTACCGTCCGGCGTCAGCATGTAATAGACCTTGTTGTCAATCCCTTTGAAACAGAAAGACGGTCCGTTCTCATTCCCCTCTGCCGTATGGTTGAAGACCACGTCCAGGATCACCTCGATCCCATTGTCATGGAGCGCCTTGATAAGCTCCTTTAACTCTCTTCCCTCATGATTGAATTCCTCCGTTGCCGCATAACTGGTATTCGGCGCAAAGAACCCCACCGGATTGTAGCCCCAATAGTCCAGAAGCCTCTGCCCGTCCACCTCGCGCACATCCCGCATCTCGTCGAATTCGAAGATCGGCATCAGCTCCACCGCATTGATCCCAAGCTCCTTAAGATATGGGATCTTCTCCATCAGTCCCGCAAATGTCCCCCGATGCTTCACTCCCGACGACGGATGCTTCGTAAAGCCTCTGACATGCAGCTCATAGATGACCAGATCACACATTTCCTTATTGGATTGGGGCATATCCCCCCATTCAAACTTATCCTCCACCACCCTGGCATGATAAGCGCCCACTTTCCGGTCGCCCCATCCGCGCCAGCCTGCGATCGCCCTGGCATAAGGATCCAGGATCACATTCTCCTTCTTGAACAGGAGCCCTTTCTCCGGCTGATATGGACCGTCCAGACGGTATGCATATTCGAACTCGCTGATATCCAAGCCGAATACGATCATCGAGTACACGTCCCCGATCTTGTACTCGTCCGGAAAGGGAAGCACCGCGAAGGGCTCCGTCTTTCCCCTGTGAAACAGAAGCAGCTCACAGGAAGTGCCGTAATGCGTATGAATCGTAAAATTCACCCCGCTTGGCAGCACCGTCACCCCGTTGATATCGAACATTCCCGGACGCACCAGATACCCTGCGATCTCCCCCATCGGTCTTATGGATATCTGATAATCCTTTGGAAGCTTACTGCTGTATGCTTTCATAGTAGTTCCTCCTCTCTGACATAAAACATGCGTCTTTCCCCAATAGCTGCCCTAACTTCTGAAAACCCTAGTGCTCCTGTTCCTATGCTCCTTTCACTTCAAACTATACTATGATAATATCATGTTTTCAAGGTACAATGTACAAAGTTCTGCTTTATACGAAAAAAAGAGCTATCTGAATCGGATAGCTCCTTATATATCCCCAATTCTATTTACCATAAAACCTTGATATCATACATCGGTATTGTTCCGTCCTTTGTAATAATTACCAAGTTTTCTGAAATTGCCTGTGAAATGATCAATCGGTCAAATGGGTCTCCATGAATTGTGGGAAGCCGCCCGATTTCGTCCAAGTGAAACGGTTTTATGGGAAGAATTTCAAATTGTTCTTTTTCACAAGTTTCTACGATCTTAGAAATTGAACTTTTAATTTCCAATTTCCCAATGCTTGATTTAATGGCAATTTCCCACATGGACACAATACTTACACTGATTTTTTCATCATTATGGTAAATTATATCTGATGCTCTTTTTGAAAGTTTTTTACTATCATATAAAAAGTATAACAGGGCATTGGTGTCCAATAGATACATTATATATACTCCTTAAAACATTCTGGTGTTTCGTCAAAATCTTCTGCAATAGAAATAAATTCATCTGCTAACGGATCTACCGATCTGCGAAATACGACATCCTTACTTATAGAAGGCTTCGCCTGTTCCTTCTTCGATGTGTATTTCAAAAATCTCATAAAATCAATTACCTGCTCTATCAAATCTTCTGGAAGGTCTCTCGCTTCTCTGATCAGCGTATCATATGCCATAAAAACACATCCTTTTAAAATATAGTTATTGCTATTTTATAATTCTATACATTATCAATTAAATTATATCAAACCAATACCGGAAAAACAATAATTTTATAATTTCAAGACAAATGGATTTCGTCCCCAAATCACGAAATCCCTACCCCAAAACAGATAGAAGATAGAAAAGAATCACTGGTTCTGACAGAAGAATAAAAATAAAGACTTTTCGAAGAATAATTTCTTGAAAAGTCTTTATTTTCAAACATCTTAGAGCTGCCTAGCGGAATCGAACCGCCGACCTCCGCCTTACCAAGGCGACGCTCTACCGACTGAGCCAAGGCAGCACACATGTGATATGCAACATTGATACTATACACTAACTCAGCCGGTCTTGTCAACATTTTTTCTGAATTTTGACAAAATTTTCTATCCGTCCTGTGCCGCCTCTATTTTTCTGCCCTGAGTATCTTCTCCGCCTTCCCCTTGATCCTCTGAAGCGCATTGTCAATGGTCTTAGGGCTCTTATCAAGCAGGCGGGCGATCGTCCGGTAATCCGTCCCCAGAAGATGCAGATAGAGCACCCGGTTCTCAAGGCTGCTCAGGCTCTCTTCCAGCTTCGTCTCAAGCAGTTCCGCGTACTCCCGGCTGACTAACAGCTCTTCCGGATTACTCTCATGCCCCGCCGCCATCGTCTCCATCAACGGTCCCTGCTCTTCATTTGCCTCATACAGTGATATGTAGGAATTCAGCGGACTGTGCTTCTTCCGCTTGGACGCCGCGATCGCAGAATACATCTGTCTGGTGATACAGAGCTTCGCGAAGCTGAAAAAGGACGCCTCAAGCTCCGCGTCATAATCCTGGACCGCCTTAAACAGACCGATCATCCCCTCCTGGATCAGATCGTCATTCTCCCCGCCAAGCAGGTACATGGCGTTTGCCTCCTTGCGCACCAGATTCTTATACTTCTCCATAATATAATCAATGATGTTCTTATCACCCCTGCGCAGCTTCCTGATCAATTGTTCATCCGTCATCTGCTCATAATTCGCCATATCTACTTTGAAATGATCCTCTGCCTCACGATCTCATATGCCAGCACTCCTGCCGCCACAGACGCATTCAGCGAATCAATATCCCCTTTCATCGGTATGCTTGCCGTCAGATCGCAGTTCTCCTTCACCAGCCTGCTTACGCCTTCCCCCTCGCTCCCGATGACCAGTCCGATGGGGCCTGTCAGGTTCAGGCGGTACATCTGCTCTCCGCCCATATCGGCGCACACGAACCACAAGCCCTGCTTCTTTAGTTCTTCCATGGTCCTGGTCAGATTCGTCACCTTCGCCACCGGCGTATAATGAAGCGCTCCTGCCGACGCCTTTGCCACGGTTGCGGTAAGTCCCACCGCCCGTCTCTTCGGAATGATGACGCCGTGGGCTCCCGCCAGATTCGCCGTCCGGATGATCGCACCCAGATTATGGGGATCCTCTATACCGTCCAGAAGGATCAGGAACGGAGCCTCGCCCCTGTCCCTGGCAAGCCGAAGCATGTCCTCCACCTCGGCATAGGCATAAGCCGCCGCATAAGCGATCACGCCCTGGTGCTTCCCTGTCTCCGTAAGCTGGTTCAGCCGTTCCTTCGCCACGAACTGGATAAGAGTATCCTGCTTCTTCGCTTCCCGTATAATACTTTGGACGGAACCATCCTGACAGCCGTCCAGTACGAAGAGCTTATCGATCGTCTTGCCGGAACGGAACGCTTCCAGAACGGCATTGCGCCCTTCGATCCTGTCTTTTTTGATATCCTTCTCTTGATTTTTCTCCATATCTTTCTCTGACACACCTCTCTGCTTTATGTTACGTTTCATCACTTTCCAATGCAGCAAGCCCCGCCTTGATCAGCTCGAGCATCCGCTTCCATTCCTTTTTCAGATACAGATACCCCACCAAAGCCTCGAACCCGGTTGCCTTGTGATAATCCGAGACAGACTGGTTCTTGGCGGGCGACATACTCTTGGCGTTTCTTCCCCGTTTGTATACCGCATGCTCTTCCTCAGACAGCAGGTCATTGATGGCTGTAACCACCCGCGCCTGGGCTGAAGCCTGAACGATGGAGCTCGTTTGCTTATGCATCTTCTGTACCTGCCGGTTTCCTTCATTCAGCACCAGGGAACGGATGACCAGATCGTAGACGGCGTCTCCGATATACGCCAGGGCAAGAGGCGAATATTCCCGGATATCCACCTCCCGCATCTGAAATAATTCCTGCATGTATTCTAAGCTCTCTTCCATTGCACACCTTCCCTCGTGTCCTTCAGGATGATCCCCTTCTCAAGCAGCTCGTCACGGATCGCGTCCGCCCTTGCAAAATCCTTCGCCTTACGCGCCGCCTGCCGCTCCTCGATCAGTTTCTCGATCTCGGCATCCAGCATCTCTTCCTTGCGGTCCACGATCAGTCCCAGTACGTCCGTAAGGCTCACCAGGCGATCGAAGAGCTTCTGCAGATATTCCTTCGAACTGTCTGCACTTACCGTCGTATTCGTATATTTCACCAGATCGAAAACGGCTGCCGCCGCATCCGCCGTATTAAAATCATCCTCCATAGCATTCTCGAACGCTTTCACATACTCCTGCGTCTTCGCATATGCCTCCTGCTCTTCCCCTGTCATCTCTTCCGTCTTCGCATTTCCCATAAGGAACTTCAGATGATCCGCCGCATTGACGATACGTTCCAGCCCGCTCTTGGACGCCTCCATCAGATCCGCGCTGAAATTCAGCGGGCTTCTGTAGTGCGCGCTCAGCATGAAGAAACGCAGGACCTGCAGGTCATACTGTTCGCTGATCTCCCGGACCGTGCGGAAGTTCCCCAGCGACTTACTCATCTTACGGTTGTCGATATTCAGAAATGCATTGTGCATCCAATATTTCGCAAATTCCTTTCCGTTCGCCGCCTCGCTCTGGGCAATCTCATTCTCATGATGCGGAAATACCAGATCCTCGCCTCCCGCATGGATGTCGATCTGCTCGCCCAGATACTTCTTCGACATCTCGGAACACTCGATATGCCAGCCCGGACGCCCGTCGCTCCACGGCGACTCCCAGGAAGGCTCTCCCTCCTTCTTCGGCTTCCACAGCACGAAATCCAACGGATCCTCCTTCTCATCCTCCCCTGTCACAAGGAGGGAACGCTCGCCGGACCGCAGGTCGTCTAAGTTCTTGTGGGATAATTTCCCATAATCCTCAAACCGGCGGGTGCGGAAATAGACCGTACCATTCTTCTCATAGGCATATCCCTTCTCGATCAACGTCCGGATCATCTCAACCATCCCGCCGATCTCCTGTGTGGCAAGCGGATGGGTGGTGGCAGGCTTCACATTCATGCCCTCCATATCCTTCTTGCACTCAGCGATATAACGCTTTGAAATCTCCTCGGAAGAAACACCCTCTTCGATCGCTTTCTTGATGATCTTGTCATCCACATCCGTGAAATTCGATACAAAGTTCACGTCGTAACCCTTGTATTCCAGATACCTTCTCACCGTATCAAATACGATCATCGGCCTTGCATTTCCAATATGGATGAAATTATAAACGGTAGGCCCGCAGACATACATCCTGACCTTTCCTTCCTCAAGGGGAACAAATTCTTCTTTTCTCTTGGACAGTGTGTTATACAGTTTCATTTCTGCTATTTCTCCTTTCCATTTTATCTCGGTCTGTTTGATCCTCTATTCTCTGATCCGTTCAATCTATCTTCTCTATCCGGATCCCGTCTTGCCTGACGCCTTCTCGTCCAGCACGTCTATCTCCTGCGTCTGCATACACCTCATACGCTTCTCCATCTGCATGAGCCGCTTATGCAGCCGGATATTGTCTGCCTGCAGTTCCCGGATATCGTTGCTGATAGGATCCGGCAGATGCACCTGATCCAGATCCATGCGCGGGATCTTCTGGTCTCCCATCTTCACGATGCGCCCTGGCACTCCGACTACGGTACAGTTCGCAGGCACTTCCTTTAACACCACGCTTCCGGCTCCGATCTTGGAATTCTCCCCGATCTTGAAAGAACCTAATACCTTCGCACCGGCGCTCACCATGACATTATCGCCGAGGGTCGGGTGGCGCTTCCCCTTCTCCTTCCCCGTACCGCCAAGGGTCACCCCCTGGTACAGAGTAACGTTATCGCCGAGCTTTGCCGTCTCTCCGATGATCACACCGCTTCCATGGTCGATGAACAACCCCTTCCCGATCGTAGCGCCGGGATGTATCTCTATCCCCGTCTTCCTGACTGTCCGCTGCGAGATCCAGCGTGCGAGGAAATAATGCTTCTTAAGATACAGCTTATGCGCCACACGGTAATGTAGGATCGCCTTGAAGCTTGGATATAAGAAGACCTCCAGATTCGACTTGATCGCCGGGTCGCGTTCCCGGACCACCTGGATCTCCTGCCTGATATATGATAGTATTCCCATATGCATCCATTCCTCCTTCCTGATAGAACCATTCCATATATTCCCATACCACAAAAAAGCTCCGCCCCTCTCCGCCATATGAAGAACCTGCCGCCGGCAGTTTCCCCACATACTATGGTTTCAAGAGACGAAGCATCACTCCGCGGTTCCACTCTCATAGAGAACTCCTGATGTCTTATCCGCATCCCGCCAAAATAATCAGCCTGAAAATCCATCTTAATTCTCCGCTCTGATACACATAACGTGTGTAAACCCGTATCCGGCTACAAAGACTCGTATCCCTTCGCCGGATCGACTCCCGGACGCACTTCACAGTCCTTCTTCCCCAAAGCTGCTTTCAGCCGGCGGCAGCTTCTCTCTGTCGGTTTCATTGCCTGCTACTCTTTCCGTTCAATGTCTTTTTCCATGTACGTTATATCATATGCGAAAAAATAAGATTTGTCAATCCATTTAAAATCTCACCTCTACCTTAAAAAGATCTGCCTCCGTTTCTATCTTGAATTTCCCTTTCTGCAGCTCTACAAAGCTCTTTGCTATGGCAAGCCCAAGCCCTGACCCTTCCGTATTCCGCGAAGTGTCTCCCCGGACGAAACGTTCCGTGATCTCATCCGTATTAAAGTCAAGCTCTGCCGCCGATACATTCTTCATCCTGATCACGGCTTCTTTGTCCTCCCGCGTGATCTCAATATATACCCGGGTATGCGGCATCGCATATTTGATAATATTGACAAGAAGGTTCTCAAACACCCGGTAAGTCTTCTGGCTGTCCAGAGACGCAACCACTTTCTCTTCCGGATACATACACCGGAAGTCCAGATCCGCCCCCGCGATCTTATCTTCCAGTTCCAGTTTCACCTGCTTAAAGAGGTTCACCACGTCCACATCTATGATATGCAGCGTCACATTTTTACTGCTCGCCTTACTAACCTCAAAGAGATCTTCGATCAATACCTTCAGGCGCATCGACTTTCTCTCAAGAACCTCGATATAATCCTTCTGCTTTTCCTCGTCTTTCTCATCCTTCAGAAGATTCACATAGGTGATGATCGCCGTAAGGGGCGTCTTCAGATCATGAGAGACATTCGTGATCAGATCGGTCTTCATGCGCTGGCTCTTCACCTCTTCGTCGACCGCCTTCTTGAATCCGGTCTGGATCTTCTGTATCTCCTGCTTAAACGGACTGAATATCCCAAGATCCTCTGTGATCTCCACATCCAGATTCCCCTTCGCGATCTCGCCGGTGGCACGAAGCAGCACCGCGTATTTCTCCTGCAGTTCAAGAAAATATTTCCGAAGCAGCCAGAACAATACGGCGGAATAGAGCACCAGCGCGAAGATCCCTCCGAACCACATCATGCAGAACAATGTCAAGATAACGAAATTCACTGCCACGATCTTAAAGATCGTCCGGTCATTCTTACTACTTAAGTCGATCCGGTCTATGAAATGATAACAGCGGCTGACACTGTTTCGTATCTTCGCAGCAACATATTCCCATCCGCTCCGGATATATTTCCAATACTTGACACATAGCATCCGTTCCTTCATATAGGTCCGTGTTCCCATTGTATACACCTGCCTTAAACATGTCGCCGCCCAGAATGTAACGGCAAACACGATCGTCCATATAATGAAATCAATAAGATCCGCACTGCCGCCGGACCGCTCCGCGATCCACCACAGATTCTCTCCCAACACCTCTGCGATAAAGAGAAACACACATACAACAATCTCAAAAGGCGTCCTTAAGATCCGTAATTCCTTCGGATACCAGAAAGGAAGTACCGGCAGAAACCACGCCAGGACAGCTACCGCCAAGATCATGATAAGTACGACATTTTTCATAGATTCCATCATAGAATAATAACCTGTATAAGTGTAATTATCAATATAATTCTGCAGGTTTTGCGCCGTCATCGCGTAAAGATAGGTCCGGTTCTTTGGTTTCTCCAGACAGACAGTCTCCCATTCCTCCGCATTCCCATCATAGGTTTCCATCTCCAGGTTCGAGCTGTCATATTCATTGATCACTTCACGCATCGCAACACTCTGTTCCGACTTATATTTCCCTGCTTCTATCCGGACGTCCGGATTGCCGTATTCATCATAGGTGACTGCCATTCCTAACTCATAAGAAGACATATTCTTCTCCGTCAGGACATCGCCGGAATCCGCCGTGCTTTTCGCGATCTCTTCTCCGTCTTCATCCAGGACGCGGTACTCAAGATAGGGATAGATATTCTCATATTCTTCTATCTTAGAAGTATTCTCACGCAGGATCATCTTGATCTCCTCCGCGGAAATATCTTCTTCTTTCTCTCTGCCGCTTTCCGTATTATAGAGGATATATCCTGCGTCCAGGAATATCCTCAGGAAATCCTCAGACACCATAGTGGAACGCTCTTCATTCTCTACGGCCGCTTCCGCTCCCGCATACCATTCCCAATATTGGCTCATTACGGCAAATGCCGGTATCACCACCGCCAGGATCACCACGATAACCGTCAGTTTACGGCTGCTTTTCGATTTTGTACCCAACACCCCACACCACCTTTAAATATTTTGGATCTTTTGGATTGATCTCTATCTTTTCACGGATATTTCTCACATGCACCATGATCGTATCCGTATTTACCGCCCGTTCATTCCACACCCGTTCATAGATCTCTTCCGCAGAGAACACCCTGCCCGGATTCTTCATCAGGAGCAGAAGGATCTTATATTCGATCGGCGTAAGCTTCACCGGTTCCCCGTCCACAAATGCCTCCACAGAATCTTCATTGATCTCCAAGCCGCCGATGGTATGCACATTCGCCCCTTTCTCCCTGCCGCCTAGTTTCTCCAGGAACTTACGATACCTGCGCATCTGAGAATTCACTCTCGCCAGCAGTTCCATCGGGGTAAACGGCTTCGTCACATAATCATCCGCCCCCATGTTGAGCCCCAGTATCTTATCCACTTCTTCGGATTTCGCCGACAGGAAGATCACCGGGAAATCATGCTTTTCTCTTAACTTGATCGTCATCTGGATTCCGTCAAGCCTCGGCATCATGACGTCCACGATGGCAAGATGGATCTCCTCCTTCTCTATCACTTCAAGGCCTTCTATCCCATCCGCCGCCTGGTACACCTCATATCCCTGGCTTCTTAAATATATCTCCACGCCTTCGCGTATCTCCTTATCATCTTCCACGATCAGTACATGGTTGATCTCATTTGTCCCCATCGCTGTTTCCTTCCTTTCGTATTCTCTTTCCCTCTCTCGATGTTATACATCTTACCCGCAAAATCTTAAGAGGGGTGCCATGATTTTCTAAAGATATTCTAAAGATAACATGAAGAAGAGGCTATTGCAAAATAGCTACCGCATTTCACAACAGCCCCCTTAACCCGTGCACACGAAATACCCGTGCTGTCCGGTCATACAGTCTCATTCAGACAGATTGCGGACAACGGGATCAGCTTCTCCATCTCCGCCTTCATCCGTTCGGACATCCTGACGCCTTCTTCCTCACATGCTTCTTCTACGGTCTTCGCCCCGAATAACAGGCTCGTCAGTGCGGCGACGGTGACCGTGCCTTCACTGTTCTTAGCATCCCCATCCATCAGCATCACGCCGGAATGTTCCGTACCGGTGACTACCAGGCATCTGTTATTTTCTTCGATCAGCGGATCTGTCACGCAGAACACCACTCCGGTCAGAGAGCGGAGAGACAATGCCATCAGCATCCGCCGGACGTCGACGATCCTGATCATGATCTTCGGCTTGCCGCCTTCTTCCCCTGGATAATACCCGCGGCAATCCGTGATCTTCCCGTCTCTGCGGTAGACCTTAAGGCTTCCGCCGTCACTTTCATATTCCCGGATCAGCCTCAGATAATACGCCGTATCCCGGATGGCAAATACCTGATACCGCCCTGCCAGATACCGGTTCGCCGCCTCGGCGATCTCCCGGCAATCCGGATCTTTAGCGTCCGTGATCGCAAGCCCCTCGTCTTTCTCATCTTCTTCCCGGTAGAATTTCCCTTCCTGTTCATACACCGTCCGAAATCCAAAGGGCTGATAGATGCTCTCGGACGCCGGCATCAGGAACGTGAACGCCTCCCCCGCCTGATACATATCCCGCAGCGATCGCTTCAGAAGAGAAGCCATATATCCTCTCTTACGATACTCCTTTTGCGTCGCAACAGCAACGATATAATTCACATCCTTCTCACTCCCGTTCACATAGAGACGGTAGGGATTCAGATGCAGCATGGAGCGGATCTCCCCATCCTCGATCATCGTATAGATCTGGTTGTCCCTGGTCTTCTCCGTGTAATAATAATCAACGAAAGAAGGGCTGTCCTCGGCAAATACTTCCTCATACAGCCGTCTGCATTCCTGATGCTCTGTAACTTCTAATTTCCTGATCTCCATATTCTTCTCTCCCATAACGATACTTCCGGAATCTCATAGACATCCTTTGCATGCCGCACATCTTCCTTCCTCAGCGCCGACCGCATAACTGCAGTTCTCGATCGTATCCAGGCACGCGACCGCCTGCGACGAGATCCCTTCCCCGCTTCCGGTAAAGCCAAGCCCTTCCTCGGTCGTCGCCTTGATATTCACCTGTCCGATCTCCAGATGCAGCGCCTGCGCTACATTTTCCCGCATCTGTTCGATGTAGGGCGCCATCTTCGGGCTCTGTGCGATGATCGTCGCGTCTATATTCCCGATCACATACAGCTGCTCCTCGATCAGCCTACCCACATGCTCCAGTAGTTTGATACTGGAGATTCCTTTATATTCCGGATCGGTATCCGGAAAATGCTTTCCGATATCCCCAAGCGCCGCTGCCCCAAGCAGTGCGTCCATGATCGCATGGATCAGTACATCTGCGTCCGAATGCCCAAGAAGCCCCTTCTCATATGGAATCTTTACTCCGCCCAATATCAATTCCCTGTTCTCTGTCAGACGATGGACGTCATATCCCATTCCGACTCGCATTGAAATCTCTCCTTTCTTATCTTATACTTCTTATACTCTTCTTATACCATGAACACGACATATAAAAACCTGCCGTATATGTTCCGACATCGGTTACAATCCAGGCAGGCTTTTATTTTTCCTTATACATTTGGTTCTGTTTAATTTGACAAGAATTCCTCAATCTCTTCCATACTCTTTCCGGATGCCATGAGCAATTCCGCAGCTTTCTGAATCTCATCCTGCTTTCTCTGTTTCTCTACCATAGCGTCATAACGAACCTTGTCCTTCTTTAATTGCTTCAGGTTCGCTTTCTCTTGCTTTAACTCTGCGGATAATGCTTCAATCTTCTCTTCTGCTTCATTGATCAATTCCGGATAGTTTCTTTCCACTACCTTTCTTCTCGCCATAATATACGACCTCCATAATTTAGAATTTCTATATTATTAAGATACCATTCATTTTCAGAAGAGTAAAGTACTAATGTAAAAATATAATGAAAATCTTATGATATTTTTCGAGATTCTTCTTAATTCCCGCCCAATTTACACGATCACTTTGATACATACAAAGTGATCTCCTCCAATCTTGTCCACACTTGCAACGATCTCTCCCTGATAACGCCCTACCAGCATCCTGGCATTATACAGGCCGAATCCTCGTTCGCCGTTATTCCCTTTCGTCGAATAACCCTTCGAAAAGAACTGATGCAATTCTTCCATCCTGACCTCCTCTACCTGATTCCGGATCATAAATACCATCCTGTCTTCTTCCGAATCAAGCTCCATATTCACCTGATTCCGCTTCGGCGTGCATGCCTCATAAGCATTGTCAACCAATGTCCCCACGATCTCGATCAGGTGATGTTCGGAGATCCCGGATATGATCGCCAGATTCTTCACCTTCACCTCCGTCCTGGCATAAGACGGCGCACGGACGATCTTGCTGTAGAGAAAACCCGCCAGAACCTTATCGCTGATCCGAAGCAGCGGAAGGTAACGCCTGGTCTCATCATCTTTCATTACTTCCGTGATATACTCCGATTGCCGCGTCACCAGTTCTTCATAATTTCCCACGGTCAGATGCATATTCAGGATCGCATTGATATGGTTATCGAATTCATGCTGTCTTGCCCGTATCTCCTTGACCAGTTCCTCTAACGGCTGGATATAGTGCTGATATAACTTAAGTTCGGATTCCTTCTGCTGCATGAGGATATAATTCTTCCGCCAGTCGACAAGCCCCCAGATCACAACCACCACCAGCAATAAGAACATCACAAAGACCCGGTAATCAAAAGTACCGCTGACCAGAAAATCCACGATCAGATAGACGGACGCCAACATTGCGACCACACAGAATATGCGGTATAAAAATTTTCTCATCCAATTAACCACTCACAAGCCTCCCTATCTCCGCCTTATACGTCACGCCGATCTCCACCGTATCCGTGCAATTCTTTAGCTTCACAATACGATTGACCGTATCATAGTATTCTACCTCACGGCGATTGACGGCGAACATCCGGTGGCACTTAAGGAACATCCCTTCCGGAACCTTCGACAGGATCTGCTTGAGCGTCATATAAGGTATGTTCCAGTCCTCTCCTCTTAAGTGCAGGCACACGCCTCTGTGTATCGCTTCTATATAGCGGATATCCGTACATCTTACCTGATAATTCACCCCGTCTCTTTTCACGACGATGAAAGGCTCTTCCTCCTGCCGCTCCTTCGCAAGCACCTTCTTTACCACTTCTTTTACCTCTTCCGGCAAAAAAGGCTTCATGATATATTGATAACAATGCAGCTCCCTGTATGCCTGCATCTCCATCGCCCCTACCGCGGTGATCATGACTACCGGAGTAAATGTATACCGGAACTGCTCCCGGATCTCCCTGGCAAAGAGGATCCCGCCGATATCTTCCCGGTTCTCTCCTTCCAGGTTCACATCCAGGAGGAATAATCCATACCGGATATCCGTGTTGAGCAATTCCTTCGCCTCATCATAAGAAGAAGCGGTATGCACACAGACATTCTCCGAATATTCCATAAGAATCTTCGCCAGGGCTTCCAATGAAGCCCCGTCGTCCTCCAGGATCATTACATGCGTCACAACACCGCCCCCTTTTTAACCTTCCTTCACTGCAATCCTATTCTGTCTGTATCCTACTTCTGTCCTGCCCTTACTCTTCTATTATCTCCTTTGCGCTCTTCACCAGTCCGGCAAGCCCCTGGATCTCCGAAGGGATGATGATCTTGGTGGCTTTGCCGTCCGCCGCCTTCTCGAATGCCTCAAGGCTCTTTATGGTCAGCACAGCCTCGTCTGCCCCCGCTTCTTTCAGGAAACGGATACCGTCTGCATTCGCCTGCTGAACTTTAAGGATCGCTTCCGCTTCACCCTCTGCCTCACGGATCTTCGCCTCTTTCTGCGCCTCCGCGCGTAAGATAGCCGCCTGCTTCTCAGCCTCCGCGTCCAGGATCGCCGACTCTTTATTTCCTTCCGCAACGAGGATCGTCGACTTCTTCTCGCCTTCTGCACGGAGGATCGCTTCACGCCGTTCACGTTCCGCCTTCATCTGCTTCTCCATCGCATCCTGGATCGCAGCCGGCGGGATGATATTCTTAAGTTCCACACGATTCACCTTGATCCCCCACGGATCCGTCGCCACATCAAGAGAAGCCCGCATCTTCGTATTGATCGTCTCTCTTGACGTCAGGGTCTGGTCAAGCTCCAGGTCGCCGATGATATTACGAAGCGTCGTAGCCGTCAGGTTCTCGATCGCCATGATCGGATTCGCCACGCCATAACAGAACATCTTCGGATCCGTGATCTGGTAGAACACGACTGTATCGATCCTCATGGTAACATTATCCTTCGTGATCACCGGCTGCGGCGCAAAGTCCACAACCTGTTCCTTTAAGTCTACCTTCCTCGCAACCCGGTCAAGGATCGGCATCTTAAAATGAAGCCCGGTATTCCAGGTCGCCCGGTACGCTCCCAGGCGTTCTACTACCATCGCCCTTGCCTGCGGTACGATCTTAACGCAAGAGATCAAAAGCAACAACCCGATCACTACAATGGCTACTACCGCCAATAATCCAACAATCCCACTACTCATTCCTATTCCTCCTCATATTTTCTTACTATTAACTTGACTCCGGATATGTTGACTACCTTTGCCAGTGTATCCGGCGCAAGGGTCTCCTCATCCTTCTCTGCCCTTACCGTCCACTCCTGCCCGTTCACCACTGCCATCCCGGTCTGGTTGATGTTATCCACCGTCTCTGCGATCCGGATCGTCTTCCCGATAATACCTTCGTAATTCGTCTTCACCCGCTGCGTATTGATGAATTTCACCGCAAATGGCCTTGTGAAATACAACAGCACGAATGTCACGACGAAGAACACCACCACCTGCCCCGCAAGCGGGATCCCCAGGATATTCAGGATCAGCGCCGCCAGAGCGCCGCCCGCCGCCCATATACTCGTAAGCCCTACCGTGATGATCTCGATGATCAGAAGGATGATCAGGAGCGCCAGCCAGGCGATCGTGATATAACTGTCCTGCATGATCATATGCTCACTTCCTTTCCTGTACCTATCGTAGCAAAAATCAATGGCTGAATCAATAGATGTTGCGTGAATGAAGTGATTTCATGGTCGAATGCAAGGATGCACTAGATATTTTATCCTCTTTTCTGTATAATGATGTAGAATAAAAAAAAGAGGTGAATCATATGAGTAAGATTGAAGAAGTTCGAAGCGATATGTTCAAAGCTATGAAAGCCGGCGATAAAGAGACCAAGGAGTCTCTCTCCATGCTGCTTGCCGCTCTTAAGAATAAAGCAATCGACAAGCGCGCCGACCTGACCGCAGAAGAAGAAGTACAGGTCATCTTAAAGGAGATCAAGCAGACCAAAGAAGCCCTGGAGATGACCCCCGAAGACCGCACGGACATCATCGGAGAATGTACCAGGCGTCTCGCCGTATTGGAGCAGTATGCCCCGAAGATGATGGATGAGAAGGAGATCCGGGAAATCATCTCGGCGACTCTTGCAGAGCTTTGCATCGAGGCTCCGACTGCCAAAGACAAGGGCAGGATCATGAAAGTCCTGATGCCAAAAGTAAAAGGCAAGGCAGACGGCAAGCTGGTCAACGAGACCCTTACTGCTTTCATGCACTAAAATATCTTGAAATATCCTGCAAGAAGGGCTGTTGCATTTTGCAACAGCCCTTCCTTAGTATTAAGATATCAGAGTATGTTATTTCGCACCCTCGTCAGGATCGGCGTCTTCCTCCTTGTCAGAGTCTGCATCCGTATCCTCTTCTTCCTGGGCATCCGCATCCTCTTCGGCATCTGCCACATCATCCGTCTGTACCTCGTTGGCGTACGGATCTTTTTCCTCCTGCTTGATCGTCACCTTGACGTCTTTGAAGCTGATCTTCTCCCATACCTCGTCATTTACTTTAACCTTGGCGTCTTTCCGTAATTTCTCACAGGTATCCGTATAAAGCTTCTGCTTTCTCTCGTTGACGATACTTTCTTTCTTCGCATCTGTCGCCTCGCGGTCCAACAGGCTTGTAACCTTCGCGACATAACATCCGCCGTCCGTCTCGATCAAGCCTGTAACCTCGCCTTCCTTAAGCTGATCTGCCGCTTTGACCAGATCCTCAGAAGGAGCCTTAGACTCGGCGTCAAATGTGGCGATCTTTGCCTCCAGCTCCTGATCCTTGGCATACGCCTCAAAGTCGCTCTCTTTCTTAACCGCTTCTGCAAAGGCTTCCGCCTTTTCTTTCGTCTCTGCCTTTTCCTCGTCCGTCATATCAACAGACTTGCCCTCGTCGTCTGTCGATGTATAGGGGAAGGATACATACTGCATACTCTTCTGCGCCGCTTCCTCATCCGAGACTTCCGTATCGGCGCCTGCCTCAATGGCATCCTGCATCTTCATCTGGACAGCCATCAGGGTCATGACACGCTTCACAGCCTTCTCAGAACCGGATACCTTCTCCTTATCCTCAAGAGGATTCACCTCGCTGAACTCTTTCGCCGCTTCTTTTACTACTTGTTTCTCTTCATCGGTAAGCGTGACCTCATATTCGTCCATATGCTGCTCCAACAATACCATATCTTCCAGCGTCTCCAGTACGGACTCTTTCACGGACTCTTCATAAGTCTTACCTTCCGATGCTTCGGAATTCCACATATCCTCGCCCAGATACGCCGAATAATAGGTCTCGTACTGCGCCTGCACATATCTTGCGTAAAAATTGGCAACCTCAGCCGTGATCTCCTGCTCCCCGACCGTCGCAACCACATCATCTGCTTTAAATGAACTGCATCCGGTCAGAGAGGATACCGAAAGCGCCCCTGCTAGCATAAATAGTACTATCTTTTTCTTCATCCCTCTATATCCTCCTTAGTGCCACAAATCTCATCATGGTACACGTCCTGCACATACCCGTTCATTATACTCCGTTTTTACTCCTCAATCAATCCCTTCATTTCATTTAACACATTTTTCACAACTTCAAAGGCATCCATACCCTTCTCTTTACGGTTCTTTCCTTTTTTCTCATAGACGAAACACGGAGCCTGCGCCTCTGTGCGGATCGCCAGTTCCCCTCGGAATCTTTCTAATAACTTCGGTATCTTTCGGGTATCTATCTTTGCCTTCTCATACATGGTGAAGAGATATGCCTCGCCCTTCTGTTCTACTGAAGTTACATAGATACTGTGGGCAAATGCTTTTAGGCTTGCGGCAGCCAGAAGCTTCTCTACTTTCTTCGGAAGGTCTCCGAAACGGTCCGTCAGTTCCTCGATCATATCTTCTTTCTCTTCTTCCGTCTCAATGGCGGCTATCCGCTTGTAGATATCAAGCTTCTGATATTCGTTGGGGATATAAGAATCCGGAATATACGCATCCACATTCAGATCCAGCGTCGTAACGAAATCAATCTCTTCCATCTCGCCTTTCAGATGCTTTACCGCTTCATTAAGCATCTTGCAATACATGTCATATCCCACTGCTTCCATGTGCCCGTGCTGTTCTGCGCCAAGAAGATTCCCTGCCCCGCGGATCTCAAGATCCCGCATGGCGATCTTGAATCCGGAACCAAGGTCTGTAAATTCACGGATCGCAGCCAGCCTCTTTTCTGCGATCTCTTTCAGCATCTTGTCTCTGCGGTATAAAAGGAACGCATATGCCATCCGGTTCGACCTCCCGACTCTTCCCCGAAGCTGATACAGCTGCGACAGCCCCAACCGATCCGCATCATGGATGATCATGGTATTCACATTGGAGATATCAAGCCCTGTCTCTATGATCGTCGTAGACACCAGTACGTCGATCTCTCCGTTGATGAATTCATACATGATCTTCTCCAGCTGATGTTCCCGCATCTGCCCATGGGCATATTCCACCGCTGCCTCCGGAACCAGCTTCTGGACATGCGCCGTAACTTCGGCAATATCCTCTACCCGGTTGTAGACATAGTAGACCTGTCCCTGCCTCGCACATTCCCTCTCTATGGCTTCCCGCACCATCTCGTCATTATATTCCATCACGTAAGTCTGGATCGGCATACGGTCATTCGGCGCTTCCTCAAGGACGCTCATGTCCCGTATCCCGATCAGGCTCATATGAAGCGTCCTTGGGATCGGCGTCGCCGTCAGTGTCAGGACGTCCACATTCTCCTTCAACTGCTTGATCTTCTCCTTATGCTGCACGCCGAAGCGCTGTTCCTCATCTATGATCAGAAGCCCCAGGTCCTTGAATTTCAGATCGCCTCCAAGTACCCGGTGCGTCCCCACAACAATATCCACAAGCCCCCGCTTCGTATCCTCCACCGTCTTCTTCTGCTGCGCGGGAGTCCGAAACCTGCACATCAGATCCACTCTCACAGGGAAATCCTTCATCCGCTGCAGGAACGTATTATAATGCTGCTGTGCCAGGATGGTAGTCGGCACAAGATACACCACCTGCTTATCCTCCTGTACGGCTTTGAACGCCGCGCGGATCGCGATCTCCGTCTTTCCGAATCCCACATCTCCGCAGACCAGGCGATCCATGATCTTATGGCTCTGCATATCCCGCTTGACTGCTTCTATCGCAAGAAGCTGGTCTTCTGTCTCATCAAATGGGAACATCTCTTCGAATTCTTTCTGCCAGACCGTATCTTCTCCGTAGACATACCCCTTCTGTTCCTGCCTCGCGGCATACAGCTTCACCAGATCTCTCGCGATCTCCCGCACCGCTCCTCTGACCCGGTTCTTCGTCTTATTCCATTCCTGGGTTCCCAGACGGTTAAGCTTCGGCTTCTTCGCGTCGGCGCTGGCATACTTCTGGATCAGATCCAGCTGCGTCGCGGGAATATAGAGATTCCCGCCCTGTGCATACGAGATCTTCATATAATCTTTGGCGATCTTGTCCACCTCGATCTTCTCGATCCCCTGATAGATCCCAAGGCCATGATTCTCATGTACGACATAGTCTCCGGGCTTTAATTCCGCGAAATCCTGTATCCTGCGCCCTTCATAGAGCTTACGCTTCTTCTTTTTCTTCACTTTTCCGAAGATATCTGTCTCCGAGATGACCGTATACTTAAGCATCGGATACTCGTATCCTTCCGCCACATGGCCATACGCCGTCATGATCTCGCCGGGGCAGACCTCGCGCTCCATATCATCACTGTAATAACTGCTTAAATTATAATCCCTCAGATCCTCCGCCAGCCTCTTAGCCCTGGTCCTTGAACCGGACAGAAGCACGACTCTGTATCCATTTCTCTTCAGGCGCTTCAGATCCTGGGTCAGCATCTCAAAGCTGCTGTTATAGGGATTGACGCTCTTCGTATGCAGGCTGTAGGAGGCTCTTGTCTCCAATTCCTTGCAGCGCATATCAAGGGCGAAGAATCCCACACTGCTGTAAGTATTGATCTTCGCCGCGATCTCTTCGGCATGAAACAGGCGCACTTCCCCGTCTGTCAGCTCGTACCCGCTCTCCACGCGTTTCTTCTGCGCCTCTATGAACTCTTCTTCCACGCCTTGTCCCTTTTCCATCAGCCGGACAGGCTCATCCAGGAACAGGATCGAATCTTCTGCCGGGAAATAATCCAGAAATGATACGCTTCGTTCCCCTTCCTTCGGGAATTCCACCGCCGGGCAGATCTCGATCTCTCTAAGATTCTCGATCGACCGCTGGGTCTCCACATCGAAGGTTCGGATCGAATCCACCTCGTCTCCCCACAGCTCGATACGGACAGGCTGCTCTTCCGTCAGCGGATAGACGTCTAAGATCCCTCCGCGCACTGCAAATTGTCCCGGTCCTTCGATCTGTACCTCTCTGTCATATCCAAGCTGCGTCAGCCTGTCCTGCATATCCTCAAGGTGGAGGACACTGTCTCCCTTTATACGGAGGATCCTTCCTTCGATCTCCTCTTTCGGAAGCAGCGAATCCATGAACGCGTCGAAACTGGTGACCACCGTAAGCGGTTCCCCTTCCGTCACTGCCTGTATCACTTCCATACGCTGCCTTGTCAGTTCCTTGCTGCGAAGATCCGCCTGATAGAACAACAGATCCTTCGCCGGATACAGATATGTCCGCGGATCCAGGAACCGATATTCCTCAAAGACCTGCTTTGCTTTGGATTCACTGGAACAAGCGACGACCTTGTATCTTATGCCGCCGCTTAACGCATACATCATATGTGTCTTCTGGGAGTTGACGCATCCGCAGATCCTCATCATTCCCCGTTCTTTCATCCGTCTCTTGCAGAGCTCTTCGAACTCTGCAAGCTCATTCAATGGCATTATCAGAGCCTGCATCCTCTATGCCTCCTTAGGCTTTACTTTTCTGTTATATTCATTCATGGCTGCATCTGTCTCGCCGTTAATCATCATCGTAACAGCCCGGATCGCTTTCTGATACCCCTCTTCCATGATCTTTCGTTCTGCTTTGGAAAAATGCCCCAGCACATAATCCGCAAGATCATACTTCTTCGGCTTCTCTCCCACGCCCACTTTGATCCGTAAGAATGTCTCCGTTCCCAGATGCGCGATGATATTCTTGATCCCGTTGTGGCCTCCTGCGCTCCCTTTCTTTCGGATACGGAGCTGTCCCACGTCAAGGCTTACATCATCGTAGATCACAATAAGCTCCGTCTCTTCATCCACTTTATAATAATCCACAAGAGCGCCCACACTCTCTCCGCTCAGGTTCATATACGTCTGCGGCTTTACCAGTATGGCTTTCTGCCCCTCTATGATGCCTTTCCCGATCAGGGCGCGGCTTTTTCTGCCGTCTACAGATATATTATATTGATCTGCCAGAGCATCTATGACATCAAACCCTACGTTATGCCTGGTACCCTCATATGCAAGCGTAGGATTCCCAAGACCTGCGATAATATACATTTTCTTTCACCTCGGTTTCTGCTCGATCTTCTACAGTAGAAATCATTATACTAAAAGCATAAAGATTTGTCACGCAAAAGACATGAATATTTTTCCTTCTTTTCTCATACATTTATAAAAACAAATACATCTTACTCGATACAGGGGGTTTCTATGAGTTCCAAAACAAAAATAGTCGTATTGCATATGAAGGAGATCATCTATACCGCGGTCTTTGCCACACTGGCGGTCATACTGATCCTGCTGCTGCTCTTCATGTTCCTTCCCAAAAATAAAGAAATGAAAGTGGACGAAGAGAAATACATGCCCGGAGTCTATACGTCTACCGTCACACTGAACAACACTGCTCTTGAGGTCGAAGTGACCGTAGACGAGTCGCACATCAACTCCATACGCTTCTCTAACCTGGACGAAACCGTAGCTACGATGTTCCCGCTGATCCAGCCGGCGATCGAGGACATCGCCGAACAGGTGTATGATAAGCAGTCTCTCAATGATATCCGATACTCCGAAGAGAACCCCTATACTTCACAGATCATCATAGACGCCATCGAAGAAGCGCTCAAAAAAGCCGAAACACCCTGATACAGCGGGTGTTTCGGCTTTTCTCGCTCTTATCCTTCTACCACCAGATATCTTCCTCCCGGAATCACAAATACTTCCGACGCTTCTTCAACCGCCTCATCTGACATCCCTTCAATATCCAGTCCCTCTTCTTCCAGGAACTCCCTTACTTCACGGATACTGTCAAGAACGACCGCCATACAATCTTCAAGAAAAGCCTCCGCTTCCTCCAGAGTCTCTGCTACCGGTTCGTCAAACAACTGTCCCTGATTCTTGAGAAAGGCTTTCAGGCAATCTTCATCATATTCATACATCTTCTTTGTTCCTCCCTTAGCAAATTTCTTCTCTTCACACGGACTGCAGCAGTTCTTCCGGCATATCGATGATCGTCTCTGCTCCGGCTTCCAGCAATGTCTCCCGGGTCCTGAATCCCCAGGTTACACCGATGGTCGTGACTCCTGCATTCCTTCCCGTCCGGATATCTACTTCGGAATCACCTACATACAGACATTCTTCCTTCGTTACTTCGAGTTTCTCGAGCAGTTGGCACACTCCTGCCGGATCTGGTTTCCTCGGGATCCCTTCCTGCTGTCCCTGGACGCAGTCAAAGATCCCTTCGCCGAAGATCTCCCTGACTACCTTCACCGTCTGCCGGTGCGGCTTATTCGATAATACCGCCAATTTCACATCTTTTTTGCGAAGCGCTCCAAGCATCTTGGTTATGCCTTCGTAGGGTGTTACATGATATGTACAGTTCGCGTCAAATATACGTCCGTATCTCTCCATCCCTTCGTCAATCCTTGTAAGATCCGCTTCCCCCGCCGCTTCAAGAGACCTCTCCATCAGGACTCTGGCCCCATTGCCTACAAAACTTCTGCATTCCTCTTCGGTGATCTCGGGAAGCCCCATCTCCTTCAACGTCTCTCCTACGGAGTATGTCAAAGATTCCAGTGTGTCAGTCAGTGTTCCGTCCAAGTCAAATATGCATGCTTTCATAATGTAAATATCCTCCATGCCATTATCATAGTATAGACATAGGAAAAATGCAAGTAGGAGATAACTTCAGATAACAGAATCTTAGATCGCCTGAGAGACAAAAAGAGGGATCCGCCATACTGTGTCGGATCCCCCTTTTTTGATAGATCACGCTCCGGATTCCATGAGAGGCGGGCTTCCCCTCTTCCGGAGGCCTTCCTGTTTCAAGATCTTTACGAGAGATACTGCCGCATCACCCGCAGGGCATTCTTCTCAAGCCGGCTGACCTGCGCCTGTGAGATCTGGATCTGTTCCGCCACCTCCATCTGGGTCTTCCCCTCGAAGAAGCGAAGCCTTATGATATAACGCTCCCGCTCTCCCAGATGCTCCATTGCCGCCTCAAGCGACAGGTCTTCCACCCACTTCTCTTCCTTGTTCTTCGTGTCGCTGATCTGATCCATCACATAGAGTGCGTCGCCTCCGTCGTTGTAGACTGGTTCCTGCAGGCTCATGGGCACCTGGATCGCGTCCAGCGCATAGACAATGTCTTCCTTGGAGATCCCGATCTCCTCCGCGATCTCCTGAACCGTCGGCTCCTTTAAGTTCCGCTTCACATAATTCTCCTTTGCATAGATCGCTTTATATGCCGTATCACGCAGAGAACGGCTGACACGGATGGAATTGTTGTCCCGCATGTACCGCCTGATCTCGCCGATGATCATGGGTACGGCGTAAGTAGAGAACTTTACATCCAGTTCCGTATTGAAATTATTGATCGCCTTGATCAGCCCGATACATCCGATCTGAAACAGATCGTCCGGATTCTCATTACTTCCCCCGAAACGCTTGATCACGCTCAATACAAGCCGGAGATTCCCCTTGATATATTCCTCCTTCGCTTCCGCATCGCCTGCCTTGATACGCATGATCAAAGCTTCCTTCTCCTCTTCGTTGAGAACCGGAAGCTTCGCCGTATTCACTCCGCATATTTCCACTTTCCCCTGTGCCATATTTGAAAGCCCTCCTACTAGATGAATGATATAGTAGAATGATTCTCAATTCACAGAAAGTGTATTCGCGAAACAAAAAAATAAAAAAAGTTTTAGTCCTTGACAAAATGCCCATATACGTCAAAGGGTGAATTTTTTACACGGATCCTCCCACAGTAAAGTCGACGCTCCCCGCCGCATTATAACTGCTGTTCCCTACCGTGATCCGAAGCGGTATACCTCCGTCTATCGGCTCCATATCTTCTCCGTAAAATACGAATTCCTTTCTCTCTATAGCAAATTCTATCTCTCTTTCCCTGCCTGGTTCCAAGAATACCTTACGGAAACGGATCAGCTCTTTCGCCGGCCTTACCACCGGAGCACAGATCGTCTCCACATAACACTGGACCACTTCCGCCCCGGAAGAATCCCCGGTATTTTTCACCCTGCAGGAGACGCAGATCCTTTCTTCTTCTCCCGCGCCCTCCTTTCGCATTTGGGGAGGCGTGATCTCAAACTCCGTATAGGAGAGACCGAATCCAAAGGGATAGAGGGGTGTATTCGGAATATCCATATAGCGGCTGCAGAACCGGTTGCCAGGATCCGCTTCCGACATCCGGTGTCCGGTCGTCATATCCCAGTAACTGACCGGGATCTGCCCGGTACACCAGGGGATGCCTGCCGCAAGCTTACCGGAAGGTGATTCCTCGCCGTAGATCAGCCTGACGATCGCCTGCGCTCCCATCGTTCCCGGACGCCATGCCAGAAGAATCGCTTCGGATCTTTCCGCGATCCTTCTCAGGTCAAGCGGGCGCCCTGAGATCATCACCGTAACGATATGGGAAGTACGCCTTGCTACCATGTCAAATAATTCCGCCTGTCTTTCGGGCAGGTCAAGAAATGCCCTGCTTGCCGCTTCTCCGGACTGTGCCTCATGCTCTCCCAGAACAAGCACGACAGTGTCGTCTTCTCTGATCTCCTCTACACCTGCATACTGCTTCTGCCAATCGACATCTTTCCGATCTCCCTGTATGCCCTCTTCTACCGGTTTGCCGTCTCCGGCACACCAGATCCTCATCTCTTCTTCCGAGAGTATCTCGCACCCCGGGATGAGCTTTACCGGAATCTTCCTGCCCTTCAAGACCGTTTCTATCGTCTCTACGTCTGCGTGTTCTCCGAATATCGCCCACCTGCTCAGGAATTCCCTGGAATCTATATAAGGGCCTGCCCAGAATACTTTCTGCCCGGGATCAAGCGGAAGGATGCCTTCATTTTTCACAAGGACACAGCTCTCACATGCAAGGCGGAGCGCCCCGCGTTTCGCTGCGGGCGACAGACAGACGCTTCTCTTCATGCCTGCAAAGGGATCTTCAAAGAGCCCTAGCCGATTCTTCATCTGAAGTATCCTCCACACACTTCTGTCGATCGCTGATTCCAGGATCCTTCCTTCTTCCACCAGCTCTTCCAGATGTGACATATATGCCGGGCTCATCATGTCAATATCCACTCCTGCCTCTGCCGCCGCACATGCGGCTTCCTTCTGGCCGGACGCCACCTGCTGTTCTTCTAACTGTCCTATGGCGCCCCAGTCAGAGATAATGGTTCCGCCAAATCCCAGTTCTCCCCTCAGGATCTCCTCCAGCAGCTCCCTGTTCTTACTGACCGGCGTGCGGTCTACTGCATGAAATGCAGTCATCACCATAGCCGGGTCTGCATATACCGCCATACGGAACGGCTTCATATACTGTTCCATGAATGTCCTGCGGGACAGCTCCACGTCGTTGTATTCCTTTCCCGCGTTCACCGCCCCATATCCCGCAAAATGCTTCAGGCATCCTGCGATCCTTGCCCCTCCTATGCTTCCGTACCCTTGATAGCCTTCCAACATCGCGATCCCCATGACCCCGTTAAGAAACGGATCTTCTCCGAAGGACTCCATGATCCTGCCCCATCTTGGATCTTTTGATACATCAACCATCGGGGAAAATGTCGCTTTGATCCCTTCGGAGGATGCTTCCGCGGCGGCATACTCCGCCGCCTCATGTACCAGCTCCGGATGAAAGGAACAAGCCTGTCCAAGAGGGATCGGAGCGATCGTCTTGTATCCATGTATGATATCCGCCATGAATAGGAGGGGGATATGATGCGGATGTTCTTCCATGTATTTCTCCTGGACAGCACGGATCTTATCCGCTCCATCCATTCCAAGCACAGAACCCGCGTATCGGATCACCCACTCCTCAGGCTTTACTTCCCCTACCGTCCCGGTAAGCACAGCCTCTTCATCAAAATACATCCCTGTAAGCTGTATCATCTGTCCGATCTTTTCCCGTAATGACATCCCGGATAATAATCGTTTCAAATCTCTTGTATCCATGTACTTCTCCTTGTCGATTAAAATGAATCTGAAACACGCTCGAAAGCAGATGCGGATCAATCAAAATAAACCGTCTCCCCGCTCTCTGCCGAACGATACACCGCCTCCAGGATCCGGGTGACTACCGCCGCCTGCTCTGGTTCTACGGTCTGCTTTGCACCGTCGGCCACGATGCGGTAGAAGAGCTCCTGCTCCACATCTGCGGCAGATTTCTCGTCTCCTGAGAAGAAATCAACGGCTCCCCCGAACAACTCCGGCTTTTCTACCGTGGGTACATTGTGATGGATCCTGTTGATGCGCAAGCCGTCCTTCATGTCAGCCCCCGCCTTCGTTCCGCAGATGCTTGTCTTTGCTTCATCCACCTCCAGCGTGTTCAGCGCCCAGGACGCCTCCAGTTCTATGACCGCCCCGTTCTTCATGCGGATAAATCCAAACGCGGAATCCTCAACCTTGAAAAGCTCCGGATCCCAGTCTCCGAATGCATTGCCCTGATCCGTCTGGCAAGACAGCTTATGGAATGCGGCGCCTGTGACAGACGCCACTTCATAATTATCCATCATCCAGAGGGTAAGATCCAGCGCATGGGTTCCGATGTCGATCAGCGGACCGCCGCCTTGTTCCTCTTCATTCAGGAAGACGCCCCAGGTCGGGACTGCCCTTCTTCTCAGCGCGTGCGCTTTCGCAAAATAGATCTCTCCCATCTCACCGCTTCTGCACAGTTCTTTCAGGTATGCCGCATCCCTCCGGTAACGGTTCTGGTATGCAATATTCAGCACCCTCTTCGTCCTTCCCGCAGCTTCCAACATTCTCTGCGCTTCTTCATACGTCCTTGCCATGGGTTTCTCACACATGACGTCTTTCCCTGCTTCCATTGCAGCAATAGATATATCCGCATGAGAACGGTTCGGAGTCGTTACGTACACAACGTCTAAGTCTTCCTGTACCAGCTCTCTGTAATCCAGAAATACTCTGGCATCCTCGCTTCCGAACCGATCCTTTGCCTCTTTTGCCCTCTCTTCTATCACATCACAGAAAGCGGTTATCTCATACAGCCCGCTCTTTGCCATTGCCGGGAGGTGTTTCGCATTGGCGATCCCTCCGCACCCTACGATCCCTGCTTTTAATCTTCTCATTATCCTTCCTCCGTTCTTATACACATCTTTTATTCCACGTATTGTCTCAAATATCTCTGACTCAGAAGCAGCGCTTTCTCGATCTTCTCCTGCGATCCTTCAAACGCCTTGTCCTCGATCTCGATACAGGTGTATCCGTCATAACCGATATCCGTAAGAGCAGATACATACTTCCCCCAGTCCACGTCTCCAAGCCCCGGGATCTTCGGAGACATGAAGTCAAGCGGATACGCCATGATACCGCAGTCGTTCAGACGTTCCGGATACAGTTTGATGTCTTTATAATGTACATGGAAGATCTTGTCCCTGAATTCATAGAGGGGCTTGACCGGATCCATCATCTGCCATACAAAATGAGACGGATCATAGTTGATCCCCAGATGATCGCTGTCGAGGATCCGGAACACACTTCTCCAGATCACCGGCGTCGTCATCAGATTCTGGCCACCCGGCCACTGATCCTTACCAAAGAGCATAGGGCAGTTTTCAATGGCGATCTTCACACGGTTCGCCTCTGCAAGACAGATCAGCGGCTGCCATATCTCTTTCACCAGCTCAAGATTCTCTTCCACCGTTTTCGTCTGATCCCTTCCGATAAACGTAGTAACCATATAGACGCCAAGCTTTGCACTTGCAAGGATCACATCCTTAAGATGCGCCGCCGCTTCCGCCCTCTTCTTCAGATCTTCATCCATCGTGTTCGGATAGTAAGCAAGGGCAGAGATCTCCACGTTATTTTCATCTGCGTAATCCTTGATGTGCGACGCATAATCGTCGTCTGAGAGCACCTGCTTCACGTCGATATGGCTGACGCCCGCGTATCTTCTCTCCGCTTTTCCCTGCGGCCAGCAAGCCGCCTCCACACAAGCAAATCCATGCCTTGATGCAAAATTTATCATCTCTTCATACGTACAGGCGTCAAGAATCGACGTCACAAATCCTAATTTCATATTTTCACTCCTTGAATCCTGAATCTATCATTCATTTGCAGCACGATATCAACAACTCTCCCAAGGAACCGGTTCAAATGCCCCGCCCCTGCACCACTTCAGATAACGAAGCGCGTGGATCTGCCCCGTCATCTCCCACTCCCCGCAATAGACCGGGTCGTGATAACCTTCGATGCAGATATCATCCTCATATCCATTTGCCCGGAGGATCGAGATGATATCCCTCCAGTCCGTATCTCCGAATCCCGGTAACCGGTGCCATACGAACGGAACGGCGCCGGAGATCCCGCCGTGCCTCACCGCATCCCAGTCGATCGTCGCGTCCTTCCCGTGTACGTGCACGATCCTTTTACACCATTTCCGAAGCTGCGCCACCGGATCCATCAGCTGCACCATCTGATGCGTCGGCTCCCATTCCAGTCCCAAATGATGATCTTCTACCTCTTCAAACATCGCTTCCCAGGCAACCGGATGGAAGCCGATATTGCACGTCGCACATTCCCATGTGCCGTCCATAAGGCAATTCTCGATCCCAAGCTTAACCTCATTCTCCTCCGCAAGATCCGTCAGCTCACGGAATACCTTGCCGAACTCATGAAAAGCTTCCTCCACCGGACGCCCCTCCCACGCACCTGCGAAGGTACTGACATGATCCGCCCCGAAGGCTTTCGCCGTGCGTATCACATGTTCCAGCGTCTTGCGGTGCTCCGGATACTGGATCGGATTGCAGTAATACCCGATCGTACTGATCCTTGATCCGCTTCCCGAAAGCAGCTTCTCCGTCTTAAGCGCAAGCTTCTCAAGATCCGTCCCTTCCAGAGACATATGAAAATTAATGGAAAATGTCTCAAAACCTCTCCCTAAGAATCCAGGGAGCCACTCCTCTGCCTTCGACCCCTGGATACATGTGCCTATCCTGATCTGTTTCATATATTTCATACCCTCCTGTTCTCAAACTCAAGTACCTGATCCTGCTTTGCCGACCGAAAAATAGTCTCCATCAGGCGCATCACCCGCCGCACTTCTGAAAGCTTCACCGCCGGTTCTACCCCCTCACGCAGCACGGCGGCGACATTCCTGTGGAAATCAGCGATATCTCCGGACACCTGCGGCAGCTCTTCTTCCCTGATCGTATCCTCCCGCCGCGGCGCCATGGTCTTGGTCAAGCCTGCCGCCGTCCGTACCGGCACGACATCCTTCTCGTCTTCTGATACCTTCACGATCCTTCCGCTCAGATCCCAGTCCTCTATGACCGCAGTCCCGTTCTCTCCAAGAACATACCATCTGGGCAGGGAAATAAAGTTATTCGTAGCGACTTCCACCAACACCTCCAGCCCTCCCTCAAACCTGAGGACAGCCGTAAATCCGTCGTCAACTTCCTGATTGGTTATATTCGTAAGAGAGGCGTACACCGTCTCAAGCCTTCTCTCCCCTGTCAGGCACAAGATCTGATCCAGCAGATGGACGCCCCAATCCAGCACCATCCCTCCGCCATGTGCCTTTTCCTTCCTCCAATCGCCGGGGATCCCTCTGGAACCATGCACACGGCTCTCGATCCGGAAGACGCGCCCCAGATCCTGTTCCTCAAGGAGCTTATGTATCATCAGAAAATCCTCATCCCAACGCCGGTTCTGATGCACCGTCAGGAACTTCCCCGTCTCCCTGGCGATCCTTTCCAGTTCCTTAAGTTCCCTGGAAGACAGCACCGCAGGTTTTTCCAGGATCACATGCTTTCCCGCCTTCATGGCTCTCAGTGCGATCGGCATATGGCTATCGTTAGGCGTAGCCACCAGGACCACCTCCACAGAATCGTCCGCCAGCGCCTCTTCCTCTGATCCATACACCCGAAATCCTGCTTCTTCTGCCTTTTTTCTCTTCTCCTTTTCAATATCATAGATCCCTGCAAGCCGGATCTGCGGCACGCCGGCGAGGATCTCTGTGTGCCATTTCCCCATACCGCCGAAACCGATCAGGCAATATCCAACCCTTTTCTCTTCCATTATCATTCCTCATTGAGCGGGGACTGTATGAAAATATCATTTTCCGGCAGCCCCCACTCTTCTTTCCTTATTCTTTTATTTTCCTAATTCTACGTTGATCTCTTTCAGGATCTGGTCTCCGCCCTGGCTCTTCCAGTTTTTCACAAAAGTATCGAATTCACTGATATCGGCTTTTCCCATGATGATCTTCGCAAAGGTCTCTTCTTCCATCTTTTTCAGATTCGCCCATTTTGCCTCCATCGTCTCTGTCTGTCCGTTGTACATATTGTAGACCGGGACATATTCTTCATTTACAAGAGGCGCGTCCCCAACCATGATCGCCACAAGGCGCGGCAGATTGCCCTTTGCCATCTCACTATCCAGATTCCAGTTCTGAAGGCTAAAGTCGTCGTAAGGCTCTTTCTTCAATTCCGTCACTGCTTCCATATCGCTCTTTAACAATTTGTGTGTGGAGAAGTCCACGTCGTCGACTCCGATCTCTCCTGCAAGATATTTGGTCAAGACCTCGTAAGAAGTTTCGATCTCATCTGCATTGTCATAAGTATTATACAGAGGATAGAAATCCGCCGTCCCCATTTCTGTGGAAGACACGCCTTCCTCCACCCATGCCTGCTCATTGGCGATCAGGAAATTAATGATCTTGAACGCAGCTTCCGGGTTCGCACAGTCTTTGCTCGCCACGACATACTGGGTCGTCGGCTCAGCCATATGGGTATAGTATTTCCCATCCTCAGAAAGAGGGGTGAAATACGCTCTCCAGTCCGCCTCTCCGGAAAGAGTCGTATCTGCGAATGTATACGCGCACCACCAGGGACCGAAGAAGATCCCGACCTTTCCTGCAAGGAGCGGTTCCTTGCTGTCGCTTCGGACCAGCATCTCCGGATCAATGAGGCCGCCTGCATACAGTTTCGCGATCTGTTCAAGCGCCGTCTTAGTCTCCGGCTGGATGGAACCGTACTCGATCGTACCGTCCTTTCCCTCAAGCCAGTACTGCGGATAAGACTGATAGCTGCTGAACAGAGGATCGATCCCAAACTGATTCCCGCCTACGGCGTTCATATGATCCGCATTGCCGGGACCAAGGATGCCGATCGTATCTTCTTCTCCGTTTCCGTCCGGATCCTGGCTTACAAAAGCCTCAGCCACCTTGGCAAGCTCGTCCCATGTCCGCGGCGCTTCAAGATCAAGCGCGTCCAGCCAGTCCTGACGGATCCACATCTCATTGATTCCGCCTGCCGTCAGGTTCGGTGCCGGGATCGCCATGATCTCTCCGTCTTCGTTGGTAATACATTTCATAAGCTCTTCACCGCCGGACTCTATGTAGCTCTTCAGCGCGTCCGACGCATAGTCGTCAAAATACTGGTCAAGAGGCTGTATCATATCATATTTTAACAATGCCCTGTACTGTGCGGCGGTCACGTTCATGACCTCCGGAACCGTATTGCTGCCGATGCACAGGCTTGTCTTCTCGTCGAAATCCGACATGGAAGCAACCCAATCGTATACGACCTCGATGTTCAGCTCATCTTTCAGAAGCCTTGTATACGAATTATTGTCAAAGGACATCCCCTCCGAGATCTTGGCGTTGGGGTTCATCTTTCCTCCCATATGCACCGTGACAGTCTCGGGATACTTCGCAAGGGGCAGATCTTCCTTTGCCGTTCCTTCCGCTTCCTTGACCACTTCCTTCTGGGCTTTGTCAGACGGAACGCTGCATCCGGATGCCAACGACGCCAACATACCCGCCACGCAGATCAGCGCGGCTGCTTTTTTCATTTTCATCGTGTTCTTCCTCCTTTTTCTCTATCCTTTTACGGATCCCAGTGTGATACCGGATACGAAATATTTCTGTAAGAACGGATATACGATCAGTACCGGGATCATCGCTATAAATATCTTTGCCGCATCCAGGGACAGATTATTCAGCTTCATCGCCTGTGCGATCTGATCCACATTCATGGATGAATAGTCCAGCGTCACGACCATCTGCTGAATATAGGTCTGGAGCGGATAACTGCTCTGCCTCGTACTCAGTACCATACCCTGAAAGAACTCATTCCAGTACTGTACGATCGTAAAAAGAACGATCGTGGCTACCATAGGCTTTGCCAGCGGGACATAGACCGTTATCAGGTTCCTCCACGGCCCGCCGCCGTCCACAAAGCACGCCTCTTCCAGTTCGACCGGCAGATTCTTGAAAAAGTTTACCGCCAGGATCACATTGAACACCTGCAGCCCGGAACCAAGCACCAGTCCCCAGATACTGTCCATCATGCCGTAATTCTTCATGGTCACGTACCAGGGCACCGTACCGCCGCTGAACAGCATACAGAATACGAAAATCCACATGAACACATCCCGCTTAGGGAACTGCTTTTTTGTCCTTGACAGCGGATACGCCGCCATGAGGATACATACCATACTGACGACAGTACCTAAGACCACCCGCTTAATGGATACCAGGAAGGATCCGAAGAAATCACTCTCCCCCATGATCTTCTGATAAGACAGAAGATTGAATCCCACCGGCCAGAGCGCTACCTCTCCTGCATTGACCGCCTCCCGGCTGCTTAAAGACACACACAGCACGTACCAGACAGGCAGGATACAGATCAGTGTGATAAGCACGAGGACCACAACATTAATGACATCGAAGATTTTTGAGCCCATGCTCCTGTTTTCTATCATACTCATCCTCCTTAGAATAACTTATACCCGGTGAATTTATCTGCCAGCTTGTATCCCACCGCGATCAGGATCACACTGATCACAGACTTGAACAATCCTACCGCCGTGGCGAGCGAATACTGCAGATTCTCAAGACCGGCGCGGTATACCCAGGTATCAATGATATCTCCGGTAGAATAGACCAGCGGATTATACAGATTGTAGATCTGGTCGAATCCGGCGTTGAGCACATTTCCAAGAGACAGGATCGCAAGAAGCGCCACCGTAGTCCTTATCCCCGGCATCGTCACATGCCAGATCCTCTTGAACCTGCCTGCTCCGTCCACTGCCGCCGCCTCATACAGGCTCTGATCGACTCCCAGGATCGCCGCAAGATAAACCACCGTATTATACCCGAACCCTTTCCAGATATCTGTGCCGATCACCAACGGCTGGAACAGATCCGGTTCTCCGAAGAAATTGATCTGGCTGCCTCCGAAGATCTCCATCAGCTGATTGACCGGTCCCGTATACCCAAAAATATTCAGTACGATCTTCGCCAAGATAACCCAGGACAGGAAATAAGGCAGATATACGATCGTCTGGATCGGCCTTTTTATCCTTTTCAGACAAAGCTCATTGAGAAGCAACGCAAATACCAGAGGAATGATGATATTCCCTATGATCTTACCTACGGCTATCACCACCGTATTGGCAAGCACCTGCCTGACGTCGCTCATCTGAAACATGTACACAAAATTCTCAAGCCCGACAAACTCTGAGTGCAGGATCCCTCTGCCCGGATTATAATCCTGAAATGCCATGATGATACCGAACATCGGAACCACGCTGAAGAAAAACAGCCACAGAAGCGCCGGGATCAGCATGATGTAGTAATGCTTCACAAATCTCTTGATATACATAACCACAACCTCCCTTCCTTTTTGTATACAGTTTATCTTCTGTTCCTTTTGTCTGCCAGACGATATTGTTTCTGATTTTGTATATTTTTTTAATATTATAAAAAAATGTCTGAAACAAATCAGACATTTTTTACCCTCTTTCTATATTCAGCCGGCGTACATCCATATTCTCTGGCGAAGACTCTTGCAAAATAATGGAAGTTATCATACCCAAGCTCCGCCGCGATCTGTGTGATGCTCTGTCTTCCCTCTGCAATACGGTCTGCGGCAGCTTTCATCTTTCTCTGGATCACATAGTGGTGGAAGGTCTCCCCGGTCATTTCTTTGAATCTTGTGCTGAAATAGCTTCTGCTCATTCCGATAAGCTCCGACGCTTCCTCCGACCTTAACTCTTCCTCGACGTTCTCATTCACATGGGTAATGACCGCCGCAAAAGAGTGGATATCGCTGTGCCCCGGCGCCTTCCTGCACGACTCGTAGATCTTATCCCGCCACTGCCCCGCCCAGTCCAGCATCTCTCCCACGGTATCAAGGGACGGGAATTCGCCTTCCCCGCCGGTCAGCCTCTGCAGGCTGTGGAAGCTCTTCACGAAGATCCGTTCCGCGCTCCGAAGCTTGATCTCCTTCGTCTCGTTACACAGAACCGCAAATTCCTTATCGTTGAAGATCCACTTCGGGTGCAGCCATCTGTCTTCTAGATCTTTGACCTTCCGTGTGTCTTCGTCCACCGCCGGCATGTATGCCCTTTTATATTTCTCGCTGATCTGCTTCAGGATCTGGTCGCATTCCTCCGGATCAAAGCTGATCTTCGATATGTAGTCTAAGGCTCCCATCCGGATCGCCGTCTGCGCATAATAGAAGTCCTCATACACGGAAAAGATTACGAACTTCACATCCGGATGCGCCTCTTCACACAGCTTCATGAGTTCGATGCCGTCGATCTCCGGCATATCAATGTCGGTAAATATGATATCTACCGGATGATCCTGCAGAAACGCCAGGGCTTTTCTCCCGTTCTGGACATCGCCCGCCACTTCGAATCCATACTTTCCCCAGTCCATTATGGCGATCAGGCCTTTCCTTGCAAGTTTATCATCATCAACGATCAGTACTTTCATCAAACCGTTCCACCCCCATCTTCTCCCTGCGCTTCAGCCGCCGGATCCTTCCCGCAGAACCCATCCCGAACCGGGATCAGGATCGTGATCTTCGTTCCCCGCCCCTTTCTGCTGTTCACGAACAGGCTCGTCTCTCCCTCATAGAAAGACTCCAGCATCGCCTTCACATAGCGAAGCCCGATCCCCCTGTTCGTACCCTTCTTGTTCTCCCAGTCATAATCGAAGGATTCGTTGATCTGGTCTATCTCTTCCTGTGTCAGCCCGTTTCCACTGTCAGATATGGTGATCACCGCCAGTTTACGCACGGTATCTTCGAAGACCTGAATGCTGATCTTTTCATCCTCTCCAAGTCCATAGCGGATCGCATTTTCCACAAGCGGCTGAAAGAGCATCCGCACCGCAGGCTGATCCAGATAATCCCCGTCTTCAACATGCATCTCGACCGTAAAGTCGTACCGCATCTGTTGGAGTGCGATATAATCTTTTATAATATCAAGCTCCATCCGAAGCGTCGTACGTCTTCCTTCTTTTCCCAGATTGTAGGAAAGAAGCTTTTTCAGCCTGTGGACAAACTCGCTGATATTCCTCTGACGGCTCATCTGCGCCATCCACTGTACGGAATTCAGTGTGTTAAGCAGAAAATGCGGATTGATCTGATACAGAAGTTTTTCATATTCCGTCCGCTGTATACTCTTCTCTTTCTCCACCACACTGCTGATCAGATGCTCGATCTGACGCTTCATCTGTTCTACTTCCCGCAGCAGGCTGTCGAACTCCGCAATCTCCGATTCCTGATGCACCCCTTGCAGCGCGCCTTCTCCGATCCGTACCATCTGTACACGGAACTGATTCAAGGGACGGCAGATCAGACGGTAGAGATACACCACCAGGAGAGAGAAGATCAGAAAGGCGCCTGCAATGACGGCAAGCATCTTAAGTCTCCACATGTGGATCTCCTTCTGATAGACGTTATCCGGAAGCGCCACTGCATTGATATAACCGATCTTGCTCCGGTACGCCATGATCTTATATCCTTCCTGCATCCGGATATCATACTCTCCCTTGGACAGAGGCTCCGGGAAAAGCTGCTGTCCGCGGATAATGACCGGATTGGTGCTGTACCGGGCGATGCCGTCCTGATCCATATGAATATATGTGTACGGCCATTCTTCTTTATTTAACTCCTCCGGCGCCTCCATATTGGCTTCGATCTCAACATATATATCTAATTTTCTTCCGTTCCCGAAGACCACTTCTCGTCTGACGGACAGCGCCGGCCTGTCGTCGATCCCCAGATGGGAGGGGTGGACCGCCTGCATGATATTTCCCGCGCATTCCACCACCCTCGGAAGGGAGACATAGCTTTCGTCCAACTCTCTTACGTTCATATTCCCCACGAGCTCCTGCTTCTCCCCCAGATCATAGTAGGATACACCGATCAGCTCCGTATTCATATAGCCAAGCCCGATCAACTCTTCCCGAAGCGACCTCTGCCGCACAAAACGTTCGTAATTATCGTCCGTTCCCAGATATTCCTCCGTCACATTCCCCACCAGGCCTCCCGGCTTCATCTGGTTCGCGATACTGAGCATATCATAATAGGCACCGTCCGTATCCCGTGTGATCTGGTTCAGACAGAGCTTCATATTATCCTCGATACTGTTCTCCTGGATCATGCGAAGCGCCATATATGAGACGAATCCCGCCGCCAGAAGGCTTGTCATGGCGCACAGCATGAAGAGGAGCAGCATCTTCTCCTTCAGTGTCTTCTTCCTTTTCACCCGGCACTTCCTCCCTTGTACTATAATTATAGTACGATACTCTTTGACAGACTGTTGATATCTATATTATGAGGAATCACGATACAATTGTCAAGACAGCTTACCCCCTTGAAGAACCTTCTTCTATATAAAAAAAATGCCTGAACGGTCAGGCTCAGGCATTACTTTTTTTATCTACAATTTTGTCGGCGCATTGTCAATATGCCTCCAGAAATAACCTGCGTACATCCTGCGCCGTACATTTTACCGGATTCGCAGCCGTGCAGGCGTCCTCTAATACACCTTTCACAAGCTCATCAAGAGCTTCCGTAAAATCTTCTCTTGAGATCCCAAGCTTACAGATCCTGTCCGGAATCCCCATCTGCTCAGACATACGCTTCATCATACGGATGACGTTAAAAACACTCTGCCGCAGATCTGCCGCATCTATCCCCAAAAGCTCTGCGATCGCCCCATAGCGTACCGCCGCGGATGTCAGCTCCTTTCTGCAGCCGCTGTTATACTCCGTCACATAAGGAAGGAGTACCGCGTTGGCTCTCCCATGCGGAATATGGAACCTGCCGCCCAGAGCATGAGCCATTCCGTGATTCAGCCCAAGCCCCGCGTTGCTGAACGCCATGCCTGCCAGACATGACGCATGGTGCATCTTTCTGCGCGCCTCGCAATCCTCTGGTTCCCGGTATGCCTTCAGAAGATTCTCCCGTACCAGGCGGATCGCCTTCTCCGCCGCCGCATCTGTAAAGTCATCGGCGTCCACAGATACGTATGCCTCCACGGCATGGGTCAGGACATCCATCCCCGTATCTGCCGTTATCTGTGCCGGAACACTAAGTGTAAGCTGAACATCCAGGATCGCCGCATCCGGCAGAAGCTCATCCGAGATCAGCGGATACTTCGCCGCTTTCTTTGGGTCGCTGATCACCGAGAATCTGCTCACCTCTGTCCCTGTCCCGCTTGTAGTGGGAATCGCAACAAACCTACATTCACGGCACTGTCCCTGACTGACAAGAAGATACTTCATCGCCTTCGCGGCATCAATGGCAGAACCCCCGCCCATAGCGATAATTGCCTGCGGCTTCGCCTCTGTCATCATCGCCATTCCCCTACTGACAACGGCAATGTCCGGATCCGGCAAAACTTCCGCAAACATCCTGTAACGGATCGCGAGCCCATCCAGTACCTTAGTTACATATTCGATCATCCCGCTCTTCTTCATAAATGGGTCCGTAACCACAAAAGCGCTCCCTATATCCTTAAGAATCTCACCAAGACTCTCTGCTCCCATATAAATCTCTGGCTTTACAAAATATCTTCCCATATCTTAGCCTCTTCCGTCTTATCCTTCAACTTATCCTTCAATGACCAGACACCTTCTTCGCTGCCGAATCCAACCTGCAGGATCTCTTCTGCGCCCGCCAGCTCCAGAAATGTACGCGCACTCTCTACCTGCTCCGGTCCTTCTGCCAGATCCGTCTTCGTTATGATCCCGATGACCGGTTTCCCGCAGAACATTGAGTGAAGGTACGGCGGAAATGGATTCTGTTCATCTACGGCGGACACAAGAAGCAGGATCACATCAGCCGAAACCGCCGTCACCACCAGAGCATTGTAGAACTGTCTCTGTTCCAGATATTCTCCTGGCGTATCTAATATATCGCCGCCAACCACCTGGGTAGACTGGGTCTTTTGGTACGTCACCTCTTCGCCCGCCAGACGCTGGCTTAAGGTCGTCTTACCGCACCCGCTCTTCCCCACCATCATGATCTTCTTCATGACCGCGTCACCTCCGACAAGGTAAAATGCAGCGCCTGCCCGAGCGTGTCTAGTACTCCCCTAAGCGCAGCCTCCACGCCCGCCACATCTCCGCAGACCACCAGCGATCCGGAGAAGCGGTCCACGAATACAATCTCCACAGCCGCCGCCTTTGTGGCTGCTTCCGCACCGATGATCGCCGCTTCGCTCGGCGTGATGGTAAGAATGTACCAAAATACTACATCGTCTCCTGTCCGGAGGCAAAGCCCGCGCCGATCTGGTATGCGGCAAATGCTCCTGGGATCTTAAAGGCTGCCGCCCAGTTGATATTCCTCCTATTCTCCATAACACCACCTTTTATCTTTCTCCTGTGCGGACGTATTTGAGAAGCTGTTCCTTATCCATTCCACCGATCCCAAGATCTGCCGTGTCACAGCCTTCCATTCTCCAGTCTTTGCCGTGTACCACATTGATGATATCAATGAAACCGTTGGTAAGCGGCATCTCATACATATTTACCGTATGCCCCTTTAATGTGAATTCTGCCGCCATCGTGTGTGCTCCGTTTCCTCCGCCCAATACTGCGATCTTCTTTCCTGTCATCTTGAAATCCTCCTCTTTTTCGTTTTTGTTTTATACATTCTGCCATGTATTTCTTTCTGTTTCTGGTTAAATAATAGCAGGCTGCACAAAAAAAGCAATCCTACGAACCGGTTGAAAAAAACTTATCACACTTTTTATTTTCCTATCTTTTGACGGATTACATGGATCGAAGGAAGCAAAAAAAGAAACAGACCGCACGCCCGCGAATCTGCTTCCTAAACCTACTTATTAAACTGTAACGATTGTAATTAGGTATGCCATAACCTATTACTAAATTGGCATAGACCGAAAAAACCCCTAAAATATGCCATTTTTATTGATTCCTTAGATGTTTTGTGCTATCCTTATAGCATACCTAATTAGGTATGCTATAAGGAGGTAGACATGATGGAGAAACCCGATTATGTAATGAATTTTGTGCGGCCTGCCAATACGGAAATCAAATATATCAGGGGACATTGGTATCTATATGAGCGGAGTAATGTTTATGACCCACAGCTCGGTCGATCAAGAAAAAAGTCAGGGAAAATTCTCGGCAGCATAACCGAACAGGGGTTGGTTCCAAGCAGGGCAAGGCGTGGATGCGCCAATCCTGTTCTCAATGATGTGGTGGAGGTCGGAGCTGTAAATTATATTTACCAGCGGAGCGAATGGATGCGCAGCAGACTGCAGAAACATTTTCCTGATTTATGGGAAGCCATTTACGTGACAGCGGTTGTCCGTGCCATATATGACTGCCGTTTTCGGCGGCTGCAGCTCCATTATGAGGACAGCATCCTGTCATATCTCTATCCGGGACTCTCCTTCATGCCGAATGCCGTCACGGAATTCCTGAACACTTTAGGGAGGATGAGAGGCGCAATACGTGGCTATATGCAGGAAATGGTTGCCGAGCATGAACGCTTCCTCTTATTTGATGGGCACAGGCTTCTGTCTGCATCTCGCACCATAGACAATGCAGAATGCGGATATGATTCCAAGATGCGCTACAAGCCGCAAATCAACCTGCTATATCTTTTTACCATGGGAGGTGACATCGGATATCCCGTATATTATAAGCAATACCTTGGGAGCACCCTTGATGTTTCCGCTTTCTCCGACATACTCAAAGAGTCTACCGCCCATACGGACAGCTGTACCGTCATAGCCGATAAAGGCTTTGCGAGTGACAACGGCTTCACCTTGCTTGAGGAATGTGGGCTTAATTACGTGATACCTCTGAAAAGGGGAAACCGTTTTGTAAAAGGGCATATCCCAGCCTCGCCCTTTGGATATGAAGAAGCCTTCAGTTTTAACGGACGTGGGATACACAGCCTAACCATTGCAGAGGAAGGGTTCAATATCCACTTATTCCTTGACACGGATCTGTTGGCACAGGAGATCGCGGATGTCACGAAGAGGACGGAAAAGAAGAACCATGCCATGGAATTGAAAAAAGTGCGGGAAACAGCGCGCAGGGCAAAAGGAAAAGGCCGCCTCACTGACGAGGAACTGGAAGCGCTGGAGCCCATCACGATCCGGGAAGCCTATGCGGACAAAGAAGAAATGGGAACCATTACCTTAAAGACAAACCGACTAGATTTAAATGCATTTCAGGTCTACAGCATATACAAGCAGAGGCAGGCAATTGAACAGTTCTTTAAAACATATGGAGATACCATGTCCTATGAAGCATCCTATATGAGGAGCAACTATACAGAAGAAGCATGGCTGTTCCTGAACCATCTGTCCACTATCATCGGGGTAAATGCAATTGAGGAGATTGCTTCCATTGGGGAATCCAAAAACATATCTTACAAAGACCTGACACAGACACTTATAAAGATCAAGGCTGGGAAGATGGATGGAAAATGGATCGTGTATCCGATAAAGAAAAGCGTTCAACGATTGTGTGAGAAAATGAAGTTCAGTCCAAATGACCTAACGGAGTTGAAGCTATAGGGCGTCAGATACTGCCGCCCATAGCATACCTAATTTTGAAATCGTTACAGATTAAATCAAGACTGGCACCAGCACATGATCAGCCTGAAAACCTCCTCCGGCTTCTTCGATGCGGCGATCTTCTGAAAATTATCTTCCATCACCTGACGGCAGACCTCTTCCGGCAGCTGAACCGCCAGCTAACGAATTTGCCGTTCCCATTCACACAGAAGAAATCCTGTGGACTCCGAAAGATCTCTGCCAGCTTCTCCAGTATCCTCCGGTTTAAGTCCCGCCCTTCGGATGATCCCGATACTGCCTACCGTCACACCATCCACCAACAGCGGCATCGTAACTCCGGGCAGGGTGGCGTTCAGCCGCCCCGCCTCATAATTCCCGTGATAGATCTTCTCCTGCTTTCGCATCACTTCTAAAGACGCCTCATGTACTTCCCCGATCCTGGTGCGGTCGCTGTTCGCAAGGATGATCCCCTGCTCGTCGGTAACCAGTACGTCTCTTCCCACTGCAAGGCTTGCCGTCTGTACAAGCTTCTGACAGAACTCTTCGTTCAAAACTCTCCTGGTACTCATACTCCGATCAATCACGATCCCATTTATCCGCCAGATTCTGGATCTGGGTCTCGAACTTCGCCAGCTCCTTGTTCGCCAGCCCTTCGTTCTTATATACCACCTCAAGCAGCCGCTTCGCCGCCGCAACCACACGCTGGAACGCATGGACAGCGCGTGTGATGGCTGGTTTCTCCGCCGCCTTCTTCGGCACCTTCATGCCCTCTGTCACGATCTCATTCGTCAGCAGATCAATGGTACCGCCCGAATACGGCGCAAATGCCGGACAACCGAACTTCTCTTCTATCAGCTCCGCGAAATGATCCGTAACCGTATCTTCTCCATGAACCACGACCACCCGTTCCGGCGTATTCCCGAAACCGCTAAGCCAGTCTAACAGCCCATTCATATCCGCATGGCCGCTGATCCCCCGCAATACCTCGATCTTTGCATTGACCGTGATATTCTCTCCGAAGAGCTTCACACTCTCCACGCCTTCGATCAGCTTGCGCCCCAGCGTCCCCACTGCCTGGTATCCTACGAAACAGATCGTGCTCTCACGGCGCCACAGGTTATGTTTCAGATGGTGCCGGATACGCCCTGCCTCACACATACCGGACGCTGAGAGGATTACTTTCGGCTTCTCATCAAAATTGATCATCCTTGATTCGTCGCTTGTGATCGTCGTCTTAAGTCCCGGGAACAGAAGCGGATTGATCCCCCGTTCCACCAACGCCATAGCCTCTTCATCGAAGCAGGACTTGACGTTCTTATTGAATACGTTGGTCGCCCCGATCGCCAGAGGACTGTCCACATAGACCTCAAATCCAGGAAACTCCGGCAGCAGATCCTTCGCCTTGATCTCACGGATGAAATACAGGATCTCCTGTGTACGTCCCACCGCAAATGACGGGATCACCACATTCCCGCCTCTTGCGAAAGTCTCCCTCAATATCCTCGTAAATTCTCCTACATAATCCGGCAGATCCGTCCCGTGCGTCCGGTCTCCGTATGTAGACTCGATCACGATATAATCCGCGTCCTTTACCTTCACAGGTTCCTTGATGATCGGCTGGTTGGCATTCCCCACGTCACCGGAGAACACGATCTTCTTCGTAACCCCGTCCTCCGTCACCCAGACCTCAATACTCGCCGATCCAAGCAGATGTCCCATATCATGGAACTGCACGTCGATCCCCTCGCACAGCGTGATCCTCTGTTCGTAATCACACGGCGCCAGCAGCTTGATCGCCGCATCCGCGTCCGCCATGGTATACAGCGGTTCAAACTCTTCCTCTCCGCTTCTCCTTCCCTTACGGTTACGCCATTCTGCTTCAAATTCTTGAATATGCGCACTGTCACGGAGCATAATATTACATAGATCCGATGTCGCAAAAGTGGTAACGATCTCCCCCTGAAAGCCCTGCTTGCACAGAAGCGGGATCTTTCCCGAATGGTCAATATGTGCATGTGTCAGCAGAACAAAATCAATCTGGTTCGCCGGAACCGGAATCTCCTGGTTCTCATACAGATCGGGCCCCTGCTCCATACCGCAGTCTATCAGAATGTTCTTTCCGCATGCATTCAGGTAATGGCAGCTTCCGGTTACCTCGTGAGCCGCCCCGATAAAGCTAAGTCTCATGCATTCATCCCCTTTTTCTTTTCATTATATCATCTTTCCCGGGGATTTACTATGAATATTTTACCATCTCACGTTTCAGCCTCTGCATGATCTTCTTCTCCAACCTTGATATGTAAGACTGCGAGATCCCCAACATATCCGCCACTTCTTTCTGAGTCCTCTCCTCCCCGTCCGGCATCCCAAGCCCGAACCGCATCTTGATGATCGTCCGCTCCCTTCCCGACAGCCGGTTCAGGGCTTTCACAAGAAGCTTTCTCTCCACCTCATTTTCCAGATCCTTATAGATCGTATCCTCCTCCGTCCCCAGGATATCCGACAGGAGCAGTTCATTGCCGTCCCAGTCCACGTTCAGGGGTTCGTCTATGGAGACCTCCATCTTCGTCTTGTTATTTCTCCGAAGATACATCAGGATCTCATTCTCAATACAGCGGGACGCATAGGTCGCCAGCTTGATATTCTTATCCGGATTGAATGTATTGATCGCCTTGATCAATCCTATGGTTCCAATCGAGATCAGATCTTCCACACCAACCCCTGTGTTGTCGAATTTCTTCGCTATATATACGACCAGCCTCAGATTGTGCTCGATCAGGAGCTTCCTTGCACGCTCATCGTCCTCTGACCCAAGGTCGTTGATCGCGGCTGTCTCTTCTCGCGTGTCCAGCGGAGCCGGCAATATATCCGAACCGCCGATATAATGAACATCCCTCTTATCCGGGAAAAATAACGTCCGGAGATCCGGAACTACTTTCAGCTTAAACTGATGTGGTACTGCTACTCTGATTACCATAATCTACTCCTCCTATTAAGACATCAGGATTTAAAATCATCTCATAACGGTCAGCCGTCATATCCTCCTCACAGATGGCCGCCAGCGGTCTTTCAATCCATTCCTTTTCTTTTCTGCATACATACATCCCATCCAGCGTGATCAATGGCATTACACCTTCCGCTTTTCCGATAGAGTGATATGAAATATAACGTATTCCTGTCATGTCATTTTCTCCCCATAATTTCTTTGCTGCTTTCTTATCAATGATACTGACTGGTTTCCCCGTAACCGTATCTCTCAGGCTGTTGCCTGTATCGATCAACGCCTCGACCCTATGGCTCCTTTCTCCCTTCAGAAGTATCACCTGGCATCTGTATTCATTCTTGCCGGTCAGATAGACGATCAGCCTCAGGATCCCGGATACCACATAATAACTTATTACCGCCAATACGAAGAAAACACTCCCTACCCGTACATACTGTCCAAAGAACTGGAATACCCCGCCTGTCAGGAATCCACTGACATAGAGCAGGATCAGAGCTTTGCCAAGCTCACGCATCCCTTTGATCCCCAGTCCCGCCTTTATCATCACAATATTTGCCAGACCATGAAACAGTATGAATTTCACAGACGTATACGGAATCGGCAGCGCTACGATCAGACAGGTAAGGAGCGCCCCGGACAGCGCCCCAAGACAGATACGTCCGTGGGAGATCCGGCACCCCAGCAACTTACGGATCACCGCAAGAAGAAGATAATCCATCGTAACATTGACCAGAAAGAATACGTCTATGTATAATTCATAGTGCACGCTCCACCTTCCTTCCTCTTCTACGATAAGTGACACAAAATCGAATTAGTACTTAAGCAAGTTTAATTATACGAGCCGGCATAAAAAGATTTTGTCAGATGGTGGGATGATTCACAATTTTCGTTCGACAGTCCATGCTAACCACAAGATATAGATTTTCTAAAAATGGATTTGTGGGGATTCTTGGAATTTCACTACAAGACTTTGTATACTTTTTTGACATAAAAGAAAGAATTATAAGAGAATAGATGAAAAAATGCCGAAATTTTTTGTCAGATCTGCTCGAAAAAGAGAGGCTTTTGTAAAACGAAGGTAATACAGATAAGTTTCATTCATATAACTACAAAAAGACCCGGACACTCTGCCAGTGTCCGAATCTATCTGTACAATCTATCTGCAGCTATCTTACTTCTTAAAGAAATCCGGTATCTTAATGGACTGCTCTTTTACCTTGCTGACCGGCGTCCTTGGGGTATCCAGGGTTGGAGCCGTTCCTCCCACCGGACGTCTCGGCATCGCCGCAGCTCCGCTGCTCTTCGGCGCCGCCATTCCAAAATCCAATCTCGGAGAAACCTGTCCGCCTGCCTGCATGCCTCTGTCATATCCGACTCCCTGCATGCCCGCAGCGCCGTGAGCCATCGCGCCGTTCCTCGGCGTCTCCAACCGTGACTTCAGCTTGGAGGCGCTGCCGCCCACATTGTGAAGCCCTGTGGCGATCACCGTGATCGTCGCTTCATCGGTTCTGGCATCATCGTACATCGCACCGAAGATAATATTCGCATCCTCACCGGCAAGATCCTGTACATACTCCGCCGCATCAGAAGCATCCATCAGCGTGATATCACCGGATACGTTAATGATCACGTGTGACGCGCCGGCGATCGTTGTCTCAAGCAGCGGACTGGAAACCGCCTGCTTAACAGCCTCAAGCGCCTTATCGTCGCCGCGGCCCTGTCCGATACCGATATGCGCGATACCCTTGTCCGTCATAACAGTCTGGACATCGGCAAAGTCAAGGTTGATCAGCGCCGGTACATTGATCAGGTCTGTAATGCCCTGGATACCCTGCTGCAATACCTCGTCCGCCTTCTTAAGAGCCTCCGGCATCGTAGTACGCCTGTCCACCACTTCAAGCAATTTATCATTCGGGATAACGATCAGCGTATCCACACTCTCTTTTAACTTCTCGATTCCTGACAGCGCATTATTCATACGTGTCTTGGACTCAAACCTAAAAGGCTTCGTCACAACACCGACCGTCAGGGCGCCCTGCTCCTTCGCTATCTTCGCGACCACAGGCGTGGCGCCTGTTCCGGTTCCGCCGCCCATACCACAGGTTACGAATACCATATCCGCGCCCTTCAGCGCGGATGACACTTCTTCAGCGCTCTCTTCCGCAGCCTTCTCACCGATCTCCGGCCTTGCTCCTGCTCCAAGCCCTTTCGTGATCTTCTCGCCGATCTGCATAAGCGTCGGCGCCTTGCACAGCTGTAATGCCTGCTTATCTGTATTAATAGCAATAAACTCAACACCGGCAATCTGTTCATCAATCATTCGGTTCACGGCGTTGTTACCGCCGCCGCCGACTCCAACAACAATTATCTTCGCCGCTGCTTCTGATTCATTCGTTTTAATTTCTAGCAAGGGTTTCTCCTCCTTTGTTATCCTTATTATATATTATACATCCCATACATAAAGCAAATGAAATGCCCTTTTTGCCATATATACTATATAATAAAGACTTTTGTACAAAATATCAATAGAATTTCTCTATTTTTCTTATTTTTCTTGATCACAGGCTATTGAGCCTCCGGCTGCACTGCCTGCTGCGCATCTGCGCCCGCCTGGTCTGCCGCCTCGAATGTGATCGTCCCTCTCATCTCAGAATAATTTTCCAGATGCAGGATCCCTTCTCTTCCTCCCAGTTTCTCAAGGATCGGCGGAACCTGCGCCATCTGCTCCGCCGAGACATTCTTTCCGAGGCATACTCTGATCTTACCGATATCCAGGCAGATCTCGTCTCCCTCACAGACGATCTTTGCCGAGGACAATTCATATTTCGCCGCTTCCTTAGAAGCCTCCAGGATCTGCTCAAATATCCTCGTATCATCACTCTTCAGGCGCTGATACAGCTTGATCTCCCCCACGTCAATCCCCTCGATATACGGAAGCCCCTCGATCAGCGCTGCCGATTCGAAGACGACAAGCCCCTCCTTATCAAAATAAGCGTATTTCTCTCCATTCTGTATGTACCCGGCGATGGGTTTCTCTTCTACGGTCACCCGGAGGCTCCAGGGCGCTTCCATACGGACTTTCATCCGTTGAAGACAAGGCGGTACTTCCCCTTTCCCTAGGGCGTATTTCCCCAGTATGTATAAGGTATTTACAGAATATCTGTCATTGCGTACCGCCTCTATGATCTCCTGCTCCGTCGTGTATTCATTCCCTTTCACAGTGATCTTCTGAACATAGAACAACAGAAAAACCGCAACGATTATTATGACACATCCCAAGAACAGCACGAAAAAGGCATATATCTTATGCGACTTCTTCTTCCGCCTTGGCCTTGGTTCTTCTCCCTCTCTCTCCTTTTCCCGGTATCTTCCCATATCTTTATACTCCCTGTCTCTTTTCCCCTATTTTACCAGAGACGACACACTTAACACAAGCCCCATTTCCACGAGAAGGAATACAACAGAAGTACCGCCGTAACTGATGAACGGCAGCGTGATCCCTGTATTGGGGATCGTATTCGTGACCACCGCAATATTCAGGATCACCTGTATCATCATGTGCCCCATGGCTCCGGCTGCAATAAGCGCCCCGAACAGATCACCTGCGTGAGTTGCGATCACGAAGAACCTCCATATCAGGATCAGGAAAAGGATCAGGACAAACCCGGCGCCAAATAGTCCTAATTCCTCACAGATGATCGAAAATATCATATCATTCTGCGCCTCCGGGACAAAGCCAAGCTTCTGGATGCTCTGCCCGAGCCCTCTGCCGAATAACCCGCCGGAACCGATGGCATACAGACCCTGCAGCGTCTGATACCCCTTCTCGTAGGCTTCCGGGTTCCTCCAGATCGCAAGCCTCTCCAGGCGATAGCTCTCAAGCGCAAGGAAGATTGCCATAAATCCCACCCCCAAAAGCCCCATAAATACAAACTGGCCATATTTAGGGCTGGCGACAAAGATAAGGATGACCCCAATCCCCAGGATGATGATCGCCGTACTTAAGTTGCTGGCTCCAACCAGGGCGACGATTGGAAGGATCATAACCATGATCTTTAACATCGTCCGCATCTTTCCCATATCTTTTGCATTCTTCGTTACCATATGCGCCAGGAAGAGAATGACGGCTACTTTGGCAAACTCCGACGGCTGAAAAGAAAAAGGCCCTAAAGACAGCCATCTTTTGGACCCGTTAATCTCATCTCCAACGAACAATACTGCCACCGACAAAAGTATCGCCGTCAGATATCCCAGTACCGCCACATGCCTCCACACATGATAATCCGTATTGGCAGCCACAAACAATGCGGCAATCCCAAGTGATGTCGCAAATACCTGTTTCTTCAGATAGTAAAAGGAATCATGGAACTTCACATCGCCGTTATATGCACTTGTACTGTACAGGATCACAAGTCCCATAACCACTAAAAGAGCCAGTGCGGCAAGAAGCGTATAATCATACCTTCTGTTATTAGACTGAGTCAATATATGCCACTCCTTATAAGGAATTTACAATCTCTTTGAACTTCTCTCCGCGTACCTCATAACTTGGAAACATATCCCAGCTTGCACATGCCGGAGACAAAAGGACCGCGTCTCCAGGCTTTGCAGCCTTCGAAGCTTCAAGCACCGCTTCGTCAAACGTATCCGCAAACACAAAATCATGGAACCCGCAGGCTCTGGCGTCACTTGCGATCTTTTCCTTTGTCGCTCCAAGCAGGATCAGCCGCTTAACCTTCCCGTCAAAACTACGGATCCAATCCGTATAGACAGAATCTTTGTCATATCCCCCGCCGATCAGTACCGTAGGCCGGTTCATCGCCTGGATCCCTTTGATCGCGGCGTCAGGGTTCGTTCCTTTGGAATCGTTATAATATGCGACCCCGTTCTTTTCCGTTACATATTCGATCCTGTGCTCCACACCCTTGAATGCTTTCACACTCTTCCTGACGATATCTGCCGGTATGCCGTACACAAGCGCCATGGCCGCTGCCGCCATCACATTCTCATAATTATGAAGCCCCAATATGTTCAGATCTTTTACATCGCAGATCTCTATAACCTTGTCATTTCTGTAGATGATCCTGCCGTCTTCCAGATAGATTCCCTTTTCTAGTTTACGCCGGCTGCTGAAATATAGAACTTGTGCCCTGATATTTTCACCAAATTCTCTCGTAAGCCTGTCTTCATAATTCAGAATACAGTGATCATCTTCCGTCTGGTTCCTCGCGATATTCTTCTTGGCGCTGACATATGCCTCCATGGTGTGATGCCGGTTCAGATGATCCGGAGTGAAGTTCAAGATCGCGCTTACCCTGGGGCGAAAATCAATGATCGTCTCCAACTGGAAGCTGCTCATCTCCGCAACCGTAATACTTCCGCCGCTCATCTTACCCGCCGCCGTCGTATATGGATTGCCGATATTCCCCACCACGAACACATCGTCCTGATAATTCTTCATGATCTCGCCGAGAAGCGCCGTGGTCGTCGTCTTTCCATTCGTACCGGTGATCGCCAGCACGTCTCCTTTTCCGGACTCGTAGGCAAGCTCCACCTCTCCCGTGACCAGGATTCCCCGTTCCCGCATCTGCTCCACGATCGGAAGATCCGCAGGGACTCCGGGACTCAATACCACAATATCCAGCGTATCCAGAAGTTCTTCCGGAAATGCCCCGATCACGATCTGCGCCTTACTGCCGGCTCCAAGCTTCCCTCGGATCTTTTCTTCTTCCAGTTTCTCATTGCCATCATAGAGCGTCACTTCCGCTCCCTGTTCTTCTAATAATCCGGCTGCTCCGATCCCGCTGATCCCCATGCCAAATACCAGAACTTTCTTCTTTGCTACTTCCATCTTCCTAATTTCCTCCTACATTGCCATCAACGCGACCAGGCAGAATATAGCCGTGATAATAGAAAATACTGCCACTACTCTCGTCTCCGACCACCCGCACAGCTCAAAATGATGATGGATCGGCGCCATCTTAAAGATACGCTTGCCGCCCGTCTTCTTAAAATATGTCACCTGTATCATGACAGACAGTACTTCTACCAGATAGATCATACCTACGATGATGATAAATACCGGCATCTGAAGCATATACGCCGTAGACGCCACGAATCCCCCAAGCGCCAGAGAACCCGTATCCCCCATGAACACACTTGCCGGATAAACATTAAAAAGGAGAAATCCAAGCAGCGCGCCCACCACGGCACAAGTCACCGGCTCTATCCCGCTTCCGGTTCCGATCGCAACCACCGTAAAGAACGTCGCAACCAGTACTGTCACACTGGATGCCAGTCCATCCAGGCCGTCTGTAAAGTTCACTCCGTTCACAGTTCCTATGACTGCGAAAAACATAACGGGGATCGCAAGCCATCCGATATTCCAGTATTTCCCTCCGGTAAACGGGATCAGCATGGCTAAAGACACATCTGTGAACTTCACCATATAAAACGCGAATACCGCAGTGACCACGATCTGAAGCGCCATCTTCTGTTTCGGATACAATCCGTCTGACCGTCTCATGACTACCTTGAGATAATCATCCAGAAAACCGATCATGCCAAATCCCAGCGTCACGAACAGGATCGGGATGATCTTCGGATAATCGCCGATATAGAATACAGACGTGACCACGACACTAAGAAGAATGATCACCCCTCCCATGGTCGGCGTACCCGCCTTCTTAAGATGGGACTTCACGCCGTCTTCCCGCTCTGTCTGTCCCATCTTCAGTCTCCTGAGCACCGGAATGATCAAAGGCCCCATGATCACGCTCAGCATAAATGCAATCAATACCGGAATAAAAACTTTATAATCCATATATCCACCTCTTTGTCTCTTTCGTTATTTCTTCTACAGCTTAACCTTAAGTATTCTTACGGAAGTCAGATTCACCACCGTTTAGTATACTTCATTTCCTACTCTTTTTCAATGCCAAGATAGGGTAATATACTCTCAAATATATTTCTTACCACAGGCGCCGCGATCGTTCCTCCGTAATATACCCCCTGCGGATCATAGATGACACACATTCCCAATACCTGCGGATCGTCCGCAGGCGCGAATCCGATGAAGGAGGAGATATACCGGTTGGCGCTCCTTGGCAATGTCTGCGAAGTTGCCGTCTTCCCTCCGATCTCATAGCCTTCTATGTATGCATTCTTTCCGGACCCTTCCGACACTACGCTTTCAAGAAGCATACGCATCGTGGCGGATGTTTCCTCTGATACAATATTCTTCTTTTCTTCGTACCGGAACTTTTCCACTTCTTTTCCTTCACTGTCCAATACTCTTACGCCAAAATGCGGAGTGACTCTTCTGCCTCCGTTCACCAGAGAGCTGACCGTCGTCGCCATCTGCATCGGCGTCACCTGGAAAGACTGTCCAAAACTCATGGTCGCAAGCTCCACAAGTCCCACATTCTCCTTCTTGTGCATGATCGTGCCCGCTTCTCCCGGCAAGTCAACCCCCGTCATGTCCATCAATCCGAACTGGCGAAAATAATGATAGAAATCCTCCACGCCCAACCTAAGCCCGATATCAATAAAGACCGGATTGCAGGAATTCTGTATCCCCTGGATGAACGTCTCCCCGCCGTGTCCTCCCACTTTATGGCATCTGATCTTGCGGTCTTCCACTACCCGGTATCCCGGACAGCTGAACTGATCTTCAAGCTTCACTGCACCCGCCTCCAGACATGCCGACGCCGTAATGATCTTAAAAGTAGATCCCGGCTCATAGGTATCGTTGATGCATCCGTTCCGCCACATCTGGTTCAATGCATCCTGCTTTTTATCATCCGGCATATTCTCGCTGTCTTCGCCTGTATTCAGGGTAAACGGATCGTTCAGATCAAACTCCGGGACATTGACCATGGCAAGGATCTCTCCGTTCTGCGGATTCATCAGCAGGATCCCTACTTTTTCCGCCTGCTTCTCTTCCATCACCTTCTCCGCCATCTGCTGCGCGTACATCTGGATATTATAATCCAGGCTGATCTGCAGCGTATTGCCTGCCTTCGGCTCCAGCCGGTCCTCCGCAACGCCTTCCAGTTCAATCCCTCTTGCGTCCGTCGTAGTCAGTATGGTGCCGTCCACCCCTTTCAGATATTTTTCATACTTTACCTCTAGTCCGATGATCCCCTGGTTATCTCCTCCGGTGAACCCCAGGACCTTAGACGCAAGTTCATTGTGCGGATAATATCTCTTGAAGTCTTCGTCCACCTTCACTCCGTCCAGCTCCATATTGCGGATCGTATCACCGGTCGCCTTCTCTACATTCGTCTTAATACGCTCCATCGAGGACACTTTCTCTACCTTTCGGCGTACGGTATCCTCATCCATCTCAAGCGCTTCCGCCAGCGCCTTTACCACCTTCTCCGGTTCTCTGACCTGGCTGTGGATCACCGATATCGTACATACTGTCTTATTGGTCGCCAGTACCTCTCCCTTTGCGTCCAGGATCTCTCCTCTCGCCGCCTTAATGTCCCTCTCCCGCTCATGTAAGTCCTCTGCCTTCTTCTGATAATATTCTGCGTCAAAGACCATCAGATAGACAAGCCTTCCCACCAACGCCAGGATGACCGCTGCGGCGCAGACGAATACGACCAGGATCTTTCTCTTATTATATGTCTTATTCTTCATAATTATAAAAACCTCACAGAAGCTATTTTTAATAATTTATTATAACTTCTGCAAGGTTATGAATCCTATCTGTTATAAACCTGTACGCAATCAGCCCGCGTTATCCTCCTTTGCCGCCGACTTCTTAACTCCAAGATACGGGAATATCTCCTTCATAATGTCAGAAGCAAGCTGCATGGCATAAGAACTGGACGCCTGCTCCGCCACATTGGGCTCGTCAATGACGGCGTATACCACCACCTCCGGATTCTCCTGCGGAGCATACCCGATAAATGACACAAGATATTTCCCGTTCCCCCGCGGCTGCTTCTCTGCCGTCCCGGTCTTTCCGCCCACGTCATACCCTTCAACCGCCGCCTTCGCGCCGGTTCCTTCCTGTACGACTCCGAGCATATAGTCTTTGATGATATCGCAGGTCTCCTTAGAGATCGTCCTCTTAAGCAATGTGGGATTCTTATTCTCTATCAGGTTCCCGTTCTCATCCCAGATCTGTCTCACCACATGAGGCTTATAGTAATCCCCTCCGTTGATCAGCGCACAGAATGCCGCCGTAAGCTGTGTCATCGTCACATTAAAGTTCTGCCCGAAGGAATTGGTCGCCAGGCTTGCGGGATCCATATCTTCCGCATTATATAAGAGTCCCAGCGCCTCGCCCGGCAGATCGATCCCTGTGTATTCTCCGAACCCAAAAAGCTTCTGATACCTGCAGAATTCTTCTTTCCCGATCGACTGCCCGATATTCATCAAAGCTACGTTACAGGAATTCTCCAGGGACCGCTTAAGCGACTGCGCGCCGTGCCCCTGCCGATTACTGCAGTGGATATCATGATCTCCGATATGGAGCATCCCTCCGCATGTATAACCTTCCTCTCCGGTCAGGACTCCCATCTCCAACCCCGCCGCTATGGTAAATGGTTTAAACGTAGAGCCCGGCTCATAGAACTCACTGACACAGAAATTATTCCAGAGCTGATTGTATTTCTCGATCTTCTCCTCATCTGACATTGCCGCGATCTCTTCTTCCGTATAATATCTCGTCAGATCCCTTGGCTGGTTCAGATCATAATTCGGATAAGACGCCTCCGCCAGGATCTCTCCATTCTGCGGATTCATCACGACGACTGCCGTCGTCTTACTGCCTTCTCCCGGCGTATATCCATTCCTGTACGTCTCGTTAAATGCAAGAATATGCTTCTCCACAATACTCTGTACCTGAAGATCTATGGTAGATACTACCGTATTCCCATTGTCCGGCTCTTTCACCGTCCTCGCAAAGGTCGAATCTTCGTCCAGATACCCATATTCTCTTCCGTCCGCTCCATTCAGGATCGAATTATACGCCGCCTCTATCCCGTTGCTCCCAAGATTGCCGTTCACCGTGAATCCGATGACGTCGCTGGCAAGAGTATTATACGGATATCTCCGGATATAATCGTCCTCCAACCATATCCCCTTAACATTCGGATAATTCTCTTCGTCTCCGTCGATCTGATCGAACTTCTGCGCCGTCTCATAATCTATCCCTTTCATAAGAATACTGTATCTGCTGGACGGGCTCTCATCTATAATTGTCCTGACCTTCTCTTCTTCAATCCCAAAACATTCCTTCAGTACTCCGATGGTAGGCTCTATATAATCCTTGTTACTGAGCATTACCTCCACGTCTAGGATCACATTATACACCCGTTCGCTTGTCGCGATCTTCGTTCCGTTGCGGTCTACGATATCGCCCCGCTTGAACGGTATGATCCTGCTGTTATACTGCTGCTGGTCAAGGACCACCTTCGTATAGCTGGAACCGTTGGAAGCATTGATATACGTGATCCTCAGCACTAAGATAACAAAAGCTAGTATAATCGCCATGAACAGCAATACTAGCTTTTTCTGCATAAATGTTGAAAATTTTTTCTGATGATTCTTCTGATTATAATTCTTCGTCTGCTTTGCCATAATGCACCTGTTAATTATTCTTTCCTGACCGGGCAAGGACTCCGTCTTCCGGAATCTCCTCATACTTTTTCACATAATCCGTTGCCGGATCCTCATATTCAATGATCTGATCCGGAGAAGCATATACCATACCCAGTTCATTCTGGGCGCGCTCCCTGATCTCATCCAGATTCACAGAATCCATAACGGCATTATATTCCGTCGTATTCTTCTCCCGCAGTTCAGCCAGCTCTCTTTGCATCACCGCAATATTCTTAGACCGGCTTGTGATACGCGACTGTAACTTCACATAGCTCACACATACGATCAATGCCATGATCGCCGCTACGGACAGAAATATCACATATGCAGAATCAATATTCAGCGCCTGCCTCCGGTTCTTACGCACTCTGTTGCTGGTTTTTTTCGGCCGTTCGGGTGATCTCTCATGGTATCCCGGATCGAATTCCGGCTTCGCCACTACATTACCGTGTATATAACCCTGCGAATCCGCATTCTTTCTTCTTCCGTACGCTTGTCTTCTTCCTGAATCACTGCGTCTTGCTGCCATGTATATCACCCCTTTCCTGACCATTTTATCCCGCCTTACTGCCCGCGTTCAAATATACGAAGCTTCGCGCTCTTAGAGCGGCTATTTAACTCCATCTCTTCTTCCCCTGGCAGGATCGGCTTTCTGGTAACAATACTCCCCTTTGAAACTTTCCCGCATACACATACTGGAAAGTCCGGCGGACAGGTGCAAGGATTCTCATTCTTCTTAAATGCACTCTTTACGATCCTGTCCTCCAGCGAATGGAAGGTTATAATACATAATCTTCCCCCTGGATTCAATAACTCGATCATATCATCCAATGAATCCCTCAGTACTTCCAGCTCCCGGTTCAGTTCAATACGGATCGCCTGGAATGTCCTCTTCGCCGGATGCCCTGATCTCTTCTGGTATTTCATTGGTATGGCTCTTCTGACGATCTCCGTCAGTTCGCCGGTAGTCTCGATCGGATGCTTCCCGCGTTCCATTACGATATGTTTGGCAATATTTCTGGCAAACTTATCCTCCCCGTAATCTCTGATCACACGGTAAAGCTCCTCCTCGCCGTAGCCATTGACAATATCTCTTGCAGTGATCTGCTGACGGGTATCCATCCTCATATCCAGCGGCGCGTCCGCGCGGTAAGAAAAACCACGCTCCGCCGTATCCAGCTGATAAGACGATACGCCCAGATCCAGGATAATGCCATCCACCTTGTCAATTCCTAATTCATGGAGCTTCGACTTCATATCGCGATAATTGCTCCTCACTATCGTGACCTTCTCCCCGAAGTCTTTTAGTCGGATACCCGCGGCTTCGATCGCCGCCGCATCCTGGTCTATGCCTATAATACTCCCCTTGTCTCCCAGACGCCTGCATACTTCATAGCTGTGCCCGCCGCCGCCGAGCGTACCGTCTACATAGATGCCGTCCGGTATGATCTGTAATCCATCAATTGTTTCCTCTAATAATACTGATCTGTGTTCGAATCCCATGATCTATATCTCCTGACACGCCGATCTGTTACGATCCGTTTCTATTCAGCTCAGCCGAACTAGAGACTGAATCCTCTTGCTTCCATATCAGATGCGATATCCTCTATGTTCTCTTCCACTTCAGCATTCTTCTCTACCCATCTTGCCTTGTCCCATATCTCGGCACGCTTCCCCATACCGATGAATACGACTTCCTTATCCAGGTTCGCGAACTCCCTCAGTGTTGAAGGGATCAGGGTTCTTCCCTGCTTGTCCAGATCGCCGTCTGTCGCGCTTCCCTGAAAAAAATGGGCAAGAGATCGGGCTGTCTTGTCAGTAGTAGTTGGCAGGGCGTTGAGCTTCTCTTCGAAGTTGTTCCATTCGTTTTCCGGGTAGATATAAAGGCAATGCTCCATTCCTTTTGTTATGACGAAATTCTCCCCTAGATCGTCACGGAACTTTGCAGGAATGATCAATCTGCCTTTTGCATCGATATTATGACTGTACTCCCCTTTCAACATTCAGAACTCACCTTCTCCCAAGCGGCTCCACTTTCTTACTACTCTACACCACTTTTCACCACTTTCTACCACTTCTCAAACTAATTGTAAACTACTTCCCTCATGATTTCAAGTCCTTTTTCACTTTTGGGAATTTTGCACAGAACGTACGTTTTCAACTTTTTCTCCCCTGCTTGCCGCGCATCCTGCACACTCCATAACGGCATACTTCCGCTGCACAGACCTGTTGAACACATACAAAAAAGGAGCGGAAAACTCCGCTCCTCAAAGCATACACGCTCCATATACTACAAAAATATCTATTCTGCCGATTCATTCAACTCTGCAAGCTCTGTCTGCAGATCCGTCAGCGCAGTATAATCAATCTGCGCCTCTTCCTGCGGCTTTTTCGATTGATAAGTGCCGTACGCAGAATAGCCGATCCATCCGATCAGGGCAAGCCCTACGACTCCCACCGCACATTTATGGAGGACATTCCTCACCTTTTCTTTTCTGACATTCTGCTTGCGGTTTGCCTTTTCCTTTTTATATCTGTCAACTTTCTCCTGACTCATCACCAAGACTCCTTCTCAAATTACTGTAGGATATATTCTACCACAATCCCAGGAATTATACAACCACAATTATACCGCCGTCCGCCGCATACATACTGCTGATCCCCGCCGTATCCAGTATCAGAATATCTTTGAACTCCGCTTTCGACCTCAGCATATCCCGCACATACTCCGCCCTTTTCCGGCAATTGCAATGTGAGATCGCCAGGATCTTCTCTTTAGGATCCTTCAGTCCCTTCACCACTTCATCCGTAAGCTTCACCAACGCCTTCTTGATCCCGCGCGCCTGGCCCAGCTGATGGATATTCCCTTCCGGCGTCGCGCCCATGACCGGCTTGATATTCAGCGCAGTCGCCATAACCGCTTTTACTCCCTTGAGCCTGCCGTTCTTGCGCAGTGTATCCAGCGTCTCCAACACGAAATACGTATTCTGGCTGTCAATATATGCCTCTACGGTCTCTATGACCTGTTCAAATCCCATGCCTTTTTCTTCACACTCTGCAATCTTCAGGGCGATCAGTGTCTCGCCTATAGATGCAGACCGCGAATTAAACACATAGATATCCTTCCTGCCGTACTCTTCCTGATACAAGTTCTTCCCAAGAACCGCACTATTATAGGAACCGCTTAACTCCGCCGACAAAGTCACCGCATACACATGATCCGCATCACTGCAATATCCCTCCATATACCGCTCCGGCGAAGGACAGGAAGACTTCGGCGCATCCGGTGATGCTGCCGCCAGCTTTAAGAACTCTGCCTGATCGAATGTCTCGTCATCTATAATATGATGCCCATGAACATCGATCTCCAGAGAAGCAGTCTCAAAACACCCCGAAGCTTTCATCTCATCTGTCAGTTCCCCGCAACTGTCTACAATTATCTTATAACTCATATCCTTCCTCCCGGCATGCCGGCATCCGTATCATCCGAGTGTGTTCGAAAATTCATTCCCACCGTCTGCACAGCTGCCGGAAAAGCAATTTTCAAATACACTCCAAGGCATGTCATTCATTCCTATAATGTAATATGTAGTTTTCAATACTACATGATAATCATACCATATTTATACCAGAAAGGAAAGGATTTTATTCACTGATTTTAATTCTTCCTGACACGCCTAAGGCGATCCCCATCTCCGCCATCAAGAACACACTCGCCGTTCCTCCATAACTGACAAAGGGCAGCGTGATCCCTGTCGTCGGGATCAGATTGATCACTACGGCGACATTCAGTACAACCTGCAGCGCGACATGGGCGAAGATCCCCGTCGTGATCAAAGACCCATACATATCCGGCGCGTTCTGTGCGATAAACATCAGCCGGTAGAGCAGCAGCCCAAAAAGTACGAATACCATGATCACTCCGAACACTCCCAACTCCTCACATATAATAGAAAGTATCATGTCATTCTGCACCTCCGGAATCACCATCTTCTGCGCGCTGTTCCCAAGCCCTTTCCCGAAGAATCCTCCGGATCCCACCGCATACAATCCCTGCATTACCTGATACCCGCCTTCCGCCGTATGATCTTCCGGATTCAGCCACACAAGAACTCTTCGCAGACGGAAATTGGCGCTGTCATCAAGTACCGCCCCTAACACTTTCACTCCCGCTAACAGAATGACCGCTCCCGCCGCCACAATCAGCACAAATGGTTTCGTCTTCGGATGGACCACGAATATCATAATGCAGGTAATCCCCATCACGATCACCGCCGTACTCAGATTCTCCGTCAGGAACAGGATACATCCCGACGAGATCCCTCCCCATAAAAGAACCTTCCAGATCCCCGCCCATGAACGGATCTCCTTCCCTACATTACAGATCACAACAGGGATAAATAATATGACTGCGATCTTGGCGATCTCCGCCGGCTGCAGCTGCTGATTGAAAGGAAGCATGATCCATCTCCTGGCTCCGTTCACCTCGATCCCAAGAGGCGTCTGTACAAGCGCCATCATGAAAACAGAGAAGAAATACAATAGCCGCGCCCCTTTGATATAGATGTGATAATCAATCTTAGCTATGATATACATCCCGGCAAAGCCTATCACATAGAAAATAATCTGACGTTTAAAATAATACATGCTGTCGTCCTGCGTGACCAACGCACTGTAAGCGCTGGTACTGTACAACATTACCAGTCCAAAACAGATCAAAGATATCAGCACCGTAAGAAGATTATAGTCAAAAAAACGAATCATACGCCTTCTCTGCTCTTCTGACATCCTTCGCGTCCCTGATCTTATGTCCGTACTGCCTCTCTTCTTCGCCTTTGCCCTTCTAGGGCCCGGCTGCCTTACTTCCTGATTCTTCGTCATCTCATCTACACTCCTATCGTATCTATTATACTCAGATACCTCCGCAAAAACAACCTGAAAAAAAGCAAAAGCACGCACCTTTTTCCCGAATTCCCATACTATGTTATTGCAAATGTTCTATGAAAGGAGCCACATATATGCCGAATTATCGTTATCATACGTCCGACTACATGCGCCGGAGCGGCTGCAGCAGGCCTGCGCCGACACCGCAGCCGTCCATGCCATGTCCCGAACCGGTATCCCAACCTGTATGCTGCAGCAATACCGGAGAATATGACGAATTAAATGGCATGCCGCTCGCTATGGCATACGTACCATGGCAGGAATGGCAGAACATCTACGAAGCAGAAAAAGGTTTTCATTGCGGAACGATCTTCGAAGAATTAAATAAGCCATTTAATGGAATCACGATGGGAGGGTGCTGCAAATGACAGAGAACAAACCGAACCGCCATGAATTATTAGAATGGATCAACGTAGTCAGCTTCGCAGTGGACGACGTCAAACTGTTCCTTGATACGCATCCCTGTAATCAGGAGGCGCTGGAATACTTCGACGAATTCAAAAAACAGCGGGTCCACGCCCTCAAAGAATACGCCAAATATTTCGGCCCGCTGACCCTTGATACCGCCTGCACGCCTGCAGAATACTGGTGCTGGATCAACGAGCCATGGCCATGGCAGGAAGGAGGATGCTGATATATGTGGAATTATGAGAAACGATTACAACACCCGGTAAAGATCACACAGACGAACCCGAAGATCGCGCAGGTCATCATCAGCCAGTTCGGCGGTCCCGACGGCGAATTAGCCGCTTCCATGCGGTATCTGTCTCAGAGGTATACCATGCCTTATAAGGAAGTGACAGGGATCTTAACCGATATTGGTAGAGAAGCCCCTGAAATGTTCCATCTCAGGGATCCTCGCTTTTTTTCGCTCTGTGCGGGGAAGCTTCCAGTGGATGCTTTCCCGTAAGCGGTCTACCCTGCGGACAGTTTACGCTTTTTGCAACCGTGTAGCTCCATTTGAGGGGGAGCAGGTTCAAATACACGTCAATATGGTCTTTATCATTCACAACCATTTTATCTAAGATTTCTTTGTAAAAATCATCTTCATATTCCACGCCGTTTATAAGTTCATTCATCGCTTCTGTAATTTCAGCGACAAGCTCTTGCTGTTTTGAGGGTCTCTCCCTTTGTTTGTCTATGCTATCTATCACGGATTGCAGTTCGGCAATCTCATTCTCACATTTTGCTCTTGCTGCTGAAAATTCATCTCTGGTAATATCGCCAGATGTATAAAGGTCAATGAGGTTTGTGCGTTTTTCCTCAATCGTTTTTATCTGTGATTTTAGTTTCTCGCTGTCTGTACCTGCGGTATCCATTGCCGCGCCCTTCGGGCATACCTTTATGCCATACGGCAGATCAGAGGAAATAATAGACTTGATAATAGCAAGCAGATTATTAGTGATTTTCTCCTTATTGTATTTTAAGCTGCTCGTGACAAGGTACATGATATGGGTTGCATCTTCGTTGCGTATGCTAAGTCCACTGCATCCAACTTGATTCCCTGCTTTGTCCACATGAGGGCTTCCATGCCTTGCAGCTTCAAGACACCGCCACGCCTTATAGCGGCTTCCATTTATTCGGGTTTTATATCTCGCCACATAACTTGAACCGCAGCATCCGCATTTGATTTTCCCAGAAAATGGATAGCGGTTGCTATGTTTTGATTTTCCCTCCTGCGATAGTGATTTCTCGTCTAACATACGGTTTGCCTTATCAAACAACTCACGGGAAATAATCGGTTCATGATGGTCTTTGATAATCACAAATTCCTCTTGCCCGAGGTTTACTTTCTTTTCATGGGATAAAAAATCTGGCGTATAGGTTTTCTTTTGCACCAGATCACCGCAGTATTTTTCATTGCGGATAACACGGAGAATAACTGTGTTTTGCCATTCTTTTACCCGCATGGGCTTAATGCCCTCCTCCCGAAGTTCACGGGCAATCACATGGGTTCCTTTCCCCTCATCTACAAACTTGTGGAAGATAAGACGGACAATTTTTGCCCCATCCTCATTAATATACATTTTGCCATCTTTCACATCGTAGCCAAGCATACTCCGCCCGAACACTACTCCTTGCTCCATCCGGCGCTTCTGCCCCCACTTGACACGCTCGGAAGTCTTACGGCTTTCCTCCTGTGCGATCGAGGACATAATGGCAAGACGAAGCTCCGCATCGCCGTCTAAAGTGTTGATGTTATCATTCATAAAGATAACACCCACGCCATGCTTCTTGAGGTCACGGGTATAGAATATACTATCAAGGGTATTCCTCGCAAAACGGGAGATTTCTTTTGTTACGACCAAATCAAAATCACCGTTTTTCGCACACGCAATCATGCGATTAAATTCTTTCCGTTTTTTCGTATTCGTGCCTGAGATGCCTTCATCTGCGAACACTTCATAAAGCTCCCAATCGGGATTACGCTCTATATATTGTCTGAAATAACGCTGCTGGCTTTCAAACGAATTTGCCTGGTCTTCGTTGTCCGTAGATACTCGGCAGTATGCGGCAACCTTTCTCTTTGTGTGCTGTATTTTTCTTTCTTGGTTTAGGGTTTCGTATTTATCTATTGACATAAGAATATCTCCTTTCCCGACAATCCCTTGCCGTATTTTCAATATAGTTAATGTAAAAACGTCAAGCGGTTATGCCTGACGTTGCTTTTTCTAATTTATACGATATTGTTTTTCAAGCTCAAGCAAACAACGTTCCCGCTGTGATGCGGTCAACAGATTCCGTTTTTCTAATGATAAAAGGATTGACCTTTGAAAATTCATAAGAAATGCTGCGTGTTCCTGCTCATTCAATTCAGGAACAGGCTCGCCAACATACCTAAATTCTCTATGCTTCAATAGGCAGCACCTCCCTCATTCTCAATGTATGAGCGAAAGATTGTACCATATAACGAGAGGGCTAATCCTTTTTTGAACGCTGTCATCAGCGGCATCCAAAAACACGACAAAGCGGGGTTCACCAACCATTCCAGTGAACCCCACCAAGCCTTAAAACCCTTGATTTTAATCCATTCTTTAATACTTTTGTCTGCAAGTACCAAAATTCCTATGGAATCAATTGGAAATAGCCGCCTGGGCTATCTTATCTGTATCAAGTCCCATTTCATACAATTTTCCAGCCGCTTCCCTTGCCTTCTTTAATTCCCCATCCCGTTCAGATTCTTTTCTCATTTCCTGAATCGCCTGGCACACATTAACCACCTCGTCTTCTTCATCATATTTTATGCCCGAATTTGTGATTGCTTCAATCACATCTGCCGCCCTGCTCTCCACTTCCCGGAAACGCCTCTCATTGGCCGACAGTACCCTGCTTAAGTTTTCCTTATCCTTCGAATACTTGATGAACAGCATAACCTCCCGCATGCTGGACTGGAATTTCATAATCTCCTCATCCGCCATCTGCGCCGGTGCAATCAGCCGCACATGGTAATTGTCCATGCAGGCAAGCACCTCCAGGCCATCTGCTCCCCGTCCGCCTGCCCTCCCGAAAAAGTCAGCACGTCCCCCAGGTCCAAAGCCGGGTTCCCTATGGTGCTGGAATCAAAAGGCACATAATTCACCACAGACAAATCATCCAGGATATTCCCGCACAACTGCCTCCTGGTCTCCTCCAGCCCAAACTGCAGGAGCGGGTTCACCCCCAGGTTCATGGTCAGCCCGTCGTCCGTCTCCAAAGCATAATACTCCACCGTCTGCGTCCGCAGGTTCGTTGAACTCACCACCGTATACCTGGTAATAAAATCAGAAAAGCTGCTGGAAAACCTGTGCCTCCCCTGCACCTCCGTCACCGGCTCCGCCCCATACTTCCGAAGCTCCAGCCGTCCCATCCGGTTGATGCAGAAAAACCCGCCCAGCCCCTGCCCCACAAAAAACAGCACGTCCCGGTACGTCCCGATATCATTCTCCGGATAAATAGAAAGCATCTCCCTCCCGTTGGGCATACCCTCAATCTCCGCGCTCCCGCAGCACTGGGCGGAAACATACCCGCTCCCCTTCACAATATCCTCATATGGTGCTGTCAAGTAAGGACTAACAATTCTTTATACTTTTTTTAGATTTCTTTGTTTTTTCTTAATATTTCACTATTCATATTTTCTATATCAAGCTGTAAAACTATTTAGTCTCAAAACATCTTATAGACCTAATATCTATTCTCATCTTAATGACAAAAGCTACCATACTTAATATTTCCGGTAGCTTCTTTTATAATTATTTATTATTCTTAAGTCTTTGAATAAAATTATTTAATTCACGATACATAGCCCTACTATTAATCACTTTACCTAAATTCAAATACTCCTTTCCCGTTGCATGATCTCTTAACATTGTCTGCGATATTACTCCAACAAAAAGCAATCTATTTCCCAGTGCAATTCCTCCCTTTATCGGATAAGTTCCTTGATTATATATGAATACCGGACTTCCGCTTGAACCTGGAAATACCCCTGCATCAATCAAAAATACTTCTTCTCCCTTAAAATTGTTCCATATTGGAGTTGCAGTTATTCCTTGTCTTACAATTGATATTTTATTTTTCTCATCATACAAACCACTTGGATATCCTATAAATGTTATATTTTCAATTGCTGAAAATCTATCTATTTGTTCCTTTGATGGTATCATATTTTGATCTACTGTTCTAAAAAAAATATCAATTTTTCTATTTTGAAAATCATTAAATGTTCCAGCCAAGGGAATAGCAATTAAATCCAAATTTCCCAATTTATTTCCATTTATAACAGATTTATCAAATTGCACCCTTATACTCTTATCTGTTGGAATCCCGTTATTAGCAACATGCATCTCAACAAAACCAGCTACTGCATCTTTTAGTACGTGATAATTAGTTATCAATAAAGGAATAGATTCTACTTCGTTTTCTCGAACAGAAAACAAAAATCCTGTTCCTGTAGCTAAAGAACTATCTTGATTTTGTGCATAAATTGGCACAGTTGTATATAATAATTGGGTACTAATATCATTAATCTCCATCTCTATTTCTCACTTTCTTCCGAAGGCACAACCAAATATTCTTCCACATAATCTGCTAATCTTTTTGCATCTACTATATTACTTTTCCTCAAAAACCAATATGCAACACTACATCCTACTCCACCAACTGGACAAAATGAATAAAAAAGCACACTTAAAAATTTTAATTCATACGTTACTTGAGATATTAATGCACTAAGAAAAGCCCCTAATAAAAGTGATGCTAATCCTAAACACAGTTCCGCATATGGATATTTTGCTTTCTTGATTTCTTTACATTCTTTTTGAAGTTTTTCAATAGAATCAATATCTAAAACAATTTTATCTCTTGCTTTAGGCAAATGAATATTATATGTATCTTTATACTGTAAATTTCTATTATTCTCATCGCTTATAACATTTCCACTATCCTCTGATATTATATTTGAAAATGTTTGATATATATCGTCTATCTCTTCCACGTTTCTCCTCCTTTGTGGTATGTTAACTGCAATATTCTACAAACAACAGTAAACCGCTTATACATATTAAATATTCATTATAAAGCGTCAATAGGTATATTGACGCTTATATCATATTATCTTTATTTAAATTTAAACATGTGTACTATATCACTTACACGGTTGTATACCTCAATAAAATCCGGTTTATTTTTTATGCCCTTCATTTTACCATAAGCTTCTTCCAATTCAGAAAACCGTATTTTATATTCCTTAAAATCTCCAAGTACTCTGCCCGACTCCTTCCATATTTGATGCAATTCATCTGTATCATTTTCATAATAAAAGACATCACATATATATCTAAAATATCTTTTGTTCTTCTACACACATTTCCACTTGAAATTGCATAAATTTTATCCGATAGCATTTTTGATAGGCTGGCTCCTTTAATAACCACTCCATTCACATAAGAAATATATGATTTACAAAATTGGTTTTGCCTAATGCTCAAATCAATACTTGCAATCTTTTCTCCTCTCTCATTGCTAATTTTAAATCCTGCCGACTTTCTTTCGCCAAATACTCTAATAGCTTGAACATTTAAAGAAGAATCCACTTTATTTACAGCATTTTGCAACGCTCTTTCTATTTCCTTCATTGTTGGATATTCTCCGACCCAATCTCCATCAATATCTCTAGTTGCTCGTTCCACTTTTGATGGATTGTTAGCTCTAATAGCAAGATTAAGAACCATTGCTCCTTTGAAAACAATTGGTACGCCTGCATTTACCAGTTCTTCCATAACTCTATATAAAAAATCCATCAGTTCCAAATATGTCACCTATTCTTCATAATATTCTATTGCCCATACTCTGTACTTTTCAAATCTTGATTGCAAATGCGCTGGTATCACAAGTCCATCAAAACTTTCACTATTCTCTTCATAATAATTTGCCAGACTTTCTGTAATAATCTGTTCATCACCATTTTGTTCAAGAAGATCTATAATGGTCTGGCTTACTGTTGTACATTTCAATCCATTGTGTTCTTCACACTCAAGAGTCTCTAAAGAAGGCATCAAAGTCTGTTCAGTTCCTTCAATATTTTGTTTTTTATCAACAAAAATCTGCACTACAGATCTATATCCACCATTCGTTAATCCCAAAAAATCTGCCGCTGTATCAAATGCCAGTACACATCTTGCATTAGCTAATAAACTTCTCAACTGGTCATTATACGTTATAACAGCCATTCTCAATACCTCCTTGGTCTTAGTATATCATTATTTTATAAAACTGAGAAGAATATGTTTTCATTTTCTTAATTTCTTTATAAAGCTATTACTCAAACCGGCAGGCTATCTCTCACACATAGCGCCCCATACCCTACTTGTGGGTTAGGATACTCAGCAGATTCCTGAAGCGGTCTCGCTCCTCTCCTTAGATACGCTTTCACCTTCTCCCCATACCCAAACGGATACACCGCCCCGCCCTTTGTGGTGATCTTCCCCGTCCAGTAATACCTCCGGGTATTCTCCTGCACCGCCCGCAGGAACGCCTCACTCACCGGATACATGAAAACACCCCTTTCCACGCAAAAAGCACCAGCCATTCCTGACTGATGCCCATTAATACTGCTATACCCGAAACACAAAAGCCTACCTGCCCCTGTGCTTCTCCTTCCGCTTCTGCTGTTTCAGCTCAAACATCCGCTGCTTCTCGGCCTCCTTCTGCTCCCTACCGGCCTGCCTGCACTCCGTCTTCCGCTCTTCCCTCTGCAACTGTAACGCCTGCTGGGACTTCGTGCCTATCCCCGCCTGCATGATCCGTCTACCGGCTTCCCTCTGCCTCCGCTTCGGGTTCACCCTGCCGTCCTTCACAGCCGCCTCAACAGCCGGACTGAATCTCAGACCATAATAATTTTTGAGGACAAAATCCCATACCTCACAGTCCCTGGGTTCACTCCCGAAGACCACCCGGCATACCGAAAGTCTCCCGTCTTCAACCCGCTCAAATACGCCGACCCAGAACGTCCCCTCAAAAAATACCGTCAGACCTGCCTTTCCTCTGTCCATAACGAAACCCTCCTTAAATGTGTTATGAACAAAGAACGGACAACCCAGGAGGGCAGGTTACTTACCCTGATACCATCAGGACGGCCGGGCTACCTACCGGCTCTGGCACATCCGAAGATGCACGTTGCGTTTTTATCTTTGCTTTTTCTATTTCCAGCAGGATCTACTCCCGCTAAAAACCAAATCTGTATCTGCCTATAACTTCTGTATCTCTTTCAACGCCTTTTGGATGTCCTTATAAACTAACGGCCGCATACTATCCTCATAAAAAGATACATCCGCCTTGTGCAGCGCTGAAAGAATATCCTCTTTCAGTTCGGGCTTATCCTTCGCAATCATAGGCAGCAGCTTGATACACTGTCTTGCCGTAATCGGCTTAACATCTGTTATATGCTTCAAATATCCATCAATGATCTCATCTATCTTATTATCCCTGTCCCACCTTGCATTATAGGCAAGCAGCGTAAGCCCCCTGGTACGGATATAAGAATTATCACTTTCAAGCATATCACTCAATCTGTCCATATAAGGGTAGACATGATCCGTTTCCTCACTCTCTTTCTGCAATTCCTGTAATGCCTTGTACGCCGTCTTATTATTTTTATCAAATAGCAATTCAAATGCTTCTGCTATATTCATTGACATAACAACGCCCTAAGCCTTTCACTTTTTTATTCGGTCAATCCATGGCCAACCCGAAATTTATTTTATTGCTGTCACATTAATTCTTCGGAATGTTTCAAAACAAGTTCCATCATTCTGCTTTGTTCTCTCCAGCATTAATTGTATAACTTCCTTCCGAAATGATGCTTTCATATTGTCAGGGATACATGTAAGAAACGGCACAATGCTTGGTTGGTCTATCCACTTTACCATTTCATCGGCATCAGAAAAATACCTGTCTCTATTTTCTTCCGTAATTTCAATCATTGAAAATCCAATCGGTTCAATCAGAGCTTCATACTGCTCTTTTGACGGCATGAACCACGGCCATATAAAATCGTTAAAATAATGAGCATATTGCTTATCCCTCATTTTTGTGCGTACCACATCATAAAATGCTGCACATGTACCGTCCCCTGCAAAGTTCCAGTGAATGCTCCCGCCTTGTTTCAATGCACAAAATGAGTGGTTCAATAATAATGAATGATCTAAAACCCAATGCAATGCCGCATTAGAAAAAATTATATCAAATTCATTTGAAAATTCCATATTATTTATATCCATCTGAATAAATGACAAATTATCGCATTTTATTTTCTTTGCTGTTTGCAGCATTCCATAAGACGCGTCTATCCCGATAACTTTTCCTTTTGGAACAAGCTGTGCTATCTGCTCGGATAATACACCATCTCCACAGCCTAAATCCAATACTGTTTCAGCGCCGCTCAGATGTAATTGAGAGATTAAATTATTTCCCCATTCCTTTTGATGTCTTGAAGCCTGTTTATATTTTTCTCCATCAAACTCATATGCTGCCATTCTTTATTGCTCCTTCATTAAAATTCTGATTTACGCTTCTCATTATACAAGACATCCCGCCAAAAATCATCCTCTATTTCCTTAAAATTCTTTCAGCGTAAACGACACCTTCCACAGCCCCTTATAGGACGTATCCTTCACCAGCACCGCCTTATACCCTTCAACAAACATCTCCGTCCGCTTCATCTCCAACGTCTCCGTATCAAAATACTCCACGGAAATCTTCTCCTTCTGCTTAAACCCCGTCAGCACTTTCAGCCACTTCGGGGAAACCGAAAAGCTCACCACAATAGACACCACCCCCAGCCTTACCACGTCCCTCTGGGTAGTCCCAGCCTCGGTCTCCCCGCCGGAATCCGCCTCCACGTCATCCATCTGCACCTCATAAGAATCCGGCAGAGGAAGCCGGGCACCGTCAAACACCAGATACTGTACAAACGCCATCCCTATCTCCCTCC
>NZ_KE159748.1:199344-317282 GCF_000403455.2 Dorea sp. 5-2 | reverse complement strand
AAGAAAATAAATTTTTTGAAGCATATCCCCTATCGAAGACAAATATGGTGTATAATAGATTCGTCCGTGCTTTGCTTTTTATATTTTGCATATGCCTTATGGCAAGGGTACGTTCACCGACGCTCATGGGTTCGAGCTGTGCATCAAGGATGCGGTGATTCAGTACATCAAAAGCAACACTGGCAATGGCAGTGGGAGAGTTTTGGCCTCTCCCTATGCTGCCGTATTTATCAAGAAGAGTCTTACGGTTAGGAAGAGGTATTTTAGAGCCGTCAACAGCAATGATCTGCCGTCCCCATACACCCATGAAACGTGAATGGAAATCCAGGGAATCCCTGCTGCAAAGGAAGTCAAGTACACGTTCGAAGCATTCTTTGAAAATAGAGTGATCAATGCCGGAACGGGCCTTGCTGAAAGCCTGTTGGGAACATTTCACAGTATCAGATTTTCTGTTTCTGGCCCGTTCAAGGACATGTGGATCAAGTAATGTGTTACAGATAATATCGGCTAAGATTTGAATTAAATTCATACGATGCAGCCCCCTTAAAAAAGTAATATAAACAAGGGCTGCGCCGCATTTTTTGGAGCTTATGTCAATAGTAAATATGCTGGTTTTTATGGGCGAATTTTGTGCAATATTTTAATCGTATTAGTGGTTATAAATAAAGAAAGGCACAGGGAATCCCGTGCCAATTAAAAGAAACACTATATGTTGTAGTTGCTTGAGTTAGGTTGTTAACATTGGAAGCAGAACCGGAAAGATTGTTTTCTGGCAGTATATGCTCTATCGGTTGTCTTTTCGGAAATTCCAGAGTATAATCTTTGGTGCAGGAACAGCGGTTAAGTAATAAAAAATTGGTTGGAGATGGATAAGAATGCTTTATATTGCGATATGCGAAGATGAAACTTCCCAGCTTGCAGTCATAGAGGATAAGGTGCGGATGTATTTGAAGAATAATCATATTTTAGCGGAGCTTAAAGCATATGGACGCAGTGACCTGTTGAAATATGATCTTCAGGAGGGGAAGTATTTTGACATCATATTGAGTGATATTGAGATGCCCGGCACAGGCGGAATGAGACTGGCAAAAGAAATAAGGGGCTGTCTGCCGGAAGCCATTCTGATTTTTGTGACTGCGTACTTGAAATATGCAGTCGATGCCTATGAACTGGAAGTGTTCCGGTACATTCCCAAAAGCTGCCTGGATGAAAAGCTGCCGGAAGCTTTGGGGATTGCCATAAAAAGGATACGGTCCCAGTCAGACCAGAGTTATCTGATACAGACTGCGGCAAGGATTGAGAAGATTCCGTTAAAGCAGATTGTGTATATTCAGAAGGACGGCAAAAACGCTATGATTATCTGTACGGACGGCAGCGTAAAAAGCGTGAGGAAGAGCCTTGCTGATGTGTATAAGGAGCTTCATTCAGAGGATTTTGTTTTCGTGGAACGGGGCAGCATCGTGAATATTGCGCAGATTAAAAGTATTCAGAAAGAAGAGGTTCTGCTGAGCAACGGAGTGCGCATCCATGCCAGCCGCCCAAGGCTGGAAGAGATGAAAGAACGGATGGCGGCCTATTGGAGTGAGCGCATATGAGATTTTTAGCTGAGTTCGTTGAATGGATCGCCTGTCTGACGGAAGGCGGGCTTTTTTACTGGCTGGCAGGAAAAACTTTCAGGGAAGAACGTAAGGATGTAAGGACATACTGGGACTGCATCTTAACATCCGTCCTTGCTGCCGTGATACTGGGGGTGAACAATATCGTCCTTTATTCCCCATTTACGCTCTTGTTATGGATGCTTTTGGGCAGTGTGTCGGCAATGGCGCTTTACCGTGTCAGTTACAGAAAGATTTTGTCGCTTACCCTGCTTTATACCGTGTGTTTTTGCTTCACGGATATGCTGGCGTCGAATCTGTACCTGTCCATGGGAAACCAGTTCCATATAAACGGCGATATGATTATGACGTTCTCCTTACAGAGAATAGGACTGTTGGTCTTTGCAAAGTTTGTCATGATTGTTTTTGTGCTTTCTCTGAGGAGACTGATCATTCCCCTTGTCCGGAGTGTGTATGAAAAAAGGGTATTGCTGCTGTCGCTGATTGCGTTTCTGCTCTTTTTATATTTCAGGGAACCGGCGCAGAGCAGCTTTTCTGTGGAGATATCCAGCATATTCGGGCTGCTGGTGCTCCTGTGCGCGCTGGGAGTATATGTGGGCTGCAAGTGCCTGGAAAGCCAGAACGAAAAAAACCAGGGCAGGATAGCGAAGATCCAGAACGAATTATTGCAGGAAAACTATCAGGCGGTAAGTAATCTGTATGAGAGCAATGCAAGGCTGTATCATGACCTGAACAACCATTTAGATATCCTCTACCAGCTGCTTGTCTGTGAACGTTTGGACGAGGCAAAAGAGTATATCAGCCGGATCGGCGAGCCCATGAAAGAAATGGTGAAAAAAAGATTTACGGGAAATGATATTATCGATGTCATCATCAGCTGCAAAAAGCAAAAAGCGGAGATGCTCGGAATTAAAACGGATATTGATGCAAGGTTCCCGGTAAATACAGGCATACAGCCCAGTGACGTATGCACGGCTTTAGGGAATCTGCTGGACAATGCGATAGAGGGCAGCAGGGATACGGACAATGCCAGAATCAGTCTGAAGATACAGTGTGTGCATCAGTTTATTTTGATCCAGGTTTCCAATACGGCATCTAAGGAGCCCCAAATTGACCCCAAAACCGGCAGATGGATGACAGATAAGGATGACCGGACGAGGCATGGATGGGGGATGCAGAGCGTAAAAAATATCGTCGAAAAGTATAATGGAACGATGCAATATAAATTCAGCGGAACAGAATTAAGTATAACAATCATACTGTTCTTCTGATGTAATATGTGGATTGGAAGGAGCCGCCCCGGTGGGCGGCTTTTTTGTTCGCGGACATAAAATGAAAGGTTCACGGACAAAACAGGCAAATCTGCGCCGCATTATTATATAATCTTCTTGCAAAATAAAATAAAAAAGGAGATTTAAGTATTATGAAAGTAAGGAAAAACATGATTGCTGTTATGTTCCTGGTGTGTATAGGGTGCAGCGGATGTGCAAAGGGGCAGCCGAAGGCTGATGCCGGGAATGAAATCAGATCGGAGGATGTCAGGAATGCCGGAAATGAAACGGAATCAGGGGATACGGGAAGCACTGCCGGTAAACAGGATTTTCCAGAAACATTTCAGGAGACCATAAATGGAGTTGTTTTCGATACGGTGATTCAGGTATCGGAAGAGGCAGAACTTGGGAATCTCCATCAGGTGACGGCAACGCTCCAACGACCGGATGTCGAAAAAGCAAAAGCAGTGTTTGCTGAAGGAAAGACTGCCACGGAGGAGCGGAATGAAACCGAATCAGGTGAGGATGGGAGGGAATACCCCGGCTATACCGGCCATTATGAGGATGGAGCTTTTCTGAGTGCGAGTACGGTCTTGGTTTACAGCACCCCTGTATTTGAGAAAATCTACGGGGCTTTCCGTCTGGATCATGATTACAATGCGGACAAGTATTCCAAAGATGCCGTCATGGAAATAGGCGATCCCCGGACGATATTTGACGCTGCCCTCAAAGACATCAATGGGGCGGGATACCAGCTGGAGGAGGCCGCTTATGATTATTATGCATTGGATCATGAGACCATGGCAAAGGAATACAGGGCGCTTGATAAGTCAGGCAACGAGATTAGCGCAGATGGTCTTTCCTGGGGAGCGGAAAATGACTGTTATTTCTTTGCGGCAGTCCAGCAGCATGAAGGACTCCCTGTCTATTTTGGGAGCCAGGATTTTCCGGAAGACAGCGAAAGCAACCGGCCGGTTCAGGTGCTGTATTCTGCAGGCGGGATAGAAAGGCTGGAAGTTTCACGGCTGTATTCCTTTTCCGAACCGGGAGATGCCGTAAGCTTATTGGATTTTGGCACAGTCGCTGAAACCGTATCGAAAAAGTATGGGGATGTCATAGGGGCTTCCTATACGGTGAAACGGGCCAAGCTGTACAAAATGCCGGTAAAGCTGGCGGACGGCACTTATGACGTAAAGATTGCATGGCTGTTTGAAGTCACGGAATCAGGGACAGACAGCGATACCGGAAAAGAATATGAATATACGCAGTACATGTTCGTCGATGCAGCAGACGGTACGGAGGTGCTTTTTTAGTGAAGAAGCGGGAAGGATATTTTCGGACAGAAATCAGCCGCCTGTTCCATAATCAGGGGTTTTACTTTTCTGTTATGGGAATCGTCATGATTTTATTCTTATCGGCAAATGACGGGATGGGAAACATGGGTGGCTCCGTTTTGTCATCTGTGCTGCTGTCCTCCTATGATGCGGGATTTCTGGCGGCTTTTTCCCTGGCGTCAATGCCATATGCGGCATCGTTTACGGATGATCTGGAATATAACTACGCAAAGTACCTGGTCATCCGCGGAAGCTATGGAAAATATGTTTTTTCAAAAATGCTGGTGATCTTCCTTTCTTCCATGCTGGCAATGGGAATCGGCATCACCTGTTTTTCCATGCTGTGTTCCCTGGGGCTGCCGTGGGCAGATGAGGGGATGATGGAATACATATTGATGTATGGGGGATACCGTTCTTTTTTAGGGCAGGGGCAGTATCTGCTGTGGTTTTTGCTCTATGGGATGCAGTGGGGGATTTTTGCTGGAATCCTGTCAATGGCGGCAGCGTTTTTGTCGCTTTTCTGGCCGAATAAGCTGCTGGTATTTTCCGCACCGGTTTTGCTTTACCAGATATTGATTGAATTTGGCGCGGACAGCTTCCGGAAGATATCTGCATTTGACCCGCGTGTGGTCTTTGACGCAAGGCATAATATCTGGGACAGTGATTTGAAAATGCTTACATGGGCGTTTTTGCTTGGGGCAGCGGCATGGCTGCTCCTTGGCTTTGCAGGCGTGCTGCAGTCAAAAAGGAGGATATGAGCATGGCAGGATATTTCCGGCTTTTACGGCAGATGTTTACAGAAAGGGTATTCAGTCCAAGGACCTATGTAGTTGCAGTTTTACAGGGGGTCATGCTGCATCTGTATACGAGGCCTGTGGCGGCGTTTTCAAAAGATATGGGATATGCGGCAGCGCCGTGGGCATACCCGTTTATCCTGTCAAATATTTTCTTTTTATTGTTATTTATGATTGGGATTATTTACTGTTTTTCAGACGTTCCATTTATGCAGTATAAAAATATGTATCAGGTAATCCGTACAGGAAGGCGCAGATGGGCGGCAGGCCAGATCGGTGTGATCCTTGCACAGTCGTTTTTGATCATGGCTGTAAATGTATTTTTCAGCATGGTTTTATTAAGCGGGACATGTGAGTTTACCCTGGATTGGGGAAAACTGTACCATACGCTGGCATTGACGGGCAGCCCGGAAGAATACCGGTTTCTGTTTGCCTTTTCCTATGAAACCATGCAGATGTTTACGCCGTTTGAACTGATTGCCCTGACGGTGGTCATCGGTACTTTGGAAATCGGCTTTATGGGTCTTTTTATGTTCGCTGTCAGTATTTATATCAACAGGAGCGCAGCGGTCACGGCGGCATTTGTCATGGTGCTTCTGATCTATCTGGTTGAGAATATCCATCCGCTGTTAAGGGAGAAGATGGCAATGTTCGTCCCTGTAAACTGGATGAGGGTGACACAGATCGGCGTGAAATTACATGACAGCTTTATCCAGCCGCCGGTTTTTTATATGCTGATGGCGTTGGCGGCTGGAATTGCAGTATGTGCTGTCCTGATATTGATAAAAATAAGAAAAATGGAGTTTCAATGGTACAAAGAAGAGTAGGGAGGCGTCTGGATGGAACAGTTTTTGATTGAGGTGAAAAATGTAAGCAAGTCATTTAAGGGGATTTGTGTGCTGAACGACGTAAACATGACCTGCAGAAGCGGAAAGATATATGGGATCGTTGGATATAACGGCTCCGGGAAAACCGTGTTATTCAAATGTATCTGTGGTTTTCTTCATGTGGATTCAGGGGAAATATCAGTGAATGGGAGAGAGATGGGAAAGGAGATAGATATGCTTGAACACGCAGGGATCATCATTGAGGAACCTGGTTATATCCGCAGCCTGTCAGGATACCGCAATCTGGAATATTTATACCGTATCACCCATAAAAAAGATCCGGCGGCCATTCATTCCATCATGCTGAAGGTCGGTCTTGATCCGCAGTCTAGGAAAAAGGTGTGCCATTATTCGCTGGGAATGCGCCAGCGGCTGGCAATCGCCCAGGCCACAATGGAAAACCAGGCGATTTTGATCTTAGATGAACCGATGAATGGACTTGACAAGGATGGGGTTGCGGAAATGAGAAAATTTTTTCTGGAGCAGAAAGGGATGGGTAAACTGATTCTTTTAGCCAGCCATAATAAAGATGACATCGAGCTGCTCTGTGACGAAGTATATGAGATGGATCACGGTATGCTGCAGAAAGTAACGGGTGATTGAGTGAATCAGAAGGTAAATAAAATGGCTAAGAATGAACGATTTAAGATAGTTTATCCACAAGGGACTGTTGATGTAACGCAAATTTTGGTAGATACAGAAACTGGAGTAAATTATGTGTTTCGTAAAGTTGCATATGCAGGAGGATTGACGCCGCTGTTGGACAAAGATGGAAAACCTGTTATTTCTCCGATTGTGAACAGCTAACTTTAGTTATTCAAATTTCGGTTTGAGGGGCGGTTATTCATTGTGGATAACTGCCTGTTCAGTCATTTCGCTGAAAGAGAAATTTACAGGTGCCTATCAACATGAAAAGTAAAGCCGTTCCTTTAGCTGGGAAAAGCCTTCGGAATCAGACCTTGCAATAGTACGGTAAATATCTTATAGAAGTTTTTGACAGACACAAGCTGGTCATTGACGGGGAATCCGCCGCTGTTGTGCGGCAGATATTCCAGATGCGTCAGTCCGGCATGGCCTATGGGAAAATCGCCGCCGCCCTGAATGAGAAAGGGATTCTCCCTCCCCGCTGGTACTGGGCGGTCCATTACGGAAATGGCAGCTGCAAGTATTCCCGGCTATGGGCTTACGCAACCGTCCGAAGCCTTCTGAACGATGATATTTATGTCGGTACGCTCACACAGAACTGTACCGGCTCCCGTTCCTATAAGGATAAGACCATGATAAGGAAACCGGAATTGGAATGGATTTCCCATGAGGGCGCGAACGAGGCAATTATCGGGCCGGAGCTGTGGGAGGCTGTCCAGAAAATCAATCAGGCGGCGAAACAGATTTCCGCTAACAATACGCCGCCCCAAGCATCTCTGTTTACCGGAAAGCTGGTCTGCGCGGACTGCGGAGCAAGCATAGGAAAGAGGTACCCTTTCCGTAAAATCGTCCGTTTTCTGTCTGCCGACAGCGGGCGATTTTTGCTTGTTGGGAAGTTTCCCAAACCCACTGCTTTTCCTCTCAATACCTACAACACCACACAGAGCAATTTTGCCGAAGTTTTGAGAGAATTTTTTCAAAAATTTTTTCTTATCTCCTACTACGGAAAAGTTTCTAAAATGCCAAACAAAAGCGAAAGAAAAAAATTGCAAACTGCAAAGATTATAACGCTTTCTAACTTGTTGTTTAGTTACGGATAAGCTATTCGCCCCCCTGTTCATGTTTCCTCTATTTCCAGTACCTTTATTAACGCTTGACACGAAACTTCTTATGTGGTATATTTATAACATAAAGCGCGAAATACACCACAAAAAAAGGAGGAAAACTACTATGAAAAAAATCAACTATTTAGGATTTTTATCTCTCTTGGCACTAATAGCTATTTTAGGTTGGTGTACCGAGAATACTGGGTTATATGGATTTTTGGGATTTGCATATTACATTCGATATTTTTGGGTAATCCCCGATGAGTTTTTTCGACTTAATGTCCAGAAAGCAGCTACGTTTGCATTTATGTCAGAAATGATTTCTCTTGTTCCTTTTATGTTTGTATGTTCCTATGTTTACGACGGAACTAAAGCTGTCCCTATGTCCTTTGGATTGAGTTTTGCAGTTACAGTCTTTGCATTTACTCTTGCACTTATTATTTTGGAATGGAAAGAACGAAAAGGGGCAGATAATGATTAAAAATAGGATAAAAGAATATCGTGTGCGTTTTGACATGAAACAAGAAGAACTTGCTTCTAAAGTCGGAGTTCGTCGCGAAACAATAGGCAATCTCGAAAAAGGAAAATACAATCCCTCATTGGTACTCGCATGGAATATAGCGAAAGTCTTTGGAGTTTCAATCGAAGAAATATTTACAGTTGAGGATTGAGGTGGTGTTATTGAATTTAGATAATTGGATACTATGCCCCATCTGTGGTAATAAAACACGGTTAAAAGTACGAGAAGATACGGTACTTGAACGATTTCCACTATTTTGCCCGAAATGCAAGCATGAAACACTAATCAATGTAAAACACCTAAATATATCAGTTATTAAAGAGCCAGACGCACAGACGCAGAGCCGATAGCACGCTTGAAATATAGCGGCTATCGGCTTTTTCTTTTTAGACGGAGGTTTTATTATGTTACTTGCCATTATACAAGCATTATCAAACTCGTTAAAAAAAGCCTAACCAACACAACGGAAATTTCTGCCCATGAATATGAACTATCAGTACATCACACATACTTTTATAAATCACATTATTCAAACGCCTATGTAGCTCTGTGCTGCATGGGCGTTTGTTGTAGTAGCCCCCTACTGGGAAGAAAGGGGGTGATGAAACAATGAAGTATTCTGAACAATTCATGGAGTGTGTCGAATATTCTTTTGCTGCTTTTTGTAAGATTGTTCTCCGTAATGCGGCAATCAGTGCATACCGCGATTTGGGACGGAAACAGAAGCACGAAGTATCACTTGACTATCTGATGTCCGAAACGTCCTTTGAACCGTTTACAACAGATAATTACTTTGAGCAGTATGACAAGCCAACTGTCTTTGTCGTGAAAGGGCAGGAGATTATTGTTGCAAGTGAATGGTTAGCAAATGTTCTTTCCAAACTTCCAGAACAGCGGCGTACTGTCTTGCTGATGTATTTCTTTCTGGGCTATACCGATACAAAAACCGGGAATGAATATGGACGTTCCAGAAGTACAGCGAATTACTGGAAGCACGCAGCATTGAATCAGTTAAGAAAGGAATGGTTAAAGTCAAAAGATGAGGAACAAAAAATTGGTACCCTTTGAAGTCATTGAAAAAGCGATTGCCGGAGAGCCAGAAGCGATTGAACTTGTTTTACAGCATTACAGTCCACGCATTAAGTATCTGTCAAAATACCGGGGACATATCAACGACGATATTCAAGAACGTTTGAAAACACAGCTTATCAAAGCTATCCTGCAATTCCGTTTTGACAGGTAACGAGTAGCAAAGCCAGAGAAAGCCGTCAAGGATAAACTTCGCGCTTCGCGTCCTTGACGGTTTTCCCTGTCCTTGCTATGGGGTAATCAAGAGCGCAATCGGATAGACCGCTTGCGCTCTCAATTCATTGTTGTATGTTCGCATTTAGAGATAAAAATCCCTTGATTTTATGCGACTTTCAGAGCGCATTTAAGGCAAGTTAAGGGTTTTATACCTTTATCGTCAAAATCGCGTTTCTACTGCGTAACAGGCAGAAAAAAGACGGGTAAAAAGCAATCGCTTCTCACTCGTCTTTTCCTGCACCCTGTATGACAGCTACCCTATTTCAGTTTGTTGATTGATACTGTTTTATGAGTAGCTACCATAACATAGCCTTCTTTCGTAATATCATTAATTGATGATACGCCTCTATATAACTCTTCTGGATATTTTTCTGTCATTAGCCCCTCTCACTTCATGCACGAATCATCATGACAACATAATCTACAATGGCTCTTGCCAATGTTTGATATTGTTTTGGATCCATCGCTTTAAAATCATTTGAATATGATCCTGCCTCTGGATTGCTACTAATAATGCCATAAAAATTACCTTCATCAGTATCAAATGAGAAATAGACTCTAAAATAATTATAAATCCAATCAAGCACTAATCCCGAAATTCATCAAAAATATTCGCATCTGCTGAAAGATTAGGCGTAAAGAAAACTTTAACATCTCCTCCAACAGTGTTCCCACCCATGCCCAAATCATATGTTCCTTTAAATATTTTTTTCTCCATGTTATGAGAAAAATCATTAAAATAGTATCCTTTATTAACTATTGTTTTTCTTTTCATATCTCTATCGGCTCCATAGCTATACTTAATTCTTCTGTAATTGCTTTACCAATAAAATTACTCGAATTTATATGAAGTATATTTGCCATATCCATTAGCTCTTCTTTTTTGGTCATTTCTGATGTAAAATAATCACAATCTATCAATAATGAAAGTTCTGGATTATCATTTACATGAACCAATTCAAAATGTGTTTTTGTAAAAGATTTCCCATCTGCATTTTTATACTCTGCTTCGGAAACAAAAGACTGAACACCATCTTCAATTTCAGGTGTCACAATTCCTAACACATGCGGTTGAATTAACTCACTCCATTTTTTATCTTTTAACCCAAGGTTCCCTCTTGTAATAGCATCAACATAGCGCAAACCAACTCTGGTATAAAAAGCTGGCCTATACTCTTCTTCAAACAACGGAACGACAAATTCTATATGTCTAGTAAAGTCTTCCCATTGTGTATAACCCATAAGAGAGTCATTTAAGACTCCCTATGCATTGGACTATCTATTTCACGACAGCCCCACACCACAAGAAAAAAGCGTGCAAAAAGCAATCGCTTCTTACCCGCCTTTTTTATCCCCTGTATAGCTGCTACAAACTTGCTGCCTGTGCAATTTTATGATTGCCAGACCGCCCGTTGCCGGATATGAATGTAGGAACGCCGCATATAGGGCAACTGCCGTCTTCTTTGATCATGGAGCCGCAAAATGAACAATACTTATCTTCTAATTCTGACGTCTCGCCAACTTCATCCTCCGCAAAGTGCATTTTTTCTATAACCTCGTTGGAATCCGCTTCTAACCTCGCCACGGCTTTGCTTATCTCATCAGCAAAACTCTTTTCCGCCGCACTCTTTTCTATTCCCCGCACTCCATACCCGGCAAGATGCCCTGCCGCTCCTATTCCATTAATAATCATTTCCTTTATCCCTCCATTATTTTAGTATCACGGCTCCTCTGTCAGTCAGAGCCGCCTCTGCTCTCTCCATATAAGTCCGAGCAATTTATTCCCGCAAGCAACGAGCCAAACGGGCATACTTGCATGCACATCTGGCGACTGCCGCGAGGGTCAAAGACCCTCTTACCTTTATACCGCAGCCTTCAACCATCGTACTGTCACACCAAATATATCTTCGCATAAACCTTCGCTATCTTCTACTAACAATCTCTGAAATAAATTGGTATGCAAATTCAATTCCATTACAAGTCAAGTTTTCACACATATGCGGCGGATCATTTTCTGAAAATCCCGCAGGTCGTAGTTCAAAGCATCTTAATGAACCGAAATTTTTTTCGAAGGCAGACGCAAAGTTATAGCATGCCGATACAATTTCATCTTCTGTTTTCCCCATCATATGAAGATAAATTCCTATGAACATAAGCGAGCCTTCAACTAAGCCGCACTGCGCCCTGTAACCGCCGGCGCCATGCAAGCCAACCGCAGACCAGAATGTTTGTTGCTCAATAGCTGCTTCAAATAATTCACTCAAACAGATGAGCGCTGTCCTTGCACAATTAATATCATCATTCCAGTACAGTTCGTGTACCCGGTTCTTTATACGTTCTCTCATAAATATTGTCTCCTGTTCCCCGATCCCCTGTTTTGGAATAGTCGCTTCCTGACAATCCCATCCTAATTAGTGCCTGCTGATTAAGTCACCATTACCAACTTCCCCGAAATCTCTTCGGGGAAGCCTTCTAAGAGACTTAACAGGGCGCAGAGAATCCTCCTCTGCATTTTGAAGAGGTTCGCTGTAAGTACCGATAACGCTATTGAGGTGAGTTGTGTTTCCTCCAGTTTGGTTACTATTAATCCTAATCCATAACTATGTTTTTCAACACTGAATTCCCGCTCCACTTCAATCCGGTCCGTATTGTCTTGATATTCCTGTTTCTTCTCTATCTTTGTCTGTTTTTTCTTCCCTGGCCTTCCCAGCTTTGGACCTGACATCCGAATCCCTTTGCTTTTACAAAACCTTCGGTTTTCTCTCGTCCGGTAGATCTGATCTGCCAGTATCCGTTCCGGATAATGTCCTGTCCGGTTATAATGTGTATAATCACCGTCTATTCCTTTTCTTTTTTATTCTTCAATCGTATACCCCACCCTCAGACTGTCTTGAGAAATTTCGGTTTTCTGGCGTAAATTTTAATGCGAAGTATCCACGAGTATGATACTGGAATCCCCTTTCCGTGCCTGTTCTAACACTGCGGCCTCCAGCATTTGGAACGAATCGTAGGATGATGTAGCTCCGCTTAAAGCGTCAATCTCTTCTTTCCCCTGTTTCTCCAGAAACTCACCGGCATAATACCGGGTGTATTCGTTCGGGTAAGTACCATTAGAATGCAGCATGTTCTGCATATAGGCGTTATCCCAGCTTTTGATAAACCCGCTGGCATTCTCCGCATTATATTCTACAGAAACTATCTGTCCTCCTTTAACCATGATCGTAACATATTCTTTCCATCCGAAATTATATTCCGAAGCCTGGGCAGTATAGTAACCGTCCTGAAGCTCCTCGTTTTTGCCGCAGCCTGCCAACAGCAGGATCATAAAGAGCAAAAGCCATGTTCTGCGAAAAACCTGTTTCATTGATCTCAATCCTCCTTCAAAACAAAATTTTTCACCTGTGCCTGAAGCTTCTCAGCCTCCTCAGCCAGGAGCCCGCTGGACTGCTCTGTCCCCTCCGCGTTTTGCAGATTCCGGTCGGCAATAGCGGAAATAGTCTCGATCCTCTCTTCCATAGCAGACAGCGCGCTCTCCTGTCCCTCTACCGCATGGACCAGCCGATCTGAAATCTCGCTGATCTCATCGGAAACAGCAGAGATCTCTTTAAGAGAATCGGCAGTATCTGCATTCAATTCTACCCCTGTATGGATGATAGCTTTGGTATTCTCTATCATATCCGTGGCGCTTTGAGCTGCCTCAGCGCTCTTGACCGCCAGATTCTGAACCTCATTTGCCACCACGGCAAATCCTCTGCCTGCATTTCCGGCGCGCGCCGCTTCTACAGAGGCGTTGAGCGCCAGAATATTGGTCTGGAAAGAAATGTCCTCAATTGCCTTGGCAATCTTGGTAATCTCGACGGCATTCGTACTGATATCGTTCATAGCACCGGACAGGGCGGACATCTGCGTGTTTGCCTTTTTAATACACTGTGCGATCTCTTCTGTCTTGCATCGGGTCTCGCCGCTGCTTTCCGTAACGCCCGCCAACTGCTCCTTTACATGCGCCACCTCGCTGACAAGCGCTTCCGTAGACTGATTCTGCTCCATGGAAGCCTGGTGCAGTTCACCGGATTGTCCGCTGAGCTCTTCTGCCATGCCGGCAAGCCGGACGGAAGCGGCACGGAAACCGGATATCGTCTCATTCATGGAGCGGATAATAGAATCCAGGCTGTCTCGGATCTGCATAAAATCGCCTTTATAATCCATCTGAGGCTTGGCGTTCAGGTTACCGTCCGCAACCCTTGCTAATACCTGGCGGATATCCGATATGTATTGGTTGATACTTTCCACCGTAGCATTGAGCGTCATAGACATAAGCTCCAATTCATCCCTGGAATGCACGGAAACCACTTCCGTACGTAAGTCCCCGTCAGAAAGCAGGACCATACGGTCCGTAACGCTCTTGACCGGACGGGAAATGGAACGCGCCAGACGCAGAACAAGCAGGATCGACACGATCAATACTGCCAGGGTTGACAACGCTGCCACAAGCATCGCACCGTTGATCAGATGGTTATAATCTGATTTGGGAACCTGGATGACCAGAGACCACTGGGTGCCGCGGATCGGAGAAAAAGCCACCAACATCATTTTCCCACCGATCGAAAATTCAATGGAACCTGTTTCTCCGGTGGTTACCCGGTTGATCGCGTCCTCATTTCCCTCACTGATCTGGGAAAGTGTGCTTTCTTCCAAAACAAGCGAATCATCCGGATGGCCGGTAACAATTCCTTCCTGATTTACCATATAAGCCATACCGTTTTTCCCGATATTAATACTGCTGATGATATCGCTTAAGGCGTCATATTTATAGACCCCGACTACATACATAGCGGTTTCACCCTCTTCTTTCACCGGCATTCCCATCGTAATGCCAAGATTGCCTTGAAAGATTGTAGAAAAGTGAGTGGTCAGATTATCCGTTTCCTTAAGAAGTGAGAAAAAACTGCCGTCCAGGTTCTCCGGCGCATCTTCTATCCCTTGCAGAAGGCGCCCCTCCAGATCATAAAGGGCAATTGTATGGAACTCATAGATCTCAGCAGCTTCTGCAAGAACTTCTTCGCGGTCTTTCAATGCCTGCCCCGCTTGCGTTCCGTTGTCATCCGTATTGCTCATCTGGAAATCACCTGCGATCGTCATCATCCGGTCTGCCAGCAAATGGATATTCGCCTCCACCGCTTTCGCAGACTGCCGGACCATCGGCTGCAGGCTATCCAGCAGAATACTATTCGCAAGCGACTGCATGGAAAGCGCCATGATCACACAACTTATCACTACCAGTACCAGAATATTAAGGATTGTATTCTTTAATATTCTTCCGTTAAGGCTCCTTTTCATTCTCGGAGTCGGTTTGTTATGTTCTTCTGTCATTTTCTTCATCCTTTCCCTCTGGTTTTGAACATAAAAAAACCACACAAATCTCTGGCAAAAGCCAAGACGCTGCCAAAGTTCCGATGTGTGGTAGCTATTGTTAAGTATAGCATAAGTTTTTATAACATTTCAATATGAATTTTCAGACGCGCTTTCTATAAACTATAGTATCTCATCTTATGGCAAATAACGCCGCTCCCTTTAGTCAATAAAATCAATTGACGGTGAATAAGTGCAAGAATCTCGCTGTTCAAAATCATATTCGTACAAAATACATTTACCAAACCCCACCGAATTTTGTCCCAAGAAAAACATAAATGCGTTTGGCGCAGACGCAAAAATATGTAGTGTTGCCCGTCGTTCTTCGATAGTCCTTTGAGCTATAGAATTATAAATAGAATTAGCAAGAAACGCTGCATGGTTTCCATCTTCTATTGAAAAGTTCGTAGCACCGGCCTCATTTGGCGTACAATTTATGATACGCCCGATCAATAAATCTTTTTCATGAATATATTCAACCACATTCTTGTAAATGTTGCGCGTAACATTTAATATTAATGCAGAATCATATTGGTTTCCGTCACATATTTCATGTGAGATATCCCAATTAGAATAATTCTTTTTAGATAATGATTTTACCTCCCATAATACGGTGCCGTTGATCGCTGTCTTTTGTATCGGAAAGACATTAATACCTGATTTGCTATTCAAAACTCTTCCTGCAGCAAAAGCCAAAGAGGTGTGTGCGTCCAAAAATATTTGATACGCATGGTTCTTGTTGGTATTTGCAAGCAAAAATTCTTTCGCCTTTTCATAAACATCATCATTCCAACCATATCCATCTTTTAAATTACGTCCTGCAAACTTATCTATTAATGACAAACACTTCATCTCATCTTCCGAGCTTACTGCTTCGCAAGTAAAACTCTTAATGCCAATAGATATTCTTTTAGAAGAATATTTATCAGCAACAAGAAGAATACGTTTTTCCAATTCTTCGTCAAAGCACCTTCTGTCAATACCATTACCGTGTGTTGAAGAAATCATTTGGTCATTTACGATAGCCGAAGCGATAAATTTAATCTGTTCGAAAGTCATCCTATGATCTCTGCGCGAAATATACTCATGCAACGAATCTCGTATGCTTGCTTCTAACTGCTCTCTATCAAAAGGTAACAGACGAAAATGAATTCTTTTATCTTTTAGTAAATCTGTGTTAAATCTTTTAAGTGATGTTTTTGCCGCTTGATCAATCGTATTGTTATAAAATTTATCAATCGAATTCATAAAAATCCTTGCTGACTTTTCGCATTGCCCAATTAAATACAGCTCATATTCAGGGGCATCTATATCTTCTATAAGGTAAGAGATCCATTTCTGGATATCATGTTTAGAAAATGCATTGATTGTTGATTTTACTTGTATGCTTTTTATAATTTTGTCGTCTTTCTTTAATGCTATATCAACTTTATCATTAGATGTCGGATATTCAATATAAATCTTATCCCAATTATCTGTGTTAGTTAACGCTTCTAATACTGAAGCAAAACCTTGATATAAAAAACCTCTTGAAGCTTCCTTACCGCCCACCAGTTTCACCAACCTTTCTTTATTTATCAACTAGTTTTAACCCAGATGTTAGCTGAAATATCCCAAGAATTTTGCCACTCCTCCTCCTTTACAATCGCATCAAATACAGGCTCAAGGAATTTTTGTATTTCCTCAATGACCACCGAAAACCCAAACGAATCATCTTTTATGGTTTTCAAAAAATATTTCCACCGCTTCTGCATATCCACATCCTCGGCAAGTGTGAGAATACGCTTAAAACTGTCCTTTTCGTAGGGCGTCCCTCGCCGTTCCAATGTTCCGGATATTGCCGTTTGCAATTTCGCTCCGTCAAAATCAAAAGTCCTTGCCAGATAGTAAATATCGTAAAAGTCCTTCATTCTGCCTGTTAGTTCAAACCGTTGCAGGATAGCGTCAAACTTTTCCGCAATAGTGCTTTCAATAGAATAGGTCATAATAACCGGAGCCTCAAAATCGGGAAATTGTGTATGGATCGTCCGCTGCTCGGCACGGGGAACTATCACATCGCCCACACCAATATCCACATTAAATGGAACTCGGACATTTTTTATCTTTCCGATAATCTGTGTACTGATGCCGTAATACTTCCTCTGCGGCGAGATTTCCTCAAATCCTTTCGCAGTCATCTCAATATAATCATTGCCCGTAGGCGTGGCAAGGATTTTTCGGATAAGGGCTTTTACCTCATCCAATGAATAGGAAACGCTGCGAAGCAAGAAATCCACATCAATTGTTGCTCGGCTTTCAAAATTGGTAAGCGTATAGATAAACAATCCGCCTCTAAGAATCAGTGTATCATCGTATCCAGACTTTGAGAGCTTCCGCAAAAACTCCTCCTGCATAAAAAGCTGTAGGCACTGCTGATAGCTGATACCAGCCGCCTTCGCCTTATTCTTAAGCTTTGTCAAAACAGATGCTGCCACATCAGCCATCACAGCCACACTCCAATCAATTCTTTTACACGCTTTTGCATACGCAATACCTTTGCATACTCCATCAGATTCGGTATGTTTTTTTTCAGGTCTTTCACATACCCTTGTATTGCCTTATTAAAAATCTCTTTGTCCATTTTGTTCATATTCCGCAGCACATCGCAAATGGTACGGTCACGGTCATAGATACGGACATCCACAAAGTTAATGCTGCCTTTTATTTCGCCAAGAGGTACTAAAACAGGCTCAACCCGATATGCCTTTACAAATGGATAATCAATGTTTGTACGGCTTCTGGAGACATTTTTATCAATCGTAATATTCCACTCGGCAGGATTACGGTCGCTGTATTGATAGTAAAAAAGAGCAGTTTCCATACAAAGCACTGCATCGGGGAAAAGACGGTTGATAATTTTAACTTCCTGTTCGCCATAGATTTCCGTCCAATGATAATAGCCCCGTTTGATTTTTTCAATGAAACCCTCGTTTAATAGCTGCTGAATATCCGCATAGTAGATTCTGTAGGAATCCAATTGAGCTGTCGTCATTATATAATCATGTTTGGAAAAAATCTTCTTAACAGCGTTTATCGACTTTTCATCAAGCATTGTCTCACCTCTACTAAACCACACATAAATTTCTAAACGATTGTGTATTTTACTATAATATATCCGATTTTTCCCAAAAAATCAACTTAGTAAAACACATATGAGTAAAGCTAACGATGGTGTGGTTTCCTATAGAAAAATGAGCCTGTCCAACTTCTTTCAGACAAGCTCATTTTTTCACGCTTCATAATTATAATAGACATCTGTACTGATAAGCCGAAAGCACTGGGCTTGTCCGCATAAGACTTGATTTGGAACATTTCTGAGCACAAGGTAGGTACAGAAGAACTCGCACACATGGAGATGGTATGTGCCATCGTCCATCAGCTCACAAGAAACCTGACACCAGAGCAGTTGGTTGAATCCGGCTTCGATAAATACTACGTAGACCATACCCTCGCACTCTGGCCGCAGTCAGCGGGAGGCGCACCCTGGACCGCAACCTACTTCCAGTCCAAGGGCGATCCCATCACGGACCTCCATGAAAATATGGCTGCAGAACAGAAAGCACGCACTACCTATGACAACATCCTGCGCTTAGTCAAAGACCCGGAAGTATGCGAACCGATCCGCTTCTTAAGAGAACGTGAAATCGTACACTATCAGCGTTTCGGTGAATCGTTAAGAATCGTTCAGGATCACTTAGACAGCAAGAATTTCTATGCGATCAATCCGGAATTCGATCTGAATCCGAAATGCAGATAATAAGATAACAAAAGAGGACTATCAGGAAATGATCATCCTTATTTCCTGATAGTCCCGCAACTCATTCATATCTGCTAAAAACAGAAATCACAAGTTAAGATTTCACCGCAGCATATATTATTTCAACAATACGAATATGATCAGCGCTGCTACGATCACAATGGCAATACCAAGGATAATGAGCGGCAGCTTCGACATCTTCTCATCATCATAACCATAATCGTCGTCATAGTCATCATCATAATCGTCATCGTAATCATCTTCAATCTCTTCTCTGCGTTTTGTCTTTGTCTTTGTCTTCGTCTTTTTCTTCTTTCCGTCGCCTACCGCGAGCATCTCATCATATGCCTTACGCATCTCTGCCTCTCGCTTCTTACGGACATTTTTCGGTGGTATATTGGAATATTTCTGCTCTTCCTGTTCTTCGTCATCGTCTTCTTCTCTTCTTGCTATCTTCTTCTGGGGAACTTTGAACTTCTTTTTACAATTATAGCACAAGAGATAATTAGGATCTTTCTTGCCGGGTTTTAATTCCTGACCGCATATTGGACATTTCATAAGAATATGTTCCTCCTCTTACTGTAATATGATCGCGGTTATGATTCACTACTATCGCAATTCCACGTATAGGGTCATTATACTACATTCACCGCAAAATAGCAAAAATTATTTTTATAAGTTATTCTTAAGCCGCCCTCATGTTCCTTTTCACATTCACGCCGATCACTTTGCCAAATTCCGTCATTAAGGGATATTGTTCACCTCTGCAAGGCAAACAATATCCCTTATCCACATCCGTTTTAATTTGAACTGCTTCCCAGGACTACTTCTACATCCTGGCTCTTATATTCACCGTCATTGCCCGGCACCTGTATGGTCAGTGTCACCGTCTCGCCGGCTTTGTAATACTGGAGCTGTTCCTGGAGCGACTCCATTCCGGTAACACCAGTCCCGTTTATCGCCGTGATCACGGAACCCTTTGCAATTCCTGCACGGGCAGCTCCGCCGCCTTTGATACTCTCTGCAATATATACGCCAGTCGGCATATTATACATCTGAGAGATGTCCTGTGATACATCCTCTCCGCGGATACCAATGTAGCCTCTCTCTTCCTCCGCGACCTTTGTCCTCGTCTCACGGTTCATCAGCGTCTCGATCGTCTCTCTCGCCTCCGAAACCGGGATCGCATATCCCATACCTTCTACCGCGTTCATTGCCGCTTTTGCAGTATTGATCCCTATGACCTCTCCCTTGGCATTCAGAAGCGCTCCGCCGCTGTTACCCGGATTGATCGCAGCGTCTGTCTGGATCAGGCTGCTGTCGATCCCATCAATGCTTCTTCCGGTAGCCGAGATAATTCCCCTGGTAACAGACTGCCCATATCCGAGAGCATTCCCGATCGCGATCGCTTCTTCGCCTACCTGTATCTGCTCGGAATCGCCTAATGTTGCCACAGCGATCTTCTCCATCGTGCTGTCCTTGATCTTATCAAGCCCAACTGCAAGGACAGCAAGATCCTTGCCTGCGTCCGTACCCTTTACATTCGCTTCCAGGCACTCTTCATCAATAAAGGATACCGTAAGCGTATCGCTGCCTTCCACTACATGATTATTCGTCACGATCAGAAGCTCCGTATCGTTCTGTCCTATGATGATCCCTGATCCGGCGCTCTGGCTCTCTCTTTCCTGAACTCCGCCGAAGAAGCTCTGCACCTGCTGGACGCTCATATTTGTGATCGAAACTACGGACGGCATGGCATTGCCCGCGATATCTGCCACATCTGACTTCACCGAACTGTCAGACGAGGTCGTAAGCTTCGCATTCCCCACAGCTTCTGTTTTCCCGGTTTCCTTCTTCTCATCTCTGGTTCCTAAGAATCTTCCCGCTATAATATTACTGGTCTGAAATGCCGCGCTCGCCGTGACTCCGAATATAAGTCCCAGGCACACCGTCTTTATCCACTTTGGTACTCCTCTTTTCTTACGCGGCTGCCTTTGCTCCTGGTTATTCTGCGGATTTCCATCCTGTCCCGGTGTATAATAAGTATATTGATGATCCATAACTATGACTCCTTTCATCTTCACATCTATTATCTGTTTCTGATTAGTAGTCTACTGTCAAAATGTGTTTAAATTGTGACAGATTCGTGATGAAATCATTAAATGCAAAATACATCCGCAATCTCGGCGCGAATCTTTTCTTCCGCTCCATGAAGAGACCCCTGCACCATCTCGGCTTTTCCGCCGCCTCTGCCCTGGAAGGCTTCATTTATCTTCTTACACAGCGGACGTACGTCTTCCGATTTACTGCCGATGACGTACCGATATCCCGCCTCTTCCGTCCCTGCAAACACCGCGCAGGCTTTTGCGCCCTTCTCAAGCATCCGGTTCATCAATTCTCTCGGTGCATTGCCTTCCAGATCCGCGTCAAATATCACCGTCATATCTTTATCCACCGGAATCTCTTCCGCCCGGTATGCCAACAGCTTCTGCTGCAGGGATACCGTCTTCCCTTTCATGGCTCCCAATTCATCTTTCAAATGCGCAACCGCATCCGCCACCTCATATTCCTTGGCGCTTAACAGTGCGGAGATCGCCTTGGTATTCTTCTCCTTGATCTCATAATCCGCCAACGCCCTGAACCCGCAGAGCATCGTAATGCGTTCTCCGCCTTTATAGTTTGCCATATTCACCAGCTTGATCAATCCGATCTCTCCGGTTGATCTAAGGTGCGGGGCGCAACAGGCGCATACATCGTATCCTGGTACCGTGACGATCCTCACCTTGCCTTCGATCTCAATCTTGCTCCGATATTCCATCGTCTTAAGCTCTTCTTTGGACGGGTAAGCAATCCCGATCTCCAGATTCCGGAATACGGCCTTGTTCGCCTCCAGCTCGATCTCTTTTAATTCTTCTTTCGTGATCGGTCCGTTAAAATCCATAGTACAGTAATCGTCCGCCAGATGGAATCCGACATTCTCATACCCGAACCTGCCGTGGACGATCCCTGATATGATATGTTCTCCCGTATGCTGCTGCATCCGTTCAAACCGGATATCCCAATCAATTTTTCCGTGTACGGATGTTCCTGCCTCAAAGGGCGCCGTCACCGCGTGATAGATCGTCCCTTCCTTTTCCTGCACATCCAGTACTTCTGCCTCGCCAAGCCAGCCCGGATCCGCATACTGCCCGCCTCCTTCCGGGAAGAAGCCAGTGCGGTCCAATACGACAAGATATCCCTTCTCTGTCTGTTCGCAGGAAAGTACAGTGGCATCAAATTCCTTCACATAACCATCCTGATAGAATAATTTCTCCGTCATCCTTTTCTCCTATGCCGCAGCCTGCCTCGCGCAGACTGTATCCCTTCTCCTATGTTACTCTACATCCGCTCCGGAGCCTCAAACCCCAATACATTGATACAATTCTCCAGAATCTGCTTCGTGAGTACGAGCAGCGCAATATAACTCTTCTGCTTTCTCTCGTCTTCTTCCGCAAGGATCTTCGTCTCATGGTAGAAACGATTAAAGGCATTTGCAAGATCATAGATAAACGCACAGATCTTATGCGGCGCTAATTCCTCAAACGCAGTCTCTATCACTTCATTGTACTTTACAGCCTCAAGCATCAACGCTTTTTCGCTCTCATTACAAACGACATCCATCCTGGTTCCCTCTGCCGTCTTACCGCCCGCCTGATATTTATTCAGGATGGACTTGATCCGGACAATGGTATACAGAATATACGGCCCTGTATTTCCTTCAAAAGAAGTAAAGCGGTCCACGTCAAACACATAATCCTTCGCCGCCTGATTGGACAGGTCTCCGTACTTGATCGCAGACATGCCCACGATCTTCGCCGTCTCCTTCGCCTCTTCCTCGGCAACCGTACGATTTTCTGCAATCTTCTCGTACATCTCTTCCTCGATCTCTCCGATCAGGTTCTCTAAGCGCATCACGCCGCCTTCCCTTGTCTTAAAGGGCTTGCCGTCCTTGCCGTTCATCGTGCCGAATCCCAGGAACTTAAGTTCCGTCTTAGCCGGAACGATCCCGGTCTTCTTCGCCGCACGGAACACCTGAAGGAAATGCAGATCTTGCCGCTTATCCGCGACATAGATGATCCTCGCCGGTTTATAGTCCTGTTCCCGCTGTATCAATGTAGCCAGATCCGTCGTTCCATAGAGGGAAGCGCCGTCTGATTTCTGGATCATACACGGCGGGATATCCTTGGTATCCGTCTCTTCCTGCACGTCGATCACCAACGCGCCTTCATCTATATGGGCATATCCGTCCTTCTTCATCCACTCGATCATATCCGGAATATATGCCTGTGCATCGGCTTCTCCCTTCCAGAGGTCGAAGTGTACATTCAGCCTCTCATAATTCTTCTTAAGATCAGCCACCGATACATTCATGATATGATTCCAGACAGCCCGGTATCCCTTATGTCCGTTCTGGAGCAGATATGTCGCCTGCAAGGCTTCCTTCCGGTATTCTTCATCTTCTTTCGCCTTGCTGCTCGCCGTCGGGTAGATCTCTTCTAATTCTCCTATGGTAAACGGAGCTTCCTCCGGGTATTCTCCCTGATGATCCTCTTCAAAGTAAGGCAGGTCGGGCTTACGGATCCGAAGTTCCGTAATGATCAGTCCCATCTGGTATCCCCAGTCGCCAAGATGGATGTCGCCCAATACCTGGTGTCCCATCTTCCTTGCGATCCGCTTGATGCTTTCCCCGATGATCGCAGACCTGAGATGTCCGACATGAAGCGGCTTCGCCACATTCGGCCCGCCGTAATCTACAACGATCGTCTGCGGCTCCTTTGCCGTCTCAAGCCCCATCTTCTCGTCCGCAAGCATCTGATTCAGGTATTCCGCCACATATTCCTTCTTGATCTTCAGATTGATAAAGCCAGGCTTCACCGCGCTGACTTCTTCGAAACACTGGCTGTTTTCAAGCTTTGACACCACATCTTCCGCGATCATGAGCGGAGCCTTCTTATATGCCTTCGCTCCTGCCATAGCGCCGTTACACTGGTATTCGCACAGATCCGGGCGGTTAGACAGCGTCACCTTCGCATAAGCCCTGTCATATCCAGCCTGTTCAAACGCCTCTGCCAATTCTTCCGTGATCAGATCTATGATTCTCTTCATTCCTTATCTCCTCCTGTAAACGTAGTCTTTTACTTAAAGAAGCCAGATCTCTGTAATCTACAGGAATCTGACTTCTTGAACTCTTTTTCACTTCGGATACTACATGCCGGAACCTTCATACGCATTCTTCAGATCCGATAACGCTTCCTTCAGCAGCGCATCTGACCCTACAGCCTCCTGATACAGACTCTGCGTCTCATCCATAAGGGCCTGTACATCTCTATGCTGCGCGATCACCTGGATATAATCTTTTACCTTTTCATCCTCCACGGCAGCATTGACCTGATATCCGTCCGCCTCATTCTCGACGATGTATAATGTCCCAAGTCCCGGTACCTTTGTGTAGATCTCTTTTATCTTCATGTCATATCTGGCAAATACCACATACGTACCTCTATATATTCCCTGCTTCGTATATACCGTGATGTCCTCATAAGAATCTACAAAGCTGGCCTCTTCTTCCTGCTGCTTATAATATTCTCTCACAGCCTCTGTAATCTCCGGATATTCTTCCTTTCGGAGTGGATTGAGTTCCATCGTCTCACAGCCTTTGTTCTCCATATCCACATAATCCGAATCCATCTTTTGTGCTTTTTGGACTTTCGCTTCGGTAAGGTTTGATTCGGCCGCTCCCACGATCGTCACTACGGACACAAATACGATAGCAAGTACCGCACCTTTTCTGCGTCTCCTGTGAGCATTCGGGCAGTCCTTTTCATTCCTTCCCATAAGGCTACCTCCATATGCACTTTTTATTCCCGCGAGCAACGAGCCAAGCGGGCATGCTTGCATGCACATTTGGCGACTGCCGCGAGGGTCAAATCCCCCGCTACTCTGCAACGCTACAAATTTGATGCCCCGTTACTTGCAGCGGGGTCTTTGACTCCCGCAGGCAACAAGCCAGCGGATCTTTGACTTTGCGACCTCCATCCGGCACAACTAACTGCCTATGTACGGACGAAATGTCACAAAAATACACACCCGGGCGGATTCGAACCGCCGCTCCCGCCTCCGGAGGGCGGTGCTCTATCCCCTGAGCTACGGGTGCATGATCTCTATCCGTCAGACGGCTTGTCCGGTTTGTTCTATCATAACAGCCATACTGACAAATACACAATATGAAATTGCAAGAATTATCTTACCACATTTATCCGAAAAAGTAAAGGAAATGATATCGACATTTCTCACATTTCCTCTACTTTTTTTCATTTTTTTGTATTTCCTCTTCTACAGGAGCAATTTTCTCTTCTTCCTGTCATAATAGTAAGCGTGATTTGACAGTACTTCTTCTGCGTCTACCTGTGTCGTATTGATTTCCGTCACAAGACGGCTCAGTTCCTCCCGCCTTGGCGCAGCGCTCTCCGGTACGACGATGACTTCATGCTCCGGGAGGGCAATACCTTTTTAATATACGGAGACACAAACGCCTTCTCATATCGACAAGTATTAATTGTACTAACTAAATAACATTCATATTCTTTAGGTAACAAGATTCCTGCCAACACAATTATATCACCAGAGAGTTCATTTTTCCTGTATTCATAAATAAGACTACAAATGATCTCTGTAGTTACAATACATAAATCCCCATCCTGCTTATATTGGATTTCATAGTTTATTCCCATATTAACTATTTATTTTTCCATTAATTAAAAACAACACTCTCTTTACAATTTTAATAACTAAAAAATTTAATTTTTGTTTATACATTTCAATTTACCACCCTTTCATTGTTAGGTATCGCGGCAATGATCAAAAAAACATTATCATCGCATTTTAATCTTACAGTTCCAGCATATTTCTCTAAAGATTTTTGAATACTCCTTAAACCAAATCCATGCGAATGTTTGTTAGTTTTAGTTGTATTAAATGTTTTTTTATTATTCCCATACTTTGGCGTTGTGTTTTCCATTTTAATAATATACATACTATTTTTCCTAAGCACATGCAAGTCAATAAATTTTTCCTCGCTGTCACTAAGCTTGTTACAGGCTTCTATTGCATTGTCAAACATATTGCCAAATATTGAACTAATATCTAACGGTTCAATAAACTCAGTTTCACGAAAATCCACATCAACATGAACTTTAATTTCTTTTGACAATGCTATTTCCATTTTATCTTTCAGCAGAATATCTAAATATTCATTCCCTGTACATAAAAAACATTGATGCTCCTTAATTTTCTCTTCCAACTTTAACACAAATCGGTCTTCGAATTCTTCTCTTTTTATCATCAATAAATGATTTCTTAAATCATGATATATTTCCCTGACCTCCTCATCACTTTTAGCTTTTGCATAATAATATTCGCTTTTCAAACGTAACTCATCTTGCTTTAATGCCTCTCGTTTCTCTTGTTTCTTTATTTTAACAAAATATTTCCACAACAAATTATTTAGAGCCAGTACAAGTACTAATGACAAAAAACTTATAACCATTATACTGTTATAATTTTCGCCAAGGACTTCATTCTGTCTTACCATAGTATATTCTAAGCCCATAAAAACCATGAGATATGAAAAATTTGATATGCAGATCAACCATCCGTCTTTCCATTCTGTAAAATTTCTTTCAAATATCGCTTTGAAGGAAATAATAAAAAATAAAATAAAGATTTTTGATACAACCAGCATAAATATACTAAAAGTATTATGTTGCTGTGTTGACACTATGCCGTCAACTCCAATAAATTGAAAAATAAACATTGAAATTATCTCGCCAAACAACATACTCATTATATAAATAATAACATATGCAAATCCTGTCAGAATTTTATACCGATATATTATTACGGAAATAATTGTAATCAAAATCACTTGGCCCAGTATTTTTAGAACCATATTTAACTGGTAATAACTGCTAATGATGACAAAGAAGTATAACACTGCTATAGACAATATTTGTAAAATCCTTTTTTTATAGTCTCTTACCTTAATATCATGTCCTGTGCCCTTCAACAAATACGTAAGGAACAACATTTCAACAAATGTAAAAATCATATCTCTATATTTGTATATAGACTCAAGTATCATAAACCGGTCCCCCAAAATACAGCTACACTATCTACAAATGTTTTTCGTTTTGCTTTGCTCACCGGCAGCATCTCATGACTGATCAATCCGACCTCTGTCTTATTTACATAATCTACAAACCTGACATTTACCAGAAAACTATTATGACATTTGTAAAAACCCATAGGTTCCAGTTCTCTTTGCATTTCTTTCATACTTTTAGCAATTTTAATATTTTTCTGTGTAGTATGAACCAATATGTTTCTTCCGCTAGTTTCTATATACTTCAATGATTTAATAAATATCTTGTATTTCCCGTCGCTATTTTGTAACACTATATATGGTTCTTCTACCTGCATGTGCTTGATATACCATTTATCCAGTTCCTTTTTCAAACGGTTATACTGAATTGGTTTCTGAATAAATGCTTCCGCAGCAACACCATAGCCATCAGCAGCCCTTTGCATATATGAGGTCAGGAACATAATGGAAACCTTATCATCTCTTCTTCGTATTTCTTCAGCTGCTTCAATACCATCTACATGGGGCATTTTGATATCCAGAAAAATCAAATCGTAATTATCCCTTGTCTGATCAAGAAAATGCAATGCCTTTGTAAACTTAACAATTTTTATTTCCTTTTTCTGCTCCCTTGAATATCTTTCCAATTCTTTTGCCAGGGATTCCACATAAACTTCTTCATCATCACATATAGCCACTACGATCAATCTCCCAACACCTCCGCATCCTTAATTCTGCCAGCCTTAACCAATCTTTTAATATTCACTGCAAATAATAATAACACAATATTCAAAGATGCAACAGACCCAGAAATAAGCAACTCATAGTTAAATCCCAGACCTATTTTTTATTTGTTTCTCCTTTCATTTATTACAGCCACTAAGTTTTTAACAGTCACTTTATAGACTACATACATTAACCCAAAAACACACAAAATTGTCAGTATCATGAAAAAAAACGTTGATATTTCTGTTTGGGATATATATAAATCATTTCCCACAAAAAAACTTCCTTTTAGCAACACACTTGTTACACAACCAATTCCTGTGATTACTACGAAAAGACTCTTCAACTGTCCTCTGACACAAGACTCCACATATTCTTCTGAAGCGCCTAATTTATACAGATCCAAATAAATATGGCGGTTATTGATACCCAATGTCATAGCTCTTGTATACAATATCACCATAACCGCTATCAAACAGATAATTGCAATATAGGAAAAAAGGAACAAGAGAACAGCCGCATACTGAAATAAGGCACTTGAATAGATTTCAGTTATAAGAGGATAATACTTCCAGTCATTCATAAGATCCGCGTTATCCACACTCATTTCCAGCTTCTCTGAATTGAAATATTCTTCACCCTTTTGTCTGGCCTTTTCTTCCTGATACCGGTCATATTCGCTGTTTACTGCCGCATCCTCAGAAGTTCTCGAAAGTATGGTCCGATAAATCTCCAGTGAAAAATCATGTTGTTTTCCTTCATCATCCATATTGAATATGATACTGCTTATCATATTTTCCGGACTAAGATCTACAGCAACGCTCTGATAATCCGCCTCGCTTAGAATGTATTTTGCATCCCCCAAACCAGCCCCTAACAAATGATCATTCTCTACTTCGCCTTTAAAAGCAACTTCTTTTCGATTTCCATGTGCATCATAAACATATCTCAAATCATCCGAGTTTTGAAAATAACTCTCACCACTGTCTGACATTACAATTGTATAATACCATCCTGGTTCTAATGACAGCCGGCTTCCAAATACCTCGTTATACTGATTCACATTTATAAAATCACAATATTTATCTTTTTCGACTAATTCGCTTACCAGTTCCTTTTTTTCGTTCAAATCTCTTTCAATCATCCCAGTCAGAAGATTAGCAAAATGACTTTCTCTGTAATCAGTAATACCTACGTCATATTTATATGCTAATGCCTCTATTTCCTCTTTATCAAATATATCATCTTCAGTTCTGAAAGGAATTGAAAAATCAGCCGATTTATTTTCTGCGCTTAATCCTGCTGTTACCAAATCCAATGGATAGTAAACCGCAAAAAGGCCTCCAAAGAGTAAAAGTGCAATTACACACATACTTTTTACGTTCTGCCTTCCCTGAAACCGCATCATACTATATGCAATAATATTCTTATAATAATTTTCCAGATTACGCCCTTTTTCGTGAAATGAAATACAATAAACCAAAACTTTATAAATTCCAGCTATAGCCAGTAAATATGTGGCTTTCCAAACACCCGGAAGCCCTTTATGGAACAGAAAACTGGATATGAGCGGAACTGCATAACCCAGGAATATTCCCGTTACTATAAAAATTATTCCAACTATCAGAGTTCTCTTTGCAATCGTACAGCTTATTGTTTCATTTTTATTTTCTGCATATAATAAGTCCAAGACAAATAATTTCTTTACATATCTCTTGATTATCATATTGACAAATATGATAACAAAAACACAGAAAACAGAGCCAACTGCAACCCCTGTCACTGAAAATTGATATCTTTCAAACTCTTCTCTTCCAAATATTGTTCTAAAGAGATTCCAAATTATAAAAGTTAATGCGTTACCAAGCACTAGACCTATAAGAGAGCATTTCAATAGGATCGGCATGATATCTTTTACCAAATATTTTTTCAATTTACCTCGCCCAGTTCCAAGAGCAAGAAAAATCCCTAACTCTTTGCTTTTACTTTTAATAAATAAATTTTCAGCATACCATATAAGAAGAAAACAGCCTATAAGATCTATGATAAAAAGAATTCCTGCCTGCATTTGTGAATCTCCACCGGATGGTAATGCAGCTTTTATCATATTGCTTAGAATCAGTGATGCAAAAGATGATACTAGTGTAATCGATACAATTAAGCAGAAAGTGAACTGTCTATATTTATTTTTGTTATATTTCCTCAATTTAACTAAGATTCTTTTCATATGCATTCACCGCCATCAAACTTTTTCAAAACATCCAGTAATGTATCATGAAAATCTCTCCTGTCCTTATGGTTGGTAAGGTGTTTTACAATTTTTCCATCTTTTAAAATAATTACCCGGTCACAGTAGCTAGCTGAAAATGTATCATGTGTGACCATGAATATGGTCGCGCCCAGATTGGTTTTCGCCTGCGTAAACGCCTGAATTACGGCTTTGCTGGAATTGCTGTCTAAATTGCCGGTTGGTTCATCTGCCAACACCAATAACGGATCATTCATTAAAGCCCTTGCTACAGCTGTTCTTTGTTTCTGGCCCCCGGAAATTTCTGCCGGATACTTATCAGAAATTTCTTTTATATTAAAAAATTCTAATAATTGTCTTGCCTTATTTTCCATCTTATCAAGAGATGTCTTAGCAATAAGATTAGGGATACATATGTTCTCAAACACAGTCAATCCGTCCAAAAGCATAAAGTCTTGAAACACAAATCCCAGTTTCTTATTACATAATTCTGCAATTTCTTTCTCTGTCATTCTTGTGATGTCTTTATTATCCAAAATTATTTCTCCTGAATCACAGGGCAGAAAAGATGAAATACAATTTAATAATGTTGTCTTTCCACTTCCTGAGGGTCCCATTACCGCAACAAATTCTCCCTTTGATATTGAAAAATTTATATCCTTCAGTATCTCATATATCTTTGCCCCTACTTTATATGATTTGCTAACCGATTTGACTTCCAACATTATTATCCCTTCCCTTCTTATGCAATAAGCAGATTACAAGCACAATATAAACAATTTTTTTTATTTTGAAAATAAATATTGTATAATTGGGTATGATTCGATACATTATTGGACTTTTACCGTCAGCCGGCTCCTGCAGTATCACTTTTTCTTAAACAGCCCGACTGTACTGCTTCTGGGTCTTTAGAGAACATAAAAGCACCTGACTTTTGCCAGATGCCCGTTATGTCTCTATTTAGTTTCCTCTACTTTTTTCATTTTCTTGTATTTCCTCTTCTACAGGAGCAATTTTCTCTTCTTCCTGTCATAATAGTAAGCGTGGTTTGACAGTACTTCTTCTGCGTCTACCTGCGTCGTATTGATCTCCGTCACAAGACGTTTTAGTTCCTCCCGCCTTGGCGCAGCGCTTTCCGGTACGACGATGACTTCATGCACACTGCTCGGAAGTACGTAATAATTCTCTCTTAAGTATTCTCCGATACCCTCAAGCTGCCCTTCATACAGAAGAGCTGCCGCACCGTAGCTTCTAAGCCGGTTGCTCAGCACAAATACGACGTCCTCCTTGTCTTCTTCGCCCATATCCAGCACTTCCTCCAAAACTGCCTTCATCGTCTTAAATTCATAGGGCAGGAGCCTCCTGGTATTCTTACACGCCTTGCGGTAGATCTCCTTCTCCGTCACATTCCACATGGCAAGGTGCTCGTCTTTGATCATCATAGACGCCATTCCATAGGAATTCACCTCCAACAATACATAGAACACGATCGCCATGTCCAGATACTCTTCAAATGGAACCTCCTTGAGCAGGTCTTTATTCGCCTCTCGGTTCACCAGATGATAGACGATCTTTCGATTCACTCTGTCATAGTTCTTGATCGATTCACTCTCGAAAGACCGTTGAAACCGCAGCTCCCCATAGAGCCTTAGGATGTCTCTTGCTATACTTTCTATACTGCTTCCTGTCTGGAATTGCTGATAATACTCTTCCAGATAGATCGTCGGGAATATATTAAGCCCTGTCTCGGCAATCGTCAGGCCGTGCCTTGGCGTGCCATTATTCTTGACCGCCGAATGAATATACACCGTTACATCTTCCTTCACCCCTTCCTTTACTTTTAACTCCACTTCATGGATAAACTGATAATATGTCATTCCTCTCCTTTCTTTATTAACAGCATATCTACTTTTTGTGAAAACCGGCAGGAACTCTGCCATGGATAAATATAGAAAATAATTGAAAATTGAAATATTATGGTAAATATAATTATAAAAAAGTCCTGCAGTAAATGCAAGACTTTTCACTAGACATATTTCGACATTCCAGACACTCTGCAGCACGTATCTGCAAAGCCCTTTTCAAACACACTCTGCCAAAAGATCCATTATGCTCTGGACAAATACTGACCCGTACGGGTATCGATCTTGATCTTCTCTCCCTGCTCTACAAACAGCGGGACCATAACCTGCGCGCCCGTCTCAACGATCGCCGGCTTTGTTGCGCCCGTAGCAGTATTCCCTTTCACTCCCGGCTCAGACTCCGTGATCTGAAGCTCAACCGTAAATGGAGGCTCAATGGAAAATACCTTGCCCTGATAGGACTTCATCGTAACCATCTCATTCTCTTTCACAAACTTAAGAGAATCTCCCACATCATCCTTTCCAACCGGTGTCTGCTCAAAAGATTCCATATCCATAAAGTAGAACAGATCTCCGTCATTGTACAGATACTGCACATCCTTTCTCTCGATGAATGCTTTCTTCAAGACATCCTTAGATGGATTGAACGTTCTCTCGATCACACCGCCGTTGATCACGTCTTTTAATTTCGTACGTACAAATGCGGAACCTTTTCCTGGTTTTACATGTAAGAACTCTAAACATTCAAATACCTTTCCATCAATCTCGTACGTGGTACCCTTCTCAATATAAGCGTCAGCCATTCTATAAATCCTCCTTAGCCGCGCCGGACAGCGCGTTCATTCATTCTTTTATCTTTTCTAATTCTATAATAGATTCCGTCACATTTCAACCTTTTTTTTATCGGAGGCTCTTCTTATAGAAATATAATACGATTTTCTCCAGATATCGCTTCAACACGATCTGTATCTCTTCTTTCGGGTGGATCGGCTTCACCAGGATATTACGGATCCCGGACCGCTTCGCTCCCCACACGTCAGTAAAAAGCTGATCCCCTACAAACACCGTATTGCTCTGGTCCGTTCCCATGATCCCCATCGCTTTAAAATAATTCTTCACCGACGGCTTATGTGCATTATACACATAATTCACATGGATCTTCTCATTAAACATCTTCACGCGAGGCTCCTGGTTATTCGAGATCAGGCAGCATTCAAAACCAATCTTCTTAAGCCTCTCAAACAAGGCGGCCGCCCTCTGATCTGCCGGAGCGCCATGGGGAACCAGCGTATTATCTATATCAAAGATCAGCCCGCGGACTCCCTCTTCATATAATTTTTCAAAATCAATGACATATGTGGACGCCACATATCTGTCAGGAAAAAACATTTCAAACATAATTACTCTTCCATCTCCACCAGACGCCAGACCAGTTCCTCACAGATCTGGAGCACCGTCTTATCATCCGTATTGATCACGATGTCCGCCGCCGCTTCATATTTCTCGCGGCGCTGTTCCATCAGTTCCGAGATTCCTTTTACATCCTTTCTTCCATTAAGCACCGGCCTGTCCTCACAGTCCCGCACCCGTTCATAGACTGTCTCCGGACTCGCGGTCAGAAGTACGACTCTTCCGTTCTTCTTCATCTCCGCCACATTACGCTCCCGAAGCGCGGCGCCGCCTCCGCAGGAGATCACCGTATTCTTATGAGACTGCATCTCAATCAGAAGCCCTGTCTCCAGATCACGGAAATATTCCTCTCCATAAGTGGCGAAGATATCCGGAATGCTCATCTTCTCCCGCTCAGCGATCACCTGATCCATCTCAACGATCCTCATAGCAAACATGGTACTCAGATATTCGGAAACCGTAGATTTACCCGCGCCCATAAAACCGATCAATACGATATTGTAGTCAAATAATTTTCTCGCTTGGATCTTCTTACTGTTCTTAAGGATACGGCAAAAAACATCGTTGATCTCCTTTTTATATTTGTTGCCCGCAAGCTTTGCCTCCAGTCTCTCTTTCTGCTTCGCCTCCTGCTGCGGCTGTAAAATAGGTATCCCGTACTCTTCTTTATATGCCATGATCTTCTCTATGATAGAATTACGTTCTACCAATGCGTCGATGATCTTGTCGTCACACAGACTCAACTGCTCTCTGTACATCTCCAGCTTATTCATCTTTTTCACTCCTAGTATACGATCCGGATTATATCAGGTCAAACGTATTATAGCAGTAAAATCCTCGCTTCGCAAGACGTTCTTAAAAATCCCTGAGCGTCCGTCCGATATCCTTTTTGAATTTTTCCCATGCCTCTTCATTCTCTACAAAATATTTCGGACAGATTTTCTCTGTCACATCATAATGCCGGATCACGGCATTCTCGTCCAGCTCGAATTTCATACACAGCCACGCGCACAGCTGCACCATAGACTTATAAGTCTCCTCATTGAACTTGCCCGTCTCGTCCGGATGGCAGCACTCGATGGATACGGTATCTATATTACGGCTGTTCGATGCGTAAGCCACCTCCCACGTCGGGACGCACTGAACGATCTCGCCTTCAAGCCCTATGATGAAATTACTGCTGACCTGTGTATCGTGCCCGTCTTTCAAATTTTCAAAATAATTCCTGTTATCCATCGCCGTCGCTCCGGGATTTGCCGTATAATGCACCACAATTCCCGTGATCTTCTCCGTCGGCGTTCCCGGTCTTGAATAGGGATTCACGGTCAAAAGCTCCACGTCGATCTCTGGTTCGACAGCTTCGATCTTCTCTTCGGTCAGTTCTAAATACATATCCGTAAACCACGACGGTTTAAAGATCTTGACCGATCCAAGGATAACCAGCAGAATAGCCAATACCGCAATGCCGATACGCATATTGCGCCGCAGCTTCTTATTCTGTACTTTATTTGCCTTTTCCGGTTTCTTTGTCTTCTTTCCCTTCTGTACCTTACTTGTCTTCTTTACTTTTTTTATCTTTTTTGTCTTCTCTGCCTGCATATATTTCTCCGTCACGTATTATTTCTATTATCATACCATATTTTATTTTAATTTTCGTTAAAAGTTCCTTAGAAAATTATGAAAACTATCGGCGTCCGATCATGATTGCTTCCGACCGCCAAAAATGTTAAAATACAGAAAAAGATAAGGATGTGGGAATCATGGATGAAAGAAAAGAAAAGAAGAAGCACATAATTTTTCTCATTACTGCAGGCGCGCTGCTTCTTGCCGCCGCTTACCTTATTCTATGCGCGTCGGTGAAGACGGATCGCATACTGCCCAATACGACGGTCAACAAGGTCTCCCTTGGAGGCATGACGCTTCCTGATGCCGCCGCCGCATTAGAAGCGGATACCGACGCACGCCGCAAGAATGCCGTCCTCACCGTCACCGCCGACGGAACTTCCTATCCTCTTGATATCGGCAGCCTTCTGGAGCTTGACTATAAGGCTCTTGCCGCGCAGTCCCTCTCCGACAGCCAGAAAGGATTCCTTCTGAGGGGATTTTGCTGGTTAAGGAACGCTATCCTGGGATCGCAGACTATGGCGCTTCCCTCCATAAAGGATCTGGACGCCCTCCATAAAAGGATCGCAGACGCCGGTCTCTTAGAGATCAGCAGTACGGTTCCGACTTCCTATCAGGAAGAAGACGGACAACTGGTCTTTACCATCGGAACTGCGGGAACCGTCACGGATGAAGCCGCCCTTACCAGACAGATTCTTGACGCCCTCGAAGCCGGAGATTATGGCAGCAAGATCACCTGCCCGACGGCTGCCGGAATCCTGGAACCAACGGATATCGAACAGATCTACCAGGAGATACACTCCGAACCCGTGAATGCCTCCCTGGATCCAAACAACGGCTACCAGATCGCAGAATCTGCCAGAGGTGTGGACTTTGACCGGGAAGCGGCGCAAAAAGCCCTGAACGAAGCCTCGGAGGGCAGTACTGTGTCCATAGCCCTTGCCTATACGGAGCCCGAGATCACTACGCAGGACCTGAAAGACAATCTGTTCAAAGACCGGCTTGCCACACACACGACCGGAGCAGGCGGATCGGCAAACCGCATCATAAATATACAGCTTGCCGCCGCCAAATGCAACGGCGTCATCTTGCTTCCCGGTGAAGAATTCTCCTTCAATCAGACGGTGGGGGAGCAGACGGCAGAGACCGGATTCCAAAAGGCAAACGCCACCCAGGGTGAAAAGGTGATCCAGGCATATGGAGGCGGTATCTGCCAGGTATCCACCACTCTTTTCATACCTGCCCTCTATGCCGGCCTTGATATCCCCGAACGCTGGTGCCATACCTATGTCTCCAGCTACGCCGATCCAGGCATGGACGCCGCCGTAGCATGGGGCGATCTGGACTTCCGTATTGTAAATGATAAGAAATACCCCGTCAAGCTAGAGGTTTCCTACGAGAACGGCAGCCTCACCGCAACGATCTGGGGTACGAAGACAGAAGACACACCCATAGAAATTGAGACAAAGGTGCTGGATTCCTCCGATCGTTCCCTGGAAGTACAGACCATACGGAAGATGTACTCTTCCGGCAGCGAGAATGCCGTCATCACACGTTTTAACAGTTCTTACATCAATCCCTCTGTAAGACAAGACTAAAGTGATATGCAGTGGTAGTATCGTATACAGTGCCTGCCTTTACCACAGGACCTTCAAAATTCTCTTTGTGCACCGCATCCGGGAAATACTGAGATTCGAAGCAGACGCCGCCGCGTTTCTGATAGACTGCCCCGTCTTTTCCATCCGCATGCGTGATGAAGTTGCCGGTATAGAACTGCATCCCCGGAAGATCCGTGTATACCTTCATTCCGATCCCGGTTTTCTCCGAATACATCGATGCGGCATGACGGTATCCGGCTCCGTTGATAACCCAGTTATGGTCATATCCTCTGCCGAATTCCAATGCTTCATAATCTGCTTCTATCTCCGCACCTATCGCTTTCCCTTTCCGGAAATCCATCGGGGTACCGTCTACCGGGACGATCTCGCCCGTCGGGATAGACTGTGCGTCAGCTCTGGTATATGCATCCGCACAGATCACAACCTCCTGATCCATAGCCGTCCCGGATGCATGCCCTGAGAGATTAAAGTAACTGTGATTCGTAAGATTCAAAAGTGTGTCCTCTTGCGGAACCGCATGATAATGTATCTGTATCTCATTCTCTTCTGTCAGCGTATATGTCACCCTGATATCCACCGTTCCCGGGAATCCCTGATCGCCGTCGCGGCTGTGGAGCAGCAGCGTGATATGGCTGTCGTCTGCCTCTTCCACCTGCCACATCCTCTTATTGTAGAAATCCGTTCCTCCATGAAGCGTATTCTGAGCATCATTCTTTGTCAAAGTATAATTCCTTCCGTTCAGCTCAAACTGTCCGCCTCCGATACGATTTGCCACCCTTCCTACAGTCGCCCCAAGATACAGCCCATCCGATTCATACCCGCTTACTTCATCATACCCAAGCACGACATCCAGAAGATCCCCTTCTTTGTCCGGAACCAGAACCTTTACCAGAACCGCGCCGTAATCCGAGACTGCGATCTCCATGCCCTTCTGATTCTTCATCGTATATAATGACGCCTTTTCGCCCTTTGTCGTTATTCCAAAATCACTTCTCATATTCTGCCTCTTTTCTTTCTTATTCCAATCCTTTGCCCCGCTTCTTTCCCTCGCGGCAGTCGCCAAATGTGCATGCGAGCATGCCCGCTTGGCTCGTTGCTCGCGGGAATAAAGAAAAGACTGTTGAAAACAGCAGACCCACACTATATGGCGCGACAACAATGTTCTTCACATCCATATATTGCAGAACCTCCGAATTTTACAACAGTCTCTACTCATTTCCATGCCTGTTAACTTTACAGTCTGTTCATCTTGCTGCCTGTTATCATCCGAAGACGATATCCGTTTCCTACTCGTCTACGCTATAGTTTGGTGCCTCTTTCGTAATATGTATATCATGAGGATGACTTTCTTTTAATGACGCTGCGGATATCTTTACAAACTTTCCGTTCTTCTTCAATTCTTCGATCGTAGGCGTCCCGCAATATCCCATACCGGAACGAAGACCGCCCATCAGCTGGAATACGGTATCTTCTACCGTACCCTTATATGCGACACGTCCTTCTACGCCTTCCGGTACAAGCTTCTTCGCATCAGACTGGAAGTACCTGTCTTTGCTTCCGTTCTCCATCGCCGCGATGGATCCCATACCTCTGTATACCTTATATTTTCTGCCCTGGAATAACTCAAATGTTCCCGGGCTCTCATCACATCCTGCGAAGATACTTCCCATCATGCAGACATTCGCTCCCGCTGCGATCGCTTTCGCCATATCTCCGGAATACTTGATCCCGCCGTCCGCGATCACCGGGATCCCATACTTATCCGCCGCTTCATAGCAATCCATGACCGCTGTGATCTGCGGTACGCCGATACCTGCCACGATCCTCGTGGTACAGATGGAGCCCGGTCCGATCCCCACCTTGACGGCATCTACACCTGCCTTGATCAGAGCTTCCGTCGCTTCCGCCGTCGCCACGTTGCCGGCGATCACCTGAAGATCCGGGAACTTTGACTTCACCATATCCACGGTCCTCAGGACATTTGCCGAATGGCCGTGTGCGGAATCCATGACCACGACATCTACCTTTGCATTCACTAATTCCTGCGCCCGCTCCAGACAGTTCGCCGTGATACCGATCGCCGCCCCGCAGAGCAGACGCCCCTGGGAATCCTTAGCAGACAGCGGATATTTGATCTGCTTCTCTATATCCTTGATCGTGATCAGGCCCTTCAGGTTCAACTCATCGTCTACGATCGGAAGCTTCTCCTTCCTCGCCTTTGCAAGGATCGTCTTCGCTTCTTCTAAGGTGATCCCTTCCTTTGCCGTGATCAACCCCTCCGAAGTCATAGACTCCTTGATTTTCTTTGTAAAATCCTCTTCAAACTTCAGATCACGATTCGTAATAATACCCACAAGCTTTCCGTTCTCAGTGATCGGAACACCGGAGATCCTAAACTTCCCCATCAGATTATTGGCATCCTCCAGTGTATTCTCAGGCGACAGATAGAACGGATCTGTGATAACGCCGTTCTCCGAACGCTTTACCTTGTCTACCTCTTCCGCCTGTTCCCCGATCGACATATTCTTATGAATAATACCTATACCTCCCTGACGTGCCATCGCGATCGCCATGCGATGTTCCGTAACGGTATCCATACCCGCGCTCATCATCGGTATATTCAGCCTGATGCTCTTTGTCAGATACGTCGATAAGTCTACCTGGTTTGGAACTACTTCTGAATAAGCCGGCACCAAAAGGACATCATCAAATGTAATTCCTTCTCCAATAATCTTTCCCATGATCGTCATCCTCTCTTTCTCTCTTGAATTTGTATTAAATGATATGATAACCAATTATACTACTGCTTGTCAACAGATTTCTGATTTTATTTTCTTACCGGAGCACCTTTCTTGGCGCCATCATATAAAATCCTTCTATGATCGTACCATTTGGCTCAATGATCACTTTTTTCAATTCCCCGCTTCCTGATACTACCAGCACATACCGCTTCGCCTGCTTATTTCCCGAACTATAATCATAAGTCCTTGCATTCTGGTACTGACGCAGCTCCACCGCATCGAAAGGCGCCATAAGCTCCAGATCTCCTACATTAACAGAGAATACTTTCTTTCTCTTTGCTTTATTCATGATCTTGTCAATATCCAGATCTCCGTTCAAAAACAGATATTCGTACTCCACATTAAGCCTGCGGAACATGAACACATCCAATACGATCATGGCGATGGGCAGGATCAGCCCGATCGGGAACATCAATACGATCAAAAAGGAAACGATCGTAACTGCAACCAACACCGCCTTCGTTAACATATCTTTCATATCTGTCTGTTTTTTTACCATCTGTTCCGTATAGAAATCATTCATCCTTTCTATTCCTCCGTATTCTTTACTATTTACTCCCGGCGCCCCATTTGCAGAAAACTGCCGGACTATAGTGTATTGTAACACATTTTGATACAAAAAGAAAACTCCTCATTCAAGGAGTTTTCTAAAAATTTTCTTTCTCTATATTACATCATGCCCATTCCGGCGCCTGCTCCTGCCGGCATAGCCGGTGCGTCCTCTTTGATGTTCGCCACAACAGACTCTGTCGTCAATAAGGTAGACGCAACGCTTGTAGCATTCTGCAGCGCGCTTCTTGTAACCTTCGCCGGATCGAGGATTCCTCCCTCTACCATGTCTACATACTGTTCTGTCAGCGCATCGAATCCCACGCCAGGTGCAGATTCTTTTACTTTATTAATGATCACGGAGCCTTCCAGACCTGCATTTGCCGCAATGTGATACAGAGGAGATTCCAGAGCCTTCAGTACTACATTAGCGCCTGTCTTCTCGTCTCCGTCCATGCCTTCCGCCAACGCCGTAACTTCTTTGGCTGCATGGATATATGCGGAACCGCCTCCGGCGATGATTCCTTCCTCTACCGCAGCTCTTGTTGCCGCAAGCGCATCTTCCATACGAAGTTTTGCTTCTTTCATCTCAGTCTCTGTCGCAGCGCCTACACGGATCACCGCAACACCGCCTGCAAGCTTCGCAAGTCTCTCCTGAAGCTTCTCTCTGTCGAAATCAGATGTCGTCTCTTCAATCTGCATCTTGATCTGGGATACACGGTCAGCGATCGCTTTCTTATCGCCCAGGCCGTCAACAATAACGGTATTCTCTTTCTGGATCTTAACAGACTTCGCACGTCCAAGCTGATCCATCGTCGTCTCTTTCAGATCCATGCCAAGTTCATCAGATACCACCTGGCCGCCTGTCAGGATCGCGATATCCTTAAGCATCTCTTTTCTTCTGTCGCCGTAACCCGGAGCTTTAACAGCCGCTACGTTAAAGGTTCCGCGGAGTTTATTCACGATCAATGTCGTGAGCGCCTCGCCCTCAACATCCTCGGCAATGATCAGTAATCTTGCGCCGGACTGTACGATCTGCTCTAACAGAGGAAGAATATCCTGGATATTGGAGATCTTCTTGTCCGTGATCAGGATATAAGGATCTTCCAGAACTGCTTCCATCTTATCCATATCCGTAGCCATATACGCAGACACATATCCGCGGTCAAACTGCATACCTTCAACCAGATCCAGTTCTGTCTTCATGGTCTTGGACTCTTCGATCGTGATAACGCCGTCGTTAGAAACCTTCTCCATAGCGTCTGCTACCATCTCGCCTACTTCGTCGTCGCCGGCTGAGATTGCAGCCACTCTTGCGATCTGAGCTTTGTCTTTTAATTTGCTTGACATCTTTGCGATCGCTTCTACTGCAGCGTCTGTCGCTTTCTTCATACCCTTGCGCAGGATGATCGGATTCGCGCCTGCCGCCAGATTCTTCATTCCTTCATGCACCATTGCCTGTGCAAGTACGGTTGCCGTCGTTGTTCCGTCACCGGCTACGTCGTTTGTCTTAGAAGCAACTTCCTTGATCAGCTGTGCGCCCATATTCTCAAACGCATCTTCCAGTTCAATCTCCTTTGCGATCGTTACACCGTCGTTCGTGATCAATGGTGCGCCGAATGATTTATCCAGGACAACATTGCGTCCCTTTGGTCCAAGTGTTACTCTGACAGTATCTGCCAGCTGATTTACTCCTGATTCTAATGCGCTTCTTGCTTCTGCGCCGTATTTGATTTCCTTTGCCATAATGATCATGCCTCCTGCTATCTGCTATTCTTTATTATCTGTTATTCTTTATTATCCTACTATCTGTATCCTCGATCATCCGTCTATTCGCATATTGCAAGGATATCATCCTGCTTTACGATGATAAACTCTTCATCCTCGATCTCTACGGTCGTTCCCGCATACTTGGAATAGATCACCTTCTGCCCAACCGCAACATTCATCTTTACTTCTTTTCCGTCTACGGTTCCGCCCGGCCCTACGGCAATAACCTCTGCCTGCTGCGGCTTCTCCTTAGACTGTCCTGGAATCACGATTCCGGATTTTGTGGTTTCTTCTGCAACTAACTGCTTTAATACAACTCTGTCTCCTAATGGTACTAATTTCATATTTATGCCTCCTTCAATTTATATCTATGTTGTTAGCACTCATAAAAAGAGAGTGCTAAGAAACTCTAGATATAAAATAGCACTCTCTGATGACTTTGTCAACACACTTTATATTTAGTTTACAAGATTTTTATAAAATCCATTCTTGATCCGGAACTTCAATATCCTTCCGGACTTGTTCCAATATCGGTCTGTTATGACTCCCATGCAAGTCTCTTCTCCGTCCGGCGCTTTGATCCTGCACTCATAATTGCCATCCTGTGAAAATTCCGTAAGCTCCGTATCCTCTGCGATCAAGTATATGCACTCTTCTTCCGGTTTATACGAGATCACACTGCAATGATGGACTTTTTCGTCAAAACGGCCCTCCTTGAGTACCATGCGGTACATCCGGATCTTTGCTGAACACGCCTCATACATTTGTCCTGCTTTTCTCCCTTCCTGCCTGCTCTTTCCATCCTGCCCCTTTGCCTGAAAAGGGTATCGGTCTCCCAATACCCTTTTCATCGCAGATCATGATCATTTCATACGTTCCGCCTTGATATGTTCTAATTCTGTGAACACATAATCATTTACTACTTTGATATAAGTTCCCTTCATTCCGGAAGAACGCGACTCGATCACTCCCGCACTTTCAAACTTCCGGAGGGCATTGACGATCACCGACCTGGTTATCCCAACCCTGTCCGCGATCTTACTGGCAACCAGAATCCCTTCTGTTCCATCCAGCTCCTCGAAGATATGGATGATCGCTTCTAACTCAGAATAAGAAAGTGTACCGATCGCAGACTGGACAATATGCTCTTTCCTGGTCTCCTCCGCACTCTCTTCATTCACGGACCGGAGCATCTCCAGTCCCACTACCGTCGTACCATATTCACTCAGTATGATATCATCGATCTCGTATGTCTGCCCCTTCTTATAGATAAACAATGTACCTAAGCGTTCACCTGCGATATCGATCGGCGTAATGATCGCCTGATAGCCCAATACCGCTTCTTCCGAGAATCCCAATGTCTGCAGATTCACATTTTCCTTCGTTGACAGTATGCTCAGAAGGCGTTCGTTCAGCATCACATCTATGTGCCTGCCTACCTCCTGCTCGATCAATTCTCTGATACATGGCACTTCTTTACACTCGCTCTGACCCAGTATCTTTCCCTTTTTACTAACTACTAACACATTGGAATCCAAGATTTCAGTAAGTACATCACAGATATCATTAAATACTACCTTACTTGAATTATTGTTGTGCAGTAATTTATTGATTTTTCTGGTCTTATCTAATAATTGTACACTCATTGACATACCTCCATCCTTTGAAAATTATATTATCATACAATTCCCTTTTTTACAATGAATTCCCATATTATTTTTTTCTCCCTTTACTGTTTTCTTTATTTTCTACATAACTGCACTGCCCGTCGCCGCAGAGAAGCTTATTTCCCTTCTCGACCATGTAACTTCCGCACCTTGGGCACTTTTCAACAGACGGCTTCTGCCATGACATAAATTCACATTCCGGATTATCTTCACACCCGTAATATCTCCTGCCTTTTTTCGTCTTACGTGTCACAATGTCTTTGCCGCACACCGGACACGGAACGCCGATCTTCTCCAGATAAGGCTTCGTATTCCTACATTCCGGGAATCCCGGGCAGGCGAGGAACTTCCCATGCGGTCCGTACTTGATGACCATATTGCGGCCGCACTGATCGCAGATCACATCCGTCACTTCATCCTCGATCTTCACCTGCTCCTGCTCTTTCTCCGCCTTCTCAACCGCTTCTTCCAGATCCGGATAGAAATTCTCGATGATCGTCTTCCACTTTACCTTCCCTTCTGCCACGCCGTCTAAGAGGCTCTCCATATTGGCTGTAAAATTCACATCCACGATACTTGGGAATGATTCCGTCATGATATGGTCGACCACCTCTCCGATCTCTGTCAGATACAGGTTCTTATTCTCTTTTGCCACATACCGTCTGGCAATAATGGTTGAAATCGTCGGCGCATACGTACTTGGACGCCCGATCCCTAATTCCTCCAGGATCTTTACAAGGGATGCTTCCGTATAATGGGCGGGCGGCTGTGTAAAATGCTGTTTCGTTTCGAAATCTAACTTCGTCAGCTTCGTATCCTGATCCAGCCCTTTCACCAGTACGTTGCCCTTCTCCTTCTCTTCTTCCGCCTCCGTATAAACTGTCCGGAAACCTTCAAATACGATCTTCGACGCCGCAACGGTAAATCGATACTGTCCTGCCGCGATCCGGATAGACGTCGTCTCATACCGCGCCGGCTGCATCCTGCTCGCAACGAAACGCTTCCACACCAGCTGATACAGACGGAACTGATCCCTGCTCAGAGATTCTTTGACTGCCGCCGGAGTACGGCTGACATCCGTCGGGCGGATCGCCTCATGGGCGTCCTGGATGTTCTTATTCCCGCCGCCGCTTTTTGCCTCGCTTACCGCCACATATTCTTTTCCGAAATTCGCACCGATATACTCCCGCACATTCTGATCCGCTTCTTCGGATACTCTGGTGGAGTCCGTACGCAGATACGTGATCAGTCCCACCGTTCCGTTTCCCTTGATATCAATTCCCTCATACAACTGCTGTGCGATACGCATCGTCTTCGCCGTGGCAAAATTCAGCGCTTTGGACGCTTCCTGCTGCAGCGTACTGGTAGTAAAAGGGATCGGAGCTTTCTTCATACGCTCGCCTTTGCGGATATCATCTATCGTATATTCTTCTGATTCTATCTCGCTTAAGATCGCATCCAGTTCTTCCTTGGAACGAATCGTCATCTTCTTATCTGTTCCATAGAACTTAGCCGTCAGAGGTTTCTTCTCCCCTTCTACCTTCAGATCCACATCCAGAGTCCAGTATTCCTCCGGAATGAACGCATTGATCTCTTCTTCCCGGTCTGCAATGATCCGAAGCGCCACAGACTGTACGCGTCCCGCGCTTAATCCTCTCTTTACCTTTGTCCACAGGAGCGGGCTGATCCTGTAACCCACAACTCTGTCCAGAACCCTCCTTGCCTGCTGAGCATCTACCAGATCCATATCGATCTCTCTCGCATTCTTAAGCGATGCTTTTACCGCATTCTTCGTGATCTCATTGAAACTGATCCGGTATGTTTTCTTATTCTCCAGCTTCAGCGCCTTGCTCAGATGCCATGATATCGCCTCTCCTTCACGGTCAGGGTCAGTTGCAAGGTATACTTTATCTGCTTTTTTCACTTCCTTACGGAGCCCTGCAAGAATATCTCCTTTCCCGCGGATCGTGATATATTTGGGCTCATAATCATGCTCCACATCAACTCCCAGCTGACTTTTAGGCAGATCCCTTACATGGCCGTTCGATGCGGTCACCACATAATTACTTCCTAAAAACTTTTTTATTGTCTTCACCTTGGCAGGTGATTCCACGATTACAAGATAGCGCGCCATATCTTTGCTTCCTCCAATATAACTAGCATTTGTCCGGTCACCGGACCTTAATATAATGATTTTTTGATATTTCCCGTATATATCCTTTTATTTCTAAAGTAATCAGACAGTCCATCAACTCCTGGACACGAAGTCCCGTCTCTTCTGTCAGATCACAGATTCCTTTTGGGAACAAACCGAGACAACTATACACCACATTTTCGTGATTTTCAAGCACTTTTTTTATTTTGTCAGATTTTTGTTCAGTTTGCTGACTGCCAACCCCTAATTCTTCAAGCAGATCCTGCGGTGAGATCAGGATCCCCGCCCCCTGCCGCAGCAGTCCGTGACACCCCTGGCTGAGCCGGCTTGTCACAGGTCCCGGGAGTGCATACACATCCTTGCCCTGCTCCAACGCCAGATCCGCAGTGATCAGAGAACCGCTTCTCTCTCTTGCTTCCATCACCAGTATGACGTCGGACAGACCGCTGATGATCCGGTTCCTCATGGGAAAATATACCGGCAGAGGCGGCCTTCCCGGCGGCTGCTCCGACAATACCCCTCCCTTCACCTGCATATCCATATACAACCCGATATGTTCCCTGGGATAGCAGATATCCACACCACATCCTAATACGCCGTATGTCTCTCCCCCGCTGTTCAGCGCACCTCTTTGTCCGGCTCCGTCGATACCTTTCGCCATCCCGCTTATGACTTGTATCCCATTTGCAGCCAAACATTCTCCATATTCCAGTGCAAGCTCTTCCCCATAAGGAGTACATTTTCTCGCTCCCACGATGGCTATGCTGAGACAATCCTCTGCCGGCAGCTTTCCCTTCACATATAACGCATAAGGAACATCGCCTATCTGCAGAAGCCGCTTCGGATACTCATCTGCGAAATACGGAATGAACCGAATATTCTTCTTCTCAAGTTCTCTCCACTCTTTCTCAACATCATGCCCCTTTCTTGCCTGCAGGATTGCCTCGATCTCCTTATCTTCCAGGAACTGGTGCATCCGAAGCCGCATTTCTTCTATATAATATACGGCTTTCCCCTCTCCATATTCTTCTCTTAATAATCTTTTTTTCCGGTCTGACACCCCCGCGACCGCCGCAAACCAGTATTCATACATCATATTCCGTCACCTTCCCCAATATTTCTTATCGATCATCCGATATCCCAACGCCTCTTTCAGATGGCATCCCCTGATCGTCCCGCTGCCGTCCAGGTCAGCGATGGTCCTTGCCACTTTCAGGATCTTATGATACGTCCTTGCCGTAAGCCTCAAAGATGTGTATGCCTTTTGCATCAGCTCTTCTTCGCTCTTTCCGAGACTGCAGAATTCCTTCAATTCACTGACTCCCATCATAGCATTTGTCCATATCTTCCTCCCCTTATATCTTTCCTGCTGCACGATCCGCACCTTGCATATCCTGTCCCGGATCTCATCCGAACTCTCCTGCCTCTTCTCTCCTGTAAGCGCTTCATACCGGATCCTTGGAGCTTCCGCACAGATATCCATCCGATCCAGGAACGGCTGGCTGACCTTCCCAAGATATTGCTGAATCTGCGCAGGCGTGCAGGTACATCTGTTAAAGTCCGGATAATTCCCGCAGGGGCAGGGATTCATGGCACAGATCAGTATGAAGTTTGCCGGAAATACAAAGTTCCCCTGACTTCTTGTAATCCGGATCTGCCGTTCTTCCAACGGCTGCCTTAATACCTCCAGAACGGATTTCTGAAATTCCGTCAGTTCATCTAAGAACAGGACGCCCCCATGCGCCAAACTAATCTCTCCCGGCGACGGAGATATCCCGCCTCCGACCAGCGCTGTCTTTGTCACCGTATGATGGACGCTTCGGAAGGGTCTTCCCGTTATCAGCGGACGATCCTTATCCACCATTCCAAGGACACTGTAGATCCCGGTAATCTCTATACTCTCCTCCCTGGTGGGCGGCGGCAGGATCGTCGTAACACGCTTCGCGATCATAGATTTCCCGCTTCCCGGCGGACCTACCAACAGTAGATTATGCCCTCCTGCCACCGCCACTTCTGCCGCGCGTTTCACCGCTTCCTGCCCCTGTATATCAGAATAATCCAGTCTTGCCGGCTCTTTTTGATCCGTCTTCGCTTCCCGGCATATCTCGCCTGCCATTATCCCAGTCTTTGGTTCCCCTCTCAGATACCGGCATACTTCCTTAAGATGGGATACTCCCTCTATCCGGATTCCTTCTACCAACGCTCCCTCTTGCACATTCTGCACGGGCAGAATGCATCTTCGGCACCCCTCCTTTTTCGCCTGCATCACAACCGGCAAGACTCCCGTCACCTCTTTGACGCTTCCATCCAGGCTTAGCTCTCCCACCACCAGCGTATCTCTTAACTCTTCCTCCGGGAATATCCCCATAGACGCAAGGACAGCCAGCGCGATCGGCAGATCAAAGGACGCGCCCTTCTTCCTGACTGTAGCCGGAGCCAGATTGACGACCGTCTTCTTCGCAGGTAACTGGAAACCCGAATTGCGGATCGCAGTCCTAACCCGCTCGGAGGCTTCTTTCACCTCTGAGGAAAGATAGCCCACCATATGAAACATGGGCAGGCCGTTGCTGACATCTGCCTCGACATGGATGATCTCGACACGGAGACCCTGGATCGCGGCAGACAAGACCGTACTAAATGACATGCATTCACTCCTTTCTCTGTGAATATATTCTTTGCTTTAATATGTTTTGTGATATTTTGCCGATCGGCATGACAACATGAACATTGAAATTATAACTTAAAGACTTGCCATCGGCTGCTTTGCTTAACCGCCTTGGCAAGATCAAATAATTAGATACTTTTTATCATAATACTCAGTTAAAAATTCCGCAAGAAATTTTTCCAGACAAATTTCGACATTTCACAGCTAGTGTGCTGACCGTATTATATTCAGTCAGCACACTAGTACACCGAAAAATAAGTTCCTAGCCATATAACGCAGAATGATTTTTCATATGCAAGGCGGAGGAATGAGGCGTAGTGGGCGCTACGCCGATTGACAACAACGACGCAGATGGAAAATCAGGCAAGTTATATGGCTGGTTACTTATTATTCGGTGTACTAGTGTACTAGAATCTCAGGCATCCGATTTCTGCGGCAAAGAAATCACCGCCCTCTCCCCTGATTTCCCATATTTCCATAAGACCGCCATCATCACCACACTGATCAAGAGAAGGCAGTAAAAACTGATCCCTCTGTTTACCAGCGTAGCAACCGACAAAGGATGCCTGGTAAAGACCCCTGAGAACAGCTTCACAAACGCATATTCGCTGATCCCTGCCGCTCCCGGGAAGGGCAGCAGCGCCGCCGTCATAAACAAGACCGTCTGAAGCAGAAAGACCTGCTGATATCCCGCCGTATTCTCCCCCATAGCAAGACAGACCATATAAGGAATGCTGAACCAACAGATCACCTGGCATACGCTCACCGCAAGCACCTTTCCCATGACCTTGGGTTCCCTGCGTATCAAGTCCGCACATGCCTGAAAATCACGGAACGCTCCGTCAAATCTATCGATCCATTTCTTTTTATTTCCGACCGGAAGTTTTCCGATCAGCATATGCAGGAAACGCAAGATCCCCTCTTTCAGCCTGTAAGAAAAAATCACGGCGAGAAGTCCCGCAATGAATAATATATTCATCAGAAATCCCAATACGGCGAGTACCATAAGCTCCCCTGACGGCCTTATCCTCCCTTGTATCAGCGCGGCGATCGCCGCGATCTCCATGAAAAATACCGCGATCTCAAAGCTTGCAAGCTCTGCGGCGAGAGCCAGCGTCCCATGGGCAATCTCTATTCCATCCTTCTTCATGGCGTAGAGCTGTGCCGGCTGCCCCCCTGTGGAAGACGGCGTTACGGAACTGAAAAAGAAACCGATATAAGCATATTTCATTCCTTGCCAGAAGGTAACCCGATAACCGAAAGACGTAAGTAAGATGCGGATATTGATCCCCTCCGCCAGATGGAACACCTCCGCCAGCAGAATGCCTGCCGCAAGAAATGAAACAGAAGTCTCTGACAATGCATTCCCCACCGTCCTGATATCTGTCCCTCGCAATAACAAGAACAGTACAAAGGAGACAAATACCAGGAAAACCATCGCATACCGTAACACCTTCGGTTTAGACAGATTCGTATTCATAGGCGTCCATCCTTTCAAATACATATCCTTGCTCCAACAGCGCCGGAATGGAACTTCCCAATGCCTCAAGTGTCCTGCCCGGCGCGCCTGCCGCGCCTCGTCCGTCATGAAGGCATATGACCGCTCCGGGAAATACCCGCCTGAGAAGCTTCCTCTCGATCGACGCGGCAGTCTCCTTCGCCGACCAATCCTCTGCCATCACATCCCACAAGATCAGCTTAAGATTCCAATATCTGACAAAGAATAATGTCCACAGGTTCAGATGCCCCCATGGCGGACGGTAATACTCTGCCTTGCAGCCCATCCCCTCCATAGTCTTCATCGACTGTGTGAAGTCTTCCCTGATGAAGTTCCTGCCCCTTAAGAGTGCATTCTTATGCTGCACGGAATGCATCCCCACAAGATGGCCCTCTTCCATCATCCATTCGATCAGATCCGGGTTCTCCCTTGCGAATTCAGCCACAACAAAGAAACTTGCCCTGATCCGGTATTGTTTCAGAAGACACAGAAGCTGTCCCGTATATTCTCTGCTTGGCCCGTCGTCAAATGTCAGATATAATCGCTTATCTGTCCTGCCTTCCAGCCATCTCTTCCTGCTGTTGCGCTTCCAGAGATACTTTAACCCTGCGGACGGCACCAAGCTATAACACAGTAATATGATACAGCACAACAGCATTCCTGCAGCTGCGATCCTGAGCATTTCTATCATCTCCATCACACATTCCCCCTTAGACCAAGTAATGTCTTCCCGAACCGCCAAATTCTGTCTGCATCTGACATATTGACGGGAAACGATCCGCAGCAGAATAACGGAATACGGACCTGTATCTGTCTGCCTTCTGAGACATCTCCCTGACAGCCTCATCAAGCCCGGTATCCATCATCTCTTTCCCGGCTCTCAGCATGCAGCGTTGTATCTCTTCTAGCTTCTCAGGATCCGTCAGAAGATCCTGCAATTCCTGGATAACATCTTCTTCCTGCCTCCATACGACCTTTGCGATCCCTCGCTCCGACGCATATCTTGCATTCATGATCTCCTGTTCCAGGAATGGGTGGATGATGAACATCGGCACCCTGCTGTGGATCAGTTCATACATCGTGATCCCTCCCGCCTTTGTGATCACCAGATCGGATTGTTTCATACGGTCGGCAATATCCTCTACATATCCCAACACCTCGATGTCTGCAAAACGCCCTGCCCATCTCTGGTACAGATTCTGATTCTTTCCGGTGATCACCGTGGTATGGACGTCCGGCATCTGATGCAGGGATTCAAGCAGCCCTTCAAGCCCCGGCATGATCCCAAGTCCTCCTCCCATCACCAATACCCGCTTACAGGCGGACGGCCTCCCATCCTCGTTCCTCTCCAGATCCATACCTGTATCCATGTCCATCTCATACAGTCTCTGCATCCTGCGCTCTTCGGACTCCCGTTCTTCCCACTCAAGGAACTGCTGCCGCACCGGTATTCCGGTCACCAGGACATCCGCCCAGGTTCCCATACGGATCAGATGTTCTTTCATCTCAGGAGTCGGAACCAGATAGGTGTCCACCTGTTCCGCCACCCATCCCATATGTATAGAAGTATCGGTGATACAAGATACAAGAGGCACCTGGTCTCCCGTCTTCGCCTTATAGAACGCCGCCGCTTTCACACAGATCGGATGTGTACAGACAATAAGATCCGGCTGCTCTTCTTCCATCATCTTCTTAAACTTAAAGTACAGCATAGAACCTCCCTGCCTGATCTCTGCATTCATTCTTTCTGACAGCCTGTACACCAGGTTATAGATACCATGGCAGCGCTCCGCCACCAGGCTGAATCCTCCGTAGATCAATCTATTGATATGCGGATAGAAATACGCCAATAGATCCTTCTGTATCATCTCGATCTGACAATCCTGTCTTTCGAATTCCTCCCGTATCGCATTTGCCGCCATCTCATGCCCAAATCCAAATCTTCCGCTTAAAATCATTACCTTCATGTGGATCCCCCTTCACTTCCTCGTAAGCACTGTGTAGCTATGTTTGATGAAAATTATTTTATTCCAAAAATCTAAAGAACCCCGCTATGTATTTCTAAACATATTCTGAAGATAAACTTGCCTCATTCTTTCATTTCTAAAGATTCTCTTAAGGAGATGAAGATTTCTTTAACCACGATAAAAACAAAGGCTGCTGCAAAATGCCGCGTTTACACCACGTATGGAATCCCATGCCTTGCGTAAACCCGTCATTTTACAGCAGCCTGCACCCTTATTCTATACTAAAAAAACCCCCGCAGTTTCTCGATCGCACTCTTTTCGATCCGGGAAACATAAGAACGGGAGATTCCTAATTGTTTCGCTATCTCCCGCTGCGTATATTCTTCTTCATTATACAATCCATACCGCATCTTCAGCACCAAGCGTTCCCTCGGTGACAATTCGGCTTCCACACTGCGGTACAGCATCCGGATATCATCGCCTATTTCTACCTTTCTGTGCGCGTCGTCCTCTTTCGACTCTATAATGTCAAAAAGCTGGATCTCATTGCCCTCCCGGTCCGTCCCGATGGGCTCATACAGCGAGATCTCTTTCGACGACTTCTTCTTCGCCCGCATATACATCAGGATCTCATTCTCGATGCAGCGCGCGGCATAAGTTCCGAGCCTGACACATTTATCCGGATTGAACGTCACAACCGCCTTAATAAGCCCGATCGTGCCTATAGACAGCAGATCCTCCGTATCTTCCGGGGAAGACTGATATTTCTTTACGATATGTGCAACGAGGCGCAGATTCCGCTCGATCAGGGTATGTTTCGCTTCAAGATCTCCCTCCGTATATTTTTGCATATAATATCTTTCTTCTGCGGCTGTGAGGGGTTGGGGAAATGATTTCAAGAGAAGCACCTCTAAGCGTATTTGATATAGTCTATGTGACGCCGCCGCTTTTTGTGCTTTTCCACCTGAAAATTCTATTTCCGGTCAATATGATCTGCCCCACTTACGGCATGATCCAGGAAAGCACCAATCTCCTCCCTGCTCATGTCATACTCCCCGGCGCATTCCTGTCCGGGCCAGGCGCTGATCTACGCTTCCGCCCGTCTCAGAATATCATACCGGCAGGCTTCACACCCAAGATCCACATACAGCGCCTGCTTAGGATGCGGCGCACTCTCCTGCTCCTTTCCTTCCTCATCCACGATCCTTTGCACGGTTACTTCTATATTCCGCCCGTCCGGCTTCATGATCTCGATCTGCTCTCCCACCGAGAACTTATTCCTCTGCTCGATCCGGTACATCCCGTCTTTCTCGTCTCCTATGATCCCAAGATACGTGTACTCCTTTATATACGTATTATTGTCGTAAATCTGACTTGTCTCATCCGGTTTTCCGAAATAGAATCCTGTGGTAAACTGCCGGTAAGTGCAGTTCGAGATCTGCTCCAGATACCACGGCATATTCTCCTCATACTTCTTCGGTTCCTCCAGATAATCATCGATCGCCTTCCGGTACGTCCTTGCCACCGTCGCGACATAGAGCGCCGTCTTCATCCGCCCTTCGATCTTGAAGCTGTCGATTCCCGCCTCGATCATCTCCGGAATATGCTCGATCATACACAGATCCTTTGAATTAAAGATAAACGTTCCCCGTTCATTCTCATATACCGGCATATATTCCCCCTGCCGCGTCTCCTCCATGATGGAATACTTCCACCGGCAGGGATGGGTACATGCTCCCTGATTCGCGTCTCTTCCGGTAAAATAATTACTCAGAAGGCATCTGCCGGAATATGAGATACACATCGCACCGTGGATAAAGCTCTCGATCTCCATATCCGCAGGAATCCGCTCACGTATCTCCCTGATCTCCTGAAGCGACAGCTCCCGCGCCGATACCACCCGTTTCGCCCCCAGCCTCCGCCAGAACTGATAAGTCCCGTAATTCGTATTATTCGCCTGGGTACTGATATGCCGGTCGATCTCCGGGCAGATCTCCTTCGCCAGATCAAAGATTGCCGGATCTGCAATGATCAGGGCATCCGGTTTCATCTCCTTTAACTCCTTAAGATATTCCCTCACGCCATCAAGATCGTCATTGTGAGCAAGGATGTTCACCGTCACATGGACTCTCGCGCCATGTTCATGTGCAAACGCGATTCCCGCTCTCATATCCTCTGCCGAGAAATTCTTTGCCTTCGCCCGAAGCCCAAAGGCTTCCCCGCCGATATATACCGCATCTGCACCAAATATCACAGCCGTCTTCAATACCTCCAGGCTGCTTGCCGGAATCAGTAATTCCGGACGTCTCTTATCTGTATCCTTCATTGCAATATCTCCTTCTCCAATTGCTTCCTAATTATCATATCCCATTCCGACGTGATGACCGTATCATATAAATCCGCCTTGCAAATGAACGAATCTTCTGCGGATTTCATCAGATATAATACGGTCAACACACTAGCACTTTACACTCAGCGCAACTCCGTCCCCCAACGGCAGGATAGAGGTCAAAAGCCGCTCATGGTGCTTCAGTTCATAGAGATACTCCCGCATCCGGCTATGGATCGTACGGTTGCGCCTCTCCACGGCAAACCGGGATTCGATCACATCTCCGTCCTGTAAGACATTATCCGACACTAATACCCCTCCGTCCGAAAGCAGCCGGACGGCTTCCGGCAGATACCGGATATACTGTCCCTTGGCTGCATCCATGAAGATCAGGTCAAAAGAACCGTCAAGCGCCTGCATAACCGCAAGGGCGTCTCCCTCGATCAGCGTGATCTGCCCTTCCTTTCCGGCACGCCTGAAGTTCTCCCTCGCGATGGGTATCCTCTTTTCATACTTCTCCACCGTGATGATCTGCCCGCCCTCCGGCATATATTCGCTCATCAGTATCGCAGAAAAACCAATAGCCGTCCCGATCTCCAGTACACGGGACGGCTGCTTTATCATCAAAAGCGTCTTTAGAAAGCTCTGTGTCTCCTTGCGGATGATCGGAACATATGTGTCCGCCGCTTCCTGTTCAATCTGCTCGAGCACAGGATCCTCCGGTCCTTCCAGAGACCGGATATACGTAGTCAGCCTCTCGTCCCTTACCATAGTATCGCTCCTTCCCTCCATATCTTCTGCTGCAAAAAGGGCTGTCGAAAAATTGCACAGCCCCTTTCTGGTCAACACTACCTCTTTCCTTATTTCAGCGATTCTTCCTGCAGCCGGTCAAACTCTGCCATACATTCATCCACGGACGCCCCCTCCATGAGCTTTCTCACGATCAGGCATGTATTCCCCCACTGCTCCATCTTCATGCCCGCATTGGTCGCCAGGACATAAGTTCCGTCATTGACCAGACTGTTCAGCGGCTTTAATGCCGGGATACACTCTACCTCAACATTCTTAGAAGGAGATATCACCTTATTGGTCTCGGCGTAAGTCTGAAGCGCCTCGTCCGATAAGATTATCTCCAGGACATCCATGGCGTCTTTCTTATGTTCCGCATTCTCAAGAACCGCTATTCCTGTCATCGAGATGACCGGCATCTGCCCAAGTGAACTTGGGAACCCGATCACCTGCAGGTCAAAATTAGGTTTCCCATAAGCCGTATCCGTATTCGCCGCACCCCAGTACGCCATCACGATCGGTGTCTTCTGCGCCATAAAATCGGCTCCTTCCCCCTCGATCGCTTCATAAGTCAACGCTGTTTTTGCATCCACATAACCCAGATCGATCAGTTTTTTCAAATACTCAAATCCCGGACGCATATAATCGCTGTACTTGCTTTTCCCGGTATTTAACGCTTCAATCTCTGCTTCCGTATTATCCCCGTTATAAAGCTCCGCATATGCCTGTGCGAAGACAAATGTCTCAAGCCACCAACGATTTGCCCCTATGGGAGTTTCAATCCCATTCTCTTTGAACACCCTGCAGCATTCCAGAAATTCCTCCGGCGTATTGGGTAATCTTAGCTTATATTCATCGAACATATCCTTATTCACGAACAGGCCATAGACTACTACTTCCTGCGGGATTCCAACCAGCTTGCCATCCACCGTATTCGCCATGCGGACCACGTCTCTTATATTCTTTGCACAATCGAGTCCTGACAGATCCGTAAGCTTCCCTTCTTCCGCTGTTTTCTTTATCACATCCGGATTGATCAGGTACAGATCATCCATATCATTCCGTATCCGGTCAAGTGCAACATCATCAAAAGACTTCTCTTGATAATTCTCAGATGTATAGGTATTATATTCTATCCTGATCTCCAGCTCTTCCTCTGCCATGATAACCGTCTTATCGAATGCCGTTCTTGCAACATTCTTGGCATCCGGGTTCGAACGCTCCATCGGCGTAAATATCTCAACGATCTTCTGCTCGTCTCCCGCATTGTCAGCCAGATTCACTTCCGGCTTCTCCGTTTTACAGGAAACTGTCATAATAGCCATCATTCCGGTCATTGTCATTGCTGTCAGTTTTCTCATATTACTTTTCATACCTTACTCCTTTTTACTGCTCTGCCTCCCCTTCTGACAAATTCATTGACTTTTATCCTCCCCTGACAACCCGCCGTTTACATCTGGTCTTTATCTGAGATATAATCCCAATGTGTTTTTTAACAATTCCATATCGATCGGTTTCGCAATATGTGCATCCATACCTGCATCCATAGCGTCTTTTACATCCTCTGCAAAAGCGTTCGCCGTCATAGCAATGATCAATATCATCTTCGCATCCTCACGGTCTAACTGCCTGATCGCCTTCGCCGCTTCATATCCATTCATCACTGGCATCTGTACATCCATCAGTATCGCGTCATAACTTCCCGCTTCTGACTGTGCAAAACGTTCCACCGCCAGCTTTCCATTCTCCACGATCTCACAGGTTGCTTCCTCGATGTCCAGAAGTTCCATTAAGATCTCCGCATTGATCTCATTGTCTTCCGCCACAAGGAAATGCCGCCCCGCCAGTCTATTCTCTTCCTCCCTGGGCAGAGCCGCCGCTTCCTGCCCTGGTTCATCCAAAAGTTCCACCAGCTTTTCTTTCAGCGCAGAGACGAAGAATGGCTTCGCCAGGAATCCTTCAATCCCCGCCTGTGTTGCTTCCTCCTCGATCTCATCCCAGTCATAAGAAGACAAAAGCAGGATCGGTATATGCCCGAATACCATACTTCTCATCTCTCTTGCAGTCTCTATGCCATCCATGCCTGACATCTTAAAATCCAGGAGGATCACCTGATAGTCATTCCCGCTCTCACAAGCCTCCTGTCTCATACGCAGAGCCTCTTCTCCGCTGTATGCCGTATCCACCTGGATCTCGGTATCTTCCATAAGGATCTTGACATTCTCGCAGATGCTCTCTTCATCATCTACCACCAGGATCCGCGAGATACCCTTCTCTTTCCAGAACTGCTCGCTGATCTCCATCTCCGGGATCCGAAGTTCCAGATCAACAATAAAAAGAGTTCCCATCCCCACTTCACTGGCAACCTCTATGGTTCCTCCCATAAGTTCTACGATATTCTTCGTGATCGCCATTCCAAGCCCGGTTCCCTGCACCTTATTCGTCGTACTGTTCTCCGCCCTGGTAAACGCGTCAAAAATAGTCTCCAGATACTCTGACGTCATGCCATATCCATTATCTTCTACTTCGATCCGAATATGTTCATACTGGTGGGAATGCTGGTTCAGCCCGATGATCCGAAGCCAGATACTTCCCCCTTCCTGCGTATATTTCACCGCGTTAGAAAGAAGGTTGATCAGGATCTGATTGATCCTCGTCTCATCGCCGATCAATCTGCCATGCTTAAGTCCCGTCACGGCGATCTCAAAGGTCTGGTTCTTGGCGTCGGCCGCCGGACGGATGATCGCGTCTATGGAGGAGATCATATCATTCATCGAGATCTCTCCGACAGACAGCACCACCTTGCCGCTCTCGATCTTAGAGATATCCAGCACATCATTAATAAGGCTTAACAGATGCTGTCCGGAAGCAGTGATCTTCCTCGTGTATTCCCTGACCTTATCCGGATTATCCACATCCTTCGCAAGCAATGTTGCAAATCCAAGTATCGCATTCATAGGAGTACGGATATCATGGGACATATTCGAAAGAAAAGTTGTCTTGGAAGTATTCGCGATCTGCGCCGTCTGTAGCGCCTCCGTCAGCTGTCTGTTGTGTACCTCTCTCTCTTCATCTCTTTCCTTCCTGATCCTTTCCTGCTGCCTGTCGAAAAACAGATATGACACACAACTTCCGACAAACGCCAGCAGCATGACAGCCACTACGATATATATATTCTGGTTAACCGCGTTACCTTCCCGCTGTATCGACTGGACCGGTACGTATCCGATCAGATAATTCGCCCCTTGGTTCACCGACCACATATAGATCAGCGAATCCTTATTCTGGATATCATGGTAGAACATAACATTCTTTCCTGTATCAATACTGTCCAAAACATGCTTCTTCGTATCTTCTTCCAGGATCCGGTTGGCACGGTAAAAATCTTCGAGATTCATATGTCCCGCATCTCGCTCTCCGATCCCCTTGGGTTTTAACACGAACTTTTTACTGTCTCCGTCCATGAGGTAAAGCGTCGCATTGCCGTTATAAAACCTTCTCGGCAGCGCTTCTCCCAGCGAATCATAGATATACTCTACATAAAGAGACGCGATCTCTTCACCATCTTCCATAACCGGACATTTCATCGTATATGCCCAGGTTCCCATGTCATTGACATAGGATTCGGAAACCTCCAGCCCGTCTACCGTCTTCCCGCTGGAGAAATCCACTTCCCCCTCTGAAAAGGCTTCGCCTGTATTGGAAATCCCTTCCGATTCACCTGTCCGGATCAATGACATCTTTACCATCATATCATTTTTTCTGTATGAACGGACGAATTCATCTGGATCCTCTGCATCCACCAGTTCCTGCGCAATCAACTCCTGAAATTTCGCCTCATTCCGTAAGATCGTCTCCAGTGTATTTCCCAGAAGCTCAAGACTTTCATTGAGATTGCCGATCGCTGATTCAGACATCTCATTTGTTATCCTCTTTGAGATAAAAAATATTACGGTACCCAGAATACAAAAAACCAACAACACAGGAATGATCAAAACCATTCTCCTGTGCACTATACTTTTTCCTTTTTTCTTTTCCATACAGCAAATCACCTTAAGAATTGCAGTGTCAGAATTCCCCTCCGGAACTTCTGACCCTCTGTCTCCGCTTATACGTCATCCATTATAATTGAAAGAAACATCAGCTTTAACTTTGCTTATACATCCATTATAATTGGAAGAACCATCGGCCTTCTCTTCGTCCTCTTCCATATAAATTCATTCATGGTATCACGTATTACCATCTTGATCTTACTCCAGTCCGCATTCCGCTGATGAAGCAGGCAGTCCTCCACAGCGTCCGTCACCACGTTCCGCGCTTCTTCCATCAATCCTTCGGATTCTCTGACATACACGAACCCGCGGGATACGATATCCGGACCCGCTAACAGTTGGTTGCTTCCTCTCTCTAACGTAAGCACCACGATCAAGATCCCGTCTTCCGCCAGATGCTGTCTGTCACGGAGCACGATATTCCCCACGTCGCCTACGCCAAGCCCATCCACCAGGATCTCTCCGGTATGGACCTTATCGACGACCTTTGCCTCCTGTGAGCTTAATTCCAGCACATCCCCGGACTGCAGGATGAATACATTCTCCTTCGGGATCCCGAGTGTCATCGCAATACCTGCGTTTGCCTTAAGATGCCGGTATTCGCCGTGTACCGGGATCGCATACTTCGGCTTCACCAGCGAATAGATCAATTTCAGTTCTTCCTGGCACGCATGCCCGGATACATGTGCGTCTGAGAAAATGACATTCGCTCCCTTTGCCGACAATTCATTGATCACTCTGGAAACAGACTTCTCATTGCCGGGGATCGGATTCGAACTGAATATCACCGTATCTCCGGGCATGATCGTCACTTTCTTATGCACGTCCGCCGCCATACGGGACAAAGCCGCCATTGACTCTCCCTGGCTTCCCGTTGTGATCAGCACCGTCTTCTCAGGCGGATAACTCTTAAGCTGGTCGATTTCGATCAGAGTCTTATCCGGCACGTTCAGATATCCTAATTCCTGCGCCACCTGGATAATATTCACCATACTACGGCCTTCTACGACAACTTTGCGGCCGTATTTACACGCGGAATTAATAATCTGCTGAACCCTGTCTACATTAGACGCGAAGGTTGCGATTATGATCCTTGTATTCTGATGCTCCGCAAAGATATGGTCGAATGTGATCCCCACCGTACGTTCCGACTGGGTAAATCCCTTTCTCTCCGCATTGGTACTGTCTGACATCAGCGCCAGCACGCCCTTCTTCCCGATCTCCGCAAAACGCTGTAAGTCAATGGCATCACCGAATACCGGTGTATAATCCACTTTAAAGTCTCCCGTATGCACGACGATTCCTGCCGGTGAATAGATCGCAAGCGCCGCTGCATCCTGGATACTATGATTCGTCTTAATAAATTCAATCCTGAACTGCCCGAGATTGATGGACTGTCCGTGCTTTACTACTTTTCGTCTCGTACTGCGCAGCAGATTATGCTCCGTCAGTTTTCTTTCAATAATTCCCATCGTAAGCTTCGTCGCATAGATGGGAAGGTTCATCTCTCTTAATATATAACATAATGCCCCAATATGGTCTTCATGTCCATGCGTGATCACGAAGCCCTTTACTTTCTGGATATTGTCCTTCAGATATGTTACATCCGGGATCACAAGATCGATCCCAAGCATATCGTCCTCAGGGAATGCCAATCCGCAATCCACGACAATAATACTGTCTCCGTATTCGAAGGCAGTAATGTTCATTCCTATCTTCTCTAGTCCTCCTAGCGGAATGATACGCAATTTTTCGTTGTTCTCTTTCTTCAAAATCTACACCTCCACGTGCTTCTCCGTACCTACTGCTGCTGCTTTACTAAGCACTCTTCGCATTGTCCGTAGAACTTTAGTTCGTGGTCCGACACATGGAATCCCGTCTCCTGCTCAACCAGGCGCTCTAATTCATCTAAGAGATCCTCCTCAAACGGAACTACTTTCCCACATGTCTTACATATCAGATGATGATGGTGATGCTTCGACTCCCCATCGAACAGATCACTGATCTCATAACGCAGGCATCCATCATCAAGATTGATCCGATCCACCAACTGCATTTCCCGCAACAACTGCACCGTCCGGTAAATAGTCGCCAATCCGATCTCCGGATAGTCTTCCTTTACCAATTCATAGATGTCTTCTGCAGTCATATGCTTATCGCGATGATCTGCGAGTACTTCTAATACAAGTAACCTCTGATTGGTTACTTTCAAGCCCTTCTCTTTCAGCATTTCCTTAAACTTCTCTTTACTGATGGACATAGTATATTACCTTTCAATCTCAATATCTTCAAGCTGTTCTTCGAACACTTTTGATATCGCCGTAAGCTCCACGTCATCTTCTACAATCTCATAAATACTGTCTGAAGATGTGTCCTTTGATATATCCTTAAGAATCAGACACTCTGCGTCGTCTTCTTCCGAATCCGTGACCAGAATGTAAGATACACCATTCAATTTTGTCTGCTCCAATACAAAAAAATCCGCGTCATCCTGAATCTCTTCCGACCTGAATCTTATCTTCTCCATATTCACTCCTTCAGAATAGTCCTGTATATACCATAATCCCAATGCCGCGGATCAGGTTCTAATAGAATCCAAATATCCCTGCAATATAAAAACTGCCGCAATCTTATCTATATACTGCTTGCGGTTTTCACGCCTAACCTTGCTCTCGATCAAAAACCGTTCTGCTTCTACACTCGACAGACGCTCATCCCACATCACGACCTCCAGTCCGGTCCGACGCCTGAGCATCTCTCCAAACTCTATGGATAATTTTGCCCGATCCCCGATCTCATTGTTCATATGCTTCGGAAGCCCAAGAACGATCCGCTCCACCTGGTATTCTTCTATCAATGCTTCGATCCGCGCGCAAGTCTTGCGCAATTTGTTCTCTTCTTTACGGCAGATCGTCTCTATCCCCTGGGCAGTGATTCCCAGAGAATCACTTATTGCTACGCCTACGGTCTTAGACCCATAATCCAGTCCCATGATCCTCATAACAGATTATACCCATCCATTGTGCTCGATATACGTCTTAAGCATCTCTTCTACGAGCTCGTCCCTCTCCATCTTCATGATAAGGCTTCTTGCACTGTTGTAGCTTGTGATATAAGTCGGATCGCCTGACATAATATATCCCACGATCTGGTTCACCGGATTATATCCTTTCTCACTCAATGCTTCGTACACAATCTCCAGTATATCTTTTGCCTGAATCTGCGGACCGCTTTCTACCTGAAAAAACTGTGTGCTGCTTAAATCTCTCATATACTCACGTCCTCCAAAAATACTTCAATGTTATTCTAACCCATTGCCGTGAAAAATTCAATGAATTATTTGTGAACGGCTCTCAATTTCTACATTTACTATCTGATTCGCCATGTTCCCGCTCATTTTCTGTCCAATCTTTACATATTCCCTGGTGAAACCGGTCTGATATCTCTCGCCCTCATGCCAGATCTCTTCCTCGACCAGTATCTCCTGCACCGTCCCGATCAGCGCGTCTTCATATTCCGCCTGTTTTCTTCTTCCAAGCTCGATCAGTTCATTGCTTCTGCAGGCTTTCACCTGCTCCGTGACCTGCCCTTCCATGGAAGCTGCCTTCGTCCCTTCACGCCTCGAATATTTGAATACATGCGTCTCATAGAAGCTGACCCTGTCTATAAAATCCCTTGACTGCGCAAATTCTTCTTCGCTCTCACCGGGAAATCCTACGATCACATCTGTCGTCAATGCCGGATCGCGGAAATATTTCCGCAAGATCTCACATTTCTCATAATATTCTTCTGCCGTATACCGGCGGTTCATCCGCCTTAACGTGGCGTCGCAGCCGCTCTGCAAAGAAAGATGAAAATGGGGGCAGATCTTTGGAAGAGCCGCGATCCTGCTTACAAATTCCTCCGTAATGATCCGGGGTTCCAGCGATCCCAGGCGGATCCTTTGGATACCCGGGATCTCATGTACAGCGACGATCAGCTCCAGAAGGCTGTCTTTTGTATCCATACCGTAGGAGCTTAAATGGATCCCCGTCAGTACAACTTCTTTGTAACCGTTAGCAGAAAGCCTGCGCACCTCTTCTGTCACGTCCTGCCGGCTGCGGCTTCGAACCCTTCCTCTGACATAAGGGATGATGCAATATGTGCAGAACTGGTTGCAGCCGTCCTGAACCTTCACATAGGCGCGGGTATGCTCCGCCGTCTGCTTCAGATTCAGCCCCTCATACTCCTTCTCCTGCGCGATATCTATGATCTCCCGGCGGACAGCCTCTCTCTCCTTGCCTATCCTCTTCTCCACGGACGGCTTCTCATACTCTGCCAATATTTCTATCAGGTCTTTTTTACGGTTATTCCCGATCACAATATCTGCACATGCATCCACATCTTCTCTTCTCGCCTGGACATAACAGCCGCATGCCACGATCAGAGCCTCCGGATTGCGTTTCCTGGCGCGGTGCAGCATCTGCCTTGATTTCCGGTCTGCCATATTCGTAACCGTACATGTGTTGATGATATATACGTCCGCCTTCTCCTGAAACGGCACGATCTCATAGCCGTGCTGCGCCAGGAGCTCCTGCATGGCTTCCGTTTCATACGCGTTCACCTTACATCCAAGATTGTGTAATGCTGCTTTTCTCATATCCGAAGTGATTCCTTTCTTTCATTATACATGCTGTCAGATTTTTTCGTATATAACTTTATATCTTTGGCAAATTGTTCCTTGACTTTTTCTCTGCTTCCTCTTAAGATAAATATAGAACATCATAACAGACAAGGAGGTATAGTCCGATGAAAACAGTACAGATTTCTCTGAATTCTATTGATAAGGTAAAATCTTTTGTAAACGATATCACAAAATTTGACCATGACTTCGATCTGGTATCCGGAAGATATGTCATTGATGCAAAGTCTATCATGGGTATCTTCAGCCTGGACCTTTCAAAACCAATTGATTTGAATATCCATGCGGATACTGCCGAGATCAATACAATTCTCGAGACATTAAAGCCATATATCTGCGAATAATAAAAAGCCTGATATATTGGATCGAAAAGGGCTGGGCTTTATATTGCCGCGGCTCTTTTTTTATTCCCGCAGGCAACGAACCAAGCGTGCATGCCTGCATGCACATTTGGCGACTGCCTCCGCCCTTTCAAGTCATCTTACTTCTGCGACCTGCGCCGGAACGCTTACTTCACCTCGATGATCTCCACCGTCTCAAGCGCCGTCTTCATAAGCTCTTCAATCTTCTCGCTTAAGTGTTCCTCAGACCGCCGGATCACCTCCACATTCGGCTTAGTCACCGGATGCTTCGCCACAAAGATGGTACAACAGTCTTCAAAAGGCTGGATCGACGTCTCATAGGTGCCGATCTTCTCCGAGATATTCACGATCTCCTGTTTATCATATCCGATCACCGGCCTGTATACCGGAAGCGTACACACATCGTTGGTTGCCGCAAGGCTCTGCATCGTCTGGCTCGCTACCTGCCCGATGCTCTCGCCTGTGATCAGTCCCAGGCATCCGTCCTTCCTGGCAAAATGCTCTGCAATACGCATCATGTAACGCCTCATGATGATCGTCAGCTCATCATGGGGGCACTGGTCATAGATATACAGCTGGATATCCGTAAAATTCACCACATGGAGCCGAATGGGGCCTGCATACCTGGACACGATCTTCGCCAGGTCTACCACCTTCTGCTTCGCCCGTTCACTGGTATACGGCGGCGCATGGAAATATGTCGCCTCGATGCCGACTCCCCGCTTCGAGATCATATATCCCGCTACCGGGCTGTCAATCCCTCCGGACAAAAGAAGCATCGCCTTTCCGTTGGTTCCCACCGGCATTCCTCCCGCTCCCGGGATGATCTGGGAATATACATAGATCTCCCTTCGTATCTCTACATTCAGCATCACATCCGGATGATGCACATCCACCCTGGTCTCCGGAAACGCATCTAGGATCGCCTCGCCCAGGTCACAGTTGATCTCCATGGAATTCTTCGGATAGGACTTCCTCGCCCGTCTTGCCTCCACCTTGAAAGTCAGGTTCTTGTCGGGATACGCCTCATCCATATAAGCGACCACATCCTTCTTAAGCTGCTCGAACCCCTGATCCTCCATACGGACAACCGGACAGATCCCTACGATACCGAACACTCTGGCAAGATGCTCCACCGCATCCTCATAGTCATATTCTTCACCGCAGTCCACATAGATCCTCGCCTGGGACTTATAGACCTGAAACTCACCGTCCACGTCCTTCAGGGCAAACCGCACCTGCCTGACGAGCGCATCCTCAAACAGATAACGGTTCTTTCCCTTGATCCCGATCTCGCCGTATTTTATTAGAAATGTATGATATCTCATCTTCTCTCTCCTTGCTCTTTTCTTAACGCCTGGTATATCTGCGAAGCTTTGGTACTATATTATAGAGGGTATCCAACGTATAGTCAATCTCCTCTGATGTCGTAAATTCAGACATACTGAACCTTAATGTCGCATCCAGGAACTCCTGTCTTGCGCCGATCCCCTTAAGGACGCCGCTGACCTGGGGATGATTGGATGAGCACGCCGAACCGGAGGATACATAGATCCCTTTTTCCTCCAGGGCATGCAGCAACACCTCACTGCGGATACCCGCAAATCCCACGCTGATGATATGGGGCGCCGATGTCTCGTCATAGAGGCCGTGCACCGCCGTATCCTCGATCCGGCAGACCCCCTTGATAAAGCGCTGCTTCAGACGCCGCATCTGAGCCACCTTCACATCCAGATCCTGGTAGACCGTCCTTGCCGCCAGAGAGATCCCGGCAATTCCCGGAACATTCTCCGTACCGGAACGGACATTCTTCTGCTGTTCTCCTCCGAATACGATCGGGCGTATCTTCACATTCTCATCAATATACAAGACTCCCGTCCCTTTTGGCCCATGGATCTTGTGCCCGCTTATAGAACACAGGTCCACTTTCAATTTCTTCGGATAGATCCGGTACTTACCGAACCCCTGCACCGCATCCACATGGAACAGGATATTCTTGTTGTACGCCTTCACGATACCTGCCGCCTCCTGGACCGGCTGCACGGATCCCACTTCATTGTTCACATACATGACGGACACCAGGATCGTATCCTCACACAACGCTTCCTTGAGGGCGTCAAGCTTCACCCTTCCATAACGATCCACCGGAAGATAGGTCACACGGAACCCTTCTTCCTCCAGATGACGCATGGTATGAATGATCGCCGGATGCTCGATCGCCGTAGTGATCAGGTGCTTTCCGGCACGCTGGTTCGCCCATGCCACGCCGCGAAGCGCCAGATTATCACTCTCTGTTCCTCCCGAGGTAAAGAAGATCTCCTTATCCTTCACCTTCAAAAGCTTCGCAAATGTCTCTTTTGCTTCTTTTATATACTGCTCCGCAGCAACACCCTTGGCATGCATGGACGAAGGATTGCCGTAATCTTCACACATAACCTTCTTCACAAGCTCGCCGACACACTCATATGCCCGGGTTGTCGCCGAATTATCCAAATATACTTCTTCCATTGATCCACTTCCTGATTCATTATTTTCTTATTACCAGAATATGTCGTTTCCCCGTGTAGTGTCACACCTGTCACTATATATTTGTCCCTATTCCTCCAGGTGAAACATCAGAACAGCCAACGCGGCTAACCCTGCCGTCTCTGTTCTCAGGATCCGCCTGCCAAGAGAAACTGCCTTTGCACCGCAGCTTACCGCGAGCTCCACCTCATCCTTCTCGAATCCGCCCTCCGGACCGATGAAAACGGCGACCGACTGCCCCGGGCGGACTGCCTCTATGATCTCCTTCGTTGCCCGCATCCCCCGTTCCAGCTCATAGGGGATCAGTATCACATCCAGCTCCTTCGCCCTCTCGACCGCCTGCCGGTAAGATACGACCGGCGCCACTTCCGGAATATATCCCCGTCCTGCCTGCTTTGCCGCGCTGACTGCGATCTGCTGCCACCGTTCCGCCTTCTTCTGCGCCTTCTTCTCATCCAACTTCACAACCGACCGCCTGGTACTCACCGGAATGATCTGATATGCTCCAAGCTCCACCGCTTTCTGCACGATCAGCTCCATCTTATCCTGCTTGGGCAGGCCCTGGAACAGATAGATCCTGGAGGATAATTCCGTATCCACCGTCTTCTCTTCCAGGATCCGTAAAAAGACTTTGTCTTCCTCATATCCATCTACAGCACACCGATACCGGCGGTTATTGCCGTCGCTTACAACCAATTCTTCACCGCAGCGCATCCGGAGTACATTTTTCATATGATTCACGTCCGAACCTTCTATATAAATTCCTTCTTCCTTCACCTGGGAAGGCGTCACAAAAAAATGCTGCATCTCTTCTGCTCCTATGATCTCCTCGCCGTTACAGACACCCATTCGCCCTGGTAATTTACCTCTAAGATCTCAAGGTGCGCCGCTTTTAAAGCCTCCGTGACGACCGCTTCTTTGTCGTCTATGATCCCGCTGGTGATATAGATCCCGCCCGGCTTCATCTGCCGGACGATCACCGGCGTCAGAGGGACCAGCACATCGGCGAGTATATTTGCCGCCACAATATCATACCTCTCATACCCTGCCGCGTCCTGCACCGCCTTATCATCAATGATATTGCCGATCATCACCTCATACTGCTCCTTCGAGATGCCATTGGCTTCCATATTCTCATGGGTCGCGTCAATGGCGCAGGGATCCAGGTCGGTTCCCACCGAATACGCCGCACCGAACTTCAAAGCCAGCATCCCCAGGATACCGCTGCCGCAGCCCACATCCAGGATCTGCGCCCCTTCTGTCACATATTTCTTCAACTGACGGATACACAGCTGGGTCGTCTCATGCATTCCCGTCCCAAACGCGGTTCCCGGATCGATATGGATCACCAGTTTATCCTCATCCTTCGCTTCCACCTTCTCCCAGGACGGGATCACCAGGATATCATCTATATAGAACTGATGGAAATACTGCTTCCAGTTATTCACCCAGTCTACGTCCTCGGTCTGGGATTCCTCAATCGTACATTCGCCGACGTTCAGGTAACTTCTCATCTCTTCCAGTTCGTTCCTGACACGCATCAGGATCGAACCTTTATCCTCCTCTTCTTCCAGATAGAAGGTCAGATATGCCTTCCCGTCATCCTCCGGAATGTCCGGCAGGATGTCTACGAACATCTGCTCCTTGTCTTCCTCCGTAAGAGGGATCCTGTCCTCGATCTGTACTCCTTGTATCCCTAAATCCATCAGCATACTGCTGACGATATCCTCCGCCTCTGCCGTCGTCGTCAGGCGGAACTGATTCCACTTCATAACTTTCTCTCCTCTCTATGCTTCCTCTGCCCACTGTGCGATCCGCTCAAACTTTAATACCAGCTTCCCGTCAAAGATATTCACCGGGATCTCGGCGTCAATGGGATAGATCGTCGGGGACGCCTCTCCCTTGAAAAAATATACCAGCACCCGCTTCTTATAAGCTTCTTTCCCGCGCCATATGCGGCCGCCCCTTCCCTCATCATCATCTTATCAATGAAGACGTCTTCGACTGCCTGCCAGGTATGATATCCGATACCCTCTGTCTGTCCTTCAAATATCTTCTGTACTGTCTTTACCGGGATGCCGGATAATTCTGCAATATAAGAATCCGAGATCCCCTGCTCCTGCTTCATCTGCTTCATTTCCTGGATCGTCATGATACCGCCTCCTAAACTGGTCTATGATTTTCTTACTCCTGCTGCATTTCGAATGCCGCCTCTTTCGCATAGTTCAGTAATCGCACTGCTTCCTCTTCCGTAAGTCCATATTCCCGTGACAGAAGGGCAAACTCCTTGCCTGCCCAGGTATCTGACACCGTCATGTTGTCACTATTGACGGTTAAGCGTATCCCTCTGTTCAGATAATCCCGCAGCGGATAGTCCTTAAGACTTCCCACTGCCTTCGTCTGCAGATTGCTGGACGGACACATCTCCAGGGGGATCCCCCGCCTTGCAAGCTCGTCCATCAGCTTCTCATCTTCGATCGCCCGTACTCCATGCCCGATCCTTGCGGCTCCGAATTCCAATGCCTTCCAGATACTCTCCGGTCCGTCCGCTTCGCCCGCATGAATGGTAAAGGGCACGCCAAGCTGCCTGGCAAGCGTGAATTCTTCCTCATGATCCCTGGTCGGATAAAGCCCTTCCGCACCGGCGAGATCCGCCGCGACGACGCCTCTTCCCAGATATTTTGCCGCCATATGTATCGTCTCTATATTATTCGCCGCATATGAAGCATTCCCAATATCCGGATCCGCCTGATCATCATTGCCCTTTGTACCGCCTGCGGCATGCTTTTTGTCTCTCCGCATACAGCACAGGATCGCTTTCAGGCTGATCCTGCCCTCACAGTCTTCCATCGCCCGTCCGAGACCATCCAGTACCGCCCGTACCGCCTCCTCCTGCGTAAGTCCCTGCCGGCTGTGAAGCTGGGGCGCAAACCGGATCTCTGCATAGCAGATCCCCTTCTCTCCAAGCTCCTTCCCAAGCTCATACGCCGCCTCCTCCAGATTCGCTGCCGTCTGGAGCACCGCCAATGGAAGATCGAAGCATCTCAGATACTCATTCAGATCCCTGCAGTCGGCTCTGGCTGTCAGATACGGGCGCAGGCGCTCTGCCGTGTCTGCCGGAAGCTCTATATGTTCCTTCCTTGCAAGCTTCAAAACCGTCTCCGCCGAAAGCGAACCGTCCAGATGCAGGTGCAGGTCTATCTTCCCATAATCTTCGGCGATCATAGCAGGCTCTCCCATTCCTTCTCCCGGAAACCGGTCAGTACCGCCGTATCCGTCACAAGAACCGGCCGTTTCACCAACATGCCGTCCGAGGCAAGCAGCTCATACTGCTCTTCCTCCGTCATATCCGCAAGCTTGTCCTTAAGTCCCAGTTCACGGTAGATCATGCCGCTGGTATTGAAGAACTTCTTAAGCGGCATGCCGCTTTTTAGGTGCCACGCCTTGATCTCCTCTTTTGACGGATTCTGATTCTTGATATCCCTTTCTTCGAATTCGATTTCTCTGCCCTCAAGCCATTTCTTTGCTTTCTGGCAGGTACTGCATTTTGGATAATGTACCAATAACATATAGAATTCCTCCTTTTTTAATAATACCCTCTCCACATATTCAGATACATATGCAGATTCGTCCGCACGTGAAGCCAGATGTTCCTAAGCCTCTTCTCCCCCTTCGGCACGGCAGCCGCAGCCATCACATAGCGCTCTACATTCTGTCTGGCATAATGATCTGCCTTCCTCAGATGCCATCCGCTGGTTACCACGACACAATCCTGAAAACCATATTCCTGCATCATCCTGCCAGAGTACAGAAGATTGTGATAAGTACTGACTGCCCGTCTCTCTTCCAGGATATTTTCCTGCGGCACGCCAAGCTCCATCGCATAACGCTTCATAGCCTCTGCTTCCACATAGTCATTATACACCCCAGCCCCGGACATGATAAGATACCGTACTCTCCCCTCTTTCCATAATTCCACGGCTTTCTCCACCCGCGTCTTCAACACTTCTGAAGGCTGTCCGTCATTCTCCACTCTGCATCCGCAGACGACGGCGCAGTCATACTTCTCCTGATCCCAATGCACCTTCGGACGCCGGAACATGACACCAAACAGCAGAACATTCGCTCCCGTGAAACCAACTGCCGCCCACCCTGCCTTCTCTAATAGATTCTTCATTCTTCCACCTCGTATATCCGTATACTTCTATCTTTCTTATCTATCCTTCATTTTCCACTATACAATACTTCTTTTGTCATTCTACACTTTTTCCTCATACAATGCAAGAACCAGTCTCCCCCGAACGCCATGCATGTTCCGGTGAATCATACATATATATATTGTAACAAACTCATTTGGAGTGTCTATGGCACAATATCAGAAATATATCAAAGCAATCGGTATCATCCTTCTCTTCGTTCTGTGTTATCTTGCCGGATATACCCTCGCCGCCCGCTTTTCCCCGGAAGCTTCCGGATCCGGCAGGGACGATACCGATCCTGCCGTCTCTTCCGCGATCATGCCTGCCGCCGAGAACTGGGGGCTGAGTTTCCAGGAAGAGGGAAAAACCCCCGACGCCAACGCCACTTTAGACGAACTGAAAGAATATGATACCTACTACGCCGAAGACACAGAAGAAAAAAAACTGTATCTGACCTTCGACTGCGGCTACGAAAACGGCAATACGGCGCCCATCCTCGACGCACTGAAGAAACACAAAGCGCCCGCAGCATTCTTCGTTGTCGGTAACTTTATCTCCACGAGCCCTGATCTGGTCAAACGAATGCATGAAGAAGGACATATCATCGGAAACCATACTTACCACCATCCCGACATGTCCCAGATCTCAACGAAAGAAGCCTTCGCCAAAGAACTGGGAGACGTAGAAGACCTCTATCAGGAGATCACCGGAGAAACCATGACCAAGTATTACCGCCCTCCGCAGGGAAAATACAGTATCGACAATCTTCAGATGGCAAAGGATATGGGATATCACACCTTCTTCTGGAGCCTTGCCTATGTCGACTGGTATCAGGACGACCAGCCTTCGCATGAAGAAGCATTTGACAAACTGTTGGGACGTATCCATCCAGGAGCTGTCGTACTCCTTCACAGCACCTCTTCTACAAACGCTGAGATTCTGGATGAATTGCTTGGGAAATGGGAAGATATGGGATACACTTTTCATTCTTTAGATGAATTGACAAAAAAAGAACAACATGACTCTGACAAGTAAAAATCGAGCGCTCTTCTCAAACAAAGGTATAACCAGTGTTTGAGAATCAGCGCTCTTGATAAAGTATATAGCAGCCTACTCTACGGTAACGGACTTCGCCAGATTCCTGGGCTTATCTACATCGCATCCGCGGCCTACGGCAATATAATATGCAAAGAGTTGCAACGGAATGATCGCCAGCGAATTCGCAAAATATCTGTTCGTCTCAGGTATATAGATGACGTAATCCGCCGCCTTCTCAACCTCCGTATTTCCTTCCACAGTCACCGCCATTACGAAAGCGCCCCGGGTACGTACTTCTTCCATATTACTGATCATCTTCTTATAGAGTGGCTTCTGCGTCAGCACCGCCGCAACCAGTGTCCCTTCTTCCACCAGCGAGATCGTCCCATGCTTCAGCTCTCCCGCCGCATAAGCCTCCGAATGGATATAGGAGATCTCTTTTAATTTCAGGGAACCCTCCATAGAGATCGCATGGTCAAGCCCTCTGCCGATAAAGAAGATGTCTCTCGCAGCCAGATACCGGTTCGCGAACTTCTGGATCTTCTCCCGGTTATTCAGGATCATCTCTATCTGAGCCGGCAGCGCCTTCATATCCTTTAACATCTCTGCCGTCTCGTCATCTCTGATCTTTCCTCTTACCTGTGCAAACTTCATCGCCAACAGATACATCGCGATCAGCTGCGCTGAGTATGCCTTCGTCGTCGCCACCGCGATCTCCGGCCCCGCCCAGGTATACATGACGTTGTCTGCCTCTCTTGCGATCGAACTTCCTACCACATTGACGATTCCAAGTACCTTCGCGCCCTGTTCCTTCGCCTCTCTCAGAGCCGCCAGCGTATCCGCCGTCTCACCGGACTGACTGATCACAACCACCAGTGTATGCTCATCCAGTATCGGATTCCTATACCGGAACTCCGACGCCATATCTACCTCCACCGGGATCCTTGCCAGTCCTTCGAACACATATTTGCTCGTATGTCCCACATGAGAAGCAGAACCACATGCTATGATCATGATCTTCCTGATATTCTGTATCTCCTCATCCGTCATACCTAATTCTTCTATCACGATCTTGTTCTCTTTGATCCTGGGTGAGAATGTATCCATAACAGACTTCGGCTGTTCATACATCTCCTTCAGCATAAAATACTCATATCCGCCCTTTTCAGCGGCATTCACATCCCACTCGATCCGTACGGATTCCTTTGAGATCGGCTCCTCGTCCACATTGAAAAACTCCATAGACCCTTCCGTCATACGGACAATCTCTTCATTCTCAATGAAAAACACATCCCTGGTATAGCGAAGGACTGCCGGAACATCCGAAGCAATAATATTGCCCCCGTCCGTATGCCCGACGATCAAAGGACTGTCCTTACGCACTGCGTAGAGTTCATCCGGATGCTCTTTGAAAATGATCCCCAGTGCATACGATCCTTCCATGCGGTGCATGATCTTGGTGATCGCCTGCAGCGGATTCCCGTTATAATAATAGTCTAATAAATGTGCAATGATCTCCGTATCCGTCTCAGAGATAAACTGATATCCATGCTTCTCAAGCTTCTTCTTAAGCTTCAGATAATTCTCAATAATACCGTTATGGACAACAACGATACTCTTATCACTGTTAAAATGCGGATGGGCGTTCGTATCGGACGGCGAACCATGGGTAGCCCATCTTGTATGCCCGATCCCCATCGTTCCGGGAAGCGTTGCTCCGTCATGCGTCAATTCGCTCAATACCTTAAGCCTGCCCTTAGACTTCACCATATCGATCTTCCCGCCGTCACAGATCGCGATCCCCGCGGAATCATACCCTCTATACTCAAGTTTGGACAAGCCGTCCAAAAGGATCGGCGCAGCCTGTCGGTTACCAATATATCCTACTATTCCACACATTATCTCCACTCCTGTTAATCCAGATCAATGAAATCAACCTGAAAGGCATCATCTTTCTCCATGTGTCCCCGCTTCTTCTTCGGCTGATGGCTTAAAAGCTCATCCAGGTCGTCGATGACTCCGCCAGATTTTTCCTCATCATAATCATATCCTATGTCGCCATTAGAAGATGTGTCACCGTAATCGTCGTCGTCGTCAAATTCATAGTCATCATAATCATCGTCGTCGTCATAATCATAATCGTCAAAGATCCCTTCGTCTCTGAGATTCATAGTCTTCACCGGAACTCTCACGGCAGGCTGATTCTCAGCCTTCTTCTTCGTCGACTTCTTCTCCTTCCCGGATCTAGCCGGTTCTTTTCTTCTCTTAACAGGCGCCTCGTCATCATCATCATCGTCGTCATCCGGATCAATCCCGTATTCATCATACAGATCGTCCAGTTCTATATTGCGGTGATAGAGCTTTACCCCTACTACGATCAGAACCACGATCAGAAGCCCCATCAGCATAAGACCAACGATCAGGACAATATCCAACATGCTCTCGGCAAATTGCAAGATCTTCCCCCACAGTCCCTTTGCCGCCTTCTTCTTCCCGGAATCTCCCGAAGATGACTGGGGGATATACCGCTGATAGGTTCCATCTACCGTATCATACTGATACATCACCTTATCGCCGTCTGCATTCAACGCATAGATCACATAATACTCCGCCTTGGTCGGATCCTGCCATGCCGTGAATTCCTTACCGTTCAGAGTAAGCTTAGTCTCTTTGTAATCTTCCGGAAGCTTTACACTTCCGTCGTCTCTCAATACGATCAGATAACGATCCGCAGCGATCTCGACTTCTTCGAAAGGAATAAAAGAACCATCATCACTATTATACAGGAAGAAGGTCGGATCACCTCCGTTAAGAGGCGTCAGATATACCGCAGATTCACCTTTCCCTGCCTGCTGCGTGACCGCCTCGCAAGTCTCCCCTTCGAAGGTCATCTCACTCCTGGCGAATCCCGGAGGGATCATCGCATCAGAGAATCCGCTCGTGATCTTATACTGTTCTCCATCCACTTCCACCTGCGGTCCCTCGGCGCTGATCGCAGCCGGCTGCCCTTCGTCGCCGCCTTCTTCTTCCGTGATCAACGACGGGTCACCGGGGCCTATGGTAACCGCGGAACTTCCGTTTGTGATCTCCAGCTTCGCGTCGGACGAATCGGTTCCCGTTGACTGAGACACCTTTATATTCGCCGTTCCCTCTTTCAACGCCTGGAATTTCAGCTTGAATTCCAGGGAAGTGCCGGTTCCGCTGCCGCCTATGGTGATCGTACCTTTCCCGCCGGAAGCATAATCTCCGCTGATGAATCTCAACATTTCCGTATCATATGTCAACGTTGCGTCCAGAGTCTTAACAATTGACGCCGAGGACAGCTTTCCTGTAACTTCTACTTCCGCCCCCACCGTCGTCGACGGATCCGTAAACCGCAATTCCCCAGACGCGGCATTCGCGGTAACCGATATCCCCGCACACAACATACACGCTATAAGCAATGAAAAAAATACATCCTTGATTCTTCTCATGTAGACTACCTCGTTCTCTCTATACTTCGATTGCCGTATCTGTACCTACTCGCCGCCGACACCGCCGCTCGGGCCTGAAGCGCCCGGACCTTCGCCTCCTGTTGGAAGATCGGCTCCTCCGGTATCGCCTTCTGCACCTCCGGTTCCGCCCCCGGTTTCTCCTTCTGTACCTCCGGTTCCGCCTTCTGTACCTCCGGTTCCGCCTCCGCCAGTTCCGCCCGACGTGCCGTTATTTCCACTTCCATTCGTTCCGTTACCCGTACCGGTACCTGTACCGTTAGTACCCGTAGTTCCGTTTCCACTGTACCCGTTTCCATAGGAATTATTACCGTTCCCCGTATTGGGATAACTCTCCGCCGGCTGTTCCATGAACCCTTGATTGGCTTCGCTTGGATCCGCCTCTTTATTCCCCACCTTCGCGGTGATCTTATTGTCTATGGAAGCTATCGTACCTGAAGGCGTATAATTTTCACTGTCGCCGAAGAGAAACTTATGGAGCTCTTCCACATTACTCTCCAAAGTAACCGGGATAATCGAATCTCCTATGTTCGCCAGCTTGTCCGTCGTCTTATCAAACGGGAAACCTACCGTCTCCCCCAGTTTATAATCAAAAGCATCGATGGCATAATCCAGGATCTCAGCCAGTGTAAAATTCGTAGAAACCTCCGGGAATACTTTATCAATGATCTCATTTAACTGAGCGACCGAGACACCCTGAAGCTTCTCTACAATCTTCGTCAACACGTCTCTCTGCCGTTCCGTTCTTCTATAATCATCCCCCGTCGTATGCCGGATCCGGGCATACGCAGTTGCCTGCATGCCGTTAAGAACCTGCGGTCCCGGCTCGGTCACACCGGCGGACACCTTCCCCGTCACCTTCATCAGCTCCATGACGTAGCCGCAGACATACGGGATCTCTTCTTGTTGTATATCGATCTCTATCCCGCCTACCGCATCCACTACATCGATCAGAGAATTAAAATTCACCGTGACATAATGCTCGATATCCAGATCCAGATTCTTATTCAGCATTGCAACCGCATCCTCCGGCCCTCCGTAGGAATACGCGGCGTTTGCTTTATCAAGAGCCCCGCCTCTTTGCTCCAACAGAGTATCTCTGTAGACAGAAGCGATCTTCACTTCCAACGTCTCTCTGTTGAGGCTCGCCACCATGATGGTGTCGCTTCGGGTTCCCTCCTCCAGCTCATTATCTCTGGAATCCACTCCGAACAGCGCAACATTCAGATATCCGGTTCCTCTCTCTCTGTGCTTCTTCTGCTCCTGAGCCTCCACCGATACATTCAGCTCTTCCGGATTTAATGATACATGATCTATCTTAGACAGCTTACTCGCCAGGATCCCGACCCCTGCCGCCGCGACAAACGCCACCGTCCCGCCAAGGATCAGCCCAATCTTCTTTCCTATCGACCAGGATGCGAACCCTCTGCGCTTCGATCTCCGCCCCCGTCTATAGTGCCTTCTGTTCCCTGCCATTCCTCTATATCCTTTCTTAACAGTCCGATTTATGATAATACACTACATAATACTACCGCATTTTCAATAAAACTGCAACGAAAAATATATTTTTTCAACTTTTCATCCAATATAACCGATTCGCCGTACATCTTAAGATCATCCATTGCGGAAGCTTCCGATAACAACGCCCCAGCCGGTATCCGGCATACTTGCAGCCGCTCTTATAGACCAGTGACGGAAGCAGGTACGCCTTCCTGCTTCTGCACAGATACCGCATGGTCTGCTTTACCATACGGATCCCTTCACTCTCCGAACGGATCTCTTCAAAGACCTCGGGATGATCTGCCTGAGATACTGCCAGGTCAAAATTCCGCCTAAACTGCTGTATTCCCGTATAATTATGAGAATGAACGACTCTTGCCTTTGCCGCATATGCCACCCGGTATCCCGCCCTTACCATATGCGCCGCTATGATCATGTCTTCATTAAATATCGTCTTCTTTGTGAATCCTCCCGCCATCTCATAGATCTCTCTTCGATATGCAGCACACACATCCGAACAGAAGAATGTCTTGATCCCCAGTTCTTCCATATCACCGCTTCCCTTGATGCGGCTCTCCTTTGGATAATTAAACGTCCTCGTATAACGCTCGATCACATCACAGTCCTTCGAAGGAAGCTGGCGCGCATATGCGACCCCCACATCCTTCTCTTCAAGCAACGGCCGCACCAGTTCCCTGATGAGCTCTGTATCCGCCGGCACGGCGTCCTGTGTCATGAATACTATGATCTTCGCATCCGATAAGCGAAGCCCCCTGTCGCGAGTCGCCCCATGATCGAATTCTTCCGGTTCGATACTCTCAACGGTAACCCCCTCCATATCCTCTATCCCGTCCGGAAGCTTCCCGGATCTCGTATGCATAAGGTAGATCTTCCTCACCGGATAACTCTGCCTTCTAAGCCTCTTAAGGATCTTCATCAGCCGTTCATCCGGACGACATACGGGAATCACCACGTCTACTGCCTGCTCCATCTCATATTCCACTGCCTTCCTCCTTCTCCCTGTGTCCTTTATCCTTATCATATCCCACATACCAATACATCATCCCTGTCAGTACCAGCCAGAACCACGTCGTCGGATTGCTGAACCACGTGGTAAAAAAGGCAAGCCCCAGATAGATCGCCATCTGTCCGTAGAACAGATACGCCGCCGGGTTCGTGCTCTCCTTTATAACGATCATCATCCTGCCTGCGGCGCCGCCGACCAACACTGCGAATAAGAATACGCCCGGCACGCCAAAATCATAATATGCGTCATAGAACATCGTCAGTGTCGTAAGTTCCGGTTTCGTCAGATATACCACAGAAGATGTAAGCTGCGGGAACACGAACTTAAGCCCCGTCAGCGCAAATACAGGAAACAGCATCCGAATCCCAAAGCTATGTTGCGTGAGCTGTTCTGCCATACAGTTAAAATTCTCATAATTATTCGCGACATACATATACGGCTGCGTGATAAAGATCGGCATCTTCTCGTATTTCATCTCAAATATACCATTCAGATAAGCCACGTCATGATGACGGAACACAGTCAATATCACATACACAGGTATCAGCGCCGCAAAGATCAGTCCCAGAGTACGCAGGCGGATCGTCCTGTGAACCATAATATATGTAACGACTGCAAAGCCAACGGCGAATAAAAGCTGGAATCTTGACACACACAGGATCGGGATCGCCGCCGCTTCCGCATTTGCCAGCAATAGGATCAGCTTCTCCTTCGTACCCGCCGCCTGCACTGTCTTAAGGTATAACACGGTGATCGCCGGCACTAAGATGCAGCTGATCGTAAAATAATGTACGCCTGATACATGAAAATAAGAATATGCATGTGGTTCCTCTGAAAACAGCGGGATAAATCCTACTCTCACGGCTTCAAAGATAAAGCACACAAGAGACGCCAACGAAAGGCAAAGGATACAAAAAAGCAGCCTTCCCGCCTGCACATCATCTTTAACGATCTCTTTGCGGCATGATACTTGTTTCTTCCGTCCCCATTCATACCCCAGGCAAAACCCTATATAGATCAGGAAAAAACACAGCCACGTAACCGGCAGCCAATCGCTCTGCAGCCGGCTTAATTTCAGACACGCGACCCCCTGCCCGCCTACCCAGGCAAGAGTAAAAAGAGCTCTAAGCTCTGTCAGATTCTCAGCCTGCCTGCTCCAATGCACGTACAGCCAGACCGCTTCCGCCATCAGTATACTCCCCGCCGCATAATAAAACCCGGCGCATGAGGCAAGATAACTGATCAAAAAAGCCGCCGTATACGTACCATATTCTTTCATGACATCACACTGTCTCTTCATCCATCCTATCCTCTTTTACCGCAGCTTCCTGCGCGCAAACCTTATCCTCTGTCCTCTTTCTCAATTCGTGCTTACTCCTATCATGCCCTATAAACCAGTACATTATCCCTGTCAGTATCAGCCAGAACCATGTCGTCGGATTGCTGAACCAAGTCGTAAAAAAGGCAAGTCCCAGATAAATCGCCATCTGTCCATAGAACAGATAGACCACCGGATTACAGTCCTTTTTTATGGCGTTCATCAATACCTTCGCCGCCATGCCGATCACGAAAACAAAGAAAAAGATACCGAATACGCCAAAATCATAATATGCGTCGTAGAACATGGTAAGCGTCGTAAGTTCCGGTTTGATCAGGAATACCTCCGACGCGGCAAGCGTCGGAAACAACCGCTTAAGACCGGTCAGCGCAAAGAACGGATACAAAAGCCGCAGCCCCCATGTATGCTCCGTAAGATTGACTACCATATAATTAAAATTCTCAAAATTATTCGCAATGTACATATATGGCTGCGACAGGATAAGCGGCATATTGCCGTATTTCATCTCAAAGACCTGGTTCAGATAAGATACGTCATAAGAACTTCTCATCACCGTCAGGATATAAACCGGGATCAACAATCCCAACAAGATCCCCATCGTCTTAAGCCGCAGCTTCTTATTCACCATAATGAATGTTACCACGGCAAAACCAACCACAAATACTAACTGAAATCTTGATACATAGAGAAAAGGCATCCCTACCGCCAGGATATTTGCCGGGATCAGCAAAAACAGTCTCTTATTCCTCACAGACTCACTCACTTTGACATAGAGTACCGTGATCGCCGGGATCAGGATGCAGCTGATCGTAAAATAATGAAGCCCTGTCGCCTGATAATAGTAAGCTCCGTGTGTCTCGCCCGCAAAAAGCGGAATATAGTCTCCCGCCGCCATCTCACAGACAAAACACAGGACGGATACTGCCGCCAGCAGGACAATACAGATATACAGCCGCCCCGCAACGACGGCATCCTTCTTAAGTTCTGCCTCTTCTATCTTACCATACTGCTGCCCCCACTCATAGCCAATCCCAAATCCCAGGTAGATCAGGCAGAAAGCGATCCAGGTCATGTAATGCCAGTTTGTCTGCAGCCTGCTAAGCTGCATGCAGGCGATCCCCTGTCCTCCTACCCAGGCAAGGGTAAACCACGCCCGAAGCTCGATCAGGCTCCCCGCCTGCCTTACCAGATGTACATACAGATAGAGAGCCTCTATTACCAACAGAATGCCTGACAGCACCGGAAGCCCTGCCAGAGACGAGACATAACTTGCCAGATACACCAGCATATATGTCCCATATTCCATGATCGTATTACTGCGCACCCTCATTATGAACGTCTCCTTCAAACATTGTATTATATGCCTCCGCGCCCTCTGAGACACCGGTCAGATATATGATCGCATCTCTTATGTCGCATACCTTTTTCGACGGCTCATAGGATTCCTCCGCAAAAAGAGACTGATGCATCTGTCTTACATTCTCTGCGAGATCGATCGGCACGACATAGGCTCCGTTATGATCCCGGACAGTGTCGCTGGTCGTTACCTGGTACGGGAATCCTCCCGTCTCCACCAACTCATAATCCAGTATATTTGCCGCAAATCCCAACATGTCCTTCACAGAAAAACTTGTAGACACCAGCGGGAATACTTCATCCACGATATTATTCAGTGTCAGAAGATTCGCCTCCTTCGCTTTCTCGGCAACTTTATTCAATACGATCCGCTGCCGCTGTGTCCGCTTAAAGTCATACCCCTCCGTATAACGGATCCTTGCAAAAGCCACGGCATGTACCCCGTCCACATGCTGCGTTCCGTCTTTTACCTCAATGTTGATACACTCTTTTCCTGCAACCTCTGCTGTCTCGACGGCATACCGGTTACTCCAGTCAGCCTCTTCCGACGTCATCTCAAGATCGATCCCTCCCAGAAGGTCGATCACATTGACCAATGCCGTAAAATTGACACTCATATAATTCCTGATATCAAGATCGAAATTACGGTTCAGCAGACTGATCGCCTCTTCCGGCCCTCCTCGGTTGTACGCCGAATTCGCTTTCTCATATGTCCCGTTTTTCTGTTGGAGCAGCGTATCACGATAGACAGATAAGAGCTTCACGTCATTGGTCTCATTATTAATGCTGACGATCATGATACAATCGCTCTGTACGCCGCCTTCCAATTCACCGTTCCTCGAATCAAGCCCGAACAGTGCGATATTCGTATAGGGTCCGGTATCCCGGTATGCTTCCAGTTTCTCTTCATCCAGTACCTTGAAATCCAGTTTCCCCAGTTTCAAAAAACCATAACCGACGACACACAGGAGCAAAAGTATGACGATCTCCAGTGCAAGGATCGCAAACCGCTTGCGCCTCCTCTTCTTTCGCTGTTTCCTGCGCTCATCCAGAGTCATTCCGGCATGCCTTCTTCTGCCCCGTCTGTCCCTGTCTGCTCTCTCCCGGTCTCTTCTGTCCCGGTCTCTTCTATCTCGTTCTCTTCCTCGTTCTCTCCTGTCCCGGCGTGCAGTATCCTGCCCCCGTCTCTCTCGTTCCCTTCTATCCGCTCTCTTATCGTTCCTATTACCCATATCTGTCTCCCTTTATTCCCGCGAAGCAGCGAGCCAAGCAGCCATGCCCGCATGGATATCCGGCGACCGCCCCGAAAGTCAAAGACCCCGCAGACCGCATAGATCAATATGCATTCTTATTCACAAAACCTTTAAAAAATGTCAGAAATAAAATCTTAAGATCAAATCCCAACGTCCAATTCTCAATATAATACAGATCATGTTCTATCCGCTTACGGATAGACGTATCTCCGCGGTATCCGTTCACCTGCGCCCACCCGGTAAGTCCCGGACGCACCTGATGTTTGATCATATACCGCGGTATCTCCTCCTTGAACTGCTCCACGAACTGCGGGCGCTCCGGCCTTGGCCCGACCAGGCTCATATCCCCCATCAGCACATTGATAAGCTGCGGGAGCTCGTCTATACTCGTCTTACGGATGAATCTTCCGATGGGCGTAACCCGCGGATCATTCTGAACAGTCCATTGCTTCTTCTCCGAAGACTGATCCTGGACAACCATAGAACGAAACTTATACATCCGAAACGGCTTGTTCTGAAGACCGATCCTTTCCTGACTGTAGATCAGCGGTCCCGGCGCCGTAACCTTAATGATCACGGCAACCACTGCCATCACCGGTGCGAACAGGAGCAGCGCGACCATTGCACCGAACACATCCACGCACCTCTTCACCAGCGCGTTCAACACATTATTAAGAGGTACCCTCCGTATATTGATGACCGGCATACCCAGCAGGTCTTCCGTATAAGGCTTTGTCGGGATAATGTTGTTATAGTCCGGAACGAACTTCGTATGCACTCCCGACTTCTCACACATACCCACGATGTGTTCCAGCTTGTGGTATTCCGCCAGTCCAAGCGTGATCACGATCTCATCCAGCTTATTCTCCGGCAGTATGATCGTCAGGTTCTCCGTACGCCCGATCACCTTGATCCCTTTGTACTGCGTGCCTCTCTGCACATTATCTGCAAGAATTCCCCGGATGATATAACCCCACTCCGGATTCGCCCTAACCCTGTCGATATACTGTTCCGTCGCCCGGCTGTACCCGATCATCACGATATGCTTCTGATTATAACCCTGCCGCCGCATATTGCGCAGACATTCGCGGATAATGTTCCGGATCGTCACTTCCACACAGATGTTAATACCGAAAAATACGAAGATCATCAGCCTGGAGAAATCCGGCTGTCTCATGATATAGAGATACAGGATGAACGCCATCATTCCGATCACATTCGCCTGTATGATATGCCATGCTTCAAGCCTTCGTCCCTGTACACGCTTCGGCGTATACAACTGAAAGACATAGTACAGGATCAGATACGCAGGCACGAGGATAAAGAGGCTTCGCATATAATCTCCCAGAGAGAAAAACCACGGATCCAACTCGAAGATCCCGCTCTTAAACCTGATATACCATGCCGAAATATAGGAAAACACCAACGCCAGCGCGTCAACTACCACATGGAGCCTGTTTAACAATTTTTGATTGTCTTTAATCAATTTCTCCACCTATTTTCGTAAAAAACCATATAACTCAAAAAAACATTTCATTTTATAATACAATAATTTGCCACTATCGGCAACCCATTATTACACTCTTTTTCTTAACATTCTATTAATGATCTCAAAAAAGAGACGCAAATTACCGGTTTCCCGATATGACCTTCCAGAAAAACGGAGTATACCGCTTCAAAAAACGTCCTGAATATGCACAGAATACGACGACGGACACCGGCAGCAGCAGAAACATCCAAAGCCCTGCCCCCAAAGCATTGCCAAGACATGCATACACCAGTTTGTTCCCCGCCCGGACGATAAGGAAGTGAACCGCATATATGTAAAAAGTATCCTTCATCCACCATCTTGCCTCCGGAAGCTTCCTATAACTTAATACATTCCACAGAAGCATCGCGTCAAACAGATAATACAACAGCTGTCCGGTAAGCTCCGGGCATGCCCGGAAGAACAGGTGCGACGTCACAGATCCCAAAACTGTGAATAACAGCACGCCCGGCGATCCCGCCTGGGTTTCAACCCGGCGCTTCCCATGGAGTCCCAGATATCCGCCCGCCATGTAGAGAAACAACCAGTTCACCATAGACGCACAGGTACTCCCGAATCCATACAGACACCCGCTGCCGGCAAGCAGCAGGACGCCCAAAAGCACAGCAAATCCTATATATCTGTTACGGATCAGCAGGTAGATCAACGGGCAGACATAGATATATACGATCAGAAACTGCAGAAACCAGAAAATGGTGTTGTATTTGTAAAGGACGACCGCCTGAAACAATTCACTGAAACTCCATACAGCCTCCTGCCGGAACGCTCCTAGCGGCCCCGCGATCTTTGCGGCGGCAAGGCGTATAAAATAATAGAACAGATTCCAGACGGCAAACGGAAGCACCGTACTGAAAAGGCGTCTCTTCCACTTATCCGCCAGCCGGTCCATAGAAAAATTCCGGTAAAAAAGATATCCTGAACACAAGAAAAATCCTGCATTAGCGGTTCTTGCCACCTGATCTGTCAGAAAAGACTCTATCGCATTCACGGCAGGAGCCTGCCCGATAAATATGTCGGTGTTATTCGTATGAATCAAAACAACCAGAATACACAAAATAAAATTATACCATCTGACCTGATTGCTGAATTTATCCTTCTCCATGATCCTGCCTCCTGCTCTGCGACGGCTCGTTTGATCCACGCCGGCGCATATTTCAATGGTTACATGATATTGTAAATTAATATAGCACAAAACGAATTTATTTGCTATAATAAGTCGGTAATACAGATGACAGCAAATATACTTTAGGAAGAGATCATCGGCAGATATTGCATCCCGGTGGTTTCTAAGGGTAATCTATATGAAAATAACAATCGTAATTCCTAACTATAACGGAAAACACTTTATGAAACCTTGTCTTGCTTCTCTTGAAGAACAGACCTGTAAAGATTTTAAGATCCTTGTCGTCGACAATGCCTCCACAGACGGAAGCATCGAATATATGAAGGAACATTATCCAAAGATCGAGATCATCGCCCTTGACCAGAATTATGGATTCAGCAAAGCAGTAAATATCGGGATCCGCCGTTCCGGCACCCCCTATGTGATCCTTCTTAATAATGATACTACGGCTGATCCGTATTTTGTAGAAGAACTACTCCATGCCATCGAACGATCTCCCCGGATCTTCTCCGTAAGCAGCAAGATGATCCAGATGTACCACCCGGAACTGATCGACAGCGCCGGTGATCTCTATACGGTGATCGGCTGGGGAATCTGCCGGGGCGCAGGACGCCCTGTCACAAATTACACGAAAGCAGATGAGATATTCTCGGCATGCGCAGGCGCTTCTATCTACCGCCGCAGCGCTTTTCGAAAGATCGGATACTTTGACGAGGCTCATTTCGCATATCTGGAAGACATCGACATCGGATACCGCGCCAGGATCTACGGCTACCGAAATATGTTCTGCCCTGCCGCCCAGGTCTTCCACGTCGGAAGCGGTACCAGCGGTTCCAAGTATAATGCGTTCAAGGTAAAGCTCTCGGCGCGCAACAATCTGTATGTAAACTACAAAAATATGCCTTTGCCGATCCTGATCCTCAACTTCCTGCCTCTTCTGAGCGGGTATCTTGTGAAATATGTATTCTTTTTGAAAATAGGCTGGGGGAAAGAGTATAAAGAAGGGATACAGGAAGGCATGCGCACCATGAGATCCCAGAAAAAAGTCCCGTTCTGCATTCGCCATCTTCCTAACTATATACGGATCGAAGCCCAGTTGATCCGCCATACATTCGCATATGCAAGAGACTGGTTTACACGGAAAATATGCAGAAAATAACTATTGATCGCTTCTGCAATCTGCAAAAAGGGGCTGCCGCAAAGTTTCTGACGATACTTTGCGGCAGCCCCTTCTTAATTTAATCTTCTTAATTTAAAATTGAAAGGTATCTCTTAATCCTGCCCAGAGCTGGTCTTTCTCACTTAAGTTCAATGCCGTCCCATCCTTCAGGCGATATCCCTCTGCCGACGCGTTTCCGGGGTACTCTCCCGTTAACTCCGGCCATGTGATGCCGATCTGGGGATCATTCCACGCCAGTCCTCCCTCATCACCCGGATGATAGAAATCCGTACACTTATAACAGAATTCCGCCGCATCGCTCAGCACCAGGAACCCATGTGCAAAGCCTTCCGGAATGTAGAACTGCTTCTTATTCTCTTCTGTCAGCTCAATGCCAAACCATTTCCCGTAAGTCTCGCTGTCTCTCCTTAAGTCAACCGCCACATCGAATACCGAACCCCGGATCACTCTGACCAGCTTCCCTTGTGGAAATTCCTTTTGAAAATGCAGGCCGCGCAGAACTCCTTTGGCAGAACAAGACTGGTTATCCTGCACAAAATTCATCGTAAGCCCGGCTTCTTCCATATCTCTTAGATTATACGTCTCCATAAAATATCCGCGGGCGTCTCCATGGACGGCAGGCTCGATCACACAGAGCCCTTTGATCCCTCCCACATTTTTCTCTACCTTAATCTGTCCCATAGTATCCTCTCCTCAATTACAAATACACTCCAGACCATATGTATCCGGCAGGTAGGAATTACCTGCCGGAACACTCTAAAATTCAAGCTCTCTTAAGTATCTGTTCAGGGCATCCTGCCAGGATGGAAGCGGTTCGAATCCATTCTCCGCAAGTTTACTGCGGTCCAGCCTGCTGTTGAACGGCCTTACGGCTTTCGATGCGCCATACTCTTTTGTCGTCACCGGAATTACCTGCACCCGTTTTGGCGCATATTCTTCATGCCCAAGCTCCACTGCCTGGCGGAAGATCTCTTTCGTAAAATCATACCAGCTGATATAACCGCCTTCATTCGTCGCATGATAATAACCATACTTCTCTGTCTCTATCATGTCAACCAGAAGCCGCGCCAGGTCGAACGTATATGTTGGCGTACCGATCTGATCATCCACAACCGTGATCCTGTCATGTGACTTTCCTACATTCAGCATCGTCTTGATAAAATTCTTGCCGTTCCTTCCAAATACCCAGGCAATCCGCACGATAAAATATTTCGACAGGTTCTCTGCCACGGCAAGCTCTCCTAAAAGCTTCGTCTTGCCATAAACATTCAGCGGCTTGTAATCCTTGCAGTCCGGCAGCCAGGCTTCTGTCCCCTGTCCATCAAACACATAATCCGTACTGATATAGACCATCTTACAACCCAGCTTCTTACACACCTTCGCGATATTCTCCGTGCCGTCTGCGTTGATCGCACGTACTTTCTCTACTTTATCCTCATCCTCGGCAAGATCCACAGCCGTCCATGCCGCACAATGTACCACCACATCCGGCTCTGCCGCGGTGATCCTCTCTTCTGCTGCCTGCGCATCTGTGATATCCAGCTGCACATAAGGCATGGATGTCACGGCAGAGTGATCCGCCACACCGCTGTACTCCGGGGCGATATCACTGCCGATCCCCTCATACCCGCGCTTCGCAAGTTCATTCATCACATCATGGCCTAACTGCCCTGCCACTCCGGTCACAAATACTTTCATATCATTTACCTCCCTTACACATCCACTATTCGCTCTGCAGATCAGCGTATCCTGCTTCTCTTAACAGAACAGGTTCTCATCTGTTCGCATACATTTTCTCATAATAATTCCTGTACTCACCGGAGATGATCGTCTCCCACCAATCCTTATGGTCCAGATACCAGCGTATGGTCTTCTTGATCCCATCTGCGAACTTTGTCTCCGGAAGCCATCCAAGCTCACTGTGGATCTTCGTAGGATCGATCGCATAACGCATATCGTGGCCTTTCCGGTCTGTCACATATGTGATCAGGCTCTCTGGTTTGCCTAATTCCTGACAGATGATCTTCACGATGTCGATATTCTTCATCTCATTGTGCCCGCCGATATTGTAGACCTCTCCCACGCGTCCCTTGTGAATGATCAGATCGATCGCCTTACAATGATCCTCCACATAGAGCCAGTCGCGGACATTCTCACCCTTGCCGTACACCGGAAGCGGCTTGTCGTTCAGCGCATTGGCTATCATCAGCGGGATCAGCTTCTCCGGGAAATGATACGGGCCGTAATTATTCGAACATCTGCTGATCGTCACAGGAAGCCCGTACGTCCTGTGATATGCCAGCACCAGAAGATCTGCCGCCGCCTTCGAAGAGCTGTAAGGGCTGCTTGTATGGATCGGAGTCTCTTCCGTAAAGAACAGATCCGGCCGGTCAAGGGGGAGATCCCCATATACCTCGTCTGTCGATACCTGATGATAGCGGGTGATCCCATACTTCCTGCAGGCGTCCATAAGAACCGCCGTTCCCTTAATATTCGTGTCCAGGAACACTTCCGGCTCCTCGATCGAACGGTCCACATGGCTCTCCGCCGCAAAATTCACCACCATATCCGGATGTTCTTCTTCAAACAGGCGATAGACAGCTTCCCTGTCCGTGATACTCTCTTTGACAAATCGGAAATTCGGATTGTCCATGACCGGTTTCAGCGTAGACAGGTTTCCGGCATAAGTCAGGCAGTCCAGGCACACGATCCGGTATTCCGGATATTTCTCTAACATATGGAACACAAAATTACTTCCGATGAATCCGGCTCCGCCGGTTACGATAATATTCATAACTATTATTCTCCTTTTTCTCTTTCCTTAATCCTAACAATTGCTAAAACAATACATCTTAATATAATCCGTCCTGATATTTCCCGTCCAGGACATCTTTCAGATATTGTCCATACTGGTTCTTCTTCAGTACATCATATACTTTAAGCACTTCTTCTCTTGTGATCCACCCGTTCAGATACGCGATCTCCTCCAGGCATGCGATCTTACGATGCTGATGAGACTCTACTGTCTTGACGAAATTCGTCGCATCCACAAGACTCTCATGAGTCCCCGTATCAAGCCACGTGAATCCCTGCCCCAGAAGCTCCACATTCAGTTTCCCTTCTTCAAGATATACCCGGTTCAGATCCGTAACCTCCAGCTCGCCTCTTGCACTCGGCTTAAGGTTACTTGCATATTCCACTACCTTATTGTCATAGAAATATAATCCTGTCACACAGTAGTTGCTCTTTGGTTTCTCCGGCTTCTCTTCAATAGATATCGCTTTCCCCTCGTGATTGAATTCAACGATACCGAAACGTTCCGGATCGTCTACATAATATCCGAACACGGTCGCGCCTTTTCCTGACTCCGCATTCTCAACCGCCGCCTTCAGTCTTTTCTTCAAACCGTGTCCCGCAAAAATATTATCTCCTAATACCATCGCCGCCGTATCGTTGCCGATAAAATCTGCTCCGATGATGAACGCCTGCGCAAGCCCGTCCGGACTTGGCTGAACCGCATATGACAGATGCACGCCAAATTGATGCCCGTCCCCTAACAGTTCCTGGAACCTTGGCGTATCCTGCGGCGTCGAGATGATCAGTATATCCCTGATCCCTGCATTCATCAATACGGACATCGGGTAATAGATCATCGGCTTATCATAGATCGGCAGAAGCTGCTTCGACGTTACCATCGTCAGAGGATACAGGCGCGTGCCCGAACCTCCTGCTAGTATAATTCCTTTCATATGGAACCTCCTCTTTATTGCATGAAAGATTGTTGTTTTCATTATGGAATGATCTTCCTGAGTTGAGATGATTATAATGGGTGACCTAAGGTTACCTTCAAGTACTTTTTCCATATTTTAATAATTTATTGTCACATTTTAGTTCCATTATGCAACGTTTCGTTTAGTATTGACACATTTCATGTTCTTCTATGCAACTATTGTTAAAATATTCCAGATATGTTGTACAAAAGAGGAGATGATATTATGGCATTTGCAGACAAATTAAGAACTTTAAGACTCGAAAACAATATGACACAGGAATACGTAGCAGAACGTATGAACATGGCACGTTCCACGATCGCAGGATATGAGACCAAAAACCGTCAGCCATCCCACGAAAAGCTGACAGCCTTTGCTAATCTGTTCCATGTATCCATCGACTATCTGCTGAATGACGAATCTACAGAGATTATCCTGGCAGAATCCCGAGAACTGTCTGACGATGCAAGAGATCTGTTGATAAGATACCAGCGGCTGTCAATCCGCTCGAAAAAAGACCTGTTCAAACAGCTCCATCTTTTGGAATTACGGGACGAAGAACATGGGCAGGGACCGCTTCACTAAATCTTGAAGTAGTCAAAGACCTCGCGGCAGTCGCCAAATGTGCATGCAAGCATGCCCGCTTGGCTCGTTGCTCGCGGGAATAATGCTTGCTGTCCGTGTCAACTGTGCGTCTTCGGAGGAGACATTGCGGAGGCATTGCCGACCGGCGACAACGCGACAGCCGACATGGGCAGCAAGCCCTTATTACTCAAAACTAATGTACTCCGCACTTTTTTCACACAAGAATATCCCTGCCTCCTTCGTGATCCGAAAGCCTCTATCCGTCTTCCGCTTCACATAAGCCCGGAATTCCTTATAACGCTCCGTAAGAAACTGTCCCTGATTGCCATGACAGGAAAGCACATAGGAAATCAAAGGTTCCGGTTCCGGAACGACCAGACAGTCTTCATATCCCCTCCACTGGCAATCACAAAAAAACTCTTCCAAGATATCCGCCCCATGTTCCATACCGAACCTGTCATAGAGCTTATCTGCAGACAATACGATCCTGTCGTCGAATCCCTGCACTAACTGGCTGACTTCTTTCATATGATCCCTTCCGTACGCGCTGCACAGAAACCGCCCGCCCGGCCTCAGTACACGCAGGACTTCCCTGCAAACCTGGCGGATCTCTTCGCAATAGAACAACACATGATTCGCAATGACCAGATCAAACCCGGCGTCCTCATAAGGAATCCTGCCGCAATCGAACACAGCATAGGAAAACCGTCCGTCTTCGGCTCCGATCGCCCTACGTGCGTCTCTTAGCATTCCTTCGGAGATATCCGACAATACGATCCTGACTCCCTCGGGGATCCTGTTCTGGTTATCTGTCCAAAGTGTCCCGTCCCCGCAGCCAATCTCCAACACCCTTATCCCCGGATAGATTCCGGACTGTTCATAGATCCATGAGAACCACCCTTTCTCGTTCTGCGAATACAGGCGGTGCAGATTGATCCTGGCGGAAATATTCGAAGCGTTCTGGTACTGATTCTTCAGGCTCTGATCCATACCTGTCAGATGTATCAGGTTCAGCATCCTGTTCCAGTCTATGGTATGCTCATTGCGGATCTCTTCCGAAGTATCCTGGATCGCCTTTTCTACCAGCTGCATCTGCTCAATCCGATCCCGGACTAATTTAAGCTGTATATCCAACGAATTCAGCATAAAGTGATAATCCATATCGCCGATGAGCATCTCCCGGATATCTTCCAGTGAAAACCCCAGATATTTCAACAGTAGAATCTGCTGAAGCCTTGCAAAATCCTGATCCGTATAGAAACGGGCTCCCGATTCATTCACGAACGACGGCTTCAGGATATCCTGTTTATCATAATACCGGATCGTCCGCAACGTAACACCCGCCATGCGTGCAAATTCACCGGAAGAATAATAGCCTGCTTTTTTCATCCATACTACCTCCATCTAGTTATCCGCTATGTTCCGCTTCCTCAACGACATGCCGGACGAACTAGCGCGTTACCGATTTGTCTGCGCCTATTCATACCATGCCGGCTTCCGAGCCAGTGACAGATACACCTTCGTTCCCTCCCCGACTTCGGATTCGATCCACATCTGATGACGCAGCTTATCCATCACAGATTTACACAGATACAATCCGATTCCCGTGGATTTCTTATCGGTACGTCCATTATATCCCGTGAATCCCTTCTCGAACACCCTGGGCAAGTCTTCCTGACAGATCCCGATCCCGTTGTCTTCTATGACGAGACAGCGCTTCTTCCCCATCCTTCCCAGGCTTCCCTGTTCTTTGGATGGCAGAGCCGCGCCGTTCTTTGGGCTTTCCGATCCCTTTTCTTCCTGCATATCCTCTTCATACACTGCCGGCGCATAATCCGCCATATAAACAGAAATGCTTGAATGCGTATACTTCAACGCATTCGACAAAAGCTGCTCGATCACAAAGACAAGCCACTTCTCATCAGTCAGCACTTTCGTTTCTACAGCCGTATACTGAAGCTTGATCTTTTTCAGAATAAACGTCTGTGAATACTTCCGGATCGCCTGTCTGATCACAGAATCCAGCTCACAAACCTCAAAGGACAGATCCGAAGACATATCCTCCATCCGAAGGTAAGTAAGGACCATCTCAACATACTGCTCGATCTTGAACAACTCAAGCCTCATTTCCCTGGTATACTGCCCTTCAGCCTGGCTTTCTCCGGCTGCCTGCAGCAGGACATGCATAGCCGCGATCGGCGTCTTGATCTGATGCACCCACATCCCATAGTAATCCATCATCTCCTGTCTGGCGATCCTGCCCTCCGATTCTGCCTCTCTGCCAGCCTCATACAGCCTTGTAATGATCCGCTTATAATCCTCCTCGATCAGCGAACCCGCGCCCGGAAACGCCGAATCTATATCCGTATGCAAGGTATCCGCACCCGCAGTCCGTGTACCTGACGCACGCAGTATATCTACATCCGCAGTCTGATGATCTGCGCCGGACAATTCCCTTCCACCAATATTCAGCCTGCGCTCTGCCTCCAGCAGCCGCTTATGCTTCCCTGCGAATTTCAGATACTCCCATATCCCAGACAGCAGAAGCCAGACCAGCGATAACCGAACTGCATACCCGACCGCATCCATACGGATATCATACAGATAAGAAATAACTGAAAAGGTTCCCACCAACACAACATACAAGACGATCTCGTTCTTCTTCTCTTTCAAAAACCCAACTGCCGTTCTCATTGTTCCACCATATACCCGATTCCCTTTTTGGTACGTATCATCTGTTCCAGCCCGATCTGCTCCAGTTTCTTTCGAAGCCTTGCAATATTCACCGTCAGCGTGTTGTCGTCGATAAACTCATCGCTCTCCCACAGCCTCGTGATAATACTGTCCCTGGATACGATCTTACCCGCATTCTCAAGAAGCATCTGCAGGATACGGAATTCATTCTTCGTAAGTTCAAGCTTCTGTTCCCCGTTGACCAGCGTCGCGTCATTCAGGTTCAGCACAGCGCCGTGGTACTCCATCACATTCAACGTTCCCTGGAAGGAATACGACCGTCTTAAGATAGCCTGCACCTTCGCCGTCACCACATGCAGGTCGAAGGGCTTCTCGATAAATTCATCCCCGCCCATGTTCATCGCCATGACGATATTCATGTTGTCATTGGCAGAAGACAGGAAGATGATCGGCACCTCCGATACCTTCCGGATCTCCTGGCACCAATGGAATCCGTTGAAGAACGGGAGCATGATATCCAGAAGGACAAGCTGCGGATCATACTGTTCAAATTCCTCTATAATATTCTTGAAATCCTCTATACATCTTGTGTCATAATTCCATTTGCTCAGATGCGAAGCCAGCGCCCGGGCAATGACTTTGTCATCCTCTACGATCATGATCTTATACTCCATACCTGTTTTCTCCTAAAAAATACGATATATCCAGAAATAAAAATCTAGATATATCGTATCATAAGATCTATAGCTTTTCTACATCTATTCTTCCAACAATTTCTGATAACTCATAACCGGCTCTGCCATCGCCGCTTTTTTCTTCCTCCTAATATATCCGTTGTATTATCTCAAAAATACTGTTAATATTATCTTATAAACAGAATATTAAAAAGGAGATATTCCCCAATGAACCAGAAAATATATGAATTTCCTGCCATTATAGAACCTGTTCCGGACAAAGGCGGCGCATTTGTACGTTTCCCTTATGATATCCGAAAAGAATTCGGCAAAGGCAGAGTCAAGGCACAGATTACCTTCGACGGTGAGCCGTATTCCGGAAGCATCGTGAATATGGGGGTGAAGAATGACGACAGCTCCATCTGCTACATCATCAGAATCCGCAAGGACATCAGAAGTAAGATCAGAAAACAGCCCGGCGACACTGTCCTAGTCACTGTACAGGCGCTGATCCCAGACTAGCGAACCCTCAGAACGACTTTGATCAAGTGAACACTTTTTCGGCACAAAAAAGAGCTGTTGCATACAACAGCTCTCATTTTTCTAGATCTTATTTACAGCCGCGCTCAGATACTCGTTGCTGACTTCATGGAACCGCTCCTGCTCCACTGCCTCTGCAAGCCCTGCATCAACCGGCATCTTACCCAATACCGGGATCTCAAGTTCCTCTGCCACCTGATCAATATGACTCTCCCCGAACACGGAAATCTTCTTCCCGCAATCCGGACATACCAGATAGCTATAGTTCTCCACGATCCCCAATACCGGAATATTCATAGCTTTCGCCATATTATAAGCCTTCTTCACAATCATCCGAACCAGATCCTGCGGGGATGTCACGATCACCACGCCATCCACCGGAAGAGACTGGAACACCGTAAGCGGCACGTCTCCGGTTCCCGGCGGCATATCCACGAACAGATAATCCAACTCGCCCCACATCACGTCTGTCCAGAACTGGGTTACGACGCCCGCGATCACCGGGCCTCTCCAGATGACCGGATCGGACTCATTCTCAAGGAGCAGATTCACTGACATAATCTTCGTGCCGTCCTTCGCCTCGCATGGGAAGATCCCTGACTCGTCGCCCTGTGCCTTCTCATGGATCCCGAACATCTTCGGAATCGAAGGTCCCGTCACATCCGCATCCAGAATACCAACGGAAAAGCCCTGCTCGCGCATCATCCTTGCGAGTGACGCCGTTACCATGGACTTGCCCACACCGCCCTTGCCGCTGACAACGGCGATCACCTTCTTGATCTTTGAAAATGGGTTCGCCGGCTGTCTTAAATCCTGGGGCTTACTGCTGCATGACCCTGCATGTGCACACCCGGCACAATCCGATGACGTGCAGCCGTTCTGCTGTTCTTCTGCCATAATTCTTATCTCCTTCTTTTCATGATTCTGTCTTATTCTCAGTCTTTTTTGTCTATCTTTCTGCCGACCCGCCGTCCTTACTCATTCACAACCGCGATCAGCTCTACCTCACATTTTACGTTCTTAGGCAACGTCTTCACTGCCACACAGCTTCTTACCGGCTTAGATGTGAAATACTTTGCATATACTTCATTGAACGCTGCAAAATCGCCCATATCGGCAAGGAAACATGTGGTCTTAAGCACATGGTCAAATGATGTGCCTGCTGCCTCTAAGACTGCGCCTAAATTCTTGCACACCTGGTCTGCCTGTCCTTCGATGGTCTCTGCCTCCACTGCCCCTGTCGCAGGGTTGATCGGAACCTGGCCTGCGGAATAAAAGATCCCGTTGTGCACATATCCTTGTGAATATGGTCCTAATGCTTCTGGTGCGTTCGTTGTTGCTACTACTTTCATGATTTTCTCTCCTTTGCTTTTTCCAATAATTTCTGCGCAATGCATACATCAAAAAGACCCATTCCAACCGATTTGAAATACGTAGTCTCTTTTGATACTCCTTCCCTGGCGCCCGACGCCAGATACTGATCCATGAGCACGATCTTGTCCTGTGTAAGCCTTCCTTCTGCAAGAGGCTGGCTCAAATCTCCGCTTTCCTCACACGCATAAGGAAGCTCGATATAGACCTTGTCCACAAGATCCCATACAGCATCCGGTATCTCACGCATCTGCGGTGTATAAGAACCGACGGCTATGATACATTTGCCCGCAAGCAGCGCCTTATCATCCGGTAATACCGGTTCCTTCGCCGGCGTCGCCGTACAGATGATCTCGCTCTTTCTCACCAATTCTTCCACCGTCTTACATTGTACTACTTTTACGGCAGGGTTATCAATAGTTTTTTCCAATCTGTCCAGATATTCCGTAAGATCCCTGCTGCTGTGATTGTAGATATAGACCGTATGGATCTCCCGCGCCGCACAGGCATAGAGCGCCAGATGGAAGCCCTGTACGCCGGCTCCCACGATCCCCACCGTATGGCAGTCGTTTCCGGAGAGATGACGGATCCCTACGCCCCCTACCGCCCCGGTCCTGTAGGCAGTCACTGCCTGGCCGTCAAGCACGGCGACCGGCGTTCCTGTCACCGGATCATTCAAAAGCACCACCCCGTCGATGGACGGCAGGCCAAGCGCCGCATTTTCCGGAAAAATCGACAGGATCTTTGTCCCGATCACATCCTTCGTATAGCATGGCATATACATGAGTGTTTTATTCTCATGCTCCACGGAAGGCCTTGGCGGCATATAATATTCACCCGTTCCGAAGATCCGGTATGCCTCTTCGATCTGATCCATCATCTCATTCAAATTCATGAGTTCCTCGATTTCTTTTCTGCTCAGTACGATCATAGATTCTCATCTCCTTTTTCTTCTGCAAATCTTTTTTAAACATGCCCGCTTGGCTCGTTGCTCGCGGGAATAAATCATCCTACAGCCTTCAGATAATGCACCGCCAACTGTGTGCGGTCCCTCAGCCCGAGTTTTTCCAGAATATTACTGATATAATTACGCACTGTCCCCTCGCTTAAGAACAGTTCCTGTGCGATCTCCTTATTGCTGAATCCTTCCGCCACCAGCGACATGACCCTTATCTCCTTCTCGCTGATCTCATATGCCGCCCAGTCAAACGTCTTCTTCTCCTGCAGAAGCTGCGGGATCTTCGAGACGATCTCCGTCCCAAATACTGTCTGCCCGGTACAGACCGCCCGGATCGCCGGAAGGATGCTTGCGTAATCCTGCTTGAGCAGATAGCCTTTGACACCGTACTTTAATGCTTTCACGATATACTCGTCATCTGCAAATGTAGTCAAAAGCAGGATCTTTGCCTCCGGGTATTCTCTCATGATCTGTTCCGCCGCCTCAAGACCGCTGACCTCCTGCATCCGGATGTCCATCAACAGCACGTCCGGCAGATATTTCCGATAAAGCCCAAGCGCCTCGCCGCCATCCTGTCCCGTCCCGGCAACCGTGACGTCATCATCAGCCTCCAATATGGTTTTCAGCGCCCCCGTTACCAACAAATCATCGTCTATGATCACAATTCTCATAAAGCAATCCTCTTTCTTCTCCACTACATCCCATTTATATCTCACATTCTCTTCTTTTTGGCTCATCTTTCATCCGCCTTCTTCGGCACGGTAATATGGATCCTCCAGCCTTTCTGCGTCTGAATCTCAAGATTACCGCCGAATGTATCCACACGCTCTTTCATATTACGGATCCCGATCCCTCCGCCATACCCGTCATGTTTTCTTCCGATCCCGGATGTCCCGTTGTCCTCTATAACCAGCTGATACATCCCCGGATGTTCCCGCGCCACCACCTGCACCCATGTAGCGTTACTGTGCTTCATCACATTATTCAGCGCCTCTTTGACGATCGCAATGAACCCATACCGGATCTCCCGCGGGACCTCATATCCCATGTCATACACAAGCCGCGTCTGGCAGAAAGTATATTCTCCCGTAAGGCTCTCCAGGACTTCCTTTAAATTAATCGCCTCGTCATGCAGATCGTGGACACTCTCACGCACGCTGGTCATGGCGGCGCTCAGGGTATCCTCTAACCGGCACAGCGGTTCCTTAAGACTGCCTTCCCCGTGGACTGCTTTCATCGCCCCCACCATCAAAATCGACCGGGACAGCATATGTCCCACATTGTCGTGGATCTCCCTTGCGATCCGGTTCCTCTCCCTTAGAGTCGCCGTATAGATCTCATAATCCTGCTTTTCCAGGAGGCTCTGGTTCTTCTCCCTCAGGAGCAGGTTCTTCTCCACACTGTCATCCCTGGTTCTGCGGTATTTTGCATCCAACATGCCATACCGCCCGGTCTGATACTGTACCACCCCCGCGATCATACACCCCACAGCCGTAAACCAGATCAAAGCCCGGTCGGAAGAAAGATAAAAGGCTGCACCGAAACAACACACCAGAAATCCTGACACATAACTGCGTGCATCCAATATATCACACCCCGGGGACAATCTGCAAGCCATATCCTCATCCAGCCCGGTTGGGTTCCCTTCCTGCGCCGCAGGTTGGACTGCGTCCAACAAAGTATATGCCGTAAGAGGCACGTAGATCAGAAACTGCGGACATATAACCGAAAAGGAAAGAAACAACAGTGTCAGCCCAAACCGTATACCGCCTGACCGTACCAAACTGCTGCCGCACCCATAGATCACCGCCGCAAGAGACGCCGCCACAAACGGAATGTCAACCGGTACAAAAATCGCTGCCGTAATACAGTATATCCATAACACCGCCAGATCCAATACACGCTTCATCCCATCGCCTCCTGTTATCCTTCCCAGATGCCCGCCGTCCGTCGCGTAATCTGATTATACCACATCCCCACTATATTTTCCCCATAAATTATTAGTGTTTCGAGCATCACCATTTAATATGAACTCAACGGCACATTTACACATGTAGTAATGATGCCAATCATAAAATATAATACAACATAAATCATAAATAGCAATGACAGAACGCCTAGCCTCAACATCAGAACACTATTGAATATCATATTTTTCTTTAATACGCTGTTCATAGGCAAATGCTCCCTCTTTTAGGGAATAGCACCGCCTTATGAATTCACTCTTTCAGCTTTTTTATGTTTGCAATTGGAAATTTTGACAGCCAAAAATCAATTTTGAAGGACAATCGATTGAGTTTTTCCCCTAAAGTACTATAATAAAAATGTAAGATATTTTTCCGTTTAACAGCTCTGTACTAATTAGGCAAAAAATCTTGGCGCTGTGCTTTCCCAATAGCACATAAATGTTAATGTGTTAAATAATTTGGGAAAATATCTAATAAATGAAAGGAGAAGTATGAAACAAAAAAGTAGTGTAAAAAAATCTTTATCAGATTTTACTGAAAGGAAAACTATATCTATGGGAATCAAAATGAAAAAAGTATTAAGTTTATTATTAATGTTAGCCATGTTAATGGGAATGTCCGTAACTTCGTTCGCCGCTGAAACTTCTAATAATGTGGAACCTCAATCTAATCTTAGGGTTGCGGCTCCACCAATTACAAGTCTTAGGGTACTACCAAGTTGGCGATACGATAAAACAGACAGATGCATTTATTTTGTTATTGAAGAAATGGGAACCGGACCAGGAAGCGTAACTTTAGCCGGAACAAAATTGATTGCCTATAAAACAGATGGAATAATGAACTCTTCTAACACTTACGCCATAGGCTGGAAAATGTATTATAAATCTCAAAAAATATACCATCCTGGCGCTTACAAAATGGAAGCAGTTTTTAATTCAACTAATGGTACTCCAAAAATATGGAATCTGAATTATACTTTTAATCTAACGGAGGAAAATTTTGAATGATAGATAATTTTTATAGAAATTATTCTTCAACAACAGGTCAATCAAGATACCAGGACTCGAATAGAAGCAGAAAAAATAGTTCAAGTGAAGCATTCAAAACCACAATATCTGGTAACGTGGCTTATATTGAGCAAACCTCTGTTGGAAAAGGGATTACTTGGGATGACATAAAGAAAATACCAGGTAAATATGCTTTAAAAGACGGTAACTCCATTTCTTTTTATCATAGTACAGGCAATTGTGGGTATAAATTTTATCATGCCGCCGAATCTACGGACGACTCACCTGTATTGATCGCAAAAGGTGTAGATGAGCATGGAATGTACTTTGAAGAAAAGATTAACGTAAAACAAATCAATCCATATAATACAAGCACCCTTGAATTACAGGCATTAGCTCATTTCAAGCCAGGAGAATACAAAACAATAAGTAATCCTTACGATTGTATGCAAGGACAGGAAAAAGGGCTTCGAGAAAGATTTAACTTTATTTCCGGAACTCAGTCTCTCGTCAATGCATGGAAGAGAATCGGTCATACCGGGCAGGCTGCTCAATGGAACGATGAACTTAGTTTCCTGCTCAGTTATACGGAGCAGAAAACTCACGGATACAGTGTCGATAACAGCCTTAATCGTATTTCTGACTCTCACAATAAAAATGCAGAATTGTATTTTAACGCTGCAAAAGAGCGACTGATAACAAGCATAACAAAATGTTCGGAAAATCTTCTAGATCTTTTATAGCCGTTGGTAAGCACTAAAACATATTGGGGAATAGCACAGAATATGGGGCTGTCGAGATATAGACAGCCTCCTTTTTTGCACTATACAACGCGAACTCCCTATCAAAAGCAGCTGATAGCACCAAGGGGTAAGTCTACCCTTTTTTAGTGTATTTCTCTCAAGCCCACCATCTATCATTATTTGTTCGATAAGTCAATCTTATTATAATATCATGCCACCTATTGTCCATAAAAATACATTTTTAGCTGTCAAAATTTTCTTTTCACACTAACAAGACTAAAAAATTATATAATCACCTACTATTTATCTTCGCATTAAATACAATAAAATCCCTCCATATCCATTCATGAGTCCTGGATTCTCCTTCTCCTGCGGTAATAAATAAACATCCTCCTTCGCCGGATAATAATTAAATATCTCTTTTTTATCCCCAAGAAGCTCTGATGCCTTTTCCAATATCCATAGATTCCCGCATATCCCATGGCACAAACACCAACTATCTCTTCCCCAATATTCCCTCAATTTTTTATATGCTCTGCACATATCTTTTCTAAGGCGCTCCTTCCATTTCTGATCTTTTACATATTTATAGCACTTCAACCTTGAATACAAGATCCCCGGCGCTCCATGACACCATGCCATAGCCCCTATATCATCTATCTTTTGTTTCCCCTCACGCACATCCATCCAGTTATTCATCTCCGGATTATATAAGGATTCTTCATATTCCCAGATTTTCTCCGCCAACTGTTCATATTTGTCTTTCGACGTCACATGCCACAAGTGTAAAAAAGCCACCAATATCCCGCCATTCCCATGTGCCGCTCCCGCCATGGGCGGCATTCCTTCCTCCGTTATCCAGCCAATCCCACATTCTTGTTTTTTTGCTGACTTTTCCAACATATCCGCTGCACTTTCTGCTATTTCAAGATATATTTTATCTGGAATGATTTCATACAACAGCAACAATGCCTGGATTGCCCCGGCATTTCCATTAAGCAGATCATATTTCACATCTCCCTCAATTAATTGCTCTATGATTCGGACATGCCTTTGCGCATAATCCAGATATTCCTCTCCCGCCCCCTCTTGATACATCAGCAAGTATGTATATATATATAACCGAACCTTCCCCTTCATAGATTCCCGTATTCTGGGTTTGAAGATGTTCTAATGACTGTAAACCTGCATCCGTATATTGGAACAGCCTTTTTTTCAGATTTTCATAAATATCGGCAATCTCCGCTCTCTTGTCCTTCCTCTTCAAGCTATATATTAACAACAACATTCCCGCTAAGCCGTCGTACAGATACATATTCATCGGACAAATCGACCAGCTCTTACTGCTCCCGCCAGAAAACTGCACCGTATACCAACTCACCTCATTATGCTCACAGTTCCATACTACATTTCGCAGTACACGTTCCGTCAATACCTCGATGTTCTTCTTCAATCGTGCTAACTTTACAGCCTTATCCATTTTCAAAATATTGTATTCTTTTAAACGGTATACTCCGTTCATAAACCGTTCGGTTCTATCGGTCGTCATCTCCAATGCAAGTTCTATATATTCGCACTGTTTTCCCATATCTTTTTCACACAGTTCTTCTACTTTTTGATATAGCAGATCTATCGGTCTACACGCAAAATAAGCTTTGATTCTCCCGCCCTGGCTATCTCTTAGATCCGTTTCATCCATATTATAGTAAAAATATGGAATATCACCACCTGATAACGCCTTTACTTCCCTATCCACGATTTCTTTCTCGTCCTGCTTCCTCCCCTTTTGCATAGAATAGAGAAATTGCTCCCGATCCGCCTGATTTCTCAGCAGTTCCGGATGATAGGAACCCGACAGAACCATACTGTAACGCTGTGTATCTGCCATCAGATACCGGCACTTCAAGCCTTTCAATCTCCCTAATAATATACGGAATTCCTCTTTTTTCTTCATAACCGCAAAATATGCCGCCCGAAATCCTTTTTGCAAGTTCTCCATATACTGCAACGGCTCCCTAAACTCTCCCCTTATCGTTGCAAGGTTCTGGTTTTTCACTGATTCCGGATACCGATATGCAATCCTCATATCAGAAGTTCCCCCATGAATGATCACCGGAACTTTAAAAGGATATTGCTGTCCTGCCGTACCACTTACCACACTGCTGTTGACTCCTTTCCCTTCCTGATTCCAGTGATAGAACGGCAGAATCCCTGTATATAATACGGATTGTGACAGTTGATAGAAGATCTCATCATTTGCAGTTACTCGGTTGCGGTTATAGCGGATATTTGTCAATGTCTCCAGATCGATCAGTACCGGGTATCTGCCAAATGCGATGATATTCTCACAATGCAAATCTTTCGTTCCCAACAGATATGCCAGAAACAGATGTACGCCTATCCGTTGATAATAGCCTTGTAATTCCTTCTGCGAATCACAGGATGCATAACTGACAATAGAGCACCAGCTATGGTCTGGATATGATAAGATTGCATAGTCATATTGGCTAATCCCAGTTTCTCTGACCAACCATTTCAGCATATCTGCATATCTCTTTTCATTATCCATTGATCGAGGTTTGTACAGAATCTCTACTTCGTTATCCAATAGAACCCTTACCACACACCGCCCCTTATTATGTACATCCGAAAAACCACCTTTTATCCTGTGGATACTTCGCACCTCTTTCCCCTGGCAAAACATCTGTTGTATCGCCTGACTATCCTTTTGAAAGCATTCTATGATGTATGCATAAAATGCTGCCATATTCTTCACTGTTTCTTCTGTGCACTGGCATAGAACCGGATAACGTGCAAATGTTCTTTGCATAAATTCCTCTTTTTTAATTATCTCCTTGCAAAAATATTCGTATTTTTCTTTTGAATCTTTTCCCTTTAAATCTCCACGGTTATCATAGTCATGCATTTCTACGATCAATGTTCGGATACACACATTCTGCAAACGATGTGCCAACTGCTCTTTAAAATCTGGAAATATACTTTCCAAAGATTTCTTATCTCGAACTTTCTGTTGCAACAAATTGAGTCCAGATTTAATCAATGCTTCATAAAATCCTTCAAAAAACATTCCTTTTCCTCTTCTATTCATAACTTTCTTTAAAATTATAATAAAAAAGCCATTGTAAAATTAACACTCATACTATTGGTATAAGTCTATCATTTCACAACAGCCCTATCACATTTCTTGTGATCAACAACACAATAGAGTTAACAAAGTTGCACACATCTTAGTCTGTGTATATGCACTTTCCATTTGTCCCTCATCCGGAATTAACTTTTCTATTTCCTCAAGTTCCATAGACAAGTCTCCCGCATAATCCATAATTAAATCTTTTTGCATATCACATCCTCCTTTCATTTTATTAATATTTATCAAAACAAAAGCTTTACTTGAAAAGCTCTGTCTTTGCCTTTGTATGTAATCATTCCCTCATACTTGTTCACAATTCGTTCCACACTTTTCAGACCATATCCATGTCTTATTTTATCCTGTTTAACTGAAATAGGTCTCTTATCTTTCATAACTGGTATCTCACTGACCGAATTTTCTATCTTTATAAATAATAACTGTTTTTGATTCTCTATCTTTACAGATACCCATTTTTCCACATTATCGTCTATTCTCCTACTCGCCTCAATCGCATTGTCCAGAAGATTTCCTAACAGGGAACAAGTCTCACTGTCATCAAACATCCACTTTGCAATCGGAACTGCCTGTATTGTAAATGTTATACCTTCCTGTTCTGCCAGGGTTCTCTTCTGCTCCAGAATCATATCTGCGATCTGGCTTCCTGTCCAGACTCTTCTCTTTATATCAAAAAAATTCTGTTCTATTTCTTCTATATATTTATCTATCCCTTCATAATCCTCTTCCATCTTAAAATGCTTTAAAACCAATATATGGTTCTTCAGATCATGGGATAACTGCCGGTTCTTTTCCATGGCTTTTTCTAATTCCGTATACTTTTGTGTCACCATAGTGTCACGCATAATCAGCAATTCCTTTTCCTTCTCGAGCGTCTTGTTCTTCAAGTACACGATTCCGGTAAAAAGTGTAATCAGCACAACACCCATAAGAGAAAGTCCTGTTGTTCCTCCTTCCTGTGCCCTGCCCTCATACATCATTCTTACAATTTCTATCTGATAACGCCTTAACACCAGACACATAATTATCATAATAACCAATAATAGCCTCTGATATTCACGTATATATGACTCGTTAAACCTTTGCTTGACAACCAGACATATACAAACAGCTATTATAAGCCTTGCACAAATAAAAAGCATACTTTCCATGAACGAATTTGCATATACATAAACTATATTTTCAAACTCATTTCTTAATACTGTCATGCACATAAACGCAACAAAAAATCTATCAAGGCTACTATTGTATAGTACAAAATGACTATTATTGTTTTTAATAGTTTATTCTGTCCATTTATCGCAACCACACATATGCATGTAAATACAACACTAACAAGAAAAATATTCTGCGAGAAAAAAAGCAAACTACGATTTATCCCTTCACCCACACCAACACTAACAATATTCACACATAGAATTACCCAATCTTTTTTTTGAAAATATCTTTTCTCTAATACAGTCCCACATAACAGCCAGTACAACATCCCCACTTCAAAAAGAGAAATTCCTATAAGAAGAGCCTCAATTCCCATTACAGGTTCCCCCTGTACAGACTAATCTGCTCTTTTATTTTCTTGAAGCTGATTCTATTAACAAATATCTTCGCCTCATTATCCATCAGAATCATACCATCTTTCATACTGGCAATATGTGAAACATTTATAATGTATCTACGTTCAACTAAGATAAATTCATCACTTACAAGTTCCTGACTCAGTTGATTTAATGGAATTCTTTCTTTATATATACCATATTCTGTTATGTAGCAAATATATTTTGATCCCTTTTCCTTCTCTATGTATATCATATCCCTATAATACACCCGCACCTTACTTGTCGGTGTGCCAATCATCCTGAATTGTTGTTTCTCCTTCTTCACGCGGTCAATCAACTGTCTCAGGATAGGCGGCAGCCTCTTTTCCATATCTTCCTTGAGAATATATTGGTATGCCTCTATGATATAACTCTCCGCCGCATACTCAAGATACGCCGTCAGGAATACCAGATATGGACCGCTGCCTTTTTCTTGTATTTGCTTCCCCAACTCCAGTCCGCCCATATCCGGCATATCAATGTCCGAAACCAGGATATCAAACTCATACCCCTGTTCCATTGCCTGAAGAAAATCTTTCGCCCGTGTATAAGTAAAAAGGCTCGCCTCATCCTGCGGGACAATCTCATTCTCAACACACTTTCTGACATTTCCTAAAATTGCTGCCTCATCATCTATAAGTGCAATATTCATCATTTGCCCTCTCTTCCGGTCGATTCCATCCAACCTTACACCTATAAGAATACCACAAATTGGAATTTTTTCATCCCTTTGTCCTTAAAAATTCATTTTTGACCGTGAAAAGCCCCAAATCCGCGCTTCATTCTGCAAGAATATAATATTTACCCTTATTTACATTATAGAACACAACTTCCTCATCTCGGACATAGAGCCTACAGGTATTCTCCCACAAAGTATTTTCTCCATCCTGTTTGATCACCCTTCCGCAATGATATGTGTATTCTCCGACCTGCCTGTTTCTGGCTTTTTCTATGATATCCTCCACCGCGTCAGATATTTTCATCGACTGTAAGCCCGGGTTCCATCTACCCAACAACTGGTTAATCCGCATCTTCTTCAAGGGAACCTTCTTACTTCCCCAGCTTCGTTTCGGGAACACCTCTTCTTCTTTCTCTCCAAGCGCATCCAATACAGCCTGAAATTCTTCCTTCGCGCTTTCATACGGATATCCCATTTCCAGATAAGCATAGATATGCCATACAGCTTTGTCCAGATACCTTACATCACCTGTTATCTCATACTTCTCCCTGAGCCAGACGACACTTTTCTCCAATGCATCCTTACTTGATAATCCCAAGTCCTCTATGTTACGGACTCCCAATTTAATACCCTCTACCTCCATACCATTGTATCTCTTCATTTCATACTCCTTTATAAAATCCACATAATATATGCCATGCATTATAACAGTAATCATATTCTGCCGCAGCATATTGTCCGTGAAAACTATGTTTTTGGCTTCCAAAATCGAAAGTATTCAACATTACATTTGTCATATCTTCTTCTGACACCTGACACTACCAACATAGACATCCGTACATTATACTAACTATAAATACAATATAATCCAGACTACATCATTATGAAACCAGGAGGCGATTCTATGCAGTCAACCAATATTATCCGGATAGAAAATCTGGTGAAAAGGTATCAGAACCTGGTGGCGCTTGACCACCTGAATCTGACCATACAGGAAGGAGAGATCTTCGGGCTACTCGGGCCTAACGGCTCCGGCAAGACCACTGCCATCAACTGCCTGCTTGCACTGCTTCGGTACGACAAAGGCACCATCACCATATTCGGCAAAAACATGACCCCTAACAGCTACGACATCAAGCGGCAGATCGGAGTCGTGATGCAGAATGTCGCCGTATTCGAACAGATGACTGTCCGTGAGAATATCGACTATTTCTGCGGCCTGTACATCCGGGACAAGGCAAAACGGCGTCAGCTCGTCGAGGAAGCGATTGCCTTTACAGGGTTAGAAGACTTTACGAAAATGCGCCCGAAGAAGCTCTCCGGCGGCCTGTTAAGAAGGCTCAACATCGCCTGCGGCATCGTCCACAAACCCAGGCTTATCATCATGGATGAACCTACCGTTGCCGTAGACCCGCAGAGCCGCAATAAGATCCTGGAAGGGATCGTAGAGCTGAACCGGCAGGGTTCCACCATCATCTACACCTCTCACTATATGGAAGAGGTAGAACAGATCTGCACCCGCATCGCCATCATCGACCACGGACATGTGCTGGCAACGGGAACCACAGAAGAATTGAAACAGATGATCAAGACCGGCGAAACCATCACCATCGAAGCCATCGCATTAGACGAAACTTTGCTTTCCGGAATCCGGGAACTTCCCCACGTCTTCGACGTAAGCTATGAAGACCAGATATTAAAGATACGGCTCGGCGCCGCAAGGCACAACCTGGTGCGCCTCCTGAATTATTTACAGGAGAAGGACGTCCGTTTCGGCAGAGTCTTCTCGGAACTGCCCACTCTCAACGACGTTTTCCTTGAGATCACAGGCAAAGAATTAAGAGATTAGGAGGAATGAGGAATGTTGCATTTATTCAGATATCGTTTCGTACAGACCATACGGAATTCCTCGAATATGTTCTGGGCGCTTTTATTCCCGATCATACTCGGCACTCTCTTCTACCTGTCTTTCGGAAGCGCCGGGCTTGAAAGCACGGGAGAATCCCGCTGGGATAAGATCAAGGTCGCCGTGGTCAAAGATACGGATCCGTCGGAAAATGCCCAAGCCTTTGAAGGCTTCCTGACACAGATGGACGGCGAGACGCTGGACATCCAGGATATTTCCACGGAATCAGAAGCGCTTAGTGCACTGAATGAAGAGACCATCTCCGGTATCTTCTATGTCAGAGACACTCCTTCCCTGACTGTTGCTAAGAACGGCCTCAACGAGAGTATCCTGACATCCGTTCTGGAAAGCTACAACCAGAATGCCGCCATGTTCCGCGAGATTGCCATGACCCATCCGGAGAAACTTCCGGACGCCTTAGACGCTATGAATGATTACCGGAATACGACTGCCGAGGTTTCCCTTGGCGGCAAAGACTTAAACCCCAATGTCCAGTATTTTTTTGCGTTAGTCGCCTATGCCTGCCTCTCCGGAGCATTCTTAGGCGTCCAGTCAAGCATAGACGGGCAGGCGAATATATCGGCGCTTGGCGCAAGGCGCAGCATTACGCCGACACATAAGCTTACCCTGATCCTGATCGACATGACTGTACTATTCATCATCCATTTTTTCAATATCCTGATCCTGTGCCTGTATATTACCCATGTGCTTGGGATCAGTCTGGGAAACGACGTCGGCGCCCTGCTTCTGGTAGATTTCATGGGCAGCATGATCGGCGTCTGCCTGGGTGTCGCCATAGGATGTCTCGCCCGGATATCCTATGGAATGAAGATCGGCGTCTGCGTACTATTTACACTGTTCCCCGGCTTCCTGGCGGGATTGATGTTCGGCAATATGAAGAATATCATTGAACTTCACTGCCCCATCATCAACCGCATCAATCCGGCGGCAGTCCTAAGCGACGCATTTTACTGCATGGGCATCTATAACGACATGGAACGGTTTACCAGATGCCTTGTGATTCTCGCCGTGATGAGTACATTGCTTCTAACAGTCGCATTTTTAGGCATAAGGAGGGAACGTTATGACAGTATATAGAGGATTTCTTACGATCACAAAGAGAAATATCCGTATGGTGATCCTGTACCTCATCATCTTTCTGTCCATAGCAGTCCTGGTCCAGAAGGCAACCGGGGGAAATATGGATGAATTTGAGCAGGTCAGCCTGGATATCGCCGTGATCGACCAGGACGGCGGCAGGCTTGCCGAAGGACTTACGGATTACCTCAGCCAGTACCATACGTTGGTGGATCTTCCCAATGACCCTGCTATTATCCAGGATCGCATATTCTATCGGGAAATCTACTATGTTGTGACCATTCCGGAAGATGTTGAACAACGATGCCTTTATGGGGACGAGGCGCTTCCGGTGACGAAGGTTCCGGGCAGCAACAGCGGATTCTATGTGGATCAGCAGATCAATACATTCATGAATGACGTACGGATCATGACAAGGAGCGGATTTCCACTCTCTGACGCCGTCCAAAGTGTCATTGACAACTGCACGGACAAAGCAGAAGTGACGCTCATCGACAAGAATGGTTTCGGCGGGGTACAGCCGCTTCATGCTTTTATGTATCAGTATATGCCCTATATCCTGATCTCCATCCTCTGCTATTCTATGAGTTACATCATGATCGCCTTCCACAACCAGGATGTGAAGAGACGGATGATGTGCTCGGCAGTTCCTGCACGCAGCCAGAACTTACAGCTGATCCTGGGATTTGCCACGGTCGGGGGCGCCGTCTACGGCATCTGTACCCTTATGCCGTTCCTGATGTATGGGAGCACATTTACCAACGACCCCAACATGCCTTACTACATGCTCAACAGTTTCCTCATGACGCTGGTTGCGCTGTCGCTGTCTTTCCTGATCGGAACGCTGGTGCACAGCGAGGAAGCACTCAGCCCGGTGGTCAATGTGGTATCCCTTGGTATGTCTTTCCTGTGCGGCGTATTCGTTGATCTGGAGATACTAGGAAAGGGCGTACGGACCTTCGCACAGTTTCTTCCTGCTTACTGGTATGAAGTCGCCACTGGGCTTCTGGCAAATAACAGCTCCTTAAGTTCTGCACAGCAGGCGTCCCTCTATACGTGTTACGGGATGCAGGTCTTATTTGCTGCTGCGATCCTTGGGGTCGCCATGGTGATCTCACGGTTACGGCAAAGTGCTTAGTTGATCCTGTCATACTTCCATTTTGTGGGAGATTTGTGCCAAATGAAGGCGGCATAAGTTCCGCCTTTCATATCCCCTTTTAGAAGATACAGATAATCAAGCTTACCATCTTCTAACAGTCTGTCCGCAGTCTTTGCGACATGATATGGGATTGTTCAAGCCAGCTGATTGCATGATTCACCATTTTTTCATAGTACGCCCGCTTTCCTCCTGGTATATAATTTTACTAAGCTCTCCTCCTAACTCACGGACTCCCTGCTTCTCCTGCAGCATCAAAAATGCAATTGCCTGGAAAAGTTTTGGAAAAATATCCATCAGGCGTCATAAATCTGATATTTGATCGTTACATCGTAAGCGTTGGCTCGGTCTGCTCCGGCGCTTCCTGAGCCATCATTTCATAAGCAGGCCGAAGGAGCAGATCAAGCCTTGCTGCGATATAGCTCTTATAAAACTGCCTCTGCAGATCCATCAGATACGGAATTTCGTCAATAAACGACCTAATCCGTTCCATGTCAACTCTCTCATAGATGCGTTTAACGGCCTGACCGCAATCCTCGTCCTCTGCCCGGAGCAAGAAATCATAATAATTGATTTTCCGTCCCCTCTGCTTAAGTGCGGAGGTGGGAAAACGAAAGATTCTCATATCCCTCTCTACCGAATCGGTCAATACCTTACGCATCACTTCCTCATCTGCCTGGGGCAACAGACAGCTTCCACAGTCAAAGACCGGCGCGATACTACTCTTTTTCTCTGCCGGGTCATAGAGGAATCCCCAATTTCCATTGTGACGATCAAAATTTCCAAGCAGTGCATCTGCCACGAACATATCCCAAAAATGATCCTTTAGTCGGACAGGATCAACAAATTGCTGCTTATCGATGGTTTCCAAAACATCCTCCAACTCTGTTCCGCTCCCGTTGGAGTCAGAATCCAGAATGGTATTCTTAATCGAGCAGAAATCCAAAAGTTGCTTTCCCTCCACCGTAAAATCCAGGCAGGCGCACACTACCTTCGTCTTTCCGGCGATGGTAAACGTACCCAACTTCGTTTTCTGGGTCTCTACGCCGAGAAGATTAAAAATGCCGCTGGCAATGTGTTCGCTGAAGCAACTGTTGGTATAGGACAGCTCAGTGAGCTTTCCCTCTCCGGAAGGAGGAAATTTCAGCATATACTGATTCCCCTCAAATTCCACTGCGATCTTTTTTCCGTTTGCCCCGTTATAAGCCCGCCCAGGCATCCGTCTGCAATTTGTGAAATCAATGGTTCTATTCATATCCTCGTTCCCTCCACAAATATTTCCGCCGCAGATAATCTGCGTGTTCCGGCGTGATTGCGCCGTCATTGATCTGTGCAATATCGATGCTGCCATACAACTCTCCCCACAAGCAGTCCAAATAGGACACGCCTTTTTTCAAACCGTCCTTATACGCATCCAGATCATGCTGCAGGTATTCCGGCAATCCCTGCTCATAGGTGTGTTCTCTTTCTGTTGCCCGGATTCCGTCCTCCGTCAGAATCTCCATGGAAACGCCAAGAGCCCTTGCAATTTTATAGATGGTTTCAGCCGAGCATTTTTCTAGCCGAGTCTTACCACTGCAGATATCACTCAGAGTTGCATGGGGAATGCCTGCCTCCACTGCAAGACGATATTTTGTTATATTTTGCTTTTTCAACAGTGTGTCCAGGATCATCTTCCTCACTCCCTTCGGTAGTATTATATCGGCATACCGAAATAATAGCAAGGGAAACCTGAAGATTTACAGAAAAATTTTTGCATTGGATCAGCGCCTGGATGCCCGCTCCACTTCATTCGCCGCCAGCATAATGCCAAGCCCAAAGAGCAAAATCCCACCTCTTTTGATGTTGACGAAAAAATGATCTCGCCAACAGACGGCACGTACCGCATCTCCGCCGACAGACACGGTATCTCCAATCTCAGCTCGTTGGTCTTGCGCGAAGGAACCAGCACTCCTATGGTGGTAAGGGTTGCCTGGGATATCAGACTCCCTGTGAGTGCCGCAAGGGCACTTCCAGTTGACATACCTATGAAATCACCCCTGTTTCTGCCATTATAAAATTTCTTAAACAAAATATCAAATAAAGCACTCCCTGTTTTCTGTGTAAATTTTGATGTACAATATTTTTCATTCAGCCACACATAATCTGCAACGCTTTGACATTTTATTCAGTGTCCACATTGATATTATGCTACACAATATTTACAGCCACATATCCATCCTGGAACAATATTGGTAATATAAATCTTGTAATAGAGCAAATACGGAGCTAAATTCTTTAGGTTGATCATCACTCTCAACTAAAACAGGCGGTCTTATGACCGCCTATAAAAAACTTACTCATTCAACTTATTCCCCTGGGAATTCTGTCATATACCCCGGATATTCCGCATGTCCGGTAGCCAGATCCTCGCCATTGACCGTAATCTTGATCTGCTCACAGTCATATGCCTTAAGGAATGTATTACATACACTCCCCATCACATAATATTCACCTGTGGAACCGACACTGGAAAGATACGGAACAAACGCTTCATTCAGATCCATTTCTACGGATTCTTTTCCGTCTACCGTCTTAGTCTCCAATGAAAGAACCTGAATATCCGCGGACAGCGCCCCCTTCTCCACCAATGCCTTCAGCACTTCCTCCGGTGATAAGGCAGCAATCTGCACCTCCTCGGAGTCAAGCCCGGTCGCGTCAGCATTACTATAAAAAACGGTAATACTGGCTGGGCCTGCGTCCGGTTCCGCAAGATCCGATCCTGACGGGTCACTGTCCTGACTGTCTTCTGCCAAAACTTCGTCCGAGCCATCCTCCGAATCCACATCTTCCGTCTCATCTTCTTCATCTGTGTCCTGTATCTCTTCTTCCGGAACATCTGTCGACGGCTGCGGTTCTTCCTCCTTACCGCACGCCGTAAAACACAGCATGAATATCAATGCGAAAGCCAGAAACCACAATCTCTTTTTCATAATCATCCCTTCCTTTCGTTTTTATCAGCCTGCATCTACTGCAGCATCGGATTTATATGATTCTTTATCATATTAAATCCATATTCGGCTCCTCCTGCCCAACCCGCGCCTGTCGGGTTCTCCTGAATTCCCAGCCATTCGATGTAAGGCGCGCTGTTTCTGGTAACTTTATTGAATCTAGGATCCACACAAGCCTGATTCAGAGCTTCATTCGATGCATATGCCTTCAGATGCTGAACCTGCGCCCTTAACCCTGTCTGTACATCCTGAAATCTTTCGCCAGGTTCCCCGCCGCCGATTGCGCCGATCCCGGCGAAATTAAACTGATCGATCTTCACATCTCCGCCAAACTGCAGATAACCCGTCTCCAACATCGCCTGTGCGAATACGACCTCCGGTCTTACACCTTCTATCAGAGCTTCCTGATAAATAATCTTACAGAACTCTGTAATATCCGGTGCGCCTCCCTTAGCAAGTTCTTCTCCCGGATATGGCTTGCCATGATTCGTAAACTGGCTGACCATCTTACTTACCACCGTATTCTCATCATTACCCAGAGCGCTCTCTCCCATGATCGGAGTAACGCCTGTATAGTATAATGCGCCTACAGGAGAACGCTTCTTGTTAAAGAAGTACCACTCGCCGTCGATCTCGCGGTATCCCTTTGCCATGCTGCCTTCTGCTCCATAAGAATTCGTCTGCGGATTCAGATAATATTTGCTGCCGTTCTCATTGAGCCATCCGACCTGCATCGCTCCGGACGCCGGATCCAGATAATAATATGTATCCTTAAGCAAAAGCCACCCGGTCTTCATCCAGCCCGCTGCATCAAAGTAATACCATTTGCTATTGATCTTCTCCCAATTGGACTTGGTATAACTTCCGTCACTGTGACGGTACCACCAGCGATCTCCGCTTTGGATCCAGCCCGTTGGTTCCTGCTTTGTCTTCCCCGGTATCCATGCGCCGCTTCCGTCTACATAGTATTCTCCGATCCAGGTATCCGCAGCCATCGCACCAGATGCATCCAGATAATAACACTTGTTTCCTACCCAGGTCCATCCTGTCGCCATCGCGCCGGATGCACTCAGATAATACCATTTGCCGCCTGTCGACAGCCAACCTGTCTTCATCCAGCCTGACGCATCGAAATAATACCACGTACCGTCAATCTTCTCCCAGTTTGACTTGGTGTAACTTCCATCACTGTGGCGATACCACCAACGGCTGCCGCTTTGGATCCAGCCTGCCGGTTCTTTCTTCTTTCCCGGAACCCATACGCCGCTTCCGTCTACATAATCTTCACCGATCCAGGTATCTGCAGCCATCACTCCGGACTCATCCATATAATAGCACTTGCCGCCTACCCATTGCCAACCGGTCTTCATCGCGCCTGACGCATCCAGATAATACCATTTACCTTCCAACAACAGCCAACCGGTCTTCATCCAGCCTGATGCGTCAAAGTAATAGCGCTTGCCGTCAATCTCTTCCCAATCTGACTTGGTATAACTTCCGTCAGCATGACGATACCACCAGAGATCCCCGCTCTTGATCCAGCCTGCTTTCTGTTCAGAGGGTTTATCGCCCTGATTCCCGCCCTGGGCATCATCTTTCTTCTTTCCGGGAATCCACGCGCCGCTCTTGTCTACGTAATACTCTCCAATCCATGTATCCTCTGCCATTACTCCGGATTCATCCATATAATAACATTTATCTTCTACCCAGACCCAGCCGGTCATCATATGGCCGCTTCCGTTAAAATAATACCATTTACCGTCAATCTTCCGCCAGCCGATTATCATAATGCCGCTTTGGGGATCCAGATAATATTTCTTGCCGCTGATCGTCTGGAAACCGGTTGTCATCGCTCCATCCGAATCCATATAATACCAGGAACCGTCAAGCAGCAGCCAGCCTTTCTGCATAGCTCCTGATACGTCAAAATAATACTTTTTATCACCGCTCTGCAGCCAGCCGATCTTCATCTTACCGTCGTCTTCCAAATAGTATTTCGCGCCGCCGATCGTCTGGAAACCGGTCATCCTGTAACCGTCCGCATCAAAATAGTACCAAAACCCTGCGATAAACTCCCAGGTACTCTTCGGATTGGTTCCATTCGTATATTGGAACTTCCATCCGTTATCGTCTGATTTCCACTCGCCTTTTCCTAATCCGAAATAATTGGCAATTCCCTGTGCATCCGCAAGACCAAGCGCTTTCAGCTTCGCATCTGAACTCAGATACCTGTTAAAATCATCTGTATTGTCAATAAAAGCATGTTCAATGATAAGTCCCGGGAACCCCGCACGCTTACTTCTCTGGATCACAGCATAATAATCCTGGAGAGAACCATCCGGATATGTACTGTTCGACGCACTGTTCCTGATCTTGATCCCGCGGTTTACGATTCCCAACGCCACCAATTCATTCTGGATCTGCTGCGCCAACGCTGCTCCCTGGCTTCCTACATTGGGACGGTAATTACTGTTTGGATAATAGACTTCCGCTCCTTTTGCCGTACCTAAGCCTGTCGAATTCAGATGAAAGCTTATGAATACATTCGCACCCATCTGCTTGGCATAGTCCACCCTTTCAGACAGGTCCACTGCCTTATCCGTCTCCCGGGTCATATAGATCGTGACGCCGCTGTATTTTTCCAATTCCTCACGGCAGTATTTCGTAATCTTCAGCGTAAGATCCTTCTCATTCGCACCATTACCGGAAGCGCCGCCGTCAGATCCTCCATGCCCCGGATCCAGAACGATCACAAGATTCTTATCTCTTTCCGACGCATACGCAGCGGCTGCCTTAGCGCCCCTTGCCATGTTCTCCATACCGTCTTCGTTCGCCGTCTCGATGGCTTCTCCGATGGTATCATTCTCTGTAAGTTCACCCTCATCGTCCAAGGTAAAGAACGTTGCCTCTACACCCGGCTCTTCGGCGCCGCCGGATCTCGACATCTTCGCATCGTCCTCTTCAACCACCGCATCTGGTTCTGTCGTACATTCCTGATTCACACCGTACCGGCTGTCGATTCCGATCTCATTCAGGTCGATCTCATGTACAGATCCGTCCGCCTCTGCCGTAACCTTCACCAGACGATAGATCCCTGACTGCGATTCATCCGTATAATCAATTGAAAATAATGCGGTTCCCTCTTGAACCTCGCTAACCGAAACCTCCGCCAGTTCTGCCGTCCCTTCCTTCTCATACGTCAATACCGCATTCGTGATATTTATTCCATCCTGGAAAGAAACCGCTATATTCTGTATTCCCGGCGTATTCTGATATGGATTTTCCACATATATGTACTTGATAAGTGATTCTGATACTTCCGGATCCTCCTCTGATATTTCTTGGTTCACCTCGGATGCCTTGACGCTTTGTAACGGCATGAGAGATAACACCATTACAAAAATCAAAGCAAAAGTTATTATTCTTCTTTGTACTTCCCCTTTTCTAACCATCTTGCATTTCTCCTTTATACTCCGTTGTTAATCCTGTATAGTGACGTAAGAACCGCTTGATCTGCCGGTCACTGTATTATATCATATTTTTTCCTCTGTTACAAAGAATAATTCTTCCAATAGTTAATGGGAGACTAACATATACTGTCCGTCTCCCATATTTTATCTTCATATGTATTACGAGCCTGATCTTTAAACTATGATATCTTTTCCAGCTTCTCACTGTGTTCCGCAAGCACTTTTTTCATGATATCAATATCGGCTTGCATTGCGTCCATCCGCTCTACCGCCTTCTCAAACCGCTTTGCCGCAGGTACGTAATTTTCAACCAGAATATTAATGCCATGCAGAATATCATTTTCAATGATCAAGTTGATTCTCTTTTGTTCATCCCGAAGCTCTTTTTGTCCTTCCCGAAGCTCCTTTAGTTCCTCCCTCTGTTTCCTTTGCTCATCTCGTAGCTCCTTTTGTTCGTCTCGAAGCTCTTTCTGTTCGTCTCGAATCTTCTTTTGTTCGTCTCGAAGCTCTTTTTGTCCTTCCCAAAGTTTTCTCTGCTCGTCACAAAGTCCTTTTTGTCCTTCCCAGAGTCTCCTTTGTTCATCTTTCATCAGTATCTGTTCGTCCCGGATTGATTTGATATCATTCTCGATCGGCTTTAATCTTGCGTCTAATTTTGTGTCCAGCAATTGAGAAATTGCCAACAGGTCTTCATTTGTTAATGACATTCCAAATCACCTCTTTTACACCTTACATTGCTGTCCTGATGCCTTACATTATATCATACTCGGGATATAATGTCAAAAAATTAGGGAAGTCAAAAGGGCTTGTATTTAATCCTTTTTACAACACGTACCCACGGTGCTGTCTCCCGGCCTTTCCCGGTATGTCGCATCCGGGTCAGCAGGGTTCTGTAGAATGGATGGATGCATCCATGCCGCACGTGCCTTTTGACACCTATTTAAAACATTTCTTTATCCTACACTGATGCTCTTTCGTCCTTTTATCATAATTATAATCCGCCTTTCTGCGAAAGGCACCGATGGGGTTATGAAACCCGTTTAGCCACTTTCGCTTTCTAATTTATTTTCCTTCTGGTATTATCTTATTAATAAGACTGACACACTACAGAACACGTGGAGGTGAGTGGCGGGGCTGTATAGCGGCGACCTCGCATAATTATATGTTGTCGGTCATCCGTTAAGGCATCAATGAATGGCGCATTCCAGTAGCCCGTAAACTTATCTCTTCCTAAGTCGACTCGATTTTGCCGGATGACCAGTCCCTGTCAGTTTTATTCCTACAAATAGCAGGAGGTTATTTTATTGGCTTTTAAAATTTTTCGTTTCAACTGCTGTGGACTTGATGTCCACAAAACTTGGATCTATGCCTGTATCGGTATCACAGATTCGAATGGCAGAACTGAATACAAGCAAGCTCGTTTCTCTTCTTTTTCCAAAGGATTGAAGGAACTGTGTGATTGGCTTGCAAAGTACAATTGTTCTGAAGTTTGCATGGAATCGACAGGCAAATACTGGATCCCTGTATTCAATGTTTTGGAAAAAGCGGATATTTCTGTTATCCTCGCTCATCCCAAATATACAAAACCTCAAAAAGGAAATAAGACTGACCGAAAGGACGCAAAATGGATCTGCAACTTATTCATGTGTGAAATGATTAAGCCTTCCTTTATCCCGCCTGCCGACATCCGTCATTTAAGAGATCTGGTTAGATACCGTTTCAAACTCACCTGTATGATTACCGGTGAAAAGAACCGTGCACAGAATTGTCTTACCGTATCAAACCTTAAACTGGACGATGTCTTCAGTGATGTGTTTGGAAAATCTTCTCGTTCCATTACGGAATATATGCTCGCTCATCCCGGGGAAATTTTTGATGTAGCGCCTTTCGTAGATGGCCGCTGTAAAACACCTGTCGAAGAAATCCAGGCTGCTGTTGATGGAGCTATTTCTCCCGAACAGGCCGTAAAGCTTCGCCAGTGTCTCAACCATATCGATGAATTAGAAAAGCATCTTAAAGAAATAGAACGGGAGATCCTTCGTCTCTCTGATAAATATGAAGCTGCTCTTGATCTAATTCGTACAGTTCCAGGATTTGGTAAACGTCCCATGACTGCCATACAAATCCTTTCCGAAATCGGCGGTGATATGTCTGTCTTCCCCACAGCTAAGCACCTCGTTTCATGGGCAGGATGTTGTCCCCGCAATGACCAAAGCAACAAAAAAATCAAATCGACTCGAATTTCCCGTGCTGGTAATTATATTAAACCAATACTGGTACAAATTGCAAATGGTTTATTGCGTTCTAAGAAACATCCTGAAATAACTGACCGCTACAAGCGTATTAAATCGCA
>NZ_KE159748.1:159653-199334 GCF_000403455.2 Dorea sp. 5-2 | reverse complement strand
TATATTAAACCAATACTGGTACAAATTGCAAATGGTTTATTGCGTTCTAAGAAACATCCTGAAATAACTGACCGCTACAAGCGTATTAAATCGCACCGCGGACACAAGAAAGCCATTATTGCAATCTGTCGTATGCTCCTGACCGCTATCTGGCACATACTTTCAGATTTAAAGCCATATACACCTGAAGGCTATCTTGAGCCGCGACCTGTGAAAGAATCGAAAGTTCTGACGAAATCACAGGCTCTTCATTTATTGAAGCAGCGTGGTTATATCATCAAAGATGATGCAGAACCTGCCCTGAATTAGGTAATGTGTGTCTATATTCCTTTTTTGAAGCCACCACCGAAGGGATGGCTTTGTCGTTATGCCCTTTACTTTCTCTCTACCCACTACTTATTTGTTTCAAACTTACACCAACGAGCAACACTTTTCCACCATAATTTTCTAATGCCTTCACATAATTTTTCTTTTCTATCTGACTTATAGCTCCTTCTAAAGATTTATTCCATTTTAACTCTACTACGATTGCCGGTTTGTCACTATTTCGTTTAGGTAAAAATACAATATCTGCAAAGCCTTTACCTGACGGCATTTCTCTGATCATAATATAGTCTGTTCTCGCACTAATATATGCCAATGTTATTACACAACTCAATGCATTCTCATCATTATAATTAAGAATGGACGTTGAATCTTCATGCACCATTTGAATTTTTGATGCTACTATATCTTCGTATTCCATTATCGTAGCGTCTAGTAATTGTTTTGAACCTGTAACGATTCTTATCATATCGTCCCAATTTCCATTTTTAACTACCCGCAGAAATTCTTCCCTTATTTCTTCATTTGGTATGTAGACCTTCTTATCTGATTTGTCATATGACAGATATCCCAAATGCACCAAAAGGGTCATTATATCATCCTTATTTTTGAAAGAAGTCATATCATTTTGGAAAGATCCCGTATCAATCTCACAAACTCCGCCTCCTAACATAGAGATTATACTATCTTTGAGACCGCTATAATTTAAATTGATATATCCTTTTAAACTTTCATATGTCTCTGTTTCTGTCCAATAATTACCAAATTCTCCGCTAAGCATAGACTTTACAATGGATCTAGGATTGTAAATATGCGGCGCTTTTGTAAAACAATAACCATCATACCACTGCTGCGCTTCTGCGAAATCCATTCCATACTTCCTACATAATTCATCAACCTCATCTGCCGTAAATCCTACATACCTCGCAAAAAATCCTGAATCTGTCATAGAATATTCATCAAAATTATTCAGAGCAGATTGTGTGCCATACTTTTTTATCGGCAATATTCCTGTTATATAAGCCAATTTTACAAATTTATCTTCCAATCCTCCTTTAAACAAACCACGCAAAAATGTAATAAACTCTTCTTGAAGAGCTGTATTATTCTTATCCTCACGAAAAATACAATCCCACTCGTCAATAATTATAATGAATTTTTTATTCGCCTTAGTATACAGCCTCCCCAATACTTCCGGAAGAGATTGAGCTTTTTCGTCTACATATTCCGGATATTCTTCCGCCAATTCCCCGATAACTTCTGTCTGGATATAGAATAGAAGTTGATCTGATATTCCTTTTCCTTTCACGATACTTCTAAACCACTGTATATCCAGATACAAAACGTCACACTGATTTAAATTCTTACCAAAACTCTTTACTTTAGCAATATTCAGATACTGAAAGAGTTCTTTAGAATCACACCCTCTGCTATAGTATGCAGCCAACATTTTAGCCGCCATGGATTTTCCAAAACGTCTGGGGCGGCTGACACAGATATATTTCTCTTCTGTATCCATAACCATATTCGTGTATTCAATCATATCTGTCTTATCAACATAGATTCTTGAATTTACAGAAGTTTGAAAACCATCATTATCAGGATTCACATATGCTCCCATCGTCCATCTCTTCCTCTCTAAAAGGGGAAACACTTATTTAGCGTTCCCCCTTTTACCATATTCTTCAATAAGAGTACCCTATTTTATATATATTTGTCAATCCTTTTTAATAGAGCCACCTTTCCCATTAGGTTACCACTCCTTTCGTTATACTGTTTTCACAAGTATAACAAACAAAACTGGTAATTACACTACGCCATCTTTTGAGGCACTTACCTCAGTGTCTTTGTTTTATTGAATCCAAAATATTTCTAACAGGTTTCATAAATCTCCACGAAAACGACATAACTACCTCATCGTAAGCTTTCTTATATTTCCACAGTTCCGTATTCTCCTTTCTTATCCTCTTATTTTCTAAAATAATCCCCTGCTTTTCAACTGATATCGCTTCTATTTCTTTTTGTAATTGTACTATTTTTTCACTTGCGCAAAAAATATATTCCGCAATATCTTTTGATATATACTCTATCTTCACTTTCACCCGATGCTTTATAATTTCTGCAATTCTATCAAAATGCCTCTCTATTTGATAAATATACTCATTCATCTCTTCTTTACATACATCACGTAATCCATCATATGCTTGTATAATATCTTTTGAATTATAAACTCGAGTATCTTCACGTCCTATTAAGTCTACAAATCCATCTACCTTGCTAAAACGATTATAATTGTATACAATATTTTTCACTCCATAAGAATTAGCCGTAATGCAGCCATGTAAACTGGCTCCAACATACAATGCAGCATTTGCAATTAATGCTAAAATCTCATACTGATTCATCTTCTGCCTAATGAATATAAACTCATTCTGATAAATATTACTTACTTTTTCTAAAACCTCAATATCCCCCAATGCATATCCTATAGGCTGTAATATAACCTTATATCCTGTTTTATTTTTTAAATCAAACAGCATATCCGCACATGTCTTTATATCTTCATCCGATAAGGTTTTATTTCCCTGGAAAAAAATATACTCTTTCTTTTTCATATCAAGAGATAATTTTCGAAAAATTTGTATCAATTCATCCTCTAAAATAATATCTCTTATACACAAAACCGTATCTGGAACTACATTTATTCGATCAGCATCTGTTACACAAGATAAAGTCTTTTTAGATACTTGGTCGCGCACAGAAATATAGTCTACATTCTTACATAACCAAGAAGCTGCTACAGCCTCTTCTTTTGAAAAATCCAGAGGTACTCCTGGCGCATTCCATATAAGCGGGATATTATATTTCTGTGCAACAAGGCTTGGAACTACCCATAAATATATAACTTCATAATCTACCCAGTCTTCAGAAATATGCGGCATATAGGTTCTTATTTTTCGCATATGAACTAAATCTCCGCCTCCAACAATAATTGCATCAAATGGATTTTCTTCCATCATTTTTTCAAGTTTGGTAATTGAATGTACACTCTCATTTTTACCTGGCATCTTGCATGTCTTAGGAGCAAAATAAACAATTTCCCCAATTTCAATCCTTTCTTCAAGCTTTTTTTTCAAAACATCTGTAAATAACAAATCCCCAAAGTTTTCAAAATCAAAAGCTCCCACATGTGCAATTCTGTACTTCATCTTGTTCTCCCTATCTTCATGCCATTCTTCATGAAATCATTTTCTATTTCTCTGAGATTCCCCCAGGATATATGCCTCAATCTGAGGATCATACACGATCTGCTTCTTCCTGTCACGGATCCGTTGGCACAATATCCGCTCATTCTCTAAACATTCCGGAAATTCATCCCGTAGCTCCAAGAATATATCCGTTGGCATCATCATAAAATCCATGGTTACTGCACTCATATACTGCATGATACTTTCTCGATGGAAATACCCGTACCGAACTCTGGGGAATCCTTCAAACGCATATCTGTCTTTCCCTTGTATAATTCCCCCATGCCGAATTGTCTCATTCCTATTGTATAACTTTATACCGACCGCACCTATGTCTTCTCTCTGACAATTGCCGATCATCTCTTCCATCCAGCCGCGGGATATCATTCTGACCGAACTATTTACAAGCAGGACCAATCCGCCCTTAATCTCTGATACGTCCAGATCCGCCAGCCTTTCAGTCACGATAAAATGATAATTCTTATATCCACACGTCTTTTCTATCGAAGCTTCGCATCTTCTTATATGCGTCCGGGAAGAATGGCGCCCTTCCTTTATTATTATGATCGTTACCTTGTCATACGACTTCTGCTTATACCGTACGTGATAGAATCCTAAGTGTTCCGTATATTCAACGTTTCCCTCTTTGCCATTTCTTCTCAGATGATCTTCGATCGCCCTTTTCCCTGCCTCATATGCATACAACTTGCTTTCCGGGTTCTCAGCCGTAGAAGACCTATGGGACCGCCAATGATACAAAGGCATGGCAATGTGGATGATCGATCCCGCACGATCCGTACAGCGCAGTATGAAATCATAATCCTGCGCTCCATCGTATTCTGCACGCAGTCCTCCTATTCTTTGCAGGATGTCCCTTCTTATCACAAAGAAATGACAGATATAATTGTTAGAACGCAGCAACTCCGCATTATAATCCGGCTTAAAATGCGGATCAAAGAACTCCTCACCGTCTATAGACATCTTATCCTCGTCCGTATAGATGACTTCCGGTGAATTATTTTTATCAATCGCACGTCTGATCTCATATATTGCGTCTGCAGCCAGCACATCGTCATGGTCTAATAGCCCGATATAATCCCCGCTGCACATCTTAAGCGCCTCGTTCGTATTTTCCGCGATCCCCTTATTCTCAGGCAACCGCTTTACCTTGATCCTCTGATCCTTTTTCGCGTACTCACTGGCAACAAGATAGGCATCCATATTCTCGCTCCCATCCGCGATACATAATTCCCATTCCGAACAGGTCTGTCCTAATACAGATTCTATCATCTCTCTTAAGAATCTTTCCGGCGTACGGTACACAGGTACCGCGATACTGATCAACGCTTTCTTCTCAAACACATATTCCGATTGTCTCTTTAAGCTTTTTTCTCCTAAAGAATGCCTTTCCCTCCACTTTTTATAATCAAATTCTTTTACATGATAAGGGAAACACGATTTGAGCAGCAGGAGCTTTAATCCATGCATACGATAATAATTCCATACTTTTTTTACACGCTTCATAAATTCTATCCTAATCCTTGTACATTGCCACGATATCTTCTCTTAGTTCTTCCCAATCCCGCTTCTTTGCTGTTTCAATCCCCCCCTCATAAAGCCTGTCTCTTAATTCTTCATCATTACAGATCCGTTCGATTGCTTCGACTGCCTTGTCTGTTTTCCCGCAAGGATAGAGCAGACAGTTCTCACCATCGATAAGATATTCTTTATTCCCGTCATTCGGCACTACCACCGTATATCCTCCTGTCGCCATCATCTCCAACGGAGGATAGGAGAAGCTCTCCAGGAAACTTGTCTTCAACAGGATATGGCACTGGCGGTATACCTGAGGTACCTTTTCATAAGGAACCTGATGCAGAAACTTATCCACACGGTAATGCGCTTTCGGTTTCGCATTATATGACATATACCATATCTCATATTTCTCCGGATCAAGCTTGTCCACAATCCGGAAGCTCTCATCCACATTCTTATAGTAAACGCTGCAGTCTCCTTCGATCAGAATACGGATCTTCCCGGAAAAATCACGCTTATAATGCCTGAACTTCTCTTTCACAATACCGTTCGGCACATATCTGACACTATGTCCGTAATCGGTTTCTAACCATTTCTTACACCACTGTGATATTGTCAGGCATTGTATGTCAACCCTTGGAAAATAACTTTGATTCGCCGCAACCCTTAACGGATTGCCCGCCTCATAAAAATCAGGTTCAAAGTTCTGCACCAGATAATATCTTTTTCCGATATTATTATAATTCTCCAAAAAGGACACGGTCGTCCACATGGTCGCAACCATCCGGTCAAACCTGCCTAACAGGAATTTCCCATTCTGTCCGATGACAGGGATCTGATGGTCTTCATGATTGCACCATGTGATCTTATTGTCCACATTGATGAGCATCACATCCTGCCCTGCATCCTGCAGCATCACGGCATGTTTTAAAGCCACCATGATCCCGCCGCTGATATTCATAGACGGCAGCGCAAAAGCAATATTCGGCGTCGTATACTTCTCGATAAATCTTTTCAAAGGAATCCCCGTATACAGCGTCACACACTTTTTCGTACAATACCGATATGCCCTTTCCCCAATCTTCCTTCTCAGCCCTTTATTTTCTACCAGTAAAGAAAGGACATTTTCCCATTCCTCTGACGAAGAACATAAGAAACCAGTCACTTTGTCCTTTATCATTCTGTCAAAAGCCCCTACCTTACTCGCCACCGTCGGCACTTTCACCAAAGCCGCCTCTACCCACTTATTCTCTGACTTTGCTTCATTGAAGATACTCTGCTCCAGGGGCGCCAGATTGATATCTACCTTAGAGATCAGCTCCGGCAGTTTCTTCCAGTCTGTAAATGGATGACAGACAACCCTGCTTTTAAATCGTTTCAGTTTATCCGGCAGATCTAACTCTCCGACAACATGGAGGTATACCTGGCTGTACTTTTCCATGATCTTCTCCAAAGACGGAAGAATCAAGAGAAAATCGTCATTATGCGTCAGACTTCCGCTGAAATATCCGATCCCCACCTTTGTCTTATCGTATCTCCTATTCTTCACCGCTTTCACTGACAGATCATACATCTCTTCTGAAGCCGTATTCCGGTTGATAAAAACCTCAGGGACGTATTTATTCAACTCTTCTGCCAGACGCTCCGTCGTAGTAATTGCAGCGTCACAGAGCTTCAAAGTCTTCCCCATCCGCATGACTCCGTCGTCATAAAGAGCGCGTTCCTCTTTTGACATGGAATCAAGATATTTGATCGTATCCGTATATTTTGTATCTATAACCAGATCGTCAATATCAAATAAGACCCTTTTATTCAGTTTTTTTGCCAGTTTGATAAATTCACCGATCATATCCGTATAAGGACATCTGAAAAATACGAAAGTTCTATAGAACCGAACCTGATCCAATTCCAGGTTCACATAATACACTTGATTCGTCGAGACATGGTTCGCTTCCAACTGTTCTCTCTGATGACGGACCCTGTATCTGGCAGGATGCGGCACACTTTCATCACACCCATTGATAAACAATACGTCGCGAAAAACCTTATTTTTTGCATCTTTGCCTTCTATTACCGACATCTGGACAAGATTCTTCGCCTTCTTCGCAACCGCAACGATTCCTTCTTCTCTTAATGTCGTAACTGTTTTTCCTGTCAATTCTCTGATATCTGCCATACTTCCTCCCTGCAAATTAACGCTCCTGGTAATCTTTTCATGCCAGGAATACATATTATACTAATCCTAGTTTCTTCCATAACGGATGATAAAAGTTATCGCCCTTCTTAAGTTCAGCATTCCACAATTTTACGAATTTTTTTGTATTCTTTTTCGCACCATCGTCTATATAGTCTCTGTCTAATTGCATAACTGCAAAACACGTCCAGACATTCCAGTAGCCCTGCTTCACCGCCTGTAAAGACAGATCTATCTCTTCATAACCATCCAGATCTTCTGCGAAGCCTTTTAACTTATCCAACTTGCTTCGTTGGATCATACAGCACCCGCGCCACACGGACGTTGTATTCCTTACATGCCGAAGAATCGCTTCATATCCTTGTTCTGTGTCTGCAATGCCCTGACACAGATATCGGATCCTTTCCTCTTTCTCGTGATCCAGTGCAATACCGGCATATGCGATCGTACCGTTTTTATACAGAATCTTCGGCGATACTGCCGCCACGTCTTCCCGCTGCGCGAACATCAACATCTCGTCGATCCAGCCGGCGCTCACAGGCACACACCCGATATTCATGAGCAGAACATATTCCGCACTGCTCCCACTCAGCGCCTGATTCAATAAAGCTCCGAACGATTTCTTCCCCTCTTCCACAACCGGGAAAAATTCTAACTTTTTATCTGCTGCAGACTCCTGGATCTTTTTCACAAAACCGTCGTATTCCTGCATATTACGTATTCCATGCACTAATACGGCAATACGGCTATCCTTTTGGGCAATATCATATCTTGTCCTGTAGATTGTCTGATAAGGTAAGTTGCTTTTTACCGTTCCCGGTTCACCTGTCCTCCGAAGCTGCTCCCCCACCGCTCTGATCGCCGCGTCAACAGCATAGTTTTTAGAACTGAGATTCATGGACACGGATTCCGGATGAACTCTCCAGTAATATAGTACCTTCGGGATATGGACGATCCTTCTTGCCTTCTCCGTCAAACGAAGCACCATATCATGATCCTGGCTGCCGTCGAATTCCGGACGATAGATCTGCCCGATCTTATGAAGAAGCTCCCGGCCAAATACAGTAAAATGACAAATATAATTATGCGATCTTAATTCGTCCTTTCCAAATCCAGGCTTAAAATTAAAGTCTTTCGCGTCTTTTATGTTTCCAGAGAATTTTGCCTCATCAGAATACAGAAAGTCCGCATTATGCCTGCTGATCTGCATCATCATCTCAAAAAGCGCCGATTCATGTAGGATATCATCATGATCCAACAATCCAAAATATTGTCCGCTTGATATCTTGATACATGCGTTGGTATTCTGCGATATCCCTTTATTTTCTTTTAGTTTCGTATAAATAATCCTGGCGTCTTTCTTACACCATCTCTGACAGATCTTCTTTACATAAGAATGCTCCTTGTCACTTCCGTCGGCAAGGCACAATTCCCAGTTGGGATATGTCTGTCTTTCCAGAGATCTGATCAATTCCACCAGATACCTCTTAGGTGTATTATAAAGAGGCGTAATAATGCTGAACTTGACCGGATTCTTGAATACATGCCTCTTCTGCCAATACCGCTGCCTTCTTGTGATCACATGAAGGCAGCGCATTTCTCTTTCTGCACCGGCAGTTCTCAGATATCCGCACATCTTCTTCCACACTTTTTTTAAAAATACTCTTATCCCATCTGTCCTGAGTACCTTCATCGCTTTCCTTAATCTTGACATAGCCACTCTCCCACATCTACTTGAACAACTTATACAAGAATCTTAAAAACGCCGCGCTATATAACACAAATATCATGAGAACACAAAACGTCTCCAGGTCAAACCGCTCGGTAACCGTCCGTAAGACTACCGTTCCCTCGACGGCGCTGCCATCCAGCTCCATAGCCGTATTCTCTTCCTGCTTAACCGTATAGCAGAAATTCACAGAATTCTCGGCGTCCTCTCCCTCGGCTGCAATTCGAAATTCATATTCCTTTCCCCTGGTATCCTGCACTCTCTGAAACGGAAGCTCAAAGAATTTCCCGTTTTTGACCTGACTGCCGTCCGCCGTTCCTTCGGCAACCTGCGTTTTCTCCTTGAGATCTGTAAGAGACCATCTTAACCTGACCTCACCTGCACCGCCTGCAAGCCTGCACTTCACTCGTATCCCGTCCAGATAATCCTCCTGGCAAATGAATGTCTGCGCTATCTCTTCGTTCAAATATACGGTCGTATCTTTGTATTCACTTGCATCAATATTCTTGTCATAGACATTATGCGTCTTTGAAATATGCGCATACGCATATACCGCAAGCACGATCACGATTCCTATTAATATCCTGCCGATTTTTTGTTTCATTCTCTGCTCCTTATTTGTATGACTGACTGTAAATATCACAGACTTCCTTTACATCACCATACATCTTCAATTCACCATGTTCCAGCCACACAACCTTATTACACAACTTTCTTACCTGGTCAATACTGTGAGAAACAAATAAAACAGTTGTTCCGCCTTCCATCATACTTCTGATCCTGCTTTCACATTTTTGCTGAAAACGGAAATCCCCTACGGACAGAACTTCGTCTACGATCAAAATATCCGGCGTCCCGATCGTCGCGATCGCAAACGCCAGCCTTGATACCATACCCGAGGAAAAGTTTTTGACCGGTACATCCATAAAATTATCCAATTCTGAAAAATCTACGATGTTCTGATAATGCCTTTCCATTTCCTCCCGTGAATACCCCAACAAAGCTCCATTTAAAAACACATTCTCCCGCGCCGTCAGATCCATATCGAATCCCGCTCCCAACTCGATCAACGGAGCGACGGTTCCTCCGATGGACACGCTTCCTTTCGTAGGCTTCAAGACTCCGGCGATCACTTTCAGCATCGTACTTTTCCCGCTGCCGTTCAGTCCCACCAATCCTAACGCATCTCCCTGAAAAACATCGAAGGACACATCCTTCAGCGCCCAGAATTCATCAAAAGACACCTGCCTCTTGATACTTTTGATAATATATTCTTTAATACTGTCGAATTTCTCCGAAGACAGATTGAATTTCATCGAAATATGCTCCACTTTTACCATCACGGACTTATCCATCTTATCACACTCCCTATATATTCAGAATGAATTCATCCTGATTCTTATAAAATACCCACAAGCCGGCAAGTAAAGCCACCACTGCTTCTATGACGGCTAACAGCAAAGACTTCAGGTCCAATAATGAATTATTCAGCATCACATCGCGGAACATGATCAAAATATTGGTAATCGGATTCAGCCGTACGATCGGTCTTAACCAGTCCGGAAGCATCGACATGGGATAAATAACCGGCGTTAAGTACATCAACGCTGTCGTAAACACGGAATATAAGTGCATAATGTCCCTGAATTTGACGGTGATCGCTGACAGGATCAAACCGACTCCCAGGCAAAAAAGAACCAATAACATTAAAGGGATCGGAATCAGCAAAACAGTCCAGTGCAATTCCGCTCTCATCGCCACCATTACCAGAAGCAATGCCGTAAACGACGCCATCAGATTAATAAAGCTTGAAAAAACTCTAGAAATCACAAACAAATACTTTGGTACATAGATCTTCTTAATCAATGAAGCGTTCCCAATGATCGCCGACATAGAATTCGTAGTCGAATCTGAGAAAAAATTAAAAACCAACTGACCGCTTAACAAATATAAAGGGAAATTCTCTATATCCATTTTAAACAAATTCGAAAAAACGACTGACAGAACGACCATCATGAACAAGGGATTCAACAGCGTCCAAAGTACTCCAAGCACCGATCTTCTGTACTTTATCTTGATATCTCTCGCCACTAATTCCTGTAACAGAGGCTGAAATTTTTTAAAATTCTGTAAATGCTCTATCATGTTTGCTCCTTATATTTTCTAAACATTTATAGTTCCCTTTTTCTATCGCCCCAACGCCGTCAATGTAATAAAATACACGGATATACATTGTACACACCCCATAAAGACAATCAGATATTGATCTATATTTCTTTTCAACACGATTAAATGATTCTGAGTCAACACAACGATCAACGGCAGGATCGGTAAGAAATATCTGCCTTGAATCCCGTCTATCTGAACCGCGTCCTCCGTCGTCCACGACAGAAGCAGGGCAGCCATGATCATACCAGTGATCAATATCGTGATCGCCGCAGAATATCTTCTCACATCTCTTACTTCATACCGCACTTCGTCTCCGCACTTTAAAATACTGAATAAAAGAAGCAAAATCAGCGCATAAACTACGATCTCCGGTAACGGTGTATCAAGATATCCCAACGGCGTAGCAAGCATTTGTGAAATATAACCCGACGTCTGTCTCTCAAGCGTACGGTAACAAATCTCGATCATCTCTACCGGATGCCCCAGACAATAAGACAAAGACATCTTGACCGCCGCTCTTCCTGCTGTTTCTGCCGCCGGCTGAGCAATATCGTTCAGCGTCGCCAGCTTCGCGGCAAGTACTACGATCACGCTGCTGACAGCCAGGACACCAAGCGCAAGACGCTTTTTCGCCACGCCGCCGTACTTTTCTTTTGGAATCAGAACCGTTATCCCTATGATCGGTAAATATACAAATTTGACCAAGGAAATGATCACGACTATAAACGTAAGCAGCGCGATATCATACCACAATATTTTTTCTTTTACATATTTCATATACAGCAGATCGGCAACCGCAAAAAAGCAGATCCCCAATAAGGTCGAATCATAGTTATACGAGACTACCTGCTGCAGCGTCATAGGTAAAATTCCGATGATAAATAGCGTCGTCTTTCCAAAGGGTATCAGCCGTATCGCCCAAAACATCACAAAACAATACCATAACAGCGAAAACAATCTCCCCATAAACAATATCCGGTCGCTGTTCATATGAAAGAGCCGGGCGGCGCTCACCCCCGCAATCTGTGGGAAATATCCCCCTGCCGTTTGCCATAGCGCAGGCCTGGTCGAGACACTCTTATCCGCATCAGATCCCATCTCTTCTTCTCCGCCTTTTCCCAAAACTCCCTTCATAAAATCCAGATAACGGTCTCTTGACGCAGCCGTTTTATGTCCGACATTTCCCCACAGTTTTTCTGACGGAACCAATACGTTTCCTTTATGGTCGAGCGCTTCCTCTCCCAACAACCGGCTGCTCTTTTCATAAACCGTCAAAAAATGAGCCGTCTCATCCGGCACCACGAAGGGCGGGAGAACAAACATATAGATCATCCCTAATAGCAGCGCCGAAACAACAAAACAATGCTCTGTCTTTGTCTTCTTTACAGCCATAATGGTCATAGCAACTAAGACTATCGTCATCCCTATATACAGCGCAAAAGCAAAATACCTAAGTCCCGAATGATTTCCATTTGCAATCTTATATGGAATGATCTTATCACTGGCTTCCCCGTTGATCTCTAAAGCGGCTTTCGAACGATTTTTATTATCTGCCAGAACTAATTTGGGAATAAATTTTGAATGATTCTCCATCTTCAGATTTATAACCAATGTTTCATTTTTCTTTAGTTCCAGGGGTTTTTCCAACGTAAAATTAAAATAGCCGTCTCCTTTGATCTCGTTGAAGTCAATTCTCCATTCTTGTATTTTCTTATTGGAATCTTTGTGGATCAATTCTGTATCCAACACGCCGTCGAAATACACATTTTCCATATTAAAATACAAAGAAAATCCCGTCATCACATTGAAATCTGCTTTTATTTCCTGTGATACCGCCTGTTCTTTCAGCGGAACAGTCTCTTTTTCCTCGTTCTTTCCCACTTCGACGATATCGACAGGCTGTCCCATCGCACTTTCCCATTCACAATTATATGCCAGATACATAGAATAACTAATCAGTATCCAGAAGATAAATACGATAATGATCGCCTTATTGTTTTTCAGCTTTTCTTTTATTTGTTCTTTCTGCATCTTATTTTCTATTCTCCCGACATCCATTCTCGTCTTTTTCCCCATATCTTTCATAAAGCGCCAGTTCCTGCGCCAATTCCTTAATCCTGATCGACATTCTGGATACTGCCACCGTCAGAACAAAGATGATCATCAAAGAAAAGCAAAACCCAAGGAAAAAAAGCATGTTGACCGGACTCGCCACACCTACCTGAACAGCCAGCCATGTAATCAATTGCGGAAAACAATCCAGCACAAGAATGGAAATCCCCACCAGAAGCCACGCCAAAGCATACCTGAGTTCCAACCGTTTTCTTCTTATCATATTGATGATAACAATCAATGCAAGTATCACGCCCACTCCAACAATCAGTTGGATCTTCACATCCATCATCCTAATTACCTCTAATATTTTCTAATTCTTTCGATCAATATCGCAAAAGTCACTTTAACCATATAATAAACAGATTTACCCAATGAAATAGAAGACACGCCTCCGCTCCTCTCACTCATGACCACCGGGATCTCTTCAACCTTTAGATTTCTTCTCAACACGGCGACTACGCTTTCCGGCTCAGGATAATCCCTGGGATAATCCTTTGCAAAGATGTCCATCACTCTTCTTCCCACCATCCGCAATCCGGAAGTAGGGTCTGTGATCCGTTTCCCCGTGAGAATCTTTATCAAGACAGAGAAGAACTTGATCCCCACTCTTCTTGATCTCGACGACTGGAACCCTTTCTTCTCTATAAATCTTGATCCGATCACCATATCCAATTCATGCCCCATCAGATACTCCGCCATGATATTCAAAAACTCCGGGTTGTGCTGTCCGTCTCCATCCACCTGAACCGCTACGTCGTAACCTTGCTCATATGCGTACCTATAACCGGTCTGAACTGCGCCGCCTATACCAAGATTGATCGGAAGATTCACGATGTTAAATCCCTCTCTCTCACAGATCTCCCTGGTACGGTCAATGGAACAATCATTAATGATCACATAATCAAACGCTTGCGCCTCCTTTTGAATCGAACGGACCGTTTTTTCGATATTTTCTTCTTCGTTATATGCAGGTATAATAATTATCTTCTTCACGTTTACGCCTTTCATCAAATACCCGTTTTCTTATAGATCGGTTTCTCGCCTTCAAACTGAATTACCAGCGGCATATGGTTCACCCTCTCATCCTTGGGAGGTAATTTCATATAATTCCCATACACTTTCGATAGAAATTCATGATTATTATGAGGAAGATTGACTTCCATATCCTCAAAAGGAACCTTTTTCAGCGGAAATATTTCTTTTCTCTTAATCTTGTCCTTCAAACATCCCATATATTCAAAGGATGTCACATACTCGCTTCTTTTTCTGCTATGGTTATACTTTGTCGCAGTTTTCATATATCTCCTGTAAAACCAACGAGGCGAAATCCGGAAGATCCTGATCAAATGATGGACACAGCGGCAAATAAGGCTCATAGCTTCTCCTACAATTCCTCTATACGTAATAACCGGTTTTGATGAACCCGCCAAAAAAAGCATCTTTCCCCAAAAATTCGCTGTTAATCCCTGCAGCATCTGCCGGATTCTTCCTTCTGCCACATAGTCTAACGGAAAAATATCCATATAAATACACTGTTCGCATTTCAGATCCTGCGACATCTCAGATATAAATACTGTCCCTCTTCTCTGTAAATGCGTCACCGTACATGCGTAACGTTCATCACGCTCCGGCGTCAGCAAATTGTACTTCTCTTTCAGTTCTTTCGGAAAAACTTTAAAAAATTTATCATAATCTTCACGCAGCATCGCCATGTCCACATCGTCATCCCATGGAATAAAACCGCCGTGCCGAACTGCCCCTATAGCCGTTCCATAGACCGCAAAACATGACAGCCCATATTTTTCACACACTTCCGTAAAGTCTTTCATGATCTGCCGATGGACATTATGAATCTTCTCCAATACTTCCGGATCATAACTTTGGCTCTTATTATATTTTTTCATCTTTATTCCTTCTCTTTCCGTCAATATCAAACGATATCCCGCTATAATTTAAGATTCCTGACCTGATCTATGATTATATCCCATGTAAAATGATTCATCAATTTATCATAAGCTTTATCAGCCGCTCTCTTACATTCCTGCCAATTTTCCAGGCAATTTTTCAACGCATGATAAACGGTATCTGCATCATTCCTGTCTATGATCATTCCCAGCTCCTCACTGCTGATCAACTCCTTAGATCCCCCCTGCGAAGTCGTAATAATATAACACCTGCAAGCAACGGCTTCCAGTACGCCTCCGCAAAATGCCTCAGATACTGACGGCAGACAATAGATATCACTCTCCGCCAAAAGTCTGAATATCTCTTCATGCTGAATATATCCCAACGGTATGATATATCTGCTCTTCCTTTGCTCCACTTCTTCTTCCAGGTCTCCGCTTCCCGCCACAAAAAGATATACCTTCTCTCCTGAACGATTCATTCTCTCAACCGCATCCAAAAGACTAGGCAGCCCTTTTTCTTTCAAAAGCCTCCCCGTAAATACGATCACCTTGTCTTCCGGCGTAATCCCATACTTCTCCCGAAAATTACCGCCGACCCTAAGACTTTGATTCACTTCGTCCACATTGATCCCATTATAGATAACTCCCTTACTCTTAATATGAAAATGCCTAAGCCATTCATTACATGCCTCGCATGTCCCGTAAAAATTCTTACAGATCCTTTTCAAAATAAACGTATGCACATGTTCAAACACCGCGCCGATAAAATCCCATACCGGATGATGTACCGTCAAATGACTGGAGCCATGCTCTAACACAATACACGGGATCTTATTCATTCTGGCAAATAAAGCCGCCGCCGTAGAATGAACATAAAACCTGGCATTGATTATAACCATGTCAAAATGCTTCTGCTTCAGGACCCGGAATATCTTTCTTGTATGTCTGTTATACTTTAAAACAGGATACCGCCCTTCCAGTAATTCATAACACTCGACTCTATATACCGGAATACCGTTTATCTTCTCATACCGGGAGAGATCCCCTACTCTGGATGTGACGATCAGCACCTCATCTCCCCGCTCTTTCAGCTTTTCCGACATATTATATACATATCTTTCAATTCCGCCCAAATGCGGTAAATAATGTGCAGCAAAGATGCAATACCGTTTCTTCTGATCCATTCTATTCTCCCTCCATTACAGCCTTTTTCTATATACATGATAAAAACAGACTGCGAACATCACTGCCGTCACAACAAAAAATACACCCATCGCAGTTGCATAAGAAATCGCGCCGCCCAACACTCCCCAACTGCCGATCATCACTTTTGCCGCGATCTTAATATACAAATAAGTAACTACATAGGACAATACCAGGACATACTGCATCCGTATTACCACCAACGCATTGTCCAGCACTGCGGCAAACGTATAGATACATCCGCCGATGATCACAACCAGAAGTTCCCTTTTATATTCTGCCAATTCAACTGCATATACAAAAGACAATGCCGGTATTCCGATCAAAGCGCTTCCTGCCAATATCACAATCCCTATGCCGACCAGAGCAATCTCTACCTTTATTAATATCTTTAAAAACTCTTTTTCTTCCCCAACATTCCACATGACCGCCATCTTCGTGATCAGTGGACGGAATACAATGTATGCCAGATTCAGAAAAGAAGCCGGCATAAATATAATATTAAAAGCAGTCTGTACCCCCTGCTCCAGCATTCCCTGTTCAATTACTGTATCTAACACCATCTTAGGCGCATTCATAATAGACGCGATCAAAAAAGCATTAATAAAGAGAGGGAACCCCTCCATCACCATCTTAACGATCCAGGCGCCCTTCATCCCTTCCGTAACATTGCTTCTGAAAGCATCTACCGCTTTATAATATCTAAGATCATAAAATACATAACATATCATATAGCTTGCTACAAGGATCAGACATGAAAACAAAAGATCTTTTGTTAGAGCTAATCCGATGCCAAATCCTATCACTGCAACAATAATACGATATGTCAATGCTTTACCTGCCAAATCCAGCCTTTCTTTCTGCTGGAACCAGCCTTCATAGACATCTGCCATAGAATCAACTGCCCGGAACAAGCAGATAACCATCACAACCAGAGCTTTCTTTCCTGTATATCCCCTCATAAGAATATAAATATAACTGCTTACCATCATAACACAGACTGTTATAATACGGAAGAGATGATATTGCCGAAAACAAAATACTCCTTTCACATCCGTCGCCTGATACATTCTGATCTGAAATGTTCCGACTGTAGCCATCAACAGACTGATAGACCATGCAATACTGAAGATATCTGCCTGTCTGTCATCCAAAAATCGAGTTACAATCATCAATGCCACAATAGAAAGCAAAGCATTCGCTATACTCCCTGTAATATTCCATATATAGATTGACCGTTGGCTCGGATTCTGATTTAATTGATTCATCTTCTATCCTCTCCATGCTTTCTGTCGACGCTGTATCATTTCCTTGATCATTCACATTATAATACAGACATCTTGTCTAACTATTCTAAAATAAATACCAAAGATTGTCAATCTTCCCCCACTATTTTAAAAAACTTGAACCTCCAATTAAAAAGGTTCATCCACACAACCAGACAAACCTCCGATTGCAGCACGCCTACTAACGTCAGCAACCAGAGGTCTGTCCTATCTACATTTCTATAACTGCTTTTATTTTCATAAGAATACGCTTCCTATCTTACATTCCCGGCACCCATAATCCTGATTCATCCACGTAATATTTTCCGCCGTCAACCCATTCCAGCGTCGCCATACTTCCATCGGATTTCAGATAGTAATTGCCGATCCAGGTGTTCGCCGCCATCGCGCCGCTGGCATACATATAGTACCATTTGCCATTCACATATCTCCAGCCTGTTACCATCCAACCGGCATCATCAAAATAATACCAGCTGCCGTTGATATATTCCCAATCTGACGCTGTGTAGCCTCCGTCCACATGACGATACCACCAGCGTCCTCCCGACAGGATCCATTCCGCTGCACGTCTCCGTCCTACTTCCCAGGCTCCGGACGCATTCACATAATAATCGCCGATCCAGGTATCCGCCGCCATCTTTCCACTTGGCTCGAGATAATACCACGACCCGTTGATCAGCTGCCATCCGGTCAACATCCATCCTGCTCCGTCGAAATAATACCAATTGCCGTCGATAAACTCCCAATTCGAACTTGTATAACTTCCGTCACTATGACGATACCACCATCTGCTGCCGGACAACACCCATGCCGCCGGTTTCAAATGCTCCAGCCATACGCCGTTCTGGTCGACGTAATAATCACCGATCCAGGTATTCTTCTGCATAACCCCCTTAGAATCGAAATAGTAGAATTTTCCATTGATCAATTGCCACCCGTACACCATGATTCCGAACGTGTCACAATAATAATACTCTCCTCCTACTTCTACCCAGTCATGGACCACATATTTCCCGTCCCGCCAATATCTCCATACCGGACCGTCTTCTACCCATCTGTTCGTGATATCGATAGCGCCTTTCTCATCAAAGCAATACTTTTCTCCGTCGATATCATGGTTTCCGCGATCTGTAAAAGTTCTTCCATTTGCATCGAAATAATACTGCCTTCCGTCGATCTCCATCCAGCCCGGTTCGACCTTCACATATCCGGTATCAATTCCGCCCTCGGAAAATTCAGCCACAACCGCCGCTGAATCTGTCGCGGTGGCAAACATCTTCGCCCCAGGCATGCAATCCTGTTCACGCTTGTTGTACCAACTCTCATATCCGGTGACCACAACCGTCTTCGGATTCAGCGAAGTCAAAAAGTAGGTTGTATTATTATAATCAATGGAATGATGTACCATCTTCAGCAGATCAATGCTCACCGTCTTACCCGAATCATTTACTTTAGATTCATCAAGCGGAACCATCTCTTCCTCATCATCTGTATTTTCTGTATCCCCCTCATTACCGGATGCCGTATCTACCTGGTATGCTTCGTCCGGAATACTCAACACCACTCCATTCGCTTCTTCATAAATTTCCTGCGGATAACTGTCCTGAACTGCCGCCGGATTTACTCCGTTATCGTTATCTTCTTCCTCCGACCACAGCTGCTCGATCAGCTGATTCGCGATCTTTGCCGTATCTCCATACTCATCCGCAGCTCTTCTCCATGGATCCATATCAGAAGTCAATAGAGCCACTTTATCGAATGCAGTTACTTTCACAACCAGAGAATTACAATTATCATCCGGTACGGGGATGATCGTTCCGTCTTCTTCCCGGTCCCGTTCATAGTTCATGATCTCAATCGCCATATCCCCCATCGTAAAGGATCTATAAGCTTCCTTCCCTGGGTCGTCCAGATTCAAGATGATCTCCGTACCGCTCTTCTTTGCCGCATCTATCAACTGGTCGTATACATATTGATTATCCCACAGGTGACTTTCCCCTGTATTCTCCGTATAATAAGGATCATTCGGGTCCGTCCGATGCCCGTCATACAGGTATGCATCTTTATATTCGTTGATGTACAGCTTCTTAGTCGGGAAATACTCCAATATCTCGTCTCCGCTCCCGATGTGATCGCTATGGGCATGCGTTGCAATATAGAAGTCCAATTTCTCAACCCCAAGCTGCCTGAGATAGTGGATGACCTGCTGCTCATAACCGATCCCTGTCGTCACTCCCTGCCGGAACGGGTACTCCTGGCTGTCCGGATAATCCCAGTCTTCGCCGGAATCAACCATACCGAAATGACCGTTACTTTCCAGTAAGATGGCGTCAGTCGTACTGTTAAGAGATATAAAGTGAATCTTCGTACCTCCTGCTGCCTCTGCCTCTTTTGACGGCGCCAAAACCATCATTCCCAATACAACAACCAACAACGATTTTTTCAAGATCCTCCTGGTCAAATCTACCCTCTCCTTGCACCCTTCACACAAATGCTTCCTATCTATAAACCTCATAGTAATTCCACTTCTTTCTATTCTGCTATTCTTCAAATTAAATGCTTCCCTCTATTCTGCTACTCCTTTCGTAACATTGACTATATATCTACTTCTTCTTCCGTAACACCGACTACATGCTGATTACCGGCAGAATCTATCACATATATATGTATCTTATATATTCCCGGCACATAATTAAATCCTGCCATATTGATGTCAACCGCATAACTTCCGTCCCCATGATCCTCAAGTTTGATCCATTGCAGGTCACTCTGATCTTCATTTGCCCATACTGCTGCCAACACCGTTGCAACCTCATCCGGAACACGGACAATATCCTTCACTTCAATCGAAAATATTCCTGTCGTATTATCATAGGCTCCAAGTGCTATCTCTGCGGCAGGATCTATCAATCCGTCGCGTCTTAAGATCTCCTCTTTGTCTTCATCTAAATCAGCAATCTCCTCCATCAGCTTTGACTTTTTCTCCAACTCTTTCTTCTCGGTTTCAATTCCGACTCTCTCCGTCAATGTCTGTACGGTTGAGAACAGATTCGTTCCCAGTCCCAGCCTGTCCCCTTCGATCTCGGCTCCCATAGCCGCCAAAGCCGTCGGAAACATATCAAATGTCGTATAGTTCCGGTTCGTATCATTCTGGACCTCAACTGCGGAATTTATAAAAGACGTATAGACTTTCCGGATGTATCCGCTGTCCACATCTTTACAGAAATCACTGTCCATCGTGGGATGGTCTCCCACTAATACAATTGCCGTATCTTCGTAAAAATCCTGCTTTTTCACCCACTCTATGAATTCATTTACCTGGCTGCTGGAACATGCCATGACATTCGAATAGTTATCTTTATACCGTTCCGGACATCTCTCACAAAGGTACCCGTCTTCAAAATGCGTGTCGGCTGTCAGTATAGTCAGGTTAAAAGGTTCTTCCTGATCTGCCAGCTCTTTTAATTTATCTTTGGCAAACCGGAATAATTTCTGGTCCTCATACCCCCACCATACCCGGTAGTCTTCCGGCAGCATCTCTTCTTCCAATGCATAGACGTAGTCTTCTATATCAAACCTGCCATGCTCTGTAAAATACAATTCCCGACCGCCGAATTTCGCTTCTGATCCTATCAGCAATGTCTGTGAATAGCCTTCCTCATCCAGGATATCTCCTAACGTAGCTATTCCACTGAAAAAAGAATCCTGCGTATCCATATAGTTATTGCTGATAGAGATATTCAGCGGCAGCCCTGACGTGTGTGCAAACATCGCTCCAACCGTCCATGTAGTTCCCGGCATGGAATATCCGCCGTTCAATCCGGTACTCTCGCCTGAGAAATCCTCATATTTCTGCGCCAACTCTGTTAATTCCGGTATCACATTTTTCCGGAAGGCACCTCCGTTCTCCTGATCTGCAAAGGTAGTCTCCATGGATTCCAGAAATATGTAGATCAGATTTCGCTTCTGCTGCGGAAATACAATCTCCACATCTTTCGGATTCACATAATAGTCGTCAATAAACGTAGAATATGTTCCCTGGTTCTTCACATAATCACCGGCATCCAATTGATCCCACGCTCCATATACCGAACGGCAGGACATAATCAAAGGAACTATGATTCCTGTCCCCATTATAACATAATATCTCTTCCGTTTCCTGCTGACGATAAATAAAATAACAACCAGGATCAAAACAAGAGCTGCCGGCGCCACACAGACATCCAGAAACTGCCACACCATTTCCTCGTTCGTTCCTTCCAGCGGCGCCGTCAGATGAAATACAAGTTCATCCATCGTCAGGTTATTCCAGGTATCAAACATCCACTGGACTCCAAAGTAAATTACAAAAGCCAATCCACTCAGCAAAACTGCCAATATTGTTCCCATTCCACACAATATCCGTTTAACCAATAATAAACTCTTTTTCTTCACATTGTATCACCCACCTGATTTTCTAAATATCAAGTCTCTTCCTATTATAAACTCCAATCCCAAATAAACCATAACATATCTTTTTACCAGAAATAATTATATCGAATAACGTTCTTAATTGCAACCACTTATATTTTACCAAATATGGGATACAAAAACATTGTTATCCGCAATCATCTGATAATTGGCAAATTATGTAAATAATTTGTTTATTTAATTGACAAGATTTCGTAAATAATATTATAATAGAAAAGAATCTAAATTTTATAATCATAAGGAGGAAAAAAGAGATGAAGAGAAATCAGCTCAGATTCATGGCTGCTTTTATGGCTGCCGGACTTGTATTTGCACAAACTCCGACTGTCCTCGCAGCAGACAACACTGCAGTCCCTGTAGAAAATGACGCAGGAACTCCACAAGATCCGGATACGACGGTAACTCCGGATACAACTCAGGCTCCGGATGCAACGACGACTCCGGATACAACTCAGGAGCCTGACGCTACGGTGACTCCGGATACGACAGAAACTCCAGATACGACAGAAACCCCGGATATTACTGAAACTCCGGATACAACTGTAACCCCGGATACAACTGTAACCCCGGATACAACTGTAACCCCGGATACAACTGTAACCGAAGAACCAGTTGTACCAGAAGAGACTGAGGAACCAGTTGTACCAGAAGAGACTGAGGAACCAGTTGTACCAGAAGAGACTGAGGAACCAGTTGTGCCAGAAGAGACTGAGGAACCAGTTGTGGAGGAAGAGCCTATAGAGGAAGCTCCTGTTGAAGAACCGGAAGTTACCGAAGACGACGACCAAAAACTGACTCACTGGAGCATCGAGGACGGTATGTGGAAATATGAGAATGGCGTATGGACTTATGTTTACTCCGACGGCAGCCTCATAAAAGACACACGTGTAGAAATTAACGGCTCGATGTTCGAATTCGATAAAGACGGAAAGATGCTTACCGGATGGCAGAAGACAGAGACCACAACCACCGACGCAGATGGCAATGAAGTAACAAACACTACATGGCACTACTACGATCCTGCTACCGGCGCCGGACATACCGGATGGCTGTTGATCGGCGGTACCTGGTATTATCTTGATTACAACGGAGATATGTATGATAATACCGATGGCAGCAGATACATAGACGGTGTGGAGTACAGATTTCATGCTTCCGGCGCTATGGTGACCGGATGGTATGCAGATCAAAGCGAACGCACCGACAGCGAAGGCAATAAAGTAACAGAGACTACCTGGTATTACTATGATGCCAGCGGCGCTCCTCATAGCGGCTGGCTGCTTGAGAACGGTAAATGGTATTACACAGATCCTGACGGTTCAATGGCTCAGGATACCTTCACAAGTATCGGCGGAACAAATTATGCATTTGACAAATCCGGCGCTATGGTTGTGGGCTGGTACTCCAAAGAGCGCGAAAATTACTATGGAGAGAAAGAAGTGACCTGGTATTACTGTGACGCCAGCGGAGCTGCCCATGACGGATGGCTGTTGGAAAACAATACCTGGTATTATCTGAACAATGGCCATATGGTTTCCGATGGTGTTCGCGAGATCAATGGAACCGACTATCTGTTTAACAAATCCGGCGCTATGACATCCGGATGGTATGCACATATGTCGAAAGAATATGACAAAACCGACGAGACGACAGGAAAGCCTATCTATAAAGACGTTGCAACCTGGTACTATGCGGACGCTAACGGAGTCGCTCAGAAGGGTTGGATTTTAGACGGCGGAAAATGGTATTTCCTGGACAGAGATACCCATGATATGTATCAGTCTCGTGATAATACGTATGCTCGTTCCTGGAATATCGACGGAAAGGAATACAGATTCGACAAATCCGGCGCTATGATCACTGGATGGTATCTGAATACCTACACATACACCACCCCAGAATGGGACGACGAGAAACAGGAGTATGTTGATGTAGAAAAGACAAGAAGCGACTGGTACTACCATGACACCAGCGGAGCAGCTCACAAGGGCTGGCTGTTATACAACGGCACCTGGTATTATACCGATCCCGACGGTCAGATGTACTGCAAAGATAAAGACAACGAATATGATGACGGACAGCGCCGCATCGACCGTGTTCTGTATCAGTTCGACGAGAACGGAGCTATGCTTACCGGCGGTTCTACCGGATGGCGTGCACAGGAATGGATCGACGAAGACGACGACAACACCAAGAAGATTACATGGTTCTACCATGAAACCTCAGGCGCGATCCGCACAGGATGGTTACAGTACAACAACAACTGGTATTACCTTGACAAATACGACGGACAGATGTATGTTGACGAGATGTGCGGAATCGACGGAAGAATATACCTCTTTGACAAAAACGGTATCATGAAAACCGGTTGGTATGAAGATACAGACGAAGGTTTTGAAGGCTCCAAGTACTATTTCGACAATTCTGGCGCAATGGTAAAAGGATGGCAGGAAATCGGCGGCAAGAAGTATTATTTCGCTACAGAAGACGGTACAATGTACAGTGAAGGTACTCATACGATCGGCGGCAAAGACTATACCTTTGACAAAGACGGCGTATGCACCGGTGAGGTAAAAGACGACAGTGCAACAGAGTAGGACAGGCTCTTACATCTGTGTTCAGACTCTTTCCTGACAGTATGTCATTTGAAAAGGCTTGTCTCCTTATCAGGAGACAAGCCTTTCATATTAATATCTCTATTTTCCTTTTTCTTCCTTCGGTGCTTCTGTCCACTTCAACCATTTACCATCGGCATCAAACTCTGCATACCGGTCTTTATCAACCTTATACACACCGTCGGCAACCATCACACCCTTTTCATCTATCCAATAGGATGCTCCGTTGTCTGATACCCATCCATGGAAAGCTCTTCCGCTTGAATCAAAGTAATATTTCACAACGTAAGACTCTGTCTTTCCCGTCTCAGAATTCGTAAATGTCTTTGTCTGATCATACCAACCGGTCTGCATAACGCCGGATTTATCGAAGCCATAATTGATCCCGCCGATCTCGTAGACGTTTCCTTCGTACATGTGTCCCTTTTCAGGATCCAGATAATACCACTTCTCGTCTAAGTATAGCCATCCTTTCTTGATCGCACCGCTTGAAGTGCAGTAATACCAGGTATTGTACTTGTGCTTGATCCCCGTATCCGGATCTTCCTCGGCAGAGCGTACAAATTGATACCAGCCTACCACCATATCTCCTGCCTTATTAAAGCAATATGTATCATCCTTGATCTCTTTCATACCGTTCGAGAACATCTTACCATCCTCCGGATCCAGATAATACCATTTCTGCCCCACATACACCCAGCCTTTGACCTGAGCGCCGTTTCCGTCGTAATAATACCAGTCGCCTTCCGTCTGTCCCCAGCCGGTCAGCATTGCTCCTGATTTATCAAAGGCATACTTCGCTTCCTTGATCTCCGAGATACCGTCCGCGTGCATGGTTCCATCAGATGGATCCAGATAATACCAGGTGCTTCCCAACAAAAGCCATCCTTTGTGCATCGCTCCGCTTCCGCCGAAATAATACCAGATCTTATCATTCAGATACCAGCCTGTCCTCATTGCGCCGGACTCATAGAAAGAATAGGTATCTGCCCCTACATCGTAGTTTCCGCCCGCATGCATCTTTCCGTCTTCCGGATTCAGATAATACCAGGTATTCCCTGACAGCAGCCAACCTCTGTGCATTGCTCCGGACGGATCGAAATAATACCAGATCTTATCATCCAGATACCAACCTGTCCTCATCTCTCCTGACCCATTAAAGGAATAGGTATCTGCCCCTATATCGTAGGCTCCGTCCGCATACATCTTTCCGTCCTGCGAATCCAGATAATACCATGTCTTTCCTGACAAGAGCCATCCTTTATGCATTGCTCCGCTTCCGTCAAAATAATACCAGGTATTTTCATCCAGATGCCAGCCTGTCTTCATCCAGCCATCTGCATCAAATACATAGTTCGTTCCCCCTATATTATAGATTCCATTCGTTGGATATGAACTGTCGCTGCACTGATACCACCAACGATTTCCTGACAGAATCCAAGTCCCCTCAAGAACCTGGTCTTCCCCTTCATCATCTCCATCGCCTGGGTCTTCTCCGTCACCATCCCCCGGGTTCTCGCCGTCGGAATTTCCATCGCCTGAGTCCTCGCCGTCGGAATTTCCATCACCTGAGTCCTCGCCGTCGGAATTTCCATCACCTGAGTCCTCGCCGTCGGAATTCCCATCGCCTGGTTTCGTATCTTCTCCTTCCTTTCCCGAACCACCGTTTTCTCCGCCCTGATCCCCGGTACCATCCGGATCTATATTTTCATTTCCTGAACCGGAGTTCTGATCATTACCTGAATTGGAAGGATCTTTCTTATCTTCTTCTGTACCCGTGTTATTCGTTCCCTCCTGACCTTGCTCTGTAGTTGGGGACACGCTCTCCTGAGACTGATCCGTCGCCGAAACCATCATAACTTGAGATATACTCAGTCCTGCAACTAATAATAACGCCGTTAATCTTTTCCTATTCATACTCTACCTCCTTTTATAACCGTAATCCTTATTAATAAGAGTACTCCATTGTTAATATGTTTGTCAATCTTTTTTAATATTTTGTAACATTTTATAACAATTAGATTCCTGTAGCGATGCTTCTATGAAACGTATACTCTGCGTCTGTGAGACACTCACACCAACACTATGAGATGCATGCTCCGCTTGTATCAAATTCATACTCTACCTCGTCTATGGTCTGAATGCCAGTCAGCATCTTCCCGTCTTCCGCCAGGTAATATCTCACATCTCCAAGCTGCAGCCAACCTGTCACCATTGCCCCGGATGCTTCGAAATAATACCACGTATCGTCCACGAGTCTCCAACCCGTCACCATCGCTCCGGACTCAGTCATATAATATACCACATCCCCGACCGTCTTAAACCCAACCGCCATCTTTCCGTCCGCAGGATCCAGGTAATACCAATTGCCTGATTGCATCCAACCTGTCGCCATCGCTCCAGAACTATGGAAATAATACCATACGCCATCCACAAGTCTCCAGCCTGTCGCCATCGCTCCGGACTCGGTCAGATAATATACCGCATCCCCGACCGTCTTGAACCCAACCGCCATCTTTCCGTCCGTCGGATCCAGATAATACCAATTACCTAATTGCATCCATCCGGTCGCCATCGCTCCCGAACTATGGAAATAGTACCACGTCCCGTCCATGAGCCTCCAGCCTGTTGCCATCGCTCCGGACTCATCCAGATAGTACACTGCATTTCCTATCGTCTGGAATCCGGTCAGCATCGCTCCCGAACCACTCAGATAGTACCAGGTATTTCCCACCAATACCCATCCGGTTGCCATCGCTCCTGAACTGGTCAGATAGTACCAGGTTCCGTCGATATTCCTCCAGCCCGTCGCCATATAGCCGTTCGAATCGAACCAATACCAGGCTCCGCCGATGAGTTCCCATGCCTGTGCAGGATAACCGCCGGTATAATAGTTATACCACCAACCATGCCGGTCCTGCACCCATGTGCCGGCTGTCATACGATATCCGTCCGCATAACGGGTACGCGGCGTCACGATCTGCGTATAATCTATATATCCAAAATCAACGTCTACATTAGCCTTCCCTTCCTGTCCCGGAATATCCGGAATCCCATTAACCCTTCCTATACCGCTCTGCCAGATTCCTCTCGGTATGGATGTATCATATCGGACATTCCACCGCGCGATCCATTTCTCCACATCTGTGATCTGGCTGACATCAATGCGGTTCTTATACCAGTTCTCATTACAGTAAAGCATCGGTGTATAGCCTGCCGCCCGTACCTCGTCACAGAACACCTTCGCGATCCTTCCCAGCTGATATTTACTCAGAGAATCCTGGCTTTTATCTTCCAGGTCGATCACCACCGGATACGATACCAGATAACCTTCCATATTCCGGATCACAAACTGTGCGTCGGCGATGGCTTCCGCCTCGTTCTTTGCCGTACTGTACATATACACGCCGACCGGGATTCCCGCCTCCTGCGCCCCCTTCATATTCTGGCTATAATAGGTATCCAATACATGCTCGCCATGTCCGATCCTGACAAACGCGAACTGGACGCCGTCGTTCTTGACTGCCTGCCAGTCGATCTTCCCCTGCCAGGCAGATACGTCGATTCCCTTCAGGCTGCCGCTCTCGTGTGTATTATCATCCACCCAGTAACCGCTCGAATCAAAATAATACCAGGCGCCGTTTATTTTCAGCCAACACTTTTCAGCATATTTCCCATCGCTGTAACGATACCGCCAACGTCCGCCGCTTACCTGAACCCAGCCTTCCACAGCCCTGGCATGGCTTCTTGTCATAGATTCCTCTGTCCCTCTATCTTTCCCAAGAGACGCGCCTGCAGTCTCCGTCTCCTGTTCCGCATGTACAGGCTGTACCGCGAACCACAAGACTGCCAGTACGCCAAGCAACCATATGGGAAAACGAAATGCCCTAATGCTTATACTCCTCTCGGTCATTCTCATCATATACTCCTCCTGCCGTTACAGATTATATATTACAGATAGCGTCTTACCAGCGCCAACTGATTCCTGCTGTCCCACTGCTCATAATACTCTACACCCTGGATTGTAGTGCCAGTCGTTGGATTTAAGGCATGCATCAACTGCCCATTTCCCAGATAAAGAGCCACATGGTTTACAACTCCGCCTGCTGTATATACCAGAATATCCCCCGGTTTCCACTCGCTCATATTGTTCTTATTGACATTAATACCGCCAATCGACTGCTGCAATGCCGTTCTTGGTGGGTTAGACACACCCAGATATTTCAGTGCCCACCAGGTGAACCCGCTGCAGTCCCAGCCGCTTGTTGTATTACCGCCTAAAACATATGGAACTCCTTTAAACTGCTTGATATATTCAATCTTACTCTGGATATCCCCGGATTCTCCTCCCGGCACATCACCCGGCGTCGCACCTGGCGTACCATTGGTTCCGATCCCGCTTGCCGAGATGTTCCATCCGTCGATCACCGTATTCGTTGCCATGACCCCGCATTTGTTACCATCCGGATCATCCTCTGTATAGAAGTAATACCAGTTACCGCTGATCTTCTGCCAGCCTGTCCTTCTGGCGCCGTCTGAACCGACATAATACTTTCCTTCCGGACGTGACAGCCAGTTTACTGCCATCGCTCCGCTTCCGGTCAGATAATAGCATTTTCCGCCGATCTCTTTCCAGTTCTCTTCCACCATCAGTCCCGGATGCTCTGTATTCTCTCCGTCCAGATAATACCATGCTCCGCCGATCGCCTGCCAGCCTGTCTTTCTGGCGCCGCTCGCATCTGTATAATACCATCCCTCCGGAAGATGAACCCATCCGGTTGCCATCGCTCCGCTTCCGGTCAGGTAATACCATACGCCATTGATCTTCTTCCACTCTTCTTCACACATCCGGTTCGGATACTCTGCATTCTGTGCGTCCAGGTAATACCATGCTCCGCCGATCAACTGCCAGCCAGCCTTCCTTGCGCCGTCTCCTCCGAGATAATACCATCCTTCCGGCTGCCGCAGCCAGTTCTGCGCCATCGCTCCGCCATCCATCAGATAGTACCATGCTCCGTTGACCTTCTTCCATTCATCCTCGCACATCAGCCCGGGATACTCTGCATTCTCCCCATCCAGATAGTACCATACGTTTCCAAGCAACAACCACCCTTTACGGATCCCTCCGCCTTTGTCTACATAATACCAGCCTTCCGGACGAAGAACCCAGTCGGTCTGCATATCTCCGTTCGACGTGAAGAAATATCTGGATCCTCTGATCACTTTCTCACAATCTGCCACCATACGTCCGGGATGTTCCTGGTCTCCCGCATCCAGATAATACCAGGTATTTCCTAAGAGCAGCCAGTCCGTATGCATCGCTCCGCTTCCGTCAAAATAAAACCAGCCGTTCTCATTCTGATACCACCCGGTAATCATATAACCGGCTTCGTTGAACGCATATCTTGCTCCGCCGATCTCAGCGATCTCACCTGCAGGCCATGATCCGTCTTCACAGGCGAACCACCATCCTGCCCCATTCAATACCCATGTACCGGAAAGCGTCCTGACCCCTTCTGCCGGCGGGTCTGTCTCGTCTGTCTCGTCTGTCTCATCTGTGGAATCATCCGGCTCTCCCTCGGACGGATCTGAGGGTTCCTGTGTCTGATCTGAATCTGGCTTCGAACCTTCCTGAGGAGGATTCTGCGTCTGATCCGGATTCTGATCCGGATCTGTTCCGGATGTGCCTTGTCCGTTATTTGCCGTATTGTTATCAACCGTATCGTTATCAATCGTGTTAGTATCTGTCACACTGCCTTCTTTCGAGGCATCCTCTTCCGAAAGAGCTTCCAAGCTCTCTTTCTTTTCAGGATCAACGGATTGATCCCCGTCCAATTCCGACACCTTCCGGATATCCGTCTCGCCAGCCGATACCGGCAGCGGCTGGATAAGCGTAACCATCATAAAAAGCAACCCGCTTACTACTACTCGCTTCATTATCAATCTCCTTCATCTACTCGTAATATTAAGTTGTCTATCTGTCCGGGCTAATCGTAATCTATGTATAACGCCCTTGTTGTAGCTTACCACAAAACAGCCTTTTTTGCAACCGGCAGAACTTTACTATCCTGTTTCTCTCATCATAGAAAATCAAAAAGAAGGGATCTCTCCCTTCTTTTTGATCCACATATTAATAGACTACAACCGTCGTACCGGACGGAATATTATCATAGATCCATTTCGCATTATCAATCACAAGTCTGACACATCCGTGGGACAATGGTATACCCACTCTGCCGTCCATCAATGTGCCGTTCTTATTGTACAGCACGCTGTGGAACAGATAATTGCCATGGAACTGTGTATACCAATAGCATCTGGATGCTCCGGAATCAAAATAATATCCCCTGGACTGTATCTTGAAAGTACCCGATACTGTCGGCGTAGCCGCCGTCCCAGGCGCGCAGTCCCAGAAGTTCTGCATGGTCCATGCCCCTGCATGTCCTGTGAAAATTCCCACTTTACATGCCGCCCTGTCTACTAAGATCAGGTAACCCGTACTGCTTCCATATGCCTGCGCCTTCATAGACATCTCCGCCTGCGGTCCTGTGAGCCATGCGCCGTCTGCCTGCAGCCTATAACCGTCGATCGTCGTATTCGCCGCCATCATACCGTGAACTCCGCCGTTTGGATCATTCTCCTTATAGAAATAGTACCAATTCCCTCCGATCGCCTGCCAGCCGGTCTTCATGGCGCCGTCGCCGCCAAGATAATACCAGGCTCCTCCCGTAGACAGCCAGTTCGTCGCCATCGCTCCGTTTCCGTATAGGAAATACCAGACGCCTCCGATATTCTGCCAGCCGCCGCACGCCATCTTGCCGTCTGCCGCAGGATCCAGATAATACCAGGTGCCTCCCACACTCTGCCAGCCTGTCACTTTTCTTCCATAAGTCGTATCATAATAATACCAGCTTCCGTCCGCTTCCTGTACCCATCCTGCTCTCATGGCGCCGCTGCCGGTGAATACATAAGCCTGCCCGCCGATCTCAGCCTCACAGTTACGTAACATCATGCCGGGATGCTCTTCATTTGCGCCGTCCAGATAGTACCAAAGCCCTCCAAGGTACAGCCAGCCTGTCGCCATCGCTCCGCTTCCATTCGCGTAATACCATTCTTCTCCCTGCTGGATCCAACCGGTACGCATCGCCCCGCTTCCATAGAAGAAATAGGTCTGGCCTCCGATTGCTTTGCTAAAATCCGAAACCATCAAACCTGGATATTCTGCATTTGCCGCGTCAAGATAGTACCATGCTCCGCCGAGCCACTGCCAGCCCGTTACCATCGCTCCGCTTCCATTCGTATAGTACCAGCCTTCCGGACGCAATACCCAACCTGTAGGCATCGCTCCGCTTCCGTCGAAAAAGTACTTTGCTCCGCCAATATCTTTCCCGCAGTCCGCAAGCATCAGTCCCGGATATTCTTCATTCGAACCATCCAGATAATACCAGGTACGCCCTGATAACAGCCAGCTTGTCGCCATCGCTCCGCTCTCATAGGCATAATACCAGCCTTCTTCTCTCCTGATCCAGCCGGTCAGCATCGCTCCGCTTCCGTCAAAGAAATACACGGCGCCGCCAATCGCCTGCTTCGCAGACTTCAGCATAATGCCTGGTTTCTCTTCGTTGCTTCCATCCAGATAATACCATGCACCATTGACTCTTCTCCATCCGGATGCCTTCACACCTGACGGGTCATAGTAATACCAGTCTTCTCCCTGGCTGCACCATCCCGGCGTACCGTTCACGCCCGGAATCGGATCCTCTTCCGGATCTTGCACATCTGGATCTTCTTCCGGATCCTGATTGTCCGTGTCTTCTTCCGGATCCTTAGTCTCATCCTCCGTCTGAACGGAATCTTCCGTCTCTTTGTCACCCGTCTGAGCCGGATCTTGGGTTCCCTCACCCAACGTATCCAAATCTCCAGTCTCTCCGGTCTTCTGCTGTGGATCCTGTGAATCCTCGCCTGTCTGCACCTGAGCGGGATCCTTCGTATCTGTCACATCCTGACCGTTCTCCTGTTGTCCTGTCCTGGCGTCACTGCCAGGCACCGACTCGCCTTCCTTGTTCCCCGCTTCATTCGAAGCTTCACTTGCATAAGCTGCCGGTGTGGTCTGCAATGCCAACACCAGCAGAAACAGCAAGCCCTTTCTCAACATCTTTTTCTTTTTCACCTTTCTTCTCCTTTCCTTTCTGCCTTCTATGATCATACCGGCACATCATTGCATTGCTCTGAACGAATGACGTACCGATCCATACAAGCTAAGAAATCCTCAAAATAACTTCTCCGGATAAACACCTTCGGCTATCAGATGCCTGATCGCCTTCACAACCGCATCCTTATCCTCTTTATAAGTGACGCCGAACCATTCGTCCGAAGACTGGCGAACCTCCACGTCTGCCGCGTCATTCTCCAACAGCCCGCCTATGATCGTCGGCAGCAAATATTCGCGCTTCAGCTCATTTTCACTGAGACCGCCCAGGAAATCTGCGAAACCATCCGCAAGTACACCAAAAAACTCCGGAAAGAATCCCCACATATTCATGGATACGATAAGCTCTTCCCCCAATTCTTTCTTCTCTTCACCCTCACCGGCGATAATCCTGCCGTCGATCTTCTCTATCCCATAGGTCTCCCTGATCCGCTTAAGCATCCCGTCCTGTCCGACAGAACATAAGCCTCTGGTCACACTGCCGTTCTCACTCAACGTATTCTTAAGCAGGAAACCGATCATACACATCTTCGTCTTCTCTGAGCCGGCATGATCCCGGCTCAGATAATCATAAGCCTCGGCAAATGCCTCTTTGCCGTAATAATCATCGGCATTAATAACTGCAAAAGGCGTCTTTACCACATCCTTGCAGCACAAAACCGCCTGCCCGGTCCCCCACGGCTTCTTCCTGTCCGGGAACTTGTCCTGATATTGCTTCGGAATATCGTCAAGCTCCTGGAACACATAAGAAACATCCACGATCTTCTCGATCCGGTTCCCGATCACTCTCTTAAAATCCTCTTCCAGATCTTTCCTTATAATAAAGACCACTTTGTTAAATCCTGCCTTAACCGCATCATAGATCGAATAATCCATTATGATCTCACCATTCGGCCCGACCGGTTCCAACTGCTTGATCCCGCCGCCAAACCTGCTGCCGATGCCTGCAGCCATCACCACTAACGCTACACTTTCCATGTATATTTCTCCTTCACCTTACTCGTTAATAATACATGATATCTCCGTCTAATCAGTACGATCCTGCGGATAAGACCGGATCATACTGATACTTCAAATTACCACTGTTCTCCATTATATAAGAAAGTACTGCCAAATTCAACTTTTTCTATTTTATTTTCTTCTATTTTTCATGTATAATGAAAGTGAATAATTATATTATTCAGAATCATTCATTACATTTTAAGGAGGTTTTGCCTATGAAGCAGAGCAGAGCCAGGCACCTGCTGCTTGGAGCGATCGGATTTCTTATGGCGCTGGGTTTATCCGGACCGTCCGTCCGCGCCCAGGGATTGGAAATTCCAGATGAGATCGCAGACATACCCCCGGAAGATACGGAATACGACCGCTATACCGATCCTGAGGGAATACAGCCCTACGCCAGTCCGCTTAACGGCCGCATTGACAATATCATTGTATTCGTACGTTTTAATGGGGAAAGCGAATACGTGACCCAGGCGGGTATCGGGAATGCCCAGAAGATCTACAACACGGGGGATCTTTCCCTGAAGAAATACCTGACACGTATCTCTTACGGCAATATTGATATCAACACTTACTTCTACCCTGCGGATGCCCAGAATAATTGCTATTCCGTAGAAGTCTCACAGAATGCGGATTATTACAAGAAGCAATATACGGACTCTTCCGGGAATCTGACCAACGGTTATACGACGTCAGAAGAACGCAGGGTTCGGGAAAATGAACTGATCACCGACGCGGTCAACGGTGTAAAAGATCAGCTTGCAAACAGCGGTCTTGAACTTGATCAGAATCGTGACGGCCATATTGACGGCATCTCATTTGTCGTCTCTGTAACGAACCCTTATTCCGAGAATATCGATCACGGCGATCTTCTCTGGGATCACAAGTCCAGTCAGGAAATCAACGTACCGATCGGACCGGAAAATCTTACCGTATATACCTACAACCTGATAAATAAGGGCACTGACACCGGAGGTATCTTGGCTCCTTATGGAGAGCTCTCAAGAGCTATCAAGCATGAATTTCTCCATACCCTGTCGCTTCCCGACCTGTATCGGTACAGCGACTCGACAGTCAATCCTCTGGGACCCTGGGATATCATGGATAAAGGAAATGCGGCAAATATTACGGCATGGTATCAGAGGGAATACCTGGAATTCGGCGCGAAGCTCCCGGTATATACCTCGTCGGCACAGGGCGTCACTCTCAACACCGCCAAATATACGGACCCCAATGAGGAATATGCCGCCATATTAAAATCATCCGTCATATCGGACGAATATTTCGTGGTGGAAAACCGTGCAATAGACCCTGGCGACGGCGGTCAGAAAAATGCCGGGCTTCTGGTCTATCGGATCATAGACTCCGGAAATCCGCCTTCCACTTCCGGGAATTCCCAGGGACCGCCGGATTTCATCTATGCGTTCCGTCCAAACGAGAGCAGCCTTAATGCCGGCGACGGGGATGTCGGATATGCGACTCTTTCTCCGGATAACCCAAAAGGATTTACCTCACTTGGGAAACCCTTAGGCGGGGAGACACCCGGCTACGATAACGGCACCATCTATTATGCGAACGGATCCAACAGCGGAATTGTGATCAACAACCTGGTTAAAAATGCAGATGGTTCTATGACATTCGACGTATCGTTTCCGGAACCATTGAAAGGAAGCGGGACACAGGACGATCCTTATGAGCTTTATACGGTTCAGGATCTGTACGCCCTCTCATCCTCGGCCGCCAATACTTATTACCGGGTCATGAACGATATCGACCTGAGTGGGATGAACTTCATGCCCATCGCTGAATTCAAAGGAATACTTGACGGCAACGGAAAGACCATCCGTAATCTGAATGTCTCGGCTAAAAATGCGGCGGGATTCATCAGTGACCTGTGGGCTAACGCGTTGGTCAAGAATCTAACGTTCGACAATCCGGTTGTCACCGTAGCCAACGATTATGCCGGTATCTTCTCTACCGTAGACGGAATCCTGGAGAATATCACGGTGATCGGAGGAAATATTACCTCAGAGCTCAGCAGCTATTCCAGCCGTGCCGGCGGACTCGCCGGGATACTATACAGCAAAGGAGTCATACGCAATTGTTATACTTCTGCCACCGTCAATGCGAAGGATGCCGGAGGATTGATCTCCTATCTATATGGCGGAACGATCGAGAACAGCTATGCCTGCGGAAAAGTAAACGGCACAGGCGATAATCCGGTTACCGGCGGGATCCTTGCGTACTGGTACCACGATCAGGGCGGTACGGCAAAGAATACTTACTGGGATATCCGAAGCAGCGGACAGACAGCCAACGGACTGCTCGATTCAACGGACGCTCCGGCTGACCTGGCAGGGTGTTATGGTATTAAAATCGAATGTCCTGGTTCCATAGAAAAAGGCGACTCGGCAGACGCCAAAATCATATGCGAAAACGGTACTGCCTCGCTGAACGGCACATGGGAGTCATCCGACTCTTCTGTCATCTCGGTAAATGCTTCCACCGGTTCTATTACCGGCAAAAAAGCAGGAACCGCGTCCATATCATACCGATTCCCGGTCGGCAGCTATTCCGCTTCCCTGAGCGCAGAGGTTACCTGTACAAGTTCCGATGGGGACGGGGATGGCAGCGACAACAACGGTAATACCGACGGCAACAATGGTGATGACGGTACCGACAAAGACGACAACATCCCCGTATTAGACAATGGTTCCTGGATCGCCTCCGGCGGAAGATGGTGGTTTCGCAGCGCCGACGGTTCTTATCCGTCAAGCGGCATCTACTCTATAAACGGTTCGAATTTTGCCTTCGACGCCAACGGATGGATGATCACCGGATGGTATCAAAAGGACGGCTGCTGGTATTATTTTAACGGCAGCGGCTACATGCACAAAGGCTGGATCCTCCTGGGGCGCACCTGGTATTATCTGGATCCGGCAAATGGAAAGATGTTGGCAGACGGTATCCACGTGATCGGCGGCTCTTCCTTCGCTTTCCACGGTTCAGGCGCCATGGTTACCGGGTGGTACCGCGCCTCCGACGGCAATTGGTATTATTTCAGCAACAGCGGCGGCTACATGCACAAAGGCTGGATCCTCCTGGGGCGCATCTGGTATTATCTGGATCCGGCAAATGGGAAGATGTTAGCGGACGGTATCCACGTGATCGGCGGCTCTTCCTTCGCTTTCCACGGCTCTGGCGCCATGGTTACCGGTTGGTATCACGCCTCCGACGGTAATTGGTATTATTTCAGCAACAGCGGCTACATGCATACAGGCTGGATCCTCCTGGGACGTACCTGGTACTACCTGGATCCAGCCGACGGGAAGATGTTGGCGGACGGAATCCATGCGATCAGCGGCTCTTCCTTCGCTTTCCGCAGTTCAGGCGCTATGGTCACCGGGTGGTATCTTGCGCCGGACGGCTCCTGGTATTATTTTAACGGCAGCGGGCACATGCACAAAGGTTGGATCCTCCTGGGACGCACCTGGTATTATCTGAACCCTGCCGACGGTAAAATGTACGCCGACCAGATCGTGTCGATCGACGGAAGGGATTCCTCCTTCTCCACAAGCGGCGCATGGTTAGGTTACGTTGACTGATTTCGATAAAATATTATAAAACACACAAAGGCTGCTGCAATATGCAAGTCCCATACGGTATATACCGTATAGGCCCGCTGTTTGCAGCAGCCTTACTATTTACTTTTTCTCATTCCGCCTCAGCATTTTCTCCTGCATCGAAGCCATACCCCCGCGCTCACAAGGATCACCGCCGCCGCCAGAAGCCACACCTTCTCCCTATAGCTGCCTCCCGCCATCGAGAAGGGATAGAACATCCGGAGATATTTCTCCCCGCCTCCGATCGCCGCAATATAATAGGTAATCGGAACCATATAACCAATCACCAGATTATCGGATATGCCGTAGGAGAACAATCCAAGCCCTCCCATGAACAGCATCTCTGCCAGTGTTCCGCAGAAATACTTCCCCACCGGGAATTCACACTCATTGTGCATAAGCATCCCTATATACAGTCCCAGAAGCGCCGCCATCAATACCACGTTTCCAATGATCCTCACCAGATAGACCACCGCGCCATCCATGTATTTGGTATATACCAGATCTCTGATATCATGATCCTGTTCCGGCAAAAATACCGGCGGCAGAAGCACGATCCCGATCAGAGCCGCATACATCTCCAACGCTTTTGCCGTATCCTGCGCCCCAAGATTCGCTACCCCTATAAGAAGCGGAGATACCAGGAGCATCAAGGCGCTCACCAGGACATGGAGCGGTATATTATGTTTCAGATTTACTCTTTCGATCTGCCAATATCTTTCCACGGATCTTAAGCCTCCCTTTCCTTTTCTGTGCATAGATCAATACCGTAAATGCTGTCAGAAGCAATGCCACAGCCGCATAGAGCAGCCGGTTCGCCACAAGCTGCGCGAACCCGTCATGGAATCCCTGCCAGTTCATCTCCGTATTATGCCTGGGCGCAAGATTCCATCCGTACATACCGCCTCTCATTCCGCTGATCCCTCCAAATATCGTAACAAACCACCATGCCCCCTGAACCAATACAGCCAAGGCGGTATCGGTCAATTCCGTAAAGAACATCCCTACAGCCGTCACGATCATGATCGTCGGGCACAGCCATCCGAACGTATATTTCGCAAAGGCAAGTATATCTACGCTGATCCCCGCCGTCTGCGCATACCTCATACATTTCGAAAGAGGAACCAGAGAGATGACGAGCACAGGAACCGTCAGCATCACGACCATAGACAGATAGCGGCTTGCTACGACTGTTACCGACGGACATTTCCGTGTATAGATCAATTCCTGCATCATCGCGCGGCGGTCGCGCAGTCCCCGGGTTACTGCCAGAAAGACGGGCAGTATTCCAAGCAAGATCACCATATAATCAGCGAAAAGCCTTGCATAGCCGCCTGTCAGCCGGTCCTTTTCTGTCAAGGCGTTGTATTCTTCCACGGCATCCTCGTAGGACATGGGGATCTCGGCGTTCTTCTCCCGGTATTCCTTATTGTAATTGGATCCTCCGCCCAAGATCTTATCTACTTCATCCATCAATTCAACAAAACGATCATAAGCCAATCCTTCTTTCGGCTCTATTATCCCCTGTCTGGCTGCTTCTCTTCCGGCGATCCCTGCTGTCTCTTCCAGTATCTCGCCGATCCTCCTGTCATCCTCTTCATTCAATGTCACACTCTTATAGAATCCGATGGGATAGGTCGTATAATTCTCCCTGCAATACTCTTCTGCCAATTGTCCAAGTGTAATCCTCATGATCGTATCCGGATCCCGGCTTTGTTTGTAACCATATTCCTCCTGCCCCGGCTCCGGTTTTCGCTCAATTTCCATCTCTCCAAGCTGAGAAGTAAAATGAAAGATCAAGATCAGGACGATGGCCCAGTAAATGAGGCTTCGCAGCGTCTGTTTACACTCTTTTAGAAATAACTGCACTAACATCCAAACTCACCTCTTTTCATGTGCAGAGTACTCTCGGAAACTCACAGCCCTTGAAATCACTGCGTTTCCAGAGTTCCCTTATTTTTCTTCACCTCCACTTTTCAGGGGGGCTTACATTTTTTATATTTTTATCAAAAAATTTCCAAATTCCTATTGACAAATCTGCCAGTTTGTGC
>NZ_KE159748.1:110841-157282 GCF_000403455.2 Dorea sp. 5-2 | reverse complement strand
CTGCATAAATCTGCTTTCCATTTCTATCTGTATTTTTCAAAAACCTGCCATAAGGGAGGTCTTAAAGTCATGCCCTCTATTGATAAACTCCGCCACAATATCAGGCACGCTGTTTCTCTGTCCGCTTTTTCTCCAAATCTGATACACAAAATCCGCTATTTTTTTCTCTATACAGTTACTTTCCGAGACTACTCGTGCATCAGATACATATATGCATCCTCCACACCGGCTTCACAGAGTTTCGCCGACGCAAATGGTTTCTCTTCTGCCAGAAAACGTGCCATCACGTTATTTCCCAGGGTAAGCATACTGGTCACAATATAGTCTTTCTTTAAGAGCTCCAGTTCTCTTTTGCTAATCTCGGCGGAATAAACTTTCCCGTCCGTCATAGCGATCAGGTCAGATACCGTCCCCCGATAGATTACGCTTCCCTCGTCCAATATGGCGATGTCTTCACAGGTCGCCTCAATATCCCCAACGATATGGGTAGACAAGATCACGATCCGTTCCTCTGCGATCTCACACAGAAGATTACGGAAGCGGACCCTCTCTTCCGGATCAAGCCCGGCTGTCGGTTCATCCACGATCAGCACTTTCGGATCATGAAGAATTGCCTGGGCGATGCCAAGCCTCCGCTTCATACCGCCTGATAACGCCTTCACCTTCTTCCTTTGATCTCCTTCAAGATTCACCTTCTCAAGAAGCTTCGGGATCCGCTGCCTTCTCTTTGCCCGGTCAAGCCCGGACAACACCCCCAGATAATCCATCGTCTCATACACGGTCATATTCGGATACATTGAGAATTCCTGCGGAAGATATCCCACGATCTTTCTGACCTCCGAGGCTTTCTGCGTATTTCTTCCGCACACAGAGACCATGCCCTCCGACCGGGGAAGCAATGTTGCGATCACTTTCATCAAAGTCGTCTTTCCGGCTCCGTTTCTCCCCAGAAGACCGAACATCCCGGTTTCTATCGTAAGATTGATATCTCTTAACGCCTGCTTCCTGCCATAATACTGATTCAGATTCTTGATTTTAATTATAGTAGACATATGCATCTTCCTTTCTGTCATCATAGACTTATCATAAGATGAAAATCTCTATAATCTCCCTACAAAAAATGAAGAATCCTTAAAATTCCCGCCTCATCAAAAACCGCAGTGAAAAGAGATAGGATATTGCCAGGGCACCCCCGCAGATCACAGCAAACGCACCCCAGACGACCGGCAGGTCTAGTCCGTTAAGCCTGTCAAGCCAGATCTTCCAGTCGATCCCCAGGAACTCGCTTGCCTTTGCAACTATATATACAACCGCAAAAGCTCCTCCAAATACAAGCGTCATCGCAATTCTGCTCCTCTCCGCCCCAAACTTCAGCTCTATCGGTATCAGAAGCGACAGCATCATCGTAACAATCAGCATGCTTCCCATTATCGCGCCTCCCCACTCTTCAACTGTAAAATCAATATGCCGGATTCCGGACACGAGAAAAGCTATGGCTGAGACCACGGCAAGCACCGGCAGGGTCGTCATAATGCCGAACAGATATTTCTCCCGGACATATCCCTTCCGGCTGACCGGAAGTGTAAAGAGATATCCCATACCATTCTCATGTTCATCATAGCTGATCGTCGTCAGCGTCAGCATCCCCATCATGACCGTAATGTAGCTGATGACGAACGAGAGGTTGTTGCTCGTCATCAAGAACACAGTCATCACGATCAAAACCGATGCAAAAAACTGCTTCTGCCCTTTTAATAATTTAAAATCTTTGATCAATAATCCCTTCATTACTCTTCACCTCTTACCATCATCATGATCAACTCGTCAATATTTCCCTTTTCCACCGTGATCTGCGGATAATTTTCCTGATAGAACTGCCTCTGGCTTGTCATGCAGCTATATCCGAATTCCTCTTTCTTACACCGGAGAATATACTCCTGATCAAGCTCTTCATACTGTTCTTTCGTCACCTTCAGGATCCCATAGCGGTCAAGCAGCACATCCGTCTCTTCATACAGCACGATCTTTCCCTCGTCGATCATGTAGATATCATCGCAGATACCTTCTAAGTCTCCCGAGATATGTGAGCTGATCAATATTGCCCGCCCTTCCTGCTCCATATAGGTGCGCAGCATATCAAGAAGCTTATCCCGCGCCACCACATCTAATCCCGCCGTCGGCTCATCCAGGATCAGAAGCTTTGCCTCGTGTGTGATCGCCGCCAGCACCTGCAGCTTGCGCTTCATTCCGGTGGAGAATTCCTTGATCTTTTTATCCGTCGGAATCCAGAATTTCTCACATTGTCTCCGGAATTCTTCTTCCTGGAAGTTCGTATACATACTCTTAAGCACCGGGATCAGGTCTCGCACCGTCAGATAACCGCTGAATCCTGAATCTGACATGACCACTCCGATATCCTCCCGGTCTCTGATCTTCATCTCTGAGACCGGCTTACCGAATATCTCTATACTGCCTCCGTCTGTGCTGATCAGTCCCAATATCGCCTTGAATGTGGTACTCTTTCCCGCTCCGTTCTTACCGATCAGCCCCGTCACACACCCTTCCTGTACTTCCAGTGTACAGTCCAGTTGAAATCCTTTATATTCCTTCTTTACTTTACTAAGTCTCAGCATCTGTCTACCCTCCGAATCTGCTGATCTTCCAGCATGATCTCATACAATGCCCGGATCGCATAACATCCGGTTCTTCCTAATCTTCCAATATGATCTCGAATAACGTCCGGATCTCCGGATCTGTCATCCCGCAGCTTCTGCCCTTCCGGATCGCTCTCTCCAGATCGGCTTCCACTTCCTTCTTCTTCTCTTCCAATAGCAATTCCTGGTTGGCGAAAGCTACAAAGCTTCCTTTTCCGTGAACCGTGTTCACGAATCCTTCCTCTTCCAGCGCGTCGTATGCTTTCTTCACGGTCAGAGCGCTGACCTTCAGTTCCTTTGCCAGAACTCTCACCGACGGGAGCGCCGTATTTTCTTCAAGTTCTCCATGCATGACTTTATTTTTAATCTGCTCCACGATCTGTTCGTAGATCGGCTGCATGGAAGAATGATTAATGATCAACTTCATTCCATCCCTCCTTTGTTGCAAACAGTATATAACAGTTTACAACTGTTGTCAAGTGTTATATACTGTTTAACGCCAAAAAAATACCTTCAGAGCGAACAGATCTTTCTATATCTATCTGTTCGTTCTGAAGGTATCCTATGTTTAGAACGTGTGTATGAATAGCCCGCTCCGTAATTTGGGCTCGAACCAGGTTGATTTCGGAGGCATCAGCCTTCCCGAATCCGCCACGGCAAGCAACTCCTCCATAGAAGTCGGGTACATGGCAAACGCCACATTCTCAGACGTCTGCCCGGTCAGCCGGACCAGCTCGCCAAGCCCCCGGACGCCCCCGACAAACCGCAGCCTTGGATCAGTCTTCGGATCCTGGATTCCAAGCAGCGGATCCAGGACATGATCCTGCAGGATCGATACGTCAAGATCATCCACCGGATCACCCGTGTACAATTCCTCTTTCGCCGTCAAGCGATACCATTTCCCCCTGCCGTACATCGCGATCACACCCTTACGTTCCGGGTGGAACGCCGCGTCACACTCTGTAATGTGGAATCGTTCTTCCATCTCTTTCAGTAACCCTTCAAAGGTATACCCGTTCAGTCCTTCCACCACACGGTTATAATCCAATATCTTCAACTCCTCCGCCGGGAATAACACCGAAAGAAAATAATTGAATTCCTCCGTCCCGTCATGCTCCGGATGCTCTGCACGGCGCTTAAGCCCCACCTTCACAGCCGACGCCGCTCTGTGGTGCCCGTCTGCGATATAGATACATTCCATACGGGAAAACAACAAAGCGATCTCCTCTGTCAGCGCCTCGCCCTCCTGGATCTTCCATACCTGATGCCGGATCCCGTCCTCCGAGACGAAATCATAAAGCGCCTCTGATTCCTTCACCTTACAGATGATCTGATCCAGCCGGAGCTGCCTGCGGTACGCCAGAAATATCGGTCCCGTCTGGGCGTTCAGCGTATCTACATGACGGATCCTGTCCCTCTCTTTATCTTCTTTTGTATTCTCGTGTCTGCGGATATCCCCGTTCAGATAATCATCGACCGAAGCACATCCTACGATCCCGTTCTGCGTATGATCCTGATATGTCAGAGCGTACAGATAATAGCAGGATTCTTCATCCGTTATAAAGCACCCGTCTTCTACCATCTCTTCCAGAGTCTGTCTCGCACGGTCATAGACTTCCTGGGAATACATATCGGTCCCGTCCGGAAACTGCGTCTCCGCACGGTCTATCCTGAGGAAAGAGAGCGGATTCTTCTCTACGGCTTTCTTCGCTTCTCCTCGGTCATATACATCATAAGGAAGCGCTGCGATTGCTGACGCCTTGTCCTTGGCGGGACGAACACTTCTAAAAGGCCGGATCATCGGCATATATACCACTCCTGTCATTCTATATTTTCGATGTACTGGATCTTATCAGCAAACTACATGGATCCACCCTTCCGGCGCCTCGATCTGTCCCATCTGGATTCCGGTCAGTGTATCATAGAGCTTCTTCGTCACCGGTCCCATCTCGTCCATACCGCTTGGGAAGCAGATCTCTTTCCCGTGATCCACTACCTTTCCGACCGGAGAGATCACAGCCGCCGTTCCGCATAAACCGCATTCTGCGAATTCCTTCACTTCTTCAAAAGGTACTTCTCTTTCTTCAACCTCAAGCCCCAGGTATTTCTCTGCCACATACATCAGGGAGCGTCTTGTGATAGACGGAAGGATCGTATCAGACTTCGGCGTTACCACCTTATTATCCTTCGTGATAAAGAGGAAGTTCGCGCCGCCGGTCTCTTCTACTTTCGTCCTTGTCGCGGCATCCAGATACATGTTCTCGTCATATCCCTGAGCATGGGCATCCACGATCGCATGAAGGCTCATGGCATAGTTAAGCCCTGCCTTTACATGGCCTGTTCCATGGGGAGCCGCACGGTCAAGATCACATACCCGGATCGTGATCGGTTTCGCACCGCCCTTGAAATACGGTCCCACCGGCGTCGTAAATACACGGAACTGATATTCATCCGCCGGCTTTACGCCGATCACGGAATTCGAGCCGAACAGATACGGACGCACATACAACGTAGCTCCTGATCCATACGGAGGAACATATGCAGCGTTCGCCTCCACGGTCTTGTGCACGGCATCTAAGAATCTCTCCTCCGGAAATACCGCCATCTCAAGCCTCTTCGCCGTATCTGCCATTCTCTTTGCATTCAGATCGGGACGGAACATCACGATATGTCCATCCTCCGTCGTATACGCCTTCAGTCCCTCAAAGCAAGTCTGGGCATACTGCAGCACGCATGCACATTCGTTGATCACGACATTCGCATCGGAAGTCAGCCCCCCGTCGTCCCATCTTCCGTCTTTATAATTGGATACATATCTCTTATCCGTCTGTATATAAGCAAACCCAAGATTAGACCAGTCAATGTTCTTCTTCTCCATCATTCAATTCCTCCGTTCTTTCTCTGCTTTTCTATCATAAATGTGTTATCCGACCCTATTATATCCCTCTGCGCGTTAAAATTCAAGAGTGCACTCTGTTTTTTACCGTTCCATCATACTGATCGACTCGATGCCGACGCTTCCGCCTCTTACTACCTCGATACTCTTGAACTCTTCCTTCATCAGTTTGATAACGGCGTCATTTTTCGTAGCCGTCTGCACGAATTCCAACAGAAGGCTGTCCTTCCCGTAATCGATCACCTTCGCTTTGAATGTCTCTGCGATCTGGAATATCTCCACCTTATCCTCCGCCGTGCACTTTCTGACCTTGACATATAAGATCTCTTTCATTCTGACAAATACATCCGTAAAATCAATGACCTTGATCACCTCTACCAGCCGGTTCAGCTGCTTCTTGATCTGCTCAAAAGTCTCGTCGTCGCTGACTGTAGCGATCGTCATCCTTGAAACAGTCGGATCCTCCGTGGTTCCCACGGTAAGGCTGTCCAGATTGTAAGACTTACCGGAGAAAAGTCCGGAGATCTTCGACAGAACGCCCACCTGGTTCTCTACATACAGGGAGATCCATCGTTTTTTCATGCAGTTTCCGTTCATCTCTTTCCCTTCTTTCTTCTTTCTAAAATTTCGTCCTCTGACACCAGGAAGAACATAGTCCCCCACACTAACAGTCTAGGATCATATCCTCTAATGTCCCTCCCGGACGGATCATCGGATATACCAGATCCTCCGGATCTATCTCGAATTCAATAATATACGGCGTCTTCTCACTCTTCATCGCTTCTCTGAACGCAGGCTCAATCTCTTCTTTCTTCGTAACCCGGATTCCCTTCGCGCCGTAGCTTTCCGCCAGCCTGATAAAGTCCGGCGTATAGGTAGGGCATTCCACCTCGCCGCATCTTCCGCGGCATGCCGCTCCGGACCTCAGACAGGTCATGGAATAACGCTTCCCGTAGAATAACTTCTGCCACTGACGCACCATGCCCAGATTATTATTGTTAAAGATACAGCTGATGATCGGAAGCTCTTCTAATACCGCCGTTGCCAGCTCCTGGATATTCATCTGCATGCCGCCGTCCCCGGAGATGGACAGAACCGGCACGTCCGGATTCCCGATCTTCGCCCCGATGGCTCCCGGAAGCCCATATCCCATCGTTCCAAGCCCGCCGGACATCAGAAGCCTTTTCTTCTCATTAAGCCCGATGAACTGCGCCGTGAACATCTGATGCTGCCCGACATCCGTAACCACGATCACTTCTTCGAACACACGGTTGATCGTATCAATGACATCCTGCGGCGTCATGATCGGTTTCTTCTTCATCTGCAGCGGATACTCCTGCTTCCACCCCTCTACCATGGCGCGCCATTTCTCTGTATCGCACTCCGTTACATACTCCAGCATCCTGGTAACTGCTTCTTTTGCATCCGCCACGATCGGCACATCCACCTGCACATTCTTGGATATTGCCGCCGTATCAATGTCAATATGGACGATCTGCGCATGAGGCGCAAAGGAATGAAGCTTTCCTGTGATACGGTCGTTGAACCGTGTTCCGATCGAGAATAGAAGGTCGCATTCACCCACCGCCATATTGCAGGCATACGCCCCATGCATCCCAAGATTCCCGATATACAGCGGATGATCCGTCGCGATCGCTCCGCGCCCCATGACCGTCGTGACCACAGGGATCTTGGTCCGCTCTGCCAGCTCTGTAAACTCTGCGTTCGCCCGGGCGATGTTCACTCCGCCTCCTGCCAGGAAGAGCGGGCGCTTCGCTTTTCCAAGCATCTTGAGCGCCTTCTTAAGCTGTCCGATATGCACCTGCGTATTCGGCCTGTATCCGCGGATATTGACCTCCGCCGGATATTCCGGGCTTCCAAGCTCTCCCATCACATCCTTCGGCAGGTCGATGAGAACCGGCCCCGGCCGTCCCGACCTTGCGATGTAGAATGCCTCCTTTATGATACGCCCCAGGTCTTCCCTGTTGCGGACGGTTACTCCATACTTGGTAATACTCCTGGTAATCCCTACGATGTCAACCTCCTGGAATGCATCGTTTCCTATCAGATGTCTTGCCACCTGTCCGGTAAAGCACACTAACGGGACACTGTCATAGTATGCGGTCGCAAGGCCTGTAACAAGATTCGTTGCACCCGGACCGCTGGTCACAAGGCACACGCCCACCCTTCCTGTGGATCTGGCATAGGCGTCTGCTTCATGGACCAGCGCAACCTCCTGCCTGGGAAGGATCACTTTCGTATAATCCTGCTTATACAGCTCATCGCTGATGTCGATCGTACAAGCTCCCGGATACCCGAACAGAATATCTACCCCTTCTTCTTTCAATGCCTTTACCAATAACTTGTTACCGCTGATCTTTTTCATATACATACCTCCCATTTTCTAACAGCCGCCTTCATAACGAAAAAACACCCTAAGCTTTTGCTTAGGGCGAATACTGCATCCGTGTTACCACCTAACTTCAAAGAGAGAACTCTCTGCACTCTGCCGGTACAGAAGATCCGATGTCCGCTCTCATCTCCGATACCGCTCCCCTCTAACGCCGGGACTGCGTTGAAGTCTACTCAGACACCTCATTTCCCATATCGGTCTTTCGTCCTGGCTCCTGCTGCCACTGACTGCCCTGATGCCCTTTCGGTTCACTGCTCAAAGGCTACTTCCGCAGACCCGTCATGAAGATTCCCACCGTCCATCTTCTCTCTAAGCTTCAAGTATCTGCGTACTCCTCCTTATCATAGCATTTTCTTATATTTTCTAACCGTTAATCTGTCAGATAACTCTTTCAAATCAATTCATATAACTGAATTATATCTATTATAGTTGACTCGTCCCTTACTTGTCAACCGGATATTTTTAATCACTTTAAAACCTCCCTGGCGATCCCCTCCCAGGAGATCCTGCTGACATCCGCATACTTCCCCCCTGCAGATCCGATACTTGCATAGAGCGCGTCCGCCAGACGTTCCTCGAATCCCGGCAGAGACTCCGGAATCGGCTCATCCGCATTCCTCATCTCGGGCATCCTTACATATCTGACATCCGCCCCCGACGTATACCTGCCGACCCAGTCCTTAATCCCCGGCAGATCCGATACTACCGCCCTGTCGCCGCAGGCAAGCGCCTCGATGATCGTAAGAGGCAGCCCGTCAAAAAAGGAGGGCAGCACGAAGATCTCACTCTCATTATATACCTTTGCAAGTTCAGGCTGGGTAAGCCTTCCGGTAAATTGAACCTCATACGGGCATTCCTCTGCCATCTTGCGGATCTTCTCGTATTCGTCCGGATTCCCCGAGCTTCCGGCAAGCCGGATCAGCAGCCTGTCCCGCCTGCATCGTTCTTCCTGTCCATACCGTTTTGACAGGATAAAGAGACTCCTGATGAGGCTCATAACACCCTTCTTCTCCGCGATCTTTCCCACAAATACGATCCTCGTCACACCGTCGGCTTTCTTCTCACCCGCGGGAAAGAATACCTTACTGTTATACCCCATTCCCACCGCCATGATCTTCTCAGGATCCGCCCCATAGATCTTAAGCACACCCTCTCTCTGCGCATCCTGCGGAACAAATATCCTGTCAAGCTTTGGAATCTGTTCTTTTATGAATCCTCTCTTCAGATCCGTCTTCACCATCTGCCTTAAGTCGGTATTGTGACAGAACCCATAGATACAAAGCTCCTTATAATGTGCTCTTAAAATAGCTGTGAGCAGATACAGATGATGACATAATACCAGATCCGGCTTAAATTCCTTCACCGCCCGTTCCATCACGCCGAGAAATACCCGCTCAAACCGCGCCGCCATCTCCGGTGTCAGATCGCAGTACCTCGTACTTCTGTAAGGCATCTCATCCGACATTCCTACGATCGGAAAGGGCAGCTCCTCATTCTCAAAATACACCGGATAGAAGTCCACCCCTTCCGGCAGTTCTGTCAGATCCTCCTGGTGGACGCCCGCAATGACCGCCTGCTCATGCCCCATAAGGGCATATTCCTTCACAAGCTCTGTCAGATAGACGCCGCTTCCGGTACTATTCGGCTTCTGTGCCGTAATACTTAATATTCTCATAATTCTTATCCTGCCGTCTGTAAAATGATTTTTGATCAGATTCTCTCATATACCGTAAAATAATACTCCAGATCAAAACACGTCTGTTCTTCGCTGATCTTCGTCATCCTCCACCCTTCATCTGCATCCAGGTCCGGAAAATACGTATCCGCGTCGAAAGCGTGGTCGATCTTTGTAATATACGCCGTATCACACAGCGGAAGCATGGCCCGGTAGATGCTCTCCCCGCCGATCACATAGATCTCTCCTTCGTATCTGCCGGCTTCCTTAACTGCTTCCTCCACACTGTGTACCACCAGCGCACCCTTCACCTTATAGTCCGGATTCCCCGAGATCACAATATTGACCCTGTTCTTAAGAGGCTGGCCCTGGGGGAAGCTCTCAAGCGTCTTTCTGCCCATGATCACGATATTCCCGCTGGTCGTCTCCCGGAAGAATTTCATATCTGCCGGGATACTCCACATCATCCGGTTATTCTTTCCTATTGCCCAGTTCTTATCAACTGCTACGATCAGATTCATCTGCTTCTTCCCCTTTCTACACTGCCACCGGAATATTCCGGATCTGGTCATGCGTCTCATAATCGATCAGCTTCACATCATCTGAAGTAAACGCATAGAAATCCGTCACCTCCGGATTCAGCCAGAACTTCGGCGCCGGCAGCGGTTCTCTGCCGATCAGCTCTTCCACGAGCGGAACATGCCTGTCATAGATATGTGCGTCCGCGATCACGTGGACGAATTCCCCTGCCTTCATACCGCACACCTGCGCAAGCATATGCAGCAGCACCGCATATTGACACACATTCCAATTATTTGCAGTGAGCACATCCTGCGAACGCTGATTCAGGATCCCGTTCAGGACCAGGCTCTCTGCCCCTTTCTCCCTGGTCACATTGAAGGTCATACTATAAGCGCAGGGATACAGATTCATCTCGTGCAGATCCTGATGTACATACAGATTCGTCATGATCCTGCGGCTGTATGGATGATTCTTAAGGTCATAGATCACCCGGTCGACCTGGTCAAACATCCCCTCCTTATATGCATGCTTCACCCCCATCTGGTAACCGTATGCTTTCCCGATCGAACCTTCTTCGTCCGCCCAGCTGTCCCAGATATGGCTCTTCAGGTCATGGATGTTGTTGGACTTCCTCTGCCAGATCCACAGCATCTCGTCCGTACAGCTCTTGATCGCCGTCCTCCTAAGCGTCAGCGCCGGGAATTCCTTAGACAGATCGTAACGGTTCACTACGCCGAACCGTTTGACCGTATATGCCATACTCCCGTCTTCCCACTTCGGACGTACCTTCTCTCCGCTGGTATCCGTTCCGTTGTCTATAATATCTCTGCACATCTCTATGAATATTTTATCCGCATAACTCATAATATCCTCCTTCATTCCCTCTGCACGATATCCTTCATCGGCATACCTGCAAGAAATTCATTGACAGCGCAAAGCCGCGCCATATCATAGACCTGAAAGGTCAGCCGCGCCCTTTCCGGAGCATGGTACACCTTCCAGAAGCCTTTCATGACCCCGCCCCTCCCTTTACACGCAATAAAGCTCCTCACATCTTCGATGGGATAATCCAGAAAAGCTCCGATCTCGTGAGGAAAACCGGCGTCTCGGCGGGCATACCGACGGACTCTTCCCGACAGCCTGTCAAGCGCTCCGTCAAGATCCCGGCACGGATACCCGTAGCCCTCCAGAAATTCCCTGACCTCCGTTCTCATGATATATGCCGCCAACTTTCTTCTTCTGTAAAATAATATCAGGCGCCTGCCCCTGTCCGCAGCCAGACACCTGTACTCCATGTCCGTGCCTGCCAGAACCTTATCAAGTTCCTGACAATATCTGTCCTCAATATTCATGATACATGCCGTCTTGATCCCTTTCAAAAACGGCGCGCACTGCAGGATCATCTGAAACTGCAGGCGTCTTTCGGGATCACAGACAGAAAGCATATAGGATACGACTTCTACCGGCATATTCCCTCCTGACCTACTTACAAATGCTGCATTCTCTGCTGTATAGCATTTTCCCATTCAGCCGGAATTATTACAGAAACTGCCGAAAAGCCTGCTGCCGGCGGCGGATCCGATATGCCCTTTGCCTTCTACGGCTCGGCTATATTATACAGCACTCTCTCCAACATCTTCTCCAGCGCCGCTTTCTCCTTCTTATTCATCCCAAGAGTGAATCGCTTATCAATCTTCTTGCGGTCGGCGTCCATCCTTCTCTGTATGTCGTAAGCCTTCTCCGTCAGATAGATATTCTTACATCGTTTATCCTTCTCATTGGGCACGGAGAGAATAAACCCCTTCTCATCCAGCCTCTTCAAAAGCCCTGTCACGGTAGGATTTCTAAGACTTAATGCTCTCTCGATATCCCTCTGGTTCACTACCTCTTCATTGCTGCGGAACAGATAATCCAACACCGCGCACTGAGACGCCGTGATCCCCACCGTCTTCAAGAGGTTATTAAGATCCTTCTCATAGATCGTATTGATCTGCTTAAACATGAACCCGATCGGCATACGCTCTTTCATCTGTCTGTCTCCTTATCCTTCTGACTCTAACCGCTTCATAAGACGTATCTCCCTGACCGCACATGTCACCGCCACTAACGCCGCTGCGCCGTCTGCGATCGGTCCCGCATACATCACGCCGTCTATCCCCATAAAAAGCGGGAAGATCAGGATCAGCGGAAGCAAGAAGATCACCTGCCTGGTCAAAGACACGGCGATACCTAACTTCGCCTTCCCGATCGAAGTGAAGAACCCGGAAGACATCGGCTGTATCCCATTCATGAATGTCATAAACATAAAGATACGGAAATATCGTTCTGCAAAATGAAAATACTCTTCACTTCCCGTCCCGAATATACTGACTAACTGGCGCGGGAAGAACTGAAAACACAGGAAAAACAGGATGCCGATCGCAAGTGATGTCCGGAATGCTTTATAATAAGTCTCCCTGACTCTTCCATAGGAACCCGCCCCGTAATTGAATCCCCAGATTGGCTGACACCCCTGGGACAGCCCGATACAGATCGCCATGAATACCATATTTACCTTAGATATCACTCCCACACAGGCAAGCGGGATATCCGTACCATACACCGAAACCGCGCCGTATGAACGCAGTGTATTATTCATCGTGATCTGTACCGCCGCCATGGAGATCTGGTTGATACAGGCGGCAACCCCCAGCGACATGACCGCCTTCAGATACTTTCCTCTCGGCATTAACATCTCTCCTGCCAGCTCCATCTTACGGAACCTGCAGAAATATAGGATGACCAGCAATCCCGATATCACCTGCCCGATCACGGTCGCCCATGCCGCTCCCCTGATCCCCAGATGAAATCCGAAGATGAACAAAGGATCCAGGATCGTATTGAGGATCGCGCCTGTCAGCATACATGCCATGGAATACGCCGGGCTTCTGTCCGCACGGATCAGATGATTCCCTCCTGTAGTCAGGATCAGGAACGGAATACCCCATGCGGTGATCCCTGTATAATCCTGTGCGTATGGCAGCACCTCCGGAGTCACTCCGAAGATCTTAAGCAGCGGATCCAGGAATACGAGCACGATCCCGGCAATGATGATCCCGCACGCCACGAGCATGCTAAGCCCTGTCCCCACGATCCTGCATGCCTTCTCCTGATTCCCCGCGCCCGACTCCAGATTATAATTCGAAGCGCTCCCGATCCCAAGCAGCAGCGCCGTAGCCGTACAGATGATAGATATCGGAAATGCTATATTGGTCGCCGCATTCCCCAGCATCCCTACACCCTGCCCGATGAAGATCTGGTCTACGATATTATACAGCGAACTGACAAGCATACTGATGATCGCCGGTATCGCAAATCTTATCATCAGCTTCTCCGTCTTCTCTGTCGCGAGAGGATTCCTCTCTTTTTTTACTTCATTCATTCTCCCACTCCTTTATAAGACTCCGGAGTGTAAACGCTCCGGTACGGAAGGCATAACAAAGGTATAGGAAATACTCCTATACCCTCTTACTATACGGCTACGGCATCCTGCCTCTATTGCTTAACTATGGCCTCAGTCCCATACCGCCTTCCAATGTGATCGTCTCTCCGCTCATATACTTAAAGTCAGGCGAAGCCAACTGTACACAGACACGCCCGATCTCCTGCTCCGCATCGCCGTAATGGCCTGCCGGCGGCATCTTCACATTCTGCTTGAACGCCTCCGGATATGCCTTCTCGAAGTTCTCAAGCTGAGCCGTCCATGCAAGCGGACAGATAATGTTCACATTGATTCCGTCTTTGCCCCATTCGTTAGCCGCCACACGTGTAAGTCCGCGGACGCCTTCCTTCGCCGCCGCATATGCGCACTGGCCATAATTTCCAAAGAGTCCCGCGCCGGAGGCAAAATTGATGACCGTACCCTTCGTCTCGGCAAGATGCGGATGACATGCCTTCATATAATAGAAGGTTGCATATAACCCTGAGTAAAGCGCTAGGTCAAACTGCTCTGTCGTGTGATCCGTAAGAGTAACGCCGGAAGCCGAAGCCTGCGCATTGTTGATCAGCACGTCGATCCGTCCAAATGTATCCATCGCCTGCTTCACCACATGCTCGACCACTGCCTCATTATCTGCCCCTGCGGAAACGTCTGCCTGAACCGCCAGTACCTTGATCCCGTATAACCTTTCCAGTTCTTCCTTCGCATCCTCAAGCTTCTTAACATTGCGCCCGGTGATCACGATATTCGCGCCCTCTTTCGCATATGCGGTAGCGATCCCATATCCGATGGAACCGCACCTGCCGTCGCTTAACACAGATCTGCCGCCTCCTGTAATAATAGCTGTCTTCCCAGTCAAAAATCCCATAGTGACATTCTCCTTTCTATCAAAATCTTTTCCGAAGATTTTCTGATAAAATAAGAATATCACTTTTCTATATGGAAAACAACCGAAACATAGAATCTGCTGCCGGAAATCAGAATTGGATATAAAAAAATTGGATAAATGATCTTCTCATCTATCCAATCCTTAAGAGCGACAGACGGGGTTCGAACCCGCGACCCCGACCTTGGCAAGGTCGTACTCTACCAACTGAGCCACTGTCGCATTTCTTATTTGTGTCCCTCGGAACAATAATTATATTACTACACAACCCTACATTTGTCAACAGCTTTTTTTAATTTTTTTAAATATTTTTTTCCCCGTTAGAAACATGCGCCGTCAGGCATGCGATCATGCGAATCCCCAGTACCATACGTTCTGGGGATTCGAAATCATTTAATACAGATATTTATCCGCAAGCTTCCTGAATCTCTCCGGGTCCTTCCTGTACCATGTCTGAAAATCCGTACCCTCCGCCTGGACTGCCTGCCCCAGTTCAGCGAAGAATGCCGGCAGATCCTCCTGAAGCATCATGCCCCACTGCTCGCCGAACCGTTCCTCCCCTTCCAGGCAAGAGCCGTTCACATGCATGGTAAACGCAGGCTTAGCCGCATCATCTACCCGCTTGACGCCTCCATGGAATCCCAGCGTTCCGATCTGATGGGTTCCGCAGGACGATACACAGCCGGAGATATGGATACGCGGCAATACCCCGTCCGCAAAATCATATTTTTTCACTTCTTTCACAATATCCGCCAGCGCCCCCTGGGAATCACGGAGCCCGATCTGGCAGACTGCCGCGCCGATACAGGCTACGGACGTCTCAAACAGGTTATCGGCGCCGTCTGCTGTGGCTGCAAGTACTTTTTCTGCTTCTTCACCGTTAAGATTAATGATGTAGACCGTCTCGTCCGGCGCAATACGCAGCTCCGCCTTATCCATATCCTTTATCACTTCATAGATCTCTTTGAATTTGGACGGCTTGGGCACTCCCCCGATCGGATGGTACGCCACTGCATAGAGCCCCTCCTGCTTCTGAGGGATCACCCGCTTCCCGGTTACGCCCACAGCGTCATGCGCCTTGTCCTCTCCGGCGGCGAAGTAAGCCCCTGACCGCCCCGCAATGTCCAGCGTCAGTTCCTCGCTCGCCTTCACTGCCTCTAATTTCTCAAGATACGCCTTCTTATAGCCGTCCGCGCCGAGCGTCTCCTGCATATATCGGGTCCTAGCCTTCGCACGGTTCTCATAATTGCCGTATTCTACAAAGGTATCCACCATAGCCTTCACATAATACAGCACCTCAGACGGCAGAATGTGCTCTGCAACTTTGACGCCTGTACGCGGTTTATTCCCAAGGCCGCCGGCGCTATACACGTCAAAGGTCCCGTCCTGCCTCGCCGCGAACCCCAGATCACGGAACGTCGCGTGCGTCTCATTTGCCGGAGAATTCGAGAAACCTACTTTCAATTTCCTCGGCATCTTCACTGTCCTGACCATACCAAGCAGATAATCAGAAACTGCTTCCGCGCAGGGCATGACGTCGAAATATTCTCCCTTCTCCACTCCGGACAACGGGGATACCATAACATTTCTCGGAAAATCTCCTCCTCCGCCTCTTGTGACGATCCCTGCGTCAAGCGCCTTCTCCATGATCTCGCAGACGGACTTTGCATCCAGATCATGCAGCTGTACGGTCTGACATGTGGTAAAATGTACTTTTCGGATCCCGTACTCTGCAACCATATCCGCAATGAATCTTAATTTCTCTTTGGTGAGCCTTCCTCCTGGAAGCCGAAGCCTGAGCATACTTGCCTTACCGCCTCTCTGGGCGTAACTTCCGAAACCGCCGGAATATCCTTTGTACTCTTTCACACTGATCTCTTTTGCATAGAACTTGTCTGTCATCTTGCGGAATCCGGCAAGGTCCTGTCTGAATTCTTCTGTTGTCTGCTCCATCCTATCCATCCTATTCATCCTCTCTGTCTCCCTAATCTATTCCTGCTATACCGTATGATCCGCGCAGCGCAGTATGATACACCTTGCGCACGTCATATCACTCGCGCAGGCTCAATATACCTTCCACCAGTATCCTCACATCATCCAGGATATAATCGAAGGCGCCCGCCTTATGGAGATTGATCACGATCATTCCCACCGGCACCGCAAAGATCATCGCCAGCACTCCGCCTATCTTGTAACCTGCATATAAGAGCGCCAGCGTAACCAACGGGTTCAGCCCCATACTGTCTCCTACCAGTTTGGGCTGTATCAGCTGACGCACCAGCTGTGTGACTCCGTATAAGATCAGCAGTCCCACGACCATCCTGTATTCCCCCATCATGAACTTGTAGAATACCCACGGCAGCAGCGCCGTACCCGTACCAAAGAACGGCAGGAAATCAAGAAACGCGATCAGCAGCGCCAGAAGGAACGCAAAGTGAACCCTTAATATCAGGAACCCCGCCGCCAGCAGTACGTAGACTACCGCCATGATCTTAAACTGCGCTTTAAAATACCCTCCTACCGCATATTTAAAATTATCGACCACCATCGTCATCCGTGTCACCAGGGCGTCAGGCGCGATCTTCTTCGCCCACAAGAGCACTTCTTCGCGGTCGGCAATAAAAAAGTACGCCGAGATAAATGTCACAATGATCGCGACCAGTGCGGAAGGGATCCCCATAGCGAATCTTCCCGCCGCCGATACCGTGGGTTCACTGAGCCTGCCGATGATCTCTCCCATCGTCTGGTCCAGGTTATTCATCATCGTACGCCATCCTGCCCGGATCCCGGACGGAAGCATGCGGAAGATCCCGTTGAGACTCTCGCCGATCGTATCCATCCCGGACTCCAGATCCTGGTACATATCCGGTATATCCTGCGTCAGGATCGCGATCTCACGCGCCAGCGTACTGACCGTCAGATAGATCAGCAAGCCCACCAACCCCAACACACTGATAATGATCAGCACAGATCCCCATTTCTTGATCAGATTCATCCGCCTCTCAAGCCAGACTACCACCGGACTTACAACAGACGCGATGAGCCAGCCTATGACAAAGGGCATGAAAAAGCCAAGCAGTTTATATCCGAAATAGACACACAATACCGTCCCGGCAAGGCTGAATGCAAGGCTTACAGCCACTTTCCAATACGGACGCGTATCGTGCATTTGTTCTTTATAATTCATCTCCATGTATCTGTCTCACCTCTTAAGACTTCAAGAATAAATACAATGCTCTATCAGCTCCCATATCTCATCCTTCCCCTGTTTCGTAACAGAAGAAAACGGGATCACAGCCGTCCCCGGAACCAGCCCCAGACCGTTCCTCACCGCCTTGATCTGCTTATCCTTCTGGCTTCTCTTGATCTTATCCAGCTTGGTAGCAATAATGATCGGGTAATAGCCCTGCGACACGATCCAGTCATACATCATCTTATCATTTGCGGAAGGGTCATGCCGGATATCGATCAGCAGAAACACTGCCTTAAGCTGCTTTGAACCGTGAAGATAGCGCTCCACCATCTTCCCCCATCTCTGTTTCTCCTGCTCTGATACTTTGGCGTACCCGTAGCCGGGAAGATCCACCAGATACAGCTCCTGATTGATATTATAGTAATTGATCGTCTGTGTCTTGCCAGGTGTAGCCGAGATACGCGCGTAAGATTTCCGGTTCATCAGCCCGTTGATCAGCGACGACTTCCCGACGTTGGATTTCCCGGCAAATGCGACCTCCGGAAGTGTATTCTCAGGAAGCTTACTCGTAATCCCGCACACGGTTTCCAAATCTACATTTTTTATGATCATAGTTATTCTGTCCCTTTACTTTTCTTAATATACGGCTCCTGCATGCATCACTTCTTAGACTTCGTGCTCTTATTTTTGTTCGTCAGCGCCAGCTTCAATACCTCGTCCATATGCGATACGGGGATGATCTTCAGCCCTTTCGTGATCTCTCCTGACAATTCATCCACATCAGACTTATTCTCCTTTGGGATCAGCACCGTCTTGATCCCGGCATTTTTAGCCGCAAGGAGCTTCTCCTTGAGCCCGCCGATCGGCAGGACTCTGCCTCTTAGCGTAATCTCTCCCGTCATCGCCAGGTCGGCACGCGCCTTCCGCCCCGTCACCGCCGACACCATCGCCGTTGCCATCGTGATGCCTGCGGACGGGCCGTCTTTGGGGACCGCTCCTTCCGGAATATGGATATGGATATCGTGCTCTTTGAAGAAATGCTCGTCGATCTTCTGCTCTCTACTCACGGAACGGATGTAGCTGATCCCGGTTCTTGCCGACTCTTTCATCACATCTCCCATCTGTCCCGTCAGCAGGATCTCTCCCTCTCCCGGCATGACGTTCACTTCGATCTGCAGGGTATCCCCGCCTACGCTGGTCCAGGCAAGCCCGCGGACGATCCCGACCTCATCCGACTCGTTCGCCATCTGGTAGATATATAACTCTTTCCCCAGATAGTTATGAAGATTCCGCTCTGTCACATGGATGGAGCTTTTCTTCATCTCAAGGATCTCCCTTGCAGATTTCCTGCAGATATCGCCGATCTTGCGTTCCAACTGCCGTACTCCTGCTTCTTTCGTATAACTCCGCGCCATCTTCCACAGCGCTTTCCTGCTGATCGTAAGCTGTTCCGTCCTAAGCCCGTGTTTCTTGAGCTGCTTCGGGATCAGATGCTCCGTCGCGATGTGCATCTTCTCATTCTCCGTATAGCTGCTGACCTCGATCACTTCCATACGGTCAAGCAGAGGCCTTGGAATGGTCTGTAGTGTATTCGCCGTCGTGACGAACAACACCTCTGACAGATCCGCCGGGACCTCCAGATAATGATCCCGGAACTTATGATTCTGCTCACTGTCCAGTACTTCCAGAAGCGCAGAGAATGTATCGCCCTTATAATCGTTGCTGACCTTATCGATCTCATCCAACAGGATCAGAGGATTCTTCACCCCCGCCTGCCTGAGTCCGTTGGCGATCCTTCCTGGCATTGCCCCCACATAGGTCTTTCGATGCCCGCGAATCTCAGCCTCGTCACGCACGCCGCCAAGCGAGATGCGCACGTAAGGTTTCTTAAGCGCCCTTGCCAGCGAACGTGCTATGGATGTCTTCCCCGTTCCCGGAGGCCCGGCAAGGCACAGGATCGGCGCGTTGCCCTTCTTCGTCAGCGCCCGGACCGCCAGGAATTCCAGTACGCGCTCCTTGACCTTCTCAAGCCCGTAATGATCCTCTTCCAGTATCTCCTTGGCATACCCGATATCCTGATGTTCCTCGCACATCTTATCCCACGGCATCTCCAGCATCGTCTCGATATAGGTACGTATCACACCGTTCTCCGCCTGGCTTCCCATGGAATTGCGGAATCTGCGGATCTCTTTGCCAAGCTTCTCCTTCACCTCGTCCGACGCCTGCAGCTCATCCGTCTTCTGCTGGAATTCATCCGCATCCGACAGCGTACTGTCGTCTCCGAGCTCCTCCCGGATCAGCTTCGCTTCCTCGCGGAGGATATATTCCCTCTGGTTCTTATCCACACGCTCCTTGACTTTCGCATGAATCTCGTCCTTGACATTGATGATCTGAATCTCGTTGACCAGCTTATACGCCAGCAGTTCATAGCGCCGCGTAGTATCCGACTCTTCCAGCAGCTGCTGCATATCCGTGTACGGCAGCGGCACATTCGCGGCGATCGTATCGATCAGCTTCTTAAGATCCTCCGTATTCTGTATCTGGACCGCCAGCTCTTTCGAAAGCTTGGGGTTCTTCGCCATATATTCCTTAAAGATATCCTGCATCCCGCGGACCATACCCATCCGGCTGTCCGGCTGACGTGCCTCATCCGGCAGCGTATCCGTATCCTCGATCACCGTTACATTCGCCCGAAGATAAGGTTCTTCAAATTCTATCGTATTGATGCTCGCCCTGACCTCTCCCGTGATCAGGACCCGATTCACTTTTCTTGGTAATTTGATGATCTGGCGGACCGTGGCGATACATCCGACCTGGTATACATCTTCCCTTCCGGGGTCTTCCACCTCGCCGTCCTTCTGAGCTGTCAGGAAGATTTTCTGTTCTCCCTCCACAACCTCCTCGATCGCCGCAACAGATTTCGGACGGCTGACGTCAAAATGACGTACCATCTCAGGCAATATTGTGATCCCTCTCAGCGCCACCATCGGCAGACTCATTGTCTCTCTACTCATAAGCAATTCTCCTATTCCAACCAATGTACACTCAAGCCCGTCTTCTAAGGCTCATAAGTAACAAAACAGCGGGCACAATCTTAGCTTTTGCGCCCGCCTTTTATTCTTATGCACTCTCGGACTTCAGTGAAATGCGTTCGCATTCCGGCTTCCCGATTCCTTTTACGGCATCTTCCGTGATACGGCATGCCTTCAATGTATCATCTGACGGTGCTTTATACATGATATCCATCATGATATTCTCCATGATCGCGCGCAGCCCTCTTGCCCCTGTCTTTCTCTTGAGTGAAGTCTCGGCCACTGCTTCCAGCGCCTTCTTATCAAATGTCAGTTCTACGCCGTCAAGTTCTAACATCTTCTGATACTGCTTCACGATCGCATTCTTCGGCTCTGTCAGGATACGGATCAACGCTTCCTTATCCAACATCTCCAACGCCACCGTGACCGGCACACGTCCCACAAGTTCCGGGATCAGGCCGAATTTCACAAGATCCTGAGGAAGCACCTGCTTAAGCAGCCTGTCAACATCGTTCACATGCTTCTCACCGATCTCCACATTAAATCCTATGGATTTACGGTCGATACGTTTCTCAATGATCTTATCGATCCCTTCAAACGCACCGCCGCAGATGAAGAGAATATTCGTCGTGTCTATCTGGATCAGTTCCTGGTGCGGATGCTTCCTTCCGCCCTGCGGCGGCACATTCGCAACCGTTCCTTCTATGATCTTGAGCAGCGCCTGCTGAACACCCTCGCCGGATACATCTCTGGTAATGGATGGATTCTCAGACTTTCTGGTGATCTTATCAATCTCATCTATATAGATAATACCATACTCCGCGCGTTCGATGTCGCCGTCTGCCGCCTGAATGATCTTAAGCAGGATATTCTCCACATCTTCTCCCACATATCCGGCTTCTGTCAGCGCCGTCGCATCTGCTATGGCGAATGGAACACCCAGGATCCTCGCAAGCGTCTGCGCGAGCAAAGTCTTCCCGCATCCCGTAGGGCCAAGCATCAGGATATTACTCTTTCCAAGCTCCACTCCCAGGTCTCTTCCGGCCATGATCCGTTTATAATGATTGTAGACCGCGACTGACAGGACCTTCTTCGCCTCGTCCTGCCCGATCACATATTCATCCAGGAATTCTTTGATCTCTTCCGGTTTCAGCAGATTGATATCTGCAAACGGATTCCACTGTCTTTCGTCACCATATTCGAATTCTTCTTCCAGAATCTCCGTACACACATCCACGCACTCATCACAGATATATGCTCCGTTCGGTCCTGCGATCAGTTTTCTAACTTGATTCTGGGTCTTATTACAGAACGAACACCTTACCTGATCGTCGTTCCTTCCTACCATACTCTCACCTCACCCAGGGACTTCTTGCAAGCGTTAGCGGCTCTTAATGACCTCGTCGATCAGTCCATATGCCTTCGCTTCTTCCGCCGACATGAAATTATCCCGGTCTGTATCTGCACTGATGACCTCGATCGGCTGTCCCGTATTCTCTGATAATATTTGATTTAATCTCTGGCGGGTCTTCAAGATATGTTCGGCAGCAATCTGAATCTCTGTTGCCTGTCCCCGCGCTCCGCCTGACGGCTGATGGATCATGATCTCGGCGTTCGGGAGGGCAAGCCTCTTCCCCTTCGTCCCCCCGGCAAGCAGAAATGATCCCATACTTGCAGCCATACCGATACAGATCGTCTCTATATCGCACTTGATATACTGCATCGTGTCATAGATCGCCAAGCCTGCTGTCACAGATCCTCCCGGACTGTTAATGTACAGATGGATATCCTTCTCAGGATCTTCCGCCTCCAAAAACAACAGCTGCGCTACAACAACACTTGCCGATACATCGGATACTTCCTCTCCAAGAAAGATGATCCTGTCCTTCAATAATCTTGAATAGATATCGTAAGAACGTTCTCCCCGGCTCGTCTGTTCAATGACATAAGGTACCAGACTCATGTCTTTTGCCTCCTTCTGACTCTATGTCCTCGCTTATTTCTCAACAGCATTATCTGCCAGGAAGGTGATCGCCTCCTGAACCGCAATGTCTTCTTTCATCTGTTTCTTCTCTTCTTCACCCATGAACTCCTTCATCTTATCGGCGTCCATTTGGTAGTTCTCCGCCATCTTAGCGATCTCTTCATCCAGTCTCTCTTCACTGACCTCGATGTTCTCTGCTTTCGCAACAGCTTCCAACACCAGGCGCGTCTCGATACTCTTCACTGCCTGCGGCCTCATCTCTTCCAACATCTTCTCTGCAGTCATACCGGTAAACTGGAAATACTGCTCCATCGTCATACCCTGTGCCTGGATCCTGCGTGAGAAGTTCTCTGCCATCTGCGATACCTGCGTACTGATCATCGCTTCCGGAAGCTCATACTGCGCGTTCTTCACCGCCTGCTCAACAACCGCGTCTTCTTGCTTCTCTTTTCCTTCCGCAGTCTTCTTCTCTTTAAGCTTAGCCTCAACGTCTGCTTTGTATTCTTCTAATGTGTCAAATTCAGAAACCTCTGACGCGAATTCATCGTCGATCTCCGGAAGTTCCTTTGCTTTGATCTCATGGACCTTACATTTGAACACGGCGTCTTTCCCCTTCAGATCTTCCGCATGGTACTCTTCCGGGAATGTCACGTGAACTTCCACATCCGTTCCTGCCGATACGCCGATCAACTGTTCCTCGAATCCCGGAATGAATGATCCGGAACCGATCACTAACGGATAGTTCTCACCCTTTCCGCCTTCGAAGGCAACATCATCCACGAATCCTTCATAATCCAGGATAACCTCGTCCCCGTCCTGAACCGGGCGATCCTCTACCGTGACTTTTCTCGCGTTCTTCTCTGCCTCTTCTTTGATCTTTGCATCTACTTCTTCCTGGGTTACTTCATCAGAGAACTTCTCTACTTCTAATCCCTTATACTCGCCAAGTGTTACTTCCGGCTTTAACGCTACCATGGCGGTAAAGATAAAAGGCTTTCCCTTTTCGATCTGAACGACGTCGATCTCAGGCCTTGATACGATATCCTCCTCACACTCGTCATATGCATCCGCATATGCCTTGGGGATCAGCTCATTTGCCGCATCGTCGTAGAATACTTCCGCTCCGAACATCTTCTCGATCATCTGGCGCGGAACCTTTCCCTTCCTGAACCCTGGAAGTGAGATCTTATTCTTCTGCTTCATATATGCACTCTGAAGCGCTTTTTCTAAATCATCGGCAGAAACTTCTATTGTCAGTTTTGCCATGCTCTTTTCTAACTTCTCTACCTGTAAACTCATTTATATTTCCTCCTGTTTCTATCCCGTCTTCCGCCAGCCGGAAAACCGGGTTTACTCTACTCACTGCATTCACCAAAGAAGTATAACACAAACATTTATAAATATCTAGTGCTATATTCACCGAATTTTATGATTTGTAACGGCTTCGCCTTCCGGCTTCACTGCGACTCATCCAACCGTAAGATCACGCGGAACAGATGGTCCATATCGTCCTCATCCGCCGAATATTCCTTCCCTTGTCCGGCATATATCCGGAGAGTGACCGTCTCTTTCTCACCGTAACCGATATCCATGTATGCCGTATCCAGAAGCTCATACGCATGGTTGATGATATCACTTAAGATCATTTGATCCGTCTCTTCCTCTGTCTCGCCTTCGTACTCGCCTGCTTCGATCTTCTCCGCCATCTTAAGAGAATCTTGCGTAAGCAGGATCTGGAAATTCACGAATACATCCGCCGGCCAGACATCCACCGGCACTTCGTATTCCTTATTTCCGGTCTTCTCTGCCTCTCCCACGCTGTAACGCATCGTCATGAATATCTTTGACACCAGTTCGGCAAACCTGGACGTCTTAAGCTCCCCGACATCCATCCCGCTGGTAATATTGGCGGCGACAAACCGGTCGACCGAATCCTGGTAGGCTCTCATCAGCGCTTCCTCGGAAGCATCCTCCATGAACCTGGCTGCTCCCGTTATCTCCCCCTGGAAGGTAAGATCCAGAAGCGCCTGCGTATAGCCTGCCGCGTCGAAATCTCTCCCGCATCCCGTGATCCCCAGCACAAGAACAGCGCATAAGGCCCAGATCCTTAAACCATTTTTTTTCATACAGATCTACTTTCTTTCATATACAATAGATTCCGCGATCTCATCTGCTTTCTCTTTTCCCACCAGTATCTCGATCAGCTTCAGTGAGAATTCGATCGCCGTCCCGACTCCCCGGCTGGTGATAAGATTGCCGTCCACCGTCACCGGCGCGCCTGTAAGCGCCGCGCCCTGGATCTCCTTTTCAACTCCCGGATAGCAGGTAACCCGCCTTCCCTTGAGCAGCCCCAGATTACTCAGCACCGTCGGCGCCGCACAGATCGCCCCGATCTTCTTGCCTTCCTGGACGAAATCCTTCACTACCCTTCGCACTCCCTCATGTGCGTCCAGGTTCTTTGTCCCTGGCATTCCGCCCGGAAGCACGATCATGTCTGATTCTACAAAATTCACTTCCTCGAACAGATCCTCTGTCTGTACATTGATCCCATGCGCCCCATGTACGGTATAGTCGCCCGTGATGGAGACCGTGTCTACATAGATCTTCGCCCTTCTGAGCAGATCTACCGCCGTCAGGCCCTCTATCTCTTCAAACCCGTCTGCCAGGATCACACTTACTTTCTTCATGCTATCTTCCTCCTTGAATCTTTTTACCTACGCGGCTGAACTTTTTCTTGTTACATATTATCATTGTTTACTTTTGGTGTAAACTATATTATGCTATTTTGAGAGAACACCAAGGAGGTCCCCACAATGGAAATCGAACGCAAATATCTGATACACCATCTTCCGGAAGACATTGCCCGGAACATTGCCCGTCATACGAAAGATACCGATACCGCCGGAAATGCACGCGATAAAGAAACCTATCCCTGCCGCCTCATCACGCAGGGGTATCTGAATACCGACCCGGTCATACGCATCAGGCAGGATAACGACCTGTATGAGCTGACCTACAAGTCCAAAGGATTCCTGGCAAGGCAGGAATATAATCTCCCGCTTACCAAGGAAGCATATGAACATCTTCTTACGAAGATCGACGGACGGCTCATCCGCAAGAAGCGTTACATGATCCCTTTGGAATGCGGGCTCACCGCTGAGTTGGACATCTTCGAGGACAGCCTTGCGCCTTTGATCCTTATAGAAGTAGAATTTCCCACAGAAGAAGACGCGCTTTCCTTTCTTCCCCCGCTCTGGTTCGGGGAAGACGTAACTTTCTCCGGCGAATACCATAACAGTAATCTGAGCAAGCTGTAGCGCAACGTTTTGTTGCTCCATTCAATTGTTAAACATTTTGTTGCATAGATATCTATTTGTCGGGTAAATTGCTATACTACAAGTGAAATGACTTGTAGGAGTTTATGTTATGCCAAATATACAGCTTTCCAACAATTTAAGATATCTGAGAAAAAAATACGGACTGACACAGTCCCAGATGGGCGAGATCCTGAATATCTCCAGACAGGCTTATTCCAACTACGAGACCAGCAGCCGTACACCCGACCTGGATACGCTTCTTTTTCTTGCAGATTTCTATAAGGTCAGCCTAGACGACATCGTCCTGACGAATCTGAAAGACAAGATGCCGTATCCCGGTAAGAACGACAGGATCTCCGAAGATCCTGTTCCATATATTTTTACAAAAAATACAAAAACCGGTAATACGATCTATCTCAAGGATGAAGAAATGGATCTCATCGCCCGATTCCGCGCGCTTTCCAATGAGAACAAACAGATCATTACCGGCTTTCTCCGTGCAAACTCCTGATCAGTCAGACAATGCAAAACCGTCATGAACGGCATTCATCGCCTTATCAATGTCCTTCTCGGGAACTAATACCGTGATACGGATCTCTGATGTGGAGATCATATTGATATTGATCCTGGAATTGTACAAGGATTCGAACATCCTTGCCGCTACACCCGGATTGCTCATCATTCCCGCACCAACCACCGACAATTTCGCCACGTCTTCATTCCATGTAATTTCTTTGATCGTCAGTCTTTCTTTATTCTCTTCAAGAGTCTTGATCGCTGCCGAAAGATCATCGGACGCCACGGTAAATGAGATGTCTTTCGTTCCTTCCCGCCCGACAGACTGTAAGATGATATCCACATTGATATTATTCTTCGCCAGTGTGTCAAAGATACGGAACGCGATTCCCGGTTTATCCGTCACCCCGATCACTGAGATCCTGGCTGTATTCTTATCAGCCGCCACACCTGTCACTAATAGTTTCTCCATTCCCTTCGCCTCCTTGACTACGGTTCCTTCCGATCGGTTCAGGCTGGACCGCACCACCAGCTCTACATTATATTTCTTCGCCATCTCCACGGACCGGTTATGAAGCACCTTTGCCCCAAGGCTTGCAAGCTCGAGCATCTCGTCATATGTGATCAGATCGATCTTCCTCGCATTCTTCACGATCCTTGGATCTGCAGTGTATACACCATCTACATCCGTATAGATCTCGCATTTATCCGCATGGAGCGCCGCGGCAAGCGCCACTGCCGTCGTATCCGAACCGCCTCTTCCAAGGGTGGTGACATCATCATACTTATTCACTCCCTGGAATCCGGTTACGATCACGATCTTCCTGGAATCCAGCTCATGCAGGATCCGCTCCGTCTCCACTCTTTTGAAGCGCGCATTCCCGTAACGCGACGTCGAATGCATCCGCACCTGGAACGCATTCAGCGACACAGCCGGCACATCCAGCGCCTGCATCGCCATCGCCATAAGCGATACCGACACCTGCTCGCCTGTCGTCAGCAGCATGTCAAGCTCACGCTTCTTTGCCTTCGGATTGATCGACTCCGCAAGCTCGAGCAGCTCGTCTGTCGTATCTCCCATGGCTGACAGCACGATCACGATATCATGCCCTTCTCTGTACTCCTCTATACATCTTCTGGCAACATTGAAGATCCGCTTCTGGTTCGCCACGGAACTGCCGCCGAATTTCTTCACTATCAGCATAACTCCTCCTGTAACAAATGGCCGATCAGGCGAAAACCGTCCGGCCAGTGGTTTCCTGTACGCGCCGCAGACTGCTCGTCATACCTGGCGCCCCCGTCGGCGTCCTTCGCCGGGCACGTGCTGTCATACAGCAGATATGGAACCGGCTCGCCCGTATGGGTACGTACCTCGATGGGCGTCGGATGATCCGGGAGCAGAAGCAGCCGGTAATCCTCCCCCCACGCATTAAGCCCCTCTGTCAGTACGCCCAGTACTTTCTCATCCACATATTCGATCGCAGCGATCTTATCTCTCATACTTCCCTGGTGTCCCATCTCGTCCGGCGCCTCTATATGGATGTACGCAAAATCATACCCGTCCTCCGTAAGCGCTTTCACCGCCGCGCGCGCCTTGCCTTCATAATTCGTATGAAGCCCGCCGTTCGCACCCTCGACGATCACACGGTCCATACCTGCGCCCACTGCGATCCCTTTCAGAAGATCCACGGCGGAGATCATGACGCCTCTCTTCCCCGTCCTCTCTTCAAAGGATGTAAGCACAGGCTTCTTCCCTGCCCCCCAGAACCAGGCGGAATTGGCAGGTTTCAAGCCTTTCTTTCTTCGTTCGGCATTCAGCGGGTGATCCTTTAAGATCTCGTAGCTTCTCTTCATCATCCCCCGCAATACCTCATCCTTAGGAAGATATTCCCCGATCCTTCTCGTCAGGATATCGTGAGGCGGAGTCAGTTCGGATATCCTTCCGTTCTTTTGGAGCAGGAGATGCCGGTAACTGGTGCCGGCATAGAACTCATACCCGTCCTTTGCAAGCCCTTCCTTCAACGCGTCAATAAGGACGGCTGCATCTGCCGTGTCAATCTCATCCGAGCTGTGGTCGATCATGATCTGATCCTCATAATCGCCTCCATCTTCTGATACGGTCACAATATTACACCGGAAAGATACATCCGTATCCTCCATCTCAACTCCGATACTCAGCGCCTCAAGAGGCGACCTGCCCGAATAATAACGCCTTGGGTCATACCCCATCACCGCCAGATTCGCGGTGTCGCTCCCCGGCGCCATCCCCTCCGGGACCATAGCCGCCATGCCAAGCTCCGACACAGGCGCCAGGGCATCCATCACCGGAGTCGCCGCCGCCTGAAGCGTCGTCTTCCCGCCCAGCTCCCAAAGCTGCCTTCCTGCCATACCGTCGCTCAATACTATCACATATTTCATACTTATCCCTGCCTCGCTGACGCTAGTACTAGCCTTCTATACGTATCATATGAAGGATCTGATCCCGGTAGATATTCGCCCTGGTCACATAATCCCCTTCCATCATCACAGGCGTCACAAAGCCGAATTCACCCTCCAGCCCTTCTGCCTTCACGACCTCTATCTCTCCGAAGGAATCCCGAAGCTTCGGAAGCATCTCCTGTACGTCGCCCTTTATACGGATAAAGAACCGGCGTTTGGCATCTGCCTTATCCTCCAGTTGCAGCTTTTCCTGTTTCCACATGGTCATAATATTCCGATTCAGATGCTTCGCCGCATCCACAACGTCTGACACCACCGCGCTCGCCGTCGGGAGTTTTCCGGCGCCGCTGCCATAGAACATCGCGTCTCCCAGGACATTCCCATGTACAAATATGGAATTGAACACTCCATTCACATTATAGAGCGGGTGATCCGGATACAGCATACAAGGAGCCACAATGGCATGAAGCCGATTCCCTGCGTGGCGTTTGCTGGAGGCAAGCAGCTTGATCGTCGTACCCATTGCTTTGGCGTACTTCATATCCGCTGCGGTTATCTCCGTGATCCCTTCACAGTAGATATCTTCAAAATCTACCTGCTGGCCGGAGATCAGAGAAGAAAGGATCGCGATCTTCCGGCACGCGTCATATCCTTCCACATCTGCTTCCGGGTTACGCTCCGCATATCCGTTCGCCTGCGCTTCCTTAAGAACCGCATCATAATCCGCACCTTCATAGAACATCTTCGTCAGCATATAATTTGTCGTCCCATTCAGGATACCCGTGATCTCCTCGATCTCATCCGCCGTAAGCGAAGAATTCAGAGGACGGATGATCGGGATCCCGCCGCCTACACTTGCCTCAAATAAGAAATTGATCTCCTTCTCCTCGGCAATCGACAGAAGCTCCGCGCCATGCTTTGCCACAAGCGCCTTATTCGATGTGGCAACGCTCTTCCCTGCCTGGAGACAACGCTTTACGAAGGTGTAAGCCGGCTCAATGCCTCCCATCACTTCTACCACGATCCGAATCTCGTCATCTTTGATGATCGTCTCAAAATCATGTATGATCTTATCCTGTACCGGATCTCCGGGGAAATCCCTCAGATCCAACACGTACTTAATATTCAGCTCATCGCCGATCCTCTGGTTGATCCGCGCGCCGTTGGTATTCACAACCTCAACGACCCCCGAACCAACTGTTCCATATCCCATAACTGCTATATTTATCACTTCTGTCCCTCCTCTGCTTCCTGCGCGTTTCCCACCGTTTTCTTCAGATATGCGTTCATGAACAGATCAATGCTGCCGTCCAACACTGCCGTCACATTGCTGTTCTCTACATTCGTCCTGTGATCTTTCACCATGGTATATGGCTGCATCACATAAGAGCGGATCTGATTCCCGAATCCGATCTCCTTTACCTCGCCCCGGATATCCGACACCTTCTCTGCCTGTTCCTGTTCCTTTAGAAGCTGCAGTTTCACCTTCAGCATCTGCATCGCCTTCTCTTTATTGTGGTGCTGAGAACGTTCATTCTGGCACTGTACCACGATACCCGTCGGAAGATGGGTGATACGGATCGCCGAGGACGTCTTATTCACATGCTGTCCTCCCGCTCCGCTTGCCCGGTAAGTGTCAATCTTCAGATCATCGTCCGCGATCTCAATATCTATCTCATCCTCAATATCCGGAACTACGTCGCAGGACGCGAAAGAAGTCTGGCGCTTTCCGGCCGCGTTAAAGGGGGAGATCCGCACCAGTCTGTGGACTCCCTTCTCAGATTTCAAATATCCGTAAGCATTCTCTCCGTTCACCTCGAAGGTTACCGTCTTCGTCCCTGCGATATCCCCGTCCAGGTAATCCAGTACCTGGATGGAGAATCCCTTTCTTTCAGACCACCGGCTGTACATCCGGTACAGCATGCTCGCCCAGTCGCACGACTCCGTTCCGCCTGCTCCCGCATGGATCGTGACGATCGCGTTGCAGGAATCATATTCTCCGGACAGGAGCGTCCGGATACGAAGCTCCTCGAACAGCGACTCAAATCCGCTGATCTCCGCTTCGATCTCTTTGATCATGGAAGCGTCATTCTCTTCATACCCCATCTCGATCAAGACCTGGATATCTTCATACGATGTATACAATGTCCGAATGGTCTTCACCATCTCCTGCAGGCATTTCAGTTCCTTCATAAACCGCTGCGATTCTTCCGGATTATCCCAGAATCCCGGTTCTTCTATCTTTCGTTCTAACTCCTCGATCCTTCTCTCTTTGCCAGCGAGGTCAAAGTGAATCCCTCATCTCGGCAAGAGGTTCTTCGTATGCGTTCAATAATGTCTTAAACTGATCTAATTCAACCACCTGATCACCTCTTTCTGATTATTCTATTCTTTTCTCACTTGATCACTGCTTTCGATCACGTTTCCTGCATGGATCCGTGATCCCTGATCCCTGTGATCACTTACGTCCGCAGCACTGCTTATATTTCTTGCCGCTTCCGCACGGACACGGATCGTTAGGATATACCTTCTTCTCCGCACGTTTCTTCGGTCCGCGCACGGCGGTATCGTCCTTGTTCGTACCTGTCACCTTCGCAACCTGCTCCCGCTCCACCTTCTGCTCGATCCTTACATGGAACAATGCGCGGATCGTATCTGCCGCGATCGCCTTCGTCATCTCATCGAACATCTCGTAGCCAAGCATCTTGTACTCGACCTTCGGATCTCTCTGTCCGTAAGCCTGAAGCCCGATCCCCTGCCGCAGCTGATCCATATCGTCAATATGCGCCATCCACTTCGCATCAATAACTTTAAGCAGGATCACACGCTCGACCTCACGGATATGCTCTGCCTCCGGGAACTCCGATTCCTTTGCCTCATATGCCTTCGCCGCACGTTCTTTCAGAAGATGCTTCAATTCCTTCTGTCCGATCCCCCGGACGTCTTCTTCCGTAACCGCCGCGATCGGGATCGTATTGTGGATCGTCAGGTTCAGCTCCGCCAGATTCCACTCGTCGTAATCCTGGTCTGCACTGGTTACCATATCCACGATATTTTCCACGTATTCATTCATCATATGGAAGATCGAGTCACGCATATTCTCTCCGTCCAACACCCTGCGTCTCTCTTCATAGATGATCTCTCTCTGCTCGTTCATCACCTGGTCGTAATCCAACAGGTTCTTACGGATTCCAAAGTTGTTGCTCTCTATCTTCTGCTGCGCTTTCTCGATCGCGCTGGAGAGCATCTTATGCTCGATCTGCTCGCCGTCCTCCACTCCCAACGCATTAAAGATCCCCATCAGCCGTTCTGAACCAAACAGACGCATCAGGTCATCTTCCAATGAAATATAGAATCTGGATTCTCCCGGATCACCCTGACGTCCGGAACGTCCGCGCAGCTGATTATCAATACGCCTGGACTCATGCCGTTCCGTTCCGATGATCTTAAGCCCGCCCGCAGCTCTCGCCTCGTCGTCCAACTTAATATCCGTACCACGCCCTGCCATATTCGTAGCGATAGTAACCGCGTCATGTACTCCCGCCTCAGCCACGATCTCTGCTTCCATCTCATGGAACTTCGCGTTCAATACATTATGCTTGATCCCTCTTCTCTTAAGCATCCCGCTCAACAGTTCGGAATTCTCGATGGTGATCGTACCTACCAGGACTGGCTGATGCTTTGCATGCGCCTCTTCGATCGCGTCGCAGACCGCACGGAACTTCTCCTTCTGCGTCTTGTATACCGCGTCGTCAAGATCCTGGCGGGCGATCGGGAGATTCGTCGGTATCTCTATAACGTCCATCCCGTAGATCTCACGGAACTCCTTTTCTTCTGTCAGCGCAGTACCGGTCATACCCGCCTTCTTCACAAATTTATTAAACAGATTCTGGAACGTAATGGTAGCGAGCGTCCTGCTCTCCCGCTTCACCTTCACATGCTCCTTCGCCTCGATCGCCTGGTGAAGCCCGTCCGAATAACGGCGTCCCGGCATGATACGTCCGGTAAACTCATCTACGATCAGAACTTCGTCCTCTTTCACAACATAATCCTTATCCCGGAACATCAGGTTATGCGCGCGCAGCGCCAGGATAATGTTATGCTGGATCTCCAGATTCTCCGAATCGGCAAGATTGTCTATATGGAAGAACTGCTCTACCTTCTTCACACCGTCTTCCGTCAGGTTGATGTTCTTTTCCTTCTCATTTACGATAAAGTCGCCGGTCTCTTCGATATCCTCTCCCATGATGGCGTTCATCTTGCTGAATTCCCCGCTGGCTTCTCCGCGCTCCAGCTGACGTGCCAGGATATCGCATGCTTCATAGAGCTTGGTAGACTTGCCGCTCTGTCCGGATATGATCAACGGCGTCCTCGCCTCGTCGATCAATACGGAGTCCACCTCGTCGATAATGGCATATTTGAGCCCTCTTTGTACCAGCTGCTCCTTGTAGATGACCATGTTATCTCTCAGGTAATCGAATCCCAGTTCATTGTTCGTCACATAAGTAATATCACAATTATACGCCGCGCGTCTCTCATCATTGTCCATGCTGTTCAGAACAACACCCACCGTGAGTCCCAGGAACTCATGGATCTGTCCCATCCACTCCGCATCACGCTTTGCCAGGTAATCATTGACGGTTACGATATGTACGCCCTCGCCTGTCAATGCATTCAGATAAGCCGGAAGCGTCGACACCAGCGTCTTACCTTCACCGGTCCTCATCTCGGCAATACGTCCCTGATGCAGGATCACTCCGCCGATGATCTGCACACGGAAATGCCGCAGTCCGATCACACGTACGGACGCCTCTCTTACAACCGCATATGCTTCCGGCAGAATATCATCCAGAGTCTCCCCGTCCGCAAGCCTCTTCTTAAATTCCCTGGTCTTGCCCTTCAGTTCATCGTCCGACAGCTTCTGTATCTCCGGTTCCAGCGCCTCTACCGCGTCCACGATCGGATAGATCCTCTTCAACTCATTTTCGCTATGTGTTCCGAATATTTTCTGTATTAAACCCATATTGATAAAGCTCCTTGTCAGTAATTATGGTCACAGTACAACCACTTTATTCCCCATTTTAGCACTATCCGGTGTGCAATTCAACTAATTTATGAAGTGTTCACAAACTGTTATCATACATTCCTTATCGAAATCGCCGGATTTCTTCATAGGGGATCCCTCCCCCGAAGAGATCTAACGCACTTCCTATCGTGAAATCAACCCTTCCATCCGAAAGAACACGAAGACGTTCCAGGTCCTCCAGGCTTCCGATCCCGCCTGCATATGTGACCGCATTCTTCTCATGCCTGCCAAGCAGCCTTACCAGATCTTCCTCTATACCGGACGCCCTGCCTTCCACGTCTACACCGTGCACCAGGAATTCGCTGCAATATCCGGCGATCTCTTCCAGGACCTCCTGTGTCAGTTTTACCTCGGTGAACGTCTGCCAGCGGTTTGTCACGATATAATAATCCCCGTCCCTCTTCCGGCAGCTTAGGTCGATCACCACATGCTCCGCCCCCACGGCGCGGCGCAGCTTCTCCATATTCTCCCAATATATGGCTCCGTCCCGGAATACATAAGATGTGACGATCACATGGCTTGCTCCTGCCTGCAGATATTCCTGCGCGTTCTCTGCCGTTATGCCGCCCCCCACCTGCAGCCCCTGCGGGAATGCCCTCAATGCCTTCATCGCCTGTTCTTTCGTCTTCTCATAATATTCGGAAGACGGAGGGTTCAGAAGGATCACATGCCCGCCGCTCAGTCCGTCCCGCCTGTACAATTCCGCGAAATGATCCGCATCCTGAACCGCCGAGTAATTCTCTGCCGCCTGATCATTCTCATCTGTAAGGCTTCCTCCTATAATCTGCTTTACCGTTCCGTTGTGTATATCAATACATGGTCTGAATCTCATAGCCCTCTCCTCCATACCGGTCAAATCCGTATATTCGCCGGGTGATATTGCTATTTTAGCACAAGATTTTTCTGATCACCAGTGAATAAAAGAGCCATCCTGCAAAAATAGCAGAATGACTCTTTTCATATCACACACAATAACAGTTATGTCATATCACTTATTTGATTAGCCAGGGTCAAGTATCCCTGGTATTTCATTCATATTATAAGACAAATATCTTGATCGGGCAGATTTAGAACTCACCTGTCTTTGGAGATTTTGTCTTCACTGGTGTAACCGGGTTACCCTTTGCATCGTAAGGAACAACTTTACCGCTGGATGTAACCTTAACGAATGCAACTGGTGATAAGCTGTTGAAATGTACGGTAACGAATGCAGCGTCGCCTTCTACCTGTACAGTTCCCTGCAATACTTCCCACTTACCATTTACATAGTGAAGTACGTAGATGCTGTCGCCGTTCTTCAGGCCTTCAAGGGATGCAGAACCTACATTAACCTTGATATCTACACCGCCTGCTGGCAATGTATGCTCAACCCACTGTCCGTTTACCATTTCACCATAGGAGATATCGCCTGCTTTTAATACGGCATACTGTGCGCCGTCCGGTACGTTGCAAACCTGTTTGATAACCTCTTCAACCTTCTTCGGGTCAGAGATCGTATCAACAACTTCTTTATACTGCTCATCTGTAAGTCCATCTGCGCCTGCAAGATAATCTACACCGATCGTATAGTCTAAGCCGTTGTCTACAAACCAAACATCCTCTTCATCGAATGATGGTGCTCCGGCATTCAATTTGATCTCTTCTTCTTTCTTTATCTCTTCCGGTGACGGTGATGGTGACGGTGCGTTTGTATTACCGTTACTGTCTCCAGTTGCAGCGAATGCTGTCATGCTCATACCGAGGCAGAGAACGCCTGCAGTAACAAGAGCAACTAATTTTTTCATTTTCATTTTTGTTTACTCCTTCCTTTTTCTGTTACTTTGTGTGATTATATATTAAAGCTTTTCTTGCCTTAATATCTATGGAATAATATAAGGGCGACTATGGCTCCCAGGTCGCATTTACCATCCATCTGTTGTTCGGCGCGTCCCCGATACAGGTAGACAGCGTAAGGATCCCCGTTTCTTTTGTCACATTCACATCGTTATTCACATTACCGTTGATCGAACTTCTAAGCTCATCCAGATATTTCTGGAAATCCGCAGGATCTGAGAAATTATAATTGTCCATCAGATATCGGTCGTCAAATGTGACGGCGGCAAAGATCCTGTACTTATACGTCTGTTCCGGAAGATAGATGTAGATATACGGATTTTCGTTAAAAAAGTTCTGATCCTCATATTTATGAAGGTCTGCGAACATACTTCCGTCTTTCATATTATGCCCGTACACAACATTGACAGGATCCGAAAAATCCTTCGCATTGAACTTCTCTGTGTAGATCGATCCCGGCAGCCCCTGCAGCCGCTCGATCGTATGTTCCAGATAATAGGAAACATCTTCCGAGTCACTTTGAAGGATCGGATAATCCACATTCGTCCCCGGTATCCAGATCCAGGCATACACATCCGGGTTCACCGCCTGTGCCGCTGCAAAATCAATCTTACGGAACATCGGATCATCCGCATCCACGGTCACTTCGATCTTCAAGTCTTCATATCGCTTTACCGTCTTCTCCGGATCCGCCTTCTTTGCCTGTTCAACCGCCGCCTTCGCCTTTTGCCCGGAATTGTACAGATAAAAACCGCCCCCGGCTCCGGCGCCTGCTAACAATACAAGGGCAAGGACGATCGCAATGATCTTCCCTTTTCCCATACCTTTCTTGTGTTTTATCACTTCATCCTGCTCAAACTCATCTTGTACCATATTCATCCTCCCGTTCACATTTCCACGGATTCTTCGTCCCTATGGAATCTCTTCATAAAAATAATTGATCACAAGTTCCTTTAACTGATCCTGATACGGAACATATTCCATAAATTCGTCCGGCCAGGTTGCCTCTCCCGGAACAGTCGCCATATTCTCCGCGTTCAGGTCTATATTCAGCAATTCAGGCACAAGATATGCGATATCCTCTACCGTTATATTGGTACACATATTGCCCTGAAGGCTATTGTATATATTGACAGGCAGTGTAAGATCGCTTCTTACCGCTTCTTTCGCAGTTGCAAAATAGTTGGTAATATATTGTTTCTGGCGGTCAAGGCGTCCCAAACTACTTCCAAAGATCTGCGTATCACGTTGGCGCACATAATCCAATGCCATTTCTCCGGTCAGATGTACGATCTCGCCTGCATGATAGTTTCTGCCGCTTCCCTCTACATCCTCTAATATCTGGACATCAACACCGCCGATCGCGTCATTTAGTATAGATATTGCCGCAATATTGATCGAGCAATAGCGCTGGATCGGCACTTTATAGAGCAGGTTTGATACGGCATCTACCATTAATTCACAGCTCGCCGTGGCATCCTTCCCGTATACATACTGGTAATTGATCTGAACATTCTCATTCCGGTCAAAATCGCCCTTTTGATCTACTATTTTAATCGGCGTAATGGTCTCGCGTGGGATCGCCAGGATCTTGATCTGCCCATTCTCAACATTGACGCTGAATAATACGATGGTATCCGCCAGTCCCTCGCTGCCATTTTCCAACTGCGGCGCAGGCATCTTCTCTTCGATCGGAACTTCCTTATCAATACCCAGACATAAAAAATTAATCACATCTTCGTTATAACGATACTTTTTATCATTATATGATATATACAGCCCTTCCTCCGCGTCTTCCGGATCAGCGGAAGCGGTGACTGTTGTCTTAAGCTTTTTTTCGCCCTGAGCGCGCAAATAATAGAAGCTCCCTGTTAATCCTGCAACTACGACAACCAAAGCCGTCACTACACATAACACGACCTTCTTCCATCTTTTCATCGAAAGGAACTTTTCCAGGATACCTTTGGGGGAATCAGAAGATTCCGCGGCATCGTCAAGAGGCCTGTCTTCAAAAGAATCTTCATAAAGAATCTTTGTAGAAAAATCTTCGTCTTTCTTCATCATTGCCTCCACATACTAAAAAGCTTTGTATTTTATACTAAAATTATACTTTATTCTGCGGGAATGTCAAGTATAAACCTCACAAATTAATCAGAAGAATTTGTACAAATATAACAAGAGTTACTCTTCTGACCGGAAATTCCTTCCATGAAGAGTAACTCTCTGCTTCAAATCTTATCGTCTATCGGTTATTATCTGTATTATTATCCATGTCATCGCCGTCTAACGCGTCGCCTACGTCGTCTACACCATCGCGTACGTCGTCGCCCACATCGTCTACACCGTCGCGTACGTCGTCGCCGATCTCATCGGCTATATCATCACTGTTATTCCGATCCGTATCTGTACCGTCGGTCGCATCGTTGGTATTATCGTTGTTTTTGTTATCTTTTTTGTTATTGTCAGACGCTGCATTGTTGTTGGCTGCATTATCATCTGCGTTGCCGTCGTTTCCACATGCTGTTATACCGAACATCACGCCTGTGCACATAAGGATTAGTACAATTTTCTTTAACTGTTTCATGTTCAAATCTCCCTTTCATGTATCATTATCTTAATCAAGTTAAACTTGTTATCAGTAATATCTGCAAAAATAGCAATAATATACTTCTGAAGATATTTTCATATATGGAATCTTGTGCTAAAAATATAAGAATTTGACATTTTTTATTACCAAAAAGTAGTAAAATTGTAGTAGAAAGCCACTAGCAGAAAGCTGACATAAAGGTCAAGTCCTTATTAAGCAGCCACTCTCTCCATCTCAGACCTTGCAGAATCAAAAGAAGCATGGGCATAGTAATCCAATGTCATACTGATATTAGAGTGCCCCATGATATACTGCAGCGCCTTCGGATTCATGCCTGCATCGGCAAGTCGGGTACAAAAAGTATGTCTTAATGTATGCGGGCTGATGTATGGCAATTTTTCCTCATGTTTCTTGTTGTATTTCTTGACAAGCCCTCTTAACATGCTTTCATAATTAGCCGCGGCTTTTGGCAAACCATTCTGGTTGAGAAACAGAAAGTTCCTGTAACCATCGATGTTGATCTCCTGTGCCTCTCTGCGGTTCTGCATTACCCTCCGCATTGCCTGATAGACTTTTTCACTCATCGGAATCTGGCGGATTCCATTCTTTGTCTTCGGCGTTTCAATATAGTAACCGATGGAAGTATCTCTTAGGAGTTGATGATCTACCCGGATCATTCTGCTTTCAAGATCCAGATCGTCTGTCAGACCGCAAAGTTCCGAGATCCTGAGGCCTGTACCCAACAATATTATGATCTCATCAACATATTTTTTATAGACCTTATCATTTGAAGCAAAAGAGATCATGTTTGCTTCCTGTTCCTGAGATAAAGCCGATTTTTGCCGGGTATTATCTTTTAAAATTGTATTCAGCGGAAAATTAAATGGATTTTTTCTGACGTAGCTCTCTTCGATCGCTGTGCAAAATACGGCTTTCAGAGAACACTTGTAATTATTGATGGTTTTGTATGCATAACCATTCTCATGCATTCTGAGCGCCCACTCTCTTGCGTCAGACAATTTAACACTCTCGATACTTCTAATACCAAGCGGGTCATTTTCCAGGATCTTCATCAGGCACTGACGGCTTTTCTCTGTATTCCGGCGAACATTACGCCTGTATTTGAGATGCCTTGCATAGAGCTGGCAAACGGTCATCTTCTTTCCAAGTTGATCAATCCCGTCATCTATATCTTTTTGTAATTTCTTAATCTTCTCTCTTAAAGAGGCATCTTCCCGTTTCCCTGCCGGTGTTTTGTCTGAAGCAGTTAATTTCCATGCATATACAAATTGTTGTTTCCCATAAGCATCCGTATATTTATATACGTAACGCCCATCTTTTCTCTGACTCTCTCCGATTTTTAAGGTTCGACCTTTATGATCCTTTCTTTTCTGTGACATAACTTGAAACTCCTTCCTTTACATTGATTTCGAATATTATACTTTTCTCAATCCATAATGTAAATCTGTGTTTCTTCTATATAAATATGTAGTAAATCAGTAGTAAAACCTGCGGAGCATATTTTTGAAGACTAAGAAATCTAAGATATTTTTAAAAATATTGGATTTTTCCAGATTTTAGTATAAAATCTAAAATTTATCATAACAAATGGAGGCAATGATGAAGAAAGACAAAGATTTTTCAACAGGGATTCTTTATGAAGATTCTTTTGAAGACAGGCCTCTTGATGATACCGGAGAATCATCGGAGCATTCAACCGGTATCCTGAAAAAGTTCCTATCAATGAAAAGATGGAAGAAGATCGTGTTATGTGTAGTGACGGCTTTGGTGGTTGTAGTTGCAGGATTAGCGGGAAGCTTCTTCTATTTGCGCGCCCAGGGTGAGAAAAACCTGAAGACAGAAGTAGTTAAGACGGGGAAAGCAAAAGGAGAACGGGAAGGGCTTTTTGTTACATATAACGATAAAGAATATCAATATAATGAAGATATTATTAATTTTCTGTGTCTTGGAATAGATAAAGATGTCTCTATGGAAGAAATGCAGACAGACGGGAATGAAGGTTTGGCTGATGCTGTAGTTCTAATTAGTGTTAATGTAGAAAACGGTCAGATTAAGATTCTTGCTATTCCAAGAGACACTATGGTGCCTGTAAAAGTAGTTGATGAGACGGGACACTTCGTAAAGAATGCAAATCAACAAATTACTCTCCAGTATGTATACGGAAGTAATGCGGCTATGAGTTGTGAATTAATGGTAGACGCAGTATCCAATTTGCTTTATAAGGTTCCGATTCAAAGATACTGTTCTATTAATCTTAGCGCTGTTACAGTTTTAAACGACACTATCGGCGGCGTTGATGTACAGGTGTTAGAGGACGTCCATATCTCAGGAAAAAATTATCATGCAGGAGATGTTCTGCATCTTCAAGGAACAATGGCATTAGATTATATTCGAGATCGTGATTGCGATATCTTTGGAAGCAGTATGGGCAGACTTGAACGCCAGAAACAATATATGAGTAATTATTTTTCAACTGCCGTAGACGCAATAAAAGCAGACATGACATTACCAATGACTTTGTTTCAAAGCCTTCAAGGTAACATGTGTACGAATATTACAACAGAAGACATTGCTTATCTGGTGCCAGAGCTGTTGGACGTATCACTTAATATGGAAGATATGTCTATGGTGCCAGGCGAAGTAACACAGCCCGGTGAACTTGAAGAATATATTGTAAATACAGATCAGCTAAAAGAATTAGTGATCAATTATTTTTATGAAGAAGTTCCGCAAAAATAGATAGAGCTGAAATTAGAAATATAGATTGTAGATGGAGGATAAAGCTATGAGTCATGAAGAATTTGAAGATGAGTATGAAAGGAAAGAACTTGGAAAATCGAAAAAAAGAACTCCCAAAAGAATTAAACTAGCCATTGTCATAGCCCTTGCGGTTGTAATTACAGCAGGTATAGGCGCAGGCATCTATGTTCGATCCAACCAAAAAGCAAAAGCAGCAACCGAACAGGCAAAGAAAGCGGATCCTGAAAAGACCGCAAAACGTTATGAAGATTTAAAAGTTGAGGTAACGATTGATGCAGACGATCCGTTGTATCGTCAGATTGATTTTGAAGCAGCTAAAGCAATGAATCCGGATGTGTATGCGTGGATCTGGATTCCTGGAACAAATATTGATTATCCGATCCTTCAAAGCGGAACGGAAGATGATGCTTATTATCTCAATCATACAATCGAAAGATTAGAAGGGCTTCCGGGGTCGATCTATACAGAGAAATATAATCGGACAGATTTTTCGGATCAGGTTACCGTAGTATATGGGCATAATATGAAAGATGGAAGTATGTTTGCAGATCTTCATAAATACGAAGATAAGCAATTCTTTGAGAGTAATCCGTATGTCTACATTTATCTACCGGGAGGACAGACATGGAAATACCGTATCTTCGCAGCAGTAACATTTGATGATCGGTATATATTGGGAAATTACAGTTTTTCACTGATAGAAGATTTTCAATCATATCTGGATGAACTGCGTGGTTCTATTAATGGTAACGTGGATATGAATATAGAAGTAACACAGGATACAGGAATTCTAACACTTTCGACATGCATTGGCGATTCACCGAATCAAAGATGGTTAGTGAATGCCACATGGGAAGAGTAGGCAAACTCAAGAGATATTAAGGCTTTTGAAAGCTTTAATATAAAATCACACAAAGTAACAGAATAAGGAAGGAGTAAATTGAAAATGAAAATGAAGAAAATGGTTGCTTTACTTGCAGCAGGAGTTCTCTGCTTAGGTATGAGCACAACGGCATTTGCAGCGATTAGTCCAACTAAGAATAATGCTGAGTATATTGGCGAAAAAGGTAAAAATGACTTTATTAACTCAGCGGGTCTTGAAGACTTTGATAGTTTTACTGAAGCTGGTCAAAAAGAAGCTAAAGCAGCTCTGGAAGTTTTAAATGACTCTGAAAAGTTAGCAAAAGAATTGCAAAATGCAGGATACAATACAAATGGCAAAGATATTGTAGTAATGGGCGCCGGTATGTATGAATTTGGCGGATATAAGAAAGATGAAAACGGCCAATATGTATTTGATAAAAATGGATATCCTATTTGGGAAAATAAAGAACTCCCCGAAGAAGGCGCTGATATACGATTCTCTTTGACAGGAGCAGCAGGCAATATTCTTGATCAGGCAAAGGATTTAAAACATGGTGATACAATCTATGTGATGCATTACCTTGCAAATGGTACATGGCAGGTAATGGAAGCTACGGTTGAAATGGTAGACGGTATTCCTTATGTAACAGTACACATGGACAGCTTATCACCGGTTGCTTTCATTAAAGTTATGTCTAATGGTGAAGTTGTAAAACTTGACCCGGTAACAAAGAAACCTGTCAAAGCTCCTACTACAAAAGCATCACCAAAGACAGGCGAATTCTAGATCTAGATATAATCCTTAATAGTTATTTTGTGAGCATCAAATAACAGGGAAACTTAACCCTGCCTAAACTAAATAAGTGATATGACATAACTGTTATTGTGTGTGATAGAGAAAAGGATTATAAGAAATAAAAGTTAGTCCAATGCAGTGTAGGCAGTGACATAACAGTCACTGCCTACACTGCATTTCCAGATGAATTCATCAAAATTATTGAACAGGTAAACGTTATAAATCTCGAAATAATATCATCAAATGATTGCAATTGTAATCAAAAATTGTTATAATAAAAACATCAAAATCAGTTAGGAGGAATTGTTATGGCTAATACTTTGGTTCAGTTCCGAACAGAAGAAACTGCTCGGATCAAAGCAGTCAGCATATGTGAAAAACTTGGCATCGACCTACCAACATATCTCAGGATGTGTATGTCGCGTTTAATTCAGGAAAATGGGGTTCCTTTCAGCATGAAAATTGATGAGATATCTGAAAATAAAGGTATTCAAGCTATGAAAGCAGCCAGCCGCATTGCTGTTGAAAATGGCATAAGTGATATGACGTTGGATGAAATTAATGCGGAAATTACAGAAGCAAGAAAGTGAGGTAACAACATGAAATATTATGCTGTCATTGATACGAATGTTCTTATCTCTGCTATGCTTAAATGGAATTCTATTCCGGGAAATGTTATGGAACTCGTATTCAGTGGGACAATTATCCCATTGTTGAACGAACATATTGTAAAAGAGTATAGAGAAGTCCTAAGCCGCCCCAAATTCCATATGACAGAGGAAATTATCCAAAATACCCTCACCGAAATTAATCAACTCGGAATTTATATTGATGCTGAAGACGTTGATATAGTCCTCCCCGATCCCAAAGACAGGGTTTTTTATGAGGTTGTGATGGCTGAACGGAAAACGGAAGACGCTTATCTCGTTACTGGAAATATCAAGCATTTTCCAACTAAGCCTTATGTGGTAACGCCACGTCAGATGATGGATATCATTATCGAGAATATAGAGGGCAAGATATTTCTTCACTAAAAGAGATTCCTTTCTGCTATTTGTCGCTGCTTTTTTATGTTTTCATTTATTTCCCATATTTTATATCAATATGTAGTCATCTCAGTTTATTCCCGCGAGCAACGAGCCAAGCGGGCATGCTTGCATGCACATTTGGCGATTGCAGCGGAGTCTTTGACTTACTTATATTACACGGATTTTTCTATCCTATTTTTTGTTTTCGGTTTTTTAGGAGCAAAATAGAAGCAGCGTATTTTTAACCCCTACTATTATCTTGCATTTAACAGCTCTTCCATTTTCGCTTGTATATAATCAATATCTGGAAAAATCAGATGAATCCCTCTAATATACATCGCTATCATTTCCCGTAAATTAACAGTCAATTCCCTGTTCAGTTTGCTGTGTATCATAATAGGGTTATTTTCAATCGTATGTACATGGTCAAAAAAATTCTTTATAATTGGAAAGGCATTTTGTATTTATCTTGAACGAAATCAAAAAATTCATCTTTGATATGATAAGAGTATCCTTGCTTTATTTCCATCATTTCTCCTTAGAAAAAATCCCCATCAAAGAATGACGGGGATTTATGAACGAACTATATTACTTATATCCCACCTATATAGCAAGTGGCAAGCATTTACATACCGAATCATTTATACCCCACACCATCGGCAAGTGGCAAAATTACCTGCTATGTTTCTTTTACCCCGTCGCATAGCCAACGGCAAACATTTACCTTTATCCATAGTATAGCAGAACTGCAAGAAATTGCGATCACTTTTTATCATTTGATTTCTATCATTTATGACTATCTCTATAGCAATCGTTTTTTTAACTTCTTTGTTCATCTATTTATTATAAGTCATTATTACAAAATTATTACCCCTGATTATGCCAAACTACCTAAAACTTAATATCCACTGTATTATCCCCAAACTCTGCTGAAAAGACAGCCCAGGAATTTTTTAACGAAAATCCGTATATTTATATCTATCTTCCGGAACAGACTTATAAGTACAGGATCTTTGCCGCCGTCACATTTGACGACCGCTACCTGATGGAAATTATAATTTTTCGGACATTACTGATTTCCAGAAATATCTGGATGAACTTAGAAGCTCGATCAACGGTCATGTGAATAATGATGTGAATGTGACCCAGGAAACAGGGATCCTCACGCTTTCCACCTGTATCGGAAACGCTCCGAATAACAGATGGATGGTAAATGCAACATGGGAACCATAATTCCCCTTATATTATTCCTAGATATTAAGGCATGAAAAGCTTTAATATATAATCACACAAAGTAACAGAGTAAAGGAAGGAGTAAACAAAAATGAAAATGAAAAAAATGGTCGCTCTTATTACTGCAGGCGTTCTTTGCCTTGGTATGAGCATGACTGCATTCGCAGCAGACTTAGAAGATGGCAGCCCAAATAAGCCACCAAAGCCAACAGAGCCAACAACACCAACAACACCAACACAGCCGGCAAAGCCAAACGAAGGATTTAATGGTTTCTTATCAATTAATGGTGGTAAAGATGTAGATATTAAGGTTCCGGCATATTTAGCAGATGATCTTGTAGCAGGAGATTTAGAGACTGCTAAAAATGAACTTACCGATAAGCAGTATGAAAACGTAGTAAATACTCTTACTGATCCGAAAGCAATTGAAGATATTATAAAAGATGCATGTAATGTTCCGAGTGACATTGACTGCGAGGTATTAGTTGTTGGTAATATTCAGTATACAGGCGACAAATTCCCGGCAGGCGGTATTGACATGTCTGTCAATATTGGTTCCGCAAGTGCAAATGGTCTGAAAAACGGAGACAGCATCTATGTTCTTCACTACAACAAGACCACAGGCAAATGGGAAGTATTACAGGGAACAGTAAAGCTGAATGGCGATTCTGCATATGTTGACGTACATTTTGACAGCTTATCTCCAGTAGCTTTCATTAAAGTAACATCCAACGGTAAGGTTGTTCCTTACGATGCAAAGGGCAATCCGGTTACACCAGTTAAGACAAAATCTCCAAAAACAGGTGAATTCTAAATCACTTTCTGAAAGAGACAGATACAGGGAAGCTTAACCCTGCCTAATAAAATCAAGTGATATGACATAACTGTTATTGTGTGTGATACGAAAGAGCCATCCTGCTATCTTGCAGAATGGCTCTTTAAATGATGTGATCTATTCACACTCTCTTCCCCTATCTGTATCCCTTCATCTCTGCCAAGTTCTACCATCATCTGTCCCAATCTGGTCATTCTATTTTTATTTTGATTGACATTGTAAACCATATCACATATAATAAAGAGTAGTCTCGGAAAGTAACTGTATAGAGAAAAAAATAGCGGATTTTGTGTATCAGATTTGGAGAAAAAGCGGACAGAGAAACAGCGTGCCTGATATTGTGGCGGAGTTTATCAATAGAGGGCATGACTTTAAGACCTCCCTTATGGCAGG
>NZ_KE159748.1:0-109356 GCF_000403455.2 Dorea sp. 5-2 | reverse complement strand
CTTAACCAAAGGGCCGCGTTATTCATTGCATTTTTTGGCAATGAATAACGCGGCCGCACAAACTGGCAGATTTGTCAATAGGAATTTGGAAATTTTTTGATAAAAATATAAAAAATGTAAGCCCCCCTGAAAAGTGGAGGTGAAGAAAAATAAGGGAACTCTGGAAACGCAGTGATTTCAAGGGCTGTGAGTTTCCGAGAGTACTCAATAAAGAAAAAGGAGGTATTCAAATGGCAACAACACCAACTCAGATTCGAATTGATGCCAACATAAAACAAGAAGCTTCGGCTCTTGATGATTGATGTACCGGGTCAAGTTTACCACAGCCTATAAAAAGGCTTATAAACTCATGAAAAAACGTGGACTTGATATCTCTTTGTTGGATGAAGTTGTCGACTTGCTGCGTCAGGGCAGGCAACCCCTATCTAACCACACACCTACACTCTCTCCGCAATACGCCCGCTTCTATAAGCCTGCAGAAGCACTTCCAGATCCGCGATCTGTTCCTTCAGATCCCGCCCGACATCCGTATCTCCCACCAGCTTCCGTTCCAGAACCCGATTCACGATGATACTGTCCGAATGGATATCGCTTTCTTTCTCGATCGCCGCCTCCGTAGACTCGAAAGGCTCGTGCGCCACCAGGATCAGACCATAAGAATTCGATATCAACGTATATCCGGCGATTCCGGTTTCTTTCTGATACGCTTTGGAGAATCCGCCGTCTATCACCATAACCTTCCCGTCACATTTGATCGGGCTCTCTCCATTCTTACTCTTAACCGGAACATGTCCGTTGATAATATGCGTTCCCTCCGCCGGTAAACCGAACTCTTCCAGGATCCTGTCTACCACTTTCTCATTCTCCAACAGGCTGTAATATGGATTCTTCTTCTCCTTATGGGTCTCCTTCTCTGCAAGAAAATACCGCTCGAACGTCGCCATCTTATCCTTGCCAAACAGCGGCGAACCCTCGCTGAGCCAGATGTACCACATCATATCCTTGCCGCGCTCCCTCTCCTTCGCATCCAACGCATGGAATCCCTTTCTCACATAGCTTTCCAGGATCTCATACAGACTCTTTCCTTTATAAGAATGCCCATAGATGCGTACGGACTTCAGGCTCCCGTCCTCATTCAGCGGCACACAGCCATGATACAGCAGATTGTTATTATAGACCTTAAAAAGCGCTCCTTTATTCAACAGAAACAGCATATGACGCTGCAGCTTCTCACAGTTTAAGAAAGCCTGTTCCAGCCGATCCATGATGTCCTCTTCTTCTTTCGTCAGGGAATACGGCTTCTTCGGGTCGATCGTCGGGAAATTCTTATCCAACATCTCATAAGTCTTTCCGTCGATCTCTATGGTCCCTTTCTCATAGTCTATATGGTGGAGCAGGTTCCGGTCTTCCATCTTAAATCCCGGATTCTTCTTAATAATCTGCCCTTCCACCTTGAACTGGATGACAGAGATCGCTTTGTGCATCTTGATATCTATCAGCATCTCATTCTTCCCGTGGCCGGAATCTCCCTTCAGTTGGAAACAGCTGCAGGGGTCGTCTCTGTACATATTCATGGCGAATGTGGCAAGCGGCAGAAGATTGATCCCATATCCCTCCTCCAGGATATCCAGATTGCCGTATCTTGCGCAGATCCGGATCACATTGGCGATACAGCCGCGCTGGCCTGCCGCCGCGCCCATCCACAATACGTCATGATTTCCCCACTGGATGTCCACGGAATGATGCTCCATTAATTTATCCATAATGATATGCGGTCCCGGGCCCCTGTCATAGATATCCCCTACAATATGCAGATGATCGACCGTCAGGCGCTGGATCAGTTCGCTTAAGGCAATGATGAATTTCTCCGCCTTGCCGATCCTGATGATCGTATTCACGATAGAATTATAATAGGAACCCTTATCCGTGATATCCGCTTTCTCCGTGATCAATTCTTCGATCACGTACGCGAAATCCGGAGGCAGTGATTTCCTGACTTTGGATCTGGTATACTTACTCGCCGTCCGCTTGCTGATCTCGATCAGCCGGTATAACGTGATCTTATACCAGTCTTCCATGTTCTCTTCTTCCCGCTTGATCCTGTCCATCTTTTCCTTCGGATAATAAATAAGAGTAGCAAGAGCCTGCTTGGTCTTGCTACCCATAGTATTCCCGAAGACGTCGTCGACTTTGCGGCGAACTGCTCCCGAACCATTCTTAAGCACATGAGAAAATGCCTCATATTCCCCGTGGATATCCGTAAGGAAATGCTCCGTGCCTTTCGGCAGGTTCAGGATCGCCTGGAGATTGATAATCTCCGTCGATGCCTTTGCGATGGTAGGATAAAGCTGTGAAAGTCTTTCCAGATAACGTACTTCTAACTCTTTCATAACTCATCCTCCCGTAAGTTCATACTATATAATAACCAACCGCAAAACAGTGAACGACTGCTTATCTGTCAGCTATCTTCTTTTCTATCATCTTTAGAAGCGGATCACATCCGACATATCATAAGCCCCTGCCGGCTTTCCCGCCAGAAACTTTGCCGCCTCCACCGCCCCTTTCCCAAACACAGCCTTGGAGTAAGCCGTATGCTTGAATTCGATCACTTCATCCGGTCCTGCAAAGATAACCTCATGTTCTCCTACGATGGTACCCCCGCGTACCGCCGAGATCCCGATCTCCTTCTTATCCCTCTTCCTGCGAACCTGGCTGCGGTCATAGACATACTCATATTCATTCCCCATAGACTCATTGATGGAATCTGCAAGTGCAAGCGCCGTTCCGCTCGGCGCGTCTACCTTCTGGTTATGATGGCGCTCTACCAGTTCAATATCGAACCCGGCGGCGGCAAGCACCTGCGCCGCATCCTGGAGCAGTTTCATCAGCAGATTGATTCCAAGAGACATATTCGCAGACTTCAGGACCGCCGTCTTCTCCGCCGTCTTCTTTACTTTCTCTAACTGCATCTCAGACAGGCCGGTCGTACACAACACCACCGGAAGCTGCCTGTCGGCACAGTAGTCAAGAAGCCCGTCTACTGCCCCCGCATTCGAAAAATCTATGACGACGTCCGCCTCTACATCACATTGATCTATACTCTGAAACACCGGGTAATCATTCTGAATACCCGTATATGTGTCAATTCCCGCTACTAATTCTATCCCCTCATCGACTTTGACAAGACCGGTGATCACCTGTCCCATCTTGCCGTTACATCCATGCATAACCGCACGTACCATCTTTCGTCCTCCTTTTAAAGCCGTATCTGCCCGATACTATATCTCGTCACGCCTTAATCGCCTGACATTATAAAGCCAGATACAGCCTGCCTTACAAAATGTCCTAGACTAATGCGATCCCGTAATCCTGCATTGCCTTCGCAAGAGATTCCGTATGTTCCTTTGTAAGCTCCGTAAGCGGCATACGAACGCCTCCGCAATCCATTCCCATCAGCTGCATCGCCTTCTTTACAGGGATCGGATTCACTTCGCTGAACAACTGCTCGATCAGCGGCAGCGCCTCAAGCTGCATCTTCGCGCTTCCCTTCACATCGCCGTCAAAATATTTCGCGCAGATATCATGTGTCTGCTGCGGCGCCACATTAGACAATACGGAGATCACACCTTTGCCTCCCAGGGACAGAAGCGGAACGATCTGATCGTCATTTCCTGAATACAGGTCAATATTCCCGTCTGTCAGAGCCATGATCCTCGCCACCTGCCCGATATTCCCGGAAGCTTCCTTAATTCCTACGATATTCTCTACATTGTTTACCAGCGCTGCAACCGTCGCCGGCTCGATATTACATCCGGTACGGCTCGCCACACTGTACATAATGATCGGCGCCTTTACTTCCTTCGCGACTGCAGTATAATGTGCGATCAGTCCCGCCTGCGTTGCTTTATTATAGTACGGAGTCACAAGCAGAAGCCCATCCGCTCCATATTCCTCCGCTTCTTTTGACATATCGATCGCCGTCCTGGTACAGTTCGAACCTGTACCTGCGATAACCGGAATCCGCTCCTTCGTCCGTTCGATCGTGAACTTCACACATTCCAGATGTTCCGCTTCCGTCATCGTAGCGGATTCTCCCGTAGTCCCGCATATGATAATGCTGTCCGTCCCATTCTCACAGTGAAAATCGATCAGTTCGTCCAACCTGTCATAATCAATACTTTCGTCTTTTTTAAACGGTGTAACGATCGCCACACCGGCTCCTGTAAAAATAGCCATTCGTAATCCTCCTGACATCTATAATGATGAAATATTTATGTTTATTTATAGAAATTCTATCATCAATCAAATATGATGTCAATGAAAGTCTACACATCTGTTCCTATTCTTCCGGACATTCCAGCTTGCTGACAGACACTTCGTACGCCACCCTCTTCTCCGTCTCGGTCTCCGTCAGTTTCTTGATATATTCCCGGCTCTGGATACGCCCGATGATCTGAACATGCTCGCCAACTTCGAAAGTAGAAGCAAATCTCGCATTCCTCCCCCAACAGATACACGGTATGTAGTCGGATTTCCCGTAAGGCCTGTTCACTGCAAGCAACAGATCCGCAATCTCCCTTCCAAGCGGCGTCTTACGGTATACAGGTAATTTACATATGTAACCGTCCAGAAAAATATTGTTCGTCTTCGCCCCGTCCAATTCCTCCTCGATAAACTCGACTTCCCGGACAAATACTGACAGCACAAGACGGTTCTTCTGCTCATCATGCCGGTTATAAGACCGGAACTGCCCGCTCACCATGATAAATTCCCCGGTGTAATCCTGCGAGACGTCGATCAGGCGTTCCGAGATCATCAGCGGAATCCTGTCTTCCGAGTTGCTCAGGCGTTTTACCTGTACGTCCACCATATAGAATCCTTCTCCGTATACTTCATGGCTGAAGAAGAATGGCGACACAATCTCTCCCATTATAGTTACCTGGTTGTTTTCAATAATCTTATCTGACATAATCTTACAATCTCCCTTCCTCTGATTCGTATTTTGAGTTGTCAAGCATTCCCGCATCTTTTTGCAGGGTCATTACATAGTCTATGAGCCAGGTTTTCATTTTAGAACCAAAATACTTGTATTTTTTTAGAAATATGGTAAACTAATGTACGTTCAGTCAAGAAAAAACGGGATTTCCCCGTATAAGAGATTCGATTTTAAGAAAGAGGATGATAATATGAAGACCAAACGGGAGGACGTGCGTAATATTGCTATTATCGCACATGTAGACCACGGTAAGACTACCCTGGTCGATGAATTACTGAAACAAAGCGGAGTATTCCGCGAGAATCAGGAAGTAGAAGAACGGGTCATGGACTCCAATGATATAGAGAGGGAGCGCGGCATCACGATCCTTTCGAAGAATACGGCAGTCTATTACCAGGGCACGAAGATCAATATCATCGATACTCCGGGACACGCAGATTTCGGCGGCGAAGTGGAACGGGTCCTTAAGATGGTCAACGGCGTCGTACTCGTGGTAGACGCATTCGAAGGAGCCATGCCCCAGACAAAATTCGTGCTGCGAAAGGCGCTGGAGCTGAATCTGCCTGTTATCGTGTGTATTAACAAGATCGACCGCCCCGAGGCAAGGCCGGATGAAGTCATTGATGAAGTACTGGAGCTGTTCATGGATCTGGACGCCTCCGACGAGCAGTTGGAATGTCCGTTTGTCTACGCATCCGCCAAGTCAGGGATCGCGGTTCTCGACCTCACGGATGAAGAACGCGATATGAAACCTCTGTTCGAGACGATCCTCGACTATATCCCCGCGCCGGAGGGCGATCCGGAAGCCGACACCCAGGTATTGATCAGCACCATTGATTATAATGAGTATGTCGGACGTATCGGTATCGGTAAGGTAGATAACGGTACCATCCGCGTCGGTATGGACGCAGTCGTTGTCAATGAACATGACTCTGACCGCCAGGTAAAAGTCCGGATCAGTAAATTATATGAATTCGACGGGCTGAATAAGATAGATGTGAAAGAAGCGACCATCGGTTCCATCGTCGCGATCTCCGGCATCTCGGATATCTCCATCGGCGATACGATCTGCTCTTTGGAGAACCCGAAGGCAATCCCCTTCCAGAAGATCTCCGAACCGACGATCGCCATGCAATTCATCGTCAACGACAGCCCCTTCGCAGGCACGGAAGGAAAATATGTAACTTCAAGGCACCTGCGCGACCGGCTGTTCCGGGAGCTGAATACGGATGTCAGCCTTCGCGTGGAAGAATCCGAGAGCACGGACAGTTTCAAGGTGTCCGGGCGCGGCGAGCTCCATCTGTCCGTATTGATCGAAAATATGCGCAGAGAGGGGTACGAATTTGCCGTCAGTAAAGCGGAAGTCCTGTATAAAAAGGATGAAAACGGGAAATTACTGGAACCTGTAGAGACTGCGTATATTGATGTACCGGAAGAGTTCACCGGCACGGTCATCGACAAACTGAGCCAGCGCAAGGGCGAACTACAGAACATGGGCACATCCAACGGCGGCTATACCCGCCTTGAATTCCTGATCCCCGCCCGCGGCTTGATCGGATACCGCGGCGAATTTCTGACTGATACGAAGGGGAACGGCATCATGAACACGGCATTCGACGGATATGCCCCTTATAAAGGAGACATCCAGTACCGCAAGAATGGCTCCCTGATCGCATTTGAGACCGGCGAGTCCGTAACTTACGGGTTATTCGGCGCACAGGAACGCGGGACTCTGTTCATCGGTCCCGGCGAAAAAGTATATTCCGGTATGGTCATCGGCCAGAATGCCAAGACAGACGATATTGAGGTCAATGTCTGCAAGACCAAGCATCTGACCAATACCCGTTCCTCCAGCGCCGACGAAGCGCTCCGCCTGACAACGCCTAAGATCTTAAGCCTTGAGGAAGCGCTTGACTTTATCGACACCGACGAACTGCTGGAAGTCACTCCGCAGACTCTGCGGATCCGCAAGAAGATCTTAGATCCTAAGATGAGAAAAAGAGGGAATCGATCATGACATTTTTATGGCTATTAGAAGGGATCCGGACTCCTTTCTTCGATAAACTGATGCAGCTTGTCACGTATTTCGGTCAGGAACTGATCATCATAGCGGTTATCTGCACACTCTATTGGTGTGTAGATAAGCGCTTTGCTTATCTTCTGGGCTTTACCTACTTCTCGGCAGGATTATGTGTGCAGGCGCTTAAGATCACCTTCCGCATCCCAAGGCCATGGATCCTGGATCCGGAATTTCCGCCTGTCGAAAGCGCATTAGAGGGCGCTACCGGCTATTCATTCCCAAGCGGGCATACCCAGGGAGCAACATGCCTGTTCTTCCCGCTGGCGCTTCGTACCAGACGGCTCTGGGCGAAGCTTTTGTATGCGGCTGCCTTCCTTGGCATCGGATTCTCCAGGATGTATCTTGGCTGCCACACCCCCAAGGACGTATTTACCTCCATGGCATTGTCCCTTGTCACTGCTTCTGTCATCTGGAAGTTCCAGTCCGTCCTGCTTGATGAACGAAGATATCTGCCCCATATCACCGCCGCCATGACGTGCCTGTCCCTTGCCGTCGCCGCATACGCGCTTCTTCTCCATGGCAGCGGCACGATCGAAACCAAATACGTTATGGACTGCTGCAAGGCTGCGGGCGCGGGACTCGGCTTCTCCGTCGGATATTATATCGAACATACCCGCCTTAACTTTGACGCCCATGCCGGAGGGTTCGCCGCACGGTGTTTCAGGCTGGTGATCGGGCTGCTCCTTGCACTGCTGATCAAGGAAGGATTTTCTCTGGTATTCGGAAATTCTGTCTTGGCAAAAATGTCGGAATACTTTATACTGGTATTATGGGTGATCATACTTTATCCCTGCTTTTTCAGCAGAATGAAATAAGGAGGTATTATGCAGCAAATCATAGCCAAAATATTAAAAAAGATCACGGAAATCCTGGAAGTAGTTATCTCGATCATGCTGGCTGTCGGAATCATCCTGATCTGCTTCCGTATGGCAGGAGCTCTGTACAATATTCCGAATCTGGAAATCTGGCCGAACTATGACGACTTGCTTACGACTTGTTTTAACCTGATCATCGGAGTTGAACTGATCCGGATGATGTATTATCATACTCCGAATACCGTGTTCGAGGTTCTTCTTTTTGCCATTGCCCGTCAGATCATCACCGATCACTCCTCCATATGGAGCAGCCTTGTGGGCGTGTCTGCTATCGCGTTATTATTCGCCACACGGAAATTTCTTTTCTGCGAATTCGACGTTGCCGAAGCGATCATCTTCCGTGCAAGCGCCAAAGTACGTTCGATCAACCGGCTCCTTGGAATCCACATCCCTTATGAGGACGACGAGACGCTTATGGACGTACTGAACCAGAAGTTAGCGGAGATGGAAAAAGAGCCCAGGATCGGCGCCTGCGCGTATTTCTCTGACGTCGGTCTAAGAGTCGCCAAACTCAGCAAGGATAAAATTTCCAGAATTGAAGTAATTCGTTCTATACATTAGTCTTCAAACGTGATATACTACATATATCAGATAGATTACTTGTCAGATTAGTAATTGTCAGACTAATTTATTTGAAATTATGTCGAAAGGGAGTTGGACAGTATGAAGTTTATTATTATCGGAAAAAACATCGATGTAACACAAGGCTTGAAAGATGCAGTTGAGGGGAAACTGGGAAAGCTTGAAAGGTATTTCACTCCGGATACGGAGATCCATGTGACGCTGAGCGTTCAGAGAGAACGCCAGAAGATTGAAGTAACCATACCTGTAAAAGGCGATATTATCCGCTCTGAACAGGAAAGCAACGATATGTATGTTTCCATCGATCTGGTGGAGGAAGTGATCGAACGCCAGCTTCGTAAGTATAAGAATAAATTGATCGCAAGGCATCAGGAAGGCGGCAATTTCAAACATGAATTTTATGAAGGGGAAGAAGTTGCCGATGATGAGAATGAGATTAAGATCGTCCGCACGAAGAAATTCGGATTCAAACCTATGTATCCGGAAGATGCATGTGTACAGATGGAACTTCTCGGACATGACTTCTATGTTTTCTGCAATGCCGAAACAGACGAAGTAAATGTAGTTTACCGCAGAAAGAATGGTTCCTTCGGTCTTATCGAACCTGAATTTTCATAAATAGCCGGCATAGAACGGCACAGCGGGCTGACGGACAAGCTGTAACGGAGTAACCTGCATTTCACGTAAGAAAAGTATAGATAATGTAATGATGGCTGCTGCAACCTGCAGGGATCCTGCAATGCAGCAGCCTTATTTTTTTAACGGCGCGTTTATTCTACAATGCGGGGCTTCCCGTCCACTTTTGCAAAATAGCAGGATTCTCCCTCTTGCATCATTGCCTGCCCGTTCGTACCTTCCGTAATATCTGCTTTTATATCTCCTAAGAGCTTTTCCGGTATCAGCGCTTCTAGTTCCACCTTTTCCGTATACACCGCATCCAGGACTTCCAGCCCCTTCTGTCCCAGTAAATACTGAATCTTTCCTAATCCGTTATAATCCGTACCGATCCGTAGTTTAACCCCCGGAATTTTGGTTATAATCACAGATGAGGCTAATCCCTCCTTAGCCGCAGACGAATATGCACGGACCAGCCCGCCGGTTCCTAACAGCGTACCTCCAAAATACCTTGTCACTACCAGGGCGACATTACGGACCTCTTCGCCCATGATGACCTCAAGGATCGGCTTTCCCGCCGTACCGCCGGGCTCTCCGTCATCGCTGCACCGCTGAAGCTGCGCGCGCTCTCCGATCACATATGCATAGCAGTGATGCCTGGCGTCCCAGTACTTCTTACGCACGCTCTCAATAAACTGCAGCGCCTCATCCTCCGTCCGCACGGAAACTACCGTTGCAATGAACCGCGATCTCTTCTCCACGACTTCACCCACTCCGCCTTCATACACTGCTTTATACTCTGTTAACATACTAAAATCCTCCTCACATCCACAAATGTATTCCCGGGTCCTGACCGGATCGATCACCGGTAAATATTACGAAATTCCGGGAGTACATAACTACTATAACGGATTTCTTAAGATTTTCCTACTGAAATATGAAGTTTTCATTTTTTTCTTTATTTCGCCTTATTTGTTTGCTATAATAATCAGGTATAAAGGAGGCTTCACACATGAATTATGGTAAGAAAAAAGCTTCACAAAAGCAAAAAAAGATAACGTCCAAATCCACCATGCAAGGGAAAAAGATCAGTGTACGTCTTTTTAAAGCATTGCTTCTGTGTCTGATCGTCGTGGCAGTGGCAGGAGTTGCGGGCGTCGGTGTATTTGCCAAAAAGATCATTGATAATACACCGGAGGTCTCTCCTGACGACGTCAAACCAAAAGGGTTCACTACTTTTGTATATGCGGACGATTCCACAACAGAGATCGAACGATTCGTATCCTCGGGTTCCAACCGTGTATACAAATCAATCAACGAGATCCCAAAGGATCTGCAGCATGCCTTTGTTGCCATCGAGGACGAGCGTTTCTATGAACATAACGGGATCGACCTGCAGGGTATCGTCCGTGCCGGAGTAGTCGGCATTACCTCCGGTAACCTCTCTCAGGGCGCGAGTACCCTGACGCAGCAGCTGATCAAGAACAACGTCTTTCCCAATTTCGTGAACGAAGAGACGCTGTACGACAGGGTAGAACGAAAACTTCAGGAACAGTTTCTCGCGATCCAGATCGAAAAGCAGATGGACAAAGATACGATCATGGAGAGTTATCTGAACACGATCAATCTTGGACAGAACTGCCTGGGCGTACAGGCTGCGGCAAAGAGATATTTCGGTAAAGATGTCGGCGAGCTGACTTTGTCCGAATCTGCCGTCATCGCCGGCATTACCCAGAGTCCCGGGACATTGAATCCGATCACCAATCCCGAGAAAAACGCCAAGCGCCAGAAGAAGGTACTGGACGATATGCTGGAACAGGGATATATCGACAAAGCAGCTTATGACGAAGCGATTGCCGACGACGTATATTCCAGGATCCAGACGGTCAACAGCGCCGCGACGGAAGAAAGCCCGTACAGCTACTTTGTAGACGCGCTTGCCGAGCAAGTGATCGGAGACCTGAAAGCACAGCTTGGCTATACGGATACCCAGGCTTATAACGCAGTATACAGCGGCGGCTTAAGCATCTATTCTACGCAGAATCTCGCCATGCAGCAGATCTGTGACGAAGAGATGAACAATGACGCGAATTACCCGGGGCTTAAGGAATTCGGGCTGGACTGCGCCATAACCGTCACAAGAGCCGACGGCAGCGTGGAGAACTACAGTTCCGGCCACATCAAACAATATGCAAAGAACGCCCACGGAAAAGAACAGGGGCTGCTCTATCCCAGTGAGGAAGCCGCCCGCGCCATGGTTGAAGAATGGAAGTCCACGATCGCACAGGAAGGCGACACTTATGATGAAGTTATCAATATATCTCCTCAGCCGCAGGCATCTGTGACTGTCATAGATCAGTCCACCGGGCAGATCAAAGCAATGGTCGGCGGCCGCGGCGCCAAGGCGACCAGTTTGGGACTGAACCGCGCTTATACTGGTTCTAAGAGGCAGCCCGGTTCCTGCTTTAAGATCCTTGCCGCCTACGCTCCTGCCCTGGATTCCTGCGGGAAGTCGCTGGCAACCGTCATAAAGGACGAGCCATATACTCTGCGAAACGGCAATGTCCTTAGAAATGCCAACGGACGTTATAACGGCAATACTACGATCCGAAGAGCCATTACCTGGTCGGTCAATGTATGCGCCGTAAAACTAAGCGATGAGATCACACAGCAGTTAGGGTTTGAATACTGTGAAAAATTCGGGATCAGCACTCTTGTAAAGAGTAAGACCACCGACGCCGGAGTATTCAGCGATCTGGATAACCAGACTCTCGCACTCGGCGGTATCACCGACGGCGTGTATAATTTCGAGATGTGCGCAGCCTATGCCGCCATCGCCAACGGAGGCGTCTATAATACGCCTACCCTGTACTCGAAGATCTTAGACCATGACGGCAACGTCCTTCTGGAGGGAGCCGGAGAGACACGTACTGTCATCCGCGACAGCACTGCCGCTCTTCTGACAAGCGCGATGGAAGACGTCGTGAATTCCGGTACGGGTACTGCATGTAAGCTGCCCAATATGCCGGTAGCAGGAAAGACTGGTACGACTACGTCCAATAAGGACCTGTGGTTCTGCGGATTCACTCCATATTATACCTGTGCCGTATGGGGAGGATATGACGATAATAAAGAGTGCAACACCGATACGAACTTCCGATTCCGGCTCTGGAGGGGCATCATGAGCCGTATCCATGCGAATCTGGAAACCCGGGAATTCACACTGCCTTCTACAGTAGAGCAGAAGTCCGTATGCTCCATCAGCGGACTGCTTGCCGTTGCAGGAAGCTGCCCAAGCATCACGGAGCTTTTCGCCACAGACATGCTTGAGAACGACCGGTGTACCGGACACGGCGGTTACAATTATGGCTCCTACGGCAATACGACAGGAGGAACAGGTACGGAAGATCCTGCCACAGACAATACCGGAAATGCCGGAAACTCCGGAAATACGGAAACTCCGAATTCCCCGTCAGAGGGTGGTACGATGATTCCATCCGTCAGACCGGATCCGACTCCGGAACCAACTCCGGATCCGACTCCGACCCCAGACCCGGCTCCGACCCCGGAACCGACTCCGGAACCGGCTCCGGAATAGAATAACCGACTTAACAAAAAAAGGTTACGTGGAAAGAATCTATACTCTTCCACGTAACCTCTTTTCATCTCTTACTTCTCATATCATTACGGCTTCTTATTTCATTACACCTTCCTGCGTTCCTGCTGCAAGATGATGCTACAAGATCAGCTTTGCCGCGCCGCAGATACCCGCGTCATTCCCCAACTGCGCCAGGACAAATCTTGTCTCTTTATTTGCAAAGAAGGCTCTTTCTTTAAAATACTTCTCCACATACCCCAGAAGGATCTCTCCCGCCTTGGATACTCCGCCTCCGATGACGATCACAGCAGGATCTGTCACTGCGGCAAGGTTCGCCATCGCATAGCCCAGGTAAGCGCCGAATTCTTCTACGATCTCTTCCGCCACCGGATCCCCTTCCTTCAACGCGTCAAAGACCGCTTTCGCGCTCAGCTCCTTCTCCCGGAGCGCCGAAGCCTTATCATCCGCGGCAAGCCTTCTCCTCGCAAGCCTGGTGATACCTGTAGCAGAGGCATACTGCTCCAGGCATCCTCTGTTCCCGCATCCGCAGCGCTCTGTCTCTTCCGGATCCACACACAGATGGCCGATCTCTCCGCCTGCGCCATGCGCCCCTGCCAGCGCCTGCCCGTTCACGATGATGCCGCCGCCCACGCCGGTTCCAAGCGTCACCATGATCATATTCTTCTCGCCCTTGCCTGCGCCGAGCCACATCTCTCCTAACGCCGCGACATTCGCGTCGTTACCTGCCGCGACCTTCATTCCAGTCAGGACTTCCATCTCACGCTTTACCTCTTTATATCCCCATCCAAGGTTCGCCGTATTCTGTACAATACCATTCTCGTCCACAGGAGCCGGAATCCCGATCCCAATGCCTGATACCTGCGAGATCTCCAGGTTCTTCTCCGCCATCTTCTTCTTCAAAGCCTCCGCAACGTCCGGAAGGATCGCTTCCCCTCTGTTCTCAACATGCGTCGGGATCTCCCATTTGTCTGCGATCTCGCCGTCTGTCCTGAACAATCCGATCTTTACCGTTGTCCCCCCAATATCAACTCCAAAACAATATTCCATCTTCCGTTGTCCTTTCTATACTCAAATATTTTCTTCTCTTCTCGTTATTTTTTCGTAAGATTCTGTTGAACTCTCTTATATAATTCCTGCGCCGCATTATACCCCATCTTCTTCTGACGGTAATTGATCGCGGCTGTCTCCACAATGATCGCAAGATTACGTCCGGGACGGATCGGAAGCTGATGACAGACTACTTTATTCCCCAAGAACTCCGTATACTCTTCTTCCATCCCCAGTCTGTCATACTTCTTCTCTTTATCCCAGTCTTCCAGCGTGATGACAAGATCTATATTCTGTGTCTCTCTTACGCTCTGCACACCGTACAGCGTCTTCACATCAACGATCCCGATCCCTCTCAGCTCGATAAAATGCCGTGTAATATCAGGCGCCGTTCCAACCAGAGTCTCATCACTGACCTTGCGGATCTCAACCACATCGTCGCTGACCAGACGATGCCCTCTCTTGATCAGCTCCAGAGCCGCCTCGCTCTTTCCTATGCCGCTCTCTCCCATGATCAGCACGCCTACGCCATATACGTCAACCAGAACCCCATGAATAGAAATACAGGGCGCCAACTGCACATTCAGCCACCGAATGATCTCCGCCGTGAACTGAGCCGTCTTCTTCTCTGTATTGTATACCGGAATATTCGCCTCCTCAGCCATATCCAGAAACATCTGTTCTGGCTTCATGCTTCTGGAGAATACGATACACGGAATCTGGTAGGATAATAATTTCTTATAGATCTCTCGCTTGTGCTCTTCGTCCATCGTCTCAAGAAACGTATATTCAACATACCCTATCAGCTGCACGCGATCCGAATCAAAATGTTCAAAATATCCCGTAAGCTGCAGGGCAGGCCGGTTAATGTCCGGAATCTCAATCCTCTTATCTGTCACATCGACATCCGGCGTAAGACTCTTAAGATTCATCTTTTCCACAACTTTCTTCAACTCAACTCTTCCTGCCATAGACTTCTCCTTCTCAAATTTATTCGTCTTACGAGATATTATAGCACATCAGTGGAAAAAGTTGTAGACATCCTGTGCCGATTTTTCATTCATCGTTGGAAGTTCCTTCAACTGCTCCACCGTAGCGCTCCTGATCGCCTCTATATTCTCGAAATGACGCATCAGATCCTTCCTCCTTGCCGCTCCTACCCCTGGTATATCGTCCAGGATAGAGTGCACCTGTCCTTTTCCCCTCAGCTGCCTGTGAAATGTGATCGCGAACCTGTGCGCCTCATCCTGTATCCGCGTGATCAGCCGGAAACATTCCGCATCCTTGTCGATCGAGATCTCCTCATTCTGATAATACAACCCTCTGGTCCGGTGATTATCATCTTTGACCATACCACAGACAGGAATGTCAAGACCAAGCTTGTTCAGGACTTGAAGGGCTACGTTTACCTGCCCTTTTCCGCCGTCCATAAGGATCAGATCCGGGAACGCGGTAAACCCTCCCAGTTCTTTCCCTTCCTCCTTTTCGCGCATGCCGTGCTCGAACCGGCGTGTCAGCACTTCCTCCATGCTGGCGTAGTCATCCGCCCCCTGCACGCCTTTGATCCGGAACTTGCGGTAATCGTTTCGTTTCGGCTTGCCGCGTTCATATACCACCATAGAACCCACGGACGCAAAGCCGTTGGTATTGGATATATCGTAAGCCTCCATGCGGACGACGCCGGTAATACCGATCAGCTTCTCCAGCTCCTTCACCGCTCCGATGGTTCTGCCCTCTTCCCGCTTCAACCGTTCCTTATCCGTACTGAGTACAAGCGACGCATTCTTCTTCGCAAGCTCTACCAGCTTCTCCTTCGTCCCCTTCTTCGGAACCCGAAGATGCACCCGGTGCCCTCTCCGTCCGGAGAGCCACTCTTCGATCACTTCCATATCCTCGATCGTATCCTGCAGCATCAGCTCCGCAGGAATATAAGGCGTACCGGCATAGAACTGTTTGATAAAACTGGCTAAGATCTCCGCCTCTGCTTCCCCCCGGGCAATCTTAAGATAGAAGTGGTCTCTCCCGATCAGCCTCCCGCCCCGGATAAAGAATACCTGGACCACCGCGTCCTCTTCTTCCACAGCCACCGCAAGGATATCCCTGTCGTCACCCGCCGTATCCGTGATCTTCTGCTTCTGCGCGATCTTCCTGACACTTCCAAGCAGCTCGCGGCATTCGATCGCCTTCTCGAATTCCAGGGCTTCTGACGCCCGGTTCATCCGTTCTTCTAGTTCTTTCAATATCAGGTCATAATCTCCATTCAGAAAATGCACCACCTTCCGTATGGAACTCTTATAATCCTCTTGGGAAATATATCCCTGGCAGGGCGCCATACACTGGTGGATATGATAATTAAGGCAGGGCCTTTCTTTCCCTATGTCTCTTGGCAGCTTCCGGTTACAGCTGCGGATATGGTATAATTTCCGTATCAGCTCGATCGTATCCTTCACCGCGCCGGAGCTGGTATAAGGACCGAAATACTTCGCCCCGTCCTTTACCATCTTTCTGGCGATCATGACCCTTGGATACGCCTCATCCACCGTCACCTTGATAAACGGATACGTCTTATCGTCCATCAGCATCGTATTATACTTCGGCCTGTGCTCTTTGATCAGATTGCACTCTAACACCAGAGCCTCTAATTCCGAATCCGTAATGATATATTCGAAACGGGTGATATGCGTCACCATCTGCTCGATCTTGATCCCCTTATTACGGCTGGTCTGAAAATACTGGCGCACACGGTTTTTCAGGCTGATCGCCTTCCCGACATAGATGATCTCGTCCTGCTCATCATGCATAATATAGACTCCCGGGCTGCCCGGAAGTTTCTTCAATTCTTCCTGAATATCAAACATGGCTGTTCTCCTAAGTCAACTTTCCTGTCATTCTGCTTCTTTGCGTATCCCTGTCCCATACGCCGAAAAAGGAGCCGGCGCAAAATATCCCTCATACACCTATACGGCATCTCGATCACACAGATCTCACCTGTATACTGTGTATAAGCTGCATTTTGCGGCAGCCCCATAAAATACTAATTGTCGTCAGACTTTTCCAACACGACCGGATTCATGCTGATCCGTTCCTCATTCTTCTCTTTCTTATCTTCCGGGTCGATCCCTTCCACCTCATGGAAGATCTCCATGAATTCCTTACCGGTGATCGTCTCCTTCTCGATCAGGAACGCCGCGATCTGATCCAACGCCTCGCGATGAGACCCAAGCAGCTCCTTCGCCGCATCATAAGAATCCTTCAGAAGCTTCATGACTTCTTTATCAATCTCTGAGGCTGTCTCCTGACCGCAGTTGCTCACAGGCCTTCCGTCCAGATAACGGTTCTGTACCGACTCAAGGCCGATCAGCCCGAACTTCTCACTCATTCCATACTGCGTCACCATGGCTCTGGCAATCTTCGTCGCTTTCTCAATATCATTGGAAGCTCCTGTCGTAACCGTATCGAACACGATCTCTTCCGCCGCGCGCCCGGCAAGCATCCCCACCAGCATTGCATGCAGTTCCTTCTTCGTGTTCAGGAACTTCTCTTCTTCCGGCGTCTGCATGACATATCCAAGCGCACCCATCGTCCTTGGAACGATCGTGATCTTCTGCACCGGCTCCGCGTCTTTCTGCAGCGCGCTTACCAACGCATGGCCGACTTCATGATAAGAGACGATCTTTCTCTCTTCCTGGCTCATGATCCGGTCTTTCTTCTCTTTCCCCACTAATACGACTTCCACCGCTTCAAAGAGGTCGGACTGCGATACCGCCATCCTGCCGTTCTTTACGGCTGTTATAGCCGCCTCATTGATCATATTGGCAAGATCCGAACCCACCGCGCCGCTTGTCGCAAGTGCGATCGCCTCTAGGTCTACCGTCTCATCCATACGGACATCCTTGGAATGAACCTTCAGAACATCCACCCTGCCTTTCAGATCCGGCTTCTCTACAACAATCCTGCGGTCAAACCGTCCCGGACGCAGAAGCGCCGGGTCTAAGATCTCCGGACGATTCGTCGCCGCCAATAATACAAGCCCCTTATTACTCTCGAATCCGTCCATCTCCGCAAGCAGCTGATTCAGCGTCTGTTCCCGCTCATCGTTGCTTCCCAACTGATTGTCGCGGCTCTTACCGATCGCGTCGATCTCGTCAATAAAGATGATACAGGGCGCCATCTGCTGCGCCTGCTTGAAAAGATCGCGGACCCTGGAAGCTCCCACACCTACATACATCTCCACGAATGCGGAACCGCTCAGGGAAAAGAACGGCACATTCGCTTCTCCGGCTACCGCCTTGGCAAGCAGCGTCTTTCCGGTTCCCGGAGGCCCAACAAGAAGCGCGCCCTTCGGAAGCTTCGCGCCGACGCTGGTATATTTCCCCGGATTGTGCAGGAAATCAACCACTTCCTGCAAGGACTCCTTCGCCTCATCCTGTCCCGCAACATCCTTAAATGTCACGCCTGTCTGCTTCTCGACGTACATCTTGGCGTTGCTCTTGCCGATTCCCATCATACCGCCGCCCTTGGACATCTTCCTTGTCATCCAGACAAAGACCCCCACCAGGATCACCACCGGGATCAGCGAGAACAATGTCTGCGCGATGATCGCAGACGTCGTGTCCGGGATCTGCTGGCTGAACTTCACCTTTGCTTTCTCAAGCCTCTCCGCAAGCGAATCGTCACGTACCACGCCTGTATAATATTCTTTCGCTATCTTCTGGTCTTTCTCCTTCTTCTCCGTTATAACGATCCTGCCGCTTTGGATGACCACTTCTTCCACCTTGCCGTCGTCTACCATCTCAAGGAATTCATCATAACTGATCTCATTATCACTTCCTGTTCCCTGGAACTGGAACAACGCCATAACCATGACCGTCGTAATCAATGTCACTAATATGATAAAAGAAATCCCCTGCTTATTATTTCTATTGTTCTTCGGATTCTTGTTATTCGGATTATTATTGTTCTGATTGCTATTCTGGTTATCCATCTTCTTCCTCCTGTACTTCTCTTCCATTATAAGTACACCCTGACCGGAAATCAATACAAACATTACAGCAGACCGATTTTTTTACCATTACATCAAGTTTATTTTATGCTTTTTATGAAATTTTAACAATTGAATCCTCCTGATCCCTCCCATTTTGCATTTTACTTCCGGACTGCAGCAGTCCGGACAGGGCAAGTATTGCCGCCAGCCATTCTGCCTCTGCCGCCTGCCGCCAGTTCCTGATGATCCCCGCCCACACGGAGAACTCCTGATGTGCGGACAGGCTTTTGACCTGATCTGACCTATCCCCAAACAGCCGGACAAAAAAGTCAAAATCAGACCAGTACGTAGGAAGATAGTCGCTGCCCAGATCCACGATCCGCATTCCCAGGATCAGGACTCCTGCCGCCGCTGCCAGTCCGATGATCCTGATCGGAACTCCCTTTGCCGCTGCCAGTCCGATGATCCTTTTCTTTCGGAGCAGCAACATGCTTCCCCATAAAACTGTCAGCGAAGTAATTCCCACATATAGCGTGCCCGCCGCCGCATAATAGAACTGTCCGTCGATCTTCTGGCTCCCTGCGGCTCCGAATGCCGTCTCCAACATGCTAAACGCCTGATCAGAGGATTGGTTTTTCTCTCCCTTCCGTACTGCCGCCGCGTCAAACACCTCGTCCCCTTTCGCCGGAACCACGCAGATCTTGTCGTCTCCCTTCAAGACTCCCACGATCCGAAAGACGTTTTCGTCTGCCCGAACCTTTAGCCCCGCCGCCTTCTCTGATCCAAATAACTGCCTCGCCGTATACTGGTCCAACAGGCACACCTGTTCTTCCCCTTCTGTAAAATATCTCCCTTCTGCCAGTTCCTTCCCCCAGACCGCCTCCGGCTGCCCTTTCATCCGGTAACAGGATATCTCCTGGCTGCGCCCGGTATTCTCCGATCTGATCTTTGATCCTCCTGCTGATCTCCATACCGCCGCCTGTACGTACGCCTTGCTGTCCGCATTCTCCCTCCACTGGTCAAACGCAGATTCCGTAATACTTCCTTCCGGAAAGGATATGGCAATGATATCCGCATATTCTTTCAGGCAGGACAGCCTATACAGGATCCAGATATTCACCGCCAGATACAGGAGCACAAAGCCTGCCGCCAGGAAGCCTCGCCGATTCGTCCATATTTTCTTCAAATTCCATCACCTTTTATTCCTTCAGGCGCACCCGGTCGCCTTCCGTCACATATTTCTCCGACGCAGTGATCACCTGGTCTTCTAAGGTCAGCGCCGAAGTGACAGCCGCGCTTTTTCCATCCTTTTCCAGTACCGTGACCGGAACCTTCTTCGCTGTCTGTATCGTTCCAAGCATCTGCTCTTCTTCTGCAAGGATCAGGCAGTAACTCTCATTTTGATCTTCTCTGAGCGCGCACAGGGGGATGATCTGTTCATATTCTTTGTCTGACGCCGTCTCCATACTCCAGGTAAAGCTGTCTCCGTTACTGGCTTTTGTATGCTCCGGCAGCGGCGCAGTCCAGAAAGCCTGTGCCTTAGAGGATTCCCCGCCGCTTTCGTCTTCGCCTTCTACATCCATTCCTATGGATTCGATCTTCACGGTTTTCTTTTTCCCGGAGCCAAGCCGGACTTCTGCCTCATCGCCTGTCTTGAATTTTTCCCGATCCGCTGCTTTTACCTTGCCTTTTAGACGGAATCCGCCGCTGCCTGTTACAAGCACTTCTGTGCCGCTTGTTATCGCACCCTCCTGAACTCCCGTCTGTAACACCGTGCAGTCCTGCTCTGCACAGATCCTTCCGCCTTCTTCCTGATACGACTGAAGCCTTTCCAACTCCTTTTGCGTGTACTCTGCCTGTACTTTGGACGCCTCTGCGCCAAGCCGCGCCGCCTCCGATGCATTTGCCGCGTTGAGCTGTGACGCCGCGTCTTCCTGTCTTGCAAGCTCATACCCATCTTGTGCCTGCAGCACTGCCTGACCGGCTGATTCTACGTCCGCCTGCGCTTCCCGCAGCGCCACTTCTAACTCCTGCTTTCTCACCTGCCATGTATCTGCATCGCTTCCGGTTCCTGCCACGCTGCCATCTTCCTTTGCATCCTCTTCTTCACCCTCTGCCGTGATCCCCTCTCTCTTCATCTTGCTCTCTCCCAGAGGATATGACCAGAGGAATTGTTCGTAAGCTGCCTGTGCCTGTGCCTCTTTCTGCCGCGCCGCTTCTAATTGCTGCTGCGCCTGCGAAAGCGCCTTGCCGGCGCCTGCGGCTGCGGGAACCCTTGCCTGCTCTCTTGCCGAGATCTGCTGCTGAGATACCTGCAGCTCTAACTGTGTCAGTTCTGCCTGTTTTTTCTCGATCGACTGGCTTAGATATTCCATACGGAATTGTACAAGACATTCTCCTTCCCTGACCGTACTTCCCTGCTTCGCAACCCACTCCACCTGCTGATCCTGCCAGAGGAAGATCCTGTTCTCCTGAACCGGGATCACCGTCCCGTCACCTTCGTAAGAGTACGATAATCTTCCTCGGCATGCTTTCTTCGTCTCCACCTGCGCCACCAATGCCGACGCGGCAGCCCGGGAGATCACGGTGCCCAACACCATGACCGCCAGAAAGCCGCCCAAGGCACGCAGCATCCATCTTCTATTCCGTTCCATTGCTTCCATGCCTCCTTACAAACCATTCATCCGCGTTGATCTCTCCGGATGCCGCAATCCCCTGTTCCAGATTATCCTGTCCGCCAAAAAAGAGCAGGATTGCCGGAAGCAGCGTCACGATAGACGCCGCGAATGCCGTCGCCATATCTGTATCTGCCATCTGCGGCAGATACAGGGACAGCGGCAATAAACTCTTCGTTTTCAGATAAGTCATGGGCTGTTCAATGGTATTCCAGTATTCCAGAAAACTTAAGATCAGCACCGAGAATATCCCCGGCATCCCAAGCGGGATCCCGATGACAAAGAACGTGCAGAGGCTTCCCGCGCCGTCCATCTGCGCCGCTTCTAAGATTTCCCCGGGGATTCCTGCAAATGTCTTTCGCAGGATAAATACCGGCAGTGTGGAAAAGATCCCCGGCAGGATCACCGCCGCCCGGGTATCCATCAGATTGACCGTATTAAGGACCAGATAACCGGAAACCATCGTAACCTGGAAAGGTAAGACCATCAGGAGCATATACACAAACCAAAGCCCCCGCTTCCCCGGAAAACGAAACTGTGCAAACGCCCACGCCGCAGGCACTGCCGTCAGAAGCTGCCCGAGCAGCACGCCGACCGTCTGGATCATAGAATTCCAGAATGCCGTAAAATATTCCGGCGAATCCAACAGAAGCCTTACATAAGCCCGCAAAGTCGGATAGGTCGGGAAGATACGCACTTTGGCATATCCCCCATAATCTGCCAGGACCGCCCCGCATGTCTCTAACAGCTCCTGTCTGCCCATCAGCGAATGAACAAGCAGCACAAACAAAGGCACTGCCATAATTATGAATACCACTAACAAGATCCCTCTGATCAGCCATTGCCGAAAGCCCCTGCTCCTTTGCCTTTTCATACCCGGTCCCCTCTTCCTTTGATCCTTATTCTGTCTGCCGTCTGTTCCACCATTCTTCTATCTCCAATATCCCGCCGGCAAGCACAACCAGCATTACCGCAGCAGCCGTCATTTTCTGGATATCCAGGTTCACAAACCAGTTATTGAACAGATGCTGCAGCATATAGATGCTCTCATGCGGATAGTCGCCCGCCAGCAGGTAAGCCTCACGGAACACTCGAAATGCATTGACAAACGACAGCAATCCTGTCACAAACGCCGTTTCCTTTAACTGCGGCGCCGTGATATACCAGAAGCACGCCCATTCCCCCGCCCCCTGTACCCTCGCCGCCTCGTACTGCTCTTTTGGGATCACCCCAAGCCCTGCAAGCCAGAGTATCATGTCATAGCCAAGATTCTTCCAGATATAACAGACGATCAATATCCAGAAAGCCGAGTCCGACGCAAGCCAATCCTGTCCTTCCATCCCTGCCGCTTCGGCAAGCCTCCCAAGCCATCCCTTCTCATCAAAGGCCAGCCGGAAAAAAACCACGACGGAAGCAGCCGGGATTGCCATCGGAAGCAGGGCTCCTGTCTTCACCCATCTCTGAAATCTTGTCGCTTCCCTTACCAGAACCGCCAGGAACAAAGACAGGAGCATCAGAAGCGGAAGACAGACCAGCATAAATCTTGCCGTATTCCCCACCGCAAGCCGAAAGGCGCTGTTTCCAAGCACCATGCGGTAATTCTCCAATCCTACGAAACCATTTCCCACCGCCTGCAGAAAGGATCTCCTCACGACATCCAGGAACGGGATCAGAACGAATCCTCCCGTTCCTATAAGGCTTGGAAGCAGGAACAGATACCCCTGCATCTGTATCCTTCTCTTACTCGGCAAGATACATATCCACTTTCTGCGCGATATTCTTCGCCGCCGTCTTTGCATCCGTACTTCCTCCCAGGCACGCGTCCGCCTCTGTCTGATAAATATTCCAGATCACACAGTCCTGTACCGCAGGCACGCTGAGCGTATGGCATTTTGAGATCAGGTCTTCTACCTCTTTTGCCGTAGGGTAGCCCGCCTCTATCTCGATCGGCTCTTCTCCCTCGATATTCCAGGCGGACGTCATAGTATAGGACTGTGCATATTCTGTCTCTACTTCATCCTTAAGCCGATCCAACGCCGTCTCAAGCACCGGCAGCCCGTCGTCTAACTGTTTCTCCTGTATCTCGGGGGAGAACAGGTATTTCACGAATTCTTCCGCCAGTTCTTTCTGCTGCGTATTCTTATTGATCCCTACGATCCCTGACGGTACATAGAATTCCTTCACCGTATCCGGCGTCAGCTCTAGCTGCCGCATGATCGTATACGGAATCATCATATTAGTCACACCGACGATCCGATCCGTGGAAATGCTGTCGGGATGATTCAAGATCGCGCCGCTTCCTGCGTTGCTGAACATTCCCTGCCGAAAGAGCTTTGTCATCGTATTCATTCCCGTTTCACCCACTTTGGCGTCTTCAAATACTTCCGATCTTGCAACGGCGGCAAGCTTAACCTCCGTCTCAAGCAGCGCCGCAAGCCTCTCCTGATCCACTCTTCCATCCGCCCCGATGATCTCATCCTGGTACATCTGGAACAAGAAATCCCGGATGTAATCCCTCTCTGCAATACCCAGAATACTCTTGTCCGGATGTGCGTCCACATAGGCGATCAGCTTATCCAGAGAGAGGATCGCTTCTTTTGCACTCTCGTCTCCGAAAATGATCGGCACACTGAATCTTACCGGCAGACCATAGATCTTCCCGTCCTTCTGCGCCACATTTTTCAGAATGGATTCCAGATAGGTCTCCTGTGACAGAAGTTCATCCGTAACTCCTGTCAGATCGGACAGAAGCCCTTTCTCAATATAGGTTTCCGCCGGCAGTCCGTCAAGCAGGAGGACGTCTGCCCCATTTCCGCCAAGCAGCTCCGTATTCAGCGTGCGGATATCATCCATCGTGATCCCGTCTTCCTTTTCCGATGTCTCAAATTCTACCTTCACGTCAGGATGTGATTTCTGAAAGCTAAGGATCGCGTCCTGAACCGTCGTGTGATCCGAAAGCCCGAATACCCTCAGTGTATGCTCCGGCGCGGCATGCGCTTCCGTATCATACGTGTAATGGACCAGGCTGCATGCATCCGCTTTCTCCTGACGATAGAGCGCATAGAAATCCTCCTTCTGCCCTGCGATAAAGCCTGCCGCGTAATTCAATGACGACCCCATCTTTCCCATGCTTCCGTCCACGATCACCTCTCTGGTCTCATTTCCCGGCTTCAGGCGTGTGATCCCCTCTTCTGTAAGCAGATACCAATTCTCTTCCACATTACACACCCAGGGCATCTTCTCCTGATCGATCTTGAAAGTTCCCTTCTCTTTCAGATCCGAGCCATAGACCGTAAAGACGCCCTCTTCCGAATTCAGCGCCATATCTCCGTTAGAAGCGCCGACAATGATTCTCTGTATATTGGAAAATCCTCTTGCCGTACTGAATTCCCCGGTGATCTCCAAAGTATCCGGGTTCACCACCATAGCCTTCGCCTGATAGAAGTCGGTCATCCAGTAATTCCCTTCGCCGTCGATCTGCAGATTGGTGACCGCAGGATACCCGAACTCTCCTTCCTGCTTCAGGTAAGGGATCTCCAACTCTTCCCCGGTCTGCCCGTCCACGCTTCTTGCAATGTGCGCGTCCATATTTCCCCCCATACCTGCCGCCACCTGTACTCCGTCCGCGGACTCCCATATCTCCTGGAGGTAGACGTCTCTTCCTTCAAAGAGCTGGCTGATCCAGTCAAGAGAGGTCTGTTCCCACTCTCCGTCCTCGTACTCATACCGGAATACCTGCGCTTCTTCCGTCTGTGAATACAACAACAGATTCCCGTCTTCTGACTTCGCTATATTTAAGACCGCTTCCCCTTCCTGTACCGGAAGCTCAAGATCTTCCTCTATATAACGCCCCTTTAAAGAATCTTCATTACCGCTCTCTCCTTTGCCGCAGCCTGCAAGCGTCCCTGCCGCAAGCGCTGCCGACAGGAGGATCAAAGCCGGACATTTTACCGGCTTCCTATATCTGCTCTGCTTTGTATCATTCGATCGTTTCATCTATATCCGTCTCCCTTCTTACGATGATACTTGATACTATACACATTTTATCTCAAAAAAACTTTGAAATTCGTCAGGAATTTTTAAAGATTTCTTTGAGATTTTCTGATATACTAAAGTGTGTCTGAAAATACTATGACCGAAACAAGAAAAGGAGGTTTCATATAACCCATGCACATTCTGATCATTGAAGACGACCGGGAATTATGCGATGCCCTGCGATCACAGCTTATATCCAGGAATCATACAGCAGACTGCTGCCACACCGGAAGCGAAGCGCTCTATCACGCCTTATCCGGCGCTTATGATCTGATCCTCTTAGACCGCATGCTGCCGGAGATCGACGGATTGTCCATCTTACGTTCTATCCGTCAGAACCACATTAATGCTCCCGTTATCCTGACCACAGCCCTTGGTTCGCTGGACGACCGGATCAAGGGACTGGACTGCGGAGCCGACGATTATATGGTAAAACCCTACGCCGTCGAAGAGCTGTTGGCACGTATCCGCGCGTTATCCAGGCGTCCGAAGGATTTCACAGACCATTCCTGCCTATCATATCTGGATATCCGGCTTCATCCGGATACACGGATCCTGGCATGCCAGGGCAGCGAGCAGCTTCTCTCTAAGAGAAAGGCTCTTCTTATGGAGTTCTTCCTGCGAAACCCCGACAAGACTCTGACAAGGGAGCAGATCTACTCCAGAGTCTGGGGACCTGACGGAACCGTGGAAGACGGGAATCTGGATACCTATATCTATTTCCTGAGAAAGCATCTGTCGACCTTAAAGAGCCGCGCATGTATCCAGACCGTACACGGCATGGGATACCGGCTGGAGGAAGATCATGTTTCCTAAACTAATGAGAAAATTCGTCATCCTGTACACTCTAAGCACCGGGATCATCCTGACCTTCGTCCTGTCCGCCGCCTTCTTACTCTATGTCTCTTCCCATGAGAACCGGCAGCGATCCGCCTTCCAGGAATCCCTCTTCACATTGACGGCGCAGCTCCAGACAGATTCCCGGTTCGCCGACTCTTTCCTGGTACAGATGGAGAAGAATAACCGTCTCCTTATCTATATAGAAGAAAACGATACTCCCTTTTTCTTCCCAGGCGCTTATAATCCCCGGACCAGCCGCGACGTCCTCCTCTCTTACGCAGAAGACGCCGCCAAGAAAGAGGACATCTACGGCGATTCCCACCCCATTTCCTCGAATCTGCTGCAGTCCTCCGTATTTCAGATCAAGGGAGACGAGAAAGACGCCTATCTTGGCAACGTCCTGGTCCTTCGAACCGATTACGGCTATAAGAAGCTGATCCTGCTCCAGGATATCACCGACAGCCAAAAGAAGCTTCTGGAAACAGGCTGTGTCTATCTGTTGATCGACCTGTGCGGCATCCTGCTGCTCTTCCTGTCCGGACGTTGGTTCGTCAGCCGTTCTCTGCAGCCGCTGGAAGAGACTTATCTGAAACAACAAGAGTTCGTCGCCGCAGTCTCCCATGAACTGCGTTCCCCCTTCGCCGTCATCCAGACATCCGCCGACGCCGCAGTCGCCTCCCCTTCGGAATGTCGCCGCAGCCTGTCTGTGATCCGGAAGGAATGCCGCCGCGGAAGCTCCCTGATCAAGAATCTTCTGCTGCTGGTCACGGCAGACCGCAAGGAATGGGCTATAAGAAAACGGGAATTTGAGATGGATGAGTTGCTGCTGAATCTGTTGGAAATGTATGAACCGATCGTATTTTCCAAAGGGGGGACTCTGTCCCTTCTGCTGCCGGACGCACCGCTTCCCCTGGTATCGGCGGATCCGGAGCTATGCCTGCAGATCTTTACCATATTGCTAGAGAACGCCATTGCATATGCCCTTCCGGACGAAGGGGACGCCCAGGAAGAAGCCTGCGTCTGCGCAGGGAACAAACGTCAGATCATCCTGCAGGCAAAGACGGCGCCGAACCGCCTTACTGTCTGCGTGACCGACCACGGTCCGGGAATCCCGGATGAACAAAAATCCCGGATCTTCGACCGCTTTTACCGCGGCGACAGTTCCAGGAGCGGAAAAGAACATTTCGGGCTCGGGCTGTCGATCGCCGCCGCCCTTACTGAAATCCAGGGAATCGAACTGCAGGTGGAAGACACAAAAGGCGGGGGAAGCACCTTCTCCGTGATATTCGGAAAAAGCCTGCACAATAGTATCATAAAAACATGATAAAAGATTGTAAAAATTCTATATTTTGTAGTATACTTTGATTAGTCGTGGTTATTCAGGGATCAATATTTAATATTAATATAAAATAAGGGAGACAACATATGAAAATAGGATTTGACAATGAAAAATATCTCAAGACACAATCTGCACATATCCGGGAGCGCATCGAACAGTTCGGCCAGAAATTATATCTGGAATTCGGCGGCAAGTTATTCGACGATTATCACGCCTCCCGCGTCCTTCCCGGCTTCCAGCCTGACAGTAAACTGCGGATGCTCAAGCAATTGTCCGACCAGGCGGAGATCATCATTGCGATCTGCGCGGAAGATATTGAGAAGAATAAGATCCGCGGAGACCTTGGTATCACCTATGATTCCGACGTACTCCGGCTGATGGCAGCCTATCAGGAGCAGGGGCTCTATGTGGGAAGCGTCGTGATCACCAAATACAGCGGGCAGGAGAGCGCAAGCCTCTTCAAGAGCCGCCTGGAGAAGCTTGGCATCCGGGTCTACAGGCATTATGTGATCCCCGGCTATCCCTCCAATGTTCCTTATATCGTGAGTGACGAAGGATACGGCAAGAACGATTATATCGAGACCTCACGTCCCCTGGCGGTCGTGACAGCCCCCGGTCCCGGAAGCGGCAAGATGGCAGTCTGCCTGTCACAGCTCTATCAGGAACACCGGCGGGGAATCTCCGCAGGGTATGCCAAGTTCGAGACCTTCCCGATCTGGAATATTCCGCTGAAGCATCCGGTCAATCTTGCCTATGAGGCAGCCACCGCAGATCTCAACGATGTCAACATGATCGATCCCTTCCACCTGGAAGCATATGGCGAGACTACCGTGAATTATAACCGGGATGTGGAGATCTTCCCTGTCCTTAAGGCGATGTTCCAACAGATCTATGGGGAGAGCCCTTACAAGTCTCCCACCGATATGGGCGTAAATATGGCGGGAAACTGTATCTGTGACGACGAGGTATGCCGGGAAGTCTCCTGCCAGGAGATCATCCGCAGATACTATGACTCCTTGAAGAGACTGCTTTTTGGCACCTGCCCGGATTCTGAGGTAGTCAAGATCGAGATGCTCATGAACCAGGCTGGGATTACGGTCCATGACCGTCCGGTCGTAGACGCGGCAAAGAAGCGCGCCGAAGAGACCAATGGGCCTGCCGCCGCGCTGCAGCTCCATGACGGACGTATCATCACAGGCAAGACCTCGAATCTACTGGGCGCTTCCGCCGCCCTTCTTCTGAACGCATTGAAGGAGCTTGCCGGACTTGACCACCAACGCCATGTCATTTCTCCGGAAGCCATCGAGCCGATCCAGAAGCTTAAGACACTGTATCAGGGCAGCAAGAACCCAAGGCTGCATACAGACGAGGTTCTGATCGCCCTCTCTGTCAGCGCCGCGACGGATCCTGCCGCACAGCTGGCGCTGGATCAACTGCCAAAGCTCCGGGGATGTCAGGCACATACTTCGGTCATGGTAAGCTCTGTCGATATGAAACAGTTCAAGAAATTGTCGATTCAGGCGACTTTTGAGGCGAAATACGAAAAGAATTCTTTTGTTTTTCAGTGAAAAGAGCGTGTGATCTATAAGCCTGTACAGATAGAGGACAGGCCATAGAACGGTCATAAAGAATGCTCATAAAGAGATACCCCTCCGGCGAACCCGCCGGAGGGGTATCTCTTTATGTTTCAAAAGTAAACTATATTATAAATGCTTTTCCGCACATCTAAGCGCTTCTGCCACGACCTGATGCATGTCATAATACCGGTACATCCCCAGACGTCCGCCGAAGATCACATCCTTCTCCTGCTCTGCAAGCAGACAGTACTTCTCGTAGAGGGCGTTATTCTTCTCGTCATTCATTGGATAATAGGGTTCTGCGCCTTTTTCCCAGGCTGCGGGATATTCTCTTGTGACGACAGTCTTCGGATTGGGATCGGCAGCCGTATTGCCGTATCCGCCCTGACATCCGTATTCAAAATGCTTATGCTCAATGATCCTTGTGTATGGGATCTCATATTCCGTATAGTTCACCACCGCATTGCCCTGATAATTCTCCACATCAAGGATCTCTGTCTCGAATCTTAAGCTTCTGTATTCCAGTTCACCGTAGCAGTAATCATAGTAGGCGTCTATCATTCCTGTGAACACGATCTTCTCCGCCTGGCTCTTAAGCGCATCCCGCTCCTTGAAGAAATCGGTCTTAAGCCGGACCTCGGTTCCCGCAAGCATCTTCTCGATGATCTGTGTGTAACCGCCGATGGGAATGCCCTGGTATCTGTCGTTAAAATAGTTATTGTCATATACGAAGCGTACCGGAAGACGGCGGATGATGAAGCTCGGAAGCTCTGTCGCCCGCTTGCCCCACTGCTTCTCGGTATAACCCTTTATCAGTTTCTCATAGATATCCCTTCCCACCAAGGAGATCGCCTGTTCTTCCAGATTCTCAGGATCCGTGATGCCCGCTTCTTCAATCTGCCTGTCGATCATCTCACGCGCTTCTTCCGGCGTCTGAATGCCCCACATCTTGCTGAATGTGTTCATATTAAAGGGAAGATTATACAACTCATCCTTATATCTTGCCACAGGGCTGTTGGTGTAACGGTTAAATTCCGCGAACTGCTGTATATAATCCCACACTTCCTTGTCAGAGGTGTGGAAGATATGCGCGCCGTACTCATGGACCTGGATCCCTTCCACTTCCTTTGTGTAAATGTTGCCGCCGATATGGTCTCTGCGGTCGATGACCAGTACACGCTTTCCTGCCTTTCCTGCCTCATGGGCGAAGATGGCGCCGAACAAACCGGCTCCTACGATCAGATAATCATATTTCATGTCTTTTTACCCTTTCTATCCTTATTTATCCCGTTATACACCGGGAATTTTCTAACATCTGCATATATTGGTCAATTATATCTTGTTTTATTATCATTTTCAACCCAAAAACCACTATCCTTCATATTTCGTTTACGACCACTTCGCCGAACTTCCCTGATCCGTCCGTGTGATCATCAGCTTACAGTCTATCTGCTCCTTCAGTTCATTTACATGGGAAATGATCCCCACAAGCCTCTTCTCATCAGCAAGGTCTGTCAGGATCCGGATCGCCTGTCCTCTTGCCGCATCATCCAGAGAACCGAACCCTTCATCCACGAACATGGTATCCAGACGGATGGCTCCCGCCGTGTTCTGGACGATGTCCGCCAGTCCCAACGCCATAGAGAGCGAAGCCATGAAGGACTCGCCGCCCGACAGCGTCTTCACATCCCGCACAGAATCGCTTGCCATATGATAGATATCCAGATCCAGCCCCGTCTGTCCCTGGCTTGCAAGATTCTTCACGTCCCGGCATTGCAGGATAAATTCACCGGATGCCATCCGTACCAGCCTCTTATTTGCCGCACGGATGATCTGCTTGAAATACTGCCTCTGAACATAGGTCTCAAAATCCAGCTTCACCGTCCCGCTTAAGTTCCCGTTGGCGGTTTTGCTCAAGTTACCCACCATCTCATACTGCTTCTTAAGATTCCCGTCCTGCTCCAGAAAATGCTTCAGCCTGCTTCTTACTTCCCGGTTCTTCTGGTTGGCGCTGTACAGACGGACATACGCCTCCTGTTCCTGCTTCTGTTCCTTCGTTACTTCCTTAAGCCTTTCTCCAAGCTTAACCAGGTCGGCTCTTTCCTTTCCCTCCAACTGCTCTTTTAACGACTGCTTCCTGCCGGACACTTCATTCACCTGTGAGTGAAACTCTTTGATCTTTCTGTCAAGCTCTGAACTGTCGTCGGCGGATAATCTTCCGGCGAGATATGCAGCCTCGTCGGCAAACCCCTGGTCTGCCAATGATCTCTCATAATCCCTGCGGCAGATTTCGGATTCCGCCTCCTGCTGTGCCAACGCCTCTTCGCTGCTGCTTTTCCTGCCTTCCAGCTTCCGAAGTTCTTCGATCGCCTGACGCTCCCTCTGCTGCGCCTGTGCATACGCTGCCTTCGCCTCCCCAAGCGTCTCCTTTAATTCCTCCATACGCTTCTTCGCCTGTTCCTCTGATGACAGCCATAGCTTCTCTTCCTTCATCCGGATCTCGGATTCCAGACGTTTCTCTTCTACCAGATGCTCTTGATATTCTGTCCTTGCCTGCTCATAGGAATGTTCCAGCGTACCGATCTCTTCCTTGATCCTCTGCTCCGTCTCGGCGGCATGCCTGAACTGTTCTGCCTCCTTCTCAGCCTTCGCAAGCTCTGCCTGTGCCATATCTACAGCATGCGCATTCTCTTCGGCGGTTTCCCTGAGGGCTCTCTTGATCTCTTCGCTGCCCGCCTCCATCTCTTCGCCGCCTTCATATGATATTCCGGAAGACATCACTCTTTCATATTCTCTTGCAAATGCTTCTCTCCCGGTCTCACACCGGACTGCCTGCTCCCTTAGCAGCGCCGCGGACTGCTCTCTTCTTCCCTCCGCCTGGTCTCTCTTCTTCTTCGCATGTTCTACCTCCTGCTGAGTCGGCGCCCCTTCCGTCAGCTTACGGATATCCGGATGTTCACAGGAACCGCATACCGGACACGGGTTTCCAGGTGACAGCTCTTTTGCCAGGATCCCCGCCTGCTCCGCCAAAAATGCATGATACCGCTCCTCATACGTCTGAAATGCAGCCAGATACGCTTTCTGATCCTTCTTCGCCTGCAGCTTTCTCACATTACATTCCTTCTCTTCTTCGGCAAGCTTCTCCCACTGTTCTTCTAACTTCTTAAGCTCCCGGCTCCTTGCCGTCTGCTGTTCCACTTTAAGCGACAGCCCGGCGATCTTCCCCGGACTCAATGCATATTCTTCCTGGATCCTTCTTGCATCCTCTCTTTGCTTCGTTCGTTCATCCAACGCCTTTTTCTGCTTCTCCTGTTCCCTCTGCCTCTTCTTCTGCGCCTTCTGTTCCTTCACATACCGGTCTCTTAACTGATCAAGCTGTTCATACAGAGGCAGCGCGTCTTCTATCCTTACCAGTTCGGCATTACAAGACTTCTCTTGTTTCGTAAGCTCCTCTTCCTGCCGCAGTTTCCTTTCTTTCTCTTCCCGGACCCGGATGCGCAGGATCTCCAAACCTCTGACCGCTTCTTCTATCTCCTTCCTGGTCTTATCCGCCGCCTCCCTGCTCCTTATAAACCTGCCTTCCTGTATCTGGACCTTCTCCGCCTTCTGCGCGGTCCAAAGCCTTTCTTCCCACTTCTTACACTCTTCCTGCATCCGGGCAAGTTCTTCCTCTCTGCTCTCGATCCGGGCAAACGCATCGAACAGCCGGTTCAGTGTCTCCCCCTCTTTCTTCCTTCCGTTCAGCTCATCCAGGCTCTTTTGTATAGTTTCGACTGTCTTTTTCTTCTCTTTTTCCAGGATACTTCCCGCATCCAGGATCTCTTGCAATGTCCCGATCGCATCTTCGTAAGGGATCAATGCATAGTCTTTTAATTTCTTCCATTCTAATAAAGCAGATCGTCCATGAACCGAGACGGAAGAAGTATCGGATGGCGCTGCAAATTCCACCCGCTCCATCTCCTGCCTTGCTGCTTTCAGGTTGTCCTCTAACTGCCCGTAGAGTATCCCTGCACGCCGCTTCAGCTCTTCCTGTACCTGGTAATACAGCCTGGTCCGGAAGATCCGCGAGAAGATCCGCTTGCGCTCCTTCGATTCCGCATGGAGTAATTTCAGGAAATCCCCCTGGGCGATCATGGCGGTCTGGGTAAACTGATCCGCATCCATCCCCATGATCTCCACGATCTTCTGATCCGTCTCCCGCTTCTTCCCACGATACGTACTTCCGTCCGGAAGGATCAGCTCTACCTTCGGGGACTCTTTCACATATCTTGGAGAACCGTCTGCAAGCTTACGTTTCCCAAGCCGCATGTATTCCGGATTCCTGCTCACCGTGTACACCTCATTGCGATAGGAGAAGGTATACTCTACATATGTATCTGTCTCTTCCGACGCATACTGGCTTCTCATCATATTCCCGTCCCGCTTCCCGCCGCTCGACTGGTCGTAGAGGGCATATGTGATCGCGTCAAATACCGTCGTCTTCCCCGCCCCCGTGTCTCCTGTGATCAGGAACAGCCCGTGCCGTACATCTGTAAAATCAATCTCCGTCTTCCTGGCATAGGAACCAAACGCCGACATGATCAATCTGACTGGCTTCACTTCTTATCCCTCCTTAACCTGTTCAAAGATCTGGTACATCATCTGATATTCCTCTTCCTGCAGCGCTCTGCCCTGCATCTCCTGATAGAAATCCGCAAAATTCTCCATCGGATCCTTCATGATCAACTCTTCATCCAACTCGGACAGCTTCGTTCTGGTCCGCTTATTATCCACACGCACTTCCAGAATATGGTCGAACACCTTCTCAAGCTGCTCCTTGGGCTTGTAGGGATCCACCTCGTCCGTCAAAGTCACGCTGATATAATCGCCTCTCTCGTCTTCTTGCGCCTGTTCGATGATCTCCATAAGCTTCCCCGTCTTCTTCTTCACATCCCGAAGCGGATGCAGCGGCATAAGCTCGATCAGCGGCTCCTCCCCTTTATCCCCAAGTGTCACTACGGTCAATGTCTTCTCATGCCCGGATTCACTGACCGAATACTTCAGAAGCGTACCGCAGTAGCGGATATGCGGACTGACGACATTCTGCGGTCCATGCAGATGCCCTAACGCCACATAATCAAAATCCTCCACACAGCTGACATCCACATTCTCGATCCCCCCTACGGAGATAACTTCCGAATCACAGGTGGAAGGACTTCCTGCTTCTCCTTCCGTTCCCGTATAAAATTGGTGGGAAACCAGCACGTTCCTTCGATCCCGGTAATCCACCGCTTCTCGTCCGAGCATTCTTCTGACCGCCTCCGTATATGTCTCCGGCGCCTCTTCTTCAAAGACATTCCGCACATAAGAAGGCTTCATGAAAGGCAGCAGATAGAAGTCAACCTCGCCGTAAGTATCCGTAAGCGTTACCTTTCGCACACTCTCTGACTTATCCCGCGGCGCGCTCCCCGCCAGATAGATGTGTTGCATCTTTAAGATCTCCGCCGCATACTCAAGCCTCTCCCCGGAATCATGATTCCCGCTGATGATCAGTATCGGAATTGCCGGACTGATCTTGGACAGCCCTGTAAGAAACCAGTCGAAGACCGCAACCGCTTCCGCGGACGGCACCGACCGGTCATAGATATCCCCCGCGATCACAACGGCATCCGGACGAATGGTCTCGGCATAGGTGAGGATCTCTCCAAGAACCGCCTCCTGCTCCTCCTTCAGACTGTAATGATGAAGCTGCTTTCCAATATGCAGATCAGACAGATGAAAAAATTTCATAAATTCGATCCCTTTCTATTTACATTTTGTGTAATCCTGCCTTATAATTCTTTTCATACCACAAAGAATGTATTTATTACACTAAGTATACTGCCCTGCCGCGCAGTATGCAAGAGTCAGGAGAAACGATATGTTACGGGATATTGACTTGGATCAAGTATCAGACGGAAAATTATATGGAAGCAACGATATGGCAAAGACGGATTGCAATGGCTGCAAAGGCTGTTCCTCCTGCTGCCGGGGCATGGGGAGTTCCATCCTGTTAGACCCCTTCGACGCCCACCGGCTCTGCGTAGGGCTTCGGAAATCCTTCGAAGAATTGCTGAACACCTGCCTTGAATTGAACGTTGTGGACGGTATTATCCTTCCCAACCTGCGGATGGCCGCAGAGGAAGATGCATGTACCTTTCTTCGCGGAGGGCGGTGTTCCATCCACTCCATACGCCCCGGTATCTGCCGCATCTTTCCTCTGGGCAGGTTCTATGAGAACCACTCCTTCAAATATTTTCTCCAGATCCATGAATGCCCTGCACCGGGTAAGAGTAAGGTCAAGATACGCAAATGGATCGATACGCCTGATCTTAAGCGCTATGAGCAATTCATCACCGACTGGCACTATTATCTGAAACCGCTCCAGGAATATGCCATGGATTTTGAGCATGGAGAAAATATTCAAAAACTTAGTATGTATCTGCTAAAACAATTCTACCTGAAGCCCTATGATGCAGAAGGAGACTTCTATCAGGAATTCTATGAGAGGCTTGCGGAGGCTTCGAGATACATACTCTAAGGAACATACTGCCTGGTGCGACCCGAACACATAGCCTCCGCCATCTTCTGCACCTCCTGCCTCTTTGTTCGACTTTATTGTATATCCAGATTTTTATAAGGACAATTTTTCAAGAAATTACATATAATAAATTAGATGCACAAACCGGTGCGTCCACAAATAAATTCAAGACTATTGACTTGAATCTATCTTGTGCTATAATATTTATAGAGGATAGCGACGAGATCAGCTATCGTTGGTTATGAAACAATTGACTGTGTCGGTATGCAGCCGATTGTGGAGCCAGACCTTGGGTTATGCGATAACCTCAAACCGAATAGGTTCTTCAGAACTGAAAGAAAACGCTTTTACGGGGCCTTGCTCACGCAAGGTCCTTTATTTTTACCAAAGGTGGCTATACAAAAAATGAATATTTTACAACAATCAGCATTAGCATGGAAGGAACTAACTGAATACCGATACCAGTTTGTGTATGGCTACAAGAAGACTTTGTATCCAATCAATCTTACGTTTTCATATGAAGACTATCCACACCTGGCTGGTTTTCAATATTTGAAAGATCTTTCCCTTCCAAACTATACATCAGCGAAAATCGTTGACCGAATCCTTGAAAGGAAAATTGCTTTTGAACAAATTCAAAAAGCGGCACAATACGAAGAAATGGTTAAATCACGATTAGAAGCATTAATCCACTTAAAGAACTCCTTGGATAATGAATTTAACCTTTATTCTTTCATGCCGAGAATGTATCCATTTGTTACTAACATCAAAGCGGATTATCTGATAGCGAGCCACATCGTTATTGACAGCTACGTTTTCATAATTCATACAACACCTACTGGAGATGCAAAATGTGATTTTCTCTGTTGTTCTGCCTTTGCAAAAGGTGAACGTGACTATAAGACCAATCACCGAAAACGTGCATTGCTAAAAAAAGAACGTATACATATTCCATCAAATACCACAACAATTTTATTCGACAAACTGAATACAAAAATTCAATAGGGAACATTTCAAAACATACCACTTGATCTGCTTTAATATTTCCTGCCGGATCATTGCAGATAAAAATGTTATTCATCATCCAGCGAAGAACCGGATGCTCGCTGTAGGTAAGCTTCTGTTCCAATGTCAGCTTTATAAGTTCCTTTGTCGGCGAACTCATATCTTTGAAACCCTGCCCAAATGGAACAACTGTAAATCCCATTCCCTTAAAGTTCTTCTCCATTTGTACAGCACCCCAACGGTCAAATACAATTTTACGAGTATTGAAACGCTCGCCCAATCTTTTTATGTATTTTTACAGAAATCCATAATGAACAACATTTCCTTCCGTGGTCATAAGATACCCTTGCTTTTCCAAACATCATACGAGACATGTCTCTTCTGACTCGCAGTTCCTTAAATGCGCCGTAAAATCAATACTTTTTGCAGATAGTTTAAGAAAATGATATATTCCTAAAAATTATCTCAAAATAGCTTTTTATGATCGCGATACCATTGACACAAAGGTATAATAAAGACAATCAGGAATGCAATATAAGAGAGAAGTAGGTAATGAGTATTTTAATTGATAACAGCATTACGATATATGAAGCACTTGAACATATCAAGAATGGCAAGTATGTTATGCCTGCATTTCAGCGGCAGTATGTTTGGAACATGGAACAGGTAGAAAAATTGTGGGATTCCATTCTCTTGGATTATCCTATTGCTACGTTTCTGTTTTGGCATGTGGACGATGACAATGTTAGCTGGGATACATACTTCTGCAACTTCTTGCATGAGATTACCTTTGACAGTAGAAAACAAGCTGATAGTGTAAATTATGAATTGAGCAATATTAATGTAAAAATGACAAATACGGCAGTTCTTGATGGTCAGCAGCGATTAACTTCTCTGTTTTTGTCGCTCTTTGGTCGTGCATATATCAGACAAAAACACGCAAGAAAGAAAAATGGTGGGGGTACAGTAGTAAAACTCCTTATTGAATTGAATAAACACAAGTTAACTGTTGATGAGGAGGAATATAATAGCAAGAAGTTCGATATTAAATTTACGGAAAAAGTTGGAAAAGTAAGTCCGACGCAATTTGAAATTAACCATATTTTAGAAGATAAATTCCAAGATGGTAATACAAGAGTTCAGGCAATCGAAGATGCTATCGCAAATGTTCCGACAGACAGCAAAGATTATGCCCGAAATATCCTGAATCAACTTTATCACAAAATTTTTGTGGAGAAGTTGATTCGCTATACGGAAATTCAAAACATGAAGCAGGATGATGCTTTGGAAATGTTTGTTCGTTTCAATGGCGGTGGTAAGGTACTGAAAAAGCATGAAATCACAATGTCAATCATTGAGGCATACTGGCCTAGTGCAAAGACAGAGTTTGGGTATCTGCTTGCTGGCTCTTACGCTGATTTTGGATTTGACTTTATTGTGCGTTCTGCCCTCATGCTTTATGGCGATGTTGTTAAGTCAAACATTAACAGACAGGTGGTAGACGATTTAAAGAATCACTGGCAGGATTTTAAGAAAACCCTTAGAAATCTTGAAAATGTACTAAGAGATATGAAAATAGAGGTCAGCCATTTTTCTAGGAGATGGAATGTACTGTTGCCTGTCATATATTCCATATATAATAACCCGGAATATAAAAACAATATGGAGGGCATTAGAGCATATTTGGTTAGAGCTGTATTGTTTATATATTTTCGATCCGGTACTACTGGAAAGTTGCAACAGATAAAGAATCGTATCAACGAATGCGACTATGAAATCACGGTCGATATGCTTGAACAGATAAGTGACCTTCGTGTGACAGACGGCAAAATTGACGACGTTATCAATTCTGAAAAAGGAAGTAGTGTTGCAGATGAGGCACTGTATTTCTTGAATCTTGATTGGATAAACAGAAATCTTAAGTATGAACAAGATCATCTGCACCCAAATGTTGGATTTGATAATAATAGACCTATTTATGTTTCTATGGAAGATTGGCGCAGATGGAGCCGTGACAGAAATCGTCTTCCTAATCTCCAATTACTTGAAGGCAGAAGTAATGGCAGCAAAAATGCAATGCGTCTTGTGGACTATTACAATGATATGAATGATGAACAAAAAGCTAAGTTCTGCAAAGAGGCTCTCATTCCAGATGGGGTTTCTCTCGAATTGGAGAATTTTGAAGAATTTTATGTAAAGCGGAAGGGTTTGTTGACGGCTAAAATCCGACAACTGCTTGGATAAAATATACTCCCCTAGAAGATGCGAAAAAAAGATCAAATATACACATAGTAATGACAAAACTTCATTATACTGTATTATTGGAAGACAGAATAGATAGCAAAACAAAATACTTACCGCACATCAAAGCAATACACTAAGACATGAAATCAAAAAAATTTCCTGTCTTAGTGTACCTATTTTTGGTATTTTTCAAAATCGCCAGGGTTATGCCATGCAAAGGGAAGGTACGAGTCGCCATAGCGGAACTTGCCACCTTGAAGTTTGAAATCTTGCAGAAAGTAGGTAAAGCTGTTGACAACATTCAAACATATCAGCTCTAAGTTTCCACATATCCCACAAACCATCCGTTCACATCCATACCCTCTATGCGTCCGGTGCCGGTCTTCCCATAGAGCGTTCCGGATGCAGAAGAAGAAATGCGGATCGCATCCTTTACCGCATCGACGTTACGATCGGAAAAACCAAGGCTGTTTTCATAAAACTTTCGCAGAAGTTCCACCTGCTCGATGGGAGAAATCTTTAGAGAAGACTCCAACCAACAGGGCACATCTCTGCTGTCCGTATCCTCATTGCCATAACCGATCTGCCTGGTGTAACGGTCAACGGCTGACGCTCCAAGACATTCGTCTATCTCCATAAAATACCAGTTTACAGAGTGCCGCATCGCCGACCGCAGCGTCTGGTCCATATTCCATTCCTTTATAGGGCAGACCTCCCGATCCCACTCCATGTAGGAATCTTCCGGTGTGATGACACCTTCCTCCAACCCGAACAAAGCGTCATAAATCTTATAGGTAGAGTCGGGCGATACCCGGAAAGCGGCGCGTTCGATATCATAGACGCTCCACATATCCTGCCGCATATCATACAGGACGAAGCTTCCCTCATATCCCTGAAAATAAGTGGCAAGATCCAGGTCGGTTATATTTTTATGGGAATCGTCCCACCGATAATAATCGCTTTCCGAACCATTTGCAGACAACACGGGAGCCATACCCAGCAAAAGAGCTGTGATCATCAGGAATGCCATTATGCCCGCCAACCGTCTTTTTATCGTTGGCTTCTCATAGGCTGTGATATTGAGGATACGCCGTTTGAGGATTCCGGCAAGGGTCATCAGACAGCCTGCGAACGCATCTTTATGCCTGTAGTGCTGTAATTCATGCAGCAGCATGTACCTGATCGGACGAAGCCCGTCCGGCTCTGAGCCCCCTGAAATCTCTGGGATTTCTGCATAACAAGTGGTTCTGCCGGCAGCTTTCGATCCTGTCTTCATATGATCAGAGATAATGTGTATGGGAAGATAGATACGCGGATTTAGAAATCCTGTTATAACAGGGGATTTCAAAAATGCGGTGCTGTACAGAGGAATCCTTCGCTTGAGGCGAAGCTTACGGAAAACGTAAAATCATTCATCTACCCCATATCTCCGGTCAAAACAAAATTCCCTCCCGGCTCCACAACATTTTCGATACCGGATAAGGAAAGCCTGCGGCAGACGCCCCGCAGGGAGTCCAACGTATAAAAACCTGACAGACGATGCGGCAGAAACGGGACGGCAAGCAGGCACAACATGAAAAACCACAGATGATACTGCATCCGGCATGACAGGATATTTTTCAACATATGCCTGGCTGCCAGCAAGATTCCGACAGGGACGCTGACAAGCAGATTGCATATGAGAAAACGGATCATAAAATCATCCATATAGATCGACTCCTTTTCATTTTCAGCTTTGACGCCCCGTTGCTTGCAGCGAGGTCTTTGACTTCTTCTTTGGGGCAGACAAAAGAGAGCGAAGCTGTTCAAGCTCTGTATCAGACAGACCGTCATTCTCCATATATGCGGACACCATGGCGGTGAGATCTCCTCCATAAAAACGCTTCAGGAAAGAGCGGCTTTCCTGTCCGACATATTCACGTTCTAATACAAGCGGGGTGTAGACGAATATCCTGCCCTGCTTCTCATAAGAAAGAGCGCCCTTGTTCACCAGACGCTTGATCAGGGTCTGTATGGTCTTGGGACTCCAGACGGTTGTTTTCAGTAATTTCTCAGTGATCTCATTAGTATTGACCGGCGCGTATTTCCACACGACCTTCATCACTTCATATTCAGCTTCGGAAATCTGCGGCAGAGTAGTCATGATAAATCCCCCTTAAGTCTTACACGTGTAATTATAGATATTATAGACGTTGCCTAAAGGATTGTCAACAGGTGGGGGTTGCTGGCATAGAGCGGGTAGAAAAATATGCGGAGAAATTAGGCTAATGAACATTGGTAATGGGTAAACGTTTTTCATCATCACACATAATTTGATTGCCGCAAACCGATTTAAGGATTATTTAATAACTTCTATGCTACAATCGAATCACAAAGCGAAAGGAGCAATAAAAAAATGTATTTACGAATACTAAAAAAAGACCTAAAGCGCAAAAGGGCAATGAACGTGATATTGCTGGTGTTTATTATACTCGCGTCGATGTTCATGTCCTCAGACGTGAGCAACATCATCACCGTGACGACTGCGCTGGACAGCTATTTTGAAATGGCGGACGTACCCGATTACTGGGCGATGAGCGAAAACAAATCCTCAGACAAGGACATTTGCGGGACGCTTGAAGACGCCTCCGCGATAGATGAGTTCCGTATTGAGGAGTTTGTCTCGATGTCCCAGTCAAATATTACGCGGGTCGGCGAACCGCTTAACGCTTCCAATCTCAATCAGAAATTAGTATTACAGAGCGACAGAAATATGGGGATAAATTATTTTCTGGACGACGGAAGTATTCTTAAAAGTGTACCGAAAGGAAAAATCTATGTCTCCCATTTCACGGTGAAAAACATGGGACTTAAGGTCGGCGACAAAATTACTGTCGAAATAGAGGGCGTAAGCCACGAATTTACCTTTGCGGGCAGTTTCAAGGACGCTGTCTGCGGCACGGAATTGATAGGCATTAAAAGGTTTATCATGAACGGCGAGGAATTTGACGAATATATGTCCGACGAAACGATGAAAAATATGTACGGCGGGAAATGCTTATACATACACACCGCCAATCTTGACAAGACCCTGTCCCAGATAGCGGATATATCCGACAGCTTTACCTTTGCGAGTGGCGCGGATACACTGGGTCAAGCCTATATTTTTAACATGATAATCATAGGTCTTATCCTTGCGGTGAGCCTTATTCTTATCATCATATCCTTTGCGGTACTGCGGTTCACCATAGCCTTTACCCTCTCTGAAGAATTCCGCGAGATAGGCGTTATGAAAGCCATAGGCATACGGAACATAAAAATTCGGGGGCTGTACCTTACAAAATACTTCGCTATTTCCGCTGTCGGCGCAGCACTCGGCTTGATACTCAGCTACCCGTTCGGGAAAATGCTTATAAATTATTCCTCGGAGTCTATTATAATAGACAGCAGCAATAACGGATTTGTAAACATTGCCTGCGCGGTTCTGACAGCAGCTGTGATTCTCCTGTTCTGTCTCAGCTGCACGGGCAGGGTGAGCAAAATGTCCCCGATCGACGCTGTAAGGAATGGGCAGACGGGGGAACGCTTCTGCAAAAAGGGCGTTATGAGCCTTGGAAGATCGCGGCTTGGCACGACGGTTTTTCTTGCCGCAAACGATATTGTAAGCAGTCCCAAACGCTACGCTGTCATTACCTTTACGTTTTTTCTGTGTATGTCGCTGCTGATAATGCTTTCCAATGCCACGGCATCTCTTAAAAGCGAAAAGCTGCTGAAATATTTTGGGCAGGTGGACTGCCACGCCGTTACGGACATCGGCGATGAGGCTATGAAGTTTATGGCCGAGGACGGACATGAAAAGGTTGAAAAATATCTTGCGGACATGGAGCAGACCCTTGCGGAAAACGGTATGCCCGCGGAATGTATGACGGAGTATTTTATTTATACGACGATAAGCTACGGCGAATATGAAAGCAAGACAGCTATACTTCAGGGTACGGGAACAACAATGGATATGTATGAATACTTAGAGGGTACTCCTCCCCAAAACAGCGACGAAATTGCAGTGACAACCCTTTTGGCAAAACAGCTTAAGGCGGAGATAGGCGATACCGTTACTGTGTCCTACCCGACGGGCGAAACAGCGGAGTTCATCATAACCGCTCTGTATCAGGCAATGGTCAACCAGGGCATATCCGCAAGGGTTCATACCGACTGCGATATCAACTATATCGCAGCAAGCGGCTCTCCCAGTACGCAGATAAAATTTACCGACGACCCCGACGATGAGGAAGTATTACGCAGAATTGAAAAGATCAAGGAGCTTTACCCTAAGTTTTCAAGCGTTAAAACAGCGGGCGAAGACGTAAAGGACACCACCGGAGTCGGCGACGCCATAGACGCGGTGAAAAAAATGTCCGCCGTCCTTACGGTAATATTAGCCGCGCTTATAACCGTGCTTGTGGAGCGTTCCTTTATCGCAAAGGAGCAGGCGGAAATCGCCCTTATGAAAGCCATAGGCATCAGGAACGCAAAAATATACGGACAGCACACGTTAAGATTTTTCATTGCGGTGACGGCGGCTGTACTTCTTGCGGAGCTTTTGGGTATGCCCATTACAAAGCTTTGCTTCGATCCTATTTTCAGGACGATGGGGCTTGAAATGGGCGTAGAATATATGCAAAACCCTGTGGAGATATACGCAGTATTCCCCGTTATCGTCCTTACCGCCACAGCCGTAAGCGCGTTTTTGACCTCTTTGTACACAAGAAAAATCAAATCCTCCGATACAGCAAGCATTGAATAATGAAAGGAAGAATCTATTATGAATATTCTCGAAGTAAAAGACCTCTGCAAAACGTATATCGTAAACAAGCGGCAGAACAACGTATTGAAAAATGTAAATTTCACGATTGGCGAGGGAGAAATGGTCGCCGTTATGGGTCCGTCAGGTTCTGGAAAATCCACGCTGCTGTACGCAGTTTCGGGCATGGATAATTTTACCGCAGGAGAAGTGAGTTTCTGTGGGAAAAATATCGCAGGGATAGGAGAAAAAGAACTTGCAGCCCTGCGCCTTGACGAAATGGGTTTTATCTTTCAGCAAATGTATATGCTGAAAAACCTCACCATATTGGATAATATCATACTTCCTGCAACGCAATCCAAAAAGCAGCGTGAACCCCGCAGGGAAACGGCGCGGCGCGGCCAAGATTTCATGCGCAGGCTCGGCATTATCGACATTGCCGACAACGACATCAACGAGGTTTCGGGCGGTCAGCTCCAGCGGGCGTGCATTTGCCGCAGTATGATAAACGACCCGAAAATGATCTTTGCCGACGAGCCGACAGGGGCTTTGAACCGTACTTCCTCCGACGAGGTAATGGAAGAGCTTGTAAAATTAAATTCTGAGGGAACAACAATCATGCTCGTTACCCACGATGTTAAGGTCGCGGCAAAATGTACAAGGGTCATGTACATTGTTGACGGGAACATAAAGGGAGAGTACGACTTAAGCGACTGTTCCACACAGATAAGAGAACGGGAGCGCGCATTGAATAACTGGCTTTTGGAATTAGGGTGGTAATATGGATATTCTCATTGTTGAGGACAACAAGGAGCTTGCCGACCTGCTGTGTGATTTTCTCCGTGCGGAAAATTATACGGTATCGGCGGTTCAAACAGCCGAAAAAGCCTTGCTGCTGTACGAAAGATACGGCGCAAGGCTTGTCGTGCTTGACATCATGCTGCCCGATAAGGACGGATTTTATGTTCTGGAAAAAATCCGCAGGTCGAGCAACACCCCCGTATTGATTGTAAGTGCGAAAACGGAAAAGGATGACAAGCTGAACGGATTGAATCTCGGCGCAGACGATTATATAGAAAAGCCATATGATATTGATATTATGCTCGCAAAAATAAGCGGGATTTTTAAGCGACGATACGCTCTTGACGAAATTACTGACGGCAATATACGCATAAATAAGGCGAGCCGTACCGTTTACAAAAACGAAAAAGAACTCGAAATGACCGCGAAGGAATTTGAGCTGCTTCTGCTTTTGATGGAGAATAAGGGCAAGGCTTTAAGCAAGGAATACATTTTTGAACAGGTCTGGGGCAGCGACAGCTTTTCAGAACAACAGACACTGACGGTACACATAAAATGGCTGCGGCAGAAAATAGAGGACGCCCCCAAAAACCCTAAAAAAATAGTTACCGTATGGGGGGTGGGTTATAAATATGAAAGCGTTTAACAAAATTTTCTCCGTAGTTGCGATTGCCGTAATCCTGTTGTTTGTTGTAGTGAATATAATTCTTGCCGCCGACAGAACCAATGGGAGCAGGCAATATCGAGTGGAGATAAGCCGTCTTGTCCATGAAATAGAAACGAATGGTTCTGCCGACATTTCCGAATGTGTGTACGTTACAAATATTGAACGATACGGAGAAAAATTTTACATCACGGACAGCGACTATGTTATCCGTGAAATAAACGGAGAACTTTATCGCTTTGATTACAATACTAACGGCTACTCCGACAAAACGCAGCTTACAGGAATTGTAAATGCTGTTCTCGGCGTTATGGCGATTTTGATCATAACGGTTTTGCTTTATATAAAATTCGCAATTCTTATGCCCTTTGAACGTCTGAGCGGTATCCCTTACGAGCTTTCAAAGGGTAATCTCGCCGCGCCGATAAAGGAAACGAAAAGCCGTTTTTTCGGAAAATTTCTTTGGGGGATCAATATTCTCCGTGAAAATATAGAACAGCAAAAGCAGCGCGAACTGGAAATGCAGAAAGAAAAGAAAACACTGCTGCTATCGCTCTCGCACGATATTAAAACGCCGCTTTCCGCTATAAAATTGTACTCGGCAGCACTGTCGAAAAATTTGTATTCGGACGCGGAAAAGCAGCACAAAATCGCTGAAAACATCAACGAAAAAGCGGAGGAGATCGAGGGCTATGTTTCACAGATTATAACAGCTTCAAGAGAAGATTTCTTCAGCTTTGAAGTGAATATGGGCGAGTTTTATCTTTCGGAACTTGTTGAAAAAATCGCGGGATATTACAAGGAAAAACTGGCACTTATCAAAACAGATTTTATTATCGGAAAATATAAAAACTGTCTGCTATCGGGGGATTTGAGCAGGAGCGTTGAAGTGATGCAAAACATTATTGAAAATGCCCTCAAATACGGCGATGGCAGACGTGTGGAATTGATTTTCCCCGAAGACGACGAATGCGTCCAAATTGCGATCATGAACGGCGGTTGTACGCTTGAGAAGGACGATTTGACGCATATTTTCGAGAGCTTTTGGCGCGGAGCAAATGCGGGAAACATTGGCGGCAACGGACTGGGGCTTTACATTTGCAGACAGCTCATGCGCAAGATGAATGGCGAAATTTTTGCGAAGATCGACGATGACATCATCACCGTCACCACAGTTTTCGCAAGAGCGTAAATGATTGAAAATTGAAAAAGCCATGCAAAGGATAGGTAAATATATGCGAATCAATCACACAAGAGAAATAGCTTATTATTCGAAAATAATAGAGAGGTATTTGAAAAATGAAATTAGAATGGATACGCTGCCCCATCTGCAGTAGTAAAACTCGTGACAGAATTAGAGCGGATACGATTATGAAAAACTATCCGCTCTACTATCCGAAATGTAAGCAGGAAACGTTGATTAATGTAAAAGAGTTACAAGTAACTGTCATCAAAGCGGCGGCAGAAGTGTTTTTTCGGCTAGTAGTGGTATATGCCAACAGGCAGGGCGTGACAGAACAGTTGAAATCAGAAAATCAATTCTTATGGATTTATAAGATGAATAACATTCTGGCGTGTGTAAGAGAAATTGTAGAAAATGAGATAATTTATTCATAGGTGAATGATAGCGTTTCCACAATAAGCGACAACGCCATTCAAACTTAAGCAACGACAGTTTGTGAATTGATAAATCCTATGTTTTTGTGTATAATGTATAATAGGAAAAAAGTCAAACTGAGAAATCGAAGTTTGAAAGGAGTAACAGACATGGAATTTCCTTTTTATGATTCACCCGATACTGCTACGATTATCTGTTGCCATATATTGGAGCGTCAGGCACCTATTCTATATGTATCACATGATGAAGATGACGGAATGTGGCAATTTCTATGCGGAGAAACACACGAAACAGATGAGGGTTACTATGCAGAGAGAAAAAGCCAAGATGACGATTGGATTATCAGAAAGCGATAACTTCAAATTTATAGAATTGAACAAATCGGAATTGATGGAAGGTAAACTATGGAATATAAGGACTATATTAAGCAAGGTTTGAATGGGAATGCCCCATTAAAATTAATTTTATGCGGAAATATACAGGGGACGGAAAATGATAAAGTAGGTGTTGTATCAGTTGTGTATGCTACAAATGATAAAGACTTAGCAGGGCAAAAAATGAATGAATTGATTGCGGCCAATCCTAATAATTATTACATGGTTTATAGTGTTCCACTAAATGTTGATTTGACGGAACTTTCTCATTATCCTTCAATAGCAATTTCTAAAGATGATTTACAATAAAAGCAATTCCTGTTTGTCGGGAAGTCAAGAATAAATAGAAATCGGAATTTCATAAGGAGAGGATAATGGTTAAAGAAGAAAATGGACAAAATATTTATGGCTGAGTTTACTTTCATTTGGAGCATTTATGCTTGAATTGCTGTCAATATTTGCAATTGAAGTTATATTTCTGCATGTAGACATACAGAATTATACAATGCAGCAAAGAAGTATTCATTGTATCATAATGGTTTTTATGTGGGCGTTTTTCATGGTGTTCTCCTGCTTTTTTCAAGGAAGCATTATCATTTTCCAGAAAGGGGAAGTAAAAGGGATAAGATTTCCTCGAAAAGTTGGATCGTAACGCTTACTTGTTTCATTGGCTGCAAAATATGATGGTTTATATGAAGTCACACACGTCTTCCGGAAGAATACAAATCAATGTGTGTACCAAAGTTTGACTTTTGGTTGCCAAGACTCTATTAAATCTTTATCTGTGGAGATTCAGGATAAATTAGATCATCTGATATTGGGTTGAATTTTTTGTATTGATTATATTTTTAAAATACTGCATTTCACAAAATGACGCAAACAGTATCTCTACCATCTGCGTCATTCTCTTAATATTTTCTTCTTTCAATATTTCCAAGCGCTTTATTCACTTGCGGGATCTTCTCCCCTATTATTTCTGCACAATATTAATGATCTTCTTCGGCACATAGATCTCTTTCACAATATTCCCAGTCAGCTTATCCGCCACAGCCGCCTTTCCTGCCGCGATCGCATCTTCCTTGGAAATATCTGCCGCCACTGAGATCACAGCTCTGGTCTTGCCATTGATCTGAACCGGCACCTCGATCTCGTCGTCCTTCATCATTTCCTCGTCATAATCCGGCCATCCCGCAGCGAACACGCTTCCTTCATGCCCTAACTGCTCCCAGATCTCCTCCGCCATATGCGGGGCGAACGGAGACAGCAGTACCGCCATAGTCGATAAGGTCTCCTTATCAATGCCGCCTTCCTTCTTGGCAATCTCGATCAGGTTGTTATTATGCTCCATAAATCCGGAGATCGCCGTATTCAGGCTGAAGCTCTCAAGACGCTTCGTGATATCGCATACCAGTCTGTGGCGTTCCTTGATCATCGCCTTAGATGCTTTGATATCCGCATCCTTGCTGTCCATCACCAGATTCCACACACGCTTCAAGAAACGGTTCACACCGTCGATCCCGCGGTCATCCCACTCGGCGTCTAACTCCGGCGGTCCTACGAACAGTTCGTACATACGCAGGGAATCACAGCCGTAATCCCTGACCAGATCGTCCGGGGAAACCACATTTCCCTTAGACTTGCTCATCTTGATCCCGTTCTTCCCTGTGATCATACCCTGATTGAACAGCTTCTGGAACGGCTCGTCAAAATCAACCGCCCCGATGTCGCACAGGAATTTGGTGTAGAAACGGGAATACAGAAGGTGAAGCACGGCATGCTCCACACCGCCGATATACATATCAACCGGAAGCAGGGCGTCCGCCTTCTCTCTGGAAACCAGTTCTTTATCGTTATGATTGTCCACATACCGCAGGAAATACCAGGAGGAACCTGCCCACTGAGGCATGGTATTGGTCTCACGCTTCGCCGGCTTTCCACAGACCGGACACTTACAGTTCACCCATTCCTCGATGCCCGCAAGCGGTGACTCTCCGGTTCCTGTCGGCTCATAAGATTCTACCTCCGGCAGTCGAAGCGGCAACTCTTCTTCCGGTACAGGCACATTGCCGCAGTCCGGACAATGCACGATCGGGATCGGCTCGCCCCAGTAACGCTGGCGGGAGAATACCCAGTCGCGCAGCTTATAGTTCACGGTCGCGCGTCCGATGCCTCTCTCTTCGATGATATGCGGCGCTTCTTTCTTAAGAACCGCAGACTCCATCCCGTTCCACTCGCCGGAATTGATCATCGTTCCGCTGGCTTCCGTATAGGCTTCCGTCATATGCTCGATCGCCTGACCGTCCTTTGCAATAACCTGCACGATCGGGATACCAAACTTAGTTGCAAACTCGAAGTCACGGTCGTCATGAGCCGGTACACACATGATCGCTCCCGTTCCGTAATCAGCCAATACATAATCCGACAGCCAGATCGGTGTCTTCTCGCCGTTCAGCGGATTGACCGCATAGCTTCCGGTGAAGACTCCGGTCTTCTCCTTATCCTGCATACGGTCCACATTGGACTTCATGGATGCCTCGAAGATATACTTCTCCACAGCCTCCCTTGTCTCATCCGTTGCAAGGCTTTTTGCCAGTTCATGCTCCGGCGCCAATACCATGAAGGTCGCGCCGTATAAGGTATCCGGTCTTGTGGTATAGACCGTGATCTTCTCTTCTCTTCCGTCTATCGGGAAATCTACTTCCGCACCGTAGGATTTGCCGATCCAGTCCGACTGCATCTTCTTAACCTTCTCCGGCCAGTCCAATTTATCCAGGTCATTGAGCAGACGCTCCGCATATGCCGTGATCTTCAGCATCCACTGACGCAGATTCTTCTTCGTTACCTCCGCGCCGCACCGCTCGCACTTTCCATTGACTACCTCTTCGTTGGCAAGCCCGGTCTTACAGGACGGGCACCAGTTGATGGGGAATTCCTTCTCGTAGGCAAGCCCTTCCTTGAACATCTTCACGAAGATCCACTGGGTCCACTTATAGAACCCCGGATCTGTGGTATTCACTTCTCTGTCCCAGTCATACAGGGCGGCGATCTCATTGATCTGCTTCTTGATATTCTTTACGTTCTCCGCCGTGGAGATCGCAGGATGTACGCCCATCTTGATGGCATAATTCTCAGCCGGAAGGCCGAAAGCGTCCCATCCCATCGGATGAATGATGTAATATCCCTGCTGCAGCTTATATCTGCTCCATACATCAGAGATCACATAACCTCTCCAGTGTCCGACATGAAGCCCGTTTCCTGACGGATATGGGAACATATCCAGACAGTAGTATTTCTGACGCTCCCTGCCCTTCTCATCTACCTTGACATTCACCGGGTTCTTCTCCCAGTTCTCCCGCCATTTTTTCTCGATCGCCTTATGGTTATAAGGTATCTTAGACATATTGAATCTCCTCTCTTTCCTGAGAATGTGGCAGACCACACTCCGTACTTTAATAATCAAAAGCCTCCTCATCCCCAAAGAGACGAAAAGGCTTACATTGCAGATGCACTGTCCTCCTACAGAAAGACTCTTATTTATTATATGAAGAATGTAAAAATAAGTCAAGCATTATTTTCTTATACAAAAGTCACAATTTTAGTTGTTCCCTCTGTCTCTTTAGTGTATAATAAGTTTATAAGCATTCCATACTGAGGTTTCAGTAAATACGATACATAAAGGAGAGGTTTATCATGGTATATTTATTAACCGGCCCAAAAGGCAGCGGAAAGACGCAGCAAATGATTGAACAGGCGAACAACAAAGTAAAAGATTGTAATGGAAATGTAGTATTTATTAAAAAGACTCATAGAGACACTGCCAGTGTTGCATTCGACATTCGCACAATCTGTATGGATGATTATACCTCCATTACGAATATTGACGGATACATCGGTTTCTTATACGGAATGTACAGTTCCAACCACGATATCGAATGTGTCTTTATTGATGGAATCCTGAAACATGCTGATATCTCACTTGACAATATGCCGGAATTTATCGAAAGGCTGAAAAAGATCTCCGCACAATGCGGCATTGATTTCTTCGTAAGCATCAGTGCAGACCGCGCCGACCTGTCTCATATCAATGAAGAGGGTTGCAGCTATTTGAATTAATTCTATGAAAGATCAGGCAGTCCATACGGGCTGCCTTTTACGATAGGACAATATGAAAACAACCAAAGATACCCGACGCACACAGAAGCACACCAAAGACGCCCGGCACACACGGGACAAGAGCAAAGACACCCGATACACACAGGACAAGAGCAAAGATACCCGGCGCACGCAGAAGCATATGCCGGAGACCATGCCCCGAGCCGGCGCCGGATCTCCGTCCGGGATCAAAGCCGCAAAATCCAGAAGAGCCAGACGCCGGAAAATACAATTGATCCGGATCACGTTATTCGCTCTTCTATGCTTATGCGGTTGTTTCCTGCTTGTGTCGGGCGCACGCGCAGTAATATCCGCCGGAACCAGATTGGTCCGGGATCACAAAGCAGAATCTCTCAAGAAAAATGCATCCGATAAGCCAAAGAAAAGCAGCGACACTCCCCATGTAGAAGTAAAAGAACTGGTGATCAACACAAACCAACCCGTATTAGCAAATGAACCTGTTACGTTGACGATCAGCTCTATCGGCGACTGCACGCTGGGAACCGACGCCAACTTTGCACGATCCACCAGTCTGAATGCCTTCTACGACATGCACGGTCCTGATTACTTCTTTCAAAATGTACGGTCTGTCCTGGAAGCAGACGATCTCACCATAGTAAATATGGAAGGAACACTGACAGAATCCAATCAGCGGCAGAATAAGACTTATGCTTTTAAAGGTCCTCCCGAATATGCGGCTATCCTCTCCGGCAGTTCTGTGGAAGCCGCCAATCTGGCGAACAATCACAGCAAAGATTATGGAGATCAAAGTTACGCCGATACCGTCAAGACCCTGGAAGAAGCAGGTATCCCGACTTTTGGATTCGATCAGGTAAAGATTCTTGATATCAAGGGTGTGAAGGTGGGACTGACCGGAATCTATGAGCTGGCGGATCATCTGGGAAAGAAGAAGCAAGTAAAAGACAATATCGCCGCTTTAAAAGAAGCCGGAGCACAATTGATCATCGTGAATTTCCACTGGGGCATGGAACGCGAATACACGCCCAATGATACGCAGAAAACTCTGGCGCATCTGGCAATTGACGAAGGCGCCGATCTGGTGATCGGCCATCACCCTCATGTACTGCAAGGCATAGAGAAGTATAAAGACAAATATATCGCTTACAGCCTGGGTAATTTTTGCTTTGGCGGCAATTCAAATCCTGCGGACAAAGACACCATCATCTTTCAGCAGACATTTACGGTCAAAAATGGAGTGGTAGAAAAGGACGATGCGGTCAATATCATCCCCTGCTCCATCTCTTCCGTCACCAAGTATAACGATTATTGTCCGACGGTCCTGGATGGAGAAGAAAAGCAAAGAATATTAGATAAGATTGAAGAACACAGCCAGTGGTAATATTAAGGGCTGCTGCGAAATGCCGTTTATACACCATATACGGCATTTCGCAGCAGCCCCTGCAAGATTATAACATATCAAAAAAACATCTCATAAAGCAATGTCATAAGCGGCATGGTGAAGATACAGAAGATCACCGACATCACATTGATCACGCTGGCATACCTGGAATCCTTGTCGTAGATCTGCGCCAGTTGGGTGATCATAGTTGCCACCGGAGCCGCCGTCGCCAACAGTACGATCAAAAGTATATATTCCGCCTCCGGATGTATTCCCATGTGCCCTACGATGACAAAAGCCGCCGCCGCGATCACCGGAAACGCAACCAGACGCAGGAAGCAGATAAGATAGGGCCTTTTCTGGCGGAATACCCACAGAAGATCCACATCTCCGATCACCATTCCGATCACCAGCATACTGGCCGCGCTGATCATATCGCTGAATCCGCTGACGCAGCTGCCGATCACCACCGGAAACTTAAGTTCCGTAACGAACATCAACATTCCGATCATCACGGCAACGATGTTCGGGTTCAGGAGAATCTTCTTATAATCCTTTTCCTTTCTCTGGCTGATGGCGCCGACGCCATGCGTCCAGATCAGTACCGTCTGTACTATCGTATAAGCCGTTGTATAAAATACCCATTCTTTTCCCATGACAGCCGCCACCAGAGGAATCACCAGATACCCTGAATTAGAATAGATGATCGACGCCTTCTCAATGCCGTTGATATGGAGCGGTTTCTCCAGTAGCTTCGTACCGCCGACTGTCATCCCATGGACAGCAGACGCCATGATAAGCGCCAATACCAACCCTTTCAGTTTATCCGGCGTCAGCTCTATCTGAAATGACTCAACAATGATACAAGGCGAACATATGTATACTATCATATTCGATATAACCTTACTGTCCTTTGCCTGGAACAGCCCGATCTTCACGATGGCGTAGCCTACCGCCATCGTGAGAAACATTGCCGCGATCTGTTGTGCCAATAATATGCTTATTTCCATTACTCTTCTTCCATCTCTTCTGTATTCTGTTCCGTCTCTTCCGTCTGCGTATCCGTTTCCTTCTGTCTTTGGCTCTTTCTTCCTCCGGTCTCCAGAGACATTACAAGATTCGCCCTCTCGTCTTCTTTATACTCCATTGTGATCTCCTGCCCGGTTTCGCACCTTACCACATCTATAAAGTCGACTACAGATATATCAAATATCTCCTCGGAGCCTTCCACCATGATATAATAATGAGAAGTACCGTCAATGACCGCCTGGGCGATCTTCGTGATCTTCCCGCTGATCTCCCTGATCTCGCGGGTATCCTTCTCCGCCTCTTTCACGCCGCTGCTTAGAAGCAGTTCCAGGTAGTTCTCTTCACACTGGCTCACACTGTCACCGATCGCGACGATCTGATACTTCTGTACGTTTACCATGGCGTATTTCTTCACCAGTCCCGCATCATCCTTCAACGCAATAAAATACGTCGGCTCATCAGAGATATTCAGCAGCAGCGGAAATGTCGCCTTGTACTTCAGATTCTGTACCTGACCTTCCGCAGAGGACATAGCAGACGCCTCCGTCGCGCCCTCTACTTTGTAGTATTTCGTCTCCATCGTCCTCTGGTTCGACAATACAAATCCTACGTTAGACTGGTCGCCGTTCACAGACGTCACTCCTGTATACATCCAGACATCGTCTTCCAACGCCAGATAATTATAGCCGTCCGTCGTCATCAGACAATCCTTCTGGCTTAAGATGCTGTTGAAAAACCCATGTTTCAGCGTACCGTAATAATCAAACAACTGGACCAAAAGATCTGCGGAATAAGCGCGGTCCACCCACTCCGGAACATTCTCGATATCATAGGTCTTCATATCTCCGGTAACCGCGTTGCACAATACCACTTTGCCGACCGTCTCGCCTCCAAAAAGCCCGATGTTGAACTTCTTCACCGGCGCGATCCAGTAAGGGATCCCCCTGTCGTCGATCTCGAAACTCAGCTCCCCGTAGATATAGGTCGGGTGCGCGAACCGCAGATGACGGTATATATTCCGGTTGAAATGTTCACTGGTCGTATACTTGATCCCTTCTTCTAACTTTACAAGCTCTGTGGTCTGTGTCGCCATATTAATACGGATATATGCCGGAATCCCGTTGGAACGGTTGGTAAACCATTTGATCAGATTCGCATACCTAAGGGGCGATACCCTGACCGGATTATCCTGATAATTGATCTGGCTGTAGATACTGTCAACTTCAAACTGCGACACCATATCCACCATGCTTCCCATCTTGCGGTCGCCGAGGATCTCCGCCGTATCCTTGTCAAGAAGCGGGATCTTATCAAAGGAAAGCTCTTCTATATCCTCTGTGAACTCGCCTTCTTTTACTGTTAGCAGCTTCTGGTATTTCTTCGCATTGATGATCGGAGAAGAAAGAAGAGAACCAAGACAATATATAATCCCTACTCCCAACACCAACAGCCCGAAAAACTTCATCATCTTGTCCTGTTTTACATCTTTTAAGCCCAGTTTCTTACGCATCGCATATGCCATCACAACCACAGCCAGGAATACCACGACAAACATCCAGGTATCCGACGAATGGATGTTAAACGCAGGCAGCGACACATAATAATATCCGCCTGCAGCAACGATCAGCGCTAATACAATCAACAATTTTTTCTTAATATTCATATATTCTCCTTTATCAGACCTAAAATCTAAAATCTCCGATTCCATGCCGACGCCGTAAACAGCATCAGGAACGGAAAGATCTCCAATCGCCCGGCAAGCATATCACAACAGAACACAAGCTTCGACAACGGTGAAAAATCTGCAAAATTCCCATTGGGCCCCACCGCCCCGATCCCCGGGCCGATATTATTCAGTGTAGCCATTACCGAACTGAACGTGGTTCCAAAATCCATATTGTCAAGGGACACCAGAAGGACAGAACCTGCAACCGTCAGCACATACGCCATCAGATAGACATTCAGCACTCTTAACACATCCTGATCCATCTTCTTCCCGTTCATCCGAATGATCCTGACCGCCTTTGGATGTACCATCTGGACGATCTCACGCTTGATACATTTTAACATCATCAGGAAACGCGCCACCTTCATACCGCCTCCCGTAGACGAGGCGCAGGCGCCGACCATCATCAAAAACAGCAGCACACACTGGGAGAACATAGGCCACTCAATGAAATCCGCCGTGGCATACCCTGTCGTAGTGATCACGGACGCAACCTGAAAGATCGCGTAACGGAACGCCTTCGCCGGTCCTTCGTACATATGGCTGATGTTCATCGTGATCACAACCGCCGACGTCAATATGATCCCCAGATATACCTTCAATTCTTCATTCTTCCAGATCGGCTTTAGCTCCTTCAGCAGCAGGAAATAATACAGATTAAAGTTGATCCCGAATAATATCATAAAGATCGTGATCACCGCATCTATATAGGCGCTGTTAAAATATCCCACGCTTGCCGCATAATTGGCAAATCCGCCGGTTCCCGCCGTTCCGAATGAGAAGAGCAGGCTGTCAAAAAGGTTCATCCCGCCGAATAACAGCAGAACCACTTCTATAAGCGTCATCCCAAAGTATATCCCATAAAGGATCCGCGCTGTTGACATCGTCTTCGGCACCAGCTTGTCCTTCTCCGGTCCGGGCACCTCCGCACGCATCAGGTACATAGAATTCTTCTTATCAAGCGTCGTAAGCACCATGACGAACACTAACACTCCCATACCGCCGACCCAGTGCGTAAAGCTCCTCCAGAACAGCATTCCCTGAGGCAGTACTTCGATCTCCCGCAGAATCGTAGAACCTGTCGTCGTAAATCCTGATACCGTCTCAAAAAATGCATCCAGATAATTCGGGATACAACCCGAAAGTGAAAATGGCAATGCTCCGAACAGCGACCACAGGATCCATGCGCTTGAGACAACGATCATACCTTCTTTCCCATAAATCGTCCTGTTCTCCGGTTTCTTCACGCCAAGCAGCAGATAGACAACTCCCAGTATCCCCGCAGGGATCAAAAAAAACACACCGCTAAATTCTCGGTAGATCAGCGACACCAAAGCCGGAAGGAGCAGCAGCACCGCCTCGACCCCCAGCATCCTCGCCAATATATACCGTATCATCTTCGTATTCATTATCTTCTTTCTCAGTCTCCCCTATGCAAGTATATCTGTAAAATCATTAATAACGTGCTCTTTCGTAACTACGATCACACTGTCCCCTACTTCCATATGATCGTCGCCTCCAGGGATGATGATCTTGCGTCCTCTTCCGATACAGGCGATCAGATGATTGAGTTTCGTAGGAAGGTCTTTCAGCGGAACATTCGTAAAACTGCACTCTTTCCTTATGATGAACTCCATCGCCTCCACTCTTCCTCCCAGAAGCCGGTAACTGGTCTCTACATTGGCGCTGCTGTAAGAATTCTTCATAGCTCTTACGTAATTCACGATCTCATCAGCCGCCGCGCTCTTTACGGAGACAATACTGTCTATCCCAAGCCCTTCCACCATCTGCGCTCTGGAATCTTCGTTTACCTTGGCGATGATCTTATCCACCCCCTGTCCTTTTGCAAATAAGGACATGATAATATTCTCTTCATCCATACCCGTCAGCGCGACCACGGCGTCCGATTCCCGGATCCCTTCTTCGATCAGAAGATCATGATCGGCGGCATCACCCTGAATGACCGTTGCTTTGGGAAGCTGCTCGCACAGATATTCACATTTCGCTTCACTGCGCTCTATAATCTTTACCTGCATCCCCGCCTGCAATAACTGCCGGGAGAGATAGAAGCAGACATTCCCGCCGCCGCAGATGATCACCCTCTTCACTTTCGTATTCTTCTTTCCTACGGATTTGAAAAATGACCTCAAATCCTGGTGCCCTGCCGCTATGTGGAGCCGGTCGTCCTCTTTAAGGACAAAATCTCCATCCGGGATAAAGACATCATTCCCTCTCTTGACCGCGCACACCAGCATATCAATCTTGAACTTCTGGTCAATCTGCGCAAGGGACAGCCCGGCAAGGGGATTGCCCGCCTTCAGAATGTGCTCTACCAGTTCGACTCTTCCCTTCATAAATGTCTCGACCTTGCTGGCTTCCGGGAACAACAGGACCCTGGCAATCTCATTCGCAGCCGACAACTCCGGATTCACCGCCATACTCAGATGAAGATCGGATCGGAACAGATCGATCTGCCGGTAATAGATGGGATTGCGCACCCTCGCGATCGTATGCCTGGCTCCTAGCCGCTTCGCCAAAAGACAGCTCAGCATATTAAACTCGTCTGTCGAAGCACAGGCGATCACGAGATCCGCATGTGCCACATCCGCCTGCTTCTGAACCTCAACGTCTGCTCCATTCCCTGGGATGCAAAAAACGTCAAGCTGATTCAGAGCTTCCTTTAACTTGCCTGCATTCTGGTCGATCAATACGATATCATAATCTTCTTCTGACAACTGTACGGCAAGCTTATGCCCCACCTTACCGTCTCCAATGATTACTATCTGCATTTTTTTAATCCTCATTCATTTTCTATTTTACTGTAATATAGACGTTAGAAATATTAACATATAATTAGCAGCAAGGAGATTATAGCACTTTTGCCATAAGAAAAAAAGCCCTTACGGACTTTTCTTCTATATCTTAATTATTTTGTAATCTTTTGTCTTTACCGCCTACTCTTCCGCAGCCCTCTTGGCGATCTCCGCCTCCTGTACGTCAGACGGCGCCTGCTCGTAGCGCGCGAACTCATAAGAATAAGTGCCTCTTCCGCCTGTCATGGAGCGCAGTACCGTACAGTACCCGAATACGCCTGTCATCGGAATATCAGCCACGATCTCCTGGAATCCGCCTGCGATCGGGTTCATACCCAGTACACGGCCGCGCCTCTTGTTCAGATCGCCCATGACGTCTCCGGTGTAATCGTCCGGAACGACAACCTTGATAGATGCGATCGGCTCTAAGAGCACCGGGCCAGCCTCCATGAAGCCCTTCTTGAACGCCTGGATCGTCGCAGTCTTGAACGCCATCTCAGAGGAATCTACCGGATGATAAGATCCGTCGTAAAGCGTCGCCTTCACGCCGACTACCGGATATCCCGCAAGAGGCCCCTTGATGACAGATTCCTGAAGCCCCTTCTCCACCGCCGGGAAGTAATTCTTCGGAACCGCACCGCCGACTACCGTCTCTTCAAAGACATACGGCGTCTCTAAGTCGCCTGAGGATGCAAACTTCATCTTAACGTGGCCATACTGCCCATGACCGCCGGACTGCTTCTTATACTTGGTGTCCACGTCCGAATTCTTCCGGATCGTCTCACGGAATGCAACTTTCGGCGTCTCCAGTGTTACTTCGCATTTGTATCTCTCAAGGAGCTTGCTTACCGCAATCTCAAGATGCTGGTCGCCCATACCATAGATCAGCGTCTGACGGTTCTCGCTGTCATTCACTGCCTTCAACGTGATATCTTCCGCCATCATCTTCTGAAGCGCCTGGGAAACCTTGTCTTCATCCCCTTTATTCTTTGTTACATACTTCATATATGTATACGGCTTGGAATACTCTGTCTTACCGAAGAGTACCGGCGTAGCCTTTGCAGACAGTGTATCTCCGGTCTTGGTACTCGTAAGCTTCGCGATCGCTCCGATATCGCCTGCGAATAATTCCTTCACTTCTACCGGCTTATTCCCCACCATGGTGTAGATCTTGCCAAGCTTCTCATCCGTCTCCGTATCCGCATTGTAAAGCGTATCCTCGCCCTTTAATACACCGGAACATACTTTGACGAAGGAATACTTACCGATGAACGGATCCACCATCGTCTTGAAGACATATGCGGACTTCGCCTTCGCGAAATCATAGTTTGCCTCGTAGATCTCATTGGTCTTACGGTTGATACCTGCACATTCTCTCCAATCCGGGCTCGGGAAGAACCTTACGATATCTGACAGAAGGTTCGCAACACCCTGTGCCTGTACGTTAGAGCCCATGGCAACCGGAACGATCCTTCCTTCCATAACCTCGGTACGCATCGCCGCGCGGATCTCTTCTACGGAGAATTCTTCTCCCGCAAAATAGCGTTCCATATACTCGTCGCTGATCTCCGCCACTGCCTCTAACAGCTTCTCGCGGTAGCTCTCAAGGTTCGGCTTACAATAATCCGGGATCTCACATTCTTCTCTCTGTCCGATGCCTGTGTAACGTCTGCCGGCATTCTTGATGACATTGACATAGCCAACCAGCTTCTCATTCTCTCTGATCGGCTGGAAATGAGGCGCGATCACCTTGCCGTATCTCTCGTTCAGATCCTCTACTACCTGACGGAAGCTGGCGTCGTCTACATCCATCTCCGTCACATAGATCATACGCGGAAGATTGTACTTATCACACAGCTCCCACGCCTTCTCCGTCCCGACTTCCACGCCCGACTTGCCAGATACTACGATCACTGCCGCGTCCGCCGCGCTGACTGCCTCTTCAACCTCGCCTACGAAATCAAAATACCCCGGTGTATCTAAGACATTGATCTTCGCCTTCTCCCACTCGATCGGTATCAGAGTTGTGCTGATTGAAAATTCTCTCTTCTGTTCCTCTTTATCGAAATCACTGATCGTATTATGGTCTGTGATCTTCCCCATACGATTCGTCGCTCCTGATACATAAGCCATAGCTTCAGCAAGGCTTGTCTTGCCGCTCCCCCCATGTCCTAAGAGAACTACGTTCCTGATCTCATCAGTTCTGTAAACCTTCATATTTTCGGTGCCTCCTTATTCTTGGTAAAATCTCATGTTTACATTGTACTAAAAAAATCAGGGTATTACAACTCTTTTATGCAGGTTTTACAATTTTTTCAATCCGGCGGTTTTACTTTTTCACTTTAAAGTGCCATAGTATTGACAAAACAGCCTCTTACGAGTTAGAATATACTATATTTCCTAAGGCATCATTAAGAAAATGAGGAGAATCATCATGAAGCATAAGATTGGATTTATCGGCATGGGCCTCATCGGCGGCTCCATCGCCAGGGCAATACGGCAGTATTTCCCCGACTATGAGATCGTCGCCTTCGATAAGAACAAAGAGACTCTGGCGCTGGCTACCCAGGAATCCGTCATTGATGTGGCGGCAACCACCATCGACGGCAATTTTCATCACTGCAGTTATCTCTTCCTCTGCGCTCCCGTGTCCTATAACACGGCTTATCTCAAGCAGGTGAAGGACTATCTTCACAAGGACTGTATCCTGACCGACGTCGGAAGTGTAAAGACAAATATCCACCAAGAGGTGGAGGCTCTTGGGATCGAGGAATCTTTTATCGGCGGACACCCCATGGCAGGTTCCGAGAAAAGCGGTTACGTCAACTCAAAGGCAATGCTGATCGAAAATGCATACTTTGTACTGACGCCCTCCGGGAAGGTTCCGCAGGAAAAGATAGCACGCTATACAGAATTCGTCCGGTCTCTGCATGCGATCCCCATCATCCTGGACTACCGGCAGCACGACTATGTGACCGGGACCATCAGCCATCTCCCCCACATCATAGCCTCAAGCCTGGTCAATTTCGTGCGGGATATGGATACCAGTGATGAGTTGATGAAGAACCTTGCCGCAGGAGGTTTCAAGGATATCACCCGTATCGCCTCCTCATCCCCGACCATGTGGCAGCATATCTGTCTGAAGAATAAGGAGAATATCTCTCAGATCCTGGATGCATACATCCATCTTCTGCGCCACGCAAGGGATATGATCGAGCAAGAAGACGAACAGGGAATCTACGACATGTTCGACACCTCCCGGAATTATCGGAATTCCATCCCGGTATCCTCTGCCGGCCCGATCAAGAAGGCGTACGAGGTCTACTGCGATATCATTGACGAGACAGGCGGGATTGCGGCGATCGCGACGATCCTGGCATCCAACGGCCTGAATCTTAAGAATATCGGGATCATACATAACAGAGAATTTGAAGAAGGGGTTCTGCGCATTGAATTCTACGACGAGACATCCTCTAAGAAGGCGGCGGAGATTCTGCAGAAATTCAGGTACATTGTCTATGAGCGTTAAAACGATTTACCCAAGAAGACACTTAAAAGGCGAGATCACGGTTCCGGGGGACAAATCCATCTCCCACCGCAGCATCATGTTCGGCTCCATAGCGCTTGGAACCACTGTGATCACGAATTTCCTAAAGGGCGCGGACTGTCTCTCCACCATCGGATGTTTTCGGAAGATGGGGGTGGAGATCACCCAGGAGGGTGAGGCGATCTATGTGCACGGCAGAGGCCTTCGGGGCCTGTCGGCTCCCCAGGAAACTCTCGAAGTCGGGAACAGCGGAACTACCACGAGGCTCCTGTCGGGTATCCTTGCCGGGCAGTCCTTTTCCTCCGTCATGTCCGGAGACGAATCCCTCAACTTACGCCCTATGGGACGGATCATGTCGCCTCTGAACAGTATGGGAGCACATATAACAAGCATTCACGGCAACAACTGCGCCCCCTTAAGAATCGAACCGGGCGTCCTTCGCGGCATCTGTTATCGCTCGCCGGTTGCATCCGCCCAGGTCAAATCCGCCGTTCTTCTTGCAGGGCTTTATGCCGACGGCAAGACCTCTGTGACGGAGCCTGCCCTTTCCCGCAATCACACGGAGCTGATGCTGAAAAGCTTCGGCGCCGACGTAACCTCCGCGATTCATGAAGACGGAAGCGCAACCGCACAGATACAGCCCTGCCGGGAGCTGTTCGCCCAGGAGATCTGCGTCCCCGGGGATATCTCGTCCGCCGCCTATTTTATAGCCGCCGGACTTCTCGTTCCGGGTTCCGAGCTTCTCATCCGGAATGTGGGAACAAACCCCACCCGTGCCGGAATCCTTAAGGTATGCGAGGCTATGGGAGCGGATATCACCTATCTGGAAGCCAGAGACACGCTGCCCCATGCCGGACGGCAGGACACAGGCGAACCCACGGCGGACATTCTCGTCAGGCACAGCGCCCTTCACGGCATAACCATAGGCGGAGACCTTATCCCGACGCTGATCGACGAGATCCCGGCCATCGCAGTGATCGCCGCCTGCGCAGAAGGCACGACGGTCATCAGGGACGCGGCGGAATTAAAAGTGAAGGAGACCAACCGGATCGACACTGTCACAGAGAATCTCCGGGCTATGGGAGCAGATATCACGCCTACCGAGGACGGAATGATCATAAAAGGCGGCGCGCCGCTTAAAGGCGCACCGATCAAGAGCTATCTGGATCACCGGATCGCGATGGCATTCGCGGTCGCCGGATTGACCGCAGAAGGTGAAACGAAGATCGAGGACAGCCAGTGCGTGGATGTCTCCTACCCGGAATTCTTCCGGACGCTTGAGAGCATATAAACGGATCGGATCTATCGTAGTCAACTATGCATGCAAGCATGCCCGCTTGGCTCGTTGCCCGCGGGAATAAAAAGGACTGCTGCAAAATGCGCATATGCCGCATCCTGCAACAGTCCTTTCTCACATCCTAACCCTATTCGCCCTTCATCCTTGCCGTAAAATCCTTAATGATAGGCGGAATCTGAGACAGCATATTCTCTATATCTTCAAACATCGTGCTCTTCGTAGTCCCAAGCTTACCTGCCTTATTGATATGATTGACAACATCCTGATACTGTGACTTGATCTGGTCAAAGAAACCGCACAGAACCTGGAGCGCCGATTTGGACTGGTCGATCACGCCCGAGATCTCCGTATGCACGGTTGCCGCGCCTTCGGCAGACTGCGTGATCTCATCGAACATATCATACGTCTCCTGCACCTTATTCAGGCTCTCACCCAACGCGCTCTCGGAAGTCGTGATACTGCCGCTCAGCTGATCCGTCCCCTGCTCCACCTCCTGGATACCAGAGTCCACCTCTCTTGTCAGATTCTTGATCTCATCGGCAAGCTTCTTCACCTCTACCGCCACTACAGCGAAGCCTTTTCCCTGCTCGCCGGCACGCGCCGCCTCAATAGACGCGTTGATCGCAAGGATATTGGTCTGGTCGGCAATGGACACGATCTTATTCGTACACTGCTTGATCTTCTCCACCGCCTTCTGCAGATCCTCAAACGTATGCTCCATCTCGCTGAAATGAGCCGCAACCTGTTCGGAACTGTTCTTAAGCTCCTCGACTCCGCCCTGCGCCCGGGCAACCGACTGTGAGATCGTATCCTTTACCGTGATAAACTCACCGGAAACCTGCTCAATACTTGAGAAATTCTCCCCAAAATTCAGCAGCTTCCCCTGAAAATCTTCCGCCTCCCTTACGACACTGCCAAAGGAACGGCCGATCTCATTGAGCTCCCACAGAGAATCCACTTCCTTTTGTACCATCTCTTTATGGTAATCCTTAAGGCTCCCCATCACATGAAGCACCGGATACAGACTGTTCTCATTTCCGGACACTACTTTGGCTTCCTGCTTATTCCTCTTCCAAAACATATCTCTTCCCCCTTACTCGAATACCACACAGGTCATGGACTGATTCACAAAACGGTTGTTATAATGCTCCCCGTATCCGACTACCCCTGCATGGTTTCCTAATCTTCCCATATCATTCAGATAATCCTGCATATAATTGTTCTGTGTAAACAGAAGATACCGGAAGAGACAATTGACGGAGAAAACTGCCGAAACCTTCGGGAAATCCCGCTGTATCATAGAGATCGTGTCCTTCACGATGGCACGGTAATCCCCTAACTCCAACAGTACCAGTACATCTGAGTCATTGACCTGCCGAAAACAGGTCAGCGCATTCCCGCTCACCTCTTTGATCGACACAATGCAGGTATCGTCCCCGTTCAGCTTGCCAAACGGATTCTGGAAGGTCCGGGTCGTGATCTCCTGTTCCGACACATGAAGGATATCCTGATAAACCTGCTTCGCCGGCTTCCCGTTCAAGGCTCCGATGATATAATTCGCCTTATCCGTCTCCGATGCGATAAAGCGATAATTCTTCATCTGATGATAGATATTCTCCTTATATGCTTTAACCCTGCCGCCTAAGTTCTTCACAAGCGCATATGCCACGGCGTCTTCATAGACTATGCCGTTGGCAGAAACCTTTCCTGCGTCTCCGGTTCCTCCCACCAGGGAGATATCCCTACGCTTCAGTACGGAGTAAATCGTAGTCAGCACACAGGCGTCGTTGCCGGAACACAGATCTATACAGACCGTATCATTATGCGAGCCCTTCACACTGTTCACATCCTGTTCCAACCGGTCTATATACTTTACCGGCATGACCGACACTTCCTCCAACACATTCGCCGCTGCGACGACGCCTTCTGAAAAGGCGACGACGCCGACTCCCTTCTCTACTACCTTCGTATCATAGCTCATACCGATACATCCGATACTGGGAACTCCTGGAAAGATCTCTTCGAGTTCTCTTACATGTGATTCAAACTGATCTCCGTTGGAGAACAGCATCAGGAACTGAGGCTTGCTGATTCCCCTGACAGCCTCTTTCAGATTCCCGCTCTGGCTTTTTCCAAATGTCTGCTTCATTATGTAATCCTCTTTCTATGCTTAACTTTTATTGGTATCATCGGAACAAAAAAGAATAAAACGTGATTTTATTATATGGGATATCTGTACACTGCGTCAATCCTTTTTGTTAATTAATTATTTAACCGGCGTCATAAAGTAACATCAATAATACTTCACGTTCACATTCTTTCCCAGGTTCTGTGCGCATTCCTTCAATTGTTCCACCAGGTTCATCCTGACGCTTAAGTCAAAAGGCAGGTTGGAATTCTTATGCGCCACATTCATCGCTTTCCCGACAAACATATTAAGCTGCGTACACTCCTCAATGATCAGCTTCGCAAGCTTTGCCGCCCCGTTATCCGCATCCAGCTCGTCGAAGAACGCCTCATCAAATTCATCCTGTTCATAGCGTTTCAGAAGCCCCAGCGACTTGCCGATGGTAAGGACGCCTTCCGTCACAAGATCCAGTCCTTCTATCGTCGCCATCGGAGGTACCGTAGGATCCGCATAATTCACGGAGGTTACGATCTCCCGCTTTAATACCCTTGACGTAATATTTGCACTGGTGCCGCCGCAGACCACTTTCTTTCCTTCCTGCTTCATGAAGTCCCGGACCACTCTCTCATCGTCTTCCTTATGGGTTGGCGGACCGGTGAATATATTGACGATCCGCCGCTCGATCACCCTTGCCACGGCAACCGTCGTATCATCTCCGGGCTTATTGCCGTACAGGTCGTCGCACAGCTGGCTTAACATCGCGGCAAGCCGGGAAGCTGACAGCGTCTGTTTCGTACATTTCAGCGTATAATCCGCCATATCCTCCCAGGTCCAGCCAAGGTTCATAAGCTCGCCCTCGCCCGCCCAGATCACACCGTCGCTCATCAGCACGAAGCAGTCCTTAAGCTTCACCTGAAAACGGTATTCCCGGATATTCTTTCCTTCCATCGTCCGCTCCTGGTATGGATAATTCACAATCTTTCCATCTCTTACAAAGATACACAGGGGATTGTCGAATTCTACCAGATACGCCTCGCCGTTGTGGAAGATCTGCAGAATACTGAATGTGGCGTAAGCCACTTCTCTGACCTTGCAGACCGGCAGTGTCTTCGCGATCGTCTCGACACAGGATTCTATCTTCGCTCCCTCCAGAAACATCGTGCCCAGGATCTTAGATGTCAGCGTCGCCAGGATATTCGCCTTTACGCCGCTTCCCATGCCGTCTGCCAGTATCACGATCTCCGAATCCTTCGTCTTCAACACTTCAACCTTGTCCCCGCACAGCTCTTCTCCGTGTTTATTCAGGCTCTTCCAGGATATATCCACACTCACGCTCATACTAATCTTCCTCTTCAAATAAAATAGAATCCCGAAGTTTCGAAAGAGTCACTTTCGTCTCTGCCGTAGTCTCTCCCAATAATCCCGCGATCTCCTGGGCAACCATCATCTGCTTATCTATGACCTTCTGCGCCATCTCAACCGTCTCCATCTTCAGGTTATAATGCTGCTCCTTCGCTTTCTCTTCCTTCGTGATATCCTGGTACGTCACAAGAACCGATTCCAGACTGTCAATATAGATGATCGTCTCTACTACTTTAAGCTTCACGGTATCCAGGCTCATCTTCTTATGGATGATCGGCTTCTTCGCAGAGAGCACCTCTGCGATATCCCTGTCGTCTATGAACTCAAAGATATAACGCTCCAGGGCTTCTTCCCGCGATACTCCAAGCATCTCCATCGCCTTCTTGTTACATTCCCGGATCCGCATATCCTTGTCAATGATCAGGATCATGCTGGGCGTCACGTCCATGACGATATTAGACATAGACTCAGCCTGTGCCAGCGCATACGGAAGACACATTCCGATCTCCGCCTTCTTCTGGAACACCGCCGCCGCTTTTGCACGACAGGTCGCGTATCCGCAGGCGCCGCAGTTTAACTCATCATCCCGGGTGTATTTGCCCATGGCATGCAGGACATCCTGCATCTCCTGGTCGGTCGGCTGCCTGTCTACCACGCGGCGGTCTGTAAATTCCTTATGCAGATCAAGGGCGCTGCCGTCAATCTCCGCCGCTTCTTCCTTATGCTTCACCCGTTTCTCGATATCCATCTTCGCGCGGACCAAAGACTGCTGCCACTTATCCGAAGCCGGTCCTTTGATACAGCCTCCCTCACAGACATTTACCTCAAAGAAGCAGTCCCGGATCCCGCCTCTTTCTAATTCTTCGAACAATTCCATACAATTCTTAAGCCCGTCAATATGTACTTTATAATACAGATCCTCCGCCTCGCCTGCAAGAACCGACTGGATCACCCCGCCGCTGACAGGATAGAGCCGATTCACCTTCGGGCTTGGGTTGCCCGCCGGCTGGTCCTCGCACTGGTGGATGTCGATGCCTTCCGCCTTCCACCACTTTGTGATCTCTTCAAAGGTCAGGATCGCGTCGATCGCTCCTCTGACACGCTCGTCCCCGATCGCTTCTTCCTTCTTTGCGATACACGGTCCTAGGAATACCACTTTCACATCTTCCCCGTAGATACTCTTGATCAGCCTGCCATGCGCCACCATCGGAGACACCACCGGCGCCATCTGCGGTACCAGGGACGGGTAATACTTCTCGATCAAGTCATTGACACTTGGACAGCAGGTGGAGATGATGTTCGTCATCTTCCCCTCTTTAAGAAGCCTTCCATACTCCTTCGTGACAAGCGCCGCACCCTCCGCGGTCTCCCGTACTTCCCAGAATCCAAGCCGCTTCAAAGCGTCCACAACCTGTCCCGGCGTATCGTATTCCAGAACGCCCAGATAGGACGGGGCAATGGAGATGACCACACGCATCCCCTGCCTGAGATAGCCCTTCACCCGATCCATATCACTTGCAAATGTCTTCGCATTCTGCGGGCAGACCTCAAGACAGTGTCCGCAGTTAATACAATGATCCTTCATGATATGCGCCTGCTCGTGCTCCACTGAGATCGCCTTCACCTCACAGTTGCGCACACACTTGTAACAGTGCCTGCAGCTTGCGTCCTTAAAATCAATTACACGCATCTTCTCTTCTCCCTCCCTGACCCGTATCATACTGACTTAATTATAACAAAACACCAATACGCACTCAAGCCATTTTAAGCCTAAAAACCCGAAAAAATGACAGCACCGCCGCTCCCGATAAGCGAGGTGCTGTCCTTTTCGGAACTTGCCGATCATTGATTTACCGTTCTCTTCACATAGCTGGTATGTAATGTCTCATGCGCCCTGTGGCTTCCGGGCGCGCCAAGATACTCGTCATAGAGCTTCTTGATCTCCGGATTCTCGTGAGATTTGCGGATCGCCTTCGCTTCATCGTTGCGGTACAGCACGCCTGCACGTATGCCGCGCACATCCGTAAAGTTGCGGACATCGCCGGACACCTGCGGCTGGCCGCCGCCGTTCACGCATCCGCCCGGACATCCCATGATCTCGATGAAATGATAGTCCGCCTCGCCTGCCTTCACCTTGTTAAGCAGCTCCCGCGCATTGCCAAGCCCTGACGCGACTGCAACCTTCACATCCATGCCCGCCACATTGTAGGAAGCTTCCTTGATCCCTTTTGTTCCGCGCACATCTGTGAATTCCAGATTCGCAAGCTCTTCCCCTGTCAACGTCTCGACCGCAGTACGCAGCGCCGCCTCCATAACGCCTCCGGTCGCGCCGAAGATCACACCCGCACCGGTAGACTCGCCCATCGGATTGTCGAATGTCTCATCCGGTAGCTTCGTAAATTCGATGCCGCAGCGCTTGATGAGCCTTGCAAGCTCCCTGGTCGTGATCGCGATATCCACATCCGGGACGCCCGCCGCACTCTGATCGTCTCTTCCGATCTCGAACTTCTTCGCCGTACAAGGCATCACGCTCACAGACACGATCTTCTTCGGATCAATGCCTTCCTTTTCTGCGAAATAGGTCTTTAACATCGCGCCGAACATCTGCTGCGGAGACTTACAGGTCGACAGATTCTCTGTCATATCCGGGAAATAATGCTCGCAGTATTTGATCCATCCCGGCGAACAGGAGGTGATCATCGGCAGTACGCCGCCGTTCTTGACACGGTCCAGAAGCTCTGTCGCCTCTTCCATAATGGTAAGGTCTGCCGCCCAGTCGGTATCGAATACCTTGTCGAATCCCAGCCGTCTAAGCGCAGCTGCCATCTTGCCCTCCACATCCGTTCCCATCGGGTAGCCGAATTCCTCGCCAAGCCCTGCGCGGACAGACGGAGCAGTCTGTACCACCACATATTTCTCCGGATCTGCGATCGCCTCGATGATCTGGCTTGTATAATCCTTCTCATACAGCGCGCCTGTCGGGCAGACAGCAATACACTGGCCGCAGGATACACAGCTGGTCTCGCCAAGCCCCATTCCGAACGCAGAACCGATCATAGTGGCAAAGCCGCGGTTATTCGGTCCGATCACGCCGATCCCCTGGGTCTTCTCACAGACCGCCACACAGCGCCGGCACAAGATACATTTGTTATTATCACGGATCATATGAGCAGCAGAATCATCCGGCTCATGGTGGTTCATCTCGCCCTCATAGAAATCTTCATCCTCCACGCCATACTCATGGCACAGGTTCTGCAGTTCGCAGTTGCCGCTTCTTACACATGACAGACATTTCTTATCATGGTTGGAAAGAAGAAGCTGCAAAGTCTTCTTCCTGGACTCGATCAGCTTCGGGGTATTGGTATACACCTCCATCCCTTCATTGATCGGATGTACGCAGGCAGCCACTAGGTTCCTGGCTCCCTTCACTTCCACCACGCACATACGGCACGCGCCGATCTCATTGATCTCCTTCAGATAACACAGCGTCGGTATCCTGATCCCTGCAAGGTGCGCCGCCTCAAGGATCGTAGAGCCTGCAGGAGCGGATACATCAAGACCGTTGATTTTAAGATTGATATTTTCCATATTCTCCATCCTCCATTACTCTTTGTAGATTGCACCGAAACGACATTTTTCCATACAAGCGCCGCATTTGACGCACTTATCCTGGTTGATCACATGCGGTTCTCTTACGGAGCCGGTGATCGCATCGTTCGGACATGTCCTTGCACATAAGGTACATCCTTTACACTTATCCGCGTCGATCTTGTAAGACAGAAGAGCCTTACATACGCCTGCCGGACACTTCTTATCCACAATATGTGCTATGTATTCATCCTTGAAGTAACGCAGGGTGGAAAGTACCGGGTTCGGAGCCGTCTGCCCAAGCGCACACAGAGAATTGGACCTTAGATGCGCCGCCAGATCCTCAAGCTTATCTAAATCCTCCATGGTTCCCTGCCCGTTGGTGATCTTCTCTAAGATCTCCAGCATACGACGGGTTCCGATACGGCACGGTGTACATTTGCCGCAGGACTCGTCTACCGTGAATTCCAGGAAGAACTTGGCAATATCCACCATACAGGTATCTTCGTCCATGACGATCAGTCCGCCGGAGCCCATCATAGAACCAATGGCGATCAGATTGTCATAGTCGATCGGAACGTCAAAATGCTCTGCCGGGATACATCCGCCGGACGGGCCGCCGGTCTGGGCTGCTTTGAACTTCTTGCCGCCCGGAATGCCGCCGCCGATCTCCTCTACGATCTCGCGGAGCGTGGTTCCCATAGGGATCTCCACAAGTCCTGTATTCTTAACTTTTCCGCCAAGGGCGAATACCTTCGTTCCCTTGGACTTCTCGGTTCCCATATCCGCGAACCATTCCGCGCCGTTCAGGATGATCTGCGGAATATTCGCCAGTGTCTCTACATTGTTCAGGATGGTAGGCTTCCGGAACAGTCCCTTAAGAGCCGGGAACGGTGGACGCGGGCGAGGCTCGCCCCGGTGCCCTTCGATGGACGTCATAAGCGCCGTCTCTTCACCGCAGACAAATGCTCCTGCTCCTAAGCGCAGCTCAATATCAAACCGGAAACCCGTGCCAAAGATATCCTCGCCGAGAAGGCCGTATTCCCTCGCCTGCTTTATGGCGATATTCAGCCTCTCCACCGCGATCGGGTATTCCGCGCGGACATAGATATAACCTTGTGATGCGCCGATGGCATAACCGGCGATCGCCATAGCCTCTAATACTACATGAGGGTCGCCTTCCAACACGGAACGATCCATGAATGCGCCCGGATCCCCCTCGTCGGCATTACAACAGACATACTTCTGATCCGCCTGATTCGCCGCCGCAAACTTCCACTTAAGACCGGTCGGGAAACCTGCGCCGCCGCGTCCGCGAAGTCCGCTGTCCAGGATCGTCCGGATAACCTCTTCCGGCTTCTTCGTCGTCAGCACCGTACCCAGCGCTTCATATCCGCGGGTCCCGATATACTCTTCGATATTCTCCGGGTTGATGGCGCCGCAGTTACGCAGTGCGACTCTGTGCTGCTTCTTATAGAACTGAGTCTCCTGCAGAGGCAAGATCTCATTATTCCCCTTCACCGTCTCGTCATACAACAGACGCTCAACCACATTGCCTTTCAATAAATGCTCGGACACGATCTCCGGGATATCCTCTTCCTTCACCATAGCGTAAAAAGCGCCCTCCGGGTATACGATCATGATCGGGCCAAGCGCACACAGCCCAAAGCACCCGGTCTTTACCACGGCAACCTCTTCTTCAAGCCCATTTCTCTTGATCTCTTCTTCCAGTTTCTCTCTGATCTTCTGGCTGCCGGAGGAAGTACATCCTGTTCCGCCGCATACCAGAACATGCAGGCGGTACTTGGATTCTGCCTTTACTTCATGTCCGGAACGCAAGCTTATATCCCCTTGATTTTTTTCTCTTATCGCTTTTAATTCTTCCAGAGATTTCATGCTATCTTCATACCTCCCTTTCTTATTCGTATTTCGCCAGAATGTCGTCGATATCGTCCACTGTCAGTCTGCCGTATACTTCATCGTTGATCAGCATGACCGGCGCAAGGCCGCAGGCGCCGACGCACCGGCAGGCATCCAGAGAAAACTTTCCGTCCGGAGTACACTCTCCGCCGACGATCCCAAGCTTCTCCATCAGCTTGTTGTAGATATCTCCGGAACCCTTGACATAACACGCCGTTCCAAGACATACGGAGATACGGTAACGCCCCTTGGGGCTTAAGTTGAACTGTGAATAGAATGTCGCGACTCCATAGATCTTCTCCAACGGTATTCCTGTCTCGTCAGAAATGATCTTCTGAACCTCATAAGGCAGATATCCATAGATATCCTGCGCTTTCTGCATGATCGGCATCAAAGCGCCCTTCTCATCCTTCAATTCATGGATCACTGCCAGCAGTTCTTTCTCCTGCTCTTTGGTTCCGTTGAACGGTACCGTAGATTTGTTAGAAAGCATTCGTATTCTACCTCCCTTGATTATTTTATTCTGGTAACGTTAAAAAACATATCCGCTAAATTTCATTCTACCATATAAATTTTCAAAAATCTACAAATTCCGCTCCCAAATTGTGTTAACTTTCTGACATCTCCGTTTGATATTTCACTATCATTCCCGCAGCATCTGCTCCATCTTCTCCCTTATCTCTCTCACCTTCTTGTGGCTCCTTCCGTTGGAGCCAAAGCCGATCACCAGCTCCTCCTGCCGCAAGATCCCAGGGAAATAGAAATCACACAATTCCTTCTTATGTGCCGTGTTCACAAGGATCCCCCGCGCTCTGCAGTCTTCCACGATCTTCTCATTGCATGCGGCGTCATCCGTCGCCGCCAACACCAGGTCCGCTCCCGTAAGAAGCTCCGCCTGATAGGCGCACTCCTTCCAGACGATATATCCCTCCTTCGCAAGCTTCCTGATCCGCTTTGAAGCCTCTGGCGCCGCAACGCTGATATCATCTGCAAATTCCAGAAGCGTATCCACTCTTCTCGTCGCAATCTTTCCGCCTCCGACCACCACGATCTTCTTATCGGATATATCTGTAAACAGCGGGAAATATGGTTTCTTCATAGAATTACCGTCCCATCCTTTCTTAATCTTACAATAAGCCTTCCATTTGGCGCCGAGACACGCATCTAAAGAGAAACCGACAATTCCTTCAACCTCTTCCTGCGCTCCTGGTAATCCGGCAGCACTTGTTCCACGATCTTCCAGAAATCACGGGAATGGTTCATCTCCCTTCTGTGCGCCAGTTCATGCACCACAACATAATCCAGCACTTCCGGCGGCATCAGCGTCAGCTTCCAGTTGAAATTCAGATTCCCTTTGCCGCTGCAGCTCCCCCATCTGGTCTTCTGTTCCCGTATGGTGATCCTGCCGTAAGAGACGCCCATCTGCCGGGCATAATACTCCACACGTTCCGGAAATACCTGCAGCGCCTTCTTCACACCTGCCTTACGCATTTCCTCCGTGATCACTGCCTTCTTCTTGCATGCGTCCATGATCTCCTGCCGATTCTTGAGTATCCACTTCATCCTCTCTTCCAGAAATTGTTCCACCTTTGCGCGGGATACGGAATACGGCGTACGCACGATCACCCGTCCGTCTTCCTTGATCTGGAGCGCCATCGTCTTGCGGCGGGAGCGAACCCACTCATATGTAATCTTTTCCATCTTATTCTCTGTCTCTCCTCACACTGTTTCTTTCAGCTACACTCCCATGCCGTCAAATTCCGGTATAAAGCTCTCCAGGGCTGCCTCGCCTTCCTGGATATATCCACACTCCACGCCGATCTCCAACGCATAGTCCACTACCTTCTCATATTCTCTTCTCGTAACCTTACGTCCCAGCAATGGATGTCCGGATACCCGGGGCATGGGCGTATACTGGTTCATGATGCTGATCAGGATCTGGTCTTTGTATGTCTCATAAAGATAACGGATCACCTCCCGGGAATCCTTCACGTGTCCCGGAAGCACCAGATGCCGGACGATGACTCCGCTTCGCATCATGCCGGTCTGTCCGTCAATCTTGAATCCTCCCGTCTGCCTATACATCTCCGCCAACGCCTGCTTTGCATATGCCGGATAATCCGGCGCGTCAGAACACTCTTTTGCAAGCTCTTCATCCATATATTTAAAATCCGGCAGGTAGATATCGACAGATCCCCTCAACATCCGCAGGGTTTCCGCCTTCTCATAGCCGCTGGTATTATACACGACCGGGAGCGCTAACCCCCGCTTCCTCGAAAGGCATAACGCCTCTGCGATCTGCGGGACGTAATGTGTCGGCGTCACCAGATTGATATTGCACGCCCCTTGTTCCTGTAATTCCAGAAAGATCTGTGCCAGACGGTCTACCGTGATCTCCTTTCCGGCTTTTGCGCCTGAGATGTTATGATTCTGGCAAAAGATACAGCCCATATTGCACCCGCAGAAGAATACCGTGCCGGATCCACTCTCTCCGGAGATGCACGTCTCCTCCCACATATGCAGCGCCGCTCTTGCAACTGCAAGTGTTGCTGTCTCCTTGCAGTATCCCCTCTTTCCTTCCATGCGGTTGACATGGCATTCCCTCGGACATAACGTGCAGTCTGTCAGCATCGCTCTATTTAAGCCCCAATATCCTGAACCCATCTGATTCCTTCCCGATCTGACACAGCAGACACTTCATTCCCTCGTCTTTCACATTTCCCGCAAGCGTCATCGTCACCTGCTGCCGCCCTTCCTGAAGTTCTGCCTGCATCCGGATGATCCCGATCCGGTTCAGCTTCGCCATATTCACAAAGGTGTTCAGGCAGCTCGCCTCATAGCTGCAGCCAAATCCGATCTCTACCCTCTCATGCTCCATGTCTGCCGGCAAACCTGCGGCATGAAGCGCTTCCTCCACAACCTGCGCCTGCATTCCCTCCAATAACCCATATTCATATCTTCTGCAGACACTCATGAGATGCCTGAGGAATGCGATGTATTCCTCCTTGATATCTGCTTCCATATCGGAAGAACGCCGTTCGATAACTGCCAGCTCCCTCTCCGGCACATATACGTCGCCTCCTGCATCTGCCTTGACTTCGGCAACATGCTTTGCACACTCCATTCTTCTGACAAACAGCGGTTTTATTGCATTATCAATAAGATCGATCTCTGCACGGATCTCTTCTAAAGTCATTCTCTTACTTCTCCTTCCATATGCAATCAGCCCGCGCACCCGTAAAACACCTCTGCGCAGGCTGAATCTGATACTCTTGCCATCCATTTCTCACTACTACATATTCATTCTCTCGACGATCTCCGCCGCCTTCATGCTTCCTGCCACTCCGCCAAAACCTGTCTCCCGCAGGCTTACGTCCATCTTGTCCCCGACTTCCTTCATCGCATCAATAACCTGATCCACGGGAATCTGGCTCTCAATCCCCGCCAGCGCCATATCCGCCGCCGCGATCGCGTTAAACGCGCCGCCTACATTTCTCTTCACACAAGGGACCTCCACCAGGCCGCCAACCGGATCGCATACCAGTCCCATCAGGTTCTTAAGCGCCATAGCGCAGGCATGTCCGATCTGATCCGTACTGCCGCCCTTCACATGGCAGATCGCGGACGCCGCCATACCAGATCCGGACCCCACCTCTGCCTGGCATCCTCCGGAAGCTCCGGCAAGATACGCCCGGTTGGCAATGATCTGGCCGATCCCCGCCGCCACATACAGCGCCTCGATCATCTTCTCCTCCGCAACATCATATTCCCTGTAGTACGTCACAAGTACCGCCGGCATCACCCCGCAGGCTCCCGCCGTCGGCGCCGCTACGATCCGCTTCATACAGGCATTGTTACACCCCATCTTCAAGGCATTGCTCATGACCTTCGCCATAAAGTCTCCGCATAGCGTATCTCCGGCTTCCCGGTAGGCGTCCATCATGCCGCCTTCCCTCCCTACCATCCGGCTCCTGCTCATCAGCTCCGGGTCATAGGCGTCCAGGCTGTCCAGCATCGTCCGCCACATCTGCTTCATCACATTCCAGGAATCTTCCTCCGTGATCTGGCGCTCATTCGCATCCTCTGACTGAACCGCTTTCCAGAACGGGATTCCCTCCTTCTCGCACCTTATCCGTGCCTCTTCCATTGATTGATAAGACATATCTTCTTACTATCCTTTCTCGTCAATTTGCCAATAAAAACTTCACCCTTATGATCCCATCCTTGTTCGCAAGATCGTCCATCGCCTCCTGCGGCACGATCTGGTCCGTCTCCACCACCATAATGGCATGCCCTCCGCGCTTGTCGCGGAATACCTGCATCGTGGCAATGTTGATCGCGGCATTACTAAGCGCCACCGCAACTTCTTTGATCCTTCCCGGTTCGTCTATATTACGGATGATCAGCGTATTGCTCTCACCGCTGAAATTCACATCTATCCCGTCAATCTCGCAGACCCTGATCCTTCCGCCGCCGACCGAGTATGCCTGGATCTTCATCGGAGCTACGCCCTCTGCCTCCATGATGACCTGCGCTGTGTTCGGATGCGCCTCTCTGATCTCTTTCGGCGCAATGGTAAATGTCATCCCTTCTTCTGCCGCGATCTCGAAACTGTCCGGAATCCGCATATCATCGGGCTTCATTCCCAGGAGCCCTGCAATAAGCGCCCGGTCCGTCCCATGTCCCTTTCCCGTTGCTGCAAATGAACCATGGAGATACACCGCAGCCTTCTCGGGCTGTCTGCCGAACAACTGTCTGGCGACCATTCCGATCCGGGCTGCGCCCGCCGTGTGAGAACTGGACGGACCTACCATGACAGGCCCTAAGATATCGAATATACTTCCCATTCTTCTGTTCCTCTTTCCTTCCTTATTTTGACATATATTTTCCTATATTATACTCGGAAACCGGATTGTTTACAATTCCCAATTTCAAACACGCTCTGGCACACCTGACATTTTCCGGCATACAATGCAGTAACTACTATTATTATGATGAAAGGATCTATATTATGTATATCATTTTCCCATTTATCCTGTTGCTGCTGATCATCTGCGCTCTGCTGATGTTCTGGCGCAAGAAGGCGATCATAAGGAAACTCTGCTGCATGCCGGTCAAGGAAAAGCTCTGCCGGCTAAATGAACTGATCCGGCCGTTCGGTTTCGAATACCTTCTGTCCCAGGACATCTTCACCTCTCTGAAAGACGCATGGCAGAGGGATTTTGGATACTGCTGGCTCTACGACAAGAGCGCGGATCTGTTCAACATGGTCTTTGACTGCGAACCTATTTACTTTGATCATAAGGGCTGTACCTGGATGATCGAACTGTGGAAAGGACAGTACGGCATCAATACCGGCGCCGAGATCGGGATCTACAAAGCGGAATCCCTTGTCTCCAGAAACCAGAGGAAATCTACACTCTTCCATACGGTGCCGGACGACGACCTGCCTTTCTTCGAATTCACCCTGCACGACCGGAGCGCTTCTCTCTACCGGGTGGCGCAAAGGCACTGGTGGCTGACGGGATTTCGCATGGGGCACTACGCGGCGCCGGATCAGCTTACCCTGAAGATCCAGATCACCTTCCCGTCCTTCGAAATGCTGCATGCATTTGTCCGGGGCATGCTTGAATGCGGATACTCCTCTTCGGATATCGAGGTATGCCGGCAGCGTGTTTCCTTCGAATTTGCTTCGCCGCACACGCAGCAGCCCCGATGCACCCGCCGCATCCGGGCGGCGTTCGCCCAGTGGAAGAACCGTATGTTCCTGCGGATCTACCGTCATGTCACGAAGGATCTCTGCTTTACTATGGATAAGTTATTGTATCTCTATGAGTACATGCCGTTTGCTTTCCGGCATATGATGCACATCCGGCATAAGAAGAGCAAACGAAAAGGCAGGAGAAAGTTTCGGCATGTCCGCTGACAAGAGGCTTAATGCGGCGTTCGCCCATGCCCCGGTGCTGCCCCTTACGCCTTCCTCCCGGTACATCCTCTTCAGTGACTGCCACCGCGGCTGCGGCACGAACAACGATAACTTCCTTAAGAACCAAAACCTGTACTTTGCCGCATTACAGCATTACTATACTCATGGATATACCTATATCGAACTGGGCGACGGCGATGAATTGTGGGAGAACCGCTCTTTTGACGCGATCAAGTCCATCCACAATAATACCTTCTGGCTGCTCTCGCAGTTCCACAAGGAAGGGCGGCTCGTCCTGCTGTACGGAAACCACGACATCGTTAAGAGGAACCCCCGGTTCATCACAAAAGCCTGTTCTTCCTACCCCTGCAGTGCCAGTAAAGAAGAGGAATTATTCCCCGGTATCGTCTTCTATCCCGGGGTGATCCTAAAAAATATATCTAATAACTGGCACGCCGATCCACCGGGAACCGCCTGCACTGCAGCTGATCCGGCGGATCGCTGCGGCACAAAGCAGACCATTCCAAATACCGACGCCGCATCCCGCCGGGAGATCTATCTGACCCACGGCCATCAGGCGGATTTCTTCAACAGCGTCCTGTGGCGCACCTCCCGGTTTCTGGTCAGGTATGTCTGGAAACCGCTGGAATCCGCCGGTTTCCTTGATCCTACCAGCGCCGCGAAGAATAATACCAAGAAGAAGAAGGTGGAACGCATTCTGTCCGACTGGGCAGACCGGAATTCGTGCGTGCTGATCACAGGACATACACACCGTCCCATGCTCGACGGATCCGTCTCCTACTGCAACACGGGAAGCTGCGTGCATCCAAGGTGCGTCACATGCATCGAGATCCGCAATCTTAGGATCTCTCTGGTCAAATGGACTCTCGCCACCCGCCCGGACCGCTCCCTTTATGTGGCGCGCGAGGTCTTGTCCGGCCCCTACAGCCTGTAACATATGCAGCATAGAAAATACGAAAAAGCCCGGCAGGGCACGCATTACCATGCGTTCTGCCGGGTATACTCTGATTCTGTCTCTTCCGCGGATCCATCTATGGATCTATCCCATTCATCTTCATATTCATCCGGATCCATATTTCCCATAAGTGCATTGATGAATTCATCCGTAAGATGCAGCTTCCACACACCGTCTTCTTTATACGCCGTGACCGTCACATCATCTGTCCAAGTATCTCTGGTTTCATCAATAAACCGGATCAGGTCTTCGTTACATCCATTTACCGCAGCAGGAATATCTTTGATCAGAGAAAGGGCTCCCATCTCTGTATCTTCCATGATATCCTCCATGATCCACATGATGTAGAGTTCCAACGCTTTTGCCATGTCTCTGTTCGTTACCGTCATCTTGATCCTTGCCTTCTCACCGCCGTCTTCTTCCCGGACCTCTCCGAGATCCCATTCCAACTCCTCAACGACTTTTTCTGCAAACCTACGCTTCTCTTTATACCGTCTGCTCTCGAAAATATGAGGCTGCAGAATATCCTGGAAGACTTTATACTCCCGATCTCCCAACAATCCGAACAGTCCCCGGCGGCTCCCTTCATAATTATCCGTATATGCATTGAAGGTCTCCAGGTCCAGTTCTTTGACCGATCTCATCACCTGCTCCGCCATCTTCTCAGGGGTATCTGTCTCAGCGCTTTTCATTCTTCCTGCACAGGCTGTAAGAAGCACTATTACCGCCAGTGATACCGAAATCCCTTTTTTACATATCTTCATCTGTCTCGCCCTCCATTTTCTGCGTTCTGTAACTATATCTTATTGCTTCATAACAGACATAGCAACCCGCAAAGCATGAATCGACGGTCAGACAACATAAAAAGGCGCCTATACTCCTGAGATCATGGCGGAAAAGCAAAACCATCCGTCCCTGCATTCCATGACACTTGTTCCTTGGTTCTTTTCGATCACCGATTGGATGTTCAAGAACCCGAGCCCATGCCGATCCTTCTCTCCTTTCGTAGTGGCGATCACCTTCCCTTTTACTACAACGGGTTCTCTCACCGGATTGCGTACCGAGACCGTCAAGCCGCCTTCTTCTAATATCATCTTGAAGCGTATCATTTTATTCTCATCCAACTTCTCACATGCCTCAATTGCATTATCCAGAAGATTCACAAGGAGCGTGACGATATCCTCCCGGCTCATAGAAAGCGAAGACAGATCATTGACTGCCATCACCATCGTGATCCCTCTCTCCTGTGCATACAGATATTTCTGATTCAGCACCGTGTTCACCACCAGATGCTTCGTATCGACATGGTCCTCTCCCTTACGGATACTTCCATTCAATTCTTTTATATAGACAAGCGCTTCCTGCATCCGCCCGGCTTCTAACATACCCTGGATACACCCTAACTGATTCTTGTAATCATGAAGATACCGGCGGCGCCGCATGTCATTTTCCTGCATATTCTGATAGAGTTCCAACTGATTCTGCAATTTTTCCTGCATAAGATACGCCTTCTGTATCTCTGACTCCTTTTTCATGATATGTCCGATAAAATATAAGATCAGTACATTCATCCCCGCATACCCGGCGGCTATGGCAAAAATCTCACCTTTGTTCCCGGAATCTCCATTCCAGATCCATACTGTCACCACCACGGCAAGCAGAATATTCCCTGTCGCAGACCATGCCAAGAGACCCCGGTCAGCCCTCTCAAAACCCTTCCGCAAGCCGTCGTATTTATAGCGGAATACCAATGACAGCCCCAACATCACTCCGACGCACAACAGATCCGAAAGCTCTTGTATCCCCGCATGCCGTCCTGGCAGAATGTAAGCTGCGGACACCGCCAGCAGGTTCAACACCCAGTATAACGCACACCAAAGCAGTGCAAGAAGAAGCGTTTCCCTGACTCTTGCCCGGAAGAAGAGCAGAATAATAACACTGAGGAATACGATCACTCGCAAAGGCTGAAGCAGATACCCCGGCGCTTCTGTATACGCGATCACCAGGAACACCACCACGAACGCAAGAAACTGCATCCCTTCTGTTACGATATCCGGAAACGGCAGATCCTTTAGCCTCCGCTTCCGGGACAGTACCGCTCCGAAGAAGGCGTTACAGCTCATTCCTGCCATCAGGCTGAATATCAGATTGACGATCACTCCCATCTATATCTCCCCCTTATACGCCGTAAACGCCTCCTTCACCTTCGTAAACCGAAGCCTCGGCACCGGCAGTTCTTCCCCGCAGTCAAGCACAGCCAGGTAATTCCGGATCCATCTGACATGCTTCATATTCACAAGAAAGCTTTTGTGTATCCTGAGAAATCCATACTCCGACAACTTCTCTTCCATTCGGTCCAGCTTCTCATAGATCTGGTATGTCTCCATCTCCTTCTCCATATAGTAAAAGATACACTTATGCTTCCTGCTCTCCACATAAAGAATATTGTCCGTATATAAAGTCTTTTCACCCTCTACAAAGGAAAATGCAGCTTCCCTAAGCTGCATCTTCTTAAGAATCGCGTCCATGCACTCCGGCATCTGATCCTCCATACGATCCTTCATAACGTAGCGCACGGCTCCCACCTTGTACCCTTCCAACACATAACTCATGAATGCCGTTACAAGTACAATACAGGTCTTTGACTGATAATCACGGATCATCTGTGCCGTCCGGATTCCATCCACATCTTCCATATTAATATCAAGAAATACGATATCATATTTCACAAGATTCTCCCTCTTCAAGAGAAATTCCTTCCCGGAGGAAAAATGCTCCACAGAGGCAGTAATGCCATGCCCGTCCAGATATTCCCGGAGCAGAATATAAATCCTGTCCCTGTAATATTTTTCGTCGTCGCAGATCGCTATCGCAAGCATCGCATCTTCACTCCTTTTGTGTTCCTGTATCCTTCGCAAGTCTCCCCTTCTCCACATTCGGAGCAATAAACTTCTGATACGCATATTCCCACAACTGCCCGGAGCCTTCTGCCGTATTCCGGTTACGTCCCAGAACCTGGCTAAGCCGGATCCCGTGCTCTTCCCAGCTCTTGCCATCCGTCGCCGCATTCAGCATAAGCGGCTGGATATGATCCATCGCATGGGCAAATTTCGCTTCCGCAGTCTCTCCCGACTCGAATTCCTCCCACAGCTCCCTGAATTGCTCCCCCTGATCGTCCGGCAGAAGCCCGAAGATCCGGTCAGCCGCCGCTTCTTCCCGCACCCGTTTGGTTTTCTTGCCTTCCTCATCATACGCATACGTGTCCCCGGCGTCTATCTCCACCAGGTCATGGATCAGAAGCATCGTCACTGTCTTAAGCACGTCTATCTTCTCGTTGGAATACTCGCTCAGAAGAATAGCCATGACCGCCATATGCCACGCATGTTCGGCATCATTCTCCTTGCGCGCCGCATCGGTCAGATACGTCTGCCTTTCGATGAATTTCTCCTTGTCAATCTCTCTGAAGAAGTCAAATTGCCTGTCCATCCTACGCTCTTCCATCTCTTCCTCCATCCTGCTATGCTCTCTTCTTCCTGCTGTTCTCCACCGCACAGGAGATCGCCTCATTATAAGTCGGATGCGCCCGCATCGCATACATCAGCTGCGCCGACGTCAGGCCGTTGGCGATCGCCGTCGCCAATTCTCCGATCATATCCGTCGCCCGCGGACACATCAGCTGCGCGCCCAGGATCACATCACTGTCCGCCGCAAATAAGACCTTGATCACGCCCCGCTCTTCCTTCGATATGATCGACTGCCCATTCCCGTCCATCACATATCTGCCGCAGCGGATCTGAACGCCTTTCTTCCTCGCCTCTTCTTCCGTAATGCCCACGGAAGCAATCTCCGGATCCGTATACAGACAGCTCGGTACGATGGATATAGGTACGAACAGACAGCTCGGCACCATCTCAACGATGACGGAAGCCGGAACGTCGTTCATCCTCTCCACCACATAAGTCGCCTGCGCAGAGGCAACATGGGCAAGCTGAACCTGTCCCACCACATCACCGACTGCATAGATCCCGTGGATACTCGTCTCGAAGAAATCATCCACCACGATCCTGCCGTTCTCCATCCGGATCGGCACATCCGGATCGAACAGCCCTTCCGTATTCGCCGTCCTTCCTACGGATACCAGCACAGCGTCCACTTCCGTCTCCTGATTCTTTCCGTGGCATACATACCGGCAGCATAAGCCATTGTCCCTTCTCTTCACTTCCTCCAGAATACTTTCTTTATGTATCTCAATGCCGCGATCTGTAAGGATCTCTTCCAATGTATCCGAAAATTCCCTGTCCATATTAGGAAGCAGCCGGTCAGATACTTCAACAATGGTCACCTTCCCGCCAAGGGCGTTGAATACAGTCGCAAGCTCAATTCCGATCACACCGCCCCCAAGGATCAAAAGGCTTCGGTACCTGCTCTCATTTGACGTAAGCAATTCCTCACTGGTCATCACGCCCGGCAGATCCATCCCCGGAATATCAACCATCCGTGCCTTCGCCCCCGTCGCAATGAGTATATACCTTCCCTCAAAGTATTCCGTCTTGCCGTCCGCCAGTGCAACACGCACCCTTTTGTCACTCTGGATCGTTGCCGTTCCCCGCACAGACACGATCCCCAGCTCGTCAAATTCCCGCTCAAGCTCCAAGCGCATCCTTGCCGCGGACAGATCCTTATACTCATAGATCTTCTGCAGGTCGAATCCTACCTTCTCCGCGAATAACCCGAATTTCCCGCACTCCACCATATCATGATACAGCGTCGCCGTGTGGATCAGCGCCTTTGTCGGGATACACCCGCGGTTGATACAGGTTCCGCCCACATCTCCTTTGTCGATCAGGACAACCGACATCCCCAATCCTGCCGCTTTCTTCGCCGCCACGTATCCGCCCGGGCCGGCGCCAATGATAATAAGATCATACTGTTTCCCCATAACATTCCTCCACTTAATCAATCTGCCAGTCCACCGGCTCTATTCCCTGCTCCTTAAGGAATTCATTCGTCTGGCTGAACGGCTTGCTCCCAAAGAAACCTCTGTAGGCTGACAGAGGACTTGGATGCGGCGCCTTCAAGATCAGATGCTTCGGATTCGTCAGCATCTTCGTCTTGCGCTGCGCCGGCGATCCCCACAGGATGAATACGATCGGACGGTCCTGTCCGTTACACGCCGTGATCGCCGCATCCGTGAACTCTTCCCATCCGATCCCCCGATGAGAATTCGCCTGGTGCGCCCTCACCGTAAGTACCGTATTCAGCATCAGAACCCCCTGCTGCGCCCACTTTGTAAGACACCCATGATCCGGGATCCGACACCCCAGGTCGTCATGCAGCTCCTGATAGATATTGACCAGGGAGGGCGGAACCTCCACACCCTTCTTCACGGAGAAGCATAATCCATGTGCCTGTCCGTGATTATGATAAGGATCCTGTCCAAGGATCACCACCTTGACCTTATGTAACGGAGTCAGATGAAATGCATTGAATATATCATCCGCAGGCGGGAACACCAGTCTCGTCTTATACTCCTGGTTTACCGTTTCAAATAATTTCTTGTAATAAGGCTTACGAAACTCCTCTTTCAGCGCTTCCAACCAGTCATTATTGATCGCTGCCATATCTCTTTACCCCCTTCTCTCCGAAGATTCTTCTGCGCTTTTCTGCGGAACGAGGAAGATAAATATAAGCGAACTGAGCAACAATAATCCCGGATAAAACAAGCAGGGCAGGATATCGAACGCCGTCACCTCAAAGCCCAGTTCATTTGCCGCCGAGATCGCCACCAGCATCTGCGCGCCATAAGGGATCGCCCCTTGCGAAATACAGGAAAAAGTATCCAGCAAAGACGCCGTCTTCTTCGGTGTAACGCCATACTCCCGCGCCATCTCGCCTGCGATCGGATTCGCCATAACGATCGCCACCGTATTATTCGCCGTCGCGATATCCATGGCACAGACAAGCAGCCCCATCCCTACCTGTCCGCCTTTATTTCCTTTGAATACACGCCGTATCCCGGATAACAGCGCCTCGAACCCGCCGTGTTCCCGGATCAGCGCGCACATTGCCGCAACCAGGATCGCAACCATACAAGTCTCAAACATTCCCGATACACCGGAGCCCATGTTGGCAAGCAGGTCTGTCGGAGCCGTCTGCCCTGTGGCAAGCATGATCACCGAACCGGATACGATCCCTACCAACAAGACCAGGAATACATTGATTCCCATGATCCCGCCAAGCAGCACAAGAACATACGGCACTACCTGCACCAGGTGATACTCCTGTCCCAGTGATCCGCTTAGATCCATCCGAAGAGACAAGCCCAGAATGATCCCCAACGTAACGAGCGCCGCCGGAAATGCTATCTTAAAATTCTCTCTGAACTTATCCTTCATGGCACATCCCTGCCCGTTACATGCTGCGATCGTTGTATCGGAGATAAAGGACAGATTGTCTCCGAACATTGCCCCGCCCATAACAGAACCGATACAAAGCGGAAGGCTGAAGCCGGACGCCTTAGCCACTGTCACCGCAATGGGCGTGATCAGCGTGATCGTTCCTACGGAAGTTCCCATTGCCGTAGACACAAAACACGCAACCACAAAAAGAACGGCGATCGAAAACTTTGCCGGTATCAGAGAAAGCATAAAATACGCAACACTCTCCGCGCTGCTCCTGCCGACAACCCCCACAAACGTTCCCGCCATCAAAAAAATCAGCAGCATGGTTATAATATTCTTATCCGCCAGTCCCTGCGCCATGATCCCTAATTTTTCATCAAAGCTTTTCTCTTTATTCTGCGTACATGCAACTAAGATCGCCGCAAGAAAAGCGACCACGATCGGAATATTATAGAATCCCATCGGAATCTTTAATACATATTCAAATAAAACTCCCAGTCCCAGATACAGCACCAGAAACACGCCGATCGGCGCCAATGCTATTGGATTGCTCTTTTTCATCTCTTAATTTCCTCCCGCATCCTGTCTTTGTATTCTCAAAATCTATTTATAATTCCTCAATAAACTGAACACCTTTCTCATGTGCCAGCACCTCGATCATCTCCGAATGTGTACGGTGGACCTGACTGGAAACAGTCACGATATAACTGAGCGTTCTCTGCCTTCCCTCGGAGCTCTGCCACATATACCCTTTGCTGATCTGAATATTCTTCACCTCAAACTGATGCTCTCTGGCATACTGTAAGAACCCGCTGAACGCGCCCTTTTCCGCATTATATTCCACATACAGTTCCAGATACTTTGACTTCTTCCGAAGCCAGATGTCGAATCTCAGCAAACCGGATACCGTGAACGCGATCACGATCCCTCCCAGGACAGCGCCCTCATAAAAACCGACACCGATCGCCAATCCGCCGCAGGCTGCCGTCCACAAGCCGGCGGCAGTGGTGATCCCCATGATCTTATTCCTTCCGGTCAGTATGATCGTCCCGGCGCCAAGGAAACCGACGCCGCTGATCACCTGGGCTCCCAGGCGCATCGGGTCGCCGGTCTGGTATGTAAGATACACATACTGGTTCGTCATCATTACGAGCGCCGATCCAAGACACACCAGAATATACGTCCTAAGTCCCGCCGGACGGTTCTTCTTTCCACGCTCCATCCCCAAGAACCCGCCGATCATAACGGACAGAAAGATTCTGAAAAGAATGGAAACAAGATTCAGCTCCCGCAGATATCCCATCTTCAGCCCGCCGAAAAGCAATTCCTTCATACAGCCTCCCTCCTTCCCGCTATATGAGCCTGCCCTCCTTCACCCTTCTGTCATCCTTTGCATCGTCAGATACGCACCGGTATTCCTTCTCCTCGCAGATAATCCTTCACTTCCCTGATCTCCAATTCTTTATAATGAAAGAGCGATGCCGCCAGCGCCGCGTCCGCACCCCCATCCGTCAAAGCCTCGTAAAAATGCCGGCACGTCCCCGCGCCTCCTGACGCAATGACCGGGATCGATACCGCATCCGCCACGGCTCTGGTAAGCGCAAGATCATACCCTGCTTTCGTGCCGTCGCAATCCATACTCGTAAGCAGGATCTCTCCCGCGCCCAGCTTCTCCACTCTTTTTGCCCACGCAAGCGCGTCAATGCCCACATCGATCCTGCCGCCGTTCTTATAGATATTCCAACCGCTCCCGTCGCTCCTGCGCTTTGCATCGATCGCCACTACCACACACTGGCTTCCGAACTTATCCGCGGCGTCACTGATCAGTTCCGGCGTATTGATCGCCGAGGAATTGATGGAGATCTTATCCGCTCCCTCTCTGAGCAATGCCTTGAAATCATCGACCGTCCGGATGCCTCCGCCCACTGTAAACGGGATAAATACCGTCTCCGCCACCTTGCGGACCATATCCACGACCGTCCCTCTCGCATCGGAAGACGCCGTAATATCCAGGAATACCAGTTCATCCGCTCCAGCTTTATCATATGCCCTGCCGATCTCCACCGGATCGCCCGCATCCTTCAGATCTACGAAATTCACTCCCTTGACCACGCGTCCGCGGTTCACATCCAGGCACGGTATAATTCTCTTTGTATGCATTCTGCTTCTCCGTCCTTTCTAACAATCATCTACTTGTGCATTATATAGACAGGAAATTCTTAAGTATCCGGATTCCCACATCGCTGCTCTTCTCCGGATGGAACTGGCACGCAAACACATTGCCGCTCTCTACCGACGCATGGATCTGCGTCCCGTATTCCGTGACCGCCGTCACGATCCCTTCATCTGCCGCTTTGAGATAATAAGAATGCACGAAATATACATAAGGCTCCTTCTGCATGCCTTCAAACAACCTTCCGTCCTCCCTGAATTCCAGAGAATTCCATCCCATATGCGGCACCTTAAGCCCCGGCGTGTCGGGTATCCGCAAGATCTCTCCCTTCAAGATCCCAAGCCCTTCTGCGCCGGGCGACTCTTCGCTTCTCTCGAACAGAAGCTGAAGCCCCAGGCAGATTCCAAGAAACGGCGTTCCCCGTCCTGTCACCTCATGGATCACTTCATAGAGCCCATACCGGCGGATCTTCTCCATGGCATCGCCGAACGCACCGACACCCGGAAGTATCACCTTGTCCGCCTTAAGAATAGCTTCCCGTTCTCTCGTGACCGTTACCTCCTGCCCCAAAAGCTTAAGCGCCTTCTCCACACTCTTTATATTGCCGGCATCATAATCAAGTATCGCTATCACTCCCGTATCCCCTCCTCTTATCTTATGCAGGTTCTCCTACAGAATCATTGTACATCAAGTTCAAACCAGAATTCAACACCGTTATCGTAATTATTTACCCCGTACTTCTGATGGAAGGATTCCATGATCGCCTTCACGATGGACAGGCCGATCCCGTTCCCGCCGTACTCGCGGGTATGCGCTTTGTCCGCTTTATAGAATTTCTCCCAGATGTGCCTGATATCCTCGTCGGCGATCGGCATTCCCGTGTTGAATACCGTCACTCTTGCTTTACTCTCTTTCATCTGTATCTTTACCTCTACGACCTTCTCCTTATCCACATGGTGGAACGCATTGCTCACATAATTGCGCACCACCTGCTCTACCTTGAATTCATCCGCCCACACATAGACGTTCTCCGCCTGCTGACAGATCACCCGGATCCCTTCCTGCTCCGCAAGGATCTCCATACTCTGTAAGACCCCTTTTACAAGCTCCGTTAAGTTAAACCGTTCGAATACGATATCCTCATCTCCAAATTCCAGTTGATTCAGCGTCAGCAGATTCTTCACCATCTGATTCATCTTCGCCGCTTCATCTATGATAACGTCACAATAGAACTCCCGGCTCTCCGGGTCGTCGCTGACCCCCTCCTTCAGTCCTTCCGCATATCCCTGGATCAACGCGAGCGGCGTCTTCAGCTCATGGGAGACATTTCCAAGAAACTCATTCCGCATTCTCTCCAGCTGTTCTTTCTGCTCGATATCTTCCTTCAATCGGTTATTCGCACTTTTCAGTTCAGAGACCGTACTCTCAAGCTTCTCGGACATCCGGTTGAAATTCGCCCCAAGCTCGCCGATCTCATCACTGCCGCCGCTGGTATACTTAGCCTCGAAATCAAGATCCGCCATACGCTCCGAAAGAAGGGCAAGCTCCAGGATCGGATCCGTAAGACGCTTCGAAAAATACCAGACCGACAAGATCCCGACCAGGATCAGAACACTCCCGATAGAAAGCAGGAACCTGTTCGATATCTTGGCGCTCTCTTTGATGCTCTCAAGAGGGCTTCTTAACAGGAACTGGCTTCCGTCGTCAAGGCTTCCCCACATCTCCACATAATCAGTCTGATTCCACGGGCTCCAGGACTGCGTGATCTGATAATCATCCGTACTGTCCAACACCTTTCCCGTCTTCTGCGCCTGATTAAGCCTGTATCCTTTAAGCTGATTCCTCAGTTGCTCCTGATCATGCACATTGGTATAGATCACGCCCGAACTATCCTGAACCAGGAAGGAAATATTACTCTTTTCCGACAGATAGAGCAGTTCTACCGAAAGCTCCGTATTCCTCAGCGCTCCGCTTGCAACCGCCTGGTTCAGCACACTATATATCTCGATAAACTGCGTCTTCTTATTCCCAATATAATAGGGTTCCAAAAACCGGACGTTGATCACGAAAAGCGTTGCCACAAGAGACACGATCAGCCCGAGGAATACGGTGATCATCTGCCGTTTGACCGAATGTCTCATCTTTCTTCCACCTCGAACTTATAGCCCATTCCCCAGATCGTCCTGATATAGTTCCCCTTCTCTCCCAGTTTGCTCCGCAGCTTCTTCACATGCGTATCAATCGTCCTGGCATCTCCGAAATAATCATAGTTCCACACATTGTTAAGGATCTTCTCCCTGGACAGCGCAATCCCCTGATTCTCAACAAAATACGACAGAAGCTCAAATTCCTTATAACTAAGCTCTATCTCTCTGCCGTCTATCTTCACCTGATGCGCGGATCTGTCGATACTGATCCCGCCCGCGTCAACCGCCTGTCCCGCATCCAATGCGTTAGAGCGCCTCAAGATCGCCGTAACCCTCGCCACAAGAATCTTCGGGCTGAACGGCTTCGAGATATATTCGTCTACTCCCAACTCGAAGCCCTGCAATTCATCCCGCTCATCCGAACGCGCCGTCAGCATAATGATCGGCACATCAGAAGTCTGACGCACTTCTCTGCACACCTGCCATCCGTCCATATTCGGCATCATCACATCCAGGATCAACAGCGCGATCTCTTTATCCGAATAGAAGAACTCCATTGCCTCCACGCCGTCTTTCGCCTCCAACACCCGGAATCCCTCCCGCTCAAGGAAATCCCGGACCAGCTTACGCATCCGGCTCTCATCATCAACCACTAATACTTTAATCCTGTCCACTTCCGCAACCTCCGTCTATTCAAACTTATTATCATACAGCTTTCATCCCTCCGGCAGACTGTCCGGAGTATGTTCTTCTATAGTATAACAGAAAAATATGGTGATTGTGTGAAAATAATCGGATCAGTCCCCAATACTTCCCTGATCGTCCAACTATTTTAGCTTCTTCAGGTTCTTCTTCGCCCGGTACAGGATTCTATTCCTCAAAATTCTTCTCGTACTTCTGCTTAAGCCTTCTGATCCCGATCCCGCAATAGACAAACAGATATATGTACATCACAAAAAGTATCAAGTAAGTAACAGTAAGTACCTTTGAAGCCACATATCTGTCCTTCGTCCATAAGAAACTCTGAATGAAAAGCTGCGGTATCACACCGCACAGAAAGATGCACAGAAGCGGTACCATCCTCCTTCGAAAGATCCGCCGGATCATCTCAAGCCTTGATTCATTATCACTGAAGATTTCTATATCTTCATCTTCCGCTCCATCGGAAGGCTTCCGAAAATAACTGAAACCATTTACCTCGAAGAGATATTCCCATCCATAGTCTCGATACATCTTAAGATATTCTGTCTTCTCCCACTTTGCCGCCTGGTCAAAATCCAACCTGTATACCATATCTCTTGGTTCGCATCTGTCAAATAGATAAAATCCCGGGAGCAAATATCTTCTCAGGCTCCAGCCTTCCCGATGCTGATCTCTCAAAAACTGTTCTTCTTTCTCATAATCCGTAATGGTCCAAAAATGGAAACTGATCTTATCTGCCATAAGCGTACACTCCTTTACTATTCTGATATAATCTTTCAATCCGATGAAGCTCGATCCCCAGTACCTCGCTTCCAAGCTCCGTGATCACATACCGTTTCCTCTTTTCTTCTTCTCTTACAAATCGGATCAGTCCATCCTTCTCCATCTTAGACAATGTCCCATACATGGTTCCTGGACTAATGGTCACTTCGCCGCCTGTCATCCGCTTTACCTCTTGCCCGATATTGTATCCATGCATCTCGCTTTGCAGGCAGTATAAGATATAGAACCCTGTCTCCGTCATCGGGACATATACTCTCTTAATCCTGTCTGTCATCTCATCACACCTTCCTAATTCATATCAAATCTATTACCTTGAAACTCATTACATCGTATTACGCTACATTGTATTACGCTATATCGTATTACATTGTATCGCACTTCGATATAATTATTATATATCACACTTCGATATACGTCAAGAGCATTTCCGACATTTACATTGACCTCATAAAAATGCTGTGATACTATTACGTGAAGAAACTTGTTAATATCCAACTTCATCATATCTTATAGTAACACATAACATAAAGAGGTGACATTATGCACAAAGAATACTTAATGGGCAACGAAGCGATCGCCATGGGCGCGATCGCCTCAGGAGTGAACCTGGTATCCGGTTATCCGGGAACCCCTTCTTCCGAGGTTCTGGAAACGGCAGCGCGGCGCCGGACCGGGCAGACCTACATCGAATGGTCCGTCAATGAGAAAGCTGCCCTGGAGGTTGCCGCAGGGGCAGCCTATACAGGGGCGCGCAGTCTCGTAACCATGAAACAGGTCGGGCTTAATGTAGCTTCCGATCCACTGATGAGCCTTGCATATATAGGCGTCAAAGGAGGAATGGTGGTCCTCGTCGCGGATGATCCCGGACCGATCTCTTCCCAGACAGAGCAGGATACCAGACATTACGCCGCATTCTCCAAGCTCCCCTGCTTTGATCCGACTTCCGCCCAGGAAGCATATGAGATGATACAGGAGGCATTTACATATTCGGAAAAATACGGCACGCCCGTTTTCTTCCGTCCAACCACCAGAGTCTGCCACGGATATGCTTCCGTCATGATAAAGGATCCTTCCGAATATACGCGGCATTCTCCCGAAGGCTTTATCAAAGACAGTTCCCGGTGGGTGATCTTCCCAAGGCTTTCTTATCAAAATCATATACGGATCGAAGAAAGGAACGTCAGATTGGCAGATGATTTCTCTGCATATGAACGGAACCGCATTTTCAATGCCAGCCGGGGAATTCAAAAAAAGCAGGGAATTGCCGCGGGCGGCATCAGCTTTACCTATGCCATGGAGGCTCTGGAGCAGACGGAGAAGCTCCGCCTTCTTAAAGTCGCCACGCCGCATCCCTTCCCGGAGAAACTCGCCCTTGAATTCCTCGGCGGGCTGGAAGAGGTACTCTGTATCGAAGAGCTAGACCCTGTCATTGAACGGGAGCTTACCTATCTCTGCGGGAAACATCATCTCCCGGTGAAGATCTATGGGAAGCTGACGCGCCATGTGCCCAACGCCGGAGAAAATACACAGGACAGCGTACGGCAGAACATCGCCAAGTTTCTCGGATACCAGGTTCAAGAACAGCCGTCCGAGGCTTCCGCCGGCTCCGAATGCCAGAAGGCAGACGCACCGCCGGCTCTTCCGGTCCGTCCGCCCGTACTCTGCGCAGGATGCCCTCACCGTGCTTCCTTCTATGCGGTCAAGACGGCTATGAAAGGAAGGAAGACCATATTCTGCGGGGATATCGGCTGTTATACCCTTGGGAACGCCATACCGCTTAACATGGTAGATACCTGCCTCTGTATGGGCGCGGGGCTTGGAATCGCCCAGGGCGTCCGCCATATGGAACCGGACACCGCCTGCTTTGCATTCGTAGGGGATTCCACCTTCTTTGCATCCGCTATCCCCGGAGCCGTCAACGCCGTATACAATCAGGCGGATATGACACTGATCATACTGGATAACTCCACCACCGCAATGACCGGACATCAGCCTCACCCGGGCACCGGGCATACCATGATGGGCAATGTGGTGGATAAGATTGATATCGAAGCGGTTCTTAGGGGCATCGGCATTAAGACGATCGAGACCGCAGACCCCTTGGATCATCCGGCGTCCGTCGCCTGCGTCCGCCGTACGGCAGACAAACCCGGCGTGAAAGCGATCATCTTCAGGTCTCCTTGTATCGCAGTCACAAAACCATCCGGCGCTATGACCGTCGACTCCGGAACATGCATCCGCTGTAAGAAATGCATCCGTGAACTTGGATGCCCGGCGCTGACGGCAACCGGCGGCAGCATCCGTATCGACGGCTCTCTCTGTACCGGATGTACACTGTGCAGCCAACTCTGCCCTGCCAACGCCATCGTTCCTTCCCGCAGCCCGGAGGCTTCAAAAGGAGGTGCAAGCCATGAATAAGAATATCGTATTATGCGGAGTCGGCGGCCAGGGAACCGTCCTTGCATCCAAATTAATCGCCGCAGCCGCAATGAAAAAGAACATCCCCGTCATGAGCGCCGAGACCATCGGCATGGCACAGCGGGGCGGCAGTGTATTCAGCCACATCCGCATGGGAGAGGGCTTATATTCCCCCATGATCGCAAAAGGCACGGCAGACATCATCATCGGCTTCGAGCCGGGGGAAACGGTCCGCATGCTTCCGTATCTGAAGGAAAACGGACAGATCATCGTAAGCCGGCGTGCCATTATGCCTGTCACCGCCGCTCTTACAGATACGCCTTATGACGGCGAGCAGATGATCGGCTATCTCAGGAAGCATATTTCAAAGCTCCTTGTGGTAGATACCAAGCAGGCATGCCGGGAAATTGGTTCCGCCAAAGCTATCAACATCCTGCTTCTCGGCGCCGCCATCCACAGCGGCGCTCTTGGGCTTGAGGAAGACGAGATCAAGGAAGCACTCCGCGAAAGGCTTCCGGAACGATTCCATGAACTGAACTTCCGCGCCCTTGCCTATGTGCGGGAACACTCATAATAGAAAGGACAATATATCATGCAGATATCAGAATTACAGATCAACCAGGTAAACAGACAGATTCAGGCGCTTGTAAAAGCAGGAAGCTTCTACGGCAAAAAATTAGAAGAAGCCGGCATCTTCCGGATCTCATCCCCGGAAGACTTCGAGAAGCTTCCCTTTTCCGAGAAAAATGACTTAAGAGAGGCATATCCCCTGGGGCTTATGACTGCTCCGGAAGAAGACATCGTAAGAATCCATTCCTCTTCCGGCACCACAGGACTCCCGGTGATCATCCCATACACCGCCAAGGATGTCGAAGACTGGGCAGTCATGTTTGCCCGCTGTTACGAGATGGCAGGCATCACCAACATGGATCGGATCCAGATCACCCCGGGATACGGTCTCTGGACCGCAGGCATCGGCTTCCAGGCGGGCGCAGAGAAGCTGGGCGCTATGGTCGTTCCCATGGGTCCCGGCAACACCGATAAGCAGCTCCAGATGATGATGGATATGAAGAGTACCGTGATCTGTGCAACCTCTTCTTACGCCCTGCTTCTTGCGGAAGAGATCGAGAAACGCGGGATCAAAGATAAGATTCATCTCAAAAAGGGAGTCATCGGATCCGAACGCTGGGGCGAGAAGATGCGCCAGAGGATCCAGAAGGAATTGGGTATTGAACTCTATGATATCTACGGACTTACCGAAGTCTACGGTCCCGGGATCGGGATCAACTGTCCGTACGAGACAGGGATGCACTACTGGGATGATTATCTCTATATTGAGATCATAGATCCTGTCACGCTAAAGCCTGTACCAGACGGGGAACTGGGTGAGATCGTGATCACGACCCTCGTGAAAGAAGGCGCGCCTCTGATCCGTTACCGGACCCATGACCTGTCCCGCATCATTCCTGGTACCTGTCCCTGCAACAGTCCATTTCCACGTCTGGACATCATTATGGGAAGAACCGATGATATGATGAAGATCAAAGGCGTCAATGTATTCCCAAGCCAGATCGAGGAGATCCTGAAGGGATTCCCGGAAGTGTCCAGCGAATATCAGATCCGCATCTCACATCTGGACGGACGTGACACGATGCGTCTCTATGTGGAGACCAATGGAAGTGTTGATTTCCTTGACCTGGCAAGGCGCATCACAGGTACGGTCAAGAGCCGAATCGGATTCACGCCGCTTGTCAAGGTCGTAGAATTAGGGCTTCTTCCGCGCAGTGAGAAGAAATCCAAACGCGTGATCGACGAGAGATATGAATAGTTACGATTAGCGAGAGTCAAATGTGCATGCAAGCATGCCGCTTGACTCGTTGCTCGCGGGAATAAATTATCAGATATGCTTTCGTATACTGACCGCATGATCAGATATGCATCGCAAACGCCGCCATCATCGCACTGATCGGTTCCCAGAGACCAGGATTTGTATCTCTGAGGAAATTCTCAACCATAACTTTTGTGGTCACTCCCCTCTCATACAGCAGACAATGGGTTCCTCTTGCCGTTTCACCGACCGCTGTCTCTCCCATGGCGGACACCCCCACGGCAATCTCTTTCCCCAATGCCGCCACACCCGCACTGTAGATTCCCACTGCCGCTGCGCCAAACGCAAAGATCCCTACTGCAAGCGCTCCCCATACCATAATCCCGGCAGCAAGCGCGCCAATCGCCAGGATTCCCACTGCCGCTGCACCAAAACTTAAAATTCCAAAAGAAACAGCACCCAGGCTGACCACACCGATCGCTGCATTTCCGATCGCAATAATCCCCTTTGCTACCCCGTCTCTGCCCAATTGCCTGGAGAATCGTATGGATACAAGCGGAATACCGGCAATCTTCGTCTTACTGGTATACTGATATCCTTTGAGATATCTGGCAATATCATCCACTTTCTCTTCCAGACGCGAATTATCCTTGGACAGCCAATCCTTATCACTCCCGTCAGCCATCCCTTTTTGCCAGTCATCTCTCTCTTTAAAATTCTCTTGTTCATCGTCCAGATAATCTTTCAAAAGATAGTCCAGACTGACATGAAAGATCTCCGACATGGTAACTAATTTTGCTATCTCGGGAATACTGCTCCCTGCCTCCCATTTACTTACGGACTGCCTGGTGATGCCAAGCCTGTCGGCAAGCTGTTCCTGAGACATACCCGATTTCTTTCTTTGTATTGTAAGTTTTTCCGCCAGATTCATTAATCTACCTGCCTTTCTCGTTCCTGCCGTTTTTGTGCATTTCTTACCCTTACCTGCCATGCTCCAAAAAGCTGATACCGTTCTACATTATAGAATTTAACTCCGGCGAAGGAAAAATACAAGAAAACAACGCGTGGAAATTTGTCAACCAACAGTTGCGCCCCTCTGTTTCCAATGCTTTCAAGCTTGTAAGCGCCGATCCGGATCCTCAGACTCATCCTATTTCTCTGTAAAGGAATGGATTTCTCTTGTCGTAATATTATCGCATTCTTTTTTAACATAATTCCACAGTCCCACATCATCTTCACAGAATTCTCTGATAAAATTTCTCACGGCTATGCGCACTGCCTTTTTCGCTTCTTCTGCTGAATACATCCCAAGCACCGCCCGCACCTTGTCACGATCGCCTTCTGTCAGTCCATCGCCGTCCAAAGGCTTCTTTATCAAGATATGCCGCACGATATCGGCAAGCAGGATCCCGCAGAGATTCTCAAACATTTCCTCATACTCTTCCGAATACGCACGCAGCGTATCTGTCACATAAGCATCCGGAAATCTGTTCAAAAACCTTTGTTCCATAGAGAGACATTTTACATACTCAAACACAGCGTCGATACCGGAATATTGCCTCAGATCTATAAGAACCGGATAATCCAATGTCAGGATCGTATTCTGCGGTTCGTATTTGATATCGTACCACTTCAGGAATTCCGGAATAGCCTCCGCCGTTTCCTTAAGAGCGATATTCCCATAAGCATGGAAATCCAAAAGCAGCGCATGATACAGATCCTTCATACGCCTTACCTTCGAATCTACCAGCCGGCATCCTAACTCGTACGCCTCTTTTGCCGTGACCTTATCTGCCTGCGCTATCCTTATTCCTGCATCAACTTTCCCCTTCTCCGTGATCTTCTCCTCTGCATCTGCTTCTCTCCTGCCAATTTCCGCCTCCTGCAGATCGGACGCCGTCTCGTACTCACGGATGCAATAGATCACGGCTCCCATTAATTGATTCGCCGTCTCATAGGTAACGGACGTACTCTCATGCCCCGTATACTGCTCTGTCAACTTCGCAACAATCGGTATCATTTCTTCCATCGTGTAATTGATCGTTTGCATTCATTTCCTCCGCTAAACATACTTTTGAAATCTCTTTGTGTTGAGCCAGACCTAAACCTCTCTAAGCCTCTCACTGCAGATCTTTCAGCGCCTCCAGATAGAGCTCCGGATCCCACCTCTTCACTTCATCGAACCGGCTGTATTCTCCCTTCCCTTCTGTCCTCCGGTATCCGCGATAGCCGCTGCGTACTGCCTGTGAGAAGACATCAAGGCAGGTTCCCTCCAGATAATCCAGATCGCCATAGCAGATCGTCTCAAACTGCTCCTTCATAAAATGTATCAGCTCGCGATCCGTAACCTCATCCAACATCTCATTCTTGTAGAGAAAGAAGATCTCCTGAAGCCGAAGCATCGTTTCCAGATAATTATCCTGGCTGATATAACAGGAATCGCAGAACTCATAGATCAGACGGGACATTATGCTCTCGCCGAATTCCACCCTCTTGTGTTCTTTTAACGTGTTCCTGCGTTCCGCCGCAATGATCTGCGCATCTTCCGAACTCAGTGTCAGTCCGTATCTCTGCGTGTACTGATTCGTCTCCAGAAATATCTCCGCCTGCGTCTGTTCTGCTACTGCTTCTAACCAGTTTCTCTTGTCCAAAGTGCATTCCTCCTGATTTTGTAATGTACTCTATAGTGTCTGGATTTATGATTATAGCACCGCATTTCTGCCGATACCAGTCTTGGTTTTTTCTTATTTTTGTGGTACAATAGATATGGAAAGAAGAGTTGGAAACCTGTAGCTTCCAACTCTTTTTTCTATATCCTCGTCTTCTCTATCATTCTATTCCTCGTTCATATTAGCCAGCTTCGCGCTCTGATCCGCCGCGATACACGCGTCGATGATCTCCTGGATATCCCCGTTCATGATCTTATCCAGCTTATACAGCGTAAGCCCGATCCGGTGGTCCGTCACCCGACCCTGCGGGAAATTATAGGTACGGATCTTCTCAGAACGGTCGCCTGTTCCGATCTGGCTCTTTCTTGCTTCCGCCTCGGCGTCATGCTGTTTCTGGCACTCGATATCATACAGCTTCGCACGCAGCAGCGCAAAAGCCTTATCCTTATTCTGAAGCTGCGATTTCTCCGTCTGGCTGTAGATTACGATCCCAGTCGGATAATGGGTCAGACGCACGGCAGAATCCGTCGTATTTACACACTGTCCTCCATTTCCGGACGCCCTCATAACGTCGATCCGGATATCCTTTTCATCAATCTGAACATCCACTTCCTCCGCCTCAGGGATCACTGCAACCGTGATGGTAGACGTATGGATACGTCCTCCGGATTCTGTCTCAGGTACACGCTGGACACGGTGCACGCCGGATTCATACTTCATCACGGAATACGCGCCGTTTCCATTGATCATGAAGGTGACGTTCTTCATGCCGCCGATCCCGATCTCTTCGCACTCTACTAGCTCTACCTTCCAACGCCTGCTCTCCGCATAATGCAGATACATACGGTAGATCTCTGCCGCAAACAACGCAGCCTCATCTCCGCCCGCCCCCGCACGGATCTCCACAACAACGTTCTTATCATCGTTGGGATCCTTGGGAAGCAGAAGGATCTTAAGCTCCTTTTCCAATTCTTCTACTCTTGCTTTGGATTCATTGAGCTCTTCCTTCGCAAGCTCACGCATCTCGTCATCTGATTCTTCCTCCAACATCTGAAGGCTGTCCTCAATATTCTGCTTACACGTCTTATACTCCTTATATGCCTCCACGATCGGAGACAGGTCGTTCTGCTCTTTCATAAGTTTCCGAAATCTTGTCTGGTCGCTCGCCACATCCGGCTCCTGCAGCTCGCTCAATATCTCTTCCATTCGAATAAGCAGATCTTCTAATCTGTCAAACATAGTCCTTCCTCCCAGAATTTATCTTTCTCTCACACTTTTATATTCTTGTTTTTTCTTTCACTTCTCATCTGCGTCTCTTATTCTTTATTGTATCTGCCCAATACCACTCGGTCAAGACCCGACAGGTCTTTTTTGATCATCACATCCTGGTATCCATAGCCCGTCATCAGCTCTGCCACATCCTTCCCCTGACTGCATCCGATCTCGAACAAAAGATGTCCGCCGTCCTCTATATGGAAAATACTGTCTTCTATGATCCTCCGGTAAAAATGCAGTCCGTCTTCTCCGCCGTCCAGAGCGATCCGCGGATCGTGGAAACGCACTTCCTCCTGAAGCCCCTCGATATCCTCTGTCGGGATATACGGAGGGTTCGAAACGATCACATCGTATCTCCGGTCTGATCTTACCGGCTCTTTGCCAACAGACGTCTCTTCTGCGCAGTTCCCCTGATCCGGCTGGTCCCATCTCTCAAACAGATCCGATCGTATCCACTTCACGTTCACTCCCAGCCGTTTAGCATTCTTCCCGGCAGTCTTTAGCGCCTCTTCCGAGATATCGCATCCGACGCCCTCTGCCAGCGGGCACATCTTCATTATGCTCAGAAGGATGCATCCCGATCCCGTGCACATATCCAGAATGCGCAAGCTTTTGCGCCCTTCCATATCACGCATCTTCGCACGTACGATCTTAATCGCCTCTTCCACCAGCGTCTCCGTATCCTGGCGCGGGATCAGCACATGCTCGTTCACATAGAAGGGGTATCCCATGAACTCCTGCTCCCCCGTAATGTGCTGCAGGGGAATCCTCTTGCTCCGCATTTGAATATATTCCAGATACTGCTTCGCCTGCCGTTCCTCCAGGATCCGCCCAGGATCGCCGTAATAAGACGCCCGGCTGATACCTGCCGTATATTCTAACAGATACCACGCATCCAGCGCGGCTTCCTCAATCCCTGCCGCTTCTAATACCGCAGTCCCTTCTTCAATGATCTGCCGCAGTGTGAAAATTCTCTGCTTCATATGCTCTCCAATCAAATACCGCCTCTACCGCCTGGATCGCCACCTCGATCATACTGTCGTCCGGTTCTTTTGTCGTCAGCTTCTGAATGGCAAGTCCCGGCTTACTGAACAGATTCACGATCACATTCTCGCTGCGCCCTGCAAGCTTCAGGAACTCATAGGAAATCCCCGCGATTACCGGCAGCAGCGCGATCCGGACCACGATCCGCATAAGCGGAGTCTCCGCCCGGACCAGGACCAGCATAATGATGCTGACCGCAAGCACAAGGAACAGAAAACTGGTTCCGCATCTCTTATGCTGCCTGGAACTGCTCCTTACATTCTCCACCGTCAGCGGCAGCCCATGCTCGATACAGTTGATACACTTATGCTCCGCACCGTGGTACATAAAGGTCCTCTGGATATCCTTCATCCTCGAGATCAGCAATACATACAGTATGAAGATCCCGATCCGTACGAATCCCTCGATCACTGTCCGCACACCGTAGGAGGGAATATATTTCTTCAATAAAGACGACAGAAAATAGGGAAGCACCATGAAGATCGCGACTGCCATCACGATGGAAAATGCAACCGTCAATCCCATCAGGAAGCTCTCCTTCTTCTCCTGCTTCTTCGCCTCCGTCTCTGTCATCTCCACTTCTTCTTCCTCTTCAAAGAAGCTTGCCGAATAGGTCAGCGTCTTCATGCCCAACACCATAGAATCTATGAAGTTAAAAACGCCTCTGATAAAAGGAATCTCCGTAAGCTTCTTCCATCTATGGACAATGCTCTTGTAAGTCTCTTTCTGTACAATGATCTCCCCGTCAGGCTTGCGCACTGCGACAGCATATTCTTCCTTATGCTTCATCATGATCCCTTCTAGCACCGCCTGACCGCCTATATTAGATGACTTCATATAATTCTCCTCTTCTTTTTCTGCCGGATATTCCTGCACACAATGCGCCGGCAATGCTTCCCGCCGTTCCTCCATATATGTATCCACGACAGAAAAGGGTTGAGATTATACAACCTCAACCCGATACTTGTAATTCTATTTACTCATTCCGTATTTCTTATTGAACTTATCAACACGGCCACGAGCCTGAGCAGCTTTCTGCTGTCCGGTATAGAAAGGATGGCATTTGGAACAGATCTCCACATGGATATCTTCTTTTGTAGAACCTGTTACGAAAGTATTGCCACAGTTACAAGTTACAGTTGCTTGATGATATGTTGGATGTATTCCTTCTTTCATGATCTTCACCTCTTCTTTATTTCGTCACATGCTGATAGTCCCTGATACTTCATGAACAATGCATTATCCACGCACCCCTGTATCGGACGCACTATCAGATATGCAATCAATATCCGTTTTCTAAACAGCGTTGTTATTGTAACATAAAAGTACGGTATTGTCTAGATGATTTTTGTCTTTTTTACCATTTGGATCAACTCCGCATTGTTGCGGGTTCTGCTGAACATATTCAGGATGTTCTCCACTGCCTCGTCCGCACGCATGCCGTTCAGCGCACGGCGCATCGTATCGACAGCTTCCTGCTCTTCCGGAGACAGCAAAAGATCTTCCCTTCTGGTTCCTGACTGCGGTATATCGATCGCCGGGAACACCCTCTTCTCAGACAGCTTCCTGTCTAATACCAGTTCCATGTTACCGGTTCCCTTGAACTCTTCATAGATCACATCATCCATCTTACTTCCCGTATTCACAAGCGCCGTCGCAAGTATCGTAAGGCTTCCGCCGCCGCGCATATTTCTCGCCGCGCCGAAGAACCGCTTCGGCATATGCAGCGCCGCCGGGTCAAGACCGCCGGATAAAGTACGCCCTGAAGGCGGAACCGTCAGGTTATACGCCCTTGCCAGACGTGTGATACTGTCCAGAAGGATCATCACATCCTTCTTATGTTCTACCAGACGCTTCGCCCGCTCGATCACCATCTCTGACACTCGCTTATGATGCTCCGGCAATTCATCAAATGTAGAGTAGATCACCTCAACATTCTCTCCTTCGATCGTCTCTTTGATGTCCGTTACTTCCTCCGGACGTTCATCGATCAACAGGATCAGAAGATGTATCTCCGGGTTATTCCTCCGTACCGACAGCGCCACCTGCTTCAAAAGCGTCGTCTTACCTGCCTTCGGCGGCGATACGATCATACCTCTCTGTCCTTTGCCGATGGGCGACAGGAGATCCACGATCCTCATGGCAGTGCTTGTCTTCCCGCACTCCATACTCAGACGCTCATCCGGAAAGATCGGCGTCATGTCTTCAAAATTCGTTCTGCGCATTGCTTTCATCGGATCTATGGAATTGATCTTCGTCAGATATAATAATGCGCTGAACTTCTCCTGCTGTGTCTTGATCCGCGTATGCCCTTCCAGAATATCCCCGGTCTTAAGGTTAAACTTGCGGATCTGTGACGGAGACACATATACATCATTCTCTCCCGGCAGATAATTCGCACTGCGGATGAATCCATATCCATCCGGGAGCACTTCTAAGATCCCGCATGCCGTAACTCCGCTGTCAAGCCTGTCTATATCATGTATCTCTTTATCTCCTGTGTTCGCAGACATCTCCTTTACGGCTTCTCTGGATGCCTGCTTCTCCTTCTCGTCTTCTGCCAGCATTCGCTCTATCAATTCTGCCTTTTTCATCACGGATATACCTTTCAATCCTCTTGCCTTTGCAAGATCTCTGAGCGTCGCTAGCGGCAATGACTCATACTTCTCTCTCATTTTACTAAACGATCCTTTCATCTTTTTTCATAATCTTTCATAATTAATACAATTCATGCGTACCATGTTGTCATTATTACTTTCGCTTGTTTTCCATATATACGAATGCTCAATATATATTTACTGGGATTGGAGGGGCCTGAATCGACCCAGTTGGAATTTATCAAAAGTTATTATACTACATCCGGATGAAATTTAAAAGCCTTTTTATTGATTTGATCCCGGAAGAATGATATGATATGTTTTGGGTATTTGTATAGAAAATGATAAAGGAGGCTCTATGGCTGTATACTGGAACGGAAAACGGTATTATTCTCTGGATGCCTACCTTCGGCAGACTTACAACGAGAAGATGTATAAGATCTCTTTAAACGGCGGTATGACGTGCCCGAACCGAGACGGTACGCTGGGGAACCGAGGCTGTATCTTCTGCAGCGCCGGGGGATCCGGCGATTTCGCCGCAGACCGCACTCTCTCTGTCGCAGAACAGATCGAACAAGGCAAGTCCCAGGCTCTGAGGAAATACTCCGGCAATTCATATATCGCTTATTTCCAGGCATATACGAATACCTATGCGCCGGTTTCACATCTCAGGAAATTATTTACCGAAGCCATCTGCCATCCGGATATTCGGATCCTGGATATCGCAACAAGACCGGACTGTCTCGGATCCGATATCCTGCATTTACTGACGGAACTGGCTCAGATCAAGCCGGTATGGATCGAATTGGGGCTGCAGACCATACATCCGCAAAGTGCGGATTTCATCCGGAGGGGATATTGCCTCCCTGTATTCGAGCAGGCGGTCCGCAGACTGCGCGCCGCACACATCCCAGTCATCGTTCACGTCGTCCTCGGGATTCCGTGCGAAGATATGGAACAGATGCTCGCTACTGTCAGATATCTGAATACACAGGATATCCAGGGGGTGAAATTCCATCTTCTGCATATATTAAAAGACACCGATCTTGCGGATTATTATCAGAGGCATCCCTTCCATCTACCTGACATGGAGGAATACTTTGAGATCATCGGCAAATGCATTAGTATCCTGCGTCCTGACATCGTAATACACCGGCTGACCGGAGACGGACCCAAATCGCTCCTTGCCGCGCCTCTATGGACCGGGAATAAACGCCAGGTACTCAATCAGATGCATGCTTATCTGAAAACCCATGATATCTGGCAGGGAAAGGAATTCATGAGATAACTATGGATACAACATTCAAATTATATAAATTGATCATTCTGTACATATTAAATAAAGTAGATTTCCCTCTGACCAATTCTCAGATCTCCGAATTCATACTGGATGAAGGGTATACTACATATTTTAAACTTCAACAGGCGATAGCGGAACTGGTCGAGTCTGGCTTTATACGGGAAGAATCCACTCACAGCCGCACCTTCTACCATATTACGGATGAGGGCATGGAGACCATCTATTATTTTAAAAATGATATTTCTCCCGCTATACAGAAGGATATCCATACATTTCTGGAGAAGAAAAAATACGAATTAAAAAATGAAGTATCTGTCAAATCTGACTATTACCGTAATTCAAATATGGAATATTCCGTCAGATGCCAGGTCATCGAGCAGCGGATGCCTCTGATCGATCTGACGGTGACTGCGCCGACGGAGGCAGAAGCGGAGACCATAGCCAACAACTGGAAGAAGAAGAATCAGGAGATCTACGCTATGATCATGGCGCAGCTTCTGTGATCGTTATGAGATATTACGAGAATACAAAGAATAAAAAGGAGCAGTAACCCCATGAAAACAAAAAAAATAAGCGATCTATACATTAGTTTCTTTAAGATCGGCGGGCTCACCTTTGGCGGCGGGCTCGCCATGCTTCCCATGCTGCAGCGGGAAGTCGTAAAGAAGCACGGCTGGTGTACAGAAGAAGAACTTCTGGACATCTATGCCATCGGGCAGTGTACCCCCGGCATCATCGCTGTCAATACCGCAACTTACGTAGGCTATCAGCAGGCAGGATTCTTAGGCAGCGTTGCCGGGACTCTGGGCATGGTATCCCCGTCCCTCATCATCATCTGCCTAGTCGCGTCGATCCTTAATAATTTCATCCATACGCCGGTGGTGCTCCACGCACTTGCCGGGATCCGGATCGTCGTGTGCGCCCTGATGCTGAACACAGTCTTTACCATGGCGAAAAAAGGAATTATTGATAAATTAGGCGCTCTGGTCTTTGTCATCGCGTTTCTTCTGGCATGCTTCACTCCGGTTCCCACTGCCGTGGTCATCGTCCTTGCCGGACTCACCGGAATCCTTGCCAAGTATTTCGAAAGGAGGCGTTCCGTATGATCTACCTGATCCTTGCATATGAATTCTTTAAGATCGGCCTATTCTCCATCGGAGGCGGCATGGCTACCCTTCCTTTCCTGATGGACCTGACCGGCAAATATGACTGGTTTACCATAAGCGAACTTACGAATATGGTCGCGATCAGTGAGAGCACCCCCGGTCCCGTGGGAATCAACATGGCGACCTATGCCGGTTACAATGCCGCCGGCGTCCCGGGCGCGATCGTGGCAACGCTTGCCCTTACGGCTCCTGCCTGGATCATCATTATCCTGATCGCAAAATTTCTTGAAAACTTCAACGAGAATAGGAATGTGAAGGCTGCCTTCTACGGCATCCGCCCGGCTGTCGCCGCTCTGATCGGATATGCAGTGTGGGAGCTGCTTAAGATCGCGCTTATATCAGCTGCCGACGGTAAGATCCAGGTGAATCTGGTAAACGCCGCCGTCTGTGTGGTTGTATTTGCCTTGCTGCAGATCAAGAAGCTTGGAAAGCTGCATCCGCTGGTGTGGATCGCGGCGGGGGCTTGTGTGGGGATCGTGCTTAAGATGTGAACGTACCCAGTATTTCGCTCCACGTCTAAATTGTTGATTTGTTGTTGATTTTTCGTGCAAAGCATTGTATTCTTCGTGCAGATAGCATATACTATGATCATCAGCACGAAAGGAGATGGTTATATGGCTGGCTCTACCACAAATATCAGCATCCGCATGGATTCGGATCTCAAAGCGCAAGCCGATACTCTGTTTGGAGAACTCGGTATGAATCTGTCTACAGCGTTCAATATCTTTGTCCGCCAGTCGCTCCGTGAGGGCAGGATTCCTTTTGACATTTCTTTGAATCAGCCCAACAAGGAAACGATTGCCGCTATGTTGGAAGCGGAAAGGATTGCGAAAGATCCGTCTGTGAAAGGATATACCGATCTGGATGAGCTGTTCGCAGACCTGAAAGCATGAGGAAAACAAAGTACACAGTTAAACCCACCACGCAATTCAAAAAAGACTACAAACTGGCAATGAAACGCGGATTAAAAATCGGGCTGTTAGAGAATGTGGTTGCTGCTCTTGCAATGGGCGAACCGCTCCCGGAAAAGAACAGGGATCACGCCCTGTCCGGGAATTGGGCGGGACACCGTGAATGTCATATTCTCCCGGATTGGTTGTTGTCTACCGTATTGAGGATGATTGAACACCGCCGTCTGTGTGGTTGTATTTGCCTTACTGCAGATCAAGAAGCTTAAAAAGCCTTCGCCACTTTTCCGGTGGTAAAGGCTTTCATCATAACTAATCAACTTTTTTCAAATTATCATACGCTTCTCTGACATCATAACAGACATCGTCTTCTGTGAAAGATTCCTCTAACCCTAAAGAGGACATATATTCTTCTATTGCTTCATAGCTGCCGTAATTCTCTCCATTGACAGTATATTCCGGCACCACAGCCGCCATAAAATTATTAATCTCGGCATAAGGCACTAATTTCCGGTCAAAAGAATATACCGTATAACTTTCACCATAACCATTTACCCAGTACTCATTACTTATCTTACCGGCTTTGGAACTATATCGGATGCCTTCATATGCTAATTGAGAAAAACCCAGGTCCTCTTCTATCATTCCATCAGCAGTATAGCTCAAAAGTATATTATTATTTCCAAGATAAGAGGAATCAATATATGTCCATATAATACATTCCGGAATATTATCATCATTAATATATGCCAAAGCCATGCCCAATATTTCCGTATCGCCGTCCCACTCATCTACATAGTCCTGATATGCAGCCAAAGCTTCACCTGTGAGTTTTCTTTCCACAAGCTCTGCCTTGCCCAGCTTCTGATCTGACCATTCCAGATCATTTTTTACGGCATATTTCTGTGCGTAAGAACCTTCTCTTGCAATAATAACGGGCGGCAGCCCCTCCATAATATCAAAAGCATCTTCGCCTATTTTTTTCACAGAATTGGGAAGCTTGATCTGCTGCAGTTTCGTACATTCATTAAAAGTATAACTCCCTATTTTTTCTATAGAACCCGGCAGCTGTATCTGCTGCAGCTTCGTACACCCCTCAAAAGCACAACTCCCTATTTCTTTCAGTGTATCAGGCAGCTCGACACTTTTCAGATCTTCCTGTTCCCACTATCCATTCAGGTATGTAATTCCTTCTGGTATTTTCAGCTCCTCCGGTACATCTGCATCCCTGACACATTCTATACGCGTCACTTTTCTGCCGCCGGCAGATTCTAAAGCTTTATACAGATCCTTCCCCTTATTTACCTAAATAAGTTCCGCATTTCCGCTTGTACGTACCAGATAATACCCATATTCTGTTTTCATTGTTCCGACAACCGGATAGCCTGTCAGCGGTATCTCATCATATGCTTCGGCGATCAACCCAATCTCTTTTAAAATATTGCCGTAAGCAACCTGTAAATCCACTTGATCCTTTATTTTGTATTCTGATAATTCATCCACAACCTCTGCAAACTCATTCACATTTATCGCCATTGCATGATTCATACACCGTAACTGCTCATAATATCTGCGATAGCTTTCGTGGCCCAAACGTCAAGAATCTCCCAAAATATTACATAAAGTTGTAAAATCATCATAATCCATGCCATTGTTCATTTTGTAACGTACCTTGTCGCCGGTTCCTTCTTCTTTCACTTTCATCAACTCAAAATTATTTTTTTCATTCAGGCAGTACATTCCTCCTGTTATATTATTATTTTCATCCCAACTCCGATCCAGAAGGAGATATAATTTATCATCAATTAATACTTTCCCAATCTGCCGGACTATAGAGTACTGACAGACTGGGATGAATTCTTTCTAGGGCGGCCACGTGGGCGCTTTGGCTTCTGCTCATACTGATCTTTGGGCTTGGGTTTACGGCCACGTTTCTTGGGTGCTGGCTTTGGTATCGGTTTTGACAGACCCAAGGTCTCAAGTTCCTCAAATACAATCTGCAGTGTGTGAACCCAGTATCCATCATCTGTTGCCGGTTCTTCCGGGGCATCTGTTCTACGCCAGGCTGATGATAGGTCATCCATCAGTTCTCCATAGGACATATGGTCAAATAATCCTGCCGTCCGCGCCTTTCGTATGATACGGCAGGTGGCAACTGTAGACAGGAAGTTGACAAACTCACCGCCGATGACGGAATAATCATTCTGTACATCGGTATGATCCAGGCATTCATCGCTTTTATACCGATTAAATACCAGTTCCAGAAGCCAGCGGTCCTCATAACAAAAGTATGCCGTTTTCGCATCTAAGTCCTGGTCGGATTCAAGAACGATTACACCAAAAACAGCTTGTTTCTTTGCGTATTTCTCTGGGAGAAAGGTATTTTTCTTCTGAGCGTTCGCAAGATAGGCTGCTTCTTCAGCTGATGCTTTTTTCGTATCCTTGAATGCATATAGGTATCGGCCGCCCTTGATCTGTTTCTTCTTATAAACTATATGAGCGGCAATGCCAGTCAGTACTCCTTCGAAGGAAAGCATATCATTATCCGATATGCGGGCATCATTCCGTTTGATCGGCGTAAGGAAATGAAGATCCGGACGCTCCTGCAATTCTGCTTTGATTTTGCTTGGAGGGAATCCTTTGTCAGCAACAATGATCCCTTTGCGAATGTCATTATCACGGATAAACGCCGGATAGGAACTGGCATCAATACTGTTTCCCGGAAATACTTCGGCACAAACCGGTTCCATCCGCTCGATGTCATAAGCATATAGGACAGACACTTCACTGCAGCCCCTTACTCTTGCCTTAC
>NZ_KE159747.1:6984-7606 GCF_000403455.2 Dorea sp. 5-2 | reverse complement strand
TGCATATCCTTGTTTTCCATGTATTGAATCGTAGCATATCTGAACAGGCGCTGTCAAGAGTATTTTGGGGGACGGTGCAGTTTTCGCCGAAATGCACCGTCCCCAATTAAGAAAACTAGTTTGTAATTGTTCTCTCTGTCTCTTTGTCAAATACGTGAATCTTGTTAGCATCCAGCGCAAACTTAACTGTATCGCCTGTTCTTGCCTTTGTTGTAGGCTCAACTCTTGCTGTCATGTTAGCGCCCTCATAATCAAAGTATAAGAATACTTCTGCACCAAGCATCTCGTATACACGGATCTTAGCTTCGATTACTGTGTCAGGAGACTTAGCAAGGAAATCAGGCTCATCATGTACATCCTCTGGACGGATACCAAGAACAACTGTCTTGCCGTCATATTTGCCCTCAATCAGCTTCTTAGCCTTATCCGGTGAAAGCTTAATCTCAGAAGGACCAGCTACAAGGTAAACATCATTGCCTTTTACCTTACACTTAGCATCTACGAAGTTCATCTGCGGTGATCCGATGAATCCTGCTACAAACAGGTTGCACGGATGATCGTATAATGTCTGAGGAGTATCTACCTGCTGAACAACACCAGCACTCATAACTACGATTCTTGT
>NZ_KE159747.1:2287-3484 GCF_000403455.2 Dorea sp. 5-2 | reverse complement strand
ACCGAAAACCCCCGTCCACGCTCGCCTGCACGCGCTGCCTCAATCGAGGCGTTCAGGGCAAGGATATTCGTCTGCTCTGCTATCGAAACAATCTTATCTGTACACAACTTGATTCTCTCCACTGCCTGCTGCAGATCCTCAAAGGTATGCTCCATCTCATCAAAATAGGTCTTCACCTGCATGGAACTGCCCTTAAGCTCCTCCACGCCGCTCTGCGCATGCGCCACTGACTGCGCAATCGTATCCTTCACAGTCAGGAACTCTCCTGATACCTGTCCGATACTTGAAAAATTTTCTCCGAAATCCTGGAGCTTCTCCTGAAAGCTTTCCGTTTCCTTCAGCACATTTCCAAATGACCTGCCGATCTCATTAATCTCCCACAGAGAATCCACTTCCTTCTGCACCAGCTCCCTGCGGTAATCCTTCAGGCTGTCAATCACATGCAGAACCGGATACAGACTCTTACTCTTTTCCCTCCCCGGCTCCTCATTTCTCTTCTTATTCCAAAATGCCATACTACTCCCCCCTATTCAAATACCACGCAGGTCATGGACTGATTCACGAAGCGGTTATTATAATGCTCACCATACCCCACGAATCCCGCATGATTCCCTAATCTTCCCATCTCTTGTAAGTATTCCTGCAAATAATGATTCTGCTGAAATAAAAGATACCTGAACAGGCAGTTCACCGAAAATACAGCTGATTATCAAACTTATTATATTCATGATAACTGGTCATAGGTGTCCTGATCCCGAAATGATTCAAAAGCTTCATACTGTTTCGTGTATCTTCCGCCGCAATAAGATCCGCCTCCTTCAAAACGCGCACTGCACGAAAGGTCATATCCTCCAAATTGCCAATCGGGGTCGCACATAGATATAAGGTTCCCGGCATCATTTTTTCTCCATATAATCATCAATCACCAGCGGAATCTGTGACATCATATTATCAATATCCTCAAACATAGCGCTCTTCGTAGTTCCAAGCTTTTCAGCTCCTCCGATATGCTCCATGACCTCCTGATAGCATCCCCTGATCTGGTCAGAAAATTCGCAGAGCATTCCAAGCGCCCTCTCCGAATCCTGGATTACCCCCGAGATCTCGCCATGCACCTTCGTGGCGCCCTCAGCCGAATGAATGATCTCATCAAACTTTTCATAAGTCTCATCAACCTGCTCAATACTCCTGCCAAGC
>NZ_KE159747.1:0-732 GCF_000403455.2 Dorea sp. 5-2 | reverse complement strand
AAATCAATACATATGGTATTGTCCCGGGATCCGCCCACACTCTTCACATCCTGTTCCAACCGTTCAATATATTTCACCGGCATCGCGGATACTTCCTCAAGCACATTCGCCGCCGCACTGACCCCTTCCGAAAACGCCAGGACTCCTACGCCCTTCTCCACAATCCTGCTGCCGTAGCACATCCCAATACATCCGATACTCGGCACTCCCGGAAATAACTCCTCAAGCTGACGCACATGCGCCTCAAACTGCTCTCCATTCGAAAACAGCATAATCAACTGCGGCGTCCGGATTCCCTGTACCGCTTCCTTCAAATCTCCACTCTGGCTCATTCCAAAATACTGTTTCATCACGAGCTCCCTTTCTCCTATTTACTATCAAACCAATGACTGTTATGTATCCTCACATATGTATTGAGAGCATAACTATAAAGGGTTTGAACAATTACCATTATAGTATATATTTCCATATAGCGTCAAGAAGGGGACGGAGTAAAATTCATTTCACCCCCTCCCCGGTTACATGGATCAAATTCCCCGCTTCTTTACAGGACTCTGAGTCTGACGCCCTGCTGCCTGCAGCGGCGTCTCTGCCTTTACCTTATGCAGTGACATACAGTCTCTCAGTTTTGCCATAATCTTTTCCACACTCAGTTCCTCTGCCAGCTTATCCGCATTGAATCGGTTAGCCTTTACAAATGCCCTGCCTGCCAGAAGCCTGTTCTCACTGTCA
>NZ_KE159746.1 GCF_000403455.2 Dorea sp. 5-2 | reverse complement strand
TGGCATGGCGGGATCCAGAGTACCACGAGACACGTGGAACCTTGTGGGAACAAGCGGGGACCACCCCGTAAGGCTAAATACTCCTTAGTGACCGATAGCGCATAGTACTGTGAAGGAACGGTGAAAAGAACCCCGGGAGGGGAGTGAAAAAGAACCTGAAACCATATGTTTACAAACTGTGGGAGGGCTTTACATGCCCAACCGCGTACTTTTTGTAGAACGGTCCGGCGAGTTGCGCCGGCTGGCGAGGTTAAGTCCTTAAGGGACGGAGCCGAAGGGAAACCAAGTCTTAACAGGGCCACAGTCAGCCAGAGCAGACCCGAAACCGGGTGACCTATCCATGTCCAGGATGAAGTTGCCGTAAAAGGCAATGGAGGTCCGAACCCACATCCGTTGAAAAGGGTGGGGATGAGGTGTGGATAGGGGAGAAATTCCAATCGAACCCGGAGATAGCTGGTTCTCCTCGAAATAGCTTTAGGGCTAGCCTCATACAAGTCTTGCGGAGGTAGAGCACTGAATTTCCTAGGGGGCGTCAAAGCTTACCGAAGAATATCAAACTCCGAATGCCGCTAAGATGGTGTATGGGAGTCAGACTGCACGAGATAAGTTGGGCAGTCGAAAGGGAAAGAGCCCAGATCTACAGCTAAGGTCCCAAAATGTGTGTTAAGTGGAAAAGGATGTGGGATTTCGAAGACAACTAGGATGTTGGCTTAGAAGCAGCCATACATTCAAAGAGTGCGTAATAGCTCACTAGTCGAGAGGTCCTGCGCCGAAAATGTCCGGGGCTGAAACACACTGCCGAAGCTTAGGAACCAGAAATGGTTGGTAGAGGAGCATTGGATACAGGAGGAAGCGGTACCGTAAGGAGCCGTGGACAGTATCGAAGAGAGAATGCCGGAATGAGTAGCGAGAGGAAGGTGGGAATCCTTCCGGCCGAATATCTGAGGTTTCCAGGGTAAAGCTGATCTTCCCTGGGTAAGTCGGGGCCTAAGGCGAGGCTGGGAAGCGTAGCCGATGGATAACAGGTTGAGATTCCTGTACCACAATATAACAGAACTGTGGGGACACACGTGGAAAGTATGAGCCGGGAATGAAAAGACCGGTGCAAGCGAGGTAGGAGGCGTACAGGCAAATCCGTACGCTGATCTGAAGGCGTGATGCGGACCGAACAAGAGTAGGGAAGCATATGAGCCATGTGTCAAGAAAAGCCGCTATCGTTTATATTGTGCCCGTACCGCAAACCGACACAGGTAGATGAGGAGAGAATCCTAAGGCCGACGGGAGAAGCATTGTTAAGGAACTCGGCAAAATGACTCCGTAACTTCGGGAGAAGGAGTGTCGGTGAGAGCCGGCCGCAGAGAATTGGCCCAAGCAACTGTTTAGCAAAAACACAGGTCTGTGCGAAACCGGAAGGTGAAGTATACGGGCTGACGCCTGCCCGGTGCTGGAAGGTTAAGGGGAGAGGTTAGCGAAAGCGAAGCTTTGAACTTAAGCCCCAGTAAACGGCGGCCGTAACTATAACGGTCCTAAGGTAGCGAAATTCCTTGTCGGGTAAGTTCCGACCCGCACGAAAGGCGTAATGATTTGGGCACTGTCTCAACAATGCACCCGGTGAAATTGAAGTACCAGTGAAGATGCTGGTTACCCGCGCCAGGACGGAAAGACCCCATGGAGCTTTACTCCAGCTTGATACTGGGATTCGGTATTGCATGTACAGGATAGGTGGGAGGCTAGGAAAGGGCGACGCCAGTTGCCGTGGAGCCGATGTTGGGATACCACCCTTGTGATACTGGGTTTCTAACCAGAGGCCGTAAGCCGGCCATGGGACAATGTCAGGCGGGGAGTTTGACTGGGGCGGTCGCCTCCGAAAGGGTATCGGAGGCGCTCAAAGGTTCCCTCAGAATGGACGGAAACCATTCGAAGAGCGCAAAGGCAGAAGGGAGCTTGACTGCGACACCGACGGGTGGGGCAGGTACGAAAGTAGGACTTAGTGATCCGGTGGTATAAAGTGGGATTGCCATCGCTCAACGGATAAAAGCTACCCTGGGGATAACAGGCTTATCACTCCCAAGAGTTCACATCGACGGAGTGGTTTGGCACCTCGATGTCGGCTCATCGCATCCTGGGGCTGAAGTAGGTCCCAAGGGTTGGGCTGTTCGCCCATTAAAGCGGTACGCGAGCTGGGTTCAGAACGTCGTGAGACAGTTCGGTCCCTATCCGGCGCGGGCGTAGGATATTTGAGAGGAGCTGTCCTTAGTACGAGAGGACCGGGATGGACTGGCCGCTGGTGTATCTGTTGGCTTATCAAGGCCATGGCAGAGTAGCCAAGCCGGGAGGGGATAAACGCTGAAGGCATCTAAGCGTGAAGCCCCCCTCAAGATGAGATATCCCTACCAAAAGGTAGTAAGACCCCTTGAAGACGACGAGGTAGATAGGGCGGAGGTGGAAGTGCAGTAATGTATGGAGCTGACCGCAACTAATCGGTCGAGGGCATGACCAAAGGTGGATAGGTTAAAGAGGAAAGATGGAAGGTTAAGAAGGTTTAGCCGTAATGATTTCTTGTATGCAGTTTTGAAGGTATATGTAAAAATATTTGGTATATCTGTTATAGTGATCCTCGATAGCTCAATGGTAGAGCACACGGCTGTTAACCGTGGGGTTGTTGGTTCGAGCCCAACTCGGGGAGTTTGAAAAAGCCCGTAAACATCAGCGTTTGCGGGTTTTCTTTGCTTTATAGGAAATTCCGACCTATTGAGACATAAAGAAAAACATATGTTAGATAGATATGTGTTTCAGGTATTCAAAACAGACGGTCAAGGATTTAGAAAATATAAAAACCTTCCTCTCTAAAATCGTCGTCAAATGGGTCATCTTCATTTAAGAAATAATCCATATCAAGAAGGTCATCCTCGCTCATGCGGCGAATGTCCCCGGATGTCATGCCTTCGGGTGGATTATCTATATATTTTTTGCGTAGTTTCTCTGTGTTTGGGTTCATAAGTACAGCCCCCTTTGAAAGGAGTATACTACAGAAATGGGAATTAAGAAAGTCATGCGGAAGACCTTTTTTCACGAGAACGGAACATGACTTTCTCGTACAATTCTTCCGGAGAAACGCGCTTGTGGTTGAAATAGAGTTCTAAAAACAGCATAGTTGTGCCACATTTATTAGGCTTAGACATAGAAACCTGGACTTATTCTGTTTAAAAAACATGCGTGAAACAACATTGTTTACGGCATGAAAAAGGCAGTCGAGGAGAGAACGGTCATTGAGGAAAAATCCCGGAGCTGCTCATCGATTGTAAAAACGCAGTGGCGATGACGGACATTTACCAGTTTAAAGGACATACTGGTAGTGCGTTCCATAGCATATTTATTGCCGCAGGTGGGGCAGAAACGGCTTTTACAGCGGAAAGGGACAAACTTAAGCTTTCCGCAGTGGGGACAGCCATACATGGCACCACCAAAGGAGGGATCGTCGCAGTTGGTCATTTTTCAACATTTTCGATGACAGAGTCACGGGGATGTAGGATATAAACCATTTCTTCATAATGATCTTTAAAAATTTCTTGTAGTATGCTCATAAGACTATTATATTTGAGAGACCAGACACCGCTTTACCATCATACAGGCAGCTACGCACAGGAGCATGGGGAACTGGACCAGTATCATGCGTCCTATCAGGCTCGATTGCCTGTAAGGGGCAATCGAGCGGGTCATTGCCGATAACTACCGGGATGACCGCCTGAATACAGCCTGTGTGGACCAGATGCTGGAACAGTTCGGCTATGAGAGGATGCTTTATGTCCTTGCCAATACGGTGCAGCAGAAAGAGCATGACGGGCGCATTTCCCATGACAACCGGGCATGGGCGAGAACGGTTCCGGTTACGCCTGCTCCGGACGGCATGGGCGGAGACAGGAACCGGTATTTTATTGTGGACAAATACAATACGGGGCTTATGGATCTGTTTCTCACCCAGGCAAGGAAAGCATACGCATTGGGGCAGGAAAAAAGGCCGTCCGTGCGGGAGAGCCTGAATAAAAATGCCGGGCAGCAGACCAATGCGGACAGGCCGATCCCCCGGAGGACGCAGGAACGGTAATCTTAAAAAAGAATAAGGGGGTGTGATGTATGGCGACCACGCGGCTGATGCCTCTGCATGTGGGGAAGGGGCGGGATGTCTCCACATCCACATCCATATCTGATGTCATTGATTACGTGGAAAATCTGCAGAAAACCGACTATGGAAAATTCATCTATGGCTATGAGTGCGATACCCGGACTGCGGATGCCGAGTTTTCCTTATCAAAGCGCCAGTATGCCAGCCTGACGGGTCGGAACCGGGGTGCGGATGATGTGATTGCCTACCATCTCCGGCAGGCCTTCAAGCCGGGAGAGGTCATACCGGAAGAAGCGAACCGGATCGGCCGGGAGCTTGCACTGCAACTGACAAAGGTAAACCATGCCTTTATTGTCTGTACCCATGTGGACAAGCCTATGCCGGCTATAAACAGGCACGGTCCGATATGAAAGAACTGCAGAATATCAAGGCCAATGTGGACTACCTGCTTGACATTCCGGCCAGACGTGAGGCACAGAAAGACAGTGAAAAGTCACGGCAATAGGATTTCTTTCTCCTTTCGGTTTTCAGCGCCCGCAGGGTGCGCAGCCGTTACCGCAGGTAACGATCTCAGGGGTTTGGGGATATGTCACCAACAAGCGTTTACGCAGGTTTTCCGGTTACGGAAAACCTGCGTAAATGAGCCTTCTGTACAAGAAGGCATTGCTTGCCGATTTGCGTTATTGCATATTCTCCTGCATCATCATCAAAAACTTTTCCGCAGGCTTGGAAAAGACCTGATACTTTTTCCAGATCATATACATTTCAATCTCAATGGACGGTGACAGGGGGCGAAAACAGAGCCTGCTGTCACCGGAAGTATTGATGATACGGTCAAAACAGATTGCGTATCCCAACCCTTCTTCCACAAGCAGGGAAGCATTGAGCAGCAGATTATAAGTCATAATGATGTCCAGCTCCGAGAGGCGGCGCTTCATCCACTGGGATATTCTGCCGCCCTCAGTTTCCTGCTGTGATATCAGCAATGGCTGGTCCCACAGGTCTTCCGGAGAGATAGATTTTTTTTCTGCCAATGGCGAATCCTTTCGCATTAGGATGCCCCAGATATCCTTTGACGGGAGCTTTAACACTTCATATTTCTTTGTATCCGGCGTTCCGAAGATAATCCCAAAATCAATCAGTCCTTTATCCAGCTGCTCTTTGACAAAGACGGCATTGCCGCTGGAAATATGGTAATGGATTCCGGGATAAAGTTTTTTTAAACTTCCGGCTGCCCTTGCCAGCAGGCGCATGCCGTCTGTCTCTCCGGCGCCAATATAGACATCTCCGATGACCATATCATCGGAACAGGCAATCTCATTTTCCGTTTTCTTTACCAAATCCAGAATTTCCTCAGCCCTTTTCCGAAGGATCATTCCCTCTTCCGTCAGCGTAACCTTGCGGGAACCCTTTGTGCCGCGGATCAGGAGCTGCTTTCCGGATTCCCTGTGCCTTTCTTTATTTATAACCACTAATACGATTAAAATATTGCACAAAATTCGCCCATAAAAACCAGCATATTTACCATTGACATACAATGTCATTTACTTAACTTCTAATAATAATGTGATCTGTTGTTTTCGACCAGATTTTCTATCAACTTAAGAAA
>NZ_KE159745.1 GCF_000403455.2 Dorea sp. 5-2 | reverse complement strand
ATTATCTATCTCGTTACATTTCACTATAACATTTTCTATACTGGTTTCGCCTATAATTAAATCATAAATCGTATTATCAATACTCTCCTTTTCCACACCCAAACCACTAGTTAAGTTGCCCTGTGGATCCATATCCACAGCAAGAACTTTCTTTACCTTCTCCGCAAGGCACGCAGAAAGATTAATGGCTGTCGTTGTTTTACCAACACCACCTTTTTGATTTGCTATAGCTATAATTCTTCCCATTATTAATCACCTGTAACCATTCACAAACAGCAGTCTATGATTTTTATTATAAATAAATCAAAATACCCGCTGTCATTATTTATCTACAGTTACGCTCACCTTTCTATGTAATAAAAACAGTATAACACAAATGTTTCACGTGAAACATACCTTTTTTAACATTTTTTCATTTTTTAATTTTAAAAGTATGATGAAAGCATCAAAAGGTATTTTAGTCCCATGATACATCGGATCTCTCTGTGCTTCACGCTCCCGAAATTTTAAAACATCATAGTATATTGTAAACATTAAAAAGTATTCTGGCATTTCTGATACACGAATCATTCCGTGCTAACGCACTCTCACCATTCTAAAGCACCTCGGCTCCCCTCTTTTTCTATAAAAAAGCTACGTCTCGTTGCTTTGTGTGCCAGGAAATCATGATTTTTCATATGAATATAAAGTGCTTAATGCTTTTATACCTTTATCGTATTACGTTAAAAACGTCAAAAGGTATTTTAATGCTCATGATAGTAAGTTTAAAAACATGAATATGGAGTCACTCTTTCCACTGCTGAGAAAAAAGACATATAAAATGTAATGTAGGGATGAGAAAAGGTGAAAAAACACAATACCACTAGAATATAATTGGATTTTAATCTTGAATGATAATATGATACAAGTGGCAAAAGGTCATGCATTGCATGCTTGCATGAAAAAGCATGCAATGCATGACCTTTTAATGAAAAAACCCGAAAAACAGCTATTTCGTAGAAAAATGAGTAACCTCTAGTGATTTAGAATTGTGGGGCGCGAAGCACTGGAAAATCCGGTAATTTTCCTCAGATTATGTAAAAAGTGTCACGTCAATTTCAATAACTTTATGTTCTCATGGTGCTTGAAAGGTTCATGTTCTACATTAGCATTCACGATAAGTTCGCCTTCAGAACATCTTTTCTCTCTTATCTGATAGCAGAAGTTACTAATATTATCATCAATATATATTCACGACCCATAAAATTTGTTGTAAGTATCGCACCATCTGTAGTCATAAAGTGCATACTTCCTTATGCAGCTGTGTACATCATGTCATGCCGCTTAGCAGATTCATGTGGTTCACAGCATAATTACAAATAGCCTCATAAAGCATTTTGTTTTCTTTAGTCTTAATCGTCAGCAAAACCATTCTTTTTAATAAATTTCACCAAAGCACATATAAGCGATAAATGTTTCACGTGAAACATTTATCGCCACGAATTTTCAGTCCTGTTATTGTTTTTCTATTATTTCTATTATTCCTATCAGTCCGTTTCTTTTTTATCTAAAATTGTTTGGTGAACCGTTATCTTATGATGCGAATATCAAAAGATATTTTGATATTTCTGATACACGGATTATTCCATGCTAACCCACTCCCACAGTCCTAAAACGCCAGAAAGTCGTTCTTTTTTTACAAAAAAAAAAACAGTTGTTTTTCGGTGTTTTACATATCCAAATTTCATGTTTTTTCATGCAATCATGAAACGCATGACCTTTTGGCCTTTCAAAAGTGTCTCTCTATGTTTTCCTACGATATTTTAGAATAATCACAATATGTTATGCAATAGCGCCTGCTATGTACTAAGCTTAATTTATTCATTGAACATCTCCATTATGTTTGATGCGTTTTACCAAATCCATACACATTACAAAATATAGCTTTCTGTTTTGGTTCTTTATTCACCCTCTTAAGTATAATTCAATCATTCCAACTCTATTAGAAATAATGATTTATCAACCCAATTATATACTATTGCTCTATCCGGTCAGAAATTGAACTTTTAAACTATCTATTTTTCACCATTGCGTCGTCAAAATTCCACTCAATGTTTCCACATCGCCATCTAACTTTTATCAAGTATAACTAAATTCAAACACCTTTCTGTTTCACTGAGGATGCTTTTCCGAGAGTGCATGTATAATCCGCCTTGCCGGGTTCGGTTATACTAGTACAGCCTTGCACAAAGTAAAAAACTCATTCAATATCTAGACAGATAGATTGTTAAAGTATGTTAAAAAATTACTTTTTTTAATACCATCTCAGTTTACATCAGATGTTAAAAGTTCACTTTTAAGTCCACAAATGTTTCACGTGAAACATTTTATTGTTTTTTCACTACACATCTTTCCATTTTTTATATTTTCAAAAGTCCAAGCGTTCTTATAATATGGTAACTTACAGCATATTAGACTCTGCGAATTTTTTTACCCTCTCATATTTATACATAGAACTTTATTTTACAAAAAAAATAAACCCCAAAAGTTATTTGACGTTTCCTATATACGGATTATTATGCAGCAACACACTCCCGCCATCCCAAAACGCCTCGAATTCACCCACTTTTTTTACATAAAGCAGCTATTTTTCAGTGTTTTGCGAGGACCATTCTTTTTTAGCAAATATGAAAAAGAATGGTCTTTAACACTTGTATCAAAAAAAGGACTTCTATGGAAGTCCTTTTTAATATTTTTTTATTACAGCAGTCTACAATTTCAAAAAACAACTGCACTCACGAATAAAAACGTCTGCTAACACAGTCATATTTTGATTTTGCTGTAAACTATGAATTATCTTATTCATGCGGATTTATCTAACTGATGATAATTTTTCTGCGAACTCTGTTTTTAAAAACATTTCACCTGTACAGTTGAAAAACCATTTTCAGTGCACAGGAAGTTTTCAGATGTCCCTCCTATAAACAGACATTAAAGGGAGAACTTAACGGAGGTGAGATCCACGACTTACGGAGCCTTAGACTCGAAGTTATTCCTGAGAGTCTTAGTCGTAGTTAGTCATCAGTTCACCGGGATGTTGCCCAGTCTGTGTTA
>NZ_KE159744.1:9577-10332 GCF_000403455.2 Dorea sp. 5-2 | reverse complement strand
GCTGGGGAAAGCGCATGCCAGGGGGAAGACCGGGTGAGCAGGGAGACCGTAATGCGCCATGTGCGAAGCACGGAAGTGCCGCCGGAGGGCTGCAGGGAAGTATCCGAAAAAAGAAAAGTAAAGTATCTGTACGTAGAGGCTGACGAAGACCATATTGCCCTGCGGTATAAGGAAAAGAAGGGGGATATCAGACGGTTTAAGGGGCATGCGGACAACGGGCAGATTGTAAAGCTTGTGTATGTACACGAGGGATATGGGGAGGGCGGAGGAGAGCAAAAAAGGAAAGAGCTTCAGAATGTGGTTTATTTTGGAGGGCTTTACCGTGGGGAAGAGAATGAAAAGCTATGGAAAGAGGTCAAAGAGTATATCGAAACACAGTATGAAACGGAGGAAATTGAAAAGATCTATTTCCAGTCGGACGGAGGGAAATGGATGAAAAAAGGGATCGAGGTACTGGGGGCAGAGTTTGTGCTGGATGAATTCCACATCCAGAAGTATATCCGAAAGCTGGCGCGTGTGGCAGGCGGGAGCACGGAGGAAGGGAGGAAGCAGAGAGAAAACTGCAGGAATGGATCCAGGAGGGAAACAGGAAAAAACTGGAGGAATGGACAGCAGAGGTAAGGGAAGAGCTGACAGAAAAAGACAGAAAGAAGCTGGCAGAAAGCTGGAATTACATAAAAAATAACTGGGAGGGGAACCGGAAACGGGTAAAAAAGAGGAAGGTGTCATAGGGAGCAGCACGGAAGGGCATATCA
>NZ_KE159744.1:4890-7227 GCF_000403455.2 Dorea sp. 5-2 | reverse complement strand
GGACTTTCTTTTCGTCAACGATTCCTTCATCATCATTAGAAGGTAAATATATTATTTGATAAAGCTTATTCGGCTAGGCCATGAATGGTAACAATTCCCAGTTACTATTCACGGACTGGGAGGCCGCTCATAGCAACGATTCGGAGCCATATTTAAAGTTTTGCTACGCAAAAGTCACCCCTCACTCTTGAATCACGTTCTTACGGAATGCGCAGTTCGGTGCATTCCTGACCCGTGAACAGTAACTCTTGAATTTTAGGCATCCCAAATTTTTATAGAGAAGCATTGTAAATATCCCGTTTTCGACACTTGGATAAGCAAAAAAAGCCGACAACCAGCGTAAACACTGGGTTTGTCGGTTTTTCTGAAAGATAAAAATGTTGTATGTGGAGCTCATGTTAAAAATTTTTTTATTTTCCCATTCAAATCCTTTGGTCTGTAATGCAGCCTGTCCAATTCCAAAGATGTCATGCTTGTTAAGGCCTCAAGAGTTTTGCTTCCATTATAAAGTGCCATATATTCGACATCGTGTATATTTGTTACATTCATATTTTGTAATGTAGTAATTAAGTTTTCTGTTGTTATATGGGTTCCCTGATCATCCAGTTTTGCCTCCAGCAGGCGGTATACTAATAAAGCGGTATAACAGATCATAAAATGGGCTCTGATCCGGTTTGGCAGCCTGTGGTTGATGGGCCTGCCGGAGAAATTTGTTTTCAGAATCCGGAAACAGTCTTCAATCTGGTATCTTTTGTGGGCGACTGCCAGAATGTCCCTGGCTGGATCCAGAAGATTGGTTGCAACGGCATAATAGCCGTCGTATTTTTCCTCCTCAGCAATCTTCTCCTCATCCAGCTGATATTCTACTTCTGCTTTCTCCCCCGATTTCGTATGTGTAATTCTTTTCATAAATCTTTTTACATCATTCGGCCCTTTTTTTATTTCTTCCGGGTCCTTACGGTCCAACAGCTTCTTTGCACGCTCAATCTGACGGTTCCTTACGGTTCTCTGGTATTCCATCATTTTCCTTGAAAAAGTCACGATAATCCGCTGCCTGAGCAGACCGGTGGCTTTTACCCTCTTTATACGGCCGTTTTTCAGCACCTTTTCTTCATACAGGCCAAGGTCAACTGCTTTATCAGCAGGAATGACTTTATAGGCAAAATCATTGTACAGGCCGAGATTTTCTTTGTCATATCTGTCAAATTCTTTCATATCACAGATCTTTACGCGCTTATCGTCGGAAAGCAGCTGGTATCCGAAATCGTTGAATACCGCTTTTTTGAGCGTGTCGCTGAGTTTTTTGATGGACTGTGTGACAATGAAGGCCCTGCCGCCCATGCTGTTAAACTTCCGGATGTTGTAAGACCCCAGACCCGCATCCGCACAGTAGATGAATCTGGAATGGTCCAGCATTTTCAGGACTTCTTTTTCCAAAGGGACTGCCGTGATCTGCTCGCTGGTATTCCCGGAATGCAGACACATGGTAATCGGAATTCCCCGGCTGTCCATGAACAGCCCCATTTCAACAATGGGATTGGGGCGGTGCTCCTTGCTGATTCCAAACTTGCGCAGGCCGTTTATGATTTCACCGGTAACTTCATCTACAAGATCCTCGTCGGGCTGTTCGCATTCGCAGTAGAAATTTGTGCAGTCGTAATAGAGGACGGAGGCATCGCGTTTCACAACCGAACTGCTGTTTTTGTAAAGCCATGCCAGATAATCATCATAATTCTCTTCCAGAAGGTCCATAAACCGGAGGATATGCTGATAATCAAAATCCGGCTGTTCGTAGTAGGCGGAGCGGCGGTTCCATGTGGCATGCTTGGAAGCAGGGTCCAGGATTCTGGCGTATGTCAGAAAACGGGATATGGTGTAGCAGTCGAAAGTAATCTTTCGGCCACTGGTCTTCTGCCTGAAGAATTCTTTTAACTTTAAATCCTTCAGGATGTACTGGAGGAAGAAATAGCCAATATTGACCCATGTGGAAGCGGAGGCTTCGGAATCGGTGCGCCGGACTCTTTCATTAAAATCAGCGGTCAGGTTGAATGTCACCTTGCCGACGCGGTATTCTTCATTCATCTTTTTGATTTCGTCTTTTACATATGTGAGTGGATCGTCAGTTATTTTCAGGAGTTCGGAATGCCTGCCGAAATTTCTGACATTTCTAGTAGTCGTTTTTTTCCCGTTTCGGATACCCAGTTGGGCATAATAAGTAGGATTTTTTGCGTGTTTATCATAAAACAACTTCATTTTATCATCACCGTTTACCATTATATCATATATATACAACATATACAACAAAAATAAAGGTAAAATTTGACAAAAAAATACAGG
>NZ_KE159744.1:0-580 GCF_000403455.2 Dorea sp. 5-2 | reverse complement strand
TTAAAGGGGTGATCGTATGGCGGAAAGAGCATTACGCAAATTAAAAAGAAGGGATCTTCTGCAGATGCTTCTCACGCAGTGTGAGGAGACGGAGAGGCTGCAGAAGGAGTTAGACGAGACGACAGCAGAATATGCGGCTTTGCAGGAAGGTTATGAGCGGCTGAAGGATAAGCTGAATGTCAAGGATGAGCGGCTGAATCAGAAGGATGCAGCGATTGCGGAGCTTAAGACCACCATTGAGGAAATGAGGGCGTCCCGGCTGATTGAGCTGGAAGAATCTGGCAATATTGCGGAAGCGGCTCTTCGGATCAACGGAATCTTCGAAGCGGCGCAGCGGTGCGCGGAGCAGTATCTGCTGAATGTAAAGCGGCTTAGTAAAAATGCATTTGAGAAGGTGACGCAGGAGGAACGGATGGAACTGCCGGGGGAATCGCTGATGCCGGAGGAGATCGAGGAGCACGGACAGCTCGCAGTACCGGAACAAAGACCGGTTCAAAGGGCATTTACCATCACTGACAGACGCGGAACGCGCGGACAGAGGATTTCCTATGAGTCGGGATGGAAGACGGCGGCCCGGAGA
>NZ_KE159743.1:11940-12388 GCF_000403455.2 Dorea sp. 5-2 | reverse complement strand
GAATATTTGTGCAGACAGAGGGGGATTAAATTTGTAAAAATTTTTTATAGAGCGAACGAAGGTGAAATAGAGTATGCAATAAATATAAAGAAGCTATTTCGGAGCATACATATTTTTATTTCTTCGGATGTAGATGATGATGTGGCGTTTATAAAAAAGCGTTTTGATGAATGGAGAAAAAATAAATAAAAGCAGTAGATTATCAGCAGCCGTCTGTTCTTTCATTGGAACAGGCGGCTTTTTGTGTTTGCAAAGCAATTATAATGTGAGAAAAAATATTTTAGTTTTTTTCAAAAAGGAGGGTGTCATTTAGTGTTTCAATTCCAAATAAGTGAAGAGGTTGATTTCTAGCAGCCGCTAGGAATACGTTTTCGCTGTAGTTTGACAATTGAATAAGTCATTCGCTAAGACTTTATTTCTGATGATTAGCTATCTTAGCAGGTACGCC
>NZ_KE159743.1:8652-10439 GCF_000403455.2 Dorea sp. 5-2 | reverse complement strand
TGGGTGTAGATAAAAAACTTTGGTATATATGTTTACTTTTCCTGCTGATTGTGATAATATATTACATATCGACAGGAGGAATTCATATGGATGATATCAAATCGCCATCCGCTGTCACTATCGGAGAATTATCAAGAATCGTAAAGGAATTTGAAGAAAAAATACAAAACGGAACAGAAGACCCGAATCGTTTCCTTACACTGACAGAAATTGAAGAACTGTGGGGGAGGTTAATTGGAGATACCAATGTTTTATATTCAGATATGGTTCAGTCTTTGATTCAAAACATAGACGAACGGGGGCTGGTCCGCCAAAAAAAAGAGAATTCCAGGCCAGAGGAATAAAGCTTCGGACAAACAGGCGTGCAGAGCGTTCGATTCTGACCCTACATGGCAAACTTACTTACAGCCGGAATATTTTAATACCGGCTGATCAGGAGTCGAAAGAAATCCTGAGCAGCCTCTTACAGACGAAGAAAGTCATTCCAATGGATGACGCACTTGGAATTTCAAACCTCCCATTTAAAATGACACCCGCCCTGATGCTGCGGTGTGCTTACTGGGCACAAAACCAATGTTCTTACCAGGCGGCAGAGGATGCCATGCGCAATACTTACAAACTGGAGATCAACGATGATACAATCCGTATGGTTACTAATTACATAGGAAAGGCTGTCTTTGAAGAAGACTGCAGACAGGCGGAGGCCGTCTTTGAAAAGTTTGATTCCGGGAAAGCGGACTTCAAAAACAGCAAAAAAGGGGTGCTTTATATTGAAGCTGACGGAGCTGCCTTAAATACCCGGCATAAAAATGAGGAGGGGTCTACCTGGCGTGAAAATAAGCTTGGCGTTGTTTATTCATCAGACCACATATATTACTGGAAGAACAAAAAAGGAAAACGGGAGCACCGCATCACGAAAAGGGACTATGTAAGTTATGTCGGAACTGCGGAGAAATTTAAAAGGCATTTATACCGATGTGCTTTACGCAATGGGTATGGCGATTACAAAGAGACCGTGCTCCTGAGTGATGGGGCTGCCTGGATTGCAAATATGGCAGAAGAATTGTTTCCTGATGCCTGCCATATCTTGGATCTGTTTCATTTAAAGGAAAACGTGTATGATTTTGCCAGAAACAAATACGGGTTTGATGAAACAAAATATATTCCGTGGGCAGAAAGGATATGCGGGATGCTTGAGGACGGGAAAAGCAAGGATGTGTTGAAAGAACTGAATCCCGATGAGAATTACAGCAATTGCGTCAATCTGTATCACTATATTACGGTACACTGTGACCATATCAATTATCCCGAATATAAAAGAAAAGGATATTTTTGTGGAAGCGGAGCAGTGGAAAGCGGGAACAAAGTGGTATTGCAAAAAAGGTTAAAACAGGCCGGTATGCGTTGGGAGACTGAGACGGCACAGTATTTATTAACTTTAAAATCCAAATACGAAAGCGGCAGATGGGAAAAGGATGTGGTTACATTTTTTTCAGACCACATTAAGAGAATGAAATGACGAAACGGCAGACGCACAATGTAAAAATGTGCATTTGCCGTTTTTTACTGCGTAGATAAAAACCAAAGTTTTTTATCTACACCCCTTCTGCTACATTCGGGCGCCGCAGCTTATTCAGTGCCCCGGCCAGTTTTTTATCCTTATCTGGGTATAGGTGTGAATATGTGTCCAATGTCGTTTTCACCGATTCATGCCCCAGGCGCTCCGATATTTCCAGTGCGTCAAATCCCATATCAATCAGCATACTGGCGTGGGAATGACTAAGCTC
>NZ_KE159743.1:4047-8642 GCF_000403455.2 Dorea sp. 5-2 | reverse complement strand
GCCAAGGATGCTAAAGCTACATACAAAATCAACCGCAGGGTACTTGTGAATATTCAGAAGTTTGATGAGTTTATGGAAGCGTTTCAGGAAGAATTCGATTAAGTGGAGGTTCAGAAAAATGGGCAAAGTAATAGCCATCACCAACCAAAAGGGCGGTGTAGGTTATGAAAAGTAAGTTATTATGCAAAGTTGAGCCTTCACTTTTGCTGATTTTATAGGGTATAGGCTCTTTTGAACTTTGCATAATCAGGGGTAAACCCTTACAAAGATTTCAACCAATCAAGAAGGTCTTTATCCTTTTTCCACGCTGGCAGTTCGTCAGATGATGGACTGTTGTAAGCTTCCATCAATGCTTTTCGCTTCATTTTTTCGTCTGCCCGTGCATAGATTTCGGTTGTTGAAATATCAGAGTGTCCCAGTAGATCTCTGATATAAACAAGATTGACTCCGGACTGAAGCAGATGCATTGCTTTGCTATGCCTCAGCCAATGCGGTGTGATTTCATCGGAGATATCCTTTATTCCCATTGCCTGAGCCTGTGCAGCATATTTTTTCAAAATATATGTCACTCCGGCTCTCGTCAGGGGTTTATTGCTGCGGTTGGTAAATAACGGATTGCGACCATATACAGGCGAAATCAGACCAGAACCTTCCATATACTGCTTCAGCAATTCCCCGGTTGGTCTCATGACTGGAACAATGCGGCTTTTACCGCCTTTGCCTGTCAGTATGATGGTGACAGTATCATTTAAAGCAACATCACAAACTTTTAGATCTACAAGCTCCTGAACCCTTGCTCCGGTATCATATAAAAGTGACAGCAGAACAGCATCCCTTTTCCCCTGGATCGTTGTTCTGTCGGGTTGTTCTAACAGACCCTTGATGCTATCCAATGGAAGATACATAAGTGGCACCGTATCCGTTTTTTTCATTGGAATCGCCAGGATTTTCTGGCTTTGCTGTATATACTGTGGTTCTTCTACCATTAAAAAGCTGAAAAATGAATGGATTGCAGCGAGACGTTGATTCCTTGTCGCCGCTTTGCAGTTACGTTCTTCCTCCAGCCATTGCAGAAAGCGGAGGATCAGATCCCTGTTTATTTTTGCAACTGTCAGCTTTTCCGGCAAAAGGTTCTCCTGATCTCTGCAGTATCTTAAAAATAATGAGAATGAGTCCCTGTATGCTATCTGGGTATTACGTTTGCTGCCGACCTGGCAGGGAAGATATACTGACAGGAACTGCGTTAAATACTGTGCAAAATCAGTTTCCTTCATGGCATACCTCCGGGATGACGTATGCACATGACCTTTCCACTTCCCTCATCAGGTCTGGATAAACTTCCGCTGTCAGGCGCAGATACCTTGCTGTTGAGCGTATTGTTTTGTGCCCCATATATGTGGAAAGAATCGGGAGCATAGCCGTTAAATCGGCTTCTTCCCTGATCCACTTTTGTAAAACATGAACCGCGAATGTATGGCGTACATCATGCAGACGGGGTCCCTGCCCTTTTCCACCATGTGAAATCCCTGCCGCTTCCAGATACCTGCGGTACCTTTGATAGATCGTCATTGGGCTGAGCATGGTCTTATCAGGAGCAGGGAAGAAAAAGTCGCTGCCTTTTTCCCACCAGATTTTATCTGCATAGGATATACAGGCTTCTTTTACGGAATCTGATAATGGGATATACCGGTCACGGTCAGTCTTTGCTTCACGGATCGTAAGAATCCCATCTTTGAGATTCACATCCCTGCAGCGAAGTCCGACAACTTCTGACACACGAAGCCCACAGCCATAAAGAATCCGGAAGATCACTGGTAATGCCAGATGCATATTTCTTGCAACTTCTTTGGGTTCTGTTTCATCAGCGGCTTTGATCACAGCTGCTATCTGCTCATGCGTAAATATATATGGTACAAATGAACTGTGATTCAAACCCTTCACTTCTGGCACGATATAAGCATCATAACCAAGATTATTAAGGTATATGGCAAACTGTCTTATGCAGGTAATGCGGTGTGACCGGCTTTTTTCGGATTCACCTGCCCGGGGCGCTGTCCATTTTTCTGCAAGGGAGCGGGATATTTTTATTTCTGTGACACCCTGTTCTTCACTGAAACGGCAAAACCGGGATAAACATTTCGGTTCATCTGCATATTTAAAACCTGTGCTTCTTTTGTACTGAATGAATTCCTGGGCAACTTCCGCAAATGAACCTGTCATGGATGGAGATTTTCTGATTCTTGTCATTAGATTGCCACCTCCAATGCACATTTCCGAAGCTCGGTGATATCAATACGAAGATATGCCATCGTAGTTTCAGTAGTTGTGTGCCCCAGGATTTCTGAAATGACCGGAAGCGGAATCTCATGCTCCAACAGGCGGCTCGCAAGGCTGTGGCGGAGTGTGTGGGAGCCTTTCTTTTTCCCTTCAAGATGGATTCCCGATCTCTGGAGACGTACCCTTACAAGGGCGCCGACCGCACCCGGATTGAAATCCGTATAAGGAGGAACCTGCCTCACAAAAACGTGATCCGAGTCGGTTTTAGGCCTTGCGTTCTTCAGATAGTTAATGATCGCTTCGCCAACATCTTCTAAAAGAGGAAGTTCTAACGGATTTCCTGTTTTTACCTGGTTTAAATGGATTACTTCTCTTTCCCAGTCGATATTGGAAAACCTTAAATTTGCGACATCGCTGCTGCGCAGTCCAAGTCTTGCAATCAGAAGAATGATTGCATAATCACGGATTCCGCAGGGATTCCCAAGGTCAATCGAATCAAGAAGTTTCGTCACCTCATTCGCTGAATACGAAGAAGGTAATCGGCTCTGCCTGTTGTAATGAGGGTTTGGAAGTTTTGAAAACATCTCCTGCTCCATAAGACCATGTTCATGGCAGTATTTCAGATAATAGCGCACCGCACGCATTGTATGATTTATGGTTGGCTTTTCATAACAGTTCAAAGATGCCATGAAATCCAAAACGTCTTTGAGAGACAGTGTATCTAAAGAAGCAATGTTCTTCCTGCTTAAAAACGCAAAAAAGCGCTCCAGATATAAACTGAAAATCTTATTTGATTTTTTTATTATCCCGATATCTTCCCGATGGGAAATATATGCTTCTGCGCTATATCTAAATCCCTCTGGGAAAGTGTACGCTCTTTTATCCATGGCAAGATAAAGAACTACATTCCCTGAACGCTGGTATTCTGCCAAAGCATTTATACAACGGGAATAGGCGGTACACCATTTTTTCAACGCTATTTTAGATGACATAGAATAATGGTCTTCTAAAAACTGTAATCCAAAATCCATGCTGAAAGAATCAGTACCTTGTTCGTGGGAGTAGAGCAAAAGCTGTTTGGTAAGAGTTTTAAATACTTTTTGGTAATAGCTGGATGCACCTGCCTGTACGAGTGCTTCCCCGGTTTGGTTGATCAGTTGCTGCAAAGTTAATTTTTCCATCGTGCGTTCCTCCTTAAGTGAATTGATAAAATACACTTAAATCTTGATGGATTATGGAAAGTAAATCAACTAAAGAATCCTTTATTTATAAGGATTTCTATCATTAACTTTGCATAATGTATAGCTTTTCATAACCGACATTATGTGAAGCTTCACATAATGTCGGCAAGACTACTACGGCGGTGAATCTGGGCGTTAGTCTGGCGCAGCAAGGGAAAAAGGTGCTTCTGATTGACGCCGACGCACAGGCAAATCTTACAATGTCGCTTGGCTGCAACAGACCAGATGATTTATCCGAGACGCTATCAAGCATTATGCAGGATGTGGTAGACGATAATCCGCTTAACGTACAGAAAGCAATTCTGCACCATAAAGAGGGCGTAGACCTGCTTCCGTCCAACATTGAATTATCAGGTTTGGAAGTAAGGCTTATCAATGCTATCAGCCGGGAAAGCGTTCTGAAGACCTGTGTCAATGAAGTAAAGAAGCATTACGACATTGTATTGGTGGATTGTATGCCAAGTTTAGGAATGCTGACGATTAACGCTTTAGCTGCTGCTGACAGCGTGGTTATCCCGACACAGCCTCATTATCTTTCTGCAAAAGGTTTAGAGCTATTGCTTCGCTCTGTATCAAAGGTTAAGCGGCAGATAAATCCAAAGCTGCGGATAGACGGTATCTTAATGACAATGGTTATGCCGCGCACGAATATTTCAAAAGAGATTACTGCTACAGTAAAAAATGCTTATGGGCAGAGGATAAAAGTCTTTGATTCCCAAATACCACATTCTATCCGCGCTGTAGAGGCTACCGCAGAGGGTAAGAGCATATTTGCCTACGACAAAGGCGGTAAAGTAGCCGCAGCCTATGAGCAGTTCGCAAAGGAGGTGGCAGAGATTGGCGAGAAGCAGAGGAAGCAAAATCGAGCTGACTGCATACGATGACCTTTTTGAAACTGACGAAAGCCGTGCAGAAGCAAATCTGGGTAAGATAAGGGAGATTCCCTTATCTGAAATTGACGAGTTTCCAGACCATCCGTTTAAAGTGCTTATAGACGAGGATATGGAACAGCTTATAGACAGTATTAAGCGGATTGGTGTAATGACTCCGGCAACTGTTCGTCAGAAAGAGGATGGA
>NZ_KE159743.1:3427-4037 GCF_000403455.2 Dorea sp. 5-2 | reverse complement strand
ATTTCCGATTCACAGTATAAGCAGGTAATAAATGGGCTCGGCAATGATATTGCCCAATCTGATCAGCTATATCAAGAGGCTTTTAGGAATGCTATTTGTCATTACGAGAGGTTTGTTGACGGAGAAATCAGCAAAGAAGAATTTCGAGCAGCCCAAGATGCAGCAAATGAAAAGAAAGCAATTCGGGATGATATTATCGCAAGCAAGACGGCTTATGAAAAACGATATCAGGTGTTTCGCAAATTATTAAAAGCAAGTTACAAAGAAATTACTCTCAGCGAGATTATAGACTGTATTGATGAGATTATTATATGTCCAAACAAAAACATTACCGTCAAATGGGCGATTATTTCCTAATTATCAAATGACACTAAACCATCTTCGCTGAATCGCCGTATCTACGGATTATTCTTTCAAAATATGCACTTCAATAGCCATAGAGACATTGAAAAAATGTCACGAATTATGTATAATATTCGTGACGTCCAGTGAGAGGTGGTTCTTTGGATAGTGGATATATGAAACAAATACGTGAGCGAATTCTGTCTGCTGAAGACGGAACTATCTTTGCTACTTCCGACTTCGCAGATGTTGCTGATTCGGCAACTGT
>NZ_KE159743.1:1784-3417 GCF_000403455.2 Dorea sp. 5-2 | reverse complement strand
ATCAGTTTCAGTAATTGCTTCACAGCGATTATAGTTTTCCGGTTACACAGTGTCTGAGAGTTTTACTTTCAGGCACTTTTTTTCTTTATAGGAAATTCCGACCTTTTAAGACACAAAGAAAAACATATGTTTGCCAAACATATGCTAGATGGATATGTGTTTAAGGTATACAGAATAGACGGTCAGGGATTTAGAAGATATAAAAACCTTCTTCACCAAAATCGTCTTCAAAAGGGTCCTCTTCATTTAAGAAATAATCCATATCAAGAAGATCATCCCCGCGCATACGGCGAATGTCCTCGGATGTCATGCCTTCTGGTGGATTATTCATATATTTTTTGCGTAGTTTCTCTGTGTTTGGATTCATAGGTACCGCCTCCTTTGAAAGGAGTATACCATAGGAACGGGATTTGGGGAAGTCAGGCGGACGACCTTCTTCCACGAGAGCGGGACATGACTTTCTCGTACATTTCTTCCAGAGAAACACGTTTATGGTTAAAGTAAAGTTCTAAAAACAGCAGGGTCGTGCCACATTCACAAGTTAAGGGGTCATAACCAAAAGAAAAAAGGATAGCGGTACGCCATTGGTTAAAACTTCTGTAAATAGAATGTTTTTCACGGGAGATGACTCTGTGGAGTTTTTTGTCAATCTCCCGGTGCCTTGCATAAATGCCGCCATAACGGATCATTTTGTAATACTTTTCAGGGATATGGCGGATGAGGCGTTCAATGAATTCCATAACAGGAAGAGTTTCTTCCACACAGGCATTATCTTCGTGCCGGTTATAATGGAACGAGACAAAGTCGCCATCGTACTGGTCAATCCGGGAAGTGGCGATCACGGGCCGCCCAAGATAACGCCCGATATACTTTACCACGGTTTTGGGATCACATTTGTTTGGTTTTGCATAGACATAAAAGCCTTCCCTGTGTTCCCGGTAACAGCGTGCTTTCACTTTATTAAAAGAGTGCCCGATCCTGTGTTCCATTTCATTGAGAAGTGCGGTGCGGAAAGAATTACGGAGGAAAGTATAGTTAAAGTGATTCACATTACGCCAGAAACCGTTATCACTATAGCCGCCCTCAGAGATCAGGCAGTGAATGTGGGGGTTCCACTTCAAATCCCTGCCGAAGGTATGGAGGACCATGATAAAACCGGGAGTGAAATTCATGGACTGATTCTGTTTGAAAAACATTCGTGAAACAACGCTGTTCACGGCATGAAAGAGACAGTCAAGCAGGGAACGGTCATTCAGAAAAAAGTCCCGGAGCTGTTCATCGATTGTAAAAACGCAGTGGCGGTGACGGGCATTTACCAGTTTAAAGGACATACTGGTAGTGCGTTCCATGGCATATTTGTTGCCGCAGGTGGGGCAGAAACGGCTTTTGCAGCGGAAAGGGACAAACTTAAGCTTTCCGCAGTGGGGACAGCCATACATGGCACCGCCAAAGGAAGGACTGCCGCAGTTAAGCATTTTATCAATATTTTCCATCTCAGTTTTTCTGGGATGAAGGGTAAATTTAATTTCTTCATAATGGTCGGAAAAGATTTTCTGTAAAATATTCATAAGACTATTATGCACGAAAAAGTAAAAAAAAGGAACCCCTAATTCCCCCATGAATGGGGGTTAGG
>NZ_KE159743.1:1255-1774 GCF_000403455.2 Dorea sp. 5-2 | reverse complement strand
TATCCGCAAGTATGTGGGGATAAAGGAACTCACCCCTGCAATCGTTAATGAATTTATCAAGAAAATCATAGTCCATGCGCCGGAAAAGGTGGACAGGAAACGGGTACAGAAAGTAGATATTGTTTTCAACTTTGTAGGGGAAATCAATTTTCTTTCTGCCACACAACCGAAACAGCAAGGCGCATAGGAACTCAAAAAAACGGTACAGCCCTTGTAATTGGGGCTATACCGCCTAATCTGAAATTACTTCCCTCTAACCGTAAACATTTGAATTCTCGGGCTTTTCTAAGAGGCGCAGACCGGATTTGAACCGGTGAATCAGGGTGTTGCAGACCCATGCCTTACCACTTGGCTACTGCGCCATATTCTTTTATGTCTTTCGGACACTTATTTATTATAGCAAATGTCCGAGGATAAGTCAATACTAAAATCCTAATTCTTCGCCTACAAATATAATTTTTATTCTTCCTGGATGCTTTGAGTACCTGGTAATTAAAAACTGACAGCAGATCGTGTCAG
>NZ_KE159743.1:0-705 GCF_000403455.2 Dorea sp. 5-2 | reverse complement strand
CTGGGATGAAGGGTAAATTTAATTTCTTCATAATGGTCGGAAAAGATTTTCTGTAAAATATTCATAAGACTATTATGCACGAAAAAGTAAAAAAAGAAACCCCTTATTCCCCCATATAGCTTGAAAATAAAAACAGAGGTTGCATCAATCTTCATATATAAGAATAAAGTCTTTACTTCATAACAAAATAATAGTATAATTTTATGAAAATATTGATATGAAAGACGGTTACCAGTAATGGCACAAGAAAGAAAAATATAACAAAAATTGAAGGGAGAGAAGATTATGCTTATAAAAGCATCGGCAGCACTGAGAAATGATTATGCATCGATATCTGCACTGGCAAAAGAAACAAAAGAACCCATATATATTACCAAGAATGGGGAAGGCGACTTAGTATTAATGAGCATAGATGCTTTTGAGAAGCGGGAACAGATGCTGCAGTTAAGAGCAAGCGTACTTCAGGCAGAACAGGAACGAATAGATGGAGAGCCGACAATCAGTGTTTCAGAGGCAAGAAAGCGTCTAAGGGAGAGAGCCAGTGAAGCATAGGGTGGAAATTTTGCCTTCCGCATGGGAGGATTTGAAAAAAATAGAAGATTATTATATCCTTCAGTTTGATGTGCAGACAGCATTGAAAGTCAGCGATCATATTTTAGATACCATTGAACGTCTGGAGCAGTTTCCCGATTCCGGTTCGGCTAC
>NZ_KE159742.1:15224-15747 GCF_000403455.2 Dorea sp. 5-2 | reverse complement strand
GAAGTCGTAACAAGGTAGCCGTATCGGAAGGTGCGGCTGGATCACCTCCTTTCTAAGGAAAAAAGTAAGGGCTGTTGTCTATTGTTTAGGTGTCAGGGAGCGGGCAGAAGGAAGATGCCCGCGCTGCGCAAAGGGTCTGACGTACTGTAAGAAGGCGGAAGGCATTCCTGGTGGCGATACGTCCGGGGGAAACACCCGTTCCCATCCCGAACACGATGGTTAAGTCCCGGACGGCCGATGGTACTGCACTGGAGACGGTGTGGGAGAGCAGGCGGCTGCCAGGAACAAAAAAGGAAAAAAAGGAAGGGCTTATAGCTCAGCCGGTTAGAGCGCACGCCTGATAAGCGTGAGGTCGGTGGTTCGAGTCCACTTAAGCCCATAAGTAAAGCCTTACGGATAAAAGAGGTAAGGCCCACTTAAGCCCAGTTGGAAATAAAGAAAACCCAGAAGGGGGATTAGCTCAGTTGGGAGAGCGCCTGCCTTGCAAGCAGGAGGTCACGAGTTCGAATCTCGTATTCTCCAT
>NZ_KE159742.1:9469-11299 GCF_000403455.2 Dorea sp. 5-2 | reverse complement strand
TATGGTGGATGCCTTGGCACTAAGAGCCGATGAAAGACGTGATAAGCTGCGAAAAGCTTCGGGGAGGAGCAAATATCCGATGATCCGGAGATGTCTGAATGGGGAAACCCACGCAGGAAAACCCTGCGTATCCCTGCATGAACACATAGTGCAGGGAGGGGAACCCGGTGAACTGAAACATCTAAGTAGCCGGAGGAAGAGAAAACAACCGTGATTCCGGGAGTAGCGGCGAGCGAAACCGGAAGAGCCCAAACCATGGCGCGAGCGCCGTGGGGTTCGGACCGCACAAAACCACTGCAGAAGTTAGCAGAATGGCCCTGGGAAGACCAGCCGGAGAGGGTGAAAGCCCCGTAAGCGAAAACGGAAGCAGGGAGGCGGGATCCAGAGTAGGTCGAGACACGTGGAACCTTGACTGAAGGAGCGGGGACCACCCCGCAAGGCTAAATACTACTTAGTGACCGATAGCGCATAGTACTGTGAAGGAAAGGTGAAAAGGACCCCGGGAGGGGAGTGAAAGAGAACCTGAAACCATATGTTTACAAGCTGTGGAACACTGATGCCCGCAAGGGGACGGTGAACCGCGTACTTTTTGTAGAACGGTCCGGCGAGTTGCGCCGGCTGGCGAGGTTAAGCGCTGAGGGCGCGGAGCCGAAGGGAAACCAAGTTTTAACTGAGCGTCCAGTCAGCCGGAGCAGACCCGAAACCGGGTGATCTATCCATGTCCAGGATGAAGTTGCCGTAAAAGGCAATGGAGGTCCGAACCCACATCCGTTGAAAAGGGTGGGGATGAGGTGTGGATAGGGGAGAAATTCCAATCGAACCCGGAGATAGCTGGTTCTCCTCGAAATAGCTTTAGGGCTAGCCTCATACAAGTCTTGCGGAGGTAGAGCACTGAATTTCCTAGGGGGCGTCAAAGCTTACCGAAGAATATCAAACTCCGAATGCCGCGTAGATGGTGTATGGGAGTCAGACTGCACGAGATAAGTTGGGCAGTCGAAAGGGAAAGAGCCCAGACCTGCAGCTAAGGTCCCAAAATGTGTGTTAAGTGGAAAAGGATGTGGGATTTCAAAGACAACCAGGATGTTGGCTCAGAAGCAGCCATACATTCAAAGAGTGCGTAATAGCTCACTGGTCGAGAGGTCCTGCGCCGAAAATGTCCGGGGCTGAAACACACTGCCGAAGCTCGGGAATGACGAAAGTCATTGGTAGAGGAGCATTGAATACCATGAGGAAGCGGTACCGGCAAGGAGCCGTGGAGGGTATTGAAGAGAGAATGCCGGAATGAGTAGCGAGAGGAAGGTGGGAATCCTTCCGGCCGAATATCCAAGGTTTCCAGAGTAAAGCTGATCTGCTCTGGGTAAGTCGGGGCCTAAGGCGAGGCCGAGAGGCGTAGCCGATGGACAACAGGTTGAGATTCCTGTACCGCGTGTACACAGAACTGTGGGGACACGTGTGGAAAGGGCATGCCGGGAAAGGAAAGACCGGCGCAAGCGGGGGAGGAGAGATGCAGGCAAATCCGCATGTCAATCCGGGACCGTGAGGCGGAGCGAAAAAAGAGTAGCGAAGTGCCCGTGCCATGCGTCAAGAAAAGCCGCTATGGCTGTATACGCGCCCGTACCGTAAACCGACACAGGTGGATGAGGAGAGAATCCTAAGGCCGACGGGAGAAGCATTGTTAAGGAACTCGGCAAAATGACTCCGTAACTTCGGGAGAAGGAGTGCCGGTGAGAGCCGGCCGCAGAGAATTGGCCCAAGCAACTGTTTAGCAAAAACACAGGTCTGTGCGAAACCGGAAGGTGAAGTATACGGGCTGACGCCTGCCCGGTGCTG
>NZ_KE159742.1:4474-5272 GCF_000403455.2 Dorea sp. 5-2 | reverse complement strand
CTATAATTGAATAAGGAATAATCCTCGATAGCTCAATGGTAGAGCACACGGCTGTTAACCGTGGGGTTGTTGGTTCGAGCCCAACTCGGGGAGCTTAAAAGCCCGTAAACAGTGTTGTTTACGGGCTTTGCATAGTGGAAAATGGATCGCGCCTAAACCTGCAGACATTCGCGTCTGCAGGCTTTTTACGCACATAAGGAAAACGGTTTATCCTGGAAAGTGGTGCATGCTTTTATAAAGCGTTTTGAAACGCTGGTATTTTTCCATGTGTTCTGCAAAATTCTCCGGATTTGGGAGAACCTGGTCAGAATATTGTACAACCTCATGAATAGCAGAGGTGATATCAGGATACGCACCGATTGCAACTGCAGAGAGGATCATACAGCCCAGTGTTCCAGCCTCTTTGTTAACAAGAGTATAGACAGGCTTCTGAAAAATGTCTGCCCTTAAACGGGAGGAAACTGGGGAATTTGCAGCTCCTCCAGCCATGACTATTTTTTCAAAATTCAGGTTAAGAGGCGCAGCGTATTCGTATGCAAGCTTAAGCTGATAGACGATGCCCTCTTTTAGCGCAAGATACAAATCCTCCTCAGTAGTTTCCAGTGATAATCCACAGATTGTTCCAGACATATGGTAATTCAGGTCAGGATGACCGGAAGAGCCGAACTGCGGAAGTATGAGCACATCCGTATGTCTGCCGGCAACACGCTCATCCATATATTTAAAAAAGTCAATTCCTTTTGAGGCACACAGATCTCTTGTGCCCTTAAAAAGAGTATCCCGCGCCCAGTTCATCAG
>NZ_KE159742.1:0-629 GCF_000403455.2 Dorea sp. 5-2 | reverse complement strand
AGCAGCGCTTCATCCCATTTTAAACGGTGAATATCGACCGCCATGCTTCTTCCCGCTGAACTGTAGCTGACCCTTCGTGCTCCGGTCAGCAGATATCCGATATAGTCCTCGTAAAAGAAGATTTTCTTTGTTTTAGAGAGCACGTCTGTATGATCACGCATCCAGATTAATTTCGGAAGAGAGTAAAGCTGACTTGGAGCCAGTCCAGTAGTTTGGAAAATATAATCAGCTCCAGGATCTTTACAGATTTTTTCTACCCCCTCTTTGCCCCGGCTGTCGCCTGTCACCATAGAGGGGCATAAAACATGATCATTTTCGTCAAGACAGACGAGGGATTCTCCAAGACATGTGACGGAGATGGCCTGTATTGGTTCGGGGCAGGCTGATGCAGTCTCAGAGATGGCTTGAAAGACCTTTTCCCGAACGACATCAGGGTCGATCTCTCGTGTGCCGTGACCGCGGTTTTCTGAATATTTTCTACTGGCCGAGCTAATGATGTCTCCGGACAGATTAAAAGCACATACCTTGCATCCGCTTGTTCCAATATCAATTCCTATAATTGCCATAATACCCTCCGTTTACTTTATTTTCTTCGCCGCAGATCATGATACTTCCGCCGGCCTCTGTGA
>NZ_KE159741.1:11259-13141 GCF_000403455.2 Dorea sp. 5-2 | reverse complement strand
ATTAGATAGAATTATGGCAGGAAGAATAAGAAGAAAAAGGCGTAAAATATTCAAAAGAAAATCTACAAAGCTGATGCAGAAAAAGCTAATCATGCTCTTCATGGGTATCGTATTAGCTTTTGCTGTTTTAGTGGTGAGAATTACTTACATCAACGCATCAAGCGGGGAACGCTATTCGAAGCTGGTGCTGGATCAGCAGCAGTATGGAAGCCGGACGATCCCCTTTAAGAGGGGAGATATTGTAGACCGTAACGGTTCTAAGCTTGCCACGAGTGCCCGGGTCTATAATGTCATCCTGGACAGCAAGGTAATGCTAAGTGATGAAAAATACATAGAGCCGACGCTGGATGTGCTCCTGGAACTTTTTGAGCTTAGCCCGGAGGAGGTAAGGGGCATAGCCCAGGAGAATCCTTCTTCCAGGTATACTGTTCTTTTGAAAGGAATTGACTATGACAAGGCGAAGGCATTCGAAAAGATCGATGAGGATGATGAAAATCATCCATATGTGAATGGAATATGGCTTGAAGAGGATTATGTAAGGACGTATCCTTATGGTTCCCTGGCAAGTGATGTGATTGGATTTACCGTGGACGGCAATGTAGGGAGCAACGGAATTGAGGATTCCTATAATTCGGTTTTAAATGGAACAGACGGAAGAGTTTACGGCTACCAGGACAAGGATTCTACTTATGAAAGAACAGTTAAGGAGCCGGAGAATGGGAATACGGTTGTGTCTACAATAGATCTACAGGTTCAGAGCATTGTAGAGAAGCATATCCTGGCATTTAATGAGGAGCATCAGAATCAGGCATGGGACGGAGCAGGAAGCAAGAATACAGCAGTGATTGTTATGAACCCGCAGAACGGGGAAATCCTGGCCGAGGCTTCTTATCCGAACTATGATTTGAATAACCCGAGAGATCTAAGCGCATATTATTCAGAAGAGCAGCTTAAGAAGATGGAGGATGACAAGAAGCTGGATACTTTGTATTCTCTGTGGAACAATTTCTGCGTCAGCGAGACCTTCGAGCCAGGCTCTACGATTAAGCCTTTTACCGTAGCGGCAGGGCTGGAGCTCGGGAAGCTGACCGGCGGGGAATCCTATGTCTGCGGCGGTTATGTTCAGACAGAGGAGTGGAAGATTAAATGTAATAATACGAGCGGCCACGGCATGCAGTCGCTGAAGCAGGCCGTAGAGAATTCCTGCAATGTGGCGCTTATGGATATCGGAAATGTGCTGGGGGTAAAGGATACTGTCCGATATCAGAAGGTATTCGGATTCGGGGAATACTGCGGGATCGACCTCCCGGGAGAGGCTGCAGGACTTCTCTACACAGAGGAGAATATGGATCCGGTTAGTCTGATGACCAATGCGTTCGGGCAGAACTTTACGGTAACCATGAACCAGCTTGCCGGTTCCTTCTGCTCTCTTGTCAATGGCGGTAATTATTATAAGCCCCATGTGGTAAAGCAGATTCAGGACGAGAACGGGAACATTACTGAGAATAAAAATCCTGTCTTAATAAAGAAAACCATTTCTAAAGAAACAAGTGATATCATCAAAGATTATATGAGAGGCGTGGTGGAAGAAGGCACCGGATCCACGGCGGCGGTAAAGGGATATGACGTGGGCGGAAAGACAGGTACAGCGGAAAAGCTTCCGCGTGATAATGAAAAATACGTGTTGTCTTTTATCGGATATGCTCCCCAGGAGAATCCCCAGGTTGTGGTGTATGTGGCGATTGATGAGGTGAATTCTGCAACTCCGTCAGACGGGAAACTGGCGCCGGGTCTGGCGGCGGATATTATGAAAGAAATCTTCCCATACCTTGGAGTGACGAAGGCTTCACAGGAAAAGGAAGAATAACCTCGGAGAAGTTCT
>NZ_KE159741.1:7141-7929 GCF_000403455.2 Dorea sp. 5-2 | reverse complement strand
TGATCACTGCATCTGCATGCCTGGAGGAGGGGGTGGTATCTTTGACAGACCAGTTCAGCTGCCCCGGATACCGGATTGTGGATGACCGGAAGATCCGCTGCCACAAGGTGGGCGGGCACGGGGCAGAAACCTTTGTCCAGGGAATTCAGAATTCCTGTAATCCGGTATTCATAGAGATCGGGCTGCGTCTTGGCGTAAAAAAGTTTTGTGATTATTTCAGGCAGTTTGGACTAATGGGCATGACAGGCGTGGATCTTCCGGGGGAAGCAGCAACCATTATGCATAAGGAAGAGAATATCGGGCAGGTGGAGCTTGCAACCATAAGCTTCGGACAGTCCTTTCAGGTGACTCCCATGCAGATGGCGGCAACGATGAGTTCCCTTGTAAATGGGGGGACGAGGGTAACACCTCATTTTGGCGTGCGCGTGCTTGACAAGGAGGGGAAAGAGGTGGAGAAATTTTCCTATAAGGAAGGAAAACGGATTGTTTCAAAAGAAACGTCTGAGACGATGCAGAAGCTTCTGGAAAGTGTTGTGGCAGAAGGATCTGGAAAGAATGCCTTCATTGAAGGCTATCACATAGGCGGAAAGACTGCAACATCACAGACACTTCCAAGAAGTGCCAATAAGTATATCTCCTCTTTTATCGGATTTGCTCCTGCAGATGATCCACAGGTGCTGGGAATGTGTGTGATCTACAATCCCCAGGGAATCTATTACGGGGGAACCATCGCCGCACCAGTGGTCAGAGATATTTTTGAAAATATATTCCCTTATCTTGGCATTGAA
>NZ_KE159741.1:4517-5176 GCF_000403455.2 Dorea sp. 5-2 | reverse complement strand
ATAATTATGAAGAATAAAACATATAATAAGAAGAAAATGCTTGTTGTATTCGTCTGTGCAGTGGCAGTCATCCTGGGACTTGTAGGAAGGCTTTTCTATCTGATGGTTTTTGATGCAGAGTATTATCAGAAGAAGGCAGAGGATCTGCACGAGAGAGAGCGTAAGATCAAGGCAGCGAGGGGAGAGATTGTGGATGTAAACGGAACGGTGCTGGCTACTAATAAGACGGTATGCACCATATCGGTTATACACAGCCAGATCACAGATCCGGACAGAGTAGTGGCAGAGCTTTCCAAAATACTTGAGATGAATGAGGAGGAAGTCAGAAAACGGGTAGAGAAGGTATCTTCCATGGAGCGTATCAAGACGAATGTGGAGAAGGAGACAGGGGACGCTATCCGGAATCTGGAGCTTGACGGAGTAAAGGTAGATGAGGATTTCCGGCGTTACTATCCATATAATGAGCTTGCGTCAAAGGTTCTTGGATTCACAGGGGGAGATAACCAGGGGATCATTGGCCTGGAAGTGAAATACGAAGATTATCTGAGGGGAACTAATGGTACGATTCTTACTACTACAGATGCAAGAGGTGTAGAGCTTGACGGGGTGGCGGAAGACCGGGTTGAGCCGGTGGCAGGAAACTCCCTCCAGATTAGCAT
>NZ_KE159741.1:0-448 GCF_000403455.2 Dorea sp. 5-2 | reverse complement strand
GTAAGAAAGTGATGCAGGGGCGCAAAAATCCCATCGCTGAAAGCAGTAGAATGGATTTTTGCATGTAACTGTGAAGGAACTGGACAGTTACAGTATACTATGATAAGTTAACAAAAGAGGCAAAGAGGTGGATTATGGATTATACAGTATTTATTCCGGTGATTATTGCATTTGTATTAAGTGTTGTGATGGGGCCGGTGATTATTCCGGTGTTAAGAAGGCTTAAGATGGGGCAGACGGAACGTGAGGAAGGCGTAAAGTCACATCTTAAAAAGGCAGGTACGCCCACCATGGGTGGCGTGATCATTTTGCTTAGCGTAGTGGTAACATCTGTGTTTTATATTCGTGATTATCCGAAGATTATCCCGATTCTGTTCGTGACTCTCGGGTTCGGGCTGATCGGATTTTTGGATGACTATCTCAAGGTGGTCCTGAAGCGTTCGGACGG
>NZ_KE159740.1:9595-14176 GCF_000403455.2 Dorea sp. 5-2 | reverse complement strand
TGGAATAAAAATCCTCTGGCATTCCTGATTCAATACTGACAATCACCTTTTTTAAAGATTCAGCAGCATTTGCAAGGGCAGTCTTATGTCTTACATTTGTAATATATATTTCATTATTAAATGCAAGTTTTCCTTCATAAAACATATTCTTAAGAAGTGCCTCTAATTCAAGTATTCCCTGCCTTTTTCTCGTTGAAATTTCAATTACTGGGATATCATCAACCTCGCTTTTTGCAGGATTTATTGCATAATATCTACTTCGTACCTCTTCCATTGTAACTATCATATCTAAATCTGATTTATTTAGCAATATAATAAATCGTTTTTCATAAATCATCTCCATAATTTCTTCATCATTCTTATCCAGAGGTACAGAGGAATCTATGACATAAATTACAAGATCAGCAGACTTCATATTTTCCTTTGCCCTGTTAACACCAATTTTCTCAATTATATCCTCTGTATCCCTGATTCCAGCAGTATCTACTATATTAAGAGACACACCCTGCAGGCTTACATGCTCCTCCAGAATATCTCTCGTTGTACCTGCAATGTCTGTTACAATTGCACGCTCCTCACCAAGAAGAACATTTAAAAGAGAAGACTTTCCTGCATTCGGCTTTCCAACTATAACAGTACGGATGCCTTCCTTTATAATTCTTCCATCATCGCAGGTTGACAGTAATCCCTCAATTTCATTTAACAAGTTATCCACAATGCCTCTAAGTTTATCCCCATATCCATCTACACTTATATGCTCTGGGTCATCAATTGCGGTCTCAATAAATGCAGTATGGTAAATGATTTCCTTTCTTATATCATTAATTTTCTCTTTTATATTTCCCTTTAACTGGCTGATGGAACTCTTTAATGCATATTCTGTCTGAGAAGTAATCAGATCCCCTACTGCCTCTGCCTGGGAAAGATCAAGACGTCCATTTAAAAATGCTCTTTTTGTAAATTCTCCAGGCTCTGCGGGTCTTGCTCCATATTTTATAAGAGTTTCAAGAATACGCTTTACTACATACACCCCACCGTGACAGTTAATCTCCACTGTATCCTCACCCGTATAGGTATTAGGAGAAAGCATGAGCATTACCAGAACCTCATCAATCACATCCTCTCCATCCACAATATATCCATAATGAATCGTATGGGATTTTTCAGAAGAAAGCCTCTTTCCTTTCCTTCCCTTATAAACCTTATCGCCAATCTTTACCGCACCCCTGCCGCTCATCCTTACAATTCCAATACCAGAAGGACTTACGGCTGTGGAAATAGCAGCAATTACATCAAGATGATTTTTCATTTTTCTCTCCTTAATCAATTGGGGACGGGGTATTTTTAAAAATACCCCGTCCCCAACTCATCATTATCTTCTTACTAATGTTACAACTACTCTTCTGTAAGGCTCTTCTCCTTCGCTATGTGTAGACACTGCCGGATCTGACTGTAAAGCAGAATGAATAATTCTTCTCTCATATGGATTCATAGGCTCTAATGATACCATTCTTCTTGTTCTCTTCACTTTACTTGCTATGTTCTTTGCCAGATTTTCAAGAGTTTCTTTTCTTCTTCTCCTGTAGTCCTCTGTATCAAGCTTTACCCGGACATAACCTTCCTGCATCTTATTTGCAACCCGGTTGGTAAGATACTGAAGGGAATCAAGTGTCTGTCCTCTCTTACCAATCAGTACTCCCATGTTGTCTCCTTCCATATTAATGGAAAGTGCACCTTCCTCATCAATCTCTGATGTAACCTTTACATTTTCCATATTCATGGCTTTTAATACATCCTCAATAAACTTTTCACATGCCTTAACAGTGGATTCCTCTACGTTTTCAAGTTTTACTTCTTTTTTTATGGATTTTGGTGTTTCCTTTTTCCCGGACTCCTTCTTTGCAGGCTCTTCCTTTACATATGAAGTATGCTTTTCTTTTTTGAACTCTTTTTTATTTTCCCTCTTAAATTCCCTTTTGAATTCTTTCTTTGATTCCTTTTTCGGCACTTCTTTTACAGATTCTTTTTCAATTTCCGCAATCTCCGGCTCGTTTACCTCTTCTTCCGGCTCTGGTTTTTCTTCTTCTTTCCTGCGTGCTTTGATTACAGCCTGCTTCATTCCGATTCCTAAAAAACCGGCACTTCCTTTTTCAATAACGATGTAATCCAGACGATCACTTGTTACACCCAGTTGGATTAATGCCTCTGTTATCGCATCATCCAATGTCTTTGCTGATACTGTAATGTAATCCATCTCCTAAGGCCTCCCTTATTTATTTTCATTAAATTTTTTTACCATGTTTGCTTTTTCTGCAAGACTTCCTGCCTTAATGTTCTGTGAAGCTCTTGCAATTTTTTCTTCTCTTTCCTTTTCTGTCATCGTAGATGTGCGATTTGCGGAAGAATTAATGCTCTTTGTATTCATCTGAGCCATCTGGTTAATCTTCTCAGCACGCTCTCCACGTTTTTCGCGCTTTTTGGCTGCCTTTTCTTTATTTCTCTCAATCAGATCTTCCACTGATATTTTGGCCAGATATTTATTAATGACAATCTGCTGTACACAGCGGACCACCGCACTCACAACCCAGTACACACCAATACCAGTAGGCAGTGAGAATACCATAAATATGGAAAACAACGGCATGGTTATGTTCATTGTCTTCATAGTCCCTGCCATCTGGCTATCCATCTGCTGCGCGGATCCGTTCATGGACTGCGAAAGTCTTACACTTATATACTGTGTCAGACCTGAAAGAATCGGAAGTAATATTGCCGTAATGATAATAACTGCAGACGGAAATCCAAGATTCTCCCCACTCCTTGCAGCACTAATCATTGCAGACGGTGTAATAGTCATATTTGGTATCGTAAGAAACTTATTTGCTTCTTCTGTAATCTTTGGCACATAATCCTGAATGTTATAAATAACCGGATACAAAGCGAACAAAAATGGCATCTGTATTAATAACGGAAGGCATCCGCCCATCATAGATGTTCCATATTTATCATATACCTGCTGAACCTCTTCCTGCATCTTTAGCTGTGAAGCCTGATCCCTCTTATTCTTATATTTTTTCTGAATTGCCTGCACTTCCGGATTTATAACAGCCTGCATCTTTGTGGTTCTCTGCTGGTTAATGGTCATTGGCAGCATACATGTATATACCAGAATCGTATAGATAATAATTGACCAGCCTACCAGACCGTTATCCGACGGCAGCATGCCGTCTAACATTGTATAGATAAAGTTCATCACTTTACCCAGCACCCAGCAGATCTGTCCCACTATTGGCCAGTTTGCAGCGCTTATTAAAGTCATCGTCATTATTTTGTTTCCTCCGTTACTATTATCTTGCGGACACCATTTTTATATTTCACCGCTTTTTTGAATAATATTCTTTTTACATCTGTTAGGGAACAGGATCATATCCTCCCTTTGAAAAGGGATTACAGCGAAGTATCCTCCAGATACTAAGAACTCCTCCTTTTAATGCACCATACTTTTCCACAGCTTCAAGCGCATAGGTGGAACAGGTTGGATAATATTTACAAGAAGAATATCCCTTTGCCCCTGATAAATATTTCCGGTAAAATCGAATTCCCGACAGTACAATCCTTTTCATCATCCAATATTCCTTTACACAAGGATCTTATGAAGATTCCCCAGATGCAAAAGTGCGCTCTCAATCTCCTGATAGGTTCTCCCCTTCGCGCCTGCCCTCGCAATCACAACAAGATCATAACCACATCTGAAGCTTTCCTCATTAAGTCTGTAGCTTTCCCTGACAAGTCTCGTAATCCTGTGTCTTACAATGCTATTTCCCACTTTTTTACTTACAGATATTCCAATTCTGTTCCTGCTCTTCCCGTTTTCCATCTGATACATAACAAGATACTTATTCGCGCAGGAAATCCCTTTTTTATAAATATTCTGAAAATCTTTGTTTTTTTTCAGTGATTCAGAATACTTCATAACTAATTCTCCACTGTGAAAAAAGGCCACATACGCGGCCTATGCTGATAATCTCTTTCTTCCCTTTGCTCTTCTGTTGGCAAGAACCTTTCTTCCGCCTGCAGAACTCATCCTTGCACGAAAACCGTGAACCTTAGATCTCTGTCTCTTTTTTGGCTGGAATGTCATTTTCATAATTATCCACCTCCTTATATTTTTCAAGGGATTACCCCCACTTTATTTCTAATAGACATCAGTTTTGATTATATTAAAAAAATGGCTCTACGTCAAGCAAAACCGACGATTTTATTCACTTTTTATTGCTTAAATTTCAATTTTGATGTAAAATGTATTAGAGTAATAACTACCTTATAGTAAATGTAAAAGAGTAGGAGATCGTCTGGTATGAACATTGTCGAGGAAAAGTGGCCGGAAATTATAGAACATCTCAGAATTGAACACGAATTATCTAATGTATCATTTAATACATGGATACTGCCATTAAAAGTATTTGACATTCTGAACGACACTGTGTTTATTCTTGTTAATATGAATGCAAGTGTGGAATACATGGAAAAAAAATATCTTCTTCCATTAAAAGTCTCGATCGCAGAGATCACAGGAATCGA
>NZ_KE159740.1:6195-6760 GCF_000403455.2 Dorea sp. 5-2 | reverse complement strand
CCCGCCACTGGAAAGGAGTTTTACACACATGAAGATTATATGCAGTAAAGCGAATCTTGCAAAAGGAGTTAATATTGTATCAAAAGCAGTTCCTTCAAAAACAACTATGCCGATTCTTGAATGTGTACTAATTGATGCAACCATGGATACGATAAAGCTGACAGCAAATGATATGGAACTCGGAATACAGACAGAGATTGAAGGAGAAATTATAGAAAGAGGAATGATCGCAATCGATGCGAAGTTCTTTTCAGAGATTGTCCGGAAGCTTCCAGACAATGATGTAATGATCGAATCAGACGGATCCCTTCAGACAACCATTATCTGTGAAAAAGCAAAATTCGATATATCCGGAAAGCCGGGTGAAGAATTCTCCTATCTTCCAGTTATAGAAAAAGAGGATTCCATAGAGATATCACAATTTACATTAAAAGAAGTCATCAGACAGACTATTTTCTCCATTGCAGACACAGAAAGCAACAAGCTTATGTCGGGAGAACTATTTGAGATCAAAGACAGCGTATTAAGAGTAGCCTCCCTGGACGGACATCGCATATCTACCCGT
>NZ_KE159740.1:0-2805 GCF_000403455.2 Dorea sp. 5-2 | reverse complement strand
AACCAGAAGCGAGGAAAAGAGCATGAAAACAATCAAACTACGCGACGAATACATAAAACTTGGCCAGGCACTAAAGGCTGCCGGCCTGGTATCTTCCGGTGTTGAGGCAAAGGAAGTAATACAAAGCGGTCATGTCACCGTAAACGGAGAGACAGACACCCGCCGGGGGAGGAAACTTTACGCCGGTGACACAGCAGAATACGACGGAGAAAAGATAAAAATTGAAGATTAAGTCTTTAAAACTAAAGGATTTTAGAAATTACAATCTGCTTCAGCTTGACTTTGATGATTCAACGAATATCTTTTATGGGAACAATGCACAGGGAAAGACAAATATATTAGAGGCAGTCTACCTTTCCGGAACAACGAAGTCACACCGTGGGACAAAGGACAGGGACATGATCCGGTTTGGGGAAAATGAATCACACATTGAAACTGTTGTAGAGAAAAGAGGCATGTCCTACAAGATTGACATGCATTTGAAAAAAAACAGTCCAAAAGGGATTGCAATTGACAAGCTGCCGATTCGGAAGGCAGGCGAATTATTTGGAATTATCAATATTGTTTTTTTCTCTCCCGAGGATCTGAATATTATTAAGAACGGACCCTCCGAGAGGAGAAGATTCATAGATCTTGAGTTATCACAGCTTGATAAGATATATCTGAATCACTTATCAAATTATAATCGAATTATAAACCAGAGAAATCATTTATTAAAGGATTTGAGGGAGGCAGGCAGACAGGAGAACCTGATCCAGACGCTGGATATATGGGATATGCAATTAGTACAATATGGAAATGAAATCATAAAAAAAAGAAAAGAATTCATTGGAAAAATTAACGAAATAATTTCTTATACACATAAAAAATTAACTGGAGGGAAAGAAAATATTGAACTTGTATATGAGCCTGGAAGCGGAAGCTTAAGTCTGGAGGATGCCCTTAAAAAAAACAGAGAAAAGGATATGAGATTTAAAAATACATCAGTAGGGCCTCACAGGGATGATATATGTTTCATGACAAAAGATCTGGATATCAGACGCTTTGGTTCCCAGGGGCAGCAGAGAACTGCTGCGCTATCCTTGAAGCTTGCGGAAATTGAGCTTGTAAAAAGTGTGATTCACGATACGCCGGTTTTATTACTTGACGATGTATTGTCTGAACTTGATAAATACAGGCAAAACTATTTATTAGATAGTATTCACGATATACAGACGCTTATAACCTGTACAGGAATGGATGAGTTCATAAATCATCGTTTTTCTATAAATAAAGTTTTTCATGTCTTTAATGGACAGGTAGTAAAGGAAAATTAAAAATTTTCGTAAGTTACTGGTCATAAAGTGAACATTGAAAGTACTGGGCAGTTACCAGTGAAGAAAAATTAGGAGGAGTAGAATGAGTACAGAGAAGGTACAGCATGAGTATGGAGCAGATGAAATCCAGATATTGGAAGGACTGGAAGCGGTAAGAAAACGACCAGGGATGTATATTGGAAGTACATCATCAAGAGGACTTCATCATCTTGTATATGAGATTGTTGATAATGCTGTGGATGAAGCGCTGGCAGGCTTCTGTGACTCGATTTTTGTAAATATAAATAAGGACAATTCCGTCACTGTTATAGATAACGGGCGTGGAATTCCAGTTGGAATCAATCATAAAGCAGGGCTTCCAGCGGTAGAGGTAGTATTTACCGTTCTGCATGCAGGCGGAAAATTTGGCGGAGGAGGATACAAGGTATCTGGCGGACTTCACGGTGTAGGAGCTTCCGTTGTAAATGCTCTCTCCAACTGGCTGGAGGTAGAGATATGCAGCGAAGGAAAAGTATACAAGCAGAGGTATGAACGCGGAAAGGTTGTGGAAAAGCTGTCTGTAATCGGGGAATGTGAGCCTGGAAAGACAGGAACAAAGATTACATTTTTTCCGGACGACACCATATTTGAGACCACTGTTTTTGAATATAATATATTAAAACAGCGTTTCCGCGAGATGGCATTCCTGACCGCTGGCCTTAAGATCACTCTTCGTGATGAAAGAGAAGAAAAGCCGGTTGAGAAGACCTTTCACTATGAGGGAGGAATTAAAGAATTTGTACAGTATCTTAATCGCAGCACGAACCCCCTCTATGAAACAATCATTTATTGTGAGGGAAATGTGAATAACGTAGCAGTCGAGGTTGCCATGCAGCATAACGATTCCTACAACGAGAATTCTTATGGCTTTGTAAACAATATTACAACTCCGGAAGGAGGAACACATATTGTAGGATTTAGAAACGCACTTACAAAGACATTTAATGATTATGCAAGAAAGAATAAATTGTTAAAAGAAAGTGAACCAAATCTGTCCGGTGAGGATATAAGAGAAGGTCTCACAGCAATTATCAGTGTCAAGATCGAAGATCCCCAGTTTGAGGGACAGACCAAGCAAAAACTTGGAAACAGCGAGGCAAGAGGAGCTGTAGACAATATAGTCAGCACACAGCTCGGAATATTTTTAGAGCAGAATCCACAGGTAGCGAAGCAGACTGTGGAAAAGTCCGTCATGGCACAGCGTGCCAGAGAGGCAGCGAGAAAGGCAAGAGACTTGACAAGAAGGAAATCCGCTCTTGACGGCATGTCCCTTCCAGGAAAACTTGCAGACTGCTCTGACAAAAACCCGGAAAAATGCGAGATCTATATCGTAGAGGGAGACTCTGCAGGCGGTTCAGCTAAAACAGCCAGAGACCGCGCAACACAGGCAATCCTTCCCCTGAGAGGAAAGATACTAAACGTAGAAAAAGCAAGACTCGACAGAATCTAC
>NZ_KE159739.1 GCF_000403455.2 Dorea sp. 5-2 | reverse complement strand
GCAAAGGTAAGAGATGAAGAGGAAAAAGATGAGTAATCTGCCAATCTGGGACGGGGTATTTTTAAAAATACCCCGTCCCCAACAAACATAGAAGGAGGACAAATGAAGAGAATATTATTGATGGTTTTCCGAAATTTTATTTATGTGCCGTTTATGTGGTGTAAGCTTTGCTATCATGCTTCTCATGTTGATAAGTATACGGAGGAGCAGCATTATAAGATGCTGAAGTTTATTGTTCTTCATGCGAATAAGGGCGGGAATGTGACGATTGATGTGCATGGGCAGGAGAATATTCCAAAGGAGAATGGCTTTATGTTTTTTCCGAATCATCAGGGACTGTATGATGTACTGGCCATTATGGAGGCTTGTCCGATTCCGTTTTCAGTGGTTGCAAAGAAGGAGATTAAGGATATCCAGTTTCTAAAGCAGGTGATTGCCTGCCTGAGGGGATATCTGCTTGACCGGGAGGATGTGCGGCAGGCAATGAAGGTGATTGCAGATGTGACGAATGAGGTGAAAAAGGGACGGAATTATCTGATTTTTGCAGAGGGAACTCGTTCGAAGAATGGGAATGAGGTACAGGATTTTAAGGGTGGAAGTTTTAAGGCTGCTACGAAAGCAAAGTGTCCCATTGTTCCTGTGGCCTTGATTGATTCTTTTAAGCCGTTTGATACGAATACAATTAGTCCGGTAACGGTTCAGGTTCACTTTTTGGAGCCGTTGTTGTATGAGGATTATAAAGATATGAAAACGAGTGAAATAGCACAGATTGTAAAAAATAGAATTAAAAAAGCAATAGAAAGAAATGAAAAAAAATACGGGTAAACTATATAGTGTATAGTTTACCCGTAAATAAAATGATATCTTTTATAATCTTTTTTTCATCATTTCTGGATTTGAGGCATAGGTCAGTGCTGTTTCTGCTGTGATTTTATTATTTTTGTAGAGATTGATCAGGCTGTTGTCCATGGACAGCATATCTTCTTTATTTGAGGAGTATATGATTCCTTCTATCTGGGGAATCTTATTGTCGCGGATCATATTGCGGATAGCCGGAGTAATTGTCATGATCTCGAAAGCAGGGACTCTTCTTCCGTCTATACCCGGTACGAGCTGCTGTGATACAACTGCCTGTAATACCATGGAAAGTTGTACTGCAATCTGTCTCTGTTGGTTGGCGGGAAATACGTCTATAATACGGTCAATGGTATTAGCAGCGCCAATGGTATGGAGGGTGGATATAACAAGGTGTCCGGTTTCTGCGGCTGTCATGGCTACCTCTATTGTCTCATAATCCCTCATCTCTCCAAGAAGTATTACATCTGGACTTTGTCTTAGGGAAGCACGCAGTGCGGTTACATAGCTTTCGGTGTCAACATTAATCTCACGCTGGCTTACAATACTTTTTTTGTGGCGGTGGAGAAATTCCAGGGGATCCTCCAGAGTAATGATGTGCTTCTCCATGTTTTCATTAATGTGGTCAACAATACATGCCAGAGTTGTTGATTTTCCGCTCCCGGCAGGCCCGGTAACGAGAACAAGTCCCTTTGGGAGGGATCCGGTCTTAATAATGGTATTTGGAATACCTAGTTCATCAGGGCTTGGAAGGGAGAAGGTAATCACCCTTACTACTGCAGAAAGTGTTCCTCTTTGTTTATATGCACTGACACGGAATCTGGAAAGGTTGGGAATTGCAAATGAAAAATCATCATCTCCATTTGTCAGCAGATCATCCATACTCCGGTTGCCGGCCAGGGCATAAATCTGTTCAAGATATCGCTGGGTGTCAGGCGGCATCAGGCGGCCATCATCAACCTTTATAATATTTATATCGGTCCGGTAAGAGGCAGGAAGACCAGAGACAATAAAAATATCAGATGCCCGGTCTTCCACTGCCCTTTCTAATAATTCTTGTACATTCATTTATTGAGAATCTCCTTTTTTATTTTTCTACATTATTATAATACAAGTGTCAAAAGGTCATGTGTTTCATTCCTGTACTATTTTTATTGAAGAAGGGGAAGTGAGGAATCTCCTTTCCATTCTTGTGTGGAGATCTGCTTCCATTCCGTAATACGGTAATACCCTTCTATGTCCCTGTCATTTGCTGCCAGGGTAACTCTTAATGATTCTGAATCATCATCTCCGACTGGAACCAGATACTGGATAATAAGGGCATTCTGTACCTCCTCATTAGGTAAAACAGTGATTCCTTCTATATTTTCCAGGGAAGCCAGGGTCTTCTGCTGATAGTCGGATGTATATAAATTTGTTTCTTTTGAAATATCAAACAGAATTTGGTCAACTTTTTCGAGCCTTTCCTCGGCAAGGTTATTTGCTTTATAATAGGCAGTGGTACGGTCTGTCGTCTTCTTGCTGTAATTTTCATCTCTGAGAGCCCCGGAGAGAGAAAGCATGGCAAATACCACCATACAAAGAATTACCAGGATAACAAGCATAAAGGATGATCCCACATTAACCGGAGGATAGGAATTCTTTTTTGGTTTCATTCTTGCACAGCCTCCTTTTGTATCATTTTCTGTAAATATTTTTTCACTTCAAGAGAATAGATTTCCTCTGATTCCTGAGAGTCTGAGACAACGATTCTGCCTAAGAGGAAGTTGTCTGCCTGTTTATAGGAAAGGTTAAGGGAATAAGCAGCGTCATCCTCACTGCAGGTATTCCAGTCATGATTAAAATAGATCATATAATCTCCTTCCTGTCTGGAGGCTCCTTCAGGAAACTGTTCTTTCAGGCAGGCAGGCAGATCCTCACTGCTTCTTACCATCTCTGCAACAGAGGAGGCATAATTGGCAGCATGATTAAGAGCTGTAGTGTCCCGCTCTATTAAATGCGATTTTACAAAAAACCTTACACAGACAGCAGAGGCCAGACAGAAGAACAGGATTGCAATGATAAGTTCCATTAGAAAGAGACTGGAACGTTTTGCTGGTTTTCTTTTCATGTCAGCATCTCCTCTCATATAGAATTGTCAGAATGTATACTGACAAAAACAGATTCCATCTGTCCTTCATCAGAGAAACAGGAAAAACGTAAAAGTCCGGGCGCTGCTTCTTCCATCTGGAAAGAGGAAACCTTCATGATCTCAGTACCGTTTCTGGAAGAAGCATCAATACCATCCTGAATGAAAAGCTCGCGGAGTACGCCTTTATCTTCATATATATAGGTGTGATAAAGTGTTTCATTCAGATTCCGTTCCAGGACAAGGGCAGGATGCCCGTCAAAGCTGTCGAGGTAAATATTTTGTGTGCCTCCCTCGTCATTCTGACGTATTTTTTCTGTTATATAAGACAGGCAGGTTCTGGATGTAAACAGATCCTTAGAACTCTCTGTAATATTTTTATAAATATTAGCAGAAAGAATCAATACTGCCAGAGACGAGGCTGCAAATACGAAGAACAGCGCAATTGGAAAAATAAAATCAATCGTATGCTGTTTTATTTTCTTATTATTCATTGCTTTCCTCCGGTTTGTCAATAATAGTTACATCGGGCAGAATATTTGCCCCGAGTATCTGATAATCAATAAAATATTTTTTGGAATCATAGTGTATTCCATAGGATTCTGTTAAATAATCAAGACTTTCAGGATAGTGTCCCTCTGTCGCATAGCAATGGAGTATTCCCTGTCTTACTGCATTTTCCAAACTTTCCTTCTGCTTTTTATCCGTATCTTTTCCCAGTGCGGATACACCTGTGTAAAAGACGCATCCAACGCCGAGAAAAAGGAGAAGAGAAAAAATATGCTTTTTCGTATCTCTGGAGCTGCCTTGATAAAAACGTTTCATATTAAACGTCTCCTTTCATGTATCACTTTTTTAGCTGCAGGAAACCAGTCAGTCTATAAGCCTGCCATAATACCAAGAAGCGGCAGCATAACAGAAAACAGAATAGCGCCTACAATTACAGAAAGAATAATAACGAGTGTGGGCTCCAGTCCGGCAATCAGTCCGGTAATCTGGGTATCTACATCATCCTCATATTCGGCTGCAATCTGACTCATAACCTCATCCATAACACCGGCTTTTCCGGCAATGGAGGCCATGCGCGCGTAGACTCCTGTAAATATATGAGTTTCCCGGAATGCATCAGACAAATCCATTCCTTCGTCAAGCTTAAGCTGGCATTCTGCAAGTTTTTTTTGAAAATGTTCATTTTCTACAAGATTTCCTGCAAGATGGATACCCTGCTCCGGTGACATTCCGCTTCTAAGTGTCAGTGCCATACCGTCTGCAAAGCGGCATGCAGCTGTCTTTTCATATATATTTCTGGCAAAGGAAAAATGATAGCCTGCTTTCAAAAGTAGCGCTTTTCCCCCTTTCGTCCTTGTAAGGTAAAATACGAGAACGACAAATACTGCGGCAATTATAATAAAAACAGAAGCGTAACGGGAGAGTCCCTCTCCTGCTTTTAGGATACCCTTTGAAAAGCCGCTCATCTCCTGCCCCAGCTGGCTAAATACCTGGTTGAAAATCGGCATAACTTTTGTGATCAGAATAAGAATCACTGCCAGCATCATAAGAATCATGATAAGAGGGTATGTAAGGGCGCTTTTAATAGTCTGCGCCAGGTTATCCTCCCTGGTGTAATGTGTGCTTAAGGACTCCATGACTTCGTCAAGAGTACCAGTCTCTTCCCCAAGCTTTACCATATGAAGCATATAATCGGGAAATACTGAGGCCTCACTTATAGCTTCATAAAAGAAACCAGTTTCCTCCATCTTTTCCTTCATGAGGGCAAGAAGTGTACGTTCGCTCTCATTTTGGGAATCTTCTTCGAGAATACCAAGCCCTTCCAGTGAGGAAATGCCGGACTTTAAGATCATTGCCATCTGGTTGCAGAATGCTGCTGTCTCCAAATTAGACAAAGGTGTTTTATTTGTCATATTTGAACTCCTTCCATATTATTAATAAGTGTACTTCTAATAAGTGTACTTCACTGTGTAATTACTTCCATCGCCTACATACTTTTTCACGCTGCCCTTTCCATTATTGGAGGCAAGGGTAGGATCCATAAGTGACCAGTTCTTTCCATCAAATTCAATTACATTATCTACCCATCCCTTTTCAGTCAGATAACAGCTGATCCAGGCATGGTAGATTTCTCCGGAATAACCGACCTCAAGTCTGGTAGGAATGCGCTGAGTACGAAGCATCGCCGTCATAAGCGCGGCATAATCAAAACAAATGCCTTTCTTGGTTTTCAGTGTATGATCTACATCTGGAATGTAACCATAGGCAATATTCTCTGCTTTTTTTGTGTCGTATTTTATATTTTCCGTTACATATAGATAAATATTTTCTACAGCATCCAGATCAGTTTTACACCCCTCTGCCAGTGAACTTCCCTCAGAAACAGCCTTTGATTTGTTATTATAATCTACATATACATTTGGTGTAAGATAAGGAAGAAACTTATCTTCCAGGGTAACATCTGCAGATTCGGTAAAGGCGACTGCATACAGATCCTGGGATAAATCAGCAGATTCATATAAAGTAAAAGTATATCCGCCGTCTCCACCGGTCAGGGGATAGGTTACATGTTCTCCCCTGGCTTCGACCAGATATGTGCATGTAACGCCGTCCGGTCCCTGAACCTGGAATTTTACTTTTTCATTGCTGCCGCTGTAGGTTAGCATCATATAGCCTTTGGATACATTTGATAAATCCATCGAAACGATATCATTTCCAAAGACACTTTTTCCAGAAGCTTCCGGAGTCAGTACACGGGGAGTGTTGTCCCGGTCTGGAGTATTGTCATCAGCCTCTTTCTTTGGTTTTGACGAAGAATTTGAGGAAGCCTGGTTGTCTGAAGCAAACGAACTGCCGCCAGAGGAACAGCCTGGAACCAAAAAGGCTGATATTAGGATGAATGCTATTACTCTTCCACAGAACAGCCGTGGACGCCGCCTGATGCCTGATTGAAAACATTCTGCAGCCATACAGGAATCTCCTTTCTGTTTAAACTTATTAGTATACTCACGGCCGATTTATCTGGCGCGCAGTATAACAGTTTAGTAGTACAATTAATGAAATAATGTACTAAGCTAATGTCTTACATTTCCTATTATAACATGTTTTTATTATATTTTAAAGAATCCTGGAGGCATTTGTACTTATGAATCTTCATGATTTCGCCGATATTAATAATAGATAAAAATATATTGGAGGGATTTATATGCAGGTGAAAAATGACAACATATATCATGAAAAAGCACCCGCAGAATTGCCCCAGGTAAATTTCCAGAAGGACATGCAGAATGAAAATAAGCCAGATCAGTCTGGTGCTGCCGCTATGATGAATTACCTTAAGGAAAATTATAAACATATTAATTTTAGCTTCATTTCTTTTGATAATAAAAGTCAGATCGGTCAGTATGGTTCAACAAAAAAGGGAATGAATCATGTAGCAATTTCTCCGGAGCTTTTAGAAAAGATGAGTACGGATGAAGAAGTAAGGAAACAGGTGGAGAATGTCCTGAACCATTTGGACAGCTATCAGAAGAGTGCACAGACAAGTGCATTCTTAAGGGACAAAGAGCTGGTGGGTATGGGACTTGTCTTGAGTGAGGATGGACAGGTAACTACGTGGACGGCCACCACAGAGCGCGACAAGGAAAAGATTTATCCAACCTACTGGCGCGACAGGGAATCCACATCCTTCTATTCCAAACATGCAAAGAATAAGGGATACAGTTCCCCATACAATTATTCACACAGCACAAATATGATGCGCCTGGCAAATGCCAGGAATGTAACAGCAGTCAGAGGACTGATCTCAGCAAAATACGGGGAGATACAAAAGGTAAAGATGCAGGTAAAGGATCCGGCTGAGGCAGCATCCATTGTAAGAAAGATCAAATCTGTCATACAAAGTGGTAATATTAAGATCGCAAGACTTCATAAAGAGGAACGGCTGGCCTTTCAGAAAAAGGCAGCTGAAAAGAAAATGAAGGAAAAGCTTGCAAGGCGTCTTGCAGAAGAACTCAGACGAAAAAAAACCGCAAGACAGGGTCAGGAACAGTGCCAGACATCCCACCTGGATGATGTACTT
>NZ_KE159738.1 GCF_000403455.2 Dorea sp. 5-2 | reverse complement strand
AAAATGTAAGCCCCCCTGAAAAGTGGAGGTGAAGAAAAATAAGGGAACTCTGGAAACGCAGTGATTTCAAGGGCTGTGAGTTTCCGAGAGTACTCTATTATACTAGGGAGGTGGATATATGGAGAACCATATGTATCGGGGGAATATCGGACCGGGAAGCCGGGTAAAAATCATTTTAAAGAAGGATCAGAAATCAGGTAAGCTGACAGAGGGGTACGTGGACAGGATACTTACTAACCGGCCGGTTCATACCAGAGGTATCAAGGTCATGTTAAAGGATGGGCAGGTAGGCAGGGTACAGCAGATACTGGAGCCGTGAAACAATGACAAAGAGAATCTAAAGAGAATCTAAACGGAAAAAAGAATTGCGGTTTCAGGGAAAGAATGGTAAACTAGAACAAACCTGATTTGTTTTATTCCGAAATCTTTAGATTTGGAAAGATGGGGGAATTCCTGGAAACAGGTCTATGCATACAGAGTAAAAGGGCTGGCACCTTGCGGGGTGCTTTTTTGTTACCCGTTTTGCGGTCAGGAAATCATATAAAAGGAGGATATTTTTATGGAGCAACATGTAAAGAAACAGAATTCATTTTTTCAGACAAGAATGAATCAGGCAAAGCTTGGGGCGTATTATACAGACCCGGCACACTGCCAATGGATTGCCGGGCTTTTGGATTTCCCAGAAAATGAGGAAGTCTGCGGCCTGGAGCCCGCTATCGGTGACGGAAATGCGATTATTACGGTCATGGGGCGCAGAAACAACGAAAACATACATATTTTCGGGGTAGAGTTAAATGAGGCCACAGCAGATATGGCAATCAATCATCCATTGATTGATGAATGTATCTACGGTAATTTTTTGACAGATGCGGTTATCACAAAAGGCGCATTTTCCTTCTGCTTTGCGAACCCGCCCTATGGGGAAGAAGACGGGGAGAGGCTGGAATGGAGATTTTTCAACAAAATCGTACCATGCCTGAGAGAACAGGCTATCTTTGTTTTTGTCATTCCTTATTATGTAATGGCCGAGCCTATGTTTTTAAAGGCATGGCACACGAATTTTATCACGGAATGCTGCTACCGTTTTCATGAACAAGAGTATAAAAAGTGGAAGCAGGTAGTCCTGATTGGAAGGAAAGCAGAAAAGCGGCCAATAGATGGGGAGCAGCTGGCAAAGATAAAAAAGGATATCGACTCTCCGGAGAAAATCCCGCTTTTGCCGAAAGGGTATGACGGAAAGAAAATAAGAGTGCTGCCATCTAAGAAAAAAGATATAGCGGAATTTAAAAACAAGGAATTCAATGCCGAGCGTGCAAAGAGATGTCTGGGAAAGAGTGCGCTTAATGATCTGGTGAAAGAGAAGATAACACAGCAGAAATTTATTGCGGATAACCTGAGCAGGCCCCCGATCATGCCAAATGCAGGACAGATGTATCTGATGGCAATATCCGGCGCCGGGCAGGGGCTTGTGGGTTCGGAAGCGTCCAGTGACCTGCATCTGCAGAGAGGAATGGTTACAAATGTAGAGGAAAGTGAGATGCGGATGGACGAGAATGGCAGAATGGTAGAGGCAGTTCAGCGATTTTCCAAGGTTGGCTTCCAGATTATTGAAAATAGTGGAATGATACGCAGATTGTAGGGAGAACAGGCAGGAGCCTGTTTTTTTAACGAGGAGGAAAAGAATTTGCATGTAACAGCAGGGAATATAATTACCCATCTATATTATGCAGTAGCGGCGGACGGCAGACTGCTGATCTTGTCAAACTTTAATGAAGATTTTATGTCTGTGGCGGGTTTATGTGCCAATATCGGCTTAGGGACGGAATCTGTTGCAATCATAGAGAATGGGAAGTATATAGAGACATTTCCGCCGGCAGCGGAGGTGGATAACTATCAAGTAAAGATACAAAACGGACGCGAGTGTCTGTATCAGGGTGTGAGCCTGTCAAGACTTATCAGTAGAGAATACCTTTTTATTGAGAAAAAGAACTGGGAAGAGCAGTTGTATGCCTATCTGATGAACCAGTTTGAATTTCCAATCCTGCGCCGCTGGATCCCGTATGTGACAGAGGAAGCCATGGCAAAAAAGCTTTTACACATATCGGAGATGAAGGTGATCGGGGAAACAGGGCTGTTTGACGGGTATGAAATCTGGCATTCAGAAATGACAAATGAAGCGCTTCTTTCCATTCTGCAGGCGGGGCTGTCAGATAAAAAGATCCATATTTCAGAACAGGAGCAGCGGCCACTGGATTTCTCAGATATGGACGATTATTTTAACAAATACGGGCATACGCTGGTTGATAACCTGGAAAGACTGCTGAAGCCATTGACATCGATGAAGGATAAAGTGGAAGAGCTTACGTTTATCGGCAAGAGTTTATACCCACAGCAGGCGGCTGTCGTGAACGGCGCGGTTGAATGTCTGAAAAAAAAGAAATATGCATTTCTCATTGAAAGCATGGGAGCAGGCAAGACCCTTCAGGGGCTGGGGGTTGCTGAGGCTTTTTTTAACCAGGAGTATCTTAGGAAGCATTCTGAAAAGACCGTAAAGGAGGTTTATACGGACGGCATGCTGATAAAGTTCAGGGTTATCATCATGTGTCCGGCGCATCTGGGTATGCTGGTAAATGAATAGGTCACTGGACTGTAAATGAGGGATTTGTTTCTACGAAAAATGACAGGAAGGAAGATGAAAATGAGTAGATTTTTAAAATTACGGACAGGGAAAAAGTTAGAGGTTTGGCCGACATATTATGCATATAATAGGACATTGGCAATTTCATTGTTTGAGGAGGGCGAGCCATATGGGAATCTTACTTGTTGCCTGGATGATGCACCGGGAAGGAATTGCGCTTACATTGATGTAAATAATATGGGAATAGATATTGTGGACGTGCTGGAGGAAGAAGGGGTCGGGAAAAGAACCGGAAAAAAGCGTCAGTCTGGTTATGTGGTGTATCCAGAGTTTTCGTTCAGGGAGGAAGTGTTAAGGGATTGCACAAATGAAAATTATGAGCAGTATCTCACGTGGCAGGAAGCCCTTGGGGAAGATGAAGAGTATCTTACTGTGAGCTGCCGGAGCCTGCTATAAGGATTTTTGCTTTACCGTGAAAAAGGAAGAGGCACAAAAATACCGGGAGTATCAGGATGGCGTCCCTTATCTGATACAGAATGTTTTCCCGGATATGTCTTGCGAGGATAGGGGGCTTTTTGCGATAGGCCAGAATATGTGCGGTGCATGCTTTAAAAAGTTATTCTCTTTTGATCAGGAAGGGGATGATAAGGATTAAACAATATTTTTTGTTGTATTCTTGTAATGAATGGAAAGCGTTCAGTAGTATGAGATTAGTCGGGGTATCAATGGATCTGAATGTAATCTATATTATGGTTGGATCAAAAATAAAAACCGGCGATATGCTGTACCAAAGCGATAATAAAAAAGAGTCATGGGAAATCTTTCAGCGGGATTATAGGTTGGGAGAGGTAGAATTAGATCAGTTAAAATACGGTTTTGTAGATATATACGAAGAATATAGTGTATCGAGCCGGGAATTTTCTGAAGAGTTTTTCGAATCAGAGATTGTTCAGAAGACATTGATGGAATAGTAGTACACCCACTAATCCGATACTGTTTATGCAGTATTCGGATTAGCGGGTTATTTTTTGCTTGTATTTATATTTATTGGTGTCCAACACCAAAATAACGGGAAACAGCTTTGCTTCGCATATTGTTGAAAGCAATCATGGCTTTTGCCTGACGGACAGCTTGCACGACCTCGTCAAAGCAGTCCGTAGGGATATTGATCATTAAGGCAGCCGGTTTTCCATTGTTGGTAATGACCACTTCTCCGTCTGCGGAAAGATTATCCCATAGGTTTTTGGTTTCGGTTCTTAAATCGCATACAGAATAGAAATTCATAAATAGCACCTCCTTGCACCCATAGAATAACACCAGATGGGTATGAAACGTATATGGAATTATGGTAGAACCTACAATTTCTGCGGACTGTTCAGCATGAATGGGCAGTCAATGGGCAAGGAAAGACCTTACCCTCTGGCTGCCGTTCAATGGAAAAATCCTTACTTAGTTTGGATTCTGATTATGAGTAGAGCTGTTTGCATAAGGGAACACCGGGGGCTGCAGTTTAAATTGGAAAGTCTCTCTGGCCACGATGCCGAGAGTGCTGTCGCTGTCGTATAGCTTCAGCAGGAACTCCGCCATCTGCCGGCTTGTGTGGTAAGTGCCAAACGCTTTGTCATAATCGTAGGCATCCACGTTGTTGGCCTTTTTCCCGAACTCCGTTTTTGTTGCCGCAGGAGCCAGAACTTTGGCCCGCATTTTTGCTCCTGTTTCAATCAGCTCCCAAGCTAGCCCTTCGGTAAACGTACTGACATAGAATTTTGTCGCACAATAGGTAACAGCAGTAGGGACAATCGTATATCCTCCCGCCGAAGATATATTGATAAGTTGTGTTCCGGGAACGTCCTTATAGTCACGAACGAACAGCGAAGACAAGATAGTGAGAGCCTCAACATTCAGCCGGAGCATGGTGTCAATCTTCCCCAAGTCCTGCTGTGCCACGCTGTCGTAGTTTCCAAAGCCTGCGTTGTTGACCCAGGTTTCCAGTTGGAAGTCCTTTAAATCGGAATAAAACTGATATACATTCTCCCGCACAGACAGGTCAACAGTCCTGATTACGACATCCAGTGTGGGGTGCCGCTCTGTGACTTCACGCTTTAGGGCTTCAAGATTTTCTGTGCGGCGGGCGGCGACAATCAGATTCCTCCCCCGATTCGCAAAGGCTTTTGCGGTTTCCCTCCCGATCCCGGAACTGGCCCCGGTAACAACAGTGTATTTTTTTGTTGGCTTCATTTGCAATTCCTCCATTCATCAAGTAGAGCGGTCTCGGAAACTCTTTAAGCCCGAATTTCCGCTCTTTTTTCATGTTCTTCTTTTTTGCTTTCCTCCATATCCCGGAAAACATTTTTGTTAAATTTTCAAAAAAGTATTGACATATAAGTCAAAATGTGCGGCGCGTTTGGTGACCATATACGCCAGTCACCAAACGCGCCCCTTGTAGTTAAGAAGCGTCTGTGCCCCACGCACAACACTAAACTACTAGGAGGTGCACTTTATGATCAAGTACTGGCAGTCCATGCAAGATTACAAGTACTTTCTCACCGAATCCAAAGTCCATTTTGATTCCTCTGAAAGAAACCGGCTCCATACGGAGCTTTGGAAACCATGGCAGAAGCTCCGGCTTTTCGATTCCGATAAGGCCATGGAGTTCCTTTTGCCCTTTTACTCCAACACTGGCAGGCCCGCTAAGAACCAGCCGCAAATCTTAAGGTCTTTTATCCTTTTCTTTCTTCTATTTTCAGAAGGTTTGGCCAAGCTATCCCTTACCCTTTGGGTCGACAGGCTCAAACACGACCGCCTCCTTGCCGCCCTCATCGGCTGCACTACGGATTCCCTGCCTCCCCTCGGTTCTTATTTTGACTTCATGGACAGGCTCTGGACTGCACCGCCAACGGACTTATATGCGCGGGACAAACTGCTTCCGGCTTCCTGGAACACCAAAAAGCCGCATAAGCCCAATGGCAAAAAACAGAAAGCACAGGAGGCAAAGCCCAAAATCACAGAAGCTATCGAAAAACGGCTCATGAGCGGGAAGGATATCCCTTTTAACTTTGAAGGGCGGCTGCAGCGCTTCTTCTATCATGTGGCTGTCCTGCCTTCCATGGAATCCGGCCTCATACCAAGGGAACACCTTACGGTTTCCGGAGACGGCACCGCCGTGCATACCCATGCCTGCCCACGCGGGCACCACAGGGTTGGCGCACCGGAAGGCCTGCGCCATTTCCCCGACCCCGATGCTTCCTGGGGCTGGGACAGCGACCTGGAAAAATATTACTTCGGCTACACTTTGTTCCAATTATCCTGCTATAACAGTGAACTCAGGACAGATATCCCCCTGCTTCTGCGTTTTACCAGCGCAAGGCGGCATGATTCGGTCAATTTCCTTGCCGCTTTCCATGAACTGGAAAAACATATGCCGGCTGTTTCCACCTCGAATATGTGCCTGGATTCTGCAATGGACAATTACCCCACCTACCGGATCCTTAAAAACAGGGGAATACGGGCCTTCATCGACCTGAACGACAAATGCGGCCGGCCAAAAACAATTCCTGATACCATCACCATTGACAAAGATGGGACTCCTCTATGTCAGGAAAAACTGCGCATGAAACCTAACGGTTATGACAGATCCAGCGGTTACCTCATGTGGCGCTGCCCCTATGGGAAAGAACACTGTTCCAAATGTAAAAACTCCTGCACCGATTCCAAATATGGGAGAGTCGTCAAGACCCGGCCCGAATGGGATATCCGGCTTTACACCGACGTCCCCCGCGGCACAGTTGCTTATAAGAAGATCTATAACCAGCGCACCTCCACAGAACGGATCAACAACCGCATCCTCAATGATTACGGACTGCACCGTATGTTCATACACACAAAGGAGCATTATTCTTTCATGACAACCATGTTATCTGAGATCTCAGATAACATGGTTTATTAAATGAGTTTCATTATTCAATGAGTTTTTCACCTCCCCATAAAATAAAAGATTTTTCATATTCTCTTCGAATAACAATGATCTATATAAACTCTTCTGTATACTGGTGTTGTGTCGACCCGACACCAAATTTACAGAGGAGGATTTTGTATGGAAAATCAATCAACTTTCAACGACTTGACAGCACATTTGCGCATGCTGCTCCAGTCAGAATCCTACAGTAGCAGTACTGTTAAGGACATGGATTTCATTCTCAAAGCATTCACGGCTTATATGAATGCGAATGCACTGGATGAATACACACCTGAAATAGGAGAATGCCTCATCCAATACTGTGAGCAGGAACTCAAAGTTTGTCCATCCCGTGTCTCAAGGGCGAAGGTGATCGTGCGTAAACTCAACCGTTTGTATCAGGGCCTGGATGGGCGAGATGCCTTATGGGGAGATAAAACTGCTGTAGTTAATCTCCCCTCCAGCCTCAGCCAGTCCCTTGATGCGTATATTTCCTATTGCAGAGGCAACGGGAATAAACAAACCACTCTTCATTACAAGCGATGGATTCTCAGCAGGTTTTTGGACAATCTCTCCGCCCTCGGCTGTGAAGATACTGGGGACATCAGCGGGAAACTGATACAGAAAGCCTTTTTGCAGTTGAGTTTCTCCCGTTATTGGGAAAGGATTGCCCCCTTTCTCAGATTTCTCTTTGAACACGGAACTTTGGAACGTGATTATTCAAGGCTTGTCCAGTACCGCAAGAAGAACGATCCCCAGCCAACGGTTTATAGCACGGATGAGATTTCTGCAATTGAAGATTCTATTGACCGCACAACCCCTGTTGGGATAAGGAATTATGCGATTGTTTTACTCCTGTCCAGATATGGCATCCGCTCCTGTGATATTGCTTCCCTGACTTTTGAAAACGTTGATTTCACGGATAACAGAATCCATTTTATACAGCAGAAAACGGGTGAGCCATGGGAAAGTGAATTGCTTCCCGAAGCAAAAGAAGCCCTGCTGGACTATATCAACAAAGTACGCCCCGAAGTGGCAGGCTGCCAGCAGATTTTTATGACGCTTGTGATCCCATATACGCCGATGGACTATGGCGCAATCAACACAATGGTCGGGGCGCTGCTCAGAAACGCCGGGATTCCCATTAATGGACGCAGGCATGGAAGCCGGGCTTTCAGGTCATCCATCGCAAGCAACATGGTTAATGACAACGTATCAACAGAAGTTGTCCGCCGGGTTCTGGGGCATGGGACAAAACACGCCATCCGCCATTATGCCCGGATCGACATCCAGAGCATGCGGCTTTGTCCTCTCGCAGTCCCTGCCCCTAGCGGCAACTTTGCAGAACTTCTTTCTGGGAAGGATGGTGGTTCCAGTGTTTAAGAGTATATTCGCCGATGAAATGGAAGCGTATCTGGCACTAAAGACATTCAGCGTTTCTGATCCCGTTGTATCGCTAACTAAGCGGGCCTTGTCTTCATTGGATCAATATCTGGCAGAGATAGACTTCCCCCAAAAGGAATTGACAGAAGACATCCTTACACCCTGGATTTCATCTATCCCGGGAAAAAGTAAAACCATCAATGAAAAAGTTGGTGCTGTCAGAGGATTTGTAAAATATCTGGACAGCCTTGGAATCCCGGCGTTTTTACCAGAATCTCCAAAAGTAAAATCCGAGTATATCCCGTATATTTACTCAGAGGCAGAGATCCAGAAGATCATGCACTATGCGGACAACTTATCTCCCCGTAAACCGGGTAGCTGCAGCCCATTCTTACAGTTAAAAATACCAATGGCATTGCGTATCCTTTACGGATGCGGAACCCGGCTGGGGGAAACCATGGCACTGCAGCGAAAAGACGTATGTTTTAAAGAAGGGACGCTGTTCCTGCGAAAGACTAAATTCTCAAAAGAACGGTTGATCCCTATCCATGATTCGCTGTTGGAGATCCTGAAGAGGTATTGTCTCACACTTGGAATCATGGACAATCCAGAAGCCTACCTCTTCCCGGGAGATAAACCCGGCCGGCACTATACGAAACGCCAAATGGATGCCT
>NZ_KE159737.1:427171-452171 GCF_000403455.2 Dorea sp. 5-2 | reverse complement strand
ATCTTTCGTCGCTTGTCAACAACTTTTTTAAATTATTTTTTGCTGTCATTTTTCAAAAAGTTTTGTCATCCGACAGCTCATCCAGATTACCACATTTGTCATTTCTTGTCAACACATTTTTTCTAATTTTTTCAAATTATTATAATCAGCAATTCCGAACATATTTATTCATTGCTATATTCTGTGTTTCCTGCAAAAACCTGCAAATGGAATCTTAGCCATAAAAACTGCCTGAACATGCTCCAGACAGCTTTACGGTTAACGGAGAAGGAGGGATTTGAACCCTCGCGCCGCTATTAACGACCTACTCCCTTTCCAGGGGAGCCCCTTCGGCCAGCTTGGGTACTTCTCCATAACTGCTCGATATTTCGAACTCGTTTAATACTATACAACAGCAATCGCCAATTGTCTAGTCCTAATTTTTAATTTTTTTAAATTTTTTCACACAAATTGACAACATACGATAAAAGAGGGATCTGGCGAAACTCTAGACGTCGGAAAACCAGTGTGCTGACCGTATTATATCCGTCGAAACTCCGCAAAATATTCGCTCATCTGCAAAGCAGATTTTCGACGGCGCAGCGGTGGCTACGGATAGGAGATCCAACGCGGCAGACGGGCGGATAGGCAAGGATGTTTGGCTGAATATAACGCGGCCAGCACATTAACAACCTTTTAGTCTTCCCCTTCTTCACAAGAGTCTGCATTGCATCTATCGGAACAAGAAGTTTCGAACCGGTTAATACAAAAAGAACTCTGCATAAGCAAAGCTCTCTGTAAGCGGAGAGGGTGGGATTCGAACCCACGCGCCCTTGCGGACAAACGGTTTTCAAGACCGCCTCGTTATGACCACTTCGATACCTCTCCAAATGTCCAGTTATCCTGCCGTTCTTGACGACACGAATTATTTTATCACACAACTTTTCTGCCGTCAATAACTATTTTCCATTTTTCCCATCTTTTTCAAATCTATTCATCATTTCTACAGATGATTGCGAAAAATTTCTCCATCCGTCTCCTGAAATCCTATGTGTCTACACGAATACATGCTTTTTGGCGCAGGCTTGACAGACGCAAGATTACCGCAAAAATGCTTCGGCAATCTTAAGATCCTCCGGCGTCGTAATCTTGATATTCTCGTATGATCCCTCGAACAGCTTCACCGGCGTCTTCATCATCAGCTCCACCGCCATCGCATCATCCGTCACCTGTGTATGTTCTTCCTGCATCAGCCTGGAATATGCCTCTGTGATCAGGTTCTTCTCAAAGATCTGGGGCGTCTGCACCGTCCAGACGTATTTCCGCTCGGGCGTATTGACCGCAAACGCATCCTCGTCCACCAGCTTGACCGTATCCTTGCTTGGCATTCCCGCGACGCAGGCGGCGAATTGTTCCACGGTCTTATAACCCCGCGTCAGGATCGCCTCATCCACGAAGGGACGGGCTCCGTCATGGATGAAGACATAGGCTGTTTCCGGATCCTCCCGGAGCGCCTTAAGCCCCTGCCAGACGGAATCATAACGTTCCGCTCCGCCTTCCACTACTGCATGTACTTTGGAGAAATCGTATTTCCCCACAATCTCATCCTGCACATAAGATACCTCGCCTTCTCCCGCCACGAGTACGATCGTATCCATGATCTGTGAATCCTGAAATGCTTTTAATGCGTAATAGATCAACGGCTTCCCCGCCAATTCCATATATTGCTTCGCCACAGCGGTCCCCATACGTTTCCCCTTGCCGGCGGCAAGCACGATCGCCGCACAGCGTTTCTTATCCTGCATATTCATAGTCTATCTCTCCCCGAGCTTCAGATTCGGAACCGCATTCAGATCCCATCCATGCCTCGTTCCATTGATGTACTCATAGTAAGCCGCCGCTCCGATCATCGCCGCATTGTCCGTACAATAAACCGGCGACGGATAGTAGAACTTTACTCCGCGTCTTTCACACGCTTCCTTCATCGACGCACGCAGCGCACTGTTCGACGCAACTCCGCCTGCGATCGCAAACTTGTCTATATGATACTCCTCCACCGCGTGCATCGCGTTATCCACCAGCACGTCTGTAACCGCCTTCTGGAAAGATGCGGCAACATCCGCCTGGCTGAATTCTTCCCCCTTCATCCGGCATCCGTTGATATAATTCAGGACGGCTGACTTCATCCCACTGAAGCTGAAATCATAAGGCGCGTCTGCCACGTGCGCCCGGGGAAATGCGATCGCCTCCGGATCGCCCTCTTTCGACACCTTGTCGATCTTAGGCCCGCCGGGATAACCAAGCCCGATCGCCCGCGCCACCTTGTCAAATGCTTCTCCCGCCGCATCGTCCCTGGTCCGTCCGATGATGTCGAACTTCCCATAATCCCTCACCCGGACGAGATGTGTATGCCCGCCGGACACCACCAATGAGAAAAACGGAGGCTTAAGCTCTGGGTGCTCGATAAAATTCGCCGCAATATGGCCTTCTATGTGATGAACCCCGATCAGGGGCTTCTTTGCCGCGTAAGCGATCGCCTTCGCCTCTGCCACTCCCACAAGGAGCGCTCCCACAAGCCCCGGTCCATACGTCACTCCGATCGCATCAATCTCTTCGAATGACACCTTCGCCTCTGCAAGCGCCGCCTCGATCACCTGGTTGATCTTCTCTATATGCTTCCTGGATGCGATCTCAGGCACCACCCCGCCGTACAGGGTATGGAGATCGATCTGGGAAGAGATGATATTAGACTTTACCTCACGGCCGTTCCTTACGACTGCCGCCGCCGTCTCGTCACAGGAGCTTTCGATCGCCAGGATCACGATATCCTCTTTTGTAATATTTTCTTCCGACATCTTTTCTTTCTGCACGCTTTCTTTCAATATCCCCTCTTTACCGCACATACGCAGCCCTCCTGCCCCATTACAAAATATGCTTTCCGCCACTTCTTTCAATCCGAAAAGACAAGCTCGACCGACCTTCTGTCCTTCGCGGCGACCGACCGGGGAAAGATCGAGCGCACTTCGTCCATGAATTCCTCCGGCTTCATCAGGGACGGGCTGTAATGTGTCAGCCACATCTCGTTCACATCCGCCTCCTTCGCAAGCTGTGCCGCTTCGTAGAAGGTCATATGCTTATATTCTTTCGCCTTCTTAAGCTTATCCTTCTCTCCGTACATCCCTTCACATACGAAAAGATCCGAACCTGCCGCATTCTTCTTAATGGACTCTGTCGGTCTTGTATCCGTACAGTACGTGATCTTAAGCCCCTTCCTTGCGGGGCCAAGAACCATGTCCGGCGTGCAGAGGGTTCCGTCGATCTCCACAGCCTCTCCCTTCTGCAACGTACCCCAGAACTTCTGGGGGATTCCCGCGGCGTTGGCGCGCTCCACATCGAACTTGCCCGCACGGTCAACCTCCAGCGTATAGCCATAACAGAGGACATTGTGATTTACCCGAAACGCTTTAAGCCGGTAGCCATTCATCTCGAATGTCTGCTCCGGCTCTGTAATCTCCATATATCTGATCGGGAAAGGCAGTTCCGGCGCGATCACCCGCAAGGCGTTCACTACACGTTCCAATCCCTTAGGCCCTATTAATGTCAAAGGCTCTGTCCGGTCTGCATTTCCCATGGTGAGCAGAAGACCGGGAAGCCCGCTGACATGATCTCCGTGATAATGCGTAAAACAGATCACATCGATCGGCTTAAAGCTCCACCCTTTCTCCTTGATCGCGATCTGCGTCCCTTCTCCGCAGTCGATCAGCACACTGCTGCCGTTATACCGTATCATAAGCGCCGTCAGCCAACGATACGGCAGCGGCATCATCCCTCCTGTTCCCAACAAACATACATCTAACATAACTTACTTCTCCCGCCTGTCTTAATATTCGTATCAACCGTGCGTCTGCAAAGCGGCGATATAAGAGACTATATCCGGCTTCGAAGATGTACCGGCTAATTTTTCATTTTAATCCGGAAACTCCTGATCAATTCATCATAACAATCCTCGCAGAGATCGAAGCAGTCTACCTGGTTATCTCTTCTTGAGTGATACCCCCAGCGCTTCTCCACCTCCAGTACATCTTCCTGGGGAATTCCTCCGTGGACCAGGATCTCCCTTCCGCACTTATTACAAATGATCTTCTCTATCTTCTCTGTTCTCTCTAGCTCTGTTCTATACTGGCGCATATAATTCCTCCTGCAGGTACTTATTGATCTGTGCAGATCATTTTTCATCATCGTTACGCCTACATTATATCCGCTTCGCCGTTCACTTTCCAGTGGAAACTGTTGTCACGCCTGGCATCTCATTTCCGAAAATACCATTTCCTCACAACAGCTCCTGCCTATAGCCTCTTGCTCATCAGAAGCGCGTCTTCGCATGGATCGGCGTAGTACCCCTTACGCACTCCGTCTTCTATGAACCCATGCTTTTTATAAAAAGAGATCGCCGCGCTATTGCTTCTTCTTACTTCAAGCATCAGCCTTCGGATCCCTTTATCCATACAGAGCTCTTCAAGCTGCAAAAGGAGATACCCCGCAGCCCCTTGGCGCCGGCAGGAAGGCTCTACCGCGATCCGCGCGATCTCCCCTTCATCCAGCACATAATACAGGATCACATAACCTATCACCGCACTGTCTTTCCAGATACCGAGCAGCGCCGTATGCTCCTGCCTGAGAGTCTCTTTTATCCCGTCCTGCGTCCATGGATCCGGGAATATCTCCCTTTCCAGCGCCGCAAGATCTGCCGCGTCGTCTTCCTCAATCCTCCGGGCGCTCCATGCATGTAGCTTCCCGCTTATCATAACGCTTTTATATCCTGGATCAGCTCGTCCACGGCTTCTTCCCTGGTCGCCCAGCTGGTACAGAATCTGACTGCACTGTGGGCATCATCCATCTTCTCCCACAATTCAAAGGAATACTTTTCCTTCAGCTTCCTAACGTGCTCATCCGGAAGGATCGGAAATTGTTGATTTGTAAAAGAATCGTACCGCAATCTATATCCTTTTGCTATAAATGCTTCTCTCAGCCTGATCGCAAGCTCATCTGCATGCCTGGCGATCTCATAATATAACCCGTCCGTAAACAGCGTATCAAACTGGATCCCAAGAAGCCGCCCTTTCGCCAGCATGCCGCCCTTCTGCTTGATCAGATAGCGGAAATCCTTCTTCCACATCGGATCGCATATCACGACCGCCTCTCCGAACAAGGCTCCGACCTTCGTCCCGCCTATATAAAATACATCCACAAGCCCGACAATGTCCTTAAGCGTAAGTGTGTTCACCTCCGCCATCAGCCCGTATCCCAGCCTTGCTCCGTCTAGGAAAACCGGAAGCCCAAGCGCCCGACAAGTATCATGTATATCCTGGAGTTCCTTTCTGCCGTAAAGAGTCCCGTTTTCTGTCGGCTGCGAGATATACACCATGCCAGGCTGTACAGTATGTTCATGGTTCGCATCATTCCAATGCATCTCATAGGCATGCCTTATCTGAGCCGCCGTGATCCTGCCGTCTTCACTTGGAAGCGCCAGGACTTTATGCCCGATCGCCTCTATCGCTCCGGTCTCATGTACATTCACATGCCCGGTCACCGCCGCCAGCACTCCCTGATGTGGGCGCAGGATGGAGGCGATCACCGTAAGGTTGGTCTGTGTCCCGCCCACGAGGAAATGTACATCTACATCCATACCGCCGCACTGGTCCTTGATCCGCTCCTTCGCACTGCGGCAGAAAGGATCCTCCCCATACCCCGCCGTCTGGACAAAATTCGTCTCTTCCAGCTTCTTTATGATGGACGGGTGCGCCCCTTCCAGATAATCACATTCAAATCGGATCATGACATAACCTCTCCTTTCGTTCCCGCTCTGCCTGCGATACACGCAGGTAGTCCGGCTGATGCTCTGCAGCCGTCTCAAGCCTTCCCTCTTTATAATACCGGATCCCCAACGCTCCGACCGCCGCCGCCCGCTGCCGGTTCAGATGCGCCGGCGCAAAGGATATCTTCCTTCCCGCCATGATCTTCTCTTCCAACACTTCCCTAAATACCGGAACGCCGTCTCCAAGAAATATGATCTCTCTGCCATATACTTGCAGCTTTTCCCCAAGCTCTTCGATCGAGACTGCCATCTGGTCATTCAGAACCACTAATTCATTGCCGTCAAATTCATAGATCCCTGTATAGACCTGCCCTCTTCTGGCATCCAGGATCGGACAGACGATCTTATCCGTACCGCAAAGATTGTATGCCAGTCCATGCAGTGTCGGCACATGGATCAATGGCTTTTGGAGCGCCAGCCCCAGTCCTTTTGCCGTCGCCGAGCCAATACGAAGTCCCGTAAATGACCCCGGGCCTGCCGCCACCGCTATGGCGTCTATACTGTCCAGATCCAATTCTGTCATCTGCGATACTTCATCTAACATCGGAAGAAGCGTCTGCGAATGAGTCTTCTTGTAATTTACCGTATATTCTGCAACCGTCACTTCTTCTGCCAATCCTTCCTCCACGACCGCTATGCTCGCCACAAGTCCGGAACTGTCCATCGCTAATATTCGCATATACTGATCCTCCGATAATCAAATCCTTGTTCCAGGTTCTTCTCGATCCTGATCTCTGTATAATGCTTGGGCAGTATCTCTTCGATCAGATCCGCCCACTCGATCAGGCTGACTCCATCCCCGTAAATATAGTCCTCGTAACCGATCTCTTCCATCTCTTCTACGTCTCCGATCCGGTAAACGTCAAAATGATAGAAGGGCAGCCGCCCTTCTTCATAGATCTGTACGATCGTAAATGTCGGGCTGCTGACCGACTCATGGATCTCCAGGCCGCAGGCAACGCCTTTGGTAAATACGGTCTTTCCAACCCCCAGATCCCCGATCAGAGTGTACACCTGCCCTGCCCGCGCCTCTCTTCCCATCCGAACGCCCAGTTCATAGGTCTCTTGTTCCGAATTCGTTTCTATCGTCATAGGAAACATCCTCTCTGTCTCTCTGTAAATATGTCAGCATCATGAACTGCCGCCGATATCCAGGCGATCGGCGACAAATTCCCGTTCCGTCATTATAACACATCTTTCTTTTCGGCGCTACTCATGATATACTTATTTTATAATTCCGGATATCTATAGTTGCTTTTCACATCGTATAACACAAACGTGTTGCTGTGAACTGCAGCTATCTTTTATCATACCATCATCTATAAGGAGGATTTTTTATGAAATTTACATTCTATCACAACAACATCAACGTACTGGATCTTGAAAAATCAGTGGAATTCTACAAGAAAGCGCTTGGGCTTACGATCACAAAAGAACACGAAGCCGAGGACGGAAGCTTTAAGCTGGTATTCATGGGAGACGGCGCGACGCCGCATCTTCTGGAGCTCACCTGGCTGCGCGATATGGACAGGCCTTATGAATTAGGCGACAACGAATTTCACCTCGCCATGCAGGTAGACGATCTGGACGCTGCGCTGGCTCTTCATAAAGAGATGGATTGTGTGTGCTTTGAAAATCCGGATATGGGCATCTACTTTATCAACGATCCCGACGGATACTGGATCGAGATCTGCCCTGCTGCCTGATCACTGTGCAATCTGCATTCTATCTTACAAACGATACCGCTTCGCCTGCACTGCCGTAAGCATCGTTTGAACGGATAGAATGCAGGTCACAAAGCTGCTTATGAACTCCCCATCTTGAGGATCGGGCTGATCTTCTTATAGATCAAAAGCACGATCACCGATACCAGAAATCCTTTCAGCAGATTGAATGGCACCACAACAAATAGTGCGAAAGTCGTAAGGCTTGTAATAGACGGGTTCACGGCTGAACCCATACCGATCAGCGCATCCATCGGCATTCCAAATGCCTTGGCATAAGTTGGCAATAACACAAAGGCATTCAGAAAGCCTCCCACCACCGTCATAAATAACGTCCCCATCGCCATTCCCGCGATCGCTCCTGCCTTGGTCCGCTTCTTCTTGTAAACCATCGCCGCAGGTACTACAAGCGAACAGCCGATCAGAAAATTCGCGAATTCTCCCACACCTGCCGTATCGGTCCCGTTAACAGCAAAGTTCAGCAGGATCTTCAGAAATTCGATCACCGCGCCTGCAATCGGTCCCATCGTAAAGCATCCCACCATGACCGGCACCTCACTAAAATCAATCTCATAGAATGCCGGTGCAAAAGGCAATGGAATCTCAAACAACATCAATACCACCGATATGGCGGCAAGCATCCCCATCTGTGCCATCCGTCTCACATTTGCCTTCGGTTTCCTACCGGTCTTCGTAACTGTATCCGTATTCATCGTCTACCTCTCCTTCTCTCTTCAGAACCCCGTTCTTCCTTCGGAAGTCCTACCATTATAATCTATCATCACAGCAATTTCAATATAAACCAGAATAAACCAGAAATTTCATTTCCTTTTCCCAGTTGTCATGCTATAATCTCATAAGAATTCCATCCAACTGCCTTCTTTTGACAAAGGCAGGGCAAAAAAAACAATAAGCAACAACCGAAAGAAAGGAACGATTACAGATCATGTGGATTGCAGATAACTGGAACGATTACGAAGTCATAGACTGCAGCAAAGGCGAGAAATTAGAACGTTGGGGCGAATATATCCTGATCCGTCCGGATCCTCAGATCATATGGGACACCCCAAGAGACGACCGCGGCTGGAAGCATAAGAACGGCCATTACCACCGCAGTAAGAAAGGCGGCGGCGACTGGGAATTCTTTCAACTGCCAAAACAATGGCAGATCCACTATAAGGAGCTGACCTTCAACTTGAAACCCTTCAGTTTCAAGCATACCGGTCTTTTCCCTGAACAGGCGGCAAACTGGGACTGGTTCTCAAGGAAGATACGCTGCGCCGGGCGTCCGGTCAAGGTACTGAATCTATTCGCATACACCGGCGGCGCTACATTGGCGGCGGCGGCTGCCGGAGCCAGCGTGACCCATGTGGACGCCTCGAAAGGAATGGTCGGCTGGGCAAAAGAGAACGCCGCTTCCTCCGGCCTTGCCGACAAGCCGATCCGTTGGCTGGTGGATGATTGTGTAAAATTCGTAGACAGAGAGATCCGCCGCAGGAACCGCTATGATGCCATCATTATGGATCCCCCTTCTTATGGAAGAGGACCCAAAGGAGAGATCTGGAAGATCGAGGATGCCATCCATCCTCTGATCCGGTCATGCACAAAGCTTTTATCCGATCAGCCTCTATTCTTCCTGGTCAACTCCTATACTACCGGGCTCGCTCCTGCCGTACTGACTTACATGCTCGGAACCGAGCTTAAGAGATTTTGCGGCAGTGTGGAATCTCAGGAAATCGGTCTCCCGGTCTCCCGCTCCGGACTGGTGCTGCCATGCGGCGCTTCCGGCCGTTGGGAGGATGCTGCCGTCTGACCACCGGCATGCCGCTTGGCTCGTTGCTCGCGGGAATAACTGCCGTATCCTGCGTGAATATGGCAGTTATTCATTATTCGTTATTTGTTATGGGTTATACTAGAATTCAACTCCCCGTCCTAATGCATCTTTCAGATAGGTAGCCACATCCTCCAGCTTATGGACGATCTCCATCTTCTCTTCCCACTCTTCACCCTCCATGCCCTTATTGATCAGACATTTCTGAATATGCTTCACTTCTTTGATCAATTCTTCTGTCATAATCCTTCCCTCCTGTCAGTCTCATACACGCTCAGAATCTCTCAAAACCAAATCCGATAAGATTCCAAAAGCATGTTTTGTATTGAAAAGTCACCTGGTCTTCACCTGTATCTATTATACCACATTCTTCCCTGATACACACACGAAATCTAAAATTCTAACGGATCCTGCATCCTGTCCGCACAATACTGCAGCAGCATGTCTCTTACCTCTTCCATCTGTCTCCTCGTCTCCGGATCCGAATAGGGTATCCTTCCGATCAGACGGTTCACATAGTCGTGATCACAGATCAATTCTACGGACACCTTATAATTTATATCAAAGAAATATGCCAGATACGATAACCAATAATCCATCTTCGTCTTTCTCATGGAAGACAGTATTGATTCTTTTCTTCTGAACTGTTCCAGGACTTCTCTGCTGATCTTTGTCTTTCCCACCTCTTTTTCCGACACTCCGAGGATCGTCTCTATGTCATCTTCCAGTTTCACCCGGCAATTGTCTAATTTGTCCGCATCCCGGATGATACGTGCATGAAGAAGCTCTCGCTCCTCTTCGATCCCCTCCAGCCGGAAATCACTGTGCCTGGCAATGGCAGTCCGGATCACCGGATCCCACCGCCCGTCTTCTATAAAACTTCGGATCAGCCCTTCTTCGAACAGGGTCCAAACGCCGAACGCAGCATGATCCATCGTGTCCGGTTCAAAACTGTCATACCGTTTCAACTGTTCAAACCTTCCGATATCATGCAGCAATCCGATCATCTGCGCCAGTTCCTGGTCTTCTCTTGACAATCCCAGCCTCCCGGCGATCTGACGGCTGTATTCCGTCACTCCATATGTATGGACGATCTTCAAGCGCACTTTGTCGTTCTCTCTGTCATAATCCGATAAATATTCTTCAAATTTTCTTTTTGCCTGTTGCAATTCCATAGATCTTCTCCTTGTCATTCCGGAAATATGGATTCCAATGTTAATCTTTGACTCTTTCCACCAATTCCTATATAATATAATAAAAACTCATGTACCGGCAGTTCTTTTGTTCTGCCGGCTTGTTCATGAATCCTATGGAGGTAGATCACTTTGAACATGAATTTTAATCAGCTTGCAATGATCCAAAAATTAAAAACATGCATGGAACAGTTCCGTATGAATCACCCCAAATTCCCTATGTTCCTGAATGCGGTATCCAGGGAAGCCCTCATCGAAGGAAGCGTTATTGAGATAACCGTAACCACACCGGAGGGAAAGAATTACTGCTCGAATATCAAGCTTAAGCAGGAAGACCTGGAACTGGTAGAGTGTCTGAAGTCGCTGCATTAGAGCGTGTCTGGATGAACGGCGGATAAAGTTTTGCATTCTGCATTACTCTACCCCGTTCTTCGCACAGATATCCCTAAGACAGCATGTATCACAATACGGCTTCGTCCTTGCCGTACAGACATCTCGTCCATGATAGACCAGCCGGTGGCAGAAATCACTTCCCTCTTCGGGCGGTATGATCTTCCACAACGCCATCTCCACCTTCTTCGGCTCTTTGATCCCGTCGACAAGCCCCATCCGGTTCACCAGACGGATACAATGCGTATCGGTCACGATCGCCGGTTCTTGGAACACATCTCCCATGATCAGATTCGCGCTTTTGCGCCCTACTCCCGGTAATTTCAGCAAAGCATCGAAATCCTTCGGTACCTTGCCGCCGTATTTTTCCTTCAAGATCTTCATACAGGCGCTGATATCTCTTGCCTTACTCTTCCCAAGCCCGCAGGGTCTGACGATCTTCTCGATATCCTCAGCCTCGGCTTCTGCAAGAGCGTCTACATCCGGGTATTTGTCGTATAAGTCCTCCACTACTACATTCACCCTTGCATCTGTGCACTGCGCCGCCAGGCGGACGCTGACCAAAAGCTTCCATGCCTGGTCATAATCCAGGGTACATCCCGCATCGGGGTATTCTTCCTTAAGCCGTCCTATGATCTCCAAAGCCAGTTTCTCTTTCGTCATATCTTCTCCTTCCCGGTTATCCGTACCATTCACGTAAGTAACCCAAAACGTCAGATCTTCTCCAACGCTTCATTGGAACCGATCAGCATAAGTATCATTTCTTCTTCTAACGGCAGATCCGGGTCCAGTGAGATCTCAACACGGTCTTCCCTTTTCATCCCCACTACATTCACCTCATAGGTTCTTCTGACATCAAGTTCTTTCAGTGTCCTGCCGACCCATCTCGCCGGTGTGGCTGTCTCCACAATACTATAATCCGGCGACAGCTCGATCCAGTCCGCAAGATTCGCAGACACCAGATTCTTCGCCGTCTTACGTCCCATCTCTTCTTCCGGAAATACTACGGCATCCGCGCCGACCTTCCGGAGCACCTGCGCATGCCTCTCATCATGGGCTTTGCACAGAATATACGGTATCCCCATCTCTTTCGCCTCCAGAGTCGCAAGGATACTTCCTTCCAGATTCTCCGAGGACGCCACCACGATCCCGTCGAAATTCTTCGAACCCAACGACCGGAGCAGATCCGGATCCCCGATATCTCCCTGAATGGCATACGTGACCTTCTCTGCTATCTCGTCAATACATTCCATATCCTGATCCACCGCCACGACGTCGCACCCAAGCCGCTGCAATGTGACTGCCACGCTGGCGCCGAAACTCCCCAGCCCCAGCACTACGAATTGTTTCTTCATCTTCATCCTCCTTCTCTATCCCACCATGATCTGCTCCTTTGGAAGCCTCCGTATCTTATCTCTGGGATGTGTCTTTCCCGCAAATGTAAGAACCAGGGTCAATGGCCCCAATCTGCCGATATACATCATAACCATCAGTATGATCTGGCTGAGCCTGCTAAGATGCGGCGTCAGATCTGCGGTAAGCCCTACCGTCCCCACAGCCGATGCAGTCTCATAGATCACATTGATCAGCGGTATACTGTCTGGTTCCAGCGCGAGAATCGTTATCGTACCGGTAATGAATACGGTAAACGCTACCATAACAACGCAGAATCCTGTACGGAAATTCGAGACAGATATCCTTCTTCCCATACATTCCGTATCATTGCCTCCCCGTACAAATGTAAGACATGCAAGAAACAGCATGGCAAATGTCGTCGTCTTCACGCCGCCCGCCGTTCCTCCCGGCGAACCTCCGATAAACATCAGGACAGCGCAGAATAATTTCGTTTCTTCGTGGAGTGCTCCCTGAGAGAAGGTATAGAATCCCGCCGTCCTCGTTGTGACAGACTGGAACAATGCAGCAAGAACCTTCTGTCCCAGTCCCATGCCCCCGAGCGTATCCTGGTTATGATACTCCGCCGCGAATACAAATACGGTTCCCACCGTGATCAGGAACAACGTCGTCACGATCGCGAGCTTCGAGTGAAGCTTAAGCCTCGTGAACCACCAGCGCATCGGAACTTCTCTATGATAAAGCCGCTTCGCATTCTCTATCACATCAAACCAGACCGTAAACCCGATCCCGCTTAAGATGATCAGCAATATCGTAGTGATATTGATCAACGGGCTCTTGGCATAACCGGCAAGGCTGTTCTCTCCCAATATATCAATCCCTGCATTACAGAATGCCGATACCGAATGGAAGACGGAATACCAGATCCCTCTGACTGCTCCATATTCCGGGACAAACCGCAATGCATACAGGACTGCTCCGCCGCCTTCCACCACAAGCGTTCCTGTGATCACCCGCTTCACCAGCCGCACGATCCCGCCGAGATGCTGCGCGCCGTATGCTTCCTGAAGCACCACTCTCTCCTTAAGCCCGATCCGCCTGTGAAGCAGGAAAAAGAACAGCGTCGTACATGCGATCACCCCAAGCCCGCCGATCTGGATCAGTATAAGCAGTATCACCTTGCCGAATATCGTAAACTGAGACGCCGGAACTACCGTTACCAGTCCTGTCACGCACACGGAAGTAACGGATGTAAATAATGCGTCTATAAACGCGATCTGCCGCGTATTGCTGACAGGCAGGTACAGCAGGATTCCTCCAAGTAAGATAATCCCCAAGAATCCGATCGCTGTGATCTGCAGTGTATTCCATCTGATATGCTTTCTTTTCTTCACAATGCTCTCCTTATACTCCTGTTGATCTCATCTCGCCTGCATAACGTATTATGATCTCGATGACCAGAAAACCGAACGCAACCGCCAGGCATGTCTGCGCCAGAAGGATCGTCTGCTGTGACGCCATCCCATAATCTGACTGCACAAATCCATGCATCATATAGAATAGTGTCGCTCCCGGGATCACCGGCATGATCGAAGTTGTCAGAAAAATCGTTGCCGGCGCCCGGTGAACCCTGGACATCCAATATGCGTAAGCCGCTACAAAAGCCGCGCCCGCCATAACCGCAGCAAAATCATTTCCGCAAAGGTACTTCACCGCCACATAGCAGGCACAATTGACAGCTCCGCCGACTCCGGCATAAACGGACTGTTTTACCGCCGCCTTGAACACCAAGGCGAATCCCATACTTGCCACTCCGCAGGAGATCAGCTGTACCGCGATACTGGGCGCTATATACATCTCGTACATATCTCCTTTAAAGAGCAGCATCGCAAGTCCCGTACCGCAGGCAATGGCAATGGCTCCAAGACACGCATTCGTTATATTCACGATTCCCGAGAGATACGCGCGTTTCAGCACGTCCCGGATCCCGTTTGCTACGCCTAGCCCGCTGATCAGAACCATGTTAAGTCCCAGCACAATACGGTCCGGATGATGTCCGAAGCCCGCCTTCGCCGCCAGAAATACCGCCGCCGAGGAAAGAAAGGCGATAATCAGGTTATAGACTACCAGATTACGCTCCTTCTTATCAAGGATATGACCGAAATATACTTCTACAAGCGCACAGATCACGATCCCCACGATCGTATCCAGCCAGTCACAGCCGAAATACACCCCAAAACCAACACCGCCCAGGATGGACGCCACATATTGAAGATACCGCGGCTGCTGCTTACGCTCCATGACCTCATCATATTTGCTCCGGATCTCCTCTATGGAAGGAGTATTCTTACATATATATCTTGACAGATTATTCAGATAATCTAATCTGTCATAATTGAACCCGGTGACATGGATCCGTCTGATCTGAGTGATGAAATGACCGCCCGCCGGCTTGATCGTCACCTGAATGTCACTTTGGATCGCGAAGACACTGCACTGCTCAAGATCGTAGCTTTCAAGCATCCGGTACATACTATCCTCCGCACGGTCCGTCTCCGCCCCGCTCTTGATCATCTCTTTCCCTATATTGATAACTTCATTCAACAACAATTCATAATCCATAGCCAAGACTCCATATACTTTCTTTCGCATATTCCGTAAACCATAATATCATAAAAACCCCTTAGAAAAAACAGAAAACTTGAAAAGCAAAAAAAATTAAAAAAATTTGAAAAAAGGGGTTGATTTTTGTAAAAAAGCTGTTATAATATAACATGTTCGCGGGAAACAATGCGGATTGGTGTAACGGCAGCACAGCAGACTCTGACTCTGTTAGTAGAGGTTCAAATCCTCTATCCGTAGTTCCTTGGCAGGGGCGCCGGGTGTCTTGGCAGACAAGGCATCCGGACAAAATACATACCTTCGGAGTGTGGCTCAGCTTGGTAGAGCGCTACGTTCGGGACGTAGAGGTCGCGTGTTCGAATCACGTCACTCCGACTTTTTTTTAAAGAACCCTTAGAAATAAAGGGTTCTTTTTCATTTTCAAAACATAAACTTTTATCTTTTAAATTTCCCCGACAGGCAAAAACCATGATCCATGGGACCCCGTCCCTTTCCAAGATCGAGCATCGCACCTAACGCCCCGGAGATATAATCTTTCGCCCGCTTCACAGAAGTATCCAGATCATATCCTTTTGCCAGATTAGAGGCTATAGCGCTTGACAGCGTGCATCCCGTCCCATGGGTGTTGGGATTGTCAATCCATTTCCCGCAGAACCACCGATATTCCCCTTCCCGGTATAACAGGTCGTTGGCGTCATTCAGATTATGCCCGCCTTTACACAGCACCGCACAGGAATACTGCTCACTGATCCTCCTTGCCGCCTCTATCATATCCTCTTCCGTCCGGATCGACAACCCGGACAGCACCTCCGCCTCCGGAATATTCGGCGTCAATATGCCTGCGGCAGGAAGCAGACGCTCCTTTAACATGCCCACCGCCTCATCGTTGATGAGCTTCCCTCCGCTAGTCGCCACCATCACAGGGTCCACAACCACATTCTCCGCCTGATAATACTCTAACCGTTCTGCAACCACGGCGATCAGTGGACCCGCCGGCACCATCCCGACCTTGACCGCGTCCGGCCGGATATCTGTGAATACATCATCCAGCTGTTCCCCAAGAAATTCCGGGGACACTTCCATAATCCTCGTCACTCTTGTCGTATTCTCCGCCACCAGTGCCGTAACCGCGCTCATGGCATACACGCCGTTGGCGAGCATCGTCTTGATATCCGCCTGGATACCGGCGCCACCAGTGGGATCACTGCCTGCGATCGTCAATGCTGTTTTCATTTCTTCTCCTCCTTTTATTCTGCTCTCTTTCAATTAATTCTCTGATGTCTGATGGATCATCTTCTCTGTCCGTGTTCTAAGCTTCATTGCGGCTGTCTTAAGGTCTGGTTGGGCAAAGATCGCGCTGATCACAGCGACGCCGCAGATACCGCTTCCGGCAAGTTCCATCACATTCTCCTCTCCGATCCCCCCAATCGCAATCACCGGGATCTCCACCGCCTCACAGACAGCCCGAAGCGTCTCCAGGCTGACCGCACTGGCATCCGCCTTGGAGTCTGTATGAAACACTGCTCCTACTCCAAGGTAATCCGCTCCTCTCTTCTGTGCAAGCAGCGCCTGTTCCACATTCTCCACCGACACCCCAATGATCTTATCCGGTCCCAGCCTCTTACGCACATCTCCGGCTTCCATGTCGCTTTGCCCTACATGGATCCCGTCGGCATCTGCCCGAACCGCGATCTCCACATGATCGTTGACCACAAAAGGGACGCGGTATCTCCTGCATAATTCCCTGAGTTCCTTCGCTTCTCTAAAAAACTGCTCTTCCTCCAACTCCTTTTCCCGAAGCTGCACAAAAGTAACCCCGCCCTCTAATGCCTGCTCAACCTGATGATACAAGATATCACCGTCAAGCCAGCTGCGGTCTGTCACTGCATATAACAGCAGATCTTCTTTATTGCATTTCATATTCTGCTCACCCTTTCTTCCCGGATTCTGTTCGGTTGCTGCTACCGCACCTCATACTTTGCGCCTTCCTCCAATATATCCGCATCCATATGATAGACTGCGTCAATGATACGGTTCCGATAGGCGGCGTTTCCATCTCCTTCCTGCATACGGTCCCATGCGATCTCCCCTGCCAGTCCCATCGCGCATACTGCCGCTGCCGCCGCCTTAAGCTTCTCTTTTGGATTCGCCGCAAGAAACGCAGTCATCATCCCGGACAGCTGACAGCCTGTTCCTGTAATCTTCCCCATCTCCTGTCTGCCATTCCGAATGATATAGCAGCTCTCCCCGTCGCTTACCAGGTCGATCGCTCCGGTAACGGCGGCGATACATCCCGCCTTCTTTGCAAATTCCTTCGCGAACCGGACTCCGCTGTCTAGATTCTCCTCTGTCACGGCATCCTCCACATCCGCATCCACCCCCTTGGTTGTCCCGCTTCCATAGGCGAGTGTCTTGATCTCCGAGATATTCCCGCGGATCGCGTCAAACGAAAGCTCTTCCATAAGCCTTACCGCCGTATTCGTCCGAAGCGCGCTCGCGCCTGCCCCTACCGGATCCAGCAGGAGAACATGCCTAAGTTCCTCCGACCTTCTTCCGGCACGGAACATCCCTTCGATGGTCCGTTTGTTCAATGTCCCGATATTGATATTCAATCCTTTGCATATAGCGGTGATCTCTTCTGCATCCTCCGGCTCATCCGCCATGATCGGGCTGCTCCCGCAGGCAAGCAGGATGTTCGCGACATCATTGACCGTTACATAATTGGTGATGTTGTGTACAAGCGGTGCGTTGATCCTTACATTTCCGATACATTTTCCAAACATAACAGCTCCTCCTTATGAAAAATACTGCACCCTTTTTGAAATCTGCCGACATACTCTCATTTTTTCCAAATTAAAAAAAGGATATACCTATCTTGGTATATCCCATGGATCTCTAAATCACATATCCCTACGTTGGCATTATCCAAATCAGGTTCATGGGTCGAGACAATATCAGCCTCCTCTCAGCCTGCTTTTGCAAGCTCCCCGTTACTCTATTTACAGGTATCATTATACTCTAAAAAGTATAACTCCGCAATACAAATTTCACTCGATATAATGGCATTCCATGATCACAAATATGATCCTCAAATACGGTCAGACACCAGCCTGTATGTCCTAGAGTTAAATTGCTTTGATCCGCTCGATCGCCGCCACGGTATTCTCATATGACCCAAAAGCAGTCAGGCGGAAATACCCCTCTCCGCTTGGCCCGAACCCTGATCCGGGCGTCCCGACCACATTCGCTCTCGCAAGCAGATGATCGAAGAACTCCCAGGAAGACATCCCTTTCGGCGTCTCAAGCCAGATATACGGTGCGTTCACTCCGCCGGATACCTGATATCCGGCAGACTTAAGCCCTTCATAGATAACCCTGGCATTCTTCATATAATACGCGATCTGTTCTTTCAGCTGTGCTTTTCCCGCTTGGGAATAGACGGCTTCTCCGGCTCTCTGGACAATATACGGCGCGCCGTTATACTTCGTGCCATGCCGCCTTGCCCACAGAGAGTGCAGCATAACATCCTTGCATCTTAAGTCCTTGGGAATGACTGTGGCGCCCAGCCTTACTCCTGTGAACCCCGCATTCTTAGAGAAACTTCTCAGCTCCACCGCACAGGTTCTGGCTCCCTCGCACTCATAGATCGTATGCGGAACGTCATCCTCGGTTATATATGCTTCATAAGCCGCGTCATAGATGATAACCGCCCCGGCCTTATTCGCATAATCCACCCATTCCTGGAGCTGATCCCTGGTGACTGCCAACCCTGTTGGATTATTCGGGAAACACAGATAGATCATATCCGGTGTTTCCCTCGGAAGCTCCGGGACAAATCCGGTCTCCTTCGTACAAGGCATATAGATCACGTCGCTCCAGGTCTCTTCCTTGGCGTTATAGACGCCCGTACGTCCCGCCATCACATTGGTATCTACATATACCGGATATACCGGATCACACACCGCGATCCGGTTGTCTTTCGCAAATATTTCCTGGATGTTTCCGGAGTCACACTTCGCCCCGTCGGAGATGAAGATCTCATCTGCCCGGATCTCACATCCTCTGTCCTGGTAATCATTTTTCGCTATGGCGCTTCGTAAGAACTCATATCCCAGATCCGGCGCATACCCCCGGAATGTATCCGCATGCGCCATCTCATCCACCGCGCTGTGCAAAGCCTCTATGATCGCCGGCGCCAACGGCTGCGTTACGTCTCCGATCCCAAGACGTATGATACTTTTATCCGGATTCGCCTCCTGGAAGGCTGCCACTTTCTTTCCTATCGTGGAAAAAAGATAGCTTCCGGGCAGTTTCAGATAATCTTCATTCACTCTAAACATTGTCGTTCCTCCCTATCTCACCGTCAAACACAACTTCCGCAGGTCCGGTCATATATACCTTTCCCGACTCCTGATCCCATTCAACCAACAGATCCCCGCCCTTAAGCTTCACTGTAACCTTCCGCCCGGCAAGTCCATTCAGGATACTTGCCACAACTGCGGCACAGGCGCCGGTCCCGCAGGCTAGCGTCTCGCCGGATCCCCTCTCCCATACACGCATCTCGATCCTCTCACGGTCGATGATCCTGACAAATTCTGTATTGATCCTTCTAGGAAATCTCTCATGATTCTCAAATTTCGGACCGATCTTTTCAATATCAAACCCTTCCACATCTTCCAGAAAAACCACCGCATGCGGATTCCCCATAGACACGCCGGTCATGCGGTACTCCATTCCGCCGACTACGATGGGTTCGTCGATCACCTGTGCCTCATCCGCCGCACTTTCTCCGTCTGCTGCCTCGCAGATGATCGGGATCTCCCTGGCTCTTAGTTCCGGTCTCCCCATATCTACTCTTACAAGCACTGCCTTACCGTCTTCTATCGTCAGATCCAGATATTTGATCCCTCCAAGCGTCTCAACCGATATGCTTGTCTTGTCGGTCAGTCCGTAATCATAGACGTATTTTGCCACGCACCGGATCCCATTGCCGCACATCTCTCCCCTGGAACCGTCCGCATTATACATCGCCATCTCAAAATCCGCCTGCTCAGAGGGTCCGATCAAGATCAGCCCGTCCGCTCCGACCCCAAAGTGTCTGTCGCTTATCCGCTTTGCCGTCTCCGAAGGATTCTCTACCTTCTCCTGAAAACAATTCACATAGACATAATCATTTCCTAATCCCTGCATCTTCGTAAATCTCATCTTCACATGTCTCCTTTTTCTTTATCCTCTATTCATTACACGCAAGATCATCTGTGCCGTCTCTGTCATACTGGTCCCGCTGTCCATACTGCTCTTCTGGAGATACTTGTGCGCTTCAGCTTCTGACATATGGTTCCGTGCCATCAGAAGCTCTTTCGCCTTCGCGACCAGCTCCTGCTGCTGCGGATCGCGGTTCTTCAACTCTTTCTTACGCTGCCTGCGCTTTCTCTCCACAGACTGCATCATCATCTCCATCGTATTCATCAGGTCATATCCCCTGACCGGCATAGACAATCCGACGACGCCCTCTATACTGCCCTCGCTCCACCTTCCCGCAGAAGCGATCAGAAGCATCTCAAAGCGTTCTGACAGATACTCTCTTAACTCTGTATACATCATATCCTTCATCTTATAACCGCATACCACGATCCCGTCATCCGCCGCATCCGCATAATTCAGCGCCTGAGCGCCCGTGGTACAGACACCGGTAACCTCCATCCCGCCCCGCACTAACAGGTTACGAATATTGGCAGCATTATCTTTATTCGGGAATACAACAATAATACCAACCAAACTCACACCTCCTGTCGTCCTCTTCTGCTCTTACTATATCCGGTGCAGGTATCTGCCGATCTCCCATTCTGTGATCTGCGTACAGTAATCCATATACTCCTTTTTCTTTGCCCGGATATATTTCTCTGCCAGATCTTCTCCCATTACTTCCCGGATATATGCATCCTTTGCAAATTCTTCTGCCGCTTCCCTAAGGCTTCCCGGAAGCGCGTCGATCCCCGCTTCCTTCCTCTGGATGTCCGTCATCTCGAAGATATTGCAGTCCACGCCAGGAGGCGGCACGATCTCATTTTTCATACCGTCCAGTCCCGCCGCCAGGCACACTGCCAACGCAAGATACGGATTCGCCGAAGGATCCGGGTTGCGCAGTTCAATCCTTGTATCCTTCCCTCTTGACGCGGGCACACGGATCAGCGGAGTCCGGTTTCTCGCAGACCACGCGATATAGACAGGCGCCTCGTACCCCGGAACCAGCCTCTTATATGAATTCACAAGCGGGTTCGTAATAAACGTCAGCGCCTTCATATGCTTCATAAGCCCGCCGATGAAATAATAAGCCTCTTTGCTCAAACCGTTCTCATCACCGGCATCCGCAAATATATTGACGCCGCCGCGGCTAAGCGACATATTCGTATGCATTCCCGAGCCATGTACCCCGTACTTTGGCTTCGGCATGAAAGTAGCATGAAGTCCATGCCGCTTCGCTATTGTCTTCACCACCATCTTAAATGTCATGATATTATCTGCTGTCGCAAGCGCTTCATCATACTGGAAATCTATCTCATGCTGCGCAGGCGCTACTTCATGATGAGAAGATTCAATGACAAATCCCATATCCTCCAATGTCAGCACCATGTCCCTGCGGGCATTCTCCCCCAGATCCATAGGTCCGAGGTCAAAATACGTCGCGCTCTCATGGGATATGGTTGTCGGCAGCCCGTCCTCATCTGTATGGAAGAGGAAAAACTCACACTCCGGCCCTACGTTGAAATCATACCCCATCGCCTTCGCTTCTGACATCACTTTCTTCAAAACATACCTGGGGTCGCTTTCAAAGACTGATCCGTCTGCCCTGTATACATCGCAGATCAGCCGCGCCACCTTCCCCTGCTGCGGCCTCCACGGGAATATCTCAAACGTATTCGGATCCGGATACAGATACATATCTGACTCTTCCGCCCTTGTGAATCCTTCTATCGAAGAACCGTCAAACATAATCTGATCATCCAGCGCCTTTTCCAACTGGCTGGTCGTGATCGCGATATTCTTCATCGTCCCGAATATATCGGTAAACTGCAGGCGGATAAATCCCACGTCCTCTTCTTCGACCATTCTCATAATATCTTTTTTTGTATAATTATTCATTCCTTCTTCCTCCTGATACTGACCATGTATTACGGGATCCTGCCTGAGCATGTGCCGGAACGTGTTTATTCCCGCGCACGAACACACTCTAACAAACGATAAATGGGCGCTCTCATCCCAGGATGAAAACGCCGTTGTTTCACACTTATATCTTCTTATATCTTTTTCGGACTGCCGCCATGCCTTCTATTCCTCATCCTCCAGCCAGCATCCGTCTTCATTTGTAACGTAAGAATTACCATTGTTACATCCGCACTTGATCCCTCGCTTGATCGGTGCAAGGCAGAATCCTTTGATCACCCCGATCAAAACACAGCACAGAATCACCAGAGCCTTTTCCGCCGGTGTCCAGTCTCTTCTGAAAAAGTCTTTGACAGCTTCCCATACATCTCTCATCGTCATATCATACCTCCTGTACATTCTGTACTTTTTTCTCTTTTCGGATTCATTATATGACATTTCCGCCCAAAAGGGAAGACCCAATTCAAAAAAGAAAACTATAAAATATTGTCAAAAGATTTTATATTTGATAGAATAGTTCAATGACAGCACGTACGATTCCCGACTGCTGCACATATCTTATGAATGAGGTGAAATGATCATGGGACTTGCAATACCTATAGAGACCAGTGCACGCCATATCCATCTGTGCCGTGAAGATTTTGATATCTTATTCGGCGAAGGAAAAGAACTTACCTTCAAAGCCGAATTAAGCCAGCCCGGGCAATACGTCTGTGAGGAACGTCTTGCCGTCAGAGGTCCCAAAAGTTCTTTCGAGAACGTCGCCGTTCTCGGCCCTTTCCGTAACGAGACGCAGGTAGAGATCTCTATGACGGACTCCCGCAAACTTGGGATCCCCGGTATCATCCGGCAATCCGGCGACACCAAGGATACTCCTGGCTGCATACTGGAAGGCCCCAACGGAAGCATAGAACTAGATCACGGCGTCATCGTCGCCAAACGCCATATCCATATGACTCCGGTACAGGCGATCCAGCTGAACGTCAAAGACAACGACGAAGTATTTGTCATCATGGAAAGTTTCGAGCGTTCTCTGATATTCGCCGATGTAGTGGTTCGGGTAAATCCCGCCTTTGCCCTCGCCATGCATGTAGATACGGACGAAGCCAACGCATTTGCCAATGAAAATAACCCGACCGGCGCCCTGCTTAAGCTCTTCGGCGGAAGAACTTATAATCTGCAGAAATGGGCGGAAGAACTGCAGAATGGGATCAACCGGTTTTAGCAACGGCGCAAACTAAATCTTCGCCGTCAGTGTCTTTGCACTGACCCCTCTTAACATCCCAAGCTTCCCTGACAGAGAGCTAGTGATATCTCCGGGCGCATCAAACACTACGCTGATGATCGAGACATTCTTCTCTCTGTACGGGATCCCCATACGTCCGACCACATATTGACGGAATTCGTGCAGCAGCTTGTTGACTTCTACCGCTGCTTCCTCGTCCTTGATCATGATACTGACCACAGATACTCTGTTGTCCATTCTTCTTCCTCCTATTATTCGTGTACTTCCGGAATCCCTTTGTGCCCTGATCTTCAGATCCCTTTTAGTCCTTGATCTGCCTGCCCGTCACATCCAGATGATATTCCTCTCTATAGATCAGTTCCGACACCGGAACAATCTGATACCCTTTCTCTTTGATCCCTGTGATCAGAGCTTCCAGAGCATCTGCCGTATATTTTGTTCCGCTGTGCAGCAGGATGATCGCCCCGTTGTCCAGTCTCTCGTGACTCAGCACAACCTCCTGGATACTGTCCGCTCCATAATCTTTCCAGTCAAAACTATCAACCGACCACTGGATCGGATAATATCCGCATGACTGCAGATTCCGGATCACAGCGTCGTCATAGTTATCATATGGAAGGCGAAAGAGATCCATCCTGACACCCGTCAGCTCCTCCACCTTCCTGTGAACGCTCATGATCTCTTCCTTCTGCTCTTCTTCGTTCAGGCTTCCCATACTCCGATGGCTTTCACTGTGGTTTCCTATGTCGTGGCCCGCATCCCGGATTGCCTTCACACCCTCCGGATACTTCTCTACCCACTCCCCTGTCAGGAAAAATGTAGCACGGACCTCCTGCTTTTTTAAGATCTCCAGGATCCTCGCTATATCCTCGTCTCCCCATGCCGACTCGAAAGTCAGCGCCACCTTCTTCTCCTTCGTCTCGACAGAACAGATCGGCATCTCTTTTCCGTTTACATTGTTCGAAACCGTAGTATAACCGGACAGATACTGATAAGATCCCAACAAAGCAACTGCCAGCATAGACACAAAGATCCCGTAATTCCTCAACCTTCTCATAGCTTCTTTCATAGACATAACTCCAGACACACGCCCTTATCACAGTATATGTCACATTCGGTCAGCTATTCACAGAACTCGATTCCGTTCTCTTCACTCATGCTCTTGATCCTCGCCAATGATTCAACCCTTATGCCCATATCCCGGATCCTCTGTCCACCGGACTGAAATGCCTTCTCTACGCAGATCCCCGCGCCCACCAGCACTGCCCCGGCTTCCTTAACCAATGTGATCAATCCCATCAAAGCGGCGCCGTTCGCCAGAAAATCATCAATCAGCAATACTCTGTCTTCCGGTCCTAAGAATTCCCTGGACACGATAATGTCATAGACTTTTCCATGTGTAAAGGATTCCACCTTAGAAGTATATACATCTCCTGCGATATTTTTCGTCTTATTCTTCTTGGCAAATAAGACCGGCACTCCGAAACACTGCGCCGGATGGAGCACTATATTAAAGTGATTGTACCAAGTCGCTACCGCGACGGCTAGCCCTAAGTACGTGAAACCACCACTTTTTTCAAAAAAAGTAGCAGTTTTTGAATATATGTTGTATTATTGAGATAC
>NZ_KE159737.1:419720-425551 GCF_000403455.2 Dorea sp. 5-2 | reverse complement strand
CTGGCAGTTTATTTCTTCCATGCCTGATTTAAAGCCTAAGGCTATGGTTACCCTCCTGTATTCTTCCGGCCTTCGCATCGGTGAGGTCTGCCGGCTCCGCTATGAAGATGTCAGCCGCAAAAATATGCGCCTCCACATCACACACTCAAAAAGCAGGAATGACCGCTATGCCATTCTTTCAAAATTGGCCCTTGACCTTCTGTCTCAGTACTGGTTTGCATGTGGACGGCCTATGGGATATCTCTTCCCGAAGCAGCGCGGCGAGGACAGCCCCATTGATACCTTTTTCCTCTCAAGGCACATTCATGCCCACGAGGACAGGCTTGGATGGGAACGCAGGCTTACCTGTCATTCTTTCCGCCATGCTTTCGGTACACACCTGTATGAAAACGGTACGGATCTGCTTACCATAAAAGCTCTTATGGGGCATAAATCCCTGCTGTCCACCACGATCTACGTCCATCTTTCCGGCAATTCCATCCGGCAGGCTGTCAGCCCTCTTGACCGTATGGCTGGTGTTTCCCATGAGTAGTTACAAGATCCGGCAGATATTCGAACAATCCTATGATAGCTATTCTGCCCAAAGCGATCACCAGACCAATGTACAACAGAAAGCTGCACATGCCATCTTAAACTGTAAATCCGGCAAGCTTGGCGTAAACTTAAGCCAGTGTACGGATTGCGGACACGTGGAAATACATAACAACTCCTGCCGCAACCGTAACTGCCCCAACTGCCAGGCTGTCCTGAAAGAAATCTGGGTGGATAAGCGAAAGGCCGAGGTCATTGATACCCCTTACTTTCATGTCGTCTTTACGCTTCCCCATCAATTAAACCCTCTTCTTTACTGCAATCAAAAGCTTTTGTATGGGCTGCTGCACAGATGCTGCGCTGAAACACTTCTGGAATTATCTGCCGATAAGAAGTGGCTTGGGGCAACACCCGGTATCATCCAGGTGCTCCACACATGGAACCAGGAGCTGGGTTACCATGTGCACATGCACTGCATCGTCTCCGGCGGCGGGCTTACGAAAGACGGGAAGATCCGAAAATCTTCCAAAAGCTTTTTTATCCGCACAGAAGTACTGAGGGACAAATTTAAAGGAAAATATATGGCCTGCCTTTCCTCTCTTTACGAAAACGGCGTACTTACATTTTCTTCTTCCTGTGAAAAGCTGCGTAATTCCTATCACTGGAAAGAATGGAAAAACAGCCTTTATGGAATGGACTGGTGCCCCTACATCAAAGAGACCTTTAACGGTTTTGGCAATGCCATTGAATACCTCGGGCGTTATACCCACAAGATTGCTATTTCTAACAGCCGGATCCTTTCCGTTTCCGATGATACGGTCACTTTTTCCGCCAGAGGGAAGATATCCGGTGAACCAAAGCGCCAGATCACCCTGGACCATACAGAATTCATCCGGCGCTACCTGATGCATGTGCTGCCATCCGGTTTTCAGAAAATCCGGTACTATGGCTTTCTAAATAACCGGTATAAGGCCAGAAACCTAAAACTGATCTTTAAGCTCCAGGGGTGCCAGCGTTTCAAAGCGAAATATATCCATCTGTCCATGGCAGAACTTCTGAAAACAGTCTGGAACTTAGATATCCATATCTGCCCGGAATGTGGATGCTGCAGTATGCAACACATCGGAAGGACATATGGCACTTCCTGATAAAGAGCCACTGCTACTGAATATCGTTTTTCAAAGACCTCCGCAAGAAGGTCTGCGAAGCATCCCCTTTTATTGGATTCGTTTAAGCAATCAGCCTAAAAAAGTTTTTCATATGTCCAATTTCCAAGCAGGACTTCAGCGTTTTCACTAAAAGGGAAGGATACTATCCCCATACGTTTCTCGACAAAATGTCCGCGAATTGGTACAATCGAAAAGAATCACATTCAGAGCAGTTCGATTTTTTCAGAACTGCTCTTTTTCTTTCTGCTCTGAATCTGATACTTTTCTAATGAATTATACTATAAAATATATCTTCTATAAAGCATTCTTTCAAATACCACTGCATTTTGCTATATTTTTCTTCTATTTTTTTACATTCCTATCTACTTTCTTTCACGCATTGATGATATACTGAATGTATGATCCCGGAAAGGAGAAGGGCAAACCCATGAAAAATATACGGCGCAACATCTTATATACTCTCATCATACTTCTGCTCGCAACTTGCCTGGCGTTCCTTTTTTTCCATTTTGTAAAAGATAATACCGCCAACATCGCGTTGCTCTATATCCTGGCGCTCATCCTGATCTCCAAGGGTACGACCGGGTACCTGTACGGCATCTTTTCCTCCTTATTCTGCGTGATCTTCATCAACGCCTGTTTTACTTACCCGTTCTTTGAGATCAATTTCAGTCTGACCGGGTATCCCATCACGTTCGTCTGTATGCTGATCATCACCATTACCACCAGCGCCATGACGACCAAACTTACCAGGCAGGATGAGATGATCGCAGAACGCGAACGCAAATTAAACGAGGCGGAGAAAGAGCGTATCCGCGCCAATCTTCTGCGGGCGATCTCTCACGACCTTCGTACTCCGCTGACCAGTATCATCGGTTCTTCCGCCTCTTATATCGAGAATCACAATGAACTTAATTCTGATGAAAAGTTAGAATTGATCACCACCATCAACGAAGACTCGATCTGGCTTCTTCACATGGTGGAAAATCTTCTTTCTGTTACGAGAATTCAAAGGAACAGCCACAAGGTAGCCAAGGAAATGGAGCTTGTAGAGGAAGTCGTCGCCGAAGCGATAGACAGACTGGAAAAACGTCTGCCGGAGGCTTACGGAGCCGTCCATGTATCCGCTCCCGATGAGATCCTGATGGTTCCCATGGATTTTATGCTGATCGAACAGGTATTGATCAATCTTCTGGAAAATGCCCTCGCACACTCCGAAAGTTCCATGCCTGTAGAACTGATCGTTACGAACGACGGTCCTTCCGTTACCTTCCATGTCATTGACCACGGAAAAGGAATTGCCGAAGCCTCACTGCCGGATATCTTCAGCGGCAAATACGACGGTTCGCTTTCTTCTGATACCAAACGCGGGATGGGGATCGGTCTTTCCATCTGCCGCACGATCATACAGGCGCACGGAGGGACGATCACCGCACACAACCATGAGAACGGCGCCGAATTTGCATTTTCTCTTCCTATCGAGTAAACTATGGCTATAATGCTTTCTGCGGTGAATTTTATAGAACAAATACTTTAGAAGAATAAAGGGGAAAAGCTTATGTCAACTCCAAACTATACGATACTGATCATTGAAGATGAGAAAAATATTTCTGATTTTATGTCAAAGGCGTTAAAATCTAACGGCTACCGGGTCATCACAGCAGTCTCCGGCAATTCCGGATTATCCCTTGTCAGCTCCCAGTGTCCGGACATCATTCTTCTGGATCTGGGACTGCCCGATCTCGACGGAAATAACGTCATCACTTCCGTACGCCAATGGACCAGCAGCCCCATCATCGTTATCTCTGCCCGGACGGGTGAAAAGGACAAAGTAACCGCATTGGATCTGGGTGCGGATGATTATATCACCAAGCCTTTTGGCACTTTGGAACTGCTGGCAAGGATCCGTGCGTCTCTGCGGCACAGTAACCGCATGGATTCTAATTCAGCGCTCTATATCAGGCCTTATCAGTGCCAGGGGCTTCTTTTAGACTTCGATAAGCGTATGCTGACGCTGAACGGAAAAGAGATCCACCTGACACAGATCGAATATAAGATCGTCGCCTTTCTCGCCCGGAATTCCGGCAAGGTTATGACATACTCTGCCATTATGTCAAGCGTCTGGGGCCCGTTCACCGGAGACAACAACCGGATCCTCCGTGTGAATATGGCAAACATACGCCGAAAAATAGAACAGAATCCTTCCCAGCCGCAGTTTCTCTCCACGGAAGTCGGCGTAGGATACCGGATGCGCGAGGATGAGAATGAGTTATAAAACTAATCATTCTCATTCAGCCATTCTTTCAATAATTCCACATATCGGTCCGTATCCTCAACAAAACACATATGCCTGCAGGTGCGGAACAACTCCCATCTGGAATTCGGGATCCTGTCATACATATATTTCGCAATATAAGGCGTACACAGATCGTTCCCTCCATTGATCACCAGCGCCGGCTCTTGGATGTCTTTCAGCTGTTCTGTCACATCGTAATCTTTCAGGGTTCCAAGCGGTGTATATTCGTTAGGTCCCCAGCCCACGACATAGGCTTCCTTCCCCATCTTCCTGGGACGTCTCAGACACTCCGGCGTATCCTCCGTTACTTTACCGGCGGCATGGCGAAGCATATATTCTGCTTCCGCAGCAATATACCCCGGATCACTATAGTCATTATCCTCCAGCGCTTTCCTGATGGACTCCTGCATTTCCTGCGGCAGCTCCTTGATCAGACGCTGCTGTTCTTCTCCCCACATCCAGGATGCCGGAAGCGTACTGGAAAGGATCAGGCTTTTCAATCCTTCTGGTCTGCGGTTGCATACATAATCCAGAAGCTGCATGCCTCCCCAGGACTGGCCAAGCAGATGAATCTCATCAAGTCCCAGGTGTTCCCTGAGTGCGACCAGTTCATCAACCCAGGTCTGCGCATTCCACAGATCCGGGCGGTTCTCCACATAAGATTCTCCGCAGCCAAGCTGATCATACATCACCAGTTCACGTCCATCCTCTTCGGCAAGACAATCCAATACTTCAAAATAATTGTGCGTAGATCCGGGACCTCCGTGGAGAAGCACCAACGGTTTCTTATCTCCTGTCTTTTTTCCTACAATACGGTAATAGGTCTTATACTCCAGAAACGGCATATATCCTTCTCTGATCTCCATGATTGCAAAACCTCCTCTTCTGAAATCCATGTACTCCTGTCCCTCCTGCTGTGCAAGAAGGAATCCTTTGGTTCATACATATCATAGCATGACCATTCCCTTATTTCAAACACAAACATTTACTTTCCGGCTACCGTCACAAAGTACTAATGTAAAACAGTAGCGAAAAGAAAACGGATATATATTGATATTCACTGATAAATTAGAGTAAATATCGGTTCTGAAACGGAGCAAATTGAATATAAAAAGAGCACTGGTGAATTAAAAGAGGCAATGTTTTCTATTGCTGCCATTTTAAACAAGCACCAAAAGGGAAAACTATACTTTGGTGTCAAAAATGATGGAACAGTAATCGTACAGAAAATTAATGATGAATCTATGCGAAAAGTAAGCCAGGCAATTGGAAATCATATTAAACCTGCGATTTACCCAGAGATAAAAATCCAACAATTCGGTAACAGAGAGACTATTTTAGTGAGCTTTGAAGGTAGCCGATGTCCATATCTCGCATATAATGTTCCAAGAATAAGAGTGGCAGATGAAGATCTTGTTATGGACCAGGATACTTATGATTCTATGATACGCAAGCGTGATAATGTGGACTATTCATGGGAGAAGAAGGTATCTAAGTACACAATTGACAATGTGGATGAAGATGCTTTTTCAGAGTATCTAAGGAAAGCAAAAGATGCCGGACGAATTGATTTCGAGGACACTGATCTGAAAACGGTTTTAGATAAACTGGAACTGATAGAGGAAAATCATCTTGAGTAGTCTCGGAAAGTAACTGTATAGAGAAAAAAAATAGCGGATTCTGTGTATCAGATTTGGAGAAAAAGCGGACAGAGAAACAGCGTGCCTGATATTGTGGCGGAGTTTATCAATAGAGGGCATGACTTTAAGACCTCCCTTATGGCAGGTTTTTGAAAAATACAGATAGAAATGGAAAGCAGATTTATGCAGCCAGTT
>NZ_KE159737.1:405488-418240 GCF_000403455.2 Dorea sp. 5-2 | reverse complement strand
AATAACGCGGCCGCACAAACTGGCAGATTTGTCAATAGGAATTTGGAAATTTTTTGATAAAAATATAAAAAATGTAAGCCCCCCTGAAAAGTGGAGGTGAAGAAAAATAAGGGAACTCTGGAAACGCAGTGATTTCAAGGGCTGTGAGTTTCCGAGAGTACTCATCTTTTAAATGCAGGTGCTGTTCTTTTTTGTGATTGTGGTATTTTCAATGAATTACAGATTGCAAAATTTGCATCTGATGAACGCCTGACATTTACTGACATACGCAGATACGGCGGTTCTGTTATGGAATTAAAGAAAAAAGCAGAACAGTATATTATTGATGCTATGGATTGGCGTGTCGAGTTTGGAAATTTAACCAGAAGAGAAATACCTGAAATTCCATTGGATGCGATCAGGGAGGCAATCACAAATTCTTTTGGGCATAGAATGTTCGATAGTGGGCAGAGCAATGAAATCACTATTTTTAAAAGTAGAATTGAGATATATAATCCGGGTGCTTTTCCTGCAAATAAAACACCAGAAAGTTATGTAACAGGAAATCAAAGACCAATTCGCAGAAATCCCCTAATTGCCCGCACATTATATTATTCTAAAGATATGGAAAGCTTTGCAACAGGATTAAAACGTATTAAGGATGCTTGTGACAAAGCGGGATGTAAGGTGGAGTTTGAAACGCCAGATGATGGGTTTGTTGTTGTATTTTATCGGCATGGCACTCAAAAATTGAGCGGTATCGCTCAAAAAACCGCTCAAAAAATTGCAATGACAATACCTGATAAACCACGAAGCAAAAACCAAAAATTTTATTCTCTTTAACCTTTGCTGACTCCATATTGCATCAATCTTTTGCAAGCCTGGCTATCTCACGGTTCACACGATTCCTCAAGGTGATCAGATACATATCTGATTTGGGATACCTCTTGAAAGTCAGCGGCTCTGCAAGCTCTCCCTCGATCAACTCCAGTACATGCTCCTTGCCGGCAAGAGATTCCAGAAGCCTAAGCGCCCTTAGATCCGTCAACGCTTCATAGTGGACCATCATACGTATAGATTCTTCCGGATACCCGTCACTTCCCGGATATACCAGGAAGGGATCGCCCGACGGAAATGCATTGCCCGCATCCGTCACCTGGTAAGGATTGATATGCTCTACTGAGAACTGGCTATTGTAAAAATTATAACCCCAGTGCAGGATACCTATGATATCATACTTGAACAGCTGCACTCCATAGATCCTGTTTCTCGCCGACGGCATGGACATGAAGCGGTTACTCACCTCACAGCACTGAGCGGTACAATAATAGGTCCACATATCGGTCATCCCGTGCGCCAGGAATTCTTCAATCTCATTATTCCCCGGGATCGGCCTGTCGATCAGTCCGTGGCGGTAGAACTCATAACTTGACAGCGCGTCAAAGGTATGGAAGCCGTCCAACAGATCTCCCAGTGATTCCTTCGCCGCCTTGAAGCTCTCAAGATGCTCTTCCCCCGGCTCATCAGAAATGTGGAAGTACGTAACCTCCGCGATCCCCCATTCACGCAGTTTCCCGGTCAGCTGCGGCAGGAAACAGTGAAGAAATCTCGTGTACTCGCCCACGGCAGGCGTATGCCATCCGAAGATCTTCTCTTCCTTCCCGTCTGCCGTCGCCATTACCTTCGGCGCATACTTTGCTCCCCACTGTGAGAACAGATGAGACATCTCAAAATACTCGATCCCGCAGGATTTGCACAGGTCGATCCATCTCTTGAGCTTATCAAACCCAAACCGATATTCTCCCTCTTTCACTTCCACCTCGACAAGCTGCGTCGTTGTCCGTTCCAGTCCCACAGCCGTGTCGAGCGGCGATGTAAAGAGCGGGACCATCATCATGTTACATCCTCTCAAGATATATTCATGAAAATAATTCTCAATAAGCTTCCAGTGTTCCTCCGAGAACACTTCTACGTGATAATAATCTGCAAGACAGTCTGCATGGAACCATTCTGTGTGCATGATCTCAAGCTTCGGAAGCCTGACGCCGATCACTTCAAGCTTCATAACAGCCGAACACACCACGGCATCCTCCTTCACCAGCTGTATCTCGACTGTATAGTCTCCTGCCTCCACTTCCTCTGTCACATCCACATCGATCCACAGGCTCTTCCACTGCCGGGAGCAAACGACCGCCTTCCCGTCTTTCATATCCCGCAGAAGATCCGGATACAGTCCGGGAGCTGTCCGCAGATAGTTGTCGTCTACGAGCTCATTGACAGCGCGTCCCACCGGAACCTGCTCCACCGTCCTTACACGGACGTATCTCTCTATCGGCGATACCACTCTGACATCCAGACACTCGCGCGTAACACAATCTCCGGTATACGCCGCCTGAAAAGATACTGTCTCTCCCCACAGGGCGCTAAGCTTCAGACATTCCGGCAGATGTACCGGCGTCTCATCCTGGAATACCTTCGCCAGAGAGCTTAACAGCTTCATCTCATACGAACTCTCTTTCTGTTCCAACATAGCCTTTCCACCTCGCTCTTGTGTTTTTCATTTTCTTACATCCATTCCGGTTCGTTCCCGACTGTAGAAAAACCCCTCGCCTATCCCGAGATCTCCTCCGGAGAGCAGATATTCTTTCGCTTTTCTCTGAAGCGACGTCGCCTCCGGATATTGTCTCTTATCTTCCAATATCTCCCCGAAAATCCGCTCTTCTGCCTGGGGAAATGAATACTTTGTCCCGGTCACCTCAAAAAGATCCTGAAACCGGATGATATTACTTGTCTCCGGCAATATTTCTTTCAGATGCAAAGACAACAGCCAGGACTCACAGACATACGCCTCATATTCTCCTTTGAAGAATTCCTCCGCCTGTTCAAAAGACGCCTGGCATACCTCCGGCGCAAGCGATTCCCCTTCGGGGATGTGCACCTTCAGCGCCTTCGTCCCTGCCGGAAGCGTATTCTCTTTCCCCCGCATATCCTTCTTCGTTACGATCGGTTCAAACTGCAGCCTGCCAAGGCGGAACAGCTCCAGCCTCACCGACTGCCCGAGCCATTCCAACTCAGCCAGCCCATAGACGCCATGCTTCCGGTAACATTCCCTGCACCATATGGTGAGATCATAGAAGGTTGCGTCAAATACTTCATCCGGATACCCTCTCTTCTGGTACTCCCCATAGGTATCAGCCGCAAGCTTTAGATAGAATTCCAATGCCCATACATAGCGGTTCTCCAGTTCTTTCCAGTCCCTCATAAACTGTCTGATATCCCGATCAAATTTCTCCCGCCAGATATCATATTCCTGCCTACTGATCTGCTCCTTCCCCGCCAGCCTGCGCGCTTCCTCCGGAAGGCGGATACGCTCCGTCAATTCTGCTGTCTTCACCTCTAATTCCCTTTTCTATGCCCTGCACTCCTATTTCGTTCACCCTGTTTCCTACACCCTCTTCACATTCTCACAATCCTCATACCCTGCCGGTATCTGGTCGGTCAGAAACTCTGTCTCCGAAAATGAGGCAAATGTCACCGAGCTCACATGATCGAACTTAGATCCGTCACAGAGCACATAACATTTCCTGCACTGCCCCATCGCCGTCCGCTTGATCATCGCCTCGTTGGCGTCAGGCGTCGTACACCCGCTCTTCTTCGTCACGCCATTGGTTCCGAAGAATCCCTTCGTAAAATGATAATTCAACAGCGTCTGCATCGCCTGGCTTCCCACCACGGCTTCCGTAGAAGCCTTAAGCTCTCCGCCGACAAGCATCACCTTAAGCCCCCGCATGGCAAGCCTCTGTGCATGGGCGACCGCATTGGTCACAAAGGTGACGTTCGTCTCTTCTATATAATCCAGCATATATGCCGTCGTCGTCCCTGCGTCCAGATAGATAAAGTCCTCCGGCTCGATCAGGAGAGCCGCAGATCTGGCGATCCGCTTCTTCTCTTCCAGATTCAGCTCACTCTTCTGCGCCACCGTATACTCATGGGCAGACACCTTCTGCCTGGCGGCAACCGCCCCGCCGAATACCTTCACCAGCTTCCCTTCTTCATCAAGGGCGGTGATATCCCTGCGGATCGTGCTCTCCGATGCGTCAAGCATATCCTTCACTTCCGACACTGTGATGCTTCCCCGCTCTTCTAGAAGCTCAAGTAACAAATCCTGCCGTTGTTTCGTTAACATTCGTCTCCCTGCCTTATATCTTACTCTCAATCGTGTTCTTCATACATGAATTGTGACTTATATTCCTTCACATTCGTCTCCAGTACAATCTTACGGATCGGCAGAATGCTCCCCGGCGCCACGGATAATTCGTCGACGCCCATAGCAAGAAATTCTCTCGTCAATGTCTCGTCCGCTCCCAGTTCTCCGCAGATACCCGCCCAGATACCTGCCTTATGTGCATTCTCCACCACCATGGATATCATACGCAGGATCGCCGGATGATGCGCGTCATAGAACTCGTCAAGCTTCGGATTCTGACGGTCGATGGCAAGCGTATACTGCGTCAGGTCATTTGTCCCGATGCTGAAGAAATCCACTTCCTTTGCAAGCATATCGCTGACCAGCACAGCCGCCGGCGTCTCGATCATGATCCCCTGCTCGGGTTCGCCGTAGGGCGTCCCCTGTGCGTCAAGCTCTGCCTTCACTTCCGATACGATCCCTTTGATCCGCCTGATCTCTCCGATACTGGTGATCATCGGATACATGACCGCTATATTTCCAAAAGCGCTGGCGCGGAACAGGGCGCGAAGCTGTGTCTTGAACACATCCGGACGCGTCAGGCAGATGCGGATCGCACGGACTCCAAGCGCTGGGTTCTCTTCCTGCTCCATATCAAAATAACCGCACTGCTTATCCGCTCCGATATCCAGCGTGCGGATGATCACCCGCTTGCCCGCCATCGTCTCTGCCGCCTGCTTATAGATCTGGAACTGCTCTTCCTCTGACGGGTAATCCTCCTTTTCCAGATAGATAAACTCACTCCGGAAAAGTCCGATCCCGCCCGCGTCATTCTGCATCACCATGGCAAGATCCTTGATATTTCCAATGTTAGCATACAACATCACCTTCCGGCCGTCAAGTGTTACGTTCTCCCGTCCTTTCAGTGTCAGAAGCAGTTCCTTCCTGTGCTGTTCTTCCTCTTGCTTCTTCCGCATTCTTAAGAGCGTCTCCTCATCCGGATCCACATAGACCTTTCCGTCTCCGCCGTCAACAATCCCCGTCTTTCCATCCACCGTATCATCAAGGGGAAGCTTCGTTCCGACCAGCGCGGGGATCTCCATCATCCTCGCAAGAATCGCAGTATGGGAATTCGTCGATCCGTGCACCGTTACGAAAGACAAGACCATATCCTTATCAAGCTGCACCGTTTCTGACGGCGCCAGATCATCTGCTATGATGATGGCAGGCTCTTTCGCCGACGCCGTATGGTCTTCCTTCCCGCTCAGTATGGTAAGAAGACGTTCGGAGATATCCTTGACGTCCGCCGCCCGTTCTCTCATGTAATCATCATCCATCGCCGCAAACATCTGGGAAAAATTGTCTCCTGTCGCCGCCACTGCGTATTCCACATTTACCTCCTGGCTGCGCACAATGTTCTCCACAGATTCGTTATAGTCCACATCATCCAGCATCATCTGATGCACCTCGAATATGGCGGCGTTCGCCTCGCCAACCTCTTTCAGCGCCTTATCATACAATCCCTGAAGCTGTCTGACCGCCTCTTCCTTCGCGGAGGCGAAGCGTGAAAGCTCCGCCTCCATATCTGTCACCTTCGTGCGCTTTACCTGCTGCACGTCTTTCTTATATACGCGAATCTTGCCAATCGCAATACCATTGAATACACTTTTTCCATTATATATTCTCATGACTTTTCTCCACTTATCCTACAGGATTCTCTCTGAATTATACCCCTCCGGTCAAAATACTATAAATTCTCCTTCATGAATCCGCTGATCGCTTCAAATGCAGCATCTTCATCTGCTCCCGCAAAGGTAAGCGTCACCGTATCCCCCTTCTTCGCTCCAAGGCTCATGACGCCCATGATCCCCTTGCAGTCTACGGTCCTTCCGCCCTTCTCCATCTTAACGGTACAGTCGTAACCCTTTACCGCCTTCACCAACAGCCCCGCCGGACGTGCATGAATTCCCATCTCATCTGTGATCACATACTTAAATTCCTTCATTGTTCTAATCCTCCATTTTCTTTTTATATTTTAAATATTATTGACTACTAATTCCGATCTCTTACGCAGGATTCTTCTTCAAAATCCCAAGAAGCCCTGCCGAAACCAGCGTTCCTACGACCAACGCCGCCACATACATCAGTGCATTTCCCATCACCGGGACCACGAAGATCCCGCCGTGCGGAGCCATGAGCGTACATCCAAACGCCATGGACAGCGCTCCTGCCAGCGCAGAGCCTGCGACACATGCCGGAAGTACACGGAACGGATCTGCCGCCGCGAAAGGAATCGCGCCTTCCGTGATAAATGCAAGTCCCATGATGAAGTTCGTCGGTCCGGATTCTCTCTCTTCCTTCGAAAACTTATTCTTGAAGAGCAGTGTTGCCAGGGCGATCGCGCAGGGCGGCGTCATCCCGCCGATCATAACTGCCGCCATAATGTCATAGTTGCCGGATGCGATCGCCGCTGAACCGAATACATATGCCGCCTTGTTAAACGGGCCTCCCATATCGACTGCCATCATCCCGCCAAGGATCATCCCGAGGATCAGCTTACTGGAACCGCCCATACTGGTAAGTCCGTTGTTCAGCGCCGTATTGAGCCCGCCCATGACCGGTTCCACCGCAAATATCATAAGCACGCCCATCAGCAGGATTCCCATGACCGGATAGATCAGCACCGGCGCTATCTTTTCGACCGCCTGCGGAAGCTTATCACATACTTTACGCAGTCCCCGGATCAGATACCCCGCAGCAAATCCTGCCGCAAGCGCCCCAAGGAAACCGGAACTTCCGTTTGACGCCATCATTCCGCCTACAAAACCGACCGCAAGGGCAGGCCTGTCTCCGATCGCCATAGCGATGAAGCCCGCCAGCACCGGAAGCATGAATCCAAACGCCGTATCCCCGATTCCTTTAAAAAGCGCCGCCGCCGGCGTGATCGTACCAAATCCCGCTCTCTCGGCTTCCGATAATGCATTCATATCCACCAGAAGTCCGTCGAGCAGGAATGCAATGGCGATCAGGATACCGCCGCCCACAACGAATGGAAGCATATGGGAGACACCGTTCATCAGCTGTGTATAGATCTGATGCCCCATACCGCCGCCCGGCTTGCCCGAAGCCACAGGCTTTGACACCGCATTACCGCTGTGATAAAGAGGCACGTCTCCTGAGACCGCCAGTTCTACCAGCTCATCCGCCTTATGGATCCCGTCCGACACCTGACGCTCGATGACCTTCTTTCCGTCAAACCGATCCATGGGAACCTGGGCATCCGCCGCCACGATGATACAATCCGCTTCTTCAATCTCCTTCGCGGTAAGGACATTCTTCGCACCGCCGGAGCCCCTTGTCTCCACCTTGATGAAGCATCCCTTCGCCTTTGCCGCCTTCTCGAGCCCTTCCGCCGCCATATAGGTATGCGCGATACCCGTCGGGCAGGAGGTAACGGCAAGGATCTTCACCTGATCCGCCCCGGCATCTCCCATGTCCGAGAGCCTCTCATCCACGCTCTTCTTCTCTTCATCCGCCCTGTCAATGATCTCCAGAAATTCCTCCGCCGTCCCGGCATTACGCAGGCTCTCGGTAAATTCCGGATCCATCAGCATCATAGACAGCTTACTCAGCACATCCAGATGCACATTATCCTCCGTGTTCGGCGCCGCGATCAGGAAGAACAGGGTTGCCGGTTCCTCATCCAGAGATTCAAAATCCACACCGTCCTTCACCACCATTGCCGCAAGCCCGGGACGGTCGACTGCATCCCCCTTTCCATGCGGGATGGCGATGCCCTCTCCGATCCCTGTGGTACTCTCTTCCTCTCTTGCATACACCAGCTTACGATAGCCTTCCACATCATTGACCTTGCCGCTTCGTACCATGAGATCTACTACCATATCCAGCGCTTCCTTCTTCGACTTCGGCGCCGCATCAAGTGAAATACTTCTCACATCCAGTAACTCTGTGATCCTCATCATCTTCTCCTCCTGAATTTTCCTGCATACACGCAAACCCTCTTTATACCGGATCGATCACCGGGACTGTTCAGTTCGACTGTTCAGTTCTTATCCTGCATCATCTGCTTATATACTGCCTCTATCTCTTCCCTTACCGCCAGATGCTCTGAAAACGCGCTCGCACTTCCTGCGGCGATCCCCATATGAAATGCATACTCATAATCCGCTCTTTCCATCCAGCCCGCCATGAATCCTGCAACCATAGAATCCCCTGCGCCAACGCCGTTTACTAATATCCCCTCCGGCACCGGAGCCTCATAGACCTTCCCGTCTGCCGCCGCCAGTACCGCTCCCTCGCCTGCCATGGAGACCAGTACATTCTGCGCGCCCCGCTCCTTAAGCTTCCTTGCGTAAGGCACAGCCTCAGCCCTCGTTCTTATCTCCGTTCCGAAGATCTCGCCCAGTTCATGGTTATTCGGCTTGATCAGAAATGGATGATAGGACAGTACATTTACCAACAGATCCTTCGTGGCGTCCACCACGATCTGTACTCCTCTGCCGTACAATCTCTCCATAACCTTCTGGTATACGTCGTCCGGCATGGATGCCGGGATGCTTCCTGACAGGAAGAGTATGTCTCCCTTCTCCAATCCGTCTAACTGTTCCATCAGCTTTTCAAGCTTCTCCTTACTGATCGCCGGGCCCTGCCCGTTGATCTCCGTTCCGTCGATGGACTTAAGCTTCAGATTGATCCTGGTAAACCCCTCTTCAATCCTGATAAAGCCGTTCTTTACCCCCAGCAGCTTAAGCCTTCTTGCCACCTCGTCGCCTGTGAATCCTGCAATAAACCCGAGCGCCGTACTGGGGATGCCGAGATTCCCAAGGACAATGGATACGTTGATCCCCTTGCCGCCCGGAAGCAACAGCTCTGAATCCGTGCGGTTCGTGAGGCTAAGCCGGAAATCCTCTACGGATACGATGTAGTCCAGAGACGGGTTAAATGTCACCGTATATATCATGCTGACTTCTCCTTTCTTCTGTCTTCTGTCTTCTGTCTTCTGTCTTCTGTCTTCTGTCTTGTTTTGCTCATGTTTGATTTTGTATCCTTAGTATACATCCATAATCAATCAAAGTCAATCAAACTATTTCACAAATTTCCACTTTTCTTTTCGTTGAAATTGCACAAATTTGATTTTTTATGACTGTTTATGACCGACTTAGTGGATGAAGCGTTTTTGATAGTTCTTTCATGGATCATTTCTAAGGGAAGTGAGGCTTTGTTATAAAAGCTGAGGAAAAATAAAAAGACCATACATTTCTGCATGATCCTTGTCTCAATCTTATCATATGTACTTTAAAAGTCTTTTATTCTTTTCTCATATCCTCCATCATTTTACAAATTTTTGTCTATGCACTTCTATCAGCTTTCAGTTGTTTTACTTCTTCAAGAGAAAGTCCTGAAATATTGACGATTTCCTCCAACGCATATTTGCCAGCTGCCAGCATACGGCGTGCCGTTGCTTTCATGCCTTCACGGATGCCTTCCTGTAAGGATTCGTTTCTCATATCTTCCATGGCCTTACACATAATCTCGATTCCCTCCTTGCTTTCCTTGAAAAATTTCACCCTGCTTGCCAGGATTCCGTAGTACATATCCTTTGCGTCCGTACAAGAGAAGTCGTGCATCAGCCTCCCGACCGGTGTATCTCCACGATAAGCGCCGTTTACATACAGTATATGCGAGCCGTCCTCAAATCTTTCACCAGTTCCTAAAAAGCACCGCTCAATCGGATAGAGCGGCAGACCTTTTCCCATTACGTCATTCTCTGTAATAAAGATTACCCACGTTTCCGGCAACTTGTCGAAGTCCTCGCCTTTCTTCAAAAGGTTTGCGTCCATCATGCTGCTGTTGTATCTTGCTCTTTTTCGCCCGGCTCCTTTATCAGAGCGCTGTACTTCCACATTCAGTTTTGCCCCTGTACTGTCTGTAGCCAGGATATCCAGCCTCACCGAACGGTTCAGCAGATTCTCCACAAATACCTGTGTACGAACGTCCAGCACTTTTAAATCCGACTTTTCCAGTACAATCTGTAATACCAGTTCTATGCTTGCCGTATCTCCCTCAAAACACTTTGTGAGAAAATCATCGTCAAGCAGGCGAAAGCCTCTCAGCCTCTGTAAATCTTCCTGATGTTTCTGGTCTATCTGTTCCGTCACTGTCAATCTTCCCACCTGCTTTCCCGTCTGTTTTTGTATCTCCATACTACCATATAATCGGGATATTTTCAATCACATCCAGACCGTCTACACGGATAAAATTAAACAACTTATCGTTGCTTTGTCCACACAGTCAACACGGTACAGTAATATAGAAGGTTGGGCAGTAATTTCCTCATAAATGCCTTTTCTTTATAAATGCTATCATGTAAAATAGAATTATCTTAAAGAAAAGAGGCATGGTCTTATGGAAAAGAGAAAGCGGCGGAAACTGGATATGACACCTCCCCAACACAAGATACTCGGAGAAAGCTCAACTAAAAGGCCAAAAAAACTCATAGCACATACAAAAGCTGTAATTGATGATATGGTAGAAAAAGACATCCCTCTTACAGTGGAGAGAGTTTCGCTTAACGCAGGATGCTCCAAATCGTTCATATATAAGAATCAAGAAATCAGAGATTACATAAATAACTCTATGCAAAAGCCTACTATTGGTAAAAGAACCTATACAGACTTAGAAGAAGCCAATAAACGCATTAAGGAGCTTGAAATCGAAAACATGACCTTACGACTCAAAAGTAAATCATCAAAAACAACGAAGTTATGATATTTACAATAGAGTCTACAAAACTTTGTATGAAATGATTCTGCAAGATGAAAAAATCAATTATTACACAGTAGCAAAACAGGCAGAAGTAAGCAGAACTTATCTTTATAATCATAATGCTTTCTCTATGATGATTGAAACTTTTTCAAATCTGCAAAAAGAAAATGAATCTGAGGATTCTTTATATGAAAAATTTGAACAGGCTGAAAAGCGTTATATAGAATTACAATCAGAATATGATAAGGTATAAGCTAGGTATGATGCTTGGCGTAAGGAGAACGATAGAAACTAAAAAACTACTGAAACGATAAAAAATCCAATAGCCTTTTACCAAGAATTTATAATCCAATGTTAACAACCTAACTCAAGCAACTACAACATATTGTATTTTTACTTTTAATTGGCACGGGGTCCCCTGTGCCTTTCTTCATTCAAGATCACTAACTCAATTAAAATATTGCACAAATTTTTCGTCGAAAAATCAGCAGATTTACTATTGACAAAATCGCCCTAAAATGCGGCGCAGCCCTTGTTTATATCATTTTTTTGAAGGGAGCTGCTTCGTATGAAATTAATTCAAATCTTAGCTGATATTATCTGTAACACATTACTTGATCCACATGTCCTTGAACGGGCCAGAAACAGAAAAGGGGCTTTTACACGCAATTGCGGGAAACTTCCCTATTGGACATTGATCAAACTGTTATTAAGAAATTCCAAGAAAACCATCTCTGCATCTCTTGATGAATTCTTTACCGAATTGCGGCACCTGTCTGGGGCTTCCATCTCTGATACTGTGAAATGTTCCCAACAGGCTTTCAGCAAGGCACGCTCCGGCATTGACCATTCTATTTTCAAAGAATGCTTCGAACGTGTACTTGACTTCCTTTGCAGCAGGGATTCCCTGGATTTCCATTCTCGTTTCATGGGTGTATGGGGACGGCAGATCATCGCTATTGACGGCTCTAAAATACCTCTTCCTAACCGTAAGACTCTTCTCGATAAATACGGCAGTATAGGGAGAGGCTCCAGCTCTCCCACTGCCATTGCCAGTGTTGCTTTCGATGTACTGAATCACCGCATCCTTGATGCACAGCTCGAACCCATGAGCATCGGTGAACGTACCCTTGCCATAAGGCATATGCAAAATATAAAAAGCAAAGCACGGACAAATCTATTATACACCATATTTGTCTTCGATAGGGGATATGCTTCAAAAAATTTATTTTCTTTTATCGAAGATTCCTTACATACCAGGTATCTGTTCCGCTTAAGGTCTAAATTTAACACAGATATCGATGCACTGCCTGCACCAATGGACCGAAACGGGATCAGTGACCATATTTTCTTCCTGGATGGCAGGAAAGTACGCATCCTTAAATTTTATCTCCCAAGCGGAACTCTGGAAACGTTGATCACAAATGATTTTGACCTTGCCAAAGGACTGTTCCGCCAGTGTTACTTCCTAAGATGGCCGGTGGAAGAGAATTACAAGCTTGTCAAAGAAAAGATCGGACTCACCAATTTCAGGGGCTATTCCGAGAACTCCGTTCTCCAGGAATTCTGGATATCGGTATTACTTGCAAACCTGGCTCTTGCTATAAAGAGAGAGACAGACGGCATTATTGACCGTACCATAAACCAGAAAAGGAATCAGAACAAATATATGACAAACATGAATGAGCTTGTCGGATACCTGAGCCGTCACATAGGAGAATATATGGATGCTGATACAGATACGGAAAAGTGTGGCATCATCCGCTGCATATTTGATTTTGCCATATCACACCGGGTGCGG
>NZ_KE159737.1:280471-404698 GCF_000403455.2 Dorea sp. 5-2 | reverse complement strand
CCAAGGAAAGTCAAACATCATTACAATAACAAGACTACACACTAATACCATTTAAGAAAGGTGGTGATGCCAACTTCTTTACATTCTACAATATAACCACTATATGAAAAAACATCTGATAGCACCAAGGGGGAAGTCCGCCCTTTTTTAGTGTATTTTTATCATTCCTATCATCTATTATTATTGGTTCAATGGCTTAATCCTGTTGTAATGTCATACCACTACTAAGTTGTTAACATTGATTTATAATCTACTAAAATCCTATCGGGATACAACCCTTGTTAATTTGTCAATTATGAATACCTGCTTTTTAGGTATTCATAATTGGTGAATTTTACTGGGGCTTGTGGGAGTAGCCCCCAAAAAAGAGTTGATTTGGATTTTTAACAGAATTGTTGTTTTTTGCTTATCTTTTTATTCATACATTATATCTATTTCACAGGTATAGTAGAACTTAGAATATATGTATGAAATCAAAGAATTTTTGTAGAATTAGTTTAAATCCTTTTAATGAATGAATGTTTGTAAAAGGAAATTAAAATCAATCCTGCCGAACTTTTAATCTTGTTTGAAAATCTTAGAGATAATATTAGAGTTTTTGATCTTATTTTTATCTCCAATAGTAATGCTTTGATCATTATAAATCATAACATAAATATGGTTTGTTATTTCTTTTATTTCCTGTTTACTTTTGCTATCTACGTCAATATCTAACTCATCCAAATTTCCAAATTGTTTTTCAAGATACATTAAAATATCCAATAATTTATTTTCTACTTTGGGAAAAATATTTAAAATTTGCGGCATACTTAATCGTATTTCTACCGATTGAATAATCATGCCCATATCATTATTACATTTTGCGATGTAAGAATAATATTCTGCTGGAATTGTTCGTCCTATACCTCTACCATTTTCTTTATGTTCCTGCAATGTAGCATTTAACGCCTCAATACTTTCTCTAATATCAGTAAAATAAAATGTTTCTCTTTCATCTTCTGGCATATTTCCTAAAGATAAAGGTACATTTGTATATTTTAAGAAATTTGCCATAGAACCTTTAATATATGAACAGAATGGTTGCCCAGGTATTCTACGATATTTTGGAACTACAACATCGCTAGGATATCCTTCCATCTCATACTTAATCCATTCCATCAATTTTTCATCATCAAACTCCTGCAATAATACTTTCGCTCTTTTTAGTACAGTCTGTAGATTTGTCTTTCCATTTGCTAAATCTTTAATAATTTGACTTTTTGCCATTAAAACCACCCCTCAATCCAGTTAATAACATTTTCCCAAAAATGAAATAGTAAAGCAAATCCTATAATAAATGAAATTGTAAGACCTGAAATCCAAGGATGTTTATCATAAAATCTTTTCTTTTCAGAAGAACTTCCCTCTATTTTCTCCGCAATAGTTGAGTTCTTAATTTTGTTTCCATCTCCAATTTGTATTCCCATAAATCAAATCCTCTCTACTTATCAAAAGACATATTATATTTGCTTATATAATGCCATGAAGCATCTTCCATTTTAGAAAATCTGATATTGACTGTTTCTGTATATTCGTAGCCTACTGCATTTCTCAGTTTAAAAACAAATTCAACATCCAGATAGTCTTTTTGTAAATCTGATTCTTTTAAATCAAGCAAAACTTTCAGCTTATTGAATCTATTATCTTCTGTGAAAAATCCATCTACAGGTTGTCCAATTTTATATGTAACACCATTTACGCTATAACTTGTACTCCGTAATATTACATCAGCTTTTATACAATAAAAGCCAATTCCAATGCTATCATTTAAATTAAATTGATCCCTAAATCTTCCTTCTTCTCCCTTAATCGTTGGGATATTAGTTTTCTCAATAAGAAAATATCCCTTTTCTCTTGATATAGTTTGCTGATTTATTTTCTGACTAAGTAAAAGCTGACCAATCAATATCGCTGCCTGTGTAAGCAAAATAATAACATTCCATATTTCTGCTTTACTCATATCTTTTTCAGTCCTCCTTATAAAACTTGCAATAGCTCCGTCAAAAAGACAGAGCTATCCTGTATTATCTAAATTCAGCATTGCTCTCCTTCACATCCACATATTTACTAAGATTCAATCCAATAGACATACAATTAGAATAAGATAATGGAACCTCTGCACACTCTAAAATTTGCCGCAAGGAGAGTTCACTATCAATGATTCTCCTTGCGTTTTTAATGCTTGCCAGACATACCATGCAACTTTTTTGCCCTGACGCCGAATTTTCATATGCGTCATGTAACTCTGTAAAAACTCGTTCCATAATTTTCCTTCTTCTCTACTCGATTAATATAAGTTCTTATGATGATTTCTTGAATTAGAAACTATCCCATCACTATTGAGAACTTCTTTAACTTTTGCAGTAAAGATATTCCCACCTGCTGTATAATAAGTGGCAGTTCCATCATTATGAACATCTATTCGCTCAACGCCATATTTGCCAACTTCTATAAGTCCTTTATTGAGCATTGCTCTACAACTACGCTGTCTTTATCTTACGAACAAACATTTTAAAGAACCCTCATATGCATGATGAGTTCGTCTCATGGTAAGTACCTTTAATGCCCTTACGGTGAAACTTCTTATATTACTTACCCTTACGGTGTATATGTACTAATTTTGGTTGTCAGGTTTATATTTTTTGGCTGCTTCTTCTAAAAGTTTAAAATCGCAGGATGCATTTATCAATGCAGTATCTGTACCTGAAATAACTCCATTATATGTATCCTCAGCCATCTCTTTTATATCAGTTGTGATAGTGTTACAGAAAACCCATTGTCTACGAAGAAATTCTTTACGACCAGGTTTTTCTTTATTGAAGTTGCGTTTAGTTATATAGCGATCATTTACAGGAAACATATAGTTAAAGCGTAGAGAACCTTTTACCTGATTGAAATTATCGTCTTCCAAACGGATCAGTAAATTATTCGGTTGTTTTTTCTTGTAGGAAGATACAGGTACATAGTATTTATATCCATTCATTTCCAAAACAACACCGCAAACCATTTTTCGTTCGTTTTCATATTCTACATCAGGAACACGAGTAAATCCACGTTTTGCTTTTTCGGTTGCTTTGAGGTATTTTACATAATCTGCATCTACATCATAAAAAAAGAGCTCCATATTGCTTCTCCTAAAAAAGTAATGAGTAAGGAAGGATATCCTTACTCATTCATCATAATTCGCCCTTCATGGTGGCGGAACACCAATCATAATTCACCTTTAAGGTAGTGGGACACCTAGGAAGACTCTCTTCCTGCTTATATACTATGCGGTATTTTCGCTTTTGTCAAGGAATTTTCCTGCATTCACTAAGAAAAAGTTTTCCACAATTAGTACATTACAATCTGTGAAAAGTATTCAATATTTTTTACAGATTTGAGAAGATATTTCTATTTCCCACTGATAAAAAATATAATTCTATCTGATTAACAGTAGGAAACAAGCTTTCTTGCGGTATATAACGTTTAGAAGAAGTACATTTATGCAATCGCTTATACCGTAAACGATATTTACAGATTTCTCAACTAGTACACCGAAAAATAAGTTCCCGGCCATATAACGCAGAATGATTTTTTCATATGCAAGGCGGAGGAACGAGGCGTAGTGGGCGTTGCGCCGATTGACGGTGCTATGTGCCAGTGGCACATGTTCAGCACGGTCCGTAACGGAGTGTAGACTAACGACGCAGATGGAAAATCAGGCAAGTTATATGCCGGGTTACTTATTATTCAGTGTACTAGTCAAGGGCGCAGAAACGCCAGGAAGCCAATTGGATTATTACAATGAGCGATTAAATCAGGGCAATTTCTATTAAGATAATTTTAGAAAGTTATGCTATATTAAACAGGGAAAGGAGTGTCATACATGAACCATGATATCGTTGTAGAAAAAGCAGTCGACTATATAGAAGCACACATTGATGAGGATCTACCGCTTGATAAAATAGCAAATGCATTAAATTACTCAAAATTTTATATAGCCAGGATTTTTGCTGAAAAAACAAATTGTACGGTTTACAAATATATACAAGGACGCAGGCTGACTCTGGCTGCCCAAAAACTTGTGGAAACAGAACAGCCCATTGTTGAAATTGCTTATGAAGCGCATTATGATTCACAGCAAGCTTTCACGTTAGCTTTTAAACAATCCTATGGATGTACGCCTTATATTTATCGGAAAAATGGCGTGTTCTATCCTAAACAATCGAAGATATGCATGACGAGTTTGTCTCATGGATACTCATTCATGTGTTATTTGAGAGGAGGTAGATTGGCGGCATGAGCACGATTCCTTATGTTATTGAACAGACAAGCCGTGGAGAACGCAGTTATGATATTTTTTCAAGACTATTGTCCGACAGGATTGTTTTTTTAGGAGAGGAAGTAAGTGATGTTTCAGCAAGTTTGATTATCGCTCAAATGCTGTTTTTAGAATCACAAGATCCGGAAAAGGATATTCAGTTCTATATAAACAGTCCGGGCGGTTCTGTTTCGGCGGGTTTTGCAATTTATGACACGATGCAATATATCAAATGTGATGTTTCGACAATATGCATCGGTCTTGCCGCCAGTTTCGGATCCTTTTTGCTGGCGGGAGGCACGAGGGGAAAACGCCTCGCTCTGCCCAATGCAGAAATCATGATACATCAGCCTGCTATTCATGGAAATGGGATTCAAGGGCAGGCGGCTGATATAAAAATCATATCTGATCACATACAAAGAAGCAAAAAGCGGTTAAATACCATTCTATCAGAAAATACGGGCAAAACGATTCCCGAGATTGCTGTTGCAACGGAACGTGATCATTATATGACGGCGAGAGAAGCTATGGATTTTGGCTTAATTGATAAAATTATAGATAAGCGTTAATCTTGCATTGACTTCCTAACAATATTAGGATATAATATTCCTAACATTGTTAGGAACAGAGGGATACTATGCCAAGACAAGGACTTACGAAAGAGGCTGTAGTTAAGACAGCCGCACGATTGGTGGAAGAACAAGGGTATGACCATTTATCACTGCACAAACTGGCGGCAAGGCTTAATATAAAACCAGCCTCACTATATACACATATCAAGGGAATTGACGAATTATACAGTTCTCTTGGTCATCTTGCCTTAAGCCAGTTGAGCGATGAGATGCTGCACGCCGCAACAGGAAAGAAGCCGGAAGACGCGCTTCGTGCGATTGCCTTCTCGTATCGTGACTATGCGAAACGAAATCCTGAGATGTACCGTATTATTATGAAAGTTCCTCATAGTAATCTGGAAGACCTGGTTGAGAAGGGGCGGGATGTGAAATCAATTTTATTTGAACTCTTATCTCAATATACGAAAGAAAAAGCTAAAGTGATTTATTATTCCCGCTATTATCACAGCCTTTTGCACGGCTTCGTTTCATTGGAAACGGCTGGATTTTTTGATGACGGATTTTCATTGGAAGAAAGCCTGTCTAATATAGTAGATGATTTTATCAGACAGCTTGAAAACAGCTGATCTGTTTGTGGGAGGATTGAAAGAAACATGGATAGCCTGATCTTTGAATGCGGCAGTATGAAAAATGAAGAGACATTTCCCGTAGAAAATACAGGACGGGGGCAGGATATTTCTCCCGAATTTATATTATATAATCTATCTTCGCGTGCAAAAACACTTGCCATTATTCTTGAGGATATCAGCCACCCGGTTTTTAGGGATTTTACGCATTGGCTCATCTTTAATATACCAGCCAGAGACAGGATAGACGGAGCGGTTCCGGGTGGAAAAATGCTTCCCGGGTTGGGAAACGCCAGACAGGGAATCGGTTATGGGTGGTATAAATATGCCGGTCCCAAACCGCCCAAAGGCAGACAACATTTCTACCGCTTCACAATATACGCTCTCGACAGCGAGATTGCTTTAACCGGACTTCCTACAAAAACACGTTTTCTGAAACTGGCGAAGGGGCATATTCTTCAGCAGGGAAGTATCGTTGGGAAATTCGGCTGATATTCTGCTCACCGATTTCCCTCTCTTCCATCCGAATTTCTCGTATTGCCTGATACACATTAACCATCTCATCTTCTTTATCATATTGATATCTTGCGTCTATCAAGCCTGCTCAAGATGATTTATTCATAGATATATGATAAAATTCATCTCGGACAAAAATTTCCTGTAACATTTCACGGACATTCATCTGCTATACTATCTGAAAAAACGAAGGAGTGATACAAGATGAAACAGATTCTGATCGTCGAGGACGACAGCCTCTTGAATAAGATGTTAACCTACAACCTGACAGCCGACGGTTACAGCGTGACCTCTGTCCTGAACGCAAGGACAGCCGCCGATACCCTGACCAAACAGAAATTCGATCTGGTCCTGTTGGACATTAACCTGCCGGACGGAAACGGCTATGACCTGTGCCGGCTGATCAAGCCGGACCAGCCGGACACCATAGTGATCTTCCTGACAGCCAACGATCAGGAGAGCGACCAGATACGGGGATATGAGGCGGGAGCTGTCGATTATATTACAAAGCCTTTTGTCTTAGGCGCCCTACAGCGTAAGATTAAAGCTATGTTATCCATGCTTGAACACCACAGAACGACAAAGGACGTCTATGATGACGGACGGCTGGTTTTAGATTTCTCCGAACAATCTGCAACCTTAAACGGAACGCCTGTAAATTTATCTGCGATGGAATACCGGATGCTGAACCTGTTCCGTAAAAATCCCCGTCAAGTGCTTACCCGCGGGCTTCTTCTGGAAAAGCTGTGGGATGTGGACGAAAAATATGTGGACGAACACACCCTGACCACCACCATCAGCCGGATCCGCAGCAAGATTGAATCCGACGGCGGGGCGCCCTACATCAAGACCGTTTACGGCATGGGCTATCAATGGACGGGAGGCGAGGCAAAATGAAACGGGGCTTCCTTTCATCAAAACGGCTGTTCCAGTGTGTTACGGCAGGAATGCTGTCAGCCATGGCAGTGATCACCATAAGTGTTTTTCTTGCGACAAAACAGACGGCGGTACTGGCCGCCGGCGGGGCGCTGTCAGCGTGCGCCCTGATCTGTCTTACTGTGCTGACGCAGACGTTTGGAAAACGGCTTGCCCGGTTTACCTCTGACCTGTGCCAGACATTAGATTGCATGATCGCCGGGAATGAGGCGCCGCACTGCCCGCAGGACGGCGAAACCCAGCTTGCCAGAATCAGCCACCGGCTGACAAGGCTCTATCAGATCATGCAGGAAAACCAGCGGAAGGTGGATGAAGAACGCCAGGAACTACAGTCTCTTGTGTCTGATATTTCACATCAGGTGAAAACGCCGGTCAGTAATTTGAAAATGGTAACGGACACTTTACTTACCTACCCTGTATCTGACGCAGAGCGCACTGATTTTGTCCGGGGCATCCGCAGTCAGACGGACAAACTGGATTTCTTATTTCAGGCTCTCGTTAAGACTTCCCGCCTGGAAACAGGCGTCATTCGTCTGGAAAAGAAAGCCTGCCGGCTCTTTGATACTGTGGCGCAGGCAATGAGCGGGATCGTCTATGCGGCGGAGAAGAAGGAGATCGCCGTGTCGGTGGACTGCCCGGAGCATTTGACTTTATCCCATGACAGCAAATGGACAACCGAAGCCTTGTTTAACCTTCTGGACAATGCTGTGAAATATACCCCGTCACGCGGAAAGATAACCGTGTCTGTGGTTCCATGGGAAATGTATGTGGAAATCAAGGTAAGCGATACCGGCAAAGGGATTTCCGAAAGCAATCACGCGGCGATCTTCCGGCGCTTTTACCGTGAAGAAGAAATACACGAACAGCAAGGCGTAGGCATCGGGCTGTATCTGGCGCGCCAGATCGTGATGCAGCAGGGCGGTTATATAAAGGTAGTCTCAGTTCCCGGGCAAGGTTCTGATTTTTCCATCATGCTTCCGGTACGATAATGAAACAGCGGATAGTCCCTTCCTGGCTGTCCGCCGTACATTTGAACTATCCGCCATGTATTAGATCTGTCCGCCGTACATTTTGAACCATCTGCCCTAAATTCTGAAATGTCCGTGCCTTGTAACATTTCGCCCCGATTTTTAACAAAATTTCTTGTCCCCTCGGATATTTCTGTGACATTTGGATTTTATAATGACCTCATCAACAGGCAGATGCCTTGAAGGGAGCATTTTTGAATATGAGTATCTTAAAGACTATTGATCTGAAAAAGTATTACGGCAAAGAGCCAAACATCACACGTGCCCTAAACGGTGTGAACTTTACTGTAAAACAGGGAGAATTTGTCGCTGTGGTAGGAACCTCCGGCAGTGGTAAATCTACACTGCTTAATATGATGGGAGGACTTGATACGCCCACTTCCGGCAGGGTGATCGTCCGGGGAGAGGATCTGTCCGAAAAATCCTCTGAAGAATTGACGATCTTCCGCCGCCGCAATATCGGATTTATCTTTCAGAATTATAACCTCGTTCCGATCCTGAACGTGCATGAGAATATCGTCCTTCCTGTGGAGCTGGACGGCGATAAGTACGACAGAAAGTTTTTGAAAGAAATCGTACATTTGCTTGCGCTAGATGGAAAGCTTCGGAATATGCCTAACATCCTCTCCGGCGGACAGCAGCAGCGCGTGGCGATCGCGCGTGCACTGATGACGAAGCCTGCCATTATTCTTGCCGATGAGCCGACAGGGAATCTGGACAGCCGCACGAGTTCTGATGTTATGGGACTTTTGAAACGCACCAGCCAGGAGTTCGATCAGACCATCGTGATGATCACCCACAACAACGAAATTGCACAGCTTGCCGACCGGATCGTCCGGATCGAAGACGGCAGGATCGTAGAGTAAGGGGGGAAGATCATGATCTGGCCTTTTGAAAATGATACCAGTTTCGTTATAAAGAAGCTTGCCGACAGAAGTTTTCGCGCGAATAAAATGCGGAATGTGATCGCCATTATCGCCATCGCGTTAACCGCAATCTTATTCACCAGTCTGTTTACACTCGGTATCGGCGTGAAGGAAAGCACACGGCGGGCGAATATGATCTTATCCGGCGGCGACGGCCATGCCAAACTGATCCATATGGATGAAGCTGAATATGAGACGATCAGCGGTCATCCGCTGGTTAAGGAGATCGCTTACTGCCGGAAGCTGGCGGACAGTGTTGATAATGAAGCGCTCTTAAAACGCCTTACATTATTCGAGTATTATGATGAAATCGGCTTGAAATACTTATCTATTGAGCCCACAAGCGGGCATATGCCGATAGAGGAGAACGAAGTCATTACGGATACCGCCACGCTCGACCTGCTGGATGTACCGCATGAGATCGGTGAAGAGATCACGCTGACACTCACGGTGCACAACCAACAGATCACACGCAGTTTCGTCTTAGCCGGCTGGTGGGAAAGCTATCCCGGAGTAAATTACGGAACCATCGCCGCATCCAAAGCCTATGTGCAGGCGCATACGGCGGAATTAACAGACACCTATGACCAGGATCACGTTGAGACGGGGACAATTACAGCACTCGTCAAATTCGAAAATGACGATAATATAGAGAACGATCTGGAAACTGTATTAAAAGAATCTGGATATTCCTCAGATGTTTCCTCTGCCAGCTATATCAACGCCGCGGCAAGCCCTCTTTATACGTCGTCAGAAAGCTCAACCGATCGGGGGACAAATTCAGCGCTCGTCTGCGCGTTATTAGCGTTTTTACTTTCCGGGTACCTGATCATCTACAATATCTTTCAGATCTCTATTCTGCGGGATTTACATTTTTACGGAATGTTAAAAACAATCGGTGCGACAGGACGGCAGATCAACGCCGTTGTCCGCAGGCAGGCAGGACGGCTTTCTCTCGTCGGCATACCGATCGGACTGTTGATCGGATTCTTTATCGGGAAGCTTCTTTTGCCGTCACTGATGGTAAATACCGCCTTTTCTGCGAACGCCGCCACTGTATCGCCGCATCCGCTTATTTTTATCGGCGCAGCAATGTTTGCGTGGATCACGGTACAGGTCAGCACTCGGAAACCGGCAAGGATAGCGTCGAAGGTGTCTCCTATTGAAGCGATCCGATATACGGATTCCGGTACGGATACCAGCAGAAAGAAAAAGAAACGCCCGCATTCCGGCCATCCGGCAAGAAATATGGCATGGGCTAATCTTGGACGGAACAAGAAGCGGACTGTTCTGGTAATTTTGAGCCTTTCGGTGAGCATCATACTCACTAATATGGTTTTTACCTTCTCCCACAGTGTGGATCCGGCAAAGGCTATCAAAAATATGATGGATTCTGATTTTTGTATAGGGCAAAGTAAGCTTTTTGACGATTATAACGTCAGTGAAGAGAGCGCTCTGAGCGAAAGCTATATAACAGCCGTTCAACAGCAGGAGGGATTTGAGATCGGAGGCGCTGAATATGGATGTATCGCAGCGTACAAAAGCGAAACCACCAAGCAGACCTTCAACCAGCAGGACGACGGCAGTTTTTCCACCCACATCTACGGTCTGGATCCGTTCCCGTTCTCTCAGCTACAATTGGTGGATGGAGAACTGGACACAGAAAAGCTTGGAACGGGCGAGTATGTGTTAGAGGGAGCATTTTTCAACACGCGCGGCGTTATGGATGCGGGAAGTCTCAATCATGCGGTCGGTGACCGGGTTGAGTTGGTGTATGACGGGAATGTCCGGGAATTCACCGTGTTAGGCCATGTCGCGGCAAATGAAACGAATACCTATGATTGGGTTGGATCGTGTTTCTTTCTTCCCGGTGACGTCTATAAGCTGTTTACGGGAAATCATTATGCCATGAGCTATAAATTCGATGTGGCTGACGAGGCTGAGCTTGATGTAGATACGTTTTTGAAGGACTATACGACCGATATCGAGCCAGTAATGACATACAAGTCAAAAAATACGATCATGGCGGGCGTTAAGGATATTCAGAATACGATCGCGGCGGTCGGCGGTACACTCTCATTCATTATCGGATTCATCGGTGTCCTGAATTTTGCGAATACCATATTGACCAGCATTTTCACGCGCCGAAGAGAACTTGCCATATTGCAGAGCATCGGTATGACGAACCGGCAGATCCGCGCCATGCTTTGCATGGAAGGATGTAATTACGCCTTAACTTCGGGGATTGTTTCGGCGCCGGTCTGCTTTATCGCAGCCTTTATGCTGATACGCCCGGTTTGTGAAAATGTCTGGTTCTTAGATTTCAAAGTAAATCTGTGGCCGTTGTTGATCGTACTGCCTCTGCTTTTCCTGATCGGTATGATGATCCCATATCTCACTTATCGGATCATAACCGGCAAAAGCGTTGTAGAACGGTTAAAATAAGAAGTCATCTTAATTCATCTAAATTCTCCGGAAGTTCGAAATATATCTTCTCACCTTTATTGACAACGATACAAGGCAGGCCCACGCGTCCTGCCTCCTTGATCGCATCGAATTCCGGCCTGGTATCCCTGTATGCCAGGAACTGCTTCAGCGGCAGCATGCCTGACGAAATATCAACTGCGGCATAGGGAATATCTGCCTTGGAAAGAGCCTCTTTCACCGGTGCACAGCCCGGTCAGTGCTCACTTGAAAATAACACTATTTTTTTCATGATCGTACTCCTCTCTATTCTATCGGATATCGTACACGCTTCGAAGCTTGATCCCCTCAATCTTTCCGGAGAGAACCTTCACCCTCTTCTCATCCCCGTTCAGGTCGAAGTAATTATCTGACAGGATCAGATCTTCATTCTCATTGCGGATCTCCACACTCTTTGCATACGCGTCTGCCGATACGACGATCTCGTCTCCCTCTATCCGCCAGGAAAGCGACGGATCTTCATAGCGGAAGTATTTGGGATAGGAGAAGATCACCGTGCCGTCCGAGATCACCGTACCATTCTGTCTCATCTCATAGCTTACATATTCCGAGAAGATATCGACGTCCGGCAGCAGCACCTTGTCAAGCCACACGCTGGTAAGCGCCGGAACCTTCACTTCCTGTACGCCTCCGTCCCTGATAATCTCTGCCTTTGCACTTCGTACCGCCCAGGAAACCTGTACGCTCTGCTCCTCCATCGTCTCGTTCGCCACATTCAGCCGGATGGATTTCTCGAATTCAAAATGCTCCCGGTTCATATCGGCTTCCTGCGTCATCATGCCTTCCTCCTGACAGGAGATCATGAGCGGAGCGAAGAAACGCTTCTCCGCATAATGCAGGGCCTTCCATCTTCCGCAGTAATCCACGGACGACCAGGAGATCACCGGCCAGCAGTCGTTCAGCTGCCATACGATCGCGCCCATGCAGCGTCCCCGGTTTCTCCGGAAATGCTCTACCCCGTACCGGATCGCGTCTGCCTGCAGAAGCTGTGATGCATAGATCAAAGTGTCGAAATCTGTCGGATACAGGTAGGTCTGCTGCAGATAATTCATGATCTTTCCATTCGCGCCATAATTGCGCTGATGCTTCTCCATCACATAGGAGAAGATATTCATATCCTTCGGATCGTCCGTGAACGTCTCGATGGTCTTCCTGCTCGGGAAGGACTGGAATCCGAATTCCGACGCATAGCGGAAGAAATATTTACGATACTCAGAGAATGGTTTGTTGCCGTGCCATACCGCCCAGTAATGCACGTCTCCTCTGTCCGGGCTGTTGGGCTCGTCAAAGGCTCCTCCTGACGACGGGCTTGCGGGCCAGTAGAAGGTCTGCGGATCATACTCTGCCAGTACCTCCGGGATCAACTGCTCATACATGATGATATAATCCCGCACTTCCGTCTTCTTCGTAACCCAGTGATGCCCTTCCTCCACGAACATCTCCATCTCATTGTTGCCGCACCAAAGCCCCAACGACGCATGGTGGCGGAGCCTCTTCACATTGTCAATGAATTCCTGCCGGATATTTGCCTTGAACTGCGGCGTCAGCTCATACACGGCACAGGCAAACATGAAATCCTGCCAGACGATCAAGCCTAATTCATCGCAGATATCATAGAACCAGTCCTCCGGATAATAACCGCCGCCCCACACACGGATGGCATTATGATTTGCCGCCGCGCACTGCTCCAAAAGCTTCCGCGTCGTTTCCGGCGTGACTCTTCCCAACAGATGATCCTCCGGGATGTAGTCTGCGCCCATGGCAAAGACGGCGACGCCATTAATCTCATGGGCGAAGCTTTCCCCCCATTCGTCTTTCTCGATCCGCATTGCCATTGTCCGAAGCCCGATCCGTCTCTCCCAGACATCGGCGGGCTCGCCGTCTGCATACAGCGTTACTTTCACCGTATATAACGGCTGCTCCCCGTATCCGTTGGGCCACCAGAGCTTCGGTGATGCGATCCGGATCTCTGAAGGAGAACCCGGATAACGCAGAAGGATTCCATCCGGCGACATGATCTCTACATCGTACCCGAACTCCTCTTCAGCCGCGTCCTCGCCTGCAGCACCTATCTCCCCTGTATTACGAAGCACCTGAACATGCAGCGTCACATCTGTGTCCCTGTGCTCCTGTCTGATATAAACGCTGTCGATCCTTGCCTTCGTCACTCCGATCAGCGACACCGGACGGAAGATCCCTGCGTCCGGAAGATGCGCCCCCCAGTCCCATCCAAACATACAATGCGCCTTCCGGATATGGACAAATCCATCCATTGCATCCTCCGACCCCATCGTCCGGCATTTCGCGAATTCTTCTCTGATATACCGAAGCGGAGAGCGGAGCACTACCCGCAGCTGGTTCTTCTCTTCCTTCAGACGGCAGGTCACATCATATTCCCAAACCCTGTGCATATTATACGCTTCCCCGATCTGCTCCCCATTAAGCCAGATATCCGCGATCGTATCCAGTCCGTCAAAATGAAGCAAGATCCGATCCTGCTTCATCAACTCCCGTTCCGGGTCAAAATATACCTCATATTCATGATCTGCTTCCATCAAAGAAAGCGCGTGATCCTCATTGTCCTTCCAAAACGGATCCTCCATATTCCCGTTACGCAGCAGATCCGTGTAGACCGATCCCGGGACCACCGCCGGCTGCGCCGCCTCTCCGACACGCCGCATCTGCCAATTCTTACTAATATATTGCTGTACCACCAATTTTCCCACCTTCACTACGCCTTCGGATACTCGTTACACAGCAGCCGATACGGCGCCTCATCCTCCTCGATCGCCGGGAACCGCCCGATCGGCTCATAGAACCGATTATCATGCTCGTCATCATTACACATGGAAACTTCACCCAGAAGCACGTCACCGCTCCCCTCTTCCACATGGAAATCATGATACATGTATGGATAGATCGTAATACTCTCCCCCGGCGTCAGCTTCACTTTCGTACCTGCAGGGACTGTAAATTCCCTTCCGTCACAGTTCACGGTAACATCTGTATCGGCAAATTCTCCTTCTTTCGTAGAATTATAGACTGTGATCAGCACATTACCGCCGCCTCTGTTGATAATGTCCTCCATCTTATTCCAATGAAAATGCATCGGCGCCATCTGTCCTTCTTTCACAAGCAGCAGCTTCTCCGCATAGGTCTTTGTATACTTATCCATATTCAAATTCCCGTTTCGGATCGTAATGAGAGAGAATCCCACCTCGTCAAACTTCCCAAGCCCGTAGTCCGTGATATCCCATCCAAGCATGTTATCCCGGATCTCATCATATTCCGCCCCTTTTGTCTTCCAGTCTTCTGCCGTCCATTTACAAAACGGCGGGATCTCAAAGCCATGTGCCTTGATCATTTCCTCCATATGTCTGATTTCTGTATTGATCTTTGAACGTTTCATTCTGTCTCCTTTCCAGTCTGTAAGAATTCTTCCGCCTCGCGCCTCACCGCGCCAAGCTCTTCGCCTGAAAGGAACGTAAGTATGATCTTCTTATGTTCCACGGCGAACGGCTCCATCTTATGCAGGCTGTTCTCTTCTATATGATACGGCTTGCCGTAGACACTGGAATTCGCCGGTTCCAGCCCTATGACATAATCGCCGGACGCAACAGACTTCCATTGCATGAAATACGGCAGTTCCTTTACATTATAATCTATTCTAAGCCCGATCCCCAGTTTTTGATTCAGCACTGCGGCAAATGTATTTCCCTCCGGATCTGCCGCCATCTCATGCAGGAACACATATTCCGGCTCATTATCCTTCGGCGGTTCCATCCGGTTCCAATGCATTACGTTCGCTGCTGCCGCTTCATCCCGCGGGACCGCCTGCCTTGTGGGGATCAAGATTTCTGAGTCTTCGCACAGAAGTGGGTATCCTGCATTGATATGGTATAACAGCATCATCGGTTCCTCACGGAATCCCTCATTGGTGATCTCATCCTCAATACAGATGCGATTCTCCCCATAACAGGTCGTGATCGTCCTGTGAAGCGTCAGGTTCTCTCCGAAGAGTTCTGCCTCACGCATCGTCCCTGACACCTTCATGACATAACGGTCCTCTTCCCACCGTGCCTCCACGCCCACATGTTCTGCCGGCGTCGTCCGGATCCGTCCGTGCATAGGATAATCCTTCCCTGCGACCCGGCAAGGCGCACAGATATTCTCAAGCCCGCAGGTAAATAACATCCCGCCCATGATACTGCGCTGCGCCTCCGCTCCGTTCGTATCAAAATGATTCCGTCCCATAAGTCCGGGCTTCGCAAGGAAGCTAATGTTATGCCCGCAAAAAGATACATCCGCAAGATCCAAGCATTTATCCGCCGTCACACTGAATCGAAGCGGGCCGTTCTTCACCTCATATGCCTTCATCCCCCTTGCACGTCCTTCCTCGTATGTAAACGGACGGACATAGGCAAGCTGCTGCATGCTGCCCACCATACGGAGCAATTCCTTCCTGTCTGCCACAAGCAATACCCCCATTCAAACCTTTTTAAGAAAGACAGCCCGCGCCAAATACAACCGGGCTGCCTCTTTCTCTTATTCTACTTCGACGCCTTCCACTCGTCAATCTGTTTCTGCATTTCTTCGATCACTTTATCAATGCCTGTCGCCTCTAACTTCTCCTGAAGCTTCGGCAGATATTCCTCCGGATCCACGCTTCCTGTATACAGTGATTTTCCGAATTCATCCATTACATTTCCGAACCCTGCCACCTCTGTACTGACTGGCTCCAGGTCAAAGTCGAAGCCAAAGGACGGCGCCTCCACAGATGAGGTATTGAACTCCTTGAACGTTGCCCACTTGTCAACCGGCTCATTTTCCAGTACATATGTGTTAAACAGGCCGCCCTGTACCCAGTAGGAAACGGAGTAGTTCTTTCTCGTCTTTTCATTCAGCTTGATCTTATTCTCATACACATATGGCTTTCCCTGTGCTTTTGCAGCTTCGTCTGCCGGAACCTCTGTTTTATCCCAGTGCTCGCCCTCGATACCGTAGTTCAGCAGATTCCTGAGATATTCGTCCGTGTTGACCAGATTCAGGAACTCCACCGCCTTCTTAGGATGCTCTGACTGGGCGTTGATCGCCGTCAATGCGCCGCGGGCGGAAATATTGGTCACATAGGTATCCATGATCGGCGTCGCCACCACTTCGTATCCGAGATCCTTGCCCCATACCAGTTCCGCATATGGCTGCCCGTCGCCCTTCGTTACGAAGCGCTTAATGGATTTGTCGTCGGAGGCTGTCGCCGCATCCTTATTAATGTAACCTGCCTGATAATATTCCCGCATGGTCTTAAGGGTAGACCTCATTTTCTCTGTCTCAAATACATTCTTAACGGTCAGTGTATCGTCGCCATACTCGATCCCCACCGGATTCTGGATCAGATCCATATAGATCGGCGCGGAATAGCTGCTTGTGAGATACGCCAGAACTTCGTCTCTGTATACCAGGAAACCGGATCCCCGCCAAACTGTTGGATGATCGCATTGAAGTATCCTTTCTCCGGATTCAGGAATGCGAATACACAATAACTTACCACAACCCATGACAGGAAATACGGCAGGAACATGGAACTCTGATAGATCTTCATCATTCCCTTATTCTTGATCTCATTGAGCAGCAGCGCCAGTACCACCGGCACCGCGACGCCCAGGATGATAAATGTAAGATTATAAAGTACCGTGTTCCTTACGATGATCCAAGCGTCGCCGCTGCTGAACAGGAATTTAAAATTATCAAACCAGACGGTCTCACTCGTGAACAGATTATAGAAAAATCCGTCCCCGGACAACCGGAATTTCTTAAATGCCACCAGGATACCAAACAACGGCAGGTATGCAAAAAACAGAAACCAGACTGCGCCCGGCATGCTTAAGATCAGCAGCTCTTTATTCGCCTTAAGCCTGCTAAGAAAATTTCCTTTAGGCTTACCGGCTTTTTTTATAGTCAGCTTTCAACTCTTAACCTCCTCCTTTTCCCGGACATTCTTCTCGTCTTTCTGCGGCCGCATTTCTGACTGTGTTCCTTAGAATGCCCTACTGTCTGTCGACGAACCGGTTCGTCAATCTGCAGTATTTTTTATCTATATAAACTATATCATTGTGCGGTTTGTATTAAAAGTTGAAAACTTTTAGATTCATTGAACAAATTCAATACTTCTTCATCTCCCGCATGGAAGCCGGAGATACCCCGTAGCTCTGCTTGAATTTGCGGTAGAAATAACTGGTATCCGGATACCCCACCTGCTTTGCGATCTCGTTGATCTTCATATTCGTATTCAGGATCAGATCCTTCGCAATCCCGTTCTTCGTATTGCTCAGATATTGGGCAAAGGAACACCCCACTTCTTTCTGGAAGAGCTGTCCCAGATAAGAAGCGTTCATATGATAGCGGTACGCCAGAGTTTTCAGGTTCATATCTTCTTTATAGTTCTTCTGTACTTCGGCAATGATCTGGCGTACCACAGGCGTATACCGCGAATCTTCTTCATGCATACAGTCAATGATCTCTATTATCTCCGTGATAAATGCCGTCTTGAGCCCGTGAATGTCATCCGCCCCGAAAATCGTCTCCATAAGCTCCGAAAGATCGTGAAATCTGCCGGATTCCAGCTTGTATTCCTTCTTCAGATCCTGCAGCAGCATCGCCGTCTTTACCGCCGTATGATACAGAGAACTGACAGCGGCATCCTTGCGGAGGCTATTGATAAACAACTCGTCTACATAGTCTGTCGCCGCTTCTTTTTCTTTTTTCAAAATGAATTTCCGAAGCTGCGCCTCGTCCATATCTATTGCACCATTTTTCCGGTTCTGTATCTGGCGGCAGCTGATACAATTCCCATATCCTTCAATGATCAGATACTTTTGGAGCTTCCTCGCGCTCCTGTAGGCATCCGGCAGATCAACAAAACGGTCAAAAGACGGACCGATGCAGATGAAGGTCATGATATTAAACCTGCTTTCCATATGGTTCTGAAGCTCCGCAAGATATTCCTGTGCCTTTCTGTCATAACTGTCGTCGTCTTTCCTGCTGTCGTCTTCTGTACATGCCTCATCTAAGATCATGAGCAGGCTGTCCGGCGGGAGATGTACGATCTTAAGCCCTTCTTCTTTCTTAAGCTCCACGATCATATCCGTAATCTTTTTTTCTTTCAAACCGTCTGTGTTCCATTTCATTACGGCGGCGCGATAGCGTCTGCCTTCCGCCGGAAGTCCCGTCATCTCTGCAAATTTAACCGCTTCCGCCTCCGGCGTGTCCTTCCCGGATTTCCCATGCAGGAAATTCATCCACTGCGTCTTTTCATCAATATACCGGATCTTCTCTTTATCCATCTCATCTAACTTCTGCACGGTTTCCCGAAGCAGACGTTCTAATTCTTCCTCGTTGATCGGCTTTAATATATAATTCTCAACGTCTAACCGGACTGCCTCTCTTGCGTAGGCAAATTCATCGTATCCGGTCAGTATGATAAACCGCACCCGTTCTTCCTTCTCCCGGATCTTCCGAAGAAGAGTCAGCCCGTCCATCTCCGGCATACTGATATCCGTCACCACGATCTGTACCGGCTCCTCTTCCCACATCTCAAGAGCTTCTACACCGTCGTGCGCCATATGTACCACACTGAGCCCCAAGGCTTCCCAGTCCACGATATTGCGGATTCCCTGTAAGATCAGTTCCTCGTCTTCCACTATCATTACTTTCTTCATAATATCTCTCCCTCCGGCCGGAATCTCAGTATAACCCGAAGCCCGCCTTCACTCCCAGGCTCCAGACAGATCCCGCACTCTCTGCCGTATACGGCTCTAAGCCTTCGATTGACGTTGGCAATCCCGATGGATGAATGCTTCTCCATGCTATCTTTCGCAAGCTCTCTGTTCTTCGCCGCGATCGCCTCTTCGTCCATTCCCTTTCCATTATCCTCTACGATGATCTGAAAGCCCTTTCCGCTTCTCTCCGTCTCTTTCTCCACAACGATCCGCACATAGTTATCCTGTTCCTTCATCCGGATGCCGTGGATAAAATAATTCTCTATCACCGGCTGCAACACGAACTTAATGACCGGCACCTGCAGATATTCCTCCGGGCACTCCACAGACGCCCGGAACTGGTTCTGATACCGGAATTCAAAAAGCTCCATATATTTCTTACAATAATGTAGTTCCTGCGCAAGCGTGATAACGTCAGCCTCCTTGATCTGCGCCCGGAATGTGACCGCCAGGCTGTAAAGCATCTTCCCTACTTCCCGGTCGCCGTTGCAGATCGCTTTCATACGTATGGCTTCCAGTGTATTATACAGGAAATGCGGATTGATCTGGCTCTGGAGCGCGCTCATCTCCGCATCCTTCTGTTCAATCTCCGCAAGATACCGCTTCTTGATATGCTCATCCAGATTCACGCACATTTCGTTAAAATACCTGGCGATCACATCCAGCTCGTCGCCATTCTTATTCGCCGGAATACGCACGTCAAGGTCTCCGTCCATGACCTTCGTCATTCCGTCAAGGATCCGGTTCAGCCTTCCGGCAAGTTTCTGTAGATAATATCTGACAAACACCTCACCAAGCGCCATCACTGCCAGCCCGACCAAAAGGAACATGACTACGATAGAGACAGGCACAGCCGCCGCCCGGTCCTTCTCCAGATAGCTTATGATATGGTACTCACGGTTCTGCCCCTGTTCCACATAGGCGTCAAGCAAAGTTTCCAGTTCCCCCTTATCTTCCGCCTTCACGATATCTGTGATCTCATGCTCCTTCGAAGAACTGTATATCACCGTCTTCGCATCATTATATACGATCAGCTCCGCACGGGAATAGTACTCCCAGATCGACTCGAACTTCTTACTCCGGAATCCAAGGATCATACACCCCTTAACCTGCATAGTCGCCGGATCACGAATCTCTTTCAGATAAGCAAAGCTGTCTTCTCCTGCCAGGTCGCCCTCTTCCAGATGCCTCTTAAATTCCTCATTTCCTGCCCTTCTGTAGCTCTTTCCGTCCCTTGTATACTCTGTGATCTCATCCCGTTCATAACCAAAAAGGGTGATATGGTTCAAGCTTCCGTATGCCTGGAACGCATCCAGGAAAAATTTCTCTATCCCTTCATACTCATTGAGCTTATTCTCAATGTAGGTATCCAGGCGGTACTGCTGATAGAGATCCGGTTCATCCGTCATATAATGCAGTACGTCGTTCAGCTCCATATTTGAATTGTACAGATCGTTATGAATATACTCCGCAATATCAGAAGTATCCTCCAGGTAAGAAACTGCCGTCTCGCTCATCATCTCCGTATAGCTTAAGCTCTGTTCCAGGAAACGGTTTCTTGTGCTGTTAAAAAAATAGATTACCAGTGCGGATATAGCGCAGACCAGGATCGCCGTATAGATAAAAAACAGTTTATGATACAATTGTTTCTGGCTCTTCGTCTCCATAGCATTCTCCTTCCTACAAAAAATATCCCCAGAAAAGGAACCAACATCATTATTGATCCTTACGGGGATATCTATCTATCTTTCCTCCAGCTTCTTCATAACACTCTGATTCATAAACATGACAAGGAATCCATAAACACTTCCCATAAACAGCACCGTTGTCCCCGCTGATATCTCGAACGCCGCAAGTATGAGCAACAGCGCCACGATATTTCCAAGGGTGAACACCGGCTTCGCGATCATGAGCGTTACCGCAGTCCTTACGATCTCCAGATTGCCCATCTTGTAACGGCTCGCGAGCATATAGAGATTGGGCGTTACAAGAACCGCCGCCGCAAACAGCAGGACAAACAGTATGACAAGAGGGAATATCCTGATCTGTATGGAGAAAAATTCGATATTCGTCCAACAGATCAATATGGCAAGAAGCTGTCCTGCGCCAAGCAAAGCCTTCTGCAGGAAATCCGTGCAATACCCTCTCTTATAATCCCGCAGCGCGCGCCCTTCCGTTCCCCGGATCAGACGGTTCATGGCATACATCACGGCTGACAGCGCAGGCGCCGCCGGAACCAGGCACAGCAGGAACAAGGGTAGGCATTCCCGTATCTTACCTGCCCCGACAAAAAGCAGAAATAATAACACCGGGGTATTAGAAAGGATGAACAGCAGGTTCACCGTGAAAAAATAACAAATTTTCTCGCAAAATCCTAAGACTCTTTCAATATTAAATAATTCTTCCATATTTTATATCTCAACCAGTATCGTCTTGATCTCATATGCATGAAGATCCATACGGATCGGTTCCTGTGTAAACTCTGTAACCGGACGCTCTCTTAAGTCGCATTCCGCCCATGCCCGGTATCCGAATCCCGGCTTCACCGTTACATCCTGCCTCGATCCCGCGAACTCATGGAACCGAATGACGATGTACCTTCCATCTTCTGATTTCTTAACCGCATCCAGTTCTACCTGTGCATTATCAAAGGAAACGAAGCTGTCATACGGCAGAGTCGTTCTTCCCTCCGCAACCTGCATCGGCTCATTCAGTGCAAATGCTTCCTGAACAACCCCACCCTCTATAAAGTCGCCCTTATGAGGCAGCAGCGCATAAGTAAATGTATGTATTCCCTGATCCTGCAGATGATCCGGATGTGTTCCCGCCCTTAAAAGGGAGATCCGCAATACATGATCCTTGATATCATGGCCGTACTTGCAGTCGTTCAGGATACTCACGCCATAGTTGCGCTCCGACAAGTCCGCCCAGCGGTGCGCCACCGTCTCAAACTTCGCCTGGTCCCAGCTCGTGTTCCAGTGGTTCGGGCGGCGCACATTGCCGTACTGCACGTCATACGTTCCGTAAGTGGATCGGATATCCACCGGGAATGCCGCCTTGAGAAGCTGATGCTGTTCATGGAGATCTACTTCTGTCCGGAAATCAATTCTCCTGTTATCGCTGTAAAGGACCATATCCTGTCTGATGTGTGAATAGGACATAAAATCCCATTCCATGTGAACCTTCATACACAGCGGTCCTGTTTCCGTGATGTCAAATGCAGTGAGGTTCGTGATCTCCCGCATCTTTTCCTGATAGAAGATGTCGATGTCCCACGCGTCAAAATCCAACGGTTTGTCTTCAAATACCTGAAGCACATTCGCCCTCTCGCCTTCGGGGATCACATCGCGGGAATAGGTCTTGTCATACAGCTTCGTGATCTGCCCATATTGATTCAGGGAGATCTGATAGTACGGGGTCTCAATCTCTCTGTCCTTTACGCTAAAAGCGGAGACATCCTGCTCTGTGTCGGGCAGATTCTCAAAGGAGATCACCTTCATACCCATAGCCGGTACATCCTTAACCTCTACATACGCCACGCCCTCGCCTTTCTGGGATACCAGTTTATTTCCGTCCTGATCCCGGAAGATCCCGTCCCTGTCTTCCGGAACTTCAACCATCTGATCCTGCGTCCATCCGGATGCATTGATCACCGTATAGTCATTTTCCTTATGCTCTAATACATGCGCATATGCTTCCTGTTCCACTTCACGGGCGATCTCCTCGATATATGCATAATCCTTCCTGGAATCCTCATATACCTCATGGATCGAAGAACCGGGGATGATATCATGGAACTGGTCTGTCAGAATGTGTTTCCACCCCTTCGTAAGCTTCTCCTGCTTCGCCAGTCCGATATCTCCCGCCAGCAGGGCGTCCATCACCGTCAGCCACTCGGCTCTGCGGTAGAACAGCTCCATCCTGCGGTTCATGCGTTTGTTATAAGCCTGGCTTGTGTAGGTACCCCGGTGATATTCCAGATACAGCTCGCCGTCCCAGGTATGTACGTATTCCTCCGTATGTTCCACGGTATCATGCAGCCTGCGGAAATATTCTCCCGCCGTGGACATCTTTACATTAGGAAGGCCCGGAATCTTGTCGAGCCTTCTGCGGCATTCCAGCATGTCACGGTTCACGCCTCCGCCTCCGTCGCCGTATCCAAAGGAGATCAGTTTCTTCCATTGCGGCAAAGCTTTTCAATTCAATGATATCCCGGTATCGGTACTGCTCTATCTCCTCGATACGTCTCTCTAATTTTCTGTCTGTCAAAAACATAACATCCTCCTTATGCTCGAACCATCTTATTAAAATCATTGTATAATGTAGAAGAATAGATTGCAATTCAAAGAATTCTAGTTTTGGTGGCTGATTTCTTGATATATGAAAAAAGCTTTCATTACTTGATATTCCGGCAGTCTTTATTGTATAATATTTTATAGAATTGAGTGACAACTCACAGTATATCTAAAGGGGGCGGGGACACAGTTGGATTTCATGTGTCAAATGAGATGAATCAGCAGAAGAAAACCCGGCAGCCGATTATTTACGCGTTTCTTTTCCTGGCTGCCGTACTCGTTTTATTTTTATTCTACACAACACAGAACAAAGCCCGGATCCAGGAGCAGAACCGGATCTACGCGGAAGATTGCGCCCGGCAGACGGTAAACCGCATTGAAAGTGAATTCAATAACGCACTGCGGCGTATCCAGAATTGTGCTTATCTGGTCAGCACAGGCGGAAACGGCACGAAAGTAGACGCACAGATGCTAAAGGGCTTAGAAGAGAATACCACCTTTGACGCCATCCGGTTTACCAATGCGGAGGGTGTCAACCTTGCTTCTGACGGAGCGACCAGCGACAGCTCGGACCGGGATTACTTTATCCGCGGCATGCAAGGCGAGAACGGCGTTACGACCGTTGAAGAATCCAGGCTTACCGGTAAGCCCATGATGGTCTTCTACGCCCCTGTATACGACGGCGGCGAAGTCGTCGGCATGTTTCTTGGGCTGTATTTTGCCGAAGAGTATCTCAGGGATATGCTCTATGCGAGTTACTTCGGCGAACCCGCCGATGTATTTCTCTGTTCACAGGACGGCAGGAGCATTGCCACTTCAGACGGCAGATCCTACAAGGCAAGCCTGCTTGACCTCTTGGCTGAATCCGGCGTCATCGACGCACAGACTGCCCAAAAGGCTCAGGCTGTATTCACAAAGGGCGGCGAAGCGGCGCTTTTATGCGATAAAGGATGCAAAACAGATAACCTGTGCGTCATGCATCTCCCGGCGTACAACTATACCCTGGTACAGGCATTTCCAAAGAATATCACGCAGGAAATGGTAAGACGGGCTAATATGGCGGGGATCATGCTGGAAATCTGCCTCCTTGCCCTGTTCGTGATCTATATCGCGTTTCTGGTGATCCGCGGCGGAAGGCTCCGAAGGAAACTGGAAAGAGAGAATAAACTGATCAACGATGTACTGCGCGGCATGAACACGATCTTTTCATCACGTTATCTTATGGTAGACCTTAAGAATGACCACTATTCCTACATGGCGGGAATCGCACCGCTGAATCCACGCATCCCGATGGAGGGTGTATACAGCGAAATGATCAAGCTCCACGCCGAAGAGATCATCGAAGACGAAGGAAAAGAGGCGCTCTGTCATTTCTGCAGTCCCGATACACTTGCCGAGAATCTGCGGGCTGAGGATTTCGCCGTTCATGAATGCCATGTTTCCCGCCGGGGGAAGGAAGAATGGGAGCATCTGATCGCCGTGTGCCTGGAACGGACAGACGGCAACCCTGTCAGGATCCTGTATGTACGCCAGAATGCCACGGAGCAGGTCAAAAAGCAGAGGGAACATACGCAGGCTCTGCAAGACGCCCTGATGCAGGCACAGCATGCCAATCAGGCAAAAACCACCTTCCTGTCCAACATGAGCCACGACATACGCACGCCTATGAATGCCATCATCGGCTTTGCCACGATCGCAGCAAGCCATATCGACCGCACAGAACAAGTGCAGGACTGTCTGCGGAAGATACTTTCATCTAGCAATCACTTGTTGGGGCTTATCAACGATATTCTGGATATGAGCCGTATCGAGAGCGGAAAGCTTACGATCCATTACCAGGAATGTAATATCCCTGAGCTGATGCACAATCTGGTAAACATCATCCAGCCCCAGGTTAAATCCAAGCAGCTTGAGATGTTTATCGACACCTTTGACGTAACCAATGAGGATGTGATCGCAGATCCGCTGAAGCTGAACCAGATCTTCATCAATCTGATGGGCAATGCCGTCAAATATACGCCTGCCGGCGGAACCGTTTCTTTCCGCATCTCACAGCATGCCACCTTTAAGCATGGGTGGGGCAATTATGTTTTTACGGTTAAGGACAACGGGATCGGGATGTCGCAGGAATTTGCGGAACATATTTTTGAACCATTTGAACGCGAATCCACCGCCACACGAAGCGGTATCCAGGGCGCCGGGCTCGGCATGGCGATCACGAAGAATATCATCGACATGATGGGCGGGCAGATCACGGTGGAAAGCCAGGTCGGCAAAGGCAGCTCCTTTACGGTAAAACTTCCGCTCCAACTCCAGGATACGGAGAAAAATGCAGAGCAGATCAAGGAGCTTAAGGGCTTGCGTTCCCTGGTCGTAGATGATGATTTCAACGTCTGTGACAGCGTGAATAAGATGCTGAAAAGCATCGGGCTTCGTTCTGAATGGACGACGTCCGGCAGAGAAGCGGCATACCGCGCCAAATCCGCCTGGGAAGAAGGCGACCCTTATCATACTTTCATCATTGACTGGCAGATGCCCGAGACCAGCGGCATTGAAACCGCAAGGAAGATCCGCCGTGTCGTAGGAACGGAGGCGCCCATCATCATCCTCACGGCATACGACTGGGCAGATATCGAGGAAGAGGCAAGAGAAGCGGGGATTACCGCATTCTGCGCCAAGCCGCTCTTTATGTCTGACCTGAAAGCCGCACTTCTGGCGGCAAATAATATCGGGGGAAATGCACATCCGGACACGGAGGCAGACTGGACACAAGCTGATTTCAGCGGGAAGCGTCTTCTTCTGGTGGAGGACAATGAACTGAACCGTGAGATCGCAGAAGTCATCCTGGAGGAAGCCGGCTTCGAGATCGAATCCGCACCCGACGGAACCGACGCGGTCACTATGGTCGAGCAGTCCCGGGAGGGGTATTACGACGCTGTCCTGATGGATGTACAGATGCCGGTTATGAACGGATATGAGGCTACCAAGGCAATCCGCGCCATGCACCGCAAGGACGTGCGCACCCTGCCCATCCTTGCCATGACCGCAAACGCCATGGAGGACGACAAAGAGGCGGCGCTCAAAAGCGGTATGAACGCCCATATCGCAAAACCTCTTGATATTAAACTTCTTATGAATGTGCTGCGGCAGTATCTGCATTGACATCTCTGCCGCGGCAGATATAACAAAACTAAAGAGAGGAATGAATTACCCATGCACATCCGTGAATCTTTTAATAAAAATATCCTGTATCTCCACATCGCAGTAATGCTTTTTGGACTTGCCGGCGTCGCCGCACAGTTCGTGGAGATACCGGCAGTCCTGGTTGCTCTTGGAAGGGTCATCTGCTCTTCCATTCTGTTGTTCGTGATCGCGGTATTAAAAAAAGACCGGCTGAAACTGGATTCGAAAAGAGATTATATCATGATCGTCCTGACCGGCGCAGTGATGGGCGCGCACTGGACCACCTTTTTCCAATCCATACAGGTCTCTACCGTGGCGATCGGTACGATCACGTTCTCCACTTTTCCGCTTTTTCTGACCTTCATAGAACCCGTTCTATTCCATGAAAAGCTGAAAAAGCAAAGTATTGTAAGCGCGATCGTCCTCTTTATCGGCGTACTCATCACGATCCCGGAATTCTCCATGGCAAACCATACGACGATCGGTATCATATGGGGTATGCTCTCAAGCTTTACCTATGCGATCCTGACATTGGCAAACCGGTATTTCTCCGCACGGTACGCCGCCCGCACCGTCTGTCTGTATGAACAGGGAAGCGCCGCCGTCGTGCTCCTTCCGGCGCTCTTTCTCGTGGAGGCTTCCTGGCGGATACAGGATGCTGCCGGAGTGGCGTTCGTCGGATTCGTCTGCACGGCGTTCGCACATTCCCTCTACGTATCCGCACAAAAAAGTGTCAGGGCACAGACCGCCGGGATCGTCTCCGGGATGGAGACAGTCTATGGTATCGTCTATGCCTTACTGTTCCTTGGGGAGATACCAAGCATAAGAGAACTGGTCGGCGGGGCTGTCATCTTAAGTGTCGCTATGTATTCCTCTTTAAGATCCGAATAAACCGCTCTGCCTCAAACAGATTTGGGGCAGACTTTAATAAAATGGATATTTTCTAAAATCTTATATAAAGAGTCTTCTCAAAAACGGTCAATGGGATATAATAAAAGATAACCTATTGACCGTTTTAGTCAGCGAGGATTTCTATATGAATGAAAGATTCTATACCCTTCCGCCCGAAAAACAGCAACGGATCATCAACGCCGGATTCCGTATATTTTCGCAGAATTCCTACCGCAAAAGCCCCATGCAGGAGATTGCGGATGATGCGGGGATCAGCAAATCTCTTCTGTTCCACTATTTTCAAAATAAGAAGGAACTGTATCTCTTCCTGTGGAACAAAGCGGCAGATATCACGGCGGAATACCTTACGTTGTGCCGCTGTTATGAATCCACGGATTTATTTGAAATGATGGAACGGGGCATGTATGCGAAGATACAGATCATGTGCCGCTATCCGGATATGGCGGCGTTTGCCATAAAGGCATTTTATGAAAGGGAACCGGAAATCTATGAAGAGGTTCAGAGAAGCTACCGTCTGCATTTTGACCAGAAAGCAGCGGACGCCCTTGCCGGGCTGAATCCTGATGATTTCATCCCCGGACTGGATCTTGAGATGATGCACCGCCAGATTTATCTGATGTCCGTCGGATATCTGTGGGAGATCGCACAGCGCGGGGACACTGTCGACGCCAAGACGCTGGAAGAGGATTTCAAGGCAATGCTGGAATTCTGGAAGAAGGTGTACCTGCGAAATCCCTTAAAGCCAAAGCCCCCGCGGTAGTCGCCAAATGTGCATGCCCGCTTGGCTCGTTGCCCGCGGGAATAAAAGTGTGCTGCAGAAAGGAGCTTGCAAGACAGAATGGATGCAATCAAAACTACTTCACTAACAAAATATTATGGCAATTCAAGAGGAATCACAGATATGAACCTGACCGTAGCGCAAGGGGACTTCTTCGGTTTCATCGGACCGAACGGCGCCGGAAAGAGTACCACGATCCGCACCCTGCTCGGATTGATCGCACCATCCAAAGGAAGCGCGCAGATTCTCGGGATGGATATCCGCCGCCAGAAGGAGGAGATCCTGTCCCGCGTCGGATATATGCCTTCCGAAGCTTCCTTTTACCGCAATATGCGGGTTGGGGATGTGATAAAATTCTCCGCCGATATGCGGCGCAAGGATTGCCGTACAAAAGCCCGGAATCTCTGCGAACGGCTGGAACTGGATGTGAATAAGAAAATCCGTGAACTGTCCCTTGGCAACCGCAAGAAGGTATCCATCGTCTGCGCACTCCAGCATACGCCCGAGCTCTGCATCCTGGACGAACCTACAAGCGGACTGGATCCCCTGATGCAGCGAGCGTTCTATGCCATATTGGAGGAACGCAACAAGGACGGCGCTACGATCTTCGTATCTTCTCATATCCTCTCGGAAGTCCAGCGGTATTGCAAACATGCGGCTGTCATCCGGGCGGGGCGCCTGCTAGTCTCGGACAGCACACAGAACCTCGGGCATACCGACACAAAACGAGTTCGGTTAAAGGGCGTAAAACTGCCGCCTGATCTGCCGGATATGAAGGACGTACAGACAGACGGGGATTCCGTAAGTTTTCTGTATGGCGGCAACCTGCAGGATCTGCTGAATGTCCTGACTACGCTGAACCTTACGGATGTTTCGATCACCGAACCGGATCTGGAAGAAATATTTATGCATTATTATGGCTAAAGCAACAATATCGAAAAGGAGACATAACATGGTGATGATAAAACACGAGTTGAAACAAGGATGGATCACTTTACTCATATGGACAATGGTGATTACATTTATGCTGTCTCTCTGTATCTTCATTTACCCGGAAATGGAGACACAGATGGCAGATTTTAATTCTATGTTCGCAGAAATGGGCAGCTTTTCCGCCGCTTTCGGCATGGACAGACTTAACTTTGGTGAATTCATGGGATTCTTCGGCGTGGAATGCGGCAATATCCTGGGACTTGGAGGCGCTTTCTTCGCTGCTCTTCTTGGCATCTCTGCGTTAGCGAAGGAAGAGAAAGAACAGACAGCAGAATTCCTCCTCACCCATCCGGTCAGCCGCCGGAAGATCGTCGGGCAGAAGCTTGTCTCCATGTTGATACAGATCTTGCTTTTGAATAGTTTGGTGGTCATCGTTACCGCTGTTTCCATCTGTGCGATCAAGGAAACTCCGGATATCCGCCCGCTCTTTTTATTATTCCTCGCTTATCTTATCCTGCAGATCGAGGTAGCCTTCGTCTGTTTTGGGATCTCGGCTTTCTTAAAGCAGGGCGGCGCAGGGATCGGGCTCTGCCTGGCTGCTCTTTTTTACTTCCTCAATATTATTGCAAACCTGACGGACAAGGCAAAATTCTTGAAATATGCGACGCCCTTCAGCTATACGGAGAGCGCGGATATTATTGCGGATGAATGTCTGGACATCAAATATCTGTCGGTGGGCATTGCCTTTGCGGCGATCGGGATCGGAGCAGGATTCTATCAGTATTGCAGGAAGGATATTCTTTCATAAGAGAATGTTTTTCTATTCTCCATGGTCCCTCCTGTACTGCCCCGGAGTCATCCCCGTATATTTCCTGAATATCCGGATAAAATAGCTCTGTGTCGAAAAGTATAAGTACTGGCTGATCGCCGCCAACGTCTCATCGGTATGGATCAGCATATATTTCGCCGCCTCGATCCGCTCCTTCTGTACATAGTCCACCATGGACATTCCTACTTCCTTCTTGAAAATCCTTGACAGATGACAAGGACTCAAACCGATCACCTCCGCTACCCTTTCCAATGTGACCTTCTCATGGAGATGGATCGTAATATAATGGAGCGCCTCTTTGATCTTCCTGCTGTAATGCCTGTTCTTCGCCACCGCATGCGTATATTCCCGGAATGCCCGGTCACTGAGCCTGTCCAATTCTTCAACCGAAGTACACTCTTCTCCCAGCAAAATATAACTGTCGCTTATAGCATATGCCAACTCCTCCGGAAGCCCTCCGTCCATGGCAGACCGGGTAAATATGGTGATGGCGGCGATCAGCATGTTCTTCTGATGGCGGAGCGCATCTCTGGACAAGATACCTCCCGTCCCATCTGGCAGAAGCCGGCTCACAGCATCCAGAAGATCAACCCTGCCTTCCCGAATGACCCGGTATTTCTCCTTCTCATAGGCGTACGACATATGGGGCTCGGCAAGCTCTCTCCTTCTAAACATGCTCTTCTCCCGGTATGCATCCAGAAAATCTATTTCCTTTTTCATGGTCATCCTCTCCTTCCGGCATCACATAACAGACATGGATCTCTGCGTTGATCCCACATTTTTATTCTTTCACAAGATTTCACTATTTTTCACAAGATTTTACTATCCATTTTATCACATAACTGGTAAATTTAAAGCATCTATTCAACAATGTCTAAAAAAGAAAAAGGAGATCCCCAATATGAAACGAGACTTAAAAGAATTGATCAGCCAGATGACCCTGGAAGAAAAAGCCGGAATGTGCTCCGGTCTTGATTTCTGGCACCTGAAAGGTGTCGAACGGCTTGGCATCCCCAGCGTAATGGTAAGCGACGGTCCCCACGGCCTGCGCAAGCAGGACGAAGAAGCCGACCACCTGGGAATCAACGACAGCATCAAAGCGGTATGTTTTCCGCCTGCCGTATTAAGCGCATGTTCCTTCGACCGCCGCCTCATACATGAATTCGGCGACGCCATCGGAAAAGAGGCACAGGCGAACGACCTATCCGTCGTCCTTGGTCCTGCCGTCAACATCAAACGCTCCCCCTTATGCGGGCGCAACTTCGAGTATTACTCCGAGGACCCTTACCTTGCCGGAGAGACTGCCGCCGCATTCATCAACGGCGTACAGAAGCACCATGTCGGAACCTCCATCAAGCATTTTGCCGCAAATAACCAGGAGTTCAACCGTATGAGTTCCTCCTCCGACGCAGATGAACGTACTCTGCGGGAAATATATTTCCCTGCATTCGAAACAGCCGTCAAAAAATCGCAGCCTTATACTTTCATGTGTTCCTACAACCGGATCAACGGAACTTTCGCCTCAGAAAACCCTTGGCTCCTGACCGAAGTCCTGCGAAAGGAATGGGGATTCCGGGGATATGTGATGTCCGACTGGGGCGCCGTCAACGATCGTGTCGCGGGGTTAAAAGCCGGGCTGGAACTTGAGATGCCGTCATCCAACGGTATTTACGACAAGGAGATTGTCGCCGCGGTAGAGGATGGTTCCCTGGATGAAGCCGTTCTTGACCAGGCTGTGGAACGCATCTTGAACATTATATTTGAGTACACAGACCACCGCGAAGAGCAGGAATTTACACTGGAAGCCGACCATGCGCTTGCGAAAAAGATTGCCGCGGAATCCATGGTTCTGCTGAAAAATGACTCCATACTCCCGCTAAAAGAGACGGAAAAGATCGCATTTATCGGAGAATATGCCCAAAAACCCCGTTTCCAGGGCGGCGGAAGCTCCCATATCAACAGTTTCCGCGTCAGCAACGCCCTAGATGCGGTTTCTGGCAATCCAAATGTTACTTATGCCAAAGGTTTCCCGGCTAATGATGATATTTACGACGCGGCGCTTGCAAAAGAAGCCCTGGAAACTGCCAAAACCGCAGACAAGGTCGTTATCTTCGCAGGTCTTCCGGACAGTTTTGAATCTGAAGGATACGACCGTACACATATGCGTCTGCCAGAGTGCCAGAACCGTCTGATCAACGAGATCCTTGCCATACACTCTGAGGTGATCGTCGTCCTGCACAACGGTTCTCCTGTGGAAATGCCCTGGCTCTCCGGTGTAAAAGGGCTTCTGGAAGCGTATCTCGGAGGACAGGCAGTAGGAGAAGCCGTCGCTGACATCCTGTTCGGCAAGTCGTGCCCTTGCGGGAAACTGGCGGAGTCCATGCCTTATAAACTGTCCGACACGCCTTCTTACCTTTCCTTTGGAGATGGGGAGAACGTGAAGTATCAGGAGGGTATTTTCGTCGGATACCGCTACTATGACGCAAAGGAAATGCCGGTGGCATTCCCGTTCGGATACGGGCTTTCTTATACCACCTTCGCATACAAGAATCTGCAGATCGACAAGTCTGAAATCAGGGAGAATGATACGGTCAGGGTTTCCGTAGATGTGACAAATACCGGCGGCACGGAAGGAAAGGAGATCATACAGTTATATGTCAGCGACCATACCAAAGCTGTACGCCGGCCGATCCGGGAATTGAAAGGATATGAGAAGATCTCCTTAAAGCCCGGTGAGACAAAGACTGTGCATTTCACTCTGGATCACCGGAGCTTTGCATGGTACAATACGAGCCTCAAGGACTGGTATGCGGCATCCGGCGACTATGAGATCCTGATCGGTGCATCTTCCCGGGATATGCGTCTGTCCGGACGCGTGCATCTGACGGCGCAGAAGCTGCTTCCGATCAAAGTCCATATGAACACGACGTTCGGAGAGTTACTTGCGGATGAACGTACGTCGGGATACGTGGATCACTTTAAGACACAGTTGGAGGAAATGTTCAAGCTTTCTTCGGATAACATAAAAGAGGATGGAGACGTCGCGATCAGCGACGCCATGAATATGGCAATGATCACATGCATGCCGCTCCGTAATGTCGTGTCTTATGGGATGTGCGGGAAAAGAGAGCTTTTAGCCATGATCGAAAAGATGAACAGCCGATTGTCAAAATCGGTCGAATGATTTACATTGACAACTGCCTGTTTTTATATCATTATAAGAACAGGCAGTCTGTCATATGGATTTCTGTAACACGTCAACATTTTCCTAGCGCTTCAACTAGAATGGAGAAAATTGAATGAGAAATCAACTCATTTTGATTTGGCGTTTCAAGCCAAGAATCCACAACTTTCCACTGAAGACATACAGATCAACCTACATATTGACCTAGAACCGCAGAAAACATACAAACCCGGCTATCCCATTGAAAAACGAGGACTCTACTATCTTGCACGCCGTCTATCCGCTCAGCTGTCACTGATCTACGAGGGCACGGATTATAATCTGCTTTCCAAATGCTATAGTATCTTTATCTGCCGGGATGATATCGCCCGGAAAGACCGTTACAGTATCTCTTTCTACGAAATGACCAACACGAAAAATACCGCGTATACCGCAGTCTCCAAAGAAAATTACGATCTGATGACTTTGGTAGTTATCAAATCCTGAAATCTGTTCAAAAAGAAGTGGAAGCGAGGATAAACGCTGCCAAAGCAGAAGTAGAAACCGCTAAGGCTGAAGCTGGTAAATCCTTATGACCCGATCTTTCCGATACCGGGGAGATTCTTTACAAAAAGATCCTCAAACACAGCCAGGGAGACTTGTATCCCTCCCTGGCTGTATCTTCGATCAACAAAATAATGCCGCGCACTCTTTCACTTTTCCTTGTTCCCAACATAATCTAAGATAATACGCACCGCGCCGTCAACACCTGTCTTTCCGACATTGATCACCAGATCATAACTCTTCGGATCGTCTCTTTGCGCCCCTGTATACCGCAGATAGTATTCATTCCTCTTCTCATCACGTGCTTTCAGCTTCTCGATCGTCTCTCCTCCATAATATGCCTTGCCCTCTCTCTCCCTGTATTCATCCTCCGCATAGATAAAGAAAGAATAAGTGTGGGGAAGATCTGCCAGTACATAGTTCGCACACCGTCCCAGGAAGATTCCCGGAGCCTTCTTCGCAAGCTTCCGGATGAGTCTGCTCTGTTCTTCGAATATCCTTGTATCCATGATATCCTCCGCAACTCCGGCGCCCGGCATAGAATAAGGCGAGAAGGTTACCGCCCGTCCTTCATTGTAGGAATCCAGGTATCTCTGCAGATTCTCAATATTCGTTGATCCCATCCCGAATTTTTCACCCAGCATACAGATGATCTGGCGGTCATACACACGGCATTCCAACTCCTTTGCAAGCGCTTCCGCAATCTTCCTCCCGCTTGCTCCATAGAGTCGTCCGATCGCTATGTTAACCGCATTTTTTCCGGAAGTGAGACTGATCTGCCCGCTGTCCGGGCTTGCCTGTACGTTATCCTCACCTGTTCCGCTTTCTCGCGCAATAAGCTCTCTCATCATCTGGTCATATTTCTTATCAAGTTTATAGCACAAAGCGATCAGGAACATAACCGCCCAGATGGCGATCGGCACATAGAGATAGAAACCCTTGATCACTGCCACCGCCTCTGCCGTCTGTTCTGCCGCCGTTGCCTTCAATCCGTCGAATGCCGCCATGGACAGGATCGCGCCCATGATCGCCGACGTGAATCCGGACCCCGCCTTCTGTCCCATACTCATGGACGAGAACATCAGTCCCTCGATCCGAAGCCCGGTCTTCCACTGCCCGTATTCGATGGCGTCGCTTGGAAGTGAATACTGCACCCCATAGAACGGCGCTATACCAAATCCTCTCATAATACAGGTAACGACGCCCAACGGGACGCTGGTGATATTCATCAGGAACAGCAGCTGCCCTGCAACGCCGAGGACACATCCCGCACAGATCATGTTCCGTTTCCCAAACCTTGGCAGAAGCCTAGGAAGCAATGCAATTCCGATGATCGTCGCGATCTTCTCAGATGCGGACAACGGCATGACAAGATCCACATCATTCAGCACATACTGGCAATAATAGGTAAGATCTGTACCGATGATGATCTGATACACCGTATAGAACAGCATCAGTCCAAGTGCGATCAAAAAGTAGGGATTCGTCACCGTTGCACGAAGCGCCGTCCAAAACGGGATATCTTCCTTGCTCTTCTGTGCGGTCTGCACACGCTCCGTACAGGTCGCATAAGTATTCAACAGTACGAACACAGAGACCACCGCATACACAGCCGTAACCAGGATCCACGCCGCCTGCTCGTTTTGGATCACCTTTGCCACCTTATTGATCAACGGCAGTGTAAATGCCGTGATGATCATACTTGCCGTGATGGACAGGATCATACGGATATTACAGATCACATCCCGCTCCCTTCTATCGCGGCTCATCAATGATCCAAGCGCATGAAACGGCTGGCTGATCGCCGTGTACACGACCGTATTCATGATATTATAAGTTACAAATGCATAGACGACCTTGCCCGTCGGTCCCATCCCAGGCATCGTGAAGAGTACGACTGCCGCAAGTGCATAAGGAACCGCAAGCCGCAGGATCCATATCCTGGATTTCCCGTATTTGGAATGTGTCCGGTCGATAATGGTTCCCATCAGTACGTCTGAGAATCCGTCGAACACACGGGACACTAACATGATCATTCCTACCGAACCCGCAGAGATGCCGACCACATTGGTATAGAAATAAATCAAAAGTGTCGTTGTCATCGTATACATCAAGGTCAGCGCAGGATCTCCGAAGCAATAGGCAAGCTTCTCCGATACCGGAACCTTGATAAACTCATCCATATCCTTATTCTTTTGTTTATAATTTAATAATTCTGCTACTGATTTCATAATTTTTCCTATCGGTTCAGCAATTCACGCTCAATGATCTCTCTTGCTTTCGGAGCCTCCACATCCATACGCTCCGGGTATCCAAAGATGGAGACACAAGAGATCGCGTCTCCGCCGGCCTTAAACTGCCTGTTGGCAAAATCCATTTCCCTCAGAGTCTCGAAGATCCCTTCAAAATCCACATCCCCTTCTCCCATCGGATTGTGCTGATGAATGGAAACGTCCTCCCTTCCCATACTGTTCAGCCACGGCGGATTCAAGATATACCTGCAATCCTTGGTCTGGTTGAATGTATCTGCAAACAGCACGTGGCTCAGATCGTCGCCCGCATACTTAAGCATCGAGCGTACATCTCCTACACCCTTGTCATAGAAGAAACCATGGGGGGAAGAATAGACATATTTCAAATGATCGGAGCGATAACTTTTCACCATATCACAGGTCTCATTATTCAGTTCACAGAAATCCCATGGATGGGACTGGATCTCCACACGGATCCCTTCCTTCTCGAACAGCGGAAGCAGCTCATCCATAGAGCGGAACCACATACCGTTACAGATCTCCTGTTGGTTCGGGTCGCCGGAAAGCTCGGTATTGATCACCTGTACTCCCATATCCGCCGCGATCTCGACAATCCTTTTCCAGTTTGCCACTGCAATCTTCCTCTGTTCCTCCGTCGGGCCGGACCAACGGTATACTACAATAAAGGATGAGATCTCTACCCCTGTCTCCCGAAGAGCCTTGCGGTATTCCGCCTCGCACTCTCTTGAGAAAAGAGGATGCTTATAGAACGGATTGATACGCGGATGCGGGGATTGTTCGATATACTTATAACCCCAGTCCGCAACCTGATGGACCATATCATTAATGCTCATCTGCTTCGCCAATACATCTACGTCAAACGCTATTTTCATTGCTTACCCTCCTTTTCGCTGCGGGACATCTTATACCCCCGTATGCTCCGCAATATATTTCCTCGCTTTCAATGCATACTCGAATGGATTCGCTTTTGCCGGATCCTGCTCCGCCTCTACGACCACCCATCCTTTATAATCTGCTTCCTCAAGGATCTTAAAGATCGGCGCAAAATCCACGTCCCCGTCTCCAGGTACGGTAAATGTGCCCTCACGCACTCCCTTAAGGAAGCTCCATTTCTCATTACGCGACTGCTCCACAACGTTCTTTCTTAGATCTTTCAAGTGGACATGGCGCACACGGTTCACATATTTTCTCAGGATCTTCTCCGGGTCGATCCCCGCGAAAGACAGATGTCCGCTGTCAAACAACAGGAATACCAGCTCAGGATCCACAGACGCCATGAAACGATCTATCTCCTCTTCAGTCTGCACAACCGTTCCCATGTGATGATGGAAGGTCAGTACCATTCCCTTTTCCTTCGCAATCTGTCCAAGCTTATTAAGCCCCTCTGTAAGCAGATCCCATTCTTCATCATTCATGACGTATTTGCCTTCCTGGATCGGACGGTCGAGCATCCCCTGGATACTGTAGCTCTGCTCGGATACACCGATACATTTTGCTCCTACTTGGGTCAGGAAATCGCACTGCTTCCGGAATGCTTCCTCGGTCTCCTCATACGGCCTGCTGATCAGAAATGAGGAGAACCACTGATTACAGATCGTCATCCCTCTGAGATCCAACGCCTTTTTCAGCGCCTTGGGATCTGCCGGATAATGGCTGCCCACCTCTGATCCGGTAAATCCTGCAAGCGCCATCTCACTTACCGTCTGCTCGAATGTATTCTCTTTCCCCAGGTCCGGCATGTCGTCGTTCGTCCATCCGATCGGCGCAATGCCAAGTGAAACTTTATTCTTATCTAACATTTCTTCTTCTCCTTAGCTTTCTGCATCTGCACTGTAGATCCTTCTTCTGAGACAGAAACGGACCCTTTACCCAAAATATTTCTCCACGAATGCTTTTGTCACCTCTGCCGCCTTCTTCACATTCTCGTCATGTGACATCGCATAATATTCCGGACGGAATTCTTCAATCGTACATACGCCGTCGAATCCAATCTCCTTCAACGCGCCGGCGATGGCATCATGGTCAACCACGCCTTCTCCCGGCCACAGCCTCTTATCGTCGCCGCAGGAACCAAGCGGCAGATCCTCACAGTCATTCAGATGATACGCGAAGATCTTCTTGCCGTCAGCATTCCTAAGATCTTCAATCTTCGAACACATCTCATGGAAATGGAAGGTATCAACAGTAATTCCCACATTCTCTCTGTCTACCGCCTTCACAACATCGTAAGCCGTTCCAAACTGATTAATGGAACAATTGGGCGCGCCGCAGAACTCCAGGGAGATCCTGATGTCAGAGCCTACTTTATCAGACAGATAGCGAAGTCTTTCCACCGCCTCTTCCTTGATCTCAGTCACGCTCTTATCCTTCACGTCAAATTGAGGGACCGTGATCAGCATCTTCATATCAATTGCCTTGCAGACCTTGATAATGAAGTCTGTCTCCTCATCAATCTCCTTTACGCCTGCCTCGTCCCTCTGATTGAAGAAGATCAGCGTATTATATGCCCATGGCTTCAGATGATGATTCTTGAACCATTCTGCCAGTTCTTCCAACGTATGCTCCTTCAGATAATCCTTCACACAATCAAATCTGATCTCTATGTAGTCAAACCCATACTTCTCACATGCTTCCATATCTGCCATCAGGGATTGTCCCTTACACTCCAGCGCCGTCGCCTCGTTAAATCCTAATTTCATAATTGTAATCTCCTTTTTCGTCTTCTCATTCATTGCGTACACGAGCACGCAACTCTCAAAAAATATCGACTCTACTTTGACTATTTGTAAAATTCCGGTTTCTCAACGGTTACTACTTTCTCAATATTTCCTGTCTCCTGTGCCCTTACCAACGCGTCCGCCGTAACTGCAGCCAGATAGCCGTCCCATGTGGTAGGCCCTTCGATCACGTCCTTCTTCGCGCAGTCTACCCAATTCTGGATCTCTGCATCATATGCATCCTTGAACAGTACGAAGCAGTCTGTCGTGATCTCTGTAGAAGCCGCGGCATTCTTACGGATCGACGGAGCCATCGGCGCTCCCATCTTAAGCGCTCCATCCTCACATACAACTTCACAATTAATATCATAACCAAACTTGCAGTTTACAAAACACTCCACATCAATACAGATACCGCTCTTCGTACGCATAAGCATGATCTGCGGATCCTTCAGTTCAGAGTGGGAATATTTCGTAACCTTCGGCATGATCACCTGTACGCTCTCATAGTCGTCATCCACCAGCCAGTGGCAGAGGTCAATCTCATGGATCACCGTGTCATGTACTGCCATCGGCGTGTTGTAGTTCGTTCCCACCTCAGGATTCCTATGTGTACAATGCATCATCAGCGGCTCGCCATACTCGCCGGTTGCGATCGCATCCTTGATCTGGTTATATCCCTTATGATAACGGCGCATGAACCCTAACTGGATCAGATGTCTGCCGGACGCCGCTTCCGCATCCATAACCTTCTTGCAGTCGTCTGCTGTTGTACACAGCGGTTTCTCACAGAATACGCGCTTACCTGCTTTGATCGCTTCCAACAGATCGTCCACATGTGCAAATCCCGGTGAAACCACCAGAACCGCATCCACGTCCGGATCATTGATCAACGCCTTACCGTCTGTATAGACCTTCGCTCCCCCGGCAATCTCCGCCGCTTTCTTCGCACCCTCTTCAAATACGTCCGATACTGCCGCAACCTCGGCTCCCTGGATCCTCTCTGTGATCCTCTTGATATGGTCTCTTCCCATTCCACCGCATCCGATAACTCCTACTCTTAACATCTTGCCTGCCGCCTTTCTTATTTTGTAATATGGTTTTCTGTTACTTGATATAGCTATTTTAACACTGCGTTCACGTGAACGCAATATGTATGTTACACAAATTTCACAAAACATTTTTGTTCATTATGCCAGTTTCATCCGTATCTGTCCTTTCAGACACGTTCTATATTGTACCTGGTCTTGATCACAATCTCCGTATAAGCGAATTCTTTCTCAGGCTCTTTCCCGTCAAAAAGCTTCTCGAACAGCAGCATGACCGGCTCATACCCCTGCCTGTAACCATCCTGCCCGATGAGGAAACGGATCTTTCCTTCCTCCAGATACTTCATATTCCGCGCCGTCAGGTCATTGGAGATCACCTTCACCTTATCCTCCATCCCCAACTCTTCCAACGCCCTGCAGACCCCCTCTACGCCGGATGCCGCAAGATAGATGCCCGTCAGATCTTCATATTCCTTAAGCATCCCCTTCGTGATCATCTCTGCCATCTGGTCGTCGTCAAAGTCATACTGCACATCCAACACCCGGATATCTTCCCGCAGCGCCGCAAATTCCTTAAGAAATCCATTCGTCCGGTTCTTATGCCCGTAGCTGGTGGGATATCCCGATATGACCAGGACCTTCCCGTCCGCCGGTAAAATATCTGCCATCAGGCCTGCCGCCACTCTTCCGCTCTGCCAGGTATCCTGTCCCACGAAGCAGAGTCTTTTAGATTCCTCGATATCCGAGTTAAATGTGATCACCGGTATGTTATCATCCACAGACTCATTGACCGTCTCCTTGAGCCTCTCATCATCTACCGGCACCAGCGCGATCCCATTACATCCTGCCTTCCTTAGCTCGTGCATCGCTTCAACCGCCTTTGGGGCGTCAAACTCCTCCATCCTGCGGATGATCACCTCTGCTCCAAGCCGCTCTACCTCTGCCTTGGCATCTTCGGCGCCTTCTATGACCTTCTCCATAAACGGGGTGTCCGCCGCCTGGATGAGCACGCCGATGGTGATCGACCGCTTCGCCATCGCAAGCGCTCTCCCCGCCCGGTTCGGCTGATAGCCCATCTCATCCGCGATACGCCGGATCTTATCCGCAACCTCTGCATTGATCCTTCCCCGATTATTCAAAGCCCTGTCCACCGTTCCCCTGGACACTCCGGCAACTTCCGCTATCTGTTGCAAGGTTACAGCCATCTTATTTCCTCCTCAGACTGATCTGTACTTAAGGAACCTCTTTCTGCCGAAAGAAACTCCGTAAATAGAAACTCCGAAAATACCTTAAAGACTGCTGCAAGATTGGATAACACCGCCCTGCATGGAGGCAAACGTTACCGCGATCATTTTGCAACAGTCTTTTATCATTCTTTCACAATATTCTCAAGATCTATACCGCAACTTCCGCAATCTTCACCGGACGATGCTCTTCCAGAGACTTCTTCGCCGCAAGCCCCATCAATACCGGCTGCAGTCCGTCATCTACGCCAAGCGGTGTCTCCGTATCATTCTCGATCGCCTCGATAAAGCACTTGATCTCCTTCGCATACGCATCCATATAGCGCTCCAGGAAGAAGTGAAGCGGCTTCTCGCCGGTCACGCCGTCCACATTGCTGATGACTGCGGCGCTCGCCGTATCATTGCCCGTCGCAACCATTCCCTTAGAACCGAATACTTCGGCTCTCTGGTCGTACCCGTACACTGCCTGTCTGGAATTGTCGATCACTGCGATCGCGCCGTTCTCCATCTTCAGGGTGATAACTGCCGTATCCACGTCTCCTGCTTCTCCGATCGCCGGATCCACCAGGACAGCCGCCTCTACATAGACTTCTGCCGCATTGCAGCCTGCGAGGAAACGTACCATGTCAAAATCATGGATCGTCATATCCAGGAACATTCCTCCGGATACCTTTACATAATCTGCGCACGGCGGCTCCGGATCTCTGGAAGTGATCTTGATGATATGTGTATCACCGATCTTACCTGCCGCTACGGCGTCTCTTACCGCCTCAAAGTTGTGGTCGAACCTGCGGTTGAAGCCTACCTGGTACTTCACCGGATTCTTCGCAAGTGCATCAATGACCTCTTTGATCTTCGCCACATCGTGGTCGATGGGCTTCTCGCAGAATACATGCTTTCCTGCCTGGATCGCCTCAACGGAAATCGGCGAATGCGTATCGGTAGAAGAACAGATCAGCACTGCGTCGATCTCAGGATCTGCAAGGATCTCTTTGTAATCCTTCGTTGTAATCTCCACGCCCATCTTCTTCGCCCAGAGATCCGTCTCCTCATTCATGAACGGATCTGCAAGCGCCTTGATCTTCGCATTGCCCACCTTCGTGCAGATGCTCTCCACGTGAACTCTTCCGATCCTTCCTGCTCCGATAATTCCTACTGTAACCATAATCTTCTGATCTCCTTTCTGCTTATGTAACATTTCCTGATCCTATTCTATAATTATAATCCTGTCTTCTCTGCAATAAATTTCCTTGCCTTGACCGCATATTCTAACGGATTCGCCTTCGCCGGATCCTGCTCTGCCTCCACCAGCATATATCCTTCATAGCCGTGGTCTTCCAACACCTTAAAGATCGGGTCAAAATCAATGCATCCGTCTCCCGGCACCGTAAACGTACCCATCCTTACGCCTTCAAGGAAGCTTAGATCCTCTGCCTTAACCTTGTCCACAACCTCCTTGCGGATATCCTTCAGATGTACATGCTTGATCCTGTCTACATACTTCGTCACCATCTCAAGCGGGTCTGCACCGCAGTATGTAAAATGTCCCGTATCAAACAAAAGGCTTACATATTCCGGATCTGTGTTCTCCATCATACGCTCCACTTCGTCAGGATCCTGCACTACAGTTCCCATATGATGATGGAACGTAAGGGCAATCCCATACTCCTCCTTCGCAATCTTTCCAAGACGGTTCATGCCGTCGCAGAAGGTCTTCCACTCTTCGTCATTCATCACGTACTTATGCCCGAAGATCGGAGTATCCTGCTGCCCCTGCACACTGTGGCTCTGCTCGGAAGCACCGATGACCTTCGCCCCCATCGCCTTCAAGAATGTAAGCTGTGCCCGGAATTCCTTCTCTACCTCTTCGAACGGCTTCGTGATCAGGAAGGATGAAAACCACTGATTGCATATCTCGATCCCTCTCAGTTCCAGAGCCTTCCTGAGGACTTCCGGATCCTTCGGGTACTTATTTCCCACCTCTGATCCTGTAAATCCGGCAAGCGCCATCTCGCTGACACACTGTTCAAACGTGTTCTCTCCTCCCAGATCCGGCAGATCGTCATTCGTCCATGCAATGGGCGCAATTCCAAGCTTTACTTTTTTCTTATCAAACATCCTTGACTCTCCTTTCTCTGTCTCAAATCTTTTCTCTGTTAAAAATATACCATATTCAAAACGGAAAAAAAACAAGATTTTTTTTAGATTTGTTGTTCTCCATATTTCTTACAAAAATACTTTCCCCTTTTTGTGTCTTATTTTTAGAAACAGACAATCCCTCCCGGATTCTTACGTCTTACCGTTATGAGGATACTTTCTGTATTCCACCGGGCTGCACCCGTTCATCTTCTTGAACGCCTTGGAGAAATAGTGATAATCATTGAAGCCCGCCCGGCTTGCCACGGTCTTGATCTTATCGTTCGTATTGCAAAGCAATGCTTTCGCATATTCCATCCGAAGTTCAAGCAGGTATGCAGAGAACCCGACTCCCATCTCCTGCTTGAACAGGAAACTTAAATACGCCGGATTCAGTCCTGCCGTCTCCGCCGCTTCCGGAAGCCCGATCTGTTCCTTATAATGTGCATGCACATAATCTACGGCACGCCGGACAGATGCTCCCACATGTTCCGGGATCTCTCTTTGCTGCTTCGCAAACAGCCTCCGCCTGTAGTCTTCACAGACCTCCATCAATTGCCCGGCGTCTGTGATCCCGGCATATTCCTCCTGCGTCCGTCCGATCCCAAGCCGCTCGTCCATTGATTTCAGCCAGTGAAGGAGCAGCCGGGGATCCGTATGCTGCTGCCTGCAGATCCGGGAAACCTTCCGGAATCCCTCCTCCATCGCTTCATACTGACAGCACTTCACGAATTCCGCCGCCCGGTCGGAAAGCTCCTGCGCCTCCTGGGGAAGAACCTTCCCAATCTCCGGGCTGTCCCCATAATAGAGGATCCCTGCTTCTTCATAGAAGTTAAGCTTGATCATCTCCCTTGCCTGCTGATAGTCATGGCGGATTCCTTCTTCCCCAAAACAGACACTGCTTACCCCTACGCCAAATACATATTCCTCATCCATACAGCACCGGAAGCAGGTTGTGGCGATACCGGTCAGCCTCTGCTTCATCAGGCTGTCCCTGTGAAGATCCGACATATCCAGAAAGCAGCAGAAGATCCCCTCCCCCAGATACACACATTCTGCATAGTCTCTTCCGGTATCCTCCGAAGAGTCCGCCGTCTCCCCGGCTCTTCGTTCCAACTGCCTTATCAGCTTTCTTAAGAATCTCTGGCCATACTGTTCAAGCTCTAACTCGCTGCACCGATACTTAAGCGCGCCCCACTTAAGGACAGACAGGCTGATCACCGCACTGTTGATATATTTCGCCCGGATTCCTGCCTCATTCCTTCTTGCCTCACGCTCTTCGGAGCAAAAGCTGCCGGCAAGAAGCCCATTGAAGAAATGATATTTCAGCGACTGCCTTCCCATCTCCATCAGCCGCTTTGCCTCATCATTTTCCAGAAACTTCTCTTTCCTGTCTGCGAGAAGCTTCGCCGTATGGGTCAGGATCTCATACAGGCTCTCCTCGTTCAGCGAATTCTTAAGCACATACTCGTCGGCGCCAAGCTTCATGGCTTCCTTCACATACTCAAAATCATCATGACAGCTGAGAACGATGATGTATACCGCCTGGTTCTGTTCTCTGATCCGGCGTATCGGCTCAATCCCGTCCATCAGAGGCATGGAGATATCCGTCACCACCACATCCGGTCCAAGCTTCTCTATGATGTTCAATGCCTCCTCGCCGTCTCTTGCATCCGCCGCGATCTGATAATCCGCCCGTTCCCATGCCCCAAGCTGCTTCAGATAGCTCCGTACAAGGAAATCATCATCCACGATTACCGTTCTAATCATATCTCTTCTCCTTTTGACACAAATATCCCGCGAAATGAGCTGCCCATCTGCCGGAACACCATTTTCAGACACGCTTTAGAGCGCATACCGATCCTGCTCCTTGTAAGCCGGAAGGAACATCGCGATCCGCGTCCCCTCTTCACCGCTCACACAGGTGACTCCCGCGCACTCACCGTAATAAAGCTTCAGCCTCTCCCTGACATTCGCCACGCCAATGCCGGATAAGCCTCTTTCCTTCTTCCCGCCGCCCAAAAAAAGCTGCCGGATCTGTTCTTCGGACATGCCTCTTCCATTATCCTGTACCCACAAGGCCAGGCGCCCCTCTTTCACCTCTCCGCCGATGCTGATACGGTTCTGCCCTCTCTTGAGGTCCAGTCCGTGCAAGAGGGCATTCTCCACAAGGGGCTGGAGCATCAGCCTTGGAAGGAAACACCCCTTCATCTCCTGCGGGATCCGGTATTCTACCTCGATCTCCTCTTCATACCGGATCTGCTGCAGGTTCATGTAATTTCTTACAAAATGTATTTCCTCCGCTACGGTAACGAATTTCCCTTTCTTATTGACGCTCGCCTGGAGAAGCTCGATAAAGTCTTCAAGCAAGCCGCCGATCTTAGCCTCCCCCTTCAAAAGCGCGGCATATTTGATGGAATTAAGCGTATTATACAGAAAATGCGGAGTGATCTGATATTGCAGGGCTTCTAGCTCCGCATCCTTTTTCAGCATCTCCTCTTGCACAACCTGTCCGATCAGGCTCTCTATGTGATCCAACATCTCGTTAAATTCTACCGACAGCCTGCCGATCTCGTCCCTGGTGACAACCTCGGCCCTCTGTCCGAGCTCGCCTCCGCTCACCATCTCCATAGCCTCTGTCAGATTCTTCAAAGGCCGGTACATCGCTCTGGTGATCAAGAGCATCAGGATCACGGCGATAGAAAGAACAACCAGGAGGATAACCGCGAGAAAGGATCGTACCGCGCTTAGATCCGCCAGGATCTCACTTTTCTCCCGCTCCAGATGAAACGAATAACCGGAAAAGTCTGTCTGATATTGCACCCTGATGATCTCCCTGCCTAAACCCTCTTTCTCTTCCAGATCTTTAAAACTCCTGCCAATCCCCTCTGTACTTCTCAGAGAAACGATCCTGCCCTCTTCATCCAGAAGCACCGCCCGCGAAGTCTTCCCGTCTTCCAGGCTGTCAAGATATCTGTAATACAGCGAACGCTCTTTCATACTGCACATGAGCCCCATTTTGAATTGGTTCGTTCCACGATCATTCCCATGACCAGATCCGAAACTCCGTCAAACAGCCTGGAGATCAACATGACCATACCGATGGTCGCCGGATTAATCCCTACATAATCCGTATAAAAAAGTGTGAGCAGTGTGCCGATCATGCCGAAGATAACATTACATGCCACATCTCCGCCTGCATAAGAGATCCTGGTACTAACGGAAAGCTTTCCGTCCTTCATATAATTATTGTTCATCTCTCTTTCCTCTCTTCCTTCCGGTCTTTTCTTGTTTTACACCCTAAAATCCCGTTGAATTATACACAGGTCATACGGTGACCTGGTATAACTCAATAATCTCCCGTTGACGTTTGGTCGGTGTTGTTACAAGCTTTTTACGTTTACCTTCAATGGATACTTGTTTTAGAGATTTCATTTCACTAAAGATTTCTTGAAGGTTATGATTGCGTGTCCATCCGTGTTCTTCCATAACATTTTTCAGATAGGTAGTCAGGACAAGCGCAATAAACTGGATAAATATACGTCCCTCCATGGTTGCGTTTGAGTGAATCCTCAAACGTTTCATATCCAGATCGTTTTTGAGATCGTCAAAACCTTTTTCGACAGCATCCTTTTGGCGATATGCCCGCAATGCCTCGGCAGCATCTTTGGTTTTATTGCTTATCATTACAAACCAGCCAATACTATTCTGCTTATGTTTGCTGATTGCCCCTTCATTATACTCTACCTTCCGTCCACGTTTCGGAAGGTCTTTGACAATGAAATAGTTGTTATAAAATGCCTGGTTTTCAGATTTCTCCTTACAGTTTACCAACTCGTCATAGCACTGGAGCAGCTTATGCGTAAATTTTTTGTGTTCCAATTCCGCCTTCAGACTATCATAATACGTATGGATATAACATCTGTGCCCATTCCACTTCGTACATTTTGTTACCGCGTAAAGGTCATCCTCACCAATACTGATAAAATTTTTATGGGAATCCATTCCTGTCCGGTTTTCCTCTACTGCGTTTGTAGCGATAGAAGCAGTAAATGGAATGCCAACGCTAAAACGATAATGGCTGTTATATAGCGCATTGATATTTGCCTCACTAAAAAACCCCTTATCCATGACCAGATGAACAGAACGTGATCCCAAAAGCTTTAAGTTGGCAAGACTTTCATCTATTGTAGATACATCTTTGATACTTCCTGAAAGTATCCTATAGTATATAGGCAGATGGGATTCTTCACTGGTCAACATCAGGAGGTTGACATGGGGAAGATCCTCACCATCCCGATTATATCCCCAGCGAATATAGTCAATAAACTCACTGTAGGACGAAATACTTGTTATATCAAGGGCAAAATACCCTTTATTGTGTTTGGCCGCAATCCATTTCCCGAAAAAATCCTGTTGCAGTGAAGAGGTGATACGACTTAGTAGTTCGCTGACACGCTGGTCTGCAAGTTTAGACTGGTATGGATGTTGGTTATAGGCAGACCATTGTTCTACATGGCAAAGCGCATTTCCTTCACTGGCAAGATAATAAGCACAGGTAAGGATACGCTCCCAATCTTCTGGAAAAGAGGAGCGTAAGATTTTGACAAGCCCTGTTTCGCGAGCAGCTTTATCAAGAAGCAACGCCGGCCCGATTGTAGACACGCGGCAATGTTCTGTTTGTGGATCCGCTTTGTTAGTGGCAACAGATTTTTTTCTGGTTGGAATGATTACATTTGTTTCAGGATGCAGCTTGCCAACACATTTACGATGGTGCTTTGTTTTTTGCTCCGTTTTATCCCAATAAGATTCATTCTCGTATACATAAGTGGTTCCGTTGGGGTTTTTAACATAAACATATGATGCCATACTACAATCCTCTTTCCTGTGTATAATATATAATTATATTATATAATTTATACACAGATTTGTAAATAGAAAAAAGTAAAAAACATCAGTATTTATGCGGATTCTCAACACTTTTATACTAGATTATGTGTATAATTTATCGGGAGTTTAGGTTACACTACACTTTGTAGTGCCTCTTGACTTGTAAAGAGGATAACAAAGATTTCCCAGGACTTAAATTAGTACAATTTTTAGATTTCTTAGTATTTTACCAGTTTGACGCATTCCCTTTGGTCTTTTGTGGTCTTATTTTTAGAAAATTTTAAATTTCTGTTTTACAAGTTTTCTTTACAGATCACAAGTATTATAATATTAAGAAAAGACCCAATGGATGAAAATGAAAGGAGAACTGATTTCATGAAATACGTAATTCTTGGCGGCGTCGCCGCCGGCACCAAAGCCGCTGCAAAGCTGAAACGCTGCGACCGCAGTGCAGACGTCAAGGTCTACACCAAAGGCGAAGACATCTCTTACGCCGGATGCGGGCTCCCTTACTATATCGGAGGCGATATCCCAAACCGAGAAAGCCTGATTGTCAATACACCGGCGCGGTATTTCGGGCTCACCGGCGCCGAGGTATTCACGGGCTGTGAAGCCACCGGCATTGACGCTGACCGTAAGACCGTTTCTTTAAAGAGATCCTCTGGCGGATCCTTCGAAGAGACTTATGACAAGCTCATCATCGCAACCGGCGCAGCGCCTTTTATACCGCCGGTAGACGGAACCGCGCTTCCGGGAGTTTTCTGCATACGCACCCCTGACGACGCCGTGAATGCACGCGCCTACGCCCAAGAACAGAAGTGCCGTAAGGCGGTGGTCTGCGGCGCCGGATTCATCGGTCTTGAAGTGGCGGAGAACCTGATGGCACTTGGCATGGAAGTAACGGTCATCGACGCCGCTCCCCAGATCATGCCCAATGCATTTGATACGGAGATGGCTGACTATGCAAAACGGCAGCTCAAGAGAGCCGGTATGCGCGTGCAGACCTCTACCACCCTCAAGGGAATCGAAGGCGGCAAGCGCGCCGAACGTATAGTGACCGATAACGGAACCTTTGCCGCGGATCTTGTGATCATGGCGATCGGCGTCCGTCCTGCTACCGCTTTCCTTAACGATTCCGGTCTTGAGATGTTTAAGGGAACCATCCTGACAAATGCACAGATGCAGACTAACCTTCCGGATGTCTATGCCGCCGGCGACTGTGCCATGGTAAAGAACGCACTGACCGGACAGCCGCAGTGGTCCGCCATGGGTTCCACCGCCAACCTTGCGGCGCGCGCCCTGGCAAAGTCTCTTAACAATATGGGAAATGGATACGGCGGATGCCTCGGAACCGGCGTCGTAAGGCTTCTGCCGACTCTGAACGCAGGCCGTACCGGGCTTACCGAGGCACAGGCAGAAGCGGCAGGGTATGAAACCACCTCTGTCATCTGTGTCGTCGACGATAAGGCACATTACTACCCGGGCGCCTCTTCCTTTGTCATCAAGCTCACCGCGGAGACTGCCACGCAAAAGCTGTTGGGACTGCAGGTACTGGGTACGGGCGCCGTAGACAAGATCACGGACATTGCCGTCGTGGGTACCTCCCAGGGCATGAAATTAGACGATTTTGATACGATGGATCTCGCCTATGCCCCTCCATTCTCCACTGCGATCCATCCGTTCGTCACCGCATGTTATATCCTGGAAAATAAGATCGGCGGATCTCTTGATTCCATGAGTCCTGCAGAATATGCCGCAGGCGCCGCCAAGGGATATACTGTGCTGGATGTCCAGCCTGCTCCGGCTATCCCGAATGCCCGCTGGATCGATCTTGCCGCAGTCAACGGTCCGATCGAGGGCATCGAAAAGGATGTAAAGCTCCTGCTTGTATGTGCGAAGGGCAAAAGAGGATATTTCCTGCAGAACCGCCTAAAAGCCTGCGGCTACACCAATACAAAGGTACTGGAAGGCGGCGCGTTCTTCAATGAAGTAAAGGTGCCAAGAAACGGCAAGAAGCTCCCTCCGGAAGAGATCAGGCGTGTAAAAGGGCTCGGATGCCTGCAGGATAAACGTTATGACGATGTATTCAACGTTCGTGTGATCACCCGGAACGGTAAACTTAGCTCCGAGGAACAGATCAAGGTCGCCAAAGCAGCGGAAAGATTCGGCTCCGGCGAAGTGACCATGACCACCCGCCTGACCCTTGAGATCCAGGGTGTAAATTACGATAACCTGGAACCACTCTTTGCCTTCCTTGAGGAAGCCGGGCTTAAGACCGGCGGCACCGGCTCTAAGGTACGCCCGGTGGTATCTTGTAAGGGTACCACCTGCCAGTACGGCCTGATCGACACATTTGCACTGTCCGAGAAGCTGCATAACCTGTATTATACGGGTTACCACGAAGTATCCCTGCCGCACAAATTCAAGATCGCGGTAGGCGGATGTCCCAATAACTGTGTAAAACCGGATCTCAATGATCTGGGCATCGTCGGCCAGCGGCTGCCAAAGATCGATCTGTCCAAATGCAAGGGCTGTAAGAACTGCCAGGTTCAGAACAGCTGTCCGATCAAAATCGCAGACGTGACAGACGGGAAGCTTCGTATCGATCCAAAACAGTGTAATCATTGCGGACGCTGTATTGATAAGTGTCCATTCGGCGCGGTAACGGAATCCCTGGTCGGCTACAAAGTCTACATAGGCGGGCGATGGGGCAAGAAAGCCGCCGAAGGACGGGTACTGGATAAGATTTTCACTACAGAAGAGGAAGTGATCGACGTGGTAGAACGGGTGATCCTGTTCTTCCGTGATGAAGGGATCTCCGGCGAACGCCTTGCAGATACGGTGGCAAGACTTGGCTTCGATCATGTACAGGATAGACTTTTGAATCATACGATCGACAAGAAACAGATTCTTGAGAAAAACGTGGTTGGGGGAGCTACTTGTTAGAGCGTGTTTGAAAATTGCTCTCCGTCAGATGTGTTGCCCGCTTAACAGAAGATTTGTGCTGAATATGGGAGGCGCAGCAGGCTGCGATGACCGAATTCGGTGCAAATCTCCCGCTAAGCGGGGCGTGCAGATGACGGGAATGAATTGTGTCTGAATCCGGCGATGCGGCTGCACCGTCAATGAAAATCAACGCAGCCTGCTCTCTCAAGCCACTTTGCAACACCATTCTCTTCGTTGCTCTCTATCACGCCGTCGGCAATCGCCTTCAGCTCTTCCACCGCATTCTCTACGGCATAGCATTCATCCGATATCTCGAACATCGGAATGTCATTGATCGCATCTCCAAAAGACACCACTCGGCCACATCCCCAGATCTCCTTAAGCTTCCGGATCGCCTCTGCCTTCGTAGCCTTTGCCGGCATGATCTCACACCAATACTCCGGCCTGTAGAGCTCCTGCTGAAGGGTACAGCGGAATCTTGCGTCTTTCGAGAAGATGTCATACACCGGCTTCATATCCTGCTGTTCCCCGATACAGGTAAAATAAAACATATCGCCCTGGTATAATTCCTCCTCGGACGTGACAGGGCGAAGCCGCCTGTCCCCTTTCCGACTATCCAGATATCTGCGGATCCCTTCATTCTCCCTGGATACGATCCATGATACCTTCTCCGCCCCTTCCACAAAAGAATAGACCAGGGGACTGATGCCAATCTGGTTCAGGACGTCCGTCACCCGCCGCATCTCTTCCGGACGGAAGCTTTCCTTGGATAATATCTCCCCGGTGGCGGGGTTGAGAATGAAAGCTCCGTTGTATACGATCACCGGAATGTTCGCCGACAATCCCTGCGTAACGATGGAGGCAGATGAGAGCGATCTTGCCGTTGCGTAGGTGAACGCCATTCCCTGTTCGATCAGATGGTTGATGATCCGGATGCTTTCCGGATGGATCCGATCCTGCTTATTCAGCAGCGTGCCGTCCAGATCTGTTACATATAAGGTTTTACTCATTTTCAATATTGTCCTCACTTTCTGGGTTGTATCTGAAAATCATTTCTGTCATGGCATTCCACGATCAACAACGATTCGTCAGAGCATCCCGAAGTACTTCAATCTTACATTTATGCTTCTTGGTCTTTCTATCATAAGCAATTCCAACTCCCAGGATCCGCCCCATATATCGAGGTTTCCCTCCGATCTGACTTTCGAATTTCAAAGCATACCGCTTCTCTTTCATCTGCCGGATCGCCTCGTCAACCGGGTGATCCACTTTTAATTCCAGAATGATCCCATCCGCCCTCCGGTCCATCTCCGGATAGAATATAAAATCTACATACCCTGTTCCCGCCTTATCTTCCCGCTCAACACGATAGGAATCTCTTACGCAGTATATGGTCGAATCGTTCCATCAATTCCCAGTTCGGAATTCTGACACATCCCTTTTCAAAACTCAAAAAACCATAGACTGTCATTGCTGAGAAGATCTCGTCCTTATTGGAAAGATTCATAAACGCCGCGGTCTTGTGATACAGATGTATTTTTCAGTGGTTCCGGTATGATCTCATTAAGTACCTCTGATTTGTCCACAAAGTACGGGCTTTTGTAAACTTCTGTATATGCAGTTAATGCATCTGTACTATTCAGATAATTCCCTGTCACAGCTCTATTCTTTCTCTCCATGATATTCCTTCCCCTTTAATTTACAGATCATCCATGCTATACTGATAGTATAGCAACTCTGGAAGGGGGATTCAATATTGAATTCCCAATAAAATAATGATAAGATACCCGTACAGTATTGCATAATTAGCAGTGAATGCTGTACTAGAAAAGTTTGGGAGGTGCGTCTATGTCAAGAACAATCGGTATCGGTCATCAAGATTTCGGTCAATTAATCATAAAAGACAATTTCTACATTGACAAGACAGGCTTTATCAAAGAATGGTGGGAGAATGATGATATCGTTACTCTGATCACCCGTCCCAGACGCTTTGGCAAGACACTGAATATGAGCATGATAGAATATTTCTTCTCTGTTGATCATGCCAACCGAAGCGATCTGTTTCAGAACCTTGCTATCTGGGAAGAAAGAGAATACCGCGAATTGCAGGGAACTTATCCTGTAATTTTCTTAAGCTTTGCCAATGTAAAAGAAACTTCTTTTCTAAATACAAGACAAAAGCTTTGTCAGATCATTACAAATCTATATAACCGGTATGATTTTCTGTTAGACGGCGCCCTGTTAAATGATAATGAAAAAAAGCTGTACCAAAAGGTTTCTGCTGATATGGAAGACTATCTGGCATCTGAATCACTGAACATGTTATCCGGTTACCTGATGCGCTATTACAAGAAAAAAGTCATCATTCTCCTGGACGAGTATGATACTCCTATGCAGGAGGCTTATGTGCATGGATACTGGGATGAGACTGTCTCTTTCATCAGGAATCTGTTCAATGCAACCTTCAAGACCAATCCTTTTCTCGAAAGAGCTATCATGACAGGAATCACAAGGATCAGTAAGGAGTCCATCTTTTCTGACCTTAATAATCCTACTGTGATCACAACTACCTCTGATCTGTATGCAGACTGTTTCGGATTTACACAGCAAGAGGTATGGGATGCTCTGGATGATTATGGCTTATCTGACAGCAAAGACAAGGTAAAGGACTGGTATGATGGATTTACATTCGGTCAAAAAACAGATATTTACAATCCATGGTCAATTATAAATTTTCTGAAATTCAAAAAATTCTCATCATATTGGGCGAATACCAGCAGTAACAGTCTGATCGAGAAGTTGATCCGCGAAGGAAGCGCAGATTCAAAAATAATCATGGAAGACCTTTTATCCGGCAAATCTCTCTGTACACAGATTGACGAACAGATCATCTTCAATCAATTGGAGTACCGGGAAAATGCCATCTGGAGTCTACTGCTCGCAACGGGTTATCTGCGCGTGAAGCAGCTTCATATAGACAAAAGATGTCGTGAAACCTATGAACTCGTGCTGACAAACTATGAAGTAACACTGATGTTTGAACGGATGATCGAAGATTGGTTCATGGAATCCACACCTGCTTACAACAACTTTATCAAAGCGCTTTTGACGGATGATAAAAAAGCCATGAACGCTTATATGAACCAAGTCGCACTTGCAACCTTCAGTTATTTTGATACCGGGAAGCACCCCTCCGAAAAGGCAGAACCGGAACGTTTTTACCATGGTTTTGTCCTTGGGCTGACGGTAGATCTTGCCGATCGGTATTCTATAAAATCCAACCGGGAAAGCGGCTTCGGCAGATATGACGTGATACTGGAACCATTGCACGATACGGATCATGCAATCATCCTGGAATTCAAAGTCCATGATCCTGATGACGAGGAGACCCTTATAGACACAGCGCAGGAAGCGCTGAAACAGATTGACCGGATGCGATATTCTGCTTCTCTGGAGGCAAAAGGTATCGCACCCGAACGGATTCGGAAGTATGGATTTGCATTTGAAGGGAAGACGGTGCTGATTCGATAAAAAGCTTCCATAATCAGAAACTAAATAAGTAACCTAACCCAAAGGTGTAAAGTCTTTATTAGATTATCAAGGTCTTTACACCTTTTTGATTTGCAAGTTATAAATGACACCGTGCTTATCCTATTCGAAAAAGCTTTCTTCTGCCAGATACCGTCCGATATTGGCAATAAATCCCAGCACATCCTGTTTCATCGGCTTGGGAAACGCAGTCAGCACCGGAGCCGTCTCAAAGCTCAGCGCCCCGTCAAATCTGATCTTCTTTAACCCCCTGACAAACCCGTCCCAATCGGTAGAAGCCAGATTCTCCCGGGTCTTTGTAAAGGTAAAGGGGATCTGGTGCAGGTCGGATACGCCGTCGTTGTCATGTATATGCAAGACCTTTAGACGGCTACCAAGCGTCGTGATAAATCTCTCAAAATCTATCCCCGCAATGTTGGCATGGCCTGTGTCAAAACAGAATCCCAAAACCTCCGCCCCGTATCTCTCATTGAACTGATCTATGCGCTCTGCCGCCTTCCTGGCATTGCAGCACGGTCCCTCCACAAGATGCCCGCCTATGCTGTCATACAGATTTTCAATACATATGGTGATCCCCATTTCCTTTGCAAGCGGGGCAATGGAATCTATGAACCTTGCCGTTTCCCGCCATTCCTGTTCCTCTGAGCCAAGGAAACGGACAAGCTTAAACCCATGGATCACGATGTAGGGGCAGCCAAAGAAAGCACATACAGCCATACTCTTTTGCGCCACCTGGTTCCATAGATAGTCGTTCAATTCCCTGTCAGCCTTCGGCACATACACAGGATACGGCATATGCATCTGATTGATCGTGATCCCGGACGCTTCCGCCCCCTGTTTATGCGGTGCGAAATAATGCTCCAGCTCCTGGACCGACCGGTCAAAAAATTCATTCCGCTCTGACTGATAGAGAGAAGTGTTGGAAAGATAACTGTTCAAACTGAAATCCGCACAGGAAAAACCCGCTCGCTTCAGCATGGCGAAGCCTTCTTCCGGATGCGTGTCATTGACGACGTTTTTGGTCTGGACTCCTATGTTCAACATTTTATTATCATACTCCTTCCTGCCATTCCCGCTCGATCCTGTCAAAATAGAACGCGGGCATATACTCGTCATTGAAAAATTCTATCGGATTCAGGATCCCCATGCCGCGAAGCTGCCGTTCGATCTCCCGGTAATAGATATTACAGATCAATATCACACAGTCCTTCGGCAGATCCTTAAGACTCTCGGGCGGCCTTACTTCTAAACCGCAAAACAAAGTTCCCCAAAGGGCCTGGTTATTGTCGCAGGTAAACAACGGCGGATACTTTTCTCCATAGCATTTCATATAGTTCCGGCACATATTGCCCGCGCCGAAAAGAACGATGGACGGATACTTTTTCAACAGCTTCACAAGCCCGATCTGCCAGCCGAAATATTCCACCGTCGATCTGGCAAGCTTCACAAGCCCCGGGCGCAGAATCGGTGAAAAGGCTCCGGCGGTATCCGAAAAATCCAGGATCAGCCGTCCGTCAAATCCGGTCTCCCGCAATCCCCGGATCAGCCCAAGCCAATCCGTCAAGGCCTGTCCCCCGGCGGCGCAGGTGAACGGCAGCCTGCTGCATTCTGTGTGTCCGTCACATTCACGCAGGATCACAGCCTTGGCGCGCTTCCCCAGCGAAAGAGCAAACTCCTGCATATCCTGCCCGCACAGGCTGCACGCCCCTGTGTCTATGCAGAATCCAAACCGCTCCTCTCCTGCCTCTTCGTTCAGCCGGTCAACCCAATTAGCCGCTTCCCTTCCGTCTGCACAGACGCCCTGTACCAGATGGCCGTTCATGTCCCTGCACTGATTTTCCAACAAGATTGTCACCTGGTTCTCTCTGGCAAGTTCCAGAAAATGAAGGTAATACTTTCTGTTTACCTCCCACTCATCCCCCGGCTTTACGCCGGAAAACAGCGGCCTGACGATCAGCGCAGTACAGCCGATCCTCCCGCAGATCCGGATACATTCCTCCGTCAGCCCTGCCATCAGCTCTCTTAGATCTTCCCGCTTTGTGTCCCTGCACAGATAAGGCGCGCGAGCCGCGGGCAGAGACAGCCCTTCCCGGACACACCGCTCAAGTACCGGCCTTGCCTTGTCATATAAATTTTCCGGATGTTCGGAGACCCACAGCCGCTTCGGGGAAGTTTCTTTCTTCTTTTGCTTCCCCACACACTCTAACTCTTGATCCGAACAAAACATTGCAAAGTCAAGCAGCGCCTGACCAAATCCCGCCTGGGACAGATCCAGGACTCCCTGCCCCGGACGTTCGATGTCTACAATCCCACGAGGGGAAACTATCATATCCAATCACTTATCCTCCACCATTTTAATTCTTATAATAACTTTTTCTCAATCATCGTCTTCAGCTTCGTAGAACTTGTCCCCTCCGTATAGGGAAAGAACACCATCTCCGCTCCGTGCTTCTCCAGAAACTCTTTTTCTGCCAGCCAATCGGGATGAGCCGCGTAGTCACTGCCGGAAAACTGGCAGTCGAAATGGTGCAGCCGCCACGCATCGCTTGTACCGCCAAAGTTAAGCGGAATCTCGGCCACTTCATCCACATATCGACAGGAACGTACCATTTCCACACGCTCCTCATACGGAACAAAGGTTTCTGTTTCTTTGAACTTCCGTACCCCCTCGTCCGTCACGATACCGACGATCAGGTAGTCGCATTGTTCTTTCGCACGCTTGAACATATTCAGATGCCCCACATGGAACAGGTCGAACACACCGGCAATGTAACCCACATGGTATTTCTTCTTTTCCAAAGCCTGTTTCCCTTCCGGCACGCCTGTCACTGCGATCGGCCTGCGTTTCCTTGGATAGCTCTTATGCGGATCAAAGATACTATACTCTGTCACGCCCAGCTCATCCAGCTGCTTCATCACCGACAGATAATTTTTAATGCAGATCAGGACCTTATATTCCCCTGATGCAAGATCACGCAGAATGTCAGGGGACTGGACCGCGATCCCCTTAAGCTCCTGCCCCCATTTCTCCCGGCTGTTGTCTATAACTGCGTATACCGGATAATCCTGCCCGTACAGTTCAAGAAATCTTCTGGCGAAAGTACCGGAACCGAATAAGATCAGCCTGCGGGTATCCGCATTCCGGAAAATGTCGATAAACAGCCGCTGATAATCCTCCTGCGAATAATTCATCCGCTGGCGGTTGGAATGTATGATCTCTCCGTTTCGCTGACAGGCATTATGATACCTGCGCAGTTCCTTCTCATTCCGCAGATCCGCCAGGAAGTCCCATTCCATCCTCCAGAAATGATCCAGCTTCTTCGTCAGGTTATACCGCTCAAACAACGTTTCCATCGGCAGCCTTTTCAAAAGTTCAAAGCTTCCGGCATATAGTGTCGCGATCATGCGCGTGATGATCACATTTGCCGGATAATCCTCCTCACAGAACTCTTGATCGTAAAATACAAACGTACCGTCCTGATAAAAGCTGTTCAGCGGGACCAGATCCACATATCCGCGGCGCAGGATCGCACCCTCTCCGTCCCCGCAGTCCTCTTTCACGATCTCAGACGACTGCAGGATCAGGTCACGGAACTGATCAAGCTTCTGCAAAAACGCATCCACATCCTCCAACAGCAATCGCTTCAAATACGCATGTCCCGTCTCGCCCTTCATATATGGCATGACATAAGCGCCGTTTTTCATCTGCGCTTCCACCGTCGGAATGCCATGCGCCTTCAGGTCTTCCCTGTATCCAGCCATTTTTTCCAGACGTGCCTGCCCCTCCGGATACGCCGCACGCTTTTCTACGATCCCGGAGTTATGTATCACTGTAAAAACCGCCCGCTCCCTGCCGCGTTCCATGGAGCATGTCACATGGCTGATGTCAGAGAACTGACCGTCCGGCGCACACTCTATGAGATACGCGTTTGCCGTCTGATGGAACATCCCGTTCGCAGCCAGATCCGTATACAGACACTCCTCCTCTAAGAATACGGAATTGGGATAATGGTATGTCGGGAACAACCTGACTGACAGATCCTCGTTCGGCAGAAAATCTTCGGCATAGATCAGCGCCGGATTCTCCAGCTCCGAAAGGACAGAATAGAAACGGCACTCCTCCCAGCCTGCACTTTGAAGCATTGCCTTTAATTCAGCCTGGCTGTACATCCGTCCCTGGAACGTATCCTCTTTCTTCACGTATGCCCTGCGATAACCTTCCACACCGTCAAAGCTCCGCTGTGTATACGGATCCCTGTCCCCGCAGAAATACCTTATGCCAAGGCGGTTGTTCATGCCAAGGAGCAGCTTCCCGTCTGCCTTTAACAAGCTCCGAAGACCTGCCAGTATCCGCTCCGGATGAAGCTGCCTCTCTAACACCGCCACGGATACGATGTAGTCGAAGCGCTCTCCATAGCTCTGCCGAAAGTTCTCCTCTCCTGCCGTCCCGCAGGATACACAGATCAGCGCTCCCGCACGCTCCCTTAACATCTCTGCTATGGCATCCTCTTCACTTCCTGTATAGAGTATCATGCTGTCCGGCTTAAAATCATACCATTGTAATAATCCGCGCTGTATTCCCCTAATGATCTCCTGTGCCTGTTCCATATCCTCCACCTCTGCCTGCTCTTTTACTGATATACGTCTGTTCCTGTCTGCCATTGCTTACCAGCAGATATCCATGATCGTTCAAAAGCTTCTTTACCCCTCTCATTTTCTCCACACTGTCAGGGAAAATACGGGTATGCGTCTCTATACAGAGCTGATCGAATTCAAGCCCGCTCTCCAGGATATCCGGCAGCGCCATAAACTCCGAACCCTCCACATCCATTTTCAGCAGATCAAGCCTGCTGTGCCCGAATCGCTCCATCAATGTCGAAAGCCTGTGAACCTGCATCTGTATCTTTTCACTGCTTGTCCATGGCGCAAAATGCTCGGAATAATCCAGGCCGGAACTGGGAAGATAAAACGTCTTTAATGCATCCTCATCGGAAAGACCGTAAGGATAATATCTCAGATTCTCCGGAAGCTTTTTGCTTTCCATCTCTTTTACTACCTCAGGGCTCGGATCAAATGCATAGACCTCCATGCCGTATTTTTCCGCCAGCTCCAGTTCAAAAGAATAATCAAAGCCGATCCCGAACGAGTATGCCGTCAGATGCTCCCTGCCCTCTAAAAGCGACGGCACAACCTGAAAGCCCACTGCCTTGCCGCAATACACATGTTCTATCTCATAATCATTTTGCCCCTGGAAAAATTCCTCAAAGCTTTCATAGACTTCTATGCCCAAAGTCCGCAGATCCTCTGCGATCTGCCTTCGCGCCTCTTCGTCATCCACAGACAAAAGAAAGGGCAGCGACGGATACTTTTCTACCGCCTCATCACGCGTCAGGACATTACATCCATAATATAAAGGGATATGCTCTGCATCCCTGTCGCAAAATGCCTCAACATGCACATTTTCCTCTGCAAGCGCTATAAAATTCCTCCCGCCGCGAAATCCCGCTCCGTATATGATCACCGGTCTATTCATCTTCTATTCCCTCCTATGCATGAGATACCCACAGATTGTACCATCCGTTTCCCAGCCTTCCCTGTCTTCAAATTTATATGTTAACTTTTGAACGGAAGTGTTCTTTATATACTCCTCCATCTGCCCTTCATCATACGGTTCCCAGAGGTGCTTTACCAGTTCCTGGGCTCCTTCATTGTTATAAGGGACTGCCTTCAGCTGCTTCTCCACCTCCGGAAACGTATTACATGCTATGGCGATGATATAATCTACCATAAAATAATACCTGATCCTGTCATGTACGGAAAAATAATAGAAAAAGCTTTCCATCAAAAAAGCAAACAGCTTGTTTCCCGGTTTGGCATAAAGAAACCACCCGCTCCACATTGCATCTGCACAATACTGTGTCTCCGGCAGATTCCGCGTATAGATCGGATGATCCAGGATCTCCTCTCCCAACTTTTTGCAGACATACAGCGTGGAATCCATCCAGAAGCCCCCATACTTGTACAGCAATGCCGCCCTTATGATATCCGACAGGGTTGTCAGGGAGATCCGTCCGTCTTTCACCTTCTCTGTGATGTGCTCCGGCAGGCTTAGGTACTCCTCGCAGTTATCTTCCGTGATAATGATCTGCCGTACACCCTCCGGCAGATTTCTCCTCTGGCTTGCAAGACAGGCGCGGACCATCGCCGGAGCCTGTTCCTCGCCTTGCCACCAGCATGTCCACGCAATGATCCCTTCTTCATGTTCTGGCAGATTCAACCCTGATAAATTCACCGGAAAGTCATCTATAAAGGGCTGTATGCTCCCCTTTACTTCCCGGTACGCCCCTTCCTGAAACAGGTTAAAATCAATCTGGAAAATACAGGCTCCTGTCTCTTTCAAAAGCTGATAAACCGCTTCTGCATACCGGAACCCTAACGTCAGCAATACACAATCCCCTGGCTTCAATTGTGCCTTTTGGTATTCCATAACAGGAAATCCTCTCGTCCTGTCCGGATTCCCCTCTGAATGCGAGACCAGAATACACTTTATTTTGCTTAGATATCCCGGATCCAGGCTTTCAAGCCCTTCGAGAACAACGTTCAGATAGTAGCCTGCTCCATATAGCTTTATTTCATCATAAGCGTCCAGAAGCCGCTCCAGCGCCGCCACCGTATTTACCATACGCATTTGTCTTGTCTGCATAGATATTCCTTCCCAAATGTTTACTATGAAAAGCTTTGTCTTCTAAGCCACACACATAGTCTATTTCCCTATTCTTCTATTAGCCTCTCGTATTACCATATTTGTACAGTCCATGGGAATATCTGTCCAACGATAGATTAAAACACGTTCCTTAGGCAAACCGTAACCGCGCAGCTGCCTCTGTACATCTGCTGAATATCCCCCGCAGACAATCAAAAACAAAGCTTCCGAATGATTCCTCACTGCATCCTCTGGCGCCTCTACCTTATGTCCCAGATAGAGGCTGCCCCACTTTTTCTTATTATTATCGCTGAATGCCGCAATATGATTCACACCATTATTACGAAGAAGACAATATATACAAGCACCCTTATATCCACTCCCAAAAAGGACTATCTCTTTTTGGGCAGCTGCCATGTCTAAAAACTCCCTAAGATTTTCTGCCTTAACTTTAGCCTGAAAATGTGCATAGCTGTCATACAACTTAGGCTGCTCCACAAACATTTTAATCTCCAGCCACATTTCTTCCGTCACCGTACTACTGTTTAATATGCCCTGTTCCATAAAATCTTTAAGCAATACCCGGAACTCCTCTAGAGCCTCTTTCGTCCCTTCTGCCGGACTGCCCCAAGTCAGCAGCTCTATGTACGGCCGGTGGGCGATCACCGCAATTTCTCTTGCCAGAAACTCCATCTGCTCTATCTCTGCTCCCCTCTTCTGAACCTCATGAAGCAAATTCCGGCACTCAGCCAAATTATATAGGACACTATTACTGTTATAAGTGGATGATGTAATATTATCCCGTCTGTAACAATAAAAAGAACGAGACAGGAAATACCCCCTCTGCACACACAACGCTATCTGATATCTGAAGCCACAATCCTGGAAAGCCGCTCCTGGCGTCTCCTGAAATCTGATTTGGTTGTTCTGCAGGAATTCTTTTTTATAAATGCCATTCCAAATAAAAACATCTATGGACAGCATACTTTCCAGGTAATCTGCCGTCGTGAAAATCTGATCATATTTTACGCTGCTTCCCATCTTCAAAGGATATCGCAAAAAAAATCTCCTGCCGTCTGAAAACGTAGTAAATACATCAAAATCCGATTTCACAAAGTCAGCATCCTGTTTTTTGGCACATGCATACAGCTCCTCAAACATTTCCGGCAGAATAAAATCATCCGTTTCTACAATCCCTATGTATTCCCCCGCAGCAGCTTCTAGTCCGAGATTCATCTGATAGCCATAACTCTTTTTATCAGATTCTATTAGCCGAATACGTGCATCCTTACCCGCATATTCCTCCAAAACCTCTCTTGTACCATCCGTGGATCCTGCGTCAATACATAAAATTTCCAAGTCATTTAAAGTTTGACAGATTACGCTGTCCATACATTCCCTTATGTATGGCGCCACATTTAAAGAAGGCATAATAACTGAAATTTTTGGCATATTCCCTTTCTCCAATCTACGAATAAAACTTCATATCTGTATAACCAATTTTTAGTGTATCTTTATTCTTCATCAGGAAAATTCCCAATAAACATTCGATAATATATCCCATATAACGATCCTCTCGACAAAAACCAAGATCGTCATAAAACCGTTCTATTCCAAATGTTACAGAAAACACAAATCTGGCATATTCCTGAAAAACTCCATATTTCATAATAAATAGGTTACACGGCGGATAAAATCTTGAAGCAAGGAACCTTTCTGCCGTTGATTTATATTCAGGATAGACCTCCTCTATCACTTTTAACATCACCTTCAAATCCACTTTTGGCGTTAATGTTGAAAAAAAGTTTCCTATTGTTTCATTCACAAAAGTCGGCGCTGTAACTAATACATCCAGACTTGAAGCTGCCATCTGTCCAATTCCATTTTCCTTCAGATTAAAATGACGTCTGTAATGGCACAATCCAATATAATCTACCCTCGGCGCATTTTTCCACATCCAAAAAAGTGCGGTGCACTCCGAATAATTCCTGTTTCTCGCCGAAATGTTCTCACCAGTATTATCTCTCACTTCGCAGAGATTTCTATCCGTAAGCTCCGCTCCGACCTGTATCGGCGTTATCCAGGCAGGGAGCGAGTTATGTAACCCAATCTTATCCACATGACTACAGGCCATATATACAGTACCAATTCTCTTCATTTCACTTTCTCTAGCTTCCATGGTTTCAAATACATGATACTTTCCATATTGTCTTTCAAATTCCTCAAGAGCAGACATCTTTGAAAAGCAATCCGAAATACGATGAATATTAATATCCGGTTCCTCAAGTGCTCTGCTTTGGAAACGCCAATGATATTCTTCACCTTCTTCCCTCATGGAAAAGATGGTGTACCCATCTTCCACAGGCACCTTTTCCTCGAAATGATATATGCCAGTATCCAACACATCTTTTACTTTATAAAACATTTCTTCTTTTCTTATACGTTCCAGTAATTCTCCCGTAAAAAAATACACATTATGTACCTGATTCTCAACCAGATAACTGCATATTTCTTTAAAAACTATTCCCACCTCTGACACTGGTACCAAAATTATATAATCCTCATTTCGGGGAAGCTTATCTATGGTTATTACAGCATGTCCAAACAAAGTCTCAGGATTTTGAAACATTTCTGTCACTATAAAACCTTTTGTTAAAATTTCCTGTCTTTCTAAAAAAATATAGACAAGTTTTGCGTTTCGTCCAGCACCATAAATATAGATATTTTTCTGATTCTGGCAAATTCTAATCAACTCTTCCATATCTCTCTCTAACTTCCTTTCTCACTGCATTTTTTACATATAACGTCAATCGGCTTTTCATTTATTCTACCAATCTTTCCCTGTTCCTTTATACGGCTCTGCCACTTTTTTGCCATAAGGCAGATATTTTTAGATTTCTATATTTCACCTGCTTCCCAAGATCCATTTGCCGCTCTTCTCCACAGGAAGGCTTACCTTTACAATACCTGTTGTACTTCCCTGGATATCCGGTTTGACACCGCCTGCTTTAACCAATTTACATCTTTTATCGGCAAATCATGAATCATATATTTTTCTCTTTTATCATTAAGGTTAGCAATATCGGTATTACCAAATATATAAAATGCTTTATTACCAAATGTCTTCCATATATCATCATAACTATTTTTTTGAATCACCTTTCCCATATTAACATCCCTATTCTCCACATACCTACCTTATAATTATATAAGGCAATTCTTTTATACGTAATTTATTCTTTCTCAGCCATACCGTCCACATCCACTCAATGAAAAACCCTATTACACGTTGACTATAGCTAACCTCACAGGACAAAAAATCGGCTTCTCTGGCTACAATAATAGTCATGGATTTCTCCCTTCTATTATTATGATAAAAGATCTATTGGCAATTCCTTGATTTTCAAATTCTGCTTAAGCAACCAAACGGTCAGCATCCTCTCAGCAAAAAAACCTACCACTCGTTTACTGTAATTATCATACCTATCAACATCCACGCTTTCCGCTGCCTCAATTAAAAATGAAAATAGCCATTCACAGTATCTATTAAAGATAGTATGATAAGTTACAAACATGTTGCATATAAACAACTTATGTCCCTGCATAACTTCATCAAATGCCCCTAAATATTCCGGCTGATGATTTTCCATTGCTTTTCGTATTGCCTTATATCCACTTTCATATGCTTCCTCATTAATTGATAAACGAAGGTGCTCTTTCACTGTACGATTTTGAGAAACCATATATTGAGGTAATATTATATCGTATTCTTGAAAAATACGGCTTAGCTCCTCACGATCAAGATAATTACCTTCCGATAAAATACCGTTATTATAAAAATATCTTCGGTAATGACAGATTCCAACATACTCGCAGGACGTATTTTTCCAGATCCAGTACATAGCTGTACATTCATTTAGTTTTTCATTTAGGTAGCTAATATTTTGACCATTCTGCTCCGAAAGGAATTCTTGTTCCTGATAATTTCTACCAACGCAAATTGGATAATACAAATCATTATGTAGAACATTATATTTTCTATGTGTAATCACAAATATATGAGCATCTATCTTTTTATCTCTTTTATGCTCATTCTGTAACAAAAAGTAAATACTGTCTGCCATATATAATTTTTTTACGTCTGCATATTTATTGAAATACTCCTCTAGTTTTGCTATCTTTCCTTCTGAATAATCAGCATATGATATTCTTATAAGAATGTATTTATATTTATTTCTCAGTTTTTCCCTCAAATTATGTTCGTCAAAAACGCACGCATTGTTCACGTAAATCAAGTCATAAAAATCATGAATATCATTGAAACTGCCATATATCTTTCTATAAATCATACGGGAAGATAAATTATTTTGTCGTCCAATTCCATCCATCTCAACATTAATATCCGATGCTAACTCCTGCAATGTAAAAATATGTTTAGGAATAATTGACATATCTGTGTCTAGCATCATTTTTATATTTAATTCCTTAATAAATGTTTTAATGGACATAAATATATCTGTCTCATGCACATCATTGATTAAAAAACTCCACGAAACTATCTTCGCGGGGCTAATATAATATTCTCCGATCAAGTCTCTTCGAATGTCATAGAATAATCTATTTGAAAAGATCACTATATAATCATACTGCAGTCTTTGTATATCCTGTGGAAGAATAATCGGCTTATTCTGAATCACCTCATTCTTCACTGCACCCTTATCAGCAATAGCCACAATCTCATTCCAATCAAGCTTTTCTTTATAACGTTGAAACAATCTTCCCTTACCATAAATAATAATCTTCATAATCCAACTCACGCCAAGTTGAAGCTTTCTATTGAGCCTTCAGCTTTTTAATATACATTTCTATTCCTTGTCGTACCGTCAATTTACATTTCCATCCGCATTCTTTATATATTAAAGAAACATCCAATTGTGATTCCTGCAAATCGCACTTCCGTCTTTCTCCATATACAATCTGTGCCTGCTTTCCCACCACAGATTCTATTTGCTCAATAATCTCCCGCGTAGAACAGCTACTTCCGGTTCCCACATTAAAAATGCGATACTCTCCCCTATATGAATACACTGCCTCTATGGCATCAATCACTTCATCAATATATATATAATCCCTACGGTTTTCTCCATTTCCCCATATCTCTATTGATTCCCCTTTTATAATTTTTTCAGTAAAAATAGGAATAATGCCTTGTCGTTTTTTCTTATTAATTTCCAGACCATATGGGTTTCCTATACGCAATATATATCCCTGAATGTCATCATATTTCTCATATAAGTGTACACTTGTTTCTATCCATGCCTTTTGTGCCGCATATACACATTCTGGCGAAATTTTATCCGTTTCCCTCGCAGGTCCTGTACATTCTCCATAAATTGTTCCACCCGACGAGACAAAAAATATTTTTTTTACTTTTTTCTTTCTCATCGCGTCTAACAAACGAACCGTTGGCAAAAGATTTTCCTCTATATCTGCCTGCAAATTATCTGTCCCATCAAATGGAGTCGAAGAAGATATAAAATGGAATACAGTATCCACATCCTCCAATATTTTTTCAAAATCTGTATGCTGAAAATTGCCCATCTCCAATTCAACATTTTTGCATTCCGACCCATGCGTCCATGTTCTATCAAATACTTTTACTTTTTCTTTCTGCGCAAATCGTTTTACCAGATTATAACCAATAAAGCCATTTCCACCCATTACTAAAATCATCTATATTCCTTCTACTTTCTCCAAAGACTTCAGTACTTCCTGTATGTTCGCAATATATTTATCTAACCCACACTTTTCATGAACTATATTCACACATTTATATCCATATTCGCTAAGTACATTCCGGTGTTTGTCCAAGAACGCTATATGCTCCGCAATTTTTCTCAAATCCCCTACATCTGCTATTAAACCATTTACGTCAGGTTCAATAAAATCATCTACTCCACTCACGTTTGTAACAATCGGCACACAGCCACTTGCCATAGCTTCTAACATAGTAAGGCTTGTTCCTTCATATTCTGAGAAATTCAAATATATATCCTGATCGTCCAGAAAATCTGACAATTCTTCTCTTGTTAATTTTCCATGTAACTTTACCTTCTCACACAAACCTTCCCGTTCTATGTAGTTCTTTATCTCTCTTTCACACGCCCCCTCTCCTGCTATATTTAACACATAATGAACCTTTCTTGACTCTAAGTACTCAAGTAATACTGGGATTAAATCTGCACGTTTTTGGCTTTTTTCAAGTCTGCAAGGATACCCAATTTTTAAAGGCATTCTCTTTTCCGTACTATATCTTCGGTGAACAGTTCTGGTTTTTTCAATAAAAGGAGAAATTTGACATGTTTTTTCTCCCTTTATCTTATAATGTTCCACTAAACGCCTCTGTATCTTGCTGCTGATACAAACATATTGATCCGTAACGTCAGCCCAGTCATACCATTCTTCATAAGAGCCATCATTCAAGACACTTGAAGCAATCAATACATCTTCTGGGTACGCATATTTTATTGTAACAGCCGCCCACAACAATTCTGAATTCCAAACATTGAAAAGCACAAACGGTCGTATCTGTATGAGCATCTGTATCAATTCTTGATATATCTGATAATTGCTTTTCTCTTCCGTATCTATATGTATAATATGTTCATCAAGCTTTTCTATGTACGGCTGCTTCTTATTTTCAATTACATAGACATTATTGTTCTGTTCTATTAATGCTGATGCGACAACATGGCACCAATCTTCTGCCCCGCCCCAATTGCCATAAAAATTATCAATTACAATTGCTCTATCAGCCGGTGATTCTTCTCCTGTGCTTATCTGTTTGTCCATATTTATTATTGCATTTTTCATTAAATGATGGCTGCAAAATCCCAAAATCTGACCGAAAGAAACAACTTTCTTGATTTTTCCCATTTCGGTGAGCTGCTTCCTTATTTCTTCTTTTGCAGCACAAGCTATTAAAATATAGGAATCCTTTTCCTGATTCAGCACATTCGGTGAATAAATTTTTTTATCATACCACTGATCTCCCCATTTATTTTCATCATTATCGATGTATCCCTCTATTTCTACAGGTATTTGTTTTAAAACTTGCGTGTATTTTTTAGATATTTTTCCTGTTCCAAACAAAAACAACTTTTCCATACTTTAGCTCCTGCATTTTCCTACAAAACTTTTACCTGTTCTGCCGCCGGTATAGGATAATCTGTCCGCTCCGCTCCGTGGCAATGACCACACATATCCAAATATCCTTTCTCAGAATATCCAAAATTGAACTCCAGCAATTCTTTCTTATACCATTCCCCTTGAAGTGCATCTAAATCTAAATAATCATTTTGTCCTATATGAAAGCCTAAATTTTCCGATACACTCCTCGCCATCACACAAAAATAATATCTATTTTCTCTAATTTCTCGACAAGGTGTCCGACAGGAATCAAAAACCTGAATAAGCTCTTCCTCTGATGCATTCCGATTGACATACTCAAAACCATAGTCAGTCCACTGACTCTCTGGCATTCCAAGTTTATACTGAATACTATATTCCTGCAATTTCGCTGTCAGTCTGTCGTAAGCTAGTTTTAGTTTTGAGATAGACCCACTATAATTTGATATCCGAAACAAAACATTATATTGCTTACACATTTTTAAAACCTTATCATCTGGCACAATTGTTCCATTTGTCGTAATGGAAAATACGCCCATCTGATTTCTGTATTGCTGTCCAATATATTGGATTGCTTCAGACAGTTGCTTGTAAAGTAGTGGTTCCCCTCCTATCAGCACAAATTCCTGGACAAAATCTATCTTCGAAAAAAAAGAATCCGCACTTTTATACACCTGCTTCAACGTTAAATCCTTTGCATTCTGATTATCTACTGCATAACATCCATGCGCACATTTTTTGCATTTGAGAGAGCAACGTTCCGTCAAACAAATCTGCGCAAGTGGCACAAATGCTTTGTCATAATAGTATGTAGAAATGATTGGGAAAAAATAATCAACAAATTCCTGATATAACCAGAAGTCTATCCTTCTTTGTAACTTGTTTTCCTCTAACTGTTCCTCGATAACCGGAATATTTTGTATAGATGCCGCGATAACAATAAATCCATCTCGATTTTGCAAATAATGCTCTAGAGAAACCACCTCAATTCCTTCAATTGTTCTTGCCTGCTTCTCCGTGTCATTATCAATAAATACTACTTCCCGATTGCAGTTCTTGAACAGTGGCAATAATGTTTTTCCCAATTTCCCTGCCCCAAAAATGTAACTCTTATTTCTATTCTGTAAGCCAGCAGTTAGTTTCTTCGCATATTGATCTAGTTCATGTCCCTTATTCGTCCATTTCATCGTATTCTTCCTTACCTCTTTCCCGATAAAATTATTTTCTCAAATGCTCCAGACAAGTTTCTCTTCTTCTACACCCATCCCAACCAAATCATGTTTGATTTCTTCCGCAATATGAGCTGCTCTTATAGCTATTACAATATAATCATAGCCATGTAATGCTTGTAGCGATTCCACTGCCGTTACTCCCATCTCCGCATAAGAATCGTATGACCTGTCAACCCATGCGACAACCTCCCCATAATGAAGGCGTCTGATCTGATCGTAATACGTTTGTCCGACTTTAGAAGCGCCATACAGCACAATCTTCTTCCCCATGGGAATTTTATCAAATGGAAATAAATAGGACACTCGTTCCGTCTTATCACCATATTTCGTTAAAAAGGTTTTTACAGATATTTCATAAAAATAGTCCAATTGTCTAATAAAATCATATTCTTGTCCCATAGCCTTTCTTAAATATTCATAAAGGTTCGACAGTTTTCTATAAAAATTATAATCGGAAAAATATGGTGCAATTTCATTGTCCTGACGTTTGCGATGGTAATACAGATTTTCTTTTACTATCATAAGCGTCTGTACATGAAGCATCAATGGATATATAACAGCGACATCATCACCATAGCTGATATCCAAATGTTTAGCTGCACACAAAGCTTCCAAAAGCAATCTCTTTTTAATTATTTTATTTGCCAGAGAGGGATCTAACCCACACCCATTTCTGGCATCATCACACATCATCGTTGGGAATATGCTCTCCCTTATATTTTTTCCTCTATACAACCCTTCCTTATAGTTGCACTCCGAAACATATTGATATGTGTCGTTAAAATATCGGATTATTTGAAAAGAAATCACATCAATCCCTTTTTCAAAGTATTGCTCCATCTTTTTATATGTGCTAGGATCAATCCAATCATCAGAATCCACAAAAGTCAGATATTCACAGTCCAGAATCTCTGCCCCTCTATATCTAGCCATAATTTTTCCAGCGTTTTCTTGATGAATAACGCGAACCCTGCTATCCTTATGGGCAAACTCATCGCATATTTCTCCGCTATGATCCGTTGAACCGTCATCGACCAATGCCACTTCAAAATCGGTATACGTCTGCCTCAAAATACTATCAACGCACTGTGTCAAATATAGTTCGGTGTTAAATACAGGAACTACAATGCCAAGTTTCTTCATAAACACTCAATCCTCTCTCTCAATTATGTCCGAGCAATCCCGTATAAAACCGTATCATCCCATCCGAAAGAATAATGACCAAGGTAAAATTGATATTTCGGATTGATTTCCAATATTTTCAGTGGAATTCTCCAAATATCTGATCTTTTGTGATAAATGCTTATCGCTAATATTGGAGAGCATCTTTTAATCGTTTCTATCCCACCATCAAGCGCTGATTCCTCGTACCCTTCAATATCCATTTTAATAAAGCCTACATCCTGACTATCTGCCAGATGATCAATGGTATCAACTTCAATTAACACATTTCCATTTTCTGAAAATTTAGCACTTACGCCACCTTCCATAAAACTTTTAGTTTCTTTCTTATCCCCAATTCCTTTGTTCTGCAGTATCACCGTATTCATATAAACTCGTAAATGTTCCGCACAATTTATGTAATTTTTTTCGTCAGGTTCCATTGCATACACACGAATTTCATCCTTGGCAAAGTAATCAATTGCTCGTATAGTATCTTTCCCATCAAAGGATCCCAAATCAAAGAATATTTTATTTTTCATCTTGGTATTTTTCAAATACAAAGGATCAAAATATATATTATCTTTAACATGTTTTATATAATCGTTTAATAAAATAATATTTTTTTCAGGTATTCTTTTATCGTCCATCAAAGCTTGCTGTATCTTATCACCATCACAAGCATTGGAAATAACTATGACATCTCCTCGATGATATTCAAAATCACTAAAGTAATATATGGGATAATCCATATAAAAGCCGTCCTTATTTAGGTCGATAAACCCCTTCCAATTTATATTCTCAAATATCTCAACTAAAAGTTTCCCTCTTACTCCTACTCCATATATATATACCGTTTCCAAGCCTTCCAACATTTTCTCAATATTTTTTGCGGCTTCTGTTTTAGCTATAATTTTTCCTATATATTTATAATCCCCTGTAAGGGAATACATTAACCGATTCTCAAATATATTGCGTGAACGAGAATCTCCCATTTTCCAATAAATCTGTTTAATATCTTCTATAGTAATCCTATTTTTCTGAATATCATTCTCTTCACATGGAAATTTTTCTCTTAACATCATAATTTTTACACTCCTGTTCTTATATCAACCCTAATTTCCATATACTTGCAAAAATGACTTTACTGCCTGTATCACATCTTGGTAATCATACCACCTTCTCCAGTTGTATTTTACTCTCTTTCCGTCATTCCAATAAGCGTTTCTGCAATTCTTTCCGCTCCTTTTCCGTCTACCAACTTTTGCATTCTTTTCGAGCGTTCTTCCCGTAACACCCGATCACCAAAATACCTGTTTAATATTCTGTTTATATTCTCAAAAATGTCTGTATCACGGACATCTCCAGCATAATCAATAATTCCTTCTTCCTGAAATTCACGTACATTATCTATCTGGTTATCTGTAAAAGAATAAGACACCGTCGGGGTTCCAAAAGCGCAAAGTTCATAAAGAGTTGTTCCACCTGCCGAAACTGCCATATCTGCCTGTTTCATATAATCTTCTATATTTTTAACTGCCTTATAAAAATGTATCTGTTCATACTCTTTGTACTGACCGCAAAGCATTTCATAATCCTCATAGTAGTTTCCACATATAACAACAATACTACGATATTTTTTCTTCTCTATCCTCTGCAAAATTCTCTCCAATATATGGAAGTAATCCGTACCTCCCGATAAAATTAAAAGATTCTCCGTTTCTGTTTTTATCACTTTTTTTTCACAGTTACAAAAGATTTCCCTCAAAGGCACATATGAAAGCCCTAACAAAAGTTTTGCCTTTTGATAATTGAGGTGATAACAAAACTTTTTCCAGTAAACTGCATAACAAATCAAAGCGTGTACTGGATAACAAAATGCATTTAAGTCATCCAGATAAATCGTCTTAACCTGCTCTGATAAGATACTTAAATAATTCCGAGTCACCATATAACTATCAATTAACATAACTGATATCCTAAGTTCTTCAATTATTTTCTGTAATGTATCCAGTTCCGCATCCATGTCATTCCATTTAGAATAAAGAACAACTGTCTCATGTCCCCGCTCCCGAATAATCTCCACTGCCTGTTCATCTGCAAGAATAAACGTTGTTCTTTTACCGAATTTTGCCGCTGCATCTGCAATTGAAAGGCAACGCATCATATGCCCTGTCGCAATCGTATTATTCATATCTGTCCTGATATATAACATCTATTGTCCCCTCATAGAGTGTCCTATCACAATTAATATCCCACCTCTACCTCATTTTTTTCAACCGCTCTCTAACATGCTCTATACCTCTTCATACTTCCCAGTTATCTCCTATAATTCGCTACAACTTTCTTCACTGCATGGATAACATCTTCCACATCTTGGTCTGACATCCTCGGATATAACGGTATACTCATAATACCTTTGTACATTTCTTCAGCATTAGGACAAATCCCCTTCTTATATCCCATATGTTGATAAAATGGAAACCAGTACACCGGTATATAATGAATCTGACATTGAACATTCTCTGCACTCATTGCATCAAAAAACTCTCTACGAGTGCACGTAAGCTGATTCAAGTTCAGCTGAATAATGTAGAGGTGTCTACATGTATCAGACTCTGAAATCTCCTTCTGTATGAAGATTTCCGGCACACTGGAGAATGCTTCATCATATCTCTTTACTATTTCCTTCCGTCTACTCGCAAAAATTTCAATTTTCCCAAGCTGCGATGTGATCAAAGCCGCCTGGAAGTCCGTGAGACGATAGTTATAGCCTAAGCTGACCTGTTCATAACACCACGGTCCCTCATGAGGCGCGCCTTCCATCATGCTTTCATCATGAGTGATGCCATGAGTGTGAGCAAGAACTAATTTTTTATAGAATTCCTCATCATTAGTAAGAATTGCTCCGCCCTCGCCACCGGTAACTGTTTTAACGGGATGAAAGGAAAAACAAGTCATATCGGCCAGAGAACCCACCTGTTGCCCCTTATACTTAGTTGCAATTGAATGGGCAGCATCTTCAATAAAGGTAAGATTATATTCCTTGCAGATTGTTCTAATCTCGTCGATTTGGACAGCCTGTCCTGTAAAGTCCACAGCTACTATCGCCTTTGTATGTTCTGTAATATGTGCCCGAATTGATTCTGGATCAATGTTATAGAATTCTGGGTTGATATCGGCAAAAACCGGCTTTGCTCCACAATACAAAACACTGTTTGCCGAAGCCGCAAATGTAATAGGTGTTGTTATCACCTCGTCACCGGAGCCAACTCCCGCTGCAATACATGCACAATGAAGAGCAGAAGTTCCCGAGTTCACAGCTACAGCATACTTAGCTCCCGTAAACTCGCAAAGGGTTCTCTCCAATTCATCAACCTTAGGTCCGCAAGTAATATAATCTGAGCGCAAAACTGTAGCAACTGCTTGAATATCATCTTCGTCAATCCATTGGCGTCCATAAAAAATCTTGCCACCACGAACAGGATAACCACCTTTAATTGCAAGTTTTTCCATTTTTATTCTCCTCGTTTTTATTACTGTTTTCTCACAATTACAAAACATTTCCCTTAAAGGCACATCATTCATACCCACCTCGATATATAACATCCGTTCTCCTATTTTCTCTTTCCACGCCCCATACACCGTTTATCCATTCGGATACTATACCCGAAGCCTGCACTACAAATCACCTTCTTCAAAATCTCTTTCTGCTCGTTCCAACATGAAAAAATCAAGCGGTGTTCCTCTTTTAATGTCCCGTGACGCAATCTTTCCTAATATGTCCTGATAAAACTTAGGCGGCAGTCCGTATCCCGGGCGGATTACCCTTACGTTTTCCTCTGTAAGCGTCTCGCCTTTCCTAATATCCTGTACACAAAATAATGACTTGCGAAAAATACTGCTGTCTGCTTCCTGCGCTGATATGCCATATTTAACACGGCCAATTGCCCGCTCCGCCTGCCTGATATCTAAAACCATCTGCTTAAACTCATCCGGATCCATTGAAAAAAAAGCATCTGGATTCTCTATCTCCCTATCCAGACAAAAGTGTTTTTCTATCACAGAAGCCCCCAGTGCAACAGCCGCTACCGCACCAACAGATCCCATCGAGTGATCGGATAACCCTACCGATACTCCGAATATTTCTTTCATATTCACCATAGTTGCCAGATTCATCTCATCTGTTACCGCTGGATAAGCGCTGGCACAACGCAGCAGAACAAGCTGCTCATTGTTCTTCCCGCGTATTGCATTTACAGCATCCTCAATCTCGCCTAGTGATCCCATCCCTGTGGACAGAATTATCGGTTTCCCTTTGGACGCAACATATTCTATTAGAGGTATATCTACCAACTCGAAAGAAGCAATCTTGTAAAATTCCACCCCGATCTCTTCCAAAAAATCAACAGAGCTTCGGTCAAACGGAGTTGAAAAAAAGTCAATTCCAACTTTTTTTGCTTCTGCTTTTAATTCTGCCTGCCATTCCCAGGGTGTAAATGCCTTCCCATATAGCTGGTACAGATTTTCCCCTTCCCATATTCCATTTCCGATATGAAAATATTCGTTATCACAGTCAATCGTCAGTGTATCCGGCGTATAGGTCTGAATTTTAACACAGTCTGCCCCGGCTTCTTTTGCGGCGTAAATTATCTCTTTTGCACGCTTCAGATCTCCGGCATGATTCGCCGACATCTCGGCTATGATATATACCGGCTGTCCGTCTCCTATACAGCGTTCTTCATTTAATCTTATTCTCATAGTTGCCACCTCAATTTAATCTTTCAAAACCCGCATGGCACACTGATCCCTTTAAATCATCTGCTATATCCCCACCCTTTTTTCTGATCTCCTCAATCTTTCCCAAAACTCTCTCCACTGCCTGCAAATATTTTTCAACAATCTCATCTGTATGTGCCAATGATACATACAATCCGGTTCCCGCCAGAAAACCCTCCGCCAACATCTCCTGTGTAAAATACGTCTTATATACCAAAGGGTTATCATATTCAAATTCAAAATGACTAAGCGGCAAAATCCCAGATATGTGAATTCTGACTCCCGTTTTCTTTGCGATTGCCTTCCAGCCCCCCTGCACCTTTTTCCCAATCCTTTTCTGATGCTCTTCTACCTGGTATTTCTGGTAACAATCGATGGATGCCACGGTTGCTGCAAACGCAATCCGTTCTGTCCAGAACGTGCTACTGATAAAAGTATCCTGAGCCGCCTCCATCACACTTTTTCTGCCAATAATGGCTGAAACCGGATATCCATTTGACATGGCCTTTCCCAAAACCGCTATGTCAGGCTCTACCCCTAATACCAGATGGCTTCCCCCTGCACAAATGCGGAAGCCCGCCGTAATTTCATCGAATACCAACACGATTTGCTTCTCTTTCGTTACCTTCCTGATCTCCTCCAAATATCCAGGCTTTGGGGCATCATTACGGATCGGCTCCATGATTACGGCAGCAATCTCTCCCTCATACTCCGTCATCAGCTTTTGAAACTCTTCCATATCGTTATAGTGGAAGATCAGGTTGCTTCCCGCAAGTCCTCTTGGTACCCCTGCCGGTTCCAATCCTTTCAAATGCACATCTGCCAGCGGATCTCCCTTAACAAGATTCGCTGAAAGATACCAGTCATGCCATCCATGATAGCCACAGACCAGCACAATATCTCTCCCTGTGTAAGCTCTTACGATACGCGCAGCCACAGACATTGCTTCCCCGCCGGCTTTCGCATAGCGGACCATATCCGCCCATGGATGAAGCTTTAGAAGCTTTTCAGCAAGCTCTACCTCCTCCGGCGCATTTAAAGTACACATCCCGGAACAATCAATCGCTCTTTTTGCTTCTTCATCCACTTCATCAAATGCATAGCCCAGCACATTTGCACCTACCCCCATGATGCTCATATCATAATAATGATTTTCGTCCAGATCCCATACTTCGCACCCCTTTGCCTTACTGTAATATGCCGGCCACAAGTCAGGCAACCACATTTCCGGGCGCTTGCTCAGCAGTTGCGTACCTCCCGGTATTATCTCTTTTGCCCTGTTATAAAGCTCCTGTCCACGTCCCATTTTATTTCTCCTCCAACTGTATGACCCTATCACCTGCCAGGGATTTTAATAATCCTTCATTTCTCTTATATTTTGCATTCAGCTGTTCCAGCTGCGGATGCTCCTTCAAAAATGTAAGAATATCTTCCGTTACAAAATCTTCCCTGCCCCGGGAAATAAAATGGCGGTAGACCGCACTGATAAACTCATAATCCTCATCCTCATCCAGTGTCCATCTTTTGTCTCCGATCTCCCTGATTGGACATTCCAGATTCTGGATGCGAAACTGTTCCGGATGATTCTTGATGTACATGGTAACATGCTCCCTCTCGGAAGCCAGCTTTGCTTCCCTCCAGCTTTTCTGCAGTACCGAATACTTTATGATCTCGATATCTTCTCCATCTGGAAAACTCTCCGTCATTTCTGCCATATAGTCCGTATCCACTTCCATCTGCTCCACCGCCATATCCAGATATCGCCAGTCAAACAGCGGGCAGTCTGCCGTAATCCTTACTATATACTCCGGTTTTAGCAGTTTTGCCGCCTGATAATACCGGTCAAGTACATCCTCCTCCGATCCGGCAAAAACACGCACTCCCAGTTCTGCACAAAGCTTAAAAAGCGGCAAGTTGCTTTTTTCAATTGAGGTAACGACCATAACCTCATCCATCAACAAGCTCCGCCTCACCCGCTCGATCACCCACTGAAGATCCGGTTTCCCGGATATCTCTTTTAACACTTTATTCGGCAGTCGCGAAGAACCACATCTTGCCTGAATCATAGCTATATATTTCATCCTGATATCCTCTACTTAAATGATAGATTTATCCATCTTAAACAATTAGTTCGCTGACAATTCTGTCTGCACCGTGTCCATCCACAAGTCTTTGCATTCTCTTTCCCATATTTACACGCTGCATATAATTTTTAGAAAGTCCTCCAATTCCCTCATAGATCTTTCTTCCGGGGTTCTTTCAAACACTTTGGCCCCCGTAATCTGGTTGTCCGCTATTATATATGTAATCATAGATACTCCACATGCGCATATCTCATACATCGTACTTCCGGCTGCGGTTACGGCAAGATTGCAAGATGAAATCAGAGTTTTATTGATATATCCGCCAAGACAAACGTACAATCTTTTCCATTTCTCCGGAATGTATCTGCAATAGAGAGGCACCGCATAATATGACCCATTCCTATTTTTGTATTTCCATCCGCTCTAAATAATATCATAACCTTATTCTATCTCCGGCGCTTTCCTTACTTGTTTCTGATGATATATTTGCAAGAAATTACTAATATTATCAGACCACTTAAAATCAATCTGCCTTTTCAACAAATTCAAATCAGAAATTGTATGATAGCTTCCCTCTCCCTCCTGCTTTCTCGCAACCACCTTATATTTTCCAGATTTTATTTCATCCCAATGAAGCATAAAAAGTTTCTCGATAGCATCATTTAATTTCTTATATGTAGATTCAAACGATTCCAGATTTGGATCAAATTGTATAATCTCTTGATAAATAATATCTCCTTCATCAAGCCCTTCTGTAAGCATATGAATAGTAACACCCTTAGGCGTATCATCAATAAAACTCCATAAATTAGGGCTTACTCCTTTATTCCACGGAAGATACGATATGTGCATATTGATAATATTATAATTTACATATTTTATGCATTGCCTTGAAATTAAGTAGCTATAATTATAACTAATCACAAGTTCCGGTTTTAAATATGACAAGATATCTATCGTCAGTCTGTCGCTGAATATTTCTGCCTTACACCTTTCAGCAATCCATTTAAACAACGGCAGGGTATTTTTATTGTTCGTTAGGTAAAGAATTTTTAGCCCCCCTGCAACTATATCCGTTTCGTCATTATATCTTTCTTCTGAACGCTGCTTATAATTCTCCATTATGTATTCATACTGTCGAAACTTTTCTTCAAACTGATTTTTTTCAAAGCAATAAATCGAAGCAACATTTGATGGTTTTACTTTTGCAATTAATTTGCTTACATACGGAAATTCGTTTCTAACTTTTTGCTTAATCAAGCGGATCATTTCATTTCCATGTCCGCATCCTCGATAAGGTTCAGATATACTATAATTTATTTCAGCTTCACAATCTTTTATTAATAACCTCACTTGTCCAATTGCCTTAGAATCGCACATCAGGATATACTGCCATTGTTCTGCACTGTTAACAATACTTTTAAACCATTCCTTGTGCTCTTCGTAAGCTATTTGAGCGGAACAAAAAGAGTTCAATCGAGTCGAAGCCTCATTTGCCCACGTAAATAGCAGATCGATATCTTCATTCGTAACTTTTCTTAAAAACAACATGTCAATCAGCCTTTCTTCCGTTTGACCACAAGCTAGGAAATATAGTGTTTTTTTCAATATCCACAAAAGCTTTCTTTAATTCCTCTATCAATTCTTTTGGAAGGCTCTCTCCTTCTTTCGGAGGGATATGCAACGTTAAAGACAGAGGGGATTGACTATATTCAACTGCCATATAGTGTTCTTGATCAGAGAGGAATGCAAGAAAACTTTATACAAGAAGCAAAGTTCATAGATGGACACCCCGATATGCTCCACAAGCTTTTCTTCTTTCAACGTCCTTAATGCTTCTATAATCTTGGGTTGATAAATATACTCCGGTGTATGCAGCAAATAACCGTTTAATTGTTTCACACGAAGCGGTTCAGGGTCTCTTCCCACTCTCTCCTGACCACACCACAAATATCCGTCTCGTCTTCCTCAATGATATTTGGCCGCAGCTTGGAAATAATCTTTACATATTCTGCACTTTTTCTGGATGCAAAATAGTTCCCCAATATAATCTCCGCTGTCCCATAGGCACGAGCCGTATCTATTATGCAAATCCCGTTTACAATCGCTGTATCCAACATCTCAAACATTTCTTCAACACAGCTAGTATCTAATCCAATAGAGTCGGATCGTTTTGTTTTACTGACACTATGAATGGCTTCTTCTTATATTGAGGTATATACCCGTATATTTCTTTGACAAGTTCTAGAATAAAGTCCTTCTTATTAACCACCTCAGATGATGAAATATTAAGTACACCTGTTGTTTTTTTGTGAATAACATCTACCAAAATCCTCGCAAAATCTTTTGAGTTGATTGATGATGTATAAAAATCATAATACAAGGACATCGCCTCTTGAATTTCCATGCATCTTATTACCCACTCTATAAATGTGTCTGGTCCCTTTCCTCTAAACCCAACAACATTGGTTCTTACTACTAAACTATTATCATAGATCAAACTCAACTGTTCTCCAATATATTTAGTTCTTGCATATTCATTAACCAACATAACTTTGTCACTTTCGCTATGTTTTTTTCTCCATCACCACTAAAAAAATGATCTGTAGAAATTTGAACAAAATACGCACCAGATTCTTTACAGTTCTCTGCCACGATTCCAGGAAACCGTCCATTAATCAAATATGCATCAGATAGATTTTCTTCACATACATCTATACTGACGATTGCCGCAGAATTAATGACTATATCCGGTTTCACCTCACTAAAAATTTTTTATCCGATTATCATATAACAAGTTGATTGCATAATCCTTACTCGATCTGCTTGCACCTATAACCAAATACCCTTGTTTCTCAAATTCCTTGCGTATCGATTGACCCAACATTCCTGTATCGCCAAGCAATAATATTGTTTTATCCATCAGTCTTTACCGCCATTCTATATTTTGTCTCTGCAAGCTTCCAGTCTGTTTCATTATCGATGTCCTGAACTTCAAGCTCATTCACAATAAGGGGTATTGTTTTTTTTAGAACAAGATCATGCTGTTTGACAAATGCTTCCGTTCGAAGAAAATAGAATTGTCCCGCGTCATGATATATTGCTTCAAGATCCTGGCTCCTAGCAAACCTGTTTTCAATATATTGAAAGGATGCTAAACCATCTTTTATAACTATCGCTCGTTGGGGCGGGTAGCTATACTTTACCACTGGCAACACAGCTTCTGCTTTTTTATCTTCAAAAAGAGTAAAGGCTTCATTTAACTTAGTAGCAGTAACAAGAGGTGCTGTAGGATAAATACAACAAAAACAATCAAAAGTATATCCTATATCTTTATACCTAACTAAAACCTCTTCAAGCACATCTGACGTTGTCGCATAATCGTCACTAGTTCTGTTGCTTCGAAGAAATGGTACTTCAGCACCATATTCCTTCGCTAGCGATGCAATCTCCTCAGAATCCGTTGAAACCATCACTATATCAAAAAGACTACTTTTTATCGCTGCATTTATTGAATAAGCTATAATTGGTCTACCACAAAAGTCTTTTATGTTCTTCTTCGGGATTCTTTTACTTCCTCCACGTGCAGGAATTATTGCCAATCGCATATTGCCTTTTCCTTTCTAATATTGCCAAGCCCTAAATCACTGATTTTTAGGCTTTTTCTTTAAATAGTTCCCTCTTAAACAGGAGCTAAAAGTGCAGAACAGTCATCGTATCTTGTACTGAATAGTTAAATGAGGGTATGCTTTATAAAGCATCCTATTGTTATGGTTTATAAAGGCTATAATTCCTCTGTTAACTATGATGGTGAACCTTCCGTGTCTAATGGTATCCTGTACCAACTTTCTTCGTCCCACCTGTTCTTACACTGAGTGCCCGCTAAGCTTTCTAACAGGGTCTTGCCCTACGGAATGAACTACTGTTGGCTACAGCTCTTGTTTGTATCTTGATCTTACTGACCTGCCCACTGTGCAGGGTACGGATACTCCGTGGACGCTTACCCTGCTTCTCTTTGCTGGCCTTTGCTTTATGATGATGCAGTACCTGTAGTACTCCATCCCTATCGGGTTTCTCAACAAAATGAAACATCCTCATCGCTGCCCGGGACTGGTGTATCGACCTCTTAACGACAAAAGCGGAGCCTGTTCCAGATCTCTCCGAGCCATTGCACTATCTCGTAGAATCAACGGCTAACTACCATATGCCTGTATGTATGGCTTGGGGCAATCATCCAACCATCATCAATCCCGCAATTGCAGGGGCTAATAAACGCAAGACTGATGTCCTTGACAGCCGTTTTCTTGCCCTTCATGACCAGATCAACATCTGGCGTGAATGCTATATTCCCAACGAAGATGTCAAAACCCTCCGGGTAATAATCTCCCAGCGTGACCGGTGTGTCCAAGAGGCAACTGTACAGGCACCCGTATCAATAACACCATTACTCGTTGTGGTCTCACTGTCGGATGTAACGGAAGTGTTGTCAGAGACCCAAAGGTCCGTGCCATCGTTGCAGACCAGATATCCGACAACCCCAGTGCTATTGACGGCTTATGTCCAATCTCGATTCCTATGGAAGTCCGTACCCTCCTCCGTGAAGAATACGAAAAATTTGACCGGCTTACCGCACAAGTTGAGGAATTCCCGGAGACGAAATGATCCGTATTCTTGCCACAGTCCCGCAAATAGGCGATCTGACTGCCATCATCTAGCTTGCCAAGAGTCATAACTCCAAGACGTTTCCACAATGCGAAAGCACTGTCTGCATACTGCGGTCTCGACCCGAGCCTCAAGATCAGCGCCGGAAAAGTAACCAGCACTATCATATGCGGCGGATGCATGCCCTTGCATAAAGCATTGAACATGAGTGCCCACCGACTGATCCACCGGCACAACGAGATGTTCGGTAGCTGGAGATACAACCTACAACAACAAACCGGCAAAAAGAAAAAGGTAGCTAACACCGTTGCATGTAAGCTTTCCGTAGCGATGTTCTATATGATGAAGACCGGCACAGAGTTCACTTACGGTAACTACCACTCCATCCGAAACATCGATGTCCCTGTGGAAAATCTTGTTCTTATTAACCATGATTTTAAGCGTTATATCCGTATACTCAAAGAGAATGCTATCAATACAACGATTGACTTGGCTACTGCATACATTACATGCTCACTTGGTCCCTGCCGCAGTCTCGGAAAGAAGTTTTTCGGACTTCTTAAGGACTTCCTTGACCACCATGTCACTTACAAGCAAATATACGATGAGATACAAGAAAAACGAAACCACAAGGAGGACAAAATCAATGAACCAGCGTAATACCAAAACAAACAGCAGCAATATAATGTGTCACTTTGCAGAACTGTCATTGACAGAACAAGGCGGATGGTCCCCCGTGATAATCCAACAACGGAGATTGTAACATACACCATCCAGGATGAATACAACCGCAAGAATGGCGATCCCTCATACACACTTAATATCCCAAAAATGGATCTGTCTCGTGGCGAGCATTTCTAGTCAGTCAACGCACTTCATGTTATATAGGTTGTGAGTATATCGTTATTTTACGATGTTTTCATGGCCTTTTCCCTTCCTTTCCAAAATCTTTTGACAGTCAATACCACTTCTATTTCTGACTTACAATTACGGTTTAGTGTCTATTGTCTAGTTAGCTCCTAATGTTCCAACTTCATATCTGTAAGTAATTTCTGCAACTGCTCCACCGTCAGCCATTTCTGGTTTGTTCCTGAATTATATTCAAATCCCTCTTTTACTTTTTTTCCGCCAGAAATAATATTCTCTTTTCCCCACCAGTTATAGTGAGGATAGATAATATAATGCTTTTCATACTCATATGTAGTCGATGAATCCTCCGCCGTTATCATCACCTCATGTAGTTTCTCTCCTTCACGTATCCCTACCTCAGGCATCCCACATCCTGGCAACATTGCCTGTGCCAAATCCGGAATCTTAAAAGACGGGATTTTGGAAATAAATGTCTCTCCCCCATTTGCTTCCGTTAATGCTTTAATCACCAGTTGTACTCCCTCTTCCAGACTAATCCAGAATCTCGTCATACGATAATCTGTAATCGGCAGTTCCTTACCCCCATTCTCAATGATCTGCCTGAAAAACGGGATGACAGATCCCCGGCTTCCCGCTACATTTCCATAACGGACAACAGAAAACCTCACATCTTTTGTCCCTGAATATGCATTCGCCGCAACAAAAAGCTTGTCCGAAACCAGCTTCGTACCACCATACAAATTCACCGGATTGACTGCCTTATCCGTAGACAAAGCAACAACCCGTTTCACACTCGGAGTATCCAAAACAGCATTTACAATATTCATTGCACCGTCTATATTTGTCTTTACGGCTTCAATTGGGTTATATTCACAAGCCGGAACCTGTTTTAACGCTGCCGCATGAATAACATAATCCACTCCGTCCAGTGCGCGGAGCAATCGCTCTTTATCTCTAACATCTCCTATAAAAAACCGCATCACATCCGTATAATCTTTATATTTATTTGCCATATTGAATTGCTTATATTCATCTCTGGAATAAATAACGATTTTCTTTGGTTTATAATGTTTCAACACACACTCTGTAAAGTAATTGCCAAAAGAACCTGTTCCACCTGTAATTAATACTATCTTCCCATTTAGCATAAATATTCTCCCTGACATAGAAATTTAAATTCTACATTTCTGATAATGTTTTTTCATAGAATTTCAAATAATTTTTTGCCATTTCCTCCATCGTGAAGCGTTTCGAAAAATTTTTTATATATTCTCTGTCCCACGATTTTTCATACCACTCATGGATTGCCTTACCCATAGATGCATCGCTGTGAGAATCAGCAAAACAAGTTACTTTCTGATCGTTCAGATCATCCGCACATTCAGAGTCAGCATACATGATGACCGGTAAACCATAGGCAATCGCCTCTAACGCAGATATACTCAACCCTTCCGCATAACTGGGCATAATTAACGCATCAGATATTGAATAAAAATCTTTCATCTTTTCATTCTGCAATGCTCCCACATATAACATACAATCTGTTAAATCTGCTTTTTCAATTTCATCTATAATATTGTATGTAGAACACACCGCTATTTTCCCACAAAATATAACACATACCTTTTCTCTAAGACTGGCATCCTGAGCAAAAACCCGCAATAACTGGATCTGATTTTTTCTGTTCCCTATGCTTCCCGCACATAATAAGATCTTTCTATTACCAATGCCAAGTTCCTTCTTTAAAGTGTTATCACGGCAGTCTGCCTTAAAATCTGTGCCGTTTAATATCGGAACTAATCGTTTTTCATCATAATCCCTATAATCTTCTAATATTTTTCTTTTCATTCCATTACTTACCGTAATGATTTTTATATTTGGTAATTCTAGCAACTTTCTTGAGACTTCACGCGCATCTTCATATCCACTGTATTCTACATTTTTTGCTTCATACAAATGGCACGTAATAACATAAGGAATTTTCAACTTAGAACATACTTGCTTGACAATTGATGCCGCTAAATCTCCATAATCGTGAAAATTAATAATATCTGGCTGAATTTTTTTTATAGCCTTTGCAAATATATCTGTCATATAAGCAATGTATTTTTTATTATCGCCCTTCACATTTGTTTGTGTGATATCGTAATCCGTTTTCACAATTTTAATATTTTCAACCATAATCTCTGGTTCAATCGCCTGCCCCAAAAACAAATAGGATTCGTGATATTTCCCTATATAATTACACAAGTTTCTTACAACCAATCCTCCCCCTGTATAATTCTTATTGAATGGTTCTAAGCTTGAATCATAAATATACCATGCATACGATAAAACTTTCATTCCTGGCCTCCGAATATTGCAAAATTGTTCGTTCTATCTAAATTAATCATTTGATACAAATATTCCATTCTTAAATAGGGAATCAAAATCAACTCTATCAAAAATTTCTAAATAACCACCGCGTGTAGCATTATAAATATGGATGTGATGCGTGTCAGCATATTTGCGGGCCGATTTATACCCTTTCAATATAAGATCTAACCACAAGCGGGATATCAACTCTTCTTCTTGATAAAAATGTTTATACGTTGGCGACTGTTTTACCCCCTGTGACATGTCTGTCAAATCAATTCCCAGTAGATAAATATTTTTAAAGCCCATATAAACTGCAATTTGAAGGCACATATATATACAAGTACCACCATTTCCACACACTTTAGCTACATTGTCTGAAAACAGTTCTTCCTCCATATCCGGAAGATTATAACGCCAGTGAAATCTAATATTTTTCTCAGAAAAATTATTCTTCCAAAACTCTTCCTGCTCTTCAGACAAAAATGCATTTTTTTTACATCTTTGCTCAGGATGTGCTAAATTCGGATCCAAAAAGGCATTTTTATCTGTCATAACATAATACTCCGGTCGCCATTCTGTTTCTTTAAAAATCTTTGCAATGTTATTTACACTAAACGAAATAATATGGTTCTGGTGTAGTAAAGACAGGTCATCCGCTTTCAAACTCGGTCCTAAGCCAATAATAAAGCATGTCTCTCCTTCATGAATATTTTTAAGCTTAAATAATTCAGGACTAAAGTACTTGTTTTTCTCCTCTGCCAAATCAAATGCATTTACTATTCGCTCAGAATCCCCGATCTTCTTTTGCAAATGTGCAATTTCCCATCGATCGGATATATATATTTTAGAATCACTCTTTCGTATGTTCTCTATCCTTTCTTCCTCTGTAAAAAACTTCATATTAGGAAAGTTTTTCTGTAACAAATAAAAAAATACTCTGTTGATTCCATGCGGAACAATGATATCAGCATATCTTCCTCTTACTTTTTTTATCCACTGATTCAGTATGACAGAATACAAACTTTTTCCATATATAAAAACAGCTTTTTCTTCTTTTTCTAATTCCGAAGTCACACATTGCCTTAATATTTGCCTTGGAAATGGTTCCGAGAACTCAGGAGGACAATTACACAGTTTAAAAAAACTTACAATACTATCTTTCAAGAGTGTTTCCTCTATGTTCGTGCTTTCTCGGGGACTTACCACCATAAAATAATCCTTATACTTTTTTTTATATGTCTCATAAGAAATTATAGGTTTTCCATAAAAATGCTTCCCTATTTTTTGAGCATTACCATCAATAAATGCAACCACATTTTCTGGCCCAAGATGCATTAAAATCCTTTTTCCCATTTCTCCAGCGCCCCAAATAAGTAAGTCAGCAAATTTTTCCACTTTCCTACCACCTTTCATCAACTAGTGTTTCATGCGCTCCACTTCATAAACTTTCATATACTTTATGAGAGCTTCCATATGTCCAATCGGTATTGCATTATATAAAGAATCTCTCAACCCTCTTATGAATCTGTGACCCTTAACTCCTACAAATCCCACTTTCTTTGATACTTTAACAAAATCAATATCATTGTTTCCTGTTGTAAAAGTAACATTTATTGCCGAACGAAATTCCCTATTGATGATTCCATGAAACAGTTGCTTTCATCAATATAACTATAAATAAGTTTTGCTTTTTTCTGGATTATTTCTTTTACAGAAAGAAGCCAGTAACTAATTCTTCAAGTAAATATTTACTAACTATTATTTTGCCTCCATGCGTTCTAAAATCTTTTCCGCATAAGAGTCAAGTAAATCCGCTTCTGATGTAATATCATTTGGCATCATACATGCTTTACAATAGGGATGCTGAAACCTTTTCCCTTCAAGCTGCATTTTTAGAAACGCCATATGCGCATCCCCATTCCATATGTTATATAGAGAATCTTTCCAAATATTGCCATATTTAACATCCTGTGTAGCATCACAACATGCCGCCGTTACATCTCCATTAGCGCGAAGCCTCATTCTATAGAATGCTCTATGACATACCTTATTTATCTTTTCCTGATGAACATGCATTCTGCCATCAAGTACATCTTTATTAATATCCTCTTCTATGTTATCATAATCCATTCCTGCATATATTGGCAAAATATGCTCTATATAAATCGAGTCTGCCATACCACCAAACAGTTCTTTAAATCGTTCTTCTCCATCAGGTATCCCCTTTAACGCAATATCTGCTACTTTCATGCGCACTTTCATATTTCCCCTCTGCTCATACAAATACCTTAGATTGGACAGAAATGAATCAAAATCAATATTTATTCCGCCGAACTGTTTATACGCCGATGCATCAATTCCTTGTAATGAGATTCTTATGGTCTGCATTCCTCCGTTTTCCATAATGCGGTCTATCCTATCCTTTGTAAGGAGTACACCATTTGTAGTAAATTCAACAGCTTCTGCAACCCCCGCTTTATTCACCTTTCCAACTATCTCTGAAAACTTAGGATGGCAAAGGGATTCTCCAAAGCCAAAAAGATTCACTTTCTTTATTTTTTTAGGAAATTCAGCCAAATCACATAGTATTCTATCTACCAATTCATCTGTCATATTTCCTTCATATTGCCTGTGATTTATGGAATGTGCGCAATATATGCATTTCAAATTACAGAAAGAAGACACCTCAAGAGCCGCATTATACGGTGTATCAAGCGGCACCACATCCTTCAGGTATACACGGTCTGTCTCCCTCCATTGACGAAACTCTGCCATTCTATATATTCTCCCTAATTCTTCTTAATGTACATCGGATTCGCCGCATGTACTATGTCCAGCCACTTACCCATTTCACAATCCATCGATTCTGGTTCATACGGTCTAAGACCTGCCCATGGTGCAAAGGATAACTCTGCCAGATACACCCTTCCATTGTTCTCAAAAAAATCCACTCTTACAAACGGAAAATCCTTTGAAATATTCCTGCTGATTTCTAGCATTTCATCTAAATGTACAGGTCTGCAAATATCTGACTTAGTTGGCATATCCTTATATTTTGCATTTATATATTCCCATTCTGTTGTATAAAAGCTCACAGGATATCCAACTTCGCGATTCACGCCATTATCAAAATGTTCCGTCTTAACATAAACAAATTTAGGTTCACCGTGAAAACACAAGATATCATAATCATCAGCATTCTTTATGTACTCCTCAGCATATACCTTCGGCTTTACATCGTAATAATAGTTTGCAAAAGAATTCGTATGTAATTTTAATCTATCAAACCAATTTTCTTTTATTTCCTTTTCTGCCTTCTTAATATCAAATGAATTTTTATCAGTGACTAATAAAATGTTAACCCCATCACTACAACAATTTGATTTTATAGCACATTGTTCTGGAATATTATTAAGGTCAACATCCTCTGCTGATTCCCACACTTGATATATCGGAACCGTATAGTCCTTTCCCAGTTTTTCTTTTGCATAATCTTTAAAGGTAACCTTGTCAGCACATCGAGACATTGCTGGATCATGATAATATAATTTCATCCATTGTATCATCTCGGAAAAAGTAGTTGGATTTTTTAACTCAAGTGTTTTCCCCATCTTTTCTTCAAATACTTTTGTTAAATATTTCTCTCGTTTGCTTATTGTCCATTTTGAAATGTCATCCATGATTTTATTCATTGCTTTTTCCTCTTTTTCCTATTTTTTTATTTTAATTCCTATTTTCTGCCATAGTAAGTCCTACCTCAATTGCTTCAACCATACTGTCAGCATTCGCTCTGCCCTCCCCGGCTTTTCCAAACGCTGTCCCATGATCCACAGAAACCCGTATAACCGGCAATCCTATCGTACAATTGATACCTCGGACTGATCCATACTGTTTATTTTCTTCATCCCATCGAAATGCGTTCAATTTCAAAGGAATATGCCCCTGATCATGGTACATGGCAACTACAATATCATAGAAACCCGCTTTGCACTTTACAAAAACTGTATCCGGAGGTATCGGCCCTTCCACATTTATTCCGAGCTGTTTCGCCTCTTGAACCGCCGGAATAATTTCGCTTATTTCTTCTGTACCGAACAACCCGTCTTCGGAGCAATGCGGATTTAATCCTGCCACACCGATCCGCGGATTATCAATCCCTAACATCCTGCATCCTAACTCTGCAAGCTTTATAACTGTAAGTACTCTTTCTTTTCGGATCAGCCTGCACGCTTCTATTAATGCGCAATGTGTTGTAACATGTATCACCCGGAGATTCTCGCTTGCCAAAAGCATCGCATAGTCCTTTGTCCCCGTATACTCTGCAAATATCTCTGTGTGCCCGCTATAATGATGTCCCGCCATATTGATAGAATCTTTGCTGATCGGTGCGGTAATTACAGCCTCAACCTTCCCCTTCATCGCCAGGCGAATTGCATAAATCACATACTGAAAAGCCGCTTCTCCGCAAAGGGCTGAATTTTCTTTATATACCCAGCTGCCTGCTTTCAAATATTTTAAATTGATAAATTCTACTACGCCGTATACACCTTTTGCATCTTCAGGTGAACGAATCTCCGATAATACTAGATCCAATCTCGAAAAACATATAGCATCCTGCAACGCCTCATAATCACCGATCACAACAGGAATACATTTTTCATATATTTCTTTGTTTGCCAATGCTTTTACTACTACTTCCGGACCTATTCCTGCCGGATCTCCCATCGTTATTGCAATTCTTTTTTGTTTCAAAATTTCCCTCTCCTAAATGCATTTAATTTCTTAATATCCGCTTCTTTATATCCGTTGTTGATATGCCTTGCGTATACGGCACATATACGACATCTACATTAATCTCAGCTAATACTTTTTCAAAATTATTCCAGCGCTCTGTACCCTTCCAGTCATCCCCAATGAAAATCACATCAAAGTGATATAGCTCCCACAATTTTAATTTGTCGCGGAACCTGTTAATTTCCGCCCTGTCAACACCCTTGACGGACTCGATAATTCGTTTTCTGTCGTTCTCGTTGATAATGGGTTTATGGTTTTTATATCCTTCCACCACGTCATCCCCATGTACCCCTACGATCAGATACTCGCAATGTCCCTTTGCCGTTTGAATCATATTCAGATGTCCGATATGGAACAGATCATATACCCCATCCGTATATCCAATCTTATATTTCTTCTCTGTGTCCAAGCCCATATCACTCCTCAGGTAATTTTAATTTAGAGACCGGATGCGTCTTACGTTTCTCGGCAGGCGGTAATTCCATATAGTTTCCGTATTTCACCCGGAGATAACCGTCATAATCCCTTGCGCCGGGAAGCAGCATATTTCCGAACTGATACTTTGACAAATGTGTATACCATTTCCTCTCATATCCATATACACCTTTTGGTGTAGGAAATGTAAGGATTCGAACCAATCGTGTCTTTTTTCTTTGTCCGGCATCAATGAAACGCTGGTAACTCTTTATTACAAACTTCATTGGTATCCGTCTCATTAATTTATAAGCAATCCGTTTCCACGGATTTTTTTCTGTCTTACTTCCTACTTCTGACCAGAAAAACTTACGGTACAAAAAGCATTGAATAAAATGTACTCTTCTTGACAGCCATCCGTCAGGCACGTTATCAAACGGCATTAAATCTATGAATATCCCCTGCTCATACGGCATAAATTCCTGATTAAGCCTAATAAACTCAGTGCCTTTTTTCCTAAGTTTCCCGTATCCCCAACGATACCCCTCTGTATCTCTTAAATCCTGCATATAATATTTCTCGTGATTTAAGTCTGTTTTACATGCCTTTCTGAATTTCTCATACTCCGTTCTAAGAAATCCAATATCCGCATCATCATCCCATGGAATATATCCGCCATGCCGGATCGCCCCTAACATAGTTCCACCAACCATATTGAAATGGATATTATTTTTGAGGCAGATCCTTTTTACCTCGCTTATTAATTCTTTTTGAACATCTTGAAGTCTCTTTAACTCTTCACAGGACAAATTATATCCTTCATTTGTTTCCCTATTATTCAAAATGAACCCTCTCCTATTTACAAATACACTTCCGGCTCGTTCAAAATAATATCTGTAATCCCTTGCCGCTCTAACGCATCCATATCCAATCTCGTTCCAGTAGGTTTCTCCGGATAGAGATGCCCACTCATCCATACCCGTACAGTATAATTTTCCATTTCTTCTAACGATAGATCTAATGCCTGCCAATATGGATGTAACGCATCTGCCCCACAACCGCCTTTTAATTTATATAAGCAATCTGACACTTTTCTATCTAAAATTCCCAGTTCCACATTCGGATCAAGTTTCCGTATTCTTTGGAGGGATTTCGCATAAAATGTAGAGAATACGATCTGCTTTTCAAGATCTCTTTGATGCATCAAATCTACGATCTTCTCTTCCATCCCTTCATACGGAAACACACTATTCTTCAACTCTATATTAAGTCTCAGCCCGCTTTTCAATTTATCTCCAAGCAGATCCAACACATCTTCCATCGTAGGTATCTGCTCATATTTCCCATTCCCAGCATCAATTCTCAACTTCTTAAGTTCAGCTAAAGTATACTGTCTTACCTCCCCAATACCATCTGTCGTTCTGTCCACTCTCTCGTCATGGATGACCACCATATATCCATCCTTAGTAAGCTGAAGATCCAGTTCAATCCCCTCAAGACCTTTAATCTCTGCCGCTCTTTCAAATGCCAGTAGTGTATTTTCCGGATACCTCTGGCTGCATCCCCGATGCGCCCATATTTTCATCGCCCTCATTTCCTTTCTGTGGCATCCGCGATCAGTCGCAGATCCGCCGTCCCTCCGCCTTCAAAAATTCCTCCATTATACCCGCCAACGCCGCCGACTCCCCCCGGGTCAGCTTAAATCCATTATCGCCGCCTCCGCTTAGCATGGAGAGGAAATCGCTGATCTCATAGCGCAGGCCGTCCCCAAGGAACCCCTCGGAATATTTATCCACCCGCCCGGGATCTTCATAATGCACCTCAAAGTAAGTCGTCTTCCACCATGGCGCCTCTGCCACAATATACCCTTTCGTCCCGGCAACCAGAAGCCTGCCTTCTGATTTTACTCCAAGCCCGCAGGTGGCTGTGGCTACGCCTGTAGGATAACGCAGGGAAGCCTTCGTAAACAGGTCAATCCCGTTCTCTCCCCGGATGGTGTCAAACTGAAGACTTTCATAATCCTTTCCCAAAAGCTTCAATATCGGCAGTATGCAATAGCTTCCTAACTCTGTGAAGCTGCCGCCGTATACCTGGTCTGTCAGTTCCCTTGCTTTCGGATCCTCCAGTTTCGTAAAGCACGCCTCCACATTGCGTATGCTTCCGATGATCCCGCTGCAGGCAATTCCCAGAAACTTTGTGAATCCCGGACAGTATGCAGTCTTGATCCCTTCAAGCAGTACCAGCCCCCGCTCTTTTGCATACCCAAACATCTCCTCTGCCTGTGCCTTTTTCAGAACCATAGGCTTTTCACAGATGACATGCTTTCCATGCTCCAGAGACGCCTTGATATAGCCGTAATGTGTCTCATGGGGCGAGGCGATATAGACCACATCCACCGCCCGGAAGAAATTTTCTATGTCCAGATATGCGTCTATCTTCCATTTGTCCGCAAATTTTGCCGCACTCTCCGTATGCGGGTTATACACCCCCTGCACACTGACGCCGCTGACAAGCTTTGCCTCCATGATAAACCTGCCGGCAATCCTGCCCGATCCTATGATCCCAATTCTCTGGATCTGCTGTTTCTGTTCTCTAAGCATGGTACTGGAGATATTCTTCGTCCGTTCCAGGTAGACAACTTCACAATAATCTTTCAGATAATCAAAACATCCTGTCCAGTCGGATCCGACTGTAAAAATATCTATATCGTATTTTTTGATATCATTAAACTTCTGTCCCTGCGTCTCTTCCACGATGATCTCATCGGCAAAACCCGTTTTCTTCACATTTTCAATACGCGTCATCAGGGAATCCACTACACTCAGCTTCCCTCTCGCTTTGTCATATGACTCTGTTGTCACGCCCACAATCAGATAATCCCCAAGCGCCTTCGCTCTCTGGAGCAGCCGGTAATGCCCTTCATGAAAAAGGTCGAATGTTCCGTATGTAATTACTCTGGTAATCTTCTTTTCCATATAACCCTCTTTTTTTTGATACTTTTCATGCCAGATTCCCGATTTTTTCTCTCACAAACCGATATACATTTTCCCCGCATACACCTTCCGTGTCTGCATTGATCTTTGAAAACGCTTTTATCTGCCTGTCCCGGTCAAACTGATTACCGGTCACCCTGCCATCCAGAAAGTCCCCCAGGGAATTAAACGCGCCTTCGTTCAGACAGTACTGCATCCATTCCGATTCCTCCATGAACCCAGGCTCATGTGCCTTAAGCTCATCAGGATCAAACTCTATGGGAATCTCTCTGTATTCCTTCGTGGTAATGTTGACATCATATAGCTTTCGCTCCGGTGCATACCAGATCCGGTAATTTGCCTTCCCGCATTCGGAATATCCCACAACGAATCCGCCCATGCCTCCTGCTGTAAAGTATCCGTTCCTGCCGCGGTTTTGGAAAGGCAGCGGCGTCTCCCATTCCTCCATCTTCCCTGTTTCTCTGTCAAGCGAGACATACATATTGCCCCAGGACGGCGAGATTACAATGTTTTCCTTTCCGTTTTCTTCATAAAATACCATCGCCCCAAAGGGTCTCTCTTCACACTCCAGATTGTGAGGCCACTGAACAGATCTAAACCCTTCCGGCAGATCACCGTATTCTCTTGTCTCTTCCGTCTTGGGATTCCAACAGGTAAGTACCGTCCCATTCAAGGGCAGCAGCCACAAGTTATCCCCCTCCGGCACAATCCCCTGGGCTCCCAGACCGCACTTGGAACCGCTGGTAAGTACCCGCCCCTCCAGAGTATCCATGTCAAGGAACAGGAAACGGTTGTCCTCCGGTGAGGCAAATACCAGTTCATTTCCATAAGGGCACACGCCGCCCACGCGCCGTTCCCCTTCCACATTCCTCACATTAAACTGGTTTATGCCATCCACATAGCTGATCTTTTCCGTTATGGTATCGATCCGGACCAGCCATGGATACTGGTTTGGAAGCAGAAAGATATATTTCTCATTGTACCGGTAACTCCAGAAGGCTCCCGCCTGCGTCGTCTTATACGGCAGATTGATCTTCCTGATCTTCTTGTCCTGAATGATCAGGAAATCCTGGGCATTGCCCGGGAGTACATAGATCTTATCTCTGATCTCCACTGCCTTTATGTAATAACCGCCGGAAGAATAACCAGTCCCCAGATCCATATAAAATTTATAATGATAATCATTATTTTCAGCAAACCATAACTGATTGTTCTTCGTGATCTGATACCTGTCGTCTCCCCATATATCAAGCACAGGGTTCACTGCTTCGCCCCGCCAGTCTTCATCCCCCGGCGGTGTATTGATATAATTATTCAGGATAAAAAGAGGCTTCCCGGCGACACCGAAAAGCGAAGTAACGCTTGTTCCCGCATCCCCGATGTAAGCATCCGAATGCGCGATCGCCGTCTCTATATCCGGCGTATCATCGTAGATCCCTGCACCATCATTGACAAATTCATCTCTCAGGGCATCATAGATCGGCTTATACATGGGTCTCATAGAACGGAAAGTGGATTCCAGAAGCGGATGCGGCCGCCAAAGCAGACATGCCTCATCCCTACCTCTGAAACACTGGAACACATATTCCATCTTTTTAAGGAAAGCCTCTGTATCCCCCAGCATCCCCTGGAGACTCGTATTATAGAAATACACTTTCTTCCCCGCCGACTTTTCTTTCCATCCCTCAGGTAGTTCCGGTGGATCGCCGCACATACGGATCACCCGGTCAAACTTGGGAGACCCAAGCGGTATCAGCTTTTCCCGGGGCACTGACTGGTCAAAAAAATTACAGTATTTCGGCGCCTGGATGATGATATAATCCGCGTTATAATAAGCCGGACACTGTGCCTGTGCTTCCGACATCCCTCCTGCCGTAGCATAGTAAGGAATATAGACCAGACATTCCGTGTGCTTCTTCAACTGACCCGAATAGAACCTGGGGTCTATGCTTGTGACATAATTGGCATTGTCATAAGGCGTGTGTATGAACACGGCATCCGGCTTTCTATCTTCAAATGAATACTTGTCATAATGCACTGTCGGTACATAAGAAGGCAGATCGTTCCCTTCATAGTGGTATGTACCAAGCGACCCGTCCGGATTCCTGTCATAATAAGGGATCGGGACCACATAGGCGTCACATGCCGGGTCTGCATCCGCAGCCTGCCATACACTTTCCAGGGAATCCCACATGGATGCCTTATAGGGAAGGAACACCATCTCCAAACGTACTTTTACGTCATTCCTGATACTGTTCTCGACCTGGATCAACAGCCTGTGCAGCTTTTTATGCACATTGCCTGCCTTCCCATCCTGTCCCCGATTAAGCTCACCGTAGATCTGGTAGACCAGTTCGCAATAATTTTCTACCAAACGGATCGCGGGACAGTCCTCCCCTTCCGTCTTCTCTATCAGTTCCCCTGTACGGACGGCGCCTTCCTGGCATTGCGCCAATAGATCCATGGCTGCCGCAGTATTATGGGTTTCTATACATCTTTTTATTTCCTTATGCGCCTGTTTAAGCAGCGTTGTAAATTCTTCGATTTGTCTTTTCTGCGCTTTTCTCATTTTCCCTGTTCCTTTATACGGCTCTGCCACTTTTTTTGCCATAAGGCAGATATTTTTAGATTTCTATATTTCACCTGCTTCCCCTAGATCCACTTATCGCTCCCCTTCACAGGAAGACTTACGTCCTCTTTCCCATACGTTTTTCAGACATATCTCTGTCTCAGGCGCTTTGGATCTACGGTTCAGGATCATTCCTGTCTTTGTTATCTGATTTAAAATAAGGCACATTGGTCATCCGCTTACCTGCTATGCCGTTTCCGGCACAACATACTTTTCATGCGGATGATGCGGATCGATATCATCTCTCCGCTTCGCTCCCTGCTACGTCATGCACCATCACCGGTCAAAAAACGATGACTTACGTGTGCCTTGGCACACTTTTTTTGCAGCTGCCGCCTTAAGGCTGATGCCCCGCATGCGCCAGAGCATATCCTCTGGTCCGCCGCTTCTTCATGTTCACAAGGTCCTGGCATACCCAATACCCGGATCTTACGCTCCCTGCATATTCCCTCTGAATACACCAAAAGCGATCCGGCTTCTAATGCCGTTCGTCTTTTTTATATCATGAACGCCTTCCTAGTCCTTGCGGTAAAATCCCGGCTCATCGCCGGCATTTATCTAAAATGGCTGTTCTTATGATCTTTAAAACTCTTACAATCTTTAAGGATATATTCCTCGGTTCAGCACCCCGTCTCCCTGCCCGCGTTTCTTCACATTGCGGGCGGTATTGGTCTTCTCCTCACTCCGATACCCGCATTGGGAACATATGAATTCTCCCTTTTCTTTCTTCCCGATCGCTCCGCAGTTGCTGCACTCCTTACTGATATCCTTCCCGAGCACTTCCACAACCTCTACCGTCTGCTCCTTACACTTTTGCAGCATCCGCTTTCGGATATAGCCTCTCTGCCACTGCGCCATGGAATGATTGATCTTCTTATTCATCCCGCCTGCTTGCGGTTTGGGCAGTTTTACAATATAGATCACCTTCGGCTTCTCTTCTCTTAAGAAACGGTTCAATTCCTGGTTGATGTAACTATGCAGCTGTTCTTCCATACGTTTCTTCTTCGCTCTATACTTCTTCCTACCGGGATTCTCACTCCTGTTTCGGTTATAAATCCTTGTCTGTTCACGGATCCAATCTGCGTATTCGATCTGATATCTGCCCAGATCATCACCATACCGATGCCCTTCATCCGTCGTCAGCATCGTATAAACCCCTGTAGAAATCCCTATCTGCTTCTGATAATCGGCATGATCACGGACTGCTACATTTACCGGCGCTTTGATCCTGATACTATGCTCCTTCGGATACAGCTTGATATAGAGCTGGCTCTTATACCGGTTATTATCCGTCAGCAGCACAAAAACCCGCTTCCGCTTTTCTTTTATCGAAATATAGATCCCATGGTCTGCATAACGGTATGCCCGCTCTGCTATGGCAAAACCATCCGCTCTGTCCGTGTGAAGCTTCACATGATGCTTCCTCACCTGCCTGCACAGATATTTATTCAGCTTTTCTGCATCAACTTTCGCCGCCACTTTGCCGTACTGCTTCTGCACTGTATCGGGGAGTTCAACCGGCTTCTGATTCAGTATCTCTTCAAACGCATTGTTGACCTTGAGCAAAAAACGAAGGTAATGCTTATCTTCCTCCGAAAATCCCTCATTCTGATTGATCAGCTTCGAGATCTTCGTCTTTGTCCTGGTCCACTGACTCTTGATATCGCCCAATGCATCAAAGATCGCCAGATAGAAATATACCGCCGGCATACCTAATGTTTCGCGGTATCCACTGCCCGTCATCTCGTTCTGTACCGTGTACCCCGGATAGATCTTTGACAGGCTGGCGATCCCGCCGTAGCGAGAATACACGTAATTCTTTACCTTTCTGTAATCCTCGGCAATCTCCTGAAGCTTCTCCATATCCGCCTCTTTGACCGGCTCTTTATTGTACTGATGAATGGTCTTACATACTCTCTCCGTTGGCATAGATCTCTCTTTGGGGTACTGTCCTGCTTTCAGCCGGAATCCGTCCGGAACCGCTTACTGTTCAGGTCTTGCATGTACAGGCACACCCCTGTCTCCCTCTTGAGTTCAGGATTTATAAAAGTACGGATTTTGTCTGATTTTCCGCCATGATCTCCCATTCTGAAAAACTACACTTTTTCAGAATGATCATTACTGGAAAATTTTTCGTCAAATGTCACAAAAAAATAGGATTAAGTTTATTGACTTTTTGCCGATAATATTATAGAATGACTAAGATTTAAGTTAGATTTACCGTTACGAAAAAGTGTAGGTTTCCGTAACGCCGATAATTCTGAATTATTCCTACTTCTCTTAATTCAAATAATCTCTGATCTATCCCCATTATATGTCAGACATTTCCACCTTTTCAGGTTGTGGATCTCATCCCCTCTATGCTATACTGGATTCAGATTAATATGGTATGTGACATTATCTCTGGAGGACTTTTCAAATGGGAATTTATTTGAATCCTGGGAACGACGGCTTTTTAGAATCCGTCCGCTCCCGAATCTATGTAGACAAAACCGGCTTGGCGGCATATACAAATGAACTTATTAATACGGAAGAAAAATATGTCTGTGTCAGCAGGCCGCGGCGTTTTGGAAAATCCATGGCGCTTAAAATGCTTACCGCCTATTACAGCCGCGGATGTGATTCAAAAGAATTATTCAAGGGAAAGATCTTAGAAAATGCCGACAGTTTTGCAGATCATCTGAACAAATACGATGTTATTTTTCTGAATATACAACAATTTTTGATCGGTTCAAAGAAGCAAGACATGACCGAATATCTGGAACAGGAAGTGCTTGAAGAGCTTCTGGAAGAATATGGAAAATATCTGGCGAGACAGGATAAAGGGCTTGTCGATACATTAAAAGGAATCTATGCAAAAACAGGGAAAAAGTTTATTTTCCTGATTGACGAGTGGGATTGTGTCATCCGCGAAAGACAGAATGACGAAAAACTTCAGAAGCAATATCTCGATTTCCTGCGCGGACTTTTGAAGGATCAGCCTTTTGTCGCGCTTGTATATATGACAGGCATCCTTCCGGTAAAAAAATACGGAGAACATTCTGCATTGAATATGTTCTGGGAATATTCGATGGCAGATCCGGAGGTATTTGAGGAGTATACCGGATTTACTGAATACGAAGTGCAAAAGCTGTGCGAACAGTTCGATATGGATTTTTCCGAAACGAGCCGCTGGTATGACGGCTACAGATTCCGCAGGTTTCATCATGTATATAATCCGAGATCTGTTGTGGCGGCAATGAAATGTCATAAATTCTCTAATTACTGGACTTCAACGGAGACTTACGAAGCGCTGAAGGTCTATATAGACATGAACTTTGACGGTCTTCGTTCAGACGTCGTGAAAATGCTTGGAGGTGAACCTGTCCAGGTGAACACCTTAAGCTTTCAGAACGATATGCGAACGTTTAAGACCGGCGACGACGTGCTGACACTGTTGATCCATCTTGGCTATCTTGGCTATGACCAGGAGAAAAAAGAAGCCTTTATCCCTAACAGGGAAATTGCGGGAGAGTTCGAAAATGCAATGAGTGTCAGCGGCTGGACGGAGGTTATGCGCGTTCTGAATTCTTCCGAAAAGCTGCTTGAAGCAACACTTCGGGGAGACGAAAAAAGTGTTGCCGAAGGACTTGATAAAGCGCACACCGAAGTGGCGTCCATTCTGACCTACAACGATGAAAATTCGCTTGCCTGCGCCATAAGCCTTGCTTATTACAGCGCAAGAAAAGACTACCTGATGATACGAGAGCTGCCGGCAGGATACGGCTTTGCAGATATAGTATTTCTGCCGCTGCCCTCTGCCGCCGGAAAGCCTGCGCTCATAATAGAGCTGAAATACGATCGTTCTGCAGACACAGCGCTGCAGCAGATCAAGGACAGGCATTACTCACGATCTCTTGAAGATTATACCGGTGATATCATACTTGTCGGTATAAATTACGATAAAAATAGTAAGAACAAACTCCATAGCTGCAGAATAGAAAAAATTAAATAACAGTTTTGAAACCTACAGGAGTAAAAATAATTATGAGTTCATATCTAAACAGTAAAAAAGCGTCGCTTCTTTATAAAGACGAAGCTCTTGCCACATACTTTGTTGATAAGACGGCAATGCTCGACGAACTGATTCCCGTCATTGAGCAGACGGAACTTATAGAACGGGTCTATAATCCCCGTTCCATTGTCGCCGCATTGACCAACAACAATCTGGTTGGCGCTGATGATATCCGGGATTCCGGTTCAAGCAAATATTCAGGAATATGCTGCGACATCTATGAACCTGGCAACTCGTAATGAGATTTTTTCAGCTATGGTCGTTTATGGTTTTCTTAATTATGAAAAAGGCTATGTAAGTGTTCCGAACCAAGAGCTTATGCAGCGGTTTGAAGAAATGTTAAAGAAAGAATCCTCTTTGGGATATGTATATAAACTCGCCGAGAAATCTGAAGCAATGCTCAAGGCAACTCTTGACGGCGATATTACAACTATGCTTGATATTCTGGAATTTGCACATAATACAGAAATCCCTCTGCTGGCTTATAACAATGAATCTGACCTGGCAGCGCTCATAAATCTTGTCTACCTTGCGGCAAGAGATTATTATCGGATTGAGCGGGAGGACAAAGCAGGAATCGGATATGTTGATTTCATCTTCTATCCGGAGACAGATCACAGCGCAGACAGCATCATTCTGGAATTGAAGGTCGGTCATACGGCAGAAAAAGCGGTTGAGCAGATAAAACAGAAAAAATATGCTTTGAACTTTGAAGGAACGCTTGGTCAAAAATCTAAATATACCGGACGTGTTCTGGGTGTTGGTATCGCTTACGATAAAAATACAAAAAAACATAGCTGTAAGATTGAAGTATTGAGGATCTGATATGTCACCGGATGAGATCAATACCGAGATTGAAAAAATGCAACATTAGCAAAACTACCGAATAGGGCAGAGGGAGAATAAATCTTTCCCTCTACCCTTGAACCATACGTATGGATCTCTTTTAATTATGGCTTTTGCATTGTTCCGTTCGGCAGTCCATGCCACGCCATGTGAACGCCAAATTGCTCGCAAAAAGCAGTTGGGATTTTTTTGCCGGAGTGATACCTCCGAAACCAACCTCCCTGCTCCGGGGGAAGCACAACTTCTAAAAAGAACATTAACGATATACCGTTATCTGACTCATCAGACCATTCTTCAGCCTTCCAAATTAGTAGATGCCTTTTCCGAAGTTAAGCGCGCTCGTTTATAGTTGCATGCTTATGAATTATCCATATCTTCTACTATTTCCCGATACATTTCTACCAAATCTTTCTTCGGCTCCCATCCAAGAGAGCGCAATTTCCTACCTGACAGTTTCAAACCCGTATCCGGCGCATAACCATAGCGATTATCCTCAGGAATATCATAACATACGCTAATATTCCCTTTTGCCACCTGCGATACTGCCATCTCTGCCATCTCTCGTATCGTCATCGTATTCTTCTCATTTACCACATTATAAGCTTCGCCATTCTGTCCCCTCTCCATGATTGTCAATATTCCTGATATCACATCATCAATTGCACAATAATTTCCCATAGAACAGCCTTCCGTATGAAGAACAATATCCGTACCAGATTTTATAGACCTGGCAATCTGTGTAAAAATACGGTTATCCGATGTTAAAACTCCTCGACCAAAAGTTTGCGCAAGACGAGCAATCTTCACCGGGATTCCGTATTCCTGAAAATAATTGTAACATAAGTTTTCTGCCATACGTTTCCCAAGAGGATAACAACTACGCTTATGAAGCAGTTCTACCCGACCGATCGCAGCTTCTGATTCACTCACAAGGTTATCCCCCAAACTTTCTATATCTCCGTATACCTCCATACTAGATAAATATACCATACTTTTGATCTTATAATGCCGCGCAAATTCCAAGACATTCTGAGTTGCATTGACAATACTTGCAGCTACTTCTACTGGATGCGATATCATTTCTAAAGAAGAGGTTATAGCCGCGCAATGGATGATGTAGTCTATCTCTGGAATTTCCTTACAGAGCTGTTCACTCCACTGACTGTCACACAAATCAACTTGTAATATTCCAAGTCGAGGAAATATTCTCTCCACATTCGGTTGTCCGCTTTCCACTTCTCTAATTATAGTTTCGAATTTATACTCTGCTCTCTTTGAATCTCGGGACAAAGCAATCACATGAGAATCATTAATATTCTCCGCCAAATGCTTAATTATCATTGAAGCAATATAACCTGTAGCCCCTGTAATGAAATAAACTGACATTTTTTCTCCTTTAAACTGTATACTTTCTTTATTAAGACAATACCAGTTCAAATTTTCGATTGCAAAACGCATCTTCCAATTGATGTTCACTGAAATAATCTGTCTGAACCACACAACTTTGCCTATTTAATAATCCAAATATCTGATCAACCAACCTCAAATCTACTTTCAACATTTCCTCTGGTTGCAAACTACTTTCCTTCACATATCCAAGTATTGCATTCTGAATTTCTTCTAAGTCTCTTAATTGATTACTTGTTCTGGTTTCCTTGCCTAATATCGGATATCCACTTTCATCAAAATCCACTAAAGTAGCTTCTTCTGAAGTAATAATATTTTCAAGCAAAAAATAATTTGCTAACACAAAATCTCCTTTTTGAAAAACATTGTAACTACCAAACATAGAGACAACATCCATATCCGATTTATATTCTATTTCGTTATTTACATTTCCAACATATAAACCTATCAAATGAAAATCCACAATATTCATTAGAGCCTTTTGGCAAGTACCCGAAGAAATGAAATCAAAAAAACCTATTTTCTCTGCGTCCACTCCACACACGCAGGAAATATATTTTTCAAAATGTTTCCGCATCTCTTCCGCTGATTTCAAAATCAAATTTCTATGTCTCAAAACATACTCCCACTCATTTTCTTCGCCTCTTATACATAGTTCATCCTCATGAATCCGAAATCGCACTTTTAACATCTCCTCAACACTTCCGTTAAAAGCCAATCTGTAGCTATGTAATATATCATCATCGTCACGAATACCAGCTAGCACGGCAACTGCTCTGGAAATGTAAAAGTAATCCATCCGCGTCTGTCTCACATTTTTTTCTTCAAAAAATCGATAAATCTGTTCAAAAATCCTTCCATCTCGTGCTGCCAATAAAATATGTGTCAATTTTCTTTTTTTTGCTTCCTGTAACATCCATCCATAAAAGCGATATACAAAAGGAGCAACAAAAACACTTCCGATTTGCCTGTTAGCAGTTATTACAATTTTCCCCTGCGAACTACTAAATAGAAATCCATCTGAAAATACTTGCGCCATAAATTTCCCAATGACAAGCCTGTTCTCCAATGTGTCCGCATATGCCAACAATGAATCTGCACAAGAGTCTTCTAGCATTTTCAAAGGGCTCGGTATATAAAATGTATCTTCTATCCCATATCTCCTGGCAGCCTCAATATCCGCCTCGAAATTATCTCCTATATGCAAGATTCTTCTGCTTTTTTCTCGATTCCTTAGTTCTGAAAAAAGTCCGTCATTCTTTGATTTTCCAAATTCACACGACACTAATATCCGATTCCTCTGAACAGGTATCCCCATCTCCTGCAAAATATCTTCCAGTACAAAAGATTCTAAATACATATCTGAGACAAAATATACTTCCTTTCCCTGACCCAAGGCATAATCTAATGCCATCCCCCCCGACTCCCTACGATACAGATGGTTTCTCTCAACCTCTAATTCATACCCAAAAGAAAATTTTTCGTCTATAGCCTCATAGATTTCTTCCAAACGAGGATTTTTCCCCGCTACATACAAATCCATTTCTGCCCGAACCCTTTTATTTCTAAAATTATGCCCCATCTGCTTCTCAACCAATAGGAAAATATCCCTTGGATAAAGAACATCCCGCATAATTAAAGTATCGAAAATATCAAACGATACTACCTCCGCTTTATCAATTTTCTGTTTCAGATTCTCAAAAGTAATTTTTTCGTAGTCTTCATAATCACGTTTTACGATGGTTTCCTCACTCACTTCTTCTCCATTAATATCGTATACTCGTATTCCATAATGCAAACATGCTTCTGAAATCCTCCGATAGATTATCCTAACATTACTTGCTCTGGCAACAATCAGAACCAATTCTACTCCTCTATTTACCGCCTCTTCTATGCTAATAATCTCTTTTCCATAAATCCTTTCTCCATTCCGGCATTCATCCATCAGTCCTACAATATTCTTATTGGAAAAATGTTCTAAAATAATTTGTGTATTTTTACCGATCCCATAAATGGCCATATTTTTATCTTGATAACAAGAAAAAAAAGCTTCATAGCATTGAATGACATATTCTCTCTCTGACATTACACTTTCCATAGTCCACCCCACAAAATACTAATAACATGTCCAATTTTCATTTCTAACTCCATTCCTCAATTCTTTTCTCCGAAATCCCCCACGGAACCAACTCCTCAATAGGTGAACAATAGCCACAGTAAGGAATACGGGAAATCATATACTGATAAATATCGTCCGGTTTAATCTTATAAATGTCTAGATAGTCTTCTCTTTGTGTAATAAGCGAAGTCCCAAAAGCCTGATTAAACGCATTTGACATAAATGCATAAATGCATTTATAAAATTTCCCCTTGTATAAAAACAAACTATCACACATCTTATATCGTGGACACATATAATATTTATATTTCGGTGTGGATTTTGTAAAATCAAGAGGGCGTTTTGAAAAATATTTTTGACCTTCGCTATATATTACATTATAAGAAACACCTAATCTATCCAATCTTTGATAAGCTTCCTCTAAATGCAATCCTGGTAATGGATATTCTGTAATAATCAGTGTTATCCCCCATTCATGAATTGCTGACAGATAACTATCTTCTACACTTAATATTTTCAAACCATTTGTATAACAGTTCATAGGTATTTCTGGGAATAACTTTCTGGCACAGGAAAAAAGTTCTAACAACTGAGGATGCAGAAAAGTTTCGCCTCCTGTAAAGTTAATGAAGTTTATCTTGGGAATATTCAATGCTTTTATCCGAAGCAGGTCTTTCTTTAATTGATCTACTTCGTATCTTCCAGATTTACATACAGGTGCAAATGTACTGCAACTTTTACAGTTTAAATTACATTGACTTTCTGTAAAAATATTAATCCAAAAATTCTCTCTGGCATAATCTATTGAAAATGCATTACCCATATTCTCCCGCACATCGGACGAAGGAATAAAAATATCTTTATCATGCATAAAACGATATAAAACTGGAAGAATTTCAAAAAACAGGCCATCTCCTACTCCCATCACAATACCATACGGATTCTGACTATAGTCACTCTTCATCCATTCCATATCGTCAGATGTCACACACCCGTCAAAACGGAATCCTGACTGTCGAAAATAATGTGCCACCGCTGTCCCTATTTTTCCCTCTCCAAAAATATATATCTTTTTATGAGTTCTAACAAAAGCTTCTAATTGATCTAACTCTTTATTGTAAATTGAATATTTCGTTGTGTCATTCCCTGACCAACGTCTCACTTCTGCCATAGCGTTCCAATGCCCTCCTTTTCATAATCATAAATGCAGACTGCTTTTTATATTCCTGCTTTAATATATCTGGCATATTCATAGACTGAAAAGTCTCTTCTAACATACGAAGCAATTCCTCTAATCGCTCCAACTCTTCCGGCAATGTCCGCTTAGAATGATAGTGCGAATCCTCCCGAATAACATAAAAAGCTAACGGCTCATCTACATAACATCTATTATAGTAATAATACATAGGAAGCAGAATCTGATAATTCTGTCCCGCCCGGCATCTCGATATCTCCAAGGTCGGATTAATTGCCCTGAAAGCATCTACCAGAAGCAGATGACAATGACACTCCATAAGAGACATACCTGTTAATGTGAGAAAAAACTGTTTCGGCTGATAATTCAATGCCCCATACGATGTGCCTTTCACTTCTATGATATTGTCTATATCATTCTCCTTAACCACATATAAATTACTGGTGACAATCTTACATTGCGGATTAGCCTGCAATGCCTTTACCTTCTTCTCTACAGAATCTAACGTTAGAAAATCATCACAGTCAATCCATGACAGATATTCTCCCTTGATATGTTTCAATCCATTGTTTACTGCCGCCGCCTGCCCTTGATTCTCCTGGCGGATATAAATTAGCTGTTTCCCTGATAGCTTAAAACGCGGAACATAATCAAAAATAATATCTGCCGTCCGATCTTCCGACCCATCATCAACACATATTAGTTCCACTTCCTCGTAAGTCTGATTCATGATTGATTCTAACATACGCGCTATGTACTGTTCTCCGTTATAACACGGTGAAATAATACTTACTTTTGCCTTTACTCCCATATTTTTTCCACCAATTTTTCCACCGACACAACATTAAGCTGAGGATAAACATTAACAAGTTCTTCCCGTATCTCCCAATAATCCCATATTGGCGTCACTAAAACTGTAAACCTAATCTCATCATTCATTTTTTTAAACTCCGGACTGTCAGGTCGAAAGACCGGATACCCGGAAACACTTTTTATTTTGTCTGATTGATCCAAGAAGCATTGCAACCCCTTATCAATACAATCAATTAATGCCCTTCCAACTTTTCCTGCACCATAAATTACAATCTCCCCTTCTATAATCGGATCATATTCTACTTTGCAATGCAAATCCGTATATTTTTTAATTTTTGTCAAAAGTTCATTCCGTTTTATCTCAATAAGAAAATTTTTAAAAATTGTTTCCTTTTCTTGGAATAATCGTATCTGTTTCGTCTCATAATACAACTTTTCAATTGATGAAACAGGTGCAATTCCCCTTAAATAATCAATCCCCACAGGCTTCCCCATATTATTTTCGATCATTGTATTATATGCCAACGCATCACTGTATGAACATCTATAAGAAATAATATTACTCTTACACTCTTCAAGTAATCTTTCCCCTTTTACATTACGAATCAGTACCAGACTCATTCCTTTATTGTCATCTTTTTCCGGCGCGATCATATTAAATCCCACAAAATCTCCAATTGTAAGGTCTGCTTCATGACAATTCCCTTTAAAGTTACATTGATAACAGCTTTTATTATAAAAAGCCATCCGTGTACTTAAAAACAAATCTTCTTCCTTCTCATAAAAACACTCTCTTCCTTGTCTTTTATGTGATATAGAAAATGCCAGTTTACCATTATCACGAAAGAACCCGAGACCTTTGAATCGCATATCAAATACATTTGTCCCAAAATTCTCTCTGTAAAAATCCACATACTTTCTCCAAAGAAGTGGAGCCGTAACGCCCCCGCATATCAAATCCAACGTATATAATCTTTCATAATCTTTTTGAAGATAAGATTTTAATCCTGCAGCCTGACAGGGAGTACCTGTAAATAATACCTTCTTCCCATCCTTCAAATACTGTTCTATCTCCGAGAAAATATAATCTAATTTACTCTGTACATATTTACTTTTTTGAAATATATTCAAATCCCTCTTTTTATTCCCACATTTATGTATCACTTCAAAGCCGGACTCACTGTCATAAATTGCTCCGCACACAATTCCACCATTATCAAGAAAATAATCTGCAATGACGGCAAACGCCCCTCCACTGGAACTTCTTTCCAATAATGTCTCATCTTTTGCCTGTAACGCAAACGCAGTAACCGAACTTTGCTTTTCTCCAACATCTTCTTTAATCGAATAAACAGGGCATAACTTCAGACATTGACCACAATTTATACATTTTTCATGATAAAATACTGGCTGATAAAATCCCAACTCATCTTGTCCCATCCGAATACAGGAAATCCCGCATCTTGTACAAGCTGTACATCCGGTACAGTTCCCTGTATTCACAACTTTTTCTTGTAACAACTGTGAAGCTTTATACTTATTTTCTTCTACATTTGATGTAAAAAGAGCTTTTTCTAAATATTCTATGGAAGATTCCGCAGCTGCCGACACTTTTCTGTCTACTGCTTCATAATCCACTGCCATTTTCATTATTTCCAGCCACTTTTCCCCTTTCCCGTAAGAAAACTTTTCTTCCAATCCGCATATCTTCAACATATCTTTCGCTCTGGCATTTTTGGAAAATGATGTATTAATGTAATCTACTCCAAATGTAACAAATCGTTTATGAAAAATCACCGAAAGGACAGAGCCATGAAAAGAATCTGTAATCACATACTCTGCATGCTCTATTAAGCTTATAAACTCACAAGGACCGATTGCTATTCCTTCTGTGTAAGCAAGATTTATTAGTTTGATTCTTTCCCTTTTTGTAAATTCAGCCGCCGTACGATACAATTCACCGTTACACGACACGTTATATAGCAACACATAAGGCTCTTTCGGACAAACCATCTTTCCATTCTTTGCAACATCGCTCCATTCTTTTTCCGATAAAAGCATTACCGGATCCACAACTGAGGCAACTTGTTTTTCGGTCATACTTTCTACAACCGGAACAGCCGATTGCTCCCTCATAGATATAAAATCCAATTGATTAAAGAAACATTTTAAAATTTCCTTTCTATTCTCTGCAATATCTGCAGAACCAAAACTGGCACCATATACAATCTTTTTCTTATTTTTCTGAACAAAGGATAATAACATCTGCGGAAGCACGTAAACCGGCATACTTTCCCTTATACCCCATATCTGGTCACTGCCGCAGACAAATATATCATATTCCTCATTCGCTTCATCTAAATTCTCAGGTGTATAAATCTTTCTGCTATGCGGAATCTGCTGTGCAAATATTTCAAATGCTTCCTGATCCACACTGGCAGTATCGTAATTAAATCTTGTCTGCTCTATACTCCATATAAAACGAATCTGTTCACATTCATATCCCTTCATCTGAATCGCCTTTTGCAATGCATATGCCTGCAGCTGCGCGCCAAAATTATATGTTTTATAGTATAACGTCAATATACCTACCCGTTTCATTTGAATATCTCCTTATTTTGAAGCGCCCAGTCGCTCAGAAGCCTTCTGTTAATCAAAGATAACTCTTCCTTTTTCTTTTCAAATGGTTCTCTGTCTTTTTCTACTCTCCAAGAATTATCACACAGATGAATTCCAATTGTATTGTCATCTAAAGCATATAAAGCCAGTTGATCTAACCCATCCTCACAAGTCACAGCAATTAACGGACATAAATAACTGCTCGGCAAGAACAACATATCATCCACTAATTGCAGACTGTTATCTATACGCACGCCTCTCCGCCTAAAGTAATCATTCGTATACCGCGGACATGGTGTCAGATTCATAACGCCACTCTCATCATAAAAAGGAATTGCATTATATAATTGAATCATCTCTTTCAATTCCTTCGTATTCGCAATACTTCCAAACCCTAAACCAGTCGCAATCTCTCCATATTCCATAAAAGCATATACAGAACGATATTTCCTTAATTCATCAATTCCTTTTAATAAAAATACATCTGTATCAAAGTAAAAACCACCATACTGATATACTGCCAGAAGCCTTACATAATCGCTTACAAACGCATACTTTTGAGCATCATAAGCCTCTTGAACATATCTAGGAAAATGCTTTAGGTTAATCCTTGATTCATCCCACAAAAAGAATTCATACTCCGGGCAGTGTTCATGCCAACTATCTATACATTCCTGATTTTTTTTAGAAATCCCATTTTTTCCAAACCAACAATAATGAATTTTTTTAGGGATTTCAAATTGTCTTTCACATTTCGGCAGAATAGGCAAAATAGGATAAGGGGGGTTATATTGTTCATGCCCCCAAAAAATACAATTTATCCCATACAAGCATGTCAACTGATCAAAAGCGCCAATCTGATCTAACTCTTTTATTGCCTCCATGATATAGCCGTGTACCAAAAACATAATCATCACATGAGAATCAGCCATAGAGTTTCTTCCCATAAATTCATCCAATGTCTGTACTGTCAGCGTTCTGCATCCGATACGCACAGCCATTCCCTTCTTGTCCGAATCTCCGTCAATTAGTAAATCAATAGCATCAAGCAGCTCAATTTTCTCTTTTTGTGTATCTAAGAAGTCACAAAATGTTCCACCTATTCCATAGGCAATGATTTTTTTATTCTTATACTTTTTTAAATAGGAGTCATAATACAAATTTTGAAACCGTATCATAGATTTCTTCTCCTGTCACTTTTTTATCTAGTTTATCATTTGATTTTAATGGTATACTCTCTAAAAGATGTGCAAACTCATCTATCCATCTTTTTTTTCTACTTACTGCACTTCTTAAAATCCTGTCATACTCTTGTACACTTTCTGTTCTCAGATCAAATTCCAAAATTTTATCTAATTGATAATGTAGATAAACTTTCTCTCCATCCCGCACCCCGCCATCAAATGTAGATTGTTCCCGGTCAAGCCTTAAATCTTGACAGTAATACGTTAGTGATTGGATCTCAACAGCTATTTCCTGTTTCAAATCGAATTTGACAGCCATATTACAAGCAGCCGGGAAACAATATAATGCATCACTATATAGATAAATATTACTTTCATCAAAGCAATGTCTATCATTCACAATCATACAGCCTCTTGGAAACGCCTTAAATTCTTTTACATATCCTGTATCTGGATTCCATTGTAAAAAAATAAGTTTATTTTTGACTACTATCCAAAAGATTTCACCATATTTTATAATTGTACTAAACCGATAATCGTCACATCCTACAGTCTTAATATCCATTTCGTTTGTCTCAAGATTAAATAATACTATATGATTAGAATATAAGCAGCTTAGCGCAATACAAGTAGTATTTATCCATTCATGTTTATGAAAAAGTACAATATCTTCTTTTATTAATGTATTCCCAAAATCCGCACAATCTGATACCTCACCTGTCAAAATATTATATTTAATCAAATGCCGACAACCAAATGGAAGCATAAAAAGTTGATCATGATACATACAGGCTCCATAATAATATCCTGGTATTTTTTCTCCCCTAACACTTCTTTCTATTTCATGCAATATTATTAAAGGAACCTTTTTCCATAAACTTCTTTTACAATCATAAATAAATAAATTTGTATTATTCCAAAACGGGATTAAAAAACAAAAATCCTGATAGATAAGAATATTATGAACAGGTTTTTCCTTCCATGCAGAAAGAACTGGAAGTCTCCCACAATAATGTAACTCCCTGTCTGTTAAATCAAGATAAAACACTTCATTATTGTATACATTAACTCCATATATATAGTTCTGTTTTTTATGAAGTGCAATTAGAAAGGGACAATTTGTCCCTTCATACATAATAGAAATATTTTTCAATTTTATTTCTGCCTCTCACTTTTCATATCTATTCTTACAATCGGGCTGCCAAGAAAACTCCTCGACAACCCGATTGTAAAAACGATTGATTATTGCATGCTTAATGTAACATTTCCTGTTGTTCCATCAGCAAAAGTAATTACAACATAAACTGGCCCCGCAAGATTTGCCCAACCAGATTTAACTGCATCTGATACTTTTCCAGTGAAAGTTGTCCCGGTGATCGTCGCTTCTGCTACATCAGTCGTTGCCTTTGCTAAGGTACTTCCATATTTAGCTGTCCTTAGTGTAGTAACTTTTTCACCTGCTCCAAGGTTCACACCTTCTACTGTAATTACTCCTGTTGCCTTATCGTAAATTCCCGTTGTGGCAATACTAGGAGCCACATCTGTTGACGCATTTTCCTCTAACATAGCCGCTCCGCCTGTTTCTGGATGCGCAATATAAGACCAAGTTACAGTCACTGTAGGTACCGCAAAACTCTCAGCGGAATAATCTCCCTTAGTGTTACATGCTCCCTCCAAACCAAATTCAAAACTATTCCACGCAGTTTCTGCTACACCGTCCTTTATTGCATATGAATATTTATCAGCATCACTATCGTACTTCACATCAAAGTTTGCCGGACGCCCCTTTAATCCAACTGTTTTTGTTGCCTTCTTTCCTGCATCACTTCCAAAATCATTAACTGCAACTCCAGCATCATCATTTACCAAAAGTCCCAGATACAGCTCCGCTGCTCCTGCTTCAGTAAATCCATCCTTCCCTTTCATAGCAGTAATCCCACTGCCAGATGCTACGGAAACATCTACTGTTACATCTGCATCTACATTTCCCTTATTAGTAACTTTCAATTTAGCGCTTTTATCCGTATAATTTTTCTCCGATGTCTGGAAGTATACTCCTGTACTCGAATCATAAGTTGTGCCCGGATATTTCGCCGCCTGGGTCGCTGCAATCAGCCCCTCTGGATCAATTGTATACCCGAATGTGCCCGTGTCGCCATCCGTCGGGAGAGTAACTTCCAGTACACTTTTTTCCACGTGCCCTTCCAATTCTCCTGCTCCCGTACCGCTTCCCTGCCCTGCCGGGGTATCAGCGGCAAGTGCTGTGACACCCATTCCAAGTGTCATCGTCCCTGCTAACACTACTGCCAGAGACTTTTTGAATTTCTTGTTATTCATTTTTCTACCTCCTGTTTTATAAGTGTATTTTTATAAAGCCTTGTGGCAATATAAACTATGATTTTACCACTATTTGCAGCGTTACTCTCAATGTACTAATCGTTTTCTGCTCCTCATCCACCAAATGATACACCATAACACAGTCATATGTACCTGCTTCTAATGACTTATCTAATGCAATATTCTCCAGAAAACTCCCCACCGGTATGACTGGAGAACTGTAAATTGATTCTTCTTCTTTTCCTTCAAGAAAAACATCGAAGTAAACCGGATTTGTATTGCCAGCCACATTATCAACCCTTGCATCTGTCGATATCGCATCTCCTTTTGCGAAATTCCATTCCGTAGACATATTAACTGTGTAATATCCCGGTTCTGTATAACCTTCTTCCGCCATCCGTTCTGCTATCTCCTCGGCATTATCTTCTGTTACAACAACATTTCTCTTTGGCGGTTCTTCCGGTTTCCGCAATAAAAAGATAATCACCGCAATCAACGCAGCTATAATCACAAAACATATCAGCACTATTATCTTCCCATTCTTTTTCTTCATTTCTTTTCTAATCCTTTTCCCTAACCTGTTTTATAAACCAAATATCTGCTGTCCTTCCATTGCTTCATACAATGCTCGATATATGTAATAATCTGCGGGTTCTGTAATCTTGATGTTATTCTTTGCACTTATCACCATATGCATAGGCTCACCATATAAACTGCACAAATGAGCTGAATCAATTGTTTTTCTTCCATCTCGTCTGGCTCGTTCATACAAATCATTTATTTTGCCAAAATAAAATGATTGCGGCGCCTTTGCCACATACATCTGACTGCGCGATGGTACATCATATATATTCTCTCCATCTACACTGCGAACAACACTTTCTCTGGATGTCTCTACCGAAACAGCATTTCCATACTTATGAACAGAATTTACATTTTGTGTAATCAGTTCCCTTGTAATGAGAGGACGAACACCATCATGAATCAGCACAATATCATTTTCTTTACAATATTCTCTCATCGAAAATAAGCCATAATATATCGAATCATGTCCGGTCTCGCCTCCTGGAACAACCGCTTTTACTTTTGTAATTCCAAACCGCTTCAATAGACCTTTCAATTCTTCCATCCATTCTCTGATGCAAACAACCACAATCCTATCTATTGTTTCATGATACTCAAAATGTTCCAATGTATATATAATGATTGGTTTGCCATGCATTTCCAGAAACTGCTTAGGCTTGGATCGAGAATTCATTCGTCTACCCGCACCCCCTGCAAATATAAGCGCTATTACCATATTTTCTCCTACCTTGCTTTGTTTTTACCTTTCTCTATGAATTTTAAAATAAGGCACATTGGTCATCCCCACCCACGCATCGTACTGTTCTCAGCACAACACGCATCCTCCGGATGATGCGTAATTCCTTACGCTTCGCTCCCTGCTACATCATAACCGCTGTATGTTCACAAGGTCCTGGCATACCCAATACTCGGCTCTGCCACCGACTTCTAATGCCGTTTCTATTTTTTATATCATGAACGCCCTCTAGTCCTTTCGGTAAAATCCCGGCTCACCACCGGCATTCATCTAAAACGGCTGTTCTTATGATCTTTCTACTTGATCCGTCTTTTTCTTCAATACTTCTGCATTTCTGCACGATTACATCTACACAGTTGGATATCTCCCTCTCGGATACAACACTCCATCCCCCTGCCCGCGATTCTTCACATTCCTTGCGGTATTGGTCTTCTCTTCCGCCCGATACCCACACGCCGGGCAAATGAACATCCCTTGTGACTTCTTTCCCGTCAACCCGCATTCACTGCACTCATTACTGATATCCTTCCCTAAGACCTCCACAATCTCCACCGCCTGCTCCTTACACTTCTGAGCGATCCGTTTCCGGATATATCCCCTCTGCCACTGCGCCATGGAATGATTGATCTTCTTGCTTACGCCTCCGCCGTGCGGCTTGGGAAGCTTTACGATATAAATAGTCTGTGGCTTTTCTTCCCTCAGGAATCGGTTCAGCTCCTGGTTGATATAACCGTGCAGCTGCTCTTCCATCCGCTTTTTCTTCGCGTTGTATTTCTTCCTTCCTGGATTCTCGCTTCGGTTACGGTTATAGCTGCCTGTCTGCTGGCGGATCCACTCCGCATATGCGATCTGGTACCTGCCCAGTTCCTCGCCGTACCGATGCCCTTCATCCGTCGTCAGCATGGTATAAAGCCCTACGGATACGCCTACCTCTTTCAGATAGTCGCTATGGCTGCGCACACTTACGTTCACCGGAACCTTGAGTTCGAGATCATGCTCCTTCGGATACAGCTTGACGTAGAGCTGGCTCTTGTACCCGTTATTGTCTGTCAGCGGTACGAAAACCCTCTTCCGCTTCTCTTTTATGGAAATGTAGATGCCGTGGTCTGCATACCGGTATGCCCGTTCTGCTATGGTGAAGCCGTCCGCCCTGTCCGTATGAAGCTTGACATGATGCCTGCGCACCTGCCTGCACAGATACCGGTGCAGCTTCCCTGTATCCACTTTCGCAGCCAGTTTTTCATACTGCTTCTGCACTGCCTTGGGCAATCCCACTATTTCCTGTATATCCTGTGTTTCCGGAAGCTTCGATTTGGGTTCCTGTCCCTTCTGCGCTGCCTGCTCATCCAGGCCATCCTGATTCAGCATTTTCCCCTGTGTGTCCTTCGGCTCCAATGCCTGCCGATCCGGCATTTTCTGGCTCAACACCTTCTGACTCAGCGCCTTCTGGTTTAACACCGCCTCAAATGCATTATTTACTTTAAGCACGAACCGGAGATAATGTTTATCATCATCCGAAAACCCTTCATTCTGATTGATCAGCTTCAAAAGCTTCGTCTTTGTCCTGGTCCACTGGCATTTGATATCGCCCAGTGCATCGAAAATCGACAGGTAGAAGTATACCGACGGCATCCCTAATACTTCCCGGTAACCGCTGCTTGTCATCTCGTTCTGCACCGTATATCCCGGGTAGATCTTAGACAGGCTTGCAATCCCTCCGTAACGCCCATACACGTAATTCTTCACCTTCATATAATCCCCGGCAATCTCCAGGAGCTTCTGCATATCAGCCTCTGGGATTGGTTCGCTGTTATATTGGTGAATGGTCTTACATACTTTTTCTGATGACATATCCCACCTTCTAAGTATTCCTGGCACATTTGTTTTGATATATCTGCAAACGGCGCATTCCTGCCGTTTTTCATGCCATTACCAAAAAGTGTAGGTTTTCGTAATATTTTCCATGGGAAAATTTTTATGCAAATATAACAAAAAATAGGGGTTAAGTTTATTGACTTTTTGCCGATAGTATTATAGAATGATTAAGATTTCAATAAAAAAAATCATTACGAAATACTACACTTTTTCGTAATGATTTTTTTTATTTTAATAGTACAAATAAGGATTGAATGAACAATATAAAGTTAGACTAAAAAGGTGCATGGACAGTAGCTTCTACCCTCCATGCACCTTTTTAGTTGAGCATATCATTTAGATCCCATTCTATTCCAACAGCATATTACCGCAATCACCCGATATCGGCATCGCTGTTTCAATCTCTTTCGCTCTTCCATAGAAGGTTGACAAGGGGATGCTCAAAAGCCTCGCAGCCTCTTTCCCCAGGATCTCCCCGCTTCTCCACTGATAACAAATCTGTTCAAAATTATCAGGCAGATCCCGCTTGGGCCTTCCGAATTGTACCCCTCGCATCTTTGCCGCCTCTATGCCTTCTTTCTGTCGCTCCCTGATATTCTTCCGTTCATTTTCCGCTACAAATGACAGAATCTGCAGGACCACATCACTTAGAAATGTTCCCATCAGATCCTTCCCCCGTCTGGTATCCAGCAGTTCCATATCCAGTACCACGATATCAACTTTCTTCTCCTTCGTCAGGAATCTCCACTGTTCCAGTATCTCCTCATAGTTTCTTCCCAGACGGTCGATGCTCTTGACAAAGATCACATCATCTGCCTGCAGTCTCTTAACCATCCGATTATACATCGGACGTTCAAAATCTTTGCCAGACTGCTTATCCATGTAGATATTCTCTCTTGGCACCTCGATCTTATACAGCGCCCTCATCTGCCGGTCTTCGTTTTGTTCTCTGGTACTTACACGCACATATCCGTACATCATTTTCGTTCCGACCTCCATTTTCTTCAGTACATTGATAGCGGTTGTTTCGTTCCGCCACTCTATTTTAATATGAACTGATTCGGATAGATCGAAATATAATGAAACTAAAGCGTGTCTGAACATTTTCTGTATTTTAATACTTCCGAAGTGTATCCTGGGAATCGTCGGTTGTCTTATCTATCTTTTTGATCACCACATAATAACCGTTTTCTCCGTTCGTTTTCACTTTTACACGGTCTCCTGCTTTATGCCCGCGGATCGCCTTCCCCAGCGGAGACTCAATACTGATCAGCCCCTGCAGTGAATTTCCCCGGACGCTTGTAACCAGGCGATACGTCTCTGTCTCATCGTCTTCTTCAAAATAAATATCTACCGTATTATTGATCCCTACTTCGTCGTCCTCCGATACATCCGATACGATTCTTGCATTCTTAAGCATTTTCTCCAGATAACGGATCCGGCTTTCATTGCGATTCTTGTCCTGCTTCGCCGCTTTATATTCGAAATTCTCACTCAGATCGCCCTGCGCGCGTGCCTCTTTCACTGCCTCAAGTTCCTTTTTCCGTACCACGAGCTTCCTGTATTCAATCTCTTCCTTTATCTTCTGCACATCACTTCGCGTTAACTGCTCTCCCATAATACCATGCCCTCTTCTTTCTTCGTTCTGCATTATACTTCTAACTAATATATTACACATTAACACCGCGATCCGCAGGATCTTCACTTCCTGCCGCCGCGCTATTATCATAACACAAAATGATATCTCGAAAAAGAAGAAAATACTTTCCGGACAAACTACGGCAGACCTATCGCAAGCCTTATATACCGGCTCATAATGTAAGATGTACTCTATATCCCAGTTTTTCTAACATCTCCATATCCGTTTCAATCGAATATCCCGCTGTCGTCAGCATATCCCCGGATATAGCGGCATTAGCGCCGGAACGAAAGCACCCTTCCCCTTTATCCTCCATTAATCCCCTGCCGCCTGCAAGCCGGATCGCCGCATCCGGAAGGATAAAGCGGTACACTGCCACGATCCGTTTCATATCATCCACAGTCAGCCGCGCATTTTCCGCATACGGCGTACCGGGGATCGGATTCAGCATATTCACCGGTATACTCTTTACCCCCAACTCTCTCAGCACAAGAGCCATATCTATCCGGTCTTCTATCGTCTCCCCAAGCCCCATGATCCCTCCGCTGCATACTTCAAGCCCTGCCGCTCTCGCCGCTTGGATCGCCTGGATCTTGTCCTCAAATGTATGGGTAGTGCAGACATTCGGGAAATTCCGCTTGGATGTCTCCAGATTATTATGTACCCGGGACGCCCCTGCTTCCCGGACTCTGCAATACTGCTCTTCTGTCAGAAGCCCAAAAGAAACACATACTTCTATCCCTACCTTCGCCTTCACTGCGCGTATCGCTTCACACATCTGCTCTATCTCCGTATCATTCAGGCTTCTTCCGGAGGTCACTATAGAATAACGCCCAATCCCGCGCTCTGCGTTATATGCCGCCTGCCGTACGATCTCATCTGTATCAAGCAGCGGATATTTCGTTGCAGAAGTGTGGTAATATGCTGACTGCGCACAGAACTTACAGTCCTCCGAGCACTTTCCGCTCTTGCCGTTTACGATCGTACAGAGATCGCATCTGTCTTTGCAGAAAAACCTTCGTATCTCATCCGCCGCATGGCAAACCTTTTCCAATGGCTCTTCATATAATTTCAGCGCCTCTTCTTTTGTAATCTGATCTCCTCCAAGCACCTTCTCCTTCAGCTGCTCTATCAACCCTCTATCCTGTTCCTGATCCATATCTTCTCTCTGTCCCTTCTCCTGATTCATATCCTTCTTCATATTCCGTCTCTTCTCCTGGTTCATATCCCCTCTCTGCTCCTTCTCCTGGTTCATATCCTTCTTCATATTCCGTCCCTTCTCCTGGTTCATATCCATATCCCCTCTCTATAAACTGTACCCCTTGTCAAGGACATTTTTTTATAGCGCTCGCTATTATAATAATCCATCCGATCATCAATTACTGCTTTTACCTCTCTCTATTTTCTACATTCACTAATATCGATTTCATCCTTCATATCACCAAAAAAGCTTTCTTGTGGTACATTATCCCAACAATTGCCTTTATGACCCTACTATATAATATATTCATCCAAATTGTCAACCAATTCCATTATTATAGTTTACACTTTCACAACAGTGAAGCCCGCAACTACACACTTGCTGCACGGTTATCGATCAGGCTCCTGCCTCTTTGCCGCAAGCAAACTTTAAAATGTGCTGAACTGTTACACTCTTTCTACGGCTCTGCAGCATTTTTCACCAGCATACCGGCAAACACTTCTCCCCCATGCATTTCTGCCTCATGTGCATAAATATTTGTTGACAGATCAACTTCTATTCTGCTATATTTGAAATGCATGGAAGTTGACAAATCAACTTCCTGTATTTTAATAAGGAGAGATTTCTATGATCCACAGATTCGAACAGCTCACGACCGGCGTATCACAGATCTATAAGAATATCCAGCGTATCAAAAAGCTAGAGATGCGATCCTTTGGTTTAAAGGGTACCCACGTCATGTGCCTCTATTTCTTATATTCACACCCGGAGGGGCTCACCGCCGCCGATCTCTGTACTCTGTGCAAGGAAGACAAAGCCGGGATCTCACGGATCCTGTCGGAACTCTTAGAACATGGATTTATCCAATATGTACACGCCCAGGCAGGCGGTGAAACCTACCGGCGGCATAACGCCCGCCGACGGCAGGCTTCTCCCGACGCGTCAAAGAAAAGATACCGCTCGAAAGCAGTCCTCACCGAAACCGGGAAAAAACAAGCGAAGAAGGTCAATCGGCTGATCTTGCGCGCGGTCTTAGAAGGCGGGCGGGATATCACGGCGAAAGAGCGGGATACCTTCTACCGCGTACTGTACCTGATCTCCGACAATCTGGAGAAATTCTGTGAAGAACTGGAAAAGTCACAGGGAAAAATAACCGGAAAGGATATGATCAACCATGAACAAAATTAAAAAAATCTACTGTCGTACCTTTCAGACAGGATTGAAGATCGCACTTCCGTTTCTGCCATACCGCAAACCGAACATTGCCGGCAGCGTCAGATCAATCCCGGACATCATCCGAAAACGCAAATGCGGCCATGCGCTTATCATCACGGATGAAGGGATCCGCAGGCTCGGACTGACCAGACGTCTGGAAAATGTCCTCTCGCAGAACGGCATTACCTATTGTATCTATGATAAGACTGTCGCCAATCCTACCACCGCCAATGTCGCGGAAGCGTTGGAACTGTACCTTTCCAATCACTGCGACGTTATCATCGGTTTCGGCGGAGGCTCCAGCATGGACTGTGCCAAGGCTGTCGGCGCACGCGCCGCAAAACCGAAACAGTCCCTGGCAAAGATGAAAGGTATCTTAAAAGTCCGCAAGAGACTGCCCCTTCTGATCGCCATCCCCACCACGGCGGGAACCGGAAGCGAGACTACCCTTGCGGCAGTGATCACAGATGCCGAGACAAGACACAAATATGCGATCAATGATTTCCCCCTGATTCCCAGATATGCGGTGTTGGATCCCAAAGTCACTCTAAGCCTTCCGCCGTCTGTCACAGCGACAACCGGTATGGACGCCCTGACTCACGCCATCGAAGCATATATCGGAAGATCTACCACCTTTGGTACAAGAAAGGACGCGCTCCTTGCGGTCAGGCTCATTTTTGAAAATATCGACAAGGCTTATACGGACGGCAGCAATATAGAAGCCCGGCGCAATATGCTCCATGCTTCCTTCTATGCCGGATGTGCATTTTCCAAATCCTATGTGGGCTATGTACATGCTGTCGCCCACTCCCTGGGCGGTGAATACAACATCCCCCATGGGCTTGCCAACGCGATCCTGCTTCCTTTCGTATTGGAAGCATACGGAGCCTGTATACACAAGAAACTGCACCGCCTGTCCATAGCCGCAGGCATCTCAGCCGAAGATACGCCCCATGACGTAGCCGCCAGAGAATTCATAGACGCCGTCAAAGCTATGAAAAAGCGATTTGATATCGGCGATACCATAAAGGAGATTACGGAGACAGATATCCCAAAGCTTTCCCACTATGCGGACAAAGAGGCGAATCCGCTGTATCCGGTGCCGCTCCTTATGGATGCCGGAGAATTGGAGCAGTTCTATACCGCTCTTATGGAACCTGTTTCGGATATTTAAAGGAGATAAATGGAGGACATTGCGAAATGAACGAACAAGAGATCAAAAACATCCTATCCATCCAGCGGAAATATTTTTCCACTGGTTCTACCCTGAACGTCAATACGCGGATCGCGGCATTGACCAAACTTAAAGACAGCATTATCAAGCATGAAACCGAGATTCAGGAAGCTTTAAGACGCGATCTCGGCAAAAGCAACTTTGAAAGTTATATGTGCGAGACCGGCCTCGTTCTGAGCGAGATCAGCTATATGTTGAGACACATCCGCTCGTTTGCCAGGGAGAAGACTGTCCTGACCCCTCTTGCCCAGTTCCATTCCCGGAGCTATAAGAAACCTTCTCCTTACGGCGTTGTGCTGATCATGAGTCCTTGGAACTATCCATTCTTACTGACACTTGATCCTCTTGTCGACGCCATCGCCGCCGGGAATACCATAGTCCTGAAACCCAGCGCTTACTCGCCTTATACAAGCGAGATCATCAGAAGGATCATAAGCGACTGCTTCGACAAGCAGTACGTTGCCGTCGTTACCGGCGGGCGTTCCGAGAATACCTGCCTGCTGAAAGAACATTTTGACTACATCTTTTTCACCGGAAGCCAGTCTGTGGGTAGGGAAGTCATGAAACATGCCGCCGAATACCTGACGCCGGTTACTCTGGAACTGGGCGGAAAGAGCCCTTGTATTGTAGAGAAGACCGCCAATTTAAAACTTGCTGCCAGAAGAATTGTCTTTGGAAAATACCTGAACTGCGGACAGACTTGTGTCGCTCCCGATTACATCTACTGCGACCGTTCCGTCAAAGACAGGCTGATCAAAGAGATAAAAAAGCAGATTCAAAAGCAATACGGCAAACAGCCTCTGGAACGTGATGATTATGGAAAGATCATCAATAAGAAACATTTTAACAGAGTCCGGAATCTAATAGATAAGAATAAAGTAATCTTGGGCGGCAAGGCAGATCCAAGTACTTTAAGGATCGAACCGACTGTCCTTGATAACGTGACCTTTGGAGACGCCGTGATGCAGGAAGAGATCTTCGGGCCTGTTATGCCGATCCTTACCTTTGATTCTCTGGACGAGGCGATACGGAATATCAATTCCATGCCGCATCCCCTTGCTCTCTATATCTTTACAGGCGACCGTCCTGCTGCCGGGAAAGTGATGTCGCGATGCGGTTTCGGCGGCGGATGTATCAACGATACGATCATCCATCTTGCCACCAGCGAAATGGGATTCGGCGGCTTCGGACAAAGCGGCATGGGATCTTATCACGGAAAAGACGGCTTCGATACCTTTACACACCACAAGAGCATCGTTGATAAAAAGACATGGCTCGACCTTCCTATGCGGTATCAGCCATATAAGAAACTGAATGAAAAGCTTATCCGGATGTTCCTGAAATAATCCGCATTCTTTGGCATATATTATCAACCAACACGGTGAGGCTGCTGCACAGCAAACGCAGCAACCTCACTCCTTCTTTTGTTTCTTTAATTCAACCCCTTATTTTCCGGCATTTGTGTGTATGTCTGACCTTTCGAGGCACGTCCGCATTCACCCCAATCCTCCCGCGATGCAGCACGTCTCAAATGCAAGCTGCCATCACATACCACAGCAATGGAAAATCTTTCATGCGGATTCAATTTTAATAATTCATTCTTCAAAGCCGGAACATCAGGAAACATGTTGTATACCAGTAAAAAATGTGTTATAGTATTTTCACATCAAAGATGATCAATAATCCAGGTAATCTTATTTTCTTAATCTGACGCTCGTCAGGATTTACCCGTTATATGATTTGAAATTATGTAATCCCAAAGGACAGGTGGTGTTTGCCATGAAATGTATTTAATCTTATTTTTGTTTTATTTTACCTGAGTTTAACGGCTCCGAACCCTTGCATACAGGCAGATAATTGAATATAATGGAGGTAGTGGATGGCAGACAATCTCTTGCAGTGGCATGACGGGTTTCATGCTTCACTTCAGATCGAACTTCGGGGAGAAGCTGCGCAGCTGGAATTCTATTCAGAGCATGAATTATATAAGAAGGCTCTGCGTGTCGATACTCTGGTCATAAAGAATTCTGATGATACGCCTGTACAAAAGAAGATTGGGAAAATTTTCCGGAAATACAACTTAATAGAGTATAAAAGTCCTGGTGATTATCTGAGCATCAATGATTTTTACAAAGTATATGGATATGCCTGTCTCTATCAATCGAATACGGAGAAGACCCATGAGATTGCCATGAAGGATGTGACCATAACTTTCGTGTGCAGCCATTATCCAAGAAAAATGCTGAAGATCTTGAAGGAAGAGAGAAAGATCGAAGCAGAACGGATAGAGAATGGGATCTATAGGCTGAAAAATGACTCGATCGCGATGCAGATACTGGTGATCTGGCAGCTTTCGGCGGAAGAGAACCGGTGGCTTACCAGCCTGACACGGAATCTGCCAATGAATGAGAATACCAAGATGCTGTTAAGAGAATATCAGCGGAATAAGGGATCTATATTGTATCAGTCGGCGATGGATCTGATCATGCAGGCGAATAAAGGAATTATGGAGGAGGACGGAAGTATGGTATGTGATGTATTAAAAGAGATCTTCGCTGATGAATGGAAAGAGAAAGAACTTCAGATGCAGGAGAAGGAGAGCCGGATGCAGGAGAAGGAGAGCCGGATGCAGGAG
>NZ_KE159737.1:116986-280246 GCF_000403455.2 Dorea sp. 5-2 | reverse complement strand
CAGATGCAGCAGAAGGAGTCCCAGATGCAGCAGAAGGAGTCCCAGATGCAGCAGAAGGAGTCCTGGCTACAGGAGCAGGAAATTTTACTGTTACAAAAAGAAGCGGATAGCAAAAAGAGAATTGAAAAGAGGGAAAAGCGTCTGCATTCGCTCATCCAGCTTCTTCTGCATGAAAATCTTATGGATGATCTGAAAAGAGTAAGTGAAGACAGGGGATATCTTGAACAAATGTATCAGCGCTATGGGTTATAATACCGGTTGCTAAGCTTGTACTAAGAATCTATCTTCCCACTATCTATACATGGTATATTTCTGTTAAACTTAGACTCGAAGGCAGTATTTCATAATAGAGCCTCATTCATTATTCTCTCAAAAAGAGGATGCGTTTTCCTTTCATGGACCGCATCCTCTTTTTTATACATTAATAGTTGACACGAGTCCGATTTCGGACTATAATAGCATTTGCAGCCAATCAAGTCCGATATCAGACTCGTATGCTGTCTAAATACCGCCGCGCATATTCACATATTACCTTTAAGAAAAACTGATGGGGAGAATAATATTATGATACCAGAACTGCACCCGGGAATGAAAGAATTCAACCGGATTTTCAAGGAATGTAACCATATTTACCATGATATCGCACTGAAGCTTAAGCTGTCTGACAGCGGATTTGATATCCTTTATATCCTCTATACACTCGGAGACGGCTGTCTTCAGAAGGATATCTGTGAGAATACGATGCTCAGCAAGCAGACCATCCATTCTTCCGTCCAAAAGCTTATGAGAGACGGTTTCCTCTCTCTGGAAGCCGGACGTGGCAGAGATATGCATATCTTCCTCACACCTGCCGGCAAAGCTATGCTTGATGAGAAGATTGCTCCCGCGATCCAGATCGAGAATCTTGCATTTACGGATATGACCGAGGAAGAGCAAACTGAATTTCTCCGGCTTAACAGGAAATATGCAGACAATCTTCGTAAATATACGACACAGCTTTGAACTCCACAAGATCAGACGCTCGCGGCAGTCGCCAAATGTGCATGCAAGCATGCCCGCTTGGCTCGTTGCTCGCGGGAATAAAAAGGAGGACTTTAAAATGAGAATACAATTATCTGAACACTTTACTTACAAAAAAATAATTCAATTCGTACTGCCTTCCATCGTTATGATGGTATTTACTTCCATCTACGGAGTGATCGACGGCTTGTTCGTCTCTAACTTCGTAGGAAAGACAGCATTTGCGGCAATTAACTTGATCATGCCGCTTCTGATGGGACTGAGTGCCCTTGGTTTTATGATCGGCACAGGAGGCAGCGCGATTGTATCTAAGGCGCTTGGCGAAGGTAAAAGAGATCTGGCGAATCAATATTTTTCCATGCTAGTTTATATCACGATCATCGGAGGAATCATCCTCGCCGCTGCCGGGATGTTCTTCGTAAGACCGGTTGCCGTCCTGCTTGGAGCAACCGGAGAGCTTATAGATCTCTGCGTCCTGTACGGCAGGATCCTTATGGTCTCTCTGACGCCGTTTCTCCTGCAGAATGTATTTCAGAGCTTCTTCGTAACTGCCGAAAAGCCCCAGTTGGGACTGAAAGTAACGATTACCGCAGGACTTACAAACATTATATTAGATTACCTTTTCATAGCCGTATTCCATTGGGGGATCGCCGGAGCCGCCGTTGCAACGGCAATCAGCGAGACAGTGGGCGGACTTTTCCCCATCTTTTATATTACACGCAAAAATGAGAGCCTGCTCCGTCTTGTAAAAGCTCCTCTGGATATCAGGGCTCTGGGACGTGCCTGCGCCAACGGCTCCTCTGAGCTGATGACCAACTTATCGCTGTCGGTCGTGAATTCTCTCTACAACCTGCAGCTGATCTCCATTGCCGGAGAGAATGGAGTCGCGGCATACGGTACGATCATGTATGTAAATTTTATTTTTATCGCGATTTTCCTGGGTTACTCCATAGGAAGCGCACCGATCATCGGCTATCACTTTGGCGCAGGTAATCACGATGAGCTCAGGAATCTGCTGCGGATGAGCCTGTCAATGGTTGGAGTATGCGGTGCGGCGCTGACGCTGCTTGCACAGATTTTTGCCTCCCCCCTCGCTGATATCTTTGTCGGATATGACAGTAAACTTGCCGCCATGACCTGCCATGGTTTCCGCCTGTATGCGGTTTCCTTCCTGATCAATGGATTCAATATCTTCGGGTCCGCATTCTTCACTGCACTGAGCAACGGATTTGTGTCGGCTATGATATCATTCCTGCGGACACTGGTCTTCCAGGTGGTTGTCGTGCTGACGCTTCCGCTCATACTGGGGATTGACGGAATCTGGCTCGCCATAACCGTAGCAGAAGCGCTCACACTTGCCATAACCGTATGTTTCCTGGTGAACCGCAGGAAACAGTATCATTATGCATAAGGAAATGAATAGCACTGATCTGCCGCCTGACCGTCTGCGGCAGATCACAGGTTCAGAAACTGCAGCAGCATCTCAAGCTTCAGCCTTGCAATCCGGTCGTCCAGCGATACATCCAAAAGCTCCTTCATCTTGTCGATCCGCTTACGTATCGTATTGATGTGGACATACATCTTCTCTGCCGTCACGCTGAAATTCATGTTATTCTCCAAATATACTTTCAGTGTTTTCAACGGTTCCCGGTTTCTCTCATCCTGCAGAAGCAGACGATACCGGCAAAGCATGGCTTCCAGTTCATCCTCCTGGATCTCAATCCAGGCATAAGGACCCAGCATCTCATAATCCCAGATATGGTTCTGCGGGAACAGCTTCTTTCCCATTGCCATCACCTTCTGACATTTTCTTACTCGGTCTTTTAAGGACAAAAGATCCGCCCCGTCCCGGCATATCGCAAATTCAAGCTCCATATCATTGCATTTTTCCTTTACCTTAAGACGGAATTCTTCCAACACATGACAAAGATATTCCAGGTCATACTCTTCTTTGCCCTGCGATTCCCATAGGATAATTCCTCTGTTCTCATCTAAGAAAGCCATCTTCCCGGACTTTGAGACCGTACTGTCCAGAAAAGCCCTCATCAGGTTCTTACGTTCGTTCCTGGCGCTCACCGTCTCATCCTTTGTCTGAGAGAACATGATACAAATATACTTTTTCGACATAAAGATCCCGTGCTGGCTCGCCTGATAGATCAACCGATCCTGATCCTTCTCGTCATAGTTCAGTGCATACAGCACAAAATTCTCAAACCCAATATTTCCGATACTCTGCGCAACCATAATCTGCTCATAGAGCGATTGCAGCTCCAGGAACGCGATCCTTATGGAATACTCGTCACAATAATCCAGGAATTCCCTGGATTCCATCACTACAAAAAATGCCTGCGTCACATCATTCATGATGATCGGGATCAATACCCAGCTGATGCGCGGACCGTCCGGATTCAGCGGATCGATCAAACGATATCTGATCATATGCATATTTTCACATAAGGTATGCTTACTGTGCTCTCTTGACGGATTCCAATAATCTTCATTCTTTAGGCAGAACCGTTCGGAAAGCTTCCTGAAATTCGCAGAACTATAGTATGACTTCTCTTCATTGATATCATACAAGAATGCCGGGAAATCCATCTCCGCCTCAACTGCCTGAAGAATCCTCTTGATCTTCCTCTCCTTAAAGCTCAGATTCGATAAACGAAACACACTGTCATTGCGGATACGGAAGCTCTTGAATGCCTGATTCATCACTGCCACATTCACCTGATTTATGACATCCATAAATCCAATCTCAAAGGGCATACTGATCAACGGTACATCATACCGTCCGAACAATTCCATCAAATGATCCGGGATCACATCCAGATAGCGCTGTCTCTTGATCATCAGTCCTGTCGCCAACTGCGCCACTCCCTCCTGAAAGTTCCGCTCAAGGCAATATGGATCCTTCGACAGCGCGTATCCCGATGTCATGATCAGTTCTTTTCCCTTCGTCCACCGAAGGGCATCCGGCGCATCCATAACCGCAACACCCTGCACCTCTCTTGACAAACCCTTTTGGCCTGCTATCACATGAAACTCCTTAAAATACTCCTGTGCCAACAGTTGATAAAGCGCAATTCCCATCTTCATCTCTCCCTTGCAAAACCGCCTGCCTTCTTCGGCACAACCAGAGACTATGCTTCATACATCGGAGCATACTCGTCCTTCTTCTCACGAAATTCCTCCAGAATAGTCTCTCTCTTTCCAGGATCATTATACAGGTCATATGCGATTCCCGCAATAATCTGTGCGGCGCTTAACGCCCCTTTCTCTCCCAAAGAACAGCCGGACGCCGCCGTCGCCTGCCATGTATGCGGCGCGACGCCTGCCGGCCAGCAAGCGGTAGATACGACGCACATCGGCATCATATGGCTGACATCTCCGCTGTCCGAGGATGCCGTCAAAGGATTCGCCTGATAGAGATTACGCTCATTCAGTTTCCATACCATAGGACTTTCCGTATCATACAGCTTCTGCGCTCTTCTGGCATCTTCCTTTGCCACGGTATCAACCAGGCGCTGCGCGAATGCCGTCTCATCGTCGTCAAAGACCGGAAGCTTTACTTCTTTCATATTCTGATAGGCAAGATCGCCGTATGCATGGTTTTCCAACATCTCGCAGCATCCGTAATCTATCTTCATCTCCACCGTCGTCTCAGTCATGAGCGCCGCGCCTTCCGCTACCTTCCTGATCCTCTCAAGTATCTCTTTGACATCCGCGATATAGGGGGCTCGCACAAAATACCAGGAGCCTGAAAACGGCGGCACAATATTCGGAGCAAATCCGCCGCTGTCCGTAGTATAGTGAATTCTCGCTTTGGAAGTCACATGCTCTCTTAAATAATTCACCCCGACATTCATTAGTTCCACCGCATCCAGCGCACTTCTCCCTAATTCTGGTGCGAACGCAGCATGAGAGCTTCTTCCCTTGAATTGGAAATGCGCGGATGCGCTTGCCAGATAGCCGCTGTCATAAACCATATTGGCGCACATCGGATGCCAGCTGATCGCAAAATCACAGCCGTCAAACATATGATAATATATCATCTTTACCTTACCGCTTAGAAGCTCTTCCTCCGGACATCCATAAAAACGTACTGTTCCGCTGATCTTCTTCGCCTCCAGATATCGTTTTACCGCAATCGCGCCAACTGCCGCAGCCGATCCAAGCAGGTTATGCCCGCATCCGTGTCCAGGTGCGCCCTCTTCTACCGGCGCCTTACTATCCGCCACCTTCTGCGATAGCCCGGGAAGCGCATCATACTCTCCAAGGATTGCAATCACAGGCTTTCCCGAGCCATATTCTGCGTAAAAGGCATGTTCCAGATGCTCCTCATTCACAATCTTAAATCCTTCATCCCCAAGGATCTTCCTGAAATAATCTGCAGACATTTTCTCATTGCCTCCGTCTTCCGGATGCTCCCAGATCATCCTGCAGCTAGTCTCAAGCAATGATCTCATCTTCTTCACTTCATCGTGAAGATCGCTCTTTTTCATTTTCGTCCTTTCCTTTCAGCTACTTAATTTCAACCGGAGGGAACATCATGCCTGTTTTTTTGCATTAGAAAGTGTTGCGATACCTACCGCAATACTAATGAATACACATCCCATCGTTCCAAGCCAGTTGGATGCGCCCGGAAGCCAGTTAAATACGCCCATACCAATTGCAAAATAAAGGATAAACGCAGCCACAACCATCATGGCGCTGTGCTTGATCATCTTTATACCAAACTGAACCATCAATGCTCCGAATAAAGCCGGAAGCAGATAATTCAGCGCCGCTTTGATCGTATCCGGAAGCATCGCCAACACGGAAGTTCCAAGAATTGCCCCGATCGTCAATACGGATACATTAATAATGATAGATACTGCCATACCCAGGGTTGCGATAATGGATCCCTTCTCCGTACCCGGCTCAACCTCTGCCGCAACCTGCGCCATACTTGCACACGGAATTCTCATATTAGAGATATTTCCGGACAAGAAAGCCATATAAGTTCCCGCAGGACCTACCACCGGAAAATACGAAATCGGCTCGACAAACCACAATACACCGAACGCACTGGAACCGCTGATAAATGCCGTCAAAAGCGCCGCCGGCTTTGGTATGATACCATATACCACGGCAAGCACGATTGCCGGAGTAAATGCAACCAAGACTCCCAGATACCCTGTTATCTTTCCGATCCTATTGATCTGGGGTGTATATTCATCTTTATAAAAATTACCATTCATATTCTTTTCCTCCCTATACCAACGCCGTAATGATCATAGCGCCCAGAATCGTAATTGTAAGCGACCATTCCTTCAGCCACCCAATGTCCTTTTTATTTGCCGCCTTCGACAGCACAAACATAATAACGGCGCCTAAAATACAAGCAAGCATATTATGCCATGCCGACGACATCGCCGCCGCATCCGCCTTCTGGAGCATGGAATAGAAGGGTTTGGATATATGGCTCGCGACCATGGCGGAAAATACACCAATAATTGCCGCCGAAGCGATCGTCGTCAGAGTCCCTGCATTTCCCCCTGAAAGTTTGTGTTCGATCTTTTCCATCTTGTTCGCTGAGAATGTCGCGAACAGCACCCACCCTACGGAGCATAATATCATAGTCCACACCGCCATGCCAAGCGCTTCTTCTGTCATCACATCCGTACCCAGGGTCACACCTACTGCTGATGTCCCAAGACCTGCCGCGATAGACTCAAACATAACGGAACCAATCATTGACAGGCGCATCCATCCCACCGGTCCTCCTACTGTTACCAACAGAGAAAGCATACCGCTGAGTACTACGATGGAAGGTCCGATCGAAGTCACAGCGCTGCTCTTCATCGCTTTTTTTATCTTGTCATCCGTAAGTCCTACTTTCTTCCCCGCATGGTACGCCCCTCTTGCAAAAAGAGCTGCCTGTATGATCACGAACACAACAGGTATTCCACAGGCAATCCACATAGGCAGTCCATTTGCGATCTGCATTACATCCATTTCTTCTTTCCTCCTTGCGTATAGCTTTTTTCTATAAGTGGTATTTGCAATTATTATACAAAGTCTAATAACCGGAAAAAAACAAAAAAATGTTCACTTTTCTTTCCACTTCCATGTGCAGTGAATATTTTTTCACTTTACTCTATACTTTTTGTAAAAACCAGTCCATCCTGACTAATATAACCTTAAATACAGAAAAATATTTTCTTCCCCCCGCATACCCGGACACGCTATCCTATAGTAAAAACTATATCGCTCTATGCGGGGCGTGCAGATGGCAGAAATGAATTTAAAGGAGGGATTCTATACTTATGAAAAATCAGATTATGTTGGAAGCAGAACGGCTTCAGGAGGAATTAAGCGAATGGCGGCGCAAGCTGCATCAGATTCCTGAAATCGGACTTACACTTCCTGAGACAGTCGCATTTGTAACGAAGAAACTAGATGAAATGGACATTAAATACACAGTTTACGAGGACAGTTCCAACATCGTCGCCTGCATAGGCGAAGGGGATACCTGTTATATGATCCGGGGAGATATGGACGGGCTTCCGATCACGGAACAGTCCCAGGAACCTTTTGCCTCCGCGAACGGCCATATGCATGCCTGCGGGCATGATCTGCACGCCGCGATGATGCTTGGCGCTGCGAAACTGGTCAAAGCGCACGAATCAGAGCTCTACGGTGTTGCAAAGCTGTTCTTCCAGTCCGGGGAAGAAATCTTTGCAGGCGCCAGGGCTCTCATACAGGCAGGCGCTATGGAGAATCCGCACGTTGATGCCGGAATGGCTCTGCATGTATTTTCCCAGAAGCCGCTTGGAACACTGGGCGGACATACGAATCCCTGCGCCGGAGCCTATGGATTCCGCATTAAACTGACCGGAAAGGGCGTACACGGTTCTTCTCCGGAAGACGGCATCGACCCAATCAACACCGCAGTCCATATTCATCAGGGTTTACAGGAATTAATAGCAAGAGAGATCTCCGGATTTGATGAAGTTGCTCTGACAATCGGGAAATTCCATGCAGGAAGCGCACCGAATATCATTCCCGAGACTGCCGAGATGGAAGGAACTCTCCGTGTATTCAACCCGAAGATCCGGGAACGGATGATCCGGCGAATCCGCGAGATTACAGAAGGCGTCGCAGCCGCATACCGTACAAAAGCCGAGATCGAAGTGCTTAGCGACGTACCTCCGGTGGTTTGTGACGCAGATGAACTTGCCTGGTCCCGGGAAGTCATCCAAGAAGTGGATGATTCGCTGACCGCGGGCGACTTTCATGCCATGGGTTCCGAGGATTTTGCCTTCTATTCCGAGCTGGTTCCTACGGCTTTCTATATGATCGGGGCAGGAGTAGATCATCCGGACGAACGTCTGCCGCAGCATAATCCGAAGATCCGCTTTAATGAGAAGGTACTTCCGATCGGAGCGGCGATCTATGCAACCGCAGTGCTGAAAAAACTGGGAAAATAGACCCAGGATTTACCATCGCACTCCGCAAAAAAGAAGAATCCCACAAGATATCCTTTTTCTTTGGGATTCTTCATAACACTGTGTCATACGTTCTGCCACACGCTTCTGCCGTCGCATCTTTCCAGCGCCGGACATTCGCCCTGCACGTAAGAATACACCTCCGCCTCCGGCGTCTCTTCGATCTGCTTATCCAAATGTGCCAGCATCTTTTCTCTGTCCTTCGGAAGCCTTCCCCTCACCCGGAATTCGATATAGTCATGGAATCCGTCATACAAGAGATCCGCCGTGATCCGTTCGATCAGACACCGCTCCTCCTCAAGATTCTCCTTCTCAGACGACGGTACAAAGCTCCCGTCCAGAATATTCTGGTAGAGCGGCACCTCTTTATGCAGAAACATGGAGAAGTTCACCACATGCGCCGGTCTTGTCCGATTCAGGAACTCTGCCAGTGCATGCGCATTCTCCGTCCCTCTTCCCTTCCCTGCCACTCCCGTCATAATGTGGGCGTCATAGATCATACCCGCCTGGTGCAGACGCTCAATGGCTTCATATGCCTGTCCCTGGTCGTGATCCTTCTCCATGAATGCAAGCACATCATCCAACCCGCTCTCGATACCAAGATACAGATGCCTTACGCCAAGCCGACAGAAGGCTTCAAGCTCGGCGTCCGTCCGCCTTCGGATGCTCGTCACCGTCGCGTCCATATTGATCTCTTCGCATTCTGGAAAATACTGCCTGATCATCTTAAGGATCTCCGTCAGCCGCTCGTTATCCTGGGCAAATGCATTCCCGTCCCCCAGGAAGATCCTTCTTGGTTTTCCTCCTACTGCTTTAACCCGTGTCAGTTCTCCTTTAATCTGCTCTAAGGAAAGTTCCCGATACTTAAGATGCCGGAACAGATTGCAGAACCGGCACCGATTGTAGGAACATCCTACCATGATCGGCAGCATGAATGAAGACCGCTCCATAGGCGCACGGCAGATTTGTCCTTCGTATTCCATCACTATACCTCCTTGTATGACTGTGATCTCTTATTTCCTCTCCGGCATACGGAAGTCTGCAAGCGCCCGGTTCAGATAATCGTTGAACGGTTTCATCGCCCGAAAGACCTTGACGGCATGATCAAGGAATGCTTCCCCGTCTCCGAATTCAGCATCCATAACCGGATATTCCAGATACCAGCTCTTGAACTTCAAGAATTCTGCCTGCGGATGCTCCTTATCATACCCTGCCGGAACTTTCTTGAGCGCCGTTCCCTGCACGGTAAAATACTTCCGGAAATCAGCGTCTCCAAGAATCTCTTCCCATTCTCTGCCGTTAGCCGCAATATGATCCCGCACCATCGCCGTCGCATCCTTGAACATATCCGCAAACAGACCGCCGCCTAAAAAGGACTGTCCGCCCGGCTTGATCATCAGGTAATACCCCACCGGAACCGGAAGCTTTCCTTTGGAAGAAATGTGGGCGCGGAACGCCGGGTTATAAGGCGATTTGTCATGACTGAACCTGGTATCCCGCACCATCTTAAAGGTCAGATCCTTCGGCTGATTATGGAGAATACTGCCGTCAAACGCTCCGATCCGCAGGATAAGCTCCTGCAAGAGCAACTCAAACTCTGCATTTGCCTCTTTCTGTTCCGCCTTATGCGCATGATACCACTCTCGTTCATTGTGAGCGCTAAGCTCCGTAAGATAATTTAAAATCAACTGTGTGTTCATCTTTCTCGATCCCTCCTATATACCTGATGTTCCTACGCATTGGTCACCACAGAATATGTCGCGCCGTTCAGAAACTCTTCCACGAATTTCTTCAGGCTCTCCGGCGGCTGGTATGTCTTGCAGAAAGAAAATACCTGAGACAAGCCGTCAATCTCTTCCATTGCCTCCTTGACCTCCAACGCCGTCTCTCCTAAGACCGGCGCTGATGTAAAGCTTAACTGCTTCGGCATGATCCGGCGGCACTGGATCGCATAGTCTACCCGGTCCGCACACCTGCATCTTCCCTTGCCGTATTCACCGCAGTATTCGGAAAGAAAATCTGCCATCTTGCGCCGTACCCGCACCAGCCTCTGTCGGTATGCCTCCGGCGTGATGCCCAGGATATCCCCGGCGATCCGGCTGTCGATCTTGAACATCGTACCTAAGATGAAGATACACCGGCTCTCGGCATCCAGGCACTGCAGCATCACATTCGTGCAGGAAAGTTTCAGTTCCTCAGCCAGGATAGACCTCTCCACATCCTGGGTCAGATCCGGCACGTTCTGAATGTCTGCATTCTGAATATCGTCCCCATAGAACTCGAAACTCAGCGGGAACTTTGCAAACATATGCTTCTTGTAGTCTCTGAGATGGTTCGTCGCAATACGGAACACCCAGGTAGAGAAAGCGCTCTCGCCTTTGTAAGACGACAGGTGGGTCATGACCTTAAGCAGGATGTCCTGGGACGCGTCCTCCGCGTCCGGGAACGTTCCCAGCATCCGCAGGGAAAGATTAAATATCAGATCCTGCACACTTGACAATACCGTCTCGAGAGATTGCTTATCCCCTGCCACCGCCTTTTCGATCAGCGCTGACAGCTCTTCATTTGTTGTTTTACTCATGATCTCCTCTTTTCCGGAGCACTTGTCTTATCTCCGCAGTTCGCGGACCTCCCCGATGTGCTCCTCCTCAGGGAATTGGGTACATATGATTAGACGGTAAATTCCTCTTCATGTGACAGGCTTCATAACCCTTTATTTACAATTCATGGATCGTCTCCGTAACCGCCATATTCCGGATCCGTTTTGCCGGAGTATAGACCGCAGCAGCCGCACATGCCGCCACAAACAAGACGATCAGGCACAGCAGCGCCAACGGCGGGCGCTATACCGTTCCGAAATATCGTGTGATCAGCCGGTCATACAGAATATAACAAAACAAAAGACCGATCCCGCAGCCGGCAAAAAGACCCGATACTGCATAGGTAAATGCTTCCGCGGTGATCATCCGGGTAAGCTGGGCGCTGTCCATGCCAACCGCCCGCATCACCCCGTACTGCTTTGTCCGCGCCGTCACACTGATGGATATACTGTTCATGATATAGAACAGCGTGACCATCCCCATGATCGCCAGGAAGCCATATGCGCCGATCTGCACTGCCCTGTAAGTGGTATTCCCTTCCTGTGCTTTTTCTCTCTCATCTGTAAAGATGACATCACTCCCGGCATATCCGCTGATCTGCCGTATCGTCTCTTCATCCGCATCCTCGTCAAGCTGTACGCCGATCATGGCAAGTCCCTTCTTCCCGGTCAGTCTCTCAAACGTCTCCTGCGAGCAGATGAGCAGCCTTTCCCCCGGAAAGAGGCTGGCGGATACCAAACAGGCGATCTCAACCTCATTTCCGCCGATCCAAATGGTGTCCCCCATCTTCCATGGGGCATCCTTACTATAGACAGCCATAACCTTACCGCTGTCTCCATGGACTTCCCGGAGATCCGACAGATCCCCTTCGGCAAGATCCTCTTTTGCAGCTTCCAACAAGTTCTCATCGTAAGATTCCAGATTGATATAGTCGATTCCCTGTCCGGAAGAAGTTACCGGAATATGATCCAGATACGCAGTTCCGAAAGCATATTTCACACCGGAGATGTCAAGGATCGCTTCTTTTGTATGCTGATCCAGCACCAGGGCATTTTCATAACCATTAAGGGAAAGATCCGGCTGCCAGGATCTCAAAGTCGGCATCAGTTCCCGTGCAAAGTCCAGGCCGATCGAAAAACATAAAGTCACGATGATCGTAAGCGCAAAGGAAGCCGTCATCAAGATCCAGTTCTTCCTGGAACCGATCGCATGATGGATCCCCAGCGTCCACTCGATCCTTCCGGCTTCCTGCCTGATCACATAGCGTTTTGCCGAGTGTACCCCCAAATTGCCGGAAATTGCCGACATCGGGGAAACTTTTGCCGCGCGTTTTGCCGGAGCCTGCGCCGCGAACAGAACGGTCACGACTCCGACCAGTACGCCGCTTGCCAGTCCGACAGGGCTTAAGGCAAATACCTTCATGGCGGCAAATTCTCCGCCGATCCCATAACGCAGGTATGCGCATACTCCCCAGGCGGCAAGCGTGCCTAAGATCAGCCCGGCAGGAACGGCTGTCTTACACCAGTTTAGCGCTTCGAGCCGTACAAACCGAATGATCTGCCGGCGGCTTGCACCGATACAGCGCATCATGCCAAAGAATTTCGTCCGCCGGGAGATATTGCAGTTCAGGCTGCCGGAGATCATCAATACGCCTGCCGCTAATACCAGGAAGAACAGCATGACCGCTATCTTATAGATCCCGTTGAGAGACTGGTTGCTGCTTTGACCGGAAAGTCCCATAACAGCCGTATTTTCAGAGATATTCTCTTCTGTCAGACCATATTGCCGCTTCACATCCGAAACCACTTCTGATACATTGGAGCCCTTCCGGAACTGTACATAACAAGAAGGCTGTTCTTCCAGTGCATTTGCCTCCATGACCGCGTGAAATGCATTCCTTGTCATGTACACCCCTGCCATATACATCTGTCCCTGATAATACGCCTTATCATCAGAGCCAAAGCCAGACACGGTAAAGTCCGTATCCCCGGCAGGCGTGCGCAGAGTCACGCGGCTTCCGATCTGCACATCCAAGGCAAGCCGCGCATTCTTGCTAAGCATCACTTCCTGGTCACTTTGCGGAATACCGCCTTCTTCCAAGCTGTTTGTAAGCTGTGCGATATAAGTTTTATCCACGCCGTAAAGCGCAGCTTTCTTCTCACCGATATAAAAAGGCTGATCCGCGTCTGTATTGAACGATTCTGACCAACCGACGGCTTGAATGTCATGACGGCGGCTGATCTCTTCGCCGGTATCCTGTGAAATACGGTCGATCCGGATATGCCAGCTGCCGTGTTTCTCCTGCAGGGCTTCTCCTTCTGCCCGGACAAAGGTTTGCGCAATACTGAATATAGATGTTACAAGGAATACCGAGATCGTAATACACAGAAGCGTCATGCAGTTCTGCCGCCTGTGAACGCGTGCAGAGATCGGGATCAGGCTAAGATAACTCTTCATTCTCTGCACCTCCCAAAATCAGTCAATTCTCCATCCGATACCTGCAGGATACGGTCTGCCGTCTGCGCAATGCCCCTGCTGTGGGTGATCATAACGATCGTCTGCTCATATTTTTGGGAAGCTTCTTTCAGAAGCGCGATGACCTCTCTGCTGTTCTGGGTATCCAGATTCCCCGTCGGTTCATCCGCAAGGATGAGCGCCGGACGGGTGATCAGCGCTCTCCCGATCGCCGCCCTCTGCTGCTGGCCGCCGGATAACTGGTCTGGCAGATGATGCCGGCGATCCGTGAGATTTAAAACGGCGAGCAGTTCTTCCAGATATTTCCTATTAGGCTTCTGGTAATCCAACAGCAGCGGGAACATAATATTCTGCTCAACCGTCAGTTCTGGGATCAGATGAAAGCTCTGGAATATAAAACCGATATTTCTGCGGCGGAAAACCGTAAGGCTTTGCTCCTTCATCGCAAAGAGATCTTTGCTGTCAATATAGACTTTTCCAAAGGAAGGAACGTCCAGCGCGCCGATCATATTCAGCAGGGTACTCTTACCGGAACCGGATTCCCCGACGATCGCGACAAATTCACCTTTCGGAACGGAAAAGCTCACTTTCTTCAATGCATGTACGGCAGTGTCTCCTTCTCCGTAGGTTTTGGAAACTGATCTTACTTCCAACAGATTCATAGATAAAAACCTCCTTCTCCATTCATTGTGCATAAGCCACATTTTGCGGCTGCTCCAATGTATAAAAAGAATAACATGCCAACCCTACGGCAATATTACAATTATCCTACAATTTTGTAGGGATCATCCGTATGAAACTGTTAGAATTAAGTACAATTGTAAGGAAAATATATATAAAATGTCGTACCGATCCCTAATTCACTGTCGACCGAAATGCTGCCCCCATGCGCCTCAATAATGGATTTCGCAAGCGGCAGCCCAAGCCCGATCCCCTGCGTGTCCTTAGAATACCGGCTCCGGTAAAAACGTTTAAAGATAAAATACAGATCCTCCGGATGAATCCCGCTCCCGTTATCTTCCACGGCGATCTGAAGCAAGGACACAGATGTCTTCCATTCAATCCGGACAAACTCCCCTTCTTCCGTATGATCCAACGCATTTTTCACAATATTGGCGATCGCCTCCGACAGCCAGCTGCAGTCACAGTCGAAATCTGACGATTCATCCCCGGCTAGAACAATCTTCTTCCCTTCCTGCACGGCACGGAAATCAAACCGCTTCCTGACGCGCTCCATCATCTCGGACACATTTTTCCGTTTCTTCTCCATCATGATCGTGCCCGCATCGAATTTGGATATTTTTAACAGGTTCTGTATCAGTGTTTCGATCCTTTCCAACTCCTGCTCAGAGAGACCGGCAAACTCTCTGACTGTCGGAAGATCCTCTGCCTCTCCCTGCAGGATCCCGTTATAGATATTCAATGCCGCAAGAGGCGTCTTCAACTGATGGGAAATATCTGATATCGTATTTCTTAAGAACTCCTTCTCTCTTCCTTCCTTCTCAATATGGGCGTTCAGGATGGCAGCCAGCGAATTCACTTCATGGAATAACCTGTACAGCTCGCCTTCCTCCTGACACTCAATACGTGCGTCTTTGCTGCCGGAAATATATTCTCTGATCTGATCCGCGGCATGTTCCAGGATCTCATCCTGCTCCTTAAAGTATCCATAGCATGCCGCCATGATCAGGACTCCCATGAACAACGCGCTGATTCCGACATACAGCGCCGCGCCTTCCGGTTCAAATACCATGCAGACGGTAAAAAGCACTGCAAATCCTGCCATGCATAACAAGATTCGATCCAGCAATGCCTTGATCTTCCCATTGGCAAGTATCTTCCGCATACGCTCCATAAAATCCCTTCTTTTTTTCTGCTCAGGCTTACGTTCCGCCTCTGTCTTGCTCCGCCGTATTCCACTTATATCCCATACGCCGGACGGTTACGATCCGTTCCGGCTTCTCCGGATGATCCTCGATCTTCGTGCGGAGCCTTCGGATATAGACCGTCAGCGTATTATTATCTACATAATTCTCATCACAGTCCCACAGCCTGTTCAGGATCTGCTCCGGTGAGAGTATCCGGCCGGGATTCTCCATAAAAAAGCACAGCAGTTTGTATTCGCTTGCCGTCAGGTCGATCAGTTTCCCATTTTTATAGACTTCGCCTTTTACCAACTCTACCTTGATATCATTGGAATACAGTCTGGGAGCCTCCTGGCTGAAATTACTGCTTCTGCGAAGCAGTGCGCGGACTCTTGACAGGAACACGGCAAGCTTAAACGGCTTCGTGATATAGTCGTCTCCGCCGATCTCAAGCCCCATGATCATGTCCGTCTCTTCATCTGCAGCAGTTAAAAACAAGATCGGCACCTTCGAAGTCCGGCGTATCCTTTGGCACAAGTCAAATCCGGATCCGTCAGGAAGGGAGACATCCAGGATGATCAGGTCATACCTGCCGTCAGACAAGAGCCGATCCGCCTCAAGGCATGTGCGGGCGGCCTCTATTCCATATCCTTCTTTTTTGACGGCGAAAGACAGTCCGCCGATCAGGCTTAGATCATCCTCCACCAGTAAGATCTGTTTCATCGTATCAGAACCTTCCACTCGTATACTGTCCGTTTATTTTATCATCTTTCCTCCCGGAGAACAAGGGGTACGCCGGTTTACGACACAGTCAATTTCCCAAATATCCTTCTTGCTCTGACAGCGATCATAAGCGACACCGCGCCGGAGAACAGGACCACGGCATATTCAAATCCTTCACAGATCTCAAAGAGCACGCCGTACAGCGCATTTCCCAACGGCTGTGCGCACATAGAAATAGTAAGGGCGACCGCGATCACTTTCCCGATCAGGTTCGGCGGCGTCTCCGCCTGCATAAAGGAGAGCATCTGCACGGAAAAGACAGTTGAGAATATCATAATGATAAAACAGCAGCCAGTGGTCACAAGGTAATGGATCATTCCGGATGAAAACAGGTTCAATGCGGCAGCGATGGGAAATACGCACACCGAGCTGATGACGATCAGGTTCCCCACCTTATGGATCGACAGCCTTCTGGCAAATACACCTGCACAGATCCCCCCTGTCAGCCCTCCTGCCGCCAGAGCGCCCTGGGCATATCCGTAGAGCCGGTTTGCCTGCGCCGCTTCCAGTTCGAACACCTCCGTCACCAGATACGGCAGCGCCACAATGATCATCGCCGATAAGAAGAGATTGATCCCGCAGACCACCAGAAGCGACTTCCCGATCACAGGCTTCTCCTGCCGGATAAACCGGATGCTCTCCGCAAAATCTGTCCTGACATTCTCCCATATGCTTCCGGCAGAGGTTGGTTTTCGAAAAGGGATCCGGATAAAGATCTCCATGACCGCCGACAAGACAAAGCACGCCATACAAACCAATAAGACCGGCTCTATCCCATATGCACTATACAGGATCCCTCCAAGCACCGGACCGCTTAAAGACGCGAAGGAACTTATGGTATTGATAATGGAATTCGCCGCCATAAGGCTCCCCTGCTCCACCAAAGCCGGGATACTTGCCTGCACGGACGGCTGATAAGCGCCCGCGATACCGTATAACAGCATCAGCGTGACCGTCAGGAGGACAACGATGTTCCCTTCTTTCATAAGAAGGAAGAATGCCAGTATCACTGCCGCAGTGAAGAAATCCAATATCACCATGACATTCCTCTTATTGACTCTGTCCGCCACGATGCCTCCCACCGGCGACAATATAATAGACGGGATAAAAGCGCACGCCATCACCGTCCCGTATAGCGCCGACGACCCGGTCAGGTTCAGCAGATACAAAGGCAGCGCAAATCTCAATGTGGCATTTCCAAACAGCGAGATGATCTGCCCGATCACAACTAACGTAAAATCCTTTGAAAAAAGTTTCTGATTCATATGTTACTCCTCCTTCTTTGTAATTATGGGTCACTGTACCGATTTTGTAAAGTTTATATTTCATATACATACCGAACGCCGGTATGTATATGGGTAAAAATTTTCTGCTCCGTTCCCAGAGCAGAAAATTCGTCCCATAACTGGTTCCATAGATAAACTACATATTCTGTTGATAAATAGACGACAATTCACGTACGCGCTCTGACATCTCACGGTCTATGATATCCACGCCTAATCCTCTAAGCATCTGTCCAAATACGATAAACTTACGATAGGACTCTTCCGCAGAACAGTGGAAGATCATAGGATTCGTCCAGACATTTGCCACAAGCATGATAAGCTCTGCCAGTTCTTCGGGATAATCCGTCTCGATCGAGCCGTCTTCGATCCCCTGTCTGATGATCGGCAATACATAATGGGGCGCCGCCTCCTCTACCGTCTCCTGCAGAAAACTGAACAGAAGCTTCGGATTACTGCGCATATCAGGCGCCACCGTAAACATCTCTTCTTGTACGCGCCGGTTCAGCGAAGCCTTGAAGATCGTCTTCAGCTTCTCCTTGCCGTTAAGGTCTATGCGGTTCATAATCTCTGCAAGCCTGCGGTTAGATTCTGACATCATCTTGTCCGCTACGGCAACCAGGATATCTTCCTTCGACTTGAAATGATGATAGATCGCACCCTTGCTAAGCCCGCCTAAGTGATCGAGTATATCCTGGATCGACGTGTGCTCATACCCCTTCTCCATGAACAGACGGAAAGAAACGTCCAGTATTGATCTAACGGTTTCTTCCGGGTGCTTATTTCTCGCCATGATCCCTTCACCTCCCTGATACACATCTCACACTAACATACCAACGGTCGGTTTGTCAAGATTATCGTCGTCTTTATTTATTTTCCTGCCGCCGGGTACTCATTACAGAGCAAGCGGTAAGGCGCCTCATCTTCCTCTACTTCCGGGAAACGTCCGATCGGTTCATAGAAACGATTATCGTTCTCGTCGTCGTTGCACATGGACACTTCCCCCAGAAGGACTGCCCCTCCCGTCTTCGGTACGATAAAATCATGATACATATACGGCGTGATGGTAATACTCTGCCCCGGTTTCAATAATACCTTCGTTCCTGCCGGTACGGCTTCCGTCTTGCCGTCACAGTGTACCGTCACATCCGTATCGAGCATCGAGCCATCCTCGGTTCCGTTATACACCGTGATATAGATCTCGTTGCCTCCCCGGTTGATGATATCCTCCATCTTGTTCCAGTGATAATGCATAGGTGCCGTCTGCCCTTCATACAGCATAAGAAGTTTCTCCGCATAAGTCTTGGGATATTTCTCAGGCATCTTCTGGTTCCCGTTGCGGATCGTCAAAAGAGAAAATCCTACCTTATCGAAATCGCCAAGACCATAATCGGTTATATCCCACCCCAAACAGTTGTCACGGATCTCGTCGTACTCATGCCCCACATTCTGCCAGTCCTGCGGGCTCCACTTGGCAAACGGCGGGATCTCAAACCCATGCTCTTTGATCAGCGCTTCCATATCCCTTATCACTTCATTGATCCTTGATCTCTTCATAATCCTGTCTCCTTTATGTTGAATGGAGCCGCCGAAAAATGTGATGATCCTCATCTTTCAACAACTCCATCTAATCCTACATCTTCGTCTCAGACAGCATGATCTCCGGTTTATCCGCATGCTTCGTCTTGATCAGTTCTTCATTCGTCACAAAGCTTAGCAGCGCGTCGATCACTGCCGTCTCGTACAGATGTGCATAGCTCTTGTAATAATTAAAAGACTCTTCCTTTCCCGCGGAAAGAAGCACGTAATCCGCCAGCGCCGCCGCCGGCGACTGTGGGAACGCAGTGATCAGCATGCTCTTAAGCCCCTTTTCCTTCCCGAGCTCCAGGCCCTGGATCACCTGCTTCGATGTACCGGACTGAGAGATCGCCACCAGAATATCTCCTTCATCCGCAAGATTCACATGATTCATGAAATACTCCGGCGCCACGTTATATGTACTCTTGATCCCAAGACGTCCCAGCCGGAATCCCATATACTGGGCAAGAGGGCTTGTATTGCCCACCGCCATGATGTGCGCCTGCTTACATGTCTTGATGAGCTTCACACAGTTCCACATGACATCGGAATCCATCTTCCTGCCGATGACCAACATCTCTTCCGCATACTCCCGAAATCTCTTCTCCACGGCGTCCTTGCTCTCCGGAATATTGTCCACTCCGTACTGCTGCCTTCCCAGATCCCCCGCAAGCGTGATCCGGAACTGATAATATCCCGCATATCCGATATGATGACACATCCGGATAACGGTCGCATCGCTCACACCGCTTCTCCTCGCAAGCTCAGACACATTGGAATCCACCGCCTTCTGCGGATTCTGCAGGACAAAATCCGCCACCTTCTTCTCCGCAGAAAATATCTCGTCATATTTCTCTCTGATTACTTCAAGAACTTCCCTTCCTGCAACATCTTCTCTCGCATCATTCTTATCCACCTGTCGATACCTCATGCTATCTATTTTTTTATATAGTATAGCATAATTTACCACAATTTTCTATTAGTATAAGGATGCTTTTCCAATCGTCCGGAAGAGTTCTAATTTGTGTTTCGCAACCTCTTTCATCGCTTCCATACAGATCGGCTCGATCACATTCGGCTCTCTCACGCTCTCGTCTTTGAGGACTTCACGCATCTTCTCGAAATAAGCAGCCTTGATATCGGAGGAAATGTTGATCTTATTGATCCCAAGTGTGACAGACTCTCCGATCTCCTTATCCGGGTTATTGGAACCGCCGTGAAGAACCAGCGGGATGTCTACTTTAGACGCGATCTCTTTCAAAATATCCAGCTTAAGTTCCGGCTTCATGCCTGCCGGATACAGTCCATGGCATGTCCCGATCGCAACTGCCAGCGTATCGACGCCTGTCTCTGCAACGAACTTCACAGCATCTTCCGGATTGGTGTAGATGATCTTCGCAGACCCGCCTTCCAGATCTTCCGGATCTGTAGAACCGATCGTGCCAAGCTCTGCTTCTACAGAGACGTTGACCGGATGCGCAGCTTCCACAACCTTCTTTGTTCCTGCGATATTCTCTTCAAAAGAAAGCTCTGCCCCGTCAAACATAACGGAAGTGAAACCGCTCTGGATCGCCCAGATGATCTTCCCAAAGTCTCCGCAGTGATCCAGGTGAATACATACCGGAACCGGTGAACGATAAGCCTTTTCCTTGATCGCAGCCACCATCTCCTGTCCGATAAAGCTCAGCTCATCCGGATGTATCTCGATGATCACCGGCGAATTCGTCTCTTCACACACATCCATGATCCCAAGAAACATAGAATAATCGCTGATATTAAACGCCGGAAGCGCAAATCTGTTTTCCTTGGCTACCGCTAAAATGTCCTTCATATTCATTAACATAGTTCATTCCTCCAAAAAATAAAATTTTTTTACAAAAGTATTTTAGTTCACTTATACGCTTATGTCAAGATTTTCACAAAATAAAATTTCTTAATATGCAACAGTTCTGCTTTCCGGCTTCGCTGTTACCTTAATACTTCAACTCCGACAGCCACATCTCCGGTTCGGATATCTCGTCTTTCCCTCCCGCGACCGCCTGGATCAGAGCCTCCATAACCGCCATCTCATTCATGCGGGAATACTGGGACATCCTGCCGTTCTCTCCATTCTCAAGCGCAGACAGCAGCAGATAATCTGCCGAAGCAGACACAGGCGACCTCTGGTACGCGGTGACCGCCACCGACTTAAGCCCCTTTTCCCTAGCAAGCTTCAGCGCGCTCACCACATTCCTTGTCGTTCCGGACCAGGAGATGGCAAGCACCACATCCGTGGGCGGCGCAAGGCTGATATGGTTCATATAATACTCCGGCAAAGCATCATAGGTACAGCGTATCCCGATGCGCTCAAGCCGAAAGCCGCAGTACAGGCACACCGGGCTTGTATTTCCGACTCCCACCAGATGCACCATCGTACTGTTCTTGATCAGCTCCGCACTCTCGTTGAAAACCGTTTCGTCTACTGCAGCTTCCGTCTGCAGGATCCCCTCTGCAATATCCCGGAAATAATCCGTCTTCGTATCCGAGGAATTTCGTCTCCCTAACAGGATCCCGGTTCCTCCCAGATCTCCGGACAGACAGATCTTCATCTGATAATATCCCTCATATCCCAGATGCTTGCACATACGGACTACCGTCGCATCACTGACTCCGCTGTAATTCGCAAGCTCAGACACATTCGCATTCACGACCAGTTCCGGATTCTTTCTGACAAAATCCGCCACTTTCCTCTCTGCCTGGAATATCTCATCATACATCTCATCAATCGTCTCTAACACTGTTTTCTGTACTTCACTCTTCATTCATCCACACCTCTTATATGTATGATACCATAAGCTTTTATTTACATACAACAGAAAAACAGCCGTTTTAAAGGGATACGAATGGATTAGAATTTACACAAAGTCCTCATGCGTCCTTCCACGTAGGGCTGCAGTTTTGCCTGTACATATTCAGGCATGTTGATGATCTTAACCGGATCCGGATTCTTCGCATTTTCAGCTGTAAACGCCGATACTGCCTGGAAATATTTTCCAAGGAATTCTGTTCCCAGGTTAAACTTGTTGATCCCTTTTGAGAAGGCTACAAGCAGCTGATCGTCCGGAATCCCGCTTCCTCCGTGGAGTACCAGCGGCACACTGGTCGCCGCGTGGATGTCTTCCAGGCGACGGATATCCAGATGCGGCGTGTCGCGGTACTCGCCATGTGCGTTTCCGATGGAGATCGCCAGGGAATCTACCCCGGACTCTCTGCAGAATTTCTCTGCCGCCTCCGGTTTCGTATACAGGTCGGTCTTATCATTGTCCGCGTCTGCCGCCGTCCCTACATGTCCGATCTCGCCTTCCACGAAGACGCCTGTCTCGTGAGCCGCATCCACCACCTTTTTCGTCACCGCAATATTGGTATCCAGGTCGTTCATAGAACCATCCATCATCACAGACCCAAATCCCGCGCGGATCGTCCTCATGATCGCCTCGCAGCTGTAATCATGGTCACAATGCAGACCGATCGGGACTTTTACCTCCCCGGCAAGCTCCTTCACCATCGCGGCATATTTCTCGAATCCGGTTGTGTGCTGGATCGTCACATGCTCCGGGAACAGCATGACGATCGCCGGCGTATTCGTCGCCTCTGCCGCATAAACCACAGTCCGCGCCATCACATAATCCATACAGATAAATGCGATCGCAGCCGTATTACTCTCTTTTGCCGTTTTTAAAATATTTCCTACCTTTTCGTACATAATCTCTCCTCCTTCATTTCTGTCAATCCCTTGCCTCCCGCCTGCACAAAAAAGACTTCTGTCTCTGAACAGACGGAGTACTTGCCCGTCTTAACGGAGAAGCCCCATAAGGAGTCCTCCCGCAAAAGTATCCCCAAGCCCGACCACAGTCGGGTGTTCCACAAAGCTTAGATCCTTTGCCGGAATACAACAGATCCTTTCGCCCAGCATCCTGCCCAGCTCTTCGCCGAACAAGATCCCTTCTTCCTTGTCTTTTATCTTCTTCGTAGCCTCATAGTCTTGGATCGTAAAGCCGTCCCCCATACGGAACCGTGTTGACGCCGCGATACTGCCGCCCTCTAACGCCCTGCGCATATCGCCTGCATGTTCTCCATATGCCAGCGCCCATGCGGCGGAATGTACGATCAACGTCTTAACCCCCGTACTTTCACGGACTTTCTCAAGCGCATCCTTTACCGCCTGCGGATCCAGGATATTGATCCTTCTGCCGATATAATCCTGCAGCTCATCCTCATTCATACTCAGTACATCTATGACCGACCTAAGCTGCTCATGCACATAATAACGGAATTCCTTCCTGACATAACAGCCGTCTTCCAGCACCACTACCGCACCTTCCTTCAGATGCGCCAATAACGCCCGTGTCTTTTCCATACATCCCCAAAGCACATCCTTGTCGATCACCTCGCTGAAACATCCAAGCAGGAATACATCCACATCTGTGATCATCTTCCCGAATTCCTCCGGCAAGATCGGGATGTTCAGGCTGTCGGCGTCCCTTGACACCATGATCCGGTTCTCTCTTGGCGTTACAAAGTCGATATCGTTCGCATGGATCCTTACCCCGCCGCCACATTGCAGAACAACATGCGGATACACCTTGTTATGGTCTTTGTCCACTCCCGGCAAAGCACGCACGCTCCCGGGCATCAGACGTCTGACATGCTCATTGTAACAGCTCGTCTGCAGCAAGGTGCCGTATCCCAGACGATCCAGGAGGATCGCCGCCCGCGTCGCCGTTCCTCCAAGAGTCACCTTGTACTCAAAATGTTTTGCGAAGCGTTCACAATCCTCCGGATCTAAGGGGACTGCCTCGCCCCCGATGCCTTCCTTAAAGTGCGCAAGGCAGACGATCCAGATCGCCCTCTCCGAATCCACTTCTATATCCATCCGAAGCTCATCCGCCCGAATATCAAATGCTTTAATCTGTTCTTCTACAACCGTTGTATCCCATACAAGTTCATAATCCACGCATGTATGAAATCCCATGGCAATTCTTTCACTCATCCCCAAGTCTCCTTATGTCTCATTTGCTGTCTGGCTCTAACCCTTTACGCCGCCGGACGACATACCGGCGATAAAATACTTCTGGAAGAAGATAAAGAAGATCAGTACCGGGATAGAACCTAATACACTCATCGCCATCATCTGACTCCAGTCATATGCATGCTGCCCCATCAGCAGGTTGATACCGATGGGGACCGTCCGCATCTCCGTAGTCTGCGTCAAAGCAAGTGCAAATAAATATTCATTCCATGCCTGCATGAACGTATACATTCCTACCGAAACCATTCCCGGCAGGGAGATGGGCACCAGTACGCCCCAAAGCGCTCTCCAGCGGGATCCGCCGTCGATCATGACCGCCTCGTCCAACTCCCTTGACAGAGTGTTGAAATACCCGGTCATCATCAGGATACAGTATGGAAGCGTCGTCACCAGATAAGTAAGGATCAGCGCAAAATACGTATTGAACAGCTTCATCGCAACGATCATCCCCATATACGGGATCAACAGTACGATAGGCGGGATCGCCTGCACGCTGACGATCAGCGAATTAAAGATCCCCTTTCCCGGGAAATCAAAACGGCTGAACGCATAAGCCGCAAGGATCCCCACAAACAGCGTGATCAGTACAACGGAAGCCGCCACGATATAACTGTTGACAAAGAAACGCACCTTTGCCGAATCCGTGAGCACCGCTATGTAAGAAGAAAGACTTGCCGTCTCGTCAAAAAACCTTGGCGGCCATGAAAAGATCGCCGAGTTATCCTTCAGCGAAGAGCAGATCATCCAGACGATCGGGAACCCCGCGAATAAGCCGCCCAAAATCAGAAGAATAGAAAGTAAAACTTTCATTGATTTCTTATAACTGCCAACCATACTCTATTCCCTCACTTTCTTCTGCTGTTTTACATAGAAAATCGCTATGATCACACACACGACCAGAAGAACCGTAGCCGCCGTGCCCGCCATACTATAATCAAGCTTCTGGAACGCCAGTTTATATATGTAGATACTCAAGGTCTCCGTCTTATTGACCGGACCGCCTCCCGTCAGCATCCAGATCACGTTAAAGGACTGTAATGTCCAGATAAAGTCCAGCATCGCGATACTGATCAGGATCGGCTTTAACTGCGGGATCGTAATATGGAGAAAACTCTTGGTCATAGTCGCGCCGTCGATCGCCGCACTTTCATACAGATCTCCTGAGATCCCCTGCAGTCCCGCAAGGATACTGATCATATAAAACGGATACCCGCACCAGATATTAATGAAACAGATCACGGTAAGCGCAAGATCCTTATTACTCAGCCATTCCGAATTCCTCGATACATTCGGCAAAAATTCCAGCAGATAATTAATGATACCAGACGGCTGTAACATAAGCTTCCACAGGATCGCTACGACAGACGCCGTGAATACCCATGGCAGAATGTACACAACACGCGCGATCGTCTTCGTCGTGATCGTAAAATACTTGGAATTCAACAGCATCGCGAAGATCATTCCGATCACAAGATGCGCAACCACACTGACCACCACAAAGATGATGGTATTAGACGCAGCATTCCAGAACGCGCTGTCTGCAAATAATTCTGTATAATTCCCCACCCCCACAAAAGACGGAGTCTTTGAAACGACAGCCTTATCCAAAAAAGAGTATCTGACCACCATACAGATCGGCACAACTAAAAATATGATCATCAATGCCAAGGTTGGGAGCAGATATCTGTATGGAGCCGTCCTCTTTCCTAATATTTTCAAATTCAATCCCTCCTACTCCAAAGAAATCTATGATTCAGAAGGGGAAGCCAACATCTGACTCCCCCCTTCTAAATAAACCTATTTACCAGCTTCGTCAAGATAACCCTGCCAATTTTTCAACATTGCATCACATTCCAGATCGCCTTCCAGATATAACACCAGATCATTTGTCATGGAGGTCATAACGTCAGAAGCATTCGGCAGCCCAATATACTCATTGATCACATAACCCTCTTTGTACAGCTCATAGAATGACTGGAACTGCTCCGGCGCATCGCTGTAATCCGGCTCAGCAACCGTGCTGTTCGGGAACGCGGACATAGTAGCCGCTAATCCTGCCGCAACAGAGCCGTCTTTTCCGTCAATACCGCCAAGAAGGTAATTCACAAACTTTGCCGCCTCTTCTTTGTTCTCGCTGGCTTCTGAGATACCAACCGCCCAGCTTGCATAGCAGATTCCCTTCTTATCTGTATATCCATCCTTTGAAGGAACCGTAACCGCCTCAAAATTAAGGTCTGCGAACTGGCTCATGGTAGCTGCGGACGCAAGAGTAAACGCACAGTTGCCCGCTGCAAAGTTACTTGTCATCTCTGACTCTTCCAGTGTGCTCATGCCCGGATATAAAGAACCGTCGTCATACAGCTGCTTAAATAACTCTGCCAATTCCGCAAGCTCCTCATTCCCCTCTGTCTTATACGCGCCGCTGTCGTCTTTCAGCTTGATCCCTGACGCCCATCCGGTTCCGCCGAATACGTTCTGGATCCCGTTTGCATTGGTCGTACCAAGGTTCAGCGCAAATGCAGAATGTCCCTTGTCTGCGATCTTCTTGCATGCATCCTTCAACTCTGTCCAGTTTGTAGGAATCTCTGCAACCTCAGCATCCTTCAGGATGTCCATGTTCACATACATCGGATATGCAAAATTATTGACCGGAATTACATACTTCGTTCCGTCCACTTCCCACACATCACTCGCAAGGCCGGTATCAAAGCCTGCCGCCTCAACATCTGCCAGGATCCCCATGTCTACGAACTCGGAAAGCCAGGCGCCGTCCACACTGATGATATCTGCGATCGTATTATTCGTCGCACCCGCAGTGATCGCAGTCTTGGTATCTGCCCACGGCGCCGTAAGCAGTTCTACCTTAACGCCGGTCTCTTTCTCATAATTCTCAACGATCTCATCTAAGTACCCTTCCGGAAGCTCTGCGCCCCACCATTGCTGGAATTTCAAGGTTACGCCGTCGCCGCTGCTCTCACTGCCGGAATCCCCGCTGCCGCTGCTCTCGCTTCCGGAATCTCCGTTGCCGCTGCCGCCGCCGCATGCTGCCAGTGATAAAACCAACGTACCTGCTATAGCTGCGGAAAATGCCTTCTTCGCTACTGTTCTGAGTTTCATAATACTTCCTCCTTAAATAAAATTTTTTTTCTGCATTTTGTAATCCACGAAATATATTTCTTGAAATACCAATATTTTTGTTCAGTATGACAATTAAATCTTTATTATTTCGTTTTTACTTATGCTATTTGTATATAACTATTATAAAATAAAATTTCATATTGTCAATAGTTTTTTTGAAATTAACCGTATAAAAAATATATATTTCTTGAAAAGATCTCTCCGGCACACTCCCCTCATATACGGGGTATGTTTGAACCAAAAAAGCAGGTGGTAAACCACCTGCTTTTTTGTTCTTCTTCACTCTTCTTCATAGATAAAAATATCCTCAATGCGCATCCCAAAATATCTGGCGATCCTAAACGCCAGTATGATCGACGGGTTGTACCTTCCATTCTCCAAAGATCCAATCGTCTGGCGCGACACCCTAAGCGCCGCAGCCAGCTCTTCCTGCCGGATCCCCTGCTGCCTGCGCAGCTCTTCCAAACGATTCTTCATACACCTATCCCCAAAACAATTCGTTCTTCTTTCTATCCTTACATGCTTTCTTAAGCTTCTGTGCTCCCGCCGCAACCAACACCTTGCTGACACTGCGGTTCTTCTGCGGGCATACTTTGATACAGCGCATGCATGTAATACATCTGTCGTGATCCGTACTCATGGGCATATCCGCAGGGATCGCGCCCACCGGACACTTCGCAGCACAGACTTTGCATTTCGTACAGGACCTGCCTGACCGGGGCTTCATCGGCACACCGCCGTATGTACGATACGGCCTGTTACCGGGAACCGCGGGAACATTCCTAAGACCGCCCGCCTGGATCTCTCTCCGGATCCTGTCCGCAAAGCCAGCCAGTTCCTTTCTATCCTCCGCATCCGGGCGTCCTGCCGCGAACTGATGCATGATCGAATGTTCCGCCACGGCTGCGATCGCCGCAACCGGGCAAAAACCGGCTTCCGACAGAACATCCTGCAATTCCAGCATCGTATCATCATAGGCGCGGTTCCCATACACCGTGACAGAGATCACACGCGCCCGATTCCCTTTCATCTGCTTTAACCTCTCGCCTGCAATACGGGGAATCCTTCCCCCATAAGAAGGAAGCGCCGCGATACAGACATCTTCCTCTCCGAACGCCACGGAGGCAAAGTCAAAATCCTTATCCGTCAGATCTATGCATATACTGTCTGCCCCGACTCCTGCGGAGATGATATCTGCAACTTTCTTTGTGCCCCCTGTAGGGCTGAATATGATCTCATATATTTTCATTTATCTTACATTCCTTTCGTTTCTATAATAATAAACATCCATTCATCTGAACATCCATCCAAGAAGCATGGATAACAGGATCCCCGCTTCTATCTTATTGATATATTATTACATTAATTCCACAATAAATCAATAAAATAGCGTAGACAATGACAATAATCCCTTCATTGCTACGCTATTTCTGTTACGAACCTATACTGTCAGAATCAACAACTGATCCTTTAATCCATCGTCCATTTCAGGAGATATTTCTTAAGCAGTTCAAACAACTGCATCACGATCACCAGCACGATCACCATGAACACAAAACCAACCCAGGTATTTGCAAAAATTCCCAATTCGGCGTATTTCTTTACAAAATATCCCATTCCTTCCCCTGCCCCGTACATCTCTGCATATACAAGCATTACAAAAGAACTTCTGAGTGAATTCACAAATCCGGCAAGGATAGAAGGACTTGCCGCCGGAAGTATCACCTTCGTTAACAGCTTAAACCCTCTAAGCTCCAGGGTAGCCGCCTTATCCAGATATCTCTTGTCAATCGTCATAATACCCGTGATCGTTGCAAACAAAGTCGCCCACACAATATTATAGACGATCAAAAACACCGACGCTGTGAACAGATCCGGCGCCAACAACAAGACGAACGGCGACAGAAGAATGGATGGGATCACGCTGAACGCATAGATCACCGGATGCAGAACTTCACGGATCCGCCTATTCATTCCCATAATAGTACCAAGAAGCAACGCAATGATCAGCGAAACGATTATTGACGGGAGCAATAGTTTAAATGAAGCCAGCATATTTCCCATCATCATGTCCTTGCTGTCGGCAAAAGCCTTTTTGATCGCATCTGTCGACGGGAACAAATACGGATTCACAAGCTCTTTTTCTGTCACAATGATATAAAGAAATACTAATCCGGCGAATATACAGAATGTGATCCAGTATTTTTTTATAAATGCCGCAACTTTATTCATGCGCCGCCTCCTTAGATACTTGCCTTATTTATCATTTTCTTCAAAGAAAGCCTTTGCTCCTTCGTAAAATTCCGGAGATTCGTCACCATAAAGCTCCGCCGCCTCTGTAAGCGCTTCTTCATATAAAGCCGTATTCAGATGATCCTCTATATTGATCTCTTTTGCTTTTTCATCCAAAAAACCTGTTTTATCAAGAATCTCCCACGCGCGGATCACAGAATTCTTAAGCGGATCCACACTTACAAAATAATGCTCGTCATCTAACATATATGCCGCCACATATTCTTCCGTGGCTTCGATCTTCTCAGCATGTAATTTGACTGCCTCGTCTTTGTTATCCTCATAGTAAGCCTGTGCACGCAGCAGGGCTCTGATCACAGCCTTTACTGTATTCGGGTTGTCATTCACCCATTTCGTCTGCGCCTCCATACGGCAGCAGGAATAATTCTCCATGATCTCGCTCTGATAACTTACGATATCGATCTCACCATTTGCCGCCATCTCCTGCACCGAAAGATTCTGTCCGGTACCCATAAGCGCGTATTCCACATCTCCTCGTGTCACGGCAGCCAAAGCATCATTATAATCCGTATAGATCTCCCAGTCCACAACCTCAAGCGGATTGTCATATCCAAGATCCATAACAGCTCCTGTAAATGCAAAATAACTCGGATTCACCGCAACCTTTTTACCGATAAAGGACTCGATACCGTTCCACTCTGCCCCCTTCTTAGCCACAACAGGCATACACCCTTCTACCATATGCCCTCCGAAGATCGTCAGATCTACGCCGGACGCGATCTGCTGAAGCGGATTACTCGTTCCTGAGTTGGATACAACATCTACTTTACCGGTAGCCAGAAGCGTCATAGCATCCGCATTGGCATTCGCCTGAACATATTCGATCGTGATCCCTTCGTCTTCCAGATAGCCCTTATCTTCCGCGATCGTAAGAAGTACATTACCGCTTGTCCCACAGTTCCATTTCACAACACTCTGTTCCGGCGCATCGTCATCCACGCCGTCTCCTGCGTCTGCATTGTTGTCAGCGCTTTCTTCCTTCTTCTCCGTGCCGGATGAGTCGCTTCCCTGCCCTCCACATGCCGTCAAACCCAATACCATAGTTGCTGCCAGAAGCATAGCTAGAATTCTTCTTTTCATAATCTTTCTCCTTCTTCAAACTTCAAATACATGATTTGTTTACATAGTCTTTTCAACATGACTTGCTACATCCTTATTGATCTGCCTGATCAGCTCTGTACGCATCTTTAAGAACTCCGGATCTTCAAACTGGGATTCTCTGGTCGGACGCTTCTCATCCGGGATCACACAGTCATAGATAATATTACTTGGCGACTGCCCCAATACCAACAGCCGATTCGCAAGAAGCATTGCTTCGTCCACATCATGCGTAACAAATAAAACCGTCTTTTTGGGTTCTCCCTGTGCCCATAATTCCAACACAAGATCCTGAAGCCGCGTCCGTGTCACCGCATCCAACGCGCCAAACGGCTCGTCCATCAGCAAAACCGGCGGATCAATACTGAATGCCTGCGCAATAGCGCACCGCTGTTTCATACCGCCTGACAATTCCTTCGGAAGTTTTCCGAAAACACTGTCTTCAAGCCCTACTCTTTTCAGCATATCCACCGCGATCTTCTTAAGCTCCTGTTTTGACCTTTCCGGAAACCGCTGCTTTAATGCCAATATAATATTTTCGCCCGCCGTCATCCACGGAAATAACCCATAATCCTGAAAAACCACGCCGCGCTGCAAGCTTGCCCCATCCACTTTTGCTCCGTCGATGGACAATTCTCCGGCAGTAGGGCTCTCCAACCCAGCAATCAACCGAAGCAGCGTACTCTTCCCACATCCCGACTGACCAAGAACACATACGAACTCCCCCGCATGAATCCGCGTATCAATATCTTTCAAGATAACTTTCCCGCCCTCTTCATATGAAAAAGATATATTCTTGATCGCTATATCACCCATTTTTCCGCTTCCTCCTCCTTCCCTCTCACATACTCATACACGATCCGCCAAAACAATCCCCTATAGACGCTCCAATCGTCCACATGTTTTGATGCAGCGATTATAATATAACCTATTTATAAAGTATAAACGTTCCTGTATGTCAGTGTCTAATTGTTTATTCATATATATCGTTGTATTCATTGTTTTTCTCAATAACCCGTCACTCTTGGCTCCCACATACCGTAACAGCAATATCTTTATATTTTTATCCAATATGCTTATTGCTTTTCCCTCTTTTATGCAATATGATAATAATCAGAAAGCATTTCAACAAATATCTGAAACAACCGAATAAAAGGAGGATCTAATTATGGCAAATATCTTAATCACCGGAGGCGCCGGCTACATCGGCAGCCATACAGCTTTGGAGCTTCTGAACCAGGGATACCAGGTAACCGTATATGACAACCTTTCTAATTCTTCAAAAGAATCCCTGAAAAGAGTCGAAGAACTTACCGGGAAGAAAATAGCGTTCTACGAGGGCGATGTCTGTGACGCCGCTTCCTTAACAGAACTGTTCCGGAAGGAGTCCATCGACGCAGTCATTCATTGTGCCGCCCTGAAAGCTGTCGGTGAATCCGTACAGAAGCCTCTGGAATACTATCAGAACAACATTACCGGGACACTTACACTGATGAATGTGATGCGCGATGCAAATGTGAAGAAAATCGTCTTCAGCTCTTCCGCTACCGTATACGGAAACCCGGAAATCATACCGATCACCGAGGACTGCCCCAAAGGCCAGTGCACCAACCCATACGGCTGGACCAAATCTATGATGGAACAGATCATGACCGACCTGCAGAAATCAGATCCGGAATGGAACGTGATCCTGCTCCGTTACTTCAATCCGGTAGGCGCTCACGAAAGCGGCCGTATCGGCGAAGACCCGAAGGGTATTCCGAATAACCTGATGCCGTATATTTCCCAGGTTGCCGTCGGCAAATTGGCAAAATTAGGCGTATTCGGCGACGACTATGACACTCCGGACGGCACCGGCGTCCGCGACTATATCCATGTCGTAGATCTTGCGATCGGACATGTGAAGGCGATCGACTATATCCTCACCAATCCTGGGCTTGACGTGATCAACCTCGGTACCGGCGTCGGATATTCCGTTCTCGATATGGCAAAAGCATTCGGAAAAGCATGCAAAAAAGAGATCCCTTACGAGATCAAACCAAGAAGAGAAGGCGATATCGCCATGTGCTATGCCGATCCTGCCAAAGCCGCCAAAGTACTTGGCTGGAAGGCAGAGCGCGGACTGGATAAAATGTGTGAAGATACCTGGAGATGGCAGTCACAGAATCCGAACGGATACGCAGAGTAAAAGATTGCAGATAAAGGAGACATATTGTATGCTCAGTAAAGATTTTCATGCATCAAGAAGAAAATTATATGCCGGCCTGTTAGAAGACGAATCCGTAGGGTTCGTCTTCTGCGGCAGAGAAAAAGAAGACCGCGGCGACGGCAAGCACCACTTCACCCCCTACGCGAACTTCTATTACCTGACCGGATTCACAGAGCCAAAAGCCGTGCTCATGATAACGAAGGCTTCCGGCAAGATCCGCGAAGACCTCTTCATAGACCACCCGGATGAAAACGCCAAAAGGTGGCTTGGCAGGTTCTACACAAAAGAAAGTGTAAAAGAAGAGACCGGCATCGAAAACGTGGAATATCTGGAAAAATTCGAAGAATCCATTCCTTTTTTCAGAAGTCCCGACCGGATCCGCCGCGTCTATATCGACATTGCCAACTGGGAAGGACCATATGCCAGGAACGAAGCGCAGCATTTTGCCGCCCGCATCCATGAATACGACCCGACACTGCCCCTTCATAATACATTTCACGATCTTGCTCTGATCCGCCAGGTGAAGACAAAGGAAGAGATCGCCATGCACCGAAAAGCATGCGATATCACCACCAAAGGCGTGGAGAACATCCTCTCTCATCTGCGTCCGGAAATGTATGAGTATGAGATCGAAGCACATTTCGACTATACACTGAAATCCATGAATGCCCGCCACGCGTTTCCCACCATTGCGGCATCGGGGATCAACGCCTGCTGTATGCATTACGAACGCAATGACTGCAAGATGCAGGACGGGGACATGATCCTCTTCGACCTGGGCGCCGAATGGGGGTACTATGCTTCCGACGTCAGCAGAACCTTCCCTGTGAACGGGAAATTTACCGAAGAACAGGCGACACTCTATAACGTGGTCCTGAAAGGCCTGGACGCTGCCATCGCCGCCTCCAAGCCGGGAAAACCAAAGAACGAGCTCCAGGAGCTGAGTAAATCTGTGATGGCTGACGAACTGATCCGGCTTGGATATATTGAAAAACCAGAGGACATCTCCAAATACTATTTCCATGGTTCCGGACACTATATCGGGCTTTACACGCATGACGTAGGCAATGATAACGCCCCGCTTGAAGAGGACATGATGTTCACCCTGGAACCGGGGCTGTATTTTGACGACCTGAAACTTGGCATCCGTATCGAGGATACCCTTCTTGTAACGAAGGATGGCTGTGAAGTATTATCCGGGAAGATTCCGAAGACCATTGAAGAAATCGAATCTTTCATAGAAAACAGCCGTTAAAGAATCAACTAAAAAAGGCTGCTGCAAGAACCAAATGCTCTTGCAGCAGCCTTTTTTCCTACTCTTCCGGTGCAAATACTTCCTTCCCCATTCCGCAGATCGGGCATACCCAGTCCTCCGGAATATCCTCAAAGGCTGTTCCCGGCTCGATCCCGCCGTCCGGATCGCCGACTTCAGGATCATATACATATCCGCATGGTTCGCATACATATTTCTGCATCTTGAATCACCTGTTCCTTTCTTAATATGTTCATTATGATGTAACAATCTTGGGACTCTGCCGTAAGTAGTATCCCAAATCTTCTCTATTATATACCAGTTGATCTGAAAATACCATAGAAACCGTACTATTTCACAACAATCCGCCCCAATACCTCTCCGATCGGCGCCGCAATACTGAGTTCTGCTCCAACCTCTCTCGCTGTCGCACTCTTATTGATCACCACCAGATGCTTTCCCCGGAAATGATCAATAAACCCTGCCGCGGGATAAACCACAAGAGACGTTCCCCCGATGATCAGCGTATCCGCCCGGCTGATCGCCTGAATGCTCTTCCGGATCACGTCAGGATCCAACCCTTCTTCATATAAGACTACGTCCGGCTTGATCCTCCCGCCGCAGCTGCACTTGGGGATTCCTTCAGAACCCTTCACATAGGCGGCATCATAGAATTTCCCGCACTTCTGACAGTAGTTTCGGTGAATGCTTCCATGTAGCTCCAACACGTTCTTGCTGCCCGCAGCCTGGTGAAGCCCGTCGATATTCTGTGTGATCACTGCGGTAAGCTTCCCTGCTTTTTCAAGTTCCGCAAGTTTTAAATGTGCCTGATTGGGCAATGCATCCAGAAACATCATCTTATCCTTATAAAACTCATAGAAACCTTCTGTATTCTGTACAAAAAAGCTGTGGCTTACGATCTGCTCCGGCGAATACTTGTATTTCTGCTGATACAGGCCGTCCGCACTCCTGAAATCCGGGATATCGCTCTCTGTGGACACTCCGGCTCCGCCAAAGAATACGATCTGACTGCTGTCGTCGATGATCTCCTGCAGTCTTCTTACCTCTTCTTTATACATGGCGTCTCCTCCTTCTTTCCGTTGCTATTCCTTCCTGATCCAACGAAATAGATCACGACTTGATCTGGCTATATCCGGCAAAGAATTCCGACAACGCATCCAAAGTCTTTAGCAGCACCGGCATCTCCTTCTCATCCAGTTTATCCACCACAGCCTGCGTCATCTGTCTGTGATAATCTTCATGATGCCTGTAAGCCCTGACCCCCTTGGGCGTCAGCTTCACAAACACCACCCGGCGGTCCTCTTCACTCCTATGGCGCTCCACATACTTCTTATTCACCAGACTGTTCATCGCCGTTGTGAGCGAACCTACCGTTATGTTCAGTTTCCTGGCAATGGAGGACATATTCTTGCCATCGCCTGTGCCGACCGCTTCGATCACATGCATATCGTTATTGGTCAGATCCCCGAATTCTTCTGTAATGATCGCCTTCTCTTCAAGCTCCCAGATCTCATTGATCAGATTCACCAGAACATTATTGATCGTGATATATGCCTCTTCCATTTCCATTCACCTCCTTACCGTTCCTTACCGCCTTCTATTATACTCTCTCTCCGATCAAAGAATCAATAACTTCTTTTACTGTTTCCAGACGTTCTGCCTTATATGCATATGCGCCGCAAAATAACAATGCCTCGTCCGTCTCTCCCTTTGCCGCATGGATCAACGCGTCCGTGATACAATATGGGATCTCTGCCGGATCGCATTGGTGCAGGCATCTGTGGCATGGACTGTGGGGGATCTGCTCCCCTGCCATGACCTTCTTCATGAAGGGATTCATGATCGCCCGCCCCGGCATCCCCACCGGGCTCTTTACGATCGCGATATCCGCCTCATCCGCATGGAGATAGGCTTCCTTGTAACGGATATCCGCGTCGCACTCTTCTGTCGTGACAAATCTCGTGGCAACCTGTATGGCGTCCACTCCGAGAGAAAACGCGCGCGCCGCCTGGCTTCTGTTCTCAATACCGCCGCCAAGGGCTGTGGGGATCCTGCATACAAACTGTTCCTCATATTGCCTGACTGCCTTGAGGATCTTACCGACCTCCTGCTCATACGTCCCCTCCGATCCGTACTCTGCAAGCTGCTCCTTCGTAAATCCCAGGTGTCCTCCTGCCTTCGGTCCTTCGATCACAAGAAGATCCGGCATACGTCTGTATTTCTTGCCCCAGTATTTCAAGATCACCCTGGCGGATTTCTCCGTAGATACGATGGGGGCAAGCTTCACGTCTGATCCTCCGGCAATCTTCGGCAGATCCATAGGAAGCCCCGCCCCGGAGATGATAATGTCCGCTCCTGCATCGATCGCCGCACTGACATACGCTTCATAATGGCGCATAGCCACCATGAGATTGAAGCCTATGATTCCTTCCGGCGCCATCGCCCGCGCCTTCTCATACTCTTTTTTGATGGCTCTTAAGTTCGCTTCTTTGGTATTCGTGTCAAAGTCCGGCTCTCGAAAACCAATCTGAGCGGCAGAGATCACTCCTATGCCGCCCTCCTTTGCAACTGCTCCGGCAAGACTGCCAAGGCTGATGCCTACTCCCATCCCGCCCTGGATCACCGGAACACTTACTTCTATATTTCCTATTTTCAATGGATGTATGCTCATTATCATTCTCCTGAATTCATATTCTATACTTGTTACATCCTGCGGAACCTGTCATAACGGCGCTGTGCAAGCTCTTCTTTGGACATGTTCCCATACCGGCTCAAGAAATGTTCCATCTTGCTCTCCAGTACGCGTGTAACTTCTTTCAGATTCTCGATCGTATAAGGAGCCGGTTCGGCAATTACCTCTTCTACGATTCCCATACGGTACAGATCCTCTGCCGTAAGCCGCATCACACCCGCCGCTTCCTCGGCTTTCGAGCTGTCTTTCCACAGGATACTTGCGAATCCTTCCGGAGACAGAATGGAGTAGATGGAGTTCTCAAGCATCCACACCTCGTCTGCCGTAGCCATGGCAAGCGCGCCGCCGCTTCCGCCTTCTCCGATGATAACAGACAGAACCGGCACCCGAAGCCCGGACATCTCATAGATATTCCGCGCAATGGCTTCTCCCTGCCCCCGTTCCTCTGCTTCTAATCCGCAGAAGGCTCCCGGCGTATCTACAAAACAGATGACCGGACGGTGAAATTTCTCCGCCTGCTTCATCAGCCGCAGGGCTTTCCGGTATCCGTCGGGAGACGGCATACCGAAGTTACGTTCGATATTCTCCTTGGTGTTCGTCCCCTTCGCCTGTGCGATCACAGTCACCGGCATCCCCCTAAACAGCGCCACGCCTCCGATGATCGCCTTGTCGTCCGCATAATACCGGTCTCCATGAAATTCGATAAAATCAGTAAATAATTCACGGATATAATCGCTTCCCACAGGACGGTCGTTCATCCTTGAGAGCAGGACGCGGTCCCAGCCTGACGCAAGCCGGTTACTGACAGACAGTTTTCCGGCCTCACGGTCTTCCGTTGATCTCTCTGCACTCTCCCAGGCGGCGCTCTCCAAAGAAACGCCTCTTTCTTCCTTATGCAGCATCAGGATCTGGGACAGTGTCTGCTTCATCTGCGGACGCTCCACGATCCCGTCTATAAATCCATGCTCCAGAAGAAATTCCGAACGCTGGAATCCCTTGGGCAGCTTCTGCCGAATGGTCTGCTCGATCACCCTTGGCCCCGCGAATCCGATCAACGCCTTCGGCTCTGCAAGGATCACATCTCCTAACATGGCGAAACTTGCCGTCACACCGCCGGTGGTCGGATCTGTCAGCACGCTGATATACAGAAGCCCCGCGTCGCTGTGCCGCTTCAATGCCGCGGAAGTCTTCGCCATCTGCATCAGGGAAACGATCCCCTCCTGCATCCTTGCCCCGCCGGAGCAGGCAAATAAGATCACCGGCAGACGTTCCTGCGTCGCTCGTTCTACGGCTCTGGCAATCTTCTCTCCTACCACTTCGCCCATGCTCGCCATCAGAAAGCGTCCGTCGCAGACACCTAAGACGACTTCTGTCCCGTCAATACGCGCCCTTCCTGTGACCACCGCCTCGTCAAGCCCCGTCTTCTCCTGAAGCGTACGCAGCTTCTCTTCATACCCCTTGTATTCCAGCGGATTCCTCGTTGCAAGCCCCCGGTCCCATTCCTCGAATGTACCCGCGTCTGTCACCATCTGGATCCGGCGGTATGCATGCACGCGGAAATATCCTCCGCATTTTGGACAGATATAATAATCATTCTTCACGTCCTCCGCAATGATCGCACTGCCGCATTTATTACATTTCCGCAAGAGGCCCTCCGGCACCTCCGGCCTTGCGGAGTTTAACGATATATATCCTTTTCTCCCAGACGAAAGCCTGGTCTTCTTAAATACATTATCCAGCTTCATATTATATCCTCTATTTCTTACTGCCTATATTGCTGCAGCGCCGCCTTAAGCGCCTCTTCATTTTCCGCGATAAACTCGATGTCTATATCTCCGGAGAGATAATCCGGCCGGTTCAGGATCTCATACTGATAGTCTACATTGGTATCAATTCCTTCGATGATCACTTCACCCAGCGCGCTCTGCATCTTCCGTACGGCTTCCCGGCGGTTCTTCGCCCACACGATGAGCTTCGCCACCATGGAATCATAATACGGCGGTATGCTGTATCCGCTGTAGATGGCGGAATCAATCCGTATCCCCTTGCCGCCCGGCAGATACATGTCTGTAATGGTTCCCGGGGACGGACGGAAGCCCTTTGCCGGGTTCTCCGCATTGATCCGGCACTCGATGGCATGGCCGGTCAGCTGAATATCCTCCTGTGTATAAGAAAGCTTCTTGCCGGACGCGATCCGGATCTGCTCTTTGATCAGGTCGATCCCCGTCACCCATTCCGTCACCGGATGCTCCACCTGGATACGGGTGTTCATCTCCATGAAATAAAAGTTTCCGCTCTTTTCCAGAAGGAATTCTATGGTCCCGGCATTCTGATAGCCCGCCGCCTTCGCCGCCTTCACAGCCGCATCTCCCATTCGTTTCCGCAGATCCTCCGACAGAGCGACAGACGGAGATTCCTCGATCATCTTCTGGTGGTTGCGCTGGATGGAGCAGTCGCGCTCTCCTAAGTGAACCACATTGCCATACTGATCCGCCAGGATCTGGAACTCGATATGTCTGGGACGCTGTACAAAATGCTCGATATACATGGTGTTATCTCCGAACGCCATCTGCGTCTCCTTCTGCGCCGTCCGGAAACTGTTGGCGAATTCCTCCGGCGTATTGGCAACGCGCATTCCTTTCCCTCCGCCTCCGAGCGCCGCCTTGACGATGACCGGATATCCGATCTTAGCCGCGATCTGGGCGCCTGTCTCGGCGTCATAGATCGCTTCGGTGCTTCCCGGAATGACCGGAACACCTGCGGAAACCATGGTATTGCGCGCTTCCTGCTTATTCCCAAGCTTCGCAATGACCTTGGAGTCGGGTCCGATGAACGTGATATTGCACTGCTCGCACAGCTCTGCGAATTTGCTGTTCTCCGACAGGAACCCGAAGCCCGGATGTATCGCGTCGGCGCCCGTTATGATCGTAGCGCTGATGATGCGGTCCATGCTCAGATAACTTTCCGAAGACGGAGCCGGACCGATACAGACCGACTCGTCCGCAAGCTTTGCATGAAGGGCTTCCCGGTCCGCCTCTGAATAGACCGCCACCGTCTCGATCCCCATTTCCCTGCAGGCACGGATGATCCGCACCGCGATCTCGCCTCGATTGGCTATTAATACTTTCTTGATCATACAGCTCACCTATCCAATCATAAATGTCAATTCAGCGGTAACAACCGTCTTGCCGTCCACACTGGCAACCGCCTCGCCGACGCCCACCGGCCCTTTCCGCTTGATGATGCGGGTCTCCAGGCGTACCTTATCTCCAGGAACGATCTTCCCTTTGAACTTACACTTGTTAATACCTCCAAAATAAGCCGTCTTCCCCTTGTTCTCTTCCATGCCAAGGATCGCCACCGCGCCTACCTGCGCCAACGCTTCCACAGTCAGGACGCCCGGCATCACCGGTTCCTGCGGGAAATGCCCGGCAAAGAAATCCTCTCGGTAAGTCACGCATTTATACCCGACGGCATATTCTCCCGGCTCGTAATCCTCGATGTAGTCGATCAGAAGAAATGGATGGCGGTGAGGAATGATCTCCTTGATCTGATTGATATCTAAATGCAATTTTATGTCCTCCTTCCTATTTTCCGTCAGATAAACAGTTACTGAATGCAAAATAACGGCTGTCCGTATTCCACCGGCTGTCCGTTTTCCACCAATATCTCGGCGATCGTTCCGTCATACTCGCTCTCGATCTCGTTCATGAGCTTCATCGCCTCGATGATCGCCAGCGTCTGCCCCTTCTTCACGGTATCGCCTACGGATACGAAAGGCGCCGCATCCTCTGCAGGAGCCGCATAGAAGGTCCCGACCAGCGGAGATTCCACAATCTTTCCTGCCGGCTTCTGGCTGGCTGTGACCTCTGTATTCTCTGCTTCTTTCGCAGACGGCACATTTATATCTGATACTGCCTGATCCGCTCCGTATGCGGCGGCCGGCGCTGCCGCATGTACCTGATCCTTCTTCTTGGTCAGGTGCAGCTTCACTCCATTTTCTTCGTATTTCAATCCGGTCAGATCAGACTCGGACACTGTCTTTATTAATTTGATAAGATTCTCTATCTCCATACTCTGTGAGCCTCCCTGGCGAACTGCCAATTTATATATACTTTTTCAACAGCAATGTAGCATTATGTCCGCCAAATCCCAGTGAATTGGTGAGCACATAGTTGACATCCTTCTCTACCGGCGCGCCCACCGCATAGTTCAGATCGCACTCCGGATCTGTCTCGCTTGTGCCCACGGTCTGATGGATGAATCCGTCCTGGATGGACTTCACGCAGGCGATGAACTCAACGCCTCCCGCGGCGCCCAACAGGTGTCCGATCATTGATTTGGTGGAGTTGACGACCACATCCTTTGCCGCGTCGCCGAATGCTTTCTTGATCGCTCTCGTCTCAAACAGGTCGTTGTGATGGGTACTGGTCCCATGCGCATTGATATAATCCACCTGGGACGGTTCGATCCCGCCTTCCTTCATCGCAAGCGTCATAGCCATAGCCGCGCCCGCCCCGTCCTCTGCCGGGGAAGTGATGTGGTATGCGTCTCCCGTCGCGCCGTAACCTGTAACCTCCGCATAGATCCTTGCGCCTCTTGCCTTCGCGTGCTCCAATTCTTCCAGGACCACCACGCCTGCGCCTTCTCCTAACACGAACCCGTCTCGGTCCTTGTCAAACGGAATGGATGCCCGCATAGGATCAGAAGAAGCGGACAGCGCCGTCAGACTGGTGAACCCAGCAACTCCTGTGGGACAGATACAACTCTCTGTTCCGCCTGCAAACATGATGTCCGCGTCGCCGTACTGGATCGCGCGCAGGGCGTCGCCGATGCAGTTCGTTCCGGATGCACACGCTGTTACGACATTCGTACATTTTCCTCTGAGCCCTAACTGGATCGAGATATTCCCCGCCGCCATGTTGGAGATCATCAGCGGCACCATCAGCGGATTCACCCTGCCGGGTCCCTTCGTCAGAATCTTCTCGTACTCTCGCTCTACCACCTGGAGACTCCCGATCCCGGAACCGACGATCACGCCCGCGCGGAACACATCCTCTTTCTCCAGGTCAAGCCCGGAATCCTTATACGCTTCTTCCGCCGCCGCTACCGCGTACTGAGAAAATGGCTCCATACGCTTTGCCGCTTTAAAGTCCATGTGTTCTTTCGCTACGAAACCCTTTACCTCCGCCGCAAGCTTTACCTTATAATCAGAAGTGTCGAACTTTGTGATCTCACCGATTCCCACTTTTCCTTCTTTTGCGTTGTTCCAGAACTCTTCCACCGTATTCCCGATCGGCGTTACGGCACCAAGCCCGGTCACTACAACTCTTCTCTTCATATTCTTTATTTATCTCCTTCTTCATTCCATCTACATTACCATGCCACCGTCTACATGCAGCACCTGTCCGGTAATATAAGCCGCATCTTCCGATGCCAGAAATGCCACAGCCGCAGCCACCTGCTCCGGCTTCCCGAAGCTGCCCAGGGGGATCTGCGCCACAGACGCTTCCCTTACCTTCTCCGGCAGTACGCTCGTCATATCCGTCTCGATGAATCCGGGCGCAATGGCATTGACGGTGATCCCTCTTGACGCAAGCTCTCTTGCCGCCGCCTTGGTAAGCCCGATGATCCCTGCCTTGGACGCCGCGTAATTCGCCTGCCCCGCATTGCCCGTCACGCCTACGACAGAAGACAGATTGATGATGCGCCCGCTTTTCTGCTTCAGCATCTGACGGCTGGCAAACCGGATGGTGTTGAACGCCCCTTTCAGGTTCGTATCGATCACCTGGTCAAATGCTTCCTCCGTCATCTTCATCAGAAGGCCGTCGCGGGTAACCCCCGCGTTATTCACCAGGATGTCGATGTGTCCATATTCCCGGATCACATTCTGGATAAATGCCTCGCATTTCTCATAATCGGACACGTCGCACTGACAGACTGCCGCCGCACCGTGAGCCGCTTCGATCTCCTGCTTCACTTCCATGGCTCTTTCCTCTGAGCCGTTATAATTTATGATCACAAACGCGCCCATGGATGCCAGCTTCCCGGCGATTGCCCTGCCGATCCCTCTTGACGCGCCTGTCACTACTGCTACTTTTCCTGTAAACATATTTTACCTCGCCATTTCCCCATGCCAGAATAATGATCTAGTATCTTTATTGGCATAGTTCTCCTGTCACCTTCTCCATGTCTTCCCACGAAGCGATATTGTAAACCTTCACATCCCTGCTGATCTTCTTCATGAATCCCGCAAGGGTCTTTCCAGGCCCGATCTCCACGAAGATGTCCACGCCGTCCCGGATCATGTATTCCATACTCTGCATCCAGCGTACCGAAGAGCTGACCTGTTCTGTCAGAAGAGCTTTCGTCTCTGCGATGTCCTCCACTTTCTCTGCCGTCACATTGGTCACGTATGGAACTTGCAGAGGATGAAGGCTGACCGCCTCAAGCTCTTTTCCAAGCTCTTCTCCTGCCGGTACAAGCATAGGTGAATGGAACGGTCCGCTGACGTTCAGCATCATCACGCGCTTCGCCCCTGCTTCCTTAAGCTTCTCGGACGCCGCTTCCACCGCCGCGGTCTTACCGGTGATCACGATCTGTCCCGGGCAGTTGTAATTGGCGATCGTCACGTCTTTCGCTTCGCCCTCCGGCTTCTCAAGCACTTCCTCTATCTTAGCCGCATCCAATCCCATCACCGCGCACATACCGCCTTCGCCTGCCGGCACAGTGTTCTGCATAAGGATCCCCCGCCTGCGCACCAGACGGACGGCGTCCATGTCCTCCATCCCGCCTGCCGCGGCAATCGCGCAGTATTCTCCAAGGCTTAAGCCTGCCGTGATATCGGCTTTAAGTCCTCTTTCTTCCACAACTCTGGTCATGGCAAGGCATGTTGTGACCAGCGCCGCCTGTGTATATTCTGTAAGGTCAAGCTTCTCATTTTCCTCAAAGCAGAGCGCCTTCATATCAAGCTTAAGCGCTTCTCCTGCCTGGTCGAAGATCGCCCTTGCCGTCTCGCTCTTCTCATAGAAATCCGCTCCCATGCCAGCCTTCTGTGCTCCCTGGCCCGGGTAGATAAATGCAATCTTAGACATAAAATCCCGCTCCTTTTATCAATGCGTCTGTCTCTCTTACCAACTTGTCGATCAGCTCCTTGCAGGACATCTTCTCCTTCACCATGCCGGCGATCTGTCCCGCCATCACGCTTCCGTTCTTCACGTCGCCGTCCACGACAGCCTTGCGAAGCCCGCCGAGGGTCAGCTGCTCTAATTCTTCAAAGCTTGCGCCTTTATTTTCCAATTCAATATATTTCTTCGTCATATCGTTGCGCAGGGCGCGGACCGGATGTCCCGTGGTCCTTCCTGTGACTCTTGAGTCAATGTCCTTCGCACCGATGATCCTGTCCTTATAGTTCTCATGAACCTGCGACTCCTTCGTCACGACGAAATGAGTCCCCATCTGTACTCCCTTTGCTCCCAGCATAAATGCCGCCGCAATTCCTCTTCCATCAGCAATACCGCCCGCCGCAATGACCGGTATCTTCACCGCGTCCGCGATCTGCGGCACGAGGACCATCGTGGTGTTCTCTCCGATGTGTCCGCCCGCCTCGCAGCCTTCGGCAACTACCGCGTCGGCGCCGCAGCGCTCCATACGTTTTGCCAGTGCGACAGAAGCAACCACAGGGATCACCTTCACACCTGCTTCCTTCCACATCTTCATATATTTCTCAGGATTCCCTGCTCCGGTGGTCACCACCTTGACGCCTTCCTCGGCAACGATCTTCGCAACCTCGTCCGCATATGGGCTCATCAGCATGATATTCACCCCGAACGGACGGTCCGTCAACTTCTTCGCTTCCTGAATCTGCTCCCGCACCCACTCGGCAGGAGCGCTTGCGGCGCCGATCAGCCCCAGTCCTCCTGCATTGGATGTCGCCGCCGCCAGGTGATACTCTGCAACCCATGCCATACCGCCTTGGATGATCGGATATTCAATTCCTAATAATCTGGTTACTTCTGTCTGCATTGTATAAACCCCACTTCTTGTTTTATTTCTGTGTTATGCCTGTCTTACTGTAACAGTCCCTGTTCTATTCTTTATGTGCGTTGATATAGTTCACGACGTCGCCCACCGTAAGGATCTTCTCCAGATCTTCTGTCGGGATCTCGATCTCATATTCATCCTCAAGCGCCATTACCATCTCGAATAAATCCAATGAATCTGCACCCAGGTCATCCTTAAAGGAAGAATCCTCTGTGATCTGTGCGCTGTCAACTCCCAGGTTTTCTGATACGATTTCTTTGATTTTCTCTAACATGATACATTCTCCTTTGATCTTTTTTGATTTTCACTTCTCTGATACATAAAATGTATCGGAATCTATATAAACCGGCGCTGCCAGTTTATCTCCACTCTATGATCGCGGCGCCCCAGGTCAGCCCTGCGCCGAATCCTGCCATCACAAGCTTCTGTCCCGGCTTAAGCCGTCCGTCCCGGTTCATCTCATCCAGAAGGATCGGGATGCTTGCGGAAGATGTGTTGCCGTATTCCTGCAGGTTCATGGGGAACTTCTCCATCGGTTCTCCCAGACGCTTTGCCACGGCTTCCACGATCCTCTTATTCGCCTGATGCAGAATATAATAACTGATCTCGTCTGTCTTGACCTGATTCAGTTCCAGGACTTCGCCGATCACTTCCGGCACTCTTTTTACGGCAAACTTGAATACCGCCTGCCCGTCCATCTGCATGTAGTGCGCATCATCCAGTATGTCCTCAGGCGAGATCTCCTTGCCGCCGCCATTCAAGCCGCTGAAGTCATGCCTGCTCTTGCAGGTAAGGGCGGCTCCTTTCCCTCCGTCAGAATGCGTAACCGGAAGATAATGCTTCCGCAGGCGATCCTCCTCTGCGGCATCCGCCCGAAGGACCGCCGCCCCCGCACCGTCTCCGAACAGGATACAGGTACCTCTGTCCTTCCAGTTCGTCAGGTTCGACAGGCTCTCACTCCCGATTATCAGGGCTGTCCGGCAGACCCCGCTGGCAAGATAGGCAAGCGCCGTGTTATAGGCAAGGACGAATCCCGTACATGCCGCGCTCAGGTCGAAGCAGGTCGCGTTCACCGCGCCCAGTTCCTTCTGAACCTCGCATGCCGCACAGGGAAGGACCACATTCGAAGATATAGTCGATACCAGGATCAGATCTATTTCCTCCAAAGCCGCGCCTGCATCCGCAAGCGCCCTTCTTGCCGCCTCTGCCGCCATGGAAACGGTAGTCTCATCTCTGACAATGTGTCTTCTTATGACCCCTGTCCGCTCCCGGATCCACTCGTCGCTGGTCTCTACCAGCCTGGCAATATCATGATTATCCATTGTATATGACGGTATGTATGAACCCGTCCCGCATATAGTCGCTGTCATATCAATTCCTCTGATCTGTGATTCATTTATTTGATGCTAAATTATTTTGATACTCAAAGTATATAGCAGTTTATTTTGTTTGTCAAGTATTTTGACTATCAAAATATTATTTATTTTCAGCACACTAGTACAGCAAAAGCCAAAGCCCCCGCTGCAAGCAACAGGGCATTAAATTTGTAGCGCTGCAGAGCAGTAGGATATTTGAAAAAAACAAATAATATGTATAATGATTATATATATCTTGACAACATATATTATATAGAATATAATATCATCAATCACAACACATAAAAATCATAAGAAGGTGAACCGAGATGTTATTTCCGATGAATGCACCGATGTTCGACCTGCTGGTACTTTCGATCACAGAGAAGAAAGACGCCTACGGCTACCAGCTCAGTCAGATCATCAAACAGGTGTCCAACACCAAGGACTCCACACTCTATCCGGTTCTCAAGCGGCTGCAGGAACAGGGTTTCCTGACCGTCTATGACCAGTCCTATCAAGGACGGAACCGGAGATACTACAGGATCACAGACACAGGCAGACAGCATTACCGGATGCTGGCAGAAGAATGGAACGCCTACCGTGAAGCGGTAGACCGGATCGTAAAGACTGGAGGGATGACAGATGAATAGAGAGGAATATATGAAATGCCTGACTCACCGTCTCAGAAGGCTTCCCAAAGAAGACTTCGATAAGGCAATATCTTATTATACAGAATATTTCGAAGAGGCGGGACCTGAGAATGAAGCACAGGCGATCCATGACCTGGGTTCCCCGGAGCTTGCGGCAGACCAGATCATCCGAAATATCGCAGCAGAAAACGCCAAGGAGCCGATCAAGGATGTACGGCACGGATTCTACGCCGTCTGGATCGGGATACTCGCCGTCTTCGCTGCTCCCATCGGCATCCCGCTTGCACTGACGCTCGGCATATTGGCGCTGACCTTCGTCTTTCTGATCCTGGTGCTGATCTTCTGCGTATTTGTCGTGACAATCTCCGTTGCCGTATCCGCGATCCCCTGCATCGTCATCGGCGTGTGGATGCTCTTCACCTCATTTGCAGACGGGATGGCGACCATCGGGATCGGACTGATCGGGCTCGGGATCGGATACTGGCTGATCGTCGCCAGCGTCGCCCTGGGCAAAGGCGCCCTGCATCTGATGACCCGTTTATTCGGCAGGGTCGCAAAAGGCGGCAACACAAAAAAGAATTAGAACCTGCAACAGATCAACATTATTATATAAGGAGAATCACAATTATGAATAATAAGAAATTGGGGATCACCGCATCCTTGATCTGCGTGACGCTCGGCATCGCCCTCACCATTGCGGGACGGCTGATGGGCGGATATCCCGGATTCTACATCGACCGGTCAGGCGTCCACGCCTCCGGCACGCAGCATACAGCAAAGCCTGTACAAGACTCCATAACCCTGGACAAATTTGACAGCATGGAGATCCATGCCGACTATGCAGACGTAAAACTGATACCCTCGGATGAATTCGCCGTTGAATATTGCGTAAGAGGAAACAACGGCGATCCCGTCTGCGAGATTAAGAACGGAAGGCTCTATTTTCAAGAAGCAACGCGCAGCCAATCCTTCAGCCTCGGTTTCTTTACGGCATCCATGGGCATCGCGATCCATGAACCGCAATATTATATTAAAGTAAAGATTCCCAAGAACACGAAACTATCAGAGGCAATATTTGACATAGACAGCGGAGACCTTGACATTTCCTCCATACAGGCAGATTCCTTGAAGATCATAGACAGCTACGGGGATGTGCATATGGACGCATGCAAGAGCCAGTCGCTGGCGATCCGGATGGAATCCGGCACGCTTACCCTTGGCACGATAGACGCGCCGAAGGCAGCTCTTAACAATGAATACGGCAAACTCGAGATCTCCCAGGCAACAGGCGAGAGCCTGACGATCCAGATGGAGTCCGGCGATCTCAAAGCCGACAAACTGATCTACTCCGACATGGAGATTACAAGCGACTATGGACGCGCAGTTATCGATGACGTATCCGGCAAGCGCCTGGCGATCCGGATGGAATCCGGCGACTGCCAGATCGGAAGGCTGGATTGCTCCGATACCAATATCACCAGCGACTACGGCGACATCTCTCTGGGACTTCCCGGGGCAATAGACGGCTATGATCTCGATCTGAAAACAGAGTATGGCGATATCCGCATGGACGGCCGCCAGAAAGGATACGACAGCGATGAATACGACGCCGTGTATACGGGCACCGGAGACGGCGAACAGACGATCACGGCAGCCTGCGAAAGCGGGGATATTGAGCTTGAATCTGTGAAGTAAAACTATAGACTAGTGTGCTGACCGTATTATATCTGGCGAAACTCCGCAGAATATTCGCTCATCTGCAAGGCGGATTTTCGACGGCGTAGCGGTGGCTACGGATAGAAAATCCAACGCGGCAGATGGGCGGATAGGCAAGGAGGTTTGGCTGAATATAATACGGTCAGCACACTAGCTGTATACAATTAGGCAAAAGGCTGCTGCAGGACCTTAACCGTCTGCAGCAGCCTTCTTTAATATAAATTCAAAACATGCATTACTTCGTGACCAATTCCACCTCGACCGGGAGGGATTTCTCCACCTCTTCACCGGCGATCAGCTTGATCGCTGTCTGGATCGCCGTCTCCCCCATAAGCTCCGGTTTCTGTGCCACCGTAGCCGTCATCTTTCCTGCCTTCACTTCATTCACCGCGTCGTCCGTCGCGTCGAACCCGACAACCTTGATATCCTTCTTGCTCGCCGCGATCGCCTGCAGCGCCCCAAGCGCCATCTCGTCATTGTGGGCGAACACTCCCTTGAGTTCAGGCTCCGACTGGAGTATGTTCTCCATTACCGACATTCCTTCCGCACGCTCGAAATTCGCGCTCTGGCTCGCCGCTACATCAAGAACCTCATCCGCCGCTTCATGAAAGCCGGCTCCTCTGTCAATAGTAGCAGATGCTCCCGGAACTCCCTGAAGTTCTGCCACTTTCGCTCCTTCCCCGATCTGCTCGATCAGGTATTCCGTGGCAATCTTCGCCCCCGCCACATTATCAGACGCAATCTGGCAATCCACGTCGACTCCGTTTACCACACGGTCAACTGAAATGACCTTGATCCCCAGGGAAACGGCATTCTGCACCGCCGGCGCAACCGCATCGGAATCCACCGGATTCACGATCAGTACACTTACATTTCTTGAGATCAGATCTTCGATATCATTCTGCTGCTTCGCGCTGTCGTCGCCCGCGTCTGCCACCGCCAGTTTTACGCCCGCTTTCTCTGCCGCTTCCTCAGCCCCTTCTGCAAGGGATACGAAAAACGGATTGTTCAGCGTAGAGACAGACAGCCCGATGGAACCGTTCCCGGCGCTCTCCGCAGCCTCCCCCTCGCCGTCGATCGTGATCGCATTACATCCGGCAAGGCAAAACATCATACACAACATTATCGCCATACTTACTATTTTTTTCATATTTTCCTCCTTTTTACCTGCAACATTATTCCAGATCACCTACCGATACCCTGCCGGCGCGCATATGCCTGTGCCGAAGAATATCCGCGTCATTCTATCTCTTACGGTCTGACAATACAGCCACCAGGATCACGAATCCTTTGATCACATCCTGATAGTAAGAAGACACGCCGAGAATATTTAACCCGTTATTCAATACCGCTATGATCAGCACGCCGATAAACGTCCCATAGATCTTACCGCGTCCGCCGCTCATACTCGTTCCGCCGAGGGCTACCGCCGCGATCGCATCAAGCTCGAATCCCTCTCCCAATACCGGCTGCGCAGATCCAAGCCTTGATAACAGGATCAACCCGGATAACGCCGCCATAAATCCTGAGATCGCGTATACGATGATCTTCGTCTTGTGGATATCAATACCCGCCAGTTTCGCACATTTCCAGTTACTTCCCGTCGCATAGACCGCACGCCCGAAGGTCGTCTTATTCAACAGGAAATAGAATCCGGCAAAGATCAAAAGAAGCAGGATGACCGGGATTGGAATACGATAGAAGTTCCCTCTTCCCACCAGTTTCAGCACAAAACTGTCCCCAAGGTTCGAGATCGGTTTCCCGCCGGTGAAGATCATAGTCGCGCCGCGGTAGACCGTCATCGTTCTTCTCGATACTTTCCTCCAGCATCAAGCCTTCCACCTTCCGGTCCTCCGTGATAAATCCAATCCCGTTCTTCATCGCCTGGATCGGAGACTTTATCTGCACTTCTTTTCCATTGATCTCAATCCTCCCGGACTCGTAAGGAAGATTCCCGAAGATCGCCTGCATGATCTCCGTCCTTCCCGCTCCCATAAGGCCGGATACTCCCAGTACCTCACCAGCCTTCACATCGAACTCCACATTCTCAAACACGCCCTTCTTGGTCAGCCCGCTTACTTTCAAGACCGTTTCCCCGATCTCACAGTCGCGTTCCGGATAGCGTTCTCCGATCTCACGCCCGATCATAAGCTTCACGATGTCATTCATGTTCGTCTCCGGGATATTTCTGGTTCCCACATATGTACCGTCACGCAATACGCTGATCCTGTCGCACAGCTCGAATATTTCCTCCATCCTGTGTGAAATGTACACGATGGATACTCCCGACTTGCGAAGGGACTTGATGACTTCGAACAGCACTACCGTCTCACTCTGGGTCAGCGCGGCGGTCGGCTCATCCATGATGATGACCTTTGCGTCCACCATCAGTGCCTTGCAGATCTCGATCATCTGCTGCTGCCCTACGGACAGGTTGGACATGACCTCTCCCGGGTCGATCTTAACGCCCAGGCGTCCAAGCGCCTCCGACGCCTTCTGCCGCATTGCCTTCTGGTCGCAGAAACCGAACTTATTCTTGATCTCTTTCCCCATGAACAGGTTCTCTTCCACCGTCAGATCGAACAGCACGTTAAGCTCCTGATGAATGAACACGATCCCTGCCTTCTCCGCTTCCTGGGGATTCTTATAGCTCACTTCCTGACCGTCCACGACGACCGTCCCCTTGTCTTTCGTGTAAACGCCGGTCAGAATCTTCATCAGGGTAGATTTCCCGGCGCCGTTCTCTCCCATGAGCGCATGGACTTCCCCATGCCCCAGGACAAATCCGGCGTCTTTAAGCACCTGATTCGTTCCGAAGGATTTGTCTATCCCCTTCATCTCAATCTGCATTTCTTTTCCTCCCTTGATCTCTTAAAATAAACATGCGGACTGCAGGATGATGTTCGCGTATGGCGTTGTCTCTCCCGTCCTGATCACTGCTTTGCATGTCTTCGTCTGTGCTTTCAGTTCCACATGAGTTACATATGCGACCTCACATGCCGCATCCATCCCATTGACCAGAGCCAGGATCTCCTCGTGAATCTTCGGATTCTTCTCCCGGATCTCCTCAGCCAGAACCACCTTTTCAATCTTCATTTCCTTAGCCACTTCTTCTAACACTTCCATGAAGGATGGGACGCCAAGCTTCAGCGCAAGGTCGATACGCTCCGTCTCCTCCGGGACCGGCAGCCCGCAGTCCCCCACGGCAAGGGTATCCGTATGCCCCATGTAAGACAACACTCTTGAAATATCCGCATTGATAATTCCGTTTTTCTTCATCGTTTCTATCTCCCCATCGCTTCTTTTACTTCATCGTAGGTCGGCATTCCGCCCTGGGCGCCGAACTTTTCCGTGGACAGCCCCGCCGCTGCGTTGGCAAATGCAAGTGCGTCCGCAATATCCTTTCCTTCCGTCAACGCCACCGCAAACGCACCGTTCAGGGTATCTCCTGCCCCGGTGGTATCTACCACGTTCGCCTTTCTTGCAGGGACAAGGATGATCTCCCCGTCCTTACGGCATGTGCTTACCCCGCGGGACCCCTGCGTGATCACCAATTTCTCCGGATATCTCTTCATCATATCCTCAAAAGAGAGGTCTTCGCCGAATAGGATCACCGCCTCGTGCTCGTTCGGCGTCAGGTATGCTACCTTCTCAATGACTTCTTGCCTGACCGGTCTTGCCGGCCCCGGGTTCAAGACTGCCTTTACGCCGTTCTCCGCGCACAGCCCGATGACATACTCCACCGTTTCCTGCGGGATCTCGTGCTGGAGCAGGACAATCTCGCACTCCAGAAGAGAATCTTTGATCTCATTGACATAATCAATATCCACACAATCGTTCGTCCCCGCAACGACAATGATGGTATTGTCATTCTCTCCGACCGTGATCATCGCAAGCCCCGTCGGCACTCCTGCTACTGTCTTAATACACCTCGTCTCAACACCCATATCCTGCAGGTTCTTCACAAGGCTTACCCCTGCGGCGTCGTCTCCTACACATCCGAACATCTCGACCTCTGCCCCGAGTTTCGCCATGGCGACCGCCTGGTTCGCACCTTTTCCGCCTGGGATATACTTCAAGTCTTCCCCTTTGAGCGTTTCGCCCTTCAAAGGAATCCTCTCTGCTTTCACAGTCATATCCATGTTGATACTTCCGACTACACCAATCTTTCCCATGATTCTGCATCTCCTTTTTGTTTTTGTGATTTCTTAAGCTTTGCTTCTCATGCTTTCATGCTTTCTGTTTCTTATGTCTTTTCTTCTGTAATTTACATTATAAACTTTTATATAAATATTTCAATATTATTTTCCGTGTTTTTTCTGCAAAATTCATTTTTCGTTTATAATACATAATTTTATGTTTATATTTTTGTGTATTTTTCACAACTTCTGATTTTTGTATTTTACATTTTATTTGCCACCGCTTGTATTTATTATTCTTTTTCATATAAAATTTTATATAATTATTTATATAAATATTTTTGTTATTTACGAAATCCAGTGTACTGACCGTATTATATCCGGCGAAGCTCCGCAGGATATCCGCTCATCTGCAAGGCGGATTTTCGACGGCGCAGCGGCGGCTTTCATTTCCCGGTCGATCCGGTTCTTTTCAGGCGCACTCCGGAATGCTTCCGTTACCGCCGTTTCACCGCGCTTTATCCTGCTTTGAGCATAAAAAAAGAACTGCCGCACTGCAGATCATTCACCTGCACTTGCAACAGCCCTGTCATTCTCTTCCATACCCGCTCCGCGCTTGACTCCTACCTCTTATCTCTTACTCCCGATCTCCTTCACACTTCCACGTTCAACAAATTCCGCACAGACCTGGATCTTCACTTTAGCTCTGTTGTCCTTCTCAGTCATAGACAGCAGTTCACAGACTGCACGCGCCCCCAACTCCTGCTTATATACATGCATCGTAGACAGCGGCGGATCCGAAACCATACCGTATGCCACATCGTCAAAACCGATCACCGATATATCCCCCGGGACATCATACCCGCATTCTTTCATTGCCCGCATACATCCGATCGCTATCACATCATTATCGGCAAAAAAAGCCGTCGGCAGCTCCTCCGCCCTGGCCAGGTATTCCTTCATCTTCTGGTACGCAGTCTCTATCCTCGTTCCTACCACCGCAATATATTCCGGCTTGACCGGAAGCCCAAGCCGATGCATCTTCTGATAATACCCAAGCTCACGGGAGCGGAACGCCTGAATCCGAAACTCCCCTCTCAGATAACCGATCCTTTCATGCCCTTTTCCCGCAAGATATCCGACCGCTTCCTCCGCGGCCTCCGTATCATTGATCAGGACGCTGTCGATCGCATATCTGTCACTTCGCCCATCCAACAATATGATCCGGTTCTTCGAACACGCGTAAGGCTCATAATCCTCTTCCATCATCTCCGTCCCCAGAAGAACCACCGCACTCTGCTTATCCTCCAGGATGTCAACAAGCTGCTTCTCATAGTCCGGGTCATTCACATCCACATAACAGAATATCGTCTCATATCCCATAAGCTTCGCCTGATGTTCTACCCCCTCGATCACGGCAGGGTGAAAGGAACTTTCGTCAATGATCATCCCATTTTTTCGGAATATCACAAACCGGATCTTCGTCAGTTCCTCCTCCACACGATACCCAAGCTCCTCCGCAGTCTTTAAGATCTTCTCTGCCGTCTGCTTGTTCACTCCCCGCTTGCGGTTCAGCGCATTGGATACCGTAGACATGGAGAACCCTGTTATCTCACTGATTTTACGAATATTAACTTTCATATCTCTCAATCCTCTCATATCGGGCAAATATCATGATCATCTACATTTCTCCGCTATATCGAAGATCAGCTTCTCCGTATCCTCCCACCCGATACAAGGATCCGTAATAGATTGTCCATACACCAGATTCTCGGTGATGTCCTGCCGCCCTTCCACAAGATAACTCTCGATCATAACCCCCTTCACCAACTTCTTAAGCTTCGGATTATAATTTCTGCTGTGCATTACCTCGCTCACGATACGGATCTGTTCCTTATACTGCTTGTTGGAATTAGAGTGATTCACATCCACGATCACCGCCGGGTTCTTAAGCTCCCACTTCTCATACATCTCCGAGAGACGCGCAAGATCCTCATAATGATAGTTGGGAATGTTCTTGCCGTACTTGTCCACACCGCCTCGTAAGATGGCATGCGCCAGCTCGTTTCCGCTGGTCTCCACATCATTCCTGCGGTAAATGAACCGATGCGGATGCTGCGCCGCTGTAACGGAATTCAGCATAACAGACAGATCGCCGCTGGTAGGATTCTTCATTCCCACCGGAATATCTATACCGCTTGCCGTCAGACGGTGCTGCTGATTCTCCACCGATCTTGCACCTACTGCTTCGTAAGAAAGCAAGTCGTCTAAATAGCTTCGGTTCTCGGGATACAGCATCTCATCCGCCGCAGACAGCCCGGTCTCTTCCATCACACGGATGTGCATCTTGCGGATCGCGATGATACCGGCGAGAAGATCCGGATCCTTCTCCGGATCCGGCTGGTGCAGCATTCCTTTATAACCATCTCCCGTAGTGCGCGGCTTATTGGTATAGACCCAGGGTATCACCAACAGCTTATCCGACACCTGATCCGCCAGCTTCTTAAGCTGCCTCACATATTCACATACAGACTCTTCATTATCCGCCGAACACGGTCCCGCCAGGACAATGAACCGTTCTGACCTCCCTGTGAATATATCCCTGAGTTCCTCATCTCTCTTCTTCTTTATCTCCTTGACTCTGCTGGAAACGGGATACTGTTCCTTCAGCATCTCCGGAAGCGGCAGTTCATGATTAATCTTTATTGACATCTCTTTTCCTCCTGATGATTTCTGAGACTTCTGCTTTCATTATCATAATATTCCATTCGAGCCATGTCAATGTCTTCTTCATACATATATCAGACATTTTTACCCTGGATGAATTGTAAGCGCCCTGATAATGTGATAGAATACTTAAGTGAAATATCGGATTTAAAGCAAGCAGAGAGAATGTGCCCGCGAACCACTGCGCAGCAGCCTGGCACAGTCAAAAACCCCGTTGCAAACGACGGAGCATCAAATTTGCAGCGCTGCAGAGCAGCGGGGTATTTGACCCTCGCGGCAGTCGCCAAATGTGCATACAAGCAGGCGCGCTTGGCTCGTTGCTTGCGGGAATAAATCAGAGAATAAGAAGAGGTGACGAATCGTGGAAAATCATACATCAACAAAGACTCAAATAAATCAAACGAATCTGAAACTTGCCGATTACCTGCAAAATTCAGCCGACGGACGCGAGAATCTCGGCGCCGAGATTCCAGTCACCGTCTACAGGCTTTTAGAATATTCCCTTCGAGAAGAATTGACAGAACATTTCGGAAAGGAAGAACAGATCCGCGTTTTCCGAAACGCAGGTTACCGCGCAGGACAATATTTTGCAAAAACCTATCTGGATCTGTCGCTCCCCTTCGCCGAATTCGCCGCACAGCTTCAGACCCAGTTAGAAGCTTTTAAGATGGGAGTTCTTCGTATTGAAAAGATGGAAGAAGACACAGGGCGGATCATCCTTACCGTATCAGAAGACGTTGATTGTTCCGGCCTGCCTGCAGTCGGGGAAACCGTCTGCAACTATGACGAGGGATTTATATCCGGAATCCTCACCGCATATACCAAGGATCCTTATACGGCGGTAGAGATTGACTGCTGGGCAACCGGCGACCGGGTATGCAGGTTCCAGGCAGATGTAAAAGATACATTTCATGTCCAAGAACTAAATGAGCCTTATCAGGATCTCAAGCAGGATCTTCATTCTCTGCAAAGCGAAGTCGACGAGATGACCGCATATTCCGCAGAACTCAGCAAAGGAAATCTGTCCGTAGGATTCCCGGGCAAGGATAATTTCCTGTGCGAGAATCTGAAGAATCTCCATGCAAATCTGAATCATCTTACCTGGCAGGCACAGCAAGTCGCTAAGGGTGATTATACACAGCACGTATCTTATCTGGGCGACTTCTCCGACGCATTTAACGAGATGACAAAGCAGTTGAAAGAACGGGAAACAAAGCTTCGGGAAGAAGCGCTGAAGGCTCAGAGCCATGCCGAGATGATCGAAGGTTACAACGAACTCATGGTCGAAATGCTCAGCAAGCGCAAAGAATGGCTTCTTGTCGTAGATGCAGACACCAAGCAGATCCTATACTGCAATAAAAAGAAACAGGAAGGTCCTGTAGATTCCGGTTTCTGCGCAACATGTAAGAAACGCCTTCCATTCCAGCAGGAGATCCTCAAATGGGACAGCGACGAACAATATAAGGTCTGGGATACAGCCGGCGAAGCGGATACTTATTACCGCATCACTTCATTTCCTATTGAATGGAAGGAACACGCCTCTTATGTCCACATCATCGTCGATATCACAGACGAAAAGCAGGCGGCGCACAATCTTGCCAGCAAGGCATACCACGATCCCGGAACCGGGATCAAAAACCGGCTGTTTTTCGAAGAATATATGGAGATGGTCCTCCGCGAAGAACAGAACACTACCCTCTGCTATCTCGACCTGGACGGGCTCAAATATGTGAATGATACATACGGACATCTGGAAGGCGATATCTATATCCAGAATTTTGTGGAACTGATCAAAGCAAATTTCCGAAGTGAAGACACCTTTGCCCGGATCGGCGGAGACGAGTTCTGCCTTGTGCTCAGCGGCAGCATCGGAGAACTGATAGACCTGAAGATGGCGGAAATCCTACGAGGCTTCCAGACCGGAGGATACGCCGAATATCAGTGCAGTTTCAGTTATGGCGTCGTGGATATCGACGGGTCGGACCATGACCTGACCTATGACGAGATCCTTCATAAAGCAGACGAGATCATGTACGAATGCAAACGCCGGAATAAAGAGAAATATCCGCAGCTTGTCCGATAACGAATGTGCTGCTTACACGCGGGAGTGACGCTACTCCCGCATCTTTAATGTTGGGCTCTAATCCAGTTGAACTTTCCCTTTGCTTATCAGATAATTCAGGAATCCTTCACATCCTTCCAGGACATCGTCATATGTTCTGTCGAAATTGCCTGTATACCACGGATCCGCAATGTCTCTGGGATGATCGCTAAAATCCAGGAGCATGTGCACCTTATGCTCGGGGTCAGATCCTATGATCCGGTCTATATTGCGGATATTCCGGTACTCCATTCCCAAAAGATAGTCGTATTCCTTGTAATCCTTCTTCTTTAACTGAACGGCATATTTCCCTTTTGTGCTGATGCCGTATGCTTTCAGTTTATTTGTAGTCCCGTAATGGACGGGATTACCGATCTCTTCACTGCTGGTTGCGGCGGATGCTATGTGGAACTGGTCTGACAGCCCTCTTTTCTGCACCATGTCGCGGAAGACAAATTCCGCCATTGGGGAACGGCAGATGTTGCCGTGGCAAATAAATAGTACTTTAATCATCTTTTTATATCTCCATTTAAGTCCAGTATTTCTTCTCAAACGCTTGATATTTCAGGGTTTTCCGACTTTTGAGTTTTCCTTTATTTTCAAGGTATCTTCTCAAATCTTCTCGTATTTTCTTATGTTTTTCCCTGCAATCTTGGTAAATCCGTTGGTAAAGCAAGCGTCCTTACCAACGGGCTTTTTTAACTATTCGCTATCCGATATACTTCTTCCTTTGCATCATCAAAATTCACATGGGTGTAAGTGTTCAAGGTTACACTGATGTCTGCGTGACCCATGATATACTGCAAGGTTTTCGGATTCATCCCGGATTTTGCCATATTAGAGCAAAAGGTGTGCCTGCATACATGAGGGGTAACTTTCGGCATCTGGATACGGTAAATCCTGTTGTATTTCTGAATGATATGCTCCAGATACTTTTCCCAGTGAAGGGCAACCATCGGCATATCGTTTTTATCCAGAAACAAAAATCCTGCATATCCTTCCACCATCGGTTCAACTTTTGGTGTCTTGCGGTTGGCAATGATTCTGCGAAAACACGCTGCGACAGCTTCCGTCATCGGCACATAGCGGATGCCTTTGTCAGTTTTTGGTTCTTCAATTACATACTGCATCTGTGCAGTACGCTGTAACTGATGGTCTACCTTGATACGCATTTCTCCAAACTCGATTTCTGAAACCGTCAGTCCACAGAACTCTGAGATACGAAGCCCTGTGTGAAAAAGAATATAGATTGCATCATAGTATCTGCTAAAATGTTTATCTTCCTGAATAAACTTCAGCAATTCTCTCTGCTGCTTTCGGGTAATCGCTTCTCTGGTAACAGAATCATTGACAATGACGGATGCAAGCTCAAATTCAAATGGATTTTTACGAAGCAAATCATCGTCTACCGCCATCTGAAATGCTGGTCTGAGGACTCCCCGGATAGAATGAATAGAACTGTATCCCCGTCCATCAATCTGTTGGAGCTTAATCAACCATGCCTTTGCGTCTGACAAACGCACCTTATCAATTCGCAGATTCCCAAAACTCTCTTTTTTCAGCATATTGATGACCGTTTTATATCCGGCAACCGTATTGTGACGAACTCCTGTTTTCAATGAAACATACTTTTCTACCAGTTCCAAAACAGTATAGTTGCCACCGTTTGTTACGATACGGTCAAACAAATTCGCTTCAATCTGTTTTTCTTTCTCACAAAGGGAAGGCTCCCGCTTCTTCCCCTTTGGCATTGGGTCATTCTTGTCTAAACGCCAACTGTATACATTTTTCTCTTTTCCGTCCTCATCAATATAGCGGAACCGATACCTCCCATCTTTACGCTGGTACTCGCCCTCTCGCAAAATCCGATTACGGTTATCTCGTCTTTTCTCACTCATCGTGAACTCTCCTTTCAAAAAAAGAGAGCCAGACTTGCACTCTTATCATAGCACAAATCCAGCTCTCCGCATAGTTATATCATGTGAAATCGGTAAATCTGTCAGCTCTGTTTACACAGCAGTAGCCTGATCCAGATACCTCTCAAATTTCTCACGCTTAATGAGGGCACGATTGCCGTTCATCACATAAAAATCCTCATTGGGATGTGTGTCAATAAGCGTTCTCAATTTTCCTTCGCCGATATGATAATATCTGGCTGCTTCCTCAATGGTAAGCGTATATCTACGCCACACCGGAATATCCGAGTAATTTTTTCCTTCAATATTCATCTTATTATTCGCCATAGGCAGTTATCCTCCATAACTATCGTTGTCGCAGCATTCGCCAAATGGATACGCAAGCGTATCCGCTTGGCTCATCGCCTGCGCACATGAAAATAGCCAGACAGAGGGTGTCGGCAACGAAGTCCGGCAACGGGCTTCAAAAGACCTTGCAAACAATCTCAATCTGGCGATGGTTACTATTTATACTTTTCTTTTATTTTTCTGTTGTTTTGGTTGTTATAAGGGAGAAAAGCCCGGAAATAAGGGGTTTTCCCCGGCAACCGGCTCGGCAACGGGATAGCAACAGGGGGTGCAACGGGCTGTCATTTTCAGAATGGAAGCTCCATCTGTTCTGTGACCTCCACAAAACCGTCCATCGTTTTTTCAGACGGGTTGCCGGAGTCCGTTGCCGGGTTTTCACGCTCCCAGCCCTTTTGTCTGCCGTATTCGGAAAACATTCTTGGATTCGGGAAGTACCGCCAGCCGGAAATGCACTGGTTCATTATCTCGTTGATTTCCCGGATTTCCCATTGCTTCGGTTCGTCAAAGGCATGGTTCAAGGCTTCCTTGTAGAGCTGCTTGGAACAGACCATGCTCCCGGTGTACTTATCAAGATACGCCTGTATCATCCCGGCTTTGGTGTCCTCCGGCATAAAATCCCGCTGGTGTTCTTTGAGATACCGCTGCATGGCGGGGCTGAAAGCCAGCTTGAACCTGCCGCTTCGGTAAATCTCCATCGCTTCCGCCCACATCTGCTCGATATAGGCTCTGGAAGCAGCTTCGTCCTCCAAAATGTGAACCTCGGCTTGCTCCGGGTACACCATGACGGGGATAAAGCGGCGGTTGCCGGAACGGTCAAGGGGCAGGAAGTCAAGGGCATTGGAAGTGCCGCCAAACACGCACTGACGGGGGCGGTCTGCCGGATGGGTTTCATAGGGTATCTTGTAAACCTCTTTCTGTCGGCTTAAAAATGACTTGATTTCCTCAATGCTCTTGGCATTGGCGGTTGCCATCATTTCCGACATTTCGATAATCCAGTGACCTTGCAGCTTGCGGTACACATTGTCATCGTCCAGCTTCCGCAAATCATCGGAGAACCACTCGTCCCGGACTGCCAGCAGACGGAAGAAAGTGGACTTGCCAGCCCCCTGACCGCCTACCAGACAGAGCATGATTTCAAATTTGCACCCCGGCTGAAAGGCTCGTGAGATTGCACCCAGCAGGAACAGCTTCAACGCTTCATAGGTGTAATCGTCTGCGTCAGCCCCCAGAAAGTGTCGTAGGCAGAAACGGATTCGTTCTGTCCCGTCCCACACAAGGGTATTGAGATAGTCCCGGATGGGATGGTACTTGTTTTCATTCGCCACAATCCCGATGGCATTATCAATCTTTTTCTCATTGGTAAGCCCATAGGTTTCTTCCAGATAAAGAAGCAGATACTTCATGTCCGTATCGTTCAGGGCGGTGCTTTCTCTGTGAAAACCGATGGGCTTTATGATGTCCTTGCGGTCGGTCAGGATGTTGTATGCGATAGCCCCGGAAAGCAGAGGGTCACGCTGGAATACGGTCAGGCAGTTCCGTATGCTCTGACGGACACCGCCTTTCTCGGTGGTTTCCAGCCCCGCCTTGATTTCCTCAATGCTCTGGGACGGCTGCATGGCGTTCATGGTGTTTTTTAGTTCTTGCTGCGTCTGCGGCTGCAAGCTCTGCCATTCGCTGTTCAAGCTGTATCACATCCTTTCCGTAGTCCGTAATCAAAGCCGCTTTTTCCTCTGTCTCCCCGAACAGCAATATATCCAGCAGATATTCCACTTGGTCTTGCTTCTGTAAGGCTTCCACAAACCGGGGATGAAAGGCTTCCTCCGGGGAGTGCGGGGCGTAGTCCGTTCTCCATGCCATAAGCAAGTGAAGATAATCGGCAAGGATACGGAAACATCGGTTCTTTGCCTCCTGAAACTGTTCCTCCGGGGATTTCTGCCGGGGCTTGGGCTTTTTTGCCTTTCCCGGCGGCTTCCAGTCCTCATAGGAAAGCCCAAAGTCCTGTGCCAGTTGTACGGCGGCTTCTTTCTTTCCCAGCCCATACAGGGCGGCGGTAAAATCAATCACATCCCCATCTGCACCGCAGCCGAAGCAGTGGTAACGCTGATCCAGCTTCATACTTGGGGTTTTATCGTGATGGAACGGGCAGCAAGCCATCCCGTTCCGACCTACATGGATTCCATAATGCTCCGCAGCCTGTCTTGTTGTGACGGACTGCTTCACAGCTTCAAATACATTCAAATCTATCCCTCCTTGAAAATAAGAAAAGCACCTGACATTCTCTGATTGAAAATGGCAAGTGCCTGTTAAAGTTCCATATCCTGTTGTTTGTGTTTCTTCTGTGCCGGGGCGGTTCTTTGTGCTTTTTTCTCGTCCGCCTTATCCTGCAAGACTTCTTTGATGGGCTGCTTCTTGGGCGGCTCTTTGCTTTCCTCTGTGCCGGGTGTGGCTTTCCGTACCCAGTAGCGGATGTCTCGCAGCTTTTTCAAATCAGCCTGCACCTCGGTCAGCGGTACTTCCTGCTCTGCGATTTCTTCCAGAAGCGTTTCCTGCTCCTGTTGCAGTTCCTTTTGGGTGCTGTCCTTATCATCCGGGTACTTGGCAAGGTAGGTGGCGGCTTTCTCATACCGGGCAACCTCCGGGTGTTCCTGTTTGAATTTCTCCTTTGTTTTCTTAAAAAACATCTTCCGGTACTTCTCATAAACAGGCTTACATTCCTTGCAGTCTGTCCGGCTGGAAAGAATCCCGTCAATCACTTTGCTTCGGGCCTCCTTTGGCTTCATCTGATTGCGGTAATCTGCGGCTGATTTCCCGGAAGATTCCAGAAATGCTTCTAAGTCCTCCACAGTGGAAAGCCCCTTTTGCCGGAGATAGGACAGGGCTTCGCTGACTGCCTTTAAGTCCTGTGAAGTCCCCCGGTTCTGTCCAGCCCTTGTCCAGTCCTTCCGTTCTTCCTTGCGTATCTCCATATACTTCATCAGCAGATTGGGAAGAAGTGTCGCTTCCTCCGCCGCTTTTTGTGCAAGCAGCTCTTTCCGTTTTTCGCCCAGCTCGGTAATCCAGCCTTTGAGGTTTTGGATAAGCTGCCGGATGGACTTCATCAGACTGTTGGCGGCTCTGATTTCCCGGTTCAGGTTGCCGATATTCGTCTGGATACCACGCTTTTCCATCTGCCGGACAGCAGCCCCCTCATGGACAGTAGGGACAACATCAAGCCCCTGTCTGGCATAGGAACGCAAGTCCACACGCTCCGGGCGGTCATTGGCTTCCAGATAGCGGTTCTGGATGACCTCCCATTCATGCCGCCAGATTTCACAATACTTCTGGTCGTTCCAGTCAACCGTATCTTCTTTATGGCTTTTCCACCTGCCGGACGGCAGCTTTATCCGTTCCCCGTTTTCATCAAGGTCATAAACCTTGCGGCTCTTGGGAAGCCATTTTCCATGTTCGTCCATTGCCCTCATAGTGAGCAGGACATGGGCGTGGGGATTATGTCCCGGCGGATGGGGGTCATGGATAGCAAAATCAGCAATCATGCCTTTGGAAACAAACTGCTTCTGGCAAAACTCCCGGACAAGGACAGCGTACTGGTCTGGCGGTATTTCTCTGGGGATGGTAAGCACCCACCGCCTTGCAAGCTGGGAGTTCCATTGCTTCTCCACCGCTTCGGCGGCGTTCCATAAGGTATTGCGGTCTGCATATTCCTGTGGGGCATTTGCCGGGAGCAGGATTTCATTGTGGACGATACCACGCTTTTCTGGGTAGTGCTTCACTTGCTGGTCGTATTCACAGAACAGCTTTTCGCCACTCTGGTAAGCAGCGGCGGCAACCGCAGACTGTCGCTGGCTGCGCTGAACAATCGTGATTTCGTTGTGTGGACAGGGCATTTCGTGTCCCTCCTTTCGGTAATTGGTGGATGGGGTGGCGTTTTACCACCTCATTTGGGGCAGAGGGCAGAAAAAAAGCAGGAGACCTTTTCAGATTTCCTGCTCGGTGTGCCGCTGTGTGGGCGGCGGGTATTTAGTTGTAAAAGTTCGGGGCAAGTTGACCCGATGTATAAGAAATAATAAACCAGAAGTTTACAAGCTAAATTTGTTACAACAAAAATGTAAATACTCTTTAACCGATATTTCTTTGCTATTCAAAATTCCAATAGCAACAAATATAACTTCTGCAACTGTAAGATAGCAGTCTTTCAAATCAAAAATAAAAAGGGTAGGTATCTGCAAAAAATCTAAACTTCCACCCCAAAACAGCTTATCAATCAAGCTACATAAACATCCCGATATGCCACAAATCATTATTATTTTTACCCAAAAACTTATATGTGCTCTTTTTGCCTGATATAGCATATATCCTGAAAAAAAGAGGAACAAAACAAACACATTCAATAAAATGGTAACAAACGGACTTGATAATAATTCGAAGAAATTTCCAGCATAAGATAAACGAGTATTTAGTTCTGGATTAAATCTTAAAACTTTGGCTATTATATCAAATTCGCATTTCATAAATACTTTTGAAATTACTATTTTAACCGTCTGGTCAATTAAAACCAATAATGCCACAGGTATAATAAACGGCTTAAACTTTTCCATCAGTAACACTTCCTCTCAAATTATTATTTTATTATTTCTTCTTTTTCGATTTAGGGGTAGGCAATTCCTCATACATAGCATTAAACAATCCTGTCAAAAACTCTTTATTATCAACTTCATCTACCAACAACATTTCTTTTGCTCCCTCGTAAGGTAACTCATACGAAATCGTTGGCATATAACTTATTGCTGATTTTACTGGTTTAACAAGTAATCTATCATCATAGATACCGCCTACAATCTTACCACGATAATAAATGACAAATTCGCCCATCATAGCTCGATAGGTAATTTCATTCAAGCCAGATAACTGACCTAAAATAAATTCTAAATATTCTTTGCTGGATGCCATAACTTTACCTCAATTTCTAAATTTATTACTGACTTCATTATACTTTATTGCTTATCGAAAAGATAGCATATTTTATGAAACTTGTCGGCTGGGAACAGCTTGCATTGCAAGGTGTCCCCAGATGGCAAGTCCACAAAAGGGTAGCTGGCGGCAGCCAGCGCAGGGGAAGCGTAGCGTCCCCTGTTTGATTTGGAGCAGACCTTGACTGCGGAAAATCACAGCCCTCCGGCGAGGAGCCTTCGGAGAACGCAATGCACCAACCTCTGGGTTGGTGTATAATTGCGCCCTATCCGAGTTCTTGGATAGGGTGCATTATCCGAGATAATCAATTATCCGAGGAAACTCTCAAAACCTCCAGCATAAAAGGCTTTCAGAGAAGTTGCCTCGGATAATGTAAGAACTATTTCAGGAAGTCAGGGAGCTGATGCTCTTTCTTTTGTGTAACAGGATTTTCTTTTTGATGGGAAAACCACTTTTCGTTCCAATCCCGGATATGCCTGTTTACGGTTCCCTGTGAAAGTTCAGCATACCGTTCTGTTGTGGAGATCGAGGAATGTCCGAGAAAATTTTTGATTGCCATAATTGGTACCCCGGCTTCCAACATATGTGTGGCGGTCGTATGCCTCATGGTGTGCGGGGTGTAGCGTTTTTCAAGGAACATTTCCGGATGCCCGGTTCTTGCGAGCATGATATATTTTTTATAAATCTCCTCAATACAGGAAATGCTCATCTGCGGATGGGTCTGGCTGGAAAAGATGTAGGCCTCCAACCGACCGGCCTTTCCCGTTTCCTCCAGATATCGTTCCAGGAGAGTTCCGCTAGGCCTTGCAATCACGATCCTCCGGGTTTTGTTTCCCTTTCCAGTAATTGTAAGCTTATAGAGGTTTTTCTCGGCCAGGAAGTCCCTGACTTTGAGATCGCAGATTTCCTGTGCCCTGGCTCCGCTGGCATACATCAGGTTCAAAAGAACCTGGTCACGGAAGCCCATCCGTTTCCCGGGATCAGGAAGCCGGAGCAGGATTGAAGCTTCATCAAGCGTAAAGGTGGTCCTCGGCTGGACGGCCTCTTTTTTTACAGGCACTCTTTTCACCGCATTTGCAAACACAGTCGCTGCTTCAAAATTCCTGTTCTGTGCGTAACCGGCAAAAGAGGCCAATGCTGAAAGCCTGAGATTCCTTGTGGATACTGAGCATCCCCGTTCTGCTTCGATCCATTTCAGGAAGCCGTCAATAGTCTCGAAATTCAAATCCCGGAAGAGGATTTCGCCAGCATTTTTCTTCTTTTCCTGATAAACATACTGGAACAAAAGGCGGAAGGCATGTTTATAGGATCTCGTGGTATTAGGGGAAAGCCCTGACGAGAGCGGCATATATTCCGTAAAAAACTGTTCCAGGAGGAGCATGAATTCAGGAAGTTTATTTTTCCTCATACGCCACCTCCGTGAATACGCCAGCGGCATAATCTTCAAACAGCTCCGTATATTCAGGGAACATATCACCACTGAATTTCAGATATTTCTCCGTTTCGTCCATGTCATGGTGCCCAAGATAGACTGACAGGAAAGGAACAGAGTCATCTGTCGGGCGTCCGTTTTTCTCTGCCTGCGCAAATGAATGGATGGCAAAATAGTGACGGAAGCAATGAAGGCACTGCCCTCTGGAATGGGATTTTTCCTGTACATACAGGCCGGTTTCCCGCAAGAGGTTCCTAAACCGAAAATCAAAGGTTCCTTTACTGACGGAAAACTCTTGGCCCCTGGCTGCCGGGAACAGACAGCTTTCCGGTTCTGTTTTGATCCCCATAGCAATGCAGTATCTTTCCAGCATCTCTGTCAATGTCCTGTCCATTGGAACAACACGCTGTTTGTTGTTCTTGGCATGACGGATCAGGATGGTCCCATTGCGGAAATTTATATCTTTTACCCTGGCGGCAAGCGGTTCTCCCAGGCGGAACCCGCACCCAAGGAGCATCCGGAGCAGCATACAGAACTCCATGTCCGTCCGGCGGGTTTTCGGGTCTGTATGCCTGTTGGCCCAGCTGTCGGCGCAGGACAGAAGCGTTTGGATTTCCCTGTCCGAAAAAATATATGGGACATAGCTGTCTGATGTTTTGGGGCAGGCGGGCATGAAAACACTGTACCCCTTGTATTGAAGGTACCGCAAAAATTTGCGGAGATAGCTTACCTTATCGCTGACCGTTTTGGGCGCGTTTATCTGCTGGAGTTCCCTGATCCAGTGATTGATGGCTGTTTCCGTAACCCTGTCGGCGTTTTCTGCCACCAGCAGTGAATCGAACGAAAGAAGGGTTCTGCGTGTACTCCGCAAAGTATCATCGCTGACAGTCCCCTGGCTGATTTCCAGATATTCTGCAAGCTCATGTTTGAAAACCGACTGGAACTGTGTCATGACAGGCGACACCTCCCCTCCAGAAAAGCAGCAAATGTACCTGTCGCCTCCATGACCGGGAGGGCGTAGTTCCGCAGCTGCTCCACATCCAGACTGGCATAGGATTGGATGGCGTTCTGGTCTGTATGCCCAAGGGCTTTCCTTACCGCCTCATAAGGGATGTTGTCATTGACCATGGAACTTGCCAGGGACGACCGGAAAGCATGTGCGCCCTGTTTGCGTCCCGCCGGATCAATTCCAGCTGCCATAATGGCAGTCCTGACGATCTTGGTGATTGCCTGCACAGAGATATGGCTGTAAGGGGGAACGATGCGGAGAAATACATACGGGCTGTCATAGCAGGATCGTTCTTCCTCTAAATACTGTTTCAGGGCGGCCTTTACATCCGGGACCATGGGAAGTTCAATGTCAACGCCGGTTTTGTGCTGTGTAAGCAGAATCAGGTTCCTGCCAAAATCCAGTTCCCGGAATGTCATGGATGAGATGTCCCCGCTCCTGATCCCCAGCCGTGTCGCAAGAAGCAGCACTGCGTAATCTCGCTTTCCATGTGGGGAGTCCCGGCCTACGCTATTTTCAATTTTCAGGATTTCTTCTATTGTATAAACAGAAGGGTACGGCTGCGGCCTCTTGAAAAGAGGAACGATGCCGCTGTAATCCCTGTCGGTATGTCTGGCCTGATATGCATATCTGAGGAATGTCCGGATGTGTGAAAGGTACCATTTGCTGCTGACCATTAAACACGCGGCTCCTACATTTTGGGCGTTCATTGCCTGCGGCGCTGCGCAGCCTGTATCAGCCAGGGCGGATAAAAAGTAGTGCCCAATCTTATCGTGAAGATGGATGCTGCTTTCCTGAAGCCCCTTGCGTTTCCCGTCTTCAAGGTACTCCGCTAAAAGAGCCTCCATTTCCGGATTCAATTCGTGGTATCCGCATGGCACTGTGTTGGTTTCCCTTGTATGGTAACCCATAGTTAAAACCTCCTGTTTGATAGCTTTAACTGTACTATGCCCATGTGGATAAATTTTATCCGAGATTTTTTGCATGAACCCCCGCATACAAAAGGTTTTTAAGAATTTCCTCGGATAATTAAAAATCTCGGATAATGCGCCCTTAGTAAACTAAGGGGTTTCCGGCTTCTCCCGTTCCAGAAGTTTTTTCAATAGTTCCTGCGTGTCCTGTCTGTTAAAAATGAGTTTCAACAACAGCATGACATCATCATCTGTCAGGCGTTCCGGCTCTTGCAGAAAACTTTCCAGCATACCGCCACGAGTACAGAGCCGGTGCGTCCGTTCCTTTCGGGTAAGCTGCTTTAACTGGTGCTGCAATGCCTTTTCATCATTGATGGCTTTCCGCAGTTTCTTTTCGCTTTTCTCCATCTCCCGGTTGAGCCTTTCCAGCTTTGAGGTATCAGGCAAGGGCAGCGTCCTCCTTTCCCGGTATCAGCACATAAATCCTGTTTGGTTCTCCAACGCCCTGACGCACCCGCATGATAAGTCCGGCGGTTTCCAGTTCATTCAAAGAACGCTTGACCGTCATGGGGCTGCGGGACAGGACTGCGGCAATGGCTGTGACAGGGAAGCAGACAAACAGGATTCCGTTCTCGTCCTCCTGCCCTTTGGAGAGCATAGCGTCCAGCATCCGGCAGTACATGACCTTTGCGGTGCTGCTGACTGGAAATCCTGTCAACGCCCTGGGAAAAGGCATACAGGGCGGCAAGGGTGTGTCTATCGTCATAAATTCAAAATTCATTCGGTGTGTTCCTCCTTTTTCTTTGCTCGTTTGGATAAATAACGGGGGCAGTCAATCACAACCGCCCGGAAGCTCTGCTTGCACCCATGCTGGCATTTCCGGCATAATTCGTTGTAAGTGACACGCCCCCGGTCATTGAGGTAAAAGGAAAGCTCATGCTTCCTCTTTTTGCTCATTCTCGGCATATTGCGCTTCCTCCCGTTTTAGTGTATGGTTTCAGGGCGATTTTCGGCAAAATTACGCTCATAGAGCCGCTTAAAATCTCCCGAAGTATCAGCGATAGGGTAGACTATCCTCCTATCAGATTGTCGCGTTTCGGTATCATTTCGGTGTCAGTTCGCCAGTTCTCCCCGGTGTCGTTCCTCCCCTGAATCTCACAGCGGCGTATCGCTCCCTTTGGTATGCTCGTTTCGGTCAGGGTTCCTCCACATCCCTGCCAAAAGTCATGGCACTACATCGCCGGGGAAGCATATCCCACACAGGCTGGTCATTCGATTGGAATAATCCATCGATGAACTACCTGTATCATAGAACATTTTTGTGCCCTGTGCCGTATGTCCACAAAGTAGGAACTACGGGTAAAAAGCGGAAATTTCCACGATTGCGGAAAGTATGATATAATCCAGTTAAGCGGTAGCAATGCAACCGCCGGAAAGGAGCGTGTGCCCATGAAAGGAGCAACAAGCATACAGGAACGCCTTTGGGAACTCCGCAAGGACAAAGGCTTAAATCTGGAAGAACTATCAAAGCTGACGGACATTTCTAAATCAGCTCTTGGAAGTTATGAAAAAGAGAATGTTAAGGAAATCAATCATGGCTATCTTGTCACGCTGGCAGACTTCTATGGGGTTTCCGTTGATTATCTGCTGTGCCGGACAGAGAACCGGGAGCAGATCAACACGCCACTAACAGAGCTGCATTTGAATGATGAGATGGTGGCACTTCTGAAAAGCGGTCGGATTAACAACCGCCTGCTCTGTGAGCTTGTCACCCATAAGGATTTTATCAAGTTTCTTGCGGATATTGAGATTTATGTGGATGGGATTGCCACCATGCAGATTCAAAACCTCAACGCCCTTGTCGATACTGTCCGGCATGAAATCATTGAACGGTATCGCCCCGGCGAAGATGACCCGCATTTGAAAGTGCTACAAGCTGCCCATATCAGCGATGATGAATATTTCAGCCACATGGTTCTGGATGACCTCAATCTCATTATCCGGGATATTCGGGAAGCTCACAAAAAGGACAGTGAGAGTGCGCCCCAGACCACCGTTGCCGATGAACTGAAAGAAAATCTGGAAGCGGTCGAAAATGGTAGTGTCAAGTAATCTATGAAAAACTAAATTAAAAAAATAGGCTCATTCGAACCTTGAAAACTGCAGATATTGGTGATTTAAGACCTTGGGGCGTTGCCCCAAACCCTACAAGGGACCAGTCCCTTGACCCACTTTCGGGCTCTGCCCGAACCCGTCCTCGCCGGAAGGCAGGAAAAGGGCGCAGATGCCCCCTTTTCTACATGACAGGATAATCCGTGAGCCTTATGTCAATAGACTTTCGCGGCATATCCTCACCGCCTGGCGGCGGTTCCGGTATTCCACGGTTCTATTGACAACAGCTCCGCTCCGATGCGGCAGTACCGTTTTTCTGCATGTCCAGGATGGTCTGCTGGCCGAGGAAGATGAGAAGCTGCCACTTGCCTGGCATGTTGTCGGCACCTTGCAGCATTTCCACCTTGTTGAGGACTTTATATTTGTTGTGTTTGTGTGGGCGCAGGAAGTTGTAGTAAGCGACCCAGAGAGCCAGGTCATAGTTAGCCCCGTCGATGTTGTCAAAGCCGTTTGTGTGACGGTAAGAAGCCTTATAGGTTCGGTTAAGCCGCTCGATCATCTGTTTAAACGGGCGGTGTTCCGCAGAGACGGCATCATCATTGGTAAGTCCGATGACCTGGGTGACCTTGAAGGAAAAGTCTTTGCCGAGCTTTTTTGCGAATTCCATGGCGGCAAGAGGATAGGCGCTGTAGCCGTCAGCGATGAACTTAAATTTTTCAGGCAGCTTCGTAAGGCCACGGAAGGCCATACGCATGGCGAGGATACAGGGGCCGACGCCGCGGTTGTCGGATACCTGGTAGCCGATGATGGACCGGGATGCTGCGTTCATAATGAGCCAGACATAGGTTTTGATACCCCGGATTTTTATATAGGTTTCATCGGCAGTAAATACCTCCCCTTTTTCGTAGGGGTACTGGTCAACAAAGGGCTTAATGCAGACGGCGGCAGTTTTGCAGTAGTTGGCAATCTGCTGGTGGGAAATGTCAATGTTGTACAGGTCTTTCAGGGCCTGCGAGGTTTTTCTCAGGGAGAGGCCGAGGTTGACGTGGAGGGTCAGGCACAGGGACATAACGTGGGCATTATGTTTGCTGAATTTCAGGGATGAGGCGTTTTTAGGGAGAGTATTTAGATCCATGCTGAAGAAATCCATCGTGAACTCACGGTAGATATAGTGGAGTTTATATTTATTTTTGCCGTAGTCCTCCCGGAGGTCCTCTTTATCTACTTTTTTGAGATTGTAAAGATAATAAGGGCATTTTGGATTGGTACACTTATGGACGATAAAGTGTTTGCGTTCTTTCTTGGGAACCAGGGTGTGGCCACAGTGGGGACAGCGCAGTTTCACAGAGGAGAAACGGCTTTCGGCGGGTGAGAACCTGGCACCGCAGATTTTGCAGAGGACCTGTCCTTTGGAACCATTATTTTTATAAAGGAAAGGTTTCGGGGCATCACAACGGGGGCAGGTACAGCTGTCCGGGATATCGCATTCAGAACGGCGGCTGACAGGGCGGATTTTCTTACCATAACGCTTTTCAAAGTAAGGGATTAGTTCTTTATAAGTCCAGCCCTGCCGGAAGTCGGTGACCAGGGGGAGTTTATCAATCTTGCACTTCTGGTACTTTGGAGAATGGGAATCATCAAAAGCCCACTGTTTCAGGGGAATATATCTGCAGATAAAACGAATCAGCCAGCAGTTTTGTTGGTAAAGAGATTGAATGAGAGAGAGTAAATAGGTAATAATATCCATAAGCAATGATTTTCCTTTCAAAGTTTGTGGTTGGTAAGAGTATTGACAGAAAAAGGGAGGTCATTGCTTTTTTCTTTGAAAAAGTGATGAAAACCTTGAAATAATAAGGTTTGTTAACAGAAATAAGGTAGTTGACTTGACACTACCCCGTCTGATGCCATAGACATTGTAATCACCGGACGGTCCGCATGCTCCCGCACCATCTCCTCCGTCGCCTCAAGCAATGTAAATACATCCCTTTTACTCTCCGGCATTACTGCCAGCTTACATATATCCCCATTAAGCTCCTGCATTTTACACAGCCTTCTTATAAGCTCCTCCTTCTCCGGGGTCTTTTCGAAATCGTGGTTCGAAACAATAACCCTTACATTCTGTATATGCGCTTTGCATATCAGCTCTGTTACAGCCTCATCTCCCGTAAACAGCTCCACATCTATTAAATCAATACAGCCTGATAATACTGCTCTTCTGTTAACCTCCATATATTCCCCGGACTCGGCTTCTCTTTTCCCGCCCTCCTTAAAGGTACGGAACGTAAATAAAAGCGGCATATCTTCTAATATCTCCCGTATTTCCTTTAGCCGCTCCTTTACACACACACTATCAAAAACATCCTCATACCAGTCTGCACGCCATTCTGCAAAATCCGCCGGAGATTGGCGGACCGCCTCCGCCTCACGTAGAATCTCCTCCCTTGTTTTCCCTGTGATTGGCACGCAGATTTTAGGAATCCCTTCGCCAATCCGTACATTTCTAATTACCACTGATTTCATTTTTCACATCCTCACATTAATCTCTCATTACAACCATAACATGAAATGCTGTGTTTTCCAATATAAAAATTACAAAGCATAGGGTTGTTTCACGAAGGTTTCGGATGACATTATATGCTGTTTTCCGTAATACAAATAAAACATTCTTAGATTTTCTAGCAGCCCTAGTATATAAACGTTTGTTATTGTCTTATTTCCCTTCGCATGTTATAATTTAACCAGCGATTATAAAGCAAAGAGGTGTTTCTATGAATTCACAAGAAAAAAAGCGAATACAACGCAACCGTATGCTGGGCTACTTCACTGCAGCAGCTATCGAAATAATAGAAGCAGAAGGTTTAGAAGGATTAACTATAAGAAAAGTTGCTGACAAAGCAGGATATAATAGCGCTACTTTATATCATTACTTCGACAATTTGGATCATCTGACTTTTTTTGCCGCCATTCATTATCTTAAAGACTATGCTTCCGACCTGGCAGAATATCTGCCTGCAATTGACGATTCTATTGAGGCTTATTTAAAAGTCTGGGAATATTTCTGCCGTCGTTCCTACGAACGTCCGGCCATATACAAACTGCTTTTTTTCCAATCTTTTGACGGCATTGATCTGGATGAAGCCATTAAAACGTATTATGAAATTTTTCCTGATGAAATCACCCAGAAAATTCAGGACTATTCGCCCATGTTAACCGAAGCGAATATATACAAGAGAGAATTCATTGCATTAAATAAAGCTTTAAAATCTAAAAATATCCATATAGACGAAAAGGATTTATACAGTATAACGGAAATGAATGTGTTGATTTATCGAGGTATGCTTTCAGAAATCAAAGAGCAGGGACATCTCAGGCTCAACATTGAAGAAGCGGTTGCCCATACCGTTGAATATATGAAACATTCTCTTACCTCTTACGGAATACCTGTTAAGTAGAAAAAATCTTTATGACACAAAAAGCTTGTTGTCTCATTATTACAACAAGCTTTTTGCCGTATTTCTTTTATTTAGCTGTATACCCGCCGTCTACCATCAAAGTAGTACCTGTTACAAAAGCCGATTCGTCAGACGCAAGATATAAATATGCGTTTGCTATATCTATTGGCCTTCCGAGATGGCCGATTGGATGCATTTTTACAGACTCTTCACAGTATTCTTCTATTGTCTGTCCATTCTGCCTGGCATCTTCATATGCCATCGGAGTAAGAATATATCCTGGCGCAACTGCATTTACCCTGATATTCAAACCCTTTTCTCCACAATACAATGCGGCACACTTTGTCATTGCCGATACTGCTGCTTTCGCCGCACAGTAAGAGAAGAATACGGAATCTCCTGCAATCCCATCGACAGAAGACGTACTGATAATCGCACTGCTTTCTCCATGCTTTTTCATGGCTTCAATTCCCAGTTTCATTCCATAAAAGATACCGGTCTGATTTGTCTGGATCGTCTCATTCCATGACTCAAGGCTAGTCTCTTCTATCGTCTCACGATAACTGATTCCGGCATTGTTCACCAGAATATGCAATTTACCAAATTTTTCCTGAATAAATGCTATACATGCTTCCCAGGCCTCATAATTGCAAACATTCAAAGGAAAATATAGTGCATTCCCACCGCTCTGGTTCAAACGCCTTACAATCTTTTCTCCGTCTTCTCTGCTTCGTCCGGCTACAACTACCTTTGCGCCCTCAGCTGCAAATAATTCTGCTGTTGTCTCCCCGATGCCCTTTGTCGCGCCAGTAATCAAAGCAACTTTTCCTGATAGTCTTCCCATTATCTTCCTCCTGCATCCCGCCGCTATTTAATGTATTGATGAATCATATTTGTTCCATATTCTGTCACTTTATAATAGATGTGCACATTTTGATCCTTGTCCAGCTCATACCGCTCCTTCTCCAGAAGTCCATTTGCTTCTGCAGTCATAAGAGATTCCAGCACCGCTTCATGTTTTAGCATCTTATAATTTCCATAATCTTCTTTTAACGCATTTATCACATCCGCTGCGCAGGCACTGGGAACTTCTGTCATGTATTTTAATATCGCATAGTTTAATGGTCTCACAATCTAGTTCTCCTTTCTTTTAAACAAATCCAACGGATTCATAGCAATTAAGAAGATTCCTACGAACATGATGACTGCTGCAAGCCACTGAACCGGTGATAACATCCATCCGCTTTCTTTGCAGATAACTCCCATCAAAATCCAGCAGAAAAACGGACCCCAGAAAGAATATGCTCCATTGCAGGTCATGCCAAGTGCCGCGCCGCACATTGCATTTCCTTTGTACCACAGAGAATAAGAAAGCTCACAAAACAATCCTGACACAATAAAGAAAACAATAGCCGGTGTTGTATATGCCTCTTTTAATAACTGCGGCGCCAGTCCAATATTGCCTGCAATTACACATAGAATAGGTATTAACACAATCATATTAACAAGGCCCGAAGTACATTGTCTAATTGTGACACCGATTTTATTATCAATCATTGAAGTTCCAAAACCTGCCACACAGCCCTCAATCCCCCATCCAAACGCTGACACAAAGCCAATCAGACATCCGAACGCCACCTTTGAATCAATCGCATTAAAACTGGTTCCTCCAATAATCGCAGACGCTATAAAACAGATTATAATACCGATAATCATACGGAGATTTAACTCCTGCTTAAAAATAAAGTAACCTAACAACGCTCCAATCGCTGAGCAGAGTGCAGTAACAGGAATCACCATAGGCCCGGCCATCTGTAAACCTATTACATATGCCGTAGCAGAAATCGGGCCTCCGATAATTCCACATAACATCATCACAATTCCCGGTTTTGTTTTTACACATCTCGCCACATCGCCCAGCTTTCCCTGAGCTGCCGACTCGACAAGACATAAGATACCGCCCATCGTATCATTCACCGCGCTTCCTAAAGCCCCAAGTACATATGTAAGTACGAATGCTGACAACGCTGCCGAATTAGGTCCGAACCAGTCCGCCCAGACACCTCTTGACATACCTAAGGTGAGAAATGCTGAGTATAATCCATAACAGATTCCGGAACTAATCGCAACTTTTATCCCTTTTTTAAAAAACTTCGACTGCAGTTCTTCATATTTGGCTTTCGCTAAATCCTGCATTCTTTTCTCCTCCAGTATAACTATTTTTCAAATCCAAATTCATAGAAAGGCTCCTCACAAGCGGAACCAAAGGCAATATGCATCTTTGCATTTTCCATATCAAACACGATAGAAGCAAGCGTTTTCCAACGTGTATTTACGAAATTAGGATGCGAACAGATAGAAAATGGTTCATTCTTATGGTCGGCCAAAAATCCTTTTGCCACTTCAGCGTCAATCTTCCCTTTATTTTCCTCTAATAATTCACAGATTCTGTGATATCTCACATAAGACCATTCCAGAATACCCTCTGTACCTGCAAGTTCGCCTTTATAAGCTTCTTCTGCCATAACTTCCGTTGAAAATGGTTTGCGATAGTTAATAGGATTTTTCTTATCGCAGCCATCCATTTTTTCCGGTGTTAATATATTATTCGCGTGGCAAATATTTGTCTCACTTAACCTTACATATACTCCTTCCGGATAACATTCAACAGATGCCACACCTTCATCTTTTGATGATATCAGATAATGGTTCGGAATCGTATGTGGAACTTTCTTCAAAAAATCAACAACGGCATTCAGATTCTCATAAAACAGAACTTCTCTGATGATGCAGTTTGTCGGTACCCCCATCTTTCTTTCTCCATTATCTATATACTGCCATAAAATAGAAACTCCTTTGTTATTCATTCCCATATATGCCGCAATACCGGGATGCGTATATATCAAAGCACTTGGTCCATCCTGATTTTCATGTCTGAGAACTACATCCAAATACGGAATCCATTCCGAGAAATCCTCGTCATTGGTCTGACCGCAAAATGCTTTGCCGTCTGCCGTATATTCACCTGCAGCAAAAAAACCTGTACACTTATCTGCAACATTTCCGCCCGCCACTGCCAACTCATAAGCTGTCGTGAGCGCCAGTATATATTCAAATGGCATCCCTGCTCCATCAGCCATTCCGCGCATTTCTTCATATGTATGCGGTGTGTATTCCTGAATAAGCGGGATATAATTTTTACATTTCTCCACCCACTCATAAAAGTCATAGTTTCCTGACTCTTTATAATGTCTTACCTGATTCATAAAATTGACTTTTATACTATATCCAAGTTTCTCGCCAATCTGACATCCTCTCTTATAATCATTTCCTTTAATGGTTACTAATCTTTTGCCGTCCATAATTTCCCTCCTGAATCATTGTGTGTAGTTACTGATTTTAAAGTTACGCTAAGATACTTATTGATAATGGCCATTTACTCATAAATAATTATAATGGTGTTAGTCAACATTTGTGTTGGTATGCCTGTTTTTGGCAATAATGAACACTGAAATATCGACCTTTGTATGTTGTGCCAACACACTTATTGACTAACACCATTATAATATTTCTCTCCAATTTTGTCAATCATTGTTTATAATATATATGACATTTATATTTTATATTTTGATTACGTTTCCTCTCTTCTTATCCATGTATAAATCCCTCCAACCCTATTTTTCAAGTATATCAGCTTTACACACGGAATACTGTCTGTTCTTTTACATCTGCTGCCAGGGCTTCGAGAGCAACTTTTGTCCTGTGAAGACGAAGCTTCCACTGGTCTTCCTTGGATGTTCCCGGATCACCTAACGGATATGGTATTGAAATTGTCGGAACAATCTTATTAGCGCCGACTGTCTTTGCCACCGGAACCAGATTGCACATCTGTACGATTGGGAAGCCTTCTCTCTCAATCTCTTTCACCATCGTTGCACCGCAACGAGTACAGGTCCCTCATGTGGAGACAAGGATACATCCATCCACATGATCCTCTTTAAGAAATGGAATAATTTCCTTCGCCATTCTTGCTGCTTCGGATTCTGTCGTTCCGGTTCCTACTGTCGTATAAAAATAAGGATGAAGACTTCCGTACACTCCCTCTTTTAGAAGCTCCTTCAACGCGTCAACCGGTGTAATGACATTGGGATCAGCATCCGCTGCTGCCGGATCGAAGCCTGCATGAATTGTCTTATACTCTCCCCCCTTAAGGACCTTGTCCCCGGAAATGTCATACCTGCCCCATCTGGTTGCAGACGCGGACTGAATACGGTCCGGATTATCCACCGGCACGATACCGCCTGTATTGAGCAGCGCAATTCTTGCCTCTCCAAGATTTGCAATAGCAGAAGCAATTGGCACACGGTCAATCTTCGGAATCGGAAGTTCAGAAACAAATGGTTCCCCATTTAACTTTTTCACAAGCATATCCATCATACGCTCTGATGCGGGTTTCATATCTTTACGCCAGGCCTGATGACGAATACCTCTTGCAAAATATCCTTCCTCGTCTGCAGGGCCGACCGGCTCACCGAGCAGAATCTTTTTTGCCACATTTGCCATAGCCTTTACATCTTTTCTCATCTTTGATGCAATATTTCCGCCTTTTAAAATGTACATATCTTTCTTGAACATATTTACGCCAGGTGTCTCCTCATTCATAGAAGTTACGACAGGCACACCATATTTCTCTTTCACTGCTTTGCAGATAGTTCCGCAGGCAACTGTATAACGCCCTGCCTGAAATGCCGGACCTGCCAGGAACATATCCATCTCTTTGCCTTCCAGCATTCCAAGGATTGCCGCTACTGCCTCGTCCGTATTGGAACCCATATAATTGTCACCACAGATAATGGTATGCGTCACTTCAGCAATTCCGTCTAACTCTTTGGCAAACTGCATTGCCGGACCAATCTGGCCTTCGTGAATCTCCGGCTCGATACCAGCTTTATCTTCTCCGCCGATTTGCCCGAAAAACTGATTTATGTATAATATTATTTTTTTCATTGCCATTTCCTCCTAAAATTCCATCATTTGCTTGGGTGACCAGCCTGCCACCTGATCTCCGCAGAATACACCATTATTTTCAAGAATAATCGATCCGTCTTCTCTTACAGACGGTCCAAGAATCTCATCATACGCCCAGCCGCCAGAATTTCCGTCCCTGCCAAGTGCTTCAAGCTCCCCCAGCACAGTCTCCATCGGAGGAAGCTCAATGAGCTCTCCTACATTGCCGCAGGATACAATTGCATCACATTTTTCGTCAAGAGTAACCAAAGGCTGTCCATGTCCATCACGTCCTGTACTCTCATTAGTAATACCTACGGTCTTTACTCCGGCATCCTCCAAAGCAACCAGACAACCCACGAAATCCGCATCCGGATTTCCGTATCCCTCTTCCGCAACAACTGCTCCATCGGCTCCAAGGCTTTTCGCAATCTGTGCGACATACAATGCCGCACGTTCTTTCTGTTCCAATGCAACATTCAGGTTCGACATGATCACGCCGAGAAAATTAATCGTCTTTCCATGTGCATCCATAAGCGCCCGCAAATTAGGTGTGTTCTGCATATCGTAGGTAGACCATTTGGAGGATACAGGCATGAAGCTTCCTGATACGATTGCTCCGTCCAAAATCTCCGTTGGGCTCATCACTGTCGGAAGCATATGATTCGTATCCCATCCATACACAAGGTCGTTATATCCCATCGCCTCCATCTGGGACTGGGGCTGCATCACATATACAACAGAAGGCAGCTTTTCAATCCCCGCATCCCTTTTTATCATTGGAGTTGTCTCATAAATATCCGTATCCTCAGGCTTAAGCTCCTTTACACACGCCCCGATATACTCTGCAAGCTTGTGCCCGGCTCTCCTCAATGCATCATTTTTCTTCTGCTGCTCATATCTTTCAAACTCTTCGTTAGTGTCCGCTACCAGCACGATGTTATTAAGCTGCCCGAAATATGTAAGCTTCTGTCCTTCTCCACTCATATCAATAATACCATCCTGAAAACCTCCCCAGTGACGCCCAACTACCAGTACACTGCAATTTTTTAATGCATGGAGTACGCCGTCACCTGCAGGCGCAAGTTCACTTGTATATCCGGGGAACAGTCCGCGTCCGTCTAATCTCGTCCTGGGTTCAACCGCCTCCTTTACCGGACACATACGGATTTTATCTCCCGGTTTGGCAATATAAAGCTCTGCTTCCGTAATTCTGTCATCCTCGAGAATAAATTTCAGTGCTTCATCCTTTGCAATTGTCAGTATACCGTCTTTAAATGACAATTCATTTCCAAAAACAATATCTTTCACATAGAAATTACCAATTTCCAGTCTCATAGTTCCTCCTTAAACTTATACATATAGATTTTGTTAATAAGCGCGCTTATGGTTATTTTATAACAGAAATATAGCAATAAGCGCGCTTATTGTCAATACCTAACACAATTTTTTTAGATTTTATTTATAGAAATTTTCAATAACACAAATGGAGCTAATGTGATATAATTTTTAACGTATTAAAAAACAGCTTACTTAGGGAGGGCTTATGGAAAAGAATAAAGATTTATTAAAGCGCCAGAATACCATCTGTTTCATTGAAGCCACACAGAATCTAATTGATGATATTGGATTAAAAAACATTTCTATCAGGAAGATTGCAGAAAAATCAGGCTTTCACAATTCCACCATCTATCTATATTTCAAAGATGTAGATGAATTGATTCTGCTTGCATCTCTTAAACATTTTAATGGCTATAGTACTGCCCTCGCAGAGCATATTAAAAAAAACAGTACTCCCTATGAGAGTTTTCTGTCCATTTGGACCTTTTTTGCTCAATCAGCATTTGATAAACCGGAAATTTTTTACAATTTTTTCTTCGGAAAACACAGTGATAACCTGACAGATATTTTTGAACGATATTACGAATTATTCCCTGACGAGAAGGCAATCTACCGCAAGGATATACAAAGTATGTACTTTGGACAAAATATTTATGAAAGGTGCTATCTTATCTTAAAACCGCTTTTACAGGAAAAAGATAACCGTTTAACAAAAGATAATCTTGATATGGTTAATGATGTAACTGTTGGGTATTTGAAATACCTGCTAGAACAAAAATGTCAGAATCCCGGGATTTCAACAGATATTCTTTCAAATAAACTGGTATCCATGATTAAATATATGGTTGGTATACAGAATTAATTTGTAACAATTTCTTTTAACTGCGTGGCATTTAGAAGACCGCCAGGAACCGTTACGATTCCTGGCGGTCAATTTCATTTATAATATTCGATTTCATAATTTTTCTTGCCGGATTGCTGACTGCTATGGCCGCAAGCGCCGCCAAACAGATATATCCATCTTCACCATAAAATTTATATTTCCCCTTTTAGCAGGGAATACATTTTCATATCAATCACTTTTCCATTTTTCACAGCATTATTTCTTAATGTTCCCTCGTATTGAAATCCCACTTAAGAATACCAAGAAAACAGAAAGTGAGGTTACTATGAAAAAATTATTGATGTTTCTGCTAATACCTACCATACTTCTTTGTGGCCAGCCTGTATCGTTATTCTCTCACAACTATATTCTAATTTGAGTTTTGTAAGAACATTTTTCAGTGATAGCTTCTTTTGATATATGATATGGAGATTATCTTCGTCCATTTCTAATGCCGGATGGTTTTCGTTACATGTCACCAACACAAATTCCTTTACACTCTTCCAGAATTAAGTGACCATAAATCTGTTGTCTGCTCTATTTCATAATATTGATGTAATCCTTCTTTAACTCCTGCAATTTTAGGAAAGAACTTTGCAATATTACGACAAAGAGGGGTTATTCTCTCCGCCCGGCAAAAAGCGCGGGCGGGCGCCGGCTTTATACGGATAAAGATTTGGTTACGCTTCATCAGATTGTGTCTCTGAAATCATTAGGATTTTCTTTGGATGATATAAAGCGGCGCTTAATTCCTTTAGAACTTCTTCTACAGGACAAAAACGCAGCCTTTTCATAAGGAAATTCCCTGTTTCTTTACCTCAGCAACGCCATGCTCCCTGTTAATTTGTTTATCTTCTTTTTTGCGCCGCAAATGGCAATTCCAAAATAATTCAATGACCTTTCTGAAACATCTTTTATCTTTTCTATAAATTCATCATAGGTCTTGCAACCCTGCGCCAAATCTGAAAAATCAACCACTGTCAAATCTGAAAACTCCGGCTCATACAATTTCTCACGGATTGCTTTGAGCACATCCACATTGCCCTTTAATATCGGCACCGGAAATTCAATGATCCCCAGATGCCCATTACCCGTCCTGTCGTATACATCCACACCCACAACTTCCGGCATCTGCTTTCCAAGCGTAATCCCCATGATAGCCGCCGTGTTTGCAATAATGCCAAGCGGCAGATTCTCGTCAATCACCATGACACATTTCTCATTCTGTAAATCCATTTTCAATCCTCCTTCTTTCTAATAACAGCGGTAAAGACAGGCTCATTCACGATTGCCACTCCCCTTCCCGTTATATTCAGAAAGGAAAAGTCCCGCAACTGCCAGAACTGTCCCCATGACGGAAACCCATGTTACCGGCTCCTTCAGTATGAACACGGAAGTCACCACCGTGATAACGGGAACCATGTAAATATAAACGCTGGTCTTAACCGCCCCAAGTGCCTTTACCGCAAGATTCCATGTGACGAAACAGAGCGCAGATGCCCCCAGCCCAAGATACAGAATATTAAGCAGGTGCGTCATATCGGCAAACCGTTCCAGCCCCATTTCAAAATCAAATAGGAACAATGCCGGTACCATGAACAAGATGCCGTAAAAAAACGTCCGACGTGTGGTAAGGATGACCGGATACCCAAAGCTGCTAATCTTCCTCGTTAATATGGAATAGCACGCCCACACAAAAGCCGCAAAGACTGCCAGCACATCCCCCGCCGGGTTCAGTTCCATCCTGGAGCCATTAAAGCTAATCAGCACGACACCAGCCATCGCCACTACAAAGCCAATGAAGAAATTTATCCGCAGTTTTTCTTCCGATTTCAGGAATGAGCGTGACAGTATTGCCGTAAAAAATGGTGCGACCGAGATGATAACTCCTACATTAGAAGCCATCGTATATGTAAGGGCGATATTCTCTAGCAGATAATACAAGCATATCCCGCTTAAACCCGCCAGCACAAATGTTATTTCCTGTTTACAATCCACTCCTTTCATACGGTGCGGGGAGACTAAAAGCAAGGCCAGAAATCCCATAACAAAGCGAAAGAACAGAATTTCTACAGGCTTAAAATCCGTAAGCAGGACTTTGGTGGATATGAATGTTGTTCCCCATATGATGATTGTAAACAGCGCCGCCAGATGTCCTGCTGATTTTCTATTCCCCATGCCGTCCACCATCCCTGCCTTTTTCCGAGAATATTTCACGGTAAGTTCCCGGCGCAATCCCTATGAACTGATTAAAATAATTGGTAAAATGGCTCTGGTCTGAAAACCCTGTCCGAATTGCTGCCTCCACGGGCGGCACCCCTTCTGATAACAGCTTTTTTGCTTCATTGATTCGGATTGTCTCAAAATAACGGTACGGCGTAACTCCCTTTTCTTTTGTAAAGGCCCGCAGCAGCGTTGATTTACTAAGACCTGCGTGACGGCAGATCTGGTCTAAATAAATACGCTCTGTAAAATGCCCCGCCATATATTCGCAGGCTTTTTCAATTTCCTGCCTGCACTCCGGGATGCAGCGGCGGGAAGGCTGCCCGTAATTCTGGATAAGATGCGAAAGCAGGAACAGCAGGGTTTCCTCCTTCTTAAACTCCCCTGTCCCTTTCATGACCATCTCATGCAGCGGGCGCAGATGGCAGGCTGCTTCCTCATCATAGATAACATTTTTTGAAAATCCCGGAAGTTCCCGTTCCCCTGTGACTTCCTCTGCCAGATCAAGCATAATTTCTTTTGAAATATTGAAGCCGCGGTAATCAAATGTTCCCTCGCCGCTCTGTACGCAGGCATGGCTGTCTCCCGGATTGAAAAGCACGATACTGCCTTCCTCTATGGCATATTCTCCGTCCCTGCAGGAAAGCACCCGTTCCCCATCCTCTACAAATCCAATCACATAATGCTCATGGAAATGACTTGGAAATGGCTGTACAATCCCTTCAAAGCGATATGCTTCCATCCGTAATTCGTCATCATACGCCACTGTCCTTGTTTCTTTCTTCATGTGGACTACCTCCTTGTCAGAATCCATTTTACCTCTTATTTTTTCCTCCGTCTTGTAAAATATCTTCATTTTCCGGGACCAATATAAAAAATTACAGCAAGCAGAACTCCATCTTGCGTTGCAAGCTGTTTCCGTTCGACATGTTTTCTGAAATCTGGCTATACTCTTTTTATGAGATAACGTATAATGGAGCCAGTGACAAATCGGCGTTTGTCAATTTGGTAAATTCCAGTTTTCGGAACAATATCAAAATTAAAATTCATAATTGAAAGGTTAAGGATTAGTATATGAATATAGAGTTAGTACGACTTACACTAGAGTATAAGAACCAGTTGTTCGATATGTTGACTGAATGGAAGACAGATATAGAAGAAAATCATACGAATCATTCACCGTGGGCAATCTTCAGAAATGATTTTCATGATTTTGACTACTATTTGGAAAATTTGGAAATAAAAAAAGAGACAGAGGAGGGGCTCGTTCCAGATACTACCTTGTTTTGCCTGGACAGGGACAGGAATATCTTTGTCGGAGCAGTTAATATACGTCATTATCTGAATGAGGGTCTGCTTTTGACTGGTGGACATATAGGGGATGGAATTCGTCCAAGCGAAAGAAGAAAAGGATATGCAACAGCAATGATCGCCTTGGCACTGGAAGAATGTAAAAAACTTGGAATCGAAAGAGTATTGATGTGTTGTGACAAAGATAATATAGGGTCAGCAAAATCTATTATCCGAAATGGAGGAGTCCTTGAAAATGAAGTAGAAGAAGACGGGCACTTAGAGCAGAGATATTGGATTCAGTTACAAGCGGTGTAGGAATTGCTGCTACATGCTCAAGCCAGTTAAATCCTCACCACTCTTTTTCCTTCATTTTGTCTGAAATCTGAACAGTAGCAGCGCGGCAAACGTGCAGGATAAATATGAATACGATCTGCTGCTATTTTCTTTACTCGATGGGAGTAACTATCGGCTTTCCGTTTTGATCGACCAAAACAGTCAGCCCGGTGCCGGCTTGCTTATTGTGGGAACCCAGCAGGTAGTTCACGCCGGTTTCCGTATCAACGATGATCTTTGCCACATTAACGATACCCTGAGAGTAGACTTCTACAAAACGTTCTTTCGCCATACACTCACACTCCTTTCCTATTCTGCCGTTTGCCAGTACAAAAATACCACAGAAACACAACCTGGCGGCTGAAATTTCCCAAATAGACATCAGGATTTCCTAAATGGAATGCAAGGGTCTGTCCTTCGTACCCCTCACATAAGGAAGTGAAGGGTACGAGGGCATCTCTGCATCAAATTACGGTATAGTCTTTGTGGCTATGCCGTTTTTTCTTTATCTAAATGTTTCTGTTTCAAGCGTTCTTGAAACATTTCTTCATATTCTTCAGCAGATGGAGCATTGATAATACCAATACCATTATAGTAAATATCAATAGGGTATACGGTCTTTCCATCTATGACTTGCTTTTTCGATACCATAATGTAGTCAATAAACTCATTGACGATGGCAGGCGTAAGTTCCTTGATTTCCGTATAACGCCTGACTTTCTCCACAAATTCTGACACATTTGCGGCTTTGTCATTCTGCATTTCAATGTCTGCTTTCTACGTTATCCTCATAAATCCGCTGAAACAATACGTCAAGTTCCGCAATACGCTTTTCGGATTTGGCTAATTCACGCCGCTTCTTGGCAATTTCTTTCCGCTGTTCCTCGCTTGATTTATCAAGCTGCTCCTGCACAAACTGTTTTTCAAATGCCTGCACATAGAACAGGACACGCCGTAAACTTTCAAGCACTAAGGCATGGACAACCTTTTCACGAATATAATGTGCCGTACAGTTTGCCGTATTCTTGCGGTAGTTAGAGCAGAAAAAATATGCCTGCTCTCGGCTGTAATTGTTCGTCACGCTATAATACAGTTTTTCCCCGCAGTCGGCACAATAGAGTAATCCTGAAAAAATGCTGATTTCGCCTGTGCGGTTTGGTCTGCGCTTGTGGCTTCTAAGCTCCTGCACAAGTTCCCATGTTTCGCTGTCAATAATGGCTTCATGGGTATTTTCAAATACTTTCCATTCCTCTTTCGGTCTGTGAATCTTGGTCTTATCTTTAAAAGAGCGCGTCGTAGAACGGAAATTAACCAATGGGCAGGCTCGGCTTCGTTCTTCTTGTAACCATAGGGGATAACCGTTGTAAGAGGTTTCCCCGACATACCTTTGTTCTGGAATACCGCCCGTACTTTCTTTGAAGTATTCTTAGCATGCATCTCATTGAACCAGTCCTGCACAGGAAGAAAATCGCTTAATCCATCCTTTGTGTCGATATTGTCCATAATGGCAATATAGCGGATTCCCAGACGAACAAAATCTTCTTCCAATAGCTGACCGACAACAAGACGATTTCTGCCAAGTCTTGAATGGTCTTTGACAATAATCGTCCCAATTTCTCCCGCCTCGGCAAGTTCCATCAGCTCCATAAAAGACGGTCTTGTAAAACTGACGCCAGAATACCCGTCATCCACGAAAAATTGGAGATTCTGGAATCCATTATCCTTTGCGTATTTGCTGACAATAGATTTTTGGTTGGTAATGCTGTTGCTCTCCCCTTGCAGCATATCGTCACGGCTAAGCCTGCAATAGAGTGCAGTAATTTTTTCTGACTGTCTGTTCAAAATAAACTCCTTTCCGACAGTCGGATATGATGTTTGTAGACTTTACGGTTTATGTATATTATATTTCTATTATGCAGAGATTTGACTTCTACTTTTGAGGTGTAAAGCCCCATGTGTTGACGAGGATTTTTTTAACAGGTTATCTGTCCATCCTCGGTATGGTATATGTAGATGCAGGTGAAAGCTGCTTGAAGGCATTAAAAATCCCTCCAAACTTCCAAAAGCGAAGCCGGAGAGTGGTCAAAGCATGACAAAACAGCTCACCGAAACATCGTTTTTTTTAATTCGGTGGGCTTGCCCTACCTATGGTTATATAAATAACAGAGCCGACAAACTGCGATTGCTCATAGTTTATCGGCTCTGCCCGTGTCAAGTAAAGGACAAAAAATTTTTCAACTTTTTTATTTCTTTACATATGTATTTAACATTCTTCCCTTAATCAATATCTATATCATCCCAAAAATCTTTAAAATCCTCTTCCTCCAATCGTTTGACATTCACTTTATTCCTTATCTCCAAAACCATCTTCATTATCTCTTCTCTTGTATGCGGGCTGTCCTCCATCACTTTTTCTATATCAATGTCTTTATGCCTCATTTTTACCAGACCGTCTATGATATGAGAAACATGATCCACAAATACCTCTTCCATAATCGCATTCTTCGTTTTAGCATCTGCCCCTTCATACTCGTCATAATATGCACTGATATATTCCGAAAATTTCTTTATCTTCTCCGGGGACTCCAAAAACGCTGCTAATGTTTCATCCTCACAGTTTTTCTTACTCCGTTTCAGATACGAAACAATTTTACCAAATACCTTTTTAACAATGTCATATGACATATTTCCAATCAAACCGCTTGCAACAGCTACTGCCACAAAATTTAATATCTCACCGCAGGGTTCTGTATAATAGCGTTTCCCATCGTCCTCTGCACCTTCATACTCTGCCCTGCATGTCCATCCTCCAAAAACAGCCTGCCTAATACCCTGCATTACTCTTTCATATTCTGATGTCGGTATGCTTCTGCCACAAAACGGACACGTCAATATTTCCCCATCCTCCATCTCATAAATAGAAGCGCAGTGAAAACATATTTTTCTAAAGTCATCCTCTTTGTGATCCATTTTCCCTCCTATGCCATTTCCGCTTTTCCTGATTTCTGTTCTTCAATTATTTCTTGAACAATCATTATGTAATCCGAATAAAACTCATTCTTCAAGTTATTACTTCTAATCCTAACAGACGCAAAGAATAAAAACATCAAAACGACCGCTCCCATTAAAAAAGCTCCCCAAATATAAAACCACATTCCTGAATACAAATTTTGTTCCAATGCCTGATATATCAGCTTTGGATTATACCCTGTATACTCCAAAAATTCTTCATCTATCAATGTATTTATCGAATTATTATAAGTATTTATCACATTGACCACCGAAAATACAAATGTATATACAATCGTAATAAACACCGTTAATAACGGCATTGTACACCCACTCCACATTTCTTTTCTGCTCATAATTAGATTTTTCTCACGCTTCAAATAATGTACAAAATTTTTCAGTGTGGGCTCTGCGTACTTATTGCCTCCATATTTCTCACAAACATAAGCACGCCATTCACAATAATTTTGATATACCGATTTTTCCTCCCCTATCTCACTATATATTATCAATTCTTCATCTGTATTAAATAATACTTTCCCAATCTGCCGGACTATAGAGTACTGACAGACTGGGATGAATTCTTTCTAGGGCGGCCACGTGGGCGCTTTGGCTTCTGCTCATACTGATCTTTGGGCTTGGGTTTACGGCCACGTTTCTTGGGTGCTGGCTTTGGTATCGGTTTTGACAGACCCAAGGTCTCAAGTTCCTCAAATACAATCTGCAGTGTGTGAACCCAGTATCCATCATCTGTTGCCGGTTCTTCCGGGGCATCTGTTCTACGCCAGGCTGATGATAGGTCATCCATCAGTTCTCCATAGGACATATGGTCAAATAATCCTGCCGTCCGCGCCTTTCGTATGATACGGCAGGTGGCAACTGTAGACAGGAAGTTGACAAACTCACCGCCGATGACGGAATAATCATTCTGTACATCGGTATGATCCAGGCATTCATCGCTTTTATACCGATTAAATACCAGTTCCAGAAGCCAGCGGTCCTCATAACAAAAGTATGCCGTTTTCGCATCTAAGTCCTGGTCGGATTCAAGAACGATTACACCAAAAACAGCTTGTTTCTTTGCGTATTTCTCTGGGAGAAAGGTATTTTTCTTCTGAGCGTTCGCAAGATAGGCTGCTTCTTCAGCTGATGCTTTTTTCGTATCCTTGAATGCATATAGGTATCGGCCGCCCTTGATCTGTTTCTTCTTATAAACTATATGAGCGGCAATGCCAGTCAGTACTCCTTCGAAGGAAAGCATATCATTATCCGATATGCGGGCATCATTCCGTTTGATCGGCGTAAGGAAATGAAGATCCGGACGCTCCTGCAATTCTGCTTTGATTTTGCTTGGAGGGAATCCTTTGTCAGCAACAATGATCCCTTTGCGAATGTCATTATCACGGATAAACGCCGGATAGGAACTGGCATCAATACTGTTTCCCGGAAATACTTCGGCACAAACCGGTTCCATCCGCTCGATGTCATAGGCATATAGGACAGACACTTCACTGCAGCCCCTTACTCTTGCCTTACGGGAATAGGCAGAAAGATCATTGACCTTGCTGTTATCCTGTTTCAGCGTGCCATCAATCGCCACATGATGGTCGGCGGAAGTCGATTGAATACGTAACTGGTAGAACTGTTTGCGCCTGGAACCGTCCATCCCAATCCTTTGCAGAAGGTTTCCAATAGAATTCGGGGACATTGCTGCTCCGGGATAATCTTTGCAGACGAATGTCCTATGGTAATGTGTTGCCATCCGGTTTGCGGTAACAGCCGGCTTGATCACTTTAAGGGTCGCAATAGACATCATTGCATAAGCATCCGATGGATCGTACACAGCAAGGAGATCTGACACAAGGTCTTTCGTGACAGACTTAACAAGTGCGGAAGCGCCATAGGACAGCATATCCGGTTCTGCAGAAGTTCCTGCTTTCGACTCGTGGATTGGAACATATTTATGATCAATGATGTGACCGACCACCTTGCCGTTTCGCGGCTGGGGATTGCCACCGGGAACATATTTAGAAGAGGAACGTTGCCTGACAGCATAACGTTTGGGGCCATCCCGGCCGTTGTCATCCACTATGGTATTAACCGGTCTTGGAACTGCTCTGATATCAGCAGGTACGGGCATAAAAATCACTCCTTTATATAGTCCTATTATAACACATTGGGACTATATATAATAGAGTTTTATACACAATTTTACAAAAATCTAAATGGATTAACAGGTGTAGCGCGGTTAAAAATGGCCATTTTTTAGGGATTATTGCTTTTAATCAACTAGTTTTTGAATGTATTATATAGTTTTGGGTGAATTTGCGGGTCTATTCTATAGTCCGGTAAATTGGGAAAGTTTTAATTAAATCCATACGCATATTCCTTAATTTTTTTCATTCAAAACCTCATCCATGCCTTTAGCTATATCAACTATAATGCTTCTTCTCTTTTCCACTGTATTGTATTATACCCCAAAACCAACAAAGCCACAAGCACCCCGCTCATGGCTCCGTCAATCTTCCTACAAATTTTTACGAATCTCCCCCGCCGAACATATCCCCACCCTTCCAAACCACCTCAATCCGCCCTTCTCCAAACACCCTGATCCTCTCAATCCCCTTCCGCAGCACCCCCTTATCAAACTCCCGCAGAGCCGCTATCCCTTCCAGCACAGTCTCCCCGTCCTGGGAACCGCACCCTTTCAGTCTCTCAATCCCATCCTCTGTTTCCCCCATCTCCTTCCCAATTTCCTCAACCCGCACACCCATACTCCCCGTCCTTGCCTTAAACTGCTCCCGTGTCATACCCCCGGACCGGTACTTATCATACAAAAACATCTTCTCCGCCGAAAGCCGCTCCTTCTCCTTCCGCAAAGCGTCCAACTTCTTCCCCAGCGTCTCCCGCTCCGCTTCCACATCCTTCCTCCCGGAATTGCCCAGCATCACCTCCGCCGTCTTCCGCACATACTCCATAACGCTCCCTTCCAGCGTTTCCATATCCTCCACCGCCCTCCTGCACTCCGTATCAGAGCCGCAGGTCCGGTAACGGCAGCAATACTTATGGTTCTTCTTCACCATGGACCGCCCGCAGTACCCGCACACAAACAGCACCTCCCGCTTAAAGCCGCTCATATCCACGCCGCTCCTGTCCCGCTTCTTCGGCTTCGCCCTCTCATTCGCCAGGGCAAACAGTTCCTCCGACACCAGCGGCTCATGCTGCCCGTCCACAACCACCCACTCCGAACGGTCATGCCACAGCATCTTCTTCCCCGTAGTAATAGACTTCTCCGAACGGTTCCACACCACCTTCCCGATATAAGTCTCATCCGACAGTATGGAACGCACCGACTGGGTCCCCCACAGCTTCTTCACCCCGCCGCCCGGATGCTGATACCTGCTATTCTTCCTCTGCTTATACTCCACGCAGGTAAGCACACCGTTATCATTCAGATACCTCACAATCCCGGAAATCGTTACCCCTTCCGCCGCCATGGTAAATATCTTCCGCACCACCTCCGCCGCTTCCGGGTCAACCACCAGCCGGTGCTTGTCCTCCGGGGACTTCTCATACCCATACCTTGCAAAGCCGCCCAGATACTCCCCTTTCCGCGCCCTCGCCATCTGCGCGGACCGTATCTTCTTAGACAGGTCCCTGCTGTACAGCATATTGATCAGATTCTTAAACGCCACATTCAGTCCGCCCGCAGTCCCCAGCACACCCTCACTGTCATAACGGTCATTCACAGAAATACACCGCACCTCCATCAGCGGAAATATCTGTTCCAGATAACTCCCAACCTCAATATAATCCCTCCCCAGCCTGGAAAAATCCTTCACAATGATACAGCCCACCTCGCCCCGCTTCACCGCCTCCATCATACCCGCAAAACCGGGGCGCCGGAAGTCAGTCCCGCTGAACCCGTCATCACAAAATTCAATGATCCGGCACTTCCTAAGCTCCCCGTCCCCATCAATAAACCCGTCCAGAAGCCGCCTCTGGGACACAACACTGTCGCTCTCCTGCTTCACGCCCCTGCCGGTATCTACATCCTCATCCGACAGCCGGATATACTTTGCCACCACATCAGCCTTCACCGTTCTCCGCCTCCCTTTCCCTCACGGCCTCCAAAAGCTCCGCAAGCATGTCATCATAGGCCAGGACCACCTCACAGTCCCCGTCCTTATCCACCGAAACCCTCGTCACAAATGCGTCCACCATCCCCTGGGTCAGCTCCTTCTCCCCCAAGAACCCACGCACCGTCTTCTCCCAGCCTTCCTCTATATGGAAATCCCTTGCGTACCTCTCCCGCTCTTCCAGCAGCTTCTCCAGCTCCGCAGAAAGCGCCTCCGCCTCTTTCGTATACCGCTCCGACAACGCCGCATATTCCTCCCCGTCAATCAGCTGATTATTCTAATGCTTGAGAGCCACCAATTTAATCCTTGGGAGCCACTTATAATTTAATGCTTGAGAGCCATTACAATATACTAGATATAGTACGTCTATTATTTACCGCTTATAACATTGTCTCAGAATTGTTTTAAACCTGCAAGGGTAAATACACTGCGTTGCAGCCCTTGCATTTAAAACAATTCTGAGATAGAATAATCAAGTGGTTAAGGATAAGTGTACTTTAATCATAGATACACTATATATTGTGGTGGCTCTGAAAGATTAAAATAGACTTGTATTGATGGCTCTGAAGCCTTAGAACCGTGGCTCTCAAGCATTAAAATAATCAATATAGCGGCCTTGATATTTCCACGTAAAATAATGAGCAGCATCACTACCAAATCCAAAAGTGCTCTTATAATCTCTCTCTTTTGAATAAGAAAGATATTCAAATAATTCATCAGTGTCTTCCATAAAATCAAGATAATAAATTATATCCAGTGCAGTGCAAATTTTTCTTTCTAACACCCCTGCCTTACCCATCGAAACATGTATTTGATTTGGGTTTGTAAAACTGTCATAGATTAAATATTCTATTGGCATATCAGGCGAGATGTAAAGTCCTCTTAATCCATTTTTTTCAAACCGATTATATGTTTCTGCAATTTGAAGCTTACCGCTTTTATGATATTCCTCAATATTTTCAATTTCCTTCTCTAGCTGATTATTTTCATATTCATCTGCATTAATTGCAAAAATAGCACCATGAGAAGACGTTGCTACAAATGTATATGTTTTCTGAGTCGAATCAAATTTTTGATCTGGAAAAATCATAGCTGGCGCAAACATTATGCAGCTTCGTGACCGATCAGTTTCAAACAAACTATATATTCTTTCAATTATTCCAATATTTGCAACAACTATCTGTTGTTCATAATCGATTTCTTTCTCCCAAATATCATACAAATCAACTAGCAAAGAAACGTTGTATAATGGATAAATATTATCTTCTTTATACACAAAATGACTCTTTTCAATAGTAGCTTCTTCACTTTTCATTAAAGCAGCAATCTTAAAAATATCGTATTTCTTACATTCTTTATCAAAAAATTTCTGTACTCTATTAAATAGCTGTTCCGACGGAATCTCGAATCTTTTTTCTACAACTCCATCATTTTTGTTTTCTTCCATAAAATAATCAAGAATCCCTGACGAATAACTCAAGACCAGTTTAAGCTCATCTTCATGTGAAGTTTTTCTTGCTAATACAGGCAAAAAATTCAAGCAAGCAAAAACATTATTATGGCCAGTCCCAACTATCACACGATAAAACTTATTGTCATATCTAATCCTAACTTCTCCAAAATCCTCTACCGCATAATCATCCGCTATTCCCGGTTTCATAATATCATAGATTCTTTTAAAAAAATTTTCAAAACTATCATAGCTATTTATTTCTTGACTTCCCTGCTCTACATATTCAATCAGACAGGCATTTAACGCAAGACAAGATTCCAAAACAGATCTATTATTAATGCACAAGTTAATGCAATATACTGCTTTCACAAGATCATAGAACCTGTACCCATTTGTAATTTTTAACAATTTATTTATTTTCATTTGAATTGTTGGAAACGCATCTGTTTTTATCATTAATTACCGCCCCTATTTTTATAATGAGAATTGGGTAAAACTCATCTACCTAATCCTCGTTGTAGTGTAATACTCTTCAAAATCCTACATTAACCAAAGTATAAAATCAGTTCTTATTGTCCACAATAATCCACTTTCCCTTCTGACTGGTACCTTCCCTTGCGATGATTCCAGATATTCGCATTTTCCGCATATGATATTTAATCGTATCATGCTTTTCCCCAAGCATTTCTGCAATCTGGCTTTGGGACAATGCCGGATTATCCTTAATGACTTTTATAATCCGCATAGGAATCGAATTCTCAATATACTGAAAACCAACTTGGGTAGTACCTTGGGTAACAGCTTGGGTAGTATTTTGGGTAGTGTCAGTCACCAGACTTTTAAACGTCACCATAATGTCCTCTTTTTTAACCGCATACTCCGGCATGGGATTCCCGGCCTGTGCACAGCTGTCCTTAATTTTCTCAATTCCCCGACCCCATGCTTCGATAAAGCCTGCACGAAAGAAAGTATTCGCAATGAGCGGATTATATGGTCTGGAACGATGACTTCCCATCAAATCATCAACCGTCCAGTCATCAGGAAACACGCAATCGTTTGCAATCATGATTTTATCCGCATATATCCTGATTTGAATCGGTATCAAAGTTCCATAGAATTTGTGGGCGATGGCATTAAAAACAGCTTCTCTAATCGCCTCCTTTGGAAAAGGATAAGTTTCTACCCTTGTAACTCCCTGATAAGAGATTTCTGCTTTCAGGTATTTGGTAAATCTTAAAAATTTTGAAATCGTCTGAAGGTTTTGAAGGGTTTGAAGAACAGAAAGAAAGCCTTCGCCACTTTTGAGGTGGTAAAGGCTTTTTGTAAACTTATGAAAAATGTTCTTTCTTTATCTGATTTTACGTCTTGCTTTTAAGGTTGATACCCCCACTACGCAGGAACTTGCACAGAGTACGGCAAATAATAATATCATGTTATTGTCGCCTGTCTTTGGTGATGTTTTGGTTGTATCGACAGGTTTCACCTGTGTGGTTGAATTGTTCCCTGAACCTTGTGTATTGCCGTTTCCTGTCTGGTTATTGCCGTTTCGACAGCAGATTTCTACATATCTGATTCCTACCAGTAAAGATTATTTCTCCAAAGACACAAGACTATTTACAGTCTCCAGTCTCTTATAGCCAATATATTTTGTAGTGGAATATTTAACTTTTTTAGTGCCGACACTGCTCCACGAATCCCTTCGTCCAAGCCTTCATTCCTAATCGTCTTCGCTTCATATTCTAAAATCTTTCCACCCATAACAGATTGTACTCCTTATATATACTTCTTTGCAGTTTCCAAACTCAGGTTGAATTTTTCCTGTACCTTTTCCAATATAGTCTGAATAGGCACATTCATTTCTTTCAGCGTAGATACCAGAATAGTAATTCCTTCTTCTCTTCCTTCTTCCCTTCCCTTATTCAATATCGTCTTTGCTTCATATTCTAATACCTTTCCACCCATAACAGATTGTACTCCTTTCTTAACAGAATCATATTTTACAGCAATGTGTTCCAGAACCTTATTAGACATATCACTAATCGTACATTTCATATATTCGCTAATCTCGCCCTGATTCATCAATTCTTCAAGCCTGTTCTTTATCAGTTCATATTCCTCTTGTAATAATTTAAGCTTTGTCTCGTCATTCTCATATTCCTCAAATCGTTTCTCATGAGAGAATATGTAGAATGGAAGCAGAAGTCTTTTTTCAAATATTTCATCTAGCGTGTACTGCTGTGACTTCATCAACGGAATATCATAAGTAACTTCTCCGCCAGGTGTAACCATCTTAATTTTCATCTTATCCGGCGTGGATTCATTACATCTTAAATATAACACTGCTGAATGAGGAAAAGTTACAGTTAGAACATTTTCCTTAATCTCTCCCTCATCAAGAGCAATCTGCGTGTCATATTCAAACAGTCTCACCAACATGCTGCTATCTATGTTACTTTGACATTCCAAATGGTACTTTTTAGTTACCGTTCCTACTATTTTAAAATTTGAATCCGTAATACGCTCATCTTCGTTTCCGCCTTGCCGATTCATGAAATGTTCATTGGCGGAGAAAACAACCTCTTCCTTTCCAGAATATCTTTCGTGGAATACTTCGTTAATTACTGGAATAATCAAACTACTGCAATCATTTAGTAAAGTACGAAATACATCTTCATACGGCGTATTCGTCAATTTAACCTCGCTCATTGGCATTCTCCCCTTCCAATACAAGTATACTTACATCATACAGAAAAATCCCTTCCTGATACCCCCATAGCCTGAGAATTACTATTAAATATACTTCTTTGCAGTTTCCAAACTCAGGTTGAATTTTTCCTGTACTTTTTCCAGTATAACCTGAATAGGTACATTCATATCTTTCAGCGTAGATACCAGAGCGGTAATGCCTCTCTCCATCTCTTCTTTTCTTCCTTCTTCTCTGCCCTCTTCATATTTCACACGTTCTAACATTTCCATCGTCATATAATCACGCCTCCATTTCTTGTTTGCTTTCGCCCTCTTGACAGCTTCTTCCAGTCTGTCTATAAAATCGTCATCCGTAACCTTAATACCCTTCACATAATCCAAAAACGCACGCAGTTCTTTCCCCACATCATCCATATCACTGTCAGAGTTCAAAAAGATTTTTGTTGCCTCATCACCCATAGATAAACTATTATCTTCTTTACAGATATTCTCGAATGTATAGATATGTCTTCCCTTCCCATACAAATCAAATGTGCAGATAAAAATGATATATGTCTTATTTAACTTCATGTAAGATTTATCGCCTGCTTCTAATAGCTGAAGGTCTACCATGCCCTGATAATATCTGCTTCTTTTGGGAAGTTCCTTTGAATCACTGGCTTGCATCTCAACATTATAAACGATATTTTTATCATCCTTGATGTACACATCGAGCCTGATGCCCCTTGACTCCGCCCCTTCTTTGATACTCTTCTGCAATTCTGGATATTCTATACATTCTATATTCAAATCTGGCAGTATCCTTTGTAATAACTCCTTGCATAAGTCGGGATTCTGCATAACCTTTCCAAATAGAAAATCATTCGAGATATCCAGACTCTCCCAATTTGTCTCTGTCATTTTCATCTTTATCACGTCCTTTTCTATATTGTACCATGCCTCCAAAGTATACTCAAACAATTTTCCACAAAAGGCAGGGAAATCCCTGCGTTGATGCGTTAAAACATTTTGGAATGTTGTAATTGGGGGTATCAGGTCAATGTATGCTTTTATTGGGTATGGGTGTTGACTGTTAAGGCACTAATACCCCATACCCAAAGAAAGAATACATTATATAAGTTCCTAAATCTGTGTCTAAAATGCAGGGAACTAAAAACGTTCCGTGTCCACTATCTTGGGTATATTATATATTGTAGTCTAAATTGGCATATCTTTGACCTCAAAAGTAGTAAAAAAAGTAGTAAATTGAGGGGAATACTTATGGCACTTCCTGATCAAAGAGTCTGTCCACTGAATAGATTTTTCTAAGCCTCCGCAAGAAGGCTTGTGAAGCATGCCCATTTATAAAACGCTCCCATGAAGTTACACAAAAAAGTGGTTTCTATGCCATCTATCCTTTCAAAAATAGCAGCATTTTAACCAAAGGAAAAGAATGCTATCCCCATACACTTACCGGCTGATCGTCCGCGGCTTGGTACAATTGGAAAGAATCACATTCAGAGCAGTTTTATCTTTTGTATAAAGCTGCTCTCTTTGTCTGCTCTGAATCTGATACTTTCCTTAAAAATTGTACCATATCCTCATCGCATTACACCCAAAATCTTTTCATAAACATCCCCAAATTTCCAGACCACCTCCAGCCTGTCCTACCCCATTACCTTGGCACTCTCAATCAAAGAAGCCATCACCCGCTTATCATACCCCTCCAGATGCAGATACTCCCGAATCCGAAAAGCCTCCCGGTACTCCCTCTGCCCGGCTTCCTCCACAATCTCCCGCGCTTCCGCATCCGACACTGCCGCAGACAGCTCCTACCTCCTAACATCCAAGCGCCCTCTTTTTCTCCACAAACCGCTCCCTTGACAACTTCCTCGCCTTATAATCCTCATACCCAGAAATCTTCGCCTCGTCCAGCCTGCGCATCTCCGCCCTCAAGCTCTCTGCGTCCGCTCCGGCTCCTTCATGACCTGCCGCCCTTTCAGCGCCCTCTCCGCCTCCGGAAGAAGTTCCGCCTGCTTCCCACCAGACGCACCAGCGTATCCTCCGCAAACGCCTTCTTCATCCTCACCTGGCTGCAGGGGCTGTCCCGATGCATCCGCCCCGTAGGACAACAGTACAGGATACTCTCCTTCTGCGTCCCTAGCCGGAGCGTCAGCCCGCAGTGCGTGCAGACAATGACCGAATAATTCCCTTTATTATTTTTTATGGATTTCTTTTTTGCAGGTATAACGTGTTAAACCTTGGCTATGTTTCCCATATTCACAGGTTAGGAAAGTCGGAGCCACTATTACCCACGGGCGACTAGTGTGCTGATGAAAAATCATTTTTTCGTATTTTTACAAGAGGGGGGATACACCCGTCCTCTACTTCTTTGCTGATTCTTTGTTCCAACCTTGCGCATAGCTACAATATAAAAATCCTTTCGCTAAATTTCTTTAACCATTATATCGAACACATGTTCCAAAAAAACAACATCGGTAAAGAAAGTCATTACCCTAAAAAAACGAACAGGCTGGTTAGAAACAATAGAGGGATTCCATAATAATCGGCATTGTGGGGAATGTGTATGCTCATATTCCTCCCCGCATGTTGTCAGTATATTTATACATTGCATACCAACGGTCGGTTTGCTAATAAATATTTTATCGATCAATCTTCTTATTATTATTTTTATATATAAATATATATCAAAATGATTCTATATAATGTATTATTAACTCCTTCATTCATGTCGATATAAAGTTAACTTTATATCTTTCAAGCTTTCAGAAGATATTTAGTTTTCATAAGAAAATTGATCGCATTTGAAGTGTTTTAGATATACTGGCGCATGAAATGCGGAGCAAACATCAATCTGCCGTTGAAACCGACAAGAAGAAAGGAGGTGGAATTGGTGAGAATTCAACATAATATTACATCCTTGAATGTCCACAGGAATCTGACCGAGAATAACCGTTCGGTAGCCCGGGATCTGGAGAAGCTCAGTTCCGGCTATAAGATCAACCGTGCAGGGGACGACGCGGCAGGTCTTGCCATTTCCGAAAAGATGCGGGCTCAGATTACCGGTTTGGAGCAGGCATGGCAAAATGCAGACGACGGCATATCCCTTGTACAGACGGCGGAAGGCGCCATGACGGAGGTTCATACCATGCTCAACCGCATGATGGAGCTTTCCGTACAGTCTGCTAACGGAACGTATACTGAGAAAGAACGCATTATGATGAATCAGGAGGTGCAGAAGTTAAAAACCGAGATCACAAGAATCGGGAATACCACATCCTTTAACAGCATTCATCTCTTTCCGGACGGAAGCATATTCAGTGCAAAAGAAGCTTCCGTGACTACTTACAATCTTACTTTGGATCTGAAGAACGGAACTGTTCAGATAGACAGATCAGGCGCCGCTTCTGCAGGCGGTGCAGGCGGAGTATCAAGAGCCGCTAATAACCTTGCCGATAAGATAGCTGAAGAATATTTCCCGAATGCTGTCAAGCAGATTCTTGATAAATTTCCCTCGCTTAAGACGGCGCTGAACGGGGATACCGTGGGAATGGAGCTTCAGATTGGGAATATCGACGGTTCAGGCGGAATGCTTGCGTATGCCAAGTTCTCATTTCGTGCCACCGGTAAAGCAGGAAATATGCTGATCATGTTAGACTCCTCTGATTTTTCAGACGCGTCTATAACCGGTGCTGCTGAAAAGACATTAGAATCTACGCTTGCACACGAGATCATGCATTCGGTGATGCAGTACACCATGACCGATCAGATGAGCGGACGCGGCGGATCTGAGAGATTCCCGGAATGGTTCTCGGAAGGAACCGCGCAGCTTGCAGGCGGCGGATTCCCCACACACTGGAATGATACGCTTCTAAACATTGCCAATACCCTTAGCAGTGCAAGTGATACTTCAAAAGATACGGAAATTGCGAATTATCTAAGATCGTATAGTGTGGCTGGACGTCCTTACGGGCACGGTTATCTTGCAAGCGCCTATATCGGATATCTTGCCAATGGCGGCGGGACTGTCAGCGGATCAGGAATCGCGGCTGGAATGGATAAGGTGTTTAAAGAGATCACACAGAATAAGGCCAGTTTATTCGGTGCAATATCCACAGCTACAGGCGGAAAGATTACCAGCCAGGGCGGTTTGGAATCCTTATTCAGGAATGGAAATTCAGACTTGGTAGCATTTGTGCGTCAGCTTGCATATAATTCCAAAAGCGGTTCCGGTTCTGTGATTGCAAACAGTCTTGGTGATGCTGATATCATCGGCAACAATCCGCTTGGCGACCAGGAATTTTACTTAACGGATAATCCAACCAAGCCTACCGGTAAGGGAATCGCAAGTACAAGGGGTATTCAGTTAATGGTCGGATGTGATAACGAGAGTGCAAGCATCATCAACGTGGAGCTCTTCCGGATGAACACGGATTCCCTTGGATTGTTCACTACGAACGTACTGGATCAGGACAGTTCCCGCGAAGCGATCAAGCAGGTGAACAATGCGATCGATGAGCTCAGTTCTATACGGAGTTACTACGGCGCTCTTCAGAACCGGTTAGAGCACACGGTCTCTAACTTAAGCAACACGATAGAGAATCTGACTGCAGCGGAATCCCGCATCCGTGACACGGATATGGCGAAGTCCATGATGAGTTACATGCGTAATTCGATTCTGGTCCAGAGCAGTCAGGCAATGCTTGCTCAAGCTAACCAACAGCCTTCGTCTGTTCTTCAGTTACTGAGTGCATAAGTACGCATAATGTCTGCCAGAAGTTGGGTCATTGAAATGAAAAGGAGATAATATATGGGTAGAATCAACAGATTTGTATGTCCTTCCTGCAATGCATCATGGCGGATCGCTCTCGGGCATGGTATCGGGCATGCCGTTTTAGAAGATGTATTGCAGTTATTTCCGGCAGAGATCCGCCGGAACATTCTCTGCGATACAACAGACGGGCAGATATCTTCTTTTGAGTTTAACTACCGTCCGGCAATATGTCAGCAGTGCAAAAAGATGGTGCCCGTTCCGGTTATTTATTTTCCTATGAGCGGGAAAACTTACTCCTCATCTTGCCCGGACTGCAATGGCAGCCTGACTCTTCAGCCGGAAGAAGCCGAACTTATCTGTCCCCGCTGTGGGAACAGCGCTCTGTCCTCCGAGGAGATCGGGCTATGGGATTAATATGTTAACATGCTAAGAAGGAAGTCGGCTAATGCCGATTTCCTTCTAACGTGTTGACCCTATTAAATCTGCAACAGCCTTAGATGTAACTGAGAATTACTCTTTGTCATGGTGATTACTTTATCACATACTTAGTACCCCTTCCTCTGCCTTCAATTTTCACAACACCTTTTTTACCCATCTCTTTCAGTAATTGTGTTGTCTTTGATTTGCCAAACGGGGTGTAAGGGGCAATTTCGCTAATTGATTTCAGCATTGTTTTGCTTAAAATTTTATATATTTTTCTTTCGTCTTCCGTTAAATTCAGGTTTTTCTCAAAAACCGGAAGTACAATCTTAATTGTATTTTCCGACACTTCAAAATCCGGCTGCTTCAATCCTTCTTCATAGAGCTGCTTTATCCGTGGAATTCCTGTACCGAATATTTCGACAAACCCCAGTCGGTAAAATATATTTGCAAGATTTCTATTTCTTAAGACTGAAAGTTTCCCCGATAAATACTCATCTTCTGTTATTCCGGAAGGCAGTCCTCCCGGAGAAATAATTTCTATTCTGTCGTCAAACATCGAAACTTTTATCTGTGACTCCACATCCCACGCCCTATGGATCAGCGCGTTTGCGATTGCTTCTCTAAACGCGGTTTCCGGTATTTTTTCTGTCTTTTTTCTTTCGTCGCCTTGTATTTCCTCATATTGATAATAATCTTTGAATACCTCTGATACTTTTTCGTAAGCTGCCAAAATGGATATATTATCAAATGTTGCTCTCTTATGAATCACACTGATGTTCTCACCGAACCTCACTATATCAATTCCCGGAAAATGATTTTTATCCGCCAAAATACCAGCCGCATTGTTATATCCGGTGGCGCTGTTATATAATATAAGTTCAGCGTTTTCAAGGTATCCTGATTAAAAGTTTCAATTTGAATATATTCTTTTAATTTTTGACATAGCGTATCAAAAGTTAGCTCTTGATCTTTACACGGCAATTCTTCAAACCTGATATTTTTCCCTTCCAAAATCAGTCTTGACAACTCCAGTGTGTCAGCCTCTATTGTTGCAGTATCATTTCGCTTATATGCTTTGGATTTATATAAATACGGCTTTTGAAACCCGCTTTTTACAGTCAGTTTTATCGTTCTGTCATTATTCTGCAATTCCAGTGTATAATCAGGCTGCGGAGTAATGCTGTCATTAATTTTATTTTCAATATCCAGACACGCTTGTTTTACATCCGGTAGTCCTTTGATATTACCATTGTCATCAATGCCCAAAAATATTTCTCCGCCGTCGTAATTCGAAAAGGCACTTACTGTTTTTAAAAATGTATTTGTAATCATTTCTTTGAACTCTATTGTTCTTGTTTCACGCATACACTGCTCCCCCCTTTCCAATTTTACTGCATATATTATACACAGAAACAAGCAAAAATCAATCGTATTTTTTTACGATTGATTTCTGATCATTGATTTTATGGGCTTTTCCGGGATTCTTCAAGATACTGCCGTGGCAAATGAATCCGGTAAAATTGGAATTTTCCGATCAAAATCATCAATTTCCCGAAATTTCCTTAAAAATTCTGCCAAATTGCCGATGTAATAGTCAAAGACCCCTCTGCAAGCAACGGAGCCTCAAATTTGTAGCGCTGCAGAGCAGCGGGATATTTGACCCTCGCGGCAGTCGCCAAATATGCATGCAAACATGCACGCTTGGCTCGTCGCTCGCGGGAATAAAGTGCACAGCTAAAAAGAATTTATATTTAAGGAGGATTGCGTTATGTCAATGGTTGTAGGTTATAAGCCTTACACAGGTGCAATTAACACAAACAGCGCACGATACAAACGCGCCAAAGCAATGTATGACGAAGGGCATCCTAACGGAGAAGCACCTAAATCTGCTGCGGAAGTGAAGGCTGAAAAGGATTTGCAAAATCTGAAAATGCTTAAGCAGATGCTTGGACTAAAATGTGATGATGTTGATTTTAAATTTAAAAATCCATTTGAGGCAGACGAAGAAACATTTATTCGTAATTATATGGGACTTTTTGATGAGGACGGTGATTTCGTAAATCCATATGGTGTCGCAGGAATGGACATTACAGGTAAAGATCCGTCTGAATTCCATAAAATAATAGATGTTTCCGAAACTGCCCGGCAAGATATGTTTGATGAAACAAAGCGCCATTTCATACAAGAAAAAGGAATCGCCAATGGCGATACAACAAAACGTACTGAAGTTTTTACGCGCTATCAGTTAAGCGTTAACAAATCCGATCGTTTAAGCGGTACATGGACACTTGGACAATATGAGCGAATGTATACAAAAGCATTTTACGAAGCTGTAAAAGAAGCAGACCCAAACTGGCAGCTTGGACAGCCATTTGATACAAGCATTGTACGCAACATTACCCGCGAAGATGTAGAAAAACGCATTGTAAAAGGCAACAGCGAATTTTCATTAAGCCCGAGACAATCTTTGGATATTACGATATAATCTATAAAACAGACAACCACCAAGTCCACAAAGAGAGGGTTGGCGCTAAAGGATCTTCATCATTTCCGTATTTTGAAGCCGTCTTCGCGCTACTCTCTTCTTTGTTTTTTACTTTTATATTTAGCCATTCACGATCCAGCCGCGCCCCACGTCACCTCTTCAAAAAATCACTAAACTCTTTCAACTCCTTCTTCCTGTCCTCCGGAAGACTGTTGAACTCCACATTGCGTACCGCACCCTCCAGCGCATACAATTAGTCAATTCCAAATTCTTTCGCATATTTTACAATTCCATGAATATCGGGCGCACCTTCTTTAATTTTATATGCCATAAAATTTTCATCCGGCACATCAAAAGGAGGCTTTATACCAAATGTAATTCCTTTTCTCTGATATTTTGGAACAACAGATAAAGGTGCTAATACTAAAACAGCATCTCTCCCAACCATTGCTCTCGTAAACATGATATGCCCTACAATTTTCCATTTATTTCAGCAACTAAAGACAGTTCTGGAATAAATGACTCTCCCTTTCTTAACGCATTTACCAAATCCTGCTCATTACCGTCAGAGTGTTCAGCACTGTCAAATGCATCTTTGACTACGGAATATACGATTTCGTAATCCTTAGGCTCCTCTTTTCTTATAAACATAATGTCTCTCCTCAAATCTATTATTTGCAAGTCTCTAAACGATAATTTTCTACACCTTCACAATATCATCATAAGTTACCAACGTTACATTTCCCATTTCTTGAGCCTTTTCCATACATCTTTTTGTGAAGCCAGTTTTAGAAAACAGGAAATATTGCACCTTCGTATAATGGAACAATCCACTTCGATCGACCAGAGTCTCCAACACATCCAGATCAACGTTCTCGTTTCGCCATTTGCATTCAGCAAAGATAGCCGAATTGCTACAGATTCTGCTTCTCATTACTCTCTACGCCCATAAAATAGATTGCCTTTTTACCATCAATAAAATGATTGATCAACGCTGTCTTCCCCTTATACTTTAGTCAATCGTACTTTACTAAATTATATCTAACTATTATCCAAGTCAAATACCCCGCTGCAGTCGCCAAATGTGCATGCAAGTGGAGAACATTTTACTCTTTCATCCGCCTATCATTAAAGATAAACTTCTTCCCCGCCGAACGTTGAACATTTATGAACTTAATATTGCTAAAAGTGACTGATACCTCTCCGTTTGATTTTTTATATCTTCAGCAGCAACTCCATAATACAGATATATCTCTTCGGACAGTTTCTTTAACTGCTTCATGGATCTCTTATCCCCGCTGTACGAGGCATCAAGTACCTGCCAGACCGTTTCCACCCCTATCTGCATCTTACAGTTCTTAGGACCTCTGATCTCATATATGTGGAAATCCAATGGAAAGATATCATCTGCAATTTCCGCCGCCCTCTTCTCCTGTTCCTGTAGCTGCTCCCAGAATGCTTTTAAGGCTTCCATATCCTCCCTTTCTGGCGGCTTCAGATCCACCCTCTCTCCAAGCAGATCCGGACAGTGGCGCATGACAAGGGTTGCCTTCAAACACTTTCTCTGTTCCTGATAGCTAAAAGACTGCTGCGAAATCTCCACAGCTTTGTACTCCTGTTTCAGCCATTCCACAACTTCTTCAAGCGTATGGGAATTGGCAGTAAGCCGCTTTTTTATCCTGTTTCTCTTTATTCTGTGAAAATAATTCCGCATGCGTGTGGTAAGTTTTGTCTTGCCGCTTTTTCCAGCAATAAAAATACTTGTAGGTCCATCTGCTCCTCCTATTATGGATACGCTGCCTGCAACCTTTCCCATATCTACCTCTCCCATTCTGTACACCGAAAATCAAATAACTGCGATCGGGATCATAGTATTCCACAAATGATCCGGCATAAAGCTGCTCTAAAACTTTAATATATTCTTTTTTCAGATATTTCTTATGTGTCGATAAGACCCTTTGCAGCTCTGCTTTAAATGTATCATCATCACATTCATCATCAACTTTAAATGCAGCCATTAGTCTCCTTTTATTTATTCCGACCTTTGCAGATACATAAGCTTTCAAATGCAACTTCGACCAGAGAAGTTGCATTTATAACAAAATCGCCAGATGTGATTTTATTATTAAAAAATTCAACCGACGCATCGTGGTCAAGGAATTTATTTATATCCAGATATTGCTCAATCTCATCCGTGAGAATGATCGCAACCCGTTTCAGGCGCTCATCCTGAAAACCATTTGCAAAATGAACGCTTTTCATCATGCGTTTTAACTTTGTCTGCGGATAGGTCTCTTGAAGCTTTTGCCTGACCAACAAGACAATTTCCTCATAGGTCTCGTCTTTTAATTGCTCCAGATCATCCATCTTTATGATATTTTCATCATGCAGGTGTCTGGCAAATGCAAGTGCTCTCTCTTGTAAATCCATGACAATCACTCCTCTCTAAATCAAGGTATCGTAAACAATATGTTCTTTGTGGTATTGTATAAAATCTTCTTTTGAAAAATCCGGCAGCTCCCCATACTCATCAAGCAAAAGCCGGATCATCGCAGCAGCTCTCGCCTGGGTATTGATACTTTTCGCGGGATTAAATTCAATATCAGTAAAGTAATCATAACCTGAAATTTCTTTGATTTCATCCGCTGTAAATGAATTTTTTACCGCAGCAATATAGATAAAATCATAGAATACAGTTTTAGGAATTAAAGGAAAATCCTCATTTTGATAACGAAAAGCTTTTAAGTCTCCGGAATTATACAGCCGTTTATCGCGCTTGCTTCTGAGATATTGCAAAACCAGGAAACCATTCAAATGAAAATATATCCTGTACAACTTTTTCCTCGCGGACAAAAAATGCCGGTCGTTTTGCCATGATAACCCTCCTTATATAAGAAAATTAAAGACACACACCGTGCCCGAAAGTCCAGATGTCGATTAAAAAATGATATTCATCCCGGGAATTGAGACCGCATTCCATGACGCGGCTTAAATCCGTTTCCGCAAGCAAAAAACCCGACACATTCTTTTCACTCCGCCACAAAGCGGCAACCGCACATTTTAGATCTAATAGTTTGATCTTACTCCATAAACCGCAGTAATAATAATACTCTCTCTGCTCTTTTAGTTCCATAGTGTCAATGATCCAAGAATAAATCTGTTCTTCAGATGATTTATAGTGCAGCTTGCTGTATGGTTCCGGATCATCCGCAAATGTAGAAAAGATACTGCGATACCGGATAGCTGCTTTAGCTTGTTTTTGGCGGATTGTATGGCTATTTTCTGTGCGATCAGTTTTTGTCTTTCTGTCATATCTATATCTGCACATCCCCTTTCCCAATGCCCGCAGAGCCTGATCCATCAGTGTCAGGCTGTCATCTGTATCGCCGATGTGATCATTCCCGATCTGTCACTGACTTTATTACAAACTTCGGCTTCCTCTATCTCATTCCGATTATCATCCCAAGAAGATACGGAACTAGCCAGATCGCCCATACTGCAATGCTAAGCCGATGAAAATTCTTTGCAGAATCTTCATTCTTCTTTACCAACACAATCGTAGCCCATACTGCATGTACGATCATTAAAATAATAGCAAGCATCCCCGTTACGCCATGCAGTGATAATCCTCCGGAAAACAGAGACCGCTTTGCGATCCGTCCCATCAAAATCGTACCCGTTGTATCCATGCAAAGTCCAAGCCAGAAAAAGATCAAATGAATTTTTTTCAACTGTTTACTTCGATGCTCTGACCACACACCGATCGTATAAAAAACCAAGGCTAATGTTATCGTTATAATTGCCGTTATTAATATTCTTGTCATTTAAAAACACTCCATTTTTACAAACTCTTTCCCAACTTATACGCCTGCTTCGGATACTCTGAATTTACGACATCCTCAAGTACATAACAAGCCTTTGCAGAGACGATCCCTACATTCTCCCATTCCAGATATTTCAACATACCTTTATAGGAAGCGACGGCACCTTCAGCCGCTTCTTCGGTTTCATCGGCATAAGTAAGCATCAGGACTGCTTTCTTATCTGCGCCCTTTAGCAAGGAATTATTTGCATAAAACCGATCGATCACCGCTTTTATCTGCGCATTTATATCATAATAGTAAATAGGTGAAACAAATACAACTACTTCCGCTTTTAAAAGCTCTGGATTCAACTCCTGCATATCGTCTTTAAATACACAAATCTGCCCATTCTTCTGACAGGAATCACAGCCGATGCAGGGATGCACATTCTTATATGCCGCGTCAAAGCGGCAGACCGCATGTCCCGCCTCCTTTGCTCCCTTGGCAAAAGCATCTGCCAGATAGGATGATGTCCCCTTTTTGTGTGCGCTTCCAGTAATCATTAAAATATTCATCTTACAATTCCTCCATTTTTTAATATACACTACTACTCACGTTCCAACTCTCTTCTTGCATGTCTATATCCATGCCTTTTTTCCAATCTCTTACTCATTTCATGATTTAACAGAAATTCTCCAGGACTGTATACTGGCAGAGCTGCCTTTTCATAGTCATCAAGATTTTTGTATCAATACAGCATATCTAGACAACCTTACTTTTATTATATTTCATTCACACGATTTCAGCAACAAAATCGTACAGATCAACATCTTTTGCTTTCATGCGATGGCAGGAATAGTTTTTCAAACATACTTTAAACAACCATATGCCAAGTACGCAACAAAAATATCGGCTCAGGCAAACCCAAGACCGATATTTTAGAAAACTTATATTAGATGTATTAAATTATTAAGGGCTAACAGATCACTTTCCGCAATTTTATTTGAAATATATCCGTCACATATAAGTTCTGTGTCAATATGTGCCATTACATCTCCACATACATCTGGACGCGTAACTGTTTTTAAACGATCATCGTAACACACATTAAAAGTTACAAACTCTTTGTCACAATCAATACGAGTAGTTCTCTGAAATGGATTCCTCGCTATATCTGGTGCTTCATCCCAATAATGTTTTATCGGTGAAGAAATTAACATATATGGTTTTAACGTTTATGTAATATCCGGAAACGGCATCTTAATCCTTACAACATCGCTTCGGTTAATCAATGCACAGCCTCCCCTCATGATCTACTTCTACATATACTGGATTGTGTAAATCTTCATGATCGGATAAGGATGCCATGGTATCGAAATGCTGTTCTGTAAGAAATTTAATATCTTTTTTTAAGAACACAAAAAATTTTTCTCCTATGGCAATAACACTACAATTCTGCACTATTTCTGCCGGATACATCTGTTCTAGGGTACGAGTGATTGTAAAATCCAACTCATTGAAATCACTTTCATTTAATTCCACTTGCTGCTCTCCTGCCATAATAGGCTGTCGTTTAGCATTCCAAATATTAAATTGATGTGTTAAATCAGACAATTCATTCTCAGAAAGTGAACTTACAATAAAACTTGCCCTCTGTGCCCGCAGATTATTGATAGTATCCCGCTCAGTATTATATATTTCCAGAGACTTCTTGTCGAATTCCGCTCTATCTTTTGTATAATCACCCCATACAGGACTAAATACCGGTCCGCGTTTATACCCTTTTAAGCGTGTAAAATCCGAAACATCATTGTCAACTTTTGAAAAGGCTTCGTACAAAAACAAAAATTTTTGTAAACGTAATGGAGAACGATACGCTGATCCATCATTTTTTTGAAGCCACCCACATAAGGATAGTTTTCGACTATTTGAATAAAGCATCTACATTCCCTCCTACCTTTCTATTATAGCACATAAATGATAACTAAATTTATCATCATACACCGTTGTATCCAATTGCATTATATCATACTGTCCTTGCTATGGTCTACCATGATATTCTCCAAATCATGACAGATATCTTAAATCTACAACACGTGTAATCAAGCGTAATCAACTTTTGAGGACATAAAAAATGGAAGAAACGTTGAATTTCCAACGTTTCCTCCACTTTTCACCAATGCCGCAGACCGGAATCGAACCGGTACGGGAGATTAGTCCCGCAGGATTTTAAGTCCTGTGCGTCTGCCAGTTCCGCCACTGCGGCATTCCTTATGATGTTCTCACATCATAAATGGGACCTATAGGGCTCGAACCTATGACCCTCTGCTTGTAAGGCAGATGCTCTCCCAGCTGAGCTAAGATCCCTTTTTATGAAACTATGATACTTCCCACTCTTAGAAAAACTATCAAGTGTTCATATCAACGACCCAGAAGAGACTCGAACTCTCGACCTCCGCCGTGACAGGGCGGCGCTCTAACCAACTGAGCCACTGGGCCTGACTAAAACTGATATCTGATATATCTACTCTATGATAAGGAATCTTCCCGCTTTGCGGGTCTCTCCTTACCATAAAAAATGGACCTTCGGGGACTCGAACCCAGGACCGATCGGTTATGAGCCGATTGCTCTAACCAACTGAGCTAAAGGTCCAAAACTACTTAAGTCCCTTATAGGACTAAGCCGATGATCGGACTCGAACCGATAACCTGCTGATTACAAATCAGCTGCTCTGCCAATTGAGCCACATCGGCATTCTTTTCAATGAATAAACTCCATCAATGACTCCGACGGGAATCGAACCCGTGTTACCGCCGTGAAAGGGCGATGTCTTAACCGCTTGACCACGGAGCCAGATTTCGGCACACACATTTTGGTGGTGACCGAAATTTATATTACCACACTTCTCCCCAATTTGCAACACTTTTTTTATGTTTTTTTGGAGTTTTAGTGTGTTTTAGTGTTTTTTCGCTGAAGCGCTATTCTCCGATCATCATTTTAATGATCTCTTCATTCGTCTCCCGCATGCCTTCCTTGCCAAGACGTCCGATATTCGTGATCGTAGCCTCCACGCCCTTCGTCACGATACCGTCGCCTGCATAGAACTGCTGCCCCCTCAGATACATATTGTATCCTAGGATCCCGGCATCCACAGACGCCGCGATCTTCGCCGCACAGGACGCCTTCGCCCCGTCACAGACCATACCGGACACGATCGCCAGCGCATTGACTACCGTATGTACTGCTTCCTCATATCCGCCGCCGCACAGATACGCGATCCCCGCGCCTGCAGCCGCCCCGGCGCTGACCGCGCCGCAATAAGCCGACAACCTGCCGATACCCGTCTTCTGATGTATTGCCACCAGATTCGACAGCGCCAGCGCGCGGTAAGTCTTCTCCTGTCCTGCTTCCTTCTCCTTCGCATATTCCAGCACAGGCAGCGAACAGGTCATTCCCTGATTCCCGCTCCCTGCATTAATGATGACCGGAAGCTCGCAGCCGTTCATCCGCGCATCCGAACCTGCCGCCGCCATAGCCTTCGCGCGGGTTCTTACATCCGTTCCATAGGTATCTAACAGCACGCTTCCGATATTCGCGCCGTAATCCCCCTTCAATCCTTCCTGGGCGATCGCAGAATTGTACACGATCTGGCGGTCCAGTACCTCTTTCACATCCTCGATCTCCACCGTGTTCGCGAAATCCCAGATACTCTCCATATCCAGAAGACTCCGGTCCGTCAGCCCCTCTTCGCTCTCTCCCTCCACAGGGATGTCCACAAGCTTCTCACCGTCCTTCTCCACCAATACGATATTGGTATGGTAGTTGGCGATCCGCACCTTCGCATAAGAGTCCCCTTTGCATACGATCACAATGATATCAAATGTGATACCATTGTCAATATGTTCCACACTTACCGGAACCGTATCCAGGAATTCTACCATCTGCTTCGTCTGTTCCTCTGCGACCTCCGCGATCACCTCCAGCTCCTTCTCTACTTTCCCTGCGATGATCCCCGCCGCAGCTGCAGCCGGAATCCCTTTCAGATGATCCGTATTCGGGACAATGACACTCTTCACATTCTTAATAATACTCCCGCTCGCCCCGATGCTGACTTTATCCGGAATACCCCCCAGGACCTCTCTTGCCTTCGCCGCCGCATAGGCAAGGGCGATCGGTTCCGTACACCCCATTGCCGGAACCAGTTCCTCCTTTAAGATCTGCACATACGCCTGATATTTTTCATCTGATCTCTGCACGTTTCTCCTCCTTCGGGAACCGCCTTATTTCTTCACAATTCCTCATTTTTCGGTTCCCTCCAACATATTTATCTATATTATAAGAAAATCTGTGACAAGATGCAACCATTTACAAGACGTATTTTCATGCGGTGATCGAGTTCCCGGAATACAGCTGATAATACCTCCCCCTCTCATCGATCAACTGTTCATGCGTCCCCCGTTCGATGATCCTTCCTTGTTCAAGAACCATGATACAATCCGAATTACGCACCGTCGAAAGCCTGTGGGCGATCACAAACGTCGTCCGCCCGTTCATCAGCTTATCCATTCCATCCTGCACGATCCGCTCCGTCCTGGTGTCGATCGAACTGGTCGCCTCATCCAGGATCAGCACCGGCGGATCCGCCACAGCCGCTCTCGCGATCGCAAGCAGCTGACGCTGTCCCTGGCTTAAATTCGCGCCGTCCCCGGTCAGCATCGTATCATACCCGCCCGGCAGCCTCCGGATGAACCCGTCCGCATTGGCAAGCCGCGCCGCCGCCATGACCTCCTCGTCCGTCGCATCCAGTTTCCCGAAGCGGATATTCTCCATCACCGTCCCGGTAAATAAATGAGTATCCTGCAGTACGATCCCAAGAGACCTGCGCAGATCCGCCTTCTTTATCTTATTAATATTAATCCCGTCGTACCGGATCTTACCGTCCTGAATATCATAGAACCGGTTGATCAAATTCGTAATGGTCGTCTTCCCTGCCCCGGTAGAGCCGACGAAGGCAATCTTCTGCCCGGGCTCGGCAAATAATTTCACGTCATGGAGTACGATCTTATCGTCGCTGTAACCAAAATCCACGCCGTTGAACACCACATCGCCTCTGACCTCCACATAATCCACACTGCCGTCCGCCTGGTGGGTATGTTTCCACGCCCACCTACCGGTCCTTGCGTCGCTCTCCGTCAGTTTCCCGTCTTTCGATACGGCATTGACCAGCGTAACATACCCGTCGTCCTGCTCTTCCTTCTCATCTAACAGGGCAAACACACGCTGCGCGCCCGCCATTGCCATGACCACAGCGTTCAACTGCTGGCTTACCTGATTGATCGGCATGCTGAAACTCTTGTTAAATGTCAGGAAGCTCGCAAGCCCTCCCAAGGTAAATCCACCCACATGATGAAGCGCAAGCGCGCCGCCTACGATGGCGCACACCACATAACTGATATTTCCAAGCTGGGCATTGATCGGTCCCAGGAAATTAGCAAAAGTATTCGCCCTGTCTGCGCTGACGAACAGACGGTCGTTCAGCTCTTTGAACGCCTTCTTGTTCTCTTCCTCATGGCAGAACACCTTGACCACCTTCTGCCCGTTCATCATTTCCTCGATATACCCGTTCACAGCCCCAAGATTCTTCTGCTGCTCCAGGAAATATTTCCCACTTCTTCCTGCCGCCGCCTTGGTGCTTGCGATCATCACCGCCACCATAGCAAGGGTCACCGCCGTCAGCGGTACGCTTAAGATCAGCATACTGACGAATACGCTGACGATCGTAATCCCGCTGCTCACCACCTGAGGGATGCTCTGGCTGATCATCTGGCGCAGCGTGTCGATATCATTGGTATAGACAGACATGATATCCCCATGTGCATGGGTGTCAAAATACTGAATGGGCAGCCGCTCCATATGGGCAAATACATCGTCCCGCAGCGACCTGAGGGTTCCCTGGGTCACCGTTATCATGATCCGGTTATACATATAGGTGGAAAGAATCCCCACGCCATAGAAACACGCCACCTGCGCGATCGCATTTGCCAACGGGGAAAAATCCGGCGCATCCGTCATAAGAAACGGCGTTATGTAATCGTCGATCAGATTCTTCATGAACATCGTCCCCTGCACGTTGGCAAGTACACTCACGAAGATCAACACGATCACGGCAATATAGTGGAACTTATAATACTGGAACACATACGCCGTCAGCCGCTTAAAGATCTTCATCGGATTCTCCACCTGCGGTTTTACGCCCCTTGGCGCTCTACTCATCGGTCCTGCCATCTCTAATCACCTGCCTTCTCATCGAAATCTCCACCGCCGTTGGTCTGGGACTCATAGACCTCCCGGTAAATGGCATTTTCCCGCAGAAGCTCCTCATGGGTACCGAAGCCGTCTACGCATCCTTCATCCATAACAATGATACGGTCCGCATCCTTTACACTTCCGATCCTCTGTGCAATGATCAGTTTCGTCGTGTCCGGGATCTCCTCCCGGAACGCCTTGCGTATCTTCGCATCCGTCGCCGTGTCCACCGCGCTGGTGCTGTCGTCCAGGATCAGAATCTTCGGCTTCTTGAGCAATGCCCGCGCAATACACAGCCGCTGCCTCTGACCTCCGGACACGTTGCTGCCTCCCTGTTCGATATACGTCTCATATCCTTCCGGGAAACGCTGTATGAACTCATCCGCACACGCCTGGCGGCATGCTTCCCGGCATTCTTCCTCCGTCGCTTCCCGGTTGCCCCACCGCAGGTTGTCGAGGATCGTACCGGAGAACAGCACGTTATTCTGCAGTACCACGGACACTTGGTTCCGCAGGGTTTCCATGTCATATTCCCTGACATTCCTTCCTCCCACGCAGACTGCTCCGCCTGTCACGTCATAGAGGCGGCTGATCAGGTTCACCAGGCTGGTCTTCGCACTTCCTGTTCCCCCGATGATCCCGATCACCTCACCGGAACGGATCTTGAGATTGATATCCTTTAACACCGGGCTTTCGCTGTCCTTACGGTACACAAAATCCACATGCCTAAATTCAATGCTCCCATCCGCCACTTCATATACCGGCTCTTTAGGATTCTCGATGTCGCTGCTTTCCCTTAACACCTCCGAGATACGCCGGATACTCGCCATACTCATGGAGATCATGACGAATACCATGGACAGCATCATCAGGCTCATCAGGATGTTCATACAATAAGCCAGCAGGCTCATCAGCTCGCCTGTCGTAAGCTCAGAAGCAACGATCATCTTCGCCCCCATCCAACTGATCAGCAGGATACAACTATAGACCGTCAGCTGCATCAGCGGCGCATTGTATACAAGATTCCCCTCCGCCTTCATGAATATCCGGTAGATGTTCTCGCTTGCTTTCCTGAACTTGACTGTTTCTTGCTCTTCCCGGACGTACGCCTTCACCACACGGATCGCAGACACATTCTCCTGAACGGACGCGTTCATATCGTCATACTTGGGAAATGCCTGCTGAAAATACCGGGTCGCATGACTCATGATCACCGCCAGAAGAATACCGAGGATCACCACCGCCGCCAGATAGACGCTAGAAAGCCTTCCGTTGATACGAAACGCCATGACCATGGCGCACAGAAGGCTTGCCGGCGCACGGGTGAACATTCGAAGCGTCATCTGATAGGCGTTCTGTACATTTGTCACATCTGTCGTAAGCCGCGTCACCAACCCCGCCGTACTGTATTTGTCAATATTTGCAAATGAAAATGTCTGGATGTGGTTGAACATCGTCTCCCGCAGATTCTTCGCCAGACCGGCGCTCGCCTTGGCGCCGTACCTTCCTCCTGCTATTCCCGCCAGCAATCCGATGGACGCCGCCGCGACCATAACCCCGCCGACTTTATAGATATGCCCGATATCTCCCGCATTGACGCCGTCGTCTATGATGGAAGCCATCAGAAATGGAATCATCATCTCCATCAGCACCTCCAAGATCATGAACAGCGGCGTCGCGACAGAAGCTTTCTTATACTCTTTTACTTCACGCAATAAAATCCGGATCATTCCATTCCTCCTTTGCCAATCGTCCCGTTCCCAACTTCTTTACTGCCCGCACGGACTACGTCCATACCCTGTTTCGTAAGATTCTCAGATAATTTCTTAACTACAGTATAGAATACGGATAATTCCTCATCCGTAATCCCTTCCACGAGGCTCGTGTCAAGATTTTCTATCAGCCTCTCTATCATCTCATGGCTCCGTATGCCCTTCTCCGTCAGGATCACCTTCTTCAGCCGGGCGTCATGTTCCACAGATTCCCGCGCAACGAATCCCTTCTTCTCCATCAACTGGATGATGTTCGTGACCGTGGATCTCCCGATCGAAAAATGCTGTTCCATGTCCTTCTGGAAAATATCCTTCTCCCGGTTCGCATACAGATAGCGGATGATCCAGCCATGCATGATCGTGACCTCGTCAAGCCCCGCCGCTTTCACACGTGCCTGCAGATTCCTTGCAAGCATATGATCCAGCCTGCGTATCTCAAAGCCGATCCGCTCTTCTCGTTTTCTCATCTCTACCTCCTCCGGAATTCTCTTTTTGCACCTCATATTAATTGTTCGGAAACAAATTGTTTGTATCAGAACTGTTTTATATCAAACATATTTTATCACAAAAAAATAAAATGTCAATATGTAAAGACGGATATCAATCGTTCCCATTGATACCCGCCTTTACTCTGATACTTCGATCATTCTTTTTTACCTCTTTCTTTTCGGTTCAGATTCCTCGGTGTTCTACCAATTCACTGTCCGATCCTGGTGTTTTGTTAAGATAAGTTTAAGCTTTTGGTGGTCCGTACCTCCTTTTCATAAACTCTTCGATTCCTGATCTTAAGCGCCTTCTTCTCAAGAATCTTTTTCCAACACTTGTGTTGATCTTAAATAACATCCTCTTACTTACAGCTCGCGTCTGTCTTGTATTCGGGTTTGTTATTTGTTAAATATAAGATATCACACTTATCTCTGTTTGTCAACCCGTTTTTTATTATTTATTCGCTTTTTATTACTTTTTTTGTCTGTTCTATATTTTTAACTCTATTATCAGAATATTCAGTCATTATCAACTTCCTCCCTTGCAGAGCAGACACTAAGACAGCGCCCCCAAACTCCAGAGCTTGGGGGCGACATTCTTACATTCTTAAAGTCTGTCAATATCTGCATCTCTTTCTATGGTAAATCCTCTCCCGCGTACTTCATTGATCTGTGTGATCGTGATAAACGCTTTCGGATCAACCGACTGGACCACCTGGTTAACGGAATACAGCTTCCGGTTCGGGATCACGCACAGCACGCCTTTCTGCTGCTTCGCTCCGTACCCCGTCTCGATATGGACCATCGTAACCCCGGCGTCAATCTCCTTTAACACCTTCTCTTTTACTTCTTCATACTTCTCGGTTATGATAAAGAGCTGAATCTGCGACTGCCCCATCAACATGACCCGGTTCAGCGCCATCGCAGCCACCACCAGTACAAGAATACCATAAAGGATCTGCTCTGAGTTCGAAAAGAACGCCTGGCACAAAAGCACCGAAAAGTCCACCATATATATGAACACAGCCAAAGGGATATGGAACCACTTATGGAGCACCAGCGCAAGGATATCTGTACCTCCTGTGGAAGCACCTACCCGTACCACCAGTCCGATCCCAAGCCCCAGCACGGCTCCTCCGTAGAGTGAGGCAAGCATGATATGGTCCGTAAGCTTTGTAATCCCGGGAATCGCCTGAACAATGGACAAAAAGACCGGATATACGACCGTACTGACCAATGTCGTCAATGCGAATTTCTTCCCCAGTACAATTGTCCCCAGGATGAAAAGTAATATATTTACGATAAAGATCGTCACTGACAGGTTCCCTTTGACATAATGATTTATCGTAAGGGCAATACCGGTCGAACCGCCCGTGATGATGCCGTGGGGAACGATAAACGCCCCTACCGCGACCGCCAGGGCAATATTTCCCAGCAATACGCATATTATAGTCTCAAGACTTTTTCTCCAGTTCATTTTCATACGCTTCCCCCGCCACTCTTATTATGATCTTATAACCAATTTCATCCGTGATCTTGAATCACGATCTCCTCTTATGAGATCCCCTTCATGGTAAGCTGGATCCGCTTCTTCTTAAGATCCACGCTCAGTACCTTGACGTCTACGATATCACCCACACTCACGACCTCCAGCGGATGCTTGATAAACTTCTTATCCGTGATCTCAGAGATGTGCACAAGCCCGTCCTGATGAACGCCGATGTCCACAAATGCCCCGAAGTCGATCACATTCCTCACCGTGCCCTTTAAGATCATCCCCTCGGTCAGATCCTTCATCTCCAGGACGTCGGTTCTTAAGATCGGCTTCGGCATCTCGTCGCGCGGATCTCTTGCGGGCTTTTCCAACTCCTTCACAATATCTCTTAGAGTAATCTCTCCGACGGCAAGCTCCTCTGCCAGCTTCTTATAATCCCGGATCGTCAGCGACAGCCCTACCAGTTTCCCGCCGTTGATATCTGCGGCAGCAAAGCCCTGTTTCGTCAGAAGCTTTTCCGCCGCCTCATAGGATTCCGGATGCACGCTCGTCCCGTCAAGCGGGTTATCGCCTCCCTGGATCCGCATGAAACCGGCACACTGTTCGAATGCCTTTGGCCCTAACTTCGCAACCTTCAGCAGCTGCTTGCGGCTTGTGAACTTCCCGTTCTCTTCCCGGTATGCCACGATATTCTTCGCGATGGTCCCCGAGATCCCTGAGATGTATGCAAGGAGCGGTGCCGACGCCGTATTCAGGTCTACGCCGACTCTGTTTACACAGTCCTCCACCACTCCGGACAACGCTTCGGTCAATTTCTTCTGGTTCATATCGTGCTGATACTGCCCTACCCCGATGGACTTCGGGTCGATCTTGACAAGCTCTGCCAACGGATCCTGTAGCCTTCTTGCGATGGACGTGGCGCTTCTCTGCCCGACGTCAAACTTCGGGAATTCCTCGGACGCCAGCTTGCTTGCGGAATATACGGACGCCCCCGCCTCGTTTACGATCACATACTGTACCTTCTGCGGGATCTCCTTGAGCAGTTCCACGATGAACATCTCCGACTCCCTGGATGCCGTGCCGTTTCCCACGGAGATCAGTGTAATACCATACTTGGGGATGATCTTCTTAAGCAGATCCTTAGACGCCTTGATCTTCTGCGGCGTAGTCGGCGCCGTCGGATAGATGACCGTAGTCCCGATCACCTTGCCGGTGGGATCTACCACGGCAAGCTTACATCCGGTACGAAATGCCGGATCCCATCCAAGGACAGTCTGTCCTACGATCGGAGGCTGCATCAGAAGCTGTTCCAGATTCTTCTTGAATACCTCGATCGCGCCGTCTTCCGCCTTCTCGGTCAGATCATTGCGGATCTCCCGCTCGATCGCCGGCGCGATCAGACGCTTATAGCTGTCCTCCACAACCGCCTTCAATATCGGCGTCGTGTAAGGGTTATCCCCATGTATTGTCTTCTTCTCCAGATAACGGATGATATCCTCTTCCGGCGCCTCGATCTTAACCGTAAGGAACTTCTCCTTCTCCCCGCGGTTCAGCGCCAGGATACGGTGCCCTGCCAGACGGTTCACCGGCTCTTCAAAGTCATAATACATCTCATACACCGATTCCGCTTTCTCGTCCTTCGCCGCAGAGATAACACGTCCCTTCTGCGCCGTGATCTTCCGGATCCAGATCCGGTAATCCGCCTCATCGGAAATACTTTCGGCAATGATATCTTTCGCTCCTGCAACCGCCTCTTCTACAGTATTGACGCCCTTCTCCGGATCTATGTACTCTGCCGCGATCTCCTCGACAGGCTGCTTCGTCTTCTGCAGCGTTATGACTGCCGCCAGAGGTTCTAATCCCTTCTCCTTCGCTATGGTCGCCCTTGTCCTTCTCTTCGGACGGTACGGGCGGTATAAGTCTTCCACGACCACCAGCGTCTCCGCCGCAAGGATCTGCTTCCTTAATTCCTCCGTAAGTTTCCCTTGTTCTTCGATACTGGACAGTACCTGTTCTTTCTTTTCTTCCAGATTACGCAGATAAGTCAGCCGCTCATGAAGCTTACGGAGCTGCTCGTCGTCAAGCGTTCCTGTCGCCTCTTTTCTATACCGAGCGATAAATGGGATGGTGTTGCCCTCGTCGATCAGCTTGACCGCAGCATCCACCTGCCACTTCTTCACTCCCAGTTCTTCTGTGATCTTCTGATTAATATCCATGCTATATACCCTTTCTGCCTTAATGTATTCCGGCATATCCCTGCATCCGGAATACGTAGTATCTCTTGCCGCCCTGCCGATGTAGCATCGTCCCGCAAAGTCTTGCCGGATATAATGCAGATTACACCGGCGGGCGGCTCACGCCTCCTATTATATCGAAATTCCGCCGAATGTGCAATGCCCGGTCTTCTTGAAAATCATACCCTGCTATGATATAATCGGGTTGCGCAGGCAGAAATACTACTCAAGGAGTTGTAATATACATGAAGCAGGAACTTTCCAAACAACAACTGAAATCCCAGGAGACTAAGGCAAAGATCTTCCGCGCCGCCAGGCATATCTTACAGAAGAAGGGGTATGAACAGCTCTCCATCAAGAACATTTGCGAAGAAGCCGGCGTCTCGAACGGAAGCTTCTATCATCATTTCAAGACGAAAGACGATCTGCTGTCTTATTATATCGAAGAACAGCCAAGCATCAACCCGGATCTTCTGGATATGCCCCGCGATCCCGCCGAGGCAAAGCAGGCGATCATCTATGTATATCTGAATTACGTACATTATTGCCAGAAACTGGGAGTCGAATTCATGGCGAATTATTATACGCCCAAGAACCAGTCTCTGAATCCTCTGATCTGGTCCGACCGTCCTTACCCGATCGTCACCGTCTCGAACTATCTGCAGAAGGCAATTGACGCCGGTATCGTGTCGCCCTCCGTCGGATTGGACGAGATTGCAACGGATATTCGTATGATCGTGATCGGAAATGTCTTCGAATGGTGCCTCAAGGGCGGCGAAACTGATTTTGAAGGTAATATGAAGCGTTCGTTGGAGACCTATCTGAACGGGCTTTTTTAAGACACAGCTGCCCAGTACGGCAGGCAAGACAAAAAAAATCCTCTGAGCAAGCGGACTCAAAGGATTTTCTAGAAGGGAATATGGTAGTGAAACCATTTACAATAATATCTTGTAAGTGTATTATAGCGCAACCTTCCCAATAATTCCAATCATTAATTATAATATACATTCTATGTTTATAGACAAAATCTATAAACAGGCATCCAAGGAGGCATCTCATGTACACATTTATCGTCAATCCCAATGCACGCTCCGGCTCAGGGCAGAAGCTCTGGCTCCGGATCGAAGCCAGCCTCAAGAGACGCGGCGTCAAATACCAGGTATTTTTCACTCAATACCAGATGCACGCCGCCCGGATCGTCCGCGAACTCACCTCAGACCTCGCGGTCCATACCATCGTCGTGTTGGGCGGAGACGGAACGATCAATGAGGCCGTCAACGGGATCACGCAGCTTGATAAAGTCACGCTGGGATACATCCCCATCGGTTCGGGCAATGATTTCGCCCGCGGGCTCCGTCTTCCATCGGATGCCGAGCAGGCGCTTGATAATATTCTTACGCCCTCGCATTACAGTTACATCAACATCGGCGTTCTTACATACGACGGCAAGAAAAGAAGACGCTTTGCCGTAAGCTCCGGGATCGGGTTTGATGCAGGCGTATGCCATGAGGCTTCCGTCTCGCGGCTGAAACTCCTGCTGAACAGGCTCCGTCTCGGGAAACTGACCTACGTCGGGATCGCTCTGCGGCAGATCCTTACTTTAACGCCTGCAAAGACAACGATCCTGTTGGATGATTCCCGTAAACTTACCTTTGACAGAACCTATTTCGCTGCCGCCATGAATCTTATGTACGAAGGCGGCGGATTTCGATTCTGTCCCGATGCCGCTTTCGGAGACGGCAAGCTCGACCTTATCGTCATCGCCCGCCTGTCCAAGCTAAAGATCCTTACATTGCTTCCCACGGCTTATAAGGGTTGGCATACCCGTTTTAACGGCGTGCATATCTACCGCTGCCAAAAGATCGACATCACAGGCGGCATAACGCTTCCTGTCCACACCGACGGGGAACCGGTCACACGCTGCTCCAGGATCAGCCTCTTCCTTGAACCGGACAAACTGCGTGTCATCGGTGCGCCTGCTTTGCGGGAATAACTCACGGATTCACTACAACATGCGCGAGGTCCATACTATGACACGATTCCTTTTATCTCTGTTATTGATCCATTTTATCCTACTTTTTGTCCTGTATCTTTTCGCCCTCCTGCCGCGCCTTTCCCGAAAGCAGGAAATGCTCCGTTACCGGCATACGATGTTCGCCCATCGGGGCTACCACTGTCTGGAGAAAGGAATACCTGAGAATTCCATGGCTGCATTCCGTGCGGCGCTTGCCAGAGGATACGGGATCGAGATCGACCTGCATCTTACCAAAGACGGCAGGCTCGTCGTCTTCCACGACGACACGCTGCTGCGGATGTGCGGACGTCCCGATCCTGTCGAAGGGCTGACCTACGAGGAGCTTAAGTCCTGCCGTCTCGGCGGCACCTCCGAGACGATCCCCTCCTTCGAGGAAGTGTTATCCCTGGTCGAAGGGCGCGTTCCTCTGCTGATCGAATTGAAGATCCCAGATTCTTCCCTGCTGATCTGCGAGAAGACATACAGGCGGCTGCAGCAATATGACGGTCCCTGCCTGATCCAGTCCTTCAATACTCTGGGGATCCGCTGGTTCCGCCTCCATGCGCCGCACATCCTGAGAGGCCAGCTTTCCTCGAACCTTACCCGGGACCCCTTAAAGGAAGCCTGGCTTTTACGCTTTATGGTAAAGCATCTGTTGGCAAATTTCTTAGGAAGGCCTGACTTTATATCCTATAATCTGAACGACCTGCCGATTGTCAATGTCTGGATATTAAAACATATATTTCATATCCCTGTCGCCGTATGGACGCTCAATACTCCGGATATGCTACATAGAGGAAAACAACATTTCGATATGCAGATCTTCGAAAAACAAAATGAAATTTATTAACAATCAGTGAACATTGTCGTTGATTCTTTTTTTTCATGTTCTTTCATGTTATAATTCGAGGGAAGGCATGAATATAATAAGAAAGTCACTGTAGTTTCTGTTTCTGCTGTTCGGGTGTATTGTAAGCATTGAAGGGGTAATATCTATGAAGGCTATTGAAAGGGTAAAAAAACTTATCATAAAGTACCGGCACGCGTGGATCGCGTTATATGCGCTGATCTATATGCCGTGGTTTGTATATCTGGAGCGCCGGACCGGCGTCCATTACTTTTTCATCCATTCGCCGCTCGATGATTATATTCCTTTTATTGAATATTTCATCGTACCGTATCTTCTGTGGTTTGTATTTATCGCGGCGGTGATCGGTTATTTCTTCTTCACGGACAAGAGAGGGTTCTATCGCCTGACTGCTTTTCTGATCACGGGGATGACTTTTTTCCTGATCCTGTGTACCGTCTTCCCGAATGGGCTGAACTTGCGTCCTACCGAATTTGCCAGGGAGAATATCTTCGTCGATCTGGTTCGGTACGTTTATGCGACGGATACGCCGACTAACGTCCTGCCGAGTATCCATGTGTTCAATTCCATCGGCGTCTGTATCGCCATCGGACACAGCGGCGCCCTGAAGAAACACAGGACGATCCAGTATGCTTCTTATCTTCTGTCGCTGCTGATCATCCTGTCCACCGTATTCTTAAAGCAGCATTCCGTCACGGATGTGATCGCGGCATTTGCATTGGCTTGTATCATCTATCCGTTTGTATACACGACTCAGGAGAAAAAAGCGACAAAGCTTTCCCATCAGCCGATCTGATGTGTCATGATTATTCATTTATATCACAAGAGGAGGATATCAACTATGTACGCAGAATTCAGCGAAAACCTTGTAACCGGCAATGAGATGATCGACTCTCATCACAAAGAACTGATCGACAGGATCAACAAACTCTTGGACAGCTGCGAGCAGTCCAATGAAAAGACGGCGGCGATCAAAATGATGGATTATCTCGCCGACTACACAGATTTCCATTTTTCAGCAGAGGAAGCGCTCCAGAAAGAGATCGCTTATCCTGGATATGAGAAACATAAAGCACAGCATGAAGCTTTCAAGTCTACCATCAAAGATCTGGAAGAGATGCTTGCCGAAGAAGAAGGCCCTTCCGCCGCTTTTGTAGAAAAGGTACATGAGCACGTGATCAAATGGTTCTATACTCATATCGAAGGATTTGACCGCTCCGTGGCAGAATACAAGTTCATGAAAGAGAATAACGAGCGCCTGTAACCATCCGATGCAGCAAAACGGCGTTTTGCAGGAAAAACATATCAGGGCTGTTGAAAACAAGATACCGTTTTCAACAGCCCTTTCATCATGACATAACTCTTATAACATCTCAAGGAACGCCGCGATCCTGGTGTTCAGCTGACCGATATCCGCCTGTGAATAATCTGTCTCCACGCTGATATACGGAATATTCTTCTTCTCATTGACAAACCTGCGGATCGCCAATGTCTCTACATTGTATGTATGGCATGCCTGCAGAGTCATCTCCACCACACCGTCAACCTTGTATTCGTCGATCAGCCTGCCCAGCAATTCCAACCGGTTGGGATTCGGCGTCATGACAGAACATCCGATATTAAGATATCTTCTTGCCAACGCATCGTATACGTCCGGATCCTCTTCATCTACCAGCTTGTCGATGGATTTCGCCCCGGTACAGTTCTCATAGGTAACTACGACGCCGCCGTTCTCTTCCACCGCTTTGATCACCTTCTCGGTCGCGCCTCCGATCGGACATCCGCTGATCAGGATACGCGGTCTCTTATCCAGCATCTTCCCTTCGGCATATTCTTTCTCGATCTTCTCCACCAATGCGTCGACCTCTGCCGGGATCGCCTTCCGGTCGAACTTGAAGGTACTGCCGTACAATACCTTGAACAGATCCTGTCCTGTGATCGGCGCCGGATCATTGCGCATCAGTTCGTAGAGCCCTTTCAGCGATACCTTGACGGCATTATTGACCTTAATTGCTTCCCGGATGTCGTCTTCCGTGATCGTAACATCGAACTTCTTCTCCAGATATTCTTTGAAGCGGATGATCTCACTCTTCCATAGCTTCAGCGCCTCTTCGCTCTGTGTGTTCGGCAGCTCCATCAAGAACACATCCTTGAACTCCGACATATATTCATACATCTTCTTCTTCCCGTCGCATGTCGTCTCCCCAACGACCACATCGGAAAAATAGAAGAACGGGCACTTGTCTGTCTTCGCAAACCCATAACTTGACTTGATCAGCGGACACAGATTCTTCGGCAGATCCTTCTCCGCCTCGGCGATCGTCTCGTCAGACGTAGAGCACAAGCCCACCGTCGCCGCTCCCATCGCCATGGCGATCTCCTGCGGGAAATACGTACAATACGCTCCGACTACGGGTACTCCCTGATCCTTCAGCTGCTTAACCGCAAGAAATGAATTCTTTCTCTGTTCTGCGAATTCTTCGAATACTTCTGGTAAATCCTTAATAATTTCCATTTGGTTCCTCCTTAAATATCTCATGTACACTCAAAATAATCCTCTATTCATCATACCACTAATGGAAGACAACATAAAATCGAAAATATTAATAATTAACCATACATATATACGTTATCTATACAGCAAGACCGCCGCATTCTTAAGAATACCGCGCGTAGTATTCGAACGCAGACGGGATTGGGTACTCTCTTGCTATCTCATCGGGCAGAATGAACAGAAATCCTTTCTCATTCGTCCGCTCCAATTCATCTACGAGCACTTCGTACCCTGTCATATGCCACTCGATATGGCTGAAGATGTGCTTCGCCTGCCCAAGCTCCCTGATATGAAGCGGCATAAGCCCGATCTTCTTACTGTAAGCCGCCGCCTCGTCAAGATCCATGTATCCAGTCTCGTTCGGAAATTCATACAGTCCCGCGAGAAGCCCCTTTCCCGGCCTCTTGCGGATCGCAAGCTTCTCCCCGTCTTTGAAGATGAATACCGTCCTCTTCTCCGTCCGTCTTGCTTTCCCCCTACTCTTCACAGGTATCTCATTCACCGTTCCCTGCTTTCTCGCCTCGCAAAATGACGCGGCTGGACATTCCGTGCACTTCGGTTCCCCATTAGGCAGGCACACGATGGCTCCAAGCTCGATCAGCCCCTGCCCGAAATCACTCGCCGCATCCTTCGGGATGATCCTTTTCAGTTCTTCTTCCACCCTTCTTCGCACGCTCTGCTTCATGATATCTTCACGGCTTCCTTCAAGCCTTGCCATAACCCTCAGGACATTCCCGTCCACCGCAGCCTCCGGAAGCCCGAAAGCAAACGCGCTGATCGCCCCCGCCGTATAACTGCCGATCCCCTTCAACGACCGGATCTCCTCAAAAGTACCCGGGAACTTTCCGTCATAGTCGGCCATGATCTGCTGCGCCGCCTTCTGCATATTGCGTACACGATTATAATATCCCAGCCCTTCCCACAGCTTAAGCAGCCGGTCCTCCTGTGCGTTTGCCAACGCCTTCACCGTTGGCAGCTCCTTTAAAAAGCGTTCATAATAAGGCTTCACCGCCTCCACCCTGGTCTGTTGGAGCATGATCTCCGACACCCACACACGATAGGCGTCCGGCTCCTTTCTCCATGGAAGCTCCCTCTTATGTTCCCGATACCACGCTATGACAGCCTCCGTAAATCCTCTGCCGCCGTCTGCTCTGATCCCGGCAGCATCCGATGCTCTTCCGCCATCCACTCTGATCCCGGCAGCATCCGATGCTCTTCCGTCTTGACCTGGCGCCGCATCGCCCAGGATCACCGGGACTTCGTCTTCGATATGGATCTCATCCTTCTTCACCGCGCAGTCATACGCCACTACATGAACGCCGGCGCCTGCCGCATCCGCAAGCGCCTCCCCAAATGCCGGATGCGTATCCATATTCGGCGTCAGATATCGGGCGCCCTTCATCTGCACGACAAAGAACACATACGCCTCATATCCTTCTTCCACTGCCGCCTTCAATTCCTCCACATGCCTGACCGCCCGCTCGCTCGGCGCATCCGGGAACCGCACCACGCCTTCTTCTTCCAGCGTAACACCCTTCACTTCGATGAAGATCCTCTTCCCATCCGCCTCCACATACAGGTCAAAACGGGACCTGCCGTAAGTATATTCCGGCTTTATCCGGGTGATCTCCTCAAACAGATGCCCCTCTTCCAACCATTCTTTCACCAGCTTATTCGGCGCCTGCGAATCCATATTCACGATGCTGCCGTTCTTCTCTGCCGCGATCAGGTCCCACACAGTCTTCCTCCCGGGATTATCCGAATGCTGCACATACACGGTAACGCCCGGTATCAATAATTCCCTGCATCTTCCCGTATTCTTCACATGAACAGTCTCCTGCTTCCCGTCTATCTCCACATATGCGATAAAACGGTTGGGACGCTCCCGGAACCTTCCTTCGCGGATATTCCTATAATGCATCTGTACTGCTCCCTTCGCCGGTTATCTGACTTTCTTGCCGTGCGCCATCTTGCATATATTCCCCTGCGTCTTTGAAAAAGCTTGCAGCGATCAAGACGATCACGGCTCCGATCGGAAATGCCGCCACGATGCTCACCGACTGCAGATTGTTCATGGAACTCTCTGCAAATACCAGTGCGACCGGCAGGACGATCAGGAGAATACACCACATCAGCTGGATCATCTTATGCGGGTTTTCATCCTTCCCTAACCTGCGGTAGCTGTAGCAGGACGCCGTCAGCGCGATCGAGTCAAAGGAAGTCGCATAGAAGGCTACCATCGTAACCAGAAGCAGGATCAATACGAACGGCGCGCCGGGAAGGGTCCGGATCACAGAGATGATCATCTCATAGAGGTCTCCCGTCTGCTCATACCTTGCAATAAAATCCACAGCGCCGGATATCTGCTGTCCCAGCGAATAATTCCCCAATATGATAAAACTGATCAGCGTGGATCCCACACCAAATACATAACCGCCTGTGATGGTCTGACGTATAGTCCTTCCCCTCGATATGCTTCCGATGAAGAAAGGCGCCGCCACACACCACACCATCCAGTACGCCCAGTAGTAGATCGTCCAGTTCTGCGGAAATGAAGTCGTCCGCTCCGGATCCGTGAACGTAGACAGCTCGACAAAATTCTGTACCATCCTCCCAAGCGCCGAGAAGCCGGTCTCAATGATATACCGCGCTTCTCCCCCGGACAGGAGCACATACGCCAGTAACCCGAAGAACAGATAGATACAAGCCCTGGCAAGTACGCTGATGCCTTTGAAACCGTGCAGCAGCGCATACGTATAGACGAAACAGGTGATAAGCAGGATCACGATCGTCACGGCAGTCCTGCTAAGCTCTACATGGAAGAGCTCATTGATCACACTTGCCATCAGCGGAGTCGCCAGGCTGAAAGTCGTTGCCGTCCCCGCCAACAAGGCGAATACAGCCAACAAGTCGATGACTCTCCCCAGGATACCATCCGTATGCTTCCCAAGGATCGGACGGCATGCTTCCGAGTATTTCTGCCGGTCTCTTCTGCGCACATGAAGCATGAACCCGAACGCCACTGCCAGTACCAGATAGAATCCCCACGGTACGAAGCTCCAGTGGAACAGCGGATACACGCTCGCCCAGTCCTGGATACTTCCCATCTCCGCGATATGGGGATCCGTAGCATACAAGATCCATTCGGAAAATGAATAGAACAAGATATCTGCTGCAAGCCCGCAGGTGAACATCATAGACCCCCAGGCGAAGAAAGAATACTTCGGCTTCTCATCCGGAGCCCCCAGGACGATATCCCCATACTTAGAACACGCGATATAGATCGAGAATAAGAAGATCCCAAGTCCGATGATCAGATAATAAGTCCCGAACGTATCACCGAAAAAATACCTGATCCGGCTCAACACCACATTCGACTGTTCCGGAAGAAAGAAAAATAATATACTAAGCCCCACCACGATCCCAAGCGGAACCAATGTGATCATCCAGTCGATCTGCCCCTGTCTCTTATTCTCCATCCTGAATCTCCTCCCGTCCTAAACTGCCGTATCCTTTATAACTGTCATCCCAGGCAGACAATTCTTCCAGACTGTCTATCTCGATGATGTCTTCACTCTTCATCTTGCGGATCCCCAGCTCATAACTCCCCGGATAACAGAACAACGCCACGTCATCCCAGTAGATCTGCCGGTTCTTCTTCTCTTCGAATTCTATCTCCAGATGACGCTTAAGCTTCCTTGCATCCTCCGAAGACCATCGGGAGATACTGTAGAGCTGCCACCCCTCTCTCCCGCCGTCTCTGCTGCAGGACTGCACGACTCCATCCTTCACCGTCAGAAGCCACTCCTTCGTCTCACCATCCGTCCAGACGGCGTTATATCCGGACCGCTCAAACTCCGGCGCCAGAATATCCGCATTGTAGATGATCTGATCCCCATCCAGGATCATCGCGTCTTCCATATACGCTCTCGCCGCATACAGCGAAGAAATGTTATTACACGTATCATAATATGGATTCTCGATCAGCTTAAGCCCCGGATACTCCATTTCCAATGACTGAAACTGTTCTTTCAGATGACCGACCACCACATAGATCTCCGTGATGCCATTCTGATGCAGCCCCCTAAGGACCGTATCGATCATCCGCGCCCCGTTCACCCGTACAAGAGGCTTCGGCGTCGTAAGGGTAAGCGGCTGCATGCGCTTTCCTACCCCCGCCGCCATGATGATCGCCCTCTTTACTCTGTTCATTTATCTGTTCCCCCTTATCTTCTCCTCACAAGATCATAAACAGTCTGCTACGATCCTATAATATTCCTTCGCATACCGGTACTGGCGCAGAGAATATTCCCCGAATTCCACACCGCACATGCGCTTATACTCACACCAGTTACTCCACAGAAGCCCGCAAGCCGCGATATAACAGTAGATCTTGATCCGCACATTTTCCGGGCACGCATTATGGAAATACGCGTCGATCAGCTGTTCCACATGTTCCCGGTCATACATGGCATAGATCGCATACATCGCGATATCCACATGCGGATCCTGCATCCCCGCATATTCCCAGTCGATCAGGTAGATCCTGTCATTTACAAACAAGAAATTATCCGGAACCGCGTCGATATGGGTCAGCGTCCGTTCCTTCTCCTGGCTGTCGATATACCGCTTTAACTCATATACCTTTTCCTTGGTCTTCTTATAGTCGATATAGATGGAGGGTTCCCCTTCCCAGTAAGATTCATACTGTTCGATCTCTCTGAAGATATCAAACTCATGCCCGACCTCCATCTTCTTCTCGTGCATCCCGCGCAGATAATCCATACACCGCTGCACATCCTGCGGATCATAAGCGTCACACACCCTTGCGTCCTCGAGAAATTCCGTGATCTTATATCCGTTTTCCGGCGAAATATAGCAGACCGGATCGCAGATATCCTTTCCCGCGATCGCCTGATATACCTGATATTCCTGCCACCGGTTGATCATCCGGTCTGTCCCTTCTCCCGGGATCCGCATGATATAACGTCTGCCGCCGAGGCGAAACCGGAAAGAACGGTTCGTCATCCCCTTCTTCAATGCCTCTATCTCATGGATATCCCCCGCTTCACATTGCAGCGTCTCAAGGATCGTCCCGATCGCACTGGAATTCAGCTGGTTAGAATTCCCGTCCAGATCCCTTAGCTGCTCCAGCGTATTGATCTCAAATACGTCCTCTCTTCCGACCTCGTTCGGATACAAGATCATCTTATTCCCGGATACGGCGGCATCCTCCCAGAACGAATGCCAGAAGCCCTTACTCGGCAGCATTTCCCGGATACGGTTCTTCAATACCCCGACTTCATCGCCGCACACATATGCGATCCCTATCATACGGCATCCTGTCTCTTCCTCCCTGACAAGCCTTAATTCCCGCTTACGGTTCACCTTCACCGTACTGTCTTCGTCCTCTTCTGTACTTACCATATACCAGGAATAGAGTTCATCCCGATGAAATGGATTCTCCCTGCACCATATGTCGCTGGGAACAATATAAGCGTTGTCGAGATAATCTGCCGCTCTTGCCAACGAATACAGATTCCCTTTCGACGCATAATCTTTATTATAGATCAGCTCCACATCATATTCGTCGATCAGATATTCGTACCTCTCCTTCATAAATCCAACGACGATCCTGATATCTGCGATCCCCGCCTCCTGAAGCTGCCGGATGATACGCTCGATCAACGCCTCCCCGCCCACTTCCAGTAATCCCTTGGGCTGCTCCGTATTGATCGGCACCATCCGCATACCTGCGCCTGCCGCCAGGATCACCGCCTGCTTCGGTCTCCTCTCATCAAATAACCGCTGCGCTTTCTCCGTCAGGCAGAACTCCTGATCCAGATACCCGTCCTTTCTTAAGATCTGTACCGAACTATTCACTTTCCCAAGCGAATACCCGGATGCTTTCGAGATCTCCCGCTGTGTGGAACAGCTGCTCCTATTTAAAGTGTTCATGATATCCATTTCTTGTACGTTCATGTAATCCCTCTTTCCTATTGTCGTGAACTTTTAATTATATTAACACCATTTCCCCATAAAAGCAAGTGATTTCTTATGTAATTATTTGTAATTTTTTGTATCTATCTGTCATTTTCTTATTCTTGTATTCTCCATAATTCGATAGTATACTTATAGTTATAGAATCATTTTAAAATCTTAACGCCGTCCTTTTTGACGGAAAAGCGGTCATCCTTCCAGACGAATTAGAAGATCTGGACACCGAAGAATCTTCTGTACTTGAGCACCGAAAATATGCAACTTGTCACGGATGAAGAAAACCGACAAACTGATTCCCGTGATCACTGTTGTCGTCTATTATGGGGAAAAATACTGGGACGGAGCCAAAAGCCTCCATGAAATGCTGCGCATACCGGCTGAAATTGCCCCTTGAAAGCCATACAATACGATGAAGAACATACGCCGGACAAATCCGTGATCATGGCTGTCGCCGGCGCTACAAACCGTACAATGAATTACCATCTAGATATAATACAGTCAGCACATGTATTCGAACGCCGAAAATGGCTTGCTTACACAATGTATCCGATTCCTCGCCGGAGGTATCATACATTATGTAAGCAAGCCATTTTACTACACTGCCTTTTTATTCTATAGAAATAATCAAGACGACAGGAATGGATTTTCAGGCACACCCTAATCCTCCTGCGACCAGGTCATATCCCGAGAGCCTTCCCCTTCCTGCCCTCCCACCTTGTCTAACGCACTGGCGATCAGCTTGATCATCTCCCACACTGAACGGAAATAGATCGTCTCATCCTTATCCATCCACGTGATCCGCCCCTGCCAGCTGCTGTTCTGCCTCTGCTGTACCCGGATGATAAATGTCCCAAGGTCCCCGTGCTTCTTCAGCAGTTCCTCATCACTCAGGATCCTCTCCGGCTTCGATTCCCCGTTCCCTTTCATCTCCTCGCTCGCCTTTCCTGTTTTCCCTTCTCCCTTCATAGCCTCGCTCGCCTTTCCTTCCCCTTTTTCTTCTTCCCTGACATTTCCTTCCTCTTTTTCTTCCTCTTTCCTTGCCTTTCCTTCTATCATCTTCCCCGCAGGCTCCGCCGCCTGCCGCGCCTCCCTGAATGTCCTCTCATTCGTCGACACATGCGGGAAATTGATCGAGTCAAAAAACCGCTCCAGCTCAAACAGCAGGTGCCCGATGCCCTCTATTTCCACCCTCTCCCTGCTGTATGCATGGTACAGCCTGCCGGTAAACTGGTTCTCCCCTGCCCTGTCTACGCACAGCACAGCCCCGTTCGGCGTCCCTATGTACCATTGAGACCTGTCCATATAGTTCCTTCCCCTCTCTAACATAAATCTATTCTTCTTTATACCTATCTTCCATCCTATATCATACACCATACCGCATTGCATGCCCTGGATGCTGTCCGCCTGCCCCTTATGCCTACACCAGCCTCTCGCCGTGCGGCGTACACGCCACGCTGTTCACATGGTACTGTACCCCCGTGCGCTGCCTCCTCACCACGAAATGCTCGTTGATCCTACGCTGCAGGATCTTGCAGTTCTCACGGGTCGTATTGATCAGCAGCACCAGGTACTGCCCTTTCCCATAACGGGTAAATGCATCCCCTCTCCGGATGGACTGCCCGATCGCCTCCTTAAGCCTCTCCGACAGCTCCGACAGCACGGCTCCCTCCTTCATCGGGTTCCCCTTGCTGTCCACCACCGTGCACAGCATCAGGTAGACGGACTGCCCGCCCCTCTCCATCATACGCTCCACCATGCGGTACACTCCCTGGAACACCGGGTAAGAGCACAGGTACCCTCCCGGCTCCTCCCCCTCTTCTTCCGTCAGCTGCATCTGGATCAGGTCCAGCACTTCATACTGGTGCTCGATCCGGGTCCCAAGCTTGTTCAGCAGCTCCAGCAGGCGGTCGGACGGGCGCAGCCCCTGCTCCTGCAGGTACAGCTCCACCGTATCGTCATAGAAGCGCACCGCTTCCTCGTCATTCTCCATTCCCACCAGCGCCTCCATGGTCACCGTCTCCCAGTCTGCCAGGGGATGCACCCTCGCGGCATACAGCCCGATCTTCTCCATCCGGAAATAATCCTGCTTCTCCCGCAAAAGCCTCACCGCGCCTTCCACACAGGCGCAGAACACCTTCCGGTAACGCCTGGACTCCCGCGCCGCCCAGATGCTGCTCGCCTGGAACCCCAGGAACTCCCCAGTATAGCAGTGGCATGCCTCCAGGTACAGCTCAAGCCTCTGCCCCGGGTCTGCCTCCTCCCTCGCCTCTTCATACAGGCGTTCCATCTCCGCCGCATCCTCCCTGACCGGGATCTCCTTCGTCCAGAAATAGACCCCTTTCTTCTGCTCAATATAGTTCACATCCGGGAGCCCCGCCTCTTTCAGCTTCTTCTTCGCATTGTAGATCACGCTGCGCATGGCATGGTTTAAGTCCGACACATCCCTGTCCCCGAAAAGGATCTGCCCCAGTTGCTCCCGGCTCACGCCGCTCTCCCTGTTGTGCAGCAGCTGCTGCATCAGGTAGGCGAACTGGGTCTCGCTGGACTTCGACGCCCCGATCACAGGCTTCCCGTTCCAGGTGAGGGAAAAGTTCCCGAACATCTGCACATATAAGATATGGTTTTCCTCGTTACTTTCCATGGTTACTCTCTTCCTTCTCATTCTGTCTTATCCGCCAGTCTACTTCTTCCGCTATCTCTCCCTCTGAGATCTCCCCCTGTCCTTCTGTCCTCCTGTTGTAATGCCTGCCGGGGACGCCGCGCCTGCAGCCGTACACACTCCTTACTGGCTGCACGATATCCCACTCTTCTTTACTGCCTCTTCCGGCAGCTACACACACTCCTTACTGGCTGCACGATATCCCGCTCTTCTTTGCCGCCCTCTTCCGGCAGCCACATGCCTTCTGCACCGCCTACGGGTTATTCTCCCTCTTCTCCATTCCCTTTATCGGTAACGACACGCTTCCTGTACAGTCACGGGTTATTCTTCTCTCCCGTGCCGCCTTCTGCCGATAACGGCACGCCTCCCGCGCTGTCTACCGGCACGAGCTTCCCGTGCAGCACAGACCTGGCATTGTCAAACACATAGGCACAGGTTGACAGCAGCACATAGTGCGCCTCCCCGTCAAGCCCGGTTCCTTCTGCCGGCTGGAAATCCGACTGCCCTGCCGCCCGCTCAAGGTACGCGTCCACCTCCGCGCCCGGCTCCGGGAACATGGTATATGTCTCCGCATATGCCGACGTCGTATACCCGCTGAACAGCTCCACCTTATAGTCCCTCTCCGGCGTCAGAAGCCACATGACCGGATGTTCCTCATAATACTGCTGGTCTGACCACTTTGACAGCGAGGCAAACATGGAGCCGTTCTTCATATGGTGCCCATAGATGATCGTGTTGGAATCCACGAACCCCTTACGGTTCCCGCTGTCCACGAAGATCGATCCCGACACGCTGTAAGCCTTGTCATAGGAATGGTGGAGGTAGAGGTCGTTGTCCTCCCCCTGCACCACCGGGTAATCGATCACAGTCCCTTCACAGTAGATCCATCCCACCACGTCCTCATTGACCGCCTTCAGCGCTTCGAAATCCACCACGATCGGCGCCGCCTCCCCGGCCGCCGGTTCCGTATAGTCCTCTGCCGCCTGGGCGTATAGTTTATCATTGTCTTTGTACTGCTTGAGTATGAACAGGATCCCCCCGACGGATCCGATGAACACGATCAGCAGCAGTGCAAACACCACCCGAAATACCTTCTTTTTCATACCTTTCATACTTGCATCATCCCATTCCGTAAGTATTATTTTACTTCATTTCCACCCCGCTGTTATGCATCGGGCGAGCCTAGTGTGCCAGGTATTCATGTATCAGCCGCATCAGCTCCAAAGCACTTCGGAAGGCAACCTTGCGTTCCGTGCCTTCCGGCTCTGCCGCCGCAATGAATTCCCCCTGCAGGCTCCCATGCTGCCGGTAACGGAACCTTAAAGCGAAAGAAGCCTTTCCCTGTGAAAGCCTGGGCAGGTCCTCCGGGCGGCGCCTCGTTCCGGACACCCTCTGTCCCGGCTCCGCCTCCTGGATCCTGTATGGCTCCCCATAGAAAGACTTGTGTTCAAAAGCAGGCTGTGGCACAGACACCGCGTCCATGATGTCCTCCATCTTTAGAAGCATCTGGTCCAGCCCCTGGAATTCATATCTCTGGTTATATTCAAAACTCAGGAAGGACCCCCGCGGGACGCCTTCCTCATATGACCGGATGCTGACCAGCATCTCCGAGTCCCCGGCATAACCCTGCCGCCCGGCGAAAGCCCCGTCCATGATGAACAGCCCTCTCTCCCGTTCCCTCTCCTGTGCCGTGCACGCGCTTCCCGTCTCCTTGCTTCCTGTCCCTACACTTCTCCAACTCATACGCATCCCCGTCCTGCTTCTTTCTTACTGCCGCACGCCTTCCTGCCGCTTAACGCGCCGGCTTTCAACGCTCCTGCTTTTCTCCCACATTCACCTGCTGCTCCTGGAAAGCCCTGCGTTCCCTGAGCCGCCCGGCAAGCAGGTTCAGCATCGCCCCGCAGGCGGCAAAGCACACTGCATAAATCTTTCCTACGTTACTGGTATACAGCACCAGCATCCCGCCAAGCAGCGGGTAATGCGCTTCCACCTTCCCGACCAGCGCCCCGTAAGGCACGTCGTTCATGTCTTCCTTCTCATTGGCGTCCCCCTTGGTGGTGAACGCCCCTTCTACCGACTTATTCCTCACAACACGGTGGGTGATGATGGAATCCTCGCTCTGGAACGCGATGATGTCGTCCTCCTCTACGGTTTCCGGCTCCACGCCCTTCACATACACCACGCTCCCCACCGGGATCTCCGGCTCCATGCTCCCGCTGACCACGTTATACACCTCGTAGCCCATGAACTGCGGCACAGTCACCGGCAGGCAGGTCCCGATCACGCTCAGCAGGATAAATGTCCCAACAACATTGCAAAGGGCGGGAACCAGCTTCCCTCCCTTTGCCTTCCGCTGCCCGGACGGCAACGTCTTATTCCGCATGTCCTATCTTCCCTTTCTTACGGGCGTATACATAACCGCCTCCTGCCCCGGCAAGGATCAGTAAGGATAAGATCCCCACCTTCCCCGCTGCCGGGAGGTTCCACAATACGGTTGCAAAATCCCCGCTGCTAAGGGGCGTCCTCTCATCTTCGAGGCTCCTTAAGTCATCCCCTTCGTCTCCTTCCGGGTTCGCCAGGGGCGTTTCCTCGTCTCCGATCTCCACCAGGTCTTCCGGCTCTACGCCTTCCACATCTGCTGCGGCTTCTGCTGCAGCGACATCCCCGGCTCCGGCTCCTGCGGCTCCGGCTCCACCAGCCCCGGCTGCTGCGGTACCGGCTCCCGGCGTCGTAGTCGTGCCTCCTGCGGCGGCTCCGGCTTCAGCGCCTGCGGCTGCAGCTTCTTCGCTGACCGGCGTATAGACGAAAGTAAATACATTCGCTGCCGGGTCGCTCTGCAGAGTCCCTGTCAAGTTATATGCCTGCGGGAGATACCCGTCGATGTATAAGAATGCTACCACCGGGCGGTCTCCTATATTTCCATAATAAGTCTCCGGCGGAGCAAGGTCTGTTCCGTCTTCTGTCTGGAACTGCACTGTGTATGCTACCGAGTTGCCGAGGATCCCGTATGCTACCACATAATCCTGATCCCCCGTTACTATGCATTCCTTCGCCAACTGTTCTGCTGTCGGCGTCGTGCTGTTATCCTTCCCGCTTTCACGGATCCCCCGGATGTAGTACTTGCTTCCTTTCTCCAGGGTGACCATCCTCTGGCTGAACGGCAGAGGGCTTCCATACTTAAGCCCGGAGTAGACAAGGACCTCCCCGCCTCCTACCGTACCGTGCGCCCCTGCGAAAAGACGTACGGTATATGTTGTATCTTCCTTCGTTGCCGCCTGCGCCGTAAAGCTCATGGAACCCGCGATGCAGAATGCGAACAGCATTGCTGCGATCTTCTTACAGAACCTGCCGCACACCTTCCTGTCAGCCTTCTTACTGATCTTCATAGTTCACCGCGCCTCCTCTCACCTTCTTACGCTCCTTCTCACGCTCCCTCTGTGCATAGAACACGAACAAAAGAAGCAAGGTTCCCGTCACACATGCCACGATGATGAACGGTGTCAGGGTCATCTCATCCCCTGTCTTTACGATGTCGCCCCGTCTCCCCGGGTTCGGCGTGTCCGTACCGCCTGCATTCAGTTCCACCGCAAAATTCATCTGCAGGTCAGCCAATGTATCCTGGTAATCATTTCCCTGGGTATCACCGTCCAGGGCAATCTCAAGCACGACTTTGCCGCTCTGCCCCTTCTTAAGCGTATCCAAGAAGAAGTAATCGCTCAATGCGTCCGTTGCCTGGCGCAAGCCTTCCCCGGCGCCGCTGGCTCCTTCACCGCCGACCGTATCGCTGTCGAAGAGGATATCCTCTTCCCCGTCCGGTCCCGTGTAGGCAAGCTTATACGTATACGCACCGCCGCTTGTGCCTGCGTTGGCGCTTCGATCCTCCAGGGAATACAGCACTTCATTGGTCATATACCAGTCCGTCGCCGTATTGTTCTCATTCTTCAACGCCAGGGTGATGATCACATTGTCGCCCGGCTGGATCCCCAAGATGACGTCGTTCAGGTCCGCCGTCTTGAAATTGCTCACCATCTTCTTTTCACTGGTAAATGTAACCGCCCAATCCGGATTGCCGTGGGAAGTCTCAGCATAGGCAGTCATAGCCATCGAAGCCAACAGGCTTACGGCAAGCAACAGTTTCCATATCTTTCTCCTCATGCCTTCTCCCTCCTTAATCCTGGCTCTGTGAATCGACTAAACTCAGTATCCCGTCATTAACCGAAACCCTTCTGCCCCATGCACTCCAGATCGCGTCCTCTGCGTTATGGTCCTGCACGGCATCTACGTTTGCCTCGATACAGAAGCGAACGCCATCGTAATCATAGATCGTCGTGATCTTCTTGTAGCCATCCTCCTCAACTACCTCCTGGGTAACTTTAGTGGCAATGATGTTATCGATCTTCAAAGTATCTGTAAAAGGCGTCGTCTCCGAATCTGCAGGAAGCAGCTTCGAATAATAGAGAACAGTACGTTCTTTCGTGGAAGCCTCGCCGTCAATCAGCCAGTCGCCGCCCTGGTCGCTGGTATTCACCAGATTCAGCTCGATCAAACCCGGATCCAGGTTCACGATCTTATCCGCCTCTTCTCCGTCCTTCTTATTCCCTTCTACCCAATACTTGTATATATTGACACGCACATACTGGTCAATATTGCCTGTATTGCGCACACTCAGTTCTTCTTTATATTTCTTGCCAAGCTTCAACTCTTCGCCTTTCCCCAGCATTCCTTCCAGGAGCGTCCCCGTGCTCTCAGTCCAGTCGCCGTTTGAAGAACTGCTGTAATCACGCTTGGAAACTTCTCTCACTTCTCCATCTTCGCCCTTCTCCATCAGGGTCACGCCGATGTTGGACATCTGCACCCGTGACGCATAGGTCTCGGAGAAGTAAGTCAGCGCCGCCCTGGTTCCTCCGATGGAAGAGAACAGAAGCAGTGCTACCGCCAACCCGAATGCAACCACAGTGGTCTTAGGGGATTTCATGAATCTGTTAAAACGCTTCATTATTCACCGCCTCCTTCCACCGTATCTTCATAGATATCCAGTTCACCGTTCCAGTCTGCATAAGGCTTTCCTTCATCGTCATACTTAACCGGCACCGTCTCATAGACTACAATTACGTTGAAGTCCTTTTGGTCTATCTCTTCGGTAGGTACATCCAGAATCTGTACCAGGAGCTCTTCAGCCGCTTTTTCTCCCGACGGTCTTGGATTCCCGTTTTCATCCTTTGCCGCTTCCCACAGATTACTTGGATCACTGTAGTAATAATAACCGTCTTCGCCAGGGGTCCACTTGTTGCTACTATCTCCATAATACAACTCATACGTACCGCAGAAAGCGCGGGCGCGCAGGAACACCGGTTCGGAATCCGGATCAATCGTAATAGACACATGCTTCGTCCAACTGGAAAACGTCTCTTCCACATCCGTCTCATCTCCTAAGGAGATGGTTACCCCTCCCTGTGCTTCTACATAAGTGGTAAAATAAGCCCAGGCGCTGCCAACCGAACTGGTCAAAACCAGACCCGCTGCCAGAAGTGCCAGAATCACATTCTTCTTTTTCATCTGCTCCGCCCTCCTTACTCACCATGCTCTACAACTGTACCGTCGTCATATACCTGCCGCAGCTGCCATCCATTCTCTGTATGGTTAAATTCATTTGTCACTGACCCGCTGCCGTGATCCGTGTCTTTATACCGGTTGGTAAATTCAACAGATACAACATTATCCGGATTCGCCTCATCCGCCGGTGCGATCGTAACCGTACCATTTGCCGGACTTATGGATACCTGTTCATAATCGTTTCCGCCATGATAGATTTCCTCTATCGTAACTTCAGCGCCTACAGGAATCTTATCTTCCAGAACAACGCTCTTCTGCCCCAGCACATCCTCCGGTGTAAATGTTATCTCTACGTCATTTTTGTATACTTCTTCCCCGTTAAATCTTGCCGTTACACGGAAGACGAAGGTTGCCGGATCGCCCGTCTCATAACTTTCAAGCGTTTTGATGATACGCAGCGGACCGTTCCGAAGACTCTGCCCCGGTTTTAAAGAAACGCTCATACTATACATCCAGTCGCCATTTCCAGCCGTAGTATGGTTCCCATCCACATCCTGTTTACTTGGCAAAGATATCAGCTCCGGCGCATAAGTATATTTATATCTCTCAGAATAAGCAAGTGTTGCAATACTCTCTGACCCATCCTCCTGCTTCACCGTCGTCTTATAATTCTCAACATCCGCACCTCTGGCAATTAAGAGATAGAGTCCACACCCTAACTCTCCGATCTCCGTATCTACCGGCACGGCTTCCCGGACAGGTGTTCCTTTTTCAAGGGCATATTGGGCGGCATCCTGTGCCATCTCCCTCCAATCTGCATTATCCGGATTGCTGTCATAAACATCTTTCAACTCCTGATAACCATCCAGAAACTTATAGGTATACGCATCATATCCGCTGACCGGCTCTGCATCCGCAACCTTATATAAATCAACGACTACGTTCGCCTTTTTCAGATCATTCGCCATATCCGTATTCTCAGGCGCCACCGGCGCTACAGTCAGTGAACACGCCTTATTAAAATCAACGGCTTTCGCCGCGCCGTTCAGTCCCGGCGTCGCTGCGATCAACCCAAGCGTCATTGCAAATACCAGGAGCGAACCCGTCAGACGTCTTCCAAACCCGCTCTGCCGGTTCTTCCACTTGATCTCCATAAACCTCTCCTCCTTTTTACCTCTTATTCCTCTGAAAATATTATTTCTTAAGTTCATCCAACATCGCTTCCGCTGATTTGTTTCCAGGTCTTCTGCGATAATAGATCAACATGCCTACCAATACAATGAACAAGATCGGAATCCCTACTGCCGGGATCACGATATAAGTCGGAATCCGTATCGCCTCCGCAGGCGTCGCTACTCCATCCAGATTCTCGATCCGGTGTCCCCTCATCAGGATTCTATGCGAATTGACTCCATAAGGAGTGCAGGTCGTTAATGTACAATAATCCTCTCCGTCTACGATCGCCAATTCATCCGTTTCTTCCGGAAGCACGATTCGAATCTGGTCTATCATATAAGTAACAGTCTCGTCTAACACCGTAACGGTAAATGTATCGCCTTCCTTTAATTTATCCAGATCCGAGAATAACTTCGCGCTTGGAAGCCCCCGGTGACCAGACATCACGGCGTGCGTCCTCTCTCCCCCTACCGGCAGAGATGAACCAGGTATATGTCCTACCGCTATCTGCAGGATCTCTTCTTCTACCCCATGATAGACAGGCAGGTTCACACCGATTGATTTAATCTGGACATAACCCATAATCCCGGTATCTCCAATATTCAGGATACTCTCATACCGTGCAAGTTCCTCACCTGAGAGATTGAAATTGACTCCATTAGGAAGAGATTCATTGTAAGCCTTCGCTTCTTCGAACATCTTCTCCTTCTCTTCCGCTGACATATCTTCCACCGCAGCCACGTATCCCGCAATTGCCTGTGTTGCATGCATGGAGTTCCACCAATCACTGATGGAAGGATACAAGAAGACCCCTGCCCCGGCAAGCATGATCAGAACCAATATAAATGTAGACCAGGAAAAACGCCCTTTTTTCTTCGGTTTTTTCTTGGCATTCTTCTTTGATTGCTTTGAATTCTTTGCTTCCAGGCCATTATGTGCCTCGTTGCCATCCAAAGCAGTTTTATCTACAAATATGTCCTCATTCGTATGTATTTCTTCGGTTTTATGTGTTTCCTCATTCATAGGTTTCCCCACAATCATCTTTAATGGGTTTTCACTCAATTAAGATGGAACCCTTCCACCCGCCGACGTCTGCCGGATTGTCATCCGTTGCTCGCCACACACCACGGGAAGGTGTCAGCTTGTGTGGCATAACCGGGAACAGGAAATCCCATCCCCGGTAAAAGATCATATCACTATGCATCTTTTATATTTCTTCGATCAATTGATATTGCTCGTATATATTCCTATACTTCTCTGCTCATGCGCTTCTTAACAACTAACATAACGCCTGCGCCGATTACAAGAATTGCACCAACTACGTAGAAGATTGTTGTACCGATACCACCTGTACTTGGCAGGAGGGAACCAGAATTGTTGATAACATCCTGTGCAAAGATTCCAGTTTCACCACCCTCTATAGACTCGCCATTCCAAGTCATTGCCCAGAAACCTGGCTCATCACCTGTATTTACTACTTCTGGTCCTCTAAAACTGATTACAATATCAATTGGTTCCAGAGTATTGAATCCTTCTGGTGTAACAGTCTCAGTCAGAGTGTATGTTCCTGCTCCGAGATCTTTAAATGAAATCTTACCATCTGGGCCAGTTGTCAGTTCAATTGATACATCAGCGTCAACATATGTGGTCTCTGTTGCTGTCTTCTTCACATACTTTGTATTTACATCTGCATAATCACTAGCAGTACCTTTTACAAGTTTGTAAAGAGTTGCGCCCTCGTAAGCAGTTTTATCTGTAGGAACAAAATATTTTCCATCAGCATCTTTGATATATCCTGTCGTAGTATCCGCAGTACCTACACCAATCTCTACATACTCAGTTCCTGTAGGTGCTGTTTCTGTATATGTTCCATTAAGTAACAGATAGTAAGTTCCATTCTCAGATGCTTCATAATAATCTACAGTATTTAAAACAACCTGCTTGGATGTACCTGTCAGAGTAAACTCTGCTCCTGCTAATAAGTGATCCTCTGCAACAGAATTTGCATACTTTGTGATATCCAATTCAGTTACATATGTTAATGTCTTCTCATCCGGAGTCTGACCTAAAGCTTCATTTTCCTCATCAGCCGGTAAACCTGGCGTATTTTCTCCGTCCGGACGTTCTCCGTCAAATGTATCATCCGGATTATTGGAATACTGTAAGTTCCATGTATTCGGGTTACCAGTTGTTCCAACTACTGCCTTATCATTTACAGTTGCAGAATATGTTACAACAATATCCTTGCCAACGTCATATTTCATAATGTCAGCAAACGCAAGACGGAATGTCTTTGGTGCAACATTTTCTGTATACACATAATAATCTTTACCCTGTACTAATACAACATCGCCCACCTTAACTGCAACAGAACTTGCACCGTCAAACGTTAATCCTTCGCTTAAAGTATCATTCATGATGAAGTAATAGTAGTTATATCCAACATGATTCGGAACCTTACTTGTAATCTCATAGGAAACGTGAGAACCGATGGATGCATTGTTTGCATCGCCTGTTGTTGATCCATCAATGTAAACCTTCTTATCACCGCTTGGAACATCAGATTTTACAGTTGCAGTTGCATCACCAACAACTTCCAACATGAATCTTGTATATGCTCCATTTGTAGTATCTACCGTACCATTCTGGTCTTTTACCAAGTAATAACCTGAACCTGTAACGGTAATTTCAACATTCCCTGTTCCTGTAGCAGTTCCTGCAACTGTAGCTGTCAGCTTATTTTCTGCAACTCTTGCAAAAGCGTCTGTCAATGTAGAATTCTCAACATCACTGCTTCCAAAGGCTTCTCCGCCTAAAACTTCTGCTACCTGAGCAGCTGTTTTGCAATTAGCAAATGCATTCGTCTTTGCCTCGCCTTCGTCTACTACGTTAAATGTATTATCCGCTTTTAACGCTGCTAACAAAGCATCACCATTTACACCAGCACCCCACTCGATGTTAGAAAGCACTTTCTTTCCATCTTTTTCAGCCAAATCACCTTTGAAAATCTGATAAGCATCATAAGTATGTTCTGTCTTATCCGCAGCGTTCTGAGTAACTGTAATTTTGTGTGTGTTATTATCAGCAGCCATTACAGGAAGAGCCATAGCTATAACCATAACTAACGCTAATAATAAACTAGCAATTCTCTTGATTCTTTTCATAATCTCATTCTCCTTTTCTTATTTTTTGTTGTATTGCTTGTTGTCCGGATTCAATAAGTAAAAACACATCGAATCCAAAGTTTGTTAGTTCCCGGAGGAAACTTACACCCTCCTTTCCCTAACTTTTTTTCTATACATAAAGCCTGCGCCAAGCATTATAACTAAGACGCCTGCTATTGTATATACGATAATTCCAGGACCACCGGTCTTAGGAAGTTCATAAGCCGTATACAGGTTGACATAGGCAACTTTCTTTGTACTGTTTGCCGCTATATCTCCTGTGACTTCCAATCCATTATTTATAGTCCCGTCACCCGACACTGTCGTACTGTCATATACAACACCCTGGATCTCAGTACCGTCCTCTTCTGTAAGCGTATATTTCGTTCCCACAGGCAGATACCTTATACTTATATGTTCCCCATCTTTCAGGGTAAAGGTCTCACCGTTTGCAATTGTTTCCCATTGGAGTATGCCGCTTCCGCCAGCGCCTGAGGATATGGGTTTCCCATTCTTGTCATACTTAATGTAAGCATAATCATCCTTTAAGCTACTACCATTAGGTCCCTTCAGACTAATTTTAAATGTGAAGTCCTTCTGACCAAAATATTCCAGTTGTTCTTTTCCTTCAAAAAGCTCCTCCGGTTCATATTCTTTGTCATTAAGCTTAACTTTTACATCTTTCCTGACTTCCAGATGTCCGTAATCATCTTTCGTTGTTTCCGGTGTTATAGAAGATACGGACGGCAATGTGAACTGCATCCAACAGGTTGAACCTGACTCGCCTCGCTCTGTGTAGAAGAAGTTTAATGTAAATGATTTCTGGTCAACATAGCCACATATAACTTCATTCTTTTCGTTATAACAGCTCTCTTCATGCCTGTGTATCTTTTCTTTCTCTTTATCTATATAATCCCACAGATTCAGATACTCGCCCACGGATGAATGAACACCGCCGATATCGCAAACCAGTTTACCGTTCTCGTCTCCATTTCCTAAGAATACCCACATGTCGTCATCGCCGAAGAAGTAATACTCAAGCGGTCCTGTATAATCCGCCACCAGATCGAACTCAACCTTATAGTGCATACCAAAGAAACTGTTATGATCCTTCCCATCGTCACTCCACGGGAAATTTCCGGTTGCTACCGCGCTTCCGCCGCCACTTCCTGCCTGACCTGCGAAAGAATTATTCGTCCTCCTGCCATAATCGCCGAATTTCATATCGTGCCCGTCGGTTCCAAAGGACACTGCCGAATCCATAGGCCAGAAGTTGTTCGTCCAGATATTGTAGTGAGTTGTGCCATTGTATGGACTTGGATGATTGAAGGAATCCAGGTTGCTCGTTCCCGCACCGTTTACCGTCGTCAATGTATGCGTATCACCCACCCGTTTGAACTTCAGAGAATATTCATTCTTATCATATGCGGTCTTACCTATCGCACTGCCATCATTAAACAGATTCGGGACGGTGATGCCCTTGGCATACTGTATCTTCCCACCCGCTAGACTTTCCGCCAGACCGAAGGTACATCCCTTGTAACTTCCTACAACAGTTGGATGCCCCCCTTGGGTACTGTTATTCTTATTCAGCAGATTGCCGCTCCACTGTTCATGCTGAAGCCCGGAACCAGTATTCGAATTTCCGAAGGCAAACTTTGTACCAGAGCCAGAGTAGTTCCCTGAACTATTAATCCCCTCTTGCCCCGTACGCATATACCAAATCCCTGTTCCCTGGGTACTCGTAGGTTTCCCGTTTGTTCCATTCTTCGCCTCTACCTCACTAGCATAAATCTTGCCATCACCAATGTCATAATCATAGAATGCAGCTTTAAAATCCCTGTCCTTTGTTGTTGTATCATAGACTAAACGAATCGTTGCATTATCGGCAATATACACATATGTTTCACCAGCTTCGATACCACCTGACAATGCACGGTTTGTAAAGTGTAAATGCTCAGTGTATAAGTATATCTCCCAGTCGTTACTTTCTGTACTCTCAGGGGCTTTCCCCGCTTTCAAAACCCATACTTCATTCAACTCATAACTGGGGCTTTCTATCACCGCATTAATGTAATTTATCGTGGGAGCTTTGAGATATTCAAAGTTTCTTTCCGCATATACTTCTGTCAGTTCCGTCTTTGTCTTCAGTCTCCCAGTTTGAGTATCTACATATAGTTTCCTAATCTCGTTTTTATTTGGCTTACCCTCTTTTCCGGTACCATTCTCCGGTAGTCTTCCTCCATCCGTATCAATAACCGGAAGTTCATTGGTATTCGTACCGTCAACATTTTCCTTCAATGTAGGGTCATTATATGCCACCTTCTCAAGATTCGCATAATACTGCACCTTGAACTTTGGGTTCGGCATTCCGGACGCCTGTGCCGCAAATACGGTTGGTGCTTCAAAGCTCAGCGTGTCATTCGGCTTCTCTTCACTCAGCACAGTCCGATCTACTTTGTTGACTGATGTCGCATCTGAGATACCCACGACTTCCACAGCAACTTCCGTCTGATACTGGTCTTCTTCCTTCGGCGCCGTATCTTCGGAAACACTTCCTGTCTCTCGCAGATAAGAGATCGCCGTCGGTACGGATACTTCGATCTGTCTGCTCAGCGGCTCTACCGCCTTCACATCCACCGTAACTTCACACTCTGACAGATCTAACTTCTTCCCGTCGCAATACATGCTATAGGATAATGTCTGCACATACAGCAGTTCACTTCCTCTATTCGTCAGTGCGGCATTATTCACAACCGCCTGATACTCTTTTGAGTCCTTTTCCAGATGCTCCACGCGAAACTCGAATCTCTCGTCGCCGGAAGCCTCCGGCACATCGTCTGTCGGCACGTCAACGCTTCCATCACTGTCGGTTTCCTCTCCGGATCCTGCAGAATCTCCGTCCTCCCCGGCAACTCCATCTTCTGTGATATCTCCTGATTCTTCGGATCCTTCAGATTCTTCCATTTCCGTACTCTCTTCTGACTCCGCTCCGTCTTCCGCTTCTTCACTCCCACTCTCTTCCTCACCTACGAAATCCTCTGTCTCCTCCGAGGTATCCGCAGACTCTGTATCATCGGGAATTTCCGATTCGCTTACATCGCCGGACTCATCCGGCGTCCCACTGTCTTCCCCTCCTACAGGGGGCAGCGCTTCTCCATTTCCTTCTTCCAGAACCATATCCTCCAGGATTTTTGCCTTCCCTTCTACATGGAAGATGAAATGAAACACAGAACTTTCATACTCGTACGAGTTTGAAACGCTGACGGATGCTGTCTCTGCATCCGCCCTCTTATATCCAATCGCCACTTCCGAAAAACTATTCATATCGAAGCTGGTGCTTCCGCCTTCGGCTTCGCTGCCGTCCAATACTTCCGTACCCTTATCTGCAAAATGTACGACCGTGATCGGTGCGCCTTCTGGCAAACCTTTTTCATCTAAGAACTGTATTGTAAGGTTCACAGGTGTCTCTGGCTCAATCTCTTTTCCTTCTATATAAAAGCCGATCTTAAACAGCGCTTTCATGACAGCATCTTTCTCGCCTGTCGTCTTCCGGTACTGTGCCTCGCGCTTTGTATAATGCTCTTCATCAGTATCAACCGTAATCTGCTCTGCGATCAATTCTGCCTCTTCCGGAATATTCGCGTCTTCATTATAAGAAGCAGTAACTTTATAGCCCTCTCCTACAAAAGTCTTTACAGTCTCATATGAAGCATTTCCTTCTTCCGCTCCTTCTGCTTCGTCACCGTCTGCTTCTCCGTCTGTCTCGCTGCTCTCTGTATCTTCTTCGCTGGCATCGTCTGCTGTCTCTGTCTCCTCTTCCTCAGCATCCGCTTCACTCTCGCCGTCTTCTTCTGTCTCTTCTCCATCCAGGTCAGTCGTGAAGATCTCTTCCTCAGTCTCACCCTCTGTAGTTTCTTCTTCTACAGTTCCTTCTTCCACCAATTCACCATTCGCAGTCACTTCTACAGTCTCAAGGCACCCTGCATCCTCTGTATGGACATGTTCTTCCAATACCGGGATCGTACAAACCAGTCTCCGATTCGTCTCGCTGAGTTCTTCTTCCTCATTGATCTTCTCATAACACTCATCCGTATGCGTATGGAGTTCCAGTTTCCCACAGGAAAGGATTTCTTTTACTTCATAACATGCTTCCGTATGCGTATGTCCGTCCGCGCCTTCCGCCAACTGACAAATCAACACATCCGTCCACTCATAACATGCATCTTCATGTATATGCTCTTCCAGTCCGCAGATCACTGCGCCGGTCTCGTCATAGCACTCTGCCGCATGTGTGTGCTCCGGAACCTGGCAGATAAGACCGCCCTGTTGGGTGGTATAACACTCCGCTCCATGCTGGTGTCCGGCTGTCTCTTCCAGTCCGCAGATCAGGGTCGCCTCTTCGGTGTAGCACTCTTCGCTGTGTTCGTGCTTCTCCACCTCCGGCAGCTGACAGGTCAGGTTCCCATTCCAGTCATAGCAGTCCTCGTTATGTACATGAACCACATAATCCGCATACCCGCAGATCAGGTTCTCCTTGTTCTCGTCATAACATTCGTCCGCATGCTGGTGTACAGCCAACTGGCAGATGACCCGCTTCTCCTTGTGCGTCATCGCCTGCCCCCTCATCTTTAACGCAGTGACCGTCCCAAACCCGACGATGATCGCCAGGCACAGGAACACCACCAGCCACCGCTTCTGCTTTTTCTGTTCTTGCAAAAATCTTGCAATCTGCTTTAAAATTGAAGATTCCATCCTGCAGCCTCCCTCCTGAATATTTCTGCATCCATTACTTTACAAACCCGATCTCTGACAATGGCCAGACACGGAATAAGATCTTCCCTACAACCGCATCGTCGCTTACACATCCCACCGCCGTGCTCCGGCTGTCTATGCTTGTCGCACGGTGGTCTCCCATCACGAAGCATTTCTTATCCGGCACCTGGTACGGCAGGTCGATGTCGCACTCCCCGAGCGCCAGTTCCTTGACGTATGGCTCATCTAGCTTTACTTCATTCACGTATACGTTGCCGTCCTCGTCGATGTCGACCCAGTCCCCTGAGCTTGCGATCACGCGCTTGATCAGGATGTTGTTGTTATAGTAGAACGCGACGACGTCGCCAGTCTTGAATTTCGAACTGTTCACCGCCACCACGATATCTTCGTTCTGAAGCGTATCCGTCATGGACGTTCCGCTGATCTGCAGCACCGGGAGCAACAGGACCGCGATCAGTACTGCGACTGCCGCTACTACCATCAGGGAAAATGCCGTGCTCTTCAGCACCCGCCTGTAGCTTCTCTTGTACTGCTCCTTCTTAAGCTCCGCTTCCAGAAGTTCCAGGCTCGGGAGTTCGACTGAACTCGTAACCAGAGTATCCTGTCCGCCCGCCGCTTCTGCCGCCGGAGGTTTTTGTTCCCCTGCCGCTTCTGCCACGCCTGCCGCCGGAGCATTTTGTGCCGCTGCCTCTGCAATGCCTGCCGCCGGAGCATTTTGTGTCTCCGCCGTCTCTGCAGTGTCTGCGCCCGGAGCGCTCTGCGCTTCGATTGGCTCTATAGCGCTCACTGCCGGAGCATCCTGCTCTTCCGTCTGCCCTGACGGATTTATATTCTGTGTATCCTTTTGTTCCATTACTTTCCAGACCCCCCTATATCTACAGGCTCAAGGGCTCTTCTTACTTCCTGCCCCATACATCTCTGCCTGATGTTATACAGATATTGGTCTGCCGCCTGCTGCGCCATTTCGCAAAATCTGTTTAGCCGTAATACCGCGTCTGCTATGGAGTCCGACTGTTCCAGATGTGCCTGCCTGTCGGTACACCATATCTCCTTTTCACGCTTAAGTTCACCAATCTGCTCTTCCTTCTTCGTAAGCCGTCCCTGCAGACGCCCGATCAAGATATCTTTTTCTTCCACCTTTTTCCCAAGGCGCTCATTACTGTCTTCAAACTGCAGCCTTTCGCGTTCCTTCTCTTCCTGCTCGTCTTTTAAGTTGGCGATCGCCCTTCCTTGTTCCACCAGCAGTTGGAGTAGTTCCTGCCTCCGCAGCCTTTGTAATTCCTTTACAGTCATGCTAAGCCTCTTTCCCTTGTGTTTACCTCATAATGCATATTATGCGGTATATTTTTTATGGTTCGCTTCTGGCTATTCGGATTTTTCTAGGTTAAATCAAGTATAGCAGACGAATAGTCAAAAGATGCGTCAAAAATTCTTAAAAAAAGAGGTTGTTTCTATATTTTTTTTGCTGTTTGTACTGATCGACTGGCTATTTTCCATCTTTTCCTCGCTTCCTACCGCCCATGAACTTCTGGAAGAGGCCCTTTCTTCCTGTTCCAGCCGCGGTATTCTGTGCGGAGGATTTATGAGATGAAATATGTTCAGCAGTCTTGGCGGAGCTTACACTGGTTTCGGTAATAGCCGCCTCAGTAACTGGGGGTTCTTTTCCAGTATCGTCTGCGGCTTCAGTAACTGCGGTTTCCTTCGCAGTGTCGTCTGCGGCTCCCGTAGATAGAGTGACAGCCGAACCGTCTGTTGTATCGGAAGCTTGAACCGAATTGTCTGCTTCTCCGACGGATATAGCGCCAGGCTGATCAACTGCAGCATCCACAGATTCAGCAACGTCCGCGGAACTGTCTGTTTCCGGATCAGCAGCATCCATAGATTCACCTGCTATCGGATCAATCGTTATATCCGCAGAACGTTTTGCAGCCGGATCAGTTTCTGTTGTATCCGTAGATTCAGCAACCATCGGATCAACCGCAACATCCGCAGAACTATCTGCAACTGGATCAGTTGTTACATCTGTAGATTCTGCCGTCGTATCGTATGATGTGTCTTCGGCAAGTACCTCATCTGTGTTTTCAGATATGTCAGGATCAGGAACTCCGGCTTCGCCCGAGCGATCCAGAACTTCAAAAACCACAGAATCTGAGGCTGTATTGCCTGCTGTCTCAGATTTTTTTATCGCAACCTCTACCTTTATATCGTCTGCATCCACGGAATCAATAACACTTGATTCCGAATTTCTTATAAGTTGATCCGATTCGACATTCTCAATGGCAGCCGGATTCCCTTGTTCTGAAACAATATTTTCCGGGCATTCGTTCTCTTCTATGGCGTATACGCGCTCCGGATGCGCCAGGTATTCTTCCGCTTCACGCTGTGCCTTCTCAAAGATCTGGTTGACTCTCTTTGCCACCTCCGTGAGGGAACCGATATTTTCCAGATTGATCCGTTTGTCAGTATACAAGGCTTTGAGTTCTTCCCGGAGACCATGGATCATGGCGTCGCTCTGGTTCAAGTCTAGTTTCAAATGCTCGATCAGTGCGTCCTTATCGTTCAGCGCGGTCTTCAAATCCTCATTATGCGTGCGCAGTCCTTCCAGATGTTCTTTCTGTCTGTCAAGCTCTTCTCTGAGCCTGGACTCTTCATTGCTCTGCGCCAATAATATCTGTATCAAGTCCAGAGATCTGAGTTTCCGAAATTCTTTTTCTGTCATGTGATAAAACCCCTTTTATATAAACTGTTGTACCATTTCTTCTATGTCCTCATTTATTATACCTCATAATATGCATTATGAGGTAGTCTTTTTATGTTTATTTTTATGTTCCTATAAAAAGCCCCAGACAATCAATCTGCTGTTCCTGTTCTTCACAGCTCACCATCGTATAGATCCGCGTCGTATTGATGTTGGAATGCCCAAGCAGATCCGCCAGATGACAGATATCTCTTTCTACCTTATAATATGTAAGCGCGAACAAATGCCGGAGGTTATGCGGCGATACCTTGCTCTTTAGGACCTTCGCCGCCTCCACCAACCGGATATATTCTTCTCTGGTCGTCTCCCGGTCTCTGGCACGGAAGGCAGTTGACTGCACCTTGAAGAATTTCACCACACAGTCCTCACGCCCGGCGGCGCGCAGGAAACTGTTCACCGCAGCAAGCATGGAATTCGCACTGGTAACCGCATAATTCTCAGACAGATATTGTTTATAGGCGATCACGGCGTCTTTCTTTATATCGCTCCCCTCTCCGATAAATCCCATGAACCTTGCCGCATCGCGCAGATATTTATCAATCGTAGCGTTGCTTTTCTCTTCTTCCTTTAATACCTGCTCAAAATGTTCCAACATCCTGTTCATATTCATCTTTTGTTCTCCCACGTAATGAATTCCCTCCTGTTCCTTAATAAATCGCAAGCAACGAATGCCCCATCCGGTCGGAGATCAAACGAATGGAGCATCAATACATAAAAAGTATAACAACAAAAATCGCAAAAACAATCAAGACATTTCCGAAACGGAACACAAAAATTCTCTGTCAAAATATGTCGACTGATTTTCATTGACATTTTCCCCGTATTACATCATTATTTAATATAGAAATAAAAGCAGCAGAAAGAGGTGAAATAATATGAACAAACCCAAAGGAAGCATGGAAGCGCTAAGCGCTATGCAGATTACAACAGATATGGAAGGATTAGACGCCCAGAGCAAATCGCTCTTGCAATACGCGGAGATATTGGCAGTCATCCTCCGGGATACGATCACAGAATACAAAGGATACTCCTGGAAAGAAGTCGCAGAATTCATAGAACTCGATTCAATAACCAGTACCACTGAGGTTTCACCAGGAAGAACGAATACAAGGATACGAAGCGATACTACAGAATATACTCAGCTGAACGAGAAGACATCTCTTTTTGATCTGGCATTTCGCGCCAGGAATCCACAACTTTCCACAGAAGATATACAGATTAATTTACATATAGACGTAGAGCCGCAGAAGACATACACTCCTGGCTATCCTATCGAAAAAAGAGGAATGTATTACCTCGCACGGCGTCTTTCTTCTCAATTATCTCTGGCTACTCAAGGAACCGATTATAACCTTCTTACCAAATGCTATAGCATCTGGATCTGCAGAAATGATATCCCCAAAGAAGATCAGTACAGTATTTCCGTCTATGAAATGACCAACACAAAAAATACAGCTTCTAAAAGCATCCCAAAAGAAAACTTTGATTTGATAACATTAGTGGTTATCAAATTGGGAAATACCGTGTATAATGGGGATGAGGAAGATGAAAATTACCAGCTTTTACGCTTCCTGAATACAATCATGTATCCGCATAAAGATGATTTTATGGATACGGTATCAGAGTATATTGATTATACTGATAATGATGCGTTGCGAAAGGAGGTAACACACGTGAGTACAATAGAAGAGATAAAATACGAAGGAATGAGAGACGAATTAAGAGAAGAATTGACTGAGGAATTAACTAAAGAACTGACCGTAGAATTAACTAAAGAGCTGACTGAAAAGATCACCGAAGATCTTACCGAAAAGATCACTGAAGATCTTACCGAAAAGATCACCGAAGATCTTACCGAAAAGATCACGCAAAATCTTACAGAAAAGATCACCGAAGATCTTACCGAAAAGATCACGCAAAATCTTACAGAAAAGGGCATACACACAATTATCCTGGACAACCTGGAAGAACATGTACCAAAAGACAGGATCCTTACAAAGCTTCAAAAGCATTTTAACCTTTCAAAAGAAGAATCTGAACATTATTATAATACGTTTACTGCAAGAACTTAATCTGAAGGATACCAAAGCGGGGATGCCGCAAAATGCAGCTTATGCGCAATATCATATATTGTGCACAGCAGACGTTTTTCAGCATCCCCGACCATATTACTGTATTGACTGTAAGACGGCATATATGCACCGGATCATATACCAGATTTATAAGACCTGCGGAAACTTTATGAACCTAATTGTTTCCGCCTCTCCGCATGCTGAACCGCGAATATACTATGCGTAATCTTCTCCTGATCTTCCTCCGTCAGCTCTAAGAACTTACACCCGTATTCATATTTAGAATTTTCTTTCTCCACGATCCGCAGCACCTGACAGTACATGGCAGATAAAGGCCTGTCTTCTAGTAATTGAACTTTCAGCAGGAATTTATCGCCTTCATGATATCTGCTCTCCGAACTGACAGACGCCCCTCCTACGCTGATATTCAGCAGTCTGCACGGCTTTTCCCCCATCTCGAGTCCACTGAACATCGTTATCGTTGCCTCTATATCTGTGCTTAGCCGGAAGAAAGCACGGTCGTTTTCAATCCTGACAACCGTCAATTCCTCTACTTTCCATTTATGTTCCGGTTCCGGGGTGATGTGTCCCTCCATATAGACTGCTTTCTTTTCATGATCGCTGTATCCGCGTATCTTTACAGGAAGAGGCGCCGTCTCATCCGGGAGCATCTCTTCCGGAATCTCTATCTCCGAATATTGGAACAACTCCGCCGTATTCTTCCATACTCGCTGTAATTTCGCAATGAAAAGAAAGCGTCCGTCCATATCATTGACTTCCACGCGCATGTCCGAATAATTCTGAAGTTGGTTCACAGCGCCTGTTTCTTCGGATTTCACAGGTTCCTTTTCGCCCTTCCCTCGAAACAGATCAAATATTTTCACACCTGTGTCCCCCGCATCCATGCTTATTCTCTCCACAGTGGTGTCCTTCTCCATGTCCTCCGTGGTGACTGCATCGAACATCCGGATCATACTTAAGCCCGCCGGCAAGGAACGCCTTCACTGCTTCATCCGTACTGCCTGACACGCCGCCATATAACCGGATCCCGGCTTCGGCAAGCGCGTTCTGTGCGCCTGTGCCGATCCCTCCGCAGATCAGCACGTCTACCTCCTGTGCCGAGAGCAGCCCTGCCAGAGCTCCATGTCCGCTTCCTGCCGTATCTACGATCTGCTCTCCTGTAACCTTCCCCTCTAAGACGTCGTAAACCTTAAACTGCTGCGTATGCCCAAAATGCGGAAAAACATTTCCATTCTCATAAGTAACTGCAATCTTCATAGTCTTTTCTCCTTTTCTCTTCACATCCTGGCCTTCACCTTATCGCTTCCCCTATTTCTTCTCATATCCGATCAATCGGTATTATAAGGCAAAAATATAGATGCGTCAAGATATCCCGCCCGATCTGCCTTTTCCAATCTGAGCAGTTCCGCCTTTTTCTCAATCCCGCCTGCATAACCTGTCAGGCTTCCATTGGCGCCGACCACTCTGTGGCAGGGAATGATCAAAGAGATCGCGTTATGTCCGACCGCGCCTCCGACCGCCTGCGCGGACATCGACGCAAGCCCCTTTTGCTTCGCTATATGCCCTGCGATCTCACCGTATGTCATCGTCTTGCCATACGGAATGGCTAGCAGGATCTCCCATACGGCTTTGCGGAAAGGAGTCGTCTCCATCTTAAGCGGCGGCGTAAAATCCGGAGCTTTGCCGCTAAAATAAATGTCAAGCCATCTTCTTGCTTCTTCAAATACAGGCAGCGTCTTTTCTTCACACGCTCCGGAAAGCGTGCTCCCAAAATATTTCTGCCCGTCAAACCATAATCCGGTAATTTCACCGCCGCTGCCTGCGATCGTAATATCCCCCAGCGGCGAATGGTAATGATCCATATATGTCATAGTCTTATCCCTCTCTGATGCCAGACCGCCAACCGTCACTATAGCGTCTTCTCGTACAGGAACTTCTCCGGCAACGTCACTTTGAAATCCACCGCCAGATCGCGGAAATTCTGCGCCGTGATCGTCTGCAGCTTATCGGGACGCATAGACAGCGTCTTGACAAGTATCTCCGCTGATTTCTCCACGGTATGCATCAGCCCGAAGGTCAGATCGAAGTCTTCTCCCGAGCAGAACATCCCATGATGCGCCCAGACCGCCACGTCATACTGCTTCATCAACTCGCTGGTCGCCACGGCGATCTCCCTGCCGCCGGGAACCATCCAGCCCACCACGCCGATCCCAGACGGGAATACCACCGGGCACTCCGTAGCCATCTCCCACAGCTCCCTTGTGAATACTTCATCCGTCAGAGGCAATACGAAGGTAAGGGCGATCACGTTTGTTGTGTGGGCATGATAGATCACCCTGTGCGTTCCTCCGGACGCCGCCTTCTTCACCTCGTGGTTCATCAGATGGCTTGGAAGCTCGCTGGTCGGTCTTCCGCCATTTACCAGCCCCCAACAGATCCGGTATCTCTCGCCCGCTTCATCCAACTCGATGATGCATATGCTGTCCTCCGGGTCTAAGATGGCGTTGCGGAAGTATTTGCCGCTTCCCGTCACCATGAAATATTCGCCCGCAAGTCCCGGCACACTGGTTCCGATCTCCTTCCACTCGCCGGACGCCTTTAGGTATTCCCTTACTTCTTCTACTTCTTCCGCTTTCATACGGTAGGACAGGTTGCCGCCGTTTCTCTCGTGCCATCCCTGCTCCCATCCGTCGTTGCACATGCGGATAAATCCCTGTACAAATCTTGCATCTCCGATACTCATTCTCTTTCTCCCTTCTATGTAACAATTACCGAATGACAATTAATATGATGCGTCGGTCCCGCCTCGCCCACCTGTTGCAGAATTCCCTTGCCCCGCAGCGAAAACGCGTCCGCATATTGGTATCGCCGAATTGAAAGATCGGTCCAGGCTCATTCACTCCCTCTGCCGCCACAAACTTGAAATTCCCGTCCCGGTCCTGGGTGATCCCCAGGAAAGTCGCCGGACCAAGATGCGGGTAAAACTGGGTCAGATACCCGCCTCCCGTCTTTCCGTGGAAGACAGGCACGGTCTTCATGGTGGGTTTCCTTGCGGATATAGCGGCGTCGCCGGAACCGCTGTGCCCAATGATACAGATGTCTTCGTCAAAATCTATCGAATACATCTCTGCCAACTGCCCTGTTCCGGAGATCGTCTTAAGAATACTCATCGCCATAGCGACCTTAATATCTCCCTCCACCGCACAGGCGATCCCCTGCTTGATCAGCATAGAGAACGCAGGGATCAGCATACTGTCCAGGACGCCTGCCTTCCCCTGGGCAAATCCGTCATAATGAGAAGCGATAAAGGCAATCTGTTCATCTTTCACCCACTGTTCAAAAGCCGCCACATATTTCGCCATATCCCAGACGTCCCGGATCGTCCCGCCGCCTTCTATCTCAAAAGTATCAAGGATATCCTGCGCCTTCGCCCGGATCACCTCTTCATCCGTAATAGGGTCGGCGATCGCCCACATCTTCTCCCAGTCAAACTGCTTGGTATAGAGGTACATCCGGTGATAGAGGTTCGTTTCATCTATATACAGATCCATCATACCCGGATACGGGCGTCCGATCTGCGCCAGGTTCGTATCCCGGAAGCGGCGGCGCACCGAAGCGGCGAGACACCACTCTTCTATCTCAGCCTGCACCTTAGGATCTCCGCCCTCGACGACACCGGTGACGACCGCATGGCTCTTACCCGCACGCTCAAGGTCTGCCACCATCTCCCCGACAGCGCCGCAGGCATACAATTGCCCAAGCCAGGTCGCCGTATCCGTGTTCTCATAATCGGGCGCCTTCTTCTTCTGGAGGTTTACCAATACCACAGGCACGTCCAGATCCCGGACTGCAGGAAGCATATTATAAGAAGTCGCATAAGTCAAAAGCTGCAGGATCACAAGGTCGACATCCGCCGCACGGAACCTGTCCCCCGCCGCCTGCGCCAACTCCTTTGTAGTGACGATGCCGCCGTCCACGATCTCCACCGTCTTCGGGATCGTATCCCGGAATGCCTCGTACTGTGCCTCGAATTCCGGCTCCAGAGACGGAAACTGCGGCAGATATGCGCCCAGGGCAATGGAAAATACGCCGATTCTTGCTTTTGTGTTTACTAACATGATTCCTTCTCCTTTCATAAAACCAACCGAAAAGACGGGAATTACTTCTCGTACTTTACGATATCAAAAGACTCTCTTACGCACGCTCTCGCCTCTTTCAAGCCTGCAAATTCCCGGTTATAAAGCATCTGTGCCAACAGATTCCCGATCGCGGTAGCCTCTCTGGGCCCCGCGTATACAGTCCGCCCGGTGTATTTTGCCGTGATCTGATTCAGATATGCCGCATTGGAACCGCCGCCTACCACATAGATCCGGTCATAATGCTTACCGGTCCGCTGTTCGATCTGCCGGATGGTATCCCCGTAGCATTTCCCCAGGCTGTTATAAATGACTGCCGCAGTCTCCCACTCATTCTGTGGCGCCTGCTGCCCGGTCTTCTCACAGTATTCCTTCACCGCCTCCGCCATGCTTGCCGGAGCCAGGAACATATCGTCGTTACAGTCCACAAGCGAAGGAATCTCCTGCCGCCGCGCCTGTTCACAGATATATCCGTAAGAATACTCTTCTTCCAATTCCTTCCGGACCGACTGGATCATCCAAAGCCCCATGATATTCTTCAGATACCGGAAGCGATATCCATAACCGCCTTCATTCGTAAGGTTCTGGCATCTGCTCTCTGCCGAACGATCCGCCTCCATCAGCTCCGTTCCCATGAGGGACCAGGTGCCGGAGCTGATATACAGCACATCCTCCTCTGTGGTCGGCACCGCGGCAACGGCGGAACCTGTATCATGCGTAGCAGGCAGGACCACCTGACAATCAAAGCCAACCTCTTCGCGGATCTCTTCACGGAAGCTCCCCGCCAGGGTTCCGGGTTCGCTGATCTTCCCGAATATTTCTCTCGGATACCCCAGCATATGGATCAGCTCGTAATCCCAGTCCTTTGAGACAAGGCTCACCAACTGTGTCGTAGTCGCGTTGGTATACTCCGTCCGCTTCTCTCCGGTCAAAAGAAAATGAAAATAATCCGGAATCATCAACATGCTCTTTGCCTTTGCCAGAACCTCCGGCTCTCTTTGCTTCACCGCCATCAGCTGATAGATGGTGTTAAAGAGCTGCTTCTGGATCCCGGTGCGCGCATAGAGATCCTCCGCCGAGATCTTCTCATACACTTTTGCGTCCATCCCGTTCATCCTGCCGTCCCGATATCCATATGTTTTCCCAAGGATCTTGTCATTCTCATCTAACAGCACATAATCCACGCCCCAGGTATCTATCCCCATGAAGGAAGGGATCTTTCCCATCTCCTTACACCGCTTTAACCCTTCCTTGATCTCACGGAACAACGCTTCCACATCCCAGCAAAGATGTCCGTCCGCACGTACCATTCCGTTGGGGAACCGGTAGATCTCTTCAAGCAGGATCCTGCCGTCTTTCAAGCGCCCAAGCATATGGCGCCCGCTGGACGCGCCTATATCCACAGCCAGATAATATGTACTCATCTTCTTCCTCCTCGCTATTCTGCAGTTTACTTCCCAATCTGTTTCTAAAAACTGTCTCTATTATAATACTTTCCGCAGGATCCCATAATGTCCTGTCTTGCCGAAAACACTGTCTTTTCTTGCACGCTCCTTCTCCAACCACACAATATATCTTACACAAAACCATCCCGCACACTAAATCTTGATCCTCCGATCCTCCCTGTGCATAATGCGGTACTGATTCGGCGTCATCTTACAGCGCGCCTTAAACTGCCGGTAAAAATAACTATGGTTCTCATACCCGATATTCGCCGCGATCTCTTCCACCGGAAGCCCCGTCTCCACCAAAAGCATCGCCGCCTTCTAAAACCGCCTGCGCATCAAAAGCTCCTGAAATGTATAGCCTGTGCTTCTCTTGATCATCCTGCTCAATGCCGGCAGAGACATCCGGAACTCATCCGCGATCTCCCCTAAGGACGCCGTTCTGTAATGTGAGTCGATATATCGCAGCGTCGCCTGGACGATGACATCCTCATAGCTGGAAGAAGAATTATCCGACAATGTGTCTATATGCTCGATCAGATACAGAAAGACCAGTCCCATGGAATACTGGTTGATCACGTCTTTATTGCCCCGCCCTCCCCCGGCAGGCTGCATCCCCGGATCCAAACCCATACTCTCACTCACAATAGACGCGATCATATTTTCCATCAGGTTCGAGATCGCCTTCTGCCCGCCAAGCCGGAAATTCAGATACTGCGGAACCGCATTCTTCTGCCGGAGTATCCCCAGCAGGAAGTCGGCGACAATATTCTGCTTCTGCATCATCTGAAACGGGATATCGAAGAATTCCGGCAGAACGATGAAATTAACCCCCACGTCGTCCATACCGGCGCGCCTGATCCCGTGCCTGACATGCTGATTCAGAAGAAGCAGGTCTCCTTCCTGCATGACCAATTCTTTGCCGTCGATATAATGTGTGATCTCGCCGGAACACACATACATGATCTCGATGTAATTATGCTGATGAAGAGGAAATTCTATGAAGCGGCTGTGGTGTCTTACCGTGATCAGCTTCCCCTCCTGCAGGAATCGCTGACAGTCTACCTCAAACCGATCCTCCTTCACGGTTCCCTCCCCGCATGGCGCCGCCTCTTCTGCGTCCGTTTGCCGGGCTTCCCCTGCCAGCGTGTAGATGTCCCTTTTTACACGGACGTCTCCGTCCAGATATGCCTGCTCTTCCGCCGTGATCTTCCGAATTTCATGCATCAGCCATTTATCCATTCCTTTTCCCTCTCATCTGCATATTTGCCTTTATCACAATTTTAATCTGTTTTCCCGCACAAAGAAAGAACTTTTTGAGATCGCAAGAATATTAGAAGACAGTTGACAAACTACAGTACTAATTCTTATAATTGATATCGGATGATGTTATCATATACAATCTATGAATAAAACAGGAGGTTAAAAGAGCAATGAAAAGCATTCGGACAAAAATCACCTTATGTCTTATGGTGACGGTCCTGATCACACAGCTCGTTGTGGGTGCGGCAAGTATCTCACTCAATTACAACAGCACCTTAAAGACTGTGGATCAAATGATGCGTGAGACTGCTGTTCTTGCAGCCGAGCGCATCGAACAGGAATTAACCGCATACAAGAACGTCGCCATGGATACCGGCTGTATATCTCAACTGCTTGATGCGGATGTTTCGTTGGAAGAAAAGCGCTCGATCATAGATGAAAGGGTCAGTATGCATGGATTTCAGCGCGGAAACATTGTCGGTCCTGACGGCGTCAGTATCTTTGACGGCAACAACTATTCTGACCGTGAGTACGTTAAGCAGGCAATGCAGGGCAATGTCTACGTATCCGAACCGCTGATCAGCAAGGTAACGGGCGAACTTTCCATCATGGTTGCCGCCCCTATTTATGAAGGAGGGATCCAGGGTTCTTCGATCATAGGCGTCGTCTATTTCGTTCCCCCGGAAACATTCCTGAATGATATCGTAACATCCATCAAAGTCAGCGAAAACAGCCGTGCCTATATGATCAACAATACCGGCTATACCATCGCAGACACTACGCTGGAGACGATCACCGTCCAAAATATTGAAGAAGAAGCCAAGAGCGAGTCTTCTTTAAAGGAGCTTGCCGCGATCCACGCTTCTATGCGCGAAGGCAAGAACGATTTTGGAAGCTATAAGAGCGGTAAGGATAAGATGTTTGCAGCTTATGCACCAGTAAACGGCACCGACGGGTGGAGCCTTGCTGTTGTCGCCCCACAGTTGGATTATCTTTCCAGTACATATTTTGACATTATCATCAATCTCGTAATGATGGTATTTGCCATCCTGCTTTCTATCATCGTAGCGCTGAAACTTGCCAACAGCATCGGCAATCCGATGAAGGCTTGTGCGGAGCGTATGCGTCTCTTGGTAGAAGGCGATCTGGAAACACCTGTCCCGGAAGCAGTCAATGAAGATGAGACCGGAATATTAATGGCGTCCACTGCCGATCTGGTAGCCGGTCTGTCAGCTATCATCCACGATATCGACTTCCTGCTTCACGAGATGGCTAACCAGAACCTGGATATCCATTCCCAGAACAGAGAAGCCTACGTAGGCGACTTCCAGAGCATTCTGATATCCATGCGTATGTTGAAACTGGAATTGAGCGATACGCTTCTCCAGATCAACACTTCCGCAGACCAGGTATCGAACGCCAGCAGCCAGGTATCTTCCAGCGCGCAGAATCTAAGCCAGGGTTCTGTTGAGCAGGCAAGTTCCGTCCAGGAACTCGCGGCGCGGATCAGCGAGATCTCCAATCAGGCGAAGCATACCGCAAGCGGCGCATTAGACGTCCGCAAACAGACGCACAGTGTAGGCGAAGGCGTCTCTGCATGTAACCACCAGATGCAGGAACTGATGTCTGCCATGGAACGGATCCATTCCAGTTCCGACGAGATCGGAAAGATCATCAAGACCATCGAAGATATCGCTTTCCAGACCAATATCCTGGCGCTGAACGCAGCGGTGGAAGCGGCGAGAGCCGGGGAAGCGGGCAAGGGCTTTGCTGTTGTTGCAGATGAGGTACGTAATCTGGCAAGCAAATCCGCCGAAGCTTCGAAGAATACTTCTGTACTCATCTCGCACTCTACGGAAGCCGTGCAGACGGGTAATGAGATCGCGGAACATACGGCAAATACATTACAGAAGGTAGTCGGCAGTATCGATACTATGATCGAGTCGATCGACCAGATCGCATCGGTATCCAACGAGCAATCCGACGCCATCCTTCAAGTTAACGAAGGCATCAGCCAGATCACTTCGGTCGTACAGAGCAACAGCGCTACTGCGGAGGAAAGCGCCGCCGCAAGCGAAGAGCTCTCCGCCGAGGCGGCTAGCCTGAAAAAACTGGTTGATCAGTTCACATTTGCAAAAAGCTAGAAAGTAATCCAACACGCAAAAAGATATGGCATATGGATCATATTTACACGATCCGTATGCCATATCTTATCTGTCTAATACACGCTCTTCACGATATTCCCCGTCTTCCTGCCCTGTACATCCAGAACCAGCCAGCAGTCCTAGGATCAGTACCGCCGCCGATATTCTCTTTTTATTCTCACCCGATCCATCCGAACTCCTTTTCTGTTCTTCTTCGTATTTCTAGTACATTTCCCAGTGCATGCCGATACTTTGAAGGATCCTGTCCGCAATCTCCCCAATGTCATCAAACCCGGCTGTCTCCTCGCCATAGTCTCCGTGATCCCTGTCCGTCACGATCAGGTATCTTCCTTTCGGATTGGAAACCGGAACCTTTGATAAGCCTCCCCCGCAAAGCAATAATTCTCAAAGACGCCCGCCTGCCATTGGAACTGCTCAATCTGAAGAAGGCTGTTGCGAGACGGAAGATCCTCACAACAGCCCCACAAATACTTGCACATTTACCCGCTAAAATTATCCCTCTCAACAACCGATATTACAATCCATAGCGTTGATACATTTGTTCAAGATATCCCGCGTCTTCACTTACTCTTCTCAGATCATCCATAAGATTCTCATGCAGAAGAAGCTGGATGAGCGAATGCAGACGCTTCTCCCTCTTTTCAATTCTCTTTTTACTATCCGCTTCTTTTTGTAACAGTAAAATTTCCCGCTCCTGTATCCGG
>NZ_KE159737.1:27641-116796 GCF_000403455.2 Dorea sp. 5-2 | reverse complement strand
ATCCGGCTCTCCTTCTCCTGCATCCGGCTCTCCTTCTCCTGCATCCGGCTCTCCTTCTCCTGCATCTGAAGTTCTTTCTCTTTCCATTCATCAGCGAAGATCTCTTTTAATACATCACATACCATACTTCCGTCCTCCTCCATAATTCCTTTATTCGCCTGCATGATCAGATCCATCGCCGACTGATACAATATAGATCCCTTATTCCGCTGATATTCTCTTAACAGCATCTTGGTATTCTCATTCATTGGCAGATTCCGTGTCAGGCTGGTAAGCCACCGGTTCTCTTCCGCCGAAAGCTGCCAGGTCACCAGTATCTGCATCGCGATCGAGTCATTTTTCAGCCTATAGATCCCATTCTCTATCCGTTCTGCTTCGATCTTTCTCTCTTCCTTCAAGATCTTCAGCATTTTTCTTGGATAATGGCTGCACACGAAAGTTATGGTCACATCCTTCATGGCAATCTCATGGGTCTTCTCCGTATTCGATTGATAGAGACAGGCATATCCATATACTTTGTAAAAATCATTGATGCTCAGATAATCACCAGGACTTTTATACTCTATTAAGTTGTATTTCCGGAAAATTTTCCCGATCTTCTTTTGTACAGGCGTATCATCAGAATTCTTTATGACCAGAGTATCGACACGCAGAGCCTTCTTATATAATTCATGCTCTGAATAGAATTCTAGCTGCGCAGCTTCTCCCCGAAGTTCGATCTGAAGTGAAGCATGAAACCCGTCATGCCACTGCAAGAGATTGTCTGCCATCCACTACCTCCATTATATTCAATTGTCTGCCTGTATGCAAGGGTTCAGAGCCGTTAAACTCAGGTAAAATGAAACAAAAATAAGATTAAATACATTTCATGGCAAACACCACCTGTCCTTTGGGATTACATAATTTCAAATCACATAATGGGTAAATCCTGACGAATGTCAGATTAAGAAAATAAGATTACCTGGATTATTGATCGTCTTTGATGTGAAAATACTATAACACATTCTTTTCTGGTATACAACACGTTTTCCGATGTTCTTTTGAAATTTTGAAGATTCGTAACAGTTCAGCCTTCCGGCTTCACTGTTACGAAATCCGCCCATTTTAAAGTTTGCCTGTAGCAAAGGGGCAGGCACTCGATATCTCATTTATTGAAATTCCGAGAAGTTATTTTTCTGTTTTTTTCAGGTAAATAAACCAGTAAGCACAGCCTACGCATACGGCGCCGCCGATGATATTCCCGATCGTGACCGGAAGAAGGTTCGCCCCTAGAAAATTCCCCCAGGTCAGCGAGCCTGTTTCGACTCCCGCCTCTGCCGCCGCCTGGGCATAGGACGGAATACCCTTCGCAAATAAACCCGCCGCGATATAATACATATTTGCAATACTGTGTTCAAACCCGCTCAGCACGAAGATCATGATCGGGAAAAATAATCCCGCGATCTTCCCCGCCGCATCCTTTGCCGCAAAGGAGATCCACACCGCGATGCACACGAGGAAATTACACAGAATCCCCTTTATCAGCGCGTCTCCGAAGGAAAGCGAACATTTGCCGGCTGCCGTAGAGATAACGGATACAGCCATTCCATTGCCAAAAAGGCTGATCTGATGTGAAAAAACCACGCCTGCCGCCGCAAGAAGGCTCCCCGCAAAATTTCCAAGATACACGACCGCCCAGTTCTTCGCCATCCCTGCTACCGTGATCTCTCTTTCCAGAAGCGGGATCGTAAGCAGGCAGTTCCCCGTAAAGAGTTCGCTCCCCGCAAGAAGGACCATCGTAAGCCCGCCCGGGAATACGCACGCGCCTACGAGCTTTCCCACAGACGGAAGCGGGATCGACACTGCCGCCGTCGTCGCTCCGATACCTCCCATCGCAATAAAAACTCCCGCCAGAACCGCCAGAAGAAACATCTTCGGAACCGGCGTACTGACCTTTCCTTTTCCTGTTGCAATATAATTTTTTGCTACTTCAGCCGGTGGAAATAAATTCATTGTTCTTACCTCCTGTTTTACCTTTTCGTAATGTTTATTTATTCCTATCTTCTATATTAAAACATAAATAATAGCTTATGGATATCAAAAAAGTAAAAAAGCAGTGAACCATTGAATTCTGTCCGCCTTCGAATAGGTCCGCCTATGTAATATATTTTTTTATAAAGGCGTCCCCCCACTTTCCAAATACGCGATCTATTTCCGAAGCATAAAGCCGTCCGGATACAGCAATATTAGGATAATCTATATATTTCTTACATGGGATGAAGCTTTTAAATAAAGGATCTCCGATCATCAGATCATATTCTTGCCTGGCTGATATTGTTTGCTTAAGTTCATATTCTTCTGAAAAAATAAAATCATTTTTCTGCACACACACAGAAGGCGGACGAAAGCAGAAACCAATATCGACTTTTGATATGCCAAATTGCATCCGGAGACAGTTACGGAGCATACAACTATTAATGGGATCGCCCAGGATCAGGATTCCGTTGATATCTGTGTTTACAAACGTTCTTTCTGGCTGGGAGGGCGGCGTTTGTATATTTACTTTTGCTTTTATTAGTTCTTTAAAATATCTCTCCATCAGGCTTCCAATTGGGTAACCCATAATATATGGCGTACCATATGATTGCTTTAGCCTTTCTACCATATGAAGCGAAGTCGCCGATACTGCAATATTTAGTCTTGAATTCTTGATCCCTTTTGCTTTTTGTAATAAATTTCCCTGCCCCCAACAGGAAACATCTGTAATTCCACAGTCTTCCAGGAGGGAGACGTAATCATTCATTGACGTATAATCCCAACCATCTAAAGGGGTTGCGCCTATTATATGCACATCAGCCTTTTCAGGCTCAAAATTATTTGCACCCGATTCAGTCCAGTCCAAAATATGATCAAAAAACATCCTTTGCCCTTCATCATAAAAACAAAGTCCTGTGGTCGGTATTCCAAATGTAGGAATATTGGTAAGATGCTCGATCTTCCTTGAAAGCGCCCTAAAATCTACGCCAAGCATTGCAGGAACCGGCGTGCCAAGTAATACGATATAATCGCCCGTTACGTCTTTCAGCAATTTCGTGATTTTTTTCTCTACAAGCGATTCCAGACCGAAAACAGCGTCCTTTTCCCGAATTCCGCAGGAAAAACTTTTAGGCATCCTGGAAAAATCTTCAAAGCGAGGATCCATATAGTATAGCGACTGCCCATTGCAGCCATGTGGATCCAGAAAAACAGTTATTGCATTTTCATCAAAAAGAAGCGAAGATACCCCCGTATAGTCTGGGGCAAATGCCGGAAAGTTACGGTACAATCCCTTCATTATCATTTTCTCCTTCATTCGTTGTGTTATAATGCCAACATTTTTTATATTTAGAAATTGTTTTACCACTTTTTTTAACAGGTCTGCTGATCGTATTTTTAAGATTCTCTATAAAATCCAGAATATCAGAATAAGTGCTGCAAAAATCGAGCAGGGGTGCATCAAGAATCCCCTCGGAACGGCAAAGAAAGGGGTCTGGCACACCAAAAGACAAGTTAAATTCATCTGCTGACGCCCTGTATCCATACATGGATGGGTGACTGTCAAAATATATTTTTATATTAGGTTTTTTATTTTTAAGCCATGTTATTTCTTCTAGATCATTCTGTGTAATGTTATGGGCAAAGATGATCCGGACATCACATCCCAGCTTTATCAAGCTGCATGCAGCTGAAAAACAGGGAACATTATTCTTGCCGCCTACCCCGCAGCGATAGTTTTTTAAGTAGGGGGCTATCAGCTTTATCTGATTTGATACCTCTGAACGTAAACAACTGTCATTAATTGGTGTTCCCAGTATTTGAGACAAGCGGTCATAATTTGCCGAGATCATTTCAACATCGCAGGACGGGGACATAAAAACACCTGGGATCTTCCATGACTTTTCCATATACCGGGCGGCATTTTGCGCCCCTGCATTTAGTATAATATTTGCTTTGGACTGTGTCATAATATCTGCATCTTCTATAGAGTCAAAATCGCTTATACAGAATATATCCTCAATTCCAAGCGGTCTAAGAAAATGGTATAATTCCGGGAGGCATGCAGGCTTCTCCAAAGTACCTATAATATTAACGGCAGGGATCTTCGCAGGGTCGTTCGGAGACCGAAGGAGTCTGTAAACAGCTGACATCATCCGAAATTCAGCCTGTTTCGGCGAATCATTTAAAAAAGGCCCCATGAATTCAGCTTCTGTTCTGGTATGAAAGCGGCGTTCAATATGCCTGGCAATTGCCGAAAGATCTGTGGATAATAATGCATCCATACAGGTAGCACATAATAATATACCGTCAACTCGGTCTGTTGTATTTTCCAAGATCTCATTTACAGCCTGTGTTATCCGTTGTTCCTGCATGCCAAGGACAATATCTTTTTCTGTCAGGCGTAAAAGCCATGCTCTTCCTTCATTGTGCATACATCCCCTTCCGGTCTCTGTCAGATGGATTCCGCATCCCATAGGCGAGACCATCAGAGTGATCAGATGGGGGATACAAAGAGGAGTCGTTGTCGGGATCGTACCTCCATCTCCATCGTGAGGATATAGAAGAACCTTCCGTTCGGCATTTTCATATAAATTTCCAGGAATAGGCTGATGCTTTAGCAACAGCTCTTCAGCCTGTGCAATGGTGAGAGTATTATAATTTTTCATAATTTTTCCGCAATACTTATGATTTTTTTCGCTACGGGGAGTGTTGAATCTCCCTCTATTACTGTCTGGTTTTTATTTTCGTAAAAAGGAATTGTATTATCTCTTGGAATGACGCCTAATAAGGAAAGACCGGAAGCATTTAGAAATTCTCCGACAAGGCTTTCCTCATTCGGAACATTTCTTTTATTAAGAATAACCCCGCGTACCTGAGCGTAATTTTGTTCTTTAAAATTTTCCACCGCCTGAAAAATGTTATTCGCGGCAAATAAAGACATTTTCTCACCTGATGTAACTATGATCACTTCATCAGCATAGCTGTCACGGATCGGAGCGGCAAAACCGCCGCAGACAACATCTCCGAGAACATCATATAGTACATAATCCGGCTGGATCATCTGGATCGCTTCCAGTTCATCTAATAGATGGAATGCCATTAGTATCCCTCTTCCGGCGCATCCGATTCCCGGGGTAGGCCCGCCTGCTTCGGCACAGTATACGCCTCCATATCCTTGAACAATGATATCCTTAAGAGAGGGCAGTTCATCATTCTGCCGGAGATATTCTGTAATGGGGGTTAAGGACCGCCCGCCAAGCAATGAGGCAGTCGAGTCTGCTTTCGGGTCGCATCCGATCTGAAGGACCTTGTAGCCTTTTTGAGCCAGTGCGGCAGACAGCGAACATGTTATTGTTGATTTTCCTATACCGCCTTTTCCATATATTGCATATCGTTTCATCTTTTCTCCAATTTTAATAGTTTATTCTATGTATTGTACTTTTGATAAAATCTTCAGTCTCCTTACACTGAGGATTTGTAAAGATCTGATCCGGCGTCCCATCTTCCAGAATAACACCATGATCCATAAAAATAATACGGTCGGATACATGACTGGCAAAACCCATTTCATGAGTAACGATCAGCATTGTCATATGCTTTTCGGCTAATGAAAGGATCAACTCAAGAACCTCATTGATCAAGGAAGGATCCAACGCGGAAGTCGGCTCATCAAACAACATTACTTTTGGCTCGATGGCAATTGCCCGCCCGATTCCTGCGCGCTGCTGCTGCCCTCCTGAAAGTGCATACGGATATTGATCATATTTGTCCGCAAGACCAATTGTCCGTAGAATATTCATAGCCTTCGTTTCTGCGTCTGCTTTTAAATACCCATATGCAGAAATGAGCGGTAGGGTAATATTTTCTAAAACTGTTTTATTTTCAAAGAGAGAGTGGTCCTGAAAGATCATAGAGCTTTTTCTACGGATTTCGTAGAGCCTTTTCCGCGATTGTGTCTCAGGAGATATACTGATCCCATCTATTGTGATCGTACCGGATGTTGGCTGTTCTAAATAATTGATACAGCGTAAAAGAGTGGATTTTCCTGTTCCTGAAGGACCGATAATAGAGACTACCTCTCCCTTTTTTATATGCAGGTCAATGCCGTTTAGCACTTGCAGCGTCCCAAAGGATTTCGTTAAGTTACTGATCTGGAGCATTTTTTCCTCCGTTTCTTGTTCTTACATCCAATCTGTTTTCGAGCCATAGCTGAAACATATGAATAAGCTTTGTTAAGATAAAATAGATGATGATCGCGACAAAATAACACTCAAAAAAACGGTAAGAACTTCCGCCAAGCATTTTCGTCTGTGCCATTACATCCCGGACGCCTAGTACGAAGGCAACAGCAGAACTTTTTATAAGACCGATAAAATCGTTCGTAAGTGTGGGGACAGCTATTCTTGCCGCCTGGGGGAAAACTATATGCCGCATGACCTGTGCTTGTGTAAGCCCGCACGCCAGCCCTGCCTCTAACTGCCTTGGATGAACTGACTGGACAGCCCCGCGCATGCTCTCGGACATATAAGAAGAGGCGTTTAAGCTCAAGCCGATCACTGCCGCGGTAAGCCCATTTAGATTTTTAAATATAGGGAAAAGCTGTGCCAGACCATAATATAGGAAAAAAAGCTGGACTACTACGGGTGTCCCTCGGAAAAAATCCAGATAAAAATTAAGGACAGCCTGCAATGGCATGCATTGTATTTTCCGCAATGCCAGGAGTCCGACTGACAACATCATCGCGATAGCCCCTGATAAAAAAGCAATCCCCAGAGTTATAGGTAAATAGCTTAGAATATTCGGGAATACTTTGATCACATATCCAAAATCGAATCGCATATAATACCCTTTCTAATACTTCTTTCTTATCTGTCATACAATTCATGAGGATAAAGAGAATTTTTATGATAGGTACCATACATTTTATCCAACTCTATCTCACAATCTAAATCAGACAGCGAATTCATTCTTTTAAGCAGTTCCTGTTTCTCCTGCCTTGTCATGGCTAGTGACGTAGTGGCTATAACAGCTGAAACAACTGGTTTAAACTGATGTATCGGCATCCCGCACCCCATTTCATCTTCTGTCGATTTCATGTGAATTCGGGCGCCGGGGCAAAGCATGGAAAAATTAAAATCATTTTTTTGAAAAGGCCGCGCCGCCAGATCCGCGCATACTCCCTGATTCCCCGCTGTGCCAAGATTTTCCGGTATAGCATAATGATAGGTATAGCCCTGAACCATTCGCATCATCTGCCATGCATTTCCGAGCATGATCACAACATCAGCATTTCTCATCTTTTCTAATGGACCTATTTCAAAGCCATAAGTCTGCAGTTCCATAAAGCCAAGCTGGGATATTACTTTTCTTGCGACCGGCATACTTTCATAAAGCTTCATAAGAAAAAATTGTTTTCCGGATTTTACAAAATTCCCCGGCTTTTTTAGTCCTAGTGCAGCAAGCCCGCCGGGGCAGCTTACATACTCGTGACTAGCCTTTTGACAGATACCATCCTGCGCAGCCTGACTAATATAGGAACAGATACTCTTTTTATTTTGTGAAGAAGATACAGCAGCGGCATCATATTCTTCTGGAATTAAGAAAAAATGTATTCCTACTGGTTTTTTCTTTAAATGCAGAGATAATTCCAGCTGCCTTAATAAATCAGTATACATTTCATTTCCCCCGTACAAATAAAATGACCCACATCTTCAAGATGGAGTCATCTTTGAGACAGATTATTTTTATTCATCAATGGTTATTTGATCAATATTAAACCATTTCATTGAAAGCTCCATAAGAGTGCCGTCTTCGCGCATTTCAGCCAATGCTTCGTTAATTCTGTCCATAGCTTCTTTATTCTGCTCGTTATCTTTGACAAAAGGATACGCACACAGTGATGTGACTAAGGGCTCCATATCAGCCGGCTCAATATCGCAGTCACCACGGTCGGCAGCCTGCAGAATTGCAACTATTGATTCATATATGCCGTCCAGCCTTCCAAGGGCTAAGTCATACTCCATACTGGTAGGACTGTCGTAAGCAACAATCTCAAACTGGACGGTGTCCTGAAGTGATTCAAGCTTTTTCATTGCCTGTCCGCCTGCATTTACTCCGATCTTCTTTCCGGCAAGATCCTCTAGCTTCGCGATAGATGAGGCTTGTCCCTTTTGTACTCCAATTCCAATATCCATTTTAATATAAGGGTCTGAGAAATCATATTTTTCTTTACGTTCTTCAGTAGGGCTTACTACGCACGCAATTGTGTCTAACTGGCCGGCGTCCAACATACCAAATACACCATTCCATTCAGCGACTTCCAGGGTAACATCCAGATTCTTTCTTTCTGCTATTTCATTCATAACGTCTATCTCATATCCCTGTGGCTCATCCGAATTTTCATCTATAAAAGCATAAGGACTAAAACTTCCATGAGTACCGATTTTTAAAGTAATCGTCTCTGCAGCGGATCCTTCGATCTCACTTTTTGTATCTTTTGTATCTTGTATATTCTTTTCTTCCGAAACTTCTTCCTTTGAACTGCAGGCAGGCAGCAGAAGGGCAAGAATAAGTATTCCAGAAATCAAAACAGACTTTCTTTTCATTAGATAAATTCTCCTTTTTATTTTTGCACCTAGGTTCTTCTTAAACCTATCATAAAAGATATGCATAGTCAACAAAACAGGAGGATATCCTTTTTTTTCAATAAATAGTATGATTAATGAAAAATTACTATTCTTTGTCAAAATAATTTGCCTGTTTCAAACACGCTCTAGGACATAATCATAAAATTCCCGCTCATAAGACAGTAATCTGTCACGTTTCTGCTTGACAACATATAAAGACCGGTCGGGGAAATTTTTTAGTGAAAAGCAGAGAAGTTTCTTTTTTGCCGCAACCTGCTGTACCTCAAAAGAAGATAATACCGCAATTCCCATTCCTTCGCTTACACAATTAATAATAGAAAATGTATCGGGCATTTCACAAATAACAATGGGCTTTGCATAGATTTCCTGGCTGACTAAATATTTTTCGAATTCAAGACGTGTTCCCGATATCGGTGCTCGGCATATCATTGGCTGCGAAAGGAGAAGCTCTTCCGGAAACGGCGCTTCGGGATCCAGCGAACGAAATGGTTCGGAATCAGGCGTAATAACAATAAGCTGATCTTTTGCTATAGGGGTATAAATATAATTTTTATTTTTTGCTTCGTAACCGCAAAATGCAATATGAACCTGGTGCTCCTTCATAGCCTCTGCAATAGTATAACTATCGCTTGGAACGACTTTTAAGAATACATCAGCATGAGTTGAATGATATTCTGTTAATATCTTTGGCAAATAAGAATGTACAGGAAGCGATGATGTTACTATGCGCAAAATTTTTTGAGCCTGTGAATTTTTATTATATTCACACAGCAATGCATTTTTGCGCGATACAACTGCTACCGCAAAGCTATAGCAGCTCATGCCTGCCTCCGTAAGTTGGAAATTCCGTGTACTTCTGACCAGTAGTTGCTGTCCCAGCTCTTTTTCTAATTCACTGATATGTGAAGTAATGGTTGACTGGGAAAAGTGAAGCTGATCTGCTGCTTTTGAAAAACTGTGAAGCTGTACAACGGTAATAAATGACTGTAACTGTGAGAAATTCATGTGCCTTTATTCGTAGATAATTATACGTACATACCTATAATTATCCGGTCCTCCTTTAATAAATCTTCCTGAAATAAAATCTGTTATGAAAATATTGTACAAAATCAACAGTTTGAAATCAATAGTTAAAATTCCCCAATGATATACTAATGTGCTGACCGTATGAAAGGATTAAAACAGAAAATCAAAATTCCTACTATATGGATACCCGATTCTTTGTTATAATATTTTATATGTTCTAAAGAAAGCTTCCTCCCGGCAGTTCCAGGCGCATTTTATTGTGACAGGAAGCTACCTGGGACGTGTCCTAGAGCCGGATTTCCGTTTCTCAAGCGGGGATGTTACCAGTATACGGATCTTTACGCTTTCTTTCCAGGAGTTTCTGGAAGCGTTTGATCCATCCTTGTATCAAGAATACAGCAGCCTGCCTTTGGATCATGCTGATGACAGAAAGCCGGAGATTTAAAAAGAACTGGTAAGGATCATACGCATCTTCTTAAATGAATCTATGCGTTACTTTACGGACATTGAAGATGTCAGCGTATTTACCAACATCTCTTTAAGCATCTGCCGCATCCTCCTACGAGAGAAAAAGGGATTAGATGAGGGCAGTATCAGCGAGGAACTGCAAAAGCTGGTTATGAAAAATCATTCCAGTAATCTGTCAAAAGCTACATACTTCCGTGCAATCAACTGGCTTTATCAATCCGGGATCGTCGGGTATTGCGGCAAGATTATTGAGATGGATATCCTGGATTTTAAACCTTCCAGCCGATGCTTCTTTATGGATCTGGGCATTACCTATTATTATCTGTCCCGATCCGGAGCAGACGCTCCTACACGCTCCGGAACCCTTAACGAAAACTATGTTTATATAGACCTTTTAAAACGTCAGGAGTTCCCGGAAGAAATTGCTTTTGAAACACAAGGGAAAGCACAGAAACTTCTTTATCTAAAGGGCGATACAAAAGGCGGGGTAAATGGTAAAGTCGAGACACTGCCGATTTATCTTTTAGAACGGTATCAATTTGATTAAACCTGTGAATCTATTCAAAAAACATTGACATATTCTTTGCAGAAATAATATTGAGCCGCCAAAAAAGCGGCTCTATTCATGTTAATTTAAGTACAAAGCAAAAAAGCCGCAGAAACCTTGAATTTCCGGGCTTTTCTAAGAGGCGCAGACCGGATTTGAACCGGTGGATCAGGGTGTTGCAGACCCATGCCTTACCACTTGGCTACTGCGCCTAGCTACGAGCACTTAGAGACCGTACTTTGGTCTCTTACGTGCGATGCATGTCACCGCCGTTAGCGAGGTCTTCCACGAGCTTACCAGGTGACCAGCTACGAGCACTTTTTTATTATATCAAATATTCGTATTTTGTCAAGGGATATTATCCGAAAATCACTTAAATTCCAATGCAGTCCGAATCCCTCTCGGCAGACGGCTCCGAACTGCATCTTCACATACCTCACTGACACGCCCTAAAAGCCCAGATCCTCATTCACCAGGATCACTTTGATCCGCTGTGCCTTCTTTGAGAACCTGGTCACCAGGAACTGGCAGCATATGGTATCCGGGGACTTACAGTCAAAACACGTCCCTGCCTTAGAACACGGCGTATCTAACCCGAATCTCTGGGCATTGATCGGCGCAGCCTCATTTCTTGCTCTGGACACCGCATTCTCCACATCCTTAACCACCTTATTCATACCCACGATCATCACCACATTTCTCGGTCCGTTTGCAATTGCCGATACCCGGTTCCCGATTCCGTCGATATTCACGATCACTCCGTCCTCCGTAATCGCATTGGCGCTGGTCAGAAAATAATCACAATCATATGCGATCAGCTCGATCTCCCGCTTCTTCTCCGGCGTCTCTGCCGCTTCCCGGTTATATGCCTTATAATTTCCCCCGCAGATCGCCTGCTTTAAACCAATCTCATTGACAGACATCGAACCTCCCCAGGAGACGCTGCTGCCCTCCGGAATCCACTCTAACGCTTTCGCAAGCGCGTCTTCCTTCGTCTCTGCATAATACCCCTGCATATTCCGGGATTCCAACCCCTTTACGATCCTCTCCCCTAACAGGCTGTTCCTTTTTACACGGTTTTCGTTCATTTCATTTTCCTCCTTCTTAAGCCTACTTTAAAAATATTCTTTTCCCAGGCGCAATATGTAGATCGCCACCATGATCTTCACACGGTTCTCATTTTTCAAAATATCATACCCCAGGATCTTCTTGATCTTATCTAATTTATAAGACAACGTATTCTTATGACAATATAACACCTGCGCCGTGTGCATGATACTGCAGTCATTTTCAAAATATGCCTCCAGGACCTTCATATATTCCGTATGGTTCTTCTCGTCATGATCCATCAGCGCGCCTACCGCCTCCCGCACAAATGCCGGATAAATCGTCTCTTCTTTCACATCCGCCAGGATCTTATAGATCCCCAGCTCATCATAGCTCAGAAGATTCGTCCGGATAGCCGTCTTCGTCAGCTGATATGCCGTATACGCCTTCTCGTATGACAAATGGATCTCCTTTATCCCTGCCGCCATCGTTCCGATACCGGCATACACATTACAATCCTTCCCGCATATCTTTCTGAATCTTGCCTGTATCACGGACAGCGGGCAGCCTACGGCCAGAACCGTAAGCCTCCCTTTTTCCTCATACATGACCACATTCCCGAGCATGAAATGCATAGACCTCTCGATCTTGCGCAGTCTCTCATTTCCCGCATCACCATCATAAGCATGACAGCTGAGGATGATCACGGCATAATCCATATCCCTATAGAAACCGTTCCTCTCAAAATGGCTCAGATAGGACCCCTCATTCTCCGGGTAATAGATCGCATTCTTAAGAGCCGCGATCAGGTTCGTCTCCCGCTGCTCATTCTGCAGGAGGATCTCAGCGAAAAGCCGCATCACATCAATATAGGGCGTCGTCCATGACGCGGAAAAGATCGGGAAGCGAATCTTGTTACAATACTCGACGATCTCCTGCGGAAATGTCTCCCCATCGCGAAAAGACATGACCAATCCTCCGGCGTGATGCTTATTCAATTCCATGATATATCTTTTCAGCCACGCCGGCGATGTACAGCTCACACCCGAATAGAAGATCAATTCCTCTCCATGCAGCGACGCAATAAATTCGATCTCCTCCACAACATGCGTCCAGGCGATCGTCTTATCAAAGCAGCTTTCCGTATGTAATTTTATGTGATATTTTGATTCGATCCTTGCGTACAGATATTCCAGTTCTACAGCCATCCTTCTCACCTGTCTTTTTGGTACTCACTTTATCAGTATAACACCATTTTGTGTCCCATGCACATTTTTTTGTGAAAATTATGTCCGCAGAACCTATATAAAAAAGCATTTTTTCATGGTATATTGTTTATGGAACACAAAATGATACCCGAAAGGTATCCCCCGAACATGTGCTCCTACTTTAACCTTTAGATATACTCAAAAAAAGACCCCAGAAGTTCTGCTTCCGGGCCTTTTTTCTGTTAAAATCTTTCTAGCCGTACGGTTGCGATCCATCTATATGGATTCTTCAATCTTGTAAATTTACTCCATATATGATAAGATTGGTAACACTTTATTTATTCACTGAAAGGATAGACCAAGAAGGGAGTACAAGACCATGAACAAAAAGGAAATATTAGAAATACGAAAGCAATTCACTCCTGAGAATTGTGCCATCACCCGCATATGCGGCTGTTATGTCAACCACGAAAAGGAGAAAAAGGCTGAACTTAAGAAAGCATTCCTGTCTCTGCCGGAGGAAGAAGCCTTCAAATACTTTGACATCTTCAGGCATACGCTTTCCGGTACCCCGGGAAAGAACCTGCTCAACATGAGCTTTCCGCTGGAACAAGAACAGCACGGCGGAACGCAGGAATTCCTTCTTAAACTGCGGGACAGCAAATTAGAAGACGATATGCTCATCGAGGAATTCTATGATAAGATCATCGCAAGCTACATATATGCCGAAAATTATTATATCATCTTGATCCATGCAGTGTACGACGTCCCCGGGAAATCTTCGGACGGTATGGAGATGTTTGACGCCTCCGATACGGTATATGAACACATCATGTGCAGCATCTGCCCTGTAAATCTCACCAAAGCAGGGCTTACTTATAACGCTGAGACAAACAATATTGAAGACCGGATCCGCGACTGGATCGTGGAAGCCCCCGTGAAAGGCTTCTTATTTCCTGCATTCCAGGACCGTGCAAGTGATATCCATAATATCTTATATTATACCAAGAAACCCGAAGACATACAGCCGGATCTGATCGAGCACGTGCTTGGAAGCACCATACCTCTGACTGCAGGCGACCAGAAGACCACTTTCCAGGCGCTGATCAGCGAGACCCTTGGCGAAGAGTGCGGTTATGAAGTAATCCGCAGCATCCACGATAATCTGAATGAAATGCTGGAAGACGCCAAAGAAGCGCCCGAACCGTTAGAGCTTTCAAAACCAGACGTCAGAAAACTGCTTACCAGAAGCGGTGTGCCGGAAGAAAAACTAGAATCTTTCGACACGGAATTCGAACAGACCGTCGGCGAAAAAAGTACCCTGCTCGCATCAAATATTACGGACACCAGAACCTTCCAGATCCAAACACCGGATGTCGTCGTGAAAGTCAATCCGGAGCGTTCCGACCTGGTCGAAACAAGGGAGATTGACGGGCGCCGCTGTCTGGTGATCGCAATCGACGATCATCTGGAAGTAAATGGAATTGAGATCCAGAAAATATAAATGAAAAAAATTCAAAAAAATGACAAAAAGTATTTGCCAAAATGAGAATTCTGTGGTAGAATACTTTTTGTTAGCGGAGATGGCGGAATGGCAGACGCGCTAGATTCAGGTTCTAGTGGGAGTTATCCTGTGAGGGTTCAAGTCCCTTTCTCCGCATTTGATATGGATTTCGGAAGCTTTAGTAATAAAGGTTCCGATTTTTTTACATCTAAAACCTTTGCGCTCTATACGAGCAGTCTTTTAACTTCTTCATTCATAAGTCTTTGTTTGTCGAATTATGTCCTTCGATTTTTCTGGCAATCTATTTCAATATGCTATATAATAATAACTGCATCACAATATCCTAAATATACATTGCGACGGGGAAATTTGGAGTTTGCGATTTGCAGCCATTATGTTAATAAAAATGCATAATGGCTACTTTCTCAAACTCAAAATACACACCCCCTCTTCTGAAGAAAATCTTATATCTTCATAAATATTTTGCAATATCTCTTGAGACTTTCCACAAAACATACTAAAATAGAAGGATATTTTTAAGAAGGGATCCGTATAGAGATGAGTATAAATAGAAGCAAAAATAAGCCAAAAGATATTTTCGACGATGATTTCGAAGTTATCTATCAGGAAGACCATTATTCTAAGCTTCTGCGCAAAGAACTCGCCCGCAGGAATCAGGATTATGACGATCATGGCGGTTATGATAACGGCTATGGTCGCAATGACGATGATCATGATAACTATGACGATGCCTATGACGATGATTACGACGATTATGGCGATGATTACGATGATTATAGCGATAACGATGATTACAATGACTATAGCGACGACTATAACGATGGCTACGACGACTATGACGATGGCTATGACAGCTATGACGATGGCTACAACGGCTATGACGATGGCTACGACAGCTATGACGATGGCTACGACAGCTATGACGACTATGACGACTATGACGATGGCTACGACAGCTATGACGACTATGACGATGGCTACGACGACTATGACAACTACAACGATTATCATAGCCGTGATAACTACAACCGCAATAACCGCAGGGGCAACGGCTACAGATATGCCGACAGGCGGCAGAACAACCGCCGCGACCGTCTCACTCTTGCTTTTCCCGCGGCAAGATCTGTCAAGACAGGCGGCAGGATCATCTGCAAACTTGTGAACCTGCTTCTTCGCAGCGCCGCCCTGATCCTGACGGCGATCATCATCTATACCCTGACGATGAATTTCTGGAAGAACCATAGCGCTTACGGCAGCCTGTTCCAGGTATTTACCAGGGAAAATTATATTCTCACCGCATATTTGGCAGTCGCCGGGTTTCTGCTTCTGTTCGAGCTGACCGCATTCCTGCTGATATTATTTGCCGGCAAAAAAACCGACCGCAGAGGCATCCGTTACGACACCGGTCGCGGCCTGTTCTCTTTTGTGTTCATCTATGCAGGCTCGTACCTGTCCTTTTTCCTGAACAGCCTGATCCCGGCTTCCCCTGCGCCCCTCCAGGGCATACAGGGAGCCTTGCTCGTCTACGGCTCTATGCGCTCCGCATTACTGCCGCTGTGCATAGCCGGCATCATCAGCTGTCTGATACGCAGGTTCGTAGTCCGCTGATCAATTCAGGAAGTTATCAATGATGATATTCTCTGCTTCTTCCTCTGTCATACCCAATGTGCGGAGTTTCACCAGCTGCTCATCATTGATCCTTCCGATCGCCGCTTCATGAATGATCGCCGCATCCAAATGCCTTGCGTTGATCTCCGGGATTGAACTTACTTCTGCGTGATCCATGATGATGGAATCGCACTGTACATGCGCATGGCATCTGGCATTCCCCACTGCCCTTGGATGGAACACCTGCTTCGATCCCCCCTTTGCAACCGACCTGGAGATGATCTTGGCGGAACTTCCCGCGCCATTCATCCGCACCTCCATATCCGACTGCGCAGCCTGGTCGTCATGGGTCATTAATTTCTCCATTACATATAATTTCGCATTCGCCCCCATCTCCACGTCCGTCTTGCGCACGGTGGAATCTACGCCCTTGATCTGAACCGTATCCAGCGTAAATACCGAATCCTCTTCCAGGTAGATCTTTGTCACAGGATTGAGCACCTTCGCACCCGTGCCTTCTCCCTCGCCGTAATGCTTCTCTTCATAACGGACGTTCGCCCCTCTTCCCACATGGAAGGAATGGATCCCGTCATGACGGCTCTCATTACATCCGCTGTTATGAATCCCGCATCCCGCGATGATCGTTACATCCGCGCCTTCCGCTATATAGAAATCATTGTATACCTCATCCTTCATACCGGACGCGTCCACGACAACCGGGATATGCACCTTCTCACCCTTTGTCTCCCCGTCTATGAAAATGTCGATCCCCTGCTTATCTTCTTTCTTCTTGATCTTAATATGCTCACTGTCCCCATGGCAGAGTGCAATTCCATTGCGGCGGAGATTGAACGCCCCTTTTTGCTGAAAACCTTCTCCGTCTATCTGTCTCAGTATCTTCTCCGTAATCTTATCTAATAATTCTGACATCTCTTACCGCCCTCCTACTACCGGTTCATACAGGTACAACTGTCGCCTTTGTCTAATAACCGCGGAAGGATCTCTTCCCTGGATCCCACCGCCCCGATCTTCCCGTCTTCGATCACCATGATCCTGTCCGCCATACGGATGATCCGTTCCTGATGAGAGATCAAGATCAGGCTCTCTTCCTTCCTGTTGTGAATCTTCTCAAACTGTTGTATCAGCATTGAGAAACTCCACAAGTCGATCCCTGCTTCCGGCTCGTCAAAGATACAGAGCTTGTGCCGCTTCGCAAGTACGGTCGCGATCTCAATACGTTTCATCTCGCCGCCGGAGAGTGTGGAGTCTACCTCGCGCCTGATATACTCCTGCGCGCACAGCCCTACCCGGCTTAACAGCCCGCAGCATTCGGATTCCTTCAGTTGGCGCCCTGCCGCCAGCGACAGCAGCCTGCTGACCGTCATTCCCTTGAACCTGGGCGGCTGTTGGAATGCGAATCCTATCCCGGCATTCGCCCGATGATTGATATCATAAGATGTAATATCTTCTCCATCCAATATGATCTGCCCCTCGTCCGCCTCCTCTATTCCCATAAGCACCTTCGCCAGCGTAGATTTTCCGCCGCCGTTAGGCCCTGTGATAACAAGCATCTCCCCATCCTCTACATGGAAGCTGATATTCTTAACGATACTTCTTTCTATTCCATTTTCATTCACTTTGAATGTCAGGTTCTTTACTTCAAGCATGTCCGATACACTCCTTTTCTTTTTGATATTTCTATGATCTCAATACATTCCATATTATACTCACGCTATGGATTCTCGTACAGGTCGTCTCTGGTAATATTATTCAGCCATTTCATACTCCGATAATGCTTCAATACCCAGGGCCATTTGGCAAATTCATCCGTACACAGCAGGAAATACACCCACAACACCGGAAGTTTTAGGACGAATGCCGCCGCGAATCCCAGAGGCACCGCATAACACCACATGTCGATGGTGTCACAGATGAATCCGAACCTGCTGTCGCCGCCTGCCCGGAAGATCCCTGCGATCAATGTCGTATTCACAGCCGCGCCCATGACATAGTATGTATTGATCAGCATCATATATTTCAGATAATGCATCGCCTGCTCCGTCAGAGACGCATAACGCAGCACGACAGGCATCGCCGCCAGAACGATGAGTCCTCCGACCGCACCGGTGATCACCGTAAGCTTCATGACCTTCCTTGCGCCCTCTTTTGCCTCTTCAAGCTTATTCATGCCAATGATATTCCCCAGAAGGATCCCTCCTGCGCTCGCGGTCCCGAAGCACAGGATCGTCCCGAAATTGCGCACTACGATGACAAAAGAATTCGCTGCGACGGCATCTGAACCGAGATGCCCGATGATCACGGAATACATGGAGAACGCAACGCTCCATATGATATCATTACCAAGCGCAGGCAGCGAAAGCCTTACAAAGTCAGAGAACAGGTTCTTATTTCTCATAAAAAGATACCGGAAGTCCAACTTGATATCTTTACTTAAGAAGGACACCACAAAGCACGCTCCAAGCTCGATCAGCCTGGATATAGACGTCGCCATTGCGACACCCATCGCCCCAAGCCTCGGCGCCCCGAACAGCCCGAAGATAAATACCGCGTTAAGGAATATGTTAAGAGAGAATGCAAGCATATTCATCGCCGTACTGATCACAACCCTGCCGATACTGCGCAGGACGGCAAGATAGACTTCCGTAATCCCCCAGCACAAATAGCTGATGCTCATGAACCTAAGATAAGATGCCCCGATCGAGATCAGTTCCGTATCGTTCGTAAATATATGCATCATCTGCTCCGGCAGAAACAATGCCGAACACGCAAAAAGCAGCGCGATCAGCAGCGAGAACCGCAGCGCGATCCCTTCGATCAGCTGGATCGCCTTCATATCTCCCTTCCCATAATACTGTGCGCTCAGCATGGTCGCCCCGGTTCCCAATCCATAAAACACCATGAACAAAACATTGGCGTACTGGGAGGCAAGGGATACCGCCGATATGGACGACTGCCCGACATAATTGAGCATGATCACATCCGCGGAGCTGACCGCCGCACTCAAAAGATTCTGGATCACAATAGGCAGTACCAGTTTGAATATCTGCCTGTAGAATGAATCATTATTCATTTTCATCTTATAATATACCTCTTTATGATTTCTTCCTTCATATCATACCGCCCCTGAAGATCTGCAGGTACTGCGGTGAATAGCTATCAACCGCAATATTATTCTATCAGTCAGAATTTGTCAATACTTTCTTCCCTCTTCCCTTCGTTCCGGAGGGCTTTTTTGCTCATCTTGTCCCCATATGTGCCGTATTCTCACGATTCATATCAAAATATGGTATATTTTTCGGATACTTTTTTATAAAAATTATATTTTTTTCTTGCAATTTAATCCACAGTATATTATACTAATTGATGTAGAAAGATTACTTTCTACAACCCCTTATTAATTATTTATACTCCCCTCAAAAGACCGATGGCTCCCCCATCGGTCTTTTACTTTTAACGGCATGTGATCTCACTTCACCGCCGCCGGTTCCCGCCGATCATACGTGATATGAATACTACGATAAGACACGGAACCAAGATCGGCGCAAGAAGCGAGAAGATCCCTCCGATCACCGCCGCAAACAACATGATCACGCCCACGATCCCCAGAACCAACAGCAGCCTCTTCCACCATGCCCCCATGCCCAATATATGGATCTGTCTTCCGCTCTGCATCTCCCGTCCATAAGCCTGACGCGCGGAATCGTAAGTATACTCCTGCGTGCCGCCTCCATTCTCCGCCGATCCGATGATCGTCCTGGCTATCGCCCAGGGATCTCCGAGCTCTTCTGTCACCGCCGTCTCGCTTCTCCCCTTTCTCATCTCTTCACTGATATAGCTGTCATAATATTCCACATTCTCCTGTACAATAGGAGCGCTCAGGTCATTTGCCAGGGCATGCCTCATCTTTTCTAAAAACTCGTACTTCGTCATAGATAACCTCCTGTATATCCGGTCTGTCAGAAAATGAAAGTCAAATAAAACCTTAGACTTAGAATAGCATATACTCCTGCCCATTCCAAGTCCAAGGTTCTTAAAATTTCTTAAAGTGTTTCTAAACATCCTTTCCGGAAACTGCCGTTTCCATTTTACAGGAGAACCGGGATGATCCGCTACACTTCAAAGATCAGGTCTCCGTAAGACGGCATCGGCCACGCTTCCTTATCTACGATCATCTCAAGCTTATCTACCGGCGCCCGCAGAGCTTCCATCGCCGGAACGACATCCGAATAATAATATTTCGCCTGTCCTTCTCCTTCTTCCATCGCCGCCGCATGATCCGCCGACTGACACAGCGCCGTCAGCGCCCGCTTCATCTCCGCAAGAAGCACAGACACCTCCTTAAGTAGATCAGCCTGTACATCCGCATCCACTCCTGCAGCCTTCACCGCCACGACCGTATCCGCAAGTTCCTTCGTATACTTGATGACAGCCGGTATAAACTGCTTACTCGCCATGTCGATCATCGTACGCGCTTCTATATTGATCGCCTTCGCATAATTTTCGAATTTGATCTCCGCACGGGATTCCAATTCCGCTCTGGTAAATACCTTGAATTTCTCAAACATTGCCACGGACTTCTCTGTGGTAAGCGCCGGGATCGCCTCCACCATAGACTTAATATTCGGAAGGCCGCGGCGTTTGGCCTCTTCCACCCACTCGTCAGAATATCCGTTGCCGTTGAATACCACCCGCTGATGCTCAACGGCGTATTTCTTGATCTGGTCATGCACTGCTTTCTGGAAATCTTCGGCGCCCTCGATGGCGTCGCACGCCTCCGCAAATGCTTCCGCAACAATGGTATTCAGCACGACATTCGGTCCCGCCACGGAATCCCTGGAACCCACCATACGGAACTCGAATTTATTTCCGGTAAATGCAAACGGAGACGTGCGGTTGCGGTCTGTCGCGTCTTTGGCTAGATCCGGCAGGGTCCTGACTCCCGTCTCGAGTTTGCCGCCCTTAAGACTGTGCGTCGCCTCTCCCGTGCTGACCAACTGTTCCATCACATCCTCAAGCTGCTCTCCCAGGAAAATAGAGATGATCGCCGGAGGCGCCTCGTTTGCCCCAAGCCTGTGATCGTTCCCCGGATCCGCCGCCGACTCGCGAAGCAGATCCGCATGATCATCCACTGCCTTCAGGATACACGTAAGCACCAGCAGAAACTGTATATTCTCGTGAGGGGTCTTCCCGGGATCCAGAAGATTCTTCCCGTCGTCCGTCGTAAGCGACCAGTTGTTATGCTTACCGGAACCATTCACCCCTGCGAACGGCTTCTCGTGCAGCAGACATTTCATCCCATGCTGACACGCCACTCTCTTAAGCGTCTGCATTACCAGATGATTGTGATCGACAGCCACGTTCGCCTCCGCATAGATCGGCGCAAGCTCATGCTGCGCGGGAGCCACTTCATTGTGCTGTGTCTTGGCTGTCACGCCTACTTTCCACAGCTCCTCGTTCACATCCTTCATGAAGCCCGCGATCCTCTGACGGATCGTTCCGAAATAATGATCGTCCAACTCCTGCCCCTTCGGAGGCATCGCGCCGAACAAGGTGCGCCCCGTATAGATCAGGTCCTTCCTCTGCTTGAATTTCTCAGCGTCCACAAGAAAATATTCCTGCTCCGGACCCACCGACGGCGTCACCTTCTTTGACGTCGTATTTCCAAAAAGCCGTAAAAGCCTCAGAGACTGCGTGTTGATCGCTTCCATGGAACGCAAAAGCGGCGTCTTCTGGTCAAGCGCCTCTCCCGTATAGGAACAGAACGCCGTCGGGATACAGAGCGTCGCTCCCGCCGCGTCATGCCTTACGAATGCCGGCGACGTGCAATCCCATGCCGTATAGCCTCTCGCCTCAAATGTGGCGCGCAGCCCGCCTGACGGAAATGAAGACGCGTCCGGCTCGCCCTTGATCAATTCCTTACCGGAAAAGCTCATCAATACCTTGCCGCTGGGCAGCGGTGCTGAGATAAAGGAATCGTGCTTCTCTGCCGTGACTCCGGTAAGCGGCTGGAACCAATGCGTATAGTGCGTGGCGCCCTTCTCGATCGCCCACTCTTTCATCTCATGGGCAATAACATCCGCCGTCACCAGATCAAGCTCTTTCCCTTCCTCGATCGTTCTCTTCAGATTCTTGTAAACCTTCTTCGGCAGACGCTCCTGCATTACCGTATCATTAAATACGTCTTCTCCAAAAATAGTGGTTACATTCAACAGTTCACTCATAGCTCTTACGCTCCTTTTCCTTACTTCTCCTTGCAAACAAGATCTAAATTGATTCCTATAGAAAAAGGCATCCCGACCTTCGTCGGAACGCCTTCGTTCTTTGTACGTTTGCTAGTATACCTCAATCCATCGAAAAAAGCAAGCAAAATTTTAACTTATTTACGCTTTTCCAACTGAACCGAATAACTCCATCTTCTCTTTTACCTTGTCAATGATTGCTTCATATCCAGGTTTGAGCAATTTACGAGGATCAAATCCCTTTCCTTCGAGATCTTTTCCTGCCTCGATATATTTACGTGTAGCATCTGCAAATACTAACTGACACTCTGTGTTCACATTGATCTTAGCAACTCCCAGATCGATCGCCTTCTTGATCATATCATCCGGAATACCTGTTCCGCCGTGAAGAACTAACGGCATGTCTCCTGTCAGCTTCTGGATAGCGTCCAGAGTCTCGAAGCTTAATCCGGCCCAATTCTCAGGATACTTTCCATGAATATTACCGATTCCTGCCGCAAGCATGTCCACACCAAGATCAGCGATCATCTTACACTCGTTCGGATCCGCACATTCGCCCTGTCCGACTACACCGTCTTCTTCTCCGCCGATGGAACCTACTTCTGCCTCAAGGGACATTCCCTTCTCTTTGCAGATCTCGATCAATTCTTTTGTCTTAGCAACATTCTCTTCGATCGGATACTTAGATCCGTCAAACATAATAGATGTAAATCCTGCCTCGATACATTTCTTACATCCATCATAGGAACCGTGGTCAAGATGTGTAGCTACCGGAACAGTGATTCCCATCTCGTCTACCATAGCTGCTACCATATCCTGTACGGTCTTAAAGCCGGTCATGTACTTTCCTGCGCCCTCAGACACACCTAAGATCACAGGTGACTTTGTCTCCTCAGCTGCTGTCAGGATGGCTTTCGTCCACTCAAGGTTGTTGATGTTGAACTGTCCTACTGCGTAGTGGCCAGCTACTGCTTTTTCAAGCATCTCTTTTGCTGATACTAACATGTTTAATTCCTCCAATTCCTTCTGCCGTCCAAGATGCCGCTGCACCTTATCAGCATGTAATTTATTCCACTTCGTTTATTATATAACATAACGAATGAAAAAACAAGAAAAAATACTGAAATCCCTTATCTCCAAAGGATTTCAGTATCTCATTCAGTGACTCCGAGGGGAATCGAACCCCTGATTCCAGCGTGAGAGGCTAGCGTCTTGACCGCTTGACCACGGAGCCTTATTTATATCTCTCTGTTTCGTGCTTGTCTAGTATAGCAAAGATATGACAAATATGCAAGTACTTTTTTTACTTTTTTCTTGTTTTTTTGCAATTATTTTCGAACCAACTGGGAATCTGCCGTATATGCGGTTTCGTTCGACCGCATATACGGCGTCCGCCCTATATCTTATTCAATCATTCTCTAATATTAAGCCAATCTCATAGGATTGATCTTAACGCCAGGCCCCATCGTAGATGTAAGTGTCACGCTCTTTAAGAACTGACCCTTTACTGCTGCCGGCCTTGCCTTGATGATTGCGTCGATAAGCGTCTGGAAGTTGTCCGTAATCTGCTCTTCCGTAAAGGATGCTTTACCCAACGGCACATGGATAATGTTTGCTCTGTCAAGTCTGTACTCAATCTTACCTGCCTTGATATCCTGGATCGCCTTCGTAACGTCCATGGTTACCGTACCTGCCTTCGGGTTCGGCATAAGTCCCTTTGGTCCCAGGATACGTCCAAGACGTCCGACAATACCCATCATATCTGGCGTAGCAACTACTACGTCGAATTCAAACCAGTTCTCGTTCTGGATCTTCGGGATCAGCTCGTCTCCTCCTACATAATCCGCGCCGGCTGCCTTCGCTTCTTCAGCCTTGGCATCCTTCGCAAATACAAGGATACGAACTTTCTTGCCTGTTCCATGCGGAAGTACAACAGCGCCACGGATCTGCTGGTCTGCATGACGTCCGTCACATCCGGTTCTGATATGAGCCTCGATTGTCTCATCGAATTTTGCAACTGCAGTCTTTTTTACTAATGATACCGCGTCGGCAACATCGTAGAGTGTTCCTCTGTTGATCGCTTTCGCAGCTTCTACATATTTCTTTCCTCTTTTCATCTAAATAACCTCCTTGTGGTATTGCCGGGATAACCCTCCCACTTACTCGTTTTACAATTTCTGAAATCGTATGCTTCGCTAAGTGCCTCTAAGGTATCATCTGCTTCACTAGGCTCGAAAGTACCTCGCCAAGTGAACAGATGGGGTTCGCACTAAGCTCGAAAATACCTCGCCAAGTGCTCTACTCCACTTTTACGCCCATGCTGCGGCAGGTGCCTGCTACCATGCTCATTGCAGCTTCTACCGTAGCTGCGTTCAGATCCGGCATCTTTGTCTCAGCGATCTCTCTTAACTGAGCCTGTGTGATCGTTGCAACTTTTGTCTTATTCGGTACGCCTGAACCAGACTTAATATTACATGCCTTCTTGATCAGAACTGCCGCCGGCGGCGTCTTGGTGATGAAGCTGAAACTTCTGTCATTGTAAACGGTGATAACTACAGGAATGATCAGGTCTCCCTGATCTGCCGTCCTTGCATTGAACTGCTTTGTAAATTCAACGATATTCACACCATGCTGTCCAAGCGCCGGGCCGACCGGTGGAGCCGGTGTTGCTTTCCCTGCAGGAATCTGTAACTTGATATAACCTTCTACTTTTTTTGCCATTTTCATTACCTCCTTGTGGTATTGCCGGGGAGCCATACCCCTCCCACTCATTTTCATTCTTACTTACATCTTCTTAACTTCTGAGAAACTAATCTCAACCGGTGTTTCACGGCCGAACAGTTCAACATTGATCGTAAGACTTTGTTTCTGCATGTTCATGGCCTGAATAACGCCGACGGTATCTGCCCATGCCCCGGCGATGACCTGAACGGTATCGCCTTCCGCAAAATTCACCACCATATTCTCGCGCTTGATCCCAAGCGGAGCCATCTCTGCGTCTGTGAGTGGAACCGGTTTTGAACCGGGCCCTACGAATCCCGTAACGCCCCTGGTATTACGAACAACATACCACGTATCATCGTTCATGATCATGTGGATCAGTACGTATCCAGGAAACATCTTCTTCTGTGCTGCTTTCTGGACGCCGTTCTTCAACTCCACAACATCCTGCATCGGAACACGGACTTCCAGGATCTGCTCTTCCAGATGCCTGTTTTCTATCGTCTTATCAATGTTTGCCTTTACTTTGTTCTCATACCCGGAATAGGTATGCACCACATACCATTTTGCTTCTGACATAAACTCACCTTTCTTGCCTGCATGCCATCAACGTTACCTGACCAGTAAATCCACCCCGTACTGAGACGCAAAATCCACAATCGCAATAATCACGCCCAACATTACGGATACTACAACAACTGCCGCCGTCTGCTTCGCCACTGTCTTCTTGTCTGACCATATGATCTTCTTGAATTCATTGCTGACACCTTTGAACCAGCTCTGCTTCTGTGTCTTCTCACTCATGACAAACACTCCTTTACAGCGACTATTTTGTTTCCTTGTGCAATGTGTGTGATTTACAGAATCTGCAGTACTTCTTCGTCTCCATACGCTCAGGATGCGCTTTCTTATCCTTCGTCATGTTGTAATTACGCTGCTTGCATTCTGTACATTCCAATGTGATTCTTGTACGCACAACTTCCACCTCGCTTTATATTTCTTAATTGACGTGTTACCTGGCAGCTTGCGAGGCTGCCTCATTTTTAGGCATAAAAAAAAGACCTTCTTCCATTCGCTCAAATAGCGTACCATATCCCACCCCAAAAAGCAAGTCTTTCTTTTGATTTTCCGGTGTTTTTTCTGTCACATTGACAGTTTCCGGCATATGGTACTGTACACACGGTTTCTTCTTTAGTATAATACTTCCAGAGCATAACACTTCCAGGAGTATTGTAATATGCAGCATACTTCTGCGGACGCCATGCCGCGGATGCCGCAACAGCAACCGTAATATCAGGAAAGTCGAGGAATATACACATCATGATCTATAAAAACATATTAGAAGCAATGGGGCGCACACCCATCATACAACTCAACCGGATGACCGAGGAAGACTCTGCCCGTGTTTTAGTCAAATTCGAAGGATTGAACGTCGGCGGCTCCATCAAGACCAGGACCGCTTACAACATGATCGCACAGGCTGAAGCGGCAGGTATCCTGAAGGAAGATTCCATCATCGTAGAACCCACAAGCGGCAACCAAGGGATCGGGCTTGCGTTGGTCGGCGCGGTAAAAGGCTACGAGACAGTTATCATCATGCCCGATTCCGTAAGCCAGGAAAGACGTCTGCTCGTGGAGCATTACGGCGCAAAAGTCATCCTGATCCACGACGCCGGCAATATCGGCGACTGCATCGAAGAATGTGTCCGGACCGCAGCCCGCATGGCTGCCGAGGATCCCCGGGTGTTCGTCCCCCAACAGTTTGAAAATGAAGCCAATCCCATGGTACACCGCCACCATACCGGTCTTGAGATCTTAGAACAGGTCGCAGGTACGATCCACGGCTTCTGCTCGGGAATCGGAACTGGCGGGACCATCACCGGGATCGGCGAGACTCTGAAAGCGCTTAATCCCGATATCACGATCTGGGCGGTTGAACCGGAGAATGCCGCTATTCTTGCGGGCGGAACAGTCGGTACTCACATCCAGATGGGCATCGGCGACGGCGTCGTGCCGAAGGTGCTGAACCAACACATTTACGAAGACATCGCGATCATCTCGGACGAAGAAGCGCTCCGAACCTCCCGGGACCTGGCAAGACTGGAAGGTCTGATGTGCGGTATCTCCAGCGGAACGAATGTAGCCGCCGCCATAAAGATGGCGAAGAAGCTCGGAAAAGGCAAGACGGTCGTGACCATACTTCCGGATACGGCAGAAAGATACTTCTCCACGCCTCTATTTGAGTCAAATCTGCATGCAAGCATGCCCGCTTGACACGTTGTTCGCGGGAATAAACGCGCCAAACTGTCCTTTATTCTGTTTTCTTTATAACAAAAGATACCGTCATGCTCCAGGGAATCCGGCGTTCATGACGGTATCTTTTCTACTTAGATATAACTGCTATAACTCTTTCAAACACATCTTCACCTCAGTACATGTCTGAAACTTCATTCCCTACGCGTTCAACAACTTCTCAACACTTACCAGCTTCACGCTGAGCACGAAGATCTTCGCCGCTTCTTCCAGTTCATCCACGGTCGGGAACGACGGCGCGATCCGGATATTACAGTCTTTCGGATCTTTTCCGTATGGATAGGTCGCACCCGCGTCTGTCATCACAAGCCCTGCCTCTTTCGCCTTGGCAACGATCGCCTTCGCGCACCCTTCCAGGGAATCAAAGGACATAAAATATCCCCCCAGCGGCTTCGTCCATGTACCGATCCCAAGACCGCCCAGTTCTTTCGTAAGGATCTCGTCTACCTTCTCGAACTTCGGGCGAAGGATCGCGGCATGTTTCCTCATATGCTCGTAAACGCCCAGCATATCCCCAAAATAACGCACATGGCGCAGCTGATTCAATTTATCATGCCCGATGGTCTGATACTTCATATAACGTCTCGCATCCTCCAGGTTCCCTCTTGACGCAGCCAACGCAGCGATACCTGACCCCGGGAAGGATATTTTTGACGTGGAGATGAATTTCAGCACGATATCCGGATTTCCCACCTTGATACATTCGTTCAAAAGCTCCAGGACGACCACTCGCTTATCATCATACAGATGATGGATCGAATACGCATTATCCCAGAAAATACGGAAATCACTGGCAGCCGGTTTAAGCCTCGCGAACCTCCTGACCGTCTCATCAGAATAAGAAATACCTGTCGGATTCGAATATTTCGGCACACACCAGATTCCCTTGATCGACGCGTCCTTTGCAACCAATTCCTCTACCACATCCATATCCGGCCCCGTCTCAAGGAGCGGTACGTCGATCATCTCAATCCCAAAGAATTCCGTGATCGCAAAATGACGGTCATACCCGGGCACAGGACACAGGAACTTTACCTTATCAAGCTTTGCCCAGGGCGTACTTCCCATGAATCCATGCGTCATGGCACGGGACACCGTATCAAACATGACATTCAGACTGGAATTCCCATATATAATAACACTGCGCTCCGGCACCTCAGACATATCCGCAAGAAGCTTTCTCGCATCACTGATCCCGTCAAGAACCCCGTAATTACGGCAGTCCAGACCGTCCGAGCTTAACAAGTCAGACTCACTGGTCAGGACGTCCATCATCCCAAGCCCAAGATCCAACTGAGCCTTGGACGGTTTCCCGCGGGACATATCAAGCTTCAGTCCTTTTTTCTTGATCTCTTCAAACTGCTTCTCAAGGTCACTTTTCAGATTCTTTAATTTCTCTTTGCTCAACTTGCTGTACGGCGCCATATTAGAACTCCCTCCTGCTTTATGATCGTAAAACTTACTTTCTCTTAACCACTATATGCTATATTACGATTATCCGTATAAATTGTCAAGATATTTTTGCATATTTATTTGCGCAAACTTTCATTTCTCACAATTCCTTCTTTTTCTCCAACCACGCTTCTATTTCTCCATTTTCTCTCATTTTCAGTTCGCTTCATCAAAAGAAAGATATCCCGCGGCAAATGCATTATGCAATTCTAGTTTTTAAAACTTGCAAAATCAACACGTCATTCCGCCAACAACCGGAATTTGAGCAGAACCGGATTGTGATCGCTGTATCCAAAATCCGTATCTACATTCTCTGCCGCCGCCTCCACATTATCCGATACCAGGAATCCGTCCACCACCGTAGTGAAATTCACTCCCTTCGTATAAGGGATGTCCGCGCCCCGGCAGGTCGGCACATCAAGCTCGTTCTTGGCGCGGACCATGGTGATCCCCTCTGCCATCTCCTTTTGCGTCAGAACCGATACCCATGCCGGAAATCTCTGCTTTGACGGGAACCCTTCTGCCACCTCTTCTCCCAGCGCATGGTTAAAATCTCCGCCCACGATCACATAATTCCCCGCCTGATATTCTTCTTCCATTACCGAATTCAAGATTTCCAACTGTTTGGCGCGGATCACACCGCCCTCGTCGTATGCCGACATATGGCTGTTGATCAACACCAACTCCTTTCCTCCCTTCACCGGCAGCCGCATCACGGCAAAGCACCGATCCAGATCCATGAATTTCGTTATAAAACTATCATCCACCGGATAACTCCTGCGTTCCGCTTCTTCGATCCGATACCTGCCAAAGCTTAGAAGCCCCGCCTCCACCGCACCGTGGGGATCTGTAAACGGATAAAACAGATACGCCGAATGAAAATTATTTGCAAAGATATTGCCGTAATCCGGGAATTCTGCTTTGACCTCCTTCACCTGATCAATATGGTAACTCCGGTCCGCATCCACATCAACTTCCTGAAGCAGCATAAAATCCGCGTCCAAACCCGCAAGTGTCTCTATCGCCCCTTTTGTATTCTCTTCTACCGATTCCCTGCTCGCCGCCTTGCCGTATTTCCCCGCGGTCGCAGTCCCGTCCTCCATCTCCCCCGTATCCATGAAGAAACTATAATCCGGTCCGTATGCCCCGAATCCTATATTATAGGTCACCGCACTGTACTCTTCTTTGGTCTTTAAGATCTGCTCCGGATTATTCTTCACCTCCAGCGGCGCATGGTCTTCGATCCGATAATAATTTGCCTGCATATAGATCACATAGCCGGCTACACATAAGAGCAGAAGCAGGAGACACCCTGCAAGAACTTTTATCATCACGGGGATATGCCGCCCTTTGCGATCCGTCTGGTTTTTCCTATCGTTATGGTTACCAAGCTTCCCTGTCATAGTCTATACCTCCTGTAATCTACAGTTTTTCACACACTCCCGAAAATATGCCAGATTATTTTCGGTTTTCCTTCAGTTTAACACAGAAATGAAACTTAAGCATTAGTTATTTGCGTGCGTTTTGTTGTATTCCGCAGGAAATAATGATAAGATAATCCTAACAAACGGCATAGGGAGGAGGGAGTCATATGCCAAGATCCGTCGGCATCGGACACCAGAACTTTGAACAAATGATCATAAACGATCGCTTCTATATAGATAAAACTTCCTTTATAAAAGAATGGTGGGAATATGCAACAATCTGATCGGAAAGTTAATCCGCGAAGGCAGCGCCGAAGTCAAGATCATAATGGAAGATCTTTTGACCGGCAGAACGTTGGACGCCCATATAGATGAACAGATCATATTTGATCAGTTAGACCGCCATATAGACGCAATATGGAGCCTCTTTCTTGCAAGCGGATATCTTAAATTAATAAGCTACTTTATTGATGAAGAAAACGGAACAGAAAAATATAAGCTTGCATTGACGAATAAAGAAGTTAAGATTATGTTCCGTAGAATGATCGAAGGTTGGTTTTCCAATTTTACCCCATCCTATAATCGTTTTATTACGGCAATGCTTGCCGGTAACAGAAAAGAAATGAACATCTATATGAATCTTGCAGACAGGTACTCGATCACTTCTAATCGCGAGAGCGGATTCGGCAGGTATGATGTCGTATTGGAACCGTTCGATGATAAGGACGATGCAATTATCATGGAGTTTAAAGTACATGACAAAGAGGAGGAAGATGCTTTAGAGGATACGGCTTGTGAAGCCCTGGCACAGATTGAACGCATGCAGTACGCGGCGTCTTTGGAGGCGAAAGGATTCCAAAAAGACCGTATACGTAAATATGGGTTTGCATTTGAAGGAAAGACTGTTTTGATTGGATAACATATGCTGAGCAAAAAGGAGCGTGAAACTATGAGCACTTACGTAAATCCTGAAAATACGGCATTCCGGGAAGCTATAAATTCTAAAATATATGTAGATAAAAGTGAATTTATTTCATATACCAACAGCGTGCTGAACACAAAACAGAAGAATATGTGTGTCAGCCGTCCGCGGCGTTTTGGTAAATCCATGGCTGCAGATATGTTGATTGCTTATTATAGCAAAGGCTGTCGCTCTGCAGAATTATTTCAAGGTCTGAAGGCGGAAAAAACAGAATCTTTTGGCAAACATTTGAATCAGCATAATGTAATTCGTCTGGATGTTCAGCAGTTCCTAGAATCCCAACAAGACCTCAAGACATTCATTGCCGAGATGGAAAAGGCGGTTGTAGAAGAACTGACCGAACTGTTCCCTGACTGCCAAAAGATTCATTCCGATACCCGGCTAAAAACTGCTTTGAATAAAATATTTAACCACACAAAGAAAGGCTTTATCTTCATTATCGACGAATGGGACTGCGTGTTCCGCCTGGCAAAAAATCACACTGATATACAAAAAGACTATCTTGATTTTCTGCGAGGTCTTTTTAAAGGACAGAATTACGTTGATCTGGCTTATATGACCGGAATTCTCCCGATCAAGAAATATGGCGACCATTCTGCAATTAATATTTTTGATGAATATTCTATGATTTCCCCCAAGAATCTGGGGAAGTATTTCGGATTTACAGAAGATGAGGTTCGAAAGCAGTGTGACATGCACGGTGTTGATTATGACGAAGTAGAGAAATGGTACGATGGTTACCGATTGGGCGATATCCATATCTATAATCCAAAATCTGTTGCCGATGTACTGATGTGGAAAGAATTTCAAAGCTATTGGACCGGAACAGAAACATATGAAGCCTTGAAGATATATATAGACATGAATTTCGACGGACTCAAAGAGGCGGTTATTAAAATGTTGGGCAACGGACGATGCGTGATCGACCCAACCACATTTCAGAATGACATGACCACATTTCAGGTGAAAGATGATCTGTTAACACTTTTGGTTCATCTTGGCTATTTAACCTATGACAGGGGACGCAGTGAAGTGTTCATACCCAATCTTGAGATATCACAGGAGTTTCTCAGGGCAATCAATGTCAGCGGATGGAGCGGACTCATCCAGGCATTGGAACAATCAGAGACTTTGCTTAAAGATACATGGAAAATGAATAATAAAGCTGTATCCGCCGAAATCTCTGCGATTCATGATCAGACGGCATCTACGACCTGCATTGGTAAAAGAGCTTAAGTGGAATAAATCAGCAGAGGGGGCGATTGCACAGATCAAAAATAAGAAATATACGGATTGGATCAAAGAATATACCGGGGATATTCTCTTGATTGGAATTGACTACAATACGAACACGAAGATACACGAATGTATCATTGAAAAATGCGAGAAAGTTCTATAAACACTTACAAGAAATAACAATATCATTCATATATAACGTAGTAATATACAGAAAAAGGCTTCTTTGAAAAGAAGCCTTTTTACATATGAAAATTCAATTAATTACTGAAGTAACTGCAGAACTCCCTGCGGTACCTGGTTAGCCTGAGCAAGCATAGCCTGAGCGGACTGTACGAGGATGTTATTCTTCGTGTAAGCCATCATCTCCTTAGCCATGTCTACATCACGGATACGAGACTCAGCAGCTGTGATGTTCTCTTCCTGAACACTTAAGTTGTTGATCGTGTGATCCAGACGGTTCTGCATAGCACCGAAGTCAGAACGCATGGAGGATACCATGTCGATAGCTGCCTGTGCTACGGAGATTGCGTGTCTTGCGCTGTCGGCCTTTGTTAAGTCAATGTTATTGATAGTTACGGCCTTTGCACCCTTTTCATTAGCACCAATTAAGAAGCCAGTTGTTCCCAGTGATTTAACAAACGTATTCTTATCTGTTGAATGAAGACCAAGAGTCTTACTACTCATTGCCTGGAACGTTACTTTCAACTGGTTCGCTGTCTCATGAGAGTCGCCGACGTGAAGCGTAATCTTAGTCTGTGCAACTTTTCCGCCAGTCTGTGCAGCTTTTCCTGCTGGTACAGTAAACAACTTCGTTCCGTTAAAGTTCGCAGTATTACTGATTCTGTCGATTTCTTCATTCAGACGCTTGATCTCTTTCTGCATCTCCTGACGGTTAGCAGTAGAGTATGTTCCGTTAGCAGACTGTGTAGCCAGTTCAACCATACGATTCAACATAGAGTGAACTTCTGTCAGAGCGCCTTCTGCGGTCTGCACAAGAGAGATACCATCGTTCGCATTCTTCTGAGCGGTTGCAAGACCAGTGATCTGTGCACGCATCTTCTCAGAAATAGCAAGTCCGGCCGCGTCGTCACCAGCGCGGTTGATTCTGTAACCGGATGATAACTTCTCTAAGCTCTTGCCTACGGAAGAGTTGTTGTTGGTTAAGTTCCTGTGTGCATTCAATGCAGTAATGTTATGTTGGATTCTCATATTCTTTCCTCCTTGAAAATAGTCAGGGAATTCCATTTCCCTGCATGATTATCATTATCTATGATATATATATTATCGTACCCTCTTAAAATATCTTAAGGGTATTTTATAAATTTTTACAAATTTTTATGACATATGCCGTATAATCTCCTGCTTAATCTTCAAAACTTCCAGATCCCCCGGCAATAACGTAAGAAGCTGCTCTGCAACACCGTATGCTTCCCCCCACTGCTCATTCGCAACCAGTCCCTGCAGCACCTGCTTCACCTGATTGCCAAGAATCTGAAACTCATCCGAAACCTTTGGAGGTTCCTTCATCTTCTCTTCCATATAGTCACTCAGACAGCTTATAGCTCCGGACATCTGCGGGTAAGTGTGGATGGCGTCACGAAGCATTGAAATACACTCTTCATACTTCCCGGATTCCAGATTATCTAATACCCTCTCCGCCATGAATACAAATTTATATCTGGACGGCAGCGCATAGTAGTCCTTAACCTCCAGAATCTCTGCTTTATAAAGTGTCTCCGCCTCCTTACGCACGCTATTGCAATATTGCTTCAACAGCTCCAGAAGCCGTGCCGTCTCCGTCATTCCCTGGGACAACAGCTTCTCCAGCAAACTCTGCTCCAACCGTCCTGCATAGATCGGATAATCCGCCATCAACGGGCACAACTTATCCATAAAATCAGGCATATCTGCGGTTTCCATCTGTTCCGGCAATGCTTTCACATATGCATCCCACGTCTCCACAGTGGTATGCTCTAACAATGTGGTCAGAGAAAAGCCATTTCTCCCTGCCAGCTTCACAATCTGATGCATGAAACCAGAAGGACAATTGCCTGCACAGATTGCAAAATACCGCTCCGCTTTTGCGGGCAGATGCTTTTCTTCGGCATGTAATGCCTTCTGAAGACTGACATAGGCATTATTTGTCTGAAGCTGTGAGTATCCATCCAGAATTACACCCTTTAATTCCGGGTAAGCAGCCTTTAACTGCTCAAGCTGTGTATAACGAGACTCCACCAGTTTCTCCCGGTCCCAGGGAATCCATGCCAGTATCTCCCGCAGTTGTCCTGTCTCCCCGAGTTCCGCCGCAAAGAGAAGCCCCGCTACATATGCAGGCATTGCGTGCTCCCACGCCGTTGTATACGTAACAGAACCGCCGGTCTGATGAGCTGCTTTTTCCGGATGCTTTTCCAGATATCTCATGGTCTTATGAAAATTCCTCACATGGCGAAGCCCCCTTTGACACTCTTTCATATCCCAGCACAATGTGGCCAGGATGCTGTAGATATGTGCCTGTCCGACTTCCAGCAGACGCGGTGACAATAAGATCTTTTCCCCTTCTGCAAGCGCTTCTTCTTTCTTCCCGCTTTCAGAGAGCATTACCGGCAGATGTACCTGCATCCACATCTCATAGACATGGATCCGCTCCTCTTTCGCGGCAAGCTTCAACCCTTCACGGCAATATTCTATAGCTGTCTCTTCCTCGTTCACATACCGGTATTCCTGCGCCAACTGCATACAGATATGTGCGCTTGGATTCTCCTCATAGACCTTCCGAAGCAGCGCCGAATTCCGTTCAAACTTCTTTCTTCCTTCCGACGCAGATCCCGTCTCAACATAGCCATAATGATGAACATAACTTTTCAGTATTTTCCGCGAATCTCCAAAAGGATACAAGCCTTCATGGATTGGAGAAACGAATCTGATATCCGGTGTCAGACGGCACATACGCCCCACTTGGGCATCATTGTAGAATCTTCCTTCCCAGTCATCATAATTACGCTGTACATATGTAGCCGTCTCATAGCTGCGGTACTCCCCGCTCTTGAAAAACTCAATGATCTCCGTCACATCTTCAAACCATTCATCATCATCCAGATAGAGGAACCATTCCCCGCTGGCCCTCGTAAGCCCGGCATTCCTTGCCTTGGAAAAATCATCGCACCAGGTAAACGGGATAATGTGAGAGGTATACTGTTTTGCAATCTCCAGAACCTCTTCATCCTTTCCGGTGAAGACAATAAGCAGTTCACTGCTTACCTCCTCGAGGAGCGGAACGATAGAATCTAAACATCTCTTCAAAGTCTCCTTCCGGTCCGATACCAGAAGCGAGATGGTAAGTTGTAATTTCATAGAGTGTTACTCCTTTACACGATTATATAAGGATACTATAATCTTTTTTGCATACTATTGCAAGAAAAAAGGCTCCTTTCGAAAAAGAAGCCTTTTCCATATGAAAATTCCATTAATTACTGAAGTAACTGAAGAACTCCCTGTGGTACCTGATTAGCCTGAGCAAGCATAGCCTGAGCGGACTGTACAAGAATATTATTCTTGGTGTAAGCCATCATCTCTTTCGCCATATCTACGTCACGGATACGAGACTCAGCAGCTGTGATGTTCTCTTCCTGAACACTTAAGTTGTTGATCGTGTGATCCAGACGGTTCTGCATAGCACCAAAATCAGAACGCATAGAGGATACCATATCGATTGCCGCCTGTGCTACAGAAATGGCATGTCTTGCACTATTTGCACTGGTCAGATCAATCTTATCGATAGTTACAGCATCATCACCCTTTGTATTCTGAGCTCCCATCTTGAAACCGGTGGTACCTAATGATTTCACAAACGTCGTTGAATTTGTCGAATGAAGCCCGAGAGTCTTGCTGCTCATTGACTGGAATGTTACTTTCAACTGATTCGCAGTCTCATGAGAATCACCGACATGAAGAGTAATCTTTGTATTTACTACGGTTCCAGTGTTAGGAACATTGCCTGCTCCTGTTGATGTAAATAACTTGGTTCCGTTAAAGTTAGCAGTGTTACTAATTCTGTCGATTTCTTCGTTCAGACGCTTGATCTCCTTCTGCATCTCCTGACGGTTAGCAGTAGAATAAGTACCGTTTGCAGACTGTGTAGCCAGCTCAACCATACGGTTCAGCATAGAGTGAACTTCTGTCAGCGCACCTTCTGCCGTCTGTACAAGAGAGATACCATCGTTCGCATTCTTCTGAGCGGTAGCAAGACCTGTGATCTGTGCACGCATCTTCTCAGAAATAGCAAGTCCGGCAGCGTCATCACCAGCGCGGTTGATTCTGTAACCGGATGATAACTTCTCTAAGCTCTTTCCTACAGAAGAGTTGTTGTTGGTTAAGTTCCTGTGTGCATTCAATGCAGTAATGTTATGTTGGATTCTCATATTCTTTCCTCCTTGAAAATAGTCGGGAAACTCCTTTTCCCCGCATAATCGTTAGCTTTTTCTTCTGAAAAAGTATCCACACTTATATATCGTATATTATTTACATATCTTAAGTATTTTTTCGGATTTTCTCGGCTAAATTTTTTGCATCCGTTCGATTGCGGGCTGATACCCGTCGTCTGCCGCTCTTCTATAGTAGTTCAGCGCCTCCTGTGTCTTTCCATTGACTTCGAACCAAACGCCAAGATTGTATGCCGCTTTGAAAGAACCATTTCCCAATACACCTTCATGCTCCGGTATCTCTCCAATCTCCAGGCACCGACGGTAAGAGCGCTCTATCTCCGGAAGATATCCAATGTAACGCTGTACATCAGAGAAAATTGCCTGCGTATAGAACGTTCCGCACGCAAAATGATAATCGGCATAGGCGTCTAATCGCTGTTTTTCATTTTCGATAACCTGAAACCCCTTCTCATATTTTTTTAACTCCAACAGGTTATAGATATATGAGATCACTCCGCTGGTACGATATCCGGTTCCCGCCACCGGCGCCAGTTGATAAAACTTCTCAAAGTACCCGTCCGCCTGCGCAAATTCCTTCATAATCCAGAAGGTTCTTGCAATCTGGTACAGCGTATAAGAATCCCCCGGTCTCTCCTGCAATTCCTCCAGAAGAATGTCCAGGTTGCGTTGCCCTTTTCCTCCTTGCAGATATCCGTCATGTTCAAAAACCAACGGAAGCGCCGCAATCGGAAGCGCCGATACAATCTGCTCGTGTATCTTCCCCTCATACAAGGCGCCCCGAGGAACCAGTCTGGTTGTGAACACCGTACTCTGGCTGATCTCTCCTTTGCTCTCTCTGTAACTGTCATGTCGTTCAATCGCCCCTACATGGTTCTCGGTTTCTATAAAGTCAAGGATATCTCTCTTCGTTCCCGCTATCAAATATTCGTCCGCATCCAGAATCAGATTCCAGTCACAATCCGATTGCTTCAGGGCATAGTTTCTTGCCGCCGAGAAATCATTGCACCACTGGAAGCTGGAAATATGGGCGTGGTGCTTCTGTGCAATCTCTATCGTGTCATCCGTCGATCCTGTATCTGTGATATAGATCTCGTCCACAAGCTTTTCAGCCAGGGATAAGCATTTATCAAGACTTCGGCTTTCATTTCTTACAATCATGACTAATCCTATCGTTTTCATCAATATTCTCCTTCCCCCCAGCAATAGCGGTGTTCGTAGCTTCCTCCATTGATATAATCTGCAACCGTAAATGCTCCGCACCTGCAATTCCCTATCAGTGAATCACACTCCGCCAACAGATACAGAACTGCAAGATAAGGCATCTCGTCGTGATAATCGTGCCCTTCCCTCTTCATCTTAGCAACCACTCTTCCCGGCTGGTCCGTATTCGTATAACGATTACGCTCCTGATCAATATATCTCAACCGCATATGCATCATTGGCCCTACTCTCACTGAATTAATATCTTGGCATATCTGCCAGATAATATCAACATCTAATTTTTCTCATATATTCTATCATAACGTGCAAAAAAGTGTGAGCAAGATTTACTTTTTTAGAAAAAGTACTTAAGATATTTTAAGAAAAAACGATAATATAAATGTCAAGAATTATAATTTTTGCAGGGAAAGGGATTTCCCTGACTACTTTCAAGGAGGAAAGAATATGAGAATCCAACATAACATTACTGCATTGAATGCACACAGGAACTTAACCAACAACAACTCTTCCGTTGGCAAGAGCTTAGAGAAGTTATCATCCGGTTACAGGATCAACCGTGCTGGTGACGACGCTGCCGGACTTGCTATATCTGAGAAGATGCGTGCGCAGATCACTGGTCTTGCTACTGCTCAGAAGAATGCCAACGACGGTATCTCTCTTGTACAGACAGCAGAAGGCGCTCTGACAGAGGTTCACTCCATGCTGAACCGTATGGTTGAGCTGGCTACTCAGTCTGCCAACGGTACTTACTCTACTGCTAACCGTCAGGAGATGCAGAAAGAGATCAAGCGTCTGAACGAAGAGATCGACCGTATCAGCAATACTGCTAACTTCAATGGAACCAAGCTGTTTACGTCACCAGGCGCAAAGGCTGATGCTAATGGAGTTGTAACTAAGACAAGGATCACGCTTCATGTCGGTGACTCTCACGAGACAGCTAACCAGTTGAAGGTAACTTTCCAGTCCATGAGCAGCAAAACTCTTGGTCTCCATTCAACTCAGGCAGATTTCTCGAAGAAATTGGGTACAACGAACTTTACTAACTTGACAATTGGTGCCACAGACGGAACCAAAGCAGTATCCATTGATCAGATTGACCTGACAAAGGCTGGCAGCGCAAGACACGCGATCTCTGTAGCACAGGCAGCGATTGATATGGTATCCTCCATGCGTTCTGACTTCGGCGCTATGCAGAACCGTCTGGATCACACCATCAACAACTTAAGTGTTCAGGAAGAGAACATCACAGCCGCTGAGTCTCGTATCCGTGACGTTGATATGGCTAAGGAGATGATGGCTTACACCAAGAATAACATTCTTGTTCAGTCCGCTCAGGCTATGCTTGCTCAGGCTAATCAGGTTCCACAGGGTGTTCTTCAGTTACTTCAGTAATTTTTTGAATTTTCATAGGGGAAAGGGCTTCTTTTTAAAGAAGCCTTTTTCTTTATACAAATTAAAGAAAATTACTTAAGATATTCGAATTACATACGATAATATAAGTGTCAAGAATTTTTTAATCATGCAGGGAAACGGAATTCCCTGACTATTTTCAAGGAGGAAAGAATATGAGAATCCAACATAACATTACTGCATTGAATGCACACAGGAACTTAACTAACAACAACTCTTCCGTTGGCAAGAGCTTAGAGAAGTTATCATCCGGTTACAGAATCAACCGCGCCGGTGACGACGCTGCCGGACTTGCTATTTCTGAGAAGATGCGCGCTCAGATCACTGGTCTTGCTACCGCTCAGAAGAATGCCAACGACGGTATCTCTCTTGTGCAGACAGCAGAAGGCGCTCTGACAGAAGTTCACTCCATGCTGAACCGTATGGTTGAGCTGGCTACTCAGTCTGCCAACGGTACTTACTCTACTGCTAACCGTCAGGAGATGCAGAAGGAGATCAAGCGTCTGAATGAAGAGATTGACCGTATCAGCAATACTGCTAACTTTAACGGAACTAAGTTGTTCACATCCCCAGGAGCAAGCGCAACTGGTGGTACTGGTAACACTGTAACAAAGACACATATTACGCTTCATGTCGGTGACTCTCACGAGACAGCTAACCAGTTGAAAGTAACGTTCCAGTCTATGAGCAGCAAGACTCTTGGTCTTCATTCAACAGATAAGAATACGTTTGTTAAATCACTGGGAACAACTGGCTTCTTAATTGGTGCTAATGCAAAGGGTGCAAAGGCCGTAACTATCAATAACATTGACTTAACAAAGGCTGACAGCGCTAGACACGCGATTTCTGTAGCACAGGCTGCTATCGACATGGTATCCTCCATGCGTTCTGACTTCGGTGCTATGCAGAACCGTCTGGATCACACCATCAATAACTTAAGTGTTCAGGAAGAGAACATCACAGCTGCTGAGTCCCGTATTCGTGACGTAGATATGGCTAAAGAGATGATGGCTTACACCAAGAATAACATTCTTGTTCAGTCCGCTCAGGCTATGCTTGCTCAGGCTAATCAGGTTCCACAGGGTGTTCTTCAGTTACTTCAGTAATTAATGGAATTTTCATATACAAAAAACCTGCCTTCGGCAGGTTTTTTGTATATTTCATCACAGCATTCTGCTAGTTCATTCTTTTGCAATTTTATATAAGTTTCAGCCAACTTATATAAACATAATTTTAGACATAAAATAAGGGCAACAAGAAAACACTGCATCTACAATCTCTTGTCACCCAATATCCTCTGTATTTTAAGGCTTATCTATACTGGTTCTTCAACCTTCCAAACACTGGCTACCGCACCATATAGCGGCCTACAATCTCCATGCTAGCCGCACGCTCTGCTTCGTTCTGTCTTACTTTTTGCTTGATAGCCCTATCCAAATCCTCCATATGACTGCTAGAAACGGGTAATTTCTCTGCTGGCAATATCTTGGTATCTTGGTTACGGATGGCCTATAATCCAATTTTGCTTTTTTAATAGCCATAATCCCACTTTCTCCTCCTATCCTCCATACCGGAATGTACCATCTCAATTACAGATTCCCCATTCCTTGTGAATATTTTACCCTCCATATTCAAATGAATGATAGAGTATTATAATTATATGTTCTCTATCTTCCTTTTGTCAAGTAATTGTTTTATATTTAATACAAATACTTATAGATTACTACTTATTTTTCCCCTCACATTCTTATCTATTCTCATTTGCCTTAATTTCTTTCGGCGAGAATAAATTATGATCATATCTGGTAAATGGCTCCCAATCATTAACTCGTTCAAAATTTTCATCTTTATCAAAGAGCCTTTTTACATTTTTTATGTTTCTTTGGCACACCAAAATATGATATGGATAATGAAATAAAAGAATACTCTTGCTTCCATCATATGGCGAAGCAGTTGCATCTATAACGATCTCTCCTATCATTTTCCCCCTAATATATCCTCGACTGTCGTATATTTCGCAAACCCAGACAAACCTTGGAAGAAGAAGATTGATGTATCTTTCTCTGACTTCCTTATTTTTAATGCCAAAATTCGTGATTCGCCTTTGCTTATAATTTCTTGAAGAACACATAAAAAGTCTTATGATAACAGGCGACTTTTTTGTTCCTAGTTCAGGTTTAAATCTTTGAACACCAACTTCTTTACTCGCTAATGCCGATGTACAAATATCATATGCATCCTGTGCTTCAAGAAACATTCTTTTATACAACGGAACCATCAATGTATCCGGCTCATAAGCACCTAATGTACTTTTGTCAGCTGCTCTTCCCTTCTCTCCCGTTGATTTCCATTCGAAATTCTCGTATGGGCTGTGACCATCATCCATCACAATATAATTGTCACATAAATCCGCCGAATCAATGAGCCAAATATGATTACCTCCCATGGTGTCATATACTGCGTAGATCTTTCTCCCTATCTTATCATACTGAATTTCTCCATTTTCTTCCCTCCTCAAAAATCAATATGTCTATCGGCACTTACAAAAAAAGATAAGCAAACAAAGAGAAGTTTCCTTCTCTTTATCTCCTTACCTTTGATCAACCAGATTCATTGTAACATATTGCATGACATATTTCGATACTTTTTTCTAAAAATTAAGGAATTTTCTATCACTATCAGTATTATTTTTGTACACACAACTTCTTTATACGAAAGAACTTCAAGCATATGGCTATTCCAATCTGCCGAAAAATATGTTATCGTTACTAAATAACACTAAGAAAGAAGGAACTCCTATGATCACAAGTGTCCCCGGAGAGTTTTATATATTTGAAGCAGATGCTCTCCCCTCTCATGAAGAACTTACAGCATTTTTCCAGGATTTGAATGAGAATGATATCCTGGAGCTTCGTATAGGCTCTGCCGCTGTCTTTCACGTAAATAAATTTTATCTGCAGAATAAACTTGATTTTATTAATCTGGCTATCGAAAAGGCTGCCGACACCTTCGAAAAAGCCGCAAGAATCTGTCCATACAATGTTCCTGTCCCAGTATTGGATCCAAATGGCAGCTGCATCAGCATTATCAAACGTATCCCGACATATTATAATCATTTCTACCGTTATAACGGCGGCATAGATCTAAGTTTCTTGAATCGATATGATTGTATAGCATTACACGGCCTAAATGAATACTCTGTAGAAATATACAAGCAGGTTCTGCCACTGTGGCACGGCGGTCAGGTTTATCTGATCGGCTCAGAATGGCAGGATTTTCTGGATGTGCTTCCAGAACTTCCGAATCTCCAGATTACAGTCTCAGATCATTTAGACGGGTTTCCGTCTGCCGAATTTTTATCCGGCAACATCCATACTCCAATCATCAACAAGGATACTGTGGTTCCTGAATTGCCCGGTAATCCTAACGCTTTACACATTATTCCGGGACTGCCCCAGAACGAAGACAATTCCAGATATGAAAAAGGGATTATGTTTTATGATGAGATTATGATACTGACTTTTATGTTTTCCTATGTCATCCATCCCGGAACAAAGAATCCTGACAAAAAATTCTTTGTAATAGACGGCGATTTTCGTCTTGAAGGGATCTACGGTATCTGGCTCAAGGTGTTTACTGCCGCAAGATATGCTCTGTCGAAAGGATATATTCCGGTCTTTAAGATCATTTCCTCAGACGCAAATATCTACTCGGATCAGAGAGATGACGATATCTGGGATAAGTTCTTCCTACAGCCTGGCGGTTACACCATAGACGACGTATTAAAGAGCAGTTATCTCGCCCTGTCGCCTAATATGAACCTTCTGAACACAATGCGTTTTATTATGGACGAGGTGTCTCAGGGCTTCGAGCTTTCCTGGCCGCATGGAATCTTTAACGATCAGGTGAAAAAATATGTAAATGAACGGAAAACGCGTTTTCTTCCGCATCCGGAACGTACACTGGGCGTCCTGATACGGGGAACGGATTACACCCAAACCCGGCTGCCCGGTCATGCAAAACATGCTAGTATAGATATGGTCGTTCAAAAGATTAACGAAGTAACGGAGCTCTGGGATTTTGACTATATCTATCTGGCGACGGAGGATGCCGAGATCTGCGCCAGGATGAAGGACTATTATGGCGCCCGCCTTACCTGTACAGATCAGGAAAGATATGTGATTAAGCCGGGGCAGTTACTGATGGACCTTCACCAGGACAAAAAGGCGGGCAGCGGATTTCGATTGGGTGTGGAATACATATGCTCTGTCAGTCTTCTGGCACAGTGCCACAGCCTGATCGCCTCTGGAAATTGCGGTGCTTATGATGAAGCTTTAAGAGAAAACGGCGGAAAATACAGACATATATATAAATTGTATTCCTCATAAAAGAATGGTAAAATGTATAAAGACTAAAAAATATTGGAGGACTCTTTAAGATGCGAATCGCTATGTTTTATACCGACATCGAATCATTTAATTTCTTTGTCGATCAGTTAGATCATGAATTCCGGTCCAAAGGTCATGAAACCTTCATTTTTGATATGACTGCCCCGTCGGACGAATCACCGCATTCTTATGCTCGTTTTATAGAATTTGCTTCCACAAAGATAGATCTGGCGGTCTGCTTTGACGGGATGTGTGTCCGGCAGGATGTATTGATCGAGACCTGGGATGCCTGGGAAACGCTGGTTGTCGACATACTCATGGATCCTCCCTTACATTTTCATCCGACTCTTCTGTGGCATTCGAAGCACTACCGGCTGTTCTGCTGTGACCGGGATCACGTAGATTATGTGCGGAGATATTTTTCAAAAGAAGTTCTCCACGTGGACTTCATGCCTCACGTCGGTGTCGTGCCATCCCAGGATGCTCCTGTCATTCCCTATGCCGAACGGAAATATGACATCTTATTTTGCGGAACCTATTACCGTCCGCAGGACAGGCTTGCTATGCTTAATGAACGTTTAAAAGACAGGCCCGACATACAGGAACTCTATCAACTCATGTATCAGAATCTGACAGCCGACAGCACTCTGAACCTGGAGCAGGCGCTTCTGCTTACTCTAAAGCAGAAGAATCTGGCTGTCTCTGAGGATACTCTGCGGGTGTTATTTGCGTATTCAGAGAATGTTGACTGGGCAGTCCGCATGTATCAGCGGGAACGCGTGATAACGGTTCTTGCCAACGCCGGTTTTGATCTGTATCTTCTGGGACGGGGCTGGGAGAATCACAGCTGTGCACAGTATCCGAATGTACACCGGATTGACGACAGGATTCCATATGGCGAGACTTTGGCATATATGGCGGATGCGAAGATCAACCTGAATGTATTTCCGGGCTTCAAATCCGGGACGCATGACCGGATCTTCAATACTTTACTACAGCATTCCCTTCCCCTTACAGACCGCAGTTCATGGGCTGAGGAGTATTTTACGGACGGGCAGGATATTGCATTCTACGACCTTTTGCATCTTGACCGGCTTCCGGCAATTGCCCGGGATCTGCTGAACAATCCTGCGAAGGCGGAGGCCATGATCCAGAAAGGATATGAAAAAGTTCTGCGTGACCTGACATGGAAGAATTGTGCTGACTGGATACTAGATACCGCATCCGGCCGGAATTTTTCTGTCACGAGCCCTGATAATGATAAAATTAACGAAACGAAGGAGCCCTCAACCATGAAAATACAACTTACCATCTCACTTCTGGTATCCGACCGTATGGCAACCCTCGGCCGGTGCCTGGCGTCTCTCAAGCCTCTCCTGCGTGAGCTTGACAGCGAGCTGATCATCGTCTACACGGGAAGCAGTCCGGACACTTTGGAGCTGGCAGAGCAATATACCCCTCACATCATTCCATTTACCTGGTGCAATGATTTCGCCAAGGCCCGGAATGCGGGACTTGGTGCCGCCAGAGGGGAATGGTTCCTCTATCTTGATGATGACGAATGGTTTGAGGATGTGGACGAAATCCTCTATTTCTTTAAAAGCGGTGAATACCGGCAGTATCAGACAGCATTTTACATTCAGCGGAATTATACGGACTGGGAGGGCATTTCCTATGCAGACGCATATGTAGGGCGCATGTGCCGTCTGCTACCGGAGACACGCTTTGTTTTCCCGATTCACGAGAATATAAAACCATATCCGGAACCAAGCAAGAAATTCAGCGCCTTCGTACATCACTTCGGCTATGTCGGTGTGAAAAATGATTCGCAGCAGGCTGAAAAATCTGACCGGAATCTGGCTCTTCTGGTGAAACGCCTCAAGACCGAACCGGCATCCGCCCACCTGTATGCCCAGGCCGCCCAGGAATACTCCAGTTCCGGGGAATTTGATACTGCAATCGAGTATTGCCGGAAAGGACTTACGCTTGCACAGAAGACGAGTAAACCGGATTCTCTGGAAATGTGGCTTCAGCTTGAGCTTCCGGCGCTTATTTCCTATACCGGAAACCAGAAGCTTGCCCTTGAGGAAGGCGAGCGTCTTCTTGGTTCTCCCCGGTTGTTGGAAGTCGGGCGTCTTAACCTGGCTGTTAAGCTTGTCAACCTCTGCTGGAATCTGAAGGAATACAAGAAAGGTCTGGAATTTGTCAGGCAGTACAGACAGACCTTGGAATATCTGTGGCAACATTCAGAAAAGGCTATGACACAGAACGGGATCACTTCTACATTTGCCAGCGGGGAAATGCAGGCTGTGTCTGTCTATGTGAAAGGATTGTTCTTTGCGTCAGAGATTGCAACAGGCGCAGACTCCGCAATAAACCAGCTCCTTTCCTGGATCCCCTGGGAGGATAAGTCCCGCATCGAACCACAGTATGAGAATCTGGATGAATGGAAAAGACGGTATCCTGCCCAGAAGGAGGCTATTCTAAGCGGTTACGCCGGCCTTTCTTCCGATAATTTCTATGTAACTCTTCAAAAGGCATACTATGCCGAAGAATTGAAGCAACATGATGAAATTTATAGTTTCTGGCAGTTATGCGCCGGAAATTGCCCGGTACATTTCCTGACACCGTTGGTTGAAATGGCCGTAAGAAATGGTTTTTCTCTGGAAGTGTTATTAGGCAGGCTTACTCTTGATGACTGGGATATCTGCGCCAGATCGCTGGCTCAGCGCACCAGGCTTCCTGATATGGATGATTTCTGCCAGAAGCTTCTTCCCGGATTATCTGAATCCGGTTATCCGCTCTTTGCAGAACGGCTGATCCAGCATTTTCTTGAAAGACAGCTGACACAGGGACTTTTAGAGCCGTCCCGCCTGCTGGCATTGTTGAATGAATATTGCGAAAGTGTCATCGCCGACGCGAAAATGATTTACCGGGATGAGCTTTTGAATGATGTCGATTCTTATATATTGCCTGCGAAGTATAAATTCGCAGTGCGTATCCAGAATGCACTGCAACTGTTAGATGCACAGGACTATGCCGGATGCGTCCCTCTTCTGACTGAGGCCCTGCATCTCTGCCCGCAATTGTCCATTGCAGTCAGCGGATTGACGAAATATCTGAATGAACTGCTTAAGAATCCGCCTCAGCCGGCCTCTCCGGAATTCGCAATCCTGGGCGGGCAGGTGAAGCAGATGCTTCATGGGCTGATGGCGAATCAGCAGTGGAATGAGGCTTATGGGGTGAATGCACAGCTTATCTCCCTTCTTCCGGATGATCTGGAGGTATTGAGGCTGAAGCAGGAGATTCTGAGTGCGCTTCACTCCTGCCAAGTGGAATAAAGCCAGGATACGCCGGACTGATTTAATAAAAAGCATAAGGGAATCAAAATTGTGACACTTTGATTCCCTTTGATACATTCACCTTTTGCCAAGATCATCCGGCTCGTGACGCATGATATCAATTAATCTCTGACATAGATATCTCTCGTATAAACCTTCTCACTCACACTCTTCAATTCATCTGTAATCCGATTCGCCGCGATGACATCCGCCATTCTTTTGAATGTCTCCAGATCACGGATAACCCTGAACCCATCGAAGCTCTCTTCCTTGAGCGCCGGTTCATATATCACTACCTCCGCACCTTTTCCCCGCAGCCGTCTCATAACGCCCTGAATCGCCGACTGTCTGAAATTATCAGATTCCATTTTCATCGTCAAACGATAGATACCAACCACCTTCGGACACTTCTTTAAGATCATATCCGCAATATGATCCTTCCGGGTATGATTCGCCTCAACGATTGCCCGCATGATATTCTGCGGAACATCCTCATAATTTGCCAACAGCTGCTTGGTATCCTTGGGCAGGCAGTACCCGCCGTAACCGAACGAAGGATTATTATAGTGAGCCCCGATCCGCGGATCCAGACAAACGCCTTCTATGATCTGACTGGCATCCAGTTCCTTGATCTCCGCATAAGAGTCTAATTCATTAAAATACGCAACTCTTAAAGCAAGATATGTGTTTGCAAATAATTTCACCGCTTCTGCTTCTGTGGGATTCATGAGCAGTATTGGCATATCCTTCTTTACCGCCCCTTCTCTTAAAAGCTCTGCAAATCTCCTTGCCCGCTCCGATTTCTCCCCCACGATAATTCTGGAAGGATAAAGATTATCGTAAAGCGCCTTACCCTCCCTTAAGAATTCCGGTGAAAACAGAATGTTCTCCACCCCATATTTTTCTCTTACATGTTTTACATATCCAACCGGAATGGTAGATTTAATCACCATAACCGCCTGCGGCTGATACAGAAGAACCTTCTCAATTGCATTCTCAACAGAACTTGTATCAAAGAAATTCTTCTCCGGATCATAATTCGTCGGCGTAGCTATCACGACATACGATTCATCTCTATTTTCTCGGGGATAATGTCAACTGCCGTAACTTCATTATGCTGGGCTAACAGTATCGCATTTGCCAAGCCGACATATCCCAGCCCTATGACCGTTATCTTCATATGTATGTGCTCCTTGCTGATTCATCAGAACTGTAATTCCCGGATCTTCTGCAGCGTCTCGCCATACGGCTGGCTCTTTCCGAACAGCAGCGTAGTCCCAAGCACAAATCCCTTGACGCCCTTCGGTGCAAATTCAAGAATCTTATCTGCACTGCAGGCCCCGTCCCAGTAAAGTTCAAAATCCATATCTTCCTTCATTGACAACAGCTTCGTAATCTTCTTTCCTACATAAGGAAGAAACATCTGCCCTGCGTTGCCAGGATTCACCGACATCACCAGCACCTTCTTGACAATTCTGAGCATCTCCATCACGGTCTCCACACTGGTACCCGGATTGATCGCAATTCCCGGGATCATCCCTGCGTTAATAATACTCTGCAAAGTGGTAGACGGGTGATACTCAGCCTCTGGATGAATATAAACGGTATCGCCCTGACGAAGATTATTCAGGAATAAATTAATCCGGTTGTTCGGGTGCTCGATCATCAAATGTACATCTAACGGCTTAGGGGATACTGACGCTATGTATCTCATATCATTCAATGACATAGCAAAATTGGGCACATATCGTCCGTCCATGATATCAATATGGAAGGAGTCGATACCGCCCTCGGCCAGATTCTTTACTTCTTTCTCCAGGTTGCCGTAATCAGCACACATCATGGAGGCGGTTAATTCGAAATTCATATCTATCAATCCTCATTTCTACTATACTATCACTTTCTTCATGCATTAGATAGTATACCAATTTTAGTCCACCGCTTCAATAAAAATCTACAGAATCCCATCATCTGGATAATTACTTTTTTACGGAATGGGGAACGGGTATGATGACCAGTGACTAATCGAGGCTTCGTATCTCCCTATCCGCCTTAAAACAGCCAACATAATTCGGATTTTTCAAGTATCTCTACATCTCCCTTAGAAAAAATTAAGGTTTTCCCTAATTTTTATCCTACTGTTATAAAATATAGAATTAAAACAATATTTTACACATTTTTTCTGCCGCATTCCCATTGCCATATAAGCAATCATCAAAGTGCTCTTTAATATCTGTTCTTTGAACAGCTTCAATAATGCTTTTGCCATCAATCGTACATAATATATTATGGTTGCCCTCAAGTGTTTCTACCCATTCTGTCTGGTTTCTCAACGTAACAACATTCTTATGCATAATATATGCTTCTTTCTGTAAGCCTCCTGAATCAGTTATCACTTTTATTGCATTGTCCGTAAAATAAAGCATCTCTAAATATCCCAACGGCTCAACAAAACATATATTTCGATAGTGATTTTTGTCCATAAGCCGGTCAATAAATTTCCTAATCCTTGGATGCACCGGAAAAATAACAGGGTACTCTAATTTCTCAAAAGCATTTAATATTTCACACAACGCTATTTCATTTTCTGTATTTTCGGCTCTATGCACTGTGGCAATATACCAATTTTGCAATTGCTTGTCCCACTCAAACAGCAAGTGAAGTTTTGTCATAAAGGTACTTTGGGGAATTTCTCTTATCTTTTTTAGATAAAAGTGTACCGCATCACACATCACATCTCCAATACAATATACATTAGCTGTAATATTTTCTTTCTCTAAATGCTTTACCGCAGTCTGTGTCGGACAAAATAAATATTGTGAAATATGATCCGTCAATATTCTATTTTGTTCTTCTGGCATTGCCCTATTAAAAGACCGCAACCCTGCTTCCACATGAATCACCGGAACTAATATTTTAGATGCCGCCAGCGCCGCAGCCAATGTAGAATTTGTATCCCCGTATACTAACACATAATTTGGTTCTTCTTTTAAATAAATTTCCTCTAATTTAACCAACATTTCTGCCGTTTGTTCTGCATGGGAACCTGAACCCACGCCCAAGTTATACTTCGGTTTTGGAATATCCAACTGCTCAAAAAATATATTGGACATATTACTGTCATAATGCTGTCCGGTATGAACCAATATTTCTGTTGCATATTTTCTAATCACTCGTGAGACTGCCGCCGCCTTTATAAACTGAGGTCTTGCGCCTACAACCGATGCTATTTTCATTACATTTTTTCCTTCTATTTCTATGTAAAATCAAACTGCTCTTTTTATACACACTTCCTATTTCATCTATGCCATCATGCCCACAAGACTCTTTACATTTTTTCCTGTATCAATAGCCTATTTTTCTGCATACTTTCTTGCCCTTTTTTGCAATTCTTGTCTTTTTTGATGATTACTTACAAGACCCTTCAATACTTCATAGATTGTATGTAGAATTGCACTAACAACAGGGATATCCCTATCCAATTCCTCTTTGATATACGTTTCAACATCCGGATTGATATATATTATTACAGGAATTCCCAATGCCAAACACTCTACTCCTATACTGCCATACAACCTACATATAATTAATCTACAATGATATCTGCCTGAACTTTATATTCCATACTTCTAAAAGAATAACAAATTCTTATTTTATCCGTCTTAGTTAGCTTAAATCCTTCTGGTTTATTATTTTTAATATCCGGATAATACTTATCTTTTTCAAGTAGTCTGTGCAGCGTTTGATTAAGGCAGCATTTTGTAAATCATATTTTTCTAACAGGCGTTCCATATGGTCTGAGATAATGTCACAGACGGCAGTTAGTTCTAAATTGTTGTTTTAGACTGCCTTGTTATAGTTTGCCGCGATTCTCCCGCAGCATGTTAATGCATATTTCATTCTATTCCTTCTTTCCTATGTTTTTTCTTAACTTCTTTGCCGGTACTCCTGCCATGACTGAATTAGCTTCAACATCTTTCGTCACAACTGCCCCCATGCCGATTAAACTTTCCTCACCTACAACCACCTGATTCCTTATAACTGCCCCTGGTGCAACATATGTCTCACGCTTTAATAAGCTGCTTCCGCACAGCAAAGACATTGCAACCACCATACTATCCTCCATAATTTTGACATTATGGGCAATATGGCATAAATTATCAATCTTTACTCTGTCCCCTATATAGGTATCTCTCAGCGTCCCTCTGTCTATACATACATTCGCGCCAATCTCTACTTCTTTTCCTATAAATACGCCTCCAAAATGCGGTATTTTCTGATACTTTCCATTTTCCTGAAAATATCCGAATCCATCTGTACCTATCACAGTTCCCGAATGTATGATTGTATTGTTTCCGATTTGTGCCGGACATTCTATAGACACATGATTCCCTATAGATACATGATCCCCAATCTCAACCTCTTCATTTAAAAAACATTGATGTCCAATCGATACATTTTTCCCAATGTTTTTCGTAAGTACAATCGAATCCTGGCAGATTTTTCTTTCCGGTTCTTTATAAAAAAAGTGGGAAAGAATTTTAAAAAAGACCCTTCTAGGATCCTCGCATACAATACGATTTATCTTCTCATTTCCCATAAATCCCTCTTTACTTACTACAACCAGTAATTCTTTTATCCGCTTCGCCTCGTCATAGTGAATCAACTCTGGATTAGCCGCCCATGTTACACAATGCTGCTCCAAATGTTCCACTTCACAGAAGCCCTTTATTTTGAGGTGCTTTTCTCCCTCATATTGATATGGAATCCCTTCTGAGTCCAAAAATTCCAAAATATCGCTCAATCCAATACTCACAGCATATCCTCCGAAAAAAACTCTCCTTATTCATTTCCAATGATAAATGTATAGTTAGTGGTTGCTGAACCTCCGATATTCAGCATCATTCCATTTTCAGCCTTTTCCACTTGGTATCCCCCCGCCTCCCCTGCTAATTGCTTATACAAATCCAAAAACATCCTGACTCCGCTTGCACCTACCGGATGTCCGCCTCCTATCAGCCCTCCGCTTGGATTTATAGGATAACTTCCTGTAAGCTGGGTCAGCCCCCTTTCTATCGCCGTATACTCTTTCCCCGGTTCTGTTATTCCAAATGCAGAGACTGCTGCATATTCACTAGATGTAAAACAATCATGAGTCTCAAAAAAATCTATATTTTCCACACCCATCCCAGCCCGTGAATATGCATCCAAAACAGCCTGTCTTGTCCATGGCAAAATATACTCCTTTCCCCTGCTCTCTTCTATTTTTTTATTGAAAGTCATAGGCGCAACTCGATGTCCGTACCCTTTTAATACCGGTTTCTTCTGAACAAAATTATTCTTCAGAAATCTTTCAGAAACTAAGACAACCATTGCCGCTCCATCCGTTACCTGTGAACAGTCGGAAACTGCCAGACGCCCCCCTACAATAGGATTCAGCTTGGTTTTCCGAAGATTCGCCTGCTCCTGATTCATGAACCATTTTCTTGTCTGCGCATAGGGATTTCGCTTTGCATTCCCATAATTCTTAGCTGATATCATGGCAAGATTCTCCATAAATCTTTCTTCGCAATAGCCATACCTATCGATCAGCTCGTCTGCCAGACGTCCGAAAAGTTTCGGAAAAGGAAACTCTATCCCTTCCCCTTCTGTCGGATAATATGCTGCCCTGCCTAAAAAATCCCCGCCAATTTTTGCAGAAACCGTCTTCATTAATTCAAATCCTATTACCAGTGCAACGTCGTATTCATTTCCCCGAATCTTCGAAGCCGCAGTATCAAGGGCAACTGATCCGGATGCGCAGGCTGCTTCATACCTGGCTGAGGGCATCCCGTAAAATGCTTCGTCTACTTCCGTAAGCAGCGCTCCCAAATGCCCCTGCTCTATATATTTCTCTGCTATGAAATTCCCCACAAAGCACGCGATTTTATTTTCTTTATTTAGTTCTTTTATATCTGCCAAATGAAGATTCGTATTCTTAAGACCGTCTTGAACCACTTCTTTTAAAAGTGCGATTACATTCTTACCTTCTTTATTCCAGTTCCTTTCAAAATCAGTCTGCGCTCCTCCTAATACATATACTTTTCCCATCTCTGCCTCCTCTACCTTAAGGCTTTGCCCTAAGGTATTTCCGGTAATCGTATTTAGACTGATCTACCTGTCTGAAAAGTCTCTCCAGCCCGATTTTATTCAATATCTTCTCACTGAGATATTTCTGGCTAAGCTTTCGTGTTTCTGTTCTGCCCCCCAAGGCTTCGACAAATGCTAAGGGAGGAATCCAATGAAATCCCGCCGCCATTACATCATCTGCATCAGAAGGGATTCCTCCAATCTCATCAGTAATCGCCAATGCATACACAATATAATCCAATATAAATCTCATACATAGCTTGGCTTCCTCTGACTGGTTATTCTTTAAACTCTCAAAAGCTTCTCCATAATTTCCGTTTCGAAGCTCTAATATCATATCTTCTGCAAATGGGAAACTATAGTGATAAACCTCCCGATATTCGCCTTTTAAAATATCATATACATATTTTTTTCTTTCTCCAGCCTCTTTTTCCACGCTCTGGTACAACCCTTTTCCTGCTTTTCTTCCCAGATTTCCTGCTTGTATAATCCGATCTGCATATTCCGGCAAAACAAAGGAGTCTTTTGCATAGTCATTAGTATTCATATGGATATGATCTACAATCGCCTTATGGATATCCAGTCCTACGAAATCTGCCGTCTCAATCGGCGGCATGCTTCTTCCGGTAAACGGTCCCAAAATTGCATCTATATAATCAATTCCTCCGTTATACTTATACTTTTCTGCATACTGCATGGCCTGATTGATAAATTGAAATCCGATTCTGTTTCCAAGAAACGCAGGCGTATCTTTTACCTCTACTGTTGTACGAACCAGAACCTGTTCCATATAATTTCTCAGCTCTTTTACCAATTCTCTATCCGTATATTTTCCCGGAATAATCTCACATAAGGTCATATTATAAGGGGGATTAAAAAAATGAACCCCCAGATATCTTTGTTTCATTTCCTCCGTGAAACAACCGGCCAGATTTTCGATAGATAATCCTGACGTACCTGTACATACAATCTGCCAAGGCTGTACATTCTTTGCTATTTTGTAATTGATTTCCCTTTTTACCTGTAAATCTTCCACGATGCTTTCAAAAATCAACTCCGAGTCTTGGATGCACTGAGATAATTGCGAATAATCTTTTGGAATAAGATTCCGTAAAATAGAATCTCCTTTAACGGACAATGCGGCTTTAAGAGCTGCATTCTCTACGGTTGATATGTCCCTGCCAACCATATACACCTTACAGTTTCCAAAGGAAGCGAATATACCGGCAATGTTACATCCCATCGTCCCATTTGCGCCTATGACAGTTATGGTATGGATATCCATAATTTCTCCTCCATAAAACTCTACTTCTTGTAAGTATTTACGCTTTATATCCCACGTTATCACGGCCACAATGGTCTAACATATCGCAATATGTCTTAAGATTACTGTCCCGTCTGCCATCAACACATCTTTTTACCCTCTCGTAAGGTGACATTTCATAAGGCACCCACCATGCCGGATGGGTTAATATATGAAGTTTTTCATAGTTGCTCTCTATCACATCTTGTAACCTGTCGTATCTCCAATAACCATTTGAATCGGAACAATATTTACAATGTTCAAAAATAGTTTGCGAATAGGCATTCATCATACCTGCATAATAATCCTGTCCTAATTCCAAAACATGACTTGCTTCCGGATTATGAAATGAAATAGTTTTTATTTCAATGCCGAAATATTTCTCCATCATTTCTTTTTCTATTCCTGCATGCTTTTCAATCTCATCACAATTACTCATCTGCCTGCTCTGTGTGTAAAATCCGTGATCAAAATGCAATCCGATGGCATGTCCTCTGCTAATTATTTGCTCAATTATTTCATATTGACTTGGTTCAAATATGTTATAAAAATTACTTTGCATGTGTATAAAATATGTTGCCGTTATCCCCAATCTTTCTTCTATATCAGCCAATTGATATGCCCTATTTAAAGAATAATCAACATCATGTCTCCATAAAACGGTTTTACCCCCCCCCCCCCATTTAATCTTTTCATAGTCAAACTTTATAAATTCATATCCCTTATGCAACAGTCTTTGTAATATTGTTTTATAATTTGTCTCTGTAAAGTCCTCAAAATAATAATTCATTTTTTACTTTCCCTGAATACACATATTTTTTAACTCTGCGATTTCCTTTTTTAGATTATATATCTCATCTTCATAGATATATCCCATTCTCATTCTTGTACTTCTAATAAAATCACATAGTCTTATATTTTCGTGTCCTTCTATATACCCTTCTCTAATTGTAACAATTCCATCACTTGCTGCAATTCCAATTCTATTGTTGCTTTTATCTATCACTATTACCTGGCCTGGCACTACAAAAACCTTCTCCCGAAATGGTTCTATCTGTACTTCTTTAATAATGATCTTTTTATCATTACAATATGTATATGCTCCCGCAAATGGAAATCCTGATGCCTGGACTAACCTTTGTATTTCTACAATACTTTTTTCCCACTCGATTCTTCCATCACAAGGCTTTCTAGGATAACATCTCAATGAATCATTGTCCTGCTTCTCTCCTTTACTTCCTTTCTTTTCTACTATTGAAATTGCCCTTAGAAATAACTGCGGGATTCTATTTTCAAGTTCTTTGTATACATATCCTATGGTAGTATTATCGTCTATATAAATGAAATCCTTTAAAACTATATTTCCTGCATCTAACTTATTTGCATCCATATAATGAATGGTAATCCCAATTTTGTCCTCACCATTAAGAATCGCCCAATTGGGACATGCATTACCTCTATATCGGGGCAGATCCCCCGGATGTATGTTCAGTATTCCATATTTAAAACACCTTATAACATCGTCACCAATCATTGATATCCAATTCATGCTAATTGCAATATCTGCACCACTTCTGTATAGTTTATCAACAATTTCTTCTGTATTTATATTTTGTGTACAAAAAAATGGAATTCCTTTTTCATTTGCCGCCCTTTCGTAATCAGAACTTTTAACCGTATACTCCGGAGATTCTTTACAAGTGCCAATGATAACAATCTGATGTTCTGTCTGCTCTAATAATTTTATAACCTGAAAAAGCATTTGTGTTCTACCTATCACCGCAATTTTCACTATAATCCTCTTTTCTAATATTCCTAATCAAATCAAATTCATATCCACCATCTGAAGCTGCTTTCATTAATTCCTTAAAAAAATCCAGTACACCATAATTTTTTGTATTTCTATTCTTTTTCAACACATTAAAATTATGATAATCTTTCTTTATTTTATAATATCGTTCTAATGTCTCCGTATTCAGAAATAGATGAATAGGATGAAAGTTAAAAATTTTATACATTTTAATACGATTACATAAATAAAATTGGGGTTGATTACTGAATCCTTCCATTAAATATATGTCATCCTCAAAGAAGAATGGAATTTGCATTACACCTTCCAAATACCACGGATACACACACATTCCTTTGTGTGGCACGATAAAGGAATTCAACTCATATTTTATACCAAATTCATATAAGACTTTTGTCAAAGGTGTTGAATTTAACAATGAATGAGATCTTGCCACCACTGCGTCAGGAATAAGTTCCTTGCATTTTCTTATAACAACCTCTTTATTATCCCCTCCGGCATCTCCATTAATAATAGGGTTAAAATTAGGATGTATTCCTAAATTAATCCTTTTATTATCTCTGTATCTCCCTATATTGCAAAAATAGTTTGTTATATTTATTGTCGCACTTAAACCATAGTTTTCCAATAAATCATATAAAAAATCCATCACTTCATCACATGCCCAATCCATATCAAAGGTCAAATATATTTTAGGTGTTAGTCAATAAATATGTTGGTCTAATCTCATTACAGTATTACCAGACGATAATTGCGTACATCATAGACACCATGCCAATAGCAACTGTTTCCAATATTGCACAATGAAAGAAACAGAGAAGTTGCTAAACCTCCTGCACACCGGAAAGCTATCGAAAATAGTGCATTGTAACGATTGAGATATTTTGTTGCCACTCCGCGGTAATGGTTGTATGTTTCCTTAATATAGGAATGCATGCTGTTCACTGTATTCAGATTAAACAGCTTCTTATTTTCTTCATGGTTTACATCCATAACCGTACAACCCGTCGCTGCCCCCAGACTGTTATAGCTTCGAAGTCCATCTGTAAGTATTAGAGTCTCCTCGCAGATATGTGTGCCAAATATTTCATACAATTCCTTGCCTGATGGCTTTGCGCGGTTTACGGTCTCTGCTATTGCCTTGCCATCACGCTGGATACCTGTGCAGATTGCGATATATTCATTTGAAATCCCTCGTTTTGCTGCTGTAGCTCCATGCTTACGGGCAGTACGGTTCGCTTCCGTTGGAACGGTCTTTCCTTTATAGCAGTCAAGGACAAATGTTTCATCCAGTTCAGCGATACCAGAAAGAAGAACAGGCTCTTTTTCAAGCATGTCCTGAAGTGCCATAAGAACTTTATGCCTCATATTAAATGCTGTTTGATGAGAAAATCCGAACTTTTCAGCAGAGAAGTCCAGAGATGCACCAACCAGTGTGTCATGAATGAAATCGGCCCAAATGGATCGGCTAAAATGCGAATTGGCCGTCAGTGTACCGGTTGAGTATAGGTAGGTCTTTCCGCATTCATGACAATAGAAACGCTGTTTCCCATTTGCATGACCATACTTGATAACTTTTGAACTCTGACAGTACGGGCATTGGGGTCTGTCAGCTAGGCTTTGATTAACGGAAACGATCCCCATTACAAAGTTAATGATGCGTTCCAAGTCCGAGTTACATAGGTTTTTAATGCAATCAAACAGCGTATTGATTTTATCTTTCATATGATTATCACCTCAAAATTCATTAGATAATCATATGATACTACTTTGGGTGTCCCAAAATCTGGACACTCAGCAAGACCAACATATTTTTTGACTAACACCATATTTTATTATCTATGCACATTTTTATCCTTTTATCCTTTCATCCTTTCATCCTCTAATGCCTGTTGACCCACTTTCTTATGTCAACATTTTTCACTGATTCTTTCTATATGCATAAAAATGATTTCCCCACCGATCCTGATAATGACTTTCTTTAACAAATGAACATTTTTTCATCAAAGGCTCAAACCAAGATGGATGAACATGAAACAAATGATACATATCAACAGGTGCAACGTCTTCCCTGTACGGATTATACACTTCTGTATTTTCTGTTTCTCCAACCCATAACAATAATTTTCCATCTTTCTTTAATACCCTATGTATTTCTTCCAATGCCTTATCCAAAAGTAATACATGATCCAAAGACGTTACAGATGTTACATAATCAAAACTTTCATCTTTAAAAGGAATATATTCAGCAATCCCCTGAACAAAATAAAAAGGATGCTTTTTTACTGGCAATAGCGGATCCATTCCCACAATATACTCTATTGGATATTTTTTTAAATAGGAAGGTATTTCTTGTATTCCACACCCTATGTCCAAAAGCCATCCTGTCTTCTTCCAATTTAAACTGCCAAATGCATCAAATGTCTCTGCCCATATACTTTCATCTACAATCAAATTATTGGATGGATCTTCTATATAAACTTGTTTTCCGTTCTCAAATAGCTGCTTCCATATCTTATATGCTTTTGGTACTTTTCTTTCCAATTCCTCCATTACTTCTTCCATTGAAAGGGGATTATCTAACATTTCCAATTTTGGCAATTGGCTCTTATTACTGAAATTGTGAATACCGCTTATACTTAGATTATTAATTAGCATTTCCTCCTCACTATTCCACAATCTCGAAATACTTTTCTCCAACCTTTCTATCTTTAATGACATATCATCTATTTGTTTTTGTATACAAGTGAAATTATACCCCCCCCCCCCATAACTTTATAATTGCAATTTATAGGAGTAGGATTATTAAAAGAATATTTATCAAATATCGCAATAATTTTTTGTTCTATACCTAATTTTTTACACTCATTAAATATCTCACGCCAAAAATCTGTCGCAATTATTAATGAACAATCTTGCTTATGTAATTCATAATATTCTGTATCCTTTAACACATAATATCCATAAATATTCTTACCCTGTTTACTGATATCGTTATCAAAAAAATAAATATCTGAAAACTCGTCTGATATATTAGGCAATATACTTTTTGCAACTATTCCGCCTATTAATCCAGCTCCTAAAATGATTAATTTCTCCATATATTCCCCCTATGTACAATCTATTACTTTTTGTGTCACAACAGCAATGCTGTACTCGCTTCCTCAACGTTCATTTTCAACTAAAGCCGCCACCAACATAATCCTGATTTTTCAAGAGCATCTACATCATAAATTCCTTTCACATCAATCAGTACCTTATTCCCTTTTTCCGACTCTTCAAATAATCTTTTTATCTCTTCCAGCTCCATCTTTCTAAACTCATTATGCGCAACCGCCACAATTACGCAGTCTGCATCACGCACATCATTTATCCGTATAAGCTTTACTCCATATTCCCTATACGCTTCCTCTTCTTTTGCCCAGGGATCCACAATATCAGGCTCTATACCGAATTCATTCAGGCTTTGAATGATATCTGCCACTTTACTATTGCGTATATCCGGACAATTCTCCTTAAATGTAAGTCCTAATATTACGACATTCGACTTCTTGGGAGCCTGTCCCGCCGCAATCATCTTCTTAACAGCCACGTTAGCTACATATCTTCCCATACCGTCATTGACAATCCTGCCGTTCAGTATAATCTGGCTGTGATATCCCAGCTTCTCTGCCTCGTAGGTGAAATAATAAGGATCCACACCAATGCAGTGGCCCCCCACAAGTCCCGGGCGGAATCCAAGTGCATTCCATTTGGTGTTCATTCCGTCTACTACCTCATTGGTGTCAATTCCCATGCGGTCGAATACCATTGCCAGTTCATTCATGAAGGCTATGTTTATATCCCTCTGGCTATTTTCTACCACTTTGATCGCTTCTGCGGTCTTTATACTGGACACCGGATATGTACCGGCCTCTATCACAAGGTCATAGACATCTTTTATCTCGCATAAGGCTTCTTGATCTATTCCAGAAACAATTTTGATGATATTCTCCAGTCTATGCTTTTTATCTCCTGGATTGATTCTTTCCGGAGAATACCCCACTTTGAAATCAACTCCGCATTTTAGCCCGGATTCTTCTTCCAGAATCGGTATACACACATTCTCCGTAACGCCTGGATAAACGGTCGATTCATATACCACAACCGATCCTTTTGACAGATTCCTTCCCAGGATTCGACTGGCTCCCTCTACCGGCGACAAATCCGGAGTGTGATCTGTATTTACCGGAGTCGGCACTGCAATGATATGGAATTTAGCCTCCTTTAATTTTGTTTCATCACTGGTAAACTCTACGGAAGATTCCCGTATGGCTGTGTCTCCGACTTCGTTCGTCGGATCGATTCCTTTTTTATAGAGATTGATTTTTTCCTGGTTAAGATCATAGCCAATAACGCTTACTTTCTTCGCAAATGCCACTGCGATCGGCATTCCTACATACCCTAACCCTACTAATGAGATCTTTTCCTTTTTTTCAATGATATCCTGATATAAAGACATGTCAAAATCTCCTTGTGCTGCTTTCTTTAAGTATTTTTTACCGCACTGCTGTAAATCCGTTCATATCTGGTTACTGCCTCTTCATTCGCTGATTTCATTTTCTCGTCCAACCATCCGCCATGAAACCAATGAACCGAATAGGTATGCTCCGTGGTATGGCTAATCCCGGACATATAATCATAAGGATGAAAATAGTCATACGCATATATATTCATCCCCTGAACATTCTGTGTCATTCCGTTCAGTTGATAGCCATTTTTTATGGCGGCCTCTGTATCATAGAATCCACAGGTCATCATATTCTGCTTACCGTCTTTATCCAAATAGCATATGTTTTCCCTATTTTCCAAAAACTTTTTAACCATCCGGTTCCCTTTTACCGCGCCGCTGCATCCGCCAAAATTAATAACCTGCCATTTTTCAACCCCGCAGAAAGCTTCCTGTTTCAGCAAGGGATCAAGACTTTTTTTGATTTCGACGTCGGTATCCACATAAATGCCGCCATGCCGATACAGAATATCCAGCCTGGCATAATCGGGGACAAATCCATAAGCCTTGTTCTCATAGGCCTCCTGCATATATTTGTGTTTCGCAATATCATAATTATCTTCATTCCATTGAATGATCTCATAATCAGGACAGTACTTTTTCCAACTGTCAATACACTTTTGCAGATTGGCGGGTATCTGTTTTCTTCCCAGCCACATATAATGTATTCTCTTTGGAATCAAAGCCCTGTCTTCCAGTAGTGGAGCACCTCCTGAAGTACCATTGCAGAAATTATGTATACACATCATAGGCATGAGATAACAAATCATATCTTCTGTGCATGTCATCTGCTCAAGTTGGTTTAATACCTCTGCATATCTGCTGACTGCCATTATAATGACTGCATTGCTCTTAATATTCTCTAGTTCTTCAACGGATTTTATCTCAACCGTCCAATCAGAGAATATCATTTTAACTTCTTGCTGCCTGCGATTATTGTCCGCGTAAAACAGAACGCGCTGCAGAAGATGATATTGCCGCAAAATCGCAGGAACCGTAACAGTTCCGATCACGCCTGCCCCAAATATAATGATCGATTGATTCCGCTCTGTAATTTCACGGGACATTTCTTCAAAAGATGTACATTTCAGTATCATTTGCCTATCCTTCCACATCAGATCATTAAAAACAAAATCTCACACCTCGAAGTAACAACATTTAATAGTTCTAAATTTCACCGAAGTATTTCCCTTTTTTTGACTCTTTCATAAAAATCTACAATTTCTGAAACCCTGGATTTCATTGTTAAATTATGTTCTTTCAATAAATTGGGACTTATTTTTATTTGACACGCCATACTTATTTGTTCTCTGATATCTCTCGTAAAATCAAGGTTTATTCCCACATTATACTTTTTCACGAAGTCACTGTATGACTTTAGCCCACTTACAATAACAGGAAGTTTTGAATTTACATACTCATATACTTTATTAGCTGTCCCTGTTTCCATAAAGTTTCTATTTTTATCTGTAATATGAAATATTGCCAGACCACAATCGTATTTTGTCATTTCTCTCACAAGTTTTTTAGATTCCACATTACCTTCATAATGCAAGTATTCGCTCTTTTGTTCCAGTCTTTTACAATATAAAACATCAGATTGCGAATAAAAATGAATGTGAATCCCACAATCTGTTATCTTTTTCCACAAATCCTCAAAGAAGCGATCACTTTCCCTATCTTTACCATTTATTCCGCCTTCATATACACAATGAATCTGTCCGTCAACTGCACTTAATTTTTCGTAGGATTCCCCTATTTCTTCCTGATCCAAAATCATATTTTCCAGAGATAATATTTCTTTATTTTTTATTCCATACTTTCTTTTTGCAATTTCTACAACACTCTGTGAGGTATAAATATTTCCATCACTCTTCACATTGGCTATATATTCTAATACTAACTCTTCAATTGAATTATTTCCCCACAAACTATTCATATCATGTGTATCGAAAATCACATGCTTTGATGCTGCCAATATGATATTTGTCAGAATGTCAGGTGCATTAGAACTATGTATAATATCAAAATCGCTGTTCTCAATAAAATCAATCATTCCATCCATTGTATAGAATGTAAAAATCCCATTATAAATATTAGAAAAACTTTCATTATTACTTTCTGGCGGTGCAAGTGTATATAACAAATAAACTTTATATCCCGCTTCTTTCATCAATTTGGCTATTTTATGAGTTCTGATACAAGCTGCATTCTGCATATATAAAATATTTTTTTCATTTTTCTCCTTTTGAAAATAAGCATATGTACTTAATTCAACCGGCATCATAGTCTCAGTTTTACTGCAATGATATAAAAATCCCTCCATCATCACATAATATTCTGTAATCCCCATAACAATTAATTGTGCACTAATTGAAAAATAGCTCTTTGAACAGATGATGATATCTATTTCAGGACGCTTAATCTCCTGTAACCTTGCAGCTGATATAACAGGTATCCCTAACACCTCTATTCCCTCCAGCGCAACATCATTGTCAACAAAACACAGTATTTCAAACTGATTCTTCATTTTGTAATAGGTATTCCGGCCATAGAAACCAGCACCAAAAAGTATTATCTTCTTCATAATTTTCCTTTATCAATAAAACTTCTATTTTTACAAGTATTATAAAAATTTATAAGATGTGGAATCTTACTTTCTAAGGTTAGTCCTCTTTTATGTAATATATTATCTTCTATCTTAATTTTTGATATTTCTACTAGCTGTTGGAATATATTCCCACCCAAATCAATTTCTCTGCCAAACCCATTTGATTCCACAAATTCTTTCTGACTCGTTATACTTCCGACTGCAACCGGAATTCCTGCATTTACATATTCCTGTATTTTATTGGGGGATGCATATTCTAAATACTGTCTATTCTTTTCTGTCACGTTTAAAACACATAACCCCACATCATATTTTGTCATTTCTTCTGCCAGTCGTTTGGATGAAAAATTTCCTTCATAGTGAATCCTTTCGTGAAGCGATTCCAGATAAGAACAATACCCTCTTTCACAGTTTGTGTAAAAGTGAACATGAACTCCTTCTATTGCCAGCCGTGTCCAGATTTCCTCAAAGTACCGATGACTCTCTCTATCATATGGTACAACTCCTCCTTCATATACACAATGCAGTTCATAATCAGAGCTGCTTATCTTCTCATATCGTTTTGAAGGAACTAATTCTGTTGAAATCAAGTTCTCCAACACAAAAGTTTTCTCTACCGGAAGGTTGAATTTTTTCAGAGCTTCTTTTCTGATTCCCTCTGTTGTGTATATCACACCATTACTATTTTTATTAGCAGCAAATTCAATGAACATTTCTTCCGGTGACATGCTTCTATATGAACTACTTAAATCATGACAATCATGAATAATTACTTTTTTTGTCTGAGTTGAAATTAATGTCAGCAAATCCGGCTCATTAGAACAATGTATATAATCGAAATTACTCCGCTCAACAAACTCAATAAATTGGTTTATTGTATGAATTGCATATATACCATCATATATTTTTTCATATTCACCGTTTGATTGCTCCGGAGAAGCTACGGAATATGCCAGACATATCTTCCATCCGCATTTCTTTAATGCGTTTGCAATTTTATGTGTACGGATACATGCAGTATTTTGCACAAATAAAATACTCGTTTTATCATGTGAATCCATAAAATATGGTTCATTATCAACAGTATCATTATCGGTACTTTCTATCCTTGCATTCGGAATTAAAAAACCATCTAAAATCACATAATATTTTTCTATCCCAATACCGTATAGTTGTTTAGCTATTTCATCAAAGTATTGCGAACAAATGATAACATCCATAAATTGATCATCATATATCTGTTTTAATTTTTCTACATTTATTATTTCAATATCATGCTGTCTTTTCCCTACTTTTTTTACATCATTATCAACAAAAAATATAATATTGCGGTCTTTTCTCAATTTATAATATGCAATATCTCCCCAAAAACCAGCGCAAAAAAGTATGATATTTTTCATCAAATTATTCCCTTTTCCAATTTATTACACATTTTATACCACAGTTCTATATTGTAAATCCTAAAGAGTATATCACTATAGTCCGCTTCCCCATCAACATGTGCTCTATAAAGCTGATCTATTGTTTCCTTCGGAACAATATTTCTCTCGCCAAATTCATATATGATCCGCTTTAATTCGTCTCTGCTTCTGCCCTCCCGCAGCCACCGTGCAAAAGGAGCCGGAAATCCCATTTTATTTTTTCTTTTTGCGACTTCCTTTGGCAGATAATCCCTGCACGCTTTCCGAATAATCCATTTTGTCCACTGATTACTAATCTTATATTTTCCGTCAAGCGCAATCGCAAATTCCACAATCCTGTAATCCAGAAAGGGTACTCTCGATTCAATTGAAAAAGCCATAGAATTGCCGTCCTCATTATGTAGCAACGCTGGAATTGATTTATTGAGTACATCATTACATAATCTTGTATTTAAGTTAGATGAGCATTGTATTTCTTTTTTCTGATAGTTGTCATGAACCTTATCCATAAAGTCGTCTGTGAACATCTGTACGCTTCTTTTTATTTTCAAGTCTTTAATCTTTTTCTCATTCTGAAACAGAAAACTATTTTTTAGTCCGACAAGTCTCACTATCGTGTCTGTACTGACCGCACCGATAACATCCGGCCACTCTTTTTTTATAATAACGAGCATTTTAATTGCCTTACACTTTGCCCGAAAAGTATTCCTGCTCAGCAAATCATCAATATAGTAGGAATAATATGGAATATATCCTGCAAATAATTCGTCTGCCCCCTGTCCGTCCAGAATTACCTTTACTTTTCCTTGAACCTCCTTCATAACCATATATTGACTGTATAAAGAAGCTCCTCCTGTAGGCTGATCGTGATGGTACGTCAAATCCTCTATATATTTTGTGAAATTTTCTTCATAATCGTCAGGCTTGATATAGTGCGGAATCGTATCCCACCTTTCATTCACTTTACGGATATAGGATTCTTCATTGCATTCTTTATCTGTATAAACCGAAGAAAAGGTATGCATTTTTTTTCCGAATTTCTTTGACGCACAGCCGACAATAGCGCTCGAATCCAATCCACCCGAAAGACATGCCCCTACTTCCACATCCGCACGAAGTCTTAATTCTACGGCGCTTTCAAATAATTTCCTGAAAGTTTTGACAGGATTTTTTTCTTGGATCCACTTTTCGTAAAATAATTGCTCATTCACTTCCCAATAGCTCTTATATTCCCTTGTGTGAGTCTGAAGATCATAAATCATATAATGTGCCGCCGGAAAAATCTTAATATTTTTGTAAAAGCATTGTTCATCCGTATCCTCATTCACAGACTGGGACAAATAGCGATATATACATGCTTCGTTAGGAATATTTTCTTCCGGAAACGCCGCTAAAATTGCCTTGATCTCAGACGCGAATACAAATACATCTTCATTATCAACCGTATACGCAGGCTTTATCCCGAAGCGGTCTCTGCTTAATATCACCTTCTGTTCTTCCATATCATAAAGAGCCAGCGACCACATACCGTTGAATTGATTAAAACATTCTTCCCCATATGCCCTGTAAGCTTCTATCACTACCTCTGTATCACTATCCGTCCTAAAAACAGCTCCTTTACTCACTAACTCGCTCTTAAGTTCTATATAATTATAGATTTCTCCATTAAAAGTAATTACATATTTTCCGTCATGGCTTACCAACGGCTGATTGCTTTTTGCCTCCAAATCTATAATGGACAATCTCCTATGCCCCAGCGCTATATATTCATCGATCCACTGCCCTTCCGCATCCGGCCCCCGATGAATCATCGCGTCTGTCATCTTTTTTACCAACTTTTTCTCAGGTCTGTATTTCCCTGTTTTATCAATATATCCGGCTATCCCGCACATCTTACTGGTCTCCTTTTAACCCATAGACAAAATTGATAACTTCAATATACGCTCTGCAAAGCATATCTTTTATTTTATTCGGTCTGGGTATTGCTGTCTTATCTCCATTGCAGTTATAAAAAAAGGCGCTTCGGTAATTCACCTTACTGACCAATTCCATAACGTTACCATAGTTATGTCCTTTGATACCAGAAAATGTTACGTATAATTGATCATATGTCTTTGAAGATATCTCATCAGTGATCTTGACGGGCAGATCATAAAAGCCTTCTTGACAGATATCAATAAAATTGATATCCGGATACTGTGACCTGTATCGTTCTATTTGACTGCCTGGGAGCAGACAGTCAATATTTTCATTTCCTAAATCCTGAAAAAGCCTTGTTACCGTTGCATCTGCAGATGTCTTAAAAATCAATATCGCTTTCAACTATATTTCCCTCGTGTCTTTCGCTTCTTTATATAATTGAATATATTTCTTATAAAGTGAGCTATTTTCATCCAAACACAATGAATCCGGGCCGTAGGTATCAATTAATTTGACAATACTATCAGTCACTAATTTCTTATCCACCCCGCCTCCCCAGATATAATCATTGTCATTCGGATCGAAAATCCATTCTTCCGGATATGAATTATCAAATATCTTCAAAAATTTTTCTGCTACAGTAGTCGCTAAACAGTTATCCTCTATGTATTTCTTTTCTTCTTCTCCGATTCTTTTTCTTTCTTCTTCGTGTTCTAACAGATAAATCAGATTTTCTTTTAATTCTTCTGGTTTACAGTAAACCGTTGGTGGAATGGGCTGCGGTAAAATTTTTTTATACTCTTCTGCATAATACCCGCCGACAATAACAGGGATACCATTTATACCCGCCTCTGTGGCAAATCCAGCCATAGGGGTGTCCGAATAAAGCTGATCTATTGCAATATCTGACATATTTATTCGTTCCAATACTGCTTTATGCGGCAACCCGGTTACCTCTTCATATTCAAATTCATAACCTTCTTCTTTTAACTCTTTTAAAGTATTTCTAATAACTTCAGTTCCCTTTGCTTTCAGGTTGGATGGCGCATGCATAATTATACTTTTATTACTATATTTTTTGTCAGTTTGTACTCTTTCCTTATCATCTACAGGCACTCCAATACAATTATATACCAGATAAGGTTTTGTATGAAAATGCGAAGACGCCGGATAGTCAATCAATATCATATATTTTTCAAGCATCCTTATTCTTTTTAACCTTTTTTGTGTTGCACTAAATACTCTATCTACTTGTCCATTACAATTATGAAGATATACATCACAATAAGGCGCTCTTGAATCGGAGCCGCACAACCACATAATCATTCTTTTACGAAATAACTTTAATATAAAAAATTCTAATTCCTCTATTTTACTTAAATATTTATTATAAAAAAACATTCCATGGCCAAATATAAAAAGATAGTCGTCATATCTTAATAAGGCATGGAGAAACACATGTAATATATCCCACATTTGCAGGAAATACCACCAGTTTCTCTCAAATTCACTCTTAGCCCGTACTCTTTTATCAGAATGAATCTGATACTTTCTAAGAATAGTTTTATTATCCTGTTCAGACACAAAACTGTATCTATCCATACAATAAAAATCACTTCTTAATCCCATTTCATGAAAAGCATTATTCAATCTTTCCAACATCCCCGCAATTTCCTGAACTCCCAAAAATATTTTTCTCTGTTTTTTCATTTAATGGCCTCCAGTACTCTGCCAATCCCTTCATCTAAGCGAACTTGGGGTTTCCACAATAAGCTTTGCATCTTTTGAATATCTGCCACCGTATCCTGTTGTTTTTTATCCTCATATTTTATTTCAGCATCTACTCCAATTTTCTGCGAAATCTTCTTGATAATTGTTCCCAGACAAGTTATTTCACTTCCTGCTATATTAAATGTTTGTGTCCTGTGAATATTTTTCAGTGCTTTTAATACACATTGCGCCGCATCTGTTTTATATATTGGATTTATCCTTATATCATCTAATGAGCCAATGGTAATAACTCCTTTTTCTCTTACACTTTCAATTAACCTGGGAAATAACATATTTGTCTTCTGCCCTGTTCCATATACAAAAAAGAAGCGAAATGTAATGACGTCAAAAAATTGTTGATAGTTCTGAGATAAAATCTCCATACACAACTTCGTGTTTTGATAAAAATTCAATGCATTGCTTACGGTTAGCACATCATCTTCTGACACCGCTTTATCCAGCCGACTATATACGCCGCCCGAAGATGCAAAAAGAAATTTCTTTATTTTTGCCTTTATACCATAGTCAAGCAACTGCAGCATACCATAAACATTGACATTAAAAAGCTCCTTTCTGTTACTTTCTAAATCATTGTGATTATCGCTCTGTGCCAAATGGATCACATAGTCTACTTGCTCCGGAAATTTACTTAAATCAAACGGCTTTCCTATATCTTGCTCAATAAAGTGTATCCGTTTTCCGGAAACCGGGCGTCTTCCAATAATCCAACAATCGTATTCATCTTCTAACAGCGCCAATACCTCTCTTCCGATAAGGCCCGTTGCGCCTGTGATAAGAACTTTTTCCATAACTGATTCCTTCTCTTACAGCATTTTCTGTTTTAGGTTTCTCACTCCTACAAAAAAAGCCGTAACCATTCATTAAAGTTTATAATAGACCATATCAAAAGCCTCTTATTTTCCTCTCCACTAATATGCTTTCTTAAGATTCTATCCGCATATTTCTTATCAATATATTGGTAAATCGGAGCATTGGGATCAGAGATAATACTGTGCACGTAATCAATGCTTTCCCCTCTGAACCAACTGGCGTCCGGCGCCGAAAAGCCTTGTTTTAAGCCTGCTGCAATTTCTTTAGGAATATATCTTCCCATAACTTTTCTTAATATTAATTTCCCGTCTCTGTTCTTCCGGAAATATTTATCCACTTTACTTCCGTACTCATTCTCATTTAATCTCTCAGCTTTATCAAGCATGGAAAGTTTTAACCGGACAGGAACTTTCATTGAAAAATCGACCAGATCATTATCCAGAAATGGAACTCTCGTCTCCAACCCATGTGCCATACTTAGCTTATCTTCCACGACCAATAAGCCATGCAAGAATGTCTTTGCTTCAAGATAAAGAGAATAATTTACACTCTGCTCCGGTGATAAAGACTCTTTTTGTATCTTGTCAAAGATCCCCCGAAATACATCCTTTGTGTCGTAATCTTTTATCTCACTGTAGATTGGTTCAAAAAAACCTTGCATCTCATCTTGCTTTAACAGTCTTTGCCAATACTCATAATAATTCTGCGTATATTCATCAAAATCCCGGCAATTAACTGCCCTATAATATCTCCACGGATAGCCGGCGAATAATTCGTCTCCTCCGCATCCTGCCAAGACAACTTTCACAAAGTTTGAAGACAACTTCGCAGCATAGAAATTCGGATAACTTTGTCCCACCCGGGGATCTTCAAGATGCCATACCAGCTTCTCCATGCATCGCTCCATATCTCCGGCTTTCAGTACCATTTCATAATGCTCTGTTTTAAACAGATACGACATATATTCTGCCTTTTCCCGTTCATCATAGACCAATTCCATACCGGACGCCGAATGAAGATCGAACCCGCATGTAAAAGTCTTAAGATCCGGTATACTCTGGGACGCAATTGCAGTAATAGATCCCGAATCAATCCCTCCCGACAGGTATGTCCCTACCGGTACGTCACTGATCAATTGCCGCTTAACTGCCTGTACAAATAAGCGGTTCAGCTCTTCTTCATACTCCTGTTCCGTAATATTTGTTCCCTTTTCACTAAATTGAAAATCCCAATAATTGGTGCATCCGGGTATCCTTTTATCCTCATAACTGATTTTTATATAGCTTCCGGGAGCAAGAATTCTTATTTCTTCCAGGAAGGTATTGTCAGAAAATATGTTTTGAAATGTGAAGTATTCCTTCACTGCTTTCAGATTTAATTTCTTTCGGAAACCAGGATATGCTATGATTGCTTTATATTCTGAAGCAAAAACAAGTTGCCCGCATACCTGCGCATAATATAATGGTTTTGTACCATAGCGGTCTCTCGCTATAAGCAATTCCTTTTGATCATCATCCCAAATTGCAAATGCGAAGATACCATTTAACCTTTTCAGACATGCAGCGCCCCACGCTTCATATGCCTTAAGTACAACCTCCGTATCTGATCTGGTGACAAATTGATAACCTAGCTGCTTTAACTCTTCTCTTAATTCACGGTAATTATAAATCTCACCATTATATGTAATTGCAAACCGTGCATCGGCACTCTGCATCGGCTGTTTTGCTTCATCAGAAAGATCAATGATCGCCAATCTCCGATGCCCCAAAAAAACATGCCCCTCATCAAGAGTCAGTTGACCTTCTCCATCCGGCCCTCGATGCGCAATCAAGTCTGTCATATGTTTTATAATTGCCGCTGTTTTATTTACTTCACATGCTCTTCTTTGGAGACACATGATTCCTGCAATTCCGCACATAGATATCCCTTTCTTCTATACACTGGCAAACGAAAATGCAGGTCATGAGTTTCCTACTCTTTTGCATAATAACTTGTGCCAATAAATCCATTTTTTGTATAATCAATTTTCCAGTGGTGACAATCGGCACATATTCCTCTGTCAAACTGATTACATAAGTGCATTTTCCTCACTGCTTCATATTCTTCGGAATCCCACGCCTCCTGCAGAGTCATAGTATTCACGTTTCCTATTTTTCGCTGCTCATTCCAGTCATAATTACATAATGCCATTCTTCCATCCCAATATATGATCATATCGGTAAATACTTTTCTGCAGGGTTTTCTTTCCTCAAATACATCCAGGCTTTTCCTTATCTGAGGATCCACCAGACGACCTTTTTCGTCGTGCTGTTCATATACCCGTACAACATCCACATATGGAAGCCATTCTTCTATAAACTCTTTTTGTTTTGGCAGATATTCTTCTATGTTGATTGTTGAGACCTGTATTGTCGGCGCCGACAGGCCTTTCTTTTTTCTTTCTTTACATTTCAATCCCATAGATTTGACATGATTCGAACTGATTTCCAAATTACCGAACATTCTTGAACGCTCATAGACCTTCGGATCAACGGTATCTAAGCTGAATGACAAGTAATCAATTCCTGCCTCAATAAGCCTGTCCTGCATTTGTTCTTCCAATAGAAGTGCGTTTGAAGCCATTTGAATCGGTCCCACGCCTTTTTGTTTTGCATATTGCAGAAACGGAATCAGTTGGGGATGCATCAGTGGCTCGCCTCTAAAAAAGGGAACCAGTTTAACAGGAAGATGCCGCGCCATCTCATCTATGATTTTATAAAACAGCTTATCCTCTATATATCCGATATCCATCGATATTTTCTGCCTGTTACAGAATACACAAGAAACATTGCAGTCATTCGTCAACTCTACCGTAACCCGGTTCGGGAAATTCAGCTTTTCCATAATAACTCTCCATTATTTTTCATCCTTACCCGTAAGGATTCCATAAATACATACTCCTACACTTTCTTTGGCAGTCGCTTTGGCATTCCCTATATGGAAATCCTTCTGTACGCCTTTCACATAATTATTTAGATTGCAGATAAGAACACTCTCGCCTTCACAAAATGACTCTTCGTATTCTTCATTATCTAAAATGCATTCGATCTTTTCTCTGTACTCTTGCCTGTCTATCTCGAACAAAGGACTATTCTCCACGCTCATCGTCTCCAAATCGAAGATCTGCCAACACTTTTTATACAATGCATATGTGTAGATACAATCTCCATATCTCTTTGCACACAGAAACATTGCTTCACCGGAATATTCCGGATTCATCCCGTAACCGGCGTCAGAGAAAATATCCGCGTACTCTTGTCCAATCATTTTATTGGCTGTGTCTATCTTTAAAATCATATTGGCATAAAAAGGAAATAGATATACATTTCCATCTTTTTCATACATATCAAGATATGCATTTCCTGACAGACACATATAATGATCCGGAAAATTCCTAAGCTCTGTTATTTCATCTTTCTCCTCATCCCAAAGAGTGACTGCCTTTTTATCCAGCTGCGGCAGTACCCAGTATTTATCAGCCTTTTTAATACCCCAATATTTATTATTTTGATCTCCTACATCCCGGAATGTACAGGTGTGATTCACAAAATCATATTGAAATACCCGATTCGTCCCACTGCTGACCATATAAATCTTTGTGCCGATGTACACACAACATTTTGCAGCTTTTATCTTTTGAGATTCCGCACATAGTTTGAAATCAACATTCCCCAGATGACGATCATACTCTAAAATCCCACTGTCATTATAGGGAAACATGAACCATTTACCGTCATGTTCTATCACAATCTCACTATGGAATCGTTTATCTTCCGGCTTCAGCGGATATGCAGTGAATTTTCCTGATGCAATATCATATTCATATATATTTTTACTTTTTTCTAATAGCAATAACAGACTGGATCCGATATCTATAATATGATAATTATACATTCGATGCTTATATGGATTTTCCGTCGGAATGCTAATGATATCAACCGTCTCATATGTCGACCTGTTCACTTTGACCAGCTTATTACTGTTTAACTGTATAAACCAGAAGAATTCATCTTTCACACAAACTGTACCCGGCAAATATAACGCATCTCTTATCTCTTTTACCATATCATTGACGTAGAGAACCGGTTTTTTCACTGCTTTGAATAATTCCGCTACCGAACTCCAGTCTCCATAATAAGCGTCTGATACCGCGATCGCTCTCTTTAAATCCGCGCTCTCGTCCAGAATACCGATATTTTCTTCCTTATATTGTCTCATCAATTCCCTGTACTGTTTTTCCAGCTCCGGAAGCATGGACTGAATGGTTGACAATTCTAAAGGGTGCGGCCGCCACCACAATACTGCCTCCGGGCGTTTCTGAAAAAATTTGAATACCCACTTCATCTTTTCAATTCGTTTTTCACGTCCATTCAGCATACCCGTAACGCCGGTATTGTAAAAAATAACCTTTTTTCCACGAATCATCTCTTTCCAGTTAGCCGGAAAAATATCATCCGTTTCCATTAATACCTTCTCTATCACTTGAACTGCATCCATATTCATCCACCCAACCAATCTGTTTTGCAGGAATCCCTGCCACCAACGCATAATCCGGCACATCCTTCGTCACCACAGCCCCTGCCGCAACCATGGCTCCTCTTCCGATCGTATGGCCGCATACGATTGTTGCATTTGCACCAATACTTGCACCTTCTTTGACCAGCGTCTTCTTATACCCGGCGGCTCCTTTCGGATACTTTGCTCTGGGCGTCAGATCGTTGGTAAATACCATAGACGGCCCGCAAAATACATAATCTTCCAGTTCTACACCTTCATAGATGGAAACATTATTCTGGACTTTTACGCCGTTTCCTATCTTTACATTATTTGAAATATTCACATTTTGTCCGAAAGAACAGTTTTTCCCTATTCTGACACCTTTTTGGATATGGCAGAAATGCCAGATCTTCGTTCCTCTTCCAATCTCCACACATTCATCAATATAACTGCTCTCATGCACAAAATAGTCCATTACATTTTACCTTTTTACATATTCTATTATTATTTCCGAAACTTGCTTGATCTCCGCCTCTCTCATATACGGGTGAAACGGCAAGGACAAAACAATTTCTGACAATCTATTTGTAACCGGATAGTCATTATCATCGTAATAATTATTACAAAACGCTTCTTGTCGATGCATCGGTTTGGGATAATATACTGCGCTTGGAATTCCATGCTCTTTTAAATATATTTGAAGCCCATCTCGCATTACTTTGTCAGCTAATTGAATTGTATATTGCGCCCAACTAGAATAAAAACCCTCTTTCACATTTGGTGTCTTCACATAATCCCGAAGCTGTTCTGTATACATCTTCGCAATATTCTGTTCCCATTCCAGCTCTTCTTCAACAAAAACAGGGAATTTTGTCAAAAGAACTGCTGCCTGCAACGTATCTAATCTGGAGTTCATGCCAATCCGTACATTGTCATATTTTGAACGGCCTTTTCCATGTACTCGATATGATCTCAGCAAATTTGCCCATTCATCATGATTGGTAAATATTGCGCCTCCGTCGCCGTAACATCCGAACGGTTTCGCCGGAAAGAAACTGGTAGTCGAAATATCCCCAAAAGTACAAGCCGGCCTCTTGTCTATCCTCCCGCCAAATCCCTGTGCAGCATCTTCCAGAACAAACATCTGATATTTTGATGCAATCATTTTTAATTTTTTATAATCTGCAGGCTGTCCAAACAAGTCGACAGATATAATCACTTTGGGCACCAGTTTCCCCGTTGCTGCTGTTTTTTTCACAAGACGTTCTAGTGAATCGCAATCCATATTATATGTATCATGTTCTACATCTACAAAGACGGGAACAGCTCCTACTGCAGCCACTACCTCTCCACTTGAAAAAAAGGTGAAATCCGGTACAAATACTGCATCTCCCGGACCAACATTCCATGCCATCAGCGCAAGTTGTAAGGCATCCGTTCCATTGGCACAAGATATACAATGCTTCATTCCCGTGTAATCTGCCAGTGTCGTTTCTAATTCTGACACCTGATTTCCCTGAATAAAATTAGTTTTTTCAATTACTTCCTGCACCGATATATCCATCTTATTCTTTAAATATTGGTACTGCCGCTTTAAATCACGAAATTCCATAAATGTTTTCCTCTTCTCTTATTGAAAACGTCCCGCAAAATCAGTTGTTGCACAATCCGTAAGCGGAAGCTTCACATTCTGTCCCTCCGCCGCTGATTTATAAATCGCAAGCACCAGTTCCAGCGCCTTTTTCCCATCCATGGCTGTAACATACGGCTGCCTGTCATTTTTAATAGCGTTAATCATATCCGTATAAAGCGGTGTATGGCCATATCCATATACATTAGGCGGATTCTCATGAAATCTCTGTTTTACTTCTTCCGGATTATCCAGAAGATCAGAAAACCTCCACTCTTCAATTATGTTTACGGACTGACCGCCTACCTTTACCGTCCCCTTTTCCCCAAACAAATACAATGTTTCTTCCAAATTCTTCGGATATATATCCGTTGTTCCCTCAACAATACCATAACTTCCATTTCGAAATTTTATCAACGCAATCCCCATATCTTCTGCCTCAATATAACTATGATTCAATCGATCTGTCATGCCGACAACTTCTTCAATTTCACTGCCCATCATCCATCGAAGCAAATCAATATTATGAATACACTGGTTCATCAGCGCTCCTCCATCCTGTTCCCATGTCCCACGCCACGAAGCTCTGCTATAATATTCATGATCTCTGCACCATCTTATATGCGCCGTCCCATAAAATAACCGGCCAAATCTATTCATATCAATTGCTTCTCTAATGATCTGTATCGACTTATTGAATCTGTTTTGATGACATGCACTGACCTTCACATGATATTTAATCGCCGCTGCAATAATTGCATCCGCATCTCTTATAGACAATGCAATTGGTTTTTCTATGATACAGTTAATTCCATGTTTGATACACTCCAAGGCAATCTGTGCATGTTTGCCACTCTCTGTGCAGATTGCTGCCAATTCCGGTTTTTCTGTTTCTATCATCTCAATATAATCTGTATATTGTTTTACATCTTCTAATTTAAACTTTAGCACTTTATCCTCCATACATTCTGGCTGCACATCACAAATAGCCACAATCTGGAGATTATTATTTTTCGCTGCCGCAATATGGTTTGGCGATATTCTCCCACATCCAATTAATGCATATCTCATCTCTTTCCATGCCTCCGTTCTGCCTGAATCATTATTTTAACAAGCCGCTTAGTCAAATTTTCATAATCATATTTACATATTTCTGTTTCATTTGGCTTATATTCTGTTTCATTCGTCTCTAGAAACTTCTGATATTGTAGTCTCACATAATCATACAGTATTACATAGTCTTTACTACGATGAGTGTCTTCATATGCAATCCCAATATTTGTTTTCCTTACAATATCTGCAAGCTCACTATGCTTAATATCTCCCGTGATCACAGCAATAACGGGCCGTCGAGCCCCCATATACTCCAACGCCTTTCCGGTAATCACTCCGCCTTTGCAATTTTGGTAATCATAAGAAGCCACTAAAAGCATATCTGACCGTTGCTGCAACTCCATAGCATCATGTCTTGATAATTTCCCATGTGATATACATTGCTCAGCCAATTGATACTGGGCTGCCTGATTCTTGAATATTTGAAACGCAGATTCATTTCCAGCAAAGTGAAATTCAATTCTTTTTTCATCAATCTGCTCATTCAAAATCAAATCTTTCATAACATTAAAAAAGACAGACAAATCACACAACCCACCATACATCGAACCAGTGTAGGTAAAAATCATTTTATGGGTATCCATCCTGTTCCGTTTTAATCCTTTTCGATCTATCTGGTCAAAACCATTTGTCAGATAGCATACCTTATGGCGAAACTTGGGAGATACTCTTTTACAAATACCTTTGGAAACACCCGTAATACAGTCTGCATGTTTCCAAATATACTGCTCATATCGCTTTGGAATTAAACTCACATAATCCGGTATAAATTTATAACGATAGATGGAATCTCTAATATCAAATATCCAAGTTGTATCCTTATGATGTTTGCAATAATACTTTCCAGCAAAGTAAGCGAAAGAATCCCCATATGAAGTAATTATAAAATCAAATTTTTGTTTTTTCCGCAGTAGACGTTTTGCATTTCTAAACAAATCAATCTGTTTTAACTGTCCAAAAACATAATCGAGGCTTCCAATGATTGGATATGCTGTTTCAAATGGATAAAACTCAATATTTCCTGTTTTTCTATTCACCCTTTTTCTATTATCCAGTTTATCAAAACGTTTCTTTTTATAAGGTTGTATGAACTTTTCATAATGTGCATACAGCCAAATAAATCTCTTTGAGTTTTCCGTGTAATAAATCGGAATCCCTTTTATGTCATTTTTTAACAGTTCATCTTCTTCACCTTTTTTCTTTTCTGTAAGAACTTCTACTTCATAACCGCTATTCCTCAAATATTTTGCCAATTTACTTGTCCGAACTGCACCAATAGTATGATCTGGGGCAAAATAATTGCATATCAATAATACTTTATGCTTCATATCATCTCCTCCCTATTTATCTGATACAACTTTATATTTAATATAATATATAAACTTTATGCTTTTAAATAAAAAAACACACGTTGGTCACAATATCACCATCATCATAAGGATTTTTGTATAAATATCCAACCCGTGCATCTTGAAACCTGGCGAAGTACCTTGCACATTCCGTCTGTCAGCTTTCATAATTCCCTTTACAGTTCTGTGTTCTGTGTCCTATGACTTATAACATTTTAATATAATACAGAGATAAAATCAAGAGAAAACAGATAATTTTCAACTTCAACGTTAAAATTACATCAGTTATAGATTAGGTACAACATCATAAGTTGATCCTAACCTATAACTATTACTCTCTTCCCATAAATATTATAATCTCTCAGAATCTTTACTCCAGTAAATATCAAACTTTCAAATTCCTTTTTATAAAACATTGTGGACAGCAGACCAGTTAACAATCTTCACTTACATTATGAAATCTGCTCATACTCATTCATACACTTTACACAATCTCCACATCCTGTATCATCACCGGCATCCCCGCCTGCTGACACAACTGCACCAGACTGCTGTGATCCCCATAATAAGCATCGCTCAGCGCGATCGCCCGGTCAAGCTCAGCGGAATCATCATAGATCCCCCATCCCTCTGCCCGGTACTCTTCCACTAACTTCTCATAATCCACCCACAGTTCCGGTCGCATGAACTCAATCGTCGCCTTAATAAGCGGATACGACCGCCACAGCAGCGCCATATCATCCACGCTCTCCTTAAACGTCTCAAACACGAACCGCATCTTCACCAACATCTTATCCTCATGCTGCAGCTTTTATATCATCTTGACCTAACATGCCCCATCCTCCTCGTTTTTAATAATCTTATTGTATCCAAAGATAACATACTTGTGAATAGATAAAATGCAATCTCTCAATACTCCGTCACCACCAGAAATATCCATCGCATACCTTTCTGCCAGAATCCCCACTTCTACACAACTGCCTCAATCAATATCTTGTCATCGAACCTGATCTCTTTCACGCCAACTTCTTTATTCTTATTAAAGTTAAAGCTAAGCATATACCCTTTCTTCAGATGATAATAGTCAAGATAGTTTATGAGTTGTTCTTCCCCTCGTTCATGATAAGCATTGCCCCGCCACACCTTCATCTCGATGATAAATTGAGCGCCACGATAATCAATGATAAGATCTGTCCGTTCCTGATTCCTAGTCTGCGCCTCTACATAGTAATTCCCAACGCCATTGATAATCGGCTTCAAGTATAGCATGAAATACCGCCGTCCGTCTTCCTCCATGAACCTCTGTCCCTGATCTCCATAAATGTCGTTAAAGTAGATCACAAATTTCTCAAGGATACGTTCCATATTCAACTGTCCATTCTGAACAAACAGATTTTTATCCAGAACCGCCATTTTACGCAACTCTCTGCTCCGGGGTTCTGGCTGTGTAAGGAAATAGTTATACAACCTGGTCTCAAATACCCTGTTGGCAATCTCTACAGTCCCACCCTCTACCTTTACAAACCCAAACATAAGAAGCATATCTGTTGCCATATCATCTGCATTATACAAGATAACCTGCCCTTGAAACAAAAGGAGATATATCATCTCCTTAAGCTCCTGATAAGCATTCAACCTCCCGATCAACGACTCAAACAAAGTATTCTTCTCGTTAACCAGACGTTTTACAGCTTCCAACACCCCTTCTTTCGTCCATGCACTCTCCCTATCCTTAAAATCAACTGTTCCGACAAGCTTCTCATCCATTAATTTGCATAAGCGTGATACCAGAAAAGGATAGCCGGAAGTGTAGCTATAGATAAGATCGGCAATCTCCTGAATATTCATTTCCGTATTATGATCGGCTTCATATGTTTTCAACATTCCGGCTATATCCTCGGATGAAAAGCTCATATCTACATCAAAGTCAGCAGCTATATTCCATGGACTGTTCTGCTTATGCTCATCTTCCGGCCGGAGCTTTCTGCGAATATTACGGACATCATAAACCCCGGCAAGAATGACGGATTGGAAAGCGGCAGTCTTATCACTGTCAAGATAAGCCGCTCTTAACTGCGCAAGAAAATCAAGAAACACCTGATTATTGGCAGCCGTGTCAATCTCATCTATCACTATCACAACTGGTTTTACGGACTGTTCGCACCATTCACTAAAGCAGGCAAACATCTCTGCCATCCGGACATCCCTCTCCCCACTGTCTGCCAGATCATGAAGCCAGTCTTTTATACCGTCCGCAACCGCCGTCTTCCGGATCTTTTTATTGATTTCCCGCGTCAGCGCACGCACAAATGTACTTCCATTTATATATTCATCAGACTCTATATTCTGAAGATCCAGGCTTATCACCTGATACTCTTCTTCAAGGTATTCTACAAGTGCACGCAGCAGAGTCGTTTTCCCGTACTGTCTGGCTTTACTGATAATAAAGTATTCCCCGTCTTCTACCATCCGTCGGACCTGCTCAAGCCTAGATCCAAGATCAACCATATAATGCCGGTCACGTCTGCAGGCGCCATTAACGTTAAAAACCTTAGCCATCTTAACCTTCGCACTCCTCTCTGCATTGCCTGCTTTTTAATTTCTCTAGAGCAAGAATATATTTTATTATACTAAAATTCCCCATACACTTCAACCACTCAAAACATTTCAGAATAAATTCCCATCCCCCCTCAACATCAATTAAACACCTGCTCAATCCCCATCTTCCTCACATAATCGATCCATTCATAGATATCTTCAATATCATACATCGGCTGCCCGTCTTCATTCTTCGCTTTCTTAAGCGCCAGCGTCATAAGCGCATACTCATTTTCCAGCAAAGTATCGAACACCCCCTGATCATCGGTATTCACCGACACATTCAGTGACATATTTTTCTGAGTTTCCTTCAGTTTCCTGGAATTAAACCGCAGGATCGGATGTTCTTCGTACTTATGGATCGTCCCGATCAGATAATTCGAAGAAGGATTCGTCTCAATCCCGATCCCTTCCCCCACAAGCTTCCGGATCATCTGATCCTGAAGTTGGCATACAATATCCGCATACCGCTTATCTACCTTAAATTCTGTCCTCTCATCTCCGGTTTCCCGGACACGTCTGTCAAAATGATACGCAAGGTACAGATTCCTGTAACACGCTACCTTTCTCAGACTATCCGGGATCCTTCCGTTGAATTCATACCTGTCTATCCTCCGCAGATTCCCCCGCCTCATTCTCCGCAGGAATTCCTCTTCTTCCAGACGATATGTATAAGGGTTATCACCTCTTAACTTCCAACTCTGATAATAATCCTTCACCGAAGCCTTCGGATTATTCCGGACATTTTCCCGAAAGACCTCCTCATACAACTCATAATACCGCTCTTTCAATTCCGCCTTAAGCCTGCTTTCGATCACGCAGCCCATCTCATCCGCTTTATTTAGCATCCAGGCAATATCATCCAGAAGCACCTGTTTCGGAAGGACGATCTTATACCCCTTATACTTATAATATTCATAGGGGTCTATCCCCATCGCAAGTCCATGCCCGATCCTGCTGCCCCTTCCAAGCCCGCAGAACAGGATCGTCTCGTCAATCGCCCGAATACCATCCACAATATCAAAGAAATCCTCGCCCGCATGGTAGGTAGCATGAAGCTTCGTCTTCTTCGGATTTCTATTAACTGCCAGCAAAGGAGACGGCGAGAATTCAATATCCAACAGATACCTAAAAACCTGTCCAAATACTTCCGGCCGGCAGCAGATCTCACTGGAACAGGCGTCTATCCCTCGTATCTTCCCTCCGATCCCCGTTCCTTTCTCCAATAATGCGGCAATACTTCTTGCCTGTTTCATCGTAGCATTGCGCACATTCTGATTCCGGGCTGTTCCGTAGGCAAAGCCTTTATCCTCAGTCTTAGGAAAATGCAAAACGTAGATCACCTTATCTTCTAGCCGTTCTTCGCCGTCACTTCCGCCTCCCCTTCTGCCTTCCGTATCTTTCTCCCTTTCCTTTACATCTCTCCTCCACGCTTTTCTTTCCAATATCACGTCGTCGATTCCGCCGCTATGCTGTCCTCTCCCTGCGACAATATTCTGGTTCCGCCTGATCTCCTTATACAGAGCCGAAGCACTTTTCTTGGGACAGATCCGCGCCTCCAGCGAGACAATGTTCTGCTTTCGCATGGTCTCATTCAGCGCCAGCCTGATCAGCTCATCCTCATATTCCTTCTGTCCCTTAATGAAATACTCCTTGCGACCCTGATAATTGCTGAAATTCGCGAACCCCACCTGCTTGTTGATCTGTATCAGTTCACCGCGAAAATGCGCGCGGATCGCCAGATATACATAGAAAATATTCTTCTGGTAATCCTGAAACGTCCTGCAAACGGAAGCTTTATAACACTCATACAAGAAACGTCTCTCTCCTGTCAGAAGACAGCACTCCCGGTCATTACTGTCCGTCATATCTTTCTCAAATGCATAATCCAGGATCGCTCTTTGGTCCACCCTCGCCCCATAGACATTCTTCGCCAATACGATGAGTTCCTGGATCTCCGCGACCATCTCCTCCATCGGCTTTCCCTTTTCCGCCGCTGACAGAAGCTCCTTTGCTTGTTCCTCCAGGCTGCGTCTCCCTTTTAACACGCCGAAGAGATATACTCTGCAAAGCGCCGCCCGCTGACATTCCGCATAAAAGCTTTCCCGCTTCCCCTTACATTTCACTCGATCCGTATAATGAATCTGTAGTGCTTTGGAGATCTTCCTGAAATCATGCAACCTTCCGTCGATCAGATTCATCAGGCATATCCAGTTTAATTCAAATATCTTCGTAGAACCATTCAAATGGAAATGATTATCCGCGATCCCTCGCTTCAATATATTATGAAGCCGGTCGTCGTCACTGCGGATGATCGGCAGCCATGAGAAATTCTTTGTCCGATACCCCCACTTAAGATCGTGTTCCGCCAAGAACGCGCAGGTGAAGAAATCCTGGCCAAGCTGAAAGGATATCTCCCGCCACCGCAGCATCTCGTCGAACTTGCAGGTAATCTCATTCCCGTCATATGTGAGCATCCTGTTCGCTATATTCATAATAAAGCGGAAAATATTAGGGGAATTCTCCGTATTATCCCTCATATCCTGAATCAGCTTCATATAATTGTTCTTTCTCTCATCTTCCGAGTAATATGGGAATACACTTTGAGAATACTGCATATACAGCTTCTCGTCAACTTTCTTATGATCATGCCCTGTCCCATCCGCATGACGCTTCGTCAGGATCTTATAATATGGTATTTTTAAAAATAATATCTCCAGATTTCCTTTTTCAATATCCATACCTATTCCTCTTCATACTTTTCAAACACCCTCTAAAACGCCGCCTCAATATCTTTCTGCACTCTGACCAGTCTTTTATATTCTTCATGCTGTTCCTTGGATATCAACCCTTTCTTATTTCTCCGGTATATTTTCATGACTTCTCCGTACAGGCGGCACAATCCGTCTACATCAAGCCCCTGCGGGAGCTTCTTATATGCCCCGATATACTGGCTTATAGAAGATGCAAAATTGTCCAGGTTAATTTTCATATTCTCTGCCGAAAAGTTCCTCAGACTGCTGGACACATGATACTCCACATAATTTTCAGGATTCCAGTCTTTCGGAATCTCCGTGATCTTTCGTCTGAATTCCAAGACACATTGATCAATTTCTCGCTCTTCTTCCAACTGCCTTCTTAACGGTTCATTTTGAACGCTTAACTCAAAGAGATCGGCATATAATTCCCCTACGTCTATTTTCACTTCTCCTACCGAAAAGTTTAAAAATTCTCCCGAGTCACACTCTATCCCGCACTGAACCATATATCTTTGCACATTTATAAAGAACGTCTCTACAAGCCTTCTGCTTCGTTCAACAGCGTTTTTCGTAGCTTTCCTATAATCCCGGCGTCTTGTACAATAGTCTTTCAGCCCAACCGCAATGTCTATATTAGAAATAATTTCTCTTGTGCGCTGAATACTGTTTCGGTTATTTCTTTTAAGCTCCTCAATGATCTTTTTATATTCCTCTTCTTTTATTCCCAGATAATCTATATTTATCTTATCGCAGAGAACATCCAGATTACTCAATCCAACAAGATAATTTTCCAGACTGATCTGCACATGCTCACAAACCTGATTATTGCCAGAGATCATTGCTCCATTTGAAGAAAATACCTGGCGGTTACTACTTGTATAAGATATATTAGAAAATAGTGCAAGTAAGATCCATGTCTTGATATAATCCTCCCTGCCTCTTCCATTCGTAATATAAGATATATAATAACTTTTCCCATGTTCAGGAATCGTCAGTCCAGCCGCTTCTTTATTCAGCTTTCCCAATATACAGTTAAATCCATCTATGGTTTCCAAAACAAAACGAGAACGATCCAGCCTGGATTCCTGCTCCATCGGAAGTACTCCCTTAAACCATGGTCCCCAGATATACCCCTTTATAAAATCCGCCATCCCGCCGTTCAACTGGTTATCATGATTCCGCAAAATGCTGTTCATCTTCATCGTATACAATGCCCGCAGCCTATAGATATACGCCTCCAGCTTGGGATCAACGGTAATATTTCCGCCGATCTCAAAAAGCCCCATTACACGAAAAAAACTGTCCCGGCTATCTGCATCGTATAAAATTAATTCCGGATTACGCAGCAGTTCGATCCGAGAACAAATATTTTCTAATATCTTACATACTACTATATGCATATGGTAAATATCCATATTTCCAATATCCTCTAAGGTCGATCCGTCATATAACATCAGATTATCCCCGGACCACTCCTTCTCAAAATACTCCTTGAATATCAAAATATTCTCCAGATAAACCTTATCTTTTTCCGTGTCATTTACTCTGTCAACTTTATTTAGCTTCACGATCATCGTAATCCAGCTGATGATATCCCGCAGATTATTCGGGAACAGATAACTGGATCCATTCTCTTCTAGCAGGAAGCGCATTCCTGTCCTCTCGTATATCAAGTCGATCATCGCTTGCACGAAGAGCCCCGCTCCTTTTGATGTTTCTCTTGCTTCCCTCGAATCCCATATAATCGTTTCCCCATCCTGCTCCTTATAGACAATATGCACCTCATCCAGATTCTGTATCTTAGCCAGATAAATCCTCCTCTGCCCTGGAATCAGTTTTGCCACATACCGCTCCGCCATCGTCTGTACTTCTCGATTCAACTGGCTATATACCCCTTCATCCTTATTCTGATATATTTTTTCAAAGTCGCGCAGATTCTGCTCCCTGACACATAATTCCAACTGGTCGATCTTCACACTGATCACGATCGCTATATTCGGGATGATCAGATACTTTCTGATCTGTTCCGCCATCTTATAGGCATTAGAACTACACAGATCCAGATCATCGATCGCTATGATCATCTGCGAATTCCCGTTTTGCCCATCTACAAACTTCAAATACATTTCAATCAGCTCAGACAGTTCCCTTTTCAAATTCGTACTCTCGCCTAATTTTGACAATTTGCTGATATTTCCTTCATAATCAAATTCATCGTCCAGCATCTTCTCCTGGTTGTTGATCAGCGAAATATCCCGATATACCTTTTGAAACTGATTCACCAACCGGTCTCTTGTCACCTCATCCACCCACTGATTATCTTGTTCATAGCGATCTGAGAATTTTCCAAAAATCTTCGCAAGCACAATATCCAATATGTTATGCACGTCGTCAAACATAGAGGGATCTATCAAGATCGGCTCCACAAAGCTCACCTTTTGCAGGTTCTTGCATGATGAAAAAAGGTCTCCCCTATTCTCTTCTTTCTCATACGCTGCATTGACAAACGTCATCATGGCGCTGCTCTTTCCTTCCCCCCGGTCTCCGCAAAATGCAATAATGTTATTTTCGAAATCCTGCCGTTTCCAAGTCCATTTTTTCTTTTTCCCTTCTATGGCATTCATCCTCAGCGAAGCGCCTGTAATTTCATCCAACATGACGGCTGCGCGCCTATACTCTTTGATAAACATATCATTTTCCGTTATTTTATCTTTTACAGCAATCTTGAATTCCTCACCTCTCACGATCTCTACCACCCGTATGTCAAGCCCACGACAAAAAAATTTACAACTTTTTTTGAGGGTTTCCGGGCAGCCGCATAGCTGCCCGTAGTTGCTTAATACGGTATTCATGGCTCACGCCTCCTTTCCTGGTTCGCTTATTCCTAAGAAATCCTGTGTCACATATTCAATCTCGATCCGGTCTCCCGGAAAGATATAGACCTTACTGATAAGCCTGTCAATCAGGGCTTGCGTCAGTGTGTCGGCGCTGCCTACTTCCTGAACGATCTCACGCTGTTTCAGCTTTGCTTCATAATCGCTCTGTATCTGCCTGGTCTGTGCGGTAATGGCGGCATGGACATTCCTTGCTTGCACCAGTTCCGCATCATATACCGCCTTGCGCTCCTGATAGGTTTCCAGGTCAATCTCTCCAAGTGCATACTGTTCATAAAGCTGCCGTTTGCTGTCCTGAATAGAGCGCAGCTTTTCTTCGTGCTCGGCCTGCTGGACCGTCTGCAAATTCAGCTTATCCTTGCTGCTGTCAATCCCCAGCGCCGGACACATCTGTGCCCGGATTGTTTCAAGGACCGCCTGCTCCAGATCAGCCATTTTCACTCGCACCCCATGGCAGGGGAGGGTTTCTGCCACTTCGGAGTGACGGCAGTAAAACCACGTTCCATTTCTAAGTGACATAGCATGGTCGCAGCATCCGCAGAATACTTTCCCGCGGAGAAGGTAGTCGCGCCGTTTTTTATTCGGAAGGGAGAAACGCCTGATCGAAGCGTTGGCTTTCTCAAACAGCTCCATGCTTACGATTGCCGGGTGGTGGTCCGGTATTTTGAACCATTCGCTTTCATCCTTTAGCTTCATGCGGCGGCTGCCGATTTCCTGTACCTTACGCTTGCCGATCACATAGGTGCCGATATACCGCTGGTCCTCCAGCATCCGCAGGACTGTTGAGCTGCTCCAGACGCCGTGTGTCCTGGACACATTATAGTGGTCTTTCCCTTTATCCCTCCGGTATTCCCCAGGGGTAGGGATATTCATGGCATACAGTTTCCGCGTGATCTCGGCGGCCGTATTGCCGTCAGCCGCCCATTCAAATACCTGCCGGACAATCCCTGCGACATCCCCGTCCGGTTCCATGCGCCCGTCTGCGCTCTTGCGGTAGCCATAGGGACAGATGACGCTCTGGTATTCGCCCCGGCGCATCTTTGCGTATTTGGCGCTTTTCGTTTTCATGGACATATCCCGGCTGTAACATTCGCTGATAAGATACTTAAAGGCAACGTCAATCCCTCCGGTATCTCCTTTGAAATTGGCGGTGTCAAAATCATCACTGACTGAGATAAACCGGGTATGGTAGAGCGGAAATACCCGCTCTATGAAATAGCCGGTCTCAATGCTGTTACGGCCAAACCGGGAGAGGTCTTTTACGATGATACAGTCGATCTTCCCGGCCTGGACCATCGTCAAAAGCTCCTGTACCGCAGGGCGCTCAAAATTCGTGCCCGTATGGCCGTTATCAACAAATTCCAGCACTTCGCCGTTATCCCATTCCGGCAGCGACATGGCCTTTTCCCGGAGGATCAGCTTTTGGTTGGGAATACTCAAACTCTCGGTCTTAAAGTCCTCCACGGACAGACGGATATAAAGGGCGATCACATATTTTTTGTGCATGGTTCCACCGCCTTTCCCTGGAATTCACTCTTGAAGCGGAAAGTTACATGGATATTCCGCTCATGGTCGATTTCAATCCGCTCAATCAGCCGGTCAATCAGTTCTGCCGTAAGCGCATGGTCTTGTGTCAGCGATTTCGCATCCTTTTCCATTGACCGGCAGCGCACAAGCCGGCTGTCCAGGGCGTCCATATCTTTTTCAAGCGCCTCAATCTCGCCGGACAGTGTACGGATGGATTCCTCATAATCCGCTTTCAGCTCAAAGTATTCCTCGTTTGTTAAGATGCCCTGGACGAAGTTCTCATACAGTCCGCGGATCAGCCGGCGTTTCTTTTCGGTTTCCTGCCGCCTGGCCGACATCTGGGTTTTCAGCCTGTCTTTGTCCTTTTTCTGTTTTGCCTCCAGCTGAAAGAGGGGGAGGGACATTCCCAGGGCAACAGACAGCTCTTTTTCCAGAATAGCTGTGACCGTGGCGATAAGCTCCGTTTCCTGCATCATCACGCCTTTACAGCTATCCTTTGCCACACGGCTGTTGGTGAGGCAGTGGAACCAGTAAACATCCGGCCCTTTCTTGCGCTCGGCGCGCTGCCGGTGGAGGCTCCTGCCGCAGTCGGCACAGAACACCTTCCCCTTGAAAATGTTTGGGGTGTAGGGCCGCTTTGGGACCGCCCGGCTTTCCTCACAGATTTGTTTCCGGTATTCCTGCACCGCTGTAAAGAGCTCATAACTGATGATTGGTTCATGGGTGCGTCTTGCAATAATCAGGTTGTCCTCCCCGGCCTTAACCTGCTGATGGTCCACGATCTTTGTCTTTCCCTGCACCAGATCGCCGGTGTAGACTTCGCTTTCCAGAATCTTCATTACGGTTCGTGTCTGCCATTTCCCGCTCCCGATCAGGCCGGGGCTGGTGATCTCCCCGGTGGATTTTTTGTAATGGCTGGGCGCTGTGATCCCCATTTCATTCAGGTTGCGGACGATACGGTTCAGCGCCACATGCCCATGCGCCCACTCAAAAATCTGCCTCACAACAGGGGCGGTATCTTCATCGATCAGCAGTTTATGGCAGTTGTCCGGGTCTTTGCGGTAGCCGTAGGGCGCCCGTGCGCCGATATAATCGCCGTCTTTCATGGCCTGCCTTGCCT
>NZ_KE159737.1:25949-27055 GCF_000403455.2 Dorea sp. 5-2 | reverse complement strand
AGCTCGTCTTTCCCCATTACCCGTATGCTGCGGATAAGCTGCATGACCGCCCTCCGGTCAATTTCCTCCATCGTGGAGAATTGCATAAAGTGGTTGATCCAGCGGTTCCGCTCGCTGCGGTTCTCCAGTACGTCCGACAGCTTTTCGTTCCACTCGGCAACCGCTTTCTGCAGCAGTTCAATATCTGCATTGTATTTCCGCTTATAGGAGAGGAATTCTTCTTTGGTAAGAATCCCGCTCACCAGATTTTCATAGAGCTTTGCCTTGAAGCCCTCAGCCTGCGCCATACGCTTTTCATTCGCCTTGATCTGCCCGGCGTATTCCTGGGCCAGCTCCCGGTTGATCCGCTCCTGGCTGATACTGGACAGCAGCGCATCCAGGGAAGCGACATTTTCAATATGGCCTTTTAAGCTGCCCTGCACACACTCGATCAGGTCGGACTCTTTCACCATGACCGAGGAAGTGCACCCGTTCTTTTTGCCGGTAGGACAGTAATAGTAGTGGTATTCCTTATCCTTATAGCGGTTGGTCTTGCGCGTCATACGGCAGCCGCAGCAGCCGCAGATCAAAATGCCGGAGAACAGGTAGACTTTATCCGATTTTGGAGATGTCCGGGTATCAATCCTGCGGAGGCGCTGCACCAGGTCAAAATCATGTTTCTGGATGATCGCCTCATGGGCGCCCTCCACACGGACCCATTCAGAGGAAGGTCTGTCCTCACGTTCTTTCAGCTTGAAGTGGGGCGTGGTCTGTTTTCCCTGCACCAGCGTTCCGGTATAGGTTTCATCCTGCAAAATGCGGATGATCGTTGTGGCAGACCATTTACAATCTTTACGGTCCGTATAGCCGCCTTTGGCGTGGGGCATCCCATTGTTGCGCTTATAAGCCAGCGGTGAGAGAATGCCCATGCGGTTCAGCTCGTCCGCAATATGGGAAGCGCTGAACCCCTCCAGCCGCTTTCTGAAAATATCCCGCACCACGTTAGCGGCGTATTCGTCAATTTCCAGGCTCTTGTGCTTATCACCGGCTTTTATATATCCGTAGATGGGAAACGCACCCACAAAATCACCGCTGCGCCGTTTCACATCCAGGGCGCTCCGGGTCTT
>NZ_KE159737.1:0-25568 GCF_000403455.2 Dorea sp. 5-2 | reverse complement strand
TGCCGGGCAATGTAATCATCGATCAGCCGCCGTTGGTTGGCAACGCTGTCGCTTTCCACCGTCTTATCATCGGTATAAGAAAGACGGATGTACTTAATGGCTTTATAAACCTGCATAAAAAAACACTCCTTTCGTTGCGCAGAAAAATCCCCGCAATCCAAGAAGTGTGGCTGTGCCGTATTCAATTCCTTTTCCAATTCATATTGTACCACGCCCCTGCGGGAAAGTCAGCCCTTTTCCTAAAATAATCCGGCTCACCGTAAGATTCCCTTGATACATTCTTCCAGAGTGGCGCCGCCTGCGGCAAAGCTGGCCTGTACGGTGAACCGCCCGCATTTGAAGCGGTAAGGGTCTTTGATTTGCCGTACAAATTCGGCAATCCGTTCCTCACGGGAAAGCTCCTTATCAACGGCAACCTCCCGGATGTCCACCAGTGCGCCGGTTCTGTCGGCAACAACCGTATTCTCCATAATACCAACTCCTTCCTGAAAATTTCTGGCTATCGAAACCACATGAATAAGTCGGGCCTGCGCTCTTACAGTCACAGACCCGGCCCATTGTATCTGATTTCGATTAGCTGCCGTATTTGCCACGCCCCCCGGCAGGCCCTGAACGAACAGGGCGGGGCTGTTACAGGCTGCGGATAGCGTCGCCGCATCATAGCCCCGCATACGCCGCAGCTTTGCCAGAGCAGGCGCACGCCGCAGGAGCTCTCCCCAAGTCTTTAGGGAGCCGTGAAGAAGTACCATTGTGATCTGTGCCGTTGTCGCGTCCGGCCTGCCACAGCCGGTTTCGTGGGTTGCGTTTACCGCTCGGACAGCCTGGATTCATCACCTCCTTAGGCCGCCTGTCACCGCGCCGCCCCATCTGCCGCTCGGAACACAGAATGAAGTACCTGTAACAGCGTGTATTCGGTTGTCAAGGAGCAAGCGAGGGGCGTGGCAGTTATGACAGTTTTTCAGTTGGGGCGGGCCGGAGCATGTGCTGTACGGCCACACCCGCCAGGCTTGTCCTGCCGGATAAATATGTCCCTCTATTATTCATTTCATTTTTGAGGGTTATTTTCGGGGGCAGGATTAAATTTCTTCCAGAATTTTTTTCAGGCGTCGGAGTCCGCGCTGGATTCCTTCATGCACGGAGCTTACCGCCGAGTGTTCGCTTTTGGCAATTTCGGAAAGGCTCATTCCCAACAGATAGTGCGAGCATATCCGGTTCCGCTGCTTTTCAGGCAACAGGGTAATGGCCCGGTACAGCCGCCCATGTTCTTCCTCATGGATCAGAATATCTTCCGGCGCAAGCACGACCACAAGGGCATCACGTTCAACATTCTTGTCATAGTCCAGAGAAAAATATGCCTTATGCCGGTATGTACGCAGGAAATGGGCTGCCTCGCTTAATTTATATTCCCGGAGCAGGTCGGCCACCTCGTCCGGCACTTCAACAATATTATCTTTCGTATAGAACGGGTAATAGTCCCGCAGATTGATTTCTTTCATGTGTAATTCCTCCGATTTCGATTTTTTTAGTTGATAGGCAAAATCGAAATCAGAGGGTGGGGAGCGACACCCCGGACTATCACCTGCAACAGAGGCAGCAGGAAAGTTTGTCTGTTTTGTAGATAAGAAAAGAGCGCGTACCCGTTTTGTTACAGGCGCGCGCTTAATGGAACATTTTGCTGATTGCTGGGAGAAAAAATAAAAATATGTCGATACAAAAAGTGCCGCAGCTTTTTGAACTGCGGCACTAAAATATATTTGGCTATTTTTTTGTCGTTTCCTGTGAAAATATAGGACTTTTCTAATGTGCATGTCTGCCCCCATATCTGGGGGAGTATAAATGGATTTGTCACTATCCTTTGATATATCCCCCAACCTGTTACATGGGGGATATTATACAGGGGCATATTCGCTTTTTATCGCCAGCCTTTCCCGGTAATGTCCTAAAAATGCCCTAAATTTATCTGTCATATTCCAGCATCAAATTTATAACCGACGCCTCGCACACTGATAACATATTCAGGTGCTTCAGGTGCAATTTGAAGTTTCTGGCGAAGGCGGCTCAACAGATTATGGATTGTTTTTGGTGTAACGTCAATATATTCTTCGCCCCAAACATGGTAAGCTATGGTCTCAAAGGTCAATACCCGTTTCTTGTTGACAATCAGTAAGTGGAGTGCATCGAATTCTTTAGCTGTTAATTCTATCTCCTGACTGCCGACACACACCGTTCTTTCTTCCAGGCAAAAATACAGATCACCTTCCCGGATTTCCAATAATGGTTGAACTGAACCATTCTGGAAACCGTGACATTTAGAAACAGTACATAGGAAAATATCGGGAAAATCACTCAGATTTTCTCTATTAAGAATATACTGCAATAAATCTTTCTGCTGCTCTGTATCAAGCAAAGCAAACAATTTTTCTCCAATTTGTCTGCCGGATTCAGATATATCCAATACGGCTAATTTCCCATGTCACCGCCTCCTTCAAATCAACTTTATTTCAAGATTTTTACCATTATTTTGAATCTTCAACAAAATACATAATTCTCCGTATCAGCTCCGGAATATTGACCGGGGCGGTGATATAGTCGTTCACGCCCTCATGCCGGTATTCATATTCCGTGGCAAGGTCGCTGTTCTCGGTGAGGATAAAGAATGGCAGAAGCCGGACAGGGGGATTCTTCATTTGGAATATCCCCGCCACCCGCCGCAGCGCATGAAACAACTCCATTGCTGTACCGTCCGGCAGTTCCACATCACACAAAATCAGTTCTATTTCCTTATCCTCAAAAATCCGGCGCTTGGCCTCCCCAATCGAGGGAATCAGAATCAGGTCAAAGCCCTTTTGCAGCATGGCAGCCCGCAGCACTCCGGCGCTGGTATCTTCCGCATGGACAAAGAGCAGCGTATGAAAAGCCGGGGCCTTTTCACCGGATAGCTGCCGGTAGGCGTATTCCACCAGCATATCCTGTAGCAGCATCCCTTTCATTTTGTCCATACACAGCGTCGCGCCCCGTTGCTTGGCCTCCTGTTCGTAGTCCTCTTTATCATGGCAGGACACCAGAATAAAAGGCAGCTCCTTGTCTGCGGCCCGCACCTCGTCCAGAAAGTCCATGCCGGAACCGTCCGGCAGGTCGAGATCACAGCAGATTACCAGAGGCATTTCCTCTTGGATGGCTGTCCGAGCTTCTTTCAGTGTGGAAGCCGTTTCTACTGGGTAGTCTCGCCGTTGTAAATATTTTTGCAGGCACCATATATAGGTGTCGCTGTCATCGATCAGCAGTATCTTTTTCATATGTCCTCACCCCCAATATTGATTTACTACAAGCATAAACTACAAATGTTACACAAATGTCCGAGAGTGAAAATGATTTTTTGCAAAAAGGCTCCAGGTAATTCCATGTATTAACTCATGCAGAATGGATAAACATAAAATAAGCATAAGTAATGCTACAAGAAATCCCCACGAAAGACAATCTAAATCAAAACCATTCACCTTATAGTATATCCAAAATGCTAAAGCCATAAATGGCGGCATAATTAAAAGACATAACGGTTTTGCTTGTTGAGTATTGATAATTATATTCTTTATTTTATATCCTTTTTGCTGCATTTCAGAATTGAATTTTTCAAAGTCACTTTTACGTTTCAATTCTTTTTCTGTTAATTTTTTATCGTCAGCCATAGATAATTCCTCCAAATTTTATACGCTTATTCCATTTCCCTGATTTGCTCAACAAGAGATTGCTTTTTCAGATTTCCAGTTGTGTAAGAACTCAAGGTAAACTGCACAATCAGCAGGATTGCTAAATATATCAATACGATCAGCCACGGAAATGAATAATAAAAGTATTGATTCATCGTTTTCGCAACTACCTGTACGGATAGGAAGCCCAATCCAGTTCCCAAAACCAATGTTACAAGCGTAGCAAAAACTGAATAAATCAACCCCTCATAACACAGCATTTTGATAAGTTGCTTTTTACTCAAACCAATCGCCTGTAACATTCCAATTTCCTGCCTGCGGGACAGAAAGTTTGTGATTGTCGTATTGACAAGGTTGATGAAAGAAAAGCACACAACAATAACAGCCACGATCAACAATACCCCGAAAGAAAGTTGTTGAAGTCCGCTATAATAAGTGGTACTTTCTTTTATGGTTTCCATAACCAAATCGCTATTTCCGTCTATCAGTTGATTTAATGCAGCTTCAACCGTATCAAATTTTTCCATATCGGTAATTACGGAAATCGTACCTGTGCAATCTATCCCGGTCGCTTCATTCATAAGCTGCTCTGGAAGCGTAAAGCATTTTGAGAAGCCGGAGTAAGAATAGTCGTCCACAATGCCCATGACTGTATAGGTTTTTGTTTGAATTTGGCCAGATTCGGTTTCATAGTCCACTTCGACAGTATCACCCAGCGCAGCCTCTATGTCATAAAGTTCGGCACGCTCTTGAAGCAAGACAATTCCATTGCCTGCCACCAGTTCATCATAATCAATCGTTCCCGCAATTCGCCCTTTCCCCAAATTCTGCTGCTCATCTCGGCAAAATCCCTGAATCCATTTTCCAGAATTGCCATTTACACAATATTCTGCGTCTGTGTAATACCAGTGCTTGATTCCTGTAACGCCATCAATAGATTCTACTGCATTTACAAAATCGGCATTTAGAAAATTCTTTTGCTGCAATCCAGACAAAGAAATACCAGCAGTGTCCCACGATTGATTTGCGTTGAGCTGGATGTTAAATTCACCGACAGGGAACGCCCTGCCTCTTGCCTCTGCAACGCCATCATAGGAAACTAACATTGTCGAAATCAATACAACCAATACTCCGCCGAGTGAAAGAGAAAGTATTGTCAAAGTGGACTTTGCCTTTTGTCTGGACAGATTCATTTTAGCAAGTGAAGCAGGCGTTATTTTACGGTGCAACACGGAACTTTCTTTCATTTTTCCTTGATAATCGGAATATCGCAATGCTTCCAGCGGAGATACTGCCGCAGCTCTTTTTACAGGAGTATGAATAGCAATCATCACAATAATAAATGCAAAAAGGCCAACCCCGGCCGTCACACATAAAGTAGTCAGCCAGTACCAACCGGCAGGAATCAGGAAGTACCCAATCACATTTCCAATAACCAGACCAATCGGGATAGCAATGGCAGCAAGTAATTTTCCCTCGCGGTAAACCATCTTTTTGATCTGTCGTTTTGTAGTTCCGATTGTGCGAAGCTGTCCATAGTTACGGATACTGCTTGCTACTGAAATATAAAAAATCGAATAGATCACAATGCCGGAACCAATGAAAGTTACAAAACCGATCAAGAAATAGAACAGCATATCGCTTCCGTGATTTTCGTCCTTTAAGTTAAAATATGTGGAACGGACAATCACACTATCATCGGAAATTTTTAATTGCTGCGCCAGAGTGTTTGCATAGTTGGTGGCTTCTTCCTCGCTCATATTTTGAGCGCCTTTCAGCCCAATGTAATAATCAATCATGCCCTCGTCGCCATACTGCTGTCTTACTAATTCTTTCGATATAATGGCTGTATAGCGCCCAATATCGCCGGTTTTCACATCTAAGATTCCCGTCAATTTGAAATCATGGGTAGTCCCGTCAGAAAAGGGAATTTGAATTGTCTGTCCCAATTCATTTGAATAGCCCAAACTATCCAAAAAGGATTCCTGCACTACAATTTCATTCTCCGAAGCTGGTAAATCTCCCGAATAGGGCATACTTTGGGATTTTAGCATATCTGCATTTGCATAAGTAAAATTCACGGTTGAATGGTTTACCTGTTCAGAAAATGCGTTAAAAAATTCCCCAACCCACGCAATTTCTTCCTGCTTGTATAGTTCCTGTCCCTGCCCCTCAGAAATCGCATGATACATAATCTGCGCTGTTTTTTGGTTGCGGTTCTGCGTTTCCTGCATAACCCCAAAGCCATAGAGGACAATAGCAGATAGCAATGCGCTGGCAAGTGCAATCGTTAAAACAATAAAGATATTTCTTTTTCGATTCGCCGATATACTGCGATTTGATATGCGCTTTACTATGCCGCTGGTATCATTTTCAAAAGGCCATGTCATAGCCTGCCACCTCCTTACTCCACGATCTTTCCGTCCTCAATGCGGACAATCCGATCTGCAAGACGGGCTATGTCGTTGTTGTGGGTAATCATCACAACCGTTTGCCGGAACTCCGCACTGGTGCGCTTGATAAGCCCCAGCACCTCGGCGCTGGTCTTGCTGTCAAGGTTGCCGGTCGGCTCGTCGGCCAGAACAATAGCCGGTTTGGTAATCAAGGCGCGGGCAATCGCCACACGCTGCTGCTGTCCGCCGGAAAGATTGTTCGGCATATTTTTCAGTTTATCTTCCAGTCCCAGCAGGTGAACAATCTCGTCCAAAAACTTCTGGTCCACCGTGTCCCCGTCCAGCTCCACCGGCAGGACGATGTTCTCATACACATTCAGGATCGGAACAAGGTTATAGTTCTGGAAGATAAAGCCGATGTTGCGGCGGCGGAAGATGGTAAGCTGTTCATCATTCTTCTTTGCCAGTTCTTCGCCTCGGACAATCACGGCTCCGCTGGTGGGAGTGTCCAGCCCGCCCATCATGTGAAGCAGGGTGGACTTGCCGCTGCCGGAAGTTCCCACAACGGCCACAAACTCGCCGTCATTCACGGAGAAGTTCACGCCATCAAGGGCGCGGGTGATGTTCGGCTCTGTGCCGTAATACTTTTTCAAATCAATCGTCTGTAAAACGCTCATACTCAAAACTCCTTTCAAGACTTCCTGCCTGTTGATAAGGCTATTGTAAAACCAAAATGTCCGCGAAATGTTACAGCGTCCAAAAAATTCATTGTAAAGCGGGGTCAAATGTTACAACGCTCGGACATTTCAAAAAAATTTACGGCGGGCTGCCGGGAATGGCCGTCCGCCGCGTTCTATTTTGTAGGCAGCATAATGGAAAATTCCGAACCCTTGCCCGGCTCCGAAACCACTTTGATATAGCCGCCCTGCCGCGTTACGATCTCACGGGCCAGATACAGGCCAATGCCCACGCCCTGCTGTTCATGTACTTCTTCCTCACGATAGAAGCGCCGGAAGATGGTGGCCTGATTGCTTTCGGAAATACCCTTGCCGGTGTCGGCTACTTTGATCTCCACATACATTTCCCACAGCACCACCGACACAGCGATTTTCCCGCTTGCGGGGGTGTACTTCACCGCATTGTCCAGCAGGTTAAAGAGAGCTTCGGATGTCCATTTGCTGTCATGGGAAACGGTCAAATCCTCCGGGCAGTCCACGGACACAGCAATTTCCTTTTTCTCCGCTGCATACACGATCCCACTCATGGCCTGCGCCACGGTATCAAAGAGGCGGCCCAGTTTCTTGTCCAACTGGATCACGCCCGTTTCCAGCCGGGAGGTTTTCACAAGGGCCTGAAAGAGAAAGTCCAGCTTATCCGTCTGGCTTCGGATTCCCCGGATAAAGTCGGTGCGCTCCGCCTCGGTCATGAGCTTTTCCAGCAGGGTATCCGTCGCCATTTTCAGATTGCTCACCGGCGTTTTCACCTGATGGGAAATATCCGATACAAGGGCCTGTAACTCCTGCCGTTCCTCGTCCACCCGGCGGCGGTTCTCCTGCATGATTTGGTAGAGCCTTGCCAGCCGGTGTCCGATTCTGGCAAGCTGGGTTTCGCTGTCCTCTGGGCGCTGGGGCGCTTCATTTCCGGCGATCATGTGGTCTAAGGTCTGGCACAGGTCAGCGGTAAACTGTGACAGCCGCTTTCCAAACGCCTGTGTCAGCACAAAAATCCCCACAAGGGCGCACAGCAGTAGCGTCCCGCCCGTCAGCAGCACCGCCGTCTGCTTTGTCACAAGAAACAGGGCTATGGTGATCCCGGACATGGAGAGGACAAGCCCCATTGCCACCCGGCCAAACAGCCGCTTTACCGAGAGGTTCTTAAACTTCATTTTGCCTCGCCTCCCGTCCATTGGTAGCCCATGCCGTAAATGGTCTTGATGTAGGGTGCGCCGCCGTCAGATTCAATTTTGCTGCGAATCCGGCTGATGGAGGTTGTCAGGGTGTGTTCGTCTACAAACCTCTCGTCTATATCCCACAGCTTTTCCAAAAGCTGCCCACGGGTCAGCACTTGACGGGGATTTTTACGGAACAGGTTCAGCATTTTATATTCCATCGGGGATAGGGTCAGGGGCTTGCCGTTTAAGGAAGCCGTCTGCTCCGAGAAGTCCAGAAACAGCCTCCCGTCGTCGTAAATGTCCTTGGCCGGTTTGTGATGTTCCAGCATAGCGAACATAGCTTTGATTTTCCGCTGCAAGGCTCCGATCACAAAGGGCTTTGTGATGTAGTCCACCGCACCCACCTCATAACCCCGTATCTGGTCGCTCTCCTGATCGTTGGCGGTCAGGAAAATCACAATGGTGTCCGGGTGCTGGGGCTTTATCAGCCTGCACAGTTCAAAACCGTTGCCGTCCGGCAGGTTGATGTCCAGCAGCACTAAATCAAATTCCCGCTGGCGGATGGCTTCGGCTGCGGTTCTGGCATTTAGAGTAGAAGTCACGCCGTAGCCGTCTGCGGTCAGGTTGTAGGCCAACATCTTACTCAAAAAACTGTCGTCCTCGACAATTAAAATCTGCTTCATACCCTCACTTCCTTTGCTTTTTGCAGATAGTATAACAGGCAAATATCCCGTGTTGTGGAAAACATAATTTTCTGATAAAGGAAAATTTACTCTATTGTTTTAATACGCTCAATCACAGGATGTCTTTTGCTATATCGTACAGAGAAAACGGAATAAGCTGCCAGTATAAAGAAAAGCGCTGCAAAATATATACTTATTTCTAAAACTGGAAAATGATAAGTCAATGTCCCGAATGTCCCAACCTGATTGAAAACTTTGCAGAGTATAAATCCCGCTAAAGTTCCAATTGTTAGAGTTAGAATAGCCGTACCAGCAACATAATAGAAACATTCTGTTTGCAGCATTTTGGAGAATTGCCTACTGCTCAATCCCACAGACTGTAAAATACCAAATTCCTGCTGCCTTGATATAATATTTGTCATCAGCGTATTGATAAGGCTGATTAGCCCAAAAACAGCAATGAAAAATACCAATCCATATAACGGCATTTTTATGTTATCCATTTCCTCTTGCAGATAAGTAATAATATCGCTGATACTGAAAACTTCTATACCTCCATGATTTTCTGCCAACTGGAATATCTTATTCTCAACTTCTGTAAGCTGATCCCTTTCCACATCTACAATGCAGGTCATATTGAAGTTGGAAACATTTTCTTTCATCATAGATAAGAGTTCCTGCGGAAAATAGAAAAATGCTGAATCCCCACCGAGATCAGGGGCTTTTCCAATCCCCATTACAGTAAATTCTTCCCATTGTCCATCCGTTGTTTCCACTTTGACTATATCGCCAATTTGAGGGGTGTAATTATAATAGTCGCTTAACAGCCTGGTTGAATTATCAACGATAACTCCTTTTCCATTGATAAGTTTCTGGTGGTCTGCGGTTCCCTCTATCAGTCCTTGTGAAAAGTCCTCGTACTGATTTTCAGGAATTCCAATTTGGGTAAAGAAATGGCTGTTACCATCCTTGAAAGGAGTGGGAAATTCCATATTTGAAACACAGCCCTGTATAAATTCAATATTCTTTACGCCATCCATATCTGAAATTGTTTCTTCCAAAACTTCATCCAATGGATTTTCCGTTTGAAGTGCATTGATCCCGGCGGGACGGTCTTCCGCATTTGTGTTGGCGGGATCGAGGGAAAGTGCAATGTCGCCATTTGTAAATTGCTGTTTTGCCATGCTTTCTACATCATTTGAATTAAGGTAGGTGGCTGCACACATCAGTAAAACTCCCGCAAATCCCAAAGACAATACGGTTAGAATAGCTTTTTTCTTGTTCCGGGCAAAGCTCATTCGGGCAAGCGAAGATGGCGTGATTTTTCGATGTTCGATCCGCGTTTTTTCTGTCGCCGATGTATCAGCAGTATTGATTCGCAGCGCCTCAATAGGCGATACCATAGAGGCTTTCTTTACAGGGGTATGGACAGCAATTTTTAAGGCAATTTCTGTAACAATGGCAATCACAACGGCGCATTTCAGTGTAGTCATCCAATGCCAGCCGTCCGGGACGAAACAATAGCCCAAAACACTTCCTAATACAACGCCGATAGGAATTGCGGCACAGGATAACAAAAAACTTTCTTTTCGTACGATACGCTTGATCTGAACCGATGTAGCCCCCAGCACACGCAGCCTGCCATATTCATGTATTTTCCCAATAACGGAAATGTAGAACAGGCTGTAAATAACCAAAGAACAGGCCAGTACAATTAAACTGCTTGCTCCGATAATCACTAATAGCTCCTGCGTAGATTTTTCTTCTGCCAACCCAAAGTAAGTAGAGCTATACATAACATACTGTTCAGGTACACCGCTTTGTTCCGCAATTTCGTCTATCGACAGCTTCAAAGTTTCGCTGTCCATATTTTCGGTATTTTTTAAGCGGACCAAAAGATCGTAACAGTTCGCTTCTCCATACCGGCTATACAAACCATCCGATACAATGATTTGATAAATGCGGGATGCATTACTGCTTTGAATAATGCCGCAAACATGATATGTCTGCTTTTCTCCAAAAGGCATATCCAGTGTAACGGTCTGATCCAGTTGAACCGACAGCCCTAAATGCTCCAAATAGGACTGTTCCACAATGATTTCATTTTCTGCCTCCGGCATTTTTCCCAGCAAGTCGGTAACGCCTTTCAGTTCAAGTGCATTTTGATCTCTATAATACACATCCAAAGTATAGTCATTGATACGGCTCGTTCCCATTGCAGCCTCTTTGCCGACTACTTCGATCTGGTTGTTATGTTCCAGTTTTTCAAAGACGGCACTGGTACTGTTAATAAAGCTGCCTTGATAACGTCCTTGCAGATAAAGCCTGTATTCACGGTCTGTTCCGAGGTTATATAATGCTAATATCATCATCAAACTAACTGCAAAAGCAATCGTTATAACGATAAACGCATTGCGTCTTTTATCCGCTTTCATGCTTCGATCTGCTAATTTTTTTACAATGGCGCTGGTGTCATTTTCAAAAGGCCATGTCATAGTTGTATCACCTCCATATTTGATAGGGCCATTATAAACCCCAAATGTCCGCGAAATGTTACAACAAACAGATTTTTTCAAAAAAGTGCTTTTCCGAGGGCTTGGAAAGCAGACTGGCCGAGATTAGCGCGGCAAACGACGCGGCGGCAAAGGCGCTCAAAGAGGCGGGAACCACAAAGCTCCCCAACCTGTACGCCCTCAAAACCGAGTATAAAAAGCTGGACGCAGAGATTTTGACACCTCCGCGCCCGGCGTTTTCTCGTAGGCTGCCCTTTTAGGATGACCCCAGATTAGTTACTTATTGACATCAGTAATAACGATACTCCCATCTTTATTCAATAAGGGGGTTATACTTGTATCATGGACAAGATAATTAACGCCTGTTTCATTATCAATGACTATGCTCCACGAAGTTCCTTGTGTATAAATCGTTTCAAACCGCTTTTCTTTGTTTACCATATTCATTCTCCTTTTTAAGTCATATCCTTATTTATAATTTGTTTTCTCGAAATCAGCCACGAAATCGAATAAAGTAATACACCTACAATAGTTACAAGACCACAAGCGAGCAACTTGTTGTCAATTAGTAGCGCAGCTCCTACAAATACGAAAGCGGAAAGAGGGTACGCAATGATTAAAGCCAACATACTTTTTTCTTCACTAAGCAGGAATGTGAGTGGTATTGTCATGCTTCCAGAAAATAATGCCATAGCAATGCTGATACCAACAAATAGCATCATAGATTGATAGTCAATTTGACCTTTTATAATGGATGCCACAACACCCAGAATGACACCTAAAAGCAAACCGATCCCACTAAGTAGTAAATACAAGATATATTTACAGTCTAAAACAGCCGTTCTGGATACAGGTAAAACAAGCGAAACTTTTTTCCAACCAGAGTTTCTGTCCATATTTATCGTCGTTACAGAGATCATTCCGAGCATAACAGTTGCAATTACAGTTAAAACCCATGTGGAAGTCAAAAAAGACATTCCTATTCCAACCACTGCAAAAACTACAAGTATGATATATAGCACAGACTTGATTAAATAATAATCTTTAAGTAATAAGCCTTTCATTTTATTTCCCCCTTTCTCCTTTTACATAGAGAAGCATAATTTCGTCAATCGAAACAGAATCAATCAGTGTTTTTGGATATTTTTTCTTCATGGCAGCCCGATCAGCAACCAACACCTGCCATTCATAATCCATCTTGCGGTATACGATGATGTCCGATTTATCCAATGCCTCGAACTGTGCGGCTCCACACTTAATGATACCATACTGCTCTATCAGCTCATCCTTCAGCTTTGAGAATACTACTTGCCCCTCGTGAATAAAAACAATGTAGTCAGCAATTTTTTCAAGGTCAGTAGTGATGTGCGAAGAAATCAAAATAGAATGAGTTTCGTCCTGTGCAAAGTCCAATAAGATGTCTAATATATCATCTCGTATGACGGGATCAAGTCCACTGGTGGCTTCATCCAAAATCAGTAGTTTAGAATTATGGGACAAGGCGACTGCAATTGCCAATTTCATTTTCATTCCTTTTGAAAATTGCTTAATCGGTTTATCGGTAGGTAAAGAAAATTTTTTCAAAAGGTTCAGGAATGTGTGTTCTTCCCATGAATGATAAATGTCTTTCATAACCCGGTTGAGTTTTCGGGTAGAAAAGATTTCAGGATAGTTGTTGCCGTCAAATACGACACCAATCTGTTCCTTGATTTCGTTATCTGGTTGCTCTTTACCTAAAACACAAATGCTGCCAGCCTCTTTCTGAATAAGTCCCAACACTGCATTGATAGTTGTACTTTTTCCAGCTCCATTTTCACCAATCAGCCCTACAATAGAACCACATGGAACAGAAAATGAAACTCCATTCAACATAAAATCTTTATATGTCTTGGTTAGACCTGAAATAATTAAAGCATCATTCATTCTCCATCATCCTCCTGATACATAAGGGTTAGTAAATCGGTCAACTTATTGAGAGATATTCCGCTTGTGCGTGCGATTTCGATTGCCTCTGCAAATTTTTCCTCTATCTTCTTTTGTTGTTCTTCAAGATAGAAGTCCTGGTTTTGTGCCGACACATAGCAGCCTTTTCCAGCAGTTGTTTCAATAAAACCATCTTCCTGCAAAGTTGCATAAGCCTTTTGTACTGTAAGAATACTGATGTGCAACGATTTTGCCAATGAACGCACAGATGGAATTGCTTCACCAGCTTTCAGTTCTCCACTCATAATAGCCGCTTTGATCTGTGAAGAAATTTGCTCATACAGTGGTCGGCTTGCTTTATTGCTTACAACTATTTCCAAATTCTCACCGCCATTTCTGTGTTATACTGTATTGCTATTACAAATACAGTATAACACACGCAAAAACAGTTGTCAATATGGTAGACAGCCATATCACATAAATAATTTGTATCCGTCTACGCATTTAGGGTGGTAAAAGTCCACGGAAATCAAGGGTTTTTCCGCATGGTCGGCAGGCGGTGGATAAAGTTATCCTGTTCCCCTCAAAACGGGGTTCTAAATTCAAAAGGCCGTTGATCCCGTTCCACGCCTGCGGCTGGGAAATGGCATTGGCCTGTTCGGTTGCTTCCAGAAAATCATCCAGCCTGTCGCCGGCCAGGGGTTCCATTTTCCCAGCCGACAGTTCATAGGCGGCAAGGATTTCTTTTCCGGCTTCCGCAAGGGACAGGTCGGGATTGTCAAGCTGGCCTCCGTCCAGTTCCTTGTAGTCGGGGCCGTACAGCGTGTAATCATAGCTGGTTTCCGATGTCTGGATATACAGGTAATCGCCGTTTTCCAAAAGATATTGTCACTCAGCCAAACAGCCACTTTACCGAGAGGTTCTTAAACTTCATTTTGACTCGCTCATAAAAAATGGTGCGTCACTTGAAGCTGTTTTGAAATTGGTAGGGTAGTTTTGTGCAAATTTCTATATTTGCTCATTTATAGTTTCCTGCCTATTTTTTCACCGGATTCTGTTAAATCAAATACTGCGAAATGCCCCATACTATCACCCCCTGTTCCTCAGTGTCAATCAAAAAGAATCTGAGCTATCCTTCTTTACAGTCGATTTTTATTCTTCCTTTTCCCGAAATCCCCAAGCCTCAAAATCCGTATCTTCATCCTCCGGCTTAACTTCCTCGGCATAATCGGGACCGATGGCCTCTGCCGAGGCGTTGAGCATATAGGGCGTGACCTGTACCAGCGCTTCGCTCTGGATTGCCAGCCCCCTGCGGGCAGCCTTGCCGCAAAACACCATGGCGGCGGCAAAGGCAAAATACTGCACACAGCTTGTTAAGTAGAGATTCACAATGGCCAGTTCATTTCCCTGCACAGGGACGCCCTGCTCAAGCTGCCGGGAAATGTTTTGATGACAAGCCGCCAAGGAAATAAAGGCCGTAATCAACAGCACCACAGCAAAAACGTAGCAGGCCACAGCGAGGATGCTGCCCTTTTTGGAGGGCTTAGAAAACTCGTCCATCATCTTGCCCTCCTCTCGTTGCGGGGAGCATTGTTTCTGCGGCATTGGGGTTGGGCGTTTCCATCCTGAGTACGCTCCAGCACCTGCAGCTCACCTTTTTTCAGCCGGAACACCACATCGGCCTGCTTCGCCAGCTCATTGGAGTGGGTAACGACCACCACACACTTGTTCATCTTGTGGGCGCTCTCTTTGAGAATTTCCGTGATGTCCTGGGCAGTGTCCTCGTCCAGATTGCCGGTAGGCTCATCGGCCAGGATCACCGGAGCCTCGCTTGCCAAGGCACGGGCGATGGCTACACGCTGCTGCTGGCCGCCGGAGAGTTTCAGCACATTTCGCTTGGCTTCTTCTTTCGTCAGGCCCAGGCGCTCCAGAATGGGCAACGGCGGCAGCTTGGAGGTCAGCGATACATTCTCTGCGGGGGTCAGATAGTCGATCAGGTTATACGCCTGAAAGATAAATGCCACATGGTTTTTCCGATGATTAGACAAACCGGTTTTGGCAATATCTTGTCCTTCAAAACAAATTTGGCCGTTGCTGGGACTATCCAGACCACCGATCAGGGAGAGCAGGGTGGTCTTACCGCAGCCGGAAGGCCCCAGGATTGCGTAGAGTTTGCCCTGTTCCAGTTGTCCGCTCACGCCCCGAAGGACAGGCTGCTTGCCGTCATAACTATATTTCAAATTGGAAAATTCTAAAATGCTCATATCAACATACATCTCCTTACATCCAGTCATCAAAAAAATCGTTCATCCATTCTTCGGAATCTAAGCCCCCAGAAGGAGAATCCACGCTTACATTGTTTATATCGCTTAAAGTGATTTCACACGATCCGCTTGTGCCATCCTCAACAAGTATGATTCTTACTGTACCCTTTTTCAAATCGACGGAAGTGCTTTGCGTATCATCACCTTCTAAAAGGGTGGTAATTTTATTGTCCTCGGAAACAAGCAGGACTTTGAATTTACCGCTGGACAAATCTGCCGAAAGGTCAATAGAAATAGATGTATCTTCTGCTGCATTGAGCATCCAAATGGTGTCTTTTCCGTTGAACCCTTGAAATTCTCTTTTCAGAGAAGTGTCCGTACTTCCGGTGTCTACACATTTTTGGTAGGTATAACTATCCTCATTAGAAAGGATCAAGTTGCGATCATTATATGAGGAATTTCCACAGGCAGATAAGATCAATGTGAAAATCAGAGCCGAACAAAGCAGCATAACTATTCTTCTTGTGCGCTTCATAGTAGTCTTTCCACATCCAGAAAGGCCGGAAACGGCATACCTTTTTCCCGCTCCGATTTGGGAGCTGCTTTTTTTATCAAATGAATTTGACAATTCTGGTAATTCCGAAATGCTCATAATCTTAAATCCTCCATTTAGCTCATTTTGCTTAATATCTCTTTGGGCTGTAAGCGAAACACTGGGATGTTAGACATTCCCACAGAGAAGGCTACAACTAAGGTTCCAATTCCACAAACAGCCGCAAAGTTACGAACAGTTATTTCCACTTCCAGAGAAGAGGCGGTATCGCTGGCGATTGTTTCGGTTTGCGCGGAGACATTTTGCAGGAGAAGATCACCCGTTACATCCGCAACGACTTGGCCAGCAAAGAAAGAAATGCCAAATGCCAGCACAGCGATCATCATGACCTCTGCAAAATGTTGCAGAAATATCTGCGTCTTTCGGTATCCCATAGCCAGCAATATACCTGTTTCATGAATACGGCCCTTAATCCAAAGACTTAGAATTAAAGACAACACCAGGGCACTGCCAATAATTAAGCAGGTCAACAAGGACGATACCAGGGCAGACATATTTTCCAAAGGTGCCGCTGTTCGCTGATATTCTTCATCGGCAGTTTCTACCGCAAAATCATCCCATGCAATATTGGCGTTTTCTTTTGCAGATTCAATGGTATTACTAAGCTGAGCCGGATCTTTCACATAAAATTCCAGTCGTTGATATTCTCCTGATTCCCCATTGGAATCGTCAATGAAAATTCGGTTCTGATAAAGAGAGGGTGGCGGTACAAGCCCCGCATTAAGTTGTGGTTCCTTGATTTCGTAGATACCTACAATAGAGAAGGGGCTGGATGTTTTTTCTTGCGAAGATTGAAGCCAGATTTGATCTCCAACTTCTAAATTGTTAAGTCCTGCAAGTTCTTTACTTATGAGAACAACATTTTCATCTGTCGGCAGAATGTGACGCCCTTCAGTGATCTGAAAGGTTCCTTTTGAAAAAAACATGCTTTTTTCAGAGTCCGTATTCATTTCACTGGTAACAGTATGAAGTAATGTTTCATCATCATCGTATTGATTATTGGTCTCTACCAGTTCCAGATATTCTCCATTGGCATTGGTCAGTATTGCCTCTCCAATTTGAGAAGCATTGTAGCTTTCAATATTAGGAGTTTTTAAGACTTCTTCAATCACAGAATCATCTAACGGCGCACCGACATATTGAACACCACTGCTTTGATTTTCACTGGCTATAAAGTTTTCAGATTTAGATTTGTCCACCACTAACCCAAAACTACCACCAAGAGAGTGCCTTAGTTCTTGTGCTGCTGTATCGGCAGAATATTTAATCGAAAGCCCTACCAAAACAAAGGTTGAAACGACAAGCAGCACCATGAACAACACAATGCTTTTTCCCTTTTTACGGTGTACTGATAAAAAGGCTCTGCTTAAAGTGTTCATTATGTGACCTCCTAATCCATCTTTCCAAGCAGCTCTTTGGGCTTCAAACGGAAAATCGGAATAGAAGCTACCGTTACGGAGGCTATAATCAGCACCCCACCAATACCAAACACCCAAAACAGTGTTTGTGGCACAACTGTGACTGTCAATTCAGTGACAGATGTTGTGTTTGTAGGGATTTCAGGCAACGTATAACCAAAGGAACCATCCTCACCAATCTCCGGTTCTTGTGTAACAGAATTAGTGGTATCGGTGTCCAAGAGAGCATTTCCCATTCCTTGTGCAACTGCTGTACTGGCAAAAAAAGAAAGGCTGAACGCTAATACGGCAACAATAAGAACCTCGGCCAGATGTTGCATTAAAATCTTTGCCTTACTAATACCAATAGAAAGTAAGATTCCGGTTTCATGAGTACGGCTCTTTGTCCACATGGTCAGAAGCAAAACTAATATGGCAACGCTTATGGCTGTAGTAATCACAATAAGCGTCGTAATCAAACCTCCCAGATTGTCCAGCGGCAAAGCTGCAGATTCGTAGGATTTATTTTCTTCGGCCAACGTAAAACAATCCCAATCTATGGAATCCAGATTTCTTACATCTTCCATAATATTGTCCAACTTAGCCGGATCATCTACCTGATAATGAACTTTGTAATAGCCCTCAGATGACCAGGATAACAGTTCTACGCTTGTTTCCACATCCATCAAAACTGTATTTTCCAGCAAATCTCCCGGTGTTGAAAACATGGAAACTTGTTGTGTTATCCTAGAATCAAAGATACCGACAATGGTAACTGTTTCTTGCAATTTTCCAGCTTCTTCATCTCCGCCTGTAATTTGTGGATTCATAGCGATTACAAATTGGTCGCCTAATTTCAGATTGTTTGATTCCGCCAACTCTTTATGGATCAGCACAGCGTTGTGATCCTCGCTGGTAATCTGGCGTCCTTCAATCAACTCAAGGCTGCCACCAGTAAACATATCAGCTTCCGCTGTATTGGTGTAGCCATAAATATTTGCCTGTTTACTCAGTACCGGCTCATTGGCAAACATACTTCCTTCAATACTCTTTAACTTCAAATACTCGCCATCCATCGTTTTCAGATTTGCGGGGCCAATATTCTCTGCATTATATCCGCTTACGCCGGGAACCTCTGCCACTTTATCCGCAATTTCTTTTGTCAGGGATTCTCCCACATACGCCATCGCATAGGAACCGTTCCCAAGATCACGGCGTTCATATTTGCTCTGGTCGCTGTGATCTTCTTTCATGACAAATCCACCGCCTAAAGACTGACGCACATTTGCAGCCGCCTGGTCAGCGGCCTTGCGAATAGATACCCCGGAAATTACAAGTGTACCTACGACTAAGAAAATCATAAACAGCAAGAGCGTCTTGCTCCATTTTCGGACAAGATACAAAATTGTCCTTTTTCCCACATTCATAGAAGTGCCTCCTTTGCTTTGTTTTTCAGTATTTTAGCAGGCATATTTCTCATGGGTATGGAACATAGTTGTCATGGAGTTGTCAAAACACTGTCTGTATATTGATAAACAGATTTTTCGTTTTCTTGGTCTTTCGGCAAAAAAGGCGGCGGCTCTAAAAAGCCACCGCCAGCTCAAATAAGCGTGTCAGTATAGCTGCTGTACGACAGCTTTTTTGCCATCGTGCGGTAGCTAATCACTTATAGCCTGATTGTCTCATGAATATTCAAATCAGGAAGTCAAAACACTCCATGGGTCGTTCTATTTTACGTCCAATCATTATAAAAATCATCCATCCATTCTTCGGAATCTAAGCCATCAGAGGGTGAATCCACACTTACATTGCTTATATCGCTTAAAGTGATTTCACACGATCCGCTTGTGCCATCCCCAACAAGTATGATTCTTGCCGTACCTTTCTCCAAATCAATGGATGTATTCTGTGTACCATCACCTTCTAAAAGAGTGGTAATTTCGTTCTCCTCGGAGACAAGCAGCACTTTGAATTTTCCGCTGGACAGATTTGTCGAAAGGTCAAGGGAAATAGAAGCATCTTCTTGGACATCGAGCATCCAGATGGTATCTTTTCCATTGAACCCTTGAAATTCTCTTTTCAGAGAAGCGTCCGTACTTCCGGTGTCCACACATTTTTGATAGGTATAGCTGTCCTCGTTAGAAAGGATGGAATTGCAGTCATTATATGAGGAATTTCCACAGGCAGATAATACCAATGTAAAAACCAAAGTCAAACAGAATAGTTTAATGATGTTTTTGTGTATCTCAATGTAATCTCTCCTTATTTTATATTAGAACTTCTGTATAGCGGATAAATACACCATACACCTCCATTTTATCAATGGGTCAACCCTATCTTGTTTAATGAAGTCCTCTTTGTATTGGTACGTTGAGATAACTTCATTTTACGAAGCGGTTATTTGTGGGGCAGTTTATTGTAAATCTCATTCCATGCTCATACGGCATAAAGGAGTAAGGGATTTTGTAAGTATCCAAAAGTTTATGGGTGATATATAATCCAAGGCCATTTCCACCAGTTTCCCTGCTGCGAGAATAATCAGGCCGGTAAAACGCTTCAAACAAATGATTTAGGTCTTTCTCTGAAATCGGGACGCATTCATTTTCTACTATGATCGTGCCTTCTGAACAGATAACAGAGACTTTTCCACCACTGTTTGTATAATTCACAGCATTAGAGATAACATTGGAGATTGCCCGCTTTACAGCTTTGACCGGAATATGAACCACCCCGGCTTTTTCTGTTTCAATATAAAATACAATTCCCTTTGAATCTGCAATCAAGCGGTAGGAATTACAGACCTCATGGAGCAACTCAGAAAGCTGGACTTTCTTGATAGGTTCTTCTGGCTGTCCAGTCAATTTAGAGGCGTCAAGCACCTCTTGGATCATAGAAGAAAGCTGCAGCATTTTTTCTTTGCATACAGGGAGATAAGTATCTGTATCTTCAAATTTCCCCACACCTAAAATCATGCTGTCCAGCATAGTGCAAACTGCCGATACAGGCGTTTTCAACTCATGCGAAGCAGCTCGCATGAAGTCTATTTTTGATTGCTCCACTTCGCTAACATGGGCGATTTCTGCGTGCAGATGATCTATTGATGTCAAAAGTTCCTTATAAAGTGCGTTGATATTTTGAGATAACTGTCCGATCTCATCCTTTGTGCGAATTTCACAGACAGCATTTCTCTTTAATAACCTCATTTGCTCTGTAGTTTCTGATATTTTCTTGATTGGTGTAGAAAGCCGTCTGGAATACAAAAACGCCACAATAGCAGAAATAATAAAGCAAATCAACAAGTTAATAGGAAGGATCTCAAGAACAATGCCTTTTGTTTCATTTACCGGCTGCAATGTAACAAGAATAAGCAACGTACAATCTTCGTTATCTGCATTTTGAAACGAAAATTCCCGCTTTACAAATTGTGCTGTTAAGTAGGGAGCCAGGCCATCAATCCCTTGTTCAGCGCCCGTAACATTAGACTGAGCATCATTCGCTTGATCTCCGGGAGAGGCTTGAAAAGAATAATCTTTCCCGTTTCCATTCAGGGCATCTTCAATATAAAAAGAACCATAGACATACTGTTTATCTCCGCAGGTCAAGTTCACAAATGCCTTATTCTTAGCATACCGCTCCAAAACCTTATCTTCCGATAATTCTGAGGATTGTTGAAGCTGCTGTATTATTTCCTCCCCTATGCTTTCCGCAAGACTTTCTTTTTGGTTTGTATAAAAAGCAGGTATCAGAAAATACATCAACCCATGCCCAATTAACGTAATGATAATCATTAACATAAGGGTATAACAAAAAGTTTTTGGAAATAGTTTCATCGCACATCCTCAAATTTATAGCCGATTCCCTTCACTGTTACAATACAGTCCAATCCTAACTTTTTACGAAGTCTGCCGATATATGTGTCAATCGTCCTATCATTCAATGGAACATCTGTCCCCCAAATAGAATCGAGAATTTGATCTCTGGTCAACACAACTCCTGTATGATCCACCAGAATTTTCAGCAACTGCACTTCTTTGGGTGAAATATCAATCAGCTTTCCTGCCTTTTCTGCTGAAAAGCCGGAGAAGTCCACTATAATATCTTTATAACTCCAAATATTTGCTGGTCCCGTTTTTCCAATACGCCGAAGAAGCGCCGTAATCCTTTTTCCCAGTAAAACGATGGAAAACGGTTTCGTTACATAATCATCTGCCAGATTGTCAAAACTCATAATCTGTGTATCCATGTCGTCCATCGCTGTGAGCATAAGAATTGGTATGCTGCTTGCCTGACGAATCTTTTTCAAAACATTCAGACCGTTTATTTGGGGAAGCATGATGTCCAAAACAACCAGGTCTATCTCTTTGCTATTGAACAACTCTAAAGCCTGTTCTCCATCGTATGCTGAAAACACGATGTGGCCCATATCCTGCAAATACTCACAAACAGATTCGTTTGTCAGGACATCATCTTCTACTATCAATAAGTTTGCCATTTCATCACCCTTTTTTATTTAGATATTAGCATTCCAATGTGTCATGTATATGAATTTTCCATGGATAACGAGAAACTTTGTCAAGTAAGGCAGTAGACTCCACACAGACACGCCAATAAGTATATCAAATTTTCTGAATAATTTCCATATATGCTTATGAATGTTCTTTTTCCTGTGTCCTTTCCGCAGACGGTCCCAGCAGATAGTCAATATTGGCCTTCACATTCTGCAGCTCCCGCATTTCTTCCCGTACCTGCTTATATTCCGCATAGGCTTTTCTCTTGGCCTCCAGCACTTCGGCATATTCTTCCCGCAGAGTCTTTACGGTAGGCAGCTTCTCCACTCCCAGGCTGTCAAAATATTTCTTCGCTGCCTGGTGGATCAGGATGTCAGCCTCATGCTCGGCCCGGAATTTTTTGCTGTAACCGGCTTTTCGATACGCAATGTAGACAGATCTCGTCTTAGAGTAATTGACGATCTGTTTCTGCAATTCTCCATTTTGAGATAAACGGCTTTCCATATCCTTGATCTGCGTGGAAAGCTCATTAAACCGGGAAGTCGTAGCCTGGGCCTTTGCTTGAAGGTCCTCATAGCTCATATCCCCATGCTCTTTCAGGTAAGCCACAGCTTTCGCAAGCTGCTTCACATTGAACACTTTGGCACAACGCTCATAACCGGCACCTTTACCGGCCCGCATTGCGGCGTCAATATCAATCAGCATCCTCACCGAAGAATTGGACCGTTTGGGCTGAACAGAGGGAATATAGGTTCCGGCGATCCTTTCCCGTATTGCCTGTTCAGTATAATCTCCTTTTAGCGTATTGCAGCGGGTTCGGCTCTTTTGCCCTGGAACACGGAAATTGATAGATTTCCCGCGCCGGGTGACTTCCACACCGGACGCTTCCAGAATTTTCAGGAAATCCTCAAAGGTGGAGGGGTGCTGCTCCAGGGCGGCGTCAATGGCCTGACGGATCTGATTCTGAAAGGAAAGCGGTTTGTTTCCATCACCCAGCCATTTTCCATAGTGGCCGCGGCTGGGCTTGGGATCTTCGACAATAGAAAGGCCATGCTCCAGACACAGCTTATCGCTGATCCGGCGCAAAGCCCAGGAGGAACCCCAAAAGTTGCGGAATTTCCTGGTAGACTCCAGATTTACCGCACTCACGATGATGTGATTATGGACATGGTGCTTGTCTATGTGCATGCAGACAATACCTAAATAAAGGTTCTCAAAACTACTGGCAAGCAATGCAATCTTACGTAAGATTGCGTATTTTGGCAGGAATCCCTTTCCGGTATTCCTGCCAAAATGCTTGTTGGTGACATATCCCCAAACCCCTGAGATCATTGCCGTTGGCAATGGCTGCGCGTTCCGTTGGAACGCTGAAAAACAAAAGCGGAGAGAACCTATTGTCGTGACTTTTGCGATTCCCTCTGCGGTTCCCGCCCGGTGGGAATGTCCAGCAAATGCTCCACATTCGCCCGGACATTATGGAGCTCCCTCATATCAACCCTGGCCTGCTTGTAAGAAGAATAGGCTTTCCGTTTCTGTTCCAGGAGCCCAGCGTATTCTTCCCGCAGAGATTTAACGGAGGGCAGCTTTGTGATCCCCAATCTGTCAAAGTGTTTCTTCGCCGCCTGGTGCAGCAGGATTTCCGTCTCATGCGCCGCACGGAATTTTTTGCTGTACCCGGCTTTTCGGTATTCCACATAGACTGTCCGTGTTTTGGCATAATTTACAATCTGTTTCTGCAGTTCCCCGTTGGTGGTCATCTGCGATTCCAGCTCCTTGATCTGTACCGACAGCGCATTAAAATTAGCAGTAGCAATATCTGATTTTTTCTGCAAATCCTCATAGTTCATATCGCCATGCTCTTTGAGCCAGATCACCGCCTGGGAGAGCTGTTTTAAGTTGAACACCTTCGCCCAGCGTTCATATCCCGGACCTTTTCCGGAACGGATTGCCGCCTCAATATCCACCAGAAGCCCGACTTTGGAAACCGGCTTTTGGGGAGAAATACGGTGCGGCTTTGCCGTCCGTGTGCCGGCAATCCGTTCTTTGATGGCCTGCTCGGTATAGTCGCCTTTCAGTGTGTCACACCGGGTATATCTATCATCAGGTGACAGGCGAAAACGAAGGTGCTTTCGCTCCTGGTTGACTTCAATCCCAGCCGCCTCCAGCTTTTTCAAAAGTTCTTCAAAGTCCTTCGGCTTTTCTTCCAGGGCTGTGTCGATAGCCTGTCGTAGCTGCTCCTGGTGGGAAGGCTGTTTCTGACTTCCCATCCATGTGCCATAATGGTCCCGGCTGGGTTTCGGATTCTCTACAATGGAAAGCCCATGCTCCAGGCACAGCTTGTCATTCATGCGCCGGATCGCCCATGTAGAGCCCCAGAAGTTGCGGAATTTTTTCTGGCAGTCCAGCGTGGTAGAATTTATGATGATGTGGTTATGGACATGGTGTTTATCCACATGGGTACAGACAACAAAAGCATGGTTTCCCTTCGTCAGTTTCAATGCCAGCTCCCGCCCGATCTGGTTCGCTTCTTCCGGCGTGACTTCGCCGGGTTTGAACGCCTGCCGGAGATGGTAGGCAATCACATCATCCGCGCCCCGGTCACGTCCGGTCAGGTTCGCATACTGGCGCTTGGATAAAAGGAATTCCGCATCAGCGGTCCGGGTGTCGCATTCATAACCATAAATGAATTTCCCAAAATCGGTTTTCTGCGGATTCTTTACGTAGTCAATGATGTCTGCTATGGCCGTGGAAACATCCCGGCCTTTCCCAACATGCAGCGGCATGAGCCGAGTGGTTGCCATATCTGTCACCCCCTTAATCCAATATTGGCCCTGTTACCGCTCCGGCTCCTTTTTTGCTTTCGTCCTGTCACTGTGCGCCGGTTGCCCGGCATTTTTATTCAGGCTGTCACGCACGGACGGTTTCTGCTCCTGGGCCGGCGCACACTCCCGCCTGGCTTGGGAGAGAAACAGGTCGGTAAGACCGGGATTGCAGCGGTCCACAACAAAATAAACACTCTGGTCATATCCAAAACCGTCCTTATCCTCACAGACCGGGACCGTCTGCGCCCATGCCTTGTTGTCCCGTGAAATGCGCCCGTCGTGATCTTTCTGCCGGACCGTGTTGGCAAGGACATAAAAAATCCGGCCATAATCAAACTGCTGTAAGACCTGCTGCACGCACGCCGGGTCTAAACGGTTATCCCGGTAGTTGTCCGCAATGGCCTGTTCGATTGCCTCCCTGCACGCAACGTTTGCTTTGTGGGAAGCGTGGTACTGATCCAGTTCCCCATGCTCATGCGCATAGGTGGCAGAATGAAAATAAATTGGCGTTGTATCTTTCAATGAAATCCCTCCAATCAAAAAGCTGCCGTAACAGACAGCCATAATTATAGAAAAAGGGCGGGGCTGCCAATGCGCCCCGCCGAAACTGTTTAACCAAATATAAAATCTTTCAGGGTGCCATTTACGCCGCCGATCATGCCGACCAGCCAGGCCGCCGCCATCGGCAGGCCGTATGGGCTGATAAGGAACGCGATCACCAGCCAGGACATTCCCGGCCAGAACCCGGCAGCGAAGAACAGCGCCAGCGCCGCCAGAAAAACAATCCCTGACAGAATCCCCAGCACAGCGCCGGAAATCACAACAAGAAATTTGCAGAACAAATAAAGAATCCC
>NZ_KE159736.1:4570-12653 GCF_000403455.2 Dorea sp. 5-2 | reverse complement strand
GAATGTTGTAACTTATCAAGATATTTGTACATATATCGGACTCCTTGCTTGTATATTTCTAAGGTTATCTGCACGAAAAATGAACGATTAATCTGCATTACCTTGCAAATATTATATACCAAATATCCAGAAAAGTCAGTAAAATCAAGCATTTCAAGTTTAATCAGCAGGCACTAATTATGGATTCTTTTGAAAATGCCGCAACCTTTTTCACTTTTCCCCAGCTGTAACGATACAAAGTGATCTTCCCCCGTATGGAGTCTTCTATAATATCTCCGTCTCCATCATATCGAAGGCTTGTAATATCACAGATCGAAAGCCATTTCTCATTCCCCGGCGCCATGATGATCCTTGCCGCACAATCATTCCTCTCTTCATACTCTGCATTCTTTTCACAATACTCGTCATGGAATTTTACATATGCCTTATACATAGCCCGATCGCTGTTCAGCATCACACTCCCGATCACCAGGAATAAAACTACCGCAACACCAGCTACTATATATGCCTTTTTGAATCTCTTAACGAGCGGTCTCGGAAACTCAATAGCAAATAGGCAGAAAGGGTTGATTTTCAAAAATGAACGGGACAAGGGCTGGATAATTGTGGAACCTAAGCGGTTTGGAGAGCACAAAGAATAAAAACGGGCATGGCTTTTAAGCCTGCCGGAAAACAGGCTGGAAAGAATCCCGAAGCAGGAAACATAACTTATGCCACTGCCTGTACCTGCTGTTTATAGCGGGCATCCAGATGGATGCAGACGCCAATCATGGTTTATTAAATGAGTTTCATTATTCAATGAGTTTTTCACCTCCCCATAAAATAAAAGATTTTTCATATTCTCTTCGAATAACAATGATCTATATAAACTCTTCTGTATACTGGTGTTGTGTCGACCCGACACCAAATTTACAGAGGAGGATTTTGTATGGAAAATCAATCAACTTTCAACGACTTGACAGCACATTTGCGCATGCTGCTCCAGTCAGAATCCTACAGTAGCAGTACTGTTAAGGACATGGATTTCATTCTCAAAGCATTCACGGCTTATATGAATGCGAATGCACTGGATGAATACACACCTGAAATAGGAGAATGCCTCATCCAATACTGTGAGCAGGAACTCAAAGTTTGTCCATCCCGTGTCTCAAGGGCGAAGGTGATCGTGCGTAAACTCAACCGTTTGTATCAGGGCCTGGATGGGCGAGATGCCTTATGGGGAGATAAAACTGCTGTAGTTAATCTCCCCTCCAGCCTCAGCCAGTCCCTTGATGCGTATATTTCCTATTGCAGAGGCAACGGGAATAAACAAACCACTCTTCATTACAAGCGATGGATTCTCAGCAGGTTTTTGGACAATCTCTCCGCCCTCGGCTGTGAAGATACTGGGGACATCAGCGGGAAACTGATACAGAAAGCCTTTTTGCAGTTGAGTTTCTCCCGTTATTGGGAAAGGATTGCCCCCTTTCTCAGATTTCTCTTTGAACACGGAACTTTGGAACGTGATTATTCAAGGCTTGTCCAGTACCGCAAGAAGAACGATCCCCAGCCAACGGTTTATAGCACGGATGAGATTTCTGCAATTGAAGATTCTATTGACCGCACAACCCCTGTTGGGATAAGGAATTATGCGATTGTTTTACTCCTGTCCAGATATGGCATCCGCTCCTGTGATATTGCTTCCCTGACTTTTGAAAACGTTGATTTCACGGATAACAGAATCCACTTTATACAGCAGAAAACGGGTGAGCCATGGGAAAGTGAATTGCTTCCCGAAGCAAAAGAAGCCCTGCTGGACTATATCAACAAAGTACGCCCCGAAGTGGCAGGCTGCCAGCAGATTTTTATGACGCTTGTGATCCCATATACGCCGATGGACTATGGCGCAATCAACACAATGGTCGGGGCGCTGCTCAGAAACGCCGGGATTCCCATTAATGGACGCAGGCATGGAAGCCGGGCTTTCAGGTCATCCATCGCAAGCAACATGGTTAATGACAACGTATCAACAGAAGTTGTCCGCCGGGTTCTGGGGCATGGGACAAAACACGCCATCCGCCATTATGCCCGGATCGACATCCAGAGCATGCGGCTTTGTCCTCTCGCAGTCCCTGCCCCTAGCGGCAACTTTGCAGAACTTCTTTCTGGGAAGGATGGTGGTTCCAGTGTTTAAGAGTATATTCGCCGATGAAATGGAAGCGTATCTGGCACTAAAGACATTCAGCGTTTCTGATCCCGTTGTATCGCTAACTAAGCGGGCCTTGTCTTCATTGGATCAATATCTGGCAGAGATAGACTTCCCCCAAAAGGAATTGACAGAAGACATCCTTACACCCTGGATTTCATCTATCCCGGGAAAAAGTAAAACCATCAATGAAAAAGTTGGTGCTGTCAGAGGATTTGTAAAATATCTGGACAGCCTTGGAATCCCGGCGTTTTTACCAGAATCTCCAAAAGTAAAATCCGAGTATATCCCGTATATTTACTCAGAGGCAGAGATCCAGAAGATCATGCACTATGCGGACAACTTATCTCCCCGTAAACCGGGTAGCTGCAGCCCATTCTTACAGTTAAAAATACCAATGGCATTGCGTATCCTTTACGGATGCGGAACCCGGCTGGGGGAAACCATGGCACTGCAGCGAAAAGACGTATGTTTTAAAGAAGGGACGCTGTTCCTGCGAAAGACTAAATTCTCAAAAGAACGGTTGATCCCTATCCATGATTCGCTGTTGGAGATCCTGAAGAGGTATTGTCTCACACTTGGAATCATGGACAATCCAGAAGCCTACCTCTTCCCGGGAGATAAACCCGGCCGGCACTATACGAAACGCCAAATGGATGCCTGGTTTGCAGAGATTCTGAAGCTGGCCAACATTGACCAGCGGGATAAATCCCCAAATGACCGGGGAGCCTGCCTGCACTGCTTTCGCCACTTGTTTGTCCTGAAATCCATGCAGCAGTTGGAAGCAGTAGGCCATCCTGTTGATATAAACGATCTCCTTTTGCCGACTTACCTTGGGCATAAATGCCTAATCGATACTGATCAGTATATGCGTTTTTCCGGCACACAGGTTCCTGGAACCATGGATGCGTTTGAAGCATTTACGACTGGTCTGATTCCAGAAGTGGAGGTACCTTATGAAGAAGAATAAGTCAGAATACGAGTTTTTAAGTCTCCTTGGGAGATTTATCACGGAATACCTTCCAGTCTCCATGAATGCCAGCAAAAACACAGTTTCTTCTTATAAATGTGCATTCCGGCTCCTGTTCCAATATCTCGAAGAGCAGAAAGGAACCGATATCAGTCAGATCACATTTGAAATGCTGGACTTTGATATGCTAACAGGATTTTTTGACTGGCTGGTATCCGATAGAAAAAACAGCCGAACTACAGCCAAACAGCGTATGGGAGCACTATCCTCTTTTGCAGAGTACGCACAGTGTAGGAACCTTGAAGCGGGATGCGTGTTCCGAAGCAGCCTGACAAGGATCGCAAAAAAATCATTTCGGAGGGTAAAGGGCAAACAGCGCACTTCCTTCACTCGTGAAGAGCTGTCCATTCTTTTTTCACTCCCGGATGCCATGGAAAAACTCGGCTGGCGCGATCTCGTCCTTTTATCCGTGATGTATTCCAGCGGGGCAAGAGCACAGGAAATCTGCGAACTTGCAGTAATGGATGTCTCACACGATGAAAAGGGGAACGCCATCCTGACGCTCACAGGGAAAGGGGAAAAGTCCCGCAGGGTAAAGATCACTTCAGATGCAACACAACTGCTGGATAAATATATTAATTCCAGACGGATACGCGATCAACCTGACAGATATGTTTTCCCCAGCCAGCGGAATGACCATCTGTCTGTGGCCGCCATTGAAGAAATTTTCACAAAATACGTTACAGCTGCAAAATCCGTCCACCCGGATAAGTTCTGTAATGGGCCATATACACCGCATGTAATGCGGCATACAACGGCAACACATCTAATTGAAGCAGGTGTACCACTGGCTGTTGTAAAAAATATCCTTGGACATTCTTCCATACAGACGACCCAGATCTACCTGGATATTTCACAGCAGACCGTTGACCGTTCAATGAAGGAATGGAATAACAAATGGTTTCCGCAAAACAAGACTGAACCATCACTGCCACAGGAGAAGCAGAATATGCCCGATTTTCTCCGTTAGCAATGATTTGTTATTCGAGAAGATTGTAGTATATCCGCTTATTTAGTGGCATAATGCTTTCTTCTCGAATAACTATAGTTCTTTAATAAACATACTTATCTGAGATCTCAGATAACTTGGTCGTCATCAGCTTGTAAAGCTCCGTATTCCGTGGGAACTTGTTGACGAACGGCACAAGGGAGCTGCCCACTTTCAAAAGCCCCTGCCCTGCACCAACATTCGTGATATAGCTCATCTGCAAATCGGAGATGTTAAGGAGCTTCGCAAGCTCGATACGGTCTGTGGATGCCTGATTCAGCATGATGATAAATTCAGAGTTGGCAAGCATCGTCCTCGCCGTATGGCTCTGCAACAGGTCGTCCACGTTCTGCGTGATTCCAGTACAGTACGCCCCATACTTACGCACACGCTTCCAGAGGGTAAAGAGGAAGTTGGCGGAATACTCATGCTGAAACAGCAGATAGATTTCATCAATGAAAATAAAAGTGTTCCTGCCTTTCGCCCTGTTCATCGTGATGCGGTTTAAAATGCTGTCGAGGACGACAAGCATACCGATAGGCTGTAACTGCTTGCCTAAATCCAGAATGTCATAACAGATAAGACGGCTGTGGGTGTCCACGTTTGTATGCTTGGCAAAGGTATTGAGAGAACCGTCCGTAAAAAGCTCAATCGCAAGGGCAATTTCCTGTGCTTCTGGCTCATCCTGCTTTAACAGCTCTTCACGGAAGTCCTGCAAAGTCGGCGGCGTCCCCATATAGTTGCCCTGCTGGTAGTAGCGGTACACACTTGCCGTACAGCGGTCAATGATGGATTTCTGCTTTGCCCCAAGGCTTGCTCCGCCGATAAGCTGCTCGCATAAAGACAAAATAAACTCTGATTTCAAGATGACGGGATTTGCACCGTCGCCGTAATCAGAGTTTATGTCCATTGCGTTAATGTGATTTTCGCTTGTAGCAGAAATGTGAATGACCTCGCCCTGCATCGCTTTCACAAGCGGGGAATACTCTCGCTCTGGGTCTATAACAATTACATCTGCGTTAGGGTCGGTCAGAATAATGTTCGTCATTTCCTCTTTCGCCGTAAAGGATTTTCCTGCACCAGACACGCCGAGGATAAAGGAATTTCCATTTAGCAGATGGCGACGGTTGGCAATTATCATATTTTTGCTGATAACATTCTGACCGTAATACACGCCGTCCTTGTGATAGATTTCCTGCACACGGAAGGGGATAAACACCGCAAGGCTCTCCGTGGTGAGGGTACGCAGGGCATCAATCTTCCTCACGCCAAACGGCAGGGCGGTATTCAGACCGTCCATCTGCTGATACTTCAGCACGGCAAACTGGCAGAGATGCTTTCTTGCAGTAGTTAAGAGAGCTTCCGTGTCATTGTCAAGCTGCTCTTTGGTATCAGCAGTATGCACCATCGTAAGCACGGCAAACATCATCCTCTGGTCACGGGTCGTCAAATCATCGAGGAACTCCTTGCTTTCCTTTCTCTGCTGCTCCAAGTCATAGGGGATAACAGCGGAAAAGTTATTATTCTGGTTCTGTTTCCTCTGCCAGTTCGTGATATTGGTTTCCACACCTAAAAGACGGTTTTCCACCTCACGCACGGCTTCATCCGTTGGAACAGGAACGACATCCACGGAGAGCATCATATTACGGTTTAATTCGCAAAGCTCCGCCACCATGCTGTCCTTGATATATGCCGCATACTCTCTAAGGAAAATCACACGCCCATAGCGGTTGCCGATGCGGAAATAGCCTTTCTCAAACTCAAAGGAGTCGGGACAGATATAGTCCTTGAAGTCGTGACCTTTCCGCATGGTCTGTGCCATGTCAAAGGAAAACGCCGTTTCCTCGCCCGTGCGGTAGAAATCATGGAAGATACGCAGCTTATCATTGGCATCCAGTTCCGTACACTTTGAGCCTAAACGGTTGAAATGCCCGATAAGGTCAGCTCCTACACGGGCAAAATAGTTCCTCGCTTCCTCAATGTTCTTCTTGCAGACGGAAATTGTCACATATTTGTCCTGCACGATGGAGTTCGCCCCTGTCGCCTTATCAAGCAGCATCTTGTTATACTCTTTACGGTATTTATCCAGACCGTCCTCCGCCATCGGGATAAGGATGGTCTGCTCAAAATCCGCCTTGTTGAGCCTGCGGTTGTTGATGGTGATTTTCGTGGTCGCCCCGCTGTCAAGGGCATTGAGAAGTTCCGAGTATTCAAGGAACATGGCTTCCTTGTCCTCACGGCTCGCCACGGCATAATTGATGTCCTCAAACTTAAAGGTCTTTGCATATTTGTTCCTGCCCACAAGGAAAATGCCGTCCTCCCACATGGTCTTTAACGGGATGACCGCCTGCACCGATTTCGGCACGGCAAATTTCTCCTTATCCTGCTTAAACAGATTCCTGAGCGTCTTAATCATAGTCTGCCTCCTTACGTTTTCTTGCTTTTTCAGCCCTATTTCTTTTTTTCTTCATTGCCTTACGCCTTGCCGCCCTGCGTTTTCTTTTCGTATGCTTCTTACGCTTTTCCTGCACGGCGGGCGTTCCCTTTTCATGGGCTTCAATCGTTGCTTTTAATGCTCCATAATAGAGATTGTCTGGGAGAAACAGCACCCTCTTTGGCATCAGAAACTCCGATTTTATCCATGCCCACACGAACTGCTCTGCGGTCATGCCGTTGTATTTGACAAACCCCATCACCGCAAATGGCGAAGCCCCCAGAACACACATCCAGCTCACGGTTTCCGTCCCGAACTTCCCACGGAGCAGGAAAAACAAACCTACCGCCACGCCGCAGGCAAGGACAGAAAAAAGGAACTGCCGCATCGACAGCCCGAAAAACATACTCTCCGTGTAATTGCGGATTTCCTTATTTATCTTTACTTCCAATCATAAACACCTCCTTTTTGGCACAAAAAAATCGCCATCTTTGGAAAAATGACGATTCTTCAAGTTCATTCAGTTTACTTCCAACTCATTCTTGCATTATAAACATTGTTTACAGCTTCGATATAGCATATGAATGAGGGATGGTCGTGGTCGTTTTGCCGCAGGTATCTATTTTTAATATCCAGATACTGTGTCCTGACAAGCTGCCATTTTCCCCTTTTCTTGATATACTTAGCCTTTTTCTGTATTTCCGCAGAATGAGGGGCTTCATTCCAATAGTATTGGTCATAATAAGTCAACCCTGTTTTTTTGTGAATAAGTCTGTAAAAAATTTCTTCTGTATCTCTACAAACAATGCAAACATCCATCGAAAACTTGGTAGGATTTCCTTTGGCAAAATGCCTTTTTTCCGTGGTCAGAGAAGATGTTGAATCCTCGCAATTCCTCCAACCGTGTTCATTTAACGCCTTATTAAAGGATTTCCTTGCACATTCTTTTAGATTTCTGCAATCCTCAAAATCATCACATCTTACAATTTCAAGGTTGTAATCCAAATCTATCGGCAACGAAGCGTTTTGCACGATAAGATTCTTTGCACCACTCCCTACAAGATAGAATATAGCTCCAATATCATAGTCCTCTTTCAAGTAGTGACAAAAATCCTGCATTATCTCACCACATAGATTTCGCATACGGCTTAGAAATTCCTTATCTTCTACATAATCAAACATAAAAATCTCTTTTCATCCCCAAGCCTGCCATTTAGATTTAAAAACCTAAATCATTATATCATAATCATCTGACAATTATATGTCAAGTGATTTTTTCAACTTTTTCTGCGATGAGGTTACTATTCACAGTCAATGTCATTTACTTAACGAGAATTCGGATATTATGTCCGAATTCTTTTTTTCTACCAGTAACCCAAATTTTTTAATTATTACTTGACAAGTACCTCAAAATGTGCGGCCTTTTTCTGATTACTCAGAAAAAGG
>NZ_KE159736.1:0-2175 GCF_000403455.2 Dorea sp. 5-2 | reverse complement strand
CGGCATCGTCCGTCTGTTTTTCTGATCTCGCCGGTTTCCGGGTCAACCCTGCCGATCAATGATCTTTTAGAACGGGATTGCTTTTTTTCGCTGTCCCAGTATGCTTTCGATTCATAAGCATAAGTAATTCCAGATCTTTTGTCCGTTTGATAAACAATGCTCATGTAATATTCCTCCTCATATCGGTATGTGTTAATTATAACACATACCGATATGAAATGCAAGAAGAAAATCGCTAAAAACAACATTTTTTTCATTGTTTTAGCGACTTTCTAAATAGAAATTTTCTTGTTATGTTTGTACTCAAAATTTCTAGTGGATAAGCCTTTGGTTTATATCAACTGTGAATAGTAACACGATGAGCCTCTTTAATTTCGTTCTTTATTTATCTTTACTTCCAATCACAAACACCTCCTATCGTTCCATTTCCTGTTTATGGCGGGGCGGGGTCTGCTTCTGCCTTTCCCTCTGGGGGACTAAAAACAAATCCCCGTCAATTTCCCTCATGCGAGTAGGGCAGCCTAAGATTTTCAAGGCTTTCTGCAAATCTGGCACGCTACCCCTGTCTGGCTTGCAGACACCGATTGCCAAATACATCTGCAAATCCCCGTACCACTTTTCATTTTCAAAATTATCTGCCCGAAAGAATATATCCTCTTTGATTTCTTCCAGCGGCGTTTCAAATATCCTGCGGTATTCCGTTTCAAAATCGTACATAGGCATACCTCCCCTACAAGCCCATCATTTCACGCACGACACGGTCTGCCATCTTGACCGCACCGACAAGGACGAGCATATTGAATACCAGTTCCCCGATATAGCCCCATACCATCGTGACCGCAGCTGCATCGGGATTGACAACGGGCGGGGAAGCCGCAAACACCGAAAAGATGATGCAGGCAAGCACGATGATTGCCCCCTCAAGGCACACGGCACAATAGCTCTTGATAAAGCTCCTGCCCACATTCTGGCTCGGCTCTCCTGCAAAAGAGGAAAGAGGGACAGGGGCGATTGCGGTATAAAGGTACAGCTTGAAAAACCTGCCGTACACCGACATTATCATAATGAACGACAATACCGTGATGAACAGCCCGCCTATCAGCGTGACCGCCCATAGGGGGATGCTCTCGAAAAAGCCGCAGTCCTCAACCGCAGTCACAATCTCCTGCGGGAGTACCGTCTTTTGAGCCGTGCCGAAGCCTGCGGCTTTCATAATCGTGGAAATCACGCCCTGCACTATCTGGAACAAAGCCATCATCAGCTCCAAGCCGTAAGTCACCGCACCTTTGGCAAGTGCGAAGCGGATAAACAGCTTCAAAGCGTGTTCGGGCTTTTTAACCTGTGAGAAGTCGCCGCAGGTACGCATCACGCCCACAACAAAGAACAGCACGAGCAGGGCAAGCCCTATTGCCTGCAACGCACCGTGGATGTCAACAATGACTTTCCATATCCCACCGCCTTTGAAATTCTCTGGGGACTGGGTAATGAGCTGCCATATCTCGGCTAACTTCTCATTCCAAGTGTTTAGGGCGTTCTCCAAGTTCTGGACTACCCAGTTATCTGACATTCGACCACCTCCGTTCTTAAAATTGGATAGCGGGGCAAGTTCCGCAGGGCGGATCTGCCCCGTTACCCTTGCATTGCATCCCGAAAAAGCTCCAGTGAAGCTTTTTCGGGTGTCTTATATCAGCCTGCTATTTCAGTCTGTTTTAGATTAGCCTGTGATAAGGGTCAGAATCTCTTTTGCAAAGGTAATCACAACGCCGCCCGCAAGGGTCAGAAAGCCGTTCGCCCTCTGGGACGGGTCGTGGGATTTCAGCGACAAGCCCACCTGCACGATACCGAAACCGAGCATAATCATCCCGACAGCCTTAATCAGACCGAAGATAAAGTTTGACAGGTTGTTTACCACGGCAATCGGGTCATTGGCGGCAAAAGCTGTTGTCGTGCCAAAGACCATGCAACATACTAAAGCGGCATACACGGCGAACACCTTTCTTGCTTTTCTGCCCATCGGCAGTTTCTGGGTTGCTTTGCTCTGGCTGTTCTCGTTCTTCTTAAAAAGTTTCATAGGGTAAATTGTCGCCCAGCAAACTAAAGTTCCTATCTCCCGCACAAAAACATCGAATTAAAATCTCATCTCCTTAATACTGTCTATCAGAGCGCGCTGTAGGA
>NZ_KE159735.1:10764-11866 GCF_000403455.2 Dorea sp. 5-2 | reverse complement strand
AAAACATGAAAAAACGCACAGTATAGGGCATTATCATATGCTGTCGGGGGTGGTAAGATGCCCGGAGTGCGGAGCAAAGATGTATGGGGTTGTAAACAGGAAGAAAAAGAAAGGCTCCGATGAATTTTATAAAGACATGTGGTATTATAAATGCAAGAACCGCATAAAAGTTGAAGGAAAACCATGCTCATACAAAACCAATATTCGTCAGGACCAGCTGAATGCGGAATTGATTGCACTGGTTAGATGGATAGTTAATACGTCAAATTATAAAGAGCAGGTAATAGCGGCTGCTGATGGAAAAAATGACACACTGGAAGAATTGCGGGCAGAAGAAGAACGGTTACAAGCAGAGCGGAAGAAAGTGGAAAGCAGGAAGAAAAAGCTGCTTGCAAAAATTGGAAGTATGGATGCTGACGATGACTTGTACGATGAGCTGTGCGAAGATTATATGAAGATTGTGCGTGATTTAACAGAGCAGATAGCTAAAATAGATGCAAATCTAGTGCATAATCGCCTAGTTAAAGAAAAGGCGGAGAAACAGGCATTTTCAAAAGAGCGGTATTATAGGGTTCTGGACTGGATGATGAACAATATTGAAGAGCTGCCGGAAAAAGACCAGAAGACCGTGATGGAAACATTTATCGAGCGTATTGAGATTTTTCCAAACAGAGAGGAACATGGCAGATGGCTAAAATATGTAAGGCTTCAATTTCCTTTGGAACGTGATGGGGAACATTCTGACGAGATTTGGTTTAAAGATTCAGAGGATGAGCTTACAGAAAATGATATACCAATTCCCTACCCAATCGAACAACAGTCGAGACGGTATGTTTATTGTCCAAACTTCATGCAGACCAACATATCGAGGTGGAGCTTCAGATGGACGAGCTTGATTTGACGGCTGCGGAGAGCAAAGCCACCTATGAGGAAATCAAGGATTATGTGTTAGAGCATAGTGGACTAAAGGTAAGTAATCTTTATATTGCACAGATAAAGCAGAAGTGTGGTATAATTCTTTAGGAAAGTATCAGATTCAGGGCAGACGAAAAGAGCAGCTTTATACAAAAGATAAAACTGCCCTGAATGTGATTCTTTCCGA
>NZ_KE159735.1:10036-10754 GCF_000403455.2 Dorea sp. 5-2 | reverse complement strand
GCCCAGAAATCCTCCCACACATCGCCGTCATACCGGGCGGCAATGGAAACTGCTTTACAGCAGTCCATGACGGAACCGCCGCCAACGCCAAGGATTAACCCGGCCTGACTTTCCCTTGCCAGTTTTGCGCCCTCTAAAACTTTTGCATAAGTAGGGTTCGCCATAATGCCGGGAAATTCCACAATATGCTTTCCAGCCTCTTTTAAAATAGAAACCACCTCGTCATATACGCCGTTCTTTTTAATCGAGCCTCCTCCATATGCCAGCATCACCGTATCCCCGCAGCCTTTTATCAGACAGCACAAATATTCTTTCACACATCCTTTACCGAATAAAACTTTTGTTGCATTCTCAAAAATAAAATTATTCATCTTCCTGTCCTCCTATCATTATTTTGTCTGAGTTTCCCAAAATGTTACCGCATCCTCTATCCACCCTTCTGCGACAGTTCCGGTTCCAAGCCCAAAGCCATGCCCAAGACCCGGATATTTGTGGAACTCTGTAGGGATCCCAAATGCTGCCAGATGCTTCAGACGGTTTTCCATAGCCCGCCAGTCTGCAATGCCGTCATTTTCCCCGACACATACATAAGTCGGCGGATCATTTTCCGTATAATCGCTATGGCCTGTATATTGCATGATGACTGCACCAGGCTTTGGCAGGTCATCCCCTCCAAAAGCCGCCGGACCGTAAGAGCCAAGCCACGCTGCCATCCTTG
>NZ_KE159735.1:9164-9917 GCF_000403455.2 Dorea sp. 5-2 | reverse complement strand
GAATGTTGCCTGCGGGATTAACCTTGCCTTTTCCTGGCAGATGTATGCGGGCATCTTTTTCAGCGCGCTGGTTTTATATGGGATTATCAACGGGTTCCTGATGCGCAGGGTGAACCGGATCCTTCCGGCAGAGGTGCTTAAGATGCGGGAATAAAGTTCAGCCGGTCTTCTTTTGTGTGCCGGCAAGATGCAGCGTTTTGTGACAGGATGTGGTCGGAGCCTGGAAATTCGTAGCTATTCAGCCTTTCGGCTGAACCTAGGGCGATTGCGGAGTATTCTAGAAATGACCGGGCAGAGTTTATTAAAGAGGTTCAAGAAACTTCTTCTTGGATATGTCTATACAGTGTTCTATGGATTAGCCCAAATAGAACATATAATAAACTTTGACATAGCATTATCAAGGTTATTATAATATAATCAAGCTATGGAGGTGATGAGTTGCAGGAAAGCAGCTGCTTAAAATTTTGTATTACCTATTGGATAAGGGACGTGCTACTGCTCCGTAGACTGCCGGGCGCATGAGGAAAATGCGGGCGAATGTGACGCGGCAGGGGCGAAAAAAGCCTTGCTGTATGCGGCTTTCCGGGCGGGAAAATAAGACGGTAAGGGATTTATACCTTTACCCCGCAAAATGGCATTCTATTGCGTCACAATCCAATCTCTGCACCCATAAGAAAACCGGGGCGCGGTGGCTATCTGATAGCTGCCGCGTCCCGGCTCTTTTTTTACAAAATTCCAGTTTATTATATAGAC
>NZ_KE159735.1:8528-9092 GCF_000403455.2 Dorea sp. 5-2 | reverse complement strand
CATCTTAATAAACCAGGACTCGCGCGCATAGTAGATCAGAGGCGTGTCACACCTCCAGCAGTGGGGGTAGCTGTGCTCGAAATTCGGCGCCGAGAAGAGCTGTCCCCTCTTCTCCAGGTCTTTCAGCACCTCCGGATCCGCCTTCTTCACAAATAATCCGGCAAACGGAGTGGACTCTGCCATATTTCCCTTCTCATCTACAAGCTGCACGAAAGGCATATCATACTTCCGGCAGACCTTCGCATCGTCCTCACCGAATGCAGGAGCAATATGAACAACGCCTGTACCGTCTGTGAGCGTTACATAATCATCACAGACTACGTAAAATGCTTTCTTATTCTGTGTCTTAATCCCATCTGCCGCACACTGGTAAAGGGGCTCATATTCCTTAAACTCAAGCTCCTTACCCTTGTATGTCTCAAGCACCTCGTAAGCCTTTTCACCTTCCGCGGCCAGTGGCCCCAGAACCGTATCAAGAAGTGCTTCCGCCATATAGTAAGTGTATCCGTCCATGCATTTCACCTTCGCATACACCTCATTTGCGTTCACACAAAGCCCCAGGTT
>NZ_KE159735.1:5742-8518 GCF_000403455.2 Dorea sp. 5-2 | reverse complement strand
CTCAAACTTCCCACACCGTTTTGATGTGTTGAACCTTGAAAAATCAATACTTTAACCCATAAAAAAGGCACAAACCGCTTGCATATGGTATAATTCTTTAGGAAAGTATCAGATTCAGGGCAGACGAAAAGAGCAGCTTTATACAAAAGATAAAACTGCCCTGAATGTGATTCTTTCCGATTGTACCAGACTGCGGACCTTTAGCCAATATGTGTATGGAGGAAGTATTTTTCACAGTTAGTGAAACTGCACAGATTTTGCAGGTACTTCCTGGCATAAGCATCTGTTTTTTGTGTGGATTTACAAATATATCCGGTAAAAAGGCATGCTTCGCAAGCCTTCTTGCGGAGGCTTTTAAAAAATTTATTCAGTAAGAAAAAGTTTGTATCAGGATGAACCATATGTCCTTCCGGCCTGTTGCATCCTGTGGCACCCGCATTCCGGACAAATGCGGATATCAATCTTCCAGACCACAGCCAGCAGCTCTCCTATGGATAGTCCGGCATACCTTTCTTTAAACCGCTGTCCTCCCTGGATTTTGAAGATCAGTTTCAGGTTCCTGCTTTTATACCGGTTATTTAAAAAGCCAAAATAGCGGATCTTCTGAAAACCGGGAGGGAGCACATGCATCAGGTAACGCCGGATGAATTCCGTGTTTTCCAGGGTGATGGTCCTACGCGGATCGCCGGGCCTTTTTCCTCTGGCAGAAAAAGTGGTTTCCTGTTCATCCACATCCAGGATACGGCTGTTTGAAATGGCAATCTTATGGGTGTATCGTCCAAGATATTCCAGGGCATTGCCAAATCTGTTAAAGGTTTCCTTAATGTATGGGCACCAGTCCTTTTCGTAAAGGGAATTGCGGAATGCGGCCCATTCATAGGAACTGCGCAGTTCTTCGCAGGAAGCGGAAAACTCCAGGCTGGCGCTTTGATAAAGGGCATCAAGTGCTGCAAGGAATTTTCCCTTGAATTTATTCCTGAGGACTTTTACGGGGAGGAAGAAGCTTTTCTTTGTTTTCCGTATTTTATGGTCCTGGGTGAGCCCGCCGCCAGAGATAATGCAATGCATATGTACATGGTAAAGCATCTCCTGATCCCAGGTATGGAGTACCTGGATGATGCCGGGGACTGCACCTAGGTATTTTTGATCTGCGGACAGTTCCAGGAGTGTTTCGGCGCAGCATTTGTGGAGCAGCCCATAAAGGAGCTGCTGGTTGCAATAAAAGAGGCTGTTTAATTCGTGGGGAGTGGTAAACACCACATGGAAATAGGGCGCGTCGATCACCTCAGCCCTGCGCTTATCCACCCAGATTTCCTTATTAACAGCCTGGCAGCTCGGACAGTTTCTGTTCCGGCAGGAATTATTGCGGACCTCTATATGGCCGCAATCCGGACACTGTGAAATATTTACGCCGAGTCTGCCGGATTTACAGTTTAAAATAGCATAGGATGCCTTACGCTGGACATCAGACTGGAAACTCCCGGAAGAAGTGTACTCCCCGTAAGAGAGCTGCCAGATCCTCTGGATTTGGGAATTACTCATGGGAAACACCCTCCATCCGGTCAAAGGGGCTTACGGCAGTATGTGTACCGTTAGAAGCCAGGTGGACATAAATCGTAGTGGAATTTAAAGATTTATGTCCGAGCAGGGCTTTTATGGTAAGCAGGTCTGTACCGTCCTCATACAGATGGGTGCCAAAGGCGTGGCGCAGGGAATGGCAGGTGATCCGTTCTTCCCAGCCGAGTGAGCGCTCCACAGCATGGATATGCCGGGAAAGGTAAAATGTATCAATGGGTTTATCCGGGCAGGTCTGCTTTGGGAAAAGCCAGCCTCTTGGCCTGCCAAAGGCAAACCAGTAGGAAGTGAGGATATCCAGAGCCCTTTTAGAAAGGATGGCATAACGGTCGGAACGGTTCTTTCCGTGACGGATATGGATACGCATATTTTTGCGTTCAATGTCCTCATACCGTAAATGGCAGACTTCGCCGATGCGCAGACCGGAGGAATACATGAGGGAGACCATAGCCTTCTGCTTGAGGTCGGGCATGGCGTCGATCAGGATGGAAACTTCCTCTTTGGAAGGGACAAAGGGGAGGTATTCATCAAACTTACGCATGGGAAGCTGGGTATCGTCCCATGGCTTATGAAGGACATAAAGGGTAAAAAAACGCAACTGTGAAATGGCACAGTTGACCGTGCGGTCAGAAAGATTTCTGGAACGCTTTAGCCAGCGGATATAAACACGGAGTTCATCCCAGGAAACATCCTCCGGAAGCTTGCGGAGTACGCTGGAGAGATAATCAAGGTAGGCACGGATATAAGTGCAGTAATTTTTAAGTGTGTGGGCGGTAAGGCCACGAAGGGAGATCATTTCCCTGAAAGAATCTAAATAATTGTCCATAATGGAACCTCCTTGGTGTGATTTTGATAGAGTGAACAGGAAAAATCACAAAAGAGGGGGAGGGCGGGCAAAAAAATGAAATATAGAGTTGTTGAGTTTGAAAATCCATGATAATATAAACATAGCAGTTTTTGGGGTTATGTTTGCAGTTGTGTGTGGTAACTCAACAATACAACATAAACCAAAAAACTGCTACTTTTATTTTGAGAAAACGAAAAAATTTTGAAAAAGTAGTGGAATCACGTACCTAGGGCTAGCCACCGCGCTAGCGGTTTGGTACAATTGAATTGCTAAAACCAATTACACAGCAAGGAGATTTATGCCATGTCAAGTATACCACAGATTACAGATAACGGAAACAACGTTTCGGATTTT
>NZ_KE159735.1:5211-5732 GCF_000403455.2 Dorea sp. 5-2 | reverse complement strand
GCCAGATTTGACGGAAATTTCACTTCGCTTAATTTCACTGCATCTTTAAAAGCCTCTGCCCCTATTACCTCCACGCTGTCCGGAAGCTCTATAGACACCAGGTTCTTGCATCCCCTGAACAATCTCTCCGCCACTTTCTTTGTTCCGCTTTCAAATGTTACACTTTCCAGACCACTGTCAGAAAACGGTCCCGTATAATCATATACCATCGCTGTTTTTTCTAATGATGCCGGAATTTCAATCTGCTTTAATGACACGCATCCTGCAAATGCTGCTGAATTTATGGTTTTCACATTCGAAGGCAGTTTCACATGATTCAGTCTTGTATCATTTCGGAATGCCTCGTTTTCTATTGCTGTCGCACTGTCCGGAAGTTCTATGCTTTCCAATGATGTACATCCGTAAAATGCCGACTTTTCTATCCTTGCCAGATTTGACGGAAATTTCACTTCGCTTAATTTCACTGCATCTTTAAAAGCCTCTGCCCCTATTACCTCCACGCTGTCCGGAAGCTCTATAGA
>NZ_KE159735.1:2862-5201 GCF_000403455.2 Dorea sp. 5-2 | reverse complement strand
GAAACCTCATTTGCTGATGCAAGGAGCACCGCATAGAGGGCCTGCTCCAGGGAAATGACATTTCCCGCCTTCATTCCTATATACGCATCTCCTGGCTCCAGGAAGGACAGGCTGTCATCTGAAAATGTCACCTTATCTTCCATCTGTCCATTTTCCAATGCTATCAAAGTCGTCAGAATCTTTGTGATGCTGGCAGGATAATAGTGGGCGTCTATGTTCTTCGCATACAAAATCGCTCCCGTCTCCACCTCCATCAGGATTGCAGCTTCGCCATATGTCCCCGGCCCTTTTGCCCACCCGGTCAGCTCATTAGTCTGAACGGGAAGCTTGTATAACTTCCTAAGCCGTTTCCGTTCTTTTTTCTCTTCCCTGGTAAGCTCCTCCGTCTGATCCAATTCCTCTGCGGCTGCGGGCATTACAGGTATAACCACCGACAAACACAGCAGCGCCGCAAAAAATGCTGCCACTATCCTTCTTCCTTGTCTCATTCTTAATTCCCTCCATTTTAACAGCTACAGATATTCTACCATATTCTATCCAATGATACACTAATTAATTCCACCAAAAATTTGAATTCAGAAGCACCGGCGTTACTGAACACGGAGTGGTTACTATTCACAGCCCGGGAGGCCACTCATAGTAACGCATCAGTCAGTTAGTTCGGTATTGCACCAGCATAAATTATTTGGTACAATAAAATCAGACATCAAAGAAATAAGATCTTATCATTACACATTTTTATTATTATTAACTCAAACTTCCCACACCGTTTTGATGTGTTGAACCTTGAAAAATCAATACTTTAACCCATAAAAAAGGCACAAACCGCTTGCATATGGTATAATTGAATTGCTAAAACCAATTACACAGCAAGGAGATTTATGCCATGTCAAGTATACCACAGATTACAGATAACGGAAACAACGTTTCGGATTTTGCCACAAAATTTATGAAAAGATTCCACATCGGCCGCTTTCTTTTCAAATGTAATGCCGGGAAAGAAAAAGGCATCCCTGTCATAGATATCTTCCGGTATCTTTTCTGCATGATGTTTTCCGACAGGAGCATCTATATGCAGATGAAGACCGGCACATTTGAAGGGGCATTCTCAAAAAATACCATCTACCGTTTTCTGAACGATGCAGGGATCAACTGGCAGCGCTTCACGATGCTGCTTTCCGCTGAAATCATCTGCCGTTTCATGAAGCCACTGACTGATGAAAAACGGAAAGATGTGTTTATCGTTGATGACAGTCTGTTTGACCGCTCCCGGTCCAAAAAGGCAGAGATGCTTGCCAGGGTTTTCGACCACTGTTCCATGAAATACCGATCCGGATTCCGGATGCTCACTCTGGGATGGTCGGACGGGAACTCCTTTATCCCGGTCAGCTACAGCCTGCTTTCAGCGGCGGAGGACAAAAACCTGCTTTGCGGGGGTAAGCGGCATGACGGCCGCTCCCTTGCGGGAAGAAGACGCCTCCAGTCACGGCGCAAAGCCACCGATGTCATGGTGGAGCTGATCCATTCCGCACAGCGTGCGGGCATCACGGCAAAATTTGTCCTGTTCGATAGTTGGTTTTCAGCGCCCAAAACCATACTGGAACTGAAAAAGCAGGAGCATCTTGACACCATAGCCATGATGAAAAAAAGCAAGACAAAATACAGATACCAGGGTGAAAGGCTCAATGTCAAAGAGATCTACAGCCGCAACAAGAAGCGAAGGGGACGTTCCCGCTATCTTCTGTCCGTACTTGTGGAGATCGAAAAGGATGGGGAAAGCATCCCTGCAAAGCTGGTATTCGTCCGCAATAAGAGCAAACGGAAGGACTGGTTGGTACTGGTGAGTACGGACATCTCCATTTCGGAGGAAGAGATCATCCGTATTTATGGAAAGAGATGGGACATTGAGGTCTTTTTCAAAGCCTGCAAATCGTATTTGAAACTTGTGAAGGAATACCGTGGGATTTCTTATGATGCCATGTGTGCCCATGTGTCCATTGTCTTTGCCCGTTATATGATGCTGTCGGTGGCGCAGCGAGAAAATGAGGATGACAAAACGATATGCGAACTCTGTTTCTGCTTGCTGGATGAAATGGAGGATATCACGTTCAGCCGTTCCATGTGCATCATCATAGACGCACTGATGGATACTGTGATGGAGTATTTCCATATCACAGAATCGCAGCTGGAGGAATTCACAGCCAGCTTTGTTCAGCGTCTCCCAAAATACATGCAGGACGCATTGGAACGGAGAGAAACAGCCGCATAAGGGTATTTTGTGGACTAAAGTATTGATTTTTCAAGGTGCGAATCCCATTTTTGACGTGGGAAGTTTGAGT
>NZ_KE159735.1:0-607 GCF_000403455.2 Dorea sp. 5-2 | reverse complement strand
GAAAATGAAACAAAGAATAAGGATGATGATTTCATTCTGCCTGATTGCAGCTCTATGCCTTGGAAGCTCAATGACATCCTATGCGGCCAAAGGACAGATCAGCAGAAAAAAAGCAAAAAGCATCGCGCTGAAAGAGGCAGGCGTCAAGGAAAAGAATGTAAAAAAGTGGATTAAGGTAAAGCTGGATGATTACGACTACGATGACGACCAGGAATGGGATGTTGAATTTCAGACCAAAAGCCACAAGTATGAGGTTGAGGTCGATGCCCTTACCGGATATGTAAAGGATTTCGAAAAGTCACAGATCAAAAAAAGATCATCCAAAGCCATCAGCGAAGCCAACGCAAAAAAAATTGCACTGAGAGCTGCTAATGTAAAAGCCAAGAATGTCAAAAAATGGACAAAGGTGAGATATGACAGAAAGGACAATGAATGGGAGCTTAAGTTCCGGACCTCAAATTACAAATTTGAGATTGAGATTAACGCACGCAGCGGAAGAGTAAATGAACTTGAAAGAGAAAAACTTCTCAAGGACTCCTCAAAGTATATTGGCATTAAACAAGCAAAATCCATTGCATTAAAGCATGCAAAAAAGCATGGAGACATC
>NZ_KE159734.1 GCF_000403455.2 Dorea sp. 5-2 | reverse complement strand
GGACAGGGGAGATTATCCTGCTGCGATGGCGGCCTGGATGGTATGAAGCTGAGATGAATGGACGGGGGACATACTTCCACATCCTGGCCGGAGTGCATAAATACGGAAACTACCTGTGCATCCCGAACCATGATGTGGGATGTGAACTATCCGATTTTTCTGATATTTTCTGGAATGAGGGGCGGATCAGCAATCTAATGCGGAAGGTAGATGCCGTAACTGTTGCTGCCGGTTTGGCTTATCTGCCGACTCTGGCTGACAAACAATAAAAAATCCAAATACATCATGTGGCTATGGATCTCATAATGGGATTCATGGCCTTTCGATTTCGAAAGAAAAGCTATACCAACAGCGTGCTGCATTTTCGGCGGTATTATGCATTTGTAGACAGCACTGCGCAGTCAATGCGAAAAAGGTTGGAAAAATAATTTGCCGTTTATGTCTCCCTCAATTCGCCGTCCAACACTTGGGCGGCTCTGATTGAACAGCCGCTTTCTTCCTTGGGGTATGCTCTTTTTTCCCAGCCAGTACCGCCCGTATTTCATCTTCACTGTATCCTTTTCCCAGCTTTCCATCCATGCGGGCAACATTCTTCCAGCCGGGGGCTTTGAGCCGGATTGCCTGTCCCCGGCGCGACACTTCACAGCCCATTTCCGCAAGCAGCTTTAACAGGCCGTCAAAGTCTGCCGGTTTCTGTTCCAATGCCTGGTCAATCATCATACGGAGCTGCTCCCGGTGGGAGGGCTTTGCCCGGTCCCCCAGCCACTTGTTATAGCTTTTTCCATGCGGTTTTGGGTTCTCTACAATGGAATAGCCGTTCTCAACACAGATGGTATCATTCAGCCGCCGGACCGCGCGGGTGCTGCCCCAAAAGTTTCGGAATTTCCGGTCACAGTTCACATTGACCGCGTTCCAGATGATGTGATTATGGATATGGGATTTGTCGATATGGGTGCAGACCACAAAGGCGTGGTTGCCCTTGGTGAACCGTTTGGCAAACTCCACGCCCAGCCGGTTGGCTTCTTCTGGGGTAATCTCGCCGGGGACAAAGGACTGCCGGACATGGTAGGCCAGCACATCGTCTGCGCCGCGTACCCGGCCAGTGGTGGAAATGTACTCCCGTTTTGCCAGCAGAAACTCGGCGTCGGCTACCCGGCTGTCACACGCAAAGCCGGTGACGAGCCTGCCGTTGTCTGTCTTTTGCGGGTTAGATACATAGTCGATAATGTCACTGACCGCTTGGCTTTCGGTGCGGCCCTTGCCGATGTGCAGCGGCATGATGCGTGTAGTTGCCATGATGGAATCCTCCCTTCATAACAAAACGGCCTGCATACGCAGACCGCTTGTTTCTTTTTATTCACCATTTTTATATCGAATTACCGGAATTTGTTTGACCTTTTTTCCAATGGTCCGGCGTTCTAACGCAAAAACCATATCGCTGGTGCGCTCAAAAAATCCGATGTCCTTTTTCCAGCTCATGCTGCATTTACAATGCTGCAAGCCGATAAACTGCTGTTTCATTTTTCTGCCGCAGCCGGGGCAGACTTTATTACTGGCTCCCATATTATTCTTCCAGCTTATAAAAGCTGTCCAGGTTCAGCTCCCGTTTCAATTCTTCTTCTGATGGCAAATAAGTAAAATACTTAGACGCAAATATTTGATGATTATCTTCCGGCAGCGTGTATTTTACAATGGAATCTCCTTTGTCCGCACAAAGAACAATACCAATCGGCTGTGAATCCCCCTCATTCATCATTTCACGGGTATAATAATTCACATACATTTGCATTTGTCCTAAATCCTGATGGGTCAGCTTGCCCATTTTCAAATCTATGAGAACAAAGCATTTCAGAATATAGTTATAAAAAATCAGGTCGATGAAAAAGTCCTGTCCATCCAGTGTAAACCGCTTTTGGCGCGCCACAAATGAAAAACCGCGTCCAAGCTCTAAAAGAAAGTGCTGAAGGTGGTCGATCAGGGCTTGCTCCAATTCGCCCTCATACACATGGGTGTCCGGCTGAATCTGCAAAAACTCCATCACATAGGGGTCCTTGATAATTTTTTCATATTCCGGTTTTGGCTCGGTAGACTGGATTTCTTTTGCTACAAGTGATTTATCCTGACTCGCTAAAATGCGTTGGTAGTACATGGTGTTGATCTGCCGTTCCAGTTGCCGGACACTCCACGCAGATTTTACACATTCTTCCGCATAGAAAGTCCTTGCCTGCTCGTCTGGCACACGCATCAAAAGCCGGTAGTGGGACCAGCTCAATTCGCTCCACAGTGTGGAGCGAATTGGAAAGGTGCAGTAAAATTGCCGCATATTGCGTAATCCCTGAACACTAAAACCCTTTCCAAATTCAGCAGTCAGCTGTTCAGACAAATATTGCAGCAGCTTCTTTCCATACTCGGCCCGGTCATTTTCCCCACACGCTTTATAAATTTGTTCGCCTATTTCCCAATAGGTGATTACCATAGTGGAATTTACCGCCGCGCTTAAACGGTGCTGCGCGGAAACAATCGAATTGCGGATAGAATGATAGGTCTGTGCCGCATTTTGGTTAATCTGCAAATCGTGATTCAATTTTGCTCCCTCCTTGCCTATGGACGATTATACCACGAAACCACCAAAAAACAAATGCCCCAAATATCTTGCTGTCTTTTTCATAAAAGCTGCGCTTGTTCTCATTGGAGATCGTCAAAAGCCCGCAGTAATGGGACTATGACAATTTAACAGACGGTGTCTGGCATTTTCATAAACCGGATAGAACGCCCTCATAACTGATGGGGAACATCCCCCATTAACTTACCCCACTAACATCCCTCATTAACTTACCTCATTATTGTTTCAGATATTTTACCCGAAAACTTTTCATTTGATTTACACTCGCCGCAGATTTTACAGTAATGCCCGCGCTTTTTCATTCCGCCTCACCGTCCTCTGTCAGAGCATACAAACGGTGGACCGCACCCATAACGGTGTTCCATTCCAGATCAGCCGCATAGGAAAATTTCTTGCGATAAGCGGACCAAAGCGCCTGCATCGCATGGCTGTTTTCTACTTCGGAAAACACTTCCTTCGCTTCTTTCAAACGCCTCTCGGTCCCGCGCTTGCGGGCGGTAGCAAGGAGCGCGTGGCGGAGAATATCGGAATCCAGCGATCTTCCATGAAGCTGTTCCAGAATGTAGAGGTCATAAAAATCCCTCATACGGGTGTTTGTTATGGTCCGGGCAATCATTGTTTCCAGCTTTTCCGCAAGTACGGTTTCCAGATTGTACGCCCAAATATCAATGGAGCGTTCCTCCAGCATAAGCCGGAACCTGTACCGGACCGCCCTCGGCGTAATCACATCCCCGGTAGAAATATCAATTTTCAGCGGCGTCACCACCCCGTCAAAGACAGTGGCCATGCTGACCCGAATCCCCGGATACTCGGCCTCGTCCATGATTTCCGAAATGCTTTTCACCTGGAACTCCACACCGTCCTCAATGGGGACTGCTATGATAGAGGACATCAGATTTTCAATGTCCTCCACATTCACGCTGGCCCCTCTGACGGTTGCGTCTAAATCCATTGTAGACCGGGCATCCAACCCTACCATTGCAGCAACCAGCATCCCGCCTTTCAAAATAAAGTTATCCCGATATTCAGAAAGGGAAATACGTTCCAGGAAACGCTCCATCATATAGTTCCGCATCAAAATCTGTGCGTCCGCCGATTTCTCCTTTGCGAGATTGCGGATCAAATCTTTCAGCTGCCTTGCTGTCTTTATCATAATAGCACCTCCAAATACTGCCGCAAAATTTTTTCAACCCGGAACAGCCCTGCATACTGCATCAGCCTCCGCAGGTTTTTCTCTTTCCTGCGGGCGTACATTTTGAGCGCCCCTTGAAATGTCTGCATCTCAATGCTGCTCCGGCAGCGAAGCAGGTCGCAGATGGTCCGCTCCATATCATAAGCCGGAACCGTATGCCCGAAAGGGGTTCGAGCCGTACTCTTTCCGACGTCATGCAGCTCCGGTTTTATGGTGTAGACCAAAATCCCGTCCGCTTTCAATCTGGTCGTGCTGTATCCCCGTCTGACGGTAATGGAATAGGGGGAAGGCTCCCGGTCGGTCAGATCATGGAAAAACAGCGCCGTTTCATGAGAAAAAATCCCCTGGCTGCATCGTAAATGGAGCAGGTACATCCCATCGACCCAGGCATCCGGCGATACATAAACCCCATGTGCCGCCTGTTCCAATTCTTTTTCCTTCACATAGTTGTAAAAAACGGATTTTGGAATTCCCCGTTTCACCACCTCTGATGTTTGGAGCATACCGTGTTGTCCCTCTAAAATCGTGTCCAGCTGTTCAAACTGTGTCATGCCCTCACTTCCTTTCGTGCTACTATTATACATGATTGTAGCACGAAAGTAAATAGCGTCAAAAAGAAAAAGCGGAGGAAGGCGCGGCGAAGAACGCCGTTCCTCCCTCCGCAGATGGAGCAAACTATCCGGTCAGGAGAGCTTGGAAAGCTGGGCCAGTATCTTCTGCACACCCTCCCAAAGCTGTTCCTGCCGCTGGGATATATCCTCCAAATCAGCGTCATAAACCCGCCCTATTTCATGCACTTTACGGGTCAGCTGGTTCAGGTTGTTGCTGGAATAGCGCATCAGGGATACCAGCTCCTTCAGCTCCGGCAAATCCAGCTTTACCACATAACCGTCCAGCGCCATTTTCCGCAGATAGGCTTCCCGGTTGACTGTCCCAAGCTGTGACATTTTCTGCTCAATCAGAGCCAGCTCCTCCGGGGAAACCCGGAAATTCACCTGGACCTCCCGTTTCCGCTTTGCCGCGCTCATCGTTCCGGTTCCCGTTTCTTAGGGGCGGAGGGTTTGCGTTCCGGCGGCTCCTGCTTGAGTTTTTCCAGAACGGAGCCTTTCTCCGGGGTTTGAAGGGCTTTCCGCGCCTGCTTCACAAACAGATCGGTCAGGCCGGGGTTGACCTTATCCACCACCAGGGCATAACTGTGGCGGGGATCGCCGCCATCCTCCGGCATGGGGATTGTTTTCGCCCAGGCTTTGTTGTCGCGGGAGATACGCCCGTCATGCTCCTTTTTCAGCACCGTATTGGCAAGGATAACCTGCACACGCTCCGGCCCGAACTGTTCCAGCACTTCTTTGACAGCGGCCTCGGTATTCAGACGGTTATCCCCATAGTGGGCGTTAATGGCCTGCTCAATGGCTTCTTTGCAGGCAAGACTGGCTTGCAGGGAGGCGCGGTACTGTGCCATCTCCCCATGCTCGGACGCATAGGCGGCGGAGTGGGGATAAACCGGGGCGGCTCTCTGTTCCTCTTTTGCCCTGTGCATCTCATTCGCCCGTTCCTCAATGCTTTCCCGGATCACATCCATATAGCCGGTTTCCAGCTTTTCAAAATGGCGGTACACATCAGCCAGCGGCGAAGGGGAATCCAGCAGCGCCTGGGCCTGCTTATCGGAAAGTTCCAGTTCCTCCATCGCCATCACAATGTCCTCCCGGATGGTGTACTCATAGGCGTGGTTCAGGACCTCCTCCGGGGACTGGCTTTTCAACCAATCCCGAAAGGTATCCTGTTCAGCGGCCATCTTCTCATAAAGGGCCGTATTCTTTTCGTTGCTGTTCATATCATCTTGCCTCCTGTTCCTGTTGTCTGGGTTTCTTTTCCATGCTGCGGGGCGGAATGGGGCGTTTCAGCCCTTCCAGCACCGAGGGTCTTTCGCGCTTGGCAATCGCCGCTTCCGGGCGGGACTGCCCCTTGCTGTCCATGTTCAGTTCCATATCCAGCTCCACCAGACGGGCGTTCTTGACCCGCAATTCCTCCTCATAGGGGAAGGATTTGCCCACTTCCTCCTTCGCGGCGGCCTGCTGCTGGTAAAGGTTATCCAGCTGGACTTTTACGCTTTCCAACCGCTGGGGCATCTGGGAAAGCGCGTTGTCAATCCGGGTCAGGTTGCCGCGCGGGTCCGCGCCCAGGGCGGTACGGTGGGTCATCCTGCCTTTCAGTTGGAGCATATATTCCTTTTGGAAAGCGTCAAAGGTTACAAACATAGCAAATCCCCGGTAGCTGCCGACCTGCACCGGCTCGGAGCCTTTAACCTCCTTGCAGGCGTCCAGAAGGGCGGCTCCGGCGTTCTCTTTGTCGGTGAGCGTATCGCCCCGGACTTCCATGCCGGTAAATCCGTCTGTCGGGTGGGGGTGCGCCGCCAGGGTTTCCATATCCGTTTCCAGTCCCTGGATAAAGCCTTTGTGTTTCTCAATCTCCTCCGGGAAGTGCTTTAACAGCTGATCTTCCAGCCGGTACTGCTTGCTCTGGTGGTCGGCCTTCATCAGCTTTAAGCGGGATACCTCCACATCCAAATCCATACGCTCCTTGATGCGGGGGTCCCCGGCACACAGGGCCTTGATCTCCGCAAAGGACAGGGCGGTTTCGTCCACATCGTCACAGCTGCGGACCGGAGATTTTGAGGTCATGATCTGGGAGATGAATTTCTGCTTGTTCTCCACCGTCTGCCAGAGGTATGCGTCGAAGGTCCCTTCGGTCACATAGCGGTAAACATGGACCAGCGGGTTTTGGTTGCCCTGGCGCTCGATACGCCCTTTTCGCTGTGCCAGATCAGTCGGTCATTTTTTGCGGACAGTTCATACATGCTATCCTTTTCTGTTCTCTGCTCCTGCGTTTGCTCTCGTTTGATTTCTCCCTCCGTATCTTCTTGGCACAAGCAGGACAATACCTTGATGCACCAGAGCCCGGGACATATTCAACGCCGCACACCGTACAATTTTTAGCGGGCATTGCTGCCCACCGTTTTGTAGGTATGATATGTAATTCATCGACAAAGCCGATGAATTTATAGTAAATCTTGATTTCCTGCTTCACTGTTCCGTCTGCCATCTTCTCACGCTCCGAAACAAGTATCTTGTCTATGAGTGCGTTTATAACTGTTGCATCCAGTTCTTTTAAGCCTTGATAATTTCGGATAAGGGCGAGGAAGTCACGGATTCCCCGTGATTTCTCGTAGCTTTCATTAAGAGTTTCCGTCACCTCTTTCAGCCTTGCTTCAATTTCAAGCTGCTCTTTCTGGTATTTCCCCGACATCATCTCAAAATTCCGCTCGGTAATACGCTCCATGACCTTATCCTCGTAGAGAGAGGAAAACAGCCTGTCCAGTTCCGCAAGGCGTTTGTTCAGCTTCTTACGTTCTTTCTCTAATGCTTTCGCCCTGCTCTGGTCTGTTTCCGTGAGCCGCTTTTCTATGGCCCTGACCGCCTTTTCATCATTCACTGCCATATCCGCAAAACAGTTGATGTCGGCAAGAACGGCATTGAATAAATCCCTTGCTTCTATATTGTGGGCACTACACTCGCTTCTTCCGTTTCTTGCATAATTATTACATGAATACTGTACACAGTCGATAATCTCTGGGCGTTTCCTCCTGTGTACGTTCATTGCCCGCAGAGCACATCCGCAGTCCACACACTTGATAACGCCTGCAAAAATATTTACAAATCCTCCCTTGTTCTGTGGAAGCCTACGACTTGTAATAAGCTGTTGGACAATATCAAATTCCTCCTGCGTGACTATTCCCTCATGGGTATTGGGTATCACTTCCCATTCTTCGGGCAGCTTAGAGGGGCGTTTCTTGCTTTTCATATTGGCGGCAATCCGTTTGTAGCCTACAAGATTTCCCGCATATATCGGGCTTCTTAAAATGCTCCTCACGCTGTTCCCACTCCAAATATAGCGTTTGTCCTCGTTCCCCTCAAAATGACGTTCAAAGCCTGTTTCGCCACGCTCCGCCGCATAAGCGGCAGGGCGTAGGATATGCTGTTTATTAAGATGTCTGCAAATTTTGGCAACTCCATTCCCTTTTAATGCAAGGTCGAATATCTCTTTTACAACATGTGCCACTTTATCATCTATCAGCAGATGGTTGTGGTCGGCAGGGTCTTTGATATAGCCATAAGGGGCGGTAGTTCCCATGAATTTCCCCTGTTGAAACCTCGCCCGATATGCCGATTTTATCTTAACAGATATGTCAGCGGCATACATTTCGTTTAAAATGTTGCGGAAAGGCGTGATGTCCATAGCAGATTTATTCAAGGTATCTACGCCGTCATTGACCGCTATATACCTCACGTTATGCTCTGGGAAGAAAACTTCCAGATATAACCCACAATCAAGATAGTTTCTCCCCAGACGGGATAAATCTTTCGTAATCACGCAGTTTATCAGACCGCTTTCAATGTCTTTTATCATATTCTGGAAACTTGGTCTTTGGAAATTTGTACCAGAATAACCATCGTCCACATACGTTTTTGCTATGTGCCATCCCTGCTTTTTCACATAATCCGTGAGGATGGATTTCTGTGTCGCAATGCTCGCACTCTCGTTATCCGTACCATCGTCTTTAGATAAGCGGCAATAAATGCCGACTAAATAGATTTTCTTTTCTTCTTTGATTCCTGCCATACTGTAAAACCTCCGTATCTGTCCTATCTGTTTTCATGTCCCATTGCGTACATTCTAAGCGGACAGCCCCTCATTGTCGAAGGTGTCGCCCTCGGCAATCTTCTTCCGAATATCCTCGGAGATAATCGGGACAAACGCTTCTGTAACGGTCTGTGTGCCGACATATTCACGGCTGATTATCATCTGCACTGGTGCTTTTGGCACGATACGCTTTCTCTTTTTATCTGCTTTCTTATCCTCGCCCATACTTAAATCTTCCTTTCCAGACAGGGCAGGGAAGAGTTTGGAAATGTCCCCGCCCTGCCAATCAGATACCATTAATCCTCGCTGTTTAATTCTTTCTGTAATGCTTTAAGGAGTGCCGCCGCTTCATCAGCGTTCAGCGTGATTCCCTTGCCGCACTTTTCACGGTTCGGGGAAAAGCTGCGGATGTCATACTTCGGCTCTTTCCCATTCCATGAAATGAGATTGATTTCCTTTGTGTAGCCACTGTCGCCCGTAGACAATACTGCGATTTCCTTTACGATTTCATACTGGATTTCTCTCATTCTCCATACCTCAACTCTCTGTATTTACTTCCCGAAAAAAGAAGATTAGCGGCTGTCACGGTTGCGTTTCCTCTGCAACTCACGCTCCAAAAGTTTGATGATGGTTTCCTCCATCTGCTTCGGCGTTGTGTTCTTCGGAAAGTATTTTTTCAGCTTGCTTGTGTTGATTTTCAAGGTTTCTTTCTGGTTGCCCTTTTCCTCCGTCATAATCGCAAATATCGTATCCATGTCAAGCCGCCCGCTCTGGCTTAACTGTTTCATCCGCTGTGCCTGTGAGAGTGAGGGCGTTGCTTCTTCGCTCTCCATCGTGGCAAAGAGGTTTTCCTGCTCGTCTTTCTTCAAGAAGGACAGTTCCACCGCAGGCGTGAGGGCGATTTTCCCCTCGTCCACCATCTGCAAAATCGGCGGTATCAGTTCCGTCAGGCGGATAAAACGCTGCACGGTCATCCTGCCCACGCCGAAGCCCTGTGCCACCTTGTCGTCCGTCCGCAACTTCGTCACAACTTGTGACGAGGTTAAGTCTGTGCGGAAACCCTGCCGCTTCATGGCTTCGGATTTCATCTTGTAAGCAAACGCCCGCTCCGATGGCAGGATATTCTCACGCTGCAAATTGCTGTCTACAAGGGTGATGATGGCTCGGTCACGGTCTAAGGGCAGGACAAACGCAGGCACGGTATTTATCCCTGCAAGTTCAGAAGCACGGACACGCCGCTGTCCTGCAATCACTTCATAACCGTCCCCGTCCTCTTTCGGGCGTGTGATTATCGGCGTGACAATGCCAAATTCCTTGATGCTTTCCGCTAACTCTGACAGTGTTTCATCTTCTGCCACATGAAACGGATTGTCGGGGAACGGGTACAAGTCTTTGGTCTTTAACACCTTAAAATCCTGTTTCTTCATTCACATATCTACCTTTCTTTCGCTCTGCTTCTATGATTTTTCTGCAATTCTTCCAACACTTCGGGCGGTATTTTTGACAGCAGCCGCCCCATCTGCTCGTTGGTTCTCTGCAATTCAAATATCTTCTGATTCGCTTTCTGCACCTTTAGTTCCTGCTCGTACTTTTCATCACGCATACGCCCCGCATAGTCTGATTCCTGCCCAATTCTCTCTTTCAAACTGTCGATATACGCCTGCTGTTTCCCGATTTCCTTAGAGAATTTCTCCACGTCTGGCAGCCATGCAGAGAGTAAATCTAACGCTTTATCCCTTTTCTTCCCTGCGTTAAAGGCGTTGATGTCGGATAGGGCAGACACGATTTCTTCATACTGTTTATCAAGCCTGCCGCCTAATTTATAGAGCCATGTGGGGACGTGTTTCCGCTTGGTTTCCATTGAGGACTGCCCCCGTTCAAGCTGATTCCACCGTGAGGACATCCGCTCATGGTAGGCGGTCTGCCACTCGGATAATGATTTCTGGTTGCCTAAGATAGCTTTCGCTGACAGCTTATTGTCTGGCGTAATCGGCACAAAGCAGAGGTGCATATGGGGCGTTCTCTCGTCCATATGGACGACAGCGGAGAGGATATTCTGCTTTCCAACACGCTCCGAAATGAAGTCAAGAGCCGTCTGGAAATACGCTTTTTGTTCTTCGGGCGGTAACTGGTTCATAAATTCTGGTGAAGCTGTGATGAGCGTTTCCACCATCATCACGCTGTCTTTCCTTGTCCTGCACCCCGCTTCGGCTACCATGCGGTTAATCTCTTTCTTGTAGGTGTACTTTGGTGGTGCTATGAGATGGTAATTGTTTTTAGAGCGTTCCATATCTATATCTGGGTTGCTTTTGTAGGCTTCTTTCTTCCGCTCGTTGTGGCGTTCACAAGCCGCAACGCCGCCCGCTTTTCGTTTCTGGAAACGCAGGATTGCATAAGGCATAGGCGGATTCCTCCTTTCTTTCGGCGGGTGACCGTCCTTTGGGGTGACAGCGGTGACGGTGGTGACAGCAGTTTTGGGATACCCCCTGCCGACTGCCGCAACTGTCACCCTCACCCCCTGCATGACGGTCATGTCGATGATGACGGTGTTTTTGGGATACCCCCCCCCCCCTCGCAAGAGCCGTCACCGTCATGCCGCCATTCTTTTATCCGAAGCCGTAAGGCGTAGGATAGCAGGGCACAGCCCTGCCTTAAGGGAGTCCAGAGGGAACGTCTGGCA
>NZ_KE159733.1 GCF_000403455.2 Dorea sp. 5-2 | reverse complement strand
CCCCCCCCCTCGCAAGAGCCGTCACCGTCATGCCGCCATTCTTTTATCCGAAGCCGTAAGGCGTAGGATAGCAGGGCACAGCCCTGCCTTAAGGGAGTCCAGAGGGAACGTCTGGCACACGACTTTGCAGGGCAAAGTGTAGTGTGTTACACCCTGTAAACGCAGTCGGAAAAATCGGAATGATTTTTCTGACCGCAGGGGTGGTTTTACACGACCGAAAAGGGCGAGTAAATCTCACGCCTGCATTTTGCGTTTACGGGGTGTTCTCCCGTAGGGATGACAGCGGCAGGGTATCCTAAAATCACTGTCACCACCGTCACTGCTGTCACCCGCAGGGCAGAGCCGCCAGCTTTACATGGCTTTAAGCGTCAATGACAGTAACAGGGGGGTATCCTAATATCGCTGTCACCACCATCACCGCTGTCACCCGCCCTCCTTGCAAGGGCAATCCGCCTGCCGTCTTTCCTGCGGCTGTACTGGTAGCAGATACGGTTCTCGCTTAAAAATGTGGTGCGGTATTCATTCAGCCATTTCGTAATCACCGTGGGTATGGTTTCCGTTTCCCCCATAGCGGCTAACAGTTCCGTTGCCGTGCCTATCCATTCTTCCTTATCCCTCATAAAATCCACCAACCGAAAAAGGACATCTGGTATCGTTTCTTTCGCAAGCTGCTCCTGCGTTTTCCGCTCCACAAGCTCCCAACGGCAATCACGGAAACGCAGCGTGTATTCCTGATAAGGCGTGTCCCTGCCCGTCACATACAGCTTGGCGGTGTCAGACGCACGTTTCTCCTTTTCCAGAACAAAGGTAGCGTCCGCACTCCCCGTTAATCCTGTCGTCCCAGACACCTTGTTGAACACGTCGCTGTCATTCTGCTTTCGGATGTGGTGTACGACAATGACCGCCAGAGAGTGCCTGTCGGCAAAGTCTTTGATGAGGGAGATGTCCCCATAGTCGCTTGCATAGGCATTGTCTTTTGAAGCTGTACGGACTTTCTGCAAGGTATCAATGACAATGAGCCTGCTGTCTGGGTAATCTTTCAGATAATCTTCAAGCTGCACGATAAGACCGTCTGACAGCTTGCAGCTTGCCACGGCAAAGTGGAGCCGCCCGCTTGCTTCGTCCGTCAAACGAAATAACCTGTCCTGTATGCGGCAGAACGTGTCCTCAAGGCAGAGGTAAAGCACATCGCCCTCCATTGTCGGCATATCCCATAAAGGGATTCCCTGCGACACGCATAAGCATAGCTTCAGCATGAGCCAGCTTTTGCCTATCTTCTGTGAGCCGCAGAACAGCGATAAGCCTGTCGGGATAAGGCTGTCCACCACAAAGGATGGTTTCTCAAGCGGTTCATAAAGGAGCGTTTCGGCGTTGACTGTCTGTAACTTCTGCATGGCTTTCCTCCTTTCGGGCGGTGTCTTTGTTTTCGTTGCACATAGGCGTTGACCTCCTTAAAAATAGATTTACTCCCACGGAAAAAAGTGAGAGTATGTAATGCCGCCAATCCCACACAAATAAAAAACAGATTTCTTTTTCGGGCGGTGTCGGTCACGGTTGGAGATATTTCTTCAATTTCCGCCTTTACTTTCTCCTTTGCAATCGCAACAGATTTCTGTATTGCCGAAGCGGTGCAATGCTCCATAGCGGCGATTTGGTAAAAATTGAACTCATACTCGTAGTAGAGCAGGAAACGCCGCCTTTGTATCTCTGGAAGGCTCCCAACCGCCTTATAGAGCGTTTCATTCCGTTCTTCCTCAACCATGCGTTCATCAAGGCTCTTAGGCACACGCAACGCCCGTCTGTAAAGGGTTTCGTCCCATACCTCGTTAAACTCCCTGTGCCGCTCGTCCCATTAGAAAAGATTCCTGTTCCTGCGCTCCATCTGCCGAAACTCCATAAAGAACTGTTCCGACACTTCCAACTCGTGGGATTTGCCCTGCCCGTCCTTAAAGCTGATAAAATACCTTGTGCCGCTTTCCGTGGATTCCTCCCGAAGCGTGTATGCCTTAACCCTGTATGCCATCCTGTTGTCCTCCTGCAAAAAATGAGTGAGGGGATTTCCATCCCTCACCCAGTAGCCCGCAGGATGGCAGGCTGTTTTAGAAGCTATAAAATTTTCCGCAGCTTCTTCCGCAGATGGTCTAACCTCGCATAGATGGCACCAGTCGTCAAATGCACAAGCGGGGCAATCTCCTTTGTGGAATACCCCTGCATTTTCAGCAGGACGATTTTCAAGGTACGCCCGTCCACCGTGACTAATACTTGATAGAGATTTTCGCTCTCAATCTCTTCCAGTAACTCCGCAACCGTACCCACTTCCGCCTGCCGCTCCCTGCCTGCCATGTCCTCAAGATATTCCGCAACGTCATTCGTCCATCGGTAAAACCGCCTGTTGGAATTGAAGTCTGCCCTGTCCGCCATGCGTATCTGCTCAATGGTCGCTTCATCAACGCCGCACTCACGCAGCAGCTTTTCCTCCGCTTCTTTCCAGATACGCCATTTCCTGTCCTCCCGTCCGTGGTTGTATGCCATTCTTACTTCCTCCAATCAGAATTGATTGAGAGGGCAGAGAAAAGCCCCCTCATCTTCCCAAAGGAAAAAACAAGGGGGCTGAACGCCTTAAATTTTAATTTTCTATTATCTTTCTTAGTTTTATTAGGATTCTGGCTTTGCGTTTGTTTACAACGCTCTGGGTTATGCCCAACCTCGCCCCGACTTCACGCTCGGAAAGTCCGTCAAAAAAGATTGCCTGTATCAGCTCCTGTTCACTATCCGACAGCAAAGGCAGGGCGGCTTTCAGCCTGTCCACCATGACCGCATTGACAACGGTTTCTGCAATGTCCACCGCTTCATCAGTGATAAAGTCCAGAGGATTCCCCTCGCTGTCCGTAAATCCGTCGAGAGATAGCAGTCTATTCTTTGTATCTAATTTTTGCAGATAACGCCACCGTTCCTTGTCACGGTAGAAGTCTGTGTATTGCTCCCTCACGACTTCAAGCAGACAGCCTTGAATGGGGATAAACAGCTTGTCCATATAGGTCTGGTCGGATTCCCTGCAACGGCAGAACTCCGTGTAGGATAATTCCACATAGCCGCCACTTTCTCTGATATATACCTTTCTTGGTGCATATTTCACCATAAATACCTCCCATCTGAATTTTTGAAATGTAAAAAATCCAGATGGAGAGGCGGAGAACGACACCGCATATCAGAAACAGCCCTACGGCACTTTCCAACAAAAATCGACAAAAGAAAAACCGCAAAGGCTCTGTGACCTTTACGGTTATAGGAAATAGTAATTCTATTGTATGGAGATTGTACTTCTACTTTCAAGGTGAGAAGTACCGTTGCACTGGCAGAAATTTTTTTAACTGGTTTCCTGCCGTTCTCTGATATGCTATGTATTGATAAATTTTGCTTCGTATGAGCAGATAGATAACTGCCCGAAAAAAGGACATAAAAAAATCCCTCCAAATTTAAAAACAAATTCAGAGGGTAATTTAGGGTATAACAAAATAACCCACCCGAATATCGTTTTTTTTATTTGGTGAGTTTGTTCTTTCAAATACGAAACAAAAAGAGCCGATGATTCGTGAATTGTTCCACAATTTCATCGGCTCTGCGTCTTAAGCGTCTGGCTCTTTGATGACAGTTATCTTCAAGTTGTCAACTTTAATCAATCTTTCTTGTCTGCATTTTGGACAATAAAGGGGATAATTCTCCAAAACAGTGTCCTTCCTAATTTTATTACGGGTTTTGCTCCCACAAACAGGACACAATATCCATTCGCATTTCATCATAATTAGTCTCTAATCCTTTCAAATCTCATTTTATATGACTTTTGCAAGCTGTTAAGCTAACTTGTGGAACATATGCCGAACCTTATCTATACGGCTATTCGGGCGGCGGGGTTGGCAAATAAATTTACCAATAGCTGGCTGGTATCCTTTTAACTCTGTCAAGCAGACTCCCTGCCCATTTGTGAAATAAGTTAAATCGTTCCTGTATTCTTGAATACATCTAGCAGGGATTTCTCCTTTCAGAATGACCTCGTCATTCTTTATCTGAGTACTTACAATATCTGCACAATACCTTGGAGCATCATGATACGCCCGTGAGAGATATTCCTGCGGTGCATAAATTTCAAAGTGGAGATATGGCTCTAATAGTTCTGTCCCTGCTTTTTTTAAAGCCTGCTCCAATACGATAGGGGAAAGCAGCCGAAAGTCTGCGGGGGTACTTACAGGACTATAATACAATCCATATTCAAAACAGATTTTACAGTCTGTCACTTTCCATCCATACAGCCCCTGCTCGCAGCCATAAAGAACCCCCTCCATAACCGCATTTTGGAACGATTGATTTAAATATCCAAGTGAAACTCTGCTTTCATACTGCACTCCGCTTCCAATAGGGAGCGGCTCTATGGACAACCCGACAGAAGCCCAGAAAGGATTTGGCGGGACTTCTATGTGGATGGTATATTCTGCTTTTCTAAGCGGTCTTTCCATATATATAACAGTAGGCTCTTTTATTTCTGCCTCCACATGATATTTTTCCTCAAGGATGGCACAAATGACTTCCATCTGCACATTCCCCAAAAAAGAAAGTATAATCTCATGCGTTGTAGTATCCACATAATATTTTAAAAGAGGGTCGCCATCTGAAATTTCTGTAAGTGCCCCAAGCAATATTTCCCGCTGTTCAGATTTCTTTACTGCAATCGTTGTTTGGAGCATAGGGAGAGGATTTTCAATAAATTTTCTCTGCGGCAACAGTATTTCGTTCCCCAAAATACTGTTTAGCTGCAAAACATCATTTGGTAAAATTACAATATCACCAGAGCAGGCTGTATCGGATGAATATAATTCACCGTTTGTCGGAACACACATCTCTGTGATTTTTATTTTCTCTTTTTCAGATATTCTAATAACATCCCTCAAATGCAATGTTCCGCTATATATACGCACATAAACAAAACGCCGCCTTTTCTCTGAATATTCAATCTTAAAAACCTGCCCGCATAGTTCAGATTGACCTTCAGGCGTTGATGAATAAAATTTACTGGCAATTACTTCTATAAGCTGCCGAATCCCCAGATTGTTTTTAGCGCTTCCGTGATAAACGGGAAATAACGTTCCGTTTTGGAATCTCCTGTTTTCTTCCTGTTCCAGTTCTGACATTTTAAACGGTTTCCCTGACATATATTTCTCTAATAGTTCATCGTTTCCCATAATTACCGCATCCCACTGTTCCATATCGTCATTGTCCGTTACATTTATATGGGGATGCTGCCCAACCTTTTGCTTCACTATAATTTCCGAAGAAAGCTTTGCTTTCATTTCCCGATATACCATTGGCAAATCAATCCCCTCTTGGTCAATTTTATTGATGAAAAAAATTGTCGGAATCTTCATTATCTGTAGTGCATGAAACAGTATACGGGTCTGTGCCTGTATGCCATCCTTTGCAGAAACTAATAATACTGCTCCGTCTAATACGGATAAAGAACGGTATACTTCCGCCAAAAAATCCATATGGCCTGGCGTATCTATAATGTTGACTTTTACATCCTCCCACTGAAAAGATGTCACTGCTGTCTGGATAGTGATTCCCCTTTGACGCTCCAAATTCATTGTATCTGTCCTTGTTGTGCCTTCATCTACGCTCCCTAGTTCTGCAATTGCACCACTGGTATACAATAAACTTTCCGTTAATGTTGTCTTTCCTGCGTCAACGTGAGCCAGAATGCCTAAGTTAATTATTTTCATGTGATTTTCCTCCTATCAACACCCAAAAAAGGGCATAAAAATACCCAGTGATAAATACTCCTATCACTGGGTAAATAACTCCAATAGCCCCAAAACACTTATATGTTTTCGGGCATATAAAATTACATGATAAAAGTATTCTTAAACTGGGTACAAAAAACTAAGCCCCATATTAAAAGTGAAACGGGACTGCTACTTTTTGTTCCCACTATCAAATTGACAGTTTATTTAAGAATACCTTGCCGCATATTTATTAACTCCTTGTATAATACTGAATCTAATTATATTCCTTAACCCTTTATTTGTCAAGCTGACAAACTAAAGCAGAAAAAGCGGCAGGATTTCCCCCTGCCACTAATCATCTGTTTATGCAAAAATAATTTCCTTTTCCACAATCTCCCTCGCACAAGCCCTTATGTTATTGAGGCATCCTGTCCATTCTAAGGCGTTTTCTGCCTTTAGCTGTTCCGTTATGCCCTGTGCCTGTTTCATACCCTCTATGAGCCTTTCAAAGCGTTCCTGTGCCTGTCTGTTGATGTCGGCAAGGTAGGCGTTTAGCCTGCCGCTTGTAAGAAGATTGGTGTATGTAACTTTACGGTACTGTTTTAGATAATCTAAATGCCGTTGCCCCCAGATGCCTATTGCCTGTTCTTCTTCGGCGGGTACAGTTAAGCACGGTATCAAATAATCCCCTTGCCTTTCGTATTTGCCGCCCAGTTCCTCAAATAATGATTTTGCCATTGTCTGTTACCTCCACATTCTTTTTTATTTTGAATGTCCGCAAAATCCGTCCTACATCTCCGGGCCTCCAGGGGCAGTCCAGATCGTGAAGTGCCACCAGCAAATCCTGCACGTTGGTCCCGGCCCCCATCTTCTGGGTGGAGCCTAACAGGACGCGCACCTGGCCGGAGCGGACTTTGGAGAACAGCTCCTTTTTGCGGACTTCGGTATTAGCTTCATGGATAAAAGCAATCTGGCTGGCGGGCATACCCTGTGCGATGAGTTTCTGCCGGATGTCCTCATAGACCGTAAAGGCCAGCGGTTTCTCCGGCTCTGGAACCGCTTGTTCCAAAGCGTGAAGTATCGGGTTATCCAGCGTCTTGGCCACCTTTTTGGAGCCAGCCGCCTGGGGTGTGGAAATGTCGCAAAACACCAGCTGGGTCAGCTTTTCCGGCTGTCCGTCCCGCCAGATTTGCAGGATATTGTCCACGCACTGGTTGACTTTTGTGCCGGGTTCGTCCGGCAGCATGGGGTTGATGATTCGCTGGTCCAGCCCCAGCTTGCGGCCATCCGAGGTGATTTTCAGCATATTGTCGATTGATGGGTCAACGGTTCCCGAATGGACTTTGGCGGCGCGCTCGGAGAGGGCCTTCACCATATCCTGCTGGTGTCCGGTGGGCTTTGCCACGATATTGTGGTATTCCACCTCTGGGGTGGGCAGGTCCAGCTGGTCGGCGGTCTTGATGTCCGCAACTTCTTTGAACAGGTTCATCAGCTCCGGCAGGTTAAAGAACTTGGAAAATCTTGTCCGCGCCCGGTAGCCGGTCCCCTCCGGGGCCAGTTCCAGGGCTGTCACCGTTTCCCCGAAGCGGCTGGCCCAGCAGTCGAAATGGGTCATGTTCAATTCCTGAAGCCGCTCATACTGGAGGTAGCGTTGGATGGTATAAAGTTCGGTCATACTGTTGCTGACCGGCGTTCCGGTGGCGAACACAACGCCCCGGCTGCCGGTGATCTCGTCCATGTAGCGGCATTTGGCAAACATATCGGAGGATTTCTGCGCGTCTGTGGTGGAAAGCCCCGCCACATTCCGCATTTTGGTGTATAAAAAGAGGTTCTTATAATTGTGGCTCTCGTCCACAAACAGCCGGTCCACGCCCAGCTGCTCAAAGGTAATCACATCGTCCTTGCGGCCCTCGGCCTGCAATTTTTCCAGCCTTGCCTCCAACGATTTTTTGGTGCGTTCCAGCTGCTTGACGGTAAAGCGTTCCCCGCCGCTGGCCTCCACCTCGGCAATCCCGTCGGTGATCTCATTGATCTGCTCCCGCAGCAGGCGCTCCTGCCGTTCCCGGCTGATGGGAATACGCTCAAACTGGGAGTGTCCGATAATCACCGCGTCATAGTCCCCGGTGGCGATACGGGCGCAGAATTTCTTGCGGTTGTGGCTTTCAAAATCCTTTTTGGTGGTGACAAGGATATTCGCGGAAGGGTAGAGCCGTAAAAACTCGGAGGCCCACTGCTCGGTCAGGTGGTTCGGCACCACAAAGAGGGATTTCTGGCACAGGCCCAGCCGCTTGGATTCCATTGCGGCGGCTACCATTTCAAAGGTCTTGCCCGCGCCCACCTCATGGGCCAGCAGGGTATTCCCGCCGTACAGCACATGGGCGATGGCGTTTTTCTGGTGTTCCCGCAGGGTGATTTCCGGGTTCATGCCCGCAAACCGGATATGCTGCCCGTCATACTCGCGGGGGCGGATGCTGTTCATTTCCTCGTTGTACTGGCGCACCAGCGTCTGCCGCCGCTGGGGGTCCTTCCAAATCCAGTCCCGGAAGGCTTCCCGGATCGCCATCTGCTTCTGGGCGGCAAGGGTGGTTTCTTTGGCGTTGAGTACCCGGCGCTCCCGCCCCTCGGCGTCCTCAACGGTGTCATAGATGCGGACATCCCGCAGGTTTAAGCTGTCCTCCAGAATCTTGTAGGCGTTGGCCCGGTCGGTTCCGTAGGTGGTATTGGCGGCTACATCGCCGTACCCAACGGCGTTTTTGCCGGTGATCTGCCACTCGGCGGTGTAGGGGACATACTTGACCTCAATCTTCCCTTGCAGATAGTACGGGGTGTGGAAGGTTTCGTACATGAATTGCTGGATATAGTCTTTGTCAATCCAGGTAGCACCCAGGCGCACCTCGATTTCCGATGCGTCCAAATCCTTGGGCTGGGCGGCGGTGAGCGCCTCCACATTGACAGAAAAGGCGGGGTCTTTGTCCGCCGCCCGCTGTGCCTGCCGCAGTTTCCGGCGCACGTTGCCGGAGAGGTATTCGTCCGCTGTCACATAACGGGGCGTTTCCCCCTCCGCCAGTGGTCCTGGCAGGCGGAAGATCACGCCCCGCAGCTCCTGCGCCAATTCCTCCTGGGTTTTGCCGCTCAGTTCGGCCATGTACGCCATATCCACCTCAGCCTTTTCCGCGATGGAAACAGCCAGGGCTTCACTGGCGGTGTCCACCGCAGTAACAGCCTGATGGGGCTTGATGGTGCGCTTGGTGAACATATCCGCCTTTTGCTTCAGATGTCCGTCATCGTCAATGACTTCCAGCGCGCAGAGCAGATAATAGCTGGAATCATCGGCAAAGGCCAGCCGGTTCCCCCGGTCATTGATCAGCCCGTACTTTGCGGAAAATGCGTCATAGAGCCGGTTCAATTCGGCCTGGGTTTCACGGATTGCCGCATCCGAAACAAAGCTGTCCATCTGCTGTGCGATGAGCTTCTGCACACAGTCCCGCAGTTCCACCAGCCCCTTTACGCGGGCCTCGGCGGTGGCGTTTAGGTCAGGGCGCACCATGCGGCTGTTTTCCCGATAGTACACCGCACCGTCCACAACGGTGTAGGAATAGTTTTTTACATCAGGGTCAGCGGGGATAGAAGTGTCAATTTCTTCCCCCTCGCCCAGCTCCGGCAGTTCGGCCTCCTGATAGGTCCCGCGAATATATTTTATGGCGTCGTGCAGCTGGTCGGAAAGTTCCAATCCCTCAATGGGGGCCACTGTGTAATCCTGTTTTCCGTATTGGGTGCTTTCTGAAACAGTGCGGCCCAGCACCATTTCCGGGTGGTCCAGGAAATAGCGGTTGATGGTAAAATCATCTTCGGTCTGTCCGGTCTGCGTCCAGTCCGGGGCAATGTCAATCGGGCGGTCACGTTTTTGCAGGAAAATGATGTCGGATACCACCTCTGTCCCTGCATTGGCCTTAAACGCATTGTTGGGCAGACGGATCGCGCCCAACAGCTCCGCCCGCTGTGCCAGATACCGGCGCACCGTAGAATCCTTGGAATCCATCGTGTAGCGGCTGGTGACAAAGGCTACGACGCCGCCTGGACGCACCTGGTCCAGCGATTTTGCAAAAAAGTAGTTGTGGATGTTGAAGTTCAGCTTGTTATAGGCCCGGTCATGGACGGAATACTGGCCAAACGGCACGTTTCCTACGGCTAAATCATAAAAATCCCGCCGGTCAGTGGTTTGAAAGCCCGCGATGGTGATGTCTGCTTTTGGATAGAGCTGTTTTGCGATGCGTCCGGTGATGGAATCCAGTTCCACGCCGTACAGTTTGCTGCCCCGCATTTCCTCCGGCAGCATACCGAAGAAATTGCCCACGCCGCAGGAGGGTTCCAGGATGTTGCCGGTCTGGAATCCCATTTTCCCCACCGCCTCATAAATGGCCTGGATAACGGTAGGGCTGGTGTAATGGGCGTTTAAGGTGGTCCCCTTGGCAGCTTCATATTCCTCCGGGGACAGCGTGGCATAGAGTTCCGCAAACTCCTTTGCCCAGGCGGGCTTGCTCTCGTCAAAAGCGTCTGACAGACCGCCCCAGCCCACATACCGGGAAAGGGTTTCCTGTTCCTCCGGCGTGGCCTGCCGGTTTTCAAACTCCAATTCTTTCAGGAGATTGATTGCGTCCATATTGGCCCGAAACTTTGCTTTTGGCCCTCCTTCGCCCAGGTGGATGTCGGTGATACGGAAGTTCCCGGCAGTCGGCTGGGGAGGGGTGGGTTCCGGTTCATCAAAGTGCAGCGTATGAATTTCTATATCGTAGGGCAGATGGTTCTGTTCGCCCGGATAACGGGTGACGGGGGTAATGGTGATCTGCGGCTCCGGCTCTGGTGCAGGGGGATTCCCTAAATCCGGCTGTTCCTCTGCCAGCTGTTTACTTGGCTGTGCCGGTTCGTGGGAGAATCCGTCCAGCTCCTGCTGGTAGAGGGCGCGCAGGGCAGCGGCAAGCGGCTCCCAGCTTTCATACAGTGCCGCCAGCACCGTTTCATCCTCCCGCAGAATCTCCACTTCCATGCCGTTTGCGGAGGCCCGGTAATCCGCCGTATCTCCGGTTTCCAGCTGCATAGTTTCCACTGTACCGGAAAACCGCTGGGAAAGATGCTGGGCGACAGCCGGATTGCCTGCGCCGCTTCGTAGCAGCGCCGCTATATCGTCCTTTGCCAACCCATCCAGTAAACCGCCATCCCCGGTCAGAGCCTCCCGTAAATCCGGGGAAAACTGGTCCAGATCGGCGGGGAGATAGTCGGTGATGGCGCTGTTGCGCGGGTCCTGCCGGATGGCGCGTTCAAACTGTTCTTTGCTTTCCGTCCGGTAAATGGGGTAGGCCAGCGCGGGGTCATTCAGCTGGACATAGCCCTGCTGCAAATCGGTGATGCGGTACTCGGTATCTCCCAGAAAAACAAAATCCCCTACGCCATAGGCCGATGCCAGCGGGTCGCGGGGAAGTGTTCCCGGTTCGTCCGCAGCGGGTGCGGCTGTTTCCTGTGCCGGTTCCTCTTGCCGGTCCGCCTTTATCTCTTGCGGTTCCAGCCCGGCCAGGAATTGCTCCGCAGCTTCTTCTCTTGAAAATGTCCGTACCGTTCCATCAGAGGCGGTATAGTAATCATTGGTCTGATTATCCCAGACAGCAAACGCATCTTCCGGGTCGGGAAACGCATCGCTGGTCATAACAACGGAAAAGCGCGGTTCTGCTTCATCGGCGGCAATCTGCTCCACATCAGCCATGACCTGCTGGATAAAGGGGGCATTGTCCAGCTTCTCCGGTTCTGTTACCTGCGTGTCGCCCAGCAAACTAAAGTTCCTATCTCCCGCACAAAAACATCGAATTAAAATCTCATCTCCTTAATACTGTCTATCAGAGCGCGCTGTAGGAAACGGCGCATTTTCCTCTTGACCATTCCAGCCTGTTCCGATATAGTTTTTTTGGAACGAAAAAAAGAGAAAGAACACCAACCTCCTACAGTTTGTTCTTTCTCTCATACACCAGCGTGCCT
>NZ_KE159732.1:24288-25017 GCF_000403455.2 Dorea sp. 5-2 | reverse complement strand
TTTCGCGGCTGCGAAAGGAGGTGAGAACATGAATGAGCCTAATCGTACCGAATGGGAAATCCGCTGCGCTTTTAATAGCTTTTGCAAGAAAGCCATTAAGTGTGAAGCCAGCAACGCCCACCGCGACGTAAGACGACACCAACTGCGTGAAGTTACGTTATCCAGCCTTTCCCCGCAGGAAGAAAGCCAGCTTTATACCGTTGACCGCTATTTTGTCAAGGAATACACTGACAATTCTATCTGCGTGGCGGGTAAAAGAATTACGCCGAAGCTGTTAGCCGAAGCACTCCGCACTTTGCCGGAAGAAAAACGTAACGCCGTCCTGCTGTACTATTTTGAGGGTATGACTGATAACGATATTGCAAAGCTCCTCAATATTTCAAGAAGCACAGTACAGTATCGCAGGACAAGCTCTTTTGAACTGCTAAAACGCTATTTGGAGGAACGCGCTTATGACGACGAAGAAATTTGACAGCGATTTTGACGAGCGCGGCTTGTTACCTTACCCGGTAATTGTTGCCGCAACCAAAGGCGACCCGGACGCAATGAAAATTGTGTTACAGAACTACGACGCACAGATTGCCGCTTTGTCTGTCCGAAAATACCGTGATGAACGCGGAAATACATATTTCGGAATTGACGAGGACATACGCGACCGTCTGCGGTCAAGGCTGATGCGGGCTGTCTTGGACTTCCAGTTTTGATGTAAAGCCGCTGCCTATGTTCCCC
>NZ_KE159732.1:21996-22497 GCF_000403455.2 Dorea sp. 5-2 | reverse complement strand
AAGAGGAAGACTGCAAAATGGCAATTAGTTATATCCAGTTTCTTTCTGATTCGAGAAAAAAAGAAAGAGCAAAAAAAGCATCAGACTTAATGGATGAGTTTCAGTCTGTAATCGGAGAGGATAAAGGGTGGGATTCTGAGGAAGCAATGCTGGAAGATATGAGCAGATTTAGGAAGGAACGCATGGGCTTATGAAAATTATGTTGGATACAAATGTCCTGATTTCTGCATTAGTTTTCGGTGGCAAGACAAGGAATGTGCTTTTGAAACTTGTGGGGACAAATCATAAAATATATGTTTCGGATTATGTGATGAAAGAGTTCTCTGAAAAGATGTATTTAAAATGGCCCAATAAGGCAGATAAACTTTTAGAAGTAGTTCATAAAATGCCGTTTTATTTTTGTGAAAGCACTGAAAAATTACAAGGTAAGCTTCGGGATAAAAAAGACATTCCGGTTTTGAGTGATGCATTATATCATGGAATTGATGTCATTTTGACCGG
>NZ_KE159732.1:20478-21986 GCF_000403455.2 Dorea sp. 5-2 | reverse complement strand
TTCCTAAACCTCCATGCCCACACACTTGGCACCACCATAAATGAAACTGTGCAGACGGTAGGCTGTTGAATTTATTTGTGCCATTGTTTATACTTATAGCAACGGCAAAGATCGTGTTTATTTTGGGCAGGAAGCCCGTTTCCTAAACTGATTTCAGGTACTCTCATTTGCACCACCACCTGTCCAGCCTCTTGTTCATGGCAAAAGGACGTATAGTAAAATGATAAAAGACAGAGTACCGTGCCGTAAATTCTTCCAGGAGGTGCCTTTATGGATAAAATTTACGACAAATGTTGTGGTATTGATGTTCACAAAAAACTTATCGTTGCCTGCTTCCGATACGGCAGAAAGCAGGAGGTGCGCGAGTTTGGTGCAACAACCAGGGAACTTCTTTCATTGACTGACTGGCTCAAAGAAGGCGGCTGTGAAATGGTCGCTATGGAGAGTACAGCCTCTTATTGGAAGCCTCTGTATAACATTCTTGAATCTTCTGACCTGAATGCCATGGTGGTTAATGCCCGCCATATGAAAGCTGTTCCAGGTCGAAAAACAGACGTAAAAGATGCGGAATGGATCGCTGACCTTTTACAGCATGGCCTGCTTCAGCCCAGTTACATTCCCGGCAAAGACCAGCGGGAACTGAGGGAATTAGTCCGTTACCGCAAAAGCCTTGTAGGGGAACGTACCAGAGAGTTGAATCGACTCCAAAAGATGCTGGAAGGAGCCAACATCAAGTTGTCCGGGACCGTATCCGACATCAATGGCAAAAGTGCCCGCAGCATCCTGGAATATCTCCTGACTGGAGAATCCATCGATGAGGCAAAATATGATGAGATGTATAAGCGGAAGGTGATTGCCCATAATCTCAAAGCCACCAAGGAGCAGATCATTGATGACCTCAATGGTGTCATGTCATCTCTCCAGCGCCGGATGATGAAGGAGCTTCTCATCCATTTGGACGAACTGAATATTCACATCAGAAATCTGGATGATGAGATTGACAACTTCATGAAACCGGAGGAAAAGCAGGCTTCCCAGGCGATCCAGGACGTGACTGGCATAGGCAATACCAGCGCCCAGGCCATCATTTCTGTCATTGGTACGGATATGAAGCGTTTTCCAACGGATAAACACATTTCATCCTGGGCAGGGTTGTGTCCTGGAGACAATGAAAGCGCCAAAAAGAGAAAATCCGGAAAGACCAGAAAAGGGAACTCTCTGCTACGGACAACATTGATCACCTGTGCGCATGCAGCTGTAAAAAACAAGAAGTCTTACTTCCATGCCCAGTTTATGCGAATAAGTGCCCACCGAGGGACAAAGCGTGCCTATGTGGCCGTTGCCCATTCCATGCTCATTGCGATATACCACATCCTTAAGGATGGAGTTGTTTTCAAGGATCTTGGAGCTGATTATTACAATCAGTTCAATAAGGAACGTAAAATAGCTGCATACCTTAAGAAGTTAAAAGCACTTGGCTGGGAGGCCCCTGTAGTTGCCGCTTAAGC
>NZ_KE159732.1:15097-17383 GCF_000403455.2 Dorea sp. 5-2 | reverse complement strand
GATAAACTGCTCTGAATGTGATTCTTTCTAATTGTACCAAGCCGCGGACGGATCAGCCAGGAAGTGTATGGGGATAGTATCTGTTCCCTTTGGCTAAAATGTTGCATTTTTGAAAGGATAGGCCGTATAAAAACCACCTTTTTGTGTAACTTCACGGAATCATTTTATAAATGGGCATGCTTCGCAAGCCTTCTTGCGGAGGCCTGAAAAAATTTTATTCAGTGGACAAAAGCCTTTATCAGGAAGTGCCACAGGTCCTTCCAATACTCTTCATCCGGCAGCATCCACACTCCGGGCAGATGCGGATGTCAACCTTCCATACCGCTTTTATAAGTTCAGCTATGGACAGGTGGGCATATCTTGCCCGGAAACGCTGATGCCCCTGAAGGGTAAATATCAGCTTCAGGTTTTTGCCTTTCCCCCGGTTATTCAGAAACCCATAGTATCGGATCTTCTGGAAACCGGAGGGGAGCACATGCATCAGATAACGGCGGATGAATTCTGTATTTTCCAGCGTGATAGTCCTGGGTGGCTCACCAGGCTTCTTCCCCCTGGCGGAGAATGAAACCTGCTGGTTATCTACAGAGAGGATACGGCTGTTGGAGATTGCTATTTTATGGGTATACCTTCCCAGATATTCAATGGCATTTCCAAAGCCGTTAAAGGTTTCTTTGATGTAAGGGCACCAGTCCTTTTCATAAAGGGCATTGCGGAATGCGGACCATTCATAAGAATTCCGCAGCTTTTCACAGGAAGAGGAAAACACCAGCTCACCGCTTTGATAAAGGGAATCCAGTGCGGCAAGGCAGCATCCTTTAAACTTATCCCGGAGAACCATTACCGGGATGAAAAAATGGCCTTTGGATTTGCGGATCCTGCGGTCCGGTGTAAGCCCGCCCCCGGAAATGATACAGTGCATATGCACATGATAGAGCATTTCCTGGTTCCAGGTATGAAGAACCTGTATGATACCAGGGATTGCACCGAGGTATTTTTTGTCCGCAGAGAGCTCCAGAAGGGTCCTGGCGCAGCATCTGTGGAGCAGTCCGTAGAGGAGCTTTTGGTTACAGTAAATGAGGCTGTTCAATTCATGGGGAAGTGTAAAAACCACATGGAAATAAGGTGTATCTATCACTTCGGCCCTGCGCTTATCCACCCAGATTTCCTGGTTCACAGCCTGACAGTTGGGACAGCTGCGGTTGCGGCAGGAATTGTTATGGAATTCCGTATATCCGCAGTCCGGACACTGGGAAATGTTGACACCAAGGGAGCCTGATTTACAGTCCCTGATGGCAAGTGCAGCTTTTTTCTGGGCATCGGACTGGAACAGGCCGGAGGAGTTAAAAGCATCATAGGAAAAATCCCAGACCTGCTGGATATTAAACCTGGCCACGGGAAGCACCTCCCATCTGGTCAAAAGGACTCACCGCATTTCCAGTGCCATTGGAAGCAAGGTGGACATAGAGCGTGGTGGAATTTAAGGATTTATGTCCAAGCAATGACTTAATGGTGAGCAGATCCGTTCCATTTTCATACAGGTGTGTGCCAAACGCATGACGAAACGTATGGCAGGAAAAGCGGTGCTCCCAGCCGAGTTCAGCTTCTTTGGCGGAAATAAACTGATTTACGGTATAAGAGGCCATGGGGCGTCGGGAGTCGTTCTGGTTGGGGAACAAAAATCCCCTTGGCCCGCCGGCATGGAACCAGTACTGTGTCAGGATATCCAGGGCATTCCTGGAAAGGATGGCATACCGGTCAGAACGGGCTTTGGAATGACAGATATGTATGCGCATGGAAGAACGGCTGATATCCTCATAGCGGAGAGAGCAGACCTCACCAACCCGGAGCCCGGCAGAATACAGGAGAGACAGGATCGCCTTGTGCTTAAGATTGGAAAAAGACTGGATAAAAAACCAGACCTCTTTTTGTGTAGGCACAAAAGGAAGGTAAGAATCAAATTTCCGCATGGGAAGCTGTGTGGCGTCCCAGGGTTTGTGTAAAACGTAGATGGTGAAAAAACGCAGCTGGGAGATGCAGCAATTCATGGTACGGTCAGAGAGACTCTTCTCCTTCTGGAGCCACCGGATAAAGTCACGCAGTTCCTCCCAGGAAACATCTTCCGGCATCTTGTGCAGGATGGCGGAAAGATAATTCAGATAAGCACGAATATAAGTAGAATAAGATGTTACGGTATGGTCAGTAAGACCGCGCAGGGAGATCATCTCCCGGAAAGTAGATAAATATTTGTCCATAATGGAACCTCCTAGAAAAAATGATGTAAAAAAA
>NZ_KE159732.1:14384-15087 GCF_000403455.2 Dorea sp. 5-2 | reverse complement strand
AAGGAGATGTCAGTCATTATTATGACCTGAAGGAGAGGCTGGTCGCAGGTATTTTGGAGGGCAGCGGTTTTTCCTACAAATATTTAGGAAATCAGACATTCACATTGATTAAGGAGGGATAAATAATGTATGGAATTGATTTACTGATGAAAGAACATGAGAATATCGTAGCACTGACTAAGCATTTAAGGAGAACCTGCTGTGCTGTGATTGAGGGGGCAGACATTGATGTTCAGGAGTTCCTGGAGTGTATTGATTTTGCAAGAACTTATGCAGACAAGCATCATCATGGAAAGGAAGAACAGATATTGTTTCGGTTTATGCTTAATAATTCCGATCCTGTTGCAGAAAAACTGGTGCGCAATGGAATGCTGGTGGAACATGACTTCGGAAGATTCCATATCGGGGAATTGGAGAACGCAGTTAAGCAGTATGCCAGTGTTCCGACTACAGAAGGAAAGCTGGATATCGTCACCCATGCATCGGGTTATGTGGATTTATTGCAGCGTCACATTGAGAAAGAAGATACCGTCTGCTACACTTATGCATTACGAACACTGTCAGAGGAATGCAAAGCGCAGATTGATGAACAGACAAGAGCGTTTGAGAAAAAAGCGGAACAGGACGGCATACAGGAGAAATATATTACATGGTTAGAAAAAAGGAGATAGGCGAATGGGTAAAGTTGTTGATTTCACAAAAA
>NZ_KE159732.1:12749-13258 GCF_000403455.2 Dorea sp. 5-2 | reverse complement strand
TTGGATGAGGCAACGCCGCATCTGCATATAGACTATATCCCGGTGGCGCATGGATATAAAAATGGCATGAAAACACGCAACAGTCTAACGAAGGCATTTCAGCAGATGGGGTTTGCAAAGGCGGTCAGCAGAAAACAGAATGAAACCGTTGCATGGCAGGAACGGGAGAGGGGATATCTAACAGAACTGTGTAGAGAAAAGGGGATTGAGATAGAAGTTCTCGGTGTACAGAGGGATAATCTGTCACTGCCGGAATATAAGGCGGCTATGCATAAGGTGGAGGAACTGGAACAACAGGCGGTGGCGCTGGATAGGCAAAATGAAATTCTTGAACAGCAGAATAATAATCTTGAACAACAATCATCAGAACTTTGTGGACAAGTTCAGGCGTTGGAGGCACAAAACAATGAATTGGTTTTACAGGCACAGAAACTCACAGAGCAGATTGAGGAAGCGGAGGCAAAAGAGAAAGCAGCGAAGGAAGTGCTTGAAAAACATGATTTAAGGGC
>NZ_KE159732.1:11151-12739 GCF_000403455.2 Dorea sp. 5-2 | reverse complement strand
CTCAAACTTCCCACACCGTATGGTGTGTTGAACCTTGAAAAATCAATACTTTAGCCAATAAAAAAGGCACAAACCTCTTTCCTGTGGTATAATTGAATTGCCAAAAAACAACTACACAACAAGGAGATCTATGCCATGTCAAGTATACCACAGACAACCGATAATGGGAACAGCGTTTCTGATTTTGCCACAAAGTTTATGAAGAGGTTCCACCTTGGAAAACTGCTCTTTAAATGTAATGCCGGAAAAGAAAAAGGGATCCCTGTGATGGATGTCTTCCGCTTCCTGTTCTGTATGATGTTTTCTGACAGGAGTTTCTATATGCAGATGAAAACAGGTACATTTGGAGAGGGATTCTCCAAAAACACCATCTACCGTTTTCTCAACAACGCCCGGACGAACTGGCAGCGCTTCACAACACTGCTTTCTGCCAACATCATCAACGGCTTTATGAAACCCCTGACGGACGAAGATCGCAAGGATGTCTTCATTGTTGACGACAGCCTGTTTGACCGCTCCCGCTCAAAAAAGGTGGAACTGCTTGCAAGGGTCTTCGACCACTGCTCCATGAAATACCGTTCCGGGTTCCGGATGCTCACCCTTGGCTGGTCGGACGGAAACTCCTTTGTGCCCGTCAGCCACTGCCTGCTTTCTGCCGCGGAGGATAAGAACCTCCTTTGTGAAGGGAAAGCCTGTGACGGACGCTCCCTTGCCGGAAGGAGACGCCTGCAGGCACGCCGCAAAGCTACAGATGTCATGGTGGAGCTGATCCATTCTGCCCAGTGTGCAGGCATCACTGCCAGGTATGTCCTGTTTGACAGCTGGTTTTGTGCACCAAAGACCATGATTGCCCTGAAAAACCAGGAACATCTTGACACGATTGCCATGGTCAAGAAAAGCAAAACGAAATACCTATATAATGGTGAAAAACTCAACGTGAAGGAAATCTACAGCCGGAACAAAAAGCGCAGGGGCCGCTCCCGTTACCTTCTTTCTGTGCCTGTGACGGTTGAAAAAGACGGCGAAAGCATCCCGGCAAAATTTGTGTACGTGCGCAATAAAAGCAAACGGAAGGACTGGCTGGTGATCGTAAGCACGGATACGGAGCTTTCCGAAGAAGAAATCATCCGGGTTTATGGGAAACGCTGGGATATAGAGGTCTTCTTCAAGGCATGCAAATCTTACCTGAACCTTGTAAAAGAGTACCGGGGCATCTCTTATGATGCCATGAATGCCCATGTTGCCATCGTCTTTTCCCGTTACATGATGCTGTCAGTAGCCCAACGTGAAAACGAGGATGATAAGACGATATGTGAACTGTGCTTCTGCCTACTGGATGAAATGGAGGATCTCACATTCAGCCGCTCCATGTGCATAATCATAGATGCATTAATGGATACAGTCATGGAATATTTCCACATCACAGAAGCCCAGCTGGAAGAATTCACCACCAGCTTTATTCAGCGTCTTCCCCAATATATGCAGGAGGCTCTGGAGCGGACAGAAACAGCGGCATGAAACTATTTTATAGGTTAAAGTATTGATTTTTCAATGTGCGAATCCCATTTTTGATGTGGGAAGTTTGAGT
>NZ_KE159732.1:8270-8891 GCF_000403455.2 Dorea sp. 5-2 | reverse complement strand
GAGGGCAAAAGTCGGGCGAAAGACATATAAATGTAAAATTGTAGTCAAGAAAAAGAAAAATTTCAGTGGAAATCAAAATAATAACCAGAGTAACAGCACACAAGTAGAAAATGTTTCATACAGAAGCCAAAGCATCCATAATGGGGTAGTTATTTTTGTGAAAAACAACTATTCGTATACGGTGTCAGTTGGTGTTGACTGCCTGTTTTATGATTCAAGGGGGACGTTATTAAAAATGGGCTCTGATTACAATTACGGATTGCAACCCGGGTGGGAGTGTGCACTGTTCGTATGGAATTCGGATTCGGACTGGACATCCCATAAAATTAATATCAAGGTAGAGAATGCGGCAAATATCATAACAAACGCCTCTAGAATAGGCATGACGTATAATGTTGGAAACAAAAACGTAATGGTGCAAGTAAGAAACAATGGTATAAAAAATGACTTTACACAGATAGCAGTAGTTTACTATAAAAATGGATATGTCGTAGGATATGAGAGAAGGTATGCGGAAGTCAGCAATTCAGGAGCGGTTGATTATCTAGAATTTCCGTTCCATTATGACGGAAATTATAATGTTATCATTCCGGATACATATGCCGTATATGCGAATTATTC
>NZ_KE159732.1:5967-8260 GCF_000403455.2 Dorea sp. 5-2 | reverse complement strand
AAAGGGAGTTGATAAAAAAAGATACCTCGTATATAGTTGGATTATTACTGACCAGCCAGTTGGTAAAATCCAAAAACACAAGAGGTATCTAAGATGAATGTTAAGGCAAATCAAACAAAAAAGCAAGTAAATGTAGAAAACCAGGCAAATCTTCTTTTGTCAAAAGAAGAACTTAGAAAGAGAATGGAAGGTGTTGAAAAAGAATTAAAATCGTATACATGGAGAGAACTGGAAACAAATGGTAAATTTGCCAAGAATGACAAACTTTCCTTCATTACAGATGACATGCTTATAGTTGGATGCGATATAGGCAGTGAAAGCCATTATATAAGAGCAATCGACATCAGGGGAAGGGAACTGGGCAAAGGGGCATTTGAATTCAGTAACACGGCAGAAGGTTTTGAGAATGCGAAAGCATGGATGCTGAAACATGCGGCGCAGAATGAAAAAAGACAGATCGTCCTGGGTCTTGAACCGACAGGGCACTACTGGTTTGCATTAGCTGCATGGATGATTTCGAAAGGAATCAGCGTTGTTCAGGTCAATCCATATGCGGTAAAGCAGAGCAAGGAAATTGAAGATAACAGTCAGCTCAAGGATGACAGAAAGGATCCGAAACTAATTGCAAATCTTGTAAAAGACGGTAATTATGGGATGCCTTATCTTCCGGAAAAAACCTACGCAGATATGAGAAGACTCTCGATGTTCAGAGACCAGCTTACAGAAGACCGAATCAGAAATATCAACCGTCTTCACAGAGAACTTAAGATTTATTTTCCGGAATACATGGACGCATTTGGAAAAATCGATGGTGCATTCGCATTGGAAGTACTGAAAGTATCCTGCATCCCGTCTGAGATTGCAGCACTGGGAACAGAAGGGCTGAGAAACATCTGGCATGATGCGAAGCTAAGAGGACGCGGTTATAGCAGGGCCGGTAAAATCGTGAACCATGCAGAGAAAAGCGTGGGATTGGAAGATGGAACCAGTGCTGGCCGTGAGGCAGTGAGGTGGTTTTCAGAACAGATCATGAAACTGGATGAACAGCTTGCCCGGATAGAAAGTACCTTACATAAGAAATGTATGGAAATACCTTATGCAGAAAATATTCTGGAAATCAAAGGTGTGGGTGAGAACATTTTAGCCGGGATTTTGGCAGAAATGGGGGATATCAGCAGATTTGATGACGTAAAAGAAATCCAGAAGTTAAGTGGAATGGGTCTTGTGGCATGCAGCTCAGGTAAGCACAGGGGACAGACAAAAATCAGTCACAGAGGACGCAAACGGCTCCGGTACTGGCTGTTCCAGGCGGCAAAATCAGCGGTTTCACATGCAGAAGAATTTAAACAATTGCATGTGTACTACACAACACGGGCCAGGAATCCGCTAAAAAAGATGCAGTCACTGATTGTGATAGCCTGCAAGATACTAAGGGTGATCTACACAATCCTGAAGACGGGGGCAACATATGATCCGCAAAAAATGTTGAAGGATATCAAACGCCCGGAAGCTGCACCGGCCCAGATGGCGGCATAAGAAATAAAAATGAGCAATATACTCCAGAACTCTGTCGAGTCACTGATCATAAGCATTGGAGACTGGACAGGGTTCTGGAAGAGAAACCCGTAAACGATGGAGTCTGAAAGGGACTGCATCAGCCAAAAACCAACAAGAGTCTGTAGTGGTATAGCGTCCACTGATTGAATCAGTACCATGACAGGTGAATGCAGGTCAGTAACAATCAAACAGAAAAACAAGAGCTGTAGCCGGCATCGGTTTTATCCGTGGGGCATGACCCTGTTTAGGAGCTTGGCCGGCACTCAGTGTATGGTAGATGGGACGAAGGAAGTTGGGACACGATCCCCTTAGACACGGAAGGTTCATCATCATAGTTGATCAGAGGGAAAATAGCCTTTATAAAGCGAACCAAAAGGGATGCTTTTAAAACTATACCCATTTATCAGCTATTCGGTATATGATACAACGATATCCATCACTCCCGGCTCTGTTTTTGAGGTAAATAAAAATCGTGAAAGCCTGTAAAATCAATAAATTTAGGCTTGACAGAATAGGAAGGATGTAAAAAGTTAGAAAGCATTTCGATCCCTAAAAGTGTGAAAAAGATAGCGCCTTCAGCATTTGAGGGGACGCCGTGGGCAGCTAAGAAGATAAAAAAGCGGAAAGATAAGCTTCTGATTGTGAATCATATTTTGCTGGATGGTACAAAAGCGAGAGGAAAGGTTAAGGTTCCCAAAGGTGTCACTGCCATTTCTGAAAATGCGTTTTCCAATAA
>NZ_KE159732.1:0-1642 GCF_000403455.2 Dorea sp. 5-2 | reverse complement strand
AACTGGCTGCCGCAAATGACAAGCAACAGATCGTGCTCGGCCTTGAGCCGACAGGGCACTACTGGTTCTGCCTTGCGGCATGGATGGTTAGCAATGATATCAGTGTTGTGCAGGTGAATCCTTACGCAGTGAAGCAGACGAAGGAGCTTGAGGACAACAGCCAGCGTAAAGATGACCGGAAAGATCCGAAACTGATCGCAAATCTTGTGAAGGATGGGAATTATGGCATGCCCTATCTGCCAGAAGGGCTGTACGCGGACCTGCGGAGATTATCCATGCTGCGGGACCAGCTGACAGAAGACCGGATCAGGAACATCAACCGCCTGCACAGGGAGATGAAGATTTACTTTCCGGAATACAGGGACGCGTTTGGGAAGCTGGACGGGGCATTCACCCTGGAGGCCTTAAAAGCAGCCCCCTTCCCGGAGGATATCGTAAGATTAGGGGTGGACGGCCTGAAGGATATCTGGCATAGAGCAAAGCTGCGTGGGCGCGGCTACAGCAAGGCAGACCAGATTGTCCAGTACGCAAAGGAAAGCATCGGCCTGGAGCATGGGAGAGCCGGAGGAAGGAAAGCGGTCAAAATCTTTGCGGAGCAGATCGAGTCCCTGTCAGAGGCGTTGGAAGAGATAGAAGCAGAGCTTCACCAGAAGTGCCGTGAAATTCCTTATGCGGAGAATATCCTGGAGATCAGGGGCATCGGCGAAAACATTCTGGCCGGGATCCTGGCTGAGATGGGGGACATCACCCGTTTCGATGATGCCAGTGAGATCCAGAAACTGAGCGGGCTTGGGCTGGTAGCGTGTAGTTCCGGCAAGCATAAGGGGGAGACCAAAATCAGCCACCGTGGGCGTAAGAGACTGAGATACTGGTTGTTTCAGGCGGCAAAATCAGCGGTATCCCATGGGGAGGAATTCAAGGAGCTGCATGCGCATTATACGACAAGGAAGGATAATCCGCTCAAGAAGATGCAGTCGCTGATCGTGATTGCCTGTAAGCTCCTCAGAATTATTTTTACGCTACTAAGGACGGGTTGTAGATATGACCCAATGAAGATGCTCAGGGATATCAAACGGCCTGAACGGGCAGCGGCACAGGCAGCATAAGGAAGAAAGTCCGGAAAAGAACCATATCCTCCAGCGCCCTGCCGAACGGCTGTTGGTGAAACAGCGGCTGGGCAGGGTCCTGGAGAAGGAAACCCGAGAATGATGGCGTAGCAGATACGGCATCCGTACCAACAGCCAGACGGAACGATGGCGGCATAGCGTCCACTGAATCAACGGTGCAGCCAGAGGGAGGTCAGGTCAGAAGTAATTCAATAGTAAAACAAGAGCCGTAGCCAGCAGTGGTGTTCTCCGTGGGGCAAGACCCCGTTTGAAAGCTTGGCTGGCACTCGGTGTATGGATAGGTGGGACGAAGGAAGTTGGGACACGATCCCCATAGACACGGAAGGTTCACCGCCATAGTTGAACAGAGGGAAAATGGCCTTTATAGAGCAGAAACAAGGGACGCTCTATTCCCCCATACCCATCTATCAACTATTCAGTACCAGATACGATGATATCCATCACCATTGGCTCCTGTTTAAGAGGTATAAAAACACGTCAAGGCCGCAAAAAACTTACATTTAGGGCTTGACATA
>NZ_KE159731.1:5445-18571 GCF_000403455.2 Dorea sp. 5-2 | reverse complement strand
CACACCATGCCTGAGCAAAAGACCATCGGCCAGCTGATGGAGGAAATGCGGCTTAAAGCCGGGGCGCGGGAGTATTCCGGCCATAGTTACATGGACTTAAACCGGTTCGCGGAGGACACCCGGCACATGATTATTTTTGATACCCTGACCGCTGATTCCCCTGTTGGCTGGAAAGGGGAACGCAGCCGCGCCTTTCTCACCGAGGAGGGATATAAAAAGTCCCTGGAACGCCAGGAACAGGGGCATATCAGGATTGTGAGCCATGCGAAGGTCCGAAACGGAAACCTGCGCTATGACCGGCAAGACCAGCTCCGATAGAGAAACCATGCAGAAAATCCATAGAGAGGAGGCGAAACACCCATGCAGGACGAAGTGGAAAGCAAAACCCTGACGCTCATTGTCAGCGGCACAAAGTTCACCGGCAGGCTGTTCAAAGCGGCGATTATGAAGTATCTGGCGCACCTGAAAGAGCAAAAGATGCAGAAACAGCGGGAAAAGGGCGCGGAGGTCAAGCCCCAGGGAAAGCAGACGGTGAAGCAGCTCATCGGGCAGAACCAGGGCGTGTCCAATCTTGAGATCACAGACCCCTCCATCAAGGCGTTTGAACGGGTTGCCCGGAAGTACGGCGTGGATTACGCGGTAAAGAAGGACCGCAGCTGCTCCCCGCCCAAGTACCTGGTCTTTTTCAAGGCCCGCGATGCGGACGCGCTGACCTCGGCATTTACCGAGTACACCCAGAAGAAGGTCCGCAAGGCGTCCCGCCCGTCTGTGCTGGCGAAGCTGAACCAGTTCAAGGAGCTGGTGAAAAACGCGGTGGTGGACCGCACAAAGCGAAAGGAGCTGGAACGATGAAAAGACCATTGAACATCAAGAAGCTCGTTTTGCTGAACCTGCCCTATATCCTGATGGGGCTGTTTTCCACCAACTTCGGGGAGGCGTGGCGGATGGCCCAGGGCGCGGACGCTTCGGAAAAGGTATTGTCTTTGATCTCCGTCCTTCCGGCGGCGCTTGGAAGTTTCTGGCCCAGCTTTCACCCGCTGGACCTGCTGGTCGGGCTGTGCTGCGGCGCGGCGCTCCGGCTGGCTGTTTACCTGAAAGGCAAAAACGCCAAGAAGTACCGCCCGAATATCGAGTACGGTTCCGCGAGATGGGGAAATTCCCAGGACATCGCCCCTTATGTCGATCCGGTATTCCAGAACAATGTAATCCTCACCCAGACGGAACGCCTTACCATGAGCAGCCGCCCCAAGGACCCCAAGACCGCCCGCAACAAAAATGTGCTGGTCATCGGCGGTTCCGGCTCCGGCAAGACCCGCTTCTGGCTCAAGCCCAACCTGATGCAGCTCCATAGCTCGTATGTGGTTACTGACCCAAAAGGTACAATCCTGATCGAATGTGGAAAGCTGCTCCAACGGGGCGCGCCCAGGCTGGATAAGGACGGAAAGCCCATGAAGGATAAGAACGGCAAAACTATCTATGAACCGTACCGGATCAAGGTGCTGAATACCATCAACTTCAAAAAATCCATGAAATACAATCCTTTCGCCTATATCCACAGCGAAAAGGACATTTTGAAGCTGGTGACGACCTTAATCGCCAACACCAAGGGCGAGGGGAAAGCCGGTGACGATTTCTGGGTCAAAGCGGAAACGCTGCTGTACTGCGCCCTGATTGGATATATCCACTACGAGGCCCCGGTGGAGGAACAGAACTTCTCCACCCTGATTGAGTTTATTAACGCGATGGAGGTCCGGGAGGACGATGAGGAATACAAAAACCCCGTTGACCTGATGTTTGACGCGCTGGAATCCGAGAAGCCCAACCATTTCGCGGTGCGGCAGTACAAAAAATATAAGCTGGCGGCGGGCAAAACCGCAAAATCTATACTGATTTCCTGCGGTGCGCGGCTGGCGGTATTCGATATTGCCGAGCTGCGGGAGGTCACAGCCTATGATGAGCTGGAACTGGACACCCTGGGAGACCGGAAAACCGCCTTATTTCTCATTATGAGCGATACCGATGACAGCTTTAACTTCCTGATTTCCATGTGCTATACCCAGCTGTTTAACCTCCTGTGCGAGAAAGCGGACGATGTGTACGGCGGCAGGCTCCCGGTCCATGTGCGCTGCCTGATTGACGAGTGCGCCAACATCGGGCAGATTCCAAAGCTGGAAAAGCTGGTAGCCACCATCCGAAGCCGGGAGATTTCCGCCTGTCTGGTATTGCAGGCGCAGTCCCAGTTAAAGGCCATCTACAAGGACAACGCCGACACCATCATCGGAAATATGGACACTTCCATCTTTCTGGGCGGCAAGGAACCCACCACCTTAAAGGAGTTAGCCGCCGCCCTGGGAAAAGAAACCATTGACACCTACAACACCGGGGAGAGCCGGGGACGGGAAACCTCCCACTCTCTCAACTATCAGAAATTGGGGAAAGAGTTGATGAGCCAGGATGAGCTTGCGGTGATGGACGGGGGAAAATGTATCCTCCAGCTGCGGGGCGTCCGCCCGTTTTTGTCGGATAAGTATGACATCACCAGGCACCCCAATTTCCAGTACACCGCCGACGCGGACGATAAGAACGCCTTTGACATTGAAGCGTTTTTGTCCACCCGGCTCAAACCAAAACCCAACGAGGTCTACGATGTGTTTGAAGTTGACGTAGACACCGAGGGCGAATAATCCCGTTCCGCAAGAAAGGAGTGATTTTATCTACCCGCCAGGGTTCCTGAAACCTGCCTCGGTTGAGGCCATTGGCGTACAAAGCGGACAGCTCAACAAAAAAATGAAGAAGGAGGATAGCCGGAATCAAGCCGCCCAAAATTCAGGGCGGTTTTGTTGTCCGGCTTTTGTATGCCTATGAACCAACACTAACCACAAAGCGATTCCGGCTAAATTAAAGTATGGAATTTTTCAACAGCGCAATCGACGTTTTGCAGACCCTCGTGATCGCACTGGGAGCCGGCCTCGGTATCTGGGGCGTCATCAACCTGCTGGAAGGTTACGGCAATGACAACCCTGGCGCGAATGCTCGTGTGCGGTAAAGTAACACAAAAAATTGATAGACTGCCAGCCCCACACTATTCCTAAATCAGAAAATTGCAGCAATCAGAAAAGAAAATAAAGCGTGGAAAGCATTGACACTGGGCAAAAAGAAATGATAGAATATTACGGACAGCAAAGGAGGATTGTGTATGTGGTATCCCTTTTACATTCGTGTTCAGTAAAACAGGCAATTAAAATCCAGTTCGTGCCGAACGGGCTTTTTTGTCATGCTCTGAATCAAATGTAGAGGGAAATAATTTTGCGCATATATCACAAATAATATGCGTGGTATTTCATATACAGTTTTGATGAATTGCAGGCATTTTGTGTCCTTTGGCACAATGACCTGTATTTTTTATTGCCTTTTATCAATTCAAAAAAATACAGGAGATTTTTGCTATGAATAAAACCAAATGGAAAAGAACATTTATTACAATTTACACAGGGCAGGCTTTTTCTCTTTTAGGTTCTTCCGCTGTTCAGTTTGCGGTGATCTGGTGGCTGACTGCCTATACCGAATCAGCGGTGACGCTGACGCTTGCAACGGTCATATCGTTCCTGCCGAATATGCTGTTAGGTCCATTCGCAGGCGTATGGATTGACAGATATAACCGAAGAACAGTTATGATTGCTGCTGATAGCCTTGTAGCAGTATCAAGCGTCTTACTGGGACTTGCATTTTTGCTCTACCACGAGCCGTCTGTTTGGCTCATATTTGTTGTACTGTTTTTTAGAGGAATTGGAAATACTTTTCACGCTCCTGCATTGCAGGCGGCAATCCCAATGTTTGTACCAACTGAAATGTTGGAAAAAGCTGGCGGCTGGGGAAATCTTATAACTTCTGTTTCAACTATGGTTGGTCCTGCGTTGGGTGCTGGCATGATGGCATTATTTCCTATTGCCCCTATTATGCTGGTAGACATCATTGGCGCAGTATTTGCCATTGTATGTCTGTTGATGATTTCACTGCCCGATATGACCAGTGGAGAAGAAGTCCCTCATTTATTTGACGACATGAAACAGGGATTTCTTGCAATGCGAGAAAACAAACCGCTTATGGCGGCATTTTTCCCTGTTATATTTGCAAGTATGTTGTATATGCCGTTAGGCTCACTGTTTCCGCTTTTGGTACGTCTACACTATTTGGGCGGTGCAGGACACAATGCAATCGTTGAATTTGTTTTTTCTGCGGGGCTTTTGGTATCTTCCTCTATCATGGGAATATGGGGTGGAATGAAAAAGCGTTTTGTAATGATTTCAGTATCAATCATTACTTTGGGAATGGCAGCTTTTTTCAGTGGCATTTTCCCCACAGAAGCATTTGGGGGTTTTGTTATTTGCTGCTTTGTCATGGGGGCATCCGGGACATTCTTTAATGTTCCGTTAATGGCGCATATTCAAGAAAGTACCCCGCCACAAATGATGGGAAAGGTATTTTCTCTACTAAACACGGCTATGACGTTAGCAACTCCCTTTGGGCTTCTATTGGCGGGACCCGTCAGTGAAGCGATCGGTGTTGAACTTTGGTTTATCGGTTCCGGTTTTTTGATGGCTGTAATCGGTATAATCTGTTTCTTTACAACACATAAGTTTAATTAGCAGATAGCAAAAACAGTCGAGTCAGTCAACGGTCAAGATGAACGGCTCTGCGAGCCGCCGTTGACAGACCCGCCTGCCCTTGCTGTTCGGTAATCAAGAGGGCGACAGCAGGGAGTGCTGTCGCCCTCTCACACTATCCAGAGAGAGGGAGTTTATATGACAGAGTTAGAGGACTACCAAGACTATATCCAGCGTTCCCACAACGCCTTTTGCAAGATTGTCATTCGTCATGCGGCGATTGATATAGCTTTACGTCTGCGGAAACAATGGGAAAAGGAACTTTCCCTTGAATATCTGATGTTTGAGAAGTTTGTACCATTCAGCACCACAGACGAATATTTCAAGGAGCCGGAACCTTGCGAGGAATACCCGTTTACCGTCTGCGGGCAGACCGTTATCCTCTATGACGGGGAACTTGCCGCAGCCCTTTCCCTTTTGCCAGAACAGGCACTGGAAGAAGTTTTCGCCTACTACTTTCAGCGGAAAAAGCAGCGGGAAATTGCCGCCAGATACGGACAGACACGCAGCACAGCGGGGCGGCATATCCAGCTTGCCTTGCAGCAGCTACGCCGGGAAATGGAGAAGCACAGCCATGAAAGATAGACTTCTCCCCTATGAAACCATTGTCAAGGCGTGCGAGGGCGACCCGGCAGCCATGCAAGCAGTCCTTGACCGATACGCCGGATTTATCCGCTACTTCTCCCACATAAACGGATATTACAATGCCGATATGGAGAACTACATCAAAACCAAGTTGATAGAAAGTCAATTCAAATTTCGGTTTGACCGATAGCGGAAAACTGAATACCCGCCGCCCCGCAGCGGCACAACGAGCAGTAAGTCTGAAAAGATTTGCTGCTTTTTTTGCGCCCATTTTTGGCAAAACGGGAACGGCGGTGGTATTTAGAGTGAACGGGGAAATATACCCTTTTTCTCTTGCCGGGACGGTAGGAAAAAGAAATTTTCCGTTCCCCCCCCCCGAATAGCGGGCAGAAAAGCCCTTTTCCAATGTATCTTTAGCGGAAAAGAAGAAAGCCCCCTACACGTGGGAGTTTGCAGCTACAAAGAGCAAGATTCTACCACAGTACCAAATTTCGCTAACCGCTCAATTTTGTCCTGCGGGAATCTTGTTGGGGTTGCCACCCCAAGCCCGCCTTTTTGCGGCTTGCGCCGCTTGAAAAAATCCACACACGAAAGGAGGTTCACAGCCATGAAAAAATACAACACGCCCCACCGCCGCCGGGTAATCAAGACACGCTTGACCGAGGAAGAATACGCCGAGTTTTCCGAGCGTGTCACCCTCTGCAAAATGAGCCAAGCCGAGTTTATCCGGCAAGCCCTCATTAAGTCAAGCATACGCCCGGTTATCACCGTTTCCCCGGTCAATGATGAATTGTTATCTGCTGTTGGGAAGCTAACCGCCGAGTATGGGAAAATCGGCGGCAACTTGAATCAGATTGCCCGCTGTCTGAACGAGTACGGCGCACCTTATAACGCCCTCTCCCAAGAGGTACGAGCTGCCACAGCGGAGCTTGCCGCCTTGAAGTTTGAAGTCTTGCAGAAAGTAGGTGAAGCCGTTGGCAACGTTCAAACATATCAGCTCTAAAAATGCCGACTATGGGGCGGCTGAACAGTACCTAACTTTTGAGCATGACGAGTTTACCATGAAGCCCACTCTTGATAAAAACGGGCAGATTGTACCGAGGACAGGTTATCTCATTTCCTCTCTGAATTGCAACGGGGAAGATTTCGCCATAGCTTGTATGCGCTCCAATCTGAAATACGGCAAGAACCAAAAGCGGGAGGACGTAAAGAGCCACCATTACATTATCAGTTTTGACCCCCGTGACGCTGCCGACAATGGGCTATCCGTAGACCGGGCGCAACAGTTGGGCGAGCGGTTTTGTAAAGAGCATTTCCCCGGACACCAAGCCCTTGTATGCACCCACCCGGACGGGCATAACCACAGCGGAAATATCCATGTGCATATCGTAATCAATTCCCTACGGATTGAGGAAGTGCCGCTATTGCCCTACATGGAACGACCAGCGGACACAAGGGAGGGCTGCAAGCACCGCTGTACGGACGCTGCTATGGAGTATTTCAAAGCGGAAGTCATGGAGATGTGCCACCGGGAAAACCTCTATCAGATTGACTTATTGCATGGGAGCAAGAACCGAGTTACCGAGCGTGAGTATTGGGCGAAGCGGAAAGGACAAGCCGCACTGGATAAAGAGAACGCTTCCCTTGCCGCCACAGGAGAGCCGCCCAAACTTACGAAATTTGAAACGGACAAGGAGAAGCTGCGGCGCACGATCCGCACCGCCCTGTCCTCTGCTGTTTCCTTTGAGGACTTTTCCGGGAAGCTGTTACAGCAAGGCGTGACCGTCAAGGAGAGCCGGGGGAGGTTGTCGTATCTCACGCCGGACAGGACGAAGCCAATCACCGCCCGGAAGTTGGGTGATGATTTTGACCGTGCCGCCGTACTGGAAGCACTCACCCTAAACGCACAGAACGCCGCCAGAGCCGCCGAAAAGCCCCTACCCAAAGAGGAATACCCCCGGAGCATAAAAGACCGCTTACAGCGCAATAAAGCCGCCATAAACGCCCCGAAGAATGACGGAGTACAGCGCATGGTAGACATAGCCGCCAAGAGAGCCGAGGGCAAGGGGAAAGGCTACGAGAAATGGGCGACCTTGCACAATCTGAAGCAAATGGCGGCGACCATGAGCATTTATGAGGAATCCGGCTTTTCTTCCCCGGAAGAACTGGAAGCCGCACTTGCCGCCGCCAGTGCCGGACTGCATGAAGTGACCGGGAAACTAAAAGCCGTGGAAAACACTTTGCGGGAGAAAAAGGACTTGCAGAAGCAGCTATTGGCATACATCAAGACCAAGCCAGCCCGTGACGGACTTAGGGCGCAGAAAACGGAGAAAGCCCGGAGAGCCTACCGGGAGCAGCACGAAAGCGAGTTTATCATTTCCGAATCTGCCGCCCGGTATTTCAAGGCACAGGGAATCTCCAAGCTGCCAGCGTCCAAGACCTTGCAAGCGGAGATTGAGCAGCTTACGAGGGAAAAGAACACGCTTTACAACGAATACCGGGAGAAGAAAGAAAATGTCCGGGAATTGCAGACCGTCAAGGGCAATATTGAGCAAATCCTACGGCGAGAGCCGGAACGGGGAAAGGGGCGGGAGAATGAACGGTAAACGCCCATACATGGACTACCGCCAGTACAGAGCCGCCTGCCGCCTTGTGCATGAGTGCTGCAACTATGACAACGGGAATTGCATTGCGCTGGATAACGGCGAGCCTTGCGTGTGTGTGCAGAGTATCAGCTATTCCCTCTTGTGCCGCTGGTTTATTGTCGCCGTGCTGCCGCTGGACGGGAAACTGGAAGCCGACCTTTTGCACCGGGCAGACAGGAAACGCTGTACCGAGTGCGGCGGGTACTTTCTCCCCAAGTCAAACCGGGGGAAATACTGCCCGGATTGCGCCGGACGCATGAAAAGAATCAGAGCCACACAGCGCAAGCGGAAACAGAGGGATAAATGTCACGCTTTAGGATATTCCAAACCCCCGTAAATCAAGGCTTTTCAGACCGCCCTCAACAGGTAGGCGGTACATTTATCCTTTACCCCCGGAAAAGCCGCTTTAATTGCGTAACAGAAGCCACAGACAGGAGGTGAGAACCATAACCGATTACATCACAGCCGACACCGCAATGCCGCAGTTTTTCCCTTATCCCTGTTTTCTGCTGAAAATGGACTTGTCCTATACCGCAAGGCTGCTCTATGCGCTGCTGTTAGACCGTGCCACCCTCTCACAGAAGAACGGCTGGCAGGACAGCGAGGGCAGGACATATATCTTCTATCCCGTTTCGGAGATAGCGGAAACGCTGGATAAAGGCAGAACCGCCATAAAATCCGCACTGAACGAGCTGGACGCTGCCGGGCTTTTAGTGCGGGAACGCCGGGGATTTTCCGCACCGAACCGCCTTTATGTGAAAATACCGCAAGTGCCAGTGGTACGGTTTTCCGACCATATGACAGCCATACAGCCGGAAAACCGACCCTCTGATAGCCGGAAAAGCGACCCTCATAAGGGCGGAAAACCGACCTTTGCGTTGGACGGAAAACCGACCCCTAACCAATTTACTATAAACCAATTAAAAGAGAACCAACTAAAAGGAGCGAGTGGGGAGCCGCCCGCCCCGTTTGGCAGATATAAAAATATTTTCCTCTCTGAATCCGAGTATGCGGAACTGAAAGCGGAATACCCGGACAGGCTGGAACGGCTTATCGAGGAAATGAGCGAGTACATAGCCGCCAGCGGGAATGATTATGTGTGCCATGCCGCCGCATTGCGCCGCTGGCTAAACCGTGAGAAAAAGGAGAACCCGAAAAAGGGAATCCCCGATTATTCCTACAAGGAGGGCGAGAGCCTTTGACAGCATAGACACAACGCCCCGTAAACAGGGCGTGAAAGACCATGAACAAGGAGGAACGATTTTATGTGTGATTACGATAACGCTATTTTCCGGCTTGCCACGGCACAGGAAGCAGAGCCGGAGGACTACACGGGCGAGGACGGGCTTTTATATTGCGGGAGCTGCCGCCAGCCCAAAGAAGCCTACTTCCCGGAGGGCAAGACCTTTTTCGGACGTGACCGCCACCCTAAAGAATGTGACTGCCAGCGGAAACGCCGGGAAATGCTGGAAGCCGCAGACCGGGAGCGGAAGCACCGGGAGGAAGTGGAACGGCTGAAAAGAAAGGGCTTTACCGACCCGGCTATGAGGGCATGGACGTTTGAAAACGACAACGGCAAATGCCCCCAAATGCACAAAGCCTATTCCTATGTGGAGCAATGGGAACAGATAAGCACCGGGAACTATGGATTGATTTTGTGGGGGAATGTCGGCACGGGCAAGAGTTATTTTGCCGGGTGTATTGCCAACGCCCTCATGGAGAAAGAGATTTCCGTGTGCATGACGAACTTTGCCCTTATCCTCAACGACCTTGCCACCAGCTACAAGGACAGGAACGAATATATCTCCCGCCTTTGCAGCTTCCCCTTGCTTATCCTTGACGATTTCGGCATGGAGCGTGGCACGGAATACGGGCTTGAACAGGTTTACAACGTGATTGACAGCCGATACCGCAGCAGAAAGCCGTTAATAGTCACTACAAATTTGACACTGGAAGAATTGCAGAACCCGGAGGACACGCCCCACGCCCGCATTTATGACCGCCTTATTGAAATGTGTACCCCCGTCCGCATTACCGGGGAGAATTTCAGAAAAGCCGCCGCAAGGGAGAAAATGGAACAGCTTAAAAAGCTGCTGAATGGAAAGGAGATTTGCCTATGACCGACACGCCCAAGAGAAGCACCGCCACTACCGCCCGCCGCCCGGATTGCGTGACCGAGGTTCGCCGGGGGAACACCGTCCTTGTGGTTTCCGGCTATTTCAAACAGGACACCACCGCCACCGCCGCCGACAAAATGATGAAAGTGCTGGAAGCGGAAAGCGCAGCCGGGGGAACAGCCGCCCATGCCATGTAAAGCGACATTCCTTACTGAAAATCAATCGACATTATGTGCCATAAAGTAGCAAAAAAGGCTGTACAGCCAGCCCCGCCGTGTGATATAATGGACTTACGGAATAGTGTGGCTGGCTGTCGGAAACGGAGGAATCTATGTCAAGACAGACCACCACAACACTTATCACCGCCCTTTATCCGAGGTTATCCCATGAGGACGAGCTGCAAGGCGAGAGCAATTCCATAAGCAACCAGAAGCGAATCCTTGAAAACTACGCCAAACAGAACGGCTTCGGCAATCTGAAATGGTACACGGACGACGGTTATTCCGGGGCGAACTTCCAAAGACCCGGCTTCCAGTCCATGCTTGCCGACATTGAAGCGGGGCTTGTGGGAACGGTTATCGTAAAGGATATGTCACGGTTAGGGCGAAACTACTTACAAGTGGGAATGTACACGGAAATGATTTTCCCACAGAAAAACGTCCGTTTCATTGCTATCAATGACGGCGTTGACAGCGCACAGGGCGACAACGATTTTGCCCCCTTGCGTAACATTTTTAACGAATGGCTGGTGAGGGATACGAGCAAGAAAATCCGGGCGGTAAAACGCTCAAAAGGCATGAGCGGGAAGCCTGTCACAAGCAAGCCCGTGTACGGCTACCTCATGGACGAGGACGAAAATTTCATCATTGACGAGGAAGCCGCCCCCGTGGTGAAGCAGATTTACAGCCTTTGCCTTGCCGGGAATGGACCGACCAAGATTGCCCGTGTCTTGACGGAACAGCAGACACCCACGCCGGGAACGCTGGAATACCGCCGGACGGGAAGCACACGCCGCTACCACCCCGGCTATGAGTGCAGGTGGGCGACAAACACCGTGGCGCATATCCTTGAAAACCGGGAATACACGGGCTGCCTTGTGAACTTCAAGACCGAAAAAGTGTCCTACAAGGTAAAGCAGAGCAAGGAGAACCCCGAAGAAAAGCAGGTAATATTTGAGAACCACCACGAGCCAATCATAGACCGTGACACATGGGAACGGGTGCAAGAGCTACGCAAGCAGCGCAAACGCCCCAACCGCTATGATGAAGTGGGCTTGTTCTCCGGCATACTCTTTTGTGCGGATTGCGGCAGCGTCATGTACCAGCAGAGGTATCAGACGGACAAGCGGCGGCAGGACTGCTACATATGCGGCAGCTACAAGAAGCGCACGGCAGACTGCACGGCGCACTTTATCCGCACCGACCTTTTGACCGAGGGAGTGACCGAGAATTTACGGAAAGTCACCAGCTACGCCGCAAAGCACGAAGCCCGGTTTATGAAGCTGTTGACCGAACAGACAGAGGACGGGAGCAAACGCCGCAACGCCGCCAAGAAGAAAGAACTGGAAGCGGCAGAAAAACGGATTGCGGAACTCTCTGCTATCTTCAAGCGGCTGTATGAGGACAGTGTGGCGGGGCGCATATCGGACGAGCGTTTCACGGAACTTTCGGCAGACTACGAAGCCGAGCAAAAGGAACTGAAAGAGAAAGCCGCCGTTCTGCAGGGCGAACTTTCTAAAACGCTGGAAGCCACGGCGAACGCTGAAAAGTTTATGAAAGTAGTCCGCAAGTACACCAGCTTTGAGGAACTCACCCCTACCCTGTTACGGGAGTTTGTGGAGAAAATCGTAATCCACGAATCGGAAGCCCTTGACGGGAAACGCCGGGGTAAGCTCCGCAGACAGGAAATTGAAATCTATTATTCTTTTGTCGGCAAGGTAGAGTTGCCCGACTAAAGCCCGACCCGTCCGGCAGTCAGCCGGACAGGGAACGGCAAAATTTTTTACACTTCTTTTACTTCTTTATCTCACATGAGCAAAAAGCCAGGGCATGAAACAGCTCATGGCGGGCGGAGGCGTTGCCCTGATCGGCATGGTGCTTGTACCCCTGCTCTCCGGTCTGTTCGGCTAATCCCCGCACCAGAAACACCCATACCTTTGCCCCTCCCGCAGACGCGGGAGGGGCGGAAAGGAGGTAGCACTGTATGGATTTTCTGCTGGATGCAATCACCACCTGGCTGAAAGAAATGCTGGTGGGCGGCATAATGAGCAACCTTTCCAGTATGTTCGATTCGGTCAACAACCAGGTGGCGGACATATCGGGGCAGATCGGGCAGACGCCCCAGGGCTGGAACGCGGGTATTTTCAGCATGGTCCAAAGCCTTTCGGAAACGGTCATTCTCCCCATAGCAGGCGTGATCCTGGCCTTTGTGATGACGCTGGAGCTGATTCAGATCATCACCGACAAGAACAACTTCCACGACATTGAAACCGCTGTGTTTTTCAAGTGGATTTTCAAGACCGCCTGTGCCATCCTCATTGTCACCAACACCTGGAATATCGTGATGGGCGTGTTTGATCTGGCCCAGGGAATCGTGGCCCAGGCTTCCGGCGTCATCGGCGCGGACGCTTCCATCGACATTTCCTCCGCAATGGCGGATTTGGAGCCAAGGCTCATGGAGATGGATTTGGGGCCGCTGTTCGGGCTGTGGTTCCAGTCCCTGTTTATCGGCCTTACCATGTGGGCGCTGACCATCTGTATTTTTATCGTCATTTATGGCCGTATGCTGGAAATCTATCTCGTCACCTCGGTTGCGCCGGTTCCGATGGCCGCTATGATGGGCAAAGAATGGGGCGGCATGGGACAGAATTACCTGCGCTCCCTGATGGCGTTAGGCTTTCAGGCGTTCCTCATCATGGTCTGCGTGGCGATCTACGCGGTCCTGGTGCAGAACATCGCCACCGACGAGGATACGATTGCCGCCATCTGGTCCTGTGTGGGATATACGGTCCTGCTCTGCCTGACCCTCTTTAAGAGCGGCAGCATGGCCAAGGCGATCTTCCAGGCCCACTAACGAAAGGAGTATGCAAAAATGGCTTATGTACCCGTACCCAAAG
>NZ_KE159731.1:0-575 GCF_000403455.2 Dorea sp. 5-2 | reverse complement strand
CTGTCCCATGCGGTACGGGGCGCTCCGGCCAACGCGCTGCTTGCCGGGGCGCATAAGGAAATCCGCAAGTCCGAACAGGACAATGTGGGCGTGGAGGGGGCGCACAAGACTGAGCAGGCTGTTGAAGTCAGCGCGCGGCTGGTGCGGGAGGGATACCGCAGCCATAAACTGAAACCCTACCGCGAAGCGGCAAGGGCGGAGCAAAAGCTGGAAAAAGCAAACATCAACGCCCTGTACCAAAAGTCCCTGGCGGAGAACCCCCAGCTTGCCAGCAACCCCCTTTCCCGCTGGCAGCAAAAGCAGGCCATCAAAAAGGAATATGCCGCCGCCAAACGCGCCGGTCAAACGGCTGGGCATACGGCACAGGCCGCAGGCCATACTGCCAAGACCGCGCACAAGACCGGCAAGGCGGCAAAGTCTGTCAAAGAAAAAGCGGAACAGGCAGGCCGCTTTGTCATGCGGCACAAGAAGGGATTCCTGATTGCACTGGCGCTGTTTCTGCTGGTCTGCCTGCTGATGAATACCCTGTCCTCCTGCTCCATGCTGGCCCAGAGCATCGGCTCGGCGGTGTCCGG
>NZ_KE159730.1 GCF_000403455.2 Dorea sp. 5-2 | reverse complement strand
TGCCAGACGTTCCCTCTGGACTCCCTTAAGGCAGGGCTGTGCCCTGCTATCCTACGCCTTACGGCTTCGGATAAAAGAATGGCGGCATGACGGTGACGGCTCTTGCGAGGGGGGGGGGGGTATCCCAAAAACACCGTCATCATCGACATGACCGTCATGCAGGGGGTGAGGGTGACAGTTGCGGCAGTCGGCAGGGGGTATCCCAAAACTGCTGTCACCACCGTCACCGCTGTCACCCCAAAGGACGGTCACCCGCCGAAAGAAAGGAGGAATCCGCCTATGCCTTATGCAATCCTGCGTTTCCAGAAACGAAAAGCGGGCGGCGTTGCGGCTTGTGAACGCCACAACGAGCGGAAGAAAGAAGCCTACAAAAGCAACCCAGATATAGATATGGAACGCTCTAAAAACAATTACCATCTCATAGCACCACCAAAGTACACCTACAAGAAAGAGATTAACCGCATGGTAGCCGAAGCGGGGTGCAGGACAAGGAAAGACAGCGTGATGATGGTGGAAACGCTCATCACAGCTTCACCAGAATTTATGAACCAGTTACCGCCCGAAGAACAAAAAGCGTATTTCCAGACGGCTCTTGACTTCATTTCGGAGCGTGTTGGAAAGCAGAATATCCTCTCCGCTGTCGTCCATATGGACGAGAGAACGCCCCATATGCACCTCTGCTTTGTGCCGATTACGCCAGACAATAAGCTGTCAGCGAAAGCTATCTTAGGCAACCAGAAATCATTATCCGAGTGGCAGACCGCCTACCATGAGCGGATGTCCTCACGGTGGAATCAGCTTGAACGGGGGCAGTCCTCAATGGAAACCAAGCGGAAACACGTCCCCACATGGCTCTATAAATTAGGCGGCAGGCTTGATAAACAGTATGAAGAAATCGTGTCTGCCCTATCCGACATCAACGCCTTTAACGCAGGGAAGAAAAGGGATAAAGCGTTAGATTTACTCTCTGCATGGCTGCCAGACGTGGAGAAATTCTCTAAGGAAATCGGGAAACAGCAGGCGTATATCGACAGTTTGAAAGAGAGAATTGGGCAGGAATCAGACTATGCGGGGCGTATGCGTGATGAAAAGTACGAGCAGGAACTAAAGGTGCAGAAAGCGAATCAGAAGATATTTGAATTGCAGAGAACCAACGAGCAGATGGGGCGGCTGCTGTCAAAAATACCGCCCGAAGTGTTGGAAGAATTGCAGAAAAATCATAGAAGCAGAGCGAAAGAAAGGTAGATATGTGAATGAAGAAACAGGATTTTAAGGTGTTAAAGACCAAAGACTTGTACCCGTTCCCCGACAATCCGTTTCATGTGGCAGAAGATGAAACACTGTCAGAGTTAGCGGAAAGCATCAAGGAATTTGGCATTGTCACGCCGATAATCACACGCCCGAAAGAGGACGGGGACGGTTATGAAGTGATTGCAGGACAGCGGCGTGTCCGTGCTTCTGAACTTGCAGGGATAAATACCGTGCCTGCGTTTGTCCTGCCCTTAGACCGTGACCGAGCCATCATCACCCTTGTAGACAGCAATTTGCAGCGTGAGAATATCCTGCCATCGGAGCGGGCGTTTGCTTACAAGATGAAATCCGAAGCCATGAAGCGGCAGGGTTTCCGCACAGACTTAACCTCGTCACAAGTTGTGACGAAGTTGCGGACGGACGACAAGGTGGCACAGGGCTTCGGCGTGGGCAGGATGACCGTGCAGCGTTTTATCCGCCTGACGGAACTGATACCGCCGATTTTGCAGATGGTGGACGAGGGGAAAATCGCCCTCACGCCTGCGGTGGAACTGTCCTTCTTGAAGAAAGACGAGCAGGAAAACCTCTTTGCCACGATGGAGAGCGAAGAAGCAACGCCCTCACTCTCACAGGCACAGCGGATGAAACAGTTAAGCCAGAGCGGGCGGCTTGACATGGATACGATATTTGCGATTATGACGGAGGAAAAGGGCAACCAGAAAGAAACCTTGAAAATCAACACAAGCAAGCTGAAAAAATACTTTCCGAAGAACACAACGCCGAAGCAGATGGAGGAAACCATCATCAAACTTTTGGAGCGTGAGTTGCAGAGGAAACGCAACCGTGACAGCCGCTAATCTTCTTTTTTCGGGAAGTAAATACAGAGAGTTGAGGTATGGAGAATGAGAGAAATCCAGTATGAAATCGTAAAGGAAATCGCAGTATTGTCTACGGGCGACAGTGGCTACACAAAGGAAATCAATCTCATTTCATGGAATGGGAAAGAGCCGAAGTATGACATCCGCAGCTTTTCCCCGAACCGTGAAAAGTGCGGCAAGGGAATCACGCTGAACGCTGATGAAGCGGCGGCACTCCTTAAAGCATTACAGAAAGAATTAAACAGCGAGGATTAATGGTATCTGATTGGCAGGGCGGGGACATTTCCAAACTCTTCCCTGCCCTGTCTGGAAAGGAAGATTTAAGTATGGGCGAGGATAAGAAAGCAGATAAAAAGAGAAAGCGTATCGTGCCAAAAGCACCAGTGCAGATGATAATCAGCCGTGAATATGTCGGCACACAGACCGTTACAGAAGCGTTTGTCCCGATTATCTCCGAGGATATTCGGAAGAAGATTGCCGAGGGCGACACCTTCGACAATGAGGGGCTGTCCGCTTAGAATGTACGCAATGGGACATGAAAACAGATAGGACAGATACGGAGGTTTTACAGTATGGCAGGAATCAAAGAAGAAAAGAAAATCTATTTAGTCGGCATTTATTGCCGCTTATCTAAAGACGATGGTACGGATAACGAGAGTGCGAGCATTGCGACACAGAAATCCATCCTCACGGATTATGTGAAAAAGCAGGGATGGCACATAGCAAAAACGTATGTGGACGATGGTTATTCTGGTACAAATTTCCAAAGACCAAGTTTCCAGAATATGATAAAAGACATTGAAAGCGGTCTGATAAACTGCGTGATTACGAAAGATTTATCCCGTCTGGGGAGAAACTATCTTGATTGTGGGTTATATCTGGAAGTTTTCTTCCCAGAGCATAACGTGAGGTATATAGCGGTCAATGACGGCGTAGATACCTTGAATAAATCTGCTATGGACATCACGCCTTTCCGCAACATTTTAAACGAAATGTATGCCGCTGACATATCTGTTAAGATAAAATCGGCATATCGGGCGAGGTTTCAACAGGGGAAATTCATGGGAACTACCGCCCCTTATGGCTATATCAAAGACCCTGCCGACCACAACCATCTGCTGATAGATGATAAAGTGGCACATGTTGTAAAAGAGATATTCGACCTTGCATTAAAAGGGAATGGAGTTGCCAAAATTTGCAGACATCTTAATAAACAGCATATCCTACGCCCTGCCGCTTATGCGGCGGAGCGTGGCGAAACAGGCTTTGAACGTCATTTTGAGGGGAACGAGGACAAACGCTATATTTGGAGTGGGAACAGCGTGAGGAGCATTTTAAGAAGCCCGATATATGCGGGAAATCTTGTAGGCTACAAACGGATTGCCGCCAATATGAAAAGCAAGAAACGCCCCTCTAAGCTGCCCGAAGAATGGGAAGTGATACCCAATACCCATGAGGGAATAGTCACGCAGGAGGAATTTGATATTGTCCAACAGCTTATTACAAGTCGTAGGCTTCCACAGAACAAGGGAGGATTTGTAAATATTTTTGCAGGCGTTATCAAGTGTGTGGACTGCGGATGTGCTCTGCGGGCAATGAACGTACACAGGAGGAAACGCCCAGAGATTATCGACTGTGTACAGTATTCATGTAATAATTATGCAAGAAACGGAAGAAGCGAGTGTAGTGCCCACAATATAGAAGCAAGGGATTTATTCAATGCCGTTCTTGCCGACATCAACTGTTTTGCGGATATGGCAGTGAATGATGAAAAGGCGGTCAGGGCCATAGAAAAGCGGCTCACGGAAACAGACCAGAGCAGGGCGAAAGCATTAGAGAAAGAACGTAAGAAGCTGAACAAACGCCTTGCGGAACTGGACAGGCTGTTTTCCTCTCTCTACGAGGATAAGGTCATGGAGCGTATTACCGAGCGGAATTTTGAGATGATGTCGGGGAAATACCAGAAAGAGCAGCTTGAAATTGAAGCAAGGCTGAAAGAGGTGACGGAAACTCTTAATGAAAGCTACGAGAAATCACGGGGAATCCGTGACTTCCTCGCCCTTATCCGAAATTATCAAGGCTTAAAAGAACTGGATGCAACAGTTATAAACGCACTCATAGACAAGATACTTGTTTCGGAGCGTGAGAAGATGGCAGACGGAACAGTGAAGCAGGAAATCAAGATTTACTATAAATTCATCGGCTTTGTCGATGAATTACATATCATACCTACAAAACGGTGGGCAGCAATGCCCGCTAAAAATTGTACGGTGTGCGGCGTTGAATATGTCCCGGGCTCTGGTGCATCAAGGTATTGTCCTGCTTGTGCCAAGAAGATACGGAGGGAGAAATCAAACGAGAGCAAACGCAGGAGCAGAGAACAGAAAAGGATAGCATGTATGAACTGTCCGCAAAAAATGACCGACTGACATTGAACAGCAGGAGGGGCGTATTTTAAGGCAGGGCAACCTCAATCCAAAGGTTAAGATTTTCCGCTATGTAACAGAAGGTACATTCGATTCGTACAGTTGGGTGCGACACGAAGTCGCTTAATTTAACTGTTTGGCGGCAATGCCGACCAAACCATCCATTCCGTTGGATGAAGCCGTTATCCCCGGCTCTGCCAGTAATGGCACTGTTCGGAAGCGGATATAAACGTAACCCTACTTGGAATCCAAACCGTGAGGGGCGGATGAAACTGCTAGCTACAAGGCGGTTAGGGTGCAGGCTTTTACTGATAGCATGGTTAATTAACTGAATCACCGCAAGCTTCGTTAAGGCTGAACAAGCCAAAGTAGCTGACAGGCTTGAACCAAAAGGTGTGCAGTCGGTTACTCCTCTCCACGCTTGGGAGTACACGGACGTTATGACTGCCGGAGTAGAGGTGGAACCTAAACTATCAAAATAATTGTTGGTTAAGTGGAACGTGTCAAGCCCGTATTCCTGCCCATATGGGCAAGCCGACCGTAAGGGAAGCCGTTGGGAATGCGGGTATAGGATTGCGGAAGAAGCGAATGCCGACCTTGTAATGAGGACGGACAGGGGTTCAAGATTTGCCCCACCCGAAAGGGGGCAGAATTCCGCAGGGTGCTTGATTACGAGAGAGTTTATAGAATTTTTGAAAGGAGTAAAGCAAATGAACGGTAAAACGTGTGCGACTTCTGACATTGCAAAGGCATGGGATTCCATTGACTGGAATAAAGCCGAAGCATATGTTAAAAAACTGCAAATGCGTATCGTAAAGGCTCAACAACAGGGCAGGACAGGCAAAGTGAAATCCTTGCAGTGGCTGCTCACACACTCTTTTTATGGACGTGCTTTAGCCGTAAGAAGGGTAACGAGTAATAAAGGTAAAAAGACAGCAGGCGTAGACAAAGTTTTATGGTCTACCCCCAAATTGAAATATGAAGCAATTCTCAACTTGAAACGCAGGGGTTATAATCCACTGCCGCTAAAAAGGGTGTATATACCGAAGAAAAACGGGAAAATGCGCCCGTTAAGCATTCCATGTATGAAGGACAGGGCAATGCAGACATTGTATAAATTTGCGTTGGAGCCGATAGCAGAAATCACAGCAGACCCGAATTCTTATGGATTCCGGGTAAAAAGGTGTGTGCAGGACGCTATTGAGCAGAGTTTTACCTGTCTGAATAAAGGAAAATCACCCAAATGGGTGCTTGAAGGAGACATTAAAGGCTGTTTTGATAATATCAGCCATGAATGGATTTTAAACCACATTCCAATGGATAAGGATATTTTGCGGAAATGGTTAAAAAGTGGGTATATCGAAACAGGGAAGTTATTCCCGACTGATTTGGGAAGCCCACAGGGGTCGGCTATCTCGCCAACTATCTGTAACATGGTCTTAGACGGTCTGGAAGTCCAGATTAAGAAGAAATACCACAAAACGAAAGTAAATGGAAAAGCATATTTTCCGAAAGTAAACTTTGTACGTTACGCTGATGATTTTATTGTCACTGGCGAAAGCAGGGAGATTTTGGAAAACGGTGTGGTTCCCATTATTCGGGAATTCCTGTCAGAGAGAGGGCTGGAACTGTCGGAAGAAAAAACAGTCATTACCCATATCGAAGACGGTTTCGATTTTCTCGGAAGCAATATAAGGTGGTACAAAGACAAACTCCTGACTAAACCGTCCAAAAAGAATTATAAAGCCATAGTGAGCAAGATAAGGGAGATAATCAAGAAAAATCCGTCCATGAAGCAGGAAGATTTGATACGGAAATTAAATCCGGTCATCCGTGGGTGGGTGAATTTCCACAAATACAATGTTTCGTCACAGGCATTTGAAAGATTCGATTTTGATGTGTGGAGATGCTTATGGCAGTGGTGCAAACGGAGACACCCTAAAAAGAGCCATAAATGGATAGCAAAGAAATATTTCAGACGGGTTGGCACAAGAAGCTGGACATTCAGCGTTAAAATGTCTGATTCGTTTGAACTTAATCTGATATATGCCACGGATACCAATATCGTAAGGTGGCTGAAAACAAAATCAGAAGCGACGCCATTTGACAGCAGGTTTACAGGATATTTTGAAGAAAGAGATACAGAGAGAATGTTTCGTGAAATCAAGGGCAGAAGGAAGCTGAATGCCCTCTACAAAGCACAAAAAGGAATCTGCCCTATATGCGGCGGTGCTATCACAGTAGAGGAAGGGTACAGAATCCATGAAGCCACGGGGAACGATTATAAGATAACAAGAATCTTAGTAGACGCAGGCTGTCACAGAAAACTGCATTACTCAAAAGAAGTTGGTGAACCGGCTCTGGTGATACAGGGCTTATAAGTGCTTGAGCCGTGTGAGGGGAAACTCTCATGCACGGTTCTTAGAGGGGAAGGCGGTAGTAATACCGCTGACCTACTCGACCAGCTCATCGAAAACAAGCAGAAATTCATCGGGCAGATTATGACGAGCAAGTCCCCGGTACGAAGCTGTGAGGACGTGGACGAAGCGGCGCTCACTTATGCAGAGGTAAAAGCCCTTGCAACGGGCAATCCCTACATCAAGGAAAAGATGGACCTGGATATTCAGGTATCCAAGTTAAAGCTGATGAAAGCGAACCATACCAGCCAGAAATACCGCCTTGAGGATAATATCGCAAAGCATTACCCGCAGCAGATAGCCATTCTGAAAGAGAGGATCAGCGGCATGACGGCGGATATTCAGACTGCAAAGACGAAGCTCCCGGCAGATAAGGAACAGTTTGTTATGAAAGTCGGGGATAAAGTTTATACGGATAAAAAAGAAGCCGGAACCGCACTCGTGGAGATGTGCAAGGAGATGAAAACGGTCAATGTGCCTGCAACAGTGGGGGAATACGCCGGATTTAAGATGGCGGTGTCCTTTGATTCTTTTAATCACAAATTTGTGATGAACTTAAAAGGGCAGCTTTCCCATAACCTTGAGATCGGCTCTGACCCTCTCGGCAACATTTCCCGTATCAACCATGCACTGGAATCCATGCCGAAACAGCTTGCCGAAGCGCAGACCAAACTTGAAAATGTGGAGCGCCAGCTTGAAACTGCAAAAGTGGAGGTCACAAAACCATTTGCACAGGAAGCGGAGCTTGCGGAGAAAATGGAACGCCTTTCTGCCCTAAATGCCCTGCTTAATATGGACGAAAAGGGCGATGATGCGCTTGGCATGGACGATGCGCCGGAGGAAGAAAATGAAGGACAGGAAACTTCTGGACATGATGTCCAGAAGTTGGGGCAGGAGGAAAAAACGGAAACAAGGGAATGCGTTGCGGATGCACCAACACCGTACCCGGTAGAAAATGCAAGGCATAATTATGCAGTGGATAATAGCAATCCGCAGGGGCTGAAACTTACGGCTGGAATGGCTGATAAGCCTGTACAGAGAGCATCGTTAAAGGAAAAGCTGGAAGCGTTCAAAGTGAAAGCCGCCGGGGGAGATGCAGAGAAAGCCATGCCGAAAAAGGCAAAGGAGAAAGCAGAAACTTTATAATTATTTTAAAACAGGCAGTCAGCGCTTTTAAGGAAAAAGGGAAAGCGGAGATGTGCAAAGTTGTCCGGAAAGGAATTTCCGGTGTGAAAGCGGCGCTTACGGATTACCGTGAGCGTCTGGTTGATGTGATGATGGACTATCAAAAGACAGCCAACCAGATTGACAGCATCGGGGACGAACTGAAGCAGATCGGGAACAGCGTTTCCAACGTTGGCAGGCTGTTAGCCGGGAAAGGCACGAAAGAGGCATCGGACGAAAAGCCGGGTGTCGGTCTGACAAGGGCAGTCAACAAGCCTGTAAAAAAGGCGGTGGAGAACCTCCGGAAAAAGATTGATGCAGCGGATCAGGCATTTGAAAAGCTGGATCGGCTCTCTGACCGTCTGGATGCCGGGAAGGAAGCGGAGAAAGGTGGGCGGGTGTCCGTAAAGGATAAGCTGTCGCAGATGAAAGAAAAAGCGGGACAGCAGAAGAAAGCGCCGGAGCCGGACAAGGCAAAGACAAAAAGCGTAGCGGCATGTTTATAAAATTCAGCAAATAAAAATATCCGGAGCAGGAACAGACAGGGAAAACAGTCTGTTTCCTGCTTTTATGGAGGAAAAGGAGAAATAACCATATGGCAGATGCAAATGTAAACACAGTTTCCATGACTGAAAAACAGAAAGTAAAAGAGATTACTGACAAACTGGAGGAGGGGTTAAAGGAACTTTTTGAAAGCGAGAAGTATAGAAATTACCTCTCCACCATGTCAAAATTCCATAATTACAGTTTCAACAACACGCTCCTGATAGCCTTACAACGCCCTGATGCCAGTTTAGTCGCAGGATACCAGGCATGGCAGAAGAATTTCAACCGCCATGTAAAAAGAGGGGAAAAGGGAATCCGTATCCTTGCCCCCGCCCCTTATAAAATCAAAGAGGAACGGGATAAATTAGACCCTGTGACTGGGGAGGTCATGCTGGATAAGGACGGTATGCCGCAGACGGAAGAGGTCGAGGTTAAAATTCCCTCTTTCCGTGCCGTGTCCGTGTTTGACGTATCGCAGACGGACGGTGAGCCGCTTCCGGAACTGGAAGCAAAAGAGCTTTTATCCACGGTGGAGGGATATGAGGACTTTATAAAGGCAATTACCTATGTTGCCCCTGCCCCAATCGGTTTTGAGGATATTCCCGGCGCTTCAAAGGGCTATTTCAACATAGAGGAAAACCGGATTGCGGTGCAGGAGGGAATGAGCGAAAGCCAGACCTTAAAGACAATGGTGCATGAAACAGCCCATTCCATGCTGCACAATAAGGAAGTCAGCAAAGAGGATATCCTTGCACCTGCAAAGGACAGGAACACCAAAGAGGTGGAAGCCGAGGGAGTTGCCTTTACGGTTTGCAGCCACTTCGGAATTGATACTTCCGAATATACGTTCGGTTACATTGCGGGCTGGTCATCAGGACGTGACATGAAGGAGCTGAAATCTTCCCTTGATACAATCCGCAGGACGGCATCGGAGCTTATCACCGGCATAGAGGAACAGCTTAGAGAGCTGCAGCGTGACCGGGAAATCATGCAGGAACAGTCACAGGAGTTTATTCTTGCGGTATCCAATACGGAGCGTTCCCATTTTGACATTGCAGGCGTTAAGGGCATGGAGGGAACGGAGCTGATGGACAGCCTGCTTGCCATGACGGATGCGGACAGGGAGAACGTGGAAGCCTACTTAGAGAGCAGGGGCGCATGGGTTACCCATTTGGGGGATGACAAATCGGAGGAAGTGGAGGAATTTCATGTAGATTACATCTATAACACCGACACCCGTGAGATAACCGATGTCAAATATGCAATGGAGATGGACAGGAAAGCCAATGAGCCAATCAAGGACAGTGATGTGGTTCTGAAAATCATGTACGGTGAAAATGACGGATATGAGATTGACAAGATTACCAACATGACACGGGAGCAGGCGTTTGACCTTGCCTATAAGCTGGCGGCACTGGACGAGAATGAGTGGGACGGGAATATTCAGGATTTTATGGAGGAAAACGGAGCTGAGTATGTGCCAATCATCGTAAAAGACGGCAGGAACAGCGGTCTGCCTGAATTTTTTGACATTGCGGCAGACTTGAAGGCAGAGGAAGTTTTCCTTGAAAAAGATTTATCCGGAATGGAATATGCAGCATCTATCATACACCGTCTGGAGCATGGGAAGGGCGTGTTTTCCCCTGATGAAAGGAACCTGATTGTAAATTATGGGTACAAGCTGGACGATTATGAGAAAACAAAGGAACTGGCGGATATGCTGGCATACCGGATTGAAAACGAGCCTGCCAATGCAGCGCTGACGGTCATTGACGCACAGGCGGAAATTGATGCGCTTCCCGATGGCATGATCGGTCTGTCGGAAATGCACGGATACGGCTACACATGGGAAGAAATGCTCCCGCTTACAAAAGAAACCGCATTGGAGCTGTTTGACCGTGACCTGCCCGTGTACCAGCTCCATGAGGACGGTTCGGAAACCTTAATAGAGGATAAAGAACAGATTACGGGGCATGAGGGCATCTTCGGCATTGAAAAAAGCGATTGGGAGAATGAGAGGGAACTGCGCTCCATGCGGGCAGAGCTTGCGGACAGCAGTGCAAACAGGGAAACACAGCTTCTGCATGGCGATACCGATCAATACGGCATTTATCAATTAAAAGACAATCCGGAGCTTCGGGATTTTCATTTTGCGGGTACAGAGGAACTTTTGAAAAGAGGTATCCTTTCTGACGATTTCGGGGAAATCCAGCCGGGAAACTATAACCTTGTCTATGCAGGGGAGCTTTCAGACATACACGGGCAGTCACAGAGGGAGAAGCTCAACGCGGTTTTTGAGAAATTCAACATAGACCACCCGGCAGATTATAAAGGGCATTCCCTATCTGTCAGTGACGTTGTAGTGCTGCATGAGAACGGGGAGAACAGCACACACTTTGTGGATTCATTCGGCTTTACGGAACTTCCTGATTTTGTGCGTGGGTTAGAGGGAGTAAAAGAGCAGGAGATTCAAAAAGCGGAACCGGAAGCAAGGCAGGAAACTTCTGGACATGATGTCCAGAAGCCGGAAGCTGGACAAACAGAACAGGAAACCTATCCGGCTTTCTATGGGCATACTTTGAGTTATGCAGCCGAGCATGGGGAAGTGGACAGATATATGGAATCCCACAAATTTGACAGGGAATGCAAGGAAGCGGTTGAGGAAACAATCCGGCAGAATTTTGACGGTATGCACTTAAAGCATGATATTGTAAAGCCGCTGGCGGAAAAGTACGGTGCGGAGCGCATGGCGTTTATCCTTGCCAACACGATCCAACAGGAATCATGGGATGGACGTTTTTCAAGGGATAACAAAGCGTGGGCATCAGAGTTTTATATTCCTGAAAATATCGTGCATGGAATAGATATGAACCGTGAACTGATCGTGGGCAGCCACCCGGCAGTTTTGGACGGCTTTATTGGTATGTTCCGCAGGGAAGCCCTGGAACTGGAAAAAGAAATGTCTGCCGGACAGGAAAAAGCGGCTTCCGGACAGGATGCGCAGAAGCCGGAAACAGGACGGCCAGAGACGGAACAGACACAGAAGGAGCAGGCGGAAACAGAAAGGCTTAAACCACAGGCGGAGCAGACCGGGCCGGGAAGATTGGCTAAAACACCAGAATTAGAGGATTTGGACGAGGGTGACGAGATCATTGACCTTGGAGATGAAAAGGATAAGGTTCTTGCGGAAATGAAGCAGTCTTTAGGGGGCAGACAGGAAACTCCCGGACACGATGTCGATCAATCTGCAAAGCAGAATGATCTGAAGCCGGAACAGACAGAACCGGAAGAACCGGCGGAAACAGAGCTTGCCTTTCAGATAGCAGACCGTTACATCAGCATCCAGGAAACAGAGGGCGGCTATGACTATTCCATTATGGGCCTGGATTATAAGGAAATAGACGGCGGCGTATATGACAATCCCGGTATCGGTATCAAAGAAGCGATCAACGAAATCGTGGAGGATTTGAAGATAATTCCTTTTGATAATGGCGCAAGGGGAAATATCCATGACGGTGACAGGCTGATAACGATTGATTATGATGGATTGATGGAGAAGGCGGAGGCGGCAAATGCTGTCATGCCGCAGAGCGATGTGGTGGCAGATTTCAAGGCAAAGACAAATGAGCTGTTCCATGAGATCAGCGAAATGAACCCGGCAGAGATAGAGGAAACTGTAAAATGCCATGTGCAGGCGCAGTTAGATGAATCCGGCATAGACGCTGTGATTGTGGATGCGGCAGTAGCTGGGAGCCGCTGCCGGGGTCTGGAGCAGGAAGGCTCTGACCTTGATGTGGTGGTGGAGCTTTCCACGAATGAACGGGAAGATGCGCTGTTTGATATGTTCAATGAAAGCGGGCTTCATATCGGCGGTGTGAAAGTGGATATTAACCCGATCACGGCGCAGAGGACGGGGAGCCTGGAAACGTATCTCCCGCAGGTGGAGGACTATCTGGAGGGAGTGCGTGAAGCCAGGGAGAGAGACCTGGCTGCCAGCATTTCCAGAGAGGAAAACCAAAAAGAAACGAAAGAAAGCCTGTTCCCGGAGCAGGCAGAAACGGAAGTGACGCTGACGGTTGCGGAGTGCGGCGAGTTCCACAATTTAGGCGAGTTTTATGAGAATATCCCTACTGTGGAGGAAGCTGTCGCAATCTGGAGACAGATACCGCCGGAGCGTATGCACGGTATCCCCGCAATCGGCGTCAATATCCATACACCGGGAACGGAGGCGTTTGAGGATGTGGGGATTGACATTTTAACCGGGAAACGGATTGACCTTGATATTTTAGAGTATACCCCGGATATAAAGGGCAACCCGCAGGCAATGGAAGTGATTGCGGAGCTTGCGGCAAAGCTGCCGGAAATGGAGATAGACGGACGTATGAGCGAGGAATTCGAAGCGAAGGTATGGGAGAAGCGTATGCCTGATCTGACATCTGCAGAGCAGCTTGCGGTGGAGCTTGACCGCTTTACATATGATTATGATACCGCCCTTTACCGTGACAGCAGCCAGAGCATGACGGAGAACGTGTCGGAGATTGCGGAAGCCTTAAAGCAGAGGGATACCCATGATATTGCATTGTGGCTTGCCGATATAGCTGCGGACGGAACAGTGCCGGAGGAAAGAAAGAGGGCTATGGAACTGCTTGAAAAGCTGGCAGAATACAAGCCCCTTGCTAAGATTGAGGAAATGGAAGAACAGAATTACAACATGGTGGATAATGTGCTGAATAACGGCGCAGGGGAGAAAGCGCAGAAAGAGGAAAACAAAAAGGCACAGGAGAAGCCAGTCGCAAAACCGTCCTTAAAAGCCCGCCTTGCGGAGAAAAAGGCGCAGGCGGCAGGACAGGGGCATGAAGAAAACATAAAAAATAAGCAGAGGGAGATGTAAGGATATGGATACAATGTTTACCGTGGAAGAAAGCAATTTGATCTGCATATTTGCGGGAGAGAGCAGGAACGAAGTCATAGGGGATATTGAAAGGGCGCTGCCCTATCTGGAAGATACGGATATGGCGGAGCTGTCCGGCAGGGTGATCGGAAAACTGCGGGATATGACGGATGAAGAATTTGGACAGCTTGAACTGACAGAAGCGGAGTAAATCACAGCAGAACAGGTTTTCCCTGCCCGGTTTCCATACGGGCATGGAAAGCCTGTTTTTTTGCGCCAGCCGAGGAAACATACCCGCATAAAGAATTAAAAAAAAGCCCACTGCTATCTTTGAAGTTTTGACGGTTCACTGTATAATAGGTGCAGGGAATGGAGGAACTTAAGATGTCAAAAAAGAAAAAACGCCCGCACGGGCATTACTGTAAAATATGCGGTGAGCATAAGGCAAATGAAAAGTTTTCCGGGAAGGGCCATGCCGCCCACATCTGCAAAGCCTGTTCCCGTTTAAGCGCTGCGGAAAAAGCGGCGGCAATGGATATGAACCGCCTGATGGACTTCCCCATGCGGCGGCTTACGGACAGCGAGAAGAAATGGCTGAAAGCCAAAATGCACGATCAATGCCCGGAGGTGGCTGACACGGCACGGGAGGTTTTCAATGTCTGTTTTCCCCATGCAGAGCGCAATGCCATGAAAAAGCAGTTTGTTAGCGCAGTGCAAGGCCATTTACGACAAACACGCTGAGACGATTTTGGGAAATATGGACAGCGTGATCTTCCTCGGAGGCCGGGAGGCCAGCACGATCAAGGAAATATCCGAGAACTGGCTGGGAAAGGCCACGATCTCCATGCAGACCGACAGCCGCTCCCGTGGCCAGTCGGAAAGCTACAGCCAGAACAACCAGCGGCTGGGCCGGGAGCTGATGACCCCGGCGGAACTGGCAACTATGCCGGGGGACAAGTGCATTTTGCAGTTACGGGGCCTGCCCCCGTTCTTCTCTCCCAAATATGATTTGAAAAAGCACCCTAACTACAAATACACGGCTGAGGCCGATAAAATTAAAAACGCCTTTGACCTCGACAGGCTCATCAACCGCCGCAGGCGGCCCGGGCCGGAGGAACTATGCGAGGTGTATAAGGTGTCCGTGGAGGACAATGGGCTCACAGGCGAGGACGAGGACATCCTCAACTATGACGATATTGACGATCCGGATGCCTTTGCATAAATGGGCTTTGGGACAAAGTGTCCCGAAGTCGGTAACTGCCGCCAGAAATGGCGGCTTTTTTCATGGCCGGGAATACCCCGGAGAAAAGGAGGCTCTATGCAGTTTTTTACTTCCGCTATTGATACTTTGCAGACCCTTGTGATCGCCCTCGGCGCTGGCCTTGGAGTATGGGGCGTAGTCAATCTGTTGGAGGGCTACGGCTCGGACAACCCTGGCTCCAATGCTCATGTACGGTAAAGAAGCAAGCGACCGAAAACAAGAGATAGACCGCCAGCACCACACTATTCCGAACCAAAGAAACCAAAGACCAAAAGACAAGCATTGATTTTAACTGCCTTTAAATATATAATACTTTTTAGAAGAGGAGGTAAGATTAATTTATGAGTAGAACAAAAGTTGCATAGCATGAGCTATTGCAAAAAAACTAAAAAGTAATAGTTCATGCTTATCCTAAATGATTTCTTTGGGAGGTGCAACACATGAACTATATACGTGCCAAAGATGTATTGCCAATAGAGATAATTAAGCAGATACAATGTTATGTAGATGGTCAGATTATCTATATCCCTAAATCGGAACCTAAGAAAAAAGGACGAAAAGTTGATACTTTGGCAAAAAGAGAACTATCTATACGAAATACAAATATCTACATGGAATATATTAGCGGGCTTTCAATTAAGCAACTCTCCCAAAAATATTTTCTTGTGGAAAAAAGTATTCAAAGAATCATAAGGCAGGAAAAAACAAAGAACTTATAACAAAGAGATGTGCCATGTAAAAAATTTGGCACATCTTTTATTTATAAATTCAAAGTGTTCCCCTATCAACAATAAAATAGATTATACTATTTTATGCAGAGGAAATGAAAATTTTTATAACTTGCACAGAACAATATAAGAGCATAAGGAGAGAATGACATGGGAAACAAAATAATCATAGCCGAATCCGAGAGGTTGATTTTAAGAAGATACAAGAAAGAAGATATACAGGATTTATTTGAATATTTATCTGATAAAGAAGTGGTGAAATATGAACCATATAAACCGCTATCTTTTGATGAAGCAAAAGAAAATCTTAAATGGCGCATAAGTACAGATGAAATGATTGCTGTCGAATTGAAAAAATCGCACAAAATGATTGGAAATGTATATATGGGAAAGCGTGACTTTGAAGCACTGGAAATAGGATATGTGTTTAATCGGAATTATTGGGGAAATGGTTATGCTGTTGAGAGTTGCAAAGTTTTAATTCAACAGGCATTTTCAAATGGGGTACATAGGATATATGCAGAATGTGACCCCAATAATAAGAATTCATGGAAATTACTTGAAACGCTAGGATTTCAACGTGAAGCTCATTTTAGAAAAAATGTATATTTCTGGAGAGATGAAACTGAAAAAGCGATTTGGAAAGATACATATGTATATGCCAAGTTAAATGATAATACGTAAATAAATGCTCATGTACGGTAAAGAAGCAAGAAACCGAAAACAAGAGATAGACCGCCAGCACCAAACTATTCCGAACCAAAGAAACCAAAGACCAAAAGACAAGCATTGTGGGAAAATCAAAACTTTTGGATTTTCCCACAATGCCGACTACTACGGAATCCCATCACCCATACATCTTTTATCCATTATTTTATAGAGCTATGTGTTTACTCTTACAAAATGTGGCGATATAATAGAAAAGCGCGAAAAAGCGCAAAAAATCGCTTGCAACGCACAGTTGCAACCCAAAGTTGCGTAATAGAAACTACATTTTGGTGGTGTGCTACCAGCAAAAATAGTAAGGTTGGTAGCGAAAGGAGGAAACCAACATGACATTTGGAGAAAAAATACAAAAATTGAGAAAGGAAGCTGGTTTATCACAAGAGGAACTTTCTTATCAGTTAGAAGTATCAAGACAGGCAATCAGTAAATGGGAACGTGACAACGGCTATCCCGAAACCGAAAAAATTGTCCGAATGAGTAAACTGTTTAATGTGTCTTTGGATTATCTTCTCAATGAGGAAGATACACAGAAGCCAGAGATAAATCCAGATGAAAAAGGAATATATGTCAGCCGGGAAATGGCAGACGGATTCCTTGCCTATCAAAAAAGAAAAATGATAAAAATTGGTATAGCGGCTGGTTTATTTGTCGGCGGTTTATCTCTTTCTTTTTGGGACGCAGAAATAAGCATGATATTGTTTATGGTAGTTGTCATTTTGGGGATTATTCTTTTGTTCTCTGTAAAATTGGCAGATAATCCATATCGGAAAATTTGGAAAGAAAGCCTATCCTTTGACAAAACAGTAAAATCAGAATTGACTGCTGTTTATGCCGACAAAAAGAAATTAGCCCATATTCTTAACCTTGTCGGAATTGCTTTGATTGCCATTGGATTTTTACTCTGTCCGATGATTGTACCGGCTGAAATGTATGTGTTAGATAATATCGTTTTTGCTTGCGGAATGGTATTGGCTGGTGCAGGAGCTTTCTTGTGTGTTTATATGGCTGGTATTGTCCGGGCATACCGAGTATTGATTATGAATGAAGAATATCATGAAAACAGAAAGTGAGGTTGCTATGAAAAAATTATTGATGTTGCTGTTAATACCTACCATACTTCTTTGTGGCTGTCACGCCAACAGTGAAAAAGAAGATGTATCTGAATATTATGAAGAACTTTCCAAAGCACAGGAAATCTCTATTCTTCCAGCAAATACTTCCACTGCAACGCAGACATTGACGGAAAGTGAGGAAATATCAGATTTTATACTTGCATTAGACATGGAGCATTGGGAGATGAAAGCACTCCCTAAAGAGGCAGAGTTAGCTGGAACTTTTCAGCTTTCACAGGAGGAAACAATCAAATTTGGAGAAAGCGCAACAGACGGAGAATTGTATTCTGTATGTGAAATGCTCTGCTATGAGGATATACCTTATGTCACACTGAAAATTGCTGGTATGAAAATGACATTTAAAGTATCTGATGCGGCTATGGAATATCTCACAAATTATTTTCGTTAATAAGCAGTCAAGGGGCGACAGTCTAAAATTGCTACCGCCCCTTTGAATTATAAAAATGCAACTGTAAACCATGCACCGCCCTATGTGGGAGAAAGGGGGAATCATTTATGCCTTGCACAGAAGCATACAGAGAACACATTATGTATACTTTCAATGGCTATTGCAAGACCGTCATACGCTTTGCGGCTATCAACGCATGGCGTGACAGGAGCAGACGGCGGCAAAAAGAAATATCCCTTGAATACCTCACAGAACGGTTAGACACCATCATGGAGCAGATGAAAGCTACTGAGGGCGTGACCGAGGAATTGAAGCGTACTTCTCAAATGGAATGGGTGCAGTGTTGCAATAACATTCACAACCGGGCGGAAGAAATTGTTTTGCACGAGATGATTTATTCATAACGGTGTGGTAGAAGGATTATGTAAATGAATTTGATTTGGGGTGATAAATATGAAGGTATTAGTTAGTGCCTGTATTATGGGAACAAACTGTAAATATAACGGAAAAAACAATAAAAATTTAGCAGTTATCAATTTCTTAAAGGATAAAGAAGTTATTTCTATTTGCCCAGAAGTATTAGCTGGCATGAAAATTCCTAGACCTTGTGCAGAAATTGTGAATGGGATTGTAGTAGATGAAAATGGAAATGATGTTAATTCTGAATATAATAAAGCAGTGTCAATGGCATTATCAAAAATTCAAAATGAAGATATTGATTTGGTTATATTACAATCCAGAAGTCCTACTTGTGGTGTAAATCAAATATACGATGGTAGCTTTACTGGAAAACTAATTTCTGGAATGGGATTTTTTGCGAAGGCATTAAAGCAAAGAGGATATAATGTTATTGATGTTGAAGAAGTTTAAGTTTGTCACTTTGAAATTTTAATTGAATAACCACAGCACAAACCGCTGCTACATGGGAGCCAACAAACCATGCAACAGCGGTTTTTTCTTTACCGTTTTTTCCTCTGGCTGATAGGCGTTCCCATTTTCTTTGATTTTTTGAGAATCCGAATCAGCCAGCGAAATTCTTCGTCTGACAGATTTTTATAGTTGATACCGAGCTGCTTGCAGTAAAGGACAACGAGCTTTTCATCCCGACTGCCCTTGAAATTTTCGACCGCTTCCAGATTTTCTTTCAGTTCATCGGCAACGGTGGTTTGGGGCGCACTCTCACTGTCCTTTTTGTGAGCTTCCCGAATATCCCGGATAATGAGATTGAGGTCATCCAGAACCATGTGGCTGAAATATTCATCATCGCTGATATGGGCGGCTTGCAGCACTTTCAAATGCGGGTCATCTTCGCCGGGGCGATACCGTTCAATGATTTCATGCCGGACAGTATCGACAAGGGCGTTGAGGTTTTGAATCTGCATGGTGGCAATCCCATCCACATAAATCTCAATATCCGCAAGAAACTTGATAAAATCCTTATGGGTGACAAGCTCACAGAGCAGGCGGTTGTTAATCCGACCGCTTTTCAGAAGTGCCACCATCTCATCATTCAAATGCAGCTCTGTTAGTGGCGTGTTGATCTGCTCCCGGTTCTCTGTCCGGCACAGCAGATAATCAACGGAAACCCCATAGAAGTCTGCCAGCGTGACAAGATAGCCATGATTGATTTCCTTAACATTCTCTTTTTCATAACTTCCAAGAGCTGATTTAGAAATGTCCGTCAGCTTTGATAGTTCTTCCAGATTTAAGCCTTTATCCTTGCGGAGTTCCCAAAGGCGTTCCTGTATGCTTGTTGCTCCTTTCATGGGCGCACGCTCCTTTCCGGCGGATTCATTGCTGCCGCTTAACTGGATTATATCACACTTTCCGCAATCGTGGAAATTTCCGCTTTTTACCCCTAATTCCTACTTTGTGGACATACGGCACAGGGCACAAAAATGTTCTATGATACAGGTAGTTCATCGATGGATTATTCCAATCGAATGACCAGCCTGTGTGGGATATGCTTCCCCGGCGATGTAGCGCCATGACTTTTGGCAGGGATTTGGAGGAACCTTGACCGGAACGAGCGTACCAAAGGGAGCGATACGCCGCTGTGAGATTCAGGGGAGGAACGACACCGGGGAGAACTGGCGAACTGACACCGAAATGATACCGAAACACGACAATCTGATAGGGGGACAGTCTACCCTATCGCTGATACTTCGGGAGATTTTAGGCGGCTCTATGACCGTAATTTTTCCGAAAATCGCCCCGAAATCATACACTAAAACGGGAGGAAACGCAATATGCCGAGAATGAGCAAAAAGAGGAAGCATGAGCTTTCTTTTTACCTCAATGACCGGGGGCGTGTCACTTATAACGAATTATGCCGGAAATGCCAGCATGAGTGCAAGCAGAGCTTCCGGGCGGTTGTGGTTGACTGCCCCCGTTATTTATCCAAACGAGCCAAGAAAAAGGAGGAACACAACGAATGAAATTTGAATTTATGACGATAGACACACCATTGCCGCCCTGTATGCCCTTTCCAAGAGTGTTGACAGGATTTCCAATCAGCAGCACCGCAAAGGTCATGTACTGCCGGATGCTGGACGCTATGCTCTCCAAAGGGCAGGAGGACGAAAACGGAATCCTGTTTGTCTGCTTCCCTGTCACAGCCATTGCCGCAGTCCTGTCCCGCAGCCCCATGACGGTCAAGCGTTCTCTGAATGAACTGGAAACTGCCGGACTTATCATGCGGGTGCGTCAGGGCGTGGGAGAACCGAACCGGATTTATGTGCTGATACCGGGAAAGGAGGACGCTGCCCTTGCCTGATACCTCAAAGCTGGAAAAGCTAAACCGGGAACTGGAGAAAAGCGAAAAGAAACTGCGGAAAGCCATCAATGATGAAAGGGCGTTGCAGCACCAGTTGAAACAGCTTACCCGAAAGGAACGGACACACCGGCTCTGCACTCGTGGCGGTATGCTGGAAAGTTTTCTGCAAGAGCCGGAACGCCTGACAGATGATGATGTCATGCTGTTGTTGAAACTCATTTTTCACAGGCAGGACACGCAGGAACTATTGAAAAAACTGCTGAAACGGGAGAAGCCGAAAACCCCTTAGTTTACTAAGGGCGCATTATCCGAGATTTCCAATTATCCGAAGTAACTCTCAAAGCTGCCGATATGAAAGGCTTTCAAAGAAATTACCTCGGATAATTATTTATGAAAAGAGCAACTGCCATTTCAAAAATTATCAGAGGCAAAGGTGTGATTTACCCAATTATCTCGGATAAGTACAAATCACCCACAATTGAAAGCGGGGTTAATTATCCGAGATAATCGTTTTCAAATGCTGTATTCATCGGATTTAATCAATTTACCTCGGATAAGTTTTTATCTCGGATAATGCGCCCTATCCAAGAACTCGGATAGGGCGCAATTATACACCACCCAGAGGTTGGTGCATTGCGTTCTCCGAAGGCTCCTCGCCGGAGGGCTGTGATTTTCCGCAGTCATAGTCTGCTCCAAATCATACAGGGGACGCTACGCTTCCCCTGCGCTGGCTGCCGCCAGCTACCCTTTTGTGGACTTGCCCTCTGGGGACACCTTGCGCTGCAAGCTGTTCCCAGCCGACAAGTTTCATAAAATATGCTATCTTTTCGATAGGCGATGAAGTATAATGAAGATGACAACAAATTAGAAATTGTAGAGGTTAATTTATGAAAATCATATCATTGGTAGAAAATAGAACGAAATCAGATTGTATGGTAAAACATGGACTATCACTTTATATCGAAACAAGGACACATAAAATTTTATTTGATTTAGGTCCAGACAATACATTGTTTGACAATGCAGTTAGAAGAAATATTGATATTTCAAAGGTGGATACGGTTATTGTTTCACATGGGCACTTTGACCATGGAGGTGCTTTGAAAAAGTTTTTAGAGGTCAATTCTTTAGCTAATATTTATGTACAGAAAGAAGCTTTTGAACCACATTACAGCAAAATTTTATTTTTTAAAATACCTGTTGGAATTGATAGTAAACTCAAGTCAAATAGACAGGTGATACTGTTGGATGGCGATTATAAAATTGATGATGAATTATCATTGTTTACAGTGAGTAAAACAAATAAATTTTATTCTCCTGCTAATAATGCTCTTTATGGTGAAAATGGAAAAGATAATTTTAGACACGAGCAAAATTTGATTATTTCAGAAAATCAAGTAGTACTTATTATGGGGTGTGGACATACTGGTGTTGTCAATATAATGGAAGAAGCAGAAAAGTATAAACCTGATTTTTGCGTTGGAGGTTTCCATTTATTCAATCCGCTCACAAAGAAAACAGTGTCAAAAGAATTGTTAAATGGCATTGTAACGGAACTTCAGAAATATAAAGATACTGAGTTTTATACTTGTCATTGTACAGGGAAGAAAGCATTTGACTATTTATCTCATCAAATGAGTAATATGCACTATATGTCTTGTGGTGAAAGTGTTGAAATTTAATATTTTAGAAAGTTAAATTCTAATTTTTATCGTTCTTTCACCGCCCATCTTCTTGCCCTTCGGACAAGAAGCATCCCTCGCTTTCAGCTCGGTCAATTCAAGTTTGTTATTCCACACACATCGGGTCAACTTGCCCCGAACTTTTATAACTAAATACCCGCCGCCCACACAGCGGCACACCGAGCAGGAAATCTGAAAAAGGTCTCCTGCTTTTTTCTGCCCAAAATGAGGTGGTAAAACGCCACCCCATCCACCAATTACCGAAAGGAGGGACACGAAATGCCCTGTCCACACAACGAAATCACGATTGTACAGCGCAGCCAGCGGCAGTCTGCGGTTGCTGCCGCTGCTTACCAAAGCGGCGAAAAGCTGTTCTGTGAATACGACCAGCAAGTGAAGCACTACCCGGAAAAGCGTGGTATCGTCCACAATTTAATTTCGTATTACTTTGCTGACTTGACAACAAAGAGAAAACTGGTTACAATAAATCTGATATAACTATGCAAGAGGTGAGTACGATGTTGTTCGGAAAATTTTGTATTGACTTCGGCTCCACACAAGTTTATACCACGAAACATTGTGCGGAGCCTTTTCGGAAAGTTGATCTATAAAGCGGAAAGGCCAAGGCAGAGATAGACTGTCTTTGGTTTTTATACCCTTTTACCGGATCAACGATAGATAATTGACTGTTTAGGCCACAGACAATGTTTTGTTTGTGGCCTTTTGTTATGCTCATTTATAAGTGACTATGCAAAGGGCGCACGATATAGTGTGCCCTTTCTTTTTTGGGAGGAAATAAATATGACTGAAGAACATAGTTTGTTGACCGGGAGTGTACCAAAAAAGCTGGCCGTTTTTGCTTTCCCGTTGCTTTTAGCAAATATACTGCAATCTTTCTATAATGTAGTAGATATGCTTGTAATCGGCCAGATTGTTGGTGATACGGGCCTTGCGGCCATTGGAAACGCTTCTAAATTGTACTATATCATCACATCAATTTGTATTGGTATGACGATGGGCGGAGCCGTGTTGATTGCTCAATATAAAGGGGCAGACGATAAAAAGGGGCAGGCGGAGTCCTTTCAAATGCTGGCCTTGCTCTCGCTGGTATCTTCTTTACTTGTGACTATTGTGAGTTTGGTAACCTACCAGCCGTTATTCAAGATGTTAAATGTTCCAGCAGACGCATATCAAGATGCCTGCGACTATATGAAAATCATTTGCTGTGGGACTGTGTTCGTCTTTGGGTATAATGCTGTCTGCTCTGTGCTCAAGGGGTTGGGGGATTCTAAATCTCCACTCTATTTTGTGGGAATTGCTACCGTCATCAATATTGTTTTAGACATTATCTTGGTGGGCCCTTTAGGAATGGGAACGGCAGGGGCGGCTTATGCAACGATTACCGCACAAGGAATTTCCTTTGTGATTTCTCTATTCTATTTGAAGCGGCACAAGATATTTTTCTCTATGGGAAATCATAGAAAGTTTACGCTTCAATGGGATAAGCTGGCCGCCATCGTGAAAGTCGGCCTGCCCACAGCGATCCAGATGGTCGTAGTCAATACTGCCTATCTGCTTGTGGCGGGAATGCTCAATCAGTTTGGTACTGCCGTGTCTGCTGCATCAAATGTAGGTTTGCAAATTAACACCTTTGCTGGTATGCCCTGCTGGGCTATTGGACAGGCAGTAACAGCGATGGTCGGCCAATGTATGGGGGCTGGACAAATTGAGCGCACTCGAAAGGTAGTAAAAATCAGTTTAGTGATGAATGTTGCCGTAACGCTCGTTGTCGTAATTTGCGTACAGCTTTTTGCAGAACCATTGATTTTACTTTTCGGTAGTACCAGCCCGGAAGTAATAAACGATGGAGTTTACTATCTGCGTGTCTGTTGCAGTATAAATAGCTTGATTTATGCCGCTATGTACACTTTGGATTCCTTTGCTATTGGTGTCGGTGCGGCAAATATCGCTATGATTAACGCTTTACTGGACGCAGTTATTATGCGTTTGCCTGTGAGTTGGCTCTTGGCTTTTGCACTTAATATGGGGTTTTCTGGCATTTATTACGGCCAGGCGCTTTCGCCAGTCTTGCCTGCTATTGTAGGCTTACTCTATTTCATGAGTAGAAAATGGGAACACAAAACGCTTATTCAATCAAACCACAAGGAGGGAAGTCTTTAATGAATCGAATGGTATGGCTTCTATGTCCTATATGTAGAAATAAGACCAGACTTAAAGTGCGTCAAGATACAGAGCTCATCAATTTTCCTCTGTATTGCCCGAAATGCAAGCAGGAGACTTTAGTGAATGTCAAGAAAACAAACCTATCTGTTATTCGTATGAGTAACTTGATTTCTGAGGAGGATAGCAATTCATGATGGACAAGCAAAAAATTTATCCCCGGTCAAAAGATCGGGAAACCGTATATTTGAAAAATGTTATTATCGATCCCAGCATCATTGTGGGCGACTACACCATGTATAACGACTTTGTAAATGATCCTGTTGATTTTCAAAAGAATAATGTTCTTTACCATTATCCTATTAACCATGACAGGCTGATTATCGGTAAGTTTTGCTCTATCGCCTGTGGCGCTCGTTTCTTGTTCAATAGCGCCAACCATAGCATGACTTCACTTGCGACTTATCCGTTTCCCATTTTCTTTGAGGAATGGGGACTTGATGTTAGCCAAATAACCGAGGCATGGGACAACAAAGGGGATATTGTTGTTGGAAATGATGTTTGGATTGGATATGAGGCCGCAATCTTCGCTGGAGTTACCATAGGGGACGGTGCTATTATCAGGTCAGCAGCTTCCTGTTCCGTGCAGTCTTTTTGCAGGGCCAGGAGTTTCTGAAGGTTTGGGGTTTCTTCTTTGTATGCCGGATCAAAGATTTTGTTGGCTGGTATTTTCAGGTATGTAACCAGGGGGTACAGCTTTTCAAATTTGGGGTTTCCCCGTCCGGCTTCGATACCCCGTATGGTGCGTGAGTCAATATTCAGGATTTCGGCAAGTTTTTCCTGCGAAAGTCCGAGTCCAGTCCGGGCGTCACGCACTGCGGCAGCAAGATTTTGTTTTGCTTCATTCATTGTGATTCACCTCGATAGTAGTTTACAATACACTTCGGCGGGCGTGAATTACAGCAGAATACAGTTGGAAAGTGAATCAGAGTACATGAAAGAGCGATATAAGAAAATACATAACATTAAATATGAAGAAGGTCTAAAAACAGGGACTGCCACACACATAAGGGTGTATCGCAATGGAGGACAAAACCTCGTTGGGATACACCCTTTTTTGATGTCGAATTTAGAGGGTATTTTGGTTTTTTTCCACTTTTTTGTCAACAGCCGCCTGCTCCGGGGTACGGTCAAGATACTGGTTGAGGTTATCCAGTTTCCGGTTAAGGTCAGCGCTTTCCTTTTCGGCAGTTTTATAAGTTTTCTGTAAAGCCTGCTTTTTGGAATAGAGCGCATTGTAGTCGTTGCGGAGCTTTTCGACATCAAGGTTTTTTGTGTCAATGCCAAAGCGTTTCAGCATATTTTCAGCGCCGTCATGGAGCAGAAGCTCCGTTTCGTGCTGGCGCAGGTATCTGTCCTTATCCTTTGACTTCTGGTAGCGGATATGGCAGATGCGGTTGGCTTTGTACTGCTCGGCATATTTCAAAACCTGCCCTAAATCCTTTAGCTGATGCTCGGTTTCCACAAGGCTCTCACGGGCTGTTTTTGCCAGTGTGGACTTGGCGGCGATCTGCTTTTCAAGCTCGGAAATAGAGCCTGCCTGACTGTAACTTGCGGCGGCAATTTTAAGGTTTTGAATGTCAGCCCAATGTTTCAGGCCGGGGCTTTCAGCAAACTTATCCTCGGTGGTGTCAATAAGATTTTTCCTTGAATAATCTTTGACAACGGGCTTCTTCCGGGCAGGGAACGGGATACGCTTTTTTTCCTTAGCAAGCGCCTTTTCCTCAATGCGCTCCCTGATGCGTTCTTTGGTGTATTCCGTTCCTAAAGACTTTGCGCTCCCACGGACAAAACGCTCCCTGTCCAGAGGACGGAATGAGATAAATTTATGTGCTTTCTCCCCAAAGTCCGCACCTTTGATTTCATAACCTTTTGCCCGGATCAGTTCAATGCAGTCATCGTAGGTGGCGGCGTTTTTAATGGCTTCGTCAATGGCGGACTTTAACTGTTCTTTCCATGCGGAACCGTTTTTTCCAGCCTGCCATTCCCTGTAAGTTTTCCCCCGTTTTTCCCCTGGAGTAATGATGGAAAGTTTATGCTCCCGGCAGAGGTCATCGCTTAGGCTGCGGATGTTGTAATAGTTCTTTTTGCAGTCATGGTATTTCACATGATTGATGTTATCGGCGGCGCAGAAAATGATGTGGTTGTGGACGTGCCCTTTATCAATGTGGGTGGTGACAACATAAGAGTATTTCCCCTCCAAAAGTTTGTCGGCAAGCTCCACGCCTATCTGGTGGGCTTCCTTATAAGAAACCTCACCGGGACAAAAAGACTGTATCAGGTGATAGGCTTTATTTGGATCGGACTGCCTGGTTTTTGACAGCGCAAATTTGAAATCGTAGGCGGCAGTTTCCGGGCTGCACCCATAAGACGAAATCAGTATGCCCTCATCAGTTTTGCTTGGATTACAAATGTAGTCTACTGCTTTATTGACGGTTGCCGTGACAGCATGGATTTTTGTGTATGCCATACCTTTTGCATCAGCTCCTTTACTTCATTTACATCGGCTTTGTATACGTTGCCTGTGGCATTCATGCGCTTTGCGATCTGGTTTAAGTTGTTCCCGATTTTTGCAAGCGTAGCATTGTATTCCCGAAGCTCTGAGTAGTCAATGTCATAGACATAACCGTACAAAATCAGATGCCGCAGGAAAGAGGACTTGTCTTTCATATGGGAGGCTTTACATTTCTGCTCCAGTATGTAAAGTTCATCATCGCTCAGACGCAGGGTTAGGCGGTTTTGGCGTTCTCGGTTCTCCATTGTTTGGGAAACTCCTTTCAAAAAAATGTTCTGTTTTTGTAATATGCCGTATCCGGCGGGAGGGTTTTTCAAGCGTAAAAATTCAGAAATTCCGCAGAGGTAATTTCTGAATTTTGGAGCGCAAAGGGGGTCAGGGGGATATGCCCTCTGCAAGCCAATTTTCTCAAGTTTCCGCTTGAAGGAAACTTGGGGAAATTGAAGCCTACGGACGTCCGTAGGCAGTGCTTGCTATTCGTGGCAAATTACCCGTAGGGAATTTGCGTGTTGTGCGAGCTTAGGCGAGCATCTTACAACACATATGGGCGTTTCCGCCCCTGTTTTTGTAAAGCCTTTCGGGTATTTGGCTTTGGGGACTGTTTTGGCAAATAAAAAACTGCCACAGCCAGAACAGGGCAGAGTTGCCCTGATTCGGCTCATAGCAGTTTGAGTGTCTGTTAATGAAGTTTTGATTCTATCCATTAAAGATTTTAACAAGCGACAGGGGGAAAGTCAACAGGAGATAGCAGAAGAAAAACAAAAGACGGAGGTATAAAGGCTGTCAAAAGAGTAGAGCAGAACAGAACCGAAAAACTTTTTAAATTATTTTTTTGAATAGGAACGGATTGTTCGGGTTCGTTTTTTACAATGTGATTGGAGAATTAGCAGAAGGGAGGTGAAGCATGAATACAGCAGACCGCAGGACGGAAATCATTAACATTCTGATTATCCGGCGGCGTACAACGGCAAGGGAACTGGCGGACGAGTTTGGCGTCACTACCCGCACGATACAAAAAGATATTCAGGCTTTATCTCCCGGATACCCGATTTATACAAAGCAGGGTGGGGATGGAGGGATTTTTTTAGGAGAGGATTACAAGCCATATGTGAATACCCTTTCTGCTGACGAGCTAAAAACTCTGCGTGAAATATACGGACAGGCGCAGGGGTCACAAAAGAAAATCCTGTTACAGATCATACATAAATACGGCCCTGATAAACTGGAATTATGAACTTGCCATTCCGCTAAAGCACATAATCTTTATAGAACCGTTCATAGCAGGCGGAGAGTGCTTATGTGCTTTTTGGGCTGGCAAGTCCAAAGATGATTTTATCCAAAACAGGCAGAGGGATTTCTGCCCGCCAACGCAGGTTGGCGTGTGTACCTTGATAATTGAATATGCAAATACATACGGGACGTGTGGGATGTGCGGAGCCGCTATGCGGACACGCCAAGAACTGCCTGCTTCCATTTTTGTCTGGAAGTGCATACGAGGGAATACTGAAATCTGGTATTGAAGTTAAGGCAGTGAGCGATGAATGTCTGGCGAAAAGTGCAGCAGTTGCATGAGGCTATGAGGCATATCTTTGATAATGATACTTCCGGGTATTCCGGTCAGTTTGGAGTGACGGTGCGATACCGATGTGGACAGTGTAATGAGCTGTCACCTGTATGTGTTTTTTGAAAGAGTTTGGAGTGAAGTTTTGTCTGCTGATGAGAGCCGGGAAAGAGTTTCGTGGCTGTCATGGGCAGATAAGATGCTGCTTATTTGTAGACAGAAAGAGGTGATATGATGGAGCGAATGAAAAACGGAAAAAGATTTGTTCGCTATAAAGAAGGCGCAGAAATGTATAGTATGTGCCAGAGCAAGTTTGAGCAGATGGCAAAAGACGCAAAGGCTATTTACAAGGTAGATAAATTGGTACTTGTAAATTGTGATATTTTTGAGGAATATCTGGAAACATTCAGATTATATGTGTGATGATTTTTTTTGATTGAGAGATTTTGCAGCAAAAAACACTTGACTTTTCGTATACGGAAAGTATAATAGTAGGTAGAAGTGATTGGAGGTGCATACAGATGGCTAAAATGGGTAGGCCCAAGTCTGATGCCCCGAAACTGAATACATTAAGTGTAAGGGTAACGGATAAGGAGCTGCAAAAGCTGAAAGATTATGCGGACAGTCACGGAATGACCATAACTCAACTATTGCATACAGGTGTTGATCTACTATTACGGACGCCGGATGCAGAGGTGCAAAATCTTTCTCCTTGAAGAAAGGAGCAGAGATGGCGAAAGCAAGAAAAGACAACAAAGGCAGAGCATTACGGAAGGGGGAATCGCAAAGAACGGATAACACTTATGTATATACATACACTGATCCGTTCAAGAAACGCAGATTTGTATATGCCAGGGATTTGCAGACACTAAGAGAAAAAGAAGCGGATTTGATAAAAAACCAGCTTGACGGACTGGATGTTTATGTAGCCGGAAGTGCAACCTTAAATTATGTTTTTGACAGGTATATGTCAACGAAATATGACTTGCGCAGGACAACACGCTCGAACTACTTATATATGTATAACCATTTTGTCAGAGAAGGCTTTGGACAGCGCAAGATCGGAGAGATAAAGTATTCCGATGTAATGTATTTCTATTATCACCTGTTAAATGAAAAGGACTTGCAGGCAAACACAGTTGATACAATCCATACGGTTCTACACCCTACGTTTCAGTTGGCAGTGCGTGACGGAATTATACGCATGAATCCGTCTGACGGTGTTATGGCAGACATAAAAAGGAAATCAGGAAAGAATAAGGGCATCAGACACGCTCTGACACTGGAGCAGCAAAGGGCTTTTATGGATTATACCGCAAACAATCCGGTATTCTTCCATTGGCATCCGTTATTCACGGTTTTGTTAGGAACCGGGTGCAGGATTGGGGAAGTGATCGGATTGAGGTGGGATGATTTAGACTTTGAGAGCCGCCTTATCAGTATTAACCATAGCGTGACATACTACGCAAGGGAGGGCGGGAAAACACGCAAGTCAGAGTTTGCGGTATCGCTTCCCAAAACGGAGGCAGGTATCAGGACGATTCCAATGATGGACGCAGTTTATGAAGCGTTCAAAACGGAGTATGAGGTACAGAAAGAATCTGGCTTCAACAGTACAGTGATTGACGGTATGACTGGATTTGTATTTTGCAACCGCTTTGGAAATATCCATAATCCACAGACTGTAAACAGGACGATTAAAAGGATTTTGGAGAATTATAATGCAGAAGAAGTGATAAATGCCAAAAAGGAGAGAAGACAGCCCATTATCATTCCCCATTTTTCCTGCCACCATTTACGGCATACCTTTTGTACGAGGTTCTGCGAGAAAGAAACAAATGTAAAAGTCATTCAGGCTGTTATGGGACACGCTAATATCGAAACAACAATGGATATATATGCGGAGGTCACAGACGCAAAGAAAAAGGAAGCAATCGAAAATTTATCACACAATCTTGATATATTTTAGGAGAGAGTCCTGGAATTGAATGTGTGAATCGTAACTACAAAATAGCTGAGATACTACAAAGTTACTACGAATTTTGCTTGCATGGTACGGAATAATACTTTATAATACGTTTTGGAAATGCGGCAAATACGGGAGAATACTTGATAATGAGTAATAATACTTTATCTTCTTTGGTATTCCCCACGATGAAAACGCTTGGCGGAAAAGACCAGTAAAATCAAGGGTTTGCGGTACTTGAACTTGTAAACTACAACAAATTTACAACAATTTTACAACGCATATTGAAGAATAATGAGCGTTAATGAATAGTTGTACTCATAAATCCAATTCAATATTTTGTACGATAAGGACATTTTTCTAAAAGAAAATTTTAGGGAAGTGTCCTTTTGTTATGGTCAAAACAAAATAAGAAATGGAGGAAATGAACATGAGTAGTACAGCGTTAGGAGCAGAGAAAGCGATTATTTTTATCAGCGATGCACATGAAAAATTCTACTACGAGAAATTGAAAGAGGTCAGGTATCAGGACGTGTACCATAAAGCACTTGTATATTGTCTTGGTATCAGCGATGACACGAGAAGGAACATTTACAGTATCTATGATTTTAAGACAGGCTGCGTGAAAACGGAGTGCCTGCATGAAGGATGGCAGACCAGCGGGAGCTTAAAAGTAGTCAGGATGGCGTTTAACCTTTACTGCAATGGTACGCCAAGTGTCTTTGATTACGATGATGCGGAGGAACAGGTGGACGAGTGCAGACGGTACACAGTGGAAGAACTGTTCTGCTGTGCCTATGCGCCTTATTTTTGGCAGGCGGTACAAATTCGTTATCCGGAATATGTAACATATAACCACAACTTGTACGCCATGCTTGGAGGACGGGATTGATGTTAAAAGTCAGGCTTATGGGAACGAAGAACGATATTAAGTGGTTCGGGAAGATTTTACAGCGTAACCCGAAAATCGAGGTGACGGAGTTTTCCGATATGTTCCCAAACAAAGGGACAAAGAAATATTACAGGACTTATGTGGAAGTCAGGAAAAGCAACGTAAAAGAAAACCAGTAGAAAGCAAAGGAGAATTATCATGTGTAAAATAATCGCAATCGCAAACCAGAAAGGCGGAGTCGGCAAGACCACCACCACAAGCAACTTAGGCATCGGGCTGGCAAAACAGGGTAAGAAGGTGCTTCTGATTGATGCGGACGCACAGGGCAGTCTGACCGCAAGTTTAGGCTTTACAGAGCCGGACAGTCTGGAAGTCACGCTTGCAACCATTATGGGGAACTTAATCAATGACGAGGAAGTAGAGCCGGGAGAAGGCATTCTCCACCATGAGGAAGGGATAGACTTAATGCCGGGGAACATTGAGCTTTCCGGTCTGGAGGTTTCCCTTGTGAATGTGATGAGCCGGGAAACGGTACTCCGGTCATACATAGAGATTGTCCGGGAGAGTTACGATTATATTTTAATTGATTGTATGCCTTCCCTCGGCATGATTACCATAAACGCCTTTGCCTGCGCCGACAGTATCCTGATACCTGTACAGGCGGCATACCTGCCCGTCAAAGGCTTGCAGCAGCTTATTAAAACGGTGGTGTTGGACGGCGAATTGAGGGAGACATAAACGGCAAATTATTTTTCCAACCTTTTTCGCATTGACTGCGCAGTGCTGTCTACAAATGCATAATACCGCCGAAAATGCAGCACGCTGTTGGTATAGCTTTTCTTTCGAAATCGAAAGGCCATGAATCCCATTATGAGATCCATAGCCACATGATGTATTTGGATTTTTTATTGTT
>NZ_KE159729.1:22913-44004 GCF_000403455.2 Dorea sp. 5-2 | reverse complement strand
ATCTGTCAGGTTGATCGCGTATCCGTCTGGAATTAATATATTTATCCAGCAGTTGTGTTGCATCTGAAGTGATCTTTACCCTGCGGGACTTTTCCCCTTTCCCTGTGAGCGTCAGGATGGCGTTCCCCTTTTCATCGTGTGAGACATCCATTACTGCAAGTTCGCAGATTTCCTGTGCTCTTGCCCCGCTGGAATACATCACGGATAAAAGGACGAGATCGCGCCAGCCGAGTTTTTCCGTGGCATCCGGGAGTGAAAAAAGAATGGACAGCTCTTCACGAGTGAAGGAAGTGCGCTGTTTGCCCTTTACCCTCCGAAATGATTTTTTTGCGATCCTTGTCAGGCTGCTTCGGAACACGCATCCCGCTTCAAGGTTCCTACACTGTGCGTACTCTGCAAAAGAGGATAGTGCTCCCATACGCTGTTTGGCTGTAGTTCGGCTGTTTTTTCTATCGGATACCAGCCAGTCAAAAAATCCTGTTAGCAGATCAAAGTCCAGCATTTCAAATGTGATCTGACTGATATCGGTTCCTTTCTGCTCTTCGAGATATTGGAACAGGAGCCGGAATGCACATTTATAAGAAGAAACTGTGTTTTTGCTGGCATTCATGGAGACTGGAAGGTATTCCGTGATAAATCTCCCAAGGAGACTTAAAAACTCGTATTCTGACTTATTCTTCTTCATAAGGTACCTCCACTTCTGGAATCAGACCAGTCGTAAATGCTTCAAACGCATCCATGGTTCCAGGAACCTGTGTGCCGGAAAAACGCATATACTGATCAGTATCGATTAGGCATTTATGCCCAAGGTAAGTCGGCAAAAGGAGATCGTTTATATCAACAGGATGGCCTACTGCTTCCAACTGCTGCATGGATTTCAGGACAAACAAGTGGCGAAAGCAGTGCAGGCAGGCTCCCCGGTCATTTGGGGATTTATCCCGCTGGTCAATGTTGGCCAGCTTCAGAATCTCTGCAAACCAGGCATCCATTTGGCGTTTCGTATAGTGCCGGCCGGGTTTATCTCCCGGGAAGAGGTAGGCTTCTGGATTGTCCATGATTCCAAGTGTGAGACAATACCTCTTCAGGATCTCCAACAGCGAATCATGGATAGGGATCAACCGTTCTTTTGAGAATTTAGTCTTTCGCAGGAACAGCGTCCCTTCTTTAAAACATACGTCTTTTCGCTGCAGTGCCATGGTTTCCCCCAGCCGGGTTCCGCATCCGTAAAGGATACGCAATGCCATTGGTATTTTTAACTGTAAGAATGGGCTGCAGCTACCCGGTTTACGGGGAGATAAGTTGTCCGCATAGTGCATGATCTTCTGGATCTCTGCCTCTGAGTAAATATACGGGATATACTCGGATTTTACTTTTGGAGATTCTGGTAAAAACGCCGGGATTCCAAGGCTGTCCAGATATTTTACAAATCCTCTGACAGCACCAACTTTTTCATTGATGGTTTTACTTTTTCCCGGGATAGATGAAATCCAGGGTGTAAGGATGTCTTCTGTCAATTCCTTTTGGGGGAAGTCTATCTCTGCCAGATATTGATCCAATGAAGACAAGGCCCGCTTAGTTAGCGATACAACGGGATCAGAAACGCTGAATGTCTTTAGTGCCAGATACGCTTCCATTTCATCGGCGAATATACTCTTAAACACTGGAACCACCATCCTTCCCAGAAAGAAGTTCTGCAAAGTTGCCGCTAGGGGCAGGGACTGCGAGAGGACAAAGCCGCATGCTCTGGATGTCGATCCGGGCATAATGGCGGATGGCGTGTTTTGTCCCATGCCCCAGAACCCGGCGGACAACTTCTGTTGATACGTTGTCATTAACCATGTTGCTTGCGATGGATGACCTGAAAGCCCGGCTTCCATGCCTGCGTCCATTAATGGGAATCCCGGCGTTTCTGAGCAGCGCCCCGACCATTGTGTTGATTGCGCCATAGTCCATCGGCGTATATGGGATCACAAGCGTCATAAAAATCTGCTGGCAGCCTGCCACTTCGGGGCGTACTTTGTTGATATAGTCCAGCAGGGCTTCTTTTGCTTCGGGAAGCAATTCACTTTCCCATGGCTCACCCGTTTTCTGCTGTATAAAGTGGATTCTGTTATCCGTGAAATCAACGTTTTCAAAAGTCAGGGAAGCAATATCACAGGAGCGGATGCCATATCTGGACAGGAGTAAAACAATCGCATAATTCCTTATCCCAACAGGGGTTGTGCGGTCAATAGAATCTTCAATTGCAGAAATCTCATCCGTGCTATAAACCGTTGGCTGGGGATCGTTCTTCTTGCGGTACTGGACAAGCCTTGAATAATCACGTTCCAAAGTTCCGTGTTCAAAGAGAAATCTGAGAAAGGGGGCAATCCTTTCCCAATAACGGGAGAAACTCAACTGCAAAAAGGCTTTCTGTATCAGTTTCCCGCTGATGTCCCCAGTATCTTCACAGCCGAGGGCGGAGAGATTGTCCAAAAACCTGCTGAGAATCCATCGCTTGTAATGAAGAGTGGTTTGTTTATTCCCGTTGCCTCTGCAATAGGAAATATACGCATCAAGGGACTGGCTGAGGCTGGAGGGGAGATTAACTACAGCAGTTTTATCTCCCCATAAGGCATCTCGCCCATCCAGGCCCTGATACAAACGGTTGAGTTTACGCACGATCACCTTCGCCCTTGAGACACGGGATGGACAAACTTTGAGTTCCTGCTCACAGTATTGGATGAGGCATTCTCCTATTTCAGGTGTGTATTCATCCAGTGCATTCGCATTCATATAAGCCGTGAATGCTTTGAGAATGAAATCCATGTCCTTAACAGTACTGCTACTGTAGGATTCTGACTGGAGCAGCATGCGCAAATGTGCTGTCAAGTCGTTGAAAGTTGATTGATTTTCCATACAAAATCCTCCTCTGTAAATTTGGTGTCGGGTCGACACAACACCAGTATACAGAAGAGTTTATATAGATCATTGTTATTCGAAGAGAATATGAAAAATCTTTTATTTTATGGGGAGGTGAAAAACTCATTGAATAATGAAACTCATTTAATAAACCATGATTGGCGTCTGCATCCATCTGGATGCCCGCTATAAACAGCAGGTACAGGCAATGGCATAAGTTATGTTTCCTGCTTCGGGATTCTTTCCAGCCTGTTTTCCGGCAGGCTTAAAAGCCATGCCCGTTTTTATTCTTTGTGCTCTCCAAACCGCTTAGGTTCCACAATTACCCAGCCCTTGTCCCGTTCATTTTTGAAAATCAACCCTTTCTGCCTATTTGCTATTGAGTTTCCGAGACCGCTCATTGCACTATTCACAGCCTCTAATAATTCTTCAACTGTACCATCGTCGCCAACCTTTGCTTCGAAATGATACTCTGTGTTTTTTACAAGTGAAAGTCCTACCAATGTATCGGTAATACTATATGCAAGCTCTCTTCCATCATCTGCATATCCCAGAATATCTGCAGTAACTGTAAATTTCAGGATATCTCCATACTGCACACCTGCTACATTTTTATCATCGTCTGCACTTTCAGCAATCTTTGTGATTGTAGGTATACTTTTCTTTACAAAAGTATCTTTATTATCATCAAACCAAGACTCTGTAGTCAGATTCAAGTGACCATAATCATCACCCTCTGGTGTTTTACTAACACTAATGATTACTGGATTATATAAATATTCCGTCTTTCCACTTACAACAAGCATCCAAGTACCTACTCCTAAGTCCGCACAAGTAAAATCACCTTTATTTGTTGGGCGTACAAAGTCTTTCGTAACTTCCAAGTCATTCAATCTTTGATACAACGCCAACACATTGTCTGCAGTTGGACTAAGTACTGGTTTTGTTCCATCTGTAGGAGATGTTTTATCTATCGTATTAGGCAAAACTTCTTCATAATAACCAGCAGGATTATACTTGATAATCTGATAAGCTTTAACAGATATACCTTCACCATCTTCTACTCCACCAAGCGTTGCTTGCGCCTGCTGTGGCTCTGCAAATGCCGTCATAGACATTCCCAGTACCATTGCCAGTGATAAGATCACTGCAAATAACTTTTTCATTTTCTTCATTTTCCTTCTCCTTTTCCTTTTATTTGCTTTGATTTTGGTTATGTGTGCATCGCACACGGTTTCCATTTGTGCATGTTACGCACTTTTTTGTACGGTGCAGGGACCGCCAAAAAGTTATTCTTATGTTCTAACTTCTCAGCACCTCCCTACGTTTATTTCTATATGTTATAAATGCTGCGGCTGACATTAACAGCACGCCGCCAAACATATACCAGTAGATACCCATACCTCCAGTTGAAGGAAGGGCGTATAACGGATGATTCCTCACTGTCAGCTTATTATCACCATCCATATTGACGTCTGAACCAAGTTCTTCTGGATTGACTATCGTAGTTTTACCGTCTTTTCCGATTTTGATCTGTATCGGTTTTTCCAAAATCTGATATCCTGCTGCCGTCTGTAGCTCACTGACGGTATAATTTCCTGGCAACAATCCCTTCACATTGATCATTCCATTACTGTCAGTTTCTACATACATTTCGCTTACTCTACGAATACCTTCATTCCGAATGGTATCATCAGAAAATACATCCATATCCAGAAGATTCGAGATCACAATATCACTCTGTATCCCCTGTTCTTTAAAAGCATAATTATCATCTTTGTCTCCAGTCAGTATCCATTCCTTAGAATCATCCGTTTCTCTTACTACAAAATATCCGTTGCTGTCTTTCTTATCAACCCGGACAATGCTTCCTTTGGAATCTGTTAGTTTAAAACGGACATTTGCAAGCGGAATTTCCTCTGTCCCTTTCTTCACAAGTCCCAAATCTGAGCCGCAGTAGAAACCACTGTCATTGTATTTCGACTCATATAACTTAATAGAATCCTTATACATCTTCTCCGCATCCGGCATATCAATATCTTTAATCTCTGTGCACGCTAACATTGAACCCGTATACGTCGGTTCTCCATCCGAGTCTATTCTATCATCGCCCATGTTCTGTCCGGTTGCCTTTAAGATTGTAATATCGGAAGTTCCCTTTGTGAATTTTACGGCAAATGTTCCCGCCGGCAGATCTCTGAATTTATATCCTCCAGGTGCATAAGATTTTGCATCCTTACTACTGTCTGCCCGGAGACTAATCTGTTGCCCGGTCTCAATCACAATCGGATTCTCTGTACCCGGGTAACATACATTCACATATCTTCCAGATTCTTCCTTTAACAATTCCACCTTCACTCCCGACAGTTTCATCTCGCCTTCACTTTGAAGTCCGTCTCTGTTGTCGTCTATCCAGGTCAGACCTTCTAATGTACGTCTGACTGTCGGAGTCTTTGTAGTCGTCGTTGTATCACCGCTGGAGAGCAGATTGACAAAATAATTGTTCTCTGTCTTGTTTTCATCTGATGCTCCCGGATTAAGCTGAATCTTTAAATCAATGGAAACCTTTCTTCCGGCCTCTAATTTTCCAATTACTGCCCATGCTATCGGATGCATCTGCATTGTTTCCCCGCCGTCTTCATCTTCCTTTTTCTGTGGCTCTGGTATCGCTATTTTACCGGTTCCCTTATCTATTGCAGCTTCTTTCCATTTCTCAACTTCTTCCTGCGTTACATCCTTAGTCGTCTTATCTTTATATTTTTCGTCAAAGGTATAATAGATTCTTATGTTATCGGCACTGCACTGATTTATATCCAGAATCCAATCTGCAAATGTATAAGTTCCGGTGAAGTTACTTCCGCTTACCTGATCCATAGGCATAGTATCCATAATAAAAACATCTGCTCCCTGACCAGCATTATTATTAAAATAAACTACATAATCAATTGCACCATCTTCTTCCACAACAGGCTGTTTTGTATATTTACCAAATGAATCTGCGCTTCCTCGTGTCACGCTTATACCTGCTTTAGAATTCTTTTCTGGCGTTTTCTTGGGATCCCTTAAGTCCTCTGGGGCTGTAATATAAGCAACATTATCCAGATTTGTCGTTCCAATCGGCACTTCCTTCTCCGGTCTTTCTTCATCACCGATATTGACGGAGTAGTAAATCGGCGCCATAGGCTCTCCAACCTTTACATTCTCAATCACCCATGTCAGCGTCTGGGTTCCGTCCCCATTCGACTCTACTTTCGGCTCTCTCTTCTCTGGTTTCATAAATACGGCATTCTCAGAATCATCCTCTATAATTGATCCTTGCTGACCACCGTCCGGACTACTCTGCACATACTTTCCGCCGAAATAAGCGCTGCCTTCTTTATAAGTCATATACTCCGGAAGTATATCCTGAATTGTAACTGTAGTAGTATGATCGAATTTTCCGTCCTTCTCATAATATGTCCTTGGCTGTAGTACAAAGTCTGCTACTCTCTGACCGCTGTCAAGGTTGGAAATGAAAAGTCCACGTTGACGAAATAACCTACTGGGTGCTTTGCCAGTATAAAAAGAAAAGAACGGTATCTCCCCAGTGCTCCCATTCAGAATTATGAGTACCAATTGCCCCACTTCCATCTTCCTTGTAGGTTTCCCTTGTGTACCATGCAGATCCTTCAATGTTTGCGCTCTTATAGTGGAATTCATCAAGTAACTCTGATTCGAGAAGCCAATCTTTGATATTCTTGTTCTTATTCTCATCAATAGCAAGATTTATCTCATCCAGACTCTTGCCCGCATTCTCAAACATTTGTTTTGTCCAGACACGCGAAGTAGAAACTAACGCAAAACTTTCTCCAATCAAATCTTTATTTTCTTTAACCTGAGCCTGATGGTAAAAAGCATAGTATCCGTCGTCTTTCCCCTCTTCCGGATCCGGTCCTGGACCTACAAAACAAGTCAAAATACCTACGCATACATCTCCTTTTGGAATATCCTGTACCTTCTCATAAAATTTCAAATCTTTTTCATATGTATGCTGAAGTTCCCAATCATTCGTCCAATCCTCACCGTCTTGTTTAGTAGCATAGTAACGGCGAACATATTTTTTCAGATCTTTCTGCCATTCCTTAAATTCATTTCCGTATTCACCATTAAGAGACGCACCATCCTCTAAAGATACTCTTCCATCGCCGTCCAGTTCTATCGCATTCCCATAGAAACGAATTAAATTCGTCCCCAAATATAACTGATTCTCCTCAACTCTATTTGAAGCATAGGAAAAACCACCTTTTAGATACAGCTTATCGCCTATTGTCGCATAATCATTGCCGTCATAAATATCCTTAACACCAGATCCAGTCCACCATCCTTTTCCATCTTCCGATTCTTTTTCATCGTCAGTATTGCCGCTTCCATTTTCATGACCTCCATACCGCACTCTATTCTGCATAGCTCCCGGCAGGTTTATCTCCAGCGTGCGCACTTCTCTGTCATCCTCGGAAACCATTTGCTTAAAGCCACCTACTCCCTCTTCTAATTCCTCACCGGTAACCGTAGTAGCCTTTAAGTTCTTAGCTTCCGCGGTGGTTGCAAAGGATCCTGCTCCATAATCCTGAATGACATCATACTCCGGACCATCCGGGCTGGTACCAGTCGTTGTTTTATTGAAAGGCTGTACAAGCCAGATCGCACCTGATGAAAAACACCCTATATTAGCTCCATATAACTCCGTACCGTCCGGCATATTCCTGACTGGCATGTGACTCAGATCAATCTGATACCCGTCCACTGTAATATGGATGACGTTCTTCTCCTGACTTGCCGCCCAGGTTCCACTGTTCCGGCAATCGCTTCCTTCCCGATCAGCTTTATGTTCATGATAAGGTGCAAGATCAAGGCATCCTCTCTCATCTTTCAACACTCTGCCGTCAGTATTCTGCTCACCATATTTTACTTCTCGGTTTTCTCCATAGCTCCAAAGAAGCGGTGTGTAAGTCTCTGTCGTATTAACCGTCCCTCCATGTTCACTTGTGGAAGTAGGCGTATAAACCGACGACAGTTCCAGATCAAAACTAATAGGTCCTTTCGGCAGCTCAATTCCTTTCAGACCTTTCGCCGCATTATCGTTATATAACTGCAGCACAATACCCAGTTTCATTAAACGTCCGGGAATTGGATTCTCAAGATCTGTATTAGCAGCTTTGTCTCCATATTGTCCCATTCATTCAGGTGTCCCCTGAAATTCAAATATATCTCTGTAACTGGATTCACTTTGCAGTCTGATATTATATTTCGGCGCCGCTGTCACTGTAACCGGATCTGGAGTAACAGTTTTCTTCTCCATCACCGCTTCCCCATCAACAGTATGTTCTTCATCCTGACACACTCCGTCCCAGGTTCCGCCTTCCATCGCCGCGCTGATAATAGGAGCAAATGTCTCTCCATTATGCATTCCCTTAACATAGATGGTGAGATTTTCCCCGAAGTTACCGGGTACAACTGATATGTTACCGTCGGCAGGTTTCAGCAACTTATAGCAAGTCAGCACCTGACACTCCGTTTCTTTACCGTCAATTACACGATTCTCTTTTGTAAGAACAGGCGCATATTCTTCCGTAGTGTCCATCCACGCCATTGCACTTTGATCGAAGTCTGCTTCCGCCTCTGTCCTTGGCAATACAAACTCAAGCTTTACCCTTGCCTCTTTATAAGTTTTATCAGCCTCCCACGACGTCATATTAACTGTAAAGTTATAACTCACTGTATCGTAAGTACGAACAATCTCATTCTCTGCACCAGTATCATTTCCTCTTCCTTCTTCCTTATCCCACGGCGCTGTTCCGGTAGTCCTGCTTGTAACACTGATACTATTGACGTAAGCTTCATCCGGTCCCATCACTCCTTCCGGACTTTCCAGCGTCTCCGCCTTCATCCAATCCATCTGCAGCAGCTTCTCCGCATTCGTCACCTCTTTCTGCTGTTCTTCCGTCAAAGCTTCATACGCGTCGAACGCTTCCAGAACCTGCTTGTGGAGTTCCAGATAATACTTCGTATATCCGTCCTCATCGTCCTCAAGATCTTCCATCTTCTCCTGGATCTCTTCCGGTGAAGGAATCTGGTCGATCAGAGCGATCACCTCATCTACCTGGCTCTGCTCATCCTTCTCTTTTGCCTGATCTTTTCCTTCTGAATTCTCTCCTTCCGGAGAAGCTTCTTGCTGAACTTCTTCTGTTTCTTCTGCAGTCCCTTCGTTTGCCGAAGCCTCATCCAACGAAACTTCTTCTGTTTCCTGTACTGCCGATACCTCTTCACCCGTTCCCTTATATACCTTCTCAAGCTCCGAAATCTTCACATACCTTACGATGTGTGCATCACCGGCGTCATACGTATTTTCTTTTACCTCATTGCCGCTGTTGCCTTCGATCACCTTGATCTCATTCTTTTCTTTATTATAGGAAGAAACGATTCCCATCTGGTTCGTTCTCTCTTCTCCATCCCGATCAAAGAAGAGGATATCTCCTGCTTCCGGCTCATAGCCTTCCGCCCCTGTCAGGCAGGCAAGAACTTCCCCGTTCTGTTCATTTATCTTTCCAAATTCCTCACACCACTTCGCCGTATCTTTCTCATCCGGGAAGAGGTTTGATCCCTTTAACCCCGCATAGTAAACGCAGAAGTTTACAAGCGCCGCATCCCAGTCTACATACACATCGCCGGAAAACTGTCCGTACCTGGTGTATCCTTTATGGCTTCCGTCTTCTGCGACCATGTAGTTATCCGTACTCTCTTTATAACCAACCTGCATCCTCGCTGCCGTCTCCAGATCTTCGCCCCAGGCATCCGTCCACTCGACTCCCGCGTACTGCGCATCCCATAAGCCTGCATCTTCTACATCCGCGTAAATGTCGATATAACATTCTTCCGTATGGCTATGTTCCGTTATCCCACATACGATCTGACTCTCATAGCATGACGCGTCATGGATATGCCCCGCACTCTCATCAGTCCCACAGACAAGTGACTGCGACTCCGCATAACAGGAAGCTTCATGGATGTGCTCTTCTGTTTCTTCCAGTCCGCATACCAGCTGGCTTTCCGTCACATAGCATCCTTCCGCATGGGTATGCCCTGCACTCTCTTCCAGTCCGCATACGATCCTTTCCTCATAACAGGCTTCTCCGTGCGCATGTTCTTCTGTCTGGCATTTTGCCCCTCCGGTCATAGCGACTCCGTACTGTGTCAGTATGCTTCCCACCATACCGACTACCATGACAACCAACAGCATGAAGGCTATCCCTGTCCTTCTCCGCTTCTTCTGCCGGCTCTTTAATTCATTCAAATACTCTCTTACAAGCTTCTGCATCTTCTCACCTTCCTAGTGTAACATTCCTACATGGGCGAGCGGCCACGCCCTTAATACTACCTTCCCCACAATCTGTCCTCTCTCCACACATCCGATGGACTTCATGCGGCTGTCTATGGATACGGCTCTGTTATCTCCCAGCACGAACACCATTTCCTCCGGTATCTGATACGGAAAGTCCTGGTCACATTTTCCTCTCTTCTTCTCAGATACATATGGTTCGTCGATAACCGTGCCGTTGACATACACATTGCCTTCCTGGTCAATATCTATCTCATCTCCCGCGCTGCCTGTCACGCGCTTAAGAAGTATCTTTCCTCCATAATAAAAGCCGATGATATCTCCCTTTTCAATCTCTTTTGTCTGCCGGAGGATCACGATCTCTCCGTCCGCCAGGGTCGGCATCATGCTGCTTCCGTTTACCTGAAGCAAGATCAGGAACCTCGTCAGCAACAGCGCCGCTATAGCGGCTGCCACAGTCAGCGCCCCGGCTATATTCAGAAGCGCCCTTCTGAACTCATACTTGGCTTCCTCTCTTGCAAGCTCCATCCTCAGGTCATTGATCGGAGGGATCATGCTTAGATCTATCTCTTGTTTTCGATCTTTTTCTTTATCCATGGAGCTTCTTTCTCCGTGCTACCGGTCTCCATCCGGATTCATAAGGGATCTTTTGCCCGCGTACGGTGCGTCTGTCAACGGTCTGGTACGTACCGGATATACTTCTTTCCTCCGGCACTGCCAATTGCTCTGCCGCCTCCGCTTCTTCCGTCAGCTCCAACTCTTCTGAGAGTTCCTGATGATCGGATCCTTTCGTACTCTCCGGGGTATTCCTTCCGATTCTTTTTACATTCATCAGATACTGCTCCGCTGCGCGCTGTGCCGCCTCGAAGATTCCGTTAAGCTTAAGCGCCGCGTCCGCGATGTTCCCGGCTTCTTCCAGTTCGATGAGCCTTGACGCCTGTATCGTCTCTATCTCATTCTTTAATTCCGCGATCTTCGCATCCTTCTGGTTCAGCCTTTCATCCTTGATATCTAATTTCTTCTTTAATCGTTCATACCCTTCCTGCAGATTCTCATATTCCGCCGTCGTCTCATTCAATTCCCTCTGCAGCCTCTCCGTCTCCTCGCACTGCACGAGAAGCATCTCAAGAAGCTCTCTGCGTTTTAATTTTTTTAATTCCTTATCCGCCATAATTCCCCTTCTTTACTCTCCGGCTCCTGTTCCGTCAACCTCTGCGACTCTGTCTAAGGTTCCATCTATGATCTTGATCAGCTCAAGCGCTGATCGGAAATACACGGTCTTATCTTCATCAAGATACGTTACCCTACCCTGCCAGCTGCTGTGCTGCCTATGTTGAACACGAATGACAAACGTTCCCATGTCTCCATGTTTCTCTAATAATTCATCATCTGCCATAACCCTTGTCATCCCCTCCTTCTTCTGGTAGGTGTGTGTATAACCTTGTATATCTCTGTCTCCAGTTCCCATATGCGGAAATCCTAATGCATTGAAGAGTTCTTCCGCGATCTTGATGATCTGTTCATAACCGCGATACGGTATTCCTTCTTTGCAATATGCGTGGTACAACTCACCTTCGATCGTTCCCCTGTCATTCCGGCAGACACATAGCACTATCCCATTTGGTGTCCCGATATAACGCCCGGTTGCGCCCATCTTCACTACATCCTTTCCACGTCTTACACCCATAGCTTACCATTTTGCAACTATCCCCTTAACTATCCATTTCTATATAAAATGCGTCTATTTTATTTTTTTAGTTATTTTCTTTGTTTTCATTTTTGAGGAAACAGCGCAGCGATGGCTACGGTTAGAAAATCTAATGTAGCAGATGAAAGGTTAGACAACAATATTTTGTAGAATATAATACATTCAGCACATTACATCATCCCAAACAAAAAAGACTGTTGCATAATGTGATATTTTCACAATATACAGCAAGAACATTATTATTCTACACTGTATATTGTGTATATCCGCCATTTTCAACAGCCTCTTTATTCTTTTTACACTATTGATCGATACCAGATAAGGATAAATTTTTTGACCTATACACAAGTTCTTTTGATTGAGTATCAGCTTTCCATATGTTACAATGAACTCGTGTAATTGAAAAGAAAGTAGGATGCGATTTTCCGATGGATGCCCTCTAGTCTAACGAAAGAGGGTGATGCCCTATGAGTATAATGGAAGTTCTTACATTATTACTTGTATTGTTTACGGCTCTGTCTTACATAGACAATCATAAAAAGAAATAAGCATCCCTACTGCCCAAGTTTGGATGCTTATTTCTTATAATCATTTTTACTGAGGGCAATCGGAGATTCAATTCCGATCACTTCTAAGTAGATTATACATGAGAGCTGCTTGATTTTCAAGTGGCTCTTTATATTATTTATCAGAAATATATTGAACGATGGGATTGTGGATGATACAATCCAATGCTCACTATTTTTGTGGACACTATCACAGGACAATTTTACTGCGCATCCTACGTCATTTCTTTATTTTCCGAGAAAGAAAATAATTGAACCTATCGGTTGTGAGAAAATCAACATATATAATCCCAACCATATCGTCTTAAACACATACTTAATTTTTATCCATATCTAGTTTCATTCTTAATTATATTATCAAAAATTAATTGCCGCCCCGCAGATAGCCCCGTCATGCCTCACAGATCACACTATTAATATGGTACTGCACGCCGGTTCTCTGTCTTCCGACCACAAAGTTTCGGTTGATCCGCTTCTCTACGATCTCGCAATTCTCCCTGGTCGTATTAACCAACAGGATCAGATACTGTCCCTTTCCATACTGGTTAATAATATCTCCATGCCTTACGGACTGCCGGATCGCGTTCTTGAGTCTCTCGGACATCTCTTCTAAACGTTCTCCCTCTTTCATAGGATTCCCTTTACTGTCAACCAGTGTACACAGCATCAGATAGACGCTCTGTCCCCCGCGCTCCATCATACGGTTGATGATCTGATAGATCCCCTGGAATACGGGATAAGAACATTCATATCCTCCCGTAATATTCTGCGCCGCCTCCACCAGATTATTCTGAATCTGATCTAAGGCTTCATAAGAATGCTTGATCTGATCTCCTAACTTATGGAACATCTTCATGATCTTTGCGGACGGAGATACGCCCAGCTCTTTCATATAACTGTCCACAGTATTTTCATATAGTCTCTTCGCATCCTCATATCTTTGGCTTTCCACCAGCGCTTCCATGATCAGGCACTCCCAGTCGGAGAAAGGAGCGATCTGGTTCACATATCTTCCAAGTTTCTCCAGACGCAGCCAGTCCCGGCGTTTTCTCAGGATATCTGCCGTATCCTGCACGCATTCACTGAATAGGAGGCGATATCGTCTCGCCTCCGCACTCGCCCATATGACGCTTGTGTATGTAGAAAGGAATTCTCCCTTGTATAGATAACAGGCTTCCAACAGGATATTAAGCCTCTCTTCTTCGTCCTCGATATCCTTTGCCTGTTCACACAATCGGTCGAAATCTGCCGCATCTTCATGGATCGGTATCTTCGGCGTCCAATAATAGATCCCCTTCTTTAGTACGATGTAATTATCTTCCGGCAGCCCCATATCCTTGAGCTTCCTCTTTGCTTTGTATACGATCGTCTGCAATGCCTGATGGCGGTTCTCAATATCCCGCTCTCCAAGCAGTACATCCTCCAGATAATCTCTGCTTATGCCAGTCGATACGTTATGAAGCAATATCTGCATCAGGCTGGTAAAATGTGTATCCCTGATCCTCTCTCTATTCAGAGGCTTCCCCCCATACCTCATCTGTAAATTTCCGAACATCTGAACATACAGTGTATCTTCCTTCTCCACTTCCATTCCTATTTCCTCGTTCCTACACTTTTTGAAAATGTCCTTCTTTTATTTTTCTACAGATTATTTCATCCCTTCTATACTAACATATCGTCTGTAAATATGGTCAAGATAACCCCCGATACAATATTTGGTATATTTCTTAAAAATTAATGCGCCCCTGCAGCCACATATTCCCCTTGAACCGTCTGCCCGCCGCCGGAGATCCGATCACATTCGCCGCCGGAACACAGATATCAAAAAGTAAAGAATTCACATCCAATTTCATGACATAAAGTTCTTCCTTCGTGTACTCATTCATGATCCTCTGCAGTTCCAGTATCTCTCCCATGATCGAATAATGATCGCATTCTATCCCATAAGGCATAATATACGTATCTACAATACTGAATATATCTTCACTGACCAGACGCTGTGATACTTTCGAATATGTATCAATATCATCCATAGTCAGGCTTTCGATCGCATCCGGATCTCCTGTCTTTGCCGCGCTGACAAGCATCATCCGGTTTCTGACTTCTTCTTTCTGTCTCTCTTCCTGCTCTTTATCTTTCAGCACCGGGAGCAATATCGTCCCTCCGCTGCAGAGTCCCGACAAGGTGACCGACTTGTATTTTACAGATTCTTTTCCCGAATGCTGCTTTTTCAGAAATTCCGCTGTGTTCTGAAGGTGGAAGATCAGGTTGATCCCTATTTTAACGTCTTCACATATTCCGGCATAGGCTTCTCTGTCCATCCGTCTCTCCACATAGACGTCTGCATAACTTGTGATCCCCGTTCCCAGGAAATATGGATAGTAATAATTCCTCTCAAAATTCTCATCAATATCCATATCTCCGCACAGTGATATTCCGACTCCCGCTCCGAATTCCTTGCGGAATTCACAGAAGTCCGTATCGTCGTCCTGGGATATAAGATCTTGTTGGGTAAACAGACTCTTTACCTGTACCAGTACCTTATTCAATTCTTTCTTACTTCTTATGTTGCCAAATCCAATGGCATTCAGATATTGGTGCATATTCTTTTCCTTATTAGAATCTTATTTTGGTGTGATCGTTTCCATTCCGCCCATATATGGTCTCAGCGCCTCAGGTATCCTGACTGTTCCGTCTGCCTGAAGATTATTCTCAAGAAATGCGATCAACATTCTCGGAGGCGCCGCCACTGTATTATTCAGAGTATGGGCAAAATACTTTCCGTCGGCTCCCTTTACCCGAATACTCAGTCTTCTCGCCTGTGCGTCACCCAGATTCGAACAGCTTCCTACTTCAAAGTATTTCTTCTGTCTCGGAGACCATGCTTCTACATCGCAGGATTTCACTTTCAGGTCTGCCAGGTCGCCGGAACAACATTCCAGAGTACGTACCGGGATATCCAGAGAGCGGAACAGATCAACCGTATTCTGCCACAGATTGTCATACCATTTCATACTCTCTTCCGGCTTACATACTACGATCATCTCCTGCTTCTCGAATTGATGGATCCTGTATATACCGCGTTCTTCGATTCCATGCGCTCCTTTCTCCTTACGGAAGCAAGGAGAATAACTGGTCAGAGTCTGCGGAAGCTGATCTTCTGTCATCATCGTATCAATGAATTTCCCGATCATGGAATGTTCGCTGGTTCCGATCAGATATAAGTCTTCCCCCTCGATCTTATACATCATGGCGTCCATCTCGGCAAAGCTCATAACTCCCGTCACTACATTGCTTCTGATCATGAAAGGAGGAATACAGTATGTGAACCCGCGCCCGATCATGAAGTCACGCGCATAAGACAGCACTGCGGAATGAAGCCTCGCGATATCTCCCATCAGATAATAGAATCCATTTCCCGCGACTTTTCCTGCGCTCTCAAGGTCAATTCCATGAAAACTCTCCATAATATCCGTGTGATATGGTATCTCGAATTCAGGAACTACCGGTTCCCCATATCTCTTAATCTCTACATTCTCACTGTCGTCTTTCCCGATCGGTACGGAAGGATCTATGATATTTGGGATTACCATCATGATCTTCCTGATCTTTGCTTCTACATCCTTCTCTTTTGCCGACAGAGATTCCACCCTGTCAGCATTCTCCTGTACTTTCTTCTTGAGTTCTTCCGCTTCTTCTTTCTTTCCCTGCGCCATACATGCGCCGATCTGTTTGGATATCTTATTACGATCCGCACGCAGCGCTTCAACCTCCTGCTTTATATCTCTATTCTCCTGATCCAATTCTAATACTTCGTCCACCAGAGGTAATTTCTCATCCTGGAATTTTTTCTTGATATTCTCCTTCACTGTATCCGGGTTCATTCTTACAAATTTTATATCTAACATTTCTTTATCCTCCTATTTTTTTATTGCTTTGACTTCCACATCATAATTTTCATAGATTGCCTTGTCCAATGCTTCCGCTTCTTCTTCCGCCAGTTCGATGTAACTCTCTCCCTTGATGATCTCTTTGATATAAGTATAACATCCTTCCCGGCTGTGCATAGCATTCAGGATCCATCCACTATTATCATTATCTAACATTGCGACTGCGAAACTCAGCTTGCCGCCCATCTCATTAAATGCATCGTATTTTACAATACCTGTTTTGCGGAAATTCTTTTCTAAGATCTTGCTCATTTCCTTGATATCACTACGATTCTGCTTCGTAACTTTTACAATGGCGTCAACTTCACCGAATTTTTCTTTCAGGACTTCTTCCAGAGTTTTCCCGTTTCTTCCTCTCATAAACACATTGTAGCTACTTTGTAATCTATTATATTTAACGCTCAGATTCACATACAAGACAAAGAGAACGACAATCATAGCCAATATGAATATCATTATGTATGCCGGATCTATCCCCAATGTCTCCAGTATCTTACTCTCCATTCATCAATCTTCCCTTCGTATACTCATTATCATGTCGAACACTCGTTCTAATTCTTTATCCGAGTAATATTCTATCTCTATTTTACCTTTTCCATTTCCCTTTGAAGCAACATATACTTTCGTTCCTATTACTTCCTTCATCTTCTCTTCTATATCTTTGTAGATAAATGCATTTTCTACTTTCTTTTTCTCTTTCACCTTTTTAGGATTCTTAATATCTTTTATCAGCTTTTCAGTTTCTCTCACACTAAGCTTTTCATCAAAGATCTTATTGGCGAGAATAAACTGCTGTTCTTTATCATCTATGGCAAGAAGAGCTCTCGCATGTCCTGTAGATATCATATCATCTACGATCATCTGTTGTACTTTATCATTCAATTTCAGAAGACGCATCGAATTCGTAACCGCCGTCCTGCTCTTAGATACTCTCTCCGCCACTTCATCTTGTTTCAGATTGAATTCTTCAAGCAGCCTTTTGAATGCCATTGCCTCTTCGATCGGATTCAGGTTCTCTCTCTGTATATTCTCGATCAATCCGATCTCAACAACTTCTTGTTCCGAGAAATCCTTAATAATTACCGGAACCTCTTTGACACCCGCCATCTTGGCTGCCCGCCATCTTCTCTCGCCTGCAATGATCTCATAATAATCTTTTCTTTTTCTTACCAGTAAAGGCTGTAGTATTCCAAATTGCTTAATAGAATCCGCCAACTCCAATAAGGCGTCTTCTTCGAATTTCTTACGCGGCTGTTCTCTGTTCGGTTCTACTATATTTATCTTCATCATCTGTTCGCCAGAAGCATTCTCCGGCTCACTGTTCGTCTGCAATTCCGATCCTACTGATGACTTTGACCCCTTATTATCAGGAATCAGACTATCGAGTCCCTTTCCCAGTCCTTTCTTCTTTACTGCCATTATATCCTCCCCGATTATTTCTTATCTATTACTTCTTCCGCAAGCCGCATGTAACTTTCTGCCCCCGCCGACCTTGGATCATATTGGTTGATCGGCGTACCATAACTTGGCGCTTCAGCAAGACGAATATTCCTTGGAATAATAGTCTTATATATGTTTTGCTGCAGATTATCCTTTACATTCTCTACAACTTGCAGAGACAGATTCGTTCTCGCATCAAACATAGTAAATACAACTCCCTCAATCTCCAATCCGGAATTCAGTCTATCCTTTACCAATTCAACCGTGTGGATCAACTGGCTCAAACCTTCCAAAGCGTAATATTCGCATTGAATAGGAACCAACACAGAATCTGCTGTCGTCATAGAATTGATCGTAAGCAAACTCAATGAAGGAGGACAATCTATAATAATAAAATCATATTGATCCCTTATTTTCTGAACCGAATTCTTTACCACAAACTCCTTATTTTCCACATCAATCAATTCAATTTCTACTGCTGACAGATCCACATTAGAAGGAAGTATATCCAGATTTTCTATTGTCCCTCTCTGGATCACCTCTTCGATCTCTGCCTCGCCTATTATCATGTCATAGATTGTCTTATCTATATCATCTTTGTCAAGTCCTAGTCCGCTAGACATATTTCCCTGAGGATCCATGTCGATTGCGAGCACCTTTTGACCCTTTTCAGCAAGACAGGCAGATAGATTGATTGCAGTCGTTGTCTTCCCAACTCCACCCTTCTGGTTGGCAATCGCTATAATTCTTCCCATCTGTAATCACCTTTCTTTTTTCATGAATTCAGTATATCACTTTTCGATTCACTAATCCACCAATTGTTTTATTTAAAAATTATATTTTCTGTTTTCAATAAATGTTTCACGTGAAACATTACTGTTTTGGTTACATTTTTTTGAGCGGACGAATACATTAGTTATTTAATTTTGATGTATTAGTATTATGTAAATCAGATATTCCATATTTTTACTTTTATTCAAACGCGTTCCAAAATGCACATGGAATGATTTCTTACATATTCTCTAGCTAAATACACCCTTCCATTCTATTGCACATCCTTCCTTTTTCCACCCTCCCTAATTTCTCACAAAGAAAAAGACTTCGCTGATAGAAAATAATATCCAGGTATACTCTATTGCACAACAGAAGCCAGATAATCATATAACAAGTAGATCAAGCTAATACATCGAATTTCAAATATTTTCTATCTTCATACAGAGTATACTTTCGAGAATGAAGAACAAAAAAACGAGTAAAATTTCTCAATGCAATCTGCCAACCTGCTGTGCCTGCATTTTTCTTGTCCTGCACACTCGAAAGCATATCCTACGTGAATATAGTAGTTATTTGACTTTCAATATATTTCATCCATTTGCACCTCCACTTCACAATATGCTTCTGTTAAATTCATTCAGCATAGATCACTTCCCTCAATCACTTTATGTTTCATTTCATTAACAAGTATAACATTTTATTTATTATGTTTTATAAGGAAATTCTTTCTAAAGAATACCGTTTCATAATCCCATTAACCAGTAAAAAGCACTTCCGCTTTCGGCAGTTACACCACCACATCTTATTCCAAAAAATATAATGTTTCACGTGAAACATTATATATAATCCCATATGTTTTCAGCAGGAAAGAATATATCTTATAGACACCTAATTCTAATTCCAAAATCGTAATTCTAACATCATAATTTCAAAATTCTAATCCCCACATCTTAATACCAATGCTCAAATTTCAATATTGTAATTCTAACACCTTAATTTCAACATCCTAATTCCGATATCATATTAACAAACATATATTACACCGGCAGTTTGATAACTATCTCTAATCATCCGTCATTCCCTTTTTATGTCTTTTTACATATTATACCTGTATCTATTTCTACTTCACTCTTTAAACCTCTTAGATTATAATGCTCTACTCCTACTTTCAAAGTCTGGTTTTTTTACATCCAGACCTTAATTCAATGCTTACATAACCAGAAATCTTATAATGTTTCACGTGAAACATATATCTAATTTATCTGGTATAAATAAAGTACTAACATAATCCACGTTATCCATGTAAATTTATTTATATAATTTCCCACCCATTACTAGACTCTTATTGCCATTTAATCCTATAATTACATTCTTTATATTCTGCTTTTCTGTAGAGATGTCTTTATGTAATCTAAAAATAGCACTAACTAAATTGATCCTAAAAACTACTTTGTTCAGCTATATTTCCCACTCTACATATTATTTAAGATGTAAAAGAGGACATAGCATGTCATATTGCTTTTCTTATGTCAGTACCAGGAAAAACTTCGGCCAAGAGAACCTCGTCTAAAACTTATAATAATATAATAATAACCAGATAATTAAACTCAAACTTTTGATCACATGAAATACTATCCACTGATCGACCCATTTCTAACACTCAGATTCTCACCAGGAATATATTATAGATTTGTTATTTATTTGAATCACCTTCTAACCCATATTGATATCAGGATAATCCCTTACGACTTATCGAAAACTATTTTTTACAGTACTTTCTGCTCTATGTAGGATTTATAATAATTAAAAACAACATACTTACCATGTCGTTAAATCTGCGATAAGCATCCCTCTATCTCTATCTGATATTTTACCGCAAATATTTTGTATCTCCTACCATTTCACTACAATTTCCCGTTATCTCTATCTGATGTTATATTGCAAATATTTCATGATCTATACCTAAATTTTGTCATAAATATACCGCTTAATATCAGATATCCACAGTAGGATCATTCAAATAATCAAGCAAGTTCCACCCACCTTCAACTTTCTGATTGATATCAAGATTTACAAATCTTAAAATTATGCTTATTTCTTTTTCATTTTGTATTATTTATAGTTCCTTAACATGATCCCTCAAATCAGCATACATCGCCCTACTTACCGTATATCGTGAATCTCATTCTTTCTCTCTATCTACCCACACAATTTTATTATCCACTTACTCTTTCTACCATCTATTCTTGCCATTAACATTCCCTTCTATTTCTGCCATTCATACCACCATATCATTCTCATTAAAAATAGGAATGTTTCACGTGAAACATTGCATATGATTCCTTACCATTAACATTCCCTTCTATTTCTACCACTC
>NZ_KE159729.1:0-22818 GCF_000403455.2 Dorea sp. 5-2 | reverse complement strand
CCATTAACATTCCCTTCTATTTCTACCACTCACACCACCATATCATTCTCACTAAATAATAGCAAGGTTTCACGTGAAACATTGCATATGATTCCATATATTTTCAACCACTAAGAACACTTATCTTCTAAACCACAATTCAAAGTTACAATTTTAAAATTACAATCCTAAACTCATAGTTTCGATATCATAATTACAGATCATAATTACAAACCATTTCTTTCTCACAAAAAAAATAAATACATTAATATATGAATTTTAGTCTTCTATATTCAATATTTACTGTTACGAAATTAATCCACTTTAAATTTCCCCGCGGCAATATTAGATTCCCGACTACACCAATCCAATAACTACAGCTACACACAAGTATGAAGTTGCAAACCGAACTGCCACGCATTAATACAAATGTTTCACGTGAAACATTTACATTAATTTTGTTCTATAGTATAATCTATATAAAGCCATATCACAATCAACGGAAAGGAGTATTCGTATGAGTTGGAAAAAGAAATTTATAACGGGTATTACTCTTGCAAGTACAACCACACTTGCTATACATATGATCAATAGATTTGTATACTATGCCGCCACTTTAGATAATCTACTGGCTAATCCATCCGGCACTTATTATAACTGGAAATTCGGAAAGATTTATTACAAAAAAACAGGAAAAGGACATCCTCTTCTTCTAATTCACGATCTTACTACATATAGTTCCGGTCACGAATGGAATAAAGTTTTAGATACACTTGCCAAAACAAACACGGTCTACCGCATTGATCTGCTTGGCTGCGGAAGATCGGACAAACCAAATCTTACCTATACAAATTACTTATATGTACAGTTAATAAATGATTTTATAAAACATGTAATCGGAGAACAGACAGATATTATAGCCACCGGTGAATCCGGAGCTTTTGCGGTCTCCGCATGTCAAAATAATGATTCTATCATCAGGAAAATAATACTTGTGAACCCTTCTGACATTAAATCACTCTCTAGGATTCCAACCCAACAATCCAAGGCATTATTCCGTCTTATAAATCTTCCCGTTATAGGGACTCTTCTATATAATATACTGACAAGAAGAGAAAATGTACATTCTTTGTTCAGCGACTCTTATTATTACAATAGGAAAAAAGTCGAAAATGAGACGGTAAATACATACTATGAAACAGCACATGCCGGAGAGGGTTCTCCCAAACATCTGGCGGCAAGCCTGTCCGGACATTATACCACCGTTGACATGAACCATTGCTTAAGATCATTGACAAATAGTATATACATGATCATGGGAGAAAAAGAAGAAAATATTGAGATTGAGAAGAAATATAAATCCATTCTTCCTTCTATTGAATCAGTAACAATTGAAGGTACAAAACATCTTCCTCAATTAGAAAAAGATAAGAAGTTTATTGAACAAGTAAACCTCTTCTTAGATGATGAATACTAATCTACATCCACACAAGTTGTACTTTCGAAAGTGCAGAAGAAAAACCTCAACGTAGGCATAGAAAACTACGTTGAGGCTTTTTATCCTGCAAATTCGATCTGACCTGTACTAATATTCCCACTTTCACAGAAGTCAAAGCCCTCGCGGCAGTCGCCAAATGTGCATGCAAGCATGCCCGCTTGGCTCATTGCTCGCGGGAATAAAAATTACTTATTTTAACGGTTCCTTCGTAGGCATACCCGCTTTCCGCGGATATCTTTTCTGCGTATTCTTCGTCTTTCCGATCACTACAAACGACCGCTGGATATCCGTATCCGGAAGCTGGAATTTCTCAATTCTCTCCTTCTTTCCTCCAAGAAGAGCGATCGCCTTAGAAGCATCATTCACTTCTTCCTCAATGTCGCCTGATTTATAAGAGACGAATCTCCCCCCTACCTTAACATAGGGCAGGCAATACTCTGACAAAGAAGACAGATTCGCAACCGCCCTTGAGACACAGAGATCGAATCTCTCCCTGTATTTTCCATCCCTTGCATAATCTTCCGCTCTTCCATGGATCGTTCGGATTCCCTCTAATCCTAATTCTTCGATCACATGATCAAGGAATCTAATTCTTTTATTCAGAGAATCTAGTAACACAATATCCAGCTTCGGAAATGCGATCTTTAACGGGATACCAGGGAAACCTGCCCCCGTGCCGATATCTATAACACGTTCCGCCTGATCCATATCCATAACCTTCACTATGGAAAGACTATCCAGGAAATGCTTCTCCACAACCTCCTGGTACTCTGTGATACCTGTAAGATTCATCACTTTATTCCATTCCACAAGTATCTCGTAGTACTCGTCAAACTGATTGATCTGCTCCTGATCCAATATAATATCCAATGCTTCCAATCTATCTTTCAACATACATTCCACACCATTCCTCCACACCAAACCTTCCATACTTCCCTTGGGCGGTCACAACTTCCCTTTCAAAACAGCAGGGAATTCCCTACTTCCTTCTCGAAGCAACAGGGAATTTCCTACATCGCCAGATAGACTAGCAATACAGAAATATCCGCCGGCGATACTCCCGATATCCTGGATGCCTGTCCGATCGAAACCGGGCGATATTCCTTCAATTTCTGCACGGCTTCAATACGAAGACTTTTCACCATATCATAATCTATATCATCCGGAATCTTCTTATTCTCAAGTTTCTTAAACTGCTCTACCTGCTTCATCTGTCTGTTGATATATCCTTCATATTTGATCGAGATATCTACCTGGTCTATGACTTCCTCCCTCAGATCCTCCGGAAGCTCTGGTCTCTTCTCATCTATCTCTTCCAAAATGCGGTAGGACAGTTCAGGTCTTCGTATCAACTCTGCCAATGAAGCTCCCGAAACCAACGGCGTACTCTGCAAAGATTCCAATAGCTTCTGTACTTTTTCCGTTGTTCCTACATTGGTACGGCGAAGTCTGTCTGCTTCTGAACGTATCAGTTCTTCTTTCCTAAGAAGTCTCTCATATCTCTCCTTAGATACCAACCCGACCTCATACCCGATCCTTGTCAATCTCTGATCTGCATTATCCTGTCTGAGAAGCAGCCTGTATTCTGCCCTGGACGTCATCATACGATACGGCTCATGGCTTTCCTTCGTTACAAGATCATCAATCAGCACGCCAATATAAGCTTCCGAACGATCTAACACGACCGCCTCTTTTCCCTGCAATTTTCTTGCAGCATTGATCCCTGCGATCAATCCCTGAGCCGCCGCCTCCTCGTACCCTGAACTTCCATTAAACTGGCCGCCGCTGAACAATCCCTCTATATCCCGGAATTCAAGAGAAGGTTTCAACTGTCTGGCATCAATACAATCATATTCTATAGCATATGCGTTCCTTACGATTTTAACATTTTCAAGTCCGGGCACTGTTCTGTACATTGCATACTGTACATCCTCCGGAAGAGAACTGGACATTCCGCCAATATACATCTCATTCGTCTCCAATCCCTCCGGCTCTATAAACACCTGATGCCTGTCTTTGTCCGCGAATTTTACAACCTTATCCTCGATGGAAGGACAATATCTGGGACCCGTACCCTCGATCATCCCGGAAAAAAGAGGAGAACGGCTGATATTATTCCTTATGATCTCATGTGTCGTCTGATTCGTATAAGTCAACCAACAAGAAACTTGGTCGATCTGGACATCCTCGGGGTTCGTCGTAAATGAAAACGGGGTCACTCTCTCGTCTCCAAACTGTTCTTCCATCTTACTGAAGTCTACCGAATTCTTGTCTATCCTTGCCGGAGTCCCTGTCTTAAAACGATACATCCGGATCCCGAGTTCTTTCAGGCACTCTGTCAGATGATTCGCCGCCTGCAATCCATTGGGTCCCGTTTGATTACTTACCTCACCGTAGATACACCGCGCCCTCAGATACGTTCCCGTACACAATATCACTGCACGGCATCGGAAGACGCCTCCGGAAAGTAACTGCACGCCTGTCACTTTCCCTTCTTCCGTCAGAATATTCACTACTTCCGACTGCTTGATCTCCAGATTCTCCTGGCTCTCCAACACCTGCCGCATCCTACGGCTGTAACGTGCCTTATCCGCCTGCGCTCTCAGAGAATGGACAGCCGGTCCTTTCGATTTATTGAGCATCTTTGACTGTATAAAAGTACGGTCGATCACCTTACCCATCTCACCGCCCAGTGCATCCAACTCTCTGACAAGATGTCCCTTAGAACTTCCTCCGATATTCGGATTACAGGGCATCAATGCCACACTGTCCACACTCACCGTGAACATGATCGTCTTAACTCCAAGCCTCGCGGCTGCCAGCGCCGCCTCACATCCGGCATGTCCTGCTCCGATCACCGCTACGTCATACTCGTCTTTATTTACCCATACAGAATTTGCTGAAAATTTCATTGACCAAATCCTCTCCCATCGTCTCGCCTGTTATATTTCCAAGTTTCTCGTATGCATCCAACAGATCAATCGAATAAAAATCCTCCGGCATCCCTGCGTCTATGCTTTCTCTCACACGTTCAAGAGACTCTTCTGCATCCGCTAAAGCAGTCTTATGTCTTACGTTTGTAATATAGATCTCATCATTAAATGAAAGATTTCCTGCAAAAAACATATTTTTCAATGTATCTTCCAATTCATTTATACCAGAAGAATTCCTTGCAGATACTTCAATTATCGGGATTATAAGGTTTTCCTTCTCATTTATTTTTGCAGGATTTATGTCATTTAGAGACTCCGACGATCTGTCATAAGCCTGGGTCACATCCTCCCGGGTCACCCTCATCGCAAGATCCGATTTATTTAGCAGTATAACTGCCCTTTTCCCCTGTATCATCCGCAATATTTCCTGATCATTCTCATCCATTTCCTCGGATGAATCTATAACATACAGTATAAGATCCGCCTCTTCCGCGTGTTCTTTTGCCTTATCCACACCGATCTTTTCCACAATATCATCCGTCTCTCTGATCCCTGCCGTATCCATAATATTCAGGGAGATCCCATTCAGATTCAGATGTTCTTCCAACACATCCCTGGTGGTTCCCGCTATATCCGTCACGATCGCACGGTCTTCTCCCAGAAGCACATTCATGAGCGAAGACTTTCCGGCGTTTGGCCTTCCAAGAATAACCGTCCTTATTCCTTCTTTCATAATTCGTCCATTGTCGCAGGTGTCCAACAGACGCCGGATACGATGCTCCATCTCTTCCACAGACACCCTCAGCTTCTCCCCATATCCGTCTACACTGATGTGTTCGGGATCGTCAAGCGCCGTCTCTATAAAAGCAGTATGGTAAAGGATTTGATTTCTGATATCGGTAATTTCATTTCTTATATTTCCTTTTAACTGACTGACCGAACTCTGCAGCGCATACTGATTCTGCGCGGCGATCAGATCTCCCACGGCTTCCGCCTGAGACAAATCAAGCCGCCCGTTCAGAAATGCCCTCTTCGTGAATTCTCCCGGTTCAGCCGGTCTGGCTCCGTTCTTGATCAAAGTCTCCAGGATCCTCTTCACCACATAGACTCCCCCGTGGCAGTTGATCTCCACCGTATCCTCTCCCGTATAACTGGCTGGTCCCCTCATCAACATGACCAGCACCTCATCCACAGTTTCCCCATCATCCACGATAAAACCATAATGTATCGTATGAGACTTCTGCTCGCTTAATTTCTTCTTTTTCTTTGATCTGTATATACGATCCGCTATGTCAAACGACTCCGAACCACTCATCCTTACGATCCCTATCCCGGCGCTGCTCACTGCCGTCGAGATCGCCGCAATTGTCGCACCATCCTGCATCTTCCTACTCCTCTCATTCCGGCACTCCGTCCGTCCGATAGAAAAACAGAGGTCTTATCAACCCCTGTCTTCTCTTCTTTTCTCTTTATTCATTTACGAACGATTACGTACAAGTGTTACAACCACTCTCCTGTAAGGTTCCTCACCTTCACTATGTGTAGATACTGCCGGATCAGACTGGAGCGCTGAATGAATGATCCTTCTTTCATACGGATTCATAGGTTCCAATGACACGGTCCTTCTGCTTCTCTTCACCTTACTCGCTATATTCTTCGCAAGATTCTCAAGAGTATCCTTCCTTCTCCTTCTATAATCCTCCGTATCCAGCTTCACACGCACGTATCCTTCCTGCATCTTATTCGCCACTCTGTTCGCCAGATACTGCAGAGAATCAAGTGTCTGCCCGCGCTTTCCGATCAGGATCCCCATATCGCTTCCTTCCATATTAATAGAAAGAGCTCCTTCTTCATCAATGAAAGACGTAACGTTCACATCTTTCATATCCATAGCCGTCAGCACATCACAGATGAATTTCTCACATGCCTCTTTTGTCTGATCTTCCACCTTCGCAAGCTCTACTTCCTTCTTCGCTGCCGTGTTCTTCTCTTTTGCTTCCTGATTCGGCTGCTCTTTTACAGATTCCTTCTTCTCTTTTGCACTGTTCTTTTTCTTTGAATCTTTCTTCGGGGATTCTTTCTTTGAAAATTCTTTTTTCGGGGATTCTTTCTTCGCAGAATCCTTCTTTTCCTTCACAGCAGGTTCTTTCTTCACCGCTTCTTTTTTATTCTTATTCTCTTTTTCTTTCTTTACCGGCTCTTTTACTACCGATACATCTACTTTTGGAATCTCGATCTCAGGTTCTTCTTCCTTTACCTCTTCCTTTTTACGCGCCTTTATCACAGCCTGCTTCATACCGATTCCCAGGAATCCGGCGCTTCCTTTCTCAATTACCTGATAATCCAACTGATCGCTCGTCACACCTAACTGGATCAACGCCTCTGTGATCGCATCGTCCAACGTCTTTGCTGATACAGTAATATATTCCATGAATAACGCCCCCTAATTATTTTCATTGAATTTTTTAACCATGTTTGCTTTTGAAGCCAAGCTTCCAGGTTTTGCATTTTCAGCGCTTTTCCTTGCCTGTTCGACTCTCTTTTCCTTTTCTTTCTCACTCATTCCCGACACATTGCGGCTCGCAGAATCCCGGATACTTCTCGTATTCGTCTGAGCCATCGCGTTGATCCTCTCCGCTTTCTCTCCACGTTTCTGTCTCTTCTTCTCAGCCTTTTCTTTATTCTTCTCGATCAGATCATCAATAGATATCTCTCTTAGGCTCTTATTGATGATCACCTGCTGGATGATCCTTACAACCGCGCTTACTACCCAGTAAAGTCCAATACCGGTCGGCAGAGAGAATACCATGAATACGGAGAACAAAGGCATCGTCACATTCATCGTATTCATCGTACTTGCCATTGGATTATCCTTATCCATCTTCTGTCCGGATATATTCTGGGATATCTTAACACTCAGGTACTGCGTCAATCCGGACAATACCGGAAGCAGGATCGCCGTTATGATAATAAGAGCCGGCGCGATCCCGTAACCGCCGCTATTCTTGATCATAGCGATCGGCGCGATGGTAAGATCCGGAATTGTGAGGAAACGGTTCACACTTTCCGGCGCATTCTTTATCGCAGGAACATATCCCTGGATATCATAGATAACCGGATACAAGGCAAGCAGAAGCGGCAGCTGCACCAACAGAGGAAGACATCCTCCCATCATAGACGTTCCGTATTTATCATAGACCTGCTGTATCTCTTCCTGCTGTTTCATCAGAGACGCCTGATCCTTCTTATTCCGGTACTTTTTCTGAACTGCCTGTACTTCCGGATTGATCACAGACATCATCTTCGTCGATTTCTGCTGATTGATGGTCATCGGCAGCATCAATGTATACACGAAGATCGTATACAAGATGATCGACAGGCCAACTAAACCATTGTCTCCAGGCAATGCATTATCCAATATCGTATAGATAAAGTTCATGACTTTACCTAATAACCAACAGAGCTGGCCTATGATCGGCCAATTAGCTGCTGATAACAAACTAAACACCATATTCATCTCCTCCATTATCCTCTTTTGATCATACTATATTCTTACGGGACAGGGTCATATCCGCCTTTGGCAAATGGATTACAACGCAGTATCCTCCATGCTGCCAAAGCTCCGCCCTTCAAAGCACCGTATTTTTCAATCGCTTCCACTGCATACTGTGAGCATGTCGGATAATAGATACACGATGAAAATCCCTTAAGAGCGGACAAATGCTTCTGATAGAATCTGATACATCCTAATAGTACCCTTTTCATACCACATTACCCCTAATCTATAATTTCATGAAGACGACCCAGATGAAGCATCGCGCTTTCAATGTCATGATAATTCTTTTCTTTCGCGCCCATCCTGGCTATCACTACTATATCCAACCCACATCGGAATCTGTCTTCTTTCAACCGATATCCTTCTCTGATCAATCTTGTTAATCTGTGTCTGACTACACTATTGCCCACTTTCTTACTCACAGATATTCCTAATCGGTTCTTTCCGGCCTGGTTCTCCAAAACATACATTACCAGATACCTATTTGCATAAGATGTGCCGTTCTCATAAACATTCCGGAAATCCTTACTCTTCTTCAATGATTCGGAATACTGCATCCCTTAATTCTCCTAAACACACTGTTTTGCTGTTCTTCCATATACGATCGCCCGCATTGCGGTACAATCTGCACGAAAAAAACGCGTATCTTTATATATAGAAGAAAAGGCCACATATATGCGGCCTACGCTGATAATACTTTTCTTCCTTTTGCTCTTCTGCTTGCAAGCACTTTTCTTCCGCCGGCTGTCTTCATCCTTGCTCTGAATCCATGCACTTTGGATCTCTGTCTCTTCTTCGGCTGAAACGTCATTTTCATAGATATCCACCTCCTTATATCTCATAAGGGATACTCCCCACTTTTTTACTTAAGACATCATTTCTGATTATATAGAAAAATACCCCTGGAGTCAAGCTATTCCTTAATTTTTCTTAAGATAAATCCGCTAAAACTGTAACAGTTCAATTGTTATCCACAAATTGTGGATAATTTCTTCATTTTATGTGGAAAAGCTGTGGAAACAAATTAAATTTCTCTCCCTATCACTGTAAATACACTATTTTTTCCTGTGAATTATGTTTTCCACAATGATTTACGATTGCTTAATTCACCGTTTTGATGTAAAATGATTAAGATGACAAACTGGGGTAATTGTATATTTACGTAATTAATAAGACAGATTAGGAGTTTACAACGATGAACATTGTGTTTGAAAAATGGCCGGAGATCATAGAACATCTCAGAGTAGAGCATGAATTGTCCAATGTATCCTTCAACACCTGGATCCTGCCGTTAAAAGTATACGATGTGGTTGACAATACCGTCTTTATACTGGTCAGTATCAATTCAAGTGTCGAATACATAGAGAAAAAATACCTGCTTCCTCTTAAGGTATGTATTTCAGAAATAACAGGGAGCGACTATGAGGTAGTATTTCTCTCCGAGGATGATTCCCGTATCACCGAGATCGGCAGCTCATCCATCGAATCAAACAATAAGAAGAGGACTAAGACCGCAAGTGAAAAGGCAGGGCTCAATCCCAAGTACACATTTGATACTTTCGTAGTCGGAAGTAATAATAACTTTGCACACGCCGCATCACTTGCCGTAGCAGAATCACCGGGGGAAGTCTACAATCCTCTTTTTCTTTATGGAGACGTAGGTCTTGGAAAGACGCATCTGATGCATTCGATCGCGCATTTCATCTTGAACAAGAATGCGAAAAAGAAAGTATTGTACGTAACAAGCGAGACCTTTACCAACGAGCTGATCGAAGCTCTGAAAAAAGGTAAGACTGCGGATAACGAATCCGCCATGGCTCTTTTCCGCGACAAGTACCGCAATAACGACGTACTGTTGATCGACGACATACAATTCATCATCGGAAAAGAAAGTACACAAGAAGAATTCTTCCACACCTTCAATCATCTGCACACATCCGGAAAGCAGATCATCATCTCCAGCGATAAGCCTCCAAGGGATATCGAGACACTGGAGGCAAGGCTCCGTACGCGTTTCGAATGGGGCCTGATCGCGGATATCTCTGCGCCGGATTACGAGACACGTATGGCGATCCTACGCAAGAAGATTGAACTTGACCATCTGGAAAAATACAATATACCGGAAGACGTACTGAAATATATAGCTGACAACATCAAATCCAACATCCGTGAACTGGAAGGTTCGCTGAATAAACTGATTGCATTATATAAACTGAACAAATCAGCTACTCACAGCCTAACGATCGACATTTCTCTCGCGGCAGAAGCTCTGAAGGATCTTATCTCCTCTTATAATAATAGAGAAGTAACGCCTGAACTGATCCTTGACATTGTAGCCGATCACTTCAATATCACGATCGCCGATCTGAAGAGCAACAAGAGAAGCGCCAATATCTCGGTTCCCAGACAGATCGCTATGTACCTGATCAGATATCTGACTGAGACGCCTCTACAGGCAATCGGGATCATACTCGGCGGAAAAGACCACTCCACGATCAAGTACGGTGTGGAAAAGATCGAAAAGTCAATTGTAAAAGACGAGACACTAAATAATACCATTAATATCATAAAGAAAAAGATCAATCCCGCTTAATGTGTATAATATTGTGGACAACTTATGGAAAATCTGTGGAAAACCTGTGGGAAATCATTTCCCAGTCAACGGAAAAGTTTTCTTAGACAAGTTTTCACCAATCCATCCACAGATATTTTCGTTACAATCCACATGGTTTTTACACCCGGGAATGCCGATAATATATGGTGTGAAGGGGGTTTTCCTCTTTTCCACACCCCCTAATAAGAATGAGGAGGAAGTATTTAATATATTGATACATACGCCTCCGCCCGAAAGGAGTTTTACACATATGAAGATAATCTGCAATAAAAGCAATCTGGCAAAAGGAGTCAGTACAGTGGCGAAGGCTGTTCCTTCCAAGACGACGATGCCTATTCTTGAATGTATCCTGATCGACGCAACAAATGATGTGATCAGGCTGACTGCAAACGATATGGAACTTGGGATCCAGACCGACATACAAGGAGAGATCCTTGACAGAGGAATGATCGCGATCGACGCAAAGATCTTCTCAGAGATCGTCCGTAAACTTCCTGACAATGAAGTAACGATAGAGACCAATGAAAATCTGCAGGTCAAGATCGTCTGTGAAAAAGCGAAATTCGATATCTCCGGCAAGCCGGGGGAAGAATTCTCTTATCTTCCGATCATCGAAGAGGATGAATCTATAGAAATATCTCAGTTTACTTTGAAAGAGATCATAAGGCAGACCATCTTCTCGATCGCAGATACGGAAAGTAATAAGCTGATGACCGGAGAATTGTTCGAGATCCGGAATAATGTCTTAAGAGTGATATCTCTTGACGGACACCGTATCTCCATCAGAAAGATCGCACTGAAGGATGAAGTCAGTGATAAGAAGTTAATAGTTCCCGGAAAGACTCTGATCGAGATCAGCAAGATCTTATCGGGAGAAGTGGAAAGTATGGTCCGTATCTCTTATACGAATAATCATATCGTATTCCAATTCAGCAATACGGTGGTGGTATCACGTCTGATCGAAGGGGAGTATTTTAAGGTTGACCAGATGCTTTCGAACGATTATGAGACAAAAGTGCGGATCAACAAGAGAGAATTGTTAGACTGTATCGACAGAGCGACTCTTCTTGTGAAAGAAGGGGACAAGAAGCCGATCATCATCAATATCGGCGATGAAGTGATGGAACTTAGGATCAAATCCCAGATCGGATCTATGAACGAAGAGATCTTCATCAACAAAGAAGGAAAGGATCTTCTGATCGGATTCAATCCCAAGTTTCTGATTGACGCGCTCCGGGTGATCGATCAGGACGAGGTTACCTTGTACCTGATGAACGCAAAAGCTCCTTGCTTTATCAAGGACGATGAAGAGAGCTATATCTATCTGATCCTCCCGGTTAATTTTAATTCAGCTTTGTAGAGAGAGGTATGAAAAGTGGATGTCATAAAGCTAAGAGATGAATTTATCAAATTAGGACAGGCGCTTAAGGCAGCCGGTCTTGTGGAATCCGGAGCGGAAGCGAAAGAGGTGATCACAGACGGGCTGGTCCAGGTGAATGGGGAGACAGATACCAGAAGAGGGCGTAAATTATACGCCGGGGATATCATCACTTTTGACGGGGAAGAAGTGAAAATTGAAGATTAAATCTTTAAAACTGAAGAATTACAGGAATTATGATCTATTAAAACTTGATTTTGACGATGCTGCCAATATATTCTATGGGGACAATGCGCAAGGCAAGACGAATATTTTAGAAGCAGTCTATCTTTCCGGAACGACGAAGTCGCACAGAGGGACCAAGGACAGAGATCTGATCCAATTTGGGAATGAAGAATCACATATTGAAGCGGTGGTGGAAAAGAAGGGGATAGAATATCAGCTGGATATGCACCTTAAGAAGAACAGCCCGAAAGGAATTGCAGTCAATAAGATTCCGCTCCGAAAAGCCAGTGAATTATTCGGGATCATCAATTTTGTATTTTTTTCTCCGGAGGACTTAAATATCATAAAAGACGGGCCTTCGGAGAGAAGAAGATTTATTGATATGGAATTGTCACAGTTAGACAGGGTATATCTGAGCGATCTGTATAACTATAACAGGATCGTGAATCAGAGAAACCACCTTCTCAAAGATATGGGGAACAGTGGGAAGATTGCGGATACTCTGGATATATGGGACTTGCAATTGGTTCAATATGGGAATAAAATAATAGAGAGAAGAAAAGAATTTATTAAACAAGTAAATGAAATAATTTCTTTTATTCATAAAAAACTGACTGGTTCAAGGGAAGATATTCAAGTAATCTACGAACCCAGCAATGGGAGTCTTGCATTAGAACAAGCGCTTATAAAGAACAGAGACCGGGATCTGCGGATCAAGAGTACCTCTGTCGGGCCGCATAGAGACGATATCTGTTTATTGGCAGGGGATCTGGACATCAGGCGTTTTGGGTCGCAGGGGCAGCAAAGGACGGCTGCGCTTTCTTTAAAATTATCTGAAATTGAATTGGTAAAACAGGCAATAAACGATACGCCTGTTTTATTACTTGACGATGTATTGTCTGAACTTGATAAACACAGGCAAAACTATCTGTTAGACAGTATTAATGATATACAGACACTGATTACCTGTACAGGGGTAGAGGATTTTGTAAATCATCGTTTCTCAATAAATAAGGTGTTCCATGTCCAAGGCGGACAAGTAATGGATGAAAACTAGGAGGATAAGAATGAGTACGGAGAGGGTACAGCATGAGTATGGCGCAGATGAGATTCAGATATTAGAAGGGTTGGAAGCCGTAAGAAAACGTCCCGGCATGTATATCGGAAGCACTTCATCGAGGGGACTCCATCATCTGGTATATGAGATTGTGGATAATGCTGTGGATGAAGCGCTGGCAGGATTCTGTGATACTATATTCGTAACGGTCAATAAAGACAATTCCGTGACAGTTCAGGATAACGGAAGGGGGATCCCTGTGGGGATCAACCAGAAAGCCGGGCTTCCGGCGGTGGAGGTCGTATTCACGGTACTTCATGCCGGCGGTAAGTTCGGCGGCGGGGGATACAAGGTCTCAGGAGGGCTTCACGGAGTAGGCGCTTCTGTGGTAAACGCTCTCTCTAACTGGCTGGAGGTTGAGATCAGCCATGAGGGAAAAGTGTATAAGCAGCGGTATGAACGTGGAAAAGTAGTGGAGAAATTGAATATCATCGGGGAATGCGACCCGGATAAGACAGGGACAAAAGTCGTATTCATGCCTGACGATACCATTTTTGAAGAGACGGTTTTTGACTATGACGTGTTAAAGCAGCGTTTCCGTGAGATGGCGTTCCTTACCAGAGGGCTTAAGATCGTGCTTAAGGATGAAAGGCATGAGGATGGCGTGATCGAGAAAGTATTCCACTATGAAGGAGGCATCAAGGAATTTGTCTCCTATCTGAACCGCAGCAAGACGGCGCTTTATGAGGATATCATCTATTGTGAGGGAAATGTCAATAATGTGTCGGTTGAAGTGGCGATGCAGCATAACGATTCCTACAGTGATAATACTTATGGATTCGTGAATAATATTACCACGCCGGAGGGCGGTACTCATGTAGTCGGGTTCCGTAACGCGCTGACAAAGACTTTCAATGATTATGCAAGGAAGAATAAACTGCTTAAGGATAATGAGCAGAATCTGTCCGGAGAGGATATCAGAGAGGGACTGACCGCCATCATAAGCGTCAAGATCGAGGATCCTCAGTTCGAAGGACAGACGAAGCAGAAGCTTGGCAACAGTGAGGCAAGAGGGGCTGTGGACAGTATAGTGAGTAAGCAGCTGGAGATATATCTGGAGCAGAATCCGAACGTGGCGAAGCTTACCGTCGAGAAGTCCGTGATGGCACAGCGTGCAAGAGAGGCGGCGAGAAAAGCAAGAGAACTGACCCGCAGGAAGTCTGCGCTTGACGGTATGTCGCTTCCGGGGAAATTAGCCGACTGTTCGGACAAGGATCCTAGTAAATGCGAGATCTACATCGTGGAGGGAGATTCAGCCGGCGGTTCTGCCAAGACTGCGAGAGACCGTGCAACCCAGGCGATCCTTCCTCTCCGGGGAAAGATATTGAACGTGGAGAAGGCAAGGCTTGACCGGATCTATGGAAATGCGGAGATCAAGGCTATGATAACCGCGTTCGGTACAGGGATCCATGAAGATTTTGACATCTCCAAGCTCCGGTATCATAAGATCATCATCATGACGGACGCCGATGTGGACGGAGCGCATATCAGTACGCTGCTGCTTACATTCCTCTATCGGTTCATGCCTGATCTGATCAAGGAAGGATATGTGTATCTGGCACAGCCGCCGCTCTATAAGCTTGAGAAGAATAAGAAGGTGTGGTACGCGTACAGTGATGAAGAACTGGATGATATCCTGAAAGAAGTAGGACGTGACAATAATAATAAGATCCAGCGGTACAAAGGATTGGGAGAGATGGATGCGGATCAGCTCTGGGAGACGACGATGGATCCGGAGCACAGGATACTTCTGAAAGTGAAGATGGACGAAGAGACGACCTCCGAGCTTGACCTTACATTCACGACCCTGATGGGGGATAAGGTGGAGCCGAGAAGGGAATTCATCGAGGAAAACGCGAAGTATGTGAAGAACCTGGATGTATAATTTTCCGCAGAGAGGAGAAAAAGGGGAATGGAAGATAATATTTTTGATAAAGTCCATGAAGTAGATTTGAAGAAGACGATGGAGACCTCGTATATAGATTATGCCATGAGTGTTATCGCTTCCCGCGCGCTGCCGGATGTAAGAGACGGCTTGAAGCCGGTGCAGCGGAGGATCCTGTACTCCATGATAGAGTTGAACAACGGTCCGGATAAGCCGCACAGGAAATGCGCCCGTATCGTCGGTGATACCATGGGTAAATATCACCCCCATGGAGACAGCTCGATCTATGGAGCGCTGGTGAATATGGCGCAGGAATGGTCCACCAGATATCCGTTGGTAGACGGACATGGGAACTTCGGTTCGGTGGACGGAGACGGCGCCGCCGCCATGCGTTACACGGAGGCAAGGCTCAGTAAGATATCTATGGAATTGACGGCTGATATCAATAAGAATACGGTTGATTTCGTTCCGAACTTTGACGAGACGGAGAAGGAACCGACGGTACTGCCGGCAAGATTCCCGAATCTCCTGGTGAACGGTACGTCAGGTATCGCCGTAGGTATGGCGACGAATATCCCGCCTCATAATCTGCGGGAGATTATCAATGCCGTCGTCAAGATCATAGATGACCAGGTCGAAGAGAAAGAAGAGACTACGATCGAAGAGATACTCCAGATCATAAAGGGACCGGATTTCCCCACGGGAGGAGTGATCCTTGGAACCAGGGGAATCGAGGAGGCATACCGGACCGGACGGGGGAAGATCCGTGTGCGCGCGGTCACCAATATCGAATCCATGCCAAACGGAAAGAGCAGGATCATCGTGACGGAGCTTCCGTATATGGTGAATAAGGCAAGACTGATCGAGAAGATCGCCGAACTGGTGAGAGATAAGAAGATAGACGGAATCACAGAATTAAGCGATCAATCCAGCCGTGAGGGGATGCGGGTAGTCATAGAACTGAGAAGGGATGTGAACGCCAATGTCCTCCTGAATCAGTTGTATAAGCATACGCAGCTGCAGGATACCTTTGGTGTGATCATGCTGGCGCTGGTGGGAAATCAGCCTAAGGTTATGAATATTCTTGATATGCTCGACCATTATCTGAAGCATCAGGAAGAAGTAGTCACACGGCGGACCCAGTACGAGCTTAACAAAGCCGAAGAAAGAGCGCACATATTAGAGGGATTGTTGATTGCTCTTGATAATATTGATGAAGTGATCCGTATCATCCGGGGTTCTCAGACGGTACAGATCGCCAAGACTGAATTGATGGAGAGATTCGGCCTGACGGAAGTACAGGCACAGGCTATCGTAGATATGCGTCTGCGTGCCCTGACAGGCTTGGAGAGAGAGAAGCTCGAGAAAGAATACAATGAGCTGATGGAACAGATCAGCAGATTGAAGGCTATACTTGCGGACAGGAAGTTATTACTGGGAGTGATCAAAGAAGAGATCCTTATCATCCGTGATAAATACGGAGATGAGAGAAGGACATCCATAGGATTCGACGAGTTCGACATATCCATGGAGGATCTGATACCGAAGGAAGACGTCGTTATCACGCTGACCAAATTAGGTTACATCAAACGTATGTCCAACGATACATTTAAGTCGCAGAACCGCGGCGGCAAAGGGATCAAAGGAATGCAGACTCTGGAAGAGGACTATGTGGAAGAATTATTTATGACGCATACCCATCATTATATCATGTTCTTCACGAATACAGGACGTGTATATCGGCTGAAGGGATATGAGATTCCGGAGGCAAGCCGTACATCCAGAGGAACCGCCATTGTGAATCTGCTCCAGCTGATGCCGGGGGAGAAGATCGGCGCCGTTATCCCCATTGATGAATACCGGGACGGGGAATATCTGTTTATGGCGACGAAGAAGGGACTGGTCAAGAAGACGCCGATCAAAGAATATGCATTTGTACGTAAGACCGGACTTGCTGCGATCACGCTGCGGGAAGAAGATGAGCTGATCGAGGTGAAGTATACGAACAGCGATCAGGAAGTATTCCTCGTAACGAAGTATGGACAGTGTATACGGTTTGACGAGAAAGATGTAAGGCCGACCGGAAGGACTTCTATGGGAGTCCGCGGTATGAATCTGTCCGACAGGGATAATGTGATCGGTATGCAGCTGAGTTCCCAGGGAAAAGAGCTTCTGATCGTATCCGAAAAGGGGATGGGAAAACGAACATCCATAGAGGAATTCACCTGCCAGAACAGAGGCGGAAAAGGAATCAAATGTTATAAGATCACGGAGAAGACGGGCAATGTTGTCGGTATCAAATCTGTGAATGAAGACGATGAGATCATGATCATCAACACGGAAGGCATCGTCATCCGTATGAAATGTTCCGGGATCTCTGTGCTTGGAAGGGTTACCTCCGGCGTGAAGCTCATTGATCTCAAGGAAGGCGACATCGTGGCAAGTATCGCCAAAGTGAGAAAGGGCGACGAAGAAGAAAGCGAGGACGAGGCTGTCGGTATAGAGGAAAATGTCGGAGCAGAGGAATCGCCTTCGGATGAGTATGAAAGTATAGAATAAATAGAATGAAAAAGGTGTAAGGAAATCCTTACACCTTTTTAAGTTCTCGAAGAATGATCTCGGCTGTCTTTGTCACAGTATCGGATACAAACCGGGTACACTGCTCCTTTCTTTCCGGCGAATTCTTTTCCATACCTCTTGTAAGTACACGGCAGCATGTCCCGCCGCAGGCATCTTTGAAATAGTCATGAAGTTCATTGGTAAGGTCAAAGCATCTGCCGATCTTAGGGTCGCCCGGAGTCTTACGTCCGAAGAAATATCCGATACACATCGTTCCTCCGGCAAGGGCGCCGCAGATACATCCCCCTCCGCCAAGTCCCCATGGGAATCCGGAACTCATGGCGATGGCATCGTCGGACATATCCAGTTCAAAATGTTTGCGGATCGCATAGATCACAGATTCGGAACAGGCAAATCCCTGATGAAAGATATCCACGGCGTCTTTTCTTAACAGTTCCATATCAATATTCGTCGTCATTGTAAAAACCTCCTGATCAATTAATCTATATTTATTGTAACTGAACCGGGGCTGATTTGGAAGTATGGAAATCTATCCGTTTTTCTGAATTACAATACTTATATATCGAAAAACAATAATAAAATAATGAAAATCAATAAATACATCTTGCAAAACGATAAAATCTGTGATATATTGAAAACACAGAAATAAATAGTGTAAAAGGATGTGGTTATATGAGAGATCGGCGTCTGATAAGATTTACAAAACTGGTGCTTGACGTTATGTTTTATACAGGATTTGTGATAATCCTTACTCTTCCGGTAAGTTTAAAGTTTCTTGGGAAATATTATTCTGTTGTGATCAGCGAATATTTCATGTTTATGTTTGCGGTCTTTGCGGCTTCAGGGATCTTCGGGATACTGATCATCAGACAATTGCGCAGAATGATGCGGACTGTGATAGAGGAATCCTGTTTTGTCTATGAGAATGTGAAGAGCCTGAATAATATGGCGGTCTTAAGTCTATGCATTGTGGTGATGTTTGTGATCAAGATCTGTATCTTACCGACACCTGCCACAGGAGTTATCATTCTTGTATTTTTCATCGCTTCCTTATTCTGCGAAGTGCTTGCGTATGTATTTGCCGAGGCGGTGAATTATAAAGAAGAGAATGATCTGACAATATAGGGGGTGATGCTGTTGGGAATAAGGATTAATATAGACGTCATGATGGCGAAGCGTAAGATCGGGCTTACGGAACTTGCCGGTAAGATTGATATCACTCCGGCGAATCTCTCTATATTGAAGAATAACAAAGCGAAGGCAGTGAGGTTTTCCACACTGGAGGCGATCTGCAGGGAATTAGAGTGTCAGCCGGGGGATATTATGGAGTACCAGCCGGAAGAAGAATAATTTAAATGTGGAGGTGTTGTTTGATGAAGGAAAATATGCTGATAATGAAGATCCGTGACAACTATAAGTATTTCGGCGGAATGAGCCTTGCCTACGGTTTTATATTCACATTCTGCCTGTATAAGAATATATCGGGAGTCACATTTCCCTTATGCGTGGGGACAACGATTCTATTTGCCATACTATTTATGAAGAAGATCAATTACCGTATCATGAAGCATTCGGTCCCTTATATTGTAGGAATGATGCTGCTTGGGATATCGTCTGCCTATACTACGTCGTTTTTCATGCATTTTTTTAATACGGTCGGAATCCTTCTCTTGTTCATGGTATTCATGATACACCAGTTTTATAATGATTATGTCTGGAACTTTACCGCATATCTGAAGAGAATGGGGATCTTGACCGGGACAATACTTCAGTCCGTGCCTTACCTTTATTGGCATGGGGGATGGTTTTTCAGTAAAAATAAGAATCTCAGGAAGAATAACACACTGATCGCAGTTGTGATCGGGTTTATCTCAGCGTTGGCGGTATTGTGTGTGACGCTGCCTTTATTGCTGAGTTCCGACATTATATTTTCGAAGCTATTTGGAAGGTTATTGTCGCATATAAATTTCGCGGCTTTGTTCTGGGTCAGTGTAACATTCATCATAGGGATCACACTTCCCTATGCGTTCTTTACAGCTCTGTGCAGGTATAATCTCAATTCGTCTGAGGAAGGGACAGGATCAGGCAGTATGGGAATTCCGGAGGGAGGTTATCTTCCGGGAGAGGGAAGCCGCAGGATGCGGGATCTGGATCCGGTGATCGGCATCACATGTACGAGTATCGTAAGCCTGATCTATCTTATCTATAGTGCGATACAGATTATGTATCTGTTCATGGGAATGCAGATCGGGCTTCCGGAGAATGTGACATATGCCGAATATGCCAGAAGAGGATTCTGGGAATTATTGTTCGTCAGTGTGATCAATTTCATAATGATATTGCTGTGTATGTATCTTTTCCGGGAAAATATTATTCTGAAGGTGATACTTTCGATCATATGCGGGTGTACGTTTGTAATGATCCTATCCTCAGGATACAGGATGATGATGTATGTAAGGGAGTACTATCTAACATTTTTACGGATTCTGGTATTATGGTTTCTCATTGTGTTGGCGCTGATCCTGGCCGGAATGGTCGTCAGTCTCTATAAGAAGAGATTTCCGTTATTTCACTATATTGTAGTGGTGGTCGGCGTGATGTATATCGGGTTTTCGTTCTCCAGGCCGGATGTCATCGTGGCGAAGTATGATATCGCCCACTGGGAGAATATGTCGGGGAATGATCTCTATTATCTGATGTATGGTATGTCTTCGATCGACGCGGCGCCGGAGATCGCCAAAATAGATCTGGATGATGATGAATGGGATTCTGTTATGTATCATTACTTTCTGAATATAGCAGAAGATAATGAGGGGATATATTTCAGAAAGGCAAATTATTCCAGGATCAGGGCAAAGATTGCGGCGGATCGGTATTTAGAAGAGCATAAGGATGATAAATTTTATCAATAACGGTGAAGAGCCGGAGCGTGTCTGACAAAGAGTATTTTCGGATACGCTCCGGCTTTTTGAGGTTGATAAAATCAATTTAAAGAAATTTACGGGTAAGATAACAGAATTAGTTTGTAAATTTTTATTTCTGTGGTAAAATGTATTAGGCGGTTTGTATTACGAAATAATAAAGCTGATAATCATATGAAAAGGTACCGGAATCTATGAAAAGAATATTATATATGGTGATGAGAAATATAATATTAGTCCCTATTATGTGGATCAAATTATGTTATCATGCATCTCATGTGGAAAAATATACAGAGGAAGAGCATTATAAGATGTTAAAATTCATTGTCCGCCGGGCAAATAAAGGCGGCAATGTAACGATAGAAACATATGGACTGGAGAATATACCTTCTGAAAATGGATTTATGTTTTTCCCCAATCATCAGGGATTATATGATGTGCTGGCGATACTGGAAGCATGTCCGAAGCCATTCTCCGTAGTAGCGAAGCAAGAGGTGGCACATATACAGTTTCTTAAGCAGGTATTTGCCTGTATGAAGGTATATACGCTGGATCGGGAAGATGTAAGGCAGGCAATGAAGGTGATAACAGACGTGTCCAAAGAAGTTATGAGCGGAAGAAACTATATTATATTTGCCGAAGGAACCCGCTCCAAGAATGGAAATGAGGTACAGGAATTCAAAGGAGGAAGTTTTAAGGCGGCGACAAGAGCCAAATGCCCGATCATCCCGGTTGCGTTGATCGATGCTTTCAAACCGTTTGATACGAATACGATCAGTCATGTAAAAGTCCAGGTGCATTTTCTTAAGCCGCTATATTATGATGAATATAAAGATATGAAAACAAAAGAGATCGCAGCGCTTGTAAAGGGAAGGATACAGAAGACGATCAGCAAATATAGCTACTATAAATGATCGTAGGCTTCTAAACGCGCAGTTGCAGGCGGAACTGTTACAGAAATTTACAGAAAATGAAAAAAGTGATTGACAACGGTAATAAGGTCTAGTATAATGAGTATCGCTTGGAGAAATACTCAAGAGGCTGAAGAGGCGCCCCTGCTAAGGGTGTAGGTCGGGTGACCGGCGCGAGGGTTCAAATCCCTCTTTCTCCGTTAAGCACAGAGCTGTCTGGAGCAGATTCAGACAGCTTTTGTGGCTGAATATCCATATTGTAGATCATTCTTGAAAGCGTCAGATCAGGTATTGTGCAAAGCAAGACAATCACAAGAAAACAGTCTGATAAAAAATATTTTAAAAAATTTAAAATAAGTGTTGACAGGAAATGACAAATATGGTAATCTAGATGAGCTGTCGGATGACAAAACTTTTTGAAAAATGACAGCAAAAAATAATTAAAAAAGTTGTTGACAAGCGACGAAAGATGTGATAATCTATTAAAGCTGTCGCAAAGATACAACGAAACAGCACAGAACCTTGATAATTAAACAATAGACAACATCCCTGAAAAATTTCTAAGAGAAAATTTTCAGAACGTGACATGAAGTGTGAGATGGAACGTCTGGTTAGACAGATGGAGCATTGAACAGTGAGTGTCAACCTTATAAACAGTAATAACGGGAAAAGAAAAAGCGAGCATTTTTCTTGACCGAGATTAAACTTGAAATTATTGCCCGTTGAGAATGGGTAGTGATAGAAGGAAGCTAGGCTTCGTGTGAAACCGAAGCTAAGCTAGAAAAAGGATGCTCCACAACAAAAAAATGTTGCGGAGCGTCAAAAAGCTAAGGCTCGTGAGAGACCGAGCCTAAGCTTTTTGAACGAGAGTTTGATCCTGGCTCAGGATGAACGCTGGCGGCGTGCCTAACACATGCAAGTCGAGCGAAGCACTTTAATTTGATTCTTCGGATGAGGATTTTTGTGACTGAGCGGCGGACGGGTGAGTAACGCGTGGGCAACCTGCCTTACACAGGGGGATAACAGTTAGAAATGACTGCTAATACCGCATAAGACCACAGTACTGCATGGTGCAGTGGTAAAAACTCCGGTGGTGTAAGATGGGCCCGCGTCTGATTAGGTAGTTGGCGGGGTAACGGCCCACCAAGCCGACGATCAGTAGCCGACCTGAGAGGGTGACCGGCCACATTGGGACTGAGACACGGCCCAGACTCCTACGGG
>NZ_KE159728.1:41461-54922 GCF_000403455.2 Dorea sp. 5-2 | reverse complement strand
ATTTAAGAAAGGTGGTGGTGCCAGTTTCTTTATATTCTACAATACAAACGCCATATCTAAAAAAACAGCTGATAGCAACCAAGGGGAAAGTCTGCCCTTTTTTCAGTGTATTTTAATCATTTCTATCATCTGCTATTATTGGTTTAATAGCTTAATCCTATTGTGATATCATGCCACTACTAAGTTGTTAACATTGATTTGCCATATATGGATTTATAGTAGAAATATCAAAACATCAAGGGGGTGCAGGAATGATAGTCAAGGGAAGCAGGGAATCCGTTATACAAAACCTGGAAGATGCCGGGTGTGAGACCGAAATGATTCAGGACTTTATGGGATGGTTTGACAAAGGACAGCGGGCGAAACAACTGGAATTTCTGGAACATCAGAGGGAATATCTGCTTGGAAGGGTGCACAGGGACGAAAGAAGGATTTCCTGTCTGGATTATCTGGTTTATCAGATCCAGGGGCAATCTATGGGAAAGAGGTAGGAGGAAAGGCTGATCCCTATCCTCCATTCGGTCATAGCGGCACGGCCTCCAGTCACAGTGTTTTATACTGCAGACCGCCAGGATTTACATTGATGCCTCCAGGAAAGTACCTGGCTGGCGGTCTGCAGTCAGGTTGCACTGCAAATTCAACTGGTGTGCAGTATAAATACTGGAAAACTCAGATTCCAATAGTCTAAGCAACCGTTCTGCAATGGGCGTAAAGACTTGATATTTTTTCCATATCAGATAGATTTTCGTTTCAAGTTTTGGGGCAAGGGGGCGGAACACAAGCCCGCTGCCGGGATTTGTATCGATCAAATGCTCAAAAGTCAAAAGATACCCCAGCCCTTCTTTCACAAAAAGGGAACCGTTATAGGACAGGCGGAAGGAACCCTCAAGATGTAATTGGTCCATGCGGCTGCCGCACCATTTAGAGATATCGTTGTTCCACCCCTGTTCGGAGCAAAATAGAGGGAGGCCGGCCAGATCATTGGCATAAATGGCATCTTTTTCTGCCAAGGGACAATCCTCTGGCATGACAAGCCCCCACAGGTCGGCATTGGGGAATGCCAGAGAATGATATTTTGACGGGGTGGGTTCCTGTGCCAGCACGGCAAAGTCGATGATGCCTTTGTCCAGCTTTTCCGTAACCTGCTCGGTATCGCCGCTGGTGATATGATAATGTAGGCCTGGGCAGATTTCCTTGAACCGTTTGATTGCGGCGGCGAGATGCCGGATTTGGTAGGACTCGGCCAGACCGAAATAAACATCGCCGCCCAGAACATCATCTAAGGCAAGGAATTCGGTGGTGATCTTATCCGCCATTTTAACAAGATCCTCCGCCCGCTTCCGCAGCAGGATCCCTTCCTCCGTAAGCTGTATGCTGAAACTATGGCGCGTGAACAGTTTTTTCCCCAGTTCTTCTTCAAGTGCCTTTAGCTGCTTGGAGAGCGTAGGCTGGGTAACATGAAGCAGTTCTGCCGCGCGGGTCATATTTTCTTCCCGCGCTACTGCAAGAAAGTATCGCATGGTCCGTAGTTCCATATTGTCCTCCTGTGATATTCCCAAAAATTATATCATGATATAAATTATAGCCATTAGCGAAGTAAAAATCAAGAGGATACAATATTCATGAAAGCCAAAAGCAGTGCGGAAAAAGACGAATATAAAGCAGCGTTGTGCTGGCACATAAGCAGCTGTATATTTGTTTTTTTCCATAGGGCCGCAAGGCCCGTGAGCGAGATGAAGCGCAGTGGAATCGAGCTGCACTGCGAACACACAGCAGGAAGGGAGGCGGTCATACGGATGATCTGATTCAGAACCTGAAAGATGCGGACTGTAACCAGAAAACCATTGAAGAGGTATGCCGGCTGTATGATAGCGGTCAGATTCAGGATGCGGTCAAAACACTGCGAAAGCATCGATGCAGCCTGATGGAAAGCCTTCATGAAAGTCAGGAGAAAGTTGACTGTCTTGACTTTTTAGTATGGCGTATGGAAAAAGAAAAACGATGATTAAAAACAGGAAAAAGAAAGAGTACTCGGACGGCCTGACACTGATCCGCTGTAAGATTATCGGAACCCAGCCTCTGTGTTACTGCAAGAACCTGAAATTGGTCGATTGTGAAATGGTGGATACTGACCTTGCTTTCGAGAAATCGGAAGTGGATGCAGTCATTACAACAAAGGTTGACAGTATCAAAAATCCGCTGTCCGGTCGGATCTGTGTGCCGGAGGTGGGAGAAGTGATCATGGATGACCAACTGGCAAAAGGAGAGGTAATGATCGGCGGGTTAAAAGAAGTAGAAACGACATATACCATCCCGTCTGAAAAACCGCCTGATGCTTCCTTTGGCTTATTGAATGGAGGGATGATACATGGAAGAGATGCTGCCGCCAGAGAATCCTATGGGAACGGCGAAAATATCAGGTTTAGTGCTGAAAACAGGATTACCGCTGATGATTTCCCTGCTGATCAATTCTCTTTATAATTTTGTGGACAGCGTGTTTGTTGCCAGGATATCGGAAGAGGCATTGACCGCATTATCACTGGCGGCGCCGGTTCAGATCATTATGTCTGCCATGGGGCTTGGTATTGCTGTGGGATTGCAGGCAGGTGGTCATGCCGGTGCTTTTGATTACAGCTGTTTCCTGGTTTGGTGAGTTGTCATTGATCTGGTGGGCGTTCGTGCTGGCAGAAGCGCTGGTGATTCCTGCGGGAATGATTCTCTGGAAAAAGGAATCAGGGAAGAGTTTAGGAGCATTGACAGTAATGTGCAGTGAATGACAAGAGGTGAATATGTTTTTAAAAGGTATTCTGATCGGATTGATCTTTGGGGTGCCAGTGGGGGCTTTGGGAGCCATGACAGTACAGAGAACATGGGAGTATGGAATAAAGGCAGGGCTTCTCACAGGAATGGGTTCTTCCATAGCAGACTGCATCTATGCGGCAATCGGAGTTTTTGGTCTGACCGTAATTTCAGATTTTCTTCTGCAACATCAGACTGCTATTCATCTGGTGGGAGGAGCCATTGTCCTGTTTATGGGAATCCGACTGCTATTCCGAAAAGGAGAGGCGGCGGAAGTCCCGGCAGTGTCAGGAAAGGTAAGGATGATGCTCTCTTCTTTTGCGGTAGGGATTACGAATCCGGCGGCGATCCTGACCTTTTTGTTTGCCTTTTCCTGGTTTGGTATTGCAGGGGACAACACAAAAGCGAGTGGATGGCTGGTAGTTTTGGGAGTGTTTGTTGGAACCTACCTCTGGTGGGGAGGGCTTACTGCTGCGGTTGCCCTGGCCAGAAAAAAGAAACGGGCGGACAGCTTCCGGAAGATGAACCGGATTTTCGGAGTAGTATTGAGCTTGTTTGGAATCCTTGTTTTTATAAGGGCAATCCCGATATGAAATTATGCAAAAAAGTTGAAAAAGGAGCAGGTAAACGATGAGAAAATTTTATACGGTTTTGTATCTGGCGATTATCCTGTCTTGTATGGCAGCCTGTGGAAAGAACGATACACAGGCCCAGACACCCAGCCGTCAGGCAGAGTCTACCACGATAGAGAGTTCCTCGCAATCTGCTAATTTGAGCAGCTCGGAGAATGCGGATGAATCCTCTGTGGCTATGGATTCCACGGAAACTGCGGATGAAACAATGTCAGAGAGTACCATAGTTGATGAAACCGAAGGTATGGCAGAACCGGTGGAGGTAATCCTAAAAGGATGCAACTTAGTAAAGATAATGTGCGTCGTAGAGCACACGGCTGTTAACCGTGGGGTTGTTGGTTCGAGCTAAACTCGGGGAGCTTGGAAAAGCCCGTAAACATTAGTGTTTGCGGGTTTTTGTTAGTGTTAACCGAAAAATCATAAGTCATATCTATTTTGAATTTGCGATGGACGGTAAAACCGTTTTGTAAGCATCAATCGTGACACTTTATATGTTCACAAAATGATTTCATAAGTTCGACAGCCTCAGATTTATTAAATCCCAACTCAAACATGTTACTCATATATGAGCAACAAAGTATCTTGACAGTTTCTTGCTTTTTATCTTGTATATGCTTAGCATCTTGCGTAACAGTGAATTTGCCGCTTCTTGAGCAAGTAATAAGTTGTTCCTGTTTTACCATTTTATAAGTCTTCGCAACAGTATTCGGGTTTATATGTAACAATCTTGCCATTTCACGGATAGACGGGATAGATTCTCCTGTTCAATAGAAATATACATTATTGATAATAGCAGCCTGTGCTTTCTTTTGAATGAGTAAATCACGCAAAAAAATTGCTTGATTTACTCATTCGTTTTTTCATTCACAAGAGTAGAATGTGGATATCAAAATGAAAAGGAGATTTGCTATGAGTACACTATTGGAAGCAAAAGAAGTAACAAAAATCTATGGAAAAGCGGGACGTCCCAGTTTAAACAAGGTATCCTTTCGTATTGACGAGGGTGAATTTATTGGCATTATGGGGGCATCTGGATCTGGAAAGACCACTTTGCTCAATGTTCTTTCCACGATAGATACTCCTACAAGCGGAGAGATCTGGATTAACGGCGTGAACTTGAAAAATCTCAACCATACAAGTGCTGCCGATTTTCGCAAAGACAATTTAGGATTTATTTTTCAAGAGTATTTTCTGCTTGACAGCCTTACTATCCGTGAAAATATATCTGTTCCTCTTACCCTCCAGAAACTTTCGCCTGAAAAAATCGAAAATATGGTGAGAAGTCTGGCAGAAAGATTTGGCATAGCATCGCAGTTGGGCAAATATCCCCATGAATTGTCTGGCGGACAGCGGCAAAGGGCATCCGCAGCAAGGGCGATTGTAAAGCGGCCAAGTATATTGTTTGCAGACGAGCCAACGGGAGCGTTAGATTCAAGCTCAGCTACGGAACTGTTGAATACTTTGTATGAAGCCAACCAAGAACTGCATACCACCATATTGATGGTTACGCATGACGCTTATGCAGCGAGCTTTGCAAGCCGCATTCTTATTTTTAAGGACGGCTGTATTATCAAGGAACTTGCCAAACATGCCAGTAACAGGCGTGACTTCTATGAAGCCATTGCTGCGGAAGTTGCCAGATTAGATACTGAAAGATAAGGGGGAAAAACAATGAATAATTTATCTATGGCATTTAAGAATTTAAGGAAAAATTTTTCATTTTATGCTCTTTATCTGCTGTCTGTATCCCTTGTTATTATGGTCTACTTTGCGTTTACATCATTTTCAATGAACAGTGTAATGCTTGAGAAAATATCGGGGGATGGTCGAGTAGAATCCATGTGCAATGTCATTTCTGTATTTCTGGTAGCCTTTGTGATTTTTTATATGTCATATTCAAATCGTTTCTTTTTGAGACGCCGTACTAAGGAACTTGGGATTTATGCGTTGTTAGGTTACAGAAAATCAAAGATGCTTTCTTTGCTTGTATCTGAAAATATTTTAATCGGTTGCGGCTCTCTTATCGTAGGCTTGGTATTGGGAGCCATTATGCATAAGGGCATTGTATATGGGACAACAACTCTTTTGAATTTGTCAATAGACAATGCAAAAATCCATTTCTTCAATTTAAATGCTATTAAAAATACTGTCGTTTTTATTTTTTTGATAATGTGTGTAATGGCTATATCAAATGCCTTCTTTCTTTTCAGAACTTCGCTCATGGATTTGGTTCGGTTTGAAAAAAGTGCGGAGAAAAGAATGAAATTCAAAAAAGCACCTGCCATATTCGGCTTTATTCTAATCATTGTCGGATATGGACTGGCATTGGATATTTTCCGTGGCGCTGATTCCTTATGGTTTACTGTTGGGTTTTACCCGACAGGGCTGTTGACTGTCTTGCTAATTGTAGTGGGAACTGTCCTGTTCATTGCTTCTTTTCTCCCGTTTGCTGTGCAGAAAAGTAAACGGCATAAGAAAACATTTTATACCGAAACAAAGATTGTGACGACTCCTAATTTTATTTATCGCATACGCTCTAATGCTAAGACTTTAATAATGCTTACGCTTTTATCAGCAGCGACATTGACTGTTTCAAGTGTTATGGCACTATCGCTTTTCTATCCTATTGCTGCAGTTGCTCGGATAGCTCCCTCTGAGTTGGAATTTAGAATTGAGGAAGAAGGACAGTTAAACAATGCAAAATTGCTTGTTAGCCAATATGCACCCGATGATTCCGTAACTTATATTCAAACTGATATTTATAAGGTGACTGCATCTGCCGAAAAACTCCCTATGGAGTATAGCGTGGGAACTTCAAAAGGCAGTGCTGATAACGAAAATATATTGAGGGAAGCGGGCTTTGAATGCATTTCATATTCGCAATATATTTCCCTGTTACAAGCTCAAGGGAGAAATGATATTGCGGGTAAACTATCGGTATTGCAGGATGATGAATGTATTTTGATAAAGTATCAGCCAAATGCTGACGGAAGCGATGAAACTGGAAGTATCTATTCCTTGAATATCAATGACGGCAGCATACCACTTACTGTAAAAGCAACAACACTCAACAATCCTATTTCCTTTGCAAACAGCATAGGTACAATGATTGTAAGTGATAATGTTTATGAACAGATAAAATCTGGTACTGTTTTAGAAAACAGTATTGTGAGCATAAATGGCAAGGGCATTGAAGATAACGAGAATTTGTTCGAGAACATGAGCAATCTGCTTAGTAATAGCCCATATTTACAGGGACATTCCCATAGAGTGAATGAGATTATGTCGGCAAGCAGTTCAACTTTCCTTTTGATTGGGTTTTTGGTTGTACTGTTTTTCATTGCAACAGGCAGTATCTTATATTTTAATAATATTTCTGCGGTTTCGGATTCAAAAGCAGATTATGAAATACTCAGTAAAATGGGATACTCAAACAGAAAGCTAAAGAGGATTCTCAGAAAGCAGGTTTTAACCTTTTTCAGCATTCCATTTCTTTTCGGGTTGATAGACTGTATATTCGCAACGATTGTTTATAAAACAGGGCTCATGCAGAATTTGCTTGGAAATACGATTACTCTTTATTTCCCTACTATGATTGCGATAGCTCTGACAGCTTCAATATATTTCATATATTACTTCATCACAGTCCATACTTGTTATAAAACAGTACTAAAGGGTTAACCATGACCAAGCTGTCGGCAGAGTGTCGGCAGCTTGGTACTCTTTATCTTAGCATGAAAATATGGTACAATACAGAAAACTCATAAGGGAGTGATAAATGAAAGACATGGTATCAAAATCACTATTCCTAACGAATTACCTGTTGATTATCTTTTATATAAGTTGGAATATAAACGAGAAACAGACTGCTATAGGCAGCGGTGTGCCACTTCTTATATCCAGTTTGATGCTGATTGATGTTACCTACATCAGTTCCTGCAATATCAGAGAAAGCAAAGTAATGAATTTGTTTTGCGGATTATTGGCTTTAGATAGTTGGTATCTGCTGTTGTCCTTTGAAGAAGGACGGGCCACTCAGGTCATCCTTACTGCACTACACCCTATCATATGTTATTTATCCATTAAATTTATCTTGATGTTTTTGTTTCAAGGAAGCGGATATAAATTTAGAAAGGCAACTAATCTTTTGCTTTTTGTAACCTGTGTCGGCTCTCTTGTTGGTATTGCCATATCGGACAGGGCGTTCGCCTGTTTGTTTGGAATACAGTTTTTGGCGGGATGGTTATCCTTTTTCTTTGTTTTGACTTATCACCGAAAAAGAGTTGCATTTGTCTTAAAGAGCGAATGGAAGTCCATTCTATTTTCCGTTATAGTTATTACAATGTTCTTCATTACATATTGTATCGCTACAGTCAATGTGAAAAATCACATTGCAAATTTTGGAATATATATTCCCATGCTTCTGTTTCTTATGAGCGTTCATGGTATAGTAATTAAAGGACAAGACAGTTGTCCGCTTTCTACTGTATTCAATAAAAGACAGACAGCGCTAATCCTTTGCCTGTCACTTTTTACTCTTGTGCTGATAGTTATGTTTATAGGTGGCAGTGATAAAGAATTGTTTGTTGCGGTAAATACGGTATTTGCTTTTGTCTACATCTGCAATATTGTTTTGGGGGAAAGTCTAGTGCATGGTAAAAGCAGAATTATTAAAGAAAGTAAATATAAGTTGGCTTTGCGGCAGTTGCAGCAAGAGGAACTGTTAAAAACAGAATTTGCAAATTTTCTTCATGATGATGTACTTCAAGACCTTCTCTCAATTAAAAATATGATGGCGAAGGCTCATCGTCCAGATATACAGGATATTATTATTGAAACTCTTGATAATTTGAACACGCATATCCGTGAGCAAATGCAGGATTACCATCCTGTTATTTTGAAAAACCTAACTGTCAAAGAAAATTATCAAAATCTGGTTGAAGCTATTTCGCAGTCTTTTCCGCAACGAAATATTGTGGTGTCTTTTGATTGTTCTGACACCTTATTTTTAGTCGAGCCATATAATGTGCTGATATATCGGTTACTCAAGGAGCTTCTCACAAATATTTTTAAGCATTCAGAAGGCAATCGAGCTTGGGTGATGCTCACGCATGAAAACGGCATTATTGAGTTATGTGTCAGCGATGATGGAAACGCCACCCCAGACAGTTTGCTTGCTATTGACAAATCGAAACATAAAGGCATTGCTTCTATTACCGAGCAAGTAAATAATATGGACGGTTCAATAACTATTTCGGATAACTCGCCACATGGCATTTGCATACAAATCACACTACCAATGAAAGGGGATGTTTCGTATCAATATTTTGTTAGTTGATGACCATACGCTTTTCGCCAAAAGTCTTTCAGTTGCTTTAGATGAGTATAGTGAAATTGAGCATTTCTATTCAACACAGGACATTCAAGGCATAGGGCAGATGGTTTGCGATAAAAACATAGATATTATTTTAATGGATATTAATCTCGGCAATTTAAGCGATACAGATGGACTGGAAATAGCATCAAATCTACTGAAATCAAGTCCTATGGTGAAGGTAATTGTTCTTACAGGATATGATCTGCCTGTATATAGACACGAAGCAAAGAAAATCGGTATCAGTGGCTTCCTTAACAAAAATATCAGCCCTGATGATTTAATTTCTTCGCTAATTCATGTTTCTCGAGGAAACACTTGCTTTCCATCCGAAATTAATGAAATAATGATTGAAGATTTAACAAGTATGGAAAAGAAGATATTACAGCTTATTAGTAGCGGTAAAAAACGAAAATGTGTCGCTGATGAGCTATATATGAGTGAGAGGACACTTTCTAATCACTTGCAACACATTTTTGAAAAATTAGATGTTTCCTCTGTTGTAGAAGCCGTAACAAAAGCCATTCAACTCGGATACATACCGCCAATATGTTAAATGCAAGTTCCCCTGACGTGCTTTCATGACCACTGAAATGGACTATTGTAGGAACTTCATCTCCACAATCCCTTGCCAATTGTGGGTGTTTTCAACAAGTTCCTGATAACTTAGAATTACTGATAACCGCTTGTTTAAACGGTTGGAAATTTGCGATATTCTCGTGGCAGGACATTGAAAAATGACTTAAACGCTATTGAAAATTTGCTTTGGCTGTCATAACCAACGGCTTTTGCAATTTCTGCGATACTCATCTCAGATTCCCGCAGCATTTTGGCAGCCTGTTCCATGCGGTGTTCTTTGATGTGGGCGGCAATCGAGGTTCCGTAAATGGACTTGAAGGCGTTTTTTAAAGTGGTTGGGTTGATCAGATATTTTCTGGATAGTTCTTCTATCGTGATTCGCTGCTCCATATGCTGGGTCAGTTGGTCGTGGATTTCCCGGATAATGCGAATCTGCTCAGTTTTATATTCGGATAACCGCTGGCTGGAGGTAAGTTCTGTTTTGCCAAGATAAAGAAGCAGTTCCATAGTCTTTATTTTCTGATAAGACAGTTTCAATTCTTCTGGTTGGTTGAAAAATGCAGAAAAAATACTTTCTGTCTGTTCATTTCCGGCAAGAAAAACAGGAGAGTCATTCCTGCAAAATTTTTCTGGTAATATAGTTTCAAAGATATTGCTGCCTTTTAACAGTTCAGGCGGATAATCGGAAACTTCCTGTAAATCAATATAGATGGAAAGTCCCTGGTATATACCGTTTGGAAAGGTAAGCACAGAATCCGTACAGACTTTCATGGTATGCAAGGAGAAATCTCCCGGATTCAGATAAATGAGGTTTTCGTTTTTCATCTCCCACATAAGCTGTCCGGCTTTGCAATAGTTGATTTGAATGATGTGTGGCATAGCTTTATGGTGTACGGAAAAAGAATCAGACGAAAATGTCAGATAGCATAATTCTATACCAGGATAAAGCGGAATAGCTGTGCTTGCAGGCTTTTGCTGAAAACTCTCCACATCATTTTTTATTCGTATCAGTTCATCATTCATAGAGCGCTCCTCACAATCCAGGACAGGTGATTTCCATAACCTGTTCAATCATCTGATGCAGCAGTCGGCCTTGTTCCGTATCTGCGGCTCGATAATATACTTCTTTTCCTTCACGTCGGCAAACAATCAGACCGCTGTTTTTCAATGGTCTGAGATGATGTGACACTGCCGGGCTTGACATATGGAGCATGTCTGAAATATTAAGAACACATTCCTCCTGGTGGCAGAGAAGCCAGAAAATGCGGATTCTGGTGGTGTCACCAAGTTGTTTGAAAACTTCCGCTACGGTTTGGAAATAATCTACATGGTCTAATTGCTTTTGGATAAGTACGATCTGCTGTCCTTCTCCATGTTGGTGTGGTAATTTCATATTGTCCATATTGTTTTCCTTTCTTTTTCGTTTGCATTTCGCCCAAATGGAAATACTTTTCGCCCATTCGGGAGGGAATGCACCAGAGTTATTGACGATTGCTTTCATGTGTATTATACTGCAACCATGATGATTAAACAAGTGCTTAATCACTGAATTGAAAAAATAACGAGGAGGACTTTACAATGAAGAAAACTTACAAGATTGAGGTAGACTGTGCCAACTGTGCAAATCTGATGGAGGATGCAGCCCGCAAGACCGCCGGTGTGCAGAGCGCAACGGTTAATTTCATGACACAGAAGATGATCGTGGAATTCGACGAGGGCCAGGAGCCGAAGGACGTTATGAAGAACGTGCTGGATGCCTGCAAGAAAGTGGAGCCGGACTGCGAGATTTTCCTTTAAGCGGCAGCAGACTGTGACGGAATGACACCCTTAAAATGCACCGCTGCAATTTAGGGGTGTCATTTTCACCAGTAACAATTAAATGATTAAGTATATTTTGAAAGGAGTTTTACTATGCAGGAATTAGTGATAAGTATACTGCTTACGGTCGTTATCATAATGGCTGCGGCGCTTCTTATTTTTGTTGGCAGCCGCAAAGACGGTATGACAAAAAAGCAAAAGGTTATGATGGTTCGGATTTTAATCAGCGCCGGAATCTTACTGGCGCTCCAGTTTATTTCCGCAGAGATGTTTGATGCGGTTGATGGGTATTTATTCCCCTCCGCAGGAAGATGGCTTCGTTTTGCGTGCTATTTGATTGATTATCTGATTATCGGATATGACATTCTGAAGAAAGCTGCAAAGGGCATTAAAAACCGTCAGGTATTTGACGAGAGTTTTCTCATGGCAGTGGCTACGATTGGTGCAATGGCGCTGGCTATTTATGAGAATGGCGAGTATCTGGAAGCCATTGCCGTTATGCTGTTTTATCAGATTGGCGAGTGGTTCCAGGGCTATGCGGTTGGTAAGAGCCGCCGCAATATCAGCAACCTGATGGATATCCGGCCCGATTATGCCAATGTAGAGAAAAACGGGAAATTGGAGCAGGTAGACCCGGATGAAGTAGGGATTGGCAGTGTGATTGTTGTACAGCCGGGAGAAAAAGTGCCGATTGACGGAATTATCGCCTGTGGCGCTTCCAGCCTGAATACCAGCGCATTAACAGGGGAAAGCCTGCCCAGGGAGGCAAAGGTCGGTGATGAAGTAATCAGCGGATGTATCAGTATGACCGGTGTGTTGAAAATACAGACAACAAAAGAGTTTGGGGAATCCACCGTTTCAAAGATTTTGGATTTGGTGGAAAATGCAAGTTCCCGCAAATCCAAATCAGAGGATTTTATCTCGAAGTTTGCAAAAATCTATACTCCGGCTGTCTGCTATGCGGCGTTAGCGCTGGCATTCCTTCCTCCTGTTGTCCGTATGCTTTTTATGGGACTGTCGGCAGATTGGGGAGTATGGATTTACCGGGCGTTGACATTCCTTGTCATTAGCTGCCCTTGTGCGCTTGTAATCAGTATTCCTTTAAGTTTCTTTGCAGGAATCGGCGGAGCAAGCAAGGAGGGTGTTTTGGTGAAAGGCTCCAATTATCTGGAAATCCTCTCCCAGACCAAGTATGTTGTTTTTGACAAAACCGGAACTATGACAAAGGGTGTCTTTGAAGTAAATGGGATTCATCATTCTACCATAGGGAATGAAAAATTGTTAGAGTATGCGGCTCTTGCAGAAAGCGCTTCTTCCCACCCGATCAGTAAGAGTTTACAGCGGGCATATGGGAAAGAAATTGACAGAAGCCGTGTATCAGATATACAGGAAATCAGCGGAAACGGTGTGACTGCAAAAGTAGACGGTATGGAGGTTGCGGCCGGGAACGATAAACTGATGAAACACCTGAACATTCCTTATCAGGACTGTCACCAGACCGGAACAATTATCCACATGGCAATCAACGGAAAATATGCAGGGCATATTGTGATTTCCGATATTATCAAACCTCATTCTAAAGCGGCGATTGCGGAATTAAAGAAAGCAGGCGTTGATAAGACTGTCATGCTCACGGGCGATGCAAAGAAAGTGGCAAATCAGGTTGCTTCCTCTCTTGGGATTGACGAGGTTTACAGCGAACTTCTGCCAGCAGATAAGGTTGAAAAAGTGGAAGAACTGCTGCGGGTGAAACTGGGCAAGGCAAAGCTGGCATTTGTGGGTGACGGTATCAATGACGCCCCGGTTCTTTCCAGAGCGGATATTGGTATCGCTATGGGGGCAATGGGTTCCGATGCAGCAATCGAAGCGGCGGATATTGTGTTGATGGATGATGATCCGATTAAGATTGCAAAAGCAATCAAAATTTCAAGAAAATGTCTGCGGATTGTTTATCAGAATATTACAATGGCGCTTGTTGTGAAATTCGCCTGCCTTGCATTAGGGGCTGTGGGAATTGCCAATATGTATCTGGCGATTTTCGCGGATGTGGGCGTTATGATTCTTGCGGTGCTGAATGCAATCCGTTGTCTGTTTGTGAAAAAGCTGTGAGTAGTCTCGGAAAGTAACTGTATAGAGAAAAAAAATAGCGGATTCTGTGTATCAGATTTGGAGAAAAAGCGGACAGAGAAACAGCGTGCCTGATATTGTGGCGGAGTTTATCAATAGAGGGCATGACTTTAAGACCTCCCTTATGGCAGG
>NZ_KE159728.1:13890-39596 GCF_000403455.2 Dorea sp. 5-2 | reverse complement strand
GCACAAACTGGCAGATTTGTCAATAGGAATTTGGAAATTTTTTGATAAAAATATAAAAAATGTAAGCCCCCCTGAAAAGTGGAGGTGAAGAAAAATAAGGGAACTCTGGAAACGCAGTGATTTCAAGGGCTGTGAGTTTCCGAGAGTACTCAGCTGTAAGAAAGGAGGGGTTCCTTTGGCGGAATATCAGGACAGTCAATGTTATGTCGGGTTGAAAGAAAGCGATCTGTACATTTTAACAGAATTTTTCAAGGTGCTGGGGAACCCTGCCCGTATTCGCATCCTGCTTCTTTTAATGGAGCAGGATGCGAATGTCAGTGACCTGGCAGAACAGCTTGGAATGACCCAGTCTGCGGTATCGCACCAGTTGAATGTGCTGAAATCAAATAAACTGGTAAGAGGTTGCAGGGATGGAAAAATGATATTTTATACTTTGGTGGACGAACATGTGCAGATGATTCTTGAAAAAGGGACGGAACATATTTGCGGGCGGTGAAAACGAGGTGCGATAAAATGACAATGGATGAATTAAAACCAAAGCAGAGCGCCTATATCCGTTCCGTAGGCGGAACAGGCGCACTCAGGCATCATTTACTGGATATGGGGCTTACCCCGAAAACGGAAGTTACGCTTCAAAAAATTGCGCCGATGGGTGATCCGGTGCAGATTGAGTTGAGAGGATATGAATTGACTTTACGGCTTGATGAAGCGCAAAAAATCACAGTGGAAAAGGTTCATACCAAAGCAGAAAAAATGCATGGCACACGAAGGGCGTAAAGACGGTACAATCCGCAAGCATTCAGAAGCAGTTGTGACGGATTTACCGGGGATTTACTCCCTTTCCCCTTATTCCAGTGAAGAAATTGTAACAAGAGATTTTCTGATGGATACGCACCCGGACGGAATCATCAATATTGTTGACGCTACCAATATGGAGAGGAACCTTTACCTTACCATGCAGCTTATGGAGTTAGGGATTCCGATGGTGCTGGCGCTCAATATGATGGATGAAGTCCGGGCAAACGGCGGTTCTGTCCGGGTAAATGAATTGGAAGAAATTCTTGGTATTCCGGTAGTGCCGATTTCTGCGGCAAAAAATGAGGGAACCACAGAACTGATTGACCATGCAATCCATGTGGCAAGGCATAAGGAAAGTCCCGGCAGGGTTGATTTTTGTCCGGCAAGCAGTGATGAACATGATCCCGTAGGTGCGGTACACCGGTGTATTCATGCGGCAGTACATATATTGGAGCCGGAGGCAAAGAAAAAAGGGATGCCGGTGCGCTTTGCAGCTACAAAGATGGTGGAAAATGACCGCCTGATGAAAGAGAAACTTTCCATTTCATCTGAAAAAGCTGACATATTTGAACATCTGGTATCTGTTTTGGAAACGGAAACGGGGCTTGACCGGGAAGCTGCTCTTGCAAACATGAGATTTTCGTTTATTGAGGCTTTGTGTGCAAAAACAGTAGTTCGTCCCCATGAGAGCCGGGAGCATAAACGCAGTATGGCGATAGACCGGATTTTAACAGGCAAGTATACAGCGATTCCCTGCTTTATCGGGATTATGGCTCTTGTATTTGTTATGACATTCAGCTTTATTGGTGCGGCATTGTCCGATCTGATGGGTATGGGAATTGATACGTCCTTTCCATTTTGGAGGATACCGGATATATCGCAAGAGTGGCTTTTGTTATGGACAGGCTGCTCCGCAAGATTGGTCTTTCAGGGAGAAGCATTGTGCCTATGTTGATTGGATTTGGCTGTTCGGTTCCTGCGATTATGGCAACCAGAACACTATCCAGTGAACGGGATCATAAAATGATGATTCTGTTGGTTCCGTTTATGAGCTGTACCGCAAAACTGTCGATTTACACCCTGATGATTAGTGCGTTTTTTCCGAGAAAGTATCAGGCGCTTATTATGGTTGGACTGTATGCGTTGGGGATTGTATGCGGTATCTTATATGCGCTGCTTTTAAAAGGAACAAAATATAAAGGCTCACCTGTTCCTTTTGTGATGGAACTTCCAAACTATCGGTTTCCGTCTGCAAAAAGTGTATGGCAGCTTATCATAGAAAAGGCATTTACCATTATTTTTGTGGCTTCCCTTGTTATTTGGTTTTTGCAGACTTTTGATATAAGGGCTTACGGACTGCAAAATCGTTGTATCAAACAGCCTTGATGAATATACCATCACTTCTATTTTGAACCAAGGCGGACAGATTGACAGCTTCGGCGTGGGTGAGCGGCTGATTACAGCAAAGAGCGACCCGGTATTCGGAGCAGTTTATAAAATCGCAGCGGTGGAGGAAAACGGTGTCTTTGCTCCGAGAATTAAGGTGTCGGAAACTGTGGAGAAAATTACAAATCCGGGCTTGAAACAGGTCTATCGGATATATGGCGATTGCGGTCAGCTGTGGCTGACCTGATTACAGGTCCAGAGGAAACCGTGGATTTGAACAGCCCGTACCGTTATATTGACCCGGAAAAGCCGTGGAAGAACCGCCATTTTGAGAACTGTACCGCAAGGAAACTACAAAAACCGGCAGTAAAAGACGGCAAACGGATAACTCCGGCGCAATCTCTGGATGAAATCCGGGAGTATGTAAAGAAACAACTGGACGCCGAAATCTGGCCGGAAGAACAACGGTTTGAGAATCCCCACCGGCATTATCTGGATATGAGTCCGGCGTATTACGAGATAAAATGAACCTGCTGGATGAAACGAGAAACATGGAGCAAGAGCACACGGCTGTTAACCGTGGGGTTGTTGGTTCGAGTCCAACTCGGGGAGTTTAGAAAAGCCCGTAAACATCAGTGTTTGCGGGTTTTGCTTTGTATAAATGTCAAGTCTTGCCTTTGCACCGCTGCTTTCTTGCCAGTATGTCAAGAAAGCATTTCTTACTTCTTACTATGTTGATACAGCACGGACAATCCGCTATAATTGACTTAAAGCAGAGGAGGCAGTATCCTATGGAATTGCGAGTTTTGAAGTATTTTCTGGTGGTCGCAAGAGAAGAAAACATTACAAAAGCAGCGGCTCTTTTACATATTACGCAGCCAACACTTTCACGGCAGCTTATGCAGTTGGAAGAAGAATTAGGAGTTAAATTATTTCATAGAAGCAAACACAGTATTATTCTGACCGAGGATGGGATGCTGTTAAGGCGCCGGGCGCAGGAAATGGTATCTCTGTCAGATAAGACCGTGCAGGAGCTTTCACACAAAGATGATGCGCTGTCAGGCGAGATTGCTATTGGGTGCGGAGAAACCAAAAGTATGGTGTTTCTTTCAGAACAGATCCGAGATTTCCGGCAGAGATATCCTCTCGTGCAATTCAGTATTCACAGTGCGATTGCGGACGACATTAAAGAGCGCATTGAAAAGGGTATCTTGGATATGGGGCTTCTGGCAGAGCCTGTTGATATTAGTAAATACGAATTTATACGTATGCCGCATAAAGAACATTGGGGAATCCTTACACGCAGGGATTCAGGATTGGCATTGAAAAAGCATATTCGTCCGGAGGATCTTGCGGATGTTCCCTTGTTGATGGTGAAGCGTGAGATGGTAAAAAATGAGCTGTCCAGTTGGTTTGGAGAATACTATGAACAGCTCCATATTTCCGCAACATATAATCTTGTTATCAATGCGGCGGCAATGGTAAGGGGTGGAGTTGGGACTGCTTTATGCTTTGATCTCGGTATCGAGTACCATGACGATTTATGTTTTGTACCGCTTATGCCTGTGTTGGAAACAGGTTCCGTTCTTGTCTGGAAAAAGAATCAGGTAATGAGTAAGATTTCCGCACATTTTATACAGACAATAAAAAATGCAATTTAGGCATTTCTTATCATATAAAATGGGTATTATACATTTTTTGTGCGGTTAGCTATAATGTAGGTGTTCAGGAAGAATACCTGTATTTTTATTCCCGCGAGCAACGAGCGGAGGACAGAAAATCTGAATGGAGGGATCAAAATGAATTTATATGTAACAGATCCGGAATTTATGGAACGTTTTGAACATTTTGCTTTTGAAGAAGTTCCGAATGAGGAAGGATGGAAGCTTGATGACAAGACCCGGTATATGGCGATTCTGGCAACTCTGATCGGCTGCCAGGGAATGGAAGAATATCGCCTTGTATTGTCTAGGGCGTTGGACGCCGGTCTCGCGCCGGTTGCAGTAAAAGAGATCGTGTATCAGGCGGTAGATTATCTTGGAATCGGACGTGTTCTCCCATATTTGGAGGCGTCAAATTCCATTTTGGAAAGCCGTGGTATAGAATTACCTTTAGAGGGGCAATGTACGACAACGCTGGAAAACCGTCTTGAAAAAGGGATACAGGCACAGGCAGATATTTTTGGAGGGCACATGAAAGAAGCATGGAAGGCAGGACATATCAACCGTTGGCTGGCGGCGAATTGTTTTGGGGATTACTATACCCGGACAGGGCTTGATCTGGCGCAAAGGGAAATGATCACGTTCTGTTTTTTAGTTGCTCAGGGAGGGTGCGAACCGCAGCTTATCGCCCATGTAACGGGTAATATGAATTTGGGAAACGATAAGGATTTTTTGATCCGGGTGGTTTCTCAGTGTTTGCCTTATATCGGTTATCCGAGAAGTTTGAACGCGATCAATTGCATTAACAGAGCAGTTGACGCAGGAAAGAAAACACTTTTTCCTATGGGCGGTCCGAACAACGCATATGCAGCATATTTTGTGGGACAGAGTTTTCTGAATATGCTTACTACGGAAGGCGTGCCGATCGGTAATGTCACTTTTGAACCTGGCTGCCGTAATAATTGGCATATCCATAAGGCGGATAAAGGCGGCGGGCAGATTTTGCTCTGTACGGATGGACGGGGCTGGTATCAGGAATGGGGCAAAGAGGCGAGGGAGTTATTCCCCGGAGATGTCGTAGAGATCCCCGCCGGTGTCAAGCATTGGCATGGCGCGGCAAAGGATAGCTGGTTTACACATCTTGCCGTGGAGGTTCCGGGAGAAAATGCAAGGAGCGAGTGGTTGGAGCCGGTGGACAAAGCTGCCTATGCTGCCTTGAAATGAAAATTGGATATAGGATAAGGGAATAAGAAATATATGATAAAAGAAAGTTTAAAGAATTTCTGTAAATATAGCGCGTCAGATGAAGAATTATTTATGTATATCCGCATAAATGCCGGAGAATGGAATGAAGAATCATTTGTTAGGATGAAAAAGTTGGTTCGAGAAGTGATAAAAGATTATGAGAATGAGGAGTGCTACCCCAAAATATTTATAAACTATTTTGTCTTAAACATACCGTCCATTATCAATATATTATCCAATTTTAGAGGATGTACAGATGAGGAATTGCGTAAGGGCTATACGGTAGAATCTTATTTAAGTATGATCGATGAAAGGATAAAAGAATTAAAAGAACTTAAAATGGAGTTTGAAAATTCTTTATGGGCATAATAGCAAATCTATTAAAAACGAGAAGAAGGTGTAAGGTGTGGACAAAAAGGCGTTTTATGCGCCTTATTTTGTTGCTAGAGACAGCGGGATGAGCTTAGGGGGTGGAGACATGTCACCAACGAGCGTTTAGACAGGTTATTGAAAAAAAGTTGAAAAGCGCTACAGGCTATCCGTTTGAAGAGTGGACGAAACGGAAGAAGCGGCGTAAAATAAAGCACAACTGCAATTTTTACAGATACAGAAACGGAAGGGTTTGCCAATCTAAGACTTTTGAAAAGGGAAAGCCAGTTGGATAAAGGGTATATAACGCCGGAGGACCTGCGCCTCGGTCCAGTGCTGAAGCAAGAGATCGCAGAGGTTTTTGCGGGGGAGCTGAAAAGCCGCGTGATGGTACAGTGGGACAGCAACCTTCTGGAATTTCTGATGCATCAGTTAGAGATGTTATCTGAAAGTAAATGTGCCACCACACTAGATCCATCCAAGATATCGGATTTAACAAATGCGCATCCTTCCGTTATGATGGACAGCCTGTGGCAATCAAGAGGGAGGATGTCGCGATAAGCGGAAGCTAGGGTGATCTGGCGCTGCACATGGTATCAAAAGGCTGCAAATGGCTGGAAGACATCCGCAGACCTGAGATGAAAACGGTATACGGCAGTGGATGTTCGTAATGTGCCTTGCCGGGAGCGGAATCATCTTATCGAAGAAAATACGCAAGCTTTGTTTAGGACTCTTTTTATGTTGATATGGCACAGACAATCCGCTATAATAGACTTAAACATATTACGCAGCCCACACTTTCCCGGCAGCTTATATAAGTCAAAATCAGAATTTGTGAGGAAAGAACTACTATGGATGTCAGACTGGTGAGAATAGATATTGAAGATGCAGAAAAATTGTGGAATATGCAAGTGGCAGCTTTTAAGGAATTATATGACAAGTATCAAGATACACAAACCAGCCCTGCAACAGAGCCTATGGACAAAATAATTATGAGATTAAAGCAGCCGTTTACTTATTACTATTATATCATGGCAAATGGCATAGAAGCAGGCGCGATCAGAGTTGTTGATAAACATGAATATGGTGTGACCAAGCGAATATCACCTATTTTTGTAATGCCGGAGTATAGAAATAGAGGATTGGCGCAAAAGGCGATAAAATTAGCAGAAGAAATACATGGATGTTCTGGTTGGGAACTGGATACGATATTGGAGGAGAAAGGAAACCGGAACACGGCAGCGATCTGATAGAAAGTGAGGAGAGTTACAATGGTGAAGCATATCATCTTATGGCAGTTGAAGGATGAATTTTCTGTTACAGAAAAAGAGGATATAAAGAGAAGGATCAAAACAGGTTTAGAAGGACTGAAAGATAAGATCCCGGGATTGACCGACATACAAGTACATTATGAAGTGTTAGAATCCTCTAATGCGGAGATAATGCTAGACTCAACGTTTGAGGATATAGACGCATTAAAAAATTATAGTATACATCCGGAACATGTTCAAGTTGCAAATGCTTATGTGAGGCCTTACACGAAAACGAGGACATGCATAGATTACTGTATATAGAGAAAAGAGATAGGAAACCGTAGGATCATATTTATAGAAAGAGCCCCTCACTCATGACACTTACACAGCTGCAGTATGCAATTACCATAGCCGGCGCCGGCTCCATGAACGAAGCGGCAAGAGCGCTATTTCTCTCACAGCCCAGTCTTTCTTCTGCAATGAAAGAACTGGAGGAAGAGATCGGCGTCCGCCTGTTTCTGCGAACCAACCGGGGAATCGCCCTGACTCCGGAAGGAGAGGAGTTCATTGGTTATGCCAGACAGGTTGTTGAACAATATAGTTTGATGGAATCCCGGTACATCAAAAAGGAGAAGATAAAGAAGAAATTCAGCGTATCTATGCAGCATTATACCTTCGCTGTAAAAGCTTTTATAGAAATGGTAAAGCAATTTGGCATGGATGAATATGAATTTGCCGTTTATGAGACGAAGACATATGAAGTGATCGAAAATGTAAAAGATTTTAAAAGTGAACTCGGGATCCTCTATCTCAATGCCTTTAACGAAAAAGTGCTGAAGAAGATCTTTAGCGAATATAATCTGGAATTTCACGAGATCCTGAAGTGTGGGATCTATGTGTATATGTGGAAGGGGCATCCGCTGGCAAAGAGAAAAGAGGTAACCCTCGACGAACTTGACGAATATCCCTGTCTGTCTTTTGAGCAGGGAAAAAATAATTCTTTCTATTTTGCGGAAGAAGTTTTAAGCGCTTATGAGTATAAGCGTTTGATCAAGGCGAACGACAGAGCGACACTTTTAAACCTGATGGTAGGCATGAACGGTTATACCATGTGTTCCGGCATTTTGTGCGAAGAGCTGAACGGTTCCGATTATGTTGCGGTGAAGCTTAAGTCAGAGGAGATCATGTCGATCGGGTATCTGATGCGGAAGGGCGTTGCCATCAGCCCTCTGGGGCAGAAGTATCTGGAGGAACTGGCAAAGTATAGAGATAAAGCGTTACAGTAGTGAGCGGCTGGTTATAGGCAGAAACTATAACCAGCTGTTTCTTTTTCATATTAGACAGCTCTGCAGAGGCGTGTTAAGATATCCCTGTAAATATACAACAGATACAAGGAGGCTAAGGAAATATGAAAAAGACATACACGGAAAGAAATTTAAAATTTGAAACACTACAGCTTCATGCAGGACAAGAGCAGCCTGATCCGGTTACCGATTCCAGGGCGGTGCCCATTTACCAGACGTCCTCTTATGTTTTTCATAACAGTGAACACGCGCAGGCAAGGTTTAACTTGTCAGACGCCGGGAATATTTACGGAAGGCTGACGAATCCCACGGCGGATGTGTTCGAAAAAAGAATTGCGGCTCTGGAAGGCGGCGCGGCGGCGCTTTCTGTGGCATCCGGCGCAGCGGCGATTTCCTATACGTTTCAGAATCTGGCGCATGCGGGAGATCACATTGTGGCTGCGAAAAATATTTACGGCGGAACGTATAATCTTCTGGCGCATACCCTGCCGGAATATGGAATTACAACCACCTTCGTAGATCCCTTTCAATATGAAGAAGTGGAAGCGGCGATCCAGGATAATACAAAAGCGATCCATATAGAAACCCTGGGCAATCCCAATTCGGACGTAGCGGATATTGAAAAGCTGGCGGTTATCGCCCATGCACATAGAATCCCGTTGGTGGTAGACAATACCTTTGCCACTCCTTATCTGGTCCGTCCGATTGAATATGGCGCCGATATCGTGGTACATTCCGCAACGAAATTCATCGGCGGACACGGGACCACGATCGGAGGCGTCATCGTTGACAGCGGAAGATTTGACTGGGAAGCAAGCGGTAAATTCCCAAGCCTTACCGAACCCAACGCAAGCTATCATGGGATCAGCTTCACAAAAGCCGCGGGTGCGGCGGCATTTGTAACGAGTATCCGCGCGATACTGCTCCGGGATACCGGAGCCGCCCTGTCCCCTTTCCATGCTTTCATTTTTCTTCAGGGATTGGAAACCTTGTCCCTGCGGGTGGAGAGGCATGTGGAGAATGCATTGAAGGTTGTAAAGTATCTGAACGAGCATCCGCAGGTTGAAAAAGTAAATCATCCTTCCGTATCCGCCGATCCAGTACAGCAGGCGCTTTACAAGAAATATTTCCCCAGAGGCGGCGGCTCGATCTTTACTTTTGAGATCAAAGGGGATGCCGGGAAAGCGCGGAAATTTATTGACAATCTGGAATTATTCTCTCTTCTTGCTAATGTGGCGGATGTAAAGTCTCTGGTGATCCATCCGGCATCTACCACTCATTCGCAGCTTAACGAAGCGGAGCTTGCGGATCAGGGGATCAAGCCGAATACGATCCGGCTGTCGATCGGCACTGAAAATATTGACGATATCGTGGAAGACCTGGAGGAAGCGTTTCAGGCGGCAGGGAGCGTTTAGGGTCAGGAACGCCGCAGGAAGCGTTTCGGACCAGGAAGCGTCGCAGGCAGCAGGAAGCGTTTCGGGCGGTAGAATGTGGAAACAGCGCGACTAAAAGCCAGTACTTAAGCATATATTTGGAAAGAGATTATGTGAGGGATATGGGTTTCTTTGAAGGTATTATTATTTCTGACGGATTTTATAGTTCCGCTGGTAATTTTTGTGATCGTAAGTTATGGAATACTGATGGAAGTAAATGTGTATGATACATTTATTAAAGGTGCGAAGAGCGGGTTTTTTACGGTTATCAAGATTATGCCGACTCTGGTAGGGCTTATGGTGGCAGTGGGGATACTCAGGGCTTCGGGATTCCTTGACTTTTTGTCGAAAATGTTGGGGAATGTTACTGATGGTATAGGATTTCCCGGGGAACTGGTGCCGCTCACCGTTGTGAAGATGTTCTCGTCATCAGCGGCTACAGGGCTTTTGCTGGATCTTTTTAAAGAACATGGAACAGATTCGTATGCGGGTTTGATCGGTTCGATCAGTATGTCCTGCACAGAAACGATTTTCTATACCATGAGCGTCTACTTTATGACGGCTAAGGTGACAAAAACCAGATATACGTTGACCGGCGCATTACTTTCCACACTTGCAGGCATGGCGGCGAGTGTAGTTTTGGCGGGAATGATGGTTTAAAGAAAAGACAGCATAATGATCCGGCGGAAATATCTGCTTAAGATCATTATGCTGTATGGTCGGCGTATCAATCCGGTACTACATTGCAGCGCCGGCATTTTTATTTCTTGCTTTTCCCTCTGTCGTGAGGATTCTTCCATATATTAAGAGCGGCTATGATTCCGACGATATATAGAATACTTATAAGGATCGTAGGATTGTCTTTCAACAGATATGTGACTGCAACAATGGCGGCTAAGGAAATCAATAGCTGGAATGCCGTCAGGAGTCTCTTCTGTTTTGTTTCTTTTGCCTGCTGCAGAAATTCCAGCCTTCTCTGTTCCAGGGCAAGATATTCCATCAGATCTTCATCCATAATACGGGAAAGGATTAATTTATCCCGAGATTCTTCTTCTTCGCGGCTGGAACGAAAACGGAAGAGAGGTCTTCTTGGGCGTTCTTCATCAGCGAAATGAAACTCTTCGTCGGATTCTTCATCCGATTCTTCTTTATAATAGTTCATACCTGAGCCTAGCTGCGCAGATTGGCAATCAGGAGCCGCCGCTTCTTTTTGCGTGCCGGCAGATGACGATACATCCGGAGCGGGAACTGCACTGTTGGCTGTGTATGCGTTAGCGGCTATATTTGCAGGATCAGCCGCGGCAGAATTAACTGCAATATTAGCAGGGTCAGCCTTGATAGCACTGGCTGCAATATTAGCAGGGGCAGTGACAACAGGATTAGTGGCAATATTAGCAGGGTTAGCGACAACAGGATTAACCGCGATATTAGCAGAGTCAGCTGTAACAGGATTAACCGCAATATTAACAGGATCAGCCGCGACAGGATCAACTGCAATATTAGCAGGGTCAGCGACAACAGGATCAGTCGTCACAGAATTAGCAGCTATATTAGCAGGATCGTGTGCTGCCGTGTCAACAACAGCATTTGCGATCGGGACAATCTTATTTCCGTCTGAGCTGTCTTTGTCCATGCCGCCAGATAACACGAGGTTATTTGATCGTACCTCTTCTTTGGTAAGGTTAACTTCATTAGACACAAATACTCCCTCCTTTTGTGTTTGATGTACTTTTTGAATCTCCCCTTTTGATGTACTGAAAACAGAATCATCTTCTTTATCATAACAACTTTCGACAAAAAATTCAAGAAATCTGATGCAATATATTTCAGCAGAAAAGGAAAAGATTGACTTCTTATGGAAAGTTTGCCGGAATTATGGTATACTGACCACATTCAGATATGACACAAAGAAAGAAGAAAACGTATGAAGGGTGAGCATAGGATGGATAGACAGGTGAAATGTACAAAGATAGAAGATAAAGAAAATAAAGAATACAAGAAAGTGCTTCGAATGGCAGGTATCGCCCTTGCTTCCGTTTTGCTTAGTTTTTGGGGCGGCAGGACGGCATATGCTGCGGATATCGAGCTGGATCTGACGAAAGGTGATATTGTGATCAGTACGGATGGGTACACGCAGGATGGCGGCAGTGAAAAAGACGGCCCGGGAAGTGACGGAAGTTATATTATAACCAGCGGAGGGAAAGAGACAGAGCATGTGGTCACCGTAGTCAGCGGGAAGAAGCATTCTATTACATTTAATAAGGTAAAGATCAATACGAGTACAGGCAGCGGATATAATCCGCTTTACATAGCTTCGATCGCAAAAGTAAGCCTTACATTGAGAGGGGAAAATTCTCTGACTGCGAAGGAATATGCCGCGATCGCGGTACCGGAAGGCGCCAGCCTGCAGATCCAGTCACAGAACGGAGGAACCTTGGAGGCTTTGAGCCTGGCGCCCTCATCCGGCGCGGGGATCGGAGGGACGCTGAAAGATAACAAAGGGAAAGATGAGAAAAATGGCAATTGCGGGTCTATCGAGATCAATAGCGGAGTGATAAGCGCGACAAGTATCGGCGGAGTCGGCAGCACAGATTCTTCCGGCAATGGCACATTGGCATCCGGAGATGACGGAACGGCATGGATTGACACGGGAAGCCTGAATGCAGATGTGAAAGGATTTACTTCCGGTGTGGTATTTGCGGGAAATGAAGGACATGTATATGGAAGTTATACATTGAAGAAAGAAGATCTGAAAGTTCCATCCGGAAAGACGCTTACGATAGACGGTGGAAATGAACTGGAGATTCCCAAGAAATATCCCCTGACTCTGGAAGGGAACCTGATGAATAACGGAACATTGAGGATTGGGGGAGAGGATAGCCTTGCGGGTGACGGATGGATAGGAGGCAGCGGTGAATTCTTTATTCTCTGTGGAATGACAGAGGATATGTTCGACGTACCGGATAAAGTGCTGTATGGTACAGGAGAGGATCACACAGAATATGTGAAAAAATATGTCAAAGACAGCATAAAAGCAGAAGGGACAGCAGTAGTAAAAGACAGGATATTTACCAGAAGCGGAGACACAGACTGGGAGCTTGCGATCGAGCCGTCCAAAGTCACGGCAAAGGGTACTTATACGGTTATATTTACAGATCCTGAGGATGAGACAAATCAGGCTAAGAAGAGCTTTGAAGTTCTTGACGCCGGTGAGATGACAGGGATCGTATTGACCACACCGCCCGAGAAGACGCAATATATCTATGAGGAACGTTTTAATAAGAAGGGAATGGTGGTCACGGCAACGTATAGTTCCGGAGCTGAAAAGGTCGTGGCAAACAATAAGATCAGGATCAAGGAAGGCAAACTCAGCGTAGGGCAGACCTCTGTCACTCTGCTCTATAAAGAAAATGGAAAAGAAGTGAGTTGTTCTACTGAGATATCGGTATCGCCAAGAGAGATAGATGCTTCGAAGATCAACTGGGAAGAGAAGACGGTGACTTCGTTCGATTACGACGGGACAGAGAAGGTGTTAAAGTTCCGGGCAGATCTGCCGGACGGTGTTAAAGTGGCGATCGGCGGAAGCAGCAGTGCAACAGATGCCGGAGACTATACGGTCACGGTGGATTTTTTCCTAGAAGAGAGCTATGCAGTGAATTATGTGCTTACAGGAAATGAGACGATAACGCTGCAGTGGAGTATACAGCCCAAAAAGCTGGAGTGGGATACAAGCGGGTTGGAAGCTCTTGGAAATACACGGGATGACGAGGCGTATGTCTATGGAGAATTAGGGATCAAAGGGATTCTTTCTGATGATGCAGGGGAAGGGAAATTACGCACGAGTTTTCTGGCGGATGAACTGACAGGAACTCATGAGAAGAAGGCGGGAGACAGTGAGGATATCACACTTGCCTGGAAGGATCCATATAAGATAGCTGACCTTGGGAACAGCGAGCTGTGTAAGAATTACGTGCTTCCGGAAGAATTGCCGACGGTGCCGGGGATCGTGAATGATGTAAAGCAGATTTCTGTCCGGACAAAAGACCTTCCGGATAGTAAGGACTCCTATAAGATGGAGATGGAAGAGGGAGTATCAAAGGTTCCGGGAGGACTTATGAGTCATCCCAACCTGGATACGCCGGGAGAGATAGAGAAAAGCCTGGTCAAAGCCGTGATGAAAGAAGGGGTCCGCCAGACATATGTAGATGTGCATGATCTTGTGCTGTTGAAGAAGAGAACCGGCGGTTCAGAGTGGGAACAAGCAGAGCTGGATGATATTCCGCAGGAGGGGCTGACGGTTACGGTGCCTTATCCGGCAGGGATTTCAAAGAAGACGTATGAGGCTGTGGTGGCTTATCTATATCCCTGTGACCTAGAATGGGAGGAAGCGGGAAAGATCATCTATCCGGAAGTAACTGAGACGAAGAAAGGAATTCGTTTTACCATACCTGAATCAGGGGCAGTTGCTATAGGATGGAAAGAAAAGGAGAGCTAATACATTTTGTGCAGTTATTCTCATAACAATTGAAACCGATAAAAAAATTTGGAATTTTTGTCAATTTCCTTTTTTGGCAAAATATGATAATATTTCAAAAAAATAGAAGGAGAGATTGTTATGAACAAAATGATTGTAGTATTTCATAGCCTGGACGACATCGTAAAGTTTGTGCAAAAGGTAGAAAAATATCCATACAACATGGATATGAAACGCGGCAAATATGTTGTAGACGCAAAATCTCTTTTGGGGCTTCTTAATCTTGGTTTTCAAAGAGAGATTGAATTGAACGTTTACGAGGAAGAGTGTGGGGCTCTTCGAAAGGATTTGGAAGAATTTGTTGCGGCTTAAGCAAATTGATACTTGTATAAAAAAACTCTCCGGCGTATAATGTGCGTTGGGGAGTTTTTACTGATTTGCTATAGCATACGGAGGAAGCTGCCTGTGGCAGGTTCTGTAGTTGGTTTCATTGTGCTTGTGAGGCTTGTGATGAAGATGAAGAATACGGAAAATATGGATAGAAATAAATATTTATTTGATAATAAAGCATTAACCTCGTTGATCTTTCCATTGATCGTCGAACAGCTTCTGGCGGTCCTTGTAGGGATGGCGGATTCTATTATGATCGCAAGCGTGGGAGAAGCGGCAGTGTCGGGGGTATCTCTGGTAGATCAGATCATGGTTTTGCTGATCAACATATTTGCAGCGCTGGCAACGGGAGGCGCAGTGATCGCAGGGCAGTATCTGGGACACCGTAAGCAAGATGCCGCGTGCGAGTCGGCGAATCAGCTGGTGTGGTTTACGACCTTGAGTGCAGTGGCAATAACAATTCTCGTATATGCCGGAAAGTACGTTATTCTGCATGGAATATTCGGACGTATTGAGGCAGACGTTATGAAGCATGCGGATATATATCTGATCATAGTAGCCATGGCGATCCCTTTTATGGCGATGTATAATGCGGGAGCGGCTATATTCCGAGCCATGGGCAATTCCAAAGTATCTATGAACATATCAATTCTTATGAACCTTATCAACGTGGGAGGCAATGCATTATTGATCTATGGTTTTCATATGGGCACGGCAGGCGTTGCGATCCCGACTCTTGTTTCCAGAATAGTTGCCGCTGTGATCATCATTGCGCTTCTGTGTGATGAAAAGCAGGCGCTTCATATGAAAAGGACATGGCGTTATAGAGTGGACTGGTCTCATGTAAAGAAGATCCTGAGCGTGGGTGTGCCGAACGGATTAGAAAACAGTATGTTTCAGCTGGGGAAGATTCTGGTGCTGAGTCTGGTATCTTCATTTGGAACATATGCGATCGCGGCAAATGCAGTTGGAAACTCGATCGCGTTATTCCAGATCCTTCCGGGTATGGCGATCAATCTGGCGGTAACGACAGTGATCGCAAGGTGTGTTGGTGCAGGAGATTATGAGCAGGTGCGCTATTATAATAAGAAGCTGATCGTGATAACACACATAGGTATATCGCTTATGGTCTTTGGCGTATTTGCAGTTCTGCCCATGATCCTGAAAGCATATAACCTGTCCGCGGTGACGGCTGAAGCAACCAGGAATATTATTTATTTTCATGGGATCAGCGCGATCCTGATCTGGCCGTCTTCATTTACCCTGCCGTCTACATTCCGGGCTTCCGGCGATGTGCAGGCATGTATGTATATATCTATGGCGTCTATGTGGATATTCAGGGTTGCATTTAGCTTTATACTGGGAAAATATTTGGGTATGGGAGTATTTGGCATATGGGTAGCAATGGTGGTTGACTGGGCGTTCCGCGGAATCTGCTTCTGGATCCGGTATTATAAGGGGCACTGGAGACGGAAGGCTTTGGTATAAGTAGGGAGAGCAGCTCCTTGTTTGATCTCCCACCGGGCTGCGTTGGCTTCCATTGACGATGCAGCCGCAGGGAAACCTGGTGTTTATATATTAGGAGGCGAAAATAATGAAAAAAGAACTTGTTATAGTGCTTGATTTTGGCGGACAATATAATCAGCTAGTGGCAAGGCGTATTCGTGAATGCAATGTATATTGCGAGATTTATTCGTATAAGACGGATATCGAGAAGATCAAAGCGATGAATCCTAAGGGGATCATCCTGACCGGCGGCCCGAACAGTTGTTATGAAGAAAATTCACCGACATATTCGAAGAAGCTCTTTGAGCTTGGGATACCGGTACTTGGACTTTGCTACGGCGCACAGTTAATGATGCATATACTTGGGGGAAATGTAGCGCGGGCAGATGTCAGAGAGTATGGAAAAACGGAGGTGTTGATCGATAAGGCAGATTCCAGGATTTTTCAGAATGTTTCTGCAAAGACCGTCTGTTGGATGAGCCATTTTGATACAATATTTAAAACAGCACCGGGATTCGAAGTGACCGCACATACGGCAGATTGTCCGGTGGCGGCTGCAGAAAACGCAGATGCCGGCTTGTATGTGGTTCAATTCCATCCGGAAGTGCTGCATACGGCAGAAGGAACGAAGATGTTATCTAACTTTGTGACCGGTGTGTGCGGATGTGCGGGCGACTGGAAGATGGATTCCTTTGTTGAAGAATCTGTCAGGCAGATAAGGGAGAAGGTCGGCGGCGGGAGAGTGCTCTGTGCATTGTCCGGCGGCGTAGATTCCTCCGTGGCAGCAGTTTTGATGTCTAAGGCGGTAGGCTCACAGCTTACCTGTGTCTTCGTAGACCATGGGCTTCTCAGAAAGAACGAAGGAGATGAAGTAGAAGCCGTATTTGGCCCGAACGGTGATTATGATCTTAATTTTATCCGTGTAAATGCCCGGCAAAGGTTCTATGACAGGTTGGCTGGAGTGTCTGAGCCGGAAGAGAAGCGGAAGATGATCGGGGAAGAATTTATCCGTGTATTTGAAGAGGAAGCGAAGAAGATCGGCGCGGTGGATTTCCTTGTGCAGGGAACGATCTACCCGGATGTGGTGGAGAGCGGCCTGGGCGGGGAGTCGGCTGTGATCAAGTCCCACCATAATGTGGGCGGTTTGCCGGATTACGTGGATTTTAAAGAGATTATTGAGCCGCTTAGGGATTTATTTAAGGATGAGGTCAGGAAAGCGGGGCTGGAACTGGGGATTCCGGAGTATCTGGTATTCCGTCAGCCGTTCCCGGGACCGGGGCTTGGCGTGCGGATTGTCGGGGAAGTGACGGAAGAGAAGGTACGGATCGTGCAGGACGCGGATGCGATTTACCGGGAGGAGATCGAGAATGCGGGGATCGCACAGGAGATCGGACAGTATTTTGCTGCGCTTACGAATATGCAGAGTGTTGGGGTGATGGGGGATGAACGGACCTATGACTATGCGGTGGCGCTGCGGGCGGTGAATACGGTTGATTTTATGACGGCGGAGGCGGCGGAGATTCCGTATGAGGTGCTTAAGAAGGTTATGGGGAGGATTATTAATGAGGTTAAGGGGGTTAATCGGGTGATGTATGATCTGACGAGTAAGCCGCCGGGGACGATTGAGTTCGAATAGTAAACAGAGAGCCGGGAAGCCGCATAAACAGCGGACTTTCCGGCTTTTGATATGGGGCGTGATACCTTTTTGATACCTATATTTACTTTATAATTTTTTTAAGATGTTCAACTTGTTGCATGATTTTTGCATCTTCCTTTAAACGATATAAAGGCTGTGAAAAATCTTTAATCGTATTAATAAAGTCCAATAGCTTTGGTGCAGTAACACTATCCTCTGCTTTGGCAAGTAAAGATTTATACTGATTTAAGCATAAGGGAAATTGCAATTTGCTTGCAATTTTGTCATGTGTAAATGAAGTTATTGCAAGCATGAACTGAACCTGTGTAAAATTGTCAATCAATTCATTGTATATATCCTCTGCTCCCCAACATCTTCCGTTTCCATTAGTAAGATATGCATCGATAATAACCATAGTATAGTAAGCGTTAATTTGAGTAGGAACGCCATTTGAACCAATTAAGCGCTGGACTTGTTTAGCATAAGGCGGTTCCAAATAAAAATTATTCATAGAAGCATTATGAGCATTGTATAGATGTTCTAATTCAATTTTTAATTCAGCACTTCGTACTGATTCGGGGAGATATGATTCAGCATCAACAATTTGAAGAAATTCTCTTGCAAGTTTTGCTTCCGCTTGATCGTTGTTAATTTGGAATTTACTAAATTTTATCCCACAATTCCATTTTATATCTTCATCTACTAAATCCCATAATTCTGGTAATAGAAGTTTTATATTTCTTTTAGTATCACTTGTTGTATCAGGTCTACAATAAATTCCAAAGAACCCATTACAAAGAGAATTAGCTTTTTCAGAAGTTAATTCACAAAAGAAGTTACTTATTGTTTGAGCTTCGGCTTCGTCCAAAATATTTGTCTTAATATTGCGCAACAGTTTTCCGATTTGAATGGTTAAATTTGATAATGGAAGTGATATAACTTCTCTAATACATGTTTCTAACCATTCAATTAGTTGTAGTCCTGTTAATTCATTTTGATTAGGATGAGCAGCGCTAGCCCAATTGCGCATAAACTTTATATTGTCAAGAAGTCGATAGCCAATATCTGAAATCAAACCAATTTCTTTCGCACCTTGAATAAGTTCACTATCATCAATTTTAACTAAATCTTCTTCGGTGGAAAGTTTATTTCTTTTATCTGATGTAACAGCTAAATCATAGAAATATTGAATATCATATTGCGAAACCCGAAAACGTAATTGACTTACAGTTTCGTCCCAAAGATAATTTAATGCAGCATCAAACAAACCAGCGCTTACAGCAGATAAGAATTTAGAAATATAAAGCGAATTTGCTAAAGTGTCAGAGGATAATAATTCTAAAACATCTTCTATATTTTTAAATACTTTACGACGTTCATCTACCTTTACTAAAATATTGTCGGTAGGCAAGCCTAAATATTCAAATACTCCTAACATTTTTGTGTCATAAGAAGTCAATTCTGTAGCCAACTCGCGGCTATTTGCAGTTATCAGTTCGTTTTCCATAAATATTCCTCCTTAATGTTTTTTCCATTGATAACTATTATTTTTCTTATCATTTCCTTTTTCATCAACACTGCTACTCGTAGCAGGCCAATTGATTTTCCACTCAAAATACTCGTCCTCTGAAATCTCCCCACTCTTCAACTGCTCTTTCCGCAGACACCACTCACGCATGAAATCATTGACTAATCCATACTCTAGCCACATACCCACTGGGGCATGAGCAGGCCAGTCGTCATTGTCATAGTAACGCACCGACTTATCATCAGAAGCGTTGCATTTGCCGGGATTGCGGACAAGCTGAAATAAATGGATCGTGCTACGGTCATCTTCGTCAAGCCAAAGGAATGTAAGCATAATATCTTCTGCGCAACCGGGGGTAACACCGATAAAATGGATATAATTGACATTCAGTATCTTTGCCATTTCCATTAAAGTGTTGTTTTTGGGAACACGATAGCCAGATTCATACTGTGCGATACGAACATCAGCATTACGCTCCTCATATCCCAATTTCAAGCCTAATTCACGCTGTGTCAAGCCCCGGAACGTGCGTATTCTCTTTATCCGTTCTCCTAATACCATAATCATGTGTCCTTTCTGAAAATTAGAGTAATTGTTTTGAAATTATCATGTTACATCTGCTCCACAATTCGTCTTTATATGCAAATACATCTTTATCAATCTTTCTTTCAACAAAGCCGACTTTTTCATAACATTGCTTTGCTAATGCGTTTTCATTGAAAACATTTAGTTGAACCGCTTTTGCGCCGGTTATCTGAAAAGCGTATTGCAGAGCAAGATTCAGCATTTCTTTTCCGTAACCTTTTCCACGTCTGGTTTTATCAACGACAACAAATTTAAGAAAACCGATATTGTCTACTGTATTGACAGAATAACAGAAGAAGCCTACTGCCTGTCCGTTATTTTCAGTTGTTACATAAGCACTGTCCGTCCAGTCCATTGCATTTTTCTCTAATAAATCGTGGAATGATTTTCGTGTTAAGGGGTATGGTAAAAGATTTGCACACCAAAAAGCATGAGTTCTTTCGTTATCAATCCATTTTGAGATATATTCGTAATCTTTGTTTGGTATATATGGTCGGATTCTCATAAATTGAATGTCCTTTATAAATTTGTTATAGGTAGTACATCATAATATATTCTTCCTCGTTCTCCTTTACAATCTCAAAACCAATCTTTAAATACATTTTTGCCGCATAATTGGCTTTTTGAACAGAAAGAGAAACCCGGCTGTATCCATGTGATTTCAGTAGGGTAAGAATTTCTTTCATCATAGCTGTTCCAATGCCAAAGCCCCGGTATTCTTTATAAAGAGAGATTGCCAAAGAGGGCGTTTCATCATCTATATGTCCGTAATCTTTCATAATGCGAACCCAAACAGCACCGACAATCTTACCGTCAACCTCCGCTACTAATCCCCAATCATCTTTTGATTCCCCGAAACGCTCAACATAAACCTGTAATTCGGGAGATGTAATGATGGTTTTAGGTGGAGGTTCGATACCCTCTGGAATAAAGATTGCTTCATATAGAAAATTATCCAGTAACGGATATTCCTGTTTTTGTATTTCTCGTATCGTATACACCATAGCTTACCTCTCAATTCTGTATTCTCCATATATTCTAGCATAATTCAGATAATACAGCAACAAAAACTTATCAGAAATGCTAAATTTAATAAAAAAGATAAGTTTAACAAATAAGCTATTGACAATAACAGAAATGTTAAGTATAATTCAAATACAGAGCTTAACAAAAACGCTAAACAAAAAGGAGGATATTGAATGAGGAATGAACTATTTGTAACTGCCAGGGAGGTAGCGCAGGAGTTGGGCGTTTCCAAACCATTTGCTTACAAATTAGTACGACAGATGAATGAGGAACTGGAAGAAAAAGGTTTTATCACAATCGCCGGACGTGTCAGCAGAAAATATTATGAAGAAAAATTTTACGGCATGGCGCAGGCGGCGAACTAAGGAGGGCGAACTATGGCGGCATATAAAGATGAACAGCGTGGAACATGGTATGTATCGTTCCATTATTATGACTGGACGGGGAAGAACTGCCGGAAAGTCAAGAGAGGTTTCAAAACCAAAAGAGAAGCTACGGAGTGGGAACATCATTTTCGCATGAAAGAAGCGGCTGACTTGGATATGACTTTCAGGGAATTTGTGCAGGCATACACAAGGGATATGAAGCCGAAGCTGAAGCACAATACTTGGCTGACAAAAGAGCATATCCTACGCACAAAATTGTTACCGTACTTTGAGAATAAAAAAATGTGTGATATTCGTGCAAAAGATATTATTCAGTGGCAGAATGAGCAGATTTCCTATCGTGATGAAAAAGGGAAGCCCTATGCACCGACTTATCTGAAAACTCTGCAATCTGAATTGAGCGCATTATTTAATCATGCGGTGCGGTTCTACGAATTAAAGAGCAATCCCGTTGTCAAAGCCGGACCGCTTGGGAAAGGGAAAGCGGAGGAAATGCTTTTTTGGACGAAAGAGGAATATCTGAAATTCATTGAAGCAGTAAAAGACAAGCCATATTCCTATCAAGCATTTCAAATTTTATACTGGTGTGGCTTGCGTGTTGGCGAACTTTTAGCACTCACGCCGCAGGATATAGATTTTGAGAACAAGGTCATTCGGATAACAAAATCTTATCAGCGGTTAGAGGGAAAAGATGTGGTAACAGACCCAAAGACACCGAAAAGCAAGCGCAATGTCAGTATGCCGGACTTTTTGTGTGAGGAATTAAAAGAGTATCTCGGCAGGCTGTACGGACTTCTACCGACTGACCGTATCTTCCATCTGACAAAAAGTTTTCTGCACCATGAAATGACGAGAGGGGCAGGGAAAGCAGGGGTAAAGCGTATTAGAATCCACGATTTAAGACACCCGTATGTCAAGCCCACGACAAAAAAATTTACAACTTTTTTTGAGGATTTCCGGGCAACCGCTTAGTTGCCCGTAGCTGCTTAATACGGTATTCATGGCTCATGCCTCCTTTCCCGGTTCGCTTATCCCTAAGAAATCCTGCGTCACGTATTCAATCTCAATCCGGTCTCCCGGAAAGATATAGACCTTATTGATAAGCTGGTCAATTAGGGTTTGCGTCAGTGTGTCGGCATTGCCTACTTCCTGAACAATTTCACGCTGTTTCAGCTTTGCTTCATAATCGCTCTGTATCTGCCTAGTCTGTGCGGTAATGGCGGCATGGACATTCCTTGCCTGCACTAGTTCCGCATCATATACCGCCTTGTGTTCCTGATAGGTTTCCAGGTCAATCTCTCCAAGCGCATACTGTTCGTAAAGCTGCCGTTTGCTGTCCTGGATAGAGCGTAGCTTTTCTTCATGCTCGACCTGCTGGACCGTCTGCAAATTCAGCTTATCCTTGCTGCAGTCAATCCCCAGCGCCGGACACATCTGTGCCCGGATTGTTTCAAGGACCGCCTGCTCCAGATCAGCCATTTTCACCCTTACCCCATGACAGGGGAGGTTTTCTGCCACTTCGGAGTGACGGCAGTAAAACCACGTTCCATTTCTAAGTGACATAGCATGGTCGCAGCAGCCACAGAATACTTTCCCGCGGAGAAGGTAGTCGCGCCGTTTTTTATTCGGAAGGGAGAAACGCCTGATCGAAGCGTTGGCTTTCTCAAACAGCTCCATGCTTACGATTGCCGGGTGGTGATCTGGTATTTTGAACCATTCGCTTTCATCCTTTAGCTTCATGCGGCGGCTGCCGATTTCCTGTACCTTACGCTTGCCGATCACATAAGTGCCAATATACCGCTGGTCCTCCAGCATCCGCAGGACCGTTGAGCTACTCCAGACGCCGTGTGTCCGGGACACATTATAATGGTCTTTCCCTTTATCCCTCCGGTATTCCCCAGGGGTGGGGATATTCATGGCATACAGTTTCCGCGTGATCCCGGCGGCCGTATTGCCGTCAGCCGCCCATTCAAATATCTGCCGTACAATCCCTGCAACGTCCCCGTCCGGCTCCATGCGCCCGTCCGCGCTCTTGCAGTAGCCATAGGGACAGATAACGCTCTGGTACTCGCCCCGGCGCATCTTTGCATATTTGGCGCTTTTCGTTTTCATGGACATATCCCGGCTGTAACATTCGCTGATAAGATACTTAAAGGCAACGTCAATCCCTCCGGTGTCTCCTTTGAAATTGGCGGTGTCAAAATCATCACTGACCGAGATAAACCGGGTATGGTAGAGCGGGAACACCCGCTCAATGAAATAGCCGGTCTCAATGCTGTTTCGCCCAAACCGGGAGAGGTCTTTTACGATGATACAGTCGATCTTCCCGGCCTGGACCATCGTCAAAAGCTCCTGTACCGCAGGGCGCTCAAAATTCGTACCCGTATGGCCGTTATCAACAAATTCCAGGACCTCGCCGTCATCCCATTCCGGCAGCGACATAGCCTTTTCCCGGAGGATCAGCTTTTGGTTGGGAATACTCAAACTCTCGGTCTTAAAGTCCTCCACGGACAGGCGGATATAAAGGGCGATTACATATTTTTTGTGCATGGTTCCACCGCCTTTCCCTGGAATTCACTCTTGAAACGGAAAGTTACATGGATATTCCGCTCATGGTCGATTTCGATCCGCTCAATCAGCCGGTCAATCAGTTCTGCTGTAAGCGCGTGGTCCTGCGCCAGTGACTTTGCATCCTTTTCCATTGACCGGTAGCGCACAAGCCGGCTGTCCAGGGCGTCCATATCCTTTTCCAGCGCCTCAATCTCGCCGGACAGTGTGCCGATGGATTCCTCATAAGCTGTTTTCAGTTCAAAGTATTCCTCATTTGTTAAGATACCCTGGACGAAGTTCTCATACAGGCCGCGGATTAGCCGGCGTTTCTTTTCGGTTTCCTGCCGCCTGGCCGACATCTGGGTTTTCAGCCTGTCTTTGTCCTTTTTCTGTTTTGCCTCCAGCTGAAAGAGGGGGAGGGACATTCCCAGGGCAACAGACAGCTCTTTTTCCAGAATAGCTGTGACCGTGGCGATAAGCTCCGTTTCCTGCATCATCACGCCTTTACAGCTATCCTTTGCCACACGGCTGTTGGTGAGGCAGTGGAACCAGTACACGTCCGGCCCTTTCTTTCGCTCGGCACGCTGCCGGTGGAGGCTCCTGCCGCAGTCAGCACAGAATACCTTCCCCTTGAAAATGTTTGGGGTGTAGGGCCGCTTTGGGACCGCCCGGCTTTCCTCGCAGATTTGTTTCCAATATTCCTGCACCGCTGTAAAGAGCTCATAACTGATGATCGGCTCATGGGTGCATTTGGCAATAATCAGGTTGTCCTCCCCTGCCTTAACCTGCTGATGGTCCACAATCTTTGTTTTTCCCTGCACCAGATCGCCGGTGTAGACCTCGCTTTCCAGAATCTTCATTACGGTGCGTGTCTGCCATTTCCCGCTCCCGATCAAGCCGGGGCTGGTGATCTCTCCGGTGGATTTTTTATAGTGGCTGGGCGCTGTGATCCCCATTTCATTCAAGTTGCGGACGATACGGTTCAGCGCCACATGCTCATGCGCCCACTCAAAAATCTGCCTCACAACAGGGGCGGTATCTTCATCAATCAGCAGTTTATGGCAGTTGTCCGGGTCTTTGCGGTATCCGTATGGCGCCCGTGCGCCGATATAATCGCCGTCTTTCATGGCCTGCCTTGCCTGGGCCTTGATCTTCCTGCCAATGTCCAATGCGTAAGCCTCGTTTATCATATTTTTCAGGGGAAGCATAATGCCGCTGTGGAGGCTGCCGGGGTCTGCCGTGTCAAACTGGTCCGTGACCGCAATAAAACGGACGTTGTGGGTATGGAAATACTGTTCGATATAATAACCGGTATCAATGGAATTCCGTCCCAACCGGGAGAGGTCCTTGACAATCACACAGTCAATATGGCCCGCCTCAATATCGGAAAGCATCTGTTGGAAACCGGGGCGGTGGAAGTTTGTACCCGTCGCCCCATTGTCGATATAGGTATCATAGACAACGAAATCCGGTTTGTCCGCAAGGAAATCATTCAACACCAGCTTTTGGTTTTCCACCGAACAGCCCCGCTTTTTGTTATCTTCCACAGAAAGACGGATATACAGTGCCACATGCACATATAAGGACGGCGCCGGCATGGGAGCCAACCTCTGTTTCCTGCTCTTTCTTGCCATTTAGCCCACCTTCCTTTCTTTGCCCTGTACGGCAATCTGTTCCGCCAGGGAAACCGCTTTCTGGTATTCATCCTGGTAATTAAATTCAATGTGCAGCTCGTCTTTCCCCATTACCCGTATGCTGCGGATAAGCTGCATGACCGCCCTCCGGTCAATTTCCTCCATCGTGGAGAATTGCATAAAGTGGTTGATCCAGCGGTTCCGCTCGCTGCGGTTCTCCAGTACGTCCGTCAGCTTTTCGTTCCACTCGGCAACCGCTTTCTGCAGCAGTTCAATATCTGCATTGTATTTCCGCTTATAGGAGAGGAATTCTTCTTTGGTAAGAATCCCGCTCACCAGGTTTTCATAGAGTTTTGCCTTGAAACCCTCAACCTGCGCCATACGTTTCTCATTTGCTTTGATCTGCCCGGCGTATTCCTGGGCCAGTTCCCGGTTGATCCGCTCCTGGCTGATACTGGACAGCAGCGCATCCAGGGAAGCCACATTTTCAATATGCCCTTTCAGGCTGCCCTGCACGCACTCGATCAGGTCGGACTCTTTCA
>NZ_KE159728.1:1941-13080 GCF_000403455.2 Dorea sp. 5-2 | reverse complement strand
AAATAATCCGGCTCACCGTAAGATTCCCTTGATACATTCTTCCAGGGTGGCGCCGCCTGCGGCAAAGCTGGCCTGTACGGTGAACCGCCCGCATTTGAAGCGGTAAGGGTCTTTGATCTGCCGTACAAATTCGGCGATCCGTTCCTCACGGGAAAGCTCCTTATCAACGGCAACCTCCCGGATGTCCACCAGTGCGCCGGTTCTGCCGGCAACAACCGTATTTTCCATAATACCAACTCCTTCCTGAAAATTTCTGGCTATCGAAACCACATGAATAAGTCGGGCCTGCGCTCATACACTCACAGACCCGGCCCATTGTATCTGATTTCGATCAGCTGCCGTATTTGCCACGCCCCCCGGCAGGCCCTGAACGAACAGGGCAGGGCTGTTACAGGCTGCGGATAGCGTTGCCGCATCATAGCCCCGCATACGCCGCCGCTTTGCCAGAGCAGGCGCACGCCGCAGGAACTCTCCCCAAGTCTTTAGGGAGCCGTGAGGAAGTACCATTATGATCTGTGCCGTTGTCGCGTCCGGCCTGCCACAGCCGGTTTCGTGGGTTGCGTTTACCGCTCGGACAGCCTGGATTCATCACCTCCTTAGGCCGCCTGTCACCGCGCCGCCCCATCTGCCGCTCGGAACACAGAATGAAGTACCTGTAACAGCGTGTATTCGGTTGTCAAGGAGCAAGCGAGGGGCGTGGCAGTTATGACAGTTTTTCAGTTGGGGCGGGCCGGAGCATATGCTGTACGGCCACACCCGCCAGGCTTGTCCCGCCGGATAAATATGTCCCTCTATTATTCATTTCATTTTTGAGGGTTATTTTCGGGGGCAGGATTAAATTTCTTCCAGAATTTTTTTCAGGCGTCGGAGCCCGCGCTGGATTCCTTCATGCACGGAGCTTACCGCCGAGTGTTCGCTTTTGGCAATTTCCGAAAGGCTCATGCCAAGCAGATAGTGCGAGCATATCCGGTTTCGCTGCTTTTCAGGCAACAGGGAAATAGCCCGGTAGAGCCTCGCATGTTCTTCCTCCTGGACCAAGACATCTTCCGGTGCCAGCATAATCACAAGGGCGTCCCGTTCAACATTCTTGTCATAGTCCAGAGAAAAATATGCCTTATGCCGATATGTACGCAGGAAATGGGCCGCCTCGCTTAATTTATATTCCCGGAGCAGGTCGGCCACCTCGTCCGGCACTTCAACAACAGTATCTTTCGTATAAAACGGGTAATAGTCCCGCAAGTTAATTTCTTTCATGGGTAATTCCTCCAATTTCGATTTTTTTAGTTGATAGGCAAAATCGAAATCAGAAGGTGGAGAGCGACACCCCGGACTATCACCTGCAACAGAGGCAGCAGGAAAGTTTGTCTGTTTTGTAGATAAGAAAAGAGCGCGTACCCGTTTTGTTACAGGCGCGCGCTTAATGGAACATTTTGCTGATTGCTGGGAGAAAAAATAAAAATATGTCGATACAAAAAGTGCCGCAGCTTTTTGAACTGCGGCACTAAAATATATTTGGCTATTTTTTTGTCGTTTCCTGTGAAAATATAGGACTTTTCTAATGTGCATGTCTGCCCCCATATCTGGGGGAGTATAAATGGATTTGTCACTATACTTTGATATATCCCCCAACCTGTTACATGGGGGATATTATACAGGGGCATATTCGCTTTTTATCGCCAGCCTTTCCCGGTAATGTCCTAAAAATGCCCTAAATTTATCTGTCATATTCCAGCATCGAATTTATAACCGACGCCTCGCACACTGATAACATATTCAGGTGCTTCAGGTGCAATTTGAAGTTTCTGGCGAAGGCGGCTCAACAGATTATGGATTGTTTTTGGTGTAACGTCAATATATTCTTCGCCCCAAACATGGTAAGCTATGGTCTCAAAGGTCAATACCCGTTTCTTGTTGACAATCAGTAAGTGGAGTGCATCGAATTCTTTAGCTGTTAATTCTATCTCCTGACTGCCGACACACACCGTTCTTTCTTCCAGGCAAAAATACAGATCACCTTCCCGGATTTCCAATAATGGTTGAACTGAACCATTCTGGAAACCGTGACATTTAGAAACAGTACATAGGAAAATATCGGGAAAATCACTCAGATTTTCTCTATTAAGAATATACTGCAATAAATCTTTCTGCTGCTCTGTATCAAGCAAAGCAAACAATTTTTCTCCAATTTGTCTGCCGGATTCAGATATATCCAATACGGCTAATTTCCCATGTCACCACCTCCTTCAAATCAACTTTATTTCAAGATTTTTACCATTATTTTGAATCTTCAACAAAATACATAATTCTCCGTATCAGCTCCGGAATATTGACCGGGGACATGAAATAGTCATTGATACCCTCATGCCGGTATTCATATTCCGTGGCAGGGTCGCTGTTCTCGGTAAGGATAAAGAACGGCAGAAGCCGGACAGGGGGATTCTTCATTTGGAACATCCCTGCCACCCGTCGCAGCGTATGAAACAGCTCCATTGCTGTGCCGTCCGGCAGTTCCAGATCGCACAAGATCAGTTCTATTTCTTCATCCTCAAAAATCCGACACTTGGCGTCTGCTATCGAGGAAACCAGAATCAGGTCAAGGCCCTTTTGCAGCATAGCAGCCCGCAGCACTCCGGCGCTGGTATCTTCCGCATGGACAAAGAGCAGCTTATGAAAAGTTGAATCTGGTTCGCCGGATAACTGCCGGTAGGCGTATTCCACCAGCTTATCTTGCAGCAGCAGTCCTTTCATTTTGTCCATGCACAGCGTCGCGCCCCGGCGCATAGCCTCTTGTTCGTAGTCGTCCTTGTCATGGCAGGACGCCAGAATAAAAGGCAGCTCCTTATCTGCGGCCCGCACCTCGTTCAGAAAGTCCATGCCGGAACCATCCGGCAGATCGAGATTACAGCAGACCACCAGCGGCATTTCCTCTTGGATGGCGGCCCGCGCTTCTTTCAGTGTACAAGCCGTTTTCACCGGGTAGCCCCGGTGCTGTAAGTATTTTTGCAGACACCATGTATAGGTGTCGCTGTCGTCGATCAGCAGTATCTTTTTCATATATCTTCACCCCCAATATTGATTTACCACAAGCATACACTACAAATGTTACACAAATGTCCGAGGTGCCTTTGATTTCGGCAGAAAAACAGGCTGAATTGTTACAAAGCTCGGACATTTCAAAAAAATTTTTGAGAAATTGCGAAAAAAGCGGGGCAGCATACGCCGCCCCGCCGATCTCATATGGTTATTCCATCGTCCTGATTTGCTCAACAAGAGATTGCTTTTTCAGATTTCCAGTTGTGTAAGAAATCAAGGTGAATTGCACAATCAGCAGGATTGCTAAATATATCAATACGATCAGCCACGGAAATGAATAGTAAAAGTATGGATTCATCGTTTTCACAACTACCTGTACGGATAGGAAGCCCAGTCCAGTCCCCAAAACCAATGTTACCAGCGTAGCAAAAACTGAATACATTAGCCCCTCATAGCACAGCATTTTGATAAGCTGCTTTTTACTCAAACCAATCGCCTGTAACATTCCAATTTCCTGCCTACGGGATAAGAAGTTGGTGATTGTCGTATTGACAAGGTTGATTAAAGAAAAGCACACAACAATAACAGCCACGATCAACAATACCCCGAAAGAAAGTTGTTGAAGTCCGCTATAATAAGTGATACTTTCTTTTATGGTTTCCATAACCAAATCGCTATTTCCGTCTATCAGTTGATTTAATGCAGCTTCAACCGTATCAAATTTTTCCATATCGGTAATTACTGAAATCGTACCAGTGCAATCTATCCCGGTCGCTTCATTCATAAGCTGCTCTGGAAGCGCAAAGCATTTTGAAAAGCCGGAGTAAGAATATTCGTTTACAATGCCCATGACGGTATAGGTCTTTGTGCGAATTTGGCCGGATTTGGTTTTATAGTCCACTTCGACGGTATCACCCAACGCAGCCTCAATATCATAGAGATCGGCACGCTCTTGAAGCAAGACAATTCCATTGCCTGCCACCAGTTCATCATAATCAATCGTGCCTGCAATTCGCTCTTTCTCTAAATTTTGCTGCTCATCCCGGCAAAAACCTTGAATCCATTTTCCAGAATTACCATTTACAAGATATTCCGCGTCTGTGTAATACCAGCGCTTGATTCCTGTAACCCCATCAATAGATTCTACTGCATTTACAAAATCGGCATTTAGAAAATTCTTTTGCTGCAATCCAGACAAAGAAATACCGGCAGTGTCCCACGATTGATTTGCGTTGAGCTGGATGTTAAATTCACCGACAGGGAAAGCCCTGCCTCTTGCCTCTGCAACGCCATCATAGGAAACTAACATTGTCGAAATCAATACAACCAATACTCCGCCGAGTGAAAGAGAAAGTATTGTTAAAGTGGACTTTGCCTTTTGTCTGGACAGGTTCATTTTAGCAAGTGAAGCAGGCGTTATTTTACGGTGCAACATGGAACTTTCTTTCATCTTCCCTTGATAATCGGAATATCGCAATGCTTCCAGCGGAGATACTGCCGCAGCTCTTTTTACAGGAGTATGAATGGCAATCATCACAATAATAAATGCAAAAAGGCCAACCCCGGCCGTCACACATAAAGCAGTCAGCCAGTACCAACCGGCAGGAACCAGAAAGTACCCAATCACATTTCCAATAACCAGACCAATCGGGATAGCAATGGAAGCAAGTAATTTTCCCTCGCGGTAAACCATCTTTTTGATCTGTCGTTTTGTTGTTCCAATTGTGCGAAGTTGTCCATAGTTACGGATACTGCTTGCTACTGAAATATAAAAAATCGAATAGATCACAATGCCGGAACCAATGAAAGTTATAAAACCGATCAAGAAGTAGAACAGCATATCACTTCCACGATTTTCATCCTTTAAGTTGAAATAAGTGGAACGGACAATCACATTATCATCGGTAATTTCTAACTGCTGTGCCAGAGTATTTGCATAGCTGGCGGCTTCTTCCTCACTCATATTTTGAGCGCCTTTCAGCCCAATGTAATAATCACTCATGCCCTCGCCGCCATACTGCTGTCTTACTAATTCTTTCGATATAATGGCTGTATAGCGTCCAATATCGCCGGTTTTCACATTTAAGATTCCCGTCAATTTGAAATCATGGGTAGTGCCGTCAGAAAAGGGGACTTGAATTGTCTGTCCCAATTCATTTGAATAGCCCAAACTATCCAAAAAGGATTCCTGTACTACAATTTCATCCTCCGAAGCTGGTAAATCTCCCGAATAGGGCATACTCTGGGATGTTAGCATATCTGCATTTGCATAAATAAAATTCACGGTTGAATGGTTTACCTGTTCAGAAAATGCGTTAAAAAATTCCCCAACCCACGCAATTTCTTCCTGCTTGTATAGTTCCTGTCCCTGTTGTTCAGAAATCGCATGATACATAATCTGCGCTGTTTTTTGGTTGCGGTTCTGCGTTTCCTGCATAACCCCAGAGCCATAGAGGACAATAGCAGACAGCAATGCGCTGGCAAGTGCAATCGTCAAAACAATAAAGATATCTCTTTTTCGATTCACCGATATACTGCGGTTTGATATGCGCTTTACTATGCCACTGGTATCATTTTCAAAAGGCCATGTCATAGTCTGCCACCTCCTTATTCCACAATTTGTTCCTATTCCATCGCCCGCATTTGTTCAATCAGGGATTGTTTTTTCTGTCTGCGGATTGTCCAAACAGACAAGATCAGCTCCATTCCGAACAATACCAGAATGAACAGACCCATTTCCAAAACAGGGAATTTGTAAGGTACTACATTTCCCGCAAAAGCACCTATGCTCATTTTTCTGCAAGCAAAGATGGAAGCCGGAAGCCCAACGATCAGCGTCGCCAATGTTGCAAAGAGCGCATAGCACAATCCCTCGCAGATGTTCATTTTACACAGCTGTTTTTGTGTCAGGCCGATGGAGCGCAGAATACTGTTTTCCCGCTTTCGGGCTATCTGGTTAGAGAGGGTCGTATTGATAAGGTTGATAACGCCAAAGAGGAATACCATCCATGAAAGTACCTCCATACTGCCAAACGCAAGAGAATTTGACATTTTTTCATATTCAATCGCTGTATTGATTTCGTCTAGGGCAATATTACTATGGCTGGCTACAATATTTTTCAATTCAGACTCTACATGGTCCGCTTTTTTCGGATCGCTTACAATGCTCCATGAATAATCAAACGAGGTTATTTCTGGATGCAATTCATGGAATAATGCTTCCGGTGCATATTCAAGCGGACCGTCAAGGTGGAGTGCTCCATGTCCATTAGTTGGTATGCTGCCGCCGTCAAATACCCCGGATATCGTAACAGGAAGGGTTGATTTCCCGGAGATAAGTTCAACTGTTTCTCCTGCTCCTATATTATCACGGTTACTTGTATGCGAATCAATTATGATGCTGCGCGCATCCGGTGGCATAGTTCCATCTATCAATGCAGCTTCAACCGCAGAATAGTTTTTTTCAGTCAGTATATCACACATACCACCACCCTCAATTCCGTTGGAACGATAATTTACATGAAGGCTTTGCCTTTTTGCAATCACATCGGTTACACCATCAATAGACAAAATTTCCTGCTTTAGTTCTTCATTTAGTGGATTTCCCGCCGCCATAACTTCTTGTTCTGTCAACTCAGAAAGCAAATAAATTTTATAGTCACCGTCCGGGAAAACCTGTCTTGCAAGCGCCTCTGGGGAGCGCAGCAAAACGAGGGAGGATACCACAAGCAGAATAATTCCACCTAAGCTTAATGACGCAATAATACTGATTGTCTTTTTTCGGTCACTCTTAAAATTCGTAATTCCCATTGAAACCGGATTGAGCTTGATGTTCTTTTTCCGGCTGCGGATGTTCTTTTGTACCGAGGTGAAACGGACAGCTTCAATCGGGGAAATCCCTGCCGCAATTTTTACCGGCTTACGGATGGAAACGGATACCATGATCCAACTGCTTATGAGTGTCAAAATAACCATTGCCACATAGGAAACAACGTTAAATCCCTTGGAAAACAGGAGAAAACCGCCGCATACGCCTAGCACTGTGCCAATCAAAATCCCGATACTGCCGAGTTTGTGTCCCTCCTGTTTTACAATCCGCTTGATTTGTTTTGGCGTCGCACCAATCGTCCGAAGCTGTCCGTAGCTCTGGATTTTGTCATTGATGGAGATACGGAAGATACTCTGGATCACAATGTAGCCGCCGATCAGGGCAATGGCAGTCACGCCAGCCATCAGTGCAAAATCAAAGGATTTAGAAGCATAGACAAAATACTTGCTGTTCATTTTGGGCATAGGAAGCTGATATTCCTCCGCAATCTCCCTGCAATAAGAGGTCATCAGTTCTTCGCCCAACTGCTCGCTGTTTTTGAAATGGACATAGGCACGATACCCAGCCGGGTCAAACCCATTCCATTCTGTCAGGGCAGCTTTAGAGATAATGATAGCACAGGCATTCGCTTCTTTTTCATTTACGCTTTCCATAATGCCGGTAACGACATAATCGCCATGAAAACTCTCTGTATCTAAAGTCACAGTGTCCCCAATTCTGGCATTGTTTCCATAGGTGGAAAGAAAGTATTCGCTTACAACAACTTCATTTGCTTTTTCAGGAACCCGGCCCTCTAATAACTCCATTTGCGCCTTGGTAATCTCCATCATTTGCGCGTCAGAATACACATAGGACGCATGATAGCCCTGTTCCGAAAGTTCCTCACCGAGCATATAGTAGCCGCCTACGCGCTCAAACTCCGGCAGTCCTTTCAGGGTTTCAATGTCGTTTTCCTCTACGCCCATCCAAACCGCCTCATAAGTATCGACAACCTGATTGCGCTGCATTTGTATCAGAGAAGTAGACACAATTCCCGTAAAACAGATCAGAAACGCCGCCAGCGCAACGGCGATCACCACCATCAGATTCCGACGCTTCTCGCTTTGTAAACTTTTCTTTGCCAGCTTCTTTGTAATGGCGCTGGTATCATTTTCAAAAGGCCATGTCATAGCCTGCCACCTCCTTATTCCACAATCTTGCCATCCTCAATGCGGATAATCCGATCTGCAAGGCGGGCAATGTCATTGTTGTGGGTAATCATCACGACAGTTTGCCGGAACTCCGCGCTGGTGCGTTTGATAAGCCCCAGCACCTCGGCGCTGGTCTTGCTGTCAAGGTTGCCGGTCGGCTCGTCGGCCAGCACGATAGCCGGTTTGGTAATCAGGGCGCGGGCAATCGCCACACGCTGCTGCTGGCCGCCGGAAAGATTGTTCGGCATATTTTTCAGTTTATCTTCCAGCCCCAGCAGGTGAACGATCTCGTCCAAAAACTTCTGATCCACCGTGTCCCCGTCCAGCTCCACCGGCAGGACGATGTTCTCATACACATTCAGGATGGGAACAAGGTTATAGTTCTGGAAGATAAAGCCGATGTTGCGGCGGCGGAAGATGGTGAGCTGTTCGTCGTTCTTCTTTGCCAGTTCTTCGCCTCGGACAATCACGGTTCCGCTGGTGGGAGTGTCCAGCCCGCCCATCATGTGAAGCAGGGTAGACTTGCCGCTGCCGGAGGTTCCCACAACGGCCACAAATTCGCCCTCGTCTACGGAGAAGTTCACGCCGTCAAGGGCGCGGGTAATGTTCGGCTCTGCACCGTAATGCTTTTTTAGGTCAATCGTCTGTAAAATGCTCATATTCAAAACTCCTTTCAAGGCTTTCTGCCTGTTGATAAGGCTATTGTAAAACCCAAATGTCCGCGAAATGTTACAGCGGCCAAAAAATTTCATTGAAAATCGGGGTGAAATGTTACAATGCTCGGACATTTCAAAATCAGTCTGCCATTTTGATCCGTTCCACCAATGAATTTCTGCATTGAATTTTTAGACAGATAGCAGAAATTATAATAGGTGTTATTATTAAGCAGACACCGTAAATCAGTAATGGAATAAAAGGAAAAGCATATTGAAAATAAGTTAATCCATTCGCAGACAATATCCGTACTAACAAATAACCCATCAAGGTTCCTGCCACAACCGTAATAATCAAGCATGGAATAATCAGTAAGACACTTTCATGCAGCAGCATTTTCTTTATCTGTTTTTTTGTCATACCGATAGACTCCAATATTCCAAATTCTTTTCTCCTTGTGCTGATACGACTAATCAAGGTGTTTGTCAGATTAAAAATGCTAAACATAATGACAAAGGCAGATACCCCATAAACTTGTACGCTGGTATTATGAATCGTATTTGCCGAAGATGCTTTTACCTCTTGTAAGGTTTCCATTACCAAATCAGGGTGTCGGGACAGTATTTTATTTAATTTGCTTTCTACTGATTTACCCACTTTTTCATATTCAGGTACGGACAAAGTTAAGGAAGCTGTTAAATCCATATCGCCCCACAACTTTTCTATGGTTTCTTTTGGAAGATAAAAGCCCTCATTCATACTTTTTTCGGAAGTACCGGCAATTAAAACATCTATGCTGTGTTCAGTTCCATCAAACCATCGTAATGTCACTTTTTCTCCTATTGACGGGCAAGTATGATAGACTTCTTTCTGTACGCTTGTCCCTAATATAACCATAGCGTCTTGTTCCACCAATGTTTCGTATGTCCAATCGACAGGAAGCGTTTTCAAAATTTCCTCCTGATTATCAGGTGTAATCGGAATAATGGGAATTTCTAATTGTTCATCGTGATACTCAATAATGGCTGCGGTTCTCTCCGTAGTATAAATCTCTTTGACTTCCGGGATTTGTTGCAATTCTTCCATGAGTTCCTGTGAAAAAGGCGTATCAACTTGATACTCCGAAATACCATACGGTTTGGGGTTGACTAATGTATTGTGGTTAATCGCAATATAATATTCTCCATCTTCCAAATTGCCCATCCGCGCAAAGGAATCTGGATTCCATGATGATATAAATGTGGCTCCAACCATAAATAAAATCCCGCCGATTGCAAGCGAGGCAATCGTCAGATTGTGTTTTTTTCGATCCTGCTTTTCGCTCAATACGGCTAAAGAATACGGTGAGAGACGAATATGATTTTTCCTGTTGCGCACTCTACTTTCTTTTAGTTCTGGATCGTTTCCAACATATTTTGTTGCTTCAATAGGGGAAATATTTGAAGCTATTTGTGCGGGCTTGTATACGGAAATTTGTACGATGATAATACCTAATATTATTGCAAAAATACTTGTGGCTATGGCATTGATAATCGTTATCCCATTCGGCTCTAATAAATATGCAAATATGATACCTACTGTAATACCGGCAGGTATTCCGAACAGGCAGAAACGATACCCCTCTTTACGAATCATCCGCTTAATCTGTTTTTCTGTCATGCCAATAGTTTTGAGCTGTCCAATCTGCGACACTTGATTTGATACCGAAAGGTAGAACACACTGTATATGACAATTCCGCTTGAAAATGCAATAAAAAGAGTAGCTAAAAGAACACCTCCCATTCCTGATCCACTAATAAGTGAGGAATAGAATTTGCTATTAAAATAAAGTTGGTTCCTGCTTATGTCTTGGGATAAAGCCAGACGATATACTGTATTCTCAAAATCAACAAGCCCCATTTCCGTGGCGCCATTTATACGAATCAAGGCACTATATGGAATATCAGATAATAACGCTCCCTGTTCTGCATACGCTGGGGAAACATAAAAGTAAAATGTTCCTGTTTCCACATTATCAGTAAAACCAGTAATGATGAAGTCCTCTGTTTTGCTCCCAGCCGTTGGTAAAGTGATGGTATCTCCTATATTTAGCTGATACCCCAGCTCTAACTGAACATTTTTATCAATTACAATTTCATTGTACTGTTCTGGACAGGTTCCACTGACTAATTCATAGGATTTTATAATTCCAAAACCAGCCGGCATATAAACCGCTTCAAATTTGATCCCATCCATCAGAAAACTATCACTATGCTTATAGGGTACAATATCTTCAAGATCAGGTTCTTTTTTCAGAACTTCTATCTGTTCTGCTGTAAGCCCCCCGATGGTAGCTTGCTGCATTTGATTCAAAATCTTTTGTTCACTAATTTTGCTGCCTTGTTGGAATAAGGAGATTCCCACAATCAAACTAATTGCCAGTGCAATCGTCAA
>NZ_KE159728.1:0-1161 GCF_000403455.2 Dorea sp. 5-2 | reverse complement strand
TACAAAGCTCGGACATTTCAAAAAAATTTACGGCGGGCAGCCGGAAATGGCCGTCCGCCGCGTTCTATTTTGTAGGCAGCATAATGGAAAATTCCGAACCCTTGCCCGGCTCCGAAACCACTTTGATATAGCCGCCCTGCCGCGTTACGATCTCGCGGGCCAGATACAGGCCAATGCCCACGCCCTGCTGTTCGTGTACTTCTTCCTCACGATAGAAGCGCCGGAAGATGGCAGCCTGATTGCTTTCGGAAATGCCCTTGCCGGTGTCGGTCACTTTGATCTCCACATACATTTCCCACAGCACCACCGACACAGCGATTTTCCCGCCTGCCGGAGTGTACTTCACCGCATTGTCCAGCAGGTTAAAGAGAGCTTCGGATGTCCATTTGCTGTCATGGGAAACGGCCAAATCCTCCGGGCAGTCCACAGACACGGCGATTTCTTTTTTCTCCGCTGCATATACAATCCCACTCATAGCCTGCGCTACGGTATCAAAAAGGTGGCCAGGTTTCTTATCCAACTGGATCACGCCCGTTTCCAGCCGGGAGGTTTTCACAAGGGCTTGAAAGAGAAAGTCCAGCTTATCCGTCTGGCTGCGGATTCCCCGGATAAAGTCGGTTCGCTCCGCCTCGGTCATGGGCTTTTCCAAAAGGGTGTCCGCTGCCATTTTCAGATTGCTTACTGGCGTTTTCACCTGATGGGAAATATCCGATACAAGGGCCTGTAACTCCTGCCGTTCCTCGTCCACAAGACGACGGTTCTCCTGCATGATCTGATAAAGCCTTGCCAGCCGGTGTCCGATTCTGGCAAGCTGGGTTTCGCTGTCCTCTGGTCGCTGGGGCGCTTCATTCCCGGCGATCATGTGGTCTAAAGTCTGGCACAGGTCAGCGGTAAACTGTGACAGCCGCTTTCCAAACGCTTGCGTCAGTACAAAAATCCCCACAAGGGCACACAGCAGCAGCGCCCCGCCAGTCAGCAGCACCGCTGCCTGTTTTGTCACAAAAAACAGGGCTATGGTAATCCCGGACATGGAGAGGACAAGTCCTATTGCTACCCGGCCAAACAGCCGCTTTACCGAGAGGTTTTGAAACTTCATTTCGCCTCGCCTCCCGTCCACTGATAGCCCATGCCGTAAACGGTCTTGATGTAGGGCGTGCCACC
>NZ_KE159727.1 GCF_000403455.2 Dorea sp. 5-2 | reverse complement strand
ACCACGTTATTATGAAAATCTAAGCGTACTGCACGAAAACACAATGCCAGCCAGAGCCTATTATATTCCGGCATCCAGAAGAATGGATAACTTGGTGGAACACAGAGAAGAGTCAGATCGTATGCAGTTATTGAATGGAACTTGGAAATTCCAGTATTTTAACAGCATCTATGACATTAAGGATTCTTTCTTTGAGAAGAATTATGATACAGAAAATTTTGATGAGATTCAGGTTCCAAGTGTATGGCAGATGGCTGGATATGATACACACCAGTATACAAACATCCGGTATCCATTTCCGTTTGATCCACCATATGTGCCACAGGACATTCCGTGTGGAGCCTATGTACATACTTTTGAGTACAGTAGAGATGAGAAAGCGCCAAAATCTTTTTTGAACTTTGAAGGAGTAGACAGTTGCTTTTACGTATGGATCAATGGCTCTTACATAGGATACAGCCAGGTTTCGCATATGACCAGTGAGTTTGATGTTACCGATGTACTTCAGGATGGAACGAATACGGTGGCAGTGTTGGTAATGAAGTGGTGTGATGGTTCCTATTTGGAAGATCAGGACAAATTCCGTATGAGTGGTATTTTCCGGGATGTGTACATTTTGAAACGCCCAAAACAGGCAATCAGTGATTATCATATTAAAACAAGAATTGAGGATATGCTTGCGAAAGTAGAAATTGAAATGAAATTCTACTCTCCGTTAAATGTAAAAATTTCGATTGAAGATAGAAACGGAGCAGTTGTAGCACTAGGAAGTATTGCTGAAGAAGGAACAGCTGTATTAGAAATCGCAAGTCCGGAACTTTGGAATACAGAAAATCCATATCTATATAAACTGATTCTTGAAACAGAGAATGAAGTAATTGTAGATCACATTGCATTAAGAAAGATAGAGATTAAAGACCAGGTTATTTATTTAAATGGACAGAAGATTAAATTCCGTGGTGTCAATCGACATGATTCTGATCCGGTTACTGGATTTACAATCAATCCGGAACAGATTACAACCGATCTTACGTTAATGAAGCAGCATAATTTTAATGCGATCCGTTCCAGCCACTATCCGAACGCACCATTTTTCTATGAAATGTGTGACAAGTATGGATTCATGGTAATAGATGAAGCAGATATTGAAGCTCATGGTCCATTTATGATCTACAGAAAAGAAGACACTGATTACAATCGGTTCAAACGATGGAATGAGAAGATTGCAGATGATCCGGTATGGGAAGAGGCAATCGTTGATCGCGTAAAACTCATGGTGGAACGTGACAAAAACCGTTTCTGTATTGTTATGTGGTCAATGGGAAATGAGAGTGCTTATGGCTGCAACTTTGAAAAAGCACTGGAATGGACAAAGAATTTTGATCCAGACCGTATCACACAATATGAGAGTGCAAGATACCGTAATTATGATGAAACATATGATTACAGCAATCTGGATGTGTACAGCCGGATGTACCCAGCGCTTTCCGAAATTCAGGAATATCTGGATAAAGATGGAAGCAAACCCTTCCTTTTGGTAGAGTACTGTCACAGCATGGGAAACGGACCTGGAGATTTTGAAGATTACTTCCAGATGATTCAGGATAATGATAAAATGTGCGGCGGCTTTGTCTGGGAATGGTGTGACCATGCGATTGCTCATGGAACTGCTGAGAATGGAAAGACTATATATGCTTATGGGGGCGACCATGGCGAAGAAATTCATGATGGCAACTTCTGTATGGATGGATTAGTATATCCGGACAGAACGGTACATACAGGACTTTTCGAATACAAGAATGTTTATCGCCCGGCAAGAGTTATTTCCTATAACAAAGAAAGCGGAGAACTGGTGCTTCATAACTACATGGATTTTGATGACTTGAAAGATTATGTGAAGATTAGTTATGAGCTGACACAGGATGGTCTTGTGATCAGCAAAGGCATACTTCCGGAGTTTTCTGTGGCACCACACGGGGAAGGAAAAACAAACCTGAAGATCAATGTTCCAGAGAATGGGAAATGTTATTTAAAACTTATTTACCATCTGAAAAAAGAATTGCCACTGTTGGATGAAGACCATATTCTTGGATTTGATGAAATTGAGGTAAGTAAAGAGGATACAAAATGTAAACTTGCAGAGAAATGGATACCAAAAACAGTAGTGGACTCTGAATTACAGGTAAATGAAAATGATACACAGATTCATATCAAGGGGCGTGAATTTGCTTATACCATAGACAAACGTACTGCACTCTTTACAGAGATGAAATTCGCAGGGCGGGAATACTTGAACCATCCGATGGAATTAAATATTTGGAGAGCTCCAACAGATAACGATATGTACATCAAGTCTGAATGGAAGAAAGCCCACTATGATAAGGCTTACACAAGAGCCTATACGACAGAGGTTGTGCAGGGAAAACATGGTGTGAAGATTACAAGCCATGCTTCCGTTGTGGCAGAGACAGTACAGAAGATTCTTGATGTGACGATTACATGGAAAATAGAAGCTGCTGGAAAGATTGATGCAGATATTGCAGTAACAAAAGACGATGAATTCCCGGATCTTCCGAGATTTGGTGTGAGGATGTTCCTGGATAAAAAACTTTCAGCTGTAAGATACTTTGGAATGGGACCACAGGAAAGTTATTGTGATAAACATCAGGCTGCGAGCCACGGTTTGTACCGGGCAGATGTAGGGGATTTACATGAGGACTATATCCGTCCACAGGAAAATGGAAGCCATTATGATTGTGAATATGTAGAGCTTAACAACAGCCGATATGGAATTGTGGCATCCGCAGAAAAGGCATTTTCATTCAATGCTTCTTATTATACACAGGAAGAACTTGAGAAGAAAACGCATAATTATGAATTAATAGAATCAGATAGTGTAGTATTCTGTGTTGACTACGCATTAAATGGCATTGGTTCTAATAGTTGTGGTCCAGTTGTATTGGAGCAGTACCGATTTGATGATGTATTATTCCGGTTTCAGTTTACACTGATACCGTATGTAAAGGGATAATAAAGTTTCATGTAACCCGTAAACAAGGAAAGAGAGTCTGATTGTAATGTAAAGTCCGGATATACAGAGCAATCAGACAAAATCAGAGAAAAAAACAGAATTAGATATCATACGGTTAGCCATATTGAGATTCTAAGTGCGATGAAGATGAGGAGCAAAGAAATTCGATGGAAGAAAAAAAGTATTTGAAATGGTATAACAAAATTGGATACGGATCAGGTGATATTGCAGGTAATGTAGTCTATGCGTTCCTGACATCTTTTATGATGGTCTATCTGACGGACTCGGTAGGACTTGCTGCAGGTGTCGTGGGTACCCTGATTGCCGTATCAAAACTATTTGATGGTTTTACGGATATATTTTTTGGAACAATGATTGACAAAACACACAGTAAAATGGGAAAAGCGAAACCCTGGATGCTATACGGATATATTGGTTGTGCCATTACGCTGGTCGGCTGCTTTGCAGTACCGGTGAGTTTGGGAACAACGGCTAAATATGCATGGTTCTTTATTTCTTATACACTGTTAAATGGTGGGTTTTATACAGCAAACAATATTGCTTATTCAGCACTTACGTCACTGATTACAAAGAACAGCAAAGAGCGTGTACAGATGGGATCTTACCGTTTTATTTTTGCATTTTCAACAAGTCTTCTGATTCAGGCGATTACAGTTGGATTTGTAGATAAATGTGGTGGAGATGCTGCGGCATGGAGAACGGTTGCTATTATCTATGCAATCATTGGTCTGGTCGTAAATACGATTTCAGCACTTTCTGTTAAGGAACTTCCGGAGGAAGAACTTAATGAAGGAGAAGTAAAGAATGATAATGAAAAGTATGGAATGGTACAGGCATTCAAGCTTCTTGTCAAAAACAAATATTACATGATGATTTGTGGAACATATATTTTACAGCAGTTATATGGTGCCATGATTGGAGCTGGCATTTATTACATGACATGGGTACTGAAAAATAAGAATTTGTTTGGACAATTTGCATGGGCAGTAAATATTCCACTGATCATTGCCCTGATTTTTACACCGACATTAGTTGGTAAGTGGAAAGGCATGTATAAACTGAACTTAAGAGGTTATGTCTTAGCAGTCATCGGTAGAGCACTTGTTGTTGTTGCCGGATATATGGGTAGTGTTCCGCTGATGATGGCGTTTACAGCTCTTGCAGCCTTAGGTCAGGGACCATGGCAGGGAGATATGAATGCTGTTATTGCATCCTGCTCTGAATACACTTATCTTACACAGGGAAAGAGAATTGATGGAACGATGTACTCTTGTACTTCTCTTGGTGTAAAAATCGGTGGAGGTATTGGAACCGCTGTTGTTGGATGGATGCTTGAGCTCAGTGGATATGTCGGAACAAATGCAACTCAGCCACAGTCTGCACTTGATATGATGCAGTTCATGTATCTTTGGCTTCCGTTAATCTTTGATGTATTGATTATGTTTGCACTTTCAAGAATGAATGTTGAAGATGCAAATAAAAAACTGAAAGCAGAAAAAGGAATTGCTGCAGATGAAGTAACAGATGCATCAGACATAAATTAGAATTGACAGGAGAAAGCGTTGTCTGATCGTTGTTCGATGAGACAGTGCTTTTTTCTATAATTAAAAGTATTGAACTTTTTTTTGAAAATTAAAAAGGACCACTTCATTTTTATGAAATGGCCTTAAGAAAATATTCAGTTCTCACAAAATAGTCCTTTTAGTATTTATACATGGTAAGGATGCTCAAAATATTCAGTGTAGAATACTAAAAGGTCATTCAGATATTTTTTTAGGTTGCTCATTTGCAATTCCTCCTTTCCTTATTTACAAGTTGATTATAAGATAGGTGTAAAAGGATTGCTTGCCAAATCGAAAGAAGATATAGACAAATGTTGCAAAGGGGAGTATTTCATGCAGTTAAAATATGTTGACACAAAAGAGGAGATCATAGCAATAAATAGGAAGTCAAAACATATTGAACCACATCTTCATAATGCACTGGAGATCGTTTGTGTAACAAGTGGATCATTAGAACTTGGTGTCGGACAGGAACTATACCATATGGAAAAAGGAGATATAGGCTTTGTATTTCCAGATGTTATTCATCACTATCAGGTACTGACACCCGGTGTAAATAAAGCGACTTATCTGATTGCATCGCCATTTACGATAGCCAAATTTGCAGATATCATGCAATCCATGGCTCCTGAATACCCAATCATCAAAGCGGAAAAGGTTGAACCGGAGGTATATAGGGTTATAAATGCAATTTTAGAGACAGAACAGTCGGATATTACTGTTGCACAGGCATATCTTCAAATTGTGTTGGCACGCTGCATAGGAAAATTAAATTTGGTAGAAAAGAGTAATGTGGGGAGCAACGATCTTATTTACCAGACAGTTTCCTATATATCAGCAAATTTTAAGAAGAAATTTTCGCTGGAAGAGATGGCAAAAGATCTGGGGGTGAGCAAATATGTTTTATCCAGACTCTTTTCCAAAACATTCCATAGAAACTTTAATCAATATCTTAACGATGCAAGGCTGAACTATGCATGCCAGCGTTTGGAAAATACGAGTGATTCTATTACAAACATTTGTCTGGATAGTGGATTTGAAAGTCAGAGAACATTTAACCGAGTATTTAAAGAAAGATATAAAATATCACCGAGTGATTATCGGAGTACTTGTGTGAAAGAGATGTTGTCATAAAAGGTTCTGTTGATAGAAATATTTACTTCGATTTCACAGTACTATGTATTTGATTTTATGTGTGGATGATATAATATGAAAATATTTGTAGAAAATAGCGCTTTATTTTATTATGAAAAGAGCAAGGTGTATTCTAAAGAAACAAGAAAGGCAGGGCGCATATGAACATGAGAAAATCCATAATCGATTTTAATGAAAAAAAAGGATTCATCTGTGATATGGATGGTGTGATTTATCATGACAATCAGATATTGCCAGGTGTTCCAGAATTCATCCAGTGGTTGCATGATGAAAAGAAAGAATATTTATTTTTGACAAATAATAGTGGATATACACCACGGGAATTAAATCAGAAACTGGCAAGGATGGGACTTGATGTGCCAGAAGAACATTTTTATACCAGCGCATTGGCAACAGCCGCATTTTTAAAAGAACAGGCGGCAGGCTGTTCGGCATTTGTGATAGGAGAAGCCGGCCTGTTAAATGCACTTTATGATGTAGGTATCACAATGAATGATGTAAATCCGGATTATGTTGTTGTGGGAGAGGGACGCTCCTATTCATTGGATACATTAACAAAAGCAACGAATTTAGTTCTGAAAGGTGCAAAGCTGATCGGAGCAAACTCAGATGTTTCCGGACCGATTGAGAACGGCATTGCTCCTGCTTGTCGTGCATTGATTGCACCTATAGAAATGGCAACAGGTACACAGGCATATTTCTGTGGGAAACCGAATCCACTGATGATGAGAACAGGATTGAATATGCTTGGATGTCATTCAGCAGAAGCTGTAATGGTTGGGGATCGTATGGATACAGATGTGATTTCAGGAATGGAAAGTGGTATGTCTACTGTATTGGTTCTCTCTGGATGTTCAACGAAGGATACACTCAAAACTTATGCGTATCGTCCAACTATGGTTTTAAATGGTGTGGGGGATATTGCTATGTTAGCAAAGTCAAAGGCAGAGTAATAATGAATAATCTGAAGTACTAAGAGATAAACAGAGCTTGATAGACAATCGAAAATGTGGTTGTCTCTCAAGTTCTGTTTGATTATGAAATTGCTTGCATTCGTATGAATATTTATTTGACAGATTTTATAATATATCTATAAGTCAATTGGAAAATAGAGAATAATACAGTAATAATCAGAAGCAAATTTAATTTCACATAAACCATTCATTTGTTGCATCATTGCTTTTATGTTTTTAGTTCCTATTCCAGAACCATGATATCGGCAAGGCTCAGCAATTTTATTTTCTATTTTTATGCCTACATAATGATTTACATATAGCGTAGATATTTCTATAGGAATTAAAGGGTCTGCATATTTTCTTATATTAGATAATAAATTATCTGTAATACGACCTATATAGTCTAGACACACTTTTATTTTAGCTGGCTTCCAAATAAGTTTATCAATTTTTAAGGTATAACCATCTACTTGTAGAGAAAAATAAATCTAAAAATTTAAAGTAAGTAATCATAAAGCAATGTAAAGTATATTATGTTCGACTAACAAACAGTAGAAAGATACATCTTCTCTTCAATAATCGAATAGGCGGGGATTTAATCAAAATCCCCGCCTATTCGATTACAAAGTTTCTTCGTGAAGTGGATGGGATAATGCAATATTTTGCGTGTTGAGTAGTGCTGAAAAGTTTTGCTGAATGATATCCAGTGTTAGTTGCTTTTTCCGCAATTCCTGCTTCTCTCGTATAGTAGATGCTTTCTCAGATACAAGATTGTCAATTCGTTTCTGGATTTTTTCAGAGCTTGGGATTTTGGTAATGCCGAAATCCTGAAGCTCTTTTTTTAACGAATCGTGGAGCTGATATTCAGCCTGATGTCTGCTCCGGTATGCTGTGGGATTTGGAGCTGATTTTGCATCTTCGATAACTTTACGACAGAGCCGATAAGAGTCACAATGTTTTTGAATGACTTTCTGCGTGGTTAGCTCAGTGCTGATTTTCTGGATGTGCTGATCAGCCGCTTTGATGGAATTTTCAACATTGGAAATATGCTGTTGGAAGTCCTCGTAGTTTAAGAGATTATTTTCGGAGAGATAGTTGAACGTCTTTGCAGCTTCTTTTAGATTATTCAGTTTTGCCCAGCGTTCAAAGCATTCACGATTGCCTGTTGTGATATAGGTGGAGATATTGATATACAGGCGAGCTTCTCTGGACAAAGGCTTCGGAGTTTTCGTCTTATAACGATTTTTCTCTAAGCGGAGTCGGACATTTTCTTCTGTATAGTAGCTTCCGAGAGATTTCATATAGGTGAAATTTTTCTGTTCAGGTGCCCGGAAGGATAAATTTTTTCCCTGTCGTATTTCATATCCTGCCAACTGCATTTTCTGTAAAAATTCTTCATAATTGATAGAGGACCAGATTGCCTTATCAATCGAAACACGTAGTTTGACTTTCCAGCTGGTTCCACGATGGTATTCCATATTTTCTTTATAACTCTTCCCTTTTTCACCGGTTGGCATACTGGTGGCAAGTCCGTTTTCCTGGCAGATGCGATTGCTGATCCGACAGATTTTATGATAGCTGCGTTTGTTGGAAACATACTTGTGATTGGAGACGAAGCTGGCGGCGTTGAAGAGGATATGATTGTGGATGTGGTCTTTATCAACATGGGTACTGATCACGTATTCATATTTTCCTTTTAGCACTTCATCCGCAAATTGTTGTCCCAGGCGATGTGCGGTTTCTGCGTCAATTTCTCCAGGCTTAAATGACTGAATTAAGTGAAATGCAAGATTATCGCCCTTATCCATTCCATTCTTTTTTGCATTTTCTCTGGTGAGAGCAAATTCCAGATCTGCAGTTTCCGGTGAGCAGCCAAAACTGGAAACCAGTATTTTTTCATCTGTCTTATCTGGATTGGTGATATAGTCCAGAGCTTTCTTGTCAGTTACTTTAATGGGGAAGATCTTAATATACTAATGTCATTAACTTAAAAAAATTTATAAAATAAAACAGAAAAAGGTCTTGACAAATGTCAGAAAAAATGTGGCGAAGCCTCCTTGAATGAATACATTTTAGGAGGAATTGCTAATGAACTTTTACGCTGATTATGTCCGCAACAAACTCAACGCTGCCATTTCCAGCATGTCCAGTCAGATAGAAGATTACGTCAAAAATCCTGGGCATGATTTTACCAGAAATCGAAAGATGAACTTTACCTCGACAATAAACTTTCTACTTACTATGGAAGGTGGTTCACTTAACTCAGAATTACACAAATATTTTAATTATGATCTGAATCAAATAACCCGTTCTGGTTTCATAAAACAAAGGAACAAATTGAAACCAGATACCATGGAATATTTATTTCATAAATTTCATGAGCAGATATTATGTAACAAAAAATACCAAGGCTACCAGTTACTTGCCTGTGATGGTTCTGACTTGAATATATTTCGTGATCCACTAAATCCACACACGTATTTTGCTGGTAAAGAAGGAACTTTTGGTTTTAATCAACTGCATCTTAATGCCTTGTATGACCTCCAAAGCAGGCGATATGTCGATGCTCTGATTCAGGAGCCTTATGAAGAAAATGAATCCTCTGCCATGATTGAAATGATTAAAAAGCTGACTGCAAATCAGAAGACTATCATTATGGCAGATCGTGGATACGAAACTTATAACATTTTTGCAAATATTCAGGAACGTGGTCTCTTTTATCTAATCCGGATTAAAGATACCTCGAAAAAAGGCAGCATTTCTGGAAGCCTTTCCTTGCCGGTATCCTGTGAATTTGACGAAGAAATCGAACTGATTATGACCCGTAAACAAAAGTTTTATAAAACGAAAGGTTATAAATATCTCTCAAATTCATCGCCATTTGACTTTCTTGATTCTGAGAATTTGTTTTATACACTTCATCTCAGACTCACACAGTTTCAGCTGGAAAATGGAGTTTATGAATGTATAGCCAGCAACCTGGATAAAGAAGAATTCCCACCTGAAAAGATCAAGGAACTTTATCATATGCGATGGGGAATCGAAACTTCTTTCCGTGAGCTGAAATATACGATTGGCCTGACAAATCTTCACTCTAAAAATGTGGAATATATCTGTCAGGAAATTTACGCAAAACTGATCCTGTATAATTTTTGTGAAATTATTTCAGCAAATATCATACTGGAAGAAAGAAACCGTAAGTACACATACCAATTAAACTACACAATGGCAATTCAAATATGCAGGCATTATCTGCGCCAGACATTTGTAACGATAGATGTTGAAGGCCTGATTAAGAAAGAACTATCACCCCAAAGACCACACCGACAATATCAGCGTCGAGTAATAAAGAAACGATGGGTTAGTTTCGCATACCGTATAGGATAAAAAATTATTCAAATGAATATAGCTGGCAAAAAGCAGACTTTTGGTTTGTTTATTTGTTATGCGTAAATCTTGTGATTTTTCAAGAAAGCTAATCTGAACACTTATTACAATAATCGAAATTTTCTTAAGTTAATGACATTAACTGAATCAGGGCCCCCTTTGGAGAGATAGATATTCGATGAGAACATCAGCAGTCGGGGATACATCCTTTCCCGTGAGAACCGATTGCTTTCAATAGATCATACAGTTGCCGGTCAGCCAGAAATAGAAGCTATCCCACAGCGGATATTTCTGCGGAATCTGCATGAAGAGATGTTAGGACAGTGACAGACTGTGAATGGAACAAACAATACAATGATTGGTCTGGCTGCGGAAGCGGTCGGGAAGGAGGACAATTATGCAGAGAATACAGGATATGTTTATCAATATGGAAGAAGTGGCAGAGGATGCTTATAAGAATACGGAATTATTGCTGAGTCAGTATACCAAGGTAATGTTCCGTATTGAGAAGAACCTTGTGGATATAGATTATGAAATGTATGCAGAAGAAGGGAAGCATCTGAAGGAAATGTTATATGATCTGGTAGATTTTGATGCGACTGCAGAGAAACGCAGAATCCAGGAAAAGCTTCTGAATAATGATATGAATCTCTGTTTGCTGGAAATTATGAGAGATTCCCTGATAGCTTTGAGGGATTATCCAAAGAATGGACAGCTGTATTATCGGCTTTTAAAATATAGATATTTTGAAGCAGGAAATACCAATGAAGATGTGATGATGATGCTGGATGATATGCCAAGCACCACTTATTATCGAAACCGTAAGAAAGCAATCCGGTTGTATGCAACAATGCTCTGGGCATTTACGCGACCGGAAAAGATACAGAATAAGATGGAGGAAATAAACTGGAAGAAAAGTGGAAGTAAAGTGGCAGTGAACTGACAGTAAACTGGCATGTGAATGGTATTACAATGAAAATACGTGCATGTTAGAATTGATATGCTGAGAGAAATAGACCTTCGCAGACGTAATGTTTGCGGAGGTTTTTTTTCTCAAATTATAAGGCGTCAGGCTGTGCCCGGAAGGGCATGGCCTTTTTTTATACCTAAAAACAGGTTGCTGATTTGAAAAAGCTTCCTTTTTAACAGGTAGACGCCGGAAAGGAAGAGCATATCAAGATGCAGGGAAGAGGCAGGCATTATGCCAGATATCCATGATTTTTGATTTGTCATAAATCAAACCAACAAAAACGACAAATTGGAGGAACAATCATGGAAGAAAGAAAATACACATTTTACGACAGATATCAGAAGGTGAAATACGCTAATATTACAGCAGAGGAGCTGGAAGTTCTTAATATTTCTTATAATAAGGAACATTATATGTTTGATCAGCAGCATCAGAGAAATAATACAGTATTATTTTGTGGTTTAGAGTCAGAAAACGGTTGTGCGACAGACTTTATCGCAGATAGCGGACGTGACATTGCATCGGATATCACAACCGAGATCTTCTTCAAAGAACTCTTTAGTGATCTGACAGAGAAAGAAAAGAAAATCGTGAGCGATTATTTTATTATGGGAAAACAGGTTAAGGAAACAGCAGAGGAACTGGGCATCAGCACACGTCAGGTGAGTAGAGACAAAAACAGTGCTTTGGCAAAAATGTTAAAGAGAATGAAAGCAGCTGGATATGAATCATATGCTGAGGCGGCAGGTGTATTTCTGCAGGAAAGCGATTATATTCTAACACAGATGGAAACACAGAATTCAATTATGAAGAAAAGGACCGGAGAAGTGAGACTGCCATCAGATAACAATGGTAATAAATAAACGTAATTGAAAAATCAATCATCAAAAAGGGCACTGGAGAAAAATCCAATGTGATAATTGAACTGGACGGTGGCTGTCTTCCAGTCACTCAGTTCAAAGCGGGTAGTAGGTAATGGCGAAAGTAATGGCTTTTCATCTTCAAGAAATAAGTCCAGCCGGCTGCCCTCTTTCTTTTGAAAGAGCCTTCGATTGAACTGCTCCAGTTTTTCTCTGATTGCACAGTTTAATTCGGCAAGAGAAAAGAACTGTTCATTCCGGAGTGCTGCTGTTATCTAAGTAGAAATATTTCCTACTGTTCCTTCGGCATTCGGCTTATCCTTTGGTGTCCTGACACGGGCAGGGATGATAGCTGTGCCATAGTGCTCAGCCATTTCCTGATAGGTTTCATTGATCTGCTGATCTTTCCATCCACCATTGTGAACAACTGCTGTCCTGCAGTTATCCGGTACGAGAATTCTGGCGACACCGCCAAAAAATTCGTACATATGGACATGGGCAGTGATCCATGATTTCTGCTTCATATCCAGAAAGGCTTCTACATACGCATACTGGCTGTAAGTCATTACACCTACGAATATGTAAGACTTTAAGCTTTCACCGGTATCTGGGTCAATAATCGTTGCAGGATCCCCTGCCCAGTCAACCTCGACCTGCTCACCGGGTTTACGATTGATGTGCATGGTAGCACGTCGTTTCTGTTCATCCTGTTGGATGTGATAGCAGAATTGTGAATACATCAGTGGTTCATCGCCGTTGGCACGGCAATCCTCCATGTATTCTGTCCACAGGAGTTTTTTACTTACTCCGTTACGGAGCAGCTCCTTGTGAATGTAGGCATAGTCTGGCATACGCTTTTGAGAGCGGTCGCATTGTTTTGGATAAAGCAAGCCTTCAAGAACTTCATCCGTTTGAGTGTCTTCCAGCGGCCAAGAAACATCTAATTCTTGTGCTCGTTTTAAGACCTTTGCTACGGTATTTCTTGAACACGGAACGCTCAATGCTATGCTCCGATTACTAAATCCTAAGCTGGATAATCTTAGGATTTCTCGATATTTGGTCATAATGGTGACCTCCTGTGTAATAGATTTACACAATAATTGTGCATAATTCTATTATAAAACAAGTGGCTCATTATGACCGGAATCGTGGCTCACGGCAAAACGGAATCGTGGCTCACTCTCATCGGACAGGTGGCTCATTTGGGCACAGATTATTCATCCCCAGTCCATCTGGTATGATTCTCCCGGTGCTGTATGGTAACGCTGACCACGGCTGCCTTGAGAAACTACAAGCTGCCTTTTGGGTGGGACAAGTTCCTTATGCTTGGAAATATAGTCTTTAACGATGGTTAAACCACCCTGGAACCCATTTTCTTTTAATCTGTCATAACAGAGGGAAGAGTTTGTAATTCCTTTTCGGAGTAATTCATCAATAATCCCTGTAAATCCTGTCAGAAGAGTATGTTCGGCTTTACGGCCGGTGAGTGCATGCGGAAGGTCAATAAAGCCAGATTTTTTAATTCTTCGTAGTTTGGCCCGTGAAATTCCTGCCCTGCGTTCTAATTCTGCGAGATTAACTTTATCAGGATTGAATTTTTCTTCCATTGTGATTTCTACTGATGCATTGGCATACATCATTTTAGAACACGAAGAGAAAAATACAATGACTTTTCTATCCGACTAAAAATGGTTAATTCTAAGCGGCTTTAGGTGGTCAATTTTCCCCGCCCCTAACAAAAGTATTATTTTGTGTATATTCTATCTTGTTTTGTTTATGGTGCATACACATACTAAACGGTAAAATTAAAGTGAATTTAGATATCATTTGTGACAAAGCGCACTTCAAGTTTATCAGGGCGTGAATAACTTTCTGTATATTCAACTAAATTACCATTTTCATCGTATCCTATGAATTCAATATAGTTGACGATAGAGGTGGCACTTGGAAGATGAAGGTGCTTTTGAAGTTTTTCGCCAGCTTCTACCATCATCATTGTCTCATTAAATTTTACAGGCAAATGATTTTTGGATTTCATATAATCATAAAGCGATATGTGCTCAAAATTGTAATTATCGATATCTGAAAAAAAATGAATAGGAACATAGGTAAACTCAATTGCAAGAGGTTCCTTGTTTCCAAGACGAATTCGATGAATACCGTATATTTCATCTTCTTCAGAAAGTCCAAGTTTATCTGCAAAGTATTTTCTGTTTTTGATTATACCTGTGCCTAAGCATTTATTGGAAATTTCAATACCAAAGTTACGAACTAAAGAGGTAAAGCTGGCATTTTTTGATTCATTTAGTACTCCTAAAGCAACTCGATTTTGTTCGGGTTTGCGGACAAAAGTTCCCTTTCCGTGAACGCGAATTAAGTAATGTTGGCTAATTAATTCGTCAAAGATGTCATGAATCAAATACCGACTTACACTATACATTGTTGCAAAATCCCGTTCGCTAGGAAGCAACTCCCCAGGAAGATATTCCTGTGTTTTAATTTTTGTAATGATACTAGATTTTATTTGTGCGGCTAATACATCATCATTGCTCATAAAACTACCTCCCTGATAAAACCAAAACGATCAATTAGCATATTATTTTCAAAAAAGACTGCAAGATGTCCTTGTTTATCATACATGAGCCCTTTGTATTTCATTAAAGGGCTATCAACAGGAATATTTAAAATTTGAGCAGTCTTTGTGTCTGCGTAAAGTAAGGTGACTTTTTGATTCGATTTTGCCAAGGTTATTTGACAATTGTTTGTAATCAAATCAATTGCAGGAGCAGAAGCAGCAATTTGTTGGGTGAGATCTGGATAGATATATTCAGGAATATACGTTGTATTGATACAAATTAGTTGAGTATCATCTGAATAAAGCCAAACAATTTTGTATATTTTCGATTTTTCAGGAAGTAACATTTCGCTTGCAAGATAGTTATCTGCTTCTATTTTTTTGAAATCATATAATTCGTAAGTTAATTGTCCGCTATCTTCCTCTGAATGTAAGGAAAAATTACGAATGGATTGTAAAATGCGTTTAGGCGCTACGTAATAACCACTTCGTGGTTTTGAGATAATTGTTTTATCTTGAAGTAACAGATTCAAGGCTCCACGAACAGTTAAGCGTTGTACATGAAACAGCTCTGCCAGCTTTCGTTCCGAAGGCAGTTTGTCACCTGGAAGATAGTGTTCTTCCTTTAGCATGTATTTGATTTCTTTTGATAATGCAACATCTAAAGTTAATAAATTTTTTTTCATAAGAACTCCTAATATTATAATTTACTTGTAACTTATAATCAAATTATACGTTGTCAGTTCTTAAAAAGCAAATGGAAAGGAAAAAAGAAATGAATAAATAAAAAATAAATATAAAAACTGGTATAGTAAATTTGAAATGTGTTTCATACCAGAATAAAAGAAATATATGCATTGTGTATAAATAAATGCATTTATACTTAAAAAAATTATAAAAAATACAACAATATTCAATATTCTTTACATGAAGTATTGAAAAAATAAAAAAAATGTGGTATATTAAATTTAAAAATAGTCACCAATACAAAGGAAGGGAAAGGAGAAAACACTATGTTGAAATTTAATGAACAGAAACAGATTGAAAGTGTGAATGGAGCGCTTGCTCTGAGAAATCAAATTAATGAATTGATTGATGGAATTTGTAAAGAAGGATACAAGAATATTTGTTGGCTCGGTATCGGTGGAACATATGCATCTTGCCTCCAGGCAGAGGTTCATATGAAAGAAAAATCAAAACTTTCATTTTTTGTTGAAAACGCAGCAGAGTATTTGACAACTGGAAATAAAAAAGTTGGAGAAGGAACTATTGTAATTATTTCGTCTGTTACAGGAACAACTTCTGAAATCGTAGATGGAGTAAAAAAAGCACAGAAGAGTGGAGCAAGGGTGATTGGTTTTATTGATGTTGCTACTGCAGAACTTGCAAAACTTGTAGACTATGTGATTACATATCCTGCCAATGAACAATTGAAATTTTATATGGTAGCAGATAGATTTATGTACAATGCAGGAGAATTTCCAGAATATGAGGATTTATACAAGGAGTTGGATCAGTATTTGGCAACTGCACTTGTGGAAGTTGAAAAGGAAGCAGATGCTTTCGGAGAAGAATTTGCAAATCGTCATAAGGACGACAAAATTCATTATTTTGTTGGGGCTGGGAACCAGTATGGTGCCACATATTCTTATGCAATGTGTTATTGGGAAGAACAGCATTGGATTCGTACAAAATCTATCCACAGTGCAGAATTTTTCCATGGAATGTTAGAAATAATTGACAAAGATACACCAGTTACAGTATTTATTGGGGAAGATTCTCAGAGATCATTGAGCGAGCGCGTTGCAAACTTCTTGCCACGCATTTGTGGAAAATACAATATTATTGATACCAAGAAATTTGAATTAAAAGGAATTAGTCCAGAGTACAGAGGATATATATCACATTTAGTGATGCATGCGGTAACACAGAGAATTGATGTACATATGGAAAAAGTCAATTGTCATCCTATGGAAATCAGAAGATATTACAGACGTCTGGACTATTAAGGTGGCAAAATGGACAGAAAGATAAGAGTAGCAGCAATAGGAGATAATTGTATTGATTATTATGATTCATTGAATGAATCTTATCCAGGGGGAAACCCAGTGAATGTTGCTGTATACATAAAACGATTAGGTGGAGAAAGTTCTTATACAGGTGCTGTTGGAACTGATTCATTCGGAAAAATCATGATAAGTGCAATTCAAAATAAAGGAGTTGATACTTCTCATATTCAAGTGCTGGATGGAAAAACCGCAGTTACACATGTTGACATTGTAGATGGAGATAGAGTGTTTGGAAAATATGAAGAAGGTGTTTTGGCAGACTTTAAGCTAAGAGAACAAGACATTTCCTTTATAAAGAAACATGATTTAGCGGTTACAGGAATTTGGGGAATGATTGAAGATGAGCTTCCACTTATTTCGAAAGAAATTCCAGTTGCATTTGATTTTGCAAATAAATTTGCAAATCCAATTGTTGAGAAAGCGATTCCATATGTGACATATGCATTCTTCTCTTTTGACGAGGAATCACGCAATGAGTTTAGACAGAAATATCATAGCATGGGCTTAAAAGAAAAAGAAAATTGTATGGAACAATTAAAGGAATTCATGAAAGCAATGCAACAAAAAGGACCTAAAGTCATTATTGCAACATTGGGGAAAAATGGAAGCATTGGGTATGATGGAAATTCTTGGTATCGATTTGGAATCATAGAGTGTAAAGTTGTTGATACAATGGGTGCAGGCGACAGTTTTATTGCCGGATTTTTATATGGGATTTTGAATGGATTGAATGTTCAAGATTCGATGGAAGCAGGAGCTCAGAATAGTGCGGTAACAATAGGCTATCAAGGGGCATGGTAGAAGGAGAATATAACAAATGGGAAAAAAAATAGTGGCAATTTTATTGACAGCTGCGATGTCAATGGGTATTGCAGCATGCGGAGGTTCAGGGGACAAAAAAGACGATAATACAATTACAGTATGGTGTTGGGACAAAACATTTAATATTTTTGCAATGGAAGAAGCTGCAAAAATTTATCAAGAAGATCATCAAGATGTGAAAATTGATATTGTCGAAGTTGGAGATGTAGATGTACAGTCTAGACTTACTACGGCTGGTACATCAGGAGATCTAAGCACATTGCCAGATATTTTTTTGCTGCAAGACCATGCATTCCAAAAAAATGTAATATCTTATCCAGATGTATTTGCAGAAATTTCTGAAAAGAAAATTGATTTTTCAGAATTTGCTTCTGGTAAAACAGATTTTTCTGTTGTAGATGGAAAACACTATGGAGTGCCTTTTGACAACGGAGCAGCAATTGCTTGTTATCGTACAGATATTTTGCAAGAAGCTGGAATGACTTTAGAAGATTTTACAGATATTACTTGGGATGAGTGGGTTGAAAAAGGCAAAGTAGTACTGGAAAAAACAGGAAAACCATTATTGACAACGTTAGCAGGCGAATGTGATTTGCTTACGATGATGTTACAGTCTGCAGGAGCATCTTTGTTTAATGAAGATGGAACAACGAATATTGCAAAAAATGACACTTTGAAGAAGGTAATTGATACATATTGTAAAATGAAAGATTCAGGTGTGTTACAGGAAGTAAATAACTGGGATGAATACACTGGCTCAATGTTGAACAGTAAAGTTGCAGGTGTGATTAATGGGTGTTGGATTATGGGAACAATTCAGACAGCTGAGGATCAGTCAGGAAAATGGGCTATTACAAATATTCCAAAACTTACAAATGTAAAGGGTGCCACAAACTATTCAAATATTGGAGGTTCTTCCTGGGCAATCTCAGGGAATTGTGGAAACGTAGAGTTAGCAGAAGATTTTCTTGCGTCTACATTTGCTGGAAGTACAGAGTTATATGATAATATTCTCTCTTGTGGAGCAATTGCTACATGGACACCAGCAGGAGATTCTGATGCATATGCAGTACCGAATGAATTTTTGTCTGGTGATGTAGTGTTTGAAAAAATAGTTGACTATTCAACAAAAGTTCCTTCTATTATTACGGGACCATATTTCCATGAAGCAAGAGACGCAATCTCTGTTGCGACAACAAATATTACAAATGGTGCAGATTTAGAGAAAGAGCTTAAAAAAGCGGAAGATACTGTTAATTTTAATATGGGACAGTAAGAAAGGTTCCTATCATACAAGGGGATGGAATGTAGAACCATTCCCCTTATGGATAGAGAGGAGGAGTTTTTGTGTCTAACAAACCAAGAAAAATGACGTTGGAAAAAAAGCATAATTTAACAGGATGGGCTTTTTTGGCACCAGCAACATTTTTGATTGCGGTGTTTAGTTTTTGGCCAATGATCAAAGCGTTAGTTTTATCTTTTCAGACAGGGAAAGGTAGAAATATGCAGATGGCTGGATTTACAAATTACATCAGAATGTTTCAAGATGATGTATTTCTTCAGTCAATAAAAAACACATTTTTTTATTTCATTCTTCAAGTACCCATTATGCTTGTAGTAGCGATGGTGTTAGCTTGTATTCTAAATAAAAAAGACTTACGGTTTAAAGGATTTTTCCGAACAATGATTTTTTTGCCGTGTACAACTTCATTGGTTGCGTATGCAATTATTTTTCGGTCTTTGTTTGCAAATGATGGATTAGTAAATTATGTTCTAGTGAATTTGGGGATTTTGGATAAACCATATAATTTTTTGACACAACCATTTGCGGCAAAAATGGTTATCATATTGGCTCTTTTGTGGAGATGGACAGGATATAATATGGTATTTTTCCTTTCTGGATTGCAAAACATTGAATATTCAGTATACGAAGCTGCAAAAATTGATGGAGCATCAGCAATACAGACATTTTTTAAGATTACTGTTCCATTATTAAAACCAACTATCTTGTTGACAGCAATAATGTCAACAAATGGAACATTACAGTTATTTGATGAATCAATTAACTTGACCGATGGAGGTCCTGCGAATGCTTCAATCTCTATGTCACATTACATATATAATTTATGTTTTAAGTATGTGCCGAATTTTGGATATGCAGCAGCGATGTCCTTCTTTATATTACTGTTGGTTGCAGTATTAGCATTTATACAAATGAGGGTGGGTGATAAACGTGATTAAAAAGGTGAAAAATATAGGAATGTATGCATTCTTGATTTTGGTTACTTTTATTTCAGTATTTCCTTTGTACTGGATGGTAAGTGCATCCACAAACAAAAGTGTGGATGTATCAAAAGGTGTATTATCGCTTGGCTCTCATTTGGGAGAAAACTTGAAAAATCTGCTGGCAAATCAAGATGTAGGGGCTGCATTGGTCAATTCATTTAAATATGCAATATTACTTACAATAGTTTCGATGGTGATATGTTCCTTGGCAGGATATGGATTTGAAATTTATCATGATAAAGCAAAAGATGCCGTGATGGGTGTGATTCTTCTTGCAATGATGGTTCCATTTATTACGATATTGGTCCCATTGTTTCAGATGGTTGCAAAAATGAAAATGTTAAATAGTACGTTGGGATTCATTTTACCAACGGTATCAACCCCATTTTTAATCATGATGTTTCGACAGAGTGCAAGATCATTTCCTCGTGATATTATTGAAGCTGCCAGATTAGATGGACTTTCGGAAATTAGAATCTTCTTTCAGATGTTTATTCCTACAATGAAATCAACATATGCAGCGGCTATGACTATTACATTTATGAATGCTTGGAATAGTTATATGTGGCCGAAAGTAATTATGACACAATCCAAGAGCATGACAATGCCAATGGTTGTAGCAAATCTGACAGAGGGATATGTAACAGACTATGGAATGCTTATGTTGGCAGTCTTAATATGTACATTGCCTACCGCCTTAGTATTCTTTATTTTACAGAAGAATTTTGCAGAAGGTATTACTGGAGCTGTAAAATAATAAATGATATCTATAAAGAAAGGGATTAGAAATGGAATATAAAAAAATAAATATGCCAGGTCTTCTGCATGGTGGAGATTATAATCCTGAACAATGGTTAGATAGACCGGATATTCTTGAAGAGGATATCCGGTTAATGAAATTAGCGCATGTAAATAATGTTTCACTAGGAATATTTTCGTGGGCATTTTTAGAGCCAGAAGAAGGAAAATATCAGTTTGACTATTTAGAAGAAATTATTAACCGTTTATATGACAATGGCATCTATACAAATCTAGCTACACCAACAGGTGCAATGCCAAATTGGATGACTCAAAAATATCCTGAAGTAATGCAGACAGATGAAAACGGGATACAGAATTTACCAGGAAAAAGGCATAATTTTTGTTACACGTCTGCTGTTATGAGAGAAAAAACTAGAAAGTTGGATTTGAAATTATCAGAACGCTTTGGAAAACATCCAGGAGTAATTCTTTGGCATATATCAAACGAATACGGAGGAAATTTTAGGGATGCTTCTTGTCATTGCGAAGAATGTCAAAAAGCATTTCGGAAATGGTTGAAAAAAAAATACAAAACATTGGATGCATTGAATCATGCATGGTGGAGTGCGTTTTGGAGTCATACTTATACCGATTGGGAACAGATTCATTCACCTTCTCCGAGGGGAGAGGATGAATTACACGGTTTGAAATTGGACTGGAAAAGATTTGTGAGCGAACAGTTACAGGACTTTTGTAGAGAAGAGATTCGAGCTGTTAAAACATATTCGGATCTTCCAGTTACAACAAACATGATGATGTATTTTTCACCATTGGATTATGATAAATGGGCAGAGGAGTTGGATGTGATTTCTTGGGACTCTTATCCGAGTTGGCATACAAAAGAAGATGAAGTACCGATTGCTGTGTGGGCAGCCTTTATGCATAACCAGATGAGAGGATTTCAGAAGAAGCCATTTTTGATGATGGAATCAACACCATCACTTGTGAATTGGGATGAGGAAAATAATGTAAAAAGACCGGGGATGAATTACTTATCTTCAATGCAGGCAATTGCGTTAGGTTCGAATAGTGTTCTTTATTTTCAATGGAGAAAAAGCAGAGGATCGAGTGAAAAGTTTCATGGAGCGGTTGTTGATCATGATGCGTCAGAAAAGAATAGAGTTTTTCAAGAAGTTGCTTGGATTGGCAAAGATCTAGAAAAGCTAAGCAGTCAAATACTAAGTACATGTAATAGGGCGAAGGTAGCTATTATTATGGATTGGGAAAATTGGTGGGCTCTTTCTGACGCACAAGCAATATCGAGAAAATTTGATTATACGGAAGAACTTTTAAAATATTATCGGGTTTTTTGGGAAAAAGGAATTGAAGTTGATATAATTTCCATGGATCGAGAGTTGTTAGATTATCAGCTTGTGGTTGCTCCGACCTTGTACTTGCATAAAAAAGAGTATATTCATAAAGTAGAAGCATACGTGGAAGCAGGTGGAATATATGTAACAACTTATTGGAGTGGAGTAGTAAATGAAACAGATTTATGTTTTATTGGAGAGAGACCACATGAGAGATTGCTAGGATTATCAGTTGATGAGATTGATGTGGGGAATGAATATTTTCCAAATACTTTCTCCTATAAAGACGGTGTATATAAAGCCGGTGTGTTAAGAGAAGTTGTGACACTTCAAACTGCAAAGCCGTTGGGAACATACTTGCAAGATTACAATGTAAATACTCCAGCAATTACAGAAAATGCGTATGGCAAAGGAAAAGCTTACTATGTTGTTGTTCAACCAGATCTGGAATTTTTGAAAGAATTTTTGGGCGATGTAATTGAGGAAGCAAATGTGGAAGCAAATTTGACGGAAACATTACCTTATGGAGTTACTGTTTCAAAAAGAAGTGGAAAAGAACAGAAAGATGATGTATATTTTCTTCAGAATTTTAACAGACATCCTGTGAAGATGGTTTTGAATGAATGTTATACAAATTTGATTACTGATGAAATCCTTACAGGTTCAATAAAACTGCAAACATATCAATGTATTGTGATGCAAAAGAAATAAGATTCCGTAATAGGGAGGAACTCACATTGAAATCAAAGGCAAAGACATTTTTAATTGATATTTTACTTGATATTGTAGGTGGTTGTTTCATTGCGATTGGAGTCTATAATTTTGCAGTGGCATCTGGATTTCCGGTAGCAGGTATATCAGGTATTGCAATCGTGTTTTATTATTTTTGGAAAATTCCAATTGGTACAATGACGACAATTTTGAATATTCCAATTATTTTAATTTGTTACAAGTTGTTGGGAAAACAATTTTTTTTAAGATCAATAAAGACAATGTTAATTTCTAATATACTGATGGACTGGGTTGTTCCATTGTTTCCAGTTTACCAAGGTGATATGATGTTATCTTGTATTTGTATGAGTGTATTCTCAGGAATCGGATATGCATTAATTTACATGAGAGATACCTCTACAGGTGGAGCAGATTTTGTTTTGATGGCAATACACAAGGCAAAGCCACATATTTCTGTAGGAAAAATTATCATTGTTATGGATTTTATTATTGTAATTATTGGTGGAATTCTGATGCGTGGAAACATTGATAAGATTATTTATGGATTAATTGGAACGTATATTCTATCATTTGTCGTAGATAAGCTAATGTATGGCGTTGATGCTGGAAAACTTGCTTTGATTGTAACAGAAAAGGGACCACAAATTGCGGCAAAAATTGATGAGCTATCACAACGAGGGGCAACTTTGATTAAGGCAGAAGGAAGTTATACAGGACGTGAAAAAGAAGTATTAATGTGTGCATGTAACAATAAAGAAATGCATACGATTCAAAAAGCTGTAAAGAAAGTAGATTCATCAGCGTTTCTTGTTACAATAGAATCGAATGAAGTGCGTGGAAAAGGATTCAAGCCAATATAATATAAAAATTAAGAAGTTCTAGCATGGATCGGTATAAGATTGGATCCGGAACATTATCTTTGATTATGGAACGTTATCACGCGGGAGGAATTCCGATTGAAGAACTCCAGATGATGCCACCAAAAGAGGTGGAATTACTTTTTTATCCTCAGAAAAATATTAAAAAGAAGGATATTCCATTTCCAGATTTCCAGTACTACTATGATAGGATTCATGCCCCAAACAGTCGAGTAAATATCTCTTACTGCTGGTTAGATTACAAAGAGCATATTGTCTCACAGGAAAATATTCCAGGTTACAAAGAAATCGCAGAGAATATTTATGAAAATTCAGAGGTTTATCCAGTTGCATATGTGACCAGTCAATATCTTTCGGAAGAGGATTATAATACCCTGGAATTTCCATATAATCTGACAGCATTTCTTGACTTTGCTGTTGTGAAAAACAGAAGTTCCTGTGCCGGATGGAAGGAACAGCTTCAATCAAAGATACAGGAAGTAGATATTGGATTTCAATATAAAGAGATAGATAGCAGGCAGTCAGTATAATGGGAAAGTGAGCAGAGCATGCCCGATGTGGAAAAAATAATTATAATGAGTGATTATTTTAATGTTACTACAGATTATATCTTAAAAGGTATTGAAGTAGTCGAAAATAAAGAAGAAAAAAGTAAAGAAATTGTAGGAAAAGTGCTCTATATTGCATCTACAGCATTAATTGTGTATATTCCGTTCCAAGTGAACCACTTGCACGGTCAAACTGAGCCAGTCCCACGGAGGATGAGAGCCACCCTCACGGAGACTGAGCCAATGCTATTTTATGCTAATTATCAGGCAACTGCCTGTTAATTATAAATACAACTGAATAAATCATAGGTCATAATAATCGTCTGGTAATACAATGCCGTTTTCTTCCAGAAGCTTTTTCAGGAAATGTACCTGACGCTGGAGAGATTCTATTTCAATCCAGTTGCCATGACATAATTCATCGCATTCTTCCAGTTCAAGACGAGCTAACACATAGTCTTGCCACTTGATACAATGATGATCTTTACTGAATGCACAATAATTATTCATGGATGCCTCCTTTCTGGGCTGCTTTCAATCCGTGACGCTCATGCATGGATACCTTACCATCAATCAACACTTCATATGAATTGTGAATGATTCGATCCATGATTGCTTCTGAAATAGGACTTCCAGCAGCCTCTGTTGGAGTAATGCGTGAATACCACTCTACCGGTTCATACTGAGTACAAAAGATGGTGGATTTATCTGTGCATCTTGATTCTGCAATCTCAAGAAGGTCATATAGTTATGGAGTATGAAAAAGTACTTGGGGCGCACATAAAAGATATAAGGAAAAGGCGTAACATGACACAGGAAATACTAGCTGAGTTAGTGGGGGTCACTAGTCAACATATTAGTAATATAGAGACGGGAAAAACAAAAGTAAGTTTATCTACCTTCATTAAAATTGTAAATGAATTAAATATACCACCAGAGATGGTACTGGCTGAATGTATGAAAATTGAAACACCTGTCTTGAAGAATGAAATTATGGATATTATACAAGATTGTAGTCAGAAAGAATTGAAAATTATTGCAGAAATAATTGAATCTTCTAAAGTGATTTTAAGAAAAATAAGCTAGTATAACCATACTAAGCTATGTAGGTAAATTTTGGGTTAAAGGTATAGTGTAGAACGTCACGCTATTTGCTCCAGTTTCAAGCAAATTAATTTATCAAGAAAACCTTGGGGGTCTTCCACGGTAAACGCAAGCTTTTTGCTTATTTTGCTCTGTATGAAGTTTTCGTAATGAAAAAACAAATTTTGTACCTTTCAGAGCTTAATTACTTCAATTACTATAAGAGCACAATTATGCACATCTGCCAAATTGAATCAGTTCTGCTCTGAGTATTTTGTGAAAACAGAGATATGCGTTTACCGTGGGGGGTCTTCCACCCCCAAACCCCTGGAACCCTTGCCACAGCAATAATCAGCCATCTAATGATTGTTGTGGCAAGGCATAAAAAAGGGATTATATAATTCGACTAATTTGACTCAAAATGACCTCAAATAAAACGCAAAATAACAGTATAGGAATGTGGTGTTGCGATAGCTATATTAATTGATAAAAAGGTATGTACCAAAGCTTATTTATTTGCAGTGGGTTATATTAGTATAGCGTCTCAATCATTTTTTTGATTTATAAAAACCATGCAAATCCAATATCCATAAGGAAAAGCGGGAATTGTATTAGTAAAAAAATGATTGAGACATAGTATACTGACCATTTAACACTCTTAACCTTGAATCCAGGGTAAAAATTTATAATGAAATTAGGGTTACAACTTATGTGTTGTTAAAATACGTCCTGTGGGCATCTGTCCATCTGGGCGTTTTTTATATTTCTGAAAGATTATTAAAAATTTTCTTCCAGACCCGAACATTCGCATTGTCCCATTCGGGCTATTGAATGAAAGGGAAAATAGAAATCCTACCGTAATCCGGCAGGACGGGAAGGAGGTGAACTCGAATGAGGAAATCTTCTTCCTATGATGAAATGGCAGTCCGGAAACAATTTGACCGGATATGCAAACTGGCATTGAAAGGCGAAAAGATAGACTACCGCAGACATATCGCTTACAGGCAGAAGCATGAGGTGATGCTGTCGGAATTGTCAGAAAAGGATATGGGCAGACTTTTTACTGTGGATGACTATGGAGTGGAAAATCAATGGTTCCAGGTACTTGGCTATGATATAGAAGTGAAGGATATGTTGATTGCGGAGGCGTTGCAGGCACTTTCTGAAAAGAAAAGGGATGTGGTTCTGCTTTCTTATTTTATGGATATGAGCGATGCAGAAATTGGCAGGGCATTGAATCTTGTCCGTAGTACAGTCTATGAACACAGAAAGCGTTCGCTAGAATTGATGAAAAATATTATGGAGGAACATACGGATGAAAAGAAAAGGTAAACAGACTAAGAATGTCAATTTGCTGCCGTTCCATATTATTAAGGCAGCATCAGAAGGAGATATAGGGGCAATTCATAAAGTGTTGAGCCATTATGAAGGTTACATAGCAAGGCTTTCTATACAGTGTTTGTACGATGAATATGGACAGCCGCATTATTGTGTGGATGAAACCTTGCGTAAGAGATTGGAAACAAAGCTGATTACAAAAATATTGAATTTTGAAATAGCATAACCGGCAAATAGTTTCCTTACCCTTTCGGAAGCTGACAAAAATATTGTACCTTGACAAGTTCATATTGAGAATCCTGCAGGACGTATGGAGCAGTGGAGCTATTTAATGAATACGCCATGACTATCTGTATCTGCCACTTTGCGACATCATGTCGTAAAGTGGTAGGTATTGGAAACGATGGAATGTTGATTCGGACATTGAAGTAAAGATACGAGCGATAGATATTTGATTACTGGCAAAGGGACAGGGACTTTGCGGCGATGATGCTGTTTCTGATAATGATACTTCCGGAGTAAGCTGTTCCGGTCTGAAAAGATTGCAATTCCTACATGAAAACTGTTATTAGCAGTTTTTTGTATTCTATGGCGAATGGAGCTGTTTCCTGACAGCCACCTGCAGGGTAAAATTTTTTGGAAGGAGGGTAGAAAATGCCACGTAATATAAATAAGAAACGGTTTGTCAGATACAAGGAGGGCGCAGAGCTATACAGTATGTGCCAGAGAAAGTTCGAGCAGATGGCAAAAGATGCAAATGCAATCTATAAATTGGATAAGCTGGTATTGGTAAATTGCGATATTTTTGAAGAATATTTAGAAACATTTAGAGTTAGAGGATAGTCAAATGAAGAGATTCTGAAAAAATATTTTTGTCGGACAAAAACACTTGACTTTTTGTCTTACAGAAATTATAATAGACTTAGTTATGAATGGAGGTGCATATAGATGGCGAAAATCGGGAGACCTAAAAAAGAGTCTCCTAAGTTGAAGTCAATAACAATCCGGCTTTCCGATAGTGAATACGAAAAGTTCATTAAGTATGCTGCCAGTCATAATATGACCATGACACAAGCATTGCTAAAAGGAATAGAGTTATTATACCAGAATCCGTAATGCTTGAAGTGCTGCAGAATCTCTTTCCATTAATGAAGGAGCAGAGATGGCAAAAGCAAGAAAAGATAATAAGGGCAGGGCTTTAAGGAAAGGGGAAAGCCAACGGACAGAGGATATGAGGTATATGTACACATATACTGATCCTTATGGAAAAAGACGTTACATTTACGCAAATGATTTGCGGACGCTTCGTGAAAAAGAGGATAAGTTGCTGAAAGATCAGCTTGACGGCCTGGATGTTTATGCCGCAGGAAACGCAGACTTGAATTTTGTCTTTGACCGTTACATATCAACGAAAACTGACTTGCGGAAAACAACATATACGAATTACAAATATATGTATGACCATTTTGTAAGGGCGGAATTTGGGAAACGGAAGATAGGGGAGATTAAGTATTCCGATGTATTGTATTTTTATTATCATCTGCTGAATGAGAAAAATCTGCAGATTAACACATTGGAAACCATTCATACGGTGCTACATCCAACATTCCAGCTTGCAGTCCGGGATGCAATCATCCGTGTCAATCCCAGTGACGGAGCTATGGCACAGGTCAAGAAGAAACCGGGAAGGAATCATGGTGTTAGACATGCATTGTCATTAGAGCAGCAGAGAGCATTTATGGAATACACCAGGAACAATCCGATATATTGCCATTGGGCGCCTTTATTTACGGTGCTACTTGGAACAGGTGGACGGATTGGTGAGATCATCGGCTTGAGATGGCAGGATCTGGATTTTGAAAACAGGACAATAAGTATAAATCACAGTGTTGTGTATTATCCAATGGATGGTGCAAAAAAGCGACGGAGTGTTTTACAGGTGTCCTTGCCAAAGACGGAAGCCGGTATCCGGGTAATTCCGATGATGGGTGCGGTGTATGATGCTTTTCAGGAGGAACACGAAGCACAGAAAGAGAATGGATTCAACTGCACGGAGATTGATGGTATGACAGGGTTTGTGTTCTGCAACCGTTTTGGGAACGTACATAATCCCCAGACAGTCAACCGGACGATTCGGCGTATTTCAGAGAATTATAATGCGGAGGAAGTGTTGAAAGCGAAAAGAGAGAAAAGGCAGCCGATTATATTGCCACATTTTTCCTGCCATCACTTGAGGCATACCTTTTGCACAAGGTTCTGTGAACAGGAAACCAATATCAAGGTAATCCAGTCCATTATGGGACATGCGAACATAGAAACCACGATGGATATATATGCCGAAGTTACAGACATGAAAAAAACGGAATCAATGAAGAATTTAGCACAAAAATACGATGTATTTTAGGAAAGAGTCCTTGGGTGGGACTTATGTAACAAAAAAGAGTTTTTGCAACAAAATTGCAACGAATTTTGAAATGACAGTACATAATAATGCGTGATAATGCATTGATGCAAACTGTTGGAAAAGGCGTAAATACGGGATAATACATGATAATGCTTTAACCTGAATATTATTCCCCACGATGAAAACTTTGGGTAAAGAAAACCAGTAAAATCAAGGGTTTCAGCGATTTTGAGTTGCGATTTACTACAAATTTACTACAAATTTGCTACGCATAATACGTGATAATACTGAATAATACGTTTTTGCGGCATTCAATTTTATAGGGTATGTACCTTTAGGACACTTTCCAAGTGAGAATTTGGGAGTGTCCTTTTGTTATGGTCAAAATATAAAATTGGAGGTAGAAAGGATGAACAACACAGCGTTAAGAGCAGGTGCGCAGAGCGCCAACAACACACACATGGTTTTTGCAAACGAGAAACATGAAAGATTCTATTATGAAAAACTGGAACAGGCGAGGTATCAGGACTGCTATCACAAGGCTTTGATCTACATTCTCGGTATTTCTGAGGACACGAGGAATCATTTCAGCCAGATTTACGATATGAAGTCCGGATGCGTCAAAACAGAGTGTCTGCATCAGGGCTGGCAGACCAGCGGCAGCGTAAAGGTGGTAAGGCTTGCCTTTAACCTTTACACGGACGGAACGCCGGGCGTTGATGACTATAAGCGCAAGGACGAGCAGATCGGAGAGTGCAGGGGGTATTCCGTAAGCGATATTTTCTGCTGCGGCTACGCACTGTACTTCTGGCAGGGCATTCAGCTCCGTTACCCGGAATACTGCCGGAAACAGCGGTCTATCGAGGAAATCCTTGCAGAAATGGAGAGGAAACGTGCTGAAAATTCGACTGATGGGAACGAAGAATGATATTAAGTGGTTCGAGAGGATTCTGCAAAGACAGCCCAAAGTGGCTGTGACGGAAGTTTCCGAACTGTACCGGAACAAGGGTACAAACAGGTATTACCGGGCTTATGTGGAAGTGCAGAAAGCCAATGTAAAAGAAAAATCTAACTAAACGGAGGAATAAACCATGTGTAAAGTGATAGCGATAGCAAACCAGAAAGGTGGGGTCGGCAAGACCACCACAACGAGCAGCTTAGGAATCGGGCTGGCGAAACAGGGAAAGAAAGTTTTAGTAATTGATGCGGATGCGCAGGGTAGCTTGACCGCAAGCCTCGGCTTCACGGAGCCGGACAAACTGGATGTTACTCTTGCGAACGTATTGGAAAAGGTTATCAACGATGAAGAAATGGAAGCGGGTTACGGTATTTTGAAGCATGAGGAAGGAATTGACCTGATGCCGGGGAACATTGAGCTGTCCGGCCTGGAGGTTTCTCTTGTGAATGTGATGAGCCGGGAGATTATGCTGCGCTCTTATGTGGAGAGGGTAAAAGATGGATACGATTATATTCTGATCGACTGTATGCCCTCGCTTGGAATGATTACCATAAATGCCTTTGCCTGCGCCGACAGCATACTCATTCCGGTTCAGGCGGCATACCTGCCCGTGAAAGGATTGGAGCAGCTTATCAAGACCATAGGCAAGGTAAAACGGCAGATTAACCAGAAGCTGGAGATTGAGGGCATCCTGCTGACAATGGTAGACAACCGCACGAACTACGCAAGGGATATTACGGCGCTGCTTATCGAAACCTACGGAAGCAGGGTGCGGATATTCGAGAACAGCATACCGATGTCGGTGAGGGCGGCGGAAATGTCCGCAGAGGGCGTGAGCATCTATGAGCATGACCCAAAAGGTAAGGTTGCCGGGGCGTACCAGTCCTTGACAAAGGAGGTGCTTGGCAATGGGCAGTAAGGCGGGGAGCGCATCAAAAGTCAGGCTGAACAGCTTTGATGATCTATTTGGCGGCGCAGAAAACACGTCGGGGGAGCAGATTATCCATGCGAAGCTGGCGGATTTACATACATTCAAAGGACACCCGTTCCGTGTCCTTGATGATGAAAAGATGGAGGAAACCACGGAGAGTATCGGCAAGTATGGTGTGCTTGTTCCCGGAATTGTAAGGCCGAGGGAGGGAGGCGGCTATGAGATCATAGCCGGACACCGCAGGAAACGGGGTTCTGAAAAAGCAGGGCTTGACACGATGCCCGTCATTGTCAGGAATTACACGGACGATGAAGCTACGATTATCATGGTGGATTCCAATATCCAGAGGGAGGACATTTTACCGAGTGAAAAGGCAAAGGCTTACGCCATGAAGTACGAAGCGATGAAGCACCAGGGCAGCAAAGGCGGCAGTACCCTTGATGAAGTGGGGGAAGCCGCAGGGGAAAGCGGAAAGACCGTGCAGAGGTATGTGTGGCTTGCAAGGCTCTCGGATGAGCTGCTTGGCATGGTGGACGCAAAGAAGATAGGGATAGCGCAGGGGGTTGACATTTCTTTCCTCTCGGAAGAACAGCAGCAGTATGTAACAGTCATTCTTCAGGAAACGGGCGCATCGGTTTCCAATGCGCAGGCGGCGAAGCTGAAAGAGTATGGGAAAAGCGGCGAGCTGACGCTGGCGATGGTCAGGCTGATACTGACGGAGGAAAAGCCGAAAGAGAGGAAAGTAACGATTAAGGGAGATAAGATTAACAGATATTTTCCGGAGGACTATTCCAATGACGATATAGAGGGCATCATTATCGGGCTTTTGGAGGAATGGCAGAGTAAGCGGTAAAGGAGGCGGCAGAATGGGCGAGCCATTGAGATTTGATTATTACTATGGCGTAGAAGCAGAGCAGTTTTCTTTTTACCGTGTTCCCCGCCTGCTGATAAAGGACGAGCGTTTTAAGGGGCTTAGCAGCGATGCTAAGCTCCTGTATGGGTTGATGCTTGACCGGATGTCACTTTCCATGAAAAACGGGTGGCTGGACGATGAAAATCGGGCATATATCATATACACAATAGATAATATCAGGGAAGATTTAGGATGCAGCAAGGAAAAGGCTGTAAAGGTTCTTGCGGAGCTAGATAAGGCCAAAGGGATAGGGCTTGTTGAGAAAATACGCCGAGGGCTTGGCAAACCGGATATTATTTATGTGAAGAATTTTATTATAGATGAGGGCAGAAAAGAGCCTTGCAACACTGATGTTTCCACAGAAGTCGGAAAAACCGACTTCAAGAGGTCGGAAAAGCCGACTTCAAGAAGTCAGGAAAGCCGACTTCAAGAGGTCGGAAAAACCGATTTCAGCAGGTCGGAAAATCTGACTTCAAGAGGTCGGGAAAACCAACTTCAAGAAGTCGGGAAACCAGACCCTAATTATACTGACTATAACTATACTAAACAGAATTATACTGATATGAGTTATCCCAATCCTATCAATCAATCCGTGGGGGATGTGGATAACACAGGGACACAGGGAAAAGCGGATACGATGGATGTGATGGATGAAACGAGCGCATATATGGCGCTGATCCGCAAAAATCTGGAATATGAACACCACATGAAGTATGGCCAGTATGGGGAAAAGGAGATGTACGAGGAAATCTATGAAACCGTCTGCGATGTGGTGTGCGTGAAGCGCAGGACAATCCGCATCAACGGGGAGGATTACCCTTATGAGCTTGTGAAATCCCGCTTCCTGAAGCTGAACAGCGGCCATGTGGAGTATGTCATGGGCTGTATGAAGGAAACCACAACAAAGATCACCAACATCAGGGCATACCTGATCACCGCCCTTTATAATGCGCCCTCAACCATGAGCCATTACTACCAGCAGGAGGTTCAGCACGATATGTACGGCGGCGGGTGGGCGGAAAAAGGAATCACTTAACGGACTTCTGGACACAATGTCCAGAGGCGGCGAAAAAAACAGAGCAGTTTATTCTTTCGTCTGCTCTGTATCCGGCGTAAATTCAGCGATGTCATTCAGGGTAAAATCCCTGCCTAGGATATTCAGTATCATGTTCAGCGTGTGGGTGGTAACAGACTGGTTGTTTTTCAATCTCTGGATCTGTGACCGGCTGACACCGTGGCGAGTATAAAGGCTGTACTGGCTGATGCCGTTTTCCTTTAATGTCTGGAAAAGTTTGTCGAATTTAATCATAATTTGCGATATTTCCTTTCAGCTCCTTATTGAATATGTTTTATTATGCTCCTATAATGGAGATGGTTATAGTTACTAAAAATGGAGATGAAAAAGCAAAGGAGAACAGCAGGATGGATAAAAAAGAACTGAGGAAAAGATATGAGGAACTGGATGGAATGGGAAAAGCATTGCTGCTGGAAAAACTGGCTTTCTGTAAATTTGCAGACCATTATGATTTTGAAAATTATTTCAGGGCAGGGGAATTAAAGGACAGTGAACTGCTCTGCCTTGCCAGTTTCCTCTATCATCATGAATGTTTCCTGATGCTGATGGATATTATGAACCAATATAAAGAAAGGTTTATCTTCGCTGACACTTCCCTTTTGCGGGAGTTTGAGCCGGATGAAACCTTTATGGAGAGGATGGCAAGGCTTGACATTCTGCCAGGGGTATAGAAAATATGTGTAAGGAGATGAAAGGCTTATGGATAAAAAAGCATACATTACAGAGGAAGAACGGGAAAAATGCCGGAGAGTGGCGGATGCCTTTGCGGAGCTGGAAGATGTGGACGTGGTGGTGGTTGATGTTGGCAGATATGGCTTCGTAAAGCTGCAATATTACACGCCGCCAACAGGATTTGAGAATGATTTTACTTTCACGGACAGCCAGGCGCTGTTTAATGACCTGTGGGAAGAATGGCTGTATACACAGCTCATCATGCTTGCGAGGAAAATGAAAATAGAGGATATTGACTATGATGATATTTTCAGGCAGTTACCGGAAGAAAAGCAGAATGAACTTATGGGCAGGAAGCGGCATTTCGCAGAAGCAGCGGGAGTAGAAATAAAATGAGCCTGCCAGAGCGTGGCGGGTGGCACTTTCAGCCTTGTTGGAAATGTGATTATCTTTTCAATCACATTTCCGGCAAGGTTTCCAGGGGTACGGGGGTGGAAGACCCCTGTATTAAAAAAGATAAATACAGAACAGTGTAAGGGCGGTTATGAGTCAGTAGATTTGTAGCTGCCCTTTTTATTGTTTCCGGTCAGCGCATCGGGAAACGGGAAAGGAGATAGAAATGGAATCATTGCGGGATGTCAGGCGGGTAATGGAGCGTGAAGCGAAAAAGGGAAGCTGCCCGCTTATGTTTGACAGGCTGGAGTTTGGCGGCAAGCCTTTCCAGTCCATTACATCGGAGGAAAAGCTGGACGAGGCGCTTGCTTATCTGCTGAGGTTAAGATCATTCCGGCAGTACGCAGAGAAAACCATAATCAACAACGTGTATATGGATTTGGATATCCTCTGCAAAAAGCCGCAATTTAAGCGCACCCATTCCGTCATAGACCGGGAGGGGATTTATGCGAGGGTGCAGCGTTACAAGAAGCGGTTACAGCCGGATTATGAAAGCGGGCTTTGTCTGGAAACGGTGCGGTGTATCTTCACGCTTCCAGAAGGGGAGGCGGAGAAATGCCGCATGACACATGACGGGCAGGAAACCTATGCGTTTATCATGTCAAACAAATATATCCTCGGCTTGTTTACCCATTGTGAAGCGGCAAGGAAATCCGTTGTTTCGGATGGGGTGGAATACGGACACCTTACGGAGCCGGAGCAGAGGATTGTGCTGCTTGACGGTGTGGGCGATGTGCTGTTCCAGGCATTATTGCTTGATGATGTGGGGTATATGGGCAATGAGCTGTCTGCGAACCTGCACACAATCTACTGCTTTAATGAAAAATGATAACTTCTGGACACGATGTCCAGAGGTGGAAAGGAAGAAGAATGGAAAAGGTGGATTTTCAGAAAAGAGCGGTCGTGGCATTATTGGGGAAAATAGCGGAAGCCTGTGGGAAAGCGGGCGTGAATCCCAACATTACAGTTTCCACAAGGCGTAGTGTTACCTGCTTTCAGTTAAGGAGGAGGGGCAACTGTATACAGGTTTCGGTAAAACAGTCAGGAGAGATGAATTATTTTCTTTCGGATATGCGGGGAAAGTGCAGCGGAAGGAAAATTTATTACCAGCTCTGCCCGGAGGACAGCCATGAACAGATCATAGAGAAATTTGCCGCTGATTTTGGCAGGCTCTATCAAGATTTCCTGACCGCTGACAGCCTTTGCGGGTTTACCGGAATCTGTTTATCCCATGATACGGATGCAGAAATGGAATTAAAGGTATATGAGGATTATATCAGGACAGAGTGCCTGTTACCGTAACTTTTGGACACGATGTCCAGAAGTGGGAAGGAGAACTATGGCGTATTTTAAAGTGAAGATTGTCTATGACATTATCTGCCGGGGGATTCCGCCTTAGTACACGGATTTTCCCGGAAATATAACAGGGAGGTGCTTCATGCAGGAGGAAGTGACACAAAAAACGATTGCCCTTGTGATAAAGACGGCAAAGCTGGATGCCAACGTGCTGAAAGCGGCGATGAAGATGTACCTGAACCACCGTAAGCAGAAAGCGCAGAGAACGCATGGAAAAACTTCTGTGAAAAAGCTCATTGGAGAGGGCGTGGGGGCATCGTCCATCGAAATCACGGACGGCAACATCAAGTCATTTGAGCGTGTGGCAAAAAAGTATAATGTTGATTTTGCCATAAAGAAAGACAAGACAACCGCACCGCCAAAATATGTGGTGCTTTTCAAGGGCAGGGATGCAGACGCAATCGCACAGGCATTCAAAGAATTTGTTTATGGTAATGAAAAAAAGAAAGGCAGGGTTTCCCTACGGGAGAAACTGAACCATTTCAAGGACGCAGTATCGCAGGACAAGAACCGGGAACGGAGCCGGGAGAAAAACAAGGACAGGGGGCAGAGCCTATGAGCAATATCATAAACGGCATAGCCAAAGACTTAAAATCCATTCCTGAAAATATCAAGGCAAAGACCGGGAATGTAGACAAAAAGAAACTTGTCCTGATGAACCTCCCCTATGTGCTTGCCGGATACTTCTGTGACAAGATAGCGTGTTTGTGGCGGGTATCGCCGGGGCAGGATGCTTCCGCAAAGATGATGGAAGTCATGGCGGGGCTGGAAGGTTTATTTTCCAATCCACTGCCGAGTTTCTATCCGAGTGACCTTCTGATCGGGGTGTGCTGCGGCATCGCTTTACGGCTTGCGGTATATTTCAAAGCAAAGAACGCCAAGAAGTTCCGGCATGGCAGGGAGTACGGTTCTGCCAGGTGGGGCAACGCAAAGGACATAGAGCCTTACATGGATTCCGTGTTTGAGAACAATATCCTGCTGACGCAGACGGAGAGGCTGATGATGTCAGGCAGGCCGAAACAGCCAAAATATGCAAGGAATAAAAATATCCTTGTGATAGGCGGTTCCGGCTCCGGCAAGACCAGATTTTTTGTGAAACCGAACCTGATGCAGATGCACAGCTCATTCGTGGTAACTGACCCGAAAGGCACAGTTTTATGCGAGGTCGGAAAGATGCTGAAACGGGGAAAATATAAGATAAAAGTCCTCAATACCATAAACTTTGCAAAGTCCATGCACTACAATCCTTTCGCCTATTTACGGAGCGAGAAGGACATTCTGAAACTCGTAAACACGATTATAGTCAACACCAAAGGGGAGGGGCAGCAATCCGGCGAGGATTTCTGGGTGAAAGCGGAAAAGCTGTATTACACGGCGCTTATCGCCTATATCTGGTATGAAGCCCCGGAAGAAGAACAGAATTTCGCCATGCTGATTGATATGATTGATGCAAGCGAAGCGAGGGAAGATGACGAGAATTTTAAAAACGCCGTTGACCTGCTGTTTGACGAACTGGAGGAAAAAGACCCGAATCACTTCGCTGTCCGCCAATATAAAAAGTACAAACTTGCGGCGGGCAAGACAGCTAAATCTATCCTGATTAGCTGCGGCGCAAGGTTAGCGCCATTTGACATTAAAGAGCTGCGTGACCTTATGGAGTATGACGATCTGGAACTTGACACGCTTGGGGAACAGAAAACAGCATTGTTCGTCATTATTTCAGATACGGACGCCACATTTAATTTCGTGGTGTCGATCATGTATTCGCAGCTCTTTAACCTGCTCTGTGACAAGGCGGATGATGTTTATAACGGCAGGCTCCCGATTCATGTGAGGATGCTGCTGGATGAGTTTGCGAACATCGGTCAGATTCCGCAGTTTGAGAAGCTGATTGCCACAATCCGGAGCAGGGAAATATCGGCATCTATCATTTTACAGTCAAAATCTCAGCTAAAGGCGATTTATAAGGACAACGCTGACACCATTGAAGGGAATTGTGACACTACGTTATTCCTCGGAGGGAAGGAAAAGACCACGCTCAAAGAACTGGAAGATGTTTTAGGAAAGGAAACCATTGACCTTTACAACACCTCCGATACAAGGGGTACATCACAGTCCTACGGTCTGAATTACCAAAAGACCGGGAAGGCGCTGATGAGCCAGGATGAGATTGCGGTCATGGACGGCGGGAAATGTATCATGCAGCTTAGAGGCGTGAGACCATTCTTCTCGGATAAATTCGATATAACGAAGCATAGCAGGTACAAAGAGCTGTCCGATTATGACCCGAAAAACACCTTTGACATTGAGGACTATGTGAAGCATTTACAGCACATGAAAGTTACTCCAAATACAGAGGTGGATGAATCGTTTGACTGCGGGGAAGTCAGCGGGCAGGAGGATAATTCCCCAACTACAACTGAGTAACGGCTTCTGGACATTGTGTCCAGAAGTACAAAACGACAACTGAATATGGAACTTGTAAACCTTTGGCATAAAGCCAAAATCAGGAGTTTTGTATGTACTTTGGGAACGGACAAAACAGGACACCCGGCACAGCCTATCGCCAAACAGAATGTACCGGATGCCCGCACGGGGTTCTCCAAAAGGATTCCCCTGCCCTTATTGTACCACAAAGGGCGGGGGATTTACATATCAAAGCTCTTTCTTTATCAAAAAATCAAATTTAAGGAAAGAAAGAGGTAGAAAAATGAGTTTTTTCACAACAGCGGTAACAGGATTAAAGACAGTCGTAACAGCAATCGGCGCAGGCGTGGCAGTATGGGGCGTTATCAATCTGCTTGAGGGATATGGGAATGATAACCCTGGAGCAAAAAGCCAGGGGATCAAGCAGTTGATGGCGGGCGGCGGTATTGTAATTGTGGCGCAGACGGTGATTCCACAGCTTACAACACTGTTCTCATAATTCATGGGTGCGATCATTGACAAAATCACTGAATTTATAAAGGAAATGCTGCAAGGGTGGGTGCTTGACAACCTCGGCACGATGTTCACGGACGTGAATACAAAAGTGGGCGAGATTGCCGGGGAAGTCGGGCAGACACCCAGCGCATGGAATGGGAGTATTTTTTCCATGATCCGGAACCTTTCAGAGAATGTCATGATACCCATAGCGGGGCTTATCATCAGCGCAATCCTGTGTTATGAACTGATAGCAATGGTAATGGACAAAAACAATATGCACGAGGTAGGGAGCGAGTTCTTTTTCCGCTACCTCGTGAAAGCGTGTATCGCCGTGATGTTACTCAGCAAGACTTTTGACATCACGATGGCGGTTTTCGATGTGGGCAACCATATCGTGACCAATGCGGCGGGCGTCATATCAGGCTCCACGAGCATTGACGTGACGTCCACGCTTACCACCATGTTCAACAACCAGCTTTCCACTATGGGCATTGGCGAACTGATCGGGCTTGGGATAGAAACCATGATCGTCAGCTTGTGTATGAAAATCATGTCCGTCCTCATCACCGTCGTTTTATATGGGCGCATGATAGAGATATACCTTTATATTTCAGTGGCTCCGGTTCCCTTTGCCACTTTGAGCAACCGGGAATGGGGCAGCATCGGCAACAATTATATCAAAGGGCTTTGCGCCCTTGCGTTTCAGGGATTTTTCATTATGGTCTGCGTGGGCATCTATTCGGTACTCGTTGCCAGTGTTGCGGTGGCGGGCAACCTGCACACGGCGCTCTGGTCGGTGGCGGCATATACCGTTATCCTTTGCTTCAGCCTGTTCAAGACAGGTTCGCTCAGTAAAAGTGTGCTGAATGCCCATTAGCCAGACCGGAATTTTAATAACAGCAGGAAGGAGGAAATGCCGGAATGAAATCATTTCCGGCCAGAATGCTTATGGCAATATCGGTAGCAGTGCCCAAAAATTTAAGCGGCATCAAGACAAAGGTGGCGATGAACCTTACCAAACGCCAGCTTATCTGCTTCGGCGGCGCAGCGGCTGTGGGAATCCCTTTTTACCTTGTGACAAAAGGCGTATTGGGAACACAGGCTTCGGCGCTCATCATGGTAGCGCTCATGCTGCCGTTTTTCTTTTTGGCAATGTATGAAAAAGACGGGTTCCCGGCAGAGAAGATTCTGTACTTCATGGTACGGCAGAAGCTGCTCACGCCGGGGATTCGCCCTTATAAATCGGAAAACCTCTACAAGCAGTTGGAGGAACGGGAGAAATTAAAGAAGGAGGTGCGTTATCTTGAAGAAAAAGCCGCAGGGCAGCAAAGCCACGCCAAAAACGGGGCTTAATTTTTCAGAGAAGAAACGGTTACGGGAGCTAAAAAATACCCTTGCCGGGAATGACAGAAAACAGGAAAAGCCGGATACGGCGCAGAAAACAATCACATTCAAAAAGATGTACCGTGACGGCATCTGCCAGGTGGCTTCCGGCTGTTACACAAAGATGGTCGAGTTTTTTGACATCAACTATGACCTTTTGGAGATAGAGGATCAGGGCGAGATTTTAGAGCAGTACAGCAGGCTCATCAATTACTTTGACCCGTCCATACGGTTTGAGCTGTTTTTGTTCAACAGGCAGGTCAACGAGCAGACGCTGATAGACCAGTTTGACATTCCCCTGCAGGGCGATGATTTTGACGACATTCGTGAGGAATACACGGAGATGTTGAAGAAACAGGCGGCAAAGGGGAATAACGGGATTATTAAATCAAAATACCTTATTTTTGGCATTGAGTGTAAGGGGTACAAGGAGGCAAAGGCGAAACTGGGCAGCATAGAAGCCGATGTTATAAAGAATTTCCTAAACCTCGGCACCCATGCCAGAAGTCTTGACGGGAAGGAGCGCCTGCGTGTCCTGCATGAGTATTTCAACCAGGACACAATGGAGCCTTTCCGTTTTTCTTTTAAGGAACTGTCGGAGTCGGGAAAGAGCGTAAAGGACTACATAGCTCCTCCGGGGTTTGACTTCCGTTACCCAAGCCGCTTTAAGTCGGGGAGGATGTACGGAAGCGTCCATTATCTCGACATCATTGCGCCCAGGTTCAATGACGAGCTGTTAAAGAAGCTCCTTGACATTGATGATAACCTGACGATCACGCTCCATATGCAGACGATGGACCCGGTAAAGGCAATCAAGATGTTAAAAGGGGCGCTCACCAATATCCAGAAAATGAAGATCGAGGAACAGAAGAAGGCAGTACGCTCCGGTTATGACATGGATATACTGCCCACGGACATTATCACTTACGAAAAAGACACTTTGGAACTGCTTGACGATCTGAACACCAGCAACCAGAAAATTCTCAAAGTGACTTTCCTCATTACCTGCTATGGCAGGAGCAAGCGGGCGTTAGAGAACATCACGCAGCGGGTGTCGGGCATTATCCAGCAGGCGAACTGCAACCTGCGGTGCTTGCAGTATTTACAGGAGCAGGGGTTGATGGCGAGTGCGCCCATTGGCTGCAACGATACGGGGATTGAGCGTGTGCTGACTACAAAAAGTACGGCGATTTTGGTTCCGTTCTGTACGCAGGAGCTTTTCATGCCTGCCCCGGCAATCTACTATGGCCTGAACGCACTCAGCAACAACATGATCATGGCAGACCGGAAAAAGCTGCGGACACCCAACGGGGTAATCCTCGGCACACCCGGCTCCGGGAAGTCCTTTTCCGCAAAGAGGGAGATTTTATCCTGTTTCCTTATGACGGAGGACGATATTATCGTCTGTGACCCGGAAGGAGAGTATTTTGCCCTTGTAGGCGCTCTGAACGGGCAGGTGGTAAGGCTTGCCACCAATTCAAAAGACTATCTGAATCCGATGGATATCCAGCTTTCCCACAAGAATGACCGGGAAGCGTTAAAGCTGAAATCGGATTTTATCATTACCCTGTGTGATCTGATTGCCGGAGGGAAAAACGGTCTGGAGAATGACGAAAAGGGCATCATCGACACTTGCATCAAGCATATCTATGATGATTATTTTGAAAATCCCATGCCGGAGAATATGCCCATACTGGAAGATTTATATAACGCCCTGTTAAAGTATGAGCCGAAGGACGTTGCGCCGGAATTACGGCAGGAAGCGAAGAAAAAGGCGGTGCGGATCGCCAACAGCCTTGTTTTATATGTGCATGGCTCTCAGAATTATTTCAACCACCGCACAAACGTGGATTCCCAGAACCGTATCATGTGCTTTGACATCAGGGATTTAGGGAACCAGCTCAAAGAGCTTGGGATGCTGATCGTGCAGGATGCGGTCTGGAACCGTGTGTCGCAGAACCGGGAGAGGAAGATCGCCACAAGGTACTATTGTGATGAATTCCATTTGCTTTTAAAGGAAAGGCAGACAGCAATCTATTCCGTGGAGATTTGGAAAAGGTTCCGGAAATGGGGCGGCATACCTACAGGCTTGACGCAGAACGTGGGCGATTTTTTGAAATCGGAGGAGATCGAGGGCATACTCGGTAACTCCGATTTTGTCTACCTGCTGAACCAGAACGCAAAAGACCAGGCGATACTTGCCGACAAGTTAGGGCTGTCGGAGAAACAGCTTGCCCATGTGACCAATTCCGAGCCGGGAAGCGGGCTTATCCTGTTTGACAACGTGGTAATCCCATTCGTGGATAAGTACCCGTCCGATACAAAGACATTCAGGGTGATGAACACGAAACCGGAGGAAAGCGTGAAACAGGGGGAAAAAGAGTGAAAATCGGGCTGATTGACGTGGACGGACACCGTTTCCCCAACCTCTGCCTGATGAAGCTGTCCGCTTACCATAAAGCAAGGGGCGATATGGTGGAATGGTACGATGATAAAAAGCATTATGACCTTGTTTATATGAGCAGGGTATTCACGGATACTTATTCCAAAGATTATGCGGGGAGCGTAAAGGCTTACCATGTCATAAAAGGCGGCACGGGGTACGGCCTTGACAACAAGCTGCCGGATGCCGTGGAGCATTCGTACCCGGACTACGGGCTGTACCCGCAGTTTGCAGGCACAGCCTACGGCTTCCTTTCCAGAGGATGCCCCCGTGGGTGCGGGTTCTGCATTGTGGGGGAGAAGGAGGGCAGAAAGACGGTTGCGGTAGCTGACCTGGATGAATTTTGGGGCGGCGAAAAAGAGATCAAGCTCCTTGATGCCAATATTTTAGCCTGCCCGGATTGGGAGCGGCTCTTAGGGCAGCTTGCAAACAGTGGGGCGGAGGTGGATTTCACGCAGGGGCTTGACGTGCGTCTGGCCACGCCGGAGAAAGTAGCGCTGTTAAATAAAATCCATACAAAAATGCTGCACTTCGCATGGGATAACCCGGAAGATGACCTGATACCGCATTTTAAAAAGTTTTTAGGACTGACAACGATAAGGGACAAGCGGAAAAGGCGTGTCTACGTCCTTACCAACTATGGCAGCACCCACGAACAGGATTTATACCGTATCTATACGCTGCGTGACATGGGATATGACCCGTATGTGATGATATACGAAAAGCCAACAGCGCCGGAGGAAACACGGAGGGTGCAGAGATGGGTAAATAACAAATGGCTGTTCCATTCCGTGAAAGATTTTAAGGATTATGACCCGAACTATATGAGGAAAGGAAAGCAGGAGGAAAGGCTGGCGGCTGGACGGAGGTGAGAAATGGAAACAGGAAAAGGAACTGCAGCCGCATATATAACAGAAAATGCCACGCTGTACCATGCCGATTTTTTAGACGTTGCGGGGGATATGGAAAACGGCTGCGTGGATATGGTCTTTACTGACCCGCCGTTTGAGCTGACGGGAGGGGGGAATGAAGAACGGGAAGCTCAATTATAAAGGCGGGGAGGTATTCTCAAACTGCGGATTCAGCACGAAACACATAGCGTTTGGCAGGTGGATACCGGAAGTGTACCGGATATTGAAGAATGAGAGATATTTTTATGTGATGAGCAATGACCGGAACATCTTTCCGATTCACGCTGCCTGCATGGACAGCGGTTTTACATTCTGTGAGCTGCTTGTGATGGATAAGAAAATGACAGTACCCTCGTCCTATTACCCGAAACGTGCGGAGTTTATCGCCATGTACCGGAAAGGCGGATATCGGAAACTGCGCTTTACAGGCTCAACGGTTCTGGAATCAAGACTGCCGAGAGGGAGAGAAAAGCGGCACCCAACGGAAAAGCCAGTACCCATGATCGAGCATCTGGTCAGATGCTCCACACTGGAGGGCGAGGTATGCCTTGACCCGTTTATGGGAAGCTGCCCGGTGGGGGAAGCGTGCATAAAAGCGAAACGGCGGTTTGTCGGGACGGAGATAGAAAGAAGGTGGTTTGAGGCATCGCAGGACAGGATCAGGGAGGCTGACAGTAACAGGTGAACAGGGAGGAATTTTAATGGCAGAAAAAAAGAAGAAACAGCGGGCTGAGTTTGCGGAGGATAAAAACGTTTTTGCCGGCAGGAGTTCCGCAAAGGAAGATACTGCCGCAAAAAGGGCAAAACAGAAGCAGTCCGGCGCACACCAGCCGAGGGATGCCGATACCACTTCTGGACATGATGTCCAGAAGTCCGGGCAGGCAAAACCGTCTGAACATGACGCTGATTATTTCGCAAAGCAGAATGGCTCAAAGCCAAAAGGCAGGCCGGACAGTGATGATGTGTGGGATAGTCACAGCAGTTTTCAGAGTAATGCACAGAAAACGGCAGGGGAGAAAGCAAAATCCAGTCAGAAAAAGCGCAGACAGCAAAAGCAGTTCCAGAGAGAAAACAGCTTTATGGGAAAGAAAGAGAAACCTGACGGTGGCAATGCTGACAGTAAGACAGAAAGCAGTTTTTCCAAAGAGCAGAATGTCTTTACAGAGCAGAACGCTTTTATAGAGGAGGATGGCGGCGAGCAGGCCGGAGATACAAAGGAATTTAAGGATGATTACCGCCGCAGGGACACTTACCACCAGAGCGAAAAAAAGGGCAGATACCGCAGGCGGGAATACCAGGACAGGGAGCGCACGAAAAAGAGTGATTCCGGGCGTGACTTCCAGACAAAGGATAATACCTTTACGGAAAGCAATTCTTTTACCGATGGCGCAGAACCGGAATCCCAGGGCAGCAAAAAGTTAGAGAAGCTGCAAAAGAAAGCGGAGAAAGCCGGCAGAAAGACCGAAGCCGCAAGGAAGAAGCTGCCGAAGAAAAAAGAATATTCCTTAGAGCGTGTCTTTGATGAAAAGACGGGCAGGGCAAAGTATGTGCTGACCGCCGTGGTAAAGGAGAAGCCTTTTCAGGCTGACAATCCAGTAAAGCGGATGGCGGGCAGAACCGGATCGGAGTTTACAAACATTGCGCACGGCAAGGTTGCCGAGGTGGAGAAGGAAAACTCCGGCGTGGAGGGCGCACACAAGACGGAGCAGAGAGCCGAAGATGCCTACCGCTTTGTAAAGCGGCATTACAAGAATAAGGAGCAGCGGCAGCGTGGGAAAGTGGCGAAGCTGGAGAAAAAGCAGTTTAAAAAAGAAGTCAATTTCCGCTACCAGAAGTTTCTGGAAGAAAACCCGGAAATGCAGGAAAAGACCTTAAAGAAGCAGCTCCAGAAGCGGCTCCAGAAACGGCGCATCAAGCGTGAGTACGCAAAGGCAAAGCGGGCGGGGCAGGCGGCAAAAAATACAAAGGAAGCGGCTGTAAAATCCGCCAATTTTACCACGGCGGTTGCGAAGAAATTGCAGGAGATAGCGGCGAAACACACATCGCTTTTTGTGGCGGTGGGGGCATCTGCGCTCCTGCTTATTATGATAATGACCTCTGTATCGTCCTGCGGGGCGATGTTCTCACAGGGAATGAGCAGTACGCTGGCAGGAAGCTACATGAGCGTTCCGGCAGAGATTGACGCTGCGGATCTGGCTTTTTCGGAGCTTGAAATGGAGCTTCAGAAAGAGATTGATTCCATAGAAACGGATTACCCGGACTATGACGAATACCGCTATAATCTTGCTTCAATCGGCCATGACCCGTTTGCGCTCATCAGCTATCTTTCCGCAGTCCATACGGAATTTACGGCGGCGGATGTGCAGGGCGAGATCGAGAGCCTTTTTGACGAGATGTATGAGCTGACCCTGAATCCAGTAACGGAAACGAGGACAAGGACAGTCACAAAGACAGGCACACGCACCGTCACAGACCCGGTGACGGGTGAGGAAACAGAGGAAGAATATGAGTACGAGGAGGAAGAAGAATACACCGTGACCATACTGGAGGTCACACTGACCGCTAAAAACTTAAATGTGGTGGTTGCCGGGCATATGGACAGCGGGCAGAAAGAAATCTATGCGCTCTATAATGAAACCCACGGGCTGACACAGCAGTTTTATACGCCATTAAATCTGTATTGGTACAATTATGTGAGCAGCTATTACGGCTACCGCATCAATCCTGTAACCGGGGCAGAACAGCTCCACCGGGGCGTGGACATAGCAGTGCCGACAGGAACCGCCGTCCTTGCGGCGATGGACGGCACGGTCACAGCCGCTGCTTATGACAGCTATTACGGGAATTATATCGTGATCGAGGACAGTAACGGCTACTGTACCAAGTATGCTCACATGGACACGCTAAGCGTCAGTGCGGGGCAGACTGTGAAACATGGGGATACCATAGGCACAACGGGGAACACGGGGAGCAGTTCCGGAAGCCACCTGCATATCGAATGCCAGTATAACGGGGAGTATTATAACCCGTTATTTTATTTTGAGGCAGGGGAGGGAACGCTTTACGGAGAAGCAGGTGCGCCGGGCAGCGGCGGGGGGAATGCCATACCTCCGGATTCCTATGATGACGCAACCGTGCAGGCGCTTATGGAGGAAGCCGCAAGATATTTAGGCTATCCGTATGTATGGGGCGGCTCAAGCCCGTCCACAAGTTTCGACTGTTCCGGTTTTGTCTGCTGGGTATTCACCAACAGCGGGGTGCATAACCTGCCACGGACTACGGCACAGGGCATTTATGACCAGTGTACTCCGGTTTCGGCGGCGGACGCAAAGGCGGGGGATATTATCTTTTTCACAGGCACTTACAATTCGGGCGGCGCAGTCAGCCATGTGGGGATTTACTGTGGGAATGGAACGATGATTCATTGTGGAGATCCAATCGGCTACGCAAACATCAACTCGTCCTACTGGCAGAGCCATTTTTATGCGTTTGGCAGATTAAATTAAAAGATAATGTCTGATGATAATGAAGTTTGACAATATGAGAGTGAAATTTCAAGATTCAAGATTTTCTTCTGTCTAATTATTTTAGCACAAAAGCGGCTAAAATGTAAGATTTTTTTAAGGCATTAAAAAAGCACTTTTTTCAGTGCGGAAAGGAGAGCAAATGTGACAAAGGAACGGATTGTAAAGGAGCTTTCCAAAGTCCGGAAGCAGCTTGCGGAATTGCAGGAGAAGCAGAAAGATTTGGAGGGCCAGTTACAGATGGCAGAGGATGCGGAGAAGATGAAATTCATTGAGAAGAATAAAATCTCTCTGGAACACCTGATCTTGCTGAATAAAGTCAGCGAGGAAGAAATTTTAAGCCTGCTCCGGAAGAAAGAGCAGGAGGAACAGTTACAACGAGAGCAGCAGACAGAAAGGGAGGCAGGAAGCCATGAACAGAAAAATGAAGTTACGTTATAGGGCGGTGTTATCGCTCATGTTATCCGCAGTATTATTCTGTATGCCCGTCTTGGCGTTTTCCATGAACGGGGACAACGCCATTGACGCAAGGGCGGAGGAAACCGTGGAAAGCGGCACGGAGGAAGGAACAGAGGGAAAGGCGGAGGAAAGCGCCGCAGATCAGGAAACATCAGAAACAGAGGGGAAGGATACACCGGGGCAGGCAACGGACAGCAACGCCGGAAGTGAAACAGAAAGCGGCACAGAGGGGGAAACAGAGGGAGGAACTGTTTCGGGAAATGAAGTGCCGGAGCCGGAATGTACCTGTGAGAAAAAATGCAGCACTTATGATTCTGACAAAGACTGTGCGGTATGCGCCGCCGATTATAAGGACTGTAAGTATAAGACACCGAATGTGGTAATCCAGATCAACAGTCCGGGCGGGTGGTACAACGAGAAAGCAACGGTGACATTTTCCGTGTCCGATACGGCGCATACGGGAAATTTTGAACTGGCGAAGATCCAGGCGAAAGTCGGGCAGAATGGGAGCTGGACGGACGTGACGGAAGATAAGAAGCTGGAGATCTCGGAGAACTGCACGGTCTATGTCCAGGCCACAGACCAGAAGGGCAATACATACGAGCGGAGCAGGGCTGTCCGGTGTTTTGACACCACGAAGCCCACGCTTAATGCGGCGGTCAGCGACGGGCTGTTAAGCGTCCAGGTGCATGACACGGATTCCGGCGCAAAGGCGGTCTATGTGAACGGGTATGAGTTTACGGAGCTGACAAACGGCACATTAAATATCCGCTTACAGCAGTTTGACGCAGGCTATGAGTATTTTACCATTTCCGCTATGGACAATGCCGGGAATATGTCGGAAGTCTACAAGACCAAAAACCCATATTATAAAGACCCTGCCGATGAGAGTGATGAGAACCCGGCGAAGCAGCTCCCGGTGAGTGCCGAAGCTACCAAGCCGGGGAACGCCACCGGCACGGTCACGGAGCATACCAAAACGGACAGTGAGGGGAACACGGTTTCCGGAAACAGCCTTGCGGAGCAGAAAAAGCAGGCGATGGCAGAAGCTGACGCTGCGGAGGTGGAGGAAAAGGAGAAAAGCGGGGAGAAAGAAAAAGAACCGTCTGAGCAGGGAAAAGAATTTTACACGATACAGACCGCATCGGATAAGGTTTTTTACCTTATCATTGACCGTGACGGGGAGGAAGAAATGGTGTACTTCCTTACGGAGATCACGGAAAATGACCTCTTGAACGCAGCTTCCGGCAACAGCGAAACCCTGCCGAAAAATTCCGCAGCGTTGGAATCGGCAATCCCCACGGAGGAAGGCGCACTGCCCAACAATAACAGGGAACAGCCGGAGGACACCGAACAGGCAGAGGAAAATGCCGGAGAAACGGAAAATGCGGAAGATACCGAAAACACGGAGGAACCGGAGCCGGAGGAAAAGGCAGAGCCGAACCCTCTCATTTCCTATATCCTCATGGGCGCACTTGCCATAGCTGTTATCGGCGGCGCTTATTATTTCAAAGTCGTCCGCAAAAAGAAAGAGGATTTCATCGAGGACGAAGATGAGGACGAGGAAGATGAGGAGGAATTAGAAAACGAAGATGAAGAACCGGAGGACGGTTCCGGGGATGATTTTTTTGAAGATAAGGAGGATGAATAATGGCAGTTTTGGTGGTAACGGAAAAGCCCAGCGTGGCACAGTCGATTGCCCGTGTGATCGGCGCTGGTGAGAGGAAAGACGGGTACATGGAGGGGAACGGCTATCTTGTTTCGTGGTGCATTGGGCATCTGGTGGAGCTTGCGCAGCCGGATGCCTATTCTGACGCATGGAAAAAGTGGGATTATGAGAGCCTGCCCATGATACCAGAACAGTGGCAGACGGAAGTAAAAAGCGGCACGGCGGCGCAGTACAAGGTATTGAAAAAGCTGATGCACGATGTCAGGGTTGACACGGTTGTGGAGGCCACGGACGCAGGGCGGGAAGGGGAACTGATCTTCCGCCTTGTGTATGACCAGGCAGGGTGCGACAAGCCCATTAAGCGGCTCTGGATTTCCTCTATGGAGGAAAGCGCAATCCGTGAGGGCTTTGAAAACCTGCAGCCGGGAAGCGATTATGATAACCTCTACCACTCCGCACTGTGCAGGCAGAGGGCGGACTGGCTTGTGGGCTTGAACGGCACGAGGCTCTTTACCGTCCTGTATGGCGGCAAGGTGTTGAAGGTCGGCAGGGTGCAGACGCCGACGCTGGCCATGCTGGTGGAGCGTGAGGAAAAGATCAGGAATTTCAAAAAAGAGCCGTACTATACGGCACATATCCTGGCGGGCGGCATGGATGCGGTAACGGAGAAAATGGAAGATAAGGCACAGGCGGAGAACGTTGCTGCAGCCTGCGGGGGCAAACCCGCCACGGTTGTTTCTGTCACAAAAGAGAAGAAAACCGTACAGCCGCCGAAACTCTATGACCTGACCACGTTACAGCGGGATGCGAACCGCTTATTCGGCTTTACCGCAAAACAGACCTTGGAATACACGCAGAGCCTTTATGAGAAAAAGCTGGTGACCTATCCCCGGACGGACAGCCAGTATTTGTCGGACGATATGGGGGATACCGCAAAGGGCGTGATCGGGGCGGTTTATAAGGCAATCCTTTTTGAAGAACCGTCCGGGATAGAGCCGGATGCACGGAGGGTAATGGACAGCAAAAAAGTGACAGACCACCACGCGATCATTCCCACGATGGAGATCGCAAAGGCTGACCTTGCCGCCGTGCCGGAGGGGGAGATGAAAATCCTCTCCCTTGCCGCTAACCGCCTGCTCTGCGCCACAGGGGAAAAGCACGAGTATGAAACGGTCAGGGCGGAGCTTGACTGTGGCGGCGCTGTTTTTTCGGTTTCCGGGAAATCCGTAATAAAGAACGGGTGGAAAGATTTTGAAGCCGCCCTGAAGCGTTCCTATAAAACCACGGAAGATAAGGAAAAAGAGGACAGGAAGCTGCCGGAGCTTTCGAAGGGGATGGTTTTTGAGGGAGTGCAGACGAACGTAACGGAGCATTTCACGCAGCCGCCGAAACACTTCACGGAGGACAGTTTATTATCGGCAATGGAACGTGCCGGCGCAGAGGACATGGGCGATGATGTAGAACGGAAAGGGCTTGGCACACCCGCTACACGGGCGGACGTGATTGAAAAGTTAGTCAAGGACGGATTTGTAAAGCGTGAGAAAAAGCAGATGCTCCCCACGGAGGATGGGGTGAAGCTGATCACCGTGCTTCCTGACGTGGTAAAATCCCCGCAGCTTACCGCCGATTGGGAAAATGCCCTTACCCTTGTGGCAAAGGGTGAATATTCCATGCGGGAGTTTATGGGCGGCATAGAGGATATGGTAAAAGGGCTTGTGCAGACTTATCACAGCGTCAGCGACGAGCAGAAATCCATGTTCGGGGGCAGCACGCAGGAATCTCTTGGAAAATGCCCGAAGTGCGGGGGCGATGTGATAAAAGGGAAATTCGGCGCTTACTGTAAAAATAAATGCGGCATGAACGTGTCCAGGGCAATGGGGGCGGCACTTACCGACAGCCAGGTAAAAAGCCTGCTGGACGGGAAAAAGACCCTCGTAAAAGACTTGAAGGGGAAGAAGGGCAGCTATGATGCGTACCTGATACCGGAGGGCGTGGAGGACTTTTCCTATACCAAAGACGGGAAAGAAATCAAAGGCTCGCAGTATAAGGTGAAGCTGGAATTTCCCAAAAAGAAAAAGTAAAAAAGTATTTTAAGCACGGGGCATATGGAAAATCTGTATGCCCTGAACCATATGGAAAATGGAGGAAAAAGATATGAGCGAAAATATGGGTGAAGCTATGGAAAACGTAACAGAAAACACGCCTGCGGGAAAGGCAGAGGAAACGAAAGCGGAGAAATTTATCCGGCTTGGGGAGTACCGCATCAATAAGGCGATTGACGCAATCGGGCGGATTGAGAACCTCTCCAACAGGTCGGCCTATGACTACACAGAGGAGCAGGTGGAAGCCATGTTTTCCGTCCTGGAGTCAAAGGTGGCGGAAGTGAAAACAAAGTTTACAGCTACAAAGGCGAAAGAAAACACGGTATTTTCTTTTGGCAGCAAAGCGGAATAAGGAGGGCTTGACGATGGGAACAGGGATTTTAAGCACAGGCGATAAGATTTTAAATGTGATGAAAGAGATGGATATGGGCATACCGGGACTTGCGGCGCTTTCCGGCGTCCGTGAGAATACGCTCCTGGACATCATGGCGGGAATCCGTGAGGCGGACATAAGCACGCTCTGCCAGGTTGCGGATGCGCTCGGTGTCTGTGTGCGTGAGCTGTGTCCGGATGAGGAACGGTATTCAATCCCGGTAGAAAAGAATACCCTTGCGAAGCTGATCGTGGTCAGCGAGATAAACGGCGTGGAGCTGGATACGCTGGTAGCTTCCATTCTGGAAAAGGGCATTGAGGAAAACGGGTTTTATGATTAAGGAGGGTGCGGATGGACAGAGGATACCTTGTTTCAAAGAAATACCATGAAATCTCCATACTGGCGGGGGAAACCGCAAGGCAGGTGTCTAAGAACGGGAAAGAGTGGATGAAATACCTGGACACTGCCGCAAGGCTGTACCGATACCCGTTCGAGGATCAGATGCTGATCTACGCACAGAGGCCGGGAGCCACAGCCTGCGCCACTATGGAAACATGGAATGAAAAAATGTTCTGCTGGGTGAACCGTGGGGCAAAGGGGATTGCCCTTTTTGACCGGGACAGTGAGCGCCCCAGGCTGAAATATGTTTTTGACGTGTCGGACGTGCATAAGGCAAGACGGATCGGGAAAGACCCGTACCTGTGGGAACTGCGGGAGGAACACAAGGGCGCTGTGCTGGCGCAGCTTGAAAAGACCTATGGCGAAACGGATAAAAATAATCCTTTTGAGGGCAGGCTCATGGAGATCGCCGGGAGGATTGCGGAAGATTATTACAGGGAGATTATGCAGGATATGTCCTACGCCAAGGAGGGCAGCTTCTTAGAGGAGCTTGACGAGCTGAACGTGGGGCTGCGGCTTCGGGAAACGCTCTCCACAAGCATCGCCTATACCCTGTTATCCCGGTGCGGCGCTGACATGGATTTCTGGAAGGATGAACTGAATTTTGACTATATCAGTGAGTTCAACACTTCAATGGCGTTATCTGTCATTGGTAACGCAACTACGGATATGTGTAAGCCAATCCTCATGGAGATCGGGAGGACGGTTGCCGCTTATGACCGCCAGATGGCACGGCAGAAAGCCGCAGATAAGGCGAGGGAGAGGACGGACGGGGCGCAGGCCGCCGCCGCAGAAAAAAATCCTGAAAAAGTGCTTGCAAATGAACCGGAATCACGCTATAATGCTTTAAAGCGTGAAAGCGAAAACGAACCACAAATTGATACATACACCAAACATATAGAAACGGAGGGCACCTTGCATGGAACTGACATACGAGAAGAACGGGGATTACCTGATACCCAACCTGATTCCGGACAGCGAGCCGGAGGAGCCGCTGACCAAGTACGGGCTGATGCGGAAGAATTACCTGAAGGAACACCGGAGGGGGATTTACAGCGGGCTTCTGATGGAGGGCAGGCTGAAAGCGCACTGTCTGGAGATACAGAGGCAGGCGGAGGAAAGGATGGACTTCCTGACAGAGCAGATGGCGAAAGCCGAGGGAGTGGACGAAGCGCTGAAAGCGTCCGATCAGATGAAATGGGTGGCGAAGATGAACGGCATCAGGCACTCGGCGGAGGAAACCGTACTGACGGAGCTGGTCTACAGCCTTTAAACAGCGAAGCACAACCGAATAAGGAAACAGAAAAGCCGGATAATGGAGAGGATTCATTGTCCGGCTCTTTTTTGGATAACCTGGACTTTGCGGAAAAGGCGATGGAGGTTCAGAAAGGGGTTTTATGCTCTGACGATTTCCTTATCCATAAAAGACCGGAGATAGCGGGATATTTCGCAATGGAGCAGGATGCGATGCTGCAGACGGAATATTTTAAGAACTGTTTCCATTTTAACACCTATTACGGGTATGAGGCGGCGGGTATTCCTGTCGGTTTCTATGCCAATGAGGAAGGGATTCACATCAACATGACCGGGAAGCCGGGAATAGAGAACGAAACGCTCCTAACATGGGAGGATGCTCGTTTCTTTGTCAATTCCTATATGGAGGATGATGTATACCTGCTTCCGGGGGAAAAGGCGGAACAGATTGATACGAATGGGATGTATCAGCAGCTTGATTTATTTTCCATGTTCTCGGAGCAGGTCGGCGGCATTGCCATGAAAGAGGCGGAGGATGGCATTCTCCCGGCAGAAAAGACAAGCCCCGGTCAGCCAAAGGCAGCACTGCCGCAGGAGCAGATTGACACAATCCTGCGAAGCGGGGGCGGCAGGGAGAACAGCCGCAAGCGTATTTATGCCAAGTACCAGCAGGGCAAGACACCGGAGGAAATGGCAGCATTTCTTAAAAGAGAATACGGCGCTACTGGGAAAGGCTTTGAGTTTGAGGGGAAACAGGTAGCCGTGTGGTTCGACAGCCAGGGAATGAGCGTTGCAAAAGGTACGTCTGCGTTAGAACGTCCGGCGCTTACAATGGACTGGAAAGAGATTGAAGCACAGATACGCGCCCAGGTGGAAAACGGCTCTTATATGGGCGCAAACGAAGCCTACCTTGTGGACGAGGTGGAGCGTGGGCGCATTGCGAATCATCTGTATTTTTTCTTCCGTGACGGTATGGGGGAAATGCCGGAAGAACTGGAAATGAAAGCCGCCAATTTCCCGGATTCCCATGCAAGGCTGGTAGACCTGCTGTCCACACCGGAGGGAGTGGATATGGCGGCTTCCCATATGGATAAAGCGCTGTCACAGCTTGAAAGCGATGAGAAAAAGCTGCGTTTTCGTTCTGTCATATCGAAAGAAGAACTGCGGGCAGAGCTTGACAACCTGCTCTTGCAGAAGAAAACATTCCCGGTAGCTGACCATGTGGAGGTGAAGAAAGAGGACTTTATCACGCAGGACGAGATAGACCACAGGCTCGGCAGAGGAAGCGGCTTTGTACACGGCTCATTCCGCATCTATGATTATTTCATGGAGGGGCATGACGGCAAGGATGCGGCTGATTTTTTGAAACATGAATACGGCACGGGCGGAAGTTCCCATGCGCTGGCGGGGGCTGACCACAGTTGGGAGGATCACAATTTTAAGGGCATCAGTCTGAAAAAGGGAGATTTATCAAACCCTTATGCGGACGTGCTGTTACCGTGGAAAGCGGTAGAGAAGCGTATCCGTAAACTTATCCGGGAAGATAAATATTTATCCCCGAAAGGCAAGGAAGCCTATGCGGAGTATAAAGAGGAACAGGCGCAGAAAGAGCTTGAAAAAGCGCTGGCAAAGATAGAGCGTGACACAAAGGTTTCCTGCAAGGATGCCATTGACAGGGCTATCGCAGAGAATTTTGACGGACGCCGTCTGCCAAAGGCAACGGCGGAGGGCGTTATCCGGGAATACGGCATAGAGAGAGTAAGCTATGTGCTTGCGAATACCGTCATGCACCGCAGGCAGGAGGAAAGGATTTCCCCGGAAAATAAGGAATGGGCAAAGTCCATTGAACCGTATGCCATGTATGAGAGCAGGGATATAGTCGCCGCTTCCCATCCTGCCGTGCTGAATGGCTTTATCAACCAGGCAAGGCGGCATATTGAGCGTGAGAAAGAACTTGCGGCTCAGAACGAAGCGGAGCAAGCACAGGCGCAGGAAGATTTGCCGGAGATTGCGGAAGGAGAATTAGACTGGCACATCATACATGAAGCGGATGATGATAACGGACAGCCTGCACAGTGGAGCGCAAAGCTGCCGAATGGGGAATTTCTCTGGATTGACAAGGAAGCGGAAGGGTATGCCCTGTATGACACCCACGATACGGACGCAAGTCCGGTTTCCGTTTCGGAAACACTGGACGGGGCAAAGGAAAGCGGGGAAGATTACGCTTTAAGATTCGCTGATGTGGAGGAAGTGGAGAAAATCACGGTTGCGCTGGAATCCTCTGAGGATTTTTCGGAGCCGGGGATAGGCTTTTATACCCACCAGTATGCGGACGGCAGGGAGGGAGTGCGCTACCGCCTTGTGACAACGGCAGAGGACGGGCTTCTGATACCTTATCCGGAGCATAACCGATTTTTTATCAACCGGGAGCTGGCGCAGGAGTACATAGACAATCACGCCGATCTGATTGATGTGATCCCCTATGATGATATGGTATTCCAGTCCATGCAGAAGCAGAGCCGGTATAAAAGAGAACAGGCGCAGAAAAAAACTTCTGGACATGATGTCAATCCTTCTGCAATGCAGAAGGATTTGAAGTCCGGCGAAACGATTTCCATTGACGGGCAGGAATGCGTAAAGGTGGATGAATGGAATGCCGGGGATAACATATATGTCGTTGGCAATTCCGTGGAGGACAGCGATTTCTTCTATGCGTCGGTAAATGGGAAGGACTTTTTTGAGTATGACCATAAGCCGTACCGGGATGAAGTGGAAGATGATTACATTGACCTGGAAGCCATGCGGGATATTGACCGCCATGAAGCGGAGGTATATTCCCGTTTTGAGGGCGGGGCAGAGCCGGGGTTTTATTATGCCATTTCCCTTACATCGGACGCTTCTGCTGACAGTTATTATATTTCCGTTATGGACGGAAGCACAGGGGAGGAAATACAGAGCTACCGTGACAGCCACGGGGATATGCCTACTTTTGGAACGGTTGATGAAGCGGTAGATTACTGTCACAGGAACGGCATTGATTTCGAGAATGCGGCAGAGGTGGATCAGTGGCATACCATTGAGATTGAACGTGCAAAGGCGGTTCCTGATGGACAGGTACAGAAAGATGGTACGGAAAAGCCGCTGACCGCAGATGATATACAGAATCTGGTCTTGACCAACAGGGAATATTTTGCGGGTTCCCGGACTACGGTATATGACTTTGAATGTGACATACGGGGAGAGCATGATACCCTGCAATATACCCTGGAATACCACGATGACGGAGAAGGTTTTACCATTCATACAGAAAAGGATGATATATGGGAACGGATGCCGGAGCCGGAATTGGAACGTCTGGAGGGGATTCTCAGCAGGGAAGCGGTTTACTTTAAATACCATGAAAAGATAGCAGGGGCAGAAAGCCTTGAGGCTCTGAAAGAGCTTGAGTATGAAGTCATGGAAGATGAATCGCCTTATTTTTCTGCTGTTTCAGAGCGTGTCTGGAATGACTTTACCCGGAAAGAGGAGATGCTGTCCGGCAAAATGCAGGAAACTTCTGGACATGATGTCCAGAAGCGGGATTACCGGGTTGGGGATAGGGTATATCTGGACAATAAGCCCTATGAGATTACCCGAACCGATGATTGGAATGTGGAGATCATGGATCGCTCCCTGACCAATCCCCCTCGCCGTTTGGAGAGTAAGGAAAGCTTTGAGAAGCTGCTGCGGCAGGATGAACGGAATTCACGCCTGTTTGCGTCAGAAGAAAAAGAGCCTGGCCGGACGGGATACACAACGGAAACCGTGGAGGTCTATCCAGGCGAAAAGAACAATCTGCCCTATGATGTGGTTATTGAAAAGCTGCACTTCGGGGAGCTGGAGAAAGCCGAACCGGAAAAGCCAGATTATAAAGTTGGCGATACGGTCACCATTGAGGGAACGGAGTTTATCATTGAGAATATTTCCGACAGGGAGGTGCAGCTCCGTGACCCGAAACTGCTCTACCCGATCTTCCGAGCGGAGAGTAAGGAAAATTTTGAACGGCTGTTAGCAGAGGAAACAGAAAAAGCCTTGCCGGAGCCGGACATCAGGATTCCCACAAAGCAGGCAGAACCGAAAATTGACAAGTCCGGAGCCGTTAATTTCCATATCACAGAAGATTCGCCCGGAATGGATGGAGCAAAGGTGGGAGCAGGATTCTCACCAAAAGAGAAATTCAGGAAAAACATAGAAGCAATCCGCACCCTCGAAAAGATTGAGGGAGAAAACCGCATTGCCACGCCGGAGGAACAGAAGATTTTAGCGCAGTATGTCGGGTGGGGCGGCCTTGCCGATGCCTTTGACCAGAACAAAAGCGCATGGGCGGGGGAATACCAGGAATTAAAGAGCCTGCTGTCGGATACGGAATACGCTTCCGCAAGGGGGAGTACCTTAAATGCCCATTACACAAGTCCTGTGATTATCCGCAGTATCTATGAAGCCCTGGAACAAATGGGGTTTGAAAAAGGAAATGTACTGGAGCCTGCAATGGGCATCGGTAATTTCTTTGGTATGCTTCCGGAGAATATGCAGGACAGCAGGCTGTACGGCGTGGAACTGGACGGGATTACCGGACGCATTGCGAAACAGCTTTACCCGAAAGCCAACATTAAAATCTCCGGTTTTGAAAAGACGGACTACCCGAATGATTTCTTTGACGTGGCGGTGGGAAATGTGCCTTTCGGACAATATAAAGTGTCTGACAGGCAGTATGATAAAAATAATTTTCTCATTCACGATTACTTTTTCGCAAAGACTTTGGATAAAGTGCGTCCGGGCGGCGTGGTCGCTTTCGTGACCAGCAAGGGAACAATGGACAAGAAAAGCCCGGAAGTGCGGAAATACCTTGCGCAGAGGGCGGAACTTTTGGGGGCGGTCAGACTGCCCAATACTGCTTTTAAGGAAAACGCAGGAACGGAAGTCACTTCCGATATTTTATTCTTAAAGAAACGTGACCGGGTTATGGATTTGGAACCGGATTGGGTACACCTTTCGGAAGATGAAAACGGCATCGCCATGAACAGCTATTTTGCTGGACACCCGGAGATGATTGTGGGAAAGATGGAGATGGTTTCCGGCCCGTATGGGATGGAAAGCACCTGCCAACCCGACACATCAAGACCTTTTGCGGAGCAGCTTGCAGAAGTCATAAGCCGCATTGACGGGGAGATTGAGGAAGTGGAACTGGATGAGCTGGACGATGAACTGTCAGACCAGACAATCCCGGCAGACCCGGAGGTGAAGAATTACAGTTATACGCTTGTGGAGGATAAGGTTTATTACCGGGAAAACTCCGTCATGAAGCCTGTGGACATGAAAGAATCCATGCTGGAGCGCATTAAGGGCATGGTGGGCATCCGGGATTGTACGCAGGAACTGATCAATGTGCAGCTCCAGGAATACCCGGATACCGTCATCAAGGAAAAACAGGCGGAATTAAACAGGCTGTACGATGATTTCTCCAAAAAGTACGGACTTATCAATTCCCAGACCAACAAGAGGGCGTTTAACCAGGACAGCAGCTACTGCCTGTTATGCTCCCTTGAAAAGACGGACGAGGAAGGAAAGTTTGTGGGCAAGGCGGATATGTTTACGAAGCGCACAATCAAGAAAGCGGAGGTTGTCACAAGCGTTGACACGGCAACCGAAGCCCTTGCGGTGTCGCTGTCGGAAAAGGCGAGGGTTGACCTTGACTATATGGCGGAGCTGTCCGGGAAAAGCGTTGACAAGATAAAGGAGGAACTGACGGGAATTGTCTTCCAGAATCCCGTAACAGACAGGTGGGAAACGGCGGACGAGTATTTAAGCGGCAACGTCCGTGACAAGCTGGAAACGGCGAAAACCTATGCGGAGAACCACCAGGAATTTACCGTAAACGTGCAGGCGCTCACGCAGGTGCAGCCCAAAGAGCTTGACGCAAGCGAGATCGAGGTGCGTATCGGCGCAACATGGGTAAAGCCGGAATATCTGGAAGATTTTATGCGTGACACTTTTGAAACGCCGCAGCATCTGTTTGACAGGAATGTCATGGGCATACAGTTTTCGGATGTGACAGGGCAGTGGAACGTAAAAGGCAAAAATGCGGATTATGGAAATTCCCTTGTAAATATGACTTACGGAACGAGCCGCAGGAACGCTTACCAGATTTTGGAGGATTCCCTGAATTTAAAAGACAGCCGGGTATATGACACAATCACGGAGGACGGGAAGGAAAAACGGGTGCTTAATAAAAAAGAAACCACCCTTGCTGCGCAGAAGCAGGACACCATAAGGGAAGCCTTTAAGGACTGGGTATTCCGTGACCCGGACAGGCGGCAGGACTTGGTGGCGAAATACAATAAGCTGTTCAATTCCACAAGGCCGAGGGAGTATGACGGGGCGCATCTGAAATTCCCCGGCATGACACCGGATATTGAATTGAAGCCCCACCAGAAAAGCGCAGTCGCACACGTTTTATATGGGGATAATACCTTACTGGCGCACTGTGTCGGGGCGGGCAAGACTTTTGAGATGACAGCGGCGGCGATGGAGAGCAAGCGGTTAGGATTGTGCCAGAAAAGTCTGTTTGTGGTTCCGAACCACTTGACGGAGCAGTGGGCGAGTGATTTTCTCCGCTTATATCCCGGCGCAAATATCCTTGCGGCAACAAAGAAAGATTTTGAGCCTGCCAACCGGAAGAAATTCTGTTCAAGGATAGCGACAGGCGATTATGATGCGGTGATTATCGGGCATTCCCAATTCGAGAAAATTCCCCTTTCCATAGAGCGTCAGGAAGCCATGATTGAGCGTCAGATCAGCGAGATTGAGCTTGCCATAGAGCAGGCAAAAGCCGACAACGGGGAGCGCTATACTATTAAGCAGATGGAAAAAACAAGGAAATCACTTATGGCAAGGCTGGAAAAACTGAACGATACATCAAGGAAAGACAATGTAGTGACCTTTGAACAGCTTGGCGTTGACAGGCTTTTTGTGGATGAGAGTCATTTTTACAAAAACCTTTTCTTATACACAAAAATGCGGAATGTGGCGGGCATCGCACAATCCGAGGCGCAGAAATCCTCGGATATGTTTGCGAAGTGCCAGTATCTTGACGAACTGACGGGCGGCAAAGGGGTTACTTTTGCCACAGGTACGCCAATTTCTAACAGTATGACAGAGCTTTACACCAATATGCGCTATCTCCAGTATGGCACGTTACAGAAGTTAGGGCTTGGGCATTTTGACAGTTGGGCTTCCTCTTTTGGCGAAACACAGACAGCGATAGAATTAGCCCCGGAGGGAACCGGATACCGGGCAAAGACAAGGTTTGCTAAGTTTTTCAATTTACCGGAGCTGATTGCGCTTTTTAAGGAGAGCGCCGACATTCAGACACCGGATATGCTAAAGCTGCCTGTGCCGGAAGCGGAGTATGAAAACGTGGTGTTAAAGCCGAGCGAATACCAGCAGGATATGGTGGCTTCCCTTGCGGAACGGGCGGAAGCTGTGCGTGACCGTAAGGTGGACGCATCGGTCGATAATATGCTGAAAATCACGAATGACGGGAGGAAGCTGGCTCTGGATCAGCGCCTTATCAATGATATGCTGCCGGACAATGAAACTTCCAAAGCGGCAACCTGTGTCGGAAAGGCATTTGAGATATGGGAGCAGACAAAGGAGCAGAAGTCCACGCAGCTAATTTTTTGCGATTTATCGACACCGAAAGGAGATGGTACATTCAATGTCTATGAGGATATAAAAAATAAACTGGTGGAGAAAGGAGTGCCGCCGGAGGAAATAGCATTTATACATGAAGCGAATACGGAAACAAGGAAAGCGGAGCTGTTTGGCAAGGTAAGAAGCGGGCAGGTTCGTTTTTTATTGGGTTCGACGCAGAAAATGGGCGCAGGAACCAATGTGCAGGATCGGCTGATTGCTTTACATCATCTCGATGTGCCGTGGCGTCCGTCCGATGTAGGACGGATTTTGCGGACATTCAAAATAAAAAAGAATGTGGAGGTAACAGACAATGGCAAAATCATTATTTGAGGAACTGGGCGGCAAATACGAAAGGCAAGGGGATTATTTGATACCGTGCTTAACTGTACCCGCCGAAGAAGAACAGGCAATAGGCATCTGGGGGCAACGGCATTTAGATTATCTAAAACAGTACCGTAAAGTTACATACACCAATCTTCTTACAAGCGGCAGGCTAAACGCCTACCTTGCCGACATCAACAGACAGGCACAGGAACGCTTTGAAAGGCTCATAGAGGGTATGAAACAGGCACAGGGCATAACGGAACAGCTAAAGGCAGAAAACGCCTTAGAATGGACAGGATGCCTCAATAACATAAGGGCTTGTGCGAGGGAGATTGTGGAAAAGGAAATTATTTTTGCATAAACAGATGATTAGTGGCAGGGGGAAATCCTGCCGCTTTTTCTGCTTTAGTTTGTCAGCTTGACAAATAAAGGGTTAAGGAATATAATTAGATTCAGTATTATACAAGGAGTTAATAAATATGCGGCAAGGTATTCTTAAATAAACTGTCAATTTGATAGTGGGAACAAAAAGTAGCAGTCCCGTTTCACTTTTAATATGGGGCTTAGTTTTTTGTACCCAGTTTAAGAATACTTTTATCATGTAATTTTATATGCCCGAAAACATATAAGTGTTTTGGGGCTATTGGAGTTATTTACCCAGTGATAGGAGTATTTATCACTGGGTATTTTTATGCCCTTTTTTGGGTGTTGATAGGAGGAAAATCACATGAAAATAATTAACTTAGGCATTCTGGCTCACGTTGACGCAGGAAAGACAACATTAACGGAAAGTTTATTGTATACCAGTGGTGCAATTGCAGAACTAGGGAGCGTAGATGAAGGCACAACAAGGACAGATACAATGAATTTGGAGCGTCAAAGGGGAATCACTATCCAGACAGCAGTGACATCTTTTCAGTGGGAGGATGTAAAAGTCAACATTATAGATACGCCAGGCCATATGGATTTTTTGGCGGAAGTATACCGTTCTTTATCCGTATTAGACGGAGCAGTATTATTAGTTTCTGCAAAGGATGGCATACAGGCACAGACCCGTATACTGTTTCATGCACTACAGATAATGAAGATTCCGACAATTTTTTTCATCAATAAAATTGACCAAGAGGGGATTGATTTGCCAATGGTATATCGGGAAATGAAAGCAAAGCTTTCTTCGGAAATTATAGTGAAGCAAAAGGTTGGGCAGCATCCCCATATAAATGTAACGGACAATGACGATATGGAACAGTGGGATGCGGTAATTATGGGAAACGATGAACTATTAGAGAAATATATGTCAGGGAAACCGTTTAAAATGTCAGAACTGGAACAGGAAGAAAACAGGAGATTCCAAAACGGAACGTTATTTCCCGTTTATCACGGAAGCGCTAAAAACAATCTGGGGATTCGGCAGCTTATAGAAGTAATTGCCAGTAAATTTTATTCATCAACGCCTGAAGGTCAATCTGAACTATGCGGGCAGGTTTTTAAGATTGAATATTCAGAGAAAAGGCGGCGTTTTGTTTATGTGCGTATATATAGCGGAACATTGCATTTGAGGGATGTTATTAGAATATCTGAAAAAGAGAAAATAAAAATCACAGAGATGTGTGTTCCGACAAACGGTGAATTATATTCATCCGATACAGCCTGCTCTGGTGATATTGTAATTTTACCAAATGATGTTTTGCAGCTAAACAGTATTTTGGGGAACGAAATACTGTTGCCGCAGAGAAAATTTATTGAAAATCCTCTCCCTATGCTCCAAACAACGATTGCAGTAAAGAAATCTGAACAGCGGGAAATATTGCTTGGGGCACTTACAGAAATTTCAGATGGCGACCCTCTTTTAAAATATTATGTGGATACTACAACGCATGAGATTATACTTTCTTTTTTGGGGAATGTGCAGATGGAAGTCATTTGTGCCATCCTTGAGGAAAAATATCATGTGGAGGCAGAAATAAAAGAGCCTACTGTTATATATATGGAAAGACCGCTTAGAAAAGCAGAATATACCATCCACATAGAAGTCCCGCCAAATCCTTTCTGGGCTTCTGTCGGGTTGTCCATAGAGCCGCTCCCTATTGGAAGCGGAGTGCAGTATGAAAGCAGAGTTTCACTTGGATATTTAAATCAATCGTTCCAAAATGCGGTTATGGAGGGGGTTCTTTATGGCTGCGAGCAGGGGCTGTATGGATGGAAAGTGACAGACTGTAAAATCTGTTTTGAATATGGATTGTATTATAGTCCTGTAAGTACCCCCGCAGACTTTCGGCTGCTTTCCCCTATCGTATTGGAGCAGGCTTTAAAAAAAGCAGGGACAGAACTATTAGAGCCATATCTCCACTTTGAAATTTATGCACCGCAGGAATATCTCTCACGGGCGTATCATGATGCTCCAAGGTATTGTGCAGATATTGTAAGTACTCAGATAAAGAATGACGAGGTCATTCTGAAAGGAGAAATCCCTGCTAGATGTATTCAAGAATACAGGAACGATTTAACTTATTTCACAAATGGGCAGGGAGTCTGCTTGACAGAGTTAAAAGGATACCAGCCAGCTATTGGTAAATTTATTTGCCAACCCCGCCGCCCGAATAGCCGTATAGATAAGGTTCGGCATATGTTCCACAAGTTAGCTTAACAGCTTGCAAAAGTCATATAAAATGAGATTTGAAAGGATTAGAGACTAATTATGATGAAATGCGAATGGATATTGTGTCCTGTTTGTGGGAGCAAAACCCGTAATAAAATTAGGAAGGACACTGTTTTGGAGAATTATCCCCTTTATTGTCCAAAATGCAGACAAGAAAGATTGATTAAAGTTGACAACTTGAAGATAACTGTCATCAAAGAGCCAGACGCTTAAGACGCAGAGCCGATGAAATTGTGGAACAATTCACGAATCATCGGCTCTTTTTGTTTCGTATTTGAAAGAACAAACTCACCAAATAAAAAAAACGATATTCGGGTGGGTTATTTTGTTATACCCTAAATTACCCTCTGAATTTGTTTTTAAATTTGGAGGGATTTTTTTATGTCCTTTTTTCGGGCAGTTATCTATCTGCTCATACGAAGCAAAATTTATCAATACATAGCATATCAGAGAACGGCAGGAAACCAGTTAAAAAAATTTCTGCCAGTGCAACGGTACTTCTCACCTTGAAAGTAGAAGTACAATCTCCATACAATAGAATTACTATTTCCTATAACCGTAAAGGTCACAGAGCCTTTGCGGTTTTTCTTTTGTCGATTTTTGTTGGAAAGTGCCGTAGGGCTGTTTCTGATATGCGGTGTCGTTCTCCGCCTCTCCATCTGGATTTTTTACATTTCAAAAATTCAGATGGGAGGTATTTATGGTGAAATATGCACCAAGAAAGGTATATATCAGAGAAAGTGGCGGCTATGTGGAATTATCCTACACGGAGTTCTGCCGTTGCAGGGAATCCGACCAGACCTATATGGACAAGCTGTTTATCCCCATTCAAGGCTGTCTGCTTGAAGTCGTGAGGGAGCAATACACAGACTTCTACCGTGACAAGGAACGGTGGCGTTATCTGCAAAAATTAGATACAAAGAATAGACTGCTATCTCTCGACGGATTTACGGACAGCGAGGGGAATCCTCTGGACTTTATCACTGATGAAGCGGTGGACATTGCAGAAACCGTTGTCAATGCGGTCATGGTGGACAGGCTGAAAGCCGCCCTGCCTTTGCTGTCGGATAGTGAACAGGAGCTGATACAGGCAATCTTTTTTGACGGACTTTCCGAGCGTGAAGTCGGGGCGAGGTTGGGCATAACCCAGAGCGTTGTAAACAAACGCAAAGCCAGAATCCTAATAAAACTAAGAAAGATAATAGAAAATTAAAATTTAAGGCGTTCAGCCCCCTTGTTTTTTCCTTTGGGAAGATGAGGGGGCTTTTCTCTGCCCTCTCAATCAATTCTGATTGGAGGAAGTAAGAATGGCATACAACCACGGACGGGAGGACAGGAAATGGCGTATCTGGAAAGAAGCGGAGGAAAAGCTGCTGCGTGAGTGCGGCGTTGATGAAGCGACCATTGAGCAGATACGCATGGCGGACAGGGCAGACTTCAATTCCAACAGGCGGTTTTACCGATGGACGAATGACGTTGCGGAATATCTTGAGGACATGGCAGGCAGGGAGCGGCAGGCGGAAGTGGGTACGGTTGCGGAGTTACTGGAAGAGATTGAGAGCGAAAATCTCTATCAAGTATTAGTCACGGTGGACGGGCGTACCTTGAAAATCGTCCTGCTGAAAATGCAGGGGTATTCCACAAAGGAGATTGCCCCGCTTGTGCATTTGACGACTGGTGCCATCTATGCGAGGTTAGACCATCTGCGGAAGAAGCTGCGGAAAATTTTATAGCTTCTAAAACAGCCTGCCATCCTGCGGGCTACTGGGTGAGGGATGGAAATCCCCTCACTCATTTTTTGCAGGAGGACAACAGGATGGCATACAGGGTTAAGGCATACACGCTTCGGGAGGAATCCACGGAAAGCGGCACAAGGTATTTTATCAGCTTTAAGGACGGGCAGGGCAAATCCCACGAGTTGGAAGTGTCGGAACAGTTCTTTATGGAGTTTCGGCAGATGGAGCGCAGGAACAGGAATCTTTTCTAATGGGACGAGCGGCACAGGGAGTTTAACGAGGTATGGGACGAAACCCTTTACAGACGGGCGTTGCGTGTGCCTAAGAGCCTTGATGAACGCATGGTTGAGGAAGAACGGAATGAAACGCTCTATAAGGCGGTTGGGAGCCTTCCAGAGATACAAAGGCGGCGTTTCCTGCTCTACTACGAGTATGAGTTCAATTTTTACCAAATCGCCGCTATGGAGCATTGCACCGCTTCGGCAATACAGAAATCTGTTGCGATTGCAAAGGAGAAAGTAAAGGCGGAAATTGAAGAAATATCTCCAACCGTGACCGACACCGCCCGAAAAAGAAATCTGTTTTTTATTTGTGTGGGATTGGCGGCATTACATACTCTCACTTTTTTCCGTGGGAGTAAATCTATTTTTAAGGAGGTCAACGCCTATGTGCAACGAAAACAAAGACACCGCCCGAAAGGAGGAAAGCCATGCAGAAGTTACAGACAGTCAACGCCGAAACGCTCCTTTATGAACCGCTTGAGAAACCATCCTTTGTGGTGGACAGCCTTATCCCGACAGGCTTATCGCTGTTCTGCGGCTCACAGAAGATAGGCAAAAGCTGGCTCATGCTGAAGCTATGCTTATGCGTGTCGCAGGGAATCCCTTTATGGGATATGCCGACAATGGAGGGCGATGTGCTTTACCTCTGCCTTGAGGACACGTTCTGCCGCATACAGGACAGGTTATTTCGTTTGACGGACGAAGCAAGCGGGCGGCTCCACTTTGCCGTGGCAAGCTGCAAGCTGTCAGACGGTCTTATCGTGCAGCTTGAAGATTATCTGAAAGATTACCCAGACAGCAGGCTCATTGTCATTGATACCTTGCAGAAAGTCCGTACAGCTTCAAAAGACAATGCCTATGCAAGCGACTATGGGGACATCTCCCTCATCAAAGACTTTGCCGACAGGCACTCTCTGGCGGTCATTGTCGTACACCACATCCGAAAGCAGAATGACAGCGACGTGTTCAACAAGGTGTCTGGGACGACAGGATTAACGGGGAGTGCGGACGCTACCTTTGTTCTGGAAAAGGAGAAACGTGCGTCTGACACCGCCAAGCTGTATGTGACGGGCAGGGACACGCCTTATCAGGAATACACGCTGCGTTTCCGTGATTGCCGTTGGGAGCTTGTGGAGCGGAAAACGCAGGAGCAGCTTGCGAAAGAAACGATACCAGATGTCCTTTTTCGGTTGGTGGATTTTATGAGGGATAAGGAAGAATGGATAGGCACGGCAACGGAACTGTTAGCCGCTATGGGGGAAACGGAAACCATACCCACGGTGATTACGAAATGGCTGAATGAATACCGCACCACATTTTTAAGCGAGAACCGTATCTGCTACCAGTACAGCCGCAGGAAAGACGGCAGGCGGATTGCCCTTGCAAGGAGGGCGGGTGACAGCGGTGATGGTGGTGACAGCGATATTAGGATACCCCCCTGTTACTGTCATTGACGCTTAAAGCCATGTAAAGCTGGCGGCTCTGCCCTGCGGGTGACAGCAGTGACGGTGGTGACAGTGATTTTAGGATACCCTGCCGCTGTCATCCCTACGGGAGAACACCCCGTAAACGCAAAATGCAGGCGTGAGATTTACTCGCCCTTTTCGGTCGTGTAAAACCACCCCTGCGGTCAGAAAAATCATTCCGATTTTTCCGACTGCGTTTACAGGGTGTAACACACTACACTTTGCCCTGCAAAGTCGTGTGCCAGACGTTCCCTCTGGACTCCCTTAAGGCAGGGCTGTGCCCTGCTATCCTACGCCTTACGGCTTCGGATAAAAGAATGGCGGCATGACGGTGACGGCTCTTGCGAGGGGGGGGG
>NZ_KE159726.1:552201-558391 GCF_000403455.2 Dorea sp. 5-2 | reverse complement strand
GGAAGTCATACTTGCCTCCGTCAGCAGCCAGAATCTTGGATAGGGGGTGTTGTTTTTGGAATACAGATGTTTTTTCAGGGATGGTTCCCGCATAGAAACCTGGACAGGGGAGATTATCCTGCTGCGATGGCGGCCTGGATGGTATGAAGCTGAGATGAATGGACGGGGGACATACTTCCACATCCTGGCCGGAGTGCATAAATACGGAAACTACCTGTGCATCCCGAACCATGATGTGGGATGTGAACTATCCGATTTTTCTGATATTTTCTGGAATGAGGGGCGGATCAGCAATCTAATGCGGAAGGTAGATGCCGTAACTGTTGCTGCCGGTTTGGCTTATCTGCCGACTCTGGCTGACAAACAATAAAAAATCCAAATACATCATGTGGCTATGGATCTCATAATGGGATTCATGGCCTTTCGATTTCGAAAGAAAAGCTATACCAACAGCGTGCTGCATTTTCGGCGGTATTATGCATTTGTAGACAGCACTGCGCAGTCAATGCGAAAAAGGTTGGAAAAATAATTTGCCGTTTATGTCTCCCTCAATTCGCCGTCCAACAGTAAATCCTCCTTATAAATTGAATATTTCTTCCAAGTCCTCATCGGACAGAAGCTCATAGGAAGTGCTGACGGCTTCCACGCTCACGGCGTTCTTAGGAATATCCCCGTCAAACACAAGGGTTGCGACCGCCTGTGTCGGTTCGCCGTGGATATACGGCGGCTTCCCTCCGTCAGCAGTCAGTTTCACATTCGGGTGTTTTAAAATGTCATACTTTAAATCCATGACAGGGCGTTCCCCTCGCACAAAAAGAAGTGCGTAGCGGTTGTCAAGCATACGCACTTCGTCTGGGGTTAAAAGCTCACGCCCTGAAATCTGGTAGTTGGTGGAATAGTTGCCGCTCCGTCCAGAGCTTTTCCCGTAGGTGTTGGTGTCGATGGTCGCCTTGCCTAAAAGCTCCGACACAAACTTATGGGTACTCTGCTCATTGCCGCCCAGATAGAGGAATTCATCGGCATTGCCGACAATGCTTTCCCACTGTTTCTCAAACAGGGCTTTCAGCTGTGCCAGATTTTGCAGGATAATCGAAACGGACACGCCCCTTGACCTCATAACCGACAGTATCTTGTCAAAGTCATCGGGCAGCGAAACATTCGCAAATTCGTCCATAATGAACTGGCAATGGACAGGCAGGCTCCCGCCGTACTTATGGTCGGCAAGATAAAATAATTGTTGGAATAACTGCGTGTATAATAATGACACCAGAAAATTAAAACTGGTGTCGTTGTCTGGTATCAGTGCGAACAATGCAACTTTCTTCTCGCCCAAAGACGGCAAATCAAGCTCGTCCGTGGCGGTCAGAGATGCAAGGCTCTCCAGATTAAACTTCTCAAGCCTTGCGGCAAGGGTTATCTGGATGCTCTTTAGTGTCTTTGCAGAACCAGAATGGTAATCTCTGTAATACTTTAATGCGATATGCTCTGGGTTTACCATTTCCAGACGGTCAAACAGTTCGTCAAGCGGGCTTACATAGCTGTCGTCGTCCTCCCTTACCTCGCCTGCTCTTAAAAGCTCCATCACCATCGGGAAATTCTGTTCCTCTGGCGGGGCTTCGTATTTCAGATAAAACACAAGGGACAGGAGCAGCATACTCGCCGCCGTGTCCCAGAACGGGTCTTGCGACTGGCTTCCTTTCGGCGTGGTCGCCTTAAATAAATTCGTCACAAGCCGCTGCACATCATTATCATTTCTTAAATATACAAATGGATTGTAGCAATGGCTTCTGTGCATATTGATAAGGTCAAGCACCCGAACTTCATAGCCTTTCTTCTCAAGCAGCCCTCCCGTGTCACGGACAATCTCGCCTTTCGGGTCTAGGATTACCATTGAGGTGTTGCACTGCATCACGTTCGGTTTGCAAAAAAATCTGGTCTTTCCCGCACCAGAGCCGCCCACCACAAGGATATTTAAGTTCCTCCTGTGCTTCTTCCCGTCAAGCCCGATGCGGACGCTCTGGGTCAGCAGCTTGTTTTCCGATGCGTCCTTATCTCGGTACTTTTTATTGAGAGTGCCTGCGTTGCCCCATTTTGCAGAGCCGTGTTCCTCACCCTTACGGTAGTTCCTGCGTGTGGAGAAATACACGCCGATTCCCATGCCGTAGGCAAGCAGAAAAATAAGGACAATTCTTGGAGTGTCCCCACATACCATTATGGAAAACGGATTCTCGACTGCCACGGACAGGTTACTGATTATCTCCACGATGCCGCCGCTGACATAAGGGGCTGTCAGCAGGGCAAGCCACACGACAGGGATAATGCCGCATAAAGAGAGGATTACGCCCGCCTTGTAATTGTCACCGTTCTTCATGGCACTTGCACGGGGCGACCTTTACTTTCTTGGTCGGGGCGTATGCCACCCTGCTTATCAGCTCGTCAACAGGCTCGGTGGGGCGTTCCTCCTGTATCTGCTGTGTCCGCAGGGTATTGAGGGCGTTGAGGACAATATTTTTATCATATTTATCCAATGCCAGATGGTATCGTTCTTCTTTCATAGGCTGCACCTCCGATTAGCGTTCCTGCTCTTTGGATTTGGGCGGCTTGTTCTTCTCAAGACTCTTATACATATCCGACTGGATTTCTCCGAGGACGTCACGCATCGAGCCAAGCTCACCCTTAAACACCTGCGTTTCCATACCCTCAAATTCTTTCGGGAGCTTGTCAAAGCGGAATCCCTTTGTGTCCACGCCGTAACGGGAGCTTACCATATAGGCGACGCAGAATGATTTGAAATCGGAATCATCACGGCTCTCCTTATGCTTACAGTCAAAGACCGCCGCCGACACTTCCTTTGCCATGCTGACAAAAAGCTGTTCCTCGGAAAGCCCCGTCTTGATGAAGATGGTCTGCTGTGAGCTGTCATAGAACGCAGGCAGCTCAAGGTCATCGACTGGCACAAAGGAAACGGGGCTTGCATCAATCATCGCCGACACAAGCTCCCGCATGGTTTTCTGCTCCTGCGGCTGCTGCCTGTCCTTTGCCGAAGTCTGGGAAACGTCATAAACTATCTTAGCGTTGTAGCCGACCGCCTTTGAGCCGTCGTCACGCTGGTACTCTTTCCCCGGCTCAAGGATAGTCACTTTCTGTGCTTCCTTGTCCACATAGACACGGCTCTGTTTCCAACTCCCATAATCTTTTAACTGTGTCGCTTCGGGCATCTGTGCCGACACCAGAATTGCATTGTTGACGGAGTAGCGGTCAAAATGCCCCTGCACGTCAAGGTACTGGCGGAAGCTGTCACCATTCGCCATCATTTCAGAGCAGGTACTGTCAATCAGCTCATAGGCTTCTTTTCGCTGCTCCTGCTTTTGGGCAGCCCATTCCTCTTTGTTAAAGGCTCTGCTGCCGCCACTGAATACATCATAGATACTCATAGTTATCTCGCTCCTTTCGATTTTGGTTTCCGTTTCCGCTTCTGGGGCTGTTTATGCTCCGTCTTTCCTGCGGGTGGTTTCTTTGCCCTGTCAGAAGATTTCTCTTTTGCAGGAGAAACATCCGCTTCCTGCTCTTTGCGGCTCTCCTTTATCTTCCGCAGTTCTTCTCTGACTGACGGCTTTTCCGCCTTAGTCATAGTAGCCCCCTCTGCGGACTTCCTTTGCTGCTTTAAGGTAGGCTCGGACAGAGGGGATTTTTCTGTCTTTGCCAATGAGGGGTTTGGGGCATTTTCTTCTTTCTTTACTGGCTTGCCCATCAAAGCGTCCATGAGCCTGTCTTTCTCCGCCTTTTCCTGCACGCCGATGTCTGGCTCTGGCTGACCGTCTTTTTCTCCTGCAGTCTTTGCATCTTTCGGTTTAGCCTTTGCCCCTTTGGATTTCTCCGCTTCGTTCACAATAGAAGCGGTGTCTACGGAAGCAAGGTTAAAACGTTCCACGATGCGGCTGATTTTCGATGCGTCCTCCGCACGGGCTATCACATCCACCTCCGCATTGGGGTCTTTGTTCCCCCTGTCCGCCAAGACGCAGTAGAGTACGCCGTATTTCTTTGCTTCCTGCGTGAACTTCTTCAAGTCGCCGCTTTTTACGGTAAAGACTTTCAGCTCTTTTCCAGAGCGGAGCATATTTGTGAGCCTTGCCTTTCCTTTGGTTTTCTGTTCCTCTTTCAGAATAGAGTAAAGCAGGATGGCGATATTCTTCGCACCCGCCCCCGTGATTTTGGCTGCGACCTCAAATCCCTCCAAGCTCATCCTCACGATTTGCTCTGCCGCTTCGCCGCCTGTGTTCATGCTTCATCAGCTCCTTTCTTTGCTGTTCCTTTTCGTCTGCCCGTATGACATTTAATTTTTCCTTGAGGGCATCGCTGCGGGCTTCGATTCCCCCGCACAATCTGACCTCCTTCCGCAAGGTTTTCATCCGCTCCGTGATTTCCGACAGCCGAGCTTTGACCGCTTCTTTTTCTTCCCCGACTGATTTTCGGGATTGGGAGTAAAGCCCCTTACGCTGTTCGGTCAGCTCCTGCATCTCGGATTCCAGAGAGCCTTTATAGGACAAAAGCTGCTCCGCCGTGTCTATGTGATTGCGGCAGAGCAGCCTTGTTTCGTTTGTAATGGCATCCATCTTCATCAAATCGTCTTTCAGAAGATAATGAAGCCGTGCATGATTCTGTTTCTTCCCTTTTGGCAGGATGCCGAGCTTATAACAGTAATGGAGATACAGCCCACGCAAACCGCCGATTTTCTTTGCATCTTTCAGAGAGCCACGGACACGGTAGACCCTGACCTGCGGCTGCTCTTTGGAAAAGCTCTGGAACTTTACCGCATAGGAGTTTTCCCGTATGCGTTCCGTTATCCTCTCATTGGTGTAATCCTCACCGAGCTTATAGAGCCGCTTTGGTCTTTCCCAACCTTTGCCGATAATCGTCCAGTATTTGCGGTTGGGGTCAAAGTTGATGCGGTATCCCATCTCCGCTAACTGGCGGTCAAAGTCTTTCAGCGTGAACGATTTTGAAATGGCTTCGTCCACCGCCTGCCGTGCCACGGTATCCCTCGTAGGCAGACCGTTCTTCTCGGCTTGGTATAAAGCATAGGGTTTCTTCCTGCCGCTTGGGTGTCCAACGACCGATAAGGAATACTCACGGCACAATTCATCCGAACGCTTACGCAATAACCGCAGATTCTTCTTGTTATCGTGATAATGCTTTCCGTCCACATAGGAAACGGAATTGACAACAAAGTGGTTATGCAGGCACTCCGTATTCAGATGTGTCGCCACAATCACTTGGAATCTGTCGCCCCACATCTTCTCGGCTAACTTCACGCCGACCTCATGTGCCTGCTCTGGCGTGACCTCGCCTGCCTTAAAGCTCTGGAATCCGTGGTAGCAGACAATCTCGCTCTGGTCGTTCCATTGTGCTTTGGCTATCATCATCTCGTCCCTTGCCGTAGTCGGGTCGCAGTTTACGCCTGTGACAAAAAACTGCTGCTCGGTCTTGTCGCCATTGGTGGCGTACTTCATCACATCGCCCATCGCCTGCAGGTCGGCTCTGCTGTATTTGGGGTTGGCGGTCTTTTCTGGATTCTCGGCGTAGTCGATAGGATGGTCGAGCCTGCCCCTTACGTCCCAGATTTCGCAGACCGCCATCAGCCAGACATCTTCCTCGGAACAAGGTAGCACCTGCTTACGTCCAGACGGAAGTCCCGCCACCGCTTGGCTTCGTCATAGAGCATCGGCGTATCTACAAAGTTTAGGGCGTTCGCCTTTGCCGCAAGCTGGTTGATGCGGTTTCCGATTGCTGACAGCTCCCGCATGATTTTATAAAACTCTGGGTCTGGCTTTTCGCATAAACGGTATCCCATGACCATTGACTGGAGCAGGGCTTGTCTGGAGTGTCCTGACTTCTGTGCAAGGGAGCAGAGGTATTCAGCTTCCTCCTCGGTCAGTCGGAACAGTATCTGCACATTCCTTTTCCTCATCGAACCCCTCCTTTCCCTCGGAGAGTACTCTCGGAAACTCACAGCCCTTGAAATCACTGCGTTTCCAGAGTTCCCTTATTTTTCTTCACCTCCACTTTTCAGGGGGGCTTACATTTTTTATATTTTTATCAAAAAATTTCCAAATTCCTATTGACAAATCTGCCAGTTTGTGCGGCCGCGTTATTCATTGCCAAAAAATGCAATGAATAACGCGGCCCTTTG
>NZ_KE159726.1:536247-552021 GCF_000403455.2 Dorea sp. 5-2 | reverse complement strand
GGCTACCGCATGGTCAACTGGGGATACATCAAACAAAAACATTCCCGGAAATGGCGCTGCCCTTTTGCCTGTGGCAAGGTGGATTCCTGTCCATGTAAAGAAAAATGTTCTCCTTCTGCTTATGGCCGATGCGTCTACACGAAGCCGGAATGGGATATCCGCCTTTATCCCCCCGTCGCGCGGGGCACGGATGAATACCAAAAGATTTACAACAACCGGACTTCCTGCGAAAGGGTAAACAACCGGGTTCTGAATGACTACCATCTCCATGATATGGGAATCCATACCAGAAAACGGTATTCTTTTTTCACCATGGTCATCTGCATCAACATCCATCTGGATGCCCGGCTGAAGAAACGGCAGAAACTGGCTGCATAAATCTGCTTTCCATTTCTATCTGTATTTTTCAAAAACCTGCCATAAGGGAGGTCTTAAAGTCATGCCCTCTATTGATAAACTCCGCCACAATATCAGGCACGCTGTTTCTCTGTCCGCTTTTTCTCCAAATCTGATACACAGAATCCGCTATTTTTTTCTCTATACAGTTACTTTCCGAGACTACTCTCGGAGAGCCTGTTAATCTGCAACACGCACATGCACGCAACGCCGAACATCCCGCCGAGCGTTGTGCCGAGGATAAAATATATAAAATTACTCATCCATAAAAACTCCTTTCTGCCTGCCGTCCTCTAGCGGCGGTCTTTTCCACGGGGTATTAGGGGCGTCCCCTAACAAGCGAATTTTGTTTCCATCGGCAGATGGATAACCAAATTCAGTGCTTGGTAAGACGTGTCTTAGTCCCCGTCCTCGTACATACATTCTCCGCACACGGGGCAGTAGTAAGGACAGCCCGAACATTCCTCATGCTCCAGACACTCGTCCTCAATGTCCGTTTCTTCGCTCTCGTCCTTCAAAGGGTCGGTAATGTCGGCTTCGCCGCAGACAAAATCCGCTTCGGAAAAGCTCACGAGGTCGGTGTCAAAAAGCACGGTCTTTAACTTCTCCCTTGCTTCTTCGGGGCTTTCGGCGTAGACGGAAATGGTCTTTTCATAGTGGGCAGTAAGGGTCACTTCATACTTTTTCAATCATTCTTTCCTCGCTTTCGGTCTTGAATTTCGTGGTGGTTTCTGTTCTGCAAGGGGAATAAATCCCCCAGACATTCAGCGGGCATCCCCCCTTTCACGGCTCGGTTTCTGCCTTGCAAGCCCCAGATAGGACATTAAAAAATCGTTGACATCCTTGCCGACTGGCGGCGGTGCGTCAACGATTTTATAGTCTTTCTGCAACAATTCTTTTAAGGCAGCGGTACACAAACGCCCTGCCTTGTCGTTATCCAGATGCAGATAAATGGTCTTTATCTGGGGATGGGCGTTAAGGAATGTGGTGAGGGCGATGGGGATTTTGCTCTCTGCAACCTCCTTTTTGGGCTGGTACACGCCCGACAGAGAGAGCAGGTTTGCCGTTCTGTAATCCTTTCCCTCGCATTTGAGGTAGGTGGCATAGGACAGCACATCAATGGCGGCTTCAAATAAATGCACCTTATCCGTTGGCTCCCTTGCCAGAAGTCGGAACGAATACCGCTTGTCGCTGCCCGATGCATCACGCTTGAAGCTCCCCATTGTGCCACGGCAGGCGGCGTATTTTGGTGTTCCGCCCTCGTCTTTGCCGATAAAAACGGCGTTGTGGTAGTCGGCACTTTCGTAGATTGTGCCGTCTGCGATGCAGCCCTGCACGATGGCGTAGTCGATGCCACGCCCGAAAAGGTATTGCAATACCCTGTCGCTGTCCTTATTCTTGGGTGGCAGGAGCAGCACTTTCGGCTCGTCTTTTTTCACGGCAGGGGGCGGCGGTTTCCAGTCGCCCATGTTCCCTGTGAGGGTCTGCACAGCTTCCACAAAGCTGAATTCCCGCACTTTCATCAGATAATCAAGGGCGGAGAAGCCGCCGAAGCCCCTTGACCACCAGTACCATTTGCCGTTGGAAATCTTCAAGCTGTCGTGTTCCTTGGTGCAGTACACATTGCCTGCCACACGCTTTAGGTTGCTCGGCTCATACCGTTGCAGGTAGGAGAGCAGGTCAATTTGCCGTGCCTGCTCAATCACGGCGGGGTCAAACTGCACATAGCGGTTACTTCCCATTCAAATAAAATCACCTCCAGAAATAGATTTAGCCGAGGGGCTTTCGTGGAAGAAAACCTCTCGGCTATGTAGCAATCCGTATTCATCTTTAACCATTCAAAATAAACTAAAAGATATTTTCGCTATATTTTGCAGAATGATAATGCGTATGGCTTAATACTCAGAAATATTTTGTTCCAGTAAATCCAGAGTTGCCACTATGCCCTACAATTTTTTCAATCCGCCCACTGTCATTAAAATATACTTCGTATGTATCATGCCCTTTACTATTTTGCATAGGGACAAGCATTTGTACATATAGTCCCATATCCTTATAAATAATGCCATCCTCATCTTGAATAGCATCATATTTCAACATATCCAAGATAGTAATTTTTGCATTACGAACATCATAGTATCCCATAATTATACCTCCTTTTTTATATCTGCACTTTATTATACTATTAATTTAATTTTTTTCAAGCCATTGATTCTATCCAAAAGTTACAAGTTACATTTTTATTCATCTTCGTTCCTATTACTTTCCTTTATTAAAAAGTTCTGATACTCATTGTAAGCCTCTTGGACTTGTTCCAAAAAACCGCTCAATCCATATTTTCCATCCTTGTATTCTTGATAATGACTTTTAACGCCATTTAATACCTCTAATATATCTTCATCATCAATATAAACTATATGTTTACTAAGGCGATTTATCAATTCATCGTTTATAGATTTGTCATTTAATATTTTAAATAAAATATTATTACAAGCCTCTATATCTGGATATTCAAACATAACTTGCGAATTTCCGATTAAATCAACGAGTTCGACACGTTCATGTGAATATTCGTTTTCCCCATATAACCATTCAACTTCATCTATTAAGGTCTGTGAAACTGTTCCTTCCGAAAGCTCTCCTAAATAATCTATAACCATTGCAGGGTCGAACTCCAATGGTTTAATATCATTCATAAATTTAAAAAAAGCTGTTTTTTCTTTGGAGTTTCTAATGTATATTAAAATTTCTTTAAACGCAATTCTTTCATTTAATTGTCCCTCCATCAGTGATTTCTTTTTATACTCTGGAAGAAATATTTTTTGTGCTTTTGACTGACTTCTTAGTTCGTAGGTATAAGTATGATTTTTGTAACTTCCTTCTACAACCAATTTGTAGTATTTATGAGAAATACTTCCTACCACTCTTCCAAGAAATTCTTTAATTTCATCTGTTAAAATTATACCGTCTTGAGAAAAACATCTTGGAACATCATTTATGTATTTGCTTATATAATTATCAAAAATAGCAATTTCGATATCATTTTCTCCATTTATATTAAATCGATTGTATCTTGCTGTATTATAAAATTTTTGAATTAGGGTAATAAAATCATTTTCTCTATCATTTAAATCCGAACATTTCGAATTTTTTGCATACTTCCTTATTTCATCTCTCAACAAGCTATGACTATGTGTTATTAGGCTTTTTTCAAATTGTTCTTCATCAGAATTATCGTCCAACTTCCATAATACAAGGACAATCTTTTGAAGTCTTTCTAAACCTACCGAGATATTGTACAAAGAAAAGAATGTTGGAGCATCATTGGTTATCCGTTCCATTCTATTAAATTCTTTTATTCCGTTATATATAAATTCACCAGCGATATCCAATTCAACAACCATATTGAAATTCTTATAGTACCATTTATTTTTATCCATATTCTTCTTACCTCCACATATTTTCAAATTTGTGTTTATAATTTCGATTGCATTTATAATATCATACTACAATGAATTTTTCTACCTCTCGGCTATGTAAAAGACGGCATCAGCTTCACGCCAACGCCGCCCTTTTTTTCGGTCACTCCGTTATAAAATCCCTGCTTTTTTCAGATAGCCCACGCTGTCATAGCAGCCACGGAAGTAGACCGCCTGCATCTCCATGTCCGTGAGCTGGTTCTTCAGCTCCATTACCTCAATGAGAGCCGCACATTCTTCCTCGGTAAGCTCCGCCGTCTGTTCGCTGTCGAACACAGCCAGTACCTTGGGATACTTCCCATAGATGCCCTCAATCTTAGCTTGCAGGGCTTTGTACTGCTTATCTTCCTTTGACAGTTTAGCGGTGACAGAGCTTAGATATTCGTTGAAGATACTGCCGTGAGCATCTACAAAAGTTTCAAATCTGAAAGTATCAGACACCATTATCACCTCCGATTTTTCTTATCGTCCTCTATTATACTGCCCAGATTTCAGCAATACAAATGTGCAAATGGGATTTAACGCTCCCTGTCCTGTGTTCTTTTTTCGGGCTGTTCGTTTTCCTGCTCTGGCTCGGTATCCATAACAGGAGTGTCTTTCTCGTCTAAATTCAGCTCAATATTGAGGGCGTTCAGCCTGTCGGTCTTTTCTTTCAGCTCATCTTCAAAGGCAAAGGGCTTTAATACTTCGGTCTTTGCGTTGGCAAGCTGCTCCAAGGTTTCCGTCTTTCGGGTCTTAGCGGCTTCCAGTCTGGCGGGGATTTTTCCAATCTCGTTTTCAATACGGGTCAGATTTCCCAGAGCATCAGAGCCTAAATCAATTTTGTGCTTTGCCTTTCCGCAGAGGTTAAGGCAGTAGTGGGTGTTAAAGCTGTCGTAATAAACCTCTATCTTGAAACCTCGGTAGCTGCCGATTTCCACGGGATTTGACAGCGGATTTTCCTTGCAGACGGCAAGGAGCATCTCACCTGCGTCCGCTTTTTCCGTATAGGTCACGCCCTTTAAGGTCATGGGGCAGAACTTTTCCTCGCCCTGCGGCTTGTGCTGTTCGGCAAGGGCGGCGTCGCTTTCGTAGCTGGCGATGCGTTTCTCATATTCCTTGATGGTCTGCGGGAAGTATTTCAGTATCCTGTCCTCAAGGTCGTAATGCTCGGAAAGATAGCTCTGCTTCAATACTTTCAGCTTCGCCACCTGCATATCCAAGTCCATTTTCTCCTTGAAACGCTCGTCGCCCGTGGCAAGCATCTTGACCTCCGCAAAGGAAAGAGCCACCTCGTCCACATCCTCGGCGGAACGCACGGGGCTTTTGCTCGTCATTATCTGGGAGATAAATTTCTGCTTCGATTCCACAAGCTGATAGAGGTACGCATCAAAGGTCTGCTCCGTCACATAGCGGTAAACCTCCACTTCTGGGAACATATTTCCTTGGCGTTCAATCCTGCCTTGCCGCTGTTCCAAATCAGTCGGTCATTTTTTGCGGACAGTTCAATACATCCTAATCTCCCGAAAAAATTATACACAGATTGACTGTATGATAGTATGAATCCATTGAAAATACGGGGTTTTTAGGCGCTCCCTCTTTACAAATATGTGTATAAGTTTTATAATATAAGTAGAAATATTATACACATATTTAAAGGAGCAACGGCATGTCATCACTTGTTTACGTCAAAAATCCAAATGGTAAAACCTATGTTTACAGCAACACTTCAATTTATGATAAGGAAACTAAAAAAGTCAAACATATCCGCAAGAGCATTGGGCATCTGGATCCAGTAACAGGTGAAGTGGTTCCCAACCGCAGGAAAGGCGATGCTGCCCGTAAAAGGGCTCAAACGGAAGAACCTGCTGGCCGCTGTGTTGTGAAAAATACCGGCATACAGTCCCTTTTGGATAAAGCTGTTTCAGACATAGGGCTGATGGGACCGCTCAGTACAGTCTTTCCGGATGACTGGAGATGCATACTGACATGTGCGTATTACCTTGTCAGCGAAGGCGGGGCATTGCGCCACGTTGACCAGTGGCAGCGGATGTATCCATCACCGTGCCGTTCCCTGCTTGCAAGCCAACGGGTGAGCGAACTCCTTGTAAGGATCACGCCCACACTGCAACAGGACTTTTTCAGCAGGTGGATTGATGTAAACAGCCAGAAGGATGTCTATGCAATGGATATCACCAGTGTATCTTCCTATAGCGAACTGATCGATTTTGTCCGCTGGGGATACAACCGTGACGGGGAAAAACTGCCACAGATCAACCTCCTTATGCTCACTGGTGTCACTTCTCATATGCCGCTGTATTACAGGATCATTCCCGGCAGCATTAAAGATGTGAACGCTCTGGAAGACAGCATAGCTAATATATCCGTTCTGGAGAGCCCAACATGCCATTTTGTCATGGACAAAGGCTTTTATAGTGAACCGAACCTTGACGCAATGTATGCCAGTCATAAAAAGTTCCTGATTGGAGTACCTTTTACTGTCGGTTTTGCCTGCAAGGCAGTGGAACACCACAGAGACAGCATCCGTTCCCATCATAATTACTGTACAGTCTTTGGGGATGGACTGTATGCGGTCACGGAATCTTCCAATTGGAAAGGGCATCGGTTCTATATCCACATCTACCACGATATTTTCAAGGCGGCGTCAGACGAACGGAATTTTGACCATACCCTGCACTGCTGTTATGAAGAACTTATGACCGGCAGGCATGTAAAGGAGCATGCCTCTTATTATGATAAGTTCTTCTTGATCCATAAAACTCCTATAAGAGGCATTAGGGTGGATTACAATGAGGAAGCCATTAGCAAGCATAAAAGGAACCATATCGGCTGGTTCGTGCTTGTAAGTAATCACATTAAGGATACGACAAAAGCCCTTGAGGTGTACCGGAGCAAGGATGCTGTTGAGAAATGTTTCGATGATCTCAAAAATGATCTTGATATGAAACGTTTGCGTATCCATTCAGCGGCAGCTATGGAAGGCAGAATCTTCATACAGTTTATTGCACTTCTGATCACAACTCGTCTAAAGCAGGTGATGAATGAAGCCGGATGGTATAAAAATCATGATCTTCAAAAAGTAATAAGTGAAATGAAAACTGTCCGTAGTGTCAGTATAAATGGAACACGAAAAAAATACACAACGGAACTTACGCCATTTCAAAAAGACATATATGAGTTATATGGGCTGACACCTTAAACATGTGTATAATTTGAACGGGATTTTAGGATACATACCTGTCTGTTTCGTTCTCTGCTCCTACGTTTCGTTTCTGTCCCTTGAGCCTTTCTTATCTTTCCCCTGCACTCTGGACAATACTTCGATATTGCGGAGCGGGGGACGTATTCAACACCGCACACTGTACAATTCTTAGGCTTTAATGCTGTCCACCGCTTTGTGGGTGTGATATGTAATTCACCGACAAAGCCGATGAATTTATAGTAAATCTTGATTTCCTGCTTCACTGTTCCGTCTGCCGATTTTTCACGCTCCGAAACAAGTATCTTGTCTATCAGTGCATTTATCACTGTTGCGTCCAGTTCTTTCAAACCTTGATAGTTGCGGATAAGGGAGAGGAAGTCACGGATTCCCTGCGATTTCTCGTAGCTTTCGTTAATCGTTTCCGTTACTTCTTTCAGTCTTGCTTCGATTTCAAGCTGTTCTTTCTGGTATTTCCCCGACATCATCTCAAAATTCCGCTCGGTGATACGCTCCATGACCTTATCCTCATAGAGAGAGGAAAACAGCCTGTCAAGCTCCGCAAGGCGTTTGTTCAGCTTCTCCCGTTCTTTCTCCATTGCCTTTGCCTTGCTCTGGTCTGTTTCCGTGAGCCGCTTCTCAATCGCCCTCACCGCCCTCTCGTCATTCACCGCCATATCTGCAAAACGGTTAATATCGGCAAGGACGGCGTTGAATAAGTCCCTCGCTTCAATGGCGTGTGCGGTACACATGACGTTGCCATACCTGCCATAATTATTACAGGTGTATTGTACGCAGTCGATAATGTCGGGGCGTTTCCTCCTGTTTGCGCTCATCGCCCGCAGAGCATAGCCGCAGTCCGCACACTTGATAACACCTGAAAAAATATTCTCAAAGTCACCCTTATTCTTTTCCCGTCTGCGGCTCGTCATAAGCTGTTGGACAGTATCAAATTCTTCTTGTGTGACTATGCCCTCATGGGTGTCGGGTATCACTTCCCATTCTTCTGGCAGCTTGGACGGTCTTTTCTTGCTTTTCATATTGGCGGCAATCCGCTTGTAGCCTGCAAGGTTTCCTGCATAGATAGGGCTTCTTAAAATATTCCTCAAGCTGTTCTCACTCCAGATATAACGGTTTTCTTCGTTGTCCTCAAAGTATCTCTCATAGCCTGTTGCTCCCTGCTCCGCCGCATAAGCGGCAGGGCGTAAAACGTGCTGGCTGTTGATGTGCTTGCGTATTTTTCCAAGTCCATTTCCCGCTAATGCAAGGTCAAATATCTCCCTTACAACGTGCGCCACCTTATCGTCAATCAGCAGATGGTTGTGGTCGGCAGGGTCTTTGATATATCCATAGGGTGCATACGTCCCCATAAATTTCCCCTGCTGGAATCTCGCTCGGTACGCCGATTTTATCTTGACCGACACATCGGCAGAGTACATTTCGTTTAGGATATTGCGGAATGGGGTGATGTCCATCGCCGATTTATTCAAGGTATCCACGCCGTCATTGACCGCTATATACCTTACATTATGCTCTGGGAAAAAGACTTCCAAATATAATCCGCAGTCAAGGTAGTTCCTCCCTAAACGTGATAAATCTTTCGTAATCACGCAGTTTATCCGTCCGTTTTCAATGTCCTTAATCATGTTCTGGAAGCTCGGTCTTTGGAAATTCGTACCAGAGTAACCGTCGTCCACATACGTTTTTGCCAAATGCCAGCCCTGCTTTTTCACATAATCCGTGAGGATGGATTTCTGCGTGGCAATGCTCGCACTCTCGTTTTCCGTGCCATCGTCCTTTGACAAGCGGCAGTAAATGCCGACTTCATAAATCTGATTCCCCGTTCTTATCCCTGCCATACTGTTAAACCTCCGTCCTTGCTCTACTTAATTTCATGTTCCATTGCGTACATTCTAAGCGGATATATCCTCATTGTCGAAGGTGTCATCTTTGGCAATCCCCCTCCGTATATCTTCGGAGATAATCGGGATAAACGCTTCGGCAACGGTCTGTGTGCCGACATATTCCCGACTGATAATTACCTGCACTTGTGCTTTTGGCATGATACGCTTTCTCTTTTTGTTCGTTGTCTTATCCTCGCCCATATTCAAATCTTCCTTTCCAGACAGGGCAGGGGAGCGTCTGAAAACGTCCCCACCTGCCAATCAGACACAATCAATCCCCGCTGTTCAATTCTTCCTGCAATGCTTTAAGGAGAGCCGCCGCTTCATCGGCAGTCAACGTGATTCCCTTTCCGCACTTCTCATGGTTGGGAGAAAAACTGCGGATGTCATACTTCGGCTCGTTCCCGTTCCATGAAATCAAGTTGATTTCCTTTGCGTAGCCGCTGTCGCTCATGGACAATACGGCGATTTTCTTTACAATCTCGTACTGGATTTCTTTCATTTTCTACCTCAACTTTCTGTATTTACCTCCCGAAAAAAGAAGATTAGCGGCTGTCCCTGCCCCGTTTCCTCTGCAATTCACGCTCTAACAGTTTGATGATGGCGTCCTCCATCTGCTTCGGCGTTGTGTTCTTCGGAAAATATTTTTTCAGCTTGCTTGTGTTGATTTTCAAGGTTTCTTTCTGGTTTCCCTTTTCCTCGGTCATAATGGAAAATATCATATCCATGTCAAGCCGCCCGCTCTGGCTAAGGCTTTTCATCCGCTGTGCCTGTGAGAGTGAGGGCGTTGCTTCTTCGCTCTCCATTGTGGCGAGTAGATTTTCCTGCTCGTCTTTCTTCAAAAAGGACAGCTCCACCGCAGGCGTGAGGGCGATTTTCCCCTCGTCCACCATCTGCAAAATCGGCGGTATCAGTTCCGTCAAGCGGATAAATCTCTGCACGGTCATCCTGCCAACGCCGAAGCCCTGTGCCACCTTATCGTCTGTCCGCAACCTCGTCCCAACTTGTGACGAGGTTAAGTCTGTGCGGAAACCCTGCCGCTTCATGGCTTCGGATTTCATCTTGTAGGCAAACGCCCGCTCGCTCGGCAGGATATTTTCTCGTTGCAAATTGCTGTCCACAAGGGTGATGATGGCTCGGTCACGGTCTAAGGGCAGGACAAAAGCGGGGATTGTGTTTAACCCTGCAAGCTCCGAAGCACGCACACGCCGCTGTCCCGCAATGATTTCATAACCATTCCCGTCCTCTTTCGGGCGTGTGATTATCGGCGTTACGATTCCAAACTCTTTGATACTCTCTGCTAATTCTGATAACATTTCGTCCTCCACTACATGAAACGGATTATCGGGAAACGGGTATAAATCTGCGGTCTTTAATACCTTAAAATCCTGTCTCTTCATTCACATCCCTACCTTTCTTTTTTTCTGGTTCTGCCTGTTTTCTGTAATTCTTCCAATACCTCTGGCGGTATTTTTTTCAATAACCGTTCCATCTGCTGATTGGTTTTCTGCAATTCAAATATCCTCTGGTTGGCTTTCTGTACCTTTAATTCCTGCTCGTACTTTTCATTACGCATACGCCCCGCATAATCGGATTCCTGCCCGATTCTCTCTTTCAAGCTGTCGATATAAGCTCTCTGTTTGCCGATTTCCTTAGAGAATTTTTCCACGTCTGGGAGCCACGCCGCAATCAGTTCCAGAGCCTTGTCACGCTTCTTTCCTGCGTTAAAGGCGTTAATGTCGGAGAGGGCAGACACGATTTCTTCATACTGTTTATCAAGCCTGCCGCCTAGTTTATAGAGCCATGTGGGGATGTGCATGCGCTTTGTATCCATTGAGGACTGCCCCCGTTCAAGCGGATTCCACCGTGCGGACATCCGCTCATGGTAGGCGGTCTGCCACTCGGACAGGCTCTTTTGGTTGCCTAAGATAGACTTCGCTGACAGCTTGTTGTCGGGCGTGAGCGGCACAAAGCACAGGTGCATATGGGGCGTTCTTTCGTCCATGTGGACGACTGCGGAGAGGATATTCTGCTTTCCCACACGTTCCGAAATGAAGTCAAGAGCCGTCTGGAAATAGGCTTTTTGTTCTTCTGGCGGTAAGCTGTTCATAAATTCGGGCGAAGCGGTGATGAGCGTTTCCACCATCATCACGCTGTCTTTCCTTACCTTACAGCCCGCTTCATCTACCATTCGGTTTATCTCTTTTTTGTAGGTGTAACGGGGTGGATTCACAAGATGGTAGTTATCTTTGGAGCGTCCCTCGTCAATGTCTGGGTTGCTTTTATAGGCTTCTTTCTTCCTCTCGTTGTGGCGTTCACAAGCCGCAACGCCGCCTGCTTTGCGTTTCTGGAAACGCAGGATTGCATAGGGCATAGTTCATCATCTTCCTTTCTTTCGGCGGGTAACTGTCGCTTCCTGTCTTTGGTGCGTGACGGTCATGACGATGATGACGGTGTTTTTGGGATACCCCCTCATAAGAGCCGTAACCGTCACGCCGATATTCTTTTATCCGAAGCGGAAAGCGCAGGATAAGCAGGGCGTAAGCCCTGCCATAAGGGAGTCCAGAGGGAACGTCTGGCACACGACTTTGCAGGGCAAAGTGTAGTGTGTTACACCCTGTAAACGCAGTCGGAAAAATCGGGGGATTTTTCTGACTGCAGGGGTGGCTTTACGAGCCGAAAAGGGCGAGTAATGCCCACGCCTGCATGTTGCGTTTACGGGGTGTTCTCCCGTAGGGATGACAGCGGCGGGGGCATCCCAAAAACACCGTCATCATCGTCATGACCGTCATTCCCCACATCTTCCTGCCTTGCAAGGGAAATCATCCGCCCGTTGCTCCTGCGGCTGAAATCATAGCGGATATGGTTTTCAAGCAGGAAGTCAAGGCGGTACTCGTTCATCCACTTCGTCAAGACATTTGCCGCTGTCCCTGTTTCCCCCAGAGCGTCCAGTAACTCGGTGGCTGTGCCAGTCCATCCCTCCCTGCCCTGCATGAAATCAACCAGACGAAAAAGAACATCAGGTATCGCTTCTTTCGCAAGCTGTTCCTGCTCCTTACGTTCCACCAGTTCCCAACTGCAATCACGGAAGCGGAGCTTAAACTCCTGATAGGGTGTGTCCCTGCCCGTCACATATAACTTTGCGGCATTGGACGCACGGTTTTCCTGTTCCAGAACAAAGGTGGCGTCCGCACTCCCCGTCAATCCCGTCGTGCCAGACACTTTGTTGAACACGTCGCTGTCGTTCTGCTTTCGGATGTGGTGTACAACGATGACCGCCAGAGAGTGCCTGTCGGCAAAGTCTTTGATAAGGGAGATGTCCCCGTAGTCGCTTGCGTAGGCGTTGTCTTTGGATGCGGTGCGGACTTTCTGCAAGGTGTCAATCACAATGAGCCTGCTGTCGGGGTATTCTTTCAGATAATCCTCCAACTGCACGATAAGACCGTCTGACAGCTTATCGCTTGCCACTGCAAAATGAAGCCGCCCGCTTGCTTCGTCCGTCAAGCGGAACAATCTGTCCTGTATGCGGCAGAAGGTGTCCTCCAAACAGAGGTAAAGCACATCGCCCTCCTGTGTTGGCATATCCCATAAGGGGATTCCCTGCGACACGCAAAGGCAGAGCTTTAACATGAGCCAGCTCTTTCCGATTTTCTGTGAACCGCAGAACAGGGTTAAGCCCGTGGGTATCAGACCGTCCACCACAAAAGACGGCTTCTCAAGCGGCTCATAGAGGAGCGTGTCGGCGTTGACTGTCTGAAGCTTCTGCATGGGATTCCTCCTTTCGGGCGGTGTCTTTGGTTTTGTTGCGCATAGGCGTGACCTCCTTAAAATAGATTTACTCCCACGGAAAAGAGTGAGAGTATGTAATGCCGCCATCCCCACACCGATAAAAAGCGGATTCCTTTTTCGGGCAGTAATCGTTAAGATTGGAGATACTTCCTCATTTCTTCCTTGACCTTTTCCCTTGCAACTGAAACAGACTTCTGGACAGCGGAAGCGGTGCAATGCTCCATCTCACCAATCTGATAGAAATTGAAATCATACTCGTAATAGAGCATGAAACGCCGCCTTTGTATCTCTGGCAGTCGGGCAACCGCTTTAGCGAATATCTCATTCCGTTCTTTTTCAATCATTCTTTCATCAAGCGTTTTGGGAACACGCAATGCCCGTCTGTAAAGGGTTTCATCCCATACCTCGTTAAACTCCCTGTGCCGCTGGTTCCATTGCTGAAGGTTTCTGTTTTTCCGCTCCATCTGCTGAAATTCAACAAATAGCTGTTCTGATACTTCCAGTTCGTGGTGTTCCCCCTGCCCGTCCTTAAAGCTGATAAAATACCTTTTGCCGCTTTCCGTGGATTCCTCCCGAAGCGTGTATGTCTTATCCCTATATGCCATCCTGCTTTCCTCCCGAAAAGAATTGAATGAGGGGATTGCCCCTCACCCGATAGCCCATAGGAAAGCAGGATGTATTAGACACTTATAAAATTTTCCGCAGCTTCTTCCGCAGATGGTTTAACCTTGCATAAATAGCCCCTGCCGTTAAATGCACAAGTGGGGCAATCTCCTTTGTGGAATATCCCTGCATTTTCAGCAGGACGATTTGTAACGTGCGCCTGTCCACCGTGATTAAAGTAAGGTACAAGGTTTCGTTCTCAATCTCGTCCAGTAAATCAGAGACAGACTTCACCTCCGCCTGCTTCTCCCTGTCCGCCATGCCCTCAAGGTATTCGCCGAAGTCGCTCGCCCATCGGTAAAACCGCCTGTTGGAATTAAAATCTGCCCTGTCATCCGTGCGGATTTGCTCAATGGTTGCTTCATCAACACCGCACTCACGCAGAATTTTTTCCTCGGCTTCTTTCCAAATGCGCCATTTCCTGTCCTCCCGTCCGTGGTTATATGCCATCCTTATTTCCTCCAATCAGAATTGATTGAGAGGGCAGACAAAAGCCCCCTCATTTTCCCAAAGGAAAAAACAAGGGGGCTGAACGCCTTAAATTTTGTTTTCCATTATCTTCCTCAGCTTCGCAAGGATTTTAGTTTTGCGCTTGTTCACAACGCTCTGTGTCACGCCTAACCGCAATCCGACTTCCCTCTCGGAAAGTTCTTCAAAGAAGATTGCGTTTATCAATGCCTGCTCACCGCCCGACAATAAAGACATGGCTGTTTTCAGCCTGTCCACCATCACCGCATGGACAACGGTTTCCGCAACGTCTACCGCTTCATCAACAATGAAGTCAAGCACATTCCCCTCACCGTCTGTAAATCCCTCCAATGAGAGCAGGCTGTGGTTCGTGTCCAGTTTTTTCAGATAACGCCACCGTTCTTTATCCCGATAGAAATCCGTGTACTGTTCCCGCACGACCTCAAGCAGACAGCCCTGCACGGGGATAAACAGCTTGTCCATGTAACTCTGGTCGGCTTGCCTGCGGCGGCAGAAATCCGTATAGGATAATTCCACATAACCGCCGCTTTCTTTGATATATACTTTTCTTGGTGCATATTTCACCGTATTTTCCTCCAATCTGAATTTTTGAAAATGTAAAAATCCAGATGGAGAGGGCGGGGAGCGGCAATGAATACCAGATACAGCCCTGCGGCACATTCCGATAAAAAACGACAAAAGAAAAACCGCAAAGGCTCTGCGACCTCTACGGTTATAGGAGATACATATTCTGTTAAGTGGAGATTCTACTTCTGGTTTCATGGTGAGAAGTAGCGTTGTAATGGCAGGGATTTTTTTAACTGGCTTCCTGCCATTCCCCGATATGCTATGTATAAGTCAATTCTGCGTTGCATGAGCAGATGGACAACTGCCCGAAAAAAGGACATAAAAATCCCTCCAAACTGAAAACTGGTCTGGAGGGTAACGTCTATTTATTTAGGCATGGTAAAGCTGCCCACCGAACCTCGTTTTTTTTATTCGGTGGGTAAGTATCACAATGATTTTTTTATCAATATCTCTTTCTTCTTTCGTAAATAAAAACTACTGCAATTACCAGCAAACTTAAACCGAAAAGCCATATCTTTGTGGAATAATTGCCTTTTCCCATTGAGAACAAATAGAAAATACTATCCTCTGACACATTCCCCAAAGAATTTAAAAGAAAATATCCGATTGACGCCAAGTAACCTACAATAACAGAATTGCTGAATATGGCTGCTGCAAATCCAAAGCTCCCCAATGCCATTGCGCTTATCACTGTTCCCGCCACATAAGGCTGTTGGACGGCGAATTGAGGGAGACATAAACGGCAAATTATTTTTCCAACCTTTTTCGCATTGACTGCGCAGTGCTGTCTACAAATGCATAATACCGCCGAAAATGCAGCACGCTGTTGGTATAGCTTTTCTTTCGAAATCGAAAGGCCATGAATCCCATTATGAGATCCATAGCCACATGATGTATTTGGATTTTTTATTGTTTGTCAGCCAGAGTCGGCAGATAAGCCAAACCGGCAGCAACAGTTACGGCATCTACCTTCCGCATTAGATTGCTGATCCGCCCCTCATTCCAGAAAATATCAGAAAAATCGGATAGTTCACATCCCACATCATGGTTCGGGATGCACAGGTAGTTTCCGTATTTATGCACTCCGGCCAGGATGTGGAAGTATGTCCCCCGTCCATTCATCTCAGCTTCATACCATCCAGGCCGCCATCGCAGCAGGATAATCTCCCCTGTCCAGGTTTCTATGCGGGAACCATCCCTGAAAAAACATCTGTATTCCAAAAACAACACCCCCTATCCAAGATTCTGGCTGCTGACGGAGGCAAGTATGACTTCCGTGTCAATTGCT
>NZ_KE159726.1:263803-532167 GCF_000403455.2 Dorea sp. 5-2 | reverse complement strand
CGGAATCCAACCATGAAAGACTCAAATAGTGCTTTTGATGAAGTTTTTATACGGATCAGCTTGCAAAATAGGGAGTTTTCTCTTATCATAGTATATGTCGGCAGTGCCAAAGCCTCACGAGTGGGACATGATCCCGTATATGGCAGGCACGCTGGTGTATGAGAGAAAGAACAAACTGTAGGAGGTTGGTGTTCTTTCTCTTTTTTTTCGTTCCAAAAAAACTATATCGGAACAGGCTGGAATGGTCAAGAGGAAAATGCGCCGTTTCCTACAGCGCGCTCTGATAGACAGTATTAAGGAGATGAGATTTTAATTCGATGTTTTTGTGCGGGAGATAGGAACTTTAGTTTGCTGGGCGACAATAAGGCATAAAGGGAAATATACAGTTTTTCCATACCATAATTCCAGAGAACAGGCATACCATCAGAATTAGCAGCAGCATTGACATGATGAACCGCAGCAATAAGATTTTCCAATGAGGGATTTTCTTTGTGCAAACTACGTCCTGTATTGCCTTAGACTGTTCTGGGGCAGGCAGCGGAGCTATGAGAAATATTCCTGTTAGTATTACAGCTTGTTCCAAACATTCCGCCGAACGAACCATATCTAAATTTGCAATCCCCCTTAGCAAAGGAATTATCAGCAAATAAGCCGCCGCCAAAATTAAGTTATTTTTTACTGCCAAAAGAAAGTTTGTCCTGCATATGCCCAAAACACTTGTGATAGATATTCGCCGCATTTATTTTTCCTTTCCGTTTAAACTTAAGAACCCATATGGACAGAACGACAAATAGAATACTGATTCCCGCCATAAGCAGCCTGTTCCTGCAAATCATTTGAAATTCATCTTGTATCACTTCATAGCCACGCAATGTATTGTGCCTTATCATTAAAGTTGCTGCTCCCGTGTCCCCTGACAGTCCAGTTACTCCCTTATCAACCATCCACCAAAGGAATTGAATGGCAATTGCAATCGGAGAGTCTGTGAGCAAAGTGAAAAATATTCCGATTGCGGATACCGCCATGACCTCTGGCAGAAGCCACCATAAAATGTATTTGATATACGCAAAATAGTCTACTGAAATACCTTTCTCTGCGCCAAACGATATAAGCGGCACAAGGGATTCAAAACTTAACAGCAAAACAGGCAGGAGAACCATAGTGACACTTGCCAAATATCTTGAAACCACCAGTCTTGCCGAAGATATTTTTTTGCTGTAAATCAATTCTGACGCATTGCCTATACGGTCTTTCATCCATATAAGCACTACCAAAAATATAGGATACAAGCCCAGTTCCAATCCTAAATAATCACAAAATAACCGTGCAAAACCGCCTGTCACTTTATCCTTATTGATTGTCTGGTTATATTCCTCACATGCTTCCTCATAAGTCATTTCAGACATGCCAAAATAGGTAATCATCATTTCGGGGGAGTACTGTGAACCGTTTTCCCCTATCATACTTTCCATTTCCTGCATTAGCTCTTTGAAATGTTCATAAGTGACCTGTGATATAAAATGCTTATATTTATCATCTCCGCTTCCTGTGTCTGCCCTGTTTCCCATCACCGTATTCAAATTTCCATTCTCATCAGTACTCATTGCGTCAAAGGAAATGATTGTGCCTGTGACTGCTGGAAAATAATCTTCTGGCAAATCCTTTAATTGTTCTTCCGTCAATCCCGTTATTTCACAAAGTATTTCAAGTACACGTTTTTGCTCATCATCGCTAAGTGTAATTGCTTTATAGTATCCAAGGGGATATGTAGCGTAACGATTGCTTTCATATTCTGACAGTAACGCCCTTGTAACGCCCATCATGATTGCCGCTGGGTCATCCTCTGAAACTTTACTGCCAAAGTAATCATCCTTCTGGGATGGTTTGGACAGTAATGAGCGTTCAAAACCTATATCTGCCGGGGGAATACCCTTTTCCCAATTGATTTCTGTTTTTGTCACTCCCCGAAAATTCTGGAACCAGCTAAAAACCAAAATAGCGAGAAAGAAATAATAAATCACGCTTGCTGCAATCTTTTTACACTCTTTAAAATATAATTTCATCGTTCTATCCCTCCCTTAAGTCTGGCTTAACAGATACATATACCCATCTTCCAACGTAGGGGGTTGAAGCATATATTTTTCTTCTGGCTCCACGTCTGACAATACCCTGTACTGTGTGCCTGACTGTGAAGAAATGATATTTAAGACAGTATACTTTTCCTTGATATGTTTATCCTGCTTTTTTGCCGCTGAAATAAGGTAAACTTTTCCCTCTGCCTGTCCCACCAGTTCTTCCGTGCTGCCATTCCATATCATTTTCCCATTGTTCAATACTCCTATATTTTCACAACACGATTCAACATCCGAAGAAATATGGGTGGAAAGAATCACTATCCTGTCTTCTGCAAATTCACTTAGCAGATTTCGGAAACGAATACGTTCCTCTGGGTCAAGCCCTGCTGTCGGTTCGTCAACAATAAGGATTTGCGGGTTATGTAACAGTGCCTGTGCAATCCCCAGCCGTCTTTTCATCCCTCCCGATAAAGCCTTTACTTTCGTCCGCATATTTTCTTTTAGATTTACCTGTTCAAGTAATGCCAATATTCTTTCTCTTCGGATTTTATCTGGAATTTCCGACAGCAGCCCAAGGTAATCCATTGCGCCATAAACACTCATACCTCTGTAAAAAGAAAAATCCTGCGGGAGATAACCTACGATTTCCCGTATTTTACCTGTTTCTTTGATTGGGATGCCATTCATACTGATTTCCCCGCCTGAAACTTCCGATAGCGTTGCTAAAATTCTCATTAGGCTTGTTTTTCCTGCGCCATTCCGCCCAAGAAGCCCGTACATTCCAGAATGGATTGTAACGGATACATTTTCAAGGGCTGTCTTTTTTCCATAGTTTTTGGAAAGATTTCTTATTACAATTTCCATAAATACAAAAACCTCCTTACTTGTGTTGTAAGGAGATTTTATAATAGAAAAGCCAATTTTCCGAAAAGGATATTAAAAAATTTTCAATTTGGCGGTTACATATGCCCCCTTTTCTTTCTGATTTCCGACATACAATAAACCTCCATGTTTTTCACAAAGTATCTTACATACGCTTAAGCCTATACCAAAATGCTGTTTTTCCTTATCATTACTGTAAAATACAGTGGTTGCTTTTTCCAAATCTGCCGCCGAAAAGCCTTTCCCATCATCCTTTACCGTAAGAATGAGAAAATCTTTTTTGTGTGAAAGGTTTATACTCACTTGTTCTTCTGCATATCTTAATGCGTTCTGCAAGAGGTTCTCTAAAATCCGAAAAAACACGCCCTTATCTATTTGAATTTTGTCTATCGTAATGTCATTTGAAATAATGATTTCTTTATCCCTCGTAAGCTGCTGCACATTACTTCTTAATTCATTCAATAATAGCTTCACATTTTCAGACCGTTTTTCAATTTCAATATTTTCAATCTTCTCAATATCCCGAACGCTCTCCACATATAGCTCCAAACGGTTTACCGCTCCCTGCATAGATGATACCGTATCTAAAAGCATATCTTCCTTAAGCTTATCCTGTGGGATATTTTTCTCTAAATAGTCTAAATATCCTTTGAGGACGGTAATCGGCGTTCTTAAATCATGGGATACCGAAGCATTCAATAATTTCCTTTGTTCTAAGGATTCCCACAACGCTTTGTGTTTTTGCCGAAGCTCCCTGCGCATTTTTTCCATAGAACAGCATAACCGCCCCAACTCATCATCACCGTCATATTCAATGTGAAAGTCAAGATTATCCTCCTGTATTCTTTCCACGCCATTTTGTAACTGTGCGATAGGCTCCCGAAGCTTCTTTCGGTAATATACCGCAGCAGCCGCCCCAATCCCGACAGCAATATAAAAAACAGGCAGACCAACCATAGCAGCGTAAGAGCCATAATAGGCGACAGTATCCCATGTGCTTAAAGGCTGCCATGTGATATTGTTGTTATCAATATCCAAAATATAATTGCCTGTGTTCTCATCCACCTGAAAATCAGGGGAATTTATCGTCATATACCGTTTCTTTAATATTTCATGGTGCACTTGGTTTGCCGCAAAGATAGTGACAGACGATAACAGGGCAGTCACACATATCGTAATTAAAAAAGTAACTGCCATAGATGTCTTAAGCGACTTTGTTTTTATTTTGCCCATTTATAACCAACTCCCCATACTGTTTCAATATAGTTTTTATCCGTATAAACTGACAGCTTATTCCGTATCTTTCGGATATGTTCTTTTACTACAATGCTGTCGCCCTCGCCATGATATCCCCAAAGTTTTTCATAGATGGTTTCCCTGTCAAAAACCATGCCTGCATTTTGGGAAAGAAAACGGATAATCTCAAATTCTTTATTTGAGAAGTCTAACTGTTCCTTACCATAAAATACCGTTCGGCTATTGTAATCAATAATCAATTCTTCATCAAACCTTAGATTTTCTGCTGTGCCTTTTCTTTCTTCACGCCGAAGGTGTGCCGAAATTCTTGCTAATAATTCATCCATGCTAAAAGGTTTCGTAATATAATCATCCCCGCCGACAGACAGCCCCTTTATCACATCCCGTTCCGTTACCCGTGCTGTCAAAAAAATAATCGGGCAGGATATATGCCCTCGGATAAGCTGGCACAATTCCAATCCGTCCATTTCTGGCATATTGATATCCAACAATATAATATCTGGTATTACGTTTAATAGTTCTAACGCTTTTTTTGCATTTTCCGCTGTATATACGGAAAATTCTTCTCCTAAACATTTTTCCATCATGGATAATATCATTTCTTCATCATCAATAATCAGTATCTTGTATTTCATAGGCAATGCTCCTTATCAGTTAATCCCTTTATCGTAGCCGATAAAAGACAAATTTTCGACAATCTCATGCCAAGTGATTATAATTATACCCGTTATCTCCACTGCTATCAACAGCATTGCATACGGGCGGCAGAAATCACTTTCTACCGCCCGTGTATAGCTATGCAAAAATAATTTCCTCGTTCACAATCTCCCTTGCACAAGCCCTTATGTTATTTAAGTATTGTACCCATTCTAAGGCGTTTTCTTCCTTTAGCCGTTCCGTTATGCCCTGTGCCTGTTTCATACCCTCTATGAGCCTTTCAAAGCGTTCCTGCGCCTGCCTGTCAATATCGGCAAGGTAAGTATTCAGCCTGCCGCTTGTAAGAAGATTGGTGTATGTAACCTTGCGGTACTGCTTCAGATAGTCCAGATGCCGCTGTCCCCATATGCCTATCGGCTGTTGTTCTTCGGCGGGTACAGTTAAGCACGGTATTAAGTAATCTCCTCGCCGTTCGTATTTGCCGCCCAGTTCCTCAAAAATCGTCTTTGCCATTGTCTGTTACCTCCACATTCTTTTTTATTTTGAATGTCCGCAAAATCCGTCCTACATCTGGCGGACAGTGGCAGGGGTCATTACGCCGCTCCGCCTTACGCTGTCCACAAGCTGCTCCATGTCCTCGTCCATTAAGACCTTGAACGGATGGTCTGGGAACTCGTCAATCTCCGCAATCGGGATTTCCCTAATCTTGCTTAGATTCGCTTCCGCACGGCTCTTGTCCGTTTCAAAAAGGTCATCGTATGCGGTCAGCTCGATTTTGCTTCCTCTGTTTTTCGCCAAGCTCTGCCACCTCCTTTCCGAACTGCTCGTAAGCGGCGGCTACCTTGCCGCCTTTGTCGTAAGCAAAAATGCTCTTGCCCTCTGCGGTGGCTTCCACGGCTCGGATGGAGTGGGGTATCTGCGTATCGAATACTTTAATCCTCTGCCCGTAGGCACTTTTCACCGTTGCCGTGATTTCCTTAGAGATGTTCGTGCGTGGCATTACCATCGTCATAAGGATGCCGTCAATCCGCAGATGCGGATTGATTTGCCGTTTGACTTTTGATACGGAGCGAAGCAACAGCTCTAATCCTTTGGCGGAAAGATAATGGGGCTGTGTCGGGATAACCACGCTGTCAGCAGCCGCAAGCGCATTGATTGTCAGCATCCCCAAGCTCGGCATACAATCAATGAGGACAGTATCATAATTCTTTTTTACCTCGTTGATGCAGGTTTTCAGTACGCTTTCACGGCTTATGGCGTTAATCAGCCTTACTTCCAGTCCCGACAGTTCAATGTTGGATGGGAGCAGGTCAACGCCCTCGTCATGGTGCAGGATGCTTCTGGAAACATCGACGGATTTATCATCAATGATGTCCTGCATGATGGTCGAGAGCGTGTCGGGCAAGTCGTCTGGTCGGCTGTAACCGAGCGACATGGTTAAATTTGCCTGTGCATCGGCATCAATGAGCAGAACTTTTTTGCCCCGCTGTGCCAGAGCCACGCCCAGATTGACCGCCGTAGTGGTCTTTCCAACGCCGCCTTTCTGGTTGGTTAAAGCGATTACTTTGCAATTTGACATAGGGTGCGTCCTCCTTTCGCATAGATTTAGCCACTTTGTCAAGGTGGCTATGTAAGAGTACCAGAGAACGCAAAAAAGCCGCTTACTCTTAAAAAATCAATAAGAATAAGCGGCTCTGTGATGTGCCTTAGACATATTCAATTTTCATTCTCTTAATGGGTGCGTTTACGACCTTAAATATCAGTTCGTCAACGCAGTCCGTATATCTGCCCTGCTGTATGAGCTGGTTTTTCAATTCTACAAGGCTATGTAAAAGTAATGTTCTTTCTCTGCTGTCTACATACAAGTGGTTTTTCTTTTCCTTCATTCATGTCACCGTCCTTTTTCTTTCATATATAGACAAATGACACAATATTCAAAGATGCAAATTGAGTCAAAAAAATAAGCATACCACTATCTCTAATGATACGCCTATCCCATTCAATTTCTAAGAGCCTGTTGCCCGCTTTTTATCAGCAAGGTTGACACTATATAAACACATTGATTGCCCAAACCCTTTATTTTCCGTTTGTGTTCCCACACCCGATATCAACTACCACCGAAACGTCAAAATAATTTTTGAGGTGCTTATTTCGGATTTTTTCACCCTCCGAAGTGAACATGAAATGCTTCGCAAAGTGCCTAAAATAAAGGATTTCTACAAGGTTTTCTTTTGTATCAACACAATAGTTTAACAAAAATATATTTCCGAATTTTTAAATTTCTTGACAATTATCTTTACCAAACCATTTTTCAGCAGTACTTATCATAGATTCCGTTGGTTTTTTACAATATACCACTAAATTTTCCATTGCACGCGTACAGCACACATAAAATAATTTTTGTGTTCGCATTCGTACAGATTGATTACATTTTACATGTGAAGGGTCAAATAAATACTCAAAATTATAATCATTCCATTTCCCATTATCTAGAATTACCAATACATTTTTGAATTCTTCTCCCTTGATTTTATGTTGCGTTGAAAAAGGAGAATACCCTTCCAAATACGCATATAAATTTATAAATTCTTCATATTCAACATTAGAAACTCTAGTATATAGATACCCATTTTCCTTAATAAAATTTTCAATATTATCATCCTTTAAACACAAGCCACTCTCATGTGCATATGATATCACTTCATCTATTGTACTTTTTTTCATACCAACAATAGTATCAATTTTTTCCTTTATCATCCTTTTATCTAATTGGCTTCTAATTCTAAATGATGTTTTCCGAATAAACTCATTATAATCTTTCATCTCATAAAATTCTACTATTGTTTGAATTTTAAATAAATGTCGAATAAGCTTATCACGCTTTGATTGCGTTGACTTTTCTTCATCTATTTCCTTTTTATCCGAAATAAGATTATCTTTATCAAAATATATTCGTCTTACCATACTAAAAGGTTTGTTTTTGACTAAATCATAATATTTTGCATTTTCAGTATCTTCCAAAAAAACCTCAATCTGTTTTCTTCCTCTCTTACTAACATCTCGTACCCTGTTCGAGAATATCCAATCTACAGAATTTACTACTTCATCGAAAGTTTGTGTTTCATCAACAGCTATCTCTTTCCCTTTAATATATTTTATAAACTCCTTCTTAAGTTTTAAAAAAGGATCTTTATCATATATCTCCATAAGTTTAGGAAATCCAGCATTAGATGCAATTAAATTGTGTGTCAATCTTAACTCTTTTGTTTCTTTCGGATTGCTAAAATCCCATCCTGCAAAGTACTCTTTCTTTTTTATCGAATCTATGGATAAACTATCTCCATATATAAATTTAATCGTTCCTTCTTTTACTTTTCCGTCTTTCATATTCGGAGCATTTTCGTCCTCAGATGGAACCTGTTCCAATTTATCTATTCGTAATTTATTACTTAAGCTTATAACCGATTGTGGGTTTCTACGATTTTGCCTTTTTTGCACCTCAATAACAATTTCAGATTCAATATAATCATTTAAATCTCCAACGCCATCATCATAGATAGATTGCATGGAATCACCAAAAAATCCAATTATACTTCGTTTCTTGCTCTTTGATAAACACACCAATAAAATCTCTATAACTTCTGGAAAAGTATCCTGATATTCATCTACTAAAATATAATCATATTTATTATTCAATATATCACATAGTTTAGGATATTTCTTAAACATTTGATTTGCTAAAGTGATTATTTCATCATGTGATATATATCCATCTGATAAACGCAAATATTCAGCATATTTTACTCCATCTTTAAATTCATTGCTATATGGAATTTCTACTGTTATATTTTTATACTTCACTTCAGGATTATTAATACTTTCAATAAGAGTTGTTTTCAATTCGTTTTGAAAAGGTGAAATATTCTCCCATAAAAAATCATGTATTGTTGAAATCCTTGTTTTCTTGTTTAAAACACGATTTTCAATTTCATGAACAGCGGCATTCGTATATGTTATACAAGCAATTTTTGCTATTGGATTTCGATTATAAATTTCATTAATCACAGATACTAATGAATACGTTTTTCCACTGCCTGCACCTCCGCTTAGAAGAAAATTCCTGTTATCATCAATAAGTTCAAATATTTGTATAACTTCTTTCTCTAATCCTTCTGCAACCATTCCAATCCCTCCCTAATATATTGGGGCACCTGCCAATTAATAAAATCATTTTTATCATCGCTCTTGCTATTCAACAAAATATCCATTGCTAAAGACGGTTTTTTATTGACACAATCTTTCGCTAAATCAAAACTATCTTTTTTATTATCAAAAATTAACTCTATATTTTTCAGCCCTTGAAATGTCTCTGCACATTTTTGAATTTTCTTTTCATTATCATCTTCATCTAATTCAGTAAATAGCTTTTTGTTAATATGAAAAAATGCATCTTCAAAACTTCTTGCATTATATGTTACCCCCCCCCCTCACAATTCACTTCACCTATTTGATAAACAATCAAAACCTTTCCATCTTTATCAGCTTTCCAAACAATTTCCGTTTTGCCAGTTTCTTCATTGTAAATTTCATCAGCAGAAACTACTTTTTCTTTTAACTCTAAATTAGTCAATATATCTTTTTCAGTTCCCATATTAGTTTCAAGCTGATCCTTTAAATAAAATTTCAAAGAACTATTACTAGTATATTTACCGTCAGATACTCTACACGGTGTTTGCTTTTTCTTTATACTACCATCTCTATTTTTCTTAGGTTTTCCATTATCATCAACATCATCCGTGAAAGAATATGTATCTATATCAGTTATAATTAACACTTTAGTTCCTATAAATTTTATAAATGTAGAATAAATCTCTGAATAATTTCCCACTTCAATTATCGAAATATTTTGAGTCATCAAAGGAATATCATAATTATTATCTTGGTCAATCTTTTTTATCATTGCCGGAAGTAAAATACGCTCTGTATCCCCTTCTATTAAAATAATTTTATCTGCAAAGAAAACTTCTGACCTATTTAATGTTAGATATTGTTTTAAAAATTTAAAGTGGTTATTATTTTCCCCTTTTTCTTTTTGATATAATGTTCTTAAGTCTTTAAGATTTTTTGAAATGACATTGAACCCATTGGAATTTGTCTCTTTAACAAAATATTTAATATCATCAAATTCACTTTCAGCTACAATATGTGAAGAATGAGTCGTCATAAACGTCTGTAAATTTATTGTTCTTTCGGAATCACCAATCTTTTTTCCTTCTCTCAATAAATTCTTTATATTTTTTACAAATACATATTGCATTTGAGGATGAGTATGTGCCTCTGGTTCCTCAATAAAAAGAATATTTATATCTGCTGGTTGCTCGTCTTTCTTATTGTCTTTTCTAAAGTCACTCATTATAGTTTCTATTTTCATAATAATGCTAAAAAGATTTAAATATCCCAAACCATTATAATTCTCTGGCAAAAAATTTGATTGATCATCATATACAACTGTTGTATTATCTTTTAGAAGTTTTGACACTTGTATTTGCGAAATGACTTTTACAATATTTTCATTCTTCTTAATTCCACCAAATTTAGCTAATTTATCCATAAGATTTTTAAAAGTCTCTGAATATATATCATCAAATGCTCTATCCGTCTCATCTACTTTTTTTTCAAAATTTAGTGTAGTAACATTATTTTCTTCTTGATTCTTTGATCTCTCATAATAAGTACTTGCTAATGCAGAAAGCTCTAAATCCGTCGCATTAGAAACATTTCTTCTTGCACTCACATAATTAAAGGCAATTATTTTTGATAAATCTATATCCTTATTGTCTAGATATTTAAATATCGTGTTATCTATTTTCTTGTTTCTATAATCATATAACACACTATATCTCATAAATTCAAAATACTTTTTATGATTCTTTTTAATGAACCGTTCAAAAGCCATTTCAGAATTAAGGGTTGTCCTATCTGTTTCATATTTAGCAAACTGCTCTATCAGTTTTTGAAGATTATTTTTCAATACATACTCAAATCGCAAAATTACAGTCGTATTTAGTGGTTCTAAATCTAACATCAATTTACTAATATTCGTCAAATCATCATCTTCATTGTATTCAATATAAAAGTCAACTCTAATTCCTGTAAGTTCCTCTTCTTTAAAAACCGATTCTCCTTTTACAACTTTGTACAATTTCTTTTGAAATAAGGTACTAAAATCATTAAAATCAAAATTGCCCACTTCACTTTTATTACCAATACATTTGCTTAAAACTGATAAAAATGATGTTTTACCACAATTATTTTTACCAATAATCAAGGATAAATCTTTCTCACAACTAACACTTGTCTGATTTAACAACCTATAATTGAATACATTCACTTTTGATATATGCATAATAACTTTCCTCCATAATCCAATAAATATTTGCATATGGAATAATATCATTTTCTATAGCATCTAACAATTTATTTTCATATACACAAATTGATTGAATTTGTGTAGTCTTTCCTAACCAAATTCTCATCCTCCATCTTAAGCATATTTTATACGACTTTGCTCCTAAAGTCTATTAACATATAAATATATTAATCTTCCATCCCAACTTCACTACATAGGAAATTAGCGATAGTACTCCAAGCTACAGAGCTATGAAAAAACATCTTACCATTGATACGTTAAATCATCCGAAAATGCTCCAACGCTTCCCTTATAGCCGCTTCTTTCTCTGGCGGACATTTCGGCTGTCTGACATTGTCCGATTTTGGCAGATTATAATTCACTCTCTCAATAACCCCACATTTCTCTTTTACCTGTGCGATATACAAACTGCTGACTTTCAATCCCGTATGCTTCAACACATAATCCTTGATTTCCTCATAGGTGGCTTTACTCTCCGCAGCCGTTAAATCAAGCTCGTCCATCTGAAGCTCCACCTCGATATGTTGGTCTGCATGAAGTTTGGACAATAAACATACCGTCTCCACATGATAAGTCCCCGGAAACATATCAATCCCCCCAACCTTCTCCACCCGATACCCTCTCCCCTGCAGCATCTCCAGATCCCGCACCAGGCTCGTCGGTTTACAGGCAATATATACGATCCTCTCCACCCCAAAATCCGTAATCTTCTGAAGCGCCTTCGGATGCACCCCATCCCTCGGCGGGTCAAGCACGATCAAATCCGGCATCTCGTGAAGCTCGTCAATCACCTTCAGCACATCCCCCGCCCAGAACGAGCAATTCGTCAGCCCGTTTAGCTCTGCATTCTCCTTCGCCGCCTCCACAGCCTCCTCAACGATCTCGACGCCAACCACCTTCTTTGCAACCGGCGCCAATATCTGTGCGATCGTCCCAGTCCCACTGTACAGATCAAAGATCACCTTATCCTTCGTCTCCCCAATATACTCCCTGGCTGTCTCATACAGTACCTCCGCTCCCAGTGAATTAGTCTGGAAAAAAGAAAACGGCGTGATCTTAAAGCGAAGCCCCAGTAATTCTTCATAAAAATAATCCTGCCCATACAGGATCTTCGTTCCCTCATCCTTCACAACATCTGCCACACTGTCATTCTGTGTATGCAGAATTCCCGCGATCTTTCCGACAAGCTTCAATGAAAGCAGTCTCTCCACCCATTCTTTTTCATGAAATCCATCATTTGCTCTGTATTCACCGTCGTATTCACAATTTCTTTCTATCTTGCCACCACTTCCCGCAATTTCATCTTTCCTACTGCCCCCGCGCTCTCCCGTCGTCACAAGATCGATCAAGATCTCCCCTGTCTTCGCGGCTTTTCTCACCAAAAGATGTCGGAAGAATCCGGTATGCCTCATCCGATGATAATATGGAAGTCCCGTCTCTTTCGCATAATCCAGAGTACACGACAGGATCTGCCTGTAATCTTCATCTACGATCTGGCATTCCCCAACGTTCACGATATCATAAAAACTCCCTCGCTTATGCATTCCCAAAGCCAACGGTCCATCCTTATACTCATCTCCAAAAGAGAATTCCATCTTATTTCGATATCCAGCCTGCACCGGACTGGGCTTGATCCCCTCCCAGATGTACGCGCCATCTACCGCTCCATCCATCATCGCCTTGATCTGCGCATTCTTCATCTTAATCTGCTCTTCATAAGGAAGATTCTGATAAGTACAGCCCCCGCACTGCCCAAAATGCGGACACGGAGAAGCTATTTCAAGCGGTGAAGCATCCAATACTTCCAGGATACGTCCTTCTGCATTCCCTCTGCGGATCTTATTGACAGAAATACGCACCCTTTGTCCCGGAATTCCATTTTTCACGATCACATATCTGTTCTCATCCGGCAGAAATACCTTCGCTTTATTCGGAAAATCAACTGCCTCGATTACTCCTTCATAAACTTCTCCCTTTTTCATATCGTCTGTTCCCCTTTCCTTGTCTCCCTGTATTTTCTGCAAACTTTCCTGAAGATCATCGTTATTTCTGATACTTCGCTTTCAGTATCGTCCCGTCCTGCTCGAGCTCTATATGTTCGATGCTCTTCACATACTGATTAAACTGTGAATATCCATAGTCGCTGATCTTAAAATCCTCATATTTCTCATAGACTTTATTTCCAAGTGTACTGAGTTCCACGCCATTCTTACCAGCCTTTTTTACCAGCCAGAGTACATACCGGTCAATATCCTCTTTCATTCCCCAATCTTCTTTCAGCGCAACAGCCACAAGATTCCCGTTCTTCACCAACTGGATTCTTGAGAACTCTTCCAGGAACTTTGATAACATGTTATAGCCATAGCTTCGAACATCAAAGTCCGGATACAGGCTGACCAGGCGGCTTCCCACTTCCCCAAGGCCTGTGGGCCGGTTATTGTCCTGATTCTCGATGACCATCTTAATGATCGCGTCTTCGATCTGCTCTTTGCTCAGCTTGTCGTGGGACTCTTCTGCCTTCGCATTCCCCGGTTCCTGCTCATTCAGAAGATTTTCCAGGATAGTAAACTTATCACAAGCCTTACGGAATGGTTCCGGCGTCTTATTCTCTCCCATCCCGATAACCATCTTCGCACTTTCCCTGATCCGGGTCACCAGCCGTGTGAAATCACTGTCGCTGGATACGATACAGAAGCCATCCACATCATTCGTATACAAGATATCCATCGCATCAATGATCATCGCCGAATCCGTAGCATTCTTCCCCTGTGTATAGCTGAATTGCTGTACCGGCATAATGGAATTCGTCAAGAGCTCATCCTTCCAACTGGAATTGTGCGTACTTGTCCAATCTCCATATATCCTCTTATATGTGATAACCCCATACTTTGACAGCTCAGTGAGTATGGGCTTAATATACTTCGCAGACACATTATCTGCGTCGATCAGTAATGCATAACATTGTTCCTCCATCATATTCCTCCTTTATTTTCATATTTATTTTCATGCAGCACTGCGCGGTCAGCGGTAAAGAATTTGCTTGATACAACCCTTATCATACACAAAAGCAGGCAAGACACCTTCGTAACATTCCGGATCCCCCATACAAAACTCCTTATCTTTTGAACAGGACTTTCTTCCGAAAATGTTACTCCAATGCGGCAGATACGAATCTCCTGCACACCGTACATAAAACAAGAAGATCCATATCTGCCGCACTGACTACTCCACATTGCAGAATTAACGGTGAATCATGCACAGCCAGTACAGAATTCACCGTTCGTCACGCAATGCGGTACTAGGCGTCTAACCTGCTTCCTCTACCGCATGTTCATCAATCCCTTTTACTATACCTGATCATCCTCATTGAAGAAATCATCATCAAAGTCATCCTCGAAATCTTCCTCAAAGTCTTCTAGATAATCTGGTGTAAAGAAACAATATACCGCATAAGCGATCGCTGCAACTGCCGCAACTGCCCCGATAATGGCAAGCGCCCAGAGAACAGTCTTGCAGTTCTTATCTTCTTCCTTCTTATTCATCAATTCACTTAATCTTGTTGCTGCAATAATTTCCTCTACTTTATTCATTCTTTCTACATCCTTTCCTCTGCTTTTTCAAGCCGTATTCTACGTCCTGACAAATTCAAATCTTGGATTTATTATAACACTAACAATTTAAGATTACTACATCTTTATGAAAAAATGTGTAAAATAATTGTACTCACACTAAACTTTTTTAAGCTTCGCGAACGCCGCAAACATCTTCTTTGTCCCTGCGCTGTCAAAGTCCACCGTGACCTCGTAATCCCTGCCTCCTTCCACGATCGCCGTGACCGTTCCTTCCCCGAACTTCATATGGCTTACTCTGTCGCCCACTTCGTATGACAGCTTCCCGCCTGCCGGCGTCCCAAATTGCTTCACCGGCTTCTGCGCCGCATAGACCTTCGTCTGGAATACCTGTTTTGCCTGCATATAAGCATTTTTCTTCGGGATATCTTCTTTCTTCTCTTTCTCGAATACATTTCCCGTCGAAACCAACTCCACCGGTATCTCTTTTAAAAATCTTGACATTCGGTTAAATTGCGTCTCGCCGCGGACCATCCGCCGTCTGGCGCAGGTAAGGGTAAGTTCCTTCTCTGCTCTCGTGATCCCCACGTAGCAAAGCCGCCTCTCTTCTTCTAAGTCCTCCGCATCTTCCGAAATGATCGTCATGTAGCTTGGAAAGATCCCATCTTCCATACCTGCCAGATATACATGCGGAAACTCCAGGCCCTTTGCACTGTGAAGAGTCATCAGCACCACATGATCATTGCTCTCATCCAGGCTGTCTATGTCCGCCACCAGTGCAACCTCTTCCAGGAATCCTCCAAGCGTCGCCGGCTCATTCATCTCTTCGCAAGATTCTTCATACGCTACGATCTTACTCATCAATTCATCAATATTCTCGATCCTAGCCTCTGCCTCTTCATCGCCTTCTGATTTCAGGCTCTCCACATATCCGGTCTCATCCAGGATCTCCTGCATCAAATCTGATACGCTCATCTCCCGGGCATCAGCCTTAAAATGCTCGATCAACGCCACAAAAGACTCAAGCTTGGACGCGCCTCTGCCGATACCAGGGATCAGATCGACTGCCTGGAGCGCCTCGTAGAATCCGATCTCCTTCTGCAGCGCATACTCCTGAACGCGATTTATACTTGTCAGGCCGATCCCCCTCTTCGGCACATTGACGATCCTTCGAACCGCCAGGTCATCTTTCCCATTATCCACCGTCTTCAGATAGCTGAGTACATCTTTGATCTCACGTCTTGCATAGAAGTTAATGCCGCCGACGATCCGGTAGGGAATATTCGCAGTCACGAATTTCTCTTCGAACAGACGTGACTGTGCATTGGTCCTGTAGAGGATCGCATGATGATCATATGTACCTTCTCCTTTGTCCACCCGGTTCCTGATATCGTCTATAATATATTCTGCTTCATCATAAGCCGAATCTAGCTGCCTGAGTTCAAGCTTCTCTCCATCCCCGTTCGCCGTCCAGAGAGTCTTCTCCTTTCTGCCGTAATTATTCCGGATCACGGCATTCGCCGCATTCAATATATTACCGGTCGAACGGTAATTCTGTTCCAGCTTGATCACCTTCGCGTCCTCAAAGAACTCTTCGAAATTCAGGATATTCTTGATATTCGCTCCCCGGAATTTATAGATGGACTGATCATCATCGCCAACTACACAGAGGTTCCGGTATCTGGAAGACAACAGGCGTACAAGCTCGAACTGCACCGTATTCGTATCCTGATACTCGTCCACCATAATGTAACGGAAGCGTTCCTGATAATTCTCCAGTACATCTGCCTGTGTCTGGAACAGCTGCACGGTCTTCACAAGAAGGTCGTCAAAATCCAGTGCATTATTCGCTCTCAACTGTTTCTCATATTCCTCATATACTTCCGCTATCTTCTGCCGCACAAAATCTCCTTCCGCCCGCAGACGGAATTCCTGCGGCCCCACCAACTCTTCCTTTGCATGGGCTATGGCGCCAAGCAGGGTTCGTTCTTTATACATCTTAGTATCAATCTGCAGCAGCTTGCATACATCTTTCATCAAAGACTTCTGGTCGTCCGTGTCGTAAATCGTAAAATTCGAATCATATCCCAGCAGCGGAATATGTCTTCGCAGGATCCTGGCACAGCTTGAGTGGAAAGTGCTTACCCAGACACTCTCCGAACCGAATCCCACCAGGTTATCTACACGTTCACGCATCTCCTTCGCCGCCTTATTGGTAAATGTGATCGCAAGGATATTCCATGGATTTACACCCATCTCGTCGATCAGATAGGCGATCCGGTGCGTCAGCACCCTCGTCTTGCCGGAGCCCGCTCCAGCCAGTATTAAAAGCGGTCCTTCTGTATGAAGCACCGCCTCTTTTTGTTGTCCGTTTAATGTATCATATATACTCAATCTTCTCGTTTCCTTTCCTCCGATTTAAAACTATATTATCATTATAGGAGTTTTAAAGGAGAAATGCAAGAACCATTAGCTAGATCTGCTTCATCAGATTAACCATCTCGATCGCCGACAACGCACAATCATATCCCTTGTTGCCTGCTTTGCTTCCTGCACGTGCTATTGCCTGTTCGATATTTTCTGTTGTGATCACTCCGAATAACACCGGTATGCCTGCGGCAAGCCCCACATGTGCCACGCCCTTTGACACCTCGTTGCACACATAATCATAATGAGTAGTATCCCCCCTGATCACCGCGCCCACACAAATAACCGCGTCATATTTGCCTGACTGTGCCATCTTCTGTGCCGTAACCGGGATCTCGAATGCTCCCGGAACCCATGCTGCCGTGATATTACTATCCTCTACACCATGACGCACCAATCCGTCCACCGCGCCGCCCAACAGCTTATTCACAATGATCTCATTGAACCTGGATGCTACAATGCCAACCTTCATTCCCTCCGGCGCTACTACATTTCCTTCCAAAACCTGAATCTGTCTCATCTCAATTACCTCCTCTGATTTTATGATCTACCCTTACCTAGTGTATTACAAAGCGATCTCATTGAAAATATGTCCCATCTTCTCCTGCTTTGTCTTCATATATACGATATCGTATTTCTGCGGCGCGATCTCGATCGGAACACGTTCTTTGATCTCCAGCCCAAAATCACTTAATCCATATACCTTCTCCGGATTGTTGGTCAGAAGCCTCAGCGACTTCACCCCGAGATCTGACAAAATCTGCGCTCCTACCCAGTACTCTCTGAGATCCGGCGCAAAACCCAGCCGGATATTTGCCTCCACCGTATCCAGCCCCTGCTCCTGAAGCTCATATGCCTTAAGCTTATTGATCAGCCCGATGCCGCGTCCTTCCTGGCGCATATACAGAACGATCCCCCGCCCCTCTTCTTCAATCTGGCGCATGGCTTCCGTAAGCTGCTTCCCGCAGTCACAGCGCATGGAACCGAAGGTATCGCCGGTCAGACACTCTGAATGTACCCGGCAGAGCACATCTCTTCCGTCTCCGATCTCTCCCTTTACCAATGCCACATGATGCTCTCCCGTGATATCATTGACATACCCATGAATACGGAACTGTCCATACTGCGTCGGCATCTCGGCTGACGCCTCTTTCACCACATGCTTCTCATGTACCCGGCAGTAGTCCTGCAGTTCCTTGATCGTAATAAACTTAAGCTGATGCTCTTTTGCCAGCTTCCATAGATTGTCCGTGCGCATCATGGTTCCGTCTTCTTCCATGATCTCACAACATACGCCGCATTCTTTAAGCCCTGCCAGCCGCATCAGGTCAACCGTCGCCTCCGTATGCCCATTGCGTACCAGTACCCCTCCCCGCTTTGCGATCAGCGGAAATACATGCCCGGGTCTTCGAAGATCCTGCGGTTTCGTTCCTTCGTCCACACATTTCATCATCGTATAAGAACGCTCTGCCGCAGATATCCCTGTCGTGGTATCCACATGATCCACAGACACCGTGAACGCCGTATTGTGATTATCCGTGTTCTCTGCCACCATCGGCGGCAATCCTAAAGCCGCCGCCACATCTGCGCTCATCGGTGTACAGATCAGCCCTTTCGCGCAGCTCGCCATAAAATTAATATTCTCCTGTGTCGCAAACTGAGCCGCGCAGACCATATCTCCCTCATTCTCCCTGTCCGGGTCGTCCGTAACCAGGATGATCTTACCGGCTCTTAACTCTGACAGCGCCTCCTCGATCGAATCGTATTGATATCTTTGCTCCATCTCTTCTTCTCCTTTGTTATATACTAAATTCCATATTCCCTCAGAAATTCCATCGTGAGTCCGGATTCCTCTGTTTTTTCCGGATGTGCGATCCCCAAAAGCTTTTCTACGTATTTTCCCACCACATCATTCTCCAGGTTCACCTGCGCTCCGACTGCTTTGTGAAGCAATGTAGTCTCTTCTCCGGTATGCGGGATCACCGACACCTGAAACTGTCCTGCGTCCACCTTTGCCACCGTCAGGCTGATGCCGTCGATCGCAATAGAACCTTTCTCAACGATCAGCCTCAGAATATCCTCTTCTGTTCCTATGGTGATCCATACGGCATTCTCTTCTCTCTTACTCGCACATATGACCCCGGTTCCGTCTATATGTCCGGACACGATATGTCCGCCGAACCTGCCGTCTGCCGCCATTGCCCGTTCCAGGTTTACGAACTCGCCTTGCCTTCCCTGTCCAAGATTGCTCCGCCTGCAGGTTTCTGCCATAATATCCGCGGTGAATCCGTCGGGCTGCAGTGAGGTAACTGTGAGGCAGACCCCGTTCACCGCGATACTGTCTCCGATCTTCGTACCCTCCAGAACCTTCCTCGCCTGAACCGCTATCTGCCCGGAACTTCCCGCTAACGCTACATGACGGATCTTTCCCATCTCTTCTACGATTCCTGTAAACATGCCCTCTCCTTCCCTACCTTATATTCTAACAATAGATCGTCCCCGATCTGTGACACCTTACAAAGCTCCAGCCGGACTGCCTCATCCGGAAGCCGCACTCCTATCCCGGCAACGGGCGTCTGTGCCCCGGCGCCTCCGAATATCTTCGGAGCGACGAATGCACGGACCTCCTGCACGATCCCGGCGCGCAGAGCGCTGTCATTGAGTGTGCCGCCGCCTTCCAGGAGTATACTGTCGATCCCCTGCCCGCCAAGTATCTCCATGAGCCTTCTTACATCCACACTGCCGTCGCCGTCCGGAACATGGATCACCTGGATGCCAAGCTCCTCAAGCCGGCTGCGTTTCTTGCTTCTGTCATCCTGCCCGTCTCCCTTCAGACACTCTGCCGCACATGCCACAATGGTCAGATATTCCTTCGCCGTCCGGCATATCTGGCTGTCCGGCGGAATCCGAAGATTGCTGTCGCAGATAATACGCACCGGACTTTTTCCGCCTTCTATACGGACGTTCAGCATCGGATCATCTGCAAGCACCGTTCCTATCCCTGCCATGATCCCCATACAGCGGTGCCGGAGCTTCTGTACTTCCCTCCTTGCTTCCTCTCCGGTGATCCATTTGGAAGCGCCCGTCCTGGTCGCGATCTTTCCATCCGCCGTCATTGCATATTTCATGATGACGTAAGGCGTCCCATGTGTAATATAATGAAAGAATACCGGATTCAGCCGGTCACATTCCTCCTTCATAAAATCCTCTTCCACACTGACTCCTGCCTCCCGCAAGATCCGCGCTCCTTTGCCTGCCACCTTAGGGTTCGGATCCCTTGAGCCTATGACTGCGCGGGTGATCCCCTGCGCAAGGATCGCTTCCGTGCAAGGCGGAGTCCTTCCATAATGGCAGCAAGGCTCCAGCGTCACATAGATCGTCGCCCCCTGCGCCGATTCCGTAAGCGACGCGATCGCGTTGCGTTCCGCATGCAGTTCCCCGCAGCGTCTGTGATATCCCTCGCCAATGATACGCCCATCCTTCACGATCACCGCCCCCACCATAGGATTCGGATTTGTTAAGCCGATCCCTCTCTTTGCAAGTTCTATCGCCCGGCTCATATAATCCCGGTCTGTCATATGCTCTCCCTCCTCTCCGGCAAAAAAACCCCTGCAGAATCCATCCACAGGGGTATCACCGAATGATCTTTAGAAGTATGGCGGGTTATTCAAACAAGAAAAAGCTCTGAAACGCAAACCACATTTCAGAGCATACATAACAAAATAAATAATCGGATCCATACCATTTATCTTCTCTCATCCAGACTATACTGTCGGCTTCGGAATCTCACCGAATCAACCTTACGGCTCGCGGGCTGTACCGCCGGTAGGGAATCTCACCCTGCCCTGAAGATCTTCTCTTTTCATATGGAATATTATAACTCGCCGGAACCGCGATTTCAAGACTAAATTGCCTTCTCTCTCCATTTTCCTTTTTTGTAGAAGAAACTCGTAATGATCGCACCCAACACCCACGAGATCAGCAGTGATATGTAGATACACTCCTTGCGTCCTCCCGGGAACTGCTCACTCCTCGTCAGATAAACTAACCCATAAGCGATCGGCACCCGAAGGAAGATGGTCATTACAATGGAGATCCACATAGGCGTCACCGTATCCCCCGCTCCGCGCATGACCCCGGACAGGCTCTGGATGATCGCCATCGCGATATAGCCGACTGCCAGGATCCGCATCATGTTCATACTGAGCGTTACCAGATCCGCCGTATTGGTAAAGATCGACATCAGATTCCTGCCAAACACCAGGATCAGCGCCGTGATCGCCGCAGAGAACCCGATCGCCATCAAGGTTCCCTGTTTCGCCCCCTGCACCACGCGGTCATAGGCTCTTGCGCCTACGTTCTGCCCTGCATAGGTAGTCATTGCTGTTCCAAATGAGAAGTTCGGCAGCATCGCAAATCCATCCACACGCATTACGATAACATTCGATGCAATGAACTGCTCTCCGAAACTGTTCGTAAGAGACTGTACTACCAACATCGCCATGGACATGATCGCCTGCGTGACTCCCGACGGGACTCCCAGACGGATAATATTCATCCCATGCCGGTTAGTCAGTCTGAAATAAGATTTCCTAAAATCAAATAATTCCTTCATCCGCATCAGCTTCAGGAGACACAGTACTGCCGAGATCGCCTGTGCGATCACCGTCGCCAGCGCCACGCCGCTGACTCCCATGTCAAAACGTATCACAAATATCAGATCCAGAATAATATTCAGCACGCTTGACACGATCAGATACAAGAGGGCAGAGATGGAGTCCCCAAGCCCTCTTAAGATCCCGCTGAGAATATTGTAGAATGCCAGTCCCAATATCCCGAGAAACAGGATTCGAAGATACGAAGTACACCAGTCAAGGATGCTTTCCGGCGTCTTTAAGAGTACCAGAAGCGGCCTTGCGACCAACGTCGCCACCACCATGATGATAACGGATGAGATCGCCGTCAGCACGATACTGTTCGCTATCGCGATAGATAAATCTTCCCTCTTCCTTGCGCCAAAATACTGGGATACCATGATACTGGCTCCCACACTGATCCCGATAAAAAGCACGATCAGCAGATTCAGGATCGGCCCGGCGCTTCCCACTGCCGCCAGCGCATTGTCCCCTACATAATTTCCCACTACCACACTGTCCACCGTATTATACAACTGTTGGGCGATATTCCCGATCAGCATCGGTACGGTGAACAACAGAATATCTTCCCAGGGTTTCCCTACGGTCATATCTACCGGGGCAAATAATTTCTTTAACATGTTCATTTTTTCCTCCTAGCTACGAACACTCCCAAAAAATTTTGGGAGCATCCACATACCTTACTTACTGTTATAACACATAAAATAAAAATTTGATAGAGTATTTAAAAAATCCTTGTCATATAGTTTTAAAAACTATATAATTGTTACATTGAGGTGATAATATGACAATTGACACAAAAGATATGTTAAATAGTATTCTGACCAGTATCTCGCGTATTGATTACGTTAAGCCCGAAGATATCCCGAACATCGACCTGTACATGGACCAGGTCACTACTTTTATGGAAGAACAGCTGTGTTCTGCAAAACGGCGTGAAGAGGACAAAGTCCTGACCAAGACCATGATCAATAATTACGCCAAGAATAACCTGCTTCCTCCCCCTGTCAAGAAGAAATACTCCAGGGAGCACATTCTGGTCATGATATTTATCTACTATTTTAAGAATATCCTCTCGATCAAAGATATCGAGACCATGCTGAATCCCATTACGGAGAGATATTTCGACAACGGAAAGGACTTCAACATGACGTCTATCTATGAAGAGATCTGCCGTCTGGAGAAATCCAGGATCGACGCTCTGCAAAAAGACGTTGCCAAATCCTACCACCATGCGATGAGCCGCTTCCCCGACGCCCCGTCAGAGGAGCGGGATTATCTTCAATTCTTCGCTTTCATCTGCAGTCTAAGTTTCGATGTATATATCAAGAAACAGATCATTGAAAAGCTGTTGGATCAGCTTCCTGAAGAAAAACAAGGCAAAAAGAAGAAATAAGGTCCGCAAAGCCTTATTTCTTCTTTTTTACAAGATGTTAAATCTTACCTAATTTACCGCTTATTTACCAACCATCCGCTCCTTCTGCTACTCGATCATCTCTACGGCTCAGGCTTTTTTTGATCTTCCTGACAGATCCTCGCGAATACCATGTCGTATCCGTCGTTGCCATAATTCAAAGAGCGGTTCACTCTGCTTATGGTTGCAGTCGATGCTCCGGTCTTCTCCGCTATCTCAAGATACGTCTTATGCTCTCTTAACATCTTCGCCACTTCGAATCTCTGCGACAATGAAAGCAATTCATTGATCGTACATATATCTTCAAAAAAAGTATAACACTCCTCTTTATTTTCAAGGCTCAATATCGCACGAAACAAATAGTCTACCGCATCTGTCCTGATCTTCTTACTCATAACACCGGCTCCTCCGTAACAGATTTCATTACTGATCACTGTTACATTTTAACACACTAAATTTATAAAGTCCATACCTTTTTCTAGTACACCGAAAAATTTGATGAGCATGCTTTTACACATGTGCTGTCGGTTTAAAAGAACGTATGTTTAAGGCATGACTTAAGCTTCTCAAGCGAGCGATTGGCAACCAGCTCCTCCGGGAAATCCACCTCTTTCAGAATACGGTACGCATATGGATATTCCGCAATATCTACATCCACATGAGAATCCGTCCCCAGAACGATCATTGCCTCATGCTTCTTGCATTCTTCTAACATACGCCGGCAATTCTCCACCGCATTGATCCGGAATCCTTCCGGCCGAAGAGATGAATTGTTCACTTCCAACAGCGTTTTGGTTCTCTTCGCCTCTCTTGCCAACACTTCAAAATCCACCGGGAATCTTCCGTCATCCGGATGCCCGATAATATCTACATACTCATTCTCCATAACGTTCACATATGCCTGCGTGATCTTCTCCCTGGTGCATTCTCCCTCATAACATGGGAGATGCATGCTTGCGATCGCGATATCCATTTCCGCCAGAAGTCCCTGCGACATATCCACTTCGCCGGATTCATTCAGGATATTCAGCTCCGTCCCCAGCAATAGCTCTATTCCATACATCTTTCTCGGCACGATCCGCATATTCTGAAAATAATAGATATGGCATGTTCCCGGCATACGTATCGAATGATCCGTGATCGCCAGTCCTTTCTGCCCCTTTTCCGCTGCTGACGCCGCCATCTCACGGATCGTATTATAAGCATGCCCGCTGGCAAGCGTATGTGAATGTGTATCAATCTCAATATTCATAGAATCATCCTTCTTTCCTGATGTCTGCTTCTCGACATCTATTTTTTACATTAATTTTTATTACATGTGGAAATATTATACAGTATATACTCTCTTTTTTCTACACATTCTATATCTAAAAATTACATTAAATATTTCATTCAATATTGCAAAGCATTCATTATATCAGGAGGTCTGCTATGAAAAAAGAAGAGAAAGAAAACCAGAAAATAATAGACGAATATGATTATCTGTCCAATGCCGCGTCTTCTCACGACTGTACCGGGTTGATCCCTTCCGAGCCTGTCTCTGCCGAAGAGATCGAGTCATACGAGGAACTGTATCACTTCCTTCCCCCTAACGGCAGAGCCGCTTCTATCAAACCGGAGGCGCACGCCGCTTCTGCCAAACCCGGCGAACACCATCGGTAATCTCTGCATATACTAATGAAAAATGGGGTTTTTATTATGCCTTCTTTGGTCCCAGTTAACGGAGTTATTCAAAGTATCACTACATTAGACAATAACTGTTGTATGCAGCAGGTCACGATCCGCAATTCTGACGGGATCCAGAACTTCATCATAAGTCCGGATACCTACGTGATAAGCGAGATACGCCTACGGGTCGGAATGAACGTCACGGCATTCTATGATGCGGATCTTCCGATCCCTCTGATCTATCCGCCGCAATACCAGGCGATCATCATCGGCCGCCGGAATCCGCAGGAGAATCTCTATGCAGGAGAATTCGATAACGACCTGGTATCTTTTGACGGAACGCTGAAACTGAACGTCGGACGTTCTACCGATATCGTAACCTCCAACGGACAGCCGTTTCCCTGCCCTCTCGGCGGACAGACACTGATCGTATATTATACGGTAACTACCAGAAGTATTCCTGCACAGACTACTCCTAGAAAAATTATCGTTATCTGCTGATTTTTTTCTTCCTTCCGGCTCCCATCTGTGTTATAATCATGCCATGGGGTATTGGCGCAGTTGGGAGCGCGCCACACTGGCAGTGTGGAGGTCACGGGTTCGAATCCCGTATGCTCCATATTTTAATGGGCTGTTGCATAAGCTACATGATGCAACAGCCCTTCTTTTTTTCTCCACTATTCTTGCACAGTCACGGTTTTCCCGTTCCGCTTATTCGCCAGCCTTCTGCTTTTCCACAATATGGATCCGGAAGCTTTGATATTCCTCCGTCGCCCCCGGAAGCAGCAAGCCGCCGTTCATCAGCACATCACCAGGGTATTCCTTCCCGTCTACCACATAGATACTGTCCTTCTTCAGTCCTTTCAGGCACATCCAGCGTCCCGGGCCATTGGGATGGATCTGCAGTGCAACGATACACAGAAGCGCTTCGCTTCCGTCCGAAGCTGCAAATTCCCATCCGTGATAGGCTTCCACCGTATCCGGATCGGTGAGCCGGTAATAATCTCCGTACTGGATCAGATCATAGTATTTCTTGAATTCCTGTATCTGCGCCTTTACGATCTCCTTCTCTTCCCCGGACATCTTATTGACGTCCAGCTCATACCCGAATGTGCCGGACATTGCGACGGTCGCCCGGGTATTTAACGGAGCGATACGCCGGGTCTGTTCATTTGGACAGTGTGAGACATGGGAACCCATCGTACTCACAGGATAACCAAAAGAAGTCCCGTACTGGATGCTGAGTCTCTCGATGGCGTCCGTGTCGTCGCTGCACCAGATCTGCGGCGTGTAATAGAGCATACCCGCATCGAAACGGCCTCCTCCTCCGCTGCAGCCCTCGATCAGCAGATCCGGATAACGCCGTACCAGCTTCTCCAGCATATCATAGAGCCCGAGCACATAGCGGTGCATGATCTCACCCTGTCGTTCGGCGGGAAGCGCGGCGCTGTAGAGATCCGCAAGGCTTCGGTTCAGATCCCACTTAAGGTATTCGATCCTGGCAGAATCAAGCACCTGGCATATATGGGTGAAAATGTAATCCCGGACGTCCTCCCTGGAGAAGTCAAGCAGTAATTGAAGCCGGGAACGGGTAGGCTGTTTCCCAGGAATCTGAAATGTCCAGTCCGGATGCTCCCGGTACAGATCGCTGTCCTCGTTGATCCCTTCCGGTTCGAACCAGATACCGAACTGAATACCAAAATCATGGATCTGGTCTGAAAGTTCCTTTAGTGTACAGCCTAATTTCTTTTCATTTACAATCCAATCGCCAAGGCCGGATACGTCCAGATCACGTTTGCCAAACCATCCGTCGTCCATAACGAAGAGTTCAACGCCAAGCTCCGATGCGTCTTTTGCCATCTGTATCAGCTTTTCCCCGTCAAAATCAAAGTATACGCCCTCCCAGTCATTCAGTAAGACAGGACGCCTCTTAACTGTCCATTTCCCTCTGCACAGATGACTGCGGAAAGCACGGTGGAAGATACGCGACAGATTTCCAAGCCCGCACTCGGAATACGCCATAGCAGCTTCCGGCGCGTAAAAGCATTCGTCTGGTTTTACACAATAGCAGAAGTTATCAGGATGGATCCCAAGCAGGAAACGGGTCTGGTCGTACTGATCAAGCTCGGCGCTTCCTATGAAATCTCCGCTGTAAAGGAAAGAGAAACCATAGCAGCTTCCGGTATCCTCTGTCGTATCCCGATCGGACAGGATCAGGAAGGGATTGTACTGGTGACTTGAGGTTCCCCGCGTACTGCCCACCGACTGGATCCCATGCATCACATGGGTGCGCTGATAATTACGCTCCTTCACATGACGTCCGTAGAAGGTATGCAGATCGTGATCGCCGTGCAGATGATCCACACAGACACTCTGGATGTTCTCAATATAAATGTCCGCATCGCTGTGGTTCTCGACGCAGACAGCTCTTGTGATGACGTCAAGGTTCTCCATCACGCCGTAATACAGATGAACATAGAACATACGGCGGGTATCCTCCAGTGTGATGACAAGGGTATCCGACTGCGCCTCTATGGATAAACCAGAAGCGTGATCTTCTGCATCCGGAAGTGTATCAAAGAGTGCGGGCAGTCCCGGAAGGGAATACTTTCCCTCTCGGATCTCATGTTTCAGATAACGCAGGTCACATGCTGTGGTTCCGTCCGGATAGCGGACCTTCAGAGCCGTAGAACGGTAATCCCCGCTTCCATAGACCGGAAATTCCTGCGGAAGCACATCCAGAGAATAGGTCCGGTCCTCTCCCGCATCATAAGGATTGCCGGAGAAACCGCGGTCTGCATATGCGATCCGGTAGGAGTAGTCGAAAGCAGAACCCTTCATACCAAACCAGGTATGGAGTAATACTCCATACCTGTCTGCTTTCATTTGGTACATACTATGGGCTGTTGTCAAAGTAAATAGTCTGCTCGTGCTGTCAAATAAAATAGCCATAAGTTTGTCCTCATTTCAGTATTCTGATTATTTTACCGCACCATTTACGACACCGTTGATGATCTGCTTCTGGCATACCAGATAGAAGATCAGGATTGGCAGCAGTGCCAACAGGTAAGAGGCGAATGCCAGGTTGTAGTTCGTACCGAACTGTGTCTGGAATGTCAGCTGTGCCAAAGGCAGTGTGTTGACGCCTGTACCGGACATGATGACAAGCGGAGTCATAACATCGTTCCAGGTTCCGAGGGCGGTCAGTACGGCAACCGTAGCGTGCATCGGCGTCATGATCGGGAAGATGATCTTCCAATAGGTTGACCATGTGGTGGCGCCGTCCACGAAAGCGGCTTCCTCAAGTGCGATCGGGATGTTCTTTAAGTAGCCGGAGTAAAGCATTACATTCATCGGCATATAGAACACCAGATAGCATAATATAACTCCGAACCAGTTGTCAATACCCATTTGCGCAGTCTGCTTTACCAGAGGCATCATCAGGATGGCGAAAGGTACGAACATACCGCTTACAATATAGAGGTAGGATACTTTGTAGAATTTGCTCTTAGCCATGCTTCTTCCGATCGCGTATCCGGCAAGGGAGTGGAGCAGGATGGCAAGCACTACTGTCACAACAGTGATCATGACACTGTATCCAAGTGAATGCCAGAAGTCTGTGACACGCATAGCTTCCGCGAAGTTTTCAAGGCTCCAGCTCTTCGGCAGGCTTAACGCCCCGGCAATGTCGTTGGTCATCTCTGACGGTTTCTTGAATGCGATCACAAGCGCCATATAAAGCGGGAAGATAACAGTCAGGCAGCCAACGATCAAAAGGATGGTAAGCGGCCAATTAGTGGTAGCCGCAACTTTATTTTTCTGTTTCATTATAACTGTTCCTCCTTCTTTCCTGTAATAGTAAGCTGGGCAACAGAGATCGCAACGATCACGATGAAGAAGATAACCGCGTTAGCGCTCTGGAAACCGAACTGTCCGCCGCCCATACCATTGTTGTAGATCAAGAATGAGATAGACTCGGTACTCTGTGCAGGACCTCCCTTGGTCAACGCCATGATCTGGTCGAATACCATCAGGAAGTCTTTCATGCTTAATACCATGTTGATGCTGAAGAACGGGATGATCAGCGGGAAAGTCAGTGACTTGAAGCTTAACCATCCGGTCGCGCCGTCGATCGCGCCCGCCTCATATACGTCTTCCGGTACGGTCTGAAGACCGGAGATGTAGATGAGGGTCGTCTGAGCGATGGACTGCCATGCGGTTACGATAACGATAGCGATCCACGCTGTCCTTGTGTCTGAAAGCATACTTCCGGTTTTGGTCAGTGCAGGAAGGATGTATGTAAAGATATATCCGAAGATATAACCTACAACCAATCCGCCCAGGATTCTCGGAACGAAGTACATACCTCTTAAAGCGCTCTTGGCTTTGATCTTACCATTTAAGCCCAGCGCGAGGAGCAGGGCGATCACATTCGTCAGAACAGTTGCCAGAATCGCGAATTTAAAAGTAAAGAGGTAGGATTTCCCGACACGCGCATCGGTAAATAAGTCGGCATAGTTGCGCATTCCCACCCAGTCGTAGCTTCCGAAGCCTTTGAAGTTCGTGAAGCTGTAGATCAGGCCCTTGATCAGTGGCAGAGTATTAAAGCAAAAGAACAATGCCAAGACAGGGACTGTAATTAACAAAAAGGTCTGGTTTCTGCTGAGTTTTTTATTCATTATTGATTCCCTCCCTTTTTCTCATAATCCTGTACTTTGCGGATAATATCACGGTTGTAACGTACCCAGTCGGTATCGAACTTGTTTAGGAACTTGTCTACGTCGCCGTCTAATAAGAAGGTCTGGATCTGCGCATCCACACTCATCTCTGCCGGATAGTAGTGATCCTGATAGTCGACCATCTTGCCTTCGTTGATGTAGTCGAGCATGCCGTCAAGAGCCGGAGAAAGCTTGAATTCCGTATCCTTACATGGTACGGCGTTCTGGTCGTCTAAGTAGGTCTGGATAGTGGAGTCCTCTAACAGGAAGCTTAATACTTCATAAGCTGCTTCTTTGTCCGGACATTCCTTCGTGATACAGAACTGAAGGTCTACACCGGAGTTCAGGACATTGTCATCCGCATTGTCGCATCCCGGCATAACGAAGGAATCAATATCCATATCCGGATTCACGGACTGGATCTGCGGAACGGCATAACTTCCGATACAATACATAGCCGATTCGCCATTGGCAAACGCGGTACATGCGTCATTGTAGTTATATGCAAACGGATCGTCCTGTGCATGATCGAGAAGCTCAAGCATCTTCTCGGCAACTTCCGGGTATTCGTCAATGAATTTCGTCTCGCCTTTATTTACCTGACGGCAGACATCTGCAGGAGCCAGATCACAGGCAAGGGCATTCCACGGCGCCAGACAGGTCCATACATCCTTATAGCCAAAGTATAACGGCTGCTGTCCGGAAGACTTGATCTCGTCACACAGATCCATGAATTCATCCCATGTGGTCGGGATCTCCCAGTCATTATCCTTGAACATCTCTCGGTTGTACAGTACGCCTGCGGCATTTGCAACATAAGGAACTGCATATACGCCGTCTAACGGAACGAATTCCAGGTTCTTGTCGATGTCTAAGTAAGCCTGCTTGATCAGTGAAAGTCCCTCGAAGTCGGAGATGTCCATCAGCATCTCGGCATCCAGGAAGTTTGAGAAGTTAACGTCACCTCCGATACCGATGATATCCGGGGCATCCTCCTTGATGAAACGTGTCTTCAGTACGGTCATGGCATCGTTCGGAGATTCGATATGCAGCACGATATCATCGTGCGTCGCGTTGAATTCCTCTTCCATCTTCTCGAAAGCCTTGACAGCCTCCGGCTTGTACTGAAGCATGGTGATATGGGTTTTTCCGTCCGACTCTTCGGAACTACATCCGCTCGCCGAGACGACGGTCCCAATCAGCATTGCCGCCACAAGCATTGTGGCAATTACTCTTCTTTTCATTCCACACTACTCCTTTTCCCTCCATGCATTTCCTTAATTACCGCGGATCCTGCGTTTGCCTGAGATGTCACAGAATCGTTTCGTTAAGTTGCATGAATTATTATGTATTTACTGGTAAAATGATAGCAGTTTGCTACAGAAAGGTAAATATTCTGATGTGGCGGGATTTTACCATGATTCGAGATTGAAAAGAAATTGTTGAAGTATAGACCCATGATGGTATATAATAAAGAGGGAAGACAGATTTTCGTGATTTTACACAAAAAGTATGATGTAATTTTGAACAGAATGACTAAAGGCAGTATGTCACGGACAGCAATTTGGGCTGCCGAAGGGGATGTATCGTGATGTACGAAGAACATCAGAAAGGTTGGGGGACACATCATGATGAATTATATGTTTTCAGTATTTCAGGACGAACGTTTTATGGATCTGACAATATATCAATATGGGTACGAAAAGTGTGAGCCATTACATTCGTTCGGTCCATATGTCAGAAATAACTATCTTTTTCATTATGTGATCTCGGGAAAAGGATGCCTGCACGCCAACGATGAGAAAGGGGACGCCACGTATTATGATATACAAGAAGGCAACGGGTTTATCATTGAACCGGGATACGTCAATACCTATTATGCCGATAATGACCAACCGTGGGAATATGTGTGGTTGGAATTCGGCGGGCTCAGGGCAAAGGAATGTGTAGAGCTTGCGGGATTATCCCATAAGTCGCCGGTGTATAGCTTAAGCGAGCCTGAGTATGGAAAGATCCTTAAGGAACGTATGATGACGATCGTAAGGAGCCAGAATGCATCAAATCTGGAGATGATCGGGTATCTGTATCTCTTCATGGACTGTCTGATCAAATATTCTGCGTCGAAACGGCAGTTACAGGGCGGAAAGCTCAGTGAATTCTATGCCCGGGAGGCAGTCGTATATATCGAGCATAATTATGATAAGAATATCACAGTAGAGGATATTGCCAAGAAATGCAAACTGGACCGGAGCTATTTCGGCAAGGTCTTCAAGAATGTGGTGGGCGAGTCTCCTCAGGAATTCCTGATCCATTACCGCATGACCAAAGCGGCGGATGCACTGATCATCGGGGATGAGTCAGTCGGCGATATCGGGGCGTCCGTAGGATATCCTAATCTCCTGCATTTTTCCAGGGCATTCAAGGGCGTGTACGGGATGTCGCCAAGAGAATACCGGCAGAAGAATAAGATCATAGACAGATAGAAATATGCTTGCTCCTTGTTATATCAAGTTTACCGAAAAGAGATAGCAATTTCCTTGACATTTTTAAACAAATTGGGTATGATTGACTTCAACGAGTAAAAGCGTTAAAGTATCGAAGAAGAAAGGGGATTTTTTAATGCCTATCACAGATATTCTGGAGAAAAACTGCCGGTTGTACGGAGAAGACGTATGCCTGGTGGAGATCAACCCGGAGATGCCGGAGACAAGACGTGTGACCTGGAAGGAGTACGAGCTGATCGTGCCTGTACGCGCCTCTTACTATAGACGCGAGATCACATGGAATGTCTTCAATGAAAAGTCAAACCGATTTGCGAATCTGCTTCTGGAACGCGGGATCAAAAAAGGAGACAAAGTCGCAATCCTTCTGATGAACTGCCTGGAATGGCTGCCGATCTATTTCGGAATACTTAAGACAGGAGCCCTTGCAGTACCCCTTAATTTCCGATATTCCGCAGAAGAGATCCAGTATTGTGTGGAACTTGCCGAAGTAGACGTGCTTGTATTCGGGCCGGAATTCATCGGACGTGTGGAAGAGATCGCAGACAATATCAGCAGGCACCGCCTGCTCTACTATGTGGGAGACGGCTGTCCGGGATTTGCGGAAGATTATACGATGCATTCTGCCAACTGCTCCAGCCAGTCGCCGAAGATCGATATCAACGACGATGATTATGCCGCGATCTATTTTTCTTCCGGGACAACAGGATTCCCAAAGGCGATCTTACATACCCAGGAGGCGTTGATGCATTCTGCCAAGGTGGAACAGAATCATCATTGCCAGACGAAAGATGACGTGTTCTTATGTATTCCGCCTCTTTATCATACCGGCGCCAAGATGCATTGGTTCGGAAGCTTCCTGACGGGCGGCAAAGCCGTACTCCTTAAAGGGACAAATCCGGAGTTCATTCTTCGTGCCGTATCGGAGGAGAAATGTACGATCGTATGGCTTCTGGTTCCCTGGGCACAGGATCTTCTTCTGGCTCTGGATAACGGCAAGATCAAGCTTGACATGTATCAGCTCGACCAATGGCGGCTGATGCACATCGGCGCCCAGCCGGTTCCGCCAAGCCTGATCAAACATTGGAAAGAGTATTTCCCGCATCATAAGTATGATACGAACTACGGATTAAGCGAATCGATCGGTCCCGGCTGTGTTCATCTGGGCATAGACAACATCCACAAGGTAGGCGCGATCGGAAAAGCCGGCTTTGGATGGAAGACGAAGATCATCGACGAGACAGGCGCTTTGGTAAGTCAGGGAGAGACCGGAGAACTTGCCGTCAAAGGTCCCGGCGTCATGGTGGAATATTATAATGACAAGAAAGCAACCGAAGAGGTGCTCCACGACGGCTGGCTCTATACGGGAGACATGGCGATGGAGGACGAAGACGGATTCATCTTCCTGGTAGATCGTAAGAAAGACGTCATCATCAGCGGCGGCGAGAATATCTATCCGGTACAGATCGAAGACTTCCTGCGTACCAACGATGCGATCCTGGATGTCGCAGTGATCGGCCTGCCGGATCAGCGTCTTGGAGAGATCGCGGCGGCGATCGTATCTTTGAAACCGGGAGTGATCTGTATGGAGGATGACATCAGTGAATTCTGCAAGAAGCTTCCGCGGTACAAAAGACCAAGGAAGATCATATTCGCAGACGTGCCGCGCAATGCTACGGGGAAGATCGAAAAGCCGAAGCTAAGAGAGATGTACGGAGCCGCGCATCTGGTTGAAGAACAGAACCGAAGATGATCATCGACTGTATTGGCATTGTACCCGGCAGGCTCCTTCCTGGGCATTTTAAAAAGGCTGTTACAAAAAGCGTATAAATCTGCTTTTTGTAACAGCCTCTTTTATTTCAAGGAATTTATTTTGCTGCCTTCTCGGCAAATTCCGTAGTCACAAGTTCCTGATAAGGAGCGCGCTTTGCAAGTTCACCGGCTCCTTCAAGAATATCCTGCAGAAGGTCAAAGCTTTCCTCTTCAAAGATCAGATTTTCTTTCCAGGTATCCTGATCGTAATAACGTGTCACGATCGCCGTGATCGTATCCTGGTCTGTCTCTTTGAACTGCGGCGCTATGATCGCTGAGATCTCTTCCGGGGTATGTGTCTGCACATAATCCATCCCCTTCTGAAGCGCATTGGTAAAGCCCTGGATAACTTCCGGATTATCCTTGATATAGCTTTGCTTTGCCGAGAATGCGGTATATGGAACATATCCGCTGTCCGTACCAAGAGAAGCAACGACGTAACCTTTCCCCTCTTTCTCAAGACTTGTCGCTCCCGGTTCAAATTCAACCGTAAAGTCTCCCTTTTCCTCTGCAAAAGCTGCTGCAGTTGAACCGAAATCAATACTCTGGTCAATGTTCACATCCTGCGCCGGATCAATACCGTTCTCCTTTAAGATATATTCAAATACCATCTCCGGCATACCGCCTTTCCGTCCGCCAAGTACATTCTTGCCTTTTATATCCTCCCATGTAAAGTCCGGCATCTCTTCCCGTGCCACAAGGAAATTCCCTGCACGCTGCGTCAGCTGTGCAAAATTCACGACATAATCATTCGCGCCTTCATTATAGGTATAGATCGAAGCCTCCGAACCCATAAATCCGATATCTGCGCTTCCGGAGATCACTGCGGTCATCGTCTTATCCGCGCCGAATCCGGTAACCAATTCAAGCTCAATTCCTTCTTCCTCAAAATACCCCTCCTCAATCGCCACATACATCGGCGCATAGAAGATGGAATGGGCAACTTCATTCAAGATCACTTTCGCAGATTCCACAGGCGCATCTTCCTTTGTTTCTTCCACATTCTTAACTTCTGTCGTATCTTTTGTTTCTGCCTTTTCATCCTTAGACGCACAGGCAGCCAGTACCGCCAGCACCATCATCATAACGAGGGCTGCGGCAAGCAGACGCTTTCTCATAATATATCCTCCTTAATATTCTAATGCTATAATATATTCAAGGAGGAAGATTGTGTGCCTGTCGGGAAATACGGCTTAATTCTTTCCCAGATAATCTTTGATGTATCCTTTGACCTCTTCTCTCGGCAGATTAAGCGCAACCGCAAATTCGCCGTACAGAAACTTTTCCGCAATATTCAAGTATCTGTCGTCTACATTGATCACTTTCTTTCCTGATGCGATCCTCTTCATCTTACGTGTATAGGATGTCTTGATGATCGCGATCCAGTCTCTGCACTGATTCTTTAACAGAGCTTCTTTATAGAATGACTCTCTTCGTTTTTCATCCGTTACCCCGATCAATTCGATATCCGAGATCTCTTTCAGCAGTGCCTGGGCTTCCGCTCCGGAGATCACTTCCCGGATCTGTCTCTTCTCATTCGTTACTGGCGTATATAAGGTTCCTCCGGCGTCATAGAGTGGCTTTAATGTATAGTAGTCCTTATCCTTGTCCGAACAACTCATATTCAACTTCCCTATACTCATTACTTCACAGACACCCTCCTTATAATGTGCCACATAATCACCAATCTTAAACATAATTACCTCCTTACCAGTTCATATCAACAATTCCGCCAAAAGGATTGCCTGATATATGGTTCACTAACACCATATAGCAGAGCATGCTCAGACATTAACATACCGGATTCCCCGAACATGCCCTGCGGCGTTTACCCTCTAAGAAGATAAACGGCGTACAATCAGGCAGCTTTCCCCATACTGCCTAAAGATCGTACGCCAAATATGTCTAGACTAACACCTATGAAGTTGTACCTCAATGACATATAATCCCTTTATAGAAACATTATATCACGTAAATCCGCCGAATGTAAGGACTATTTGCAAATTATCTTTAAATCTTCTTTAAATTTCTTTTACATCCTTCTCTTTTTGAATTCTGTCATTCAGATCATTCAGATAGACCCATCTTTCCATTTTTTCTTCCAATATCTCTTCTTTTTCCTCCTTCTCCTTCATGAGCTCATTTAATCTCGCTGAATTCACCGCGTTTTCCATGATCTGTATATCCAGCAGCCCGATCTGCTCTTCGATCCCGGCAATCTCATCGTCGATCCTTTCGAATTCCTTCTGCTCTTTAAAAGTAAACTTTAACTTCTTCTCATGCTGTTTCCAGGGATTCTTTGTCCCCTTCTCTTCTTTCTCTCCGGGCTCTGTCTTGATGCTCTGCCGCTTCTCTTCCGGAAGCGCTTCTAATTCTCTGCGGATCAGATAATCCGAATATCCTCCCTCCGACTGCCAGATCCTGCCGCCGCCTTCAAATGAAAAGATACGGTTCACTGTGCGGTCCAGAAAATAACGGTCATGGGATACGGCCACTATGATTCCATGAAACCGGTCCAGATAGTCTTCCAGAATCCGTAAGGTCTGAATATCCAGATCATTCGTCGGCTCGTCTAACAACAAAACGTTCGGAGCCTCCATGAGCACCCGCATCAGATACAGCCGCCTTCTCTCCCCGCCCGACAGCTTCTCGATCTTAGACCACTGCATGGCGCCGTCAAAAAGGAAGTTTTCCAGCATCTGAGACGCCGTGATCCTGCCGTCGGTCGTCGCGATATATTCCCCTGCTTCTTTCACATAGTCAATGACCTTCATGGATCCGTCCATCGCTTCATTTTCCTGAGAAAAATATCCTATGCGGATCGTCTGCCCGGTCTCTATGCATCCGTGATCAGGCTGTATGTCCCCATGGATGATCTTAAGGAGTGTCGACTTACCGCACCCGTTCGGACCGATGATACCGATCCTGTCATCCTTCAAGAACGTATAGCTATAGTCCTTTATCAACGCCCGCTCCCCGTAGGATTTGCAGATCTCCGATAATTCGATCGTCTTACTCCCCATCCGTGAAGCCACAGAATCCAACCGTACCCTTCTTTCCTCCTGGATATCCTGCACCTCCTGCATGGCTTTGATGCGGTCGATATGTGCTTTCTGCTTCGTACTTCTCGCCCGTGCTCCCCGTCCGAGCCACTTTAGTTCCGTCCGAAGAAGGCTCTTTCGCTTGCGCTCCGAAGTCAGCGCCATATCCTGCCTTTCTTCTTTCAGGCGGATATATTCCGAATAATTGCCCGGATAATGATATAATTTCCCCTGGTCTACTTCCACGATCCGATCCACGATCCGGTCCAGGAAATATCTGTCGTGCGTCACCAACAGAACGGCTCCCCTGAACTGGATCAGGTACTCTTCCAGCCATTCCGACATTGCATGGTCCAGATGATTGGTCGGCTCGTCAAGCACGAGAATATCAGCGGAAGACAGCAGCACCTGCACAAGCGCAGCCCTCTTCTTCTGGCCGCCTGACATATGCCCGATCTGCTCATGGTAATCTGTAAATCCCAAACGGTTCAGCATAGACTTCGCCTCCGCCTCGACGCCCCATCTCTCCTGCTCGTCCGCATCCTCGATATTTCCCTCCAGCACTGCCTCCAGGATCGTGATCCCGTCTGCGAATACAGGCGTCTGCGGCAGATAGCTAATCTTTGCCTGGCTGCCTTTGCTTATCTTCCCCGCGTCACAATCCTCAATTCCTGCCGCGATCTTTAAAAGCGTCGATTTCCCCATCCCGTTGATCCCGATCACACCGATCTTCTCTCTCTCATCCACACAAAACGCCGCATCGTCAAGCAATACCCTGTCGGTGTATGATTTGGTAATATGCTCCATCGTCAATATATTCATGATCCTCTTCCGTTCCTTATCCTGTTCTGTTCTATCATGCGGCATGCCCGCATGTATCTATATTTTGCTTTTTTTCATGTCATATGTCAAGTATCTGTATCGCCAAACTTAAGCCATTCCCTAGTCCGCTCATACCGTTCCGCCGGTCCGCCGGTCGCCTTCCAAAATATAACAAAATTTTTTGATTTTTTACACAAAAATATGGAAAAAATGTTCAAAAAATTGTATAATAGGAAATGTATTGTAACACAAATGGAAAGAGAGGACTCACTATGAAACAAAATACTATGTTAGCGATGATCTTAGCTGGCGGCCGTGGCTCTCGTCTGCATGACCTGACGAATAAAGTAGCTAAGCCGGCCGTTTCATATGGTGGAAAGTACCGCATTGTTGATTTCCCATTAAGTAACTGTGCAAATAGCGGCATCGACATTGTCGGCGTACTGACCCAGTATGAATCTGTTCTTCTGAACAGTTATGTTGCAGCCGGCAGACGTTGGGGCCTGGATGCAAAAGACAGCGGCGTGTTCGTACTTCCTCCGCGTGAAAAAGCTGACGCCAATCTGGACGTATATCGGGGAACTGCCGATGCCATCTCACAGAATATTGATTTTATTGATACATATTCTCCGGAATACCTGCTTGTACTTTCCGGAGACCATATCTATAAAATGAATTATGCCAAGATGCTTGCCGAGCATAAAGCAAACAATGCCGACGCGACCATCGCAGTCATCGGCGTACCGATGAAGGAAGCAAGCCGTTTTGGTATCATGAATACAGACGAAGCAGGCCGTATCATTGATTTCGAAGAGAAGCCGGAACACCCGAAGAGCAATCTTGCGTCTATGGGTATCTATATCTTCAACTGGAAAGCGCTTCGCAAGATGCTGGTTGCCGATATGAAGGATCCTGATTCCAAGCACGATTTCGGAAAGGACATCATTCCTCACCTTCTTAACGAAGGCAAGACTCTCTACGCCTACAAGTTCAAAGGTTACTGGAAAGACGTCGGTACGATCGATTCTCTGTGGGAAGCGAATATGGATCTGCTGGATACGAATAACGAACTGGATCTGAACGATCCGACATGGAAGATCTATACTGAAGACGTTACAACTCTGCCTCATTATATCGGAGCAAACGCTCAGATCAAACGTGCTTTTATCACACAGGGCTGCGTCATCGAAGGCGAAGTGCGCAATTCTGTCCTGTTCACCGGAGCAGAGGTCGGTGAAGGCGCGAAGATCATCGACAGCGTCCTGATGCCGGGCGTTAAGGTAGAAGCCGGCGCGGTGGTAACACGCGCATTAGTTGCCGACGGTGTCAAGATCGGTAAAGAAGCTGTCGTCGGAAGTGCGGACAGCGAACATATCGAACTCGTTGCAAAACGTGTAAAGGGGGTAGAATAATATGGGAAAAGCATTAGGAATCGTTAATTTTTCCGGCAATCACATCTGGGTAAAGGGTCTGGAAGAGTATCGTCCGATCGGAGCTTTCTCTTTCCTCGGAAGATACCGTATCATCGACTTCCCGATCTCTAACATGAGCAACAGCGGAATCGAACGTATCCAGGTATATATCAGAAGAAAACCTCGTTCCCTTACCGAGCATCTTGGAACAGGACGTCATTATAATATTAATTCGAAACGCGGGAAATTACATATTCTGTTCTCCGAGTCCAGAGCAGAGAATGACATCTACAATACTGATATCGCTGCGTTCACCGAGAATATGGAGTGCATCGAGAGATCACACAATCCATATGTGGTGATCGCACCCAGCTATATGGTTTATTCTGCGAATTTTGATACACTCCTTGAGAACCATATTGATTCCGGCGCAGACATTACCCTGCTTTATCATTCCATTGATAACGCAAAAGAATCCTGTCTGAACTGCAACACCGTGAATCTGAACCGCCAGAAAGGCGTCCTCTCTCTGGAGCCAAACCGCGGCAACGCCAAGAACAGGAATATCTTCATGGATACCTATATCATGAAGAAAGATCTCTTTATTGATCTGGTTAAAAAGGCAAGGACTCTGTCCTCTATGTATACCCTTGCCGATATTGTGAACAATGCATGTGACGAGTTAGATATACGCGGTATTTCCCACAGAGGCTTCTTTGCTGCCATCACGGATCTTCAGAGCTTCTACAACGCGAATCTCTCTCTGATCGATCTGAAGACAGCCACCAGCCTGTTCGATAATGAGAATTGGCCGATCTACACCAGGACCAACGACTCCTGCCCGACTCAGTATTTTGAGACGGCTGACGTTAAGAATTCTGTTGTATCAAACGGATGTCTGATAGAAGGATCCATCGAGAATTCTGTCATCGGACGTGGATGCGTGATCAAGAAAGGCGCTGTGATCCGCAACAGTATTGTTCTTCCCGGCACATTCGTCAGCGAAAATACGACGATCGACTGTCAGGTTGTCGATAAGAACGCCAAGATCATTCACGCAAAAGAAATTGTCTCCGATCCTCAGAATCCCGGATACATCCGGCGGGAAGATACACTGTAAAGCGATCGGGAAGATATTTGCATTAGGAAGATATATTACAAAGAACTCAAAAAAGTATCCTGGCAAAGATGAATACATCTCTACCGGGATACTTTTTATTTCATGCCTGTTAACCCTTCCGCAGTCTTCCCTATTGAATCTCCCGGATCTTCTTACGGAGAGCAAGAACCTGATTCGGGGCAACTGACAGCTCGTCCACTCCGATCTGGATCAGATATTCCGTTAATTCCAGATCTGCAGCCAAGTCTCCGCATACACTGATGTGCTTTTCCTCCAGATGGACATTATTGGTAATGATCCGGATCATCTTAAGAAGCGCCGGATGATGCGCATTATAATATCTGTCGAGCTTCTCATTCTGCCTGTCCATTCCTAGGGTAAACTGCAGCAGATCATTGGTCCCTATACTGAAAAAGTCCACTTCTCTCGCCAGCTCTCCGCTGATCATCACGGCAGCCGGCGTCTCTATCATCACGCCGACCTGGATATCTTCATCGAAGGCGGTCTTCTCATTCTTTAATTCCTTCTTTGCTTTCTCAAGCATCAGCTTTGCAACGGTCACTTCGTCTATGGACGTGATCATAGGAAACATGATCGAAAGGTTCCCGAACGCAGAAGCCCGCAATATAGCGCGGAGCTGTGTCTTAAACACATCGTCCTTATCCAGCGACACCCGGATCCCCCGATATCCCATAGCCGGGTTCTTATCTTCTCCAAGATCCAGGCACTCTGCGGTCTTATCGCCTCCGAGATCAGCCGTACGTATCACTACTTTTTTTACTCCCATAGACTCTGCCGCCAGCTTATATACCTGAAACTGATACTCTTCCGTAGGCGGCTTCGAACCGCTCTCCATATATAAGAACTCACTCCTGAACAATCCGATCCCGCCCGCGTCACTACGAAGGACATTCTCAATATCCTCCCTCGTGCCGATGTTCGCACAGACATCAATCTTCTGGCCGCTCTGGGTAATGTTCTCTTTTCCCTTCAGCCGTTCCAGATTCTGCACTTTCGTATGATTCGTATCCTGCTTCTGTCTCATCTTCGTGATCGTCGTATAGTCCGGTTCAATATAGATCTTTCCCTCGAACCCGTCGACAATGATCGTCTTGCCTTCATAGTCCTTCTTAAGCGCCTCGCCAAGCCCTATGACAGAAGGGATCCCCTTGGTGCGCGCAAGCACCGCCGTATGGGAATTGATCGTCCCGTATCTTGTGACAAAACCCAATACCTTCGTCTTATCAAGCTGTACTGCCTCGCTGGGATAGAGCTCCCCGGACGCCAGGACAAACGGCTCGTCCATCAGCATCTTATCTTTAAAACCTCTGGACAGGATCCGCAGGACACGGGTAGACACATCCTTGACGTCCGCGTCATGCCCCTGCACATAATTCTTATCATTCACGACCGCCGTCGCAATAAATTCCTCTGCCGCCGTCTGGATCGCATATTCCGCATTCAGCTTATGTTCCACTATAATATTCGTGATCTTATCCACCAGATCATGATCCTCCAGGATCATCTGCTGCATCTCGAAGATCGCCGCGTTGGCTTCTCCTACTTCTTTTGACGCAGTGTCATAGAGTTCTTTTAATTCCTGCAACGCTTTTTGTCTCGCTTTTTGAAAACGCTGCACTTCCTTCTCCACATCTTTTACATAAATACGCCGGATCTCTTTGGAGTCTCTTTTGAAAAAAGACAGCTTGCCGATCGCAATTCCCTCAGACACTTTTTTCCCCGTTAATGTAATCATACTATTGTTCCCCTGCTAACTCATTTCTCACTTTGAAATCTACATGATTCAAACCTTTTCTGATAAAATATACTTTACACTTTTACATCCGTTTCGTCAAGTAAAATGATGCTGAACCGTCCCTTTGCTACAGGCAGACTTTAAAAAGGGTAAATTCCGCAGCAGTGGAACCAGAAGGCTGAACTGTTACAAAACATGAAAAAAGATTGGAAAATCTCTTGACTCGCCTATAAATATATGCTAGTGTATTAACTAGTTATCTATAGACTATTTTTATAGATATTTTATAGATACGGTGTATCCAATTAATTACTATGGAGGGTATTGTCATGAAAGGTACAGTGAAATGGTTCAACAACCAAAAAGGTTACGGCTTCATTTCCGATGAGAGCGGTAACGATGTATTTGTACACTACTCCGGATTGAACATGGAAGGTTTCAAATCTCTGGAAGAAGGACAGGACGTAGAGTACGATGTGACTGAAGGCGCAAAAGGCCCGCAGGCAGTGAACGTAACAAAGATTTAAAGCTACACCCTATAATCGTAATTTATGTGTACTTTTTATATATTTATGAAATGAGCTATATGATTTAGATATCTAAAAGCACTACATGAAATGAGATTATAAGAAGACCAGATAACTAATGTTATCTGGTCTTTTTCATACTCTGACGCTCAATTCCTGCTCGCTAATTTCAGCTGAACATTCACTCCCATGGGATTGACTACGACACCGCTGCATTCCGGCGGCACTAATTCCACAAGCTTCCCGGCATCCACTACCATCGCCCGCAATTTCTTCTCCCGGTTGAATTTCTGAAATTCCTGCGAATCTGTGAACAGCGGCTGATACGCCTGCCCATCCTTTCCTTTCAGCACCAGTATCCCCTGATCCTGCCGCGCCGCAAAGATGTATCTTCCTCTGCCGAAATGCGCCAGCATCTCTTCGTACAGAGCTTTCAGCTCATCCGTCATCTCCTGCCCCGGATTCTTACGGATCTCCTGGACAAAATAAATCGCCGTCAGATGAAACTGGGGATTTTCCACCCAGATCTGCCCTTTCGGAAGCTTCTGGGGATCCGCCCTTTGAATCAGCTCTTCTAACTGTACCGCAATCCTTTCGGACGTCCCTTCATTCACCACAATACAGTTGACCCCCATCGGATACAAAGCGGTGTAGAACACCAGAAAACTCCTCTTCTCTACCTTGACTGCCTGCACCGGCGCCTTCTCATTCAGAAGCCGGCTTGCGGCTTTCTTTGCCTCGCCTTCATCAAAAAAGATGAAAATCTGGTCGTCATAGGTCTCCGGGTCGCACTCCACATAAGGCAGATTCGTCATTCTGCTCAGAAGCGTATAGACTTCATCCGAGATCCGCAGCATCTCCAAAGTTGATTTCTTCTTATCCATATTCAACTTACTCTTTCCTTTAATAATTTCTTCGTAAGCTTCTTCGCCTTCTTCTTGCATTTCCCGCAGCTTTTGCTTACCTTGGTAAGTTTCTTCACTTCCTTGAATGAACCGGCTCCCCTGTCCACAGCATCTGCGATATCTCCCTTGGTCACATGCTTACACGAACAGATCACCTTCTTACGGTTCATGATCAAAGTACCAGGGACGGCGCGGAATATACACGTGCCCCCAACTCATTATCCAGCATATAGAGACTCTTCGGATCATCGCCGAACAGTTCAAACTTCTTCACCAGATTATCGGCGTTCGTCTCTTCCTCACCCTGTTCCTTCACAAACCAGTCTAAGAACTGCATCGTACGGAAGTCTTTCACAGAATATGCAGCGTCATATATGGTATGTATCAGGCCCGTAACATACTGTTCATGCCTAAGGCCTTCCGCAAGGACCGCTTTTGCACTCTCAAGAGCGACCGCAGGTTTGTCGATCGTCTCTAATACTACTTTTTCTCCGTTGTTCTGCAGATACTGGATGAAAAGCATCGCGTGGTCCCTTTCTTCCTGCGCCTGGATCCTGTACCAGTTGCCGAACCCGTCCAGTCCATGATCATAATAATAATTGGAAAAATCCAGATACAGATATGCGGAATAGAATTCCTTATTCACTTGCTGGTTCAATAATTCTACTACTTTTTTATCTAACATGATAGATCTCCTCCTTTGTCAATTCCTTATTATACACTCTGCTCTTCCCATTTTCAAGAGAATTTGAAACTGCCGGCGCCTCGGCCGATCGTTACATGAACAAAAGAACTGCAGCAAAACAGGTTCTAAATCCATCTTGCTGCAGCTTTATCATCTTCAGATCATTCAGGCTCTATTGGTTCGCACGGTATGCTTCGTTGGCGCTGTACACATCGAAACCGCTGCCTTTCAGAATATCGATCACACGCGCCGGATCATCGCTCTTAAGAACTGCCGCCGCGTCGTTTCCATTGGCAAAGGCATACATGTATTCCACATTGACTTCACCTTCCACGATCTGGTGCATCGCCTTACTTAGAGATCCTGTGGCATGCGGTACGCGAAGCGCCACCACGTCTGTGAGCATCGCGGTGATCCCCGCCTCCTTAAGCGCCTGACGCCCCTTGTGAGGGTCGGAAACCACCATACGGAGCATTCCATAGTCTGAGGTATCCGCAAGGCTTAAAGCCACGATATTCACATCATTTCCCGCCAGGACTTTCAATACTTCGTCAAGGCGTCCTTCCCTGTTCTCCAAAAATACTGATAACTGCTGAATTGTATTGCTTACACCCATGCTCTTTCCCTCCTCTTACAGTTCTCTGTTATCTATGACACGTTTTGCTTTGCCTTCGCTTCTCTGGATCGTCTTAGGCTCAACAAGCTTCACTCTCACAGATACGCCGAGCGCCTGCTTCAATACTGCTCCGACCTTATTCTTCAGCCCGTCCAGCTTACGGATCTCGTCAGAGAAGTACTTCTCGTCCACTTCTACCATAACCGTCAGCACGTCCAGATTATTCTCGCGATCCACGATCAGCATATAATGAGGCGCTACGCCGCCGCCCATGGAGAGAAGCGCTGTCTCAACCTGAGTCGGAAATACATTGACGCCGCGGATCACCTTCATATCATCGGTACGTCCGGTGAACTTCTGTATCCTGGGCAGCGTCCTGCCGCACTCGCAGATATCCCGCTCCATACTTGTAAGATCCTTTGTCCTGTAGCGAAGAAGAGGCATGCCTTCTTTTGCCAGTGTGGTGAATACCAGCTCCCCGGTCTCGCCGTCCGCACATGCCGACTGATCCGCAGGATTCAGGATCTCCGGATAGAAATAGTCCTCGTATACATGCAGTCCCTTATGGTGAATACAATCCATCGCCACACCTGGACCCGTGATCTCGCACAGTCCGTAGATATCAAAACTGTTGATATGTAAGATACTTTCGATCTTCTTGCGCATCTCGTCCGTCCACGGCTCCGCTCCGTTGATGCTCGCCCTGATCTGCAGGCGGTCTACGACGCCCGCCTCCTGAGCTGCCTCCGCAAGATATAAAGCATAAGACGGGGTACATGCGAACGCAGTCGCGCCGAAATCTTCCATGCACATGAGCTGACGCTTCGTATTGCCGGAAGACATGGGGATCGCCATCGCTCCAAGCGCTCTCGCTCCAAGATCTAACCCCATACCTCCGGTGAACAACCCATAACCATAACATACATGGATACGGTCCGCCGAATTAAGTCCTGCCATCGTAAGGCCTCTCGCTACGCACTCTCCCCACACATCGACGTCATTCTGCGTATAAGACGCAAGGGTCAGCTTGCCGGTGGTTCCTGAAGTACCCTGCACACGCGCGATCTTCTCCTGCGGCACTGCCAGTAATCCGAACGGATAGTTATCTCTCAAATCTTCCTTTGTCGTAAACGGCAGCTTATGGATATCCTCAATCCCCCTGATGTCGCCGGGTTCTACACCCAATTCATCCATCTTCCTGCGGTAAAATTCCACATTCTCATATACATTCTTCACCTGCTTCACCAGACGCTCGCTCTGAAGCGCGTTCATCTCGTCTCTGCTCATACACTCGATCTTAGGATCCCTGATCGTTTCTTTCCAGTTTTCTATCGCTACTCGTGCCATCTTTCCATACTCCTGTTCTGATATCTATTTTGAATATCCTACATCAAATGCTTTCTTATTGATCTCTACTGTCTTCGGCGGTACCGTACGCTCGATCACATCATACCATTCCTCTTTGGAAAAATCCATGTGCTGCGCGGCGATCCCTAACACGATCAGGTTAAAGACCTTCGGATTGCCAAGCTTCTTCGATTCTTCCGTTGCATTTACCGTATAGACCTTATGATCTTTCTTCAATGTCTCAATGATCCCTTCCGGATACTCCGCCGCGCCGATCACCACCGGTATCGGATCGATCCGCCAGTCATTCACGATCAGCGCCCCGTCCTTCTTAAGGAAATGTGCGTAACGCAGCGCCTCAAGACGTTCAAATGCGATCAGCACGTCTGCATGCCCTTCTTCCACGATCGGCTCCGCCACTTCCTCTCCATAGCGGACAAATGTCACCACGCTTCCGCCTCTCTGCGCCATACCATGTACCTCCGAGAGCTTCACGTCATATCCCCCGGCGGTGGCAAGCCCGCCTAATATCCTGCTGGTCAGAAGCGTCCCCTGCCCTCCGACTCCGACGATCATAATATTCTTCGCTGCCATTATCTGTCACCTGCCTTTACCAAATCAATCGCGCCAAACTTACACAAGTCTTTACAAAGCCCGCATCCCGTACACATCGTATCGTCGATACGGATGGTTCCGTCCGCTCTCTTCGTCATAGCCGGACAGCCTGGCCTCATACACATACCGCACTTCTTGCATTTATCCTCATGCGCGGCATACAGCGGCTTCTTTCCCTTGCTCAAAAGCACGCACGGCGTCTTCGTAATGATCACAGACACCTCGTCTCTTGCAGTCTCTTCTTTGATGACTGCCTCTAATCTCTCCAGATCAAACGCATTGACTTCTATCACATTCCTGACTCCGACCGCACGGCAGAGCGCAGGGATATCAATGGCATAAGCCGGTTCGCCCTGCAGGGTCTTTCCCGTCGCCGCATGATCCTGATGCCCGGTCATGCCGGTCGTAGAATTATCCAGGATCAGCACGGTTCCTGTAGACTTATTGTAAGCCATATTCATCAGTGAATTCACACCGGTATGCAGGAAGGTAGAGTCGCCGATCGCCGCAACCCAATTCTTTATGTATTCCTTTCCCTTCGCTTTCTCCATGCCATGAAGGGTAGAGATACTCGATCCCATACACATGGTTGTATCAACAACACTGAGCGGCGCGACGGCGCCCAATGTATAGCATCCGATATCTCCTGCAACATGCAGGTTCAGCTTCTTCACTACATAATAGACACTTCTGTGCGGACATCCCGGGCAGAGGATCGGCGGACGTCCCGGAACCTGCGCAGGCGCCGCGATATCTAAGGCTTCTCCCAGGATTGCCTTACGGATCATATTCGCGCTGTATTCCCCCTGCACGGTAAAGAGCTCTTTTCCTGCCGCTTCTATTCCCCAGGATCTCACCTGCTCTTCGATGACCGGATCTAACTCTTCTATAATGTAGAGCTTCTCTACCTTTGACGCAAACTCTGCGATCAACTTCTTCGGAAGCGGATTCACCATTCCAAGCTTCAGGACAGAAGCCGAAGGCAGCGCTTCTTTTACGTACTGGTATGGGATACCGCTGGTGATCACACCGATCTTCGTATCCTTCATCTCTACTCTATTAATAGGAAGCGTATTTGCTGCTTCTGCCAGCTCCAGATTCCTCTTCTCGATCTCAACATGGCGCTGCTTCGCATTCGCAGGCATCATAACCGTTCTGCGGATATCCTTTTCATAGGGCTTATCTTCTATCTCTTCCCTTGCCTCAAGCTCCACGATCCCCTGGGAATGCGCAAGCCTTGTCGTCGTGCGGAATACAAACGGACGGTCAAACTTCTCGCTCAATTCAAACGCCTGTTTCATGAATTCCTTCGCCTCAGAACTATCTGAAGGCTCTAATACCGGAAGCTGCGCGGCGCGCGCCACCATCCTGGTATCCTGCTCATTCTGTGAACTATAGAGTCCCGGATCATCTGCGACCACGATCACAAGCCCCCCGTTCACCCCCATATAAGAAACACTGTACGCCGGGTCTGCCGCGACATTAAAGCCTACATGCTTCATACACGCCATGGCGCGGGTGCCTGCAAGAGAAGCGCCTACCGCAACCTCCGTCGCAACCTTCTCGTTGGGCGACCACTCACAATACAGGCCATCCTTATACTGCACCAGATATTCACTGATCTCGGTACTTGGAGTGCCCGGATATGCGGCGGATACTTTCACGCCCGCCTCATAAGCCCCGCGGGCGATCGCTTCGTTGCCGAGCATAATGACTCTTTTCTTATCTGACATTCTATATTCCATCCTTCCGTATCTTAAAATCTTCCTATACTTTTAACAGTATAGCACAATGCTTTCACGATTTATAGCATTAATTTTAGGAATTAATCCTTTAGTGACGTTTACATGTATACCTTTCGACATCTACCCGGATGATCGTCACAGCCTTCTCCAATCCGGGATTCTTCGCAAACTCTTCAAATTCCTTTCCTGTCTGATGCCGCATAACAGCCGCCAGCGCATTCAGTTTCTTGTCAGGTTCCTCAACGATCCCGGCTCTCCCGCTTCCGATGATACTTCCATAATAATAACTGTACTGACAGGCGGTCTGCCCCTCTTCCAACTCATGCATACAGTCCATCTCGATACCAACCACAGGATTCTTCCGGAGAATATCCAGCTTCCTTCCTTCTCTTGCTCCATGGAAATACAAAGTCAGCTTATCTCCATCCAATTCATAGCCATAATTCATCGGTACGATATAGACCTCGCCGCCGTCGTACATTCCCAGCCTGCAGACTTTGCAGACATCAAGTATTTCCCTTATCCCTTCCAGATTCTTTACTTCACGGTCATGTCTTCTCATTTCTCTTCACCTCATTCTTCTGCATTGTGCAGGATCCCGCCGCCAGGTTCAGGGCAATTCATGGATCCTTAAAGACAAATACCGGCGTCGGAGGGCAATTCTCCCTGTTGTAATACGAATTCACGATCACCGTATATTCCCGCGCCGGAAGCTCTTTAAGCAGTTCCAGGATCTTCCTCTTCTCTTCAAATCCCGTATCGCCTCCGCTATAGAGGCACAGGCTCATCATCCCTCCACGTTTTAAGATCTCAAGACCTTTCCTGACCGCCTCCATGCTGCTTTCGGCAGATGTGGCGATCCGATGGTCCCCTCCCGGCAGATATCCGAAATTAAAGCAGATTGCATCTGCAGATTCCTTCCCGGCATACCGTTCCATATGTTCATGGCCGTCCAGGATCAGTTCCGCCCTCTCCCTTACTCCATGTTCCAGAAGGAGGCGCTCAGTCATCTGCAGCGCCTCCTTCTGAATATCGAATGCCAACACCTTCCCGGCCTCTCCTGCAAGACGGCAGAGCATCAGTGTATCATTGCCCTTCCCCATCGTTGCGTCAATATAACATCCTCCCGCCGATACCTGCGATCTTAGGATCTCATGGCACCAGTATGTAACCTGCGACTGTCTCATCCTATCTCCCTATCTGTTCTTAATTCTTATCTGATCTCTTCGTTTTACAGGTCAAACAGCGACAACTGGTTCGACTCCGGCAGTCCTCTCAGTATCCCCAGTTTCACCATATAATCAATCACCGTCTTACTCGCCTTCGTCCGCTGCCGGAAATCATCCAGCGATAGATACGGTCCGTCCTTCGATGCTTCCTCCACTGCCTCCGCCGCTTTCTCTCCCATCCCTTCGATGCTGACTAACGGCGGCATCAGCTTCCCGTTGACGATCAGGAACTTCGCCGCTTTCGCCTGATAGATATCCATCGGCTCGAATTCATACCCTCTGGCATACATCTCCTGTACAAGACGCATATCTTTCATGGTATCCTGCTCTTTCTTACTTAAGGAATCCGAACGCCGGTTATAATCATCTATATAATATTGAAGCTTCTCCTTCCCCTGGCACATCAGCTCATAGGAAAATGCGTCCGCACGGATCCCGAAATAAGCGCCGTAATACGCCAGCGGATAATTGATCTTACAGTACGCGATCCGGTATGCCATCATGACATAAGCCGCCGCATGCGCCTTCGGAAACATGTACTTGATCTTCTCACAGGACCAGATATACCAGTCTGGTACGCCGTTTGCTTTCATGTCCTCTTTAAACTGCGGCCACTCCTTACATTTCCCCTTTGCCACCGCGCCTTTTCTGACTCTCTCCATGATCGTAAAGGACTGCTCGCTGTCCATTCCCTTGTTGATCAGGTAGGTCATGATATCATCACGGGTACAGATCGCCGTGGAGATCGTCGCTTTCCCGGAGCGGATCAGTTCCTGCGCATTGTTGAGCCATACATCTGTCCCGTGAGACAAGCCTGAGATACGGATCAAGTCAGACAGAGTCTGCGGTTTCGTATCTACCACCATCTGAATAACGAAGTCCGTTCCGAACTCCGGGATCCCAAGACAGCCAACCGGACATCCCCCGATATCATCCGGCGTGATACCAAGGGCAGACGTGTCATGGAACAGAGAGATCACTCCCTTGTCGTCCAGCGGGATCTTGGTCGCGACGAATTTGTGATCTGTTTCATTATATTCATTGTCCATCGCCGGGGAGCTGATATATTCCTCCAGCGTCTTGATCATCGTCGGATCATCATGTCCCAGGATATCGAGCTTTAACAGGTTATGGTCGATCGAATGGTAATCAAAGTGTGTCGTCACGATATCCGTATTCATATCATTTGCCGGATGCTGCACAGGCGTAAATGTATTGATCTCCTCGCCAAGAGGGAGGACGATGATTCCGCCCGGGTGCTGCCCGGTACTTCTGCGGATCCCCGTACAGCCAAGCACGATCCGGTCGATCTCGCACTTACGCTTTCCCTGTCCCCGCTCGGTAAAGTAATTCTTCACATAGCCGAACGCCGTCTTATCCGCCAGAGTCCCGATGGTTCCCGCCCGGTATGTCTGTCCGGCTCCGAAGATGACTTCTGTATACTTATGTGCAAGGCTCTGATAGTCTCCGGAGAAATTCAAGTCGATATCCGGCTCCTTGTTCCCTTTAAATCCCAGGAATGTCTCGAACGGAATATCGAACCCGTCCTTCACAAGCAGTTCGCCGCACTTGGGACATGCTTTATCCGGCATATCCCATCCGCAGCCGCCTGCATACTTTCTTACTTCCTCCGACTCAAAATCGCTGTAATGGCAATGTTTACAATAATAATGCGGACTAAGCGGATTAACCTCCGTGATCCCCGCCATCGTCGCCACAAAGGAAGAACCGACCGAACCTCTGGAACCGACCAGGTATCCGTCTTCGTTGGACTTCCACACCAATTTCTGCGCGATGATGTACATTACGGCAAATCCATTGGATATGATAGAATTCAGCTCTCTCTCAAGCCGCTCCGTAACCACCGGCGGCAATTCCTTCCCGTACATGGAATGTGCCTTCTGATAACAGATCTCCCTTAAGGTCTTATCAGACTCCGGAATGACCGGAGGACACTTGTCCGGACGGACCGGAGTGATCCGCTCCACCATGTCCGCGATCCGGTTGGGGTTATCGATCACGATCTCTCGCGCCTTCGCAGAACCCAGGTATTCAAACTCCTCTAACATCTCTTCCGTGGTACGCAGATATAACGGCGCCTGGTTATCCGCATCCGTGAATCCCTTGCCAGCCATGATGATCCTGCGGTATACCTCGTCCCCCGGCTCCATGAAATGCACGTCGCAGGTCGCCACTACCGGCTTATGAAACTGCTCTCCAAGTTCCACGATCTTCCGGTTCAGTTCTTTTAAGTCATCTTCATTCTGAACCCTAGACACCTTCTCGCTCTCTATCATAAACTGGTTATTTCCAAGCGGCTGGATCTCCAGATAGTCATAGAAATTCACGATCTTCGCGATCCGTTCTTCCGATCTCTCGTTCAATACCGCCTGGTAAAGTTCTCCTGCCTCGCAGGCGCTTCCCACGATCAGTCCCTCCCTGTGTCTGAGAAGCTCACTTTTCGGAATCCTTGGCCGTCTCGCATAATACTGAAGGTGCGATTTGGACACCAGTGTATAGAGGTTCACCCTTCCGATCTCATTCTGGGCAAGGATGATCACATGATAAGTCGGTAACTTCTTAACCGCATCCGCATTACTGGCGCCGAATAGATTCAGCTGCGTAAGGTTCGTGATCTCCCTGTCTCTTAACATCTCGATAAACTTTACGAAGATATCCGCCGTCGCCTTTGCATCGTCCACTGCCCGATGATGATTCTCCAGGGATATATGGAGCGCATTCGCAACGATATTTAATTTGAATTTCGACAGAGTAGGGAGCAAGATCCTTGCCATCGCCACAGTATCTACGGAAGTAAAATCCGGCATGATATTCTGACACCTGCAGTTCTGTTCGATAAATCCCACATCAAACGACGCGTTATGCGCTACCAGAACCGCGTCTTTTACAAATTCCAGGAACTGCGGCAGGACGGTCTCAATATCCGGCGCGTCCATGACCATCTCGTCCGTGATACTGGTCAGCTGCGTGATCTGGAACGGGATCGGCACTCTCGGATTCACGAAAGTACTGAACTTGTCCGTAATCTTTCCCTGTTCCACCTTCACGGCGCCGATCTCGATGATCTTATCCTTAACCGGGCTGAAGCCCGTCGTCTCAAGATCAAAGACCACATAGGTATCATTAAGATCCTGGCATTTCTCATTCACCGCCACATCTGTAAGATCGTCGACCAGATACCCCTCCACACCATAGATCACTTTAAAGGGATCGTCCTTATCAAGCGTCTCCATGAAATGATTCGCATCCGGGAACGACTGCACCACGCCGTGATCCGTGATCGCAAGCGCCTTATGTCCCCAGCCGTGAGCACGTTTGAGCAGATCCTTCACCTCTGTCACTCCGTCCATATCGCTCATCTTCGTATGGCAATGCAGTTCTACCCGCTTCCTGGGCGCGGTATCCTTCCTTGACTCCGTAAAATCACTGATCTTGCGGATGCCTGCTACAGACGAGATCGTCAATTCACCGTCGAATTTGTCGATGGCGGTCACACCTTTGACTTTCAAGAAGCTCCCTTCCTTCACCTCGCCCAGAATGTCCGGAAGCTGCTCGTTTCTAAGGAATAATTTGATATTGATCGTATCCGTAAAATCCGTCACCGCAAAAGTAAAGATCGTCTTCTCATTGCGTATCTCCCTGGTCTCAATCTTAATGACCTTCCCCCGGAACGTAATCTCTCCCATCTCTCCGATCACATGGCGAAGTTCCATCGGCTCGTCGTCAAAATCACGCCCATAGATCACATTCGGATCGTCTGACGACCGCCTCCACGCCCCTCTGCCTCCGCCATTACCTGAGAACTGCCTTGATCTGCCGCCCGATTGCTGGCTAAAGCCCCCGGAAGCTGCTCCTTTGCCGGCAGACGGGCTCTTCTTGGCGCCTCCCGCCGGATCTCCCGTCTTCCGTCCTGACGCTTTATTCCCGGGAACCGCCTCGTTCTCCTCTGCCTGCCGCGGCTCTTTTAGTGTTCTCTCCTCCTGAACCGCCGCGTTCTGCCGGAGTATCTCATCTACCTCCTGCTCAAGCCTTATCTCGTTGTATTTTAACCGGCTCTCCTTGGGCTTTTCATATGATACCCGGATCTCAACGGGCCGGCGGAATCTATGCCCGAATACATCTGTAAGATAAGAGGTGATCGACTCCCGTTTCCCCTGCGCCACGATAGAATCCCGTAGTGTCAGGCACAGAACATTCCCATCCTGGAACTCATATTTTGAATTCTGCAGCATACTGCGCTCCACCACACTCTTCTGATCCAGCTCAAGAAGCAGGCTGTCGAAGTATTCCTGCATCAGATTCTCCGGCGTATACTGTTCGGACAAGTCATACTGCTCTTCCACCTCGATCCGGATATAACTGCTGCCGAATAACTGCTCTTTCATCCTTCTCTCAACTTCATAGACGTATTTCTTCTTGATCAGATACCGGCTGACCAGATGTACTTTGATAAAATCTCTCGCAGAATTCGTCGACACCTTACTGACTTCTACCGGCTCAAACGTACTGCGAAGCTCGCTGTCTACTTTTAATGTCGGAAATACTTCAAAGAATGGTTTACTCATTCCAACTCAACAACTCCTGTCTCAATGTCTCCAACAACTGCTCCTCTTTTACCTTCTTCACAACCTGTCCCTTCTTGATCAGCAGTCCTTCCCCGATACCTCCCGCAATACCGATATCGGCTTCTTTCGCCTCGCCCGGCCCATTCACCACACAACCCATGACCGCCACTTTGATATCCAGCGGAATATCAGCTGCCATCTGCTCCACCTGATTCGCAAGGCCGATCAGATCGATCTTCGTCCTTCCGCAGGTTGGGCAGGAGACCACTTCGATGCCTCCCTTGCGAAGCCCAAGTGTCTTAAGGATCAGCTTCGCCGACTTGATCTCTTCAACCGGATCTCCCGTCAATGATACGCGGATGGTATCGCCGATCCCCTGGTTCAAGATAAGCCCCAATCCGACGGAAGACTTGATATTCCCCGCAAGAAGCGTTCCTGCTTCCGTAATCCCAACATGCAGGGGATACGGACATACTTCTGCGATCCGTCTGTGCGCCTCTACACACATCATGACGTCGGAAGATTTGATACTTACCACCAGGTTATCATATCCCATCTCTTCGATCAGATGCACCTTGTCCATAGCGCTCTTTACCAGTCCCTCCGCCGTCACACCGCCATACTTCTCCACCAGTGCTTTCTCAAGAGAACCGCTGTTGACGCCTACCCGGATCGCCACCTTGTATTCCTTCGCCTTGTCTACCACAGCCTGTACTCTGCCGGCATCTCCGATATTCCCGGGATTGATCCGGATCTTGTCCGCCCCGTTCTCGATCGCGGCAATCGCAAGCCGGTGGTCAAAATGAATATCTGCAACCAGCGGAATATGGATCTTCTTCTTGATCTCTGCCAGTGCCTCTGCTGCTTCCATAGTCGGAACCGCACAGCGGATGATCTCACACCCCGCTTTCTCAAGCGCAAGTATCTGTGCCGCAGTCGCTTCCACATCCTCCGTCCTCGTATTCGTCATAGACTGGATGGCGATCGGGCTCCCCCCTCCGATCGTAATGTCTCCGATCCGAATCTTTTTCGTTGCCTCCCTGTTCATACTGTCCCTTCGCTCCTTTCTTCTCACTTATGGTATCCCACAGGCGGAAATACCCCTCTACCGCATATCCTGCCCGATAGAGGGGTATCCTTATCATTCTTTTATCAACACTAACTGCTCTCCATACTCTCTTTCTGTCAGAGTCAGCTGCTCCTGATCCACACTATAGTCAAAAGTCGTGATCACTGACGAGAGCGCCTGCCTGATCTCTTCTTCCGTGTATTGCCCGTCTGATCTGTCTGCCACTTCCTGAAATCCCGCTTCATCAGCCATGATCGTGATCGTCTTCTCTTCCTTATTCAAAGTATATTTCATATCTACATCCACGCCAGAGGCTTCCTCCGCCTCAGGAATCGAGAACACTATAGAACCATTCTTCATAACAGACATATTGAAACTTCCGTCCTCATCCGCCCAGTCGCCTTCTAATGGATTCGTCGTAAATAACTTCGTAAGCAGCAGGATAGCTCCCACGATGATCAGGATCGTCGAGCCCGCCATGACAAACCTCCATATCTTACTTCTCTTTGCCTCATCATTCTTTGCAATCATCTATCTGGTTCCCACTCCTTTTTCCTATTTCTCCTTCTTCCATTATATGTGCTTTTGCGGTAAGTGTCAATGGACGCTTTCATCCTCCGTCTCGACCAACAGATAGAATCCCTTGTCCGTCTTCTCGATCTTCCGGATGATCCCCTTACGTGCGTGGATCCGTTCACTGGTCCTATAGATTCCGGACATCGCGACAGAAGGCTCCACCAGATAGGTATACTGCCCTGTCACGGCGCTTCTCTCGCTGATCTCGACTTCCTGCCCTTCTTCAACAAGCCCTTCCCTCTCCATCTTAAACCGGTCCTGCCTCATAACCTGTCCCCTCTATTCCTTCACAAATCTATGGTAAATATAGGAATTTGCCGCTTCTTCCTGCCTGTCGTCCAATGGAGCCAGCTCTGCCGAACCATACCTTCTCTCCAATGCTCTGCCAAGCAGATGATCGCAGATCTGCGGGTTCTTCGGAAGGAGCGGCCCATGCAGGTACGTCCCTATCACATTCTTATATATGACGCCCTCATAGCCGCTTTTCCCGTCGTTGCCGGAACCATACAGCACCTTCCCAAAGGGCTGGTTGTCTTTGATATAGGTTCTCCCGCCGTGATTCTCGAATCCTACAACCGGCATATCTGCCAGATCGCTCTGCAACACGATGTTGTCGATCAGGCGTCCTTCTTCCTGCTCCGTATACATATCTACAAGATCCAGCCCCTCGATCATCTCGCTGCCTGTCTTATAGTATTTCCCCAGAAGCTGATAGCCGCCGCAGACTGCAAGCACGACGCCGTGATCTTCTATATATTCCCGGAACTGTTCCCGGATCTCCAGAAGATTCTTGCATACGATCGCTTGCTCCCGGTCAGAGCCGCCGCCAAGAAGAACGATATCAAGCTTCGAGAAATCAATCGTACTCCCTGTGTTGAACTCGATCGTCTCTGCCTTGATACCGCGCCAGATACATCTTTGCATCATGCAGGCGATATTCCCACGGTCTCCGTATAAGTTCAAAAGATCAGGATACAGATGTCCGATGACGACCTTCCTCTCCTCCATATCCATCACTTCTCCCCCTCCAATCTCTTTAACACGTTCCTGGTACTGAAAAGAGCCGTATAATTAACAAGCACATACAGGTTTCCGCAGCCGTCAGAAAGCCTCTGCCGGATCGCCTTCTCCACATCCGGTTCAGACGCGGCGGGAATATCTACATATTTCATACGAAGCCCCATATCGTAACAGCGGATCCCGCTGACCGTAACCGAACGGATCTTATCCTCCTTGAACCGGTCAAAATCCACATCCCACAGCCAGGAAACATCCGTACCATCCTGGGCATTGTCATTGATCACGATCAGAATATCCTTCGGCGTCTCATCCTGCATGACTGCAGAAATATTCTGATTGAATCCGGCAGGGTTCTTCGCAAGATTCAGCATAACTTTCACATCCCGTATCCGGAAGCTCTCCATCCTTCCGTTCTCCGGATTAAACCTTGCAAGCATCTCGTTGAAATGCTCTGCTTTCAGCCCGCCTGTCCGGATCGCCGCATATGCCGCCAGTATATTATATACATTATAAAATCCTTTATAATCCGCCCGGATCCGCCTTCCCTCGACCGTAAAAGCAATACCGCTCCCAATCTCGATCCCGGATGCGTCGAACTGGATCCTGGGTCTTTGGAACTCACATTTTGTACAGGCGTAATCCCCCAGCTGGCTGTAATGATAGAACCGGTATTCCAGCGGCGCCCCGCAGCATTTACAGAATCTGCCTTCCCGTATCTCATGGGAATCCTTATCATCCGTCACCTGTTCGCTGATCCCATAAGTCACATAATCATTCCCGCTGTCCATCGCAAGATAAGCCGACAGCGCGTCGTCCCCATTCACGATCACTTTCATACCCGGCGCAGACTGCATTGCGTCTTTCAGGATCTTCATCGTAATATCAATCTCGCCATAGCGGTCCAGCTGATCCCGGAACAGATTCGTCAGGACCATATGATCCGGCTTAAAATGGGGAAATACTCTTCTGGTCGATGCTTCGTCTATCTCAATGCAGGCATAATCCGCCTTCAGATTCCCACCGATCCCGGCGCCGAGTGCAAATGCAGCCGCCACGCCATTGAGCATGTTCGAACCGGTATGATTACAGACAACACGGTATCCCTCCGCTTCGATCGCCGCACAGAGCATATTATTCGTCGTCGTCTTCCCGTTCGTCCCACATACGATGAAGATCTCCTTCTTCACCTGGCTCGCAAGCTCCGTTAAAATAGCCGGGCAGATCTTAAGCGCAATCTTCCCCGCCCATGTCACACCCTGGCGGTGAAAGATGCGGACACTGACTTTTTCTGTAATTTTCGCCGCCCAGACGGCAAACATTCTGCGTAATCTCATACTTCGATTATCCCTCTGTCTATGATATGTTGCTATGCTTCTATCAGCTTCGTAATATCTTCCGGCTCCGGCATAGAACGGATGGCGCCCTTCTTCATGGTGATCAGCGCCGCGCCTGCATTGGCATAGGTAAGTATCTGTCCCAGGTTCTCTTCTGTCAGATTGTCTATGCCATACGTCAGCACTCCGTTGATGGCGCATCCGCAGAAGGTATCTCCCGCGCCCGTCGTCTCGATCGCCTTCACCAGGAATCCTTTCCGTTCTACGCGCAGATCTTTATAATACGCCCGGCTTCCGTCCTTTCCCATGGTCAGGAAGATAAGCGGGATCTGGTACTTCTCCTGCAGATAACGGATCCCCTCATCATAGTCTTCCTTCCCTGAGATGAACTGGATCTCATTATCAGAGATCTTTAAGACGTCACAATACCGGAACCCATACTCGATCTGTTCCTTCGCATCCTCTAAGGATCCCCAGAGCGGCGGACGCAGGTTCGGATCGTAGGTGATCAGGCAGCCCGCTTCCTTCGCGGTCTTAAGCGCCTTCTTTGTCGCCGACCTTGACGGCTCGTCCGTCATAGATACCGTTCCAAAATGGAACGCCTTAGACTGGCGGATCATGTTAAGATCGACGTCATCCTCTGTCAGCATCATATCCGCTCCTGGTTTGCGATAGAAGGAGAACTCTCTGTCGCCGTCCGGGAACGTATGTACAAAAGCAAGCGTTGTACGAACCTCCGTATCCATGATCAAGCCTTTCGTTCCGATCCCAAGTCCTTCGATCGTATCTTTCAAAAGCCGTCCGAACTGATCCTCTCCGACTTTTCCGATGAACGCGGTCTTTCTTCCAAGCTTATTCAACATCGCAAGCACATTGCACGGCGCTCCGCCCGGACAAGCTTCGAATAGATTATTCCCCTGATCGCTCTGTCCATTCATAGTAAAATCAATTAACAGTTCGCCGATTGCAGTTACATCATATAATTTGTCCATATCAAACTCTCCTTCTCTTCATTTCAAGCATGTAAATATTTTAACACATGACAGGAGATTTTAAAAGGGGGACAATTTTCATAATCCTTATATGTTTATCCTTCTTTCCAACGTTCCACTTCCATCACAAGCAGGATCCTCTCACAATCCGCCCCTTCCATTGCGTCGACTTCCATGATCTCGTTCAGCCGTGCGATCCGGGGAAGCAGCGTATTGCGGTGCAGCTTCATCTTCGCCGCAGTAGAAGCCAGATTGCGCTTCATCCGCAGATACCAGTACAGAGTCTCATAGAGTTCCTTCCTCTTCTCCGCTCCTTCTCCGCGAAGAACCGCAAGCTCCTTCGGATATACGGACGCAAGCTCGATCTGTCCGCTTATGGCATCCACGGCAAGTTCATAGTAATAATTTTCAACCAGATGAACATTCTGCCTGTCCTTCTTTTCTCTGCCAAACCGCAGCACCTGCTCCTGCAGCCTGCCATTCTCTTCCTTGCCTGACAGATCCCGGAAACCGTTTCCGACAGCAACCTGCCCCTCGCGGTCCCGCATACACACCCTGCACACGTCGATCAGACGCTTCCTGTCCTCCTTCCCCTTGATACAGGATACAAACATCCGCTTATCTTCCGGCAGATCCGGCTTCCCCTGAAATACCTCGTCCTGGCTTACCGCCTCGTAGATCCTCGCCAAATCTTCGCCGCGCTCCGCAGCCACCCACAGATAATCCGGATGCCCGCTCTTCTCACTCTTCGAAAACTGCCGCCTCACACTATAGCTCTGGACCAGCAGCTCCACTAACTGTTCCGACATCTTCTTCGATCTCCCGCGCGGCACACACGCCGCGATCTTCCCCTGCCCATCCGGCAGATCCCTTTCGACCTTCACGATGTTCTCATCCTGCGCCGTCCATTCAGGACCCGCACAGGCGGCAAGACGCCCTGTCTTATCGTATTCCGCCACCGGAATCTTCGTGTACTCCCAGATCTCTTCTAGGATCTTGCTTTTTGAACATCCTTTGCCTGTGCCGGAGAGTACGATCTTATAACAGGTATTCATATCAAAAGGATTCTCTTCTGACCGTTCCGCCTGGATCATCTCGATAAACGCCGTCAGCCTCGTCGCGATCTGTCCCGTGTCCGCACTCGAATAATCCGTATCCACCGCGATATACGGAAGGCGCTTCTCCTCTCTGACAAATTTACGGATGTAAAATGACTCTGCCCCGGTAGAATGACATCCCGTCAGGATCACCTCCACCACGCCGTCCACATGATATTCGTCTATGATCTCGCCAAGAAGCTCTATCCTGTTATCATTCGGCGTCATAATAGAACAACCGGTCGACAGATATTTTCTGGCGATAGCTCCGTAGATATCGTCGGTATCCTCTTCCACCATCGTCGAAAGCGCGCGCACGCCGCTGCAATTCTCCGTCGCAACCACCACGCCGCCGTTCTGCTCGATCGCGCGGATCACCTTCAGGCTGTCCCCTCCGATGGGGCATCCTGTCACCAAGAGCCGAACCCGCTTCTCTAACTTCTTGCCCTGTTCATACTCTTCTAAAAGCTTATCCCGCACGCCTGCCACAAGCTCCGGCGTTGTCTGGAAATCAAAACGATACTTGCTTCCAAGTACCATCTTCTGAATATCCTCCCCCGATACTGGCGCAGGATCCAGCTTCATCACTTCACACAACGACTTCAGAGACATCCGGATCCGATTATTGAGATGGACCGCATCCCGGATCATTTCTTCCGTGATCACCACATGGAAGAACTCTTCCAGATACTCCTTCGCACGGATCACCTCTCCTTTCCAGAATTCATACCCCCGCTCGGACTGACTGCTCGGAAGTTCCATGACATGGACCGCTTTGAATTCCATCATCATCTCATACATCTTCTTTTTCCCGTCGCAGGTGGTCTCGCCGATCACCAGGTCTGAGAAATGAAACAGCGGGCATTTATCTTCAATGGCAAACCCATAACTGGATTTCACAAGGGGACACATGCTTTTCGGCATATCCCGCTCAGCCGCCGGGATCGTTTCCTCGGCAAATGAACACAAAGTTACCGGAACCGCACCGGCTGCGATCGCAAGTTCCGGCGGAAAATATGCACAATATAATCCCACCACCGGAATCCCTCTCTCCTTATAGTTCTTGATCTCCAGAAAAGACTTTTTTCTCTGTTCTCCGAATTCCTCAAAGATCTCCGGCAGCTCCTGCTTAATCTTCATAATACATGATCGCTCCTTACATTCTCTCCTGCAATATCATTCATCATCATAAATGCCAGCAGCTCTCTGGATACATCATGATCGTTCGTATCCACATCCAGGCATTCCCGGATCTGCTTTAACCGGTACACAAGCGTATTTCTATGGATATGCAGTCTCTTCGCCGCTATGGTGACATTATTTTCACAGAGCAGGTAAGTCTTAAGAGTATGGTATAACTCCGTATGATTCTTCTCATCCTCCAGGATCAGCTGCTCGATCGAATAATCCTTTAGTCCCGCGATCTTGATCAGGGACATCGCATAAGTATACATCCCGCGCATAGACCACTCTTTTTCTCTGCGCACAGGATCCCCCTCCCAAAGCTCCTCTGTCCAGGCGATCCTTTTCAAGATGTCCTTCTTATCCCGGCACAGGCAAAGCTCTGTGAACACCTCGCTGATACAGCACTTCAGTTTTTCCGTCTCAGCCGCCGCATAGACAGATGCCGCGTCCTGCTCCTTTAACTGATGCAATAATACAAGTACCGTATCTTCCTCTTCATATATAATGATACTGTTCCATATATTCCGCAAAGAAGCAACCTGCTCCTCTGCCTGTCCGTCCTTCTTACGGAACAACACGACAATAAAACTTCCTTCGGGGAGGCCAGGTTCCTTCGAATGCTTCCGCGGATCTTCTTCGAACAGCAGGCTGCCTGCCATATGCTCCTTGAGCGGCTGACAGAAAAGATACTTTTTCTGTTCTTCTTCAAAATACCTCTTTACATTCTGTGCCAGAAGTTCTCCCAATTCCTGGAATAAAGCTTCCTCTTCCTTCTTCCCGTATATCAAAACAACATAACCGATCGCCATACGGATTCCATATACGGGAGTGATGCACCAGGATCTTCCATCCGTCTCTTCCTTATCCCGGATGACTGCATAATCTTCCGATACCAGACGCCCCGCCCCCGCCGATCCCGGAAACATGCGGGCGCACAGACCGGAACAGCCTGCAAGTACTCCCGCACCTGTAATAAATGCTGTCCCTGCTCTGGTATATTGTTCCAATCTCTCTGCAATACACTGTAATGCAGAATCTTCCAGCATAGCTTCAAATATGAGCCTGTAACAATTTTCAATCTCAAACATATCCATCCACCCCATTTATGAATATTATTTCCCAGAAAATTGTATCTGTCAAATAGATTTTCGATCGGCAAGCCTTTAGTTATTGACATTTTCTATACTTCAGGCACGCTCTAACATTCCCATACACCCATAGTATCCGATCGCCGCAAATGTTCCCGCCGCCCCTGCAAGTATCTGGTCGTCAAACCGGTATTGGGGGCTGTGAAGCCCCGGCGCCTCCTGCTGATCTGCAGGCTTTATTCCGATAAACATATATACGGACGGTACTCTTGAACTGTATTCCGCAAAATTCTCTCCTCCAAGATTATCTTCTTCTATAATATACACCTGTTCCCTGCCAAGCACCTCTGCCGCCGCGTTTCGTACTCCTTCCAGAAGACCCGGAGCATTCTCGACCGCACCGCCGTGAGTCCTCACATCCACTTCCCAGGATGCCCCGTATACTCTGCACACAGCCTCTGTCTCTTTCTTCAATTCCCTTCCCATGATCTCCAACGTCTCTTTCTTCGCCGCCCTCATCGTTCCTCCAAACTCACATGCCGCAGGGATGATATTGCGTACCTTCGGATCCCCCGCCTGCATATAGGTTACAGACATTACCTTTGACGCCGTACCTCCGATCTTCCTCGCCAGGATTGCCGGGATATACTGATAGATCTCATTTGCCGCGGCAATCGGGTCCACCGTCTGCTCCGGCCAGGATGCATGCCCTTTTTGACCGGTTATTTTTACCCGAAAGGATCCCACGCACCCAAACGCACATCTTCTCGCGATCCCGATCCTGCCGCTCTCTATGGAAGGCCAGCCATGAGCGGCAAACGCCATGTCAACCGGCGGATCTTCCAAAACCTTATCTTCCCCGATCAGAATGTCGGCTCCTTTGCCGATCTCTTCTCCCGGTTGGAACACGAACTTGATACAGCCTCCCCATTCCTCCCGGGTCAGCGACAAGAGCTTCGCTGCTCCGATCAGCCATGCCGCATGGCCGTCGTGGCCGCATGCATGCATACGCCCCGGATTCATGGACCGATACCCGCGATCCGTCTTTTCTTCGATCGGAAGCGCGTCGATATCGGCTCTCATAAGAACCGTCTTTCCTGCGCCTTTGCCGCCTCGCATAACGGCAATGATCCCAGAGCCGCCGGCTCTGTGCTCATATACCTGAAGCCCCGGGATCTTCCGAAGCTCCCGGCTGATGATCTCATGCGTCTCTGGCAGTTCCATGCCAAGTTCCGGATGCCGATGTAGTTCCCGCCTGATCCGAGTCAGATCGGACCGCATCGCTCCCGCCGCCTTTTTCATCTTCTCGATCACATTATTTTGTCCTGACATTCCCATATCATTTTCCCTCTTCATCTTACTTTTCCTTTTACTTTTCCTTATTCTTATCTGTTGAATTCCGCGTAGGATCCGGCGGATAAATGCAAAAAGGCTGCCGGGAAATGCTATAGAATATCATTTCCTGACAGCCGCGTCCACTATTTACGATTCACAAAATTCAGGAACTGCATAAGTCTCGGATTCTCCGGGTGATCTATGATCTCATCCGGTGTCCCGTCCGCTGCGATCCTGCCGCCGTCCATGAAAAGAATCCGTGTCGCAACCTCCCTGGCAAACCCGATCTCGTGGGTCACAAGGATCATGGTCGTTCCATCCTCTGCCAGAGACTTGATCGTGTTCAATACTTCTCCTACCAGCTCCGGATCTAATGCGGAAGTCGGCTCGTCAAACAACACCACATTGGGATTCACAGCCAATGCCCTTGCGATCCCCACCCGCTGCTGCTGTCCTCCGGACAGTTTCGACGGATAGAAATCCTTTCGCTCTCCCATTCCCACTTTCTCAAGCAGCTCAAGCGCCGTTTTCTGAGCTTCAGCTTTTGACTTTTTTTGGACTACAGTCAGAGCCTCCATAACATTTTCAAGCGCCGTCTTGTTCTTGAAGAGATTATATCCCTGAAAAACCATAGAGGAATGTCTGCGTAATTCTATGATGTCCCGCTTCGTATGCCGCTCGGCATCCACTGTCGCATCCCCGATGGTGATCCGCCCCTTCGTCGGCACCGTCAGATAATTCAGACATCTGAGCAGCGTGGATTTCCCCGTTCCGGAAGGTCCCAGTATTGCAATCACTTCATTCTTATTAATCGTAAGATTGATATCCGTCAAAACCTTCGTATCCGCATCGAATTCCTTATAGAGATGTTCAATCTTAACCAACTGTGTCTCTGTTCCCATAATTTTCCCAATCTTCCTGACTATATTATTCCTGGATCAACTGTGTCATATCTGCAAACATCCACTTCTCCGTGATCTTGGCGATGGTTCCGTCATCTAACATCTCCTGTATCACCTTATCAAGCTCTTCTTTCAGCTCTTTCCCTTCATCTGTCTTAGGAAGGAAATAAGCCACATTATTCGCCATCAGGTTCTCCTCGAAGAAACGGAAATCTGCCTCCTCATTATTGTGAGAAAATGCATTCACATTGGTCGTCGTATTGGCATATGCATCAATCCTCTCAAGCATCAGGTCATTCATACCCACCGCGCTGTCCTCATAGAGCTTCACTTCAAAGCCTTTCTCTGCCGCAAGATCCTCGATGATCGTCTGCGCCGCCTGTCCGTTTGTACAGCCCACTACCTTACCCTTAAGGTCATCCACGGTCTTATAGCTGCTGCCGTCATTGACGATCACGCACTGGGCGTCTCCGTAATATGGGATTGTCGCGTTATACTTCTCTACTCTCTCCGGTTTTACCGCAGTACAGTTGGCAACCACATCTGCACGCGCCGTATCAAGCTCTCCCCACATCGCGTCGAAAGCCGCCTGCTTTAATTCTACTTCCCAGCCGGTACGCTCCTCGATCTCTGCCCACATCTCGGCGTCTATGCCTGTCCAGGTCCCGTCGTCTGCAAGCAGAGTATACGGTTCGCCCGTTCCTGACGTCACAAGCGTGACCTTGCGTTCTGAATACCCTGTATCGGAAGCTGCATCTGTATCCGCATCCGTTCCTTCTTCTCCTCCGTCAGTTTCTGTCTTCGTATCTTCCTTTCCGGAATCATCGGAACCACTGTTCCCGCATCCGACCGCTGCCGTCATCACCATTGCTGTCACTAAGAATGCTGCTATCAAACGTCTTTTCATAATTTTCTCTCCTCTTTTCCATAAAATATTCTATATCTTAAGGAGTTGTCCTGACTCCTCCATTAAGATCCTGCCTGACTCTCTTAATACATTGTCGCGCACTTCTTTTCCAAGAACTTATGTACCAGTCCCAGGATGAATATGATCACCCAGTAGATGAGCATGACCGCCGCATAGATCTCAAAGTACCGGAATGTCCTCGCACCTTCGATCTTCGCCGCACCCATCAGATCCGGAACCCCCAGCATAAAGGCAAGCGACGTCTGCTTGATCAGATTGATGATATCGTTGAACAACGGCGGCAATGCAACCCGGATCGCCTGCGGGATGATGATCCTCCACACCAACTGCAGATTCGTCATACCCAGAGAATACGCCGCCTCTTTCTGCCCTTCATCCACCGAAAGAAGCGCTCCCCTGATACTTTCTGACATGAACGCGCCCATATTCAGGCTCATCACCACCGCAACCGCGATCAGCGGCGTCATGTCGCGGACAAACGCGCTGTACAGGGCTATCCCATAATAGAAAAAATACAGCTGCGCCACGATCGGGGTCCCCCTCATGATGGAAACATAGACCCGTGTAAACTGGTACAATGCCGGTATCTTATAATAGCCAATGACGGCGATGATAACCCCAACCAATAATGCGAAGATTGTTGCTACGATCGTCAGCTCGAATGTTACATTGACCTTGCTTGCGATCACCGGAAGAACCTCAAAAAAATAACTTACTTTAAACATAGCTTCTTCTCCAGACTTTTCTCAGACTTTGTATTCCATATTTTTATTTCATACAACATTATTTTAGCTTTTTTGTCATTTTTTGCATCGTCATTCATATACAAACATAAAAATTAATTTTGTAATCTTCGCACATTTTCTATGAATACATCCATTTATAGATTCTTTCTATTTCAGCAAAAAAGACATCTGACGATACCCGATCTCGTCAAATGCCTTTCTATACCCTATCTTCTCACAATAGAAATGAAAACTCTCCGATCACCCCAGAACACGTACCCCGCCAAGCAGCACATAAGAGATAAACCACATGATCACCGTCGCCATGAAGATCCCAAGGATCACCGCCGGAAATGCCTTCTTAAACTTCACTCCGAGCAACGCCGCGATCAGCGACCCTGTCCACGCCCCGGTTCCCGGAAGCGGGATCCCCACGAACAGCACCAGTCCCCAGAACTCATACTTCTCGATCTTATCACTCTTACTCATAGCCTTGGCTTCCAGCTTATCCACCATAGGCTTGAACAGCTTCGTCCCCTTCATCCAATTGAATATTGGCGTGATCAGAAGCAGGATAAAGGGCACCGGAATAATATTCCCTATGATACACAGCGGTATCGCCTTCGCCACCGGCACGCCAAGCAGCGGTCCCGCAACCAGAAGCGCGCCTCGAAGCTCCAGGATCGGTATCATAGATATAATGAATACGATCGCTTCCTTCCCAACGCTTCCGCCCAAGGCGTCGATAATACTCTGTACTAATGTTTCAGTCATTCACATATCTCCTCTATATCTTTATACTCTATTCTCCATATATCCCTTTAAAAATGCAAACAAAGCTTCCATCTCTTCCCTGGTTCCGATGGTGATCCGCAGATACTGCTCGATCCTCTCACTTCCCCAGTACCGGACATAGATCCCGTTCTTCTTCAATGCCTCGAACAGCTCCTTCGCATCGTATGCAGGATGCGTGGCAAAGATAAAGTTCGCACTGGAATCCAGATACCGGAAACCAAGCCTTAAAAGCTCCTCCTTCGCCCATTCCCGCGTCTTTATGATCTTACGGATCCCTTCCTCAAAATATGCTTTATCTTTCACCGATTCCACGCCGCACGCAAGAGCCGCCTGGTTCATCGTATAGGAATTAAAGGAATACTTCGCATCGTTCAGGTACTTGATCAGCGCCGGATTGCTGATGGCATACCCGATCCGCATCCCCGCCATGGATCTTGCCTTGGAAAATGTCTGCACCACGATCAGGTTATCATACCGATCGATCAGTTCCAGCGCGGAACGCCCCGCGAAATCAATATACGCCTCATCCACGATCACGATCACGTCCTGATTCGCCCGGATGATATCCTCCACCACATCAAGCTCTTCATAGATCGCAGTCGGCGCGTTCGGATTCGGGAAAATGACGCCGCCGTTCTCCTTATAATAATCCTCTTTCACCATCCGAAAATCCGCGTCAAGCTTCTGGCACTCATAAGGGATCCGGTAAAGTTCCGCCCACACCTTATAGAAAGAATATGTAAGATCCGGGAAGAAAACCGGCTTCTCCGAATTAAAAAACGTCAGGAAACACATGGACAATACATCATCCGATCCCACACCCACAAATACCTGATCCGGATTCACATGGTAGAACTTTGCCAACGCCTCGGTAAGCGAAGCACATGACGGATCCGGATAAAGCCTGAACCGGTCTGTATCCAGCTCTTTTAAGGCTTTCCTCACACCGGGCGACGGCGGGTAAGGATTCTCGTTGGTATTCAGCTTGATCACTTTATTCTGGGGCTGCTCCCCCGGTACATAAGGCTCTACCTTACGGATATTCTTCTCAAATGCTTTCATTGTCTCTTTTCCCTTCCGTCAGATCCTTCCTAATTCTTACAAACAAGCTCCGGATCCGAAATATTTCCCCGCAAGCTCCTTAAACTTCGGCAGCGAATTCACGATCGTCTCATAAGCCACGCAATAGGCAAGCCTCACATACCCCGGACACGCAAAAGAGCTTCCCGGCACCAGAAGCAGGTGATACTTCTTCGCCTCTGCACAGAATTCCTTCTCATCGGCGATCGGAGATTTTACGAATAGATAGAAAGCGCCCTCCGGCTTGATGCACGCAAAGCCGCACTCCTTCAAACCATTATATAACGTCTCCCTGTTTCTGTCGTAAAAGGAGAGATCTGTCTTCTCATGGATGCATTTTGCAACCAGCTTCTGCTGCAGCGTAGGCGCATTGACAAATCCCAGGATACGTGTCGCCACATTCGCCGCCGCCAATACATCCTCACTGTCTCTTACCTCATCCGGGACCACCAGATACCCGATACGCTCTCCCGGAAGCGACAGGGACTTACTGTAAGAATACCCCACGATCGTATTGGCATAATACTTCGTAAGATAGGGAACCTCTGCCCCGTCATAGACCAGCTCGCGGTACGGCTCGTCGGAGATCAGATAGATGTCTGTTCCATATTCCTCCTGCTTCGCCTCCATGATCGACGCAAGCTTCTTGATGGTCTCCTCGGAATAAACCACTCCCGTAGGATTATTCGGTGTATTTACAATGACCGCCTTCGTCTTCGGCGTGATCTTCTGCTCGAACTCGTCAAGCTTCGGCTGAAAATCCACGGTATTCGGTGAGATCTCCACCAGAACACCGTCATAATTATTCGTATAAGAACGGTACTCTCCAAAATACGGTGCAAAAGCGATCACTTCATCGCCGGGATTGATAAGCGTCTTCAGGATGACATTCAATCCGCCTGCAGCTCCCACAGACATCACAATATTCTTTCCCTCAAAGTTCGTTCCAAAACGTTCGTTCAGCGACTCCGCCACCGTCTCCCGCACGTCCGCATAGCCGGAATTGCTGTTGGTATATCCGTGAAGGACGACCGGATCATTCTCATCCAGTAATTCCTTGATCGCCTTCTTTACTGACTCCGGCGCCGCCACATTGGGATTACCAAGACTGAAATCATATACATTCTCCGCCCCGTAGATCTGCGCAAGCCGATTGCCCTCCTCGAACATCGCGCGGATCGCCGAACTGTTTGCCACCATATTCTTCATCTTATCTGCTATCATACTCTTTTCTCCTTCTTATACCTCTGTCACGCCGCCCTTCTCCACCATGAATACGGGGCGGTATGACAGCTTCGCCTTCCTGAGCCCTTCGGCGCCTGTATCTTCTTCCCTGTTCACGTAGAGATAATCCTTACACTCATGCTCCACAAACTGCTGATTAATCATCGGATATGCGCCTTCCACATCCGCAAATGCCTTCTCTATATGGACAACAAATGTATCCGGGCAGATCGGCTCTCCGATCGTAAATGCCACTACTTCGCCGTCAATCTTCAGGATACCGCCTGTTAACTCCAATTCCTCAAACAGACGCAACGCATTCATCGTCACACAGATCTCTCCGCGTTTGTCAGCATCATCCTCACATCCGTTCTGATCCCGCCACTTAAGCGCCATCTGGAAACACTCTTCCACATTCCCGGCTGTGATCGCCTCATAAGACCATCTCCCGCCATACAACGCCTTAAATTTATTGATATGGTTCCGCTTACTGTGGAGCTTCTTCCCTGACAGCGTGGCAAGCTTCTCTGATTCATAGACATAATCCGCACTGTCCCTGTCATATTCAATCTGGAATCTCCCCGGATACCATTCCTCTAACTGCGCAAAATTATCCGGCGTCAGGTTGTACATCCGAAAAGGCATACCCCTGTCCTTAAAATACTCCGTCAACCACTCGATGGCTCTTCGTACATCCCCGGGATCGCCTACCGGATAGGCGAACGCCAGATGCTCCTCATCCTCGCTCTTGAACACTAACGTATTCTCCACAACCGCCCACTTCACCGGGTACTGTCTGGACCATAAGTACACGTTGGCAAATGTCCTCTCGCAGCTTCGGCTCGTGTAGAGCGTAAAATAGCGTGAAATGATCTCCTTATCTTCTAATTCTGCTCTTTTAAATTGTATCTCGTCCATATTCTGACCTTCTCTTCATTTTCCTAAATTCTGCATGTATGCTATTATAGGCATTATCCTCTTTTTTATGTACGTGATCTGTCACTGTACCTCACACGCCGCGATCCATTCCTCTTGTTCACGCTGCTCCTCGCCTGCCTGCGCGATCCTCTCTTCCCTGTCAAGTACCGACGCCACGCACATCACACAGAAAACGATCACGATCAGCATAGATACCCGCATTCTTCTTCTAAGCTCCATATTTCTTCTCCCCTTATCACTTATTCTATATTCTCAAAATTCCGATGGTACAATGCTTCATAGATTCCCTTCTTCTGAAGCAATTCCTCATGCGTTCCCTCTTCCGCAATTCCATCTTCTGTCAATACCAATATCTTTTGTGCATTCCGAATGGTAGTAAGCCGATGGGCGATCACGAATGTCGTCCTCTGCTTCGCAAGCCCCTCCAGAGACTTCTGTACCACCTGCTCGCTCTCATTATCTAAAGCGGACGTCGCCTCATCAAAGATGAGTATCGGCGGATTCTTAAGGAAGACACGCGCGATCGACAGACGCTGCTTCTGCCCTCCGGACAGCTTCACTCCCCGCTGTCCGATATCCGTATGATATCCCTGCGGAAAACTCATGATAAATTCATGGGCGTTGGCGTTCTTCGCCGCCATTACCACCTCTTCATCCGTGGCGTCCATCCTGCCGTAACGGATATTATCAAGAATCGTTCCTGCAAAAAGATACACATCCTGCTGCACGATACCCACATTGTTGCGCAGATCATTCAGCTTAATGTTACGGATATCTATGCCGTCGATCGTGATCGCCCCTGACGATACGTCGTAGAACCTCGGGATCAGGCTGCAAAGCGTCGTCTTTCCTACGCCGGAAGGACCTACTAACGCCATATAATCCCCCGCATCCACTTTCAGGTTGATGTGGTTCAGCACCCTGTCGCTCTGATCATCATATCTGAACGATACATCCTGGAACGCGATCTCTCCCCGCATCTGCCCGACTGATACTGCGTCCGGCTTATCCTTGATGTCCGGCGCGATGGACAGGATCTCAAGAAACCTCTCAAATCCTGAATATCCGTTCTGAAACTGCTCCGTGAATGTCACCAGCTTCTTGACCGGATCCGTGAAATTATTAATATATAGAAGGAACGTGATCAGATCCGTAAGCGCCACCGTTCCTGAGAGCATCATGCCGACTCCCGTAACCAGCACCACAACCGTGATCAGCGTACTCATGGCTCCAAGCCCGGAATTATAGATCCCCATATACTTGTAGCTGACCTTCTTCGCCGCCACGAAGTTGTCGTTCCCTCTCTTGAACTTCTTCATCTCTTCTTTTTCATTGGCAAATGACTTCACCACCCGGATCCCCGACAGACTATCCTCGATCTGGCTGTTGATCTCCGCGATCTTCTCCCGGTTCCTCTTGAACGCCTTGCCCATCTTCCCGTTGAAGTAGAAGGCAAAGACCGCCATCAGCGGGATAAACGCGAACGCTACAAGCGCGAGCCTCACATTGACCGCCAGAAGGATCGCAAAGGATCCTATGATCTTGATCACGGATATGACCAGATCCTCCGGTCCGTGATGCAGAAGCTCGCTGATATCGAACAGATCGCTTGTGATCCGGGACAGAAGGTGCCCCACCTTCTGATTATCATAGAACGCGAACGTCAGTTTCTGGTAATGCCCGAAGATATCCCTGCGCATATCCGCTTCCATCTTCGCCCCCATGATATGCCCGAAATATGCGATATAAAAATTGCAGAAAATCTCCAGCAGCACAAGCGCAACCATCAGGCTGCCAAGCATCAGGATGGACTCCCGCGCCTTCACAGGCGCAAAATATACAACCTCGTTGGTGATGTACCGGATCACCAACGGTATGACAAGCGTCACTACGGCTCCAAGAATCGCAAAGAACATATCGCTGTAAAACAATCCTTTATATGGCCTGTAGTAGGCAAATAGTTTCTTCAGTTTCTGCTTCATGAAAATACTTCTTCCTCTTTCTTTTGCGTATTTTCTTATTGTATCAAGATTCTCATAAGAATACAAGAAGGGATTTTACCAATATTTTCATCTAAGCTTCAAAACCGTCTCGAAAGTTCTATCTCCACCAGGACCACCGACAGACATATACAGGCAAACTGCACCCCGATCACCCATACAGACACTGTCTCATAATCTCCGTCACGGAATACCAGTATAGCCACTGCCGATATCGCCGCAATTACCGCTCCCCAGCGCATCCAGATCCCGGCACAGTATTTCTGCGCAAAATCCCATGCCTCCTGACTCTTCATGGATCTGCCCGTACGATATCCCCTCCCCAGATTCATATCCCGCACCGGATGCTTACGCATTACCATCCCCGTCACAGAGACACTCACCGGCGTCAGGATCGTCATACAGAACATGAAGAAAAACATACTCCCACCTCTTTCACAGATCAGCTCTCATTTAATCTTATATTTCCCAAACGCCTTCTCTTCATCCAGATGCACATCCCGGAAAAACACGATGAGCCAGACGACCCCTGCCGCGATCGCCGCCTTCCTGGAGGAAGCCAGACAAGAGAGGATACTACCCATTCCCAGGATCGCCGCCCACAGAAGAAATATATTCCTCTGATCCTTACTCATCCGCTCCCTGTCATACCTCTCCCGCTGCTCCTTTGGCATAGTGTTAAATCCTGAGATCAGGATTGCCGCCTTCCCCTTGAGCAAGGTAAACAGAATTGCCATGCCTAAAAAGATCATACTCCCTACGCCGCATATAACCGCTCCACTTTCCATACCTTCTCCTTTCTCAGAATTCTACATAATGAATCCTATTTAATAAAGAATCCGCCCACTTTCATATCCTCGTCAAAAGATATCGTGAACTGTGCCTTGCGCTTCTCATATTGTACCTTGATCACGGCGACCGCATATTCCTGATCCGTATCCTGATCCGTATTTCCCGTAACCGCTTCCTTATCAAATGCCTCAAACGCACCAAGCTCCTCCACGATCGGAAGGATCTCGCCTGTCAGCACGTCCTTGCCCACCATACTCTTCATCACCGTGTTCCATTTCTCATCCACAAGAGTATCTACATCCCCTTCATTCAGGATTTCTATTACTTCTTCTGCCGCCGCCTTCACCTCTGCCTCGTCGAATTTATCCGACAGCTTCCGGCTTCCCGCGCAAGCCGTCAATACCCCCGCCAACAGAACTGCCAGCAAAATAATACCTGTAAAATACCTTGTCTTTCCCATCTTCATAATCCTTACGCTCCTTTCTTCCTTATCCTTCTAAAGCCCCCGTCTCTCTTACGTTCCCCGCATATCCGTTTCTTCCCTTCTTCCCTCCCTTGGCGCATCCGGTATCGTAAGATTCACGATAAATTCGTTCCCTATCACTTCCGTCATCATACCGCCGCCATATCTCTCTAACGTATGGCGCACATTCTCCAAACCAATCCCCATATGCTTTCTCTCTGCCGTCCCTGCTCCTGCCGCGTCCGTTTCATTCTCCCCATTCTTCCCCCATACCTCCGCTCTGCCGGAGGCTTCCGTTACAGCTGCTTCCTCCTTGCGCTTCACTTTCTCGCTGCCCTTGTCCATCCCTCCGGATGCCCCGCCGGGATCGGCAATGGTATTCTGGATCCTTACCGCCGCGAACTCATGGAATACATCCGCCCGCACCCGGATCCGCCGCTCTCCTTCTGCCTGCCTTGCCGCCTCCAGAGCATTGTCCAGCAGATTGGCAAATATAGTCGTAATGTCCATATCCCGGATATGAAAAAGCCTGATCTCTCCAATCCGGATGTCTATGGCGATCCCCAGTTCCTTTGCCTCCTTCGCCTTCTCATTCAAGATGATATTCAGCATCCGATTATCTGTGTAACATACCAGAGTAAAGGAATCCAACATCTGATGCATATCCCTTATATATTCCTCCCCCTTCTCTCTGTCCTGTTCTGCAAGCGCTTCGATCGCCTGAAGATGATTTCTCATATCATGGATCATCTTACGTGAAGACAGGTACTGCATTTCCACCCGCTCATAATACTGATACTGCATCTCGCTTAGCCTTCTTCGAATCTCAAGCTCCGCCTTAAGCTTCTTATTCCTGGACTGGTAAGAAAACAGAAACCAGATATAAAGATTCATGGAAACCAACAGCAGAATATCTATTATGATGAGGAATACCCCGTACATCTGCATAAATACATTTCCAATACAGATCAGGGAAAATATGATAAAAGCGCTGACAAGCGGAGGCAGGAATAGCCCAGCAAACCAGACTCCCTTCACATCCTCGTATTTCCGTCTGTTCAGCAATACCACCCACACACCGGTCAGCAGGATCTCCGTCAGCTGACGGATGATCAACGTCACATTTGCCAGATAATAATCGAAGATAAAGATCCCCCACCGGACCGACATATAGCCGATCACCAGATAACCGATCAAGACCTGCGCCACGATGACAGTCACAGGAAACAGAAAATAATAAAAGCAGCTAAGCCTTCTGCGGCTGTACATACAGAAGCCTGTCACTGCCGTCATCACGATCATGAAGGCAGGAAGCGCCAGATTGATATCACTGCTGCCCTCCATCCCGAATGTGATCCCGGCATATCCGATTCCATAAAGGAGAAGCATTGCCAAACGGGATCTTTTCTTTCTGTCAATACTCTGTTCCATGCGGCTTAAGAAAAAACCTGTGCATAAAGTGATCACAACCACTTCCATGACTGCAAGCATCCCGTTCCACATAGCCGATTCTACCCAGCTCACTGCATCTTTCCTCCTCTTCACCCGACCAGGCATCCCATAGGTTACAGCCGATCTGTCTGGTATTTTCCAAGCTCTCCCCGGAATTGTACAGACCGCTTCTGTGACAGCGGGATCCTGTCTCCATTCATCATAACGATATCATATCCTCGGATCGCCTTCACATGCAGAAGATTAACCACGAAGCTCTTATGAGACGCGGCAAAGCCATAGGGCGCCAGCTTTCCCAGATATTCGGAGATCCTCCCCCGAACCATGTACTCTCCCTGCTTCGTGACGAAACGGAGCTTCCGGCTCTGGTATTCCAGGTAATAGATGTCAGACGTCGGAAGCTCTTCCACACCCTCCAGCGCCTGGAACCGCAACGGCTTGCCGATCTCTTCTTCTTTGCTGTAGAGAAGCGCTTCCCTGATCTGCCGTACGATCTCCTCCCTCCTTACGGGCTTGAGCAGAAAAGAGAAGGGATGCACGGCAAAAGAACGGCTCATGTAATCCTGATACCCTGTGACATAGATGATCTTCACCCGCCGATCCGTCCTGCGGATCCTCTCTGCAGTCTCGATCCCGTTCATCCGGGGCATATCAATATCCAGAAACAGAATATCGTACTGTGTATTACATTCAAGGAGCTCCATTCCGTCTGAAAATTCATCTACCTCGCAGGCAGCTCCGTATCCTTCTGCTGCCTGGCACAAGAGGCGGCGCATCTTGACATCATCATCACATATGGCAATCCGGTACATATCTTTTCTCCTTTTCAATAAATTATAAACCTTTTTACAGAATCGGCAATATGGGATTCCTGTCATACGGATTCAGGGACATAACATACAGTTTTCAGGTTCTATACAGACATGGCTTTTCATTTAATAATGCCGGATAACCTCGAACCTCTCCAGTTCCACCTCTTCAAAGTCTCCGATCCCTGCCTTCTGCTTCGCGATCCGAACCTGTTCTTCTACCGTATCAATTCCCTCCAGATTCGGCAGGAGAAGCCCCCGGCGATATCCCTTCGTCACCACCACGCCGTATCGCTTCACATCCAGCAGATCCTGTGAGTCTATCCTTTCTGTATCTCCCAACACATCTACACTGACGGTCAGTTTCTCAAGTTCTTCCGGTTCGATCGGAGAGAATCTCGGATCTTTTACGGCTGCGCTGACGGCATTCTCAATGATCTCTTCCGCTATAGACCGCCGTACTGCCTGGATCGTACCGATACATCCCCGCAGCCGCCCTTCCTTCTTGATCGAGACAAATACCCCTGCCCTCCGGGTATACATTTCCTCCGGCAGATTCTCTGGTATCTTCTTCTTTCTTCCTGTACGGACATACTCTTCTATGACCGCCCTTGCCAGACGCACATACACATCCTCTCTTGTCCTCTGCTCCCGGATCCGCTTCCGTTCCTTTTCTTCATATTGATCCTTAAAGTTCCGTGTCAGATCCTTCCCGCGCACTTCATAACCACAGATGCCGTACCCCACTCCAAAAGGTCCCTCATAAGAAAGACATTCTGCCGTAACGCCGGTTCTGTCCAACACTCCCGCCATGATCGTGAAAGACCTGTGCCCGCACTCTCCTGCTTTCTCACAGAAATCCTCCGGGAAATCCAACAGCTTTCCAAACTCTCCCTTCCCCATCACCTCCATGATCCGGCGGTCATACTCCGGGCCTTCGGCGCTGTACCCATAAGGGCCTTCTTCCTTGAGCCTGTGAGACAGATCTCCGCTGCCGATCACCACCGCATTGCGGCAAAGAACTTCTATCGTCTCCCTGATACGCCGTCCCAGTTCATAGTGTGTTGCAAGAGAAAGCCCTGACAGACCGACCCTTACCAGCTTATACCCCGTCCAGTACTGATTTATGAAATAGAGAGGCACCATCGTCCCGTAATCCAGCCTTCTATCCCTCTCTCCGGCGGTTCCTGCCGGAAGCTCCCCCGCCTCCGCCAGTTTACAAAGATTTTCTACAAATTCCGTATCGTATTCCACCCTCATCTTCACCTGTCCGGCACGAAACTGTCCAAAATCGCCTTCGGCATGATCTCCCGGCGAGATATGGAAATAATCCGCATACATCGTCTGATGAGGCGAGAGCAGTATGATCGTATCCGGCTTCATGCCGGCAATCCTTTGCCCGACTTCATGGTATGCACGGACGGTATCCTGTATTCTTCGCTCCTCTCCCCTGCCGATCTCCGGTACGATCAGCGGAGGATGGGGAACCATAAACGCTCCTTTTATCATTACCCGATTCCTCCTTCTGCTTTTTACATTCTTTTCCTAATACACGCTTTATTGTAAATATTTTATCACATATCATGGGTTTCCTCTATATACATTGTAATCAGATGAGTGTTCCGGATGCTAAAATTTGCAAAGGCAACACAGACAAAGTCGACCGTGAGATTGAAAAGATAACCAAAATTACCAGGATCCTGCTAAGGTATACCTTAACAGGATCCTGGCAATTCAGTCAAATGTGCATGCAAACATGCCCGCTTGGCTCGTTGCTCGCGGGAATAAAATCAAAATTATGATACCAAACATTATTCGTCGTCATCTTTTTCTTCATTCATCTTAAAGATGCGTTTCACTATTTTCCCTACGATGATCCCTAATATCATCGGCACAATAACCGCCATGAATATCTCTTCCTCCGGCATCGGTTCATCCAGGGTAACACTTGCCCAGACATGCCAGGCAAAGATCGCAAAAAATACATATCTTGTAAATTTCCCAAACCTTTTAGCGCTCTTTTTCCGGTATATCGTTGCGCCGATAGAAGACAGAGCTGCTCCAACCGCCAGCACCTCAATTCCAAATATTCCTTCTACAGGCAGAAAGCTTCCCGCCCATGCCGTAAAAGTATCCCACGGAATGATCATGCCAGGCTTCACAGACGGAAGAAAACCTAAGAACTTTATTCCTTCCCAGAGCTCCGGATGGATCCCCCGGAACAGATACAGAAATCCTACGATATAGAGTATATTTCCTATGATCGAGATATTCGTCGGAACCTTCTGCGCCTTTTCCTGCCTGGCTTCGTTCTTCCTCTTCTCCTGCAGCGCCTTCTTCTTGTCCTGATATATATTTTTATCATAAGAATCCTTCATCTGAGCAGTTCTTATATCACAATAACCCATAGCCCTGTAGATTCTCTGACTGTCCTTGATCCCCCTGAGAGCAAGCTCGATATGCCGGTCCATAGCCTCTGCATGCCCCTGGTCTGCAGCTCTCTCAAGATACGTCATGCCAGTCTTTACTTCTTCTTCGTTGTCTGTCGAAGACGTATTGACAAGTATCAATGTCCCGTAAGCGTACTGTGCATCCGGATTGCCGATATCCGCCGAACTTTTATACCAGAACCTGGCTCGGTCTTCATTCCTGGAAGTTCCCTCCCCCTTTTCATACATGCGCGCAAGGAGCAGCTGTGCGTTGGCGTCCCTTTTCTCACTCAGTTCTGAGAATATCCGGAATGCTGTCTGATAGTCTCCCTTTTTATAACTTTGAAGCCCTGCGGAAATATCATTCCTCCCGGCAGGCGCCGCCTGGTCAGCTTTCCCAGGACCGGGATCCGACTGCTTTTTCTCATTCTGCACCTGACCGGAACCCGGCTTTGATTCCCCACTCTGCACCTGACCGGAATCCTGCTTCGGTTTCCCATTCTTCACCTGATTGGAATCCTGCTTCGGTTTCCCATTCTTCACCTGACCGGAATCCTGCTTCGGTTTCCCACTTTGCACCTGACCGGGATCCGACTGCTGACCGGATTGCTTTTTCAGGCCTTCAATCTCCTTTGCAATCTTATTATCCTTTTTCCCGGGCGCTTCCTTCTTCCCTTCTTCGCTGCCGTCATCAACGATCAAGGATCTGCTGATCGCATCGACAACCTTTTTCACCTGAACCGTCTCATCTTCAATCCGCTGCAGTATCTTCTTCAGCTCGTTTTCCCTCGCTTCATCGGACACATTTTCCAGCCTCTCGAAATACTCCAGCTGCTTTTCCTCCAACTGTTCCAGGATCTTGCCAGGCTCAACTGTGACGTCTACCCCAATTGACTCCAAAAATTTGTTATCCATCCCTTGTCACCCCATCTTCTTACTATTTCACATTTTATAAATCCCGATTCGGGATCTCCAGTACATCTCCATCCCCCATGATCACTCTGCAACAATTATTATAAACCTCTACGCATCTGCAGCCCGGATGACGGTTATACGCGATCCGTCCCCGCGCATACTCTTCGGGTACAGCCTCACCCGTTTTAAAATGAGCTAAGATTCTCCCTTCTGATGTGATCGCATGGCAATCACATCCTGAAATATAACATTTCGAGAGAACGCCTGTCATCACAGTCTCAATATGGACCTCCATCTGCGCAAATTCTTCCAGGAATATAGTCCGGATCTCTTCTAGTATCTCTTCATCCGTCATTCCGGCGAATTCTTCTGCCTCCTCTTCGTCCATATTCTCCTTTAGCTGCTCGATGATCTCTTCATCCGTCGCACTTAACAGATCCATCATCTCGAACACCGCCAGATACTCCCGGGATCTTGGCTGCCTGAGAAGCCGTTCCTGATCTGCCGACTCCTGTCTTGAAAATTCAAATTTCCGATCGCTGTGTGCATTTTCCCTCTGCACATGTTCCTGTGCCTTCTCTCTTGCTTCCTGCCTCTGTGCCTGCACAGGGTCTCTCTGCTTCCTTAAATCTTCCATTCCCTCTCCTTATCTTATCCGGAAAAATCCTCTTTCACGACCGTTGCCGCCAGCTCCTGATTCAGCTCTACATGGTTTCTCATTAACCCTGCCAGACGTGTATTACGATTCTCCAATACCTTATCAACAACATTACGCACCCCACGGGCATTTCCGAAATCTTTGCCCCCGGACTTTACAGCCAGATACTCCTTTGCAGCCGCTTCTGCTCCTTCATCCAGCCTGGCTCCCCTGCTCTTAAGCATGCCTGTCAGGATAGAATACATCTCATCCGGCGTATAGTCTTCAAAAATGAGTTCTGTTGACAGCCGGCTCTTAAGCCCCTGATTGGTATCCAGGAACTGGTCCATCTCCCTGGAATAACCTGCCACGATCAGCATCAGATCATTCCTGTAATTCTCCACATCCGCTACCAGAGTATCAATTGCTTCTTTTCCAAAATCATTGGCGCTTCCGTTACTGAGCGTATACGCCTCGTCAATGAACAGGATCCCTCCCCGGGCTTCTTTCACTTTTGCTTTCACCTTTGACGCAGTCTGTCCCACATATTCTGCGACCAGGTCGCTGCGGCCGCATTCCACCAGATGTCCCTGAGGCAGAACCCCCATCGCTTTGTAGATTCTTCCGATGATCCTTGCCACGGTGGTCTTGCCGGTTCCTGCATTTCCTTTGAACACCATATGCAGCGTTCCGAAGCTCTGGGCGGGCATTCCCATCTCCTGAAGCTTCTGATTCACCATCGCCGTATCCATCATTTTCCGAACCTTCTCTTTCACTGCCTTAAGGCCGGTAAGCCCATTCAGCTCCTGCATCAGCTCTTCGACGGACTCTTCTTTATCCGGCTCGGCTCCAAATACCAGCAGATCTTCCCTGACTATGTTCATATACTCTTCTTCCTCAGGCTGCCTTCCATTTCGGATCATATCTGCGATCCGGATATTTCTCTGCTCTATAACCTTATCCAGTATGTTGCGGATCCCTCTCGCATTGCCGAAATCCGGCGCCATGGACTGTTTCGTGATCACACTGCGCACCAGATCATCCAACTGCCCCAAAAGCTTAAGTCCCCTGGACTGACACATACCGTGAAAAATAGACATCATCTCATCCACAGTGTAGTCTTCAAAAATAATCTCGTTGGCGAATCTGCTTTTCAATCCCTGGTTTCGCGACAGCAGCTGATCCATATCGCCGGAATATCCGGCGATGATCACCATAAGATCTTCCCTGTGATTCTCACTGTCCGCTACCAGTGCATCTATTGCCTCCTTGCCAAAAGTATCGCTGTCATCCTTACACAGTGTATAAGCTTCGTCAATGAAGAGGATCCCTCCCATTGCCTGCCTTACCTTATCCTTCACCTTCCCGGCAGTCTCACCGACATATTGTCCTACCAGATCGCTTCTTCCGCATTCAACAAATACTTCCCCTCTTGGAAGAATGCCGAGGCGCTTATAGATCTTGCCGATGATCCTTGCCACGGTTGTCTTCCCTGTACCCGCATTTCCCTTGAATACCAGATGCAGCGTACCCATCCCCTGTGTGCCGATGCCCATCTCTTTCTGCTTCTTTGCGATCATCGCACTGTCGATCATCGCATGCACCTTATTCTTTACACCTGACAGTCCGGTTAAAGAATTCAGCTTATCCATCAGCTCCTCCACGGACAGCACACTTGTCTCATCGGTGATTCCTGTAATATCCTCTTTCCTTATGATGACATAATCATTCTTTCCGACCGGCTCCCCCTCCATCATCAGGCGCATCAGCCTGTCATTCTGATTCTGTATCACCTTCTCCGCCACATTACGTACTCCGCGGGCATTGCCAAAATCCGGGACTCTCGATCTCTCACTCAGCAGATTCCGCACTTCGAGTTCCAGATCCACATCCAGATGCAGTCCTTTCCCCTTTAACATCTGACGGAATATCTCAGACATCTCCTCCACAGAATAATCCGCAAAATGAATCTCTGTAGACAGGCGGCTCCTAAGCCCCTGATTCTTATTCAGGAATTGATCCATATCCTCCGAATAACCTGCCAGGATCACCATCAGATTATCCCTGTAATTCTCGATATCTGCCACCAGGGCGTCGACCGCCTCTTGTCCGAAGGAATCATTCTCGTCCTTGCACAGGGCATATGCCTCATCAATAAAGAGGATTCCGCCCATTGCCTGTTTGATCTTATCCCCCACCTGCTTAGACGTCTTGCCCACAAACTCTGACACCAGGTCTCTTCTGGTACATTCTATAAGATTTCCATTCGGAAGGATCCCAAGATTCTTGTATATCTTCCCGATGATTCTTGCAACCGTCGTCTTTCCGGTTCCGGCGTTCCCTTTGAATACCATATGCATGGTCCCAAATCCAGTCTTTCTGCGAACCCCGGATTCTGCCGCCTTCTGTTGGATCAGTACCATACTCACCATCCTGTGGACCTGTTCCTTCACTTCCTTAAGGCCGGTCATCTCGTCTAACTGGCGCAGCAGGTCTTCTACAGATTCTGACTGATCCTCATCTTCAAAATCCTCCGCCAGCATCAGCACCAGATCCTCATCCTTCAGACGGCGCTTCTTCGATACACGCTTCGCCATATGTAATGCCGCTTCATCCAAGATCTCCTTCAGAGTCCTCGTATACTCGAATCCTGGCTGCTTCATCTCTTTTTTCAACTGCTTTTCCAATGCCGCGGCTGCTTCCTCACTGATAATGTAAGACTGTTTCTTGGCGATCCACGCAGCTATCTCACATAATTCTTCCAGGGTGTATCCCGTCAGTTCTACGCGGTTCATGAAACACTCCCCGAAACCGTGCTTTGCTTTCAGCAGCTTATCCGTCTCTTCCTTCCTGCCGGTAATGATCACCGTCACGGCGTCTGCCGCCCGTATCGCACGCTCAAGCTGTGTGACCGCTTCCATCCCCGGCGCAGAAGGATTATCACTGTAAAAATCCTGGATATCCTCGATCAGCACCACTTTGTTCATTGCATTCGTAAACAGATCATTGATATTATTAAAAATATCATCAGCAGTATTGCCCACCAGGCTTATGTAATCCGTTTTCATCACATCGGCGTGATCCAGTACTCCAAAGCCATACAGTACATTGGCAATAACATACGCCGCCTCTGTCTTTCCGGTTCCTTTCTCCCCGCATACAACAAAGTTATGATTAAGCGCCGTATGTTGAAACCCTTTCTTAAGACGCGCCTTTTGAAACTGTAACAGGCGATAGAAATTATTCAGCTCTTCTTTCAGTTCCTTCATCCCGATAATGTGCTTCATATTATTGGAAATGACGCCTGGCAGAGTGTCTTCATCCGCTTTTTTCTTATTCTTCTTATTCTGTGACGAGAATGCGTCAAGCAAAGACCACGCAGTTTCGTGCTTATCCGTCGCTTCCGGCTCTTTTTCTTCCGGTCTTACTTCCGGTTTTTCTTCTCTCAGATGTCTGAATACTCCGCTTGATTCCCACTTATGCTTCTTCACAAATGCATCTGCCTGATGTTCCTCGATCGCCTTCTGAAGCCTGCCGGCATATTCTGCGCTTTCCCCGTTCTGAAACAGGCGGATCAGCTTCCTGCATGTCTTCAGCGCTTTCTTTTCTTCCCCTGCTTCAATATATCGAAGAGCAAGGCATGCCATATATGTCTCCTCTTCCTGTTCATCCAAAAAGGCTTTAAGCCTTTCAATCTGTTCATCTGTTCCTTTTCCCTCAATACAGCCCAATTCATACCGCGCCGCACAGTAATAATATCCCTGCATCCCCAAAGCTTCCATCTTCTCCAGAAGCTTCCGGATCCTGTCATGATCATGAGCACCAAAGCATACATCCAGAAGAAGCCCGTATGCCTCTTCCGTCACATCCAATTCGCAGTATCTCGTGTACCACTCGATACTTCTTGTATAATCTCTGACAGCCTCGAATGCTTCTGCAACCACACTGACCCCGTAAGCCGAATCCTCAGATTCCGGAGAGGCAGTCTTCATCATGCGGGCAATGTCCTTATATCTGGCTTCCTTTTTATATTGTAATATCAGTGTCTCGTTCATATCCTACCCCCGGTCCGTATAACATTCTGCAGACAGTACACAGAACATCCTATTTAATCTGTAACGATTGTAATTAGGTATGCCATAACCTATTACTAAATTGGCATAGACCGAAAAAACCCCTAAAATATGCCATTTTTATTGATTCCTTAGATGTTTTGTGCTATCCTTATAGCATACCTAATTAGGTATGCTATAAGGAGGTAGACATGATGGAGAAACCCGATTATGTAATGAATTTTGTGCGGCCTGCCAATACGGAAATCAAATATATCAGGGGACATTGGTATCTATATGAGCGGAGTAATGTTTATGACCCACAGCTCGGTCGATCAAGAAAAAAGTCAGGGAAAATTCTCGGCAGCATAACCGAACAGGGGTTGGTTCCAAGCAGGGCAAGGCGTGGATGCGCCAATCCTGTTCTCAATGATGTGGTGGAGGTCGGAGCTGTAAATTATATTTACCAGCGGAGCGAATGGATGCGCAGCAGACTGCAGAAACATTTTCCTGATTTATGGGAAGCCATTTACGTGACAGCGGTTGTCCGTGCCATATATGACTGCCGTTTTCGGCGGCTGCAGCTCCATTATGAGGACAGCATCCTGTCATATCTCTATCCGGGACTCTCCTTCATGCCGAATGCCGTCACGGAATTCCTGAACACTTTAGGGAGGATGAGAGGCGCAATACGTGGCTATATGCAGGAAATGGTTGCCGAGCATGAACGCTTCCTCTTATTTGATGGGCACAGGCTTCTGTCTGCATCTCGCACCATAGACAATGCAGAATGCGGATATGATTCCAAGATGCGCTACAAGCCGCAAATCAACCTGCTATATCTTTTTACCATGGGAGGTGACATCGGATATCCCGTATATTATAAGCAATACCTTGGGAGCACCCTTGATGTTTCCGCTTTCTCCGACATACTCAAAGAGTCTACCGCCCATACGGACAGCTGTACCGTCATAGCCGATAAAGGCTTTGCGAGTGACAACGGCTTCACCTTGCTTGAGGAATGTGGGCTTAATTACGTGATACCTCTGAAAAGGGGAAACCGTTTTGTAAAAGGGCATATCCCAGCCTCGCCCTTTGGATATGAAGAAGCCTTCAGTTTTAACGGACGTGGGATACACAGCCTAACCATTGCAGAGGAAGGGTTCAATATCCACTTATTCCTTGACACGGATCTGTTGGCACAGGAGATCGCGGATGTCACGAAGAGGACGGAAAAGAAGAACCATGCCATGGAATTGAAAAAAGTGCGGGAAACAGCGCGCAGGGCAAAAGGAAAAGGCCGCCTCACTGACGAGGAACTGGAAGCGCTGGAGCCCATCACGATCCGGGAAGCCTATGCGGACAAAGAAGAAATGGGAACCATTACCTTAAAGACAAACCGACTAGATTTAAATGCATTTCAGGTCTACAGCATATACAAGCAGAGGCAGGCAATTGAACAGTTCTTTAAAACATATGGAGATACCATGTCCTATGAAGCATCCTATATGAGGAGCAACTATACAGAAGAAGCATGGCTGTTCCTGAACCATCTGTCCACTATCATCGGGGTAAATGCAATTGAGGAGATTGCTTCCATTGGGGAATCCAAAAACATATCTTACAAAGACCTGACACAGACACTTATAAAGATCAAGGCTGGGAAGATGGATGGAAAATGGATCGTGTATCCGATAAAGAAAAGCGTTCAACGATTGTGTGAGAAAATGAAGTTCAGTCCAAATGACCTAACGGAGTTGAAGCTATAGGGCGTCAGATACTGCCGCCCATAGCATACCTAATTTTGAAATCGTTACAGTTTAATATACTTCATAGTCTGCGATCAACCCGGTCAAGCGCGCCACGTCTACTTCGCTCAGATTGGCATTTCTCTCAAAACAAAATTCCTTCTCATACTTCACGCACGGGATCTTCAAAAATACGTGTATCAGCTGGGCATGATCCAGCTGAAGCGTGATCTCTATCTTCGTTCCCTGCTCAAGCCCCTCCGGCAGCGCAAGATAAGTCGTACTGATAATAGTGATATCCGTAAGCTCCGCAAATTCTCCCTCTGTGATCGAGAATTCTATCCCCTGCTGGTTCTTCACCGCTGTCCGGAAGACATTCGTAACACTTACCGGGAGCCAGGAATTCCGCCGTATCTGAATCGAATTGATCTTCTTGCTCGTCTTACGGTCAAGAGTCACGATGCCTATACTGTGTGAACATACATCCTGTATGCTTTTCTTATGATTCCCTCTGGTGATCTGGGCTCCATACAATGCCGCCCCCAGGCTTACGACTTCATCCGGATTCACTTCTCTGGACGGCTTATGGCCTGTCAGCTCTGCCAGATGCTTCTCAATATAAGGGATCCTGCTGGAGCCGCCTGCCATAACTACCTTATCAATATCTGCAAATTCAATGCCGGCGTCCTTTACTGCCTTCTTCACGACAAATTCTGTTCTTTTATACAGCTTTCCTACAATTCCCTCAAAAAATTCCCGGGTTATCTCAACATTTTCCTTGATCTTGCCTGTCCTTACCGCAATGTGTGCCTTCTGCTGGCTGCCAAGCTGCATCTTCACTTTCTCTGCCCTGCCGTACAACTCCTGATATGTATCCAGATATTCTTCATCTTCCAGGTCAACATCGTACTTTTCTTCAATATATCCGCAGACATAGTCCACAAGATCCTGATCAAAAAATCTTCCGCCAACCTTAGACAATCCACCGGTGCTCTTCACAACCACCTGATCGCCTTCTAACCGGATGATCGTAACGTCGAAGGTTCCTCCGCCCAGATCATAGACCAGTATATTTGCCTGATCCATCTTCGTCTTATATGCATAGTACAGCGCCGCCGCTGTCGGTTCGTTGATCGTACCAAGAAGATTCAGTCCGGCGATCTTTACCGCATCTTCTGTTGATTTTCTCTGTGAATCCGTAAAATACGCCGGTATTGTAACCACCACGTCCCGGATCGGCTTCTCCGGATTCAGGTACGAATTACCGTCTGATACGATCTTCTTCAATATAAAACTGGATATTACTTCCGGTGTATATTCCTTCCCGTAAGAGGACTTAAAGCTCTGCTTCTTACCCATGAAATTCTTCGCGGCGGACACTACGTCATCCGGACAGATCATACTGTTATCCTTCGCCACCTGCCCTACGATCACTGAATTCTCATCCTCAAAATACACAACCGACGGCGTGATCCTTGAGCCCTCCTTATTCACGATCACCTGCGGTTCTCCATTATCCCCGATATATCCCCCCACCGAATATGTTGTTCCGAGGTCTATTCCTAAAAACATGCATTCCTTCTCCTTCTTTGATCCTTCGTTTAATTGACATTTTTATAGTTTATCATTTCATGATACCCGTATCATTATTGCAAAAATTAACATTTTTCATTCAAGAGAAGGAATGAAAAAACCCCTGCAAATGACATTCTCACATCATTTACAAGGGTTCTCATTTCTATGGCTGCATTACTTTTATTCCCAGAGACCGGGATCATATGGATACTGTCCCACCTCGCGCACCGTTTCTATTATCGTATCTATATTCTCTAAAGGAGTTTTGACAGGCATATCACAACTGACGCTGACAATAAAGCCTTTCGGCGAATCATATCCTTTCAAAAGCTGACTCTTCACTTCCTGTCTGACATCGTCGACAGTCCCCATTAACAACGTCTGTACAACATCAATATTTCCAAGAATCGGAACTCTGTCTCCTACCAGACGCTTCGCATCCTCTACATCGACCTGGACATCAAAGCTCAATGTACCGCAGCCGGTATTCACCATATCATCCAGAATATTGACCGCCTTACCGCAAATATGGTATCCCATTCCCATTCCCAGGCTTTTCACATAATCCATTAGCTCTTTCGAATATGGATAAACGAATTCCCTGTACGTAGAAGCGCTGATCAATGTTTCTGAAGCAATCGGATCGGATAAAAAAGGACCGCAGCCAGATCTTGTAATTTCACGGATGACGCTCTTTGCCGCATCTGTACAAAATCTCAATAATTGATGAGCCTTTTCCGGCTTTTTACGCATATCTCTCAGCAGCCGATCAACCGGCATCAAAGAAGCTGCTGCCGTCAAAGGACCTGGGATCGTCGAAAATACTCCGACTTCTTTTCCAATTTTTTCTACACAGATAGATGCAGCGTCATAATTTAATCTAAGCCATGGATCATTACGCATCTCAATACAAGACAGATTCAGTTTATCCACTTCATCCACACTATTGATCGCCCATTTCACCACGCTTGGGCATGCGTCCTCCGGATCATCTGTCTCACTCCCGCATGCCGTGCCGATGCCATTCAACCCATATTCTATCACCAGCCCGTCATGTCTCATCCTCTCGTATGCCGCTAATTGTGCCACTGCCTGGTTTTTGGCGCAGCTTCGCTTTTCTCTATGCGTTAAACCTGCATATTTCCCCGCATTTGATACAACAAACAACATGACCGGACACCTGTCATATTCTCTTCCGTTATAAAAAGCGTCCATTCTTTCATTGGATGTCATCTGGTCTTTTTTGTACATTGTCCTCTTCTCCCTTTTGAAAACCATCTCGATATCTTCTCCGGCAATATGATACCGACTTATCCCATATTGCCGGATATTTATATATCGATTATATACTGTGCATTTTTAATTGTCCAATTCGTATTATAGATAAATACTGTATATTATAGGTTTTCTAAATAGCGGTACTGCCGGCATTAATTCATCTTTAATTCGTCCACAATATTATTCTTCCGGATCACGTCCATCGTATATAACATGGTCAAGAACACAACGCCGAATACCCCGGCTGCCGCCACGGACAGATATCTCCACGGAATCAGGAATTCCACATCTGTTCCTGCCCCAAGGCTCATACATAACGCCGCGCTGATCACCACCGTAAACACAAAGCCATAGATCATCGAACGTACTCCGTAGAGAAGACATTCATAATTCATCATTTTGCGAAAGCCTTTCGGAGACATCCCCATGGATCTCAGCATGGCAAATTCCTTGCGCCGAAGCATCAGATTCGTAGAAACCGTATGGAACACATTCGCCACCGCAATGAGAGAGATCAGTATGACAAACCCGTAAGTCAGCACTTTCACGGCAATGATCGTATTTCTGTCTGTCTCATATTCTTCCCTTATATTTCTCAGGAAACCATACTCTAACAAATCCTGCTCTTCCATCTGTGCTTCCAGTTCCTTAATCGTCTTCGCCGGATCCTCACATTGCACCGCCCAGACGGCGCTCAGCCAGTCTTCATTAAAACTGTCCCGGAACTTTCGGAACATATCTTCCGAAAGGATCAATGCAACCCGATCCGCATATTTCTCCAAAGAATCCGGCATCCGATCCACCGCGCCGGCAAGTTCTAATTCCATCGTCTTGTCATAACGCGCCGCCTTTCCCTCATCGTCATAATCAATATAACCCGCGTCAAACATACGATCCGTCATCTCCGGAAAAATAGCCTGCTTCTCATATCGTTCCGTCTCCGGGTTAAAATACTTCGTTGTATTCAGGTATAGTGCTTTCACATGATCGCTGTCCTGATAAGCAGACAGATCTACCTTCTGCTCCCTGGCAAACTGCCTGAAATCCTTGTCGCCAAGAATAAATATAGACGCGTTGATCCAGGTATCCCCCTTTGTCTCGTCTGCCAGATCCAACTCCTGAGAACAGGTACTCAGAAGCCCGGTCTGCGCCCATTCTTCCGGAATCTTAAAATAACACGATTCCGTATAATATTTCGAGACAGACCGGATACCTTTCGTCTGCTGCAGGATATTTTCCATATCTGGTTCCCGCTCGCCCACATCCGTATAAAGTGTGTATTCAAGATCCGTCTCAGGCGCTTCAAGGACAAACGCCCCCGTCTCTAACAGATACATATTGAAGAGCCCCGCCGCCGTAAATAATCCGATACTCATGGTCAGGGAGATCACGGTCGCCCGGTATTTTCTCCGGTCTCTCTTGTAATTCTTTTGCGCCATCATTCCCTCAAGCCCGAACACCGCCAAAGTCCATTTTCTCGTCTTAACCTCATTGGGCTTGATACAGATATCCGTACTGGAGCGGATCGCCTCCATCGGCGTGATCTTCCGGATCCTCCTTGACGGGATCCACACCGAGATCATGATCGTCACAAATGCGATCACAGCTGCCGCAGCCACTGCCCAGACCGGGACATACAGCGGGATCCCACTCTTCGTTCCATGGATCCAGTTCGTCAGACCGCTGCCGATATAATGCAGTGTCACTCCGATCCCTCCGACACCTGCAAGGATCCCCAACGGAATGCCTACCGCGCTCACAAAGAACGCTTCATACCGCATTGCCCTACGAAGCTGCTTTTTCGTTGCGCCGATGGAAGACAGAAGCCCAAACTGTACGGTTCTTTCCCGCAGCGAGATAGAGAAAGCATTACAGATCAAGGTAATAGACCCTGTCATGATCACCAGGATCAGGATCGTCAGAAGCCCGGTCAGCACAACATTCAAGTTGGAATTATCCGCGACTCCCATCCAGCGAAGAAGAGAATCATTATACATGATCGCCGTTCCCTCCTGCGCCAGTGTCTCATCAGTAAAATCATAAGCCTGACGGGGATGCTTTAATTCCAGAAATACGTCCTGGTACTCTGTCTCTTCTTCGATCGGGCCTGCCAGGACATCATAGCCGGGCGCCCAGTAACTGACATTCGGCCAGGTGGAATAGATGCCGACCACAGTAAACGTCCTGGTTCCCGTCACGGTAAATGTCTCGTCGTCCTCGTACTCATCGTCCATATACTCATTGTTCTGGCTAAGCCGGTTTCCCTTATAAGACCGTTCCCCCAGTTCCAGCGTCAGGGTATCGCCGATTTTTGTCTGGTTGTCCTTTGCCTCATTTGCCAGCAAAACATAGGGCACGGCAATCTCATCCGCCGTCCTCGGCATCCTCCCCTCCTTCATCTCGGCAGGCAGCATCTCAAGAGCTTCTTCGGACAGCGCCCTCACATACAGATAAGGAACGGAAGGCGACTGCTGCGCCACCGGTTCGAACCAGGCATATCCCATGGTTTTCAGTACGGCTGCCTTTGCCACCTCTTCACGCCCGGCAAGAGAATGTACCTGGGATGAATCTGCGCCGGTCACAGCCACATGCCAGTTCCCATTCCGGGAAATGCTGTATTCCACCAGAAACTTCTGAAAACTGGTGCCAAATGTCGCGACTGCCGTGATCATAGAAGTAGATAAGATCACGCCGATGATCGTCACAATAGTCCGGACACGGTTTGCCTTCATGGTCTTCGCTGTAATCTTCGAGAAAATATTCATCGCCGGATCACCTCGTCTTTCACGATCCGCCCGTCTTCCAGGGCAAGGATCCGGTCTGCCTGAAGAGCTATATTCTCATCATGGGTGATCACAATGATCGTCTGATGATAAACTTCATTCGAATAACGAAGCAGCTTCATGATCTCCTGGCTGTTCTCGCTGTCCAGGTTTCCGGTAGGCTCGTCGGCAAGAAGAAGCGCCGGCGCGTTGAGCAGCGCTCTTCCGATAGAGACCCGCTGCTGCTGCCCGCCGGAGAGCTGGTTCGGAAGATGCCTCTCCCGTCTTTTTAGTTTCAAAAGCTCCAGAAGCTCTTCCATCCGTTTCTCATTGATATCTCTGCCATCCATCAACACAGGGAGCGACATATTTTCCCGCACATTCAGCACCGGGATCAGATTGTAGAACTGATAGATCAGCCCCACCTGACGCCTGCGGAAGATCGCCAGTTCCTCCTCATCCTGTGCATAGACGTCCACGCCGCCCACCGTCACTTTCCCGAAAGTCGGACGGTCCACGCCCCCGATCAGATGCAGAAGCGTTGATTTGCCGGAACCCGAAGAACCGACGATAGCGAGAAATTCTCCCCGGTTCACAGAAAATGACACATGATCCAACGCATGGACAGCATTTTCACCTTCCCCATATACCTTACAAAGATCCTCAATCCTCAATATTTCCATATGATTCACCTTCTTAAAATAAACTCTCAAGACTATGATCTTATCCTGATGTAATTTCAAGTATATGCTGTTCATATTACCCGTCCGTGACTATTCTATAACAAATCTGTCACTTTGTAGAACCGTATCCGAAACTGTCCGCCGCCTCCCGGCACATTCTGCGCCTGTATCACAGCATTCTGCCGTGTAAGGATCATCTGCGCCAAGGCAAGCCCGATACCAAAGCTATCCTTTCCTGCATTCTCTCCGCGGTAGAACCTCTCAAACAAATGCGGCAGATCCGACTTCGGAATACCGGGACCCGAGTCTGTGATCCGCAGCTCTGTGTAGAGCGGGTTTTCCTCACAGCAGATCGACAGCGCCTTTCCGTCCGGCGTATACTCCAAGCCATTCTTGATCACATTCTGTACTGCCTCAAGCGTCCATGCATAATCTCCGATAAAGGATTTCCCTTCCTCGCCATCTATCATACAGGTCTTGCCATGAATATCCATCGCTAGCTCAAAGGGCGAGACCGCATCGGCAAGAAACTTCTTCACAGAGATGGTATCCTTCTGCAGGGAGATCGTCCCTGCCTCCAATTTAGACATCTTAAGGAGGGTCGTGACCAGCCATTCAATCTTCGCAAGTAGTCTCTCCGCCTCCCGGAGAAGCCGCCTTCTTGCCTCATAGTCAAGCTCCGGACTTTTCATTCGTTCCACCAGGATATTAAGAGACGTAAGCGGCGTACGCACCTGATGCGAGATGTCGGCAAGGGCGTCGGCAAGAGACATCTTGTCTTTCTTAAGCAGTGCCGCCTGTTCCTTTAACCGAATGGTCATCTTACTGATCTCATCCCGGAGTATTTCCAGGTCCCCTTCCTGAAAATGCCTGAAATCCGGAATATCATTTCCATGCAAAAGCTCGTCAATCTGCTCCGCGAGTACCCGCATCCCGCGATAACGTCTGCCTATCCGAAAGAGATCCAAAATGCACCAGAATATACTGCAAAGGAACACGAAAGCAGCAGCGTTCTTTCCCCCTGCTGCTCCGGCAAATATCGTAGCAGCCGTTGTTCCGGCAACAGTCAGAATGACCTGTCCTGTGAATTCTTTATTCCGAAACTGCCACATGATCCTATCCCTCCATCCTGTATCCCAGTCCTCTCACAGTCTTAATGATCTCCGGATTCTGAGGATCCCGCTCAATCTTATCACGAAGCCGCTTGATATAGACTGTCAGCGTATTATCATTCACATATTCTCCTGCAACATCCCAGATCTCTTCTAACAGCTGTCCCCTTGACAATATCTTTCCACGATGATTTAAGAATACGAGAAACAACCGATATTCCAGAGCCGAAAGAAATAATTCATCCCCTGCCCGTGTGACACTGCCTTTCTCCATATCGATCTTCAGTTCTCTCACATGTATCGCTTTGCCGGACTTCCCTGTCCGCCTTAGCACAGAACGCATACGCGAGACCAACTCCCTTGGACGGAACGGCTTGCTGATATAATCATCCGCCCCCATATCCAGTCCGGTAACTACGGAGAACTCATCACCCAATGCAGTCAGGAAAATGACCGGAATATCATACCGCGCTTTGATCGCAGTACACGTACTATATCCGTTGCCCTGGGCAAGAGTCACATCAAGCAGGATGAGATCCGGACGCTCCTCCTCTATCTGCTCAAGAGCCTTATGCTGTCCATCCGCCGCCGTAACCTCAAATCCTTCACCTTTTAAAAATGCCGACAGATTCTCCACAATTGCCGAGTCGTCTTCTATTAATAATACTTTAGATTCCAACATTTTCCTTCTCCATTTTCCTCACAGATCTTCCTGTATCCATTCTATTGTTTATCTGAAATATAATTATAATGCGTATATTACTTAGATGCAAACCATTTCTTCCCGCCTCATCCTGCGATCGATCCGGTCAGTAGTCAAACTCCCAAACCGTATGGTTTACACCATTTTCCGCCCCAACAGAACGACAGAGTGTCTCTCTCTTCTATTTCTTTATAAACAAAATAGTTTCTTTTAAAATTTATAAATTAATTTAGAAACCATATATCTTCCGCCATATTTAACACTTTTAATATCCAAAAAATGACCACGGTATTTCGCATAAAATACCGTGGTCAAAAATATCAAATACTATTCTAACACCTGTTACTCTAACGCCGGATGCTGATCGCGGTTCCCAACGCCCCCGGACCGGTATGGCTCCCAATACTGAATGACAATGGATTATAATAAACTGTCGCCTCCGGGAACGCCTCCTTAAGCATATCCGTCCACTCTCTTTCTTCATTCTCGTCAAGCCCGGAACCAGCCGCCCCTATAACGATCCGGCTCATCTCTGTATTCTGAAACCGGGTATCCAGATCATGCCTCACAGCTTCCAGCATCTTATGCTTCCCCTTCTTCATCCCCCGGACCTTGGCAAATGCATCCAGGCGTTCTCCCTGTATCGTGAGTACCGGCTTAATGTTCAGCACCGCTCCAAGAGCCGCAGCCGTCGGCGTGATCCTTCCGCCCTTTTTCAAGAACTCCAGTGTATCCACCGTTATATATATGCTGGACTCATATGCACGCCTTTCCAGTTCTTCTTTGATCTCTCCTGCCGACAGCCCTCTGTCTGCAAGCTCCTTTGCCTCTAACACCGATTCCCGCAGCGTTACCGAGATCCGATGGTTATCTGCTACCTGTATCCTGCCATTATAGTCTGCCGCAAGCCCTGCCGCCGACTCGTATGAATTACTCAGCCCGCTGGACATCGGAATATGGACGATCTCATCATAACCCTCTTTCAAGATCTTATCCCACATCCCGATCACCTCTCCCGGAGATGGTTGAGATGTTGTCACTTCCTTGCCGCCTGTAAGGCTTGCGTAGAACATTTCCTGGGTAAGGTCAATCCCTTCATAACAGGTCTCGCCGTCGATGATCACCGGTATCGGAAGCGAAAAAATTCCCAATTCTCTTGCTTCATTCTGTGTAATCCCACTGTTACTATCTGTCATAACCGCTGTCTTCATTTCCATATCCCCCTGTCATTCCTATATTCTCTCTTAGCCAAAGCCCCCGCGGCAGTCGCCAAATGTGCATACAAGCATGCCCGCTTGGCTCGTTGCTCGCGGGAATAAATACCCTTTTCTGTCTTGAAACACTGTCCTTGTTCCTTTATAATTAAGTGTGACAAATTGTAACACTATAAAGCAAAAAATTCAATACGTAATCAGACAACTGTTACAAACTGGGGGATTTTGTTCATGGATATAGAAAGAAAAAACCAGGCTAATAAATTAGCCCGGGAATGTATCGTAACTGCACTGATGCTGCTATTAAAAGAAAAACCACTGTCCGCCATCTCCATTTCCGAATTAACGGAAAAAGCAGGCGTATCAAGAATGACCTATTATCGAAATTACCAGTCCAAGGAAGACATCTTCTCCTCTTATCTGGAAGAAGCGCTGAATGAATATCAAAAAGAGGCGCGTGAGCTGTCTCTAGATCAACACGCCTATGCCCCCGCTAACCTCTTTCATTGCTTTTCTTATTTCGAAGAGCACAAGGAATTTCTTGACAGCTTATTCAAAAGCGGGCTTGGGCATCTGCTCCTGACTGCCATCAGCCGCTATATGCTGGAGACCTGGCATAAGCCAGAGGATGGGATTGAACATTATTATGGCCTCCAGGCATTTGCCGGGGCTCTTTATAACCTGTATATCTCCTGGTCTTCGAACGGCGCGAAGGAGACGCCGGCAGAACTGGTTAAGATCCTGCAGCGGATCGCTCCGCCGGTGTGAAACATCGCACACCAGTTTACTTATTGTACAAAGCCAGGATCCCCCTTACATCTTCCTCAGATATATTACATTGGCATGCAATCTCTCCCTCTGATATACCTTGTATATGTAAAGCGACTGCCCGGACAGCCATCTGAATTCCTTCTTTTCTTCCCTTTTCTATTCCCTCTTCCATCCCTTCCTCTTTCATGCCCTCCAACATGCTGATATGATCTCTAAGAGCCTTTTCCCTCGCCTCATATTCCAGGCGTTTCTCATCATCGGCGCTCAATCGCTTCAATGCCTCATATGCCTCATCCAGATATTCATCTCTCTGTGCCATATCCTCAAACTCCTTTCGGTTCTTCCCATTAAAGAAACGCATCCAGTTTACGATGTCCTCCCCTGTCCGGATTTCTCCCGGCAGCTTCTTAAGCTCCAGGATCTGTAATTCCATCTTATCGTTATAGAGCTTCCCTGTCTCATCATCCCGAAAATGCATCGTTCGGTAATACCTGTCATCATCCGGAAAGAAGAATCCCTTTGTTATCCATAATGATACCATGAAATGGATTTCCATAAAAGATAAAACCTTGAGAAATCTTCTACAATTTAACCTGCCTGTAAAAAACTCTGCACTCATAAGCCAAAGTCCCCCTCAGCAAGCCGCCAGATATCTATATAAACATAACTGCTTGGCTCGTTGCTTCGCGGAAATATACTAGTATAATGTTAATGTACCAGGGTAACTCTCCGGCGGATCGCCGGTCAGAATACTGTTCCAACATATATTTAACAGTTTTTTTGTATTTAATAATATTTTTTTCTGATTTTCTATTGACATTTCTCTTGTTATGAGATATTATAATATCAACAAAAAGAAAGGAGGACGGACCACCAAAGAATTAAATTTCCAAATTCAAAGAATATAGAAAAGAGAGGTATCGTCCAATGGACACAGAATTTTAGCATCCACTGTACTGAACAGATGATTCGTACAGTGGATTTCATTTTTATATATTTCTAAATAGATCCTCTGCTCCCCTTCTCACTCTGCAGGCAATATCGCAGAGCATTTTTCTGTTCAACAACATTCTTCCATATCTTCCCTTATTTCATTTTCTATCAAAAGATGGGAAACTCCTGATCACAAGCAAGACCGCCGCAAAAAGTATGAAAGGAACCCAGATCTTTAAATCCACGATCATATGTATCACATGCTGCGACGCATGTTCATCCGCTTTGTATCCGGATAACTCTAAGAATCCTCCTACGATAAGAAACGAAAAGGCGCCGAAAAACTTACGGACAAACGTACTGACAGAATTAATGAAACCGGCATGTGCATTGCCAAAATGAATCTCTGTATAATCGGTACAATCAGGGATCAGAGAGAAACACCCTGTGTTGGCGCAGGTTAAGCCAAGTGTGGACGCCGTGCTCATCACCATAACCATAAGTGTCCCGGCATCTTCACGCAGGAAAAGAAGTATCAGCGCAGTTCCCGCCTGCAAAAGCATACTGATACCTATGACACGAAGTTTACCTAGCCTTTGCAGGAGAAAAGGCATAAACAGCATCACAAAAAAGGTAACTATAATCTTAACGCCAGAGATTGCTGCCAACAGATTGACATTTTCGACCACATATTTTAAATAATAGATGCTGATCGCCGCGTTAAACGAAATACCCATATAGACAAAACCAAGCAAAAGTCCAGTGCAAAGTACCGCTTTGTTGCAGAATAAAAGCTGTGCCAGCTCCCCAAACGACGCCTGCTTTTTGGTCGGGATAGAATTGTAAAAATCCATTCTGCGGGCGCTGTTTGCCGCAATAAAAGCGCTGGAAATACATAAGAAGGCTACGATCATTGCAGCAGCAAACCAGCCGCGGCGTACATCTTCGAAGCATGAAACCACAGGAATTGTAAAAAGCCCGACTGCAGAAGTCGCAAAAGCGCCCACAATCTGACGGGATGTAAGAAGAAGATTGCGTTGATGCGGATCCCTGGACATTACGCTGTTAAGCGCCTGCCACGGAATGGTAAATTCTGTATAAAAAACGGAAAAGAAAGCAAGCACGATCAAATAATACACCATACGAAGAGAACCGTGCCACGGCGGTACGGCAAATAAAAGCAATATTGTTACGCCCCATAAGAGAGAACCGAAGATCATATACAGCGGCTTTTGTTGCCGAGAAACTCACAGAGATGGGATATACCCCAAAGCTTATAAATGGGTGCGGGGTTACGGCAACAGCAGGAAACCCCAAAGGAAAGACCTTACTTCTCAGGGCGGATATGGACGCACTGCCCATGGAAGAGGACAGCGGCATGGAATTTGCCTCGCAGGTTCCGGGAGCAGCCCACTGCTGCGGACATGACCTGCACACGGCAATGCTCCTTGGCGCCGCAAAGCTTTTGAAGGAAGAAGAAGCATCTTTAGAAGGTACTGTAAAGCTGATGTTCCAACCCGCCGAGGAAAATATGCAGGGCGCACGTGCTATGATCCAGGCGGGGATCCTCAAGAATCCTGACGTAGACGCGGCAATGGCAATCCATGTAAATTCTATCGCAGTCTGCGGGCGTCTCCTTGTATTTTCAGGACCGACCTGCGCTTCCTCGGATTTGTTTAAGATAACCATCAAAGGCCACGGCGGCCATGGGGCAAGACCGGAAGAAACTGTGGATCCCCTTAACGTAATGGCGCATATCCACACTGCGCTTCAGGCGCTGCAGGCAAGAGAACTCCGCGCGGGCGAGACCGGCGTTCTCACAGTCGAATGCATGAAAGGCGGTTCGACCTACAATGTTATCCCGGATGAAGCCGTGATGATGGGGACGATCCGCACTTACAACAAAGAAATCCGACAGATGCTCATCACTAGAATGCAGGATATTGCAAGCGGTATCGCAGAAGTATTCCGTGCAGAAGCAATCATTGAATTCAGCGACAATTATACGATACCCCTTATATCAGACAAGGACATGGCGGCATTTGCGACAGATACTTTGAAAAAGATCCTTCCGCAGGATCAGATCCTTCCGATGCACAAGTCTTTTCCAGGCTCCGAGGACTTTGCCTTTATCGCAGACAAGGTTCCGACATTATTTATCGTATTGGGAGCCGCAGTACAAAAGGGCGTGGAATACGGGCAGCACCATCCAAAAGTTCGGTTTAACGAAGAATGTCTTCCGACAGGAGCCGCAGCTTACGCATATCTGGCGTCGGAATGGTTGAAAAATAATAAATAAAGGAGATCCATCATGGAAAAAAAGCGAGAAAAGATACATTATGCATGGTTTATTTTAGGAGCGTGTGTTTTAATCAATACCATTGTACAATCCCTGGTCATGCAGGTCAGCGCATTGTTTATCCTCCCAATGTACAACGATCTGCAGATCCCAAGAACACTTCTTTCATTGCAAAGCGTATTGATAACGGTTGGCGCGGTCATCAGCGCTCCATTCTGGGGAAAGATATATAAAACAAAAGATGCGCGGAGATATCTTCCATTATCAGTTGCCATCACGGCCATTTGTACGGTCGGAAGAGGATTTATGCCGAATATCTGGTGCATTCTTCCGCTTTCCCTTATCAAAGGCATCTTCTTTACCGGAAGCACGCTGCTTCCCATCTCTGTATTGCTTACCGCGTGGTTTAAAGAAAAACGCGGGCTTGCGATCAGTATTGCGACAATCGGAACAAGTGTCGGAAATGTAATCTTAAACCCGGTGGTAGAAAAAATCATCTCTACATACGGCTGGCGGACAGCAGATAAAATAACCGGTATTTTTATGCTTATTTCTACCGTCCCCGCCCTTTACCTTGTGATTCGAAACAGGCCAAAGGACATCGGGCTGCTTCCGTATGGAATTAAAGATCTTGCGTCTTTAAAGAACGGTATGGAACAAAAGCAGCAGAATCTGGAAGGAATGACCATGGCACAGGCATTAAAATCTCCGATCTTATATCTGTTTTTATTTGCTGTCCTTGCCATGACCTTCGCGAACGGCGCGGCTCTTCAGACGCCGACATACCTTGCCGACATAGGATACGGGACCGCCGTTGCGGCAAAGGCGGCGTCTGCATACGCGGCAGTCGGAATCTTCGGAAAATTAGTTCTGGGTGCGATCGTGGACAGATTCGGAGAGAAAAAAGGAGTTATATACATCTGTACCGTGACAACGATCGCGTACATTTGTTATATCTTTGCATTAAACAAAGCGGCATTTATCGGACTGATCTTCTTCTACGGACTTTCCACAGGAATGGTTTCCGTTATGCCAACCCTTCTTACCAGCAAGATCTTTGGAAATAAAGATTACGGCCCGATTTACGGCATTGTTGTCTCGGTAAATCGTCTCGGCGGTATTATCGGTAATGTTCTTGTCTCTATCTTGTTTGATATTACAGGAAATTACTCTATTATCTGGCCGGCATGTGCCGTCATGATCGTATTAACGCTCATCTCTATCTTAGCATGTATGTCTATGGCGAAAAAGTAATTCATCTTCTCTTTGCCATATCAAAAGGCAGTGAACACTTCTCAATCGTGTTCACTGCCTGCCGAAAGACAGTCGCCAAATGTGCTCGCGGGAATAACAAGAAAAACGCCGGAAAAGTCTGTCTTCCTTTAAAAAGAGACGACAAGCTGCATCTTAAAACGTTCCTCGCCATACACGGCATGCGGCACATCCTTTGGCATGACCAGCGTCTCCCCTTCCTCAAGGATAAACACCTCTCCTCCAACCGTAAACCGCCCCTTTCCTTCCAATACCGTAACCATGGCATCCCCGCCCGACGCATGGGTGGAGATCTCTTCCCCTTTGTCAAACGAAAAGATGGTCATGCTGACAGATGCATTCTGCACCAGTGTCTTACTTACTACTTGTCCCTCCTGATAGTTTACCAGGTTCTTAAGTCTTAAACTTGTCTGTTTTTCGATATTCTTATACATTATAGCCTCCTAAACTTTTTGATGTACTATATTTTATAACGTCTGATGTTTCATCTGCTCCAATACATAAAAGATCCCCTCAAGCGCCTCCTCTTTGGTTAAATATCCGGCTTTACAGAACTCATTGTCAATCGAGTACTTCCAGAGGTTCTTCCCTTTCATTTCCTGATAAAGCACAACAATATGACCGTCTATTTTGAGATATTCATTCCCCTTTTTAGAGCGTTTCCATTTCCTTTTGAGGAAATTCACGTGCCTTGCCTGTTTATTCTTGAATTCTGCTTCACGGCGTTTGGCTCCTTCTATATCGCCTTCCATCCTGCCTGCACAGACACAGCCTACGGCAAGGCTTCGATATTGGGGGTGTTCCACGTGATGGACGTAACGGATGATCTGATATCCGCACATCTCACAGATTCCCACAGGCGCCCCCAAATCCTCTACACTTGTACAGATCCACCCGGAATGCGGGACATCTTCACACTTCCACAAATTGTCGCTGTTCTTCTTAAGCTCCTTTGTTATAGCCGCCGATGCCACTTCTTCCACTCTTCCTATATCACCTTCTGGCGGCGCTTCCTCTAATTCCTTCTTCTCATTTTCTTCGCCTTCTGGCGGCGCTTCCTCTAATTGCTCCTTCTCATTTTCTTCGCTTTCTGGCAGCGCTTCCTCTAATTTCTTCTCATTTTCTTCGTCTTCTGGCGCCACTTCCTCTCTTCTCACCTCTGTCTTTGATATCTTCTTATCTGACTCAGACGTCCTCTCGCCTCCTACACTCTTAGTCCGCAGATCTTCATGTGCTTTCATGAAATAACTCTTCGAAATACTTCTTGACTGCATAAGCTTCTCAAACCAGATCGTATAACTCCCCCGTCTGGTATCTATCTTTTCAATCTTACCCATGCCAAAAACATGGTGTTCCAACACATCTCCGACCTTCCTGTCATTTTCCTGCGGACTCTGGGCCAAGACGCCCTGATCCAACCTCGCCGCATATCCCCGGCTTTCCTTCATTAATTCTTCCGAAATCTGCCCAATCCTCACATAATTCTTTTCTCCGATCTCTTCAAGAAATCTGGAAATCAATTTCTGATTCCCATTTTGTGTGGATCCTTCCGACTCCATCAAAAAGAGGTACTTCTCTGCCCTGGTTATCGCAACATAACACAGCCTCCGTTCTTCCTCAAGCCCCAGACGCTTCCGGTCGCCCAGTGTCTTCGCCGAGGGAAATATCCCTTCCGTAAATCCCAGGATAAATACCACCGGAAACTCCAATCCTTTCGAAGAATGAATTGTCATAAGCTTTACCGCATCCTTAGAATCACTTCCATCCTCCCCCGATTGAAGGGCGATCTGCTGTAAAAACTCCTCCAACGTAACATTTTCCCCGAATTCACGTTCAAACTCATTGGCGATCCGTTTGAATTCTGCAAGATTATCCAACCGCTCTTCATCGCCCAATTCACGAATATACCGTTCATAACCGGAATCCTTTGTTATATCATTTACAATATCAGAGATCCGTTTCGTCTGATAACCCGCCCGCATTTTTTCAATCAAACTGACAAACGATGCCACATCGCTTTTGGTAAATTCATTCTCAGCCAGATTCTCTGAAAGAATTGTCAAAAATGACTTCTCCGGAGCCTTTGTCTTCAACTCATCAAGCAGATTCATCTTTACACGGCCGAATCTCCTTCGGGGTGTGTTGATGATCCTGCGAAAAGATATGTCGTCATCAAAGGCGATCAGTTTCAAATAAGCAAGAATATCCTGAATCTCCATCCTCTGATAGAATCGGACTCCGCCAAAGATCATATAAGGAATATTTTTCTCCACCAGCTTCTTTTCCGCAATGCGTGACAAGAATCCCGAACGATAGATAATGGCAAAGTCCGAATATTTAAAACATTCTTCGGCACACAGCCGTTTGATATTCGCAACAACCTGATCCATTTCTTCAAAATCGTTCCTGCAATGATAATGGATGACCGGCGCTCCGTCTGCATTCTTCGTAAACAGATCCTTCTTAAGACGCAGTTCATTTTTCTCGATCAGTGTATTCGCACACCGCAGAATCTGGGGCGTAGATCGATAATTCTGATTTAAAATAATGGTCTTTGTACCAGAATGCTCTTTATCAAAATCCACGAGGAGTTTCACATCAGAGCCTCTCCATTCATAGATATTCTGATCCGGGTCACCGACGATCATAAGATTGTGATATTTGCCTGCTAATAGTTCCACAAGACGCATCTCCACGGATGAACTGTCCTGAAACTCATCTACCATAATATAATTTAACCGGTTCTGCCATTTCTCCCGTATCTTTGAATCCTTCTCCAGAAGATAGATCGCAAACGAGATCAGATCATGAAAATCTAACGAATAAGTAGCCTTCTGCTTCTGAAGAAAGTCCTCGATAATACGGTCGTCCTGATTCTTTATCTCATCTAATATCTGGCAGGGAGCAGGATCGCAAAACCGCGGCACATACTCCGTATGCTTCTTGACATAACCGATCTTCTTTAACATGGATTCGAAACTGGCATAATCAAGCTTTAGTTCGTATTTCTGGTACAGTTCCCCAAGCATCGTCTTTTGCTGATGATTATCAATAATCTGAAACTGCTTATTCAAAAACAATTTCTCAGGGTTCTCCCGCAAAAGCCGGTTACAGAAACCATGGTAGGTACAGATCAAGCTTACCTCATCTTCTTCTCCGATCAGCGCACGGATTCGCTTCTTCATCTCACCGGCAGCCTTATTGGTGAAGGTTACACAGAGGATATTCGCAGAATCAATCCCGTATTCCTGGACCAGATATGCATAACGGCTTACCAAAAGCTTCGTCTTTCCACTGCCCGCACCTGCAATTACCCTGACATACCCTTCCGTCTCAAGAACCGCCTCTTTCTGTTTTTCATTAAGGTTATCAAACAAATCTGCCATAACTACACAACCACTTCCAAAATCCTTTTTCCACGATAGTTCAGTTCCTGTATCCCTGTCTTCTTGTTTCTGTTAAAATTAAAACTAAGCATATATCCTTTATCCTGTTTATAGAAATCCAGATACTCAAAGATCTGTTTTTCTCCCCGCATATTGTACGCATCTCCCCGCCACAGCTTTAATTCGATGACAAATTGTTTTCCTTTATAATCAACAATAATATCCGTTCTTTTATGATCTCTTGTCCTTGCTTCTACGTAATAATTTCCATTCCCGTTGATGATCGGTTTAAGATATAACAAGAACAATTTTCTTCCGTTTTCCTCGATAAATTTCTGGTCATTATCAGAATAAATTTCTTCATAATACTCATAAAATTTCTTCATCACCAAGTCCATCTGAAGCATTCCATTCACAATAAACTGATTCCGTTCAGACGCTGCTTCTATATACAATTCATGATCCACAGCCATATCTGCCAGGAACAGATCGTACATCTGCGTCTCAAAGATCCTGTTCGCTACGGCAACCATTCCGTCTCTGTCTTTCAGGAATCCCAATGTAACTCCCAGGTCAATGACCGGAGACTCCCTCTTGAAAGGGATGCTGCTCCCGCCAAACAGAATGCCCTGCATCAATTCTTCAAGCTTTGGATGATCCAGCAATTTCTTTACCATATCATCAAACAGGGTATTCCGTTCCATCAAAAGTAATTTCACAGCCGCCAGAAATCCTTCTTTGGTCCAGGCGCGTGCTCTTGTTAAAAATGGCTCGGTTCCGCTCACTCTTTCATCAAGCAGCTGACAAAGTTTTGAAACAAGGAAAGGATACCCCGAAGTATACTCATACAGATACCGGCTCATAAAAGCTCTATCCATACCCGTATGATAATCTTTCTCATAGTCTTCAAGCATCGTATCAATATCTTCCGCCGAAAAACTCATATCAATAACAAAATTTACCGCAATATTCCACGGACTGTTATATTTCGCTTCTTCTTCCGGATGTAATTTTATCTTTAATGTTTTTACATCGTATACCCCTGCAAGAATCACCGACTGGAACGTACTGTCCTTTCCCTGCTGTCTTTTCAGATATTTTTCTCGAAGCAGACCAAGAAACGACAGAAATATCTGATTGTCAGAACTTTTGTCCACCTCGTCGATCATAAGTACGATCTTCTTCTTACTCATCTGGCACAAAGAACTGATCTTTTTTCCAAGCGAACGCATCGGAAAACCTTCTGATATCGGTGATTCCCATACTTCTATCATATCGTTGCCTACATTCTGTTCTCTGAGACAATCACTGATATCCAGGATCAAACCTTCTGCCAGACTGGTCGGGGATTGAAAATATTCATCTGCCGCCTCAAAGCTAAGGCTCAATACAATGTATTCCTCCCGAAGCCTCTGTTCCAACAGATATAAGGTAGTCGTCTTACCATACTGACGCGCTCGGTTGATGGTAAAATATTCACCTTTATCTATATAATCCTTTTTCATTCTGTCTATTCGGGATGTGAGATCGACCATATAATTTTTCTCAGGAATGCAGGCGCCTGTGACACAAAACTTCTTATACATCTTATCATCTCCATTCTGCCGCTTTCTGCTGACAGTTTGCTGACCGCATCTCCTTATTCAACTTATGTTAAAGTCTAACATAAAAATTCCCCGTCTACAAGGGAAATCCCGTACCGCCAAAGAGGCTTTGTCATACCTCGCATTCTATCACCTCCTGCGTATATTTCCGTTCCATATCATGCCGGATCTTCCGGTTGGCAGCCGTATCAAATACGATGGAAAAATCATAATCCTCCGGATACAGCTCTTCTGCCGCTACATGGAGTTTCACCCGCTTATGGTTGATCCAGATCTTCTTTCCCGGCATCTGCACCCGCAGAACCCCTTTCTCATTGACCGGCTCACATACGATCCCAATCTTCTTATCCGGATACACCATCACACTGTCTCCCCGCCTGTACTTTTCCGAAAGCCCTGCATTTCCTTTGGCTTTTTTGACTCGGGAGATCCTCTTGCCGTTCTGCCTCCTGATTGCCGTCTCTTCTTTTCCGAAATGGTACGACGCAACTGCTTCCTCACCGTAAGCGGCACGTATCGCTGTTCTGAGCATCTCATTTGGCATCCCTAATCTGTCGGCTATATGAAACGCACAGCTCTCTCCCGCCTCACCGATCACCATCTGATAAGTCGGCATTAACGTGTCCTTGTCAAACGTCATTCTTGCATTTACGATATCCTCCGTCCGGTCCGCATACTCCTTGATCTCCGGATAATGGGTCGTTACCAGGAAGAGGGCTTTGCTCTTCCTCAGTTCTTCCAGAATTGCAACCGCTATCCCCATGCCTTCTGCCGGATCCGTTCCCGAACCCAGTTCATCCATGATCACAAGGCTGTCTTGATCCACCTCGCTTAACACCTCCAATACATTCCGGATATGCGCCGAAAAGGTAGAGAGATTCTCCGCAAGGTTCTGCCCGTCGCCGATGTCGCACAGATAAGCACTGTTCATACAGATATCCGCTTCCCTGCAGGTCACATGGAGCCCGCACTGCGCCATCATACAATTCAGCACGACCGTCTTGATCGCCACCGTCTTTCCGCCCGTATTCGGTCCTGTGACCACGATGCCTTGCACCTGTCCGCAAGCCCCATGCTGCTGCCCCTTGCGTGCATCCCTATCCATCCCGGATACGCCTTTTCCCCTGCCGCCGATCTCAAACTGCAGAGGCACACATACGCTTCGATCCATCAGCGGATGCCTTGCATCCCTTAAGACGATCCTCCGCTCTGTATTCATGGACGGTTCTGCCGCGCCCAGCTCCATACTCAGCTTCCCTTTTGAAAATATGAAATCCAGTTTCTCGATCATCCTCATTTTCTCATTCATCAAGTCTGCCGCGTCAGCTGCCATCGCCGTCAGTGTATAGAGAATACGGTACACCTCATTTTCTTCACCGATTTTCAGAAGCTGAAGTTCATCATAGTATTTCGCCACACCTGCCGGCTCGATAAACAGTGTATTCCCGGTTGCCGATCTGTCTATCGTGCTTCCCGGTATCCTGGACCTGTATTCCTTCTTCACCGGCACGCAGATTCTTCCATTGCGCAGGGTACAGAAACTATCCACCATGTATGCCTTATTGGAACGCAGCGTCTGCTCCGCCTTCTGCTTCATCTGCTCCTCACATCTTGCGATCTGGCTTCGAAGCTGTGAAAGCTCTTTTGACGCATAGTCGTCCACCTGCTGTCCCCGGATCTGTCTTCCGATCTCTTCCCCAAGCTCCTCCGCCCTGTGGAGATTCTCGTCATAATAGGCAAGGGAATTGCCGAAGGCTCTTCCTCTGCTCAGATAATCCTGCAGACGCCTGACCGCAGCCAGTGCCTTCTCCACCTGCTCCAACTGATACGGTGTAAGACAGCCTCCTTTTTCCGCTATGGTGAAGATCTCTCTGATCTCAGAAACATTCTGCAGAGGCGGCTGCCCCAGGCTCTCCATCAGATCTCTGCCGTCTGTCGTATCCTTAAGCTGCTTTCTCAATTCCATTTCAGACAGGAAGAAACCCGCCTCCTGTATCTCTTTCTTTGCCTGATCCGTGACCGCCAGATCCATCCATATCGCTTTGATCCTGTCGAATTCAATCTGTTTTTCTATATTCATTTTCAATTTCCTTCCTTTCGTAAATAGGCTTCCACAGTCCCCCTTTGCCTTACCTGCTCCATACCTGTCTGAATTCCTGCCAGTCGCCAAATGTGCATGCAAGCATGCCCGCTTGGCTCGTTGCTCGCGGAAATATACCATGGCGCTCAAAAACATAGCATACTATGATAAAATCAGGGTACAAAAAAACACGGCCATACAGCCATGCTCCTTTAATATCCGCAAATATATCTCAAAAAGAATACCACAATATTAAGCATTTGTAAGGCGAAAACGTCGACAGCATGCGCCGTCAACCAATGGCTGACTCCTGGTTCAAGACCAAAAATCATACCATGCAATATTTATTTTGCTATTTTCTCCATTACAACCACACTTAACATGCAATACCCTCCTCATAATCTCATTCTGAAATCTTACTCTTCAATTTGTTTCCCCCTCATTGTACATGCGTCTGCATGCTTTGTCAAGGAAAAATAAATTGCACAGCGTCCGGTTTCAATGGTATAATATCCTAAGAAAATGAAACATGAAGGATGGAACACATATGAGGAACAGAGTATGCAGGCTGCTTTTGGGTATTCTATGTACCGCAGCACTTACGGGATGCAATCTGGCAAATGAAAAAGACTCCCCGAATGCATCCACTCAAAGAGTCGAACTGACTGTCTGGGGCGCCGAAGAAGACACGGAACTGATGACCCAGATCATTCAAAGCTTCAAGACAAATTACCAGGGACAGGCGGATTTTGAGATTTCCTTTGAAGTACAGGGCGAATCTCAATGTAAGGATGTACTGCTCGGAGGATTGGAGGAAGGCGCGGACGTATTTACATTTGCGGACGATCAGTTGAACGCATTGGCAGCCGCCGGGGCGCTGGATCCCATTGAGAATGCAGATGAGATCATCAATAAGAATCTTTCCAGCGCGGTAGAAGCCGCCTCGGTAAACAATCAGCTATATGCCTATCCGCTGACCGCGGACAACGGATACTTCTTATACTACAACAAGCAGTATATCTCCGAAGAACAGGCGAAGACTTTAGACGGTATCCTAGGAGCCGCAGCGGCAAACGGCAAATTATTTGCCATGGACTGGTCTTCTGCATGGTATGTATATTCTTTCTTTGGAAATACCAATCTCCAGGTAGGGCTTAATGACGACGGGATCACCAACTATTGTACCTGGAACCAGGCGGACGGAGACGTCCGGGGCATCGACGTCGCGCAGGCAATGCTGCGGATCGCAGGAAACCCGGGCTTTTCCAACCGGACAGACGAAGAATTCCTTAACGGGGTTAAGAATGGCTCCGTGATCGCAGGCATCAGCGGAGTATGGAATTCCGTTGCGGTAACGGAAGCCTGGGGGGAGAATACCGGGGCTTCTAAGCTTCCTACCTACACCTGTAACGGAAACCAGATACAGATGGCATCTTTTTCCGGATGTAAATTAATCGGTGTAAACGCTTACTCCGAACATCCGAAATGGGCGGCAAGACTTGCCGAATGGATCACAAACGAAAAGAACCAACAGCTTCGGTTCGAAATGCGCGGCCAGGGCCCTTCTAACCTCTCGGTCGCAGATTCTGCGGAAATCCAACAGTCTCCTGCGATCGCCGCCCTCTTAGGTCAGTCTGCGTTCTCACAGCTGCAGCGGGTAGGCGGTAATTTCTGGGACCCGGTTTCAAAATTTGCGGGAAATATGGCGGCAGGGAATCCTTCCGGACAGGATCTGCAAGAACTGTTAGACGAGATGGCGGCAGGCGTCTCTGCACGTTAGTTATGAAATATCGAAAGGATCTGTTAGAAATAAGATGAATAAGAAACTTACCATACAACAACGTCTGATACTTCCGATCATACTTCTAGGAGTTGTGGCATTATTCTCGAATGCCCTGTCGGTTTTCAGTATCAATAATGTAAATTCGAATGCTTCTAAAATCGTAGACAATTATATGGCCGGCTTGGAGACATTGCAGAATATCCGCCATTCGACCACTGATATCCACAAGATGGCGCTGTCCCACATTGTCGCGACGGACTACAATACCATGATCACTGTCGTAGCACAGATCAAGGAAGAAGAACAGACTCTGGAAGCATACCTGAAGGAATATAAGAACTACGTTACGGAGGATGAAGAGGCGATCTACAATCAGCTTCTAGAGAATTATGATTCTTTTAAACATGCTCTGGTCTATCTCGTATGCGCAAGTGCGGACAGCAAGACTATGGACGCCTATGCATATGCCAACGGCGACGTAGCTTCCTTCGGCTCTGCCATCGCAGACAACACGAATGAACTATATACCGCCGTCAGTGAACGGACAACCAGCGCAAGGCATAAGCTCCTGATCGTCTATATCATATCACTGGTGATCGCAGCCGCGTCGATCGTAACCTGCCTGATCTTAGTGCTTGCGGCGATCCGGATCATCAAAAAATATGTGATCACCCCGATCAAAGGCACGGTAGACACCCTTCAGGAAAGCTCCCAGAAGCTTGACGCAGTGACGGGCGAGGTATTGAAGCATACTCGTACATCCGGCAAAAGTGTAAAAGGACTTTCCACCCTTGCCGATTCCTTGTCCATGGCGATCCAGAAGGTAGCGAATAATGCGGCGATCATCAACAACAGCGCTTCCGATATCAAAGGAGATGTCCACGATATGGCGGAAGAATGCAATACACTCACGGACTATTCTTCCGCGATGAAGGTTCGTGCAAATGAGATGGAGGCGTCTGCACAGACAAACACAGAAGTGATCCAGAAGAAAGCCGCCGACATCTTAGATGTTCTAGAAGAAGCGATCAAGAACAGTAAAAGTGTGGATCAGGTGAATAATCTTACCAAGGATATCGTGGCGATCTCTTCCACAACAAATCTGATCGCCCTCAACGCATCCGTAGAAGCCATGCGGGCAGGCGAAGCCGGCAAAGGCTTTGCCGTCGTCGCCAGTGAGATCAAGACCCTTGCCAATTCCTGCAGCGAGACTGCCGGACGGATCCAGGAAGTCAACCAGATCGTTACGAATGCAGTACATAACCTGTCCAGACATTCTCAGGATATGGCAGATTACTTAAGCGAGACGATCCTCACAGAATTCCGGGAATTCGTTCGTTCCGGCAGGCAATATAAGGAAGACGCTGAATATGTAAAAGAAATGATCGACGCATTTAACAGCCGGACCGACCGTCTCAGAAGCTCCATGATCGAGATCGCCGATTCCATCGGAAGTATTACCAAGGCAATCGACGAAGGCGCCGCCGGGATCACGGGCGTCGCAGACAGCACCAAGAGCCTGGTATCGGATATGGCAGATATTACGGATCGAATGGATATCAACCGTGAGATCGTAGAAGAATTAAAGAAACAGATGGAAGTCTTCTCTGATTTCTGACCCAAGCGCCATACTGTATCTGACAATATGTTTTAGACTGTATAAGAGGTAACATTTATGATTGATCTACAAGACCAAGGAAGAAGCAGAAGCCCTCTTGCCCGGCTGTACCGCCGAATTACAGGAACTCTATGAACAGACACAGGAGGGGAACGGGCAGAAATGGCTGATGATCGATCTGGAAGACCAGGATCAGCTCTATCAGGATTCTCTCCGCCTCGTTAAGATTCGAAGCAAAGCGTAGTATTTCGATAACAGACGACGATCCAGGGGCATACATCACAGTATGCCCCTGGCATGATCTTATATGCTCCCTCTTTCAAAGTATTCATCAATCTTCTGCTTTATCTGCGCAGGCTTTAGTCCTTTAACCAGATACCCGTCCGGCTTCAGGGCTATTAATTTCTTAACCGTCTCCGGATCAGCCCTCCCAGTCAGAAAGATAATCGGAATATCCGCAAATACCTCCTCCGAACGCATCATCTCCAGCACTTGCTGCCCATCGCAGACCGGCATCTCATAGTCCAGGAGCACAAGATCCGGCTTATCCAGGATCATGCACCGCAGCGCAGCCGTACCGGACTGGGCGGGCGTCACATCATAATCCTCATCCAAAAGTTTCCGGATCCCCTGTCTTACAGTAACAGAATCATCTACCACTAACACCTTTCGCTTCGGACGAGTTTCTCTCTGCATAAGGTATCTCCCGACTTCGGTCATCGCGTTATCCGATCGGAGCGGAGCGGCAGCCCCTTTCTTAGACGGATGTCTTACGGACGTACAGTATGAAAAATATCCCTCTCCCGTATCGAATAGCAGGCTGATCTGTAATTTCTCAGTCTCAAATACATCCTGGAACTGTCCGTAAGTAAGAAGGTTTTCTTCTTTCAGTTCATACCCGTCCATATCCGGCAGATGATTCCTGACGTAATCCGCAAACTGTCGCGCCATATATCTCGACGCATTCATCAACAGCGTGTTCAGCTTATTCGTCTTGATCCCCATGGTTTTTCCGACTGTATTGATCAAAAGCTTCTCTTCGAAGACCAGGAATATCTCATATCTTTCTTCTTCCTGATCTGTGCCGTAGACCAAGCGATGATACACGCCTTTCCCGAATTTTTCCCCGCCGTACGCGTCGCTGATCACATAAGATTCCAGATGGAACAGATCATACATCAGCTGAAGAAGGATCTTTCTCATATCCTCCTGTTCCTTGCCCGAAAGAAGCCCGACCCACCGGCTCCTGCTCTTCCCGGTGATCGCACGGTCCTCCATCAGGGTATGCCCCACCAGCCATCCGGCGCAGACCCCAAGGAAATGCTCTACCGAATCCGCAGAGTAGCCTGTCTGTTCCAGTTCTTCCTCCAGGGCAGGAAGCGTCCTCTCTCGGAATTCACGGTGGATATGCATGTGTACATTAAGCCGTTCATAGTGTATGGACGCCATATACTCTTCTTCCTCTGTGAAATGCTTTACAGCATGATCCTTGAAGAATTTGATCCCTTCCTGACATGCCCACTGGCTCTTGTTCTTTTCATCACTGAACCGGAATAATTTATTGATGATCTTAAAAAGCCTTCTGTGTTCCTGATCAATAATGTCTACACCGATATTATACTCCTCTTTCCATATTAGCTGGCCTTCCATTATACAATCCTCCTATTTTCGCAGCAAATTTATCTGGCAAGACAAAACTCCCACTATAGATGGTGCGTGTGGGAATTCATTTCCTGTCATACATTCAGACACATCATCATATAATACGGTGCGCCATCTGTGTATACTGTTATTGTATTCACCAAACATTTTTTCGGCACTAGAACAGCGCCGCATTAATTCTGAAGTAAAGGCGCCTGAATTTTGCAGCGGGGCAAGGCGGCGAAAGAAAGCATGCGGTGGAATTGTTGACTGACGGCGCTATGTGCCGACGGCACATGTTTAGTGCGGAGCGATTTGATGTGAAATCCCAAAAAAACCACCGCACATTCTATATGCGGTGATTTATCCCGGTCAAACATTTTTTTCCTCCGACATCTCTGCGGATTCCCTTTCCTCCAGATCCTTTGTAATCTGCGGAAATTCCTTATCCAGTTTATAGATCAGCAAAATCGCCGTCGCCGCGCCCCAGATGATCAACGGACCGTATTTGTATATATTCTCGATCATACTGACAGCCGCCGCAGCTTCCTTCTTCATAGCTTAACGCCTCCTTTGCCGGGCAAAACCGCCATCCCGCGGTCTGCCCCAAGTCCTGCTTACGGATTAACAATACTCCATGATCGCCTTCACAGCCTGCTTCGTACCGTCCGCCGGAAACAGTTCATACCCGACCAGTCCGCGGTATCCACTTTCTTCCAGATGGCGGATAACCTTCTTATAGTTGATCTCCCCGGTTCCCGGCTCATGGCGTCCCGGCGCGTCCGCAACATGGATATGCCCAAACTGATCCCCATAATTACTGATCGTGTCACAGATACATCCCTCATTAATCTGCATGTGATATACGTCATATAATAATTTCAGGCGCGGCGAACCAATCAGCCGGCAGATCTCGGCTCCTGTCTGTGTATATTTCAGAAAATTCCCCACATGGTCTGTCGTGACATTCAGCGCTTCCAAGTTCAGATTGATGCCCTCCTGTTCTGCCAGCCTTGCACATGCCAGCAGAGTATCATACATGGAACACAGCTTCACAGTGTCCGAGAGTTCATTGTAAGCATTCACTACCACGCCGCCTTCTCCCAGCGCATTGGAATGAATCGTAACACTTCCTGCATTAACCGCCTTCGCCGCCTCGATGGATCTCTTAAGTTCTTCCAGATACTTAGCCTTATGCCCAGGATCTACCAGAGAATAATCCGCGTCTCCGTTAAATCCGCTGATCTGAATGTCCGCAGCCACGGCCGCTTCCCGTGTCTCCGTTAAATCGCGGATTCTCCAGTCCCAGAATTCCACTGCCTCAAATCCGTCATTTTTCGCTGCACGGAATCTCTCTTTCCATTCCAGTTCCGTATATAAAGTATCGATACATGCACATTTTCCCAGACTCATCTTATTCTACCTCCGCAATCTTCACTGGTCTTCCTTCTTTGGCTGATTTAGTCGCCGCTGCCGCCATAAGAACCGGATACAATCCGTCCATACCCGTAACCGGCGTCTCCCTGTCATTCACTACGGCGTCAGCAAATGCCTGTATCTCCGATACAAACGCGCCCGTATAACGGTCCCACATTATGGAATATGTATTCGCATAGCTTGTATTCTCGGCATCGGAGACGATCACCGTATTCGGAGTGTCATTCTCATTGCGGACACAACCCTTAGAGCCAAATACCTCTACTCTCTGATCATATCCATAAACCGCCTTACGGCTGTTATCAATCATCCCGATTGCTCCGCCTGCAAATTTCAAAGTTACAACCGCCGTATCTACATCACCGGCCCTGCCAATCTCCGGATCTACGAGTACAGAACCCACAGCGTTCACTTCCACAACCTCATCGCCTGCAAGAAAACGAGCCATATCAAAATCATGTATCATCATATCATAGAAGATTCCGCCGGATACTTTCACATAATCAATGCATGGTGGTTCCGGATCCCTGGAACTGATCTTTATCATATGCACATCGCCGATCTTACCGGAACGAACCACATCGTATACCCCTCTGTGATTATGGTCAAACCGTCTGCAGAATCCGATCTGAAGCTTGACATTCGCCTCTTTAGCGGTATCAATGGCTTCATGAACCTTCTTCAGGTCATAATCTACAGGCTTCTCGCAGAATATATGCTTTCCTGCCTTTGCCGCTTCAATGATATATTTTGAGTGTGTGTCGGTGGATGAACAGATGATCACCGCTTCTATCTCCTTATCCTGAAGGATTTCCTCCGCATCCTTTGTTACTTTTGTAACACCGCATTTTCTGACAAATTCTTCCGTCTCCGCATTCATAAATGGGTCTGCCACAGTCTTAATCTCAACCTCTGGTACATACATAGATATATTTTTAATATGTACCTTCCCAATTCTTCCTGCTCCGATCACTCCTGCTTTCATGTTGATTTCCTCGCTTTCTGTTTGTTGTTTTTATAACACTTCTGTGCTTTTGCAACACCATTGTACCCCCGCAATTATAGTTTGTCAATTCTGTTTTTCGTCTTCGTTACAATTGCACAGTTTGAGGGATGTCAATTTATGCATTATTACTTTCACACACGGATGTTCCAATTGCACATGCGGTTATCCTGTGATAAACTATGGATAGAGATTAGATGTTAAAAAAAAGCGAGGAAAAGACAATGAAGAAACGTCCAACATTACAGGCTGTTGCCGACAGGGCGGGCGTATCCCGCGGCACCGTGGACCGTGTGCTGAACAATCGCGCGAATGTCAGCGCTGAAGTATATGAAAAGGTTATCAATGCATTAGAAGAGACCGGTTATCTATCCCACAGAGAGATACACCTTAAGAATCTGCAAAAGAAAGCCGCTGAGCCTGACACGAGGCTTGGCATTCTCCTGCCCAACTGGACAGGACATTTTAAAACCGAGATCCTGCGTGGTATTGAAGCCGCGCGCCGGGAATTAGAAGATCTCAATGTGGAGATCTTTGTTGAAGAATGCCAGACAGACATCCCAAAGGAATCTTTGGAACTGCTTGACCATATGCTTGAACAGGGCGCTCAGGGCATCGCGCTGTGCGCTCCCGATGTTCCCGCCGTCACAGAGCGTATACTTGAATTGAACCGCCAAAATTTCCCTGTCATCACTTTCAATTCAGACCTTCCTAAGTGCCGGAAGCTCTGTTTCGTCGGCCAGGATTACCGGCAAAGCGGAAGGATCGCGGCAGAACTGATCTGCAAGTGCATCCCCAGGGACGGCCATGTCCTGGCTGTGATCGGGAATCATGAATTCGAAGGACACCGCACCCGGCTGAATGGTTTCAGGGAACGGTTTGCCGAATTGAACTTTTCCGAATCACAGCTTAATGTCATCGAGTCCTATAACGATTACCAGATCACCTACCGCAAGGTGCTGGATCACCTTAAGGAACATCCGGAGCTTGACGCCATCTACATGGCGAACCGAAGCGTATCCGGATGCACGGAGGCTGTAAAAGAAGCGAACCGCAAAGGCAAAGTGCGTGTGATCTGCCATGATCTTGCAAAGAGCACGAAGTTCCTTCTGAAGGATGGGAGCATTGATTTTACAATCACGCACAATCTCTTTCGCCAGGGCTATCTGCCGCTTATATTACTCCGGGACTATCTTATAAAGAATCAGCTGCCGGATCCCGAGAAGAGCCAGCCGCAGATCTCCATCATCTGTTCGCAAAATATCTAATATGGCGGAAGTTTTGTGATACAAATCGTCAGGTTCTTTGCAAAACCGCTCCATCACAAGACTTCCGCCATTAAACTCCTTATATATCCAAAGTATCCAGTATACTCTCATACCCGGCTCTTGCCGCCAACTGCTTCATGCCGTCGATAATTTCTTCTCTGGTATAATCGTGCCGTAATAAGAATTCCTCCTCTTTTTCACTCAAATGTTGGTAGAAAAGAACCCCGGCGGCGACATCGTTCTTATTATTATAATCTATACCTGCAAGCAGGATGTTCTCCGCCTCATTTATATCGCCCTTATCTATCATGGCGAACAGATCCTCAGGAGTTTTCCCTGCTATCTCATATTTATTCCGGATCTCCTGCTCAACAGATACATACTGCTTCCCAAACATCAGTGAGAATAAGATCCTGACCACTTCCTTGATGAGTCTCATGATATAATCTTTTTCATATTCAAAATTCATCTCTTACATCTCCAGATTTAATTTTCTTTCTTCAACGTTCTTCCTGTTCCTCCCCAATGTAACGGATCACCTTCCTGTTTATTCTGATCAGGAAAAATACAGTCATGGAGACAGAAACGAGTTCAGCTATGGGAAATGCAAGCCATACATAGTTTATATTTCCCATTCTCGAGAGCAGATAAGCCACAGGCAAAAGCACCAGAAGCTGTCTTGCTATGGACACCAGCATGCTGTACACACCATTTCCCAACGCCTGAAAAACAGAACCGGTTACGATACAAAATCCGGCAAAAAGGAAACTCAGACTAATAATCCGCAGCGCCGGAACCCCGATTGCAAGCATGGTATCCGAGGCTTCAAACAACGCGAAAAGCCGGGCGGGAAATAACTGAAACACCAAAAGTCCCACCGTCATAATCCCCACCGCATAAGCAATGCTGAGCTTCATGGTCTTAATCAAACGCTCCCGCTTCCCTGCTCCATAATTGTAAGCAATGATAGGCACCATACCGTTATTTAATCCGAAGACCGGCATAAATATAAAACTCTGCAGCTTAAAGTAAACGCCAAAGACAGCCGCTGCCGTGGAGGTAAACGCCATCAGAATCCGGTTCATTCCATAGGTCATGACAGAACCGATCGCCTGCATAATAATGGAAGGTATTCCCACCGCATAAATCTGCCCTATGATCGGAAGATTCGGCTTAAATCCCTTCATCACAAGGTGAATCTCCGTATTTTTCTTTTTATTTACCACAAAGGCAAGAACTGCCGCAATGATCTGTCCGGCAACGGTAGCTGCCGCAGCTCCCGCTACGCCCATTCTTGGGAAACCCAGATACCCAAAAATCAATATGGGATCCAGAACGATATTGATAATAGCGCCTGTACCCTGCGTAATCATGGTATAGAAGGTTTTTCCTGTTGACTGCAGAAGCCTTTCAAAAACAAACTGCCCATACATTCCAAAAGAAAAACAACATACCACGGTCAGATATTCCTTTCCATATGCCAGGATCTGCGCATCCTGCGTCTGCCCGGAGTAAAAAGGCCCTACGACAAAAAGACCGATCATCAAAAAGGCAAGGTAACTTGCCGCTGCCAGAAACACAGCGTTCGATGCAACTTCATCCGCCTTATGAAAATCCTTCTCTCCAAGCGACCGGGAAAGCAGCGCATTAATACCTACCCCGGTACCGGTCCCCAACGCAATCATCAGAGACTGCAGAGGGAACGCCAACGATACCGCCGTAAGGGCGTTCTCGTTAATCTTTGATACAAAAATACTGTCCACCACGTTGTAGAGCGCCTGCACCAACATGGAAATCATCATGGGCAGCGACATGCTGATCAGAAGCCGGTTCACCGGCATAACGCCCATCTTGTTTTCTTTTGCTATTTCTTCCGTATTCATAAACACCTAACCTTTTTTCATCTTCAAAATTCATCCGTCATACCTCGTTTCTTACGTTGCCCCGATTATAATCTCATCTGCTGCCGCCGGGTCAAAATCTGCCAACGCTTCGTGATCCGTCAACGCCTTCACAATCCTCCACCCCTCCCGGCTGTTGACGGCGTTCGCCGGAATCGGACGGAATCCAAGATCCAGATAAATCTTGCACGCAAGCCAAGTTGTCGTCTGCGTCGGAATCTTCGCGTGTGTATAGCCAAGGCTTTGCATAAGCTTAAGTACATATGAGATCAAGGGCTTGGCAAGTCCTCTTCCCTGATACTCCCTGCGCACGGCAACCCAGTGGAGCCAACCGTCGCCTGACTTATCAATCCCCCTGATATCGTAGAATGCAGTTGCAGTCGCAACCTTCCTGCCGTTTGCATCTTCAACGAACACCATCCGGCCGGTCAGCTCATCTTCCCTGCCGCCGTAATATCTGTTCCACGCTTCTCCCCCCTGTTCACAGGACGCAAATTCCTTCGCAGACTTTTCGATATCGATCCAATAATCCCTGTCGCCCGGTCTGAAGAACACATACCGGTAACCATCCGGAAGCGGGAAAAACGGAAGATTCTCAAGATTCCGCTCCAGGATCAGTTCATAATATCTGATCCGTTCATCATGGTTGTCAAACTGCAATTCCATCTCCATATACCTCCATGTCCATTTTCTCCTTTATCTCATTATATCCGACGGCATGTTATAACTCAACCTGAGAATCTTTACTTTATCTTTCCTCATGGATCTCCACCAGAATAATATCTTCCCCAATCTTCCTGATACATTTGAAAGGGATGATATACTCCGAACCATCACAGAAAAACCCGCATAACTTCCCTGCCTTGGGAATTACCATCGCCTCGATACACCCGCTGCATTCATCTATGACCAGGTCCACAATATACCCCAGCTTCTTACAGTCACAGGCGTTGATCACCTCTTTATTCTCCAGTTCACACAGTCTCATTCCTTCACCATCCTGACATCCGATGCCCTGCCGCTTTGGAAATATTTCTCTCCATCCGGATACGCCCAAACCCGCATATACTACTTATCCATAGTATATGCAAACTCGAAGATCTCGTGAAACAAGTGTTCATAAACGGCGGTAAATGGAATGCACTGTATCTAAAAAGACAGCCCATAAAGGCTGCCTTTATAATTTGTAGCTCCCCCAAAATGCCGTTTCCTGTATTTTGACTCCTAGCTATCGCTAGGTGGGTGTCCGCATCCGCTTTTCTGCCTTCCACTGCAAATTCGGAGGCCTGGCATATTACGGAGATATAAGAGTCCCGTTTAAAGTTTTGTAGGTTCAAAATTACAAGAGTATCGCACATCCCAGGTTTTCTAACACATATTATACTCTATTATCTCACGTTTTTCAACAAGAAATACATAAACCTTTTACAATCTCTTTCATTTTATCTGAGTCGCATTCCAGAGTATGTAATATCTTAGCATGCAAGATTTCTTCGATCGCATGCGGCATGGCAATTCCGGAAGTATCCTGCAGCTCCTTTAGCAATTCAAACTCATCTGCCGGCACATATTTCTCATCGATCGCAGTCATAACACTCTTCACGAACTTGTACGGGCTTGCGGTTGACGCGACGACACATTTCCTCTGATCTTCTGTTTTGCTTCGATACTGCCCGCACACATAAGATGCAACTGCCGTGTGTGTATCCATCACATAGCCTGTCTTCTCGCAGACTGCCCTGATCTGCCCTGCAGTCTCATCTTCCGAAGCATACCCCGCCGCAAAGTCGGCAAGCTTTGCCCTCATCTCTTCCGTGATCGTATAACTGCCGCTGCCGCTAAGCGCTTCCATCAATTCCTTCGTCTTAACAGAATCCTCTCCGGCGATGAGATAGATCAGCCGCTCCAGGTTACTGGAGATCAGGATATCCATAGACGGCGACGAGGTTAATACAAACTCACGGTTCTTATCATATGTACCCGTCTGAAAGAAGTCGAATAATACTTTATTTTCATTGGAAGCACAGACAAGCTTTGCGATCGGCACTCCCATCTGTTTTGCATAGTATGCGGCGAGAATATTGCCGAAATTCCCGGTCGGAACCACTACGTTAATCTCTTCACCATCCGCAATCTCTTCATTCTCCAGGAGCTTGGCATAGGCATAGACATAGTACACAACCTGCGGCACCAGGCGCCCGATATTGATCGAATTCGCAGATGAGAACTGATATCCGCTTTGTGCCAGTTCTGCCGCAAATTCCTTATCTTCAAATATCGCCTTTACGCCGCTCTGTGCGTCGTCAAAGTTGCCATGGATCGCAACCACATCCACATTGTTGCCCTTCTGGGTCACCATCTGCAGTTCCTGTACCTTACTGACTCCATTCTTCGGATAAAACACGATGATCCTGGTTCCTTCCACGTCAGCAAAGCCTGCCAGCGCCGCTTTTCCGGTATCACCGGATGTCGCAGTCAGGATCACGATCTTATTCTCCACATGATTCTTCTTCGCAGATGTTGTCATAAGATGCGGCAGGATCGACAACGCCATATCCTTGAATGCGATCGTAGCGCCGTGGAATAATTCCAGATAATAGATATCATCTACCTTCGCCAGCGGAGCAATCTCTTCTGTATCAAATTTCGGATCATATGCCTTAGCGATACAGTTCTTTAATTCACTCTCTGTAAAATCCGTCAGAAACTGCTTCATCACCGCATACGCCGTCTCCTGATAAGTCATTCCCTTAAGCTCTTCCATCGGCACATCTAAGACAGGCATCTCTTCCGGAACAAACAATCCTCCGTCCGGAGCCAGCCCTTTCAGGATCGCCTCGGACGCGGTAACCCTTAATTCAGAATTTCTTGTACTTTTATAATACAGATTCATTTTCCACCCTTCTTTCTGTCATTCCTTTTTGTTCCTGCTTTTTGCATGGCACAGACGGTTCTGTTGACAGGATCATCCCCTCTTACTATTCGTATATTTCACCAGCCCGCCCGCGGCGATCAGCTTCTGCATGAACTCCGGGAATGGCTGTCCCTGAAATTCCGTACCCTTTGTACGGTTATAGATCTTTCCGCTGTCAAAGTCCACTTCTACTTCATCTCCTGCCTCGATCCCTTTTGCAGCCTCCGGACATTCGATGATCGGAAGGCCGATATTAATGGCATTTCTGTAAAAAATCCGGGCAAATGTCTCTGCGATCACGCAGCTGACGCCTGCCGTCTTTAAGCACAGCGGAGCGTGCTCTCTGGATGAGCCACAGCCGAAATTCTTATTCGCGACGATCAGGTCTCCCGGTTTTACCTTGTCCACAAACTCCGGATCTATATCTGCCATCGCGTGGCTCGCCAACTCCTGCGCGTCAAAGGAATTCAGATATCTTGCCGGGATGATCACATCCGTATCTACATTATCACCATATTTGAATACATGTCCTGTCGCTCTCATTATCTGTCACCTACTTTCTCCGGATTCGCAATACATCCTGCAATAGCGCTTGCCGCCGCCACCTCAGGCGAAGCAAGATAGATCAGGGAATCCACATGTCCCATACGCCCTACAAAGTTACGGTTCGTAGTGGATACACACTTCTCACCTGCCGCCATGACTCCCATATGGCCGCCCATACACGGTCCGCAGCTTGGAGTATTCACCGCGCATCCGGCGTCTATGAAGATATCCACAAGTCCTTCCGCGATACATTGCTTGTAGATCTTCTGCGTCGCAGGTATCACCATCACACGCACATCCTGATGTACGGTCCTGCCTTTGAGTATCGCCGCCGCCTTCCGCATATCTTCCATGCGCCCATTGGTACAGGATCCTATCACGACCTGATTGATCCAGATCGGCTCCATCGCCTCGATCTCATCAATCGTCTTTGCATTGCCCGGAAGATGCGGGAATGCCACGGTTGGGCGAACCTGCGCCAGATCGATCTCAACTACCTCATTATACTCAGCGTCCGCGTCCGCCTCATAGATCTTATATTCCTTCTTCGAATGTTCTTCCATATATGCTTTTGCGATCTCATCCACCGGGAAGATCCCGTTCTTCGCTCCTGCCTCGATCGCCATATTTGCCATCGTAAATCTGTCGTCCATCGAGAGAGAGCCGATCCCCTCGCCCGTAAACTCCATAGATTTATATAAAGCGCCGTCCACGCCGATCTTTCCGATAATATGGATGATAATATCCTTGCCGCTGACATATGCGCCCGGTTTCCCGGTCAGAACGAACTTCACCGCGCTTGGAACCTTGAACCAGAGTTCTCCGGTCGCCATCCCTGTCGCGATATCCGTCGTACCCACACCGGTGGAGAATGCTCCCAGAGCGCCGTATGTACAGGTATGTGAGTCCGCGCCGATGATACATTCACCGCCCACTACGACTCCGGCCTCCGGCAGGATCGCGTGTTCAACGCCTGATTTCCCCTGTTCAAAATACCAGGAAAGCCCCTGCTCTCTCGCGAACTCTCTGATCGCCTTAGAGTTCTCCGCTGATTTGATATCCTTATTCGGCGTAAAATGATCCGGAACCAGAACCACCTTATCCTTATCATATACCTTCTCCGCCATCTCTCTGAATATCGGCAGCGCCATCGGTCCTGTGATATCATTTGCCATAACAACATCCAGTTTTGCTTCTATTAACTGCCCTGCCGTCACAGAATCCAGGCCGGCATGTGCCGCTAAGATCTTCTGCGTCATCGTCATTCCCATTGCAATAACCTCCTGTCTTTCTATAAATAAACATAACGTTAAGTGGTATTCTACCACAAATAAACATACGGATGCAACTTATCTGCCGCTATTTCCATATATATTTCTTTAATTCACTCAGATGTTCCTTATAAAACCGGGACTCCATCCTGGGAAACGCCTCGACAAGCCTCCTGGTGATCATGCTGCTCCGCTCCGATAATTCCTCGTATCTTCTTTTAAGCCCTGCATATTTTTCTTTTAATTCTGTCTTAATAGAGACAGGATTCTCCGTAAATAATTTGCTTCCAAGCTTTTCTTCAATCCTGTTCGCCCTCTCTCCCAGGCATTCCTTCTTTTCGTCAGAAATAGCGTCCCATCTCTCGCGCAGCTCCGACGCCGCCATATCCAGCTGAAGCTTTGCACTTTCCGAGCGTTCGATCGTCTCCATGACATTCTCATGTAGATTCTCACCCAGAAGATCGGAAATCTCCCGCAATTCTATGGCGATCTTTTCCATCATCTCCAGTTTCTTGTTGAGTTTCATGATCCCCGCCGTCGTCGTACACACGTCTGCGACCAACGCGATACCAAGGATCACAACCAGCACGCTTCCCAGCGTAACCGGTATCAGCTCGATGCCCTTATAGATCACCGGATGGATCACTCTTACGATGAGCACGCACGCCACTCCCCATGCAAGAGAGAACAGAAGGCAGACATATCCCCCGATATTAAGCGGCTGGTTGGAATAATCCCACCATTTATGATGAAACATCTTATCCATAAGATATCCTGTGATTCCCTCGATGATCGTAACCAACACCGCGGATACCACATATAACACCACGATGCTCCAGTCTTTGAACGCCAGCAGAAATACGACGATGCCGACTCCGACTCCATAGACCGGGCAAATGGGTCCGTTCAGAAACCCCCTGTTCACAAAACGTTTCTCACGGACAGTCGCGTAACATACCTCCGTGCACCATCCTATAAATCCATATACATAAAAATATAACATAAAATAGTATAACTGCATTTTTATCCTCCTGGTAAGTTATTGCTAAAATAACAGTATACTTCACATTGCCTTTCACGTCAAATAGTGTTATGATAAATATGAAATAGAGAATAATTATCAATAACATTTAGAAGGAGAACAATCTATGACACTAAAGCAAGGAAAGAACCACGTAACCTATCGTGTCAGGTCCATGGATATCGAATTGCAGTTAGAACGCCGGCTTGAGGCGTTGGGGCTTACGGAAGGCTCTCTGATCACAGTACTGAACAATGATAAAAAAGGAGCACTTACCGCCAGATTCCGGGGCGCCCGTTTTGCTCTGGGAAGACGGATCGCAGACCACATTGAAGTTACGGAGGTACATGCATCATGAGCGATATGATCAATGTCGGATTCATCGGGAATCCAAACTGCGGGAAGACAACTCTTTTCAATGCTTTCACAGGCGCGAACCTTAAAGTAGCAAACTGGCCTGGCGTAACCGTTGAGAAAAAAGAAGGAAGGACAACCTACGAAGGGCAGGAATTCAAGCTGATCGACCTTCCCGGAACCTACAGCCTGACTTCCTACACCATGGAGGAAACAGTCGCACGGGAATGCATCATGAGCGATGAAGTGGACGTGATCGTCAATGTCGTCGACTCCTCCAACCTGGAACGCAATCTATATCTGACCTTACAGCTCATAGAACTTAATAAACCAGTGGTGCTTGCTCTGAATATGATGGATATCGTAGAAGAACGGGGAATGGAGATCGATCTTCACCGGCTTCCCGAGATGCTTGGAGTCCCTGCCATCCCGGTATCGGCGAGGAAACGTTCCGGGCTCTCTATCCTGATGCATGCCGTCGCCCATCACAGCCAGTATGCCAAACAAGGTCCCTTTATCCATCACCATACCGGCAAATCTTCCCAGCACATACATAATCACCACGACGAGTATGCTATGGTTTACGAAGATTATATTGAAGACAAGATCGACACGCTCATACTCCGTTTAAAAGAACAATACCCCAAACTGACGGAATACCGCTGGCATGCGATCAAATACCTGGTAATGGATAAAACCGTCGAAGAGCAATATCCATTGGATACAAGCGATATCATCGACCGCAGCTATGAGAAAGACATCATCAATCAGAAATACGATTTTATCGAGGAAGTGATCGACGAGATCTTGGTCAACAAAGCCCGGAAAGAAGCTTCAACCGACAGGATCGATCATTATCTTACCCATCGTTGGCTTGGCCTTCCCATCTTTCTTGGGATCATGGCGCTGGTCTTCTTTCTGACCTTTACGATCGGAGACTGGCTGAAAGGGTATTTCGAGATTGCATTGGAACAATTCTCTGCTTTTGCCGAAAATGGGCTCGGCGCCCTGCATGTGAACCCCATGCTCCGCTCCCTGATCATCGACGGGGTCATCTCCGGAGTCGGAGGGATCCTCACATTCCTGCCCAATATCTTCATCCTGTTTCTGGCGCTTGCCCTGCTAGAAGACAGTGGATATATGGCAAGGGTTGCTTTTGTAATGGATGATATCATGAGCCGGCTTGGATTGTCCGGACGCGCGTTCCTCCCCCTTCTTCTGGGATTCGGCTGTTCCGTCCCGGCAATCATGGCTTCCAGGGCTCTGGAACACAGGCGCGACCGATTCAAGACGATCCTCATCACCCCGTTCATGTCCTGCAGTGCAAGGCTCCCGATCTATGTGCTTTTTTCCTCCATGTTCTTTGGAAAATACGCAATGATCGTCTGCTATTCTATGTATTTGCTTGGCATCATCGTAGCGATCGTCACCGCTTTCCTGCTGTCCAGGATAGACGGAAGCAAAGCCGAGCATGCGCTGCTGATCGAACTGCCGGAATACAAATCGCCCAACGCCCGCACGATCCTCATCTACGTATGGGAAAAGATCAAAGACTATCTGACAAAGGCAGGTACTGTGATCTTCATTGCATCTGTGATCATGTGGGGGCTTCTGAATTTCGGACCGCACGGGTATGTTACCGATATCACACAGAGTTTCGGTTCTCTTGCAGGAAAAGCAGTCGTTCCCTTATTCAAGCCTGCCGGATTGGGATATTGGCAGATCATCGTTGCACTGATCGCGGGCATTGCGGCAAAAGAGGTTGTCGTATCCAGCTGCAGCGTCCTGTTCGGTATCCAGAACATCACGACCGCCAACGGCATGAGCGCCATGGTCGCCACGTTGAATTCCATCGGTTTCGGCGCGGCAAACGCATATGCATTGATGGTATTCTGCCTTCTGTATGTTCCCTGCACGGCGACCATTGCCACCATTCACAGGGAACTGGATAGCTGGAAATCCACTTTCGGTATTCTCGCCTTCCAGATATTGACCGCATGGGGGATGAGCGCAGCCGTATACCATATCGGGCTCCTGTTTTAAAATGCGGTTCCAACCACACCGTATATTGTGTTATAGAAAAGGTGCGGACAAAAGATTCTCTTTTCTTTTGCCGCACCTTCTTTTCATACTTATATTTTCTGGCTTCGAAGCTTCAGATATGGGATCTCGATCGGATCGATCGGATCGACCGGGTTCTCAATCTGCCCTTTCTCTCTTCTCTTACGACGCTTTAGGAGTTCGCCGCCTTTGTTATAGAACCAGAACGAATACACCAGTAACTTATTCGCCTTGCCAATCTTGTCTTTGGTGGTCTTCCCATATATCGTACCGCCAACTCCGATCGGGACTTTGCTGCGGATCAGTGAGATCAGCTCAGTCTCGCATGTCACACGTTCCGGAAGCTCCGTATACGCCATTGATACACAATCCAGCTTATGTGCATCGCTTCCGGCGATCCCCGGCTTCTTATATTTGATGGAAAGCTTCATCGCCTCTCTGTTCGATTCTTCTGGTTCACACGCATTAAACACTTCAAAAAAATCAAACCGCTTAATGATCTCCGGCGATTTATAGAATCTCTTTGTATTCGTAAAACTCAGGTATTTCTCCCCGCAGGGGTGGGCAGGACCAAGGATCCCCCCATGCCTGTGTACAAAGTCGATCAAAGTATTGACCGACATACCCCGCATCTCTAACAGGCGCATCTTAACGCCTTCCGGCATAATACAGATAATATGCCCTGCGTCGCGAGTGTCATATTCGATCCCTTTTAATACCACAAAATCCTCATGGACCTTCCCTTTCATACGGTATTTCCAATGCCGGTATCCCTTATACGTATCATGATCCGTAATCAGCATACCCTCAAAACCATGCTCTTTAAGCTTCGTAATGTATTCATCCAGGCTTACTTTACTGTCAATAGAGCCCTCTTTTACATGACAATGCATATCAATTTTCATACTAAGGCCTCCTTCACTCTCAATTTCTAATATAGTAAGATACCCTTTGTCTTCAGATATTCTGCTATCTCTTCGAATATCTCCGTACCATAACTGTATTATATCACATATAAATCAAAAAACAACCAGATTGAAGGCATATGGATGAAATTGTCATGCTGCCGGAGCCTTTACATACCGCAGCTGTTACAGCTCCTCACTGATGATCGTGATATCCTCTCCGGCATCGCCGTCACCGTCATCCTCGTCTTCTCCATCTTCATCCAGGATCTGTCTTGCACGTTCTACCTCAGATTCTCTTGATACTTCTTCCCGTATCTGCCTTGAATACACTTTTTCTTTCTTTCCGATCTTCCTTGACTGCATCATAAACTGGATCCAGATACCGATAAGCGCCAGGACCGCACTGATCGCATAGCCGATCCACCAGTTCTTCTCATTCATGCCGATCAGCGCCGCTGCCGATATCCCTGCGGACACTCCACCGGATATCCCTGTAATGACGACGACAACTGCCTCTGTCTTGATCACTGCTATTACCGCTATCAGCAATGCTGCCGCTGCGCACACGCCTGCCAGTATCCAGGAACGCGGCCAAAGCAGCGCGCCTAAGACTCCCATCATGTTGATAAGCGTCAAAACAAACGCTCCGAATCTGCGCACCACCGCACACAAAACAGCCAGAATAAGCGCGCACGCCAGACATACGCCGGGAACCGCCATACCGGTAAGCCCGATCCCAAAGGCAAGCGCCATCCCAATACTAACACCCGCAAGAAGTCCTGCGAGCGCCGCCAGGACTCTTAATAATTTCAATCCGAAAAAACAGACGATAATCCCTACAACTATCATCACGGCAAAAATCACAGTCATCATCTGCGAAGTCCCCGCCAGAAATACACTCGTCGGTCCCTCCATGTTCCCCAGTATCCCGTCCTTCACATTCCATGCCATCTCCATATCGTTTTCTCCTTATCATTCCTGTCGCCATGACGGGAGTCAAAGACCCCGCTGCAGCCGCCAAATGTGCACGCAAGCATGCCCGCTTGGCTCGTTGCTCGCAAAAGTCAAAGACCCCGCTGCAAGCAACGGGGCATCAAATTTGTAGCGCTGCAGAGCAGCGGGGTATTTGACCCTCGCGGCAGTCGCCAAATGTGCATGCGAGCATGCCCGCTTGGCTCGTTGCTCGCGGGAATAAAAAACCGCCGCACAATGTGCAGCAGTTCTCCTTGTTCCCTACTCGTATAATGTAACCGCCCCTGTATCTGTTCCGTTCACAACATAATATGCAGCATTCTCTTCAGGCTTGATATATAATTCCATTGTCTTAATATCGCCAATCTTCTTACCGGATACTGTCCATGCCTTCTTAACTTTGGCAATGACCGCACTTTCTTCTATCTGTCTTCCATAATGTTCGATAACCGCGTTCACTTTGATCTCTTTTTTCGCTGGTTCCTTCTTCGCCGTTGTCTTCTTCACAGTCTCTTTCTTTGCAGCAGTCTCTTTTTTCGCTGGTTCCTTCTTCGCTGCAGTCTCTTTTTTCGCTGATGTCGTTCTTGCAGACGTCTTCTTCTCTGGTGTCTTCTTCTCTGGTGTCTTCTCAGGAGCTTTCATTTCTGCCGCCTTCGCCTCTGCAGTTGCTTTCACCGGCTTGGCCGCAGTATCTGCTGGCTTCTTTTCTGGTTCTGCCTTCTCTGTCTTTGCCTCGGCAACAGCCGGAGCTTCCTTGACAGCCTCTTTTGCAGTTTTCACAGTTTCAGTTTTCTTTGTTACAGATGTTGCTTTTCTTGTAGCCATCTTAATTCCTCCTCATTTCTTCCCACATGCAGGAAATATATCCTGACACGCCCCAGTGTGCTGTCCGCATGACACTCAACAGCTCCTGTCAAATATAATGCGGACAGCACACTAGCCTCATCACCGAGTCGTGAATATTATAACACATTCCTTCAAAAATGCAATCAGAATCGCCAAACCACTTAGATTGTGTCTATCTGGTACACTTTTCCCTGTATTTTCCAAATTTCATTATACATTTTTCTGGTAGATATTCCGACTGCCGCAGGCTGCTTCAGCCGATGCAGGAACTTTACCCGGCTGCATCCACGGCTACATAACCATCTCCAGGATCATTCCCGCTGCTGCAGATACAGTAACTAAGATTGCGATCACCCTAAAGTTCTCGCGTTTGTCCTGATTCACTTTACATAAAACGATGAGTCCTATGCCTGCTCCGGTGCACAGGCCGGCAATGACAGATGCAAAAGAAACCGCGCCTTCGAGATATAATTGAGTCAGTATTACGGACGCCGCACAATTAGGGATCAATCCGATCACAGATGCGATCACAGGCTGCAGCATCGTATCCCCTAACAAGAATGCCGACAGCTGTTCTATCCCAAAGATCCTGACGCATAGATTCAACACACCTGTGACCAAAAAGAGAAACACGAATAATTTAGCCGTATGATCCCATGCCGACCGTATCATTCCCTTCTCTTTGCCGTGATCTCCCCATTCCCTGCACAGATTCCCGCTTTCCTTGGGCGTCGAGATCCGTCCCGCCAACAGCAGTTCCACAAAATACCCGGCTGTAACTGCGATCACAAGCTTCGCTGCCAAAAGCCGCCCGATCTCTGCGGCTGCATCCGGATTCCCGATCATGATCAGTATCGCTTCGTCCGAGGTGGCAATAAAGACCGACAAAAGTGTCCCCACCGATATAATCCCTCCGGCGTAAAGATTCGCCGCCATAACCGAGAAACCGCACTGAGGAATACAGCCCAGCAGCGCACCTGCCGCCGGTCCTGCCTTCCCCATCTTTATGAGCAGCTTACCTGCAAATGTACCCGAATATTGTTCCAGGACTTCGATCAACACAAATGCCGCGAACAGATACGGCAGCATCTTCACGCTGTCCATGCCGGTGTCGATAAGAATCTCTTTCATCATACTCATCCGCGGTAGATCAGCTCCAGGACATCCGCCGTCTTCTCCATTCCAAGCCGGCTTACATTCAAAAGTATCTGATGCGTCAGCGGGCTCCCCCACTCCGATCCCGTATGCGACTCATAATAATACTTCCGTTCACGGTCAACCCTCTTGATCTTATCCGCCGCCTTTTTCTCAGACAGATCATATCTTGCAGCGATCCGCCTGATCCTGTCCTCAATATCCGCACAGATAAAAACATCTATACATCCCGGCTGATCCTTAAGGACATGATCCGCGCATCTGCCCACGATCACACAGGAACCCCTCTGCGACAGCTTTCGTATGATCTCCGACTGCAGTTCATACACCTGCTGGTTCAAAGGCTGCGTATATTCATCCGAACGGATCGTATCCTTATATTCCATCGGCGCGATCACATACCCCACCAGAAAGCTGTTCAAAGTCGTCTCGTCTACCGCACGTGCGGTCTCTTCCCTGATGTCCAGTTTTTCCGCCGCCATCCGGACCAGATTATTGTCATACAACGGAATATCAAGCCTTGTCGCCAACAGATTCCCAATCTCATGGCCTCCGCTTCCAAACTGACGGCCGATCGTAATAATCCTGTGTTCTGCCATATTTCTTCCTCCTTTCCACTGCCATGTACTTCCGGAGCCTCTCTTAAGATTCCCCGTTTTTACATCGTTTAGGCCGATTCCATTCTGTTATCTATATTATACCTCTATTTGAGTGGAAAATGCCAGAAAAATTTAACAATCCGTTTTTATCAAAAAGCCTTTCTCTCTCAGCAACTCTTCGATCAGATCGAGCGTCTCCTCCTTATCGGCGATCACCGTATGATAATGGTAATTGGAAGTAATATTCTTAAGAGGGCTTGACTTCCCACTGCGGATGTCCTCTATGAATCCGGCTGCCTTCCTCCTGGAATCAATATTCAATTCAGCCTCGATACGCCCGTATACTCTGTGATTGACCATCACATTTTTGACGATACCCCCATTATCTACGATCATACACAGCTCATCCTCAAGCTGTTCATCCGTATGATGCACCTTATATACTCTTCTTGCTGATTTTACCGTATTCAATATATATCCTCTGTTGGTGGAGATAATATCATAACCGGCAGCCCGGATCAATGCTATATCCTGCACAATGACCTGCCGGCTTACATGATACATCGCTGCCAGTTTTGTTCCTGACAGCGGAACCGCACTCTGCCGTATCTGACAAATGATATCATCTCTTCTATCTGAACCAGTCATAATCCTCCCTCCCGACAGAATAGGCGCTATTACTTCAAGATGAAGTCAATAAATGCACTATGTGGCTGCCTTCTTTTCCAACTCCCATCATTATATCACCGTACATGATCTATGCCAAGACTATCTGCTTACAAAATCGCCCTTTAAAGCATCTGGATCCTCCTTTGACATTCATCTGTAAATTCTCTTTTCCGCATTCTGAGGATATCCAGCATCTCCCGCTGTTCGTCTAGAAGCCTTTGGATCTCCACGTCATTTTCCGTACAGTTCTCATACATATATCCCAATCGAAGATCATACATACCTATCTCTCTGTCCTCGTCCTCCTCTTCTTTTTCAACCTGCCTGATCTTCTGCCAAAACTTCTCTTTCACCTGCCGGCTCTCTTCCCTCTCTTCGTTCTGTTTTCTCATCCTCGCTCCCTGTTTCTCCTTTTGCTCTACTTTCTCATCCTCGCTCCCCGTCCCTCTCTCTATGTTCCACTTCCTCATCCTCCCTCCCGTCTCCCTGCATATATTTTCTCCATACAAGCTGCCTACTTACAGACTGCCTACTCCACCAGTATATAGACTTCCGTTCCCAGGATCTCTGCGTATTCTTCTTCTTTTTCTTCCTTGACCGCATCCAGATAGGCATACTTTTCTTCCCTGTGCTCGTCTGCAAGCAGCCTCCCTGTCGCATCATATTCCATAGCATCCGCTATCCCCAATACCACTGCCTGATTCGGGATCACAGGCTTTCTCCCCTGAGCCGCCGGGTAGAGAAACCGGCTTTCATCCTCCCAGTCCCGGGGATCCCTTACTCTGATAACATCCCGATACGTCGACTTCACCATATCCTTAACTTCCTCTGACACCCGTATCCCGCCCTTTTTCGCCTGGCGTTCGAGAAACCCTAACTGCTCTTTACTCAAGTATTCGATATACAGATGATTCCTCAGATAGATAAATTCCAATCCCATAGAGGATTCTCTTTCATACAGATTACAGTCCTCCCGGCTGTGCCCTGTGAATCCTAACCCACTACCTTTCATCTCATCATCCAACGCTTTTATATCAAGCACATCCAACAGATATGCTTCCATATTCGCCCGGTATACGTCACGCAGCCGCAGATAACGGCGGTTCGGCATTCCTTCTTCTAACAATCCCTTTTCCCTGCAAAGTTCGAGATTGCAGCGGTATAAATCTCCTTCCGATTCTTTCCGGTTATCTTGATCCCGTAAACAAGGCGCTGCCGCCGCCATCAAAGCCGCAGTGACACAACACAGAAACATAATTTCGGAATACTTTTTCATCCTCAATCCACCTCCTCAAACCGAACCGACTGGATCTTGATATACGCATTCCCGGAGCGATTTTTTTCCGGAGCTGTATAATCCGGATCCTCCGGCAGGATGTAATATTTCTCTCCCCAGGAGGTCACTTCTATCCTTCCGTCTTCCGTCAATCCCGTCACCGTCATGGCATGTCCCCCGTCCATCTGAGCCGGCTCGCCTCTCTCGTCTTCCAATCTCACAGGGCAGGTACTGATGATCACCCGGTTTCCAAGTTCTGCCTCTTCCTTGCATTTCTGGTATACCTCTTTGGGATCGCATTCTATATTCTCAAGCCTGACTGGTACGTCATATCCATCCATATATCTTTCAAAACGATATATTCTGTCTTCCGGTGTTGTCCCCCGTCCGATTACGGAAGAGAGATCTTCCTTCTCATCATAGATATCGTATTCCTTCCATAGATTCTTTCCCTTCTTATGATTGTCGCTTGCGCAGTAAAGATCGACGATCAGGCGGTTATAATCCACGGAGATATCTCCGTCCTCATTTTCCAGAAAGAGGGGAAAACCGAATATCTCTTCGAATTCTTCTTCCTTTCTTCTGTATTCATCCACAATAATATTGGCAAACGCCACATACCCGCAGCCTTCGCTGTTCAGCTTCTGCAAGAGTTCTTCGATCTCTTTATCCGAATAATCCGCATATTCTCCATAGCTGTGTATCAACTCTCTCATAATATCCCTGTCCGCATCCGAACCTCTCTGCCAAAGCAGATACGGCCCGTTCTGGTCTCCGCCTCTGTCGCCGTACCCCATCCCCAGACGTATCCCCTCGTTCATGAGCAGTCTTCGAAACTCACTGTTCTCATCCTTTATATAGACGCCGTCCCGGAATGCGCCTGCCATCGCCTCCTGCCCCTTTTGGATCAGCCAAATGATCTGTTCACTATCCGTGAACAGACTGTCGGTCTTCATGACGATTTCATCAAAATCCTGCGTTTTCCTGCTCCACTTGTCGTACAGCTTCTGGCTATTTTCGGTAAGCGCCTCATACTGCCTGGCTTTCCAATAATAATACGTGAGAAGAAATGCATCCTCCGCCGTCTTCATCTTTCTTCTGTACATCTCCCCGCCTGCCTGGTAACTCTCCTTCATCCGCAGTGCGTTCTCCATCTGACCGAATATCGTCTCGCCGTCTAGCACCTCGCTTCCTACACTGCCGCTTAAGCATCGGAAATCCGTCATATCCGCACTGCCGGCGATCTGCATTGCTTCGATCACGATATGATAATCCTCAAGCTGCCGCTTCAGATGATCAAAAGATTCACTCCTGATCTCCTGATCTCCTGCAAATGCATCTATGCTCTTTCCGATCAGCTTAAGCGCCTGCCGGTCTTCCTCGATACGTTTTACCGCCTGTGTACACTGTCTCTTTATATCTGCCGGATTCAAATAATCGCTTCTTTGCATTGATCACACCTCAACTTATCTATTCCTTCCACGCCGAGATGACGCTCCTTCTGCCTCCATTCTCCGTAAACCGACTCATCATCTCTATTCCTTCCATGCCGAGACGGCGCTCCCCCTGCCTCCATTCTCCGTAAGCCGGCCCATCATCTCATCAAACTCTGCAAATGCCGCGTTAAGCCCCCGGATATTATCTGCCTCCTGATCCAGCATGGCACCCAGTTCGGCAATCCTCTCCTGGAATCTTTGATACGCCGCCTTACTATTGGAATTTGCTGGAATCGTTGTTCTCACATCCTGTACTCCAAGAGGCACCGCCGTCAGATAGGACGCCGCGCTTTCTATCTGAACGGCATCCGCTTCTACTTGCCCCCGGTTAATCTGAATCTTATCTGCTATCTCTTTCACCTCTTTCCTGTCAGTGTACGGTCTGTGTGCCGGGGAAGAAGAAGTCTTTTACCGACGCCATTCTTAAACAGCACCCCTTCTCCCAATTCCGGGGTCTCCCTTATCCCCAGAACCGGGAAAATCGGAACAACTCCCTGGGAACTCAGTACCAATCCCTCCGCCGCCTGCCGGATCAGCCTGTCCATCGTTCCCATGCCGCGGGACTTCGCGGCATGGACCGTAATAATACAAGGAATTCCCAATGTAATTCCCTCCTTGATCAGGGATGCGATCTTCTCCAGATCCGGCTTCATTGATCCCGAAAAATCATCCAGGTCGTCAATCAGTATCGTACAGAACGGCGTCTCCTCTACTAATTTCTTAGGGCTTGCTCCCTGTTGCTCACCAAGCTTCTTTTTTAAGAATTTCTTTCTCGTCTCCAGTTCTTGCGACATCATTTCCATGAATAGATCTGCTTCCTTTTTTCCTTCCACATATAAGACATCCGTCAGCTGACGGTAATCATACATCTCCATTCCCCCGGAGTCAAACAGACAGGCTCTGCCCCGCGAAACTGCCTGATCCGCAAGCACCCGGAGCATATTCGTCTTACCGGTTCCCGTATTCCCTATGATCACAAATAACCCTGCGGCACGGTCGAATCCCTTAAGGATCACTTCTTCCATCTCAAGCCCGACCCGGTAGCAGCTGCCGTCGTCCGCATATCCTTCCATCATAGACGACAGAAATTCCTGTGGAAGTACCGGGATATGCGGCGCCTCTTTGCCGGGGTATTTCCTGCGTATCTTCTGTATCAGCGATCTTACCTCCTTCCCATACTGTGTCATGCTTTCGCCCGGCGCCATGGTATAGATCTGCGCTTCGTGTACACATTCACCGCCCACCAGTACACGTCCCCTGATCTCCGACTGTCTGTATGGGGTTCTTCCTATTACCTGGAAGGTCTCATTCTCGTCAAAATTATAGCCTGCTATCTTTTTTTTGAAGTTATTTAAGGTTGCCTGGCGGATCGCATTCACCCTGTTCGCAGAGGCGGCCATATAGATCCCAAGTCCGGCTCCGTCCCGGGTCAGCCTCGTAAAGAACTCCTCTTCCTCTATTCCGGATTCCTTCACGACATCGAACTGATCGACCGCTACGATGATCGCTTTCAAGGGCTCTTTGGATAACTCCCTGTATGCTTCCCATGACGGCGCCGCACACCTGGCAAACATTCTCTTTCTCTCCACGATCTCTTCTGTGATCCGTTTCTTGAACTTCTGGTATCGTTCTTCATCGTCAAGAGGTATGTATTCTGCCGTATGAGGAAGTTCTTTCAGCGGCATACAGCCGTTATTCCCATAATCCAGAATATAGTAATTCAGCTCATCTACATCCCATACGGCGGCAAGGCTCATCAGAACCGTCGTTAGAAATACGGTTTTTCCAAAACCCGACGACGCCGTATACAGGAGATTCCCGTCTTTTGTAAAGTTATGCTCCAGTTCCTTTTGCTCCTGCCTCTCCGGGATATCCATTTTCCCCAGATAAACGGTCAGCTCTGATCCATTTCTGCTCCCATACGGTTCCGCCTCCGTATATGGGCTGACAAGCATCTTCTCCAACGGCTGAAGCCATGGTTTCTTTAGCTCCGCTATGCCTTCCTTCCCGGAGACCTCTATGATATGCGCCGCCACTGCTTCTAACTGAGTCATACACACCTGGTATTCCTCTGCCTTCCCGCTCAGATCCTGATTGATGAGTTCTCCCTGACCAAGCTCATTCACCACATAGACACGGTTGTCTGCCTCATCGTTCCCCTCTGTCTCTCTGTAAGCGGATCCGCTCCATGCCGATTGGAATATTTCGTAGACTTCATTATTCCCAACCTGTATATATGCTCTGCCCGGCACGGTAATATCGGCGGCATCCGGCGTACTCAAGACTTCCTTACTGTCGCCTTCATTCTGAACCTTCAGGCACAGCCGGCATCTGCTGTTGCTTAAGATCTGCTCATCTACGACACCTGCGGGCTTCTGTGTTGCCAGGATCAAATGAACGCCAAGGCTCCTTCCGATACGCGCCGCCGAGATCAGCTCCTTCATAAAATCCGGCTGCTCTTTTTTCAATTCTGCGAACTCGTCGCAGATAAGAAAGAGATGCGGAATCGGTTCTGCTGCTGTTCCTTCCTTGAACAGCCTCATATATCCATTGATGTGATTCACCTGAAATCTCCCGAATATCCTTTGTCTCCGCGATAATTCAGCTTTCACTGAGACCAGCGCCCGCATACTTCCGCTGCCGTCCAGATTCGTGATCGTCCCCATATGATGCGGGAGCCCATGAAACAGATTCGCCATGCCGCCTCCCTTATAATCGATCAGTAGAAATCCAACCTCATGCGGATGGAAATTCACAGCCAGCGATAAGATATAACTCTGGAGCAGTTCTGATTTTCCCGATCCTGTGGTTCCTGCCACCAATCCATGGGGACCGTGTGCTTTCTCATGCAGGTTCAGATTCAGAATATCGTCCGCCGAACGCAATCCCAAGGGAACGGCAAGGGATTGATGAGACTGTCCCTCCTTCCATCGCTTTCGGATCTCCAACTCTTCGGGGTGCCTTATGCCGTACAGTTCGAAGAATGTAACACTTCCGGGCATACTTCCCGTCCTCTCCTGTTTATGTTCCGCCATGCTCAGATCCCTCGCCAGCCACTCAAAATCAACATCCTGCGCCTGATACAGCTTAAGTTTCTGCTCCACATATTCTCTTGTATCCAGGAGTAAGGTTCCTTCTTCCGCGTTCTCAAGCTGCAATACCGTCCCTGTATATTCCGGGAGATCCTCACGGCTATCGCCGGTACAGATCACGGAGAACCCTAATACATTCCCATCCATACGCAGATATTCCATGATCTTATGATCCATGACCCACGAAGGTTCCTCGATCAGAAAGAGATAGTGCGGCAAGTAACGGTTCTTCTTTCCCTCTCCTGCGCGCTCCGCCCGCTCTTTCAGAACCTGTCCCATGCTGCCAAGCACCAAGTCTCTCGACCTCTCATCGCTCACCAATCCGAATATATTCAGTACAGGAATACGCACGTGCCGAAGCCAGCGCATCCACCGGAATTCTTCTTCATATCTCTTATCATAGATCACGATCATCCGAAGATCATGATAACTATGCGAAAATGCAAGCCTTGCCGCCATGATCCTTATCTGCCTGTGCAATACCTCCTTCTCTCCCACAATCCCCAAATGTGCCTTCTTAAGATCCACCACCCTGGGTTGATCGATCATAGAATACCGCCTCCGTACCTCCTTCCAAGCCTCTGCCAGAGCACTCTCCGCGGCATCCCACGCCGGTTCTTTCCCCTCGATCACGAACCTTGGATGTCCCATATAGCGCCCCGCCGGTACGGTCAAGAAGTCCTCATCCGAAGGAATCCGTTCATAAAGCCGGCTGTCGCCTTCTCTTATCATTCCGGCAAGTTCCGTAAGCTTTGGATACCTATACGAATATACCTCTTGTTCTTTTTCATAAATGACTGCGATTTCTTTCTGCTTGCCTTTCAGGTAATGAAGATAACGTTCTTCCTGCTTTTCGTTCCTTCTCCTTAACAGCTTCTTCTCATCCATATATCTGACCATCGAGATCACTGCCGTCATCCCTGTTGCAGCCGCAGACATCAGCAGATATATCCCGCGTCCCGTGACCATACCGATCCCAACCGTTACCGCCGTCATCCCGACTGACGGCAGTACATTCATAAGAAGCCCTCTTTTATCTGTCCGTTCTCTTTCTTTGGGCGGTTCCAGAAAGATCTTTTCTGCCGACGGCTTTTTCATCAGCCGCGGAGAACGCTTATAGACGTTGAAACCTTCCGTCCTTCTCATAAGGGAACATTCCTGTAATACAGCCACATAATCACCATGGCTTCCCTGGACAGCAATCCTGTCTTCCCAGATCTCAAGCTTCAGACTTCTTAAAAACAAGACGTCTCCGGGACACAAGACGGCATCTCCCGACAGCAGTTTCTGCTGGTTCAGATACAGACATCCCGAACCTTCCATACTTCCGGCGTCAAAGAACAGCTGCATCCCCCGAATATAAATCCGTCCCTCCAAAGCAGGAATCCGGATCACAGCCTCTTCTCCCGAAGATATGCTGATATTCTCTCCGCGCACGAACATATGCCTCTCCTCCCCAAGACAAAAGACTCTTTCATCGCTGCGGACTTTCTGCCCCTCCACCCCGCCGCAGATCAGCTGCCAACCGCCTGCTTCTCCTTCCTCCTTGCTATCCTTCTTCTCCATGACCGGATACTCTCTGTACCCGTCCCCAGATTGTATCAACAGATATCTCATCATCCCTCCATACACGCTCTAATCCGTACGGATTCCAAGCTTTTCAGCAAGCGCTTCCATCTCCTTAAGCAGCTCCTGCTTCCTGTCATTCTTCTCCTTGCCCGGCAATGCATCATTCTCCTCTACCTGCCGAAGCTCGTGCATATAGGCATATAGCAAAAGCTGATCATCCGACATCCTCATGGCAAGTTCCTCTGCTTCCCGGGTTTCCAGACGTCCCAGATGGATCCAGTAATCCAAGAGCCCCTCTCCTGACTGGTAATTCACTTTACTCAGAATATATTCCTTATCCTCCGCACTGAACGCATCCACCGCCTGCCCTTTGATATAGGCTGTCGCAAGCATATATTTCCACACGTGATCCAATTCTTCGATCCGGAAGCCTTTCAGCGCATCGATCATCTCCGTATAATCCTTCCGGATATAAGCGTCCTGCGCCTCTCTTAGCTTTTCCTGCTTGGGCATGTACCACACAAAACTATATACAAAAGCCAAGCCAAATAAAATCAACAAAAAAATAGATAGTATGCTATATCTTTTCAGATTCTTATAACTTTGCTTTGCTACTTTCTTTATATTCTTTTCTTCTTCCTCCAGTATATTGCCATAATACTCCGCTAAGAGCTTCTTCTCTTCCTGCATATTCCCGGGTTCGAAAAATTCTGTCACCCCGCTTTGTACCCTCAGGATCTCCATCCCGCCGTACAGATAATCGTCATAATCCCCCGCACCTTCCAGAAGATAACCGATCAACGCCTGATACTGCCTTAAGAAACATCCCGTCCTGTTCTTTCCTCCGGACGGAACGATATCCCTTCTCTTCACCTTCACTCTTCCCAGAATGTCATAATACAGATTCTCCGGTTCAAGTGAAAATTCATATCTCTGATATAATCCTTCGAGATCCGCCGCATACAATAAGAATCTAAGCTTCATAAGCCTGTCCGTTTCCTTAAGCTCTTCTGCATTCTGCATTCCCCGCAGATCAAAACACATACAGATCGTCTCTTTCTCTTCTTCTATCCTGCATGGAAGGAACAGATGATGGTTCTCTTCCAGACGCCGGAAATCATATCCTGTCTTTGCCGTCAAATCGCTCTTTTGGATCCGGATCTTCATAATATGTCTTTCCCCTTATATAAAATACCAAAATATCTCCATTATATATCTCACTTTGCCCAAAGGTCAGCATCGGATTCACATATGCGCTCCTCCGCATGGAATATACCCTTGTCTGCGTCTCCCGGCAACATGCCGGGAGACGCAGGCTTTCACTCAGAATACGATACACCTCGTCAATCCTCTGCTCCTGCTTCACCATAATATCCACTGTTCTGTTGTCCGCCCGAAAAGTCAGTATCACGATCCCATGCTCCCATATCCCTAAAATCAATCCATCTCTATGTGTTTCTATTGCATGCAGGCAGCAGACGTCCTAATCTTTGTAATCCCAGAAGCAGGATAAGCCCTGTTATAACTTGCCACCCAAGATGATTCCCGATTCCAGTTACTGTCTCCGCTTCCTTCTTCACCGCGTCGACAGTCATAGCCTGTGTAACCTGAAAGACCTGTACATGGATTCTCTCAAGCATCTCGCCTTCAGCCTCGTCATCCGCTGTAAAGACCTCCTGCCGGATCTGCCTCCTGGTATCTTCTTCCTGTGTCTGATGTTCCTTTACCTTTTGCTCAATATCCGTTCCAAAAACACGAAAACCATAGAGGGCGCTGAGCGGAACAGGGCTTCCGCCGCCTGTTTCACCGCCTGTTCCATAGCATATTACATCCGGGTCAAGCTTTATCTCACTATTTCCGTCCATATTGCCTATCCGCGGTTCATGGAACCTGCCGCACGGTCGAATTCCGCATATTGCTGTGCATTCATCACAACACCCTGCCCGATCGAATGGATCAGCTCGCGCATCGCCTCAAAACTCGGCGCCATCTCGGCAACCCGGGCGGCGAAGCCTTCATAACCGCTTCCTTCCCATAACTCAGGAAGCTGACGGTTCACGACATCATTCAAATAATTCTGAAGAGCCGTTACATCCTCGACATGGCTTCCGATCTCCTGCCCTCTTGCGATCACATCCTCCGTATGCATTCTAATACTCATAATCTTTCTTCCTCCTTAAAAAAATATATCCCTGCGCAGTCAGAACCAGAAGTACGATCCCTGCCGCTCCATATGCCGCCAGTCCGGATGATCTCTTATTATCCGGATCGTCGGACACTGCCCCGCCGGGTGCCTGTTCCGGCAGCCGGACTGAGGAAGCCTCTTCCTTCTTATCCGGACTATTGCTTTTTCCCAGTCTGTCGGAATGATCTTTCGCCTCCAGCGGATCTGCCACAAATTGATAGACTTGTACATTTTCTGCGTCGCCGATCCTCGTATAAGGAAGCTTGGAGGCAAAATCCCTGAGAATCCTCTGATTCGCAAAACTGGTCTCTTTCTTCGTCTTCTGCGCCTCGCTTAACCCTTCCGCAATTGCTTCTTCTGATTTCTTCTGTGCTTCTTCTACATGCTTTTGCAATCCTTGCCCGTATTCTCTCGCCGAATCGGCCGATCTCCGGGCATATTCCTTATATGCCTGGTTATTCTTAAACAGGATATCCTGCATAAGCGTATGATTGGCATTCATCTCGCCTATATTCTGTGAGATAAACCTGTCGTCCAGCTGTGGACGGAACTTGGATAGCCGCCCGTTATATGACGCTATCGCCGCAACCTCATCCTCGTATCTCTGTCTGAATATCTGCCCGGTCTCCTCTGCTTTGGAAATCAACGGCTCTGCGTACTCTGCCTTCGCCAGTTCGCTGATCCTTGCAACGTCCAGGTCCTCTGTCTGTTCAACTTCCTCGAGAAAATTCCGGATCCCCTGATCCTCTTCCTCGAGCCACGCCGTTAACTTTCTCAGCTGTTCCTCTGTATATCCTGGTGGTTCTGACGGTTCCGATTGCCCTGACAGTCCTGATTGATCTGGTTTTCCGCCTGACTGTTCCGGTTGATCTGACGGTTCCGATTGATCTGGCGGTTCCGGCTGTCCACCTGATGAGTCTGACGGTTCCCCCGGTTGACCCGGCTGTCCGGCTGATGAGTCTGGCTGATTGCCCGGCTGCTCTGGTTGTCCGCCTGGCGGTTCCAACTGCCCGCCCTGCCCCTCGCCCTGCCTCCAGCTTTCTCTGAATTCTTCGTGATCCTCAAGGAGTTTTCTCAGATATCCTGCCACCTTTTCTTTTTCCAACGTACATTCAGACTGCCGCTTCAGTTCATCTTGAAACCGAGTATCCGCCGTCTCCAGAATACTTTCTCCGTTCCCGTCAACGGTCAGATCCATCTTTGGTATCTGACCGGACAGACCGTTCAGCTGCTCGGCTAACGCCGTACCGTCGGCGCTTAACGAAGCGATCTCTTCCCGGATCCCCTGTACATTTCTTGCATATTCTTCATTCATAGCCGCAGTAAGTATCGTATTTTTCTCCGCATACACGGATAGATCCGGCGTCTCTGCCGTATTTTCTTCCATCTGGAATTCCGGCAGTTCTGTCAGAGCCACCAGATCCTGTGCTTTGATCTTCTCGATCACTTCTTTATCCCTTAAGTCATTTTCCATTATGCTGCCCGCACCGTCCTGCGCTTTATGAAACTCCTTTAAAATATTATCTACATACATATAGCTTAGACGGTTGTTCAAAGAATCCATATAGCTTTGCACATTATAGAGGAGTTCATACTGCAGCTCTCCGGAATAGGATCTATTGACCGCATATTCCAACTGCGACACCTGAGGCGCTTCGTTGATACTTTCCACATTCTGCGAGAAGACCGCAGGGATAATAACATATGCTCCGTATCTTCCTGTTTCCAGTCCTGTTCTTGCAGCCTCCAGAGACGAATACTCAAAATCCATAGTCGGAAACCTCGACAGCTCTGATGCATAATTGATCTGTCTTCCCCCGCTTTGTACTCCTTCGTCCAGATTCACGACCGCAATCTTCTCACTTTCTACCGCTACTCTTCCGCCTGACGCTGCCTGCACTTCCCGTCCCGTGCCAACGGCAGCCCGGACTTTTTCAGATCGGCTTCCTGCTCTGCACAAGACAACCGCTCCAAGTACAAGCGTTAAAAATATAATTACCTTTTTGTACTTCATCTTCTCCTTTCCTTTTTCATTTTCTCTCTTCAATTAGTTCTTATGGGTTTCTTTCGATTTGGAGATATTTGATAGATTCTCCAATACAGATTTGGAGATATCTGATGAATTAGATTCTCCAATACAGATTCGTAGTAATCTGATCTAAATAAATGATGAATAAATAAGATCCATAGATTGTGTTGAACAACACTATATGTATGTGAAATGAATCATACAACATTTCCGTTAATTTGTCAATAATAAAATTTCGCCAAATACAAAAAAAGAGGCTGTTCAACAGCCCCTTTCTACCATCCTATTCTTCTACCAAATGACACGCAACTTTGTGCCCCGGCTTTACTTCACGAAGCTTCGGCATCTCACTGAAACATCTGTCCGTCGCATATGCGCAGCGCTCTGCGAAACGGCAGCAATCCTTCGGATTGATCGGGCTTGGGATCTCACCTTTGATGAGGATCCGTTCATTCGCCTTCGCTTTATCCGGATCTGCCTCCGGGATTGCAGAGAGCAGAGCCTTCGTGTACGGATGAAGCGTATTGCCGTAGAGCTCTTCCGTCTCCGCAGTCTCTACGACCGTTCCCAGATACATTACGATCACACGGTCAGAAATATATTTTACAACGCTCAGGTCATGCGCAATGAAGAGATAAGTAAGCCCGCGCTCTGCCTGAAGGTCTTTCAGCATATTGATCACCTGCGCCTGTACCGATACGTCCAGAGCTGAGATCGGTTCGTCACAGATAATGAAGTCCGGATCTACGGAAAGCGCTCTGGCAATACCGATACGCTGTCTCTGGCCGCCTGAGAATTCGTGCGGGAAACGAGACATATGGTCTTTGTTAAGCCCTACGATCTCCAACAGCTCCTGTACCTTTACATCTGCGTCCTTTCCGGACATCCCGTGCTCTCTTAATCCTTCGCCTACGATCTCTTTCACCGTCATACGAGAGTTCAAAGATGCATATGGATTCTGGAAGATCATCTGCACTTTTTGACAGAATTCCCTCTTCTCAGCAGCGGTAAGTTTCGTGATATTTTTTCCGTCATAGATCACTTCACCGGAAGTTGGGTCATACAGGCGGATCATACAGCGCCCCATCGTAGATTTCCCACAGCCGGACTCACCTACAAGGCCAACCGTCTCTCCTTTATAGATCTCAAAGGAAACATGGTCTACTGCCTTCAAGTCTGCGTTCTTTCCGACATGGAAGTATTTACATACGTCTTTTACCTGCACGAGAGGCTGTTTTTCATTGTTACTCATCTGCTTTCACCTCTCCTTCCTTCTTTTCTTCGATTGCTACTGCTTTCTCTTTCTTCATATCGGTATCCGGTGCAAATTCATGCTGTAACCAACAGTTTGTCGAATGCTCGTCGGTTAACTTATACTGGTACGGCGGATTCTCTTTGCACACATCCATCGCATACGCACAGCGCGCAGCGAACGGACATCCCTTCGGCGGGAAGAACAGATCCGGCGGAGTTCCTTCGATGGACTGCAGCCTTTCGCCTTTCTTAGTATCCAGCTTCGCGATCGAGCCGATCAGTCCTTTTGTATATGGATGCGCCGTATCATAGAAAATCTCCTGTACGGTTCCCTTTTCCACAATCTTGCCGCCGTACATTACGATCACACGGTCGCACATACGTGCGATAACGCCAAGGTCATGCGTGATCATAATGATCGACATTCCAAGCTTATCCCGAAGCTCCAGGAGCAGGTCAAGAATCTGCGCCTCGATGGTTACGTCAAGAGACGTGGTCGGCTCGTCACAGATCACCAGTCCCGGTCGGCTTACAAGAGCGATCGCGATCATGACACGCTGTTTCATACCGCCGGATAACTCATGCGGATACTGTCTGTAACGCTTTTCCACATCAGATATACCTACGAGTTTCATGATCTCAAGCGCTTTCTCTTTCACTTCCTGCTTCGTAACATCCGTTCTTCCAAGGAAAACTTCCTCGATCTGCGCGCCGACTCTCATGGTCGGGTTCAAAGATGTCATCGGATCCTGGAATACGAATCCTATATCCTGCCCGCGAAGCTTTCTAAGCTCTTTCTTGCCCATCTCAAGCACATTATTGCCGTCGAACAAGATCTTTCCGCCTTCGAAGAATCCAGGCGGTTCCGGGTTCAGTCTCATAATGCACTGCGCCGTTACACTCTTACCGCATCCGGACTCTCCTACAATACCAAGAATCTCTCCTTTTCTTACCTCAAAGCTTACATCCCGTACAGCTTTCACTTCTCCTCCGTATGTGTGAAAGGAGTAGACAACATTTTTCATTTCCAGAATATTTACATTCTCTGCCATTTTCGTTTCCTCCTATTCTGTTCCACGAAGTTTCGGATCTACTGCATCGCGTAAACCATTACCAAGAAGATTGAGCGCCAGCATCGTCGTACATACGAAGAACGCAGGGATCAATACCTGGTGCGGTGAATTACGAAGATATGCAATACCCTCTTTACAGATCACACCCCAGCTACAGTTCGGAGGCGTAACGCCAAGACCTACGTAACTTAAGAATGCTTCCTGGAAGATTGCCCCCGGGATCGCCATACAAAGGTTTGTAATAAGCATACCGAGGATGTTCGGAATAATATGTTTCACAATGATCTTAAAATCAGGAATTCCTAATACTTTTGCCGCAAGAACAAAGTCCTGCTCTTTAATGCGGTAGACCTCGCCGCGCACAAAACGGCATGTTCCGATCCACCCCACCACGCACATCGCGATGATAAGAGGCGCAATCCCCTTACCGAGAACCATTACGACAAGAATGGTGATGATAAGGCTTGGAATACCGTACAGGATATCTACGATCCTCATCACGATCATGTCCAATTTGCCGCCATAGAAACCGCAGAAACCACCGATTACGGCGCCCACGCACATATTCACAACAGCCGCGATCAAACCGATGCTAAGAGATACTCGTCCTCCCATCCAGATACGCACCCAAAGGTCGCGTCCTGTAGAGTCCGTCCCAAGCCAATGCGCGGAAGACATCATCTGGCTTCTTGCATTTACATCCATCTGCGACTGTGTATACTGACTGAACATCGGCGCAAGAATGGATAACAATGCATAGAGAAAAATAAGCCCAAGACCAAACATTGCCGCCTTATTCTTTTTCAACCTTCTCCATGCATCCTGCCAAAAGGAGAGGGAAGGCCTGCTGATGCTCTCCATACGGACATTATCTTTTCCCTTGATCACAAAAGATTCTTTCTTTAATTCTGCCACCTTCTCCACCTACCTTTCGCCGATACGTACACGCGGATCCGCCACGCCATAAAGAATATCTACAACAAGGTTACAGAAAATAAGGAATACACCATAGAATAACGTCATTCCCAAAACCATAGAATAGTCGTTATTCGATACACTGTCTACGTAATGTTTACCCATTCCAGGAATCGCGAAGATAGACTCGATGACGAACGTACCTGTAAGTACGGATGCCACGGTCGGTCCCATAACGGTCATAACCGGCATGATCGCGTTACGGATCTGGTGTTTCGCAGTGATCCTGAATTCACCGAGCCCTTTCGAACGAGCCGTCTTTATGTAATCCTGCGAGGCAACTTCAAGCATGCTTGCACGCATGATACGCGAAACAGACGCCAGTGTGTAGAAGGCAAGGGCGCATGCCGGAAGGATCGTATACTCTATTCCTTCATATCTTGCCACCGGAAGAAGCCCCCACTTGATACCGAATCCGTACTGCAGAACGGCTCCCATGATAAAATCAGGAATACTCGTACCTAGTACAGCAACAATAACACAAAAAAAGTCTATGCCCTTCCCCCGGTTTCTCGCCGATACAATTCCGAGGACCAAACCGATCGAAACCGCCAACACGAGCGCACGGATCCCGAGATCCGCCGAGAACGGGAATGTCTCGCCGATAATACCCGCAACTGTTTTATTTGTGAACTTCATGGAATATCCGAAATCGCCTTTCAGCAGATTTGTCATATAATTTCCATATTGCACGATCAGTGGTTTGTCAAACCCATAATAACTCTCCATGTTCTCTCTTACTTCCGGCGTCAGCTTGGGATTCGTGAACGGATCACCAGGCATGAGACGTACCAGGAAAAAGACAACGGTAATCAATACCCAGACTGTCACTATAGCCGCGATTACACGTTTCACTATATATTTACGCATCCTTATTCCTCCTTGTATATTTGAAAAAGTCCTTTTATAGTTTAAATTCGCCACCCGGCATACCGCCGGGTGGCGATTCATTCTTGATTTTCCCTATTTATATGACTTTCTCTGCTTATTCAGCAATATCAGCATAGATCCAGTCAAGGTTGATACTGCAGTGGAAGAAATTAAGTCCTTTTACATCGTCGTCAACAAGATAGTGAACTTCTCTCTCTGCCTGCGGGAAGAATGCCGCTTCATCGATCAGGATCTGCTCTACGTCGTGAAGCATATCCATACGTTTCTGTACATCTGTCTCTGTTTGAGTAGCTGCCAACAACTCGTCAACTTCCTCATTCACATAATTGCTGTAGTTGTATGGGCTGTCAGATTTGAACAGTTCAAGGTACGTATACGGATCGTCATAGTCGGCGCCCCAACCGCCCCAGCCAATCTCATATTCGCCGGTTGACTGACGGTTCAGCATCTCCGCATATGTTACCTGATTCACTTCTACGTTGATACCAAGTGTAGTTTTCCACATCTCCTGACAAACCTCAGCCTGCTTCTTAGCAGAGTCTGAATCTGTCGTCGTAATCGTTACCGTAATATCGGATGCTTTCTTTCCAAGCTCTCCTAATGCTTTGTCTAAGTGCTCTTTTGCTTTTGCCTCGTCTCCGTCCATCGGATAACCTTCCAGTTTGGACTCTTCTCCGTATGTCTTCTCAACGCCTGAAAGACCGCTGTATACAAGACCTGTACTCGGTGCAAAGATACCGTTGTTTACAAGTTCATTATAAGAATTTCTATCAATTGCATAGTTGAGGGCAAGACGGAAATCAATGTTGTTCATCGCCTCATTCTCGCTGTCGCAGTTATAGTAGAAGTAGTCTACGTTACCATTGCGGTATGCGTTGTCTTTTCCTTCGTAGTTCGGTACGTCTGCAGATGGGATCTCAGAGAAATCTAATTCGCCGTCTTCATACATAGCAAGCGCTGTTGACTGGTTCTGTACATAGCTCATCTCTGCACGGTCAAGCTTGATGCTGTCCTTATCCCAGTAGTTCTCGTTCGGCTCGAAGATCCATTTCTGATTCGCGGAGCTTGTAAGGACATATGGTCCTGAGTAAACGTTTTTCTCTGCGTCTGCCGCAAAGTCTTTCCCATATTTCTCTACAATATCCTCGCGAATAGGCGCGAAGAGAGAAGATAATCCCATCATACTCAAGAAGTATGCCGTCGGGTGCTCCAAGGTAACTTCAAGAGTCTTTTCATCGATCGCTTTTACTCCGAGTTCTTCCGGCTCCATCTCGCCGACTTCAACTGCACGTCCGTTCTTAATATATTCGCCGATGTATGCGAACGGAGCTGCCGTCTCAGGATCCATAAGCCTTCTCCAACTGTATACAAACTGCTCTGCCGTGATCGGTTCTCCGTCGCTCCATTTTGCATCTCTTAAATGGAATGTATAAACAAGCCCGTCGTCGGAAATTTCCCACTTCTCTGCAATACCTTCTTTTACTTCACCCTTTACGTTACGTACCAATCTCTCTGTGATCGCATTCTGAAGCTCGGTATCCGGGATACAGTTCCCTTTTGACGGATCAAGCGTCGTTGGTTCTGTTCTTGTTGAGAAACGGAATACTTTCTCACCGGACGCATCGGATCCACCGGATTCTCCTCCGCTCTCGCTCTTTGGAACGCCGCATCCTGCTAATAATGACGCTGCCATAGCTACCGTCATTATAGATGCAATTAATCTCTTTTTCATAAGAAATTCCTCCTTTTCATCAGGTTCTCCTGATTATTTATAATATAAATAAAGCGTTTGTTGTATTGATATTTAATACAACTATTCATATAATATCATTTTCGTCAAGTTTTTGTCAACATCATTGTACTTTTATGTGAATTCGCACATAAAAGTACAAATATTTTTGTTACATTTTCCCAACTCGACGAAAACTAAAGTTCTATTAATTCACGTGTAGCGCTGATCAGATTCTGGTAGCCTTCTGCCGTAACAATGCCCTGATCTTCAATGCGGACGCCGCCCCATCCCGGGATATAGATTCCCGGTTCTACCGTCATCACGCTGTTTTCCTTCAGCACAGCGGTGCTGTTCTTCCCGATAAAGGGGAGCTCATGGACAAAAAGCCCCACTCCATGGCCGATCCCGCCATAATGATAGGGGAAATATTCTGTCCCTTCAATCGCTTTAAGAGACGCCTCATAACATTCTGCTCCTGTCACGCCCGGCAGGATCGCATCTTCAGTCTCTTCCGTCATACGCCTGCAGAGCTCATACACTTCTCTTTGCTTTGCATCGGCTCTTCCGACCACCACAGTCCTTGTCATATCCGACAAGTAACCGTCATACTGGCATCCATAATCCAGCAGCACGAAATCCCCGTACTCGATCGCTTTCTTCCCTGGGATCCCATGCAGAAGCGACGTCCGCGCGCCTGAGATCAGGATCCCTCCGTACGGTTTGGTATCCGCCCCTTCCGCCACCATATACCAGGCAAGCTTCGCCGCAAGTTCCTTCTCCGTCACTCCGACCCGGATATCTCCCAGGATCTTCTCAAATGCTCTCGACGCAATATCACAGGCTATCTGAAGCTTCTTGATCTCTTCCGGCGTCTTGACCTCCCGGAACGCCTCTATAACCCCATGTGTCGGCACCAACTCCGCCGAAAGCATCTCCTGCATATCCTTCCAACCCTGATACGTCAGGACGTCCTCTTCAAATCCCATCGTCCCGATCCCGTCCTGCTCAACTACGCCTGCCAGGGCGCTTCCTACACTCCTGCCCTTAGAAGCCCGCCAGTCGATCACCGTATACTCCGGGCATTCCATAGACGCCTGTTCCGTGTATCTTGGGTCTGTAATAAAATACTGATTCTTTCTGCCGATCAAAAGCCAGGAATCTTCTCCCGTATAGCCGCTTATACACCTTACGTTGGCAGGTCCTGCAACATAGAATCCGTCCAGCCCTTTCTCCTCCATGTATATGCGCAGCCGTTCTATTCCAGTCATATCTTTCTCCTTTCCATGCTCAGAACATATCCGGTCCGAACATCCGTCAATCATTATTTTTTCATCCGTCATATATGCATATGCACATAATGCCATCCCATCTTACCATTTCCTCTTGAAAGGTTCAAGCAAATTGTAAACAAATCACGGCCATCGGCTCAACCACCAGCTCTGCTGGTGGCCTGGATAAGCCCCTCCGGGGCCTGTTGTGTTTCCGCCTAAAGGCGGTCTGACAAACCCTGTTCATTATGTTACTGGTGGCCGCTTAAAAGCGGCTCTGTTGTACTTACTTTGAGGGCTCTCCTTCCAGTCGATCCCTCTCATACTGTTCTTTGATATACTTTGTTATCGTTTCTTCATTTACATTACCGACTGTCTCGCAATAATACCCCCTTGCCCAGAAGTGACGGTTATACCGGTCTCTATACTCCGGATGTCTGTCGAAAAGCATAAGGCTACTCTTCCCCTTAATCCTACCCACTACCTTCGACACGCTCTCCTTGGGCGGAATCGACACGTACATATGCACATGATCCGGCAGCGTTGCTGCCTTGATAATTGTGACTCCTTCCATCTTGCATACCTTGCTAATGGCTTCGCCTACCTCTTTTCTCAAATCCCCAAACATCACTTTCCTACGATATTTCGGGATAAATACTATGTGATACGTGCAATTATAGCGACTATGTGATAAACTTTGAGTGTCCATGAATATACCTCCGTTGTGTTTTGTGCGGTTTGCCAGACCTGCACCTATTATACAACGGGGGATATTCTGGTACTCTGTTTATCGCCACTTGCGTCTGCTAGTCTCCCCAGCTCTGCTGGGGGATTTAGAATGTTTCATTAACAACTATACTTTCTATCCGAAAAAAAACCTGTCAAAAACTCATAAAAATCTATTACATTGCGGCTGTCCGTCTTATTTCTATTATAGTTGATAATAATATCCCGCTGACAGACCGGTTCCTCGATCTTCAATAACCTCACCTGCTCGTTCTCTATACTCCCCCAGGTAAATTCCGGCCAGAACCCGATCCCCATGTTTGCCGCGATCATGTTCTTTACAGCGGCGGGATTATCACTCTCGAAGATGATCTTCGGCGTGAATCCCGCATGCTGGCAGAACCTGTCGCAGATATATCGGAATTCCCTGGACCCAAGCAGGCTGATGAACCCTTCCTCTGCCGCCTCCGCCAGACGGACCGACGTCCTCCCCTGATATCTCTGATTCTTCGGCACCGCCAGATAGATCTCTTCGGCACAGGCAAAACTGTTCTCTTCCCCGGCTCCCTGATAGAACAGCTTCGTCGTGACAGCAATGTCATAGAGTTCACTCTCCGAATTCTGCTGCAGCTGGAAATTGATCTCCTCATGCTCCTTCTTATATTCAATGATCGCTTCCATCACAAGCCCCGACGCCGCAAGCACATTCATATGTATAGTCTCACTCTCCAGCGCGACCATCATCTTGAGCTGCTCCGGGATCGCGTCCATCTGTTCTATCAGGGGTTCTAATTTCCTCTGCAGATATCTTCCATACTCCGTCAATACAATATTCCGCCCTTTTGCGGCAAACAAAGGCACCCCCAGGTCTTTCTCCAGCCGCCGGATCGCCTGAGTCAGAGCCGGCTGCGTGATATGCAGGTTCTTCGCGCTGTTCGTCATGTGCTTTGTCTTTGCTGCTTCCAGGAAATACCTGATCTGCATGAGTTCCATTCTTCCCACCCCTTCTTAAGATTTCATTCCTGTTCCTTTGGCAGTCTCCCGCGTCCATAAAGGACCGCCTGTAACATTCGTGTTCTCTTATTCATAATATATATATTATAAATTCTATAAATATTATATATTAGACATAATCATACGTCAATGCTAGACTATGTATGAAAACAAAATGAATGAAAGCGAGGGAAACAAAATGGCTGAACTACTAGAGTCCACCATGCTGATCTGCTTTGGTTTATCCTGGCCTATGAACCTCATCAAGAATATCAAAGCAAAATCAGCCCAAAACATGAGCCTCCAGTTTATCCTTCTCATTATCACAGGATATGTCGCTGGAATCTCTGCAAAACTTTACAACCACAGATTCAATTATGTATTAGTCGTATATCTTCTGAACCTGGTCGTCGTATCCGCGAATGTAGCGGTATATTTTATCAACCGCCGTTACGACAGACAGAGGAAAGAGACAAACATCGAACTAAGCAGGCAAATATCCGGACATACAAAGGACACGCAGCCATTGATCCACAAACAAGGAGATGATGAGATGGAAAAATATCGAGAACTTAACAGTATCACAGAGGCAGGCGGAGTCGTACTCTTTGGCTCCAACACCTTCGCCTCTCTTCCGATCGGGGAGCTGACGCAGGCATTTCGCATCACGGAACCCATCTACAACAGAAGCGTCCGGGACGTACGCATTGACCAGATCGAAAGTTACCTCAAAGTATGCCTGTATGACTTGAATCCGCGCAAGATCTTCGTGAATATGGGCGATGTAGACGCACGGGATGAAAATATTGACATAGATAATTTTATTTCAAAATACGAATGGCTGCTATACATGATCCATACAAAGACGCAGGCTTCCATCTATATCGTACCGATCGTCTCAGACAGCCCTGCCGCCTTCAAGATCAACCAACGCCTGAAGGCCCTGGCATCACAGACCGGCTGCAAATATATCGACGTCTCCGGCGTATTGGAGGCAAGGCGTCCGACCCTCCGGTTATTCGAGATGCTGAAAGTGCATATGCGCAACCACCCGATCAACTTTGCCGATGCAATGGAAGTCGGAACCTTAAGCAACCGCGAACGCCAAGACGTCCCGGACGACGGACAGATCTCTGCCGCTCCGGGACTGAAAAAGGGCGTTGTCTACGCAAAGCATTAGATTCTGTATCAGCAGATACGTGATACAAATCAGGGCGTAACCTCAAAAGCAGTATATTCATGATCCATATGGTATCCCAGCTTCTCTGCCAGAGCCACTGACCCAGGGTTCTGCGCATCCCAGCTGGGATACCACCCTTTCTCCAGACATTCCAGGATAAGCTTCGCACCGCATATATATGCAAGGCCTCTTCTTCGATGATCCTCCCTGGTATCAATCTCTATCTCTATCCCTCCAAGATATCCTGTGTAAGAAGACGCGCCTGAGACGGGCTGTCCGTCCTTCAGGATCACTGCGCCTGATCCATATTTCTGAAACATAGTATGGTCATCATACTGGGCAACCCAGTCCCTGCACCATTCGATCTTCTTACACTGCCAAAATAATTCTTCATCTATCATCTTAAGGCAATATCCTTCCGGCAGCCCCTCCACCGCCGCCTGAAGCTTCTCCCTGTCAAAGATATCCGGTTCTTTCTTTATCGCATACCGGACCACCTTTTTCGCATTTTGGCCATAACATTCCTCGATCACCCTTGCCCATCCTTCCTCTTGCGGAACCATGATCACAAACTCACGCATCCTGTATTCCGATACAAATAATGCCAGTTCTTTGCTTTGCCTGCCTGCTAAAAAGCAGAAATCCCCCAGTAAAGCCATCGCAGACGCCGGGTCTTCAAGGGAATCCGCATAAATCCCTCCCATAACGCCCTGCAGGCAGGACCAGATCATAGTCTCCTGCCATCCGCCGAACAATGCCGCCGCTTTTTCCGTCTGTTTCAATTCGTATATCATCTTTCTCCTCCTTAGAAATATTCTCTCGTCATCCTTCCATACATTTCCTGTACCGCCTCCGTGATCTCCCCTATGATCGAGATCAGCGTATTCACATCCCCTTCCCGGTTCCTTTGGAAGGTATGATATCCCCCTTGGATGCAATAACTTAAGATAATGTTCCACGCTTCGTCTTTTCTGTATTCCGGATACTTCCGGAACACCAGCTCTTTGATACTGGTCTCGATCCTATCTACCAGATGATTCCGCTGGCTCCCGGAGAAAAGGATCACAGTCAGGGAATTCTGTGATAAGTACGCCAGAAACAATTCCCTGGTGAATTCCGCCGGATTCTCCATAATATACTCAGGATGGGAAATGCTGTTGGTGATCGACCTGACCACCTCTTCCTCCATACTGTCAGACAACTCATAGATATCTTTATAATGTGAATAGAATGTAGACTTATTGATATATGCCAGCTCACATAGTTCCTTAACCGTAATTTTCTCCAGAGGTTTTCTCGACCGCAGTTCGATAAATGCATTCTTGATCCCCCGTTCTGTCTTCTCTACACGCAGATCCATATACCGCCTCTCTCCTTTCCTTTCTCCCCTCTTTTGCAAAAAGTATCTGCTTGCGGCAATATTTCCGACATTATCAGATATCCGTTGTTTATCCGTCTGTCGTCTAATATTGTCGGTGGATTTCTTCCTTTTCTATATATTATAATAATCTCAGACAAAAAAACAACCACTGTCTGTCTGTAAATACATTGTATCTTAGGAGGAAACTTTATGGATTTTTATGGATTTTATACCGGAAAAATATTTGATGCTTACCAATTCCTCGGCGCGCACACCGAAGCCGAAGGAGTCACTTTCCGCACGTTCGCACCGGGGGCGTCGAAGATCTCCCTGATCGGAGAATTCACCGGATGGCAGGAATGGGACATGCATAAGATCTATGATGGCAATTTCTGGGAATGCTACGCGAAGAACGCCGCGCCGGGACAGATGTACAAGTACCGGATCTACAGACAGGATCACTCTTATGTTGATCACTGTGACCCTTATGGCTTCGGCATGGAACTAAGGCCCAACACAGCGTCTTATATCCGCAGCCTCTCCGATCACACCTTCCAGGATTCTGCCTGGATGCAGAGACGCTCGGACTGCCGGAACAAGCCCATGAACATCTATGAGATCCACTTCGGCTCATTCCGGAAGCCTTCAGATGCGGCAGACGATTGGTACACCTATACGGAGATGGCGGATATCCTGATCCCGTATCTGACAGAATACGGTTACAACTATGTGGAGATCATGCCCTTAAGCGAGCATCCCTGCGACGAATCCTGGGGATACCAGAACACCGGTTTCTTCAGCCCGACCTCCCGTTACGGCACGGCGCCAGAGCTAATGGAATTCATCGACAAATGCCATCAGAATGAGATCGGCGTTATCCTGGATTTTGTACCGGTTCATTTTGCCATAGACGATTACGCCCTCGCCAATTATGACGGAACCGCCTTGTACGAATATCCTCATCAGGACGTGGGCGTCAGTGAATGGGGAAGCTGTAACTTCATGCACTCCCGGGGCGAGGTCAGAAGCTTTTTGCAGTCTGCGGCAAACTACTGGCTTACAGAGTATCATATAGACGGAATCCGTATGGACGCCATCAGCCGGATCATCTACTGGCAGGGCGAGCCCGCAAGGGGAGTCAATAATACGGCGGTAGAATTTATCCGGGAAATGAACCGGGGGCTTAAAGCACTGCACCCCGCCGCCATACTCTCCGCCGAAGACTCCACTTCTTATCCCGGAGTCACAAGGCCTGTCTGCGACGGCGGGCTAGGCTTCGATTACAAATGGGATATGGGCTGGATGAACGACACGCTGGATTACTTCCGTACCGCGCCGGAATATCGTACGGAGAGTTATCACAAGCTGACCTTCTCTATGATGTATTATTACAGCGACGCCTTCCTGCTGCCACTTTCTCACGACGAAGTAGTACACGGCAAAGCGACCATCATGCAGAAGATGCACGGTGAATACGACGACAAATTTCCCCAGGCACGGGCGTTCTATATGTATATGTATGCCCATCCGGGAAAGAAGCTGAATTTCATGGGAAATGAGATCGGACAGCTCCGGGAATGGGACGAGAAGCGTGAACAGGACTGGGACATCCTGACATATCCGATCCATGACGCTTTCCACCGGTTCATAAAAGACTTAAATCATCTCTATCTTAAGCATCCGGCGCTCTATCAGAAAGATCATGATCCGGAAGGATTCGCCTGGACCGACTGCCATCAGGAAGGACGATGCCTCTATACCTTTGAAAGGATCGCCGATAAAGAGAGGATCCTCGCCGTCTTCAACTTCTCTGACCAGACGCAGGAAGATTATGAGATCGAACTAAACGACGCCCGGTCACTGACGCTTCTTCTTGCAAGCGACGCACAGGAATACGCCGGTACGAAGATCTACGACAAGAAGACCATCAAACTGAAAGAAAACCGGGCAACCCTCTCACTAAGCCCCTACTCGGCAGTGTATTATAAGATCGATCCCGGTAAGCTTTCCTGAAATATATACGCTCTGGCTAAATGCCAGAGCGTGTTTGAAAATCTATTCCCGCCGTCTGTGATCTTATCCCATCTCCACACATGCCTTGAACTGATCGCAGTCTATCTTGATATCGAATTCCCCGCCAAGAGCTTTCACATAGGTACTCACGATCGCCAGCCCAAGTCCGTTCCCCTCGCTCGTCCTCGCCTGATCTGCCCTTGCAAAGCGTTCCACGATATCCTCCTTCGTGAAATCCATAGAATAACCCGCCGTATTGGTAATCTCAATACAGATCTTCCTCTTTCCTGCTTCAGGTTCTGGTTCTTCCGGGCGCTGCCCCGTCTCTCCTGCCGCATCCTTAAGGTATGTTTTTACAAACACACGGGTTCCTTTTGCCGAATACTTCAGCGTGTTCTCGATCAGATTCTGACAGATCCGGTAGAAATACGTATTATCCGAGTAAATAGACGTCGCCTCTTTCGTAAGCTGCATCACGAATTGGAGACCGCTCTCCTTCACCTGATCCGCCATATCTGCAAAAATCTGTTCGATCAGACGGTTTACTTCAAAATTCTCCATCTGGAACTCTACGTTGCCGCTGCTCGCCTTTGCCAGGGAGAACAGGCTGTTGATCATCTCCTTCAACTTCTCTGTCCGTGCCGAGACAACGTCAATATAATCCCGCACGACGTCGCTTAATTCTTCCTTCTTGATCAGTTCTATATACCCAACCATAGACGTTATGGGCGTCTTCAGGTCATGGGATACGTTGGTGAGCAGATCCACACGGAGCTGGTCGCTCCGCGACACCTTCTCAAGGCTTTTCCGCTCTATCTCCAACGATTCTTCCACACGGCGCCTTAAAATCCCGTCCCTCCACTCCATAACATGTTCCAGTCTCCCGTCCCAGTAATTCCTGACTGCCTTCTCCGCCAGCAGGAATTGGATCAGAACCGTGATCACCATCACATAACCGGTAGCATAGTTATAATTCCAACCTCTCCTCATCCCGCCCCATACGCCGCCTCTATAGACAAGATCATAAAGATACCACACTGCCATCAGGCATGCCAACGCTCCCGCCTTATAAAAACGTTTGAAAGAGGCTGACCTGACCTTTTTCCATGCATCGTATTCACAGCCCTCTTTGCCGCCCCATCCCTGATACCGCTGATCCAGGTATTGTCTTAAGAGGATCGCAAGACTCACCCCTATACACAGATTCCCCGCCATACCAAACCCAAAAACGATCTTTGTCGAATACGAATTCCGATAGGCGATCATAACACCGAAAATGCAGATTCCGATCCCTGCCAGCATCACTCCCGGAATATACCTGCCATTTTCCTCTGCAAAAGCATATATCTTCTTAACTATATTTTTCCATCTTGTATCCAATACCCCACACCACCTTTACATATCTTGGTTTCTTTGCGTCTATCTCTATCTTCTCGCGGATATGGCGGATATGGACCATGACCGTATTCTCTACCGCGTAATCCGCCTGTTCGTTCCAGACTTTCTCGTAGATCTGCTCCGCGGGAAAGATCTGTCCGGGATGTTCCATCAAAAGCTCGAATATCTTATACTCTGTGGCGGTCAGCCGCACTTCCTCACCTTCCACGATCACTAACTTCTGCTTTTTATCAAGCTCCAGCCCTCCGTTGACGATCCGATCCTCATCAGTCCTTGCCTTCTCTTCTCCCCAGAGATGATACCGACGAAGATGCGCCTTGATCCTTGCCGTCAGTTCCGCCGGATTATACGGCTTCTCCACATAGTCGTCCGCCCCAAGTATAAGCCCCGACACTTTATCGCTCTCTTCCGTCTTAGCTGACAGGATGATCACCGGGATCCTGCTCTTTTGCCGAAGCTTCATCAACGCGGATAACCCGTTGAGTCTCGGCATCATTACATCCAGCAAGATCAGATCAATCTTTTCTTTTTCCAGCGCTTCCAGCGCCTCCATGCCGTCATAAGCCTTAATAACCTGGTATCCCTCATATTTTAACAATTCACTGATAGAATATACGATCTCCTTATTATCGTCCACCACCAGTATCGTCTCCGCTTCCATGGGCATCCCCTCCATTCCGTCGTCTGCTTTCTATTGCTGCTTACACGGATACTATAATATATCTGCCTTAAAAGAAACTCAACATAATTCTTAAAATTCTCTTAACGCATATAGGATCAAAACTATTCTTTCTCCGTCGTCGGTCATCGCCAATAATCATTTAATTATTGCTATTTTCTGCCATTTTCTTTATAATAATAGCAATCAATCCGAAAATATCTGAAATCAAACATCCGCATACAAAGGAGGCGCGCAATATGTCTGGCAGGCAGGTAAAACTGGAGCATGCAGAAAAGGGAAGTATCCTGTATCATTACACGAAAAGCAACGGTATCAACGGCATAATAAACCATAATTGCTTCTGGGCAACAAAGAGTGATTTCCTGAATGATCCCAATGAATTCTCCCACATTCGCGGGATCATAGACGAGGTATGCCGGGAGAATATAAAGAAGCCGGCATTCAGGGAGATGTTCCTTAAGGATTCCATCTATACCGACCGTGAAAAAAGCAGAGAATATTTCGTTCTATCCTTCTCAAAATGCAGAGACAGTATCACTATGTGGTCTGAATTCGGCAATAAGACCGGATACAACATCGGTTTCCGAAGCGACGACATCATCGCAAGGATCGAAGAAGCGGCGGAAATTGCGTATCATGGACTGGTCGTCTATGACGCAAAGCAGCAAAAGCAGCTGATCCGCAGAATTATCTGCAATTATCTGCCCAATCTGCTCCGGATGTCCATGGACGAGATCTTAGAAGCCGGGAATCATGACCGCCAGGACTCTACCTATCTGAAAGCATGCCGGAAATTCCGCAGAACGGCAGAAGTCTACGCCATGTTCTTCAAGCATGAAGGCTTCGCGGAAGAACAGGAATACCGGTTCATTTTCAAGAAGCAAAAGAATACCGCCGTGTACTTCCGTGCCAAGGACGGTTTCATGCTCCCTTACATAGAGATCCCGTTAAGCGAGCAAAACCTGCCCCTCGAAGAGATCATGATCGCCCCGCAGAACCACATTGATCTTGCTAAAAACGGGATGGAATATATGCTTCATATGAAAGGATATGAAGCTGAAGTCTCCTTATCCAATATCAAACTGAGATATTAAGAACACTTAATATTCCTGCATGATCTCCTGCAGGTATTCCTTATATTCCTTTCGCACGTGTTCTGGCGCGGCGATCCGAAGCCTGCTTCCGATGCCCGTTACCCAGCCGAAGAACTGCGGACTGACCGCCGCCAGCACACGCACGCGGAACTCTTCTCCACTCACAGGGACGATCATCACCTCCGTACCAAACCGATCCAGGATCACCCCGATCAACTCATTCCCGCACTGCAGCGTAACTTCTTCGTCGTGCCCTCCGTACATAGAGAATGTCTTCTTACTAAATTCTGCCAGATCAAAATCCTGAAACTTCTCTTTGCCGATGCGCACCCGATCGGCCACGCATGTATGCTGCATCTTATCCACCCGGTAATGCTTCATACAGTCCGCCTCTTCGTCATATGCGATCAGATAATAGTTCGCGTCATCCCACGTCAGCGACCATGGACTGACTGTATAGACGGCTCCGTCCTTTTTGGGCCTCAGCTCCTTCTTCACCGTCCACTCTGCATATTGATACCGGATCTGCCGGTTCTCAAGGATCGCCGTATGGATCTGATCTACATTATAATAGATGGTCTCATTGCCGCTCTTAGGACGGTTGTAGATAAATACATTCCTCCGAAGCTGCCTTGCCTCATGGTCACTTGCCAGGCTCTCCAGCTTACGGATCAGCTCTTCTGACTTCTTCCGGCTGATAAACTTCGACGCCTGCACGGCATCAACAAGAAGCTTAAGTTCCGGCAGCTCAAACTTCCTGCTTCCGATATAATAACCTCCGTTGGTCCCTTTTGCCTGCAGAACATCCATCCCGAACTCCTTAAGCGTCTCAAGATCATTATACACTGTCTTACGGTCCGCAGACATCCCGTACTCCTTAAGCGCCCTGTCTATATCCGCCGCAGACATCGGACACTTCTCATCCGTCTTCTCCAGAAGCATCTTCATGATGTACAATGTCCTGAGCTTTACATGTGAAACTGCCACAATTCATCCTCCTATCTATCGCCGCAGCTTTTATCTATAGCATTGTCGTCACAGCCTTCCTGCTGCGATCATAAGACATTGTAACATATCACTTCCATCCTGTACAATCTTCTACAAGCCATTTCGCGGAAGTTCCTTACCATACGCGGGTCTCAGAAATCATATTGATCCGGGTTAAGCCCCGCCCGCTTCATCAATACACTCCATTCATTCCGGCTCATTACCTCTAACTCTTCCGCGATCAGGCCGGACAATTCAAACTCTGTCTTTTCTTCCCTCTCCGGTTCCGGACGGAACAGGAAACCGACTACCTGCCCGAATCCCTTCTGTTCTCTGTCACATTTATAATCAAATACCGAACCTATAACCTCTCTCATTATTCTTCCTCCAAAAATTCCCGATAATCACTCTCATCTGCAAACAAAAGATAGCTCCCATCCACATATCCCATATAACCATCTGCCACAAAATATCCTTTCATACTGTGCACCTCCTGTTCTTGTATCATTTCCATTCACGGTTCAACTGTTGTAAACTGGAATCTCGTATCTTTCTTAGTTCTCTATCAGTTTAACAAATTGGGTGTCCAAAAATCTCCACACCCAGAATTTTTTATAGAACAGAAAAAGGCTGTTGTAACGACAGATTTATAACCTGTCGTTACAACAGCCTCTGATGGCTGATTTCTACATTTCTGCCGGAATTATTGACTATATGATATCGCCGTCGTCGAACGGATCCCCACATTCCGGACAGAACTTCGGCGGTTTCGCAGGATTCTCCGGCTCCCAGCCACATTTATCACAGCGGTACTGTGGGACTCCTGCCGGCTTCTTTCTTCCGCATTCCGAGCAGAATTTCCCTTTATTCAGCGTACCGCAGGCACAGATCCAGCTAGCCGTCCGGTCAGGCGCCGGCAAACCGCACTCCACACAGAATTTGCCGGTATTGCCTGCCATACCGCAGCTGCAGGTCCATGCTGCCCCCGCATCCGCGCCCACCGCCGTCCGTGCCCCCCGGCTCTGCCCCGAGTACTCCGGCGCCTGTTGCTGTCTCATGGAATCTGCCGCCTCTCTTTGCTGCCTGCCCATCGCATACAGATCCTGCAGACTCGCACCGCCCGCCTGCTGTGCCATACCCATCCCCATGAATCCGGACATCGCGCCGTTCTTATTCCCTGCCGCCATACGGAGGGCATCCGCCTGCGCCCCGGCGAGAGCCGCCGCCGCCATATTAGGATCCCGCATGACCGCCGACTTCTGCAGCTGCTTGATCATCTCTTCATCTTCCTTTGACGCCGTTACACTGTTCACGCCAAGAGAATAGACCATGATTCCCCGAAGCTCTGTCCATTTCTCAGACAGTACCTCATTCAACGCATCCGACAGCTCCATGGTATGTCCCGGCAGGGCGCTGTAACGGATCCCCATGTCCGATATCCTTGCAAACGCAGGCTGCAAGGCAGTCAACAATTCTGACTTCAGCATCGAGTCAATCTGGTCCCTTGTGTATACATTGCCGATATTTCCGCAGACATTCGCATAGAACACCATCGGATTCACGATCCGGTAGGAATATTCTCCGTTGCATCGGACAGAGATATCCACATCCAGTCCTATATTCCTGTCCACAACGCGGAACGGCACCGGATTGGGCGTACCGTATTTATTCCCGGGGATCTCCTTAATGTTCACATAATAGATCCTCTGGTCTCTTCCGCTCCCGCCTCCGAATTCGAACCGCCTCCACGCTTCTTTCGCGATCCCTTTCAGCCCCTCGGCAAATGTACCTCCGAATACAGACGGGCTGGTTCCGGTGTCATACGTATATGCCCCCGGCTCCGCACACGCGTCTATAACCCTGCCATTCTCCACAATGATCATGCACTGTCCGTTGGCTACGGCGATATGCGATCCGTCCGTGATGACATTGTCTTCTCCTTTTCTGTTTACCGACCGTCCGGACACGCGCTTCTCGCCTCTTGCCACCAACACATCCGCCTCCAATGCATCACAGCAGAAATACTCCTTCCACTGATCCGCCAGAGTTCCTCCTGCCGCTTTCCATGCTGCTCTGATCAATCCCATCGTCTTTTCTCCTATATCCTTTTCTTACTTATATTTTCCTAAAACTTCCCGCTGGTCCCGGATCTGTCGGAATGTGTCCGGCTCCCGCCTCCGCCGCCGGACTGCGTCGTCTCCGGACGCTTTTTCCGGCTGACGGTATGATATAAGAACTGATCCGTCCGATTATACAGCCGGAAGCTTCCGTCCTTCATATACTCCATCGCACCCTCCTGCCGGACTCTGGTATTCATACTCTTCTTCCAGGACATGACGATCCCTAAAGATACCGCAAATGACAGCAGAAAAGACACGCCGATGATCGCCGGGATCCTCCACCCTTGACCATAGGGATGTTCTTTCGTATACGGCTTTCCTTTCTCTGCCGCCGTAAGATAATCGTCCGCCATAGACAGATACTCGGAAAATGCATCATAATATTCGCCGTCTGAAAGATCGCCTAATATCCGTTCCCCGATCAGCTCCCGTCCATATACGGAAAATGCTTCCTGTGCCGTTCCGAATCCCACCAGTCCCCAATCGCGTCCTGCCATACTGACCGCAAGCATCACTGCACTGCCTGAGCTTTCTGCTCCCATGCCGCTTCCTGCAAAAACTTCGCGCTGCCAGTCCTTGATATCTCCCGCGCCAAAGTCCGGCGTCGTGACGATATAAGCCGCCGTGTCATGCCGCTTCATGATCCCGGCACACTCTGCCTCCAAATTATTTTCTTCTTCCCTCGTCAAGAGCCCGGCATCATCCTGGACGAAGCCTGTGACCGAAAAGCTGCCAACGCCTTCCTCCGCCAACACTTTACCCGCTCCGTGATCCCAGATCCCTTTGCCTGGTACGCCTGGTATGCCTGCCGCCAGTAAGATCACGATGATCCATACACCGGCATACCTTTTCCTTCCCTGCATCCATTTCTTCTGTCTCATCACAAAACACCTCCGAACAACAGGATTCCCAGAATGGAACACACTGCCGTTCCAACCGCCGTAAATCCACAGAGATATCTCCAGAAGGCGCCCCGATCCACCGGAAGCTCTCCCACCATCTTACCCGTCTGGCCGTTGATCGCAAACTGGTACTTCTTATCACCGTAAACCGTTTCGAAGAGCCATACAGGCAGCAGGGCATAGTGTGCCTTTCCGCCGTGGGACGACAGGTTCCTCCGCTTCACGGTCACAGTCTGATATCCCTTAACGGTGCTTCGAAGTACCTGCTCCGCACTGTTGTACAGACGTTCCTTCGCCCTTCCTTCCGCTTGCCTTGCATTCACGTCATACCGATCCGTCTCATATCCCGCCAGGTATGCCGGATTAAATTCTGTCAGCGCACGATAGTCAAAAGGTTCGATGGACTCTGTCGTACTGTCGTCCATCTCGGCACTTCCGTCCACCGGAACGTGCCAGAACTCCATCGCACCCGCTCTTGCAACCATATAATAAGAGGTATCTATGTAATCATATCTGCTGTCGCTCCATGTTCTCACACGTGTAGCGCGAAAGCTCATGTCTGCATCAGCCTTGCAGTCAAACAGCCAATAGGGAACATAGTATCCTTTCAGATTCTTCAGATAACTCTTGTCCTTGAAATTCTTTGGGAGCAGAGGTTTGCCTTTGCAGAAACCCTCCAGCATCTGCCGCGCCTGATCCCCCTGTACCTGAAAAGGAATCATGACATCGGGCTTAAGCTCCTTAGAAGCCGCGGCTTTGATGACTATGACATTGTCACAATAAGGGCATGTCGTACTCACCGTATTCTCATCCGCTTCTACCTTAGCGCCGCAGGACGGACAGATATACATACCATCCTCTGTCCTTGCCGCCCCGCAAGCCCCCTTCTGATATTCCCAACTAAGATCCTGCTCTCCTTGATGCCGCTCTTCCTGCTCATACTGCCTGAGCGTCTCGATGTCATATTCGTTCTGACAGCTCTGGCAGGAGAGCTTCTGCGTCTCCGGTGAGAACTGCAGAGCCGCGCCGCAGCAGGGGCACTTATATTGTACAAAATCCATTTCTATCTCCTTGTGTATGACCCGATATTCTTACTTCATTTTGATCCAATACCGCTGAATCACCCTGCTCTTTCCTGTCTCTGCCGCATCTTCTACTTCATTTTCCAATATCCCGCCATTACCGGTGATCGTTCTTGCAGACGCGGTATTTTTCTTGTCACAGGTCAATAAAAGCTTATCTGCACCGGCATCCCTGCACTTTTCTATCAACAGCCTCAGCATTTCCTTCGCATATCCTCTCCCTCGCTCAGACGGCAGTACACTGTAGCCGATATGTCCGCCGAATTGCAGCAGAGGATCCGACAGTTCGTGCCTGTAATCTATGATCCCCACTACCTTCTGATCCTCTGTCCGGATCGCCAGATAAGTGGTAGACGGCACATAACCCTTTCCATACTTTGCAGATAATCTGCTCTCAAAATCCAGCCATTCCTCATAAGTCTCTACGTCTTCCAGTCCCGAACATCCGTCAAAGCTGTCGTTATTCCTTAGGAACGCCTCCCTGTAAGCCATTACCTGCGCTTCATGCTCTCTTGCCGGTTCTACTAATTTCAGACGACCCATCTTCTCTCCTCCTAAATATATAAGTTAATCCAATCTATCCCGGAGACTGCAGTAACATCTCCTCTTATACTTCAAATCCGCATAGTCCGTGATCCGTTTCAGATAAACGGCATCTGCCAGCCCGCCTGCCAGTCCGACGATCGGAATCCCCTGAACAAACTTCATATATAACAGCGCTTCTGCCAATACGTCTGAAGTCCGGACGATCTGTTCTTTTCTGTCCATTCCGGAACTATCCTCCGAACAGACCGTATCAATCCATACATTCAGCTCCTGATCTGCCTGCCGAAGCTTCTCGCCGTGCAGCAGAGCCGTCTCGATCACCTTCAGGATAAAGCACTGTTCTTCCTTTGTCTCATAGGAATAGCCATAACTAAGCGCGATCTCATATATACTCTTGAGCAACACCGCAGTAAAGAGCGGAATATCCGGAATCCCTATGCCAAGAATTCCCAAGCCCGCTCCTTCTATGCCTGACAGGAGCAGGTTCTTCGTCCGCCCGCTCCTTGCCTGTTTTGAAAACGCCTTAACACTCTTCCGATTTTTAAGGATCCTGGCAGTATATTCATTAACCTGAAAAGACTGCTTCTGTCTCTCCTTATCATAAGTCTTCTCGATCAGCCCCGTTCCTTTCTCAAATACTACCTCAAATGCCTTGTTGAAAGCTGCTTTCAGCGTGCGCTCCAACTTCTCCGGCACCTTTTCAGCAATCTTCTGTGTCACTTTAGAAGACTTCTCCTCCTGCTGCCGCTCTAAGAAACGCATCTCCCTCTTCTCAAGCGCCGCCCATTCCTTCTCCCAGTAATCCTTTGAAAAAAACATATTCTGTCACACCTTCTGAATTCCACCATTTTTTTCTGTCAGCGCCGGACATATACTGTCTACGCTTCCATGCCCTCATATGCCACTTTAAGCATCCTGACGATCTGTTCTTCCGTAAAGCGGCTGCTGTCAATACAAAGATCATAAACGCTCATATCCAGCCATTTCTCATCTGTAAAATATTCAAAATAGCTGCGCCGTTCCTTGTCCGTCTTCTTTACATAGGCACGTGCGTCTCTCTCCGGCACTTCCATACGCTCTGCCGCCACTTTGACACGATACTCAAACGGAGCATGGATAAATACCTTCAGGCACTCGCCCTCCAAGATCTGCCCGGCACAGCGGCCGATAATGATACAATCTTCCTGCCCGGCAATCGACTTTATGATCTCACTCTCAGAATGAAAAAGTACGTCATTCATCGGATAAAGACGGTACTGCGGCTCCATCTGAAGCGGCTCCTCCAACGGATAACGCCACTGACTGGCGCGCTTCTCGTCAACCTTAAGAAGCTCTTCATAGGGCAGTCCCTCTTTTTCACTTGCGATCCGTATCAAGTCCTTATCATAGCAGTGGATCCCCAATTCTTCTGACAGGGCTTTTCCGATCCTTCTTCCGTTACTTCCATACATTCGGTTTATGGTGATGATTCGTTTTGACATAATAAAAACTCCTTTCCGTCCTATATTTTCTACCTTCATTATAGCAAAATATTCTGAAAATTACTACCACGATCGGGGCATTAAGGGGCTCTGTTTCCTCTAACTTACACACTATTTTATTTATACCAACAATATTTTCATAAAATATTTTACTTTCAGGCATAATTTTGCTAAAATAATATCGTCATCCGTTATGGTTTGAGAGAAAAAGGAGGAAGAACATGTTAGAAAAATTCTTCAAATTAGAAGAAAACAACACTGATGTCCGGACAGAGATACTCGCGGGTATCACAACTTTTATGACAATGGCATATATTCTCGCCGTGAACCCAAGTATCCTTGCCGTGGCAGGCATGGATCAGGGAGCTGTATTCACGGCGACCGCCCTCGCATCGTTGATCGGTACGCTGCTGATGGCGTTTCTGGCGAATTATCCATTTGCACTTGCACCGGGAATGGGACTGAACGCATATTTTGCGTACACCGTTGTCCTTGGAATGGGCTACAAATGGGAAGTGGCTCTCACAGCCGTATTCGTGGAAGGGATCATATTCATCATCCTGTCCCTTACCAATGTGCGCGAAGCCATATTTAATGCGATCCCGCTGAACCTGAAAGCAGCGGTCAGCGTAGGCATCGGCCTGTTTATTGCTTTTATCGGTCTTCAGAACGCGAATATCGTGGTCAGCGGCGCCACTTTGGTCGAACTGTTCTCCCTGGACGGTTATAATCTTGCGAACGGCACGGCAGCAAGCTTCCAGGATGTCGGGATCACGGTCTTGCTTGCGATCGCCGGCGTCTTGATCACCGGTATCCTGGTCATCAAGAACATAAAGGGGAATATCCTGTGGGGAATCCTGATCACATGGCTTCTTGGAATCATCTGCCAGCTTGCAGGCATCTATGTCCCGAATCCGGAACTGGGCTTTTACGGACTGCTTCCTGACTTCAGCAACGGGCTGTCCGTACCAAGTATTATGCCGGTCTTTGGGAAACTTCAGTTTGACGGGATCTTTTCCCTGAACTTTGTCATCGTGATCTTCGCGTTTTTATTCGTCGACATGTTCGATACCATCGGTACGTTGATCGGTGTGGCTTCTAAGGCTGACATGCTGGATCAGGACGGTAAGCTCCCGCGGATCAAAGGCGCGCTTATGGCAGACGCAGTCGCCACAACTGCAGGGGCAGTACTTGGAACAACCACGACCACGACATTCGTTGAGAGCGCTTCCGGCGTCACGGAAGGAGGCAAGACAGGGCTTACTTCTGTCACTACAGCCGTTCTTTTCGGACTCGCGCTGTTCCTCTCCCCGATCTTCCTTGCCATCCCGTCATTTGCGACGGCGCCGGCATTGATCGTAGTCGGTTTCTACATGCTGACAAATGTGGTAAATATTAATTTCAGCGATATATCCGAGGCGCTGCCATGTTATATCTGTATCGCGGCAATGCCGTTTTTTTACAGCATATCCGAAGGTATTTCCATGGGCGTGATCTCTTATGTAGCGCTGAACCTTCTTACAGGCAGAACAAAAGAGAAAAAGATCAGCATACTGATGTATGTGCTGGCGGTATTATTTATCCTGAAGTATATATTCCTGTAAAACCAAATCCGAGACACCGCAGATCAACCCGATCATAAACTTACGACTATCGCCTGAACACGGCAAGCGTTATGGATACCCTTTGGAATCATGCATATCAAGAGAGGAGTTATTGAATGGAGCAAAGAGAAATTATGGAGCAGGTGAACAAAATGTTGTCTGATAATCCTGCAAAGATCATCAAGATCAGGGATGCCTTCGACGAGATGTTTGAAGGACGCAATATCGGCAGCGCACAGGCGATCAGCGACCGGGAATATGAAAGGATCCGCTACATCTTCCGTGATATTGACGTACCGCTCAGCTGGTGTACCAACAAAGCGGCTGTCTATCAACTATATAAAGCCGTCAACCAACGCCGTAACAGAGACAGCGGCAGCGTCTACAGCCCGTCTAAGAAATCTTCAAGATCTAAGAAGAAGGGACTTTTCGGCGGTTTCTTCAACTAAAGCAAACAGCGCTTGCTATTCGTGTCAGCTGTGCGTCTGCGAACCGGCGGTGTACTAGGTTCGGAGACATGCAGATAACATGAATAGCAAGCGCTTATTGATCATTAGTCAATGCAATGATGTACTAAGTGTGCTGACCGAATTATATCTGGCGAAACTCCGCAGAATATCCGCTCATCTGCAAGGCGGATTTTCGACGGCGTAGCGGTGGCTACGGATAGAAAATCCAACGCGGCAGATGGGCGGATAGGCAAGGAGGTTTGGCTGAATATAATTCGGTCAGCACACTAGTATCCTTGCCTTCCCATAACACGCCTCCAGGAAATCAAAAAACGACTCACGAATGTCTAAAAAGTGGGGAAATTCTTCAAAAATAATAAAAAACAGATTGACTCTACAATAATGATAGAGTTTATGATATACTTCGAAAGGAGTGATCTGTGTTATGGAAAAGAATCTAACTACCGGGAGCGTATTCAAAAATATAATCTTCTTCTCGCTTCCTTATCTCTTATCATACCTTCTGCAGACGCTGTATGGCATGGCTGACCTCTTTATCATCGGCCAGTTCAACGGTGTGGCGCAGATTACCGCCGTTTCCATCGGCAGTCAGGTTATGCACATGCTGACAGTCATGATCGTAGGGCTTGCCATGGGATCCACAGTCACCATCGGTAAAGCAGTGGGAGCTAAGAACTCTTCGTACGCCCTTGCCGCTATCGGCAATACGGCTGCCCTGTTTATGGGTCTGTCCGCTGCCGCCACCCTGTTATTACTGCTTTTTGTAAAACCGATCGTATCCGTCATGTCCACACCTGCAGAGGCGGTGTCCGGTACGGTGACGTATCTGATGATCTGTTTTATCGGCATCCCTTTTATAACGGCGTATAATATCATCAGTTCCATCTTCCGCGGACTGGGGGATTCTAAGAGCCCTATGTATTTTATCGCAATTTCCTGCATAGCTAATATTGCCCTGGACTATCTGTTCATAGGCGGTTTTCACATGGGTCCCGCCGGGGCTGCCCTTGGAACCACGCTGTCACAGACCATCAGTGTGATCGTATCTATCTTGGTGATCCGCAGGCCGAAAACCGGATTGAATCTGAAAAAGGCACATTTTAAACCACAGTCTGCGATCATGGGACAGATCCTGAAGATCGGCACACCCGTTGCGCTGCAGGATGGGTTTATCCAGATTGCTTTTATTATCATTACGATCATTGCGAATCGAAGAGGCTTAGATGATGCAGCCGCCGTAGGAATCGTGGAAAAGGTGATCGGGATCCTGATCCTCCTCCCCTCCACTATGCTATCCACAGTCTCTGCACTCTCCGCGCAGAATATCGGCGCAGGGAAGCAGGAACGTGCTGATCAGACACTCTGGTACGCCATCTCAATAGCAGTAGGCTTCAGCCTTACCATCGCCACAGCTATCCAGTTTACCAGCGAACCTGTCATCGCATTATTCACGGAAGATCCCGGCGTCATCCGCTTAGGCGGGCAATACCTGCGGGGATATGTGTGGGACTGTGTCTTCCTTGGCATACATTTCAGCTTCTGCGGATACTTCTGCGCCTGCGGTATGTCCGGGATCTCCTTCCTGCATAATGTACTGTCCATTATCCTCGTGCGTGTTCCCGGAGCATATCTGGCATCCAGATATTTCACTGACACACTGTACCCGATGGGGCTTGCCGCACCTGCGGGATCACTTTTGTCCGTTATTATATGCGTCGCTGCATTTATCTGGATAAAACGCCGCAGATCACGGCTTTGATGAACCAGAAAATCTTACTTATTAAAAGGGAAATAACATGAGAAGAGAAATCATTGACAAAAAACTATTCCAGATCGGAGATGTCGCGAAGATGTTCCACATCAGCGTGGGCAGCCTTCGCCACTATGAACAGGCAGGTCTCCTGAAACCGGAGTATATTGATGAAAACAGCGGATACCGCTATTACAGCACCCGGCAATTCGAAGTGCTGAATACCATCCGTTATCTCCGGCTGCTGGATATGCCTTTGAATCAGATTGCCGATTTTCTGCAGAACAAAGATATTGATGTGATCGAAGACAAATTACTGAAACAGAAGGAAATCATCGCCAGGAAGCAGCAGGAGCTGGCTATCATTGAGCGCAAGATAGACCGCCGCCTGCAGCAGCTTCGCGACGCCATAAGTTCAGATCTAAATACGATCCGGTTAGTCAATACTCCGCCCTGCCGGATTGCCTGGATCGAGGATACCTTGGAGCTTAATTCTTATCTGGACCTGGAATATTCCATCCGGCGTCTGGAAGAACATCAGGCTGCCTCCCTGACGTTCCTCGGAAAGGTTGGCGTGGGCATCGCCAGGGATAACCTGATCGCAGACAGATTCGAACACTATAACCTGGTCTTTCTTCTTCTTGATGACGAAGATACTTATGAAGGAAACATCACACAGCTTCCGGCGGTTACCTGCGTATCCGTCCGCTTCTGCGGCAGCCATAGTGAAGCGGCTGTTTATTACCAGAAGCTCATGGATTATATCCACGGCAATCATCTGGAGATTACAGGTTTCTCTAGGGAGATCACTATGATTGATTACGGCATCACAAACGATACGGACAAGTTTGTGACGGAGATCCTGATTCCTGTCGCTTAGGAATCGCCGTTCTACAATCCAAGAATTTTTTTTGCATTTTTATAAAATATCGCTTCTTTCTGGTAATTGGAAATATGCGCTCTTTCTACACGATACTTTTCAAGTTCTACATTCAGCCAAGGGAAATGCGAACCAAAGAGAATGCGGTCGTTACCAAGACGTTTTGGCGTATTTTCGATACCTTCATCTGAAAAATAGCCAGAGGTCTCGATATAAAGATTGTCATGAGTATCCATCACAAAATCAACATCCGTCATGGCATAACCACTGCTGTCGAACTGGCCTCCATGTGCCATGATGAACCTAAGTTTCGGAAATTTTTCTGCAAGGTTTGCTACCTGAAAGCAATGAGCAAGCCATGGATAACCACTTTCTACAAGGACCGGGACCTGGTACTCTTCACAGATCTCCATAAATGGGAAGACCTTCTTATCGTTTATCGTAAAAGTTTCTTCCCATGGATGGAGCACAAGGCCCTTCGCACCCAGGCCAGTAAGTGCTTCCCTTAAAATTTTCTCCGAATCTTTGCCAAGATTCGGATCGATTTGCCTATTTTGCGTATTTTTCTCCAAGACTGTATTTAATCTTTGTCCTGTCGGGAATAACCCGTAAAATACCTACGATGATGATAAGTGATACAATCTTATCAAGAATATTTACCCAGAAGTCTGTTCCGATCACTGCTGTTACAATATTGGTTCCCGCTGCCATCAGAGAAGCGATCGCTACAGACTGTCCGCCATTACCGGATACTCCGCCGAAGAAGAAGATTGTGATCGGAGACGCCGTACAGATTGTCGCGATCGTAAGTGCAAGGACGATAACTGCATATTTCCATTTCTGTGTGCAGAACCAGTCTTTTCTTGCCATGAAACCGGCAACAATACCAACTGTAGCGTTTGTGATCGCAAATGGGATAAGCGTAGGGTTATCTGTAATACCCATTACCAGATTTGATAAAATACCAGTTACAGCGGCAGCCCAAGGCCCTGCCAGCATACCCATAAGGATTGTTCCAATCGTATCACAGAAAATTGGAAGTTTTAGAAGTTGTACGATCTGATCACCCACAACATTGATCGCAACTGCAATAGGAATTGTTAACATAGCTACCATTGAGAAATCTTCTTTTAATGTGTATTTCTTTGTCATCGTTTTTTCCTCCTTTGATTATTTGCCATACACTTGTGTACCCAATCATATCAAACGGTCTATTCACAATCAACAAGACGACTTTCAAAATGTGCACCATGCACACTCTTTTCTGTTTTTGTAATGCAATCCATGCTTTTTCGAATTGTTACGATTCTGCTTGTTCCAAGTCGATCTGCGCCAAGCTCTATAAATTTTTCTGCATCACTGATAGAACAGATCCCGCCTGCCGCTTTAATTTTTAATCCCGCCGGTATATTTTCCGCACAAAGCCGGACATCTTCGAAAGTTGCTCCGCCTTTACTGAATCCAGTGGAAGTCTTAATATAATCTGCTCCACTTTTTCCGACAACTTCACACATCTTTTCTTTTTCTGCGTCAGTAAGGAGGCATGTCTCTATGATCACTTTTAATACTTTTTCACAAGCCGCCTTCCGCAAGATTCTTATTTCTTCACAAACATCATCATAACGTCCCTCTTTTACCCAGCCAATGTTAATAACCATATCCACTTCATCAGCTCCATTGTCGATTGCATCCTCTGTCTCAAACACTTTAACCGCTGTGGTATTGTATCCATTCGGGAATCCGATCACAGTGCAGATAGCCAGTTTATCTCCCACATATTCCTTCGCCTGTTTTACAAAAGATGGCGGAATACATACGGACGCGGTTTCATATTTCATACCGTCGTCACAGATTTGTCTGATCTGCTCCCATGTAGATGTCTGCGCAAGCAGAGTATGATCGACATGTGTTAAAATATCATTTACGTTCATTTTAGTGTCCTCCTATATTGAGAATTATATCAACGGCAGAAATCAACCACAACGCAAGCCAGTGTTTAAGGTGCACACCGCACATTGTTTTTTTCTTTCTGTGTCAGATGTGCCTACAGCGCTGCATTAACTTGCATTAATTTGGATTCAATTTCTATTGAGAAAAACAAGACTGTATGATAGAATGGTGAAATGTTGAAACAACTAATCCAGAATAAGGAGTGATAAAATGAACAGACCTGTTACAACATTATTCATGCTGATGTCTGTTGACGGAAAGATAAGCACCGGCGCAGCGGACGATTTAGATGTGGACAGAGATTTTCCCCAAATCCCGGGGCTCAGAGAAGGTCTGCACCAATACTATGAGATAGAGCAGACAACAGATCTGTGGGCTCTTAATTCCGGCCGGGTCCAGGCCAAACTCGGTGTCAATACAAAAGAAATGCCTGATAAGACGCCCGTATCTTTTGTGATCATAGACAACCATCATTTGAATGAAAATGGTATAGAGTATTTTTGTGCTTTATCAACGAGATTTGTGTTAATTACGTCAAATGCAAAACACCCGGCGTTTAACATAGAAAAAGATAATTTTCATATCATACTTCAAAAAGAATTATCACTAAGAAGTGCACTTATGCGGCTCAAATCAGAACATGGCTGTGAGAGAATAACGATACAAACCGGCGGGACATTAAACGGCTTATTTCTTCGTGAAAAATTATTCGATTATGTTGACATTGTTGTCGCCCCGGTTTTGATCGGCGGCAAAGATACAGCTACATTAATTGATGGTGATTCCCTGCTGTCACAAAGTGACTTGTCAAAATTAGGCATCCTGAAACTGAAGGAATGTGTGGTTTTGGAGAATTCCTATTTACGGTTGCGTTATGAGGTTATTTAGTTTACTTTCTCTTATATTCTCGGATTGTCTCCGCAATCAGTGTATAATCCCGTTCAAATAATTCCTGACTGATCTGCTCATGTAAAATATCCTGCGGAACACAAAGAATAATCTTCTCTATCACAAACTGCTTGCTTCGCTGCCGGTATCGGGGCATATGATTTAGCTCCTGGATATGCGCCAGTTCCGGTCTCCACAGAAGACTCAGCTTTTTCTTCTCATTCACATCAGGATTCTCCCCGGGCTTTCGCAGAATATAAAAGTCTGTCTCTCCCTCTATCTTTTCTACGGTAATAATCCCCCACCACTTTGGCACATGCTCCTCGATGTGCTTAGCATGGCTTGTGCCGGCCACCACATAATTATAATCAAAATACTGATTATAATCCTTCACCTGCCGCTTGAGCCTTGCATAAGTATCCGCATCGCTTTTTATCTCGATACCCACGACATGCGATGGAATCACCATCATAATATCCGCCCGTGATCTCCCAATCTGCTTCTCTTCCAATATCCTAACCTTACCATAATACGCTTCCAGAAAATCAAAAAGCGGCTCGCGGATATCTTTATCATATAACAACTCAATCATCTCCTCGACATATTTTGCGTCAGAGTGCCGACAACACGATCCATCGTCTGTCCGTCACTCTTTCAGAACCGCAGCAGCAGGCTGCGAAAATATTTACCATCCGCCCATGAACGGCGTTTGCTATAGACTGCATTCGTATATGGGCATTTCTCACTTATCATCAATCGCAATCTCTTTTTGATAGGCCAAACAGGTCAATATATTTTCAAAACCACACTCTCTCAAATGTTGATCCATTATGTTACACACACTTATCCCCTGTATCCCAAATCCTGAAGTTCCTGCTTGAATGCACTTCTTCTGGGATATCTCTGCCTGTGCGAATCCATGAAGCTTTGCTTTCCCATCCGTTCCCCCCAGGATTCCTTCACCTCGCCGCACGCCGCTATAAATGCCGCACATTCGCCGTAATATTTCCTTCTGTTGGCTCCCATGATTCCGTCCACCCGCATCTCAATCAGGCTCTCAAGCCGCTCCATGACCTTCTGCTGCTCATCTTCCGGCATCACGGTTCTTGCTTTCCATTCACAAAAGCATTTCCAGAATAAATCCGAATCCTTACGTTCCTGACGGCATTCCAGTCCCTGGCAATAATTCTCTTCTGAGAACGCCATATCGCCTGCCGCACCGTCGCGCATCCGTCTTAAACCTGCCGGAAGTTCATCTCCCCGATATAAGTAGAGCAGGAACAACCTAAGTCCTTTCTTCATAAAGGTATATGACCATCCCAACGCCTCCCTGGCATTCATGCCATCTTCCAACACCTCCCGGAATCTGCCGTTCAGGAAAAGAATCGTGTAATAATCTGCATTATCCCTTTTATTCATGGACGTGCAGATTTCCTGAACTGCTTTCTCGTACCGTGCATAATCCCTGCTCTCTATGAAAATACGAAGGAAATGAACCGGTCTCTTCTCTGAGCGGAATGCTTCTACCCAACACATCTCTGCCTCATCGGTCTTCTGAAGCCGCAGGGCATGTCCTGCCGTCAAAAGTGCAATCTGGCTGCGCTCCCTGCAATCCACAGGAACCTCTGCCATCGCTTTTTGTCCTATCTCAAAAAATCTCTGCGCATCATCTGCACTCTGATGCTTTGTCAAATATTGTTCATAAAGCGACGGATACTGTCCTGCATATTTCTTTGCGTTCTCTACTTCCTTTTCTTCATCATTCATCAACGACTGCGCTTCCTGTATCAGCCGCTTCTCTTCTCTTCCCTGGAGCGAAACCAGATATTCGATCCAGGTATCCAGGAATTCATCAAAATGCTCCAGTTCTTCCTGCCCGTTCTGCAACATATCTTCCAGGCTCAGATGCCGGCAGTTCAGATTACTCATCATCCGGTAGATATCATCCGCCCGGTCTTCCATCTGATTTCCCTTGTAGGCAAGATAAAGAGAATCCCTGCATAACCGGTCAAAGTCACATGTGAGAAGATTATGGATATACAACTCATGCACATCCAGCAACTGCCCTATACAGGCATCATACTCTCCTTCGTCCTGCACCGATATCGTGGCAAGCAGTTCTGCCAGTGTATACCCTTCCTCATACAATTCCATATCTACACACCTGTGGATCAGATCCATCGCCGTGTCAATCGTTCCCAGGACACCCTCATGATCCTCGAACAGGAACTCCTCCGCGTCGCTGTTATACCAGTCGTCATATTCCTCATTGATCTCACTTGTCAGACACAGTTCCCCTTCATCTATGCTGCTTAACAGATCCTCGATATGATGTATCTCGTCTATCAGCTTATTCTTACCCGCTGTATCTAAGCCTGCATATCCTCCGTCAGATTCCGTGACTGACGCGGCGGCTCTTAACCGCTCAAGGAAACTGCCTCTTTTCTCTTCTGGCAGAAGACGTGCCGTTTCGTGGACAAATATTCCAAGTTCTTCGTGGGACATATCCTTCGTGAGACTGTCTACTTTTTTAAGAAATAATGGTAGATTCATCTTGTTCTTCTCCTTCTTCAGGTTTAAAAAAACTTAAGCCAAAAGCTTTATCCATCAATTTTTCTATTTTATCTTTATTTCCTTTTGTAAGATAATAGGAATTGAGTTTTTCTTGCTATATGCATAAATAGTATTCCTTGTTGAATCTTCAAGGAGTCTGGTAAAGTACCTCCTTTTTGTTTGCAGGAATATATTGTGCCACATTAGATTTTCCACTTCTTTTCCGGATATACCTGATGCATAGAATTATATACCTGCCGGGTGTTTTGATAATAACCACTGTTCTTCAAATAGTATATCTCGTTAACACTATATGGCAACATATTCAATCCATCTCTTGTAACAAAAACAAAAATCTTTTCAATAGTTAATCCAATTTTTATAATAACTTGCGTAGTGTCTTGCGTAGTATTTTTTGAATTTGATATTTTTGAAGGTTCAACAGTAGAGGCCGCTGCTTCACTTAATGGTACAATAATGCGGACGTTTCCCAAAAGACATCAAACGATCATAACTATCTAACAGATTCGTGATAATAACATCACAGTCATCTTAACGGTCTGTATTATATACCCGGAATATTGTATCAGTTTTGTGATGTGACAAAACTGATAATATCATATTATCAGAAGTATATATTCCTTTTCAGTATAACTAATATGACAGAATAATACAAAGGTTTTTGCGAAAAATTTGTACAATATCTTAATTGTGTGAGTGGTCATGAATGAAGAAAGGCACAGAAAACCCTGTGCCAGTCAAAATCAAACACTATATGTTAAAAACCAATGCAGACGCGGGAGTCAGGAAATCCTATGACAAGCCGCCCTATGCCCCTCTTCTATCTCCCGAAGCTTCGGCGCTTCCTTCCTGCACTGCTCCGTCACATACGGGCAGCGGCTGCAGAACGCACAGCCGGTAAAGTCTTTTGTCCGCACCGGCTGTTCGCCTGTCAGAGCCGAAAATTCTCTCTTCCGGATAGATATATCCGGCGCAGCAGCAAACAAAGCCTGTGTATATGGATGCCTTGGATTCTTAAACAGCCGTTCCGTATCCGTTTCTTCCACCAAGGTTCCAAGATACATCACCCCAACCCGGTCAGAAATAAACCGTACAACCCCAATATCATGTGAGATAAAGAGCAGGCTGATGTGGAGCTCTTTCTTCAGATCCATCAGCATATTCAGAATCTGTGCCTGAATGGATACATCCAGGGCTGAAACCGGCTCATCACACACGATCAGCTTGGGTTCGATGATCAGCGCCCCCGCGATCCCAAGGCGCTGCACCTGTCCGCCGGACAATTCATGGGGATACCGGAAATAATGCTCTTCTGACAGTCCTACCCTGCCAAGTGTGTCAAGCACCTTCTCCCGCCGCTTCGCCGGATCCTCCATACCGTGGATTTTCAACGTCTCTTCCAGGATGTCGCCAATCCTCTTTCGCGGATTCAGCGCTGACAGAGTATCCTGAAATACCATCTGCAGATCGCCTCTTAACGGGCGGAATTCACGTTCACTTAAGCCGCACAACTCTTTTCCATCATAGAGTATCGAACCGCTGTCAGCCTTATTCAGTCCCACAATCGCCCGCCCGGTCGTTGATTTTCCGCATCCGGATTCCCCTACAAGACCGTATGTTTCCCCTTCATTGATGTAGAAGGACAGATCGTCTACGGCACACATCTCCCCTTTCGGTGCAAACAACTTGCCCATATTCCCGTAAATCGGATAGGTCTTCTTCAAATTCTTTACTTCCAGCAAATGTGTATCCATAACTTACGCCTCCTTCTGATCCCTGCTATCCGCATATCTCCAGCATTTCACCAGATGTCCAGGTTCTGCCTCTACAAGTGGCGGCTGTTCTTTTTCGCATCTTTCATCCTTGTACTCACATCTGGTACAGAAATGACATCCCTGGGGTATTTTCGAAAGCGGAGGCACCGTTCCGGGTATCACCGGCAGACTCTTTCCCCTCTCGACTTGCAGATGCGGAATACATGCCAGAAGACCTCTTGTGTAAGGATGCAGAGGTGTCTCAAATAATCTCTCCGTCGACGCGCTCTCCACAACCTGTCCAAGATACATAACCTTTACACTGTGACACAACTGGGCGACCGCACCCATATCATGGGTAATGAAAAGTACTGACATCCCCAGCTTCTCATTCAGATCCCGGATCAGATGCAGGATCTGTTCCTGGATCGTCACATCCAAAGCCGTCGTCGGCTCATCCGCTATCAAAAGTTTCGGTTCACATGCCAGCGCCATAGCGATCATCACCCTTTGCTGCATACCGCCGGACAATTCATAGGGATATTTCCGAATACAATTTTCCGGATTAGGGATGCCTGTCATCTCTAGCATCTGTACTACCCGTTCCCTTGCCTCCTGCTTTGTCATGCTCTTATGAAGCATCAAGATCTCACTAAGCTGCATCCCCACCGTATGCACCGGACTTAATGAATTAAGCGGATCCTGGAAAATAATGGAAATCCGCTCGCCTCTGATGCCGCGCATCTGATCCAAAGGTTTTTTCAGAAGATTCTCTCCTTCAAACAGGATCTCCCCCTCATACTTCACTGCCGTATCATGATCCCTCAGTCTTAAGATAGACTGTGACATTACACTTTTACCGGAACCAGATTCTCCAACCACTCCTGTGATCTCTCCCGGGCGAATGCTTAAGTTCACACCATCCACCGCGGGAAGCCATTTCTTATGAACCGGAAATAAAACCCGAAGATCCTGAATTTCCAACAACGGCGCCTTCTTATTCTTCTCTGTCATTACTTCTTCGCACCTCCCTTTGTCCGTGGATCCATGAAATCTCTCAGTCCGTCACCCAGAAGGTTCAGGCTCAACACACAGATCACCACTGCCGCACCCGGACAGATCATGGTCCACGGCGCTTTCGAGAATACCAGCTTACTCGCCTGAAGCATATTTCCCCAGCTTGCAGCAGGCGCCGGGACTCCTGCCCCTAGGAAACTCAAGGAAGCTTCCGAGATGATCGCCTGTGCAAATATAAATGACGCCTGTACTGTCAATGGTGAAACCACACCCGGAAGGATCAATTTCCATAATATGCGAAAATCACTGAATCCCTGTACTCTCGCAGCTTCCACATAAGGCTGTTCCCGAACTACCATAGCGCTTGCCCGGACTGTCCTTGCAACACTCGGCGTATATACGATCGTAAGCGCCACGACCACGTTCCAGCTTGAAGTACCAAGCGCGGCGATCAGTGCGATCGCCAGAAGGATCCCTGGGATGGCGATCAGCCCGTCACAGATCCTCATGAGGATATGATCCAATATCTTAAAATAACTGGCATAGATACCAAGTATCACCCCAAGGATGCAGGAAAATACCGCCACACATCCACCGACCCACAGAGAAACCCTGGCTCCGTACATCAGACGCACAAACAGATCCCTTCCAAATTCATCCGTTCCCAGAATATGTTCTCCGCTTGGCGGTTTCAGCCTGTCCACAACTATCATGGCATTCGGATCGGCATTACTAAGCGCCGGAACAAGAACCGCCGACATCAGAATGATCACAAATCCCACGAACCCGATGATCAGTCCCGGACTGGCAAGAAGGCGTTCTTTCCTCAACTGACGCTGCTCCCTGAAAATCGCCTCGCTGACTGCGGAAGTATTTTTATGTAATAAACGCATCTCTCCACCTCCTACTTACGTCCAGGCTGAAGCCTTGGATCAACAAACCCATACATAATATCCACGAGCAGATTCACAAGGACATACAAAAGTGTCACAAACAATACCACACCCTGGATCACAAATACATCTCTCCGATTAATGGAACCGATCGTCAGCATACCGATCCCTGGTATATTAAACAATGTTTCCGTCACGATCGTTCCCGTGATCAGGCTTCCAAAAGACTGTCCAACTGCCGTCAGGATCGCAGGCGCCGCATTCTTAAGCGCGTATCTTAACACCACCTTGGCTTCCTTGAGTCCCTTTGCCCGGGCTGTCCGGATATAATTCTTATATAAAGTTTCCAGAAGTGAGGAACGCGTCATTCTCGTAATATATGCCGCCTGTACAATTCCGAGGGACAGAGCCGGTACGAACAGATATTTCAGATGCTCGCCAAGCCCCTCCGTAAGACTTGCATACCCGGCAACCGGAAACCACTGGTGATAAACGCCAAAGAACAGCATAAGGAACATACTAAACAGAAATCCCGGCAGCGCAGCTCCCAAGAGAGAGACAGACACCGCCGCCACGTCAAGCACAGTCCCTCTCCGGTACGCCGCTACAATTCCCAGCGGAACCGACAGCGCCAATGCAATAAGCTGTGCCAGAATTGCAAGGCTTAGTGTCGGCTTAAAATATTCTGCGATCGCATCCAATACAGACTGATGCAGGAAGTAAGATTCCCCCCAGTCTCCCCGGAATATTCCTGCAAACCAATCCGCATATTGGACAAAAAACGGACGGTTAAATCCAAGTTCCGTATTCAGCGCTTCGATCTGCTCCGGAGTCGCTTCCATACCCAGAAGCGCTGTCGCCGGTCCGCCCGGGATCAGATATACTACCAGAAAAACCACACAGGACACTACAAACAACACCGGTATCAAAGATAAGATCCGTTTTCCTATGTAAGATAACATATACTGTACTCCTTCCTTTGTATTTCATATATTCAGCCAAAAAGGGCGGACTGCTTACGCACTCCGCCGTAATATCAGTAATTATTTTGATACACTGGCTCCCCAATAGGTGTTGAATCTCAGATAATTAACTCCCTCCACACCTTCATTCATCGCGGTTACACCCGTATAATGCCCAAGAACAGTAGCGGCGCCGTACTCATACAAAAATGTCTGAAGGTCTTCCCATGCCTTTGCCGCCTCTTCATCAGACGCCGCCTGACGGATCGCCTTAATCCCTTCGGAAACCTCCGGTGCATCCAAACCTGCCCAACCGCTGTCTAATACAGATAATTGAATCGGAAGCATGTTGTAGCTGTTACTGGTAATATACATACTGAACTGCTTTGGATCTGCACGGTGCTCCATAAATGTACTGAAATCATATGTCTCAACTTCTGCATTGAAACCTGCCTGCTTTAGCTGTTCCTGTACTACCAGGGTTGCATTGTACATCTCTGCATAATCTTCTGTCGTCACAAGTACCAGCGGTTCATTATTGTAGCCCGCTTCTTTCATCAGCTTCTTAGCTTTGTCTGCGTCTTTCTGATTGTAATACTCGGATCCCGCATCCGTTCCCCACTGAGCATCTGTCGGAACACACCATCCGGCGTTCAATTCATATAATTCCTCATTGCCATAACTTGCCATAAGGATATCCTCACAATTCAACGCCGCAAGAATTGCCTGCCGCATATTCTCATTCGCCATGATACCTTCTGTTGTATTCAAAAACAGGTTCAGCGTACCGCCTCTCTCAGCGGTCACCTTCACACCTGCCTCCTGCGATAGTTCCTCATAATTATCAAGCGGGATTTCTTCTGCCACGTCATATTGACCATTTTTTACACCTGCGATACGTGTGGAAGTATCTGTAACTACATCAAAGTAAATCACATCGCTGACTCCCGTCTTATCTCCGGCAAGGCCGCTCGCAGCCCCCTCTGACGGCTGATAATCTTCATTCCTCTCAAGCTTTACATATTGATCCTGCTTCCACTCTCCAACCTTGTAAGGACCTGTTCCGATATACTCATCTATGCCTTCCGGCGTAGCCTTGTCCACTACTTCTGCCGGATAAATGGCTGCAAACTGAATCGGACTTGCAAGAATCATGATAATATCCGAAGAAGCTTCATTGACAGTCAGCGAAACCGTATAGTCATCTACCTTATCAAATACAGAACCGCCGATCAGTGTATTCGCCTTTGCCGAAACTTCAAGCCAGCGGTTCATAGATGCAACTACATCATCTGCCGTCATCTCTTCTCCGTTGTGGAACTTCACGCCCTCACGAAGTTTGATCGTATACACCATTCCGTCTTCACTTACTTCATAGGACTCTGCCAGAACCGGTGTCGGCTCATAATCCTGATTCATCGCAAATAATGACTCATATACATGGATTCCGATTCCGCCTACAATGTTCGAATTGACTGACGGCGGATCCAATGCCGGCGGATTTGCTGCAAGTGCGACATGAAGCTCCGATGCGGCTGCACTTTCTCCTCCTCCTGCTTCTTTTGAATCCTTTGTTTCTCCCGATCCAGAGCCTGAACTTCCGCATCCTGCAAGCAAGAGTGCGGAACACATACTTGCCGCCACAATACGTGACCACATTTTTTTCTTCATAACTACTATTCCTCCCTTAAATATTCTGTTTATATTTTAACGTAGGTTCAAAACCCTGTCCAATTGATATGTATAATAAAAACAAACACTTATTTGCCATATAAATATTAAATATGCGCCATCTGCACAGCTGATACGAATATCAGGCACCTAAGTCAAATGTGCATGCAAGCATGCCCGCTTGACTCGTTGCTCGCGGGAATAAAAGTAAGATGAATCTCCATAAGTCAATATAGTGTTATTTCAATATATTATTATATTTACATAAAAATATTGTTTTTTCATATTTTTTGTTATATTATTAAAGAAATAAAACTATAAAAATGATTCAAAAATTTAGAAAGGAAAGCGATATTTTCATGAAAAAATTAAGCAAAAGGCAATATGAGATCATGTGCATTATGTGGAATGCCGACAGACCCCTTTTAGCCTCTGAGATTGTGAAATCCAGGGACGACTTAAATATTAATACTGTCCAAAGCTCTTTAAAGTCTTTAGTCGAGAAAGAGTATATTGAAGTTGCGGATATCACACACAGCGGAACTGTATTGGCAAGAACGTATCAGCCCCTGGTGTCCAAGGAACTTTATCTTCAGGAAATGTGTAGTGAGCTTGACGATGATCTCGGAGCCTGGGGGATTGTTGCCGCACTCGCAGAACAGGAAACAGATATCCGTAAACTTGATAAACTGGAAAAGCTGATTGCAGCTGCCAAAAAAAAGCTGCAGGAATAATACTTATCCTTCTAAGACTCCTGATTCCCTTCAATTTTCCTTTTACAATTACGATACCCGTCTCACAGGGCATGCCTCAGATCACAGATGCCTTTTTTACTGTTATTGGCGAATATAATATCTTTACCTATTTTCTGGCAGTATGGGGTCTGGGAGCCGCCATAAAAATCATTCTTTGGCTCGTAAGACACTATAAAACACATAAGTTACTGGTCAATATTTCGCATTTAATAAAAAATGAAGCATATGTACAACTTTGCGAGAATCTGAATGAGAAAATTAAAAATATGGACTGGAAATGTAGAAATACAGGTAAAACATGCACGTATGCCCACTCTGCAAATGATAACAAGAAAATCGAGGTGCTAATTGCTCCTTTCAAAGGTTCACCAGTTATATCCGGAATATTTCATCCTAAGATTCTGCTGCCGGAATATATGCTGCGTTTTCCAGAGGAATATATATACGATGTTATCAGCCATGAACTCTGCCACTACAGGAAGCATGATCTGTGGATTGTATTTTTGCTTAGGCTTTTGGTCTGTATCTATTGGTGGAACCCATTCATATACATATTGCAGGATAGGATGCTTCTAATCCTGGAACTTGATTCAGACAGAATGATCTTAGAAGAAAGAGATTTAAAAGGGAAATATGATTATGCCGAATGCCTGATACAAGTAAGCAAAATAAATACCGGAAAAACACGAAACCTCTTTCACAAAGAAGGAATACCACTGCTAAGAAAGAAGACAACATTGGAATTACGCATTAACCGGATTCTTGCTTTTGAAAAGCACGACAGGCAAAATCCAAGGATTTTGGAAAAAATCAATACAGTATTACTATCCTTAAGTGTGCTTGCAGCATTGGTACTGGTTCCGGAAGCATATAGTATCTTAGAAAGCGATTCCAAAGACACCTTTGATATCACTCCCCAGAATGCTTATCTCATTGAAGTCTGCGATGAATATCAGTTATATATTAACGGAGAATATACTATGACTATGGAAGAAATAGATGCGGACTTTGAAGATCTTCCTGTATACTAATTAAGGAGATTATAAAAATGACAGGAATTATAAAAACATGGATTTTAAGTACCGGATTCAGTTCAAACATATATGCTTCTACTATACAAATACAGACTCATCTCACTTTAGATAAAGGATAGGAAAAAGTATAAACAATCCATTCGTTTGGTTTCTGACCGGCTGAACGTTAAAGCGTGTTTAAAAATTCATTCCTACACTCTGCCGCCCCTCTTCACATCAGATTCGATACAAATCAATGCGACATCATGTAGGAAACAATTTTCAAGCACGCTCTATCTTTTAAGTAATTCTAATGTATCTACTATTTTCAAGTTACTGTTTCTCTCATTTTCATAAAATCTGCGTACACTATTTATATCTGATTCACGGAGACTTGTATTCCGATTATCAATTGCCTTAAGAAGCTCATCAAGCGTTTCATTTTCCAGTAATATCCTATCCCAAATTCTGTCATATTCCGAAAAAAGTGAATCCGAAGAAGAATAAACCATACCTCCATCTCTAAGGACTTCCGGAGGAACTTCATGTACAAACTGTCTTACCAGATCATCACTCGATAACACATTCAAGTTGACTAACTCAACTAACAAATTACAATATTCATTCGCATCTAAATTCCCGACATCATATCGTGACTTTAAATCCTCAATCTGTGCAGCAGTCAGCCGTCCAGTCCCATCAGACTCCCAATTCACCTCGTTTCTTAACTCTACACCCAGAATCTTCATTATTCTCAAAGCTGCTTCCTGATCATCTGTAAGATGTGCTTCTGAACATATTTCCTCGGAAGCATCAGATATCCGATCAGCATGCAAAGCCTTTTCGATTTCATTTTGATCACATAAAATTTTTTTGTCATAATGATCTGGTTTGCAGGTACTCTCCGGAGCAACAAATCTCTTCGATTCTAAAATATCCTTTTCAGGTATATCCAAATGACGGGCATAGGCTACGTTGTATCGAGTACCACCGGATGAATCAGAATACGACGTAGTCTTTCGTGTAATATTATAATTGCTATTTCTCTGAAAATTAATTGTATTCATGTACTTTTCCTTTCTGAAATGATAATGAATTCATACCGCCATCCAAAAACTCAATTGCACCAAAACCTCCTTTCCCAAAAGTGCTTTGATATATGCAAATTCTATATAACAAAATACCATATTATCATTTATATGTCAATATATCAGTTATATATTAGTTTTATAATATATAACTGATATATAATATTTTCTTAAACTGTCCGCAAAAAGTATTGACATGCCGATTTATCGCAGGAGAAATGTTGCGCTGAAACAATTACGGAAAGAATGGGAAAATTGGAGCATGAGAAACAAAAAGCTGATACCTTTTGAAGTAATCGAAAAAGCCGTTGCAGGAGAGCCAGAAGCGGTAGACACAGTATTACAGCACTACACCGCACACATCAAATATCTGTCTATGTATAAGGGGCATATCAGTGACGATACACAGGACAGGCTAAAGATGAAACTGGTTGAAACCATATTGAAGTTCCGCTTCGACAGATAGGTAGCAAAAACAAGAAAAGCTGTCAAAGGTAAACTTTGCGCTATGCGTCCTTGACAGCTTTTCCCGCCTTTGCTGTTGGGTAGTCAAGAGGGCGAAATCAGCAGACTGCTTTCGCCCTCAATCTCAATCTATCATATGGCTTATTATGCAGTAGATGTTATTTTTTCCTTGATTTATGCGACTTTTCGGATGCTGAAAGTGGCGAAGTAAAGGGTTTTATACGTCTGCCCTCAAAATGGCGTTCTATTGCGTAATAATGCAAAAAAGAGTTGTTAATTTCGTAAATCTTGCTATAATAAAAATATGGTCACCCGGTATGAAAAATTGTAGACAGAGAGGGAAAGTATGGCAATAGAGAATTTAATTGAAAATGTGGATAGCCAAATTATAAAAATTAGAACAAAAAGTTTAGATGTTTCATTTAATGAATTATATGACATGTATAAAAATAAGGAATTGACAATTTCACCAGATTATCAAAGACTCTTTAGATGGGAAGAAGAAAAGCAATCACGTTTTGTAGAGTCATTAATCTTAGAAATGCCTGTTCCACCGATTTTTGTTATAGAGACAGATGATGGAGTTTATGAGTTAATTGATGGATTGCAAAGAATATCTAGTTATCTGCATTTTAGGGGGGAACGGTTAGGTGAAACAAATGATAAGTTTTTAGAATTGCAAGGATGCGATATAGTTAAGGATTTAAATGGACTAACATTTGATAATTTGCCAAAAGCTTTGCAGATAAAAATAAAAAGAAGTTTTGTTCGTATGGAAGTTATTAAGAAAGAGAGCGAGATTTCTCTAAAATACCATATGTTTAAACGATTAAATACAGGTGGCGAAGTCTTATCTGCACAAGAAATACGGAATTGTACAATTAGATTATTGGGCTCGAAAGGAATTGATTTTCTAGAAGAGTGTAGCAAAAATGAAGATTTTAAGTCTGTAATTAATAGGATTGCATCAGATAAAAGAAAAACGAAATATGACCAAGAACTTGTTTTAAGATTTTTTGCCATTAAGAATGATATAGAAAACTACAGATATCCTGTAACAGAATATTTAACAAGATATTTAGAAAAAATCACAACTGAAGAAATTTACTTTGAATACCAAAAAGAGAAAAATATTTTTGAACAAACTTTCAAGTTTATAAATGAAAATTGGGGTGAAGATGTTTTTTCGGGAAGAACAGCTAATGGAACTATAAAAAATGAGTTTGTACTATATTATTTTGATGGAATTGCGATTTCGATTGCATCTTTGATAGAACAAATAATATCGTGTGATTGTACTAATACGATTATTCAAACTATTAATCAAATTAAATATGGAGCAGAACTTCAATCATATAAGACGGGAAGTGTCAATGGAATAAAAGCAAGAATAAAGCTGTTTACGGAAGGAGTGAGTAAGATTCTTGACGGCAGATGAATTAAGGGCGGCTCTTGAAGTAGAGTTAGCTTGGAGACAAGAGGAACTTGCCTTTTTCAAGAATCAACTAAGCGAGATTGCAGAAGAAAACAAAAATAAGTATAGAAAAAGTTTAGTATTAATACTGTATTCACATCTGGAAGGATTTATTAAAATTTGTTTGCAGACGTATGTACAATATATAAACTCACAAGGATTAAATCGCAAAGATGTAAATACGGGTTTGATGGTAGCAAGTATGCATAAAGAATTTATTGCTTACGAAAATCTGGATAGAAAATGCGAAATTTTTCGTAAGGAATTGCCAGATGACGCCCGCTTACATCGTTTATATCGTCGCGTTGATTTTATGGAGAAGGTTGAGGATTTTAAAGAACAGGAATTAAATATTGATGATCAAATAATAGACACGGAATCTAATTTATGGTACATAGTGTTGCAGAAAAATTTGTATAAAGTGGGATTACCTATAGATTTATTTGATGATTGCCAAAGTGATATTGATGCATTGGTAAATCGGAGAAACTCTATAGCTCATGGAAATTTTCGTTCAGGGGTAACAGCAGAAGAATTTTCTAATTGGGAAACTAAAGTTTCTGAAATTTTGTCAGCAGTAACAAGATTGCTTTATGACTATGCTAATAATGAGAAATATTTGGCTTAAGCAGTGTTCTAAAGATGAGGGCATGTGCAAGCCTAGATTTCTCAAAATAAATGTTCTTATTTTAATAACAAAGCAGAGAATTGATCACTGATAGTGTGATGTATTCTCTGCTTTGTTTACACCCCGTTTGTCAGCGTTGATGATAATTAGTTTCTATACTTCCTTATCACCATAAAACTAAGAACTCTATGGATTTTTCAAAGATTGAAATAAACGGGAAGCTTTTAGGTATTCTAAATTTTAATCTAATGATACCTATTGAAGAAGAACAATTACAGCTTGTTGATACATCCATTTTTAAGAAAGATAGAGAATACATCAAATATTATAAGCGATTGTGTGTTCAACAATTAGAATGGTGTCAGATCAATAATGAAATAATCTGTAATAAATCAAATGTCTTGTACAAAAAGTACATCTCCAATGAGCCATTTTCAGGCAGATACCGGTGCCTGAATTTTCCCAAATTAGAACCAGAATGTGAGAAATATAATTCAATAAAGAGAGACGCAGACTGAACCTCTCTTTACAGGTATAACCATAATTCTAAGGATTCTTCCTCATCAACCCACACCTATATATTTCCTTCAAGGGTTTGGCTACCCAAATGCTCGACCTGCTCACAGAAAAAAAGGATATACTCCCTCCCAAGCGACAAGCATTATTCTTCGCTCGTCTGCCTGGAAAGGAGCATATCCTTTGATGATCTTATTTTACTTCAATTATATTTTCACACACTTCTAACAGAACAATATGATCAACTGCGAAGCAAGTACCACCGCGATCAGCGCGATCGGATAGGTCGCCGCATACGCAGAGGCGATATCCTCCGTCCCCGCCATATTGATCAGTGTACCAAGCGCCGGCGTACTGGTCATGCCTCCGGTCAGTGAACCAAGGTTATTGAGAAGCGGCAGCTTCAGTACATTCTTCGCAATGATGAATCCAATGATCATCGGAAGGATCGTCATGATCGCTCCGTAAAGGAAATAGATCGGTTCAAAATACTGCACGAATTTCGCACCGCCGGACACTCCCGCCCCGATCAGGAACAGCATCAGCCCCAACTCTCTTAACATCTTAAGTGTAGAACTCTTCGGTACGATGGATATCTTACCGATATGCCCATAATGTCCGAACACAAGCGCCGTCAGAAGACAGCCTCCGGTAGTTGTCAGCGAAAAGTTCTTATAGCTGATGCTTCCCACCAGGATTCCTATCACCGCCGCCAGTGAAAAAGCCATGAACCCGAATTCATCCACCTCTGTCAGGATCAGATTCTTCTTCTTACTGCCTGCGCTCTCTTTTGCGGCAATCTTTGCCACCTCTTCATTCATATCTGCCTTCATGATCTTCGGAACGATCTGAACGAACAGAACCACTCCGATCACGCCGAACAGATAAGCGATTCCATATCCTACGGATACTAGCGCCTCTAAGTCAGCGCCGACTGCCGCCTTCGATGCGGAGAATGCCGGCGTACTGGTCAGCGCACCCGAGAGGATACCAACCAGGATCGCCTTGAACTGATCGTGCTCAAGATCCGTAAAGTTTCCGCCGATGAGGATGCATAGCACACAGGTAGCCGCCGCCGCAAGAATAATGATCGCGCCGAGCAGAACATAGGACTTAAAATTCCGCTTCAGATTCCCGAAGAAGTTCGGTCCCGCGATGAAACCAACGGAAGTCACAAAGAACACCAGACCCATATTCTCGACAATCTTCAGCGCATCTGTAGCAAATGTCACTTCTCCTGCCATCAGGTTATCCGACAGCTTCGTATATAACAGGCATCCATAGACCAGAGCAACAATAAATACTCCGGCAGTTCCAAGGTCGATTCCCTTCACTTCGATCCTGCCGATGGAATATCCGACGGCAGCAATTGCGAAGATCGAGAATGTCAGAAATACAACAGCCTTAACTGCCAATATCCCTCCAAATAACTCCATGTCATTTGACTCCCTTCTATAAATAAAGCAGTTCATTCTTCAACATCTGAGCTATTACTATTACAGTGTTGCTTATTCGTGCTCCTTTAAGTATGCGGCTCTTCCGCTCTCGTACAGATTATTTCCCTCGCTGTCGATAATGACAACCAAAGGCATATCCTCTACATACAACTTCCGAAGCGCCTCTGCACCCAGATCTTCGTAAGCAATAAGCTCCGCCTTCTTGATACATTTTGCAAGAAGCGCGCCTGCTCCGCCGATGGCTCCGAAGTATACTCCAGAGTATTTCTTCATCGCATCAACGACTTCCGGCAAACGTGCGCCCTTACCGATCATGCCGCGCGCGCCCACAGACATCATGGTCGGCGCATAGGCGTCCATACGCCCGCTGGTAGTCGGTCCCGCAGAACCGATGACCTGCCCCGGCTTCGCCGGAGTCGGTCCTACATAATAGATCGTAGCGTCTGTTGGATCAAACGGGATCTTCTCCCCCTTCTCCAGCGCCTCGCACATCCTCTTGTGACCAGCGTCGCGGGATGTGTAGATCGTTCCTGTTACAAGTACGCTGTCGCCTGCATGCAGTGTCTTCGCAAGCTCTTCTGTCAATGGTAATGTAATCTTCTTTGCTGCCATCTTAGATCACCTCCGATTTATGGCGCGTCACATGACAGTTTATATTAACTGCACATGGCATACCTGCAATGTGAGTTGGCAGAGTTTCAATATTTAATCCGATCGCCGTAGTCTTTCCGCCAAATCCCTGCGGTCCGATGCCAAGCTTGTTGATCTTCTCCAACATCTCTTTCTCCAGATCTGCATAGAATGCATCCGGATTGGAGGAATCGATCGGCCGCATCAGCGCTTTCTTTGCAAGGAGCGCCGCCTTATCGAAAGTCCCGCCGATCCCGACGCCTACGACCATCGGCGGACACGGGTTCGGTCCCGCTGTCTCCACCACCTCGAGGATGAAGTCCTTGATCCCCTGTAACCCATGAGACGGCTTGAACATGCGGATCTGGCTCATATTCTCGCTTCCGAAGCCTTTAGGACCAACAGTCACCTTGATCTGATCGCCCGGAACGATCTCCGTATAGAGCATTGCCGGCGTATTGTCTCCGGTATTGCCACGGCGCACCGGATCCTTTACAACAGATTTCCGAAGGTATCCCTTGTCGTAACCGCGGCGCACACCCTCGTCAACCGCATCCGCAAGATTGCCTCCGGTCAAGTGTACATCCTGACCAATCTCAAGGAATACGCACGCCATACCTGTATCCTGACAGATCGGCACGCACTCTCTGTCCGCAATCTCGAAGTTCTCGATGATGTTATCCAGAACGCCTTTGGCGATCTCTCCGTCCTCGCACGCGCGGCAATCCTTGATCGCACACTTCACGTCCTCAGGAAGATGCTCATTCGCTTCGATACAAAGCTTCTCTACGACATCCGTAATCTTGCTTACTTCTATCTCACGCATAATCTAATCTCCTTATAAAATTTCATCCATTTCCAATATGCAAACAATACAAACGAACCTATCTCTCATGCCTTGCATACTTCGGCAGAAGCTTCGGTGATACTTCTTCTGTAGCGACAGAAGCTCCTTTAAGCTCCTCGTCATAGCTTGCCACATGATCAAGATTCATGGCGCCAAGCTCTACTTCCTTTGCTTTTGCCGCAGCCTTCTTACCTGCATTTCTTCCGAATACGATCACGTCAAGAAGGGAGTTGCCCATCAGACGGTTTCTTCCGTGGATTCCGCCTGCTGCTTCTCCTGCTGCCAGGAGATTTGGAATGTTCTTCGTGAATCCTTCTCCGTCGATCTCAAGACCGCCGTTCTGATAATGCAGTGTAGGATAGATCAGGATCGGCACCTTTCTCATATCAATTCCGTATTTCATGTACATACGGAACATAGCAGGGATCCTCTTCTCGATCGTTCCCTCTCCGCCGAGGATCTCGATCATAGGCGTGTCAAGCCATACGCCCTTCTGTCCGCTTGGCGCCTCCACACCGCGTCCTTCCCTACACTCGCGGATTACTCCTGACGCATTGACGTCGCGTGTCTCCAACGGATGGATATATGCCTCGCCTTCAGCATTGACAAGCTGCGCGCCCACAGAACGAACCTTCTCTGTAACAAGCGCGCCCTGGATCTGTACCGGATGAGCAACGCCCGTCGGATGATACTGGATGGAATCCTGGTAGAGAAGCGGTACGCCTGCCCGGTAACCCAGGATCAGTCCATCTGCGGTTGCTCCGTAATGGTTAGACGTCGGGAATCCCTGGTAATGCATTCTTCCTGCGCCGCCTGTTGCGATCACCACCGTCTTCGCCCTTGCAACCGAGTAGTCTCCCGTCTCCATGTTGACAAGGACCGCGCCTGCCGCCTGGCCCTTCTCATCCTTGATGATCTCTACCGCGGAGGTGAATTCAATCACCGGGATCTGACGATTCAGAACTTCGTCGCGGAGAGTACGCATGATCTCTGCTCCGGAATAATCCTTACATGCGTGCATCCTCTTTCTGGAGGTTCCGCCGCCGTGAGTCGTTACCATACGTCCGTCTGCATCCTTATCAAACATAACGCCGAGCTCATTCAGCCATTTGATCGCATCCGGCGCTTCCATTACGAGACGTTTTACCAGTTCCGGTCTTGCGGCAAAGTGTCCGCCGCCAAAGCAGTCCAGATAGTGCTGAACCGGAGAGTCGTTCTCCTTATCTGCCGCCTGGATACCGCCTTCCGCCATCATCGTATTGGCGTCGCCGATACGAAGCTTCGTCACGATCATGACATTAGCGCCTGCGTTGTGGGCTTCGATGGCACAGGAGGAACCTGCCCCGCCTCCGCCGATCACAAGTACGTCCACATCGTAATCAACCTTCGTGATATCAACCTTGTCATTGACCAGACGGCTTGTGGAGTGAAGCATCTCCGCCAGTTCAAGGGGCGCTTTCTGTCCCTTATTCGGACCTACCTTGATCTCGGCAAAAGCGTCTGGATTATAATCCGGATGGAACTCCTTAAGAAGAGCATCTTTTTCATCAGCGGTCAGACGTCTCGGCTCTGTAGACATACGTTTTTCTCTTGTAGCCTCTACCTTTTTGATGGATTCCATCATATTCTCTGGATATGGTGTATACATATTCTGACCTCCCTTATTTCTCAATCTCTCTTGTATTATAAAGCTCCTGCATCTCCGTGATCGGCTTCTGCATGATCTGCTCAATCAGCTCGTCATACTCTCCTTTGTTCACTTCATCTACACGGTTTGCAAGATGCTCTGTTTCAGGCGCAATGTATTTTCCTGTAAGCCTTCTTGCCAGAACACCTACGTGCGGATGGGAGATTCCCGCCGGACATCTTACGGTACAGCATCCGCATCCGATACAGTCGAAGGATTCTTCCGCACATTTCTCAAATTCCCCGCGCTGTGCATATGCGATATACTGCATAACATTCAGATCCTGTGTACATGCCTTCGTACAGGCGTTGCATCCGATACAGCTGTAGATCTCCGGGTAGAGTTCCATCATGATCTGCTGGGTCGGCTTGATATCCTCGATCTCATAGGTCCTCTTATCTGTCGGGAAGAATGGGATGCTTGCCACATACATGCCCTCTTCTACCTGAGTCTGGCAGGCAAGGCAGGTCTTTAATTCATTTTTCCCTTTGATACGGTATACGGTCGCACAGGCTCCGCAGAAACCATGACGGCAGCCGCACCCTCTTTTCCATGTATAGCCGGCGTATTCCATGGCGGTCATGATCGTAAGATCTGCCGGAACACTGTAACGCTTACCGCTAAAATATACATTTACCATATTTTCCATGTTATTCGTATCCTTTCTTTTAATATTCATTCGGAAGCTCGTCGATCTCGTCATATCGGAATACAGGACCATCTTTACATACATATTTTGAACCGATATTGCAGCGTCCGCATTTGCCTACGCCGCACTTCATACGAAGCTCCAACGTCGTATATACCTGCTCCGTGGTAAATCCAAGTTCCTTAAGTCCTGCAAGCACAAACTTGATCATGATCGGAGGCCCACAGATCAATGCCGTCTTGTCCGTATCGAAATCAAGTTCCTTCACATAATTCGGAACGAAACCTACATGACCGTCCCAGCCTTCCTGCTCCCGGTCAATGGTCAGATACACGTTCACGCCTTCTGCTTTCATCCACACTTCCTGGATCTCCTTTAACTGAACCAGGTCTTCTGCAGAACGAGAACCGTAGACGATATCCACCGTACCGTAATTCTCACGATTATCCAGCACATAGTTGATCACAGAACGAAGAGGCGCTAATCCAATACCTCCCGCAATGAATAACAGGTTCTTCCCCTTAAGCTCTGTCTCCACCGGAAATGAGTTGCCGTACGGTCCGCGGACCGTGATCTCATCTCCCACCTCCAGACTGTGAAGGTAATCTGTCAAAATCCCGCACTGCTTGATGCTGAATTCCTGATATTCCTTGTTCGTCGGTGAAGAAGTAATGGAAAACATACCTTCGCTGATCCCAGGCGCACAGACCATAGCGCACTGTCCCGGCATATGCTCAAAAAGCTTGCCTCCCTCGGGCGCATTTACCCGGAAGGTCTTCACATCCGGCGTCTCCTGACGGATATCCGTGATCACGCCGACCTGTGGGATCAGCGTATCTAATGTATAATTTTTATGACATGTACATTCACCCATTATTTTTCACCTCCCTGATTCTGAAATGCTTTCACAACCTTCACAATATTAAGAGCCTGCGGGCATTTCTCCACACAGCGGCCGCAGCCGACGCAGGAATACATTCCGTCGTTGTTCGCCGGATAGTATACCAGCTTGTGCATGAATCTCTGGCGGAATCTCTGCATCTGGCTGGTACGGTTGTTGCCGTGAGCCATCATCGTAAAATCTGAATACATGCAGGAATCCCAGCATCTGTAACGGGATACGCTGTTTCCTGCCGTGTAATCCTTGATATCATAACACTGACACGTCGGACATACGAAAGTACAAGTACCGCATGCAAGACACGGTTTGTATAATTCTTCCCAGACCGGGGAGTCGAATTTCTCAGAGAGAGCGTCTCCGTTCCATCCTTCCAGGGACAGGTTCATATAAGGAAGCTTCTCCACGATCTTATGGATATTTTCTTTCTCCGCCTCTACTGCCGCTTCGCCTGCGCCGTCCTCTGTGAGAAGTTCTTTCACGGCTTCCGTAAGAGCTTCGCCTTTTTCTGTCAGCGCCGTCCAATACAACTCCTCTCCAACCGTCCATACTGCGACGTCAGAAGCCGGCTTCGCCGCATCCACACCGAATACCTTACAGAAGCAAGTCTCCTCCGGCTCATGACAGGCAAAAGCTACGATGGTTCCGTGATCTCTCCTTGCCGCATAGAACGTGTCGATCGGGTCGGATAAGAATACTTTGTCCAGTACCTCTAATCCTTTCACGTCGCATGCCCTCATGCCGAATACCACGAAATCCTGCTCTTTTAGGCTCTCCGGCTCGATGGACATCTTCTTTCCTTCTTTTTTCACGGTATAGAGCCCTTCGCTCTGTGGGAAAAATGCATCTTTCGCTGATTTTACGGTCTTCAAGGTATCAAGATCTACCTCTGCGTCCGCACTCCAAGCCGCGAAATTCGTCTGTCCGGCAGTCTTTACCGGAAGATACAGTTCCCGATTTTCCGCGATCAACTGGAATAATGCGGAAAGATTCTCTTTGGCTATCTTATACATACATTATCCCCTCTTTCCTACAATACTTGGTTCCGCGTCCTCAAACGTATAGTTTGTAAGCGGTGCTTTTGAATCGGTATCTGCCCCCGCCTGGTACTCGCCGTATAATTCGTCAATATCTTTGATAAACTTACGGTTGAACAGGTGAAGCGGAATTCCCTGCGGACATACACGGCTGCATTCGCCGCAGTCTGTACACCTTCCGGCAACATGGAACGCGCGGATGATGTGGAACATCTTCTCCTCGAAGGAGTCCACGTTTGCCTTCTGGGAGCTGTCGAACTTGTTGCTGTCGAATACGCATTTGCGGCAGCTGCAGGCAGGACATGCATTCCTGCAGGCATTGCAGCGGATACATTTACTCAGTTCACTTCTGAAGTAGGCGAACTTCTCTTCCGGGCTCATCGCCTCGATCTTCGCTACTTCGTCGAAACGCTCCGCATCCTTCGTCTCCTTGGACTCTCCGATCTGCTCGTCAAAGATCATGTGATCCTTGCCCTTGCAGACGTGGCATCTCTCCAGCATACCGTCTGCGTAAGAGATAGATTTCTCTCCGTAAATGGTCTGAATCTTCAAAGTATCCGCTTCATCCGTGATCTCAGCGCCTTCGATGCTCTCGATTCCTTTGATCCCCTGCTTCTTGATTCTTTCAATATCCAGTTTGCCCTTGCATCCCACGCCTACGATATAAGCTTTCTCCCGGTCTACCCGATGCTCCTTGATCAGTTGGTTAAAGCTGTATGTATCGCATGGTTTTAAGCAGACCATGGTCTTTCCTTCCAGCTTGGAAGCTTCGATCATGTATTTGCTTAAGTTGGCTCCGCAGAACCCGTTATATACAAAATCCTTCAAATCTTCTTCTGTCTCGAAGTAAGCCGGTTCCGGATTGTAAGGCAAGTCTCCGGCCTTCCAGCCCAGAACCCGTGCCACTGTTCCGTCAGCCAGCAGTTCTTTTGCACGGTTAATTATTGCTTGCATCTTAGATCCCCCAATCTTACATTTTCACCGAGAGAATAGATCTTCTCTACGAAACTGTTCATCGTCTCAGAGAACTTCACGCCCTCTGCCGCAGATACCCATTCTACACGGGTACGCCCGTTTTCCACGCCGATATAGTCAAGCATGGAGAATAACAGCGTCATACGCCTTCTCGCATAAAAGTTTCCGGTGCTGTAATGACAGTCTCCCGGGTGGCATCCGCACATGATCACTCCGTCGGCTCCCTTCTCGAATGCTCTTAAGATGAACATGGGATTCACACGGCAGGAACATGGCACGCGGATGATCTTCACGTCGGCAGGATAGGTAAGACGGCTGCTTCCTGCCAGGTCGGCTCCCGCGTAACTGCACCAGTTACAGCAGAATGCCACAATCTTCGGTTTGAATTCTTTATTTTCTAACGGCATATTGCATCCACCTCCGCTAAGATCTGTCTATTGGAGAAGCCCTGCAGATCCATGGCTCCTGACGGACATGCAACGGTACAAGCGCCGCAGCCCTGGCAAAGTGCGTTATTTACCACTGCCACACGGCGTGTCTCGCGGATTCCATGGTCGTTGACCTCTTTGTCTTCATAAGTGATCGCACCGTACGGACATACATTCTCACAGGTAGAACATCCGTTACACAGCAGGATGTCTGACTGTGCGGTACATGGGTTGGTCATCAGTTTATCCTTCGCAAGAAGCCCGATTGCTTTCACAGCGGCAGCTCCCGCCTGGGCAACCGTCTCCGGGATATCCTTTGGTCCCTGGCATACGCCGGATAAGAAGATTCCCGCTGTCGGTGATTCTACCGGACGAAGTTTTGCATGAGCCTCTGTCAGGAAATTATTCGTGTCAATACTTGCCGTCAGCATGGTCGCGATCTTACGTACGTCCGGATTCGGCTCGATGGCTGTGGCAAGGACTACCATATCCGCTTCTTTTAAGATCTGACGGTTATCAAGAAGGTCTGATCCTTGTACCAGAAGTTTTCCATCCGGCTGCGGGATCACCTTTCCGACCTGTCCTTTAATGTAGTTCACTCCGTACTGCTCTACCGCTCTTCTGTAGAACTCGTCGAAGTTCTTACCAGGCGTACGTACGTCGATATAGAATACGGTCACGTTCACATCCGGGTATTTGTCACGGATCAGCATGGCGTGCTTCGCCGTGTACATACAACAGATCTTGGAACAATACGGCTTGCCTCTGTCGTCGGAACAACGGCTTCCCACGCACTGGATAAATACGATCTCTTTCGGAGCCTTTCCGTCGGAGAGACGCTCCAAGTGTCCGTGGGTCGGTCCCGCCGCGTTCATTACACGCTCCAACTCTAAGGACGTGATGACATCCTTGCTCTGGCTGTACGCGTATTCGTCATATTTGTCCAGGTTGATGGTGTCAAACCCTGTCGCGACAACGATCGCACCGTACTTCTCTGAGATGATCTCATCCTTCTGCTCGTAGTCGACGGCGCCTGCCTGGCAGACCTTGGAACAGATTCCGCATTTCCCGGTCTTGAACTTGATACACGCCTCACGGTCGATCACCGGCACATTCGGGATCGCCTGTGCGAACGGGGTGTAGATGGCGCTTCTGGTATTCAGGCCTCTGTTAAACTCGCTCGGAGCCTTCTTGGACGGACATTTCTCCTGACAGACTCCGCAGCCGGTACACTTGTTCATATCCACGCTTCTTGCTTTCTTGCGGATATCCACGGTGAAGTCTCCTACGAACCCGCTTACCTTCTCTACTTCGCTGTATGTATAGATGGTGATCTTCTCATGAGCCGACGCTTCCACCATCTTCGGCGTCAGGATACACGCGGAACAGTCAAGCGTCGGGAACGTCTTGTCAAGCTGCGACATCCTTCCGCCGATACTCGGCGTCTTCTCCACGATATCAACCTCATAACCTGCGTCCGCGATATCAAGGGCTGTCTGGATACCTGCGATTCCGCCTCCGATCACCAGCGCCCTCTTGGTCACACGGCTCTCTCCCGCCTGAAGCGGTGTGTTCAGGTTCACTTTCGCAACCGCCGCCCTCATGAGGATCACAGCCTTCTTGGTCGCCTCTTCCATATCCTTATGGATCCAGGAACAATGCTCGCGGATGTTGGCGATCTCTACCATATATGGATTCAGTCCCGCACGCTCCGCCGCCTTTCTGAAGGTTGCCTCATGCATACGCGGGGAACAAGAACATACGACGATCCCCGTCAGATTCTTCTCCTGAATAGCCGCCGCGATCTTCGCCTGTCCGGCTTCGGAACACATATACTGGTAATCCTCGGCATGGACAACGCCTGGTTCCATAAGCGACATCTCTGCTACTTTACTTACGTCTACCGTAGCGGCAATATTGCTTCCGCAATGGCAGACAAATACTCCTATCCTCTGCACGCGCTTCTCACCTCCTGTATCTTCTGAATGCACTGACTAATAACTGCTGCGGAAGCTCCGGATCTAATAATTCCGGAATCTCATCTGCCAACAGGTAATTCTGTTCTTTCTGACGGACAACAACCTGTCTTGCAGCGTCAATAAGCTTCCCTGGTTTCACATCGCGCGGACATCTCTCCACACACGCGAAGCAGGAGAGACATTTCCATAATGACTGGGAATTCACCAGGCTTTCGATATCTTCATTGATCACATAGGACACAAACTGATGTGGTTTGATGTCCATCTCGTTATAAGATGGGCAGGATGCAGAACATTTGCCGCATTTCATGCATTTGAGCGGATTCACGCCGCTGATCTCCTTGATCAGCTCCGCTTGTTTCTTCTGGGAACTCATTACTTCTGCACCTCCTCTTTTCCTTCTTCTTTGACCTGATCTTTCACCCCTAAGGCTTCGGCAAGAAGCTCTGTAAAGTAGACAACCGGAAGAGACGCCCCTGTTGTCTTGTTCAGATTATAGAGACAGAGCGGGCAGGCTGTCGTGAGCATCTCTGCTCCAAAGCCTTCGGCGCTTGCCATGATCTTCTCGCACATGGACTTGGACAGATCCTTCTCTTTCAGGGAAATATAGCCGCCGCAGCACTCGTTGCGGTACGGATAGATCACAGGCTCTGCTCCGATCGCACGGATGAAGTCTTCGATGATCGCCGGATTCTCCGGATCGTCAAAACTTAAAAGTTTGCTTGGACGAAGAAGCAGGCAGCCGTAATATGCGCCGATCTTCCTGCCGGTAAGAGGGTTCGTCACCTTCTTTTTCAATTCGTCAAATCCCACTCTGTCGCGAAGAACTTCCAGAAAATGAAGAACTTCTGTCTCACCTGCGTACGGCTCTTCAAGCTCCATGTAATTGTTCGCTCTGGTACGGATATCTTCTACATTCCTCATGTCGTCATTGACACGCTTGATCACATGATGGCATGCAGAACACATTGTTACAAGGTCCTGCCCCTTCTCTTTCGCCGCATTCAGCGCGCGGACGGAAGACAGTTTCGTTGCGATCTCGTCCGAACCAAGCGGATAGACCCCGCCGCAGCACTGCCAGTCTTCGATCTCTATAAGTTCGATCCCAAGCGCTGCTGCTGAAGCCCTTGCATAAACATCCAGATCCTTTGCCTTTGTTCTCAAAGTGCATCCCGGATAATAACTGTACTTCATAGTTCTCGCTGTCCTTTCTTAATATATTTTGTAAAAATTTTTACAGCTCAATCTGTGCGATAACTTCCTTCAGTGCATCCGCACTTGCCTTAAGCTTTCCTACCTCTTCCTCAGTCAGAGTCATCGGAACCTTGCCCTGGATACCCCTTGGCCCAACCAGCGCCAGCGTGCTTAAGCAGACGTCTTCGATCCCATATTCGCCGTGCATCATGGATGATACGGTGGTCACGGATTCGGAAGCAGACATCAGGATACTGCATAACCTGCAGACACCTCTCGTAACCGCATAGAAGGTTGCTCCCTTATTCGCGATGATCTTGCCTCCTGACTTCTGTACATAAGTAAGCATCGCTTCTTTATCCAGTTCCTTCTCTTCCTTTCCGAGATGAGGCATCATTTTAACAAAATCATCCACATTAACGCCGGCGATCCGTGCCGCTGACCACGGGATGAAAGAGGTGTCTCCGTGCTCGCCGAATACATACGCATGGATATTTCTCTGTGCCACTTCAAAATGTTCGGAAAGTCCGCAGCGAAGTCTTGCGGAATCTAAGACGGTTCCGGAACCAATGATCTGATTCTCCGGAATACCTGAAATCTTGGTGAATACATAGGTCATGATATCAACCGGATTGCTTACAATGATATAAAGCGCCTTCGGTGCCGCCTTTACAATCTCCGGTGTGATCTGCTTTAAGATATTAACGTTGGTCTGTGTCAGTTCGATTCTCGTCTGGCCTGGCTTACGCGCGATACCGGATGTGATGATCACGATGTCTGAGTCCTTCGCATCCTCGTAGTCTCCGGCAACGATAGCCACAGGATCTCTGAAACAGGTTCCCTGCTCGATATCCATAACCTCGCCTTCTACCTTCTCCTTGTTGATGTCGATCATGACGATCTCGGATGCCATGTCCTCACCGGATAATGTGTACGCAATTGTAGCGCCTACGCTTCCGGCTCCAATGATTGTGACTTTGCAGCTCATGTCTTTGTTCTCCTTCTCTATGCATTTTTACTGATTCTAATATACTGTTCAACTCGTCCGGATATTCCTGAGCATCCCAATATACCCGGCTTACAGAACTCCCGATCAACTTGTCGTTTTCTGCCGCCTTCTGTAATCATAATATCATATTGATAATTAATTAACAACCTTTTTATTTGTAGAATTTTTGACAAACATTCCACTTTTTTTATCCCTTTTCTATGGATTATGCCGATAGAACAACGGACATCTCCTGTGCTTCCATTTCGTAAGATCAAACACGCTCCAGCAGCTGCCGCAGGACTTTGATCTTCTCTCTCCCCACCGGCAGTATATTCTTCTCATATCCTTCCATCTTCAAGGCAAAGCTGTTATTCTTCCACAGGAACAGCTCCTTCACCTTATTAAGATTGATCAGATAACTTTTCTGGCTCCGAAAGAACCCCATACCCTTCAGGCGCCTTTCATATTCACCGATGGTCTTTCCTTCATAGTATTCATCTCCCGCCGCATGTATCAAACAGCCCCGGTTATACGTCTCGATGTAAGCGATATCACAGATCTCTACGAATACCGTCCTGCCTTCCGTATTGATCGCCACCCGTCTCATCCCTTCCCATACCGTCTCCGCTGATACAGGCTGCTCTTCTACCCGCCGTGTCTTCTCCTTCCCGTAATCCCATCTTTGCAGCATCTTCATAAGACGCCTCTGGTCGTAGGGCTTCATGATATAATCCTCCACTCCCAGTTCAAACGCCTTCACCGCATAATCCGAATAAGCCGTCACAAATATGATCTTCATATCCGGCTGCATCTTCTTCAGCGCGTTCACAAGCACAGTTCCATTAATATCACCCAGATTAATATCCAGGAAAAACAGGTCATATTCTCCTTCTCCCGCCATCTCCAATGCCTGCGCCCCGCTCTCGCCTTCCTCGATCAAGGCGTCTGGCAGAAGCTTAAGAAGCTGATGCTTAAGTTCGCTCCGCGCCGGTCTCTCATCATCTATCACTGCAATTCTCATCTTGCCCCTCCTCTGACCGTGTTCTCCGCCACGGCCCGCGAATCGTATGCGGCACCATGATCACCTGATAAAATGCAGTTCCACACAGGTTCCTTCTGCAGAACTTACGATATGAAGCCCATACTCTTCTCCGTAGTTACTCTTCATCCTCTTATGCACGTTGCTCAAGCCGATGCTGTTGCCGATCGCTTTCCCGTTCAGCAGTTTCTCAAGGATCTCTTCTTCGATTCCTTTTCCTTCATCCCGGATCCATACCAGATATCCGTCCTCCGTCTCTTTTGCCTGGATCGAGACGATCCTCTTTCCCTCGCGGTTGATCCCATAGCGCACCGCATTCTCCACGATCGGCTGGAGGATCAGCGTCGGGATCTTGATATCCATATGTTCCGGCACGTCGTATGACACGATCAGCTTCTCTTCGAATCTCGCCTGCTCAAGCTCCAGATAATCCCTGACATGGTCCATCTCCTCATCCATAGGTACCATGTAGGCATCATAATCCAGGTTATAGCGAAAATAATTTGCAAGGATGACCAGAAGCTCCCTGGCGCGCTCGGGATTCTCCCTGCATACACACGACACCGTATTCAGCGCGTTAAAGAGGAAATGCGGATTCACCTGGAACTGGAGCGCCTTGAATTCTGCCTTCTGCCGCATGTCCTTTTGATGCTCCAGTTCTGCCAGGGCGATCTGATAAGAACTCAGTGTCACCAGGTGCTGCAGAAGCTCTAATTCACTCTGCCGGAACACCCACTGCTTCCTGACCCATACGATCAGGCAGCCCACCGTCTGCTCTCGGATAACGAAAGGCGCCGCCACAAGAGAATACTCCTTCATACATTCATACCAGGCGCTGGTGACAGGAACCTTATACATTCTTTCCAGCCTTCCCGACTCCATCGCCCGAAGCCCTATGTCTGGTATCCCCACCTCCGGCTGCAGGCTTTCTGAAGCTTCCCGCTGACAATCCGCGATTATCTCACTTCTGTTCGTGACCATAGCTCCCGCCCAGTCTGTCTCCTCGAGTATGATCTCCACAAAACGTCTCATATTCTCTCCGTCTCCGATGCCCTGAACCAACTGGGGGAGGCACTTCTTCATGAGCTCCGACGCCTGCTGCAGCTGACGGCTTCTCTCGATATCCTGCTGGATGAACATATTATTAAAGCTTGAGATAAAGATCAAGATTCCGCAAGCGTTCAGCAAGATCATCGGCAGAGATATCTCCAATATGGTATTCAGCGCCATCTCCACCGGCACCGTAAAGCGCAAAAGTGACACCATGTCACAGACTTCCGCAAAACATGTCAGGAGAAACAGATCCTGGTACTTCCATTTTCCCCGCTGAAAATATGGATAGAAACCGCCTCCGAGGAGTCCGAACAGCATGGTAGAGAATGCCGACGCCATGGCAAATGCCTGCGGGGAAGAGAAAAAGTATACATAAACCGCACCGATCAGGGACGCGTACAGCCCCACGATCGGCCCTCCGAGAAGCCCTGCCGCCATTGCTCCTATGACGCGCGTATTCAGACTATAAGAACCAATATCTATCCCTGTATATGTGGACAAGATCACGACGCCTCCAAAGAGCAGGGATAAGAACGTCTGACTCTTCAGGTTCCGCTCCTCCTGCACGATCAGATCCTGGATCAGGCGGAATTTCGAGATCAGATTCGCCACCAGTACAAGCAGGCTGATATTCAGGATTAAATGAAACACCAATGTATTTTCCTGCATCTCTCCTCCTTCTAACATCTATATACTTTTCTTACTTCTTGTAATGTATCATATTTTCAGACAGGATACAATAAGCAAAAAAGCGGAGCCTCTGATACAATATCTTGTATCAGAGGCTCCAAAGAGAGTTATGTATGTACAAATAATGATCCGAAACCTTAATTATATGTGACCGTCTTCTTTTCGTTATAAACATCACGGTCTAATTCGCCAAGTTTACTTGCAACCAGCATACCTACCATAACGTCCACATCTACATTCATCAGCGTACGGAACATTCCTGCGAACCAGTCGATACCGATCAGTACCGCGATACTCTCAAGCGGAAGTCCCAAAGAGGACGCAAGGAAAGTATATACGATAACCGAACCGCCCGGTACGGAGATCGTGCCCATACACATCAGACAAGATAACAGGATCGCCATACCCATCTGGTATACTGACATATTGATCCCCGTTGACTGTGCCATGAAGAAGATCGCGGCAACATAACACTGTGCGGCGCCGCAGCTATTCATAGACATGGTGATCGGTCCTGTAAAGTCCGCCACCTTACGGCTGACGCCAAACTTCGTAACCGCATCTTCCATCTTCGTCGGAAGGCAGATCGCGCCGGAAGTCGTCGTAACTGCCATAATGGACATCTTCGCAAATTTCTTCGGCATCTTTGCCACATTCACCTTACACAAAGCTGCTGTGAAAGGCCCGAAGAGCAGGAACTGGATCGCGTCGCCGATCAGAAGCAGCCCAAGGAATTTAAGCATCGGGATGATAACCTTTAATCCTGTGGAGCCGGCTACATTTGCCAACAGACAGAAGATTCCGATCGGAGCGATGGTCATTACGGTCTTGATGATATTTGTGATCACTGCGTTGATCCCTTTTACCCAGTCGACGATAATGCGGTTGCCGCTCTGCTTTGTATAAGCGCCCATTGCAATTCCGAAGAATAATGCAAATACAATACATGGAACCATAGCGCCTTCTGACATAGAACTGATCACGTTCGTAGGTACGAATCCAAGAATCGTCTCCTGTAAGGAGGCTGATTCAACCGTAGCATTCGCCACATCTTCCGCACTCACAAGCTCGATCCCGACGCCCGGTTTCAGGAGCATGGAAAGCACCACTCCAAAACCTGCAGAGATTACTGTAAATCCGATGATCCATTTAAAAGTGTGGAAACCCATCTTTCCCACGTCCTGTCCGTCTCCGCTTCCCACTGCCGCAGCCACTGCCGACATGACAAGAAGCACTACCGACATCTGGATCAGACGAAGAAAGATATCACCGATAAATTTTAAGTTTGATGCCCACTCTCCAACAATTGCGCCGAAGATAATACCGCCGAATGTAGCGAACAGAATCTGTGTTGTAAGAGAAATTGATAGTCCTTTTTTCTTTCCTTCCATTTTGTTATCCCATCCTCCGTTTTTATATTTTCTCACTCATTTTCCGAGACGGCCATCTCTTATTTCTGTATATATTTTACCTTTTTATCCGTAATGTGCAAGGGTTCTTGTATGAAATGTAAGAAATTTTGCTTTAAAGGTTAGGATTGATGTGCAAAATTTATCTTTTCAGTAAAATCCGCCAATACTTCACTGCATCTAGTTTTTACGGAGGATGTAATGAAATGTTCAACAGTACATTCAAGGAAAACCACTGTCCCGTTTTTTCTGTCAGTGTCGCGCCATGATATTTTTCTGCCACCGATCTGATATTGGTAAGCCCTGTTCCCGCCGGGGGCAGCGGTTCATCTGAACAGGAATTTTCAAATGCCAGCATATAAAAATCACCCCGCCGTTCCCCACGGATACGGATCAACTTCGTCCCCTTAACGGATTGACACGCATGGATCGCATTATCCAACGCATTTGCAAAAATCACACACAGATCAAAATCGTCCATCCCGCAGGGTCTTGGCAGGAACAGCGAAACCTCTGCTGTAATTTCTTTTGCCAGTCCCAGCTTTTCACTTAGCAAAATATCTACCACTGGATTACCTGTTTGATATGGAAAGGACAGGGACGCCGAAACCGTTTTCAGCTTGTTCAGGTATGCTTTGCTTTCATCCAGTTCTCCATTATTTAACAGCCCATCAAGTACAAACAAGTGATTCGCAATATCATGGCGAAATGCTTTCGTTTGCTCGTAGCGCCTTTGAGCCTCGGCAATATAGTTTTTTTGTCCTTGAGTTGCTTGCTCCAAAGATCGTAACGCCGCCTGCGTTTGAAAACTGTGACAGATGTGTCGGTAGGCGTACAGTGTACAGAGTAACGCTCCAAGCCCCAGGATCTGCATGACTAATAATGCACCGTGTCTCCCTGCCTCCCCCAACGAAATGGACGAAGGTAAAACACTATATGAAGTTTGCAGAATATACAGTTCAGCGCCAAAGAAAAACAGTCCGGGAAATAACAACAAACCGACATACGGCATTTGACGATCTTCTGTCAGAGATAGAAATTTCAATACCGCACCGCAGCAACAGGCGCAGATTACAAAAACGGTCAGCGTTGCTAAAAGAACTAACAGATACAGCATTGGTTTCCCGACCATACGGGGGAATAGTATTGCATCTACCGAGTTGACGATACCGAAAGAAAGCTGAGAAATATAAACTGCCAAAATTGCAGCAGTCCAAGATACAGATTGCCGGTTCCGCAAAGCCAGACGGCTCACACTGTATAATAGAAGCAACTCCGCACCGACGGGCAACTCGTCGGGAAAGTCGAATGTAGTGAAAAACCATTGTATGATACAGAGCAGAAACAAGTAGATAGCGAAGTGCCATATTTTCTGTTTCTTCCCGGTCAGACGGCTGACAAAAGCAATATGCATCACACATTGCCCAAGCAGGCAAAGACCGTCAATGCATAGGCTGAAATAGTCCATATCAAAAAGCCCTCTCTTTCATATAACGCAAAAGAGCCTGCGTCAAATCTCGCTCTCGCAATCTGGAAACAGGAATTTTATCGCCCTGTGACAGTATGACCTGTCCGGTATTACATCCACGGACATATTCAATATTGACAAGATAACTTCTGTGGCATCTGAAAAAACGTTCATCCATACGCTGTTCTAAATCATCCAGCTTATCATAATAGTCGGTGATTTTTCCGTTGCTTTGGTGGATATAGATTTTTCTGCCCTGCACCTCACAATACACGATTTCGGCTAACAGAATAACATCACAGGAAGTTCCTCTCCGGACAACAATACTTTTTGTCTCTCTCTGCCGTATAGATTTGATCATCCTGTCCATTGTTCTCTTGAAATGGCCACTATCTAATGGTTTGACCAAATAGTCAAATGCCTCAACTTCAAAAGCGTCAAATACACACTCTTTCAGAACAGTCACGAAGATCAACAGGCAGTGATTTTTATGCTGACGCAATATTTTAGCGGTTTCCAGCCCATTTGGCTGCTCCATCTGAATATCAAGGAAAATCACATCAAAATCACAACCGCTTTCTAAAAGGGATCGTCCGTCTGAAAAGCTATTGACACAGTACGATGTAATATGCTCCTCATTCATGTATTCTGAAAGTTGATCTGCAATCTCCTGCGCCATAACCGGCTCGTCGTCACAAATTGCAAATTTTATCATCTTTATCACCACACTCTACTTTTTAAGAATACTTACATCATTAATTTACGGAAATATATAACCAATCATAGACACACTCCTACCTGCCTTTCTACTTATTATTTATAATAACATCAGATATCATATCCCGCAATCCAAATATATATCAGATAATTTCGCAATAGATGCCTGAACTGCTTTAGCACATCATTCTCCTTCGTGAACTGTTTTGTATCTGTAATAGAAATACCGCTTTATGGTCTTTCCATTGCCATGAATTAAAAAAGACGCATGGACTGTAATACTTATGTTCCATGCGCCTTTTCGTTACTATCCAATTTTTCTTAGAGCAGCCTTAAAAGCTGTACCAGTTCATGCTGGTCTGTTGTATTCGAAGTCGTAAGCCGGGTGTCAAACTGCCGGAATTTATTGTCCTGGTAAAACGCCAGCAGCCTTTCCTCGTCATTTGCCTCCACAAACGCCACCATTCGCTTTCTCCCTTTCCTCCATAAACTCTATCAGTTCCGCCTCTCCCTTTACAAACCTTGCAGCAATAGGAATACAAACAGGGCGGTCTTTGGCAGACGCTTCTATTGCATCAGCAAACATTTCCACCTGTTTCTCACCGGAAATGACAAAATTTTTCGTGATACTTGAAGTTGCCATATAAGCACCTCCTCTGTTAGTATGGCTTCTATTGCATTATACATACTTCCCTGTTTATATTGTACGGTTTTACAGCCGCTTTTGCAACAAAATTTTTATGATTTATTTATGCCTACATCCCTACATCGTTATCTGGGATCTGCTCGTCATAATCTGACCAAAAAATTTCTGCTTATTTTCAGTCAAAGACCTCGCTGCAAGCAACGGGGCATCAAATTTGTAGCGCTGCAGAGCAGCGGGATATTTGAATATCGGGAACCTGAACATTGAAAATACCGACCTGCTTTCGTATTTGACATTGTAACCGTATAGGCATAACCACATTTCTTGCATTTCACTTTTCCTGCAAGCCATGTTCGTTTTCCTTTGTTTGTTCTTGCTGACTGTCGATTTTTCATGATCTTTAACCGACATTTCAGCCAAATATCAGACTCGATCACTCCCAAATGGGGAGCGATAATCACATCCCGATCCACTAAATCGTACTGCTTTTTCTTTGTCTTATCTCCATTTATCCCTTTATATAAGAAGATGCCATTGGTTCCTACATAATCAGAAGCCGGGGTAATCATATTTGCTCTCTGGCTTTCAAAGAAATTGTAGATATCCATATCTGCCTTTACATATACCGGATTTCGAAGAATCTCGCTGATTTTTGCAGTAGACCAGGGCGTCCCTCGTTTTTCTGTAAAGCCTTGACGAAGCAATTCTCTCATAATTGCTCCCAAGGTCATATCTGGATTCAAATATAACTGATAAATTAACCGAATTTGTTTCATCTCATTCGATTCCGGCACAAAAACAGATGTATGAATTCCATTGATGATCGTTTTTTCCAACTGAAATCCATACGGTACACGACTACCCATATAATAGCCTTTCTGACTTTTCGTAGCATAAGCATCCGTTATACGTTTCTGAATTGTTTCACGCTCCAACTGAGCAAATACGATTGAAATATTCAACATAGCATTACCGATTGGTGTAGAAGTATCAAACCTCTCTGTGGAAGAAACAAATTCCACCTGATACTGCTGAAAAATTTCCATCATATTGGAAAAATCGAGAATAGAACGACTGATGCGATCAAGCTTATAAACAATAACTCGTTTAATCTTTCCTGCTCGAATGTCTTCCATCATTTTTGCAAATGCCGGTCTGTTGGTATTTTTTCCGCTGAATCCTTTGTCAGTGTACGTTTCGTACTCAGCCCCGCGAGTTTCATATTTACAAAACTCAAGTTGATTTTCAATGGAGATACTATCTTTTTTATCCAGTGACTGTCTTGCGTATAAAGCATCGATCGGACACATAGCGCATGCCTCCTTACTATGTGTAAACAGTCTCTCTCCATTACATTGATCATACCATAAATACTGCATCCCGAATCTAAAATTGTGCATACTTTTTAAAAATGTTATACAGATCTTTCCTTTGCTCTTCAAATATGCGGTTTGCAGTGTCTATGAAATACTGCGGATGTCTACTGATTACACGAAAATGCATTTTTTCAACATGAATCTCTTTTAATTCTTCTATTTTTTCTGTTATCTGTTTCATAATCTTCCTCCATATATTTTATTTTTATTACAGTTTCACCTATCAGATGTGAGTGTCATTATCTGCTTACCGCTGATTCTGTTGTCTCTGATTGTCAAGGTACACAAGCGTTGTCCGCTTTTGTAGAGATATCGTAGCATAGAAAAATCAGAAAACAGCGTTTCTTGCAGGCATAGCAATTCCCTGGAAATCAAGGCTGTAGAAATTGCAAATTTGCAATAGTATGGATTGACCTCTTCCCGGGTAACGACTAAAATAAAGCTAAGGGAGTTGATAGAGATGGCTGAATTACCTGGAAATATCCATGAGAAAATTGGAGACTTGCGTATCGAACGGGGCTTAACGAAAAAGTGAGTGAGGATTTGGGAATCCCTGCTTCCCAGTTTACAAGAATTGAAAATGAAGACATCAAAAGTATCGGACATGAACTCATCACAAAGTTTGCCGATTATTTTGGTGTGTCCACAGATTGTCTATTGGGACGAACCACCGTCCGTTCTCAGAAGAATATAGAACTGAATGAACTGGGACTTTCCAACAAGGCATTGATTACGCTGCTGTCCGGCAAAGTAAACACCGAACTTCTCAGCCGAATCATAGAACACAGCAACTTTATTCCTCTCATGGGATATGCTGAAGCCTATTTTGAAAGCGCCCATGAGGAAGGATTTCTCTCCCGAAATAACGTGATCGACCTGGCACCCGGAGACCTTGCAGAATATCTAGAAGAACATCCTTCTCAGAAAACAGAAGTAACCAATGAACTTCGTCATCTGAATGCTCAAAAGGTCAGCGGAACGGAAGCAGATTTGGAGAAGTTGAAGGCTACCTTTCTGAAAATCATGCGGGATGCTAAGAAGGAATATAGAGAATCCAAGGCAGATGTTACCGCAGAAGAAATGAGAAATCAGGGGAAACAACTCCATCAGGAAGCGCTAAAGCATAAAGGACATATGACTGAGGCTAAACTGGCAGAGCTTACAGCCAAAATGCTTCTTCCTACTGGAATAGACAGAGAAAATCGTTTGAGAAGTTGATAGAAAATATTTTGAAGGATTCCAATAAGAAAAGAAGGAAGAAGTGATAGTTTAAATTTCCAATGTACAGAAAACTAGAAATATCTCTGGAATAAAGAATAATTCTTTCCGTACTGCATATATTACATATCAAATCACTACAAAACAGATTGACTTTTCTAAGTTTTTTCTGTATAGTATTTGTAGTGGTTGTGCTACGGAACCTCGAGATGCCCGTAGCCCGGGGAGTCCATGCGTGGGCTCCCTTTTCCATATCACAAAATATTTAAAGGAGAGCAGCTATGCCGAAACAGTTTTTTAACTATGAGCAACAATTAAATAAACTGAAAAATGAGTAGCAGCTAACAATTTCCAATCCGGCATACGCTGAAGAAGTATTGGAGAAATTAGGTTACTATTCTTTGATTGGCGGATATAAAAATCTTTTTAAACATGCCGCATCCGGAAAATATATTTATGGCGTTACTTTTGAGGAAATCGTATCGCTTTATTACTTTGATGAAGAACTGCGAACCCTGTTCTTGAAATATATTCTTCATATTGAGCGTCACATGAAATCTATGATGTCCTATTATTTTTGCGAAAAGTATGGGGATAACCAGAATGCTTATTTGAACAAAAACAACTATAATCTTTCAAAACGAAATGCTTTCGAGATTGAACGATTAGTAAAATCTCTTAATAAGACTATTTCTCTGCCAAGCAACTATGCATATATCACCCATCATGCGAAAGTATATGGAAATGTTCCATTGTGGGTAGCTATGAATGCTCTTACATTTGGACAGGTATCAAAAATGTACCAATATGCTTCTACAGATATAAGAACTAAGATTGCAAAATGCTTTGGTGGTATATCAGAAAAACAATTACATCAGCTTATCACAATAGTTGCAAGATGTCGAAATGTATGTGCCCATGGGGAACGCCTTTATTCTTTCAGAATACGAGAGACTATTCCCAATATGCCTTTACATAAAAAACTAAACATCCCACAGAAAAACGGTCAATATACAAGCGGAAAAAATGATCTGTTTGCTGTTATGCTTGCATTAAGATATTTGATTGATAATGAAGATTTCAAGAAGTTCAAGCGCAATCTGCTACATATCATTAACAATGTTTTGAAAAAATGTCCGCATCTTTCAAAGGAACAATTATTAAATGCTATGGGATTCCCAGAGAGCTGGGATAAAATACTAAGATACAGGAAATAAATGAAAAAATATTGCCATCTTAAAATCTATTGACAAAAGACATAGAATCGTTAGTATATAAGCACAAAGTAGCTCTGAATCGGATATTCAGGGTTGTAAAAATAGCAGAGATACCCGTAATGATATCTCCGCTACAATTTATAGACTCCTTTGACCCAATACTTCTTTATACATACAAATATAATACAATTTTTTACTCCTGAGTATTAAAGGACATTTGCTCTACTTCACTTGTTATACATTCTAATATGAGTCTTTCTGTAACTTCATTCATTTTATAATCACTACTCAATAAAAGACAAACCTGTTCCTTAGCACTTTCTACTAGAAGTTGCTTTCTTTCTTCGTGAGTTAATTGATAAATGTCTCCCTGTTTAGTAAACACTTTTACATTTTTTAAAGCATCCGCCATAAGTTCTATAGCAAAAATTAGTTTATTTCGCTGTTCTGGTGTCATTTCAACAAATATTTTTTCATAGGATATACCAGATGGTCTTTCTATCATTTCTGTATTTTCACTTTCATCCAAAAGTTTGAGATCCTTTGGCTCTTCATTTGTCAAAACTGCATGTGCAACATCTTTTACAAACTTAGCTTTTTCTATACCCTTTTGCTGAATATAATTCTTCCTTATGTTCTAATTCCACTCGCCTTTCCCTTTTTCTCTTAGATTCTATTTTTTCAGCTTCTGAAATAATATCTTCCTCAGTCATAAGAATATGATTTACAGGCTTAACAAATTTTCCTTTTTCTCCTCTTAAGCCATTTTTTTCGTAATGTACCCCCTCTTCATATTTATTGTACTCGTCTACATTATCAAAAATCATATACGCTGGTAATTTAGGTTTTTTCTCATCCATCTCTGAACCTGAATTTTGTTTTTTGAATTCAGAGCATTTATTCTGTCACTTAAATGTTGACCGAAAGAACTTCTCTTTTTCCAATAGTAACGGCACATAATTTGTAAGTACTTCCAGATACTTATACTCACACCTTCTTAGTTCAATATAGTCTTTTGCAACTTCTTCAGGTTTTTCAATAGCTCTGGCTTCATTTGCAATAGTTGTAATATCATTCATCATAGAATTATACATATTTTTATTTTTCTGATCATCAAATAATATTTTCAAATGCTTATTCATTTCATAAATAAGATCCGGAGAATTATCTGTTGGATTTTTTACCGCAAAAGGTATCGTATTCTTCTTGGTTAATATATCGTCCGCCTTTTCATTGTTTCCATTCATGTAATTTATATCAACACCTGGTTGAACATTGTAACAGTAAACATTAAAGCTAACTCCTTTTCCGGAATCTTCAATCGAATATGCTTCTAATTGAACACCCGAAGCCAGTTTATTATCTCGCTCAAAAATTGGTGTTACCCGATATAGAACATGATTTCCAGTTTTTGTAACATAATCTTTTATCTTATTTTCATAGGGAATCATTGCCTCGTTTAAATAACGCGTTCCAGTAATTAAATTTCTTTCTTCTTCCTTTCCTCCTAACTGATGCGCAATCAAATGACATCTATTAAATATATAAGGAGGCTGTGACGTAACCAAGCCATTGTATTTATTTTGATTCCAACCAGAAGGCTTTATTGAAACCATATTTTCTCTATCACCAACCATTTCGAGCGTATCCTTCCCAACATTAGCAAAAGCAGCCCCTGATCGGTTTTGAGCATCTAATTGACTAGGTTTATAAAAAGATTCTCTGATGTTTCGTTGATTTTTTGTAAACGATGGTTTATTTGCTCTGATAGGAACAGAGGCTATACCTACATAGGAAGGAACCTCTTTATCATTTACAACTGTTCTTGTTTCATCCGGCTCATCTGCCAAATAATCCGACAAAATATGCAAATAATATAATAATGCAGCGAAACTATTACATTTTCCCTTTTTACATCCAAATAGGTTATTAAAGAATCCGAAATCAAATACTTTATTAACCGTATTTTGGAGGACTTCTTTTCTATTGTTCTGCTGTTTCTCTGCCCCCGCATATTCATATTCCCAAGTATTATGGGAACACTTCATCAGCTCTTTATGCTTTATATCTAAATCGGACAGACTTCCAATGCCCCGGACTTTCTTACGCTTTAAATATTCAATCTTGTCCTTCCCTTGTCCATCCGACTGCATACTGTTGAGATATAGTGCATCCAAAAGCATTTTAACTTTTTCATTAGAAGCTTTACTGAAAGCACTATCTCCGAACAATATTTGAGGAACATATGTATTGATTTGATCTTCATCACAAGCTAAAACAGTATTTCCGGAAGAAAGCAACAGCATAACTGCTAAAAGTAGCGAACATATACGTTTACTCATTCTTCATCCTTTCCAGTTTGACACCGTCAAAAACAAGAAACTTCTTATCTGATTTTACAGCATATTGAAAAACCATATTTTCATCAGGTGTATCTGCAACAGGCATTACTTTAATAGAAATTTTATCTCCTGATTTGTATTTATAATCTTTTGCTTTTTCACTTTCAAATGTAGCTGTAAATTCCGAACAATCCTTTGATTTTTTTTGCCTTTTTACTTTTGTAACCGTCCAATCTTCAATAATTGTTTCTTTCTTTTTTCCCGATACAATTACATGAATACCAACTCTGTCGGTAACACAAGATGCAGGAATAGATAATTTATCACCGTCGAAGGAAATATTGACTTTATCTATATCAAAGTCTTTATGTCTCTCCCAAAACCAAAAGCGCTGATCTAATGACTTAGCAAGGAAAATCGCGTCTTCGTTTTCATGAAGAATTGCTTCTATCGTTTCTTTTTCTTCCTCTGAGACATCCAGATTCTTTGCCAAAGCAAACAATAAATCAGCATTAAGATACAATGCTTCACTTACTGGAGGCAATGCTATTTTTCGTTCTTTTTTCAGTAATTTATTATACTTTTTTGTTTCTTTCTTTTTATTTTCAGAATCATCCTTTTGGGATTCTATTTCTTGAACATCCGCCATATAAGTTTTATTTAATGTTCTCTGATTATCTGCCAAAACTATAACATTATCGCGGGCAATTTTATAAGCAGCATCCAAATATGTTTCATCTTTGTGATTATGCAGGGGCGCGTCCCGGCTTTTCTTCTTGTTTTTCTTTGGTATGCGCCCCGGCACAAACGATGATGAATGTCGGTCACGCAAATATATTCTTTTTGAGGGCTTCTGTTTCTCCTTTTATTGTTTTATACTGGTTCTGGTATCGGTATACTACAGAGCACGTCATAACGTCTGGAGTCCCAGAAGCCGAATCTTTATAAGTTGCAGCCTTCCCTTTTGCACAAACGATTGGCGCTTTCAAGCCCGGATACTTATGAATATAACCAGTGTATATGCATGGTTTCCCGCAGGGATGGCAGTCAATGCCGTTACCACCTTCAGCTCTGCTCCCAAACATGAATGGAGGTTTGTATTATGGCATCTTCTAATAAACACTCAAAACTCCGGGCCTGTGATGAGGGGCGTTACACCTCCGATGGCCTGAAGAACGTAACCCTTGATGATGGAACGCGCGTCATCACATCACCATCGAATGACATCAAACGCCCAGTCTGCGGGGCTGTCGATGTGCACAAATCTGTCCTGATGGCGGCTGCCTGTGTCACGGACGGGGAATCCCTAAGCGCTGTCTTTTATGTCAGGCAGTTCACCGCTTCGAACAGCGACATCCGCCTGATGGCGGAATGGTTCGCTTCCTATGGCGTCCAGGATGTCTGCATGGAATCAACCGGGAAATACTGGATCCCTGTCTACGACATCCTGGAGCACAATGGGTTAAAGCCTATCCTAACCCATCCAAAGTATGTGAAGCAGGCCAAGGGCAAAAAGACGGATTTCCGTGACGCAATCCACATCGCCAATCTCTTCCGCATGGATCTGGTCGTTGCTTCTTTTATCCCGCCGGCAGACATCCGGGATCTGCGTGAATTATGCCGTTACCGGTTAAAACTCACATATATCCGGACTTCTGAAAAAAACCGGTTCCAGAATTCCATGACAATCTCGAAAGTGCGCCTTGACTCTGTCTTTACGGACCCATTCGGTAAATCGGCCAGCGACATTATGTCATACCTGATCCATACAGACCCGGATGAAGTGAGCGATGAAAAAATCCTCAGTTTTGTGCGGCACGGCGTCAAGGCTTCCACGGAAGAGATCCTTGACAGCATCCATGGTTATGAATTCATTGGTGCCCAGCGAGACAAACTTGAGGTCATCCAAACACATATGGATGATCTGAACAAATGTATCGACATGATTGACGAGAAGCTTTCCTATTACCGTTTGAAATACAGCAAGGTCATCCGCCACCTGGTCACCATGATCGGGATATCCGAGGAGTCTGCCCTCTATATCCTTGGCGAGATTGGGGCTGACATGTCCGTATGGCGGAACAGCGATTCCCTTGCTTCCTGGGCGGGGCTTTCCCCCGCAAATAATTCAAGTGCGGGGAAGAAGAAAACCACCAAAATTGGAAAGGGCGGCCATTATCTAAAGCCACTCATGGTGCAATGTGCCCTCGCCGCCATCAAAAGCACTAAAAAGCATCCCTATTTCTATTATAAATATTTGACGCTCAAAAAACGCCGGGGCCATAAAAAGGCCATCATTGCCATCGCAAGGAAAATGCTTGTGGCAATCTACCACATGATAAGGGATGATAAAGACTTTGCACCTATTGACTATGAACAGGTTGTAACACGCAAACAATCTCAAAAAGAGCTGAATCTTACAAACATCATCGAATTCCTTGGGGAGCATGGAGTCGATCCGGAAACAATCCGCACGGTTGAGACGCAGTGTTCACAGGCGAGTCAGGCTGGGGAGGGAGCTAAAACCGACAAACCGAAAAAAAGCCCACAGAAAAAGCAACCTAAATCCAAGACCGCGGCAACACCCACAGAACAGAAACCTGCAAAAAGGCGAGGGAGACCTCCAAAGTCCCCACAGACGAAAAGTCAGTCTTCCACTCAACCTGCGCCAGCTACAGCTTGAAAATAGATTGCTGTAACTGATTATACTATATTTTCTGTAATCTTCCAAGTCTGTCTACAAAAACAGAATTTCGGAAGGTTTGCTTCTTATACCATTTTCTACGTCACAAACCGCTAGAAGCATTCATACTTTGTTAAAGTATAAAGATCCATATAAATTTGTGCTGCAAAATATTTAAGACTCCAATCCTCATCTCCCGTATTATCACATATTTCAGAACAGTATTGGTCTGCAAGCTTAATATATTCATCTTCAGCTAGTGTCTCTTTTGCTGAAACTATAATCATTGGAAGAACTGTAGCCTTTTCCAAATCCTTTCGATAAATACGTGTTGCAAGAGATTCATATTGACGAATTGACTCTAAGCATTTTGCATAATCTCCCATATTATAATAGTATTTTGCTAATTCTAGCCAATATGGTCCGAACTCTCGATAGGTATCCTCATGGGACTTAAACCATTCAGTTTTACTTACCAACTGTGATTCCGGTTTGTTTGACCACTCCACGAAATCCTCAATATGTTCTTGAGATAGAGCCAAATCCCCATCAATATCATAATCTCTTACCATATCATACATATAGTTCAGAGCACTTTTGGTACTATTATGCAATTCCGCTTTTTCTTGATCTTCAAGTTCCCATCCTTCCTGTATATATTGAAGATCTGCCTGTGAAGTTGCCGATTTATAACTAGAAACAGAATCAACTGCCATATATAACACAGAAGCTGCTGATTTCAATAAATTACCAGATTCAACTGCACTCAATAGACCTACAGGATTAGGGATAGCCTGTCGTAATGCCTGTGCTCGATTCTGCTCGTAAATATATTCTAAACGGTCACGTTTCTCCGTAATCATCTGATAATTAGCAATCGTATCCATAAGACTCGTAATCTGTGCCTGTGTTTTTGTATCAACAGCATTTGGATACATATCACTAACTAATGAAGAATATAATTCTTCCAAAAGCATCTGATTTCCACTTGATTCATTTACCTTCTGAGTCAAAGTAGACATGTAATTTAACATGTTAATTGAATTCCTTTGGGTAGGAGACAAATCATCTTCTGGTATTTCTTCTTCCAAACGATCCATATCGATATCCTCGATTTCCGATGTTTCTTTCTTCTCCAAATCTTCATCATCCTGTTCTGTAGCACTATCCAATTCTGTGTTTTCCGAAATAAGTGAACTATTATCCTTGGATGGCGTTGGCGAACTTGACGCACACCCAGATAATGTCATGGAAAACGCAACTGTTACCGCAAATAATTTTATAGCAATTTTCTTTTTACACATGACTTCCTCCACAAAGTACTTTTCTCATTCTTATAGTTCAGTTATAATCTATAAGCTTCTTATAATCATGTCCATTATACTATATCCTTCTAACAAATGATACAGATTTTCAATCAAAGAATTTCAAATAAAATAAGCCAAAAAAGTTGTTAGACGGCATTTTTAATAAAAACGCCCTTTCTCTGACAAAAGTCAAAGATAGGGCGTCCCTGATTACTATTATTTATTTGTTCGCAATAGATGCCTGCGCCGCTGCCAAACGAGCGATCGGTACACGGAATGGTGAACAGGATACATAATCCAGACCAATCTTATGGCAGAACTCTACGGAGCTTGGATCTCCGCCGTGCTCGCCGCAGATACCGATATGAAGCGCCGGATTCGTCGGCTTACCTAACTTAATAGCTGTCTCCATCAGCTTACCAACACCTGTCTGGTCAAGCTTAGCAAACGGATCGTTCTCATAGATCTTCGCATCATAGTATCCTTCAAGGAACTTGCCTGCGTCGTCACGTGAGAATCCGAATGTCATCTGTGTCAGGTCATTCGTACCGAAGCAGAAGAAGTCGGCTTCCTTAGCAATCTCATCTGCAGTAAGCGCAGCTCTTGGGATCTCGATCATCGTACCAACCTCGTACGCAAGCTCGATACCTGACGCCGCGATCTCTGCGTCTGCAGTCTCAACGACAAACTTCTTCACATACTTAAGCTCTTTGATATCGCCGATCAGCGGGATCATGATCTCCGGCTTCACTGCCCAATCCGGATGAGCCTTCTTCACATTGATAGCCGCACGGATCACAGCCTTTGTCTGCATCTTGGCAATCTCAGGATAAGTAACTGCAAGACGGCATCCACGATGTCCCATCATCGGGTTGAACTCATGGAGAGAATCGATCAGAGTCTTGATCTGTTCTACTGTCTTACCCTGTGTATCAGCCAGTTTCTTGATGTCCTCTTCCTCAGTCGGAACGAACTCATGAAGCGGCGGGTCAAGGAAACGGATCGTAACCGGATTGCCCTCAAGCGCTGTGTAGAGAGCCTCGAAGTCTCCCTGCTGATATGGCAGGATCTTCTCAAGAGCAGCTTCTCTTTCTTCTACGGTGTCAGAACAGATCATCTCACGGAATGCAGCGATCCTGTCTTCCTCGAAGAACATATGCTCTGTACGGCAAAGACCGATACCTTCTGCGCCAAGCTCAACTGCCTTCTTCGCATCTGCCGGTGTGTCTGCGTTCGTACGAACTTTTAATCTTCTGTACTTGTCCGCCCATGCCATGATCCTTCCGAACTCTCCGGCGATCTGAGCGTCAACGGTAGGAATGATTCCTTCGTAGATGTTACCTGTCGTACCATCAATAGAAATTGAATCTCCCTCGTGGAATTCCTTTCCTGCCAGTGTAAACTTCTTATTCTCCTCGTCCATAGCGATGTCGCCGCATCCAGATACACAGCATGTACCCATTCCACGTGCAACAACGGCCGCATGGCTTGTCATACCGCCGCGGACAGTCAGGATACCCTGTGAAGACTTCATACCTGTGATGTCTTCCGGTGATGTCTCAAGACGCACCAGGACAACCTTCTCGCCTCTTGCGTGCCATTCAACAGCATCCTCAGCCGTGAATACAACCTTACCGCATGCTGCTCCAGGAGATGCTCCAAGACCTTTGCCAAGCGGTGTGGCAGCCTTCAGCGCAGCAGCGTCGAACTGCGGATGAAGCAGGGTGTCAAGGTTACGAGGATCGATCATTGCAACAGCTTCTTCCTCTGTTCTCATGCCTTCGTCTACAAGGTCACACGCAATCTTAAGAGCAGCCTGAGCCGTTCTCTTACCATTACGTGTCTGCAGCATATAAAGCTTTCCATGCTCTACGGTAAACTCCATATCCTGCATATCTCTATAATGCTTTTCAAGAGTCTCGCATACCTGCTTGAACTGAACGAATGCCTCCGGGAACTTCTGCTCCATCTCAGAGATGTGCATAGGTGTACGGACACCTGCAACTACGTCCTCGCCCTGTGCATTGGTCAGGAACTCACCGAACAGTCCGTTCGCACCTGTAGCAGGATCACGGGTAAATGCAACACCGGTACCACAGTCGTCGCCCATGTTACCAAATGCCATAGACTGTACGTTAACAGCGGTTCCCCATGAATACGGGATGTCATTGTCACGACGGTATACATTCGCTCTCGGGTTGTCCCATGAACGGAACACAGCCTTGATCGCACCCATCAGCTGCTCCTTCGGGTCAGATGGGAAATCCTCTCCGATCTTCTCTTTATATTCTGCCTTGAACTGTCCTGCAAGCGCCTGAAGATCCTCAGCCGTAAGCTCTACATCCTGCTTAACGCCCTTCTCTTCTTTCATCTTGTCGATCAGCTCTTCAAAATACTTCTTGCCAACTTCCATAACTACGTCGGAATACATCTGGATGAATCTTCTGTAGCAGTCCCATGCCCAACGTGGATTGTGGGACTTCTCTGCCAAAGTCTCAACTACATCTTCATTCAGACCAAGGTTCAGGATTGTATCCATCATACCTGGCATGGATGCTCTTGCACCGGAACGCACGGATACGAGAAGCGGATTCTCCTTGTCGCCGAACTTCTTCTCCGTGATCTCTTCCATCTTCGTAACAGCTTCCATGATCTGTCCCATGATCTCGTCATTGATCGTTCTTCCGTCTTCATAGTACTGTGTGCAGGCCTCTGTTGTGATCGTAAAGCCCTGCGGTACCGGAAGTCCCAAGCTCGTCATCTCGGCAAGATTCGCACCTTTACCGCCAAGAAGGTTTCTCATGGTTGCGTTACCCTCTTTGAACATATAAACCCATTTTGCCATTTGTCATGACCTCCTAAAACTATATATTTTTCTAAGTCGCACATAATATTTTACTGGTTTTACCAGTATTCGTCAAGTATTTCCAATTAGTTTCCGGATAAATTACTGCAGGAGATATTCCACAAAACGTACTGCCATCTCCGGATTCTGACTATTCACCGGGATCGCCACATAGACTTCATCGTAAGCGGTCAGCTCTTCTTTCTGTGCAAGATTGCCTGATCTCAGGCATATGCCATGGTCTGTCAGCATATCTTCGTATTCCTTCGCTCTGTCGCCTAAGAGTTCCCTCATATCCAGGAAGCCGCCCTGACTGCCGTATTCTTCGTACACATTCTCCGGACAGACCAATACATCCACCGCCTCGGCACCCATCAGGGTCGTAAGCGCCGTCGTACTCGTCATCCCGCCCCCGTCGTCCGGTATATTGGTCCGAAAACGCAGGATACCGTCTTCTTCTTCAATGCCTGCGTATCCGGCAAACGATTCCTCCAGCCAGTCGGCTTTCAGGTCATTTCCTCCCACTATGACGGCATTTAGAAGCACCGGCATCTGCTTTCCCTTATACGTCATTACCCCCAGGCAGACGACCGTGATCAAGAGCAGCGCTCCAAAGAGCCAGCCTCTATAATACATCCACAGATATTCCGTCTTCTTCCCCAGGGTCATACTTCCCCACGCCTCTTTTACGATCTCTTCTTCTTTTAAGACCTCTTCTTTTCTCTCTTCTTTCATATCTCGTTCCGTATCTTCTGTTCTCATCCGAACCTCCTATTAATCTCGATCAGCCTGAAATGATTGCTTTACTCTTTCAAATCCGTTATACTGTTTTATATATCACAATTCGGAAGATTTTTAAAGTAAAATTATTATAAAACAAAGCGAGGTACTCTATGAATCAATTATTCAATATCGACAATCCGGTTATGCAATTTATCTCCAAGATCTTTGACTTAGTCATACTGAATCTGATCTTTATACTTTTCAGCATTCCCGTCATTACCATGGGCGCCTCTCTCTGCGGCATGTATTACGTCTCCCTGAAGATCGTCAGAGGGGAAGACCCTTACATCTGGAAGAACTTTTTCAAAGCTTTCCGGCAAAATTTTAAGCAGGGAACCCTTGTCTGGATCCTCCTGCTTCTTATCTTCGCGTTTTTAGGAATGGATTTTTATATCCTCAACTCCCAGGATACTGTATTATTCGCAGTGATCCGGGTTCTCCTGTGGGTGATCTGCGGCATACTGTTCGGCGTATTCCTCTATATCTTTCCGGTGATCTCACATTTCGTATGCAGCACAAGACAGGCATTCAAGAATTCTGTCTATATGATCGTCGGTTTTCTGCCTTATACGATCCTTATGCTCGCCATAAGCGGTGTGATCCTCTATCTGTGTACGGCATCTTCCAGATCCTTCGCACTGGTCATCATACTCAGCGGGATCTGCGGCCATTCTGTGGTCGCCTACACTTTCTGCATCTTTTTTGACCGCATCTTCCGCAAATATGAGCCTGACGACAACACCTCCGATTCCGGCTGCGACGCATAGGATCCATTCTCTTTAAGAAGCCGCGTCTTCTTTCAGGATCTCACGGATAATGCTCTCGATATCTCTGCCGGCTATGGTAATATCCCGGATCTCGCATTTGCCTGACACCGCCTGGATGATCTCCACGCTATCTGTAGCATCCACGTCATACTCCAGGCGCAGGCTGTGCGGCGTCATTGCGTCTGCGCTTACGCCTTCCATCGGAAGACCTTCTTTTCCGTACCATGGATTCACATCTACCTCGAACTGGATCTGCTTCTTGCGGTTAAAATCAAGCTTCACCTTCTGCATGCTGTCATCAAGCAATATCTTCCCATGGTTGATCAATACGATCCTCTGACACAAGGACTCGATATCCTGAAAATCATGGCTGGTCACAATGAACGTTGTCTTCTCTTCTGCGTTGATCCGGCGTATGAACTCCCGGATCCCTGCTTTCGACTCGGCGTCCAGCCCGATCGTCGGTTCGTCCAGAAATACGACCTTCGGATCGTGAAGAAACGCCCCCGCAATATTACATCTCATCTTCTGCCCAAGAGACAGCTGCCGCTCCGGAATCGAGAGCAGAGGCGCCAGTCCCATGATCTCTGTGAATTTCTCCAGATTCTCCCAAACCTTTTTTCCGGGATCTCATATAACCGCTGGAATAACCGATAAGACTCGATCACCGGGACGTCCCACCAGAGAATAGAACGGTTCCCGAAGACCACGCCGATCTCCTTACTATTGCGGACCCTCTCCTGGAACGGATCCAACCCGTTGATCCTTACACTTCCTTCTGTCGGCTTTAAGATACCGCACAGCATCTTGATCGTCGTAGACTTCCCGGAGCCGTTAGGTCCCACATACCCGACCGCCTCTCCCTTCTCTATGGAAAAATCCACCCTGTCAACCGCGCGCAGTACCTCGTAATCCGGCGCGAACGTTCCCGCGATATTGATCCAGAATGCCTTCACATATGCAAGTTTAGTCATGAAAGTCATTTTCATAAGATAGATAAATTTCTCCATATTTCCTCCTTCATGGCACAAAATAAGGGAGAAGGTTTTACCCCTCTCCCTATCTTCTATCCTTTGATCCCTGACTGTGCCACACCTTCGATAAACTGCTTCTGGAAGATGAAGAACAATACGATGATCGGGATAACCGCCATAACCGCGCCTGCCATCTGCATCGGATACTTGGTCGTATACTGTCCCTGCAGGGTAGAAAGCGCCGGACCAAGCGTCATCATCTTCGGAGATGTGTTGACGATCAACGGCCACATGAAGTCATTCCACGCGAACTTCGCAGTGAAGATAACCAGTGAGACGATTCCCGGCTTCGTCAGCGGAAGCATGATCTTCCAGAAGATCTGATAACGGTTACAACCGTCAAGAAGAGCCGCTTCCTCAAGTTCTTTAGGCAACGATAAGAAGAACTGCCGTAAAAGGAATGTTCCAAACGCACTGAATAAGTTCGGCAGGAATAACGCCGGTATGGTATCCAGTAATCCTACCTTCTGAATGATCTGATACTGAGGGATCAAGAAGATCTGCCCCGGCACCATCAAAACTGACAGGATCAATACAAATATCGCGTTCTTAAACGGGAATTCTATCCTCGCAAATGCATACGCAGCCATAGAACAGAACATTACCTGTACTACCGTCGTCACTACCGTAGATATGATCGTATTCAGATATACCCTTGCAAACGGCAGCGCCGATACGATCTGTGAATAAGCGTCCGTCAAAAACTTCTTCGGGAAAAATGTGGGCGGTATCTGCATAGCCTCTCCTACCGTCTTAAAGGAGGTAAGAACCATCCACAGAAACGGGAATACCGTAATTCCGATTCCAAGAAGAAGCGCCAAATGTATAAATAATTTCTTTGTATTTGATTTACTTTTCATACTGCTTCCTCCTTTCTAATCGTAATTAACCCATTTCTTTTGTCCCCAGAGCTGAACAACCGTTACCAGCATGATAACAGCGAAGATCAGGATAGAGATTGCCGCTGCATATCCCTTGTATCCATAATCAAATGCCTGGCGATAGAACAGCATTACTACCGTCTGTGTACTCGCATAAGCAGGATTGGTCTTTCCGATCATCATGTAGACTACGTCAAACACCTGGAATCCGCTGATTATGGAGGTGATCATTACAAAGAAGATCGTCGGTGTCAGCATCGGTATCGTAATCTTAAAAAACTGCTGCAAAGAGCCGGCTCCGTCGATCGCCGCCGCTTCATAGTAGGACTTTGAGATTCCCTGCATACCTGCAAGCAGGATGATCATATTATATCCTACCGTCATCCACAAACCGACGATCATGATCATAAACAGCGCGATCTTCGGATCAGTAAGCCAACCGACGCCCTTTCCTCCCATTCCGCGGATCACACTGTTTAAGATTCCCATCTTCTCATTGTAGATCCATTTCCATACCATTGCGACAGCCGCCGCCATCGTTACGGAAGGAAGAAAATATAAGGTACGGTAAATTGACGTTCCTTTGATCTTGGAATTCAGGAGCGCAGCGATACAGATGGATAAGAACAGCCCTACCGGTACCGTACATACCACGTATTTCAGCGTATTTCCGAATGTTTTCCACATCTCCTTATCCTGCACCATATCGACGTAGTTCTGGACTCCCACAAAGGTCGTCATGTTAAATTTATTTACTTCATTAAAACTGAACCAGACATTCTGAACAAACGGCCAGATATAGAATATCAAAAGCCCGATCGTGACCGGGGCAATGAAAACATATGCCGCGACCCAGTCCTTTTTCGCTCGCCTGCTTGCCGGTTTCTTCACTTTGCCTGTCTTTACATTACTATCAGCCATATCGTCACCCACTTAGTCCCTGCTATTTCGCAAGCAATGCGTCTGCCTCTGCTTTCAGCTCCTTACATGCGTCTTCCAGAGACTCTTCACCGCTATATGCTTTCTGCAGATAAGTCGCCTCTAAGTCATAGAGCTCTGCTGCCACCATACATACCGGAAGCGGATAAGCTTTGTCTGCATGATTGGTATATGCCGCCAGGTTATAATCCGGTTTTGCATCTGCAAAATAGTGCTGAGCGTCTGTCCTTGCAGAAATAACAACACCCGTCTCGCCCTGGATCTTCATCGCTTCTTCGCTTCCAAGCCAGATTGCGAATTCGATCGCCGCGTCTTTATTCTTGCTTCCCTCGAATACTGCATATCCAAGTCCGTTGATACAGTTATTTTCCACGCCGTTGAAAGTCGGGATCTCTACACAGTCGATCTTGTCTGAGATCGCGTCATTTCCTGCGTATTCCGGAACCATATAAGAACCTGCGAAATTCATGGCAAGCTGTCCGCCTTCGAACATAGCGTCTGCAGTGGTCTCGGAGAGCGCCGCGGAACCTGGAGACAGTTCTTTGTCGATCATGTCGATCCAGCACTGGATACCTTCCTGTGTCTTAGGATCTTCATAACCAGTCTCTGTCTTGTCGTCATTCAGGATATAGCCGCCGTTGGCATATACGGTCTGATAGTACCATGTCTGGAAATCAACCGGACAGGCGAACGGATATACACCATCATCTAACCCTGCTGCTTTCAGATCTTCCGCCATCTTAACCAGATCCTCATAGGACATGTCGTCTGTCGGATACGCTACTTCTGCATTGTCAAAGATTTCTTTGTTATACCACAGAGCGTTGGTATCAAAGTCCTTTGGAACCGCATAATTTACACCGTCGCGGACATAGTTATTGACAAGCGCCTCCGGGAATGCATCATTGATGTCAGATCCGTCGATCGCTTCTGTCAGATCTGCCAGGATACCTCCATCCACATAGGAATCCAGATGAAGCACATTCAGCCAGAATACATCCGGCGCTTTGCCGCCGCCTGCCGCTGCCTCTAACTTGGTCCAATACTCTCCGCCTTTGTATGGGGTCAGCTGGATCTCAATGCTGACATCCTCATGCTCTTTCTCGTACGCTTCTACAAGCTGTTCCATTGCCGGCCTCTGGTTCTCATCCCAGATACCAAATGCAAGCTCCGTCTTTCCGGAACCGCCTGATGAACCACCGTCAGAGCTGCCGTCTCCGGATCCGCCGCATCCTGTAACCATCGTTGCACCCATCGCTGCACACAATCCAAGTGCTGCCAGTTTCTTCAGATTCTTCTTCATAATCTTCACTCCTTCTTTCTTAAAAGTTTTTAAAGTTTCTATATGAAGCCTTCCTGTGCTGTTCTTTCCGATCCGTCCAAGCATCATCCTGCATTATAGGATCCCGGAAGGCAAACATATCTCAATAAATATCTTATTTTGCAAATTCGTCGATCTTTACCGGGCGTCCGCCATGCGTCCTTGAGTATTCCGCCGCCAGCGCGCAATAATGGCTTTCCAGCGAGCGTTCCAGAGACGTCACATAAGAACTCTCTTCTTTCTCACCGCTGATAAGCTCCAGGAATTCCACCACCATACGGTCGTCGCCGCCGCCGTGTCCGGTGAAATCCTCCGCAAGAGACGCCACATCAATATTTTCTACCGGCAGATCGCTCTCAAATCTATGGATACTGATCTCACAATCTTCTGCCGTCTGCTTCATCTCCACCCGGAGCTCACCTCTGGTTCCCATGAACCTGGCGTACCTGGAGATCTCCGGCGTGAAGCCGCACATGGTAAAACTCATCGTCGTACCGTCTGTCATATTCAGATTCACCACCTGATGATCTACAACATTATTATCACAGTGATAAACGCATTGTCCGTATCTGCTTTCCTTAAGCACATCAAGGATCTTCTCTTCTGTCGGCCCTGACGGCACCAGTACGTCCAGAGGCCAGATCCGGTTTCCCTTCCGGTATCCGAACACTTTGTTATCCAGATAGATCTTCTCCGCGTCGAACGGACAGTCTTCCCGCGCCTTACAGCCGTCAAAGCAACGCTTCGCGCAGCCTTTCGGCGCCTTTTCTTCTTTAAAGAGATAAGTATCCCCAAAGGAAGTAATGGACTCGCATGTCTTCCCTGTAAGCCAGAGATACAGATCCATATCATGACAACATTTCTGCAGGATCATCGGGCTGGTCTCGTCGGAATTCGCCCAGTTCCCGCGCACGAAGCTGTGCGCCTGATGATACCATCCTACGTTCTCTGCCGCCATGACAGAGACCACGTCTCCGATCACTCCGGAATCCAACAACTCCTTCACCTTCTGATAGATCGGCGTATAGCGGAGTACATGACATACCACGATCTTGCATCCGCTGTGCCTCGCCGCCTCGGCAAGCTTCCTGCACTCATTGAGATCCGGCGAGATCGGTTTCTCAAGCAGCAGGTGATACCCCTTCTCAAGAGCCATGATCGCCTGATCCACATGCTGACGATCCTGCGTCGCTATGATCATGGCGTCTGCAAGCTTCTCCTCTTTAAGCATCTCTTCCGCGCTTAAAAAGCATGCCTCCTTCGGCACATGATATTCTTCCGCTGCAAGCGCGACCTTCTTCGGATCAATGTCCGCCACCGCCACGATCTCCATCTTGTCCGCATGAAGCAGCGCAGACTTTGCATAAACATCTCTTCCTCTGCCCCCAAGTCCCGCAATTGCGACTTTCATCCGCCTACTCATTCTCCCATCCCTTTCCTCTTGTCTCTTTTTCTGTTCCATAGACGATTTCAAATTTCTGTTTTCCGAAATCTACCGTTACGGCAGTACCGTCTGCAAAGACCGTCCGCTGGATGTTATAATCCCCGTCTACCATCTCATGGCGCACCATCTCACATTTTGCCACCTTTTCATGCAGCTTCGATACCACCTCGCATCTTCTGATATCTTCCTTAAGGCTTGACTCCAATGAATCGAAAGAACCGTCAAAGTTCGGATATGCACCGTCCCGGAGAAGATAGGGCGCTCCTCCGTTTAACACGGCGTACAGCATATAATCCTCTTCCTCACTGACCTTATCCATCATCCAGGGCTCGATCAGGCAGTCATGGTAAACCAGATTGAACAACGGCACCGGCACCCCGTACTTCGGGCTTCCAGGCTCGCGCAGCATGAAATCATAAGGAGCATAATGGCTGAACACCATACTCGGCACGCACCAGTCGTTTACTTCCTCCGAACTTGGCAGTATCCCCTGTGACATCAGGTAGTCAAAGCAATGGTTTCTTGCCTCGTAGCATTCCTTCCTGCTCATCCTGTGGCGGGGATTATTACACTCGTCCCCTTCATTGCATGTAAATACATCCAGATACGCACAGTCCAGTTTCACTTTGTGCTTACGGAGTTCTTCGAAATTCCGTTTCACATAATACGGCGCCTGCGTCGCGCACAGGAATGACTGCGGTCCTCCCGCCCACCGCTGATGCTGCGGAAAACTTCCGTCCGTCAGCCTGCAGGCGTAATCTTCATCGAAGCTTGGAGCCGCAAGGTAATAATCTCTGTACTGGTCATGGATGCCAAAAAGATAACCCAGATCATGCATAGTATCTGCAAGGGACTGCATTCCCTCCCATCCGCCTGCTTCTTCACACGCCGGCGAATAATCCGGATGCTGGTTGTCATAACCCGGCTGCGCCCATCCGTCCAGATGCAGGTAGACTTTTTGGGCGCCTGCTTTGTGCAATTCCCTCATCTGCTCTTCTCGCGCCGCAAAGCTTGTAAGATGATTATTCTTGTCCGGCTGGTTCTTATCGTAGAAATCCGAATCTTCTCTGACGTTCGTCTTGATGCCCGTATGTACGAATCCGCATCCGATCAACCGGTCTACCGCCGGAACCCGCGCCGCCTTTTCATTCAAAGTACACAGCTTTCCCTGCTCATTCACATATTCCCGGTATTTCTTACAGATATCGTTATAATCGCAGCCGCTAAGCAGGCTGTAACGCATGATCCTCCGGTATTCCATCTTGCCGTGGCTTGGCTCATACCAGACATGGACATGGGTATATGGGCCTCCTGCCGGATGCTCCGCCTGATATCCCGCATTCCACGGAGTCATGCACAATGCAAGATAACCTTCCCGCCCCTTGACCTGCGCGAACCAGGGCATATAACCTCCCGCCGTTCCAAAATATCCGTCAAAAACAATATCGCCAAGCTTCGTCTCCCATGTATTCGGGATCATGAGCCCCTGCTGAAAATTCAGCAGCGTGTACCAGTCGTCTTCCTTCTGTTCGAACGACATCTCCCCCGGCCAGTATACATGCTTCACCTGAAGCCCTTCTTCACAGATCGGGATCCATTCAAAATAAATATCTCCCGTCGCCCGCTCTACCCAGACGTAAGTCTCAAACGTATACGGAATCTCCACATCCCCAATGCGGAATCTCTCATACCTGCTCCGGATCCCCCTTCCGATCCCGTTCTCCACCTGCTCATGGGAAATGGATACGGCGTCCTTGAATTCTAGCCTTCCCCTCTCATACTCCAGACACGGCACATAAGATGTATTCCATTCCCAGACCGTCTCTCCTCTGCATAGTGTGAATCTAAGGCTTTCATCATCAAAGCAGATTCTTATACTATTATCCACAATGTTTATCATATCGTCCCTTTCTATTTGTCGATTATGCTCGTTTTCTTTTTTATTTGTTTATTATTATATTATAATTTGCACAACAATGCTTACACTATCATCTAGCCTTCTTGTTCAATCATCCAAAATATGTTACAATTAGAAAAGGCTAGAATCGGTTTTTCTCGCAGCATAGCTGCGAGGCTTATGAATGCCAGAAGGAGGCCTGCAATGACTTATATCAGAACCAAATTACACAAAGAGATCCATATCGACTCCATCATCACACTCCATTATTTTGAATATATGAAGGATTTTACTTTCCAGGGAGAAGCCCATGATTTTTGGGAATTTTTATATGTAGACAACGGAACGGTTTCCGTACGTTATGACGACACCTGGATGACGCTGAATACAGGAGATATTATCTTCCACCAGCCCAATGAATTCCACGCGATCAAATCCATCGGAAGGAATTCTCCCAATCTGGTGGCGATCTCCTTCCTCTGTGATTCTCCTGCAATGGAGCATTTTGTACATAAGAGTTACACTCTGACTAACGAAGAACGTTCCCTGATCTCACATATCATATCCGAGGGAAAAAATACCTTCTCTACCCCGATGCACCTGCCAAGCATAGAGCAGGTAAAGATCAAAGCGGAAACGCCCTTCGCCTCACAGCAGCTGATCATACTCTTTCTTGAGTTATTTCTTATTACATGTATCCGTAACCATCCGGAGAACGCCGTGCCTGTTTCTGCGATCCCAAAGGATTCTCCCGAAAAGCAGTCAACCAAGCACAACCGCCTGGAACGGATCATACAGTACATGGAATTCCATATCTGCGAGCAGCTCAAGCTTCCGGATCTCTGCAGCGAATTCTCCATCAGCCGTTCTTCCCTGCAGGCGCTCTTCCATTCAGAGAAGAACTGCGGAGTCATTGATTACTTTAATCAAATGAAGATACAGCGCGCCAAAGATATTATCCGGAACGGCACCATGAATTTTACAGAGATCGCATACTTTCTCTCTTATAGTTCTCTGCCGTATTTTTCCAAGCAGTTCAAAGCGGCAACCGGAATGTCCCCGTCGGAATACTCGTCTTCTGTGAAGGGGATCACAGAGGCGCTGAGAAAAAATCAGGAAGAGAACCATTAAACCGCTAACAGAAATCTGCTTCCAGGAACGCGCGGTAACATCTGACCGTCTCGTAGATATCTGCCTTGCTTGTCAGTTCCCACGGCGCATGCATGGAGAGGACCGCCACTCCGGTGTCGATCACCTCCATGCCATAGACCGCCATCAGGTAGGCGATCGTTCCGCCGCCGCCCTCGTCTACCCTTCCAAGCTCCGCTGTCTGATAGTTCACCCCGGCTTCTTTCATCACCTTCCGAAGGCTTGCCACATACTCCGCGTTCGCCTCGTTAGAACCGCTCTTTCCGCCTACGCCGGTATAGCGGTTGAACACCGGGCCATGCGCCATATACGCGGCATTCTTCTTCTCAAATACCTCTTCATACATCGGATCGAATCCCGCGCTCACATCTGACGAAAGCATCTTGGAATTCGCAAGGGTACGCCTAAGGAGAATGTCATTGTACTCTGTGGTAAGTGCTATGTATTCCGCAACCGTATTCTCAAAGAATCTTGAGGTCATCCCGCTCGCGCCGACACTTCCGATCTCTTCCTTATCGATCAGCACACAGCAGGAAGTCCTCACAGGCTCTTTCTCCTCAAGCATCGCAAAAAGAGAGGTGAAAGCACAGACTCTGTCATCCTGCCCATACGCCAGGATCATACTTTTATCCAGGCCGCACTCCTTCGCCTTTCCTGCCGGCACAATCTCTAACTCCGCCGAAAGAAAATCTTCTTCCTCTATCCCATACCGTTCCTTCAGAAGCTTCAGGATCTGCTTCTTCACCCCCTGCTTCTCTTTCTCCTTTTTTCCGGCAGGACGGTTTCCGATCACCAGATCCATCTTTTCTCCTTCGATGAAATCTTCTGCATTCTTATCCATCTGCCGGTCTGCCAGATGCGGGAGCAGATCGGTGATCACCAACACCGGATCCCCCTCGTTGTCGCCGATGCTGATATCCGCCCTGGTTCCGTCCATCTTCACCGCCACGCCGTGGAGGGCAAGCGGAGTGGCAAGCCACTGGTATTTCTTAACGCCTCCGTAATAATGTGTATCCAGGTATGCGATCTCCGATGATTCGTAGAGCGGATTCGGCTTTACGTCGATACGCGGAGAGTCGATATGGGCTCCCAGGATATTCATTCCCTGCTCGATCGGCGCGCTGCCCGCCTGGAACAAGATCACCGCCCTTCCCATATAATCCATATAGACCTTGTCTCCGGCATGGATCCGCTCTCCCGTACGGATCAGCTCCTTCATATCCCTGTATCCTGCCTCCTGCGCAAGAGAGATTGTTTTTGCCACGCATTCACGCTCTGTCTTCCCCGCATCCAGGCATTCCCGGTATCTTAAGGAGACCTCTTCTAACTCTTCCAACTGTGTGTCTGTATAGGTATTCCATAAGTTTCTTTTCTTCATACGCACCTCCAAAGAGGCTGCTGCAAGACCTTGAACCGTATCTTGCAACAGCCTCTATTCAAATCTTCTTTTATTTTATTTCTGTCAAAAATGCTTTATAGCCCTTGTAGGCTTCATACACGTCAGCCTTGCTGGTCACTTCCCACGGAGCGTGCATAGAAAGAACCGCCACACCGCTGTCAATTACTTCCATTCCGTAATTTGCCATGATATAAGCGATCGTACCGCCTCCGCCGACATCTACTTTGCCAAGCTCGGCATATTGATACGCCACCTGCTTTTCATCCATCGCATGACGGATCTGTGCAAGATATTCTGCATTCGCATCATTCGAGCCGCCTTTTCCTCTGCTTCCGGTGAACTTATTAAATACAAGGCCTTTTCCAAAGAACGCGGAACTTCTCTTCTCAAACGCCTCGGCGAACATCGGATCATAAGCTGCGCTCACATCAGACGAAAGCATCCTGGAATTCGCCAGCGTACGCCTTACCTTCAGCTCTGATTCGCTTCCCTGCAGAGCCACCATCTCAGCGATCACATTCTCGAAGAACCGGGAATGCATACCTGTAGCTCCCACGCTTCCGATCTCTTCCTTGTCAACCAGGATACAGCATGCCGTCCGGTCGACCTCTTCCACATCCAATATCGCAAATAACGAGGTGAACGCACATACTCTGTCGTCCTGTCCATAACCAATGATCATGCTTCTGTCGATTCCGCAGTCTCTTGACCTGCCTGCCGGAACGATCTCAAGCTCTGCCGAACCAAAGTCGTCTTCTTCTATATCGTAATACTCTTTCAGGATCTGGATCACATTCGCCTTAATTGCTTCCTTCTCTTCTTTGTCAAGCCCTTCCTCCTTCTCAAGCGGACGGCTTGCGATGAGCAGGTCAAGCTTCTCTCCCTCTATGACCTCATTCGCCTTCTTCTCTAACTGCTTCGCCGCAAGATGTACAAGAAGGTCCGTGATCACGAATACCGGATCATCCTCATTCTCGCCGATATTCACATGAAGCACCGTGCCGTCCTTCTTCGCAACAACACCATGAAGCGCTAATGGGATCGCAACCCACTGATATTTCTTGATTCCTCCATAATAATGCGTATCCAGATAAGAGAACTCTTCACTCTCATACAGTGGATTCTGCTTCACGTCTATACGCGGAGAATCAATATGCGCGCCCAGGATATTCATGCCTTCCTCAAGAGGCTTCCTTCCGATATGGAAGACAGCGACAGCTTTATCCATACATACGGCATACACCTTGTCTCCTGCCTTCAACGGTTCGCCCGCTTTGATGAACTCGTCTAAAGCCCTGTAGCCTTCTTTCTCGACCCGGTCTACCGTTACCTTCACACACTCGCGCTCTGTCTTTCCCGCATCCAGACATAACTTGTATTCCTTCGCCACCTGGTCTAATTCCTCAAGATCAGCCGGCGTATAGGATTTCCATACGTTTTCTCTTCCCATGGTTGATCACAACCTCCCTTTCGTCTATAATTATGATATATTATAGCAAATTATCCTATTGTTGACAATCTGCTAAAACACTTCTTAGTTTTTCCGCAAATTCATTACTTAATGTAATCTTTGCCACATAGAATACATCTCCCGTCATGTATACCGTCCAGTCATTCTCGATCTCAACCTGAAGATCTCCGCCCGGCATATGCACGACCACCTTATTATTCGTCATCCCAAGCTTATATGCCACGCCTGCTGCCGCACATGCACCGGTTCCGGATGCCAGTGTATAGCCCGCGCCCCTCTCATAGATCTCGATCGCGATATGCTCTTTATCGACCACCTTCATGATCTGTGTGTTCACACGGTTCGGGAAATACCTTGCCATCTCTGCATAATCGCCGATCTTACATACCAGCGGCTTGGAGATCTCCCGCATCGGGATCACGCAGTGCGGATTTCCAATGGATACACAGGTAACCGGATACAAGGTTCTTCCGAACACCATATCCTCATTGATGACTTCACGTTTCTCACCTGTCACCGGAATGTCTTCACTGCAAAAGGACAGACGCCCCATCGACACCCTGAGACGGCTGCCGTCCTCATTCAAAAATGTCACCTCTACCGGCCCGTTCCCGGTAAACAATCTAAAATTCTTCTTCTGCACATAACTTGCATCTTTCAGATACTTTGCAAAGATCCTCACGCCGTTCCCGCTGGTCTCCGACTCGCTTCCGTCCGGATTCCATACTTTAACGCTCATCCCGTCTTCCCCAAGGATCGGTCCTTCCAGAATCCCGTCAGAACCAAGGCCTGCGTTCCGGTCACAGATCATCTTCACATTCTCCGGGTTCAGCTCCAATTCATTTTTATTTGGATCGAACACAACATAGTCGTTACCAAGTCCATGATAACGCTCTAATACTACCTTCATATCATACCTCCATATCCCGTCCGGGCTCCTTCTTTACTTCCGCATCCGCCGAATCAGATATCCATGCAGGCACGGCTGCACGGCTCGCCGCTTCGCAGGAATCAAGATTCTTCCCTGCCGGTAAATTGTTCTACGTACATCATAACAGGCATCATTTCTCTTTTCAATACAAATTCGGAACGAAAAGAAAATATTCCTGGCATTCTACGTGGACATCTTCTTAAGCTTCTCGTATATCCGGACCGGCACATACGCCCTGACAAAGATTCCATCCTCCCGATACGCTTCCTCTTCAAGCTCCCCGCACTCACGGATCATCTGGAGCATGCCCGCTTCCCGGTAAGGATATATCCCTTCCAGATATACCTTCTGCTCCCGAAGCGCCGCTTCTACCGTCTTCAGAAGTTCCGGGATATTCCCGCCGGTCTTTGCAGAGATCCCTACCGTATAGTCCGCATGGAAATCCCGGATGATCCTCTCTTCTTTTGCTTTGTCCTGCTTATTAAAAACCGAAATAACCGGTTTATCCGTCACGCCAAGCTCTCTGAGTGTCTCATAAACAACATACATCTGCTCTTCCATCTGCGGATTCGAAATATCTGCCACATGAAGGATCAGATCTGCATACCTCGCTTCTTCAAGCGTACTCCTGAAAGCCTCGATCAGGTGGTGCGGCAGCTTCCGTATGAACCCCACAGTGTCCGTAAGCAGCACTCTCTGGCCACTTGGGAGCTTCACTTCCCTGGTCGTCGGATCAAGCGTGGCGAACAGCTTATCCTCCGCCAGTATCCCCGCTCCGGTCAGGGCATTCATGAGCGTGGATTTCCCTGCATTCGTGTATCCCACGATCGCCGCAACCGGCACGTGGTTCCTGCTTCTTAACTCCCGCGTCACTTCCCGGTGCCGCTTCACATCCTTAAGCTCACGGTTCAGACGGGCGATCCGGCTCTTGATCAGCCTGCGGTCCACTTCCAGCTTCTTCTCCCCGGGACCTCTGGTCCCGATACCTCCTCCAAGCCTGGACATAGCCGTCCCATAGCCGGTAAGCCTGGTCTGGCGGTATTTAAGCTGAGCCAGCTCCACCTGGAGCTTTCCTTCACTGGTAGACGCCCTGGCGGCAAAGATATCCAGAATGACCAGCGTCCGGTCCATCACCTTTGTGTCCAGTTCATCCTGCAGGTTCTTCATCTGCGCCGGCGTAAGCTCGTCATCGCAGATGATCCCTGTCGCGTCAAGCTCCCACAGCAGATCTTTCAGTTCTTCTATCTTCCCTTTTCCAATATAAGTTCCCGGGTGTACCTGCTCCCTGTTCTGCACCAGTGTTCCAACCGTGCCGGCTCCGGCAGTCTCTGCCAGTTCCTTAAGCTCTTTAAGAGATCTCCAAGTGTCGTCTTCGTCCGACGTTGACACACCTACCAGTATAACCCGTTCTGTCTCTTGATCCAGATTCATCACACCTCACATATTCTCATTACAAAATCATCTTGTTGCTAAAAATTCCTTTTCCTTCAGCGCCGTCTCGTCATCCGGATATTCCGCGATATACTCATCCAATGTCACTTTGGCGCTCTCCCAGTCCTTCGCCTGCTCATACGCCACGACCATATTATACTTCATCTCCTGGAGAAGTTCGCCGCTGCTATCTTCCATCCCGATCCCCAGCCGGAAATAATTCTGCGCCGATACCGGATTGTTAAGCTTAAGTTCGCAGCTTCCGAGAAAATTATACAGAGTCCCTGTCATCTTCGCTCCGTTCTCCAACGCATTCTGGAACGCGTCTAACGCTCCCTCGTAGTCCTCCTGCTCCCATCTGGCGATCCCGATCCCCCGGTATGCGTCTCCGATATTCACCTCATCCTCCACAGCTTCTTCAAATGCCTCCACTGCCTCTTCATATTGCCCCGCTTCCAGGTACTCCACTCCCTTCTCCGACGGGTTCCCTTTGCAGCCTGCAAGCATCGGCACGATCAAGAATACGGCTGCGATTCTTCCTATGTTCCTCATAACTCCTCCTATACGGTATACTTTGTAACCCCAGTGGAATTCAAGATCGCGACAAACATGACTCCCACCTCGGCAAGAATGGCTTCCCACATATCAAACCATCCTGTAACTGCAAGCACCAGCACGATTACTTTGATCAGCAGTGCAAATGTAATGTTCTGATTGACGATCTTAAGAGTCTCCCTCGCTATCTGAATGGCATCCACGATCCTCGGCAATTCATCTTCGATCAGGATAACATCCGCCGCCTCGATCGCCGCGGAAGCTCCCATGGCTCCCATCGCGATCCCCACGTCCGCCCTTGCCAGGATCGGCGCGTCATTAATCCCGTCTCCGATACAGACCACCCGTTCTCCATTCCCCTGGATACTCAAGAAGTCTTCCACATGCTCAAGCTTATCCTCCGGCAGCAGATTCGTATACGCATAATCCATCTCAAGTTCCCTGGCGATCGGAATACTTGCCTTGCCCGTATCTCCGGTAAGCATGACCAGGACCGCATTGCACTGCTCCTTCAGATATCGGAACGTATCCCTAGTATCTTCCTTGATCGAATCCTCAATGACGATATATCCCGCATAGATCTTTCCGACTGCGACATAAAGCACGGTCCCGATCCGGTCAACCTCCGTGCAGAATATATTCTGTCTGTCCATCAGCTTTTTATTCCCCACATAGACACGCTTACCCTCGAACATGGCGCTTACCCCGTATCCCGGCATCTCCTTCATCCCGTATACTTTTCTCTGGTCCACATGCCTTCGGTATTCTTCCAAAAGAGACTGCGCGATCGGATGATTGGAATAAGACTCTACATGCGCCGCAACCCGCAGAAGCTCTTCCCTGGTCATACTGAACGCCCTGATGTCCGTCACTTTAAATACTCCTTCTGTCAGCGTCCCCGTCTTATCAAAGATAAAGGTATCCGCCCTCGCCAGATCCTCCAGATAATTCCTTCCTTTCACCACGATTCCCTGGCGCGCCGCAGACGCGATCCCGCCCAGGAATGCGATCGGGATAGACAATACCATGCCGCACGGGCATGCCACTACAAGGAATATCAGCCCTCTGTATATCCACGTATCCCAATTCCCATAAGAGAAGGTCAGGGAAGGATACGCCATCACCGCCAGCGAACACAAGATCATCACCGGAATATAGATCCTTAAGAAGCGAGTAATGAAGTACTCACTGTCCGCTTTATGATCCTGTGCCTCTTCTACCATCTTCATGATCCTGGAGGCAGCCGAAGCCTCGCAGGTCTCCAATACTTTCGCCTCTACGGCGGCGGTTAAGTTAATACACCCGCCGTAGATCTTGTCCCCGGCTCCTACCGGCAGCGGCTTCACTTCGCCCGTCAGCGTCTTCGTATCTATATCCGATATTCCAAAAGTGATCATGGCGTCCGCCGGAATCCTCTCCCCCGGCTTAATGATGATCAGATGCCCCGGCTTAAGCGCCGCCGGATCTACTTTGAATTCTCTTCCGTGTACGAGCCTTGTAGCATGTTCCGGACGGATATCGATCAATCCCTGGATCTCTCGCTTGGTATTATCCGTCGTATATGCCTCGAACAACATTCCCAGCTCAAATAATAACATGACAAACACGCCCTCCTTGTATCTCTCGATCCCAAGGGCGCCGATGGTTGCAAGGACGATCAATGTATACTCCGTCAGAAACCGCTTCTGCATTATATTCTCTGTCAATCTTCGGAACGATTCAAATCCGATGATCAGATACGCGAACAGATACCAGCCAAAACTGATCCTGTCGTCCAGGATATAATACATGTTCGCCGCCACGGCTCCCGCATACACCGCCACCCCTGCGATATAGATGATACATCTCCTCTTCAACTGCTTCGTCATGCCACTTTTCCCTTTAATAACTTTTGATAACTATTCACAACTATATGAAGTCTACTCCGTAATATGCTCCATTCCCTGGCTGATGATCGTCTGTATATGTCCGTCAGACAATGAATAATATACAGTCTTCCCTTCCCTGCGGTTTTTAACCAGCTTCATCTGCTTTAATACCCGCAGCTGATGGGAGATCGCAGACTGCGTCATACCCAGCACTTCCGCGAGATCGCACACACACATCTCCGATTCCAGTAATACACACAGGATCTTTATTCTGGTCGAATCTCCGAACACTTTATAGAAATCCGCAAGTTCCTTCAAAAGTACCTCTTCAGGCAGCTTCTTTTGTACTCTCAATACGACGTCTTTATGGACACATGTTACCTCACAGCATTCAGCCTCTGTTCCCTTCATACACCTTTCCTTTCACGAAAGCTTTCCACGATAAGAATTTCACCTTTTTCATTATGCCAAATGGCATCTTTTATTTCAACCGTTTGGCATAAAATAAAATATAAATTAATATTTTCGTAATGAGTTCAAGTAACCATACCATTTTCCGTATCCGTATTGTATAATGATAAAATAACATATATCAATCTAACCGGAGGTGAACCCATGATCAATATTCCGATGAAATCATCCGGACCCCTTAGTTCAGCCAATATTTCAGACATCAACCGAAGCCGGAGCGTCTTGTCCCGGCAGGATCTGTCTTCTATCAATAACCATACAGGCTCAGACCGTACTCCGGATACGCAAGGGCAGCCGCATCCGCAGGCTTCGCACAAGCCGCGCCATTTTGCGCCTTCACAGCCCTTGCCGGATCCGCAGCAAGGGACACGCCGGATACCTGCACCGGCGGCGTCCGATACGCGTCGGATCCCTTCTCTGCGCAACCTGATCCAAAAGGGACAGAAAATGAGTATCGGGATGAAGGGACAATTGCAGCAGATCCGTCTTGCCATGGGCTGGAACACCCTTGATCCACAGTGTGACATCGACCTGTCCGCATACCTGCTTGACAGTTCAGGGAAAGTTCCTGCCGACGACTGGTTCGTATTCTACGGACAGACCAGGAGTCCCGACGGCAGCGTTCTCCTGGATATCAATGGTTCCGCAGAAGACCGCGAGATCGTAAGCGTTGACCTTACAAAGCTTCATCCTTCCATACGAAGAATCGTGTTCGTCCTCACGATCAATGAAGCTTTCACGTACCGCCTGAACTTCAGCATGGTAAAGGACGCTTATATCCGTCTTCTCAATCCTGCCGACAACCGGGAGATCCTAAGCTTCCTGCTAACAGATTATTATGCAAATGTCACTTCTATGATGCTTGGAGAGATCTATCTGCATAATGACAACTGGAAATTCAACGCCATCGGAAACGGCGTCGCCAAAGACCTTGCCGGCCTGTGTGAATTATATGGCGTCCAAACAAATTAAACTGGAGGAAATATACATATGCTGACGTTTGAAACAATCAATGAATTAACTCTTAAGGTTACCAGTACGGGAAATGACATTCTCTTCACCAAAGCCGGAGCGTATATCGCCGGAGACTGCCCCGGCAACACCAACTACCGTTTTGAAAAAGTCCTCTTGGGGCCTCAGTCCAACCTGGCGCAGGCTGTCTTCGGCTCCATAGCCCGGCGTGTTACGGGAGAGAATATCCCTCTTATGAAGGTTACCATGAGCGGGAACTCGGAGACCTACTATGCCTGCAATGCACAGCATGTCCTGATCTACAAACTCGGGATCGGTGAAGTTATCTCCGTAGAATCCGAGAACATCCTTGCATTTACCCAGGACTGCAAATACAGCGTCCGCTTCATCGGCGTAGGCGTACTCTCTCAAAAGGGACTTGCAACCTCCACGCTTACCGGAGAAGGCAGCAACGCCTATGTCGCCATCCTGACTGACGGCAACCCGATCGCGCTCAGCAACGTAGAGACCCGCAACACCATCTCCGTCGACCCTGACGCAGTCATCTGCTGGATGGGCAGCGGAAACTGCGATCCCCATGTCAAGGCAGATGTGAACTGGAAGACTTTCATCGGCCAGGCTTCCGGCGAATCCTACTCCTTTGAATGGCATGGCGGCATGCCGGTGACCGTGATCATCCAGCCTTCTGAACGGCGGGGCGGGATACAGATCGCAATAGATTAAACCGAAACCAACTTCAAAGGCTGCTGCAAGATCATTACACTTTGCAGCAGCCTCAAACTTCTTCTCTCTGATTTTCTTCGATCCAGGAAAGCATCTCTTCCGCAAACACCCGCTCTCCCTTCATCTCCTTTATCTTACCTTTCACCGTATATTTTCTGCAAAAACCTGCCGGAACGATACCGATATCCGCCGCTTCCATCATCGGAGCGTCGAACTCACTGTCTCCCGCCGCGATCACTTCATCTGCGCCCATATACTCCCGGAACCTTCTGACTGCCGTACCTTTATTCAGCATTTTCGGCACCACATAGACCTTCTCGCCATTGCCCAGCACATCCACCTTCTCAGTATCCAGTTCTCTTTTCATTCCGGTGATGACGGTATCTGGGTCATTGCATTTCGTGAATATAAATAACTCCTCAATGAACCGTAATTCGAACTTCCGAAGAGGCTCTTTCTCCAACAATCTAAGCGCGTGCTGCAGTTCGCCGGTGCAGTCCGCGATCATCCTCCTTGACTGCCCATACCAGGCGCGGTCGCTCTCTCCATTGACCAGAAGTATCCCGCCGTTGCACACCAGGGCATATTCGAATGCTCCCACGCCGGCATTGATCCGGCTGTACTGCTCTATGGTTCTGGTGGTAGTCGGCACGATCAGGCATTTCTTCCTGAGATTCCGAAGCAGCGCCTGGGTCCGCTCTGTCATGTAAGAAATATCCCGCCCCTGATAGGTCTCAACATTCCTCCACCGATCGGCGCTCGGCGGACAGACAGCCGGACAGCCTGCGCTGTCCGGCAAAATATGCTTATAAGAATAGATCAGGGTATTATCAAGATCCAGATGCACTACCCGCATCATTTTCTCACAAACGCCTTTCTGACGAGATCCACCGGGATCACGAGGAATCCCAGCGCCATCGCAACCAATAACGCCCGTGCACTGAGCATCGTCGTACTGAACACTTCTCCGCCGATCTGGATGATCACCGTCTGGAGCACGAAGATCGAACCCATTACAAGAAGGAACCGCTTATTCTCACCGATATGCTCAAACAGATTGAATCTGTCCGACCTGGTATTCAGGCTGTTGAAGATGATCGCATAGATGAAGAACGCGAACATAAAGGTCTTCTCATATAACTCCGGATCCGTACAGGACGCCGGCATCACGAACTCTGTGATCCCGCCGATATCTTCAAGGATCAGGATCGAGCCAAGGGTGATGAAGACGGAACTTACACCGATCGCCGACTTGATAAATCCGGTCAGGATATTATCCGTCCTCTTCGCCGGCTTATCATCCATATAACGCTGCAGGATCGGTTCGCCGCCGAATGCCATTGCCGCAAGCGTATCCATGATCAGGTTGATCCACAGGATCTGCACGATGGAGAACGGCTCGGTCCATCCAAGGATCGGGGCGATGATATTCATCAACAATGTACTGATATTGACGGTCAGCTGGAAGATCAGGAACTTCCCGACAGATTTCGCCATTGTCCGGCTGTTTAGGACGCAATCTTTGATCGAAGTAAGACTGTTGTTAAGGATCACCACATCTCCTGCTTCCTGGGCAACCGCGGTTCCGTCTCCCATAGCAAATCCGATATCCGCCTGCTTAAGCGCCGGAGCATCGTTGACGCCGTCTCCTGTCATACCGCAGACATTGTCCATCTGCTGTGCAACCGTGACCAGACGCCTCTTATCCAAAGGTTTCGCCCGGCTGACGACGCGAAGATCCGGCAGTTTCTTCTTGAGTTCGTCATCCGACATCTGCTCTAGTTCATCATGGGTAAGGACTACATCCTTCTGCTCATCTTTCAGGATTCCCGCTTCCTTCGCGATCGCAACAGCCGTCTCCTCCGCGTCGCCGGTCACCATTACCACCTGGATTCCCGCGCGGTTCAGCACACCCACCGTCTCAATCGCGTCTGCCCTGACATTGTCCCTCAGGCAGAGGACGGCGAGCAGGATCTTCTGATCCTCCGTGAACTTCGCCACCGCCAGAAGCTTCATGGTTCTCTTCGCCTCGGCGATCATCTGCTCTTCCACCTTGCTCCGCTGTGCAAGGGTGAATTCTCTGACCCCGCCGTCTTCTGCGGCATAATGTGTGATCTCGCCGATGATATTCTCCGTGGCGCCCTTCCAGTAGACAGTCCCGTCATGAAGCATGACTGTCGCACATTTCTTCTCTGAATCGAAGCCGCTGATCTCCTTTACCTTCGAACTGTCCGCAGCGTCCGTGCCGCCGTTTGCGATCGCATACGTCAGAAGCGCCCGGTCCATGTTATTACTTCCGATCGCCTTGCCTTCGGAAATCTTCGCAAGATTATTGAGAGTGATCGCTTCAAGGAAATCCGGTTCACTAAGTCTATCTACAATCTTGCCGTCTCCCCTGATGAACTCCACCAGTGAGAGATTCCCTTCTGTGATCGTACCTGTCTTGTCGCTGAACAGAAGGTTCATATATGCAGAATCCGAAAATGCCGCCTTATGGCTGACAAGGATATTCTTCTTATACATAGACTCCGTGTTCATAGACTGAACCAGGCTGTTCATCATCGGAAGCCCTTCCGGAACCGCCATGATGACGATAGACGCCATCAGCATGACGGCTTCTGCCGCCAGCAATACGACGAACACAGGCGTTACAGCCTGATCTGTCCGCATGATGGTAAGAACCACCTGCAGCACACCGGCGATCGCCGCCGCGGATACGCCCAGCTTACCGATGCCTGCCGCCACAACTTCAAGCTTAAGGCTTGAAGTATCTTTTCTCTCATCCTCTTCGTTCTCGTCCGTCAAAGCCTTATTGATCTTACCAAGCTCGGATGCGTCGCCGATCACAGTCGCAAGCATGTATGCCTCTCCGCTTGTAACGACCGACCCCATGAAGACCTTGCTGTCCGAAGCATAATCTGTAGAATCTGCTTCTTCCATGGTCTTTGCCGCCGTCTTCGTCTCATCTCTTGACTCGCCGTTAAGCGCCGCCTGGGAGACCTTGACATTTCCATCGAAAAGGATACCGTCCACCGGAACCTTATCGCCGGACTGGATCAGCACGGTATCGCCCTTCACGATCTCACTGGTCAGGATCTTGATCAGCTTACCGCCTCTGATGACCTTGGCGTACGTCTTATTGTACTCTTCCTGCAGCGCCTCGCTCCTGGACGTATTCCTGTACTCGGACAACGTACTGAATCCCGTGGCAAGCCCGATCGCAAGGATGATACTTACGATCTCAATCGCATCATTCTCGCCTCCAAGCGCCGGGATCATCATTCCTAACACCGCCAAAGCGATCTTCAACACAAGCGCGCCGCACAGCACCTTGATCCAGATATCGTCAAACGCTCCTATGAACATAGACCATAGAGATTCCTGCTCTTTCTTCGCAAGCTCGTTCGTTCCGAAGTCTTTCTTACTCTGTGCCGCCTGTTCCTCGGACAATCCTTTCATAAGGACGTCCTTCTTCAAATCTTCAATCATATGCACTCTCCTATTCTGTTTTATCTTCTATTATTTGCAGAAAAAGAGAAACCTATTGCAGTTTCTCTTTTAAAACAATTACGTATTATACATAACGCTTGCAGAGATCACCGAGCGACGGGTCGTTGGTACCTTGCCCGATGGCGCTGAATTTCCATTCCCCTTTATATCTGTATATTTCTCCGAATATCATTGCCGTCATGCCGGAATAGTCCTCCGTGAGATTATATCTGCACATCTCCTGATTATTCCTTCCGTCCACAAGCCGGATAAAGGCATTCCGGATCATCCCGAAATGCTGCTTCCTCTGGACTGCGCCATAGATATTTACGACGATCACGATCCGGTCATATTCCGGCGGGATCTTGGCAAGATCCATCAGGATCTGCTCGTCATCCCCGTCACCTGCACCCGTCAGATTATCACCCATGTGTCTTATAGTCCCTGACTTATGCACCAGATTTCCAAAATATACGAGATCGCCGTTTCCGCTGAGCCTCCCGTCTCTTAACAGGATCGCGGAGGCGTCGCAGTCGATATCCTGCTGTGTCTTCATTCCGAAGAAGCCTCTTTTTTGCTCCACTTCATCCCATCCAAGTCCCACAAGGACCGTCGACAGCCCTGCATTTTCCTTGGACAGGCTGACCTTCTGCCCCTTTTGTAAGCTAACTGACATATCTTAATTCCTCCTGATTCATGCCTTGTGCCTTTTGTAAACCCGGGCTTATTTGCGCCCCGGCCTCCAGTTCAGCCCCCAGTGAAATGCCTTATCCATCAATGCGTGCCCTCCATAGAACTGGACGACCTTCTCTACGCTGAACGTCTCGTCGTTCACATTCTCAAGCAGGGCAAGCGCGCACATCTTCTCGCTGGAATTATAAGAATCCATCTTCACGATCAGATCCTCTGCGCCGGGATACTTGATCGTAACGGTCGCATCCGCCTGCTGCCAGTTGGCTATCCCTTCGTAGATAAAGGTATACACCAAGATCCTCTTAATATTAGCAATCTGGTCGCCGTTGATCCTTAAGTTCTCCCCTGCCGCAGCCGCACCCGTCCGGTCGTCTCCGTCCAGAGACACATAGGGAGGACGGCTCAGTGAACCAAAAGCATTCCCCAGCGCCTGTACGGCTCCGATACTCCCGTCCTTTAATTCAAACAGACAGCCAAGGTCCAGGTCGATCCCCTGATTCCCGCCAAACAGACTCTTAAGAAACCCCTGATTCTGCAAAGTTGCATTCCAGTTCAGGTTCACAAGGATCTCTCCAAGCCCTGAAGATGATTTCTTCTGTAAGCTTACCTTCTGCCCTTTTTGCAAGCTAATTGCCATAATATAATCTCCTCTTATTCTACATCAACGCCGAAGTTCGCGCACAACGCAGCCAACCCGCCCTGATATCCGCTTCCGATCGCGTTAAACTTCCACTCTCCGTTATTCTTATACAATTCGCCGAATACAACAGCCGTCTCGATGGAGAAATCTTCTCCCAGGTCATACCTCAAGAGCTCTTCTCCTGTCTCCTCGTTATAAATCCTGATAAACGCATTGTTTACCTGGCCGAAATTCTGCCTTCTCTGCTCCGGTTCATAGATCGTCACGGTAAATGCGATCTTGGTCAGATTCTCCGGAACCTTAGAAAGCTCGATCCGGATCTGCTCGTCGTCGCCCTCTCCGGCGCCCGTCCGGTTATCTCCCATATGCTCGACGCTTCCCGACGGATGCATAAGATTCCCGTAGAACACGAAATCCTCCGACTTCGTAACCTTGCCGGAATCTGTGAGCAGGAACGCCGCCGCGTCAAGATCAAAATCCCCGCCGGTGTCAAACTGGTTCACATCCCATCCAAGTCCTACGACCACCTTCTTAAGTCCCGGATTTCCTTTTGTCAGGCTCACCTTCTGGCCTTTTTGTAAACTTACTGGCATATTCTTGTTACCTCCTTATGCTACTTCTATTCCATAATGGCCGCACAGCGCCGCAAGTCCGCCCTGGAATCCGCTTCCTATGGCATTGAACTTCCACTCGCCGTTATGCCGGTATAATTCTCCTACCACCACGGCTGTCTCAATGGAGAAATCTTCTCCCAGGTCATACCGGATCAGCTCGGTGTTCGTGTCGGCGTCAACGATCCTGATGTAAGAATTGGAAACCTGCCCGAAATTCTGCCTTCTGGGCTCCGCATCATAGATCGTAACCGTAAATGCCACTTTTTCGACATTTGTCGGTATACCCGCCAGTGAAACTTCGATCTGCTCATCGTCGCCGTCGCCTTCTCCTGTCAGATTATCACCCATATGCTTTACCGCACCGGATGTGTGCTCCAAATTCCCATAGAAGATGAATTCCTTCTCTGTCGGACATTTCCCGTTGGAACCAAGCAGGAACGCCGCCGCATCCAGGTCAAAATCTGCGCCTGAGTCAAACGCGTTCACATCCCATCCAAGTCCTACCATGATGTTCTTAAGTCCCGGATTCTTCTTGGTCAGGTCAACCTTCTGTCCTTTTGATAAATTAATTGGCATGATATATTCCTCCTTTATATTTAATATCTTCTCTTCTTTGCAGGCGATTCCTGATTCAGATGCGCGCCGCCGTAGGAATTCAGGAATTCCTGCTTAATATTCTCCAGACGCGCCGCGTCGTCCACGCGCTGTTTCCTCGCGTTCTCCTGGATCGCCCTTGTCTCGTCGATGCCATTGACGATGGTCCTCCACGTCGTCTCAAGAGTCTCGATCTTCACAGAGCTTCCCGACGCCAGGCGCGCCGTCATCTTAGACTGCTCCACCGTATTCCTTGCGTTCTTGATCAGCATCTCATTGGTCTTCTTGTCAAGCTCTGACATCGCCTCCGCCTGGATCTTCTGCCTCTTCAGCATGATCGCCTGCGCCAGCGCCTGCTTGAATACCGGCAGCGTGACGATAAACGCCGAATTAATCTTCCGCACAAGGTTCATATTACTGAATTCCATCGTCTTGATCATCGGGATCGACTGGATGGCGATATTCTCTGCCGTCCTCAGATCCTGGGTACGCTGCTCGAGCATCATCAGGGAGTTGTTAAGGCTTGCAAGCTCAAGCTGGATAGAATTATCCCCCGTAGCCTCAAACTCTGCCTGCCTCTGGGCAATATACGCCTCGACCTCCTTACAAGCCTGCTCTCCTGCCAGAATATATTTTACAAGATCGTGATAATAATTCACATTCGCCTCAAACATCTGGTCTAACTTCCGGTTAGACTGCTTGATCTCGCTCTCATACTGCTTAAGCTGGACATAGATCTTATCGACCTCCTCGCCCATGGTGTGATATTTCTCCAGGATCTTCTCTAATTGCTTCTTCAGATTCCCGAATAATTTTCCAAGGACGCCCTTGTTCTCCCGGATCTCGTCAATGTCGAACTTGTTCATGATCTTGGACAGAGCCGTCAGCATCTCGCTGGACTCATCGATCTGATGCATGCTCATGCTGTTCAGCACCACATCCGACGCCTTAGAGATCTCATCCGCCGCCTCTGCGCCGAATGAAACGATCGTCTCAAGATTATAGACCTCTATGGTACTGACGATGGCGTCCACCTCTTCGGAATCCACCAGTTCCGCATTCATCTGCGCCCTGTCGGCGGCAATGTCATACGGCTTCACAACCTCAATCTCATTCTCCACTATCGACGCCGCTGCCGGAGCCATAGTCGTACCTGCTTTACTAAAATCAAGTCCCATATCCTCTACCCTCTCTTAAATATAATGTCCCGCCATGATCTGCGGGCTGTTAACGGAACCGACGCCCAGTCAGGAACCTGCAGGTCATATACATAATCCCCGATCTGGTGCTCTTCCATTAATCTTTTATTAAAATGATTCTCGATGTTATACCCTGTCGGAACAAAGAAAAGCACATCGAATCCAAGAAGATTCAAAAATGTAACATAGATGGAATCCTCCGCCGACAACAGGACTTCCGAAGTCATGATATAGATCAGCTTGGGATTCTTCTTCGTAAAATCAAATTGCTGCAGAAGCCTCACCGCCTCCTTCGGCAGGTTCAGCGCCACAGAGACAATGCTATACTCCATCCCGTTCTCAAACGTTCCCTTGATCAGCTTCTGTCCGATCAGCGCCTCAAGTTTATCCAGGATATGTTCCTGCATCTCTTCCCTGAGGAAGGAATACGGATAACTCGGGTGGCTCTTGATCTTGCTCCGCTTAAGCTTCCCGTTCTTAAAGAACTCGGCCGCATACATCTTCATCGGATTAGGCGCAGCCGCGGTCAGAAACGGCGCCCCGTCTATGACCATCGTCTCCGGCGTCATCAGCTGCTTGATGGAGATCCAGTAATTCTCTACATCCCGGTCCTTGACTCCGGACATCTTCGCGAAGATGACCGGCAGGCTTACCACCCCGTCGACCGTGCTGAAATTCGGGCGGAATTTCAGATCGTTGTTCCACAGGATCTTGATCTCCCGATCCATAGTCTGCAGCATGATACTATTCGCCTTCGCAAACTGCTGATCCCGGAACATACCGGAATCCTGGTACATCAGTGTATCCAATTCGCGCTCTGCATGGTACGCCGCCGTACCGATCCGAAGCTGCCCGTCCTGCTCCGGGAATTTATTCAGAACCATAGATGTCTGATGGTTCATCTCATAGAGAAGCGGATCCTTAAGACAGCACCTTTCATTTAAGTTCGGGCACAAGATCAGCACGTCCACGGGAATCCTTGCCAGATACCGCATAAACAGCGCCTCGCCGGCGTCCCCGCATCCGCCCATATGGATGAAACAGCCTGTCTCCGGAAGCTTCCAGTTCCGGAACAGCTCCCCTTGATACCGCTTGATCCAGCACAGGAGATACACAGCCTTATTCAACAGCCTATTGAGGCTCACTCCCGGTTCTTTGGATTCCTCTGTGATCACTTCTGCAAATGCCTTCACCAGCAAGCCCCGAAGCTTCTGGCTTGCCGGGTACTGTATATTCCCCTGCAGGTCAAGGAGCATCTGGTCAAGATCTCCGTAATTCCCCCTGCGCACCCGCATGATCTCATCCGGCGTCGGCTTGGGTATCGCTCCGTTGACAACGACCACCTGCCGCTTCTCATTCTTAAGCGACAGATAGAACTGGTACAGCTCGTTGGCGTATGTAAGCTTGTCGGGTACGCCGCTGATCCTGCAATAGCAATTATAATACAGATCCTGTCTGTCGCCTCTTACTGCAGGCGCAGTAAGGATATCGGGAAGTCCTTTTCCTTCTGTCCATGCATTCGTGCACCGGACAAGTCCTTCTGCTTCTTTGAATATCTCGCTCTTGTGCTCCGCTTTCTCTGCCTCCCGGCATAATTGCCGGAGAGAGAAATCCTGCGGGAATTCCTTCCCTCCCGGAACCGGATACTCTAAAGACTGCTCAGACCCCGGGTCAAGCTTCCGATATGCCCCGTCTCCTGCCGGTTGTACAAGAAGTACGTCACAACCCGCGTCACTCAAGATCGAGATGAGCATAAGCTCATAACTACGGATCGAACCGCAATACAGAATCTTAGGAACCTGATCCTGTCCAAGCCGGTTCACTATACGCTCAAACTTATAATAGAGCCAGCACATAAACTTAATATATGCATTCTTCAGCATATTCTCTGTCTTGCCAGCCCTCCTCATGCCGTCCAGACGATCATAGACGGCGCGCGCGATATTCTCGCGCTGATGTATGCCAAGCCTTGGAAGCCATCTATTAAGACTGGCCGATATAAATCCGACATTTAGCTGAAAATCCATCCCCATGATCTCACTGTAGTAGGCAAGATTCCCCTCTGTCGGATTGGCAATTCCTCCTTCGATGATTACGCCTGATCGCCGCGCAGCTTCATAATACTTATAGATAAACCTGCCGATCTCATCAGAGAGCTGGTTGATCCTGTAAAAATATACCCTTTTTTCTCCGCGCTTACTCATTTCTATAAAAAAATCATCAAGGTTCATATCTTTTCTCCTGACAAACAACTATGTATAATCTTATCATAAGGAATCTGAATTTACAAGTTTCCGTGACCTATTGCCCGATATTGTATGAAAAAATTAAGAAATCAACCTGTAAATCCTCTGACAAACATACCGATATCTTCGTAATTGACCGCCAGATTAATGTTCTGCCCCTCGTCTATTCCCGCCGTGCTGATGCCGATGATCTCCCCCTGCATATTCAGCAGCGCGCCGCCGGAACTGCCGTGGGAGATCGGCGCGGTAAACTGGATCATATCCACCGAATCAATATTCCGGAAACCGGAAATGATCCCGTCGGAAACGGAGTTGAACATCCCAAGAGGACTGCCGATCGCGACCACCTTCTGTCCCCGTACAAGCTTCTTGCCTCTATAGAACGGCAGAGGAGCCAGACGGCGGTCGATCCGGATCACCGCAAGGTCTAATACGGTATTATATTTGATGATCTCGTTCGTCTTATAGATATTATCGTCGTCTTCGATCCGCACCGCGAAGAAGCATCCGCCTCTTGTCACATGATTGTTCGTGAGGATATAGCCGTCCCGTCCGATCATGATGCCTGAACCTGTCGCTATGGGCTCTCCCTCCCGGTCATACACGGCGATCATGACGATGGATGAGGCGAGAAGCGCTAACTCTTCAAAACTTTTCTCCGAATTACCCGCAGCTTTGCCGGAAACTGCAGGCTGCGGCGTCGGCTGCATCGGCATCTGCGTACAGGAATTCCTTCTGCCTGGCTTCTCGGGGATAACCACCCTCACAGGACCACTGGGTTCCTTTGCAGTCCTGTCCTCATGTTCCGTATGCACTGCAGAAGGAGCTGCACATGGCATGTACTCCGGAAGCTGCAGGGTATCCTTGAATTCTCCAAGCCTGAATTCTGCAGACAGAGCTTTCAGCGCATCCGCCGCAGATATATCCTTGCGGCACTCTAAGAGCAGCACGTCGCAGCCAAGCAGGGTCAGCATATAACAGAACAGATAATCCTGTTCCTTCTGCACATCTTCCATCAGGATCTTAAAGCATTTCCGCTCGTTCCAATCTGCCAGTGCACAGCCAAGCACACGATCCGTCCAGTACAAAAGCTTTATGACAAAATTCTTCTCTATAGATTCTGTCATATTCTTCTTGACCAACCGGTACTTCTCCACAGTCTCCGTACATGCGTCTCCTAGCACACGGCAAAACCTTCCGTCTTGCGCCTGGTTTCGCACAGACAGCTTCCGCCCTGCCTTCCATGCCTCGAACTGGCTGCTGTAGAAATGCATCTCCTCCTGCGGGATCAACGGTGAAGGCAGCCTCATTCTTGTATAGAATACCTTCTTCTGCATCTTGCTCCCCATTCTCCGATCCATGGCAAGGATCTGATCTTCCATGCCGGATCCGCATCCGAGAGCCCTGACAAAATATACGTCCCGCCTGCCGCCGTTAAATCCCCCCTTAACGCTCAAGAATGTATCCAGGGAGTTGACCGTCATAATATTATGCCTGTATGTTATCTCTTTCTCCATCTCATTCACCCGCTTAAACAATATATGCTTATCTTATCACAACATCTAAAATATATCTACCAATTCTCTTGACGATATGTTATATTTGTAACAGTCTGACTATCCGGAAAGGAGCTTTCATTCATATGAACAATCAGGAAATATACTACAGTGTGGGACCCCTTCTGTACTGTCCGGCAGACAATACCTCTGTCGCAGCAGCCGTCATCTCGCAGAAATTCGGGACAAAATTTTCCCTGGCTCTCTGCCTGGAAGATACGATCAACGATAATTATGTGACAGAAGCCGAGGATCTGCTGGTCTCGTCCATACGCAATATCTACGAGGCGCTGCAGGTTACGGATTTTTTTCTGCCCAAGATCTTCATTCGGGTACGCAGCCCCGAACAGATCCAAAGCCTTTCCCGCCGTTTTGGGGACAGCGGAGAACTCATAACCGGATATATTATCCCTAAGTTTTCCCTCGCCAACGCCGACTCTTATCTCGGACAGGTCACAGAGCTAAACCGCGGTGCAGGCGCGGCAAAATATGTCATGCCGATCTATGAAAGCTCTGCAGTCGTAGATCTGCGCACCCGCTATGATGTCTTGTATAAATTAAAAGAAAAGCTTGATCTCATCGAACCTTGGGTTCTGAACATACGAGTGGGCGGCAATGATCTATCCCATCTGTTCGGTTTCCGGAGGGAATCTGACGAATCCATTCACCAGATCGCCCCTATTGCAAATATTTTTGCAGATATCATCACGGCGTATGGAATGGATTATGTCATATCTGGTCCTGTATGGGAATACTATTCCGGCGCAAATTGGGAAAATGGGCTTCGAAAAGAGATAAGAGACGACAGATTAAGCGGATTCATCGGGAAAACCGTGATCCACCCCAAGCAGATCCCGGTTGTCAATGATGAATACAAAGTAACGCAAAAGAATTATGACGACGCTTTACATATCCTGAACTGGGACACAAAGAAGGATTCCTTTGTGTCCGGCAGTCTTGCAGGCGAGAGAATGGACGAATATAAGACCCATCTTAATTGGGCAAAGAAAACATGCTTCATGGCAAAATGCTACGGTATCGTATCCTAATGTGCCTGCTGCCCCCGCTCCGTAGTCTCCCGTCTGAAAAGTATGGGCGGGACTACCTTATGAATCGGCGTCTCCAGAAGACTGGGACGCCTTTTCTTTCGCTCGTTCATCTGTTCTACCAGCAGGCTGACCGCCTCAAAGGCTATCTGATCGATCTGCTGCCCCACCGTGCTGATCGGGATGACTGCCTCCCGGGAGATCGGCGAATTGTCAAAACCCACCAGGAAGAAATCATCCGGGAGCTTCCCATATCTTCTCACAAGCAGATTCACAAGGACATTCGCATGGGTATCATTCGAAACAAACAGCCCCTTTTTCATTCCCGGATATTTGCGGAAAATATCCGCCAGGATATTTGACAGATAATGTGAGGTGGACTCGTAAGTATCCTCCATCTCCTTCAGGATCATCTCATGCCGGATGTTGTGTTCTCTGCAACAGTCTAAAAACCCCTGGATACGCCCATAGGCAGGAATCTCGGAATGGGCGGTCGCGCCTATATAGTTGATATGGATAATGACGTCGCAGCGGTGTCTCGCCAGAAGCCCGGCTGCCTGGTATCCGCCCATGTAGTTATCCGTATTCACGCTGCATACATATTTATCCTCACGCTCGATCGTCACGATGGGAATCCCAAGCTCTGACAGTTCTTTGGAAGGAATGGTATGGCTTAAGATGATGAGCCCTTCAATCTTATAGGCAAGCAGTTCCTGGATATAGTTACGCTCCGTCTCTTCCTGCTCGTTCCCGATAAATACGAGGAATTTATAGCCAAATGTCTCATAAGTGGCAAGGATCTGATCCAGCATCTCGGAATAATAGTGAAAGAACAGATTCGGGATAATGATACCGACAAATTCGGTCTTTCCGTTGGCAAGGATCCGGGCGACTTTATTCTCTTTATAATCAAGGTCAACCAGGGCTTTTGCAATGATCTCCTGATTTTCAAGGGTCAGTGAATCCGGGTTGTTGAAGTAACGTGAGATCGTGGTCTTGGAAAAATGTGTGTACTTTGCGATATCACTGAACGTTACATTCTTTTTTTGCTTCATATTGTGTATATAACCTTTCCCATATATTTATCTACAATGTATTTTCAGTATATCAAAGGAGTAGAAAACAGACAATAAATAATCGGTTAAGTAACCGGTTTTGTGAAAGGTATACAATTTTAAAATATTAGATTTAGATGTAATTCACAAAATTGATTTTTCTGATTGACTGATATCGGCGGCAGTGCTATGATACACATAAAGTAACCGGTTACTTTACCGGTTATTAAATCTTTATCCACCGCTATATCGCAGGCAATCCCATACAAGTGAAGGACAGGAATGCCGCGATATAGACGGAAAATACTACAAAACTAGGAGGAATGATCCATGAGAAGGAAAGTCATGACGAAGGTCGTCTCAACAGGGCTTGTGATGGTTATGGCGGCGACCATGCTGACGGGCTGCCGGTTTGGATTCGCCAGCGACCCTGACGACCCGAATGAGGAGGAAAAGGAAATACCCATCGACATGTCTGTGGATTCATTCGAGTATGATCCGACCCTAAGCGGAACGAATATTACTCTTCTGAATTCCAAGGCAGAGATTCAAGTCGCACTGGAGAAGATGGGAGCCGAGTATGAGAAGAAATCCGGCGTCCATGTGGAGATCATGCCGGTTACGGACGGCGATTCTCCCTATACGAAAGTAGTAAGCCTCTACAACTCAGGAACTCCGCCGACAGCTTCTATTCTGGATACGACAGACGTACTCGCGCTTGCCGAGGAGAAAGCGGCGGACCTGACGGAAGAACCCTGGGTGAAGGAAGCGGAAGGATATGTGACCGAAGTAAACGGCAAGGTCTACAGTTTCCCGCTGTGTATCGAAGGCAGAGGAATCATCTACAACAAAACGGCGATCGAAGAGGCGCTTGGCGAAAGCTTCGATGCTGATTCCATCACAACTCAGGACGAATTTGTAGAGCTTCTGGACCGTCTGGTAGACGCAGGTATTAAGAAGCCGGTATCCATGGCGAAGGAAGACTGGTCGTTAGGGGCGCATCAACTGCAGTACATCTACGAGACATATGAAGGAACCAGCGAGGGCGCCCAGGAAGTGATCGAGAAGATCAAAGCGGGTAAGCTTGACCTCTCTTCCTATGACAGGCTGTCGGAGTTCCTTGATATGTTCGATATCCTGAAGAAATACAATGTGGCAAAGGGCGATCCTCTGGGCGCGGATTATGACGAGATGGCGATCGACCTTGCCGACGGTAAGACGGTATTCTGGTTCAACGGCAACTGGGCATGGCCGAATATCTCGGAAGCGGGCGCCGAAGAAGATGATGCCTACGGGTTCCTGCCCTATTTCCTGAACAATGACACGGATGATTTCGCCAATCAGCAGATCCAGGCATCTCCGTCGAAGCAGATCATGCTGGACGGGCAGATCGCGACAGAGAAAGAACAGAAGGCGGCAAAGGAATTCTTGAATTGGATCGTGTTCAGTGAGATTGGACAGCAGATGCTTGTGAAGACCTGTAATATCATCCCGCCCTTCCAGAATAATCCGTATGAGCCAAGCGATCCTCTGAGCGCAGATATTTATGCAAAAGTCCATGAAGAGAAGGCATTCAACGCATCCGCCATCGTGCCCAACGACCACTGGGCAGTCTTAGGAGCGGCGATGCAGAAGTATCTCGCAGACAGGAGCGACAGAGAAGAACTTACGGGATCGATTCAGGAATACTGGGATGAGCAAGATTAGGAGGAGCGGATCATGAGAGCAAAAAACAATGGAAAAGACTTCTGCATGTTTGCATTACCAGGTATGTTTTGTTTCTTTGCAGTTGTCATCATACCATTCATATATGGTGTTTATCTGACACTTACGGATTGGAACGGCGTGTCGAAGGTTAAGAATTTTATCGGCTTTCAAAACTTTGGAGGCGTGTTGAAGGACGGACAGTTCTGGACGTCGCTGCTTCTTACTTTTAAGTATGTGATCTTTGTAGTATTGATCGTAAATATCCTTGCGTTTGCCATCGCTTATCTTCTCACAAGAGGGATCAAGGGACAGAATTTCTTCCGCGCAGGCTTCTTTACACCGAACCTGATCGGCGGTATTGTCCTTGGTTATATCTGGCAGTTCGTGTTCTCCAGAGTATTTGTCAATATCGGAGAGAGCACGGGTTGGAAGCTATTTGAAGTATCCTGGCTGTCTGACCCGACCAATGCGTTCATCGCGCTGGTAGTCGTGTCCGTATGGCAGCTGTCCGGTTATATGATCCTGATCTATGTGGCGGGATTCATGGGACTGAGCGAAGACGTCATGGAGGCGGCAAGCATCGACGGGGCTTCCGGATTTGTGAAGCTTAAGAATATCATCATGCCGCTTATGATGTCCTCCATCACGATCTGTCTGTTTCTTACCTTATCCCGCGCGTTCATGGTATATGACGTGAACCTGTCGCTGACTGCGGGCGCTCCTTACGGAACAACAGAGATGGCGGCAATGCATGTATATGAGAAAGCGTTTACTTCCAGACAGTTCGGCGTAGGCCAGGCGGAAGCGCTTATCTTATTCATTATCGTTGCAGTGCTCAGCGGCCTGCAGGTTTACTTTACGAAGAAGCAGGAGGTGGAAGCATAATGAAACAGACAACAGTCGGCGGTACGAAGAGAAAAATGGCAAATGCACTTGCAATGGCAGGATTGATCGTTATCTTCATTGCATATATGTTCCCATTCCTTATGGTAGTGATCAATTCCCTAAAACAAAAGCGGGATATCATCAAGAGCCCGTTCTCCTGGCTCTTTACCATCAAGGGACTGTCCTTTGACAATTTTGTGAAAGCATTTACGCAGATGGATTTCATCAGTGCGTTTAAGAATTCCTTACTTGTAACCGTGTCTGCGACAGCGCTTGTGACACTGTTTGCGGCGATGCTGGCATATTATATCGTGCGCCATAACAACGGAATATCTAAGATCACGTTTGCGCTTATGGTTGCTTCCATGATCATTCCTTTCCAGGCGATCATGATCCCGCTTGTCAGTATCTACGGCGGGACGCTGAACATACTGAACCACAGGATCACATTGATCTTTATGCATACCGGGTTCTCTATGGCGATGTCAGTATTTATGTTCCACGGGTTTATCAAAGGAAATGTGCCTATGGCGCTTGAGGAAGCCGCATATATAGACGGCTGTACACATTCCCAGACATTTTTCAAGATCGTGCTGCCGCTTTTGAAGCCGATCATTTCCACTATGGTGATCCTGAACTCACTGGCATTCTGGAACGACTTCCTGCTTCCTTCTCTGGTGCTGACGGATAAGAAACTGCTGACCCTGCCGTTGTCTACCTATAGTTTCTACGGGACGTATTCGGCGGATTATGGAACCATTATGGCTGGGCTTCTGCTGTGCGTAGTCCCGATCCTGGTTCTGTATGTGGTACTTCAAAAGCAGATCATCGGAGGCGTGGTTGCCGGCGCAGTAAAATAAGACAGGATATGATACGAAAAGAGGGCGTATATGCCCTCTTTTTTGGGAAGAAATTGTATCTATCCATCCTGCCGATCGTGAAATTGGCGGATAAAACTGCAAAACACAAGAAAATGACAGACTTGTAGGATGGGTTGCGAGAGGGTATAATAGTTCTATGAAAATCCTTGCCAATACCAGGATAATTTGTAGAAAAGGATGCAATTTTATGACGAGAAATATCTTACATTTGAGAGCGCCAGGGAACTGGATAAACGATCCGAACGGATTTATCTATTATAAGGGAAAATATCATCTGTTCTATCAGTACTTTCCATACGCCCCGGTGTGGGGAACCATGCATTGGGGCCATGCGGTGAGTGAAGATCTGGTGCATTGGGAGCATTTAGGGATCGCGCTTTTCCCAACGAAAGCCTACGATCAGAACGGTGTGTTCTCCGGAAGCGCCATAGACAAAGACGGCAGGTTATATCTCTACTATTCGGCGGTCCGATATCTGGAAACAGACGCCGAAAATATCCATGTTGCACCGAACGATCACTATGAGACAAGCCAGGCGATGATCGTATCCGAAGACGGCTATCACTTTGACAACTGGAAGGATAAAAGGAAGATCATCCCTGTGGTCATGGATGAAGAGACAGCGAATCGGGCGCACACAAGAGATCCCAAGGTCTGGAAGGACGGGGAACATTATTATATGGTGCTTGGAAGTACCTATAAGGAACAAGGCGGGCGCGTATTGTTCTACCGAAGCAAGGACGCCGTAGAGTGGGAATATGTAAACCAGTGCCGCAGCAGCAGCTTTGGGCGGATCCTGGAATGCCCGGATCTGTTTGAAGCAAACGGCGAATATGTATTCATTGGTTCTCCTATGTCTGTGACGGAGGATGGACTGGAATATGCGCACCAGGCTATGTGTACTCTGGCGGACTATGATGCGTCAACCTGTGAGATGACGCTTAAGCAGGAAATGCAGCTGATTGATCATGGCATGGATCTATATGCGCCTCAGACCAATATAGACCGAGACGGCAGAAGGGTGATGATCGCATGGATGCGGATGCCAAAAGAGGTGGAAAACCCGGAATCTCTCCCGTGGCGGGGAATGATGTGCCTGCCGAGAGTGATCGAAGTGGAGAATGGACAGATCTGCTTCCGGGTGCATCCGGAAGTTGAAAAGTATTTTGACACGGAAACAGAGCAACTCCCGGATGAGATTCATCCGTCCCACAATGACATTCCTGTACAGATGTATTATCCTGAAGGTTCTTATGACATTCCCTGCGCTATGCCATACCGGTTGAAGGCCGTCCTGAAAGAAGGGCAGGAACTGCATATCGGAGGATACAGGCTGTGGATCGAAGACGACAGAGTCAGAGCCGACAGAAGCAGGGTCTACAAGGGAATAGAGGGATACCGGCTTACCGGGAACACGCCGAAACTTGGCGGCAGATATGAACTGGATATATTCGTGGATCATAATCTGATCGAAACATTTGTAAACGGCGGGCAATATGTGCTCAGTCATGTCGTATACGGCGTATAGGGCAGAAATTCTTCGGGAAATGAAATTCATTTCCCGATTTATCTTTCCTTAACTCTACAGATCACCGATCTTCTTAATGATCCCGCAGCATTTGTAATGCTTAAGCGGATATCCCTCAACCGGGACTCCTTTCTCCTTCGCAAGCCGGAGCAGGTGCTTAAGCTCACGGCTGTCCCTGTATCTTTCATCTACAAGAACTTTCCACGGAACTCTTCTTAGCAGTACCCGGGTTGCCTCACCGATCCCGGGCTTGACCAGGTTAATGTCCCCGATCTCATACCGCTTCGCAACCTCTTTTACTTCTTCGATCCCCACTCCTTCTTCCGCAGCCGCCTCCGGATCTGATGACAATGTAAATTCCTTTTCGATCGCCGCGATAAATCCATAAGACAGGTCTGCGTCCTTAAGTTCTTCGTAGAATACCGCGCCGTGGAAATCATCCTTCCCGATAATATCACCGCGCAGGAATGTCCTGCTGATCAGCCCGGATACCGTACAATTCAGGCAAGAACTGGGGATCAGAATATCCTCATGGGTTCCGCAGAGTTCTGTCACATTCGCCGGGTCTGCGACCACCGCGATCTCGGAAGATACTCCCTCATAAGCCTTGATATCCTCCTTAAGTTCATTCAAGATCGCACCTTTTCCGATCCATCCGTCTACGAACAGCAGCTGATCCGCACGATGATGGTTCAGCAGATATTGCATCGCATTATGATCGATCCCGCGCCCTCTTATGATAGAGATCGAATAATGCGGAACATCCGCGCCGTATTTGTACTTCATATACCGTTTCACCAGGATGCCGATCGGTATCCCGGCTCTGGCAAGAGATACCAGTACCACATCTCTTCCCCTTGATCTCATGATCCTGTCCGCCAGCCTTCCCACCGCCTGCGCCACAGGCTTGGAGTAGATCTCCAGAACTTCCTCGTATATCTTCATGTATCTGTCTGTCGGCACATACTCGATCGGAAGCATCTCGCTGTAATGTCTGCCGGACTGGATCAGACGTTCCCTTTCTTCGGTCGGCTGCGGCTTCACCATTCCTGTTATATCTTTCAGCAGAAGGATAACATCCTCCTCATTATATGAACTTCTCATCCTGACACCACCTGATCAAATGAATATTACTATTTTTCTTTCCCAGGGCGCGGAGCAGGGAATTCCTCCCTGCTTCCTCACTCCCCCTTGCGTCTGTAATGACGTACACACTGTCATAACTGCCGATATCATATAGATATGTAATCCTGTCCGGATCATACAGACTTCTTAATTCATATCTCGTCCCCAGGGGATAACCCTGATCCGACGATACCGCGATGGGACTTCGCGTGGTCGAATGACATCTCACACAGCATCCCTTTTCCTCCATCCGTGCTGCCACGAACAATGCCGGAAACATGAACTCTTCCGTCCCGATCACAAGGATCCGCTCCCCTTCTTCGCAATCGGCTATGGATTCTATCTGGCGCCAAAGGGACTCGCAAGCTTCCTGATATTCCGCCGCATCCACCAGTCTGCGTGCATCCATCCTGCCCGAAAAGCAAACTTCTCTCACGCTGTCCACACTGCTTATATCGCAGGGTACGCAGACACCGTTATCACGATAGTTTTCCGCAATCCGGCTATAGTTCCCGTGATCCGTCTTCAGAAGATAATGTATCTCGATCCCTCTTTCTGCGTATTCCTTCCTATGCTCTTCTGTCATCCCATTCAGAAGGGACGCAACGGAGAATCTAAGCCTCCCTCCATACAAATCCTCCAGGATATTCACGATATTCAAGATCGTATTGCCTGTCGTCACTTCATCCTCGATATAGATGATCCTGTCAATCTCGTCTATGATCCCGTCCAGATCATCCTTCACCAGCTTCTGCTCCGAAGCATGGCTGTGCGCTTCCGTAAAAAACAGATACTCCACACCTGGAATCTGCTCTCTCGTCGTCTGGATATACTTTGCTCCCATCCGGATCGCCGTCTCTGCTCCAATGGCTGTCGCTGTCTCCGCGAATCCTATGAGCAGCAGCCTCTCATCCTGATATCTGTCTGCAATTATAGCAGCCAGGGCATCGAACAATCCAAGCGCCTTTCCCGGCTCTACAGGAATGTGCTTCCCCTGCAGAGGATCTATCACAAGATAACTGCGCTTTTGGTTATTCACCCGCTTTCCTATAGCTACCAGATCTTCTTTCCGATACATACCTTCCACATCCTTTTAACATTCTCTGATCTTTTTCTTGACAATGATACAATTATATGTGAAAACCAATCCCCGGGCAAGTTTTTCTTGTTATTCATTCAACATTTATTCATAATACTTATGCATTTGCCTGCTTTTTATCCGTATACAAGATCCGGATAGAATTCAATACGCACAGCATCGCAACTCCTGTATCTGCAAAGACAGCCATCCACATATTGGCAAACCCGAAGAATCCAAAGATCATGACCAAAGCTTTGACGATCAACGCAAACACCACATTCTGCATGGCGATATTCCCCGTCTTTCTGGCAATCGCCACAGATTCCGGGATCGCGTCCACAGAAGACGTCATGAATACCACGTCTGCCGCCTCGATCGCCGCATCCGCTCCGCTTCCCATCGCCGCTCCTACATCTGCGCCCGCAAGCACCGGAGCGTCATTGATCCCGTCGCCGACGAACATTACGGCTCCGTGTCTCTTTCGGATCTCCTTCAGCTGTTCTAGTTTATCCTGCGGCAGAAGCTGCGCATGAACTTCGTCAATTCCCGTCTGTTCTGCCACCGCCGCAGCGCTGTCCCTGGCATCGCCTGTCAGCATTGCCGTAATAAGCCCCTGCCCTTTCATACGCTTCACCGCACCCTGCGCCTCTTCTTTCAACGCATCTGCGATCACCAGATATCCTGCCAATATCCCGTCTATCGCGATCAGGACTTCCGTTCCATAAGCGCTCTTATGATAATCTGAAGTATCTACCTGGTACATCTCCATCAGCCCGGTACTTCCGCAAAGTACCGTCCCTTCCGGGAATTCCGCACGGATACCTTTTCCGGATATCTCTTCCACCCTCTTAGGCCTGACGAGCGACAGGTTCCTCTCTCTTGCCTCCATGACGATACTCGTGGCGATCGGATGGGTGGACCCCAGTTCGCAGTCCGCCGCAACCGTCAAAAGCTGTTTCTCGGTCAGGCGGTTTCGTGTCACGATGTCTTGTACGGCAAAATTCCCTTTGGTGATGGTTCCTGTCTTATCCATTACAACTGCCTTCACATCTTTCAACGCCTCGATCGAGACGCCGCCCTTGAACAGGATCCCCTTTCTCGATCCTGCTCCGATACCTGAGAAGAATGCAAGCGGAACACTCAGCACCAGCGCGCACGGACAGCTGATGACCAGGAAGGTGATCGCCGTATAGACCCAGTAATTCCACTCTCCGGTGACCAGAGACGGAATCACCGCAGTAAGGATTGCCGCAGCTACAACCACCGGCGTATAGACCCTTGCAAATCTCGTGATAAACCGATCGATCTTTGGTTTACTTGCCGCCGCATTCTCCACAGAATCAAGGATACGGGTAACCATGGATTCTCCTAACGGCTTCTCGACTTCCAGCTTCAGCACTCCGGTATCATTGACGCACCCGGAATAGATCCTCTTCCCGGGAAATACCTTTACCGGAACAGGCTCTCCGGTTACCGGCGACGTATCGATCTGGCTTTCCCCTTCTATGACCCTGCCATCCAATGGAATCCTATCTCCCGGGCGGACCAGTATCACATCTCCCTTCTTCGCATCCTTTGCCGGGATCTCCTTCACCTCGTCTCCCCGGACCAGGCGCACCGTCTCCGGACGCAGATCCACCGCATCCATGATCTGAGAACGGCTTCGGCTCACCGCAATGTCTTCAAAGACCTCTCCGATCCGGTAAAACAGCATCACTCCCACCGCCTCTGCAAAATCACCGATCACAAACGCCGCCAGGGTTGCTGCACTCATCAGAAAATTTTCATCAAATACATGCCCTTTCAACAGATTCTTTATGGCTGTCCCCACGATTCCAAGTCCCAGTACCCCATATGCCGCCACAAACAGCGCCAGCGAGATCACAGAATCCGGCATTGTCCGCTCCATTACTTCTCCTGCCAGAAATAATACGGCGCCAACTGCTATGGCTGTGATCGCTTTCTTATTCTCTTCCAACGGACTCTCCTTCTTCTTCCGCGTGATCTCATCCTCCTCGCGTAAAGTCACCGTAACCTCTGACTCAATAGATGCACAGATCCTCCTGAATTCCGGAAGAAGCGCCTCCTGGTGGTCTGCCGCAACCACAAGCTGCTTTGTCGCGAAGGTGATCACCGCCATCTGGACTCCCGGCAGTTCCTGAATCTGCCGTTCCATCTTTGCCGCACAGTTGGCACATCCAAGATTATTCAGGATATATGTTTTCTTTTCCACCCCTTTGGGCATATGCCGTACTTCGCCGGAATGCTCCTGATCATGATGCATGTGCCCATGGGTATGCCCGCAGCTGCAGCCTTCATGGCTGTGTTGATGGGTGTGTCTACTCTCTTTCTCGTGGGTATGACCGCAACTGCAGCCCTCATGGCTGTGTTGATGGCTATGTTCTCTCTCTTCCTCATGGGTATGTCCGCAGCCGCAATCTTCATGGTTGTGTTGGTGTTCTTCCTTATGAGTATCCCTACAATCGCATCCCTCATGGCTGTGATAGTGGCTATGTTCACTCTCTTTCTCGTGGGTATGCCTGCAACCGCACTCTTCATGGCTGTGTTGGTGTTTTTCCTCATGGGTATGCCCGCAACCGCACTCTCCATGGCTGTGTTGATGGCTATGTTCGCTCTCTTTCTCGTGATCATGCCCGCAGCCGCACTCTCCATGACTATGACCGCTCTCATCTCTATGATGACAACTAGCATGGTCATGTGCATTTATCTTCTTACTTTCCTGCCCACTCATAGCAAATTCCTCCATTCATTCTATTCTGCCTGTACTCTCAGAAATCCATCCTGTTCTTACAGATAAGTTTATTCTTTTTTAACATATGAACAGTTATTCATATGTTCATATTTATACTATACTCACTACTTACGGATTTGTCAATACCAACACGAAAAAACCTCGGTAAAATAACGGGACAGCGTTTCCTGATCAAAAGATCAACGCTTCACCTTATTTCACCGAGGTTCTTGGTAACACAATATGATATTGTCCGTCTCTTATTTTAACATCTGCAGGATCTCATCTTTCGATTTCGCTCCGACTTCTCTCTTTGCTACTTGTCCGTCTCTGAACACCATCAAAGTAGGTATCGACATAACTCTGTATTCTCTTGCCAGCTCCGGATTCGCATCTACATCCACCTTACAGATCTTTGCATCCGTAACCTCTCCTGCAACTTCTTCCACTACCGGACCTACCATCTGGCACGGACCGCACCAGGTCGCCCAGAAGTCGACCAATACAGGTTCCTTACAGTCTAATACTTCTTCCTTAAAATTATCCTTGTTTAAATGCACTACAGCCATCTTTATCATCCTTTCTTACTATATATTTTCTTACTCCTATGATATATTATAACCGGTTTTCATCAAAAAACCAGTACTTTTCTCCCTCTTCAAAATATGCTATAGTATATTTTACCGAATTCAAAGGAGATGTATCGTATATGGATCGTATCATTGATTATAACATTGATTCCGCAGACGACGGTCTCAGAGTGGAGCAATTCCTCCGGCGCCGCGGATACTCTGCCCAGAACCTGACCGAGATCAAACGGATGCCCAAGAGTATCCTCGTAAATGGAGTCCACTATTATATGAGACAGCGCCTTGCCGCCGGAGATCATCTTCTGGTCCATATCCAGGAGACAGCATGTTCTGAGAATATTCCCCCGGTCCGTCTTCCCCTCAACATCTTATACGAAGATGAGGATCTGGTTGTCATCAACAAACCTGCCGGCATGCCGATCCATCCGTCTCTGAACAATTATACCAATTCTATCGCCAATGCCCTCGCCTGGTATTATCAGGAACAGAGAAAACCTTTTATCTTCCGCTGCTGCAACCGTCTGGACCGCGATACTTCCGGCATTACCATAGTCGCCAAGCATCTGGTCAGCGGCAATATCCTATCCGAAATGGTTCGCCGGCATGAGATCCGCCGGGAATATCTAGCCATCGCGCGCGGATCTGTTATTCCCGATGCCGGGACGATCACGGCGCCCCTCGCCCGCAAACCCGGAACGATCATCGAACGAACCATAGATTTCGAACACGGAGAGACGGCGGTCACTCACTATAAAGTTATATCCGAACAGAACGGACACAGCCTTATCTCGCTTCGTCTGGAAACCGGCCGCACTCATCAGATCCGGATACATATGAAGCATCTGGGATATCCTCTCATCGGAGATTATCTTTACAATCCGGACATGGAATACATTCAAAGACAAGCCCTTCACTCCCACAGACTTTGTCTTTCACATCCCATTACCGGAGATCCTATGGAATTCACCGCCCCGATGCCGGAAGATATGCTCCGGGTTATACAGCCTGTCTGATCACTCCCAGATACCGAAAAACCGGGTACAGGTAGCTCGCCCCGAATGTCCCGAGTTTCTTCGGTCCTGCTACCACTCTGCCCAACTCCAGCGCTTTATGGAATGACATCAGGATGCTTGCCCGGGTGATCGACTTATCCTTCCGGGTTACAAACATCTCGTTTCCTTTGATAACATAAAGGAATTCTAACTCTTTTGCCGTATAAAAAGAATGTCCCTGAAACTGTATCAGTGTTTCCCACAGCAGTTCATCCAATCTATCCATATCTGCTTCTATCTCTTTCTTTTCCAACTGCTCCTTTAGATCTCTGACCGCTGCTTCCTGCTCTTTCGTCATATCTGTAATATAACCCTTTCCATGCATCTTATCTTTGAATATACCATATGTTCCAATTCTCATCATAACACATCTGAGATAAAATCTATATCCCTTAATTCAGATTTATTTACAATCGGAAAATACACAACCTCTTCCTGATGTTTTCTTATAACTCCCTTCCCTCCCTGATCTCCTTCCAACCTTTCCAGTTCAGCAAAATATTTCTCAGAAAACCATGCCGGATTCCCCTGGTAATCTTTGCACTTCACACATCCAAGCCCAGCTTCTCTCCATCTCTCTTAAGAAACCTTCTGCGCTCTCCTCCGTGAGATATGGCTGATCCGCCGCGAAAAATGCACAGGCTCCGGTTTCCTGCTCCGGCAGCTCAACCGCCCCACGAACCCCCGCCTTCACGGAAACCAGGAAAAATACCTGAAAATGTTCCTGGACGATGGCGAAGTGCCGATGGACAATAACGCTGCGGAACAGTCCATCCGCGGATTCTGCATCGGCAAGAAAAACTGGGTGATGATAGATACCATTGCCGGTGCAAAGTCCAACGCCATCATCTACAGCATTGCGGAAACCGCAAAAGCAAACAATCTGAAACCGTATGATTACTTTGAGTATCTGCTTACCGAGATCCCAAAACATCTGGATGTTCCCGACCGCAGCTTTTTGGATGACCTGCTCCCTTGGTCACCAAACCTGCCGGAGAACTGCCGGAAGCCTGGTAAGAATGAAGTGAAATAAAGACTGGAGCAAATCTGTTTCTATCATACAGGTTTGCTCCAGTTTTGTATAGGTACTCACTATCTACCGTATACGAACAATCTGCAAATAGTTACATCAAAATTTCAATCCACACTCCCACACAGGGAGTGACAATAAGTTTGATTTGTAAAGAGTTCAACGTAAACATTTCAATCCACACTCCCACACAGGGAGTGACATACAGCGGAAGAGATCAATGAGGATATCGGCAGATTTCAATCCACACTCCCACACAGGGAGTGACTTCCGGCAGTTTGATAATATGTCGTACACGGTAAAAATTTCAATCCACACTCCCACACAGGGA
>NZ_KE159726.1:263133-263498 GCF_000403455.2 Dorea sp. 5-2 | reverse complement strand
ATGATTTCAATCCACACTCCCACACAGGGAGTGACTGCGATTTTCCCGTAATAAGCCCACAGCCTTAATGATTTCAATCCACACTCCCACACAGGGAGTGACTGCTCAATCATACCAAGGCGCCGGCATTACTGATAATTTCAATCCACACTCCCACACAGGGAGTGACCCGTGATCACCTTCCTGATTTTCCCAAATATCACAATTTCAATCCACACTCCCACACAGGGAGTGACCCCGGCCGTCTGCCGTCCGCCTGTCCGCAATCTGATTTCAATCCACACTCCCACACAGGGAGTGACTGTATATACCTTCGCATACTTCCCGATATTCGGCATTTCAATCCACACTCCCACACAGGGAGT
>NZ_KE159726.1:241283-263123 GCF_000403455.2 Dorea sp. 5-2 | reverse complement strand
ATTTCAATCCACACTCCCACACAGGGAGTGACTGTATATACCTTCGCATACTTCCCGATATTCGGCATTTCAATCCACACTCCCACACAGGGAGTGACGCGTATTGTGCATTACAAGATCCTGAGTCCTATTCATTTCAATCCACACTCCCACACAGGGAGTGACCGCAAATACAAACAAATTTCCCCTATCATATTCACCCATATTTATCTATTATTAACAAAACCCGCTCCTCCCTTCCCTACTTTATCTTCATTCCTACCTCCTCCCTTCCCTTCATTCCGGTGCGAACCACCCCCGCATTTTATGTATGCTCCCCCTTCGCAACTACAAAATCAGCACACCTTCCTGCTCAACCGTCTTCTTCGCACCATAATGCTCTATTTTACTCTGATACTGATTCCCCAAATAATAGAACCTCAAGCTATCCTTATCTAAATCCACAATCTTCAACAACTGATTCTTCAGCAATTTACACTGTCCCGGGTCTACAACACATTCAAACACCGAATTTTGTACCCTCTGTCCATAATCCACACACTGCTTTGCCACCTTACGCAGCCGGCTCTTTCCCTTAGCGTCCTCCGTATTCACATCGTATGTAATCAGCACAAGCATAAATCTCCCTCACTTCCACAAAAACGGCGGATACCCATCTATATCCCCCCGCAAATATCTTGCAAGCAACAACGCCTGGACGTAAGGCACCAACCCCCAGCATATTTTCTCCTGCAAAAAAGGATGTGTAATCTGCTCCCGTTTTCTCTCCTGCCACGCCGTCAGAAATTTCTTCCTTCCATCATCCGTAAACTCCACCGCTCCACTTTCCGATATCCGAAAATGCTCCTTTCTGATCTGACGGTTATTAACCAGAGTCAACACAAATCGATCCACCAGCACCGCCCTCATTTCTTCCATCAAATCAAGAGCCAGCGACTTCCTTCCCGGACGGTCACGATGCAGAAAGCCGACAAAGGAATCCAGGCCTACACCTTCCAACGCTCCCGCACAATCATTTGCCAGCAAGGTATATCCAAAAGACAACATCGCATTCACACAATCCAGAGGAGGCCGTTTATTCCTCCCCCGGAAGAAAAACACTTCTTTCTGATTCAAAATAAGCTCGTCAAAAACCCCAAAATACACCGAAGCGCACTCGCCTTCTAGCCCCCTGAGTGAATCCAGATCTTCCACACACCTTATCTTTTCCATGGCATTTGACAAATACTGCTTTGCATTCCGGCAGCCTTCCTCATTTACCCTGAGCGCATGGTCGCGCAAAGTCCTGTCAATGCTCCACCTGCAATTAAATACTTTTCCCAATATGAAATTTCTCGCTATCTGGCAGCTATCCTCTTTCCGGTCAGATATTCGATACTGCTGTTTCCTTAACAATACATTCCCCTGGTTTTCACCGACCACCCTACATAAAAATTTCCCAAAAGGGCTAAAGAACGCCAGATGAATCCCCCTCTTCGCACAAGCCCCCATAAAAGCCGGAGTCGCCCCATTATAAGTGAAACAGATGATCCCCTCCAATGTATGCAGCGGAAATTGCCCCGCCTTCTTTTTATTAATTTCAACACAGACGGTCTCCCCTTCCAGCGATAGAAAAGCATTCTCCGTTGTAATAAACAATGTATTCAATAATTTCCTTCAGCGAACAGGCATTACACCCTTTCTGCGGCTTCACTCTCGGCGTATATCCCTTGTCCCACAGAACATGCATTTCTTTCGCCATATCATAAACTTTGCCCCTAAGCTCTTCCGTAAATTCCACCGTCTCCCTTCGGCGGTTCTCTCCATAAAACAAACTCCCGCCCGGGATACGGCAGAGCAGCATCTCTTCCAGGCAAATCGCCTGACCGCACAATTGCATCTCATCCGCTTCATTCAATTTGGGCAGGCCTTTTTTATACTCAACCGGATAAGGCTGCCACAATCCCTCATACGAAGCCAGTGAAACGCCCTCCTCAGACTTATGGAACTCCACCACATCACAGATTCCCGACATCCCTAACTTTGCAGACTTAACCGGAAGCCCCCGGGTAATGAGCAGATCTCCCCTCTTCTCTATCTGCGTCTTGTCATGCGCCACAGAATGGAAAATCTGCCCGTCCACAGTCCGCTCATTTTCCGCCCACTGCTGTTCTATATGTATGAGCGCCCACTGCCTTCTGCAATATGCAAAATGCTGAAGCCTAGTACATCGAATAATTAATAACTGCCATTTTCACTTGTCTATGTTTCCGATAGCACAGGACAAAAAGCCTCAACGTAGCCCGCTACGCCTACGTTTTTTGTCCTGCACTCTCGAAAGCATATCCTGCGTGAATATAGCAGTTATTTAATTTTCGATGTACTGGACAACATCAAGTAATCTTCTTCCCGATACATCTCTTCTATATACCCTCAATCACCTCCGGCTCCAACTCCGGCAGATGTTCAACCCTAATCTCATAATCATCCACAGAAGCCGGCACTAATACGTCTTTCTTTAAAGAAATCTTCAAAGAGTCATGTACCTTTGCCGCAGAATATTGCCCAATCTTGGTATTGTGTTCCCACCAGTAAACCGAAACCACCTCCATACTGCCATCCGGTCTTGCCGAAGACGCATCATTAATAAACAGCGTCCGCAGCGCTTCCTTTAACTTTTGTGCATCTTCTTCTGAAAACCCGGTCTTCTCAGCCAGTTGTACGTTTATAGAACCTTTCATCCGGTACAGCCCGAATTCAACAAAATGCTTTGTCCCCATCGTATCGGAACTTTTCCCTTTCTCCGGCTCGCTGTTGACACTCTTCGTAATCTGCATACTGTTGACGTCAACAGGTGAACAACTGACCGCCTGATGCACCGACACCGGGCCGCGCACTCCCACGGAGACTCCCTCTTTTTCTTTCTTATCCTTATTGGGCTTGAACGCAAATACCTGCCCAAATGTACGCACATCCATCCATTTCTCACATGCTTGCCGTGCATAATCATCATTGGATTCATACTTCGTAATATTCTTGGAAGCCCGCTCACTTAAAGAAGTACATTCATCGTCGCTTCGGTCGGCTGACTGCACGAAAATCTGCTCTCCCATATCCTGAAAGCGGTTCCGGATTTTTCTTTTCAGGCATACATCCGATATCTCTCCCTGTCCCGTGTATGTCGTCCTCGGCCTGTTCCCATTCAGCGGATCTCCATTCGGATTCGCATTCACCACCTTAATCAATACCGTAAAATCAATCTTATTCTGCAGACTACTCATTCTCCTGTACCTCCTCTTTCTCTTCCTTTTTCTTATTCAATTCCGCCCTCTGCAAGTAGTACCCTAATAAATACGTCTCTTTCAACTCCTGGTTTAACGCCATGTCATCCTCGTCCCGAAACGAAGCCACAATACTGCTGATCAACTCTCTGTAGTATTCTCTGGAACCCGGACGCAATTTCTGGAAATAAGGATTTAACAGTCCCTCTAATATTTTCCAGGTCTGCATCGGATGATTCACAAACGCCGACTGTAGGCGGATTGCATTCGTTTCCCGGGATTCCCCTCTGTCATACGTGATTCTCTCTACCTTTTCACACACAGCCAAAAGCCGTCCATACAGATAGCTCCTGTCCTGATTCTCTAAATCCAGTTTCATCTTCGCTTTCTCCCCCTGTCCTTTTGTATTTTTCTCGTAATAAAATTTACTGATCAACGCGCACGCCGTAGACAATACCCGTTCCCTGTTTCCTCTCGTGTATGCCGTCGGCGTGGACGCACGTATGGCAAGCGCATGTACGATATCATATGGAACCGGCTGCCTCTCGAGCATACATTTCACCAGGCGCTGCGTATGCTCCTTCAAAACTTTATCGTCCGCTTCAATAAAATTACCGCGTTCCCTCCCAAACGCACACTCCACAATCCTGCGAAAAATCGGCGTCTCGACCACATAATAGGGCTGTTTCTTCTCGTTAAACTTCAAATACTGCCAGCTGCAGGTATCTCCCCAGTAAAAAATACGTTCCAAAAAATCCAGCGCAGCCTGTTCGTGATAGTACGTCACGGATAAGCGCCCTGTCGTTGCCGCATCCAAACCCATGACTATAATAGAATCCGTTTCATCGAACTGCTCCCGATATCCCATCAATGCTTTCTTTAACTGCTTTTGGTAAGAAATCTCTGTATTCTCTTCCTCTTCGTCCTCAAAAAGCCCTAATTTATCAAACAGCCCCGGAGTCTTCTTTCCATCCGGATTCCAGCAGATAAAGGTTCTCTTGTCCTGGCTCCCGACATATGCTCCTTGCTTTTTGACGAGCCAGGTCAAAGCGCTGTGTATTTTCTGGGAAGCCTCATAGCTCAATGCATATGACTGCCCGGCATCTTGAAACCTTCCTCGGTAAGTATAACCTTGCCCGTCATTTGCCGACACTAACTTCGCCCCATAATCTGACGCCACAACGCCTTTGGGATGATTTGTGGAAATGGTTCTCTCTTCGCCCGTATAATAACAGATATCTTTCTCTCCTTGCTGCCCTTTTAGATAAAATTTCGTATATGCTTCTATCAGAGAAACGTCTTTCCAAGTGCAGTCTTCTTCCTGTATGCCGTCAAATACCCTAAACCTCACCAATACTTTTTCATAGGGCTGCCCGCTGATCTTCTTCTTCTCAAACGTCCCCTCTACCGTCAATTCAACCAGGCCGGCTTTTACCAAGTCTTCTGCCATTGTTTCTCTGGAAATGTAATGATAGATTGCCCTCACTTTCGGATGAGATTCTTCGGATTCAGCCCATTGTCCTAAATTTTCACAAAAAGCCCTGAACTTCTCTTTCGCAGTCTTCTGCTGCTTCTCATTATCGCAATATTCAAAAAAATCACCTGCAATATACGAAAGCGTATCACACAACGGATGTGGAGCCACCTTACTTCCTGCTCTGCCCGCTGATTCTTCTGAAGCTGGAATCAGAGTTGCAGAATCCTTTTTGTCCACAATCTCTGCCGCCAGAAATTCCCCTTCCCTATTTAACGTAATTTCAATCTGTGCATTGGCATTCATATGAGCCACCGGCGTAAGCGGGACATCGTCTTGCTGCCCTTTGCCTATATTCCTTTCATATGTTTTATAAAGCTGGCTCATCCATGACATCCATTCCCCCTCCTTCCTCACTGATTACCGAAAAGTTGCCAGACGCCTCGTCAAACTTCTTCATATCCATCTTCCGCACTGGCCTGTGGATACATTCCCACGGCGGCAGAAACGCGATCACACCGTTCTTCATCACTGCCTGCCACAGCCGTACCGTCATCTTTCCTTTTGTCTCTTCCGAATATGCCTCGTCCGCATAAGTAATCCCATGATACATCCTTCCAAAGCTCAGCTCCGCAAGATTATCATAGAAACCTTCTCCTTCTCCAAAAATACAAGGCCTTACATACCCCTGGCACTCCCTGGTCCCGAGAAAAATATCCCGCCTCCCGCCTCGTTCGATCATTCTGCGGGCAATATTATGGTGCTTGTTCTCATTCCGGTCATTTTCAAGCTCCGGTCGGTTCTCATTCCAGATAAAATGTGCCCTTACCTGATACCGGCAGTCTTTCAGATATGTATAGTAGGAAAGGTCGTTCTTATCATTATAATACTTAATTGGACGCACGCCTTTCGTCTCCGTCTGGATCTGGTTCATGATCCGTACTTCGTCAATGATCCAGATAATCGTCGGTTTCCAGTATACACTTTGCAGGATTCCCTTCAATGCTTCATACGTCGGCACCTGATAGGAAAACTTCTCTCCGCCCACACGCGTAACAGGGTCTGCGAACAACCCATACTCTCCCTTCACTTCAAATTCCACTGAATTCCTGTGCTTCATTCCTTCCGCCCTACTTTCTCTTCTTCCTATGAATTTATGTAAATGTACTTCCTGTAACTACAATATATAATTATCAACCGCCTGCTCTTCTACAACCGTCAGCCCAAAGCACTCGTCATACGCTTTCTCGTCTAATACCAACGCCCTTCCATCCAGAACGGCAGAAAGCAATCCTGCCTGGTAAAGCTTCTCCTTCTGCCATTCATATATACTGATCGTGTATTTTTTCGCCTGCTTCATGATTTCCTTGAATTTCCCGAAATCAAACCATTCATCCTGCATCGATTCCAACTGCCCTGCAATTTGGGCGCCATCTCCATAAGGGACCAGAATATCCGTTGTATCCTGGGAAAATACCCTGAAATTCTTCCCGGCTGTTTTAAATGGCTGCCTCAAAACGTATGCTTCATTTTTACTTTTATTGACACCTTGCTCTGCATCGTCGTTTTTATTCGACAATAAATCCGCAAGATATATCGTCCTGCCGCAATCCTGGATGGGATAGCGTATCTCTTTTTCCGTTTCCCTGAACAGATACCGATAAAACCTCCGTATTGACGGTTCATCCAGCAATCCGCCTTCCCATTCATCCCCGGTATCCAATGATTTTCTTGTATCCAGCTCCTTTCTCGTGCTGTCCTGCGCCTTTTTGATCTCCGGAAGCATGCTCAGGTTTTCATACTTTAGTTTAATCAGATATACTTTGCCCTCCCGTCCATATTCATTGCTGCGGTTGCATCTTCCCGCCGCCTGGGCAAGATTGTCAAGACCTGCCATGACACGCACGACGCTTGCAAAAGAAATATCCACCCCGGCTTCAATCAACTGTGTGGAAACACACACTACTTTTCGTAAGCAAGCGCCTTTAAGATCACCGCCTCTTTTACATGCACCATCCCCTTTTAGCGTTTCTTCGCCATCCATTGCGCTATGTTGTACTTTTCTCAGGCTCTCTTTCATCTCTTCTATCACATTCCATCTATGTTCCTGACACATCGCCGTTGACAGGTGGTAGATATCCCAATCCAGATCCTCTGACCGTTCTTTCAGTTTTTCGAATAATCTTCTCGCTTCCGACTTCGTATTGCATATGATCAGCAAGGAATCCTGCTGCTCCATTATCTCATTGCAAAATGCGGCGCACTCCTCCCAATCCATCCCATATTTATCTGTATGGTCTATCACAGCCGCCCGTTTGAACACCTGCAGCTGCTCTTGATTCAGCCTGACCAGATCCGGCTCTTTTGCCGGACGAAGGGACCATTTCAACTCTTCAAAACAAGGCTGGGTTGCTGATGACAGCACAATAGTCGCATTACAGAACTGACACAGGAAGTTCATTGCCATATTGAACATTGCCGTTACCTTCTTCGGCAATGACTGCACCTCATCGATCACTATCACACTGTCACATAAAGCCTGCAGCCTACCTACCGCCGATGTCTGATGTGAAAATAGAATGTTCAACAACTGAACCAGCGTTGACACCACAATCGGATAATTCCAACTATCGGTCAGATATTCGTAATGATCCAGTTCTTCTCCATTCATCTCCCGTTCTCTGACCACATTAGAATGATGCTCCAATACTTCCCTCTCATCCGGCACAAAATCTTTGATCACTTTCACATTCTGATCCAGGATGCTCAAAAGAGGGATGATAAAAATGATTCTTTTCTTATTGTATTTCTCCGCATGCGCCAATGCGTATCGCAATGTACACAATGTCTTTCCGCCCCCTGTCGGCACGTTCAGACGATAAATGCCAGGTTCCCTCCCTGCCGCTTCCATACATTGGTTAGAAATCGCATTCCTGACGCAGTTGATAGGCGAATCCTTCCTCAACCTCTCTATCTTCTGCTCAAAGTATTCTCTTCGTCTTTTCCAGTCTGCTCTATGATCTCCGACTTTAGCTGACTGCCAGACAGATGTGTCCGTATCTTTTCTCCCCCCAGGATACTGATATTCCTCGCCGCCCATGGACTCTCTGATATCCGCATTCCCTTTACCGCCCATAAATTCACTGGTATCTCTTCGGTCTCCATAAATAACTGCAGACAGGATAAGCCTCACCAGCATACTGATCTGAAAAAAGACACTCTTACTATCCTTCGAATACGTCTCCTTCACGCTCCGGAAAAAAAGTTTAATCTCCTGAACTGACCTCTGAAAAATCCAATCCAACACATCTTCTTCCAATACATGTGTAAAATAATTATGCATCGCTTCCTGATAGAATATCTCCTTCTTATCTTTTTTAAGACGATGCAGAAAACCATTTTCCCCATTCAAATCCACACAATCAAACATTCCGTGGTGGGAGCCAACGGCATATCCGATAATCTCGCTCGCTAATTTCTCCCATATTGACGACGTGTCTGTATGATATCTTTCCAAAATCCATATCACACCGGCAAAAGTATGGTTCACAGAACCTCGGTCTACTTTTTCCCCCTGATATGCCTTTTCTATATAATCGACAAACTCTGTCTTAGCTTTTCCCGCATCATGCAGAATTCCCGCCAGATAGGCTGTATGGTATAGCCCGACGCTTCCTATGCCACGAGCCGCGTACTCCCCTGTATGCAGGCAATGCTCTTTCAAGCCCTGTTCCACCCTTCCATCGCCTGCATCCGTTATATGTGCGAGTAAATTCATCCCTCGATCAACTTCCTCTTCTTCGCAATCTCTTCATTAATAACAATCACTTTACATTTCCATATTTTGTTTGTCCTGATCACCGAACGTACTGCCATCTCCATAGGATCTTTCACATTTCCCAACCATTCTTTTTTCTGTTCTTTTATCACCAGAATAAATATAATTTCAAGATTCCTATAATCTATATTCTTAAACAGATCCGGAACCTCACCTTTTAATGCCATATTTACATAGAAATCCAATGAATTCTCGAATTTTTCTCGAATATCATTTATGTATTCCCGAAAATGGACCAAATCTCATTCCAGATTCAAAAACATATTCTTTCATTAACTCAGTACCTCTTCCAGTTCTTCCTCGTACAAACGGACCGATTCATTTATAATCGCATTTTCCGGCATTCCATCTAATAAGTCGAAATAACCCACGGATCCATTCAACATTGAAATACAGGGGATAGATCGTCTCCTTTTTAGTGCGTTCAAGTATAATTTCTTTATAACAAAATAGGAGTGACTTGCAATAAACACCTGAATCCCCATATCAAACGCAATCATATCAATAATATCCAGGAAATCTGAAATAGCTGTTGGATGCAGCGCTGATTCCAATTCGTCAATAAAAATCACAGACGAACGCGTCAGATATCCATTTCCCAACAGACGGTCAAGAATCGCAATCTTCTTAACCCCCTCCGAGGCAACACCTATGCTGAATTTCTGATTCCCTTTTTTGTAATACCATTTATTCGCAACATCATCATAGTCTACCCTGCCGCCAATAATATCCTTCAGCAAAGCACGGGATTTCAAAATAATATTGTATAAAGACGAGTGGTTCATCGGTTCCTTTTTTTACAATATCCCCTAATTTCTCTGTCTGGAAGCACCACCTTAACCGTTCAGCTAAGATATCTGCGCTGCTTCTAACGTCGTCTCCTCTCCTGTAATCTTCTACCGTTTTCATAGCTGTATATAATGCCTTAAGCAAAAATGTCTTTCCGGTTCCATTTTCTCCTATGATCAAATTCATATTCTGAAATTTATCAAAGGACATGTTATCAATCGTACCGAGATTTTTAATCGTAATCTTTTGAATCATATCTCCTGTCTGCATAACACCGGCTACCTCCTTCACCACATATATTTATTATGCCATAATCTGCCCATTTTAACAATCTGAAACCGCTCTTTCTGCTCTCGTCTATCTTAGATCATCTCACGTACAAAACCCCGTCTTCACTATAATAGCATGGGTGATTCGGCGCAACTTCTATATATGCAGTGAAAAGAAATTCGTCCAATGCTCCAGGTTCGATCTTGCAGATATTCACTGGAATATAGATTTCCCACACACATCCGACAAGTTCCGACAATGCTCCTTTCCTGATTCCAATGCATCCTTCATCCCGTGCAAATATGAGAACGCCATCCGTCACATCAACACGTTCCGTAACTCCTGTAATATATCCGTCCTTATCAATCAGGAATCCTGATAATTCGCTTGTACCAAGGCTTCCGGCATCTGTGTCCTCCCTGTCGCCAGCTGTATTTCCCCCTGTGCCTGCTTCATCTATATCGGCATTCACATCATCTTCCGCACATATTTCATCCCTTCCGGCATCCTTCGGTTCTTCTACACTTATCTCTTCTCTTCCAACATCCTCGCTTTCTTCCATACTTATCTCTTCTCTTCCAACATCCCCTGTTCCGTCTACACTTATCTCTTCTCTTCCGGCACCTCCGGTTTCTTCCACGCTTATTTCTTCCCTTCCGACATCCACGATCTCTTCTGCGTTTCCTCTGTCTAAACTGATAACCGGGATATTCTCCCTTGCATCCCCTTCCCGAACATACCGTGCGATGCTAACTTCCCTCTCTGACTTCTCTGCCAAACTTCCTGCAGCGCCGCCTACATGCAGCGCCGCATCCCTTGCAATCCTCCCGCATTCCTCCGTATTCTCTCTATAAGAGATCACTGCCGCGGGAACTGCCATTTCCCTTTTGCATTCTTCTGTATAACCTTCTGCATGCACCCGGCTGCCGATCCACAGCATCCCGATCATCGCCAGAACCATACATCCCCTGATAAGCCGATCCGCAAAGAAATACTCCTTCCTCAAATTCCTTAATTCCATAACAATCTCCATGACGCTTCATCCCCCTGTAGTAATTTTTACCAACTATACCTGCACCCCCATAAAATAGCAATACACATCTTGGAGGAACTCCTGCGTCATTTTCTCCCTTTTTATGCACATTTATCAATTAATCACACAATAGAAGGCTTTTGTCATAGAATTTCAGAATAAATCGTTCCGAAATGACACGATACTGTCAGGCATCTACCATTGTTTCAATCGTTATTTACCTGCCCCGTCTTATTACAACACAATCTAACGGTCAAAAAACAGATCACTGCTAATCCCCAGATCAATCCAATCGTCCACCCCCATGGATAACCGCCCGCAAAATACGAAAGCTTACTCTCCATATAGGCGCATACCAGCCCCAGCGCCCCACTTCCGATCGTCAGCATCAAGATTCCTGTGATGAAGCAATAATACATCCCCTCTGCAATCAGAAGCTCCTGTTTCTGCTTCTGCGTCATGCCGATGCTCTCCATAACCTCAAATTCCTTCCTTCTCGCCAGGATCCCGGTTGCCGTCACATTGAAGAAGTTCGTCAATCCGGCAAGCAGAAGGACGATACTGACGCTTCCCAGGATCCTGCGGCTGCCCCTGATATAATTCTCCGCCTCTGTGCGAAGATCTGACTTGCTGATACAGAAGATTCCCGCTTCTCCCATCTCTTCGTCACTTCTCGTTATGATCCTGTCCCGTCTGCGGTTCTCCTTCGTTATGATGTCCTGAATCTGTGCTTTCACCTGGGGCTCCAGCTTCTCTTCCACATTCAGTTCCATGTAGAGTGTCTTTCTCTCCGTCGGAAGCTTCCCAAAGCCTTTCTCGCTGATCAGATAATAGATGCCCCCTTCCGCCCCGTGCCAGGTCTGCCGTATTCCGGGAAAGCCCTCTGCACGGTTGTCCATAAAGCCGCTTATGGTAAATGTCTCCGACTCCTTCCTTGTATCTTCCAGTTCCATGATCTTCCGTTCCTCATCACTTGCCTGATCCCAGGCAATACTGTCTTTCCTTTGCCACAAGGTCTTAAAATACACCGGCTCTCCCACGCTCTTCCTCGCCTGCTTCTCCTGCATCGGCGACAGCTTATGATCATGGAGGATCAGCACTCCCGTCCCGTCGATCAGGCTTTCCATATCCACGGGGAGATCTTTCTCCTGTACATATCGCTGCAGGCTGTTAAGTTCTTCATCCTTTATGATCTGGATGACATCCTCACCAAAGCCTTCGAGCATAGAATTCTCTTTTTCCGGCACATCCGTCGCGCCGGGGATCGAACTTTCTACCAGAGGTTCTATCCCTTTCCTGGACATGACGGTAATCATATAGCCTCCTTCCATCACATATGACCGCTTGGCGTCTACCCCGTCAAGGCTTAGTAGTCTGTCTCTGACTTCCTGTGAAATGGGAGAGAATTCATCATAACAATTCCCTGCTAATAAATATAAAGATTCTCCTTCCGTCTCCATGGGATCCTCCCCCGCATCCCTCGTCTTATATTCACTGCCATAGCCTTCTTCCTTTCCCCAACTGCTGAATTCCCCTGCGATCAGGAAATCCGGTCTTTTCTCGATCACATGGCTATAGTCGCTGCCCTTCGTAATAACGATCGCGGCGAGAAAGACTTCCATACCAAGAAACAAGGATAATATCGTCCGCGAAAACTGTCCGCGGTTTCTGCTCAGGTTCTGCCATGCCATATACCACAGCTCACTTCGCGCACTTCTTCTGCCGCCTCTTTGCTTTATATCTGATCGCTTCGTCCCATCCTCATTTGCATGACATGTTGTACATTCTTCGGATGACAGATGCATTTTGACTGACCGATGCTTTTTGCCTGGAACATGTTTCTTACCTGACAGAAACATCTTACCGGACGGCATATAGTTCATACTCTCCACACAGGAAGCATTCACCACATGGCTGACCACACCTGCTGCCGCCCCTGCTGTGAGCATCGCTGCAAATCCAACGGCTGCCGCCAGAATCCCCGGCCGGAAGACCGAAAGCTCCCCTGCTCCCCCGAAACTACTCAAATACTGGTTCCCCAGTATCCCGGGAATCCATATCTTAAGGACAAACACCGAGACGAGTGTTCCCAACATGACTCCCGGGATCAGGATACTTCGGATCTGCCCGAAATATATCCCGCGGATCTGCTTTTTCGTAGCGCCTATGGTATTCAAAAGCCCCATCTGGCGGATGTCTCCTGCCATAGAGATCTGCATCACGTTATGGACCAGAAAGAACATGCCGCCAAGGATCACAATCGCGCCAAGCAGCGCCATGCCATAACCGCCCGCCATCCGGCTCACCGCATCGCCTTCCAATGTGTTACATGCCCGGACTTTAAGATCTTCTCCTTTCTCTGCCACATCCTGATACAGCCTCTCTTCGGTCTCCCGCCAGTCCATGCTGTCCGACTGGCAGATCAGGATGTCCGATTCCTCTTCTATCTCATATCCCCATTCCCTGCATTTTGCCTCCGAGACGTATCCAGTCCCCGGATCGGACGGGGCGTCTATATGATCCGTGTACCATCCGCTCAAATAGAATTCCTCCTGCACCTTCCGGAAGAATCCTATGCTAACCAAGAGACGGAGCTTCATTCCTTCCCTGGGTTCTTCGATCCCCATGGCTTCCATCACACGGACAGGAAGCATGATCTCCTGCTTTTTTGCCGGATAACAGCCATGAACGTCTGTATATGCAGGGCGGATCATCTTCTCCCATGCAAATGTATCCAACATCTGTATCCGGAAAGACGGCTTTTCATCTTCTGCGGCAGATTCTCCCGCAGACGCCCATCCCGCAGAGACTCTTCTTCCCGCCTGCTTCACATACCCAAGCGACAGCACCTTCTGATACTGCGGATCTTCCGCTCCTTCAATCACGGCGGACGCCGTGGTTCCCGCCGCCCTTGCCGCCTTCGTATATTCTGCCCGCACCTTTCCCGTAGTGATCCCGAATACCATTATAAGCGTAACAATACATAGCGCAACCGCACACAGGAGCATCCGGTTTCTGCCCCTGTTATGCCGTCCGTACTCTCCGGACAGCATCCGGATCACAGATTGATTGTCATTCGGGATAAATCTGCTTTTGTCCATTCTCTATCCCTCCCTGCCAGAATCTATATCCAGATCTTCTCTATGTCCGCAGATTCTCCCGTCCTCTATCCGGATCACACGGTCTGCCATCTGCGCCACTTCCTCCTGATGCGTCACCACGATCACAGTCTGGTGAAATCTCTCCGCGCAGGAACGTAAGAGTCCCGCCACCTCCATGCTGGTGACAGAATCCAGGCTTCCGGTGGGCTCGTCAGCCAACAGGATTGCCGGCTTGGTCAAAAGCGACCGGGCGATCGCAACTCTCTGCTGCTGTCCGCCGGACAGCGTATTCGGCAGACGGTCGAGCTGTTCCCGGATCCCCAGAAGCGACGTCACCTCGTCAAGCAGCCCGCCGTCTATCCCGGCGCCGTCCAGACGCAGCGGAAGAACGATATTCTCGTACACACGGAGCACCGGCACCAGATTATATTGTTGGAACACGAAACCGATGTTTCTTCTGCGGAACACCGTACGTTCTTCCGCCTCCATATCCTTCAGGCTGTTCCCCCGTATCCAGACGCCTCCCTCCGTCGGGACATCCAGTCCGCCAAGCATATTCAGAAGGGTTGTCTTCCCGCTTCCCGAAGTACCTACGATCGCAAGAAATTCCCCGTCCTCCGCTGAAAATGTCACTCCGTCTAAAGCATGGACCTCATAGGTATCCGTGACATAATATTTCTTTAATCCGACAGCCTTCACCATCTCCATAAATCCTGCCTCCTGTCTGCATAATGTATCTGTACTACATAGCATACCTTATAAATCTAACAAACTTCTAACAAGCCGGAAGGAAGATTCATCTCCATCAGGACTCCCTTCTCCATTCTCTTCACCGCCAGGAAGCCGCCGTGCAGGCTCACGATCTCTCTTGTCAGATAGAGTCCGATTCCGAATCCTTCCTGGGAAGTGACTCGTCTCCCCCTGTAAAACCGCCGAAAGATCTGATTCTCCTCACCTGCCTCGATGCCTATCCCATAATCTCTGATCCGGATCTTCAGGAACATCTCATCTGCTGTCACATCCACCTTGATCCCGGAAGCTGACGGGATGTAAGGACTTCTTTTCTGATATCCACCGGCGCAAATTTCATCCGGGGCGGACGGCATGCCTGCCGGCATAGTATATTTTACCGCATTGTCAAGAATATTATAGAGCGCTTCTGCGATCCAGTTCGGATCATGCATGCAGACCGCCCGTTCCGGCAGCGTAACATCAAACGCGATCCCCTTCCTCTCTGCCTGGTCCTGTATCTGCCCGAGAGCGTTCCTGACCGTTCTTAATATATCCCCTTCTTCCTTCCTGATCTGTATGATATGATGCTCAAGCCGCGACATCTTAATGAAATTCTCCACAAGAAAATACAGTTTCTTGCCGCTTTCCTCCGCTGCATCCACATACTTTAACAGCATCTCTGCCGATCCCGTCTCCTCTTCGATCTCATCATGCAGAAGTCCTAGATACGTCTCCACATTCGTCAGGGGCGTCCGCATCTGATGAGCGATCTTGGAGATCAGCTTCTGGATCTCATCACGGCTTCTTACCGCCGCCTCGCTTCTTCCCTGCAGCATCTCCTGCACCCGCACCAATTGATTCTCCATCTTCGCATACAGAGTCTCTTCTCCGGATGCAGCCGCCTCTATTCTCTGTTCATTTAAGACAGCTTCCGTCAGTCCGGCAAGCTTTTGAAGTTCCTGTTCCCGCTGCTTCCTCTGCCTGACATACATAACACCCGCGCCGAAGAAACATCCCGTAAGCGCCGCTGCAATCTCCAAATACATATTATTTATCTCCAATCCTGTATCCCAGTCCGAATACATTCTTAATATAAGACGACTGTCCTGCATCCGGTTCCAGTTTCTTTCTCAGCCGGTTGATCGTAACGCTGACCGTGTTATCCACCACAAACTGCCCCTCCAGCCCCCAGATCTTCTCCAGGATCATTTCCTTCGTGAGCACCTGTCCCTGGTTTTCCATCAGATATTCCAACAACTGGTATTCCTTTGCTGTAAGCCTGATCTCCCGCCCTTCCACGAAGACCTGTTTCCCGGCAGGAAATAAGAGCAGCTCCCTGTAAGAAATCCGCTCCTTTTCATTGTTTCTCTTCAATACCGTCTCGATCCGCTTCAGCAATACCTTCATGGAAAACGGCTTGACCACATAATCGTCCGCCCCTGTGTCAAACGCGGCAAGCATATCTTGCTCCTCGTCTCTGGCTGTAAGAAAGATGGCGGGAATCTCTCTTCTTCCCTTCAGTTCCTGATATAAGCTGATTCCATTTCCGTCGGGAAGCCCGATATCTACAAGCAGCAGATCCTCTTCCCTGCCCATCAGCGACAGCGCCTCCTGTCTGGTATGCGCGCATGTGATTCTATAGCCCGCCTTTTGCAATACAAGCCGCAATGCCTGGTTCAATAATTTGTCGTCTTCTATAATTCCTATTATCATGGCTCTCCTTATTCTTCTGATCCTATCCGTATATCTGAATCCTTACCGCAAAGTCATCATTTTCAATAATATGATAAACTATCATACAATGTTCTCTGATCTAATACAACCTCTATGCTACGAGATCTCATATACTCCGACGCCCTGCGCCCGCAACTGATCCAAATACTGCGGCGTAACCGGAATCACACAGAGACGTACATAATCTCCAAGTGCAAAATACGGGTACACTCCGATATCGCCCCTGTAATACAATGCACAAGGCACCGCTCCGGAAGCATATTTTACAGGCATGACATTTTCATAAGCAAGCTGGTTCAGAGTTGTATACAGATTGATGATCTTCTCATCCTCCAGATCCGGGAATACCGTCTTCAATGTATAAAAACACATCTCTTCATATACCTTATATAAGGAATCCATATAACTGTGATCATCGAAATTAACCGTTATTTCCTGCACAAGATCATCATTCGAAGGGACATAAACCGTTATGGTCGGAAACGGCAGGATCGTCTTATCTTTTGAAAAAATATAACGGCAAGTCTCATGTCCGGAATGGATCGACGTATCGTACAGATACATCTCCCACTCCTGAGACGGAAGCAGATACCGCACTTCCTTATCCTTCCAATAGATCCCGTTGTAACTGTCTATAAAATCTTCAATTGAAAATGAAAATACCCACTCATTTTCTCTGTTCTCCATGATCCGGATCTCCAATTCCTGCATCAAAGCTTCCTCTTTCAGGATCTCAGCCGATGAAGCAGTCTCCTCTTGCCCGGCATCTGTCTGTTCTTCTATCGCTTCGTCCCCTGCATCCTTATGATCCGCCAACATGATTCTTTTCATCTTATCCGTAAGGATCGGAACACATATAACGGAAACTATGGCTGCGGCAAGAAGGATACCCCCGATATATAGGATTACTTTTTTTATTCTTTTCATGATCTTACTTATCCTCCGACGTGCTTTGATTCATTGCTTTTATACATATATTACACATGTAGTATTTTATTGTCAAATCATTCTGCCCAAAAAATCACAAGAATAATACCCTTGAAAAATTAAAATCCTAAATTGCATGAATTATATATTGAATTTTGCAAGATACCGTGCCATAATGGTTATAGTCAGATAATTAATTTATAGTTTTTATTTTTGAAATGGGGAATTACTATGAAAACAGAAATACTTCAACAATGTATCAATATTGTTGAATTTCTTGGAAATGCTCTCGGTCAGGATTACGAGGTTGTACTTCATGACCTTGACTCGGATCCTCCGGCTATCGCCGCCATCACCAACGGCCATATCAGCGGCAGGGCGATCGGCAGTCCGGTGACCGACGCAGCGATCCAGATGCTCTCTGCGAAAGCATACGAATCGAACAATTACGTCTGTAACTATAAGGGGATTACCGGAGACGGACATATCCTGCGTTCCTCCACCATGTTCATCAAAGACTCTGCCGGGAAACCCATCGGGCTTCTTTGTATTAATTTTGACGACAGCCGCTTTCAGGAATTACAGGGGACGCTTCTTTCCACCATACACCCCGGGGACTTCTTAGAACCCGAGACGGAAAAAGTATCTCCGCCTATACCCAAAGACGCATCTGCATCTCCGTCCGCAGCTTATGCCGAAAACTTTCCGGTTGACATCTCCTCACTGATGCAGAAGATCTTTGACGACGCAACCATATCTCTTCCTACATCCATCGACAGGCTGAACCAGTACGAACGCAAAGAGATTATTGAGAAATTAAATGAACAGGGGCTCTTCCAGTTAAAAGGCGCGATCTCCTTTGTCGCCAAGAAGTTCTCTTGTTCAACCGCCACCATCTACCGCTATCTCAGCGAGATCGGTGACTGACAGGGACTGCCAGCGGCAGATGCTCTGTACGCGTGACATAAGAAAGGACTGACGCATATCAACCATTTGCGCCAGCCCGCTTTTTCTATACTTCTTTTCCATGTATCTGATCAAAGTTTCTAAGTAAAGATCCCACGCAGATCCGCAATCGCTCCCTGAGGACATCTAACGGCGCACATACCGCAGCTTAAACAGGCGTCTTCCTGTATCACAGCACAATTCTCAACTACCTTGATCGCTTCTGCCGTACAATTCTTCTCACAGATCCCGCAGCCGATACAACTTGCACTGCAGATCCTACCTGCCTCTTTCCCCTTGTCTTTGTTCGAACACCTGACCACAATGTAATTGGTGCGCTCATGCCCGGCTCTTGCCGGACAGCTGTCGTTGCATGCCACAACCGCCGCACGATGTGAGGATCTCTTTCTTTTATATGGTGTGCCGGTGATCGGCAGACTGAATCTTTGCTCTCCTGAGGCGGCAGAATCCCCGTAATTAAGCAGGGGAATCACTTGAAAGGCGCCAACGCTGTGATCGATAAGGATTTTGCGAGCTGTCTGCTCGCCAGAGAATTGGATGCAGATTATCTGATCATCCTTACAGCTGTAGAGAAAGTAGCGTTCAACTTCGGACAACCGGATGAGAAGTAGCTGGATAATATCTCCGTGGACGAGGCTAAGCAGTATATCCGTGAAGGACACTTTGCTCCCGACTCCATGCTTCCGAAGGTGCAGGCTGCGGTTGATTTCGCTTCCTCTAAGGAGGGACGCACCGCTCTTATCACTCTCCTTGAAAAGTCACGGGATGCCGTGCGGGAAGAGACGGGGATTATGTTCCATGCGTAATTGATACAACAGACGACAAATGATACTTAGAGGGGGATTGAAATGACATTTTGTCCCCCTCATTCCCTATCCATCATATCTGTGCAGATTTCTTTATTCTATCAATTATCTCCCTATTCATATCATTATAAGAATCCCAGTCATTATTTTTCACACAAATCCCTGTATAAGTAAATATGTCTTTAATCTTATTCATAATCTGTTTCCCTGTAAATCCTGTCCTTCTTATAATCGTATCTTCCGTGATGGATACAATCTCGTGAGCCGCCATGTTACGAATCTGCTCTTCTACAAATCTTAAGTCATCTGTCAGTTGATTTAATTTTTTATCTCCGGAAGACTTCTGTATGAGAATTTTTAAATGAATAGAATAAATATTTCCACACTTAAAGTTACCTCGATATTCTTGATTGAATTTCTCCAGAATATCCGTATCCTTCAATTTGTGTCTATCCCACTCCCTGATTTCTATTGATATTTTCTTCCCTTTTACGATTATTTCTTTCTTTTTATACCTGCAATATTGATTAATATCAATTTTAAACTGACATTTTAAAACCATCTCCAACAGATCGACAACCAAAGGCGTAATGGCACGTACAAAATCAGCATACTCCTTACGCCAAAGCTTCACTTGCAGATTAAGAGCATACTCAAAACATTTACGCTTACCGGACTCTTTGATCGGCAGAAAATCATTAACATCTGTTCCTAAAATCTTGTCCACCGATTTAAAATCCAAAAGCATACGCGCTTGAGCCATAACAAGAAGTTTATAATAGTTCTTCGTATATTGTTCCGGCATCGTCTGGGCAACGCTCACAGCCGCTCCATAATCATAAACTCCTACATGCTTTTTTATAATTTCTTCTTTTTTAATTACTGACAAAGTCGGACACTGTATCTCCCTGCATCGGTTAATAAACGCCTCTTCATCATTATCTTCATTTAACTCCCACGCTTCTTCCACATCAAACCCTTTGTGGATATGTTCATTCATACACCTCTCAGGGGTCGTAACCTGTATCATCCTGCATGGGAATTCACCTAATGTCTGCAATACCAACAGTCCGCTCTTCATTGCCGGCGTTCCGGATGATACATTCAGAATAAGCATGTCCGAGTCGTCCATTTCCGAAAATACTCGTTCTACTATATTCCGGAAATCCTGATAAAAATAATCAAATTCCTGCACTTCTTTCAGATCCGCACGTTCAATAATTTCATAATCTATTGTCCTGTTCTGCTTCTGTGCCAACTGATCCAGACAATAAATATATCTGTTATCCGCTCGATGATTCTGCAACACTTCCGCAGACATATACAAAATAATTTTTGATGGTCTGTATACTCTGCATATATGAAGCAGAGACCCATCCCTGAAATTTGTGGCAGAAATGGGATCTGTTCCTCCCACCGGTGAAAAAAGTATAACCTGATTCATTTCTTTTACTCCTATATAATAATTACTTCTTCATTCTTTATTGATTCGTTCACACCGAATAAACTGACCTCTCCCTGTCCTAAAATCCGATATACACGAACACTGTCTTCTTCAGAATGGATAAGTTTCGGAATCTCCTTTAACAAATCATTATATAATCTGATTGGAATCATTGCTTCAAAAGCAGATTTCTGTACACGAAACCCATATCCATTCATTTTTTTTGCAAATGTCGTTCTACGTTTATTACTAACTATATCATAAATCACAAGGATATACACCTTTTTACCCTTTTTTTCTTCTGTATTCCAAAAATAATTTTCCATATATTCACCTGATTATGATTGGCATATAAACATCTGGGTCTCCATTTTCAATCGCTTTTACAAATTGATTCACCTGTAAATCTAACGCTTTGCGGAAACTTACCTGATAATCCACATAAGCCAAGTATTTATTCTCTGTTCTAAACTTTGATTCAAGCTTTTTGACATACGATCTGAATCCGTCTTTTGCAAGAAATACTCCTGGCTGTTCAGTATTCGTATAAAAATCTTCTCGATCTAATTCATGTCCATTAAGCATACTTAATACTGTAGAATCTATCAATACCGCTCGCCATTCTTCCATAAGATCACTTGCAAGAGTCGGATGCTTTTCCCTGTCTTTATGCATGATGCCGAAATAAGGATTCAATCCTTTCGCTTCTAACTTTCCATAAATCTCATTTAACATGATTGAATATCCCAGACTGATCATAGAATTAAATGGATCCAAAGGCGGTCTTTTGGTTCGCCCTTTAAACGTAAAATCAGAATCTATCAGTGTCCCCAAGACATTGAAATAAATCTTAGCAGCCATGCCTTCATACCCCATTACTTGTTCAATCGTATTAGAAAAATTCTTTATTTTTTCATGTGCATTTTGCATCTCTGTAACAGAGCGATGAATATCCACCCCTCTGCTTCGGGCATATCTGCGTAATATAACAATCTGATTTCTGATCTTTGCATCAATAATCCGTTTTGAAAAATTAAGTTTGAACGGTTCATCCTTCCATATTTCCGCCTGTATTCGCTGACGCTGTACATTTACATGAGATGTGGAAATCAGTCTCCCATAATAAGCTCCATACGTTGAATAAAAAATGACATTAACACCTCTTTTCAAGCATTCCTCCAGACACTGTGTGGTCATCTGCGCTTTACCAAAAATTTCAATAACCTCTAACGTTTCTGCCGGTATTGATTTGATCATACCGTCCTTATACTTTACCTGAAATCTGTTATCTGCAATTCCTATCGTTGCTCCTTGTTCGGCAACATATAAATAGCTCATCTTTTGTTCCTCCATTCATAAGATACATTTTGTTTCCTTTGTAATTTTCGGATTTTTAGTCTTTCGTTTTAATTTCTGAATTATGTTTGTATTCCGTCCCCTCTCGGGGTCTCTATATTCTCAATACA
>NZ_KE159726.1:126399-241020 GCF_000403455.2 Dorea sp. 5-2 | reverse complement strand
CGGGGTCTCTATATTCTCAATAAAAGCGCAAGTGTACATACCGTAAAGTGTACATACGTTTCCGTCCCCTCTCGGGGTCTCTATATTCTCAATAAGATATGCCAGTATTCAAAAGTTTTTTGAGGGAACGTTTCCGTCCCCTCTCGGGGTCTCTATATTCTCAATAAACGATGATTATACCAAGATTTCGGTAGATATTGGTTTCCGTCCCCTCTCGGGGTCTCTATATTCTCAATGATCATGAGAGAATACGCAAGAGAGCAGATTAAAGAGCGTTTCCGTCCCCTCTCGGGGTCTCTATATTCTCAATTCATGAGAGAGATTACAGTGAAAGAAATGGTTGAAAGGTTTCCGTCCCCTCTCGGGGTCTCTATATTCTCAATCCTACCTTCCGCAGCCCTTACATCTTCTAACTTCCATCCCACATTTGCGGGGCAAAACCCTGAATCCTATTTACAGCACTCAGATCCTGCCACAAACACATATTTTCCACTGTATTTACGGGCTGCGGCGCAAAATCACTTATTTCTATATATCTGCATGAGCAAATCACTTTGATAAGACTTCTATTTTTCCCATTCCCATGTCATACAAACGACCATTATAATAGGTACATTTGCATACATGCGGCGCAATTCTCAATGAAATATCCTTATTATGCTTATGTATACTATAATTCTTGCCCAATGTATTCTTAAAAATCGCATCCGTTATTCTTACGGCATCTTTTTCAAAAACGGGATAAATTATCGTCTTCGATAAGAAGCCGCTCCCGCCTCCAAGCCACACAATACCTTTCTCCTCCGATCCTCTCCGGAAACGGGAATAATAATTTTTATATACATTTTGCTGAAAATCTTCTAATACAGTCAGAATATCATCAATCGTATACTCGCATTGTGTCCTGTCGATCGAAATCTCAAAATTAATTTCTGTACCCGGAATCAATGCTTCCTTCAAAATCGGCAGCGGTTTTTCCTTTCCTTCAAGGGTATAGTCAATTTTCTGGCTCAAGATCAGATTCTCTAAAGAAATCGGTTTACTGTCACTGACAATCACCCCTGCCAAACAGGAATTCACTGCGTTTCCTCTTTTCTTCTCGTCACGTCCTAATGTATGAAACGCTATGACTTCCAGGTCTGCTGTCTCCCTTGCTAAGCACTGATCCCTTTTCGCATATTGCTTTACATTATTCCGAATTCTTGTGCACACTTCTCTGTATTTTCCCGGATTTTGCTTAATCTCATAGGCTAACAGCGCGGTTCTGATCATTCCCTTCAGACTGCTTCCCGGTATGTAAGGCAGACCATATGCATCCTTTGTAATACACATGATTTCTTTGGGTCTCACCTGCCTCCCCATTGACGAGCCTGAGAGTGCGTCTCCCGAATCCATTTCATATTTTTTCCAACATTCATAATCTTTCTTCTGAAAATCATGTTGTTTCAGCCAGACTCCGAGATCTATCCGCTCATTCAACATATAATTGATATATTCTCTTTCCAAACCAACTTTACAGATATCTGCGTACATTTTTGCCAGATCCGGAATAATGACTTTATGGTTCCAGAGAAGATTAATATACTCTTTCTTACCTATCTTCTCTCCATTCCCCACATGAATCGGGGACAAAGCCTTAATCTTAACCTCATATTTTTTTATGAATTCTTCCATATTTCACACCCCCATAAACATGGGCTTTGCATAACGATAGACGGGATGCGTGCCACCCTCCGACACGTCATATATATCTCCTTCAAAACAATTTACAAAATATGACCCTGCCATAAACACATATAGATCTTTCTTTTTGCGCTGCTCATCTGCATATATTTCAGATGAGACAAACCCCGATCTTTTTCCTAGCAGATATGCCGCACCTTCTAATGCACTTTCTAATTCTTCCTCCCTTGGGAGAGCTGTTGATAAGAGCAACTTACCTTCTGATGACTTTTCCAAACATTTCATCAATACTTCTGTATTCTTTCCTGCCTTTTTTAATTCAAATTTTCCCAAACCTCTTGATTTTTCTCCGCCGATTCCAGAATATGAAACAGCTTCCAGAAGCTGCTCTGCCAATTCTTTCTCTACTTTCTCTGCATAAGATATTATCACATACAGGCCATTTCCCGGATTAAAATAAAATATTCCCACATGGAAGGGCTGTGTATCTTCTTCCTTCCGCACTGCTGCCATGATACGCTGCTGAACTATTCCAAAATCTTTCATCGGATCTTGTTCCAGACTCATTCTACCGGAAAGAAATTCTTCCAACTGATTCACGGGCAGATACTTTAATTTCTTATACCTTTTCTTTTCTCCGGAATCCCCTCGTCTTGCAGATTCTATGTGCAGCATCGGTTTCGGGATCATATACCGGTCTTTTACATATGGAAGCGCATCCGAGATCCGCAGGCTGCCAGACTTCGTACTCTCATAGAACTGATCTGCCGTCCCATTCCCATATTTCAACGCCTCTATATACATTGCAGAAAACAATGCATCCGCACGAAATACGTAGTCGCTGTCATTCAACAACCCCTTCCCAAAATGAACTCCCGATGTAAATTCCAATTTATATACAGCATAATTCATTTTCTACACCTCATTTAAAAATCCCTGGCACACATCCTGTACCCTATCTGAAATATCTCCGATCAATACCTCCAATTCTAATTCCTTAAATTTGACCTTACCATATCCCCTTGATCCATTTCCTCCGAGATAATCGTATTCCAACAGTCTGAATCCGTCTCTTATCATTTCGAAATCTGCTTCCATCTTTTCTTCCGTATCCATCTCATAGATAAGATCTAACGGAAATTCAGCACCTCTTACCACACGTTCAATCTGTCTTGGATTCGCAACAGCGGTCGTCCTCTTTATACTATTTTCGAACTTTACCTCCGTACTGCTCGTCAGTCCCTGTTGTTTTAATTCATCCCAATTTGACATGATCATATCCGAGAACAAGATCCGGCTGCACTTAATATGATCTTTTCTGGCGCTTCCGAAAAGATCCGTCAGGCACGGAGCGTCATAATCCGGCTCAACTACCGCTGTATTATACTTTTTTGCCAACAATGCCCGCATCTTCCCTTTCAGGCTGCTTCCTGGTATCATGGGCAGCCTGCTGCGTACGTCTCTGACCACCGGAGCATCAACCGCGCCGATTGCAGAGAATGCACTGGATCCTCCGATATGCATTCCGGTAAGGACTTCTATCTTTCCTGATATTCTCACTTTTGTAATCATATTTTTCTCCCCCTACTCATCTCTTTTGCCTTTAAATTTCCGAAATGCCACCAGTGCTTCCACATATCTGCTGAACAAAATGAACTGCTGCTTACTATCCCTGATCTCATCCAGACATTCCAGTATTCTGCCTCTTTCAACCAGATTCTTAACCCCTGGTTCACGCCCTGCCTCGTAGACAAACCGGATCTTCAGATAACGGATACGCCCTTTCACATCCGCAGGGAGTTTCTCTTCCTTTATATGCATCACATCGTTATAAATATCTGCAGTCATTGCCAACAGGTTTCTTATCTTAGAAGTTGTCACGATCGGCACCTCTTTGCCTCTTTTATCCTTTATCTGCAGCAATTCGTCAATTGTACGTTCTGCCAGAATATCATAGCTGTCGTCTGTCAGTATCATCTTTCTTCCTCCTTCTCCCTGTTCAGATAAATATACAGATAGATCGCCGTAATAACTTCCCTGCAATCTTGCGGATCGTCCGCCCATCTGTACATCTTCCGTGAAAACCGTCCGTATGCCTCCTTCTGCTCCTTCGGACGTTCCCGCTCTGGTTCCATACGCGACAGGAAATATACATACCTTGCTCTGTTAAACCTCCCTGCCTGTCTGCTACACAGTAATTCCAACACATGATACAAGAACGCCTTCCCATACCCTTCTGTCACAGCAAAAAACGACTCTATCTCACGGAATTTATCCCCAATCACACTCTCTGAGAAAACATTCCATGAATATGTCCCGCTTTCATCAAATACCGTAACTGCATTCTTGCCATCTACACCTTTGGATAATTCCTCCAGCCTTGCCACCTCTCCGGCAATGACATTGATCGGATATCCCGGACTATAGATACCAATACCGCCCGAAATGGTTAATGTATTCTGAGTAAATCTGGATAATGCCTGCCGTATATCTACGAAGCTCTCTACAATATCGTTCCATGCGCCGACAAGGAAAACATCGTCGCCTCCGGAATATACGATTGCCGCCTTCCGTTTACCAACCGCTCCCAGGCAATGACTCTTTCCTTTCTCCAAGATCTGGTTTATATAGCATTTGAAGAATAAAGAAAGCTGCCGCGACAAAGCTGCCGTCCTTGACAAAGTGACATACTTTTCTCCGCCGTCTTCCCTGCTAAACCCCTGCACAAACGCCTGTCCAAGATTATCTACATCAGCACGCAGAACTCCAAGCCTTTCTATTCCTTGCGCACCTCTTGCAAACTGCTCGAATGTATCGCCCGTTGCATAATCGCCTGTCCAAAGCTTCGACGCAACGTATTTGCCTGTATAGAGACGATTTTTTGCATAAGCCCGCACATAAGAACTGCTTTCCATCCGAGCGGTCAACTCCTCCTTTGTATCTGCAACCAGAAACTTGTCTCCAGGAAGCGGCAAAGCATCCTTCGCATCACTGTTTAATACAGTAAAAAATTCCTGTTTCAGGATCCCTTCCGCCATTTTATGGAGCGCTGCGCACACCGGACATCTTCCTTCCGAATCAACGGCGCTCATTTTCCTACATACTATACATTCCCGTTTGCCTTTCTGTTTTCTTCCATTCAGGAATCTGATCTCTTCTGCATCATACCTGTGCAGTTTCTTCCTGGAAATGATATCTGACATAGTAAGATATAGTTCTGCATAACTGCCTTCAGGTTCATTTTTCAAATCATTCGCGCTGCATTCTGCGTATCCGCACGCAACATACAACGCCGTCCCGAATTCTTTAAGAAACCATTGATTTGTTCTTTTCTCCTGCCCGTCGATAATCTTCTTCACAGACACTGTGTTCGGCAGAAGCATATAGCAATGTCCCCCTCCTTGACAGATCAGATTCGCCCTGGATAATGAAAGTTCAGACAATAATTCATCCACCAGGTGTTCCATCAGTATCTCCAGATAAAAACTTCTTGCCCGCAGATTTTTCAATGCTCCTTTGCTTGCGGTTGTATAGATAAAATCTTGTATTCCCGAAATATCCATGGAATATAACAAGAACATCTTCTGTGCATAACTTTTCGAACCTTGAATATAAAGCGTCTCTCTGTAATCTTCAATCTGCTGTTGTTCCAAATACTGCTCAACACATTGTGCCACTGCTGCTGTGATCTTCATATGGTCATATAAGGAAATATCCGCCAATTCTCTCTTCGAGGTTGACGAAGGGATATAAGACAAGTTTGCCTCCAAAACGGAGAGCAAAGAATTAATATAGCCTTCCGTAAAGGAAATCCCCCGTAAATTGTCCGTGATATTATGTATGATCTCCTTATAAAAATTCTCATCCATGGCAATCGGCTCATCTGTCGGAAAATTGATATCTCCGTCGGTATCCAATATCCGCCTCGCATAGTGTTTCTTCTCCTGATTGCCATTCAAAATATTAAATACACTGGCAAGCGGAAGTTCTCTGTCGAATCCTTCTTCCTGTTCCACATCTTCCCGCCGGTCTGCTGACGCCGCCACATTATCCGCAAAATACGTAATATAAGAAAGATCCTTTTTCCCCAAAGATGTGATCTTAAGATTCGCACTGTGGTGGAATAAGACACAGTGTAAAATATCTGAATCTTCCATCTCCGTCTCGTTTTTCAAATAGTCGTATCCACTTTGGCTATGATTCCTTCCATCACCGCTTCTATAAACAACTTTTCCGATATCATGCAGCAGACTTCCAACCACCAGCTTTATCTGTTTTTCAGTCAATTCCGTATCCCTCGCATTCCATTATCAATCCTATTCTCATGTACTCCTTAAGAAATTATCCTGTATGCTCCCATTCCAAGCGCAGTCTTTATCCCTACACCCGAATATGTACCAAACCGCAGCAATAAATCTGCAAAATCTGCCATCGTCTGTGTTCCTGTCAGTTTCATCGTAATCTTTCCTATGAAGGAAGGAATCTTCACACCCTCCATATAAAAACAGACACTTTTAAGGTCATACCTGACAATCTCCGTATTTTCGCAGAGCTGTTCCAACGCTTCCTCATCAAGCATACTCTCTTCTTCCGTAACTGCGTCATACTTATTCATCAGGCTCTGATATATACATCTGATATCGGGATAAAAAAGGTAACGCCCCCTCTGCCTGAATGCCGTAGGCGTAACGAAGTGGAGTTCTATATACCTGCCGCTCTGCTTCTCATAGAAATCCTCCAATAGTTTCTTTTGTTCTATTATACTATAGTCTTTCTCTGCAATCGTGATCTGCAGCCCACGTTTCTTGATCTCAATAACTTCTAACTGCAGAAGAGCTTCTTTCATCATATACTGAATTGCGGTTTCGTCCATACAACATACAATCCAGTGCCATTCCTTTCCTCTTCGCTCCAGATGCTGCGTAAATGGATGTAACTGTGAGTGGTGAAGATATTCCGCATATTCCTTCGAAATCATTTCCATGATCGCACCATGAAACAGTGAAGACATCTGATAAGATAATGTCTCTGTGCATTCTAATTTCATATCTAATCTTGCTAACATCTTACCTGTAACCTCCATCATACAATAATCAGCACACCAGTTTCGCAGGCGTGCAGATGGCGTGGACTGTAAGTGCTTATTACTCAAGAATTGATGCAATGATGTAGCAACACCTTTACCTCCTGCCGCCCGCGCCTACGGCTGCAATTCTTGGCTCCCGGGTTATGCCCGGCACATCTTTTCCCGTTTTCCCCATATCTCTAATATGAAAGAGGGACAATGCCTCAAGGAGTGTCCTCTTCTCCCTAAGCTGTCCCTCCGCGATCTCTGCAATCATATATTTCCCTTTTTGATTTCCGGCTGCTGGCGGGAATGAATCCTTAAACACACTCTAATATCTTCCCCATAGTATCAAATAAAACCTCTATATCAATCGGTTTCGCGATATGACCGTTCATCCCGCTCTTCAATGCTTCTTTTCGGTCTTCTTCAAAAGCATTCGCCGTCATTGCGATGATCGGTATAGACGCCAACTCCCTGTCATCCAATTCACGGATCACCTTGGTAGCTTCATAGCCATTCAGCACCGGCATCTGTACATCCATCAAGATCATCTGATAATATCCCGCTTCTGATCCTTTCAGCAGATCCACGGCTGCCTGCCCGTCGCCTGCGATTTCTACGGAAAATCCTGCTTCTTTTAATATCTCTTCCGCAATCTCCTGATTCAGTTCGTTATCTTCCGCCAACAGAATGCGTCCTGCCTCGAACTCGATCTGATCCGACGCATCTTTAGACCTCTGCTTCTCATCCGCATTTGCCGTGGAACGCAGACAATCTCTTAATTCCGACAAAAATAACGGCTTACTGCAGAATGCCGTAACTCCTGCTTCCTTTGCCTCTTCTTCGATATCTGTCCAATCATATGCTGTCAGAAGGATCACCGCGATATCGTCTCCTATTTCCTTGCGGATCCTTCTGGTTACTTCAATCCCATTCATATCCGGCAGCATCCAGTCGATCACATATACTTTGTAATCATTCTTACGCATAACTGCCTGCCGTGTACGAAGAACAGCCTCTTTTCCCGACAATGTCCATTCCGCATGCATACCGATCTGTCCCAACATATACGATACACTGTCACAGGTATTAAAGTCATCGTCGACAACCAACGCCCTGCAGTTCTTGAACTCCGGTATGTCATAGGTTTCTCTGGTGTCAGAATTCAGACGGAATGTGAAAGACACCCTGACTTCTGTCCCCACGTTCTGTTCACTCTCCACCTCGATGGAACCATTCATCATATTTATAATATTCTTGGTGATCGCCATACCAAGGCCCGTTCCCTGGATACCGCTGATCGTTGAATTTCTCTCTCTTTCAAACGGCTCAAATATATGTTCTACGAATTCTTTACTCATACCGATACCGGTGTCTTTGATCGTAAATTCATAATTCGCACATCCCGCAGGAGCGCCTGGCTTCTCCGTGATCCGCAGGCTTATGATACCGCCTGCCCCGGTATACTTCACTGCGTTACTCAGCAAATTCAGAAGCACCTGGTTAAGCCGCAGCTTGTCACAGAAGATCTCCTCATCGAAGACATCTACCGTATCAATATATAATTCCAGCTGTTTCGCATGAATATCTCCCTGCAGGATGCTCCGAAGCCCATGCAAGATCTCCGGAAGGCTGCATTCCTTCTCATCCAGATGCATCCGCCCGCTCTCAATACGGCTCATATCCAGAACATCATTAATAAGGCTGAGCAGATGGTTTCCTGACGTCATGATCTTCTTCAGATATTCTTCAACACGTTCTGTCTGATCAATATGGGCGATCGCCAGAGCCGTAAATCCAACGATTGCGTTCATAGGCGTCCGGATATCATGCGACATATTAGAAAGAAATACACTCTTTGCCTTATTCGCCCGGTTTGCCTGTGAGAGTGCATCTTCAAGGATTCCCTTCTTCTCCATCTCTTCACGGATCTCTGCGTCTACGCTTCGGAATCCTACCACGATCCCCTTGCTTTCCTCCCACATTCCTATGCGCACAACTTTCATCTGAAAATATTTTATCTCATCATTCCAACTGGTGCGGAAATTCACATAAAATATATCCTTCCATGCCAGTTCCTTTTTCAGATTATCCCCGGATGTCGCATGCTTAAGAAGCTCCCTGTCCTCTTCATATACATACTTATGTATATAGCGATCCATACTCTCTTCCAATTGTATCTCATCATGAAAGATCTCGTTAAACATCTGTATGTTTCCGTCAACCCGGATCGGCAGTCCCACCCCCGTATTCAAGTCAAAGAAACAAACCAGATTGTAGTCGATACTCAGCGCCCGCAGAAGCTCCTCCTGATGCCTCTCCCTCTGTTTCTCCTGCAATTTCTGCGCCGTACAGTCCAGAAGAAAGCGCTGATAGAACAATTCACCGTTTTCCTTCAGCAGCTTGATATTCCCCATGACATGCAGGATCTCACCTTCTTTATGTTGTACACGGTATTCGACGCTGACGCTGTCTCCTTCTTTCTTAAGCTTCGTAATACAATCTCTCAGCTTCGGCTTGTCTTCATCCATGACAGACTCTGCGATCATATCAAAGCCATCGTCCATCAACTCATCCTGGGACTTATAACCCAGGATCTCAAGCGCCGCCCTGTTGACGCTGATAATCTCCGAACCATCCAGCGTGTGGCATAGGATACCGCAGTCCATTGTAGTAAAGACCGTCTCCAGAGTCTGGTTCTTTCTCATGATCTCCTGTTCATACGCCCGCTCCTGCGTTATGTCGATCGCTACGCCTACCGTCCCCATAACGCTTCCATCCAGGTCATACAACGGCGACTTATAAGTCGTAAGCAGCCTCGTACCCTCTCCTGTCTTAACTGTCTCCTCCGAGATACAGGTACGCCTTGTCTCCATAACTTCTCTCTCAGACTCGATGCACGCCGGATCATCATGCTCCACATCCCATATATAAGCATGCCCCTGGCCCTCTACCTGCTTCTTCGTCTTATTCACCGTTCTGCAGAAGCTATCATTTACTTTCTCATGTATACCATTTTTATCTTTGTACCATACAAGACTTGGAATATTGTTAATTGTAGACTCAAAAAAATGACTGGACTGCCAGTAATCCTTATCCCGCTTACAATCCTGCTGCCATCTTAAGATCCGGAACCGTATCTCCGCATCCGACATCGGCAATATCCAGATATCTTTGATCTCTTCCATGTATTCCTCAAGAAACGGCATCTGCCCCTTATCCGCAAGCAAGATCAATTCTGTCTCCGGTCTTTTTCCGGCAATAAAAACACGCACCGCTTCCTTGCCGTCTCCCTCCTGTAAATTGGCAATTATCACATCTGCTCTGGCGGCCAATTCTGCATTGGGACTCTCTTCCTCAGAAAACTCATGCGTAAAATTCTTAAAAGGACTTATTTCTCTCAAAATTTCAAAAGTATTGCATGGACAACCTGCTAAATAGAAATGTATATGACAATGATACATGTCTGTTCTCTCCTCTATATTTCTGCAAATATTTTTTCTGATGACAACAGAGTCCTTCCGATCCATGATCCGGCAAATCTCCTGTTCTCTCCACAAAACCATAAAAGTATTTATAACTAATATTTTAACAATTGTAGGATTCCATGTCAATATAGAGATAGGGCAGCTTACGCAAGAATCTGCCCTTCTCCGAGCCACCAGCACAGTATATCTTTTATTTTCTCATCCCAATACTTCCACTGATGGTCTCCGGAAGATTCAAAACTGCTCAGATCATAGCCAAGCTTCTTCACATGTTCCCATGCTTTCAGATTACCCTGGTACAGAAAATCTTCCGTACCGCACCATGCGTACAGCCGAGGCAGTTGTGCCCCTTCATCTGCAAGCTTTCGCGCCAGCGCGAGGAGATCGTCATCCGATCCCTGAAGCTTCTCCTCACTGCCAAAGATCCCTTGAAATAACGGCAGCCTGTCCGAACATTCTTCTACATTACGTTTATAATCGCCCACGATATCAAGCGCGCCGGACAGGGACGCCGCCGCCCCGAACGTATGGCTCGCCCGAAGTCCCAACTTCCATGCGCCATACCCTCCCATAGACAGACCTGCCGCAAGCGTATCTTCTCTCCGCTCTGACATACGCGGGAAAAATTCCCGGCAGATCCGGGGAAGTTCTTCTGAAATAAACGTCCAATAATTCATGCCATATGCCGTATCCGTATAAAATGCCAGATGCGTTGTGGGCATCACTACGGCGATCCCCAGTTCACTCACATAACGCTCAATAGAAGTCCTGCGCTGCCACGTCGTCTGATCGTCACTCATCCCGTGCAGCAGATACATGGTTTTATATCTGCCGTCCCCCATCTTTCCTTCCATACCGATCTGTCCCCTCGTCTGTTGGGGCAGGATCACATCCATATTCATACTCATTCCCAGAACATCTGAGAAAAAATCCACATGCATCAGCGCCATTTCTCTATTCCTCCTTGTAATACATTCATGATCTCTATGATCAGTGTACCACATTTTGCACTGTTGCAGCAAGGCAAAGACCGCACTGCAAACAACGGGCATCAAATTTGTAGCGCTGCAGAGCAGCGGGGTATTTGACCCTCACGGCAGTCGCCAAATGTGCATGCAAGCATGCCCGCTTGGCTCGTTGCCCACGGGAATAAACAGAGCCGATCACAAAAAAGGATTACAAAAAAGGACTGCTGCAAACAGTCAGTCCTTCTCTCATTAATGATTCGATGTATCAGCCAACTCTACGGCTTCTCTCGTAAGATCGCGGATTCTGTCAAATTCCCCCTGATGGATCAGATCGCTCTTAACCATCCAACTTCCGCCGCAGCATAGGATCTTATCACATTCCAGATAATCTCTCAGATTCTTTGCACTGATCCCACCTGTCGGCATGAACTTCATCCCAGTATACGGCGCCGCCAGTGATCTGATCATCGCGACGCCGCCTGCCTGCTCTGCCGGAAAGAACTTCACTACTTCTATACCTCTCTTTGCTGCCTGCGCCACTTCCGACGGAGTGATACATCCCGGAAATACCGGAATATCCTTCTCCAGACAGTAATCTACGATCTCCGGGTCAAATCCGGGGCTTACGATGAATCTCGCTCCGGCTGCGACTGCACGGTCAACCTGATCTATTGTCAATACGGTTCCCGCTCCCACAAGCATATCCGGATATTCCTTGCACATTAGACGGATCGCGTCTTCTGCCGCTTCTGTACGGAAGGTCACCTCCGCACAAGGCAAACCGCCGTCCATCAATGCCTTTGCCAGACGGACCGCGTCTTTGGCATCCTCCAATACAACTACCGGCACCACGCCATACTGATAGAATTGTTCTGCAATAGTCTTCATAATATAATGCTCCTTTTCTCTGCACACGATCACTTCCCATACATCAGACGTCCTCTGTTATAGAGCATTATACTGATCCCATTTCTTTTGTTAAATACATCAGATGTATTTATTTTGCTTTCTATTTTTTGCACAAAATAAGAAGGTTTATTTCTATTAATAAACCCTCTATTTTATGCACACTGTCTATATAATTTTGTAAGACGTCTGAAATACCTGTTTTTATCGTATGTCTTTCCCCGTCCTGTCTCTTTCTTCGATAATTCTCATGATCGTCTGACGGTTATAGGACAGATGCATCATCATCGCGCACCGGGCGCCTATTACGTCCCGCTTGATGATCGCTTCTGTGATCGCTCTGTGCGTTTCCAGCGTCTCTTCTTTCAATAAACGATGCGTCAGGCTTGCAAACGTATAGACTCCGGTATTGATAACCGGGATGATCTTCTCCACAACCTGATTCTTACTGCATCTCGCAATATGCGTATGAAATTCTATATCTTTACTGATGTGATTATGGCCGTCCCGGTATAATTGCTCCGTTTCGCCGCATAGCTTTTTCAGCTTCACCAGTTCCTCCTTCGTCGCATTCTTACTTGCCAGCGCTGCGATCTCCGGTTCGATCATGAGACGCATCTCGAACAGATCCATTGCCATTCGGTATTTGTCTTCCATCTTCCCAAGCCCTAAGGGATCCTCATCCAAAAAATTCGTACTGATCACATAGGTTCCCGAACCTCTGCGTACCTCCAATATCCCTCTGGACACCAACCCTTTTACTGCTTCCCGGACCGTACTGCGCCCCACGCCGAACTGTTTTGCAAGCTCGAATTCATTCGGGATTCTCTGCCCCGGCTCAATGGGCTCCTGCAGGATATATTTCATCAACTCATCCTCTGTCCGGGCGCCCAGGGATTTCCTCTTCATCTTATCCAAGCCGTACATACTGCCACATCCATTTCTCCCGCCCCTGCCTTCTGAGATCATTCATAATTAAAGCCATTCTCATCACACCATTCGATCGCCACGTTCCGGTACGCCTGATCCCTGTAATCATACCAGTCCTGTTCCATGCCGATCTTTCTCACGTCCTCCTTGAATCTGCGGAAAGCGCCTTTCCCATGAATCCTGGAAAACATATAATCCTGAACGCTCTCATTCGGAATCTCTTCCTCAATGAAACTTTCCATAATGTTATATTCATTTATCTCGAATCTCGTCGGAAGCGCAATAAACCGCGTCATCCATTCCGCCTCGATCAATTCGCCCAAATCGTCATTTTCTTCATCGTGTCCGTAAAAGATGGGATCCATATAGCATACGCTCTCTTTTTCCTGTATGTCATAATAATAGGTACAGTTATCACTCGCCATCTCTACGGCTTCCAAGACGATATCCAATTTGATGACTGGTCTGTTTTCATCGCCAGGATCTGACACCTCTGTCAGCAGAATCTTCTCTGCAAATGCTCCCCGCTCATCGGTCTTTTTTTTACGTATCCGCTCAAGCTCTTCTATAGAGTACCCTCTTGCCTGCGCCGCCGCGTAGATCACTTCCACAAGATCCGCAAGCTCCTCTAACTTCTTCTGCGGATCATACTCGGCGTAATATTCCGAAAGCTCTTCCTTTAGTTTCTCATCAACTAACTTCAGATATTCCTCACCAGACAATACTTCTGTCTTACATATTTTCCCGGATGCTTCGATGATCTCCGGGATCCTGTCCCGCACTAATTTGCGGTATCGCTCAATACCCATGATCGTATTCCTTCTCTTTCTTGTATTCTGCTATTTCTTCCACTCTTCCGGCGGATCCATTACAAGCTATATTATACGCATTCCCTGCATAAAAATCAATGTATACCCGGAAACCAGGGCGCCGATGACGCAGCGGAACAAATCATGATAATCTTTCGCTTCTAAGGTTGACTTTATCCTGCTTTTGATAAATACTGTTATTATCAGTAATACAACTCCCTTTTTAGGCGAGAACATTTTCAGGAGGAACAAAAATATGTCACAAGTAAAATATGTTGACCGCAGAAACACACGCAGCAATAAATGGGACGGGCAGACAGGAATGTTCGGCGAGGAAGGGCTTCTGCCCTTATGGGTTGCCGACATGGATTTCCAGGTGCCTTCCTGCGTAACGGACGCCTTGAGCGCTTATGTATCTCAGGGAGTCTTCGGGTACTATAATATCCCGGATTCTTATTACCAAGCTTTCATCAACTGGGAGAAGCAGTATCACTCCTATGAGGTACGGCGGGAATGGCTTCGCTTCTCACCTGGCGTCGTGTCCGCATTTAACTGGATCACCCAGTTCATAACGAAGCCGGAGGATGCCGTGATCGTTCTCACACCGGTATACTATCCGTTCCTTCATGCAGTCGAGAATAACCGCCGCCGTCTGATCACCTCAGATCTGGTCAACACGTCCGGCGTGTACACCATCGACTTTGAAGATTTTGAACGGAAGATTGTCGAGAATCAAGTCACTCTGTTCATCCTCTGCTCTCCCCACAACCCGGCAGGGCGTGTCTGGACACGTGATGAATTACAGAGATTATTCGATATATGCAGGAAACATCATGTATTCGTGATCTCCGATGAGATCCATCAGGATCTTACGTTTGCAGGGCACGTACATACCCCATCCTTCCGGGCAGGCAGCTATGACGATATGATGATCACTGTCACCGCTCCTTCTAAGACTTTCAACCTTGCGGCATGTCAGAATTCCGTCATCATCATTCCGGACGAGGCGCTGCGTGCAAGGTGGGACGAATATGTACTAGGACTGAGGGTCTTAAGCGGAAATGCCTTCGGTTATGTTGCGGCAGAAGCCGCTTATTCCGGCGGGCGCGAGTGGTTTGATGAAGTAAAAGAGATCATTTATAGAAATTATCTGTTCGTGAAAGACGCCTTTGCAGAAGAATTACCGGAAGTGATCGTCTCCCCGCTTGAGGGTACCTATCTGTGCTGGATTGACATGAAAGCTTATGTAAAACCGAAGGAAATGAAGGATTTCATGCAGAAGAAGTGCCGTCTGGCGTTGGATTACGGCGACTGGTTCGGCGGCGAACGGTTCGCTTCCTTTGTTCGGATGAACCTTGCAACTTCACGGGAGAATGTGGAGACAGCGGTGAAGGCGATCATCGCCGGATGCCGATAAATCCTTCTGCTTTGCGGTGTATTGGGGCAGTCGCCAAATGTGCATGCAAGCATGCCCGCTTGGCTCGTTGCCCGCGGGAATAAAAAGAGACGGCGCGTGTTATGCCGGCTGAATTTGTCCCCAATACACCGTAAAGTGTATTGGGTTCTTATTGTTCTGCTCTGACGTATGTAAGGATCGGCAGCAGGTTTTTCTTATCCGTCCAGTCACATACCTTTCCCTGTGCATTCAACAACTCTTTCATCCACGGTTCGCAAGAAGCCTCATCTTGTCTTGCGATCATCTTTTGCAGCATTCTGCACATCGTGCGGTCTTTAAAGGTCATGCATTTTTCATTCCACGCACCTCTTACATAGAAAAAGGGAAGATCATGCAGATCCTTTTTCAAATTACGTGTCTTGACTTCCGCAACTGCTTTTTCGTCAAAAGGAGACGCCCCGACGCATAATATGATGATCCTCTTCTGTCTGATCCTATCGTATACCTTCCGCAGGATATTTAAACCCGCCATTCCGCCCGCATAGATCCCTCCTGCAAATATAATACAATCATATTTTTCAAACCGAACCGTCTTATAAGCAGCCGCATCATAGATATCACAGGCTAACTCTTCCTTTAACATGACGGCATATTTCTTCGTTGCCCCGTATTTGGACTTATAGAGAACTGCAATCTTGTTCATTTTATAATCCTTCTCCTTTTATTGTCTTTTCAATCGCTTTCACAATGTAGCGCCTGCTTCAAAAACGCCTCATACGCGATCTCCTGCTGCATGTATATTTCATCTGTTGAAATCCCCGGCGTTGTCACGGAAAAAATAGTACCGACCCCGATCGTATAGATCAACATATTCAAATGCAGCTGCCGTGCCTTCGATAAGCTGATCTGCAGTTTATCGGCAATAAACCCTGCCGTATCCGGATTGGTTTCGGATTGATACAAGTCGTCCAGTGAAGCAATACCCTTACGTTGATGCAAAATGAAGATCCGGTACAAATACGGTTCTTCCTTCGCCAACTGAATATAGGATTGCCCTATACTGCGAAACAGATCCTCTCTGTCGATAAGCGCTTCTACATATTCCTGAATAAATGCATTTACTCGTTCGATCACTTCCTGACGCAGTCCGTCCATATTTTTACAGTAACTATAAATAGGCTGAACGGAACATCCGATCTTATCCGCAATATTTTTCACCATAACTTGTTCCATACCGCTGCTCCGTGCAATTTCAAAGGCGGCGTTTACCACCATTTCTTTTGTGATCCTTTGCTTTGGCATAATATATCTCCCCTATATGTATATAATCAAGTTATATAATATGTTTATATAACTTGATTATATCAGTCTTTATGAGTTGTGTCAATTTTAATAACGACAAAAGCGGCAGAGATTTACCTCCTCCCGTAAATCCGTGCGGGTCGGCTCACCTCACCATCCACACGGATAATCTTCAAATTTTCTAATCACGGCCATCGGCTCAACCACCAGCTCTGCTGGTGACCTGGATAAGCCCCTCCGGGGCCTGTTGTGTTTCCGCCTAAAGGCGGTCTGACAAACCCTGTTCATTATGTTACTGGTGGCCGCTTAAAAGCGGCTCTGTTGTACTTACTTTGAGGGCTCTCCTTCCAGTCGATCCCTCTCATACTGCTCTTCTTCATTTACATTACCGACTGTCTCGCAATAATACCCCCTTGCCCAGAAGTGACGGTTATACCGGTCTCTATACTCCGGATGTCTGTCGAAAAGCATAAGGCTACTCTTCCCCTTAATCCTACCCACTACCTTCGACACGCTCTCCTTGGGCGGAATCGACACGTACATATGCACATGATCCGGCAGCGTTGCTGCCTTGATAATTGTGACTCCTTCCATCTTGCATACCTTGCTAATGGCTTCGCCTACCTCTTTTCTCAAATCCCCAAACATCACTTTCCTACGATATTTCGGGATAAATACTATGTGATACGTGCAATTATAGCGACTATGTGATAAACTTTGAGTGTCCATGAATATACCTCCGTTGTGTTTTGTGCGGTTTGCCAGACCTGCACCTATTATACAACGGGGGATATTCTGGTACTCTGTTTATCGCCACTTGCGTCTGCTAGTCTCCCCAGCTCTGCTGGGGGATTTAGAATGTTTCATTAATTTTCAGCTCCTCCAAGGCTCTCTACCAGCGCTTCCTTCGAAAAGCTATGTATGGATATCAGAGTAATGGCAAGCGGTACGACCGCCAACATACATAGTCAAGTAAATACAGGCAGGAACCGGAATTTTGAAAGAAACAGGACATATTCCTTTTTACGTGAATACATCCTGCCTGTTTAGATTCGGTTAAGTAAAATTTACCATCATTACTGTCCGACAAACTTTCTTATAATCCGCATTCTGTAAAAGCTCCTTAGAACGGTGCCTTACTTTTCGATTCAGAACCTTTTTATTTTTTGAAATTCCCCCACGTAACTCTCCCCTGAAGCTGCATGGTCCGTTCCCTCTGCACCAACTGTTTCTTTTGATCTTAGCTGTTCCCTCCATCGCTTCTTGTAATGCCATAATCTTTCTCCCTTCATAATAAATCTGCAGTTCTCCATTTTTCTCCTTCCTAAAAATCTTCTCTGCTTCAAGTACGACACTATATCAGCATCTGAGATAAAAAGCTATCTACAGAACCTACTAAACCTTGTACTTTAAAATTGTACACATATGACAAACGACATCGACACTTGACGTGAGAATTCTCATACAATTTGCTTACTAAAAAACTGGCTTCCAGAGACTTTCTTTCTCCTGCCAGTTATTATATTTATTTTCTTTTCATGAAGTCTTTTCTTTAATGTTAAAGAAAAAAAGCATAGACAAATTCATGCTTTTTCTCTATTACAATATGTATACTTTACTTTTCAGGTTCTCATTATTTATTATTCTCCTTTGATTGTTTCATCAAGTTTTTCTAAAATCCACATGCCAGCATTATAGTAGTTTTTTATATCATTAATTGATGCAGTAATTACAGTTCCATGTGCAAAACTATTTCTTAATTCTACCAAAGATTTTAACTGTCCTTTCTGGTTCGTCCCTGCAATACATCTCTCAAAATCAAGTTTCCATCTAACATTAATTCTTTCTAGCAATTTATATATTTGACCTGGAGAAGGGTTAAATGAAGCGTCAATAATACTTTTACTTAAAAATGTTTTTGCCTCATCATTAGCCCCTGAAGCTAAGTAATCATATATTATCTGTTTTAATACAATCTCTATTGTACCACATGCTTTAATTACAGAATACGAGGTCAAAAACCTAACATTTGAATCCAAATTATGATTTACTATCCATTGTTGAATACTATTTAATTCAATTGCGCAATCTTGCAACAATCGCTCATAATTACCATTCATATAATACCCCATACAAAATTTCTGTTGCTTTTTTCATTCGTATCTTTATTTTTTCGATATTAGTTGTTCTTTTTGATATTGCATCTTGAAACAAATCATCTCCAATTAGTTTTTCATATCTTTCTATCATATTTAATTTTCTATACTTATCTAATCCTTTAGTCTCTCTTACATGTTTCGTTGCCGAATAAACAGCATCAACTATAGCTGGATTAATTTTCTTTGAAAATATAGTATCACCACTATCATTTTTCTTACCATTCCTAAACAAATTACCATCAAAAACAGCATTAAAGAAATCCAGAATCTCATGAAATTGTGTTTGTAATTCGTTTTCTGAAACAATATCAAGATCTCCATTTCTTTTCATAAAGATATTTAAATATTTTACCAAATTTATTTGTTTCTGAACTCTTTCTTTTTGCGTAGGTAAGTAAGCAAAAGCAAACATTCTTAATATTAATTCCACATCTAGCATTCTAGAGTCTTCATCAGGATTTTTGAACAAACTTCTCCAAGCCTCATATTTATTAAGTTCTAATAATAGCTTATTAAATTTTCCATGGTATACACAATTTCTTATTTCTTGTGGTTTAAGGCTTCTTCCGCTTGTATTAATCCTTTCAAAAATCTGATACATACCAGTATCATCTTTAGGCTCTTTTTGTTCAAAAACAATAGCATGTATAGGAGAATTTCTAATCTTTCTTTGTTCCTCCGGTTGAAGTTCCTGGAATGTTTTTCCTCTCCAACGCATATTTATTATATCCGAATTGGACAAAGAAAAGGACTTTCCATCTCCCCCAAAAATTCCTCTTTTCACATAATCGTATACAGTCATAATTCTTTGATATCCATCAACAATTAAACGCTTCTCATCGTCCGTTTTCGCCAAGAAAATACTTGGAACTGGCAAACCTAGTAAAATAGAGTCAATAAAACGACTTGCTTCATTCTTATCCCATACATATTTCCTCTGCATTTCCGGTTTTTCTAAATCACCTTCCTCATACATTGTAATTAATTCCCGAAATGTCATGTCTGTACCAAATGAAGTAATGTTAAATAAAGAATCATCTGAATAGCTAGTTGTTTCTTCTTTAATATCTGATATTATTTCTTTAGTATTTGTCATTTTATGTCCCTCCACTAAATTATTTAGTTTATATCTCCTTTTAATACTATCAATCTCATTATCATCCATTATACAGTTTAAAACATAAATTCTGCATAAAGACTCATCGCATTTGTTCCCAAGTTTTTTTTCAAACAATTTATATGCTCTACTGTTAATAATAAGTAATTCCGCATACCCTACTACACATATCCCATAAAACTCATAAACATTCGTTCTATTTTCATAATAAACAGTCAAATTCATAATACACTTTCCAACCTATCTTTGTTTGATAGTGTATTACTATTCCTCTATGTCCCACTATTATACTCTTTTTTCAACATTTTGTCACGTCAAAGTCCCTACAAACTGTTATATACTTTAGTCACCTAAACACAAAGAAGTGACATGACCACCACTGTGCCTAGCCACATCTGTTCATTTTCCTCTTGTAATCTATTCACCTCCTGCTGGGATATCGCAAGCTCATGTTTTATCGCTATATCCAGAATCTCATGCCTAGAATCTGTCAGAATTTACCTGCAGTTCAAAAATCCGGTCGTTCTCTTTTCTCACCTGCGTATTCTTATAAAAGAATCCTCTAGACAGGCCAATCCTCCACATCAATTGCCGGATGCTGACCTCCTCCCCTTCGTCCACAATCCGGGCACTCTCTTGTCTTATCATTCCTATACTTCTCCTCGCCAATCAATTGACTGCAAGCATCTTGTCATATTTATTTATATTTCCCCATCAAAAAACTGGCTTCCAGAGACTTTCTTTCTCCTGCCAGTCATTACATTTATTCCTCTTACTTCATACACATTTTTTCTTATGCTTTGTGTATTCTGTAACTATATTCCATTATTTTCAACACGATACACGCTATACACGGCTAAAACCCAGGCACTAGTTTAGGATACCCAAGGAGATTCCCGTCAAGCGTACCGCTTTCTTCAAGGGTCGGAAGGAAATCGCTCTTATCCGCATCATTGATGGGTTCTATAGCATCCCTGAATGCAGCAAGCCATACAACATCCAAACAGCCAACGTCATGTGTAGCTTCGCCTGCTTTAATCTCTGTCGAAAGCTTATCATACATACCAGTATAGGCAACTGCATCTATCACGACTTTACAACCTGTCTCCTTCTCAAAATCTGCCGCTGTCTCATTTGCAAGAGCTTCTGCCGGAGACCCGCTTTCAACCAGAACTGTAATACTGTTTCCTTTGCTCTCCGAAGGTTCACTGCCCTCTTTCTTTCCGCCACACCCTGCGGTAAGTGACATTGCCATAACCGACGCAAGTAACACGCTAAAAATTCTTTTTTTCATTTTTTCTTCTTACTTTTTATTGTTTGTTTCATTTTATGAAATATATTTCATCTATATTTTCATTGTATCATTATTCACATTATATGCAACATCTATTTTATATTTTGTTAGTTTGCACAAATTTCATAATGATCATTTAATTTTCAATCAAATTTATTGGTTGAATTACACTATATTTCAATCTTAGATATGAAACATACTTTCAACTATAGATCAAAATATTTTTCATTTATTTGTTATCTATTTACATTGTTTCAAAGTTATGTTATACTTTTTCATATTATTCGTTGAGCGAGGAACAGTATAATGAAAAAAAGCAACAGAATAAATATACGGGATATTGCTTCTGCATGTGATATTTCTCCTGCTACCGTATCCAGATATTTTAATAATCCCAGTCTGCTCTCCGACTCTACCCGCAGGAAAATTGAACAAAAGCTAAAAGAATTAAATTTTCAGCCCGGATGGCCTATGCAGATACAAGAGGATCACACCACGAATCTGATCATCATAATCCTGCCGCATCTCCAGTTCGGTTTCTATACGGAACTGCTCAATCAGTTAATAGAAATCGGCAAAGAAAAAGGGTATCACATTATTCCGTATACATCAGAAAAATCAAAAAAAGATGAACTTGCCGCAATCTATGCCTTATGCCAATACCGGCCTAAGGGGGCAATTCTGTTAAGTCCGCTGCTAGATGCGGAAGATATCACCAATTTACCCGTGCCCGTTATTACCATCGAACGATCTGGCGGTAACTTTATGCAGATCAATAGTGATAATTTTACCGGCGGAAAACTGGCTGCTGAGCTTTTGCTCCAAAATAACTGTGAAGTATTTATTCATATCAATAATGGATACAGCACTATTTGGCCGTCTTTTAAACGAATCGTGGGATTTGAATGTCTGATGGAAAAACAGACCTACGAAAGAATCATATGCCCAGAGTTGTCTGCGCCGTTCCTGCCGATCGCGACACAGACAATGGATGAGATTGTTGAAGATTTATTAGTTAAATACAAGGGAAAAAGATGGGGAGTCTTCTGCTCCAATGATGACATTGCCAGATTGTTTGAACAGCAATGTATTTTAAAAAATCTACGGATTCCTAATGAAGTAGAGATTATTGGTTACGATAATTCACCAATATCAGAATGTGCCATATATCCGATCACTTCTGTAGCCCAAAACATTCAACTAATGGCACAATTAGCTATAGACGGGTTTGACAACTACATCCCATGTGAAACGATCGTACCAAATACACTAATTGAGAAAAATACTACCAGACGCTGAACTACTAAAATTACGTCTCTTCTTATCGGGGATTTTTATCTCCGATAAGAATTATTTTATGTTCAATCCTTTTTATACACCATACCCTAAAATCACTCTAGAACCTATAACATATTCTCTCCGCTTCACTACATCCCCCAATCTTGAAAACGGTACTCCTGCATCTGCGGCGGCATCTTACCTTCACCACATGATAAAATAGATACCACCATCTGAGCCACTTCCATGGAAGTAATTGCTCTTTTACTAAGATTATTCATATTCTCTCTTCTTTCATTCTTGAATTTTCGATATTTTATTTCATAAAAATGGAGTTATATCTTGATTTTTCGATATATTCATGATATTTTAAATATGTAGGAGGATACAGTATGACTGATATTGAAACAAAAATACGGGAAATGATAATCGAAAAATATGGCAGTCTAAAAAAATTTTGTGAAATAATAGAAATGCCTTGGTCTACTTTAGACAGTATCTTAAAAAGAGGTATAGCCAATTCGAACATTACTAATGTAATGAAAATCACAAAAGAGTTAGGTGTAGATACTGAAAATCTTGCATCTGGTATTATAATCAATCGCTCTACAAAGAATATGAATGCTGAAGGTAATCCAAACATCATCGCCCAAAATGATTCTGAACGTAGGCTCCTCATGTTGTATCGCAAAGTTGGCGGGGCATCCGAGGATGAAAAAGAAGCTATTATTAACCAGTTTGAATCTACGATAGATGTATACCTTAAAGCTAAGGGAATGTCTCCAATCGAATTCTTAATATAATGGATCTGAAATATGATAAAATAAATTCATTACCACAAAGGAGGTTTACAAAATGGCTTTAGCACAACGGCTTACTTATACAATTGATGATATCTACGCCCTCCCAGACGGACAGCGGGCGGAGCTGATCGACGGGCAGATGTATATGATGGCACCACCAAATGCAAGACATCAAGACATTATTTTTTCATTATCAAGAAAAATTGCAGACTATATCGATACTAATAAAGGATTATGCAAAATATATCTTGCTCCTTATGCGGTATTTTTAAATGCTGACGATAAAAACTATGTTGAGCCTGATATATCTGTTATCTGTGATAAAAGCAAACTAGAAGATAAGGGATGTAACGGGGCTCCAGATTGGATCGTGGAAGTTATCTCCCCATCAACACAACGGATGGACTATAGTATCAAGCTATTTAAGTACCGCACTGCCGGGGTTCGGGAATACTGGATCGTGAACCCGATAACAAAAACGGTTCAAATATATTCTTTTGATGGCGAAGAAGATTCCAGCCAATTTTCTTTTGATGATGAAATCCCCGTCCATATATTTGATGGTTTGACTATCAAAATCTCTGATTTATGATAGCGAAAAAAGCCCCTGCATCAACAAAGACATTCGTATCATCTTTGGCAGCTTTTTAACCAACAGTTAATTTATAAAGCCGAAAATATACAATACTTCAATCGTTTTTTCCTCCTAAAATTGTTATAATAACATCAGAAACTAAGAAAAAGGAGGACATTTCCATGAAGATCCATGAAATCATACGCAGCAAACGGATCGAAAAGGGGTACACCCAGGAGCAGCTGGCTTCTTTCCTGGGCGTCTCCGCCCCTGCGGTCAACAAATGGGAAAAGGCAATTTCCTACCCGGATATTACCCTGTTGCCTGCGTTGGCGCGGCTGCTCGGCACAGATCTGAATACCCTTCTATCTTTCCAGGAAGATCTCACCCAAGAAGAAATCGGCAATTTTCTGAATGAACTGGTTTCTGCTGCCAATGCCAAAGGGCTCGACCATGCATTTCACATGGTATTAGACAAATTCCACGAATATCCTTCCAGCGACGCCCTGCTTCTTAACGCGGCGCTGACCTTTGAAGGACTTGTGATCATGCACTCCGGCAATATCAAAGATTCCCCGTATTTGGCTGCCATTGAGGAATGGTATACACGGGTATCCAAAAGTTCTGATCCTGCTCTATGCAATCATGCAAAAGCTATGTTGATCTCGAAGCTTACATCCCGGAAGGAATTCGATGCCGCTGAAAAATTACTGGAAGAACTGCCTGACGCGGCGATGATCGACAAAAAGCGGCTTCAGTCCACCCTGTACCTTGAACGGGGCGATTGGACAAAAGCGGCACAATTGATCGAACAGAAGGTATTGTCCGAGATTAGCATGATCCAGTCCTCCCTGTATACGCTGACAGAAATCGCGGTTAAAGAGGATCATCCGGAAGATGCCGAACAGCTTAACGATATTGCCGGGAAGACCGCCAAACTATTTGACCTGTGGGAATGCACCACACATCTTGCAGATTTCCAATTAGCGCTTGCAAGACAGGATACTGAAAAATGCAGGGAAGCCTTACAGCAAATGTTCCCGGCGCTTGACAAGAAGTGGAAACCGGCGCATTCGCCTCTATACCGGCATCTTTCTCTGAAAGAGACAGACATCGGACAGATGACGCGCGCATGGATCACAAAGGAACTGGCAGATCCGGCAAATCATACATATGACTTTCTGCGGGATGATCCTGCAATCCGTGCAATGCTGCATTAGAGCATGTTTGAGAATTTCTTTCCGCCATCTGTATGCCCACTTAACAGGGCATACAGATGACCGGAATGCATTTTCAAACACGCTTTTTATAAAAATTCTCGCAGATATACTTCCATCGAACGATTCATCTCATTCGAAAAATCAGACTCATACTTCCTTTTCCAGAAAGCCTCCATCCATTCTTCATACTCTTTGTCCCCGATCTTGCCGGTGTCAGCCCTGCCTCACGGTAGAACGAAAGCCATTTCCTGCAATCTGCACAGAACACAAGCGCCATCTTCGCTTTCGCGATAAAGGGCTGGTCGTCGCACAGCTGCGACAGACGCTCCTTCTTGTCCTGATCGGTAATATCGAGAATGGTATTATTCTTTCCTTTAATTACTACATTCCCTTAGATATCTCTTCACAGACTTTCATCGCCTCAAATACTGCGCTGCGGAACCCGCGTTCTTCCAGTACGCGCACCGCTTCGATCGTTGTGCCTGCCGGGGAACATACCATATCCTTAAGCTCGCCCGGATGCTTTCCTGTCTCAAGCACCATCTTCGCGCTTCCAAGGACTGCCTGCGCCGCAAACTGGTATGCCTGCGTTCTTGGCATACCCCCGGAAACCGCCGCATCCGCCATTGCTTCGATCAACATGAATACATATGCCGGTGAACTGCCGCTGACTGAAACCACGGCATCCATCAGACGCTCCGGAACAATCTCGACACGGCTGAAGCTCTCAAGAAGTGTGCGCACATATGCCGTCTCTTCTTCCGCCATATGCTCATTGGGACACGCCGCCGTCATACCTTCTCCCACCATCGCCGGTGTGTTCGGCATCGTCCGCACAAGCTTCACATCCTTGCCGAACTGCTCCGTAAGCCACGCAAGCGTCTTTCCCGGCGCGATCGTGATCACGATCTGCTCCGCCCGGATCACATCCCGGATCTCCCGGATCACATCTGCATAGAACTGAGGCTTCACGGATAATACGATCACGTCCGCCTTCTCCACCACTTCTTTGTTGCTGTCCGTCACATGGATCCCGAACTGTGCCTTTGCCTTCTCTCTTCCCGGCGCGAATAAGTCCGCTCCGATGATCTCTTCTGCCGGAATGATCTGGTTCTTGATGATCCCTCCCATAATCGCCGACGCCATATTCCCAGTTCCAATAAATCCTAATTTCATTTGAAACACCATCCTTTTCTCTTATTTGTATACAATTATATTTTTTGTATACATTCCTTCTTGCTTGACTATAACATTTCCCCTATTACAAGTCAACCTGTTTTTGGTAAATTTCCACCCGGAATATCCCAAACCAGAACTTGTCTATCCCTCATCTCCATGTTAGAATAAGACTACAACGAAATTAATCTAGATCAGCAGTAAATTATTTTCATAAACGGAGGAACGAACCTGCATGGCTGAAAAAAATGCATCTCTCACCAACCAGGCTTACGAGAAGATAAAGGAAAAGATACTGAATCTCGCATATCCCCCAGGTATGCCGCTCACGGAAGCGATGCTTACCGGCGAACTTGGCATGAGCCGCAGTCCGGTCCGATCCGCCATACAGATGCTGCAGGCAGAGGGCCTTATCGTATCCGACTATTACAAATCCATGACTGTCCGGGAGATCACCGACAAGGATATCAACGAGCTGTACCAGATCCGCGAACTCTTAGAAGGCGCGGCATTCAAGCTCATCTTTACTTCCGGACGCAACGAAGAATACTCCTACCGTATTGAGGAGAAGGTAGTCCGCATGTGCGCGTCTGCCGACGATCCCTATGAATGGGAAGTCGCCGATACAGCCATGCATATGGAGATCATCAGCATCTTTGAAAACGAGCGTATTAATAAAATCTATGAGAACAATCTATGTGAACTGATCCGCATCGGACAATATTCTGTCAGGAACGGAATGGATATATCAGGAACTAACGAGAATCTTAAGAAGATGATCGAATATATGAGAAAGGGAGACTTCACAGAATCCTATACACTTCTAAGAACCGACCATTTTGAGACGGGACGAAACAGTGCGCTTAAGGCAGAAGGAATCAGACAGAAGTCAAACTAATGGATCGTCTGGTTCTCAGCGCGATACTCTTTCGCCGCACTGCCTACCACCCGCGCAGCTTCGCCGACGGGACATTTTCCCGTACAATCTCAAGCGCCTGCTGCATGATACTGTCATTATACCTGTGAAGCCCTCCCTGCATCACGCTCTCTGAATCCAGGTACCGCTGAAGATAGTAGCGTTTTGCTCCTGCGATCCATCTGCCGATCGCTTCAAAATCCGATCTCTGATGAAGTTCAAGCACCACCGTTGTACTGAATTCATATGGTATGGCGCCGCTTAACAGATACTCGACGCTTCTGCAGATATTTTCCACATCATATCCTTCGATTCCCACGGTCTCGCCGTATCTCTCCCGGGAATTCTTGATATCCATAGCTATGTAACTGACCAGTCCTTCCGAGATAAGCCTTCTTAATTTCCCCGGGAAGCTTCCGTTGGTCTCCAGACGTACTTCATATCCCAACTCTCTGACACGGCTCAAAAAATCTTCGATCCCATGCTGGATCATGGGTTCGCCCCCGGTCAGACAGATACCGTCAAGCAATCCTTTACATTTCTCAAGATACCGATAAATCTCTTCCAGAGGGATCTCTCTGTTCTTGTGCGTATCAATCACCAACGGCGCACTATAACAATACGGACACCGGAAATTACATCCCGCCGTATATAGCGTGCAGGCGGCTTTTCCCGGGTAATCTAATAACGAAAACTTCTTCATACATTGTATTACCATATTCCCAGTCTCCCCCAGAGCGTATTTGAAAAGAAGCCATGCTTAACAGCTCTTAAAATGTTCCATCATGAACGGCATACATTCCTTACTGTACTGCCCCAGAGAATACCTGCCCTTATTCAGGCACCAGTCCGACACTAACGCACGTTCGCACATCGTATAGTACCGTGTCACCTCGCTTGCCGGAACATCCGTCCGTATCTCGCCGCGCCTCTGTCCCTCTTCTACAATACGATTTACCAGCCTGTAATAGTTACGGTTCTGATCCAGAAGGTGGCTCTCCTTCTCTGATACAAGCTGCGTGGAATACAACGACGCAAGCAGATCCATACTGATCTTCTCTTCCATCATAGTATGCACCTCATAATTCAGATATAATAATTTGGAGAAACTATTCATCTCCGGATCCATCTTTTTCTCAAGTTCTTCATAGTATTCATCCAGGATCAGCGACAATGTATTCAGGAGCTCGTCCTTCGTACTGAAATAATAATAGAAAGACCCCTTGGAAGTCTCTGACAATTCGATGATATCATCCACCGTTGTTCCATTGTACCCCTTCTCGTAAAATAACCGCCATGCCGCCGAGACAATCCTGCTCTTTACACTCTTCTTCGTATCTTTTTCCATGTCTTCCTTCCTCCTGCCCATACCTATATGTTCCAAAACGACTGGTTTTGCGTCTCTTCTGTCTGCCCCGCTATCACCGGACCACGAAGCTTCTCTCTTCTATCACCGGAATATCCTTCTCATCGATCCAGTCAATAGAAATGTACATCCCTCGGTTCAGCCCTTCCATCAGCTTATAGATCATAGCCTTCCTTCCCTGCACTTCCATATGCACCGTACCGTCGTATTCATTCCTGACCCACCCGGTCAGCCCGAGGGAGGCTGCAAGATGTCTTGCCGTATATCGGAACCCGACTCCCTGTACTCTTCCATGGAAGACCATTCTCTTTCGAATCTCTGCCATACTATCACCATTATTCTTTATTTTACATCAGAATATCCATATTTTCTTTATACTTTACAATATTGTAATTGTTTTTTGACAAAAAAGCAAGAAAAAGGATGAGGAAATCACTTTCCTCATCCCTTCATGATCAATTAAAGTTCTGTTCTGTCCTCTCGATGATCTCATCCTGAAGCGGCTTGCTCAGATTACGGAAGAAATCACTGTATCCTGCCACACGCACGATCAGATCCTTATATTCCTCCGGATTGTTCTGGGCATCGATCAGCGTCTGCTTGTCGATCACATTAAACTGAATATGATGTCCGTCCATGGAGAAGTAGGAACGGATCAGGCTTGCCATATGGTCAAGTCCTTCCTCTCCCGCCACAACATCCGGCGTAAACTTCTGATTCAGAAGAGTTCCTGCAGTCGCAAGATGATCCATCTTCGCACAGGACTTGATCACAGCCGTAGGTCCGTTGGTGTCCGCGGATTTCTCCGGAGAGATACCCTCTGACACCGGCTTATGCGCCTTCCTTCCATTCGGAGTCGCAAGGATCACGTCGCCAAAGTATACATGGCAGGTGGTAGGCAGCATATCCACGCCGTACTTTCCGCCCTTCATGTTCGGACGTCCGGTGATAGAGCTTCTGTAAAGCTCGAATACGTCCTGCATGATATCATCTGCATAGTCGTCGTCGTTGCCGTACTTCGGAGTCTTGTCGTGAACCATACGATAGATGGCGTCATATCCTTCGAAATCGTGCTCCATCGCCTCGATCAGCTCTTCCATCGTGAAATTCTGATTGTCATATACGTTATATTTGATCGCCGCAAGGCAGTCTGTGATCGTACCGATCCCAACACCCTGGATATAGTTGGTATTGTATCTTGCGCCACCTGCATTATAGTCCTTCGCATTGGAAATGCAATCGTTGGTCACAACGGAGAGGCACGGCGCCGGCATCTCCTGCGCATATAACTGCTCGATCACGTTGTTTCCGCGGATCTTAATATTTACAATATGCTCAAGCTGCTTCCGGAACGCATCCCACAGCTCGTCGTAAGTCTTGAAATCCTTCGCATAGCCAAGCTCCAGGCCGATCTGCTTGCCGGAATACTGGTCGAAGCCGTTGAACAGCGTCAGCTGGAATACCTTCGGGATATTTAAGTATCCGGTCAGGATATATGCCTCGCTGCCCCATGCACCGGTCTCCACGCATCCGGAGGAACCGCCGCGCCTTGCATCTTCCAGATTCTTGCCCGCATTGATAAGCTCCATGATCTGCGCTTCCGTATTATAGAATGCAGGCTGCCCCCATCCTTCTCTGGATACCTCGCAGGCTCTCTTCAGGAACCTTGCAGGCGTCTTCTTACTGATCGTTACATTGGAGTTAGGCTGAACCAACTTCATCTCATCCATACAGTCAAGGATCAGGTAGCTTACATTATTCACGCCGTTGCGTCCGTCCGGTGTCACTCCGCCGGTGTTAATATTGGCAAAATCCGTATAGGTTGCGCTCTCTTTCAGCGTGATGCCTACTTTCACCGGCGCAGGCTGGTTGTAGAACTTCACCCACAGACATTCCAATAATTCAAGCGCCTTCTCATCGTCGAGGATACCTGCCTCAACATCTTTCTCATAATACGGGTTCAGATGCTGATCCAGTCTTCCCGGACTGAATGCATCCCACGGATTCAGCTCTGTGGTCACTGCAAGATGCGTGAACCAGTATAACTGGATCGCCTGCCAGAAGGTCTGGGGCTTATGTGCAGGAACCACCTCAAGATTTGCCGCGATCTGAAGAAGCTCTGCCTTCCTGGCCTCATCTGCTTCTTTCTCCGCCATCTCAAGGGCAAGCTTATGATAACGTTCTCCAAGAATGATCACGGCATCGCAGGAAATATCCATTGCCTTCAACTCTTCGCATTTATTTACCGCATCCGGATCATTGATATAATCCAGTCCGTCCATGGTCTTCTTGATCTTCTCTTTATAATCCATGTAGCCTGTCGTGAATACCTGCTCGCCGCCGCATGTATGTCCCGGTCCTCTCTGCTCCATGAACTCCGTAAACATACCCGCACCGTAGCACTCATGCCACTCCGGCGTCATCCTTGCAAGGATCTTCTCTCTCATGCTTCTTCCTGTCCAGTAAGGGATGATCTCTTCAGCCTGAAGCTTTCTGTCCTCATCCGTCGTATGGAAGGATACAAGCTTGCGTTCACTCATGACCACCATATCCTCTACACTATGGCAGCACAGCTCCGGGAAGGTCGGTGACGCCTGGGGATCTCTTCCCTTCTCTCCGATGATCAGCTCGCCGTCTCCCAGATACAGCGTCTTCTTAGAGAAATACTCCTTAAGTACCATCGCCCTCATAACCGGGATGGAATACTTGCCGTCGTTCTCCTTGTAGAAATCTGTCTCGATCTTCGCCCTCTCAAGGTCGATGTGGACTGGTGTCGTCACACTAAGCTCTCGTAACTTCTGAATTCTCTCGTTCATACCGCGCAGTTTCGCCATGTTCTTAACCTCCTATTTTTGTGTTCGCAAATCCGGCTTCGATAAAAAGCCTGACAAAGGCTTCCATCTCTTCCCGATCCGGTGCATGCAGATCTGTTCCCTTATATTCCATATCCAGCTTCGGATACTTGCCGCTCCCCGTATCATGATAGGGCAGCAGGTTGATCTGAGGCGGATGGATATCATGTCTTTTCAGAAACGCTATGGTCTCCTTCATATTCTGTTCGTTCCCGTTCACTTCCTTGATCACCGGGATCCGGATATAGATCCTCGCCCCGTCTCCTGCAAGACGGACCAGATTCTCAAGGATCAGCTGATTGTCCGTTCCTATGTACTTCCTGTGAAGCTCAGGATCCATCACCTTCACATCATAGAGGAAGGTATCCACATAAGGCAGGATACTCTTAAGCTTCTCATACGGAACATATCCGCAGGTATCAATGGTAAGCGATATCCCCTGGCGCCGAAGCTCCTTCGCTGCCGCAAGGATGTAATCCATATCCATTGTCATGGCTTCTCCTCCGGAGAATGTCACACCGCCGCCGGAATCCTCATAAAAGATCTGATCCTTCATAAGCTCCTTCACAAGTTCCTTCACCGTATATTCCCTGCCGACGATCTCACGGATCCCCGCCGGACAGAAGTTCTCACACCTGCCGCACAGGGTACAGGCTTCCCGGTCTGTCACCGGCTTTCCGTTCTTAAGCGTGACCGCCTGGCTCTTACAGGCGCTCACACAGGCGCCGCAGCCGGCGCATTTATCCGGATCGTACTGTATCTCTTTCCCATATCTCTGGGTCTCCGGATTATGGCACCATTCGCAGCTTAACGGACACCCCTTGAAGAAAACAGAAGTGCGTATCCCGTCCCCGTCATGGATGGAAAACTTCTGTATATTTGTGATGTTCTTCATCTGATCACACTGCCTTTCCTACGGATTCAACAATATTTGTACTACAGTTTAGACTATAGTACAAATATAGCATTTTGTTATGATTTTGTCAATATATTATCAGCCTCTTCACCGAAGTCAAATACCACGCTGCAGAGCAGCGGGGTATTTGACCCTCGCGGCAGTCGCCAAATGTGTATGCAAGCATACCCGCTTGGCTCGTTGCCCGCGGGAATAAAAACATGCCGGACGGCATCTTTTCCTGCGATGCCGCCCGGCGTTCTCTTCATAAATCCCCATATAACAATACCTGATCTTGATCCTAATACATTCCGGGCAGATCGAACAATGAGATCTGCATATCCTTGCCGGATATGGCGTTATACTTCGTGATGACCTCATCCCCCCTAAGATTCCCCACCAACAGAGGCGACTCCGGATCATGCAGCTGATACTTGTTCTTCGCATTCTCCGGGTTTCCCGACGCATAACAGTATTTACAGCCATGGATACAGGTGTGGTATGTGCCGATATCCATACTCTCTACACAATGGCATTCCCCACGCTGTCCCGGATCTCTCCTGAGATCCAGCTTATACCCGATCAGGCTGCCGATCTTCGCCTTGTCAATACATGCACTGTGACCGATGCCGAACCGCTCCAGGTTCATCTTCTCCGCGCAGGTGTAGAGAGGCAGCTGGTATGCCCTGGCAATCTTCCCAAGCCCGCTTGCCAGTTTAAGAATATCCTCCTCCTGAAGCTCCTGATACGGGCAGTTCTTATAAGTATCCACAAAACTGGTGATACAACGGGACGCAGCCCCTCCAAGCCACCTGCACATCATCTCAAACTGCTCCAGATGATAGGAGACCGAATACTTCTTCGTCAGAAGGATCGGATCAAACCGCCAGTCCATGCGCTCTTTGCCCAGACGCTCGCTCATCATCAGGAATGTCGCCATAACATCCGCCGTACAGGGAAGGTCTGGTTCAATATCCTCTTCATAATCTGTAATCGTTACCTGAAAATAATATTCATACCCCATATCTGTGATCTCTCTCAGATACGGAAGCAGCGGCGCCGGGTTCTTCGTCCAGAATACAATACAGTCTACCGTCTCCGGCGACAGGAAGACATGCTTGACCTTCTTGCGGTTATACGGATTCGGAACCAGTACCTCCCCGGCTCTCAGCCGGTTCACAAACCACTCCGGGTACAACGCAGGAATATCTGTTCTTCTGCTCGCACTGATAATCATCACTCATCCGTCCTTCTTAACTCTGTTGCTGAAACTCCCGCAGCCAGATCATGATCCCCCAATCGTTATCTGCGGCACTCAAAATTCTTCTCGATCAGCCTGCAATACTCTTCATAGGCTTCCGCTCCTTCAAACGGCGCCCTCAACACATCTCTGATCCCCTTGTAATACCACCCGATGATATGCTTGTCCTTCATGCGGAATCTGTTCCACAGCTCCTCGCCGATAACCGGATAATCTCTGTCAATATCCCGTATATTCGAAAGCTTATCCGCAAGTCCGATCATCTGCACATCTCTCGGCGCATTCCTCAGATGTTCGATCGTGCTTCTCTTTCTGTCCATCCAGCACTTGGATTTGTCTTCGCTCTCCTGAGCCACGATCCTCGCCACTCTCTCCGAAAACTCCTGTGCCAGTATCCTCTGTGTTACCCCTTCACAGTCTTCAATGGTATCATGAAGCACCGCCGCGCTGATCACCTCCTCGTCTCCTGTCATCGTCGCAACAATATCTTTCACCTCTACCGGATGAACGATATATGGACGCTTTGTCCCCTTCCTGAACTGCCCTTCGTGTGCCTTGAATGCGAATTCGACCGCTCTGTCAATCATACTCTTACCTCTCTTAACATTACTACTCATCAACCAGGTTCTCTTCCTCCTCAATCCCTTCACGAAGTCTCGCTTTCTCTTTTTTATGGAATAAGTTAAATATACAAGGAACTACGACTAAAGTCAATATGGTTCCGTATATCAACCCTCCAATTGTAACAATTGCCATCGGCTGAACCATATCCGCGCCCATGCCGACGCCGATCGCCATAGTTGATAAACCAAGGATCGTAGTAAGCGCTGTCATAACAATGGGGCGGAGCCTGGTCACGCCCGCCTCCACAAGCGCTTCCTTCTGCTCCATTCCATCTTCGATCAGCTGATTCGCATAGTCGATAAACACAATTCCGTTATTTACGATGATACCTGACAGCATGACAAATCCGATCATAGCGATCACGCTGACCGGCAGTCCTGCAATATAGAGCGCCAGAAGCCCTCCGGTAAACGCAAGCGGCACGGTAAACATCACGATAAACGGTGAACGTAAAGACTGGAACTGCGCCACCATGATCAGATACATGAACACAAGGGCGAGAGCGAGCATCTTGAAGAGTTCGATCATTGCCTCCATAATAGTCTCGTCTTCACCGGTCATCTTGATCTCATACCCCTCCGGAGCGCTGTAAGCCCCGAGCGCCTTCTTCACTCTGCTGCTCACAAGACCGATATTATCACCATCCTTGATCCCTGCAGTCACAGACATGAATCGGCTCTGATCCATACGGCTGATCGCCTGAAGGCCGGACGCATCCGCAAAGGACGCGATATCCGCAAGCTTCACATCCTCTTTCGTGCCGTCCTGCTTCTGCGCCGTGACCGTCATATTGCGGATATCTTCACGGACCATACTCTCATTCGCGTCATCCAGCACATAGACATCATATTCATCGGTATCCGTTGACAGAGTCGTCGCCGTCTGCGCCGCGGCAAGCTTCCCGTAAAGCTCCTGATACACCTGGGCAACCGTCAGGCTGTGCTTCGCCGCCTTCGCCTTATCCACGATGACGCGCAGCTCCTCCTTATTATCCTCTGTTCCGTCCGATACCTCCTGGGTTCCCTTGACCTCTTCCACGATCTTCTTGACGTCTTTTGCGATCTTCTGCAGCCGGTCCAGATCCTTCCCTTTGATCTGGATATTGATCCCGGAACTTCCAAGGGCGCTCATATCCATATTGGACATATTGACCGTCAGCTCCCCGTCCAGGTCTTTTGTAACCTTCTCAATCTCTTTCTTAAGCTGCTCATTACTCATGGAGGGGTTCTCTTTCGTCGTTGCATAGAAAGAAATGCTGTTGTTCTCCGCCTGCCCTCCGCCCATCATGGACGCGGAAGCCACCAATCCGCCCACATCCTCGATATCTTTCAGCTTACCGACCCGTTCCATCACCTGGTCTGCGATCTCTGCCGTCTCCTCAAGGCTCGTTCCCTTCTCGGTCTCAAGATCCATACTGATCTGTGTACTCTCCATATCCGGCATGAACTGTGTTCCCCTGCTAAGCTCCAGGGCAATACTTCCTGCAAACAACAGCAATGCCCCCGCAAGCACAAGGATCTTATGAGCCAGCGCTACGCGAAGCGCCCTGCCATATCCTTCCTTTATCCTCACAAAGAATCTTGACTCCTTATTCTCCGTCTTCCTAAGCAAGCCCGCCGACATCATCGGAACCAGTGTCAGGGCGACGATCAGGCTGGCAAGCAGAGAATAGGCGATCGTCAGTCCCATATCCACAAAGAGCTGCCGCGTAACGCCTGAGGTAAATACGATCGGAAGAAATACACATACCGTCGTAAGCGTAGACGCCGCGATGGCGCCCCCCACCTGTCTCGCCCCTTCGATCGCCGCTTCCTTTGCCGAAGCTCCCTCTTCATTACGCATACGGTAGATGTTCTCGATCACGACGATCGAATTATCCACCAACATCCCCACACCCAGCGCAAGTCCTGACAGAGAGATGATATTAAGCGTGACTCCTGAGAAATACATAGCCACCAGCGCCGTCATAATACTGATCGGGATGGAACATGCGATGACAAATGTCGGACGGATGCTCTTTAGGAACACCAACAAGATAACGACTGCCAACAGCGCTCCATAGATCAGGTTATCCAGTACAGAATTGACGATCAGATCAATATAGACCCCCTGATCCATCAGGACGACCGTATCAATATCCTTATTGTCCTTCTTCACCTTTTTCAGCCTGTCAAGCACCCGGTCGCTTACGTCGCCGGTAGAATAACCGGTCTGCTTCTGAACCATCAGCATAACGCCGGGATCCCCGTTGATCCTGGCATATGTCTCATCCGCGTTATTCACCAGTTCCACACTCGCTACATCCGATAATTTTACAGGATCCACCCCTTCCAGATCCAATAGAACCAGATCCTTTAGTTCCCCGATGTTCTTGAATTTCTCTCCGACGCGCACCAGATAGTCAATTCCGTCCTCCTGCACATAACCCGCCGGCATACTGAAGTTCTCCGCCGTCAGTATGGTCTTCACCATATCCGCAGTCAGCATACTGCCCATATCCGCTCCTGCAGACGCTTCCTCCATCGCCGACTCCATCTGTGCTTCCTGCATCTTAAGCGCCGACTCTCCCGCCGCAAGCTGCGCCGTTCCTTCTCCGATGCCGACCGCAGCTTCCAACTGCGCGGAAGCAAACTGCCCCCTCGCCTGCGCAAGCGTCATGGCGCCCGCGTTCACCTGCTGCTGCATCGCCTCTAACTGGTCTTTTCCAGCTCTCAGCTGATTCTGTCCTTCCAAAAGAGCCGCTTCCTGCTGTTCTAACTGCTGGATCGCCTCTGCAAGAGCTGCCCGCGCCGTCTCATACACTTCACCGCCCACAACGATCTCAAGCTCAGAAAGCTTCGCCTCAAGCTCTGCCTTCTGCTCTTCTGTAAGCCCCAGATCCGGCAGCTCAAGCGTCCCTTTAATCTCGTCATATTCCGCCTTCTGTGCGTCAAGCTGGGTAAGCTTCGCCTGCATCTCAGCCTTGCCCGCCTGGATCAGCGCCATGTTCTGTGCAAGCTGCGTATCCGCCACGTTAAGCTCTGCTAACTTCTCCGTGATCTCAAGCTGTGCCTGCTTAATCTCCTCGCTCTTCATGGAGATCTGTGCTTCCGCCTCTGACAAGCCGGCGGATGCCTGTGCCTTCCCGGCTTCCAAAGCTGCCTTCCCGCTTTCCACCTGCGCTTTCGCTTCATCCAGCGCGCTCTTAGCGTCATTCACCTTCTTCTCCATCTCCGCCTTGATCTCGTCATTTAACTCCGTGACCTTCTCTTCATTAACTGTGATCTCTACCGTCTCTTCGATGCTTCCAGTCACCGTGACAGACGCCACGCCCTCCACACTCTCGACCTCAGGAATGACCTCATTCTCGATCGTCTTGCTTGTGGCAGACGCATCCTCTCCTTTCGCGCTGACCGCCGCGACCAACACAGGCATCATGTCCGGGTTCAGCTTCATTATGATCGGATTCGAGACGCTCTCCGGCCAGAAGCCCTGGATCTGATCCAGGCCCTCCCGCATCTCGATCGTGACAGAATCCATATTTGCCGTCTGGTCGAACTCCAGAACCACTGTGGATGCATTTTCATTGGAGATAGATTGCACCGTCTTGATATTGCTGACTGTAGCCATCGTCTGTTCTACAGGCTTTGTCACGATCTCTTCTACTTCCTCGGGGCTTGCGCCTATGTATGTGGTCATGACGATCGCATAAGGAAGATTCATGCTCGGCAGAAGATCGACCGTCATACTGCCAAAAGAGACTACCCCCAGAATGATGATGAGTACTACGCCTACTACTACGGTGTAAGGCTTTTTGACGCTGAATTTTGATAGCATGTGCAGAACCTCTTTCTGTGTAAATTTTGTTAAAATAATATGTAAATCATAGCATCTGTGACTTTAAATGGCAAGAAATCCGGAGTATAATGGCAGCATAGTATTTTGATTTAATAGATATTTTATAAACATTCTATAAATCAAAAGCCTTCAGACCGCCTGTATTCCGGAAATGGGTTTACAGTCATAAATGTTGAAATGGAGCAAGGATTCGTTATGAAAAAAAAGAATGTACTGATCACGGGCGCTTCCCGAGGAATCGGGAGAAGCATTGCATTAAGATTCGCGGCAGGAGGCTATCATGTATTCCTGAACTGCCGCGCGTCTGTCGCCGATCTTTATGAGGTTCGGGATATCATCGAGAAAGATCATCATACTACTTGCGGGATCGTACCGGGCGACGTGGGGGATCCCCGGGATATTGCCCGCATGTTTGAACAGATCTACCGTTCCTGCGACTGCCTGGATGTTCTGGTGAATAACGCAGGGATCTCATATATCGGGCTTTTGATGGATATGGGAGACGATGAATGGAGACGTGTGATCGACACGAATCTGTCTTCGGTCTTCTACTGCTGCCGCGCCGCGATCCCCCCCATGATCTCGAGAAAGTCCGGGCGGATCATCAATATCTCTTCCATGTGGGGCAACTCAGGCGCATCCTGCGAAGCCGCTTATTCGGCTTCTAAGGCAGGTGTAAACGGGCTTACCAGGGCATTGGCGAAAGAACTGGCGCCAAGCCAGATCCAGGTAAATGCGGTCGCATGCGGGGTGATCGACACGGATATGAACCGTCAGCTGACAGATGAGGAGAGACAGGCTCTGGAAGATGAGATCCCGGCAGGACGATACGGAACAGCGGATGAGATCGCAGAGGTTGTATGGGATATCGCCCACGCTCCCGGATATCTTACGGGTCAGGTGATCGGAGTGGACGGGGGGATCTGAGCTCCCTGCCCTGACCTGACACACTCTCATAGGATAACTTCGCGGATAAGCGGCACTACGCCTCTTATCCGCGAAATCATTTTTCAGGACAAACATATCATCATCAATATTTTACTTTCCACATATATCTCCGGTTCAGATAATTGTGCTTTTTAGCAACGGCAAGCTCCCGCAGATAAGTATTATTCAAGATCGGCGCAAAAAGGATGTGGTTAAAATACTCGCTTACACGATCACTGATCCGGTTGATTCCCAGTTCCTTTGCATCGAGCACATATATGCGTTCTCCATATTGCCTTAAGAATTCCTGCGCCCTAAGATCCATAGGCCTTGTCCTCCCCTCCCCGATCAAAAGAAATACAGGAAGATTTTTATCCAAAACCTCGAACGGTCCATGGAAGAATTCCCCCGTGTGGATGGTCGGGGAATGCACCCATTGCATTTCCATCAAATTACATATCGAGAATATGTATGCCGCTCCCAAGCTCGATCCACTTCCCATTACATATACGACAGGATCATCCTTACACTCGGCGGCAAAATTCTTTGCCCTTGGCATGCAATATTTCACCGCGTCCCTGTAGATATCGTCAATGATCTGAAATCCTTCCATCGCTTCATTATAGTATGCATAATCTTCTAATAAATACAGCAAGTGAAATGCGATGTTAAGCCCGACACTTGAATTCACATCCTCTGCCATAGACGAATCTTCCGCTATGCTGCTATACTGTATGTTATGATCACAAGTCTTCGTCAACTCGGATTCCTGCACATACAATCCTATTGTGACAGCTCCTGATTCCTTTGCTTTTTTTGCCGCCTCACAGGTCTCCGGCGTCCCTCTCATTGAGCACAGAACTGCCAGGGTATTCTTATCACAGCACACCAGCGGCGCATAGACGAATTCGTTACTCGTCACTGTCGTAGTCTTAATGCCTCTTGCTTCATGTTCGAGCAGGAAATGCGCCGGATAAAAGCCGCCTGCAGAACCTCCGCACGCAATCCAGATCACATTCTTTAATCCTCCTCTTTCATCGAATTCTTTTACTACTTTCTTCATCAGATCCATTAATTCCATAATATTGTTCTCCTTCTTTTATTTCTTAACCTTTTACACTTCCCGCTGTCAGTCCCCGCACAAATTGTTTCTGAATACATAAAAATAATATGATCATAGGTATCGTCGTAAGCGCAAGCCCGGCGATCAGGACCGGATAATTCGACCCGCTGTCGCTTTTGAGCGCCATCAGTCCCAAAGGAATCGTATTTAACTCCGTATCTTCCGTGAAAACCAACGCAAACATGAATTCATTCCAGATAAACCTTGCCGCCAATAATACAGACGTAAAAATCATAGGTTTGCTCATGGGAATAATGATCTTGTAGAACATCTTATAGTACGAACACCCGTCTATCCGCGCAGACTCTTCTACTTCGTTCGGAATAGACAACATATATCCCCATAACAAAAATGTTGTAAACGGAATGCGGTAAGCAATATAGGGTAAGATCATTGCAAAATACGTATTATAAATCCTCATCGCCTGCAGCAGTTTATATAGCGGTATCAACGCAACTTGCGGCGCAAGCATCATTCCGCTTATAACAAAGAGAAAGATTACTTTCTTCCCTTTAAAATCCAGCCTGGATAGCGGATACGCCGTCATTGCACTGACGAATACCGATGATAATGTTGAAACTACCGTAACAAAGATACTGTTAAATAAGTATTTATTGATCCCCGCTTCCCATGCCAGTCTGAAATTCTCAAATCTCCATATTGTCGGTAATTCCCATGGAGCTAAATATAATTCCTTATTATCTTTAAAGCTGGACATGAACATCCACAAAAAAGGAATCAACACCAACAGCGCGGCAATGACCAATAATGCCATGATCATAAACCTGCCAGCCTGGTTAACACTTTTTTTCATTTTATTCCCCCTGTTTTTGTAATCCGTCATTTTTTCATACGGTGCTTTACACTACCCGGATAATTTTATATCAGATAATTTTATCTGCAGCAGCGACAGCATGAATGTGATCACAAAGATCAAGGTTGCAATTGCAGACGCATACCCCATAACATCATTCCTGAAGCCGGATCTGAACAGATATGTTCCCAATACTTCTGAGGCTCTCCCTGGACCGCCCTGTGTCATAACATATATTTCATCAAACACTTTGAAAGCTCCTATTACTGTGATCACCATGTTTACCATGATCGTTTCTTTGATCAAGGGAACCGTAACAAATATAAACCGCTTCACAAACCCTGCTCCATCCATAATTGCAGCTTCATAATACTCTTCCGGCACCTTCTGCATAGCAATTAAAAATAACATAACTGCATATCCCGTATACTGCCACTGCGAAACCATGGTAACCGCGTAGATCGCCGTAGAACCTTTGCCCAACAGATCAATATTTTCCGCCGCTATGCCAAGTATCTCCAAGATCTTATTTATAAACCCGGTTCTCGGGCTATAGATCAATTGAAAGAGCAGCCCGCTGACGGTTATCGACATCAATGACGGAATAAAATATGCAGTCCTGAAAAATGGCTGAAATCTTCTTATCACTTTATACTCCAGCATACCAGCCAGGACCATTGCCACAAAAACCTGGAAGATCAAGGAAAGAACCGCAAAAATGATATTATTTTTGATCGCCACATAGATGATCTCATCTTTAAAAAGCGTAATATAATTTTCGAATCCGATAAACTCCTTCGATATGGAAAAGGCGCTCCATCTGTAAAAACTATAAATGAAATTCAAAACGACCGGTACAAATATGAATAATATGATCAGCAGAAGTCCCGGAAACAAAAACACATATGCCGCCCTTGTCTGTTTTTTATACATTTTATTTATTTTCCTCTGCCACTGTTTTCGCAACTTCCTGAATCTGCTTTATGAGTTTTTCCGGATCCTCGCCATTGAAGATTTCCTGCCCTACAGAAAGATATTTATCTGCAATCCTTGATTCCACATCCGTATCAATCCATTCCGCAAATCCATCCATGCCCTGTGCGATCTCAAGCCCTTCCAGCACCTGCGGGATCGTATTTTCTTCTGTAAGAACATCTTTGACACATGGAACAAACCCAACATCTTCAACTAATTTTTTTGCATTTTCCATATTCGTCATATATTTCAGAAATTCTACGCAAATCTCAGGATGTTCTGTTTTTGAAGAAACAGCAAATAATTCTGGCGCGCCTGCTATCAATTTCTGATTCCCTTTCGCCCCTTCTATCTCAGGAAGGGCAAACGTTCCCCATTTATCCTCGTCTATGCTGCCAGGATAGCGGCTTCCAAATACTTGTAGGTCGTCCGACATCATAACAGCCTCGCCCTGGCAGAAAAGCTCGAACTGCTCCATATACTCCATAGAGTTGATCCCTTCATAAAAATATCCCTTATCATATAGTTCCTTAATCGCATTGAGCGCTTCTACATAACCAGGATCGGTAAATTCTCCCGTCTCTGGTACGGAGTCCGCCATTCTTACATCTTCCGGCACAAACCTGCAATTAAAATTAGTCAGCCAATGAATTCCGTTCCACGGTTGGATATTTCCAAGTACCAGAGGCGTGTAGCCTTTCTTTTTCAGGGTCTCGCAATTTCCCAGGAATTCGCTCCAGGTTGTCGGGACAGATAATTCACATTCCTTATAGATCTCTTTATTATACGTAAATAACTCGCAGTTAAAGTTGAAAGGAATACCGTATATACCGTCTTCATATTCACAATTCCCCCATACAACTTCCATAAAGCTGTCCCGCCACTCAGGATCTTTATCTAAATAAGGCTTAAGATCAAGCGATACCCCTGCCCGGGCAAATTTTTTCTGGAATTCCCCGCTCCATGAAAAAAATATATCCGGAACCTCTCCGCCAACCATGACTCTTAATTTATCCTTTATCGCTTCATTCGAAACAGCCTGCGCGTTTATCTTTACATTCGGATGTTCCTTCTCAAAACTTTCTACCAAATAATCAAAATACGGCTTACGGCTCTCCTCGCTCCACCTATGCAAGAAACTGATTTCAATTATTTCATCCTCTTTCTGCGAACCAGGAGCCTTGCTGCTTTCTCCGCTGCATCCACTCATCACCAACAACACGATCACCAATACCATTGCTTCCAAACTCTGTCTCAAACGCCTCATATACTTTCCTCCTTCAATTCATATAATATCCTTCTATTTCCCCTGATCCTGACAATCCTATGGGTATCATGCACAACCTCCGCATTCATCAGCAATCTCTCCTTCATATGGAAGCCCCATTCCGACAGCGCCCTTAATACCGCACACTTTTGCCGCGAATCCGGAAGCTTCTTCTAATGCGTTGCCAATCCCCCCTTTCTTCCTGTTTTTCAGATATGCTATTGCAAAAGCTGTCATAAAAGAATCTCCCGCTCCCATCGTATCGATCACCTTTTCCTGCACGATACTATGGGAATAAAACTTCTGTCCGTCATAAACAAGCTGCCCTTCCTCTCCCCTGGTGGCAACAGCGATCTTCGCTCCGTATCCCACGACATCTTTCAGCAAGCTGCGGATCTCTTCCTCCCGCCTTCCTGAACATGACATAAATCCCATGCAGATCCCCGGACACACTTCTTTCAGATCATCAGAAGTAAATTCCTCTGAAAAATCATAAGCAACGGGAACTCCTATTCTCTTTAATTTTCCTAATCCGCCTGCTTCATAGGATGCATAATATCCCGTTAAGATCAGATCAAACCGTTGGATATACTCCAGATCCTCTTCTTCCAAACAGATGGGATTCTTCGCTGATACCCCTCCTCCGTTCGTCCTTATGAAAACCCTTTCTCCGTCGACCAAGTTCGTAATCGCAATCCCGCTTCTCCCCTTAAGATATTTACACCTGGAAATATCTACTCCGTTATAGGCCAGCGTATAGATCAGATGTTTGGAACGATCATCATCTCCAAAATATCCCAGGTATCCCGACTCGCCTTCCAGCCATTTGGCATATATACTTGTATTCAACTCATTCCCGCCCGGATACATGACCTGCTGATGTTCATAAACATCCATTGTGTTGAACCCTATTGATATAGTCTTCATACTTCCTCCTTTCCAATCATATTAATACGTCTTATAACGTGTTATTTCACTCATCATAGCATATGCCTTACAGATTGTAAATACTTTTTTTATGATTCCCGGAATTTCTCTTATCTATCAGACGTTTTTACTATATTTTCTCACTATACAAAAATACAGCACTATGAGTTCCGACAGAAACACATAATGCTGTATTTTCAATTATAGCAACCTCTTATTCTTTTTACAGATTAATAATATACTTATACTTACCTGCCACGATCACTTGCCTGGTGATATGCAGCGGGTTCTTTTCAACATCGTAAATATAGTCGATACTCAGGAGCACCGCCATTCCCTTTTGTATATCCAACAGCTTTGACTCTTCCGTATTGGCATAGCAAATCTCAAATGATTTTTCACCAAAGTTCGGAATAATATTGTACTTTTCAGCCAGAATACTATAAAGCGATCCCTCAAGATCTTCTTCCACCAGAAAAGAATATTTGAGCGGAAAATGTACGGTCTCTAACATAACCGGTTCATTGTCATGATAACGTATTCTCTTTATAGAAATGATCCTGCTCCCTTCTTCCAATTTAAAAAAACTGCGGTCTAATTCACTCGCAGAGCCCACCTCAATAGAAACCACTTTAGCCCCCGGCTCATATCCTAAACTCTTCGCCTGCTCCGTAAATCCTTTCACGCCTTTCAGCCTGCGCTCTACCTTAGCCTCAGCCACGAACGTGCCCTTTCCCTGAATCTTAATCAGCAATCCCTCTTCCACCAATTGTGCAATAGAGTTCCTGACCGTTACCCTGCTCACACCATATTGCGAACTCAACTCTGATTCAGAAGGAATCTGGTCTCCCTGATTTAAGTTTCCCTGCTTGATATCTGACCTTATGGCATCCATCAATTGTACATACAGCGGGATACTCTTTTTTGCATTTAAAGGCATGATACATCCCCCTCTCTTTTATCATAATATCTTATAATGTATTCTTAGTCAATTATTTTCTTACATCTGTTGATTTTTTGAACCCGTCATGTTATGATACATCATATAACGTCTTAAAAAAGGAGGACAATATGACACGTGAAAACCTATTAAAGATGCTGGATTCCTGGATCCCCGGGAAAAAACAAGAATTCTTAGACGATCTTGAAAAACTTGTATCTATCCGAAGCGTATACTCGACTCCCGCCCCGGACAAACCTTACGGCGAAGGATGCTGGAACGTTTTGCATGAGGCATTAAAAATCTCCGGTGAATATGGTTTCAAGATCAAAAATTATGACAACTACTGCGGAAGCGCAACATTGGGAAATTCGGATGAATCGATCGGAATCTTTGGGCATTTAGACGTCGTACCCGAAGGAGATGGATGGGCTACAGATCCATACCGTATTGCCGTCAAAGAGAACAACTATATCTTCGGACGCGGTACGGCGGACAATAAAGCCCCTGCCTTAGTTGCCTTATACGCAATGCGCTTTTTAAAGGAGCATGACATTCCTTTAAACCATTCGGTCATGATGGTTTTCGGCTGTGACGAAGAAAGGGGCATGAGTGATATCCCCCAATTCCTCGCCAGAGAAAAGGCTCCCGTATTTTCCCTTGTTCCGGATGCAAAGTATCCCCTGGGGCATGCCGAAAAAGGTATTATAGAATTTTCCATGACCCAGTCACATATGCCTGCTTCACCGATCATGGAAATGCATGGAGGTATTGCCAGCAATTCCGTTCCGGATCATGCATTTGCCATAATAGATAAGCGTATGGTGGATGCGGAAGCGATCTCTGCGTACGTAAATACAGATCCCAGATTAAGCCTGGAAATGTCAATGGATTCTCTTAAGCTTGAATCCACAGGAGACCTGCGCCATGCCTCCAGACCCCAAAATGCAGTTAATGCAATCGAACATCTTCTGTCTTCAATATTGGCTATGAAGATCCTTTCCGGAGAAGCTCTGGATACTTTTAAGTATCTTCAACAATTTATCCTGGATTACAGTGGTAAGTTCGTTAAAATTGCCTGCAGTGACGACATTTCCGGCAGCCTGACCCTGGTGGGATCGATCATTCATCTAAAAAACCAGGAGCTCTCGCTAAGTGTAAACATCCGCTACCCGGTTAAGGCAGATAACCATCATATTATCAGCCAGCTTTATAGCGAACTGACAAAACAAGGATTTGCTATTGAAAATTTTTCTGATAATCAGCCTCTATTTGTCCCTTTAGAGCATCCTGCAATAGACAGATTGGTTGACATAACTTCCGATCTTCTCCAAATGGATGATTTGGAACCCTTAGTATTAGAAGGCGGAACATATGCCAGAAAACTACCGAATGCTGTTTCATTCGGCGTAACAGTTCCGGGACGGATAAGACTATTCGGCATGGAAAAAGGCGGCGCCCATCAGGTGGATGAGTATGGCGATTTAAAACATCTGTTATTGGGAATAAAAATATATGCGACCGCATTATATGAATTAGACCAGATATTATAAAAGTACATGAAGGGGCTATTGTACGAAACTTTTTGTAATAGCCCCTTCACAATATATCATTCTATCTCAAGCACCACCGGGCAATGGTCTGATCCCATCACATCCGTCAGGATCTTCGCGTCCTTAAGCCTGTCCTTCAGGCACTCTGACACACAGAAGTAATCAATCCTCCACCCTGCATTCTTAGCTCTCGCGCTGAAACGGTAAGACCACCAGGAGTAGATCCCTTCCGCATCCGGATAAAAATGACGGAACGTATCCACAAAACCAGACTCCAGAAGCGCTGTGAATTTCCCTCTTTCTTCATCTGTAAAGCCCGCGTTCTTGCGGTTAGTCTTGGGATTCTTAAGATCGATCTCTTTATGCGCCACATTCAAGTCTCCGCAGAAGATCACCGGCTTGCTCTCTTCTAATCTCTTCATATATGCAAGGAAATCTTCTTCCCACTGCATCCGGTACGAAAGCCTTGCCAACTCATTCTGCGAGTTCGGCGTATATACCGTGATAAAATAATATGCATCGAATTCAAGGGTGATCACGCGCCCTTCCTGGTCATGTTCCTCTATTCCGATGCCGTAAGCGACAGACAGCGGCTCTTCCTTCGTAAATATTGCTGTTCCGGAATATCCTTTCTTCCTGGCATAATTCCAGTACTGATGATACCCCGGAGTATCCAGGCTCAGCTGCCCCTCCTGCATCTTTGTCTCCTGAATGCAGAAAACATCTGCGTCCGTCTCGTGAAAGAAGTCCATAAACCCTTTCTGCACGCATGCACGGATCCCATTCACATTCCATGATACAAATTTCATTCTTCTTCCTCCAACTATCTGTTATACAGTAACCCCACGCTCAAAAGCATGTTGTCAAAAAACGATTTTAATAATACACTTTCCGCAGAAACAGCCCTCTCGCCGGCGCAAGAAAACCTGCCAGGCTCCTGTCTTCCGCCGCGATCACTACCGGCAGCATCGAGGCGTCTCTCTTGCCCGTCCCGATCTCCAACAGCGTTCCTGTCAATATCCTGACCATATGGTATAAAAAGCCTGTTCCATAATATGTGATCCGTACCTTCTCGCCGCTTCTTACTATCTTGATATTCGTAATACGGCGGACCGCGTCCTTACACTCCCTGTCATCCGTAAAACTGATAAAATTCTTCGGTCCTATCAGATACTCCGTCGCATCGCGCATAGCTTCAATGTCTAATTTCTCCGGATAATGATAGCAATATCTGCGGGAAAATACATCCGGTTTCTCCCTGCAGTCTATATAATATTCATACTTCTTCCCCTTGGCGCTCTTCCTTGCATGAAAACTGTTCCTCACAAGCTCTACTCGGACTACTCGGATATCTTCCGGGAGATATCTATTCAAAGATTCTTTTAATTCCTTTGTATCATACAGCTTTGACAGTTTCACACTCGCCACCTGTCCGCGCGCATGGACTCCGGCGTCCGTTCTCCCGGATCCATCCACATGTACACGGTATCCGACCAATTTCCCTATACTCCATTCCAATATAAACTGTATCGTATTATCTGTCGTAACCTGACGCTGCCATCCCTGATACCTGCTTCCATCATAAGCGATCGTTAACTTATATGTTCTCATTATATATCATCCCATCTATCCTAAACTACAATCTAACAGACAGAATCTGCCGTCCGTATCTCTGCCGCCTGGCTCGTTGCTCGCGGGAACAAAATGAAAAGAAGAAGTTACTTCAGTATCTTCTTCAGCTCATCCATAAAAGTATTCACATCCTTAAATTCACGATATACGGATGCGAATCTGACATATGCAACCTCATCCAGATCCTTCAGTTCCTCCATTACGATCTCCCCTATACTGCTGCTTGAAACTTCTTTTACCTCCATACTGAATATCTTAGTCTCAATCCTCTCAATTGCCTTCTGGATATCTGCCGCGGATACCGGACGTTTATAACAAGCTCTTAATATTCCATTCTCGATCTTTCCCCTGTTATATTGCTCACGGTTGTTATCCTTCTTAATGATGATCAGAGGGATCGTCTCTACCTTTTCATAAGTTGTAAACCGCTTCCCGCAGGAATCACAGGAACGGCGGCGGCGGATAGAGTTCCCGTCTTCTGCCGGTCTTGAATCGATCACTCTGGTATCTAACTGGTTGCAATATGGGCATTTCATATGTATGATTTTCCTTTCTTAACTATAATATACATCCATTCTTCATCAAATATATACCTATCTTATTCGCCATGCAAAGTATACACTATGCATAGTACATACTATGTACAGTATACACTGTCCAATATCAAGAAGTCAAATCTTTTATCCGCCAAAACCCGCACGCACTGCTCATCTGCAGTACATGCGGGTCTCTTTTCACATCAGTCTTTCAGATCGATCACCGATACCGGACAGGAATCTCTTGCCTCCGTCGCCGTACTCTCGTATTCCGGCGCCACATCCGCATATGCCTCTGCCACACCGTTATCATCGAACCGGAATACTTCCGGACACGCCGCCACACATGCGCCGCATGAGATACATCCATCATTCACTATTGCTTTCACAGATCATTCCTCCTTGCATTTTCTACTCATGCAGTATTCCCTGTTCTGTGAAATATATCCATTATCGGATGAAATTTGTCCCGATTCTTTCTTCTTTCTCTGGTAATCCATACGCCTCTTTCCCAAGCGCGATACTTTTCATCAGGAAAGCCATATTTCTTGCAAGCGTCCGCATAATCTGCATACCCTCGCCATCCTGAACGGCTTCCCCGGCGTTATTTCCGTGGATACTGTTCCAATACTGGCTAGACGCCACCGGCATGCCGCTGATCGTAAAGTATTTGTTCAGCTCATCGAAAGTCGCCGACAGCCCGCCTCTTCTGGCTGAGACCACACTGGCGCCCACCTTCATCGTCTTATCAAAGCCGGTACTGTAAAAGAGCCGGTCCAGGAATGCAACCAGCGTCGCGTTCGCCGATGCATAATAAACCGGGCTTCCGACTACAATACCATCGCATTCTCTAAAAGCCTCCGCCGATGCATTCACCGCGTCGTCAAAAGCACATTTTCCGGTTTTGCGGCAGGACCCGCAGGCAATACACCCCCGTACGGCATCCTTCCCTATGTGAATGAGCTGCGTCTCTATCCCATTTTCCTCAAAGACCTTCTCCATCTCATGCAGCGCCGTATATGTACTTTCATTGGCATGAGGGCTTCCGTTGATCAATAATACCTTCATAAATTGTCGCTCCTTTTTTCATATGATAATATCATTGTAGCACCAGACAGGATATTCGACAAGATAAGAAAATATTTGGGAATGTCACTTTCCTGTCACAATATCCTGTTACCATATCTTTATCCGGAAATTAAATATAGAAAGGAACGACACATCATGGAAATACTCCGATGCAGCAACCTCACGAAAACATACGGCCAGGGCGCCGGCGCCATCACAGCCCTCGACCACGTAACTCTCTCCTTAGAACGCGGCAGCTTCACCGCCGTAGTCGGCGCCTCCGGCTCCGGGAAATCCACGCTCCTGCACATGCTAGGCGGCGTAGACCGCCCGACAGAAGGCAATATTTATATAGAAGACACTGATATCTCCACCCTGACCCTGGAACAGCTTGCCGTCTTCCGCCGCCGGAAAGTGGGTCTTGTCTATCAGTTTTATAATCTGATACCAACCTTGAATGTGCGCAAGAATATCCTGCTCCCGATCCTGTTAGACGGCGAGAAACCGGATGAAGCCCGTTTTGACCGGATCGTTACCGCCCTCGGGCTTTCAGACCGGCTCAACCACTATCCCCGGGAACTGTCCGGCGGACAAAAGCAGCGGACCGCCATCGCGCGAAGCCTCATCTACCAGCCTGCGATCCTTCTTGCCGACGAGCCTACCGGCAACCTCGACCGAAAGAATTCCGACGAAACACTGGAACTTTTGCAGCTGTCCAACCACCAATACGAACAGACCGTACTCCTGATCACCCACGATGAAAAAATCGCACTGAAAGCAGACAGGATCATTACATTGGAAGACGGAAAGATCGTATCAGACGAGGTGACGCGGCAATGAAAATATTACGTGAATATGTATGGGAAACACTCCGGCAGAACAAACGCTCCGGCGCGATCATCATGACGGCGTTATTCCTTATGACAAGCCTGATGTCCTGCTTCTGCGGCTTAGTCTATACCATGTGGACGGACGCCGTGGTTCTTGAAAAATGGCATAACGGGGACTGGCACGGGGAGCTTTTTGACGGTGCGCCCGGCGGATCTCTGGAACAGATAAAGAATTACGCCTCCGTCTCAGCCGTACTGATCAAAGGAGATTGGATGACAGCGAAACTCCCCGATCCTACTACTAAGCCTGACAGGGCTGTCCCGAAAAATACAAACCCCAGGTCCTATCTTATTTTCAGGGGAGCCAATCAAGAATACTGGGACTCTATGCCGGAAAAGAACAGCATCACCGAAGGAAGAGTTCCCGCTTCCGAGTCCGAACTCGTGCTGTCCAAACAATATTTTGAAGACCATCCAGGCACGCACATCGGCGACACACTGACCCTCCCTGTCGGGCGCCGTACCTACGGCGGGCAGCCCTGTGAGGACACCGAACCCTACCGCGAAGGGGAAGTATTTGAAGAGACCGGGACCAAGACCTACACCATCGTCGGCGTCATGGACGTCACCACATCCTCCGCCGTGCCCGCATATACCGGCTTGACGGGGCTTGACGAAGCATCCATCCTTCCCGACGATACGATCACGGTCTATCTGCGTTTTCATCCGATGCGAGGCACCTACCGGGAACTTCCTGCCCTTGCCAGGGCGATCGGATACGAACCAGACGAATACGGCGAATACACCCTCCGTTACAACACCGGGCTGTTGGCTGTCCATGGCATCCTTGCCCCGTCGGTAAAAGGAATGCCCACACACCTGAGCGGCCTGGCAATCCCGCTGATGTTCCTTTTATTCGCGGTATTTCTGGTAGGTGTATTCGTATTGGTCATCCATAACGCGTTTGTCATGTCTGTCAATGAGAAACTGGTACAACTTTGCACCTTCGCCGGAGTGGGGGCGACTCCAAAGCAGATCAAGAAGACGGTCCAGTCCGAAGCCCTGCTCTTATCTGCCCTCCCTCTTGCGCCAGGGCTCTTGGCAGGCTGGTTCCTGAACCTGAAACTGTTCCAGTTGATCAACGCCTCCAACGACCTTGGAAGAGACGCGCCGGACATCGTCGTGACCTACGGGCTTCCCGCCATCCTTCCCGCTATCCTGCTGTCACTTTTGACCGCATGGCTTTCCGCACGGATTCCGGCAAAAAAGGCGGCGAAGATGCTGCCGATCGAAGCCTTAAAGCAAGAAGGAACCTTTGGTAAGCGCAGCAAGTTTCATTTTCCCGGGATCACAGGAGAGCTTGCCGCCAACGCCGTTTCCGCAAGAAGACGCTCTTATCGGATGGCGACTATTTCTCTGTGCATGTCCTTCCTGCTGCTGACAGTCTTTCAATATGCGATTACGGTAAATGACGCAAACGACGCCGTTTTCCGGACAGACCCAAGCAAGAGCGGACACATTTTTCTCTCAATCAGCGACGGGCGGGAACCGGACATGGAGGCGATCCGGCAGTTAAAAAAAGTAAACGGCGTCACAAAATCCATGATCCATGACTCCATGCCCTGTGCCACATGGATCGATCAGGCGGATATCTCTGAGGATATCAACACGAATCTCGGCGGCATTGAGCAGATTATTGCAAAGAAGAAATATTCTCCGATCCGGCGGGACGGGAAATATCGGATCCAGTCGGTCATTTATGGCTTAGAAGCGGACAGTTTCCGTGATTACTGCGAGCATATAGGCGTTGCGCCTCAGCCTTATTTCGACGACCCTTCACGGGCGATCCTCTACAATTATACCAAAGACCCGGAAAACAGTACGCGTAAACACGTGCTTTACCGGGAACTGCTGGATATCCATGAAGGGCAAAAGCTGACATTTACGGAGAAAAATACGGATGAGATTGAAGGTGATCTTGAATTTACGGTAACTGTCGGGAATCTGGCGAAAGAACTGCCGATGGAAACCATGGGGCTTTCCAATTTTACGCTTGCCGTGATCATGCCGATGGAACATGTCCTGCAACTTGGCGAATCCTGCTGTGAACGCAGGCGGAATTCCACACAGGTGATAAATGGAGTGTTCTGGACAGAACGTAAGGATAGCGCCTCCCCCACGGCTGCCTCTATGCCTGACACTTCTGCAATCCGCCGGACTACCCGGCAGATGGAGGAAGTGATCTCAAGCTTTTACGGAAGCGGCGATTACCACTTGACAAACCTTGCCGAGAGGGAGGAACTTAACCAGAACACACAGAACGTCCTGAACTTAGTCGTCACCTTCCTGACCGCCTTCCTCGCCGTGATCGGGCTGTCCAACGTATGGTCAAGCATCTCTGGCAACCTCCGGCAGCGGCGGCAGGAATTCGCCATGCTGAAATCCGTCGGACTGTCTCCCCGGCAGTTATGGAAGCTGCTGCTTCTGGAAGGATTGACGCTAGGCTTAAAACCATTGCTCTACTCCCTTCCGGTTCAGGTCATCGTACTGGCGGCATTGCTTACCGTTACGGAAATCTCATTGCCGGAATACCTGCCCTTCGCCCCATACGGCGTGCTGACCGGATATACCGTACTGATCCTTCTGGCGATCGTTGGGGCTTATGCAGTCGGAGGGATCCGGCTTGGACGGGAAAATATTATTACAATGATCAAGGATGATACTTTGTAAGACCTCTTCTATGTAACATGAAATCAGATTAAGAAAATACGTTGGTTCTACAATCTATAGATGTTATCACCTCTAAATGGTACAAAGAGAATTTGGAGGCGGTAACATCTATATTTATCGTCAAATCCCCAAAAAAGTGAAACATAAATAAGTAAATCATAAACAAGGACATATTGAAAGCATAATACACGGATACAGTAATACTACTGAAACAAAATCTCAATCAACGCCTTCGGCCTCCCCCCCGAAACCGCCATCTCCTTCGCATACAATTTCCCATATCCGGAATCCATGATTTTATTCATAATCCTCCTTGCGCTCCTCACCGTCACTTCCAGACACTCCGCAAGTTCATGGGCGTCAAAAATAAAGCTCTTCCTCGCCTGCGCAATCGCAATCACCTTGAGCACCGAATGTTCGCTAAGCCCCGTCTTTGCCGCAATCTCCCGGATCTTCGGGTCTGAGGAAATCAATTCATACCGAAGCTGCCGCTCCGTATCAAGGGGCCCTAAAAGCACATCTTTTTCATCCACCAGAAAAAGCTCTTGCTTCTTCCTCCTGACCGACTGCTCCAGGGCTTTTCTCGCGTTCATCTCCGCCTTATAAACGGTAAGCCCCATGCCAATCCCCACATTCAGTTCAATCCCCGTCTTCTTCACCGTCTGCTGGAGCTTCTGTATCCTGCCGTAGTTCTGCACATTCTCAATCACGCCCGCGTTAGAGAACACCACATATTCCCGCTTCCCGAAAGGAAATATGGTTCCCTGGATACTCTGCACATAACGCACGATTTCCTTCTCCATCTCCGCTTTCTCTATCATCGAAGCATAATAGTTCTCCACATGGCACTCATAATTCGTAAGTTTCAGCACTTCTACCGCAATCCGGGAGTATTCCGCCTGGGTCAGCGCGTACTTGCTCTTCAAACGTTCCAACGCGCGCCTCACCGTCTCCCGTGTCCCGCGCAGATAAATCGCCTGGTATCCCTGTTCAACCAACGTATTATACACCCACACAAAGGACGTCAGCGCAACATTCGTCTTGCCTTCCTCCTGCAGGCGGATATGCCAGTCCACATATTCCTGTTCGTCCACCCCCGGCTGCATGGAACAAGAATAAATATTCCTCGCCAAAATCTGGACGGCATCCAATAAATCCGTTATCACCTGGTTCTCCACCACGTCAATGCTGAACGCGTCAAGCTCCATATCCTGTTTCTGCATCTTGAGGAACGCACCCGCCACGCTGACGCTCGACCTTTCCACCGAAGTATACGGCTTCTTAATCTCATAAGAGCCTGTCACAAAATCCTCTACCGCACAGCCGGTAAACAGAATCGCGTCACATTCTCCCTCGCACGCTTCGACGACTTCGCCGCAGTGACTTACACGTTCTCTTATATAACAAGAAACCTCCAGCTCACTGTCAATCTGCTGCAGGCTTTCCTTCACACTATTACAGGATGATTCCGGACCAATTACGCCAATCTTCATAATCTTACCTTTTCTAAGCTTAACCATAATATTTACCTATACAACCGGGACCGTATTGTACATACTGCCCCGGCTGCTCCTATTATATCGCAGAACCATCAAATAATTCAACTACTGAATGATCTTTCATATACTTTATATACGTCTCTTTTGTAAACTTGGGCCGGTACGCTTCCATAATCTCCTTCGCCTTCCCTGCATCCCCATATAACAGGTCGATGACGGTAAGGGCAAGCATCTTTGCAGGTAAAACATACGCCCTTTCATAATCTTCGATTTTAAAATCCTTGGAATGAAGTCCTCCCGAAATACCGGACGCCCACACATGCATACACGGCAAGAGCTGACACATATCCCCTAAATCCGTGGAGCCGGCCGTCTCGTAATGCTCTACAAAGGAATCCTCATCCGCACCGCCGTATGCAAGCATATTCTCCCTGTACAGACCGGACAGCGTGGAATCTGTAGAAAGAGGCAGGTATCCAATCCGGTCGTGAATCTCCACTTTTCCGCCTACTGCCAGCGCTCCTGCCTTTAACGCCCTTCCAACTTTGCGGCCTGCGTCCTCCATGGCATCCACGGACGCCGCACGCACCATAACCTGCATCGTCACTACAGAAGGCACCACATTTACCAAATCACCGCCGCTGGTGATAATCGCGCTGACCCGTACCTTGTCTTCCTCCCGGAAGGTTTCCCGCAAAGCATTGATATTATTCAGGGCAAGCTGCGCCATGTTAAGGGCGTTAATCCCTTCATGGGGCGCAATTCCGGCGTGGGCGCTCCTGCCGATAAACTTCACGCTTTTCGACATAAATCCATTGGTGACCGTATCCACGGTACAACATTTCCTGCCGCCCTCAACCTCCATCATGTGGCATTGCAGAACCATATCCACATCGTCCATGCCGCCCCTTAAAAGATATTCCTGTTTTCCTCCGTAGAACTGGATTTTCCCATCTTCGATTAGTTTGTCCCGATAGTCCAAGTCTACGCATTCTTCCGCCGGAATCGCGATAAATTCCACCGTCCCGCAAAGTTCGTCAAGAACCCCCGACTCCGCCAGACCCGCCGCACATCCGTACAAGTTTGCAAGCTGTACGTGATGCCCGCAGGCGTGCATATTTCCGTTTGCCGCACAGTCCTTATGCTCCGGGCATACCACGCTGTCAAGCTCTCCCATGACCGCCACCGTCGGTCCCTTCCTGCCGCCCGCACCTGCCTTGCATCCAGTATAGGCAATGGGCGAAACCGTCTCAAGCCCCAAGGAAGCAAACGCCTCCTCCATACATTTTGTCGTCTCAAATTCCTTATAGCCAAGCTCCGGAGTCCGGTAGATTTTCTCTCCGAGGCTGATAATCTCCTCCTTCCGTTTTTCAATTACTTCGATACATCTGCGCTTTAATTCTTCTTTTTCCATCTGTACTCTCCTAGTCTCCTGACATCATCCGTCTGATTACTCTGGCTGCCTTCCACACCTCGTCCATGTCAAGAGATTCCTGAACCGTATGCACGTCCCTCATGCCAAGCCCAAGAATGACGCTGCGGTATCCATGCCCTGCAAGCACATTCGCGTCACTGCCACCGCCGATGACCATAAGCTCAGGTTCGATCCCCTCTTTTTCCATCGCCTCTTTGGTCAGGCGCACAAGCTCACAGTCTACATCGAGAGACAAAGAGGGATATGCCAATTCATGCCGGAATTGGTACAAAGCGCCCGTTTCCTCCGCGGCTTCTTTCAGACATTTCTCCATATGCGCCACCTCTTCGCCTAGCTTTTCCATGCTGTGAGAACGGATTTCCGCCGTGAATGCCACTTCGTCGGTCACAACATTCGTGGCTCCGCCCCCTTCAATTCTTCCGATATTAGAGGTCGTCTCCGCGTCAATCCTTCCGATATGCATCTTTGCAATCGCTTTTGCCGCAGTACAGATTGCATTCACTCCCTTTTCCGGCTCGATTCCGGCATGGGCCTTCTTCCCCTGTACCGTAACCTCAATCGCTTCCATCGCAGGAGCTTTATAGGCAATGACGCCCGTATTGCCCGTTGCGTCGGCAATGACCAAATCCTTACAGGGCAGGATGCTCAAATCCATGTGTTTCGTACCCTGCATACTGATTTCCTCGGAACAGGTGAACACAAGATAAATATCTCTGTGTTCACCGCCGCTCTCAAGAATATCCTCCACTGCCTCTAAGATAGCGGCAATGCCGGATTTGTCGTCCCCTCCGAGAGTCGTCGTCCCGTCTGTGCGGATGATATTCCCGTCAATCACCGCCTTTACCTTTTGGCATGGCTCAATCTGATCCATGTGCGCCGCAAATCCCAAAGGAATCCCCTCTTTTGTTCCCGGAATGTGGGCGACGATATTTCTCCCGTTGCCGCCGTAACCTTCCCCGGCATTGTCCGACTGAAATGCAATTCCCCGTTTGGCAAGATAGGCTTCAATAAAATCCGCCATCTCCTTTTCTCCCTTTGACGGGCTGTAAATCTGAATCATTTCAAGAAATAAATTCTGCATTCTCTCTCTGGATAACATAAATACATCCTCCTAATCCTGTAATTCTTTCTTGTAAATCAGTCTTCCTGCAAAAATAGAACCGAACACTGCTACGAGAATCACCACATAGGACGGCGTTCCCGGAAAGAAGGACAGGAAATTATTTTTAAGCAGCCAGTTCATCCCAAAGGCAATCACGACCGCCACTCCCGCAAGTTTGGGACGTGCGATTGCAAACTGCCCGAATACTGCGCCGTAAAGCGCCGGGAGCAGGAAATTAAGCGCCGCCTTTAACCCTTCCGGCATGGCTGAGATGATGACATTGCCGCCCACTGCTCCGACCGTCAGTATGGCAATATTTACCAGGATCGACACTGCGATACCAATTGTTGAAATGACGGAACCCTTATCGGTTCCCATCTCCACGCCTGCCGCCTCCTGGGCTACAGATGAACATGGAACACGCATATTCGATGTATTTCCAGACAGGAAGGTAAGGTACGTTCCCGGGATTCCAAGAATCGGAAAATAGGAAATAGGTTCCACGACATAGAACGCGCCGCTTACACTAATCTGTGAAATAGTTCCCGCAATGATGGCGGAAACCGGCGGCATATGCCCGAACACGACGGAGACTACCAATGCCGGCAAAAAGCTTGTAAGGATACCCAATAGCATCGTTAATTTTCCCCATTTGATAATGCTGGGAATATAAGTTTCTGAATAATACTGTTTGTTCATTTTTCTCCTCCTTCTTTATGCAGCCATACTCCACAGATATCCGATAAACATCCCGGAAAACATAGAAATTGCAAATGCCCACTCTCTCAGCCAGTTGACCTTCTTATCCTTCGCAAGTTTGGACAGTACCATCATCAGGATGCATCCTACCACAGTCGCGATTGCCGGCGCGCCGCCAAATGCAAAGTTCCCCTCTGCAGAAAAGAAATTTCCTGAAGCTAAGTTTGCGAATGCTCCAAGCATCGCCCCTGCGGAAATAATCGGAACCATCTTCGCATTTCCCTTGGACATTAAGTGATTCACCTTATGCATCTTGTCTGTAAACAGAAGTGTGAAAATCAGCCATCCAAGAGACCCGCATATCATGACCCATACACCGCAGGAAAATGCCACCGGATCCAGTTTTTCAAGGGTCGTCCCCATTGCCTGTGCACCAAAGCCTGCCGCCATCGCCTCATAGTTCACAGAACCTATGAAAGACAGTCTCATCCATGATATCGGTGCGCCCATGGAAACAATAAGGGAAATCATGGTAACAAGAATTACAACCGCCGGTCCGATGGAGGCAATAGCGCTGCTCTTAATCGCTGTGTTGACCTGTTCCTTTGGAATCTCCAGTTCTTTTGCTGCCTTTAATGATTTTCTGAAAAATACTACCGACTGAATTACTACCACTCCAACGGCTACTGCTGCTGCAAGCCACATGAGGGGGCTGTTTGCCAACTCTAAATAATTTGTACTTTCCTTCATTTTTCTCTCTCTCCTTTCACAGACTTTAAGACGCGTCCTTAATATGTCCGTTAGTGAAAGTATACATTATGGATATACATTTTGTCAATTCTTTATCAAAAATGGACAACAAAAATTATGCACAATTTTTTATTGTAAAAACTGTGCATAATTTCCTCAACTAACACGGCATTGCAATATACTCCACAATCCCTTCTTTCTCAATCTTCCGGCAAGCCGCCGCCGGAACGCTCACACAGATTACCGCAGACAGTATCATCATTCCCAACACGGGCAATACCGGCACCATAAACCCGGTGCCCATATAGTTCATGGACTGATAGACCAGATACGTCGCAGCCGTTCCCAGAACTGCGGTAACCGTCCATGCTCCTGCGGCATACAATATTCCTTCCAGAAGCAGCATCTTCTTTACCTGCCGCCCCGTCATCCCGATACTTTCGAGTATGGCAATCTCTATCCGCCTGTTCTGGATATTTCCGATAAATGTATTGATGTAATTCATCACTCCGATCAGAGCAAGGATGGCAGCTATTCCAATCCCTACCTCCATCATATTTCCCTGCGCCCTCTTAACCTCTTCCATCATCTTAATTCTGGATTCATAGGAATAATCCTTGTAATATGGACATCCTTCCATCACATCAAGAACGGCGGATTCCGTCTCTTTATACATCTTTGGCGTCTGGTCCCCGCTGACTGCCTGTAGAATACCTTCCCAGATGCTCTGGCGCTCTTTTCCTTCCCTGTAACGGATCCCCATTTTGAATATCACAGGTTCTTCCACGAATTCCTCCAGCGCCTTTCGGCTGACAATAATAGTGGGCGGGTATCCAAGCAATGCCGTATATACGTTATCATCCGTCAGTCCGGCGATCTCGAATGTGCGCGCATTTTCCCGGTTCCCATACTCCGTACAGGTGACGGTCTTACCCTTTACGTCGCTATTATCAAGCTCCAGACCATTTCGATACAGCAGGCAAGTCTTCCCGCTCAGGAAATCCTCTTCGTCGACCGGCTGTTCAGACGATTCGTTTAACGCCTCAAAATCTGCCTTGCTGATCCCTACCAGGGAGGAACCGAAGTTTTCCGGAAATTCTTTATATTCCTCGATATCGTCCTCATAGGGTATGGTCATCCACATATCGTAAAATTCCCGCATCCATTGGTCGGCAAATGCAGGCTCCCACGGCACTGTGATCTCCGTATAAACCAACGGATTGATTTCTGCAATGCCGTCGATTTTATTCAGCTTCTCCATCACTTCCCCGTCGAAGATCTGGACGCGCTCCTCCTTATTTTCTTTCTGAAGGGTATCATTTTTTACTACAATATCAAAATCCCGGTAAATGGTATTGTACTCTCTTGCCGCCTGAGAGGCGAGAATCGTCGCCATACACAAGAATACGGACATGGCTGCCGCCAGTGAGAGCATGGCAATCCCGGATTTTTTCTTGTCCTTTGTAATCTGCTCCATCGCCATACGCCAGATTCTGCCGGCAGGACTGACTTGCCTGATTCTCTTTGCATACATACTACGGCTGCGTATCCTCATGCTACGCTTCTTCTTCAAACACACTCTAGCCGCCGGACGATATCCCAACGCCTCAATAGGCGAACATGCCACCGCCATTTTTGCCGGCTTTCTCCCGGCAATGTAAACCGTAACCGCCGTAATCAATACAGTCAGTATAAGAACCCACGGATGAAACGCTACGGTAATCTCTCCGCCCTTGCCCATATGGATCCCCAAAGTCTTCACCACCGACGGAACCACGAAAAATGACACACCGCTTCCCAACAGAACGCCGCCCACGAGCCCTAATCCGCCGATCAGAAGCATTTGCCGCCACATCAGATGGCGGATCTGCCGCCCGGTCATCCCAATCGTCTGCAGCATGCCATAATAACGGATATTCCCCGCCACAGACAGATACTGGATATTGTAAATGAGCAGGTATGCACACAGGCACGTCACAAAGATAAGCCCGGCAATCCCGCAGAGTATCTGAACAGAAAACGCGCTGTCCATCGTGAAAAGAACCCTCTGCTGTTTGCCTAAATTCATAGATTCTATGAACGCATCCTGCATCTTCTGTGTGATCAGCCTCTTTTCAAACTTCACACAGATACGTCCGGAAGCGACATCCGCCAGTTCAAACCCCGTCTTCCGGTAGAATTTCTCCGACACAAAAAACAGGCTTTTATCACCATAGCCGTCCCAAATCCCGCAGATACGGAAGGTCATTTCCTGCTTCTTGTCTCTCGCCCCGTATACGGCAGTAAACTCATCTCCGATCGTAAGTCCTTGAAATCCGCATTTTTCAAGAGCATATTCTGTGACCATGACCTCGTTTTCTTCCGTCGGATAGTCCCCCTTCACCCACTCCCGCGCCAGAGCCATGATTTCTTTCCACCAGGTTTCGTCCGCCCACTGAAGCACCACATTGGGCGTACTGTCAAATTCCGTCTCCTCAATATATCCCGACACAGCGCTGACTCCTGCTCTCAGGACATCCGGGTTATCCTCACAGGTTTTTTGCTGCTCCTCGGTAACGCCGTACATGATCGCATCAAAATCACCTCCGCTCATACGAAGATTCTCAAGCCTCTGCATCTTAAAATAGGTCGCGCCTACTGTCATGACACTAAAAAGCATGAACGCGGACAGAAGAACTGCCAGGATCATCGTAAAGCTTCGCTGTCTGCGGCTTCTAAGCGACCGCCCTGCCATACGGGAAATGACCTTCATATTGTTATTCCTAAGCATAAAAACCACTTCCTTTCCGGATCTTTCCGTCTTCGATACACACAATCCGATCCGCAAGCTGTGCAATATCCTGGTCGTGAGTAATGAGGACGATGGTCTGCTGAAATTGCTTCGCGACCACCTTCAAAAGCCCCAACACATCATGACCCGACGCCGTATCCAGATTCCCGGTAGGCTCGTCGGCAAGGATAATTGCAGGTTTAGAAGCAATCGCCCTTGCTATCGCCGCCCTCTGCTGCTGCCCGCCCGACAGGTTCCCCGGGAAAGCTTCCCGTTTTTCCGTCAGTTTCAGGACGTCCAGGAGTTCTTCTACGAAGACGCGGTCGATCCGCTTTCCGTCTAGTTCAATCGGCAATACGATATTTTCATATATATTCAGATCGGGGACAAGATTGTAATTCTGGAATATAAATCCCACCTTCCGACGCCTGAAAATGGCAAGTTCTTCCTTCGTAAGCCCATTAAGGCTTCTTCCCGCCACGATCACGTCACCTTCCGTAGGGGTGTCTAGACCGCCTACCATGTGGAGCAGGGTGCTTTTCCCGCTTCCGGACTTTCCGATGATCGCCACAAATTCCTGTTCTTTCACCCGAAAATCCACGCCGTCCAACGCCTTGACCGTATTATCGCCCAGCTTGTAATATTTCTTTAACCCTTTCGTCTCAACAATCCATTCTTCCATCTATTTTCCCTCCTTAATGATAACCCAGATCCCGCTATCCTTTTTGTAAGACCAGAATATCATACAAATATCACAAAGCAGTCACAAAATCGGATAATCACAAAACTGTGATTTTTCGTATCTCCAATCCCAAAAACAGGCAGCCCCATATGAGACTGCCTGCCTATTACTTCAAGATTAATGCAATGATGTACTCGGCAAATACAACGAAAACTCCGCCCCTTCCCCGGCATCTGACCGAACCTCGATATACCCGTCCTGCAGCTCCAGGATCTTCCTGGCAAGATACAGCCCAATACCAATCCCGTTCTGTCCATGTACCTCCGGTTCTCTGTAAAAGCGGGAAAATATCTCTGCCTGCCGCTCTCTGGCGATCCCTTTCCCCGTGTCCTGCACACTGATCTTCGTAAATACCTCCTGACATCTGACCATGACGTGGATACGCCCGCCCGGTCCGGTATATTTCACGGCATTATCCAATACATTAAAGATGGCTTCCTCTGTCCATTTCTTATCATGCTTTACCTGTATCTCTTCGTCGCAGTCTACCGACAGCTGAATCTGCTTTTTCGCCGCAGACGGCACGATCTCCCCCACCGCCCCGGCTATGGTATCGTAAAGCCTCGCATGCTCCTGGCGGATATGGATGATCCCTGCTTCCAGACGCGACATCTTGACCATGCTCTGCAGCAGGAAATCAAGCTTCTTTGTCTGCCCTTCCAGACGGCAAAGGAACTCCCTGTCTCTTTCTGGCACCTCTTCCTCCTGCAAGAACTCCAGATACAGCCGTATATTGGCAATCGGCGTCCGGGTCTGGTGGGAAATGTCTGAGATCAGCTCTTTCATCAGCTGTTTTTCCCGGACATTCGCCTCTTCCTTTCTTGCCTGGATATGCTGTACACGCCACAATTTCTCACTGCACCTTCCCCATAGGGAGTCCGTCTCGCTCTCCTTCGTTTCCTGAAAGTCTTTGCCGGAAATGATATCGTCAAGCCCTCTCTCTACCCGTTCCGCGAAGCGATAGATCTCCCTTTTCATCCGGTATGTCCGCCACAGAGAGACTGCCGCCGTCCCTCCGGCAAATAGCACCGCTCCTGCCGCTAACCAATCCATTGGTATCCCATCCCGTATACATTTGAAATATATTTGTGTTCCTCATCCTCAATCTTTCTCCTGAGACGGTTCACATTTACCGCCAGTGCGTGCTTATCCACGAACTGCCCGCCATTCTCCCACAGACGCTCCAACAGAATATTGTACGTAAGGAGCCTGCCCTGATTCAGAATAAATTCCCGCAGAAGCCGTAGTTCCGTAGGCGTAACGCTTAACTCCTTTCCACTCATACAGACCTTCGCATTGTCCGGATCTATTTTCAGATATCCGTCATCAAATATCCGATTGCTTTCTGCTCTTATCCCCGGTTCCTCTCCGTCAGAATCCACCCCTTGGGAGCCTCGCTTTAGGATGACTTCGATCTTCTTCAATAATATTTTCATGGAAAATGGCTTCGTCACATAGTCGTCCGCTCCCAGGTCGTAACCAGAGAGGACGTCCTCTTCCAGGTCTCGCGCCGTCAGGAACAGAACCGGTACTTCCTTCTGTCCCTTCACCCATCGGCATAACTCAAAGCCCTCCCCGTCAGGGAGATTGACATCCAGTAAGATGAGACGCGGGATCTCTTTCGTGCAGATCGCCTTCGCTTCTCTGACAGAATATGCCGGCACCGCGGAATATCCGCTCTTCTCTATTGCATACCTAAGAGATGAATTCAAGTCTTGGTCATCTTCTACGATCAGTATTTTCTGCATAACTTTTACACTCTCCACATTTTACTGCTTTTTGTACCATTTCATACGGAAACAGGCATGTCCGTCTGCTGTATTTTCCGCACTCAGATACCCATTCTGTTCTTCTAATACCGCCTTTGCAAGCGCCAGCCCGATTCCCACATTATCCTTTGCTGCGCCCTCCCCGCGATAAAACCGTTCGAATAGGTGCAGAAGATCCTTCGCCGCGAATCCTTTACCTCCGTCTACGATCCGAAGCTCCGTATAGATGGGATTCTGACTGTACGCGGCTGTAATCTCCCCCTCATCCGGCGTATGTTCCACACAATTCTTCAGGATATTCAAAAGCGCCTCCTCCGTCCATTGCCGGTCTGCATATATACAGCATCCGGCATTCTCAGGATCATCGGTTTCTATGACAAATCGGATCTTCCGCTTCTGCATCATTTCCCTGAGCGGCTCCTGTACAGAATTAAGAAGATCCATCATCCCAAGCCTCTCCCTGTGAAACCGGATTCCATGGGAATCAAGCTTTGCCAGTGACAACAGGCCGGACACCAGATTTTTCAGCCGTTCAATCTGACCGGCTAACCGGCTCAGATATTCTTCTGTCTCAACTGTCTGATACTCCTCCAGAAGCTCCGTCATCAACGACATGGAGGTCAGCGGCGTCTTTAATTGATGGGCAATGTCTGAGATACGATCTGCCAGGACTTCATGGTTCCTCACGGCATCCTCTTTCGTACTCTGCAGTCTTATCACCGTTTTATAGATCTCATCTTCAAGGTGTGAAAACTCGTCTTCATTGCGGCACAGCACAGCTCCCTCTCCTGCATTTACAGTCCTGAGATATTCTGTCAATTCCCGGATCCGGTTCTTCACCTTCTGATTCCTTTGCCGCTGAATCTCAAAAATGACCCCTCCCGCCAACTGAAAGAGAAGAATCGTGATCATCATGGCAAATGGCAGATACTCGCCCCAGTTTCGCATCGGGCGGTAACCGTAGGTTTCCAGGAATTTCTCTCCGGTCTTCTCCGTCTTTGCATAGACATCCTTCTCTGTGCTCTCCTTAAGGCTTTGTACAAAGACATCCGCAGCATCCGCTTTCACTGCAGAACCTGCAATCTCTGCCACAGTCCGGTACTCATGCCAACTCAAAACTGCCGCCAGTATCATTCCGGCGGCAACCCCCGGCAGCAACCAGCAGATGACATTTACCACTGCTCTTTCCCCCGTATTCATGTCTCCTCCATCCGATATCCAATTCCTCTCACCGTCGTGATACATGTGGTATCGTTAAGCTTCTCCCGCAATCGCTTCACTGCCACTGTCAACGTATTATCGTTCACGAAACTGCCGTCAACATCCCATATCTTCTCCAATATCCTACCGCGCGGAAGGATGCACCCTTTGTTCTCCAACAGCATCAGAAGAAGCTTATATTCCAGAGCGGTCAGGGAGACTTCTTCTCCCCCGGCACATACCATCATCTTTCCTCGGTCCAGACTGATCTCCCCGCAGCAAAGCACATCCGGGCTGCCCTGACATTCCGCTCCCCAAGCTATCTTCTCAGATACTGCTTCCGCTGATCCGCCTCTCACCGGCATTCTCCTCAAGACCGCCTGAATCCTGGATTCCATCACAGCTATGTGAAATGGTTTCGTGATATAATCGTCCGCTCCCATGTCAAGCCCCCGGATGATATCCGCCGCATCATCCCGAACCGTCAGAAAAATAACAGGCGTATCATGTTCCTGCCTGATCCAACTGCAAAACTCATACCCGCTCCCGTCCGGCAGATTCAGATCCAGAAGAACCAGCAAGATCTCTTCTGCCTTAAACGAGTGCTTTCCTTCCATAATGCCGGAACAGACCATTACTTCATATCCTTTTTTCTCCAACGCAGACCGGACACCAAAACAGATCGTCTCGTCATCCTCTACCAATAAGATCTTTCCCATGTCCCCCATACCTTTTCATTTTAATATTTCTAATATGATGAAAGTATAACACAAATTAACGTATAAAAACAGGAACTATTGCTCTGGATCGCTCCTCTTCTGCAATAGTTCCCTGCTCTTTACAATATCTTCGATAAGAATTCTTTCAGTCTCGGTTCTTTCGGATTCCTGAAAAATTCCTCCGGGCTTCCCTGCTCTTTTATCAGTCCCTCATCCATGAATACGACTCTGTTCGCCACTTCCCTTGCAAATCCCATCTCATGTGTCACAACCACCATCGTCATACCTTCCCCGGCAAGCTGTTTCATCAATTCCAATACTTCGCCGACCATCTCCGGATCCAACGCCGAAGTCGGTTCGTCAAAGAGGATCACATCCGGATCCATGGCAAGAGAGCGGATGATCGCAATTCTCTGCTTCTGGCCTCCGGAAAGAGTGGACGGATAGACGTCTGCCTTATCCTCAAGCCCTATTCTCTGCAAGAGGCCCATTGCCTGCTCTCTTACTTCGTTCTTGATCTGCTCCTGTGTCTGTGTGATCGGTATCAGTTCTTTCTTATTACTGCCCCGGAACAAATTCTGGAATTTGAGTCTCTGATTCCTTCTCGCGTCCTTCTTAAGATCCTTGCATCTTAAATATACCGGAGCCATCATGATATTCTGCAGCACCGTCTTATTATTGAACAGGTTAAAATGCTGGAACACCATTCCCATATGCCGGCGGTGTACATTAATATCCACGCTCATATCCGCAATATCCACACCCTTGAACACGATGCTTCCGCCGCTTGGGTCTTCCATACAGTTCAGACAGCGCAGGAACGTACTCTTCCCTGAACCTGACGGTCCGATCACTGCTACGATATCGCCTTTATTGATGGTAATGTCGATTCCTTTCAGGACTTGTAAGTCTCCGAAATTCTTCCTGAGGTTAATTACGTCTATCACTCTTTTTCAGGCTCCTTTCCATCAATTTTATAAGCAGCGAGATCAACAGTACGAGTACGATGTAGATCAACGCCATCACAAGATACGGAACCATGAATTCGTAGCTGTTGCTTCCGATATAGTTAAATGCCACATACAGGTCAGCCGCCCCTACGAAACTCACGACCGAGGTTTCTTTGATCAGTGAGATGAATTCATTTCCCAATGTCGGAAGAATATTCTTAACCGCCTGCGGTATGACGATCTTCACCATACTTACGCTGAAGCTAAGCCCGACGGCTCTGCCGGCTTCCATCTGTCCGGGATCAACGGACTGGATACCGCTGCGCATGATCTCGGATATGTATGCGCCGCTGTTCAGCCCAAACACCAGTATGGCGACCTGGACCCCGGTAATCTTCCATCCGATGAGCGGCAATAATACATAATAGAATACCAGCAGCTGCACCACGATCGGCGTCCCCCGGAACATCGCGACATAGAAGCTGCATATTCCGTTCAGCACCCTCGGCAGAACCTTATATTTGGGAAGCACACGCACCGTTGCGATCACAGTTCCGATCACAATACCGATCAGAAGACCTGCCACTGCGATCAACAACGTATTCTGCAGTCCCTCCGCAACCTTTACATATCCGCCTTCCTCCAGGAAGATCTCTATAAACTTGTTTACTTTCTGTTCAAAGTTACCCATAGCTTACTGCATCTCATTGATCGATTCTGTGATCGCCTGTGCAGGAGCCGCATCAATGACCACATATTTGATATTGCCGTTCAGCATATCCTGTACGGCAAGAGAACCGCTCTTATAGGTTACACACTTTGCCGGAAGGCCTGCGAATTCCAACTCATCATCTCCTTCTACATAGAATTGGCCTGTTGTGCCTGCCTGCACTCCGATGGAATCAGAACCGCCAAGTTCATTAAGCAGAGCTTCTACTGCTTCGGCATCCGCACAGTCGTCAAACTTTGTCTCACTCTCCGGAACGACCAACCGCTGAGACGCTTTATAGTAAGAATCTGTGAATACCACATATTCTTCCCTCTCTTTGCTGATCGTAAGCCCTGCCATCGCGATATCACATTTCTGCTGGCTTACGGACAGACATACAGCCTCAAAGTCCATATTCTGGATCACCAATTCTTTATTAAGCTCCTTTGCCAACAACGCCGCGATCTCCATATCAATCCCATAGTAGTTCTCACCCTTGGTATACTCGAATGGCTCGAACGCCGCATTCGTAGCGACCACAAGCTGATCTTTGGAATCATCAAGCTCCGCGGACTCTACTGCTTCCGGTTCTCCGCTTCCGAAATATTTATCACAGATCTCTTCTAATGTTCCGTCCTCTTTGATCTTGCCTACAAATGTATTCACCTGCTCTAAGAGTTCCGGCTGTGTCTTGTCCACGCCGAAAGCATAATCTTCTTCTGTCAAGTCGATATCGATCACCTTCGCCGTTGTTGAGGAAGAATCCTTCTTAGCTTCGTCGCTTCCCCCGGAAGCATCACTGCCGGAATCATCCCCGGAACCGCCGCATGCCGCCAATGACAGCACACATACCGCAGCTAGTAACACACTTACCATCTTTTTGAATTTCATATCTCATATCCTCCTATGTTGATTTTATTAATATTTCTGCATAAAAATACAAGCCTAGTAGATATTCTATCATGTCTGAACAAAAAAACAAGTGGCTTTTTCTACATATTTTGTAAAAAAGCCACTGTTCTTTCCTACATTATGTTTGAAAATTGCGTTCTGTCAGCTGACAAACGCCATAAGCATAATGATCCCACCCAAAATGATCCGGTAATAACCAAATACCTTAAAATCATTCTTCTTAATATATCCCATCAAGAAACGGATCGCAACGACCGATAACCCGAAAGACACCGCACATCCCAACAGCAGAAGCCCGAGCTCCGTACCGGTAAATCCAAGCCCAAAATCCTTTAATTTAATAAGGCTCGCCCCGCACATAGCCGGGATCGCAAGAAAGAAGGTAAATTCAGCCGCAACCTCCCTGGACACTCCGATCAGCAGCGCGCCTACGATCGTCGCGCCTGACCTGGACGTCCCCGGAATCAATGCAAGCATCTGGAACACGCCGATCCCAAGAAGCATAGGAACCGTCAGCTCCGATATCTTTCTGACAGAAGGCATGGTCCCTGCATTGCGGTTTTCTACCACAATAAAAAGTATACCATAGACGATCAGCATAACTGCAACCGGCAGCGGCTTATAGAACAGTTCATCCAGTATATCATTGAACAGTATTCCTACAACACCCGCCGGAACCGATGCGATCACGACCTTGATCCACATCTGCCATGTCAGCATCTTCTGCTTATGCGTCTTCCCTGGCGAAAAGGGATTCAGCTTATGAAAATACAGCACGACTACCGCCATGATCGCTCCTAGCTGGATCACCACGTTGAACATCTCCATAAATTCATCGCTAAGCCCCGGTTTCAGCAAATCTCCTACAAGAATCAGATGCCCCGTACTGCTCACCGGCAGCCATTCCGTGATTCCTTCTACAATACCAAGTATGATCACTTTTATTATATCTAACATCTATCGCTCTCCTTCATTGCCGTGCCGTTCATACAGACGAACGCTATATCAGCACATATTCTTCGATAAACCGCGCTACCCCTTCTTCATCATTCGATCGTGTTATATGATCCGCCGCCGCTTTTACTTCTTCCCGCGCATTGCTCACAGCGACGCCGATCCCTACCTCTTTAAGCATCTGCAGATCATTGAGCCCATCCCCGAACGCCATGATCTCCTCCCGGTGTATTCCCAGCGATTCGCCCAGCCGTACCATCGCATTTCCTTTATTTACTCCTTCTGCATTCACCTCGATGTTTTTCTCCAACGCGCCGGTGATCTCGATTCCCGGAACAGCCTTTAATTCTTCCTTCGCCGCGTCCCTATCCTCTACGGACACGAACAAGCCCTGTACCTTATCGGCGCCCCTGTTCTCTTCTCTGAGTTTCGCGCGTATATCCGGCACCCATTTCCGGGTTGACATCAAGTACTTCCTCATAGGCGGCGATTCCAGGTATTTTTCTATGCACATAAGCCCATCCTCCTGCGCATAGCCAATACCGTCATAATAGATCTCCCGCAGCGTATCATAATGTTCAAAGACATCCATGATCCGGGACGACACATCTGCCGGCACAAGACATTCGTACAAGGATTCACCCGTCCTGATATCCAGGATCCTGCCTCCGTTTGCAGTAACGGCGTACATGATCCCGGGAAATTCAATCAGCTCTTTCGGAAGCCCGCTCAGAGGCCTGCCCGTTGCCGGCATCACGATGATCCCCTGATCGATCGCCCTTCTTAGGACATCCTTCGTATACGCAGTCAATTCCTTCTGCGTCGTAAGCAGCGTTCCGTCCAGATCCATCCCTATCATCCTTGCCTTAATCTTCATACGCTGTCAGCTCCTTCCTGTCTTTCGAAAACAGCATTCGTTTTCTACTGACTTTATCTTTCGCCTGATCATATGCCTGTTCTGCGTGACTCACCATCCTCTCAACAACCTTTTCCTGCGACGCCGGTGCGAACAGCACTGTCTCCCGGGTCGGCGCCGCGATGATAAGATCATCCTTTAATTTGTCCACACACACCTGCCAGATATGCTTTAGACAAAGTGAACTTCCCTCATGCCACCCGTCCGCCAGGACAGCGAAGCCGCCATACCAGGTATTGGCAAACACAAACTCCACGTCCCTGGCAAGATTCTCACAAGCCTTATAATACAACGCCTCCACATCACAGCCCGGCGGCAGCATATTATCTTTCAGCACCTCATACACATCTTCATCCCGCTTAATAACAAATATAATCGAAAGACCGTTAATAAATGACACGATCGGCGTATCTTTTTCCGAAATATTCTTTCCGTTCTGTGCCTTTGAATCTCTGAGTTCTTCTTTGACCCATGGATAGATATGATCTTTTATATTCTCAAAGAGATATTTCTTTTCTTCGTATTTTCTCATTCTGCTCCTCATATTTCTATGAATATTTCTTAGTACATCATTGCATTAATCTTGAAGCAATCGTATTTGATATGAAAAAGACCATAGACACATAGATCCACGGTCCTTTCTATACTTATCTCCTTTAGACAGGCTGCTATTCTTCGCCTTCCTTGATACGGCTCAGCATATCATAGACTTCGATACGCCGCGCGTTCATCTCCGGCAGTCCGATGAAAATAGTGCCGCAGATATATTTCTCGTCTTTCGTCTGTTCAATCCTGACCACCTTCAAAAACGCATGGATCACCTCATCCGTCCATATCTTCAAGGATGTCTCGTATACCGCCCCGATCGTCAGCGGATAACCACAACTAAATCCCACTCCCGTCGTCGATACATCCAACACATCAATCTCTACTTCCTCTTCCTTTGCCGAATCATCATTCATATTCTTGATCAATAATCTCGCCGTCAACCCCATACGTCTGCTGTTTCTCTTCTCTTCCATCTTCCATTTACTCCTTTCACAGCAAGTCTTTCTTTCATTCTAATGTATTTATCTGCTTTTGTAAAGAAACATCTGCCTTGAAAGAACTATTTGAAAGAATTATTGCTGCTTTTCACTGCCTTTTTTTGACGCACAGAACAACACGAATCCTAAGAACAGCACGGCCGCCGCCATCCATCCGGCAAGCACAGCCGTCCCGCGTCCGGCAAACATATCATAATACCCTTTCAGGTAGATGACGACAATGATCACCGGGAGCACATAAGACACATATCCCTTAAGCCCGCGCGGGAAATGGATCCCATCCCCTGCATTGGCTTCATTCAGAAAATTCTCCCATCCCCAACCGTTCTTCCTGGTACAGAACAACACATACCCCAGGCTTCCCAGAGGAAGCAGATTATTGGATACGATAAAATCCTCAAGATCCATGATATTCGTCCCGGCGCCCAGCGGCTCGAATCCTGCAAGGACATTGAAGCCAAGCACACACGGCATACTTAAAATGACAAGCATCACCACATTCACCATGACACTCTTCTTTCTGGACCAGCCAAGCAGATCAATGGCAAACGAGATAATATTCTCGAATACCGCCACGATGGTCGTGAATGCTGCAAAGGTCAGAAACAAGAAGAACAGCGCAGCCCATACTCGTCCGCCCGGCATCTGGGCAAATATATTAGGTATCGTAATGAAGATCAGGCTTGGACCCGCCCCCGGTTCGATACCGAATGCAAAGCAGGACGGTATAATGATAAATCCCGCCATCAATGCAACGAAAGTATCAAGCGCAGTAATACTGACCGCCTCGCCTGCAAGGCTCCTTTCCCGCCCGATATAGCTTCCGAAGATCAGCATCGCGCCGATCCCGATGGAAAGGGTAAAGAACGCCTGGCTCATCGCCCCGAAGATCACATTTCCGATCCCGATCTCTTTCATTCCGGCAAAATCCGGCACCAGATAGAAACGGATACCTTCTCCCGCCCCCTTTAGAAATACCGAATGAACCGCCAATACTACCATGATAATAAGGAGTGCGGACATCATGAATTTGGAGACTCGCTCGATCCCTTTCTGGATCCCGAAGTAACAGACAGCAAAACCCACGATACAGATCAGTACCGTCCAGAATACCATAACCGGCACATTCCCAAGCATATCTGTGAATCCCGCTGCCACCGTATCCGATGACGCGCCCACGAATTCTCCTTTTATACTGCGGTAACAGTAATACATCATCCAACCGCCCACCGTAGTATAGAACATCATAAGCAGGTAACACCCTATCACGCCGATCCATTTCGTCACATGCCAGCGGCTTCCGGCAGGCTCTAACTTCTCAAAGCCTGCCGCCACGCTTCGCCGGCTTCCTCTTCCCACCGCAAACTCACAGATCATGACCGGTATCCCCATGATCAGCAAGAAGATCAGATAGATGAGGATGAAAGCCGCTCCTCCAAACTCCCCGCACATATACGGGAACTTCCAAACATTCCCGATTCCTATCGCGCATCCGGCAGACACCAGAATGAACCCCAGACGCGACCCGAACTTTTCTCTCTTCACTTTACTCTATCCCCTGGAACATCTGAACTTGAGTTCTTCCCATCTTCGGTCTACTTCTTTCTGGAATTCTTCGATCAGATATTCGTTTCCTTTCTTAAATAAGTGTTTAAACCGCCCCTGGGATCTGAGGAAATCCTCGATCGGAAGCTTCTTCTTTGGCTCATAGTTCAGGATCCACTTACCCTCCGTCACTTCGAATAACGGCCAGTAACAAGTCTCTACCCCCATCTTGCAGATCTCCATAATATCCGGAGTATTATACCTCCAACCTCTCGGGCATGGAGCCATAATATTCAGGAAAGCCGCTCCCGGTGTGTAGATCGCCTTCTCGGACTTTACATGAAGATCCTTAAAATTGCCGATAAATGTAGTCTGTGCCACATAAGGAACGTCGTGTGCGGCTATGATCGCAGCAAGATCCTTACGATTCTGCGGCTTACCGTTGCTGGCACTTCCCACAGGAGTCGTCGTCGTGTCCGCATACATCGGCGTCGCCGAAGAACGCTGGATTCCCGTGTTCATATATGCCCCGTTGTCGTAACATACATATACCATATCCGTATTCCGCTCCATCGCGCCGGACAGTGACTGGAAACCGATATCATAGGTTCCGCCGTCACCGCCGAATGTGATGAATTTATACGTCTCGTCTAATTTCCCTTTTCTCTTCAAGGCTCTGTATGCACCCTCCACTCCGCTCAGGGTCGCTCCTGCATTCTCAAATGCATTGTGGATATAGCTGTCCTCCCACGCCGTATACGGATAGGTAAACGTAGATACCTCGAGACATCCTGTGGCATTACCGATCACAGCCTTATCTCCCTCATGAAGCCCCCGCAGTACGTTTCTTACCGCGATCGTCCCGCCGCAGCCCGCGCACATCCTGTGCCCGGGCGCCAGACGTTCCGGTTTACTCATCGTCTCTTTGAAATTATAACTCATCTTTTGTCCCCCCTATTCTCTGATTCCCAGATAACGATACATCTCTCCTGCATCGCCGTCCGCCGCTATCTGTTTCAGGGTTGCAAATACACCTTCCATATCTTCCACACGCACATCACGTCCGCCCAGGCCATAGATATAGTTCACCGCCAGAGCCTGTGATCTTGCCCTGTATAATGCCGACATCACATCCGCGCCTAACGGGCCGCCGTGATTCGTATACCCTTCCGCACGATCCATAACGGCGACTGACTTCACACCTGACAAAGCCTGTGCGATCGCCTCTGCCGGGAACGGGCGGTAGAGGCGGATCTTCAGAAGACCGACCTTCTCTCCCGCCTCCCGCAGCTTATCAATGGCATCTTTTGTCGTGCCTGCCGCCGATCCGATCATCACAACCGCATACTCGGCATCCTCCATACGATACGCTTCAAATAAGCCATACTCTCTGCCGGAGATCTCTGCGAATTCCTTCGCCACCTCAAGTACTACTTCTTCTGCATGCTTCATACCTTCCGCCTGATTACGTTTTGCTTCCATATAATAGTCTGTGATGGAATAGGGTCCCACCGCCATCGGACATTCCGGGTTCAGCAGATAGTTCTCCGGTTCATATTCTCCGACAAACTTCTTAACGTCATCATCCTCCAAAAGCTCCATATTCTCGACTGCATGGCTGGTGATAAAACCATCCTGGCAGATCATGATCGGCAGTCTCACATCCTTATGTTCGGCAATGCGGTAAGCCTGTACCATATTGTCATAGGCTTCCTGATTGTTCTCCGCATAGATCTGGATCCATCCGGCATCCCTTGCGCCCATACTGTCAGAATGATCACAGTTAATATTGATCGGTCCTGATAATGCACGGTTTACCACCGCCAGAGCAAGCGGCAGACGGTTAGATGCCGCTATGTATAATTCTTCCCACATATATGCAAGTCCGCAGGATGAGGTTGCCGTAAGACTCCTCGCTCCCGCCGCCGAGGCTCCGATGGCGGCGCTCATAGAGCTGTGCTCGCTCTCCACCGGAATAAATTCCGTATCTACCTGTCCATTTGCCACAAAGGAGGCAAAATACTGCGGGATCTCCGTGGACGGAGTGATCGGGAACGCCGGAAATACATCCGGATCGATCTGCCGCAATGCGATCGCAATTGCCTCATTTCCTGATAAACGATCTCTCTTTGCCATCTTATTCCACTCCTTCCATCGTGATCGCGCCGAACGGGCATGATTTTACACAGATACCGCATCCTTTGCAATGATCGTAATCAAATTCGCCTCTTTTGCCATCCTTCACCGGAATACAGCTGTCCGGGCAGACCGGCGTGCACAGTAAGCACTGCTTACATTTCTCTTCTATAAATACCGGCTTGTCCGTAGACCACTCGCCGGTGTTAAAATCCTTCGAAGTCCCTGCCCCGGCGATCACCATGCCTTCCGTCAGATCCTTCCAGGCTGCCTTTACTCCTAATCTTGTGATATCTGTCGCCATTACCGCACCTCCTCAAGCGCCATCTTAAGTGCCGCCATATTGCCGTCAATCACCTCCGGCTTGCTGGCAAACTTATGTGAAAATGATGCGCGCATTTCTCTTAAGAATGTCTCTTCGTCCATGATATCCGCCACCTTCACGATCGCTGCAAGAAGCGGCGTGTTGGGGAAATATCTTCCCATCGTCGCCATGGATACTTTATGCGCGTCAATCGTATAGACCTTTCCTTCATATCCCTTCAGATGAGGAATGATCTCCTCTTTCGGGCGTGAAGTATTGATAAGGATCGCTCCTTCTTTCTTCAGGCCGCTGGTTACATCAACTGCTTCTAACAGTGATTCATCAACAACAACCACATACTGCGGATCGTAGATATTGGAATGTACACGGATCTGTGTGTCACTGATCCGGTTATATGCCGTGATCGGCGCGCCCATACGTTCCGGTCCATATTCCGGAAAGCCCTGGACATGTTTCCCTGTCTGAAACGCCACATCCGCAAGGAGCAGTGCGGCAGTCTTGGCACCCTGGCCGCCGCGGCCGTGCCATCTAATCTCTGTAAGGTTACTCATCTTCCATCTCCCTTTCTTTCGTAATATACAGTCTTCGTCCGATTTGATAAGCTTTGTATGATTACCGAGCGAACTCTGTTTTTATTCTCATATCCCCTATTGTACTTGAAGATATGCCGGATGTCCAGAATGAATTTATGAAAACCAATAAAATCCAATATAAAGATCAAAGATTCCGGCTGCTTCTCAATTCCAGCCTTACAAGCAGACCGCCGCAGGCAACAAAGAGAACTACATAGATACAGATCAACTTAAGCGGAATATCTCCGGTCTTCGGCGCCCTTGACCGCCCCGGCGGGCTTACCAGTTCTACGGACTGATCCTCATCCTCGATATCCGCATGGACTGCGATACTCTTCTCTTCCGCAAACAATTCTTCGAATACCACTGTAGTCTTGCCTGCGAGGATGCTGCCGTCGAATTCAAAGTTCACCTTCACTTCACCGGAGGATTCCTCTGCCGTAAATTCTGTCTCTGCCGTGATCTCGGCGCCTTTCGCATCCTTCATAGATTGCTTTGAAGCCTTATCCATTAAGATCCCCCGTACTTTATACGTCTTCCCTTGTATCAGGTTCTCATAGCGTACCAGATCCTCAATCTTCACCTTCTGATCCGCATAAACGCTTTTCTCCCCTGTCTCTTCGGCGGACGCCGTCGTTGCGATCTTCGGAAAATATATGGTCTGCCCGGAATCTCCGGCATCTTTATGCTCCGCAATGGATTTCTCACGGTACAGCAATTCTTCATATACGACCAGCGTCTCTCCTGCATAACCGGAACCGTCAAACTGAAATGCCAATTCTACGCTTCCTTCCGGCTTCGAAGGAGTGAATACCGCCTGCGATATGATCTTGTTCCCCTCTTCATCCGTCTTCTCTTTCTTCGTCTTCTGGTCTATCAATACTCCCTCAAGCGTATACTCTCTTCCCGGCACAAGATTCTCATACTTTACTTCGTCGATGATCGTCACTTCTGGATCCGCCCGTGAGATATGGCTCCCGGTATCCTCGTCACGCGCCTCCGTACCGATCTTCGGTATATAGATCGTCTGCGCCTCATCCTCAATATCCTGATGTACCGCATACTCATGCTTATCCTTCGTCAGTGTCTCGAACGCAACCAGTGTCTTTCCTCCCAGATTACTTCCGTCGAACTTAAACACCACTTCGACGGTTCCGCTTGCGGTTTCTGCCGTAAATTCCGTCTTCGCCCTGATCTTATCGCCATCTTTATCAAGCGCCGGCTTCTTCGTCTCCTTATCCATCAGGATCCCCGTCAGCGTATACTTCCGTCCAATACGCAGATTCTCATAAGCAACAGTATCTATGAGCGTAATCTCATCATCCGCTTTCGATAATTCACAATCCGTATCCGAATCCTTTGCCTGCGTCCCGATTCCCGGAAAATGGATCGTCTGCGACTCTTCATTCACATCCTTATGTTCCGCAAGCTTCTCTTCGCCCAGGTACAGTTCTTCAAATACCACCACATCCATCCCTGCAAGCCCTGACGCATCAAAGAGGAGCTCCACCTCTGCCGTCCCGTTAGAATCCTTAGGTTTGAATTTCTTGGTTGCACTGACCGGCGCACCGTCTTTGTCTTCTACCAGTTTTCCTGTATTCCGGTTCATCAGCGAAGCCTCCAGCCGATACTCCAATCCCTTCTTAAGTCCGATATACTCCACCGTATCAAGGATCGTAACCTCGCTGTCCGCCTTGGCATAATGCGTTCCGCTAGCCTCGTCCTTCGCAGTTGTACTGACGGCAACATCCGCATTCTCAATATTTCCAAGATTCACAACATACTGATCCTTCGTAATGGATACCGTCCCTTTATAAAGAAACTTTCCCTCGTTCGCATCACATTTTAACTCTTCGATGGTATACGTATCATATGGAAGCGCCCCAGAATCATCGTCAACCGCCGCCATCACCCCATCTGCATTGAGTCCGAACCACATACCGTCTCCGATATTGCCGCCGTTGGTATTGTGGCTATGCGCCGCATAATCCGAACAAGAAGAATACTGTCCGTTCGCATCCGTCGTAAATTCATGCGACTCACCGGTTGTATTCGACGTGATCTTAAATCTGACGCCCTCAAGCGGCGTCTGAGTGTTCCGGTCAATCTTCGTCAAAGAAAAATCTCCCCTGATCACACTGTCGGCGACCGCATATGCATTCCCTCCGTCCAGCGCCGCCTCGCTGCCGTTCTGGATAACCTGAGAAACATACTTTCCTTCTGCCTTCTCTACATTACCTGCAGAACCGTCGATCAGCTGCATATACACCGGATCCAGAAGATATCCCACTGGCGCTCCGACTTCTTCTATACTGACCGTTCCAAGCGGAAGTATGAATGTCCCTCCATCGCTATAAAATGGATCCCCCGACATCTTCTCATACGCTTCTAACGTCCTGCCTCGCCGTGCCGCAGCATTCCCGGATCTCAGCGTTCTTGCTTTTACGATCCAGCTCCTTGTCGGCTTATCCGGAAGATGTTCCTGATCATAATATCCCGCATAGAAATTCACCTGGAATCTGGAATTCTCAAGAGACGCCGCTCCTTCGGCTCCCGGCATCTTTGTTCCCCGGTCGATCTTATATACTTCGATCAGAGATTCGTCACGGACCGGTTCGTCGCTTACCCGCATATCAGTTGTCTGTGCTGTCGTAACCCGGGCATCATACACCGCATAGTCAAGTGCATATCCTCTCGGCGCACGTATTTCTTTTACATAATAATCCCCCGGCTCAAGGCTTGCCGTGTCGGAGTCTCCATTGGCGTCCGTCGTCAATGTCGCCGCAAGCCGGGTACAGGCGGCATCCTGGTATACGCCATACTGCGCGCCCTCAAGAGAATAGCAGGAATTCCCCTCTGTAATCTCCGTATTGCCCGAACTCTTATGGAGCCTGATATATCCAAGCGCCGGTTTAAGCGAGAACTGGGCAAGCGGCTGCGTGGCGCCGTTGAGATAAACCATTCCCTCACCTATGTATTTACTGTAATTCTCACTTACTTTATTCAGTATCTCCGCATAGATCTGTCCCTGTCTTCCGATCTCCAGGTTCGCGCCGTCTATATGAATATTCCCGCAATTCCATCCGAATGTGCCGTTTAACTGACGCCAGATCAGGCACTGTGCCACCAGATACCTCAGATCTTCCGTCAGCGAAGTATATTCCTGCGCATATTTATGGATCAAAGCACAGACCGTCACATCATGCTGTGTCATCCCATACTCCCGGGGATCTACCCCGGTGACACTTCCGCTTTTGAATCCTGCAAGGGGATCCGCACAGAATGCCTGGGTTCCGTTTACCGCCAGCATCCCTTCATTGTGGGATTTCACCATGACATTGGCATCATTATATACCTGGATCCTCCCGATCCCACCTTTCAGCTGTGTGGAAGTGCCTCCCGACCTGGCTGACGCATAAGTTCTTAACTTCCCCGTCTGCGGCTCTTCTATTCCGCCGCCATCACGAAGACCGTCATCCCCGGACTCTTCCTGAATGCCGGCTTCGATATCCTCTACTCCGGCAAACACATCCTGCAGACCGCCCGCACTGCTTCCTTCGGTCGTTTCCTCCTGTTCCTGTACTGCCGGTTCGAATCCGGCAGTAATAACGACATTCTTCTCAGGCATCTGAAATGAAAATTCTTCTTTGCCAGTCCATTCTGCAGATATCACTTCTTCCTGTGACTCCTCATCCAGGATCTCCACCTGGGCAGGCAAAAATCCTTCTTCCGGCAAGATCCTGACGGTAACCGTGTCTTTACTCTTATAAACTGCAGTCCGCTCCTTGGAATCTTTGAATTGTATGACGCCATTCTCCGTGTCCTTAAGCTGAACCGTATATTCGTTTGCCTCTTCTGCCGCAGATACCGGATCTGCACACTGCAATCCCATTGACAGACACATTGCCAGAATAAGAAGGCTTGCCACTCCTTTCTTCATTCTCTCCATACTTCATAATTCTCCTTTCTTTCTATGTGTACTCCCGCCGAGTACGCCTATATGGTTTTGAATCGCCTTCTGCTATTTTCAGCTTTGCGCCGTCCAGACAAAAATTCTGTATTGTCAGTACTAAGTCTAATTATTTCGATCTACTTAATTGCATTGGATAAATGTTAGAAAATTAACAAAAAGATCTTGGTTAGAAAAAACATACTTCAGAAAATAGATAAATTCAGATAATCAGATGGGCAGCATACGCTGCCCGATGTATTTTCGATGTACTGGCGAAACGGATGAGTTCTTATCACACAGAATATAAACCGTCAGCCCAAATCTTAGAATAGACAGATATTGATCAACTTCATAGTAACATGTTTCTCTCTCATACGCAAGGTACAACAGTTCGACAAATTATGACAGTCAAAGACCGCGCCGCCGCTTCCTGTCAGATACTGCATTTCCGGCACTGGAACATGTATTGTTGGATATCCCTTTTAGCGCCTTGGGGAAGCTCAGAAAACTGGCACCCATATCCGTAACGTCCGTCACGGAAATCATCTTCCCGGACGACCGTCGCCCGAAGCAGATATTCCTTCTCAACAAAAGCATGCCGGAATTCGATCGTATCATCCCCCCTCAGTCTGGTCCTCGTGATAAAATAGATCCCATCCTCACTGATATTCTGAAGATCTCCGGAAAATTCTCCCTGCCGGAAGGATGTGGCGGTAATCTCCTGTCCCATCTTCGTCCTCAGACTTCTCCTTCCCTGTATGATCTCGGTTACTTCCAGTATCTCACAGTCAGCCATCCACGGCTCTGCAACAGAAGCATCGGGATTCCTTCTGACTATAAGCTCGCAATCCGTCTTTATACAACCGATCTGTCCGTCGAAAAAATCGATCCTGACACGAGCCTCGTCCGGCAGATCATTCTCTCTTTTCAAGTATAATACGATCCGGTCCCCAAAACATTTTACCCGGATCCTCTTCCGATCCCCGGTATCATCCCCATATACCGTACATGTAGTACAGTTACTCAATACCATACCTTTCTCCTCCCCATCGCATCTTTCAATTGAAAAAAAACAAAACCGACGCAAAAACGCCGGTTTTATAGTCGGGGTAACAGGATTTGAACCTGCGGCCTCACGGCCCCCAGCCGTGCGCTCTAACCAAACTGAGCCATACCCCGCTAGAACTATTTTAACGAATCACGTCGAATAATGCAAGCATTATTTTCAATTCTGTGTTAAAATGTATTTATTATTATGCGAAAGGAGTACATGTTATGAGAGTAATCGTAATCGCGCCAAAGGGAAAGATGGGCAGGCTGATCACTGCCGTTGCAGCATCCCGCAGCGACATGGAACTGACAGCCGGTATTGCTCCCAAAGGCAGAAGTTACGTCGGACAAGATCTCGGCGCCGCAGCCATGACCGGCTCTGAACTTGGTGTTCCGGTAACCGACGATCTCAAGAGCGTCATCCATGACTGCGATGTTATCATTGATTTCTCCACAAAGGAAACTTCCATGGAAGTCCTTGATCTTGCCGTATCCCACAAAAAGGCTTTGGTTTGCGGTACCACCGGCTTCACCCCGGAAGAAATGCAAAGATTCCAGGAAGCTGCAAAAGAGATCCCCATGCTCTATGCCGCCAATACCTCCAAACTGGTCAATGTCATGAACAAACTATTGGAACTCGTAACCTCCGCCATAGGGAACGAGACAGACATTGAGATCCTGGAGATGCATGACCAGTGGAAAAAGGATGCGCCAAGCGGGACTTCTAAAGAGATGGGAGAGATCATGGCGCACGCTCTCGGCAAGGAACTGCGTGACATCGCAGTCTATGGGCGTGAAGGTTCCTCCCCCCGCGAGCCGGGAACCATTGGTTACCATTCTCTTCGTGCCGGGAACATCCCAAGCAGCCATACCGTCTTCTTCGGCGGCATGGGAGAACGCCTGGAGATAACCCATCATTCCTATAATTGGGAATGCTTTGCAAGAGGCGCATGCGACTGTGCCGTATTTCTTGCAGGAAAGGAACCTGGATTCTATACCATTCAAGACGTTCTGAATCTTTAGAGAAACCAACATCACGCCGTAAACAGCAGTATAAGAATACGATTTAACCAGGAGGAAGGAAAATGATATTAGTAAACACAGATTACATCACAGGAAGAAAATTTGAAATGATCGGCTTAGTACGCGGTACTATGATCCAGTCCGTACACTTAGGCAAAGATATTATGAACAGTTTCCGCACCCTCGTAGGCGGAGAGCTTACTTCTTACACAGAGATGATGAACGAAGCGAGAGCTGTCGCAACCAAGAGGATGGCAGAAGATGCGCAGGCAATGGGCGCAGATGCGGTCGTTAACATTCACTACGCTTCCAGCTCCATCGTACAAGGCGCCGCCGAAGTCCTTGCTTATGGGACCGCGGTAAAATTCATCGACTGATCAAGTTCTAGTGTAGTGTGCTGACCGTATTATATGATACGGTCAGCGAAACAGAACGGTATTTAAAACAGGTTCTTATTTCTGATTCGCAGGTTCTACTGCCACAGATTTCCCTCTGATCTTCGTATTGTTCACAGAATTAATGATCTCTCTTGCATATTCTGCCGGAACCTCCACGAATGTGTATTTATCATACATGTCGATCATCCCGACTACCTTCCCGGGAATCCCGCTCTCACCTGCAAGTGCGCCCAGTATATCTCCTGGCTTCGCCCTGTCCTTTTTCCCGATATTGATGAATAACCGGATCATTCCCGGCTCTTCCGCTCCGGTATCTCCGAATCCTTCTTCTTTATCCTCTTTCTTTCCTGCACATAACTTAAGCAGCGCCGCGGCGATATCCATACTGGTATGATCCGTATCATTTACCTCTGACTGGATCAGCTGCAGATACATCGTCAGATCCTCTTCTTCTATCATCCTGTTTACCGTATCCATCAGCTTCTCGATCTTGGTATTCGCCACATCGTTCAATGACGGAACCTTCTGCGCATAAATCTTCGTCTTACAGTATCGTTGTATCTCCTTAAGCTTATAGACCTCTCTGCCGGACACAAAGGAAAAAGACCGCCCTACACGCCCCGCTCTCCCGGTCCTTCCGATACGGTGTACATAATACTCGTCATCCTGCGGGAGATCATAATTAAAGACAGCTTCCACTTCATCTACATCAATCCCCCTTGCCGCTACATCCGTCGCCACCAGAATATCCGTCTTCCCCTTGCGGAAGCCCTCCATGACACGGTCTCTCTGCGCCTGCTTCATATCACCGTGAAGCCCCGCCGCAAAATACCCCCGCCCCAGAAGCCCGTTTACCAGAAGGTCCACCTGCTTCTTCGTATTGCAGAATACAACGGAAAGCTTCGGATTATAGATGTCCAGGATCCTTGACAGCACCTCTTCTTTATTCTTCGGCTTGACCTCATAATAATACTGCTCGATCCCGGGAACCGTTAATTCCTTTTTCGTCACCTTGATCAGTTCCGCATGCTTCTGATACTTCTTTGTGATGTCCAGGATCGGCTTTGGCATAGTCGCTGAAAACAGCACCGTCTGGCGTTCCTCGGGTACTTCCTCCAATATCGTCTCAATATCCTCCCGGAATCCCATGTTCAGCATCTCATCCGCTTCATCCAGCACTACTGTGTGAAGATGTTCCATCCGGATCGTCTTACGCCGCATATGATCCATCACCCGTCCCGGTGTCCCGATGATCAGCTGAATCCCTCCTTTTAAGGAACGTATCTGCTTCACGATCTCCTGGCCGCCGTAGATCGGGAGTACCTTGATCCCATGCATATACCAGGCAAGATGGCGGATCTCCTCTGCCACCTGGATCGCAAGCTCTCTGGTCGGACACAGTACGATCGCCTGCAGCTTCTTATTCTTAGGGTCTATCTTCTCTAATAGAGGAATCCCGAATGCCGCCGTCTTGCCCGTCCCCGTCTGTGCCTGCCCGATCAGGTCGCGCCCTGACATCATCACAGGAATCGCCTTCGCCTGAATCGGAGACGCTTCTTCAAACCCCATCTTCTTAACCGCTCTCATAATCTCCGGACCGATCCCCAGTTCCTCAAATCTTACTTCTTCCATATAAAATAATCCTTCCCGAACTCATTACATTTTTCCAAAACTTAAAAAAAATACTCCCTACCTGATACCAAGTAAAGAGTATTCACGAAGTGTCGAACCTCATCATAACATATCCACAGCCCGATTGTCCAGAAAATTTTATTTTTCTGTTCTAAAACTGCTAATATAACACTTCTACAGCGATTCCCATACATAAGAACGGGCCGAAGGCAATCTGCGCTTTACGGTTCAGCCGCCCGCATAGAAGCATCCACCCGCAATAAATTCCGGCAAGAAAGACGCCGGCTGCAAATGCACGGAAGTTCCCCGAACCTCCCAGAAATATCCCGCTTGCCGCCATTAATTTGATGTCGCCGCCGCCAAAGCCTCCCGGCACCGTCAATGCAGCCGCCAGAAGAAAAAGGCTCACACCAATTGCTCCTGCTCCCCTGCTCACAAGGCTGATCTCCGGGAAGAAGGGCACAGAGATTATACCGGCGGCGATCACGCCCAGAAGCAGACGATCCGGAATCCGCCGTGTATAGATATCCTGCTCGGCAATATATGTTAAGACCGTCAAGAACACGCCGCTTACGAGCGCCCTTACATCTATCCCCCATTTCCAAAAGCAAATCATGAGCAGCGCCGCCCGCAGTATATACAATACTGCCCTGCTCTTCCTGTCTCTCTCCATGCCTGCCCTTTCTCTGACACTTATAGCCTTACATTTATCGAAGCATCATGATCTTCACATAATCCTCTGTCTTATCCCGCATGATCCGAAATCCCTGTTCCATCTGTTCCAGGGAAAGACGATGCGTGATCAGATCTTCCGGAACAACACTTTTCTGTGCCAGGCGTTCCATCACATAATTCCAGTCGTCTGACATTTCATGGGTAAATGATGAATTCCATGTTCCCATCACCGTCAGCTGATTCCGGAGGATCTTCCAGTATACGGACTTTTCCAGATTCACATCGCCAAACGGGTTTCCTACCAACATGATCCTTCCGCCAAACGCCGTCTGGTTCAGAGCCTGCACCAGCGTTTCATTCCTGCCCACACATTCAAAAAAGACATCCGCGCCCACGCCTTCCGTCCGTTCCATCAGCCATTGGTCCGTATCATTCTCCCTGATATCACAATAGAACTCTTCCCGAAGTCCCAGTTTCAGGAGCGTTTGCTTTTGAAAATCTTTATTCCCGAACACATAGACCTGCTCCATCCCCGCTTCCTTAAGAAATAAATACAAGAGCAGCCCGATCGTACCCACACCGCAGATCGCGATCCTGTCAGATCCCCCGGCTTTCACACGCCGCATGGCATGGACCGCCACCGCCATCGGCTCTAACATAGCCGCAGCCTCAAAGGACACATGATCGGGAAGCCTGACCAGATTCTCTTCCGGAACCGCCACATATTCCGCGAACCCGCCGTCCCTGCGGGAACCAAGATAACTGTAATTCCTGCACATCTCATACTGCTTCTTCCTGCAGGGCGGACACTCCTTGCACGGGATCAGGGGAAAGACTCCGACCCTTTGCCCCTCCAGGGCAGTGTCTGCTGCCGATCCTGACTTCACCGCCACCCCTGAGAATTCATGCCCGGGGATCAAAGGATGCCTGTAAGTCCCATTCTGATAGATACGCGGAATATCTGACCCGCAGATTCCGACCGCCTTCACCTGTACTAATACTTCACCCTCCTGCAGAACCGGTTCCTCCACATCCTCCAATCTAATGTCACTGATATTATGTAATACCCATGCCTTCATCTTCTCGTCTCCCTTATCTTCTCCCGGAATCTTTCCAGATCTTCCTTCGTTGTAATCTTGAAATTCCCCTCGTCTCCAGGTATCATCGCCACATCCAGCCCTGCCATGACCGCAGGTTCCGTCGAACCATTTACCTGAAGGATCCGTTCAGGCATAAGCCGGCAATTTGCTTCATAATAAACGCCAAGCCGGAAGAGCTCCGGAGCCTGCCCTGCGTAGATCTCACTTCTCTTTAATAACGCCGTCACCGATTTTCCATCCGTACTGGAGTAGACCGTATCCTTCATCGGCAATACCGGAAGAACTCCGTCGTGTCCCGAGACGGCTTCTATGCAATCCGTGATCTGTCTTATCCGGAGCATCGGACGCGCAGCATCATGGATAAATACATAATCCATATCCCCGGCAAAGGCTCTGATATCCTCAAGCCCATGAAAGATGGATAGCTGCCGGTTCTCTCCCGGAACAGAAAAGCCTCTGAACTTCCGGTCGACCCCCTCTGCCGCCATCCAGTCCCGTATCTGATCCTGCCATATGGATTCTGCTACGATCTGAATGGCATCAATCCCCTCATGCCGGTAAAGGCACTCTAAACTATAGGAAATTACCGGTCTTCCCTCCACCTCAATGTATTGTTTGGGCACATCCAAACCGAGCCTTGTCCCCACGCCGCCCGATAATACTAATGCAACAACCATGTTTCTCTTGCCCTTTCTCTTCATACTATCTGCTGTAAATAGTATAACAATCTTCAGTTATCTTTCACGATCGAATATCCATGCCTACTTAGCCTGCTGCTTCGCGGAGATCATCGCGATCTCCTGCGCCATCTGCTCCTGGCTTGCTTCCGCCAACTCCAAAAAGCGGCAGCCATATTCATACTTGTCAACGCCCCGCTCTACCACGCGCAGTACTTCGCAATACACGACAGAAGAAGGCCTGCCCTCAAGCAGCTTTGCTTTCAGCAGAAACTTATCTCCCTTATGGTATCTTTTCTTCGAACCAATACTCGCCCCTCCTATACTAATGTTCAGCAGCTTACACTCCTCGCCTTCAGAGCCATCCTCCCTGGAATCCTCTATCACTGCGTCCACATCCATATTCAGGCGTGTAAAAGAACGCTCATTTTCAATCCGAATAACCGTCAGCTCGTCTACCTGCCACACATGCTTCTCTTTAGGAGTAATGACTCCTTCCATAAAAACAGCCTTTCTCTCCCAATCATTATATCCCCGGATCTTCACATGAGTGGATTCTGCCATCTCAACAGGTTTCTCGTCCACATCCTGGAAAATTTCCGCTTCAGAATACTGGTATAATTCCGCACTATTTCTCTGCAGATCCTGCAGACTGGCAATAAAAATCAAGTGTCCGTCCAAAGTCTCCACAACCACCCTCATACCGGTATAAATCTCTAATTGTTTGATATCGCTTGCCTCTCCGGTTCTTTTGCCAAAGAACTCCCTTAGTTTCACTATACACACCCTCTATCTTTTGAATTTTCACTATCATACTACCATACATCGATTTCGGATGCAATCTTGTACCACGAATAATTAATAATTGCCATGATCACACAGGATATGGCAATTATCTGTCTATATAAATGGATTGATATATTCCGCCGTGTCTGCGAGACGCTCTTCTATCCTCAGCAGGCGGTTGTATTTCTCTACCCGCTCGGACCTGCAGGGCGCCCCGGTCTTAATCTGGCCAGAACCAAATGCCACGGCGATATCTGCAATAATAGGATCTGCCGTCTCTCCTGACCTGTGGGAGACGATCGTCCTGTATCCCGCATTCTTTGCCGTCTCAATCGCATCAAATGCTTCCGTCAAAGTTCCGATCTGATTCACCTTGATCAGGATGGCGTTGGCCGCACCCCTCTCAATCCCTTTTTTCAGCCGTTTCTTATTCGTAACAAACAGATCGTCTCCTACTAACTGCATACGGATTCCAAGACGTGCCGTAAGAAGTTCCCAGCCGTCCCAGTCTTCCTCGTCCAGCGGATCCTCGATGGACACGATCGGAAACTCATCGGCAAGCTCCTCATAATAGTCGATCAGCTCTTCTGCCGACCGCACGACCTTATATCCGTGCATCTTACTCTCGCCCTCAAACATATAGTTCTTAAAATTCTTATCATATAATTCCGTCGCCGCCACATCCAACGCCGCCACGATATCCTTCCCAGGTTTATATCCGGCTTTCACCACCGCATCCATGATAAACCGAAGCGCTTCTCTTGCGTCGGGAAGGTTCGGCGCGAATCCGCCTTCATCTCCAACTGCCGTACTGTGTCCATGTTTCTTCAAAAGCCCCTTCAGCGCATGATAGACCTCCGAGCACATACGAAGCCCTTCTCTGAAGCAGCAGGCGCCCACCGGCATGATCATGAATTCCTGGATATCTATGGTATTATCCGCATGCCTGCCCCCGTTCATGATATTCATCATCGGAACCGGAAGCCTCTTTGCATTTACCCCGCCCAGATAAGAATACAGGGGAATCCTGAGCGCTTTTGCCGCCGCCCTCGCCGCCGCCATAGATACGCCGAGCATTGCGTTCGCCCCCAGCCCAGACTTATTCTCCGTTCCGTCCAGTTGGATTAGGAGCCTGTCAAGCGCCGGCTGCTCAAACACATTGAGCCCTATGACCGCCGGGGCGATCCTGGCGTTCACATGTTCCACCGCAAGCTCAACTCCCATGCCTCCATAACGAGATTTCCCGTCGCGTAATTCCAACGCCTCATACTGTCCTGTCGACGCCCCTGACGGGACGCTTGCTCTGCCCAGACAGTCCTCTCCTGCCAACACCTCTACTTCTATGGTCGGATTCCCGCGGGAATCTAAGATCTCTCTCGCATATACATCTGTAATTGGTAAAAATCTATACATATGAATTCCTCCTTACAGAGAATATTATGTACCGATTCCTCGTTTCTAATGCAGTTTCCGCACAAATATGATCATTGACTTTTCCTCGTTTGCGCGTTACAATCGGGAATGGCGTAAAAGATACGCTCCATAAAATACGATACGGAGAATATGTTATGAGATCACAACTTAAAAACTTTTTTTTACTGACCTTCAGCACACTTGCCATGGCTGTCGGCATCTATTTCTTCAAATTCACCAACAACTTTACGTTCGGCGGGATCACAGGCCTTGCCGTATTGATCGCCAAATCCGGAGCGATCTCCGCCAGTGACTTTTCTTTTATCTCTAATATGGTCCTTCTGGTTCTGGGACTGTTCGTACTCGGCAAGAAATTCGCCGCAAAGACGGCGTACAGCAGCATCCTTTTATCTGTCACTTTATCCGTATTGGAGCGTGTCTACCCCATGACACGGCCGCTGACAGACCAGCCTCTTCTTGAGCTTGCCTTTGCCATCGCGCTGCCTTCCATCGGTTCCGCCATATTATTCAACATCGGTTCCTCCAGCGGCGGTACGGATATTGTCGCCATGATCATGAAGAAATATACTAGCGTGGACATTGGGAAAGCGCTCCTGGCTACAGATTTCCTCATCACACTTGCCGGCTGCTTCATATTTGATATCGAGACCGGGCTGTATTCTTTCCTTGGGCTTGCACTTCGTTCCTTTATGATCGACGGTTTTATCGAAAGCCTGAATCTTTCAAAATATTTTAACGTTGTATGTACTTCACCGCAGCCAATCTGCGACTACATCAATGAACAGCTTCACCGGGGCGCAACCATCGTAGAAGCCAAGGGAGCTTTCAGCGGCGAAGACAAGTATATTATCTTTACCGCGCTGAATCGTGTAGAAGCGATCCGCCTGCGTAACTTTATCAAAGAATATTCGCCGGACGCGTTCCTGCTGATCTCCAATACCAGTGAGATCATCGGAAAAGGGTTCCATTCAGTCTAAACGGATTCTTTCTGCTGATATAATATGGGGATGCCGGGAAAATAATATTTCCCCGGCATCCCCTCTTGCATCTTAGCGATCATCTTTTGTTCTGTCCATTTTATCTTATGAATCCCGGATCAGCCTACCATCAGCCCCTCTGCCTTGATCACATCTATTACCTGACTGACATATTTCTCACACAGCTCATCCGTAGCCGCCTCAACCATAACACGGATCACCGGCTCTGTTCCGCTTTCTCTCACCAGGATACGTCCGTCGTCGCCCAGCGCTTCTGCTACGGCGTCCACCGCTTTGGTAACTTCCGGATTCTCTCTTGCCGTCTTCTTATCTGCCACACGTACATTCTTCAAGAGCTGCGGATAGATCTTGACAGGCTCCGCCAGCTTCGAAAGACTCATCTTCTTCTCTAACATAACCTCCATGATCATGAGAGACGTAAGGATTCCGTCTCCCGTGGTCGCATGCTTACTGAAAATAATGTGTCCGGACTGTTCCCCGCCAAGCGAGAAATTATTGCGCATCATATTCTCGTACACATACTTATCGCCCACCGCAGTCTTCTCATACTTAAGCCCTGCCTTATCGCATGCTTTATAGAGTCCCAGATTAGACATGATCGTCGTCACGATGGCATCACCGTTCAGACGTCCGTTCTCTTTCATATATTTGCCGCAGATGTAGAGGATCAGGTCCCCGTCTATCACTTCGCCGTTCTCGTCCACTGCGATACATCTGTCCGCATCTCCATCGTATGCAAAGCCCACATCCAGCTTCTTCTCCTTAACATACTGCTGCAGGACTTCAATATGAGTAGATCCGCAATTGGTATTGATATTCGTTCCGTCCGGCTCACAGTTGATGGCGTAAGTCTTTGCTCCAAGCGCATCATAGACACTCTTTGCGATCGTGAACGCACTTCCGTTCGAGCAGTCCAAACCTACTCTCATATCCTCAAAAGAACGGGTTGCAAGCGAGATCAGATAACCAATATAACGGTTCCGCCCTGCGGCATAGTCAACGGTACGTCCGATCTCTTCCCGCTTCGCCAACGGCAGCTCCTCGATCTCTCCGTCAATATACGCCTCTATCTTCTCTTCGACTTCAGCCTCCATCTTGTGACCTTTTCCGTTGATGACTTTAATCCCATTGTCATAGAAGGGATTGTGGCTTGCCGAGATCATGATGCCGCAGTCAAAATTATCCGTCCTGGTCACATAAGATACGCTCGGCGTCGTTGTAACATGCAGCAAATAAGCATTCGCGCCGGACGCTGTGATCCCTGCAGCCAGAGCATATTCGAACATATAACTGCTCCTTCTGGTATCCTTGCCGATCACGATCTTCGCCTTATGCTCCTTGCCATAATACCAGCCGAGATATCTTCCCACCTTGAAGGCATGTTCCACTGTCAATACTTCATTCGCTTCTCCACGGAATCCGTCTGTTCCAAAATATTTACCCATAATCATTAACTCCTTCACATCATTTGCCTGATTTACCGTTTTTTTTGCACGATTATCGCAAACATCTTTACTATTATATATTTTTTCGTCTCAATATACAACCATATTTTTCAGATACCGTGAAAAATGAAAAACAGAAACCTTAATGATGGAACAGACGAAGCCCTGTAAATGCCATCGCCATCCCGTATTTGTTACAGGTCTCGATCACATTGTCGTCTCTCACGGATCCGCCCGGCTGCGCGATATACTTCACACCGCTTCTGTGCGCCCGCTCAATATTATCCCCGAACGGGAAGAACGCATCTGAACCAAGCGCTACATCCGTTAACTTATCAAGCCACTCTCTCTTTGCCTCTCTTGTAAATACATCCGGTTTCTCCTTGAAGATCGCCTGCCATGCGCCGTCCGCAAGCACATCCATATAATCCTCGCCTATATACAGGTCGATCGCATTGTCTCTGTCGGCGCGCCGAATGGAATCCACAAACGGAAGATCCATCACCTGCGGCGACTGCCTGAGCCACCAGTTGTCAGCTTTCTGCCCGGCAAGGCGCGTACAATGGATCCTGGACTGCTGCCCTGCTCCGATACCGATCGCCTGTCCGTCTTTGACATAACATACGGAATTAGACTGCGTGTACTTAAGGGTGATCATGGAGATCGCCAGGTCGATCTTCGCCTGATCTGTCAGCTCCTTATTCTCGGTCACAACATTTGCAAAGAATTCATCGTCAATCTCAAGTTCGTTCCTTCCCTGCTCGAACGTAATACCGAATACATCCTTATGCTCTAATGGCTCCGGAACATAGTCCGGATCGATCTGGATCACATTATAATTCCCGTTCTTCTTCCCCTTCAGGATCTCGAGCGCCTCCGGCTCGTATCCCGGAGCGATCACCCCGTCGGATACTTCTCTTCTGATGAGCTTTGCCGTGTCCACGTCACAGACATCCGACAGAGAGATAAAGTCTCCGAACGACGACATACGGTCAGCGCCTCTTGCCCTTGCATAAGCACAAGCCAGAGGAGATAACTCTCCCAGATCATCCACCCAGTAGATCCTGGCAAGCGTATCGCTAAGCGGCAGTCCCACCGCCGCTCCTGCCGGCGATACATGCTTGAAGGATGTAGCCGCCGCAAGCCCGGTCGCTTTCTTTAACTCCTTCACGAGCTGCCAGCCGTTGAACGCATCCAGGAAATTAATATACCCCGGCTTACCGTTCAATACCTGGATCGGAAGTTCACCGCCGTTCGCCATATATATCTTAGACGGCTTCTGATTAGGGTTACAGCCATATTTTAATTCTAATTCCTTCATTCTATATCATCCTCCATCACTGGTTCTTATTCACAATCTTCGTCTCGTAAGCTCCTGTCGCAATATCAATATAGCGCACAAACAAGGACACCTTATTCTCTTCATTCAGGCTGTTCCACAGCAGATCCGTAAATGCATCCATATCATCCGGGACCGCGATCAGCTTCGGTTCGCCTTCAAAGCTTGGCAGCGGATCTCCGTCACACCGATACGTATGGATAAAATGCCCCTCTCCCGCCGCCGGCTTCTCATATGCAAAAGTATAACGGTTGCAGCCGTCCGGGCTTCCGTTGTTACTCTTTAAGATAGACATCGCATAATTATAAGTCCCATTCTCAATATGCATGATCCCTGATATCCTCGGTGTATAATTCGGTCCGTCCGGCTCAAACTCACGGCTCCTTAACGACTGCTCGAATGTCATCTGTCTGTCCATGCCCTCATAGATGGTGTCCGTCTGGTCACCGTTCGTAACAATCGTCTTATTCCCCAGCACACGGACCGGAGCATAGATCACCAGGCTTGGATCCGTAAGCTTCGCCGGGTCAAACGCCTGTGTACGGATTCCTTCTCCGTCCTCCACAAAGATACGGTTACGGCTGTTCACACTTCTCCCCATGATGAAATACGCAGTCACCGCTTTCCTTCCATCCGCACTTTTCCCAATAATAATACCCCGTCCCGGATAAGAGTTCCCCATTAATTCTTTTTCGATCGACAACATCTCCATAAAAAACCTCCTTCTTCGATAGTTTTCCGCTTTCCATCATCATTATATATAAAATACACTCATTTTTCCAGTAGTATTTCCTCTTGAAGTCATCTTTTTAGAATGATACAATAATGATGATCAAACTATACAGGAGGAAACTGTTATGCGTAAAAAAGGATTTCTTATTCCCTGCCTATTTGCACTCGCCGTACTGACCGGCTGCAGCAACGGGGATACCGCAGACAAATATGTCGGAGAACAGATCACGTCCATGAAAGAAAAGGGCTCTGACAGTTTTACAACTCTTTTAGACGAAGGGATCGCCAAGAGCAATGAAGCGTTCACCCTGCAATTCCCTGAAGAATTAAAGGAACCCTACCAGGAATTCCTGAAGGATTCATTCAATGCCGTCACGTTCGAAGTCTCGTCTGCCAAGAAGAAGAGCGACGATACCTTCTCCGTACTGGTCACATATACTCCTATCAATATCCAGCGGACTACGGATGCTTCTAACAGTGAATTTCTCAGCACATTGGAAACTACTGACCTGACGGCTGCAGTCACATCTATCCTTGAGAATGACGCCGGGCTTCTTACGGATACTCCTGTTCATGACAATGAGATCATCTCAACTCTTGATGTGGCAAAAAAAGGAGACAAGTATTCGATCACAGAAGACAGCCTTAAGAAATTCGTAGAGCAGGCGATCGTCAACTATATGGAACCTTACAACCAGGTTTGCGATATCATAGATACTTACGACTTTATCAACGCATACCTCAACGCTTCCTTCAAAGGCGACGTCGCGCAATTCGCCCTGCACACAGACCGTACCGAAGAAGAAGCTTACGCCTGGTACGAGGAGGATGTATTCGACCCGCCTGCCGACTTAAGCGAAGCTTATGTGGACAGATATAAGGCGGCTCTTAAGACGATCATGAGTCAGTGCCAGTACACCGTAGGCATTCCCGTGAAGGAAGCCGGCGGCTTTAGTTATACGGTCGATGTCACCACAACCCCGAATAACAGCTTTGCAGACGCCTATCACGAATTCGAGAACGGCACCTACTACAGTCTGGACGAAGCCTCTGCCGGACTTGTGCAGGCTATGGAAAAATATGCCGCAGCCCCTACGTTCGGAGAAGAGACAACGCAGAATGTTACCATCAATTCCTCATCTTTGCTTAGCGCAAACCAGGAGAATTCTGAATTATATACACTGGCGACTACGATTCTTATGATGCCATAGAGTATGTTTAAAAATTACTCTCCAACCAATATACGCCCCGCCTAGCAGAAGATCTGTGCCGATTCCGGTGCAGATCTCCCGCAAAACGGGGCGTACAGATGACTGGGCAGAATCTTAAAAAACCGTCTTCTCCCACTGATATTTCTCCATCTTCACATGATCCCCCACAAATTCTACGCCTTCTGCACGCAAAAGCTCTGTCTGCCGGTTACATCTCCCGCTTCCGAAGGCACAGGACATCCTGCCGTCTTTTGTCACCACCCGATGACAGGGAAGATCACTGTTACACGGAACCGCATGCAGGGCATATCCTACCACCCTTGCCCAGCGCCGATTCCCCGCAAGAGCTGCAATCTGCCCATAAGACGCCACTTTTCCCGCCGGAATCTGGCGGATCACATCATAGATCTTCTGAAATGTATTCTTTTCTTCCATCACCACATGTCACTTCGACTTCCACTCCTTGATCTTCTTTAACCTGCCGCTGATTTCTTCCTCTTCTCCCTGTACCGTGGGATAATAATACTCCCTGTGACTCAGAGATTCCGGCATACACTGCATATGTGTCAGTTTTTCCTGTGTATCATGTGCATATTCATATCCTCTGCCATATTCCAGGTCTTTCATCAATTTCGTAGGCGCGTTGCGAAGCTGCAGGGGAACCGGCTCTGCTCTTAGATCCTTCACATCCTGCTTGCACATCTCGCATGCCATATAGAGGGAATTCGATTTCGGCGCCATGGCAAGATAGGTAACCGCATGGGTCAGATGCACGTCACATTCCGGCATTCCAAGGAAATGACACGCCTGATACGCCGCCACCGCCAACGGCAGTGCATGGCTGTCCGCCATCCCCACATCCTCACTGGCGAAACGAATCAGTCTCCTCGCAATATATAAGGGATTCTCTCCCCCTTCCAGCATCCGGCACATCCAGTAGATCGCCGCATCCGGATCACTGTTGCGCATAGACTTGTGAAGCGCAGAGATCAGATTGTAATGTTCTTCCCCGTTTTTATCGTATAACAGTGACTTTCTGCTGATACACTGCTCCAGGCCTTCGTCCGTGACGCGAATGCCTTCTGCGCTGATCTCCCCGTTCGTCACCGCCATCTCCAATGTATTGAGCGCGGTTCTTGCATCACCATTCGCAAAGGCGGCGATCGCCCTTATCTGCTGATCCGTGATCCGGACATTCTGGGCCACAAAGCCCTTCGGACTCTTTAATGCATGATCCAGGACCTTCACCAGATCGCTCTCTTCCAACGCTCTCAGGACAAACACCCTGCATCTGGACAGGAGAGCCGCGTTGACCTCAAAAGAGGGATTCTCCGTCGTCGCGCCGATCAGAACAATGCTTCCTTTCTCTACAAACGGCAGAAAGGCATCCTGCTGCGCCTTATTAAACCGATGGATCTCGTCCACGAACAGAACGGTCCTAAGCCCCATCCTCCGGCTGTTCTCCGCCTGCACCATGACCTCTCTGATCTCTTTGATCCCACTGGTCACCGCGCTGAAATTAATGAAATCAGCCTTCGTCCGACTGGCTATAATGCTTGCCAGAGTCGTCTTGCCGACTCCCGGCGGTCCCCAGAATATCATCGAAGATATCTGATCCCGTTCGATCAGCTGGCGCAGCATCTTCCCCTCTCCGATCAAATGCCCCTGCCCCGCAAATTCTTCCAGCGTCTCCGGACGCAGACGGCTTGCAAGCGGCGCCGACAGTTTCCTGTCATCAAATAATGTCATCTGCTTCATCCTGTACCTCGACCACAGTCATGATCTCCGTGACACTTCCGCCCGGAAGCTCATTGGTTCCGATCGTCATCCGCGCCGCCAGTCCGGCATCTCCGTATAACTCCTGCAGCAGCATAGAAGCTCCGTCCACTACCCCCGTATATCTTCCGAAATCATCTGCACAGCGGACATAACCGATCATCTGTACAAACTGCTTTACCTTATCCAGATCTCCTAGCTCTTCTTTCAGGACTGACAGGATATTCAAGGCGCTAAGCCGTGCCCCTTCCTGTCCTTCTTCAATCGTCAGATCCTTTCCCACGACGCCTTTTACCTGAACCTCGCCGTTCACATGCGCCGTCTGCCCTGCAAGATACAAAAGATTCCCTACCCTTCTTGCAAGAACATAGACTCCTGCAGGCGCTGCTGCCTTCGGCAGCTCAAATCCCATTTCCTGTAACTTTCTTTCTACTTTCATCTTTCTTCCTCGCTTTCTTTATCTTTGCACAGTGTCCTGTTACTTACATGTCAACAATCTTCGTCGCCACATTCTTCCGAAACGCCGTGTCATGCTCTACAAAAATGATCGTCGGCTGATATTCTAACAATAGCTCTTCGATCTGAACCCTAGACAATACGTCAATGTAATTCAAAGGTTCGTCCCACACATACAGATGTGCCTGTTCGCACAGACTCTTTGCAAGCAGCACTTTTTTCTTCTGCCCCGCACTATACAGGCTTACGTCTTTCTCAAACTGCTCCCGGCTAAGATCCAGCTTGCAGAGCAATGTCTTAAACAAACTTTCCTCTAGCCCGTATTCCCGCGCCAGTTCCTTAAGATCGCCCTTCAGATAGGAGGTGTCCTGGGAAACATACGAGATCTTCAGTCCTGACCCTACATGGACATTTCCTTCATATACAAGCTCTTCTCCCAATAATAGCTTTAAGATACTGGATTTCCCGCATCCATTCCTTCCGGACAGACAGACTCTCTCTCCCTGCCGGATCTTAAAGCTGATCCGGGAACATGCCTTCTTTTCATCATAGAATATGGATACCTCCTTACATTCTGCAAGGACATCCGTGTGGTATGTCAAATGCCGGATCTCAAGCTCATTCTTCGTGTCAATATTCTTAAGAAGCTTTGATTTCTCTTCGATCGCCTGCTGCTGACGATTCTCAAGTACCTTCGCCCGCTTCATCATCTTTGCCGCCTTATGCCCGATAGATCCCCGGTCCGGACGAAGCCCTGCCACACGCTGTCCTTTCTTACTCTTTTCCACCTGGTCTGACCACCCGGAGGACTGCCTTGCCGCCTGCTTTAAGCGCTTGACCTCTGCTCCCAGCTTCCGGTTCGCCGCTTCCTCTAACCTGTCTCTTGCCTCCTTATTGGCATACCAGGAGCTAAAATTCCCTTTCTGTACCTCGATATCCATCTTATTGATCGAGAGTATGTGATCTACACAGGAATCAAGGAAATCCCGGTCATGGGACACCAATATGAAGCCCTTCTTGCGGTTCAGATACTGCGCGATCTGCCGCCGCGCCTCCACATCCAGATGATTCGTCGGCTCATCGATCAGAAGAAACCGTTCTTCGCCCAGAAATAACACGGCAAGCAGAACCTTCTCCCTCTCTCCATAACTTAAGGAAGAGAACGGACGGTACAATACTTCCGCCTCCACATTCAGAAGGTTCAGCTCACGGAACAACTGCCATTCTTCAAACTGCGGGTTGACCTCTTCTAGGATCTCCATCGTCATTCTGTCTATTTCCTTCACGCTATAAGGAAAATAGGCAAATTCTACACTCGCCGATATCACCCCCTGGTACTTATATTTTCCCATAAGAAGATTCAGGAATGTAGTCTTACCACGCCCGTTCCTTCCGACAAATCCTAATTTCCAATCCGTATCTATCCGAAACGACACGTCCTCAAATACCTCTTCAAAGCTTCCTTCATACGAAAAACTTAAATTTACTACGTCGATCATTGACATATGTGCGCACCTCCCTTACATCTGTATCTCAACATGATCTGTCCAATGCTGAAGATACAAAAAAAGCTGCAAGAAAGTCTCCCTACAGCCTCATGAAATACACACAATACACCTCTTAAATCTTGAAAAGAGACATTGCTTTTATTTCAATTCCCAGATGAGCGGATCTATGACTTTCCTGCTATCGGCATAACAAAAGAGCGGAATATCCATCCGTACCTGTCTTGTTATGCAGTTACAATAAAACTTAGCAAGAAATAGTCTTCATCCTTTCAACTCCCATCTTTTCTATTCTTTTGATAGAATATCACAGTTCCTTCTAAACTTCAAGACTTTTATTCCTGAGTTTCCTCTGAAGATCATCCGATCAAATCTTTACGTTCCACATGATACATGGACAAAACTGCAAAAGCAAATGAGATCACCGCCAAAACCACAGGGAATACCGCATTGTCTGCTATCGTAATTTCCGCAATTTCCTTCATGGCAATCTCTTTCACCATCTTTCCGCGATGGATGATTCTATATCCCATATATTCACATTTTAACTTTTCTGATTTTCTTTTTCAGATTTTTTCCGGCTCATATCCGTGCAGATAAAAACAGCGGCAATAGACAGCAGGGTAAGTATGATCAGAACAATGAGCGCCGGCCGATATGAACCAGTCAGGTCGAAAATCAGCCCGATCGCAGGACTTCCGATCGCAGCGCCGGTCATTGTGAATGCAGAAATAAATCCATATAATTCACTGTAATGCTGTGCGCCGAAAATACTCGTTGTCATGATCGGGATAGCTACAGTAGCAATACATGTCCCAAATCCATAAAGAACCGCCGCAAGGTATAGTACGGCAAGTCTTCCGGATACAAGAAGGAAAGCAGCCAAAAAGAGGACAAATGTACCGCCGCCAAACAGCATGCCGCCTTTCGGTCCGAAACGGTCAAATACATGTCCAAGCACAAGCTTCCCAAAAATCGCTACGACCGAATATATAGAGATAAATGCAGCGATATAAGCTGCCTGAAAACCGACGCTCTGCAGGTAATTGCTCATATGGCCCAATATACACGAACTGAAATAGATGAGAAATCCGGCGGCAACAAACAGCCATAGAACCGGCGTCTTTCGTGCTTCTTTAAGAGATACGTTCCAGCTACTTGCCGGATAAGCAGTTGTTTTCTTTGCAGCCCCAGAAACAGTTGTTTCACCGCATCCATAAGGCAGCAGCCCGACTTCTTCCGGCGTACGCCGTACAATGAACCCTGCAATCGGAATCAGAACACAGAGACTTACCGCTCCGAGAATAAAATAAGCCTTACGCCAGCCGAAACTGCCGATCGCCCAAGAAATTGCAGGACTTAAAATAGTGCCGCCGATACTGATTCCTGTCATAGCAATACTGATCATAAGGCCGCGATTTTTCTCAAACCAGTTCGTAATCAGTACGGTAACCGGAATTGTACATGCACCCATTGCAAAAATACCCTGAAACGCGCCGACAAGGTAAAAATGCCAAAGCTTATGACAAAAACCAAAGCAGGCATAAAACCCCATTGTACCGACACAGCAGATCAAAAAAACCGGACGCATATATTTCCCGCGCAGCAGTTTCCCGGCAATCGGAGATGTAAATACACAAATCGCACTTGCAATTGTTGTGGACAGAAAATACGCGCTTGTAGCAAACCCTGTTTCTTTTAAGATTGCGGCTGTAAACAACTGGGCCAGTCCAAATCTTGTTGAGTAGGCGAACATCAGTGTCAGAATACAGCAGACAAGAATCACCCAATGATAAATACTTTTATTCTTCTGTTTCGTTTTCATACATATTTTCCTCTCTACTTTTATTAACTTAGCTATGCGTGATTATTCAGCCAGTCAAGCGCAGTCTTTGCATAAACTGCGGCACCAAGCGGCAGCGCTTCGTCAATGAACCGGACTTTTGGATTATGCTGTCCGAGCCATTTTGTACGATCCAAAAGCCCTGCGCCAAAGCAGAAATAGCTGGAAGGTACTTTTTCGGCAATAAATGCAAAATCTTCAGACCCCATTACATGATATTTCGGATAAATCCCAAGCGTATCATCAAGCTCCTGTATCGCCTCAACCATTTCTATGTTCAAAGTATCATCACATACGACCGGAGGCACATCGCTCAATACTTCAATCTCAACATTCGTGCGATAGGCAGAGGCAATGGATGTAATGGTTTCTCGGATGCGCCCTATCATTTTTTCACGGAGCTCTGGTTTAAATGTGCGCAATGTTCCCTCTAAAACGGCGCGCTCCGGAATAACATTCGATACACTGCCGGCATGAAAACGTCCGATCGTAAGAGTGGCTTCTTCACTTGGATTCATTTCTCTGGCAATAAGCTCCTGAAGCGCCAGATATATATGTACGCCAGTATTGATCGGGTCAATGCCAAGCTGCGGCGTAGAGCCATGAGTCCCGGAACCTGTCAGTTTGATCCGGAAGCCATAAACGGCGGCCATCGGATAGGATCCATAAATGATAATATTATTAGGCAAAATGGATGCAACATGCATTGCAAATGCAGCGTCTACACGAGGATTTTCTAAAATGCCGGCGTCAATAGCGGCTTTTGCTCCCTCAAAGGTTTCTTCCCCCGGCTGAAATAACAGCTTTACTGTGCCTTTGATCTCTTGCTCGTGTGTTTTCAGAAGCTTGGCCGCGCCTAGCAGAACTGACGCATGAAGATCATGACCGCATGAATGCATATTTCCGTTTGTAGAAGCAAATGATTCTCCGGACTCCTCTTCCATCGGAAGCGCATCCATATCACTTCTCAATAGAAAACATTTTCCGCCGCTGCCAAGCGTGGCAGTAATACAGGAAGAATTTTCATATTCTTGAAAAGTAATTCCCATTTCTGTTAATTTTTCTTTGATAAACGCAGTTGTTTGCGGCAGATAAAGTCCCAATTCAGGAATCTGATGGAGTGTGTGGCGCCATTCGGTCAATTCCGTCTGCATTGCCCGGGCCTCTTCTAGAATCTGATGTGTCATAGTATCTTTCCTCTCTTTCATCGAATACATATTCGTATTTTATTATGTTGAAATCATAACACGGAAAATACCGTTTGCGTTATTCCGAAAAGTATGAGAAGATATAAGTAATTAGTTATAGGTTGAAATTATCAGGAGGTATATTTAAATGAATTTTAATCATCTGGAATATGCAGCCGCAGTGGCAAAGGCGGGTTCGATTCGGAAAGCCTCGCAGAATCTGTTTGTATCGCAGCCCTATTTAAGCGGCATGATCAAAGGACTTGAAGATGAACTCGGTTATCGGATTTTTAGCAGGACGGCTACGGGGGTGATCCTGACAAAGGAAGGAGAACGGTTTCTGGACTGTGCAAGAGTAATCCTGATGGAACTCAAAAAATTGCGGGAAATCAATGCGGCCACGGATGAACGTGAACTTAATATTGCCAGTTATTATGCGACGTATGTTATGGAACAATTTCTCAAATTCCATAATGCATCCACATATAAGTTTTCAGACAAGATACGTGAAATGGGAAATGAAGAAGTTATGGAATCGGTTGCATCAGGCGAAAGTACTATAGGAATTATTTTCTTTGCGCCGGAAAAGAAACAAAAATACAAGAAATTGATTGAAAAGAATCATTTTCATGAAGAGTTGTTTCTGCCTCCACTGCAGATGTATGTCTTTTTGCATCGCACACATCCTCTGGCAAAAATGCCGAAAATCAAAGCGGAGAACCTTAATGACTATCCTTTCGTCATTTATAATGACAAGAGTTCCAGAAATTATCTCCATATCCTCGGTATTGCAGATCATCCGCAACTTCTGGAAGTATCTGACAGAGGGGGTTTTTATGACACCCTGCGAAGCGGTGAATATCTGACAACAATGGCCTTCTGGAATCCCCCATCCAATGGAGAATATCTGGCAATCCCGTTTCATGAGAAGACGTATCAACTTTACTCCTGCTGTGTGACAGCCCAAAACTATAAGCTCAGCAAGCGCGAAAAGGAATTTCTTGAATTCTTGAAGAAATGATATAAACTACTTACCGGAAGTGTCAAGACCCGGCCCGAATGGGATATCCGGCTTTACACCGATATCCCCCGCGGCACAGATGCTTATAAGAAGATTTATAACCAACGCACCGCCACGGAACGTATCAACAACCGCATCCTCAATGATTACGGACTGCACCGTATGTTCATACACACAAAGGAGCATTATTCTTTCATGACAACCATGTTATCTGAGATCTCAGATAACATGGTTTATTAAATGAGTTTCATTATTCAATGAGTTTTTCACCTCCCCATAAAATAAAAGATTTTTCATATTCTCTTCGAATAACAATGATCTATATAAACTCTTCTGTATACTGGTGTTGTGTCGACCCGACACCAAATTTACAGAGGAGGATTTTGTATGGAAAATCAATCAACTTTCAACGACTTGACAGCACATTTGCGCATGCTGCTCCAGTCAGAATCCTACAGTAGCAGTACTGTTAAGGACATGGATTTCATTCTCAAAGCATTCACGGCTTATATGAATGCGAATGCACTGGATGAATACACACCTGAAATAGGAGAATGCCTCATCCAATACTGTGAGCAGGAACTCAAAGTTTGTCCATCCCGTGTCTCAAGGGCGAAGGTGATCGTGCGTAAACTCAACCGTTTGTATCAGGGCCTGGATGGGCGAGATGCCTTATGGGGAGATAAAACTGCTGTAGTTAATCTCCCCTCCAGCCTCAGCCAGTCCCTTGATGCGTATATTTCCTATTGCAGAGGCAACGGGAATAAACAAACCACTCTTCATTACAAGCGATGGATTCTCAGCAGGTTTTTGGACAATCTCTCCGCCCTCGGCTGTGAAGATACTGGGGACATCAGCGGGAAACTGATACAGAAAGCCTTTTTGCAGTTGAGTTTCTCCCGTTATTGGGAAAGGATTGCCCCCTTTCTCAGATTTCTCTTTGAACACGGAACTTTGGAACGTGATTATTCAAGGCTTGTCCAGTACCGCAAGAAGAACGATCCCCAGCCAACGGTTTATAGCACGGATGAGATTTCTGCAATTGAAGATTCTATTGACCGCACAACCCCTGTTGGGATAAGGAATTATGCGATTGTTTTACTCCTGTCCAGATATGGCATCCGCTCCTGTGATATTGCTTCCCTGACTTTTGAAAACGTTGATTTCACGGATAACAGAATCCATTTTATACAGCAGAAAACGGGTGAGCCATGGGAAAGTGAATTGCTTCCCGAAGCAAAAGAAGCCCTGCTGGACTATATCAACAAAGTACGCCCCGAAGTGGCAGGCTGCCAGCAGATTTTTATGACGCTTGTGATCCCATATACGCCGATGGACTATGGCGCAATCAACACAATGGTCGGGGCGCTGCTCAGAAACGCCGGGATTCCCATTAATGGACGCAGGCATGGAAGCCGGGCTTTCAGGTCATCCATCGCAAGCAACATGGTTAATGACAACGTATCAACAGAAGTTGTCCGCCGGGTTCTGGGGCATGGGACAAAACACGCCATCCGCCATTATGCCCGGATCGACATCCAGAGCATGCGGCTTTGTCCTCTCGCAGTCCCTGCCCCTAGCGGCAACTTTGCAGAACTTCTTTCTGGGAAGGATGGTGGTTCCAGTGTTTAAGAGTATATTCGCCGATGAAATGGAAGCGTATCTGGCACTAAAGACATTCAGCGTTTCTGATCCCGTTGTATCGCTAACTAAGCGGGCCTTGTCTTCATTGGATCAATATCTGGCAGAGATAGACTTCCCCCAAAAGGAATTGACAGAAGACATCCTTACACCCTGGATTTCATCTATCCCGGGAAAAAGTAAAACCATCAATGAAAAAGTTGGTGCTGTCAGAGGATTTGTAAAATATCTGGACAGCCTTGGAATCCCGGCGTTTTTACCAGAATCTCCAAAAGTAAAATCCGAGTATATCCCGTATATTTACTCAGAGGCAGAGATCCAGAAGATCATGCACTATGCGGACAACTTATCTCCCCGTAAACCGGGTAGCTGCAGCCCATTCTTACAGTTAAAAATACCAATGGCATTGCGTATCCTTTACGGATGCGGAACCCGGCTGGGGGAAACCATGGCACTGCAGCGAAAAGACGTATGTTTTAAAGAAGGGACGCTGTTCCTGCGAAAGACTAAATTCTCAAAAGAACGGTTGATCCCTATCCATGATTCGCTGTTGGAGATCCTGAAGAGGTATTGTCTCACACTTGGAATCATGGACAATCCAGAAGCCTACCTCTTCCCGGGAGATAAACCCGGCCGGCACTATACGAAACGCCAAATGGATGCCTGGTTTGCAGAGATTCTGAAGCTGGCCAACATTGACCAGCGGGATAAATCCCCAAATGACCGGGGAGCCTGCCTGCACTGCTTTCGCCACTTGTTTGTCCTGAAATCCATGCAGCAGTTGGAAGCAGTAGGCCATCCTGTTGATATAAACGATCTCCTTTTGCCGACTTACCTTGGGCATAAATGCCTAATCGATACTGATCAGTATATGCGTTTTTCCGGCACACAGGTTCCTGGAACCATGGATGCGTTTGAAGCATTTACGACTGGTCTGATTCCAGAAGTGGAGGTACCTTATGAAGAAGAATAAGTCAGAATACGAGTTTTTAAGTCTCCTTGGGAGATTTATCACGGAATACCTTCCAGTCTCCATGAATGCCAGCAAAAACACAGTTTCTTCTTATAAATGTGCATTCCGGCTCCTGTTCCAATATCTCGAAGAGCAGAAAGGAACCGATATCAGTCAGATCACATTTGAAATGCTGGACTTTGATATGCTAACAGGATTTTTTGACTGGCTGGTATCCGATAGAAAAAACAGCCGAACTACAGCCAAACAGCGTATGGGAGCACTATCCTCTTTTGCAGAGTACGCACAGTGTAGGAACCTTGAAGCGGGATGCGTGTTCCGAAGCAGCCTGACAAGGATCGCAAAAAAATCATTTCGGAGGGTAAAGGGCAAACAGCGCACTTCCTTCACTCGTGAAGAGCTGTCCATTCTTTTTTCACTCCCGGATGCCATGGAAAAACTCGGCTGGCGCGATCTCGTCCTTTTATCCGTGATGTATTCCAGCGGGGCAAGAGCACAGGAAATCTGCGAACTTGCAGTAATGGATGTCTCACACGATGAAAAGGGGAACGCCATCCTGACGCTCACAGGGAAAGGGGAAAAGTCCCGCAGGGTAAAGATCACTTCAGATGCAACACAACTGCTGGATAAATATATTAATTCCAGACGGATACGCGATCAACCTGACAGATATGTTTTCCCCAGCCAGCGGAATGACCATCTGTCTGTGGCCGCCATTGAAGAAATTTTCACAAAATACGTTACAGCTGCAAAATCCGTCCACCCGGATAAGTTCTGTAATGGGCCATATACACCGCATGTAATGCGGCATACAACGGCAACACATCTAATTGAAGCAGGTGTACCACTGGCTGTTGTAAAAAATATCCTTGGACATTCTTCCATACAGACGACCCAGATCTACCTGGATATTTCACAGCAGACCGTTGACCGTTCAATGAAGGAATGGAATAACAAATGGTTTCCGCAAAACAAGACTGAACCATCACTGCCACAGGAGAAGCAGAATATGCCCGATTTTCTCCGTTAGCAATGATTTGTTATTCGAGAAGATTGTAGTATATCCGCTTATTTAGTGGCATAATGCTTTCTTCTCGAATAACTATAGTTCTTTAATAAACCATGATCGGAATCTGCATCCATCTGGATGCCCGCTATAAACAGCAGGTGCAGGCAGCCGCATAAACCAAGTTTCCTGCTTCTAGATTCTTTCAGGCCTGTTTTCCAACAGGGTTTAAAGTGATGCACATTTTTATTCTTTATGCTCTCTGGACTGCTCAAGCCCCACAATCATCCATCCCTTATCCCTCTCATTTCTGAAAACCACCCTTTCCTGCTTATTCGCTATTGAGTTTCCGAGAGCGCTCTGTATCTCTTCATTCCATGCTCCTTTATATTTATATAAAACCACGTATTGTATTGCATATCATAGATTATAACAGACAGCATATCGTACCGCATCATATTGTCCGCGAATACTATGTTTTGACTTCTAAAGTCAAATATCTATGTAAGCATGACTACTTGGCTCGTTGCTCGCGGGAATAAAAAGGCTGCCACAATCCCGCTGGCATTGGAGTGCGGGATTATGGCAGCCTTTTATTATTTTCAAATCTGGTCTGTTGAAACCAGTCGTATCTATGGATCATACAAAAATTTATTGCGAATTATATATGCTTTTGACCTCCCTCCTGCTTTATTGCTTCATACTGCCGCACTATTTTCCATCTTTAAGAATACCGGCATACTCTCTAACGTAACAGGGATTTCTACCGTCTCTCCCGGACCGTACCCCACATCTGTCTCGCAATCCTTCCAGCCGCTTCCTTTCGGAAAATATACCCTCCGTACTCTTGTGCCTGCCTCAAGAACCGGCGCTACTAACAGCCGATCGCCATACATGTACTCATCCTCTGTCTCCCAGCATACTGGATCCGCATATATTTCTCACAGACATGGTACACCTCGTCTCCGTAACTCCATACTTCATTTGCCGCCCCGGACCCAAAAATCATTGCATGTGATTACTTTGACAAATCCTTCATTATCATCTGTTGCAGTAATTTGGGGCAATTCAGGCCGCATTTTATTTAGTACATCGACAATAACCTGTTGGGAACCTATAAACCAATTTAAGAACTGATCAATAACTACCTTTAATGAATCCTGATATTCATCAATCAATATAATTGGATATTGCACTGTCAAAAGCCGTCGAAATTTTTTATTATCCATAAATTTGGAGAATAATGAAATAACATCATTATGATACAAATACAGAATTCTGTTTTCCACATATCTTGCCCCTATTTCGTAACGTACCACATCAAAATCTTCACCATTTATCCCATCTGGCAACAAACTCTCCTCGATTACTTTTTTCTTCAATTCATCACCGCACTTAACGGTTTCTCTTTCACATTATCAGCTTCATCTAAGCTTCTCTCTGCACTAATAGTAGCCAATACAAATAAATCTCGGATCTCCTTTTTTGTCTTTTCTTGCGTATTACATGTATCTGTTGGATTTACCGCTATTATATGTAGCGAAAACAGACTCGAAAAAGCTTGTTCTATAATTTTTGACAAAATCTCAACATTAAGCTCTGTATGTCCTTCAGCTTCTACTCCGACTTTTTTCATATCTGTTTCTTCAGTCTCAGCATCTTCTACACGTCTCTTCATATCTTCATAGCTCTTCTTCAACTCATACAATATATCGTCTGTTGCTGAAAATGAGTATTTCACCAGAATAACCGCCTCTGTAACTTTTTCATCCAAATCAATAATAAATGGAGATCCCCCCCAAGGTAATCAATTTCTGATTCTTTAGAATAATCAATACATAAACTCATCATTGTAATAGGAATCCTATTGACACAATCCTCAAACGAAATCTCTCCACGCCAAAAATCAGCAAATGCTTGATAAATATTCTGACGACATGGAATAGGATAATCATTAAAAGTCAAATTTCTTCCACTGACAACCATATCCATTAAATTCATAAGTGATGTTTTTCCGGCATTATTCTTTCCAACAAAAAGCGTCAATCCCTCATCCAAATTCACGTCATAATTCATTAATAACCTAAAATTTTCTACATGTATTTTTTAAGAAACATGGTTTTTCCTTTCTGAAATAGCCAAGATTCTTTGGTACATCTTTTTAATCACTATATCATTATAATAATAGCTACTTTATAGACCTAATCATACCCAATGTGGATTTTGATTAAAAAATATATGCAAATTCGTATGTCTTTCCAATGAACGAACGCCTTCTTTTATGTATCTCCATGAAGAAGGAAATGAATCTGGAACTCCATTTACAACATCTGTTTTTAAAAAATCAATAAATTTATCTTCCAAATCCAAAAATGCAGCATAAAATTCATCTGCATATTCTCCTTTAAGTTCATCTTCCAAATTTTGTATATCATATAAAGCATGATCCAAATTAGATGACATAAAATATCCTTGATATGAAATTCCCTTAATATCTTGCAAATCTAACAAATAATCCATTAAATTCCTTTTCTGTTTATTTCTATTTCTCTGAGAATCTTTGCAACTTATACTGGTTGTTGTATACCAAAATTCTTTTGTTTTTCCTTCTATTATTGCACTGTCAGGTACATATACTCCATCTGTATCAAAAACATGAATGATTTGCGCAATATCCTTCTTTACTATTTTCTTATCTTTTATATATTCATCCACTTTAAGCCAGATCGCCTCAATGTCATTTACATTTCCCTCTTTAATAAATTGTTTCTACTAATTTCTTTCTAAACTGATTAGAAAAACTTATTTTTATATCATTTTCTCCTTTACATGCACGCCGAAATGCATAACCAATGGACTGCAAATCAGCCTCATCATATAATTCTTCTTGTTGGCCTCCGATTGTAATGGTTCTAATATAAAAATCTCTCGGATTATGATTTTTTTCTTTACCTATCAAACGAATATATCTATTCTTAGGGTTAACCGTTGTGCAAACAATATTTTTTATGTTCAATTTTTCAAACGCCCGCAAATTATGAGAAGTAAAAATTAACTGTCCTTTTGCCTCTTCATTTAATACACCAAGCAGTTCCCCCAATAGATATTCAAAAATCCCAGAATCCAATTCATCAACTATAAGACAAATTTCCGGATAATTATAAAGAGAAATAAGATAATTCAAGAGAGAGATAATTCTTTTAATTCCTTCTGATTCATATTTAGTCAAAAATTCTTTCCCATCACGGATTGAATATACTTCTACCAGTACACTACTATTGCCCTCTTTATCTAATTCTTCAGATATACTTCGTAAATCTATACTTAAATTCGGCACAATTGCTTTTAGTGCAATATTAATTGCAAAAATCGCCTTTTTTAATGAAAGATACAAACTCTTTGGTATTTTTCCTTGCCCATTCATTACTAATGGTAAGCATCCCCGCATCACGAAACTTTCACTTTCAGCGTATATATTCACTGGCAAAATATTGTTTTTATTGATATCTGCCAGCTGATTTATCTTCACAACTTGAAAATACAAGCGTCCAAAACTTGATAAGCCCTGTATTATCGTGCTTAAAATACTTTCTTCTAATGTCGGTTCCTCATTTCTTTTTGTCAACTTATCCAACATTAATTCATTAAAAAATATTGACAATTTTTTTTGTGCGCAATATACTGCTAAATTCTGAAACCCCTTTGTAATAATAGTATCTTGAAATGCTTTCATATGTGTTGATTGAAATTTGACAGCCACATCATTTAAAATAGAATCCGTATCATAATAAGGATTACAAAATTCCAAATCTCTCTCTGTTTTCCAGGTTTTACCTCTACGCCAATATATAATTTTCTCTTTAAGCAGACTAATTTTTTCTTCCTTTCTATCTGCAAATAATATAACATCATATTGAATTTTATACTTTTGACCGGAATACTCCATAAAAAACACTGTACTTAATTTAGTTTTATTATCAGTGGATAATAACCCTTCATATACTCTATATGGTATTTCGACTCCTGAAAGAATACATTTTAAAATATCTAACGACTCAACAATTGCTGTTTTTCCGGAACCGTTCTGCCCATATAAGCCAACAACATCTCTTTCTTCAATCTGAGCATTATTATTAACCGCACTATAATTCATATAACGGATATCACCATACTCAACATTTTTAAAATTAAAAAGCTCATTCCTAATAATTCGCACCAAATATTTGTTGTCCATAGTCTCACCTTTTTCCATTTCTATACATTTTGTCCAGATTCGCAAATTTAATTCCTTTTTTCACATTATATATCCATCCATACAAAATGTCCATATTTAGCAAGAATATTTTATCTAAATCCCCAAATAGCCATTAATACTTTACAATAGTATACTATCACACACAGCACCCCATACCCCACCTGCGGATTCGGATACTCCTCAAACCCCGGCAGCGCCCTCGCCCCTCTTGTATAACCCCTTTCCGAAAAATCCGCATACGCAAAGGTCAACGCATTATAAGCCCCCACGGTGATCGCTCAGCCTGCCGCGGAAGGGATCGTAAGTGTTGTCTGATCCGTAGGGAACAAAAAACTCGTTCCCTGATTCAGTACGTTCTCACTTGGCATCCATAACTCATACGCTCCGGATACCACCTTCCGGGGATTCAAGATCAGCCGCCATACTCCGCATGCCACATAAGTTGCTTTTGAAAACATATCTATAAATGTCTGCCTTCTCTTGATCCTGGATATACTCCTTTATGGTGGCTTCATTCAAACCTACCGTACTCACATAATATCCCTCCGACCAGAAATGACGGTTCCCAAACTTAGATTTTAAGTTTGTGTGCCTGTCAAACATCATGAGCACACTCTTTCCCTTCAAATATCCCATGAAGGACGATACACTGATCTTCGGCGGTATGCCTACAAGCATATGCACAGGGTCGGACATCAGATGCCCCTCCAGAATCTTCACTCCTTTGTAACTGCACAGCTGCTTTAATATATCCCGCAAATCTGTTTTGTATTGATTATAAACAATCTTTCGTCTATACTTAGGAGTGAAAACGATATGATACTTACACATCCACTTCGTATGTGCAAGCGAATATGCCGCCGAAAGCCTTACAATATATCATAGGGCATAAAGACATCACTACTACATTGGGTTATTATGCACACGGTTCAGCAATGAGTTAGTTTAAGTCGATTTAAGAATCTGGAATACATAGCAAAAGTTCCATAGTCTGCATAGAATAAGGGTTTTCGAACTTATGGGATTTTTGAAAAGATTCATAAAAATTTATTTCCTGTTTTATAAAAATTGTGAAAGAAAGGACATGGTATGCAACAAAATGTCAAAGTAAAATATTTAAAAAAAACAAGCGTTATTATTTTAATAATGCTTCTTATAGTTTACCCGTCTGGGTGTTCAGTTCAGAAAGAAACAGATAGTTCCTTGAAACATAATTTAACGAAAACGCAAGTTCAAGAAGATCGAAAGCAAGTGATAGAGTACCTTGAAAATGTGCATCCCTTCTTTTTGTTGGAAAAGGATCAAGAAAAATATAAAGCTGCGAAAGAAAAATATATGAAAGCAACAAAAAGAGCAATGCCGATAACTGAATTTCAAAAGATAACTTCAATCTATTTATCCTCTCTCAATGACGGACACACAACACTTAATTGGGAGACCGGGGAAGAATTTCCATTCTTACAAATAGAATCAAGTTATGAAGATGGGAAAACATATTTGTGCGAAAATGGAAAAAAAACAGACATATGCATAGAAAAAATTGGCGGTATAAGCGTACAAGATATTTATCAAAACATTGACTTGATTCGACCTAAAGAGAATCAAAGTGCGATAGCGAAAAACAGAGAAAGATTTTTGGTAATCAAAAGTGTATTAGCAAATTGCGGAGTGGAAATGAAAGATAACAATGTACAAATACTGTTTTCTGATGGGAAAGAAAAGCAATATTCTTTTGGAAAGAAAAGGCTTGAAACGATGTCTTATGGAATGGGAGAAAATAACTGTTATAAAGAAGGAGACATTTTTGTAGTTGATTTAAACTTGTGTGTGGTCGACACAAAGTTAGATTTTATCCTCTCAGAGTTGGAACGTGCACTCAATACTGGGTGTCACAAAGTGATGATTGATGTTAGGGGAAATCCAGGAGGTGATAGTAACGCTTGTAGTTTGCTTTTGAATGAACTGGGAATGTCGGTACCTGATATGGCTATGATATGTCGATATTCTTCCTTTGCAACAGAACAGCGAGGATATGTAGAAAAAGAAGGGCTTGTAACATATAAAGAATCAACTGAAGCGGAGGAACCGGGCAATCCGATAGAATTGGTCGTTCTATCGGATAAATATACTTTTAGTTCTGCAACATTGCTTTGTACATGGATACGAGATGGGAATCTGGGGAAAATTATTGGAGAACCTAGCAGTAATCAGCCCAGTGCCTATGGAGATATCCTTGTATTTACACTTAAAAATTCTAAGTTGGAAATAGGCATTTCCCATAAAAAGTTTATCAGACCGGATCAGTACAAGAAAGAAAACGTGCTCATACCCAATATCGAAACCTCTGCAGAAGCTGCATATCAACAAGGGATAGAATACCTAAAATTACGAGAATAATAGAAGGACCAAATGTTCGCTCCGGACAATCCTTACTCTTTTCCGATATCTTATGTCTGAAATGACGGACATTTTTCTCCCTCTGTCAGGATAACATATTGGCTGCGTAATTCAAACATGAGTCAAAGCCCCCGCTGCAAGCAACGGGACATCAAATTTGTAGCGCTGCAGAGCAGCGGGGTATTTGACCCTCACGGCAGTCGCCAAATGTGCATGCAAGCATGCCCGCTTGGCCCTCGTATAGTGTGGGTATACATAGTGACCGATTCCCTGTTCACTCGCCCTCTCTTTTGCAGTGTAGCTGTGTCTGATCGGGTCCAAAAGCATATGAATAATTTTTTAATTTCTGACAGCTTTTCCATATCTTCAAGCTATGAAATGGATAAACAGTCTCCTTTAGCAGCCGTTTGGATGCATTCTCTAATCCCACTTAAAGAAACCAACGGCGGATTTCCACTTGTCTCCCCTTGCTATCAATTCATTCTCTGACATGCCAGGAACGGTGTCCTTAATCTTTTCTTTTGCCCACTCTGTAAGCGCCAGTTCCATCCACTTCTCTTTTACCTTATCAAATTCCAATACTTTATCAGTTTGAACCATTTTAACCATCCTATTATAAAAAATAATTAGCTGCTTGCACTTTCATATCTGTGTACTCCATATGACCAAAATGATAATGCAAAAAAAGTAAAAATACACACAATTGTCACTCCAAAAAACAGACCCTTTACTGACAGTGCCCCTATAAGTGCCTGTGTCGGCAACGTTGCAATGATTCCATATGGCAATACACAATAAAAAATAAACTTATAAATTCCATAAAAAGCAATCCCTGGTACTTTCAAACACAAGCCAATCGCTGTCTCCTCAATTTTCGTTAAATTGTTTACAGAGAAAACAAAAAAAGCACAGCATCGTATCAAGAGTTCCATATCGTAGTACAGTATCGTCATCATAAAAACCAGAAACAGATATTTAATAATGGTGTTAGTCAAAAAATATGTTGGTCTTGCTGAGTGTCCAGATTTTGGGACACCCAAAGTAGTATCATATGATTATCTAATGAATTTTGAGGTGATAATCATATGAAAGATAAAATCAATACGCTGTTTGATTGCATTAAAAACCTATGTAACTCGGACTTGGAACGCATCATTAACTTTGTAATGGGGATCGTTTCCGTTAATCAAAGCCTAGCTGACAGACCCCAATGCCCGTACTGTCAGAGTTCAAAAGTTATCAAGTATGGTCATGCAAATGGGAAACAGCGTTTCTATTGTCATGAATGCGGAAAGACCTACCTATACTCAACCGGTACACTGACGGCCAATTCGCATTTTAGCCGATCCATTTGGGCCGATTTCATTCATGACACACTGGTTGGTGCATCTCTGGACTTCTCTGCTGAAAAGTTCGGATTTTCTCATCAAACAGCATTTAATATGAGGCATAAAGTTCTTATGGCACTTCAGGACATGCTTGAAAAAGAGCCTGTTCTTCTTTCTGGTATCGCTGAACTGGATGAAACATTTGTCCTTGACTGCTATAAAGGAAAGACCGTTCCAACGGAAGCGAACCGTACTGCCCGTAAGCATGGAGCTACGGCAGCAAAACGAGGGATTTCAAATGAATATATCGCAATCTGCACAGGTATCCAGCGTGATGGCAAGGCAATAGCAGAGACCGTAAACCGCGCAAAGCCATCAGGCAAGGAATTGTATGAAATATTTGGCACACATATCTGCGAGGAGACTCTAATACTTACAGATGGACTTCGAAGCTATAACAGTCTGGGGGCAGCGACGGGTTGTACGGTTATGGATGTAAACCATGAAGAAAATAAGAAGCTGTTTAATCTGAATACAGTGAACAGCATGCATTCCTATATTAAGGAAACATACAACCATTACCGCGGAGTGGCAACAAAATATCTCAATCGTTACAATGCACTATTTTCGATAGCTTTCCGGTGTGCAGGAGGTTTAGCAACTTCTCTGTTTCTTTCATTGTGCAATATTGGAAACAGTTGCTATTGGCATGGTGTCTATGATGTACGCAATTATCGTCTGGTAATACTGTAATGAGATTAGACCAACATATTTATTGACTAACACC
>NZ_KE159726.1:43379-123074 GCF_000403455.2 Dorea sp. 5-2 | reverse complement strand
GCAGAAACTGGCTGCATAAATCTGCTTTCCATTTCTATCTGTATTTTTCAAAAACCTGCCATAAGGGAGGTCTTAAAGTCATGCCCTCTATTGATAAACTCCGCCACAATATCAGGCACGCTGTTTCTCTGTCCGCTTTTTCTCCAAATCTGATACACAGAATCCGCTATTTTTTTTCTCTATACAGTTACTTTCCGAGACTACTCTTTTTCAGGTATGGAGATCACTCCAAAAAAGTAAATTATCATGTTAAGGGCATTGATCAGGGAAAATGTTCCTACAAAAACAAGGATTTCTCCATGCCCCCATCCACGTATTTTATCCACATGCCCGTAAATTGCCTCAAAGGCAAAAAGCTGGACCAGAAAATAACTGGTGTCAATAAAAAACGGTCCAAAGAATCCCAACCGGAATGTCATGATATGGGATAGCCTTAATTTCATTAATTCTATTAAAAATTTAAAATTATCTTTCATATTCCTGCTCCGTCATATTTCATTCGATAATGTTCATAAGTTACTTGATTTAAAACAATAAAGAAAATGCACCATATACTTAAAACAAATAAGCCCGTCACTGCTTCCTCCTCACATTTTCCTATAAACAGCATACTTGGGAGATATGTAACATAATAGAACGGCAGAAATCTCATGCCGGCTATCATCCATTCCGGCAAAAGTGCAAGGGGAATCACCGCTCCTGTCACAACTGCTGATAAATTATCCTTTATCATGAGAAAGGTACTGATCTCCTCAAATTTTAAAGTTAAAATCCCAAGGAAATAATTGAGCAAAGCCATAAACAGCAGACCTAAAATAACCATGATAATTCCGCATAGCAATATCTTCAAATTGACTGTATGTACAATAGAAATCCTGAACAAACAAAACCACAGAACAGTTGCTAAAAAGCCAATGCCTGAAGAAAATGCAAGCTTCCCGGCCTCCATCGCCACAAAATAGCCCTGTGTCTGTACCGGTATCACCATATATTTTGAAAAAGTGCCGTTTCTTAACATCCCCGTCATCTGCTGGCTGATCTCAGCAGACTTTTCCATCTGGAATAGACAGGAACTTATGATATAGTAGGAAATCATGGTGTGAAATTCCAATCCTGCTATCTGCTCTTTTTCTTCAAACAAAATACTCCATAAGATCCATGCAAACAAGATCTTCGCCACTGACAGAATCACATCAATAAATACATCTGCTCTCCAGATCAACTGCGCTTTCATATATGCCCTGGCAATTTCCAAATATTTCTTCACGTTTTACACCCCCTTATAGATACGCTCTACTACAGAGCCTATTTCTTCTTCCTCAATTCCAATATCCCGGATCGGATAATGACCGATATACGATTCCAGGACTTTTTCTGTATTTTGTTTTGGTATTTCAAGCACCAGTTTGTCATTTGTTTTTTCTAATATCCTGCAATATTCCGGGACATCAGGCTCTACACTATGCTCAAAGTATATAGTCATTTTCTTGCTCTTCTGGTATTGTTCAAATAACATATCCGTATCGCCGTCATATATTTTTCTGCCGTAATTTACCACAATAGAGCGTTTGCATAATGCCTTAATATCCTCCATATAATGTGAAGTCAGCAGGATGGTCGTCCCTCTCGATTCATTTATATTTTTCAGGAAAGTCCGAATCTGTTTACTTGCCACAGCATCCAGTCCGATTGTCGGCTCGTCTAAAAACAGTATTTTGGGATTATGAAGCAATGCAACGATCAATTCCATTTTCATCCTTTCTCCTAATGATAATGTCCTTACCTGTACATCCATAATCTCCTGCACCTGAAACAGCTCCACAAAAAAGTTCTTATTTTTCCTGTACTCGTCTTCTGGAATACGATATATTTCTTTAAACAGTCTTAACGTATCCTCCGCTGTCAGTTCAAAAAACAACTGACTTTTCTGCCCCATAACTACCGCATATTGACGCTTAAATGCCTTCTCCAGCTTATTAGGATAAAATCCCATGACCTGAATTTCGCCGCCTGTTGGCGCAATAATACCAGTCAGCATCTTCACTAAGGTAGTTTTACCCGCTCCATTCGGTCCGATCAATCCTATAAACTCACCCTCATCCACATCCATATTAAAGGCATCTACCGCAATTTTTTCTTCATATTCTCTATGGAACAGCCCCCTAATACTTCCTATCACTCCCTCCTGCTTCTTATACCGTTTATACTTTTTCGTTATATTTTCTGTCCGTATCATCTTCATGTTTAAAACCTCCAAATAAAATATAATTTCGTTCAAGACACAAAAAAACGTGGTTTCTGCCTATCATAAACAGACTGAAACCACGAATCCATATGTCTCAAATTGACGCAGTAAAACAAGGCTTTACATGAAAGGATACCCGCAATGTCTTAAAACTTGCACTCCATTTCATAGTTGGTCTAAAATAAAAAAAGCATGACCTCTACAGCCATACTTTACCTTTTTCTCATTCATCAAAACAAGACAATAATTCCCAGTATATGCAGTATTCTGTAAGGCAGAAACAACCAGCATTCAATAATGCTGAAAAGGGTACCGCAAATAAAACACTATCCCTAGTGCTTACCACTCGCAGCGCTTACCCTTTTTATTAAATTTAGTTGTTCTTTGTCATTACAGATACCACCAACATATACATACCTGCCTTTTCTTTAAAATATGAACCTATATTAACTCATAACTTTTTCAGTGTCAATATTTATTTTCTTCCTGCCTGGATTGCTGTATCCTTCTTAATCTTTTCCTTTTTTAGCTGCTCTGCCCTTCCCAAATCCACATAATGTGTTGCATAGGCTTTTTCAATTTTCTTGAATCCAGGTAATCATTCCCCCCGCTATACTCCATTGCATAGGTTTCCTCTGTTCGATAAACCCAGGCATTTCTATCGAGCCATGCTCGTCCAGAAAGTATGCTTTTGCCTCCCCTTTCCGGTTCATAACCATCACAGTGCCGATAGTCGGATAATACCCTTTAAAATCTTCAGGAAGAGAAAAGGTTATTCTTGTGCGGGCACTTTCCAAATCATCTGAAAGGACAGAATCCCTGCTTTCTATATCCTCAGTAATCTGAAAAAAAGCATAACCATCATCCGTATCTGTATATAAAAGCTCCTCATTGGAATAAATTACCGTATTCTGTATCCGTTCTTCCAGCTCTTGTTTCTTTTGTATTAAGGCTTTCGTTAAGCGCAAAGCCTCAGGACGACCCCGTGTACTTATTCATGGATAAGAAACGAGCGCAAGGGAAACCTTACTATGTCTACATGACTGCCGGAGCCAATAAGTTTCTCCGCATTTACTACGGTAGAGTTAAAGAATATTTGGCTTCACTTCCGCAATAACAGAGTTACATAATCATACCATTCACAAAACCAGCGTTCTACGGTGGTCTGGTTGTTGTACGCATCTTTCCTACATAAAACTTTTTCAAAAAATATTCAATTTTCTATTGACTTTTTATTTGCAGGCTCATTACCATTTTTCATATCGTAGCTAAATATAATATTAAAAATTTTTCAATTTTTTTCTATTATAGCTTTTAAATTCCTTCTCTTCAACACTCATATAAACGAATCTAACAGATTAATACTCTCCTAACTTATATCGGTATACTATCCCCCACACACAACACCCCATACCCCACCTGCGGATTCGGATACTCTGTAAACCCCGGCAGCTCCCTCGCCCCACGCCTCAAATAAGCTTTCACCTTCTCCCCATATGGTGCTGTCAAGTAAGGACTAACAATTTTTTATACTTTTTTAACATTTCTTTATTTCTTCTTTAAAATCAATCCAAAACAACCATTTCCATAAGTCAGTGACTAAGCTGCTATTCCTTTAATGCAATCTCCAACAGTTCTGCCGCAACCTGATCAGACTTAATTCGCATCAAATTATCCCATGCATCTTCTTTTCCCAGCAAGTTCATTCCTCCATGCCACACAAGTTCATCATCAATAATAGCAAAGTGCTCTATTACCTCCTCCTTTACAATAACTTGAATACCGCTTTCCTGCATCTTCCCCATTAATCTCTGGCAAAGCTCCGAACTTCCATAAGATACGTTCTGTGGTTCTATTGTTATAACTGTCACTGTTATTCCAGCTTCCTGTCTTGCCCTTACAAGATAGGTAAAGCGCTCTATCTTATCCTGTGTAAGCTCTGGGCTGGAAACAATGATTTTCTTTTCCGCCTCAACAATATCCCTCTCAAATACATCCATGTAATTTCCGGAATCATAAATAGAATTTACTGTCTGTTTTGAAAGAATACGATTTGTTATCAATTGAAATCCTGTCCGTTTATAGGTACGCAGCCTTTTTGAGTACATATTATCAAAGACCCGGATATGAGAATCTACATAATCATATACTATAACTTCCTTTTTCCCCTCATAATCACGATTCAATCTTCCAATGTACTGCTCAAGCCTGCCTGCAAAGGAAACAGGCGAAGCCAGCATCAGGGTATCCAGCCTCGGATAATCGAACCCTTCCCCTATTTTCTGACCTGTTGCCACCAAAATCAGGCTCTGCGTCCTGGTCACCTCTTTTAGTTTTCTTCTAACTTCTGAGTTTTCCTTATCACTATTATCTCCATATAAGATGAACACATAATCTGCGTCTTTTTGCAAATGGTCATACAAATATTTCGCCTGTTCTTTGTACCTTGTCAAAATTACTGGTGTTCTTCCTTCTTCCACACAAATTCTTGTATCTGCAAGAATCATTTCATTCCGAACGGTATTCATGCTAATCAAAGAATATGCACCATTAATATCATTTTTACTTTCGTTTGTATCAATAACCCTTGTATACCGCGGATATACATAGTGGCCGATTCCTTGTTCTATCGCCCTCTCTTTTGCAGTATAGCTGTGTCTGACCGGACCCAAAAGCATATGAATAATTTCCTCCAGATTATCCCCCCTTTTTGGCGTTGCCGTCACACCATAAACATATCTGGCATTTATCTTCTGCATCACTTTGATAGAAGTATTGGAACCGCAATGATGGCATTCATCCATCAGAACCATGCCGTAAGAATTAATAAAACTATTGAATTTTCCTTTACTATACATGGAGCCGACCATGGCCACATCAATAATACCAGTCAAAGTATTTTTACTGCCATGCAAAATTCCAATCACACTTTTCCTACGCTTTTCCCTCCCGCTATTTGTTCGATAGGTTGGCGGTTCCTCGTCTATGATTAAAAATTTATTTAACTCATCCACCCACTGTTCCAGCAAATCTTTACTTTGAAGCAAAATAAGTGTATTTATTTTTCTCTCGGCAACGAGATAGCTACAGACTACTGTTTTTCCAAATGCAGTAGCCGCACTGAGAACTCCATGATCAAATGCAAGCAAATGCTGTGCCGCCAGGTTCTGCTGCATCTTTAAATCACCGTTAAAAGAAACCCTTATGGGTCTTCCCTTTTCCCTGTGATCTGAAATATCATACTCAACACCTGCCTTCTTGCAGGAAGTAAGCAGATTATCAAAAAGGCCTCTTGGAATGCAAATATAACCATCCGTATCTTTTCCCATATATACAGCGCTGAAATTATAATAATTGGAATATCCAAGCCTTTTATTCTTATAAAACACAGGATTATCAAAAGCTGCCATACTCCGGATCTGATTTTGCAGACGCGGCATCAAATTTAATGTATCAACATATACTCCATCACCAAGAACTATGTGCATTTTTCCTACAACATCAGATTTTACAAATCCCTCTATTTTCTTCCAGGGCTTTGGACGATTCCCAGAAAAGGAAGGGATCAGCATTCCTTTTTCTTTGGCAAGCTCTGACTGCCATTTTGACATATATTTTTCTACATCTTCTTTTGACAGTTTTTCAGTATGGTTAAGTAAAATGTCCCATTGATCCGGATAAGCATTCCAATTTTTATCAACAAAAGCGCTGTTTCCATTCTTCAGTGCCTGTCCCTGCAGCGGCAATGCAATCAGATTTCCTATACTGCTTGCAACATCCTGGGACGGATACATTCGGTCATAATAATGAAAAGATTTCAGATTGATCGAAGAGGAGCCTTTATCAAGCAGAAGGCATCCAAAATTTCTTGCAAGAGAAGCGGATATCGGTTTTTTGAAAAATATCCATACATGTGCGCCTCTGCCTGATCTTGATCTTTCTACTAAAGGCAATATACCATTTCTTTCGCAGATAAGCCTTAATGCATCAACCTCTTCATGCCATTCATCATTCGTATTTGCAAAATCTGTCTTTTCAGCACCTTTCTCATGATTGTCAAAATCAAAAACAATAAATCGGCATGTGCCATCTGGGAACAATGGATATACGCCTAATACATCCGCACCATCTTCTCTATATCCAAGGAGATGCTCGATAATTTTCTTGGGCTTAAGTTCCGTCCACTTCCTATTCTCACAGGCTTCACAATTGATTTTTTCACCACGCTGTTTCGGACATATCCGGTCATTCCATCTATGATCACACTGTGGAAAATATCCTCCCTTCGTGCCTCTTTTGGCATAAACATCCATTCTTCCCCAAAACATTGCAAAATATTTATTTGCCAGTTCTTCTGTAATATATTTATTTTGAATACGTCCTCCCTGGTCAGAATCGTACTCTTCAATGCTTTCTATTTTTTCGTCAAACACATTTTCTGACTCATAAGCAATATCGGCCTTATCCAGCAGTTCTTTCAATCTTCTGTTTTCATCCTGAAGGCTTCGCACTAACTTTCGAAGTGAATCTAAATCATAGGCTTCTACATTCATTTATATAATCCTCATCATCTCACCTGTCACTTTATATTTACTATCCAATATCCTTTTTTCTTAGAACCTTTTCTTTCAATGAGCCCCTTTTCTTTCAACTGACGAATTCTTTTTGTAATTGTAGTCATTCCCAACCCAACCTGTCGGCTGATTTCATTTACTTTAATGCTGCTATTTTCCTTCATTAATGAAACTATCTTTTCATCACTATCCTCAAGCAACACTTTTTTGTTTTGGAGCAGAGCAGATTCTGTTCTTTCAGTCTTATTTAATGGAATTGTCACGGTAATAAAATTCTCTGTTATATCGAATACTTCCTTTCCGTATCTGGATACGATCAATGGAACTCCATGCCCTGTTTGTTCAATATAATCCAACTGAACCATGATCTGCTGAAGTTCGAGATTCACTGGTTTACTTTTCCCCTCATAAAACTCCTCCAGTGTAAGTCCCTCCGGTAAGCCTCCCACTGAAATAATCTCAATACGGTCATCAAACATATATACCGCCGGCGGCGTCTGTCTTGACCAGCGATTATGCAAACATGCATTCAGCCATGCCTCCCTGAAACATGAGAAATCAAACAAGCTTCTTTCTTCTCTAAGACTTCCTCCCACATCTACTATGGTATCATTCAATGCTTCCATATAATCCAGCACCTGTTTTACAGCCACAAGCATGCACTTATAACCATACTCATTCCGCTTGACCAGATCCGTTTTATTTGTTCCACGAAACACTGCCACTTTAATGGAATAACTATTCACATCTGCTAAAATACCTGCCATCAAATTATAAGTCCCATCTCGCGTCAGAAGATTTAAATTTCGCTGAAAAGTATTCTCCCGAAGTGTTAGATTATTTCCTGCATACAATGTTTTTAATTGTTCAAAAGTTAGTTCCTGATTATTCGCCTCAATATTTACAATAGAATCTGATATACTAAGCATCAGACGGCGTAACTGCTGCGGTGATATTTCTCTATCTTCATCCGCTGATCTCATATAATATTTTCCATATGCCGAATAAGGCTTTTCATCTCCTTCAGCAGTGACTTTTATTATATTTTTATCATCACACAGTTCCACAATAATCGTTGGAATAACCTGTGGTTTGATTGCATTTGCAATACCCTGGGATATTTCCCGCATGGTACGGTCTCCTATTTGTTGTCCTATAATTTCACCATCATTCCTTACACCAAAATATAAAGTTCCTTTTCCGTTTTTATTCAACATAGCGGCGATAGAAATAAGGCCTTCTTTTAATTCTCCTGTTGTTTTTTTGAATTCAACCAATTCTGTCTCCATACCAAGATTCATATCAGTACACCTCCTCTCCATAAAGTATATCCTTTTTCGTCAATTTAATCAACACATAATAATCGCTTTATTAATCACACATGTGATTAATAAAGCGATTACTAAATTATGGGCTTCCATCTTCACACTGGTATACTATCCCTCACACAAAGCGCCCCATACCCCACCTGCGGATTCGGATACACCTCAAACCCGGGCAGCTCCCTCGCCCCACGCCTCAAATAAGCTTTCACCTTCTCCCCATACAAATAGGGATCGTTATTTCTTACTATCCCCCACTCCATCATAAGCGCCGCCCCGCCCGTCACAAAAGGCACTGCAAAAGATGTTCCGGTAAACTGCGCATAACCGCCGCCAATCGCTGCTGCAGTCACGTCCACCCCTGGCGCTACGATATCTGGTTTCACCAGGTTCGCCCCTCTTGTATAACCCCTTCCCGAAAAATCCGCATACGCAAAGGTCAACGCATTATAGGCCCCCACAGTGACCACTCTGCCTGCCGTGGAAGGGATCGTAAGTGTCGTCTGATCCGTAGGAAATAAAAAACCCGTTCCCTGATTCAGCACGTTCTCACTTGGCAGCCATAACTCATACGCTCCGGATACCACCTTCCGGGGATTCAAGATCAGCCGCCATACTCCGCTTGCCACATAAGTTTCTTTTGGGAGCATATCTATAAATATCTCCTGCGCCGTACTGTAAGGGCTCGGTTCTCCATAATACAGCAGGATCTCTGTCTGTCCCACCGAAAACCGCTGTGGCCCAAGTATTTCCTGGATCGGCCCGATCGTGACGCCCGCCGGAGTCATCAGTGAAATATCCACAATATCCGTATACTCTTTCCAGATCTGTATACTGATCGCCGGCTGGCTGCTCTGGACAGCCAACTGGATGATCTCTTCCCTGCCCATACGCATTATGCCGGACGTATGTCCTGCGCTTGCCGCCTCATTGCCGGAACCGATGCAGATGCAGCTCTTCCAGATATTTGAGATATCGTCAATAAAACGCTCCAATAGAGACGATCCGTCATGCGAGCCGTAGGTATTTCCAAAGCTGATATTCACAGCCACAGGCATCCGAAGCTCTAATGCCTTTCTTACCACATAATCAATCCCCTGCATAAGCTCTGTTGTTCGGGGGAATCCGTCCTTTACGGGATTTCCCAGTTTTACCACCAGCAGATTACTCTTCGGGGCTGCGCCGGCATATTGTCCGTTACTGTTTCTTCCGTTTCCGGCGGCTACTCCTGCAACCGCCGTTCCGTGCCCGGAAGTATCCTGGCTCGGCACGATCTGCCGTCTGTCATTCAGCGTTGATCGTCCAAGCGCCTCGTTGATCTGCCCGGATGTGTACTCTGCTCCAACCGCGTATCCCTTAGGCGGTACTCTCCCTTCACCGGGGGCAAGAGACTGGTCCCACAGCGCAAGGATCCTTGTTGTTCCGTCTTCGTTCCGGAAGTCCGCATTCTCATATTCAATTCCGGAATCAATTATGGCGACAAGAATCCCCTGTCCATACAACGACAAACGGGTATCCTGTTGTACTGAATCAATACAGGATACCCGTCTTCCATTTGCAACCTGGAAGAATAGCCTCTTTGGTTTTTCTATGTATTCAATTTCCGGAATCTGCGTAAGCGCTTCAATATCCGACTCTCGGATCGTAATAACCGCATATTCGTTCTGCAGTTCCACCACACTGGATGCAAGCGCGCGAACCGCCTCAAGGCTTCCCGAATATTTTACGATCAGATCCCATGTCTTCTCCGCAGGATCATACCCCACATCTAGCTCCAACGATTTCTCCCGCTCTCTCGGCGTCGCATCCAACGCAAGATTTAGCAAATTCTCAATCTTCTGACTTGCCATATCATTCCCTCTTCATGAAAATATTTTTGTAGTGATTCGTATATTATTCTGTCTTGTTCCCGCATATCTTTATCGGTCATCATATACGATCCAACTCTATGTATAATATATTCCGAAGAAGTTCTGTCTTATTCATGAAATTACATGTTACGGGCTGTGTTGAATCTTTTTGTCCTATACTATCGCAAGTCAAGATGGCAGTTATTAATTATTTGATGTATTAGTCCGAAGTGCAGCCTGGAAGTCCGGCAGCGCCCGCTTTCCAAGTTCAGTTACAGGCTTGATCCATTTTCCGCTCTTCGTATACCACAATTCGAAGACAAGCCGTATCAGCTCATCTGTGTACAGGAACGAGAATACGGCAAGGAACGGCAGGTGCCAGATCATGCCGGCAGCCCATGTTGCCGGGACACTTATGGTAAACAGGCAGATGATTTCAAGCAATGTTCCGAATACCGCCTCGCCTCCGGCGCGGTAGCAGCTGTTCATAATATAGTTGCAGGTACGGATGGTTCCGGCGGCAAGGTAGATGAGGATCATATATTTGCCGAAGAACATTGCCTCGGCTCCAAGACCGAACAAGGAAAGCAGCGGTCGGTTCAGCAGCAGGCCGATCAGGCAGATACAGAAGGTGATCGCCGGACACAGTACGGAGAATTTCTTCATATACTGATAACCATTCATCAGATGTCCGGAACCGACTTCCTTTCCAACCACCACAGAAGACGCATCTGCAAGTCCCGCAAAGAATGCGAATACGAAACCTTCCAGAACACGGAATGCAGCCATAGCCGCGATAGCGGATTCCGATTGATGTCCGATCACGATATTGATCAGCATCTGTCCGATTCCGTAGAATAGTTCATTGATGATAATCGGGAAACATTTTCCCATATATTCCTTAAAGAAACCGTTCTGCCAGGAGAACATATCCTTAAGCTTCAGCACTACCGTCTTCTTATCTTTCAGAAGAAAAACGGACAGGACAAACACATTCACGATACCAGATACCAAGGTTCCGACTGCTGCGCCTGCCGCTCCCATCCGGGGCATTCCGAAACGTCCGTAGATCAGGATCCAGTTCAAGACGAAATTAGTGACCAGTGCAAGGACAGAGCTGATCAGAGGCGGTTTCACCCGTTCCGTAGAACGCATCAAGAAGCTGATGATCATGGCAATGACCTGCAGCGGATAGGCAAAACCGACGATCCGGATATAGGGCGCGCCGATCGCTATGATGTTTTCTTTGTCGGTGTAGATTCCCAGGATAAAATCCGGGTTGGTTACCGCAGCACCGCCAAAGAGCAGGGATACGGCAAGCATGCAGGCAAGCGCCAGGCCAAAAGCCTGGTTGATACCCTTTTCATCGCGGGCGCCCCAATACTGTGAAAAGAATAACAGTCCTCCACTTGCGAATCCGAAGTAACAGGCAAAGAACAAAGAGGTAATCTGGGAGCAGATCCCTACCGCTGCCACGGACAATTCACCCTGGCTTCCGATCATGATGGTATCCACCATACTTGCAGTGGTAGACAGAAAATTCTGAAATGCGATGGGCAGCGCGATCGTAAGCACAGTACCGAAGAAATTGCCCCAGCTGACTTTTTCACTTCTCATAATTTGACTCCTTTCATTTGTATTTATTGTATTTTATGCTAATCCCGCAAAAGACTCGTATTACCCATTATACCCTTAAAATCAAACATTGCAATAGTTATTTTAAGAATATTATATGTGGAATTCTCATATGCAATGTTTTAGGAGAGATTATCTCCTAAAGCTGTCTGCGACAGGATAAATCTGTACGAAAAAAAGGGCTGCTGCGAAACAACCGCACCAACCCGTCCGAGATAAATTCAGTTTTACCGTTTCAAAAAATCAAATCCGAGATACGGAGCTATCTCCACCGGTATGAAATACCCTCTCTCATACCGGCACACCGGACATACCGGAGGAACCAGCTTTCCCGATTGGATATGCCCGCAATTCATACACATCCACTGTCCTCCTGCTTCACATTCAAAATATTTATTTTGCTCCAGCAACTCGGAAAGCTTACCGAACCGCCTGCCGTGGATCGCTTCCACTTCCGCTATCTGGAAAAACGCGGACGCCGCCTCAAGGAATCCCTCTTCCTTCGCAACATTGCCAAAAGCCTGATAAACATCATCCGCCTCTTCCTTCTCATTATGCTCCGCTTTCTTCAAGAGTTCCGCCACATCGTCAGAATGGTCTACCGGATATCCGCCTGATATCTCGATCGTAGTTCCTGACAGATTCTTAAGAAGGCCATAAAATCGTTCTGCATGCGCGCGCTCCTGATCCGCCGTAAATAAAAAGACTTGTTCAATAGAATTCAATCCCTGCTTTCTCGCTGTATCCGCCGCGATCGTATATCTGTTTCTCGCTTGACTCTCCCCGGCAAACGCCCTCATCAGATTCTCTCTTGTCTTACTCGCCTGAAATTCAACTGCCATGTCACATTCTCCTTTTTGTTTTCAGATCCCTTCCTAGTATGCTCGTTGCTTCGCGGGAATCACACTTTACCAACCAGCCTTTTTTCGGAAGTTTTGCCTCTGCTTTTTATTATGTGACACAGGAACAATATTATTCATCTTCCATATGATTTCATATCAGTTAAATCCTATGATCCGTCTCGCAACACTATAGACCAATGACGAGATCTTCCGCCCGGATTTCCCCGGAATATTCATGGTCTGCCCTAGAATCCCATGGCGGATCTTAAAATAAGTCTTAAAATCCCTTTTCTTAAGGTATTTCCACAATTCCCTCTTCTTCTCGATATTTTCCTTCGCCTTAGATCGGATCAATATAATAGAAGACACCGTCATCATGATCGCCAGATAATTGATCATATATTGTCTGAGCTTCTTACTCGAGATCTTTTTCATCTCATACATATCAATCATCATCTTCGTCACAAAGATCTGCTGATCTGCCCGGGCGATCATGTTCTTCTCATTTACCGACTGGTCGTCTCTTCCAATAAAATACCGGTAAAAATCTACATCCAGATAGTATATCTTCCGCACATGCGGCAGAGGGTAATACACATAGATATTATCTACATAGAAGGTATGTTTCGGCAGTTTCATCTGTATCAGCCTTAACATCTCCGTACGATAGATCACCGAATGCATCAAGATATACTGATCCAGACGGAAATGCCCGATATCATCCCACCGGAAGATCTCATCCTGAGGCAGTGCATTGCGATAGTGGACACATTTCTTGTGAGCCGCTCCTGCCTTCTCATACACGAAGTTAGAAACTAACATATCTATCTGTTCTCCGTCATCCTCCAGATTACGGAATAATGTAAGAATCTTACGCAGCGCTTCTTCATCAACCCAGTCATCGCTGTCCACTACCTTAAGATATGCTCCCCTGGCAGCATCAATCCCTTTATTGACTGCGTCCCCATGACCGCCGTTCTCTTTATCAATAACCCGGATAATATCCGGGTATTTCTTCATATATTCATGCGCGATCTCTGATGTCCGGTCTCCTGACCCATCATTTACGATAATGATCTCTATCTCTTCTTTCCCTGTCAGAATACTCTCAATGGCACGGCTCATGTAATCCTGTGAATTATAACACGGAATCACAAAAGAAATATACTTCATTCTCTTTTTTCCTCCTTGTACTAAGATCATGCACTCGCAGATCCTCTCTGCGCCTCCTTTGCCGCTATTTTGCCGGGAGGCTCCGCGAGTACACAGATGCACTTTTAATAGTATAGAACATTTTCCTGGATTTTCCAACAACTACTTTATATAAATCTTCAGTTCATAGTTTGTTCATTTATCTTTCAAAAATCTTTCATTACTTTAACATTATTTCTTCACAGGTGTATCTTATACTAAATATATCAAATGAAGCAGAAAATAACATTTGATATTCTGAACCGACCATTAACCAATAGTTTAATACTATTTTTCGAAAAAACTTTTTCATAATACATGCCGGGAACCGTTTACAATGGTTACCCGGCATCCTCCCTTTCAGGGCATTTTTACACTTGTTTCACCTCTTTTGTGGCTACGATACTCACTCCCGTCCCCGCCGCATTCTCCATGATCACATCCCCGATCCGAACCGGCGCTTCTACGATGATCTCCTTTAACGCACGTACGCAATCCAGGACTTTTTCCTTCGGAACATCTTCTTTCGTCTTAACAGATACCATATGGTCACATCCCCCGCGCACCCGCACCGTAGATGTCACGATCCTGGTCGGATCTGTCAGCTCCTTTCTGGCATAGATCTCGCCCCGCTTACATGTGTTTCCCTCAACTGTGATAATCTCTCTCTCCTGCATGGTAACGGTAAGCATGCATCCCATCGGACAGTTAATACATATCAGATTCTTCTCTTCCATCATCTCTATGCCTCCTCTACCTTTACGGTAATCTCCTTCATCCGGGGATACGCAAGAAGCTGCTCTTTTGTAAGTGTGATCTCCTCCATCTCCCCCGGCGCTACGATCCTCTTTTTTCTGTGGATCATTCTTTCATCATCGAAATATACACTGATATAACAATTCTGATACACCTTGCCCACGCGGAAACGTACCTTCATCTTTTCCTCCATACGCCCAGGGCAGATCGTCTCCGGAACGGTATACCTCACCCCAGTTTCCGCCTTTAACGTGATCCTATCCGTACATTCTATACGCCGGTCCAGGACATATGCAGCCGCATTCTTCCCTGCCGCTTCTGCTTCTTCCGATACAAAGTCCACAAGATCATGTACATGCAATACATTGCCGCATGCAAATACACCTTCTATATTCGTCTCAAGACTCTCATTCACCCTGGGCCCGGAAGTAACCGGATTCAATTCTACTCCCATCCCCTGGGAGAGCTCGTTTTCCGGGATAAGCCCTACGGATAACAACAGCGTATCACAGGAGTAGGATTCTTCTGTACCAGGGATCGGTCTCCCTTTACAGTCAACTTCTGCAAGCGTAATTCCCTCCACACGTTCCTTTCCCTTTATATCGATCACCGTATGGCTCAGTTTCAACGGGATTCCATAATCATCCAGACACTGGACAATATTACGCTTCAAACCGCCGGAATAAGGCATTAATTCTGCCACCACTTTCACGGAGGCTCCTTCCAACGTCATCCTTCTTGCCATGATCAGTCCGATATCCCCGGATCCTAAGATCACGACTTCTCTTCCCGGAAGATATCCTTCCATATTCACCAGTCTCTGCGCCGTGCCTGCCGAAAAGATCCCTGCCGGACGATAACCCGGGATATTCAGCGCGCCTCTTGCCCTCTCCCTGCATCCCATTGCAAGGATCACCGCCTTTGCCCGTATCTCGAATACGCCTTCTTCACGGTTCATTGCCGTCACTACTTTGTCCCAGCTGATATCCATGACCATCGTATTTAATTTATATTCGATGTTTCGCTTTGCCGCCTGTTGGATAAACCTGCCGGCATATTCCGGACCTGTCAACTCTTCCCTGAACGTATGCAGCCCAAATCCATTGTGTATGCACTGATTCAAGATCCCGCCCAGTTCTTTATCCCGTTCCAGTATTATAATCCTGTCAATCCCATTCTCCCTTGCCGAAACTGCCGCCGCAAGTCCTGCCGGACCTCCTCCTATGACTACAATATCATAATTCTCCATACCCATATCTCCATTCTCTCTATAATACATCCTTATTCGTTCCGGTTACAATCCTTGAATTTCCTCCTGATTTTGTGACTTCACGGATATCCATATGCCTTTCTCTTGCCAGGATCTCCATCGTCCTTGGAGAACAGAACCCCGACTGGCAGCGTCCCATACCTGCCCTCGTCCTTCGCTTCACTCCATCCAGTGATCTGGCTCCTAATGGCCTGTTGATAGCATCCATGATCTCCCCTTCCGTTATCATCTCACAGCGGCATATGATATTTCCATATGCCGGATTCTGCCGGATCAGTGCAGCCCGTTCTTCTCTGTCCAGGCTTTGGGGTCTTAGGATCCCTTTTCTTACTGCAATGAAATCCTCCTTCTCTTCCAGTTCCATGCGGTCTCTCAACATCCCGGCAATGTATTCCCCTATAGCCGGGCAGCTGGTAAGTCCCGGAGACTCGATTCCTGCACAGTCAATGAAGCCTCTTGCGTCTTCTGCTTCTTCTATTATAAATTCATCCTGGCTCTCATGCGCTCTAAGTCCAGCGAATGATGTGATCACCTGCCTCACCGGAAGATTCTTAACACTCAGCCCTACCTTTCCCAACACTTGGTCGAGCCCCTCCCGGGTCGTATTCGTCCCTTCTTTATCTTCAATATCTATCGCCGTAGGCCCAAGGATCAGATTCCCATGTGCCGTCGGCGCCACCAGGACTCCTTTCCCATATTCTCCCGGCAGTGTAAATATTGTACTTCTGACGTGTTTCCCGGCGCTTTTATCCAACAGACAATAATCCCCTCTTCTTGCGGTAATATGGATCTTATCCTTACTCACCATATTATGAAAGCGATCTGCATATACCCCCGCCGCATTCACAACATACCTGGCTTTAAATTCTCCCGCATCCGTGGTAAGCGCAAATCCTTCTTCCAGCTTCTTTATCTCCGTCACTTCTGTCCGGAAGCGGAACTCCACGCCATTCACGTACGCATTCTCCGCCAGAGCAATATTCAACTCAAATGGGCATACAATCCCCGCCGACGGTGCGTACAAGGCGGCGAAAACTTCATCCGTGACATTTGGCTCCATCTCCAGTACTTCTTCCCGGTCAAGGATCCGCAGTTCTTTTACGCCATTGGCAATCCCTCTGTCATATAACTTCCTAAGCCCCGGCATGTCTTCCCTGCGAAGGCACAATACCAAAGAGCCGTTCCGTTCAAACGGAATATCCAACTCTTCTGCCAGGGTCTCCATCAACTCATTTCCCCGCAGATTCATCCTCGCTTTTACCGAACCCTCCGGCGCGTCATATCCGGCATGGACGATGCCGCTGTTTGCTTTGGAAGTTCCGCAGCATACGTCCTCTTCTTTTTCGAATACACACACATTCACCTTGCAGCGGGAAAGCTCTCTCGCCACGGCACAGCCGGATACTCCGCCTCCGATGATCACCACATCATAATCATACATATTTCTCGTCTCCTTTTTTCAGATCCTCTGCCCAAAAAAGAGCCCGGCAAACAGACGCATCTTTTTCAATGCGGTCATTGCCCGGCTCTTCTCTCACGCAATCCTCTATTTATTCTTATTCTTCCTTCGCCCATCCATAGGCATACTTTACAGCTTTATTCCATCCCTTGATCTTCTTCTCTCTCTCTTCTTTTGCGATCTCCGGCTTAAAAGTCCTGTCGATCGCCCAATTCTTTAACACGTCTTCTTTACTCTTCCAATATCCGACCGCAAGTCCCGCCAGGTATGCGGCTCCCATCGCGGTCGTCTCTACGCACTGCGGACGCTGCACCGGAGCGTCAATGATATCAGCCTGCGTCTGCATCAGGAAGTCATTTGCGCTCGCGCCGCCGTCCACCTTAAGCGCTGCCAGAGAGATATCGGAATCTGCTTTCATAGCCGCCAACACATCATTGACCTGATAGGCAAGCGATTCCAATGTCGCACGGATAATATGGTATTTGTTCACTCCCCGCGTGATACCTACGATCGTACCCCTTGCATACTGATCCCAGTGCGGCGCCCCCAGACCTGTGAATGCCGGTACTACATAACATCCGTTGGTGTCTTTCACTTTCTTCGCCATATATTCAGAATCCATAGCCGAATCAATCAGGCGCATCTCATCCCGCAGCCACTGGATTGCCGCGCCCGCCACAAATATGGAACCCTCCAGCGCATAATTGACCTTCCCGTCAAGCCCCCATGCGATCGTTGTAACAAGCCCGTTCTTCGAATATACCGGCGTCTCTCCTGTATTCATCAGCAGGAAACAACCTGTGCCATATGTATTCTTCGCATCCCCCGCTTTGAAACACGTCTGCCCGAATAATGCCGCCTGCTGATCTCCTGCGGCTCCTGCAATGGGAATCTCTCCCCCCAGAAAAGACGGATCCGCCTTACCGTAGATGCAGCTTGACGGTCTGGGCTCGGGCAGCATACTCTTCGGAATATCCAGTTCTTCGAGAATCTCATCATCCCACTCCAAAGTATTGATATTAAATAACATGGTTCGGGAAGCATTCGAATAGTCCGTCACATGGACGGCGCCCTTCGTCAGTTTCCAGATCAGCCAGGTCTCCACCGTTCCGAACAGAAGCTCTCCGCGCTCGGCACGTTCCCTTGCTCCAGGTACATGCTCCAGGATCCATCTCACCTTCGTTCCGGCAAAATATGCATCGATCACCAACCCTGTCTTCTCCCGGAACTTCTCAGTCAATCCCTTTTCCTTCAGGGAATCACAATATTCAGACGTCCTTCTGCACTGCCACACGATCGCATGGTATATGGGTTCTCCCGTAACCTTATCCCACACGATCGCAGTCTCTCTCTGGTTCGTAATGCCGATCGCGGCGATATCCTCCGCTGTCGCCCCGATCCGGTTCATCGCTTCCACCGCGACTCCCATCTGGCTTGCCCAGATCTCATCCGCATCATGCTCTACCCAGCCTGGTTTCGGGAAATACTGTCTGAATTCTCGCTGTGCAACACTGCACATATTTCCCTTCTCGTCAAAAAGAATACATCTGTTACTCGTCGTTCCCGCATCCAGCGCCATTACATATTTTGCCATCCTGTCCTAGCCTCCTTCTTTCATTTCCTATATACTAATGCATTACATTTTCCATACATCCTGATTCGTCGTCGAAACTGCGATCGCCCCTGCCGACAATGCGCCAAGTACGGCTTCCCTGTCCGTGATCAAGCCTCCTGCAATGATCGGCGCTCTGGACAGCCTGCAGATCTTCTTGATGATCTGAGGCATAAGCCCGGGAAGTACCTCTATAAAATCCGGCTTCACCGTATGCTGCTGATACCGGATGTTCTCCACCGCCATGGAATCAATCAAAAAGTATCTCAATACCGTACACATCGACAATTCCTTCCCCCGCTTGATCAGCAACGGCTTCGTCGTTATGATCCCATCCGCCCTGGTATGCTCTTTGATATAATCCACCGCGATCTCCTTCGAACTCAATCCCAAGACCAGATCCACATGCACCAGGGCAAGCTTCCCGCTTTCTTTCACGCGGTCTACGATTTCCCCGATCGAACAGATATCGCCAAAGAGAATGAAAACTGCCTGAATATCCTCTGATTCACAGCATCTCGCCAAACCTTCCGAATCTTTCACTGCCGCAACTACCGGATTGCTTTCTATTGCATTATAATATCTACTGTCCATCTTCTTCAACCCTTCTTTCACAACCATATATCAGAAAAAAAGAGCAAAATATAACAACATCTCTGTTGTGATCATTTGCTCTCCCGTCTCACCGCATCTTCAAATCTACGATAACTATACCATATCACAGCAAATTCTACAACCTTTTTTCTTTATTCTTCTTCCAATCCACTAACCTTCTCTAAGGCTGACGCCATATACTCCTTTACCTCTATTTCTTCCGCACTGCCATCCTCCAATCGCCCCATACAGGCTTCTCCAAGAGAAAGAACGATCTTCGCCGCCTGTTCCGTATCCAGTAAGGCATAGCCTTTCATCAGGCAACGGTAATATTCCATCCTCTGCTCTTCGGCTATGCTATTCTCCAATTCCCTCAGATCCGTCTCCGGCTTGATCTCCAGCTCCATCAGATCTCCCTTATCTCCAAGAAGCGCCTCCGCCACTGCCCTGAGATTCTCGACCGATACATATTCACTCTTAATCTCGTCCAGATAATATAAGCATTTCTCATAATCCTCCACATACAGCAGGTATACCATTGCAAGGTCTATACGAAGCTTCCTTACATCTGACATCATCATTCCTTCCTCCGGATCTGCATTTGCACCTCCGGATCCAAAATCTTCCGGGATTACTGACGTTCTATTTCTCCATCCATACATTTTCCAAGCAATGACCATTACAAATAGCGCCGCACAGATAAAAAGAAATCTCTTTTTATTCCTTGTGACCGGTCTTGTTCTCTGTACGTATCTGGGAATACTCCTGCGAATTTCTGATATGTTCTTATACGACAGCCTGGAATGGGCATTCAGACATCTTGATATGATTCTTAGAAATTTTCTCTCTTCCCTCTTATTCAATGCGGGAATGGGATCTGTCATGGCGAGCAGAAACTGTATCGTTTTCCCCATGCCATAGATATCCAGCTCCAGACTTGCCTTCTGATAATAAGGCTCCTCATCCGGAAGAAATGCTTCTCTTACGGCACGTTTCTGCATAAACCTGATCTGTCCTTCATTCGAACCTGCCTCCAGATCAAGAAAATAGACTTCTCCGTCCTCTGTGATCACGATACTGTAAGGATTGACATACTGATAATAAGGTTTTTTCCTGCACTTATGGATCATATGTAACTGATTCGTGATATCGCGTATCAGCAAAAACAATCGTTCTTTTGTAATATTCGGGTATGCTTTCAGCCACCCTGCCAATATCTTTCCTCCAACATATTCCGAACTGATATAACACGTCCGACCATGCTCGATCAAACGCAGTACATCATATCCTTCCTTTACCGTCACGTACACCACCTCTTTTTATTTACTTTTCATACATTTTCCGGGATGCTCAAAGACCTTGCGGCAACCGCCAAATATTCATGCAAGCATGGCTGCCTGGCTCGTTGTTTCGCAGAAGTCAAGAAATAGGAATAACTATGGGAAACGAAATAATTTAGAAATAAGAATATTATATATATTACTCGGTTTTTAAGAAAAAGACAAGTACTTTTTGAAAAAAGTACTTGTCTTTAAATCACATACATACCCGCAAATCCGGTCAGCCCTTTAGGAATTACACTTCTTCTGTCTGTAGCTTAACTCTCTTGGCGTATACAGGTGTCTCGGAATACCGTCAACCATAACAGGCGATACATCTCCCTGGATCAGCGGCCTTACGTAAGAAATAAATTCACTTGTTACGTATGTGCCATCTTCATTCACCCACTCCCTCGGAACAAGCTTCTCATCGTTCGCGATCTTGTGGACATCCTTCACCTCTGTTCCGCACTGGTACGGATCATCCGATAATCTCTGCAGTACTACCATCTTGCCGGAATCTCCCTCGTCCGCAGCCTTCACTGCCGCGCCTCCAACCTGGTAAGCTTCCAGGATATCTACACGTGACGCCGCATGTGATGCGGAACGCTGTAATGTGCTGAGCTCGATCGCACGAGTCTTACATCCAAGCTCACCTGCAATAAAGCTTGCAAGATAAGACGCGGTTCCTGACAACTGCTTATGTCCGAATGCATCGACGAAATCAATGCTGTTGCCAAGCTCACATACATAAGTTCCGTCTGCAGTACGGATACCTTCCGATACCGCAACCACGATAGACGTCTTCTTTTCCAGTAATCCCCTCACTCTCTCGCCAAAATCCTTGACATCAAAGGTGATCTCTGGCAGATAGATCATATCCGGGCCTTCACAGTCTTCGCCCATGGATAATGCAGCCGATCCTGTCAGCCATCCTGCGTTACGTCCCATAATCTCTACGATCGTAACGATTCCATTCTCATTCTCCAGACAGAAGCTGTCACGAATGATCTCTTTCATGGAAGTACCGATATATTTTGCAGCGCTTCCGTATCCCGGTGTGTGATCTGTCAGAGCAAGATCGTTATCGATCGTCTTCGGGCATCCGATGAATCTCGTTGAGAAGCCAGTGATGATCGCATAATCAGACAGCTTCTTGATCGTGTCCATCGAATCATTGCCGCCAATATAAATGAATGCTTCGATATCCAGCTTCTCAAGAATCTCAAATATCTTGTCATAAACTTCACGGTTCTCATGAATCTCCGGAAGTTTATAACGGCATGACCCTAAGAACGCAGCCGGTGTCCTCTTTAACAATTCCACATCCAGCTCTGTCTTAATATGGTCTGCCAGATCAATATAATTCTCTTCCAATAACCCCTGTACGCCATGAAGCATTCCATATACCTTCTGTGCTCCACGATCCTTGGCAGTACGGTAAACTCCCGCAAGACTTGAGTTGATCGCTGCAGTCGGTCCTCCTGACTGTCCTACAATAACATTTCTTTTCATAGTCCAAATTCCCTTCTTTCTTAAAATTTGCTGACGATATTATTATCTTAGTATAATTTGACACGAATGTCCACAAAAAAAACCTTATTCATTCCCCTGCCCGCTGTTTTTAATGGCATTCTGAGCAAATATATAGCCTTTCATACATCCGTTCCCAGTAACATCAATCGCTTCACCGTCTTCGATCTCAACTTCCATCCGACAGTTGTTGCGGCAGACTTCACACATGACTACTCTCTGCTCCATCTTAAGATTCCTCCCTCAGACATTCTCCCTATACTTTCAAAAAGTCCCTGCAGAAAACTACAGGGACTTCGACGTGGGCGAGAGGATTCGAACCCCCGACCTTCTGGTCCGTAGCCAGACGCTCTATCCAGCTGAGCTACGCCCACATAACAATAAATCTTTTTGCAACGATAGTTATTATAACTCAGATATATTGCAATGTCAATACATTTTTGTCTATTTTACGAATTTCGACCTGGTTTTTATTTGCCCCGTCGATTGGACTGGTCAATTTGTTGTTATCTGGACTTTTCAATACGTCCACTCTGATGCTATCATATGCTTGTACAAAATATAAAATTAAATTAGAGGAAACAAATCATATGACAAAGAAAGTAGCTGTAATCAATGATCTCTCAGGCTTTGGCAGATGCTCGCTCACAGCGGCGATCTCCATACTCTCTGTAATGGGCGTTCAGGCATGCCCCCTGCCAACTGCAATTCTGACTGCCCAAACCGGGTATCCCAGTTATTACTGCGACGACTATACGGATAAAATGGAATATTTCCGCGCCGAGTGGGAAAAAATGAACCAACATTTTGACGGGATCTATACCGGATTTGTCGCTGATGAGACACAGATCACTCATATATTTCGCTTCATCGACACTTTCAAGAGTCCCGATACCTTTCTGTTGGTGGATCCTGTCATGGGCGATGACGGCGAACCTTATCCGATCTACACACCCTCCCTTTTCAGGCAAATGCGTAAACTGGCACTGCTGGCTGACATCGTCACACCGAACCTTACCGAATTGTGCCTCCTGGCAGACGCCGATTATCAGGCGCTGACGTCGCTTCGTTCCCCTGACGAGCGGATACAGGCAATCGGAGAACTGGGACAGGCATTCTGCCAGGAGGGACCAGATCATGTGATCGTCACCGGAATCCTGTTCCAGGACACAGACGGTACCGCAAAGATGGGAAATCTTCTGGTCAATCCAGAGGGCTGCTCCCTCTTCGCTTTTCCGTATATTGGCGGCAGTTATTCCGGAACCGGGGATCTGTTCGCATCCTGCATAGCCGCCGGTATTGCACGCGGTTATTCCATTCCATCCATCATCCGTGCGGCCGGTGATTTTCTGGAATGCTCACTGATCGACACTGTCAAAGAACAGATCCCGCGCAATGACGGTGTTAATTATGAACAATATCTTTCTTTATTACTAAAAATCGACAAATGATTCCGTAACAACTCTTGAATTTCATATATGAAACTGATATGATAAGAATGGAGTTCTCGCAATGGAACTCCTGCGCACCGGAGCGCGGCTGTTACAGCCATAGTCCGGCTGCGGCGGGCCGTTTGGAAGCGGCGACTTTACCCTTCCGTCGCAGTACGTCCCGACGAGGCATCGTGCAGCACACGATGCCTCGTCACATAATACATATATTCTCTGTCATCTCGGCATTTTTATCCCATGTTCTGTTATTGTAATACCTTCCGCAGATAAGGTTTCTAAAAAAATCCATCTTTCTTATGGTTTTCTTAAGAAATTTTATAAACATTTCCGGTTTTTGACATACTTGCGTCACATTTTCTTTATATAATAGACTCATCAAATAAATGAAGACGGTAATTGTACTTCACATTACATATCCAGAGATTCAGTAAGGTATGGTTACCGGACTTCGACTAGACGTTTTCTTAAATTTAGATAGATTTTTCATCCCCCTCCAAGGGCTGGCGCGAAAGTGCCAGCCCTCTTTCCTTGTCTGCAGCATAAATAGGATGCAAGCCTGTTTCAAACCATATATTCAGTTATTTTACATATATTTGTCAAATTGGTTGAATTTAGATATTTTTAAATTTGGGTATTCCCTCTTTCTATATTCCTATGCTATAATAACAATCAGTACGCAGCGGTGGTCGAGTTGGCTGATGGCATCTGCCTCGAAAGCAGAAGAGCCGCAAGGCTCCGGGGGTTCAAATCCCTCCCGCTGCGTTTTCTATTTGTTCTGAAGATCAATGTCCATACTCCCCGAACGGAATCCTTCCAGATCTAAAGTAATATATGTGTATCCAAGCTTTTTCAGATACTCGATTACGGAGTCCCTTTCTTCTATGAGCTTTGACATATCCTGCGGATCTGTCTCAATTCTTACAATCTTACCGTGCACTCTCAGTCTCACATTGTATAATCCCAAAGACTTAAGAAATACTTCCCCTTCTCCTGCCCTTTGCATCTCTTGATACGTTATCCTGGTTCCATAGGGAAAGCGGGTTGCCAGGCAGGGAGCGGAAGGCTTTCCCGATACGGTAAGCCCATATTCCGCCGCCATCCTGCGAACCTCCTTCTTTGTCAGCCCGGCATCCGCAAGCGGACTGATCATCCCCAACTCCCGGACTGCCCGGATTCCGGGGCGATATACATGCAGATCATCCTCATTCGTCCCTTCCAGGATCCGATACACCTGCAGTAATTTCATTTCTTCCTTCATTACCTGAAAAAGATACCGTTTGCAGCGATAACACCTGTCCACAGGATTATCTGCAATATCCGCTTCTTCTAATTCATCAACTTCTATCATGTGGAATATAGCCCCTGTCTCTTGCGCCACTTGCTTCGCTTCTTCTAATTCACCCTGCGGATGCAGCATGGTACGAAGAAAAACACCATATACCTTCTTCCCTGTTTCCCTAGCTGCTTCGCATACAATCTTTAAAAGAAGGCTGCTGTCCACACCTCCCGAGAATGCAACTGCAACATCCTCCGAAGCATATCTGCTCAGCTGCTCTTTTAACAGCCTGCACTTTTCTTCATAACATTTCACGAATATATCCTCCCAAAAGATTCACTTTCACACTAGCCGCTCTTTTGCCTCACTGCATATCTTGCCCCACACATCCCGGTAATTCAGATCAGATCCGCGGCAGATAGCGGCGACACTTTCGTATTCCGGGTATACCCTGACAATCTCTCCTGATCTGCAGACCTTGACCTCTGCCATACCGAATGAAGTCTCAACCTGACGGATCTCTCTATGCATCACGGTGCGCTGCATCCTCACTCTGCGGATCCCAATGGTCGTAGTCTCACGAAAGATGATCTGCTCCAACTCAGGCGCCGCTTTCTCATCGCAGATCACGTTCAACTGATATGCCGGGCGGTTCTTTTTCATATATACCGGGGTATAATATACATCTCTTGCTCCTGCTTCGAATAACCGTTCCATCACATATCCCAGGACCTCTCCCGTAGAATCATCTATATTGCTCTCAAGTTTACAGATATGATCTGCTTCCTCCGCCTCCGGCTCTATTAACATTCCCCGCAGGATACTGGCTCTTCCATAATCTCTTTTCCCTGCTCCCATCCCACTCTTCTGTATCTTATATCTCTCAGGGAGCCTGTCTGAAGTACGGGTCGCAGCCACGATCGCAGCGCCTGTGGGCGTCACTAATTCTGCTTCTGTCCCTGTCATATGCAGGGAAATATTATGTGCTCCGATGATATGAACCACCGCCGGCACCGGCACCGGAATAACCCCATGCTGGCATCTGACCGTTCCTCTCCCTTCATATAATTCTGGCACGATCACATCCGTAATATTCAGATCATCCAGACAAACAGCGGCGGCAACGATATCTACGATGGAATCTACCGCTCCCACTTCATGAAAATGAACCTCTTCTACAGATACCCCATGCGCCTTTGACTCAGCCTCCGCCAGGACCAAAAATATATCGGATGCTATCTTCTTTGCCCTGTCAGAAATCTTTGAACGACTGATGATATCTCTGATCTCCGGCAAACCTCTATGCTCATGCGTGTGCCCATCATGTCTGTGGGCATGCTCATGTTCGGCATGTTCATGAGTATGTGTATGCTCGCCATGTCCGTGGGCATCTGTATGATCACCATGTCCGTGGGCATCTGTATGATTGCCATGTCCGTGGGCATCTGTATGTTCGCCATGTCCGTGGGCATCTGTATGTTCATCATGACTGTGGACATGCGTATGGATATGTGCTTTATGCCTATATCCTTCCTGTGCATATAAATATTCGTTATCATGATCATGATTCTCATACTGCCGGTCCAGGATCACATTGAAATCACATGCATCTAACCCCGACTTTTTAACCCTACTGATCTGAACCTTAAATCCCTCGACAGGAAGGCTTCCCAACTGTTCTTCCAGAACCTTCTGCGAAGCACCCAGATCCAACAAAGCCCCTACAACCATATCTCCGCTGATCCCACTGTAACACTCCAAATATAGCGTATTTCCTTTTTCCTTTTGTACCATCTCTGTCTCTCCCTCTTTTTCTGAATTATAATACACAACTCCGGATTTCCGCAGCGATCCGGACGCTTTGCCATATATCGGATATCACGAATATCCCAACCTAACCCATATAGATTCTATTATATAACACACCGCTTCGCAATACGAATACTAAAAAAACCGGCTTAATGTCATTTTCCACTGACAAAAGCCGGATATAACGCTGCACCAGGGCGTCACTGATTCACAGAATACACCCACATCGCCTTAATCTGATCTGCAATCTCTGCAAATACCCATTCTTTACTGCTATTTTTTGTGCTAAACGGATCATTGATCTTAACCTTTCCCTCTGCATACTGCGTTAAGACGATGAAATGACCGTTCTGCGTAAAATCACCAGGACCGACACTGCAGATAATAGGATGCCCTGCCTGTAATTCGCCCCGGATCTGCTCCTCTGTAAATACCCCGTCATAACAAGACAAATTCCAATTAGCCCCCGCCTCTTTCATGAATCTCCAATACGTATCATTATACTCATCCACATATTCATTCTCTGTCCCATAAGCCGCTACTTTCGCAGGGGTTATGGACGGGTCATTGGTAAGCCCTGCGGCAACCATCGCCATACAGGTCGGTCCGCATCCACTGACCGCCACTATACTTGTACCATAAGCTGCGTATCCCCACCGCTCATCCCACTGATACAGCTGCGGGATCTGACCTTCTTCCCAATTACCATCAATCGTCTCCGCACAGGGATTATCTTTCTTCTCTTCATAATGCTCTACAAACTCTACCGTTTCTTCATTCTTATCCAGCAATTCTATGACACCCGCCGGATAACCTTTTTCCGTTGCCTCTTTTCTGACTCGTTCAAGCCTCTCTTCTTCATCTTCTACTTCTATCGTAATCTGCTTCGCCTGCTCTGCATCTTTCTGGCTCCCTGATCTGACTACTTTCTGCGCCAAAGACTCTGCCGTACTCTTCCTGCCAAGAACGAGACTCAATACTCCCACAACAAGAAGTAGTGACCAGCCGAGCAAGATCATCTGTCGTTGTACCTGGCGTCTGCGCCTGTAGTATATCCGTCTTCTACGATCCATACGCATCTATTCTTCTCCTCTATAATTGCAGTCCTTATTACATACAAATGTCTTCTCAATTCTCCATATGCTGACATTCCGATGCAAAATTACATATTTACCATGTCATTAATTATACTCTTTTGTCAGATAGGACACAACTTAAAGTATTCTTAAATTTTCTTTGCGAAAATATGCAGATATCCATTGTTTTTGTCACTAACGTGTCACTAACCGTTTGTTTTTATGCGTGTTTATTTAAACTATTTTGTGCTTTATTTAACGACAAAGAGCGGTGGCAAGCCCGCTCTCTTTCTTATTCCTCTTCTTTATCTTTTTTTACTGCCAAGTCTATCAGTCCATCGGAGTGTTTCCTAATTTCTTGATTCAGCTCATGTACCTCTTCAATAGATGTGCATTTATCCGTTGCCGTGGTTATCAGCCATGTCAAAAAACTTACCTGTTTATCTGTCATTATATCCATTCCTGCCTCTCTTTCCGTATTTCAGATTTACTTGCCTCATCTGATAATACAATTATATCAATATTGGTTACCAATTTCAAGCATTTACTTTCTTTTCTATGATTATTTTCCCATCTTCAAAAGAAACTAATACAGCTTTGTCCTCCTGTGTCACGCCTAAGTCCCGTACCATTTCTGCCGGAAGACTAATTTTATAATTGACCGAGTTTTTCCCGGCGGTCCCCCCGGCTTTTCCCATGATTATATTTCGCTCTACCATCTGCAAACCTCCTATTATTGGTTACCTATCTATATAATAAAATAATTGGTTACCAAATGCAAGAAAAATATATTTGAAAATTCTACAAAATGTTCTTGATTGTTGGTTACCAATAATATATAATTAGACTTATCAAAAGAATGGAGGATATGGGAAATAACAAAACTAGAAGCACTTTACGAAATGTTGAGCATGTTAGAATAATCGTAACAGACCGGCTGTTCTTTTCCTGCTGCTGTCCTTGCAATCCTTCCTATACTCTGCGTCTGAGGTTTCCTTAATGCACCAGACAAAAGATAGAGGTATAATCACTGGAGGCAGGATCATTGACGACACCTCCTTGGGAACCGGCCTTCCGGCTGGTGAAACCTCTTAGAAAGTCTGTCAGTCCATTCGGTGGTGATTTATGTTTTGGCTGGTTGGGAAGCCCCAGGCTATACCTGTATAAACCGCTAGGTTGTGTATCCGCCCTCTGGAAATGGATGCCTGCCAGAAAGGATAAAACCATGAAATACCCAAAAGTACTTATGATGCTTGAAAGCATCCCTTATCTCTCAGTCGGGCTTGATGTCGGCGCAGACTTCACCTGGATGTCCATCATGCTGCCCAATGGCATTCTCACCGGGAAACCTTTTAAGATCATTCATTCTGATCCGCAGTCCCGTGAGCTTGCTGTCGCAAAAATAAAGGAAGCACAAGAGATGTATTCCCTCGAAAGCCGCTGCTTCCTTGAGTCCACCGGGATCTACCACATCCCGCTCCTGTACTTCCTTCGTGATAAGGGGTTTGACTGCTCAGTCATTAATCCTATCATCACTAAGAATAGCACAAATATGAACGTAAGGAAACTGCATAATGATAAATTTGATTCAAAAAAAGCTGCCAAAGTCGGCCTGGATGCTTCCCTTAAGACTTCCATCATACCAGATGATGAGGTCATTGACCTGCGCAACCTGGTACGGGACTACTATTACTTCAAAGACCTGCAGTCTGCTGTCGTCCTGAAGCTCACGGCGGAACTGAAAGTGTCCTTTCCCGCATACCGGAAGGTGTTTAGCAAGGTCACTACCCAAACTTCCTTAAAGCTTCTGGAAGCTTACCCCCTTGCCGCAGACATGCTTGCCGCCCCAAAAGACATACTTGTGGAAACCATACGCAAAACCGCACGTTTCGGTGAAAAATATGCCGTTTCCAAATATGATGCCATACGTGCTGCCGCAAAGGACGCCGCTGTTTTCGGACGTGCGCTTCAAAGCAGTGCACTCCGGATCCGGCTGTATATCAAAACCTACCGGGAATACCAGGAGCATCTGGACAATATACTTGAGGACCTGCATAAGGCTGTTGATAAGCTGGAAGGGACGCCGGTTTATGACCGTATCTTCCTTCTCCAGTCCCTACGTGGTGTCGGTTTTCTCAGTGCAGCCGTCCTGATCGCTGAAATGGGCTCCTTTGATCTGTTTTCTTCCCCAAAGAAGCTTTATGCTTACTTCGGCTTGGATCCTGCCGTGAAGCAATCCGGCAAGTTCAATGGGGATAAAGTCCACATGTCCAAGAGGGGTTCTAGCCTTGCCAGGCGTATCCTGCATATGGTGGCTATCAATAATCTTAAGGTGGATAAAGGGACAAAAACACCAGTAAATCCAGTTATCCACGGCTATTATAGCGACAAATGCAAAAGCAAGAAGAAAAACGTGGCTGTTGGGGCTGTCATGCATAAAATCTGCAATATCATTTTTGCCATGCTCCGGGATAATAAACCATTTGAGATCATCACTCCTCAGGAACACACTGTGAGCGGTATCTGGCAGCGCATCCCGACAAGATACAGAACGCAGCCTAACAGGTTTATCATGAATTTTAAAGATTTCCACATGGGTGGGCTTATTAAAGTTACCCTTTTTTACATCAACTGCTTGAAAAAAACTTTTTTAACATTTTTCATTTTACCTATTGACATTTCTTAGCTGGACTTTCCTCGACTTCATTTTTAGTACGCTCTACTTTATATAGAGTGTTAATACTTTAAGTAAACTTTTTTCACATTTAGTATTGCCTTTATTCTACTTTCTGTTATAATAAAAAATAAGGGGAGGTGTAAAAATTGTCTGATGATGAATTTAGAAAGATTTTTTCGAAAAATTTAAATTATTTTATGTCTCTAAATAACAAAACCCAAGTAGATCTGATTAATGACTTAGGTTTTAACAAATCAGCCGTGTCTACATGGTGTAATGGTACCCGGTTACCTAGAATGGATAAGGTCGATGTTTTAGCAAAATATTTTGGTGTTAATCGTTCTGATCTAATAGAAAATCGTACGCATGAACAAAATTCTGGTTATTACACCAATCGAGAAACAGCGCAAGTTGCACAAGAAATTTTTGAGAATAAAGAATTACGTGCACTATTCGATGTGCAACGTGATATGGAGCCAGACGATCTAAAAGCATTACACAATATGGCTCTCGCACTTAAGAGAAAGGAACGTGGTAACTATGACGACACCGGATGTTAATATTGTTGTTATAGATTTTAAAACGAGTAAAGGGAAAGAAATGGTTGTACCCAATGAAGATGGAAGTTACACCATTCTGATTAATTCAAGGCTGTCATATGATTCCCAACTTAAAGCGTATAAACACGCTATGCGACATATCAATAATAATGATTTTGAAAAATCAGATGTCCAACCAATAGAATGCTCTGCCCATGAATTATCTTCTAAAGAGGAATTTCCTGTACCCGCACAGCAATATGTAGATCGAATCAAGAAATTACAGGCAGAACGCCGCCAAACCCAAAGACAAATGAAAAAAGATCAAGAAAGAGTCCAATTCATTATAGATAACTGTGATATGTTCAGACGGGCAGAAAACCTATATCTTTATGGAGACAATCTATAAGATATAATCCACATAACATTGTAGTAAAAAACTAAAGAGGAATAATTATGGGAATAACAGACGTATTTAAAACAAAGCATTTTAAAAATGATATTGAACGACTTACTGCAGAAAACAATTACTTAAATTCTCTACTCACACCTGAGATGAAAACAGCTGTTTCGATTAATGCTGAAATTCAACGACTTGTCGGTGAAAAACAGACAATCCAAGCAGAAATTGAAGAATTAAAAAAACAGCGTCAGAGAATAGGGCAAGAAATTTGGTCGTTAAATAATGAAGTTGAACAAAAGAAATCCCTCATTATCTATTTAGATGATGAAACTTTATATCAGGATTTTGGCTTATATACTCCTGTATATAATTTGATGAATTCCGAAATGTACAAAGATAAACTTACCATAGTACGCGAAAGACAAAAGGCTATGATAAAAAGCAATACAGCCGCTAATTTCCCTACTAATTTCACTTACAATGACAGTCTCGCTCAAGGGAAAAAACTTGTAGCAGATAACGTAAAGCAAATACTTCGTGCTTTTAACAATGAGTGTGAAGCAATTATTGATAAGGTAAAATTCAACAATGTTGAATCCATACGTAAAAGAATTATCAAATCTTGCGAAGATTTAAACAAGTTGAATTCAAAAATGCATATTTCCATCACGCCTTCATATTTAGATTTAAAGCTCCAAGAAATGAACCTCTGCTATGAATATACATTGAAAAAACAAGAAGAAAAAGAAGAACAAAAACGTATCAGAGCAGAACAACGAGAAATCCAAAAATTACAAAAAGAAATTGAGGAAGCAAAAAGAAAAAGTGAAAAAGAAAGAATTCACTATAGAAATGCACTCCATCGTCTCGAGATTCAAATGCAATCTGCAAATGAAATAGAACGGGCTATTTTAGAAGAACGGCACCTTGAAATGCAACAACAGCTTAATAATATTGAAGAAGAAATACGAAAGATTGATTATAGGGAAGCAAATCAACGTGCAGGATATGTTTATATTATTTCAAATATCGGTTCTTTTGGAGAAAATATTTACAAAATAGGAATGACCAGAAGGCTCGACCCAATGGATCGTGTAGATGAGCTTGGGGACGCCTCAGTTCCTTTTGTATTTGATGTGCATGCAATGATTTTTAGTAATGACGCGCCCGCCCTTGAATCAGCTCTTCACAGGGCATTCGATGACCGGAAAGTCAATATGATTAATACAAGAAGAGAATTTTTCCATGTGACTCTTGAAGAAATAGAAGAAGTCGTTAAGAAGAATTTTGACAGGACAGTTGAATTTACAAAAATTCCAAGCGCCGAACAATTTCGTGAATCCCAAATGATACGGCGTCAGTCTGGAGCCGGCGAATTAATAAGACATGAAGCTTCTATAGACATACCCACGATTACTCCCGCTCCCGTTCGCGGCACCCCTGTACCTTCAATAAAAGATGTGATACTTGACCCATCAAAAGAATATCTAAAAACCAAGTGGGGAATTTATGAAATGCCAACTCCTTATCATATTCACCTTACCAGAGGACCGTATAATGATTTAAAACTAGTAGCAACTATATAAATATGATAATATTGTCTGCATAAGGAAAATAGTAGGAAAGTAAGAGGCATAACCGCTCCGGCGTTTATATAAGTTTCTCACTGTAAGGTTGAGTAAACAAAAGAGAAAGAGAGGAAAAATTTTGGATAAAATAGAGGATAAATTACTAGAAAAAGCAAAAGAAGCATTTTCAATGGCAATAGAACTATACAATAAACCCACTATTAAATATAGGGTTGAAGGTTTTAGTATGTTTATCTGCAATGCGTGGGAACTTATGTTGAAAGCTCATATGATAAAAGCATTAGGCGAAAACAGTATCTATTATAAAGACAATCCAGACCGAACTCTTTCATTAGAGAATTGTATCCAGAAATTTTTACAAATAACAAAGATCCTCTCAGGATAAATATCGAGAAAATCATTGAATTGCGTAACACAAGCACACATTTTATTACAGAAGAATATGAAATGGTCTATGTTCCTTTATTTCAATCTTGCGTACTTAATTTTAATGAAAAGATGATGGCATTTCATCAGATAGATATGACCACAATAATTCCTCAAAATTTTTTAACTCTTTCTGTTAGCATGAAAGCGCTTGATGAATCGGAGATAATTGCTAAATACCCTGAAGAAATAGCCACTAAATTACTCAATACTAATACCAACATAACAGATAAGATTCTGGAAAATAACGACAAATTTGCTATAAGAATAGAACATCATCACTTTATTACCAAAAATAAAGATAAAGCCACTTCATTTGTCGGCATCGATAACTCCGCTGACGCAAAGGTAAAAATAATAAAAGAACTAAAAGATCCAAATACTACTCATAAATATAGTACAACAAGTTGCGTCAAGGAAATATGCACTCGTTTGACGCGGCTTGGAATCGAACTAAAATATAATGGTGAATCAAAAAAGTTTAATAATTATCATTTTAATCTTTTTTGTAAATATTACGGGATCAAAAACAATCCAAAACTTTGTTATAAACACCAGTTAACAGGTACGTATGGATATAGTATTCAGACTATAGATTTTATAGTAGACGAAATAAAAAAAGATTCTGATAATATTATTCAAAATCTTAAAAATAATTTAACAAAAAAATAAGTCAACCCCAGGGGCAAAGGAATTCTAAGCTTTATAGCCTACTCCTATTCAGGAACCCAGCCTTGTCCTTCACGAGTTAACTTATTTATAGTATAATAATATGCGTCACTCTTGTCAATATATGTACTAAAATTCATACAATGCTAAAACCACCCCTGCACCAACAGAGACGTTTTCACATAAGAGCACATCCAAAGGTGTACAATAATAAACAAGAAAGGAACGTGATCACATGCCAATGCCCCAGGAACGCACTTACACATCAGAAGACTACTGGAACCTTCCAGAAGGACAACGCGCGGAGCTGATTGACGGGAAACTGTACGCCATGGCTCCACCGAACCGGATACATCAAGAATTAGTTATGGAAATTTCCGCTACAATTCACAGCCATATCAAGTCAAAAGATGGTGACTGCAAGGTTTACCCCGCGCCATTTGCCGTCAATCTGAATGCGGACGATAAAATCTGGGTAGAACCAGACATATCTGTTATATGCGACCAAAATAAGTTATCTGATCAGGGATGCAAGGGTGCGCCAGATTGGATTATTGAAATCGTTTCACCTAGCAGCACTCGGATGGATTATTCCGTTAAACTATTCAAATATCGTACCGCTGGTGTTCGAGAATACTGGATAGTGAACCCAATGAAGAAAGCTGTACAAACTTATATCTTTGAAGGTGAAGAAGATTCAAACTTATTTTCTTTCGATGATGAATTACCTGTTTACATTTTCAATGGTCTGACTATCAGAATTTCTGACCTATTATAGAGAAAACCGCCCCTACGCCAACAGGAACGGTTTCACATAGATGTAACTCGATATAATCGATCCGGCGCTTATATAAAATGTCAACAGAAACAATAGAAGGGAATCTGTGAAATGATTGATGTGGAATAGCAATTAATGATGTAGTAAGCTGCATAACGTCCGGAGAAATAATAAAACAATATGAAGATGACAAACCCTTTCCAAGTTGTTTAATTCTTGGTATCTCTTCACATAACATCCCTATCCATATTGTAGTAAGTACCGATAACGAACATATCCACTTGATAACAGCATACTATCCTGATACTAACAAGTGGAAATCTGACTTCAAAACCAGAAAGGAGCATTAATCATGAAATGTATGAAATGTGGTGCATTAGCCCAAAAAGGAATTACAACAAGTGTAACCGATCTGCAAGACTGTCTCGTAATCGTCCGAAACGTGCCTTGCTTCAAATGTTCGGAATGCAATGAAATTATTTACACAGGTGATGTAATCCAGCAATTAGAGGAAATCATTAATTCTGCGAAAAAAGTTATGCAGGAAATTTCTATCATTGATTATTCAAAAGTTGCATAAAAAACCGCCCCTGCGCCAACAGGAACGGTTTCACATAGATGTAACTCGCAAACCAGAGGATTGCGGTATACACCAACCCTAAACAAGTTGATTATACCATAATCCTCCACTTTTTACGAGGGTTATTTTTTATACCCTTTTCAGGAGTGATATCATGCCAAAACGCAAGAAGTACCCCAAGCTCCCCAACGGCTACGGCAGCATTAAACGGCTCTCAGGAAAGAACCGTACCAACCCTTATGGAGTTTACCCTCCTACAAAAGAATTCGATTTAAACGGCATACCCGTACCACAAAAAGCCATCTGTTATGTACCCTAAAGTAGGATAATATGTACTAAAAACCTCTTTCAATTGGTCATAACACCCTTTGAACCTTAAAAAAGTGCCGATTTTACGCCATTTTTGCTTGATTTTTATTTGAGTGTGTATTATAATAATGATGGATATAAATATACACTCAAATAAAGGAGATTGTTATGCCAGCAAAACCATCAGGTACGATCAAAACATCACGTGTAAATGTTAAGCAGAAGAACGGTGATATCTACGTTATGGAGCGTCAGACCTTGTATGACCCGGTTAAAAAATATAACAAAGTTGTGAGCAGTAAGCTCATCGCTAAAATTCCGAAAGGCGAAAAAATTCAGGTGCCTACACGCCCAAAAAGACCTAATGGGAGCAAACTCCCAATAAAACCACAGAAAGTATCTGCTTCCAGAAAACGTGTTGGAATGATGGATATCATAGGACATATAGGATTTATTTCCGGTATTGATGCAGCTATATATGCATCCACAGATATCGGGACCGCCCAGAAGATCATTTCCCTCGCAAGATATCTTCTGGCAACAAATGGACAAACACTCCCGGGAATACAGACCTGGCAGTATACCCATCCGCTTCCCTATGTGAACGGCATATCAGAGGATGTATACCATGCCCTGTTCCATGACATCGGGCTGGATGAATCGCTGCAGCAAAATTTCTTTCACGAGCGCTGTGCATTGCTTGGGGACCATGGAGCGATTGCTTATGATTCCACTACCATATCGACTTACTCCGGACAGCAGCCGGAAGCACGGTACGGATACAACAAAGCAAAAGACGGACTGAAGACGGTCAAACTGCTTACGCTGTATTCTATTGAAAGCAGACAGCCGATCGCATTTACCAAACAGCCGGGCAACCTGCCTGATGTGTCGTCAATCGAAAACGCATTAAAACAACTTTCTGTCCTTGGCGTGGATCATGCCGAGATCGTAACAGATAACGGTTACTACTCAGAGTCTAACCTTTCTGAGATGCTCCAAAAAGGATTCGGGTTTGTCACGCTGGCAAAAACAAACATCAAATGGATCCGGCCGGAAATAGAAGCACGTATAGAGGAACTTTCTTCTATACACAGTGTATGTCCGTTTGACCCCACAACCCATGGTGTTACAGTTATGTTAATGCATGATTTTGACAAGGTGCGCAAGTATGCCAGCCACAAAAGCGGCGCTGAAAAGGGCGCTGTTGAAAGATTCAAAAGACGGGTGTATCTTCACATTTATTTTAATGCTTCACGGCAGGCGGAAGACCGGATTGAATTTGAAACAGACCTTATGGAATTAAAGTCAATGATAGAAGACGGCATACCTGTAGATGAGCTTTCCAGGAGTGCGCAGGAGAAGGTAAAAAAGTATATGTCGATAAGCACCTGGGGAAAGAAGACAACCGTTCGTTTTAAGGACAAGGAATGTCAGGAGGCATACAAATATCATGGCTATTTCACCCTGGTCTCCAACCGGGAGAAAGACTGTTTTGAATGCTTAAGGATCTACCGGAAAAGGGAGACCATCGAAGCTTGTTTTGAAGCGGAAAAGCAACATGCGGATGGAAGCCGTATCCGTGTTTGGAGTCCAGATACTTTGCGGGGCAGAATGTTTGTACAATTCGTATCGCTGTGTTATTACGAGTATTTCAGTGATCAGCTACGTAAGATTAAGCCTACTCTGGGCAAACAGAATAAGGATGGTATCAGAACAAAAGAGACGGTTGACCTTGAAGAGAAACTGTTAAGATGGATGGAGAATACGCCGGTTTATCTTCAGCTGCAATGGTTTGACACTGTGGAAGAGGTAAAGGTATCGTCCGAACTGCGTAACAAACGATGGAACACAGAGATTACCGCGCGGGATGCTCTATATCTTGAGAAATTGGGGATGTCTATGCACTAAGTTTTTTAGTGCATATTATACGACTTTTGGGTTATGTAGACGACTGGTACAAGGGGTTCACTGTCCTGACCTGGTACCGGAACGGAGAATATTACGAAGGACGTGAAAAAGAACTCTCTTCTGACTCGGATGAACTGAAAAGGCAGATCATCGGAATACTCTCGAAGTTCAACCAAGGGCAACGTGAGGTTGCCGATCAGAAGACCTTCGGAGAAATTTACCAGGAATACTACCGTTGGAAGTTCCAGAAGCCACACGACCATACAGAAAAGAAAACATCAATGGAAAACAGTATGCGCGCCGCGTACAAGAATTGCAGCGCTATCCACAACATCCCTTTCCGTTCCCTTACAACCAACGATCTGCAGGAAGTCGTAGATAACTGCCCCCGAAAACACTCTTCACTGGAACTGATCCTGATCCTCTTCCACCAAATGTACGCCTATGCAGAAGCTAACGACCTGGCAGATAAAGACTATTCAAAATTCGTGAAGATCAACAGATCAGATGATAAATACGGAGTAATGGAGAACGATAAGAAGACAATGCTCGGACATGCCTTTTCCGATGTTACAAATAAGGTGTACCGGCACCGGGAATTAGAAGAACTACGAAACCAGATTGAAAAGATAAAAGTTTGTCGCTAACGTGTCACTAACGGTTTGTATTTATTCCAAATTTTACATATCTTTTTGTAACTGTTTAAATTGTGCGAAAGCCTTGGAATCACTGGGATTGAGCCGAATTGTGTGCTGTTTCCAAGGCTTCCCTGAAAATGCGGATTTTTAAAGTATTCTTAAATTTTCTTTGCGAAAATATGCAGATTTGCGACAAATCAGAGAAACCTAAAGTTTTTGATTGATATTTTTTTTAGCTGTTCTATAATATAACTTCCCTATCCTTTCTCGAATATCTTCCCGACCAATAATACATTCATCTCCGCGCCAAGCAAGATACAATACATACAGAAATACATCCACAACATGATCAGCACGATTGTCGTAAGGCTTCCGTACATACTGGAGAACCCTTCGAATACATCCAGATAGATAGAGAATACCCAGGATACCACCATCCACCCGACAGCTGCAAACATCGCGCCCGGCAGCTGATCCCGGAATCTGCCCCTTCGGTTCGGAAGAAAACGATAGATCATCAGCGAGAACACTACCAAAACCGTCGGTGTGATAAATGTACGGCTCATGATCAACCAATCTGAAATTTTCTTAAGAAACGGAATATGACCTGCGATAAACAGATTCAAAGTATTACCAAAAACGGATAAAACAAGCAGCAATATGATCACTATGATAAACATAACCGTATAGATCGTCGCCCTTATACGGAGAAAAATATAATTACGGGTCTCTCTGCATCCATAGATACAATTGAGTCCGGATGTCATCGCCAATACGCCTTTTCCTGCCGACCATAACGCTACAATGATCGTAATCGGGATAATTCCCGTGGACTGATTATAGACCTGATTCACGATCGACGTGATCAGAGAATCCACCGATGCAGGAAATACCTGGATCACTGCCGTCATGACGTCTGCTTTCGTCACCGGCGTATATTGTACCATCGTAAGAAGGAGAAGAATGATCGGAATCATACACAACATGAAAAAATATGCCGTCTGAGCCGCATAGGCGCCCATATGATTCTCTGCAATATCCGCAGATACATTCTTGATCCTTCGATAAATATCTCTCACCTTTTTCATAGCAATCTCCCACTTGTTTGCATTATATTGTACCCGATTTCCTGCAATTTGTCTATAATCTACAGTATATGACAAAAGTATATTCATATTCATGATCATCATTCGCATCTATGCTAGTACACATCTACGCTAGTACATCGAAAAAGCCGGGGATCAACCTTCCCCGGCTTCGATCGTTACATCCTGAAAAAAGAGTGTAAGGATATCCGTATAATTCTTTCCCTTCTTTGCCATCTCATTGGCTCCATTCTGACTCATGCCGATCCCGTGTCCAAATCCTCCGCCAGATAAGACGAACACATCCCCCTCTCTTTGAACCGTGAAAAAAGCGCTTGGAAGCAAGGCTCCGCTTGCCGCCGTCGTTCCGTCCTGCTTCACGATCTCATATCCGCTGCCGCCAAGCGCTCTTCTTATCTTGTTCTCTGTGTCAACTGTCACACTTCCTTTATCCCCTGCCGCGCAGATCTGAAGCGCGATCCCGCCTTCACCTGCCTTTGTGATCTCAATACTCTGCAGTGTCCCGATATCTGTCCCTGTATTTAATCCGATCAAATTCGACAATGTCCCCGCCGGAATCCTTGCCTCCCACCGATACCACGGAAGAGAAGCTTCATAATCGCCCTCTTCATCCTTAACTTCTACAGATCTCAAATACATGTTGCTCTCATCCGGCGCTGTTCCCCATGCTTCCAATCCTGCCGTCCTGCCGCAGGATGTAGAATAATAGTACGTAGTGACGATCTGTCCCTGGTAACGTACCACCTGACCTGCCGTCTCAGCAACCGCACGGTCCGTCATCTCCTGTGACTGGGAATTCCCATATACCTGATAATCTGTACTGTCATTCACATGTGCCTCATATTCGGGATATCCGTATCCCTGCATCTGCCGATAAGCGTAACTCCTTGCGCACACTGCCTGTGCCTTAAGCGCTTCCAATTCATAGGACGCCGGCATCTCACTTGGCACAACCTTACACAGATAAGTCTCTACCGGCACCTCATTGATAACCGCAATTCCTTCCGCAGTTGCCCGCAATTCCAATACTCCCGCATAGGAAGGAACACCATAAGCTCTCTGTATGCTGTGAAGGGCGACCTCCCCTCCGTCCCTTGCACAGATCCGTACAGCTCCGTTCTGAAACCGCGGATCGTCCGGCGCCAACGCAACAGCCTGCCCCGGCTCTGTCTCCTGGTCCTCCCCGGCGGATGTGATCACCAGCCCCTGCTCCGCCGATACTTCCACCCCTGGATGCACGACATTCGCATAACCGTTGGTCATGATCAACACCCGTATATTGGGATTGTTAACCGTGATCCCCTGCTCTTTTTGCTGTCCCTGATCTTCCCCTGTCTTTTTTTCTTCTTTCCTGCTCTGCCTCAATATTCCCTCATCCCGATATGTAAGCGCTGCCAACAACCCTCCGATCAACAGAAGACAAAGAAAGATCAACACCCCATATAGAACTGTATCCGGAACATTTTTCGGAAATAATTCATATCTGTTCTTTTTATTATATTTTTTCAATCAACCTGTAACCTCTTGTCCTACGCCCTTTTCTCAATGTATGCCCTAAGACAGAAAAATATTTCTGTCAATCTTATTTTCTTCTATGTTATTCCCCTTAAACTCCGAAACAGGCGTTACGATCCATACCAACGCCAGTTTCTACGATCAGGCAATTTTATTATATCATAAAATAGTACTTGACAAAAGCGAATATTTGTTCATATAATAATATTGATGAAAGACAGTCTGCGGCCAGGAGCACGATACAGATCAGGGCTTGTACTGGTTTCGACGGGGGTCTGGAAGTCGGAGAAGCCATCCGTAGCGGGACACTACGTTAAAAGTTCCAATTAAATATAAACGCAGACAATACAGAATTAGCGTACGCTGCTTAATTAAGCGGCAGTCGGCCTTAGGTAATCCGCTGCTTAAGTCACCGGCTTCAATGAGGCGGAGCACTTCGTTTCCAAAGCTTTGAGGGAATGGAAGAATTTATGAAGCTACTGAAACCGGAAGCCAGTCATTAGGCGGCCGGCAGAGGGAATGTTAAAATAATGACTGTGATGGGAGATGCTCTGGTGGATGGGCTTTCGGACGCGGGTTCAACTCCCGCCAGGTCCATTACTTACAATCAAGTCAAATACCCTGTTGCTCTGCAGCGGGGTATTTGACTTTCGCGACAGTCGCCAAATGTGCATGTAAACATGCCCACTTGGCTCGTTGTTCGCGGGAATAACCAATGTACAGGTCTTCCTATTCCCAGATCAAAACTCTGTAATTGGCGGGATCATCATAATCTTTGTGAATCCCGTCATCCTCATACAAGGTATACCTGGCGTTCTCAAAGCCTATGATTTCCATATGTTCTGTGTCAAGCTCCTCCATACACTGTGCGGCTTTGACCAACGGAATACATCTTCCTTTCCGGATAAATAACGGGACTTCATCAATTGCGATCTCCACATAATGGTGTCCTTTCGGCAGATATTCTTCCGAATATTCCCCGTCTTTCCTGAATTTGACGAACAGCATCTCCTCCGGCAGATAGACGTAGCGTCCTTTCGCGTTCTGTGTGTATACAGGTGCGATCATGATCTCGTCTCCCACCATCATCTGATCCTCTACGCCTCTTGCAAACGTATCATCAGGATACACAAAGGACAGCGGCCGGAAATACATATCATCATTCAGCGCAGCTTTCATATACTCACTGTAGAGATATGGAAGCAGACGGTATCTTGTCTCGACAATACCGCGGAAGTCCTCCGTATCGCCAAACTGGTAAGCCTCCTGCCGCCTGGTTCCCTCTGCAGAATGGTTCCGCATCAGCGGCGTGAATACTCCAAGCGCCATCCACCGAAGGACCAGATCTCTGGTAGCGTCGTCTCCGAAGCCCCCGAGATCTGCGCCGGTATACAGGAAACCGCACATATTCAGAGACGGCATCATCTTAAGATTCAAAAGGATATGTGACCACCAGGACTTATTATCTCCCGTCCAGATCCCGCCATAACGGTGCATTCCGATATAAGACGACCTGGAAAACATCAGGAACCTCTTATCCGGATCAATTCTAGTGAATGCTTCCGCGGCTGCCCTGGTCATATTATATCCGTACAGATTGTGAACTCTGTCATGCCGGACCATCTTTCCGTCGATATTGTGGTAAAAACGTCTGTAATCTTCCGGATGATTTGCAATCTCCAATACCTGTCTTTGAAGCTCCCCGATAGGGAGGGTATCCGGATCCTCCTCTGCCAGTTTTCTGATCATAGCCTTCAATTCTTCCATACCTTCGCGAGAATAGAAGATTGCCGGTTCATTCATGTCATTCCAGAAACCTTCGATCCCCTGATCGATCAGAATACGATAGTGGTCACCAAACCATTTTCTTGCCTCTGCGTTAAGCACGTCAGGGAAATGCGTATCTCCCGGCCATACCGCCGCTATAAAATCACTGCCGTCTTCACGTTTACAGAAATATCCGTTCTCTACCCCTTCATCATAGACTGAATATCCCTGTTCCACTTTGACGCCTGCGTCAATGATCGGGATCAGGCGGATGCCCTGTTCCTTCATCTCACGGACAAATTCCGGAAAGTCTTTTAAATTCTCCTCATGCAAAGTAAAATCTTTAAAATCTTGCATATAATCAATATCCATATAGATCATATCCATCGGAATATGATTCTTACGGTATCCCTTGGCAACGCTGCGGTAGTCCTCTTTGGTCTTATACCCCCAGCGACTCTGCCCAAATCCAAATGCGAATTTGGGCGGAATATAACTTCTCCCGATCATCTTCCGGAACTGCCTGACTATATCATATGCATTCTCCCCGGTGATCACATACAGATACAGGTCCGCATAGTCGCCGCTTACCTTCAGAAGTTCTTCCTCTGAATATCCGATATCGAAGACAAGCTTTGAAGGATAATCGAAGAACAGCCCGAAGTTCTCCCTGCCGGAAATGATAATAAAGTTATGAGCGGCATACAAAGATCTCTTCTCTTCCGTATGATTCGGTTCATCCGTACAATTGCTGATATAACAATAGTTTCTTTTATTCAGGCCACGGTTCGCCTCACCCAGTCCATAGACGATATCCTCTGCTGCCATCCGATAAGAGAAGGTGAATCCTTCCTTTATCTCCATCTCTCCAAATTCCGGCATCCCTTCCCTGACTTCCATCTCTTCTGCCGCTGCTTCCGTATGAAAAGGATCCCCATACGCATATTTACTGATCATAGACATCTACCTCTCTTTATATTTTAATCTCTTGTTTTATGAACCGCATACCGTACATAGCTTCTTGCTGATCGGCTGTCACGATACGGTATTCCGGCACAACTATAGATATATTATACCCCAAATCAGTTGAATCGTCTTCTATTATTCTGTATAATAAATAACGAAATATTGACTTAAGCACGGAGAAATCATTATGCAGGACTCTTCAAAAAATTCTAAAGTAGACAATACCTTAAAAGAATTGAATGCCCACGGGTCTTTCGAATTACCTATAGAGACCTACACCGATAACTGTGTCATCTTCCATTCTCTCTATAATCACTGGCATGACGAGATGGAGATCATCCACATTGAAGACGGCATGGGAATGGTTCGCCTGAACCGCGAGATCCTCCGGGTGAAAAGAGGCGATATTCTCATTGTGAATCCAGGCGTCCTTCATGGCATCAAGACAGATCTGAAGCATACTCTGTATTTTAAAAGCATCGTTTTTCACCTGGGATTCCTGCAGAGCGCTGCCGGCGATCTCTGCCAGGAGCAGGTAATCTCTCCGTTGATCGAGAACCGCGCAGAGTTTACCCACTGTATCTCCGCAGAAGACGACAACTATACGAATATCAGCCGGCTCTTCTATCAGATCCACGACTGCCACAGATTGAAAGAACCTTATTATTTTGTCAGGCTGAAATCTCTTCTCTATCATTTTTTCTATGAGATGCTTGTTGGGAATTATATTATTCCTGCCGACACGGAACAGAATAAGAACCTGCTGTCGATCAAGCGTGTCCTGGATTATATGAACCAACATTATCCCGAGACGATCTCCGCCAGAGAGCTTGCTTTGATGTCTAATTTCAGCGAGTATTATTTCATGAAGCTCTTTCGGCAGTATACAGGGAAAACACTGATCGGATACCTCAACGACCTGCGCCTTGAAAAAGCAAAAGCGCTCCTCATCCATACGGATAAACCGATCACAGAGATCGCCACGAAAGTCGGTTTCAATAATACCAGCTATTTTATCAAAAAATTTCAGCTGACCAATGGAGCCTCACCGGGTACGTTTCGCAAAAACCTGTCATAACAGGACAATTTTGTTGTATTTTTCTCTTTTTATGGCTGTTATATTAAGAGCATACAAACAGGAAGGGAGAAAAGACAATGAAAGAATTGAAAACTCTTATTCAGGACATGTTCCATAAAAGCTGTGACAAATGTACAAACGAAGAATTGTATCAGGCATTATTAACGTATACCAGACAGTTACTTGCTGACAAAGGCTGCCATGACGGTAAAAAGAAGATCTATTACATCTCTGCCGAATTTCTGATCGGAAAGCTCTTGTCTAACAACCTGATCAACCTTGGCGTCTATGACCAGGTTGACGAATTTCTAAAAGAAAACGGGCAATCTCTTGCCGAGATCGAGGAAACCGAACCGGAACCATCTCTTGGAAACGGCGGACTTGGACGGCTTGCCGCCTGTTTCCTGGATTCTATCGCCACATTAGGGCTTCCCGGCGAAGGGATCGGGCTGAATTATCACCTTGGTCTTTTCAAACAGGAATTCCATCATCATCTCCAACAGGAAACACCGAACCCCTGGCTTACCAAAGACAGCTGGCTTACTCCGACGGATGTATCCTATATGATACCTTTCCGCGGTTTTGCATTAAAATCCTCCTTATACAATATGGATGTAGCCGGATATCATAATAAATCCATCCGCCTTCATCTGTTTGACATCGACATCGCAGACGAATCCATCGTAAAGGACGGAATCTCATTCAATAAAAAGGACATACTCCACAATCTGACTCTGTTCCTGTATCCGGACGACAGTGATGATGCCGGAAGAAAGCTCCGTATCTACCAGCAGTATTTTATGGTCAGCAACGCCGCCCAGTATATACTGGACGAAGCCGTACAAAAAGGATGCAATCTGCATGATCTGGCAGATTACGCAGTGGTGCAGATCAACGACACACACCCAAGCATGATCATCCCGGAATTCATCCGGCTTCTTACAGAACGAGGGATCGAGTTTGAAGAGGCTTGTCAGATCGTGACCCGCGTATGTGCTTATACCAATCACACGATCCTTGCCGAGGCTCTCGAGAAATGGCCTATGGACTATCTGGAAGATGTCGTTCCGCATCTGGTTCCTGTCATCCGCCAGTTGGACGAACGGATGAAAAAGAAATATCCTCAGGAGTCCGTAGCGATCATTGACAGCAATAACCTGGTTCACATGGCACACATGGACATCCACTATGGATTCTCCATCAACGGAGTGGCGGCGCTTCACACCGATATCTTAAAAACCAGTGAATTAAAGGACTTTTATGAGATCTATCCGGAAAAATTTAACAATAAGACTAACGGGATTACGTTCCGCCGTTGGCTGCTCCACTGCAACCATGAACTGACCGCTTATATCACCTCACTGATCGGTGATTCGTTCAAAAAAGATGGATTTGCCCTGGAAAAATTATTAGAGTACAAAGATGATCCAAAGGTATTAAAACAACTTCTTGCGATCAAAACAGACGCTAAGAAGATCTGCAAAGATTTCATCCTTAAGAATACCGGAGTAGAGATCGACGAAAACAGCATCTACGATATCCAGATCAAACGTCTGCATGAATACAAGCGTCAGCAGCTGAATGCCCTGTATATCATCCGGAAATACCTGGAGATCAAAGAAGGGAATAAGCCGTCGAAGCCTGTAACCTTTATCTTCGGCGCGAAAGCGGCTCCTGCTTATGTCATTGCAAAGGATATCATCCATCTGCTTCTCTGCCTCCAGGAACTCATCAAGAATGACCCGGACGCAGCGCCTTACATGAAGCTTATCATGGTAGAGAATTATAACGTATCCGCAGCAGAAAAACTGATTCCTGCATGTGACATCTCCGAACAGATCTCCCTGGCTTCCAAAGAAGCCAGCGGTACGGGCAATATGAAGTTCATGCTGAACGGAGCAGTGACCCTTGGCACAATGGACGGCGCCAATGTTGAGATCTGCGACCTGGTGGGTGATGATAACATCTATATCTTCGGTAAGTCAAGCCAGGAAGTCATCGAGCATTATGAAAAAGGCGATTACAATTCTAAAGCAATTTATGAAGACGATGAAGTAATCCGTCAGTGCGTTGATTTTATCGTGAGCGATGAACTGTTATCCATCGGACAGAAAGAGAATCTGCAAAGGCTTCACAACGAACTTGTCAACAAAGACTGGTTCATGACCCTGTTAGACTTCAACGATTATACGAAGGTCAAAGACCAGGCTCTTGCTGACTATGAAGACCGTGAGGCATGGGCGAAAAAGATGTTGGTGAACATCGCGAAGGCAGGCTTCTTCTCCTCTGACCGGACGATTGAACAATACAACGAAGACATCTGGCATCTCAGATAAAAAATGCCGAATTATATGTCATTAAGAAAAGACTATCAACAGCTGTTGGTAGTCTTTTTGATCGTGATATAAACTGTCCAGTCTGGCACGGAACACTGCCTTTCCTTTATTTTACCAGAACTATTTTTCCTTTTGACATTGACTTTTTCCTTTTCAACGCATATAATTCATTAGAAAAGTATCAGATTCAGAGCAGAAAGAAAAAGAGCAGTTCTGAAAAAATCGAACTGCTCTGAATGTGATTCTTTTCGATTGTACCAATTCGCGGACATTTTGTCGAGAAACGTATGGGGATAGTATCCTTCCCTTTTAGTGAAAACGCTGAAGTCCTGCTTGGAAATTGGACATATGAAAAACTTTTTTAGGCTGATTGCTTAAACGAATCCAATAAAAGGGGATGCTTCGCAGACCTTCTTGCGGAGGTCTTTGAAAAACGATATTCAGTAGCAGTGGCTCTTTATCAGGAAGTGCCATATGTCCTTCCGATGTGTTGCATACTGCAGCATCCACATTCCGGGCAGATATGGATATCTAAGTTCCAGACTGTTTTCAGAAGTTCTGCCATGGACAGATGGATATATTTCGCTTTGAAACGCTGGCACCCCTGGAGCTTAAAGATCAGTTTTAGGTTTCTGGCCTTATACCGGTTATTTAGAAAGCCATAGTACCGAATTTTCTGAAAACCGGATGGCAGCACATGCATCAGGTAGCGCCGGATGAATTCTGTATGGTCCAGGGTGATCTGGCGCTTTGGTTCACCGGATATCTTCCCTCTGGCGGAAAAAGTGACCGTATCATCGGAAACGGAAAGGATCCGGCTGTTAGAAATAGCAATCTTGTGGGTATAACGCCCGAGGTATTCAATGGCATTGCCAAAACCGTTAAAGGTCTCTTTGATGTAGGGGCACCAGTCCATTCCATAAAGGCTGTTTTTCCATTCTTTCCAGTGATAGGAATTACGCAGCTTTTCACAGGAAGAAGAAAATGTAAGTACGCCGTTTTCGTAAAGAGAGGAAAGGCAGGCCATATATTTTCCTTTAAATTTGTCCCTCAGTACTTCTGTGCGGATAAAAAAGCTTTTGGAAGATTTTCGGATCTTCCCGTCTTTCGTAAGCCCGCCGCCGGAGACGATGCAGTGCATGTGCACATGGTAACCCAGCTCCTGGTTCCATGTGTGGAGCACCTGGATGATACCGGGTGTTGCCCCAAGCCACTTCTTATCGGCAGATAATTCCAGAAGTGTTTCAGCGCAGCATCTGTGCAGCAGCCCATACAAAAGCTTTTGATTGCAGTAAAGAAGAGGGTTTAATTGATGGGGAAGCGTAAAGACGACATGAAAGTAAGGGGTATCAATGACCTCGGCCTTTCGCTTATCCACCCAGATTTCTTTCAGGACAGCCTGGCAGTTGGGGCAGTTACGGTTGCGGCAGGAGTTGTTATGTATTTCCACGTGTCCGCAATCCGTACACTGGCTTAAGTTTACGCCAAGCTTGCCGGATTTACAGTTTAAGATGGCATGTGCAGCTTTCTGTTGTACATCGGTCTGGTGATCGCTTTGAGCAGAATAGCTATCATAGGATTGTTCGAATATCTGCCGGATCTTGTAACTACTCATGGGAAACACCAGCCATACGGTCAAGAGGGCTGACAGCCTGCCGGATGGAATTGCCGGAAAGATGGACGTAGATCGTGGTGGACAGCAGGGATTTATGCCCCATAAGAGCTTTTATGGTAAGCAGATCCGTACCGTTTTCATACAGGTGTGTACCGAAAGCATGGCGGAAAGAATGACAGGTAAGCCTGCGTTCCCATCCAAGCCTGTCCTCGTGGGCATGGATGTGCCTTGAGAGGAAAAAGGTATCAATGGGGCTGTCCTCGCCGCGCTGCTTCGGGAAGAGATATCCCATAGGCCGTCCACATGCAAACCAGTACTGAGACAGAAGGTCAAGGGCCAATTTTGAAAGAATGGCATAGCGGTCATTCCTGCTTTTTGAGTGTGTGATGTGGAGGCGCATATTTTTGCGGCTGACATCTTCATAGCGGAGCCGGCAGACCTCACCGATGCGAAGGCCGGAAGAATACAGGAGGGTAACCATAGCCTTAGGCTTTAAATCAGGCATGGAAGAAATAAACTGCCAGGTTTCTTCTTTTGAAGGGACATAAGGAAGGAATTCATCAAAGCTGCGTATCATCCCAAGGTTGATGAAGGACATAAAGAGTAAAAAAACGCAGCTGTGAAATGGCGCAGTTGATGGTGCGGTCAGAAAGGGCTCTGGATTTCTGGAGCCAGCGGATGTAATCACGGAGTTCGTCCCATGAAACATCTTCGGGTGTTTTATGGAGAATGTCAGAGAGATAATCCAGATAAGCCCGGATGTAAGTGCAATAACTTTTAAGGGTATGCTCGGTGAGGCCACGAAGGGAAATCATTTCCCTGAAGGAATCTAAATATTTGTCCATAGTAAAAATCTCCTTTGAAATGTAATGAGTGGAAAAAGTAATCCTGTTACATACCCAAAAGAGGCGGTGGACGGATAAAAAAATAAAATATGTAGTTGTTGAGTAGAAAAATCCATGGTAAACTAAACATAGCAGTTGGCGGTTTGTGTTTATTATTGTGATAGGAGTATCTCAATAATACAACATATATTCAAAAACTGCTACTTTTTTTGAAAAAAGTGGTGGTTTCACGTACTTAGGGCTAGCCGTCGCGGTAGCGACTTGGTACAATAATATTAATTCATCTAACACGTTTAGAAGGAGAATCCGGTTTTTGCATTGCGATTACCGGTTTTTTATTTTGCTTCTTTTTCAATCTCTTTTATGTAATTCTGATGTTCCTAAAATACAATTTTCTGAACAAAATGCAGATGAAATATCATTTGTACATGGTTTTATATCCAGGAGAAAAAACACCCGACCGAAGCCGAATGCCAGTTTCGCCGTTATTCTGTTATTAATGATCTCGGCGTAAAAACTATTTTCATTTTATTAGCACTCATCTATTGACATTGCTAACAATATGTGTTATATAATATATATAGCAACTAAAACAATAAATAATTTTCACCTCTCATGGGACATACTACTCATGAGAAGATTTTCAAGGAGGAATGATCTATGTTATTAGCAAACAGAGGTTTTAATAATTTATTCGATGATATGTTTAACGATCCGTTCTTTTCCCGCTCCTATGAGCATACATCCGCACAGATCATGAAGACGGATATTCACGAAAAAGACGGGAATTATCTGGTAGAAATGGAACTTCCTGGTTATACGAAGGAAGACATTAAAGCAGATCTGAAGAATGGTTATCTTACCATCTCCGCTCACAAGAATGTAACAAAGGAAGAGAAAGACACCAAGGGTAACTGTATCCACAAAGAACGTTATACCGGCACCTGTAACAGAAGCTTCTATGTAGGAGACGCACTGACCCAGGATGATATCAAAGCAGCTTTTAAAGACGGAGTTCTTCATCTGTCATTCCCAAAGGAGATCCAGAAGCAGGAAGAACAGCCAAGATTGATCACCATAGAATAATTCATGACGGATAACGATGGAAAGAAAGGGCCTGTTGCGAGCTGCATCTCGCAACAGACCCTTTCTTTACTTAAAAAACCGAAGCTTCCCAATGAGCGGAAGCTCTTTTCGATCACCTCTGCATGCGCTCACAATTCCCATGATACACAATACGAAGATCCCAAGATCAAGGATATCAAGCGTCCATGAGAATAATCCTCCGTTGAAATGTATCATAGAATAGAGTCCCCATACCGATTCTCCGTCCAGCAGATCCACCAGCACAGACAATATCGTAAGCACGATCCCCTGATTCATGTGATGCTTCACATACTCAGACCTCCTATCTCCTGCAAGAAGCGGTATGAGCACCAGAATTCCTATGTAAGACAGTACGCCCATTGCCTTATTCCGGCGCACCTCATCCTGCCCAAAATACTCTGACGAGCCATATGACGTGCCATAATACTGAGGCTGATAACTGCCTGGCATAACCGGTATCTGTGCCCCGCACTGCGGACATATCATGATTCCGTCTTCTACTTTTGCACCACATTTTACACAATAACCCATTTCCCTCTTCCTTTCTGATCATCTAACCTCTAATCTTCTAATCCTAATATCTCCGCCAACACTTCGATGATGATCTCATTCGTGCAGGACTTCACATAACCTAACATATGTAAGGAGATCTCGTCCTGCTTCTGAGCCTCGGTGAGAGCGTCGTTATGCCTTGTCTCTTCGATCAGCCTGATCAATTGGGGCGTCAATTCTTCATACGTCTCAACCGTCGTCTGAGAGACCATCTTCCTTAAATCATCTTTCCTGATCGGTACCATCCCTTTTCTCCTCTCCGATTTATCCGAAATTACGGACTTTGAAGTCTCTCTGCGCCTCTCTCTGCTGATCCTTTCTGGCAATATCCTGGCGTTTGTCATAGAGTTTCTTACCTTTGGCAAGGCCAATCTCTATCTTCACAAGGCTTCCTTTAAAATACACCTTAAGCGGAACGACCGCCACTCCTTTCTCCTTCGTCTTGCCAAGCATCTTATTGATCTCCGACTTGTGAAGAAGAAGCTTACGGATCCTAAGCGGATCCTTGTTGAATATATTGCCTTTCTCATAAGGGCTGATATGCATACCGTAGATATAGACTTCACCGTTCTCCACCCGGATAAAAGACTCCTTAATGCTGCATTTGCCCATCCGCAGAGACTTGACTTCTGTCCCATGCAGAGCGATCCCTGCCTCGTAGGTATCCAGTATGAAATAATCATGATACGCCTTTTTGTTATTGGCTATCATCTTTCCGTTTGTCTTTGCCATATGCGCCACCTCTTTATTATAATCCTATCATGTTTCAATCTCAAAGTCTATCGTTCGAAGGAAACGATCCGTACCAATGACACGTACCCGGACTTTTTGCCCTAATTTGTATGTCTTATTAGTATTGACTCCTATCATCTCATACCGGTCGTCATAATAATCATAATGATCATCCGTCATATTTGTCACATGTACCATCCCTTCCACGGTATTCGGAAGCTCCACGTACATTCCCCATTTCGTCATCCCGGAGATCACGCCTTCAAATTCTTCACCGACATACTGCTGCATGTATTCCACTTTCTTAAGCTTCATCGTCTCGCGTTCGGCTTCGTCAGCCCTTCGCTCCATCTCACTGGAATGCTTCGTCACTTCCGGAAGGATACACTGATAATGCTCGATCTTCTTCTCATTCATCCGTCCTCTTAGATTATCTTTTATGATCCTGTGAATCTGAAGATCCGGATATCTCCGGATGGGCGACGTAAAATGCGTATAATAATTCGCCGCCAGACCAAAATGCCCGACATTCTCCGGCATATACCGCGCCTGCTTCATAGATCGAAGCGCCAGGCGGCAGATCAGTGTCTCCTCCGGCGTGTCTTCTGCCCTGGCAAGGAGCTTCTGGATCTCCTTAGGCCTGATCTCATTCGCTCCGATATGCATAGAATAGCCGAAATTATTGATAAACGCGGCAAGTGTACGGATCTTATCTTCCTCCGGAGCCTCATGCGTCCGATATACAAAAGGAATCTCCTGCCAATAATAATCCTCCGCCACCGTCTCATTTGCCAGAAGCATGAAGTCTTCTATGATCTTCGTTGCAACATTGCGGTCGTACGGCATGATCTCAACCGGCTGCCCCTTGTCATCCAGAATAATCTTCGCCTCCGGGAAATCAAAATCTATAGACCCCCGCCTCTGCCTGCGTTCCCGCAGGATCTGCGATAATTCCTGCATCTGTTCCAACATCGGAAGAAGTTCCCGGTACTTTTGTGTCTCCGCCGGATCATGATCCTCCAGGATCTTCTTCACACCGGTGTATGTCATTCTCTCATCTACGCGGATCACTGTCTCCGCGATCTCATGCCCGATCACATTTCCTTTCGGGTTCACCGTCATGATACAGCTTAGGGCAAGCCGGTCTTCCCCGGCATTCAAGGAACAGATCCCGTTCGACAGCCTGTGCGGAAGCATCGGGATCACCCTGTCTACGAGATAGACGCTTGTACCGCGCTCTTTCGCTTCTCTGTCGATGGCGCTGTTCTCCTGAACATAATTGGTCACATCTGCAATATGAACTCCCAGGACATAATTCTCTCCTTCTCTTGTAAGCGAGACTGCATCGTCCAGATCTTTCGCATCTTCTCCGTCAATGGTCACCATCTGCCAGTTCCGGAGGTCTCTGCGCCCCTGCATATCGGCGTCGCTTACAGCCTTCGCCACACGGTCTGCCTGATTCAATAGTTTCTCGGAAAAATCCACAGGAAGATCGTATCCTCTGACAATTGACATAATATCAACTCCCGGATCATTGATATGTCCCAGAATCTCTATTACTTTCCCTTCCGGTTTTTTCCCTTCTTCTCCGTAAGATGCCAGCTCTGCCACTACCTTATGCCCGTCCACAGCCCCTTTCGACTTCTCGTCGGGAATAAATATGTCCTGATCAAATTTCTGATCATCCGGGATCACAAACCCATAGTTCTGTTTCGCCTTTTTCCTATAGATCCCGACGACCCTTACGATCCCTCTGGAAAGGATCTTCACGATCCTGCCTTCCCGCCGTCTGCTGTCCGGCTCTCTGATAATTACGAATTCAACCCTGTCGCCGTCGAACGCACCGTTCCTGTCATCTTCGCTGATGAATACGTCCCGGCTATCCTCCTCCGTCGTTACAAATCCGAACCCCCTTGGATTTGCCAGGTAGACTCCGGTCAGATGCTTCGCTTCACCTTTACAGTACTTTCCCTTCTTTGACAGATAGATCTTCCCCTCTGCCTCCAGGATCTTAAGAACTTCCCTCAGCTCCTCTCTTTGTTCTCTCGGAACCTGCAGGAACATGGCAAGCTCTTTGAACTTCATAGGTACGTACATCTCATCGCAGATCAGATCGTATATTACTTTTTTTCTCTTTTCAAAAGTCTTATCCATCTCCTGTACTTCCTCCTTCTATGACCAATACATGCTAAATACAAATGGACACTCCTATACAGGAGTGTCCCACCGTTCTCATAAAAATATGCCCGATCTTATGCAAATACTTTTAAATTCAACACTGCTGCCAGTACAATAAACAGGATCGCCAGAAACTTCGTTGACTTCACCAGCGCGCCCTCCATAGAACGTCCCTTGTTCTGTCCCCAGTAAGTATCCGCCATACCACTGATCGTTCCAAGCCCTGCGGACTTGCCTTCCTGCATAAGGACGATGGCTGTCAGTGCGATACAGTCTATTGCAAATATAATCATCAAAACTATCTTTAAGATCTCCACCTTCTACACCTCCTGCGTATAAACCATATTTATTCTAACATAAGACTTACAAAATAGCAAGATTGAGGTTTCGAAAAGTTATAGAAAATATATTATCTATTCCTGAACAGCATCTTTGCTATCTTCCCCGGTCCCGGCGGATTCCCTTTATAAAGAGACATCATCTTATACACTTTTCCCGCCAGCACCGTGATCAGCGCCGCCGTCACGACCACGATCCCAAGGGAGCCTGCCGCCTCAGGGATACTCATCGCACCAAGCAGGATCTTCGTCGGCGCGACCAGGATCGCAGTAAACGGCACCCACACCTGCCATGTGATCGCATCCCACGGCACATCCGCGCCGGTTCCTCCCGCGTACAGCGTTGCAAAAAAACTAAGGATCAACACCATCACAAACAGAATACTCGTACTGGACAGATCTTCCGGCTTCTCTGCGATCGCACCGCCCACTGCCGCCAGTGAACAATAAAGCAAAAGTCCCGCCGCCAGCATCAGAAGCGCAAGTATCACCCCTGGAACCGTAAACATTCCTGTAAATTCCCCAAAACTTTCTACGATCCGGATCACTCCCATATCAGTTGCAGGATTCACCATCTTCGTGAAATAGATCCCGAGGCTTACTCCCCCCGTCAGGCAGGCAATCCATACAAAGCTCTGGAAAATCCCGCTTGCAGCCGCAGCAAATACTTTACCAAGCAACATCGCCCCGGGCTTCACGGATACCAGGAACAGATCCATAAGCTTCGACGTCTTCTCCATGATCACAATATTCGCAGTTCCCTGTCCATAGGCAAGGATCAAGAAATAGAGGATCATGATATTCAGATACGGAAGCAATGTTCCCATAATGTCTCTTACCTCCGCATATTCGTCGCTCTCATCTGCCGGAACCGCACTGTCCCGTATCTTTGTCTCGATGGGCATCGTCAGCTCCGCGATCTGTGTATCTTCAAGTTCTGATTTCTGAACCAGGATATAACGAAAATAATCAGAGACAAACGTTCCGTATGCATTCACATCCTTCTTATTCAGCTTCGTCTCCTCCGGCAGAAGTACGTCAATCTGATAACCGCCTTCCTGCCCGTCCACAACAAGCAGCGCCGAATGATCCTCTTCCTCTGCCTTCTTCGATGCTTCTTCCACATCTGCTGCCGCCTCATACTCAATGTCGGTAAACCGGTTCGGATCCACACTGTTTAAAATCTCAAAATCCGCCTTCAGCTCCTTGCCATGTCCCATCTCAACCACGTAGATTTTGGCAAGCTTACTCACATAAGCCTCATCCTCTTTAAAATACTCGACTGCAGGCATGATCACCGCCGGAAGCAACAGGCACAGAAGAGCTATGATAATGGTCACATTCCGATACCCTTTCTGCTTCACATGCTCGACAAACGTAAAAGAAAATATCTTTCCAAATCCTTTCATCTGCAATCCACCTCCTTTACGCGATTCTGTCGGAACATCTCGATCCACCCGCCGAATTTCATGCGGCTTCCTCGATACATCATCAACGCACGGTAGATCCTCGCACAGACATAAGCAAGCAAAAGAATGATAACGGTCTGGATCAGCCATGAGACGGCGAGCATCCCGATGCCGATATCACCGAGTACAAACCGTACCGGCGCACAGAACATCGAAGCCACCGGGCATAACGTCACCAGATATGTCAATACAGGATTACTTCCGATCCCCACCGTCAATGTCGCCGCCAGATATCCTGCCATAACCATCAGGACGACAACAAGGTTCGCAGATTCCACATCCTCCATAGAAGAACACCCCGTTCCGATCAGCCCGCTGATCAGAGAAACCTGCAGATAACCAAGCAGCAGCGAGATCACCAGAACCAGGACCGTGCCCGGAGATACCTGCAATATATCTGAAAAGATACCGGAGGCGCCTGCCTGCTGCTGCAAAACAGATGTATCTGCGAACTGCCCGGTTATCACATAAGAGATACCCGCTACTGCCGCAAGCGACACGATCAACCCGAATACATATGTCATCACGGCAAGGATCTTCCCCACCAGCATGGCAAGCGGGCTGACACTGACCATCAGAAGTTCTACAAGCTTTGACGCCTTCTCTTCGATCACCTTCTGGATAATGAAAGAAGAAGCAAAAGTACACAGGATCAGAAGCACAACCGAATAGATCATCTGCACGCCAAACCGTGTGTCAAACCGATCCTCTTCTCCTTCCAGATATTCCTCGACACTCTGCACACTCGTCTCATAAGGGCTTGTCAAAGTAGCGATCTGCTCCGGCTCGGCATCTTGCTGCGCATAGCGCGCCGTATCCAAAAGGGAAGACAGCGTACTCACGCAGGAATCCAGATCGCCGTCCGGAAACTCCTTCTCCTCCAGCGTATAAGCGCCGACCATAAAGCACCCCTTCTCTACATCCTTTTGCAGATGTATGTATGCATCTGCCGCAGTAATGTGGGACTCATATGTCTCTTCTGTCCACTCCTCAGCCGCCAAAGACGCCCCGTCTGACGGCTGCTTTGTATCTATATCTATATCTTTATCTTTAATGTCTGCGATTCCTATGTCTATGAATTCCGTATCGGCAAATACTTCATCCATATCCGGGATACTTTCCAGAGCCAACTCATATCCCGTATCGTTCCTCACATACACCTTCGCGATCTCAAGGGACTCAGCCCCGTCTGAAGATGCTCCGTTCTTTCCTCCCATCATCAGGGTCATAACCGGAATACTTGCTGCCGTAATAAGGAAGAAAATGAACAGAGTGATAATATTTGCTTTCCCTTTCAACATCTGCGCCAGCGTAAAACGATACACCTTTCCGATCCCGGTAAGATTATTTCCGCTAGTCTTCATGTGTATCACCTACTTTCTCCACAAATATCTCATGGAGAGACGGTTCGCGCAGGCTGAATGTCACAACCGTGATCCCGTTCTCGATCAGAAGCTTCAAGAAAGCATTCGCCTGTTCATCCCCGGACACCTTGATCTGGTACTCGCATTCCTTAACCGAAACCAACGTCAATCCCGCCTGTTTGATCAGCCACGTAACGTCTGTCTCCGTCTTCAGCAACAGATTAATACGGCCATAACTCTTCTTGATATCATTCAGATGCCCTTGCAGGACCGTCCTGGAACGATTCAAGATAATGATGTCCGTACAGAATTCTTCTACGGTAGCCATCTGATGGCTCGACATGATCAGGTACTTTCCTTTCGCGATCTCGTCCCGGATGATCCCTTTAAAAAGATCTGCATTCACCGGATCCAGTCCGGAGAGCGGTTCATCCAAGATCAGAAGCTCCGGGTCCGGGAGCAGCGCCGTCATAAACTGGATCTTCTGCTGATTCCCCTTCGAAAGCTGATCCGCCTTCTTAGGCGCCTGTGCTTTTGCTCGCCTTTGTTTCTTCTTTCCTTCATTCGATCGCGGAGCCTGCGGATACAGATATTCTTCCACCTCCAGCCGCTCTGCCCAGAAACGGATCCGCTTCTTCGCCTCTGCCTTTGGGATCCCTCTAAGCCCTGCAAAATAAATCAACTGATCCATCAATGTATACTTCGGGTACAACCCGCGTTCTTCCGCAAGATATCCTACATTGCATACCGCCGTATCAAGAGGCGTTCCATTCCAGAGAACTTCTCCGCTGTCCCGCGAAAGCATATTCAGCATCATACGGATCGACGTGGTTTTCCCGGCTCCATTCGTTCCAAGCAACGCAAAGACGCCCGGCTCCTTCATCTCGAAGCTAAGATTCTCCACCACAGTTTTCTCTCCGTATTTCTTTGATAAATTTCTTACTTCTAAACTCATTTGCTTTTCTCCCTTCTTTGCTGACAACAGTATAGCACAATGAGGGAGATTTTGTTTTATTTTTGCGTGAAGTGTATTATTTCCGTCTTAAACGGGAGATACGCCCTAATACAGGCTCCCGATAGCCGGGATCAGCATCAGGATATTCATACCCCACATAACGATCGCTGCGATGATCCCGATAATACAGAGGATCTTCCCTGCCTTCGCCTGTCCTGATCTGCGGGATCCCGCGCCCATCCTCGCCCGCGAGAACCCAAGGCACGCCAGGAGGATACTCACGAGCGGCACGAGAAACGCAAACACAATACTCAATATTCCAAATACCAGCCCCATCGCCGCCGCACCGGAATTATCCACCGTATGTACAGGAACAACATTCGGCATCCCCTGTTGTCCCGGCATTCCGCCCGGATTCCCCGGCATTGTCCCCTGGTGCATCGGAAGCGGCTGCTGCAAAGCGGCAAACAACTGCTCAAGACTCTCTCTGTAAGGTTTCTTCTGCAGGCACCCGACAAAACCATTCAGGTTCCATTCCCCTCCGAACGTTCCTTTCATCCACGCCTCCAGATGAAACACACCGTTGCCGTAGTACCACCGCAGATACTTATACCCCTCCATCATCGCGTCTCCGGTACGGTACGCCGGTTCTCCCTTCCAGTCCGCCATGATGAAACTGTTCTTCCGCAGATAATCCTCCATAATGAACTGTACAAAATCCTCCGGTTTATTCAACACCAATTCCTTCACATATTTCGCCATCTCTCTCCACTCCTTACTTAAATTATTTCTTTAAAATATCAGCTCCTGCTGCTCCATCACTTCGATCTGAGACACGATCATCGTCTCCGGCTCATTTCCCCGCAAGTGGTCCGCCTTCAGATACTGCATCCCGCTTCGCAGGCTCGCCGCGATCAGGTTCAGCACGTAAATATTGTCAAACCGGCTATAGATCGAATCCCCGCCAAGCCCCGTCAGGCACACCAGCTGGGTGTTCGTCTTCTTCGCCACGTCCATCAGCGGCTTCAGCAGGTGCGATGCGTTCGTCTGGGCAAAAGGATTATCCATGACCAAAACCTTTCCCTCATTCCTGTCCGCAAATATATCCGTATCGTCCTTTCGCATATAATACAGAAGGCTCGACAGAATGACAAACGCCGACAGGAATCCTTCTCCTCCCGAGTTCCTCGCCACTTCCGCCCAGGTAATGGGATACTCCCTCTGCGCTTCGATCTTATACAGCCGGATCTGCACATTCCCGATCCCTACTACCGTATCATACAAATTTCTCGTGGTGATCTGCGTTCCGAAATACTCCTGTGCATTTTCATTCCGGTCAAATAAGAGAAGCCCTTTCTGCGTGATTTCGTCGATCATATCCTGCAGCCGGATCTGATAAAGGTTCTCATTCTCTTCCCACTCCGGCAGCCCGATCTTCAACATCTTCACGGGCCGCTCCCGGATCGCGATCGTCGAATTATGGTCGATCCTGCCAAGATTCAGATGCACCTCCCGGACATAATCCTCCAGAAGCTCCACGATCTTGCTCTTCTCCTTCTCCACAAGGGAGATATCTACCTCCAGCTTTTCCATCAGGCTGTCATAGGACTGGATCGTGGTATAGAGCTGCCGCAGCACGGCAGACGCATCCTGGGTGAGCTCAAGCATCGCTTCCAACGGTTTCCGGTAGAAATCCTCCTGGAACTGCTCCATGCGCACGGTACGGTTCAGGTGACGGGTAAGTACATCCTGTGCTTCCCGGCAATCCCGAAGCATCTGATTATAATCCCGGAGCAGGATGCCTTTGAAATTCCGAAGGCTCTTTGCGTCCATCTCCGCAAAATCCTGCTCCCACTCCACCTCGTCCCCCAACGGGAAGTCACTGTATTCCGAGAGCGCCGTCAGATTCTCGCCATAGCTGCGAAGACGTTCCCGTAAGCCGTCCGCCTGCTTCCTCGCCTCCTTCTCCTGATAACGGAACTGATTCTTCCTTGCGTCAAAATCCTGGTTCTGGATCTCTTCCCTGGGCAGCGGTTCTTCCTCGCCGCATTCCGACTTCATTCGTTCCAGACGCTCACGTTTCTGCTGGTTTACCACGGCGATCTGCTTATCCTCGTCATTCCAGAGCCTTTGCTTTACGGCAATCTTACGGTTACAGTCTTCCAGCATGATCTCCTGATGAGATTCCTCCTCGCGATCATAGCTTACCTGCTCCAGATTCTCCTCGGAAAGCCGATATTTTCTCCGTAAATGTTCCAGTTCATCCGCCGCGTCCTGATAACGTTTTCCGGCACGCTGCTCCTGTTCCTCAAGTTCCTGGATCTCCTGAGACATGCAGGAAGTAATCGCGGCGTACCGCGCCTCCATATCCCGAATGCTTTGGCTTACTTCCTCCTTTGTTTTTTCCCTGCCTTCTGCCCGGTCTTCTGCCCGCTCATACCGTTCATACTTCCGGCATTCCCTGCGGATCTCCTCTCCTTCCCGGATCAGGTTATTCCGCTCGATCTCCCCGGTCTTCTGCTGTTCTCTTAGCTTCTCCTGCCGGTTCTTACATAATTTCTGCTTCTCCTTAAGCTTTTCCGCCTCCTTCTTACAACGCATAAGCTCCTTTACGTTCTGCTCATACGCCTCATACTCCTTACATAGCCGCCCGAAATCCTCAAGCCTTCTCTGCTGGCGGCTCATCTCGCGGTCCGCGCTTCGGACCGCATGTTCCAATCTTGCGATCTCCTCCCTAAGCCCTGCCAGCTCTTCCGAAACCTCACGGATCGTACGCTCCTGCCTGTCGATCTGCTCCTTAAGTTCCTTGCGCCTCTTCTCGTTCGTATCCCAGTTTTCTTTACTGACCTCCTGGTTGCGGATCATCTCCTGACGCTCGAAATACTCCTTATACTCTGCCTGCCGGATGGCGATAGACTCCCTTTTCTTCTCAATCTCCCGCTCTTTCTCCTGCACCAGATCCTTAAGCTTCTCTTCATTCAGCAGATTTTCATTGAACCAGACATAGAAACTGACGCCGTCTAGCCGGATCATCCCGCTCTCCCGATCCGCTCTGCTACCCTCCAACCTCTCCCTTGCCACGATCGGTATCGGAAATGAAGTATATATCCCGCCCATATTCCGGGATAGCTTACCCACCTCAGCCTCGGACAGGATCAACCCATAGGGCAGGAAGGGATGTGCGCGCACCAACTCCAGATTCTGCTGTTCCGAATACCCGTTCTTCGCAAGCCACTCCATCCCATAGACCACATGGATCCCGAGATCCTCAAGCTCCTGCTCTAATTCCTCCGGCAATTCCAGTACCTTTCCCTGGGTCAGACGCTGATACTCTTTCTGCAAGATGTCCTCTTCCTTCTCAAGGTTCCTGCGGAATCCTGCAATCTCCCTGAGCTTCCGTTCCGACCCGTGCAGGATCTTCTCCCTGTCAAAAATCACATCCTCCGGCAGATCCAGATACCGCAGCACGACCTTCCTGGTCTCCAGTTCACCCTCATACTCCTGCCGCACGCGTTCCTGCTGCCTAAGCTCCATCTTCCCTTTCAGAACCTCTGCGTTAAGATCCTGAAGCCCGCGCTCAGAACTGCGGCTCCTTTCATTTGCCTGCTCCTGCTGCTTGAAAAGCGACAGGCGCGACCGTCTGAGCGTCTCTAACTCCTTCTCATAATCTCCCCGGCGGATCTCCAGGCTCCCAGGCTCATACACGCCGAGAATATTACGGATCAGCGCTTCTTCATAACGCTGGTTATACCCGTCCTCCGCCCGGTCATAAGACGACGCCGCACTCTTAAGCCCTCCTGCGCGCGCCGCATTCTCGATCAGGCTGTCAGATAGTTCCGATAGCTTCCCTTCTGCCTTAGAAAGCTCTGCTGCGACCGCCGCGCCCTCTTCTTCATTTGCCCTCTTCTTTCCTTCATTTTCCTCCAAAAGCCCCTCGTAATATCGCCGCAGAGTATATCCCAAAGACTTGCGTTCCGGTTCCAGGTCCTCTTCCTTCTGCCTTGACACAAGGAGCTTCTGGCGGATCAGTTCCAATTCTCCCCTTTCCTGCTCCGCTGCCTTCTGCTGTTTCGCACAGGCAAGAAGATGCAGCTTATGCAGAATCCTCTCAGAATCCTGCTCCATATCCTCCTTCTCAATCTCGATCATGTCCCGGTTGCTTAAGTGAAACCGAAGCTTTTCCTCAAGCTTATGTATCTCACCGGACAGCTTCTCATACTCTACTCTGGAAAGCTGCCCCTGTATCGACTCGATTTCCCCAAGGATCCTCTGGTATTCCTCCTCCGTCACCTCATGAAGCCGTGACAGCTCCGCGATAAAATGTGCGACCAGATTCTCCTGCCTTCCTGCAAGGCTGCTCTTTCCCTGATAATCCTCTGCCTTCTCCCGGATCCCATCTGCCTGTGCCTTGAATTCACGTATGATATCGCGTCTCTTGATCTTCGTCTGGTTATCCTTGTACTGCCCAATATATTTCTCCAGAATCGACTGAAATTCCTTCATCCGATTCCGCTCCTTATTCAGCTTACTTTCCACGGCGTCCAGAAACCATTTCTCCACCAGCCCCTTCTCGTCACGGCAGTCTGCGAACAGATCCGACAGCCCGGACTCTTTCAGGTTTACCTTCTTGATGATCGTCTCCCACTCTTTATAGTGGATCTGGTACTCCGCCAATTTCTCAAAGTACTGTCTGGACTGCGCCGCATTCGTCATATCATAATAGAAGAAACTCATAGACCTGTCCTTCTTATAAGACTCGAACATCTGCCTGCACGCCGCAAAATTCTTAAGGACAATCTCCTTCTTCCCTTTCTCCACCACAGGAAGGTGGTGAAGATCCTGGATGCAGGCTTCCCGGTACTCGCTGATGATATTGACCATCTCAAGATTCTCTGTGTTCCCCTCGCCTGTCTCCTGGCTCCTTCTCACCATCATTCCGGTAAGTACATAGCCTGCCCCGCCGTCCAGTACCCATTCCACAAGGATAAAAGAAGGCTTATTCGTGGTAAAATAACTCTCGAACGGCCGGTCTTTTGCATCCCGGTATCTCTTATGCACGAACGGAGCCGTCAGCATCTGGACAAGCACGGATTTACCGCCTCCGTTCCGAAGGGACAAGAGCGTACTCTCGCCGTTCAGATGAAAGCACTCGTCGCTGATGCGGATCGCATTGTTATTATAATTTACATTGATCAGCCTGATCGCCTGAATCTTGCTCATATATCTATAACTCCTTTCGCTGACCAGACCTGCTCTGTCTTACTTATTCTCTATCCCCAGTACACGCAGCACCCGGTGATAATTATTCTGGTTCAGCAGGTTCCAATCCATAAAATTATCCAGCTTCTTCGTCGTCTTGATCATCTCATCCGCTTCCACATACTCGATCAATCCCTGTTTCTGCAAAAATACCAGGATCGCATGAAGGAACCCTTCCTTCGTCGTCTTCGCCCTGGAACCTTTGTCATCCGAGCGCAAAGCCTCGTACGCCTCAAGCATATTCGAAAACGCGATCCCCGACTGCTCTTCCTGTTCCTCATCCATACTCTCGGCGCCCTCCTTCAGGCGGCTGGAGATACAATTCTGCAGTTCTCCCACCCGCATGTATTCCCGGGCTTTACTGCTGCTGCCCTGTCCGTCGAAGAACTCCACCAGGAGCGTCAGCACCGCAAACTGCGAGAGATAATAATCCTTATCCGTTCCTGATGATTTACAGAGCGCCGCCTTTAGCTGCGCCTTGGAAAACCCAAGGAAATGATTCTCTTCTTTGGGGATCAGATAGATCACATTCCCATACCGCTCGATCCGGCTCTCGGCAATCTCCCCTTGGGATTTCACCAGATTCTGTATCTCTTCCTGCTCCGTATACGCCCTGTAGAGTTGCATCTCCTCATCCTCACAAAGCTCATGGTGTTCCAGAAGATAATAGAAAATCTCCTGGCTGGTCCGGACATCTTCTAATTCATAAGCCATACATTTTACTCCTTCCCTACACGGATCAACACATTAGAACACCGTATCGTCTTCGCCGCCTTGTCCTGATCCAAAATCCCTTCAAAAGTCACAGTGCCCCCATCCTCGATCCGATAAGTCTCCACCCTCCGGATCCCACGGAATTCCGGGTATTCCTCCACCAGATGTAAAAGCATCTCATTTAACTGGAATTCCCCCGGCATATCCTGGATATACTCGCTGCGCTCCCTCAAAAGCACGGCAATGTCAATCTCCTGGTTCTTGATCAGCTCCACCATGATCTCCTTGAAGATCTCCACATTCGGGATCAGCTGCTCCCGTTCTTCTACCTGCCCCTCCACAGCCACGCTGATCTCCTGAAGCGATGCCTCCCCCGTCTTCACGGCATAACCAAGAAGCCGGCAAAGACACACTTCATACTTTTTAAGCTTCTCCTTGCGGCGCATCTCCTGTTCCTGCATCCACGCTTCCTCGTCAAAATCCAGCTCCTCTGCGCTGTCTTCCTCCATGCGTTTTCTCACCGGACGCTGTAACTGGAACGCTTTATTCAAGTTATATGTCTTATCCGGTTCCTGATTGAACAATGGACGCAGGAAAAGATCCAGATCGGCAAGCGCCTTGGGATTCGCGAGCACCTTGTCATATAATTCTGTCCTGAGAGGGAAGCGCCGGATCAGAGACATCTGCGTCAGCGTCTCCAACTCCTTCGTATATAATGCTTTCAGGTCAAAATGGCTGTTCAATATCTTCTGATGCTCATCAATCGTTCGGTTCAGATACGATTCAATGATCCGCAGATGCGAGAGACGTTCCTCATCCTTCTCTCCAAGACGCTTTACATTGATATTCTCCTCCTCCAACGCCTGCGCCCGGCTCTTCACCATCTCCCTGTAGTTCTGGAACTTCTGCTTCGTATCGCTGATGGTATCCAGATTCCCAAGCAGGATCTCTTCATAATCCTTCACAGAATAATTCAGCGCATTCCTCCGGATCTTCCCCATCGCCTCCTGGATCTTCTGTAACTGGATCCGCAGCAGATTGAACACATTCTTGATCTCGTCTACTGCTTTGTCATAACTCTGCTTCTCAAGATGCATCCGGAAGATCATCTCATGGATCGTAAGCTTCATATTATTTTCGATCTCCAGCGTCGCCAGCAGAAGATTATACCCGTCATCCGTCAGATAATAAGAAGTACGCTTGATCTCCTGGTCTATGTAAATGATCCGGTTTGCCACATAACTGATATGGAGATCCTGATATTTATTTTCCTCGAAGTCAAACCCTTCGAAATACATAGCCCTCCCCTCGTTGGATAGCACTACATTCACCACAAAATCCCCAAGCTGCCTGCACTCGCCGTAAGACAGGTCTTTCTGGAAATGCCCGGTATTGACCGTGTCGATATAAGCGCCCACATCATCCATCGTACAGTGTTCCTCCTTCAAGGACTGCTCCATGACATAGAGCATGACTGCGAAGATCAGGTTCAGCTGCTCTCCCAGCGTCAGGAAACCGTACTGCTTCCAGGTCGTCTTCTGGGCGCTGTTCTGGATCAGCAGCGCATAAAGCCCGACATTCTTCATCCTTCTGGGAAAATGTTTTAAAAATTCGTATTGCATTATGTTCTTTCTCCCGTTCAAAAATCAGTGATGTTCAATATCTCCTGCGGAATATACTTCCCGGATTCCAATACTTCTTTCATCCTGCTCTTCCTATCCTCACGAAAATGCGAGAAAAAATCTTCCCGTATGTTCCGGTTCTGCTGTTCCTTCGTATCCGGCAGGTTCTTCATCCCGCATGTCACGTCCGCTTTTTCGACCATAGCCTCGTACGCCTTCGCAAACGGCAGAATCTTTCGCCTGTCTGCAGCCATTTGGGCAAGGCTTTCGTAGATTCCGATGCCCTCATAATCCAGGTCTCCGAAATAATAAATCCGGTTCTTACAATCCTTCATATAAGGCTCCGCACATAGGTCAAAATCCAGAAAGGAACGCAAGATCCCCTTTCCCGCGCCATAGATCAGCGTCCCGATCTCCATACCCATAACTGCGTCTTCACCCATTAAGTGCCTCCGCATACTATAGAAGGTATCCTTATTTTCCAAAATCAATATATTCTGCGGCACTTGCCTTGTCCGGGAATAATAAGCCAGCGGTTCCGTTGTCTGGTAGATATTAAGGAAGCCTTCTTCCATGCCGCAGTTCTTCAAGATCCGCTTTCCCTGCCCGCGGCTTAAGAACTTCTCATGGCCCCAGATCTCAAAGCTTCTCTCATTCACAGACTCTGAATATCTCAATTTTTCCCTGCTTTTCTTCAAATATTCACTCAGCATCAGAACCCACTGCCTGTCCTGTTCATAGTTCGCAAGATGCGACAGGTAATGATCAACCGAGATCATAGGATGGAGCTGATATTTCAGTTCTTCTTCCCATTTACTATAGTCCTTTTGAGGTTCTGCCAACCAGTATTCGCGGTAAAGCGCAGGGCTCTTCCCGTTCGTGCCCGATGCTTTCAGAGGCTTGATCTTTCCTTCTAAGATCAGCGCAAGTATATATTCATATTGCTGCCTGTATGCAGCATTTTGCCTGCCGCAGATCAATTCTTCCAGGGATATACGCTTCATAACTCATCCTACTCCTGCTTTCCATTCTTATCGAGGGACGTCTTTGATCCTTCCATATGCATTCCGGATCACTCCTCCGGACAAAAGATGCTTTTTGATATTCCGCTGCAAAGAGGTATCCTCCGGCAGATCCCCATAGTCTGTGTCCGGTCTCTTTTTAAAAACCCATTCTATAAACTCTGTGTCTGCTTCACCCTCATCATAGATCTCGAAGCGATCCTGAAAACTGACGATATTCGATCCTTCTCTCAGCATGCTTCTAAGTTCGGGGTCTAAGAGCCAGGAATGACAGCAATACTTCGCACCTGCAGTTTCAGGATAATAGCGGGCGAAAAATATCTTCGCGCTTTTCAGCGACCGTTCCACAGCATCCGGGGTAAAATCCGCATCCGAAGGGATATGGAGCTTGATCGTGATCTTATCATCCATATCCGCAGCCTCATATTCAAGCGCGCCGATCCGGAACAGATGACAGCCTGCCTGGCGTGCCGTCCACCAATATCTGTCAAAATACCGTCTCCCCGTCATCTGGTATGTTTCCTCAATAAAACGAGGGTAGCACTTCATCGTATCGAAGTAGATCTCTCTGCCGATCCCTTTCTGCCCATAGATCTCCCAGGCGTCTGCCGATGCTTTCAGCATACACGTAAGTATCTTCATATGATCCTGATCTTCTCCAAGAACCTCCTGTAGTCCTGAACATGCATCTTTCATTTTTTTATACACGAGAAAATCTTTCAGCTGCTTTTCAACCGCCTGAAAGTCGATCCTGCGCTCGCAATCAAGTACCCTGTCTTTGATCTCGGGCTGCAGATCTATCTCCTTACATAGTGTCACTATATCCATACCATCCCTCCTTGAACCAGAAGTATTTATTTATCTTGCTTTCAGATGGATCAGCATCCCCATGTAATCCCCGCTTAAACGGTCCATCCAGTATCCCGCATTCATCAGCGCCGATCCGGTCAGTTCCAACTTCTCATAAATCTTCTCCATATCGTCCGCCCCTTCCCGGTGTACCTCTTCATTTTTCACTTCTGCAGATACGGAAATAACACTGGCTTCATATACGGCTTCCTCAAGCAGCCCTTTCAGCCTCAGCTTTCTCGCCGCCCCAAAATATCCCGGCAGCGCATGGATCTGGATATAGGTCAGCACCGCCTCCTTCTTATCCTTCGATACGACCATCCAACATGCGTAATCCGGATTCCCCAGAGAATCTTCTATCCGGTAAAGGTCTCCTTCCTTCACAAGCCCGTGGTATTTGTGATAGATCGCAACCTGCTTACGGATCACCGATTTCTCATCCTCACTCATCCGGGCAATATCCAGTTCATATCCAAAAGTTCCCGCCATGGCGACATAGCCCCGCGTCTCAAGCGACGTGATCCTGCCGGTCTGGTGATTGGGCACCGCGCTTACATGGGCGCCGATCGTTGAGAGCGGGTAGCACATAGAGGCGCCCATCTCAATCTTGATCCGTTCTATAGCGTCCGAGTCGTCCGATCCCCAGATCTGCGGGCTATAGTAGAGCACGCCAGGATCAAACCGGGAACCTCCCGCGGAACAGTTCTCAAGCAGAAGCGACGGGAAATCATCACGAAGCCTCCCCATGATCTCATAGACTCCCAGCACATATCTGTGGCACAGCTCCCCCTGCCGGTCTGCCGGAAGGGCTGCTGACGCCGTCTCAGTCAAAGTTCGGTTCATATCCCACTTGATATACTCGACATTGGCGCCGGATAATACCTGATGGATCATACCATAGATATGATCCCGCACTTCCTTCCTGGACCAGTCCAGGACATACTGATGCCGGAACAAAGAACGGTGTCTTCCCGGAATCTGGATCGCCCAGTCCGGATGCGCCCGGAACAGCTCAGAATCAGGGCTGACCATCTCAGGTTCGATCCACAGCCCGAATTTCATGCCGAGACGATTGATCTCCTGGGAGAGACGGCTGATGCCTCCCGGAACCTTTTCTTCATTGACGTACCAGTCTCCTAAGCCTCTTCTCTCATCATTTCTGTTCCCAAACCATCCGTCATCCAGGACAAATAATTCGATCCCGCAATTTGCCGCCTCAGCCGCGATCTCGATCAGCTTCTCGACGGTAAAATCAAAATACGTCGCCTCCCAGTTATTTACAAGGATCGGTCTCAACGTATCCGGGTAAACATCGCGGATCAGATGCCTTCTGTACAGATCATGGAACGTTCTGCTCATCTTCCCAAGTCCCCGGTCAGAATAGACCATCACCACCTCCGGCGCCGCAAAGCACGCTCCCGGTTCCAGCTTCCAACTGAAATTGACCGGATTGATCCCCATCACGATCCGGGAACCCCGGAAATGATGCCCTTCCGCAACCCCGAGAAAATTACCGGAATATACCAGATTCATAGCAAATACCTCTCCGGTATCTTCGGTGGCATCCGAAGAAAGCACCGCCAGAAACGGATTGTCTGTCGGTCCGGACTCTCCCCTGGTACTTCCCGTCGTTACCTTCCCCTGACGCAGCGGCGTACGCACCGGTCCGCATTCCCTCTCCCAGCTTCCGTGCAGCGTCATCACGTCAAAGTCCTGATGATCAAACTCCAAGCAGCCGGACATTGCTCTCTTTATAAAAACAGCCTTCTCGTCTTCATTCGTAATAAGCGCCGCGCGGGTAATGACATTCATATGCTCGAAGACCGTATATAAAAGCGCCACTTTAAGATTCAGCACTTTATCCCGGCATACTAACTCCAACGTGCTGCAGTCGCCTTCCTCTTTCTCAAAGGTTGACGGCAAACCATCCAGCCGCGGTTTCCCCGGATAAATCTTATGGGATTCATAGCGCAGATCACATGCATGATATCCGTCAATGGTCTCCACCTCAAGGCAGTGTTCACGGTAATCTCCGCAGCCATAAGCGGGATATTCGAAAGGAATCGCATCCATGATCCGCCCCGCCTGCCCCGGCAGCGCCGACGGACGAACCTGATATAACGGGCCGTACAGGTAGTTGACATCAGAATCTATGATCTTCTTTCCGTAATATAAATGCGAGACAAACTTGCCCTCATCAAAGATCCCGATGACGTAACTGGTATCCAACGCATCCAGTTTAAAAATCCCCGCTTGTTCATTAAATAGAATACTCATAAAAATTCCCTCCTGATAACATTCATCATTTTTTTAATCACTTGCATCGGGCTCACCCCAGATAAGCGATCGCTGCTTCCCGGTCTATCCAGATATGGATCCCGCCGCCGGATTCTGTAAAACGATCCGTCTCAAATCGGTCTGCTTCCACCCACTCTCCTGTCCGATACCAGAAATTCTCATCCACATAGGAATGTGCTTCCGTGAAACTCCGGGAATAATCCTCGGTCCTTATCGAGAGCACCTTCGCCTTATCCACCCGGATCTCATACGTAGTTCCCTGCAGACGCCGCGCCTCCTTTGGTATCAGCAGCTGCACGATCCGCCTTCCGAAGCACACCTTCCATCCGACGAACGCTCCGCTCATCGGACACCGCGGCTCAAAGAACTTCGTACGCTCATCTGCGATCAAGCCTTCCAGCGCTGCCCCATGGAGCGCCGCCGCAAAGACATCCGCACCAGACAGATCCGCACCAGTCATATCACAATACCGGAAATCCGCCGAGTGCAAAAAAGCATCTCTCAGGATCGCCCCCTTAAGGCTTGAACCCTGAAAAAATGCATTCGACGCAGAGCAGCCTGACAGATCCGCACCGTCAAGCCTTACGCTTCGGAAATCACTCTTATCAAAATTAATATCCCGCAGATCCCATCCTGAAAGATCAAGATTCTCCAGAAGACAACCGGACAGATCCAGGGCTTCCCCGTCCTTTCTCTCAAAAATAATCTTCTCTAATTCCTCTGCGCTGATCCTCTTTAACATCTGCTCTCCCCTTCTTCCTTTCGTTACGGATGATCATCACTTGACACACATTATATATCGAATTCCCGCACCCCGTACATTCTTCGGTACTGATTCGGCGTCATTCCCATATACTCCTTGAACTGCTTTCCCATGTGGCTCTGAGAGGAAAATCCAAGATAATTCGCTATCTCGCTGCAGGAATACCGGGAATAGACCAGTAAATTCTTCACCAGATTCATCTTCTCCCTGCGAATATACTCTGTCAGAGATATCTGTTCGCACTGGTGAAACAGCTCCGAGAGATAATTGGCGTTGATCTTCAGTTCGTCTGCAATGTCCTGTACATATATCTTATCATGAAGATGCGAAAATATATAGTCCTTGCATCGGTTAATGTGAGGATTCTTGTCTTTTTCACCCCGCCCTGCCTTCTGCTCATTCAAGTCTCTTACCATCTGGGCATATTGAAACTCCGCAGAACGGAAGATATGAAAAAGTGTCGGAATATCGCTGCACTCTTCCAGTTTCTGAATCGTGGAGTCACTGAGCGAGTAAGCAATCTCGTAAGGCAGCCCGCCCCGGATCGCCGCCCTGCTCGCCAGCGTGGCAACAACGATCCCCAGATTCCTCGTATGACGAACGGGATCCTTCGCAAGGGTTCCATATTCTCCCAGATAATCTTCCTTGATCGCCGTCTCTAACCGTTCCAGATCTCCCTGTTCAATACTGGCACACTCCCTGAACTCCTGGTCATAAGGATTATGCCGCCTTCCATATTCCTGATTTTCGAACACAAGCTCCGAAAAATGCGCTTTCAACTGAGCGTCCGTCTCCTGTCTGATACAATTTGCCGGCACAAGATCGCTTTCCTCCAAAGCCCTCTCACGATACAGGTTAAACAGCAGTAATACATCTGCCGCCAACTCTTTAAAGCTGCATACCGGAACCGTCTGAAGCCACGCATCGTCCACAGACACTAACTCTGCCTGACAGCGCAGATATACCGCATCCGAAAACCGCACCGGCCCAAGGATATAATAATATCCCGCCGCAGGAACAAGCGCATACAAAAAGCGCCCGCCAAAGGACAGTAACACCGGATATTCCAAGGATATATCCTCCCGAGAGGTAAAACAGGACATCAATTCGTCAGGATCAAAGCAGTCCCGAAACTGTATCCGCCCGCAGAAGCTTTCTACAGGAACAAACTCTGCCGTATATCTTTGAACAAAGATGTGCAGATGATAAGAAATGTGTCTCATCAGATAACTATGATTCATCTACCCATCTCCCATCTCTCTTTTTCCCAAGTATAACACATTTACCTGAGAAACGTAATAAAGTTCCGTGAAATATGATATAGAAAGCAACTTTCTTCTTATATACTGAATTCATAAAACACAGCAAAACTGCCGCAGGCAATGTAACAAAGAAAGGAAGCAAAGAAAATGTATGTAAAAGGCGTAAATCTCGGAAACTGGCTGGTATTGGAGAAATGGATGAGTCCGGCGTTGTTCGACGGGACAACAGCAGAGGACGAATACTACCTCTCTTCACAATTGTCAAAAGAAGTATACGAAGCAAGGATCAAAATCCATCGTGCGGAATACATCACAGAAGGCGACTTCGTAAGAATCAAAGCCATGGGGCTTGATACCGTCCGCATCCCGGTTCCCTACTTCATCTTCGGAGATCGTCCTCCGTTCATCGGATGTATCGCTGAATTGGACAAAGCCTTCAACTGGGCGGAAAGATACGGGCTTCAGATTCTCATAGATCTGCATACCGCCACGGACAGCCAGAACGGGTTCGACAACGGCGGTATCAGCGGCGTCTGCAAATGGTCAAGACAGCCGGATGAAGTAGAATTCATATTGAACGTACTGGAACACCTTGCCGAACGGTACAAAGACCGGGCGGGGCTCTGGGGAATTGAAGTGCTCAACGAACCCATCCTCGATAATATGTGGGAAATGATGGACGTACCGAATCGCTATCCTGCCGCGGACCCGGAAAAGGCAAAAGGAAGCGGCCCCAATACGATGGAGTTCATCCGCCGGTTTTACCTGGATGCATACGACCGGATCCGAAAGCATCTGCCCGAAGAAAAATACATCGTTATCCACGACGCATTTAATCTTCACGCATGGAAGGATTTTATGCGGGAAGAGAAATATAAAAATGTGGTGCTTGATACCCATCAATACCTGATGTTCGCAGAGATGGACGGCTGCGAACAGACTGCCCGGGGATATACGCGCTACATAAAGGAACATTACGAAGACGAGATCCGTAAGATGCAGCAATATTTCCCCGTGATCTGCGGTGAATGGTGCCTGTTCAACTCCCTCGCCGTAGGATGTGATACCAGGGGCGGACAGAGTGTCCTTAACGGACAGGAAGGCATGTCGTCGGAGCGTATCAGCCAGGATCAGAAAAAAGAGATCTACCAGGCTGTGGCAAAAGCCCAACTCGCGGCATGGCGCGCGGGCAGCGGTTATTTCTTCTGGAGTTATAAGCTTCTGACCGATACGGTAAATACACCCGGATGGGTCGGCTGGGACAGTTGGGACTTCGGACGCTGCATGGATCTTGGGTGGTTTCCTGCAGACAATTGATCCGCAGCTTTTAAAACAATTTTCAAACAATACTTACCTATAACCTGGTATCCACTATCTTCTATACCGGAATAAATGTTCCCTACGCCACGCTCCAGGGACTGATGACCACCAATCAATACGAGAGAGGGCTTCTCGGAAACTTCCGGAATCTTCTCTCCACGGCAGGAACCATGACCATCAACACCGTCGTGCTGAAAATGACCGGCTTTTTCGGCGGAGGCGGCGCCTATACCCAGAGAGGCTGGACGATCACCGTCGCCATCCTGATGGTTATATTCATAGCATTGAATATGTTTACCTTCTTCACCTGCTCAGAGCGTGTAACAGCGCAAAATGACGCCTCAAAGAAAGAGTCTGTCTCCTTCTTAAAAGGCTTAAAAGCTCTTCTGACAAATAAATACTGGATATTGATGTCACTGAACCTGTTCTCCATGTTCTTCATGATATCAAGCTTCTTCGGCTCCGTACTCTACTTCACGAAATACAACATGGGGAATGAGGATCAGTACGCAATGGTGGCAAACCTGCTCTCCGGCGCCCAGATCGTGACACTGTTCATCACTCCATTTATCATGAAAAAAGGCTGCAATCGCACTGACAGCGATCACAACTTCCTTTGCCTGGATCCCTGCGGTTACATCAGCTCTCTGCGTCGTATGTATGCTGTTCTTTGACCTTGACAAACATTATGACAAGGTTGTCGCTGACCTTGCCGCCGGAAAGCATAGATCAATATAGAAAATATACTATTACGAGACAAGTAAAGGAGATCAACATATGATCCAAAATCCAATATTTAAAGGTTTCAATCCGGATCCTTGTATCTGCCGGAAAGACGGCGACTATTATGCAACAGTATCTTCTTTCGAATGGATGCCGGGTATCCCGGTATACCATTCAAAAGATCTGAAAAACTGGGAACTTTACACACACGTATTGACCAACGATACCAAAGTTGATCTTAAGAAGCTCCCCTCCGCAAAAGGGATCTGGGCGCCGTGCCTGACCTACTGTGAAGCAGAGGATCTGTTCTATGTGGTATACGGTGTGATGAATTCCATGAACGCAAGATATTTTGACGTGGATAATTATCTGATCACGGCTAAGGACATCAAAGATCCCTGGAGTGAACCTGTCTATCTCCACTCATCCGGATTTGACGCCTCCATTCTTCACGACGACGGAAGGAAATATATCGTCTCCCTGGAGTGGGAGACCAGAGATGGTTATGAAAAACCAGGCCCTATCTGTATGGTAGAATATTCGCCGGAAGACAAAGAGATCATCGGTTATCCGAAGCGCATCTGGAGCGGAGGAACAGACAGGGGCTGCATCGAAGCTCCCCATCTGACCAAACACGGCGGTCTATATTACATCATGTGCGCCGAGGGCGGCACGGGCTATAACCACTGCATAACCATGGGAAGGTCAGCCCACGTGTGGGGTCCTTACGAAAAAGATCCCATGAATCCTATCCTCACCTCCGCGCCGGGAGAATCCTACGAACGCCACGACCCGGATCATCTGAAGCCAAAATATTTTAATCCGAAGTCCGTACTCCAGAAGTCCGGCCATGGAAGTTATGTGGAAACACCGCTTGGAGAGGTCTATCTGCTGCACCTTTGCGCCAGGCCATTTGTACCGGAACTTCGCTGCACCCTTGGCAGAGAAACCGCCATACAGAAGATGGAATGGACCCGGGACGGATGGCTGCGCATGTCCGGCGGCGGCAATCTTGCAAAAGAATATGTAGAAGAAAGCAAGCTGCCCGAATGTAAGCTGCCGCAGATTCCTGACTTCGACGACTTCGATTCCGGGGAACTAGGTTTGCAGTATTATGCCCCCAGGATCATGCCCCGCCAATTCGCGGATGTGAAGGCAAGACCCGGATATGTCAGGATCCGCGGCCAGGAATCACGTACTTCCTTAAATAAAGTGAGTATCCTGGCGAGAAAACTGACAAGCATACTTGCGACCGTCACAACTAAGATGGAATTTCAGCCGGAGATTCATCAGCACAGCGCCGGGCTCATCATGTATTATGACAATATGAATTACATTAATCTCCGAAAATATAAGAGCGAAACATTAAGGCAAAGCGCACTGTCCATTATCCATCTGCAGAACGGGCAAAAGCACGAACTCTTGAATACGAGGATCCCCATAGACGACGTCCCGGTCTATCTCCGCCTGAACATAGCCGGGCGATACTCCTGGTTTGAATGGAGCTATGACGGCGCCGTCTATCAGAGAATCGGCGAGAATTTTGATACGACAAAATTCTCGGACGAATACTGCAAATATGGTGAATTTACCGGAACCTTCGTCGGGCTCACCTGCGCAGACCGGGTAAAACACAGACATTATGCAGACTTTGATTTCTTCGAATATAAGGAAGTATAAGGGAAATGAGAAAAAGATTACATTGGCTTCAGATTCTTATTGAGCCTGTCCACCATCCACGCGAATCTCTTCTCCCGTCCGGCATCCGTCTTTGCGTCGTAGTATGCCCATGTATAGGTCTTCTTTACCGATAAGGATATTGCCTGGAAATTCGTCCTGGCAGGCTCATATCCTTCCAACAGCGCCAAGATCTGCGCAGTCTGTCCCTCTGTGACTGCTGTGGGCTTTGGCGCGTCCCACTGCCCGTTTTCCTTTGCCTCATCTATTTTCTTTCTGCCGAAATCAGTCATAAGCCCCCGTTCTTCAAGACTTTGAACCAAGGTCTTATTTTTCTCTGACCACTTACTCTTCTCCTACTTTTATTGTCTTTGGTCCGCCCGCTTTGCCAAATAAAAGCCAGATGCCGCCGCTTGACTGGCAGTGCTCCGAAAGCCATTCCCTGAATTCTGTTCTGTCTGTAAATTGCATTATGTTATCCATCCCGCTTCCACCTTTCCTATTTCATGTATCTTGGGATTCCATTGTGTACGGCGTTGCCAAGCACTATACCTAAAATCCCGTATCAATTATACATATGTCAGCCGATGTTTAGCCCAAAGAGTTCAATAATCTCTCTCTGAAAAGCTGTTGTCGTTGTGTAGATCGGCTTACGTTTCCCTTCAACAGAAACTACCCGCAGGGATTTCATCTCATCTATCACTTCCTGCATATTATGGCTCTTGAACCATCCGGCCTCATTCATGATGTTTTTAATCTGGGAAGAAAGTATCAGGGCGATATACTGGATAAACAGCCGCCCGTCCATTGCTGCTGAGGAATGGATACGCAGCCTTTTCATATCAAGGTCATTTTTCAGGTCATCGAAATGCTTTTCTATTGTATCCTTCATCCGGTATATTTCAAGTGCTTCCACTGGGTCTTTGACATCATTTGTCGCAAGCACAAGCCAGCCGACACTGTTCTTTCTGCAGGCATCTATTGCTTCCTGATTGTATTCAACCTTCCTGCCCCGCTTAGGAGTCTCCTTGACAGTAAAAAATCTTTCGTAGTCTTTCTGATGCTCTTTTACCGTACTCCCCGAGCAGAGTTCCTCATATTCCATCAGGATCCGGTGGCTGAACTTTTTCTCATCCAGTGCTGCTTTGATACTGTCAAAATAAACATGAAGGTAGCAGCGGTGCCCTTTCCACTTTATGAGTTCTGTGTCCGCATAGAGTTCTTCCCCAAGGACATTACAGTAATGGCGGTAAGAGACCATTTCATCATTGCGGTGGCGCTCTGCCGCATCCAAAGAAAGGGATGTCGTAAACGGAACGCCAACCAGAAACCGCATATGCCTTCTGTACATAGCATCCACGTTATTCGCGCTGTAAAACCCCTTATCCATGACCATATGCAACCGTTTCGCGTCAACGAGGTCAAACCTTTTAAGGCTTTCCTCCATCGTGCTGACATCATGGATGCTCCCAGGCATAGCCCTGAAGAATAAAGGAAGACGGCTTGTATGTCCGCTGACCATCAGGAGATTGACCTGCGGAAGTTTTTCTTTGTCTCTGTTGTACCCATAGGATACAAATTCGTTCATCTCACTATAGGAGGAAACGCTTGTGATGTCCATGCAGTAATACCTGTCACAACTATTATGTTCCAGCCATGCTGAAAAGAAGCCCTGGACGAGTTCCGGCGTGATCCGTATCAGCAGTTCACTGATCCGCTGGTCGGCAAGCACCGTCCCATAAGGCGTGACTGCCTGCCGGGACCATTTTTCAGCTCTGGACAGCGCCTGCCCTTCGCTGACAAGGTAATAGGCGCATGTCAGGATGGCATCCCAGTCATTGGGAAAGGATCTTTTCAGTATATGGCCGAGCCCGATATCTGCACATACCTTATCCAAAAGGGAGGATACGCCACAACTGTAAGTGAAGCATTTGGGCGGCTCTTTTTCTGATTTGGTCGTAATATTTTTCTGATTGCCGCCACGCATGCCATTTGGCTGCACTGTTCCGGTTTCCGGGTCAAGATGCCCAATGCACTTACGTTTTGATTTTGTTTTTTTTGACTTTTTATCCCAGTATGAGACGTTTTCATAAACGTATGTGGTGCCATTCTTGTGTTTTAGATAGACCAGAGATGCCATGCTGATTCCCTCCGACATATGTATAATTCCCTGTTTTTAGTATACCATTTATACATATGTTTGTAAAGAAAAACATTGGCTAAACACCGATTTTATAAGGGATTTGGGGAATAAGCTTAAAACCTATGTATAACAATTTCGGGAGATTAGGCTATAGACAACTACTATGCTCATACTATCATGGATTTTCAGATCCAACAACTATATATCTGAAAATCTTCACCGTTTTCCATCATGATAGGTATACTCTGTCAGGGTATGTTTTCTTTATAATCTGCAACATATTATCACTTAATTCTAATAGAAGTTTGATTTTTTTATGATTTTAACAGAAAACTATACCGTATATTTTATATATTTGAAACATATCCATTATCACTGGCAAAAATATCTTTACAGCTTCTGTCGCAAATCCATTTCCTGTATAATTTTCTGCTATATGATATCCAATCTCAAATTCCTCTTCCAAAGGACATGCCTGAACGTATCCAATATTTATGTTTTCGTTTATAATAATCGGATATACAAATGGTTCCTTCGACCTCAGAAACCTCTTTTTACGGCACTGTTTTGTCACCAAAATAATCCGTTCCTTCTTCTATCCATTCCTTCAATTTTTTCTGCAACTCTTTCTTATCAGGCAAATACAACTGATACTCTGATGCATAAATATTGGAATCATCCGGTAATGTAATTTCTACAAGGGCATTGTCCTTTTCCTTACATAACAAAATTCCTAAAACACAAGATCAACATAATAGTTATCTTCCTCAAATGTAAATCGCTTCTGCCTTGCTTCAAATAAGTAGCCTTTGCCCAATTCTAACAAAAATTTTTGCAGTTTATTGATAATTGCAGTTTCCAAATCAGATTCCACATATTTTGCCTTTTCATCTAATCCGAGAAATTCAAGCACAGTAGGTTGTTTTACAATATCCTGTAGTTTTGTAATGACGTTGCCCTCTTTAGCCAGCCTCATCACCTCATCCTTATCTTTGCTCAGCGCCAACCTCTCATATAGACTCGAATTATACTGTCTTTGCAATGTTCGTATTCCCCAGCCGGATTTTGCTGATTCTATCTCATAAAATTTTCGTTCATCCACATTTTCTATCCGCATAAGCTGCAAATAATGCGACCATGAAACAATAAAAGGTTGTTCCTTATCTAATTCCTCAAACACTGTTTGGGATTTTTTAACCGCAAATTCCTCAAACAGTGTCTGGGAAATTCGATCTGCATATGTGAAATAAAATTTTCTGGCATACTCCAAATTTGTTTCCGAAAATCCTCTTCCAAATTCTTTTGTAAGGCTTTCTGATAATTTTTTCAAAACCTGCTTTCCATATTTTGCTCGTTCTTTCCCTTCCTGTTGTTCCTCGACTTTTCCTAACTAATTTTGTTTAGAAATTATTTTCTGTCGAGTATGTATATCTTTTGATTATTTGATATATCCATATTATCCTGCCTATATGGGCTAATGTTATCATTTTGTTATCGCTGTTGATAACACTGGCTCTGTAACTGTGGATAATAACTATATGCTATGATTCAAATTATAAGCGATTTTATTTAGAAAATCAATCAATGTTAACAACCTAACTCAAGCAACTACAACATATAGTGTTTCTTTTAATTGGCACGGGATTCCCTGTGCCTTTCTTTATTTATAACCACTAATACGATTAAAATATTGCACAAAATTCGCCCATAAAAACCAGCATATTTACTATTGACATAAGCTCCAAAAAATGCGGCGCAGCCCTTGTTTATATTACTTTTTTAAGGGG
>NZ_KE159726.1:38861-41939 GCF_000403455.2 Dorea sp. 5-2 | reverse complement strand
TACTGGACAGTAAAAAGTTCTAACAAAAAAATAACTCTTTCATGCAAATTTATGGTATCTTTAAGTTGCTAAACTCACGAAAGATACAAACCACCTGAAAGAGTTATCTTGTATATGAGTTTACCATACTTTTCGGTGGTTGACCATATGCCTATGTTAGATTTTATGAATAAAATTTTATCCTGCTTTGAATCTTGTTTCTCACGAAAGGCGGCATTTCGCTGGTTTGTGATTATTACTGTGGGGCTAATGCTCCGTTCAGATAAACTTGGCGTCACATCTGTGATCCGCGATCTTGCCCTAAAGCCAGATTGTTATCTTTCTATGCTTCATTTCTTCCGTGCTTCTTCCTGGTCTCTAGAAGGAATACGGCAGTGTTGGTTTCAGACAGTCTTCCGTTTCCTTCCTTTATGCCAGGAAGATGGCTTCCATATCCTGGTGGGTGATGGGGTAAAGCAGTCAAAAGAAGGACGGCGCATTCCAGGAGTGAAAAAGCTTTGTCAGGAATCGGAAAACTCTGCAAAGCCCCAGTTTATCCATGGCCATATGTTCGGTGGACTGGGGATTCTTGCCGGATCCATTCATAGCCTGACCTGCATTCCACTGAGCATCCGGCTCCATGATGGTCTGCAAGAACTGCGCAATTGGGATTCCCCCTGTATTTCCAACGCCTCCCACGTGATACAGATGATAGAAGATGCTTATGAGGCAGCAAAGGTCTTTGGAGACTCTCTGCTCCTGCTTGACCGGTATTTTCTTTCCGTGCCGGCTCTTACAAGACTTCGGGAACTTACCAAGGAAGGATCTGTCCACATGGAGATCGTAACAAAAGCAAAACGTAACTGCATTGCTTATGAAAAACCCAGCGCCCGAAAACCTGGAAGGGGAAGGCCCGCAAAGAAAGGGAATGCCGTCCATCTGAAGGAAGTCTTCCATTCCCATAAGGAGAAGTTCCTTCAGACAGAGCTGGAACTTTATGGGAAGAAAGAAAAGATTCGCTATTACAGCATCGACCTGCTTTGGGGGCAGAAGCTGTATCAGGAACTGCGTTTTGTTCTGGTGGAATATAATGGGGTACAGAGCATTCTGGCTGGAACCAGCCTTTCCATAGAGCCCTTGTCCATGATTCGCTTATATAGCTATCGGTTCCGGATCGAATGTACTTTTCGGGAACTGAAGCAACAGCTGGGAGGCTTCTGTTACCATTTCTGGTCAAAGCATATGCCCAAGATTGATTATTATCGTAAAAAGACAGAACCAACTCCTCTTGAGCAAGTGACCGACAACTATTCGCGTAAAAAGATCATGGAAGCAATCCGTGCAATTGAAATGCATATGGCATTGTCATGTATTGCAATGGGGACAATTCAGGCCCTGGCAATCCAAGCAGAAGGAAAGCTTCGTTCCGAACAAATCCGCTACCAACGTACTCCGTCAAAAGGGAAGATATCGGAAGGTGCCATGATGTGTTATCTACGGAAATATATTTTTCATTTTATGGGTCAAAGTCCCGAATTACGCATAACACAATTAATTCAGGAAATGCAGGAAATGTCAGTAATTGATAAGGATTTACTGGCTTCTTAAGCATATAAACTTTTTACTGTCCAGTTTTGTTATATAAGTGGCTCTTTTGCTTAGCCCCATACATGCAATAAAAATCCCTTCATTAGAGCAGTCATATATATCTTTATTATTCTTCTTATTATATTTCATGTCAAAAGCATTTAAAAACTTACTAAATGTAGCATCTCCTAAAAATGTATTTACCTTATGAAAGTATATGTATAAAAGATATTTTTTAAAATATTGTTTTTGAGCCACTTGATCTTCATTCAACATCCTTTCAATACCTTTAAAAAACATTCTAGAATATAGAATTTCAAATATTTTCCTTCTATACTTATAATTATATCCTCTTTTAATACCTAATGAACGAACTAATTGCATCGGAATCGTTGAATATCCTCTGGATTCGTCAAAAATATTTCTTATAAAGCGATTTCCTGCGGAGAAAACACATACAATTCTTTTATTTCCCCGTTGAGTGCTAATTTTATTTTTTAATATCCTTACTATATATTTTAATGAGAAAAATGAATATGCATTTCTTTCAAAATATATCCTATCTTCAATTGATACTAATATAGAGCAGGCTTCATCCAATTTCTCATTAAAATCAATTTTATTTATCGGAAACCATGTAAATATTTTATACATTTCTCCGAAAGTGTGTATGACATATTTTTGTTGCAATGTAGTCGTTAATGTCCATACCATAAATAAAAATGATAGTATCTTAAAAACCACATTTTGCTGTTCAAGAGGCTCTGGTAATTTTATTCTTAGCATTAGAAGAGCGCAACACATTCCTCCAAAGGCATACTGCGAGAATGATATGTATACAAAATCCACTACTTTATATATTGGGTTTATTAAAATTTTAAATTTCATTTCATCTGATGTAAAAATCTCAAAAAAACAAAATAGAGATATCACCAATAACACTACTGCCAATTTGACTCCTATTATATTTAAAATCGTTAATGCATAAACACTAATATAAATAATAGCCATCCTCTGGTACTCTTTTAAATCAGAATAATTATAAATAGTGCCTGCTGATTAAACTTGAAATGCTTGATTTTACTGACTTTTCTGGATATTTGGTATATAATATTTGCAAGGTAATGCAGATTAATCGTTCATTTTTCGTGCAGATAACCTTAGAAATATACAAGCAAGGAGTCCGATATATGTACAAATATCTTGATAAGTTACAACATTCATTCCTCGATTTTAATCAGCCATTAGGAATGCATATGAATCCCGAAAACAGATGGGTGCATTTGGCAGAACAAATCCCATGGGATGTTTTTGAATCAAAATATGCTGAACTGTTTCCAAATGATACAGGAAATGTTGCAAAGCCTTTGCGTACGGCTCTCGGTTCATTAATTATCCAAAAGAAACTCTGTTTCTCAGACCGCGAACTTGTGGAACAGATTACAGAGAATCCATATCTGCAATACTTCATAGGGCTTCCGGGTTATCAGGAAGAACCACCGTTTGATGCAA
>NZ_KE159726.1:30419-37351 GCF_000403455.2 Dorea sp. 5-2 | reverse complement strand
TTCAGTGTTGAAAAACATAGTTATGGATTAGGATTAATAGTAACCAAACTGGAGGAAACACAACTCACCTCAATAGCGTTATCGGTACTTACAGCGAACCTCTTCAAAATGCAGAGGAGGATTCTCTGCGCCCTGTTAAGTCTCTTAGAAGGCTTCCCCGAAGAGATTTCGGGGAAGTTGGTAATGGTGACTTAATCAGCAGGCACTAGTTATCATTTCATTCCTCTTTTAACAAAGAGTACATTTTCATATCAATCACCTTGCTATTCTTCACAGCATTGCTTCTCAATGTACCCTCATACTGAAACCCTACTTTTTCAAGCACTCTGCAAGACGCTATATTATAAGCAAAGGGCTCTGCGTAGATACGGATAATATCGCTATTCGCAAAAACATATTCGCAAATTTGCTTAACCGCTTCGGTCATAATGCCTTTGCCCCAATATTCTTCGGCAATATAATATCCTAACTCGGCGGTTTGCCTATGAATATTGCCCTGCCGAAAAATGCCGATACTGCCAAGCACCATATTATCTACGGTAATAGCAAAAGCAAAGGTTTCGTTTTCATCTGCGGAAAGCATAGCAGAAATAAACTCTTTTCCATCCTGTTCGGTGTAAGGATAGGGCAAACCATCACGAAGATTATCTTGTACTTTTTTATTTGAAAGTGCAGCCGCCAAATCTTTTGCGTCTGATAGTTCCCATTTTCTTATTCTGCATTTCATTTTTCAAGTCCTCTCAATCCACATTTTCAATTATTTTTCAGTTTTTTCTCCATGATTTCATAAACCAACTTCACATCATTTTCCAATTCGTATATCCCATGCCCCACCGTTTTATAGCCTCTATGCTCATATAAACACGCTGCCGGAAGCGAAGCGTCTAAGATAACCGTATCATATGTTTTGGAAATTTCCTTTTCTAAACAATTTATAATATACGAGCCACAGCCTTGATTTTGATAAGCGGGCAACACATATACTACTGTAATATGATTATCATCAAAACAACCCGTTCCGACAATCATATCATTATACACCAACACTCCCATATTTCCCGATGCTATTCCGTTTAGAATGTGTTCTTTACTATGATGTCTGCAAAAGAAATCCACTACTTCTTTTGGATAATATTTCGGATATATAGTTTCAATAGCCGCATGTAAAACATTTTGAATATCATCCGCCATTTCAAAAGTTGCTCTTGTATATTTCATATTGTTCCTCCGACAAGCTATCTCTCATTCTGAATTTTTTTATCAATTATACACGAAAGCATAAATTTTTTCAATTCCCCAAACTACTTTTGTTTAGGCTTATGCGGCACACCCATATACCATAGAAGTGCCGCCCCACCGCCTATAAATAAATTATCTCCCTCTCCACAACTTCCCTTACACAAACCCGAATATTATTTATTTTATGAACCCATAAAAGCTGGTTTTCTGCCTTTAACTGTTCCGTTACCCCCTGCCTGTCGGCATATTCCTTTATCAGCCGAGAAAACATATCCTCCGCCTGTTCATCAACGCTTGCAAGGTATTCGTTCAGCCTGCCGCTTGTCAGCAGATTGAGATAAACGAACTGCTTATGCTCTTTTAGATACCGCAAATGTCGTTGAACCCATACACCAATCGGATTTTCTTCTTCGGGAGGTAATGCAAGCTCTGGGAGATAGTATTCGCCTTGCCTTGCATACCAAAGACCGTTATTTTCGTCATAAATCCTGTTTTCCATAATGTTTCCTACCTTTCCTCTTTGTTGTTTTTAAAGCATTTCTCACGCTGTTTTGATTTTTGTGCTGCTTTTGCCTGCTCTAAAAGGCTGTCCATCTGCTTACTCCCCAATGCCTTACGGAGCAGCTTATAATCTTTGTTTTCCGCACGGAGATTTTCATTTTGCCCTGCCAGTTTCTCATTGGTTTTCCTTAACCCCTCATTCTCACGGTGGAGATTGCTGTTTGTGACATTCAAACGATAGTAGCTGTCCCACGCTTCAAAACACCTTACAAGTGCTGTTTTAACAAGCGATTTCAGCTTTTGCACCAAAGGCTCTGCCACTTTATTCTTATACGACTTCGCCGACATGAACCCCTGCGGCTCTGGCAACTGGTATTCTGGGGAAGTGTCAAGCACTTGTTCCAAAGTTTTTAGGTTTTTCATGCCTTTGTCGTAATTCTCCACCCTGTCCAACAATACTTGAAATTCCTCTTTTTTCTCTGAAATCTGTCCCTCAAGCTGGATGACCTCTTTTTCCCGCTCCTGCTTTTTGTAATCAAGAACAGATAAATGTTTCTCATGCGTACCTTTATGCTCCCATTCAATGCCATGCCGCCCCATCACAGCGGCAAGGTTTTCTTTTTCGGACTGTACCCACTGGCTCCACTCCGTATCGCCACGGGAGCCGCCTTTGAATCCCTGCGCCGCTAATGCCTGTTTTAGAGATACCCTCGTATCAAGTCCACGCTTGCTGCCAGTCGTGAATGGGACAAAATCAATATGAAGATGTGGCGTTGCCTCATCCATATGGATATGAGCGGAAAATACATAGAGATTAGGGTTTCGTTCTTGGAATCCATGATAATATTCATCCAAAATCTGCCTTGCAAGCTGTCCGTTTTCACTTCCTGCGCCCATATTTTCCTTATCCCCAATCTGCAAAATCAGCTCATGAAACGGCTTTTCCTGCTTTGAATTCTGTATCTTCTCGTAATAATCGGCAATACGGCGGTCTGCCCTCGTCTGTTTCTCATTATATTTCTGTAACGCTTCATCAAATAACTTATGGTACACTTTCTTGATATTCTCATTGCAGTAATCCACATTAAGGTGTGAACGCTCACCATCCACGTTTTCAGCCTTGAATTTGCGGCTGTTATGGTTGACCGACCCTTTCCCCACCATTGCGCTAATCGTCCGTCTTATAAAATCACGCCCTTTCTTTTCGGCTGGTAGGCTTTGTTACTTTCCCGAAAGTAACGCAAAAGCACTTTTGTCGGCTTTGCCAACAAAAATGCAACCTGCAAGCAGGTTTTGCGCTCTCCGAGAGGCAAAGAGCCGCCTTTGAAAAGGCACTCTCTTCACTCTCCGCCAAACTTCAAACGGTGTCAATGTGTGACGGTGGTGACAATGTTTGAGATACCGCCTCCGCTCTCAAAACATTGACACCTTTGACACCGTTTGTCACACCGCTTCATCGGTTTCTTTCCAAAGCGAAACTTTTCTGCCATTGTGGGTACGGCTGTTCTGATAGCGGATACCGTAATCACGGAACAGTTTGCTTGCGTTGATGCTAAGCCTAAGGGAAAGCACATTCGGTTTTATATCCACGCCGAGCCTTTCACAAAGCTCCGAAGCTGTCCCCTCCCATCTGTCACTCTCCGAAAAAAGAGTAGCTGCTATTTTTTCAAGTAAAGGCTCTGGCGGCTCTTTCCACAGCTCTGTTTCCGATTTTTCAAAGTTCCACACCAAACGCTCGGCATCTCTCACAAGATGGACTTTCATATCCTGCTGGTCTCTGCCTGCCACATCAAGCGTGGCGTTATTGGAAATTCGCTTTTCCTTGCTGAGAACAAATGCTCCGTCTGCTGCACCCATCAGTCCATTTGTTCCCGAAATCATATCAAAAATATCTTCCGCTTTCTGCTTTCGGGTGTGATGGACAATGAGCATCGTAACTTTGTAACTGTCTGCCAATGCTTTGAGCCTTGCCACAATGTCATAGTCGCTTGCGTAACTGTAATCTGCACCGCCAGCTTCACGGACACGCTTTAAGGTGTCTATGATTATTAAACCAGTTTCGGGATGTTCCTGCATAAACCCTCTGATTTGTTCTTCCAAACCGCCATTGACCGTTTTACACTCTGTTGCAAAATATAGGTTGCCTGTTTCTTCTGCACCGAACATCTGGAACAGCCGTTTCTGCAGACGTGGGTAATCATCTTCAAGCGCAAAATATAAAACCGTCGCTTTCCGCACCTTGTATTCCCACAACGGCATTCCAATGCTGATATGGTAGGCAATCTGAGCCATCATAAAACTTTTCCCCACCTTTGGAGAGCCTACGAAAAGGTAGGTTCCACTTTGGAGCAGACCATCAATCAGCGGCGGCTGTATATCAAATACCGTATCATAAAGTGCCGCCATAGATACGGTTTTCAGATAGGACGGGTCTAGCTGTGGCAGCATTTCCCTCTGCATTTCCTCAAAACTATTGATATTTTCGTCATAGTTGGATATACTATGGTCAGTACATTTTTGAATTGGCTGCCCCGTATCTGCGCCAACAGATACATTCGGTGCAGCCGTTTCTTTTTTATTCGCCATCTTCACTTTCTCCTTTCAGACCGCCGAGAATAACAGCAATCAGTTCGATTGTATCAAGCAGTTCTTCATTTACGCCCCCGCCCGCTTCAATCCTCTGCAATTCTGCAAGAACGACGACAAGGTCATTGCGGAGTGCCTTATACACCCTCGGATTGCCCTGCACTACCACGTCTTGGCATAAAAGCCGCCTTGTGATATAGTCCTGCTTGGTAAGTCCCGAAAGCCGCACCGCTTTGTCAATCTGCTCACTTTCTTCGGGAGATACCCGAAAGGCGACGGTTTTATTTCTCCAACGGTTACAGTTGTCTAAATTCTTTGCCGACATATCAAAAATCCCCCTTTCCTAAATCGTCAAGCCTGTCTGCCATTTCCGTCTGCTTTGACGGAAACAGGTGAGCATATCTATAAGTGATTTCTATGCTCTCATGCCCTACACGGTCAGCAATCGCCACCGCCGAGAAACCCATGTCAATCAATAAACTGATGTGGCTATGCCGTTACGGTATAATAACGACAAACGGAAAAAGCCTTTATTTTCAAGGGGTTTGAGCGTTTGCCGTCATTTATTCAATTCCTTTTCCAAGTTGAAACATGGCGAGAAAAATATCGAAAAAAGGAGGCTGTTTCATTAACGACAAAATTTAATAGTGCCAGCGGTCCGGTGTATTGCCTGACCGCTGGTTGCCGTGGGCGTTTCACTTTTATAGGTGGGCGCCCTTTTTTTATACCCATTTTCAAGAGAAAGGAGATCCACATGGAATTAAACGAAATGGAAAAACGGCTACTGTTTCAGGTTGAGGGCGACTATCAATACAAAGTCCTGAACGAGCTCCACATGGCTGCCCGGTACACAAAGGACCCTGAACAGCGGAAGGCAGCGGAAAGTCTGATGGCAAAGCTGCGCGTCCTGACGGATGACGAGTGCATGGACATCGTGCGGGATATTCAGAAGAATTACCTCCTGCCCTACCCGCCCCGGACGATTGGGGAAAAGATTGCGGAGGCCAGGCAGCGATCCGGCGCGGAAAAATTGAAAGGGCATGACATCATGGCCCTGGAACGCTTTGCCCCAGATGTACGGCACATGATCATCTTCAACGTGCTGTCTTATAATTCTCCTGTCGGCGATAAGGGCGATAGGATGCGCCTGTTCCTTACGGATGCCGGCTATCAGAAATTTTTAGACAGCCAGGAGCGGGGCGAAGTCAAACTGAAAAACCATGCGAAGGTCTCAGACGGGCATCTCCATTATGACCGCAGGGACCGCGTCTTGTAACAGGATAACCGGAGAAAGGAGGCTTTGAAATGGCTGTATTCCGGGTAGAAAAAACAAAGGACTTCACAATCATGTGCAACCACCATCTGCGCAATACGGAACTGTCCTTAAAGGCAAAGGGGCTCCTCTCGCTCATGCTGTCGCTGCCGGAAGATTGGGATTATACCACAAAGGGGCTCGCCCATATCTGTAAGGACGGCGTGGATTCGATCACTACCGCCCTGAAAGAGCTGGAGCGGCACGGGTATCTCACCAGGCAGCGCCTCCGCTATGGGAACGGACAGCTCGGAGACATTGAGTATACGATCCATGAAAAGCCTGTAAATGCTGAAAAACAGGAGTACTCACCTAAACGGGAAAATCCAAGACAGGTAAATCCAGGACAGGCAAAACCTGAACAGGCCGAACCTGGACAGGAAAATCCCGCACAATTAAATACTAATCCACTAAGGACTAAAAAATCAAAAACGGATATATCAAGGACCCATCAATCAATCTATCCGGCAGAGCCGGAGGCGGCAGGCCGCCCGGATAGGATGGATCGGATAGAGCTGACAGACGCCTACCGCGAGATCATTAAAGAAAATATTGAGTATGACTGTATGGTTTCCCGTTATGGGAAAGAACGCTTAGACGAGACTATGGAGCTTATGCTTGAAGTGGTTTTGTCCAAGCGTCCATATATCCGTATTGCCGGAGATGATTTTCCCAGGGAGGTGGTAAAGGGCCGTTTCCTGAAGATCAATTCCGGCCACCTGGAGTATGTCTTTGACTGCATTGACAAGAACACCACAAAAGTCGGAAATATCAAGGCATACCTGCTGGCAGCGCTGTATAATGCCCCGGCAACAATGGACAGTTATTACCGTGCCGAGGTCAATCACGACCTATACGGCTGTTAGGCGCCTTCGGGCGTCTTTTTTCATCACAGAAAGGAGGCGGGGCACGATGAAAAGAAATTCTGTGCCGGCACTATGCCCGGCGTAAGCAAAGAGCAGATTCAGGCGGCGAGGGAGGCGGACCTGTTTGCTTACCTGCAGTTCCATGAGCCTGGGGTGCTGAAACGGGACGGGCCCAATTACCGCCACAAGGAACATGACAGCCTGGTTTATGTGACCGGGAAAAGGTATTGGTACTGGAACAGCCGGGGCCGGAGTATCAACGCCCTGGATTATCTGATCCAGATTCGGGGCTACGGGCTGGTGGATGCGGTCCATACGCTGGTAGGCGGGGAAATCCGGCAGACGCCGGCCTATCGGAGTACAACAGCAACAGACCGTGTGCATAAGGAACAGGAAAAGAAAACATTTTCCCTCCCCTGGGCCAGACG
>NZ_KE159726.1:19997-27534 GCF_000403455.2 Dorea sp. 5-2 | reverse complement strand
GGCGTTTCCAAAGACCAGAAGGTGCCGAAGGGCTATGCGATCCATTTCAACGACGGGAAGAATACTTATTCCAAAAATAATGACTGGAAACCTGATACTTATTATGTGACGAAGGGCTATTCCATCTTGCAGACAAACTTTGAATCGCGGGAGGCTGCCCTGAAATGGGTGCAGGAACTGGCAAAAGGCCGAAGCAAAAGCGGAAAGACGCGGTTTGTACCTCCGCAGCTTTCCCATGTGCGGCGGACCGGGCCGGATTACCGCAGCGGCGTGGAGATCACCGGGCAGCACTACCTTGATACTTTCGGATTCCGCGGCGGCGAGTTTGGAAACTGGATGAACCAGAATGACCGGCAGGCTTCCCTCAACATGGGCTTCGAGGCGCTGAAGGATCTGGCATCAGCCTTGCAGATCAGTGATAAAGATATTGCCTATCAGGGAACGCTTGCTATCGCTTTCGGCGCCAGGGGCAGCGGGAACGCGGCGGCCCACTATGAACCGCTTCGCAAGGTTATCAATCTCACGAAGATGCACGGGGCCGGCTCTTTGGCCCATGAATGGTGGCACGGGTTTGACGATTACCTGGGTACGAAGATGGGCGCAAAGGGGATGCTCTCGGAACAGCCCCACCTCTATGCGCCGTTCCAGAAGCTGATTGATACCATGAAATATAAGCTGGAGACGCCGGAGCAGGCGGCAGCCCGTACCGAAGCGCAGGCAGAGCGCACCCGGAAAAATGCGGCAGGCTGGCTGGATTCGGCGGTGCTCGGTTCCCTGAAACGGCATGGCAGTGAGGAACAGATGGAAACCTACGCAGTTCTCAGGGAGGCGTTTCTGTCCGGCGAGGTCGGTTCCGTGGAACAGATCAGCGCTTTCAAGAAGTCTGTCACCGGGCGGGTGATCCCCAAAAGTGAGCGGGAACGGCTGGAAATATTCGAGCACATGCTGTCCGGGATGCAGGCACAGGAGGCGCCGCAGATCGGGCGGGTGGAAACCGATTTTTACCGGAATTCCGTGCGTATGGGTAAGGAGTGCGAAAAGGACGGCGGCTATTGGGACAGCAATACGGAAATGACCGCCAGGGCCTTTGCCTGTTATATTAAGGATAAGCTGCCCTGCCAATCGGATTATCTGGCGGGCCATGCGGACTGTGCCGTTACCTTTGTTTCCGATAAAGACGGAAAAATGGAGGTTCTGAAAGCCTTCCCGGAGGGTGAGGAACGGAAAGCCATCAATGCTGTGTTTGACGAGATCGTGGCAGACCTGAAACGGGAGCAGATACTTACCCATTCGGACGAAACGCTGCCCCTTCCGGCGCGGCCACTGGCGGAGAATGAACAGATTTCCATATTTACGGCAGACCGGCCTTCGGTAATGGAACAGCTTGCGGCGAAGAAACCGGCAGAAAAAACTACCCCGGCACAGGCGGCCCCGAAAAAGAGCCATGCGCCGGAGATTTAAGGAGGTGGAAGGATTGGAGGAAAACAAAGATTACCGGGTGCACCGCTCTGGGGACCTGTCGGAAGGCTACAAGCTCCGGGTAGAACATACAGTATCATGTGAGAACATGGATATTTCACCGTTGATTGCACAGGGTGCAGAAACGATACAGGCCATGCGCCAGGACAGCATTGAAGGAGAAAAGAAAGCCTATGACATCGTGGTGGCGGCAGCAAAGCAATGGGAACAGCAGGCGGCGGTCACGCAGCGGCTTGACCGGGCGCTGGCATACTTACGCACCCCGGAGGTAAAGCATACCGGGAACAGTTGGCAGCCCTTTTCCAGCAACAATGACTGGATGGAGATCAGCAACCGGGTTTATAAGATGTTCTGCCGGATCAGGGAAGATACCAGATATGACAGGGAAATAAAGCAGAGTGTCCCGGTTGCCTGGTATGTGACCTGGGATTTGTATTTGAATTCACCCAGGGAAGGCTACAGCATCCATCTTGCAGGACAGGACAAGAAACGCTATACGGACAAGGCCGCCGCCGAGAAGTATCTGGATGGGAGAAAGAAATCCTATTCCCATCTGTTCGCGGAGATTTCACCGCCCATTCCGAAAGAGCATGAAAACTGTTTTACGGTCAATGGCGTGCTTCTCCCCGGATATACAGTGGAGGGCCGGGAACCGGTAAAACCAGACCATGCCGCCGAAGTTTCGGAGAGCGCCATTCCTGCGCCCGGAAAAGAGGAAAAGCCCTCCGTGCTGGGAAAGCTGTCTGCGTCGAGGGCACAGGAAAAGGCTGCGGCAGAGGCGAAGGCGCCAACGAAAAGGAAGGAGGATATGCAGATTTGAAAGTGTTGATGATAGAGCCGGGGAAAGCGCCTTATGAGGCCGAGCTGGACGGGAGCCTCAAATCCATGCAGGAGGCAGTCGGGGGCGGCATAGAGGGCTACTACCCTTATGCGGAGCCTGTCGCGATTGTCTGCAATGATGAAGGGAAAATAAACGGGCTGCCCCTGAACAGGGCAATCTACAACCAGGACGGCGAGATGATCGAGATCATGGCAGGCACCTTTTTCATAGCCGGTCTCGGCGAGGAAAGTTTTGCCGACCTTCCCGATTATTTCATGGAGCAGTATAAGGAACAGTTCAAATACCCGGAGAAATTTTACCGGCTGGCGGGTGAGATCGTTGCGGTGAAGCAGCCCCTCCCGCCGGAGGAAAAGCAGCAGCCGGCCCCTGCCATGAAGGAACCGGGCGGGGATGATAGAAGGCTTGACGAATCCACGGACCTGGCTTTCGACCTGGATGAATTTTTCAGGCAGAACAGCGGGGCCTATGCAGGCCTGTACCCGGATTCCCATGCGGAAAAAGAGCGCATGGCGGACGGGCTGCTTTCAGGAGATACCGGGAAAATCCGCATGAGGCTGGCGGCATTTGAACATGAGGAACACATGGAGGGAGAAGCGGCGCCGCTTCTGGAGCGTATTTCTTCCTATGAAAAGGAATATGGGATCAGCGCTTATTCCATTTACCAGCTTGACTTATCGGACAATGCAGACAACCTCCGTTTTATGTCCCTGGACTGGCTGGAAAGCAAAGGGCTTTCCGTGGACCGGGACAATTACCGGATGGTCTATGCCATGCAGCGGGAACCGGGCGAAACGCTGGAGGATATTTACAGGCGCTTCAATATCGACCACCCGGAAGATTTCAAGGGCCATTCCCTTTCCGTTTCTGATGTGGTAGTCCTGCATGGGAATGGCACAGACACCGCTTATTACGTGGACAGTATCGGCTTTAAGGAGCTGCCGGGCTTCTCCGGCGCAGGGACGCCGGAGGCGAAGCGGGATGTTTCCGTGCGGGAGCAGCTTGACAATGCAAGGAAACAGGCGGCGCAGGCAGGGCCGAAAGCGCCGGATAAAAAGCCCAGGGAACCGGAAAGGAGTTGATGGCTTATGCTGATGGCAGTTGACGGTCCGTATGCGCTGATGGTGCAGCCGGACGACATTTTAATCTCTCCCCGTGAGGTAGACGAGCATTTTGGGACAATGGCCTGCTTCCACCCCCGCTATGCGCTTGGCGACAGCCACAATTACATGGATAAAGACGATTTCCTGCGGGAGATGTATTTAGATACCGTGGGGCATGATGAAGCGGGCCTGAAACGCTATGAACACATGGTAAACATTGTGAGCAGCCGGTTCCGGCACGGGCCAAAGACGGAGGAACGGGCGGTTGATGACGCCATGCTGAAGGTGATCTCCGAAAAATACATTACGCTACCCCTCTATCTGATGGACCACAGCGGCCTTGCCATGCAGACCGCAAGTTTCAATGACCCCTGGGACAGCGGGCAGGTCGGATGGATTTATGTTTCCAAAGAGGATTCTCTAAAGGAGTTTGGCGGCGAAAAAATGACCGGCGCCATTCGGAAAAAGGCGGAGGATCTGATGCGCAGCGAAGTGGCCGCTTATGATTCCTACCTGCGGGGCGAGTGCTACGGCTTTGAGCTTTACAAAAACGGCGAGCTGTCGGATAGCTGCTGGGGCTTCATGGGCGGCCTGGAGGATGCCTGTAAGGATATGGCTGCATATCTCCCGGAGGGCTGCAGGGATATGGTGGCGCATTTAGAGGAACAGGACCACCCGGCGACCATCATTAAGACGCTCCTGAAACATGCGAAAATCCAGGTGGACCAGGCGGCAAAAGCCTTTGAGCACACACCCCGCCAGCAGGTGATCGGGGATGCCCGGTAAGACAGTTGTTTCCCATTTATAATTACAGATTTTATCAGGAAGGAGGATGCTTATGCAGGAAGATTTGGAACAGCGGACCGTATCGGTTTCCATCCAGGCGGCGAAGCTGTCCGGGCGGGTGCTGCGCTTCGCGGTTGCCGCCGTGCTCCAGAAGATGGAGCAGGAACGCACTACCCCGAAAGTCGGCAGGAACAGCATGAAACGGCTGACCTATAGGGACCCCGGTGCGAATACCATTGAAGTCTCCGGCAGAATCCGCTCCTTTGAGCGGTACGCCAGGAAACACCAGGTACGCTACCATATTGAAAAAGAGCTGGGGACCAATCCCCCAAAGTGGACGGTCTATTTCAAAGCGAACCAGGCGGACGCGCTGACAGCGGCCTTTAAGGAATATACCCAAAAAGACCTTGCCCGGAGCGCCAGGCCGTCGCTGCTCTCCCAGCTTCATAAATTCAAGGAGCTGGCGCAGGCTCTGGGCCGTGACCGGGTAAAGAACAAGGAACACGGAGGGCCGGAACGATGAAGATAGACACGGATGCCTTAAAAAAGCAGGTGATCCTCCACCTGCCCTATCTTTTGTTCCTTCTGGTATTTGCGAAGCTGGGCGAGGCGGTGCGCCTTGCCCCCGGAACGGACGCCTCACAGAAACTCTTAGGGCTTGCCGATGGTTTTACACTTGCCTTTCAGAGCATGTGGCCGGGTGCGGCGATGGACTGGCTTGCCGGCCTCTGCGGTGCCGCCGTAGTGAGGCTGGCGGTATATGTGAAGGGAAAAAATGCAAAAAAGTACCGCAAAGATGTGGAATACGGCTCTGCACGGTGGGGGAACAAAACAGACATTGCCCCTTTTATGGACCCGAAACCGGAAAACAACATGATCCTGACGCAGACCGAGGGGCTTATGATGTCCGGCAGGCCGAAGAATCCGGCCCATGCCCGCAATAAAAACGTGCTGGTAGTCGGCGGTTCCGGCTCCGGCAAGACGAGATTTTTTATAAAACCCAACCTCATGCAGCTCCATAGTTCGTATGTCGTCACCGATCCGAAAGGTACGGTCCTGATCGAAGTGGGAAAGCTGCTAAGCCGCGGCACGCCGAAACTCGATAAGGACGGAAAACCGGTCAAGGGAAAGAATGGAAAAACCGTGTATGAGCCTTATAAGATTAAGGTATTCAATACGATCAATTTTTCAAAAAGTATGCACTACAACCCTTTTGCCTACATTCACAATGAGAAAGACATTCTGAAACTGGTAACGGTGCTGATTGCCAATACCAAAGGGGAAGGAAAATCCGGCGACGATTTTTGGGTCAAGGCCGAGACCCTGCTGTATACGGCGCTGATCGGCTATATCTATTATGAGGCCCCGACAAACGAGCAGAATTTTTCCACCCTGGTAGAAATGATAAACGCTATGGAGGTCCGGGAAGATGACGAAAGTTTCAAAAATGCCGTTGACCTTCTCTTTGACGCGCTGGAGCAGAAAGACCCGGACCACTTCGCCCTCCGCCAGTATAAGAAATATAAATTAGCGGCGGGCAAGACCGCCAAAAGCATACTTATTAGCTGCGGCGCCAGACTGGCGCCATTCGATATTAAGGAGGTCCGGGAGATCACCATGTATGACGAGCTGGAGCTTGACCTGGTCGGGGACAGGAAAACAGCGCTGTTCTTTATCATCAGTGATACGGATGCGACGTTCAATTTCCTTGTCAGCATGGCCTATACGCAGTTGTTCAATCTGCTGTGCGAGCGTGCCGATGACAGGTACGGCGGCAGGCTGCCGGTACATGTGCGGTGCCTGATCGACGAGGCCGCCAATATCGGGCAGATTCCGAACCTGGAAAAGCTGATGGCGACGATCCGTTCCAGGGAGATTTCGGCCTGCCTGGTCCTGCAGGCGCAGAGCCAGTTAAAGGCGCTGTATAAGGACAACATGGACACCATCATCGGCAACTGTGACGCTTCCCTTTTCCTGGGAGGCAAGGAGGAAACCACGCTGAAAAGCTGGAATTCCCTGCTCGGAAAAGAGACCATCGACATGTATAACACCAGCGTCACCAAAGGCAACCAGGAATCCCACGGCCAGAATTTCCAGAAGCTGGGAAAGGATTTGATGTCGGTGGACGAACTGGCCGTGATGGACGGCGGGAAATGCCTCCTGCAGATCAGGGGCGTCCGGCCTTTCCTCTCCCGCAAGTACGATATTACGAAACACCCGAACTATAAATACCTGTCGGATTATGCCCCTAAAAATGCTTTTGACATTGAAAAATTCCTCTCAACCAGGCTGCCCGTCAGCCCTGGCGAGCTTTACCGCAATTATGAGGTCACGGCGGAGGATTTGGAGGCGCCGGCTGTATGATGATGTAGCTGCCTGTTAAAGTCTCTGGCTTTGGCGGGCTTTCTCTTTTCACCGGAAGGAGGTTCTATTGAGGATTCGCGCCCCTCCCTGACAACTGTATACCTTTCCAGGATGATCCTGGACTATGCCGCCCCTGTGCTTTATGCAGATTTTCTTAAAGCACTGGGGCGTTTTTTCGTTTCCGGCCAGATACGACCATACCACAAAACCAATATATTTCAAATTAAAGGAGGACTTTCTTTATGGCTTTTTTTGCAAGTGCGATTGATACCCTGAAAATTCTGGTGATTGCTCTGGGCGCCGGCCTCGGTGCATGGGGCGTCATCAACTTACTGGAGGGCTACGGCAATGACAACCCTGGTGCGAAATCACAGGGCATGAAACAGCTTATGGCTGGCGGAGGTATTGCGCTGGTGGGTGCCACGCTGATCCCGCTGCTCTCCGGCCTGTTCGGTTAATAGCCGATGGGCAGTCTGTTTGAATGGATAACAGACTGGATTAAAGAGGGCTTGATTGAAGCGATCACAGGACAATACACCAGTATCTTTGAGTCCGTCAACAGCCAGGTCTCGGATGTGGCCTCACAGGTAGGCCAGACACCGCAGGGGTGGAATGGCGGCGTGTTCAGCATGATCCAGAATCTTTCTGAAACCGTCGTCATTCCCATTGCGGGAATCATCCTGACTTTTGTTCTTGTCTATGAACTGATCCAGATGATCCTCGAAAAGAACAACATGCACGATTTTGATACGTTCAACATCTTCAAGTGGATTTTCAAAACCTTTGTTGCCACATACTTGCTCACCAACTGCTTTACCATCGTCATGGCGGTGTTTGACGTCGCCCAGCATGTGGTGAATCAAAGTTCCGGCGTGATAAACGGGAGCATGGATGTTACCGCCGCGCTGGCCGACCTGGAAACGCAGCTTGAAGCAATGGGGATGTGGGAACTGATCGGCCTGTGGCT
>NZ_KE159726.1:17503-19064 GCF_000403455.2 Dorea sp. 5-2 | reverse complement strand
GCGCTGCCGGTTGCAGACCTTGCGGCCAGGGACAGTGCGCTTTTCCTATGGGCCACCTTCCCACAGCTTAATGAGGCGTTCCGGGTGATCGAAGCATGGGGGTTCAAATATAAGACGCTGGCCTTCCTCTGGCTCAAACAGAACCGGAAAGCGGATTCCTGGTTTTACGGGATGGGGTTCTGGACCCGGAGCAACGCCGAGGTATGCCTTCTGGCGACACGCGGGCGCCCGAAACGCCAGTGTGCGGGAATCCACCAGTTTGTGATCTCCCATATTGAGCAGCACAGCAAGAAGCCGGACGAGGTACGGGATAAGATCGTAAGGCTCATGGGCGACCAGCCCAGGATAGAGCTTTTTGCAAGGCAGCAGACCCCTGGCTGGGATGTGTGGGGCAATGAGGTGGAATCCACGGTCACGATGCAGGGACGGAATGAGTGAAGCACAGCATGAATGGAGGTGAATTTACATGCCTTATGTACCCGTACCCAAAGACTTAACAAAGGTCAAGACCAAGCTGGCGTTCAACCTGACGAAACGCCAGCTCATCTGTTTCAGCCTGGCCGCGCTGGCCGGGCTGCCGGTATATTTCCTTACCCGCGGCGCTGTCGGCAATTCGGCGGCGGTGCTGATGATGATCGGGATTATGATGCCCTTTTTCTTTTTCGCCATGTATGAGCGGGATGGGCAGCCGGCGGAGAAACTTCTGAAAAACAGGCTCCGCTATAAGCTCTGGCCGAAGAAACGGCCATACCGGACGGAAAATTTATATAAATCCATGTCAGAGAAGGAGGTTACGAGGATTGCCAAAAACCAGACAGCAGGAAGCCCAGGAAAAACGTCTGCAAAGAAACATCAGGCAGGCAAAAAAGGCCAGGGCCGACGCAAAAACAAGCGGGCGTAATGCTTCCCGCGCAAAGCCGGCTAAGAAAGGCGGCTTTTTTGCCGGGCTGAAAACAGACGCCCCGCAGACGGTCCAGCAGAGTATTCCCTATAAAGAAATGTACCGTGACGGGATCTGCCGGCTGACGGATAAGCTCTACACCAAGACGGTGCAGTTTTTTGATATTAACTACCAGCTCGCACAGGCGGATGACAAGGCGCAGATTTTTGAGGGCTACTGTGATTTCCTCAATTATTTTGACGCTTCGATCCATGTGCAGCTTACCTTTATCAACCAGCGGGCCAACATGCAGGATTTCGCCCGCAGTATCGACATCCCCATCCGTGGCGACGAATATGACGGAATCCGCAAAGAGTATGGGGATATGCTGAAAGGTCAGCTCCAAAAAGGCAACAACGGTCTTACCAAGCGGAAATATATCACTTTTGGCATTGAGGCTGACGACCTTCGCACCGCGAAGATGCGCCTGGAGCGGATCGAGGCCGACGTGCTGGCGAATTTCAAGGCCCTGGGAGCCCAGGCAAAGCCATTAGACGGGCTGGAACGCCTGGAGCTCCTTCACAGCCAGCTCCACCCGGACGGGCAGGAAAAGTTTCATTTTACCTGGGCGGACCTCCCGAAAACCGGGCTGTCCACAAAAGATTTTATTGCGCCCTCCGG
>NZ_KE159726.1:7641-15708 GCF_000403455.2 Dorea sp. 5-2 | reverse complement strand
CAGACCGGAAGTTTCAGCGTGGAAATCTGGAAACGGTTCAGGAAATGGGGCGGCATACCGAGCGGCCTGACGCAGAACGTGAAGGATTTGCTGGCCTCCCGTGAGATCGAGAATATTTTTGAAAACTCGGATTTTATCTACATGCTGAACCAGGCCCAGGGAGACCGGCAGATTCTGGCGAAGCAGCTGGGGATTTCCCCGCACCAGCTTTCCTATGTGACCCATTCCGGCCCCGGCGAGGGGCTTCTGTTCTTTGGGAATGTGATTATCCCCTTTGTCGATCATTTTCCGAAGGATACCCTGCTGTACAGCGTACTTACAACACGGCCTGATGAAGTGGCGGGGACGAAGGCATGAGGAAACAAAAATACCCTGAAAGCGATTGGAGGTGAGGGCAATGGCGCGTGACAGGAATTTTCAGAGAAAACAGAAAGATGCCCGGATGCCGGCGCGGGATTCCCACGGGGAGGACCGCATGGCGGCCCGGCAGGGAGAGCCGGATTTTGACCTGCGCCGGGCAAGGGACGCCCCTTCTTCCGGCAATTCAAGGAACCGCAGGCAGGCGGCACCGGTGCAGGCAGAAACTTATGGATCAGATATATCTGCCGGCCACGGAGACAGCAATACGGCAGCACAGGATTCCCCTACCCAGGTTTTTCCCGGACAGGAACCAACCGGACCAGAGCCATATGTGCCGGAAACCGGGCTAAAGGAATCCGGGCGGGGCGGCCAGGGACAGGGCAATGCCGCTTACAGGGATTCCAGGCAGAAGGATTCCGGCCAGGAGAGCCCAGGGAGACGCAATTCCGCTTACAGGGATTCCAGGCAGGAGGACCCAGGGAGGCGCAATTCCGCTTACCAGAATTTCAGGCAGGAAGAATCCCCACAGGAGAATTCCAGACGGGAAAATCCCGGACGGACAGCTTTTGCAGAACACGGTCCGAAAGGTGCGGATTCCCGGTATGGGAAAATATTTCAGGAAGGAGCCGGGGCACAGAAAGGGGAAGAAAAATCCGGCCAGGCAGGACACCGGAACCGGACACGGCAGCATGGAAATAAATACCAACAGCGCTTCCAGGAGGCGGCAAAAGCCGAGGAACCCCAGGAGAAACCGCCGGAGGCAGCCGAAGGAGAACCAAAACGGCCTTCCAAGCTGGAATTTACCGCTGACGAACTCCCACCAGAAACAGCGGATAAGAAACTCACGAAAGCCCGACGGAAAGCAGAACGGACAGCGGAAAAACTGGAACAGGCGGAAAACCGCCTTCCTGCCCGCCGTAAGCTGCGGATGGAAACATCTTCTGATCCTGATACGGGCAAGGCCAAAAAGCGCCTGAAATTTGAAAAGGAGGTAAAATCCCAGCGGGCCCATGTCAAAGGGCCCGTTCCGATGCGCCCGGTAAAGGCCGGCGCAAATACGGCTATCGGCTACGCCCATAAAAAGATTTACCAGGCGGAGAATGAAAATGTCGGCATTAAAGCGGCCCACCGCACCGAGCTTGTAAGTGAGTCGGGGCTGCGCATGGCATATCACAGGCATAAGACGGCGCCGTACCGCAGGGTGGCAAAATTACAGCAGAGGTCAGCCAGGGCCAATGCCCGGCTTGCCTACCGTCAGACCCTGCATGACAGCCCGGAGCTGAAGAAAAACCTTCTTGCCCGGATGTGGCAGAAACAGAAGATAAAAAGACAGTATGCCAAAGCAGCCAGAGAGGCGAAAAAGGCAGGTAAGCGGGCAAAGGACACCGCCGTTACCACGGAAAAGATTGCTGCCGGAGTGGTCCGTGCTGTCAGGCGCCACCCGGTCATATGCGGAATCGTGATCCTGCTCCTTCTGGTATTTTTCCTGATCGCGTCCCTGTTTTCTTCCTTTTCCAACCTGGGGACTGGAGGGCTGGGGAGCCTTGCAGCCTCTACCTATCTGGCGGACGATGCGGACATCAACAATGCGGAGCTTGTTTATACCGAGTGGGAAACGGACCTGCAGATGCAGATCAACCGTGTGGAATCGGACCGGCCCGGCTATGATGAGTACCGCTATAATATCGGCCCCATTGAGCATGATCCCTATGTCTTAATGGGGTACCTCACTTCTGCCTATCAGAATTTTACCTATGCGCAGATCGAGGGCGTCCTCCGGGAGCTGTTTAACGGGCAGTATTCCCTGTCTTTTTCAGAAGAAACGGAAACCCGCTACCGGACAGAAACCAGCGTTGACCCGGAGACCGGCGAGGAAACAGAGGAAGAAGTGCCTTATGAGTGGCACATCCTGAATGTAACGCTTACTTCTACACCGCTTGAAAACCTGGTTGTCTCACGCATGAACGCAGACCAGAAGGAAATCTGCGAGATTTTATTGCAGACCAAAGGCAACAGGCAGTATGTAAAAAATGTATTTGGCACGAACTGGCTGCCCTATGTCACCAGCTACTACGGCTACCGGGTACACCCGATCAGCGGGGGAAAGAACTACCATACCGGCGTTGACATCGGGATGCCCCAGGGCACGGAGATTTTAGCCGGGCATGACGGCACGGTCACGCTGGCCGGTGAAGCCGGCGGATACGGCCTGTGCGTTGCCATTGAGGGCGAGGCTTATGAGGGGCACTCCCTTACCACCAAATACGGCCACTGTTCACAGATTCTTGTATCTGCCGGACAGGAGGTAAAGGCCGGGGATGTGATCGCGAAGGTCGGCAGCACCGGAAATTCCACCGGGCCGCACCTGCACCTGGAGGTGCTGGTTGACGGCCAGTATATGAACCCGTTGTATTTTGCCGATACCGGCGATACCAGCGAGCGGCATTTACCGGAGGCAGGCGCAGGCGGCGGAGGGAACTATTTTGACTATGACGTCCCGCCGGAGGCCCTTGCAGATGAAAAATTTGCCGCTATGCTTGCGGAGGCCGAAAAGTATTTAGGCTATCCGTATGTATGGGGAGGCGCAAGCCCTTCCACTTCCTTTGACTGTTCCGGCTATGTTTCCTGGGTAGTCAACCATTGCGGCGTGGGCTGGAACTTCGGACGGCTTACCGCGGACGGGCTTTTAGGCGTGTGCACGCCTGTATCAAGCGCGGATGCAAGGCCCGGCGACCTGATATTCTTCCAGGGCACCTATAATACCAGCGGCGCAAGCCATGTGGGAATCTATGTGGGTAACGGCATGATGATCCATTGCGGGGACCCGATCTCCTACGCAAATATCAACACAAGCTACTGGCAGCAGCACTTTTATACATTCGGGCGTCTGCCCTGACAGATTGGAGGTAATAAATTGAACCCTAAGATTGAGAAACTGGAGAAAGAGATCGACAAGACAAAAGCAAAGATTGCGGAGATGCAGGCCAAACTCCGCGACCTGGAAAAGCAGAAAACGGAGCTGGAGAATACCGATTATGTGGCGATTGCCCGCAGCTTCCATCTGACACCCCAGCAGCTGGCCGAATTTCTGAAATCGCAGCAATCCGCCCCGTCCGGGGATGGCCCGCTGCAGAAACAGGAGGATAAGAATGAGGACTAAAAAAATCTCTCTGCTACTGGCGCTTATGCTTGTCATAAGCGCCATAGCTTTGCCCCTGACGGCTTATGCAGCCGGGGACAAAGATACCACACCGCCGGAGCTTGCTGCTTCTCTGGACGGCGATACGCTGAAAATAGAGAGTAGCGACGGTAATTCCGGCGTGGAGGCGGTCTTTGTGGACGGGAACCGTATCAATTCCCTGACCAATGGGGCGGCTTCCGTTACCTTAAAGGATTATGCCGGCACGGAAAAGCAGGTAAGCGTGTACGCCCAGGATTATGCCGGGAACCGCTCAAAGACTGTGAAGTTTGAGAATCCTTATTATGAGGAACCGGCGCCCACGGAAAAACCTGCTGCCGCGGTACAGCAGAACCAGGGCAGCACGGCGGTAAAACAGGCACAGGCGCAGGCTGCTTCTTCTGGCAGTACAAATAATAACGCCCAAAGCAGCAATTCCGGGAACGGCTCTAATACGGGTACGAATGCGGGCGCCAATGCCGGCAGCAATACAGCCTCCGGCGCCAATACCGGCAGTTCCGATTCACAGGAGGAAACGGAAACCACTTCCGCTATCCCGGATGGCGCGTTTACCCCGGAGGGCACCGGCACGGTGTTAGATACAGCCACCGGCGCAGATGGGGATAAACAGTTTTACACCATCACCACCGAGGACGGGAATGTGTTCTATCTGATTATTGACGGAAAGCGGGACGGTAACAACGTCTACTTCCTGAACGGCGTTACCGAGGCCGACCTGATGGCGCTGGCGGAAAAGAGCGAGGGCACCATGAGCGTGATCCCGGCAGAGGATGCCTGCACCTGTACGGATAAATGCGAGGCCGGGGAAGTCAATACCGCCTGCCCGGTCTGCAAGAATGACCTGAAGGGCTGCGCCGGGAAAGAAAAACCTGCGGAAACAGAGGAACCCGCACAGGCAGAGCAGCCGGAAAAGGACAAGGGCAGCGCCGGCACGATCATCTTTATTATCATTGCTCTTCTTGCGGCAGGCGGCGTCGGTTATTATGTGAAGATCGTCCGTCCGAAACAGCAGGCGGAGGATGACGAAGATTCCCTGGATGACGGGTACGGCGAAGGCTTTGACCCGGACGAGGCTTACGGCGAGACGGAATTTCTCTCCGAGGACGATTTTGACGACAGGGACAGCGAATAAAGCTGTCCTTTAGTATTTTAAGAAAGCGAGGATATTACATGGAGAAAACAACAATCCATTACCGTAGCGGCCTAGAGCGGCTGCTGGCATTTCTTCTCTGCGCAGTATGCGTCTTTGGGCTGATCCCTACTCAGGCGTTTGCGTTTTCGCCGGGACAGAAAGCAAGCTCCTGGCTGGGCGACCAATATGTGGGGTCTGACGGGCAGCATTATTATGCGCCGGCGCCTTACACCTACCTTGTCTACAATTCTGATGGAACGATGGATGTGCGCAGCAGTCCCGGGGGCAACGCTTACCGGCATTATATGCTGACAGCTTCGGACGGGAGCAGCCAGCAGGTCTATTGTGTGGAGAGCGGCATTGCCTATAACACTTCTGACAATACCTATACATCGGAAAGCGGCACGAACAGCAATTACTTGAACCTCCTTCCGGCAGAAGCACGCCGGGGCATTACCCTGACGGCGATCTACGGCTGGAAACCCGGCGCTTCCCTCCCTGTGTCCGGCATTAACGAGGATGATTATAAAATGGCGACGCAGATCATCCTCTGGGAATACCAGCAGCAGCTCCGCAGCGACCCTTACAGCCGGCACGGGAACGGCCAGGCAAACGCAGACCAGTATTTCAGCGTGATTGCCGGACGTCCTGCGGAAAAAGCCTATCACTGGATTCTTTCACAGGTCGCCTCCCATTCCACGGTTCCCTCCTTTACTTCCACGAAGAAAAGCGAAGCCCCGGAGCTGGAACTGAAATGGGACACAGAGAAAAAAGTTTATATCCTGACCGTCACGGACACCAATAACCTGAAAATCAACCTGGAGACCTTGAAAGGCAGTGGCGTTTCCGTCACGAGAAGCGGGAACAAGTACACGTTCACCAGCAAGAACATGATCATGGACCCTGTCACCTTTGAATTCCGAAAGGATATTCCGGTCGCGGGTGACATGCTGATCTGGGGGAGGCCCGGCTACCAGACCATGATGACCGGCGCCAGCGACCCGGTCTCCTTCTTTGTAAAGATCAAGACCGAGACCTACGGCACCGCAAAGATTGTCAAGACCAGCGAGGACGGCATTGTGTCCGGGATTCCTTTCCATATCTCTGGCACGGACATCCTGGGGAATAAGGTGGATGAAACTGTCACTACCGGGGAAAACGGGCAGATCAAAGAAAAGCTGCTGCCCGGCACCTATCTGGTGAAGGAGCTGCCGGTGGACCGCTATGTGCCCCCTTCCGCGCAGTACGTCACCATTGAAAGCGGCCAGACCTCCACGGTGCATTTCAGCAATATCCTGAAAAAATTCCGCGTCCATGTGGTAAAGAGCGACGCAGATACCGGCACCGCCCAGGGCGACGCCACCCTTGCCGGGGCAGCCTACGGAATTTATAACAATGGCGAGCTGGTAGACACCTACACCACCGGGCCGGACGGCAGCTTTATGACCCGGTACTATGTCTGCGGCGATAACTGGACCGTGCGGGAGATCGATCCGAGCACCGGCTACCTCTTAAACGATACGGTCTATGAGGTGGGCGCTTCCCCCACGCTTTATGAAGTGGAACTGAACACCACCGAGAACCAGGTCAAGGAAACGGTCATTTACGGAAATATCCAGCTTGTGAAGCATACGGACGACCTGGACCCGGATGTGTCCGGGGATGAAAATACGGACGAACCCAATGAGGGTGTAATTGAGCGCCCGGAGGCCGGCGCGGTTTTTGAGGTATTCTTAAAGGCTGCGGGCAGCTATGACGCAGCGAAGGAAAGCGAGCGTGACCTGCTCACTACCGATGGGGACGGCTTCGCCTCTTCCAAAATGCTGCCTTATGGCCGTTATACGGTGCACCAAATAGCCGGCGAAGAAGGGAAGGCATTTGTCCCGGATTTTACGGTCTTTATTTCCTCTAACGGACAGACTTACAGCTATATCCTGAATAACCGTACCATTACCGCAAGGCTGCGTGTGGAGAAATGCGACGCGGAGACCGGCAATATTATCCCGATGACGGGCACCGGCTTCCAAATCAGGGATTTGTCCACCGGGGAACTTGTCACCCAGGAAATCTACTACCCGAACCCGGAAACCCTTGATACCTTCTATGTTTCGGATGAAGGCTGGCTGATGCTGCCGGAGCCTCTGCACACCGGAGATTATGAATTGTATGAGGTGGCGGCGCCTTATGGGTATGTATTATCCAGTGAGCCGGTGCCGTTTACCATTGACGGCAGCGAGGCGGTTGTCACGGTCACACAGTACAATATGCCGCAGAAGGGGCAGCTTGCCATCACTAAGACCGGCGAGGTATTTGCTTCCGTCCAGGAGAACGGCGGCCTGTACCAGCCGGTGTATGAGGTCATGGGGCTTCCGGGCGCAGTCTATGACGTGATCGCGGATGAAGATATTTATACCGGCGACGGTACGCTCAGGGCGGCAAAGGATGCCGTCGTGGAGACCCTTACCACCGGGGAGGATGGAACGGCACAGAGCGGGCTTTTGTACCTGGGCCGTTACCGTCTGGAGGAACGCCAGGCGCCGGAGGGGATGGTCTTAAACACCCAGCCGGAATACGCGGAGCTTACTTATGCGGGGGAAACCGTGGAAGTGACACATGCCGCAGCCGGCCTCTATGACGAGCGCCAGAAGGTGGATGTAAGCCTGCTCAAAGCGCTGGAAACGGACGGGCTGTTCGGACTCGGCATGAATGAGGAATACAAAGATATTTCTTTCGGGCTGTATGCTTCCGCTGATCTGACGGCCCTTGACGGCAGCGTGATCCCGGCAGGCGGGCTTCTGGAGGTGGTTTCCATTGACCCGAATGAGGCGGGCGGCTATGGCGCTTCCTTTGCCTCCGACCTGCCTTTTGGCAGCTACTATGTAAAGGAACGCACCACAAACAGCGCTTATATCCTCCCTGATACCGAATACCCGGTTATCTTTGAGTATGCCGGCCAGGAGGCGGCGCTGGTGCAGGTTCTTGTAAATGAGGGCGGGGCGGTTCCCAATGACCTGCTGCGCGGGCGTGTGGACGGCGTGAAAGTCGGCGAAAACCCGGAGGGCGGCGAAGATGTGGAGCTGGCCGGTGCGGTCATGGGACTATTTAAGCCTGATACCGAGGAATTTACCGGGGAAAATGCGCTGCTTACCGTTACTACTGCCGAGGATGGCAGCTTTTCTTTTGAGAATATCCCTTACGGCCACTGGATCGTAAAGGAAATTTCTTCACCGGCGCTTTATACGGTAAGCCCCGAACAGCACCATATCTATATCGGTGTGGACGGCCAGAGCATTGAAATCAAAGTGGAAAACACCCTGATCCGCGGCAGCGTGCAGGTGATGAAAACCGAAGCGGTAGACGAGCCTTCTTCCGTGGA
>NZ_KE159726.1:5948-7631 GCF_000403455.2 Dorea sp. 5-2 | reverse complement strand
TTTTGGCAGCTACTATGTAAAGGAACGCACCACAAACAGCGCTTATATCCTCCCTGATACCGAATACCCGGTTATCTTTGAGTATGCCGGCCAGGAGGCGGCGCTGGTGCAGATTCTTGTAAATGAGGGCGGGGCGGTTCCCAATGACCTGCTGCGCGGGCGTGTGGACGGCGTGAAAGTCGGCGAAAACCCGGAGGGCGGCGAAGATGTGGAGCTGGCCGGTGCGGTCATGGGACTATTTAAGCCTGATACCGAGGAATTTACCGGGGAAAATGCGCTGCTTACCGTTACTACTGCCGAGGATGGCAGCTTTTCTTTTGAGAATATCCCTTACGGCCACTGGATCGTAAAGGAAATTTCTTCACCGGCGCTTTATACGGTAAGCCCCGAACAGCACCATATCTATATCGGTGTGGACGGCCAGAGCATTGAAATCAAAGTGGAAAACACCCTGATCCGCGGCAGCGTGCAGGTGATGAAAACCGAAGCGGTAGACGAGCCTTCTTCCGTGGAAAAAGAGGACAAGGAAAACAACACCTTCCTGCGTTTCCTTTCAGGTGCGGTATTCGATCTGTATGAGGACACTAACGGCAACAGGGAATTTGATTCCGAAGATACGAAGGCTGGCACACTGAAAGAATCGGATGCGGGCTACCACACGGCGGAGGGCCTTCTGGCAAAGGGCTATTTTGTGAAGGAAAGCAAGGCGCCGGAGGGCTACCAGATGGATGAAAACGCCTACTATTTTGAGATCACCGAGGACGGCCAGGTGGCCGTTGTGGAAAACAGCGAGGCCGGGTGCGGCTTTACCAATGAGGCGTACCGCGGGAACCTGAAAATCACGAAGGATTCCAGCGACGGGCGCAAGGATGGGTTTGCTTTTGAGGTTAAGAATGCGGACGGCTCCTACTGTGAGACCTTTACCTCCCCGAAATCCGGCGTGATCGAAGTCAAGGGGCTGCGTGTCGGCATTTATACCGTAACGGAAATCTCCAACCGGGCAAGCAGGGACTATATCATTCCTGACGCTGCCACGGTGGAGATCAAGGCGGGCGAAACCGCAACGGTCCAGTTCTTCAATGAAAAACCGGAGAAACCGGAAACGCCGGACAATCCGAAAACACCGTCCACCCCGGATAATCCTTCAAATCCGACTGTACCGTCCAATCCGGGCAAAGCGGTACCGCAGACCGGGGACGATAATTTTATCTTCCTGTATGGCGGGCTCCTGGCGCTGGCTGTGATTGGCGGCGGTGTGTTTATGGTATGCCGGTACAGAAAAGGGAAGTCCAGAAAGATTTCCCCGAAAACAAAAGCTGCCAACATTGCGGTGATTTCCCTCTGTGCGGTGCTGGCTCTTGGCAGCGGGTTCTTGATCGTCCGCGACCTCAGCCAGTATGCCGAGAGCGCCGGGACCTATGACGGGCTGGCGGAACATGTGGAAGTGCCGGAGCAGGCCGGGGAGCCGGAAGAACCGGGGGCAGAGGAAGAAACAGGCAGGGAGGATTCCAGTGCGGTCCTCCCTGTTGTTGACTTTGAAGCCCTCAGGGAAAACGGGCCGGACATCATCGGGTGGCTCAGCCTTCCCGATACGGCCATCAACTACCCGGTAACGCAGACAGACAATAACGAGTATTACCTGCACCATCTGTATGACGGCACCTATAACAAGGTGGGCTGCCT
>NZ_KE159726.1:0-5938 GCF_000403455.2 Dorea sp. 5-2 | reverse complement strand
GATACGGCCATCAACTACCCGGTAACGCAGACAGACAATAACGAGTATTACCTGCACCATCTGTATGACGGCACCTATAACAAGGTGGGCTGCCTGTTTGCAGACTATGAGAATCAGGCGGATTTTTCAGACCGCAATACCATTATCTACGGCCACAACATGCGGGACGGCTCCATGTTTGCCGCGCTGAATGAGTATGGCGAACAGGGCTATTATGACGGACACCCGCAGATGTACCTTGTCACCCCTGGCGGCGGCTATACCATGGAAATCTTCACGACATTTGTGGCAGAACCCGGAGAGTCCGGCAGCGACACCTCCCCCTGGAGGCTTAGCTGGAAGGATGACGGGGCCTACACCACATGGCTTTCTGAAATGGCAGGCCGCTCCGTCATTGAGACTGATGTTACGGTGACGTCCAGTGATAAGGTGCTGACCCTGTCCACATGTACGCCCGGAGGTAAGAGCCGCTTTATTGTCATGGGAAAGCTGGCGGCTGTAAACGATTAACAGGAATATTGGAAACCGGTGCGGGGACTGTCTGCTCCCGCACCTGCTATATAGGAGGATTTTTCTATGGTGAATACCATTGTTTCGATACCCGGCTACGTCCATCTGTACCGCTCCCTTCTGCGGTTCTATGACATGCCGGAGAATGAGGTCCGGGAAATGCTCTATCTTCTGAATACGGCAAACCTGGACTGCTACGAGTATTACCACCCGGAACGTGATGTGGTCCAGAGCGGGCCGGTGGCCTTTAGCGGATGGCTGGAGCATGAGGATTACCGCCCTTACCGGACGGAGGTACAGCTTTATAAGTCCCTGCTGTTCTTAAACCGCAGCATTGACCGGGACCTGATCGTGACTTCACAGCGGGAGGCGCTGCAGACGCTGCGGTGTATCATTTCCAACCTGGAATACCGCTTCTACAAGGCGTATGGCATGGAGATCGAGGACAAGCGGACCGTGTACGGGGAATGTACCTACCACCTGGTCCCCAGGGAGGACGAACCCAGCGTGTGCCTGATGCACGACTGGATTTATCTGCCGAGCGCCTGAAATGCAGCGGATAAGAGCTATAATGCGTATTTTGTTCTGCTTTTAGTAAAACTGTCCCGGATTCTATACAGTATTCGGGACAATCCATTTTTCAAAGGAGGGATGCCATATCACACAGCAGGAAGTCAATGCCGTATTTGACGAACAGGTGCGGCTCTGTGCCGACACATTGCAAAAGAAAACGAAGGAATATACCGGGGACGATACGGACCGGCTGGGGGCTTTTAAGGCGGCGGCAGCCTTGCAGCACACCACGCCGGAGCGTGCCCTTGCCGGGATGCTGGCGAAGCATATCGTTTCCTTGTATGATATGTGCTTTGACAATGATACGGATTACGGGATAAGCACATGGGATGAAAAGATCACAGACAGCCTCAACTATCTGTTCTTACTGAAAGCCATTGTAAAGGAGGGACATACCAATCAAACGGATTGAAGTGAAAATATTAAACTGCCAGGCGGCCAGGGAGGCTGAGAAAAACATGGTCTTTGCCGCCCGGCTCACCCAGAGGGGCCACCGGATTGCCACAATGGACGATCTGATGGCCCTTTATGAAAAATCGTTCAGTGATGATACTGTGGCGGCCATCAGCGCCCTTCCCCACCCGACGGTCCAGAAATTTGCAGTGATCACCGCTGCTGTTGTAGGGGCAAGCAGGCGGTTCCTTTCACAGATTACCAGGCACCAGAACGAAGTAAAGTTTATGAGCGCGTCTTTGCAGTACAGCAATTATGCAGGGCAGGCGGATTTTGCCATACCCTACGAAGTATTGGCTGCGCCTGCTTCTGTCCGGGCACTCTACCTGGAAAGCTGTCACAAGGGCATGGATTGCTATGAGCAGCTATGTAATGTCGGCGTCGGCCATGACGCGGCGGGATATGCCACACCCCAGGGGCTTCGGAATGTGCTGGTTATCAGCGCCACGCCCTATCAGTGGAAACACATCATCGGCCAGCGGGTATGCCGGCGCAATACGGACGAGACCCGGATCGTGCTCCTGAAAATCTGGCAGGAGCTTTATACTTTAAGCCCGGTGCTGTTTGCCCCTGATCTCACAGGCCCTTTCTGCCAACAGGACAAATGCCTGGAGGGGAAAATGACCTGCGGCAGAAAAATAGACGCGGATATGACGCCGGAGGATATTCTGAAAACGGACTATCCGGCGCTTTTGGAAGGAGGCGGCGCATGAAGATTAAATTGATTGACTTTGGTGTGCCGGAGGACCGCCGCCCTTTCCGTCCGCATGGGAACGATGCCGGTGCAGATGTCTACATGCCCTATGACTGCACGTTACAGCCGGGGGAGATCGCAAAGGTCCCTCTTGGGTTTGGGATTGAAGTGCCGGACGGATATGCAGGCTATGTATTCCCGCGCACCAGCATGGCGGTAAAAGGGCTGGTCTGTGAGCTGCCGCCGGTGGATTCCGGCTACCGCGGGGAGATTCACGCGATCATCAGCAATGTAAGCAGCCAGACCCAGGAGCTTTCCAAAGGCTCCCGCGTGGGACAGCTTGTGATCACTCCGGTTGTGATCGCGGATTTTGTTTCAGAGCTTGGCGGGCAGCGCGGCACAGATGGGTTTGGAAGTACAGGAAAATAAAAAAGTGACATTCCGGGAGTGATTCTTGGTTTATCGCCGGTAGTGGGATTGGGCATATCAGGAGGATTGCAGGATAAAATAAAAGAAAGGCAGCAAAAAGCGGCCAGCACCGTGGCCGCTTATTTTCTGCTATTGAGTTCTTTCATAATCCCCAGGATATAAGAAAGTGACCTGGAATCCAGTTTTTTTGCCTCGGCAATAAGTTCCTGTAAGGCTTGCGGGTCCGGGTTCCCCTCGTCAAAAAATTCCTGGGGCGTCACGCCCAGATATTCACAGATATAAAGGAAGGACTGCATGGAGGGAAGGGACTTTTTGTTTTCAATGTTGTTAATGTAGTTATTTGCCTGTCCCAATGACAATGACATATCGCGTGCAGACACGCCTTTTTGAGTCCGCAGCTTTGCCAGCCGTTCCGGGACGAAATTTTCATACATTGCCTTTACCTCCTATTCTGTAATAGATTGTACCTTACACACTATCCTTATTCGCAAAATAAAAGAGGGTGTTTGCGTTGAAACGCTAAAATAAATCTATTATAATTTAATAAATGAAGAATATTAACTATCGGATGGAGGAAAAGACAGATGGAAGGAAAGACATGCTGTGTCACCGGGCACAGGAATTTACCGCAGAAAGAGATCAACCATGTAAAAGCGGCCCTGCGGCGTGAAATCAATTCTGCCGTTGCGGACGGGTTTACCCGCTTTATGAGCGGCTTTGCAGACGGCGTGGACCAGTATTTTGCAGAGATTGTACTGGAAAAGAAAAAGACAAATCCGGCGCTGGAACTGGTTGCGGTTATCCCTTATCAAAAGCGCCTGGACAGCCTGCTGGAAAAGAGCCGGACTTATGAAATGCTGGAGGCCTGTGCGGATGTTGTCGTCATGCAGGAAAAATACCACCCCAGTGTCTATTCTCACCGGAACCGCTATATGGCCGAACACTCGAACCGGGTGATCGCCGTGTATGACGGGAGGGAAAAAGGCGGCACGGTCAGGACAATCCGGTTTGCGCACCAGATGAAAAAAGAGCTGCGTGAAATCCCGGTCGGGGAGATACATTTACTTTAGCACCGAGATTGATGGATAAATCTCTGTATTCGTGCTATAATTTTATAATGTGAAAGAAAAATTGAAAGTTGTGGAGATGCATGATGAAGAATAAAGACATTGTAAAATATTTCTATGAAGTAATTGTTTCAGAAAATTTACTTGATGAACTTTCTAAATACATATCAGAGGATTGCGTGCAGAGAGCTGGCGAAAAAGAAATTTTCATAGGAATAGACGGAATGAAGCAACATCTTGTAGCACTTAAAAAAACGTATCCCGATTACACCATGAAAATTATTCGCCAATATGCAGCAGATGATTATGTTATTTCAGAATTTATTATGAGGGGAACGCACAAAGGAAAATTTATTGGAATAACACCTACGAATAAGGTTTTGGAAATTACAGGGGTGGATATTGATAAAGTCATAGACGGAAAAATCGTTGAACATGGCGGTGCTACGAATACCTTTGAAACCTTTTTTGAACATCATTTGATTAAACCTGTATAAATACAAATTCCAGTTGTAGAATTGAACAAACCGGAATTTGCAGAGGAGAGTGACTATGCTTTTGGTAATAGAATGTATGATTACTTGTATAATTTTTGCAGTAATTGTATTGTCTACACAGTATAAAGACCCAGTTAAATATATTATGTCTTACCCTCCAGAAATTAGAAAAAGAGTAGAGTCTTTGCCAGAATATAAAAATTCTATAAAAAGGACTGAAAAAAAACACATATTAAAGAAACTCATTGCTGTCTTTGTATGTATTACACTTTTTTCAGCAGTCGCCTATTTTTCAGGAGCTAAAACTTTTCAAAGAGCGTTTTTACATGTGTTTATCTTATTCCTTGCGGTTAATCTCTTTGATGTAATTGTGCTTGATATTGGCGTGTTCTGTCATAGTAAAAAATTAAGAATAGCTGGAACAGAAGATATGGATAAAGAATACAAAAATTATTTATTCCATGTTAAAGGCGGTATTAAGGGAATTATACTGGGAGTTGTGATTTCTCTTTTATCTTCGTGCATTATTTACATCGTATCTATTATATAAATCGGAATTTTTTGTAGAGGTGATATTATGAAAAAAGTAATTTTATATATTCACGGAAAAGGTGGAAGCCATTTGGAAGCTGAACAGTACAAGAAAAATTGTTTGGGTTCTGATATGATTGGCATAGAGTACAATGACTATCTTCCGTGGATTGTGCAAAATCAAATTCAATCGGTTTATGACAAGGTTTGCGAAAGATATGACTGTATTTATTTGATTGCAAACAGTATAGGCGCTTATTTTACAATGCACACATTGCAAGATTGTGATATTGCAAAGGCTTTATTTATATCGCCTGTACTTGACATGGAACGTCTTATACTTGACATGATGAGTTGGGCAAATGTATCAGAGAAGGATTTGCGTGAGAAGGGAGAAATCCCTACGGATTTTGGGGAAACATTATCGTGGAAATATTTATGCTTTGTTAGGGAAAATCCTATAATATGGAATGTTCCCACAGAAATTCTATATGCAGAAAATGATAACCTCATATCTCGCCAAACAGTAAATGAATTTATTAGTAATCACAATACACATCTTACTGTAATGGAAAATGGGGAGCATTGGTTTCATACAGATGAACAACTTGCCTTTTTAGATAGTTGGATGAAAAAGGCAATAGGATAAATTCCAGTTTATGGCATTGATGGTATTGTTGATTTTGCCGTAAACATATAATTTACTTAAATAATTGAATATCTGAAATTAAGAGCGAAGGCTATAAATGTCCTCGCTCTTTTTTATACCAAAAAGGAGGCGATTTTTATGTGGAACATGATTACACACTTTCTTACATTCACAGGAGGGATGTCTGCCGGCGTTGTGCTGATGTGCCTTTTGCAGACGGGAAAGCAGGCGGACGAAGAATTTGAGGAAATGCAAAGGAGGTCTGGACATTGAAGTTAGTAATTGCAGAAAAGCCCTCCGTCGCCATATCGCTGGCGGCGGTCCTGGGCGCGAATGAGAAAAAAGACGGCTACATGGAGGGCGGCGGTTATCTGGTAAGCTGGTGCGTGGGGCACCTTCTGGAGCTTGCGCAGCCGGAGGCTTACGGAGAACAGTATGCCAGATGGCGTTATGGCGATCTGCCGATCCTGCCGGAAGAATGGAAATACGGAGTGCCGAAGGATAAGAAAAAGCAGCTTGACCTTCTGTGCCGGCT
>NZ_KE159725.1:73289-80005 GCF_000403455.2 Dorea sp. 5-2 | reverse complement strand
CCTCCTGATCCACTTTTGTATGATCTTAGTGGCTGCATCCATATCTCCGTCCTCCGGCAGATGCCAGTCATCCAGTGTCAGCGTAATCCAGATATCATTGTTACCAAAATTCCGGTTGATCAGCCTCTCCACATATTTCCGCGCATTTTTATCGTTCAGATTCCTCTGCGCCCTGGTATTATCTTTTTTGACACTCCTTCCTTCCGGAGGCACTTCATCCATGCTTTTAAACTGCGGGTATATCTCTACTTCAAACTGCTCTCCTGCCCGGATCTCCTTGAGGGCGTATATGGTTTTCTTCCTGTATGAAAGCATATTTTTAATAAACCACTCGTGTAGATCCTCCAGTTGCTTCCCGTATGCAGCTTCGTAATCATAAGGGATATACTTCATCCCTCTCTTCTTTTTCCTTTTTGCCTGTCTTCTCCGCTCCATCTGACACCGTTCCTTCTGTACCCTGTATTTGGGGTTATCGCAGACTTGTTACTATCCATTACAAGGTCGGAAAAGCCTCGAAATTCCTTTATTTTCGCGGTTTTCCCGCTGAATATGCCTTGCCCTTTTGTGTCAGATTTGGTATAATTGATATGTAATCAATCGCTTAAACTGACACCGTGATTGATGTAAGACGGCTATTCGCGGTAGCCGTCCTTTTTATGCACTAATAAAACTCAATTGCCCGCAGCTATCATCTATCCTCATATTCGGCATCCGTTCCCCTACCTTCAGATAGCTGCAGTTTTCTTCTACTAATTTCTTTGCCACGACCGGGACTACACTATTCCCGATCCGTGCCACCTGCTTACAAACCGGGTACTTATTGCCGTTGTAATCCCGGTCTATAATATAATCCTCTGGAAATCCCTGTCCTAGCTTTAATTCCTCCGGCTTTAACATCCGAAGGAAGATATCCAATAGCACATATTCGTTCCCTGTAAGCGTGATCAGCGCGAACCTGTCTTTCGCTACTATTGTATGCAGCGGCTCTTTCAGCCCCTGCCCGGTCCCGCATCCGTAATACTCTGTAATAAACTGGCTTACCCATGTACATTTCTGTGCTGTTTCTTCATCAATCCCTGCTTTCAGCAGGTCATCCCATTCCAGTGCCAGTACGGATACCGCTCCAAAGTGTCCGGGGGATGTGGTGATCGTATGTATCGGTTCTTTAAAACTCTGCCCGGTCCCACTTTTGTAAAACTTTGAGAGGAATGCCGTTACAAACCCGTATCGGTTGCTAGTGTCTATCGTCTGAACCGGCACTGTTACCGCCTGTCCGCGGACTTCTTTCCTAGTGGTTTCTGAATGGTACTGGATCAAGAGCGGACTGATCAGACAATGCTCATTCTTTGTAACAATGGTACTCATCGGTTCTGTTACTGTCCTGTTTCTGTCTTTTGTAAATCCCGTATGCCCTATCTGCATGATATAAGGAGTCACCACACCGAAGCCGTGCTTCTGTGTGATTGTCGGTATTGGCTCATGGATGCTCTGTCCCCGGAACCGATCCCCTCCATGGTTCACCTGTACGGCGAATGGCTCCGGGCAGCTAAAAACGAATTTTTCAATCCCTCTTGCTATTCTCCGCATCGTATTGTCCGCCAATGGCTTTTTACGTCCGAAAATGGATTTCCCCCAATCCTGCAGGTCAAGATATTTATAAATCGGCTCCCATGGCTGCATTCCATTCACTCCGTCTTTACTATGCGACAGCTCTGGCCAGGCAATCTCCCTGCCATCCCGCCGAAATATTGCATACCATCGTTTCCGGGTAGTAGGCGCCCCATAATCCGCTGCCACTAGCTCCCGGCTGTCAAATACATATCCGAGCGACTTCATAGCTGCTATAAATTTCTTATAATCTTCTCCCTTTCGTTCCGGTATCGGATGCCCGGAAGGATCCAATGGTCCCCACTGTTGGATCTCTTCTACGTTTTCCATAATGATCACTTCCGGAAGAATCGCTTTCGCATGTTTATATACCGCCCATGGAAGAATTCGAAGCCCCTGCTTCCTTGGTTTTCCGCCCTTTGCTTTACTATGGCTTGTACAATCCGGGCTTGCCCACATAAGAGCCACATTCCGTCCCTTTACGTATTTCTGCAGGTCAACTTTAAAAATATCCTCCGTCAGATGAAGCGTATCCGGATGATTCGTCTTATGCATTAAAATAGCATCCGGATCATGGTTGATTGCTATGTCTACCTGTCTTCCTAATGCCATCTCTATTCCTACGCTCGCCCCGCCGCCGCCAGCAAAGCAGTCTATTATCAATCCCTCTTTCACAGTATCACCTCCGCTAAATCACAATGGCTCACCTACGAGTCGCAATCACAAGTGCATCCTCACCTATATCATCATTCCTGATCCGCTTCCGTTTCATACAGATTTCAATCTGTTTATCCCTGCTGTACCCTGTTGACTCTTCCAATCTGCCCTGGATCTGCTTTATTCTTTCCATTCTTTCTTCTAAAACAGCTCTATAATATCCTACTTCCATTGTTTCGATGCGCTTATTTGCTATGTCATAATAATCTGCCAGGGCTTCAATTACGATCCTGAGTTCCCCTACACATGTTTCAATCCACTGCTCATTCATCCCCTTTGTATCCATGTAATGCCAAAAACGCTTCATCCGTTCATCGAATGTCTGGGATGGATCCACACTTTTTTCTCTCTTTTTCTTTACTTTTACAGGAGAATTATGTTCTTCTGGGAATAAATTTAACTGACCTTCCATCTCTCCCTCCTAAAATCCCGATCAATATACGTGATTATAGTTTTCCACGATAAAGATTGCGTGTTTTAAAGCCGCCTTCTCATCTGCATCCGTTACTTTTTCAAGCAAATCATATAATCTCTGTAATTCATTTTCGTTCATACAAATTTTCCCTTCTCCACTTCCTGGTCTAATCCGTCAATTCCAATTCCATCTGCCTCACCGGATCATAATTCATCCAGATCACTTCCCTTTTCTTGCTGTATGCCCGCGAATAGCATGCTGTTTCCTCTTTATGCCAGTTTCTCAGGCGGTTATTATAAAGCGCGTTATCATATCCGCTAATGATAACCGGACCTTTATGTGCAAGCGCAACATCCAGTAGCTCGACGTGCCCTGAATCATTCATTTCATACCGATACATTTTCCCGCTCCTTGAGCTTAACAAATACGGTGGATCCAGATAGATTAATACATTCCTGTAATTAAATCTTTGTATCAGGTCTACTGCAGGCATACACTCGATCTGTACACCCCGTAACCGCTCTGCCGCCTGCATGATCTTTTCCGGAATATTACACCAATCCCGTACTGTATAGGCGTATTCACGCCCCTGCACATCATTCTTCCAACCCGTTTTCTCTCCATTTGTCTTGAATCCATATCCCATATTAATCCTTATGTAAAAATTTACCGCCCTTCCAAAGCTGTCCTCCGGATCCGAAGAGCATGCACCGTCATAGACTTCCCGGGCATACGGCGTGTAATAAATCTCATGTGCTAACCTCTCCGGATCTTTCTTGATCCATTCAAATAGATTTACTACATTCCCCGTCCAGATCGTTTACCGTTTCTATGTTTGATCTCGGCTTGTTAAAAAGAATAGCCCCGCTCCCAAAGAACGGCTCCAGGTAACTGTGGTGGTCCGGGAAGAAATCTATGATCCACTTTGCGGTCCTCCACTTGCTGCCCGGGTATTTCATTAATGCCTTCACTATATCCACACCCCTACCAGGCTCGGCACGTCATTGGGATCCCTCTCCATATATGCCATATGCGTATTCCTGCGGATATCCTCATTGATCTCTTCCACCGTATCCTTGACTATAATGGTGTCTGTCGGCTTGTCCATATCAAAGACCCTTGCCACACACTGCCCCTTAAAATCTTCCGGACTTTCATGCACGGCTATCACCGGGAACCGTAAGCCAGACAGGTCTACATTCCTTATACTTCCTACCCTTTTCTCCTTCACTGATTCCCCTCCTGTCTAACACTTCCGGCGTATCTCCTGATCCTTCTTCGCATCCCCTAAAACTTTATTTGTAATTTCTTTTAATTCGCACATCCCTGTCCCAAAAAGCTCTACATCCTTCCAGCTGCACGTATCGCACTCTTTTCCTCTTTCAAACGCTTTTTTCCAACACTCTTTCATATCCCGTTCCATCTGTCTTGAAACATGGACAATCACTTCTACGTGCGGGGAAAGAAATAACTTCAATTTCTTCATCTTTTCTTATCCGCCCTTTGCCTGCGGTTTCTCCTTTCCCTTCCGGCTAAAAAGCCGGAAGATGTCTATTGATCAACTTTGTGCCGTGATACAATGACCCAAAGATGGCGCTATGTTTTTACGATCTTTTCATATGGTACCGCCCACATCCGTCCATCGCTTTCCCGGGTATCTACCCATACAAGTTCTGTCCGGTCGAACCTCCCAAAACCATATACTTTCCCCTGTCCGGATGCCCTTAATTTGTCATGGACGTAAATATTGGAAAATTTCACCTGGTCACCTATCTGCAGGTCTTTTAATTTATCCATAGCTCACTTCCTGCCTACCTCAAGAACATCTTATACATGATATCCGGACGGTTTTCTTTTCTTCTCCTGTGCCTGATTCTCCGAATTGCTCTTCGGAACTCTTCTTCCAATATCTCTTTTTCTTCGTCATCCAGACCGTCAGATCTGATTTCTATCCCTTTCCTGCCGTCATCCTCCCATACATGACCTGACGTTTCTTTTTCTCTCTTTCTTTCTTCCTCCGTCCTCAGTTTCTCAATTACTTTGCCTATTCCCGGAAATTCGTTTTCTATTTCGATGATAAACTTCGGCTCCTTCTCGGGTTCCGGAGTCTCCCGATCCCAACATTCCTCACAGTCTATCCCGGATGAATCGCAATCCCAATACTCTTCGTAATCAAAAGAAGATGGACACATGTGCTCTGCCGGATTGCATCCTTCTTTGATTGGAAAATCTTTGTAGTATTTTTCTCTGAATGTCATACTGCTTTCCTCCTGTTCTTGTTCTGTCTCTGTCTTTTTGATGCGTACTCTTGATACACGCTTGATGCACACATCTTTTGTTTCCCTTGACTCCTTACACCACAGATGTTATATTATTTCTTGAGTGATTCATTTCGATTGTGACGCAAGTCACCGGCGTATCTATTTGCAGTAGATACGCTATTTTATTTTGTAGGTAAATCCTATCACCACAGACCTCACGATCTTAAAGACCGCTGCTACTGGGTTCATTCCTCTTGTCAGCAATCTTACGTATATGAATTTCACGATGCATGACAGGTCGATTAGTGTCTCTTCTTCGTCCGTATTCATCTGTATGTCTCCACGGTATGCCATGATCAACTTTTATTTTCCCTTTCTATGTCCTATGCTATGGTCTGTTTTCTCTGCATCGCTTTATTCTGCATAACGGTATCTTTAACCCTCCACCGTTCAAATTCCTGTGTATCAAAAATATATGGACTTGTCTTTTTAGTTGGATCTAGTTTAAACGCAAAAGTCTGTCCTGGTGTCGCGATTGCACGCTTTAGGTATTGCTTAGACAACCCCATCTCCATAAGATCACTCATTCCCATAAAATTCTTAGGATATTCCACTTTTATCACCTCCTTCCACTTCAACATCTATCACTCCTTACCGCTTCTTCTACCCTGCCTTCTTCTCCGAATCCAGATAAAACATTGCAAAAGCCGAAATAATTCCATCAAGTTTACCTGCAGCGTAATCTGGTAAGTTATCCCAATTTTCAGATAAACGTTTAAAATCATCCAATCTCTTTTCCTCCGTCTCTTTCGATATTATCATGTGTTCATTTATCATTGCCTTTCACCTCTTTTCCGTCCTTTAATACACATTATAAGTCCTTAAAGGTCTATTGTCAATACTTTTTTGTTGACTTAAGGTCGGACATGTGGTATGGTATCTTCTAGGAGGTGATCAAGTGAATAATCGAATCAAAGAATTAAGATTAGATTTAGGTCTTAGTCAAGAAGCCTTTGGAAAACAAATAAAGATTGGAAGATCTTCTGTTTCCAAATTGGAATCTGGTGAAAATAATCCATCAGACCAGACAATAAGTTTGATTTGTAAAGAGTTCAACGTAAACGAAGATTGGCTTCGTACTGGAGAGGGGGGGGATGAAAATAGATATATAAAAGTAACGCCATACCAACGGGCTTATAATCGGTTTGGTTACATAATGGAGAATTCTACTCCCACAAAGAAGGCTACCCTCTCCATGTTGCTTGAATTACTCTATACCGTTCCTGATGATGCCTGGGATGCCATCATAAAGGAATTCGAAGAAATAAAAAAGGAAGACTAAACTGTCTTCCCAAATATTCCACGAACTAATTGATATAATTTTTCGATTTTTACAAAATCCAACTTTTCAATAATTTCGTGTAAATATTTTCTTTTTTCTTCTGTACTCATAGCATGTACCTCCGTCATCAGCCAAACATTCGTTCGATAACTTCTATGTATACTATACACTTACTTCACATTATTTTCAATTGTAATATCAAACAAATGTTTGCCATATTATTTGTAAGATTTATCTCTTTACTATATAAACACCTACGGAGGCAAGAACTAACGCGGTTTTAAAATTTGTCCGAGATCTCGGACACTTATTTAAAAGGAGACTCAAACAGATCAGTAATATGGACTTTTAGCCCTGCTGCCAACTGTTCCAT
>NZ_KE159725.1:13341-72259 GCF_000403455.2 Dorea sp. 5-2 | reverse complement strand
GCTGCTCAGGAACAAAACACCAATAACAATTTCAATACTTACGACAATTCATCTCAGCAACAAACTACAAGTAATTATGTACTAAACACAAATACAAAAAAATTTCATTATCCATCATGCCGAGATGTCAAGAAAATCGCTCCGCAGAATTATTCTACCTATGACGGCACGCGAGACGGTATCATAGGGCAAGGTTATTCTCCATGTGGACATTGCACTCCATAATATTTTAGAAAGGATGGAATTACATGCCAATACCACAAGAACACATTTACACATCAGAAGACTACTGGAATCTTCCCGATGGGCAGCGCGCAGAACTGATCGACGGGAAGCTGTATGCCATGGCTCCACCGAATCGGATGCACCAGAAGATATTAGGCGCACTTTATTCGTCGATTTATAATTACATTAAACAACGGAAGGGATCCTGCGAAGTTTACCCGGCTCCATTTGCAGTAAACTTAAACGCTAACGATAAAATATGGGTAGAACCTGACATCTCTGTCATTTGCGACAAGAATAAGTTGTCAGACCGCGGATGTGAAGGCGCCCCGGACTGGATTATAGAAATCGCATCACCCGGTAATTCAAGAATGGACTTTGCCGTCAAATTATTTAAATACCGTACTGCCGGAGTCCGGGAATACTGGATTGTAAACCCAATGACAAAAATTGTACAGATCTATTCCTTCGAAGGAGAAGAAGACTCCAACCAACTTTCCTTTGATGATGAAATACCTGTCCATATATTTAACGGACTGGCTCTTAAGATCTCTGATTTATTATAAGAAAAACCGCCCCATTTCTGAGACGGTTTCATGAATACTATACGGTGTCAGAGACACTCTATAATACTCCCTAAGCAAGAATATTATAGCACAATCTTCTGACACCTGTATAGGTGTTATTTTTATACTTTTTTTGCAAAAGCAGGAGGGATTTATTTATGGCGAAAACGAAATATACAAGAGGCTCGGACGGTTATTTTTCTACTAAGGTATGGGACGGAACCTATAACCCGGTTACCGGGCAGAAGAACCGCAAGAACCTAAGAACCAAGAAAAGCAGTAAAGCATTGGAAGACATGGTGAATGAATACAAGGCAAACGTCTCCGAACGAAAGAATATCCGGAAAGCCGATATTACTTTCTTCCAGTATGCCCGCAAATGGAAAGAAGTGTACAAAGCCCAACGAAGCAATGCCACCAAGGCTATGTATGATAACATCATTGAAAAACATTTTTCCTGTATCGAATACGTGAAATTGCAGGACATTGACCGGATGCATCTACAGATCATGCTTAATAACGCCGATGGGAAGAAGAAGATCCAACAACAAATCATGCTGACATTTAAACAGGTATTGCGATCTGCAGTCGCTGATCGGCTCTTTCCTGCCAATGTAATGGAGGATATTTTTCAAAATATCGAGCCTGTTAAATATTCTGCTAAAGAAAAACGGGCATTGACACCAGAAGAGAAATACGCTGTTTTTAAGGCCGATTTCCAAGAACAGGATAGAATCTTCGTCTATTTGATTTATGGCTGTGGATTAAGGCGGGAAGAGGTCCTGGCGCTTACTATTTTCGACTTTAATCTGACTAAGCGCGAGATAGCCATTAATAAGGCGCATGATCTCACACACGGTACTCCTGTCCATAAAGAGCCAAAGACCAAGAATGGTTACCGCATCGTCCCTATACCTGATAAGATATACCACACCATTGCATCCTATGTATCCTCTCTAAAATCTAAAGGACATACTTACCTATTTACCATGCGTGACTGGAAGCCAATGACAAAAAGCAGCTATGACAAGATGTGGAAGAGAATCTTAAAAGCGATAGAGGATGTAACTGGTGAACCTGCTGCCGGCCTGACCGCTCATGTATTCCGGCATAACTATTGTACAAACCTCTGCTATCAGATACCTCAGATCTCTATTAAAAAGATCGCCCAACTCATGGGGGATACTGAAGCGGTAGTGCTTAAGGTTTATAACCATATCATATTAGAAAAAGAGGATGCCGCGACCGCGGTCAATGAAGCGTTGAATTTCTGAGACAAAATTGAGACATTAGGACACGATTGAGACATCTATTCCATATAAATTTACACAAATTAAAACAAGCTTGTCCAAATTAAAAAATCCCTGCAAACCTCAAGAATTTAAGGTTTACAGGGATTTCCCATACTGAGCGTGCCGGGGTTCGAACCCGGGACAACTTGATTAAAAGTCAAGTGCTCTACCAACTGAGCTACACACCCATAATAAAACTGGGCTAGTTGGATTCGAACCAACGAATGCAGGAGTCAAAGTCCTGTGCCTTACCGCTTGGCGATAGCCCAATAAAAGAAAAAAGGGTGGGTAATGGGACTCGAACCCATGATATCCAGAACCACAATCTGGCGCGCTAACCAACTGCACCATACCCACCATATATATTACTTATCGAACTATTTTCGTCCAACTAAGTATCACCTTATTCAATTTTTGTGGTTCCAACGAGCCTGGGGGGATTCGAACCCTCGACCTACGGCTTAGAAGGCCGTTGCTCTATCCAGCTGAGCTACAGACTCATACGGCTAGCTCCCTAGAACTATCTTCCTCAAAACCCTGCTCTTGTTCGCCCTCGGTTTCAAGAGAGCGGGTGATGGGAATCGAACCCACGTATCTAGCTTGGAAGGCTAGTGTTCTACCATTGAACTACACCCGCACGGTTATCGGGGTGACAGGATTTGAACCTGCGACCTCCTGGTCCCAAACCAGGCGCTCTAGCCAAGCTGAGCCACACCCCGTCACTCTATAAATCTGCGCCCTGTAAGCTTGTCCGTCCGCCTAACCCGTGACGCAAGAATTATTATATAAGAATGTCTTCCGCTTGTCAACACTTTTTTTATTTTTTATTCTCATTTTTTATTTACTTGTCATACCCACTCCTGAGATATCTTTACTTCTCCCTCCGGCTCCAGTTCCATAACCATATAACTCGGCCTGCGCCCCTGCTGCCGCGGGTACGCCACGCTCCCCGGATTCAGCGTGATCAGATCCTCCTCCCGCGTCAGGGAAGGCTTATGCGTATGCCCGTACATCACGATATCCGCGCCGCGCTCCCGCGCCTCCTCCTTCAGCCGCTCTTCACTCATCGCCACATAATAATAATGTCCGTGCGTAATAAATATATGACGCCCCTCCACTTCGAACTCTTCTTCTTTGGGAAGATCCGAGAAGAAATCATTGTTCCCTCTTATGATATGCGCCGGGCATCCAGCCAGCTCGGCAATATGATCTTCTCCGCCCTCCGTATCCCCCAGATGGATCAGCATATCGATCGGACGCACTTTTTCCAACACTTTCTCCAGATTCCCATGTGCCTTATGTGTATCGCTTACTATTAATATCTTCATAAAAACCTCTTCATCCTGTTTCTCATTCTCTTTAACGTCAAATATCTATGCAGGCATGACGGCATGCCTCGCCGCCTCGCGGGAATCTATCCCTGTCAGCGAAGTATCTCCCGCATCTTCCGAAGCCCCTCGCCCCGGTGGCTCAATGCATTCTTCTTCTCCGGGGACAGCTGCGCGCTCGTACAGCCATACTCCGGAAGATAGAAGATCGGATCATAGCCGAATCCATTCTCCCCAAGGATCTCGTGCCCTATGATACCCTCCATGGTCCCTCTGACAACCTCCGTCCGCCCGTCGGGAAATGCCGCCGCAATGGCGCACACGAATCTCGCCGTCCGATGTTCGTCCGCGACTCCTTCCAGACGGTCAAGCAGCGCCTGATTCTTAATATCATACGACGTGTCTTCCCCCATGTAACGCGCCGAATAGATTCCCGGCTCCTTATTCAGATGATCGATCTCTAATCCCGAATCATCCGCCAGGACCACCGCATCCTCATACCCCGGGATCGCCTTCGCCGCCTCCGCGATCCCGGTCGCTTTGATCAGGGCATTCTCTTCGAATGTCGTCCCATCCTCCACGATATCAGCCGTGATCCCGGCTTCCTTCTGCGACAGGATCTTGACGCCAAGATCTTCCAGTATCATCCGGATCTCTGCCATCTTATGCTCGTTTCCTGTTGCAAATATGATCTTATCCATAACGCTTCTCCCTTATATTTTCCTATATTCTCATCTATTCCCGGAATCTTGCTTTACCTCGGAAGGCTTCGCCCGCTTCGGAGGCCTGGGTCCCTGGAACTGGTAGAAATAAGTCTTCAACATCCCATTATAGATCTTCCGGTTCTTATCTGCCTTGCGCCCGAAATACTTCTCCGCCTCTTCATAAGACGTGATCATATACGCCGACCACGAATCCAGTTCCCGGAAGCTTTTGCCGAACGCCCGATATAGCTGCGGCAGATCCGCCTTATCCTCAAGCCTCTCTCCATACGGCGGATTCGTGATGATAAAGCCATATTTCTTCGGATGGCGGAGCTCTCTTACATCCCTTTCCTGAAAATGGATCAGATGCCCTACTCCCGCCTCTTCGGCATTTCTCCTGGCGATCCGGATCACCGACTTGTCGGCGTCATATCCCTGGATATCCGGCTCTATATCGTCCCTGATCCTGTCATTCGCCTCATTCACCGCATCATACCACAGTTTCCTTGGGATCAGGTTCGTCCATTCTTCCGCCGTAAACGACCGGTTCATCCCGGGCGCAATATCTGCCGCCATCATGGCAGCTTCGATCGGGAATGTCCCGCTCCCGCAAAATGGGTCCACCAGTATCCGGTCCTGCTTCCACGGCGTCAGCATAATAAGCGCCGCGGCAAGTGTCTCCGTGATCGGCGCTTTCCCGGACACCTCCCGGTATCCGCGCTTATGGAGCGATACTCCGGATGTATCGATCCCGATCGTAACCACATCCTTCATCAAGAATACCCTGACCGGATACGGCGCGCCGTCCTCCGGGAACCATTCCACATGGTAGCGCTCCTGCAGCCGCCTGACCATAGCTTTCTTCATAATAGACTGTATATCCGACGGGCTGAACAGCTTACTCTTTACCGAAGCCGCCTTCGTCACCCAGAACTTCCCGTCTCTTGGTATGTATTCTTCCCAGGGCAGAGCGCGGGTCTTCTCGAATAATTCTTCAAAAGTCTCCGCCTTAAAGCTTCCCACCTTCCACAATATCCGCTCCGCGGTTCTCAGGAAAACATTGGCATAGCATACCGCGGCGGCGTCCCCATAGAACGTGACCCTTCCGTCCTCAACCTCTGCGATCTCATACCCCAGATCCAGAATCTCTCTTTTTAACACCGCCTCCAGTCCAAAATGACAGGGAGCGATCAATTCTATCCTATTCATAGAAGTTCCTCCGGATTCTTCCAATATTCTTATCTCGTTCTTACTTCTCCATCTTACTTGCATTCCCGACCAGTTGTCAACTCACTTACACAAAATCTTTAAAATTTATGATCGGATCAAAAAAAGAACTGCTGTAAAATGCCTTGTGTAAACACCGCATTTTACAGCAATCCTTTCTCAGCTTTCTGCCGATCCCTCAGTTACCGCCGATCCACCGGCGCTTTAACCTGCTGCCCGGGCGTATCTCCCTGCTCTTTGCAGTCCGCCCTGGTCTTTGATACGGCGCTGCGCTTAGTAGTTATCGCTGTAGTTGGAGCTTGATGTTCCTGAGTTTGAGCTGTTAGAATTAGAACTGTTGGAGTTCTTATTCTTTGAGTTTGTGTTAGACGCATTCTGAGACGCGTTCTTGTTGCTTGAGTTCTGATTTGATGCATTCTGAGATGCGTTCTTGTTTGATGAATTATAGTTCTTAGCCATGTTAGTTTTCCTCCTAATCTTTTCTGAGTACCCGCATGATCATCTTGCAGGCGCTCTTTGGGTTACATGGCTATTATGTCCACTTTATCATGTTTTATGTAAAAATTTTTTCAGACAATTACCGGAAGATCGTCGCCAGTCCCATAACCGGGTTATATTCATACAATGTACTTAAGAAATCACTTGCCTGTATCATACGGAATAACTCCTTCCCGATCTCCGTAGCGAACAGAAGCGTCACCAGAAGATACATCGTCCAGACGACGATCAGCGCCCCGATCACGCCGATCACACCGCCGATCAGATGATTGATCGCTCCTACTCCCGGCAGATCGGCGACAATATCAAGCGCAAGCACGATCGCGCGTACTATGATCGTCACCAGTAAAAACGTGCACAGGAACGCGACAATATTGATGATAAGCTTTGCCAGGAAGCTCCCCACGTACTGCACAAATGTCTCCACGCCTAATTGCTTATAGATCTCGCTGTTGTTATTTGCCAACAAAAGCTCCTTGAACACTTCCGGAATATCGGCATTCCTGATCGCCGTTATCTGTACGTCCCTTGGGATCTCGGCATCCACTACCGCATCCTTCGCCGTCTGGCTGCCGCCTGCCTTAAGCCCGTCCAGGACACTCCCCGATACGCCGTATCTTGCAAGATCCTCTTTGCTCACATTGCCGCTCACGATGTCTTCTATCGTAATATCATACTCCGCAAGCATATCTTCGTCTACTCCCGCGGCTTTCAGCGCCCTTCGGACATTCTCTTCCGTCATGCCGCTCTCGGCTTTGCTTCCGTCCGCGAACTGTGAGACCGCCAGATCCGTGATCGTGCTGGTCACCTGGTCCGTGATCGCCTCGTCTAACGGGGTAAATTCCGTGATCGCTTTCGTAACATACGGTGTCGCAAAGAATACAACCGCATACGTGATCAATGCCGTTACCAGCGAAACTGCGATCTTGATCGCACCTCTGTACGCTCCTATTATAATGCTTATCAGAAAAATAATAATAACCACAATCAATAACCAGTTCATATGTTCTCCTTATTTTACAAGACGGATCTTCTCCATTCCGTTTGCACTCATCACAATGTATTTATTGACACCTGCTATAGGATATATTTCCATGATATTGTTACTCATCTCCCCGGCAAACTTCTGTATGCCGCTTCGCATGAATATACTGCACTTCTTACCGTCATACATGATCACCTGTCCGCCGCAGAGCTTGACATTGCTGTATTCTCCCTGAAAATCCTTGGACATCACCATCTTCCCTCCGGTGTTATACAGGCGGAGTTCATAGCCTTCTTTCCCCTCGTTCCTGAGCACTAGCCCCACATATCTCTCATTATGGAAAACGCTTTTGATCTCTTTTTCAAGGTTGATCCGCTGCGCCTCTTTGGGCGCTTCTTCCCCGCGGTAGAACACAAGGCAATTATCGCCGACCGCCGCGGAAGTCGATCTGTTCAGGAAGAATCCCGCCGTCATAAGCGTGTCCTTATATTCCTGGCGGCTGACCTGATTATCCGTCTCCTTTTCTCCTCTTTCTCCAAAATTATAATAGCAGACTCTTGACACCAGTTCGCCTTCCTGGGTATACACATACAGCACCTGCAGGATCCTTCCGTCTTCTGACAGCGCAATATCCAGAGGGTAGCCCATCCCTGACAGAGACGTCTTGTGCTCCACCAGGATATTCCCCGCCATATCGTAGCACAACACTTCTGCCGTAAGATCACTCTTCAATATGGCGCCTACGATCCCTTGTTCCGATACACAGACCTTCTCAATGGGCATAGAAGTCTGCACTTCGCCCTTCACTCCGTCTTTCCGGATGATCAGGATGTCATTGCCCCCTTTATCCGCGATCACTGCCGATTCCCTGCCGGTTTCTATAAAAGGCGTCTTGATCTGGTAAGAATGATTCCAGCGTTCTTCCCCGCTCTGATCCAGGTACGAGATCCCGTCTCTGCTGTATTTGAGTATTCCTCCTGCGAATTCCTTGTACCCGTTATTCACCGCCGTTTCATTCTTATAGAGTTCCGTCACCCGCACATGTCCGTATGTCTGCAGGTTAACCAGCAGTCCGACTCCCGTGATGAGCAGCGCCAGTAACACAAGCCCTGCCGTGACTCGCCGCCTTGCCGACTTCTTCTTTCTCTCTCTCTGGGCTTCTCTGGTTTCCTGCATACCGTCTTCACTATTCAATTCATCTAATATCTCTCTTACAATCCTGTCTGTTGGATCTTCCTGCTCTCTGACAACATGAAGATTCTTTCTTCTCCGACGTATCATCAGTCTCCTCTTCACCACTGTTCTTCCGTATTATCATTTACTATTGTACCATATTTTTACCTTATGGTAATAACAATTTTTCCCCTATATAGATTAAGTTGCCGTCAGACAGACCGTTCATCTTGCAGATCGCCTTCACATGAGAAGTATCGCCGTACACTTTTACGCTGATACTGTCCAGTGTATCGCCCTTCTGCACGATATAATATTCTTCGTCTCCCATCTGTTCCTGAACCGTTGACACGTCGGGCACCGTCCCTTCCGGCTCCCCTTCTTTTGCCTGCTCTCCGGTTTTGGCGATGCCGTCCGCCTCCACGGCCGCCTCTTCCTCGCTGACGGTTCCTGTCTGGCTCTCTGCCTTATTCACCGACTGCGACAGCGATTCCAAAGAATCCTGAACTGCTTCCATTCTGTCAAAATTATTCACGGTTGAGATACCAATTGCCAGTACCACCACCACAAGCAATGCGCTTGTCGCATATACGAGCCTGGAACTCTGCTGATCCTTTTCTTCCATTCTCGTCCTTATGGTACTACGAAAATCCTTTGCAGCTCGATCCTCAACCATTTCACAGGGTGTCACGCCATTCTTTTTGCGCGTGCTGATCATATAATTCTGCATAGAGGGGTTCTTCTCATAATAGATATAGTGTCCCCCCATCTGCATCAGATCCCCATATTTGTATGAGTAGAAGTTCTCTTCTTTATCCAGGGTGTCTTTCCATATAAAGATCGTATTGTCCCGTGCAAACCTCTTGCCGTGGATCCCCGCGGCGTCTTTCATCCGACCTATGGGCCTTCCGTTTTCGATCAGGCACCACCCGATCATCTCTCCGGATCCAAAATACTTCTTCCTTTCGTCCTCTATTTCTTTAAACGCCTCTTCTTTTATGACAATCTCCGTACCCTCTGTCCCTATCTCTTTCATCCGGATCGCCCCGGAGACGCAGACCACATCCTGCTCCTCCAGAGTCAGTATCTCGCCGATCAGCGCAACTCCTACCGGCGCCTCTTCCGCCTGCTGCTGAAGTTGATTCAGATAGATATCCACATAATCTTCTATGTATATCTTAGGCTCATCGCTTACGTTTCCTATCTGTCTTACATTCTTCGGAAATTGTCTTTCCATATACACTCACCTCATCTTGTATATTTTTGATAATGATAGCATATGGTTTTTGCATATTTTAGCAGTTGATGGGACTTGTCCAAGGAATTTTCCGGCATGTTCCCGGCATTTTCGACGGGTTGCCTCCCGGCTCCCGCAATCCCTGTCCGGAATCGTCGCTCCGGGGCGTCTCCCGCAGGCGCAAAAACGCGGTGCAGGCTCGGGGGGATCGCTCCCGCCCGGTCCTTACACCGCATCTTTTCTTTCTCATCTCTTATCCTGCCCGCAGGCTTCTCTTATAAGAATGCTTTCACTTTCTCGTAGATACTGTCCGCATCCAGCCCGTATTTCTTGATCAGCTGTACGGCAGGACCTGACTCGCCGAACACATCATTGACGCCGATCTTCAGAACTTTCGCAGACGCCTCCCGTGCAACGACGTCGCACACAGCGCTTCCAAGACCGCCGATGACGGAGTGCTCTTCTACCGTAACGATCTTTCCGGTCTTCTTTGCCGCCTTAAGCACCGCTTCTTCATCCAGCGGCTTGATCGTATGGATATTGATCACCTCTGCGCTGATGCCGTCCGCCGCCAGCTTCTCTGCCGCCGCCAGGGACTCTGATACCGGAAGCCCGGTGGCGATGATCGTCACATCCGTTCCTTCTCTCAGAGTGATCGCTTTGCCGAGCTCAAACTGATAGTCTTCCGTATCGTTGATCACCGGAACCGCAAGCCTTCCGAACCGGAGATATACCGGTCCCACATGGTCATAAGCCGCTTTCACCGCCGCCTTTGCTTCCACGTCGTCGGAAGGATTGATCACAACCATACCCGGGATCGTCCGCATCAGGGCAATGTCCTCGTTACACTGATGGGTCGCGCCGTCCTCTCCTACGGAGATCCCCGCATGGGTCGCGCCGATCTTGACGTTCAGATGCGGATACCCTATGGAATTACGTACCTGTTCGAATGCACGTCCTGCCGCGAACATGGCAAAAGAACTTGCGAAAGGCACCTTGCCCGTAGTCGCGATCCCTGCCGCAACACCCATCATATTACACTCTGCGATCCCACAGTCGATATGACGCTCAGGGAACGCTTTTTTAAATACGCCTGTTTTTGTCGCTGCTGCCAGGTCGGCGTCCAACACAACGACGTCTTCATGCTCTTTTCCTAATTCAGCCAAAGCATTGCCGTAACTCTCTCTTGTTGCGATCTTCTTTACATCTGACATAATGCTTCACCTACTTTCTCTAAATCTGCCATTGCAACCGCATACTGCTCGTCATTAGGAGCAGCTCCGTGCCAGGATGCCTGGTTCTCCATGAAGGAAACGTCCTTGCCCTTGATGGTCTTGGCAATAATTGCCGTAGGCTGTCCCTTCGTCTCTCTTGCTTCTTTGAATGCCGCGTCAATCTCGTCCAAATCATTTCCATTGATATTGATCACATGGAAATTGAACGCCGCAAACTTCTTATCTATCGGATATGGGGAATTGACCTCTGTGATCGGCCCGTCGATCTGCAGGTTATTATTATCCACGATCACAACCAGATTATCAAGCTTCCTGTGCGCCGCAAGCATGGCGGCTTCCCATACCTGGCCTTCCTGTATCTCCCCGTCTCCAAGCAGCGTATATACTCTGTAGCTGTCCCCGGATATCTTCGCGGAGACTGCCATACCTACCGCTGCCGAGATCCCTTGTCCGAGAGAACCGCTTGACATATCCACGCCCGGAATATGCTTCATATCCGGATGTCCCTGCAGATAAGCGCCCACTTTACGGAGCGTTGTAAGATCCTCTTTCGGGAAGAAGCCTCTCTCTGCCAGAGTCGCATAATAACCCGGCGCAGTGTGTCCCTTTGAGAGGACGAAGCGGTCGCGGTCTGCCTTCTTAGGATCTGCCGGATCTATGTTCATCTCTTCAAAGAACAGATATGTGTAGATATCTGCCGCAGACAGCGATCCGCCCGGATGTCCGGATTTGGCGCTGTGTACTGCTGTGACAATACCCTTGCGGACCTCATTCGCTGTTTTCATTAACTCCAATTTATTCATGGTGTCCCTCCTGTTATACTTATTCTCCGAATACTGCCTTGTAATCTGCCTGGAATTTCGCGATTCCTGCGTCGGTCAGAGGATGCTTTGTCATCTGCTCGATCACAGAATACGGAACTGTCGCGATATCCGCTCCGGCAAGGGCACAGTCTGTCACATGCATCGTGTGGCGGACGCTTGCAGCGATGATCTCTGTCTTGATCCCTGCAACCTGGAAGATCTGCGCGATCTCTGCGATCAGGTCCGTTCCCCTTACGGAGATATCGTCCAGGCGTCCCAGGAACGGCGACACATAGGTTGCACCGGCTCTTGCTGCAAGAAGCGCCTGATTTGCCGTAAAGATCAGCGTCACATTCGTCTTGATGCCTTCTGCAGTCAACTGCTTGCACGCCTTCAAGCCTTCAACGGTCATCGGGATCTTTACCACCATGTTCGGATGGATCTTCGCGATCTCTCTTCCTTCTGCGATCATACCCTCGGCATCTACGGTCGTCGCCTTCACTTCCCCGCTGATCGGTCCGTCTACGATGGATGCGATCTCTGCGATCACTTCCTCGAATACTCGTCCTTCTTTCGCGATCAGAGACGGATTGGTCGTAACTCCGCAGATGACTCCCATGTCATTCGCTTTCCTGATGTCCTCAACCTTCGCTGTGTCGATAAAAAATTTCATGTTTCTTCCTCCTTCTTACTGTGTGAATCTCTTCACTGGTCACTATTTATCGGATGATTTCATTATAACTGATAGCGATCCGTTCGGTCAATAGCGCTCTGTTTTATTAGTAATTTTGATCATTAATAACTCTAAATTATTAGTGATCTCTCCGTCTTTGTATCCCTATCCCGCACTGTCTTTTACCGCAAATGATAAAGACTGCTGTCACAATACGCACATGGCGCGGCAGACACAGCACAACATGGATCGGCAAGCCGCAAATTAATTAGTAATAATCAGGGGAAATATATTAATTTTATTTTTTCTTTCCGGATCTTTTTCCCTCTCTTGCATAGCCCGTTGTCCCTCTTATGATCAGCTGCGGTTCATATTCTACATGATAAGTACTGATCGGCTCGATCTCTGAATACGCCGTATCATGGGACGCTATTTTCTTCATGATGATATCGCAGGCGTCCCGTCCCTTGAATATGACAAAATGCTCGATCGTCGTCAGATCCACCTTATGCATACGGGCAAACAGCGTATTGTCGCACCCCATAACGGATATGTCCGCAGGCACCCGGATCCTCGCCTCATGAAGCGCGTCCAGGATCCCGAAGGCTATCATATCATTCAAGCCTACGATAGCGGTGATCCCCATCTCTTCCCTGAGAAGCTCTTTTGTCAGGTCGTATCCGATCTTATACTCCGAATCAATGTGCGCTACGGCAAGATCGATCTCCTCTCTTGCCGCCTTGATGATTACATTGCCTTTCAGCCCTGCTTTCTCATACTCCTTAAGAAAACCTTCCACCCGCTTGGAACGCTGCTTCTGGCGCGCCGTCAGAGGCGGCGCGATATAAGCCACCTTCCGGTGTCCCAGTTCCAGCAGGTGCTTTGCCATGATGCGCCCAAGCTTGGAGTTATCAAGCTCCACAGCATCTACATCCATCTTCTCGTTCTGGTTATTTACGATCGCCACAGGCATCTTCTGCGCCAGCTCCTTCACAAGCCCCATGAAGCAATGACTGGGATTGCACGTGTAGATGATCCCCAAAGGCCGCAGATCCCACATCATCTTAAGATACCGCTCTTCCATCTTAAGATCCCTCTGGGTATTACACACGAACATGCCGAATCCCTGCTCCTTCGCCCGCAGTTCGATTCCCTGCAGCAGCATGACATAATAAGGATTGGTCAGGTTCGAGCAGAAGACCACCAGTAATTTCTCTTTTTTTGCACCTTTTTTCGTCTTACGCTTCGGCGGCACATATCCCAGCTCTTTCGCCGCCTCCTCCACCCGGTCTATCGTTTCCTTCGAAAAAGAGACATTATATTTCTTGTTCAGGACCATAGACACCGTAGACTGCGAGACTCCCGCCGCCTTCGCGATATCGGTAGAAGTAATCTTCCTCTTCATCATTCTCCTCCACAGACAGCACAGACACAGCTTACAGCTCTGTCCGTCCCTCTAACGCCCGAAGGAGTGTCACCTCGTCAATGTATTCCAGATCACCGCCTACCGGCACCCCGCTGGCGATCCTGCTGACCCGGATCCCCGCCGGTTTGATCAGCTTACTGATATACATCGCCGTCGTCTCTCCCTCCAGGCTTGAGTTCGTCGCTATGATCACTTCCTCCACATCACCCTCTAACCGCCCGATCAGTTCTTTCAGCCGGATATCCTCCGGCCCGATCCCCAGCATCGGCGATATGGCGCCATGAAGCACGTGATAGACTCCGTCGTATTTTCCGGTCTTCTCATATGCGGCGAGATCCCGGGTGTTCTCCACCACCATGATGGTCTTGTGATCTCTCTTCGTGTTGCTGCAGATCGGGCACAGCTCCTGATCCGTCAATGTACAGCACTCCTTACAATACTTGACATTCTTCTTTGCTTCCACTATGGTTGACGCCAGCCGGTCCACATCCTCAAGAGGCATATGTATCAAATGAAAAGCCAGCCTTGCCGCTGACTTTGATCCTATGCCCGGAAGGCATGATAATTCTTCAATTAACCTGCTGATCTGGTTACTGTAGTAATCCATCTTCCTTACGCTCCTGTGTCAGAATAATCCGGGCATCTGTCCGCCCATACCGCCCGTGAACTTCGACATCGCTGACGCTGACGCTTCATTTGCCTTATCCATCGCCTCATTCACTGCCGCAACGATCAGATCTTCCAACATCTCGATATCGTCAGGATCCACAACTTCTTCCTCCAGCTTCACCTTCAGAAGCTGCTTCGATCCGGAGACCGTCGCCTCAACCGCGCCGCCGCCTGCAGTCGCGCTGAACTCCTTCGTCTCCATCTCCTTCGCCTGTTCTTCCATCTGACGCTGCATCTTCTGCGCCTGCTTCATCAGATTCGCCATATTTCCCGGCATGCCTCCGCCTGGGAATCCACCTCTTTTTGCCATAATTCATATCCTCCTGATTCTTTCTATCTGCTATTGAATCTAATCTTCCACTGTGATCTCCATATGGATCAATTCCTGGAGATTCTCAAGGTCTGCATACTGATCCTCGAACCTCCGCCCGGCTTCCACCTGGCGCACTTCGATCTCCACCTGTTTTCCGATCTTCTCCTGGATCTGCGCCTCGATCTCCGCCTTGTGTTCCTTCGTTCCGACCACGCTGGCTCCCATCTCATCCGGGCATACGATGAGCAGCCGGTTCCCTTCTCCGGCGCTTAACTTTGCCTTCTTAAGATAAGTCTTCAGCATCGGCGAAATGTCATTCACGATCGTACGGAAATTCTGAGCCACCGTTTTTACATCCTCGCTCAGCGCCTCCGGAAGCTTCGGCTTGGCTGCCTCTGCCTGCGGCGGCCCGCCTCGCTCCCCGCCATACGCTCTATCACGCGCCGGACGCTCCGGCAGCCCCTCTTCTAACTGCTTCTCAACCGCCCGGATCCGGTCAAGCAAAGCGTCGCGGCTTACCTCCATTGCAGGGCAGCACAGCTTGATCAGCGTCACCTCCAGAAGAACTCTCTTCTGTGTCGCATACTTCAACTGGTTCGTAAGCTCCGAGAAGACCCGGATATACCGTATCAGAGTATCATTATCGAGCATCTGCGCTTCTTCTTTGAGCTGCGCCAGATTCTCTGTCGATACATCCAGTATATCCTCCATCTCGCCAGATCCCTTCACCAACAGAAGATTCCGCAGATACCAGGTAAGATCCGACGCCAGCTGCGACAATTCCCGCCCCTGCATCACCAGTTCTTCCACCGTTTTGATCACCCGGCGCACATCCATAGCGATCACTTCTCTTAAAAGGCGGCTAAACACTGCCGTATCGACTGCTCCCAGAACCTCCAGCACATGGTCGTAGGTCAGACGTTCTCCGATATAGAATGCCGCACATTGATCCAGAAGGCTTAAAGCATCCCGCATAGAGCCGTCCGCCGCTTTCGCTATATAACGGACCGCCTTCTCTTCCACGTCCCACTGTTCCTTCTCGATCAATTCCGTCAGCCTTGCCGAGATCGTATCGATCGTGATCCTCTTGAAATCATACCGCTGGCAGCGGCTTAGGATCGTAACGGGTATCTTATGTGCCTCCGTCGTCGCCAGAATAAAGATCACATACTCCGGCGGTTCTTCCAGTGTCTTAAGAAGCGCGTTGAACGCTCCTATCGACAGCATATGGACTTCATCAATAATATATACCTTATACCGTCCCTCCGTAGGGCGGTACGCCACCTCTTCCCGGATCTCGCGGATGTTATCCACACCATTGTTAGAGGCGGCGTCGATCTCTATCACATTCATGGAAGCGCCGGAAGCAACAGCCCGGCATGCGGCGCATTCCCCGCACGGGCTTCCGTCCGCCGGATGCTCGCAGTTTACCGCCTTCGCGAATATCTTCGCGACCGACGTCTTCCCCGTTCCCCGCGTTCCGCAGAACAGATAAGCATGTCCGATCCGCTCTGCTTTGATCTGATTCTTCAATGTCTTAACGATGGCGTCCTGCCCCTTTACATCTTCGAATTCATCCGGACGGAACTTCCGGTACAATGCCGTATATGACATCCTCTACACTCCCCTGTCTCTCAAATCTATTTTACTCCGAAACTGATCCCTGTCATCTTCGCTTCTTTGATGATACTGGACTTCGGGTCTACGTACTTAAGCTTGCCCGCCACCTCAGATAACGGGACGCGCACGATCTCATTCTTCTTCACGCCCATCATATATCCATAATCGCCGTCTAAGATCGCTTCCGCTGCCGCCGCGCCAAGCCTTGTCGACAGGACTCTGTCATACGCACATGGAGAACCGCCCCTCTGCGTATGCCCTGGGACAGTGATACGCACTTCCTGGTCTGTCCTCTTCTGGATCTTCTCTGCCACCTCGTATGCAACGGACGGATACTTCTGCTTCTCTTTCTTTGCCTTCAGATCCTTCTTGGATAATTTGGCGTCTTCCTTCGAGATCGCACCCTCCGCAACCGCAATGATCGTGAACTTCTTGCCTGCAGCCTTCCGCTTATTGATGGCGTCTACGACTACGTCAATATCATACGGGATCTCCGGAAGCATGATGATGTCCGCGCCGCCCGCGATCCCCGCATGCAGCGTGACCCAGCCTACCTTGTGTCCCATTACTTCCACGATAAATACTCGGCTGTGCGACGTCGCCGTTGTATGGATCTTATCAATCGTATCCGTTGCTATATCCACCGCACTCTGGAAACCAAAAGTCATATCCGTCCCCCAGAGATCATTGTCGATCGTCTTCGGGAGCGTGATGACATGCAGCCCTTCTTCTCTCAGCATATTTGCCGTCTTATGTGTTCCATTCCCCCCAAGTACTACCAGACAGTCCAGGTTCAGCTTATGATAAGTATGCTTCATAGCCTCTACTTTATCCAGACCGTTTTCATCCGGTACTCTCATCAACTTGAATGGCTGCCTGGATGTCCCGAGAATCGTCCCTCCTACGGTCAGTATTCCCGAGAAGTCTCTTGACGACAGCATCTTGAAGTTCGAATAGATCAAGCCCTTGTATCCTTCCTGAAATCCGTAGATCTCGACATCGTCTCTCTCAGAACAAATTCCCTTTACTACTCCTCTCATAGCCGCATTCAAAGCCTGACAGTCTCCTCCACTTGTAAGCATTCCTATTCTTAACATATTGGCGCTCCTTTCTTCTCTGTGTAATTTTACTTTTCCGGTGCCGCTTTCGCTGCCGCTGAACACACATTCTAATTATACCCTATTTTTAATTATCATACAATAGTCGGAATTACTGGTTTTCTTGCCGCATGAGTGATATAATCATGGAAGAAAGAAAATCTCCGGCGCATGACCGCAGTGCCATGATACGCCGGCGGTAAGGAAAGAGGTAGTACACTTGGATAAATTAGACATAAAACTCTGGAAACTCGCCGCAAAAGGTGAGATCGTCCCAAAACGTTCCTTATTAAAGACCCCGTCCCAGATCGAAGCCATCAAGAAGAGCGCGGCGCTCAATACAGCCGTCCTCGATCACGTCTCTTCCCACATTCACGAAGGCATGAGCACTGCCGAGATCGACCGCCTGGTCTATGACTTTACGACAAAGCACGGCGGCATCCCCGCCCCGCTCCATTATGACGGATTCCCCAAGAGCGTCTGCACTTCCCTTAACAATGTGGTCTGCCATGGAATTCCTGACGATCACGAATTCCTGACAGAAGGCGACATCCTGAACGTGGACGTATCGACCATCCTGAACGGCTACTACTCCGACGCATCCCGTATGTTTACCATCGGCGACATCTCACCGGAAGCCGCCAGGCTGGTTCGGGTCACCCAGGAATGTGTAGACCTCGGGCTCAAAGCAGCCAGGCCCTGGGGACATCTCGGAGACATCGCAGACGCCATCCATTCCCATGCCAGGAAACACGGCTATTCCGTAGTCGAAGACATCGGCGGCCACGGCATCGGGCTTGATTTCCACGAAGAACCTTTTGTCAGCTACGTAACCCCGAAAGGCAGCGAGATGGTCCTGGTTCCCGGCATGATGTTCACCATCGAACCCATGGTCAACGAAGGAAGCCCCGATTTCTTCATTGACGAAGACGACGACTGGACTGTCTATACCATTGACGACGGGCTTTCCGCCCAGGTGGAATACATGGTCCTTGTTACGGAGACCGGAGTCGAAGTATTAACGAAATAAACACATGGAAGTTCTTCCATGTGCCGTTCCTTTCCTAAATAAATATCATTGCATTAACAGCGCTTGCTATTCGTGATGTGCAGACACCACGGATAGCAAGCCTTTCTTATCCGCAAAGCACCAGCGCTGAGTAAGCCCCCATATTCACAACCACTTCTCCGTCTTCCACCAGATACTCTTCCTCATCCACCGAATATCCGTCCTGATAGGAGTAAAGCAGCTTCTTCATCCTGCATTTTCTTGGAACTTCCACCATCCATACAGGCAGGGTAACCTCCGCCAGCTCGCTGCGGTTATTGACGATCACCACCACCCGGTCGTCTTCCTGAAACCTGCCGTAAGCAAGGATGTTATACTCATCCCCGTTCGCTACACGCAGAGATCCGTTCAGGATATTCAGCGATCCGGTCTTCAGAGCCTTGTGCTCCTTGTGGATCCGTATCATCTCTTTATGAAATGCGATCAGCTCCTGATCCTCATGTCCCCACGGATAGGTCCTTCTGTTGTCCGGATCTGTGAACCCGCAGACTCCTGCTTCGTCTCCATAATAGACAGTCGGGGCTCCGACCCATGTCATCTGCATAACCACCGCCTCACGCATGATCCCGAGATTCACATATTCATTGGCAGCCTGCGGGCCTAACTGTTCCACCCGTCCGACCATATGGTTCGTGCGGGTCAGGAACCGGGAATGATCGTGATTGGATAACTCATTCATTGCTACCTGGAGCGACGGAGTCAGCATATTCGCCATATGATGCATAATAGAACCCACGAAATTATCCGTGTTCCCGCGAAGCTCTTCTCTTGACTCGTCGCTGTGCTTCTCCATTCCTGTCAGAAACCAGGTGATCGGCTCCATGAAGGCGTCATAATTCATAACCGAATCCCATTCGTCTCCCTGAAGCCACTCGCTGGGATCACCGTAATGCTCCGCCAGGATCAACGCGTTGGGATTCGCCGCCTTGACAGCCGTCCTGAACTTCTTCCAAAACTCATGGTTATATTCATTACTCTGTCCTAAGTCCGCCGCCACATCCAGTCTCCACCCGTCCGCATTATACGGCGGAGACACCCACTTTCTTCCTATATATAAGATATAATTCTCAAGCTTGACCGAATCTTCATAATTCAGCTTCGGGAGTGTATCATGCCCCCACCAGCCGTCATATCCGGTATTATACGGCCAGTCTTCCTCTCCGTTTTTCGAAAAGTAAAAATAACTTCTGTACGGACTGTCCGCCGATACGAACGCTCCGGGCTTAAATCCCGGCTGATCCTCATAGATCCTCTCCCTGTCCATCCATTTGTTAAAAGAACCGCAGTGATTGAACACGCCGTCCAGTATGATCTTCATCCCGCGTCTGTGAAGCTCTTCTACAAGTTTGATGAACAACTGGTTGCTCGCTTCCAGATTCTTAAGATCCGCCACTCGTTTCTTATATTTTGTCGCCTTACGGTTCTCCGTCTCGCCTTCCTGCAGGACTTCTCCCCCGTCCTCTAGGATCACGCCAAAATGCGGATCAATATAATCATAATCCTGAATGTCATATTTATGGTTCGACGGTGAGACAAACAGCGGATTAAAATACAATACCTCGACCCCAAGTTCCTGAAGATAGTCTAATTTCTCGATCACTCCCTGAAGATCGCCGCCGTAAAACTCCCGGACTCCCATATTATCCGGATACTTATTCCAATCCGTCACTTTCCTGCTGTATCCGCCGATATAATAATATTCGTTCGTCTCTACATCATTGGACGGATCGCCGTTATAGAAACGATCCGTGAAGATCTGGTACATCACCGCGCCTTTCGCCCAATCCGGTGTAGAAAAGCCCGGAACGATCACAAATTCATAAAGCTCCACTATCTCTTTTGACACGCCGCATCTGCTGTAATAACGGACTTCTTCCTCATCCTGGATCTCAAAGCAGTAACGGAACGGCTTCTCGTTCAGCCTCCATCTGATCTCATAATAATCAAACTCGGCGCCGTCCTTTCCCGCCTCTTTCTGCATATCATATCCGCCCACGGCCGTCATCAGGCGTACTCTTTTGACATCGTTCTTCGCAGTGCGAAAACGCAGTCTTACAACCTCATTCTCCCGGGGCTCCTGCGGTATAACATAACTCCCGGTACCATCACAAAATAAAGCCTGCTCTTTCACGCTGTAATCCCCCTTAATTCATCATCTTTTATTATGCTTCTAATACTTCTCCGGTAAACAACGATTCGAATTCTTCTCTGGAGATTTTTTCTTTTTCTAATAACATATCCGCGCATGCATGCAGCACGCCGTCATATTCACGGATCACCTTTCTTGCTCTGTTATAGCATTCGTCAATGATCCGCTTCACTTCCTGATCGATCATAGTCGCCACACTCTCGCCGTATCCCCTCGAGGCGTGCGCAAGATCCCTGCCAATGAACACCTCGTCGCTGTCATTATCATAATTGATCAGACCGACCGTCTCGGACATACCGAATTTGGTCACCATAGATTTTGCCAGGCTGGTCGCCTGTCTGATGTCCTGGGACGCCCCTGTAGTGATGTCGTCAAAGACTTCTTCTTCCGCCACACGTCCTCCCAGGGCAACCGTAATATCCTGCAGCATCTTTCCCTTGGAGTTGAACATCTCGTCATTCTCCGGCAATGGCATCGTATATCCGCCCGCCCCTCCGGTGGGAATGATCGACACACTGTAGACCGGTCCCACGTCAGGCAATACATGGAAGAGTATCGCATGGCCTGCCTCATGGAACGCCGTGATCCGCTTCTCCTTATCCGAGATCACGCGGCTCTTTTTCTCCGCGCCGATCCCAACCTTAACGAATGCTTTCTTGATATCCTCCTGTTTCAGAAAGACTCTGTCTGCCTTCGCCGCCAGGATCGCCGCTTCATTCAGAAGGTTCTCCAGATCTGCGCCGGTAAAGCCTGCGGTCGTCTGGGCGATCTGTTTAAGGTCGATCTCTTCGCTGAGCGGTTTCCCCTTCGCGTGTACCTTCAGGATCTCTTCTCTTCCCTGGACATCCGGTCTTCCCACCATCACACGGCGGTCGAAACGTCCCGGACGGAGGATCGCCGGATCAAGGATATCCACACGATTCGTCGCCGCCATCACGATCACGCCTTCATTCACTCCAAAACCATCCATCTCTACCAGAAGCTGGTTCAGGGTCTGCTCTCTCTCGTCATGGCCGCCGCCCATTCCGGTTCCGCGGCGTCTTGCCACCGCATCGATCTCATCTATGAAGATAATGCACGGAGAATTCTTTTTCGCCTCTTCAAACAGATCCCGGACGCGGGACGCGCCCACACCGACGAACATCTCTACAAAGTCTGAACCAGATATGGTAAAGAACGGTACTCCAGCCTCACCGGCAACCGCTTTCGCAAGCAATGTCTTTCCGGTACCCGGCGGTCCTACCAGCAAGACCCCCTTCGGAATACGCGCCCCTACCTGGATATATTTCTTAGGAGCCTTAAGGAAATCCACGATCTCTTCCAGTTCTTCCTTCTCTTCCTTAAGTCCTGCCACCTGGGAAAACGTGATCTTCTTATCGCCTCCCATACTAAGCCTCGCCCTGCTCTTTCCGAAATTCATCGCCTTCGCGTTCGCGCCGTTTCCCTGACGGTTCATGAGCGTAAAGATCAGCATCACTCCCATCAAAGTCAGGAGCACCGGCACTACTACCGTAGCGAACCAACTGTCTTCCCTGACATCCGGCATCTCATATTCAAGACCCTTATCCTTCATATATTCCTGGATCACATTGACGTCGGACACATACAGATACTTCACACTCTCCTCGTCCAGCTCATCTTTGAACCGAAGCTCGACCCGCCCTGTCGGAACATTCTTGTTCTGGGTGATCACGATCTTCTCTACATCCTCGTCCGCGGCAAGTTTCTCAAATTCCTTCCAGGTTATCTCTTCATCCTTCTGATCAAACTGATTGGTGAACCACAGCATCACGAACAGAAATACGACAAAAGTCAATATCGTCGCGCCGCTTAGTCCTCTCACCTTCTTATCGTTCAATGTCTCAAAACCCCTTTCTAATCCACGCCTTCTACCACTCCGATGAAGGGCAGGTTCCTGTACTTCTGCGCATAATCAAGCCCATACCCTACTACGAATTCATCCGGGATCTCGAATCCCACATAATCCACCTTCACATCCCTGACCCTTCTCTCCGGTTTATCAAGAAGCGTGCATAATCTCATGCTCTTCGGTCTTCTCTTCCCCAGAATATCTAACAGATAATATAGCGTCCTTCCTGAATCGACGATATCTTCTACCACAAGCACATCCTTGTCCTCCAGAGCCTCATCCAGGTCCTTGGCGATCTTGACCACTCCGCTTGAAGACGTCCCGTCCCCATAACTGCTGACACTCATGAAATCCAGAGAAACCGGCACAGTGATCCTCTTTGCCAGTTCACACATAAAGAACACTCCGCCCTTTAATACGCAGATCATATGCACATGCTTCCCTGCATAATCCTCGCTGATCTGTCTGCCAAGTTCTTCAATCCGCTTCGCAACCTCTGCCTCCGGAACCAATACCTTGATATTCTCCGCCATCGTCTTCTCCTCCGTTAATCTCTATCTCCAGAATTCTTCTGGTCTTATCTGTGATCTGATACATCTGGTTCTGCCTGTACCCGGCGATCCACATAATATGCCGTCCGTCTGCTGCCAGCCATATCTTGTCTCTCTGTCTGCCAGGCACTTTTTCATTGATAAAATACTGTTTCAGCTTCTGAGTCCCGCCGTTTTTTGAGATGGTAATATAATCTCCCGGTTCTCTATACCGCATTTTTACAGTATTTTTAATTATATCATAATCAAACCATTTCGTGTAGGGGTTTTTGGGAAATATTATCATTTCCTCTTTTTCATCAGATTCCCTTTCCAACACACGCCATTTCAGCTTCCGTACACTTCCGTCCATCCATGGCAATTCTGCCGATCCGCAGCTTCCGGATATACAGATCACACTTGCCTTATCCGTCTCCCCACTTTCCTGAGGCACCCGGCGCCCTTCCTTATGCCCGCGCCGGCCTTCCTCATACTCCCGGCGGCCTTCCTTATGCCCGCGCCGGCCTCTTTCATATTCTTCCCCGGATACTGTGAGCAATTCTATCCCTTCATAGCACCGGACGGCACGCACTCCGTACGGAAGCCGGATCTGCCTCCCCACCTGTTTCTCAAGCAGAGCCTCCAACATCTTTACATGCACCGCTTCTATATCCTTCCTCCGGCGCGCGGCGCGGCAGAGCAGTTCATGAAGCAGAAATGCACGGACCGCCTCGGGTACCTTCCGGAAAACTTCTTTTTCAAGCACTGCGGCGCCGTCTTCCCTGAAACTCACACACTCTTTCTGATACCGCAGGACTTCCTGCTCCAGATAGCTTCCGATCTTACGGATCTGTTCCATCGTCTCGGACATGTGCTCTACACTCTGCCTGTTCACATGCTCTTCCAGGTACGGTATCACATGCCTTCGTATCCGGTTCCTTGTATAAGCGTCCTCCAGATTCGTCTCGTCCACGCAGTACGCGATTTCCCGCTCCTTAAGATATGACTCGATCTCGTCTCTTCTCAGACATAGCAATGGCCGGATAAACGCCCCCGCAACCGGTGCGATCCCTCCAAGCCCCTTTATGCCGCATCCTCTGCACAGATTCCAGATCAGAGTCTCCGCATTATCGTTCTGATGATGGGCAAGGGCAACCCTCGTTCCCTGCTCTTCTTCCATAACCCGCAGGAAACAGGCGCGGCGGACATCTCTTCCCGCCTCTTCCACCGTCAGCCTGTTCCTTTCGGCAAATGCCCCCACATCTTCCCGGAAGATCCTGCACCTGATCCCCTGCTCCCGGCATACGCGCTCCACATATGCCGCGTCCGCGTCTGCCGCCGCTCCTCTCAGCCCATGATGTACATGTACCGCCGTAACCGAACATCCTATCTCCTTTGCAAGCCCGATAAGCATGAAAAGAAGGCATATGGAATCCGCGCCTCCCGATACACCTGCAATGATCTTATCTCCTTGTTCCAGCATCTTATAACGCCGGATATATTCCCTGACTTTTTGATACATAGCCCTGCCCTTCTCTTCTGTTGCTGTCACTTCTATAATATAGAAATCCCTGCCAAAAAGCAAGCCCGCGTCATAATCCCCACACGCCCACGACCAACACGGTCATGTCGTCCACCGGTACTTCCTCCGTCCATTCCAATACCTTCTCAAGGATCCGGTGCGCCATTTCCTTCGGATTCACGATATCCGTCTCCTTTATAAAATCACACAGCAGCGTCTCCTGCTCTCCCACCGGCAGCGCGTCCATGACTCCGTCTGTCACCATGATCACATAATCCCCGGATTCCATCTTCCGGATCACCGTCTCAAGCTCCAGCTCCTGGATCACTCCCACCGGCAGCGTCGTGGACGTGATCATCTCAACCGAATCCTTTCTTTTGATAAACGTAGTCGATGCTCCTGCTTTCACGAATTCACAGGTTCCGCCGTACAGATCGAACAAACTGACGTCAATAGTGGAAAAACGCACTTCCTCCCGTCCGATCACCAACGCCGTATTCATCATCTGGATCGCCGTTATGATCGGAAAGCCCGCTTCCAGAAGTTCTTCCAGCATCTCGATCACCATCTTGCTCTCTTTTAAAGCTTCCTCTCCCGTTCCCATTCCGTCAGACAGCGCAACCCCCTTCTTCCCTCCCGGAAGATCCGTCATAAGGAAGGTATCGCCGGAGATCTTCTCACACCCTTTCCCAATCTTCGCCACCCCCTGCAGCGTGTGGAATCTTGCGCTCTCCACGCACGCAACCGTGCAATAATCCTCTCCGATGATCGGACGCTCGCCCATCTGCGGCGCCATCGCCCGTCCCGTACAGTTCCCGATCAGCGACGCCAACTCTTTCGTGGCGATCACATGCCCCTTCAGCGCCTTGAGCGTCAGATGGATCTCATATTTTCCTTGGGAAGTCATATAGAACACGGACGACAGCATCCTTGCCCCGCCCTTCTTAAGCTGGGTCTTCAGCCGCTTCTCCAGATGCTCATCCTCGAAGATCCCCGCATCCAGCTCCCGCGTCGTGTGCTGGAGGATCTTGGCAAACCGGTTCAGCTGTCTGGCGTACCCCTCCCGGTTCTGCACGATCTTATTACTCCACATCATGATCTTCTTCGCGTTCTCGTATGTTTCCAGAGTCTCCCGCAAGAAACGCGGCGCCTTGATGCACCTCTTCTGGAGGCTCCTCTTCAATTCCACATTGAGCTCCGCGCCATATTCCTCCACCGTACACAGGATCTCACAGAGCGTCTGATACGTATACACCCGGTTCTCTCCAAGACACCATTCTCTCTTCTCACAATTTTCACACACCTTATTCGTAACTTTCCGGAACATCTCCTCCACTTCATCCTTTGAGAATGTCCCTTTATACTCCTCTAACGTAAGAAATGTCTTCGATAAATGAACCAGTGAATCCGCAAACTTGTCCATCTGTACGACATACGGATTGATAAACGTATCCTTTTCCCTCACTTCTGCCATTTTCCGCTCCCCTTTCAATGGTTTTCAAAAAATAAAAAGCCTTAGGAATCATCTCCTAAAGCTTATCATCTGTCTGCTATTCCGCCTTCAATATAATCTCATTCTCGTGGATCAGGCCCAGCTTCTCCCTCGCCACATCTTCTACATACTCGTCCGTTCCCACGTATTCTCCAAGTTCTTTGATCTCTTCTGTCCGAGCTTTCTCCTCTTTCAGCTGCTCTTTAAGTTCCAGCTCCTGCGCCCGGTAGGCTTTTTCCTTGGCGCGCAGCGAGATACTGTTCGCAGATACTACCACAAATAGCAGCAACACGACTGCGCTTACTGCGAGCACACTCTTCCTGTGACGCTGCATACGCCTTCTCAGGCGTCTCTTCGGACGTCTCTTTCCTGCATATTTCATATGTTCAATCACCCTTATCCCGGTAAACTCCCGGCAGATACTCTCCCTCTTATCTTCCTTATATTAACTTCTTTCTCATCTTTAATCAACCCCCCGGCGAACAATCTTTCTTCTTTGCGCCGTAGATTTTTTTGTACAGTTTCTCCGCGCTCCTTAAAAACACAGACATCAAAACAGCCCCAAGCGCAACACCTAGTATAAAATACCATCGAATGCTACCATCACTTGTATGGTAAATCTGCACAAACATATAGATTGCCGAACCGATCCAGAAAATCATATCTTCTACACCTATTGCCGCAAGCCGGTGCGCGATAATCCTTCGAAAACAACGGATGCACTGATATGCCAGACGCACTGCCGCTCCGGATACCACCGCGACCAGGAATACGATCATCTCTTCTCTGATTCCCGGCATAATATTACCTGAACAGCTTAGACAACAGATTGTCTTGCTGCTTTGCATGTCCCTGGACATCCGAATAAGCGACGCTGTCTATATTCCCCGCAAGATCCACCTCGCCTTTTTCAAGGCTCAGGCGGTTCACATGCAGATCCGTACCCTTTACCATCATCATTCCCTGTTCTGTCTCCAGCAAGATCTCGTTCAAGTCAAAAGACAATACGTCGATCACCCCTGTCACAAAACTCGTCTTACGGTTATTGATCACCAATTTATGATTTTTCTGTACGGTTCTTTCTTCCATGCGCTTCACAACCTTTCTTAATAATCATATGAAAGGATGCTCTTATTTATTACAAATATTTGAACAAGTCTTTTGCTTCTTCCTTCTTCGTCGTCTCCTGGATATCAAGAACCTCTACTTTTACCGTCTTTGTACCGAACTGGATCTCTATGATGTCCCCCGCCTTCACTTTTACAGAAGCTTTCGCTACCTGGCCGTTGACCGAGACGCGCCCAGCGTCGCAGGCTTCATTCGCCACCGTCCTGCGCTTGATCAGGCGCGATACCTTAAGGAACTTATCTAACCGCATCTACTTTCCCTCCTAAATACAACAAAGGACGCTTCAAGCCATACCAGACTCCCGAAGCGCCCTGATCCCCACTTTTATATAATTACTCGAATTATTCGTTAACAGCGTCTTTTAATGCTTTACCAGCTTTGAACTTCGGAGCCTTACATGCCTCGATACTCATAGTCTTACCTGTCTGTGGATTCCTGCCTTCTCTTGCAGCTCTCTTGCTTACTTCGAACGTGCCGAAGCCTACCAGCTGCACTTTGTGCTCTTTCTTTAATTCTTCTGTTACTACATCAATAAAAGCCTTCAACGCTTTTTCTGAATCTTTCTTGGATAATTCCGCCTGGTCAGCAATCGCTGCTACTAATTCTGTTTTGTTCATGGATAATTTCCTCCTCTTGTTTCACATAGAATCCCTTATTTTTATTCTATTATCTTGAATACGGCTCCCATGCCAAACGCACGAAACGCCTGTAATTAAAGTTATAACCGCTTTCAAGATAAATGTCAAGGCAAATTCTCAGTTTTCCCGTATTTACAGATGAAAAGAAAATATTTCCTCCAGAAACCGTCTTTTTTCTTCTGTCTGACGTATCGCAACATCCAGTTTTTCTATACTTTTTACTGATATCCACGCTTTATTTGAATGATAATAAGAATTCGCGATCTTCCAGAATTTCTCAGGATAACAGAGACGGATCCTGAGATACTCCAGCTCCCCTTGCGTAAGCGGCCGGACCGCCGAATACGCGTTCAGCATATTATCGCCGAGCCGTACCTTCCACCCCTGCTTCTCCATCACTTTCCGAAGGAAATAATAGAAATCCTCCACCTGTATATCTCTTTTGAATTTTTCAAAATTCGTCACCGCAATATGGCCGTTCTGAAGCATCAGGATATTGTGGTAATTATATTCTCCGTGCGTCATATGCCCGTTCCCGACGCTATCCTGGTAGAGCCGGTCATAGTCCGATCCCTCCAGCTGCCGTATCGCCGCCTCCGCCCACTGATACATCTGTTCATAGTATTTCAGAAATGCCGCCTCGAACTCTCCTTTGGGAGAGATCCCCCGCATAAACCGCCGAACCTTCTTCAACTCCCGGTTATGGCGCAGATATTCTTCTCCCATATGCGTTCCGGGCGTTACCGGATTCTCCGGATGATACCGAAGCAGCATATGCAGCTTCGCAAGATTCCCCGAAGCGGCAAGAAGTTCAGCCGGTTTCCTGACGTCGCACTCCCTGCCCTGGAACCAGAATTTCAGCAGATACTGGCTCCCATCCTCTGCCAAGGCAAGATATTCTCCTTCTCTTGTCAGCATGATCCTGTCCGTCCCGGCATATCCCTGGCTCCTTAGATATTCATGCAGCTCATATAACGCAGGAATACGCCTCTTTGACACCTTCACTTCCCTGAGCAGCATCAGCCCCTGATCTGTGTCGCATAAAACAGCACCCCTTGTCTTGCGGGTGCCGCTTACTTCTATATCATACTGTTCTAATACATTTCGTTCATATTCCTGCATATCCATCCCCTGCACTTTATATTACATATTCTCTCTATCGTATGACACGAAGATAGAATATATGCATCACATGGCACAGAGAATATGAAATATACCGCCAGGCAAGATCAGAGCCTTCGAAGCAGCTCGTCTTTTGTATTCAGTTCCGGATCCTCTATCACCAGCTCAAGCAGTTCCTTAAGCTTTTCCCCGATCTCCTTTCCCGGCGACATGCCGGCGCCGATGAGATCCCGCCCGGTCACTGCCAGATCTTTCAGCGACACGCACTGCTTCGCAAGACAGATCCCATGGTACAATTCTTCGATCTCATCCAGGTTCCGTATCTTCTCTTCCCGCAGATAATCACTTTGCGCCAGTACGTCCGCGCGGCGTACTTCCATATACAGAGGGAACAGGTCTTCCCCGATCTTATGCATGGCGCGGCGAACGTTTCTGGCTGCGGCAGGCATACGGTAATCGTGGTAACAGACCAGCTTCGATACTTTGTACAGGGTGTCATTGTCGAATTTCAGTCTTCTTAATACCTTCCCCGCGATCGCGCAGCTCTCGTCCGCATGCTTTTTAAAATGTGCCACTCCGTCCGCATCCACCGTCTTAAGCGCAGGTTTTCCCATATCATGCAGCAGCATAGTCAGTCTCAGCGCCTTGTCCGCACGGATATTCTTCATGGCATGCAGCGTATGCTCCCCCACAGAGTAGATATGATGCGGTGTCTCCTGCTCCGTCTCCATGATACGGTCAAATTCCGGCAGGACTATCCCAGTGATCCCCAGTTCATACGCTTCCTTAAGCATTTCCGGCATATCAGAGACCAACAGCTTTACAAGCTCCGCCTGTATCCGCTCCGCACTTATCTTCACAAGCTCCGGCGCCAGCTTACGCATCCCCCGCCTTGTGTCCTCTTCAAGCCTGAACCCAAGCTGTGCGGCGAACCGGATACCGCGCAGGATGCGAAGCGCGTCTTCCCCAAACCGCTCTTCGGCGTCCCCCACACATCGGAGCACCTCTGCCTCCAGATCCGCGACGCCGCCGAAGATGTCCACAAGCCCGTCTTTCTCATTATATGCCATGGCATTGATGGTAAAATCCCTTCTCCGCAAGTCTTCTTTCAGGCTCCTGGTGAAGCTTACCTCCTTTGGATGGCGCGCATCTTCGTATTTGCCGTCGATCCTGTATGTCGTTACTTCAAAGCCTTCATCCCCCATAAGCACCGTGACCGTACCGTGTTCAATCCCGGTATCAAAGGTCTTCCGGAACAATGCCTTCGTCTCCTCCGGCATCGCCGACGTTGTGATATCCCAGTCCTCCGGTTCTCTTCCCAGAACCGAATCCCTGACACATCCCCCCACCGCGTAGGCTTCATATCCATGTTCCTGTAATGTCGTAATGATCCTGTCCACTCTCTCAGGCAATTGAATTCTCAGTCTTTCCACAGATTCCCTCCTAATACACTGTGCTTTTATCTATACTATCTAATATAATCCTAATATAATATGAAACCTTGCGAAAAGCAACCGATTTTCAAACATGCTCCCAAACTCAGTCCAATATTCTATTCCCGTATCGGCGTGCATATGATATAGCGAAAGAGCATGAGAAGGTATAACAGATGCTGAACTATCTATGGGCGGGTATGATAATAGCCGGGATCATATTCGCCGCTTTCACCGGGCGCATGCCCGATATCACCAATGCCGCTCTGGATTCCTCGAAGGAAGCGATCACTTTATGTATCACCATGATGGGGGTCATGTCTTTCTGGGTCGGGCTGATGGAGATCGCAACAAAAACAGGGATCATAACCGCCGCCTCCCGGCGGATACAGCCGCTCATCCGTTTCCTGTTCCCGGATCTTCCCGCAGATCATCCGGCGCAGGAACACATCACCACGAACATCATCGCCAATGTCCTGGGGCTTGGATGGGCTGCAACCCCGGCGGGATTGCGGGCAATGACGGAACTTTCTAAGTTGGAGGAGGACAGAAGATCCGGAAGGCTTCCCGGACCTGAAAGGAAGCGGGGAGTCGCAAGCAATGAGATGTGCACGTTCCTGATACTGAATATCTCGTCGCTGCAGCTGATCCCGGTGAATGTGATCGCTTACCGGAGCCAGTACGGGAGCGTGAATCCGGCGGGAATCGTAGGGGCAGGGATTGCGGCGACGGCGGTGAGTACATTGGTGGCGGTGGTGTATTGCAAGGTGATGGATAGGAAGCGGGGAACGTAGAATTCCCTGCTTTCTTTAAAAAATTCCCCTTTATAGGAAATCAGTATAATTACAAAAATATCGGAAATAATAGTTGAAATAACACAAAAAAGTATATATAATAACATAATAAAAACGTAAATAACGTGGAAAAAAGGTGGAGGACATGAAAATCTTAAAACTATCCATAAAAGGTTTACAAAATTTAAAAAATACTTTAGATGTGGACTTCGTTGCACAACAAAGAGTAGACAATGATGCCAGAGAACAAATGTTCAATGTGTTTTCTAATGTTTATACAAGTCCAACATTATCTTTTATTGGGATTAATGCATCTGGTAAGACAACAATCCTAAAATTGATTTCTTTTGCTATAGGATTATTAAATAATGAACCTATTAATAGTATTTCCTCTAAAAAATTTTTGGACGACTTAGATAGTAAACAAAATATGATTTTTACTGCTTATTTTTATCATAATGGCATTGTATATAAATTGGAAACAATAGTAGGAAGAAAAAGAAATGCTATTGATGGCAATACAAAATTTGTAATTATAGATGAAACATTATGGGAAAAAGAAATTCATAAGATAAAAACGAAAAAAAGACTTTATGATTTTAATGATGCCCAAGTAAAAATCCGAAGAAATAAAAATGAACAGTATCTAATAGAAGATGTTAGTATTATAGTTGCTTTAAATAAAGAACAAGACACGAATTTTTCCTTATATGATATGTCAGATTTCACAGATCATAATATGTTGAATTTTTTAGGCCAGTATCCGAAAGAAATATTAACTTTTTTAGATCCTAGCATCGAAACCCTTAGCTGTGAACCAACTGAAAAAAAAGTTGATATCAGATTGAAATTTTATGAAAAAGAAGAGCTAACGTTAAATAGTCCGTTAGCACTTAACAGATATCTTTCTTCAGGTACAATAAAAGGTCTGAGTGTATTTATGGGTGCAGTATTTTCATTTTTGGAAGGGGGCTATTTGATTGTAGATGAATTAGAAAATCATTTTAACAAAGAAATTGTTTCAACATTAATACGATTTTTCATGGATAAAAAAGTCAATAAAAAAGGGGCAACTCTGATTTTTTCAACTCATTATTCAGAATTGCTAGATGAATTTGAAAGGAACGACAGTATTTATATTACAAAAAACAAAGATGGGATTACTGCCGAAAAACTTTCTGGTATTTTGAAAAGAAATGATATTAAAAAAAGTGAGATATACGATAGTGATTTTCTTGAGGGAACCGTACCTGCTTATGAATCTTATATTGCTCTGAAAAAAGCGCTAATATCATTAAGATAGGAGGCTTTAAAATGGCAAAATATTTAGCATGTATATGCGAAGGCGGTGCCGAACACGCGATATTAGATTTATTACTGGACAACCATAGCTTAGTTTTTGAGAGAGAAGATCTAATTGAAGAAGAAGTGTTAAAATGCCGACGAGGAAGAGATTTTGAAGAAAAGTACCTAAAGAAAGGCTTTTCCGAAAAAATAACAGTTTATCGAATTTTAGATTCAAGAAATGAAAATTTTAAGCTACGCAAAGCATATGAAAAGAAGGTAGATGTTATAAATGTAGTTACAGCTCCTGAAATTGAAATGCTTATAATATGTAATGAAGACAGATACAAAGATTTTAAAAATTCAGGAGAGAAACCAAGTACATATTGTAAGCGTGCTTTGAAATATAGCAAAGTAAAAAGTTATGATTTTATTTATGAATATTTTTCTGATATAAATATCTTAATAAATGCGTTGCATGAATATAGACGGATATCAAAAATTCGTAGAAAAGAAATGACCTTATGGGATCTATTAAAACAAAAATAATAAATTTTTCAACCTACTCATCTACTGGTTAAAAAATATGTAACCATCAAATTTTTTAGTCTTAGCTTGACACAACCGTATCGGTCACAATATGGGAGCGTGAACCCGGCCGGGATTGTGGGGCCGGGGATTGCTGCGACTGCGGTGAGTACGGTGGCGGCGGTGGTGTATTGTAAGGTGATGGAAGGGAAGCGGAGAGGATGAGACTCCCCAAAAGTCAGAGAAACTTTTAGCACTACTTTAACACAAGCCAATACTTATAGTCCTTTACCCGTGAACTGTGTAGAACATAAAACTTTGTGGGATTTATATAATTTAGGCAATATGTCAATTGTTTTCACAAGCTGTTTTTGGTAATATTATACAAAAGCAAAATAACTATTAGAAAAATGTGTAGATGAAAAAAAGTGGCAATACCAAAGGGAAAGAACGAATACATAATTAATAATACTAGCATTGTTGCATTTGGCATTTGGCATTTCTCATTCAAAAAAAGAAATGGAATTGTCACTCTGCACAGATGTTTATGATAAGCTATATGATATCAAAGAAAACATAGATTTAGCAAACTGCTTGCAGGATACAGGATTCGATAGAATGCTGATAATGGAAAAGATTTTTCCTCAGGATAAAAAAGAGAGTTGGGAAATTGGGGAGGCATACGCACAATCTTATGCAGAAAGCAATTTGTCTGCAATAATTCCATGGGGAATAACAAGAGATATTAAGAAGCCGGGCTCCAGTTTACCGGGGGCAGATATAGTAGGACTTTACAAACATGAAAGCGGCACATATTTTTTATTTGGAGAAATTAAAACTTCGTCAGACAAACAATACCCACCAGGAGTAATGTATGGTGAACATGGTTTGAAGCATCAGCTTGAAGATTTATGTCAAAGGAAAGAGATTACAAATCAATTAGTAAACTATTTAGCTCATAGATTAAAGAATGATAAGCTGTGGACGCAATATGCGGATGCATTTAAAAAATATATGAGTTCAGGAGAAGAGGCTGTACATATTTTGGGTATCTTGATCCGTGATGTTTTACCATCAGTGGACGATTTAAAGGCACGCACAAAAGCATTAGAAAAATTTGCAGTTGGAAAGAAAACAATTGAATTAATAGGAATTTATGTGCCTGAAAATGAAGTGAAAAAATTTCCCAAAATTATTCAGGAAGAACATGAGAGGAGGTCTGTTTCTAATGTTAAAAAAGAATGATTTAGATAGATTAGAATCTCATTGGGCTGTTTCTGCTATTCCTGAAAAAGATAGGCAATTATGTTTTCATACAATTGATAAAATAAAAACTCAAAAAGCTATGAAAAATAGTATAAAATTCAACTTTACCATACAAAAAGATTGGCAAGACTATTTAGCGAGAATTGCATTGGCATACGAAATACCTGCCATAGAAAATATTTCAGCATTTACTAATTATACGGATGATAATTGTGACAGAATCCTTTTTTCGGCTTCGGCATGGCGTTGTTTTGATTTATACAGTGTTATGGATATCCCCTCCAATGTTAATGCTAAGATTTTTTTTGTGTTACATGTATGCTCTATGGCATATTGTGGTGAGAGATGGAATGATTTAAAAAAATGGTTTTTTGATAATCAAGATATTATTTTGACTGGGATACAGGAAAATATTAATGATATATGGGATCAAAAGGTGCTAAAATCTATTTTTAGATGTTGGCTTAAACTATTTATAAAAAAAGACTGGGACGATTTATCACAGATTGCAAAAGAAATTACTACCCTTCGCCAGTCCCAGAAAGTTTATGAAGAAGAGTTTTTAACAGAATCAAAGGATAGCCAACAAAGTGCATTCCTTTTAATTGCTCTGTATAATTTATCAAAAAGCACAGAACTTCTCGCTACATATATGATGCAGGGGGAACCGGTAACAATTCATGGACAATTAGATAAGCATTATGAAAATTCAATTGAAGCAGCATTATGTGCGAATGACACAGAATTTGAGACAATATTGAGATGGCTTCACTGTGCTTCAAATTATATGGTAGACGGTTCTGTTTGGTGGATAGCAAGGGCAATTAATTCTAGAACCACAGATTTTGTAAAATATGTAACAAAAAACAGAAGTCTTTTCGAGATGCTTCCGCCCCAGAAGGCTGCTATCAGAGAGCAGGGACTATTAGATCAAGCATCAACGGCTATTGCCGTTGAAATGCCCACATCAGGTGAAAAAACGTTATTGGCTGAATTTAAACTTCTCCAAGCATTGAATCAGTTTGATCAGGAAAAAGGATGGGTTGCATATGTAGCTCCAACCAAAGCGCTTGTATCTCAAATCACACGTAGGCTAAGGAAAGATTTTAATGAAAAGATACGGGTTGAACAATTATCGGCAGCTATTGAAATTGATGCTTATGAAAGTGAGCTACTAGAAAGTGATGACAGAAGTTTTGACGTAATAGTGTCCACACCAGAAAAATTAAACTTGGTTATTAAAAATGATAAAGTATCGAGGCCGTTAGCGTTGGTCATAATGGACGAGGCTCATAATATCGAAGATCATGAAAGAGGGCTTAGGATAGAATTATTGCTAGCTGCAATAAAAATGGATTGTCCGACATCAAATTTCCTTTTGTTAATGCCTTATGTTGAAAATGCTGAGGTATTATCAAAATGGCTGGCTAATGATATTGCATCTGGTAAAAGTATTAGCATTGGCAGTACGCCTTGGAAACCAAGCGAGAGGGTAGTTGGTGTTTATGAAAAAGTTTCCAGTAAAGGACGTGGAAATTGGCATTTGGAATTTGATTCATTGATAACTATGTCAGATTCCATTCATTTTTCCGGAAAATATCAGGTGAACGGAGAGCATCATTTTGGAAAAGCATACTCCAAAGTAAGTACAACTGATATGACAGCAGCGATGGCAAAAGAGTTATCTGTTATGGGTACTTGCCTTGCAATTGCGCGTACAACGGACTACTCTTGGAATATGGCGAGAAATCTTGCAAATGAAATGGAGGAATTACCGGAAAACTATAAAGGATTAGAAAATATCCGACTGGTGCAAAAATATTTGGCAGACGAAATGGGTGAGGAATTTGAACTTATCCATATGCTTAATAAAGGGATTGGGGTACATAATGCTAGCTTAATGGATGAAGTCAAAGAATTAATGGAATGGCTTGCAGAAGAAAATTGCCTAAAGGTATTGTGTGCTACTACCACTATCGCACAGGGAATTAATTTCCCTGTATCCTCTGTATGTATACAAAGTATTTCTTTAAGTGGTCCAGGATATAGTACAGATATGACTCCTAGGGAATTTTGGAATTTAGCGGGAAGAGCGGGGAGAATTGGTCAAAACAGCTTAGGAATGGTAGGCATAGCATGTAATAAAGATAATAGAGAACATATTACACAATTTGTAAGTAAAAAAACAGGTAATCTAATATCCAGGTTAGTTACAATGCTGGACGATATAGAAAAACAAGGGAAACTGTATGAATTAGACGAGGTGATTTATTATGATCAATGGACAGATTTTCGTTGTTATATCGCTCATTTATGTAATGAAAAAGATAAATTAGATGATATTCTTGCAGATATGGAACAGTTGCTAAGAAATACCTTAGGGTATAATGCTGTCAAATCTGACCAAATGGTATGATTAAGTCAAAGAAGCTTTTAGAAGCAGCCAAAGGGTATGCGGCAAAGCTGCTTGATAATCCGCAGTTAAGCAAACTGTCTGATCAAACCGGATTTTCACCAGAGGGAATTCAAAAAGTTTTTGGTGGAATGAGACAGTTGAACAAAAAATTATCTGTTGATTCGTTTAATGCGAAAAGTATTTTTGGCGGAAATAATTTGCTTGCAGAATTGTATGGTGTCATGCTCAAAGTTCCTGAATTGAGACAATTAGAAGAAATTGCAGGTGAAGGTGAAAAACACAAAAATATTGCTGAAATTACTACTGATTGGGTTACCGGAAAAACTCTTGCAGAGATTGCAAAATCTTATTTTTCAGAGGGAGATGATACTAAAAATCTGATGAGGGCGTGTAAAGCGATTAATAAACAAATTGCAAATTGTGGGACATGGGGGCTTTCAGCAATAACAAAATTGTCTGGAATAAACTTTGAAGAATTAAGTGAAGACAGACGGAAAGAAATTGATATGATTCCTGCTATGATATACCATGGCGTAAATACTCCGGAAGCTGTTTTAATGCGCATGAATTATGTACCTAGAAGTATTTCTGGGAATTTGGGAAATGAATACAAAAAGGTTGCAAAAGATTTTACAACAAATGAAGTGAAAAAATTTCTATGTTCCTTAAATGAAGATGACTGGGAAAAAGCAAAAAAGGTGAATTCTCATATGACAGGGAAAGAATATATGTGTATTTGGAAATTATTTTCCGGGATGTAATGAAAAAAGAGAGGAAGATGTAAAAAGTAAAACAAATTTTTATTCTTAGCTTGACACAACCGTATCGGTCACAATATGGGAGCGTGAATCCGACAGCGATCGTGGGGCCGGGAATTGTGGCTACGGCGGTGAGTACTGTGGCGGCAGTGGTGTATTGTAAGGTGATGGAAGTGAAGCAGAGGACATGAAGGGTCTCCGTTTTCTATATTTTTGCATTTTCAAAATTCCTTTATCATGATTTATCGTGTACAAAAATGCAGGAACAGGGTATAATACGAATAGAAAATGAAATAAAATTTGTCTGGAGGTGATGCGATGGCTATTAAAACAATTGAGATTTTGAACGTAATGGTATTTAAGCGCCATTGGAGAAATAAGAATGCCAATATTAAGGAAATAAAGGAGGGCGATTCATTTAATGATGGGTTCAAAATGGAATTTGGTGAAGGAATCAATGTTCTGATTGGTGAAAACGGAGTTGGAAAGACCACTATTCTAAAAATGATCTATGCGGCAACACAGTGGTCAATCAAACGGACGGATCAGGGAAAAACAAAAAAACTGGTACAATTTTTTTCAAACAGCCTGAAAGACAGTGATGATTTAAAGAATACAGAAAACAAAGAAGATTATTGTTATTATAAAGTGTCAGATGGTACGCATAGTTTTGAAGATAGTCTTTCGCATAAAGGCATATTCAATTATGATCAATGGCTTGGGCTGGATATACAGTCTGTATTTATTCCTACAACAGAAATGTTGTCTCATACCAAGGGATTTCTTGCACTGAACCAAAAATATAATATGCCTTTTGACGGAACACAGATAGATATTATTGTAAATGCTTCTTTGCCGGAGACACGGGAAGTTTCAGCCATTATGAATAAAATTCTTGATAAGATCAGCGCTGTCATTGACGGAACGGTTATTTTGGAAAATGATTCTTTCTATACGTTAAAAAAAGACGGCCGAAAAGTGGATTTTTCATTAGAGGCAGAGGGCTTGCGCAAATTAGGCCTGCTCTGGAAATTGATACGAAACGGTCTTTTAGAAAAAGGAACAATCTTTTTGTGGGATGAACCAGAAGCAAATTTAAATCCTGAATTGTATCCTCTTGTGGCAGATATTTTGTTGGAATTACAAAATAATGGAACTCAGATTTTTGTAGCGACGCACAGTTATAATTTTGCAAAATATTTAGAAGTACGACGTACATCGAAAGAACAGGTGGTATTTCATAATCTATATAGAGGTCAAAACTCATTATCAGATAAAATGAAAAAGACAGCGCCATGGATGGATGACGATAACGATGCAGTATACAGTCAGTCTGCTTATAGGATGGGAGATATTGAACATAATCATATTATGATCGCAGATAATAATCTTCTTGACGAAGTGTATGAGTTATGAGGAAAAATCTATGGAAAATATATTTATAGAAGAAAACGGTGCATACAGTATTGACTGTAGAACCGCCGTATGGGCGACCGATAAAATGCATGAAGATTACCATAACGCAGGAATACACATAAATGACGTTGATTTTTTGATCGAAAATGCTACTCATATCCTTATGGTAGAATATAAGAATGCATGTATTGAAAATGCTGAGAATCCTAATGCATTTCATCCAATGGAAGAAAAGAAAATATCTATTGCAACACGAAAATTTTATGACTCTCTACATTATTTGAGATTGTTAGAAAAAGATAAACCCATTCAGTATATATATATATTCTTGAATATCCGAATGGAGACGCGACTACCAGAAAAAGGCTGCGAGACAGATTAAAAACAGAATTGCCTTTTGTTCTTCAAAATAATATAGGAAAAGGTAAAAAATTGATAGAACGAGTAGAGGTTCTTTCTATAGCTGAATGGAATGCTGATAGCAATTATAGAGAATATCCAATAAAACGCGTCACTCTGCAATAAGGGGTTTGCTGTATACAGATTTAGGCTCTTTCTGCCCAATGACAAGTGCAGAAAGAAATAAGCCTCCTGGAAAATAAGGAATTTTTTAGTCTTAGCTTGACACAACCGTATCGGAGCCAGTATGGGAGCGTGAATCCGGCGGCGATCGTGGGACCGGGGATTGCGGCTACAGCGGTGAGTACGCTGGCGGCGGTGGTGTATTGTAAGATGGTGGATGGGAAGCGGAGGACATAAAGTTCTCCGTTTTCTATAAATAGAATATTATCGAAGATAAGACTATTGCTATAAAGATCATTGAATTTTTAAATGGCATGATATTTAAACATCTTTGAAAAAGGATAATTTATGGTAATATTCTAATGCCGCTTTGAAGCAATCTTGTGAAGATTCTTCCCAGCCAGCGTCAATCTGATACCAAAATTCCTCACACTTGACAAGGCTCCAGTAATAAGGCCTTTGCGGATTGTCATGTTTATGTTTTGTCAGAGAGATTTTAACTGCATATTCAGGTTCCATTTTACAAAAATCCTTAAATGAAGTATAATTATTTTTAAAGATATTTCTAAATGATATATTCATAATTTCAGGAGATTATACATGTTTAGTGAAAAAGAAAAAAAAAGATTTGGATTTACTGGTAGATATGGGCAAAAGGCAAGCAGGGAAGCTTAGCTCTATGATTGTTTCTAACTATTTTGTAGGATTTCCATCTGAAAAACAAACAGATAACCTTTACCAGGAGATGCTGTCATATTCAGAAAAGAAGGGAATTGAAATTATAAATGACGGCTCAGAGGTAGAAAACGAGGACTCACTTCTTCCAATGCCGGAAATTCGTCCGTTCGATCCAAGCAAGATAGATATTGATATGAAAACAATGGAGCTATCAAGCATCAGTGAACGATTGGAATATAATGAGATCAATATGAACACAGACTTTCAGAGAAAAAGTGGATTGTGGACAGATGTATAAAAAAGTCAATTAATAGAATCTTTACTTCTCCGAATCCCAATCCCAGCATTTTATTTCGATGGCGGTATAAAAGATAATTGGTTGATCATTGATGGTCTGCAGCGTATTACCGCTTTAAAAAAGTTTGTAATAGACGGAGACCTTCGTCTTTCCGGATTGGAATTTTTTCATGATTTAGAAGGGATGAAATATACGGAACTCCCAAGAACTTTTATCAGACGAATAAAGGAGACTAATATCGTTGCTTATATAGTAAAAGGCGGTACACCCGCAAATGTAAAATATAATATATTCAAAAGAATCAATACCGGCGGGCTAGAATTAAAACCTCAGGAAATCCGGCATGCATTATACCAAGGACCAGCTACAGATTTATGCAAAAAATTTGCAAAATTCTCTGAATTTCAGATGGCAACTACATATAGTATCAAAGATGACAGAATGATGGTACAAAAGGAGGCAGACAATGGCAAAACGTACGAAGGGCAAATGCAAATATTGCGGAAAGGAGTATACTTTCAGTTATATGAACAAACATCTGTCAGTCTGTGAAGAACGTCAGAAAAAATGGGAGAAAGAAACCGGAAGCAAAAAATGCGGATATTTTGAACTGGCTATTTATCCGAAATACGACCGAAACTACTGGCTGTATGTGGAGATAAAAGAGACGGCGACACTGAAGGATGTAGATCAATTTCTGAGAGATATATGGGTAGAATGCTGCGGGCATTTGAGCTCGTTTGAAATAGACGGGGTCAACTATGATATTATGCCGCAGGATGATATTTTCTGGGGCGTACCTGCAAAAAGCATGAACTATAAACTAAAATCTGTGTTGGAAAAAGGGATGACCTTCAATTATAACTATGATTTTGGCTCCACTACAGAACTTATGATAACGGTCGTAAATTATAGGATCCTGAACAACAAGAAGGAGAACTTAACGATCCTGTCCAGAAATAATCCTATCGAATTCTTGTGCGATACATGCGGTAAGAAGCATGCCGTATACATATGTATGGAATGTTATTACGAAGGATACGGATGGTTATGCGAAGACTGCGCAAAGACCCACGAGTGCGGGGAGGAAATGCTTTTACCGGTTTGTAATTCACCGCGGATGGGAGTCTGCGGATATTGCGGAAGCGATATTTATCCGGATCAATTCCTTTCAGATCCAGAGACGGTATAATGACAACAATAAAGCTGTCTTTTATAAGACAGCTTTATGCAATACTTAAGATCAACCCACGAACCCATTCGGGTATACAACCGTCTTGAGCTTCGTCTTCTTTTCGGCAAACGCCCGGATCTGCCGCGGCAGTTCATCCAATAAGATCTTGTCTCCAATCATTTTCGACACCTTCACCCGACCGCTCTTTAGCTCCAGCATCGCAGAATAAAATGTCTTTTTCAGAGAATTAGACCCGATAAACGTAAGCTCCCGCTGATATATTTCATACGGATTCACCGATATTCCCGCATCCTGCGGGCACACACCGAAGAACAAGAGCCTTCCTTCATCCGCCATCAGCGGCACCGCCTGCTCGATCACCTTCGGGACGCCCGTACAGTCAATGATCAGATCGAATCCGCCTTTCGCGGCCGCCTCCACCTGCTCTTTCATCGTATGGTCATTGAGCAGGACTGCATCTGCGCCCAATTCTTTTGCAAGCCTGAGCGGTTCTTCTTTGATATCCGCAACCGCGACCAGACGCGCGCCGTCGTTTTTACACACTTGCAGATGCAGAAGCCCGATCGCGCCTGCGCCGAGGATCAGTACCCGATCTCCGAATCCCGGCCTCGCCCTGTCATGGCCGTGCAGCACACACGCCAACGGTTCGATCATTGACGCTGTCGTGAAATCAAGATCCCCAATATCATATACACACCGCTCCGGGATCGCTATATATTGGGCAAATGCACCCGGAACCTGATTCCCAAGCCCCTTGTAATCCAGACAATAATTCTGCCGGTTTTGTTTGCAGTGATCGCATGCCTCGCAATAAATATTCGGATCTGCCGCCACATGCTGCCCCGGTTTAAAATTCTTCACCTCCGCCCCAACCGCTTCTACGATCCCCGAAAATTCATGCCCCGGGATCACCGGATAGGGATTCTCATAATCTCCCAGATAAAGATGTGCGTCCGTACCGCATAATCCCACCGCCATAACCTTGATCAATACCTCGTCTTCTCTGGGCGTCGGAACCGCAGTTTCTTTCACACATGTTTTTCCGATCTCTTCAATAAAAAAAGCCTTCATAGCATCTTCCCCCTCTCTTTACTCGGCGCTCTCCATAAATTCCAATATCTTTTCACTGGAAGGCACTCCGCAAGTCGCCCCCAACTCCTGAATACAGTGCGCGCTTACCGCCGAAGCAAATCTTGTGATCCGTTTAATCTCCCACTCTTTCGCCAATCCGTACAATACGCCGGCGACAAAAGAATCGCCCGCCCCGGTGGTATCTACAACCGGCGCCTGATACGCGCTCTGATAATATTTTTCCCCGAACGCGTCTACATAACAGCCTCGGTGCCCCAACTTTACAATGACATTCTTCACACCTTTATCTTTTAAAAATTCCGCAATCTCTTTCTCATCATTCGTACCACAGATCTCTTTTGCCTCGTTGATGCTCGGCATAAAGAGATCCAGCCAGGGCAGACACGGTTCTATTGTCTCAAGCCACCTTCCCGATGTATCCCAGGTCACATCCATCGACGTGAAGCCGCCCGATCGGTGCGCAAGCGCAAAGAGCTCGCCCGCTCCCTTTCCGTCGAATCCCGGCAGCTGGTATGTACCGCCCACATGCACGATCCTGGCGTTCCTTACCACCTGGGGATCCACTTTATCGATCGTCAGCGCATCATTCGAACCGCCGTAATATAAGAATATCCTCTCCCCCTTTTCGTTGATCAGCACTACCACGCTTGAGGTTCGGCTCTTCTCGTCAAAATATATCCCGCTCGTGTCAATTCCGCTCTTCTCCAGAGTCTCGTATAAGAATCCGCCAAGCATGTCTTTCCCCAATACTCCCGAAAATCCCACGTCCGCCCCGAGCTGCCGAAGATCGATCGCCGTGTTCAGACAATCTCCGCCATTCCTTAACATAATCTGCTCTACCCGCTTCGTATCTATCCGAAAATCCACCTCATCCACATTCCGAACCAGTATATCAACAACCATCTGCCCCACACATAGAATATCAGACATCGTAATTCCTTCCTTATCCTTTTATTTCTCTATTTTACCGCGCCCATTGTCAATCCTGTGATCAGATACTTACGGACCGCGATTCCAAGGATGACTGCCGGCGCCGCCACCAGAACGCCTGCCGCCGCGATCTCTCCCCATCGGATCCCCTCAAAGGAGATAAAATTCTGGATCGCCACCGGCGTAGTCTGCGTTTTAAAGGAAGTCAGCACCAATGCAAGCAGAAATTCATTCCACACAGTAATAAAACAAAGGATCGCCGTCGCCGCTATTCCGCCTTTCATCAGCGGCGCTTCCACCCGGAAAAATGCCGTAAGCCTTGTCGCGCCGTCTACACGCGCAGCCTCGCTCAATTCTACCGGGACGCTCTCTATAAAACCTTTCAGCATCCATACCGTAAATGCCAGATTGAAGATCAGATACACAAAGATCATACCGATATACGTTCCCATAAGCCCTAACTTCTGATAGATCATATAATAAGGGACCGCGATCAGGATCGCCGGAGCCATCTTCGTCGACAACAGCCACATCATCGTTCCCTGTTTATTCTTGATCTTATATCTCGCCAGCGCATATGCCATCGGAATCCCAAGAAGCAGCGCCAGGAGACAGGTACTGACAGAGATGATCAGACTGTTCTTATAGGCGCTCATGAAGTTACCGGACGACAATACCGCCTTAAAATTATCCAGATGCGGCTTAAACAGATATGCCGGCGGAACCGTAAACGCATCGATCCTGTCTTTGAACGCCGTCGTGATCATCCAGAAGATCGGATAAGCACAGAGAAAAGCACAGCCCCAGATAAATACATTGCACAGCAGTGTTGTGATTCTGTTTTTATTTTTCAACCCCATCAGCTTTCCTCCTTAAGCAGAAGTCTCTTTCCTATCGTATTACAGATAAACAGCACGATCAGCAGCATGACGATACACATCGCCGCGGCATATCCCACTTCGAGAAATTTAAAATTATTCATATATGCATAATAACTCAATGTCTCCGTGGAGGTTCCGGGACCGCCTCCCGTCATAATATAAATCGTATCCATCCATTTGAACAGATCCATGAACCGGAACATAACCGCCACTGCGATTGCAGGCTGAAGAAGCGGAAGCGTCAGATAGCGAAACGTCTGTACCGCGCTTGCACCGTCGACCTTTACCGCCTCATAGGGTTCCATCGGAAGCGACTGGATCGCGGCAAGCAGGATCAGCGCCACATACGGCGTCCACTCCCACACGTCCACCACGATCAATCCCAGAAGCGAACTGGTACTCTCCCCCAGAATATTCGGCGCTTTCCCGGTAACCGCGCTGATATAATAGCTGATCACGCCAAATTCCGCGTCATAGAACATCTTCCAGATCAGCCCGACTACAACCGGCGTCATGATCATCGGGAGCATAATGATGATCTGCACGATCTCTTTCCCATAGATCCTCTTGGCAAGCCCATGTGCGATCAGCATCCCCAACACAAGCTCAACGATCAGACTGCAGACCGTAAATTTCGCCGTCGTACCAAGCGCGCCCAAAAAACGACTGTCCGTCACTACATTCAGATAATTTCTCAGCAATACGAAGGAACGCTGTGTCGGTTTTGCCAGATTATAATTCTGAATACTTAACCAGAAAGCATAGATCGTCGGAACCATCGTCAGCAAGAATAATATCCAACGCCCCGGATAAAAAAGTAGCTTCCATGAGTTTTCACTTTCCAGTGTAACTAGTCTTTTTATTTTTTCTTTATTCATTTCGCCTTCTCTTCTATCAAATAATCGTGTTTAAAGTTACTGTGGGGCTCCTATGACTTAAGAACCCCACCAGACTAAACTTACCGGTTCACCGGCGTATATGCATCGTTGGTAATGTCGCTGCAGCTCTTCTGTGCTTCTTCAAGGCTGCTCTTAATATCTTCACCGTCCAGAGATTTGCTGACTGCGGTTGCCATTGCGTCTCCCAATGTCGTCCAGTCCGTAATACGCGGCTCATAGTCCGCCGGCGCCGCATTCATGGAATCGATCACAACCTGGATCCAATTCCCATCCTCATAGTCATACTTACTTGTATATTCCTCAGAGTTCATGACACTCGCTCTCGTAACATCAGCACGGAGCCCGTCTACCGCGGTCTGGAGCATGATCTCTTCGCCCAGGCACCACTTGATGAATTCCCATCCCAGATCCTGATTCTCAGAAGCCTTGTTGATCCCAAGCCCCCATGTAGAAGTGGAAGGAACACTTAACCCCTCCGGAACTACCGAATAGCCAACCTTTCCGACTACTGTTGACTGGGACTCATCCTCCAGACGAGCCGCAAAATTCGTAGCGTCGATCGCCATGGCGATCTTGCCTTGCTGGAATGCCAGCTGAACATTATCCCAGTTATAGGACTCTACACCATTGATGGAATAATCCTGAAGCACCTTGATAAATGCTTCGGTTCCTGCTGCCGCTTCTTCTGTATTAACGCTCAGATTCCCCTCTTCGTCAAACCAGTCTGCGCCTGCGCCCAGGAAAAATCCTGTCCATATATAAACATTCTGTCCTTCATCTCTGTTCGCGCGGCACGCAAATGCACTGTATCCGGCTTCTTTCAGCTTATCACAGGCATCCCAGAACTCCTCTGCCGTCTTCGGCGCACCTTCGATCTTAGCATCTGCGAACATCTCCGTATTATACATCAGCATCGTGCTCTCTCCGTAGAACGGAAGCGCGTATATGTCGCCGTCGTAGCTCAGCGCCTCGACGAAGCCCTGCATAAAATCACCGGTATCATAGCCGTCCTTTTCCACAAACTCAGAGAGCGGAACAACCCATCCTGCTTCTGCGAATTGTGTCGTATACTTGTGGTCAAACATCACAACATCATAATCTGAGCTGCCTGAAGAGAGTGTAAGCTGCGCCTTACTCAACACTTCACTCTGAGGAAGTGTTTCAATATTGACCGTGGCGCCTGTTGCCTCTTCGAATTTTCCTTTTGCTTCGATCACACTTTCTACCGCGCTGTGATCCTGCATAATAACATTCAGGGTCTGTCCCTCAAAGCTGCTTTCTGCATCCGCGCCTTCGGATTCCGTACCAGACGAATCTGCTGCATCAGGTGAATCTGTTCCATTCGAGCACCCTGCCAGGCAGGATACCGTCATGCATAATATTAATAATGCTGCTAATCTCTTTTTCATGTAAGATTTCCTCCTTATTGTTTTTTATTTTAATTTCGTGCTATGCACAAAAGCCGGCTCTTTTTCACTGTTCTTCCGCCCACTCAAACGCGATCGGTTCATCGAGCAGACCCTCGATCGCGACGATCGCCGCCCCCTTAAGAGACAGATCTTCCTTATCGCCTACAATATATATATCTGTATGCTCCCGTACAATGGGATTCATCCTGTCTTGTACCACCTTAAGCACACATTCCTTCATCGTTTCCGGGAGTATCCTCGCCAGTTCATCGCCGATCACGACGATGTCCGGATTCAGGATATTCATGATATTAACCACGCCAACCCCCAGATATGAACATTCTCTCTCGTATTCCGCCACGGTCAGTTTATCTCCCGCCCTGGCTGCATTCCCGATCTTCTCAAGATCGCAGCCTTCCTTTAAGATAGAATAATTTCCTTTTGTGAGTTTTTTATTCACTCTATTTACCAATACCGTTGAAGAACAATACATCTCCAAACAGCCATAATTGCCGCATTTACAGAGAATACCGTTTGTCTCCACCGTCATATGCCCGATCTCGCCGGCAACCCCTAACGCTCCCAGGATCAGCTTGCCTCCATTCACGAATCCGGCGCCGATCCCTTGTCCTGCCGAGAAATACACCAGCATCTTCTCCTGCCCGACATTCATCTGCCAATAACTTCCAAGCGCTCCCGCATTCGCATCATGCTCTACAAACACATAAACTCCGAACCGCTCTTTCAGCAGCCTCTCGATCGAGATCTCCGGCCAGTCCTGAAATTCAAACCCTTTCTCCTGCGAATCATGATTACGGAAAAACGGACCCGGGATCGCAATCCCTATCGCAACAACCTTCTCTTCTTTCACCCGTTTCAGAATGGCTCCTATCTGCTCCTGGATCCTTTCAAAACGTTCTTTCGGCGTCTCATCCTCCGCGAATTCATACCTGGATGATTCCAATTCATTTCCTACGATATCAAATAATCCCGCCAGGAAGTATTTTCTGGACACACGGACTCCGACCACACGATAGTACGAAGTATCCAGTGAGATCGCGACCCCGTTTCTTCCTCTTCCGGCATTGATCGCTCCCTCTTCCCTGATCAAACGTATATGTTTCAATTCATTTACTATATTGGTGATCGTTGCCGGCCTCAATCCGCTCATCCGCGCCAGATCCGCCCTGGAACAGCTCCCTGCCTCCCTTAACAATCGAACGATCAATATCCTGTTAATTTTCTGTACACCATCTTGATTCATCCCGTTCTTCATCCCCGTGCTCTCCTTTTCTTTTTTTAATGCAATTTATTTATTCGTTGAACATATATAAGGGGCGACTTACAGGAAAATCTTTATTTAATTCATTGATTTAATTAAATTCTATCATCGTGCCTTATATTTGTCAATAACAAGTAATTCACAATTTATAGCCTATGTTTTTGTGCATATTACACATAATCTTCTCTATATATCCAATTCATTATACTCTTTTCCCAACTTATCCCTCTGCTTTCCTGTCTCTTTCTTCTCATCTTTCACCAGTTTTCACGGACATATATTTCATTCATTGTATTCATCCACTCCTCATCCCCTTTGTCAGTTTATCCTTCTTTTTATTCATTCACTTCATAATATACCATTATTTTCTATTGCGGGCATCAAAAAAAGCGCTGAAAACAACAACTTATTGTTTCCAACGCCTTTCATACCGATCACACTCCGGATCAGGCACGGTTAACGTCCATGCAGGTATCGATCCATTCTTTTACTACCTCTTTGATGTTATGGCGGATCGACGCCATAACATCCAGCGTGTATGGATTCTCTCCGACTCTGTTCAGCTCCGCGCGAAGGCTGTTCATATATGTACAGTGAATGATCGTCCCTACGTTCATCTTATTGATCCCGTGCCGGATCGCCTCTCTCACGGTCTCTCTCGGGATACCGGATCCTCCATGCAGGACGAGCGGAGTATCCACTGCTTCATTCACCTCTGAGAGCCTCCGGATATTCAGCTTCGGCGTACCCTTATAAAACCCATGCTGAGATCCGATCCCCACAGCAAGAGAATCCACATGCGTCGCTTTCACCAGTTCCTTTACATCTTCCACTTCAACCAGGAACTTTTCTTCCTCGCTGACATAGCCTTCCACACCTTTGCCCGGAATCTTCCCCACTTCAGCCTCTACATGGACCCAGCGGCCGTCTGCCTTGGCATACTCCATCACTTCCTGCACCATCTTAATATTCGCCGCAAGATCATGGTCGGAGCCGTCGATCATAACCGACGGATAACCATTGTCAATACACTGCAGGCACAGATCCACATGTTTCGAGTGATCCAGATGATGGATCATCGGAACCTTGCCCTTCGCCATGAACGCTTTTCCCATAGCCCCGCTCACGCCAGGGGTGAACACACCCGCAACCACCTGATTTGCCGCGAACATGATCGGAGCATTCAGCTCCTCTGCCGCCTCGATGATCGCCATCAGATCCCAGATATCCGAATAATTAAATGAAGGGATCGCATATCCTCCCTTGTCTGCATCGTGAATCATTCTTTGTAATGTACGTCCATCCATCTCGTTCTCTCCTCCAATTCTTTATTCCGCAATATCGATCAATATCTTCATTGATGTGGCAGGATGTTCACCGATATACCGGTAAGCCTCGCCGTAAGCTTCAAACGGGAAATGCTTCGTCTTCAGCGGTTCCAGATCCACAGCGCCTTCCTGTATAAACTTCATCGCCTGCACAAATTCTTCTTCCGAATACATCAGCACTCCACTTAAATGCAGCTCTTTCTCCTGCACATCGATCATATGCACCGCAGGATCCTTCGCATAGATCCCGACGATAATGATCTCCGTCTCCTTCCGGCATACCTTGATCGCTTCATTTACGGTAATCTCCGAACCGACACACTCCAGGGCGCCGTCAAGCCCGTCCTTCCCGTAAAATGCTTCGAGCCTTTCTTCCAGATTCTCCGTCTTTGTATTGATCGTATGGTCGATACCGCACCTTCTTGCGATCTCTAATTTCTCATCACAGATATCCGTGATCGTAACAGATGCCGCGCCCATCGCTTTGGCGCTCTGTGCCACCAGATTCCCTATGGTTCCTGCTCCCAGCACCAGGATCTTCTTCCCCTTTACATCCATTGCAAAGGTCTTCACCGCCGCAACGCCGACCGCAACCGGCTCGATCATCGCACCGTCGTCAAAGCTCATCCCTTCCGGCAGAGCGAACACCAGATGTTCCGGCACAAGCGCATACTCCTGCGCACCGCCGGGCGCATGTTCATTACAGCCGATCACTTTCAACTCGTGACATACATTTTCATTCCCTGTCTTACAATGATAACATTCTCCACAGGTGATCTGAGGCCTTACCGTAACGGCGTCTCCGATCTGCAGCTTTCCTGCGCCCTCGCCTAATTCCGCTATCTCACCTGAAAATTCATGCCCCATTACAACCGGGCATGACATGGTCGGATGCTGTCCGTGGAACGCATGGATATCCGACCCGCAGATCCCCATCCTTCTGACCTTGATCAGCACTTCCCCCTTTTGGGGAACCGCTTTGTCTACTTCTTGAAATACAATCTTTTCAGGAGCTTCTAATACCGCTCTTTTCATATCGCTTACCTCTTTTCTTGTCTCTTCACGGCGTTAATAACAGACATTTCTCTTCCAGCCATTCATAATTATATTCTTCCAGCCTCTTGTTTGTTATGATAAAATCGCATTCAATATCCACTTTTGCCATGTAAGTTTTTCCGAATTTGGTATGATCTGCAAGAATGTATGACTTTATCGACGATTTTGCCATCTCCATCTTCTGCTCTGCTTCCGGGAAATTCGTCGTCGAGTATCCGAATATCTCATCGATCCCGTTAATCCCGATGAAGCACTTGTCTGCCCTGAGATTCCGGATATTCATATTGGTCAGGTATCCCTCCAGGTTGTTATGGCGCCGGTTCATCTCACCTCCCAGGATCAGGACTCCTACGCTCTCACACCCGTCAAGAGCCGCCGCATTCGTCAACGACGTTGTAATGACACGCAGCTGCTTTCCGGAACCTTCTGCGATCCGTTTTACCAATTCATATACCGTACTTGAACCGTCCAGGAAGATCGTCTCGCCGTCCTTAATCTGCCGGTATGCCGTCTCGGCAATCACGCGCTTCTCCTCTGCACGTTCATGTGACTGGATAAATTCCACCGCGCTTGCCTCCTGGCTCACAGAATAGGATGCAACCGCTCCGCCGTGTGTCCGGACAAGCATATTCTTCTTATGAAGCTCTTCCAGATCACGCCGTATCGTTACTTCCGACGCATCCAGAAGCTCCCGCAGTTCAGACACCCTGACCGTCTTTTTCTCATTTACAAGTTCACATATCTTTTCTCTTCTCTCTTCCGGGAACATGATTTCACCTCTAAAATCGTTTTCTTCTTATCATACCACATGATCATTCATAAAAACAATCAAATGCCGTGTATATATGAGCGATTTCGAACAAAACAATCAGATATAGATCATCTCCTTTCTTTTAAATGAACGTTTTATTTCGTTTATGGTTCAACTATAGCATTCCATCCATGTTTTTGTCAATATGTATTTTCGTTTTATTCCGTTATTGGTCGTTTCGTTTTCGTTTGTGATCGCTATTGGATTTTTTTATTTCTTCACGTAAAAAAGGTGCCAAGATATACTTTATCTTGACACCCTAATAGCCTAAAACTCCTGATAACCTAATAACTTGATCGCCAATAGCCCGACATCCTGATCGTCCTGACGCCCCGACGGATAACCGCTTAGCCTACTTTCAGCCGGAACTTCTGAATCTCCTTCTCAGAAGCAACCTTCTCGATCATCGCTCCAATACCGCGCAGCTTCTCTTCAAACCGCTCATACCCTCTCTGGATATATACAATATCATCTACGATCGTGATCCCATCCGTGGCAAGCCCCGCTATACAAAGCGCAGCGCCCGCCCGCAGATCCGGAGCGCTTACTCTTGCGCCTGAGAAACGCCTTACACCCTCTATCGTTGCGGAATTGCCCTCAATCTTAATGTTCGCTCCCATTCTTGCAAGCTCATCCAGATACTTAAAACGATTCTCAAAGATACTCTCCGTAATCGTACTTGTCCCTCTGCACAGAGCAAGGGTAACGCCGATCTGCGGCTGCATATCCGTAGGGAATCCCGGATAAGGCAGCGTCTTGACATGCGTACTCCTTAAGCCTCCCTTAGAAACAACCCGCACAGCGTCGTCGAATTCCTCTACTTCGCATCCGATCTCGATCAGCTTCGCCACCGTCGCTTCCAGATGCTTCGGGATCACATTCAGCACCGTAACGTCGCCTCTTGTAGCTGCCGCTGCGAACATGAATGTTCCCGCTTCGATCTGATCCGGGATCACGGAATATTCCGAGCGGTGCAGACGCTGCACCCCGCGGATCTTGATCACATCCGTCCCCGCGCCTCTGATATTCGCGCCCATACTGTTCAGGAAATTCGCGACGTCCACCACATGGGGTTCCTTCGCAACATTCTCCATAATAGTCAGTCCCTCTGCCATCGTCGCCGCCATCATCACATTGATCGTCGCCCCGACGCTGACCACATCGAAATAAATATGCTTGCCGACCAGACGGTCTGCCTCCGCAATGATCTTTCCGTGTTCAATGGACACATACGCGCCCAGGGCACGGAATCCCTTAAGATGCTGGTCGATCGGCCTGCTGCCGATATTACAGCCGCCTGGAAGCGCCACTTCCGCATGTTTGTACTTCCCTAGCAATGCCCCAAGAAGATAATAGGATGCACGGATCTTCTTGATATAATCGTATTCTATGTCAACACTGTTAATATTCTTACCATTCACCTTGACCGTATGCCGGTCTACCCTGTGAACACTGGCTCCGATGCCCGTAATGGCATCCAGCAATACATTAATGTCATTTACGTCCGGCAGATTATCCACTAATACCGTATCATCTGTCATAATTGCTGCTGCAAGGATTGCAAGCGCGGCATTCTTCGCTCCGCCGATCTCTACTTCTCCGACAAGTGGATGGCCGCCTTTTATAATATATTGTTCCATGTTGCACCTCAACGTCTAATTATTTAATACTCTTCTCTCATCTATATGATATATCTATTATCTGTATTTTTTTACGATATAAACGCGGTAATCTCTGGTTTTTACATATTGCCCGCGTGGATATTATACCACATATTTCGGATTTGTAAAATATTTTTTAAGAAACGCTTAATCTTTTCGTAATATTTATAGATTACCGTAATATAAATATACCGTAAGACGCTTACTCAGCCAGCTCATCCAGAACCTTTTGAATCGTATCTTCCAGTCTCAATCCGTCTTCACAGATCGTCACGTCCGCATATTTTTCGAAAAGCGCCGTCCTCTCATCATAGAGCTCCTGCAGAGTCTGCCCGTTCTTCAGGATCACCCCTCTGTTCCTGACATTATTAAGACGCCTGCTTATTGTCTCATAAGATGCTTTTAGGTATACAACCTTGCCGATCTCTTTATAATGTTTCATCGCATTCTCGCAATATATAACGCTTCCTCCTGGTGAGATCACAGTCCTCTTTGTATATACCCTTGCGTTCACACGGTCTTCTACCTCCAGAAAGCCTTCGATCCCCTTCTCCCTGATGATATCCTTCAGCAGCTTCCCTTCTTCTTCCTGAATCAGTATATCCGTATCAATGAACCGGTATCCCAGCCTTTTTGCCGTGATCACTCCCACGGTACTCTTTCCCACGGCAGGCATTCCGATAAATATGATGTTATCCTTCATATTTTCCTTCTTCTCCCCCTTCCCTTACCGAGCTTATCTTCTCTCGCTCTTATCTACAGCTCCCCACGCTATGTTGAATATTTTACCACATCTTTACCTATCCGTCCACCCCTTGCCATACTGGCATGCCTCCGCCGCTATATCAATAGAATCTCCTCCCGCAGTTTCTGTATTCACATCTTCTCTGGCACAGCTCATGATACACCATCACCTGTATCAGATCCATCAGCCATTCCCCCGGCCGATCTTCCTCCTGTGACGCCTGGTCATAGATCCTCCTGCACATCATCCGAAGCTGCAGCTGGTCCGGGTACTCATCATACATCATACTGCCGCTGTACTCCATCCGGTCACATTCCTCTTCTACATAAGGAAGCAGCCGCTTTGCGGTCCGGGGATAGATACTCTTCATGTAATCCAGGTCGCGTCTCATACTCTTCTCATCGTCATTCGGCAAAAGCATCGGATATGTCATATAATAAGGCAGTCGTTTGTCCATGGGCACACACTCCTAAGAATAAATGTCTACCTCATTATATGCATGGAGCAAAGATATGTGCATGACAAAAAGACCCGCCGCAACGGATCCTCTGTCTTTGCCGTTTATATTTGACGCACTATACGCCTAGAGTTCTTCAACCGCCGCCTTAAGCCGCTTCAGATCCTGGTCCAGGTGCTGATACATCTCTACATAATAGGGATACAGCTTGTCATAAGCTTCTACCCATTCATCCATTGGCTGTACGATGGAATCTACCTTGACGATACGCTCCGCCGCTTTGGCAAGATCGGCAAATACCCCCACCTTATGCCCTACGATCAGCGCGTCACCCACCGGCACGTCGCCGGATCTTTCATCTAAGATATACACTGGCATCTTTAGCATAGAAGCCTTGATCTGGCACCATGTCCTGCTCTTGGCTCCTCCGCCGCAGATCCTTAAGATCTTCGCCTTTGCTCCGGACTCCTTCACCGTCTCCATGACATGCCGCAGTGCGTAAGCCGTACCTTCGAATACAGAACGCACCAGATCGCTGCGCTTCATATCCATCCCCATACCAATGAACATTCCCCGCGCGTACTCATTCCAAAGCGGCGCCCGCTCTCCTAACAGATAAGGATAGAAAAACAGCCCGTTTGAACCTGGCTTTGACTCCAACGCCAATTCATTCAGATACGTATATATATTCTTGCCGTGTGCTTCTGCATAAGCGCGTTCCTCTGCCGCCATCGTCTCAATGAACCACTTAAGCGCCGCGCCGCTGGTCTGGATCGGCGCATCAAAGACCCACGGCATGCCGTCGATCGCACACGGCTTTGTCACCACCGGAATGTCCGGCGCACTCTTCACATCGCTGCCCACGAACACCAGAGATGTGGTTCCCGACGACTCTCCGGCCTCTCCCAGACGGCTCATCCCCGTCGCATGCATGGACGCCATGGCATCACTGCACCCTGCGACGACCGGAATACCTGCGATCAGCCCTGTCTCCCTTGCCGCATCGTCCGTCACGAATCCGATGATCTCATCCACTAATTTCAGCGGCGGAAGCATTTCCTTAAGGTCAACGCCGATGACCTCCCCAATCTCATCAGACCACTGCATTGTACCGATATCCAGACACTGTGTTCTGGACGCCTGGTCAATATCCGTTGTCATAACGCCCGTCAATTTGTAATTGATGTACGAGCTTGCCTGCATGAAATAAGCCGTCCTGGCAAATAATTCCGGCTGATTCTTCTTATACCACAGGATCTTATTCGGCAGAAATGCAACGGCGGGCTGTCCGCCTACGATCTGGACAAACCGGTCATATCCGATCGCGTCTACGATATAATGAAGCTCCGCCGCCGAACGGTTATCCTGATAGGTCATCGCCGTCCGAAGCGGATTGCCTTCCTTATCTACCGGAAGCATCGTAACTGTGTGGGAGCTTATGGATATCCCGCGGATCCGCTTCACAACATCCGGTCCTGCCTGATCGCAGAGGGAACGAAAGATATCCACCGTATTGCTCCACCACTCATTGGCGTCCTGTTCCTGCATGTTCGGTCCAGGATTCAGGAATCTGCTGGGCCTGCTTGCCTCTGCCGCCACCGTCCCGTCTTCACCAAGAATGATCGCCTTGATATTCGTCGTACCGCAGTCCATTCCTAATAAATAATTTTCAATCTTTGCCATCTCTTTTCTCCTTCACTATCGTATTTCTTATCCTTACGATAATAAAACCAAGCATATCTCTCAACTTTATATTTTCCACTTTCATATGGAAATATCTTACTTCCGTTAGTATGTGGCAATATTGTGTTTGAATGTCTCAGGACGTCCTCATTATACTATACCTATAAATTCCACATTGATGGATCACCAAAAGAAAGGAGCTGTATTTGATTATGAAAGCAGCATTAATGTATGGACCTAATGATATTCGTGTAGAAGAGGTGGCAAGGCCGCAGTGCCCCGGCGACGGGCTGATCCTTAAGATCATGTCCGTTGGCTTATGCGGTTCAGACATCCGCAACCTGACAACAGATTCTAGAAAGGGGAATTATCCGTTTATATACGGACATGAGATCGTAGGTTTTGTCGATGAGATCGGACCGGCAGAGACAAGATACCAGGTTGGGGACCGCCTCTTCCTCTTCCCCGGCACCTACTGCATGGAATGTGATGAGTGCGTCAGCGGGCACAGCGAGAACTGCTCCGACACCGCCGTCGCTAAACTTGCCGGAACCGGCGGTTTTGCCCAATATGTCGCAGTATCCGGAGAGAAGATCCGGCGGGGCGGCATCTACGAGATCCCGGACGACGTCTCCTTCGACGCGGCAAGCCTCGGAGAACCGCTTACCTCCGTATTCGCCTGCCTGGAAAATGTAAAAGTCGGTTATCCGGACACTTTAGTCATCATCGGCGCAGGCCCGATCGGATGCTTCATGTCACAGCTCGCCAAGATCCGCGGCGCACAGAAAGTCATCATGATCGACATCAACGAATCACGCCTCGACATGGCGAAACAATTCGGAGTGGATATTACGGTGAACAGCTCCGCTACCGACCCGATCGAAGCGGTCAGAAAGCTCACAGGCGGAAAAGGCGCCGACAAGGTCATCTCCGCCACACCCGTCAACGCTACGCAGACTCAGAGCATCCATATGGTGAAAAAAGGCGGTCTTGTCGTATTCTTCGGCGGCGTTCCAAAAGGCTCCATGACAGAACTCGACTGCAACCTGATCCATTATAACAATATCTGGATCAAGGGCCACTTCGGCGCATCCTACAGCCAGTCTAAGAGAGCCTTCCAGCTGGCAATCTCTCCGTCCTTCCCGACAGAGAAGTTCGTGACCCATGTCCTTCCGTTAGATCAGATCACGGAAGGGATCCGGCTTACAAGGACCGGGGAAGCTATTAAGGTTGTGCTGCATCCTTGGGATTGATAGCAAGCGCTTATTTTTGTATAAGCACCAAGTTGGGAAAACCCTGTAAACATTCATGTCTACAGGGTTTTGCTAAACTGTTCATTTGCCTTGCTGAATTGGGCTCGAACCAACAAGCCCACGGTTAACAGCCGTGTGCTCTACCATTGGCACGGTCACACACCCAAAAATCATTTCACTATAATTTCTTATTCAAAACATCCATGCTCAAGTTACGTTGCCTCTACTAATACTTTATTACTATTCACCAGAAAGAGCTTTCCTCCCTATTTACCATTCCTGTCATGGTAACGTTTTGTTTCCTCAAACATCCATGCATAATTTTTTCCTTCTGTTTCAACTTCAAATTAGAATATTTTGCGTCTACTATTTTATGATTTTTCTTGAGAAAATCTCATCCCTTCTTCTTTTAAATTCATTATCCTTATTATCTATTTCTGTTATTAATATTTTACTTATACCTCAAACTCCATTCCCATCGGATTATCTGCCTTTATCATTCCCTTAAGACTTGTATTATCTATCAATTTCAAATCTATTTTATAAGCACCATCTAATGGTGTACGATGTTCTGTTTTCCATCCTTGCTTTACATACTCTCCAACTTCTGATGGGTGACCATATGTATTTCCCTGTCCGTAACTATATATTAATGTGTTTTCATCAGTATTAGGCCTAGGAACTATTGCTTTTTTACTCCAACTATATTTCCCTCCATGATGACATGCTACTAATAAGTTTACATCCTTTAAATAATTGTTATTCTGATAATCATAATCTTGATCACCTGATACAGCTATTTTATATTTTTTTCCTTCGTGTTCAGCAAATATATACAAAGCGTTACCATTTTCATGAACAGTCTTTGGAGCACGTAAAGACTTAATTTTTGATTTCTCATTACCGGCCACCATACAGTTATTTACACTTTTAATTCTAAATATATTAAGTCCATTTGCCCTATATAAACTAATAGAACCACCACTTAAATACACCGATGAGAGCATCTTTTTCAATGCCTTTCCTGGTTTTTGTGGAACCACCCATCTACATTTCAAAGCTTCTGGATTAATTCTAAAGCCACACCAATGGTCTTCATCCACATGGGATAGCAATATTGTTGCATTTTCTGCTATAGGCAGTTCTGCATCAACCGGCAAAGTAAACTTATTTCTTCCGCATGCAATACCGTAATCAAAATAAAAAAATGGTTGTTCTCCTTTCTCTCTTAATGATGTAGCAAGGGCTTGTCCTACATTATGAATAGTAAATGTATAGTTGGTATCTTGATTTCTACCTTTTGTATTTGTCTCATATTATTGACCAATATGAGATTCCATTTTCAGATTAAATTTTGATATCACTCTTTCTTTTTCAGAACTTGAAACTACATTCAAGAATGTAATATCTGCCAAATCTACAAGATCCTGTCGATAGCGACCAGCCGAATAGAGATGTTCAATTATACAAGTATTTTTTCTTATAGAATTTTGGGGATATCTACTAGATATGTAATCATATGTATCACTAGATTCAAGATACTCATTATACCTTTCATTTGTTAAATAGTAATATTTCAATTCAACTAATAAAACAACATCATTCTCTTTGGTAAGTTCATAGAACCCGCCAAATATATCTCTAGCTCTTTTTATTGAAATATGTTGTCGCCCAGCAAACTAAAGTTCCTATCTCCCGCACAAAAACATCGAATTAAAATCTCATCTCCTTAATACTGTCTATCAGAGCGCGCTGTAGGAAACGGCGCATTTTCCTCTTGACCATTCCAGCCTGTTCCGATATAGTTTTTTTGGAACGAAAAAAAAGAGAAAGAACACCAACCTCCTACAGTTTGTTCTTTCTCTCATACACCAGCGTGCCTGCCATATACGGGATCATGTCCCACTCGTGAGGCTTTGGCACTGCCGACATATACTATGATAAGAGAAAACTCCCTATTTTGCAAGCTGATCCGTATAAAAACTTCATCAAAAGCACTATTTGAGTCTTTCATGGTTGGATTCCGCCCCCAGCTGCAGACCTGTCCCTTCTGCGGGGCAGCGGGCAGCTGCAAGATCCATGCCTATTATGACCGTTCCCTGGTGGATTTCATAGACGGCGCCCCTGTCCGACACAGCCTCTGCATCCTTCGCCTCATCTGTACCTGCGGCCATACCCATGCCATCCTCCCGGATTTCATCATCCCCTATTCCGGCTGCGGCCTGTTCTTCATCCTCCGTGTCCTGGCAGAG
>NZ_KE159725.1:0-11321 GCF_000403455.2 Dorea sp. 5-2 | reverse complement strand
GCTGACAAACAATAAAAAATCCAAATACATCATGTGGCTATGGATCTCATAATGGGATTCATGGCCTTTCGATTTCGAAAGAAAAGCTATACCAACAGCGTGCTGCATTTTCGGCGGTATTATGCATTTGTAGACAGCGCTGCGCAGTCAATGCGAAAAAGGTTGGAAAAATAATTTGCCGTTTATGTCTCCCTCAATTCGCCGTCCAACAATATGTGTAGTACTTAGTTCTACTTTTCTATAAAAACTGACCCATTCAGGCATATTATTACGTCTATATTCATCCTCAAAGTCTATCGTTGAACAATCGACCAATTCAACAGATACTTGTTCATCCTCTGCCTTTGATTCATCAAATAAAAGAAAAGCATATGCTTTGTTATTCTGTCTGACAAAGCCGCCTTTTCCTACACCTAATTCTGCAAGTCGTTTGCCCATCTGTTGTAAATATCCTCTTGTAATACATCCAGAAAAGCTAAATTCGAAGGAATCTGTATTAACTACTATATAGTTTTCCTCTTCCACATCCAAATATTTCAACGAATTTTTTATTTCGTTTACATATTTCTTTAAATCCGTATTGCTTCTTTCTTCCTTTTTTCTAAGTGCATAAATATATCTCATATATATCCTAGTATAGTAATGGTGTAGTCAAGAATGACTACTGGTTAATAGTTACAAAGTCCAATCTAATAAATCTATATAGATATAACGGAAGGAGGAATCCCCCTCCATCAGAAGTTATAAGACAACATTATTTACCTTTCATTACTAATGAATAGCACAAATATGAACGTTAGGAAACTGCATAATGATAAATTTGATTCAAAAAAGCTGCTAAAGTCGGTCTAAAGGCCTCTCTTAAGACTCCATTGTCCCGGATGACACAATCATTGACCTGCGAAATCTCGTACGTGCCTACTATTATTTCAAGGATCTACAGTCCACCATCGTGTTGAAGTTTCATGCGGAACTCAAAGTGTCTTCCCCGCTCTAGAAGATCTTTATCCCTCCCTGGTTGGGCACGCATTCTATGACTTCAAATGCACCAATGTATCCTATTGTTTCTATAATTCCCACTTCACACAATCTGTTGAGATAACGTTTCGTTGTTGCAACTGGTTTTCCTAATAAATCACGGCTATAGATATATAAAACCCACAAACACTAATGTTTACGGTTTTTTCAAACTCCCTGAGTTGGGCTCGAACCAACCCCACACACAGTTAACAGCCGTGTGCTCTACCATCGACACAATCGCACACCGAAAAATTAAAACTAATACTATCGGTCCATCTCATATTTGCTTACTTGTTTAGACATTCGTTTTACAGAATACTCCAAGATACGTTCCTTCCTTGTCATCAACATTGTTCTATAAAACTCTTTTTGCAAATCACTGATAAATGGCGTTTTTTCAATTACATTAAAAATCTCCTTCATATCTATCCGCGATAAAATCCGTAACAATGCTCTATTACACTCCTCATTGTCTAACGCAGAAATAAATTCGTAGTAATTAATTTTCTTTCCATTGTTCTGAATAGCTGATAACGGGATATTAAAAACGCGATGATTAATTTCCTGTTTATCTGCAAGAATCTTCATAATCATTCTTTCATCTGCTTGTGGATACAAGCAACTCCCACAATCAAAAACCGGCGCCAGTGTTAATTCATCCGATTGTACATGATACAAAAAACCCCAATTACTATTATGTCTGTCCCAGTTACCAATAAAAGCATCCACAATAAACATATCCCAAAATCGTTCTCTTATTTTCTCCGGCTCCATTGCCGTCTGTTCATCAAATACAGAAAGAATGTCCGCAAGCTCTGTGCCATATCCATTTCGCTCTGAATCAATAATCTGATTTTTTAAAGACGCAAAATCCTGTAGTTCAATCCCAACAGAAGTAAAATCTTTACATGCAACAACAATTTTTTCCACACCCTTTTTTGTCTTATATGTTCCAAGAATCGTTTCCTGCACAGGAACCCCTGCTTTTTCAAATATCTTACATCCCAAATACTCCGAAATGCAACTGTTGCTATAACTCATATCTTGATTTTTCACCGGATGCGGCGGAAATTTAAGCATATACTGTTCCCCGTTATATACAATCGATATTTTGCTTCCATTTGCCCCCGCGTATGATTTATTTCTTTTGGGTAATTCTGTAAAGTCTATCATATCCGAACATCATTTTCCTTTCTTTTAACTATCATTCAATAAATTCATGTTTTTCTATACGCAGATATTTTTCCCGCAAATACCACGCCTGTTCACTGCTTATCATTCCATTTACTTCTGTTGTGTTGATATCGCTTTGCAGATTACAGAAATCACAATCCCATTGCAGATACTCTTCCCCTGCGTCTAGTTTCTTCCATGCCTTTTTCATCTGCTCTATAGATTCCTGTAAAAAACATGGCAAGCCACACTCTAAATATCCACGATCAAAAGGCAAGCCGCTTTTCTCATCGTATTCAGCTATTCGCGAAGCCAATTCATCACCCTCTTAATTTTTATTGCTTTCACTTATTTGATTATTCATATATTATAATCTATTCTCCGACTATCTTCAATTGATTAATACAAAAAAGAAACCCTGCATAAACTCAATACAAGGTTTCATTACATGAAAAGCCGAAGCTTTACTTTTGCTTCCATATATCCCGTAGATAATTTTTCCTTCTTTTATTTTTCATTGAGCCATTGAGTATTATCTTTTTCGGTTAACAGTACATTGCTTTCTCAAATCCTTCTCTTCTATCTTGAGTATAACAAAAGCCCGTAAACGCTGACGTATACGGACTTTTCTTAAGCTCCCCGAGTTGGCTCGAACCAACACCCCCACGGTTAACAGCCGTGTGCTCTACCAACGGGTGCGCTCCCACACCGAAAATATTATTTTGGATAAAAAAGCAGCGTAATATTTAACTAACTGCTCTTTGGTTGTATTATAACCATTTCCGCCCAATAAATAATCCCGTAATTCATCTATACAGCAATCTAGTTCACCTTTTCTGCATCGGTTTTTAGGATTCTTTTCATCAATTCAAGAAACTCTCTACCTGAAACAAATATTTTTCGTTCTTACATATTCTTACCTACAAAATTGGATCGATCAATCATGTTTGCCATCTAAGGGCTTTTCTTCAAGAAAGCACCACAGCTCATAAATCTCTCCCAGATATTTCTTTACATATTTTCTCGCTTTTTCTCCATATTTCAATACATCTATTTCAATCTGTTCTCCATATGGTTTCTCTATGGGTGGCTTCTCTTCCTCCTTTTTCTCATAATACCTTCGAAAAATCCCCTCATATTCCCTGTAAAATGCTTGCATTGTATCCTAAAATCCCGTTGAATTATACACAGGTCATACGGTGACCTGGTATAACTCAATAATCTCCCGTTGACGTTTGGTCGGTGTTGTTACAAGCTTTTTACGTTTACCTTCAATGGATACTTGTTTTAGAGATTTCATTTCACTAAAGATTTCTTGAAGGTTATGATTGCGTGTCCATCCGTGTTCTTCCATAACATTTTTCAGATAGGTAGTCAGGACAAGCGCAATAAACTGGATAAATATACGTCCCTCCATGGTTGCGTTTGAGTGAATCCTCAAACGTTTCATATCCAGATCGTTTTTGAGATCGTCAAAACCTTTTTCGACAGCATCCTTTTGGCGATATGCCCGCAATGCCTCGGCAGCATCTTTGGTTTTATTGCTTATCATTACAAACCAGCCAATACTATTCTGCTTATGTTTGCTGATTGCCCCTTCATTATACTCTACCTTCCGTCCACGTTTCGGAAGGTCTTTGACAATGAAATAGTTGTTATAAAATGCCTGGTTTTCAGATTTCTCCTTACAGTTTACCAACTCGTCATAGCACTGGAGCAGCTTATGCGTAAATTTTTTGTGTTCCAATTCCGCCTTCAGACTATCATAATACGTATGGATATAACATCTGTGCCCATTCCACTTCGTACATTTTGTTACCGCGTAAAGGTCATCCTCACCAATACTGATAAAATTTTTATGGGAATCCATTCCTGTCCGGTTTTCCTCTACTGCGTTTGTAGCGATAGAAGCAGTAAATGGAATGCCAACGCTAAAACGATAATGGCTGTTATATAGCGCATTGATATTTGCCTCACTAAAAAACCCCTTATCCATGACCAGATGAACAGAACGTGATCCCAAAAGCTTTAAGTTGGCAAGACTTTCATCTATTGTAGATACATCTTTGATACTTCCTGAAAGTATCCTATAGTATATAGGCAGATGGGATTCTTCACTGGTCAACATCAGGAGGTTGACATAGGGAAGATCCTCACCATCCCGATTATATCCCCAGCGAATATAGTCAATAAACTCACTGTAGGACGAAATACTTGTTATATCAAGGGCAAAATACCCTTTATTGTGTTTGGCCGCAATCCATTTCCCGAAAAAATCCTGTTGCAGTGAAGAGGTGATACGACTTAGTAGTTCGCTGACACGCTGGTCTGCAAGTTTAGACTGGTATGGATGTTGGTTATAGGCAGACCATTGTTCTACATGGCAAAGCGCATTTCCTTCACTGGCAAGATAATAAGCACAGGTAAGGATACGCTCCCAATCTTCTGGAAAAGAGGAGCGTAAGATTTTGACAAGCCCTGTTTCGCGAGCAGCTTTATCAAGAAGCAACGCCGGCCCGATTGTAGACACGCGGCAATGTTCTGTTTGTGGATCCGCTTTGTTAGTGGCAACAGATTTTTTTCTGGTTGGAATGATTACATTTGTTTCAGGATGCAGCTTGCCAACACATTTACGATGGTGCTTTGTTTTTTGCTCCGTTTTATCCCAATAAGATTCATTCTCGTATACATAAGTGGTTCCGTTGGGGTTTTTAACATAAACATATGATGCCATACTACAATCCTCTTTCCTGTGTATAATATATAATTATATTATATAATTTATACACAGATTTGTAAATAGAAAAAAGTAAAAAACATCAGTATTTATGCGGGTTCTCAACACTTTTATACTAGATTATGTGTATAATTTATCGGGAGTTTAGGTTGTATCTTTTTTATTTCCGTCTGCCATGTTCCTTAACCATTGAACTATTTCTTCTTGCTTCTCACTTTCCTCTATCATTTTATGAATCAGTAAAATCGGATTATTAGAGAGAAAAGCCTCTATCTTTATCTGTCTAATGCCATTTTGATTCTCTAACAAAGCTTTTAGCTCTTTTAATCCTTTTTCACGGTAAACTACCCCTTTATAATTATTCAGCAATAGCTCAATCTGGCGATAGTAATCATACTCTATCTTAACGGTAATCCTTCCATCCTCATCAGACAATTCCAACTGGTCGCAAATATCTATATAATTCAATTTTTTATTTTTCAGCTTTGTAATCTTATGGTAATCCCTTTTACTTTCACAGTCACACCTGTACGCATTTTCGTCGCTTCCTTTCGGAGCAATTATTTTTCCGCAGTCCGGACACATAAGATAATTATGAGTATCTTCAATCAAAACCATAAACCTCTGTCACTCCTGCATATCGTCACAGATTCTCAGCAGATAAGAAATCGCATCTTGGCTGAAAAGCATTCCTTTCCCATCCTCACATTTATCTGTGTGCTTATAGATTGCCACAGCCGCCATTTCTACAATACATCTGTTTTTTCTCCCTTGCCCGATACTGTAAATGCTTCCAGAAAAATAGAAATTTAACAAAAAGCTAATCGCAGACAGGCATCCATGGTCGTTATTCTCATATTTTTTCTTAATTTCCGTGGTATTTATCGTGCGAAACAGCAAGCTATTATTCAATAGAGCCTTTATTTCAGAAAATTCCGTCTTTATCCCGGAACTGATAATCTTAAAAAACGGCGTAAATTGCTGTATTTCATCCGATACCCGAAAATAATAAGAAAGAGGATGTCCGATATCATGGAACAGCGCCGCAACAAAATAAGTTTTATACACAATCTCCTTTAAAGCTTCTTTTTCTTTCTTTTCCACAATATAAGAATTTTCTATATCCTGCCGGATACAATCCATAATGTAACAACTATACTCATTTGCTTCTTCACTGATACATTCTTCTATGTCTTCCCATAATCCCATCTGTTCCATCAGCACCAGCCCCAGATATACATTGCGAAACTGATGCTTATAGTGTTCCCGAATCATCCGGGGTTTTCCACTGGATGAATGTTCCAGAAAAATTGCATTTTCAATCGCAGAATAATTATTGACCAACAGGTTTTCCATGCCTTCAATACAAATGAACTCGTTTAGGATTTCCAATGCATTATCTATCAAACAGATTTCTTCCTTCACTTCATTCGAATCATATAGCACACTCAGGCTTTTCGCAATATCCGTAATTGTCTCCACTGTGAACCGTGTGTAAAAATAGGGCTGTTCCCAGCTACATATTTTCCTAAAGACATATTTTACCTCTTCCTGGAAATATTGATACATATTATCATCACTCATTATTGGTTTCATTCTGTTTCCTTCCGATCCTCGATTGTGATATAGCCATCTCGATATTCTTTAGACAGCATAAAGGCATCTATATTGTTATTTAGATTTATTACATTATCTACAATTCCTGCCTTCATCTGTTCTTCATTATACCTCTTATACCGTATCTTCACATTCTTTTTCTCTGATAGCTTGTCTAGAATATCCTCGGCAACATTTTCCCAGCGGACATTAAAATCCTCTCCATTTTTCTGCGCTACCTGTGTTGCTCCTATACAGTTCTGAGTATCATTCAGTACAATACTCAAATCACAATTTCCTCGTTTTATCCCCTTCGTACAGGCATTCAAGCACTCAACCGTCTTCCTAATCTGCCCACTCTCGAAAGTCGTAACATAAATTTCTTCCACACAAATAGCATAGTCTCCCTGCAGTTCATAAATCCTGGTAGATCTGAAAACGATAGTCTGAAAGCCGCTGCCCTAAGCTCCTCAAAAGGTGCGATTTTCCGTCTCCTGCCTCGCCAGTAAGCAAAATAAAATGCAAATGCTCTAAATTCTCTATTATCTCTGTTTCCTCCGACAGCACAACCCGAAACGTTTCATCTATACGCCGCTCGTCTACCATATAGGAATGCCCTTGGTAAGATGAGCAATATTTCAATAATTCTTGTACCTTTTCTTTTACATTCATTTTCTGTCTCCTATAGAATTTTTCACAATAGCATTTTTCACCCCAAAAGCTTGCCTATTTCTATAATTATCTATATTCATTTATTAATCGGCTCATTTATCGGCTCATTTATCGGCTCATTTTCGTTTATAATATGAACTCCTACCAGCACTTTTCTGCTCCAAAATTCCCACTTCACATAATCTGTTTAGATAACGTTTCGTCGTTGCTACCGATTTCCCTATTAAATCACGGCATATTGCATTGGTGATTATAGAATTATCATCCAGATACTTCAATATTGGACTCATGCGATCTTTTTCTTCCTGTGACAACTTTTCTAATTGTACATTTGGCAAAAGTTCTTTTCCAGGTCTATCTTTCAATAGTTTATTATATTGCTCACAAGGTTTACACAATACCATAACGCCCCTGGAGTTAGCATCAATTTCAGGATAGGGAGCCTTTTCCTTTTCACATACCTCCATAATCTTATCAAATCCTCTTCCCCAGGATTCAATCTCTCCAGCTTTGTAGAAAACATCTGCCATTTTAGGATTATACGGTATGGAGGAATGCTTTTTATATATTTCATCTACAGGCAAATTCTCTGGCCATTTTCCATCATTCCAAACATATATTTTATCTTCATAAATGCTAATCTGAATGGGAATTCCAGTACTATAATCTTTATGATTAATGGCATTCAGCAAGATCTCACGAAATCCCTCCATTGGAAACATATATGTTTCTATTCTCTGCAAACCCTCATAATCAATGAAAGCTTTCATATACTTTGTATAAATTAACTCTATCGCTTTATCTGCTTGTAAAATTAATGGTCCATGAATTTCGTCTTGATATCTTAAATCAGAATTAGAGTCTCCAAAATATCCAATTTTTATATATGCGCCTGTTACCCATTTTTCCGGATCAGAATGGAACATTAAAATTGCCGTCCGTATCAGATTTTCTCCCTCAAACAATTTTAAATTCTCTAACAATAATTTATCATTGACCTCTGCTGCAATTTTACTTAAACGCTTTTTATAAACAGATTTTTTTCTGAATTCCTGTAATGCTTCTATTCATCTTTCCAAATTTCCTTCCACTCAACGCCCTGATGCTCTGACATTTTTTCTTTCCTGCTTTCACTTATTTGATTATTCCTATATTATAATCTATTCTCCTCCTATCTTCAATCCGTTCATACAAAAAGAAACCCCATACAAGTCCAATACAAGGTTTCTTTAAATGGAAAGCCACAGCTTTACCCTCACTTCCGTACATCTTCATTGAGCTATTGAGGCTTATCTTTTTCGGTTAATAGTATATTGCCTGTCAAAATTTTCTTTCTCTTATCTTCGGATATGCAAAACCCGCAAACAGTGACGTTTACGGGTTTTTTCAAACTCCCCGAGTTGGGCTCGAACCAACAACCCCACGGTTAACAGCCGTGTGCTCTACCATTGAGCTATCGAGGATCACTTTATATTCTTTAAATCCAAAGAAACACCAACTATATTATACTCCTTCGTATCATATATAGCAAGTGTTTTCTCATGTACCTTCAAAACTGCATACAAGAAATCATTAAGGCTAAACCCTCTTAACCTTCCATCTTCCTCTTTAACCTATCCACCTTTGGTCATGCCCTCGACCGATTAGTTGCGGTCAGCTCCATACATTACTGCACTTCCACCTCCGCCCTATCTACCTCGTCGTCTTCAAGGGGTCTTACTACCTTTTGGTAGGGATATCTCATCTTGAGGGGGGCTTCACGCTTAGATGCCTTCAGCGTTTATCCCCTCCCGGCTTGGCTACTCTGCCATGGCCTTGATAAGCCAACAGATCCACCAGCGGCCAGTCCATCCCGGTCCTCTCGTACTAAGGACAGCTCCTCTCAAATATCCTACGCCCGCGCCGGATAGGGACCGAACTGTCTCACGACGTTCTGAACCCAGCTCGCGTACCGCTTTAATGGGCGAACAGCCCAACCCTTGGGACCTACTTCAGCCCCAGGATGCGATGAGCCGACATCGAGGTGCCAAACCACTCCGTCGATGTGAACTCTTGGGAGTGATAAGCCTGTTATCCCCAGGGTAGCTTTTATCCGTTGAGCGATGGCAATCCCACTTTATACCACCGGATCACTAAGTCCTACTTTCGTACCTGCCCCACCCGTCGGTGTCGCAGTCAAGCTCCCTTCTGCCTTTGCGCTCTTCGAATGGTTTCCGTCCATTCTGAGGGAACCTTTGAGCGCCTCCGATACCCTTTCGGAGGCGACCGCCCCAGTCAAACTCCCCGCCTGACATTGTCCCATGGCCGGCTTACGGCCTCTGGTTAGAAACCCAGTATCACAAGGGTGGTATCCCAACATCGGCTCCACGGCAACTGGCGTCGCCACTTCTATGCCTCCCACCTATCCTGTACATGCAATACCGAATCCCAGTATCAAGCTGGAGTAAAGCTCCATGGGGTCTTTCCGTCCTGGCGCGGGTAACCAGCATCTTCACTGGTACTTCAATTTCACCGGGTGCATTGTTGAGACAGTGCCCAAATCATTACGCCTTTCGTGCGGGTCGGAACTTACCCGACAAGGAATTTCGCTACCTTAGGACCGTTATAGTTACGGCCGCCGTTTACTGGGGCTTAAGTTCAAAGCTTCGCTTTCGCTAACCTCTCCCCTTAACCTTCCAGCACCGGGCAGGCGTCAGCCCGTATACTTCACCTTCCGGTTTCGCACAGACCTGTGTTTTTGCTAAACAGTTGCTTGGGCCAATTCTCTGCGGCCGGCTCTCACCGGCACTCCTTCTCCCGAAGTTACGGAGTCATTTTGCCGAGTTCCTTAACAATGCTTCTCCCGTCGGCCTTAGGATTCTCTCCTCATCTACCTGTGTCGGTTTGCGGTACGGGCACAATATAAACGATAGCGGCTTTTCTTGACACATGGCTCATATGCTTCCCTACTCTTGTTCGGTCCGCATCACGCCTTCAGATCAGCGTACGGATTTGCCTGTACGCCTCCTACCTCGCTTGCACCGGTCTTTTCATTCCCGGCTCATACTTTCCACGTGTGTCCCCACAGTTCTGTTATATTGTGGTACAGGAATCTCAACCTGTTATCCATCGGCTACGCTTCCCAGCCTCGCCTTAGGCCCCGACTTACCCAGGGAAGATCAGCTTTACCCTGGAAACCTCAGATATTCGGCCGGAAGGATTCCCACCTTCCTCTCGCTACTCATTCCGGCATTCTCTCTTCGATACTGTCCACGGCTCCTTTCGGTACCGCTTCCTCCTGTATCCAATGCTCCTCTACCAACCATTTCTGGTTCCTAAGCTTCGGCAGTGTGTTTCAGCCCCGGACATTTTCGGCGCAGGACCTCTCGACTAGTGAGCTATTACGCACTCTTTGAATGTATGGCTGCTTCTAAGCCAACATCCTAGTTGTCTTCGAAATCCCACATCCTTTTCCACTTAACACACATTTTGGGGCCTTAGCTGTAGGTCTGGGCTCTTTCCCTTTCGACTGCCCAACTTATCTCGTGCAGTCTGACTCCCATACACCATCTTAGCGGCATTCGGAGTTTGATATTCTTCGGTAAGCTTTGACGCCCCCTAGGAAATTCAGTGCTCTACCTCCGCAAGACTTGTATGAGGCTAGCCCTAAAGCTATTTCGAGGAGAACCAGCTATCTCCGGGTTCGATTGGAATTTCTCCCCTATCCACACCTCATCCCCACCCTTTTCAACGGATGTGGGTTCGGACCTCCATTGCCTTTTACGGCAACTTCATCCTGGACATGGATAGGTCACCCGGTTTCGGGTCTGCTCTGGCTGACTGTGGCCCTGTTAAGACTTGGTTTCCCTTCGGCTCCGTCCCTTAAGGACTTAACCTCGCCAGCCGGCGCAACTCGCCGGACCGTTCTACAAAAAGTACGCGGTTGGGCATGTAAAGCCCTCCCACAGTTTGTAAACATATGGTTTCAGGTTCTTTTTCACTCCCCTCCCGGGGTTCTTTTCACCGTTCCTTCACAGTACTATGCGCTATCGGTCACTAAGGAGTATTTAGCCTTACGGGGTGGTCCCCGCTTGTTCCCACAAGGTTCCACGTGTCTCGTGGTACTCTGGATCCCGCCATGCCA
>NZ_KE159724.1:76070-148008 GCF_000403455.2 Dorea sp. 5-2 | reverse complement strand
TTTCTTAAGTTGATAGAAAATCTGGTCGAAAACAACAGATCACATTATTATTAGAAGTTAAGTAAATGACATTGGTGGTGAATAATAACCGTTTCCTTCTGACCCTGACGGTGAAGTCTTGCATTTGTCTGTTGATAAAGCTCAAGGCTCCAGGTAAGGCCAAACCAGATCAGTGTGGACCCGCCGGTCTGCAGGTTTAAGCCGTGTCCTGCAGAAGCAGGGTGAATGATTGCCGCAGGAATCTTTCCCGCATTCCAATCTTCAATATCTTTCGAGGTCTTTATCTCCCTGACGTCAAACCTGGCTTTTATTCGCTCGGCATCATGCTGATACCAATATGCAATAAGCACTGGTTTTCCGTTGGTGCCTTCAATCAAGTCCTCCAAGGCATCGAGCTTCCGGTCATGAATATGAAGTGTCTTTTTATCTTCATCATAGACCGCACCATTGGCCATCTGAAGGAGCTTACCTGAGAGGACCGCTGCATTAGCTGCATCAATTTCCTGATCCTTGATTTTGGCGACCATATCCTCGCGGAATCCGTCGTAAATCGCCATCTCTTTTTCACTCATCACCACCGGGACCTCGTTGATCACACACTCCGGTAGTTTTAAATAATCGCAGGACTTCATCGAAATCGTGATGTCGGATATTCGCTGGTAGATGGCTTCCTCCGCTCCCGGAAGCGGCTTGTAAGAAAAAATCACCTCACCATTTCTCTTATCTGGGGTAAAGTAGGCATTTCTGTAATGGGTGATGTATCTACCGAGCCTTTGCCCGAGATCCAGAACTCTAAACTCAGCCCACAAATCCATGAGTCCATTGCTACTCGGTGTTCCGGTAAGACCGACGATTCTCTTTACAGTAGGTCTTGCTTTAAGCAGGCTTTTAAATCGCTTAGCCTGGTAGGACTTGAAGCTGGAGAGCTCATCAATCACCACCATATCGAAGTCAAACGGTATCTTGCTCTTGGTAATTAACCAGTCGACATTTTCTCTGTTAATAATGTAAACATCTGCAGTACGCATAAGCGCTGCACGCCTTTCAGCTTCCGTCCCGACTACCACCGAATAGAGAAGGCCATCCAGGTGATCCCACTTCTTTATTTCCGAAGGCCAAGTATCCCTCGCCACTCGCAGCGGAGCTATTACCAGGACTTTTCGAATAAGGAACTGATCCAAGCACAGGTCAAACAGTGCTGTCAGGGTAATGACGCTTTTTCCAAGACCCATTTCTAAGAACACTGCTGCAATCGGGTGCGTTAGGATAAACCGCGTCGCGTACTTTTGATAATCATGAGCGTCGTATCTCATCAATGACACCTCCGATCTGGGAGACCTCGTCGATGCAGTAAACCTTAAATCCGAGGCTCTCCAGTTGCTTTTTTCGTCTCACTTGCAGAGGCCGCATCATTTTCCCAGGTGCTTTAAGCTCTACAAATGCTATATGTGCTACAGGGAGGATCACAAGTCGATCTGGCACACCATCAAGTCCGGGACTCACAAACTTCGGTGCAAGACCGCCTGCTTTCCTTACTGCTTCCACTAATTTCTTCTCGATAAATTTTTCATTCATGTATCGCTCCAATCTGACACAAGAACACAAAATCACAACCACTCCCTTATATTCCTTACGCGCGTGTGCTCACAGGTTTTCTATTCCTGACCCTTATAAAAAGCATTTCGAATATAAGGGAAATAGTTGTGTTGTGTGTGCCACGCTTAGGTAGTTTTCTGGTAAAGTCGCTGCCTGCCATAGATCGGCTGTCGCCTGATTTGAGATGTACGCTCCCAACCGGGGATCTGCGCCATCATCGCAGCAATACCGTAGCTATCCGACGGTTTGAGTTCCTGCAGGCTCTTTCCAAAACACTCGCACCAGATCTCTGCATTGCTGACTTCAGTACGGATATGTTTACCCGCATGTTCAGGCACACCAAACTCGGTCCCGGTTAAGAAGTTCCTTCGGGCAAAGAGATCCATTTCATCCCAGTCGTCGGGAAGCTCACGGTTTAAGAACTCCTCGATCATACCGACACGCTCGTCCGCCTCCATTGCACCTTTCTGTGCTTCCTCCGCGGCTTCAAGCACATCACCTTCGAGGTAGAGCTTTTCGCCGGCCTTCCATATCTCTTTGGCTTCGGCCCAAAACTGCTGCCTGAAGTGCTCGTCAAAATGCCAGCTCTTTTTCTGCTTCTTCTGGTGGACCTTAATGATCCAGAAACGACGGTTACCTGTGATATCACGAAGGTATCCACGTTCACCATTAACGGTTGCAATAATGATGCACTGACGCGGATGGCTCTCGACCACCTTCCCGTAAGAAGGGCGATACTTATCATCGGAGGTTGAGAGGAAGGCTTTCACTTTCTCTATGTCAGCTTTTTTCATACCGGCAAGCTCACCGATCTCAATAATCCAAAAGCCCTGCAGCTTCTCAGCGCCGGATTTGTCGTCCATATCTGTAAGGGACAACGTTTCCGAATAATAGTCAGGAGTAACCAAGTCTTTTACAATCGTGGACTTACCAATACCCTGATCACCGTCAAGGACCGGAACACAATCAAACTTGGTACCGGGAACGTAGATGCGGGCCACTGCCGCTGCAAAGGTCTTTCTGGTTACAGTACGGACATACTCGATATCGTCTGCCTGCAAATAGCGAATAAACAGATCGTCCACGCGAGGTATTCCATCCCAGGCAGGCAAGCCATCGAGGTAATCGCGAATCGGGTGAAAATGTCTATCGTCCGCAATCTTTGTAAAAGCAACATCGTGGTTCCTGCTTGAGAACGGAAGGTAACGAATATCTATGATCGATTTAAGCTGTGCTGTATCAGCATCTCGCCAGAACTGATTTCCCTCCGGGCGCTCCCAAGGAAGCGGACCTGTAACCTGGATACGGTTAGCCATCTCGTTATATGCAAAGTTCTTAAAATCCGGATCGTTGGCAAGTATAAGGTTCAGGTTATAAACGCTGTTTTCCAAGAGGCTGGTACGAGGCTGATACTTAAGGCGCTTCTTCCAGTCATCGTCACCGGTAGTAAAGTCAGCTTCGGCTTCTGCAAGACGCTCGTTGGCCGCCTGCAGCTTCACTTCATCCTGCTGCATAGCAAACTCGCACATTGCCTTAAAGGACTCTTTCTCATCCATGCTGCCGAATTTATGAATACGAACAATATCAAAAGCATTACACAGCTTCAGGTACGCCGGGTCCTTCGCATGGTGGGAATACACAAACTTATCATCCTTGATTTCAACGCCGGCCATACTGCTGGCCGCAATCAAGTGATAGCGGTTTTCGTTATCGGTCGCCTCGTATATATCAGAAAGAAAAGTATCCAATGCGCGGGTAACCGGGAAGAACACCCTGTTAAATAAACCAACTGTACCCTCCTTCGTAAGAGGGTCCTGCACCTTTTGCTGCGTAATCTGGTTAGCCTTGCTCTCACGTGATGATGTTGGGAGCCTTGTTGGGTCAGTCCACTCCGGGTGAGCATTTAAGATATCATCTGGGTTCAACCAGTCCTTTTCGACTTCCTTAAACACAAATACACCGTTCTGTGGAGAGGACGGCCAATACATAAGCTGATTCGGTTGATAGGAGCACTCGTCAAAGAAGTCAATCCCGAGCATCTGTGCCAGGTAACGGGATACTGCAACAAACTCCTCAGCCGTAATATCCCTGGTCAATGGAAAGATCAGCCTCACCCTCGGATTATCCGGTGTATGGCTGTGCGTTGTATAAAGGAAAGATGTATACGGCGCGTTGGTTTCATAGTTATCCAGAAAGTTAGTATCAATGCGATCTCCGTCAAGTGCTATCATGGAACGGGTCTCGACGGTATCTACTTTTCTGCGGCCGCCGGCCAGGACGCCGCCGACAAAACCACCGTGGTCTTTTGCAGCATCCCTCTGGGCCTTATTCATTTTTGCGTACTCTTCAGCCGATTCTGTTGTTCGTATAGTGACTTTGAGACGCTCTTTCAAATCTTCATATTTTGTGGTCTTATTAACCCACTTCTTTGCCTGACGGTTATTCCCGTAAGCGATTGCTAAATCCCGCATTATTTATACCTCCTTACCCTGGGAGTCTCACCATGTTCAAATCTTGCCTGACGTGCAAGACGGTATGCTCTTTCAGTAGCCTGTGTATCCATGCTCCAAAGGTAGCTGGAGTCATCACCAAACAACGTAAATGTTCCGCGCTTATCCACACCCGGATAGGCTCCGAAGTAATCACCGTCAACAGTCTCGAAGTTATAAAAATTAGGCCAGTTCCCGTGATCGTTATAGGCTTCGTCATGCATGTAATCGAGAATCTCATTAATGTCCTCGCCCTCGGGAATATTGCCAACCACCAGAACTGCACTTGCAGATTCGCCGTAGCGCGCGTCGTCTTCATAACCAAGCTCATAAAAACGGTTGATCTTTGCAGCATCTTCATCATTCATCTGTCCCTTAACCTCAAGGTAAATAGTGCAGTGTCTTTTGAAGAAGCCGTGGTTAATCGTAACGTCATAAAGACGGAAGTCCGGAAGATAACACATGCCGTTTCCAAGGTCATATCCCTCTGGCTCATACTCCCACTTCACACCAAGCTCATCTAACAAAACTGCCCAGCGTGCTTCGAGGCGGGAACGGAAACGATAACCTTTGTATTCAGTTTGGATTGCTTTAAGTTCTCTCATACTGGCTCCACCTCCTCGCAGTTGCTGTTGAAGTAACGAATTGGCTGTCTACGCTTCTTGGCTACATCGATCTCGACGCTCATACCTTCTGAAATACTGTCGCCGAAAACCCAGAGCTCATCACACTTACCGAGCAGGATTACATCCATGAATATTGCAAGCTCGCGCTCGGCCGGATCGTCGTCATTCATAAACTGTGGAAACATGAGGTGCGGTGCCAGCGGGATCTGTCCCTGCTCCATAGCGAAACGGCAGTACTGCTTGGCCTTTTCCGTATTAGTAGTTACTTCGCCGGAGTACGCGCTTGCCACATATACAAGCGGGCGATATTTCCGGTCTTGGTTTTTGATATCATTCGTCATATCAAACTGCCTCCTTATAAAAAATTGCCGAGGTCACCCTCTAACGGGTAGCCTCGGCGGACAGTCAATTCTGACGGTCTTTGTAATTTTCTTTGAGCTTCTGTGCCGCACGCTTTAACTTCTGCGTGATATTGTTCTCGTCGGCACCGATCTTTGCTGCATACTCGCGGACCGACTCACCATCCAGACGAACTGCGATAAAGGCGTCGGCCCACTCCGGCTTCTTAATAAGAACCTTCCTGACCCAGTCACATACTTCCTGATATTCGAAGTTGTGCTCGTGCATCTCGGCATCAGTTGTGGTAAGCAAATAATCCATGATGTCGAAAGCCGCATCGTCGGGATCGGCCTGGATGTACCCGCGTCTGCCGTCCATGCGTTTACGCTTAGGTGTCGGATCAATATGGCGGGTTTCGCGGTGCCAGATGTTATACTCCGGCCTGTTGTACTGCTCGTCGAACGCGTCCTGAATGCGCTGTTCACGTTCCTCCTGGGAAAGCCCTTCACCTTCGAGGGATAAACTCACCCAGAGCTGCTCGGTTGCCACAGAATCTAACTCAAGAATCTGCATCTCGTTCTCGTAACGGATCTTTAATTTCATTCTTGTGTCCTTTCCGTCCGGGACCAGGTACGGTGGGACACAAGAAGAGCCTGCAGCGAAAATGGCCACAGACTCCTGAAATCCGAAAATAGGCGCAGGAAACTAACGGTGGGTGCATCTTCACTTCAATCACTGCCTATATCGCAGTGGTCTAAGTTCTCTATGCGTCCCATCGTCCTAATGGCCATCTCGGACAATTGAGATTTATATGTCTATATAAGGTTGAAAACCTTTTACACGAGGATTGTAACTTTTATTCTTTTTCCCTTCGCGGAACTGACAGTTCCGGTTTTTTTGCACGAAAAAAGGGCCCTGCAGCCGCGCTTCTTTTGCGCTGACCACAGGGCCCTTATAACACTCTATTATTTGTCGTTTTCGACCGGAACTCCGAGTTCCGCTTTTACAATTATTTTTGAAAAAATTTTTCTCAGAGAGCATCCACTCCTACATCTAATATCTTATCTACTACTCCCCAAGGTTTATATCCCCGTTCCTCCAGCTTTTTATTTACATAGCTGAGCGGTTCCATATAATGCCTTTCGATGAGCGTACGGTAATACATGCCTTCCTTCGTCAAAGGAAAATCCGCTCGACCTTTTTTAATAAAATCATCGCTCAGGTACGGATGTAAATGCAAACCGATACACAATGCATATACCGTATCTGGGGAGACATTCTTGTACTCTTTTCTGAGGTCACGGATATATTTTTCCGAGATGCCTGTCCGGAATTGAAGCTCTTCGTTAGTGAGCTTCTTTTCCTTTTTAAGCCTTTGCATATGCGCATCGAAGGTTCCCCAGAATGTTGGAGGAAGGGTAGCTAATATGTTTGCCAGACGTTCACCTTCTTCTTCGTAACCCTTAAGACCTTCTTTTTCCGCCAGGATGTCTTCATTCACAGAGTAATCAATATCTCTGGCTTCTTTGAATTCCGCAACATTAACATCCTTACTAAGATAACAGGCATCGTAATATTCAAAAGCCTGATCGTCACGAGTATAATGCCTTTTAAACTTCAAACAACAGAAGTCTACATGCTCCAGAGCATAATCCGTCAGGGCATATCCCTGCGGATAGCTTGGATCATCCGTCTTCTTAACATACAGTGGATCGTTACGGCATACTACGCATCCGGTGTATATAAACCTCTCGCTGTCGATCAGCTCGGCAAAACGCGGATCTTCATTATACAGCCTGCTGCCATTCTTGGAATCCAAGATAAAAGTTTCATAGTCATTCAGTGCTTCCGGATTAAAAGAAAATGCCGGTTGAGCGTGGCCTTTCACACGGAGGAAGGTTCCCTCCACCTGTTTATAGCCTAACTGCAATGCTCGTAGTTTTACTTCAAAAGGTGAAATCTCAAATACATCCGCAACTTCCTGCATTGCATATTCCAGTCGCTCGCCTCTACTGAGATATTCATCATGAGCATATTTTTCGACCCTCTGAAGGAACTCTGGCTCAAAAATCCATCGAGGCATTAAATATCGCGGAGCCAGTGCATTTGCCTGCCACTCAGCCCACCACCGTGCTTTTGCAATTCCTTCTAATCCGTCTGGACTTCCTAATGGTTCCGCTTCACAGCAAAGACTCTTCTCATCGCCATTGAGCAAAGAAAGAATCTCAAAGAAAAGCTTGTGCTTATCCCAATGAACTATCTCATGAGATATAGTATCTGCTCTACTGCCGTATCCGTTGATAAAATAATGGTCCTTGCTTATCAACATTGTTCCCGGCGAAACCACATTATGTACTTTTTCTATTTTGGGTACCATTCGATCTGGAATCCGAGACCACACTTCATAATCTTCTTCTTTTTCACGAAAATACATCCTGCCCATCTCGCCCTCTGGGAGATCTGCAAGGTACCACGTTAATTCCAACTCACTAAGAATTTTCCTCAAAGGAGAACCCCAGCCGGTATATGTAGCATTCTCGTAGAAGAACTGTGTGAAATCATCTGCCAAATCTTCAAGCTGATCGGAGCTGATATATGGGACCAGATAAGCATCAAGAGCATTCTCCTTATCGAACTTCCCAGCATAGTATTCATCAACCGTATCAGTTTCAACGCCATGAAGACCATCCCTAAGAATGGCCTTCAGGCTAACTGTGAACCATCGCGTTTTACGATCCGCATCGTAATCAGAAGTTCCCAGCCCTTTAGAAACAATATCAGCTTTTACATGGACATCAATTATAATCCTCGGCTCTACATCGATGCGACAGCTTAGACTCATAACCTGCAGATTCTCAACCTGCTGCTTAAGCAGTGAAAGAACATTCAGTGAATGAAATCCCTGCCCATCATGGTGCTCTTGAACAAAGCCCTCTATTTCATTCCTCAGAAGCTCGCTATAATTGTTCTCGATGTATTCCTTAAAACTCTTATATGCCACTAAGCATTTGCCTCCTCCGAATTAATAGTACTGTTCAATATAACTGTATGCCTTATCGAATACTTCCTTATCCTTAATCTTGTATTTTACCCATACGACACTGCGGAGTGCCTTCTTTACTTCCTGGCGACCGCCAGTCGTATTCTGCCAACCATCGAAGCGGACGATCTTTACGATATCGTCAATGTCCGTAACGATACGCTCAACAATGACAGGTGTATTGGTATTCTTCACACCGTTGAAAAGTTCGGTAAGTGCTGCCTTGCCCTTGTCGACTTCTTCCTCCGGTACGACTTCCTTCTCAGCTTGTGCTGCTTCTCTTGCGAGCTCAAGCAGCATCTTCAGGAACTCGATACTGTTAATCAGACCCTGCTCGTGCTGCTCACGGAGCTTCTCCAGCTTATCGCCTAAGCGCATGAACTTCGGATCATCGGAATGCTTATGAATACGAGCCACAAGGTCAATCTCGACCTTCTTCGCTGCATTCTTCGCGCCTTTATGTTTTTCGATAAAGGCATCGATGAGCTCTGCATCAAGAGAAAGAATCTCCTCGTCCTCATGTACTTCGCCGACATCCATGTTGGAATTTACTATCTCCATCGTCTTAGGTCCGAGCGCAGCCCAGATGAGTCCGCCACCGCCGTTGGTAGGCTTTACGGATTCAAACACCTTAGTCAGCCATACGTAATCGGCCTGGATAGGTGAAAGCATCGGATCAGGGGAGACTGCGTTCCATGCGCGGTTAAGGACCTGATAGTCCGCGGCGAACTTATCCTTCTCGGCATTGGTAGGCAGGCATTCCTGCGCAGCCATCAAGCCTTCCCAGCCATCTACGGTACGGTCAACACCCATGAAGTAGCTGAGGCACTTTCTAAGGAGCGCCGGAATCTGCTTCTTTACTTCCTCGATGTTTGTAATGACCTTCTTCATGCTACCTTCGTCGAAGTCGAGTGCCTTGGCCACGTTATCGAAGATACCGATATAGTCGACAATCAGGCCGTGAGTCTTACCTTCATCAAAGGTACGGTTTGTACGGCAGATCGCCTGCAACAGGGTGTGGTCTTTCATCGGCTTATCCAGGTACATAACCTGAAGGATAGGAGCATCGAAACCGGTCAATAGCTTAGCCGTTACAATAACAATCTCAAGCGGATCGTTAGGGTCTCTGAAGCGATCGAGCACCTTAGCTTCCTCATCCTTTGAACGGCGATACTTCTTGTACTCGTCAGCCTTATCATCGTTAGTATCCATGACGATTGTCGAGCATTCTTCGCCCAGGAGCTTATCCAACTCCGCTTTATACTTAAGGCAGCAAGGACGGTCGTAAACAACCACCTGCGCCTTGTATCCGTTCGGACGGATCTTCTCAGTGAAATGCTTTGCAATATGTGCGCAGACCTTATGAATACGCTTCTCGTTGTACATGATGGCCTGCATATTAACACGCTTGGAAAGCTCTGCCTTATCGGAATCCGGCAGGTCGCGTGTCAAGATATCAAACTCGCGGTCCATCGTATCTCTGTCCACACGAAGGTCAACCGGTACCGGCTCAAAGTTAAGAGGCAGTGTAGCATGGTCGCGGATAGAATCTGAGAAGGAATACTTGCTCATATATCCGCTGCGGTCCTCAGTTGCACCGAATGTTGCAAACGTATTCTTGTCCAGACGGTTGATAGGTGTACCTGTCATACCGAAGAAGAATGCGTTCGGCAGGGCCGTTCTCATCTTGATACCGAGGTCACCTTCCTGCGTCCTGTGGCACTCATCGACCATTACGATGATGTTGTCACGCGGGCTGAGCTCACCGGTTACTTCCTGGAAGCGGAAGATGGTCGTGATAATAATCTTACGGATATCCTGACGTAGCATCGTCATAAGCTGGTCTCTTGTCGATGCAGACTCCAGGTTTCCGACGTCAGAAGAATGGAACTGTGCTGTAATCTGCGACTCCAGATCCAGACGGTCATCGACAATGATAACAGTAGGATTCTTAAGGTCCGGCAGCATACGAAGCTTAACAGCGGCAAACTCCATAAGGTATGATTTACCGGAGCCCTGGAAGTGCCAGATAAGACCCTTCTTCGGATATCCCGCACGTACACGTTCGATGATCATGTTCGCTCCTTCATACTGCTGGTAGCGGGCAATGACCTTGTATTTACGATACTTGCTGTCGGTCGCATAAAGGGTAAAGAACTGGAACAGGTCCATGATCTTATACTTCGTGATCATATCCTGCACGCTCGTCTGTACTGCTGCCAAAGAGCCATCCGACTTATCATCAGTTGTATGCCAAGGACCGTACTTTGCAGCCGGCATGCAGACGGAGCCATAACGATAGCATTTACCCTCTGTAGCGAAGTTAAATACGTTCGTTACAAACATCTGCGGAATACTCTGCTCGTATTTGTTTATGTCCTGTGCTCCGTCCAGCCATGTGATAGCTGCACGGACCGGTGTCTTCAGCTCACCGATAGCAAATGGGAAGCCATTCACCAGAAGAACGATATCCAGACGTTTACCGCCTTCCTTCTTCGGATAAACCCACTGATTCGTAACAACATACTGGTTCCGGTCCAGCTTGCCATTAATTTCAGTACCAAAGAAGTCGATTGACACCTGCTTGCCGTCCTCACCAAATGGATATGAGTTCTTCTCAAAAACCATCTGTTTGAAGGCTTCATTCTGGGTGACAAGGTTTTGCGCATTTGTTGAGAGGAAAAGAGTGCGAAGCTTATATATGATCTCATCAGCACGTGATTCATCCTCTGCAATTTCGGGATTGAGTCTAATAAGTGCATCACGCACCATAGACTCCACCATGACATCGCTTTCTTCTCTGTCAAGGTCGTCTGCTGAGATGTACTCCCAGCCATTTTTCTTGAGCGTAGATATAATCATCTGCTCAGTCGTGTTGTCTTCATTAAACATGTGAGTAACCTCCTGTCTATTTGATTCATTATCTCATACCAATTTTGTAGTAAATATTTTGATTTATCGCTCTGCTCTAAAAATTCAACAAATGCTTTTTGCACCTCCATCGGCGGAACCGGTATGTCTGTTCCCTCAAGGTATTCATTTAACCTCAAATTATGAAGCCCTGTCGTTTTGTTTTCATATAACCGTGTACCACCATTCCAGTACGAAACATACATAAACTGAAATAAGTATCGCTTGAGTATGTCCAGTGTATTCTTTGGACGCAGCACCGAAGTAAAGTTATTAAATAGGTATTCTCCTGCAGTTCCTGTGTAGAACACTACTCTACCAACCGGCTTAGTGTCAGATCCCCCTGATTTTTCAATCAGAATGTCACCCTCTTTCATTGCCTTGCTTTCAAGTTTCTTAGGATCGATCTGCCTTGTGACCACCTCAGAATAATCAATGACACCCGCGTCTGTGAAATTAGCTGTCCGAAGCACCTTAATACCTGTGCCATCCTTATCATCAGAGCCCCACTCGCCACTCATAGGCTTCTCAACTGCATCTTTCAGGGGCATAATTTGCCAACCGTTTTGCCTTGATTTTTCAAGATCGAACTGCTCCATAAATTGAGATTTGAACACATCCGAGCAGCAAATTTTCGCTCTGCTGAACAAAGCTCGCAAACTCTCTCTGTTCATCCAAGGAAGGCAAGATCATAGGTAACATTTTCATCTTTGCCTGCGTGAGCTTAAGTCGCGTTGTACCGTTCACATACTCCGTCATGTCCAATATTCGGAAATAAACATTTGCGAACTCAATGTCACAACATTCTTTCGGAATAAGGACATGAGCATGGTTATTTACCCAGCATTTCCCTGAAACGATGTATGATGTATGCTCTCTAGCACCGTATGCACCATAATCTTCAGCAAGGCAAATCGCATCACAATCCATAAGATATTCATTAATGCTGTCTACTTGGCCGTTTGCTCCATAGTATGGATATAGCTGTCCAGTATGCATTTCAGATCGAACTGCGTCATTAATAGGTTTTCGCAAATCATCTCTTATCGTGAAAGCTGTCTCAAAGCTTACTGCATCATCACTATTTTTAGGGTCTCCGAACATCTCGATAAATTGAGAATTGCAAACAGCTATCCGATGAACTTTCGATGCGATTCCTTCACATTATTCTGATTCACCATAGCGTACTGCAGTGTAGTATCAATGCTCTGGTGACCAAGAAGCTGCTGCACTTGTTCTATCGGCATACCTTTATCTATTGCCATCGTAGTCAGCGTTCTGCGAAACTTATGCGGATGTACCTTCTGGAAATTAAGCTCCCGTCCAATTTTGCGGAGACGGATTTCCACACCACTGATCTGTAAACGATCAAACGGCTTAAGCAGTGATACGAACAGAGCATCGTTCTGATCTGTCCTTTCAGCCAGATATCGCTGCAAATGGATTTTTGTTCGAGCGTCAAAGTATACTTTTCGTTCCTTATTGCCCTTTCCAAAAACAATACATTCCCTGTTGTCAAAGTCCACGTCATTACGATTGAGCTTTACTAACTCTCCAACTCTAATCCCTGTCGAGGCCAAAAGGTCAATCATCGCAAGGTCACGAGTGTTTTCGCAATGATCCCGCATCAGCTCCAGTGATTCGTCTGTATAGGTTTCTTTTACCGTTTTTCCGGTTTTAACTTTATGAATCCTTCTCACCGGGCTCTTGACGATATAATCTTCATCTTCGAGCCAGGCAAAGAAACTGGACAGGATGCGTCTCACATTATCGAGGGTTACTTTACTCACAGTTCCTCGACGCTGGTAAGTGTCGAGGTATGAGCGAAGGTCCTCTGTTGTTATCTGACATTCCGGTTTACCTATGCTTTCAAGCATATTCCGGATTGTAGATTCGTAGTAGCGGAGGGATTTTTCTGAACATCCCTCGACACGCTTTGCGGCTATGAAAACCGGTAGCATGTCATTTTTCTCAGTTGTGTCTTTCTTCTCTCCTTCTTCAAGAGGAGTTAGATACTTTTGTAGTACCTCCGAAAGGCATTTCTTTTGATTCTCATCCAGGATGCTGCTAAGTTCATCCTGGATCTTGGTTATTACTTGACTGATCATGATAGTTTCCTCCTTTTCTGTTCCTCCGTTTCCGGTATCCTCACGAGCCGGAGGAAACTTCATGACCTTATTTCTTAGCCAAGGTTTTCTGTTATGATACGTTTATAGGTAGCAGTCAGCTCTGAGAGCGCTTGTTCCATTTCAAATTTTGATTTATCGCTCTGTCTAACAACCGATGCAAAGGTCTCCTGTTCTGCAATCGTCGGCACTGGAATTTTCAATATGCCAAGGTTCTTTCTGCTTATTCTTTTCCGAGTGCTTCCTGTTTCTCTCGACGCAACCTGCATCATATAAAACGGAGAAAGAGTATACGCTATAAAGTACTCAGGCAGAATTCTTGAACCCAAACGCACGATAGTACAGTCAACGGCTGTAATGCACTTTCCAAGTCCTTCTGGCACTATGCAGGCCCTTCCTACCGGATCAGGTAAACGGGAAATCAAAATATCATTTGCTTTGACCTCAGTACAATTCAGCCTATCAAATGTATCTTCCGTGATATATCTCGCCCTTTCTCCCTTGTCTAAATACTGTGCGTTTCCTATATTCCCTGTCTGAATTAACCTAATTCCTTCTTCTGACTGATCCTTGCTTTCAATCCAATCGCCATCGGCAAATACAGTACATTCATCCTCAATCTTTGAACATGCGTCGGGATGATTTATCAGCTCCTTAAACTGCTCCATAAATTGAGACTTAACGAGTTCATCCGTAGCTGCAATCAGTTCTTTATAAGAATCCATCGTCTCGTTCATCGACCATAAAACAGCGGCAAGGCGTCGTTGTGTATCAAGGTCAGGAAGCTCAAATTCAAGTTCCTTCAAGTCGCGCCAATTAATTGTCGGAGAAAGTGAACCCACCGATATCTTTATTGCCGCATCCAAGAAGTAATCGGAGCTAATGAATAGCGGGAAAAAGTCCTTATCTATCACATCTTCTTTCGGCCTTAACACCATACCATGAGCTGAGAAAATACCGTCAAACGGTGCAATAGCAACTTTTTTCTGGTACGCTCTTCGCTTACCGAAAAGCACATCACCCTTATGCATGATAAGTTTTTCTCCAATTGGAGCCACTTCGGAACCGAACCGGGAGACTTTCAGACTACCCGAATCTAAATGCTCCAACCCGAGGTATGTGAAGCGATCTTCCTCAACTGGCTTTTTCTTTTCTGTACTGTTTATAGCTATCTGATCAAATCGATATTTTGCCATTAAGCACACCTCCTCTCGGAAGCGCCATAGACCGTTAATCGCTTATGATCAGCGGGCCCGATAAATTGAGATTTCACCAATTCATCTGTCGCTGCGATCAATTCTTGATAGGACTTCTTCGTATCATCAATCGCCCACAGAAGCTCTGCAAGCTCTTTCTGCTTATCCATATCCGGCAGCTCAAATTCATAATTCTTGAGATGCTCCCACTTTACACGTGGCGAAAGTGAGCCGGCAGACTTTCCTACCGCAAAATCAAACAGATCATCGTTCTGAATAATAAACGGCAGAAGATCAGGAAGTATCTTATCCGGGTCAGCCTCAATAACTGTAATATCACCGGAGCATATTCCGTCAAACGGTGCAACTGCAGCCTTCTTAAGATAAGCACGACGGCGACCGAACAGCACATTGCCCTTACGGAACATTTTTGTAAAGGTATTCTCGCTTCCTTCATCCCACGTCGTGAGGGTGATCTCTTCAGGAATCAAATGTTCCAAGCCTACGATAGGATATCCATCTTTGCTTCCCTTGCAGGTCTCCTTATGCTCATGAGCAACATCACCCAATAAAACCTTAGACATCCGCCTCACCGCCTTTCTTTATCATTTCGTTCAATAGCGTATAGTATTTGAGAGCTCGTTCCGAAGATGCTCTCCAGCTTTCATAGTGTTGCTGTAATGTATATGTATCTACCGCGGACTCATCGACAGCCGGCTTCACATACAATGGAATGCTCAACGAGAAATTGTTTTCCTCGATATCTTTTATTGACGCCACATGTGCAAAACCATCGTCATTCTTGTAAGCAGCATAAGCATCTGCAATTCTCTTTATATGAGTATCTGTCAGATAACTCTGTGCATTCTTTCGTTCCACATCATTAACTGCATTAATAAACAGGACCTTTCCTCGACGCTCTACTGCTTTATTCATGCGACAAATCACAATACATGCCTCCATTGGTGAGTTATAAAACAGGTTCGGAGCAAGCCCGATAACGCATTCAACGTAGTCGCCTCTTACCAGCTTCTCTCGCATGTCACTTTCCTCATTACGGAACAGAACTCCGTGAGGGAAGAGTATTGCACATCGACCCGTTTTCTCGTCCAGGCTCTTTATAATGTGCTGTAAGAAGGCGTAGTCAGCACGTCCCTGCGGAGGAACACCCAGAAAGTTACGACCATACTTATCTGCTGAGAAGGCATCGCGGCTCCACTCCTTGATAGAGTACGGAGGATTCGCCAGTACCAGGTCGAAGGTTTTCAGTTTGCCCCGCTCAATAAACGCTGGCGCTGCAAGCGTATCACCATTTACAATCTGGAAATCCTCTATGCCGTGAAGGAACAGATTCATTCTTGCAATAGCCGCTGTCAGAGCATTTATTTCCTGCCCATAAAGGGAGACATTTCTCCACTCTTTTTTCTGATCCTTCAAGTATGATATCGCGGAGATCAACATACCGGCACTTCCACAGGTAGGATCATAAATGGCTTCTCCTGATTCTGGCTTCAACATCTCCGTCATAAGATGCACCACAGTTCTGTTAGTATAAAACTCCTGAGCTGTATGTCCGCTGTCATCAGCAAACTGCTTAATCAAATATTCGTATCCCTGTCCCAGTTCATCTTCAGGGCAGTTCTCAATTGAGAGAGTCTTAGCACTAAAGTGTTCAAGCAAATCTTTCAAAAGGCGATCAGGGAGACGTCTTTTATTGGTCCAGGTACCATCTCCAAAAATCCCTGTCAGCTTGTCGCTGTTTGCACTTTCTATCGCCCGAAATGCAGCTTGGATTGCCTTACCCACATTTTCAGGAACGTTTCTAACATCATCCCAATGTGCGCCATCGGGAATTGTATAGTTGTGGGTTTCCTCCCAATCAGCAGCTTCAGGACCGTTATTATTTATTGCATTTTGTGTTTCTTCCTCGTACACGTCATTAAGGCGTTTGAAAAATAACAAAGGGAATATGTACTGCTTATAAGCTCCTGCATCAATATGATTTCTCAGGAGGACAGCCGAACCCCAAAGATATGATTCAAGCTCTTCTTGTGTGATTTTCTTACTCATTAACATACCCTCCTTCGATGAGCAGATTTCTCATTTTCTCCTCGGACTTACGAACCTTCATAAGTGCTTCGTAATATGCCATCAATACCTTTTCATGTGGTATTACTTCTTTGGCTTTCTGCTCGATATACTTCTTAACACTAAGCTCAAAGCCGCCTTTCCCCACGTCATCAATCGTAACGATCTTGCACTTTTCGATAACATCTACATAGTCGGTATAGAACTTATAAAGAGTCTTCACGTTATCCGGCGAGATAATATTCTGTGCTCGCTGTGGTGTGTAAACCTCTGTTCCATCGATCAGACAAATTCTGCCCTTGTGTTTATGCTCCTTCTTGTTATTGAGGAACAGAATGCAGGCGGATACACCGGTGCTATAGAACACGCCGCTTGCCAAAGTAATAACCGCTTCCAACTTATCCGAGCGAACAAGCTGTTCTCGAATGTCTCCTTCTTTTCCTGAATGGAATAGCACTCCTTGTGGAAGAACGACTGCGCATCGGCCAGTCTTCGGGTCCATAGATTTAATCATGTGCTGCAGCCATGCAAAATCCGCACTGGAATCTGAAGGGCATCCCCACATATTACGTCCGTACTGATCCGACTCAAACTGGCCCGCTCCCCACTTTTCCATACCGAAGGGAGGATTTGCAAGTACGCAGTCAAAGGTCTTAAGTTTCCCTTTTTCGAGGAACAGCGGATTTCTTAACGTATCTCCCTGCTTAACCTGAACATCCTTTGCACCGTGCAGATACAAATTCATTCGAGCAATGGCCGAGGTAGAGAGATTGTTCTCCTGTCCAAAAATCCTACCGTAAGCGAGTCTGTCATTATTCATATGATGTATCGCTTCGATAAGCATTCCACCTGTGCCACAGGCAGGATCATAAACAGTTTCACCGGGCTTAGGATCAAGCAAATCCACCATCAGCTTTACAATAGTTCTCGGTGTATAGAACTCTCCGGCATTTTTCTTCGACATGTCCGCAAACTTCTTTATAAGAAATTCGTAGCTGTCGCCCATGATATCTGCAGAATAATTCTTGTTACCAACCTTGATAAGCGACATATGTTCAATCAAATTCTTAAGGCGCTCATCGGTAAGTTTATTCTTATCGGTCCAGGTTGCATCATCAAAGCTGCTGAAAACACCGGACAGAGTATCTGGATTTGCCTTTTCAATGCCAGTCATCGCCTTAACAATCGCTTTTCCGACATCCTGACTTACCATACGAACATCATTCCAATGGCAGCCATCAGGTATTACGAAAGAATGCATATCCTCAGCTTCTGCGTACTCAACATCGCCTCCAGAAAACTCCAATGCCTCCTCGTACTCTTCGTCATAAACATCTGATATGCGTTTAAAGAACAGGACCGGCGTCACATAGCTCTTAAACTCGTCCTGATTAATAGGGCCACGTAGAATATTGCAAGCCTCAAACAGATGATTAAAAAGCTGGCGACTTGTGGTTTCTTCTTTTGTAAGCTCAGCCGCCTCAGTATCGTCATCGGCAGCCTGGAAAGCCTCTTCCATCATTGTCTCGCGTTCTGAACCTTTAACTTTTCGTTCGGTTTTACGTTCTACCGGCACACTAATATCGCCGACCTTCTTCTCCATCACAGGCGGATATTTATTCTCAAAGGCAATCAGAATCTTGAGAAGCTGCTTATCTAAGAAGGTGAGAGCATGCTTTCTTATCTCCGAGGGAACACCATAGTACGCCTCAGCTACTCCTCCGCAGATGGCAGCCAATGTATCACTGTCGCCACCGATAGAGATTGCATTCCTGATCGCATCCTCAAAATCTGTCGATTCAAAGAATGCCATAAGTGCCTGCGGAACAGTATCTTGGCAAGTCTCGTTGAACTTGTATGTAGCTCTGATTCCATCCAGAGTGAAGTTCATCGGGTAGTAATTCTTATCGATATAATCCCTGATTTCCAGGAGGCTGCTGCCTGTCTTGGCCATATAAATAGCCACGGCTGTTGCCTCCGCACCCTTAATACCTTCAGGATGGTTATGTGTTACTTCGGTTATCTTCTTAGCTATATCCTTAGCCTCTTCAATACTGTTTGCTGCAAAACCTGCTGCACTTACACGCATGGCCGCTCCGTTGCCATAGCTGTTATAAGGCTTAGGATCGTCAGAGAACATCCATTTACGGAAGCCCCCGCCATATCCGCAGTCAGGATAATTGCGGCCAACAGACTGCATACATTCAACTGCATTCTTTGGCAGATCACTGTAATCGACTTTGCTAACCAGAATAGCCTGCGCCAGAGCCAGTGTCATAATGCTGTCGTCAGTAGGGAAGCATTTATATGTAAGGAATTCGAAGTCCTTACTCTTGATATTATTCCATTCAAAACGAGACCCGACGATGTCTCCGATAATTGCTCCAATCATTTAATGATATCCTCCTTTAAAACGTCTGCAGCTTTTTAAGAACTTCGCACCAACGTTGCTCGGCAGCCGCTACCGTTTCTCTGTATTTCTTTAATTCATCTTGATACTCTGTGACTACCGCTTGTTGCTTTTTTATACTCGGAAGTGGTACCTCAAGCACATTCAAGTCCTTATAGCTGATATTCATTACAGTCATTCCTTGCTGAGCGCCACTTATCATCTTGTTTCCTATCGGACTATCCAAAAACACCTTCAGGTAATATCCGTCGAGGTTTTTCTGATCCGGTCTTATTACGATGACATTAGAGGATGCTATACACGGATATGTCTGTTCATGGAAGACCGCTGTACGAATCGCTGTTCCTCTCGCCGGCAGAAGAACATCGCCTTCTTGCAAAAGGTAATTTGCCACCTTTCGTTCCTCTTCCTGTAAGTGATCCAATCCCTCATAATCTATGTCGTAGTCGCCAATATTGGAAATATTAACAACGCCGATATTCCCAGCAGGGTCTTTCTTATTAACAGCCTTGCCTCTGAACACTTGAGCAACGTTTCCGATTAACTCCTTTCGAATCCCGGACTTCTGAAAGTTTAGGTATTCTTCATCCTGTTGAGCAAAGATGCGATCAATGCTCCAATCCCCCTGCTCCTCAAGTTCGTCAAGCATCACAAAGGTATCATCTGTAACCTCAAGAGAAGTAACCGCTGACCTCCGTGTCTTTCGATCACCGGCCGTATATCTGCGAATGATGATATCGTCGTCTCCCGGACGAGTGTTTTCAATATCAAGCAGATATACCTTGATACCTGTAAATTCAAGCGACCCTTCTGGCAGTTCAGCAATCTCTTTTATTGTGTAACTCGTCTGAATGAACTGTCGAAGATCGCTGACTTTTCCGGACGCAAACGTTATCCTTCCCGGCAGTGTTATTACTAAACGTCCTCCACTGTTGAGGTGGAGAGACAAATTTTCAAGCGCTACCATATCAAACTCTCTGCACATGAAGGTTTTATCCTCTGCCAGTGTTCTACCGCCCATGTTCGGACATGAGAAAATCAGATCAAATCTCTTGTTAACAAAACCATACTGGTAGATATCCGTCAGCACCACTTCGACGTTATCATAATCAGTGAACACATATTCCAGCGCCTTCGCATAAGTCGCATTCTGCGTTGTTAACGTAAAACTCGAATTAATGTTTTCGTCAACGATACGAAGAAGATTAGGGACGAACTTCTCTGCTTCAGCTATAAGGACTGATTCCGGCTTGACCGAGAAGCGCTCCTCATAAACCTTGACAATCGGAGCAGGGAGGATAGGCATTCTTGAAAAGCGCGCAACTTTATCAATTGCCCCTTCCCAGTCCATCCTCTCAAGTTGTTTTCCTTCTTGATAGATAAAGAAGAATCTTTCCTTATCAGAGAACGGATTTATAATATGCAGTTCGTCAGCAACTTCCAAAAGCGTTGTATAAACTGAGTCTGGTGTTTCCTGCACTTCAGTCTTTAAAGTTCTATTCTTGACCTCACTTATAAGCACAGTGGCAGCAATGTAATCATCTTGCCTGACTGCCCCTCTCATAAGATCCCAGTATTCCATAATCTTTCTTCCTTGATCTTTATTCATCGTTCTCAATCTCCTGATATACGAGTTAAGTTACTTTCACTGAATACAGAATAGCATAAGGTGTATATCTTTGTCAAGCCCTGTTTTATATTTTGGTATTTGCATACTAAATTATATTCTCTGGACTATTCTGTTCAGTAGTTCTGTAGTCTCGCCCTGTAAAAAAGTAGTTATTCAGCCTCGACTATGTGTTTTTCAGTGGCCAGAACTATTGTCAGTAACGCAAAAAAAGATTCCGGCAGACCACCCTCGTCAGGGTAGTCTTTCGGAATCCCTTTATTTCAAGCCGTTTCCGGGCCTTTTATTTATTTGCTTTTGACAGTAGAACTACCGTCTCCACATGAGTACCAAATCAAAACATATCCCCACAAAATCGCGGAAATATGGACAATATTTTTACAGTACAAATACCGTTCGTGTATCCCTTTTCCCACAAGTTTTAGCAGTCCATTACTATTTACTTATACACTTTTTCTACAATATCCCTTCCCATATTTCATCAAATCTTAACCATTATATAATTTGTAATCAACTCAATATTTTTCCTTTAATTGATATATTCTCATAAAATATTTAATTTTTCTTGTCGATATTCCATCTATCCTCATCCTGCAACTTTTATTCTAATGGCTTATTTAAAAGGAATGGACATTCTTCTTTACACCTTTCGCATCCAATATCCTCTTTTATAATTCCCATACAATTAGTTTTTCTACCATCCTGCACTTTATTATATTGTTCAAAAAATCTAACATCATTTATAGAATTAACAACTACCTGCGCAGATTTTATAGCTTCATAAATCGAATTTGTATTTGGCACACCTCCAGTATGCTCTTCTCTTGTAACTGCATTAATGATGTCTGCTCCATCTAATAAAGCCATATAGGAAGCTCCTATTGCGGCAGATACATGATCCCACCCAATCGCTCTATCCGTAGGGATTGGTCCCAATGGCATAAAAGGTATATAGAAATCTTCCCTAATTAACTTAACATATTTCTTCAAATCATTCAAAGATATATGCCCGACACCTTCCATCATTACAGGTATTCCTCTTTTACGCAATAATTTTATTATGTCTTTTTGCATTTTAATTTCACTTAATTGAATCTTATCCAATGCATCGTATAAAGTTGATGGTCTAAAAGTTGTGCCAACACTCACTACTACAGAATTATTTTTTAATATTTTACAAATATCATCGAAATATTCCAACAAGAAATTTTGTTTTCGTTTATTTAAATATAAATCTCGAAGCACTAAACTTCCGCCTCTACTAATAACAGAAATATTTCTTTTCATTGTTTTTCTATATATTTCATCTATAGCTGTAAAATGTAATGTCATAAATGATACGCCATTTTGTGCCTGTTTCTCTATTTCTTCTAAAAACTTATTCTTATCTATTCCTTTCTTACTGTCAAAACATACATATACAGGCACCGTCCCCACAGGACATCCTATTTTTTCTTGAACTATTTGATATATCGGATTTTTTACAGAAATAATACTTAAATCCATCATAATATCTGGCAAAACATCAAAACTTGCTATTTTAGATATTTTATCTACCTCATTTTGAAATTGACTTTCATCGCTTAAACCTACTGAACTATTTATTTTTAGCTGCAACCCTTTTCCTGCAAGAGTGTCAAATCTATTACCTTTTAAAAAAACCACTTCGTTGTCTTGAATTCTTTTCTTCAAAATATCAATATCATTATATTCGTTATATCTAGTTTTCATAATATCACTCCATTAATACATGTTTGCATTTTTTTCTTATATTCTTCTTTTAGTATATATTCTTTAAAATCCAAAAAGGATGTATTGGAAACTGACTTATTGACAAGTTCCAATTTTTTTAAAATATACGAAGATAAGGCTACTCCGCCCGAAACACCAAACGCAATATCATTAATAACACTACTAGAAAAATAATTAACTATTAGACCGACAAAAATCGTACCCGACACCCCATAAATAGCTGGTAACTTACTATAAATTTTGCGTTTAACATTTTCATGAAGCAACATTGTATTTATACGTTTGTTTGTCTTTTCAACTAAATTATTCTGTTCATAATATATATTTTCCACAAGCTCATTATAGCTACTAATAAAATTCAAGTATTCAGGTGAATATTTAATTCGTATCAATTCTTCTACTGTCAAAGCCTGAATCATCATTTTGCTTATACCAAAATTTTTCAGTAACTCTATATAAATATCTACATTCGCTCTATATACCAACGTATTATCAACTGACTTCGAAATAAAAAAATCACTTTGGCTAGCTTTAGCATTTGCTCTTAAATATAGCCATGATATTCTTTCCTGAATCCTCAACTTTACATCCTTTGAAATATCCAATTTTAAAATATAATCAATTAATGTACTTCTAGAAAAATTAGTATAATCAACACCATTTTTTAACTCATACAAAATAGAATTGTAATGCAAAAAATCAGTATTACTTCTATATAGTATCATAGATATTGCATTAATGTCAGCACTATTAGAAAGGTCATTTTTCCACAAATTTATAAACTCTTCTTTAACTGATTTTTCCTCTAAGTGTAGGCAACAATTTAAGTTATTTAAAAAATTCATGTCTTTTTTGTCATCAGAATCTGCTATTTCCGTTGCCAAACTCGGAATTTTATATACTTCCATATTCTTAAATTCTTTTGTTTCATTTTGACGTTTTTCAAAATAATCTTTAATATCACGTGTTTCTTTACTTTTCCTTATTATTGGTAAAACATTTTCCGTCAATATCAATGATTGAATTTTATACATAACTTCTTTCATTTGCTCAGATTGCCACATATATGCTGCGGGTATAAAAACAACATCATATAATAATACCGCCATTTTTATTTTATAAATCAAATCTTCTTCCGTATACCCATTCTGTATCACGGTATATGAATCTGTATCCCCTAAAAATAATTTTTTATTTTCCTTATATGAAGAAAGAAATTTTTCCATACTCAAATCCTCCATATCTTGCCGTCTAACAATTACAACTGCTATACATAAATTAGCGGATGTAACAATTCGTTTTCAACTTAAAAAATCTCAAAATGCTTCAAAGCATCCTTTATCGCTTCTACTTTCTCCACTGTCGGATGTTTCCTCGGTTGTTTCAATTCCTCTACCGCATTCGGAGCATCATACATCGGCAATCCTAAATCCCTTTTAACCTCTGCAATATATGCGGTATGTACTTTGAAGCCATACTTCGCTTCTATGTATTCCTTAATCATCTTGTATGTAACACGCTCTTTTGGCTTATATGCTGCGGCTCTCTTAGCGATATTATCAAGCGGCACTTTTCCCTCACCCTCGCCAAACTCCACTTTTACATTGATTACGCTATCGGGTTTTTTGTGGGAAAGTATTACAACCGTCTCTACATGTGTCGGAGCTACTATGTAAACACAATTTTTCAGCCTCGTCACTCGTATAGGAACACAATTCTGCGTCATTATGTACAGCCGTAGCGTTTTTACGCTTTGGCTTAAAATCTTTACCATTAAAATTAGAGTGGATACCAGTTTTATACACAAAGGTTATCTTCAAAGGCTCCTCCACTCCCTCATCATTATAACCTCCGATGATTATTTTTTCAACCACACTCTCAAAAACAACCCTGTCGAAGCTCTCCAGTATCTCCCCAGAGCCTAAGACTTTTCTGAACTCCCTTAACCGTGTTCTGGTGTTTTCCTGATTCTCGCTTAACTCCATCAACTGCTGCTGTTCCTCTTGGAGCTTCTTCAACTGGTCGGACAGCTCTTGGTTCTTCTTTTCGTAAATGTCCCTGTCGATATTATTATCAAGCCTTAAATCAAGTAGCTTTTCCTTTCGCCTGTGCAGGTCAGCCATTTCCTTTCCAATCTTAGGCAGACACTTCAGAGAAGTATCGTCATTAAGAATACCCTCAACTTTTTGCAGGAACTCATCGACAACCTCCTGTTGGTCTGTGCATAAAAGCTGATAGCTCTTTACAAAGGCTTTTTCAATCACTTCTTCGGGGATTCCCTTACAATGAGGGCAATGCCTTTTCCCATGCTTGGTGGCTTTAACACACTGCCAGATTGTCTTGGTATATGCGGAACTGCTGTGCCAGTTTCTCCGTGATAAAGTGCCGCCGCAAAATCCACATTTTATCATGCAGCTAAAAGCATATTTCCTGCTGAACTTATTTCTTTTCTGCCCTTCTTGATGCACATTGCGGTTTGTGTTCCGCTTTGCAAGTATCTTCTGTGCTTCCTCAAAAATTTCCTCACTGACTATCGCTTCGTGATGGTCACGGATATAAAACTTATCTTCTTCACCAAAGTTCTCCAACCGTCTTTTTGAAATCGGGTCAACTGTAAATGTCTTTCCTAAAAGCAGGTCGCCTTTGTATTTCTCATTTTTGATGATGCCGATTACTGTGGACTGCACCCATTTTGAACTTCCGTACTTTGTCTTGTATCCTAAGTTTTCCAGTTCGTTTCCGATGACTGTACAGCCTGCACCCTCAATATACCGATTGAAGATATACCTTACAATTTCAGCTTCCTTTTCATTTACGGATATGCTTTTCGTATCTTTATGGTAGTCATATCCCAGACATCCTTGAAAACCCACAAGCTCCCCTCGCTGCATTTTCATCTTCAACCCCTTTTTTACATTAGAAGAAATGTTCTCAACTTCCTGCTGTGCAACGGAGCTTAGTACCACTAACAGCAACTCGCCGTCCATCGTTAAGGTATTGATATTTTCATCTTCAAAGAAAACGGCAATGCCTTTCTCTTTCAGCATACGGACATATTTCAGAGTGTCCAGTGTGTTTCTGGCAAATCTTGAAATGGATTTTGTAATTACCATATCAATATCCCCATTCATACAGTCGTTAATCATTCTCTGGAAATCCTCACGCTTCGCCACCTGCGTGCCTGTTATGGCTTCGTCAGCGTATATGTCTGCCAGTGTCCATTCATGTTTCTTTTTAATCAAATCCGTATAATATGTGACCTGTGACTTATAGCTGTTGAGCTGGTCTTCACTATCCGTGCTGACACGGCAATAGGCGGCTACCCTCAACACTTCGACCTTTCTGCCACGGATACGGTTTTCACTACGGTTTGCTTTGATTACCTGCACATCACTCATATGATTTACCTCCAAAATATTTATTGATGAATGTCAAGCCGCAAGGTTCGTAACGACATTGTAATCACTCATAAGCCGCTTTTTTATGGCTTCGTATTCATCTACCGTAATTAAACTTCTTTTTTTCAGCTTCTGCAAACATGCGAATTGGATGCTGTAATGTACAAAATTCTGCTCCTTATTCTGTTCCATTGCTGCACCCCGCTTTCTGTTGTTTCATGGATAAACTAATGGCAAGAGCCTTATCAACCCTTGCCATAATTTCAACGGGCATCATGCCCATATGCTGTTTCAGCCTTTTCTTATCTACTGTTCGGATTTGCTCAAGCAGGACAATGGAATCCTTATCAAGCCCCTCAAAATCCTTTACTGCGGTATGTGTCGGCAGTTTCGCTTTTGTCTGCACCCTGCTTGTAATGGCAGCAATAATCACTGTCGGGCTGTGCCTGTTTCCTATATCATTGGAAATGATAAGTACGGGACGTGTGCCACCCTGTTCCGAGCCGACAACGGGATTAAGCTCTGCGTAGTATATGTCGCCACGCTTAATTTTTCTTTCCATAATATCTATCTACCTCCTATCTGGATTTAGGCAGATATATCCTGCCTATGTAGCAGCCAGACGCAAGGAAGTATTTAAGGTCGGGAAAGCGTAAAACAAGCCCTGTTTCCATAGACCGCCTTGCATCTGGCTTTATGATAGAAAGCATTTTCTATTTGTCCTCGACACCCCGAAAATGCCAATGCGTTGTAACGCAGGGAAGTCGCCAAACGGTCAGCAGCGAACTGACGCCACGGGAATTCCACCCCAACTGTCGGTCTGACAGAGCCGCCTAATGCTATAATCATTCAAGACGGGAGTACCATTATTCTCTTTGCGGGTCATGGCGGAATCGGGAGCTGCCCGATATTTCCAGTCGGTATTTACCGCTCGTTGCCTTTCGGCAGGTCATGGCGTACCGCTGTACACGCTTATGCTCTCACAATCGCAAAGAGGAAGTGTTTGACGAATGAGTATTCAGTTGTCAAAGAGCTGTCCCGTTTTCACCACATAAAGAAAACTGGGTAAGAGTTTTTGTCCTCTCACCCAGTAGTCCTTGGGGAAGCCTGATTTTCCCCTCTACTTTAAAAATTTTTTTATTTTTTCTTTGAGCCTGTCTAATCTCCTATAAATGGCTTTTTCCGTGATGTTGAGCCGTGGTGCGATTTCATGGGTAGAATACCCTTGTATTTTCATTACAACAATTTGCAGGGTAAGCCTGTCCACCTTAATCAAAACTTGATACAGTTGCTGATTTTCAATATTATCCAAAAAATCCTCAACTGTTTTCACTTCGGGCTGTGTCGTATCTTCGACAACTTCCTCAAGATATGTACCTGCATCTTTTAGTCTGCGGTAATACCTCCTGTCAGAATTAAAGACCTCCCAATCATGAGTGTGGAGCTGCTCGATAGTGTCCTCGTTGACACCCAAGTTCCGTAACTGCTTTTCCTCGGCTTCTTTCCAGAGCCGCCATTTCCTTTCTTCTCTGCCATAGTTGAATGACATTCTTTTTACCTCCAATCTGAATTTTTTTGAAAATCCAGATTGGCAGGCGGTGAACGGCATCCAACGCCAGAAACTGCCCTACGACGTATTCCTGCAAAAATCGACAAAAGAAAAACCGCAAAGGTTGTTAGACCTTTACGGTTTATGGTGATTTCACTTCCAATATGTAGAGATTTGACTTCTAGTTTTGAGGTGCAAAGCCCCCTTGTTCTGACACGGATTTTTTTAACGGGTTATCCGTCCATCCCTTATATGGTATATGTAAATAGAAGTCGCTGCTTGCAGGCAATAAAAATCCCTCCAAACTAAAAACAAGTCTGAAGGGTAAAGATATTTTCATTTGGGCATGAAGATATAGCCCGTCAAAACACTGTTTTTTTTATTTGAAGGGCTTGTCCATGCTATGTTATTTATCTATCTGGCTAAACAATCATTCCATCTTTTACTGTAATCACCCGATTGCTGCTTTTCGCCGCTTCTGGAGAATGTGTTACCATAAGAATTGTCTGTCCGCTATCTCTGTTAATTGCTCGTAATAAATCCATAATTTCAGCACCTGTCGCACTGTCTAAATTCCCTGTCGGTTCATCTGCAAACAAGATTTCTGGATTGCCGATTAAAGCACGGGCTATGGCGACTCTTTGCTGCTGACCTCCCGACAGTTCCCTCGGTGTATGCTTTCTTCTGTCAGTTAATCCCACGACTTCCAAAATTTCATCAAGCTGCTTTCTATAATCCCGTGTTTTCTTTCCATCCAACAACAAGGGCAGCATGATATTTTCCTCTACATTCAAGTTGGGAATAAGGTTATAAAACTGAAAAACAAACCCAATTTTCTGCCGTCTGATTTTACTCATCTTTTCATCATTGAATTTAGATATGTCTATCCCATTCATGGTAACTGTTCCTCTGGTTGGAGTATCCAGACCTCCTAAAATATATAGAAGAGTGCTTTTTCCAGAGCCAGACTGACCCATAATAGAAACAAATTCGCCCTTTAAGACTTTTATTGAAACATCTTTTAACACCCTTGTCGTTGTATTGCCAAGTTCAAAATCCTTGACTATATTTTTTCCCTCAATAGCAATATTGCCAGTAATTGATTTCATTTCCTGTCCTCCATTATTCAAACTTTATTTCTTCCACTAACTTCATTTTTCTGCTTTTTATAATCGGAACAACAGAACCTATCAAAGTAATCAAAACGCCCATCGCACCAGCCGATAGGAAAACCTTGAAATCTAATTCTGGCAGCATTGAAATTTTTGGTCCCGCTACCAGAAAGATAGTTTGGATTTCCAGATAAGATACTGTTACAGCAACGAATGCTCCAATCGTTCCAGAAGTAAAACTTTCAATGAGTGTCATTTTTATATTCTGCCTGTTACTCAAACCAACTGATTTGTACATTGCAATCGTACGTCGTTTCTGCATATAATTAATCAGCAGGTTATTGACAATACCAACAGCAGCAAGTAACAAAATAAAATACGTCATACTATGCATTGGCTTCAAAAAAGCTCCTACCGTAGAAAGAGCATCTGTGTTAAATTCTTCAACAGTTCTGCTCCAATTTTGCATACTGCCGAATAAATCCCGTATCTGAACCATAATAGAATCTGGGTCTGCAGCGGTATATGCTAAAAAGTTATAATTTGAAGCACCAAAATCTGAAACAGCATAAGCGGACGGGATAATTGCTTCCACATCAGTCGCCCTTGACTTAAAACTGCCGACTATGGCATAAGAATTGCTCCCCACACCATTCGCCAATGTCACAATATCGCCAATCCTAAAGTCAGTCCGCTTTAAACAATCCTCACTCAAAACAATAGAACGTGTCTTTGAAAACTCAGAAACAGCAAAACTTTCCATGTCTTTTTTTGTATAGTGCAGATTCAACATAGAATTGTACCACTCCAAATTGTCCGTTGCTTCCAGACGGGAAAATACGATACCCTCACATTGCATTTCATGGTTGAAAACATAAACTGGCAATACCTTTTCAATGCCGTCCATTTTCTCGATTTGACCAACAAAATCACGATTCATTTCCCCATCTGCAAATCCTTGAAGCTCAGCTCCGTTAAATACATCTGTGATGTACGTGTTGACAAAATTTCCAACCACCATAATCGCAATGACAGCGGAAATACTGATAAACAGCAAACTTATATTTTGCGTTATATTTTTGTTGTCCCTCATGTTTCTTGATGCTAACATCCCCTCATTTCCCCAAATGACTGCATACACACGCTCCAGACATTTGGAGAGAAGATTGGCAATAAGCGGAATAACTAAGATTGTTGCAACTATCAATCCTAATAAGGAAAAACCTCCTGCAAGATACAACATCCCTCCAGAAGCAACATTTGGCAAAATTACGGATACAGCAAACAGCAGAACTCCAATAATAGCAATAAAGCGATTTGGCATATGCCTTTCTTCTATAACACCCAAAATCACACTCTTAATTGGCAATCTGCTTGCACGTCGGACGGGAATCCATGCACTGAGCATTGAAACAGTAACCGCAACTCCAAAGGATAGCAAAACCGCTGTTCCAGTAATAACCACTGGAATTTCTATTCCCTGCGACAAAGAATCTCCCATGCCTTGTAAAATCAGTTTTAAAGCACCAATACCAAGCGGAATCCCTATGATACCTCCGATACAGCCATACAAAGCACTTTCAAGCATCAGAATACGGGTTACTGTTTTTTGGGTTGCCCCAATACTACGGAATGTTCCAATTATGGGTAAGCGGTCTAATGTAATAACCTTATAACTGCTGTAAATGATAAAAACACTCATTGTTAAGGAAAAGAAACTAATGAGAAAAAATGGCATTGATTTTTGCCTTGCATCAGTAGCTATCTGGGTTTCATTTACAATTTTTGATACAACAAGGGAACTGTCGGAAAGCTCTTTCAATAACGTGTCTATCAACTCATCCGTAGAAACACCCATAGCAGGCTCAATTAAAATCTCACTGTACCCCTTTTCATATTGTAAGATTTCCCCCAGTGTAGATTTTGGAAGTAGAGCTGTTGCCCCTCTGGTATGCCTTAAAAAAACGGTATCATAACAGGCAATTTCGGCTACTTCAAACGAGATAGGAATGCCGCCAATCTGAAGCGTAACGGTATCACCCTTTTCAATTCCGTATTTTGAAGTAAAACGGTCTGGCAAAATAATCTGATTTCCCGTAAAATCATTGATTTCTCCGCCATCCACTAATCGGGGTTTATTTATTTGATTTAAGAGCGTTAGGTCAGAAGCTATCAAATCAATTGTTTCATAATATCCATTTTCGTGATACAAAGCTCTCCCCTTTAACAAACCAACCTTAGTCTGTACGGAAGATAATTCTGGAATGTCGTTTAAATCCACAACATGATTTGCATCCTTTGGGCTGACGGACACCGTTGCAGTTCCCGCAATTCCACGAGCCATTTTTCGTTGTGCGTTTTCATAGGACGTGCCGATTGAAAAAGAAACGAATAATAGTACAGTGGAAAGCAGTATTGACAGCATCATAACGATAGTCCGTGTTTTTCTTTCTTTTACATTCGTGAGAATGTATTTCAAAACAATCTTCAAATTCACACCTGCTTTCTTTCGTAGAAAATCATTATTGATTCTCTGTTAATGCGTTTTCAATTGCCTTCAATACTGTCTTGCTTGTCAATGTTGCACCAGAAATAGCGTCAACTTCTAAAGATTGATTGGAACATACATCATCAGCAATTTGTTTTGCCTGTTCCATATAAGAATCCTTATGCTCTAAAATTTCAATATCGCTTATTTCATGGTCTTTCACATGGACTTTGACAACAGCGAGGAGTATTTTATTCTGGCATATTCCTATGTACTCTCCGTCAGCAATCGTATTGAAATCAACATCCTTTATATCCAATACTTGGGGACGTAACATAAATGCCATCAACACAAATCCCACCAATAACGTAATAACAACGGTAATCAATATTGGAATACCTTTTTTTACTTTTAATCTCATTTCTTCACCTCCATCCGTAAAACACAAAAAAGGCTGATAGCTATTACAATTCAAATAATAAGCTATCAACCTTAATCTCACTTGCTGGCAACCTTAATTAACCTTAAGAGATAGGAAAACGGATTTTAAAATCAGTTCCAATACCACTTACGCTTTCCACCATAATAGTGCCGTCTTGTGCTTCAATAATACTTTTCGTTATGGCAAGCCCTAACCCCGTTCCTGCTGTTTTCTTTTCTGTATTTGTCCCCCGATAATACCTCTGGAAGAGATGGTTTGTTTCATAAGGGGACATACCGTTCCCATTGTCAGAAACAATGACCTCCATGATATTGTCCATTACTGAAATCTGTATCGTTACCTCTGTATCTTCACTCCCATGTACAAAAGCGTTCACAATCAGATTTTGAAAAGCCCGTGTCAATAATTTGCGGTCAAAAGAAAACATAATATTTTCTCTCGCAGAATCAAAATGAATGATACGATTTTCGTACTCTGGATTATTCAAAATGTCAATCACAAGTTCTCTTAAAAAACCAACAAAATTCTGTTCTTCACGCTTAATGGGAATCATACCATTCTCCAACTGGTAAGTCAGCTTTAAATCATCAATCAGAGATTCTATATAAGATACATTTTTCAGTATCACATTGGAATATCTTTTTACCTTTTCACCAGATGTAATATCTTGTTCAGATAGCACTTCTGCATATCCCTTTATAGGAGATAATGGCGTTTTCAAATCATGGGTAATGTTTGCAATCCAGTCCTTCCGCATCTTTTCTGTCTGCTCTTTTAAGTTATCACTTGCCCTGATTTCCATGTCTAAATCATTCAAACTTTCAAACACATCATTAAAAACTCCATTATTTGATATAGGCATATAAGAACGCCCCGCAATATTTTTAATGGATACGGACATACGGTTTATGGTTTTCGTTATCCAAAAACCATATATAAATCCAGATATAAGAATTATAAAAAATACAGCACTTATACACCATAATATGATTGATTTTCCTGCTGTAAATCTATCACCATTCAGATACATAGTAATTTTTGATATATTCAAAGGAAAGTAAATAATGTATGTGTAATCCTTTCCGTTATGTGTTATAGTTCCAATAAACGATGTTATCTGATTTTCCCCTATATGTCCTGTCTGGTAAATCTGCAAAAGCTCAGCGTCAGAATAAAAGACTTTTGTATTTTGAGGCTTTTGATAAGCAGCTATTTCCTGCCCGCTGTCGTTTAATATCTGTATCCCCGCTTGATTTGATTGCAATGATTCCAAACCAGACTGCTTGATTTGAGGAATGTCATCTATAAAAATAATCTGTTCCCCAAACTCTCTCGTAAATTCCATTGGATAATCGCTTCTTGCGATAGAATCAGCAGGGGTACGGACTGTAATCATGGAAAGGATAAAGAAAGCTGCAAATCCTATCACAATAAGCAGTGTCAGAAAAAACATCAAATATATATGTAATATGGAGCGATAACCAGATTTTTTCATTTAATCAACTCTTTTCTTTAATTTATAGCCTAAGCCTTTGACCGTTATAAGCAACTTGGGATTTGAAGGCGTTTCTTCAATCTTCTCACGAAGATGTCGGATGTGAACCATAATCGTATTATCACAAATACCGCCGCTTTCTCCCCAGACCTGCTCATACAAACGGTCTTTGCTGATAATCTTATTCGCATTTTCCATGAAATACGATAGGAGCAAAAATTCTCGTCCTGTCAGACTGATTTCTTTTCCGTCCTTATAGATACGGCTACTATCTTTATCTAATGACAGGGCATCAACGATGACCATATTTTTATTATCTGTCTGTGCGGTAGTCTGATATTGCTGACGGCGAAGCTGTGCTTTAATTCGGAACACAATTTCCCGTGGACTGAAAGGTTTTGTTATATAATCATCTCCACCACTTGACAGCCCAAGTATTTTATCAATATCATCATTCCTTGAAGAAAGAAAAAGAATAGAACATATTGAAAATTCACGTATTTTTTTACAAACTTCTATACCGTCAATATCGGGAAGCATAATATCCAGTACAATTACGTCTGGCTGAAACTCTCTGCACATTTCCAACGCATCCATACCTGTATATGCTTTTTGAATATTCTGAAAGCCATCCTGCCATAGCACTTCTTCCATCAAATCAACAATATCTTTTTCATCATCTACCAATAATATTTTACTATTCACAAATACCACCTCTTTCAGATTTTCTCCGCTTATCTAAAGGTTTTCTTGTACCTTTCGGAATAAGCCATACCCGATTTACATTTAATACTCCCTCTATTCGATTTTCTTTGCAAAGTCGTTGCACCCGCCGTACAGATATTCCCCAAAGCTCGGCGGCTTCCTGTGCTGTCATGTACTCAAACATCGCTGACCCCCTTATCTATGCTGTATATATTATATCCGTTTAAACGAATAATATCAACTATACAAGCAAGTAGCAATATCACCTATTACAAGAGATTAAATCTCTTGTTGTAAGAGATTTCACATCGTTCAATGAGATACCACATCTCTGTAAAATATAAAGGGAAATAATTCAAAATATAGGTGGTGATTTTATGGACAAAAGGAATAATGATTTTGACTTTGATTTTAGACCGTTAGGACTAGCAATTAAAAAAGCCCGTGAAGCTAAAGGCGTAACCAGAGAACAGCTTGCAAACATCATTGATTACAATCCCAGACATCTACAAGCAGTCGAGAACGAGGGGCAGTATCCAAGCATAGAGCTGTTTCTTCAACTCATCACAATGTTTAATGTATCGGTTGATGAACACCATGTTATCTGAGATCTCAGATAACTTGGTTGTCATGAAAGAATAATGCTCCTTTGTGTGTATGAACATACGGTGCAGTCCGTAATCATTGAGGATGCGGTTGTTGATCCGTTCTGTGGAGGTGCGCTGGTTATAGATCTTCTTATAAGCAACTGTGCCGCGGGGGACGTCGGTGTAAAGCCGGATATCCCATTCGGGCCGGGTCTTGACGACTCTCCCATATTTGGAATCGGTGCAGGAGTTTTTACATTTGGAACAGTGTTCTTTCCCATAGGGGCAGCGCCACATGAGGTAACCGCTGGATCTGTCATAACCGTTAGGTTTCATGCGCAGTTTTTCCTGACATAGAGGAGTCCCATCTTTGTCAATGGTGATGGTATCAGGAATTGTTTTTGGCCGGCCGCATTTGTCGTTCAGGTCGATGAAGGCCCGTATTCCCCTGTTTTTAAGGATCCGGTAGGTGGGGTAATTGTCCATTGCAGAATCCAGGCACATATTCGAGGTGGAAACAGCCGGCATATGTTTTTCCAGTTCATGGAAAGCGGCAAGGAAATTGACCGAATCATGCCGCCTTGCGCTGGTAAAACGCAGAAGCAGGGGGATATCTGTCCTGAGTTCACTGTTATAGCAGGATAATTGGAACAAAGTGTAGCCGAAGTAATATTTTTCCAGGTCGCTGTCCCAGCCCCAGGAAGCATCGGGGTCGGGGAAATGGCGCAGGCCTTCCGGTGCGCCAACCCTGTGGTGCCCGCGTGGGCAGGCATGGGTATGCACGGCGGTGCCGTCTCCGGAAACCGTAAGGTGTTCCCTTGGTATGAGGCCGGATTCCATGGAAGGCAGGACAGCCACATGATAGAAGAAGCGCTGCAGCCGCCCTTCAAAGTTAAAAGGGATATCCTTCCCGCTCATGAGCCGTTTTTCGATAGATTCTGTGATTTTGGGCTTTGCCTCCTGTGCTTTCTGTTTTTTGCCATTGGGCTTATGCGGCTTTTTGGTGTTCCAGGAAGCCGGAAGCAGTTTGTCCCGCGCATATAAGTCCGTTGGCGGTGCAGTCCAGAGCCTGTCCATGAAGTCAAAATAAGAACCGAGGGGAGGCAGGGAATCCGTAGTGCAGCCGATGAGGGCGGCAAGGAGGCGGTCGTGTTTGAGCCTGTCGACCCAAAGGGTAAGGGATAGCTTGACCAAACCTTCTGAAAATAGAAGAAAGAAAAGGATAAAAGACCTTAAGATTTGCGGCTGGTTCTTAGCGGGCCTGCCAGTGTTGGAGTAAAAGGGCAAAAGGAACTCCATGGCCTTATCGGAATCGAAAAGCCGGAGCTTCTGCCATGGTTTCCAAAGCTCCGTATGGAGCCGGTTTCTTTCAGAGGAATCAAAATGGACTTTGGATTCGGTGAGAAAGTACTTGTAATCTTGCATGGACTGCCAGTACTTGATCATAAAGTGCACCTCCTAGTAGTTTAGTGTTGTGCGTGGGGCACAGACGCTTCTTAACTACAAGGGGCGCGTTTGGTGACTGGCGTATATGGTCACCAAACGCGCCGCACATTTTGACTTATATGTCAATACTTTTTTGAAAATTTAACAAAAATGTTTTCCGGGATATGGAGGAAAGCAAAAAAGAAGAACATGAAAAAAGAGCGGAAATTCGGGCTTAAAGAGTTTCCGAGACCGCTCTTAACTTGCTTTGGAGGCTTCGCAATTGCTTCCCGTTCCTGTACCGTACTGATACTTGCGCCACACTTAGAACAAAACACAGCCCCTTCTTGTAATTTACTGCCACATTTCATGCAGAATTTCGCTTTCTTTACTTCTTTTACCTCCTCACCGCAATGAGGGCAGAATTTCACTCCGTCCTTTATCTCTTTTCCACATTTTGTACACTTCATCTCATCTTTCTCCTTTAATCTTCAAGATCAAATAACAACGCCAGGATTTATCGATCCGACATCAGGATTCTGCCGTCTATCCCAACAAAAACTCACACATCACCATATTACTGACATCAATCCCCCGTTCCGTCAACCGTACAAGATCACCCGTCTCTTCCAGCAACCCCAATTCATACATCTTTCTCAGCACATTTCCGTAAACCTCATCCAACCCACGTCCAAATTCTCCTGCAAACTTCGATCTCGACACGCCCTCCGTCTTCCGAAGTCCCAGAAACATATACTCTTCCATCTGTTCCTGTATACTTAAAGCCACCGGCTCCTCTCCGAAATCCCATCTCCGGTTATGAAGAAGCGACGACGCCCCTAACCCAATCCCCAGGTATTCTGTCCGATCCCAGTAGCCCAGATTATGCCTGCACTCATACCCCGGCAACGCATAGTTGGATATCTCATACTGCTGATAACCATATTCACCCAGGATCTTCTTCGTACTTCGGTACATCTGCCTCTCTTCTTCCTCATCCGGCAGCGGATCGTCCCTTAGAGCATCTGCGTCATCCCGCGCTTTGCCGTATTTTTCATAAAACGGCGTTCCTTCTTCGATGATCAGGCTGTATGCAGAGATATGCTCCGGTCTTAATCCTGCGACTTTCCGCAGCGTTTTCTCCCATCCTGCCGCCGTCTGCCCCGGAATTGCCGACATCAGATCTACATTCACATTCCCAAACCCCATCTCCCTTGCCAGGCGATACGTATCAAGAAATTCTTCATACGTATGAATCCTTCCCAATATCTTCAACTCTTCATTCTCTGCCGACTGAAGACCGATGCTCAGGCGATCGATCCCAGCCTCACGATACACTTTCAGCTTTTCTTCCGTCACCGTCCCCGGATTCATCTCGATCGTGATCTCCGCGTCTTCGTCAACTACAAAGGTATCCCGAATCGCACCAAAAATCCCGCGGATCTGCTCTCCTTCCAATATAGAAGGTGTCCCGCCGCCTACAAAAATACTGACGATGTGATAATCTCCCGCCGTCTTCCTGTAAGTACGGATCTGCCTGCAAAGTTCCAACACGTACTCCTGCCGCTCTTCTTTGGTAGAAGGCGCCGATCGGAAATCACAATATAGACACTTCTGAATACAAAAAGGAATATGTATATATAATTCTAAAGGTTTCATGCCCCGCTCCTTCCTCATATCCTGAGAGTCTCTCGGGATCTCCAAGCCCGCTTACCTGCAAATATACCTACAAATATACCCTCAAATGCACAAAATATCACATGCTCTTTCATACATTGAGGGTATCCTATTATTTATCATCCAGCTTCAGCACACTCATAAATGCCTTCTGCGGAATCTCTACATTGCCCACCTGGCGCATCCGCTTCTTACCTTCCTTCTGTTTCTCCAGAAGCTTCCTCTTACGGCTGATATCTCCGCCGTAGCACTTGGCAAGCACGTCCTTACGCATCGCCTTAACCGTCTCTCTTGCGATGATCTTGCTGCCGATCGCCGCCTGGATCGGAATCTCGAAGAGCTGTCTCGGGATTTCTTCCTTAAGCTTCTCACACATCTTACGGCCGCGCTCATAGGCAGTATCCGCATGGATGATGAAGGATAAGGCATCCACTTCTTCTTTGTTGATCAGGATGTCTAACTTCACCAGATCCGACTGCACATACTCGTCCATCTCATAGTCAAAAGATGCATATCCTCTGGAACGTGACTTCAATGCATCAAAGAAATCATAGATGATCTCATTCAGCGGCAGGTGATACCGAAGCACCGCCCGGGTCTCTTCCATATACTCCATCCCGTCATAGACGCCCCTGCGCTCCTGACAGAGATCCATGATCGCCCCGATAAATTCCGATGTGACCATGATCTCCGCCTTCACCATAGGCTCTTCCATATATTCTATCTCCGATGGATCGGGAAGATTGGACGGATTGGTCAGCTCGATCACCTCACCGTTGGTCTTATGCACCTTATAGATAACACCCGGAGCCGTCGTCACCAGATCCAGATTATACTCTCTCTCCAAACGCTCCTGGATGATCTCCAGATGGAGCAGTCCCAGGAATCCGCAGCGATAGCCGAATCCCAACGCAATAGACGTCTCCGGCTCAAACTGTAAAGACGCATCGTTCAATTGCAATTTCTCCAGTGCGTCGCGAAGATCCGGATACTTGGCTCCGTCTGCCGGATACATGCCGCAGTATACCATGGGATTCACCTTCTTATATCCCGGAAGCGGCTCTGCACACGGATCCGACGCATTTGTAATCGTATCTCCGACACGGGTGTCCTTCACATTCTTAAGGCTTGCCGTGATATACCCCACCATACCAGCGCTCAATTCCTCACAAGGAATAAACTGTCCTGCGCCAAAATAACCTACTTCAACAACTTCCGCCTTCGCTCCCGTAGCCATCATCAGGATCGGCGTTCCTTTCTTCACCGTTCCTTCTTTTATCCTGCAGAATACGATCACTCCCTTATATGAGTCATATAAAGAATCAAAGATCAATGCCTGCAGAGGCGCTGCCGGATCGCCTCCCGGCGCCGGGATCTTCTCCACGATCTGCTCTAATACTTCATCTACATTCAACCCGGTCTTCGCCGAGATCTGCGGAGCATCCATAGCTTCAATCCCGATGATATCCTCGATCTCTTCGATCGCCCGTTCCGGCTCTGCGCTCGGAAGATCGACCTTATTGATCACCGGCATCACATCCAGGTCATGATCCAGCGCCAGATAGACGTTGGCAAGCGTCTGCGCCTCCACGCCCTGCGCCGCGTCCACGACAAGGATCGCCCCGTCGCATGCCGCAAGGCTTCTGGACACCTCATAATTGAAGTCCACATGTCCCGGCGTATCGATCAGGTTAAAGATATACTCTTCCCCATCCTTCGCCTGATATACGATACGCACCGCCTGCGCCTTAATGGTGATCCCTCTCTCCCGCTCAAGCTCCATGTTATCCAGAACCTGAGACTGCATCTCCCGGCTGGTCAGAAGCCCGGTCATCTCAATGATCCGGTCAGCCAGGGTGGATTTCCCATGGTCAATATGTGCGATAATACAAAAATTACGAATCTTACTCTGATCTATTCCTGCCACTGCTATCGTTCCCCTTACTTCTTCGTCTGATATTTATAAATAAAATCTACTTTAATTTAAGCGCTGAACTTCACGATGAATATCTCCACACTCATCACGTCATTCAGCCGCCCGGTCTTCACCATCTCTTCCGTACTTGCGGCTTCCTCCATGATCTCACAAAGCTCCGCTCTTCCGAAAGTCCTGCACTGCTTCATATATTTGCCCGCCACGAACGGATGAAGCTTTGCTGTCTTTGCGATCTGCGCTTTATCATTGCCACGCTCCAACAGATCCTTCACCTCCAACAGCAGCCTGAACTGCCGCGCCAGAAGATAGAGGATACGCATGGGCGGCTCTTTTAACGCAAGCAGGTCGTAATAATAATTCAAAGCTTCTTTCTGCCTCTTTGCCGCCACAGCCTCGATCATGTCGAAGATCTTATTGGAAATCTGAGTCGTGCAGATGGCGTCAATATCCTCTACCGTAATCTCTGTCTTCTCTGCACGCTCTGCTTTTCCAGGCTCTTTTCCATCCCCGCTTTCCAAAATAACCGCCCCGTCCGAGGCGGACACGTTTACATCCGGCAGGGTATAGGAAAAGAGCTTCTCCAATTCCTTCTCCAGATTCTCCATATCCGTCCCGGTCTTAGATACCAGATAACGGGCGGTAGATTCCTTGATCTGCCGCCCTTCTTTCTTAACGTTACCCGCGATCCAATAGAGTAGGGTCTTCTCATCCTGACGTCCCATCTCGACGATGCGTCCCTTCTCCTTCACCGCTTTATACATCTTCCCGCGCTTGTCCACCTCATTTTCCACGAACAGAAAGCACGTGGTCTCCGGTATATTCTTCATATAATCGGCAAGTTCAGGCGCCGCGTTCTTAAAGAAATTCGAATTCTCCACTACGATCAGCCGCCGTTCGGCAAAAAAGGGCATCGTCTCCGCCAGATCTATGATCTCTGCCGGATTGGTTCCTTTTCCTTCGTAATAGGCATAGTTCATCGTATCCCCGTCCGGCAGCATGGCTTTCGTCAGCCGATCCTTATACTGCTTCTTCAAATACGCCTCTTCCCCGTACAGAAGATAAACATTCTTGAATCTTCCGGATTTGATATCTTCATTCAGATTTTTCATGCACTATCTTACCATATCTCTCGTAATCTCTTTCAAAGAATGCGCGCCGCACATCGCCATCGCATCCTCTAACTCAGAGATCAATTTTGCCGTAAGGGCTTCCACACCGTCGGCAGCTCCTCCGTACACCGCCGTCACATACGGACGCCCGATCAGTACCGCATCCGCGCCAAGAGCCAGCGCCTTGAATACGTCCACTCCGGAACGGATCCCGCCGTCCACGAAGATCTTCATATCCTTTCCGACCGCGTCCGCGATCTCCGGCAGTACCTCGGCAGTCGGCGGACACTGATCCAGCACACGTCCTCCGTGGTTGGACACTACGATCGCAGAAGCGCCTGCTTCCTTTGCCTTTAACGCGCCCTTCACCGTCATGATCCCCTTAAGGATAAATGGCACGCCCGCCTTCTCAATGATCTCCTTAAGCTCTGCCGCAGACTTACTGCCTGCCGGCGGAGTCAGATTCTTAAGGAACGGCAGGCCTGCCGCGTCCACATCCATCGCACAGGCAAATGCATTGGATTCCTTCACCAGTGCAAACTTCTCGGCAAGCGTATTCACATCCCACGGCTTCACCGTCGGAATCCCCTTGCCGCCCGCCGCCTTGATCGCTTTCGTCGCTCCTTCCATAACCGCCGGATTGGTTCCGTCGCCTGTAAATGCAGCGATTCCTGTGCCGGCGCATGCCGATACCAAAATATCATTATATTCCAGGTCATCGTATTTATCTCCATAATGAAGCTTCATCGCCCCGATCGGCGCGGCAAAGACCGGCGCCTTAAAAGTCTGCCCAAATATTTCAAACGACAGATCTACCGCCTTATTCTCACAGATCGTATCCATATTCACACATAATTTCTGCCATGCTTCGTAGTTTTGGATCGCTACGGTCCCTGTCCCCTTCGCGCCGGGTCCCGGTATCCTTGCGCCGCATGCCTTGCCGTTACATACCGGACAAGCCTTGCAGATCTCCCCTACGCATGTCCTTGCATTCGCCAATACTTCCTCATATACCATATCTATCATCCTCCATCTTTCTTAATAAGAATAAGCACTTCACCCGTGCAGCTATGCGCCTGATTTCGATCGGCACTCTCGAAGAAAAATCCTGCGCACTATTTAAAAGTTATCTTTAAACAGTTCCTAGTACAACGAAAATTAAGTTTTGGATAGTTTGACGCAGAATATTTTTCTGAGAGCGCTGCTTCACAAACGCAGGCGTAGCGGTGGCTACGTCGAGGCTTGGGGAGTAGTGCTATCAGGAAAATAGGCAAGTCAAACTGCCAATTACTTAATATTCGTTGTACTAGGTTCAGTATAATGTAGAATCTTCACTTTTACAAGCCGAAAATATTTGATTTTCGGCTTGTAAAAACTGTACCAATGTATTATTATATTATTATCTTAATACAATTCAACAATCGAACAGGAGGTATGACGATGACATGGAATCTGGATAATAACATACCGATCTATCTACAGATAATGGAACGGATTCAGAGGGACATTATCTCAGGCAGGTACAGACCGGGCGACAAGCTGCCTTCCGTACGGGAACTGGCAGTTGAAGCCGCCGTGAACCCGAACACGATGCAAAAGGCGTTATCCGAGCTGGAACGGGGCGGCCTGGTATACTCCCAGCGAACCAGCGGACGATTTATTACGGAGGATGAAGAATTGCTAAAAGAACTTAAGAAGGAACGGGCGGGACGCTATCTCGCAGAATTTGTCGAAAACATGCATAATCTCGGACTAAAAGACGACGAGATACTGACGCTTTTGAATGAAAAATTAAAGGAGGAACGGAAAGCATGAAACCTATTTTAGAATGTTACGGCCTGTCAAAATCCTATAGTAACGGACGTATGGCATTATCGAACCTGAATCTGTCCCTGGAACGCGGACAGATCATAGGACTTCTTGGTCCGAACGGCAGCGGGAAAACTACCCTGATCAAGCTGATCAATGATCTGCTGGTTCCTACGGAGGGCTATATCCACATCGACGGCAGCACACCAGGCGCAGAGACGAAGAAGATTGTCTCTTATCTGCCGGAACGCACTTATCTTACGCCTTCCTGGAAGGTTGCCGATCTGATTTCTTATTTTGAAGATTTTTATGAGGACTTCCAAAGAAATCGTGCCGAACAGATGCTAGAGGCGTTGGGCATTGAACTTCACGCGAAGCTTCGTACACTATCCAAAGGCGCAAGGGAGAAAGTACAACTGGTCATGGTGATGAGCAGGGACGCTTCCCTCTATGTTCTGGATGAACCGATCGGCGGCGTCGATCCGGCTTCCAGAGACTATATTTTAAATACGATCCTTACCAATTATAATGAGAACGCAACAATTCTGCTGTCTACTCATTTGATCTCAGACATTGAAAATATCCTGGACCGCGTACTGTTCCTGCAAAACGGCCAGATGGTATTAAACGCATCGGTAGATGATATCCGTATGGAGCAGAAGAAATCCGTAGATATGTTATTCAGGGAGGTATTCAGATGTTAAGAAAATTGATAAAATATGATTTTAAGGCGTTAAGCCGTTATCTGATCGTGATCCACGCGATGCTTTTGATTACCGCAGTTCTGGGAAGACTTCTGTTTGTCGGAAGGCTTATGAGCGATCCCGGCAGGCTTTCTAATGCAGGCGCTATCGCAACGATAATCGGAATTATTATATATGTGATATTATTCATGACGGCAGTATTCGGGACAATGCTGATGATTGCAATCTGTTTTTACAAGAATCTGTACTCCGACGAAGGCTACCTGACCCATACGCTCCCCGTCACAAGGGGACAGCTGTTGATTTCCAAGACAGTCTCCGGAAGTGTATGGATGCTGCTTGATATGATGATGGTCATCCTTAGCTTATTTATCCTGGTTCTGACACGGCCGGTTCTAGACAGCTTCTCATCTTACTGGGATGAACTGCTGAGCGCCATGGGCTTTCCTGCTTCCACAGGCTATGGGAAGATCCTGCTTGCGTTCGCTGTCCTGTTTATCGTTTCGGCAGTCAGCAACGTTGTACTCATCTATGTATCCATTACGATCGGCCAGTTGTTTTCTAATCACAGGGTGCTTGGAGCGGTGGTCGTCTACTTTGTCATCAATACCATTGTCAGTATCATCAGCAGCATTGCAGGCTCGGCCTATTCCATGTCGACCTTCATCCACGCGGCGGATGAGAGTTCTTTTGTAATGATGGTGAACGACGGCGTGATCTATCAGGTGTATGCAAGATTATTTCTATTTTCGCTTGTATTGGAGATCATCCTGGCAATCGGCGCCTATACGGTTACCTATCTGCTGATGCAGAAAAAGCTGAATCTGAATTAGCCGGATTCTCTGCCGAAAACCAGCAGCATAAACGTCATTCAAGAGACGGAAGTTGTTCCGTCCCTTGAATGACATTTCACCCGTACAGGCGGAAAAGCAATCCTTTCTATCCCTTCAGGCCGCTCAAGGCAACCCCTTCTTCGAATTTCGACTGCAGTACAAGATATACAATAAAAGTCGGTACAAAAGAGACCACAGCACAAGCCATTAAAAGCCCCACATCTATCTCATACTGTGTCTTCATCGTAGTAAGAGCCAAGGGAAGCGTACGCATCTCATCTTTCGTCGCGACGATCAGAGGCCACAGGAAATTATTCCATGCCCCGATAAACGTCACGATGGAAAGTGTCATCATAGCGGACCTGGTAAGCGGCAGAATGATCTTCCAGAGTATCTTCACATCCGAAGCGCCATCCAATTTCGCCGATTCGATCAACTCCTCCGGAATCCCCAGAATAGTCTGACGCATGAGAAATACACCGAATGCCGTCGGAATCGGCAAGATCAGCGCCTTATACGTATTGATCCATCCCAATCCCTTAACTACGATATAAAGCGGGACCATGATTGCTTTTGACGGAACCAGAAGCGTCAGGATCACCCCTGCTCCAGCCACATAGACACTGTTGAAAAAGTACCGCACAAACACCGGATCCTCAAATATCGTCACATATTGCTCTATAGTAAGGTTCGAGATGCCGAACCGAAAATCATATGCATTTACCGTACTCCGGAAAGACATCAGGAGCATATATACAAACGGGAGAACACAGATCAAGATCAATCCCCAAAGCAATATGTCACTGCCTATACGTAATAGTTTCTTCATATCATGCTCCTCCTTATATCTCAGAAACATCACGTCTCATATATCTTTGCTGGAACAACGCGATAACCAACATCATCAGCATCAGGACATTGGTTACCGCCATACCATATCCGGCTTTCCCATTCTTAAAGGTAAGCTGATACGCATACATGACCAGCGTCGTTGTCGACATAGATCAATCTGAAAGAAGCCGTTGAGGAGATGGGTGAGGATTTTATCATCACGGGAAATGTTGACCCTGTAAACATCGTACTCAACGGCAGCAAAGAGATCATTTTTAATGAGATCAAGAGAGTGATCAATATCGGCAGAACATCCAGACACGGCTTCATCCTTGCGGCAGGCTGCGATCTCCTGGCTTCTACACCACTTACCCATGTAGACTGGTTCATGGAAGCGGCAAGGCTGTACAGTTAATGAACATAATAAGAAGTTATCTCTTTACACGTGCCCCCGCGCCCCTCATAATAGCTTCTACTTCCTTTTTACTTGCCATCGTGGTATCTCCCGGCGTGGTCATGGCGAGTGCTCCGTGCGCCGCTCCATAATTTACCGCTGTCTGTGCGTTTCCGGTTATCATAAGGCCGTAGATCAGTCCGGATGAAAAAGAATCTCCCCCGCCTACGCGATCCATGATCTCCAACCCTTTGTAATCATCGGACTGACAGACTTCCCCATCTGCCCAGCAGATCGCGCTCCAGTCGTTGACCGTAGCTGTTTTTACCTCGCGGAGGGTCGTCGCAACTGCCTTGAAGTTCGGATAAACCTCTGCCGCATGGTTGATCATTTTCTTATATCCGTCCAGATTCAGCTCTTTTAGATTCTTGTCATTTCCTTCGATCTCAAAGCCAAGATATGCGGTAAAGTCTTCTTCATTTCCGATCATGACATCCACATATCCGGCAATTTCTTTATTCACTTCCCGAGCCTTTTCAAGACCTCCGATGGCGCTCCACATGGACGGACGGTAGTTCAGGTCGTAAGATACGACCGTACCATACTTCTTGGCTGTCTTGACCGCAGAAATGATAGTCTCACAGGACTGCTCGGATAAAGCAGCATAAATCCCGCCCGTATGCAGCCAGCGCACTCCCAGCTCACCGAAGATATATTCAAAATCAAAATCTTCAGGAGTTGCTTTGGAGATGGCAGTATTGGCACGGTCAGAGCAACCTACCGCACCGCGGATACCGAATCCTCTCTCTGTAAAGTTCAAGCCGTTGCGGCAGATTCTTCCGATTCCGTCTGTTTTCATCCACTTGATCAGGGATGTGTCCACACCGCCCTGCAAGATGAAGTCTTCCATTAACATACCAATCTCGTTCTCTGCAAAAGCTGTGATCACAGCTGTCTTCATACCGAAACAGCGTCTTAAGCCGCGGACTACGTTGTATTCTCCGCCGCCTTCCCATGCACGGAAGCTTCTTGCTGTGCGGATCCTGCCCTCGCCCGGGTCAAGTCTCAGCATGACCTCGCCAAGGGATACTACGTCAAATGTACATTCTTTTTTCGGTTTTAAATTTAGGTTCACGGTTTTTATCCTTCCTTCCTCTTCATACGATTTCGTTTCATAACATCTGATGTCTTATGTTATTGTGGTTAGATTATATAGTTTTCATATTTTTCATTCAATACATCAGATGTATTTATTTCTTTTTCTGATTTTTGCACAAAAAACAAGTGATCATCTTTGCAAATGACCACTTGTTTTTGTGTATTATTCTACTTTTTCATCAAAGACGTTTAGAGAACGTCTTAAGTCATCTGATGTATGGTAAAAGTTTTTAAAGTAAAGATATGTACGGCAAGATGACTATCTAATCCCATGCTTAACTGTATCTGTTTAAGATGAGCGAGTAGTGGCGGCCATTTCTTTTTCCCCTTATATATGATAAAAACTATAGATCTATCTACATAAGCACTATTCCCTTTAACCGTCTATTACTGTATAATGAAAGCCAACACCATATCCTTAATTGACAATATGGTACTATTGAGAATAAATTCGGAATTCACGGAGGAAGATCATGACAGAACGGGAAAAGATGTTAGCAGGGCTGCTATATGATTGCGGCGACACAGAACTATTGACTCAATGGCATAAAGCAAAGGACTTGATAAGGGATTATAATCATACCGATTCTGCAGATGCAGAAGCAAAAGAAAGGATCTTAAGCAGCTTACTGGGAGGAAAAGGAAAAAACCTCTGGATAACGTCGCCGTTTTTTGCGGACTATGGCAATAACATTTATTTCGGTAATAATTGTGAAGTGAATATGAACTGTACATTTCTGGATGACAACATCATTCGGATCGGAGATAACGCACTGATCGCTCCTAATGTACAGATCTATACGGCATTCCATCCAACCAACGCCTCTGACCGGTTCGGAGCCCTCAAAGAAAACGGTTCTTTTGAATTCTGTAAAACGCAGACGGCTCCGGTTACGATCGGAAATAATGTATGGATCGGCGGCGGAGCGATAATCCTGCCAGGCGTCACCATTGGCGATAATGTGGTGATCGGCGCCGGAAGCGTCGTAACCAAAGATATTCCGGACAATACGATCGCCTACGGTAATCCTTGCCGGATTATAAGAGAGAATAAATAATCGATCCGTTAAATCCTCAAAAAAAACGGCAGAGCTGCCCCCTCACATGGTCCGACAGCCCTGCCGTCTTATGGTTTATCCAGATTATCCGGTCCAAACCCCAGCGGCAGCATTTCCTTCAATGTATACTCTGACTGCCCGTCTTCTCCGTCAGCCAGAACGATCTTAAACGTCTCGGGATCACAGAATTCCATCATTACCTGACGGCAGACACCACACGGCGCACACGGCGCATTTCCATCGCTTCCTTCCATTCCGCCTACAATAGCAATCTTAGCGAACTCTCTTTCCCCCTCATACACTGCTCGGAAAAATGCAGTCCTTTCCGCACAGTTTGAAGGGCCATATGCTGCATTCTCTATATTACATCCATGATAGATCTTCCCACTCTTGGTAACAAGAGCCGCGCCTACACTGTGATGCGAATATGGGACATATGCACGTTCTCTGGCTTTTTTAGCTTCCAGGATCAATTCTGCGTTGGTCATCTTTGTCTTCCTCCTGTATTTGTCTTTTAAACAGTGTCATTTCCATAGAAATTCATTGCATTACTTCTTTGTTCGATCCATTCTATTCTTACTTCCGGACAAGAAGTTTTGTGATCTAAACGTTCTGATCCTAATAACTTCGCTTGCTATTTTTCATCATTGTCAATGGATCAATATAATTTCTTAATTTAGTATATCGGATTGAACTTTATTTTTTATAAGCCTAATTTCATAAATAGAAAATTCATTCTCTGCATGAAAGTCAAAAACCCCGAAACAAACTTGCTTCAGGGTATTTCATAATTCAATTATGCGCTCTGATTCTTCCGGAACAGATCCAGCGGATTCATCGTAACAAGCACGGCGCCGAGAACGATAATGATAGATCCTGCGACGATCGTAACCGTCAATTCCTGTCCAAGGAATAATACGCAGAATAATACTCCCCAGAATGCATAAGTTACATTCAGCGACATTCCGATGGCGCATCCAACCAAGGCATTGCTCTTATACCAGGTAAGGAATGAAACCGCGGCAGAAAGCCCCGCCACAAGGAGCCAGATAACCGGGATCCCCGCCTGTAAGGTTCCCGCAAGGAGCGACAATGCTTTGACGGCCGGAACGATGATCGCCAGATCCACGATACCGGAGATCAATTCACGCAGATTCACGGATATCTCCGGTTCCAGCTCTTCACCGCTGGAGCTTGAGAACATCCCTTCAAGTCCCCAGCAGATCGCCGCGATCAGGGCGCAGATGATACCGAGAGTAAAGTTCTTCGTTCCTTCCGGTTCCACCCAGTTAATGATGATAGCGCCCGACACACAGATGATCATACCTGCCACTACTCTCTTCGTAGGCCTCTGCTTTAAGAATATCCATGAGAAGATAGCGCCGAAGAGACTGCATGTTGCAGAGATCGGGATCGCATAGGCTCCGGCAAGGGCCAATCCTACCAGATAGGCTCCGTTTGCTACGGGGCCGCCGAGCAGAGAACCAAGGACGATCATTTGTCCCGGCCGGGTTTTCAGGCATTGCCATACCTCCGCCATCCGCCCCCTCTTTATATTATATATAGAAAGCCAGATTCCCGCGAACAGGTCGTTTAACCCGGAACACACATAGGGCGCCGCAAGCAGTCCCGCCGCCGTTACCAGGGGCTCATAATAACCTGCCACCATAACGAGTGTCGTATAGATCCCATATGTAAGGCCAGATATGATACCTGACCAGATACCAATGGAATGTGATTTGTCTACTGTCATTATATTTTCCTCCTAATGCTGTTTTTTACGACTGATAAAGCTTCTTATACAGCCGCTTGATGTGCTCCGCCGTCGGTACTCTGGGATTGGTCGCAGTACAACGGTCTTTCAGTGCGTTCTCTGCCATAACGTCGATCGATCGCAGATAGCTGTCAGCATCGATATTCAGTTCTGCAAAATGGACCGGAATGCCGATCCGGCTCATGAGACTGCGGATCTGGCGTACCATAAGGTGGACCGTCGCTTTATTCGTTCCGGCAGAGATCCCAAGAAGCCTTGCAATATCCAGATAACGCAAAAGCGCGTCTGTCTCACCCGGTATTTCAAGTCCGGCGTTATATTCGATAACGATGGGTAAAAGCACCGCATTACAGCGCCCATGCGGAAGATGGAACTGTGCCCCCAGCGCGTGCGCCATACTGTGGCAGATTCCAAGTGAAGCCGCATTAAACGCCATGCCCGCCATGCAGGACGCGTTATGCATATGGGCTCTTGCATCCATATCATCCCCGCTCGCCACACAGCGTTCCAGATAATCCCAGACCGTCCGTATGGACTTCTCCGCCATAGCGTCGGTAAAATCATTGGCATCCGTGGAAACAAAGGCTTCAAGTCCATGCGTAAGCACATCCATTCCAGTATCCGCCGTGATGGACGGCGGTACGGTGGACGTAAGCTTCGGATCTAAGAATACCGCATCCGGTATCATCCGGGAATCGATCAGCGGATATTTAATTCCCGCTTCCCTGTCTGAAACCACCGCAAACGCAGTCACTTCACTTCCGGTCCCGCTTGTGGTCGGGACCGCGATGATGCAAGGTCTTGCGATATCATGCATCTTGGCATACAGATGTACGACCGCCTTAGCCGTATCAATGGCAGAACCGCCGCCAAAGGCGAACACTGTATCCGGTTTGAAAGCATTCAGCTGATTCAATCCCTTTTGTATCACCGCCATGTCAGGATCCGAAACTACGTCTGCAAAAATATAGTATTCCACACGCATCTTGGCTAGCTTTGTCACGATCAGATCGGTTTTTCCTGACTGTTTCATGAAAGGATCGCAGAAGATAAATGCGCGCTTTATCTCAAATTCACTTATTTTTTCGCAGGAATCTTCGCCCATATATATTCTTGTGTTCATAGTAAATTCTTCCATATCAACTCCTCCTTTCTTTCGCTGTCTAAAATCATGCTTTTTTACAGATCGGAATAATGATTTCTGTCACAAATTCATCCAGGATCTCCGATGTCCAGTAATCCAATACATACCGTTCTATCGATCTTTCTTTGCAGACATATCCCTGCTTCTCAATATATTCCAGGATCTTCTGATAGCTCTCCTTAATGTTGTCATAACCGCCCAAATGATAGAGGGACGCCACCATCTGTCCTTTCATGACAAGGATGTTCGTCCGTCTGTCACAAGTCCCGACGATCCGCTGCATGATCCGTGCAGTGCGGCAGACTCCTTCCATCTTGTCCTGCATGGAAGGATATTCTATGATGATCGGACCGGTAATGGAACAATTCATACTGGAAAGGTAATCCGTCCATGGTATATTGATCACGGCGTCTCTGTAGTTATAGGAAAACTCCTGATCCAGATACGCATATTCCTGAGTAGGCAGATATTTAATACATACCGGACACTCAGCCTGGGCGGATACCGTCTTTGCTTCCCGGATCAACTCATACCAGTCGTTCACAGACACATAGCTCTTATGGATCTCCTGCTCTGCCCGGCTCAGTTCTATTATTTTCTTACGGAAATTATCCTCCATACCATGATAAGATTCCCCATTCAGAAGTCCTACCATCTCCTCCAGTTTAAACCCCAGCTGCTTATAATATTTGATCACAGGAATTTTCAGCAGCGTGATACTGCTGTAATAACGGTATCCGTTCTCTTCGCTCACGTAATCCGGTGTTACAACACCCATCTTGTCATAGAAACGCAGTGTTTTTGTAGAGACATTACAGATCTTACTAGCCTCGCCAATAGAATATAATTTTTTCTTGTTTTCCCTCATCCTCACCACACGATTCCTTTTATCCTGATTTCCAGCGCCTTTTAAAAATCGGACCTGTGTTTGGGCAGGCCCGATCATGATGAATTACTCTGCTTTCGTCGGAAGAATAGATTCCACTTCCTGATGCGGACGCGGGATCACATGTACGGAGAGCAGTTCGCCGACTCTCTGTGCAGCCGCGGCTCCGGCATCTGTCGCAGCCTTAACGGCTCCTACGTCTCCGCGGACCATAACGGTAACCAGGCCGCCGCCTACGAATTCTCTTCCGATCAGATAAACGTTAGCCGCTTTTACCATAGCGTCTGCTGCCTCTACCGCGCCGATCAGTCCCTTTGTCTCGATCATTCCTAATGCATCATACTTTGTCATTTTTATTTCCTCCTATTTTATAAATAATATTGTTATTTAATTATCATTAATTTGGTTTTTGAGTTAATGCAGTATGCATTTGCCTCTTCTGTATCAATGTGGCACTCCAGAGCGCCTTTGTCATCCGCACGGACTACTACATTGTCCATGATCCCGGCCCTTGGCCCATCAACCGCCAGTTTTACCTTCTGCCCGTCATGAACCCCGTAAGCTTTTGCCTCCATAGGATTCATATGTATATGCCGCTGAGCCACGATAACGCCTTCTTTGATCTGTACGGAACCCTTCGGCCCCACCATGATGATACCGCCGCTTTCCGCAAGATCCCCGGACTGCCTAAGAGGCGCCTGTAAGCCTAACTTAAACATATCGCCGGCAAGGATCTCTACCTGATTCTGCTGCCTTGTGGGCCCCAGTACCCGCACCTTTTCGATCACGCCTCTCGGACCGCACAGCGTCACGCACTCTTTACAGGCGAACTGCCCCGGCTGGGACAGATTCTTGATCCGTTCAAGCACGTAGTCTTTTCCGAAGAGTACCTCAACCGCCTCTTCTGTCAGATGCACGTGACGGTTGGAGATCCCTACCGGGACCAATCCCTTTTTTGCATCCTCTGTATATGCGTCAGAGTTGGAAGATTTCACAGATTCAACTGCTTTTAAGAACAGCTCCAGAATCTCATTATAGCTGTTATTATCCATTTTACTCTCCCTTCATGGCATTCACCAGCCCATTGATCATATCCTTCAACTGTTCAAGATTGATCCCTTCATCTGACGATGCCATCTTCCTGCTGTCGATGTCCTCAGAGACAGTCTGTGTACCCGCCACGCAAGCCGCATGAGCCGCTGCCATCGGATTTCTGACGAAACTTGCCGGTGACTGTGCGTCACATCCGCAGCTGTTGCATCCGGTACTGTAAGAGATCGGCGTTGCCGGAATAGACGAACATGTCTGGCTCTTTGCTGATACATCAGCGCATACATGGAACGTCGGATCGTCACTGGCAAGAGTAACCGCATCCTTGATCCCATAGCATACCGTCTTCTTATTGATGAGATGCAGCGGCGTCACATTCTCCGATACGGAGCTTCCGCCCATGGTTCCGCAGCCAAGCGTAAACGCCGGTGCAAGCCCGGTACTTAATCCGGTTCCGCCCATACTTCCGCCGGTATTGACAAGAATACGCGACGCCGGCTTTACTGCAAATTCACGGACGATCTTCTCATCCTGCGTATGCAGGTTCATCGTATGCCCGATCCCGTTCTGGAGCAGCTTCATAGAGAGCTCGCACGCCTCATGCCAGTCGCGCACAACATAGAATCCCAGCACGCAGGTCAGCTTCTCGTATGACAGGAGATTCCCTTCTCCGACACCGCTTTGCGCTCCGATCAGCACGGTCGTATTATCCGGTACGCTGATTCCTGCGCCGTCTGCAATGACCTTGGCAGATCTTCCCACATACTTCGCATTCATAGTATGGCCGTTTTTAAACAGTACAGAGCATACCTTTTTAACTTCATCAGGATTCATGAAATATGCTCCCTGCGCCTTCAATTCCGCAACAACCGCGTCATGATTGCACTCTTCTACTATGATAGACTGTTCCGACGCACAGATGGTACCGTTGTCAAATGTCTTGCTCGCGATAATATTCGATACAGCTTTTTTCACATCGGCAGTACGCTCGATATAGGAAGGAGAGTTGCCCGCCCCTACTCCGATCGCCGGTTTGCCTGCACTGTAAGCAGCTTTTACCATGCCCGGACCGCCTGTCGCGATGATCAGCTTGACCGCGTCGTTGTGCATCAGTTCATTCGTCGCCTGCATCGTACACATAGACAGGCATCCGATCGTATCCGACGGCGCCCCTGCGTCTACCGCCGCCTGTGCCATCAGCCGCGCAGCCCTGGAGGTGCACTTAAGCGCTGACGGATGCGGGGAGAACACAATTGCATTTCTCGCCTTAACCGCTATCAGTGATTTGTAGATCACCGTTGACGTCGGGTTCGTAGAAGGGATGATACCCATGATCAAACCGACCGGATCGGCAACCTCAAACATCTTGTTCACAGGATCCTCTGAGATGATCCCCTGAGTCTTCATATCTTTGATATAATTATACACCAGAGTCGATGCTCCGTGATTCTTATATATTTTGTCCTGCACTTTTCCAAAGCCAGTCTCTTCTACAGCCATCTGCGCCAGTTCTGCCGCGTGTTCCTCTGCGGCTCTGACCATATTCTGCAGAATCTTGTCGATCTGATCCTCCGAGTATTTCGCAATACGCTCGGCGGCGGCGGAACCATATTTGCAGAGATCCCTCGCCTCCTGTATGGACCGCAGATCAAGATCCATGTTATCCATAATATTCCTCCTCACTATGATTCAGTGTAGAAATCTTTCAGCCAATCCAGCATTTCTCTCTTTGTCATGTTTGCCGCCGATTCGCTGTTAAGATTCGTTTCCGGATATTCGCCAAGGAGCATTTCTCTTATCTCGGCTGTTCTGGAGCGTTTCAGCACTGAAATTGCCTTGTCGATCCCGTCTGTTTCCGCGGTACTCTCAACATATGCCCTGTTTGCTCCTGCTTTCTTCGCCTCAGATTCCGGGTTCTGATCCGGTTTTTCCTCCCCGGCCGCTTCCGGCTCTTCCTTAGAGGTCTCTTCTTCTGCCGTTTCCGGCTCTTCCTCAAAGGCTTCTTCTTCTAATTTATCTTCTGTGTTCTCAATCTCTTCCTGTTCCCAAACCGGATCTACAGAACCGATCATCGAACCGTCAAGGCTTTCATGGGGACGCGGGATCACATGTGTGGAAAGAATCGTTCCTCCCATTCTGGCAACCGCAGACGCCGCCGCATCCACGGAAGCCCTGCACGCCGCAACATCTCCTGTGACCGTAATGGTGACGATACCGCCTTTTACGAATGTTCTTTCCACCAGACGTACCTCGGCCGCCTTAAGCATAGCGTCCGCACTTTCAATGGCTGCGATCAGCCCTCTGGTTTCAATAAGACCTAAAGCCTGCATATATCATCCTCCTAATTGATCAGTATGTTGCATAAAATGCCTTTCCAAGTCCTTTGGCGCCAAACGCACACTTGATTCCCTTCTTGATAAAGAACACGTCGCCAGCCTTCGCTTCATATACTTTTCCGCCGATCGTAACAGTAATACAGCCGCTTATGATATAATAGATCTCCTGACATTCGGTTTCCCAGCCAAAGTTGACGTCGTCAATCGTAATAATGCCCGCCGCTATGGAAGATCTGTCGTCTGCGCCTATGATCTCCCTATAGTTGACCTTGCCTGCCTGTGCAGGATCGCCTGTGTCTAAGACCTCCGTCCTGACACTGCTGCCGCGGATCAATTTGAATCCTGCCGGATCGTACTCTGCCTCATACGGCTTACTGTCCGCCCCGCATGCCGCGAGCATGTCATTTAGAAGCCCGCTCTTTGAAAGGCTCGACAGGACTTTGAAGATCAGGTCCGCGCTTACTTCTCCTTCCGGCGCCCCTGCCGCTGCAGTCTTATGATCCTGACAGCAGGAAGCAGACGGCGTCTCCTTTGCTGCCGGACATGCGCCTTCCTCGATCGTCATGCCATTCGCGTTGATCGCGTCCATCGCTGCAGGCGTAAGCAATGTATTCCCGTCTGTATAGACGATACTCTGCCCATTTGCTTTCATCTCATTCACAGCGGCTACATCAATCAGTCTTTTCATTCTTGTCTTTCACCTCCTGTTCTATTCTTCAAAACAGCAATCCTCGTCAATAATTCCGATGATCGCTGCATCGACCGGAATATTATCGTTTTCTAACATTCTGCGGGCAGAAGATCCCGTGGCCACAAGTACCCGGTCTCCGATCCCCGCGCTGATCACATCTGCCGCCACCAGTCTCTTACCGGCTTCTATTCCGCCTATTATCTCAACAAGCATCAGCTTATAGCCGTTTAGAAGCTCTGATTTCCTGGTTGCCCAGATATTATCGATCAATCTCGCTGTCACCATAATTCCTCACCTCTTACAAGCTCTCCTTGATTTTCTCAATCGCAGACTCTACCGAAGAAGTGTCTCCAAATATCGCCAGCAATATCATATTCTGCGGGCAGCTTCCTCTGATGTCCTCTACCGTGACACCGACCGCTTTCTCGGCGATATCCGCCGCCGCGATCATCTCGATCAGCCTGCCCTGTACAAGCCCAACCGCACCCACGTGCCCAAGCGTCTGTTTGCTGCCTGAGCCTTTCCGACGCTCTAATATATCAAGCGTTCCTTTTGTCGGGGATTTAATGATCCGAAACTCCATATCTTCTCCGCCGTCCTATCTCTCTTTGTCAGTACAACTATATGCGATTCCCAGAGGCGTCACAAACATGGGATCTATCGGTTTATAAGTTGGTATCCTGGTATTCTTCTCAATGATCTCTTCGATTCCCGCCAGACAGCAGGTACCGCCGACTAAGGAAATACTGTCGACCTGATACCCTTCAATATGCCGGCTGATGATCGCGGATACTTTCTCGATCACAGGCTTTAACACAGGCAGTATCTCTTTATGATTCGCCCTATCTCTCTTGAAAAGCTCTGCTTCCTCAAAGGTCTTCCGGTAAGCGCCGGATAACACCAGGGAAAAATGCGTTCCTCCGGTAGGCTCATCTGCCACGTATACTACCTTTCCGTCTTTGAAGATGGATATTCCCGTAGTTCCGCCGCCGATATCTACCACCGCGCCGTTCTGTATACGGAGAACTTTATTCGCCGCAGTAGACTCGTCTTCCAGCGATGTGATAAGATAGCCTGCCGCTTCCACCACATTCTTGACTGCTCCTCCATCCAGGGTATCTGTCCCCGGCGGGATCGCCGCCGCCGCATATACTAATTCTTCTACGCCGAGCTTTTCTTCCAGTTCTGCTTTCATCCGGCGGACGATATCAACCGCTCCGATGTAATCCACGACCATTCCGTCTCTTACCACGTCTGCATATTCATAGGCTCCTGCCACAGGCTTGCGGTTCTCATCCAGAACCACGGTTACTACACATGCAGTTCCAAGATCCACGCCCACATAGTAGACGGAACTCTTTGATCGGACCGGGTGTTTTACCACCTGTTTAAATTCTTCTACAAGTTCGTCGCAGAACTTGAAATCTATTACGTCCTTCTGCATGTTTTCACCCCCGCCGCCATACATATCAGCTGTGACAATTTATTGATGATCTGATTGACTGCCTCTGTCACTGCCTCCTGGCGCTTCTCCTCTTTGTCTGCGCTCAGCGCTTCTGCAGCGCTGATCCTCATCGCTCTGATCTTAGCCCGCAGGGCATTCATCTGAACAATTATTTTTCCGTTCGGCGACTGTATATAGAAGTCTGTAATGTCAAAACAATTGCCCAGGTCCTTACCGAAATGATCCTTATCCATCCCTGTGCATCCCTCAAAGCTGATATTGAGATCTGCCGCTCCATCCGTCAGAAGAGTCTTGATCCTGCCGAACTCATGCCCGGCTTTTGACATCTGTCCGGCGATCTCAATATCCGTTTCGATGATCTGGCTCGTTATGACAAGGAATTCCGCTTCCAGAACTTCCACATCGCTTAGAAGCTTTGCAATTGCCAGAGAATCCTTCTTTGAATCTGCTGCTTCACAAGCCTGGCAGGCTTCCGGTATCCGTTTGCGGTCCGTTTCCTGCACCTTAACACTTCTGTCTGCACCGTCCTCCAAAAGGGTAATCCTCCGATCCGACAAAAACTGTCTTGCACCTGGCGTCAGACGGGTATTTTTCTCAATTATATAGTCTGTAAAAGGCTGTTCATTGAACCTGGCACGAAGATCATATTCTGTTATAAATTTCATTCTCTCCTCCATCCAATGCTCCGTACTACGTTCTGGTGATCGGCGCAACGGTGAATCCCAGCATATTCTTCAGTGTATCGGTGACCGCCGCAAGAGCGGTCTCCACACTCTGGACATCACCGCTTAAAAACACCGATTCCGTAAAACCATCCAGAAAGCCTATCTTCACATTCGCCGCTTTCACGGCTATATCTGCTGCAATGATCGCTGTCTCATAAGGCGAAAGCGTAAGAATCCCGATCGCTCCCGCCTCTTCGATCCCAAGCCTTTCATAGATATCTTGCATGGGTGATGCGATCACGTGTGCAATTGTCACCTGTTTCCCGGGTACCGATTCTTCAATGATCCGATTCCTTATATCGGAGCTGTCGTCAAGAAATCCCATTTTCCTTCCTCCATCAATGCCGGATTACCGCTACCGGTAAATCATACCCGCTGATCCATTTTTCGATCCTGTCCAGATCTTCTGCCGAAAGAGAGGGATCTCCTTCAATCTGATATTCCATATCAAGCTGTTTATACTTGTTGACGCCCATCTTGTGATAAGGCAGCAGGTCTATGCCCTTAAAATTATTGTAATCCTGATACGGCGTCAGTAGTTTTACGATTCCCTCAATATCTTCACGCCTGTCGTTTACTCCTTTTAACAGAGGCATCCTGATCTTGACATTCTTATTATTTCCCAGAAGCCACTTCACATTTTCAATGATCAGTTCGTTCCGGACGCCGGTCCACTCATAATGCCGTTCTGAATCGATATGCTTGATATCAAACAGGAACAGATCTACAAACGGCGCGAGCATCCTTAGATTCTCTTGTCTCACATAACCGCAGGTCTCGATCGCGGTCCCGATTCCCGACTTCTTGCACGCAGACAAAAGGCTTCCTGCCGCTTCCGGCTGGCTGGTCACCTCGCCTCCGCCAAGCGTCACCCCGCCTCCTGACATCATGTAGAAGTCCTTATCCTCCATTATGATATCCAGAAGCTCGGATATGCTCTTTTCCTCTCCGGCAATGTTGAGCGCCTTGACCAGACAAGCCGACTCACACGCCCGGCAGCCGATGCACTTCTTGCTGCGGTCGATCAGATGTCTGCCTGTATCGGCTGACGTCTGATGGACGCCGTTCGGACACACCGCAACGCATCTATTACAGTTTACACATACGTCAGCCTTAAACATCACTTTGAATTTCCGTTCAAGGCCCTCCGGATTCGCACACCACTTGCATCTGAGCGGGCATCCCTGAAAAAATATCAGAGTCCTGACGCCGGGGCCGTCGAATGTGTTATACTTCTGCACATTAAATATGACTGCCTTCCGTTCAATATCTTCATTTTGCACTTCGCTCATAAGTGAACTCCTTCATTCCGTGTAATCGTCTAAAGTTTTGTCAGCATAGTCCTGCTGATGATCTCGTCCTGAACATCCTTGCACAGCTCGGTAAAGAACGCGCTGTAACCTGCGACACGTACCACAAGGTCTCTGTGGCTGTCCGGATCCTTCTGTGCCTCCAGCATAGATTGGTTATCCACATAGTTGAACTGCATCTCGCCGTTGCCGTACATACTTGCCGTGCGCAGCAGTGTGATCAATCCCTGTTCGCCTTCCATTGTGTCAAGAAGTCCCGGCATCAGCTTAAAGTTATGTACCAGGCCTATATTCATATTGTCGTTCGCCATCTTTGATACGGACTTGATGATCGCCGTCGGTCCCTTGTAATCCGCGCCTTGTGTCGGGCTGATACCGTCGGACAGAGGCAGCCATGCCTTTCTTCCGTTGGCAGACGCGCCTGTCATCATACCAAACGGTGTATTGTTGGAAATTGACAGCGTACCGTGGCTCAGATGTGAGAATAAGGTCTTATATTTTCTATGCTCATGCTCTGTGTACTGAATGATATCCGCACAGATACTATCTGCATAATCGTCATCATTTCCATACTTCGGTGCGTCCAGACAGTCTCTTCTGATCTGCTCATATCCTTCAAAATCAGCAAGAAGAGCCTGATTCAGCTGTTCCAGAGTATACTTCTTATCCTCGAATACAAGCTTCTTGATCGCCGCCATGGAATCTGCGTAGGTGGCAAGTCCTGACCATACGACGCCCGGGCCGTAATTGTACATAGCTCCGCCGGATTCAACTCCGTAGCCCTTTTCCATACATCCTTCATACATAATGGACATCAATGGCTTCGGCGCCAGTTCCTTGTGTACTCTCTGGGAGATCACCGTCATAACGTCCGTCCATTTTGTGATGTAGTCGATCTGGTTCTTAACAGCCCGGTCGAACTGCTCAAAAGTCTGATACTGGGTAAGCGGTCCTTCATCCGGTGTTACCTGTTTGCCGTACCAGAGCGGAACTCCGTGGTTCAGCGTAAGTTCAATGGCGATCGGCCACTGTGTATAAGAAGTCGAAGTCCACTGATATAACCGTCCTGCCTTCTGCGGCTCAACACAGCCCATGAGACAGTAATCTCTTGCATCCTCTACAGACACGCCCTTTGCCAGCATCATCTTGATATGCGTATCGTCGAAATGACAGGCCGGGAATCCCATACCCGCACGCACAACATCTACGATCTTACGCAGATATTTCTCAGGAGATTTATTATGGATACGGCATGCAAGCGACGGCTGATAGATCTTCGTGTGTCTTACCGCGTCCATCAGCAGGTATGTCAGATCGTTGGTCGCATCTGCACCGGAACGTGTACATCCGCCGACGCACATATTTACAAACGGCTGATATCCGGCGAAGAACTTGGAACCGCCCTCAGACGTTACCCACATCATCTCGGACATCTTGATCAGCATACAGCTTGCAAGCTCAAATGCCTCATAATCGTTCATACGCCCGGCGTCGATATCTGCCCGATAGTACGGATACATATACTGGTCCACACGGCCGATCGACATACCCGTCTGGTTTTCCTCTACAGGAAGCAGGGATTCAATGGTCCATACTGCCTGAATCGCTTCCCAGAAGGTTTCCGGTTTATATTTTGGAACTCTTGCATTGATCTCTGCGATCTTCTCAAGCTCTGCCCTGCGCTGCGGGTTCGTCTCCTTTAACGCCATCTGGCGGGCATAGTCTGAGAGGCGCTGGGCATAGATCATAACGCCTTCGGTCGTATCGATCACAGATTTGTAGAAATAGATCTTATCGATATCCTCTGGATTCGTGTAGCTTAAATGGTTCAGCGCTTCCCTGGCTTCATTCTGTATATCGATCATACCCTTCTTCATGGTGATCACGTCATAGCCCGGATTGGAATCGCCGCCGCCGTTTAATGCATGATAGGAACAATCGGATACAAAGGACTCGCCGGATAATTCCCAGCCGCCGCATTCACGGTACTGGCCTTCGCAGTATTCGTCTACAGATTTTCCTTCCCAGAATGGGAACAGAACTTCTCTCATATATTTCTTATCTTCTGGTGAAATATAGAACGGATCCTGGTCACGTGTCTCGATGGTATCCAATTCATCCTGCATCCACCGCCATGCGATATCGGGAGCGAATGCACCGGCTCTCGGCGCTCCTGTCGGGTTGCCGACGATCAGCTCATTCTCCTGGATCACAAGCGGAGCCGTCTCACAGCAATAACGGAAACATTTTCCGCGAAGCAGGATCTTCGGCATTCCCGGATTCTCTTTGTAAATCTTGGTGATTGCTTTTGCACGGTGTGTTGTGATGGACGGTTTCCAACTCATATACTGCCTCTTCAAAGCCAATATACGCTCTGTCGGTCCTTCTGGAATAGCTGTCCCGTGATTTGCCGTTCCTGCATATCCGTCCTTACATCCGGACGCGCAAGACGCCGGCGCCGGATCTTCTTTTGTGATCTGCTCGCTCATTCCCTGGAACATCTTCTGGATCGCCTGGCGCTCTGCCGGCGTCATATCCCTGGTTGCTTCTGCGAGTTTTGTAGAAAATTCACGAATATCCAATTTTCATATACCTCACTTTCTTTTTTGTTTTTCATTTATTACGATGCAGAGGAAACCGCCTCACCGATCAGACGCCTGATCAGGCGCATCCCCTCTTCACGTTCCATTTTGCGTTTCTCCTTAATTTCCGCCAATTGATCACCGCAATATCTCCTGATATATGCGCTGTCCCGGATACCTGCCCCGACCGTGCGGATATACACAAGATTCAGCGGCGATACATTCTCCGACGTGATACCCTGTCCTGTCACGCCGCTTCCAAGCGTCATGGCCGGGAACAGAGCCGTAGTCACGCCCATACTGCCAAGCGACGCCGGAGTATTGACCAACACCCTCGCCACCGGCTTTTTGAGTGCAAACTGCCGGATCACATAATCGTCCGTTGAATGGATCACCAGCGTGTGCCCGCCGTTCTTGGCAAATAACAGCTCGATGCATTTCTCGCAGGCATTCTGCCAGTCATCCTCGATATAGTACGCAAGCACAGGACAAAGCTTCTCTTTGTTATATGGATTGTCGCTCAGCGCGTATTTCCCTTCGGCGATCAGCAATTCTACCTGCCCGTCTACGGAAAATCCGGCTCTTGACGCCAGACGTTTTGCAGAAATCCCGACGAATTCCGCATTGATGCTTCCGTCGCTGTTGTAAAGCAGCCTGCCTAATCTGACGGATTCTTCCTCCGTCATAAAGTACGCTCCCTGCGCGGTCAGTTCCCGCCGGACTTCCGGTTCGATACACCGCTCCACTACGACGGACTGTTCCGCGGCAGATACCATTCCGTAATCGAAAGTCTTGCTTTCGATAATGTCGCTGACTGCCTGCTTCACATCGGCGGTTCTCTCGATAAACGCAGGTCCGTTTCCGCTTCCGCCGTAGATCAGCGGCTTGCCGGAACGGTTCGCCTCATCCAGAAATGCAGGAACTCCGGTATTCAAGATCAGATTCACCTCCGGATGCCTGATCAGGGTATTGGTCCCTTCCCTGTCCACCGCGTGCAGATAGGAGATCCCATATTCCGGCATACCGTGTTCGCAGGCGGCCTTGATCAATATGTCCAATGTTCTTCCGACCGTCTTAACTGCTCTTGGATGCGCGGAAAAGATAATGGCATTGCCCGCCTTTACCGCGATCACTGCGTTGAAGATGGTGGTAGATACCGGATTGGTAGACGGCACCAGCGCCGCGATCACTCCTAAGGGCACTCCCACTTTCGCCGTGCAGTTATCTGCATCTTCCTCTATAAATCCGACGCATTTCATATTGCGGATCTTTCGTCTTACCGATTCACAGATAAAATAATTCTTTGCAGCCTTGTCTTCTGCCTTCCCATAACCGGTCTCCTCATGGGACAATAAGGCGAGTTCTCCCAGATGCATAACTACTGCGTCAAGCATTCCTTCCACAATGGTGTTGAGCTTTTCCTGAGAGAATTGGGCAAGCTGTTTTTTTGCCATCGCTGCATTTTCAGCTAATATCCTGGCTTCCTGGATGGAGAGCAGATCATTGTCGATAATATTCATGTCGTCTCCTTCCCTTAAGCGTTCTAATCGATCTGCGGAAGGAGTTTATCCAACCGGTAACGCTCTGTGATCTTGTACAGATCCGGATGCGGGCTTGCGATCACCACGGAACTGTACAGATTGCCTTCCATATCCTTCACCGCCTTCACGCCGGCATCTACCGCACTCTGGCAGGCGGCAATGTCTCCTGCAACCAGTACTGAGATATAGCCGGAAGCTGTGTTTTCATAGCCCACCAGCTCCACGTCAGCGGCCTTTACCATAGCGTCCGCGGCTTCCAGTACAAACACAAGACCAAACGTCTCTATCATGCCTAAAGCATTATATTTAGCCATAAGTCTTCCCTCTCCCTATGTATTAATAAATGTCTACATCGTGACAGGATACGATATCACCGATGATCCGAATCGGTCTAGGTATCACATGCACCGCCGTCACCTTGCCTATCTGTTCCGCGGCTCTTTTTCCTGCGTCAACGGACGCCCTGCATGCGGCAACATCTCCCTTGACCATAATCGTCACCAGGGTAGAGCCCACATTTTCATACGAGACCAATTCGACATCAGCTGCTTTCAGCATTTTATCACACGCTTCTAAAGCAGGAACCATGCCTAATGTCTCAACCATTCCCAAAGCCTCTTCGCCGTAATATCTCATTGTCTCCTCCTTTCTTAATCCTCCTGAACGTAACTGTCTTTGATATTGTCTTTGATATCCGGCAGTTACATTATTTATTCCTTTTATAAGGTATCATTTCCCTATCGGTCAAAGTCAATATTGTACATTTCAACTTATTTTTATCTGCATTTTTGTGCAGTTTTTATAATGAAAATCCCCGTTAACCTTCTATCCAGCGCTCTAAAAAAACTTACAGCCCTTTTTTTCCTGTTTTTACAGATTTTTCCCCTTTCCCCTAACGGGAATTCTGCCCCGTACTTCTTCTGCCTTCTTACATCAGTACGCGGCTGTAAAAATCCATGATTTTCTCGTAGATCATACGCACCGGATTTTCGTGTTTCTCCAGATGCGAAATGATATCCTGGCAAGCCAGCAGCAAGGTCCCCTCCGACCATGTCTTAAGTTCACCGGAAAAATACAGCCGGATAGAAGCGCCGCCCTGATTGTCATACGGATCGCGTCCCCAGGCGAGCATATTGGGGTACTGCTTTTTCACGTCCTCATAACAGTTCATGAAAGTAACCGTCATACTTTCCACCAGACGCATCTTGCGCGGGCTAAGCCAGGGCAGATGCGGACTCAACTTTTCCTCAAACCAGACCGGATCGGTTTCTTTCATCATCCAGGAATATTTTTCTGTTATCAGGTTTCGTTCTGCCTTCTGTGCGTCTTCTATGTCTTGCAGATAGCTTTTCAGCGTATTTTCCGCAAAAATGCTGTGCTGGGCGCACCGCATAATATAAAACGTGTCATAATCATCCTGGCAGGAAGCGCGGCCGCCTATGTTCTGTACCTCAGAAAACATTCGGTATTCTTCTGAGATGATCTGATTAATCAATTCGTCTTTTGAGTTGTATTCTCTGTTTTCTGCCATTTTCTTTCCTTCTCTTTCTATCATTTTCGCCGTAAGATCTTTTTTCATATATCGGGATACTCTATCCATAATCTGCCATCACATGCAGGCTGCGAAGCCAATCGTCCTGGATACCGCTCATTATAGAATTCCCGTGGGGTTCAAGGAAATCGCCGTTACTTGTAGAATAGCCCTTTTTCCTTAGTTCACAGACGATTTCATTGCATATACTTTCTATCAGGATTCTTTTCTGTACAGCATTCTTTGATGAATCTTCCAGCCGGACAAAGGCTTTCAGATCGACGGCTGCATTCCGAAGCTCTGTCAACGTATCCACTCCCCGAAACGCCCATTTATAGAACGGCATATATTTCTTATTCAGCAGGTAGATCACAGAAAGAGCAGCTCTGACGAACTCTCCGCCTGCCAGATATGCGCTCTCCCATTCCCCTCTCCTACAGCAGCGTACATAGTTGTATTGCCCTGCCTGCGCCATGGCTACCGTCTTTGCCGCCAGCTTTTTCCGGATCACATCCTCTGGATAATAGGCAAGCAGATATTCCCGTCTGCGTGTAAATTCTCCGTATGGATCCTCAAATACCGCTCCGTTTGTCGCAACGGAAAGGAAACCTTGCGGAATCTGGAACCATTCCTTTGTGTCAGCCGGAATGTGCAGGATTCCGGTATATTTCCTGTAGAATCCCTCGACCGTCATGATACCGCGTCTGATAAGCGTCTGTCTTGAACTGCTCCTTTGATATCCGCGGTATGTCTCAGGCAATGCGTCGTATGCCGCCTCCAGCCTGCCTCCGTTCTCCTGATAGATCCGCTCCGGGATCCAGATACAGAAATCCGGGCCGAAATCATGGTCCTGTGATATATCATCATCATAGCCAAAACATTCCGATCCCTCACCGACCAGCCCTGCCGCGGCATAACCCCGAAGCTCCTCCAAGCCGCCGGCAAATAATTGCTCCTTACAGAATTCATAAAAACTCTGGGATAATTCCATTCCCTTCAACCTTCTTCACCTTCCTTCTGACTCTCTGTAGATCCTCCATGATCTGATCGTAATCGCAGGTATGTCCAAAATCCCGCTCTATCAGCTTCGCCGCCCGGATATACCTCTCCTCGGCGTTCTCATAGTACCCTTGCGCGTCGTCCAGATTCCCAAGGGCATACACCGCGTTCGCATAATGAATATCCCTGTCTCCACTGCTGTTCTCATATAACTGCAATGCGTGCATAAGATTCTGCCTGGCGTCGGAAAAGGCGTATTCCTTTGCCTGCGCCTGACCCAGATTCGTGTAAGAAGTCGCCAGCTCACCCATACACTCCGGCAGTTCTCTTATGATCTCTATTGCCCTAAGCGCCATATCCTGCGCCTCCTTCGTCCTGCCAAGCTCCCGCAAGACGGCGCTCATATTGTTGTATAACGCGGCTCTCTGATATGCCTCGCCTCCAAGCCTTTCCAGTATCTCAAGCGCCTGCCGGTCGATGTCGTATGCCTTCTCATAAGACTTCCGGGCAATATGTACGTTGCCGAGGTTGATCAGCGCCGACGCATAGTTGCGCGTTCCCTTCAAGCCCATCTGTTCAAGCCCTTCCATCACCTTCTCATAAGTCCAGAGCGCTTCGTCTGTGCGCCTCATAGCGCGATACAGCCCTCCCAGTTCATTGCAGACTGAAACCACGCCCTCCAGGTCTTCAAGATTGCCGGCTCTTGAAAGAACCTCAAGCATATAAGGCTCTGCCTTGTCCATCTCTTTCTTCTCATACAAACTGTCCAGTACGCTGTAAAATTCCTGTATATCAACCTTTCCTTTCATCCGCACCCTCCGTTCTGTTCATAGATTCCAGAATTTGTTTTGATTATACACTTTACACATAACGGGAAAGTCAATATCTAATAATGGAAAGATTTAGGGAAAGATATAGAGACGGCTGATATTGCTGATATTTGGGAACCCTCTCTTGTCAAAGACGGATGTATGATGTTAAAATTAGATTGCAGTTCTTAAGTGACAGTTCAGATTTAACGGAGGGAAGTCGAATGGCACGCAGATTTAACATCACTGGTTTCTGTAATCCGCAAAAACACTACATGGTAAGACTTGACGACAGATTGAAGATCATAAAAGAAACTTATGTTGACAATGAGGAGTATTTCATCATCAACCGGGGGCGTCAATACGGAAAAACCACAACGCTTAAGGCTCTGGCTAAGTATTTAGAAAAAGACTATATAATTTTTTCACTGGATTTTCAAAAGCTTGCAACCTCCAACTTTGAAAACGAAACCGCATTTTCAAGAGCCTTCGCCCAAAGTCTGTCCGCAGCCCTCCGTATGATCCCGTCAGAAGATACTGAGAAATTGGAAGAGCGGTTATCGGCTTTAAAAATCGATGCTCCAAGCACAGGCATGATCGAATTATTTGGCTGCTTAAGCGATATGTGCAAGATCAGTCCGCGCCCTGTCGTGCTGATGATCGATGAAGTTGACAGCGCAAGCAATAACCAGGTATTTATTGATTTCCTGGCACAGCTTCGCGGATATTATCTGGAACGTGAGAATACGCCGATCTTCCATTCGGTGATCCTTGCGGGCGTATATGACATTAAGAACCTGAAATTAAAATTGCGTCCCGAGACGGAGCATCTATACAATAGTCCCTGGAATATTGCCGCTGACTTTGATATGGATATGAGTTTTTCACCCGCACAGATCATGTCCATGCTGGAGGAATATGAGGCTGACCGCCATACGGGAATGAACGTTCCTCTTATGGCAGAAGAAATATATCAGTATACCGCCGGATATCCCGTTCTGGTCTCTTCAATATGCAAATTTATCGATGAAAAACTTATTCCGGGCAATGAATGTGAAAATCCGGCAGACGCATGGGGGAAAGCCGGAATCGAGAAAGCCGTAAAAAGGCTCTTAGTCAATTCCGTCCCATTGTTCGAAAGCATGATCCGGCATCTTGAAGAATATCCGTCAATGAAACAGATGTTTCAGGCTATTTTATTCCAGGGAAAGGAATTCTCATATAACCCGGACACTAAGGAAATCAATCTTTCCCATATGTTCGGATATGCGGTCAATAAGAACGGAAAAGTACAGATCGCAAACCGCATCTTTGAAATGCGTCTTTATAATTATTTTCTTTCAGAAGAGGAGCTTTCAAGCAAAATCGGCGCCCTGGCACAGCGGGATAAAAGTTACTTCATTCATGACGGCCGGCTTGACATGGATATGACTCTGAAAAAATTTGTAGAATATTTCAATGACATTTACAGTGACAATGATGATAAGTTCATTGAAAACCACGGCAGGAAAATCTTCCTGATGTTTTTGAGGCCCATCATCAATGGTACAGGGAATTATTATATCGAGGCACAGACAAGAGATGCACGGCGAACCGATGTTATCGTAGATTATCTTGGGGAGCAATTCATTATTGAACTAAAAAAATGGTATGGTACCGAATACAACGCAAGGGGGGAGGCACAGTTAACTGATTACCTGGAATATTATCATAAGGACAAGGGTTATATGATCAGTTTTAACTTTAATAAGAACAAAAAAACCGGTATCCAAGAGATCCGGTTTGGTGATAAGATCATTGTAGAAGCTGTTGTGTAAATCACACCATCCCGATAAGCAGAAAAACAAACCGCACGGATACAGAAACAGCCAGCCCCCAAATTTACGGACTGGCTGTTTCAGCATCGTATTATTATGGTACTGGCATTTCCATTTCGTGTGTGATAAACTTTTACTGTCCATTTGGACCGCCTCCTATTCTTGAGATTGGCTTGCGACACCTTTCTCATTTTAACATAGGAGGCTTTTTTATAATATCCTCTTCGTCACAACTTACTCTATTCTCCCCAGCATAGCTGGGGGATTAGCGATTTCATTTACAGAATGTTCATAAAGCGGCTCAGATTTTGGGGACCTGAACAGATGGGGGCGGGGAGCGGGGAACGTCAGCGAAGCCAGTGTCACTGGATCCGGAAATAAGAAAGCGCCCGAACAGTACAAGACTATTCGGGCGTGGGGCATAACAGTATGAACCGTCAAAAAACGACTATTTTTTCATATTTGAGTAGAGAATGCCGTCGTGCGGCAAACATTAAGCGTATGTATATACAGCGTGCTGACGCCTATATGTGTCGTTGTCCTTTTGGCTCAATTCTCTTTCTATCTGTGCCAATTTTGCTTTCAAATCCTCTATTTTGCTTTCATCTGTTTCCCTGTTGATCTGCTGCTCCAGCTCTTGTTTCTGCTTTTTTAGTTTTTCAATCTCACGGTCAACCTTATCGGTATTGCAGGTGCAGCTTTGCCCCTCTTTGTCAGAGCCGCTTCTTTCCGGCCCTTCTGCACTTTTGTCCCGACCAGAGGCATCGGAAGCATCTGGGGCATCCTCTGCCCGCTCTGGGGCATCGAAATAGATTTTAGGCTTGCCCTCCTCGTCTTTGCCCAGCCGGTAACGCCCTGTTGGTTCCGGTTTTTCCTCCGGAACATATTCATCCATCACAGGTTTTTGATGGCGCGGTCGGGTTTCATCTTCGGGCCGCCGGACTTTTTTCGGTTCATCCACATCAGCAATCGGCACAGACGGCTTCGCCGCGCCTGAATTAATTCCAGAAATAGACTGCATAATATATTCCTCCAATCCACAAGACAGGTAACTGATATTGCTATTATCAGTTTACCCCGAAAAAAAGGAATTTCAAGGCTTTTGTATTGAAATGCTCTCTGGATGTATTGAAATGTTCAGCAACACGTTCAAAGAGAACCGCCGTTCAATTTTCTCTGTCAGCATCACACCGTGATATTTCTCTGTTACAGCTTTGATATTGGAAAGACCGGTGCCTGTTGGCGGCAGCGGATTATCTGAACAGGTATTTTCAAATGCCAGCATATAGAAGTCGCCCTGCCGCTCTCCGCTGATGCGGATCGACCTTACTCCCTCAATGGCTTGACACGCACTGATCGCATTATCCAAAGCATTAGCAAAAATCACACATAAATCAAAATCATCTATTCCGCAAGGGTTTGGAAGGAGCAAGGAAACCTCAACCGCGATCCCATCTGCTTTTGCCATCTTTAACTTTTCTCCCAGCAAAATATCCACCACTGAATTACCCGTCTGACAAGGAAATGACAACATGGTTGAGACCGTTTTAAGCTTTTGCAGATAGGCTTTGCACTCTTCAAATTTGTTATTGTTAAGCAGGGCGCTCAATACAGAAAGATGATTTTTAATATCGTGGCGGAATGCTTTTGTCTGTTTATAGCGAGTTTGTGCCTCGGCAATATATATTTTCTGTGCCCGGACTGCTTGAGACAAAGATTGCATTTCTGCTTTGGTCTGTAAACTACGGCATAGATGACGATAGGCATACAAGGTACAGAGTAAAGCTCCAAGCCCCAGGGCTTGCAAAAACAGCAGCGCAGTATGTTCCAACAGAAGGGCGGGAGACACATCATAGGAAATCTGTGTATATGAGGTCTGCATGATATACAATTCTGCGGTAAAGAAAAACAGAACCGGAAACAATAAGCATCCCATATTTGTCATGTGTCCAATTTCTTCTGGCGATATGGATTTTACTACGCTTGTATAACAGGCAATACTTATGGCAAGGGAGACCGCTGTTGCCGCTGTGATCATTGCGTACAAAAGCAGGGGTGTCGTCACATGGGGAAATATCACCGCCTCCACCGAGTTGATAAGCCCAAAGGAAAACTGGGAGATGTAATTAGCAAGAATTGCCGCAACCCAGGACGCGGAGGGACGATTGCAAAGAATAAAACGGTTTACCCCATACAAAATAAGCAGTTCTATCCCCATCACCATGATCCACGGGAAAGAAAACTTACTTGCAATCCAGTCCAAAATGCAGAAAATGAAAATGTATATGACAAAATGATATGCCTTCTGTTTTTTCCCGGTGAGGCTGGCACAAAAGTAAACGTGCAGAATGCCTTGAGCTATCAGGCAAAAAATATTAAGCCCTATACTAAAATAATCCATATCAGCCATTCCTCTCTGTAAACTACCCATTGTCTAAAGCCAATAGGCTTCCTGCTTCATAGACCTCGTATACCCATAGGACACTTACCTACTATCTCCACAGGCGTATTTTGCCAGATGATGATTCTTTACCATATTCTTTATCTGTAAGTTCTCTGAGACTATCACTTGGTTTTCGCTGATAATCTCATGGGAAACCTTATGCAGATAATCTTTCCTGGTATTTGTAATCTTCTCATGACATGATACTATTTTCTTTTTCTGTTTGTAATAATTATTGCTTCTTTTTCTATTATTGTTTTTTTGCCGTCAACCATGCTTTCTGGAATTATGTTTCCTATTGAACTACTTCCAAAAACGTTTGAAACAATAGGAAAACTATTTCCGGCTACATGGGGATATAAACTACTGGCGGAAAATGCTTTTAAATTTGAAAGCCTTTTGCCACTGCTCTTGATTTTTATTTTAGCTACTGTTATGTGTAGTATTCTGTTACGAAGAATTGATAAATAGCAAAGACAGACGAGCCAGTCAACTATGGGATAACCTGACAAATAAATTGCATATTCATCAGCAGAAAGCCCGCTAAGCTGTGCATTTATCCTGAATTTTTCAGGATATTTGGGCATAAAATAAGGTTTTTTAATGCAATAAACAATATCTCCATCCGCTTCGCCCGAAAGTTCGCGTTCTGAAAATCTGTGGAAATTAATATCCATTATCATCTGCTGTAAGCTTTCTGGCAAGTCCGCAAGGAAGAAGCACTTAATCTCATTTTCATACACAAAGATACAGCTTAAGTCACCCTGTCGACATTCATGCAATAACAGATTACATTTTCGTTTTGGTGACCTTTTATCAATTACATTATATATGCTTTGACGAGATAGATTGAACCACTCTGTCATATGTCCAATTTTAAAAGCAAACTGCTCAACAAGTTTGTCAATTACCGGGAAATCAAATCCCTTTTCGGCAAATTGATGTTCTATCATCGCATCCTCATCCGATTCGGACTCAATAAGAGCAGGCTTAAAATAGTCTTCTCCCAGTTTATAAAGAAGATCTATCTGTTCCAGAAGCTGTTGCTGCGAAAGGGTTCCCATATTCTTCAAGTGCAGAATATCTGCATGGTCTAAAATCTAACACTTGACCTATTGTCTCAATATGCTCTATGATAAAACAATTACAAATCCGTACCGAAACATCCAAATCTGATGCGGGACGACGTAATATTTCTTCCGGAAGTGATGGTCTTTTCCCAACGGCTAATCCAGATCTTTTCATTTTATCTTTAAAATCATCAAGTTGTAATATTCCGTTTGCCTCTATTACATGGAGAAGTTCATCGATTTCAGCAATACTCTTTGATCCCATGTTGCGGATTTCTTCTAGATTTTCAATATTCTCAATAAGCAAATAAAGCGTGCTAATATTAGCGCGCTTTAAACAATTGAACGTTCTTGTAGAAAAGTTCAGTGCAGAAATCGGAATCTTACAGTATTCTTCTCTATTCTTAATGTACATTAATATCAGCCTCTCTCAATGAACTACTTCTATTCCTGCTAACAGGAAAAATGTCTTAACTTAAGGAGTACTTCCCTCAATCCCAATCCATCCTTTTACTGTTTCCACAGCATAACCAACCGCCTGTGCTATCTTTTCAATATCAAGTCCCATTCTGTACAAGTTTCCAGCTACTTCTTGAGCTTTTTTCTTCTCAGATTCTTTCCTTATTTCCTGAATCGCCTGACACACATTAACCACCTCTTCACTTTCATCGAGTACTCTCGGAAACTCACAGCCCTTGAAATCACTGCGTTTCCAGAGTTCCCTTATTTTTCTTCACCTCCACTTTTCAGGGGGGCTTACATTTTTTATATTTTTATCAAAAAATTTCCAAATTCCTATTGACAAATCTGCCAGTTTGTGCGGCCGCGTTATTCATTGCCAAAAAATGCAATGAAT
>NZ_KE159724.1:27607-73959 GCF_000403455.2 Dorea sp. 5-2 | reverse complement strand
AAACCTGCCATAAGGGAGGTCTTAAAGTCATGCCCTCTATTGATAAACTCCGCCACAATATCAGGCACGCTGTTTCTCTGTCCGCTTTTTCTCCAAATCTGATACACAGAATCCGCTATTTTTTTCTCTATACAGTTACTTTCCGAGACTACTCTCATCATATTTTATTCCAGAATTTGTGATCGCTTCAATCACATCTGCCGCCCTTCGCTCCACTTCCATAAAACGCTTCGCATTGGCTTCCAATATCCTGCTTAAATTCTCACTATCTTTTGAATATTTGATGAACAGCATGACCTCCCGCAGGCTGGACTGGAACTTCATAATCTCCTCATCAGACATCTGTGCAGGGGCTATCATTCGCACATGGTAATTATCCATGCAGGCAAGCACATCCGGATCTGACACATCCATCATTTCTAACAGGCTTAACGGCCCATCCCACTCTTCCAGGCCGAAAATATAGTCACCGTAATGGATGGTATCAGCCTATCCTCTTTCCAAAAACCGCTTAAAAATTCACCTGCACTTGGTGTTTTCCTATCCTCATCAGCGGATGTTTTTCCCTGTTCTTTTTTCTGCTTCATTTCCTTCCGGTGTGACTTTACCGCCTCTTCCACCTGCCCTGCATACTCCAGCGCATCATAAAGATTGTTCTTCACAGCCATGGCATAATGAATTTCGGCCTGGTTCTCCGCTCCATAAAGGACATATTCAATCTTTCCGTCCGTCATTGCCGCATACAACTTCTGCACATCACGGAATTTCTGGACAGGAACCACTGCGCCGTCCGCACCGTATGGCAGCGCGATCTTAGTGGAGTCACGCTCTGTAAGCTGCTCCGGCAGGATCACCTGCCGCCCTCCGTAAATATAGTAATTAAAAATATCGGCAAACACGCCTGCATCTTTAACATAATCCTTTGTGATCGTATCTGCTTTCAATGGCATCTACCGCCTTTCTCATGAATGGCAGACATCCTATCAGATTCCTGTCTCTGCCATGCTTCCATTATACTAAAGCATCTGCTCTTTTTCAAGCGTATCTGAGCGGCTTCTTCGATAACGTTCAGAGGTGGCTGTTCACATCCGCCGCTCCCATGCTGCCCTGGCACAGCTCCAAAAGCAAACAAGGGATTCCAACAACAACCAGCGTGCCAGAATCCCTTGTTTTTAGCGGTTTCCCCCATATTCTGTTTATTCCCTTTGTATCAATTAAGCGGTTTACATTTCCACGTAGAATTTATAACGGTGGATTCCCATCTCTTCTGTTTTCCGTTTCAGGATCGCTTTCTGGCTCCCGATACTCATGCTCTCCCCGACGTTTCCATCGTCGTGGGAGAGTCTTTCGTAAAGGGCTGTGAGTTTGTCTTTCTCTGTCTGTTTCTTCATAGTGTGTAACCTCTTTTATGGGTGTGTGAAAAAATAGTTTTGTGGTTAATTCTATTATCATCTGTAAACTTTGTACTCATTTGAAATACCTCCCTTGTGATATAAGGAAAGTATATCAATTGACTGGGAAAGATTCACTACGGTATGTTTTGTGTCGCTTACACAAAATAGGTAATGAATCTATGGCGATTTTCCGAGCAAGGCACAATATGAACCGTCCGATATTGGGAAACCCGATATTGGATTTTCCGATACCGGGTAATCCGACGTCGGAAAATCCAATGCAATTAAATAAAGATATAAATACTGATTTATAAAATACCTATTCCTTTCCCTTCCTATCCTTCCCTCTCCCTATATCGGAAAACAATACAGCCGCCGGAATGGAAACGAAAGGAACAGGCATACAAAAACATTGGAAATTTATAGAGAGCTTCTAAAGATCAGTATCAAAATGATATTCTCAAACAGAGTATAAGGTTTAGCATTTACACCGTACAAGACGATTAAAATGCCAAGCATTATTTAATTTCTTGAATTTATTCGGTTGACCGTATATAATTATAGCGATAGAACTTAGGAAAGCGAGGGAGACCGAAAATGTTAGAGTTTATTTCTGCCCCGGAAGCGGCGAAAAAATGGGGCATTTCAGAAAGACGGGTGCAAAAGTTATGTGAGGAAAACCGCATACCGGGTGTGGCAAAATTCAGCCGCTTGTGGTTGATACCAAGGAACGCTGAAAAACCAACAGATGCCCGCTTGAAAGCAGAAAGGAAGAAAAAACATGAATAAAGTTTTAATTATTGATGATGATAAAGAGCTTTGCGCATTGATTAAACAAAGTATTTTACAAGAGAGTATAGAAGCTGACTGCTGCTATTCCGGGAAATCCGGCTTGCTGCAACTAAAAGACAAGGAATACCAGCTTGTCATACTGGACGTAATGATGCCCGGTTTCGATGGTTTTGAAACATTAGAACAGATTAGACAGGAAAGCAGTCTGCCTATTTTAATGTTCACATCAAAAAATGACAGTGCTTCAAAAGTGCGTGGCTTGCGGGCGGGAGCCGATGATTATTTAACAAAACCTTTTGATATGGACGAGCTGGTTGCCCGTATTGTTTCATTGATTAGACGCTATACCCGCTTCAACCAAAAAGACGGACAGACACAGAGATTTGAGTTTGACGGGTTGACGATTGATTTTAATAGCCGTTCCATTATTACAATAAATGGAGAATATGAACTTCCCCCGAAAGAGTTTGATCTTCTTCTGTTCCTTGCTAAAAATCAGGGAAAAATACTAACAAAACAGCAAATATATGAAAAGGTATGGGGCGAAGAATATGTGTATGATGATAGTAATATTATGGCAATCATTAGTCGTTTACGGAAAAAAATAGAAGAAAATCCCGGAAGCCCTAAATATATACAGACAGTAAAAGGGATTGGCTACCGTTTCAGCAAGGAGGTGTGACCGTTGTATACAGAAGCTATCATTGTGATTGGAATAGTGATTGTCCTTTTATCTGTTTGCAGTTCTGCGCTGACCGTCCGGCGTGTAAAAAAGCAGATTTCGGAAATATTTGACGCTTTGGAAGATATAAAAAATGGGAATGGAAACAGGCGTATTTTAGCAGAAACACATGAGCTTATTGCCCCTCTTGCTTATGCAATCAACGATATTATCCTGTCTTATGAAAAAAGGCTTTCTGCCTATCACCAGACGGACGAAACAAACAGGCAGCTTATGACGAGCCTTTCCCATGATGTAAGGACACCGCTTACCACACTGATTGGGTATTTGGACGCTGCACACAAAGGGATTGTAGACGGAAAAGAACGTGACGACTATATCGAAACTGCCCGCCGGAAAGCGCATGACTTGAAAGAATATATAGACGTGCTTTTTGATTGGTTTAAGTTAGGTTCTAATGAATTTTCCATAAACATAGCGGAGATTGATTTAACAGAGCTGACACGCAATATACTAATTGACTGGATACCGATATTTGAAGATACACAGGTAGATTTCACGATTGACATTCCAGAACAGCCTTTCCGGGTGCAGATTGACCCGGACGGATATATGCGGATATTAAACAACCTTATACAAAATGTAATCTCCCATAGCCATGCAGATAAAATTGAAATAGCTTTATCGGAACAGAACAGGAATATAAAAATTCTCCTGTCTGATAATGGAATAGGGATTGACAAGGAGGACTTAAAGCATATTTTTGATCGGCTGTATAAATGCGATAAGGGGCGGTCTGAAAAAGGCAGCGGTCTTGGTCTGTCTATCGTACATGAACTTGTTGAAAAATTAAACGGAACAATAGTTGTAGACAGCACACCGGGAAAAGGAACAATTTTCACCCTGTTTTTCCCGTTGATAGACTAATCAGCTCCCGCCCCTTATGGCGGGAGTAATTATTTGTAAAAGTCTGCGTTCTAAAAATTGCAAGGTTAATGCAAGATTGGTGCAAGGTTAATGCAAGGTTGGCGTGATAGAATGGCAGACATAAAAAGGAGGTTTCACAATGAGCAAATATGTAATTGAAACGAAAAATCTTACAAAGCAATACGGAACACAAAAAAGTGTTGCCAATCTGAACATTCACGTTCAAAAAGGACGTATCTATGGTCTGCTCGGCAGAAATGGAGCCGGAAAGACAACGACTATGAAGATGTTGCTTGGACTTACACAGCCGACTTCTGGGGAAGTGACGATTTGGGGGAAGCCCTTACAGGCAAATGAAAAAAAGCTGTTGCCCCGTATTGGCAGTCTGATTGAATCCCCCGGCTTCTATCCTAATCTCACAGCTACCGAAAATCTGCGCATTTTTGCTACCCTGCGGGGAGTGCCGAACCGAGGCGCAATTAAAAATGCACTTGATTTAGTTGGTCTGCCTTACAAAGATAAAAAGCTGTTTTCCCAATATTCACTTGGTATGAAGCAGCGGCTGGCGATTGCACTTGCCATTATGCACGACCCGGAGCTTTTGATTTTGGACGAACCGATCAACGGTCTTGACCCGATCGGAATTGCAGAAGTCCGTTCCTTTATCCGTGATCTCTGCAATGAGCGTGGAAAAACAATATTGATTTCCAGCCATATCCTTTCCGAAATTGCACTTTTGGCAGACGATATAGGCATTATTGACCACGGTACATTGCTGGAAGAAGAAAGTCTTGCAGAACTGGAAGCAAAGAGCAGCAAGCATATCCGGTTTATTGTTTCTGATACGGCACAGGCGGCAAGAATTTTAGAACGTATCTTCCATGAGAGCCGGTTTACCATACAGGACGACCACAATATACAGGTGCATAATCTTGATTTACCAATCGGAAGAATTGTTACTGCTTTTGTGGAAAATGGTTTAGAAGTATCGGAAGCCCATACTTGCGAAGAAAGCCTTGAAGATTACTTCAAACGTGTAACAGGGGGTGAGGGGATTGCTTAAACTGGTTATGTGCGAATTTGCAAAATTAAAGCGCAAAAAATTTATATGGCTGGTTGTTCTTTCTGCGTTTTTATTTCCCGTGCCGCTGACAGTATTGATGACAATGCCGCAGACAGCAGAACGATATGACAGTAAGATAGCGATTTTCAATGATTACTTTCAGTCGGTTATGGGCTATGGAGTAGAATTGCTTTTACCGTGCATGATCGGGGTGATTGCAGCCATGCTCTTTTTTATGGAACGGGATAATGATACTTTCAAAAATCTGCGAACAATTCCCATAACAAGCACACAGATGATTTTGGCAAAGATTATTGTCCTGTTCTCTTTTGGAATTATTTTCAGTCTGACATCGGCTCTTATAACAATTCTTTGCGGCGGGCTGATTGCAGAAGTAAACAGTATTGCTTACAGATTATTTTTTGCGCTGGAAATGGGGATTTTTATTACAGCAGGGACGCTGCCGTTAATCGTCCTTGTCGTTTTCTTTAGCAAAAATTATATATTTTCTGTTTTATTGTGTGTTTTTTACAGTGTTTTAAGTATGACAGCCGAATCATCTTTTGGCGCACTACCTAAAGTGATGTGCTGGCTAATGCCAATTCCGCTTACAACCCTATGGAGCGCAGGAAATTTAACCGCGCATGGCACTATGGACGGTGTGGGGATGTTGGAAAATTTAATTCCGACTACATTTCAGACAATCACTATTTTAGCCGTTATCGCTTTGCTTTCCGTTATAGTGATTGATTATATGTATAAAAAGAGAGGGGATGAATGATATGTTTCGCATGGTTAAGACCGAAATATGGAAATTAAAGCGGTATCATATGATATGGGCAGGTGTTTTTCTAATGCTGCTCTCCGTCGTATTAACACTTTTTTCCACAACTGCATTGGACGGAACGGTTTGGACATTTTCCTTTTTTACAGAGCAGGTAATCAAAAATAATGTCACAACAATTTTCCCCATGTGCATTGCCCTCATTGCCGGATATATCATAGCAAGGGAAGGAAAAGACGATACGCTGAAAAGTATTATGACTATTCCTGTTCCTTATAGCAGCCTGTTGTGGGGGAAACTGCTTGTATGTGCGCTGCTTTCTTTATTTTTTGGGATGGTAAGTGCGACATTCACGGTAATTGCCAATTTGATGATGGGATTTTCGGGAATGTCTGTAACATCAGTATTACAGACATTTATTCAGATTATTCTCAACTGTCTGTTTTTGTATATTGCAGTCATGCCTGTAATTGCATTCGCTGCCCGTATACCAAACGGACATATGCTTGGAACGATTATTGCTTTTGTTTATGGCTATGGCGGTATGTTTGCCTCTGGAAATGCTGCGTTAGCAAATGTTTATCCTGTTACTGCAAGTTTAGGCTTAATCAGTTACAGAAGCTACGATCCGGCTGTACATTGGAATGTGTTAATCTGTCTGTTTAGCATGATTGCCGTATTGATGATTACTGCTGTTTTCGTATTCACGGCAAAAGGAAACGTGCCAGTCAAGGCAGCAAAAAAGCACAAAAAAACAATAACAAAAAAAGGTTGGTAAGCGGAGGATATAGGAATGAAGAAAAAATTATCTATCGGGATTGCGGTAGTTGTAATAATTGTTGTAGGTTTTATTGGTTTTTGTATGTGGTTTCTTTCGGGAACTGGCAGCACATACTATTTTTCACAGATTGATAACAGTAAAATAGAACAGACCGAATCAAAAGGCGGTGTAATTAACTTTAGTGGGAGTATGGATTACTCATACACTTTATTTTCTTACGATGAGAATGGAAAAGGAAAAGACATTACATTCGGAACATCAAAGGAATTGAAAGAGGGAGCTTTTATCCGTTTAACGGTAATGCCGATCCGAGGTGTTCTTGAATGGAAAGAGGTGCAATATGATGAACTTCCTGCCGTTGTGCAAAGCAATTATACAGCACCAACGAGTGAATAAGGGCAGTTATAGGTTTGGAATTAAAAAATAGAAAGGCTGATGATATGTGCTATAAGAGAATACGTTTCCATTTCCTTTCAATAAGTATTTTAATATTTAGTTTGACACTTGCAGGGTGTTCAAAAGATGAAATCTTAGATCAGTATAATAGTGTTGTCCAAACAGCCGGAAATGCAGCACTCACAAGCAATTTTTTACTTAAAGGAAATCGGACATATGGGGAAGATTGCTATACCGGGACGTATACGGCAGATTATAAGGATTTTTCTAAAACAGAATATCTCTTTGGCGGAACTTCTATTGAGCGTGAAAATGGCAAAGATATTTCTGTTTCCTGTGACTTGGAAATTACCGAGGGAACAGCGCAAGTGTTTTGGGTTTCTGGCAGCGATGATCCGGTAATCCTGCTTGAAGCAACTGGCAGCTATTCCGAAACAATAACATTGCCGGAAGGCGGGAACTATATTGGCGTTATTGGAAACAATTTTACAGGACATTTAGAAATGAATATAGAATAATAATCTGCCGCACGACAGCAAAAGAAAAAAGCCGTCGTCCAGCAGAGGTCTTTTCACACGCCTGTCATTAAACGGGGCTGTCGGGAAATAGATGGTTCCAAACAGGGCAGGTATGACTCGTGCGAGTCATACCTGCCCCTTAAAATTTTTGAAGAAAATTTATGGTGAATTTAGATTATCTCTTTAGAAGTTCTTATATGTCGGTATAGCCCGTATTTTCGGGCTTTCCCGGCATTTTAGATATGGGGAGAAGTTCTTATATACCCTCATAACCTCTTAGGTTTTCCCTCTCAATGGTAGTAAAAGAAGTAGTAAATCCGTCCGCGGCTATGCTGCAATCAGCCTTTCCATTTCAGCCCTTGCGGAAGCGAATGTTGCGTGTGCGTAATAGTTCAGCGTCATGGTGATGTTGGAATGTCCCATGATATACTGTAACGCTTTCGGGTTCATGCCCGCATTGGCTAAGATAAGAAAGAAACGGCGGCTTTGATTTTTCAAAACCACCGATTATGTTGATTCTTGAAAATGAACGCAAAAATCCTACCTGTCAGCGGTTTTTGTCTTTTCCCGCATTAGCAGGTATTTCCATTTCTTTTGTTTTATTTAGATATTATCAAGTCAACATCAAATCCAATATCTTGAAATTGTAAAATCCATGTAAAACAAAAAAGCTGCCGTATGCAGCTTTTTTGAAAAATGGTTATACAATTTAATGTTTCATTTTGGAAATGTTACAATAACCGTCGTGCCTTTTCCGACATGACTTTTTACATCAACTTTAGCATTATGGATTTTAGCGGCGTGTTTCACAATAGAAAGCCCAAGCCCGGTTCCCCCTACTGCCTTAGAATGGCTCTTATCAACACGATAGAAACGCTCAAAAATCCGCTCTTGATGTTCGGGTGCAATTCCTATCCCCGTGTCCTCCACTGATAAAACTACCATGCCGTTTTCATTCTGTATGTTCACCATTACTTTTCCGTTTTCATGGTTATACTTAATCGCATTGTCACAAAGATTATAAATCACACTGTATAAAAGCTGTGGTATGCCGTTAAGGGGAGCCGGAACGCCGGAAAGCTCCAATGCAACACATACGGTATCTGCCTGTGGCTCTAAGCTCTGTACCGCCTTTTCTGCCAATGTGTATAGGTCGATATTTTCTCTCTGCATATCGTCCGCACCTTCGTCAAGGTGCGAAAGACTGATAATGTCCTCCACAAGCCGTATCATTCGTCCGGCTTCATCATAAATCTTCCCGGCAAAGGGTATTTTATCATTCTCCTTTACCATATCGTTTTTCAAAAGCTCCGCATACCCGGAAATGGAGTGAAGCGGGGTTTTTAATTCATGGGACACATTAGCGGTAAATTCGCGCCGTATCTGTTCCGCTTTTTCTTTTTCTGTCACATTGAAAAAGAAAAGCGCGGCTCCTTTCACAATGTTTTCAGAAGTGATCGGGTCAGCGTCAATTTGATAGCTTTCTCTATGTAGCCGGATAATGTTTTCGCCCCGTTCTCCGTGCAAGGCTTTCGTAAGGATTTCCTGCAATTCAAGATTACGGCATAAGGACAGCATATCAGAACCGATACAGTCTGTGCCAGCGTCCAACAGTTTTCTTGCCGCAGGGTTTATACTGATAATTTTCCCTTTTTGATTTAGGAGAATCATGCCCTCATTCATGCTGCCGATAATCGTATTTAATTCATTCTCTTTTTGGAGAAGCTCGGCTTTCTGCCCCCGTAGCTGTCTTTGCTGGCTGTCAATACGCCGTAAAAAAGGGGAAAGCTCATCATAGCCCTCATTTGACAACGGATTATCAAGATCAATTTCATTTAATGGCTTTACTATTTTTTTTGAAACTTGAATAGCTAAAACAATGGAAAGAATCAGCGCGATCACAAATATAATGCAAATCGGCTGTGTCATACCTAAAAGGAGCGTCAAAATAGAATTTTGAGATATGGAAAGCCGTAATACAGTGCCATCATCAAGTTTCTGCGCGGAATAAAACGAACGCTCCATCAAAGTAGCAGAATACCGTTTACTTTCACCATAGCCCGAAGAAAGGGCTTCCCGCACTTCTTCCCGCTCTAAATGATTTTCCATTTCCGCAGTATCAGACGCACTATCAAAAATAACATTTCCCTCTGTATCAATCCATGATATACGATAATTTTTCACTTTCAAATCATGGAAATAATCAATGCCCTCATTTGTAACGCCCTGTGCGGCAAGGGTTGTCTGCATTTTTAGCTGTGTCTGTTCAACATTTGAAAAGTATTCATACAGAACACCCATGAACAGGACAACAGACGCAAGAAAAACAGTCAATGCGACAAGGCAGATTGAACGAAAAATTCGTTTCGTCATACTTCCCCCTCCATTCGATACCCAACTCCCCGTACCGTTTCAATATAGCTCCCACATTCGCCTAATTTTGTTCGGAGTGTTCCAATGTGAACATCTACGGTTCGGGTTTCTCCTATGTAGTCAATGCCCCATATCATTTCAAGAAGCTGATCGCGTGTAAACACCCGTCCGGGGTTTTCCATAAAAGTATGGAGCAGCTTATGCTCTTTCAGTGTCAACTGAACCCGTTCGTTGTTTACAAGTACAATATATGTTTCCAAATTCAATTCTAAATTACCAATTTTTAGCTTTTTAGTTTCTTCTTTCGGACTTGTACGGCGCAATACCGCTTTCACACGGGAAATCATTTCCATCATGCCAAACGGCTTTGCAAGGTAATCATCAGCTCCCAAATCAAGCCCGGTTACTTTGTCGTATTCGGTTCCTTTGGCTGTCGCCATAATAACAGGAATATCCTCTGTCGTCCCCTGTATACGCAGCTTTTTCAATATGGAAATGCCATCTTCGCCGGGAAGCATTATATCAAGCATAATAAGCTGGGGTTTTTCTGTCTGCAAAGCGTCAAAAAGGGTGTCCGCGCCGTCAAAACCTTTTGCTTCAAATCCGGCAGAATTTAATGTGTATATCATCAGATCACGGATAGAGCTGTCGTCCTCAACACAATAAATCATGTAAATCTGCTCCTTTCTTTCCTGTGGCAATATTCCGAACTCAATCATACCATATTACCTATATTTCATCAATGGCGGTATGTTCACCCCTCTTTGTTCCCTGTGATTGAGAACAGAACCCATTTTGCAATATTGACCGCATGATCTCCGATACGTTCAAAATATTTTGCAATCATTAACAGGTCTATGGCATACTCACCGTCTGTTTCGGGCTTGCTGAAAAGTTCAATCAGCATTTTCTTCACCTTATCGAAAAAGGAATCCACCACATCATCATAATCTATCACGGCTTTCGCCATCTGCATATCCTTTTTCACAAAAGCGTCAATACTGTCCGTTACCATTTTAATGACAGCAACCGACATATCATGGATAACTTGTGTGTCGTCGGTGGCGTGGATATTGGCTAATGTGATAATTTCCGCTATGTCTGCGGATTGATCTCCGATTCTTGCCATATCTGTCACCATTTTCAGCGCGGACGATACAACCCTCAAATCTTTTGCCACGGGCTGCTGCTGTAAGAGTAGCTTTAGACACATAGTTTCAATTTCGCGCTCCTTGTGGTCTATCTGAACAGAGAGATCGGGAACAGCCTTTGCAAGCGCGGGATTCCCCTCTGTCAGAGCTTTTGCGGACATAGCAATCGCATTTTCACAAAAAGCCCCCATTGTAATCAACTCTTTATTTAATAAATCTAACTGTTCATCAAATTTTAGGCGCATTATCCAAACCTCCCCGTAATATAATCCTCTGTCCGCTTGTCCTGCGGCATGGAGAATAATTTTTCTGTTTCTCCAAACTCCACCATTTCCCCAAGCAGGAAAAACGCTGTCCTGTCGGAAATTCGGAGTGCTTGCTGCATATTATGTGTCACAATGACAATGGTATAGTCCTTTTTTAATTCTGCGGCAAGTTCCTCTACCTTTGCCGTAGAAATAGGGTCAAGTGCGCTGGTCGGTTCGTCCATCAACAAAACTTCCGGCTCCACTGCCAAAGCGCGGGCAATGCAAAGACGCTGCTGTTGACCGCCCGACATACCAAGCGCAGATTTTTTCAGCCTGTCTTTTACCTCGTCCCAAATTGCCGCCCCTTTTAAGGAACGCTCTACAATTTCGTCCAGCGCAGCTTTAGAACGGATACCATGCGTCCTTGCTCCAAAGGCAACATTGTCATAAATGCTCATAGGGAACGGATTCGGTTTTTGAAATACCATTCCCACACGTTTACGCAGTAGGTTAATATCCATATTTCCATAAATATCTTCACCGTCTAAACGGATAGTCCCTTTGATGTGGCAGCCCTCCACCAAGTCATTCATTCGGTTCAATGTTTTTAATAATGTCGATTTACCGCAGCCCGACGGTCCGATCAGCGCGGTAATTTCGTGTTCCTTAAACGCCACATTTATTTTTTTCAAGGCTTGAAAGTTTCCGTAGAATAAATCCAAATCCTCAACCACGATTTTATCCATCTGTGTTTTTACCTCCTATCTTTTTTGCCACAAACCCAGAAAGTGCATTTATCAGAATGACAACAACCAATAATACAACCGCAGTTGCGTAAGTCTGCTTGATATACAGTCCCTCACCCGAAATAGAATACATATGGACGGATAAAGTTCTTGCCGACGAAAAAATACTTGTTGCTATTTCTGCAACGGTTCCGGAAGTAAAGATCAGTGCCGCCGATTCCCCGACGATACGCCCGATTCCAAGAATAACGCCGGACAAGATACCCGGAACGGCGCAGGGCAGGACAATAGAGAATACGGTTCGTAGCTTTCCGGCTCCAAGCCCGAAGCTGCCCTCGCGGTAACTGTCGGGAACGCTTCGCAAGGCTTCTTCTGTTGTCCGCATAATAAGCGGCAAAATCATAATGCTTAATGTCAAAGCCCCGGACAGCAAAGACAACCCCAGCCCAAGATATTTCACGAAGAAAAGGGAACCGAACAGCCCATAAACGATTGACGGAATCCCGGACAATGTTTCAGCGGTAATACCTACGATATGAACCAGCTTATTTCCCCGTCTTGCGTATTCTGTCAGATAAATTGCAGCACCAATTCCTACGGGAACCGCAAACAGCAGGGAAAGCAGCATAATGAACAGTGTATTGATAAGTGCTGGAAGCAGGGACACATTTTCTGTTGTATATTTGCTGTCAAATAAATCCAGCGTTAAATTTGGAATCCCTTTTATCAATATGTATGCAATAATAAAAATAAGCGCAAGCATTGTAATCAATGCTGCAAGGCATACAGAAAGAAAGAGAACAAAAGATTTAGGGTCGCGTCTGTATGCGCACCATTTCCGTTTCAATTTTCCAACCATTTATTTCACCCTCCTTTTGAACAGGGAGAGGGACAGATTGATAATGAGAATGAAAACAAACAGGACAACAGCCGTACCAATTAACGCTTCACGGTGTAAATCCGTAGAATATCCCATTTCCAATACAATGTTTGTGGTCAGTGTCCGAACGCCGGAAAGCATACTGTCCGGGATAACCGCTTGATTTCCGGCAACCATCATAACCGCCATTGTTTCACCGACTGCCCGCCCAATCCCTAATACAACCCCTGCAAAAATACCGCTCTTTGCTGCGGGAAGAACCGTAAAAAATACACTTCTTTCATGGGAAGCTCCAAGAGCAAGCCCTCCCTCATAGTAACTTTCCGGGACAGCCCGGATTGAAGTTTCCGAAACGCTGATAATGGTAGGTAAAATCATCAGCCCCAGCAGGACAGAAGCAGTAAGTACACTCATACCGCGCCCGCCAAAGGCTTCCCGAATAAAAGGCACTAAGACTACCAATCCAAAAAAACCGTACACAACCGACGGAATCCCCGCCATTAGATTAACAGCAGCTTTCAAAGGCGCATAGATACTTCTCGGAGCAAATCTTGCCATGAATACCGCTGTCAATATTCCAATCGGTACGCCAATAATCAATGCTCCGGCAGTTACATAGAAAGAGCCGACGATCATAGGGAGAATCCCATAGAGATTATTTGCGGGTTTCCAGCTTGTACCCAGCAAAAATTTGAAAACGCCTATTTCTTTTATTGCAGGGATACCGCTTGCAAACAGGAATATGCAGATTAGAATTACCGCTGCTATGGAAACAAGGGCTGTCAAGAAAAAAAGCAGTTTCATCACTTTTTCTTTTATATTCTTCATAATCATGCTCCTTATTGAAAAGGGGCGGCGGCTTTCTTACCGCAGCCCCTTAAAATCCTACTGTGATATTTCACTCCAACGAACCGCATTACCCATAAAAATATCTTTTACCTGTTCACTTGTAAGGTTATTTATGGGACAGTCATTATTAACAATCACTGTAATACCGTCCATTGCAATTACGGTAGCGGTCAGTCCTTTTTCCATTTCGGAATCTTTCAGCTCACGGGAAGCCATGCCTATATCGCAGGTTCCGTCTATTGTGTCAGACATACCAGTAGAAGAATCACTTTGCTGTATCTCAATCGTAACGCCCGGATTTCTCTCAAGATAGGCTTCTTTGAGTTTTTCCATAACCGGGGTGACAGAGCTGGAACCCGCTACAATAATTTTGCCCGAATCCATTTCCCCGCTGTAACTTCCCGCGTCAGATACAGAAATATATCCATTTTCTTCAATCACTGCTTGACCGTCCGCACTCATAATGAAGTCGATAAAATCCTGCGCTGTGTCACTTAAACCGTCCTTTGTCGCAATGTTAAAGGGACGCGCAATCTTATATGTACCATTTTTGATATTTTCAATCGTTGCTTCGCAGCCGTCGATCTGAATCGCCTTTACAGTATCATTCATGGAGCCAAGAGAAATATATCCGATAGAGTATAAATCCCCGGCAACCGTTGTCATCATAACAGACGTAGAATTTGTAACGGCGGCGGTGTCTGCTGTATAGTCGATTTTTTCTCCCGCTTCATTTTTCTGCTCGATTCCAAACAGCTCTATGAACGCGCCGCGTGTCCCCGAGCCATCTTCGCGGGTAAGTACATTGATCTCTCTTGCTGTGTCAAATTTGGCTGAATCGCCCTCGTTCTTATTACTGCACCCCGTTAATGCAGACAGCATTAGAACACTCATAAGGGCAAATGCCAAGTATTTTTTTGATGTTTTCATTTTTTGAATCTCCTTTGCTTTTTGTTTTTCTTGAAGTTTACAGCTATATCATACAGGACAAAAATCAAATCCAATATCGCGGCATTGTAAAATTGATGTAAAGTTTCTATGCAGAAATAGGAATTATTTAAGCTATTGATAGGTACTGTGTAGACATATCCAAAAAGAAAGGTGAACAGTAAAATGTAATAGGGTGAATGAATATGGCAAAAAGACCAGTACCACCATGTCCGGCAGCTACCGGGCGAACCCGAAACCTTTTGAGAGCTACCAGCTATCCAACAACAACGCGGAAATCCACAGGCTGAAAGACCGCATTACCGCCCTTACCTGATTATTCTAATGCTTGAGAGCCACCAATTTAATCCTTGGGAGCCACTTATAATTTAATGCTTGAGAGCCATTACAATATACTAGATATAGTACGTCTATTATTTACCGCTTATAACATTGTCTCAGAATTGTTTTAAACCTGCAAGGGTAAATACACTGCGTTGCAGCCCTTGCAGGTTTAAAACAATTCTGAGATAGAATAATCAAGCGGTTAAGGATAAGTGTACTTTAATCATAGATACACTATATATTGTGGTGGCTCTGAAAGATTAAAATAGACTTGTATTGATGGCTCTGAAGCCTTAGAACCGTGGCTCTCAAGCATTAAAATAATCAATGAACGCCGCGCTGCCCTTTATGGACGGGGAAATGCGGGACTTTGCCGCCCGCACCCTTGCCAAAGTGGGGCGCATGACCGAAGCGGAGTTTGCGGGGCTTGCCGTTTACCCCGCCGACGAGGTATGAGCGAGATCAAGCGGCTTACGCCGCCCCAAAGCCGGAAAGTCAACGCCCTTGTACGCCGGACGTGCTGCAATTATGATAGCGGAAACTGTATCTTGCTTGATGACGGGGACACTTGCGTATGCCCACAGCTCATTTCCTATTCCCTGCTCTGTAAATGGTTCCGTATCGCGGTACTGCCCGCAGATAAGGAGCTGTACGCCGAGCTTTACCATGCGAAGGATATGCGCTGTTGTAGTGTATGCGGTGCGCCTTTTGCTTCCATCTCCAACCGGGCTATTTACTGCCCGGACTGCCGGAAGCGTATCACCCGCAGACAGACCGCCGAGCGCATGAGGAAAATGCGGGCGAATGTGACGCGATAGGGGCGAAATAAGCCTTGATTTATGCGGCTTTCCGGGCGGGAAAATGAAACAGTAAGGGATTTATACCTTTACCCCCGAAAATGCCGTCCTATTGCGTAACAATCCAATCTCTGCACCCATAAAAAACCGGGGCGCGGTGGCTATGTGATAGTTGCCGCGTCCCGGTTTTTTGTTATGTAAACTTATAAATACTTGCCTAACAGAAATCCTAATACTGCACTTAAAACACAAAAGAACAAATTCCATAAAAAGTTTTTGGGAAAAGCCTTTTTATCTTGCCTATTTAATGTTTTTTCTAATAATTCATTTAATGCCGAAACCTGTTCTTCATTCATAGAGCTTATTTGTTGACTGATTTCAGCTTCTTTTTTCATTTGTTCAAATAATTTCTTCTGTTCTTCCATTTCAAGAAGTGCATTTTCAATGATCTCTTTGGAATCTTCTAATTTTCTGCTTACTGTATCTATACTTTTACTAATTTCAAGACTTTCAGTATTTTTATATTTTTCTTTATAAAGAATTTTCTTTAAGTCTTTTAGGCTTATTCCTAAATCAGCAGATACCAATGTAGAAAGAATAGCAGAGTATATTTCAAACATCTCAAAAACACTCCTTTATTGTATTTCAAGTCGCCTTGAGTATATTCATTATATCATGCTATGAATATCTTGTCCATGTAGTACACTCTACCGTTCTGTTTCTCTCTCCCGTTGTGGTAGCTTCTCTGCCTGTAAAATGCTATCTATGTTCCGCTTGATAACGTCGTATTCTGCAACCTGTTTTTTCAGCTTCCCATAGTCGGCATAAAGGCTTTCTTTCTGCTCTTGCAGCTTTTCATACTCTGCTTGCAGCGTGGGGACGCTTGGGAGCTTCCCGCTGATCTGCGCCGCCTTTAGTACCTTTGCTGCCGCTTCATGGAGAATAATACCCCGTTCATGCTCTGCCCGGTATTTCTCTTTGTTCCGGGCTTTTCGGTAGGCTTCATAGAGGGGCTTTGTCTTTTGGTAGGTAGTGACATTCTTGATAAGAACCGCCATATCGGAAAGCCGCTTTTCCACGTCCTTTAAGCTGTCCCCCGCCTGTTCACTTGCCGTGGCGATTTCTTCTATCCGGGTGAGAAGATCGGCGTACTGTTCGATTTTATTTTCGGTAAGGAAGTTCATAGTCTTTGCCGCCTGTTTCAGATTGTGGATTTTCGCCCACTGTTCATAGCCCCGGCTCTGCTGCGCCTTGATACTGTTCTCAATGTCAATGAGAAGATTAACGCCCCTGCGCTCTGCCTTTGGAGCTTTGGCGGCACGGGTGCGCTTGCCCGCTATCCGTTCCCTTATGGCTTCCTCTGTATAGTCCACGCCGAGGGTTTTCAGACGGGTAAAGCGTTCCTGCCCCGGTGCGCGGCATGAGATATATTTTCCCGGCTTGATCTCATAGCCCGCCGCCTGTAACCGCTGCAATAATTCCTCAAAACTGGACACTTGGGGAATGAGCGTGTCCACGACAATCTTTAGCTTGCCTTTCCAGCTTGTCCCCGTTTTCTCCGCTTGGTATTCCGCATAGCTCTTTCCCTTGCTACCCTTGCCGGGGACGACCACGGAAAGCCCGTTATCCCGGCACAGCTTGTCACTCATGTTCCGTATGCCGTAATACGTCCGTTTGTTGGAAATATACTTGTGATGATCTACGAAGTTGACCGCGCAGAAAATAATGTGATTGTGGATATGCCCCTTGTCAATGTGCGTCGTGAGTACATACTCATGCTGCCCCTTTGTTACCGCGTCGGCAAGCTGCCGCCCGATCTCATGGGCTTTCTGATAGTCCACTTCCCCCGGCGCAAAGGACTGTATCAAGTGAAAGGCTAAGTTGTTGCCCTTATCCCGCGCTTGCGAGAGGGTATAGCCAAACTCAATATCTGCCGTTTCATAGCTGCACCCGAAAGAGGATATGAGCATTTGATTGTCTGTCTTGTCCGGGTTTTCGATATAGTCAAGGGCTTTGCTTAGAGTGCTTTTAACAGGCTTAATCTTTGTAACCGCCATATTTCCGCAAGCACCCCCTTGATTTCCTCTATATCCTCTTTGTAGGCGTTCCCCGTCGCGTTTACGCGACGTGCGATCTGATTGACATTCACCCCGATTTTCTGTATCTCCGCTGTCATTGCCTTTATGTCCGTGTGGTCTACTTGGATAATGTACCCGTCAATGGCGATCTTGCGCAGATATGCCGCCATGTTGTTTGTGGGGACGAGCTTCATTTTTTCCTCAATCAGTTTCCGTTCTTCCTCTGTCACATAGAATTTGACCTGTACCGTCCTTTTGCGTCCGTTCATGGTTTTCGCTCCTTTCCGTTCTCATAGAGGGTTTGGGACACTTCCCAACAAGCAATTTCTGACCGACAAGGCGGGCAGAAATACGGAAAGGGTACTCCTTTCCTATGCTTGCTACAAAAGTTTTTCTTATTACCTACAATGCCGGAAATACCAATTTTGCCAAATTTCCACAAAAGAAAAACGCTGCAATCGAAAAAATTGCAACGCTTCTTAGTCCCTATTCAATTTTAGCTGGACAGTGATTATTTTTCCTCACCCTCAACTTCTGCGATCTCCCGCGCCGTGGCGGTGACTATCCGTATTCCCGCATTGCTCATGTCGTCCAGCAGTGCGTCAAGCTGCCGCCGCTGGGTATTCTTCCCGGTGGGTTGCTCCATAAGGAATTGATCTACCGAGATATTGTAACGCAGCATAAGCTCAAAGAATATCTGTAAGCTGGGGTGCTGTCCCTTATTCTCAATATTCGCAAGGTAGCGAGGGGATATATACATTTCGTCACATACCTTTTTCCGGCTCTCTTTGCGCCCTTTACGCGCTGCTTTGATTGCTTCCCCAAAAGCCTTAAAGTCATATCGTGGTACTGGTCTTTTTGCCATATTCATTCACCCTATTACATTTTACTGTTCACCTTTCTGTTTGGATATGTCTACACAGTTCTATTAGTTGACAAAAATAATTCTTAATTGTCCAGATAGAACCTTGTATTTATTCGGATAACCGTATATAATTATAGCGATTGAACTTATGGAAAGGGTGAATGAAAATGTTTGAGTATATTTCTGCCCCGGAAGCAGCGAAAAAATGGGGTATTTCAGAAAGACGGGTGCAGAAGCTATGTGAGGAAAACCGCATACCCGGCATAGCAAAGTTTAGTCGTATGTGGTTGATACCAAAGGACGCAGAGAAGCCTATGGATAAAAGGAAAAAGCGAAAAGGCGGTGCAGACAATGAATAGTAAAATATTATTAGTAGACGACGAAAAAGATATTTCTGATCTGATAGAGGAAGCATTACGTCAAGACAACTTTGTAGATATTCAAAAAGCATACACAGGAAAGGACGCAGTTCAGATATGCAGGGAATACCAGCCGGACGTGATTGTATTGGATGTTATGCTGCCGGATATTGACGGGATCGAGGTATGTAAACAGATACGGGAATTTTCAATTTGTTCTATCCTGTTCCTATCTTCAAGGAATGATGATATTGACAAGATACTTGGGCTTTCCAGTGGGGGTGATGATTACATTACAAAGCCTTTCAGCCCACGGGAAATTGTTTACCGTATCAAAGCGCAGCTTCGCCGCCAGCAATACCAATCTGACAAAAGCAAAAGTCTGAATGATTTACTGGCTGTTGGCTCCCTTACACTTGATAAGGAAAGCTGCCGGATTTATAAACGAGGACAGGAAATCGAACTGACAGGGCGTGAGTTTTTATTATTGTCCTATCTCATGGAAAATGCAGATAAGATCATCAGCAAAGAACGGCTGTACGAACAGGTATGGGGAGAATACAGTTGCATTTGTGATAATACGATCATGGTACATATTCGCCATATCAGAGAAAAGATTGAGGATACTCCGTCTGCTCCAAAGCAACTGATTACGATAAAAGGCTTGGGCTACAAATTAAAGAAAAGGACTGATTAAATGAAGCAATCCGGCTACCGTACCACCTTTCATATTTATTTGATATTTTTCTTATCACTTTTAGGAACCCTCATTGCCGTGTGTTGCCTTTTTGCAATGCTGATTACTGCGACAAATCCAAACGGTAAAAATGTCCGTAGCGACCAGCCTAAAATTTTTACACAGGATTTTTCAAAATACATTGTTTTCGTAAACGATACCCCTAAAATAAAACAGACAGGGCTTGAACTATTACAGGAAACCCATGTAGGGCTGCAAATTCTGGACGATGCCGGAAATGAAGTATATGCGTATCAAAAACCAAATAACGCACAGGACTATTATTCTAATACCGACCTTTTACAGCTTTATCAGACGGGACACTTTGACAATGCAAGCCCGGAAGATATGACTGCTTTTATTGGTGTCATAACAGGAAACGAAAAAGACTATGCCTATGTTCTGTATTTCCCTATGAACATTCAAAAAGTAACCATGTATTTAAACGGAGAACGGTTTGCAGGCGGGAAAAAGGTAATCATTTTCATTATCGGCATTTTATTAGTAATCGTCCTTTTCTTAGGATTGGGCTATGGACTATTGGTAACAAAAGCAATCAGCAGATTATCCGCTTCCATTCGGGATATTTCGGGACGCTGCTATCTGCCCGCCAAAGAAAAAGGCGCATTTCGAGATTTGATAAAAAGTCTGAACGAATTGGACGGGGAAGTAAGGGCGAGTGATCGTCTGCGTGAAAAAACAGAAAACCTACGCCGGGAATGGATTTCTAATATTACCCATGACTTAAAAACTCCTTTGTCCCCGATAAAAGGATATGCGGAGATTTTATGTGATGATACAGAAAAGACAATCCCCCAATGTAAGCGGTATGCAGAAATAATGCTAAAAAACGCGGCATATATGGAAAATCTGATTGACGACTTAAAATTAACATGGCAATTAGAAAATGATATGCTTCCAATCAACAGGCAGGAACAGAACATTGTCCGCTTTTTACGAGAATTATCCATTGACATTCTGAACCGCCCCAAATACGAGGAACGCACGATTGCATTTCAGTGTAGCGAAAATATAACAGACGAAACGGCTATATTTTCGTTTGATAAAAAGCTTTTCACACGGACATTTCAAAATCTGATTATCAATGCTTTTGTGCATGGCGGCAAAGATACGGAAGTAACCGTGCAAATTTCCGTTTCTGATTGTTGGCTGAATATAAACCTATCAGACAACGGAATAGGTATGAGTGCGGAAGAAACAGACCAATTATTTGATCGCTATTATAGAGGAACAAATACAGAGAGCAAGTCCGAAGGAACAGGCTTGGGGCTGGCGATTGCAAAAAGCATTATAGAACTTCATGGAGGTACAATTTCTGTTACCAGCAGTCCCGGAGCCGGAACCGCTTTTCTTATCCGCTTTCCCGGCATTTAAGGTTAATTAAGATAGAATGAAAATGAGATTAAGGTTGACCATCTACTATGTGAAATGTAGTGACGGTCAACCTTTTTTGATTACAGGTAAGGAGGTGGAACATGAACATAAAAAAGGTATTTCCATTTTTGGCAGCTATATTGGTTACAGCTTTTTTGTGCTTTGCCGTTTTCGCCCTGCTGCTGCGCCCGCAGGCTTTGGAGATTGGCACGGTGGACTTAAACACAGTGGCAGATGGTGAGTATATAGGCGTATGTCAAAACAAAATTTTAATAGCCGTTGTTAAAGTCCGTGTACAAAACCATGAAATAATGGATATTGAAGTATTAGAACATAAGGCTTCTTACATGGGACAAGCTGAAAGGATTGCCGGAGAAGTATGTGCCGGACAGACATTGGAAGTTGACGCAATATCCGGCGCAACATTTACCAGCGATACCGTTTTGAAAGCAATCGAAAATGCGTTGAAATAGCGCATAGAAAGCAGGTGTAAATTTGAAAATCATTCTAAAGTATATCTTAACAAACATACAGGAACGCAAGGTAAGAACCGCCGTTATGCTCCTGTCAATACTTCTGTCCGCTATGCTGTTGTTTGTATCCTTTTCTATTGGGGTGTCTTATGAAAGCGCACAGCGTAAAATGGCGCGTGGTATGGCGGGGAGTGCCACTGTTTCCGTGCAGAATGTGACGGGCGGCATTTATGCAGAGGATATTCCCACCCTGCCTGTCATACAGACAAAAGCCGGGATATTAGAGGGAACTTCCCTTTACCATGAAAACGGATATTACGAAACCGTTGATCTGCTTGCCGCTGATATAGACGCATTAAATCAGATCAACAAGCCGCGTCTGCGAAATGGCGGTGAAATAACGAACTTTGTGGGCTATCAGATTATTCTGCCAGACAGGTTTACATCAAAGTATGGAATAGAAAAAGGCGATACTATCACCTTACAGATAGGCGGTTCGCCCATAGATTTTGAAGTGCTGGAAATCGCCGCTTATGATACGGTTTTCCTGCGCCATACAAGGGGAGCGACCGCCCTTTTACCTTTGGAAACCTTAAAAGAGATTTTGGGGCAAGACAACGGTTACAGTGAAATTCTGATCGAAGCCGCCGGGCATACCACTACAAACGATTTAATCTCTGAATTGCGAAATGCCCTTGATACAGAAAAATACCGGGTATCAGAGATTGTCAATGAAATGCAGATCGCTGCCGACGCAAGACAGAAATCTATGCCGTTTTTCCTTATCAGCTTTTTTTCACTGACTATGAGCATTTTCATCATTTATAGCAGCTATAAAGTCATTACCTTAGACCGTTTGCCGGTCATAGGCACATTCCGCAGTATCGGCGCAACGAAAAAAGCCGTAACCCGTATTCTGCTTTTGGAAAGCCTATTTTACGGTTGTATAGGTGGGCTAATCGGTATTCCTGTTGGTATCTTCGTATTAAAAGCTATTTTACAGGGAATGGGAAAGACACTTTCACAGGGAATAGAAATTCCTGTTATTATTTCTCTCCCCGGCGCTTTCCTTTCTTTTACCGTTGCAGTCACCGTATCGTTACTTTCTGCATGGCTGCCAGTCCGCAGGGCAAGCCGTCTGCCGATAAAAGATGTTGTTTTAGGCACAGTGGAGGAACGTCATATCCCGCACCCGCTGATTGTTGGAATTGGAACCATTCTATTTGCCATATCAGTATTTTTGCCGCACCTTGCATCGGGAAATATGCTCTATCTTGCAGGCGGCTTTTCTCTGCTGGGACTTATTGCGGCGACAATCCTTGTAATACCGATTTTTACCAATATTTTAAGCGGAGTTTTTGAACGTATTTTTGGAGCGATAGCCGGAAACGAGGGCAGGATAGCCGCCCGTAACATGAAAGATAACAAAAACACTACACAAAACATAACTCTGCTGTTTATAAGCATATCCGCGATTATTGCGATCAGCGTTGTGGGAAATTTTGTAACAACCTATATCAGCGACGTTTTTCATGGCGCGGAACTTCAAGGGTTTGCAGACGGACGTATGGAGCCGGAATTTGTGGAACGGGTGGAAGAAATGGAGGGGATTGAAAAGGTACTTGCTGTCTATGTATTTGAAAATACGATAAAAACAGGAGGTATCACATTTTCCCGTTTAGAGGGTACAGACAATTTGGAGTGGTATAGTTCCATGCTGGCTCTAAAATTTACAGATAAAGGCTTATTGGGACAGGCTGTTGCTTCCTTTGGGAACAAAGAACGCTCTGTCATTTTAAGCGAGGATTGTTTGCAACGTACCGGCTTTTTGGTTGGGGACGAAATACTTCTCTCAAATGGAACAGAGGAAATTCCTTATACCATTGCTGGCAGTTTCAAATCAAGGGCAACGGATGTAGAAGCTGTTATCCCCGCTTACTGCGCTGTTTCAGACTTTGGAGCAACAGTCTATGACTTCTTAGCTTATACAGCCGCAGACCCCGACGCAATCATGGTACAGATACGGGCTTTATTTGGGGAAACATCAAATTGGAGCCGCACCGTAGAGGAATTTAATTCAGACGCACTTTCAACCGTTGGCGCATTTTTAGAACCAATGCACACCATGACCTATTTTATCCTGCTGCTTGCAACCGTCGGTGTGATCAACAATCTTTTGATTAACTATATGCAGAAACGGCGCACGATTGCCATGTATAAATCCATTGGTCTATCTAACCGCCAAAACAGGAAAATGACATTGATAGAGGGATTTTCTTCCGGGCTTATCGGTGCAGTAATCGCTGTTTTTGTTTCCTACATGGAAATTCAGACAATTTTCCTTGTGGCAGCTCCCAAAATCTCCATGCTGCCGGAACTGGATTTATGGACGTTTCTTGCCGCAGGGGGATTAGGGATTTTCATTACGCTGTTAGGTTCCGTCGTACCATTCATGAAAAGTCGTAATATGAAACTGATAGAAGAAATTAAATTTGAATAGGAGGCATTGTCACATGAGAGAATTAACAGAAAAAATCGTTATTGAGGGGAAAAGCATTGTAAAAGACTTTCAGCTTGGCGATACCAGAACAAGGGTATTGAAAAGCATATCTTTGAAAGTTTCGCAAGGAGAATTTGTTTCTATCATGGGGCAATCCGGTTCCGGTAAAAGTACCTTGCTTTATATTCTTGGCGGTCTTGATACGCCTACAAGCGGAGCTGTCTTTCTCAATGGCATAGATATATCGAAGCTGGGTGATGAAAAAATGAGCCGGATAAGACGGCAGGATATAGGCTTTGTATTCCAGTTCTATAATCTTATCCCAAACTTGAACGTAGAGGAAAATATCATGCTCCCGCTTTTGTTGGACGGAAAGAAAATGCGTGACTATAAAAATGAGCTTGGTGAAATTTTAGAGGTTGTCGGCTTATCTGACAGGAGAAAACACACGCCCCGCGAGTTGTCCGGCGGGCAGCAACAGCGTGTTGCAATCGCCCGTGCATTGATCGGCAAGCCCCAAATATTGTTTGCTGACGAGCCAACGGGAAACCTTGACAGCCGTACCGGGGCAGACATTATGAATTTGTTGCAGGAGATCAACCGGGAGAGCAGACAGACAATTATCATGGTTACTCATTCGCCGGAAGCTGCAAAAAGCAGCAGCCGGATTATTACAGTGAGTGACGGAATAATTGCATAACCATTCCATTAACTGAATAAAAAAGCAATCTGCCGTGCGACGGCAAAAGAAAAAAGCCGTCGTATAGCAGAAGAATTTTTACGCGCCCATTCTTACACGGCGGCTTTAGAGAAATCGAAGCCGTCGTTTCTTTTTTATCCCTTAAAGAAATGACATAGTACCACTAAAACGGCGGCTAAAAAGGAGGTAGCCGCCATGAAATACAAAGCGTATTGGCAAAGCCCGGTCATTGACATATTAAAAAAAGCCCGTCCACCGCCGGGGAAAAATCTACCCATGAATATGAACTGTCTAATCATATAAATACCATTTACAATACATTTGCGTTTGCCCGCTTTTTGCGGACGGGCGCATTTTATATTTTCAAAAACTTTTCAATAAAATTTTATCCTGCTTTGAATCTTGTTTCTCACGAAAGGCGGCATTTCGCTGGTTTGTGATTATTACTGTGGGGCTAATGCTCCGTTCAGATAAACTTGGCGTCACATCTGTGATCCGCGATCTTGCCCTAAAGCCAGATTGTTATCTTTCTATGCTTCATTTCTTCCGTGCTTCTTCCTGGTCTCTAGAAGGAATACGGCAGTGTTGGTTTCAGACAGTCTTCCGTTTCCTTCCTTTATGCCAGGAAGATGGCTTCCATATCCTGGTGGGTGATGGGGTAAAGCAGTCAAAAGAAGGACGGCGCATTCCAGGAGTGAAAAAGCTTTGTCAGGAATCGGAAAACTCTGCAAAGCCCCAGTTTATCCATGGCCATATGTTCGGTGGACTGGGGATTCTTGCCGGATCCATTCATAGCCTGACCTGCATTCCACTGAGCATCCGGCTCCATGATGGTCTGCAAGAACTGCGCAATTGGGATTCCCCCTGTATTTCCAACGCCTCCCACGTGATACAGATGATAGAAGATGCTTATGAGGCAGCAAAGGTCTTTGGAGACTCTCTGCTCCTGCTTGACCGGTATTTTCTTTCCGTGCCGTCTCTTACAAGGCTTCGGGAACTTACCAAGGAAGGATCTGTCCACATGGAGATCGTAACAAAAGCAAAACGTAACTGCATTGCTTATGAAAAACCCAGCGCCCGAAAACCTGGAAGGGGAAGGCCCGCAAAGAAAGGGAATGCCGTCCATCTGAAGGAAGTCTTCCATTCCCATAAGGAGAAGTTCCTTCAGACAGAGCTGGAACTTTATGGGAAGAAAGAAAAGATTCGCTATTACAGCATCGACCTGCTTTGGGGGCAGAAGCTGTATCAGGAACTGCGTTTTGTTCTGGTGGAATATAATGGGGTACAGAGCATTCTGGCTGGAACCAGCCTTCCCATAGAGCCCTTGTCCATGATTCGCTTATATAGCTATCGGTTCCGGATCGAATGTACTTTTCGGGAACTGAAGCAACAGCTGGGAGGCTTCTGTTACCATTTCTGGTCAAAGCATATGCCCAAGATTGATTATTATCGTAAAAAGACAGAACCAACTCCTCTTGAGCAAGTGACCGACAACTATTCGCGTAAAAAGATCATGGAAGCAATCCGTGCAATTGAAATGCATATGGCATTGTCATGTATTGCAATGGGGACAATTCAGGCCCTGGCAATCCAAGCAGAAGGAAAGCTTCGTTCCGAACAAATCCGCTACCAACGTACTCCGTCAAAAGGGAAGATATCGGAAGGTGCCATGATGTGTTATCTACGGAAATATATTTTTCATTTTATGGGTCAAAGTCCCGAATTACGCATAACACAATTAATTCAGGAAATGCAGGAAATGTCAGTAATTGATAAGGATTTACTGGCTTCTTAAGCATCCTAAAATCCCGTTCAAATTATACACATGTTTAGGGTGTCAGCCCATATAACTCATATATGTCTTTTTGAAATGGCGTAAGTTCCGTTGTGTATTTTTTTCGTGTTCCATTTATACTGACACTACGGACAGTTTTCATTTCACTTATTACTTTTTGAAGATCATGATTTTTATACCATCCGGCTTCATTCATCACCTGCTTTAGACGAGTTGTGATCAGAAGTGCAATAAACTGTATGAAGATTCTGCCTTCCATAGCTGCCGCTGAATGGATACGCAAACGTTTCATATCAAGATCATTTTTGAGATCATCGAAACATTTCTCAACAGCATCCTTGCTCCGGTACACCTCAAGGGCTTTTGTCGTATCCTTAATGTGATTACTTACAAGCACGAACCAGCCGATATGGTTCCTTTTATGCTTGCTAATGGCTTCCTCATTGTAATCCACCCTGATGCCTCTTATAGGAGTTTTATGGATCAAGAAGAACTTATCATAATAAGAGGCATGCTCCTTTACATGCCTGCCGGCCATAAGTTCTTCATAACAGCAGTGCAGGGTATGGTCAAAATTCCGTTCGTCTGACGCCGCCTTGAAAATATCGTGGTAGATGTGGATATAGAACCGATGCCCTTTCCAATTGGAAGATTCCGTGACCGCATACAGTCCGTCCCCAAAGACTGTACAGTAATTATGATGGGAACGGATGCTGTCTCTGTGGTGTTCCACTGCCTTGCAGGCAAAACCGACAGTAAAAGGTACTCCAATCAGGAACTTTTTATGACTGGCATACATTGCGTCAAGGTTCGGTTCACTATAAAAGCCTTTGTCCATGACAAAATGGCATGTTGGGCTCTCCAGAACGGATATATTAGCTATGCTGTCTTCCAGAGCGTTCACATCTTTAATGCTGCCGGGAATGATCCTGTAATACAGCGGCATATGAGAAGTGACACCAGTGAGCATAAGGAGGTTGATCTGTGGCAGTTTTTCCCCGTCACGGTTGTATCCCCAGCGGACAAAATCGATCAGTTCGCTATAGGAAGATACACTGGTGATATCCATTGCATAGACATCCTTCTGGCTGTTTACATCAATCCACCTGCTGAAAAAGTCCTGTTGCAGTGTGGGCGTAATCCTTACAAGGAGTTCGCTCACCCGCTGGCTTGCAAGCAGGGAACGGCACGGTGATGGATACATCCGCTGCCACTGGTCAACGTGGCGCAATGCCCCGCCTTCGCTGACAAGGTAATACGCACATGTCAGTATGCATCTCCAGTCATCCGGAAAGACTGTACTGAGCGGTTCCATCAGCCCTATGTCTGAAACAGCTTTATCCAAAAGGGACTGTATGCCGGTATTTTTCACAACACAGCGGCCAACAGGTTCTTCCGTTTGAGCCCTTTTACGGGCAGCATCGCCTTTCCTGCGGTTGGGAACCACTTCACCTGTTACTGGATCCAGATGCCCAATGCTCTTGCGGATATGTTTGACTTTTTTAGTTTCCTTATCATAAATTGAAGTGTTGCTGTAAACATAGGTTTTACCATTTGGATTTTTGACGTAAACAAGTGATGACATGCCGTTGCTCCTTTAAATATGTGTATAATATTTCTACTTATATTATAAAACTTATACACATATTTGTAAAGAGGGAGCGCCTAAAAACCCCGTATTTTCAATGGATTCATACTATCATACAGTCAATCTGTGTATAATTTTTTCGGGAGATTAGGAAGCATATAAACTTTTTACTGTCCAGAAAATATAAGATATCGCATATAAATCATAGTTATCATTCTTGCCCTTCATATGATATGTTTTCAAAGAAACTACTGTTACGGCATTAACAATAAATGCACTGATAACGGTAAAAGTGAAAAATGGGATCAACTCATTTATTGAAAACGCAATGTAATCAATTGGGTCTGTATTGTAAACCGGCATTGTTACAAACGCACTCAGACAAATAATGATTATGCCTATTGGCAACATGACTGCACAACTTTTGCAAGAAGTTTCCGTTACAATCAGAGATTTTGAATAGCCCTCAAGCAGCTTTATAACATACTCTTTCCTTTTATTAATAAAATAGAACAGCATACTCGTCAGCAATATTATTATGGGAAGAACCAGCGTCCGCAATGACAAGTAGCCACTTTGCACCACTGTACCATTTGCTCTGAATGCCTCATACCCCTCATCCGTCAATGAACTGATAAATCTATTTTCGGAATCAGCATTAATATAAAAATTGCATGATTCCAAATTGTACTTTTCAGCTTCAGAAATATCAAATATATCCACTTCATAGAACAGTGTCGAGTATTTCATTCTAAAATAATTTCCCTCAATACTGGTATTAGTAATTCCATCATATTCGTCTAAAATTCCCTTTATATCAAGACCATCAATACATAAAAAGTCCGAAGTATTTGTAGTTACAAAATACTCCTTTTTTATCTTTTTTCCAGATGCATCCGTAATCAAGTACATTATATCTGTATCCAGTTCCTTAGTTAAATTAATCAAGTCAGATATAAATTCCTCATTACTTTTCGTCTCTGGCTTGCAAATTGTAATTTCCATTTTGCTCAATTCCATTTCATTTGTAACTGAGCAGGAATAATCCATAAAGTTCATAACGATTACATATGCCATTATGGCAGCATAAACTAAGTACAATATTTTTTTCATAGATGCTGTTCTCCCTAAACATTTTCTGCATCCTAAAATCATTTTGTCTGAAATTTAGGCAAGACCATATGACTTTATGTTTTATTTTTCTTGCTCCGTTCTAAAGAACTATTTTTATTAGCGCCAAAATGGTTTTAAAGAGAATCAGGCTGATACCTAAAACAAATATATTAATGTAGATAGCAGCACTGGAGATCATTGTCCTTTTCTCCCTTTTCCCCAATAATGAAAGAATCAAAGAAACACTTGTTAAAATAAGCCAACATATTCTACTCATCCGAATCGGTAGGTCAAGAAGAAAATTTGCCAGAACTGATACACCCAAAAATAATAGGTGTTAGTCAAAAAATATGTTGGTCTTGCTGAGTGTCCAGATTTTGGGACACCCAAAGTAGTATCATATGATTATCTAATGAATTTTGAGGTGATAATCATATGAAAGATAAAATCAATACGCTGTTTGATTGCATTAAAAACCTATGTAACTCGGACTTGGAACGCATCATTAACTTTGTAATGGGGATCGTTTCCGTTAATCAAAGCCTAGCTGACAGACCCCAATGCCCGTACTGTCAGAGTTCAAAAGTTATCAAGTATGGTCATGCAAATGGGAAACAGCGTTTCTATTGTCATGAATGCGGAAAGATCTACCTATACTCAACCGGTACACTGACGGCCAATTCGCATTTTAGCCGATCCATTTGGGCCGATTTCATTCATGACACACTGGTTGGTGCATCTCTGGACTTCTCTGCTGAAAAGTTCGGATTTTCTCATCAAACAGCATTTAATATGAGGCATAAAGTTCTTATGGCACTTCAGGACATGCTTGAAAAAGAGCCTGTTCTTCTTTCTGGTATCGCTGAACTGGATGAAACATTTGTCCTTGACTGCTATAAAGGAAAGACCGTTCCAACGGAAGCGAACCGTACTGCCCGTAAGCATGGGGCTACGGCAGCAAAACGAGGGATTTCAAATGAATATATCGCAATCTGCACAGGTATCCAGCGTGATGGCAAGGCAATAGCAGAGACCGTAAACCGCGCAAAGCCATCAGGCAAGGAATTGTATGAAATATTTGGCACACATATCTGCGAGGAGACTCTAATACTTACAGATGGACTTCGAAGCTATAACAGTCTGGGGGCAGCGACGGGTTGTACGGTTATGGATGTAAACCATGAAGAAAATAAGAAGCTGTTTAATCTGAATACAGTGAACAGCATGCATTCCTATATTAAGGAAACATACAACCATTACCGCGGAGTGGCAACAAAATATCTCAATCGTTACAATGCACTATTTTCGATAGCTTTCCGGTGTGCAGGAGGTTTAGCAACTTCTCTGTTTCTTTCATTGTGCAATATTGGAAACAGTTGCTATTGGCATGGTGTCTATGATGTACGCAATTATCGTCTGGTAATACTGTAATGAGATTAGACCAACATATTTATTGACTAACACCAAATAATATAATAACCATTGATATTTTTGTATACTTTGATTCCTGTCTCAATATTTCCATAAAGTACCCCCGTTAATCTTGAAAACAATTCTGTCGTTTTCGTAATCATGTCCCCACCAATTCATACCAGTTTCCAATTTTCATTCTTTTCTGCTATACTTATTTACTCTTCTATATAAGTAAGTTAGAAAAACCATCAACATAATCATGCCAACACAACACGAAAGTATTGGTCTGCTAAATAATGAGAAATTATCATGCGAGTGAAATGCCAATCCAATCAGTAAACAAATTACACCTATAATTCCTACAATGCTGTACATTACCATATTTCTCAATTCTATTTTCTTTTGCTGTTGAACTATATCTAATGTTGTGTTTACAGCATCCGTTGCCACTTCAACCTGAACGTCTTTAGTCGGCATTCTTTGGCACTGCATTAGTTCAAGTATATTCACATTCAAGGCTTCCGCAAGTGGTTCAATCGTATTAATATCCGGAAACCCCAAACCTCTCTCCCAGCGGCTAACTGCTTTATCAGATACATGTAGTTCCTTTGCCAATTGTGCCTGCGTCATATTATTCTCTTTTCGCAATTTGGAAATGAACATTCCCATTTGCTTTGCATCCATTATGATAACGATCTCCTCTCTAAATTTGATTAAGAAAAGTATAACAAAGAGATTGTGTGTATTTCACCCGATGATTAATTTACAAGCTCCTTTTTAGCTCTACAATTCATTTACCTTGTGGAAAGGTACTTTTTTCCAGCAACCCCGCTCCCTCTCAGAGCCGCCCATGCCCCTAGCATTCCGCAGGGCAGAGTTTTATGCGCCTCTACGGAATTGGGTGTAAAGTTTATACCTGTATATCCAGTGAACTGCCCGAAGATGGTTTTTTTACAAACGTATTGCCACTTTTCGCAAGCTGGCTTTCTACGGATTCCCTTGTAACGCTGTCCAGTATGCCAGAATCAAACGGCTGCCCCGGCTCCCATTTCGGATTAGCCGCCTTGACCGCCACATACATCGCAGAACGGTATTTCCCTGAATATCTTAGACCTTTTTATGGTATCTCCATTGGAAATACCATTCTCCTGAATAAACTCCCTTTTCACATTGTCGAACATCTTCTGCCGCATCTCGTCAGACACGGGTATCAGTTGCTGCCATGTCGAGTGGTCAACCTTTCCATCTTCCCCATGATACATCCCAGGAACGACAATCCCTCCCGGCCCGACAAAATCCCCGTCAGAATTATAATTCTGCATCACATTCCTCATGCCCACCCATTAACTCATACAGCAGCCTTTGTTCAGGCGTCATCATGGCTTCCTCTTCCATAAGGGCCGCCAGATGATCCTTTGCCGCCACCTTATACTGTTTGCTGTTAGTATTGATGCTTTTATAAACTGAATTGCTGCCTGCACCAAAACCACTAATGTTCATTAAGATACTATCATCCTCCTTGATAAAAATATTTTTTGCCAACCTTGGCCTGCATATAAAATATGCCGCTTCATAAAAATTTTCGATAGGCGCACTCTCATTTCCAACCCGGATTGCACCAAGTGACTATAAATTGCACGAAATGACCATAAAGTTTATAGCATATTATCCTTGCCTCGGGTCAGCTTGGAGCTGTCGGCAAAGTCCAACTTGGCCCGAAACCAATACCTACAACGCCACTCTCTAACGTTTATATTGTTGTGTCATCCCGCAAAGAATCTATTAGGCTGCTGCCCAGCACCTTTTTCGCACCGATGTAATAGGCCAGGGCAACAAAACCAAAAATAGCCAGAATAAATAGCAAAATCTGGATAAACGGTGCTTCATGGAGGAAAACCATCGGATCAATATAAGCCATATTGATAAATAATATGACTGGAATCACCGTGAGTGGTATTGTAATCAAAACTGGTCGCCCGGCAATAACAAGAGCTTCCACATAGAATATTTTTTTCAACTCGTCAGGTGTCATGCCAATAGACATATAGCGGGCAAACTCTCTTTTTCTTTGACGCACAAATCCGAATGTATTCGTGAAGATATTTCCAATACCGATGACTGCAAGCAAAACACAGAACAGTCCAATAACGGCCATCATTCCATGAAACATTCTGTCATTGTCAAGTTTTGCTTGAATCCGGTTTTCTATTTCCGTCTGATACCCTTGACTAAGAAGTCCGGAAACTTCATCCTCAATCTCGTTTAACTCGTCTAAGGTCACTCTATTCCGAGCCAAAATCCGAATATAGGTATCAGCTTCGGCTCCCCCAATTTGTCCTTTGATTTCTTTCCAGACCGACAAGGGAACAAAATGCACCAGCTCATAATAATCCAAAGTTCCATACTCTTCACGCAGAACAGGGACTTGACGTGTATAAGTAAGAACCGGAATTTCTACGGAAACATCCTCTTGTCCAGCGTTCCTAAGTATGGTGGTCTGCCCATTTTCTACCAGGTATGACACACTACGCCTATCATGAAAATTGGGGTCAGAGGCATCGCAGGCCTGATTTAGAATAACCGCACCATCTAAACGTGGCTCTGTTCCAATCTGTTCACAATATGCCAAAAAGCTTGTATCATCCATAATGACTAACGGGGCATTTACCAGCCATGCGCCGTCAACAGCAGAAACATATTGAGTGGAGGCGTTTTCTAATCCGCCGATTGCTTGCAGTTCTTCGCTGATTTCGTCTTGTGTAACCATTCGTTTTGCTACGGCTTTCTGATACACCACTCCGCTTTCAACACCATATAGTTCCTGTAAGGTATCCGCCTCGGTGAAAACGTCAATATCCGTACTTTTTACTGTGGCCATCACATCCCAAACATCCTGATACCTTTCAAAGTATGTCATATCTTGATTGACAATCATCAGTGTGAAAAAACACATCATTAACGAAAATGCCAAAAAAGAGAAGACAAGAGATAAAGCGGCTGTACGCATTGACTTCTTTTGAGCCTTTAACGCATTTCCAGCCAGTTCTCCCTCTACACCAAACAAAAAGGATAGGATACGGGATTTCTTTCTTCTTTTCAGTTGCAGTTCGTTGGTGTTCCTGATTGCCTCCATCGGCGTCAGTTTGCCCATTTTTCTTGCTGGAATCCATGCGGAAATCCATACAGTCAAAACTGTAACCAAAAGAGACAGCACAAGAATCAAGGGATGATAACTAAACGATAGCACTAATCGTCCGGCCACATCAGCCAATGTGAAATTTATTGCCTCGATAACTCCCACACAAATCAGAATACCAAGCAAATTGCCGACAACAATGGGTAAGGCGCATAACCTAAGAGCCTCCTGCAACAAACACGCCCGAATCTGTCCGGGTGTGGCACCAATGCTTGAAAAAATGCCGAATTGATGGATACGGGCACTCATTGTTACCGCAAAGGCATTGTGGATAACCAAAATCAACGAAAAACAGGCAATAATAGTAATCAACAAAAAGAACGGAAATACCCAACGAAGTGCGGAATCATCTGCGCTTCTGATAAGGTATAGGCTTAAAAGCGAATAGTGATAGGAAACCGATTCCGCTGGTAAGCCAACAAGTTCTGCGATTTGGGGCATATCTGTCAGGACATTTCCCATATTTGTGAAATATACATCTACTACAATTCCTTGTACGTCCGAAAGATTTTCATTGACTGTAACCTTTTCAACGCTGGCATAGTTTTCAATGAGCGTCAAATCATCCGTGCTGATCTCTCCAACAAAACGGCCTTGCCAGTCGCCTTCCTCTACTTTCAGGCTTTGTACCTCATAAAACCATAAGTTATAGAATAGGCTGCATAGCAGTGATAAAAGTAATGCCGAAATAAAAGCAGCTATGATAATGGATAGGCTGGAAGCCTTGTTGTTTTTTACATAACTTGATGAATAATCTTTCCACATAACCATCACCTCCGGCTTTCATCACTGATGATGCACCCATCTTCAATCGTTATAATGCGGTCTGCCTCCAGAGCAATTTTTTCATCATGCGTTATAAGAACGATGGTTTGCTCAAAATTGCGGTTGAACAATTTCAGCATATCAATGATTTCCTTAGAGTTCTTCTGATCAAGGTTGCCGGTTGGCTCGTCAGCCAAAAGCAGGGCAGGACGATAAATGAGTGACCGTGCGATAGCTACCCGCTGTTGCTGCCCACCAGATAATTGATTGGGAAGTGATTCCAGCTTACCGGCAATTCCCAATGATTTTACTATTTGGTCAAAAAATTCCTGATTTGGTTTCTTTTTATCCAGCAGAAGGGGCATAAGTATATTTTTGCGGATGGTAAGAGTAGGAATCAAATTGTAAAACTGATAAACCAGCCCGACCTTCCGGCGCCGGAATATCGCGGCCTGCGTCTTGTCCAAAGCAGATATATCAGTTCCCCCGACAACAACTTTCCCCTCGGTAGGTTTATCAACGCTGCCAAGAATGTGCAACAATGTCGATTTACCGGAGCCGGATGCGCCAATAATGGCTACAAATTCGCCTTTGTCCACAACAAGGTCAATTCCATCCAATGCCTTTACCTGATTGGCCCCGGAGCCGTACACTTTTTTTATCCCCTCGCATTTCAGGATTTCCATAAGATTGTCTCCTTTCGTTTTTAAGCATAGCATGGCTATATTTTTAGTATAGCAAATGAAAGTGACAACTCAGTGACTGTAAAAACGAATTTCATAGCAAGCGCCGCCGTCTACAAGATTTTTTGCACTAATCGTCCCATTTTGGCTTTCGATGATTGCCTTTGAAAGAGACAGGCCGATGCCAATACCGCTGTGGATGGCATTTTGTCCCCTGTAAAACCGTTCAAAAAGGTGGGGAAGATCCTCTTTTGCAAATCCGGCCCCCGTATCCCATATTTTTATTTGGGTATAAATAGGGTTTTGTTCATATGAGCAATGGATAACTCCGCCCGGCGGGGTATGCTCCATACAGTTTTTCAAGAGGTTTATGATAGCCTCCATAGTCCAGTCCAGGTCCGCTTGAATTGTTATTTCTCCCAATTCCGGTATATCAACGGAAACATTCGACTTTGCCAATAAATCTTGAAGATTGTCCGCAGCAAGCATAAGGACAGTATAAAGATCAACTGCCTTTTTTTCTAAAGGCAAAGTTCCTGCGTCAATACGGGATAACAGCAAAAGGGTTTCCTCTAAATGTGTTAATTGGGAAAGCCGCCCCTGAATCTGATCCAGATATTTAGAAGATGGATTTTCCCGCATTATTTGCACGGAGAGCGAAATAGACGTTATTGGTGTTTTAATTTGATGGGCGATATTATAAAGGTTTTCCGCAAAATTGTTTTTTGCTCTGAGCGCCATATTGCGGGTCTGAGAAAGCATGGTCACTGTTTTATAAATTTCGTCCTGTAATTTAGACAAGTCATCTTCACCGACTTGAAAAAGAATGTCACTATCTCCGTTGTTTACCTTTTCGAGATAGGTTGTTAAGAATTTAATACGCAATATGTCTTTTCGATGCCAGAAAATTAACGTGATAATGAAAAGAATGCAACCTATCCCAAAGCCAGCCAGTATAAACAGGCTACTGTATGCTTTAGACGCTGGAAACAAATCAGTTTGTTTGTATCCATGCAATAAAAGAATATTTGTGTCCGATGAAATTTCAGGATTAGATTTGTATTCCTTTAGCGTCTCCAAAATGATGTTTTCTGCTTCGGGCTGTTTTTCTATGATTCGTTGAAAAATCTCTCCTAATGTCTGCATATGTACTTGGCCGTAACTGTTAATCAGAAAAAATACAGTAAAAGTAGAGGCTATCAGGCTGATAGACAAAACAAAACCAATCAACACCGTCATATTTTTTCTCTCGTTCATTCCATTTCCTCCATACGATAGCCAATACTTCTAACTGTTTTCAAACAAGATGGCTGACGTAGTTTCTCACGTAAGCGTTTCATCGTTACTGTCAGTGTATTGTCGTTAACGTAGTTTCCATTATCATCCCAAATATGTTTTAGCAATATTTCTCTTGTGATTGTCTTACCCTTGTTCTGCATCAGGAACAGAAGCAACTGATATTCTTGTGGACTTAACGCGATTTCTTCCGAATCAATAAAAGCGGTTGTACGTTTACAGTCAATAGAAATTCTATCACAGGATAAATATTCTTTTGATACGTCACCCGTCCTTCTCAGCAAAGCCAAAATACGGGAATACAGAACCTCTAAATCAAATGGTTTTATAACATAATCATCTGCGCCATTACGAAAACCGGAAACTATATCGTGGGAATCGCTTCTAACGGTAAGAAAAATAATAGGCAGGTCTTTCCATTGTGATCTAATCCATTGACACAGGGCATCGCCACGTCCGTCTGGCATATTCCAGTCTACTAAAACAAGGGTGGGTACTTGCTTTTTAAGTGTTTGCCTCGCCGCTGATACCGTTGGCAAAATTGTTACACTATATTTTTTCTTTTCAAGAAAATCCTTTACTATTCGGGCGATATCTTCATCATCTTCAATATAATAAATCTCTGCCATATCTTACCCTCCACTCCAAGAGATTTTGCATTTTCCGCTTTTATTATAGGATCTCCTTTCAAACACTTCAAGCCTATAAATCGATATCAAGCTGGACTTCGGGCTAAATTGAACCGAGATGGCTCTATAAAAACAGAAAAGAGCCCCAAAAAGTTGTAAACTGCTGATTATAAATACACAAATCAAAATTCTATCTGACATATATGCCGTCAATATACTCACAAAAATATACCACAATATAGTGAGATTTCCTTGGAAGAAAGTTTTTCTTTAAAATGTAGAAATGACATAAAGAAGTAAATCAGAGATTGTACGAATGAGAAAAAAGAAGCCTGCACATCCCCCTTTCCCTTATTTTAGTATTTAACCATTTAATCCTTACCGTTTTACTCATATACTATCACGAAAACTGCTTATACAATCACGGAAACCCTTATACTTTCACGCAAAACTCGGATACTATCACGGAAACTGCCGACTTTTGCGTGATAGTATAATTTTGCCCCAATCGCCATATTATCAGCGGCATCAAAAACGCAAAAAAGAGAGGTCCACCAACCACTCCGGTGAACCCCTCTACGCTCAAAAACCTTTGATTTTAAGCCATTCTTCAATACTTTTGCCTGTAAGTACCAAAAATCCTATGGCATCAATTGGAAATAGCCGCCTGGGCGGCTGTTAGATATTTTTTATCGCTTCCTGCACAAGACTCTGCCCCATTTAAACCTTTTAACGATTGCCTGCTATCGTTAAAAGGAGGTGCAAAATCGGAGGGCGAAACAGCTTCCGAAACGGAAAAAAGGCTCCAAAACCGAAAAAACAAAATGGCGGAATCCGTGAAAAGGCTTATTTTCAGGCATTTCAGCAATTTTGCATTGTATCAATTTCGGTGTTGCGATGTTTCCTTACTCCTGCGGATATTTTTCTGATAAAAATCTAAAATTCCTATCACTAATCGGTAGAAAAGTCATGATAGTCATTCTTTCTGTTGTTTATAATTGCAAATCATCTTTTCTAATGCATTGATGCCGCTCTATGTGCCTTGTCCTCATCATTATCTTTAAAATGCTTGTAAAAAAAGTTTGGAATAGCAAAACAGTCCTTACGATGAATAAAAATTAATTTCTGTATATCCTGAAGATCTTCCATTGATTTTGATTCATCATCATTAATGATTTCATCTAGTTCTTGCAATTCATTAATATCTTTATTCAATTGTTTAATTGTACTAAATAACCATTCAAGCATCGGCGCAACAAACGCAAATCTCCATAAAAGTTTGACAGTACTCTCATTTTTACAGATACCCATTATAAATACAGCTATACAAAGAATAATAATTGCCATTATACTTCCCATTTTAAATCTTTTTCTTAACCCAACATCCCACCAGACATTTTCTCTTTGACAAGAAAGAATACCTTCCTTAAGCTCTTTTTCGTCCACTAACGGAGTGTACCAGTCATACAAAGATTTCTTTTCTTCCTCATCAGATAATATCTTGCTTGAGTAAACAGCAATCTCATTATTAAGATTTCTATTTTTTCCAAATATCCTCGTATCCCATGGCATATTATAAATATATGTATCAAATTTTTGTTGTATAGCTGCCGCTAATTCTTTCTTATTATTTATTATTCCGTCAACTATAAACGAAATAACTGCACTTGTGATTGATACTATATAAGACACAATCCCAGCTAATGAATCTTCTGGTATAAACACGAGAATAATAGCCATTCCAAAAGGAATCCAAACAGACAAAGCTGTAGATAACCAGTCATACCTTTTTGCATTACTATATAACTGGCGCTGTGCAGCAAGCATTTCTATAGAATGTTCTTCATTCTGCCTTAATCTAATTCCATTACTCATTCATTTACACTCCTGTATATTTTGGGAAATAATCTCCTAAAACCTCTCCCCATTTTTTTATTGCACTTTTCTGATCTTTATTAGAGGTTTCTAATGTAGTTGCCTCCGACGCTTTATCATAAGCATTTTTTAATGCTTCACTTATTTTTACCTTTTCACTGTAGCTAAAGGTATTCATATCCCCTTGAATTCCCTTTGGGTCATTTACACTGTAATATATCGCCGAAGATAAATGATTTAACGTATCTCTGAATTGCAAATCAATCCACCACTTTTCAGGTGTAATCATATTTTCATATCGCTCAAGAATCATACATTCCAACATATATGATCCTATTGTATGTGTAATCCGCCTATTATTCCAGTATTTAACAAGCCTAATAAGTGCTAATAAATTTCCATTATGCTCTTGATTGATTGCCGTAATCCTTTGATTATCAATCCGAGGATCAGTTTTTTTCCAATTTCCTTTTCCATCTGGAATTAAATAGAAATCGCCTTTGCAGTAGAAGCATGGAACGATATCAAAATTCCAATCATAAGACTTAAGTTTCAATGTTGCGGCCTCATGATTCTTGTGCATCTCAGCTTTTCTATAATCATTAAGATCTGAAAGCTTAGATATAAACCTGTTAATCACCTTAGTTGAATTAAGATCATTTGTTTCATTGGTATTTAATCCATTGTTTTTATCCGTCTGATTTGCACCCATGCTGTAGATACCATCTCCCACATATGAGTATTTTCTATCATCACTTGCAGCAATACAAATCATCATATCTATGTCATCCAGCGGACGCAATTTAGTGCGTCTTGCAAATGAACCAAAATTTAAGCACTGTGAGCCATTAATGGAGAAAAAATCATCATCTCCACTAAATGACTTAATATTAGAAAGTAAATTATCTCTGCTCTTTCTTGCGGTTTGCGTTTGAGTCATATCTAAATTTACAGAATTATTCATAAATTCTGTGAATGCTCCATTTACTGTTGTAGCCATAATTATCCTCCACTTAAAAATGACCTTTGTAAGTATGTAAAAAACAACGATATTATACCACATAATTTAAAATCTATAAAGCATAAAACCATAAAAATTTCCATATCAAAATTCCTATCGTTAAAATTTGCACCCGGGTCTTTGACAGTTAGATTTTTAATAAAGCCATTAAACTCCTTATAATATCTATATTTTCGTCGTCAAAAATTTTGTTTCGCTATATAGTAATGTTAGTATCTCTTGATATTTTCCTGTTGTAGATGTAATATACTCATATACATACTGGCATGCACGCTTTATCTTATAATTCCGCATAATATCAAGGTTTACTAAAAATTTACAGAATTGGAAATATTACTATATATTAAAACTTGGACTCAAACTGCTACAACGCTTATAAATCAAGGGGTGTAGCAGTTTTATTTTTTTCAAAGTGTCAAAGACGGGATTATACCACATAATTTAAAATCTATAAAGCATAAAACCATAAAAATTTCCATATCAAAATTCCTATCGTTAAAATTTGCACCCAAACTCATGCTTGAGTGCATTGTATCAAATTGTGGTACGCAAGCCAATTCGGGTATCCTAAAATGATGGTATCATATCGTTCCAGATTTTCGATATGGCTCGCAAGCTCCGGTCGCAGATTTTCCTCCTGTTCATCTGCGGCCTGATCTACTAACGGATCATGGTCTAAGGGATAATCCTGCACGGTTTCTATTCGGAACAGATCGCCGCCCACTGTTTCCTGTATAATTTTTGCGACAAATTCTGTATTTCCCTGCCGTTCCCCATCCCTTACCACAATACTTGCACTGGCAATGGCATCCACGCCGGAAGTATCTGCATCCTCCGGCATAGAAAAGTAAGCAATTAAAACGCGGGAGCCTGTACTTTCATTTTTCCCCGGCTCCACCTTTGCAGGTGGAGCCGTACTGTCTGATACAATACTTTCTTCCGGCAAGGATTGTTTTTCTTCCCTTTTTCCACAAGTGGCCAGTGTAACAATCATTAACACACTTGCGAGAACAGCTATTATTTTTCTCATAGTCTGGCTCCTGTTCTAATCCTAATCCTTCTACCCATGACCGGACTGTTTCTTCCGAAGCTCCTGAGCGGAAACGCTCACCTTCCAGCCATTCCCCCGTTCCGGCCATTTCTTCAAGCAGTTCGCCACTTTCACCCAAACCGGAGCTTGAAGAAGTGCAGAAAGGTATCACCGTTTTTCCTGTGAAGTCATTCGCCTTTATGAAACCGTCTACAGGCCATGCCGCAATCCCCCACCAGATCGGGAATTCTTCTGTCAAGTGTGGACTAAAAAAATTTATTTTTTTCGCTATTATTATATTTCTAAATCCCCAAACAAGGAATTGTACAAATAGTTATTCAGTATCAACCTAAAAGTAAATACCACTTAATAACCTTTCTTTCCCCAATTTTATTTTACCTTTGGCACCGCTAAATGTCTAATGCCTATTCTGATTTCTTCATCATGCCCTAAAAGCATTATTCAGAATTTCACATATTCAGTAGGAAACTTCCCCATGTTTATCATTTGCTCACTGCTAACTTCTTTGCAAAATCTTTATATATTTAAGCATTAAAATTGATCAGCTCTCTCAAATCTTAGATAGATTTTAAACACATTGCCTGTTCTAGTTTTACAGGACTATACTCTTCAAATTTACTCCATTTCTCAGTCATTTTTTGTCTGCTCTTCTCTTGTAAGAACTGAGACATTGCCAAAATATGTTAAGACAACACATCCTTTTGCAATACCACGTCTTCATATTTGTAACTTTACTCAAAGTCTAATATACTCCCACATCAAGCTGTGCATTTTTTCTGGTAAGTATTTACGGCTGTGAGTATAAAATCAAATTATATTTATTTCAAAATACAAATAAGAGCAATTACCAGTGTTTGATCATAGCTCTTATTTATAAATTACCATATATAATTTTCAGTTTTGCACAACCACTATAACACTTACTAATAAAATGACATAAAATTATTTAGTAATATATTGAAAATCCCCTTTTTACGCTATCTACTCTAATATTTCTACCAAATACTTAACTGTTTCGTTAATTGGATCATAAATATTAAACGAAACATCATTTTTTATTTCCGTATTAGCATATATCATTGACAATTCTGTACAGCCTAATATCTTGGGTTCTTTTCTGTACTTATTACATAATACAGTAAACCTTTTACACATATCCTCAGATACATCACTACTTTTTCCCATTTTCATTAAAGAAAATATTTCTTCATAATCTATTTTATCCTCAAGAGATTTTAATTCAACATTTTCTAAATATTTATGAAATACTTTAGATTGTATTGCGTTATTTGTTGCAAATAAATATGCTTTATTCACATCATTAACTCTTAATCTTCTAAGCATTATATCCATCATATTAATCTGTAACGATTGTAATTAGGTATGCCATAACCTATTACTAAATTGGCATAGACCGAAAAAACCCCTAAAATATGCCATTTTTATTGATTCCTTAGATGTTTTGTGCTATCCTTATAGCATACCTAATTAGGTATGCTATAAGGAGGTAGACATGATGGAGAAACCCGATTATGTAATGAATTTTGTGCGGCCTGCCAATACGGAAATCAAATATATCAGGGGACATTGGTATCTATATGAGCGGAGTAATGTTTATGACCCACAGCTCGGTCGATCAAGAAAAAAGTCAGGGAAAATTCTCGGCAGCATAACCGAACAGGGGTTGGTTCCAAGCAGGGCAAGGCGTGGATGCGCCAATCCTGTTCTCAATGATGTGGTGGAGGTCGGAGCTGTAAATTATATTTACCAGCGGAGCGAATGGATGCGCAGCAGACTGCAGAAACATTTTCCTGATTTATGGGAAGCCATTTACGTGACAGCGGTTGTCCGTGCCATATATGACTGCCGTTTTCGGCGGCTGCAGCTCCATTATGAGGACAGCATCCTGTCATATCTCTATCCGGGACTCTCCTTCATGCCGAATGCCGTCACGGAATTCCTGAACACTTTAGGGAGGATGAGAGGCGCAATACGTGGCTATATGCAGGAAATGGTTGCCGAGCATGAACGCTTCCTCTTATTTGATGGGCACAGGCTTCTGTCTGCATCTCGCACCATAGACAATGCAGAATGCGGATATGATTCCAAGATGCGCTACAAGCCGCAAATCAACCTGCTATATCTTTTTACCATGGGAGGTGACATCGGATATCCCGTATATTATAAGCAATACCTTGGGAGCACCCTTGATGTTTCCGCTTTCTCCGACATACTCAAAGAGTCTACCGCCCATACGGACAGCTGTACCGTCATAGCCGATAAAGGCTTTGCGAGTGACAACGGCTTCACCTTGCTTGAGGAATGTGGGCTTAATTACGTGATACCTCTGAAAAGGGGAAACCGTTTTGTAAAAGGGCATATCCCAGCCTCGCCCTTTGGATATGAAGAAGCCTTCAGTTTTAACGGACGTGGGATACACAGCCTAACCATTGCAGAGGAAGGGTTCAATATCCACTTATTCCTTGACACGGATCTGTTGGCACAGGAGATCGCGGATGTCACGAAGAGGACGGAAAAGAAGAACCATGCCATGGAATTGAAAAAAGTGCGGGAAACAGCGCGCAGGGCAAAAGGAAAAGGCCGCCTCACTGACGAGGAACTGGAAGCGCTGGAGCCCATCACGATCCGGGAAGCCTATGCGGACAAAGAAGAAATGGGAACCATTACCTTAAAGACAAACCGACTAGATTTAAATGCATTTCAGGTCTACAGCATATACAAGCAGAGGCAGGCAATTGAACAGTTCTTTAAAACATATGGAGATACCATGTCCTATGAAGCATCCTATATGAGGAGCAACTATACAGAAGAAGCATGGCTGTTCCTGAACCATCTGTCCACTATCATCGGGGTAAATGCAATTGAGGAGATTGCTTCCATTGGGGAATCCAAAAACATATCTTACAAAGACCTGACACAGACACTTATAAAGATCAAGGCTGGGAAGATGGATGGAAAATGGATCGTGTATCCGATAAAGAAAAGCGTTCAACGATTGTGTGAGAAAATGAAGTTCAGTCCAAATGACCTAACGGAGTTGAAGCTATAGGGCGTCAGATACTGCCGCCCATAGCATACCTAATTTTGAAATCGTTACAGATTAATAATATATTTTTTAAAATGAGGATGAATCACAAACAAATCATCCAGTAAAACATGAGTAATATTGCAAGCAATTATAATTTTTGTACATCCTAATTTTATCAAATTTGTAACCGATGCTGATAAGCAAGATAAAAAAGGTTCCTTTTTATCACTAAAAAGACATGCATCAATTTTATTTGGTATATTGCAGTAATTATCTATTATTATCCGTGGTCTTTCCGAATCATCTATCATAGAAAAACTATTTAATATTTCTTTAAACAAATATAATGTAGAAAACGAACCCATACCACCAACAATTCCTATAATATCCTTATACACACGATCCCCCACTTCATTAATCAAATTCTAATACTCTTGCTATCCACTCCCCCCTTAATGTCGTTTTCTTATCCCTAACCCGGATAAACCGGAAAAGTTTTTTTGCATTTCCTCCAAATTTCAAGTACAATAAAGAAAACTATTGGAGGATGTGTTCATGTTACTTACGGATAAATATGCTGACAAAATGAATGGTATCATCACTTGCTATGACCGTATGATCATCCAGGGCTATATCCCCGGATGGAGTTATGCGGAAGGTATGACCAGCTATTTAAAAGCCAACAACATCCGTATTTTTGATTTTTCGACTTTCTCCCAGCCTCTTACGGAACAGATCCGTGCCAATGCCCAGCGCATTGCAGATGAAAACGGCATCCAGATTGAGTTCATCCGGAAACTCCGGGCGTTCCGAAAAGATGACCGCATCCAGGAGATCATTCAGAAAACCGGTAAGTCTGAGGGGCTGATTCATATCTTTTCTGCCATGGAACAATGCAATACTTATAAGCCATGGCATGATAAAACAACCGGAAAAACATTCCTTAAGTTTGACCAAAGCAAATGTCTCCATTATTATTTTTATTTTATAGATAAAGAACTCGGCTTGTGTTATCTCCGGGTCCCCACCTGGGCTCCCTTCCGACTACAGTTCTACATGAACGGTCATAATCTTCTGGCCCATAAGCTGCAAAAGAAAGGGATCACTTACCGTATGCATGATAACGCCTTCCTTGAAATCTCTGATGTCGAAACTGCCCAGAAACTATCTGACAGAATCAACCCGGAAGGTCTCCATAAAATCCTGGATGTATTTGCAAAACGCTACTGCCCCATTGCGGAATCGCTCGGTCTCGGCTACACTTGGACAGTCCAACAGATTGAGTGTGCAACCGATATCATGTTCAAACAGGCCTGTGACCTGGAGCCCCTTTATGATGAGATCATCCGGACGGCAATCTTTACGGTAAAGCCGGATAACATCGCTGCATTCCTGGGACAGCGCATTACCTATAACTGTAAGAAAGAAGTCGGTACAAACTATAACCAGCGTATTCTCGGTACGAGAATCAAACACCATATGGGTGATGTATCAATTAAAATGTATGATAAATTTGGCTGTGTCTTACGGATAGAAAGTACTTGCAATGACATCGGGACTTTTCGTGTAAAACGGAAAGTGGAACACAGGGACGGCAGTTCCACAGAACAAAAAGCGCCTTTGAAAAAAAGTATTTATAGCCTGTATCAGTTATTCACAATCATGAAAGCCGCCAACTACCGGTATCTGGAATTCGTATCATCCTTTGATGACCACAGCGGCGGAAAGAAGAATCTTACAAAAGCAACAGAGGCTGTTAAGGAGAAAGGCCGTTCCTACCGTGGGCTGAACTTCTTTTCCCAAAAAGATCTGTTGGTACTGGAAGTGATCAGCCGTGGCGAATACATGACTTTTGGAATGCAGGGAAAGGATATCCGCCGCCATCTGGAGGATATCAGTCCGTCTGCCATGTCGAGAATTTTTAAGCGGCTCCGTCTCCATGGGATTATTGAACGGGTTCAAGGAACTTATAAGTATTTTACAACAGCTTACGGCAAAGAAGTCATTGCGGCAGGATTAACCGTTAGAAACCTTGTGCTTATACCAGCATTGGCATAAGTGTTTTTCTTATGCAGAAATTTTGCCATTTTGCGTCAAAAAATATTTATAAGTGGCCTAA
>NZ_KE159724.1:23305-24122 GCF_000403455.2 Dorea sp. 5-2 | reverse complement strand
GAAACCTTGTGCTTATACCAGCATTGGCATAAGTGTTTTTCTTATGCAGAAATTTTGCCATTTTGCGTCAAAAAATATTTATAAGTGGCCTAAAACAAAGAAACTTTCCTTTATTTACTGCTCTAACTAGTTGTTGACCTCCATCAATAGAAATAATTTTCATAAAAACCTCGTTTTTTTCTATAATACTTCCAATCGGAACCATCATAATAATAATTCCATCTGCCTTTGCATAATAATATTTTAATGATTTTATATTATATATTTGTACATTTGACATAGTTTGCTCTTCGATTTCTCTTTTATCAATAAAATTAATTGCATCGAGAATATTCAAAAATCTCTCTGACCAATTATATATATATTCATCATCAATATATTTATGACTCGGAAGCTCCACTGTAACAACTTCTCTGCCCCCAAAATACTCTGTAAAATTTTTATTTTTTATTTGTACAAGTGAATTCAGCAATTTAGTCATAAAATTTCTAAAAGTAGCAGAATCTGTGTCATCAATTATTATAGGGCTAATATTAAAACTTTTTACAAACACAGTTTCTTTGTTACAGTATAAGTGTTCTACTCCAAATTCTGGTGTGTGAGTATCAATAATATATTTACTTTTTAGTGCTATCTTTAATGGTTCCCAAAAATTATAAACATGTTTTTTAATACCATAATCACCCTCAATTAATTTTAAATCCAAATTATCTATTAATTTTTCAATCAATGTTAACAACCTAACTCAAGCAACTACAACATATAGTGTTTCTTTTAATTGGCACGGGATTCCCTGTGCCTTTCTTTATTTATAACC
>NZ_KE159724.1:0-21500 GCF_000403455.2 Dorea sp. 5-2 | reverse complement strand
AATACCATTTAAGAAAGGTGGTGGTGCCAGTTTCTTTATATTCTACAATACAAACGCCATATCTAAAAAAACAGCTGATAGCAACCAAGGGGAAAGTCTGCCCTTTTTTCAGTGTATTTTAATCATTTCTATCATCTGCTATTATTGGTTTAATAGCTTAATCCTATTGTGATATCATGCCACTACTAAGTTGTTAACATTGGTTTGCTATGTAATAGTCCACATCAAAATCATTTTTCAAACAAGCCCCTGTAATCAGATAAGTAGGATCAATCCCATACTCATGATATAATATTAACAGCTTATCTGCCGACAATCCGGTAGCACCAGACTCATATTTACGGTAATGCTCTTCTGATACACCAAGAGATACAGCAATTTCTGCCTGAGTCCGACCAAGATTACTTCTTGCTTCTCTTAATCGTTTTCCTATCTGTATATTTGCTTCTTTTCTGTAATTATCCATGTTTTTCCACCTCCATATGGAAAAATCATAACAACACATAGACAAAACATACAGAATAGAAATCAACCCAACTATATGTATTTTTTAACCGTTATTCGGTTATTTTTTAATTTATTCCCAAAAACAGAAACCGGATGACAAAACATAAGTTTTATCATCCGTAATCCAAATATTATCTATCTTTAGCCTATTTGCCAAAACAAAATATTCTAAAAACCTAACGAAATATAAACATTATTCGCTCATATTTTGTTTGCGGTATTCTGCAGGTGTTATCTTCAATATATCCCGAAAAGCTGTTGAAAATTTGCTCTGGTTCTCATATCCCACCTGATTTGCGATCTCCGCTATTGTGCTTTTCGTCTGCCGAAGAAGCACAGCCGCCTGTTTCATGCGGTATTCTTTCATGTAAGTTCCGATAGGCTGTCCATAAATCCCTTTAAATGTGGCTTTTAAAGTAGCTGTATTGATAAGGTATTCTTTGGAAAGCTCCTCAATCGTAAAACGCTCCTGCAAGTTGGAAATTAACTTTTTATGGATTTCCTTGACAATCTCCACCTGCGGCGAAGTATACATTTCCCGCTGTTTCTCTTTTGTTACGTCCACCATGCAGAGGAAAAGAAGAAGCTCCTGCACCTTTAGCTTAAAATATGGCTTTTGCAGACAGTCCGGAACAGAATAAAGCTCCGAAAAGATATGCTCGATTTCATCCTTCGCCCGCATAATAAAGCAGTTTCCATCTGCACAAAACTTTTCCTTAAATTCCAATATATCAATTCCGCTTTCTGCCAAAGTCTGCGGCGGATATTCTGATACCAGCTCCAAATTGATAACAACGGAAATTCCCCGGTAATGCTTTAATGGAAACGCCATTTCGGAAGCACAGTTATCCATTGTATGAATGGACATATCACCCTCCCCAAGATACAGACAGGAACCGCTTAACAATTTGCTTCCCTCACGCCCTTCTCTGCAATGGTTGATTTCCAATATATTCTTCCCAAGCGTACCTTCCCATTCACAGCCTGTTGCTTCAAAATCATTGTAAATAAGCTGTATACCCGGATAAACCTGATAAACGGTCATCAGTCCTAAACCATCGGCACAATCCATTTTATAGACCGTACAATATCCGTCATTATCCTTTGGAATAACCGCAGACAGCCCTTTTGTGTTTTTCACTAAATTTTCCTGCATGGCAGTCCTCTCTATTCCTTCTATACCGTTAATCTGTTCCGCCAAATGTTTTCTGGCATCCTCTATTATATATCTTTTCTTCATAATATACTGCTCCAATCGGTAGAATTTACACTCCAATTAGAATTATATTCTATCTCCACCGATTGTGCAAACAAAGAAAAGAGCCAATACCTTATCAAACAAAGTATCGGCTCAATATACATTTCCTTACTCTATTTTGTTTCCGGCATCTTGCGAAACTCTGAAAGCATCATCAAAACCGTAATCACAACCAGAACCGCATCGGTCAAGGCAATCGCCAGCCAGACACCACGAATCCCCATGCCGCCAATCATCGGCAAAACTACACAAAGCGGGATAAACAAAATAATCTGTCGGAACAATACCAGCCAAGTAGCCTTATTTGCCTTTCCTAATGACTGGAACAGCGTTACCGCAATCAGGAAACTACCCTGTAAAATATAGGTACTGAACATGATCTGGAAATTCATTGCCCCCGAAGCCGCCACGCCCGGTGTTGTAATAAACATAGAAAGCACCTTATCCGGGAATAATTCAACCGGAATGTAGAACAGTAAGGACAACACTGTTGCCGCTGTAATGAATACACCTGTCAATTTCTTTACCCGGTCATAATCTTTCGCACCGTAGTTTGTCCCTGCGGCTGGCTGAAATCCCTGACTGATACCCCAAAGAGGAACAAACGAGAAGTTCCAGAAACGCAGTGCAGCTCCTAACAATATCTGCGAATTTTCCCCGCCATACACAGACGCCACACGATAAATCACCGTCTGTTGTACCAGTGTCAAAACCTGCATTAACAAAGCGGAAACCCCAACTGCCAGAACCTGCGGCAGTAATTCACCGTCAATATGTATCCGCCCGATTTTTACATTTACGCTTTTCTTCTTGAAATACCATAATGTAATCACCGCCTGAATGAACTGTGAAAAAATTGTTGCGTAAGCAGCCGCTTCCACTCCCAATCCGTAAGGCTTTAAAACCGTAATGAAAATCGGATCGAGGATAATGTTCAGGATTGCCCCGCTTGCAATAATCATCATTGCCTTTTTAAGCTGCCCTTCCCCACGAATGACCATATTCGCACTCTGGAAGAAATTCACAAACAGGCTTCCCGCAAACACAATACGCAGATACTTTTCCGCATAGTTCAGGATATTGTCACTTGCGCCTGCCAGAGATAAAAGCTGGCGGGTAAAGACCATACCTATCACAGTGTAAATAACAGACAACAGAAGCACCATTGCAATCAGATTTCCCATAATCTTTTTTATGGTGTCCTGATCCTTCTTTCCAATCGCACGAGATAGCACCGAAGCAGAGCCTACCCCCAACATCGCCGCCGAACCCGCATTGATGAGCGTAAACGGATAAGATACGGATACCGCCCCCATTTGCGCTGCGCCTACCATCTGCCCTACAAAAATGGAATCCATCATGTTATAAAGCCCTACAACCACCATGCCAAGAACCGCAGGTATACTAAGCTCCAGCATGAGGGAAAACGGATTTTTCGTCAATAATTTTGTCCTTGTATCAAGTGACTGTTTCATCATGTTTCCTCCTTATATCTATATTAGCCATGCCTAACCATATAGAGTATATTAAAAGTCAATCCCTTTTGTCTGCTCTTATCCGAAGGACTTTTGCTCTAATCGGAAATATCTGCTCTATTGCACCATTTTTTCCAATAGCTGCAACGCTTCCTCCAGTTTCGGGTTTTCCGCATCGGTCTGTAACGCTTCCCGGACACAATTACGGATATGTGCCTGTAAAATCTGTTGGTTAGCACTCTTTAATAATGCCTGTGTCGCTAAAAGCTGATTTGATATATCCACGCAGTAACGATCTTCCTCTATCATTTGCAGGATACCGTCTAACTGACCTTTGGCAATTTTCAGTTTATGGGTAACGTTTCCTTTTTTCGCTTTCATAGGCAACCCGGCTACTGAACACTTATGAGCTGATAGCCCGCATCTTCAACCGCTGTTTTCAGCCTGTCCTCTGATACCGCATGGCGCATCTGTACCAATGCTGTTTTTGCTTCCAGTTGCACTGTGACATCTGAAATACCCTCAATCTCCATTAACGCCTTTGAAACGTGCTTTACGCAGTTTCCGCAAACCATTCCTTCAATCTTCAATAATTTTTCCATGTTCTTTTCTCCTTCACTTTTTTTCGATAAAATTGTCTGACTGCTGCTATATGTTTCTTTCTGTTCCGGTTTTGCAAGGTGCCTTGCTTTGAACCAGCGAAGCCGCAGGGCATTTGATACCACAAAGACAGAGCTGAAACTCATTGCAAAGGCTCCGATCATCGGGTTTAACTTCAAGCCGAAGGACAGATAAAATACCCCCGCCGCAACCGGAATACCAATGATATTGTAGATAAACGCCCAAAACAGATTTTGCTTGATGTTGCGGATAACCGCCTTGCTTAACTGGACAGCGGTAGACACATCCAAGAGGTCACTTTTCATCAACACAATATCCGCTGATTCAATCGCCACATCCGTTCCTGCCCCGATAGCAATTCCTACATCTGCCCTTGCAAGCGCAGGCGCATCATTGATGCCATCCCCTACCATAGCTACCTTTCTGCCCTTTTCCTGTAAACGCCGGATTTCCTTTTCCTTATCCTGCGGGAATACTTCGGCAACTACCCTGTCTACACCCACCTGCTTTCTGATTGCTTCCGCAGTTTTGGCATTGTCCCCGGTAAGCATGACAACCTCCATTCCCAAGCCGGATAATTCCTGTATTGCCTGTTTACTGGTAGGCTTTACCACATCTGCCACAGCCACCACACCGATAAGCTGTCCGCCCCTCGCAAAGAATAATGGTGTTTTTCCGTCCACAGCCATTGCTTCCCCAAGCTGGAGCAATGCGCCTCCTTCTATGCCTTGTGCAGACATCAGGCGGCGGTTTCCTGCAAGACAGGTAACATTTTGGATTTCTCCCATAATCCCCTGCCCCGGAATCTGCTTAAAGTTATTCACAGGCAGAAAACCTAAAGCATTCTTTTCTGCTTCCTCCACAATCGCATCCGCAAGTGGGTGTTCTGACATTTTTTCCAGAGAAGCGGCAACCTGCAGAAGCTCATCCTGTGAAATTCCCTCTTTTACCAGCACATTCGTTACCACAGGCGTTCCCTGTGTGATTGTCCCGGTCTTATCCAAAACAACCGTATCAATGCTGTGCGCTACCTCCAGAGCTTCCGCCGACTTAATCAAAATGCCATTTGATGCTCCTTTCCCTGTGCCTACCATGATTGCGGTAGGTGTTGCCAGACCGAGAGCGCAAGGGCAGGATATGACGAGAATGGAAATACCAATAGAAAGGGCAAACTCAAATCCATACCCTGCAAAAAGCCATACAATAACCGCAATTAAGGCAATGCCAATAACAACCGGGACAAATACCCCGCTGACCTTATCCGCCAGTTTTGCGATAGGCGCTTTTGAACTGGTTGCTTCATCCACAAGCCGCACGATCTGTGCTAATGTGGTGTCATCCCCTACTTTCGTAGCCTGCATTTTAAAATAGCCGGATTTATTGATTGTTGCGCCGATTACTTTATCCCCGGTCTGTTTTTCCACAGGTATGCTCTCTCCGGTCAGAGCCGATTCATCCACAGACGAAACCCCTTCCAGAATTACCCCGTCTACCGGAATGGACTCCCCCGCTTTTACAACTAAAACTTCTCCTGCCTGCACTTCCTCTACCGGAACCTGTATTTCAATTCCATTCCTCTCCACTGTAGCAGTCTTAGGCGCAAGGTTCATCAGTTTTGTAATGGCATCTGAGGTCTTTCCTTTTGCACGAGCTTCCAGCGTCTTACCTAACCCGGATAAACCGGAAAAGTTTTTTTGCATTTCCTCCAAATTTCAAGTACAATAAAGAAAACTATTGGAGGATGTGTTCATGTTACTTACGGATAAATATGCTGACAAAATGAATGGTATCATCACTTGCTATGACCGTATGATCATCCAGGGCTATATCCCCGGATGGAGTTATGCGGAAGGTATGACCAGCTATTTAAAAGCCAACAACATCCGTATTTTTGATTTTTCGACTTTCTCCCAGCCTCTTACGGAACAGATCCGTGCCAATGCCCAGCGCATTGCAGATGAAAACGGCATCCAGATTGAGTTCATCCGGAAACTCCGGGCGTTCCGAAAAGATGACCGCATCCAGGAGATCATTCAGAAAACCGGTAAGTCTGAGGGGCTGATTCATATCTTTTCTGCCATGGAACAATGCAATACTTATAAGCCATGGCATGATAAAACAACCGGAAAAACATTCCTTAAGTTTGACCAAAGCAAATGTCTCCATTATTATTTTTATTTTATAGATAAAGAACTCGGCTTGTGTTATCTCCGGGTCCCCACCTGGGCTCCCTTCCGACTACAGTTCTACATGAACGGTCATAATCTTCTGGCCCATAAGCTGCAAAAGAAAGGGATCACTTACCGTATGCATGATAACGCCTTCCTTGAAATCTCTGATGTCGAAACTGCCCAGAAACTATCTGACAGAATCAACCCGGAAGGTCTCCATAAAATCCTGGATGTATTTGCAAAACGCTACTGCCCCATTGCGGAATCGCTCGGTCTCGGCTACACTTGGACAGTCCAACAGATTGAGTGTGCAACCGATATCATGTTCAAACAGGCCTGTGACCTGGAGCCCCTTTATGATGAGATCATCCGGACGGCAATCTTTACGGTAAAGCCGGATAACATCGCTGCATTCCTGGGACAGCGCATTACCTATAACTGTAAGAAAGAAGTCGGTACAAACTATAACCAGCGTATTCTCGGTACGAGAATCAAACACCATATGGGTGATGTATCAATTAAAATGTATGATAAATTTGGCTGTGTCTTACGGATAGAAAGTACTTGCAATGACATCGGGACTTTTCGTGTAAAACGGAAAGTGGAACACAGGGACGGCAGTTCCACAGAACAAAAAGCGCCTTTGAAAAAAAGTATTTATAGCCTGTATCAGTTATTCACAATCATGAAAGCCGCCAACTACCGGTATCTGGAATTCGTATCATCCTTTGATGACCACAGCGGCGGAAAGAAGAATCTTACAAAAGCAACAGAGGCTGTTAAGGAGAAAGGCCGTTCCTACCGTGGGCTGAACTTCTTTTCCCAAAAAGATCTGTTGGTACTGGAAGTGATCAGCCGTGGCGAATACATGACTTTTGGAATGCAGGGAAAGGATATCCGCCGCCATCTGGAGGATATCAGTCCGTCTGCCATGTCGAGAATTTTTAAGCGGCTCCGTCTCCATGGGATTATTGAACGGGTTCAAGGAACTTATAAGTATTTTACAACAGCTTACGGCAAAGAAGTCATTGCGGCAGGATTAACCGTTAGAAACCTTGTGCTTATACCAGCATTGGCATAAGTGTTTTTCTTATGCAGAAATTTTGCCATTTTGCGTCAAAAAATATTTATAAGTGGCCTAATGTTATAAGTGTCAGAATCATACCAGCGGATTCAAAATACAGATCCATCATAAAGCTGTGTACGGTTTCCATATCGCCATGCCCAAATCCTATCCCGATTTTATAAATGGCATAGATACCATAAACGATTGCCGCACCAGAACCAATAGCAATCAGGGAATCCATATTCGGTGAGCCATGAAACAGTGTCTTAAAACCCATGCGGTAATATTTAAAATTGATGAACACTACCGGAATCAGCAATAGAAACTGTGTAAAAGCAAAACTCATTGCATTTTCCATACCAAGCAGCCCTTTGGGAAGTATCCACCCCATCATATGCCCCATAGATATATAGAACAGTGGAATGGTAAACAGTGCGGACAGAAGCAGCCGCTTTTTCATCTGACCGTATTCTTTTTGTGCTGTGTTTGCCTCTGGCTGTGCTGTCCGCTTCGCAGAAGCGTTTACAGTCTGCCCCTTATTCTGAACCAATTTGGGAAATGCCCCGTACCCGGCTTTTTCAACTGCCTGTATAATTCCCTCCGTATCCAGAACAGACTCATCATAAGAAGCAACCATACTGTTTTTTAGCAGGTTTACGGATACCTCCTTTATTCCCGGCAGCTTCGCTACGCTTTTCTCAATTCTTGCAGAGCAGGCGGAACAGGTCATACCCGTAATGTCAAATTGCTCCTTTTGCAAAATTATCCCTTCTTTCTTTTCTAAATTTATAACAGTATATTGTACCCCTCCCCCGTAGGGGACTGGAGCTGTTACCGTTTTTCATTATAAACACCCAATTTTCCTTTTGTCTGCTCTGAAAAGGAGCTTTTTTTATCCGAAAAGCAATTTCTTTTTTTACAAAAATCCAATCAGAAGGTTTTATGCTCCAAAGAGGAATACCACCTTCAAACCCATTGACTTATGGCGGATTGGTGACTATACTTTGCGCAGAACGATTAAATATCTCTTTAATTGTTCAGCCATGCCAAACCAACTAAACAAATTTTTTAGAAAGGTGGATTATTCCCATGAAAAAAACAATCAAACTTATCGACTTGGATTGCGGTCACTGTGCAGATAAGATTCAGAACGCCGTACAGAAAATTGACGGTGTAACCAGTGTATCCGTCAACTTCCTCGGTCAAAAAATGGTGTTGGAAGCACCTGATGACAGATTTGATGCCATACTGAATGAAGCAAAGGCACTGATTAAAAAAATCGAGCCGGACGTAACAGTAAAAGCATAAACAGATCAGGCATAACCGTTAAGTGGCATCTGCCAAACGCATCGTGTTCCTTTATGGGCATGACGCAACACGAACTGGACACCGGCTGCCATTTTGGGCATCCGGTGTTTTTTTAACGAAAACGCCTGATTTATGAAAGGAGTATTCTAATGACACGAAAACAAAAACATTTATTAATCCGCATTATTGCAGCGGCAGTCCTGTTTCTTGCAGGCAGTCTGCTCCATCTTCCGGAGCAGGCAGAAATGGGCATATTCTTAGCCTGTTATGTGGTAATCGGTTGGGATATTGTCTGGAAAGCCATTACAAACATATTAAGCGGTCAGGTATTTGACGAAAATTTCCTAATGACGATAGCAACGATTGGCGCACTGATTTTAGAGGAACATTCCGAAGGCGTAGCTGTCATGCTGTTTTATCAGGTAGGGGAATGGTTTCAGTCTTATGCAGTTTCCAAATCCCGTAAATCCATTGCAAGCCTAATGGACATCCGCCCGGATTACGCAAACGTGGAACGGGACGGGAAACTGGTACAGGTTGATCCGGAAGAAGTTTCCATTGGAGATACCATTGTTGTAAAACCCGGCGAGCGAATCCCTTTGGACGGTATCATTATAAATGGCGTTTCTGCTTTGGATACCTCTGCACTGACCGGAGAATCCATGCCTCGTGAGGTTGCTCCGGGTGCGGAAGTCATCAGCGGCTGCATCAACCAGACAGGCATTTTATCTATTCGCACAACAAAGGAGTTCGGGGAATCCACCGTAGCAAAAATCCTTGATTTAGTAGAAAATGCAAGCGATAAAAAAGGCAGGACAGAGAATTTTATCACACGCTTTGCACGTTACTACACCCCGGCAGTGGTATTTGCGGCTCTGGCTCTTGCCATATTGCCGCCTGTTATCACTGGTCAGTCCTTTAGTATATGGATTTATCGTGCTTTGACGTTCCTTGTAATCTCCTGCCCCTGTGCGCTGGTAATCTCTATCCCGTTAAGTTTCTTTGGCGGCATCGGCGGCGCATCGAAAATCGGTGTCCTTGTAAAAGGCAGTAATTATCTGGAATCCTTAGCTCATGCCGAAATGGTTGTATTTGATAAGACAGGCACACTCACAAAAGGCTCTTTTGCAGTCAGTGAAATCCATCCTGTGGGCATGGACGAAACACAGCTTTTAGAACTTGCGGCATACGCAGAGGATTATTCCAACCATCCTATTTCTGCTTCCATCAAAAAAGCCTATGGCAAAAAAATAGTCCAGAATCGCATATCTGATGTTCAGGAGATTGCAGGTCATGGCGTACAGGCAGTAATAGACGGAAAGAAAGTCCTTGCGGGAAATGCAAAGCTCATGGAACGGGAACATATCCGCTACCAGCCTTCCGGTGCAGTTGGAACGGTGATTTATCTCGCCTGTGACGGAAAGTATTCTGGTTCCATTGTCATAGAAGATGAAATCAAGCAGGACGCTCCGTCTGCAATCCGCCAGCTCAAATCCTCCGGCATACGGAAAACGGTTATGCTTACCGGAGATGCTGACGCAGTAGGGCAGAAAGTTTCGGAGCGTCTTGGATTGGATCAGGCTTATACTGAGCTGCTCCCCGCCGACAAAGTTGACCGGGTAGAAGCACTGTTAAGAGAAAAAACAGAAAAAGGCAAACTTGTCTTTGTCGGGGACGGAATCAATGATGCCCCCGTACTGGCAAGGGCAGATGTCGGTATCGCTATGGGTGGTCTTGGCTCTGATGCCGCTATCGAAGCCGCAGATGTAGTCTTAATGACAGATGAGCCTTCAAAAATTGCCGCAGTTATGAAGATTGCCCGAAAGACAATCCGCATCGCAAACCAGAACATTGTATTTGCTTTGGGTATTAAGTTTTTAGTGTTGATTTTAGGAGCTTTAGGATATGCCAATATGTGGGCGGCGGTATTTGCCGATGTTGGTGTTTCCGTTATTGCAATCTTGAACGCAATCCGGGCAATGCGGGTAAAAGTATCCCCCGTTTCTGATTAAAGTCAATTTAAAAACACAACAGAAATGCGCTACACCCCACAAGGTAGCGCATTTTCTTAAATATCGGTTGGACAGGACATTTCAAACAAAGCATCTATGGAACGATGCAGCAATTTCGCCTGTGGCGTTTTAGACAGAGAATAGTATACTTCCTTTCCTTCCCTCCGGCTTGATATAATCCCGCTTTTCTTTAAAGCCCGAAGGTGGTGCGACACAGCAGGTGCGCTCATACCAACAGCCGCCGCTATATTGCAGACACATTCCTCACAATGGCATAACAGCCACAAAATCCGCAACCTTGTAGGATCGTCTAATTGCTGAAACAAAAACGCTATATCTTTGAACCGTTCTGCAGGTGGAATCTTATCTAGGACTTTCTCAATATTCTGTCCATGATTGTGAGGTAAGTTATAGTGTGGCATTTAACCACCCCCCTTCCAGATAAAATTATGATACCCATATACCTATGGTCTGTCAAACAGCTTATACCTTGTCGTGCAACGCCCACTCCGAAGGAGTATGGATTACGGAATGCCCGAAAGGGTATACATAAGATTGGAGCAACACTATGAATCAAACAAACAAAACAATTTTTTCTGTTCCCAATTCTTCCGAACTGGAACAATTAACAGAATTACACAAAGCAATGGGCGATTACACCCGAATGAAAATACTCTGGCATTTGATGAAGCAGGAATATTGTGTGAGCGAACTTGCAAAGAAAATCGAAGTCACTGAATCTGCTATATCCCATCAACTACATGAACTTCGCATTGCAAGGTTAGTCCGTTCACGCAAGGAAGGCAAAAAGGTCTTTTATAGTATTCAGGACGAACACATTCAATGGATTTTGGAAGAAACATATGCGCATATTTCTGAACGGTATCCATAAAACACAACGGACAGTACGCTGTGCGCACTGCCCATTATGTTCAAATATTTGCAATCGCTCCCATTACAGATTTTCGTATGATACCAACTGGTTTATCGGAATACGCATCTCCGAATGGCGTTCCGGATCAGCGGCTTCTTCATCCGAATAACCAACCGCAAGGATATTGACAGGTTCCAGATTTTCAGGAAGTCCAAATTCCCTGCGGATAACATCTGGCTTGAAATAGCAAATCCATACAGAGCCAAGTCCCAACTCCGTAGCCTGAAGCATCATGTGGTCTGTCAGAATGGAGGTATCAATATCACCTGTCTGCTTCTTATCAAACGGGCGCACCCATGCCTTTTCATGGTCAGCGCAGACGATGATTGCCAGCGGCGCACCGTAAAGATTTGCCCCCTGTCCTATTTTTTCAAGTCCCTCTTTGCTTTGCACCACAATCAGATGCACAGGCTGGAGGTTAGCGGCGGTTGGAGCTACATGGGCAGCTTCCAGAATCTTATCCAGTTTTTCCTTTTCCACCGCCTGATCTGTGTAGCTGCGTACAGAGAAACGCTGTTTTGCAATGTTTAAAAAATCCATAGTATCAAGTCCTTTCTTATGTTATATTTAGTATGCCAAACCAACTGACAACTCTATTGTAACGCTGAAATATAATTCCGCAAGATTGCACTTTTTTGATAGATACTTTCAAAAAAGATAGCACCCTTGCAGTTAGGAGAAGCAAAATGAAAATTGAACAAAAGCAATTTAACTGTCCCGTAGAAGCTACCCTGTCCCTGATTGGCGGGAAATATAAACCTCTGGTATTGTGGCATTTAAAATCACAGCCATTGCACTATATGGAACTGCAACGCCTTATCCCAAAAGCAACCCCTAAAATGCTCTCCGGTCAGCTCCATGATTTAGAAGATTGCGGCATGATAAACAGAGAAGTAATTCCAGAAAAGCCGCCTAAAACAATCTACTCTCTTACTGCCTTTGGAAAAAGCATCATACCTGTACTGAACGCCATGTGCGATTGGGGAACATCATATTTGGACGGATTGGATATACAGCCTGTATGCTGCCCTTCCCAAAGCAAAAAATAATTATTTTTATCGACTATCCTTATGGCAAAAAAGAACCTGCACAGCAAAACTTGAAACAGCTATGCGGGTTCTCTTATTGTTCTAAATCTGTGACTGCCTGACATAATTACAAAGTCTGGTAAAATCAACCTGCGGATTTTTCTGCAAAATCTTCTCCATACATTCCTGTGCTTTTTGATACTGTTTAGGCTTTTTCAAATCATCCAGCATAAAGAAAATGTTAAGCCGCCTGCCTACAATGAATAGAAGTTTTTCATCTTCCGGCAATCCTAAAAATTTATTTATTGCAGACAGCATTTCTAATTTATCTGTCCGCAAATTCCCTCTAACCTCCAGCAACAGGTTGATGATATGTTCATTCACATAATAGCTGTCCATTTCAAGCAGCTTCTCCAAGAATAGTTTTTGCTCTATCATAATTTCTTCCTCTGACTGTAATGTAAAAGAACCTTCCTGAACAAACTCCCACATTTTGGACTCTGGCTTTATTCCGGTTGCATGGACACGAATAAAATCCGGCTGAATCATGTTCAGCGCATCCGCTGTCTGGATTGCATTTTCCTCTGAATGTTCCTTTCCACCAATCCCAAGCAATATAAACTCTGATAATATCATGCCTGCGTCTTTTGCCATACACCCGCTTTTCACAACTGTATCTGCATGAAAGCCTTTATTGATAAGCTGTAATATCTTATCCGATCCGGTTTCCATTCCACAGTACAAATGGTTCAGTCCGGCTTGCCGAAGCTCCTGTAATTCTGCCGGGCTTTTTCGTGTGATACTGTCTGCACGAGCATAGGAAGTTATATATTCCAAATCAGGAAAATATTTATTTAGCGCTTCCAAAATACGGAGCAGATAATCTGTTTTTAATACCAGCGCATCCCCATCCTGTAAAAAACAGGATTTGAATTTTCTCCCTTGATATAATGCTGCCTGTTCCTTAATATCCTGTATGGTATCTTCTATCGGACGCATGGAGAAATTCATAGATTTGTATAGTCCGCAAAAATAACACTTATTCCAATGGCATCCTCTGGTCACTCGGACAAGCAGGCTTTCACTCTCTGACGGCGGACGAATTGAACCAATTTCTATATTTTTCATCATCCCATATCCTTTCCTTCTTATTCAGACTTAAAAATAACATTCTGCCGCTGTCAATACAAGATTGTACTTTTTTGATAGATACTTTCAAAAAAGATAGCGCCCTTGCAGTTAGGAGAACCAAAATGAAAGCTGAACAAAAACAATTTAACTGTCCCGTAGAAGCAACCCTGTCCCTGATTGGCAGGAAATATAAACCGCTGGTATTGTGGCATTTAAAATCACAGCCATTACACTACATGGAACTGCAACGCCTTATCCCAAAAGCCCCCAAATGCTCTCTGGTCAGCTCCATAATTTGAAAATTGCTGCATGAGAAACATAGAAGTGATTCCTGAAAAACCGCCTAAAACAATCTACTCTCTTGCTGCCTTTGGGAAAGACATCATACCTGTTCTGAACGCCATGTGCGATTGGTGATCGAAATATCTGGATGAATTGAATACACAGCCACTGTGTTGCGTCTCCCAAAAATAGAAACTACCCACAACTAACAACTGGACTTTATTTTCATTGTATCATTTTAAGGGAGTGTCAGAATTTCTGTGTAAGATTTTTCGCAAATCCCATAAATCGGGTATTTTGCGGATACTTACAAGAAAATTCTGACACTCCCCATTTTATAAAAATAAAGTCCAACGATTTCAAATATCTGTAAACAAAAAATACCTCAAAACTTAACTCCGGCTTTCCACAATTTTAAATCCCGCATCTTCTAAAATTTTTCTATCTGTTTCCGAAAAACTCTTTGGCTTCGGTATTCCAAGTGCCAATAAATATCTTGCTCTTGAAAAAGCCACATATGCAAGCCTATTTTCTTCTCCAATATCTGCTCTATTGAACCATTGTTTCCAATACCCGCCTGAATGTTCATCATTACCCGCCTGATAAGACGACAAGAAAAGCACTGCGTCTAAACTCATTCCCTTACATCCGTGAATTGTTTCGATAGGATAACTCAAATCACTTTCCCCCTCATTAAACAGCGTCTGTTCCACTATTTTATCTTTGTTTCCTTTTCTGATTATCCCGATATTGTATGTACATTCAGATAATTCAGGCAAAACATTTATATTCTCTGTCATTAACTTGTTTAACACTTTTTTCCACTCTGTCCAAGTAACCGAGAAATCATTTAACTGCTCTGCTTCTTGCAGTACATTCCTTATCTTAAACAGCATCCTTTTCCAATTTTTGCTCTCAATCTCTTTAGGTCTATAAAAAAACTGGCTATTTAAATGCTCACTTGTCTTAAAAAAGATCCGCTGTATACTTTTTGCTAACATATCAAACAACATTTTAAAATCAGAAGCCTGATTCTCTTTATTAAGCAAATATACAATTTGAGCTATTGATTCTAAATTATTTGAACTTTGATTGCTATTTTTAAGACCAATTAGCCTATTTTTCAAATTATTATTTCTTACAATTATCCTGCTTTCCGCTACACTCAAATTATTTTCAAGTACATACTCATGAAATTTATTGATTGCAAGATTCTCTTTTCCTTTAGAATAAAGTATCGCAATTAAAGGAAACTCCGCTTTACCAAAATTCCTTCCTACAATTTCATCTCTCCCATTTACCACATATTCCGACACTCCTACAATGGGCTGACAGCTTCTATAGTTTTCCGTTAATAGCTTAATATCAAAACAATGATTTTCGCTAAATTCTTTTGTATCATCCGGTTCAATATTTCTAAAACCATATATCGCCTGATTCAAATCGCCAATTAAATGAATTTTGCACCCTTTTTCACAAAGAGTCGCCAGTAATTCTAACTGAACATAAGATAAGTCCTGACACTCATCCACAAATAGTATCGGAAAACGTTTTGCTATCATTTCTGGTATCTCAGGATATTTTTCAAATAACAAATTCGACATATACTCAATATCCTCATAAAGTGCAAATCCACTTTTCCAAAATTTCATCTTTGTTTTTGCAAGATCCAATTCTCTCCAATCATCTTGCTGTATCAGACTCTGCAAAATTTCTTTTCCTTGTCTGCTTCTAGTTCCGCAATATTGATATGAATCCGTCTTAAAGTCTCGAAAGAATTCATGTGCCTTAATATTTCCCAGTTCTCTGTATCCATAATCACTGCTATATGCATTTAAAAAATCAGAAGTACAACTGCTTTCTATCAGTCGTATACTTTTATCTCCACGTTCATCCCCTTCATATTTCATCAGTTTATGTAAAAACGGGTTAGCAATATAACCATGCAGCCAGCTTGTAAAAGTCCCCATATAATGTGGATATGCCAGCTTACTGTTCAAATAGCAATCTAGTCTATGATTTATTTCTTTTTCTGCTGAATTTGTAAATGTCAAAACTGCAAAACCTTGATTGTTTAATTTCCATTGTTCTCTTTCATATGCTATCTTAATTGCCAGAACTTCCGTTTTCCCACTTCCCGGACACGCTTTTAGAAAAGTATTCTGTCTTAATTGTGACGTCACATAGTCAACTTGTCCTTCATTCATATTATGAATAAAACTTTTTCCTAATTGCTTACACCTGCTGTTTAGCTTTCCATCACAGACATACAAATCCGAATAACATTTTTCTTTTTTGCACAACACTCTGCATATAAGTTCTCTCTTATTTTCCATTATTTTCCTCAGTAATTTCCAAAACAAATCTAATTGCCGCTTTTATATATTCTGGTACAATAAAATCATTTGTAATGCTTATTTTTTCTAATAGCAATTGTGCAAACAATCCCTTTCCCAAATAGCTTGCATCAATTTGATTTAATATGTCTAAAGCAATCTTCGGCTGTTCCACTTTTTCGTTGTTCTGATATGCCTCCAAATACCCATTCATTCTATCTCTAATATCGCCATTAGTAGGCAATACGTCCAAAATGATTTCAATCATTTTCCTAGCATTATTTTTTTCCAGTGCCAAGTCATATTCAAATGTTTTTACATTAGTATAAATCCGGCATCTATCCGTCATATTCTTTACTTGTTCCTTTAAAAACAACTGTGGATTTTTTCCTTCAACATTATCACTCTTTTTAGGAGCCTCTTCTTTTGGATCGTTATCTGTAATTGCTGCACATAGGATTGGCACAAAATCTGTCTCTTCATATTCACCTTCCTCAAACTTATCTTTCTTCCTAAACGAATCGATTCTTTCTTTATATGCTTCTTTGCTTTCATTATCTTCTCGCCCAGGAAATTTAAGTTCATATCCATCATAAATCTTCATAAAATATTGAAAAAAGATACCATTCATATTTATGACAGAAATCCCCGCCTCTTCCAACGATTTCGGAGCATTATCTAATTTCAATCCACTCAAATATATTTCTGCCAATTTAGGGATAAGCAGAGCTTCCGCCAATCCCTCCACTAATATATTTCCCTTTGAGAAAAGCAATGTTGAGCGTGTTGTATCCATCCACCTGTTTATAAATTGTTTTGCCTGCTTATTTTTTATACACTTTCTAAGGGAAGTAATTTTTATTCCGTTCTTAGTCATATTAAAGCTGATAATATCTTCAATCGGTGTTGCAGAGGCTATTGTAGTAGAATGCGTTGTTATTATAACTTGTATATCATTTTTCTCAGCCTGCTCCTTTAAATACTTCAATACTTTTATCTGTATTTGCGGATGTAAATGTGCTTCCAATTCTTCAATCAGCAATATTCGCGGAGAACTGTAATTCTCTTTTAACCCTTCAAATTCTGCTAATATTGTCGCTAAATAAATCAAATTATTATAACCCAAGCTATTTTCAAAAAGATTCCTATACACGCTTTCTTCCGTAGGTATTTTCCCTGGAAAAAATACTATGCGTAATGTTTCAACGATTCTTTCAAATGTAACATCACCAAACCGTATTTTTGTAGTCTGTGCAAACACTGTCCCTAAAGCGTTCTCCAAACTATCATTAATCAATTCGTTTGCTCTTGCAATATCAGTCCTTTTTGCCAATTCCTCATTAAAATCATTAACATCCTTCTCGATATCCATTAGCTCTCCGGCTTTCCGCTTTTCTTCTAAAGTTTTTTGGGAAAGATTAATCAATAACCTTGCCAGCCTCGAACCACGGCTTGCTTTTAACTTTTTTTCTGCATCTCTTAAAGCTGGAAGATAAACACACTGTATATCATTTAATGGCTCCCATTCAAATATACTATTGGATGCCTCCCCTCCCCATATTGCTTTCTTATAATTATTACGACGATCCTGCTTTCTAACAATGTCAATATTCAAGACAGCATTATACTTTTTATCAAGCCAGGTAATATACTCAACCTTCTTTTCTTCTGATAAATCTGAAAACCTTCCCTTGATAGAAATAGTATCAGCCCACTCCTTCTTATCTACCGAAGAATAAAAATCTTCCTCTGAAATCCCACTTCGGGCATACTCATCTTCATTGAGCAACAGACGTATAGCATCTATGACCGTACTTTTTCCACAGCCATTCTCACCAACTAAGACATTCAGTCCCTTTCTTAAATGCAATATCTGTCTGTCCTTAAACAACCGATACCCTTCAATCTTTATATCCGATAAGTACATCCTATTCTCTCCTCTTGTAATTTTGCAAAATGAAATCACTGTTTTTCTTCTAAAAAATTTCGTTTCATTTCTGCATAGTTCATATGAAGTTCTATCTTTCCTTTATATCTTCTATCTGTTTCATTGATTCTGCAATAATTAACTGATAGAGGTTTGCATACATAATGTCCTTCATACTCTATTGCATAATCACATGGATTGCTGCATGGATTAAGTATCTGCTCTGCCTTTTCATGTACTGCACCTATATTCCAATGTCCCATATCTTCTGATACTTTTCCACACTTCAAATTACATTCCAGCGTCACTATCATAATATGATTAATTAAATATTTTTCTAATTTTCCGATATATATTTTTGCAAAATGCAAATACTTCTGTATATCGTCCAGCACTAAAACAATATTTTCATATGGATGCGTTGGATACATATTGCTTAAATCTGCCTGCATCTTTCCGTCATTTATCCTATGAAAGATATAGGAAGATGTTCTATCTAATGAATGGGTAAATTGATTCCTCAGTTTTGTTCTGACTTCTATATGTTCTGCACACTTCAAATACCTTTTTAATTTTCGCACATTCACATTTCCTATTTTCCTTATTACATCAGCCTTATTTAAAAAAGAAAAAATGCTAATTTCATCATCAACAGCAAACCCACATTCAAAAAATTCATTCAAAAACTGACGAAGCAAGTCCCATAATACAATATCTCTATACACCGCATCCTCCAAATAGAAGGCATACATTTGTGAGTTTTCCGTTTCTTCTAATGGGCTTTCCATTAACTTTGCGTACTCATAAGACCTTCTGATTGCATATGTAAAATTATGAATCACCTTATTAATTCTAATAAAAATCCCAACTTTTGAGAAATCCAAACTTTCTTCTGTAAATCCTTTATTTAAGGCGTTTTCTGACAAAAAAGTTTGGATTTTGTTTTGGCTTTCTTTTGTCAAAAATGGAAATAAATTAGTTGGAACAGAGCTAAATAACAGTGTTTTTCTCATTTTGTCATAATTGGAGCATTGCATTTGGCGAAATGAAATCCAAACTTTTTTCTACAAGAATCCCCTATTATCAAGCCATTTTCAGAAAAGTTTGGATTTCTCCTAAGTTTGGATTTCAGGAAAAATCCAAAAGTTTAGATTTTCCCGATCCATTCTATCGAATTTCGGATACGCATTACTTCTTCCGTAATTTGAAGTTGTTCTTCTTTATATAATCTGCACTCATCAAGCAGCTTTATCGAATCTATATTTTTTTCAATGTACTCTTTAATTTCCTTATCTGTATTAAATGTCTGCATATGCCCGCTCCAATCTTGTTATTTCTGTGTACTCTAAATTATCATTCATACGTTATTTCATCGTTTACTTTACAGTTTGCGGAACAAATTCAATAGTCTTATGACCTCCTCCTGTTCTCCTTATCAATTCCTCCTGTCCCATTATCAATATTAAATTCCTTATCAACTTTCCAAGTTCTGTCTTATCTTCTTGACTTTTTCGATAATAGAATATTTTTGTTTGCACATTTTCATTGCAAATAAACATTTTCAAAACATCCTGATCAGTAATGTCTAAAGAATGTCCAAATATATATAGATTATGCCCAGGATATTCTACCTCATCCGAAATTGAATGTGGTTTTAAATAATTAGCATAGCCGTCTTTAATCTCATCCACCCACTCCAAATATCTATTTCCAGTAGATTTATATATTCTTTGATAAAATTTCTTAAATGACAATAATTCCAATTCCTTATCTTTTTTATCATCATCCAGATATTCATCAATTCCCAAAACCAGATTACTGGTATTTACATTTTTACTAATATCCGCTTTTCCATGAATATAATCGCATTTAACTTCCTTTCCCTTACTGTATATCCTTTCATATGTATCGGAATAATTAAATGACAATACATGATCCAGATTCAATTTTTCTATATCTACATTCTTTTCAATGACCGGAATTCTTCCAACAAATTCAACAATATATATTTCTAATGCACGAACCAATCTTCCCAATTCTGTATCCAAGAACATGGCAAAATCATTTAATGTTGTATCGTCTTTAAATGCTTTTTGCATACTTCCTTTTGATGCCTTATGAACATCAAGTAAAATTTTATGTTTTCCCTTTAACATCTCTCTAAGTTCTTTACCACTTTTTGTTACATTTATCGCTTCATCTAAAACCTGAATTACCTTTGATATTTCTTTTTCAAAATCAATCCAATTTCCCCCAATAGAAGATCGGCATTGCAAAAAATATTCCAACCATGTGTTTTTATCAATATGAGTATAAAATTCATTCAAAATTTTGTTTGATATTGTAACTTTCAAATCATATGTACAATCATCATTAAAATTTTGTTTGCAATCCCTTTTATCAAAATCTTCTAATAGTAGATTTTTTATATCATCATTTATTTCCCAATCATTAATATTACGATGTATATAGTCCTTCTTAGATACATCCCCACTATAAGTATAAATTCTTCTTACCGTTTCGCAAAAATCAAGAAAATCACCATATTTTGTAGGTAATCCATGTGCCAAATCAAATCCGTTTCCAATAATAAGTATATTCATAATCTTTTCTCCTTCAGCAAACAAAATACATACTGATTATACCATAAATCATAGTCTAAATATGTTAAATTTCACTTAACTCAAAAAGGACATGAGATTTTACTCCCACATCCTTTTCTGCTTTATCGGCTTTTTGTAGTTGCTGGCTTTCTGGCTTCTTTTGCCAAAGCATCTGCTGCTTTCTTTTTATTTTCTCTTTCGTATACCTCAAAAGCCTCTGCCCCATACTGGAACTCCGGCTCTGCCACCCTTGCAAACTCCATCGGATTTACAGCCTCCATGTTATCAATGCCGCCTGTTTCCCGTTCTGCCTTATCCGTCTGGTACTGTTTCACATCTGCGGCAAGCTGTTCGGTCTTTTCTATGGCGGCATCCGCACAGTTTAAGATACCGGACATCAGCTTTCTCTTTGCCTGAAAAGGCTTCTTTATCAGTTCCGTCTTTGAGAACTTCTTTTCCCTATATTCCTTTTCCGGTTTATCCGCAAAGGTACGGAATGTGTTGGCAACCTTCTGTCCGGCTTCTCTCATGCCCGTGCCGAAAGCGTCTATCTTTCCAATGCTCTTATCCACATCTGCTATGGACTCCTGCACGTTCTGGCGGATACCTGAAATCGGCACGTAACCCGAACATGCGGGACAGGAAGGCTTTTGAAGAGGACGCCTTTGGGAAAATGTGGCAGGCTGATACCTGTTACCTTCCATATATCACAGAAGACGGCCAGCGCAGGCGGGTCTACTGCATCCTGATCATCGATGACCATTCCCGGTTCCTGGTGGGCGGCGGGCTCTTCTATAACGACTCAGCTTATAACTTCCAGAAAGTGCTTAAGGATGCTGTG
>NZ_KE159723.1:130433-143541 GCF_000403455.2 Dorea sp. 5-2 | reverse complement strand
TTAGGTTGATTTTTTTACTTCGTTTTCTCGAACTGGATGTAATCTAAATGTAGTCCGGCATGACTGCCGAACTAAGTTCACACTAACACTCCTGCTTCGCATTCGTGAAGTGTTCACTTAAATTACCTCGGATGTCTTGATTAAGATATTTATCTTATCATATTTCTTGTATGCGGTTTTCAAGGTACATGCCTGACTGACTCATGTTTTATCAGTCATTAGAAACCTGAACAGTTGGCGAGGTTCCCCATGAGCCTACTGTGAAGGTTGTTCTAAAGCCCCGCTTTAGAACTTCCATTCCATATATTCAAATCTCTAATCACTGGTAAAACCAGTTATCTTAACAGCACTGCCCTGCTGATCGGGTTGGCGTTGATGAGTTGTTGCCCATCCTTGCCTGTATCTATATGAATCCTTATGATGTGCCCGCTTCACATGTGTTCAGCGGACGGCTTAAAAATCTAACCTCAACCATCCTTCGGATGCTCTCGCTAAGATTTTTATAACCTGGCGGCCACCTGCTCTCCCACACCGTCTCCAATGCAGTACCATCGGCCGCTTAGGGCTTAACCATCGTGTTCGGGATGGGTACGGGTGTTTCCCCTAAGCGCATCGCCACCAGGATCCCCTCTGTGCCTTTTTACAGTACACCAGGTCCTTCTCTTTCTTCCCCTTGATAACTAAACAATAAACAACATCCCCTACTTTTTCCCTTAGAAAGGAGGTGATCCAGCCGCACCTTCCGATACGGCTACCTTGTTACGACTTCACCCCAGTTATCGGTCCCACCTTCGACGGCTCCTCCCTTTCGGTTAGGTCACCGGCTTCGGGCGTTACTGACTCCCATGGTGTGACGGGCGGTGTGTACAAGACCCGGGAACGTATTCACCGCGACATTCTGATTCGCGATTACTAGCGATTCCAGCTTCATGTAGTCGAGTTGCAGACTACAATCCGAACTGAGACGTTATTTTTGGGATTTGCTCACATTCACATGGCTGCTTCCCTTTGTTCACGCCATTGTAGCACGTGTGTAGCCCTGGCCATAAGGGGCATGATGATTTGACGTCATCCCCACCTTCCTCCAGGTTGTCCCTGGCAGTCTCTCCAGAGTGCCCATCCGTAATGCTGGCTACTGAAGATAGGGGTTGCGCTCGTTGCGGGACTTAACCCAACATCTCACGACACGAGCTGACGACAACCATGCACCACCTGTCTCCCCTGTCCCGAAGGAAAGACCCCATTACGAGCCGGTCAGGGGGATGTCAAGACCAGGTAAGGTTCTTCGCGTTGCTTCGAATTAAACCACATGCTCCACCGCTTGTGCGGGTCCCCGTCAATTCCTTTGAGTTTCATTCTTGCGAACGTACTCCCCAGGTGGACTACTTATTGCGTTGGCTGCGGCACCGAACAGCTTTGCTGCCCGACACCTAGTAGTCATCGTTTACGGCGTGGACTACCAGGGTATCTAATCCTGTTTGCTCCCCACGCTTTCGAGCCTCAACGTCAGTCATCGTCCAGCAGGCCGCCTTCGCCACTGGTGTTCCTCCTAATATCTACGCATTTCACCGCTACACTAGGAATTCCGCCTGCCTCTCCGACACTCTAGCAGCACAGTTCCAAATGCAGTCCCGGGGTTGAGCCCCGGGCTTTCACATCTGGCTTGCACCGCCGTCTACGCTCCCTTTACACCCAGTAAATCCGGATAACGCTTGCCCCCTACGTATTACCGCGGCTGCTGGCACGTAGTTAGCCGGGGCTTCTTAGTCAGGTACCGTCATTTTCTTCCCTGCTGATAGAGCTTTACATACCGAAATACTTCATCGCTCACGCGGCGTCGCTGCATCAGGGTTTCCCCCATTGTGCAATATTCCCCACTGCTGCCTCCCGTAGGAGTCTGGGCCGTGTCTCAGTCCCAATGTGGCCGGTCACCCTCTCAGGTCGGCTACTGATCGTCGGCTTGGTGGGCCGTTACCCCGCCAACTACCTAATCAGACGCGGGCCCATCTTACACCACCGGAGTTTTTACCACTGCACCATGCAGTACTGTGGTCTTATGCGGTATTAGCAGTCATTTCTAACTGTTATCCCCCCTGTGTAAGGCAGGTTGCCCACGCGTTACTCACCCGTCCGCCGCTCAGTCACAAAAATCCTCATCCGAAGAATCAAATTAAAGTGCTTCGCTCGACTTGCATGTGTTAGGCACGCCGCCAGCGTTCATCCTGAGCCAGGATCAAACTCTCGTCCAAAAAGCTTAGGTTTGGTTTTATACAAACCTTAGCGTTTGGACGCTCTGCAACAGTTTTTTTGTTGCAGAGCATCCTTTTTTATCACTACCCATTCTCAACGGGCAATCATTTCAAGTTTAATCTCGGTCAAGAAAAATGCTCGCTTTTTCTTTTCCCGTTATTACTGTTTATAAGGTTGACACTCACTGTTCAATGTCCCATCTGTCTAACCAGACGTTTCATCTCACACTTCATGTCACGTTCTGAAAATTTTCTCTTAGAAATTTTTCAGGGATGTTGTCTATTGTTTAATTATCAAGGTTCCGTGCTGTTTCGTTGTATCTTTGCGACAGCTTTAATAGATTATCACATCTTTTGTCGCTTGTCAACAACTTTTTTAAATTATTTTTTGCTGTCATTTTTCAAAAGGTTTTGTCATCCGACAGCTTATCTAGATTATCACATCTCTCGCTGTTTGTCAACAACTTTTTTACTTTTTTCTAATCATTTTCAAGTCCAAATATTCAACACTTTTACGACATTTCTTCACATAATCGTGTATTTATCTGAGCCCTCATTTGACAGCTCAGATAGAATATCACGTTTTCCAATTTATGTCAACACCTATTTTAATTTTTTTTCTTTTTATTTTCTGACCGGAATAATAAGGCTCTATCCGCACTATATTCCTACATCAAATGCGCAATCTTGTCCGTCACCTGCACAAAAGGCTTACGTGAAACGATCCACACTAACGCCATACAGAACAAGAGCAACAATACACTCTCTCCGTTACTTTCCACAGATCCCAAGATTGACGAACCATATTTCAGGCAGCTGTATATCAGCCCATGGAATATATAGACAGCCATTGTCCTCTCTCCCAGATAGGAGTAGGATTTCTTTTCTGTCGGAAGAACTAGCATGAACAGGTAGATCAGCAAGAAGGAGACTCCGTAGCAAATGATCCGTATCAAAATCCCTTCTATGGAAGATAAGCCAAGCTCTTCATAAGAATACCGCCCATAAAAAATCTTCACAGACAGCCGATGGTGGTATTGATCCGTAAATAAGAACCATGCCATCCCCGCCAGAATCCCCAACACACCTATATAGCCTCTCCGGTTGCGGAATCTGGCAAGCCAGGAACTATCAAACTCCGTTCCTGCCAGAAAAAACGGAAAGAAGAATATAATTCGCGGAATGGATAGGAAATTTCCGATCCCGACCAACCCGATCAGCAGTCCTGCCATCAGCAAAACCGGCATATAATACGGAATCCGCTTTACCAACGGCGCCAGAAGACGCCATACACACAGCGCCATGAGATACCATAGCGTGAATTTAGGCCTGGTAAAATACAATTCTGTCTCTTTATCCAGAACAAATGTATATAACAGATAATAAATCACCTCATATACAAAGTACGGTATCACCAAGCCGCTTACTAATTTCCTGACCGACGGTATCTTCTTCGAAAAATATCCCGATATAAATATAAATGCAGGCATATGGAAGGCTACGATCCCCCATTTTAATTCATACAAAAACGGATTCTGATCATAACATGGTTCAATAAAATGTCCGATCACCACAAGTACGATCAAAAGGACTTTATAATTATCAAAAAGATATTCCCTCTGCTTCATTTTCATCACCATCGCTTATTTTAATTCGAACAGCAACGCAATTCAATTCGCATTTTACAAGAAAACTTGTCCCATAATTAGCAGATTATTATTCTTTTGCACAATCAAATGATCACTACATCAAAAAGGCTGCCGCGAAATACACAGATTCTTCAATCTATAGTATAACAATACTTCCTATCACACCATACATTTACAAATCCGCTATTCCACAACAGCCTCTTCTTTTATCCTTTTTCTGTCTATTTCTTCAGATATACATCTGCATAATTCACACCAAGCTCCAACGCTTTCTGGTGGTCATTCACATAGATGTCTATCCGATTCCCTTTGATCGCTCCGCCGCAATCCTCTGCAGTGAAGACATGCCCTCCTATGATAACCTGTGTTCCGTAAGGGATCACTCTCGGATCAACAGCGATCGTCCTTCCTTCTACCACCGGCGCACCTGTCGCTGTGATACCAGTCTCCACATCGCAGCACAATTCACAGGAACAGTAATATGTCAATTTGAAATTCCCGAGGTTCAAGCCATACATATCCTTCGTCGCATTTACTTCACCGATATCCCCGGCATTATACCCGTAACCATTATCGTCAAGTACACGGGTCGCCCATACTGCGCTGCCTTCCCGGACGTCAGCCTGAACAATACCTGCATTCGTGCTCATAGCTTCGATCGTCTTGCCTTCTCCCGCATACATTACCACATGATGGATATAACCATCCTTTGCATAAAAGATCAGATCTCCAGGCAAAGCATCTTCTACCGGAATCTTCACACCATACTGCGCCTGATCGCAGGCAACTCTTGGAAGTACATATCCATACTGCTTGTAAATGCTCTGTACAAATCCGGAACAATCCGCTCCATTCGTCAGGCTTGTGCCTCCCCATACATATGGATTGCCGATAAACTGCGCCGCAAATTCTATCATAGATCTGCGAAGCTCACCGCTCGGGACACCTGGCTTGGTAGATGTCAGCGTATAATAGCATGCCATATTCTCTTCCGGCTCCACCGCCTCTTCTGCAAGAGAATACTTCTCTTCCCCGGTCTGTTCCACGGCTTCCGTAACTTCTTCTCCCCATGTAATATCCTGGCTCTCTACGAATCCACGGACATCACCGGATTCCACATAGATCCATTCCTGGCCTTCGTCTCCGAGGATATAGCACAATCCGCCTGCCGGAATGGTTCCCACAGTCCGGCTGTCAACGCTCTTATCTTCCTTGACCTCCGCAGCTTCCGCTGACGCGACCGCAAATTCCTTCTCTACTACCGTCTGGTTCACCGTCGCTCTCAGATAATCGAATGCCTCATTCTCCTGCCAGTATACCAGCTCTTCTGCCATCGGCGCCGTACCCTCGATACCGGTATAGTCGATCTGCAGTTCTTCTGCCTGTTCCCTGGCTTCTTCCTGATATCTTTCTAACAGCTCATTCGCTTCGTCGCCGGTAACCACATCCTCAGCTTTCACGAAGCCTCTGACTCTACCGGATTCCACATAGAGCCAACCATTCTCTTCTTCCTTTAATATGTATAACAGGCCATCCTGCTTAAGTCTTCCGATGATTCTGACGGAATCTTCATCCGCACCCTCTTTCGGTGTCTTCTCGCGGATCATGATGTCCTCTTTTGCAAATGCATACTTCCTGGCTACCGTCCAGAAATGAAAATCTTCCACGATCTCCGGAAGCTTCACGATCTGCTGGCTCAATATCAAAGCCGCATTACTGGTCTTTCCAGGAGGTAATTCCTCTGCCAGATCCTCCGTTTCCTCAGTCACAACTGGTTCTTCCGGAACTGCCGGTATCTCTGGGATCGGATTCCCCATTCCTTCTTCGCCCGGGAGTGTCCCGTCTCCTGTATCCGGGTTCGCTGGATCTTCCGGGTTCGTTCCGTCTCCCGGTGTCTCGGTCCCATCTCCTGTATCTGGATCCGTCGGGTCTTCCGGGTTCGTTGGATCTTCCGGCGTCTCGGTTCCGTCTCCCATATCTGGGTTCGTCGGATCATCCGGATTTGTTGGATCATCCGGATTCGTTGAATCATCTGGCGTCTCAGTCCCGTCTCCTGGCCCTGGATCTGTCGGATCTTCCGGGTTCGTTCCGTCTCCCGGCGTCTCGGTTCCGTCTCCTGGCCCTGGGTTCGTCGGGTCTTCCGGATCCGTTCCGTCTCCCGGCGTCTCAGTTCCATCTCCCGTACCCGGACCCGCCGGATCTTCCGGATCCGTTCCGTCTCCCGGCGTCTCAGTTCCATCTCCCGTACCCGGATTCGCCGGATCTTCTGGATTCGTTGAATCTCCCGGCGTCTCGGTTCCGTCTCCCGGTCCTGGATTTGCCGGGTCTTCCGGATTCGTTCCGTCTTCCGGAATCGACGGGTCTACAGCTTCTTCTGCTCTTTTGGCTTCTTCTTCCGCTGCAATCCTAGCAGCTTCCTCTTCTGCCGCAATCCTCGCAGCTTCCTCTTCCGCCAGACGCTGACGTTCTTCCGCCTCTGCTTTCAGACGTTCTCTTTCTTCTTCCGGCAGAGCCATACGCTCTTCTTCCGTCATGTCTTCCCAACGCTTCTCTTCTTCACCTTCCGCCGCGATGACATGATCCAGTGTGAGCGCCGCTATCGGCTTTGCTGTTGCCAATCCTGCCGCCAATACTCCGGTCATTCCAACAGCACATACCCGTTTTATTAGTTTTCTCTGACTATTCAATGTATATCACTTCCTTCTGTCCTTGTCATTCTACAACTTTACGCCCTTGTCTGTCAATCCATTTCTCCGTTTCTTCACATGTTATTCACAAAAGCAGTAAAATGGTTTGCTTACACAATGTACGATCCCCGCGGACTGTCACGAACCGCTGTCTAAGAGCTGTTCGTCCTAATTTATTGAAAATCTGCCGCCGGCATCCCGAACCTTGTGTAAGCAAGCCATTTTACTACACTGCCTTTTTATTCTATAGAAATAATCAAGACGACAGGAATGGATTTTCAGGCACACCCTAATCCTCCTGCGACCAGGTCATATCCCGCATGCCTTCTCCTTCCTGCCCTCCCACCTTGTCTAACGCACTGGCGATCAGCTTGATCATCTCCCACACCGAACGGAAATAGATCGTCTCATCCTTATCCATCCACGTGATCCGCCCCTGCCAGCTGCTGTTCTGCCTCTGCTGCACCCGGATGATAAATGTCCCAAGGTCCCCGTGCTTCTTCAGCAGTTCCTCATCACTCAGGATCCTCTCCGGCTTCGATTCCCCATTCGGTGCGCCGCCCTTCTTTCCATTTCCATCCCCGTCTGCAGCCTCTCCTGTCTTCCTGTTCCCTTTCATCTCCTCGCTCGCCTTTCCTATTTTCCCTTCTCCCTTCATAGCCTCGCTCGCCTTTCCTTCCCCTTTTTCTTCTTCCCTGACATTTCCTTCCTCTTTTTCTTCCTCTTTCCTTGCCTTTCCTTCTATCATCTTCCCCGCAGGCTCCGCCGCCTGCCGTGCCTCCCTGAATGTCCTCTCATTCGTCGACACATGCGGGAAATTGATCGAGTCAAAAAACCGCTCCAGCTCAAACAGCAGGTGCCCGATGCCCTCTATTTCCACCCTCTCCCTGCTGTATGCATGGTACAGCCTGCCGGTAAACTGGTTCTCCCCTGCCCTGTCTACGCACAGCACAGCCCCGTTCGGCGTCCCTATGTACCATTGAGACCTGTCCATATAGTTCCTTCCCCTCTCTAACATAAATCTATTCTTCTTTATACCCATCTTCCATCCTATATTGATTATTTTAATGCTTGAGAGCCACGGTTCTAAGGCTTCAGAGCCATCAATACAAGTCTATTTTAATCTTTCAGAGCCACCACAATATATAGTGTATCTATGATTAAAGTACACTTATCCTTAACCGCTTGATTATTCTATCTCAGAATTGTTTTAAACCTGCAAGGGCTGCAACGCAGTGTATTTACCCTTGCAGGTTTAAAACAATTCTGAGACAATGTTATAAGCGGTAAATAATAGACGTACTATATCTAGTATATTGTAATGGCTCTCAAGCATTAAATTATAAGTGGCTCCCAAGGATTAAATTGGTGGCTCTCAAGCATTAGAATAATCATCTATGGGATATGCTTATTTTTTATACAAATTTGTGGAATTTATTGTGTAGGTAAACACAATTTATAGAAGTTGAAATTAATTTTCTGTTGCCCAAAATCAGAGCAGCCTCAAAAACTGTACCAGTTCGTGCGGTTCTGCTTCTTTTGATGCTGTCAGTCTGGTGTCAAACTGCCGGAATTTATTATCTCGATAAAATGACAGCAGTTTTTCCTCATTGTTTGCTTCGAGAAATACTACCATCCCACCTCCCCTATACTGCATATCCTCAATAACACTCCATGCCAGTTCAAGAAGCTCCGTACCTGTAATTTCCTTATTCCTGCCATCTGTGTAATTTTTGCCAAGCTGTGCAATCAGGTATGCTGACATCGTATAGGAGTTGGTCTGACTGTCAAATTCGCTGACTCTTTTTATTTTTCTTTTTACAGTGTTGCTTATCATTTCGTCCCGTACTGTCAGCGGTTTCAATGCTATTGTAAAATAACCCAAGAGCTCGCCCTTTTCCATAGACATTACAAGATATGTAACGGACTGGTTTTTTTTGGTAAACTGCACGCAGTTACTCTTTAAAAAATGCTCAACATCCGGATTCTTAGGACAGGAAAATTCGGAGAGCAGCCTGTCAAGCGCTGGCTCTCCGGCATCATCATCGGCACCTAATGCTAAATATTCACGAATGTTAATTTTGATGTACTTATCCTTTATTAGCATTCGCTTTCTTCCTCATTTCCATAAACGCCCTCAATTCAGCTTCTCCTTTAATTTCCTTCGCAGCCACAGGAATGCGAACCGGACGGTCATTGGCAGATGCTTCTATCGCATCGGCAAACATCTCCACCTGTTCCCTGCCGGAAATAACAAAATTTTTCATAATGCTTGAAGTTGCCATAAGAAACACCTCCCTTATTAGTATGTCTCTTTTTACATTTCATATACTTTCCTATCTACATTGTACGGTTTTGCAATCACTTTTGCAACAAAATTTTTATTGAATCTGACCATAAAAAGACACCCCGGAATCCTCATTTCCGGGGTGTCTTTCATTACTTATTCTCTTTCACTATAATGATGCGCTTCTTCAAGCATCATATCTTTCACTTTCATCAGACGAATCTGTGAGCTTCTCTCGTTCTCGTCCAGCTTCATCGTGATATACTTGATCGTTGCCTGAGCTTCCGGGATTGTCACGTGCTCCAGCGCATTTACACGGCGTCTGGTCTTCTCGATCTCTGCCGCCATAAGCTGGCACGCTTTCTCTGTCTCCGCAAGTTTCAGCATATCCGGCAGGATATCTGCCAGAGATTTTACGGCACCATCCAGATCGCTGGATGTAAATGCGAAACCGTAGGAATAGATATCGTTCGCATCCGCAGTCCTTGTCTTTGTCTCGAAGACAGGAATATTAACGCTCATGACGTTCTTCTGTCCCACCTCAAGATTGACTTCCTGCTTCGGTGTCATAAGTGCTGTATTCAGTGTCGCCTCGTCCATTCCGGCCTTGGCTATGACAAAGTTCTTATTTGCAGAGAGGATTCCGGCTTCTACTTTCTGGCGAAGCGCCATGTTCTCCTTGACCAGATCCAGGAACTGACGCATCAGCTCATCACGTTTGTCCTTCAAGAGCTTATGCCCTCTTCTGGCTGTGACGAGTTTCCTCTTGGTCTTCGTCAGCTCCATACGGGTAGGAGTTATCTGTTTAGATGCCATTTAATAGGTCCCCCTTATATCAAAATTCCCGCCATGCCAGCTCGATTCCGCTTCGCTTCTTCTCGCTGCGGGCTGACGCCCTATGCATCTGCATAAAAACAGTCATTTGTATGCACGCATACATACCTGTTTTCATACATCTGCGCATGGCTTACTGCTTACCATAATATTCATCTAAGAACTTGTCGTCTATACGTTTCAGCTCTGCTCTTGGCAGCATGGACAAGAGCTTCCAGCCGATTGACAGCGTTTCCTCGATAGACCTGTCGTTCGTATATCCCTGAGACACGTACTCTTTCTCGAACGCCTCGGCGAATTCCGCATACTTAAGGTCGATCTCGGTAAGAGCCGCCTCACCAAGGATGGTCATAAGCTCTTTCGCGTCCTTACCACGGGAGTAAGCTGCGAACAACTGGTTCATTGTATTTGCGTGGTCTGCCCTTGTCTTGCCCTCGCCGATACCTTTATCTTTCAGACGTGAAAGTGAAGGCAGTACGTCGATCGGCGGCTGTAAGCCTTTACGGTACAGCTCACGGCTTAAGATTACCTGTCCCTCTGTGATGTATCCGGTAAGGTCAGGAATCGGGTGTGTCTTATCATCTTCCGGCATGGTCAGGATCGGGATCATGGTGATACTTCCATTCTTTCCTCTCTGACGTCCGGCTCTCTCATACATGGTCGCAAGGTCCGTGTACATATATCCAGGATATCCACGACGGCCTGGAACCTCTTTCTTAGCGGCGGAAATCTCACGGAGAGCGTCCGCATAGTTTGTGATATCCGTCAGGATAACCAGTACGTGCATATCCTTCTCGAAAGCAAGGTACTCTGCCGCGGTCAGCGCCATACGCGGCGTAGAGATACGCTCTACCGCCGGATCGTTCGCCAGGTTGATGAACAGGACAGTTCTGTCAATGGCTCCCGTCTCCTTAAAGGACTCGATAAAGTAGTTGGACTCCTCGAAGGTAATACCCATAGCCGCGAATACAACGGCGAAGTTCTCGTCCGTTCCGCGAACCTTCGCCTGTCTTGCGATCTGAGCCGCAAGCTGTGAGTGCGGCAGACCGGAACAGGAGAAGATAGGCAGCTTCTGTCCACGTACCAGTGTGTTCAGTCCGTCGATGGCGGATACACCTGTCTGGATAAACTCCTCAGGGTATACACGAGCCGCCGGGTTCATAGGCAGACCGTTGATATCTCTTCTTTCCTCCGGCAGGATCTCCGGACCGTCGTCGATCGGACGTCCCAGTCCGTCGAATACACGTCCGAGCATATCGCCGGACACCCCAAGCTCCATGCTCCGTCCAAGGAAACGTACTTTACTGTTACTTAAGTTGATACCGGCAGCATTCTCATAGAGCTGTACGACAACTTCACTGCCGTCTACTTCCAGTACCTTACAACGACGCTTCTCGCCGCTGGCAAGCTCGATCTCACCGAGTTCGTCGAATGCGACGCCTTCCACGCCCTTTACCATCATAAGCGGTCCGGCAACTTCCTGTATGGTTCTATACTCTTTTGGCATAATTAGAAGTCCTCCTTCCCAAACGCACCAGCAATCTCTGCGCTTAATTCATTCATAATCTTCTCGTATTCTGCCTCGATATTATCTGCCGTCGTATATTTGTAACGACCGATACGCTCTCTTACATCCATTCCAAGGAGAACCTTCATAGATGCGCCCTTTGAAAGCGCCTCTGTTGCCTGCTCGTAGAATGCAAGAACCAGCTTCATCATCAGATACTGCTTCCGGAGCGGTGTATAGGTATCTACCTCATGGAAGGAGTTCTGATGCAGGAAGTCCTCACGGATAGAGCGTGCCGCTTCCATCTTAAGACGGTCTCCAGGAGACAGCGCATCCATACCTACCATCTGTACGATCTCTTCCAATGCCGCCTCTTCTGTCAGAAGGCTCATCATCTTCTGGCGTCCTTCCATCCAGTCCTCTGACACGGTTCCGTTGAACCAGTCATGCATGTTATCCAGATACAAAGAATAACTGGTCAGCCAGTTGATCGCCGGGAAATGTCTCTTATAAGCAAGCGCCGCATCCAGTCCCCAGAATACCTTAACGATACGCAGGGTTGCCTGGGATACAGGCTCGGAAGTATCACCACCCGGAGGAGATACCGCACCGATTACAGACAGCGCGCCCTCTCTTGCATCCTTACCAAGGGAGATCACACGGCCGGCTCTCTCATAGAACTCAGCCAGACGAGATCCAAGGTATGCAGGATAACCTTCCTCACCAGGCATCTCTTCCAGACGTCCGGACATCTCACGGAGCGCCTCTGCCCAACGGGAGGTGGAGTCAGCCATCAACGCCACGGAATATCCCATATCACGGAAATACTCTGCGATCGTGATACCTGTATAGATGGATGCCTCACGAGCCGCGAAAGGCATATCAGAAGTATTGGCGATCAGAACAGTTCTCTCCATCAATGAACGTCCCGTCTTCGGATCCTTCAGTTCCGGGAACTCGTTCAGAACGTCCGTCATCTCATTTCCACGCTCGCCGCAACCGATATATACTACGATGTCAGCCTCAGCCCACTTCGCAAGCTGATGCTGGATAACTGTCTTACCGCTTCCGAATGGTCCCGGAACAGCCGCAACACCACCCTTTGCGATCGGGAAGAACATGTCTACAACTCTCTGTCCTGTTACAAGCGGTGCGTCCAGAGGAAGCTTCTTCACGTATGGACGTCCTTTACGAACCGGCCATCTCTGCATCATGGTAAGCTCTTTGTCGCCGTCCTTGGTCGTAACCACGGCAACAACCTCTTCCACTGTAAACTCGCCGGATTTGATCTCTTTTACCTTACCGGATACTCCGTAAGGAACCATGATCTTCTGCTCAACGACCTGTGTCTCCTGTACCGTACCCAGAACGTCGCCGGCTTCCACTTCGTCGCCGACCTTAGCAACCGGGACAAACGCCCACTTCTTATCTCTCTTCAGGGACGCAACCTCAACACCACGCTGAAGGTTATTTCCCGAAATCTTCATAATATCATCAAGCGGACGCTGAATTCCGTCATAAATGCTTGTGATAAGGCCAGGTCCAAGTTCAACGGACATAGGCGCGCCTGTAGATTCTACCGGCTCGCCGGGCCCAAGGCCAGATGTCTCCTCATATACCTGGATGGATGCCTCATCTCCATGCATCTCGATGATCTCTCCAATCAGGCGCCGCTCGCTGACACGTACAACGTCAGACATGTTCGCATCACGCATACCAGATGCGATGACCAGCGGTCCTGCTACTTTTTTAATCGTACCTGTACTACTCATTTGCACGAATCACCCTACCTTTCTACATTTTGCAACTTAGCGAGGTCTTTTCGAGCTTAGTTGCAAAGTACATCCTGCCGACTTGGCGAGGTTCTCTCGAGCCTAGTGGCGCGGATGTTTCAT
>NZ_KE159723.1:14547-130423 GCF_000403455.2 Dorea sp. 5-2 | reverse complement strand
GCAACTTAGCGAGGTCTTTTCGAGCTTAGTTGCAAAGTACATCCTGCCGACTTGGCGAGGTTCTCTCGAGCCTAGTGGCGCGGATGTTTCATTATCACTGTTGTGAAAATACGATATCTGAACCTACGGCAATCTCCACCGACTTCTTAACTCCTGCAACTCCCGCTCCGGTATTGCCCGCAATACCCGGAATCTGGATGATCGCCGGAGTGATCTGCTCCTGATATCTCGAAATCTCATGCTTCAGCTCTGCCGCCCATCTCTCCGTAACATAGATCACTCCATATTTGCCGGAGGCGAGCCTTCCAAGCTTCTCTGCTGCTTCTTCCCGGGTACTTACTGGGAATGTGTCAAGACCCAGTGTCGCGAAGCCATAGATACTGTCATAGTCGCCTAATACTGCAATCCTATACATACATCTCCCTTACCCTTTCCCGGATTGAATCATCGGGTAAATCATTTAGTTTCCCGGAAAGTATGATTCGTACCGTTTTAATCTCATTCTGTCTCGCAATTACATAAGCCACTACCGGCCCTATGGTAAATGCATTATATTTCTGCGGACTGATCGTCTGGATGATGCGGTTGTCGCACCAACGCTCAAATGCTGACGGAGAATCGGCAAGCGCCTCTGCTCCCTCCGCATAAGCGGTTCCTGTCAGATACTCACGGATCGCATCCTGGCCGCTTAACGCCGCCTTAGATAACTGATCCACGCTGATGCTGCTGCATTCAGCCATCGCCCGCTTCATGAATTCCATTGATTTCGCGGTTTTCTGTGAACGCACGGCAATCTTGATGTCGGCAACTGCCACCGTAGACTCCGCATAATCGCGGATGATCGGTGCCTTCGCTGCTTTTCCCGCCGCATAGACTGCATCAAGCGCCGCCTTGTCGATGATCACATCGCACAACTGCCCGTCCCTGGTATGAAGAAGCGCCTCATACGCCTCTTCTGCCGCATGCTGCATACTCGCCGGAAGCTTTCCGAAATTCTTCTCTTCGACGATCTCTACCATCTCTTTTCCGGAAATCTCCACATCGTCATAGAAGATATGGCGTCCACTGTCGCTCGTGCACACTTCCTTGATTGCGGCTTTCAGGTTATGGAAAAGCTTCGGATAAGAAAGGACTGCGAAGTTGTCCATATCAATGGACAGCTCGCGCACAACCTCCCAGATCTTCTCCTCTTCCCTGGTCAGTATCGCCTCCGCATTTCCCGAAGTCTCACTGTCGCCCCATCCGCGCTCCTCCAGAAACTGCAGGCACTGCCCGTAGTCCTGGCAGGCGATCAGCTGGTCAATGACAGCGTTCGAGAACAGAGACACTTCCAAAGCACGTATGCGCGCAACCGCGTAGGTATATTGTTCACTCATCAGCGCCTCCTACGAAAATAACATACGATGAACCTTATCTGCTAATTCATCTCTCTTTGCATCAAACATTGCCCTCAACGTACAGTTCTCTTCAATACCGCCGTATACAAGGACGAAACCGTTCTCAATATTCATTCCTTTTCTGGATACCTTGAGGCTTCCGCCGTTTGCCTGTGCTTTCTGCTGGGCATCCTGCTCGAATCCTGTCGGCATCCTCTTAAGGTCATTCGCTGAGAAGAAGATCTCTCCCTCCTGGGACAGCGCATACTTGCCAAGCATCTTAAGGATCAGTTCAAAATACTCCTTATCACCCAGACCTGCCACTGTCTCATATGCCTTATCAAGCACTGCCGCGATCATCTCCTGCTTCGCTCCAAGGATCTTCGTTCTGCGCTGCAGGTCGATGGATGATACGACACGTTCTTTATAATTAGCCACTTCTGATGCTGATTTCTGGGAGATGCTGCTCTGCCGTTTTTCGGCTTCCGCCTTCGCCTGACTGAGGATGTCTTCCGCCTCGGCATTCGCTTTTGCCGTCTTTGCGTCGGCAGCTGCCTTCGCCTCATTCAGGATTTGACTTTTCATTTTATCTAATCCAGCCATAGCTATTTGCTCCTCCTATATCTGCCGCTTAGCAAGACTCTTTCGAGCCTGGCAGCAATGATGTTTTATTAAATCTGCACTGCGTTTACAGCCAGGATAGAGATCAGAAGTGCAAGAATTGCGTATGTCTCAACCATCGCCGGGAACAGCATAGCTTTACCGAACTGATCTGGCTTCTTCGCTACGATACCGATAGATGCAGCGGATGTCATTCCCTGATACTTACCGGAGATCAGGCCTACGATACCGATCGGCATACAAGCTGCCAGGATCAGAAGTCCTGTCTGCGGATCTAATGCAGCAGCGCCGCCGCCAAGAAGACCAACCTTAGACAATGTGATAAATCCAACCAGCAGTCCATAGATACCCTGTGTACCAGGAAGAAGCTGCATGATCAGAACCTTCGCGAATTTGCTTGGGTCTTCTGTTACAACTCCGGCTGCTGCCTGGCCTGCGATACCTACTCCGATCGCTGATCCTGCTCCTGCAAGAAATACTGCTACTGCTGCGCCAAGTAACGCATAAACAAGTCCTAAATTACTCCAAATACTCATGATAAAGTTTCCTCCTTAATATCTACATATTTTGTATCTGATTTGAATGGTTCAAATGGTTTTCCGCCGCCTTCATAAAACTTACCAAAGAATTCTACAAATTGCAGACGGTTCGTGTGCACATACGCACCAAGCAGGTTGATCGCCAGGTTCAGCACATGGCCGATCACGAATACGGCTATAAACCCGATCACACCTACGATTCCTTTACCAAACATACTTCCCATCTGGTTTACTACGGATGCGATAACTCCCGTGGCAAGACCAAGCGCCAGCAGACGTGAGTAAGATAACACATCGCTGAGCCATCCTGTAATATTGTAAATGTCATACGCGCCAAGAGCGATCCGAAGCGCCGGATTCTTGCTCTCGCGTCCGGACATCAGAAGCAGTCCGACAGCGCCGCCGATCGCCAGTACCTTAGCCAGCATATTCAGGAACGGCGGGAATACGATCTTCGCCTGTGCAATGGATGCAAAGATATCTGACGGGATAAGCAGTAAGAGCAGTCCGATCAGAAATGCAAACCACAGTACAACGTCACAGAAGAAGTCCAGCACTTTGCCGTCCTTAAGTTCCATATATCCCTTGATCCCAAGTCCCACGAACAGGTGGACAACTCCAAAGGCAAGAGAATATACCAGAAGACGCATCGGGTCGTTCAGCGGAATAAACCACAGCGCCGGCACGGTAACCAGCTTGCCGAAGAATACCTCTGATACGATGTCTACAACATTTCCAAAATATCCGCCGAATAAGACTCCCCATACCATCGTGGATACACCACAGTACATGAACATCTTCATCGACTTGCGAAGCCCCGCTTCCATACGCGGGAATTTCTTCAATACCACAAAACATGCCACCGCAATGATCGCACCGTATGCGGCGTCGGATAACATCATACCGAAGAAGAACACATAGAAGAACGACATGATGGTCGTCGGATCGAACTCTCCCTTGTGAGGCAGTCCGTAAGAACCAAGCACGCCCTCCACGCTTGACGAGAACTCGTTATTCTCAAGGATTACCGGCGGTTCTTCGTCTTCTTTCAGTTCTTCCACATCGATCACGCAGTCAAAAGACTCGCCGATCGCTTTCTGCACGGCAGGAACTACCTTTGAAGCCGCATAACCGCTGATCACAAACGTCCTCTGTGATTGCGGAAGCGTTCCAAGAACTTCATACTTATCTGCTCTCATCCGGAAATAATCCCCGATGATCTTAAGCTCTTCCCTGGAAGCCGAATATCCCTTGATCTCTTCCTCGATCTTTGTAATCTCACTATTCAGTTCTTTGATCTTTCCTTCCAGATTAGCCTTCTTCACAGAAGGAACCTTACCTGTCACTTGCGAAGGTCTGGCAAAACCTCCGGACCTTAAGGCGTCTTCCACTTTTGTCTCTTCTTCCCTAAGACAAAAAACGCTCAGATAGGCCGCGTCCTTATCGCTGTTGATGATCTTGACATCAATAGCTTCTACCTGAGGCTCACGCTTTGCAACCAGTTCATATACTGATTCCAGCGTTGTCTCTCCCGGCATTGTCCCTAACAGCATTGCTACTTTGTCCGTGCCCTTGAACTTCATCGGCACATCCAATGCAAGCCATGGACGAAGCGACTCAATCTGATTTTCCAGTTTTAGAATATTCGCCTTATTCTCTGCTATCTCCTTGTTACATGCCACCAGTCGGTTTACCTTCGAAATGATCTCGCCTTTGCTGTCGGCAATCTCGGCAAACTTCTTCTTGTCGATCAGCTTCTTACCCTCCAGGCTCGCTAGCATCGAACGCTTCTCCGGTGCATACGCTTCCAGCACTGCCAGTGCCTGCTCGGCAGCCTGTGCCTGCTTCTCAAAGCTCTGCCTGGCTCCCAGGGTATCCATCTTCTCGAAGCCGTCTTCCTCTTCGGCGACCTGATTCATCTCGATCACACCCATGGACTGGATCTTCTCTAAGATAGCCTTACGGTCTTTTTTCAGCGCGCAGATACTAATTCTTTGCATCTGCAATACAGCCATAGCCGCATCCCTCCTTTACTTCAATTCTTTCCTCTGTCCGGCTGTGCAAAACCAGCCTGGCATAACATTTCGCAAATAACCAGATCTTCCGGAACACTCCCCTGGGGACGCTCCTTCGGTCATTTGCATAGTTACCTGCGAAACACTATACCAGCTCTGCGATCACAGCAGCTACCACTTCAGACTCTTTCGCCAGCGCACCCTGCTTAAGCGCCGCGATCTCCTTCTCGACGCCGTCCATCGCTTCCTGCTCTGACTTTCTTCCGGCTTCTTTCGCCTTCTCAAGGTCTGCTGCTGCTTCTGCCTTAGCCCCGGCTTCTGCCTTACTTACCATATCAGCAGCATCGGCTTTAGCCTTCTCAAGGATCTCGGTATATGCCGCATCTGCTTTTTTTATAATCTCTTCTGCCTCATTCTCCGTCTCCTTGATGGTCCTAATGGTTTCTTCTACCATCTGTTCACCACCTCTCCCTCTTAAATGTTGCTGGTCGAAATATGTCCAGCCAAAAAATTATCAACATAAGAATTATAATATAATCCATTCCAAAAGTCCATATTATTATGGTTTTTTCTGGGCACTTTTCCATAAACAATATATATATAAATCAAATTTTATCACATATATGGCAATTGTCTAACTATATTACTTTTCTATTCCCACCTCAAATGATGTAATTCTCCGGTCAGAGCCATATCCGCGAACCCATTCTGGCGCAGCGCCTCATATAACACGATCGCCACGGAATTCCCAAGATTCAGGGAGCGGATCTCTCCCGCCATAGGGATCCGTATACATTCGTCTCTATGGTTTACCAAAATATCCTCCGGTATTCCTCCGCTCTCTTTTCCAAACATGATATAGCAGTCCGGCTCATAGTTGGCTTCCGTATAGATCTTCTGCGCTTTTGTCGTCGCCATATAGATCTTCGCGCCCTCGTTCCGCTTCAGGAAATCGTCATAATCTATATATGTCGTTACATCCAGCCGGTCCCAGTAATCCATCCCGGCACGTTTCAGGCTCTTCTCATCCAACCGGAACCCCAAGGGCTCGATCAGATGGAGCCTGACGTTCGCCGCTACACATGTCCGTCCGATATTCCCTGTATTCGCCGGTATCTCCGGTTCATGCAACACAATATTCAACATACTCTTACCTCTGTCTAAGTTTCTCGATAAACCTCTCAAAACGCTCTATCGCTTCTTTCAGGTCTTCCAGAGAATATGCATAGGAAATCCTCACGAATCCCTCGCCGCAATCGCCGAATGCCGTGCCCGGAACCACGGCGACCTTCTCTTCCTCCAGAAATCTCTCTGCAAATTCTTCGGACGTCATGCCGAATTCCTTAATGCACGGGAACACATAGAATGCTCCGAACGGCTCGAAACATGACAGCCCGATCTTCTTGAATTCATTAAGCAGATACCTTCTCCGCTGATTGTAAGCGGTCCGCATCTGCTGAACCTCATCCTCACAGTGGCGCAAGCCTTCGATCGCCGCATACTGGCTGTTGGTCGGCGCGCACATGATCGCAAACTGATGGATCTTCAACATCTGCTCCACGATGATCTTCGGTCCGCAGATATAGCCGAGCCGCCATCCGGTCATGGCAAATCCTTTAGAGAAGCCATTGATGACCAGCGTCCTCTCCTGCATCCCCGGAAGCGATGCGATAGATACATGCTCCGACTTATAAGTCAGCTCGGAATAGATCTCATCCGACAGCACAAAGAGATCGTGTTCCTTCACCACCTCCGCGATCGGCTCTAAGTCTTCCTTGGTCATGATCGCGCCCGTGGGGTTGTTCGGAAATGGAAGGACCAGGATCTTGGTCTTGGGTGTGATCGCTGCTCTCAGCTCTTCTGCCGTCAGACGGAATTCATTCTCCTCCTTCAAGGGGATCGTCACCGGTACTCCGTCTGCCAGAACCGTGCAGGGCAGATAGGATACATAACACGGCTGCGGGATCAGAACCTCATCCCCCGGATCCAACATGGCGCGAAGGGCGATATCAATCCCCTCGCTTCCTCCTACGGTTACTATGATCTCCTTATTCGGATCGTATGAAACATTGATCTTTCTCTGTAGATATCTGCCGATCTCTTCTTTCAGTTCTTTCAAGCCGGCATTCGAGGTGTAGAAGGTTCTTCCTCTTTCCAGAGAATAGATGCCCTCCTCTCTGATCCTCCACGGCGTATCGAAATCCGGTTCTCCCACGCCCAGCGAGATCGCGTCGGGCATACTGCTTACCAGATCGAAGAATTTACGGATTCCTGACGGCTGAATGCCGACAATTTTCTTTGACAATGGATCTCTCATTATGGCGTCACCGGTATCCTTTCTGATTTATTCTTGCGGAACATCAATGTCCCATGGTCTTTGTATTTCTTCAATATAAAATGTGTCGTAGTGCTTATGACATCCTCGATCGGGGACAGCTTGCCGGATACGAACCTGGAAACTTCCAGAAGCGTCTTCCCTTCTACGGTCACGATCAAATCATATCCTCCGGACGTCAGATAGACTGCCGTCACCTCCGGATAATTACAGATCCTCTCCGCCGTCTTGTCAAATCCCTTATCCCTCTGCGGCTTCACGCAGACCTCGATCAATGCGTTTACATGATCCTCGCCGGCTTTGTCCCAGTCGATCAGCGTGTGATAACCGCAGATGATCTTCTCCTTCTCCATCTGCGCCATCTCATTGGCGATCGTCACTTCATCCGTGTCCAGAAGAACAGCCAGTTCTCCCAGCTCTACCCGGCTGTTTTTCTCCAGATACTTCAATATCTGTTTTCTCATCTCTTCCATAATGTAACCTCCTGTTTAAATTCATATGTATATCTGATGTTCGGTTCCATATCGGCGTTCTATCGCCGGAACCGTACATTAGTATATGCCAGTATATTCCCTATAAGAACAATCTATATATCTCATCCGGCGCCGGACGGTCAAGACAGCGCAGGTCCCCGCCGTTATGGATCACTTTATCATTTCCCGAAGTAAGCCTTCCTATGACAGACGCCGCAATCCCTTCCTTATGCAGTGTATCCGCAAGTCCTCTCCCATCCGAGGCAACCATCAGGAAACTCCCTGCAGATGTCAGCAGATAGGGGTTCAGCCTGTAACACTCGCAGACTTCTATGGTTTCCTGCAGGACAGGTATCTGCTTCATGTCCAGATCAAGCCCCATCCCCGTCTCTTTCGACAGCTCCCACAGCGCGGCAAAGATCCCGCCTTCGGCGACCTGGCGCACCGTGGTGATCCCTGCCTGTCTCGCCGTCTCCAGTTCCTTGCCTGCGAATATCTCATCTCTGTACGATTGGATCTGTCTTAGAAAGACCGGCGCGAACCTCTGCCTTAATTCTTCTTCTCTCTCTTCTGCGATCCGAAGCATTCCTTCCATGCCGATCCACTTAGTCAGGACGATCTCTGCGCCCGCCTGGTTCTGCAAGGTTCCCTCTCCTGCTGCCGTCCCGGCGCCTGTGACGGTCACGGAAGGCACGGATAACAATGGATTCTGTGCCGCACGGACGTCTGTCAATTCCACTCCCCGCTCTGCGCATGCCTTGCGAAGCCCTTTTTCTAACCCATGCCGAATCCGCCCGGCAGTAACCTGCCCTGCCTGAGATACGCCTGCGCCGGCAGGGATCACGATGTACGCCTCTGCCGCCAGACAGTCCGCCCCCATCGCTGCAAGCGCATTATATACGGCGGCGAATGCATATACCCCAGTCCGCTCCGACCACCCATATGCGGTATGTATCCTGCCGGCAAGCTGTGCCGTATCGGTCTTTATCCTCATATCCTCTCTCCTTGTCTTACCCGGAACATGCTTGAAAATTCATTCCCGGCTGCTCTTTCTCACTTCTGCACAGCGGCTCATTCCTGCTCTGGCAGCTCTTGTTCTGTCACTGCATGAAGCGCCGCCTCGATCTTCTCCCACTCCTGGCTCTCAATGGCTTCCCGCACATAATCTGCGGCACGCCGATCTGCCGTATCAGTTCCGATCTCTATGATCTTATCCGTCTTATCATACTTACTGTTATTCACTTTCTCTTTACCGGTTTCCTGTCCGTCCTGATATATGATCTTCCATAACTGCGCCGTCTTTCCTGTATGGGGATCGCTTACACATTCCACACTTCCAAGGGGCATCTTGCTGTTCTCCCTGTATACGACCTCATACTCTTCCACCGTTAAGATCTCGCTTCGGAACTCTACCCTTCTTGCGCCGTCCCGGCTCTCCTTCCCGTAGACCGTGAAACGGAGCTGGTTCTCATCATCTATCCCGCCTTCTATATAGACAGGGACATCATATGGATTGCGCAGCACAAGATCCAGATAATCCCCTGCGATGGCAGCGTCCCTTGCCGCCTCCACATATGACACCAACATGGAATGAGGATAACGCTCCACAATCTCCAGTTCCGCCGCAAGCGCAGCGTTGTACAGAGTCGTAGAGACCTGACAGATCCCGCCTCCATAAGAATCTACCACCCGCCCATTCTCGTATGCGCCTGCTTCCACATACCCATGATCGGCGTCGTAAGGCGAAGTCCTGCCGTAGACAGACAATTCCTGCCCCGGCATCAGAATACTGCCGTCAAGCCTGTCAGCGCCTGTCTTTAAGTTCTGCCAGCGCCGCCCTCCGCCCGCATCCGTCGAGAATGTTCCGAGTTCGTCTTGTATCAGCTTAAGCTGATCTGCCGTGACCGCAGGTTTCTCCGTCTTCTGCTTCATCGTGACGGCGATGTCTCCCCGGGACCAGTCCTCATTCAAGATTCTCTCGATCGCGGACACCGAGCCTTTTATGTCTATCGTCCGTCCCTCTTTCTCCGGAGTGATCCTGAACTGTCCTTCTTCATGGCTGATCTGCGCGTCCTCTGCATGGTCCGTAAGCGGAACCGCCCGCTCTTTCATGATCCCTTCTGCTTTGCCATGATCCAACACAAGGTTTTCTCCAAGAACCACCTTTTCCTTTGCCAGACGCCTGATCTTCCAACACCGGCTCCAGATATTCCCAGTCTTTGCATAGGATTCTGCTTTCTGCACGGTCCTGCCGATATCCTGATACCGGAGCCCGAGTTCCTCCAGGGTTGCTTCCACCGTACTGCCGTCGACGGTCATGACAACCTTCTTCCCTACATCCTTCTCAAGACGGGAAAGAAGCGCCTTTTCTGCCTCGTCCGCCGTCATCCCCGAGACCTCCGTCCCGCCAATGTAAATATTATGGAAGATCCTGTCTTTGGGCAGCTTCCCTACATAATGGTACAAGATCCCATAGACTGTGCAGTATACGATCCCCGCGCTTATCACACCGCGGATAGCAAGAAGCTTAAGCTTCCTGCGGTTCTTCCGCCGGGCGCCTTCTCTTTCGCGTTCCTCTTTCTCCCTGCAAAACATCCTCGCCATACGGCAATAGCCTCTTTCCGTCAGACTCAGGATAACGCCGCTACATCATCAGATACGGTATGATCGTAGTCGCGACCATCGCTACTACAACCACGATCACGACGATCGCTATGATTCTCCTGGTCTTCTTATTATTAAAATCCATCTTTCTACCTTCCGCATATCCGTTTTTATATACATACAGATACCCTTCTCTTTTATTTATGTATATTCTTTACATTTTATACTCTTTATGTCACTTTTGCAAGATACAAGTTCGCGCATTCTGGCTCAGAGGATCCCGCTCTTTATAATCGAACAGGATATATTTTCCCATCCAGGTAAAATATTCCAGATGCGTCATCCTGCGCATCTGGCTGCTGTCATGATCGGTATACGAACGCAGATACCTGTGGGTTTCTTCTTCATTTTCATAAAAGGCGCGGAGAAATTCCTTCGTGACCTTATACTCCCCGGCAAAATGCGGACGGCTCTTCGCATTCTCACGCAGATAGTAATCATAAGTCAGAAGCTCGCGGTAATACTCCGCTTCTTCACAGATATCGGCACATTCCTCGATATAACGCAGCAAGATCTCGTAGCGTGCGCTGCGCCTGTGCTGCTGCCTCTCATAACCATATTTCTCATAGAATCTGTACATACTGTCATACATCAGAAACGCAGACGCATGGCTCTTCTCCAGCGCTTTCAGTGTGTTCTTAAACTGGCCGCTGTTATAATAGACTTCCACCATCTCTTCGATCCCCTTAAGCCGTATGATCTCTTCATAGGAGAGCCACCTGGTATACAGCACTTCATAAGGCGGACGGCTCTGGCATACAAGTCCGTACTCCTGCCGCTTCTCATCCATATACGAACCTTTCAATACTTTCAGAAAACCAAGCTGCAGCTGATCTGGTTCGAGCGCATACACATCATCAAAGGATCTGGCAAAGCTCTTCAGATCCTCATGCGGCAGCCCGGCGATCAGATCCAGATGCTGATGAATATTCTTCCCTTTGCGTATCCTCTCCACCGCACCGCGGACTCTGCCAAAGTCCATCCTCCGACGGATCTTGCGGAGCGTATCCGGATTCGTAGACTGCACTCCTATCTCAAGCTGCACCAGCCCCGGGCGCATTCCTTCCAGAATACCGAGTTCTTCTTCATTCAGGAGGTCCGCCGCCACCTCGAAGTGGAAATTCGTAATTCCCCTGTCATGCTCTGCAATATAACGCCATATGGCAGCCGCGTGCTCATGCCTGCAATTGAACGTCCTGTCTACGAATTTCACCTGCGGCACTTCCCGGTCGATCAAGAACTGTAATTCCTTCTGCACCAGGTCAAGATCCCGGAATCTCATCTGCTTATCCACGGAAGACAGACAGTAGCTACATGAAAATGGACATCCCCTGCTGCTCTCATAATAAATGATCTTGTTCCGGAAGTCCGACATAGGATCTTCCCCATCGCCCTCCTCTGCCGAAGTCCCCGGCAGGCTGCCGTATATGAACGGCACACGGCAAAGATCTATCGCCCGGCGGGCAGGATTCTCTCTGATCCTGCCATCCTTGTCCCGGTAAGCGATACCTCTTACTTCTGCCAGGTTCTTCTCTTCCTCCCCTGCCGCCAAACCTGATGCGTACACTCTGCACAGTTTGGCAAATGTCTCTTCTCCTTCGCCCTTCATAACGCCTCTGACCGGCAGGAGGCGCCCCAGCACATCCGCCGCATCATAGGACACCTCCGGACCGCCAAGCCAGATTGGCATTCCCGGTCTCAGTTTCCCAATTTCTCTGACAAGAGCCTCTACATACTCTATATTCCAGATATAACATGAAAAGCACAGGACATCCGGTCTTCTCTTATAGATATCCCTCAGAATATCGTCAACCTGCTGATTGATGGTATATTCTGCCAGCTCAATCTCCACGCCGTCCGTCCCTTGCTCTTTGGCGCCCGGCTCCCCCCGCTTCCTCAAATACTCCTTCGCATATGCTTTCAGACAATATATGGCAAGATTCGAATGTATGTATTTTGCATTTACCGCCGTCAATAATATCTTCATTGCCGATCCCCCTTATCACTCTGATATCCGTTACTATAACAGTATTTTCTGACCGTTACAACAAAAAACCAAAAAACCTCGCCCTGCGGTTGACATTTCTTCCATTATACAGTACAATTAATTACCGTGCAGCCGGGGTGTTAGCGGTACCTTGTACCTGCAATCCGCTATAGCAGGGGTGATATTGCGCAGAGGGCATGGGTTTGTGGAGCTGCCCTTGATAAGTGGCGTTGATGTTTGGGTCTTACGCGACGGGAATCTGTGAACCGTGTCAGGTCGGGAACGAAGCAGCACTAAGCAGAACCTTCCGGGTGCCGTAAGGGTGCCTGGGCTGAGTTAACTGTCAAGGTAACGTCTGTGAATCCACGTTCGAAGCGCAATGCACGAATAAATGATTTTGATGATATTGACCCATAAAAAAGAGGCTGTACAGATCACTCATTCTGCATCAGCCTTTTTATTTTGTTCCTTATCCTTTTTCTCCTTCTTTGCTTTTCTCAGCTCCTTGAAGAAATCTTTCATCATCTGGCTGCACTCTTTCTCCAGAACTCCCGTTGTCACTTCCGCCTGGTGATTGAACTCCTCCATCCGGAGCAGATTCAATATGGAACCTGCACAGCCGGCTTTCGGATTCATACACCCGATCACGACACGCGGTATCCTGGACTGCACGATCGCACCGGAGCACATCTGACAGGGTTCCAGGGTCACATACATCGTACACCCCTCAAGCCTCCAGTCCCCCATCTTTCTGCTTGCCTTTCTGATCGCGGCGAGTTCCGCATGCGCCAGTGTATTCTTATCAATCGTCCTTCTGTTATATCCCCTGCCTATGATCTTATCTTCATATACGATCACGCATCCGATCGGCACTTCTCCGATCCCGTATGCTTTCTTTGCCTGCCGGATCGCTTCTTTCATGTATTTCTCATCCTTGCTTTGCATATCTTTCTCCCGGATCCTATCTGCTTTTTTGTTACTTGATCATTCGTAGTAAGTATCTACATCTTCAGCGGCCTCTTAACCTGCCTGCACCAGTAGCCGAATTGCTCCTGGCTGTTTCTTTCATCATCCGTAAGATCTATGTCTACCTCCTGGACAGGAATGAATTCCGTGAACCCGAATACATTCGCCGCCTTTGCCTCCTGCGGATGATAGATCCCCGGGACTCCCAGCAAATATCTGCTGCCGTCATTAAGAAGCGCCAGATGATGATAGTTATAATATCCATGAAGCAGGAAACTATTATTCGCCCATTTCCATTCGCATCTTGGAAGCCTTGCCAGATCATTGCGCTGGATCTTGGTACACTGCGGTATTCTCTCCGTTCTCTCACACTGACCGCAGGCTTCCTGTGATACTGCGTCGGCTGTCCGATGCGGCTCTTTTGGCTCCCTCCCGGCTTCTTCCCGGCTTATCTGCCCTTCCGGCTGATCCGATCCCTCTTGCACCGTTTCTGGCCTATCCGCCCCGGCTCCTTTCCTATCTCCGCGTATCACATCCCGTTCAGCATATCTCGTGTCTGCCGCATTTATCCGCTGTCCCGGCATGGCTGCCCGCTCATCTCTCTCTACTCTCTCTTCTTCCTGCATCGCCTCATGGATCACTTGAGATTCCGGCATATCTCCCGCCACTTCCTGCACCGAAGCGGCGTCCATCCGTGATACACTTTCTTCCCGCCGTATGGAATCTCCCTGCGGTACGGCGCTTTCATGCGGCATAGCTTCCTCCCGCCGTATGGAACCTCCCTGCGGCGTCATCCTATCCTGCGGCGCGGCGCTTTCTTGCGGTACGGCTTCCTCCCGCCGTATGGAATCTACTTGCGGTACGGCTTCTTCCCGCCGTGTAGCATCTACCTGCGACGCCATCCTATCCCCCGGCGCGGCGCTTTCTTGCGGCACGGTTTCCTCCCGCTGTATGGAATCTCCCTGCGGTACGTTCTCTCCCTGCCGTATGGAACTTCCCTGCGGCATAGCTTCCTCCCGCCGCGAGGACTCTCCCTGCGGTACAGCGCTTTCCTGCGGCACGGTTTCCTCCTGCCGTAAGGAACCTTGCGGCACAGCTTCTTCCTGCTGCGCCTTCCTATCCCCCGGCGCGGCGCTATCCCGCGTCGGATTAAGCGTTCGCATTCTGCTTATATTTACCGGCGAATCATCCCACACCGCAGCATACTTATGCCCCAGCTCACTTTCCAAGAGCATTCCGTTGATCTTGCGGAAATTCTCCGGTCCCCCGGCGTCTTCTTCCGTATAATATAACCTGTAATTAATGGCAGGGTTCACATTATCCACGGTCCCCTGCCATATTCCCACACACTCGTCTCCTTCTTCAAAGAAGAGATATACGGTCAGCTTCCGCTCTCCCTTCATATGCAGCCCTTTACCATGAATGTGCAGTGTACATTCTCTCTCGCCCTGCTCCGCTTTCACAAATCCTACATTGCGCAGCCTTCTTCCTTGTTCGTATTCATATAAATAACGAATAAAACGCCTCAAGCTTTCACTTCCAATCCTGGTCTCTTATCATAATCTATTCCCCAGGAACTTGAAAAATGCTATTCATTCTAAAATATTTCCCCTAATCCAGATAGATCGGCGGATCGTAATCTTTGCCAAGAAGCTGCTTCTTCCGCTCCTGATACCCCAGAAACGCCCACTCTGTCATATCTGTCCACTGATGGTTCGAGCGGTCATACACCTGCACATACCCTATTCTGGACGGATGCATACGGACACTGTTCGACTCATACTCTTTTCCGGTGTACGGATTACGCTCGCCTAAGTCTTCTTCCTTTTGCGGCGCTTTCTGGATATATTCCTCTTCTATATAAGCCGTCTCCCGGTTCACCGTGCCGCGGGTGTCTACCGGATAAACATTCTGCACATAATCTGCTTCCGGATAGACATTTTGCACATAATTTCCTTCCGGATAGACATTTTGCACATAATTTCCTTCCGGATAAACATTCTGCGCCTCATCCATTCCCGGGTATCCACTCTCTGCCACATCCGCTTCCGGATAAAATTCCACCCCGTAATCCACTTTTGCATCGTCTCTTACGGGCGTGTAATCTGTCCTATACCCGGTCACCGCGTACGTGCTTCCCTCTTGCCTGTCCGCCTGGTATCCCGCCGCGGGCATCCCGGCTGCCGGTTTTGTCTCCGCGCCCTTATCGGCATGTCCTTCCCCGCTGCTCTCCGCCTGTTCCTTTCCCCATCGCTTGATCCGCTGCATGAAATATGTCCTCCAACCATGCTGCTTCTCCTGGGGTTCCGGTTTCTCTTCCGTCTTCTCTTCTTTCTGGTTTTCTCTCTCCATACTTTCGATCTCTTCTAGAAGCTTCTCCACCGGTTCGCCTTCTTCTGCAGGCGGCGCGCCTTCCGCCGCTTCCTCCGGTATCCTCTGGACCTGTGGATCTGTGCTGCCGGGTTCGGCATGTCCATATGTATGATCCGCATGCTCTTCCTTCTTCATTTCCCCGGTGTGCATCTCTTTCCCTGAAGGCTCACCCGATGCCTTCTCTATCATCGCATCTAATTCTTCATGTATATCAACCAGCTCGCCGATCGTAATATCCCGCTCATGCGCTGCTGCCGCTTTCTCATCCGTCTTTTTATTGCCGGGATCTTCCACTTTCTCATTTGCCGCGTTGCCGCTGCCGTCTCCCGGCTTCCGATCCTCTTCCGTACTGCCGCTCTCCTCTGGCTTCCGATCCGTCTCCGTATTACCGCTCTCTTTCAGCTTCTGACCCGTCTCTGTATCACCGCTCTCTTCCGGTCTCTGACCCGTCCCCGTACTGTTGCTCTCTTCCGGCTTCTGGCCTGTCTCCTTGCCGCTGCCGGCTTCCAACCCCTGCGGCGCTCTCGTCACCGGCTCTTCCGGCGTCTTCTCCGTCAAAGCAGCAGTTGCCTGTTCTTTCTTCTCCCCATTGTCAACAGCCGCCGACGCCTCTTCCTTTTCTGCTTTCTCCGCAGCTATATGATCGCCAAGAATATCCAGGTAAAAAGAACAGCCCAGTATCTCTGCGATCATCCGCATATCCTGTTCCTGAAAATTATCCCTTCCAAGCCTCTGTGTCAGATTCTGTCGGGACATCTTCTTCTTCGTACGTATCTCAATCTTTCTTGCCAAGTCTTTGATCGTCATGTTCTTACGGCTCAGGACGATCTTGACCTGTTCGCCAAATGTTAAATCCTGCATTGCCCAACCTCCCTACTAATTTCGGAGCTCTTTGTAAACTTATTTGTTTCTAGGTAAACCCTTCCTTTTCCCCCCTGACTATTCTAACAAATACTTAAAATCCCGTCAACAGCTGTTTATAATTCCAGAATATGCAGCCGTGCGTCAATCTCACGATCGGTTGTGCAGACTGCGATCCCCGCGTCCACGCCCTCCTTCGCATATTCCTGATAACAATAATCTTCTCCCTGATACTCCGCAGGCTTACGGACCAGGACAGGCAGTCCTTCCTTCTCCCATCCGACCTCAAAAGACCGCAGATCCAACGCCATCCCCCGGCGTGTCGCCTTTATAAAACTCTCTTTCAGAACCCAGTACCGATAGAACATCCGCGCCCTGTCCTTCTCATCCGCTTCCATAATATGCTCATATTCACTTCTGCAGAAGAACCTTCGGGCGACCGGCTCACGAAACTCTTTCATTACTTCCAGGTCACATCCCACCTTCACTCCGTCGCAGTCACTGAACGCACACAGGACATGATCGCCGGAATGTGATAAATTATAAACCGTTTCTTCCGACAATCCATATCTTCTGCGGATCTGCTCCCAGAGGCTCCATGCGCCTATGCTCTGCGCCCTCCCCTTCTCATTCCTGTAACGATCCGCCTTCTTGCGGCGCCAGGCAGGCGCCTCCTGGTAATACTTCCGGTATATCTCTTCTATTAATAATGGTGTAATATCTGCAAACCACACGTGGACCATGCCGCTTCTCCTTCCCCGCCGCTTAACCGCCGCATATATACCTTCTCCCTGCGTGCCAGAGCACATTTGTCCCCGTATAAGCCGCGCTTCCTATATTATAAATAGAACCCCCTTATTTTACAAGCGTCCTGCCTTCATGTCCGGCAAATATTCCGTAAATAATTTCCGAAAAAGTGTTGACAACCTTTTTCCCGTGCGGTAATATTATTCTAGTTTCGCACTTTAAACAATTAAAATTTTACAGTGCGAATATTTTGATTGGAGGATGACAACATATGATCATTGTATTGAAACCCCGCGCAACACACGACGACCTCACCCGTGTGGAGCATATGATAAAAAGAAGAGGGCTTGACACACATATCGTAGAAGGTTCCGAGATGACGATCATCGGATGTATCGGCGACACTACGAGAATCGACTCCAAATTATTCGAAGTGGATTCCGCCGTAGACAAGGTCATGCATGTCCAGGAACCATATAAACTCGCAAACCGCGCGTTCCATCCGGAGGTCTCTACCATAGACGTCTCCGGAGTCAAAGTCGGCGGCGGCAGCCTCGCTATGATCGCCGGTCCCTGCTCCGTAGAATCTTTTGATCAGGTACTGGAGATCGCCGTTGCGGCAAAAGCTTCCGGCGCTAATCTCTTAAGAGGCGGCGCCTTCAAGCCCCGAACCAGCCCTTACTCCTTCCAGGGAATGGGAGTGGAAGGACTTGACATCTTATGTGAAGTCCGCAAAGAGACAGGGCTGCCCATTGTAACAGAATTAATGTCGCCGGATCATCTGGATCTCTTCAACGAGAAGGTCGACCTGATCCAGATCGGCGCCCGCAATATGCAGAACTTCGATCTCCTGAAGCAGTTAGGCAGGCTTGACCGCCCGATCCTCCTTAAGAGGGGACTTAACGCTACTTATGAGGAATGGATCATGGCGGCAGAATATATCATGGCTTCCGGAAACGAGAATGTGATCCTCTGCGAACGCGGCATCCGTACCTTCGAATCTTATACGCGGAATACACTGGATCTGCAGAGTATCCCGGTGCTTCGCAAGCTCACACACCTTCCGATCATCGTGGATCCAAGCCATGCAGGCGGCAAATGGTGGCTTGTAGAACCTATGGCAAAGGCTTCTGTCGCTGCCGGCGCCGACGGTCTCATGATAGAAGTCCACAACAATCCGGAATGCGCGCTCTGCGACGGCGCACAATCACTGAAACCGCAGAAGTATGACGTATTACTCAAAGAAGTCCTGCAGATCGCCAAAGTGATCGGGAAAAATATTTAATCTTAACCAGGAGAACGATATAAGATGAAAATAGATGTCAATTTAGGCGCAAACAGTTATTCTATCTATATTGAAAACAACCTGCTGTCACGCGCCGCCGAATATATCCGCACCGTATTCACAGGCAGACGGATCCTGATCATCTCCGATGATCAGGTCTATCCTCTCTATGGAGAGAAGCTGTCAAAGCAACTGGCTTCTGACTATGAATGCCGCCCCCTTGTCCTTCCTCACGGAGAGGCGACCAAGGATTTCCAGACCCTTCCCGGCGTCTACACTGCCTTGCTTGATGCGAAGATCTCCCGAAGCGACCTGATCGTCGCCCTTGGAGGCGGGGTGATCGGCGATCTGGCGGGATTCGCCGCCTCCAGTTTCTTAAGAGGCGTAAAACTGATCCAGATCCCCACGTCACTACTCGCCCAGGTAGACTCCTCCGTCGGAGGCAAAGTCGCCGTAGACCTGCCTCAAGGCAAGAATCTCGTAGGCGCTTTCTATCAGCCGTCCCTGGTCCTGATCGATCCGACGGTGCTTGATACGTTAAGCAGCCGCTTTATCCACGATGGCATGGGTGAAGTGATCAAATACGGCTGTATCAAAGACGCCGGACTATTCCGGACTCTGGAATCGCACGGTTCCTTTGAAGAATTAAAAGAAGACCTTCCCGCCATCATCCACCGCTGTGTAGATATCAAACGCGTGGTGGTAGAACACGATCAGTTCGATACGGGCGAGCGTATGCTTCTGAACTTCGGGCACACCCTCGGACATACCATCGAACAATATTATAATTATGGAAGAGAAAGCCACGGGGAGGCTGTCGCCATCGGCATGTACCAGATCTCAAAGCTTGCGGAAAAAGAATGCCTCACAGCCGAAGGCACTTCCGAACGCATCCTGCAGGTATTACGGACTTATGGGCTTCCTTACGAATGCGGCGTCTCTCTTTCGGAACTGACCAAAGCCATTGCCCTGGATAAGAAGAACCTGAACAACCGGCTTAATCTGATCCTGCTAAAGGAGATTGGCGCCAGCTATATCCATCCGTCCACGGAAGAATTCTTCCTTAAATACGGCAATACCATAATATAAATCCAAGAATTTAAGAAAGCAGAGGTACAGTATGAAATTACAAGGAAAAATCGCAATCGTGACCGGAGCCGGCAAGGGCATCGGCAGGGAGGCTGCCCTTGCCATCGCGGCAGAAGGCGCCACCGTGGCAGCCGTGGCAAGGACCCGGTCTGACTTGGACGAAACAGTCCGGCTCATCGAAGATAACGGCGGACTTGCCGTAGCGCTCTCCCATGACCTCACCGTAGGAAGCGAAGTCGAAGCCCTTGCCGCCGAAGTTATGGAAAAATACGGACGGATCGACATCCTGGTCAACAATGCCGGCGGCTACCCCTCCGAAATCTACAAAAATATCGAACACCAGGCGATCAAGCTCTGGGAATGGTCCGAAGACCAGTGGGATCAGATCATCAAGACTAATCTGCGCATCCCCTTCCTCTGTATGAACAAGATCCTTCCTGTCATGATACAACAGAGAAGCGGTAAGATCGTAAGCGTATCCTCCCGCATGGGACGCATCGCTTCACAGATGGGCGCATACGCAGTCGCTAAAGGCGGTATCATCACCATGACCAAGACTGCTGCCATCCAGGCACAGGAATACGGCATCCAGGTAAACGCCGTATCTCCCGGTATCGTAGACACTCCCGGTCAGCGGGTATATAACCATTCTGTCGGTCAGGACGGCATATCTATGGGAAGCGCCGCCGATGTGGCACGCGCCATCCTGTACCTGTTGTGCGACGCTCCTCCGGTTATGAACGGTCAGTCCATTGACTTATTCACAACCGTATAGGTTCCAAAATGCAACGCTTCAAATTTCGTTTTCGATTTGTTAACAATTAATTTGCATTTTAATCACACTTTTATCACAGTTTCTGCTTATACTGTAATTGTTCGATAGATACGTCGGACAAACAAAATTCTTTTTCATAACTTTTTCCTCAGGACTGCACTCCTCCCAATATGCAGTCCTTTTAAATTGCCTCGATCAGCCATAACTTCCGGGCACAGATCTACTGAAATCCTCGCTCCATCAAGAATCTGACCGCATTCTTATGGATGATCCCATCCTGCGAAAAATCCATCTTATCCATGGAAATTACATACTTAGGATAATTATCCTCAATCTTCCTAAACGCCCCGAACTCTCGTTCAACCACCGACTGGTCATAAAGATAATACGCCACCTGATAGTATTCCTTTTCCTGCCCTCTTACAGCTACAAAATCAATCTCGCCCTTCGGAAGCTTCCCCACAAAGACCTCATAGCCTCTCGAAGACAACTCGTTAAACACCACATTCTCCAGTAAAGCTCCCATCTCCAGTTTGAACCCGCTGTTATGGATCTTCCCCAGGCCCAGGTCTGTCAGATAATACTTATCAAGCGTAGTCAGAAGCTGTTTCCCCCGAATATCATATCGCCGCGCTTTCGTCACAATCAATGACGTTATCATATGGTCAAGATAATTGTACAGAGTCTCTGTCCCCACCTTACGGTTCACGCTCTCAAAATATTTCGCGATCCCTTTTGCCGAGAACATCTGCGACGGAGTCTGGGTAAGATATTCAAATATGCGGTTCAGCAAATCCACATCCTTCGCTCCCGTCCGCTGTACAATATCCCGCAATACAATCGAATTATACAGATCCCTAAGCATTGTCTCCATCTCCATCTCATTTTGAAGATGAAACCGCTGCGGCATGCCTCCCCATGTCAGATATTCCACCAGGTCTTCATCAGCCGGTTCCTCTAATTTTCTGATCTGGCAATATTCCCAGAAAGAAAAAGGCGCAATCTTAAAGCTTACATAACGTCCCGATAGATAAGTCGCTAATTCTCCGGACAGCAGTTTTCCGTTCGACCCCGTAATAAAGATGCTCACATCCCAAGTCGCGCGGAAAGAATTGATCACCAGTTCAAACTCATCTACCATCTGTATCTCATCAAAAAAAAGATAATATTTCTCTTCATTCACACGCCGCTCTACGACATAATCATACAACGCCTGAGCAGTCCTGATACCAGAAAACTTAAAATCCTCAAAATTCATGTATATTATCTGCTCATCCCTGATCCCTTTCTCTTTCATCTCTCCGATAATCTGCCTGAGCAATACCGATTTGCCGCACCTTCGGATGCCGATCAATACCTTTATTAGTTCACTTTCATAAAAAGGCCTGATTCTTTTGAGATAGCGTTCTCTTTTCACCATACTTCTCACCCCTCTCGTTTCTGACGAAATATTTTTTAATTGACATAAATTATTTCGTTCTATCGAAATAATTCTAATTTCGATTAACTTATTTCGATTATATTATATAAATCAGTATTTGTAAATAAGCAATTTTTATACATAGAATTATCTTTTCCTTTCATAAAATAACAATACATCCAAAAAGAACCGGTCCGCCTGAGACCGGTTCTTTTTATCCTATATCTGATTATTTTCCCGGCTGTCCATAGTACGCGTTGGCGCCGTGTTTCCTATAGTAGTGCTTATCCTGTAATTCCTGCGGTGCAGGCTGATTCTGCGAATCGATCGTCTCACAGCGCGCCGCCATCTTCGCCACTTCTTCTAATACCACCGCGTTGTGCACAGCCTCATGCGCGTCCTTACCCCAGGTAAACGGTCCATGATTCTTACACAGCACCGCCGGAGTCGCAACATAATCCAATTTACGTGCCACGAACTCATCTGCGATCAGAATACCCGTATTCTTCTCATACGCCTCGTCGATCTCTTCTTTCGTCAGATTCCTCACACACGGAACCTCCCCGTAGATATAGTCCGCATGGGTCGTCCCGTAACACGGAATCCCTCTTCCTGCCTGCGCCCAACTGGTCGCCCAGGAGGAATGGGTATGTACGATACCGCCGACATTTGGAAAACGATTATACAGAACGACATGGGTAGCCGTATCGGAGGAAGGATTGTAATCTCCCTCCACCTTGTTCCCCTCCAGGTCAACGACAACCATATCCTCCGGTTTCAGTTTGTCGTACTCTACCCCGCTTGGTTTGATCACGAACAGCCCGCTCTCACGGTCAATTCCGCTTACATTTCCCCAGGTAAATGTAACTAGGCCGTACTTTGGCAATAACATATTCGCTTCATAGACTTCCTTCTTTAACTGCTCCAACATAATTCCGATTCCTCCTACACAAAACATACAGGGCAGAGGCTTTTCACAGCCAGTGCACTAGTGTGCTGCCCCTCTTATATCTAGATCAGGCATCTAAGCGCCTCTTTCTCGATCGCCACGCCCTTCTTATATCGCTCGATGAATACCTCGTAGCCTTCCACGTCCTTCGCATCCGGTTCCATACGGCTTCCGGCATTTCCTTCGAATACCTTCTTAGCCAGATAATCCTCCAGAGTCTCCCCGTCTGCCTTGTTCTTCATATAAGCAGCCAGAAGCGCCATGCCCCACGGGCCTCCTTCGCCTGCCGTCTCCATCACGGATACCGGCGCATTGATCGCCGCTGCGAGGATCCTCTGTCCTACCCCTTTGGTCTTAAACAGCCCGCCGTGTCCCAGGATAGAGTCGATCGCTACATCCTCTTCCTTCAGAAGCAGATCCATACCCACTTTGATCGCCCCGAGCGCTGTGAACAGGTTTACACGCATGAAGTTCGCCAGATTGAATCTACTCTTCGGCGACCGCACGAATAACGGACGTCCTTCGTCCACTCCTGTGATGAATTCTCCCGAGAGATATCCGTAAGACAATAATCCGCCGCAGTCCGCGTCGCCTTCCAGCGCCTTATTATATAAGGTTCCGAATAATTTGTTCATATCCACTTCTATCCCGAAGCTCTCGGCAAATTCTTTGAAGATGCCTACCCACGCGTTCAGGTCAGAAGTACAGTTATTGGCATGTACCATTGCCACCAGGCTGCCGTCCGGCGTCGTCACAAGGTCGATCTCCGGATAGACTTTCCGAAGCTCTTTCTCAAGCACGATCATGGCAAATACACTGGTTCCGGCAGATACGTTACCGGTACGCTGCGCAACACTGTTCGTCGCCGCCATACCCGTTCCGGCATCACCTTCCGGCGGACATAACGGAATTCCCGCTTCAAGCTCCCCGCTCTCATCTAACAGGCGCGCGCCCTCTTCCGTCAGGACGCCCGCACTTTCTCCTGCCACCATAACCTTCGGCATGATCTCTCTGAGCTTCCACGGATAATTCTTCTCCGCCACCAGATCATCGAATTTCCGGATCATTTCCTCATTAAAATCCTTCTTCTCCACATCAATGGGGAACATGCCGGACGCATCGCCGATCCCAAGCGCCTTCTCTCCCGTCAGCTTCCAGTGGATATAACCGGACAATGTCGTAAAATATGCAACGTCCTTTACATGCTCTTCTTCATTCAGGATGGACTGGTATAAGTGGGCTATACTCCATCTCAGAGGAATATTATACTGGAACAGATCGATCAGCTTCTCTGCCGCCGGTCCTGTGGTGGAATTCCTCCAGGTACGGAACGGAACCAGAAGATCGCCCTCTTTATCGAACGCCATATATCCATGCATCATCGCGCTGAAGCCGATGGATCCGATCTTCTTAAGAGGAACGCCGTACTTCTCCTTGACATCTGCCGCCAGATTTTTGTAGCTGTCACGCAGCCCTGTCCAGATATCATCCAGCGAATACGTCCAGTTTCCATCTTCCAGGCGGTTTTCCCAACCATGGTCGCCTGACGCGATCGGTGTGTGGTCCTCTCCGATCAGCACCGCCTTGATCCTGGTCGATCCAAGCTCAATGCCAAGCACAGCCTTGCCGCTCTCAATTACTTCTTTTACGTTGCTCATGTTATTCTCCTCCTACTTGCGGTACGCGACACTGTTCCACAGCAGCTCGTTCTTGAACTGGCGGATGGTCGTATCCTTGTCAATATAGACGGCCTCAATACCCATGCATGCCGCCCAATCGCCCATTTGCTCGGAAGTCAGGTCATAAGAGAATGCAGTGTGATGCGCGCCGCCCGCAAGGATCCATGCCTCCGCGCCTGTCTGCAGGTTCGGCTGCGGCGTCCAGAATGCTGTGGCTACCGGAAGCTTCGGCATAGGCTTCTCCACCTTCTTGCAGTCCACGTCATTGATGATCAGTCGGAATCTGTCCCCAAGGTCAATGAGTGAAGTCGCGATAGCCGGACCTGTCTTAGATGTAAATACAAGTCTTGCCGGATCTTCCCTGTCTCCCATGGAGAGCGGCTGTTCCTTGATGCTGATCTTGCCTTCCGCCACAGACGGACATACCTCAAGCATGTGCGCCTGCAGGATCCCTTCCTTGCCCGGTACCAGATTATAGGTGTAATCCTCCATGAACGAGGTTCCCTTCGCGTCCTTCATACCCTGTGTCATGATCTTCATGAGGCGTACCATCGCCGCCGTCTTCCAGTCGCCTTCTCCTGCGAATCCATACCCCTTCTCCATCAGCCTCTGGATCGCAAGCCCCGGCAACTGTCTAAGGCTTCCAAGATCACCGAAATGTGTCACGATCGCCTGGTAGTTCTTCGCCTCCAAGAATCTCTCGAACCCGATCTCGATTCCCGCCTGCACCGCTACATGCTCTCTGAATTCCTTCTCATCTCTGCCTTCCAAAAGTATCTCATACTTATCATAATATTCTTCGACCTGCGCGTCAATATCTCCTTTGGAAACTGCCTCTACTTCTGCCGCAATTTCATTCACCGGATATGCGTCGATCTCCCATCCGAACTTGATCTGCGCCTCTACCTTATCGCCCTCGGTAACGGCAACATTCCTCATATTATCCGCGATCCTCATGACACGGATGTGGCTGCTCTCGATCACGCCGACCGCCGTGCGCATCCAGGAGCCGATCTTTTTCTGAACGTCCGCGTCCTCCCAATATCCCATGATGACCTTCCGCTCCATGCCAAGGCGGCTGAAAATGTGTCCGTACTCTCTGTCTCCGTGCGCCGCCTGATTCTCGTTCATGAAGTCCATGTCAATGGTGTCATATGGAATCTCACGGTTGAACTGCGTATGGAGATGAAGCAGCGGCTTTCTGTACTCCTGAAGTCCAAGAATCCATGACTTCGCCGGTGAGAAAGTATGCATCCATGTGATCACTCCCGCGCAGGTTTCCTCTGTATTCGCTTCGTTCAGGGTCTTGCGGATCAGCTCATTAGTGATCAGGGTTGGTTTCCATACGACTTCATACGGAAGATTGCCGGACGCATTCAGCGCCTCCACGATCTTCTGTGAATGCTCCGCCACATGTGCCAGACACACATCCCCGTATAAATCCTGTGAACCGGTGCAGAACCAGAACTGGTAAGTTTTTGATTTTAACATATTGATTTCCTCTCTTTCTTGAAACTGAAACTGATTAATGATCTGCATTTATTATAAGGAAATGCCTGACACCTACACAAGTTCATAACTCTGCCGGTTTGGAGAAAAAGTTACCTAATCCGACTTCTATTTACTACATAAATTTTGGTGCTGTACAATTTATACATTTGTACATATCATGTATTGACATATACATACATTTATTGTATTATGCTAGCATAGTAGGAGGTTTGATCATATGGCAACAACAAGCATTACTATCCGAATGGATGAAAAGTTAAAAAAACAAGCTGAGCTTCTTTTCGAAGACATGGGATTGAATATGACGACAGCTTTTACTATGTTTGCAAAAGCTGTCGTCCGCCAAAATAAGATTCCTTTTGAAATCACAGCCGATCCGTTTTTTGCAGAATCTAACATAAGAATATTGGAAGAACGCATTGCTAAGATCGAATCCGGGCAATCTGTTCCGAAAGAGCATGACTTAAACTCATTAAAGATATCCAAAGAACTCCTTTTGACGGAATAGGTCATCCTGAACCTCTATCCGGGAATCTAAGCGGATGGTGGAGTCGGCATATTGATGAGAAGAATCGTATCGTATATAAGACTGTTGGCAATCAGACAACGATCGTATCCTGTCATGGACATTATAACGACAAATAAAAATCCCTGCAGGGATCAGTATTACCTTTTCCTGATTCCTGCAGGGATTCGCCTCTGCAATGCTATCTGTATAATATATCCATACCGCTCCTTATAGATCAGTACGCTTCTTCCGGCACTACAAATTCATATTTTCTGTAATTTTCTAGCCTGTATCTCTTTATGGACTTCTATTCCACGAGTATTATAATAGTCTATGCGATCCTGCCGACTCATATCCTTTGTCTGATAGTAATTATATTCTCTTAATTTGTGAATATCCTCGATAGTAAAATCCGGACTTAGAGCAGGTTTCTTCATAATCATTCCTCACTTTCTAATAGTACAGATGGATTTAGAATCTCAATCGGTTTATGACCTTTCAAATTTGTAATTGCCCGTATCCCTCTTATCGTCTTAATATTTACAATGTGCTTAAAATTCCATGATATAATACAGTCACATTCACTAACAATAGCAGCTCCAATATGTTGACAATCATCATAGCTTTTCTTTGTTAGTATCCCCATTTCAATAATTTGCTGTGCAATATCCGCAACATTATCATCGATTTGAACAAGGGTATAGTCAATAAGCCCTAAATAATCGAAAAGTTGGCTTTGCTTTGGTTCTGAACATCCTTTTAGTTCTTCAAGTGTCACTGTGGAAAGATATACCTCATACATTCCTGCGCGAAACATTTCCCATAATTGTCTGGTATCGGCCATTTTTTCAGGAACATCTTCTTGAAGCAAGTGACTGATTACCGAGGTATCCAGGTAAACTCTTAATTTTCCCATATCCGCCACCTCCAATAAACATTTTCATAATTAGATTATACAAAAAAATACATATAAGAACAATGGAAAATTGAAATTTTGAATTCACCACTTGGCAAATTTCAGATTGACAATCCCACCTCCATATGACATACTATTAACAAACCCAATTTGGGAGTGGATTTTTCAAGAGTACTCTTTTTTCGCCACACAATTGCCGGAAGCGCTTGTGTGGTATTTTTTTGTGCAAGGAGAATGAATTATGGAACAAACATTTATGAAAGAAAAGAAGATACTGCCGCTTGTACTGTCCATGTCTCTGCCCATGGTCATCTCCATGGCAGTCAATTCCCTATACAACATCGTGGACAGCTACTTCGTAGCAAAACTTAGCGAGGATGCCATGACCGCACTGGCGCTGGTCTATCCCGTACAGAATATGATCAATGCCATCGCCATCGGATTCGCCATCGGGATCAATGCGGCGACCGCATATTTTCTCGGAGCAGGAGAACATGCCTGCGCCAATAAATCCGCCGCCCAGGGGATGCTGCTGAACCTGATCCACGGCATCGTCCTGACTGTTATCTGCATAGCCGTCATGCCTCTGTTTCTCAGGATGTTTTCCTCAGATGAGACGGTGACCGGCATGGCGCTTCAATACTCAAACCGCGCCTTCTTATTCTCCACAGTGATCGCCTTGGAACTGGTATACGAGAAGCTTTTCCAGGCTGTTGGGAAGATGAAGGTATCCATGCTCTGTATGATGTTCGGCTTCGTTGCCAACATCATCCTGGATCCACTGATGATCTTCGGGATCGGGTTCTTCCCCGCCATGGGGATCGCCGGAGCGGCTTACGCAACCGGGATCGGGCAGACCGTCTCTCTTATCGGATACCTACTCTTCTGCCGGTTCGACCCGCTTCCGCTTAAACTGGAGCGGCGCTATATGAAACCAGAGAAGAATATCGTCATGCGCTTATATTCCATCGGTCTTTCCGCAACCTTAAACCTGGCGCTTCCTTCCCTGCTGATCTCGGTACTGAACGGAATCCTCGCAGGATTCTCGGAGACCTATGTACTCGTACTGGGCGTATACTACAAGCTTCAGACCTTCATCTATCTGACGGCAAATGGTATCATCCAGGGTATACGTCCCCTGATGGGGTATAATTACGGCGCCGGCATGAAGCTGCGGGTGAAGAGGATCTTCCAGACGACCCTTGCGCTCACGGCAGGCGTCATGATCGCCGGCACCGTCCTGTCATGGCTGATCCCGGACAACTTGATCGGGCTGTTCACTTCCAACGAAGAGACCATCCGCATCGGTGTAAAAGCGCTGCATATCATCAGCCTTGGTTTCATCGTATCGGCAGTTTCCGTCACCTGCTGCGGGGCGCTGGAAGGGCTTGGGAAAGGGACGCCCTCCCTGTATATATCACTGCTTCGTTATGTTGCCGTGATCATTCCCGCCGCATTCCTTCTTAGCAGGCTGATCGGCGTAAGCGGCGTATGGTATGCCTTCTGCTTCACGGAATTCGTGGCGGCAGGGTTCTCGTACTTGATCTACAAAAAATATACACGAACATAGGTATAAACATATAAGTAATTTCCCGCCAGGCTAATCCCAGATCTCCGGCATCCACGCATCTGATGACAGTAAAGACAGTGCGTGAATTATAGAAAGGAGCCATATTTATGAAGATTTCCAACTTAACATTGTCCGAATACTGCAGCCATATCACCGGAGACGAACCCCGGCTCCTGCCTCCCGACCATAAGTTGGGGGCGCGCCTTGTCTGCCCGGAATACTCGAAGTCCGATCAGGAGGTCAAGACCTATCCCCTTCCCCCAAACGAACGGATCTTTGCCCTATGCTGGGCGATTCGGGCGGACGCAGGCTCTGCCGCTTCCCCCGTCCTGCGCGCTACTCTCGCCCCGGCGCCGGAACCCTTCTGTTACCGGCTGCCTTTTCCATCCGGTGAGAAAACACAGCTCCACACCCATGATTACATCGAGCTTGCCTATGTCGTCGAAGGGGAATTCCGCCAACGGATCCTGGGGCGGGATATCACATTTGCCAAAGGCGACCTGTGCCTGATCGACAAGAACTGCCTCCATCAAGACCACCTTCTCGATCAGCCCGCCGTCATCCTGTTCCTCGGCATCGCCAACGATATGTTCTCTGAGATCATGGATGAAAATGTCGCTACTCAGAAGATCATCTCCTTTCTGCAGTCCGCGCTGCTGAAACAGAAGAATGTACAGCAATACTTGCATTTCCGTCCAGGCTCAGGCTCAGGTTCTGACTCTGCCTCCGGTCTCGGCTCTGCTTCCGATCCCGTAGGCAGGCTTGAGGACTGCCTCTGCCTGTTATTAAAGGAGCTGCACGATAACGAGACCGGAGCACACTATATCTGCAAGGGACTGCTGCTTCGTATCTTCCGGATCATAAGCACGGAATACGACTTCTCTCTCTCCAGAGAACAGCGCAAGACTATGAACTGGCTCCTGTTTGAAGAGATCTCGGACTACATCAGGGGGCACTATGCCACGGTCACCATCCAGGAGTTGGTGCGTGAGTTCCATTTTCAGGAGGATTATTTCAACCGGATCATCAAGAACAAGACAGGGCTTACTTACTCGGCATACGTACAGCAGATCCGCCTTGAGCATGCCGAACATATGCTGACCGCCACAGATAAGAGCGTAGACGAGATCACCGAGCTTGTCGGATATCATAACAAAGGGTATTTCTACAAGATCTTTCAGGAGAAATACGGAACGACGCCTGCCAGATACCGCAAGCGCCGCTGATCTTTTCTCTCAATCTCTTATCGTTATTCACTGAACCGGATCCGCTCGATCAGTGAGTTTTTCCTCACAGACCTGGCGATCACTGCCGCCAGCACAATCTGCAGCAGCAGAAGCACAACCGCCACCGTACAGGCAGCTGCCGCCGGATAATGATAGTTGCGGATCTCCATCCATCCGTGCTCCTTCGCGTACAGGAATACCGGATACCCCAGAAGGCTTCCGCCTCCCACGGCGATCACCAGTGTGCCCGCCGTATAGAAGAGCCCTTCTAACTGCAGCATCTTAAGGAGCTGTGAATCTGACATTCCGATCGCCTGCATCATTCCGAGCTCTTTCTTACGCACATGGACGCTGTTGATCATGGTGTTGATCAGGTTCATCACACTGATCGCCGCCAGGATTCCCAGGAATGCATAACACGCTCCTGCCGTTATGGGCGTGGTGGAACTCCACTTGTCATATTCTTCCTGCCAGGTCCGCATCTGGATCCTTCCGGATGCATGGACGATATCTGCAAGCTCCTTCTCAAGCGCCGGATCATAATCCTTATCCGCATACACATGGAAAAACTCGGAGGAATTATACTCGCTCATCCGGTCTACGGCTTCTTTCGCCATGATCAGATAATTATAGCGGGTCATACCATGTCCGTAGTCCCCGATCGCCGCGATCTCAACCTCCTTCTCAAAGGTCTTCTCTCCGTCACGAAACATTAAGTTCAGTTTATCTCCCACATCAAGTTCCGGATGCCACCACAAGGCTGTGTTGTCTATGATCACCTTATCCCCGGATTTTAATTCCTCATAAGTCACCTTTCCTTTTATGATACCTTTTTCCAGCTCTTTCGCATACTCCGGCGGTACTCCATTGAGCGACTCGCCTTCCTCTTCTGCAAATGTTCCTCCTGAGATCGTATACGTGGAGAATACATCTACCTTCTCCACCCCAGGCAGCGCCTCGATCTGCTGTTTTAACGATTCATTCAGCGGATTATCCTTCAGGATCTCGGACCACTCACGCTCCGGATGCTCCTTATTCCCCCGCTCTACGATAGGCGAGATCTCATACTGTCCCAGAATCGAACTACTGGCGCTCTCCCTTGGATCGGCACAGGCAAGGACTGTGGCGACCACCATCATGAACACCCCGGTAACTGCCATCGCAAGGATCGTGACCGTACTCTTCTTCTTGTTCTCCGTAAGGTTCCTCCTGGTCAGCCGAGCGACAGTCAGGAATCCATAACCTTTCCGCCTGCTTCTTTGTCTTCTTCCCGCATTCTGCATGCGCATCGCCTCAACCGCAGAGACTTTTGCCGCCACATGCATCGGCCGGACAAGGGAGAAATACACGGTACATATCATCACCGCCGCCGCAAGCAGATACTCCCACCAGCACCACAGACTCACTTCGCCCTCTTCAAATACCGCCTTTATTGTATCTATATAAATTGCGGACTTGGCAGGAGCTTTGACACTGACAAATACTTTCATAACCACCTGGGAAACGAACGTGCCGATCAGAAGCCCTGCCGGTACCGTAATTGCAGCGATACACAATCCCTCCCGCAGCACGATCTGCCTGATCTGGCGTTTCGTGGCGCCGATCGCCTTCATCCTGCCGAATTCTTGTATCCTCTGATTCATGGACACGTAATAGATACTGTATATCGTGATCATTCCTGCCAGCATGATAACCAGCATGATCAGGACGATCGCCGGAATCATAACCGGGTCTACATAATTTGCCACCAGATAATCCTCATTGATATTAATATCCTTTTCCGAGATTCCGAACTGCTCTGCGATATGCTTGATCTTCTCTTCAATCTCTACGGTATCCGGATTGTCTCCATCCGCGATCTGCAGCAGGAACCGGTAAGCAAGCTCTTCCTTTGGAACCTCATTTTTCAGGAATGCTTCCGAGACCAGAGCCGTATACATCCTATTCTCAAGGTTCGCCTCACTATCCTCGAAGAATCCACAGATCCGAAACTCCTTCTGCTGCGTATGGTCAAGTCCCCCGTCCCGGAAGATCTGATAGGGAACCGTGATCGTGTCGCCGATATCTCCCTGCTGCCCAAGCTCTTTTAGGATCCCGGGCGACACCACGATCTCATCCTCCCGCTGCGGAACCCTTCCCCTTTCCGGCGCCATCTTATATAATTCTCTGCCGGTCTCGTCCACATACAGCATCGCGACCGAAGCCTGCTCAAGACTCATATATCCCGCGTCGCTTCGAATACCAGCCTTAGAAATATCATGGTGCGCTGCCAGCTTACGAGCCGTATCTTCATCCACATTCCTGTAAAGAGCATGCCATGCCGGGTAGAGCCTGTCTGTCGCCGCAAACTGAAGCTTTACGATCCCCCGCCCCACCGTAGGGATTACGAACAGCAGCATGGTCGTCAGGATGATCGCGATCCCGATCAGAATATTTCTGCTCTTGTGGTATTTCATATTGTCAAATGCAATCCTCGTCGTCATCTTCATCAGTCACTCACCACCTTGCCGTCCACGATCTCGATCACACGGTCTGCCATCTGTGCGATCATCTCGTCATGGGTGATCATGACCAGTGTCTGCCCGAAATCTGTCACACAGCTCTTCATCAGGCTCATGACCTCAAGTTCCGTCTGGGAATCCAGGTTCCCCGTAGGCTCATCCGCCAGAATGATCGCCGGACGGGTCACCAGCGCCCTGGCGATTGCCGTCCGCTGCTTCTGCCCTCCCGACAGAGCATTCGGCATGGCGTCTTCCTTATCCGCAAGCCCGATCTTCTCGAGCACATTCCTTACCTCTTCTTTCTTCACCCTCCGGTTATCCAGTCCCAGCGGGAGTACGATATTCTCCCACACATTCAGCGACGGGATCAGATTATAATCCTGAAAGATGAATCCGATCTTCTTCCTGCGGAACTCAGCCAGCCTGTCATCCTTAAGGCAAAAGATCTCTTTCCCCTCGATCCACACCTTACCCGCATCCGGACGGTCCAGCCCGCCGATCAGATGCAGGAGCGTAGACTTGCCGGAACCTGAACGCCCCACGATCGCCGTGAATGCGCCTCTCTCTATCTGAAGGCTCGTATGATCCACTGCCCTCACCGGATTCTCCCCGGTTCCATAATATTTCACCAGATCCTCCACCACTAAGATCTTATCGCTGTCCATCTTCATATAGTTACCTCCATTTCAGATATAGTCTAAGCAAACTATAACCTCCCGCCCTTACAAAACACTTACAAGAACCATAACAATTTTGTAAGAAACCTCCCGGCAGCTAATAAGTGTGAGTGTTAGAGCATGTCTGAAAATGTGCACTGGCAGTTGGCAGCGTAACCCGGAACACCGTTCCCCCTCTGGTCTTCTGCCTTGCGGATATGGTCCCGCCCTGGCGTTCCAATATCATCCGCGTCAGATACAGCCCCACTCCTGCGCCGTCTTTCTCCATCTGCGCCGCATCCTTCCCCCGATAGAACCTCTGATAGATCTTCGGCAATTCCTCCTTCTTGATCCCGATCCCTTCATCCTCGACCTCTATCAGGACATTGCTGACCAACTGCTTCACACGCACCGTAACGGTTGTGTGCTCTTTGGAATACTTTACCGCATTATCAAGGATATTGACGATCGCCTCCTCTGTCCACTTCGTATCATGGCAGATCACCAGATCCTCTTCCATATCTGCCTGTATCTCCATATCCTTATTCTTTGCTTTCATGTAGACCTGGCTGACCGCCCCTGTAAGCGTCTTCTTAAGACTCGCCGCTGCAGTCGTTAGCTGGATCATGTGCGCCTCTAATCTGGACAGATTGACCAATTCCTGAAGAAGAGCCTCCAACTTCTCGATCTCTCTTCCTTCCTGCTCCAGGAATTCTCTTCGCTCCTTTGCTGTCAGCTGGTCTCCCACTGCCAGCTCATGGCACATCCGAAGAGACGCAAGAGGCGTCTTAAGCTGATGGGAAATGTCGGTGACCAAGGTCTTCGTATTCTTCTCTTCCTTCTCTACCCGGATCTTGAGCCCTTCAAAATAAACGCCCAGCTCTCGCAAAGCTTCCCACACCTTCATCCATTCCTCCGAATACCTCTTCGGATCTGTCTCATATTCCGAGACATCACCGAATCCGCCTTCCCGGAACCTCTCCAGGCACTCGTGCAACTCCCGAAGATGCTCTCTTTCCGCCCGATCCTTCTGCCATTCCATATAGCCCGCTATGGCGATCAGCAACGCACCGACACAGACGCCGGCTCCCCAGAACTTCCACAGTCCCCCCGCCGCACTGGTGTAATTCAGATCATATCCGTACTTCTTTTCTATCAATTGGATCATGCGCCGGAGCTCCTTTGTATCAAGCGAACCTTCCTCCGTCAATCCATCCCCGGACGGAAGACTGGACGGGCTCTTCTCCCATGCCGCTATGATCTCTCCTTCCAACTCCGGATACTTTGTCATAAGCGTGATCATCCGCCTCCAATCCCCGGTAATCTCATACCTTGCCACCATGAACATGAAGAAAGAAAATATCACAAAGAAGAGCAGATAGACGCCCAAATATTTTCTTACCTTCTTATTACTTTCCCACTCCATATATATCCCAGTCCCCTTACATTGGAAATCTCTTCTGTCCCCAGCTTATTCTTCAATCTGCTGATATTGACCGTCACCGTATTATCATCCACAAACTGCCCGTCCACATCCCAGATATGCTCCAGGATATTCTCCTTCGACACGATCCGCCCCGCATTCTCCCAGAGGTATACCAGAAGCTGCAGTTCTTTCTTACTGAGGGCGATCTCCTCGCCGCCCTTATACACCTTCATCTCCCGGCAGTTCACCTCAATCTCCCCGCATGTCATGACACTCTCGTATTCCTTTGCATTGTCTATCCTTCGCATAAGCGCATTTACCTTAGAGACCAGCACCATCAGGGAAAACGGCTTGGTCATATAGTCGTCGGCTCCCGACTCGTATCCGTTTACGATATCAATTTCTGAATCCAGCGCCGTCAGATAGATTATATACGTATCGCTGATCTCACTGGCGGCACGAACCTTTTGCCCAATCTCAAGTCCGCTTCCATCCGGAAGTGTGATATCACAGATGATGAGGGAATATCTCCCTTTCGCAAGATACTCCTGCGCCTTTGCCAGTGTAAATGCAGAGACAACTTCATATCCGGCTTTTCGCAAAGTAAGCGATATTCCGCGGTTCAGGCTCTCATCATCTTCTAACAGAAGAATTTTCTGTGCACTCTCATTTTTCATAAGTCTTTCCTCCAATCTGGCTTAAGATCATTTCTTTGCAGAAAAGAAGCTAAGAAGGGACTGCCAGAAATATCTGGCAGTCCCTTCTTCTCCAACCTGATATCTTACAGGCTGCTTAACGGATCTTCCCTGTAAACAAACACCGGGAACCCTTTTGCATCATATTCCATCCGCATGACCATCGCATGGCGGTTCGGATCATAGAGGGGATTCCCCAATACCTCGTCATACTGCCGCGCATGATAGATACAAAGATCCGTGACCCCGTCGTCCGCCTTGACGAAGCAATTATGTCCCGGTCCGTAGATCCCCTTGTCTGCGTCTGTCTGAAGCACCGGATACCGAAGCTTCGTCCACGCCCCCGGATCCAAAAGATCTGCATCCTTATCCGCATACAACATTCCCATACAATAATCTATTCCTGTCTCACTGGCTGAGAATGTCAGGAAGAGCTTATCTCCATGTTCCAGAATATCCGGTCCTTCGTTCACCCAGAAGCCGATCCTCTCCCAGTCATAATCCGGAGTCGTCAGGAGCACCTGCGCAGTGGCAAGCTTCACCGGTGATTCCATTCTTGCGATATACAGGTTCGAGATCTGTTTGCCCACGCCTGTTTTCTCCGCCCATATATAATAATATACGCCGTTCTGTTCAAAGATCGTGGCGTCCAACGAGAAGGCATGGAAAGAGAACGAATCGTCATCCGAAGCCTTTATCATCCCCATCTCGATCCACGCATCATTCATCGGATCTTTGCCGGTACATTTCAGCACATAAGGGCGGATCGCCCATTCGTCATCCTTATCCCCCGCCGCATAATAGATATACCATTCCCCGTTCAGATAATGGATCTCCGGCGCCCATACATGCAGGCTCTGCGGACCGCTCTCATGCTTCGTCCACAGTGTCTTCTCCGGCGCCTCTCTAAGTCCCGCCAATGTATCAGACTCTCTTAGAACAACCCTGTCATATTCCGGAACCGACGCCGTAAAATAGCATTTTCCGTCCGTATGCCTGTATATATATGGATCCGCTCTCTGTTCAATAAATGGCTGATTATACTCCGTGCGCCTGTAATTTGTTACATTCATATCCGTTCATTCCTTTTCTTATTTCCTCAGTTCTATGATCCTCTGATTGCTGCTCCCCCGGAACACCAGGGTAACATCCTTCAACTCTTCCACAAATTCCCCGTCTACCAACACGTCAATATAGGAAAGCATCTCATCCGTTACTTCCGTATGCACTCTGCCGCCTTCGGCAAGGTCTTCATCATACAGATAACCGCTGTAACACCAGATGTCCTTCCCCGGATATCTCTCCTTGATTCGCCTTAAGAGTCCGGCAAGAACCCTCTGATTCTCCGGCTCGAACGGTTCTCCGCCAAGCAGCGTAAATCCCTGTATATAATCCGGCGCCAACAATCCCAGGATCTTTTCCTGTGTTTCTTCCGTATATGGTTCTCCATATTCGAAATCCCAGGTCTCAGGATTGAAGCATCCTTTGCAGTGATGCCGGCATCCCGAGACAAACAGGCTCACCCGGACTCCCGGACCGTCTGCGATGTCAATTTCTTTTATATTTCCGTAATGCATATCCTTCCCCTACAGATGCAGTACCCTGTCCTTAATCTCCTGCGTGCGTCCCTGATTCCAGAACTGTGTCCCGATATATCCGCAAGTCCGGCGCGCTACGAACATCTTATCCTGGTTCTGATTACGGCAGCTCGGGCACTCCCAGACCAACTTGCCTGCCTCATCTTCTTTGATCAGGATCTCTCCGTCGTACCCGCAGCACTCACAATAATCACTCTTCGTATTCAGCTCCGCATACATGATATTATCATAGATAAACTGCATGACAGAGAGAACCGCCGGAATATTATTCTGCATATTCGGTACTTCAATATAACTGATCGCGCCTCCCGGAGACAATTTCTGGAAATCTGCTTCGAATTTTAACTTCTTGAAAGCATCAATTTCCTCTGATACATGCACGTGATAACTGTTCGTAATGTAGTTCTTATCCGTGACTCCCTCGATAACGCCAAACCGCTTCTGCAGACATTTTGCAAATTTATAAGTTGTAGATTCCATAGGCGTCCCGTATACCGAATAGCTGATATGCTCCGCAGCCTTCCATTCCATACACTTATCGTTCAGTCTCTGCATTACCGCCAGCGCGAAAGGCCTCGCCTCCGGATCGGTATGAGATTTCCCAAGCATCCTCATACACATCTCGTAGAGTCCCGCATATCCAAGAGATATCGTCGAATAGCCGTCATACAGCAGCTTATCGATCACTTCACCTTTCTTCAGCCGCGCCAGAGCGCCGTACTGCCACAGGATCGGCGCCACATCAGACACCGTCCCCAACAGACGCTCATGCCTGCATCGAAGGCCTCTATGGCATAATTCCAGCCGTTCATCTAAGATCTCCCAGAATCTGTCCATATCTCCCTCGGAAGAACATGCCACATCCACCAGATTGATGGTCACGACTCCCTGGTTGAACCTTCCGTAGAACTTATGGCTGCCGTCCGCATTCTTCTGGGAATCCTCCACCGTCAGGAAAGAACGGCATCCCATACAGGGATAGACCTCTCCCTTCTTTAACTCCTTCATGATCTTTGCCGAAATATAATCCGGAACCATCCGCTTTGCCGTACACTCTGCTGCAAGCTGTGTTAAATGCCAGTATTTGGAGCCTTCCCGTACATTATCTTCATCCAGTACATAGATCAGCTTCGGGAACGCCGGCGTGATCCATACGCCTTTCTCATTCTTCACACCCTGCATCCTCTGAACCAACACTTCTTCTATGATCAGCGCCAGATCGTCTCTAAGCTGCCCTTCCCCAACTTCATCCAGATACATGAATATTGTCACGAACGGAGCCTGCCCGTTACAGGTCATCAGCGTGATCAGCTGATACTGGATCGTCTGGATCCCGCTCTTTACCTCGTCTCTCAAGCGCCGTTCCGTTATCCTGCTGATAATAGCATCATCCAGGCTCTCCCCGCATTCTTTCCGTTCTTCGATCACACCCTTGCGAAGCTTTTTCCTGCTAATATCGACAAACGGAGCCAGGTGTGCCAGCGTAAATGACTGCCCGCCATACTGGTTGCTTGCCACCTGCGCAACGATCTGTGTCGTCACGTTGCACGCAGTAAAGAAACTGTGCGGCTTCTCGATCAGAGTCTCACTGATCACAGTCCCGTTCTGCAGCATATCATCAAGATTGATCAGATCGCAGTTATGCTCTTTTTGGGCGAAATAATCGGAATCATGAAAGTGAATGATTCCTTCTTCGTGAGCATTTACGATCTCTGTCGGGAGCAATACACGCTTTGACAGATCCTTACTGACCTCCCCCGCCATATAATCTCTCTGCGTAGAATTAATGACCGGATTCTTATTCGAATTCTCCTGCGTCACCTCTTCGTTGATGTTCTCGATCAGCGAGAGAATTCCGTTATCCGTCGTATTTGACTTACGCTTTAATTCTCTCTTATAACGATAACGCACGTATTTCTGCGCAACCTCATATCCCCGCATCTCCATGATACCGCGTTCCACCATATCCTGGATATCTTCCACATTCACGGCATGGGTAAATTCATCAATCTGATCCGCAATCTTCTCTGCCACAGCAACGATCTGAAACTCATTCATCTGATGGATCTTGTCCACTTCACAGTTCGCAGCCCTCACTGCGTTGACGATCTTGGACAGATCAAAAAGTACCTCTTCGCCGTTCCGCTTAATTACATTCGTCTTAACATCTTGCCCCATTATTATCCCTCGCTTTCACATACACAAAATATTGATGGAATGCCTGATCCCCCACACAATATATAGCGTCAGATATTATAATACACCAATTCATACGGAAAGTGAAGCAAAAATTATTTAAAATAATTACCAAATATATTCTATTTCACACCCCTGGATTTCTCCATTTCCGATAGTGAGAATTTCTGCTTTATGTATTGACATGCCCTGTATCAAAGGATTCCCCGGCTTCGGTTACAATAACCCCAAGAACTCGAACGCCTTCCACAATCCGTCCTCCCTGATCGGATCCGTAACGTGCCTTGCCGCAACCTTTACTTCCTTATCCCCATTCCCCATTGCGATGCCAAACCCGACAAACGCAAGCAAGCCGACATCCTTCTCACTGCATCCGATCGCCACCGTATCCTGCTGCCGCCGCTCTGCCGCCTTCAAAAGCTGATGCGCTCCTTCTTCCTTCGTAATATAATTAGGCGTGATCTCCCCGATCCATTTTCCCGTATAAGGGATCCCAAGCCCTGCCACATGGAAAGAATACCCCCATTTGGATATGATATCCTTTCTGGACAGCGTGCTGCTATAGACGATCAGCTTCTGCACCTCCGGCACATCCAGCAAAGATTTCACTTTTACAGGCATGGTGATCTCCCTGTCGCAAACATGAAGGTATTCCCCCAGTTCTCTGTCTATCTTCTGGTATGCTTCCCAGTCGTCCTCCAGTACATAACTCTTCTTATTACTCTCCATCTCCACTACACATCCGCATTCCATAAGATCCTTCATGAACTCTATGTATGCCAGCTGCGTAAAATACCTGTACCCTATGCGTTTTCCTCTATACTCCACATATCCTCCCGAACCTGCGATCACCCCGTCAAATCCGATATCCAGGATCCGGTCTTCTATGCGGTAATATGCCCGTCCCGTATTGATCACGACCTCATGGCCGTTCTGCCTTGCTCTTTGGATCGCCTCTGTTCCAGATGCGGGAATCGTACCGTCAAAATCCCTAATCGTGCCGTCAATATTCAGAAATATTACTTTCCCCATCATCATTTCCTTCCTTAAGCTATATACATACAAACCGTCTCTTCTATGTTACCACAGATTGAGGGGATATTTAATATTTTTTTCATAAAAACGGCGATAATTTGTCATAATACAATTATCGCCGTCTATCGCCGTTCTTATTCGCTAATATCATTCATTCCCGGTATCCTCAAGCTTCAGGATATCGCTTACTTCACACTGCAGGCAATTACAGATCTTCGCCAGAGTATGAAGGTCTACCCGCCCTACTTTATTCTTACAGTAATTATTCAGCTGTGTTCTCTGTAACCTGCATTCATAACAGAGATATCTTTTACTGACGCCCTTTTCGGCCAGAACCCGCTCCAGGTCTATCACTATCTTCTTCATTTCCTAACACCACTCGTTCTATATATGGTAAGTATACCCATATTTTCATTGAAAAAACAGGTGTAATAACTTACACTGTAAGAAAATGCACCGTTTCAATTTGACACAAGGAGGTATCCGAATATGAAAAAAAAATTTTTACTGCCGATTCTCTTTCTCCTGCTGCTTCTTTCCGCCCTCTGGATGGAAGAACGCAGGCACTATGAGATCCTTCACTCCACCGTCCTGTCTTCCGCGAACCTTACGGAACACAAGCTGACGCTTGTCATACACAGCGTTCTGCCCATCGACCGTGAACAGCTCGCCCGCGAAGTCGTCGCAGACAGCATGAGGCTGAATGCCGGACAGCCGCGTCCCTATTTTGAACTTGAGATCTACCGTACGGCATTCCACTACCGCTTCGACATCCCGTATGACACCATCCTGTGCGACGAGAACGGCAAGATCGTACAAGAGATCCGCCTCAACTGAACTTCGTCCTCACAGGAAATAGGAGCCTGTCATTTCCTGACAAACCGTAAAATACACTTGCAAAAAATCTGATATATTGTATTATCATGTATAAGTAAAACAAAAAGGAGATTCGCATGCAGCCATTTTCACCTACTTTAAAAGAACTCAGCCTACACGGCACCAAATCCTTCCCCTGCGCCATCTATCAGACCCGCTCTCTCGGGAAAGGACCGCTGGTCAAGCACCATTGGCATGATGAGGTGGAGATCCTGTACTTTTTCGGCGGCGAATTCCGCCTGGAGATCAATATGGAACAGTTCTTCGTCCACTCGGAGGCTCTGTATTTCATCAATCCCGGCGAATTACACAGCATCTATGCGGAGAAGGCGGGCAGTCCCGGAGAGGACGCCATCGTCTTCTCCCTGGATATCTTAAGCTTTGATTCCTGCGACGCCGCACAGATGCAGCTGATCCAACCGATCCAGAACGGTAAGATGCTCTTCCCCCGCTGCCTCTCCCCCTGCCATCCGGGTTTCCTCTCCGTACGGGACGCGTTCCTCGACACCATGCTTTCCTTCGGGCATCCTCTTACCGAAGAAGCTCCCCTTGAAAATGGCGCCGTCACAGACGACCTGACGAATCAGCTGTTCATCAAGTCCTCTCTGCTCCGTATCCTTGCGGTCCTCTCAAAGCACGGCCTCTTTACGCCTACGGAGAAGAATCTTGACAAACGCGTGGAAGGCATCAAGAAAGTCCTTACATATATAAGGGAAAAATATAAAGAGAAAATATACATCGAAGACTTAGCGGCGCAGGTTCATATGAACGAACAATATTTCTGCCGCTTTTTCAAGAAATCACTCGGACGTACTCCCATGGAATATCTCAATGAATACCGTATCAAACAGGCGATGCGGTTACTTGAAGAGACAGACCTGCCGGTAACGGAGGCATGCCTGGAATGCGGATATAATAATCTGGGGAATTTTCTCCGCGCTTTTAAGAAACATACCGGGACAACCCCTCTGAAATATCGGAATCATTTCCACAATGTAATGGGGCTGTCGGGAAATAGATAGTCCCATATTCTTTAGCCAATGCCAGGGATTTCTTATAGCACGAAGATAAAATCTGCTCCTCTCCGTGATTACCGTCCTCCCGAACAGATCCTACAGTACGGATAACATACTTGGCATCCAGCTTGAATCCTGGGGTAATAACTGCGTCACCAAAATCAATGCGCCGATTTTCTGTCTTGCCACAAGCAACTCATATCCGGATTTTTATGTATTCCGCTGTCAACGCCAGAGCCGATGACAGGGTTAGGATTTGCAGTGTTTACCACCGCATCTACTTGCATATTTACTATATCATTTCGTACTATTTCAAAAGGCATAGGTGACCTCCTTGTTCAGAAGCAGGTCGGTTAATCCTGCAACATATCTAAATACATATCCAATCTGGCATTGATGTATCCTGCAAACAGATTTTCCATTGCCGAAAGATTGTGCTTTACATGATATTCATCAAACGCATTATAATAGGCAATTCTATCTGTAAACTTAATATCTATAGGTGGGAATCCGGCTTTCATTAATTCAAGATTTACAAGCAGTCTTCCGGTTCTGCCATTACCATCAATGAAAGGATGGATGCCCTCAAACTCGATGTGAAAACGAGCCAGTTTTGTCACGATATGCTCTGTGCTTGCAGCAAAATCATATAGCAACCGTTCCATCTTCGGCTCAATAAGATACGGCTGCACGGGTTCATTCTGCGCGCCCATAATACGAACCGGAACTCTACGGTAGACACCACGGTCCTCTTTCTTATCTGCAAGAACGAGAGAGTGAATCTGTTTGATGATGCTCTCACTAATCGGAACATTATCTTTTACCAGTTCACTCACAAAATCAAATGCTTCTTTATGACCAACTGCCTCCATATGGTCTTTCAGCGGTTTCTGGTCAATCGTAAGACCACGAAGAACTAAATCCGTTTCTCGCAGTGTAAGTGTATTTCCTTCGATGGCATTGGAGTTATATGTGTACTCTACGATGAATTCTTCGTTGAGCCTTGCAACTTCACCCGCAGTTAAAGGTCTTCTGCTGTCCAGTTCTACCTTTTTACGGTCAATTTGCGTCAAAAGGCTTTCCTTTGACTTATAACGACCATCAGCGGGTTTCTTTGCATCCACAGGAATTTTCCATCCACGCCCTTCCTGGTACACACCCGGAATTTTCCCCTCAGAACAAAGAACTCTGATTCTTCTATCAGAAATGCCCCATTTTTCAGAAGCCTGTTTTACTGTCATAAACATAGATTATCCCTCCAATCTAAGATATAGTATACCACTTTAACGGAACAATACCAATAATATCGGAACAACATTTACCAAAATAGCGGAACAATGCATCCGCAATTATTCTAAAAAAGGCGCCTGCTTTACCCAACTAACAGCCAACACCACTTTCACACACAGAGGTAGTGCCGTGCCATTTATCATGTTCTTTCCCATGTTCCACAAAAAAACATCCATTCTTTTTCAAGATCTTTATAAGTTCTGCTGTTTTCATTATTTCCTCCGCAATATTATAACACGTATTAGCACGTGTGCAAAAGAATTCTGATGGGAATCTTTTATAAATATAAAGTCAAAATATCGTAGTTTTTAATCAGATAAATGTAAGACAACAGACTCGCCTGCCGTTATAATAGGTTACATACAGCAATAGCAATGTAACATTACAATATGCGGAGGTATGATTATGACAAGAAAATGGTGGCATGACAAAGTAGCTTATCAGATCTACCCGAAAAGTTTCTGCGATTCCAACGGGGACGGAATCGGCGATATTCCCGGGATCATCAGTAAATTAGATTACCTGCAGGACTTAGGAGTCGATATCATCTGGCTCTCTCCCTGTTACCCTTCCCCTCTTGCCGACGAGGGATACGACATCTCCGATTACTATGATATCGACCCGCGCTTCGGCACGATGGCAGATATGGAGCAGTTGATCGAAGAAGCAAAAAAGCGGAATATGTACATCCTGATGGATCTGGTCGTAAACCACTGTTCCGACGAACACGAATGGTTCAAGAAGGCATGCGAAGATCCGGACGGAAAATACGGAAACTTCTTTTATCTGAGAGACAAGAAAGACGGAGAGCTTCCGACCAACTGGAGATCCTACTTCGGCGGTCCCGTATGGGAAGACCTGCCGGGTACGGACAAGCAATATCTGCATGTCTTCCACAAGAAGCAGCCGGATCTTAACTGGGAAAATCCCGAGCTTCGCGAAGAAGTGTATAAGAATATCAACTGGTGGCTTGATAAGGGCCTGGGCGGTTTCCGGATCGACGCGATCATCAATATCAAGAAAGCCTCTCCCTTCCGGAATTACGAACCGGATCGGGCGGACGGACTGTGCAGTATCCAATTCATGCTGCGGGAAGCCCGCGGCATCGGTGAATTCTTAGGCGAGATGCGCGACCGCACGTTCAAGAATTACGACGCATTCTCCGTAGGCGAGGTGTTCAACGAGAAGCCAGAAGAGATCCCAGATTTTATCGGAGATAACGGTTACTTCTCCAGTATGTTCGACTTCAATGAAACGATTTTCGGAACCAGCGAGAAGGGTTGGTATGACGCTTCCCCGATCACTCCGGACGATTATAAGAGGTGCTGTTTCGAATCCCAGGCGAAGGTCGGAGACATCGGTTTACTCTCCAACATCATCGAGAACCATGACGAGCCCCGCGGTGTCAGCCGTTATATTCCGGAAGGCGAATGCTGCACACAGAGTAAGAAACTTCTCGCCGCCATGAATTTCATGTTAAGAGGCCTTCCTTTCATCTATCAGGGGCAGGAACTGGGAATGGAAAACGTCCCCTTCTCTTCTATTGATGAGATAGACGACATCTCTACACTGGACGAATATCAGGTGGCGCTGAATGCCGGGCTGAGTCCCGCCGACGCACTCCATGCCGTAGCAAAATTCAGCCGCGACAATGCCCGGACTCCGATGCAATGGTCCGGTGAAGCAAATGCAGGCTTCACCACAGGAAAGCCCTGGTTAAAAGTGAACCCGAATTACACTTCCATCAACGCCGCGGACCAGCTTGAGGATCCGGATTCCGTGAGAAGCTTCTACAAAGAACTGATCGCCCTGCGCAAGGATCCGGACTATAAGGAGACGGTGGTATACGGGGAGCTTAAGCCATATCTGGAAGAACAGCATAACCTGATGGCTTATTACCGAAAAGGAGAGCAGACACTGTTGGTGATCGGAAATTACCAGATGGAGGAACAGACTGTTGAACTGCCTTCCGAATATCATTCAGAGTATAAGAAGATACTTCTGAACAATTATCCGGAGCTTGTACAGGAAGGAACGACGTTAATACTGCACGGATATCAGGCAGTTGTATTAGAGATGTAAGAACAGACACAAATATAATATAGAAAGGACCGAAATATATGAACAGAACATGGTGGAAAGAGGCTGTGATCTATCAGATCTACCCTCGCAGTTTTATGGACAGCAACGGAGATGGGATTGGAGATATCAAGGGAATCACCAGCCGTCTGGATTATCTGAAATACCTGGGAGTCGATGTGCTCTGGCTCTCTCCCATCTACCGATCGCCCAATGACGATAACGGCTACGATATCAGCGATTATCAGGCGATCATGGATGAATTCGGAACTATGGAAGACTTCGACGAGATGCTTTCGGAAGCTCACGCAAGAGGACTCCGTGTGGTCATGGATCTGGTGGTAAATCACACTTCCGACGAACACAAATGGTTTATGGAGAGCCGCCGGTCCAAAGAAAATGCATACCGGGATTACTATATCTGGCGGGAAGGGAAGGATGAGAAGACGCCTCCTAACAACTGGGGCTCCTGCTTCGGCGGTTCCGCATGGCAGTACGATGAAGAGACCGCAATGTACTACCTGCACCTGTTTTCCAAGAAACAGCCGGATCTCAACTGGGATAACCCCAAGGTCCGCGACGAAGTCTTCAACATGATGGCATGGTGGTGCGACAAAGGGATCGACGGATTCCGCATGGATGTCATCAGCATGATCTCCAAGACAAAAGAGATGCCGGACGGTCAAGTAACCGATTTCTATGGTGATTACGGTCCTTACTGCATACACGGCCCGAATATCCATAAGTATCTGAAAGAAATGAATAAACGGGTACTGTCACGATACGATATCATGACCGTCGGCGAGACTCCCGGCGTCACCACAGAACTGGCGAAACAGTACGCCGGAGAAGATGCCGGAGAACTTAACATGGTATTCCAGTTCGAGCATGTGGATAATCATGGAAAATACGGAAAATGGGACGATCAGAAATGGCAGCTTACCAAGCTTAAGAAGATCCTGACCCGCTGGCAGACAGAATTGTACGGGAAGGCATGGAACAGCCTGTTCTGGGATAACCACGATCAGCCAAGAGCCGTCTCCCGCTTCGGGGACGACCGGCAAGAGTACCGGGAGGCTTCCGCTAAGATGCTTGCCACCTGCCTCCACATGATGCAGGGCTCCCCTTACATCTATCAGGGTGAGGAGCTTGGCATGACCAACTATCCGTTCCGGAGCCCCGATGATTTCCGCGATATCGAGAGTATCAACGCCTATAAGGAATGGTGCTTAAGCGGCAATGTCTCCCACGAAGACTTCTGGCCATGCATTACGTTCCGAAGCCGCGACAATGCCCGGACGCCGGTACAGTGGGACGACAGCGAACAGGCAGGATTCACGTCGGGAACTCCATGGATCCCAGTCAATCCGAATTACAAAGAGATCAATGCCAAAGCCGAGACCAAAGACCCGGATTCTGTGTTCCATTATTATAAGAAACTGATCGCTCTTAGAAAAGAGAATCCAATCATGGTATACGGTAAATACGAGCCGCTTCTGGAAGACAGCGAAGAATTATTCGTTTACACCCGCACATTGGATAACGAAAAACTTCTGATCGTCTGCAACTTTACAGATCAGGATGTCGCATTTACCATGCCGGAGGAATTCACAGGCAGATCCTGCTTGATCGCGAATATGGAAAATGACTACAGCAAGAACAATATTACGGTAAAACCATACGAAGCATTTGTGCTTGTAAGATAAACCAGAGAACACTTACCAAATGTCCTATTTTATGCGGACATTTGGTTTGTTGTATTTATAAAAAATAATAATATGTAGGAGGTTAACATGAAAGCTGCTGTATTTTTAGGAAAAGAAAGCATCGAGACACGAGAAATAGACATTCCCACACTGAAAGAAAACGAGATCCTCATCAAAGTCATGGCATGCGGCGTCTGCGGAACCGACGTGCACATCTTCCATGGCTCGCCCGGAGCCACCGAAGCCACCGTGCCTGTCGTTCTCGGCCATGAATTCTCAGGAGAAGTGGTGGAATGCGCGCCGGGAACCTCCCGGATCAAGGTTGGGGATAAGGTGACGGTCGATCCCAATATGTACTGCGGGAACTGTGAACACTGCCTGAACGGTAAGAAGAATTACTGCCCGTCCATGAGCGCAGTCGGAGTGAACCAGAACGGAGGCTTTGAAGCCTACTGTGCCGTTCCTGAGTCACAGGCGATCCTGCTGTCTCCTGATGTGGATTACGAAGAAGCCGCTATGGCTGAACCTGTGGCGTGCTGTCTGCGCGGCATTGACAACATCGGCATCACACAGGGCGATACCGTCTGCATCGTCGGCGGCGGAGCCATCGGGCAGATCATGGCACAGCTTGCAAGGATCAGCGGCGCCGCCAAAGTCATTGTCAGCGAACCGGTGGAGATGAGGCGAGACCTCGCAGTCTCTCTGGGCGCCGACGCAGCCATCGACCCTATGGCAGGAGATCTTAAAGAACAGCTTCAGGCAGCCATCGGCAAGGATTACGCGGATGTTATCATCGAATGCGTCGGCAGGCCGGTCGCCGTGGGACAAGCTGTTCACATCGCCGGAAAGGGCAGCAAGATACTGCTGTTCAGCGTTCCGGATCCGACAGATACCTTCGAACTGCCGCTGATCGACATCTTCCAGAAGGAGCTTACCATCAAAGGTTCTTTCGTGAATCCGGATACCCAGTACCGCGCTGCGAAACTGATCAGCGAGAAACGACTGAACCTTAAGCCGCTGATCACGCACAGATATCCGACTGAACAATTAGAAGAAGCCATCAAGAAACAGATGGCGAATGATTCCGTGAAGGTTGTCGTATTGCCGCAGCAAGGATAACCGACATTATTAGACAGACAAAAACCCGCGGCAACCGCCAAATATCCATGCAAGCATGGATGCTTGGCTCGTTGCTTCGCGGGAATACCGCCTTCATTTATCTCTATAATGAGAACCACATTGGACAATCTTTATCGTATTATCCTCTATACGATAAACAATACAATTCGCATCATCTATCCTTCTGCTCCAATAAGCTGCTAAATCACCACTTAACCTTTCCGGCTTACCTATTCCATCATATCCATTCCGATCAATATCCTTCAATAGCTGAATAATACGCCTTAACGTTTTCTTATCTTGCTTCATCCAGTATTCAAAATCTTCCCATGCCGCATCTGACCACGACTTAATCATCAAAATCTACCTCATGTACTGTGCCGCCTGTAGTTTCCATCTGTGCTACCGCCTCTTTTAGCCTGTTCATATTTTCCTGCGAATAAAAAGGATCTACAGCCACCTCAAAAGGTATTCGCTTCTCACGCCCAAGTTTTTTGAGATAAATATTAATTGCCGTAGACAAAGACATGCCAATATCGGCACATGCCTGCTCTGCCATTTTTTTTACATCATCCTCTATACGCAAACTAATTTGAGCCATTACATCACCTCTTTCTTAATAATGATACTAGTATATTTCATATTATAGCATTTGTAAAGCATTTTGCTATACATATTTTCTTATTATATTTATTGGAAGATTAGGTTTTAATCCCATAAAAACCAAGAGCTTCCAAACAGCATTTTAACGCCGGAAGCTCTTGCATACATTCTTTTATCTCTCTTCTTTCACAAACACAGCCGTCGCCCCCGGAATCGTAAACACTCCGTCCTCCAGCGTAAAATCCTTACCGTTCTGATAGATCACATCGCCTAATTTCCCGTCATACGCAAAGCTTGCGTCCTTCCCGGACGGATTGACCACGACCAGCACCGATTCTTCCTCCTGGAACCTTCGGTAAGCAAGCGGATATGCGTTCTCCTCACAGTTGACGAATTGTCCTCTTCTCTTCCGGCAGGAAATCCTCCAGGCGAAGCCCCAACAAGTTTTACGAAATATGAAATTCACATTGCGTTTTGTCGGAAAAAGAGGTACATTTATATTATATGATATCTATAGGAGGTACTATCAATGAAACGAAACGCAGGAATACTTCTTCCTATTACCAGCCTGCCTTCTCGGTATGGCATCGGCTGTTTTTCTCAGAGTGCATATGATTTTATAGACTGGCTTAAAGACGCCGGACAGTCCTACTGGCAGATCCTTCCTCTTGGCCCTACCAGTTACGGCGATTCCCCTTATCAGTCATTTTCAACCTTCGCCGGAAATCCCTATTTCATCAGTCTGGAATCTCTTGTAGCAGAAGGCGTCCTGCACAAGGAGGAATGCGATGAAGCCGACTTCGGCGATACCCCCGGCTCCGTAGACTACGAAAAACTCTATAAGGCACGGTATGCCCTTCTCTACAAGGCCTATCAGCGCAGCTGGATCACAGAAAATCACGATTATCAGCATTTTGTAAGAAAGAATAAATGGTGGCTGTCTGATTACGCCCTTTTCATGGCAGTAAAAGAACAATACAATAATGTTTCCTGGGACCAGTGGCCGGAAGATATCCGCCTGCGCAAAGAATCCGCTATGGAAGAATACTATAAAGAGTTATATCCATATGTCGAATTCCATCAATATATGCAGTTTAAATTCTACGAGCAATGGAGCGCCCTCAAAGCATACGCCAATCAGAAAGGCGTGCGTCTGATCGGGGACATCCCGGTCTACGTGGCAATGGACAGCGCGGATACCTGGGCGCATCCGGAATTGTTCCAGCTGGATGAAAAGAACGTTCCTCTTGCCGTTGCCGGCTGTCCTCCGGACGGATTCTCCGCAACCGGACAGCTCTGGGGGAATCCTCTCTATCGCTGGGAATATCATAAGAAGACCAACTACGAATGGTGGATCTCCCGCCTGGCATATTGCTTCCAGTTATATGATATACTTCGGATCGATCATTTCCGCGGATTCGACGAATATTATTCGATCCCTTACGGTGAGGAATCCGCCATCAACGGGCACTGGGAGAAAGGCCCCGGGATCGAACTGTTCCAGTGTATGGAACAGCATCTGGGACGCCATGAGGTCATCGCCGAAGACCTGGGTTATGTGACGGATTCCGTCCGCTGGTTAGTCCGCGAGAGCGGTTTCCCGGGAATGAAGGTTCTGGAATTCGCTTTTGACTCCAGAGATACCGGTTCCGCCAACGATTACCTGCCGCATAATTATACCGAGAACAGTGTCGTCTATACCGGGACCCATGACAACGAGACCCTCGTCGGATGGCTTGATTCCATCACGGAAGAAGAACGGCAGGCGGCAAGAGACTATATGTGCGACCAGTACACGCCGAAAGACCAGCTATATCTGTCCTTCATCTCCCTGGCAATGCGCAGCAATGCCAAGACCTGCATTATCCCGCTGCAGGACTATATGGGACTTGATAACTCCTGTCGGATGAATAAGCCTTCCACCATCGGGAACAACTGGAAGTGGCGAGTTACAAAAGAAGATCTGTCAGAAGAATTACAAGAAAAGATCCGTACCATAACAAAACGCTATGGACGGATAAACGGATAGAAAAAGAATTGTACGGCTTTTCACTCAGCGGAAAAGCCGTACAATTCTTTTGCATTCTTTTCTGTCTGCCGGATCACTTCTTCGCAGGACAGTCCTTTTAATCTTGCAACTTCCTCTGCCACATACCGGATGTACGCAGAATGATTGCGTTTGCCGCGGTAAGGTACCGGAGCCAGATAAGGACAGTCCGTCTCTAGGACTATGGAGGCGAGGGGGATTTCCTCAACGGTTTCTTTCAGCTTCCGTGCATTCTTGAACGTGACTACTCCGCCGACCCCTATATAGAATCCCATCTTCACATATTCCTTCGCCATTTCCCTGGAATAAGAATAGCAGTGGATCACGCCCTTAAGCCCTTTTGCGTATCTCTTCATGATCTCCATGGTATCGGCAGCCGCCTCCCGGCTGTGGATCACAACCGGAAGCCCAAGTTCCCCTGCCAGTTCAAGCTGCCGGATGAACCATTTCTTCTGGATCTCATGAGACTCCTTCTCCCAATAATAATCCAACCCGATCTCACCGACCGCGACTACTTTCTCTCTCGTAAATAAAGCCTTCATCCGGGCAAATGATTCCTCGTTCAGATCTCCCACCTCATCGGGATGGACCCCCACCGCGGCATACAGAAACGGATAATCCCTGACCATATCCGTCACACGCTCACAGGAAGCATACGACGCACTGACATTGACGATGATCCCCACTCCGTTCTCAGCCATGGAAGCAAGCAGCTCCGCCCGGTCTTCATCAAACTGCCCGTCATCATAATGTGCATGTGTATCAAAGATCATAATAATCCTGCCCTCAGCTCTTCTGCCGTCTTCGCAGACAACAGCGCCGGCGCGATATCAAATACCGTCCTTGCGCCGCTCTCTCCCGCCTTCGACAGCCGGTACGCCGCCCTCGCATAGCAGATCAGGACGCTTGCCGTGAACTCCGGATTAGAATCCAGCTTCAAGGAATACTCGATGATATGCTGATTCCCTTCCTCTCCCGTATCGCCGCTTCGGATCACGAAACCGCCATGGGACATCTTATGATGTTTCTCCTTTAACTCTTCTTCTGTGATAAATGTTACCGTCGTATCATACTCATCAAAGTAATTCGGCATCGTCTTGATGGCATTCTCGATCGCCTTAAGATCCGCCCCTTCTTCAGGAACCACATAACATTCCCGCAGATGCTTCTCCCTTGTGGTAAGTTCCGGCTCGCTTCCGCTTCTCACACGCTCCACAGCCGCCTCGATCGGCACCGTATACTGAATACCGTTCTTCACACCTTGTACTCTGCGGATCGCATCGGAATGCCCCTGGCTGACGCCTTTGCCCCAGAATGTATAGGTGCTTCCCTGCGGCAGGACAGACTCCGCATACAGACGGTTCAAAGAGAACATTCCCGGATCCCAGCCTACGGATATGATCCCGATCTTCTTCCCTGCTTTCGCTGCTTTGTCTACATTCTCGAAATACTCCGGAATCCTTGCATGTGTATCAAAGCTGTCGATGGTATTAAAATCCGCCGCGATCTGCGGGCCCATCACCGGCAGATCCGTCGCAGAACCGCCGCACAGCATCATAACGTCAATCTCGTCCTTCATCGACAGCATATCGTCCATATGCTTTACCGCAGCGCCCTTTGTGTGTATCTTCACAGAAGAAGGGTCGCGCCTTGTAAATACTGCCTTCAGCTCCATATCTTCATTGCGGGCAACGGCAAGCTCCACGCCCCTTCCGATATTCCCATATCCAACGATCCCGATTCTTATCTTCTCCATAAAATCATATCCTTTCTTTTCCTAATCTGTCAGGGTTTTCCCTGCATTCAAAGCCCCGCGGCAGAAGCCGGACATCCATGCAGACACGGCTGCCCGGCTCGCTGCTTTGCGGAAATGATCAGCAGATCTCGGCTCCTGCCGGCATCTCCTTCTCAGGCGTCATAAGCGCAAGGTTCCCTTCCGCGTCTTCCGCGCACAAAAGCATTCCTTCGGACAGCACGCCGGCAAGCTTCGCCGGTTTCAGATTCACAAGCACCATCACCTTCTTGCCAACCATCTCTTCCGGTTTATAATGCGCCTTGATCCCGGACACGATCTGCTTCACCTGGCTGCCGATCTTCACCTGGGAACAGAGAAGCTTCCTTGACTTCTTCACTTCCTCACAGGCGATGATCTCGCCTACCTGGAACTGCATTTTCCCGAAATCCTCGAAGGTAATCTCCGGCTTTGCCTCTATGTCGATCACGCCCGCATCGTCTGCTCCCGCTGCTTCGGCTCCGTCTGCTCCCCCCGCAGACTGCGGATGAAGTTCTTCCACCTTCTTAAGCACTTCCTCCACGTCCAGCCTGGCGAACAGGATCTCCGGATTCTCCGTCACCTTTCCGTCTCCTAACTGCTTAAGGATACGTTCGGATGTCTCGGGCATAAAGGGCTCGATCAGGACAGCTCCTGCCTTGATACTCTCAAGCAGGTGACAGAGCACCGTCTCCAGACGGTCCTTCTTCGCCTCATCCTTCGCCAATACCCACGGCATCGTCTCATCAATATACTTATTACAACGCTTGAACAGGTTGAATATTTCCGTGATCGCATCTGCAACCCGCAGGTGATCCATCTTCGCCGCAACCACCTTCGGCGTATTCTCAACCACAGCCTTCAAATCCGCATCCACGCAGCGCTCTTCCTCTGTGTCAGCCGCGCCCTTATCTGTCACCGCACCGCCGAAATATTTATTCGTCATTGAGATCGTCCGGTTCACCAGATTCCCCAGGGTATTGGCAAGATCGGAATTCATCCGCTCCACCATCAGTTCCCAAGTGATCACGCCGTCATTTTCAAAAGGCATCTCATGGAGCACGAAATAACGCACTGCGTCCACCCCGAAGAAATCCACCAGTTCATCCGCATACAGTACATTTCCCTTGGACTTACTCATCTTACCGTCTCCCTGCAAAAGCCACGGATGCCCGAAGATCTGTTTCGGAAGCGGAAGATCAAGCGCCATCAGGAAGATCGGCCAATAGATCGTATGGAAACGGATGATGTCCTTCCCGATCAGATGCAGGTCTGCCGGCCAATCCTTATTGAACTGTTCCGTGCTCTCGCCATCGCACTCATACCCGATCCCGGTAATATAGTTCGTCAGCGCGTCCAGCCATACATAGACCACGTGCTTCGGATCGAAATCCACCGGAATTCCCCATTTGAATGAGGTTCTGGATACACACAGATCCTGCAGCCCCGGAAGTAAGAAGTTGTTCATCATCTCATTCTTGCGTGATACAGGCTGGATGAACTCCGGATGCGTATTGATATGCTCGATCAGGCGGTCTGCGTATTTACTCATCTTGAAGAAATATGCCTCTTCCTTCGCAGGCTGCACCTCACGTCCGCAATCCGGGCACTTGCCGTCCACCAGCTGCGACTCTGTGAAGAAGGACTCGCAAGGCGTACAGTACATCCCCTCATAATATCCTTTGTAGATATCTCCCTTATCATACAGTTTCTTGAATATCTTCTGCACCTGCTTCTCATGATCCTCGTCCGTTGTACGGATAAATTTGTCATAAGAAGTATTCATCAGATCCCATATCCTGCGGATCTCTCCCGCCACATGATCCACATATTCTTTCGGCGTAATACCTGCTTCCTCCGCCTTCATCTCGATCTTCTGTCCATGTTCGTCTGTCCCTGTCTGAAAGAATACGTCGTATCCCTGGCTCCTCTTATATCTCGCGACCGCATCTGCCAGGACGATCTCATAGGTGTTGCCGATATGGGGTTTCCCCGACGTATAGGCAATCGCCGTTGTCATATAATACTTTGGTTTTTCACTCATTTTCCTTCTCTCCCTTCTTTTCAAGCATACCTATGCAAAAAAAAGTCCTCCCGGATATATTACGAAATATACCGAGAAGACGGAATCCTGCCGTGTTACCACTTCTTCTTCGTCCTGCCCTCACAGGCAGAACCTCGCTAAGTGCCATAACAGCTATCCGCAGTTCCTGTCTTCTGCTTTTTGGGTGGGAACCGCAGCCGGTATATCCCGGCGATATCCGCCGACACTCTCTCGCTATAACGGGCGAACCCATCGCAGCCTGTATAAGAATATTTCTTATAGTCGGTGCGCCGCTCGGAAGCCATCTTCAGCCATTTTCCCTCCATCCCTCTCAGCATCCCCATACTCCGCTTTCAAATAATCCTGCACAACTTCGGTTATACCAAAGCAACTATCGCATGGCTCCGGGAATTCTCTGTAAAAGTTCCAAAGACTTACTCTCTTCGTCATTGCTTTTATCTTTTATTGATCATGTCCAAAATCCTATCACACACCTGCTCCCCTTGTCAAGTACAGTATTCAAACATGTACCAGAAACATATACTAGAAAAACAAGCGGAAACACAAGTATATTACGATCAGTACCGCTATACCTGCTATTTCTGTCAGAAGTACGCTTTTCCCTTTCTGCTCACGCTTCCCTTTCTCGAATCCCTGCGCTTCAAACAATATTCCCCAGGGGCTGTGTTTCTGCATCTTCAGGGTGATCCCTTTCTTCTCATTCTCACCGACGGCTTTCAAGAACTCCCGCCAGTTTCCCTCCAACAGTTTCATCCCCCGGATCAGGTCTGCCTGCAGGGACTGCCCCTTTAACAGCATCTGAAAAAAGCCCGCTTTCTCAGAATATGCCTCCTGCTGCTGATACACGGCGTCGCCCTTCTTCTCCATGAAGATCCGGTACGCATACTCCAATCCTTCTTCGATCGCTTTCTGCGGACTCTTCGTCTTCTCATATATGTTCGCCGTATAACCGTATACTTTATAAGCGCCCTTCTGTGTCAGATAATAATCTATCATCTGATTGATCGCGCTTCGAAGCGGCGTACTCATAGCGTTATTTCTTCCTAAATTCGAGGCGTATACCTGGCTCTTTATGGACGTCACGGCAGCAAGGAGCCCCAATACTTCTTCATTCCTCGCACTGATATCCGGACTGGCAAGCAGATTCCCGCTTCCGTTCATGTGCGCGGCAAAACGGTTCGCGCCTGCAAGCTCTTTCCCGCCGGGTAACGTCTTCCCGCCCAGGATGCCCATATCTGCGCCTCCGCTTCCTTTTGCGCCGTTCAGCGCCCTTGCTCTTTGACTCATCTGCAATTCGCCTGACTGTCCGCGGATATCAAGAGCCTGGTTCATCCTGATATTCCTGCCTTTCGCCAGTTCATAGAATCTTCCCTCCTCAGAAGCTGCGGACAGACTGCCGGCAGACGCAGACGAAGCAGCCGCGGTATACATACCTTTTCCGCCTCTGCCGCTCACTGCCTGCTGCCCCTGTGATCCCGGCATAAAATAACGGGTATTTCCCGTAGAATTCACATTCCCCCGTGCAAAGAATCTGCCCGCAGCCCTGGCGGAGATCGACTCTCCGGTCGTCTGCTTATACACGCTGGATCTGATACGATCCAATTCTTCTGCTTTTCCGGTCTGTTCAAGCAGCTTCATCAGGTCTTTCAGGTCCAGATCCATCAGAAGATTCAGCTTCTGCGCCAATATCTCATTGAGCCTCTCTATCTGAAGCAGCTGCTCCTCCCCCGCCGTATGCGTAAGAACCGCTTCCAAAAGCGCAAGATAGAGCTTGGACAACTCCTCCAGATGCGCAGACAATTCTTTGTCCGCTGCCGGCATCCAGTTCTGAAACGCTTCCCACTGCTCCTTTAACATCTCCAACGTCCATTTGATATCCGCGTCCTTCAGAAACTTCCCTTCTATCCCAAACCATTTACTCTGTCGGGAGAGTTCCGACGTATCTTTCTTCTCTTCCGTCCGATCCCTGTCTTCCTTATCTTCCTCTTTCCTCGCCGAACTTTCTTTCAAAAGCTCTTCTTTCATCTCTGCCGCATGCCTCGCCGCTTCCGTGATCAGAACCTGTCCGGCTTCCATCTTTGCATTCTTTCCGGCAATCCTTACATCCGTAGCGGCGGCTGCCGCCGCAGCAGCAGCCGAAGCCTGAGATTTCCCTGCTTCCTTCACTCCTGGCATGACCTATCCCTCCCTGGCAGAATGCCCTGCTTATGATCCGCAGGACACGTATTGCTTTTCTCTCACAGATCGCGATCCTCTATGAAAAAAAGGGAACGCGATCTTAATCTCTCGTTCCCTTCCTCTTACTTCCAACTCTATTTCTTCGCTATATTCTGCTTTATTCCGCTTTTCCTGCCTTCTCGTAATAACTGTCAAACAGATCGCCGATCGCACTGTGCGTCTCATCCGTAATAGACGGCAGCTTCCCGCCCCAGGACTTCGTTGCCTGCTCGAATCCCTTCTCAACAGCATCCTGCATCTTCTTCATCTTCTCAGGGTCGTCGCCTGCAAGTGCATATGCGAAATCAAAAATCCTCTGTGATGTCTGCTTTACACCCCAATAACCGTCTTCAGAGATCGCCTCCTGAGCCTCAGCCTTCGTCTGCGCATCCACTGTGAAATTACCGCTGGCGATCCTTCTCCACATATCGTCGCCCTGAGCAGTCATGCCTGTGATTCCCTGCTTCTGGAACATCTGGGTCATCATGTTGGTAAAGCGTGCCATCTGATTATCCAGGTCAGCTTTCAGGCTCTTTACAAGAGCAGCTCTCTCGGAATCGCTCATCTTATTCGTAACCTTCGTATCCTTGCTGAATTCAACGCGATCCGTATTCGAATTGGCCTTCTTGTCGTCTACGGCTCCTACCGCATCTTTATTCTGCTCCTGCGCAGTCTTTCCTGCCGCCGCTACATTGTTCGCCGTGACAGCTGCATAACCTGTCTTTGTCTGGATGTTCTGATAGTAAAGGTCATCAAGTTTCATCTGAATATCCCCCTTTTCTTTTATTTTTCAAGAAATCAAATTTCTATGTTCATATTTACTATATCGGCGGAAAACACCAAAAGTTAAGGGAACAGAGGAAAATAAAACCAGGTTTGTCACATGCGGATGCAGCGTTCGCACCACCGGTACAGATCCTCGTATACCTGCGCCCGGTTTGTCTCATTCAAGATCTCATGCCTGCTTCCCGCATACAGCTTAACCGCAGTCTTCTCGATGCCTGCCTTTCTATACTTCTTATAAACTTTCCTTACATTCTTGCCGAATGCTCCCACAGGATCCTCCATCCCTGCAACAAATAAAACCGGCAGATCTTTGGGAATGCGCTCTATACTCTCTTTCCTTGCCAGTACCTTCATTCCTTCGAACATCTGATAATATCCGGCAAGGGTAAACCGGAACATACACAGCGGATCTTCCACATACTTCCGGCGAAGCTCCTTATCTGACGTCACCCAGTCCCTGGTGGTTTCACCCGGTTCGAACTTCTTATTGAATCCGCCAATGCTCATATGATCCACCAATTTACTGCGGTATCTCCATCCTCTGAACATCGCGGTGAACCTGCACACCAACTGTCCTGCCCCAAGCACCGCCATCGGCTGATATCCGGTTCCCATGACCACTGCGCCTGCAAGCCCGTCCCCATATTCTGTCATATACTGGCGCAGAAGGAACGACCCCATGCTGTGCCCCAGCATCAGGTAGGGCACATCCGGATATTTCTTCTCCGTCATCTCCCGAAGCTTCTGTATATCTCCGATCACGAACCGATTCCCGTCCTTCTCAGGAAAATACCCATAATCCGCTTCGGAATTGACGGATCTGCCGTGCCCCAGATGATCATGCCCGGTCACGTAGTACCCGTGATCGCTCATATAGGATGCGAATTCATCATACCGCTCTATATACTCCACCATGCCGTGACAGATCTGCAAGATTCCTCTGACTTCGCCTTTGGGCTTCCACTCCACCGCATGTATCTGTGTCTTCCCGTCTTTGGAAAGATAATCAAATTCATCCCGCATCTTATCGTTCTTCCATCTTCACATATTCTCTGTGCTCCGCCAGCGGCTTATACGCCGGACGGATGATCTTATCCACATTCCTCAACTCTTCCAGTCGGTGCGCGCTCCACCCTACGATCCTCGCCGCCGCAAAGATCGGCGTATACAACGCCGGAGGCAGATCGAGCATACTGTACACAAGCCCGCTGTAGAAATCTACGTTGGCATTGACTCCCTTATAGATCTTCCTTCTCTCTGCGATCACCTTCGGAGCCATCTGCTCCACCCTCTCATAGAGCATGTACTCATCTTCACAGCCCTTCTCCTGCGCGAGCTGCTTCACGAAACCTTTGAAAATGTCCGCTCTCGGATCGGATACGGAATAGATCGCATGGCCCATACCATAGATCAGCCCTTTTTTGTCGAAGGCTTTCTTCTCCAGAAGATCACAGAGATAACGATGTATCTCGTCCTCATCCTGCCAGTCTTTCACAACATTCTTCATGTCCTCGAACATCTGCGTCACCTTGACATTCGCGCCGCCGTGCTTCGGTCCTTTCAGGGACGCAAGCGCCGCCGCGATCGTAGAATACGTATCCGTTCCGGAGGACGTAACGACATGGGTCGTGAATGTCGAGTTATTACCGCCGCCATGGTCCATATGGAGCACAAGCGCCATATCAAGGATCTTCGCCTCAAGCGCCGTATACTTCCGATCCTCCCGGAGCATCATCAGTATATTCTCAGCCGTAGAAAGTTCCGGTGACGGCGCATAGATGAACATATCTTTCCCCTGACGGTAATTGTACGCATGATAACCGTATACCATCAGCATAGGGAATTCACTGATCAGGTTCAGGCACTGACGGAGCACGTTCGGGATCGTCGTATCGTCCGCTTTGTCATCATAGGAATACAGATTCAGGATCGATCGTGATAAGCTGACCATCATATCCCGGCTCGGCGCTTTCATGATGACATCACGCACAAAAGTCGGCGGCAGGGTGCGCCGCTCCACCAGCAGATCATGGAATACCGACAGTTCCTTCTCATTCGGAAGCTCTCCGAACAACAGCAGGTATGTAATCTCTTCGAACCCAAAATGTTCGTCCGATAAGAATCCCTTTACTAAGTCTTTGATATTATAGCCGCGGTAGTAAAGATTTCCTTCACAGGGAACCTCCTCCCCATCTACGATCTTCTTCGCACATACGTCAGAAATATTCGTCAGGCCGGCAAGGACTCCCTTTCCATTCAGGTCACGCAACCCCCTCTTTACCTCGAATTTCGTATATAGTTCCTTGTCAATCCCGTTATTTCGCTCACACAACTCTGCAAAATGCTCTATCTCCGGTGTGATCTCGAACAATGAGAATTCTCTTTTCTTATCCATAGCAGCCTCTCCCTTCTATAGATCCATAAAACCAACAGTTACTCTATATGAACGCCCCGTCACTTAGCCTCTTCCAGATATTCACTCAGCCGTGCAAACTCTTCAAGCGTCAGAGACTCCCCTCTGACACCGGCTCCCTTTCCTAATCTCTCCACCGCCCGGATAATCTCATCCTTCGAATACCGAAGCCTGTCCGAATGATACAGCCCGTTCACCAGAGTCTTCCTCCTCTGCCCGAATGAAGCTCTTATAATATCAAATAACAGCCGCTCATCCTTTACTTTAACAGGCGGCAGTTCATGACAAGTCAATCGGATTACCGCCGACCCTACCTTCGGTCTTGGCATAAAGCAATTCGGCGGTACGTTCGCTACAATATACGGAGCGGCATAATACTGGACGGCAAGGGACAGCGCCCCATAATCCTTACTTCCCGGACCGGTCTGCATACGCTGCGCAACTTCCTTCTGCACCATTACGGTGATACTCTCCACCGGCACATGCGCCTCAAACAATCCCATGATGATCGGAGTCGTAATATAATATGGAAGATTCGCCACAACCTTCACCGGCTTTCCCCCATTCTCCTCTGCCACAAGACTCCGGATATCCAACTTCAGGATATCCTCGTTGATGATCCTTACATTCTGATAGCCGCCAAGCGTCTCGGAAAGTATGGGGATCAGATTCTTATCAATCTCTACCGCTACGACCTTCCCCGCCGCTTCCGCCAGATACTGCGTCATCGTACCGATCCCCGGGCCGATCTCCAGTACCATATCCTCTTTGTCAATCTTTGCAGCCTGAATTATCTTGTCCAATACATGGGTGTCGATCAGAAAGTTCTGTCCGAATTTTTTCTGAAATGAAAAATCATATTTCCGCAAGATCTCTATCGTATTCTGCGGAATTCCTAAGACTGGTCTGTTCATGTATTCACTCCTAAAATTAAGGTGATGAGTTGTATTATACATTATTTTCCTCGTTTTTGATATAGCAAAAGCATTAAATAATAATTAAGAAAATGTGAAGTATAAGACCGTATGATGATTAGCACTTGAGAAAGAAACAAACATTCAGTATAATAGAGTGCAGGAGGCAAAGATTATGACAAGATCACGAAAATTATTATTCATATTATGTACGGCTCTGTTCCTTTCCGGTTGTTCCGGACAATCCAAAGACGCTGACAAGATCAGCAAGTTGGAGAAACAACTCGCCGATGCAAAGCAGCGTGCCGAGAAGGCAGAACAAGCAGAGCAGGAAGCCCTGGAAAAACTAAAAGAATACGAAGATGCATCCGAAGATGTATCCGAACCGGAAGGCAGCGGCAGCGAAGCCGCCGAAGACGCTCCGGATGCGCAAGTCCAGGGAGAGACGGCTTCCAGGCCGCAGACCATCGTTCTGGATCCCGGACATTCCGCCGTCGTTGCACAGGGCACAGAACCCCTGGGACCAGGCTCTTCCGAATACAAGAGCGCAGATACCGGCGGCACAAGCGGCGTCAGCACCGGAGTACCGGAGTACGAACTGACCCTGAATATTTCCCTTCAGCTCAAGCAGGAGCTTGAGAACCGCGGATATACCGTACTGATGACACGCGAGTCCAGCGATATTCCGCTTAGCTGCGTCCAGCGCGCCGACGTCGCCAACAATGCCAACGCCGACGCATACGTACGTATCCATGCCAACGGTTCCGAGAACCAGTCCGCGACCGGAGCCATGACCATCTGCACTACTCCGCAGAGCCCTTACGTACCGGAGATGTACTCTGCCAGCAGGCTGCTCTCCGACTGTATCCTCAATAAACTGTGCGAAGCTACCGGATGCAGAAAAGAACGTGTCTGGGAGACAGATACCATGAGCGGAAATAACTGGAGCAAGGTGCCCGTTACGATCGTAGAGATGGGCTATATGAGCAACCCGCAGGAAGATATGATGATGCAGTCTCCGGAATATCAGTCTCAGATCGTCCAGGGCATTGCAAACGGAATCGATACATATCTCGGTTACTAAATTTCAGAAAATCTTATACAATAGGAGGAATATCAATGGCACTATTCGACAAAATGAAAGACTCTATTACGATCGCCGGACAAGGCGTATCACAGAAGGCAAGATCAGCAACCGAAAGCGTAAGGATCGGTAATTTGATCAAGGCAAACGACCGGATGATCGAAAAACTCACCTACCAGGTGGGCTTACAATGCGTTAGCAAATATGTCAACGATCCCAACTCAGAATACGCCGCCCTCTTCTCCGAGATCCTTCGGCTGAGAAATGAGAATCAACGCTATCAGGCGGAATTGCAGCAGGCTACTGCCGTAAATCCATGCCCGCACTGCGGTTTCGGCAACAACATGGCCGCCAAATTCTGCATCAGCTGCGGCGCCCCTTTGACCGCAGCTCCGACACCGGCTCCCGCAGCCGGCGGATGCAGATGTCCCAAATGCGGCTTCGCGAATGCAGCCGACGCAGCATTCTGCGTAGAATGCGGGACACGGCTTGACTCTGCCGTTTTGGAGACTTCTTCCATACCGGAAGCTTCTCCTATAACAGAAGCGGTTCCTGCACCAGAGTCTTGCTTCAGCGCAGACCCCGTCTCCGATGATGAAGCAGCGCCTGCAAAGGAACCTGTACCTGAGTTCATCTCAGATCCGGAGCCGCCGGTACAAGATCCGGAGACATCCGCGGCATCCAATATCTGTAAGAACTGCGGCGCAGAATTAGACGACGATTCACTCTTCTGCACCGAATGCGGTACAAGAAGATCTTAGGGGGCGGCAGGAATGAAGAGTAACGAAACCAATCAGCACAAACCGTCAGGCAGCAAAGAGAAGATCGCCGCAGTGATCGCGGCAATCATTATCGTATGCTGTCTGGGCGGCAGTATCTTTATCGGGCTTTCCCAGGGAGGCATCCTGGGAAAAGAAAAAAGCAGCATATCCAAAAAAGAATTGGAAGAAGCACAGCTTGCACAGAATTACGATGATCTTGACGAAGAAGAAAATGTGACCATTGCTTCTCTTGAAGAAGATATTCTGATCACAGGCGAAGGCTTATCCGCACAATCCGGAACAACGGATCCGGGCAATACACCCGCTCCTGCCACGACAGCTGCCGGCGACTATATTTTCCCAAACAGCTCTACCGAATATCTGACAGACGCCGATGTATCCGGGCTGTCCGCACAGGACCTTAAGATCGCGCGCAATGAGATCATCGCAAGACACGGCAGGATCTTTGACAGCCCTGACCTGAAAGCACACTTCGAGAGCAAAAGCTGGTATCACGGCACCATTTCTCCCGCAGATTTTGACGCCAATATCAATTCATATCTGAGCAAATTAGAATTTGCCAATATTGATATGATCAAAAAATATGAGTAGGGAGGGATACATAAGATGTTTTGTCCAGAATGCGGAACGAATAACGACGATCATGCAGCTTTCTGCTGCAATTGCGGAACACCGCTCCAACCTTTAGAATCACAGACCGCTCCAGGTTTTCAGAATACTACAGGCTTTCAGAACACTACGGTCTCACAGAATGTTTCTATTTCTTTAGGAAAAGAGAAACAAGGACTGACCACCGGCGACAAGCTTCTGTTAGCCGAACTGGCTATTGCTGTTTTATCTGTCATAATATTTATCGTTGTGTATCAAACACAGCTTGGCGCTAAGAATGCCGCACAGAAATATGCAGAGGCAGTTTTTGGCAGGGACTGGAATACCGTTTACGATAAGCTTTATATCGAAGACTCCAGTGAATTCCTTACCAAAGAGGCATTTATCACGGCACAACAGATGAATACACCGGAAGAAAAGCAGCGTGTACGGATCAAAAGTGTGAAGAAGATAATCGGAGGCTTCTCTTCCCAGGCTTACCGCGTATCCTACCGGACGGAAGATTATTCCGACGCCATGACGATTGAGTTAAAGAGATGCGGACTATTATGGAAGATCGAGACCGACGAATATTTCTCCAAAAACTATATGGTCACTGTTCCCGCCGGCGCAAATGTAATGGTTGACAAGATCGACATCACCAAGGAATTGAAACCTTCCACCAAAAAAGACGGATACGACACCTACACGGTCCCTCTGCTCTTCGGTTCCACACACTATATCGAGCTTGGCGGAGATGAACTGGAAGATTACGCACAGTGCCTGACTTTCATATACACCAAAGGGGACGATACCGAAAACGTGACTGCATCTATCGTAAACGCGCCTTATAACGAAAAGACGATCAAAAAAGTCATGAAACAAGCGGCAAAAGATCTGGAAGAGATCCTGAACGCCGCTTCAGAGAACACGCCTTTTAGCGAAGCAGACGTCTTCAAAGAGGTAGATCCCGCGAGAGCCGGCGATATCGGATCGTCTTATAACGATCTTCGCGATTATGTCTTCGGCAATGCGGATTCTTCTTATGCTTTGACAAAATACCAGCTCACCAACGGTGAGATGGCTGGTTATATGAACCCTTATGAACATGTCATTCAGGTAGATATCAAGGGAAACTATAAGTATGAGAATGCTTCCCTGTCGTATGACGGCAGCCATACCACCACCGACAAGGGAGACGGAACCTGTACCCATACGCTGCAGTACATGAATGTAGACGGCGAATGGACTCTGTTCGGTATGGATCTCGATATGGGCGGAGTGTATTAACCTCTGCTCTATCTTCAAAATATCATTTGAACATGCTATAATAAAGCATATTGGTTTTGAAAAACTTAATTTAACAGAAAGGGGATTCCTACATGGCTGCAGAGCTATTTCAAACAGACAATAAGCGACTCTCCCGACAGACTTGCAAGAAGATCTTATTCTTTCTTCTGATCGTATCTTTCCTGACAAGCGGATGCTCATCCGGGAATGATCCGCAGACGGCGAGCCCTTCGTCCGAAAGCAGCGAAGAGGCTGATGAAGACGCTCCGCTGCGGGACAACACGCCTCAGGTTCTTACTCCCGAAGCATCCGGAACCGCTGTCTTCGGAAATGACATAGTCTCCATGGATCTGTCGAATATTTCCAGAGGTTACATGATGCTGACCTACTCCGGCAATAACGAGAAAGTCAAATTCCAGGTTGAAGGCCCGGACGGCATTACCTGTACATATCTGGTCAGCGCCCGCGGCGAACCCGTCGTTTATCCGCTTACAGGCGGCAACGGAAGATATACCTTTACCTTGCTGGAATCGGCGGACGCGGCAAAGGATCTGTATGCAGTCGCCTTTACCCAGACCGCTGACGCCGCCTTAGAAGATGAATTCCTTCCCTTCCTGACTCCCAACGTATATGTCAACTACAATACCGAAAGCCAGGCGGTATCCGAAGGAAGCTCACTTGTAAAGAATTGCCGCAGCGACCTTAGCGCGGTCAACGAGATCTATCACTTTGTGATAAAGAACGTGGAGTACGACACAGAAAAAGCCGAGAATGTAGAATACGGCTACACTCCCAATGTGGACGACACTCTGAGTTCCGGAAAGGGCATTTGTTTTGATTATGCCGCCCTGATGACCGCCATGCTCCGCACACAGCGTATCCCGACCCGGCTTGAAGTCGGTTACGCCGGAGAAGCGTATCACGCCTGGATCAGCTGCTATCTGAGCGAGAACGGCTGGGTAGACGACATCATCGAATTTGACGGGCAGAACTGGTCTCTTATGGATCCGACCCTTGCAGCGAATAACAGCAACAGTTCTGTCAAAAAATATATCGGCGACGGGAGCAAATATATTGTTAAATACACCTACTGATTCGAAAGGAGAATAAATTATGTCAACGAAGACACCCCTGTCCAATCTGGAAACAGCCGCATTCTGCAACCAGATGGCGATGATCTTAAAATCCGGGATCTCATCCCTGGAAGGTCTTGGTATCCTCGAAGAGGATTCCCAGAATGAAAACGAACGCTCACTGCTGAAAGCCATGAGGGAGAAGATGGAAGAAACCGGATTCTTCTACGAAGCCGTAGAAAGCGCCAACGTCTTCCCCGACTATCTGCTTCATATGGTAAAGCTTGGAGAAGAGACCGGAACACTCGACGAAGTCATGGATTCTCTGAGTACACACTATACCCGTGAAGATAATCTAGCTCGCACGATCAAAAGCGCATTGACTTATCCTCTGATCATGATCGCCATGATGCTTGTCGTCATCCTCATCCTGATCACCAAAGTCATGCCTATTTTCCATCAGGTGTTCACTCAGCTCGGCCAGGAGATGAGCGGATTCTCTCTCGGGATCCTGAAGGCAGGAGAAGGGCTCTCCCGCTATGCCTCCGTATTTATCGCCATTGCCGCCGTATTTGTTATCCTGGCATTCTATCTTACCAGGACTAAGAATGGGAAGTCTCTTCTTAGGAAGGCAGGATATCATCTGGCTTTCTCGCGGAATATCTATGAGAAGACTGCCGCATGCCGTTTCGCCGACGGTATGGCGCTGACGCTGCGCAGCGGTATGTCCCCCGAGCAAGGGATCCATCTTGCCGGCAATCTGGTTGAGAACGAACAGTTCCGCAAGAAATTAGACGCGTGCCAGAGCAAATTAGACGAAGGCATGGATCTGTCCGAAGCATTCAAGGAAGCCGATATCTTCACAGGCGTCTATGCCAAGATGGCGTCGATCGCCGGAAAAGCAGGCGTCATGGACGAGGTTATGAGCCAGATCGCCGCAGAATATGAAGACGATGTGGATAATCAGATCACCAGCATTATCGCCGGGCTCGAACCCACCCTGGTCATCGTCCTGTCCGTGATCGTGGGCGCGATCCTGTTCTCTGTCATGCTGCCGCTCCTTGGTATCATGGCAGGATTATAGAACCAACCGGATGACCCTTGGACAATGAAAGGAGACATTCACTATGAGACGTTTTTATCGGGGAAGTTCAAGTGATACAACAAAGCTTCTCTTTTCTCTTATTCTTTTCCTCTGTATCGGCTGCATCTTCTATCTGGGCATCTTGGCACTGGGCGACGAGACCGATGAGAAGCAGCGGGAAAGCTTAGAGACTGCGATCCAACAGGGCATCGTACACTGTTACGCAACAGAAGGCCGTTACCCTGAGAGCCTGGACTACCTAAAAGAGACTTACGGAATCCGATATGATTCTGACAAATATTTTGTAGATTACCAGATACTCGGTGCAAATATATTGCCCGATATCACCATTATCGACAGACAGGAGGCTAAGCATGAATAAGAAAAGACTCCGGCAGCACACCATCGACTTTATCTTTCCGATCGCGCTGTTCTTTGTATTCGCCGCCTCCTCCCTGATCGTGCTGATCCTTTCGGCGAATATTTACCGTAACATAACAGAGAATTCCCGATCCATATTCACTACCAGGACCTGCCTGTCCTATATCACGGAAAAGATCCGGCAGAACGATGAGAACGGGACTGAAAGTATCTATATCGGTAATTTTGACGGCTGCCGCGCCCTGATCATGGAACATACCTATGGAGATACACTGTACCATACCTATATATATGAGAATGACGGTATCTTGCGTGAACTGTTCCTGCAGGCCGGAACCGAAGCTTCTTCTTCCGTCGGAACCGAGATCATGAAAGTCTCATCTTTTCAGATGGAAGAAGCCGCTCCAGGCCTTCTGCGCTTTACCTGCGTATCGGAAGACGGGCAAGACGAGCAAGTACTGGTCAGTATCCATTCTGACCATTCTATGTGAGAGGAGAAACTGATATGCAAAGAAAACCAGCCAAACGTTCCAGTTTATTTCTGTTGGAACTGATCATTGCAATCCTGTTCTTCTGTCTGGCTTCCGCCGTCTGCGTGCGCTTCTTTGTAAGATCACATGTCATGGAACAGGAAACCACAGAACTTAACCTTGCCGTGGACCAAGCCGTCTCTGCCGCGGAGATACTGCGCAGCGGGCAAGACATAGTAGCATGTTTGGAAGATCATTATCCGGATATCGTTTCTTTCGAGGATGAAAAATATCATACCACATATTATACCATATATTATGACCAGGAATGGAATCCCTGCCGCAAAGACGGATCCATATATCGTCTTTCTTTGGCTTATAAAGAGGAAAATGGGTTCGCTGCCGGAGATATCTCGGTATTTGCGAACCGCCAAAAAGATCCGATCTATACCCTGGAAGTAGAAAAATACCTGCAAAAGGAGGCGAGCCGTTAGATGAAACCGAAGAAAAATGCTTACCCGGCAGTGAACATCGGCTCTTCTTTCATGCTGGTGATCCTGATCATCCTGTCCATGGTCATCTTTGCCGTACTCTCTTTGTCCGGAGCCTTAAGAGACGCCCGGTACATAGAACGTAAAGCAGGACGCACCGCCAATTATTATCAGGCAAATAACGCCGCCGAAAAGATCCTTGCGGATATTGACCGGGTGCTTGCCGAAACATGCGAAAAAGCGGAACTTTTTACAGAAGAATATCAAACCAAAGCCATCGAAGAATTGAATCAACTGGATCATGTCCTGGCATCGCCCGCAGAGGGAACCGAACCACTGATCCTGATAGAGTATTCTGTTCTTATGGGCGGATCAGACGCCCTGGAAATCACGCTGGCTGCCAATGACAGCCGCTCCGGAAACGACGGTTATTATTATATAACCAAATGGAAACAAATCTCTACACAGGAATGGAACGCAGATTCCACCCTTCCTGTTATCAAGAGTAATTAATGGTTGTATACCGGATACAAAATTTAGGGAGGATTCAAATGAACGTACAAGAATTACTGGAAAAAGCAGTTCAGGACCATGCGTCGGATATCTTCATCGTCGCCGGTCTTCCTGCGTCTTACCGAACGGACGGCAATATCGTACAGCTCGGCGACGAGAAGTTAAAGCCGGACGACACAAGAACTTATCTGGAACAGATCTATGCTCTTGCCGGAGAACGGAATATGGATGATCTGCTGACATATGGAGACGATGATTTTTCCTTTGCGATCCCAACATTATCACGTTTCCGCGTAAGCGCTTACAAACAGCGCGGCACCTTATCCGCAGTCGTGAGGATCATTACCTTCTCACTTCCAAGCCCGGATATCCTGGGTATCCCGGACGTGATCATACACGCCGGCAACCTGCCAAAAGGCCTTGTACTGGTGACCGGCCCCGCCGGAAGCGGTAAATCCACGACCCTCGCCTGTGTCGTTAATCACATCAACGAGACGATGGAAAAGCATATCATTACCCTGGAAGACCCGTTGGAATTCCTGCACCGCCATCAGAAGAGCATCGTAAGCCAGAGAGAGATCAACGCCGATACCGACAGTTATGTTACCGCGCTGCGTGCCTCTTTGCGCCAAAGCCCAGACGTGATCCTCTTAGGCGAGATGCGTGACTATGAGACCATCGAAGTTGCGATGACTGCTGCCGAGACCGGTCATCTGGTCATCTCTACTCTGCACACCATCGGCGCCGCCAATACGATCGACCGTATCATTGACGTTTTTCCTGCCAATCAGCAGAGACAGATCGCCGTTCAGCTCTCCATGGTGCTGCAGGCAGTCGTCTCCCAACAGCTGGTTCCCGGGATCGACGGGAAACGGATCCCGGCATTTGAGATCATGACCGTCACTCCGGCGATCCGGAACATGATCCGGGATAACAAGATCCCGCAGATCGAAGGCGTGATCTATTCATCCAATAAAGAAGATATGATCTCTATGGATAATAGCCTTCTGAACCTTTATAAGAACAAGCGGATCACAGCAGAGACGGCATTGGCTTACGCTTCTAACCCGGAGATGCTGAAGAAAAAATTATAGAACAAATCCCTGACAGGAAACGATCATGCGATTCCTGCCAGGGATATTTTTTGTGATATCTATTCTATTTACTTCAATCCAAGCTTCTCTTTCAGCTCCTCACAGATGTCATAGGCGCTGTATTCCATCTTAATGGAGTAATCGTCTGTCTCGGGGTGGATCGGCTGCCATACCTGTCCAAGGAACGGGTTGTATTTTGCCTGTGTGCCATAGGTCCACGCTTCTTTCAGACATTCTGGCGCCCAGTGTCCGCCTTGCACCACCGCATTGATACTCAGGTCAAATTCATAACCCTCGGCGCTTTTCCATCTGATCGGCGTGTAAATATCCGGGATCTCCTGCGCCAGGCATTCTCCGCCCCTGTATCTTGCGACGCCTTGCAGATCTTCAAGCGTCAGCTCTTCTAAGGATTTGGATTCGTCGTATCCGTGGTTCAGGAAGGTCTCCTCTTCACTTGGATGATACAGTTCGTATTCGTCCCAGCCGGGGATTGCTTCAAACTGTTCCCTGGAACCATAGAACGCTTTGATCCACTCTTCCTCATTATTCTCGATCATCCAGTAAGTTCCCATGCGTTTGTGCCCGATCTGCTTATTGTTCTCGAACATCTGCTCTGCGGTCGGGAACATGGCGGCTATCATCGGATTCTGCGCCATTCTGCGCATTTCCTCGCGGACGCCCGCCCAGTATTGTTCAGCCGGGATACAGCGGAAATGAAGAATATCATCCAACGCTTTGGAATCTGTGTAATAGTGGCCGTGGAAATTATATTTCGCCAGGAATTTGGAATCCTGGATGTCCTTAAGCCCGATGCCAAACGCGCCCAGATTAAGATCCATCAATTCCCACGTAGTCAGACGATAGCCTTCGCCGCTACTTAAGTTATACGCCTTTCTCCAGAAGCTTTCAGGCACCCAGTCCTCGCACAGATTCGCCATACAGATGCCGGATTCAATGGAGGTCGCCCACTCAAGTACATTATTCGGCGCCTGGTGTGTGATGATCGGCAGGCTTGCGGCGGCTTCGTTGCTTGGATGCTGTCCGGTCTGGCGGATGCTTACCCAGTGCTTCAGCCCGCTGTCAAATACAGCCATCTCTGAAAATACCTTGCTCAACGCATAGTAATCGAAGAAGGACGGACAGATGGGATCTCCGACGCGTCCGAACTGGATCGGATCCGCCCGGTGCCCGGTCATGGCTACCGTGCCGACATAGGCGAAATGAACCTTATCCGGATCTTCCTGTTCCTTAATCGCTTTAATAATGTTCAGCGTCGAGCCGATATTCGTATACAGGGTTTCCTTCGGGAAATCGTCTGCCATCGGTGAGACCATTGCGCCGATATGGAGGACATAATCAGAGCCGGTCACGCATCGAAGCATAGTATCGTAGTCCGCCATATCTCCCCAGACAACTTCGAGTGAAGGACATGCGTACTTTTTCATCAGCGTGCGGTTCTTCTTCGAATCGCGGACAAGGACGCGCACCTTAAAACGAGAAGAACGGTCAAGGAGCTGTTTTAACGTCTCCTGTCCCATGGTTCCGGAAGCGCCGGTGAGGAATACTCGTTTCTTAGGCTTTAAGGCGTCCCTTCTGACATCCTCGCGGTCGAAGGTCAACGCGGTGTCAAATGCCTCCCGGACTGCGTTCAGGGCGCGTCTTGCGCCGAATGCGTCGCCGACACAGAAGTAAGCGACCTCATTTTCCCGGCAGGCGTCTTCTAACTCTTTCCCGCATCTTGCCTTTGAACCGATCGCCATGACCGCATGATCACAGTCAAATGTGATCTCTTTGCCGTCTTTTATGGCAATGACTTTGCCCTCCTTAATCTCTTTTACCGTTGCTTCACAGACAGGAGTGATGCCTGCCGCATAGACCTGCTCCAATACACAGGTTTTACGCACATGTCCTAGATCTGCCGCAATCTCAGGCAGCATTTCGAGGATCGTCACCTTACATCCATTTGCGGCGGCGAATTCAGCCGTTTCCGTACCGACCAGACCGCCTCCGATGACGACGACATTTCCGCTTATGGCCTTCGTGCCTGCAAGGACTTCGTGGGAATTCACCACACAGTCCAGGTCTCTGCCCGGGATATCCGGGATCAGAGGAGCCGCGCCGATCGCATTGATAAAGGAGTGGGGTTTCATTTCCCGGATCGTGTCTGCGGTCACTTTCGAATTCAGGCGGATGTCAACGCCCAGCTTTTCAGCCTGTTTTCCCATTAGGATCACGGCGTCTTCCATTTCCTTCTTGCGAGGCGCTTTTCCGGCAAGTACGAACTGTCCGCCAAGGGAACTGCTCTCTTCCATTAATACCGGGTTGTGCCCTCTCTTCTTTAAGGTAATGGCGGCTTTCAGACCTGCGATACCGCCGCCGGCGATCAATACGGTTTCCGGCTTTTCGGCAGGGATCAGCTCGCACTCCTTTTCTCTTCCGATCGCGGGATTCAACAGACAGGTGACGTGCGGAATGTCCATATTTTCGAATCCGTCATAGCATCCCTGGTCACAGCCGATACAATAGGTGATCTCATCCAGTCTGCCGGCTTTTACTTTATTTAAGAATTCAGGATCGACATACTGCGCCCTGCACATTACTACCATGTCAACCTTGTCTTCTGCCAGAGCCTTTTCCGCGATGTCAGGAGTGTTGATCCGCCCGACGCCGATCGTCAACATGCCCGTACCCTTGCGGATCGCGGCGGCATTGTCAATATTGAAGCCCTGCGGCGTATCAATGGACGGCACCTCGTATTTGATCGCCGCGGAGATGAAATTACCTCTGGAAACGTCCAGAACGTCCACGCCGGCTTCCTTTGCCCAGTTGCAGAAAGTAATGGTGTCTTCAAGTGTCATGCCATTTTCCAGATAATCGTCGTGGGCGTCGATCCGCATGAAGAGAGGCATATCCTCACGAAGATTCGCACGGATCGCACGGATACATTCCAGAGGGAATTTCGCCCGGTTCTTAAGGCTTCCGCCGTATTCGTCTGTCCTGTGGTTCATTCCTCCGCTTAAGAATGAGTGGGGGAGATAGTTGTGGGCACAGTGGAATTCTACCGCGTCAAAACCACAGTCGCTGGCACGTCTGGCGGCTTTGCCGTAACACTCCACGATCTCCTGCATCTGTTCGATCGTGATGCCCGGAATGGTCATCTCGGGGCTTACGGGCATGTCAGAGGAAACAAGTATCTGCGCCGTCCGGTCGCTCCCTACCGCAAGCCCGCCCTGCCACAGCTGAATGGCGGCCTTTCCGCCTGCCTCGTGTATGGCGTCAACCAGTTTCTTAAGCCCCGGCATATAGAGATCCTCCGAAATGGACAGGAAATTCCTGGGCGCGCTGGGCGTATGTACGCTGGATACTTCGACAATGTTAAGTCCGCTTCCGCCTTTTACGCGGGCTACATGGTAGTCGATCAGCTTATCCGTCACAAAGCTTCCCTGTTTTCCGGAGAATTTTGTGCCTGCGGCAGAATAGACTACCCGGTTTTTCATTTCCAAACCACGGATCTTGATCGGTTCAAACATTTTTTCGTACATTAAAGAACCCTCCTTTTTCTTCGTTAATATCATTACTAAAATTAGTATATCCCCTACATTTGGTGTAGTGTCAACAGGAAAAATATCTGCAATATTATAAGATAAAAGCCCTGATTTTCTGCCAATATTCTAACATTTTTTTGCATTTTCTCTTTCAAAACTCTACAGTTAAGTGTATACTTTTCTTATGAAGATACATGAAGTAAGCAAAAGAACAGGAATGAAAAAGCGGACGATTTATTTTTATATCAAGGAAGAACTGCTGGCTCCGCCTGTGAACGAAGAGAATGGCTATTATGATTTTCAGGAGGAAGATATCCGGCGCATCATGCTGATCAGTGAATTCCGCAATGCCGGTTTCCCGATTTCCATGATCCGTTCTATCATAAAGGAACCGGCTACGGCTTTTTATTATTTAAGCAGTTATGTGTCTGCCATGAAGAAACAGAAGGCGCATCTGGAAAAAACGATAGAAAGTATCGGCTATGTGATCGAGAAGCTTCCGTTACACATCAGTCTTGATTCCTTATATGCAACGATGCTGAATGCCCGGATCCCGGCGGCAATTAACAAGGAGGAATTGCACGGCGGCGATAAGGATTCGATGGTACTGAACCGTTATCTATGGAGACCGTTTATTCCCAATGAAATAAAAAGCGATTATCAGGAATTTCTCTGGTCAAAGATAAACCGGCTGGTTGCCGAAAGCAATAATGAGGATTATGAGACGCTCTCGAGATACCTCAATTCTTTGTGTCCGCAAAAGATTGAAGAGCTATATAAAAGGAGCGGTATTCATCTTGCATTCGTGGTCTCTCTGGATGAAAAGGGATGCCGTGATTATGTGGATACCCTGAAAAAATACATTGATGAAAACCTGAAGAACGAGCGTCTGGTAAGACAGTGGAAGCAAAATTACAAGTCCTTTTACCTGCCTTCTATGCGTATCTATGATTCTTCTATGGAACAAGATATTATTGCGCAGATTTCTCCGTTTTTTGCAAAATACAGGGAGAATATCCATAAAATATGCCGATATCTGTACGACGACCTGCTTGGGAAAAATGAGGAGCTGCTGGAGCGGATGAACCGGATACTGGGCGACTGTATGGATCTTACCGGCTGTCATCATGCGGTGTTGGAGGCTTTTGGCGGATTGCTGCTTGAGATGTGACGGTGACAGAACGAATAGCTTTATTTAGCGAATTGTATGAAATAGAGAAGAAATATAGCAATTTGGGTTTGACAATTGAAAAATGGTGAAGTATAATGAAGGGGTGCCGACGGATCATGACGGCAACAAGTAGATATGTTTTGTAATTGTCGCTATAGCTCAGCTGGATAGAGCGACCGCCTCCTAAGCGGTAGGCCGGAGGTTCAAATCCTCTTAGCGACGCTGAAAACATCGCCGAAAACATTGATTTTTCAAGGTTTTCGGCGTTTCTCATTTTCCAAATAAATTTGAACTCATAACAATGTCCGATTAGCAGGAGCGGTTTTTGCTAATCAAAATGGCTATCCCCATAGAAAAATGTGTGATATACTGTAAAAGCAAACAATAAGCGTACATAAAACTTGGTATTCCGATTTGGAATTTCAAGTTTTATGCAAAGAAGCAGAACTTGAAGTCGCAAATTGCGACTTCAAGTTCGGAGGATGATAATGGATATGGCGGGCGTAGGAAACTGCCATTTGTTTTTACAGAACAAGGAATTGCAATGCTTTCTGCTGTTTTGCGTAGTGATGTTGCTATCCGAGTAAGCATTAGGATTATGGACACTTTTGTGGAGATGCGGAAGTATATGGCAAATACCTCTTTGCTGTATGAGAGGTTAAATGCAATGGAGGTTCGCCAGATAAATTACCAAGCAGAAACAGACGAAGCTAACAAAAGCCGATGTTAAGAATTTCAATGCACAATACCCGACATTGAAGATAAAATATACCAAAGTATTCCATGACAGGTTTTTGATTCTTGACCGAGCGACAGCCTATCATGTAGGAGCATCATTGAAAGATGCAGGAAAAAAGTGTTTTGGAATCAATTTAATTCAAGATGCAGGCATCATCAAGGACATCCTGCAAAGGTTGGAACTGGAAGCAGAGGAATGAGAAACTCTTTGAGGTCGCAATTTGCGACCTTAGAAAATCCAAACAGCTTAAACTATTCTGGGATTCGTTTTGAAATGCAGGTTTCAATCGGGAAAGGCTTTACAGCGTAACATTTCCCTAAATGCAAGCCCCTTGCTAATCGCCTGCTAAAAGGAGCATCAGAAACGCCTTAAAATCAGCAGTCACAGGGAGGTACGAGATAACATTCTGAATCCGTGACAAGCAAGGAAATAAAGGGATTAGATAACACCAGATATTTCAATTACTCTAAAAAATCTTATAGATGGAACTGACCGTGATAGGTGGACGCCAGATTCCTTTGTAAGCTTTGAAGTATATGACCCGACAGGCAAAGTCGCCTATTCTTTTTATAAAGAGGGGAATGAGATACCAAATGCAGTTGACATAGATACAGAATTAGCTGTATATCCAGGAGAATGGAGGTATAAAATCTCTTTTGCATATACTACGAATGGAACAGAACCGTCCGACATGAAAATGGCATTAAAATACAAAACCATATATGAAGATGATATTCAATGGCTTATTGATAATAAACTTAATAAAGTCAATTAAATCATTATAAGTATAGCACCTTGGGGCAATTGTTCCAAGGTGCTATCTGGAAAAGCAGCAAAGAAACCGGTATAACAATCTTAGTGAAATCTTAACAATTTCTTATTGGAAAGTGCAAAATTGATTATTTTATATTTAGTAAAGGTGTTAGTCAACATTTGTGTTGGTATGCCTGTTTTTGGCAATAATGAACACTGAAATATCGACCTTTGTATGTTGTGCCAACACACTTATTGACTAACACCTTAGTAAAATAAAAGGATGCGAAAGGAGTGGACGGATATGGAGAATAAAATATTGATTGTAGATGATGAACAGGAAATTGCAGACCTTGTTTCCCTTTATCTTGAAAATGAGAACTTTACAGTATATAAATTTTATAACGCCAAAGATGCACTGAATTGTATTGAGAATGAAACGCTTGATTTAGCCATTTTAGACGTTATGCTGCCTGATATGAACGGTTTTCAAATATGCAAAAAGATAAGGGAGAAGTATCGCTATCCCGTGATAATGCTCACGGCAAAGGGAGAGGAAGTTGATAAAATAACGGGATTAACATTAGGAGCAGATGATTATATTACAAAACCGTTTTTGCCTTTAGAATTGGTCGCCCGTGTGAAAGCACAATTAAGGAGATATAAAAAATACAATGTGGGAAATGAGCCAGAGGAAGATATTTTGATTCATTCTGGTTTAGTCCTAAATGTGAAAACGCATGAGTGTACTTTAAATGAAAAGCCGCTTTCATTAACACCTACGGAGTTTTCTATATTACGTATTTTGTGCCAGCAGAAAGGAAATGTAGTCAGCTCGGAGGAACTTTTTCACCAAATATGGGGGGATGACTATTTCAGCAAGAGCAATAACACCATTACTGTTCATATTCGGCATCTTCGTGAGAAAATGGGAGATTCATTTGAAGAACCACAATATATAAAAACAGTCTGGGGGTGTGGATACAAAATTGAAAATTAAGATTTCAAAGACAACTACGCTAATTGGCACTTGTATCTTTAGCATCGTTGTTTGCTTTGGATTGTATTATCTGGTGGATAATGTCTGGAATGGTTTTTTTGTAGACTGGTTCACGGCTAAGTACATGAATACGCATGAGGTTTATTCTGCTGATGTGGGAAAAGATATTCTTGTTACAGAGCCTTTGTGGTCGGAGTTGAAAGTATTTATCTTGACAGTTCTGATTATAATCGTACTTATCTACATTGCAATTACTTTTACGGTTGCAAATTTACATGCAAAGGCAGAAGTGAGAAAATCCATCACTGCGACCTCGGTGATGTTGCATGATTTTATGATAGAAGAAAAAGGAAATATAGATATTTTCCCAAAAGAGTATGCCGAAATTTCAGCTCAGATGTCCGAAATAAAATCAACGATGCAGCGGCATGAACAAATGCTAAAGGAAGAAGCAAGCAGAAAAAATGATTTGATTGCTTATCTTGCACATGATTTAAAGACACCGCTTACCTCTGTCATTGGATATTTAGCATTATTAGATGAAGCACAGGATATGCCGATAGAACAAAAAACGAAGTATGTAAATATTGCATTAAGCAAAGCACTTCGTTTAGAAAAACTTATCAACGAATTTTTTGATATAACACGATATAATCTGCAACAAATTGATTTGGAAAAAGAATCTATAAACCTCTGTCATATGTTGGTACAAATGACAGATGAACTTTATCCGCTGCTAAATGCTCATGGTAATCAAACAGAGGTATGTGTAGATGAAGATATAACGGTTTATGGGGATTCTATAAAATTAGCCAGAGTTTTCAATAATATTTTAAAAAATGCAATTGCATACAGCTACCCAGATACTATAATAAAAATATGGGCTGAAAACACAGCTACGGATGTTTGGATTTATTTTTGCAATAAAGGAAAGACAATTCCCGCAGGTAAGCTAAATTCTATTTTTGAGAAGTTTTTCCGTATGGATGAAGCACGTTCGACGAATACGGGAGGTGCAGGATTGGGACTTGCGATTGCAAAAGAAATCATAACATTGCATGGAGGTAAAATTACTGCCGAAAGTGAAAACGAATCAACAACTTTTCGTATTTCTTTACCTGTAACACATTAGTAAAATATATAGGCTCTCTTAGTATTTTCTTAGGAATTAAAAAATTGAATATTAAAGTACGGATAGCTTCTGTTCAGTAGAATGAATACTGAATAGAAGCTATTTGCTTTGTATTAAAAGAAGTATAGAAAATGGAGGACTTCATAATGAATCAACAAAAGAAAGTTGCAGTTTTTTTTGGCGGCTGCTCCACAGAATATGCGGTTTCGTTACAGTCTGCATATGCGGTAATTAAGTGTATTGATACAAAGAAATATGTACCAATTTTAATAGGCATTGCCCCTCACTCTGGCAAATGGTACTGGTATCATGGGGAACTGGAAAGGATAAAGGAAGATAATTGGCAGTCAGAAGAAAACTGTACGCCAGTATTTCCGTCTTTTGACAGAACGGTTCACGGGTTGTGTTACTGGGACAATAATCATTTACTGACAATTTCTTTAGATTCCGGATTGCCCGTTTTGCATGGAAAAAACGGAGAAGATGGAACAGTTCAAGGGGTTCTGGAATTGATGGGGATTCCTGTTATCGGATGTGGTTTATTATCTTCCGCTTTGTGCATGGATAAAGAACTGGCTCACCGTATCGTACAAATGAACGGAATAAAAGCCGCACGTTCTTTTGCTATTAAGAAAAATTATTCAGAGAAAATGGTTCAGCAAAGAGCCTTAGAGCTTGGCTATCCATTATTCGTAAAGCCTGTACGGTCTGGCTCATCGTTTGGGATTTCAAAAGTGTTATACGAACAAGATTTGATTTTAGCAATCGAAAATGCCTTCCTGCATGATTCTACCGTTATTCTAGAAGAAATGGTTGATGGATTTGAGGTTGGATGTGCAATTTTGGGGAATAAGGATTCCGATTTGATTGTGGGTGAGGTTGATGAAATTGAATTGTCGGATGGATTTTTTGATTACACAGAGAAATATACGTTGAAAACTTCCAGTATTCATGTACCTGCACGTATTTCTCCACAAAAGACAAAAGAAATTAAAGAAACAGCTCTTGAAATTTATAAAGTATTAAATTGCTGCTGTTTTGCAAGGGTGGATATGTTTTTGACTCCCGCGGGGGAAATTTATTTTAATGAAGTAAATACAATCCCCGGCTTTACGGAGCATAGCCGTTATCCCAATATGTTAAAAGAAGCAGGTCTTCCATTTGATGAAGTAATCAACCGCTTGATTGAAATGGGGGGATCGAAGTGACACAGATTGAATTAACAAAAGACGACACATATCACGGGAACTTAATACTTGTAACGCCAGATTATCCGCTTATGAAAATTCCATGTATGGAAGATATGCTGCCGGCAATTAAGGAACAGCCAGAAATACGGATGAATGAGCAGGCGGCTAATTTATTGCAGCTAACATTGGCAAAAATTCATTGCAAAAATGAAATTGTAGCTGTAAGCGGTTTCCGCACACAGGAAGAACAGGAAAAAATATGGAATGACACATTGGCTGAAAGTGGTCTTGACTTCACAAAAAAATATGTGGCAGTACCCAGACATAGTGAGCATCAGACAGGACTTGCAATAGACCTTGCAGAGAACAAGGAACAGATTGACTTTATTTGCCCGCATTTTCCATATACGGGAATTGGGGGGAAGTTCAGAATGACCGCTCCACGATTCGGCTTTGTTGAAAGGTATGTATCTGGGAAAGAGCAGATAACAGGCATTGGAGCAGAACCGTGGCATTTCCGTTATGTGGGTTATCCCCATTCTGTCATTATGACAGAAAAGGATATGGCTTTAGAAGAATATATTTGCTTTTTAAAGGAAAATACCAATTTAAGGCATCCTTATATTTATAACAATTCTAAAGCGGATAAAATAGAAATTTCGTATGTTTTTTTAGATGGCGGTCATTCTATAAAACTTGATGTATCAGAGATGTCGCCGTATATGGTTTCGGGTACAAACGAGGGGGGAGCTATTTTAAGTAGATGGAGGGAATATTATGCGTAATAAAACATTTGCAGGAATAGATTATTTCCGCTTAATAGCTGCTTTTATGGTGATTGCAATTCACACATCGCCATTGTCAGTCTGGAATGAGGGCATTGATTTTCTAATCACATATTGTGTTGGAAGAATTGCAGTTCCGTTTTTCTTTATGACAACAGGATATTTTGTTTTAGCACCATATGTGCTTAGCAATTTTAAAAAGAAATCCCCCATCCATAAATATTTGGTTAAAAACATAAGGCTGTATTTAATTGTGACCGCTATTTATATACCTATTTCCGTGTACTCTGGGAATATGCCGCATAGCATAATGGAGTTGATGAAGCAGTTACTTTTTGATGGCACATTTTATCATTTATGGTATTTCCCCGCTGCGATTATTGGGTGTATTCTCCTTGCCTGTTTGACAAAAAAATCAATTCTGGCAGCGGTTTACTTTTCTATTATTGCATATGTGATAGGAATATTCGGTGATTCTTATTATGGGATTATAGAAAATGTGCCTTTCCTCCATACGTTATACAATGGAATCTTCTTTGTCAGCAGTTATACAAGAAATGGTATATTTTTTGCTCCAATTTATATTTTGCTTGGGATGTTTCTTGCTGTTCCCGAATTTCATTGTCGGGAAAACATATGTAAATGGGGACTTGTGCTGTCATCGCTCCTCATGTTGCTAGAGGGTTGGGTTACTTATAGTTTGAATCTCCAAAAACATAATAGTATGTATTTGTTTTTGCTTCCAGTCATGTACTTTTTGTTTCAATTATTGCTTAACATTTCTGGGAGAGTTCCTGCATGGATACGGGGCGGCTCTATGATGCTATATATTATCCACCCTGCGGTCATTATTGTTGTTCGTGGAATTGCTAAAGTAACAAGGCTTACCAAAATACTTGTGGACAATACTTTTATCCAGTATATCTTTGTCTGTATATTATCGCTGATAGCAGCATTTTGTATTCAAGTATTTTTGGAAAGGGGAAATAGAAATGTACCAAAAAGGAAGAGCATGGATTGAACTAAATATTGATAATCTGGTTCACAATATAAGCCAATTTAAAAATATTCTTTCCCCGCAATGTGCAATCATGCCCGCAATTAAAGCAAATGCTTATGGACATGGTGCTGTTATCATTGCTGAAGCTTTGCAGGATTTAGGAATTAAAGATTTTTGTGTGGCGACTGTAAATGAGGCGATTGAGCTTAGAGAAGCAGGAATTTCAGGACAATTATTGATTTTAGGATATACTTCACCGAAACAATTTTCTGATTTAGTACATTACGATCTGACACAGACGGTAATTGATTATCCATATGCAAAATTACTAAATGATTATGGACAAGCTGTATTTGTCCACATAGGGATAGATACTGGTATGCACCGCTTGGGGGAAAGAAGCGAAAATATAAAAGATATTTATAAAATCTGGGAGTTTGAAAATTTGAAAATAACGGGGGTTTATTCCCATTTGTGCGTATCGGACGAAGCTGGTGATGCAGAAAGGAATCTTACTCTGAAACAGGTTGCAGAATTTAATTCTGTAATAAATTCGCTGCATAGAAAGGGCATCCGTCATTTTAAAGCACATATACAAGGAAGTTATGGCGTACTAAATTATCCATCTTTAAAATTTGATTATGTACGTTTAGGAATCGCACTCTATGGTGTTTTAAGCTCTCCGAGAGATACAATAATTTCTGATATAAAATTGAAACCTGTCCTATCATTAAAAGCCAGAATTGCGTGTGTGAAACAGTTACACAAAGGAGAAGCAATCGGTTATGGCTTTACTTATAAAGCCACGAAAGAAATGCAGATTGCTACTGTTACGATAGGATATGCGGATGGTATTCCCCGTGAGTTGTCAAATAAAGGGGCTGTTCTGATAAATGGAAAAAAAGCGGCTATTATCGGACGTATCTGTATGGATCAGCTAATGATAGATGTGACAGGTATTCAAGGGGTGTCTTGTGGAGATGAGGTTATATTGATTGGGAAAAGCGGAGATAGTGAAATCTTGGCTGCTGACCTAGCAGATAGTATAGACACCATATCAAATGAGATTTTAAGCCAGTTAGGAAGTCGTTTAGGCAGAGTATCAATAAAAAAGTATAGCAGATTTGTACCTGCCGAGGAAAAGGAGCGTATTCGTGAATTGCAATATGTTCTGGACAATGTTGATGAACTAGAAATGCGGGAATATAGAAAAATTTGAAGTCCTTGGGATAAGACTTATAGTTAAATTTATAGCCCACCAAATAAAAAAAACGGTGTTTGGTGGGCTGTATCTTCATGCCCATATGAAAATAGTTTTACCCTCCAAATCTGTTTAAAGTTTGGAGGGATTTTTCATGCCCATAGATATTGGGTTTAATACATACATATCAGATAGGAAGCAAGAGGAAAGCTTGTTAAAAAAATCCTAATTAACGCATGGGGACTTTGCACCCCGAAAGTAGAAGTCAAATTTCTACATATTAGAAATAAAATCTCCATAAACCGTAGAGGTCTAACAGCCTTAGCTGTCGCCAGATAAGGATACTTTTATGTAGGATGCGGTGCAGCTTCCTTTGAAGGACTGCGCCGTATCCGTTTGTTACGCCACAAATTTGAAGTCTTGCGGGTTGTTCCGTATTTCTTCCATCGTGGCAAGGATTTCTTTTTCCGTGGGAATATCTATCATGCCCACCGCCGTAAAATAAATATCTACCTTCACATGGCTGTGACCGTTGGACTTGTCGCTGTTGTGGACTTCGATACGCTCAATCAGCGAATTGACAAGCGTAGGAGTAAGTTCCTTGATGTCGGTCATCTCCCGCAAAGTGCGTAAGACTAGCCTTAAATCCACTACCCTCTGTTCGGCATTCTGCAAGGTCTGGAGGTTTTCTTCCACTTCCTGCGTCAATGCTTTCTGCTCCTTTTCATAGCTTTGGAGCATTTTAGCAAACCGTTCATCAGAGAGGATGCCGCCTGCGTTCTGCTCAAACACCTTTTCAATCAGCCTGTCGATTTCCGCTATCCGCTTTGTGCCATTCTCCACCGCTTTCTGAAGCTGTTGGTATTCCTTCTGCCGCATGGCGTTGTTTTTCTTTGCCAGCAGGTACAGGAATACCGGCTCATAACAGCGTACAAAATCGGATAAGTCGCTGACAGCTTCCAGCACGAGCCTTTCAAGGACAATATCACGGATATAGTGCATGGCGCATTTTCCTCTGCCGGATTTATATTGGGAACAGCGGAAATGCTCCTGTTTCCGTTTCATGCTCTTGGCGGCTACAAAGTGCATTTTTGATTTGCAGTCATAGCAGTAGAGCAGTCCCGAAAAAAGGCTTGTCCTGCCGGTTTTCGTCGGTCTGCGCTTGTGTTTGCGAAGCTCCTGCACCCTCAGCCATTGTTCCTCGGAGATGATGGCTTCCTGCATATCGGGTATGATTTGGTAATCTTCCTCGCTGTGCTGGATTCTCTTATGGACTTTGTAACTGAGGTCTGCAGTTCCGAACGGAATCCGGCCATAAAGGAATCGAACAGGATCTTTGATGAACTTTTTATACGAACCAGCTTGCAAAACAGGGAATTTTCTCTTATCATAATATATGTCGGTGGTGCCGGAGCCTCATGAGAGGGACATGATCCCGTATATGGCAGGCACACTGGTATGCGAGAGAAAGAACGAACTGTGGAAAGGGCTGTTCTTTCTCTTTTTTTTGTTCCATAAAAACTATATCGGAATGACATGGGATGGTCAAGAGGAAAACGTGCCGCCTCCTGTAGCACACTTTTATAGACAGTGTTTAAAAACTGAGATTATAATTTGACGTTTTTGTGCGGGAGATAGGAACTTTAATTTGCTGGGCTACAGTTTTGCAGAGATTGAATTATTAGAGGATAAATATATAAAAAGTATTAAAGCGACTTGGGCGCAGATTAACAGTTATTTTGCACTGATTGAATATGACTTTACATTTAAAAAGCCTTTAGACGAAGAGAGTTATAATCAATTTGTCTATGACAATATTAGGAACCTTACTTCCAAAGATTATATAATATGGCATCGCATAAGTAAAGAAGAAGGCAAACGCAAAGACGATATGGACTACTGGTTGGCAGAACAGATGACAGAAGAAAGTTTTCCTCTAATTTGTCAACATTATATTACAAGCTTTTTATACAGTGAACAGGGGAAAAATAATCCGTTAATTAATATGGAATATAGGATAAGGAAAGTTCCACTAGATATTGATAGGCTATATCTCAAAGGAATTGTAATAGCCTATTATAATAAAAAATTGAACTATGTTATTTGTTCCGATTTTGACAAGCCCAATTACTGTATGCTTACGGGAAACAACCTTTTTCCACAGTTTAACATATGTGAGTATATTGCAACCTATAGAAATGAGTTTTTTTATTGTTTCTTCGGATATAGAGAATTGAAACTATTTGAAAGAGAATTTTCAAAATTTTCGACAGGGAGAAAAAGCATTGTTTATAACAAGGAATTTAAAAAGCTGCTTAATAAGCTGCAAAGTGTTTCGGAGGTTGAAAGCAGAAAAGAAAAAGACATCTATACAGCATTTAACGAAGCATGGGACTTTTATAGTTTTGGAAAAAAGCAGAACTTGAAAGAGTATCATGAGAACGACATAGCCAAGTACAAGAAAATTTATGAAAATAATTTTTCCTATCTAAAAGTATTGTCTGAAATAAACTATACGAAAAATAATCAGAGACTTATGATACTTACTATTATCATTTCAATTGTAGCGATATTCATTAGTATTTTGACTGCTTAAAAATACAGGAGAGATGAGTTTATAGCTATCCCCATAGAAAAATTTGTGATATACTGTAAAAGTAAACAATAGGCGTACATAAAACTTGGTATTTCGATTTGGAATTTCAAGTTTAAGTATATACGAAGCAGCAGAACTTGAAGTCGCAAATTGTGATTTCAAGTTACTCATAGTTTTGAGGTTCTAATGTGACACTTCAAAATAGAAAGGGCGATAAAGATGGCTGATACAGAACAGACAGCTCTGGCAAAGACGAATAATGCTACCCAAGAAATAAGCATTAAATCAGCAGAGTCCGATATAAAAAGTATGATATATGTTATCCGTAACCAGCAGGTTATGATAGACAGTGATTTAGCGATGCTGTATCAAGTAGAAACGAGAGTATTAAATCAGGCAGTAAAGCGTAACATTTCAAGATTTCCAGAAAGATTCCGATTTCAACTGACGAAAGAGGAATATGAAAACTTGAAATCACAATTTGTGATTTCAAGTTTGGAGGATGATAATGGATATGGCGGGCGTAGGAAATTGCCATTTGTATTCACAGAACAAGGAATTGCAATGCTTTCTGCTGTTTTGCGTAGTGATGTTGCTATTCGAGTAAGCATTAGGATTATGGACACTTTTGTGGAGATGCGGAAGTATATGGCAAATACATCTTTGCTGTATGAGCGGTTAAATGCAATGGAGGTTCGCCAGATAAATTACCAAGCGGAAACAGATGAGCGTTTTGAGAGAGTTTTTGAGTACATATCCGAACATGAGGAATCCAGTCAAAAGGTATTTTTTGACGGACAGATTTATGATGCGTTCAGTTTGATAGTGAATTTGATTCAAAAGGCATATAAGGAAATCACTCTCATAGACGGATATGTGGATGTTGGAACATTGAATCTGCTTTCAAAGAAAAAGTCTGATGTTGCAGTAACTATTTATACGCAGAAACAGACTAAGCTGACGAAAGCTGATGTTAAGAATTTTAATGCACAGTACCCGACATTGAAAATAAAATATACCAAAGTATTCCATGACAGGTTTTTGATTCTTGACCGAGTGACAGCCTATCACATAGGAGCGTCTTTGAAAGATGCAGGAAAAAAGTGTTTTGGAATCAATCTAATTCAAGATGCAGGCATTATCAAAGACATCCTGCAAAGGTTGGAACTGGAAACAGAGGAATGAGAAACTCTTTGAGGTCGCAAATTGCGACCTCAAACAAAACTACAAACAGCTTAATCTATTCTGGGATTAGTTGTGAAATGCAGGTATTAATCGGGAAAGGCTTTACATCGTAACATTTCCCTAAATTCAAGCCCCTTGCTAATCGCCTGCTAAAAGGAGCATTTAAAACGCCTTAAAATCAGCAGTCACAGGTCGGTACGAGATAACATTCTGAACCCGTGACAAGCAAGGAAATACAGGGATTAGATAACACTAAGAGGGAGCTGCCTACTAGCAAATGGGGCTACTCCTAAGCGGTAGGCCGGAGGTTCAAATCCTCTTAGCGACGCTGAAAACATCGCCGAAAACATTTGATTTTTCAAGGTTTTCGGCGTTTCTCATTTTCTAAATAAATTTGAACTCGTAGCAATGTGCGATGAGCAAAGCATTTTTTTGCAGAGCTGATAGATGCTTTTAGATGATATGAAATAATGAGCTTCCCCCCTTAAGTGATTTGATAGAGATACACTTAAATCATGATGGATTATGGGAAGTAAATCAACCAAAGAATCTTTATTCAATCCTTGTTATGAATAGGACACCCTTGACCTTGATTGTATCCTCCCCACTACCAGAACACACGACTTTCACCCTTTAGAAACGTGCGCCGCAAGGCGCACTATAAAAAGAAAGCTGTCTGTAAAGACAACTCTCTTTTTAATCAGATAATTTTTTGATCAATTTTTTGTACAATTTGTCACTGATATGCCGGCCGGTTATTTTTAAGGTTTCTATACATTCTAAAACCTGATCTTTGGACAAGAGATTTCCATTATTGGCAACCAGAAGTATACCGATGGTTCCCATAAGCTGTATGCCCATCTGTGCGGCAACCTCCCGTCCTTTGGCCTCATCCATGAGAAGCAATGAAGCGGAAATAGAATCTGACAGTATGATAGCTTCACTTTCTCCAGCATCTAATCCCGTAGAACGTCGGAGTAAATTTACGGCGTTTGTGTCAGTGACATTTATCTTTTTGATAAAAGGACATTCTCTGATCTGTCTGCTTTCATCCGGGAATCTCGGATTTGATATGAGTTCCTCAAAGACGGCAGATGGAATCTGTACTTCACCGAAAAGATGGTTCAGCAGGTTTAACTGGCCAATTTTCATTAAGGAGATCAAAGGTGTCGTATCTGAAATGACAATCATAAATGTGCCTCCTTCAGTTTTTCCCAGTCGGCAACCTCATTTTCAATTTCCGATATATCCATGGACAGATAAGATAATCCCATATGGTCGTATAATTCAATTAAATCGTATTTAGGAATACCCAGGATTTCGGCGGCCTTCCCATGTGAGATTGTCCTGTCACTGATATATGGATATAATAAAAGTGCATTTCTTTCTAGTTCCGCACGCGGATTCCTTGGGCGAAGATACCTGATCATGCCTTCCGGTACTTTAATATTAACATCTGCAAAAGTCATAAAATCACTTCCTTTAAGTGCTTATTCTGAGTTTCAAAAATATATAGTTCTTTGTATTTATTATATCCTGTGAGTACAGCTTTCACAACTGGATTTTTAAAAAGAGCCCCTTCCATAAAAAGTGGCTCAGATAATGGTAATGTTACGCAATCATTTCGTTGTAGTGTTCGAATTTGGAAGTTCCAGCTCTGTAATGGACCATTCAACCCAGTCCCCATGTATGACAGCTCTGGCGCTGTATCCGCTCAGATAGGTATTTTCCTGTTCTTCTTATATCTGGGAAATGTGATCCAGCGTCATTCGGTAGCTTTTCTCCATCTTTTCATAGAGTTCCTGATAATCTGTGGAGACATCGGGATTGTTCAACCCGTCTCCATAACTGCACAATACGTATATCTTCATACATCATGCCTCCTCGTCTGTCATTCATTCAGGGAAAAAGGATCTTCAAAGCAGCGAACCTCAATTCCTGTATCTTCTAAAAGCGTATCCAACATTTCCAGTGTATTCGCAGGATATCCCAGTTCGGCAAAACGTTCCAGCAGAGCAGCCTCCGTAGTAAACAATTCTCCATATTCCAGTTTCTTCCCTACGGAAATATCTACTGGCGTCAGATAGGATTCGACTTCGATGGATACAGCATAGTGGTCAGGGAAATACTGACCGGAATGGTCGGTATTGATATAAATATTACACCCCGGTTCTATGCTTTGCATGACAAAATCCACCTGATAGGCTTCGGCACTCGCATGGTACGCGTCATAAAGCAGAAACCATGCTGCAGAGGTACTGAGAAAAATATTATCCTGATTCCGTTCCATAGAGATGACCGTTTCTCGAAGGGAGAAACCCTCTGCGGGAATACACTTTAATTCAAACAGTTTCCCGATTCCTGCCAGATCTTCATTGCGGCAGAAAACGATGGATGTCTCCAGGTCTTCCCACAATGCAGCAAGATGTTTCGGATTGGATTAAAAATAGAAATAGACATCATCACAACAGATATTTGCCATTATTCATCCACTTCCGTTTGTGAGGATAACCCTCTGACCGCATATCATAACCGGGTATTGTTTGTAAGGGTCTGTAAAATATTTATCTGACGTACTGAACGGGTAAAACTTTTCTTCTGTGAGGTATTCAAAGGATATTTCCCTTTGCCGCCGTTTATCCCTGTCACGCCATGCGTTGATTGCTGCATAGTGTATGACAACTCTGCAAAAGGCGTTAAATGTGTATTCGATATGTTCCTTGTATGCTTCTGTGCAAGCCATAGATATTTCCCCTTTCTCCTATAAAGCAGTGCATGATTTATAAATATATCATATATTGAGCAAAAATTTTCTTCGATAAATTACATTTACAAAACGATAGAAAATGAAATATACGATAATGAAAGTAATGCTGTATTTTATTGACATTCCAAAACTGCTGACAGCATTTTGAGAATCAATATAAAGAATTCCCGACCACATAATTATGATTGCAATAAGAAACGGTATCCATAATAACACTTTTATTTTTCTTCCGATTGTACGGTACATTTCTTTTTGGGAAAATCCTAATTTATACATGGACTCATATTTCTTTTTTTCTCTTTCCAAAGAAGTATATAGTCTAAAGTAAATAAGGCTTACTGACGCAATAAGGAAAATCAAGCTTACTGAAAAACCGACAAAAGTACATAATTTTCGCATTAAGGATTCTGTATTATAATAATTTCCAAGTGTTGTAAAGCTATAAGTATAATCATAATCAATGTCATCATGTGCCAGAGTTTTTTCCAGTTTATCAGATGTATTTAAATGAGTTAACCAATCCGAATCTTCATATCCTGTATAAAATTCAAGATATAAATTTTTCAAATTTCTCTGATTGAGTTTCTTCCAATTCTAATCATTTACAACATAGACTTCCTGAAAGTTCCCTGAGGTGCTGACTATCTGTTTATGCGATTTTACATTCATTTCAGAAATTGAAATCATATCTAATAATTGTCCTGCTTCTTCTCGAACAGAAACCTTATCTTGATTCATATTTGCATTGCCCGACAAAATTAGAACATCATTATTTCCTAAATTTACTGTTTCTTTTCCTTTAGCAGAAAGAATTTTATTAAAATCTCTTACGCTTAGAAATCCGTAAGTGAATTTTTCTCTTAATATTGCATAATCCACTTTTTGAATAGAAGAATCTGACAAAAGTTCTTTGTCTAAATATGCAATATCCTGTTCTGCCCGGATATTTTCCGGTCTTTCGATATATGTGTATGCAAATGGAGTAATATTTTCCACATCTTCTATAACATTACTTTGCATAGAACCTAATGCACAAATTGCCAAAAAAGACATTGTTAATAAAACTGCATTTAATGACATTATATGCCCATTTTCTTTTACAGTTGTCGAAACTTCTGAATTAGCGAAAAGGTTAATTCCTCTTAAATGCTTTTTTGAACATTTTTTAATTTTGACATAAACAGCTCCGATTTGCGGCGTGACAAGGAAAATAAAAATAATCATTAAAATGAATACGAATGGTGTCCAGAAATCACCTAATTTATTTCCTACTTGCGGAAGCATGATGAATAATGTCATTCCTAGCAATACAATAGATAAGAAAATCTTTACTGGTGATATTTTTATGTTTCCAGCATAAGCTTTATCACTTTTTAAAAACCACAAAACTTTTTTATGCGAAATAAAATAAGGTGTTGTAAAACTAATAACAAAAAACATGACCAAAAATAAACCACTGGTAATAAGTAACGGTAAAACAGGAACGTACATTTCAAACGAAATCGTTACAAATATATTGCGAATCAATTTGAAAAACAAACCTGAAAAGAGTACGCCGCTTATTACACCTGTAATAAGTGAACTTATTCCAATCAACATATTTTCCCCGAACAACATTTTTTTCATTTGCTTCGGTGACATTCCTAAAATTGTACAAATTCCTAATTGTTTTCCTCTTGAACCAAGAAAAGCCAAAGAGGAATATCCTATAAAAAGAAATGCAAAAACATAAATGATAAAATTTCCAGCTCCAAGAGCAAGGGATAATGTAGAGCCGTCTTGTATTTCGTTTAAATCGGGGTGCATAGCAGCCGCTGTAAAAAGATAAAACAGCAAAATGGTAACTGTACTGCAAACCGGCTCCAAGTGCGATCACCAAAGTCTGCAATACATCTACTGCGCTCAATCTGATAAGCCAGCCTTTTTTCACTTTCGGTTAGGTTCATGGTTTGGCTCCTTTCTGATTTTGGGTATAAAAAAAGCCATTGACTAAAAAATCAATGGCAAAGTTTCAAGAATTAAAAAGACTATTGATAAATAATCTTTTTAATTAACATTTTATTGGTAATTTTCAATTCTAAATAATTTATCATTCTGTGAGAGCTCTATTGCTACATGAGACTTATTTAAAATAGCCGTTGGTAATTTATCTTTTAATATTGAAATGACCAACTGTATATTTTTATCTTGAACAAATTCTGCGACTTTAACTAACTGATTATCATGCATAAGTTCCTTTTTATCATTTAGTAAAAAGTGTAAGCACGGAATATGTTCTTCATCTGCAAAAAGTAGATAAGCTAAATCAAAGCATAAAATTTCACCTTGCTTTTTGCCAGAGCTCATATTTGCATTAAATGCGTTAAACTTATAATATTGTTGTCCTTTTTTATTTACCTCCTTTTTGTAAGTGAGAGCATACTTCTCGCCATATAGCTCTTGAGATATATTGGAAAAAAACTTATTAAATTTTTTTATCTGTTCTTTTAAAAGAATTTCAAAATCTCCAGAGAATAAATACTGATCAATATCTTTGATTTGTTTATTAAGGCTATCGATATTATTTTCAACCTCATTAAGCTGACTGATTATATTTTCATATTCGCCTTTCTCTCTGTACTTTTCGTTAAGTTCAGCTATTACTTTTTCCAATTCTTCAAAAGAATCACCTTTAGAAACACGCTCAGTTAAATCTTTTTCTTGTTTTAATAATGAAGATAGTTCAGAATGAGCAACATTTAGTTTTTCTGTTAACTGAGGTAAATCTTGGGATATATATTTTACCTTTTCAACAACCATGTTATTATGGTATGCAACTAATTCTTCAAATGTTTTTTGAATGCCAGAAATATTTGCAGTTACTTCATTATATAGTATTCGTAATTGTTGCAAATCAATATGTGAGATGCTGCTTTCTAGTTCTTGTTTAGATTCTTCAATCAAGTTTTTACGTATCTCTAACTTGCTGATAAAGGAACTTGTTTTGTTTATATTATATTTCACAAGATTAAGCTGCTCCAAATCTTCTTCCAATGTCTCATTGAGATTAAAAGAAGATTTTTTTTCATTTAATTTAATAATTTCGTCTTCCAATAATGCCAAGGCGATTTCATAAGTAGTTTTTGTTTGCTTTTTTTCTAAACGTTCTTTAAAGATATTTTCTTGATTAATTTGAGAAGTCAAAGCCTGTTTTTTGGCTCCTTCATTAAATGTACAACCTAACAAATAGAGATATAAGGTTTCATATTCTATGTCAGTTGTAAATGCATTCAAAGTTTTTAAAGTATTATTAATACTATCCTCTTTATAGCGAATATTATGAGAAATTATTTGCCTAAATTTTGGTTTTTCGGTATCTTTTTCAGGCATAATAAGTCTTTCTAATTCGTCCTCAAAGTCTTTCGCTAAAATAGATTTTCCATTTATCTTTCTAATTGCTTTTTTTCCAGAGAGAAAATTTCTTTGAATTTCTATCTGTTTGCCACTATGAGCACCAAAACCTTCTGTTAAAATGAGCGTAATAGTAATTTGCTCGTCTGTTAAAAATTCTTTTACTAATGTATAGACATCTTTTTTATTTTCTGTATCGGTAAAAATTATATTAGGATTGGAACCCAAACAAAAATCAATTAATTTTAAAACGGTTGTTTTTCCTACATTGTTTCCTGTTGATTTAGTATCATCACTTGGTGTATCATCAAGAATCAAATTAAGACCATTTGTAAAGTTTATTTCACGAATAATTTCAGTTGTATTTTCTACTATTAGTCTTTTAATGAACATATCTCGATGTCACCCCTTTCATTAATTTTAGCAACATTAATTAAGTATAGCCAATCAAGGCACAGCAAAAATGTTGGAAAAGACATATCTGTTTTTGCTTTCATTTTGGAGAATAGCTGTAAAATAGATTGACTATTATTCTGTTGTAATTCACCAAGAACCAATGATCCATTATAATATATACTTAGTTCTGGATGGATATTATCTGGTAACAACATAATTATATCCCTCCGGGTTCTTAAATATTTTACATCGAATGAAAGCATCAACAACTAAAATAGATACACACATTTCTAATTCTTCATAGGGAATCTCTATATAATTTTTGCTATTTTTAATTAACTCAATTATATCATCAATAATAGTGAAGAAAATATCCTGCGGATTTGAAATCTTTCCTACTAACTTATTATATTTACTGCGTATAACAGATAAAACCGAAATGCTTTTATTTGTTCCCTGTCTGTCAAATTCTTTATATTTTTCATCTAATTTACTATAAAAAATCTTATAATCGTCTATTGTTGGTTGAACACACAATAAATCGTTAAATTCAATTTTTCTTAGAATTTCAAACGGATTTATTTCTGGTGAATCAACAATACCTGATAAATTTTCTTGCGATAAAACATTTATAATAGCGGCTAAGTTTGAATCCATCTTTACTATATCAATATCACTCCCTAACTCACTTCTAATAAATTCGTATAGTTTGCGCTGTTTAGAAATATCTAAATTCAAGATAATGTTAAGTAAGGACTTAATATCATATATATCACTTGATGGATTGAAAAGTGCTTTATTGGGATTTTTATATACTCCTGTTCTTAATTTGTCAGCATCTCCGACGATCGCAATGAACTTAAACTGAAAGTTGGGATAATCATTAAATATTTCTTTGGTCAATGAGTTTTCAATTTTTTGCTTAGTACATGTTGATGAAACTTGTGCAATAATTTTATTCTTATCATCGATTAAATCAATACCCTCAGTATTTTGTTTTATTTGGTTAATATTTTTGAGATTATACCCTAACAAATAGCTCATAAGTTCTGCAAAGAAAGTTTCTGAATAAATGTTTAAATCCAACAAATTAATTTTTCCCCTACTTTTTATACGATAAGAGAGGAAATTCAATTTTTCTTCTATATAGTTAAAATATTCACTACGTTTCATTGTTGGTCTCCTTTATCAGAAATATCTTTGTCAACAAATAATAAGTATGTTTCTATATCCAAGGCGTTTGCAATCTTTTGTACATTTTCCAAAGCAATACTACGTTTCTCACGTTCTATTGCACTGATGTAAGTCCTATGTAGTCCTGATATTTCAGCAAAGGCTTCTTGTGATAACCCTTTTTGAATTCTATATTTTTTTAAATTAGTAGCAAACACCTTGACAATATCCATATACGTATATTCCCTCCAATGTACTCATGATAGCATTATCGAATACAATAAGTCAACATACAATAAGTCACATTAAGGTGTCTGTTTAATACCACATGAAGATTGAAGGAAGCTACAGGAAAGATAACTATAGGTCTGTTATTAAGAGTAAAACGCTCCAAGCCCATAATGTCATGGCCTGCCAGTTTCTCCGCACCGGATTTCTGTCTCGCCTCTGCAAGCTGCTCCCCGATGGTCCTGGGCTTATCCGGCAGATGGTAGTTCTTCTGGACGTCACGCACTACCGCCATACATTCGTCAGCGGAGAGAGAACGGAGTTTCGCTAAAAGGCTTTCTGTTGCCTCTTTGATTTCCGGCTTTCTGGTATAGCGGTTCATCATGGCAAGCTCATGGAGGGTTCCGATCTGGTCGGTGCTCTCGATCTGGTAAGCCAGCCTTTTTTCACTTTCGGTTAAGTTCATGGTTTGGCTCCTTTCTAAAAATGGGCGTAAAAAAACGCCATAGGAAGTTGAAAGCCTATGGCGTTGAGGGACTGTATTCTGTTATTTGCTTATATCGTCTAACCATTCGTCAAAGGACTTCTTTGAAATCCTGATGGCATTGCTTACGCGAATAATTTTGAAATGTCCCTCTTTCGTAAGGTTATAAGCAGATGTTCTGCCTATATTCAACATTTTGGCAATATCATCGATGGTATAAGTTCTATTCTCACAATTTGACATAGAGCCTCCTAACGGGTAAAATACCTATATCTAAATCCTATGGTGCTATTTCCAGCATGGATTGAGTTGATCGGTATTTGCTAAGAATTTGCTAATTGGATACTTCATAATCGGGCGGATAATGTCGGATGAAGCCGTGTAGCACATCAGGCATAACGCTCGGAAAAGCCCATAAAATCACAATGTCATTAACTTAAGGAATCTTTTACATTTAAAGTTGTAGAAGGTTCCTTTTTTCTGTATTTTGCTGTAAAATTGAAATAGGAAACTGATATTTTTTGTATTCCGTAAGGCAGGTGATTTTATGAATAATTCTCAAAAACGAGCCTGTTGTGATATCAGTTTGATCCATCAGGTTGAATTTCAGGATTTTTGTAGAAATGGGAATCCATCATCTTTTATAAGAAACCGAAAAATGCCTTTAACAGATCTTCTGTTTACCATGCTGAACCTGGGTTCTCTACATTCCAGGGATATCTGGTTCTAGCCGCGGACGGTTCAGGAATCAATATTCCTACTACAGGGGAAACCCTGAAAGAATTCGGAACTTCCAGCAGAAAAGGAACAAAACCGCAGGCTTCCATAGGGCTTGGATGCTTGTATGGCGTTATGAACCGCATGATTCTGGAGAGTGACTGCTGCAGATGTAAGTTTGATGAAATGAGCCTTGCGGAAGAACAGATTGACCGCGTATGTGAAACCATCGGCGGTTCCCAGCCGTTTCTGGTCGTCATGGACAGGGGATACCCCTCCACTGCAGCTTTTATCCGGATGATGGAGAAAGGCATCTTGTTTCTAGTGCGTCTGAAATCCAGCGATTATAAAAAAGAGCAGGCCGCTCTGTCTGAACCGGATGAATGGGTAAACATCCATCTGGATAAGAGCCGCGTTAGACATTATAAGGGAACAGATATCGGCCGGCGCATGGAGGAGCTTGGACAGATCATTATAGCGTAACATTTCCCTAAGTTCAACCCCCTTGCTAATCGCCTGCTAAAAGGAGCATTTAAAACACCTTAAAATCAGCAGTCACAGGTCGGTACGAGATAACATTCTGAATCCGTGACAAGCAAGGAAATAAAGGGATTAGATAAAGATGCTTGTTCAGATAACACTGGCAGAAAACAGATTCATAGGGATTTTCCGAGTTATTCTGTGCGTTCTGGCTCCTTTTTGAGGTGGCAAGGTCTAAGGAGATGTACTATAGGAAGATCATGGGGAGAATTGAAAATGGAGCGGTGTTCCTGGTGTCTGTGCAATGAAAAAATGATAAAATACCATGATGAGGAATGGGGCGTCCCGCTGTATGACGACCGGAAACAATTTGAGTTTCTAGTAATGGAAGTGATGGAAGGAAGAGAGGTAGTTCGTAAGATAAGAAACAAAGAAGACTGATAAAAGTATTTAACAGTGTATATTTAACGGACTGCTAATGCCCGTTATGGTATGATTTAAAGATTAGATTCTGAACGAATGAATGGAACTGGAGACTATGAATGCTTGTTATGGCTAAAGAGGCAACCCTACAAGTAAGAATGGATTCAGAGTTAAAGGAACAGGTTGAATCATTGTATAAGAATGCCTTTTTCCATGCATTTATCAGCATCCAGGCGGAAAAGAACATTGGGGATTGCAAATGGAAAATATAAGATTCCGGATAATATTGATGAGAATAATGACGAGATAGCAGAAATATTTGGGGTGAAATAGACATGAGGATTTTGCTGGATACACATATAGCACTATGGGCCATTGCAGAGACGTCAAAGCTGTCGGACGAAGTGATGAAACTTCTCGAAAAGGAAAGTAATGAAGTATTTTATAGTATTGCCTCTGTATAGGAAGTTGCAATCAAGCATATGATCAAACCGGAAAATATGCCTGTATCAGAGGAAGACTTTGTCCGGCTGTGTCAGGATACAGGATTTACCAGGCTGCCTATAGAGGAAGGACATATTTTCCTGTTAAAGACATTATCACGACCAAACGATGCACCAAAACCTAATGATCCATTTGATAGACTTCTGATAGCGCAGGCTAAATATGAAAATTTAGTATTACTTACACATAATTCCCTATTTTCATATTATGGAGAAAAATGTGTGATGAGTGTGTAACTAAGTCTGCCCGTCCGCGATGCTAAAATTATACAGGATACCTGACTTTCAAGCCGGAGATATTAGGTTCAAGGTCTCCGCGATGCTTTGGTCGGTACTAAGCACGGTCCATCGGACCATAGCACCCCATGGGGATCACATCAGGACGGAGAAAAATATCTTCAGAAGATTCGCCCTTTTTATGATGTTGACAGGAATTCCTTGAAAAAGGAATAGACCAATTTTGAAGATATACAATACGAGAAGGTACAAACAGGTGGTATGATAAGCAATTAGAGGAAGTTATACAAGGGAGGAACGAAAGGGGATAATACTATGGGATATCAGGATGAATGGCTTCTCTTGGAAGCGGAGGATGATATCGATGAAGTAGAGCACAGACAGCCAACAGAAGAATTTTTATTCTATCAGGCAGTAACCAACGGCGACATGGAAGCGGTCAGGAAGAACTGTAAGCAAGAAAGGTTTCTGGACAGCGACGGAGTCGGCGTGTTATCGACGAATCCGGTTACGAATTTAAAATATCATTTTGTTATTACAACAGCGATGATTACCCGTCTATGCAAGCAAAAAGGCATGGAACTGGAACAGGCTTTCAGAATGAGTGATTTTTATATCCAGAGACTGGATGACATACACACAGTACAAGGGGTACGGAACCTTCATGACGCTATGGTTCTGGATTATACGGAGAAGATGTGTAAGATATGCCATAGTGATACGAATTTCAGGCATATCAGTGTTTGCAAGGAATATATTTATTCTCATATAAAAGAACGTATTACGATTGAAGATTTAGCAGATGAGCTTGGAATATCTGCAAGTTATCTGTCTCGGTTGTTCAAGAAAGAAACTGGTGATTCGGTCAGCGCTTATATACGCAGACACAAAATTGAGATGGCAAAAAATCTGTTACAGTACAGCGAATATTCAATGATCGATATTGCAAACCGTTTGTCTTTTTCTTCACAGAGCCATTTTATACAACAATTTCGGGAATATGTCGGCATGACTCCAAAGAAATACCGGGATTTGAATCACATGATTCAATGGGATATTGAGATAAATAACAGTGACAGCCAATCGTAATTCCGTATCCTGCCCGGAATTCGTCCTGCACGCTCTGGTGACAGATGAACCTCCTGAGCGTGCAAGGCTTTATCATAGTATGATCATATCATTTAGAGAATCATCTGAATGTTATTCTCATCTTTAAGAAGGCTGGCAGGGATATAATTACTGTCAAGTTCTCTGCCATTTAGAATAAGCTTTTCGCATCCGGTTTCCTGTTTATTCGGATTCTCAATAAGGATATGCAAGTGTTTTCCACGGAAATCCTTCTCTATCTCTAGACGTGCCCAGCATTTTGGAACAGACGGAGACAACAGTATGCCATCTAAGTCAGGGCGGAGTCCTAAGATCTCCTCCACACATCCGACCATCATGGTCGAGGCAGTTCCGGTCAGCCAGTGGACATGAGAACGTCCGTGATGTTTGCTGGCACGTCCTTCTGTAAATTGTCCGTAACAGTAAGGTTCCAAACAACGGAGTTCCGCCTGGTTATTCCAAGCGGCAGGTGCGTTTGGTCTTTCGCAGCGCCGATCCGATCTCCGGCTTCTGTATATCCGCGAATAAAGCGATCCTGATCCCAGCATAATTTTTGAATTATACCGCCTGTCTCTTCCTGTCTTTTTTCGAGGTGTTTTTCATATTCCGTATCCTTCATTCTTTCTTTTTTATTTCTTTCAGGGATATGTCCCTGCAAGATTCTTATAACAGTTCCTTCATCCATACCAGCATCTCTCCGGATCCCCGGTTATTCCAGCAGTGATAGGGCACCGCCTTCAGTTCCACATCCTCGAAACTATTCTTACGCCCGGCATACAGCGCCCCGTCTTTCCACGCATCCTCCGTCAGGCGCTTACCTTTGAAGGAAATGACCGTGACTCCTCCAAGCAGCCCTTCCTCGTATCTTTCTTCCGGTTCCTGATCCGTATCGATAAATACAGCCGGCAGGTTACTGCCGTTATCCGTTTCCTCCAGGCAGTACACAAGCGGTCCCTTCACCAGAGCCACTTTGCCGGAATCCTCTCTCACTCGCGGATTCGCTCTCACAAACTGTGCCGGTACATGAAACTCTATTGTCAGCTCCGTTTCTTTCTCACGGATTCCTTCTATATACAAATATCCTTTTTCTACTCTGTCCTCTCGGGATTCCTCTCCCTGTCCGCTTCGGCTTCCGGCGGCAGCAACGGCTTTGCCGTCTCTCAGAATCTTATACTCCTTCACGTAATCCGGAATCCGAAGAGCCAGACTATATGGTTCTGCCCCTTCATTCCTGCCAAGCCTGATCCCAATACGTCCCGAATTGGTAAGATCGCTGTTCATCTCAACGCTTACCTTCTCTCCCGCAAGCTCAAGCACAGTCCGGTTAGAGATATACAGGTTCACGTACAGAGCCTTTCCGTCTGTGAAATACATATACTGTCCCATGGACGCCAATGTCCTCGCAATATTCGGCGGACAGCACGCCACGCCGAACCAGGTCTGTCTTACAGGCTTCACATGCTCCTTCGACGTCCGTTCCATACAGTTATCCGGCCATACCTCCAATGGATTCACATAGAAGAAGCTCTTCCCGTCCTGCGCGATCCCGGACAATACCGTATTATAAAGAGCACGCTCCGCCACATCCATATAAGAAGCATCCCTGGTAAGCTTGGCCATCCTCTTTCCAAAGAGAGCCAGGCCTATCGACGCGCAAGTCTCAGAATAATTACTACTGTTGGGAAGGTCGTAATCCGTCGTAAACCTCTCAAGGATACCGGATGATCCGATACTTCCCGTGATGTACATCCGTCTCTGTGTCATATCTTTCCAGATCGTCTCACATGCTCCAAGCAACTCTTCATCCTGATACATGCCGGCAAGATCCGCCATCGCACAGTACATATATACCGCCCGCACAGCATGCCCTTCCGCCGTCTTCTGCTCCCTCACCGGAAGATGAGACTGTGAGTACTTCGTATCATATCCTGCAAATTCCGGGAAGATCTGTCTGTACAGAGTGTTCTTCTCTTCCGTCAGGAAGTAATTCTCTCCCGTTCCCCGCTGATCGATAAAATACTTTGCAAGCTCCAGATAATCCTTCCTGCCCGTCGCACCGTACAGGCGGATCAGCGCCAATTCTATCTCCTGATGTCCGGGATACCCGTGGCACTTGCCTTCCCCAGGACCGAATACCCGGCAGAGCAGATCCGCAAAACGTTCCATGATCTGAAGGAACTCTTTCTTGCCCGTCGCCTCATAATAAGCTTCCATACAGCATTTCCTGCGTGCGGCAGTCCGAATAGTGCAATAGAGCTTTCTCTGGAAGAATTAGAAGAATACTCCGGCTTTATAGAATGGATTGATGTCTGCAAAATATTGTGATGAAAATAACAGGCAAAGGGCTTATTCCTCTGCCTGTTTCCTTTATAGCTGTAATATGAAGATATCTTACAAGAAACCGACAAACATATTGAGTAGAATAGAGGGTACGAGGAGGCGTTACCATGCAGAAAGAAATACGGACAGTCTGTTATGATGATGATCTACATCTTGAAGCATATCATTTTGAGGGAATCGTACAGCCGTTTCCGAATCATTTTCATGATTACTATGTGATTGGCTTTATAGAAGCCGGAACACGCTGTTTGTCCTGCAAAAATAAAGAATATATGGTAGGTCCGGGAAATATTCTTTTGTTTAATCCGAACGATAACCACAGTTGTGTGCAATGTGACTGGAAACCCCTTGATTACAGAGGTTTAAATTATCTTCGTTCTTTGCACCAGATGATCATGGAGGGTGGGGAAGCGTTCGAAAAAGAAGAAATGCTCCTGCTGCTTCTTTCTTTTCTTATTGAGCAATACGGACAACCTTTTGAGAACTGTATTCCAGAATGCAGCGGTCTTAGTAAATCTACATTGCTTCGTTCATTTACCATTTCAAAGGGAGTTACGCCATATAGGTATCTCCAGACAATACGGATCTGTAAAGCAAAAGAGCTGTTAGCGAAAGGTGTATCCCCGATTGACGCCGCTATGCAGACGGGTTTTTCGGACCAGAGCCATTTTTCAAATTTTTTTCATATGTTTATAGGATTGTCGCCTGGCGCATACAGACGCATTTTCAAGGAGGGAGATAAGGATCATGGATAAAAAAACTACCGCAGGGCATGTCATGGCTCTGCTCACGATAGTGATATGGGGAACGACTTTCATATCCACCAAAATACTGCTTGCAGATTTTACACCGATAGAGATATTGTTTCTCAGATTTTTACTTGGATTCCTTGTGCTGATGGCTGTTTACCCGAAGCGATCAGGAGTCAAAGATTTCGCGGGAATAAAGGATAAAAAGCAGGAGCTTACATTCGCCGCGGCGGGGCTATGCGGGATATGCTTATATTACCTGCTTGAAAACATAGCATTAACCTATACGATGGCTTCTAATGTCGGCGTTATTATCTCGGTCGCTCCATTTTTTACTGCCGTTTTATCTCATATATTTTTAAAGACAGAAGAAAAACTGAAAGCACGATTTTTTGTTGGTTTTATAGCCGCCATGACAGGAATATGCCTTATCAGTTTCAGCGGCGGAGCATTGCAGCTGAATCCAATTGGCGACATCCTAGCGATTGCTGCGGCATTCGTATGGGCAGTTTACTCTTTGCTAACACGAAAAATCAGCGGCTATGGATACAACACCGTTGGGGCGACAAGGAAGATATTTGCATACGGGATACTTTTCATGCTCCCTTTCCTTTTTGTTTTTGATTTCAGACTGGATGTACAGAAAATGATAAAACCAGAGTATGCGCTAAACCTCATCTATCTAGGACTGGGCGCATCAGCCCTTTGTTTTGTTACCTGGAATTATGCGGTCAAGGTGCTCGGGGCTGTTAAGACAAGCGTGTATATCTATATAGTCCCTGTCATCACCGTTGTCACATCCGTTATTGTGTTAAAAGAAGAAATCACATGGATGGCTGCGATTGGCATCGGACTTACCTTAATCGGATTGTTTCTTTCGGAAAGTAAATTAAAATTTACAAAAAGAGGAACGCGAAAATGAATGTAGAAAATGATTTTCTGATTTGGCACAGAGGAGAACTTACGTCTTCCGGCATGTTCCACCAAATCCTTTACTGCCTTTCCTCATTAGCATTCTTCATGCACATTGTACCTCTCGTTGCTTTATGCTGTGAAATTTTAAATGTTTGCCTCATCTTTACCTATTGTCATTTTCCTGGTACAGTTTGGGATTGTTTTCTCTTTTTAGAGGACAACCCCTCCCCTTATACCTCAACCTTTTGGCATTCTATGTGGAAATTTTCATATAATTCCTACTTCTGTGATTTCATTATTACTTTGACAGGACCGGCATCTCCTCTTTTAAAAAAATCTACCACTGAATGATCCAGATATCTTTTTCTGATTTCTTCATCAGCAACCCTGCCCTTAAATATAATTCTGCCTGCATCAACCTTTTCATTATACGGAATAGTTTCCCGCACCTCATTTTCGGCTGGAAGCCATTCATCTATCTGATATACTTGTTTCACAATCCCATAAGCAACAGCTAAAGCATAGTCTGCCTTTTCCACACTGGCAATCTTTCTCTTCCAGCATCCTCGTGTCGCATCATACAGTTCATTTTCGCTCATTCCCTCACGAAACGACTTATTGATTTTAATAATTACGATATTTTCTCTGATATCTTCCAATGTAAGCTTTTGTGACATATTATTACAGTATTTCATTTCCTATCTCCTTTATGATTTTTAAATTCCTTATTATCAGATATTCCGATCGCAAGCGAAATATCCCAAAGGATATTTTTTACTCACTAAGATTTTCATCCCTGCCACTCCTCTCCGAAACAGTATAACATACATTTCCCTATAAATAAATGTATTGATTAATATGCGATTTTCTGTGATCCGTCAAATTGTTTGATACGACAGCAATAGTTACGATTCAGACAATCCGCAGGCGGAGAACGTAAGCGCATAAATACAACAAGCGTTGCAATGAAATTGAAAAACAAGTATAATTAACCTATCTTAAATTAAGAGAAGGGTGTTAGTTATGATAGATTGTATCGCTGTTGGGATCGGCGGATTCATAGGGGCGGTCTGCAGATATTTAATAGGAATGGTCCCTTTAAAAGAAGGCTGTACGTTTCCCATAAAGACATTCCTGATAAATATAGCAGGTTCTTTTCTGATCGGAATTATCGCCGCTTTGGCAATGAAAACAGATCCCCTGGATTCCAGAACCGTATTATTTCTGAAAGTTGGATTATGCGGGGGCTTTACTACATTTTCTTCCTTTGCATTGGAGACGGCAGACTTGATGAAAGATGGAAAGATACATCTGGCGGCTCTCTATTCCGTACTCAGTGTTACGTTTGGGGTATTGGCTGTATTCGCAGGTCAGGGCATTGCCGGAAAGGGATAAGACTGACCGTATCTGGATCTGATTGAATAAATCGAATAAATAATCTGAAGGAGAGATGGCAATGATCAATAGGGAAGATATGCTGGAACTGACCAGGCGGATGACGCCAGCCCGGACATCTATGACAAGGATAGCCGGGTGTTACATAGACCGGGACGGGGAGTTTGACGGAAGCTTCAATATTAATTTCCTGAAACTTTCCGGTTCCGATAAGACGAAAAATTTAAAACTTGCCAAGGCAGTGCCGTTTTCTGATACCAATAAGAATCTGAAAAAATATGAGTTCGCACCGGAGGCACAGAAAGCGGGAAGCATGTGGCAGTTACTCATGGCAATGAAGGAATGCGGACTGAAGAACGATGCACTGATGGATACATTTTACGATGTAGTCATGGAGCGTTACCGTGCAGATTCTGAATATGCCATCCTGGTATTCCACGACCGTTATGATATTCCGGTGAAGGCATCGGATAAAGAGCGGTTAGGAGAATCGGAGGAAATGTTTGAATATCTGATCTGTGTGCTCTGCCCGCTTTCCGGGGAATATGAGCCGGGAGAACCAGAGTGCGGATTCTTATTTCCCGCGTTCACAGACCGAAGCGGAGACCTGAACCATGTGAATGTCTATCAGAAGGATCCGGCAAGACCGCATATGGAACTCGTCAGGGATATCCTGAGGGCAGAATAATGAGAGTTTTTAATATAGAAGAGAAAATATATTGTAAAACATATAATTTTTCTATATAATTAATTATGTATATTTATGTTCAGGAGGTGACGGGATGAAGTTCATTCAAGCGCAGTTTTCACTCAAATACGAACCACAAATTAAGATAAGAAGATCAGTTAATGATATTGAAGACTTTCTTCAGCAGCACTATGGAACTCCACAGACAATGCCCTTACCAGATGAGTTTGCACCAGAAGCACCAAGGATTGTTTTATATTCAAAAAATGGACATAGTCAAATTAGTTTTTCGCAGATTTCAGTTGATTTTATAGTGAATTTTGATGATGTATATTTAAATGATTTCATAAAAACAAAGGAGTATATTCAAGAGAGGATTACTCTTATTATTGAATTATTGAAAAAGATAAATATAAATGAATACTTATTTTGTGGAATAACATATAATTCACATCTTGATATTGGAAATCAAAAACCAATTGAATATATTAGAAAATTTTTAAGAGAAGATATTCTGCAGAATAATTTATATGAAGCTTCACAAAATATTGCATGCGTAATAGATGAGAGATTTTTCATAAATCAGCAAATTGGGACATACAAGGAATTTCAAGGAAAACCAGGAGTTGTGCCAAATCTTTTTGAAATTGATAATGGTATAGTAATATCTGAAGGAGTTTCATTGGCATTAGATATTAACAATAGATATCAGTATGTATATAAGAATAAGAAAAATTCTATAAATGATTGTTTAAAAGACGTAGACACTATTTTTTCATTATTGATCAATAATATAAGTAGATGGGAATGATTTTATGCCACAAGAACAAAATGGAATAAAGATTATACAAGGTTTTGGTGTTGTTGCGGCTTTTGGTTTGTTGACAATGTCTTCAAATATTGCGTGCAATTCTTATACAACTATGAATATTCGTCCTGCTTATTATTATGAAGGCAAGAATTATATCAATAACAATAATACTGTATGCAATTCGTCAATTCTTTTAAAACAAGCAGTAGGAGATATTGTTTCAGTTGAAAAGAAAGCTGATTTTGTGCAACAACATGAAAAAATAAATGTAAACCTTCAAATTACAAAGATTACTAAGCATGTATCAAATTTTGAATTCGAAGAAGAATACGAGGAGATTTAATGAAGTATCCATGGTTTGAATTACAAGAGGACAGCACAGATATTACTCAAGGCGATATAATTAAAGGTTGTCCTGTCCCTATTCTTAAAGAATTCAATATTATTGAAGAGGGGCAAAATGTAAAAGCAGAAATTGCAACGATTGATGGTATTATATTAACACAGGCTTGCGATATTGCTAATAAAAAAATTGAAAATATTATCCTATGCGCAATCACATCAAAATGTGATTTTGAGAAAATACAGCGAAACGCCGGAAAAAGTGAAAAAGAAATAAGAAAAAATATTGATGGAATTATCAAGGGACAGCAAAATGCTTATCATATTATAAATGACTATGAGTCTGATGAGTTTTTACAAGATTATTATATTATAAATTTTAAGGACATATACAGCGTTCCAGTGGATGTAGCAAAATTGGTTGCAGAAAAAAATGGAAAAAGATTAAGATTGTGTCCGCCATACAGAGAACATCTTTCTCAGGCATTTGCACGTTATTTTATGCGAGTAGGGCTTCCAATCAATATTCACATGAAATAGTTTCCAAATGATACAGGAAATGTTGCAAAGCCTTTGCGTACGGCTCTCGGTTCATTAATTATCCAAAAGAAACTCTGTTTCTCAGACCGCGAACTTGTGGAACAGATTACAGAGAATCCATATCTGCAATACTTCATAGGGCTTCCGGGTTATCAGGAAGAACCACCGTTTGATGCAAGTACCCTTGTCCTTTTCCGGAAACGTTTGTCTCCTGAGATCATTATGGAAGCCAATGACTATATTTTGAATCAGGATGATGATAAGAAGGATCCTCCGTCAGAGGATTCTTCTGAAAAGAGGGATTATGAAAAGAACCAGGAAGATGCAGGCAATGAGGGGACATTGACCATAGATGCCACCTGTGCACCAGCTAACATCCGATATCCCCAGGATGTATTGATCCTTTCCGAAAAAAATATGCACAACAACTATCTGGTGAAACAGATCATGGATTTTATCAACAGCAATTATGAAAAGCCGCTCAGCCTTCATTATCTGTCCGATGAATTCCACAGAAGCATACCCTATATCAGCAAACTCTTAAAGCAGCAGACCGACCGGAGTTTTACTGAGATCCTTACAGAATTACGAATTGAAAAAGCAAAGAATTTACTGAAAACAACATCTTTGCATATCAATGAGATCGGAATCCGGATCGGATATCCTAACACACGGTATTTCAGCAAAATATTTAAACAAAAAGTCGGCATGACACCGAATGATTACAGAAAGATCATTGATCAATTTTATTAACATACATTATTACAGCGCTTCCCATTCAGTCAATGGAAAGCGCTGTATGATTCGCAGTTATCGGCGACACCGGCAGCATAACCGTAAAACTACTTCCCTGCATAGGCTGGCTCTTTACCGTGATCGTTCCACGATGCAATTCTACGATCTTTTTCACAATAGCAAGCCCTAGTCCATTTCCCTCAGAGGAATGAGAAGGATCACCCTGATAGAATTTATCAAAGATACTATGCTGCGTTTTCTCATCCATCCCCAAACCATGATCCGTTATCGTTACGGTAAAGGAATCACTCTCTGTCTCCATTGACAGGATGATCTCACTTTTTTCCGATGAAAACTTTATGGCATTGTCTATAAGGTTTGTCCATACCTGCTTTAATAACTGCTCATTACCGTCCATCTTCTGTTCCGACAGATGAAAGTGAAAAGAAATCTCCTTTTCTGTCCATTTCTTTTCCAATAATAAGACGCATTCACGAATCTGTTCCCCTACATTAAAGCTCGTAGGATCCGTTAAAAACGACATACTTTCCACCTTAGACAGATTAAGGACATTGGCGGAGAGCGCAGTCAGCCGTTTGGCTTCCTCAATGATGATATCCAGATACTCCGCCTGTTCTTCAGCAGTCAGATCTCCCTTTTTTAATAGATTGGCAAATCCAAGAATAGAAACCATCGGAGTCTTAAACTCATGTGAAAAGTTATTGATAAAATCTGATCGCAGCATTTCGATCCCTGCCAATTCCTCCGTCATTTGATTAAAACAATGGGACAATTTCCGAAACTCTTTTGGGTGTTCCAAATAAATTTTAGTCTGAAAATTCCCCTCAGATACAGAATGAATGGCATGCATGAGCTTATAAAGGGGCCGCAGCGGAACATGCCCGATACATAGAGTAAGGATCGTTCCCGTTAATATACTGATGACAGCGGTTCGGAGCAGAAATGGAAGCAGAGAGCCCGGGTGAGGGGGCGTGTCCATAATTCCATGCTCTAACAAAAAGATAATGACGGCATTACTAATAAACATCGTCAGCGTAAGAAGAATGAAAATGATCCCGGCGCTGAGCAATACGATATTCGTAGGAAATCCGGTTCTTTTTTTCATAGTGTACCCTCCATGATCTGCGCCTTATATCCAAGCCCCCGGATCGTGATGATCGAGAAATCCGGGCAATTCTCAAAGCGGTTCCTGAGACGATTAATATGTACGCTGACGGTAGCGTCCGAGGAATCCGAGGACGGTCCCCAGATATCTTCCATTAACTGTATCCGGGTGAAGATCTGGTTGGGATATGATAAAAGCTTATACAGAAGATAGAACTCTTTCTGAGGCAGTACCCATTCCTCAGATCCGCATTTTACAGATAAGGCGTCATAGTTTAAAGTGGTATTCCCGATCGTAAGGCTGCGCTCAGACACGATCTTCGACCGTCTGAGCAACGCTTTGATGCGCAGGAGCATCTCTTCTTCATCCACGGGTTTGGTCATGTAATCGTCCGTGCCGGATAAGAATCCCTGTCTGATATCCTGGGGCTGCTGCTTTGCCAACAGCATCAATATGGGAATGTCATTGCCGCAGCCCCGGAGCAATTCAGCGAAAGCGTATCCGTCCATGTCAGGCAGCATGATATCAAGAATGATCAGATCTATTTTATTCTTCTCCATGATAGGAAGAGCTTCTTTCGCTGAAACTGCCAGAAAAGTTTTATATCCGGCATGGGAAAGAACGGCGGACAAAAAACGCCGGACATTCTTGTCATCATCCACGACTAATAACTGAAACATGCATCTACCTCCCAGATTCATAAAATACATTTTGATTATAACATGAGAATTTAAACTGAATATAAAGAAATGCACTTCATCCGGGAATTAACAGTTTTTTCACATTTTGTCCGACTGAGTTTAAGTTAAGTTTATCTTTTTCATTTATGATATCCAAGTGCACCATAATACACATCTATCAGATCAAAGGAGTTGGAATCTATGGAAAATAATCAGACAGCGAATTCCTCATCTGGAATCCGCAAAACCAAATTCACCTGCTTGAAAGATCAGCAGTGCGCGCTGAACATGCAGATACGGCTGGCAATGCAGTTACATAACAAACAGGTTCAGGAAGAATTGGAAAAGAAATTAGAAGATGTTACAAAACAATTAGATTGTATTATCTATGAATAAGAAATGGGATTTTTCTTCTTTTTCTCTGGTTCTCCCCATGTTATAATGAAAATATAAAAAGGGAAGGAGACCATAAAAAATGAAGAAAACGATCCGAGAAATACTCATAATGACAATCGCCACGCTGATCATTGCAGCAGCCGTATTTTTCTTTCTGATCCCAAGCCACGCGGCAGTCAGTTCCGTGTCCGGCCTGGCGATCGTATTATCCAATTTCATTCCCTTATCCGTGTCCGCGATCACTATGATCCTGAATATTATCCTGCTGATCGCCGGATTCCTGCTCTGCGGACACGAATTCGGCTTCAAGACGGTATATACTTCTATTCTGCTCCCGGTATTCATCGGTATCTTTGAGATCCTGCTGCCGGATAACGGCTCGATCTCCGGTGACGCCCTGCTTGACGTAGCATGTTATATCTTCACGGTCAGCATAGGGCTTAGTATTCTTTTTAACATGAACGCATCCTCGGGCGGGCTTGATATTGTTGCGAAGATAATGAACCGATATCTGCATATGGATCTGGGCAAAGCTATGAGCGTCAGCGGTATGTTAGTGGCATTGAGTTCGGCATTCGTGTATGATAAGAAGACGGTAGTGCTGAGTGTCCTGGGAACTTATCTGAATGGCATGGTGCTGGATCATTTCATCTTCGGACAGAATATCAAGAGAAGAGTCTGTATCATATCAAAGGATAAGGAGAAACAGATCCGCGACTGGATATTATATACTCTAAAAAGCGGTGCGACGATCTACGAAGCAAGGGGCGCATATGGCGGTACGCCCCAGACGGAGATCATCACGATCGTTGATAAGAACGAATATCAGAAATTGATGCAATATGTTATCAAGGAAGACCCGTCGGCATTCATCACTGTCTATAATGTAAGAGATATGCGTTATATACCAAAGACTGGTTCTTAAATAGTGTTTCGCCAGATATAATAAAGTTAATACCATGCTGTACTACTCTTTCATATACTCTCCCAGATCCACCTCTATCTTGCCCATTGAGACCTCTTCCAGATAATCCGCAAGCTGTTCCTGCGGCACTTTACCATGTATATTTTCATAGATCTCATCATGAACCTCCTCCGTCGGTGTTGCGAAATAATATATCGTGATCTTAGATATATTATACATGGCGCGGGGAAATTCACCCACCGTGTCCTGGATCTGTATGCCGTCCCCGTCCAGGATCACACTCTGGAGGGAATCTATCCGTTCATATCCCTCTTCTATCTTGGTCTTGTCATACCCATAGTCTATATATACTTCATAAGGCGTCAACGTTACTTTCTCGATGGTATTGCCATTCGGCATACTCTCATTGACCTCCACGACATCGAACTTCGCCGTATCCACCGTAACATCTGTTTCGAATTCCCAGGCGCCGTCCTTCTCATAATACATATTGCCTATATGGTTCACCTTTAATTTCCAGTGAAATTCCTCCGGCACCTCATAATACGCGATCGGAGCTTCATTGAAATTAACCCGCATTGCGCCGACATAAGTATGGTCGTCCAGATATTCTCCCTTCAGGTCAAGAGACGTCCATTCATACTCCTCTCCCGGCCACTGCTGCGGAACATAATCTTCCGGAAGAGGCGTCATAAAGTCAAGCTCCTGCTGATCGATCCACAGATACATATGGTATCCGATATTATCCCCTTCTAACATGTTGGATTCCTTCACTTCCTCCGGAAACGGCTCCTCCGACTCTATCATCGCAGAGATATACATCGCCTTAGGATCACAGTAGATTTCTGACAAGGTAATCGTAATCCCTTCTGACTGGCTGACATTCTTGTCTGTCACGGGCTCTGCCACCTCGGCAAAATTCCCCGAATACTTCTGTTCATCCTGCACCCTTTCGAATATATGCCCGATAAGAGGAAGCTTCGCCGCAAATGTCGGATCAGATGTAAAGACAGCAACCATAAATAACGCAACTACGGCTGCCACAGCTCCCCGCACCAGATAATCCCTGCGCTTCTTTTTCTCATACCTCCTCCTGATCTCACTCATATTCTGCTCTACTACCATATTCAGCTTCTCCGTCGGAACGCTGATATCATCAAATCTAATTTGCATATATATAGTCCTCCTTCAAGATCTCCTTTAGCTCTTCCCGTGCCCGGCTAAGATATGCCTTCACCGATCCCTCCGGCGCATTCATTACAAACGCAATCTCCTTCACCGTAAATTCACTGAAATACTTCAGATAAATGACTGTGCGGTATTTCTCTGACAGCTGTTCGATCGCCGAATTCAAATCACATTTTTCTTCCAGAGTTACCCCTGCATAACGATCCGGAAGCGAAATATTATCCAGTTCACTATAATACACCATCTTCTTCAATTCATTCTGCGCCGTACGGATCAGTATTCTGGTGATCCATGTCTTAAAATACTGCGGTTCCTTAAGCGAACGTATCCCCTGATACGCATTCAGCATCACGGTTCCGACCACATCCAGCGCAGCGTCCTCGTTACGTACATACAAGTACGCCATCTTATACAAATATTCCTGGTGCTCTGCGATCAATTGTCCATATGCATCCGGATCCCCCTTTATCGCCTTCTTCACAAGCCGTAATTGTTCCTCTGTATTCATCGCATTCCCTTCCTTCATAATACCTATCATATAATAAAAAGACGTCTTTTTCTATATCATGTACTCTCGGAATCGTCTCAAAATATGTACAAAAGACATTACGATCATACATTTACATATATTAGAGGGAGAAAAGGCAGAAAAGGTTACATCTAATGCACTATAGTTTTAAACAATATCTGATACCTTCGCTTATAGTTAATAACATATTTGCCTTACATTTATAGAATTTCCTGCACTTATGTTTTATTATGATACATACAAATACGTTCGAAGAAAGTTGGAAATATTATGAAGAAATTTGCTGTATACGGAAAAGGCGGTATTGGAAAGTCTACGATCACAAGTTCTCTTGCCGCCGCTTTTAGTACCCTCGGATATCAGGTTATGCAGATCGGATGTGATCCCAAAGCTGATTCCTCCTCCAATCTCCTAAGCGGCAGAAGGATAATCCCTGTTACAGATTATCTGAAAGAACACGAAAGTTATCCGTCCCTGACAGAGATTGTCTCCATTGGTTATAATGGGATCCTATGTGTAGAAGCAGGCGGACCTACTCCCGGGATCGGCTGTGCCGGGCGTGGGATCCTCACTACGTTCAATCTTTTGGAAGAGCTGAATGCCTTTGAGATACTTAAGCCTGATATTGTCTTATATGATGTGCTTGGAGACGTTGTCTGCGGAGGATTCGCCGCCCCGATACGAAATGGATATGCAGAAAAGATTCTGATCGTAACATCAGGTGAAAAAATGTCGTTATTTGCGGCACAGAATATATACAATGCCGTCGCTAACTTTAAAGACAGAAACTACGCCCATGTCCACGGGATCTTGTTCAACAGACGAAACATACCGGATGAAGAAACATTTGTGCAGGAATTTTCAGCCAGAAATCAGATCCCGATTCTGGCTGATATTCCTCGCGATTCCAATATTCAGATCTATGAAAACCAGAGCAAAACCGTCATAGAGGGCGATATTACTCTCCCTGTTTCCAGGAAATTCCTGTCTCTTGCCGAACAACTGATCAAGGAGAGTATCGAATGAAGAATTTAAAAGAAAACACATCTCCCTTTATAACAATTTCTCGTCTGATAACCATGTTAGAGGATCATACCCCGGTCCCACTGCGTCTTGAAGCCAATCTGGAGTTAAAGGTATTATGTCCGGGACCTGACGACGGAGACAGAGGCGATATCCCGACAACCACTCCTCTCGCCGTACCCGAGACCGTTTCTCTCATTATCTCACCGCCAGGCTGCAGCCTTCATGTTACCGAGACCGGACGCGGAACTCATAACTCAGGACGCTCGTGGATCCTTTGCCTGGAAGAGTACGACATTGTATCTGGTGATTACTTAGATAAAATAGACAGGGCTATCGAACAAATCATCCAATATACGCCGTCCATTGTCAAAGGGCTTATTTTATGCGGGACATGTATAGATGTTTTACTTGGAACTGATTATGATTTTTACACGGATCATCTCTCAAAAAAATATGGAATCCGTGTGAGCGCCCAGATTATGGGACCCATCTTAAAGGGAACGCCGGGAAGCGGACTATATCATATGTATACTGCTATCTACCGTTTACTCCGCTTTCCCGATAAACCGATTGCAGAAAAGTCTGTCAATATTTTAGGAATTTTGAAGGATCCGTCGCCTGACAGCGAACTTCCTGCATTACTCCATGACGCCGGTATCGACAAAATTTATTATATAGGAGACTTCATCTCTTTAGAAGCATGCGATAATATGATCTGTTCCCTGCTCAATATTGTGGTTTGCGAAAGTGCCTTAACAGCGGCAGAAGAAATGAAAAGGAAATTCCAGATCCCATATATTGTTTTACTTCCCTCTTATGATCCGGATACTATACATGAGTATTACCAAAAGATCTCGGAAGCACTGAACCTATCTGTCGACGACAGCTTTTATTATAAAAAAGCAAGAAAGTTGATCCATCTGCTGAGAGCTAAAGCGGCAGACATTACGTGTGCTGTTGGAGAACGTAATATCTCTCCTGTTTTGAACGTGGCTTTAGATACGATAGCCTTAGGCTTTCGCCTGGAAGCTATTTTCTTAAGGAAGGCTGCTTCGGCTGATCTTCCCATACTAAGGAAAATTGCCGCCGAGAATCCAGATACACGTATTTATTATGATACGCATCCAGGCATGTGGAATTATATACATTCCCCTCAAAACTATGACATCAGTTTCGGCGTTCCCTTCCCTTATTTGCGTAACACACCTTATACAATGGATGCACCCATCCATTTCCCCTATATTGATTATGCTACTTTAGAACGCCTTATTACAAGAATAAACCGCTTACTGGACTGCAGGCGGCAGACACATTCTGTTCCCGACGAAGATACAATACACAAAAAGCGCAGATGGATCATTTACCGTCAAGAAAGAAAGGAATTATAGAAATGAAGAATTTATATCAGATCCTCCCGGCATTCGCTCCTGATTACTCCGGAGTGTCTTCTATTTTATTTGAAATGGATATTTTAACGGTTTTTATTGATCCTCATGGATGCAATGGTCAGACTCTGCACTTTTCAGAGCCTCGTTATTATAAATTTCACTGCATCCCCAAAAGTTTTTCTTTTTCAGCAAAAGAAGTGGATGCCATTACCGGCGTAGACACCCTCCTGATCAGAAAGATAAAAGCAGCGCTGGCTAATTTCTCCGCAAAGGCAATTGTATTGGTCGGAGCGCCTGTCTCCATGATCATATCTACAGATTTTCGGGCTCTGGAAGGTGTAATTGAATCAGAAACAGGTCTCCCTGTCATATCCGTCGATACCAACGGACTTCATAACTATGAAGACGGTCAAAAAAAGATACTGAAAAGACTGATAGAGAAGTTCACCGGCTCAAAACGATTTCCCGATGCTCCGGTATATGATGTCCACATCTTAGGAGCTACTCCCCTGGATAACTGGGACGATACGGCAATCTGTGATTACATATGCCTTCTGGAAGAATGCGGCGCAAGATCCGCCGTATGCTGGGGACATGGCGGTGATCTAGAAGCCATCTCTTCTGCTGATAAGGCAAAGCTTCTGGTAGCGGTCTCCACAGCCGGCATATATGCCGCAAGACTCCTTTCTCAAAAATATGGGATCCCATATATCGCAGGATTTCCGGTCGGAAGAAAAAGAACCGAGAGCTTTCAGCAATATCTCAGATCTTTCTTTTCCACCCAAGATCCTTCTATGCTTGAAAACTTACAAAAAGATCCATCCATACCGAAAGAAAAAGGGCGCATTCTCATTATTTCTGATCAGATCAACGGAAATGCACTCCGTTCTTGTCTGAGACAAGAATTTCGTTATGAAGAAGTTCATCTTGCCACTTATTTTTCACTGGATCCTATCTATGCAGAAAGAAAGGACCGCACTCTGCTCATGGAACATTCTCTTACGAATGATCATGCAAAATACGGTCCCTATGATTTTGTGATCGGAGATCCAGTTTATAGATCCCTGCTTCCATCCGACTGCCGGTATCTTTCCAATCCTCATCTGGCTGTCTCTGGAATTCTCTACTGGAATGAGTATACAAGTTATTTTGCAGAGAAAGGAACAGAATTCCTCCGGCTGCTGCTGTCCTGATAATCTATATAGTTTTTCAGAAACTCTTTGGTTCTACCCTCTTTCGGCTCGGATAAGATCTGCCATGCCGGACCTTCCTCCATGATCCTGCCCTGGTCCATATAGATGATCCGATCCGAAATCTTCTCTGCAAATGCAATTTCATGGGTCACGATGATCATCGTTGTATTTCTGGTCTCTGCCAATACACGGATCAAGTCAAGCACTTCCCCCCTCAGTGCAGGGTCTAACGCAGAGGTAGGTTCGTCAAACAGCATGATCTCTTTTTTCATCGCCATAGCTCTTCCTATTCCTACTCTCTGCTGCTGACCACCGGACAAAGAAGAAGGATAACTTCTTTTCTTATCCGGAAGACCGATCTGTCTCAATATATTTTCCGAGATCACTGCTGCTTCCTGCTTCTTTTTCTTCTGCACTGTCAGCAACGGAAGCATAATATTTTCCTCTACGGTTTTGTTGTAAAACAGGGAATAATTCTGGAATATCATTGCCGTCTTTTGCCGGAGTTCATAGATGTCCTTCTTTGTACACGATCTTGCTTTAATCTTGCATCCATCCATGATGATCGTGCCCTTTTCCGGTCTTTCCAGATAGTTCAGACATCTTAAGAACGTACTCTTTCCCGTCCCGGAAGGACCGATGATCGACACGATCTCTCCTTTTTTTATATGGCAGTTTATACCTTTTAGTACCTGCAGCTCTCCAAATGTTTTATAAAGATCCTCAACAATGATCATCTTTTTCACCTCTTTTTATTCAGAGAGTACTCTCGGAAACTCACAGCCCTTGAAATCACTGCGTTTCCAGAGTTCCCTTATTTTTCTTCACCTCCACTTTTCAGGGGGGCTTACATTTTTTATATTTTTATCAAAAAATTTCCAAATTCCTATTGACAAATCTGCCAGTTTGTGCGGCCGCGTTATTCATTGCCAAAAAATGCAATGAATAACGCGGCCCTTTGGT
>NZ_KE159723.1:0-12492 GCF_000403455.2 Dorea sp. 5-2 | reverse complement strand
CGGCAGAAACTGGCTGCATAAATCTGCTTTCCATTTCTATCTGTATTTTTCAAAAACCTGCCATAAGGGAGGTCTTAAAGTCATGCCCTCTATTGATAAACTCCGCCACAATATCAGGCACGCTGTTTCTCTGTCCGCTTTTTCTCCAAATCTGATACACAGAATCCGCTATTTTTTTTCTCTATACAGTTACTTTCCGAGACTACTCTCAGATAGCTTTCCAATGCCTTTTCTCCCAAATGTATCAGCTTATTGAGCAAAAAATACAGGATGATCACGTCCATATAACATTCAAAATATTTATAAGATACAGCTCCTACGATCGAAGTCTGTGCCATCAGCTCCCGCACTCCTAAGACGAACGCCATGGAAGAACCCTTGACAAGATTAATAAAATCATTCGTGATCGTCGGTACGGCAATTCTGGCTGACTGCGGTAGCACAATATATCGCATGACTTGTAGATGCCGCATCCCGCAGGCAAGCCCTGCCTCTGTCTGCGTACGGTCTACTGCCGATAATGCCGCCCTTAGATTCTCGGACATATAGGCGGCGCCATTCAGACTCATACCGATCACTGCCGCCGTAAAACCGTCCATTCTGGTAAATACCGGTAATGCGGCGGCAAGACCGTAATATAGAAAAAATAACTGGGCTACCAATGGCGTCCCCCTGAAAAAATCTACATAAAACTGCAGCAGTCTTTGAATCCCTTTCACTTTATAATATCGGAGCAAAGCGATCACAACCGCCAATATAAATCCAAATATCATCGCTAATACAGACAGATATATCGTATTACCAATGTATCTGCTTATCATCGGTATCTTTTCGATTGCAAATTTAATATCAAACTTCATCAGAATCTCACCGCATTTTATAATAGCCCATTATATTATCATCCTTAATCGCAGACTGCATCCAGATGGAACCATTTCATAGAGAGTTCTTCCAAAGTCCCGTCTTCTTTCATTGCTTTTAACGCCTTATTATAAACTTGAATCAATTCTTTTGTATCCTCTTTACCTTTCGCAAATGGATAAGCGCAATATGCCGGGTAAACAGGTTCAATTGCAGATATTTCTATCTCAAATTCACCAGAATCAATACTTGCCTGGGTTGCAATAGCCGGAGCATAAAGAGCATCTATTCTTCCAATCGACAGATCATACTCCATCCCGCCTCCGTCATAAGGCACGATCTCAAAAACAATTTCCTCCTGTGCCATCAGCTCTTCCAACTGCTGAACAGAATTACCTCCCGTACGGCAGCCGACCTTCTTACCTTGCAGATCCTTTATCTCCGTTACTTCTTGCCCTTTCCCCTTCGCTACTGCAAAGCTCTTATCTATAGAAATATAGGATTCTGTAAAGTCATACTTTTCTTTTCTCTCTTCATTTGGCTCTACGGAACAGGCTATAGACGTCAGCTGCCCGCTGTCTAACATACCAAAGATACCTTCCCAGCTTGCAACCTCCAATTCGATCTGGATACCTTCCCGCCGGCAGATCTCATTCATTACATCTACTTCAAATCCTTCCAGTTCTCCGGTCTCTTCATTTACCGCGCAGTATGGCGCATGGGCTCCGTCCATTCCGATCTTTAATGTACCGAAATCCTGCGCTGTACCAGCCTCTGTATCTACATCATTATCCTCTGTTTCTTTCTGTGTCTGTTCTTCCTTCTTTTCTCCACTGTCTGTTCCTTCACCTTTCTGGCATCCTGTCAATCCTAAGACGGCGGTCATTACTGATACCAGAAACAATGATAACACTTTTCTTTTCATTCTCTTCATTCTCCTTATTGTTTTTTATATTATTTCCTCTAGAGAATGATTTAATTATATCATGCAAATTATCCTGACTTCAATTCATATAAGAATTAACAATATTGTTTCAGAAAAGATAGTAAAAATTTATAGTTTTGTATCGTATACTGAATTAATAAATCTGGCAAATTCTGATACTACCGGATTGTCCATGCTTTCTTTCCGTGTTGCAAAGTAGATAGAACGATCGATCTCAGCAGCCAATGGACACATAACAACCTTGTCTATCATCATACTATCCGCAACTTTCTCAGATACGAAAGTAACTCCCATACCTTCGCTTACAAGCCGAAGCATTACATCCACCAGATTAGAATGACACAGAATCTTCGGTCTGTCTCCGCTCCCTGCAAATTCCTTGGTGATCCGCTGCTGCAGATCTTTGTCGGTTGACGGAATTAAAAAAGTCTCCCTCTTTAATTCCTGTAATGTGACCATTTCCTTTCCGCTCAACGGATGGTTCTCAGGAATGATCACCATCATTCTGTTTTTAAGGATCCTCCATCTTAAGATGTCTTCTCTTTTTAAGATATTATTTGTCTCAACATAGAACACCACGTCGATTTCCTTCTCTAACAACTTCTCAGGCAGAATATGGCTGCCGTCAACAGATAATTCTACTTTTATCTTCGGATATTTATTGGTAAAACTTTGTATATTCTTTGTTATTCCAAGATAACTGGAACTCCACATCACCCCGACTCGGATGCTTCCTCTCTCAAGCGTGGTAAACTCCTTCATGTGCTCAAGCAGCGCATCCGTCTCCCTCAAAATATTCTTCGCACATTTTACAAATTCTTCCCCGGCAGGCGTTGCGACAATTGATTTGGATTGACGTTCAAACAGCTTAACCCCTAACTCTTTCTCAAGGTTTATTATCTGCTGCGATAAAGTAGGCTGTGTCACAAATAATTCTTTTGCGGCAAGCGAAAAACTATTTAGTTGGCTGACCTTTACAATATATTGCATCTGATGTAACTGCACTAATTCACCTTCTTTATATCGTCAAATGATTTCACTATAAACTATAAATTCAGAAAATACATAAATTAAATATACAACTTTCATATTTTATTATATTGATAGTAGAAGTATGGTTCAAATAAATATTTTTCATATACATGGTTATATATAGTTATCATCAATATATAAAATATCTGTCACGGTCCCATTGGCGGAAGTATTTTCTTCATCTGCATGGATTCTACATAGAATGAGCAGTCAACTTATACACAATAAAGGCTGCCGCCGCGATCTTCCCATAGAAGGAGGTCATCACCGTAAGCAGCTGTCCGATATACGGAATCGTCAGCACCACTTTCCCTATGAAATTTTCATAGGGGACCGGAGTTGGATCTTCCGTATCATTGGCGTCTCCCTTCGTTCTGAAAGCGCCGGATACGATGTTATTCTTCACCACCCGGTGGGTAATAATGCTGCCCTCCTCCACAGAGCTATAGAATGCTATGATATCCTCTTCTTTGATCTCTTCTACATTCTCTTCGCGGACATATAGCAGGCTCCCAACCTTGATCGTCGGTTCCATACTTCCGCTGATGACATGATACATATGGAAACCTATCATCTCCGGCAGCACCAGCAGAGAACACAGGATAATTACCGCCACGATCATGAGAATCCCGATGATACTGCATACTCTGCCAACCTTACATTTAGAATCCTGCCTGTTTCTTCTGCTCCTGCTGTCTCTGCCGCTTTCGGCATTTCTGCCGTTTCTTCCACTTTCAACATTTTTGCCGCTGCTTTTCCTGCTGTCTTTCTTCTCCATGGTTACTTAACTTCGTTGTTTCGAATTCTCTCAACGATCTCCTTTGCCGGAACCTTACGCCTCTTCCTCAGATAGATCGCCGTCGCAACCAAAGCGATCGCTGCTACTAACCCAATCCCTATATAGACAGGGAGGTAACTCATTATTTTTCCCGGACGCTCCTGGTTCATTTTCGCCAACGGTACTTCCTCGTCGTCCAGATCCACAAGATCCTCCGGTCCTTCATCCAACGGCACCTCTTCATCCGGTACTGCCGCGACATCTCCGCCGACTCCGGCATCTGCTCCCGCCGCTGTGTCGTCTGCACCTGCCGCCCCGGCTCCTGCACCTGCTGCTCCGGCTCCCGTTGTCCCGGCTCCCGCGCCTGTTCCTGTTGTAGTAGTTGTTGTGCCTCCGCCTTCTGTTACGGCAGTTCCGCCCGCTTCAACCGGGGTATACCGAAAAGTATATACCTCATTCGGAGACAGAGTCATCACCAGATTATAAGCCTGCGGCAGATAGCCGTCCACATAACGCGCGGATACATACTGGCGCTCTCCCGGATTGCCATAATACGTATCACTTGGCAGCAGATTATTCCCGGCAGCATCCAGATACTGAACCGTATATCTCACCATATTACCGCTGACTCTGTACGCGATCACGTAATCCATGTCACTTGCAATAGATCCTGTAGACTGGACTGCCTCTGAATTATCTCTTCCGGATCTTCTGATGCCCCTTATAGAATATCTCTCATCTGTCGCTTTTGCAGCATCTCCGGGAATAATATACACCTTATCGTCATATTGAAGCCCGGAGACTACCATCATATTGCCTTCCCGGCGGACGCTGGTGCCCTCTGGATTCGCATTGTCATCGCCGCGTACGACAGTGATACCCTCTCCTGTAAGTTCTCCCTGATTTCCGGCGGACAGCCTCACTGTATACGTATATCCTGTTTCATCCGTTTCCTGAGCAAGTACATTCTGACCGACCATCAGAAACATTACCGACAGAATCAGAAGACTTGTGTACATCTTTTTTAACCAATTCATACGATCTCTGCCTCCTTCTTACAATCCGTTTCTGTTTCCCATACCGGCTCTTCTTTCTCTCTTCGCATACGCAGGAATGCGAGCATTAATAGCAGCAGACCCGACCCCAGCGTCAGCAGGATATACAACATGATCTGCGACTGGTCTCCGGTCTTGATGATCTCACGGTTTCTTCCCGGTGTCTGTGTACTTGTTCCTGATTTTACCAATTCTGTTGCAAAATCCATCTGCAATACTGCAAGGGTACTCTGGTAAGAATTCACCAGAGTCTCTCCATCCAGTGCAACCTTAAGTTTGACAACCCCTGTATCCTCTTTTCCCAGGCGGTCCAGATAGAAATACTCATCCAACGTCGTGGTCGCTCCCTTTAACCCTACGCCGTTGTATCTTCCCTCTCCTCCGAACTTCTCACTGGAATAGAGGGTCGTCGTAGCTCCTGACGCGTCCTTATAAGTCAGCAGATAATCATAGGCACCGCCCGCTATCTCTGCGGATTTCTCCAGCGTCTCCAACACCTGGTTCCTCATATACCAATCTGCCTGCCCATTGAAGGAATTCTTAAGCGATATCGTAAGTTCTACGGAATCTCCCGGCTCCATGGCGTAGATCTCGTCATCCATATCGGATTTGGAGAAATTATTGGTTATCTTGCTTCCGTCAAAGCTTACCTGCCAACCGGAAGCCCCCTTCCTATCTTCTGCCAATGTAGTTACCGAGGACACGAGAGCCAGAACCCCTGCAAGGCTTAAAGCAATCCATCTTTTCTTCATTCTCTCCATCCCCCTTTACAGAATCCCCATCTCAGCCGCATTCACACCCCACGCACTCATGATCGCATCCTGGGCGTTGTGTGTCTGCACCGCGTCAACTTCGACATCCACATGGAATTCTACACCATCATACTTATAAGTCGTTGTTATGATATGAGTCTTCGGATCTTCCTTGACTTCCGCATACTCAGCAAGCTTTCCGTCTATGCAGAGTCCATCCGCAAAAAGCGCCGTCGTTTTACCAGAAGGAAGGATTCCCTTATAGTACAGCTCCGTACATTCCTTGGAACTGCTCTGTCTCGCTATCCATTTATCCGTATTTACAAGGTTCAGTTTGATAAGCTCCGGCGACAGAGTCGTCTCTTTTCTTCCCTGTTCATTCGTCCAATACTTATAGATCCTTACCCTGACATACTCGTCAATAGTTCCGCTGTTTTTTACCGAAAGCTTCTCCTGATATTCTTTATTCAATGCAAGCTTTTCACCCTCTGGCACCAAATTCTGACGGAGGATCCCACGCGCCTCTTTACTTCCCTCGTTATAGGTCTTCTCAACCCATTTATCGTCCACATAATCACGGCTGCTGACCAGTTCTTCATTTTCCAAAAGAGTCACTCCGATCTGAGAAACCCTGATCTCTGCCCTATAATTCTCGCTGTAATAAGTAAGCGCAGCCCTCGTACTTCCAACGGCGCTTCCTAACAGTAACACGATCGCCGACATAAATAAGATATAAGTTACTTTCTTATCAGAGGCTTTTCTTCTCTTCTTCATCAGTTGCCAGCCTCCTCTCCCTGAGTATCATCCATTTCTGTAAAATCCGTATACTTTGTATTCCAGTCTGCATAAGCTACACCGTTCTCATCATAAAGTACCGGCGTACACTCCTGGATAACGACTACATTAAACTTATCTTTGATATACTTTACTTCTGCATCCGGATCGTTCGGATCCAATCCCGGCATCTGAAGACCTGTCGTATCAATCTTCACATCTAACATAGCGGTCACTTCTCCGACCGGAAGAATCGGTTTGTAATACATGTAGCCGTCATCTCCCATATACCAGTTATTTTCCTCATCATTCGTGTAAGTAACGGATACTCCCTGCCCGTGAAATACTTTTACACGTACAAAACAGTCTCCCTTCGTCGAAATATTCTTGAGGGTAATATGTTTCGTCATATCTTTCACTTCTTCACGGATCTGTGTACTCGCCTCCAGATTCACGACCTGGCTGCCTCCCGCAGACACATAGGTGGTAAAATATGCCATCGTACTTTCAACCGTCAACGCGGCAAGAAGCCCAAGAGCCGCGGCTGACATTGCCATTACTTTTTTATATCTTTCTATTTTCTTCATTCCTGTCACAGCTCCTTTCTATTCTTCTTCCGGAGTATCCTCATTACCTGGTACTTTGGGGTAAGAATTCCACTGCCATCCATCCACTCCTTCATTCGTGAATTCATTCATAACTCCATAACCGCCGCGGTTTCCTCCGTTATACTTGTTCTCGAAGGATACTTCCGCCGTGTGAATAATTTCATCTCCGATCATCTCACCGTCTGCAGCTTCGACTGCAGCCTCAGACCAGATCTTCACATCTTTCGCGATCTCTCCTACAATCTCATAACTTGCTCCCGAATAGATCTCCGTCACAGTAACCGTCATTCCGGCAGGAATTTTATCAACCGTTACGGTCTCTGTCGCCAGAGTCTCATGTGTGGTGCTCACCACTTCACTGAAGACATTGCCGTCATCGTCTTTACCTTCTATCTCAAAAACAAAACTAGTTCTACCCAACGTCTCATTGAAATTATCCAGGATCTTCGTGATATTAAGCTTTCCATATTGCGGCTCAGCCTGTGGTTTCAGCCCGATCGTCGTATCGTAATTCCATTCATCACTGAGTGGATCATCTCCTGTATGTTCCGGATTCCCCTCACTGTCATAGGACAGTGTATATGCACTGCTCGGCAGTACGGTCAGATATGGTGTGAACGTATATTCTATTGTGTAATCGTCATTATATGCTGCCCTTGGCATGACCAAATACATCGCCGGTCTCAGATTCTCGAATCTTGCGGTTCCTGACTCTGTAACTGCCTCCCAATGCTCTGCCTCGGCAAGCTTCTCGTTCTCCGACGCCTCTTTTGCCAGATCAAGCCATTCCGACGCCTTCGTCTCACTGCTGATACCTTCAAACTTCATCGACTTAAACGGTTCTGCAGATGTGAACTTCTGCCCTGTCACATCTACATCTGCCACCTTGTATAAGTCCACCGGAATATGCATCGTCATAAAATCTTCTACATAGTCTTTATTCTGGTCAGTATGATCCTCCCCAACACTTATGGATATCGTGATGCTGCAGTCCTGCTTATCTACATCAACCGCCTGTGCCGCCTCTGTCCGAAGCTTTGACATGCCGGGGAATACAAGCGCCCCTGCCAGAAGCAGTGCACATCCTGCTTTTACTCTTTTCGTTATCTTCAACTTTCTCCCTCCTTGCGGTTCTTGGTCTCTATTTCCATATCTTCTATCTTCATCTCATTCTCTGTTACTGCCCCATTTTCTGTTTCATTTTCTGTTTCATTTTCTCTTATAGCTTCTGCCTTAACTCCTGGCGTAGATCCTATCCTGCCTTCTTTCGGCGTCTTCTTCCTTCTCACAATCTTCCGCATGATCAGGATGCCAAGTACCGCCACTCCGAGTCCCAGCAGCAGGTACAGCATATAGTAATTCTGGATCGCCTGTACCATCGTATCCACCGGTGTAGACGCAAGCTCCCCGTCGTAGGGTACTCTGTGCCCTCTCACCAACAGACGGTGGCTGTTCACCCCATACGGCGTACAGGTGAATAACGTCACATAGTCCTGCCCTTCCTCTATCTTAAGCGCATCCTCAAGCGCGTCATAATCATCCTTATCTACCATCGGCAGGATCTGGTCTACCTCATACGCCATATCTTCATTCAGGATGTGCAGGTAGAATCTGTCCTTCTCTTTCAACTGGTCGATATCGGTAAATAACTTCGCACTTGGCAGTCCCCGGTGTGCCGACAGGACGCTATGGTTACTCTCGCCTCCGATGGGAAGCTTCGTTCCGTTTAGATGCCCGACTCCCGTCTGGAGCACATCTTCGTCTGTCCCATGATAGATGGACAGCTTCACGTTGATCTTCGGGATCGTGACATATCCCATGATCCCGTCCCCTGCCACATTCATCACCTGCCAGTATGCCGTGCCCTCGATGTCGTCTGATTCTTCCAACCCAAATATGTCGCTGCGTATACTGTTCTTTTCAAATGTCTGGTTATAGCTTCTTGCTGCCTCCCACTCCTGCTCAAAATCCTCTTCCGCCATTTCCTTCACTACGTTATCATAGTTCGAGATCAGCCTTGACTGTCGGTAAGTATTCCACTGGTTCGATATGGTAGGATAGGCAAGTATCCCGAAACCTACGAGAAACAGCAATCCAAACAGGAATGCGGATATCTTTCTCATCATATCTGGCTCTATTCCTCCTGCTTTCCTCTCTCTTCTTCCGATCCTTCTGTGACCGCACTCTCTATATTTCCACTCTTTGCTCTTCGGAACTTTAACTCTTTCCTGTATAAGAAATAGCTGAATATACCGGTGAGCAATAAGCCTATTACAATCCAAAGAACATAATTCGTATGCAGGCTCATATCGCTGAGAGGTATACTCTCGTCTGCAAATACTTCCGGATCGTAAGGCACGCGGTGTCCTCTCACCAACATCCGATGGCTATTCACTCCATACGGCGTACAGGTGACAAGCGTTACCAGATCCTTGCCATCCTCCACCGACAGCGCTTCCGTATCCTCCGGTTCGATAACCGTGATCTTATCTACTTCATAACAGAGAGTATCATTCAGAACATGTAATAGGAAATGATCCCCCTCCTTCATCTTATCCAGATCTGTGAATAACGCAGCGCTTGGAAGTCCTCTGTGGGCGGTGATGACCGCATGCGTATTTTCTCCGCCTACCGGGAGCGAACTCCCCGTCAGATGCCCCGCCGCCTTCTCAAGAACCTCTTCACTCGTACCGTGAAAAATCGGAAGCTTAATCTTAATCTTCGGAATCTCCACCGTTCCCATGATGCCGTCTCCGGCAATGTTCAGGCATACCTGGTAAGCTTCGTCTTCTCCTCTGATCTCCTCATCCGCGAACGCATCCGGGAGGATACTTGGAAGCAGTCCGTTATTATAGGCTACCGCCGCTTCCTTCTCGGCTTCGTAATCAATCAGACCCGCCGCTTCCTTCTCGGCAACTACCTGATCGTAATTACTCATCAGTCTCTTCTGTATGTAGTTATTCCACTGATTCGCTACAAACGGATACAGCAGCAAGGACAACCCGGCTATAAATAAAATCACTATCATTATTTTACTTGCATGTTTCTTCATCCGGACTCTCCTTGTTGTTGTATCTGTATCGCCTTTACTGCTCCGGGACAAACATTGCCCCGGAGCCTTATAAGCTATGTTAATGTTAATCTTAAACTACTATTTTGCAGCTTTTCTGCGGCTTGCGAAGAATAAGCCTGATGCGATGATCATGATTGCACATCCGCCGATCGTGAAGATTGTAGTACCGATACCACCGGTTGACGGAAGGTTTGCAAGCTGTGTATTCTTAAATCCAAATGGGTTAGAAGCTGTATCCGGTGTATTTATAAATTCAGTCTCGCCAGTTGTAGAGTTATAATTATAATGTGTTACAGCGACGCCTTCTCCCTCACCTATTACTACTTCATAGCTTACTAGTTTATCCTGCTTATTAGTTTCTGAATCTGTTTCATAAGTAGCGTTTATGCGAACTTTAACCGGTTTATTATTGATGCTGTATCCGCTTGGAGCCTTTGTTTCAATCAGATAATAATCTACATTGTCATCAAGACCTACAATCTGCAGACGACCTGCCAGATTTCCTTCACCAGCTGTTGTAAATGTATCTTTACCTGTCTTATCTGTAAATAATGGTCCGGTTGGACTACCAATATGAAGCTGGAATTCCGCGCCATTAAGGAATTCAACAAGAGTCTCTGTCTTAATTACTTCACCTGGAGTTTGTGCAAATTCAATCTCTCCCTTATCATTAATCTTAACGAACTCACCGGTTGGATTTGAACTCTCTGATTCACTCCATCCGGTAACTGCAGTATCGATACCGAATGTATAATGTTTTGTTTTATCAAACTTTTCCTTCACATCAGTTCCATTATTCGTGCTGTATTTTAAAGATGCCGTATTATTTAATCTGTCTACATTTATTTCTGCTTTGCTCGTTACTTCAGCATAATATACAATTGTAATCTTCTGTCCAGAATATTTTCTAAGGAAAGCATCACTTAATGTATTAACCTCAAAACTCTCTTCTCCATCTACAATTGCAGAGCGGTCTCGGAAACTCTTTAAGCCCGAATTTCCGCTCTTTTTTCATGTTCTTCTTTTTTGCTTTCCTCCATATCCCGGAAAACATTTTTGTTAAATTTTCAAAAAAGTATTGACATATAAGTCAAAATGTGCGGCGCGTTTGGTGACCATATACGCCAGTCACCAAACGCGCCCCTTGTAGTTAAGAAGCGTCTGTGCCCCACGCACAACACTAAACTACTAGGAGGTGCACTTTATGATCAAGTACTGGCAGTCCATGCAAGATTACAAGTACTTTCTCACCGAATCCAAAGTCCATTTTGATTCCTCTGAAAGAAACCGGCTCCATACGGAGCTTTGGAAACCATGGCAGAAGCTCCGGCTTTTCGATTCCGATAAGGCCATGGAGTTCCTTTTGCCCTTTTACTCCAACACTGGCAGGCCCGCTAAGAACCAGCCGCAAATCTTAAGGTCTTTTATCCTTTTCTTTCTTCTATTTTCAGAAGGTTTGGTCAAGCTATCCCTTACCCTTTGGGTCGACAGGCTCAAACACGACCGCCTCCTTGCCGCCCTCATCGGCTGCACTACGGATTCCCTGCCTCCCCTCGGTTCTTATTTTGACTTCATGGACAGGCTCTGGACTGCACCGCCAACGGACTTATATGCGCGGGACAAACTGCTTCCGGCTTCCTGGAACAGCAAAAAGCCGCATAAGCCCAATGGCAAAAAACAGAAAGCACAGGAGGCAAAGCCCAAAATCACAGAAGCTATCGAAAAACGGCTCATGAGCGGGAAGGATATCCCTTTTAACTTTGAAGGGCGGCTGCAGCGCTTCTTCTATCATGTGGCTGTCCTGCCTTCCATGGAATCCGGCCTCATACCAAGGGAACACCTTACGGTTTCCGGAGACGGCACCGCCGTGCATACCCATGCCTGCCCACGCGGGCACCACAGGGTTGGCGCACCGGAAGGCCTGCGCCATTTCCCCGACCCCGATGCTTCCTGGGGCTGGGACAGCGACCTGGAAAAATATTACTTCGGCTACACTTTGTTCCAATTATCCTGCTATAACAGTGAACTCAGGACAGATATCCCCCTGCTTCTGCGTTTTACCAGCGCAAGGCGGCATGATTCGGTCAATTTCCTTGCCGCTTTCCATGAACTGGAAAAACATATGCCGGCTGTTTCCACCTCGAATATGTGCCTGGATTCTGCAATGGACAATTACCCCACCTACCGGATCCTTAAAAACAGGGGAATACGGGCCTTCATCGACCTAAACGACAAATGCGGCCGGCCAAAAACAATTCCTGATACCATCACCATTGACAAAGATGGGACTCCTCTATGTCAGGAAAAACTGCGCATGAAACCTAACGGTTATGACAGATCCAGCGGTTACCTCATGTGGCGCTGCCCCTATGGGAAAGAACACTGTTCCAAATGTAAAAACTCCTGCACCGATTCCAAATATGGGAGAGTCGTCAAGACCCGGCCCGAATGGGATATCCGGCTTTACACCGACGTCCCCCGCGGCACAGTTGCTTATAAGAAGATCTATAACCAGCGCACCTCCACAGAACGGATCAACAACCGCATCCTCAATGATTACGGACTGCACCGTATGTTCATACACACAAAGGAGCATTATTCTTTCATGACAAC
>NZ_KE159722.1:149558-150147 GCF_000403455.2 Dorea sp. 5-2 | reverse complement strand
TTTATGTCCATTTTTCTCAAATTTCTTTTCCTGCACGATATTCAGTTGTCAATTTTCAGTTAGAATCACATTCATTGAGATTCCGAGAAGTTATCATTCATGTCTTATAGAGAATCAGCATTATTCTCTATGTTCTATTTTGAGCTGTGGCGGCAGACAAGGCTCTGCCATAGTTACGGCCAAACAGTAAACCGGCCGCCAGAAGGGAAGCGCCCAGACCGGTATAGAAAACTGCGATAAACCGCTTCGGCGCAAGTCCGCTTGTCCTAAGAGCAATACCGCCGGTTATCATCACCGCCATGACAGCAAATGCTTTTCCGTCAAAGAACTTCATAAAAAAATGTCGTTCTTCCAGATAACCATTGATTCTGGCGGTATGCTTTTTTAGCTGTCAGTCCAATGTGAAGGATATTCACACCGGCCGTACTCCACACCAGACAGGCAATCAGCAACAGGGTATTCCGTTTTACTTTCATCATCCACCTCCTTTGTTGAACAGAGTACTCTCGGAAACTCACAGCCCTTGAAATCACTGCGTTTCCAGAGTTCCCTTATTTTTCTTCACCTCCACTTTTCAGGGGGGCTTACA
>NZ_KE159722.1:92578-146693 GCF_000403455.2 Dorea sp. 5-2 | reverse complement strand
AAACTGGCTGCATAAATCTGCTTTCCATTTCTATCTGTATTTTTCAGAAACCTGCCATAAGGGAGGTCTTAAAGTCATGCCCTCTATTGATAAACTCCGCCACAATATCAGGCACGCTGTTTCTCTGTCCGCTTTTTCTCCAAATCTGATACACAGAATCCGCTATTTTTTTCTCTATACAGTTACTTTCCGAGACTACTCGAACACTGTTCACTTTATCGGATATAAAATTCCCACTAAACCGTGAGAATCTTAATAAAGGGTTCTGCGAATAATCTCCAGCGAGGCTGTCGGATCATAGTCCTGCCGAAGCAGAGCGGACAGCATCAGGGAAAACAGCACATCAGCAAATCTTTCCGCAGTAAATTGCTCCGTAAAGGCATCGTCCCGAATCCTGGCATCCTGCTTCAAGACAGCGTTCAACTTATCCAGGATATGCCGCCAGGTCTGCTGCATCTTCTGTCTCCCATCATCTTTGTCCTCGCGCATAAAGCCAAGGGAATGCAGAGTAAAAAATCCGGGATACTGTTTGCAGCCTTGTTCTATCTGCCCATACATCCAGATAATGCAGGTCTGCGTGTCCTGAAACACAGCGCCGTCCTTTGGCGGATGAAAAATCTCGCACCAGACACTTTCCACCGCGGCATTCACCAATGCGGCTTTAGAATCAAAATAATTATAAATAGATCCTACCGATACCCCGCAGGCCGCCGCAACAGAACGGATATTGACCGCAGAACATCCCTGCTGCTGGATCAATTTCCGGCTGACCTTCAAAATGTCAATTAAGGGTTAACTTACGAAGACGTTTCTTATCAAGGATCGTGACACCGCCTCTGGAAACTTTCACAATCCCTTCACTGGCAAAATATTTCAGCATTCTGGATACAACTTCACGGGCAGATCCCATATATCGGGCAATCTGTCCGTGTGTCAATGCAATCGTATCCGAACCCGTTCTCACAGCCTCATCAGAAAGGAAAATTGCCAGCCGTTTATCCATACTCATGAACATAATCTGCTGCATCACCCACATTACATCAGAGAATCGGCCGACTGCGGTTTCCAATGCAAATATCCGGACATCCGGGTTCCGTTCTGAGACTGCCGCAAAAGCGGGACCGCTGATCACACAGCACTCGCTGTCCTCCTCCGCGTCTACAAATACCTCAAACGTAACGGCAGACAGTACGCAAGACGCAGACAGCATACACAGATCGCCTTCCTGCAAGCGGTAAAGCGTGATATCCTTACCTTCTTCTGACATAATATAAAGCCGAAGACTTCCCGAACGAACAAGGATCACGCCGGAACATTCACTGCCGTCATGGATATTCCTGCCCTTCGGATACGTAATACCGTAAGAATTCCGGCAGATATACTCCCTGTCCGCATCCGAAATCTTCTCCCAGAAGGGGAAGATTTCCCTATAAATAGATCCAAACGCAATTTCCGCCATTCCGTCTCTCCCTTCTTATACCATTACTAATTATTTCTTTAATCCATGAACATACTGAACCTGTTCAGATTCCGGGATCTTAAGCGCCGCCATCGCCTGCTCCGCACTCCAGCCCATGCTTTCCATCAGATTCTGAATAGATGATAGAATTCCTTCTTTGATTCCTTCTTTGATTCCTCTTTCTTCTATCCCTTTACTCAAATTACACATCAAGAGCACCTCGCTTTCTAATTCTCTTGTCATTTTAATATTGAAATCGTCCTCATTGTTTTTTATCTTACCACATATTCTTAAAAGAAACCACCCGGATATAAAAAGTATGCTTTACATACTAAAACCTGATTTCGCTCAACATAGCATTGTTTATACTACACAAAAGCGTTAAACTGGATTATATTTCAGCATTCTGGATACAACCACACGGGCAGATCCCATATATCGGGCAATCTGCCCGTGTGTCAGCATAAGCAGACAATAAGGCCGCTTGAAGTAATCTTTACTGCCCCATTGACTTTTAGGCCGGCTTTGATTATAATTAAATCAAATGATTTAAAACAAGTGATTTAAAAAGGAGAAATAAAGTATGCCGCCGAAAGCAAAATTTACAAGAGCAGAAATTATTGAAGCCGCATTAAATATTGTCAGGACAGACGGATATGAAGCTTTAACTTCCAGAGCATTGGGAACATACCTCGCCAGCTCTGCAAGACCGATTTTTACTGTATTCAAAAATATGGAAGAAGTTCAGCAGGCTATGATCGAGGCTGCTAAAACTTTGTATAAAGAATACGTCAATAAAGGTCTGACAGCGGCGCACCCTTTCAAAGGCGTAGGTTCGCAATATATTCTTTTCTCTGTTAATGAGCCAAAGCTTTTTCAGCTCCTCTTTATGACGGAGCAAAAGCAAATTCCCGACTTATCAGGTGTGCTTCCTCTGATCGATGAAAGTTATGAGCAAATTCTGTTGTCGATTCAAGACGATTACAAGATCTGCAAGTCATCTGCGAAAAAGCTATATCATCATCTTTGGATCTATACACACGGAATTGCATCCCTTTGCGCCACAAAGATGTGCCGTTTTACAGACGAAGAGATCAGTACAATGATTACTGAGGTATGCATAAGCATTTTGAAAAAGATAATGGAGGAAGAAAATAATGATTAAAGCGGAAGATATCATAAAATCATACGGAAATGGAGAAAGCCGATTCCAAGTATTAAAGGGCATCAGTCTGGATATTGAGGATAATGATTTTGTGGTTATTCTCGGTGCGTCAGGTTCGGGCAAATCAACTTTTTTGAATGTATTTTCAGGTCTTGAACGCCCTGACAGCGGGAAAGTGTTTTATGACGGAACGGATATTACAGCGCTTTCTGATAATGAAGTCACTTCATTTCGTAAGGAAAATGTCGGATTTATCTTTCAGCAATACTATCTGCTGCCCAATATGAACGTCGATCAAAATGTGAAAATGGGCGCTGACTTAGCAGATAACAAAGACTATAAAACCGTCATTGAGGCAGTTGGACTTGGAGAAAAATTACATAAATATCCCAGCGAGCTTTCAGGCGGCGAACAGCAAAGAGTATCGATTGCAAGAGCTTTGGCAAAAAGACCGAGAGTTTTATTTCTTGACGAACCGACAGGCGCATTAGACGAACAAACAGGGCGGCAGGTTCTTGATCATATCTGTAAACTTCAAAAGGAATATGATTTTACGATCATATTGGTAACACACAATCTGAATATTGCGGAAATGGCTGACACCGTTATAAAAATGAACAGCGGAAAAATATCTGAAATCTATACAAATGAAACGAAAAAGACCGCTTATGAGATTGGATGGTGATGGTATGCTTGTTGGAATAAAAAATGCTTCAAAACTCATCGGCATTTCCATTATCGCCTGTTGTGCCGTTCTTATATGTACAATGTTTGTGAATTTTTATTTTGATGTCCGGTTAATTGAGAGTGAAATAACATCTGAGTTGTCAATGATTTTTTATAATGCACAGGTTTCTACCGTAAAAGTCGTATGCCTTGTAAGCGGCGGATGTATGCTTTTAACCGCGGTTGTTATGTTGTTGTTTTATATTAAGCATTATATTGACACGCATAAGAAAGAACTTGGGATATTAAAGGCGTTGGGATATTCAAATTTTAAAATTGCAAAAAACTTTTGCGTATTCGGGATTAGTACTTTTATCGGAACCGCAATCGGATATGCAGGAGCATTTCTCATAATGCCATGGTTTTACGCTCTGCAAAATGAAGATAAACTGCTTCCCGAGATAACTATAAATTTTCATCCAAGCATTTTGTTTTATTTCGTGGTATTGCCGACTGTGTGTTTTTCGTCTCTTTCGGTTTGTTACGCCTGGTACAAATTAAAAAAGCCTGTGTTGCTGCTTTTGAAAGATCATCTACAGACTGCTTCTAAAACACCACGCCGCAGAATCGAAAAAAACAGAGAATTGTCGTTTGTGGAGGATTTGAAAAGGAACACCTTGAAATCAAAAAAAGCACTTGTATTTTTCATTATTTTCGCTTCGTTTTGTTTTTCAGCTATGACACAAATGTCGTTTAATATGAAAGATTTATCAAGTGAAATGATGGGTGTGATGATGCTGGTCATCGGACTTGTATTAGCGTTTACAACTCTGTTTCTTGCCATAACTACAGCGATAAACGGAAATACAAAAACGATTGCTATGATGAGGGTATTCGGTTATTCACAGAAAGAATGCTGCCGGGCGATTTTAGGAGGATACAGACCAATGTCCTATATCGGTTTTGTAATTGGAACAGTATATCAGTATGGATTGTTGCGGCTTATGGTGGATATTGTATTTAAGGATTTTGAGAGCGTACCTGAATATAAATTTGACTTTCCTGTTATGCTTATTTCTCTTGTTTGTTTTATCACAATTTATGAAGTCCTGATGTATGTATACTCCGAAAAGATCAAGAAGATTTCTGTCAAGGAAATTATGATTGAGTAACAGGTGGAATGTACGTAAACAAAATGGATACTCCGTCCTGTCTGTGGCAGTATAAGAGCAAAAATTTCTCCAAAACACCGACAAAAAAGGACTGATAAGATATGAGATTTATTTGTGCAGCTTATAATATGCTCCATAACTGCATTGACGTAATCACTTTTGACGGATATGTTTTACGGATAGACTGTAGAAAAGCGGAAGAAGGATTGAAAACAACACCATGCTCTTAATGTGCCTTAAATGCTTTAGCAATAGACAATCCTCTTGAATATGCAACGCTATATCTTGATGGCAGTATGCAGATGTGGGTAGATGCGGAAGATTCAATAGAATTATGGTGACATGACTTTCTTTGCACAGAGAATTGGTTTTATATTTTAGCCAGTTCTCTCTTTATTTGTAAAAAGAAGAATGTTTTAGTTTGCTTAATCCAAATACATTCAAGAATATTGCTAGGGTTGATGGAATTAGGCCACTTATAAATATTTTTTGACGCAAAATGGCAAAATTTCTGCATAAGAAAAACACTTATGCCAATGCTGGTATAAGCACAAGGTTTCTAACGGTTAATCCTGCCGCAATGACTTCTTTGCCGTAAGCTGTTGTAAAATACTTATAAGTTCCTTGAACCCGTTCAATAATCCCATGGAGACGGAGCCGCTTAAAAATTCTCGACATGGCAGACGGACTGATATCCTCCAGATGGCGGCGGATATCCTTTCCCTGCATTCCAAAAGTCATGTATTCGCCACGGCTGATCACTTCCAGTACCAACAGATCTTTTTGGGAAAAGAAGTTCAGCCCACGGTAGGAACGGCCTTTCTCCTTAACAGCCTCTGTTGCTTTTGTAAGATTCTTCTTTCCGCCGCTGTGGTCATCAAAGGATGATACGAATTCCAGATACCGGTAGTTGGCGGCTTTCATGATTGTGAATAACTGATACAGGCTATAAATACTTTTTTTCAAAGGCGCTTTTTGTTCTGTGGAACTGCCGTCCCTGTGTTCCACTTTCCGTTTTACACGAAAAGTCCCGATGTCATTGCAAGTACTTTCTATCCGTAAGACACAGCCAAATTTATCATACATTTTAATTGATACATCACCCATATGGTGTTTGATTCTCGTACCGAGAATACGCTGGTTATAGTTTGTACCGACTTCTTTCTTACAGTTATAGGTAATGCGCTGTCCCAGGAATGCAGCGATGTTATCCGGCTTTACCGTAAAGATTGCCGTCCGGATGATCTCATCATAAAGGGGCTCCAGGTCACAGGCCTGTTTGAACATGATATCGGTTGCACACTCAATCTGTTGGACTGTCCAAGTGTAGCCGAGACCGAGCGATTCCGCAATGGGGCAGTAGCGTTTTGCAAATACATCCAGGATTTTATGGAGACCTTCCGGGTTGATTCTGTCAGATAGTTTCTGGGCAGTTTCGACATCAGAGATTTCAAGGAAGGCGTTATCATGCATACGGTAAGTGATCCCTTTCTTTTGCAGCTTATGGGCCAGAAGATTATGACCGTTCATGTAGAACTGTAGTCGGAAGGGAGCCCAGGTGGGGACCCGGAGATAACACAAGCCGAGTTCTTTATCTATAAAATAAAAATAATAATGGAGACATTTGCTTTGGTCAAACTTAAGGAATGTTTTTCCGGTTGTTTTATCATGCCATGGCTTATAAGTATTGCATTGTTCCATGGCAGAAAAGATATGAATCAGCCCCTCAGACTTACCGGTTTTCTGAATGATCTCCTGGATGCGGTCATCTTTTCGGAACGCCCGGAGTTTCCGGATGAACTCAATCTGGATGCCGTTTTCATCTGCAATGCGCTGGGCATTGGCACGGATCTGTTCCGTAAGAGGCTGGGAGAAAGTCGAAAAATCAAAAATACGGATGTTGTTGGCTTTTAAATAGCTGGTCATACCTTCCGCATAACTCCATCCGGGGATATAGCCCTGGATGATCATACGGTCATAGCAAGTGATGATACCATTCATTTTGTCAGCATATTTATCCGTAAGTAACATGAACACATCCTCCAATAGTTTTCTTTATTGTACTTGAAATTTGGAGGAAATGCAAAAAAACTTTTCCGGTTTATCCGGGTTAGGGTTTTGTGGATAAATCTGCGGAAACTCTAGGGAAAAAAGGATTGACAAATTTTTTGCCCAATGGTATTCTTTTAATCAAAGAGAGGCGGTTTTGTACCACTGGCTACCTGTTAGTCCTGAGTGGGTTACTCGCTTCTTTTTTTATGTCCACCAGATCATACAGGTACATCTTCCCTTTCCCCGTACAGTTTACCACCAGACAGCCGGAATAAATACTATAGTTTTCCGTTTTCACATCATTATTATATATCGGCATGGCAAACCGTGTCGTGTAGTAATACCAGCCGTTAGAGGCATCACCAGAATGTTTCTCTTTCCGATTCTCTCGGAACCTTTTATCCGTTGCAATCCCCACCATTTCACGGATGCCCTGTGCCGCATTGGCTTTCGCCTTCGCCCTGCCGCCTTTCATTTTCCTTGTATATTTTGAACCGGAATATTCATCCGGGAAGTCTTTTCCCAAATAAATAATGTCGCCGGTCTTCGCTATTTCCACCAATTTCCCGACAAAACGCTCCAGATACTTCTCCACCTCATTCCAGTCTATATTCTGTTTGCCAGAAAAAATAATGTCCGGCAGAATAACAACCTGATTGCCATTTTCATCCAGTGCGGTTTCCAGTGTTTCCATGATATTCCTCCCTCGTGTTGAAACCATTGTAACACGCACAGATATCAATACACAACCGGAAATTATCGTTTCCTGCCAATATAACGGCAGACTTTTTTCTTATATTGCAGATACTCATTTCCAAATGCGGCAAGCAGAAAATCCTCCTCCACATTGACAATCTGCAAATGGTACATGATGACGGCGAAAACGGTTAGAATACACAAAATCCAGTTAAAAAACATCAATAATGTACCTGCATATAAAAGCATTTTTACAAAAAAGTGTCATTCAATTCTATTTCTCAAAAACAACAAAGCCACATTCATAAGGATGATCGCAATACACACTTTCTTATCCGTGCGGTATAACAAGATTTTCAGTATGATCAGGAAATCTCCGCCGCCTGACAGCAGCATGATCTCTGCCACGAAAAACAGCAATAATCGATCTGTCATCACCGCAGCCGCTGCAACTGCGCATCCTAAAACCAATGTCGGCATAGCCGCCCCTAACAGATACTGCCACTTTTTCATCGGTTCTGAGCATGTACAGTATGGGGTAAAACTGCTCCGAATGAATCCAAAGTCAATCGAATGAAAATGATCCTTTGCAAAAATCCCCCAGGTGATCCCATGTATTAACTCATGCAGAATGATCAGGACCAGCATGAGCACATATGCCGCCACGACAGCTCCGATAGAGATCCCATCTAAATCAAAACCGTTCACATAATAATACGCCCCCAACGCCAAAAGCATAAATGGCAGCATACTCAAAGGTCCCTGATAATTCGCCTGCCGGATATCAATGATCATATTCTTCATTTGATATCCTTTTTTCTGCATTTCAGCGTTTAGTTTTTCAAAGTGATCTTTACGTTTCAATTCTTTATCTGTTAATTTTCTTTTTCCATATCCAATTCCCTCCAGACTTCGATACTGTACTCTTTCGTCCCTCTATAGATGTCAATGCCGTTTTTATTATATCGTAATCAAACCTATTTGTCATTGGAGATTTTATAATTTCTTCACAATACGATTGACAAAAAGAAAAATCATCCATACGACTAAACTATAAGTTTAATTGTATGGATGATATCGCAAAAGCCTCCGGGTACAGCAAGGCGACACTGTTATATAGAGAAACGATACAAGGCCCAACGGAAATATCTATTCAAGCTCATACTTCACGACATCTATATTGGCAGTTCCATCGGCAAAAAATGATATCCCATCCGCCTCCTGTCTGGTATACATAGCAGCCGACATCACCTGCTCTCCGTCATTTACGAAGACTTCTACGCTGAAACGATCCAGTATGATCCTTAGCTTCAATTCGCCGTCCGCAGTATTTACCAGGCTGCGCCGCTGATGGATGATTGCCCTTCTGGAACCGGAGAACTTCCGGTCTACCTTAAGGATCGACTCCCTGGGGCGGAAGCTAAGGGAAGTATAATATGTATCATCCTGGGCAAAACGAACGGCAAATTTCTGATACAGCTCCTGCCCGCCTTCCGGACGGACTGTCAGCTCCATATCTACCTTTCTTCCCTTGATCCCGTCAAGCTTCACCACTCCTGAAACCGCTACATCCGTATATTCTATCTTATTACGCCGCAGGGCGTCAAACTCTCTGACCGGCCTCTGGTATAACCTGCCGTCTTTTAGAGACAATTCCCTTGGCAGGCTCATCTGGCCAAACCACGGCTCTTCCGGTGAACGGATCCCACATGCATCCCAGTTCTGCATCCATCCGATCATAATCCGGCGTCCGTCCGGCGCCGCTACAGTCTGCGGCGCATAAAAATCAATCCCATAATCAACAGACTGATTCTGCATTTCCTTAAAACTGCCGTTCTCTTCATCATAATCACCGATCAGACAGAGCGTCCCATTTCCATTGTGATATTCGAACCCTTCCGGGAGCATATCCTGCGGACTTGTAAGCAATACCCACTTTCCGTCCAGCTCAAAGAAATCCGGACACTCCCACATCTTCCCGAAACGGTCATGATTGGAGACAAGTATGCTTTTAAACTTCCACTGAAATCCGTCGGCGCTCTCATACAACAGAATCTGCCCGCTTCCATCCGCCGGACGATTCCCTACGACACAGGCATAGGTCCCGTCGGCTTTCATCCACATCTTAGGATCACGGAAATCAAAACGGCTGCTGCCCTCTGGTATATCCCGCTGATCCAGCACAGGATTCTGTTCATATTTCTCATAGTCGATCCCGTCGCCCACAGCCATGCACTGTGTCTGCACTTCCCGGTAGATATCGCGTTCCTGATGCTCCTTTAACACGCCGGTATACATCAGCAGCTGCCTCCCGTCCGGCAGTACCGCCGCGCTTCCGGAAAAACAGCCGTCCCTGTCATACGCCTCGTCCGGCGCAAGGGCGCAAGGAAGATATTCCCAATGGAGTAAGTCGCTGCTTACCGCATGTCCCCAATGCATAGGGCCCCACTTCGATTCATAAGGATAATACTGATAAAACAAATGATACCTGCCTTTATAATACGAAAAGCCATTGGGGTCATTCATCCAGCCTGTACGTGGAGTCAGGTGGAAATCGGGACGCTCCTCTTTACCGATCAATTTCTCGGAAGCCTCTTCATATTTTCTTGCTTCACGTAATGTCTGACTTGTCATAACTCTTTCTTCCTCTCTTAATTATTTCTCCAATCCTGATTACAATTCAGGTTACTTATTATTTCCTGCCATACTTGCATTATACGAATCCAGATACTTTTGGAATAACTCCAGATATTCACTGAGTCCATATGCCTCGAGCTTATCCAGATATTTTTCCCAATCCTTATCCGTAAAGCCATTCATGATCCAATCCGCCTTCTTCGCCTTGATCTCCTTATGGATATCTGCCTGCAAGTTCGAGAACTTCTCCGTATCCTCTCGGCTCATGAAAATATTCGGATATACATACTCCTTATTCATATCAGGCGTATAGTACTCCTTGATCCAGTCCAGACGGTACTGCGCGTCGTCCGGACAGGTCACATACACGTCATAATATTCATCCAGGATGGCAAGCGGGCCTCCTACTGCTTCCGCCTCTCTTACCTCTACCGGGGACGCGTCGCCTAACGGCGCATGCTTTAACATATCCTCACCGTCGGCATTCTTGCCCATCTCGAAGATATCAAAATCATCGTCCTCACCATATGTTCCCCAGTTGTTCTGCGGAGACTGCAGCGGCGCATACATCTGATCCAGCCATGCGCATACCAGCGCCGGATTCTCTGCCACAGAGGTTACCACGCAACGCCCCCGGTTGAATCCGCTGGTGAATGAGCCGTTCTCAGGCGTCAGGTTCCGCGTATCTGCCGTCAGGACCGGAAGCGGAACCCAGTCCTTCAAGTTGTCGATGTTCCCTACATCCCAGCTAAAACATACGCCGTAACGCCCGGACTTACCCTTCGATACATAGGTAGACCATTCCTGTGTAAACGCTTCCGGATCGATCAGATCTTCCTCGTACAGCTTATGCAGCCACTCGATTCCTTCTTTATAGCCTTCCTGCGTGGCGCAGCAGATCACTTCCTGATCATCCGTCACCACAATATGCCTGCCATTATTCTTATCCTTATCAACATCCCCGTATCCTTCACCGAAACCATTGATCAGGATTCCCATATCCTCGTTACCACTATTCACCATACAGGACATGGGAATAATGCTCCCTTCAATCCCGAATTCCTTTTGAAGCTCTGACGCATTATCCCGAAATGCAATCAATACCTCTTCGAATTCATCCACCGTCTCCGGAATCTCAAGATCCAGAAAATCCAGCCATTTCTTATTGATAAAGCTCATGTTCCCGACGCTCTGTATTGCCGTCTTGCCGGAACCAAGCTGCTCGATCCACGGCAAAGCCCAGATATGCCCGTTTACATCCGTACACATCGTCCGGTATTCCGGATATTTGTCAAAAGCCGCTTTCAGATTCGGCATATAGGCGTCAATATATTCCTCCACCGGGATAATCGCTCCATAATCCGCATATTTCAACAGATTGCTGTCTGTAAAATCCGCCGAAAAGATAAAGTCCGTCAGCTTATTAGGATCCGACATGTTCAAGGAGATCTTATCCGGCCACTGATCGGACTGTATCGCCGTCCAGTCAATCTCCACGTTGGTCTGCTCCTGCAGACGCTTAAAAATCGTCCGGTTATTCGGCTCTGATTCCGTATTTGCCGGATAACTGATCATACCCGTCAGAGTCGTCTTTTCCTTAAGCGGAAATTCCAACTCCGCCTCATCCACCGGCCGGAACGTACCGTCATTAATCTTTACCTTGCCTCCGCATCCTGCAAGGGAAACCGACATGCACATTGCAAGCGCTAAAGCCGCGGTTCGCTTTCCATACCTGCGTCCGGACTTATATCCGAATCCATTTCCCAATCTGTCACTCAATCTATTTCTCATCGTCTGCCTCCTTCTTATTATAACCGTCTGCAACCATTCAAGCAAGCAATTCCGCTTATCCTTTTACGGCGCCTGCCATGATTCCGCTGTCAAAATATTTCTGGAAGAACGGATACATGACCAGAAGCGGTAAGCTGGAAATAATAATGGTTGCGTATTTCAGAAGCTCTGCAAGCTGCGCCCGCGCCGCCGTGCTCTGCATATCCGCGATCATACCGGACTCCGGCTGGTTCTGTATCAATATAGAACGTAATACCAGCTGCAACGGCTGCTTAGCGGAGTCATTCAGGTAGATCATAGCGTCAAAATAGCTGTTCCACATGGCGACAAACTGCCACAGTACAAGCACGGCGATGACAGGAGTACAGACAGGAAGCAGGATCTTGAAGAAAAAGGTAAGCTCGCTTGCCCCGTCTACATCCGCCGCCTCGCGAAGTTCCTGCGGGATTCCCCTGTAATAGGTTCTTGCGATGGTCATATTCCACACACTGAAGGCTCCCGGAAGAATGACTGCCCACATACTGTCCACAAGCCCCAGATTACTGACTACCAAATATGTAGGAATCAAGCCGCCCCCAAAGAACATGGTAATTATGAAAATGACATTGAAGAACCCTTTTCCTCTGAAATCCGCCCTCGACAACGGATAAGCCGCCAGAAGCGTTACAACTACAGACACGACCGTAAACACTACAGAATATATGACCGCATTTTTAAATCCGATCCAGATCTGGCTGTTTGTCATGACACGTTCATACGCCGTCGCCGTCCATTTGCTGAAATCAAAGGTAATCCCCTTATTCTGCAGCGTAATGGGATCCATGAAGGATGCGACAATAATATAAACCATCGGCACGATAATTGCAATCACGAATAATCCCAGCAGTATGTATCCGATCGTCAAAAGCGCCTTATCCTGTCCCGAATATCTTGTGATTTTTTTCTTATTCATCTTATGCGCACCTCCTAGATTCCCTGTCCGTCATTCATCTTCGCCACGATCTTATTCACGACGAGCAGAAGGATGACATTGATGACCGTGTTAAACAGACCTACCGCGGTTGAAAAGCTGTAATCCCCGTCGATCAGACCTTTTCTGTACACATAGGTGGCGATGATCTCTGACGCCGGAAGGTTCAGGTCCGTCTGCAGGGCATATGCCTTCTCAAAACCGATGCTCATGATATTTCCTGCCTGTAGGATGAACTGGATCACAACCATATCTTTGATCGCCGGCCATTCCACCGCCCTGATCTGCTGTAAGATATTCGCGCCGTCCATGACCGCCGCCTCGCGGAGTTCCTGGCTTGCGTTAGAAAGGGATGCCGTATACATGATGGACGCCCATCCGGCGCCCTGCCAGATACCGCTGATGATATAGATCGAACGGAATGCCTCCGGCATAGTCATGAAATTAATATCCGTTCCCATCAACAGATTCACAGGACCAGTCACAGAGAGGAAGATCCTCACAATACCGCAGAGTACGATGACAGATACGAAGTTGGGAAGATAAAGCACCAGCTGTATCTTCTTCTTGATCCCCGCACTCTGGATCCGGTTCAGCAGTAACGCCAGTATGATCGGAACCGGGAAGCCCCACAGCAGGCTGTATACGCTAAGCTTCAATGTATTGACCAGATATCTCATGAAATCCGGGGATGATAAGAACCTTGTAAAATGCTTAAGCCCTACCCACTCGCTTCCGGAAACTCCCTTAAATGGATTGTAATCCTGGAACGCGATCAGGATACCGCTCATAGGCGCATACTTGAAAATCAGTGTAAGTAACAATGCCGGCATCATGAAGATCACGTAAAGCTGCCAATGCTGCCTGATATACACCAGGGAATTGTGAAGTCCCGTGCCTTTGCCTCCCTGCTTTACATTTGAAACAGTTTTTGAATTCATTGTCATAACATCCTCCTTTCTGTCAAATCCCTCCATCTTCTACACTTGTTTTCTCTCATGTCTTTTCTGATTCTCCTTTCTTTACTCATTTGTGCATTTGTAAAATTTTTATTTTACATTCACATGAGATTTGTACAATATATTTATATCACTCATTTTACATTTAGTCAATATTTTTTTACAGTTTGTATACTTTTATTTTTACATTTTAATTTTCATACAGCACTCCGGACAATATTATTTTGCATTCTGAAGTTATAAATTATTTTAAAAATTATGAATTTTTACATTTGACACATTTTGGTTTGTGCATTATAATAGATACAGAATCTAGATATAGCTTTTCAAACGAATTTTATTGAGTGTGCAGATCACTCATATATAGAAAGGAGGAGTTTATGAGTACCAGAGTTACAATCCAGGACATTGCCGACGAGCTTGGCATTTCCCGCAACACTGTCTCAAAAGCGATCAACAACACCGGCGTCCTCGCCGACGCCACCAGGGATAAAGTATTGAAAAAAGCTATGGAGATGGGCTACAAGCAGTTTTCTTATGTGACAGCCGCCAAACCAGGAAGCTCCGTCCTCTCCATTCCCGCACCAAAAGAGAAGACGGAGATTGCAGTATTTCTCACCAATTTCGTGGGAGGGAACCATTTTGCGGTCGTCATGCTGGATAAATTCCAGAAAGAGCTTGCCGTATTGGGCTACAGCCTCACCATGCACAGGCTGCTTACCGAAGAACTGGATAATATGAAGCTTCCCGCCTCCTTTTCTCAGGAGCGGACTGCCGGCATTATCTGTATCGAGATGTTTCATTATGAATACGATCAGATGCTCTGCGGCCTGGGACTTCCTATCTTATTTGTAGACGCGCCGGTGACCTGCTTAAAAAATCCCTTGGAAGCAGACCTGCTGTGTATGGATAATCAATCCGGGATCTATTTATTTATAGGAGAGATGGCACGGCGCGGAAAAACGAAGATTGGATTCATCGGGGATTATATGCATTGCCAATCCTTCTTTGAACGGTATATGGCATACCGGAATACCATGTATCTTGCGGGGCTTTCCTGTCCGGACGAATACTGCATCGCCGGAAATAAAGAAGGTATGCACAAACTGTCTTCTGAAGATTATCAGGAATATCTGGCAGAATGCTTCCGGAAAATTCCCCATTTGCCCGAAGTATTCTTATGCGCCAATGACTTTGTCGCCCTGGATGTTCTTCAGGCATTGAAAAAATCCGGCTATTCTGTTCCAGACGACGTATGGCTGTGTGGTTTTGATGATTCGCCTGAGTCTAAGATCGTTACGCCCGCTTTTACCACCATTCACATACACAGCCAGATCATGGGGTTCTCCGCGGTGAATCTATTGATGACCCGGATCAATGAACCCTCTCTGAATTACCGCACTGTGCATACAGAAACCAGCCTGATCTATCGGGAATCTACAGAAAACTAATCCGATCACAGGATTCCCGGCGCTTACTATCAACAATACGAGGAGGATATTATGAATCATTTATTTAATCTTGACGGTCCGGTACTGCAATTCATCAACAAGATCGTATACAGCGTCTATCTGAACATCCTGTGGTTCATCTGCTGTATTCCGGTCATAACGATCGGCGCGTCTACCACCGCACTTTTTTACGTCACGCTGAAAATATCAAAAAACGAAGAAGGCAGTATTACGAAGGCTTTCTTTCACTCTTTTAAAGAGAATCTCAGACAAGGAACTGTAATATGGCTGATTCTGCTTGCTTTTGGGATTATCCTTGGCATCGACGGATACGTCCTGTATCACATGCGGTTCGAAAATGTATTCTGGACACTCTGCACGGCAGTCTTCTGCGTCGCGGCGGCCGCCTATGCCATTATCCTGATGTACATTTTCCCTCTACTTGCAAGATTCGACAACACGATCGGCGCTATGTTCAAAAACGCATTGTTTATCGGCGTCCGTTTCCTGTTCTGTACGGCATTGATGGCAGTTATTTACTTCGTTATGCTGCTGATCGTAGTCCGCATCTTCACCCCGGCAGTTATTTTCGGGGAGGGCTTATGCGCACTGCTTTGCTCCTGTCTGCTGTCCAATATCCTGAATCTCTGTCAGGAAAAGACCGAAGACCATGCAGGCACAGTACCTGACCTGCAGTAATACAGACTGCGAGGAAGAGTGAAAAATATGAACACATGCCTGGACCATCTTCACGGAAAACAAAAAATACAGTACATCTGGGATTATTATAAACTGCCGGCAATCATCTGCCTGATCTTCTTATACATTATCAGTTATACGGTATATGGACATTTTACCAGAAAAGAAACCTTGCTTTATGCCGGTCTTGTGAATGTTTCAGCAAGCGAACCGTTTGCCGATGAATTGAGTTATGGATTCCTGGATTTCCTGGATGCCGATTCTTCTAAAAAAGAGTTGAGATTATATACCGGATTATATCTCACTGATGCCCCTGATGATCCCAACCATGAGTATACCTATGCTTCCCGTATAAAAACAGTTGCTTCCATAGATGATGAGAAGTTAGATGTCGTGCTTATGAATAAGGAAGCCTTCGATGCATTTTCACAAAACGGGTATCTATGCAATATAGAAGAACTGCTTCGGGAGTTAGATCCCAAGACCATGGCAGAATATAAACCATATATTACAGATAACATTGTCATATTGGAGGATAACGCCAACGAAATAATGCTTGACGATTCACAGCCTTATCAGGCTGTGACAGATGAATTCCCTATGGGACTTCTTGTATCCCAGAAAGGGCTTTTTAAAAGAGCCGGTTTTGACGGCGACGTGTATCTTGGCGTGATCAAGAATTCTCCGCGGATGGATATGGCTGTAGAATATATCGAATATCTCTGTACCGATAAGTAGATTGAGCTTCCTACTCATCTTCCGCATCTATCCCGGTCATATCAATATGACAGATCTGCGGTTTTGTCTCCTCATTCCGGATCATCAATAATGCCCTCCGCAGGATATCCGCTTCCACACATCCGCCCCCCGATCGTTCCCACACAGACACCATCCGGAAGCACCAGCATCTTTGTTCCGATCCCGCGGGGCGCCGAACCCTTCCTGTCAATAATGGTTGCCAGAACCTTCCGCTCCTTTATGGTATCTCTGTCCAGGATCGCATGTACTATTTCTTTCGGATACCCCAGCCGGCGCCCTTTTCTATTCTTCACTTCTATAATCTCCGCCAGAATCGCAACCGCGATCTCTTCCGGCGTCTCCGCTCCGATATCCAGACCGATCGGCGTATAGATTTGATCTACAATTTCCGGGTCACATCCATTTTCAATAACTGCTTCTTTCACCTTTTTCACACGCAGCCTGCTTCCGATCATCCCGATATAGGCATGGGACTTCAAGCCCCTCTTCAAAGGAATCACAGATGATTTCATGTGCTCCGGCACGTCTGGCATAATCCGCAAACTTCGGCCGGTCTTCTAACACCGTGATGTGGAAGCCGAGCATAAGCCCCATCTGTATAACCGGGATCGACACATGGCCTCCGCCGCAGATCACGAATTTCTTCTCGCTCCCTAACAATTCACAGAATACCTTTCCCCCGTCAATGCGGGCGATCCCCTGCGGGCTTATCTGCGCTTCCTTATATTCCGGCTTTTCAAACGCCTGCATATGTATCTGAAAAAATCCCTTTTTTCAGAAGTCCACACTGGTTTATCATCTGCAAACAGTGCTTTTCCAGAACCGTCATCGCCATATTTCGCTGATTCAGATCCCTCTCTCCTAACATTTCGTAAAAATCCATCTCCAACCTCCATGTTTTCGTCTGCATCTATTATATCCGTTTAAACGAATACTATCAACTCGTAAAATCTAAGACCAGCACTCCTATCAGATTTAAACGTCAATAGCTAAAGATGGAGGAAGAATTCAAATATTTCTTTTTCTAATCGCTTCTCTCGCCCTCTATTCCTCCATCCATCTTTTGGATGCAAACGGAATAGATCTGACAGCCATTCCGTTTCCAGGAAGTACATGGAATGATTTAACAGAATACGGATCAGACATACACCGTCTTCAGCTTCGCATTTACCCCGGCAGTCTTAAAGGATGCTTTCCTGTCCGCACTGATGCCGTTATAGCAGAAAGCGGCTTTACATCTTTCTCCACTTCCCCGGACATGCCAGACCAAATTGTCCTGGAGATATCCGGGCGTAACTTGACTGCCTGTCATTTATGCACACATAAAATTTTTCATAAGGTGTTAGTCAATAAATATGTTGGTCTAATCTCATTACAGTATTACCAGACGATAATTGCGTACATCATAGACACCATGCCAATAGCAACTGTTTCCAATATTGCACAATGAAAGAAACAGAGAAGTTGCTAAACCTCCTGCACACCGGAAAGCTATCGAAAATAGTGCATTGTAACGATTGAGATATTTTGTTGCCACTCCGCGGTAATGGTTGTATGTTTCCTTAATATAGGAATGCATGCTGTTCACTGTATTCAGATTAAACAGCTTCTTATTTTCTTCATGGTTTACATCCATAACCGTACAACCCGTCGCTGCCCCCAGACTGTTATAGCTTCGAAGTCCATCTGTAAGTATTAGAGTCTCCTCGCAGATATGTGTGCCAAATATTTCATACAATTCCTTGCCTGATGGCTTTGCGCGGTTTACGGTCTCTGCTATTGCCTTGCCATCACGCTGGATACCTGTGCAGATTGCGATATATTCATTTGAAATCCCTCGTTTTGCTGCTGTAGCTCCATGCTTACGGGCAGTACGGTTCGCTTCCGTTGGAACGGTCTTTCCTTTATAGCAGTCAAGGACAAATGTTTCATCCAGTTCAGCGATACCAGAAAGAAGAATAGGCTCTTTTTCAAGCATGTCCTGAAGTGCCATAAGAACTTTATGCCTCATATTAAATGCTGTTTGATGAGAAAATCCGAACTTTTCAGCAGAGAAGTCCAGAGATGCACCAACCAGTGTGTCATGAATGAAATCGGCCCAAATGGATCGGCTAAAATGCGAATTGGCCGTCAGTGTACCGGTTGAGTATAGGTAGGTCTTTCCGCATTCATGACAATAGAAACGCTGTTTCCCATTTGCATGACCATACTTGATAACTTTTGAACTCTGACAGTACGGGCATTGGGGTCTGTCAGCTAGGCTTTGGTTAACGGAAACGATCCCCATTACAAAGTTAATGATGCGTTCCAAGTCCGAGTTACATAGGTTTTTAATGCAATCAAACAGCGTATTGATTTTATCTTTCATATGATTATCACCTCAAAATTCATTAGATAATCATATGATACTACTTTGGGTGTCCCAAAATCTGGACACTCAGCAAGACCAACATATTTTTTGACTAACACCTTTCATAAATATAAATTCTCATTTTACATCCTGTCTCTGAAAAACCGCCAAAGTCATTACAATAATAAACGCTGTCAAGATAAATATGAAGCACACAGATCCAACTCATTACCACCATCGTTAAAACAAACGTAATAAATGGATTCGCAAACAGTCCGACGAAAAAAGCAACACCGATCAATAACAGATACATCAAGATCTGCAATCCGATCATCCCACAAACAGCCAACGAAGAAAGTCCCTCCATCGTAGAGGCAAAAGTTCCTGTACCCATCGCCGAAGAGGCAGCAAACAGATAGTAAGAGACAATACATGTGACAAGCGTGGCTAGAATAGAAACCACAGACGCTATGACAGTTGCCAGATACTTTCCGAGAACTACAGTCGAACGCTTTCCGATCCGCAGCAGCCTCATTCTGATATGCCGTCATATCATCATAAAAACTCACATCCACCAAGGAACCTATTTTCGCTTTCATCGTTTCATCAGAGGGCGTCAGCTTTTTACCATGAAAGATAATTTCCCCCTGGTAATTCGTGTTCAGCCCGAGAACAGACTTCATCAGCGTTGTCTTCCCCGCGCCGTTCTTTCCGATCAGCCCGAGGATATGTCCCTGCTTAATTTGAAACGATACGTCCTTCAATACAGGATATTTCTTATACCTCTTTTGCAGATGCCGGACATCCAGAATAATATTTTCTTTCATACAGTGTTTCCTCCTATTTCTGTTTAAAATAAATCAGCACGGCGAAGACAGCCAGTGCAATCAAAATTAGAATTGCAAGAATCAATTTCCACATTTGTCCGCCTCCTTTGCTATATGTATAATCTAGCACAAAAAAAGACAGCTGCCGCAACTGTCCTCAAAACAGCGGGTAACTGCCCTCGAAATCTATTGATAAAAGAGCATGACGCTTACGGTAAATATATGCTCGCTATACTCGTATTCCATCGTTCCGTGATATTTTTCTACTGCTGATTTTACATTCTTCATCCCCCATCCATGACGCCTTCTGTCTGTTTTTGATGACATAAAAATTCCCTTACTGATCACCGGTTCTTCCATACAGCTATTTGCAATCTCTATAATAATGAACCGGTTAATACGCCGGATTGTCACAAGCATTCTCTTTGCCGACGCTTCCGACAGCTTTTCACACGCTTCCACAGCATTATCTAACAGATTCGTCAGGATCGTGCATAGATCAACCGGATCTATCTTGCAGTCTTTCGGATATTCCGCATGGATGCTTGTTTCTACATTCCGCTTCCTTGCAAGCTCTGCCTTCTGGCTCAAAATATAATCCACAGCCTCAATGCCTGTAAATCGTTCTACCGGATAAGCGCCCCTGTCTTTGCCAAGCTTGTCAAGATACTCTTTCGCTTCTTCAATCTTGCCGTCTGCCAGATAACTTTCGATCATGGAAAAATGGTTCTCCATATCATGATACAGACGGGCGTTGGACTCATAGGATTCTTTCGCAGCCTGGTAATTTTTTGCCAGCAGCTGATTCTGCAAAGCGGTATTTTCCCGCTCCCGGCGTATCTGACACAGACGATAATAGAAGTAAGCCGAACAGATGATAAATACAAATGCCAACGCCAAAATCGTTTGGAGCAGATCCGCCCTGAAATCCATGCCAACATTCACTGACAGCCAATAGGTTGCACTGACAAATCCCAATATAGCTCCCGCCAGAGCGATCCTGACCTCTCCCAATTGCAATCCTGCTCTTTTTAATATAAAATGTACCGCCAACATAGCAAAGCTGTCCGCCAGCTTAAACAGGATGATCAAATATATACGAATGGTACTGAAGCCAGCCTGCATCCACGCTGAAACAGGCATACCGGAAACATCTTCCGTTAATCTCAATACGGAACCTTCCACAAGATTCAAACCTGTAATATAAACCACGGCTACAAAAACAAAACTGAGATAATTACCCCGGAACAGGATGCAGGCGCCAAATGAAAATGCGAAAACAGCATAAATGATCGTTATAAGACTGAAAGAAAGTTTAAATAATTCAGCAAGATCACACCCGTAGTAATAATGGATGCAACTGCCAGAAACATGACCGTCTGCTTCTTCTTTTTGTACTGCTCTGGCGCTAACACACGGATAATTGAAAAATAAAATACCGATTCAATGAATGTTGCCAGCCATTCTGCACATACCTGAATCCCGATCATATCTGCTTCCTCCAAAAACGAAGCATCGTTGTCTTGAAATCGGAAAGGTTCGCTTTACCGATCGGAATACACTAATCATCCGATTTCCTCAAAGACCGATGCCAGCGTCTTTCGTACCGCCTGCGTTTTTCCTCCTGACAAATGAAATACGGCATATTTGCCGTCTTTTAAAATATACAGTATTTCTCTGTACGGTAACTGCTCCACATGATTTTTAATCTCAACCGTATAAAATTCATTCCTTTCCAGACGGTACAACTTATAATAATCCTCCAATGCAGACGGCAGTTTGTCATCTATGACCATCTTGGGAATATATCGGAACACAGAAAATTCGTAAGCTGTGATCGCATACTCCAAATGAAACGTGATAAAAATGATCCTTGCGGCAGACATCGTATCCTGGATCACCCTTGCCAGATCCATCCCGTCAATCCCCGGCATTTCAATATCCAGAAGAAGTAGATCATAATAAACCCCGTCCTGTAAATCATACAACAGATTCTCACTGGATTGGTACGCCTGAATTTTGCACTCTACACAATGTGTCCTGAAAAATACCTTTGCAAGTTCCTTTACTCTAGAAAGTATCTCTGTATTGTCATCACATACCGCTATATGTAACATCATTGCCACCTCAAATACAAATTTCAACCGCTATTATACCGTAATCGGTATTATTTCTTTAATCCATGAACATACTGAACCCGTTCAGATTCCGGAATCTTAAGCGCCGCCATCGCCTGCTCCGCACTCCAGCCCATACTTTCCATCAGATTCTGAATAGATGATAGAATTCCTTCTTTGATTCCTTCTTTGATTCCTTCTTTGATTCCTTCTTTGATTCCTTTTTCTTCTATCCCTTTACTCAAATTACACATCAAGAGCACCTCGCTTTCTAATTCTCTTGTCATTTTAATATTGAAATCGTCCTGTAGGATCCTCTTCTTCTCATCTGGTTTCCTCTCTGATGAAAGTAACACCTCCAAAAGCCTTAATATCCCTGTATACTTATCATCTCCCTCATTTCCAAGGCATACGAGCACTGCTGTTATTAAATCATAGTTCTCTCTTTTTTCTGCTATATCCCCCACTACATTTTCTTCCTGGACCGCATATCTTGTAATCGTGTTTTTACGATACTTCGGCGGATCTGCACAAATCCAAATACTTATAGCTTTCCGGATCTTCTCATAATGCCCATTCGTAAATTCCACTCCGTATTGGGACGAAATCATCCGGCTGCAATAATAAAGCCCTCTCTTGATAATTGGGTAACCCGGGTAAAAGTCACTTTGTGCTTCCACATTTAGGATCAATTTTATAGTTTCTGCTGTCCGTGGGACCACTGCATAAAAACGGATATCATAGGTAACCGTTCCTTCTTTGATCGTACTGTCTTCCGTTTTACTGCCTTCAATCTGCTCTCCTTGGGAATCGGTTACTTCATCCGGATTCACTGCCGTCTGGGCAATCTGCGGACTGCCTTCTATATAATGCTCAGCAATCTCATCCACTGTAAAATCCCGAAATTCCTCCACACAGCTTTTCATGATCCATGCAAGGATAACCTTATTCGCAAGCAATCGTTTACAAGCCGCGTCATAATCTGCCCGGTCTCCGGCCGCAGCAATGTTTTTTGCAAGTATATTTTCCACTTTCATTCGCATATCTTCTCCTTGTTTTTATCTTACCACATATTCTTAAAAGAATCCACTCGGATCTAAAAAAGATGCTTTACATACAGAATACCTGATTTCGCTCAACATAGCATTGTCTATACTGCACAAAAGTATTTTGGCTTTCCCTCAAAGGAAAGTAAAGAAGAAAAGCTCTCTTTGAAAAAGGCGAAGTTCAAGGAAAGAATGCATACCAATTCTGTGCACAATATTTATACTATATATTCGAAGTGATGCTTGTTATTCTGATCATCCTATATGGACAAAAAGCGATTGAAACCTTATTGAGAAAAGAAAGTTCCTATCCTTTTGGCGGTATGATCTTGGCTGTGACATGGGGCGCATTTCACTTTGTATCGCGGGGATCAGGATTCGAAATATGGAACGGAATAGGTTATCTACTCTAAATATGATCATCAGCCATTTGTGTGACTTCGTCACCGAATAATTCTTCTTCTCCCTGTATAATAGACAAAAAACAAAAAGGAGCTTTATCATGGCAAGAAGAAAAGCAGTTGTCAGTATCCGGGAATGCGTTGCATGTGGATGCTGCATAAAAGTTTGTCCAAGAAACGCAATCTCGGTTCCCCAGGGCATCTACGCAAGAATTAATGAAGAATTGTGCGTGGGATGCGGAAAATGTGCAAAAGAATGTCCTGCAAGCATTATCTCACTGGAGGTGACAGAACAATGAACAGAAAAAAGAAATGGTATGACTATCTTTGGATCGCTTCTCTTACTGACCTCCACCGTACTTGGATTCCTTACCATGGTTCTCTTCAAGCCGCGCTCCTGGTGCGTGTACTGCCCTATGGGCACCATGACACAACTGATATGCAAAGCCAAAAATGTGACTGCATCACAGAAACAATAATACAAAAATGTTATACTGTCATCAGACAAAAGAAAGGAAGGTAATGATTATGTCCATACTTATTGTAAACAAAAGCAACTTTGATTCTGTTAAAAACAGTGATAAACCCGTACTTTTAGATTTTTACGCAGACTGGTGCGGCCCCTGCCGCATGGTATCTCCCATCGTGGATGAGATCGCGGAAGAAAACCCCCAGTATCTGGTAGGCAAGATCAATGTGGATACTGAACGGGAACTGGCACAAAGATTCCGCGTGTTAAGTATCCCCACCCTGGTTGTGATCAAAAATGGGGAGGTCGTCCATCAGTCCGCAGGCGCAAAGTCAAAAGATGATATTCTCGCCATGCTAAAGGGTTAACTTACGAAGGCGTTTCTTATCAAGGATCGTGACACCGCCTCTGGAAACTTTCACGATCCCTTCATTGGCAAAATATTTCAGCATTCTGGATACAACTTCACGGGCAGATTCCATATATCGGGCAATCTGCCCGTGTGTCAGTATGATCGTATCCGAACCCGTCCTCACTGCCTCATCAGAAAGGAAAATTGCCAGCCTCCTATCCATACTCATGAACAAAATCTGCTGCATGACCCACATTACATCAGAGAATCGGCTGACTGCGGTTTCCAACGCAAATATCCGGACATCCGGGTTCCGTTCAGAGACTGCCGCAAAAGCGGGACCGCTGATCACACAACATTCACTGCCGTCATGGATATTCTTTCCCTTCGGATATGTAATACCGTAAGAGTTCCGACAGATATACTCCCTGCCCGCATCCGAAATCTTCTCCCAAAAAGGAAAGATCTCCCTATAAATAGATTCAAATACAATTTCCGGCATTCCGTCTCTCCTTTTATTTTTCAAAAACAACAAAGCCACATTCATAAGGATGATCGCAATACACGCTTTCTTTCTTATCCGTGCGGTATAACAAGATTTTCAGTATGATCAGAAAATCTCCGCCGCCTGACAGCAGCATGATCTCTGCCACGAAAAACAGCAATAATCGATCTGTCATCACCGCAGCCGCTGCAACTGCACATCCTAAAACTAATGTCGGCATAGCCGCTCCTAACAGATACTGCCACTTTTTCATCGGTTCTGAGCACGTACAGTATGGGGTAAAACTGCTCCGAATGAATCCAAAGTCAATCGAATGAAAATGATCCTTTGCAAAAATCCCCCAGGTGATCCCATGTATTAACTCATGCAGAATGATCAGGACCAACATGAGCGCATATGCCGCCACGACAGCTCCGATAGAGATTCCATCTAAATCAAAACCGTTCACATAATAATACGCCCCCAACGCCAAGACCATAAATGGCAGCATACTCAAAGGCCCCTGATAATTTGCCTGCCGGATATCAATGATCATATTCTTCTTTTGGTATCCTTTTTGCTGCATTTCAGCGTTTAGTTTTTCAAAGTGATCTTTACGTTTCAATTCTTTATCTGTTAATTTTCTTTTATCTTTTTCCATATTCAATTCCCTCCAGATTCCGATGCTGTACTCTTTCGTCCCTCTATGGATGTCAATGCCGTTTTTATTATATCGTAATCCCCCCTATTTGTCATTGATCAGTTTATGATTTCTTCACAATATGATTGACAAAAAGAAATTCAACCACTATCATAAAGAAAGCCGTTGAAAATGCCCTGACCGTAAGAAAACAGGAAGGAGAATAACAGAAATGAACGACAAAATGATCATAGCAGAAACCAGACGGTTAATTTTAAGAAGGTACAAAGAAGAGGATCTGCCGGACTTATTTGAATATTTATCTGATCCGGAGGTTGTAGAATATGAACCGCACAAGCCCCTGACCTTTGATGAGGCAAAGGAAAACCTTGAGTGGCGCATTGGAACAGACGAAATGATCGCTGTCGAATTGAAAAGTTCTCACAAAATGATTGGTAATGTGTATATGGGGAAGCGTGACTTTGACGCACTGGAAATAGGCTATGTGTTTAACCGGAGTTTCTGGGGACAGGGTTATGCGTTCGAAAGCTGTCAGGCATTAATTCAACAGGCATTTTCCGCTGGCTGTCACAGGATCTATGCCGAATGCGATCCGCGTAACACGCGTTCATGGCGGTTACTTGAAGCATTAGGATTCCAGCGTGAAGCTCATTTTAGGAAAAATGTATATTTCTGGAAAGACGAAACAGGAAAAGCACTCTGGAAGGATACTTATGTATATGCTAAATTAAATTAAATAAACAAAATAAACGGAACTATGCGTCCGGCAGGACATCATAGTTCCTGTTTGCCGTAAGTATTCTTTTCGCTAATTATCGAATACAGATTTCTGAAACAGTATTTTCTACCCCGTTGATCTGCAATCTGACATGAATCTTTCCATTCTCAAATTCATCCAGGGAATATTCCAGCGGCTCGGAAAGATTTGTAACATCAATAGACCTTACCGTATCTTTCTGTACCAGCCACAAGACAAGCGTTGCATTGTCCGGTACTGTGCCGCATGAAATATCAGCACAGAGTAATTGGGCGCCTGCATCTTCAATCGTCATATTCTGTTCTTTCACAAATCCCTCACTGGCGCTTTTAAAATCCAGCTTCCATACATCATCCCGATAAGCGTTATAATTCATGCTGATCGTACCCAAGTTCCATACTCGGTCGTCAGAAGCAACATTTGTGTTGATCCCGTTTCCAGTAGCTGCACTGACGATAAAACCGGCAAGGCATACCGTCATAAGTACCATACTCACAATACCGGCAATAATAAAGTTCAAGTGATGTGTTCCATGTTTTTCCATAACACGATTATCCTCCTTTTCGATATGTGTTCCGCATTTTTCGCAATAGTTTGCTTTTTCAGAAATTTGCTGTCCGCAAGCCCTGCAGACCGTTTGCATCTCCGAACGACGCAGAAAATAGATCAGCAGTCCGATAAAAGGCGTGGCTGCAAAAACCACGATCGTCCACAATACCGGGTCGTCGCTCCGCCTTTTACAGTCCTGATACACCCATGCCGCAAAAAGAGCGGCGGTACACAATGCAAAAAGGCAAATGCCAAGAAGCAGAAGGGGAAGCAGCATAGAGAGCCCGCTGAAACCATCGCTTTTTAGAAAATATAATCCAAATCGTAAAAATATCAACAATAAAATGATCAAGATACCCATATAAAGCAGATCCCTTTTCTTTTTTGCATTATTCATGCCAATACACCCCTTTTCTCAATACGGATTGTAATGTCCTCTTTTATGTTTGCTCTTTTTACGCCTACTATGGTAAGCAATATACCAGCCATACCGACATAAACGCAGAGGCCAACGGCAAAATAAGACAAATAAATATTTTCGATCATAAGCAAAGCCAAAAGAGCCAACAAAGAAAACATGATCAGATTCAAAACCATCGGTAAATACCAAAGCGATAACTTATGCGCGGCAGGTTCTCTTCGCAGGACGGCTTCTTGTTGATACAGAGCCGCTTTGAGTTTATGATTCAGTTCCGGAGCCGGAACATCATCCATTTTCATAGAAGCCCGGATTACTTCTTCTATTTCCGCATTCAAACGATCATCTCTCATAACCAACATCCTCCAATCTTTTTTTTATTAAACTTCTTCCCTTGAACAATCGGCTTTTCACAGTACCGGGCGGTTTCTTCAAAATAGCCGCGATCTGCTCTAGGGAACAATCGGAAAGATAAAATAATATCAGCGGTACCTGGAATTTTTCCGGAAGGTTTTGGATGATCCGGCGGACTTCTGCAGCCAATTCTTTCTGAAGATAACCTTCTTCAATATTTTCTTCAGAATGTAGTACCGTTTCTGTTTCCTCATCAAAAATGCTGCATGGAGCGATCGTATTTCGGCGCGCTTGTTTTCTCCTGGCGCTTCTCCAAAGATTATGTGCCAAAGAAAAAAACAGTGCTTTCGGGTTGCTCTCCCAGTCAAGCGTCCATTCTGTTTCTAACGCTTTTAAGAAAGTCTGTTGATACAAATCTTCGGCATCCGCCCTGTCCCCGCAGAGTTTCAGGCAAAATCTATATATATCCGTACCGAACTCATCAATGCATTTTTCTACTTCTTTTGCATCCACTGTTTCACCTCCTCTGCCTGTTCACCCTATATTCGTCATGACTTTGTGTAAGGTTCATTTTTTTGCAGATAAGAAAAAAGCCCTGAAACATACCTGTTCCAAAGCTTTCATCCAACTTTTTCTCGGATATTTTTCTAAATGTGCAACCAGGAAAAACCTCTCCTTCCCGGTATATCTGGTTTCCCCAAAAACCATACTTTCCGAAACTGTCAATATAACATACCACTCTTTCCCGTTTCTTTATACATCCGATCGCTGAACAAAGCAAATCTTTTACTGTATTTCATAAAATATTACTAATTTTTTAATTTTATTAACCCCATCAATATGGTAATATGAATGCGCTGACACCTAAGCGGACAAAAGATTTTCCAGTCCCTTGATCATGATACTATGGAGGATGTTATGACGATCGCACTTATAGATGACTGTCCACAAGACCTTGCACTTTTATCAGAATATGTCTGCCGCTACTGCAATGAACACAAGATCCACGCATCGGTAAAACAATTTTCTCATGAGAAAGATTTTGAAAATATCCTGGACAAAGAACACTACGACCTTGTTTTTCTTGATATTTTCATGCAGGATTCCAATGGTATACTGATCGCGAAGAAGCTCAAGAGGATCAGTCCCAAGTGCCAGATCATCTTTTCAACCTCCAGCAAAGAACATGCCGTCAAGGCATTCCGCCTGCACGCCCTGGATTATCTTTTGAAACCCTATACTTACGCGCAGTTCGAAGACGCCCTGGACCGTTATGAAAATACCGTCAATAAATTTATACATTATATAGAGCTGAAAGAAGGATACCTGATGACGCGGATCCTTATCTCTGATATCATGTATGTGGATTACCACAACCATTATATACAGGTGCATACCCCGTCAAAGGTCGTCCGCTCTTACATGTTCTTCGCCGCTTTTTCTCCGATGCTGTCTCCATACAGACAGTTTTTGTGGTGTTACCGAAACTGCATGGTCAATATGGACTATATAGATACCTGGGAAGGCAATGATTTCATCCTGAAAAACGGAGAACGCCTGCTCATTTCCAAATCCCAGAAAAGAGAGATCATCCAGGCATATGCCAACTATATTTTTGATTACGTAAATGGAGGTACGATATCATGACAGCCGCACATATCATCAATACTCTTTTCTTTATCCTTCCCTGTTTCGCCCTTCTGCTCCTCACATTCAGAAACCGCCTGCGCCCCCCTGTCTTCCTGCACATCGCCAGAGCGATCCTTGCATATCTTGCGATCACCTTCTACGGTTCCGGCACATATGCAAGCTACGCCTCCTTCCCGCTTAAATACCTCACCATCGGTCTGTCCACCATCATTCTCGGTGCGGTCATCTTCGACATGGCAACCGGATATCGTTTCGGCCACGGTATCTTTATCGTCGCTGTCGCAAAATGCTATGCGGAACAGGTCACGCTCCTTTCCATGTATGTTTTTTTCCTGTTGAGAGACCGTCTTCCCTCCTTCAATACCTTTGATTCATCCGTGATCCGGATCATCTTGACCGTTATTACCTTTCCTCTCATATACCGTTTTTTCCGAAACTTCCTGCGCCCTGCCCTGGACTACACTGCTTCCTTTTCCATCTGGAATCAGGTATGGATCATCCCGATCTGCAATAACCTTATCTATAACCTACTGTTTTCTAAGAATATCTCTTCCCAGGATTCTGTGCCGGACAGATTCTTTTACTTCATCCCTCCGCTCTGGGTGATCCTCACCTTCGCCACCTATGTCCTGATCATGCATATGGTCATTGTCATCAGCGAAAATGCGAATCTTTCCGAGAAGCTGCATATCTCTGAGACTGTCTCAGACTCTCAGCGCAAACAGGCAGAAGTCCTCCAGCGCCAGATCCAACAGACAAGCCGGCAGCGCCACGATATGCGCCACCACCTTCTGGTCATAGATAACTATATTAAGACAGAGAATATCCAGGGATTAAACGAATACATAAGGGACTATCGCTCCTCCCTGACTCCCCCCGCAGACATTTTCTGCGATAATCTTGCCTTAAATTCCCTGATCGGATATTATAAGGAGCTTTCAGAAAACACCGGCTCTGCTTTCAGCGTATCCATATCGCTTCCGAAAGAATTGATCCTTCCTGATATGGATCTATGCGCCATCATTTCCAATCTTCTGGAAAATGCTGTCGAAGCCTGCATGCGGATGAATTCCCAAGACAGGTTTATCCATGTGAAGTTATCAGCGGCTACCAAATTTCTTCTGGCTATCATTATCGAAAACAGCTACGAAGGAGAGATCCTAAGGTCCGGAGACCTCTTCATATCTTCCAAGAAAAAAGGACGCAAGGGAATCGGGATCTCCTCCGTCCTCAATATCATTGAGCAATATAATGGAATATCCAAATTTGAATATCAGGACCAGATCTTTAAAGTATCGATCCTGCTGAAGGCAAAATAAGCGCTTCCGCCTTATTCTGCAAACAAAGGCGTGGACAGATATCTGTCTCCTGTATCCGGCAGAAGTACAACGATGGTCTTTCCTTCATTTTCCGAACGCTTCGCCAGCCCGATCGCAGCAAAAACCGCCGCGCCGGAAGAGATGCCTACAAGAACGCCTTCCTTTCTGCCAACGAGCCTTCCCGCCGCAAACGCATCTTCATCGGAGACAGGAATGACCTCGTCATAAACCGCCGTATTCAGGACTTCCGGAATGAAACCTGCGCCAATCCCCTGGATCTTATGGGAACCTGCCGTACCGGCAGAGAGCACGGCGGAAGAAGCAGGCTCCACGGCAACAACTCTGACGGCAGGATTCTTTGATCTTAAGTATTCGCCGACGCCTGTTATGGTTCCGCCCGTTCCCACACCTGCGACAAAGAGATCCACCTTCCCGTCCGTATCTTCATAAATCTCAGGACCGGTACTCTCCCGGTGCGCCTTCGCATTTGCCGGATTCACGAACTGTCCCGGAATGAAACTGCCGGGAATCTCATCTGCTAATTCCTCTGCTTTGGCGATCGCGCCTTTCATGCCATCTGCCCCCCTGGTCAATACCAGTTCGGCGCCATAGGCTTTCATAAGCTGGCGGCGCTCCATAGACATCGTATCCGGCATCACAATGATGATCCTGTATCCTCTCGCGGCGGCAACGGCGGAAAGACCGATACCGGTATTACCGGAAGTCGGTTCGATGATGACGGAGCCCGGCCTTAATCTGCCCGATCTCTCAGCTTCCTCTATCATCTCCTTTGCCACACGGTCTTTCACGGAACCTGCCGGGTTCAAGTACTCAAGCTTCGCAAGGATTCTTGCTTTCAGCCCATATGCCTCCTCGATATGAGTCAGTTCCAGAAGCGGCGTCCTGCCGATCAACTGATCGACAGCTGTATAAATATTTGACATACTACTACCTCCCGCAAATTATTTTCCTATACATTATAGCAACGAAACGCCGGCATTTCCACTAAAAATTCTAAGTGTACTGACAGAAAACATTTCTTTTCGAAATATCAGAGTTGGTTTCATAATAATCTCCTCCTTGCTTTACAGCCTAGAATAAAACATAAGGAGTTCCAACTGATATTTAACTCATAAATATTCCGGAACTCCTTATCGTTATTTAACTTTTATAAATGAATTTTCAAACACACGCTAACCCTTAATACCTCCGGTAACACCTCCGATGATCTTCTCAGACAGGAAGATATACAGAATAAAGGTCGGAAGGAATACGATCGTAACAGCAGCGAACATTCCCGCCCAGTCCCCTGTATACTTCATGGAATTGATCATTCCGAAGAGTCCGACGGCAACCGGCTTCATCTGATCCGAATTTGCGAAGATCAATGACAGGAAATACTCGTTCCAGATATTAATGAAGTTAAAGATCGTAACCGTAACAATACCGGACTGTGCCATCGGGAACATGATCTTCCAGAATGTCTTCTGCGGCGGACAGCCGTCGATCGCGGCTGCTTCCTCATAAGTCCTCGACAGGTTACTGAAGAAGGTCAGCAGGAAGATCGTCGTATACGGCACATTGATCCCGATATAGAGAAAGATCAGCACCGCCTTATTGAGCATCACGTTATTGAGGACTCCTGTAGACGCCACAATACCAAAAAGCGGAAGGATCACCATGATGATCGGAGTTCCCATCGCTGATACGAAGCTCGTCTGTATGATCTTATTTCCCAGAAAAGTAAATCTCGACAATACATACGCAGCCGGCGCGCAGATCAAAATGAGCGCGATACAGGAGACCACGGAATACAACAGCGAATTGGTGAAGAACATTGACACATTCGATGTGGTCCATGCTTTCACATAGTTTTCAAAGTGCAGCCCCGTCGGGAACTTTAATGTATTTCCCTGAAATATATCCGGCGTCGTAGACAAGCCTGCAGCAAAAACCCATCCAAGCAGCACAAAAGTGAACACTACCCAGAGAATAAGTATAATATACCCCGGAAGAAGCTTCGCTTCTTTTTTCCAGTTCCATTTTTCACGGACTTTTTTTTCTTTTGCCATAGCCTCTACCTCCTTAAAATTCTAGATCATCGTCTTTCAACAACTTGTTGCAGACTGTAAATACAATAACCACGCAGAGACAAAGCATAACGCCTATTGACGCCGAAAGTCCCGCGTCTCTTGCCGTTACCGTATTTCCTGCGCCAAACATCTTCAGATACATATACTGAACCGGAACAATGGTAGACTGCTCGGCGGTAACTGTTGAGAAAAGCTGTGACCATACAAAGAAACCAACGGAGGTAACGCTCCACATCGTGATGTTGGTCTTAAATACACCCTTTAACAGAGGGAGCGTCATATATCTAAACTGCTGAGGCTTATTCGCCCCGTCAATTGTTGCCGCTTCATAGAATTCCGGACTGATCCTTTCAATTCCGCTGACCCAGATAAGCATATGGTATCCTACCATACCAAAACAATACGCGATCAAAAGAGACATAAACTTATGGTCGCCGTCAGTCCAGGGAATTGCCGCTAACTTCGTGAGATGAAGTTTAGTAAAAACTGTCTTCAGCAACCCGAACTGGCTGCTGTATACATACTGCAGCCACATCGTTGCCAACGCAACCGCACTGATAATATTGGGCAGATAGATGATCGCCCGGAAAAATTTCTTCAAACGGATCCCACTTGTCAAAATAACCGATAACAATAACGAAATACTCATAACAATAATTCCGCCGATCAGCCAGATCTTCAGCAGATTCATCATCGCCGTCTTAAAAAGCGCCGTCTGCATAAGAGACGTATAATTGCTGATCCCGGCAAAAGACCACTGATCAAAACTGTCTGTTACCCCTTCAATATTAAAGAAACTCATAAGCAGCGTCCTTACGATCGGATAAACAAATATAACCGCAAAGAAAAGTACTGCCGGAGTCAAAAATGTAACAATCATTCCTTTATTTTTCTTCATTTGCGCGACTCCTTTCACCGCTATAAAAATATGGCGGCAGCGTTACATACGATGCCACCATATTCCAGTATACGACATATTCTTATTCTGACTGGCAATATTACCACCCGTCAGCGAGACCGCCGCATTAGTTGCCGGCTTTTGTCATCTCTTCTACAAACTCATCTGCAGTAACCGTACCGGCCATCAGCTTAATGAAGTTCTCCTTCATGATCGGAGTTACATTCTCATTTGCCTCAGAACCAGCCGCCCATGTAAATCTTGCCGTAGAACCTTCCATAACAGGCTTTGCACAGGATACAAGTGCAGGCCACTCGCCGTTCGTAGAATCTGCAGGGATACCGATGGAATCTTCTGCAAGCTTAGCATCGAATTCTCCCTTTGTGATCTTGGTGATCAGATCAAAAGCTTCCTGAGCCTTCTTGGAATCTTTGTTGATCGCAAATACCTGCGCGCCGAAATTGTTCGTCTCTACACCTGTAGCCCCAACGCCTTCTGCTGTAAGCTCTGTCTCAACTTCCGGAAGCGCCGGATATGCAAAACATCCCCACTTGAAATTCTCTCCCGCGATATCCTTTACTTCGTTCGGAAGCCAGGAACCATTCAAATACATAGCAACCTGTCCTGTCGCCAGTTCCTGATTCTGTCCTGCCGGCCATACGTTAGTACCAACATTCTCTGAGAAGTATCCTGAAGAAGCTAATTCTTCGATATCCTTAGCCATCTGTACAACAGCCGGATCATCCCATTTACCTTCTGTAACAACTTCTCTTACTCCCGCCTCTCCGACGTATCTGGCAAGATGATATCCGATCACAGACGTCGCATAGGCATCGTCCATCGTCATAGGCGTAATTCCTTTATCTTTCAGCTTTTTACATACGTCAAGAAGCTCTTCCCATGTCGCAGGCGGCGCTGTGATCTCTGCCTTGTCAAACAGATCCTGGTTATAGAAGAAGGCAAATACGTTCGGCTGATAAGGAATACTCTTCAATGTTCCGCCGGCTTTTTCTCTGCAAGCCGCGATCAGCCCGGCATTTGCTGTCTCTTCATAATTCCCTGTCTTAGCCATCTCTTCTAGATCCATCAGATACTTTCCCCATGTATCATTGACACGGTCGATATCCTCATCAAACATGTCAATCTCTGTCCCTGCATCAAGAGCTGCCTGAAGGCCTTCACGGATACCGGTACGTCCCTTGAACTGGACGTCAACCTCTACTCCGCTCTCTTCCGTGTATGCGTCGATCGCTGCCTGGATCGCCTGTCCCTGCGGCTCCGTAGCTTCCCACATAGACCAATAAACAAGCTTGTCTCCTTCCTTACTGCCGCCATCGTCTGTCTTGCCGCCGTCATCTGAACCGCCGCCGCTTCCGCCGCAGCCGGCAAGCATCGTGCTAACCATCGCCGCACACAACAATGCACTGATCATTTTCTTTTTCATACCTTTACCTCCTTAAAACACTATAAAATTTGTTGTTGCAATAATAATAGCGTATCTTTTCACGCATTCCTATACATATCTTGTTATATTTTATATATATATTGCTCTATATTGCTAATTTTCTATATTTTCTCAAAAATTATTGTCATTTTTTTCATTTTCAATTATAATATGAATAACAATTTGTAGATTTTCGACAAAAAAATATAATTTTTTTGCAAAGTGACATTCATTTATTATTTATTAAAGGAGATACCTATGCCCTATCAAAGATATAATTTAGATTCCGCCGAAACCAGCGCCACGATCCTGGACGGTATCAACGTCCAGCTGCTGTACGTCACCCGCTCACGCTGTGACGCACAGTGGCAGAGCATGATGCATACCCACCCCTTCACCGAGCTCTTTTACATTGTAGACGGACAAGGGAAATTTCTGGTGGAGGACGATGTCCGTTTTGTAAAGAACGATGATTTTATCATCATCAATCCGAATGTACTGCACACCGAACTCAGCGACGCAAAGACATCGTTTGAATACATCGTTCTGGGAATCGACGGGCTTTCCTTTCAGACCGAAAAGGATCAGGACGCCAACTACGGCATCTACAACTTCAAAAACCATCGGACCGATATGCTATTTTACATGAAATCCATCATCCGGGAATTACACCAAAAGAGCAGCGGCTACCGCGAGATATGTACGAACCTTCTGGAGACCCTTGTGCTCCTGATCCTGCGAAACACGAAATCCGAGTTTACCGTCGCATCTTCAGACAGGACTTCAAGAGAATGCAGATTCATCGAACAATATCTGGACGAGCATTTCTCTGAAGACATCTCTCTGGATACCTTAAGCCGGCTTACATACATGAATAAATACTATATCGTCCATGCATTCAAAAAATATAAAGGAGTTTCTCCCATTAATTATCTGATCAACATTCGGATCTCCGAAGCTAAGCACCTGCTGCAGACCACCAATTACTCGGTTTCAAAGATCGCACAGTCGATCGGTTTCTCCTCCCAGTCCTATTTTTCACAGGTCTTCCGCAAGGAACTGGAAATGACGCCTCTTCAATACCGGAAAATGTGTGAGAAAAACTGACTGCTGCAGGGAGCTTATCACCGCAGACGAATAACTGCCTTATCCTCCGCACATAAAGCGAGGGCATCGCTTGATCATCTCTTTTGATGATGACGCGATGCCCTCTTCTATCTCCTACATCTCATACCAGATAATCTCATTCGCGGCAAGATCTGCCTGAAAGCTGCTTTTGTCGCCTCTGTACACCGTCGTGCTCTGAGGTTCATACGTATTGTTCACCACACAATATTTCCCGTTCTTTATATACGCATGCACTTCAACATTGTAGTTGCTGCTGAACCACTGGTGTAATTCTCCCTCCGAACCGGACGCCCACAGGATCGCCCTGTACAGAAGCCTGCTGTTCACAAAACTGTAGGGAAGCCCGCTGATGTAGACTCCTCTTCCTTCCCCGAAGCCATTCGCTGCAAGCTGTACGCTTCCATCCTTTTTCTTGATCACAGCCGTACCGTCAAGCGCATAGATATTTTTCTTGCCTTCTCCAAAGTCTATCTCTTCCCGGCAGTCTTCCGTGATAAAGTGCTCTTGCTCATCCCAGTTATATTTGTCCACATTGAGGGTAAAGCCTCTCTCTTCCTCTACGCCGAGAATGCCCGAGAGCTGGAAGAATCTTCCCTGCCACTGGTATGCCGCCGGCTCTCCTACGCCGATGAAACCGCCTCCCCGGTATACAAACCGCTTTATCGCCGTCAGGATCTCTTCATCCTTCCAGTTCTCTCCTCCGGTGTACGCCGTATAAGCATCCCCGATATTCAGGATCACATCCAGGCTCTCCAACAACTTGGGATCCTCCTTAATGTCCTCGAAGGAAATATATTTCACATCAAACGGAGCCCCGCTTAACGCCTCGATTATCCCTGCATAGGAATAATTCTGCTGATGATAGATCGCGTGATGCACCATGTGATTCCCCCATGCGCGCATCTTTCCCCAACTGTTGAGCACACCCACCTTCTTCACACAATAAGGCGTCGTTCCCTTGATATTTTCATACAAGACCCTGAATTCCCCGCACACGCTTTCCACATAATCCACGAATTCCGGGAACTGCATGGCAAGCTTCAGATAACCGCCGTATCCGATCCTGTCGATCGGCTTCCGCAAGATCGCTCTTCTTGCCGTCACCCAGTTTACTTTCGCTTCCTTTACCGGATCCCCGCCCTCATGGAACGTATCCGGAAAGAAGTACGGCAGAAAACGTCCTTCAATATAACGCACACCCTCAATATCACTCAGAAGCCGGAGCGTCGCGCCGTTTCCAACGCTTCCAACGACCGCGTCAAGCCCGATTTCCTTGAATTCATCCATGAAAGGTTCCATGCCGATCCAATGATCCCCCAGGAACATCATGGCTTCCTTGCCGCACTCGTGCGTGATGTCTACCAGCTCTTTGGCAAGCTTCGCCACCTCTCTTCTCTGAAATGCCATGAAATCTCTGAATTCCTTCGAAGGAATACGGTAGGTATTGTTCATATAGCCCTGGTCGATGATGAACTCCGGACGGAACTTGTATCCTGCCTCTTTTTCAAACTGTTCCAGTATATAAGGACTCACCGAAGCAGAGTAACCGTACCAGTCCACATATTTCTCCCGCGCAAGCTCGTCAAAGATCAATGTGAACTGATGGAAAAAAGTAGTATAGCGGATCACATCCACGTGAGGGTTATCCTCAATATATTTTCTCAGACGCTTCAGAGAATATTCTCTTGTCTTGGGTTGGCGCACGTCAAAGGTGATCTGCTTTTCAACATCCTTCCAGTCGTTGGTCACCGCGTTGTACATGTGGACCGGATCCCACATAATATAAGCAAGAAAGCTCACCGTATAATCATGGAATTCCTTTGTATGAAGAAGCACGACATCCTGTGTCTCCCCGTCGTAACTCCAGTCTTCTACAGGCACTGTCTCGCCTGTCGTACGGTCGACGACCTCCCACCATCTCTTAATATCATCGCGGCAATTCACCTCCAGCATATCCGGATATAAGTGGTTCATCAGAGGAATTCTCAATGTATCCCCCGGCGCATTATAAAAAGGAGTCATAATGTACATCTGCTGGATCTCGTCCGGATTTGCCTTCGCCCACGCATTATCCTTCCTCGTAGTGTAATAAGTGGTATATACCTTTGCATCCACATTACGCAACGCCTCCGGATATTCGGTGCCGTCACAGTCCCTGACGGCGTCGGCTCCCCATCGCCTCATAAGTTCCAGAGTCTCCGGAACTACATCTACATCCGTAGGGATCGTAACTCTTCCTGTTGTCTGCTCACTCATCTTTTCACTCCTGTTCTATTTTGATGAATTAAGCATACTTTCTTTTTTATAGCGCGTCAATCTCCTTATTGCTATCATTTTTAGGTATTTTGCTAGAACAAGTTTTTGCATTGCCGTCCGTTTTAAATGATCCTAATATTTTGAGCAGTGTACTGCAGCACTTCCCAAATGATCTTCGATCACGGCGCCGGCAGCCTCTCCGCCCATAGATTCCTGAAGATCCTTAGCCCACTGTGCGTCTTTATTTTCTCCTTTTACAGCGATAAGGATTCCATATTCTTTTCCTACCTCCGTTGGGTCATATGCAAGGGCGCCTTCCGGATCTAAATCAGCCTCCTGCATCGCGATCGGATAGCAAACGCCTGCGTCTAAATCGTCCAGAATCGTAGGAATGGATTCGGAATCCACCTCCGCTAATTCTAAATTAAATTTGTTTTCTTCAATTTCTAACTGTGAAAATTCCTCAAAGCCGTCCTTCAATGTAATCAATCCTTCTGCCTCCAGAAAACGAAGCGCCCTTGAACGATTCGTAGGATCCCTTGGGATACCAATCTTCATACCTTCACTGATTTCATCAACACTCTTAAGCTTATTGGAATACAGACCGAAGCAGGTATAATAGATGGAATCGCCTACCGGTACCAGGTCTCCGTTATTTTCTTCATTAAAGTTATCCATATATGCCTGGTGCTGAATAAAATTTGCCTCTATGCTTCCTTCTTCAATTGCGTTATTAGATACGATCGGGTCTTCGATCACAGAAACCTCAAGAGTATATCCCTTTGCCTCAAAGTCCTCCTTAATGGCATTGATGAGTTCTTCTTTCATCGGATCACCTGCCGCGAGACGAATTAGAGCTGCCTCTTTTGTCTCTTCTTTTGTTTCTTCCTTTGTCTCTCCGTCTTCGGCTTTCTTTTCACCAGAACCACATGCAGTCATGCTAAAAACCAGAGTTGTTACACTTAAAAGTGCGATCAGTTTCTTCTTCATATCTTTCTCCTTTGCTTTTTTATATTTTTACCAATACAGTTATTTTAATTTGCTGTACAGTAAATTACCGATTGACTGAATGGATTGCACCAGTATGACCAGAATCAAAACAGTGCCATACATAATGATATCGTTAAAACTCTGATAGCCATAGATCAGCGCTACATTTCCAAGACCTCCGGCTCCCAGGGCGCCGGCCATGGACGAGCTTCCCAGAATGGAGATCACAACCAATGTAACGCTGATACACATAGACGGAATCGCTTCCTTCAGCATTACATTGAAGATAATATACCAGTTAGAGGCGCCAAATGCCTTGGCAGCCTCGATCATTCCCGGTGTGACCGCCTTGAGATTCCCTTCAAATACCCTTGCCACAAAAGGGCAGGCTACGATAACCAGCGGAAATAACGCCGCGTTTTTCCCAATGGTCGTTCCCATCACAGCCCTGGTAATGGGCAGAATGGTCACTGCCAGTATGAGAAAAGGAAACGAACGCAGGATGTTGACGGCTATATTCAGCAAGCGGTAGAAGTATTTATGCGGCGTCAATCCGTCTTCTGCCGTAATCACCAACACCACTGCAAATCCAAATCCCAGGATACAGGAAAATACAGTCCCCCAGAATGTCATGTAGAGACTTTCCCACAAAGCAGGAAACATCACCTTCTTAATCACCATTACCGGATCATTCATGTTCTACCACCTCCCATTTCACCTGCAGACTGTCCAGGTAGCTTTCAATCTTATAAAAATCCCTCTGTCCGACATTGAGCATTGCCGTACAGATTACTTCATCCCGAAATTTTTCAAGACGTGAATAAAGAACGGAAAACTTCGCCATCGTCGCCGTTGTGATATCTGGAATCAGGGATCTGTTTTCCGGCGTCTCTTTAAAAATGATTCTCAAGTTTACCCCGTCCTCCGGCAGTACCTCTGATTCATCGCCCAGAAGGCGTTTCAAGGAATCCGGCTGGTTCAGGAAAATCTCTGAAACCTCACCACAATCAGCAATCCTGCCATCCTCCATGACAGCTACCCTGTGGCAGATAGACCGTATAACCTCCATCTCATGAGTAACAAGCAAGATAGTAATCCCCAGCCGTTCATTGATGTTCCTCAGCAGTTGGAGAATTGCTTTCGTTGTCTTCGGATCCAGGGCTGAGGTTGCCTCATCGCTCAAGAGAATCTCCGGTTCCAGGGCGAGCGCCCTTGCGATTGCTACACGTTGTCTCTGACCGCCGCTTAAGTTACGAGGTTTTTCATATAACTTGTCTTCAATCCCTACAATCTGCGCCAACTCCCTAACCTTTGCATCCATTGATTCCTTCGGGTATCTCCAACATTCCATAGGTGCCGCGATATTTTTGTACACGTTCTGCCTTTCCAAAAGCGCAAAATGCTGGAAGATCATCCCGATCCCTTTCCGGTACTGCCTGATATCCCTTCTCTTTTTCGGCTCCACAGTACGGTCCTTTATACGGATGGAACCGCTATCCTTATCTTCCAACAGATTAATACAGCGTAAAAGTGTGGACTTACCTTCTCCACTTTTGCCTATCAAACCGAAAATCTCGCCTTTTTCTACTTCCAGAGACACATCCTTTAGAACGTGTAAACTCCCAAAACTTTTATTTAAATTTTCAACTTTTATCATGGATTGTGCTCCTCACAATAATTATCTTTTAATATATCATAGTAAAAAATCCATGTAAAATTGTTATTTTAAATATACCTTTTTGTATATTACTAATATCAATAAGCTAAAGTATTGTTAAAATGTTTACTTTTCCTTATAATTGGATTAAGGATTAAGAAAGGAGATCTGAGATGGATTTGCTAATGATGAAAAAGAGGCTGGAAGCTATGCCGGATCAGATGACGCCGGCAGAACGGAGCGAAGCATATAACTGTGGAAAAGAAGTGGATTACCTCCCTTTTTCCTTTCCGGGAAATGGGGAGACATTAGCTCCGCTTTACGGCTTTACTGTCGGGCAATACCGTTATGATTTTGATATTCACTGCCACATTATGGATGCATTACGGCAGGAATTTGGAATTCCTGTTACTGCCTCGGCGAAGCTTGGGTTAAAGGGTGTCGGAGAAGCGCTGGGCTCTACAGTTCTTTATCCGGAAAACTCTATAGACTATGTGGATCGGTATATTTTGACAGACTACAGTCTTTTATCCTCTCTGGAATTCAATCCGCATTCCAATGTATTTTTACAGGCTAAAATTCATCACATTCATAAATTAAAGAAACGCTACGGAGATAACATCCCTGTGAGCATCAATTTAGGCGGTCCGCTGTCCTCCGCTGCTTCTGTCCGCAAGACAGAATTTCTTTTGAGAGATATGCGTAAAAACCAAGAAAACCTGCACAGGTTATTAGAGTTTATGGTATATTGCCTGTTGACCTGGGTAGGTTATGTAAAAGAGGAATTTGGAACAGTATCTGTAGGGATTGCAGATCCTGTCTCTTCTTATACCCTGATCAGTGACAGAATGTTTCGGGAATTCTCCAAACCGTATCTGAAAAAGCTGATAAAGGGAGTTTTTGAGCTCACCGGAAGTATTCCCGGAATCCATATCTGCGGACGTTCTAAACCCATCTGGAAGGATCTTGCCGAGCTTGGATTTCACAGCTTTTCTGTCGATAATTGCGAAGATCTAGAAGAACTGAAAAATAGTATCGGAAATCAGATGCAGATTTGCGGAAATGTTCCGCCTGTAGATGTCATGCTTAAGGGAACACCTGAGGATGTGACAGCCTCTGTCCATGATTGTATCAGAAAAGCGAGCGACAACCCAAAAGGATATATTCTGGATGTGGGATGTCAATTACCACTGGGTACTCCAAGAGAGAATATCTATGCCTATATTTGCGCGGCCAAATATTACGGAAGAAAAGCTAAAAAAGGCCGGTTATGTGAAGGTCTTTTCACATCAGATAAAGAAGTTCCGCCATAAAAGCCTGTTCCTATTTTCTTCTATTCTTCTGTCTCTTTGATGCCGAAAAAGACTCTCATAGCAAGGCTCCTGACTGTCTTTGTAATCAATACTTTACCTTCTTCGGAACCGCTTTCGCCTTTGGTGTATATTTCAGTTCCATCATATCCCTAGTTCAGCCTCTACTTCATCTGCAGACAGAAAACCGCCCTCTCTTGCAAAATTTTCTCTTTCTTCCAGCTTGGACATTAAAGTTAACATTGCTTTCATACGGTCGTACTCTACCATATTTAAAGCATTTAATCTAAACATAACACAGTCAACACACTAAGTCAAAAACCCCGCTGCAGTCGCCAAATGTACATGCAAGCATGCCCGCTTGGCTCGTTGCTCGCGGGAATAAACCATAGTATTATATAGAGGATCATGCTATAATTCTAAAAAATATACATGAAAGGAAGATCTGATATGACAATATGCAAAAATCAAATACCAATACTAGAATTTGACTCGGAACAAAGTGCCGTTATCATGCCGGGACATCATTCTGATCATAATTTCCCACACAAAGCCGTAATGCTTTTTATGGCTCCTGAAATAGATGATTTTGCAGCCCATAATGAATGTGAAATCGTCGGGAAATTTGTCAGTGTGACAAAAGATTTTCATGTTTATAAAACTCAAATTAATAATATGGATATTGTGTTTGTACAAGCGCCTCTTGGCGGCGCAGGCGCTGTACAGATCATGGAACAGTTGATCGCAGGAGGCGTAAAAGAAATAATAGCTGCAGGATGCTGCGGGGCTTTAGTTGAAGATACCGAAGGTTCATTTTTTGTTCCTGTCGCAGCGCTCAGACAGGAAGGCACATCTTATCATTATTTGCCGCCGTCACGAGAAATCGAATTAGATCCTGCTCCGGTCAAAGCAATCTGCAGAGTATTGGAAAATGCAAAATTAGATTATAAAACCTGTAAAACATGGACAACAGACGGCTTTTACCGAGAAACAAAAGAAATGGTCCGGTATCGGAAATCCGAAGGATATTCTGTTGTAGAAATGGAATGTGCATCTTTGGCTGCATGTGCAAAAATGAGAGGCGTCCTATTTGGACAAGTACTTTTTTCCGCAGATTCTTTGGCAGATGTTGATGCACACGATATAAGAAATTGGGGAAATGACTTTTTTACGGCAGCCATGAAAATTGCAATGGAAGCAATAACAAAGATGTAGACGATCTTATTTTAGAGGTACGAAAAAGGATTGCCGGTACTTTCAGACAATCCTTTTCTCCGTTGGGTTTGTCAAGTAAAATGTGTAAATTAATTTTTGGGGCTGTCGGGAAATAGATAGTCCAATGCATAGGGGCTGTCGGGAAAAATCGCGATTTCCCGACAGCCCCCACCCTTTCATAATAAACTATATACCGAATACTTTAAACACTGATGACAAAGGATTCATTGTAATATGGAATCAAACTATCATGCGTTATAAACTTCATTCCTTCTGATTTTGCCTGTGCAAGCAAAATTCTATCAAAAGGATCTTTATGTGGCGGAGCATCCTTTGGACGTATCAATGTTTCTAATTCAGCAGCGTGCCTGTTAAATACTGGCAGTGCTATAAACCCATTCGCTTCACACCCTTTTTCAAGATGTATCCCACTATATAGAAATGTTTCCGGATGAGCCATATGTTTAATCGTAATCTCCCATATAGAAGCGGCGCTGTAATATATTTCATTACGCTCTTCAAGTATCAGCTCCCTTGCCACATCCGATAATTCCTCCGAGTCCAATACCGCCCATATTGCAATATGTGTGTCCAGCAATATCTTCATCAGTCGACCTCCCCAAATAATCTGGCAATTTCATCATTGCACTCATCTATATCATGCCCATCCGCAATAAATTTCTGTCCTTTCATACTTCCAAGCCTGCGCTTTTTCTCTTGTTTAGCAACATCATAATCTATGCTCATACTTTTTGATTCCGCCGGCATTACAAATCGTTGTATCATGTCAAGAATAAACCTTAAACTATCGTCTGAAAGCCCCTCCAGTGATTGCGTGATTTGATTCTGTAATGTTGACATAATAACCCCACCTTTCTTAATAACCCTATATGATACATTTCTTTTGAATATATTGTAACAAAAATCCTGGTATTTTACACTATATATTTCGGTGACAGCCTATACTTTTCTCCTTTATATTTTTCGTTTGAAATCCATTTCCATCCTCCATCATGAAAAATAGAACACCTTCCCTTTCACCCGAAACGACAGATTTTTTCCCTTCGGAATCAGATATACATGTTTCCGGCGTATCGTCAGCTTATCCTCAATCTCGCCGTCTGTAATAATCAGAATCGGACCATCCTTCAGGAAGTCTTTTGCATGTTCCAACAGGTCGATTCCCGGCTGCAGCATAGTTCCCCCTCTCCCCTTTACTTCTACCCGTCCTGCCACATCTTCAGGAGAAAGATATCCCGCATCATAGGCGTCCGCGTCACAGAATACCACCCTTGCGTAAGACACTTCCCGGACCGCCGCGTAGCTTGCAATACTTCCAAGCCCCATTCCCATCGCCTTTGCGCTCATGGAGCCGGACGTATCTAAAATCACCCCGAATGTTCTCGCATCCTCTTTTAATTCTGCCTGCATATAACGCGGTCTTGGGATATCCGGCGTGGCTCCCTGCCGTCTGCTTGGCCTTGCAAAGGTCCGTATCTTATCCATATAAGGGAACTGTTCCTCGAACCATCTGGCAAGTTCCACATCCCACCCAATCGGCGGCATGGCAAGGGCGCGAATCTCCTGAACCAGTCCTGCGGGTAAATACCCTCTCCCATATGACTGCTGATATTCCAGCCCCTGCATTAATGCATTCCTGCAGAATTCGTCCATTGTCATACCCGGCGTTTGTTTCCCACATATTCCGATACCCTTTTCAGTCATCATATCGCCTTTACCGTAACCCCGAAATGTATCTAGTTTTTGATATTTACGCATATCTGTCAAAATCAAATCATAAATTTCTTCTGCCGATTTATGTTTCATGCTTTCATCAAACAAGCTGCCTTCCGGCATTTGTCCCACTTTCATTTCACATAGCCAGCCGTTAATCACATAATCACAGGCTACATTCCACAAATACGGATCTCTTCCCATGCACCGCTCCTGATGCCCCAACCCTGCATGTAAAAATTCATGCGCCATAACAAATTTCAGTTCTTCCGTTCCAAGAACTGCGGCGGGATTCAGATAAATCTCTCCTGCCGAAACATTAACCCCCGCGACTTGTATTTCTTCATGGACACAATAGGTATAATCCTCTATGATCTCAAAAGAGGATGCCAGACTTCCCAGCAGTGGATAGTGATTCACAAACCACTTCGCCGATAATTCATCTTCGGCAGCAGAAATTCGGAAGTCCCGTCTTTAATCTGCGGAATCCCGATAATATCCTCCGGTGCAAGCTGGCTCCCTAGTAAAGATACACAAGGAAACACAACGCTTTGGACAAACTGTTCTACCAAAGCTGATTTTCCAATCCCCGGCGCGCCCAGATATACACTGGCCTGACCGGAGCCACATTTAATAATACTTCTGATAACTCTTCCTGCGTTACACTGAATGGTAAATTCATAGATGTCTCACTTTCAACGCCTCATGATTGTCCTCCTTCCAGTGTGAATAAATGATTTTCGATTACAAAACTAAATCTCCCAATGCCAATTTGGGCAAAATTCGGGCAAACCTTGATTTTTAACAAAAACCATGCTATACTTTCATTCGTTGCAAGCCTGCAAAAACCAAGGTCTTACAGGGCTTGCCGCCGATTCCCGGCGTTACGGGAAAGACAACAAAGACATCCGCCGGATCTCTTTGTTACCCGCTAAGGCGCGTGTGTTCGAGACCTTCCACACGTAAAACAAAACTTTTAGAGTTTAGACTTTATCTTAATTCATAAAATGCCATAACTGCCGTAAATACAGTACCTTAGCTTTATAGTACTTCATAGTGTGTTACTATGATTGGTGTAAAATTGGTGTGGTATTGGTGTAAAAAATAAAGCTGTAATATCTCAAATATCGGGATATTATAGCTTTTTTAAAATATGCTGGCTAACTTCTGCATTTCCTCATTTTTTGTATTCGGCAACACATGAGAATATAAATCCATTGTCATAGCTAAGCTACTGTGCCCCATTATGGTTTTAAGAACTTGCGGTTGCATACCCTGTTCAATGGCTCTGGTTGCAAATGTATGTCTAAGACAATGACAAGTAATGTGTTCAATCTCAATATTATCTGCCTGCATTAACTTGGTAATCTTATTTAGTTCTATTGTAACTCTATCTCTTGAAAGTTCCTTACCGTCACATACCGTAAATATTAAATCCTCCTGATTAATACTAACAACCTTACTATCGTTGTAATTGGCTTGCATACGCTTTAAAAGATTATAGCATTGTCCCAACATAGGTATATCTCTTTTTGATGTTTTAGTTTTGGGCGTATCAAGAAAATACCCTTTTTCCTTGGTGTATACCAATGTGTGATTTACATGAATAATTTTCTTTTTAAAATCAATATCGCTCCATCTCAGACCTCTTAATTCTCCATTGCGCATACCTGTCATTAATGCCAACAAAAAGAAATCATGTAAATAACTTTGTTCTGAATATCCAATAAAAAGTTCTTGCTGTTCGGGCGTAAATACAACACGTTCTTTTCTCGCTTTCCCTTTTGGGATATTAACAAGCGGAACAGGATTCTTTGAAATAATTCCGTTCCGTTCTGCTTGTTTAAAACAACCATTAAGCATTGCAGATACAAGTTTAATACTTCCTGTTGCAAAATCTTTTTCTACTAAATCGTTATACAATCTATTGATATGTTCTGGACGAATATCTACAAGCATTTTCTTACCCAATTTACTCCGAATATAGTAATCATATTGATTGCGGTATATCTCATATGTACCTACTTTGAGTATGTTTTTCTTATAATCTTTCATCCATAAATCAAACCATGAATCAAGTGATAAATTTTGTGCTTTTGCATACATTCCATGCTTCATTTCATACCGTAAATCTTCAAGTTTTTTAACTACTTCTTTTAAATTCTTTCCGTAAACATAATTTCTTTCACCATGATAATAAAATCTTCCCATATATGTTCCGTCTTTTCGTAATGTAATACCTGATGGTAATTTCTTTTCACTTTTTGTTGCCATACTGTATACTCCTTTCAAATTTAGTAGAAAGAAATACCCATGTATGCTATAGTAAGTACACAGGGGTATTCCTCTGTTTGTTGTAGAAGTTAAGAGTTTACTTTGGTCGGTGGCTCTTAACTTCTCTTGCAGTAATTTAGAAACAATAATTTCTATTATCACTCCTTTCTTAAAGTTATTCTATTCAGCAATATCATCAAGATATTTTTGAATCTTTTTCATATTCCATAATACTCTTTTACCTATGGAAACTCTTGCCCCTGCATTATCACCAATCTTTATCGCTGTATATCGTCCACAATTCAGAATTTTCATTAATGTATTGGTATTAATGGCGAGGCTATTTGTATCTATACCACTATCAGTTCTTTTCATTATTTTACTCCTTTCTGTAATTTCCCTTTGCTTCGCTCGGTACAATGCACAAGCATTGTACCGGATAATAACTTTGTAATTCCTACATGCCGCCGTAGGCACTTAATTGTTTGTCAGCAATTCATAAATACTCGGCATTTCATCAATATTCAGAACATCGGGCAATACAACAGGCGATATGCCAAGTCTATAAAACTTCTTTAACCAACGTGTCCGAAATGTTTTTAAATCTCCATATTGGAGCGGCGTATTAATATTTACATCATCAATCGACTTTTCCAGTTCATACAGCCCCCGAAACTGATGTATCATATTGATAATGGATAGCATAACCGACTTATCATACAGTTTATATTGACTATTATTAATGATATCAACCGCCTTTTTTCTGCTGACAAATCTATAAGTGCCGAATATAGAGCGGATTTCTTTTTTGAGATACTCGGCGCAAAAATCTTTTTCTAAAAATGGCTTGATTGAACGTTTTGTTTGCAATTTCATATTATAAATGCCACGTTTTCTAATTTGTATTTCCAGTCTTACCGTCCTCTGTATCCGCTCTTCTTCTGGTGACGGTATCATTTTATGGTTGTTTATCAGTTCGATAAACTTATGGTAAATATTAATTTCTCTTGAACCATTGGAAAAACAACAGCTTTCAATATACAGCATATCTCTATCCTTGCGGATTGGTTTTCTTTCCATATTGTGATACTTAAACGGAAAACTCATGTTACAAAGCCAAATAACAAGCTGTGGAAAATCAACACGTATATCCTTTGCTACATCTGCTCTGTTTGCTGAAAATATGCTTACTGGCTGTTTGTCCAGTCTGACATATCGCATTTCATTGATTTCATGAATGCGTTTCTGTAATTTTGCTAGTACTTCAGCAGAAGTATATTTTTCCATATCCAATAAGAATACTTTTCCATCCCCCATAATGATTGATGGGTTGCACCGCAATATAAGAAAATACTTTTGTAATCGCACGCCATACTTGAAATATTCATGAATCCTTAGTTCTATCTGCGTAACTCCTTTTGCAGAATAATAGTTTGTCCGCTCTACACACTGGCTCACGTTTACAAGGTTCGGAAGATTATCATGTAAATAGCGGTAGACACTCGGAGGAATATTGCAACTCACTTCAAATGTATGCATATCAAACCTCCTGCATTGGTTGACTTATACTATGTCTATACACCCTCAAAAACCATTATCTTTATATCTACTGGACAAGCGGAAAACCCTTGGTTTTACGCCTTTCCAGTGTAATCTATACATATATACTCTGCTGTTGCTGATGGCATATATACCGAAGATTTAAAAATCAAAAGTATCTGTATAAGTCACTTCTGCATAATTATTTTTGCACTTTCAGTCTGTCTAACTTAATTTCCTCTACCGCTGACAGGACGCGCTGAATCTGCTCCTGTGACAATTCATCCCGAAACCAACGGATAAAGCTTGTCTCGTGTATGCCGATTTTCCGCGCAACCTGCCATTTAAAAATCTTCTCACGCTTCAAAAGCTGTTCTATCTTTTGGTTATTCATAACAAATCCTCCTTCAAATTATTTCAACAGCCTGCTATCGGCTAGCCATTTTAATAACTGCTGTTGATACTGATAACGTACCATGATAAACTATAGACGGTAAATTTATATATATGCAATACAAGCATATTTCAATGATATATATAAACGGAGGATAAAATGGATAATTTGGGAATCGCACTATTGGACACTGGGAAACACTTCACGCTTGTATCAGAAAAACTGGATATTGGGATAGAATACGGAATGTTTGCGTTAAGTCTGATAAATACAGACTATAATGAAATGTTATCCTGCATATCGGACTTCCTGCAAAATAATCATTATCTGAATATGGCTATGGATTTACAGAAAAGGAAATATCACGACAGCAAAGTCAATAGTGCCGTTGCAGACCAGATATTAAAACCTCTGCATAAATCCATGGCACAGACACTTGCAAAGGAATATCTTAATGATATGCAATCCTATATGGTTTCCCTATTATTAATAGCTGAAATAAAGAATAAAATAATATCCACAAACATTGATTTATCTGACCCGACTATTTATATTCCGTTGATTTATGCGGATAAGACCTTGCATGAACATATAAAAAATACACTCTTAAAGAAAGAATTTGCTTTTTCAGACCCCATGCAGGACAAAATAAATGAATTGGAGTTTCCTATGTCAATCACAACAACCAGTGACGGAGAAGCACTGCCTACATACTATCTCCAAGATACATTCAGCTATCTGATATTGGACATGCAGAAATACCTTTCATCATCAAAAACAATAAATGAATGTCAGTGCTGTCATAGGTTATTTTATACAAAATATAGAAATTCAGAAAAGTATTGCAGGTTGAAACACAAAGATACGCCGCTCCTGTGCAACGAAATAATGAAACGCAATGCTAAAAGTAATTCAGAATTTGCAGAAGTACGCGATAATGCAAGGGGATTCCAAGGCGGTAGGATAAGTCACCCAAGTACCCAGAAGCAATATGACAGAAATTTCCTCCGACAGATTTATGACGACTGGTCTGCTGAATGTACCATAAAATATAATGAATACTTAAGTCAAAATGACCTACAGGGTTTTAAAGATTGGGTTGAGGAAACAAAATTTACAGCAGACCGACTAAAACAACTACAGAAACAATATCAATCTGCCGCTAAATAATGGTTATGTGCCATAACTGCAATTATTAAAGAGTATATCTTTTAAAGCGTGCGCCGCTCTGAAATACGTTGAAAAGCAGCTAAATGGCATGGAATTATGATAAAGAACAGTGACGGCTTGGAGCGGAGCGACAAACCGGAACAACAGCCATAAAAATATAGGAGATACCCCCTCGTAAAAGTATCTCCTGTATTGCTATGATACATTTCTTTTATAATTTTAGAAATATTTTTATTAAATTGTAGGTGTATACTCTCTCTGTTCTCTTACTTATTCTTCCATCTTTTCAAAAAGTAAATAAATAGTTCTTCTAATAACCAATATCTTCTAAAATTGTGTTTGTAATGATAGCGTATTCATGCCATAAATAAAAATATCCTGCTTGTCCATTTTTTAATTCATTCATAGAATGTAATTGTTCTTTTTTCTGAAACCTTTCTGTAAAAATGGGATATGTACCATTCCATGGTTTAAAGGCTGTTCCTGCGAAATGAAGAATTGCAGGAGAATAATTAGGTTTTTCATTCATTCTGTCATAATACCAAAGACAGAAATTATAAGGCATATACCATAAATTCCGTATTTCAGGGAAACCATAATATCGTACATCACCTACAAATGTTGCAGATAGAAGTCCTTGGTCTCCCCAATAGATATTATGGTTATCATCTCCAAAGAGTTCTCGGAGTTTTAGAGATAAATATTGATAATCCGCTAATGTTCTTTCATCTTTTCTCATCTTGTCCAAATTCATCATGTATGAACCTGAATTAAAAATTCCTCTCAGGATTCCAGGAAGTCCGTCTTTCCAATCCCCTAAGTCATCCGCACTAAATAGTTCCAGATTTCCATTATATGGCTTATACCTTGAACCCGTCACCACAAGACTTTTTCCTTGAAAATCATAATGATAATATGGAGCGATATCACCGACTATCAGAGTGTCGCCTGCGTCAAGATATAAAACCCTGTCAATTTCATCAGGCAGAAGCAAATGAGCACATAAAGAGTAATATGCTTCGCCAGTCCATCCAGTTCCATATTCAGCCAATTCTGAATAGACTTCTGCATGTGGCACTAAAATTTCATGAAAATGAATCTTACCATTCTCCAGATTCTCACATAGAACTTCTAACATTTCTATGTTATTCCGACTGACATGACTGTGGAGAAAAAAGAAGTCAATATCTGCGTCTTTTAGATTATGCGCCATTGCTGTAAGTCCTACCGCTACATAGGGCACTAAATTATTATCACAAGATGTCATGATATTGTATTGTTTTCCCATGTTTGTGTTCCTCTCTTTTCTTTAGAATATAAATATTACGTGGTTATAACCGAAAATCTGTTCTGTTCTCATTTTTGTACATTTATTATACATGCATAAATGTAACAATATGCGACATTTAGTATTCTACAACATAATTCTTATTTTGTTAATACCAAACACATATTTTTTTATAATTGGTACAATATGAAAATAAAACGAGGTGAAGGTATGCCGCAAAATAGAATCAGCTTAAAACTGTTGGAACTTCGGCAACAGCATAATTTGACACAAAAGCAATTATGTGAGAATTTAAACATCAGTCGTTCAGTTTATTCATATTTTGAATGTGGTCGAAGAATACCCGATATAGATACTCTTTTAATGTTTGCAGAATACTATAAGGTTTCATTAGATGAATTGGTGGTCGGTTCTTCTACTGAAATAGATATTTCTGTTAAAGATACATCTGCCTATGATTTAGGGATTGCCCTTGTGCGTCATCTTCAATCAAAGCATATTCCGATTGAGAACATTATGAAGTTGTCAAAAGCGGATTTTGATTTTTTAACTGATTACAAGAAACTGACAGCGGAAAATCAGGCAGAACTGAACTACTTAATGAATTATAAGTTACGAAAACAAACTGATTAACAGACAGACCCCTTATAGGTAATCGAATAAGAGGTCTGTATATTTTTATGTATCATTCAGAGAGCATTTCCAGTAGTAGTCTGAAAGACAGTTTCATACCTTGCTGAAAACCCACATATTGAGCGGCGGCACTAACATCAAAAAATACATCTTCAAGAGATTCCTTTTCTGTTTTAGTTAGCTCCATTCTCTCAATATACGGGTCGAAAATATTAGTTATCTCAGCTTCAAGTCTGCGGTTCATTTCATAAAATTCATTTCCATAAGTAATAATTTCCTCAAACATTTGTTTCAATATGCTATTCATGGCTATACCTCTCTTTCATAAAATTCCAATGATTTAAAATCCATATGATATGATACATTTCTTCATAAGATAACTGCTTAATTGTATGGTAATCATAAAGTTCACTCAGCAATCCATAAAAATAAATTCTACTCACTTTTTTCTGTCGAATAATTCTGCACAGAATACGAAACTGGCAATCGCTGTATGGTCGCTTTGGCGGTGTTGGGGTTTGAGTTTCTACAAGATAGTCAAGGCTGTAATTCATTAGCTTCATAATTTGTTATTCCCTCGCTTTCATAATAATTCTGTTCGGAATGGCACGAAGTGACATTCCGGGTGTAACATTCCCCATAGAATCCGCACCACTCGCACGCGCATAGGTCGCATTCTGCGCCACTAAGATAACCATTAAAGATTACTGGTCGGCAAGTGTGTAGATACAGAGAACAGCCACCGCATGGGCTGTTATATTCGGTTACTGGCATACCGTTCATCAGACAATACATTTGTTCACTTCCTTTCTGTATTTGAACAAAAAAATAAAGCCATATACGGCTTAACAATAGGTTTTATCAATGGTTTCATAAGCAAAGCAATTTCCGTAGAATCTCCATTTTCCGTCACATTCGGCAAACGTCATATAAGTTGCCCTAAGTCGGCGGTCGATATCGTAAGCATGGCTGTACGGCTCTCCAACTTGCAGATATCCATATGACATTGCTCTTGGCGGCATTATGTTCATAAAGTAGTCTACAAGGCTCTCTTCGACAATATCCCCTTTACGGAGATAATCGTAAATGCTTGTCCTGCCTGTACGGTCAGCAAAATCTGTCCATCCGTCTAAACTTTTGATTTCTGTACTCATAACAAAATCCTCTCTTTCTAGCCTATAGCTGTCTGCTTCGTTTTTCTATTGATTACATCAGAGCCATATTTCCGTCTGATAGAATCCAACGACATTTCTTTTGAATGGTATCTGCGGTATGGCTCACTGTGCCACGTCCATGCTTTTTTCCGACTGCACCACTTAAAATTCAAGGCTTTTAGTTTATCCTTATATGGATAGCTGTCAAACGCCCAAATCCAACTGCCAATAATTTCAACTGTCATATTAAACCCACTGATAGCGTTCAAAATCACCTTAAATTCCTCGTTTTCCTCTGGGTTATAAGGTTCTCCGCTTACATGCTCTTTCTGGCTTAAAATCGCGTACAGCGCGTCATACTCGGCGTTGATTTCCTGCATATCCGATACCTTACCGCCGTTGTCTGGGTGATGTTTAATTAACAACCTTTTGTACTCTGCTCTTAACTCCGCTACTGTGTGCAATTTGCTCTTGTCAAACCATTTCATCATGTTTCAACAACTCCTTTCGTTTAAATAGTGCCTGCTGATTAAGTCACCATTACCAACTTCCCCGAAATCTCTTCGGGGAAGCCTTCTAAGAGACTTAACAGGGCGCAGAGAATCCTCCTCTGCATTTTGAAGAGGTTCGCTGTAAGTACCGATAACGCTATTGAGGTGAGTTGTGTTTCCTCCAGTTTGGTTACTATTAATCCTAATCCATAACTAT
>NZ_KE159722.1:56516-91938 GCF_000403455.2 Dorea sp. 5-2 | reverse complement strand
CTTTCGCAAAAGACAGATATTCTTTCCGGGCTTTTCTACGGTAACGTCTTGGCAACGGCAGTCCATAGGATTTACAAAACCGATAAATGATCATCTCCAGTTTTTCCCTTGCTTCATTTAAAAGGGATACATCCTGGGGATATCGGATGTTAGCTGGTGCACAGGTGGCATCTATGATCAATGTCCCCTCATTGCCTGCATCTTCCTGGCCCTTTTCATAATCCCTCTTTTCAGAAGAATCCTCTGACGGAGGATCCTTCTTATCATCATCCTGATTCAAAATATAGTCATTGGCTTCCATAATGATCTCAGGAGACAAACGTTTCCGGAAAAGGACAAGGGTACTTGCATCAAACGGTGGTTCTTCCTGATAACCCGGAAGCCCTATGAAGTATTGCAGATATGGATTCTCTGTAATCTGTTCCACAAGTTCGCGGTCTGAGAAACAGAGTTTCTTTTGGATAATTAATGAACCGAGAGCCGTACGCAAAGGCTTTGCAACATTTCCTGTATCATTTGGAAACAGTTCAGCATATTTTGATTCAAAAACATCCCATGGGATTTGTTCTGCCAAACGCACCCATCTGTTTTCGGGATTCATATGCATTCCTAATGGCTGATTAAAATCGAGGAATGAATGTTGTAACTTATCAAGATATTTGTACATATATCGGACTCCTTGCTTGTATATTTCTAAGGTTATCTGCACGAAAAATGAACGATTAATCTGCATTACCTTGCAAATATTATATACCAAATATCCAGAAAAGTCAGTAAAATCAAGCATTTCAAGTTTAATCAGCAGGCACTAAATACGTTTTTGGGTAAAAAAATAGAGCCTGTTTTTTCCGACTGGCTCTAAAGTCGTTGAAGATTAACCGCCGTCAAATGACACCTGGGTTTATAACTTCATTTTTTTCTTAAAGGCTATTAACCAACTTCCCCGAAAAATTTATATACAATTTTTCCGCTATTCTAGCGACTTTCCAAGAAAAATTGGTGTAAAATTGGTGTAGTAGTTGCTTTTTCCTCCTTTCTGTGGTACACTCACATAGTCGCAAGCCCTTGTAAATACTGGCTTTGCGGCAAATCAATCCGAGTGTTCGAGACCTTCCACTCGTAAAACAAAACTAAAGGAGAAGAAAAATGAAACAGACAAACACAGCTTTTCTAAGCCAGGCAGCCATGATCGCTGCCATCTATGTGGTGCTCACTTATGTATTCGCACCATTTTCTTTCGGAGAGATCCAGGTAAGGATCGCCGAAGCTCTAACGATTCTTCCGGTATTTACTCCCGCCGCCATCCCCGGATTATTCATCGGGTGCCTGATCGGCAACATAATCGGCGGAGCGATCCTTCCAGATATCATCTTCGGAAGCATTGCAACTTTACTCGGAGCCTTCTTTACTTACCAATTATGCAGATCCCGCCAACTACTGGCGCCGCTTCCGCCGATCCTCGCCAATACGCTCATCGTACCTTTTGTACTGCGCTTTGGTTACGGCGTAGCTCTCCCGATTCCGTTCATGATGCTTACGGTTGGGATCGGAGAGATCTTATCCTGCGGAGTACTTGGACTCGTACTGTATTTTGCGTTGAGAAAATATAAGAACATCGTCTTTCTCCCAATTCGGAATTAACATATTGGAATTGACATACGCAAGGATCTTCCTGGAACGTGTCTCAGACACGTTCCAGGAAAAAAGATACCGTGACTGCCGCCCCGCCCCGAATGCTGTTTGCAATATCAAGCGTTCCGCCGTGTTTCTTACAGAATTTCCGGCAGATATAGAGACCGATCCCAAAATGTTCGCCTTTCTCTTTGCTCTCATATTCTTTATGATACGGCTTAAGCGCTTTCACAAGCTCCTCTTCTGCAAATCCATTCCCGTCGTCCCGAACGATCAGGCTGAATTCGCTCTTAACCACATCATAATGTCCTGCGACCTCAATTTCCTTCCTCGCAAAACGGATGGCATTGGATATCACATTTTCCAATACTTCCATGATAATATTATCATCCGCCGCTACTCTGATCTCATCTTGCTCTTTCTGTGCATTCTCTGCACCGTATCCATGATAATGTATCTCTATATCCCCGATCTGGTTCAGCGCAAAGACCACTTCCCTGATCTTCTTCTCGATACTCCCGATCGTCATCCCTTCTGGACAGAACGGAACTTCATCAATACTCCGGATTCCTTTCATAGTCCGGCTGTAATCTTCAAGCCGTTTCAGATGAGCAGACATCAGCAGCAGCGTATCCTGCATCTTCTCTTCGCTGATCTTCCCCTCCGGAATATACCGCGCCAGAAAATCCGTATACCCCCGAAGCACCGTAAGCGGCGTTCGCAGGTCATGGGCGAACGCCGCATTCAGTTCTTTCTGCTTCTCTATCAGCCGCCACATCTCCTGCTTCCCCCGGACCAGCTCCATCCGCATATCCTCCACCGAATCACAGAGGCTTCCCAATTCATCCTCACTCTCATAACTTACACAAAAGTCAAGATCATTCTCTCGGATTCTTGCCACACTTTCCTTCAGAAGATGCAGCGGTTTCGCCAGACGCCTCTCATAGAAGATACAGATCGTCACCACCATGCCTGCAAATGCATAGAGAAATGGACACCATACCCTTATAAAATCCAGGAAACGGATCTTAAAGAGATCCGTTTCTGCCGCATAATCATAGCCCCATCCCCACAAAGGCCCTTTTTTGTAAATAACCTCCATAAGGTCTTCACGCTCATACTTCCCCCACTCTGCCAGCTCCCACTGCCAGCACATGATCATCGTCAGATAAGACGCCGCGGCAACCACCGCCGCCAGGACCAGGATATATGCCATCATCGCCTTTCGAAAAGAGAGATTACGGATATATCTTACTGTCTTTTCTATCTTTTCTTCTAACCAATCCATCGGTAACCCACTCCCCATACTGTCTCTATATATCCATGATCTGTATATTTCCCGATCTTACTCCGTATTCTTCTTATATGCTCCGTGACGATGCTGCTGTCGGCGCTCCCGTCAAATCCCCGCACCTTCTCATACAGCTGCTCCTTGCTGAATACTTGTCCGGCGCTCAGAGACAGCATCTCCACTAACCCGAACTCTGTCTTCGTAAAACTGATGGGATACTCTTCATAATACACACTTCGGTCTCCATAATGAATCGCCAGCCGGTCAAATATCTTCACCGCCTTATCGGACTTCTTCCGTTCCTCACGCCGAAGATGCGCCTCCACTCTTGCTCCCAGTTCGTCGATGCTAAACGGCTTCAGGATATAATCATCCCCGCCTATCATCAATCCCCGGATCCGGTCTGCCTCCTCTATCTTCGCCGTCAAGAAGAGGATCGGGCAGGAGACATGGCTGCGAATCCGTTCGCACACCTCGAATCCGTCCAACATAGGCATATTCACATCCAGAAGTATAAGATCCGGCTGCTTATTTAACTGCCCTAATACCTCCAGGCCGTTCTTTGCCTCGATCACCTGATAATCCTGAATCTCAAAATAATCCTTCAGCAACTGGATGATGCCCGGCTCATCATCCGCGATCAATATCCGTCTACTTTCACTCATAATATCCGCCTTACTTTCACATATCATCTGTTTTTATTATAAGGCACATTGGCGCTTTAACACAATACCCGTAAAAGAATATCCGCGGAACTATTTTATACTTGACAATTCTTTCCCTGTTATATAAAATAATTCAACACTTAAGTCTCAATCCATTGAGAAAGAAAAAGGAGATTGTATGCCCGCCTATCATTATTATATGTTCAACAAACCCTTCGGCTGTGTTACCGCCCGCCGGGACGCCCGTTTTCCTACCGTCATGGAGTATTTCCAGGAACTTGGCAATGAGCGGCTCTCTCCTGTTGGCCGGCTTGACCGGGAGACGGAAGGATTGCTCATCATAACGGACGACGGAAAATGGAACCAACGGATGACACACCCGGCATATCAGAAGCAAAAGACCTATGAATTCATTGCATTAGGTGAATTAGATAATGAAAAGCTTCAAAAGCTCCGGAATGGCATCCTGCTTTGCGGTTCCGATATGCCCACTCTGCCCTGCCAGATCAGCGTTACCGGCACTTCCGTATTATCCGAGATCCTGCCCGCGCTCCACCCGGAACTCCGGAAGTCCTTTGGTCAAAACCGTCCCTGCCATCCGGTCGTCATGGGCAAGATCACCATCACCGAAGGCAGGAAACGGCAGATCCGCAGGATGTTGAAGGCTGTCCGCTGCTGTGTGATCGCCTTGAAGCGTATCTCGATAGATGAGATGATATTAGATCGAAATCTGAAGCCCGGGGAATGGAAGGAAATATGTCCTTTCGAATAGAACATCATACCTCCCAACAGCAGCACCCCCATGAGCGACATCATCTTTCCTGCCCTCACCCCCGGCGCATGGTATACGATCCTGACCTCGTGTTCCCCGGCTTCTATCTCAAATCCAAGGAATGCCGTATTTACCTCTTCCGCCTCTGCCTGCTCTTCGTCTACCAGGATCTCAAAATTCTCATCATATGGGATTGTCGTGATAAAGTATCCCCGCCGTTCTGCCTCGATCGTCCCTTCGATCCGATTCCCCTTCGTTCTCTCTCGATCCACCAGAAACACAGACTGGTATAATTTGCCTTCATCCACACGCAGGCTTCCCAGATAAGCCCTGGCATCGCTTATCTCATAGCTTCCCTTTCCGAAGACCATTTCTATCATATCCTGTCCCTCTTCCAACGGAACTGCATACGTAAATTCCGTATTCTTATTATAATAAAAATGGCTTCTTGCCGTCAATTTATTCCGGATTCCTTCCACCCAGACAGCCACATCCTTCGACGGCTTCCGGTTCTCGATCCGAAAGCTCAAGAATAACACATTCTCACCCTCCTGTAGATCAGGCAGGTCTATCTGTAGTTTCTTATCCAAGTCTGAATCTATTGCCTCCGGCAGATTCAGGCTGATCGGTTTTACCTCTTCACCTGCATGATCTTCCATAGAACCAATCCCGTTTCCATCCCTGGCAGGCTGCGCCCTTTTGCTATCCTTCACCACCGCATACTTGAGCAATGCCAATTGATTATACGGAAATTCCAATTCCCGATATGCTTCTTCCGAGATCACCTGATCCGTTCCGTATGCGATCGGAGATACCTGGTTGTTCTCGTATACCTTCCATTTACTCTTCCCTTCGCACTCCACGGCTTCATATCCCGGAACCTCCTCCTTCGACACCACATACTTGATTCCCATGAACCGTTGGTACACAGGATTATGTACCGCAGACTGCATCAGGAAATTCCGGAAAGGCTCTTCCAACCAAAAAGTATTCTCCCGAAACTCCCTGTACCCTTCATGATAGGAAGAGGAATAGATGGATGACACATATTGCCCCATATCCCAGATCCGGTTCAGATTCGCCGCATTCTCGGTATCATTCCCCAACTGCTCCGTCCGGTAGAAACCTTCTTCCTCATCCACAACCTTCTTGATCTGTCTCCCGATATCCGGATCTGTCATCTCTTCATAAAATTCCCGGTCAAGCGCCTTGCCCTCCGTTCCGTTATATTGATATCCCGACACAGCCAGCATAAGAACCGCCGGCAGCAATAATAACGCAGCATTCTTCCCGTGCTTTCTCCTGCATTCTGTAAACCGTGCTCTCTTTGACCGGACTGTCTTCGCCCAATAATATACTGAAAAGCAGGCAAGTGACAAGATACTTTCCAGTAACAGCCATTTCCCGTATTTTTCGAGCTCCCCCCGCCTCCAACTCAGATAAACCAATATCACCGTCAGGATATACGGAAGAAATCCCTCGCGGATCCCTCCTGTCTGTCTCCGCAGGCTCTTCCCGGCGCATGCTCCCCCAAGCTTCTCCATTTCGCTGTACTGCCCGGCTTCTTCCTCCCCTCCTGTTCGGTCAAGATAATACGCCAGAATATAACACAACAACGGCAAAAACGGGATCATCACCTTATCCCGTACATACAGGCCGCCGTTTAACAAGAACGCAAACACCGGAACCGTCAGGACTATCCCGCAGCTTAACGCCAAGATACGTTCATACCATTTCCTTCCAAACAACAAGGCTGTCAGAGCCGTCACCGCAAGGCTGACCATACCGATTCCATACGGCGAATAGCAGAACCTAGCCATCCTGACCTCTGGCAGCAGCAATTCTCCAAGACGAAGAACCGCTCCTTCGCCTTCCCTCCCCGTCAGTGCAAACGCTGTGGGAACCAGAAGAATCCCGCTCATCATCACAGCCGTGATAAAATGAAGCGCAAACCAAGTCCCTTCGATAAGAAAATTCCTGACCGTGACCTTCTTCCCTTCTTCATCACACCACATAAGCCAACGGTGTATCCCATACAATACCAACGCCAACATTCCGCCGATACTAAAATAAAAACTGGTCATGATCATAAGAAAAACGCTGATCGTAAGCATCCCGCCGCGCCTTCCTGCATATTGAAAATACCGATCCACACCCATCAGCCCCATCAAAAGAAACGGCATATAATCTACAAACATGATTTGATGATAGGAATGAAAAACCATAGGGCCAGACAGCAGGAACAACACTGCCGTGCCGGCACAGATTCCCTTAGAGAACCCTCTCTTTCCAAGCCACCGGTACATCAGAAGAACCGAAGCCGTCAGCCCGAGCAGCTGAACCGCCGTCATATAATCCGACATCTTGATAAAAGGGAGCAGATACGATGGCAGCAACAGCGGATTGTACAGTCCGTAATAGGCAAAATTATAGATATTCTGTCCTCCTCCGATATTTGCCGCAAATTCCGGAAATAACCGCCCTGTCTCATAGAACTGCTGACGGAAATAATCCGGCAGTACACTGTGCTGGCTGATCCAGTCTACCTCTGCGCCAAACACTCCGCCCCGGATGCAGAACAGATAGCAGATGCCAATCGTAAGAATTCCCAGCACAAGATACTCCCTCCATATATCATTTCCCCTACACAGAAGCCGCCTCATGCCTGTCCCCTTTCTTCTCCTCACTGGAATCTTTCAGGATAAAGATCGGCCTGTGCTTCGTCTCCAGATAGGTCTTGGACAGATATTCTCCCACGATCCCCGTACAGAAGAGCTGTATCCCGCTCACCATGAAGATGATGCACACCAATGACGGCCAGCCGGACACCGGATCCCCCCAGATCAACGTCCGCACGATGATCACCAGGATCATAAGGAAGGACAACACACAGAAGCACACTCCCACCACCGATGCCAGTGATAAAGGAGCAACTGAGAAGCCCGTGATCCCTTCCATAGAATAGGTAAACAGCTTCCTCACCGACCACTTCGTCTGTCCGGCGCACCGTCCCACATTCTGGAACTCCAGCCATTTGGTCCGGAATCCCACCCACTCGAAGATCCCTTTGGAAAAGCGGTTGTATTCGCTCATCCCCAACACGGCATCCACCATCTTGCGCTTCATCAGCCGGTAATCTCTCGCCCCGTTTACAATCTCCGTCTTGGAAATGCTGTTGATGAATTTATAGAAACTCTCTGACAGGAAGGAACGGATCCTTGGTTCCCCCGCCCTCGTGGATCGTCTGGTCGCCACACTATCGTAATCCTCCTCTTTGAGGATCCGGTACATCTCCGGCAGCAATCCCGGCGGATCCTGCAGATCTACGTCCATGGTCGCCACATAATCGCCGCCTGCATTCTTAAGTCCCGCATAGATTGCCGCTTCTTTCCCGAAATTCCTGGAAAATGACAGATAACGGCAACGCCCGTCCGTCTCATTCATGTCCTTTAATATAGAAAGGGTTCTGTCTGAAGAGCCGTCATCTACGAAGATCAGTTCAAATTCTTCCTCCGGCATCTCCCGCATCACCTGACACATCGTGCGGTAATATACCGGAAGCGCCTCCTCTTCATTAAAACACGGAATTACAATACTTATTCTGCTCATCTTTCATGCCTCCTGTTTCTTCCTCCAAGCGCCGCCCTCATCAGGCGCCGCTTTAGTCACATAAGTAGAAATTTTCTATATTTTTCCCTTCATGCACATACTTTACACGGAATCCCTTAAGAAACGGTAAAAATAAATCTTAAAAATTCTTAAGAACTTCTAAGAATTTCCAAAAAACTGTTATACTATTTAAAGATAGTATAGAAGAAATCGCCTGAAAATAACAAGTTCAACTTTAATACAATAGCAAGCTGTCTGGAATGTCAAGCTTATGGAAAGGAGATACACGCACATGGAACCATCACGCATTCTAATCGTAGACGATAACGCAGAGATCCGTGAGATCATCCATATCCTGCTGGAAGGGGAGGGATTCGATATCGAAGAAGCCGATGACGGGCAACGCGCCTTAGACCTCACGAAAAAGCTGGATTTTGACCTGATCATCCTTGATATCATGATGCCGGGGCTCAACGGATACCAGACTTGTATCGAGATCCGCAAGAACAGCAACGCGCCCATCCTGTTCTTAAGCGCGCGCACCAAAGACAGCGACAAGACTCTGGGTTTCTCAAGCGGCGGCGACGATTATCTTGCCAAACCCTTTTCCTACAACGAACTCATCAGCCGCGCCAAGGCGTTGATCCGCCGCTATCAGGTTTACCGCGGAAAAGACGCGCTATCAGAAAGCGGCATATCTGCAAACGCACCGGCAGGCAGCATACCGGCGGAACCGCTCGTCTTCCATCACCTTAAGATCGATGAGGCAAAGGAAGAAGTAACCTCCGGCCAAATTCCCCTGGAGCTTACGGACACAGAATATGCCATGCTGCTTCTTCTGGTGAAGCACCGCCGCCAGATCTTCTCTGCACAGCATCTTTATGAGTCCGTATGGAACGAACCTTACTATTACGGAGCCAACAATACGGTCATGGTCCACATCCGCAATCTGCGGCTTAAGATCGAAAAGGATCCGAAGAATCCGGCGCTGATCAAAACCATTTGGGGAAAGGGGTATCGCTGTGACTAGACGATTCAAAGACTTGAAGATCCGCACACAGTCCGCCATTGTGATCCTGTGCGCCATGCTCATCGCTTTCACTCTGTTTGAACTGCTGTGGCTGAATAAATGGAAACTCTGTGAGGTTGCCATACGCATCGACTTATTTTATACACAGATCAATGATGAGGATTTCCAAATGACCCTCGCAGAAGAAGCCCTGCGCTATAATATCCCGGAATCAGAGAACGATACCAAAGCTGTAAAAGCGCTTTCACCCTTCTTTGACCTTGTCAATGATTATACTAGCATCTATATCTATGATATCGACGACGGGTTGCTCCGTGCAGGAAGATTTGCCCCCGTCATGAGCAATGACAATTTTCTGTTCTTTTTTAATATCGGCTACCGTTTTACAGACGGTGAGGGGGAATTTATAATGGATTTCCCCCTGGAATTTGCAAACGGGACCGCACAGGTCATGTTATACAATTATGAACGTACTTTGTTTGCATATCCCTTTCTGCTCGTCTGTTTCCTCTTGTCGGTCACTCTCTTCATCAGCATCGTCCTTCTGTTCCTTAACCGCAAGATGCGGCAGATCCTGATGTTGAAAGACGAAATCCTTACCATGTCTGCGGGAGACCTGGAACACAGGGTTCCTGATCTTGGCTGCAATGAGATCGGGATTCTTGCCAATGAGCTGAACCATCTGCGGGAATCTCTGTACGACAATATCCGAAAGGAGCAGGAAAGCCGCAAGGCAAACCAGGACCTGATCACGGCGCTGTCCCACGACCTTAGGACGCCCCTCACCATCCTGAACGGATATCTGGAAGTCCTGAAGCTAAAACGGAATCCTCAGACACAGGAGGAATATCTGGACCGATGCCTGAAAAAGGCTGAAGATATCAAAGAACTGACGGATCGGATGTTCGAGTATGCTCTGGTGGCGGAAGAGACGGAGACGCCTGAGATCGCGTGGCTTTCCACGGATTTTATAGGGCAATGCCTGACGGAAAACTGCGACTTCATCCGTCTGGCGGGTTTCAGTATGGCATTGAATCTGCCTGAGACTACCGGCGTACTGCAGAGTGATAAGACAATGCTGAAACGGATCTTCAACAATCTGTTCTCGAACATCTTAAAATACGGGGACAAAAAACACGCGGTTACGGTTTCCGCAAGAATACGGGATACGGAATTCATCGTCTCCGTTACGAATCGGATCAAAGACGGAGATTCTCATATAGACAGTAATAATATCGGCTTGAAAAACGTGGACCGGATGATACAGATTCTGGATGGGAGGATGGAAGTCTGGCAGGAAAAGGAAATATTCGAGGTGAAGCTATATCTCCCCCTGCAGTGAGTGAAATCATAAAAAATGAATTTTTATATTGATTTTTCCGTCAAAATCTGTTTATCTATATACTATAGTGAATTCTATCAAAATACAATGACAAAGAGAGGGATACTATATGAAACCAATCAAAGAAGGTAAAGTACGCGAGATCTATGATAACGGCGACAGCCTGATCATGGTAGCCACCGACCGTATCAGTTGTTTTGACGTTATTCTGAAAAACGACGTGACGAAGAAGGGTACCGTCCTGACCCAGATGTCAAGATTCTGGTTCGACATGACAAAAGACATCCTTCCGAACCATATGATCTCCACAGATGTAAAGGATATGCCGGAGTTCTTCCGTACTCCGCAGTTTGACGGGAACAGCATGATGTGCAAGAAGCTTGAGATGCTTCCCATCGAATGTATTGTCCGCGGCTACATCACCGGAAGCGGCTGGGCAAGCTATCAGAAGGACGGCACGGTATGCGGCATCCGATTGCCGGAAGGATTGAAGGAATCCGACAAGCTGCCGGAACCGATCTACACACCGTCCACCAAGGCTGAGATCGGAGACCATGACGAGAACATTTCCTATGAACAGAGCATCGCTCATCTGGAGAAGCATTTCCCGGGTAAGGGAGAAGAATATGCGGCAAAGCTTCGTGACTGTACCCTTGCACTCTATAAGAAATGTGCGGACTATGCACTGACGAAGGGGATCATCATCGCGGATACCAAGTTCGAATTCGGCCTGGATGAGAACGGAGCGATCGTCATCGGCGACGAGATGCTGACCCCGGACAGCTCCCGCTTCTGGCCGGCCGACGGATATGAACCTGGACACGGACAGCCGTCGTTCGACAAGCAGTTCGCCCGTGACTGGCTGAAAGCCAATCCGGAGAACGACTGGACTCTGCCGGAAGATATCGTGCAGAAGACCATTGATAAGTACCTGCAGGGTTATGAGATGCTGACCGGCGAAAAACTGTAAGTCAAATACCCCTCTGCAAGCATGCCCTCCTGGCTCATTGCTCGCGGGAATCAAGGGGCGGCTGCGAAATATATACACCATATTTCGCAGCCGCCCCTTATCTTCTCTATTCTCCAAATACTACCCCTGTGTGAACCGTGACAAAAACTGCCGGGTCCTTTCCTCTGCCGGATGCTCGAACACCTGTAATGGATCTCCTTGCTCCACGATGATCCCATCATCCATGAAGATCACATGATCCGCCACATCCCTTGCAAATGCCATCTCATGAGTCACGATGACCATCGTGGTATTCTCATCCGCCAATTCCTTGATCACCCGTAAAACCTCTCCTGTAAGCTCCGGATCCAGTGCGGAAGTAGGCTCGTCAAAACACAGGATATCCGGTTGCAGAGCCAACGCCCTTGCGATCGCGACACGCTGGCACTGTCCCCCGGAGAGCTGATGCGGATAGTTATCCTTACGGTTGCTTAATCCCATCTGCACAAGAAGGGTCTCTGCCTGTGCCCGGATCTCTTCCTGGATCTCCTTCTTCCTTGCCTTGTAATCCGGCTGCTCCGAAGCCAGAAGTTCTTTCGCCAGCATCACGTTCTGAATCGCCGTATACTGCGGAAACAGGTTAAAAGACTGGAATACCAGGCCGAAATGCAGCCTCTTCTTGCGGATCGCCGCTTCCTGTCTCGTCGACGGATCGTCCGCATCGAACAGAGTCTCGCCGTTGACCCGGATGACTCCCTTATCCGGCGTCTCAAGGAAATTCAGACACCGAAGGAGCGTCGTCTTCCCGCTTCCGGATGATCCTATGATCGAGAGCGCCTGTCCCTTCTCCAGCGAAAAACTGATATCCTTCAATACCTCTGTGTGATTGAAGGTCTTACATATATGTTCTGCTTCCAAGATTGACATCCTATCCGCCCTCCTTTATCTGAAATAATCAAGCTTACGCTCCAACCGCCCAAGCAGCAGCGTCAGGATACCGTTGAAGATCAGATAGTACACAGCCGTAAAAAACAGCGGCCAGATCGCTCCTGAGATACCGTGGGAACCCTTCATGAATGCCTGCCCTGCCCAGATAATCTCCTGCAATGCAATGATCCTTGCCAATGAAGTATCCTTGACCAGTGTGATGATCTCATTCGACATAGGCGGTACGATACGTTTGATCATCTGAAGCAGCGTGATCTTGAAGAAGATCTGGCTCTTCGTCATACCAAGTACCAGTCCGGCTTCTTCCTGCCCTATCGGCACACCCTGGATACCGCCGCGGTAGATCTCTGAGAAATAACAGGCATAATTCAAAATAAACGAGAACGACGCCGCCAGGAACCGTCCTGTCTCGCCGCCTCCCCAGATCGGGTTATGCAGTACCAGCCCCGGGAAATAATAGATAATAAGGAGCTGGATCATCAGAGGCGTCCCGCGTATGATCCAGACAACAAATTTACTGAATAAACTGAGCGGCAAAAACCGCGACATTGATCCGAATGCAATGATCAGCCCCAATGGGAATGCCCCGATCAATGTGATAAAAAAAAGTTTTAACGTCTGTAGGAAACCGACATTCAGCGCCTCTACAACCACCGGCATCTGCTCCATGATCTGTCCCATATCTGTAACCTGCTTTCTCCTTTGATTCTGCTGCTTAGCTCGTTGCTTTGCGGGAAAAAAGAGCGGACAGCTCCGCCCTTTTCTCTACTGCTCAATGATCGCAGCCTGTACTCCGTATTTCTCGGCGCACTCCATCATGCTGCCGTCTTTATAGCTTGACGCGAAGAAATCATTCAGCGCTTTTGCCAGATCAGATCCCTTGCGGAAACCTACTCCGTATTCTTCGTCATTCAATCCGCAAGTGTATGTAAGATCCTCATAACCTGTCCCTTCGCCTACCATAGCCGCTGCCATCAGAGAATCAATTACCGCCGCGTCGGACGTTCCTGCAGAAACTTCCATCAAAGCATCCGCCTGTGCCTTCACAGATGTGAATTCAAGCTCCAGCCCTTCCACAGCTTCTTCTCCTGCGCTTCCAGCCTCTACAGCAAAGGTAAGCTCAGACAGGCTGTCCTCATCCTGATACTTGTCCGCCACATCGGAAGGAACGATGACTACCTGCGCATTGTTGCAGTACGCATTGGAGCATTCCATCGAGCTGGTCACTTCACTGGTAAGCGTCATGCCGTTCCATACACAATCAATGGTCTTGCCGTCTAACTCCATGATCTTGTTATCCCAGTCGATCTCTACGAATTCAGCCTCGACACCCAGGCTCTCTGCAAATGCTCTCGCCATATCCGCGTCAAATCCGATCCACTCGTCATCGTCTCCTTTGTAATCCATCGGCTCAAAATCCGTAATGCCGACAACCAAAGTCCCTTTCTCTTTCACATAATCCATGTCGCTTCCGTCCGAATCCCCGGAGCTCTTGCCGTCTCCTGAACCGCCGCATGCAGACAAGGAAAATACCATGGCTGACGCTAATAAAACCGTAATCCACTTTTTCATAAAATCTCACCTCAGACTTATTTTTTCGCCTCCTGAAAAGCGCCGCGCACATACATTCACGTATGCAAAACCATACATCATAAGATGCTGTCGGTCACGCTTTCCAAATAGTACGTTACTATATTAGCAATTTACTACAATAAAGTCAAGTGATTTTTTTCCATACTTATTTCACGCCTGTCATTATTCCGCCGTCTCTTCCTGCCCGGCGATCACAAGCCCAAGCTCATCCAACTGCTTCTGGTCGACTGCCGTCGGCGCTTCGGTCATCAGATCAGAGGCATCCTTCACCTTCGGGAATGCGATCACATCGCGGATGCTGTCTTCCTTCGCCATCAGCATCACCAGACGGTCCAGCCCGTAGGCAAGCCCTGCGTGAGGCGGGACTCCGTACTTGAACGCGGTCAGGAGGAATCCGAACTGCTCCTGTGCCTGTTCCGGAGTGAACCCAAGTACCTCGAACATCTTGTTCTGTATCTCGGGGTTGAAGATCCTGACGCTTCCGCCGCCGATCTCATTTCCATTCAGTACGATATCATATGCCTTCGCGCGTACCCTTCCCGGCTCGCTGTCAATGTACTCGAGGTCTTCTTCCATCGGCATCGTAAACGGATGATGCATCGCCGTATAACGGTTCTGCTCTTCACTCCACTCTAACAGCGGGAATTCCGTCACCCACAGAAACTTGTAATCATTCTTATCAAGCAGCTCCATCTGGCGTGCAAGCTCCAGGCGAAGCGCGCCCAGGACATCCCATACAACCTTATTCTTATCCGCCGCAAAGAGAAGAAGATCTCCGTTCTCTCCGCCCATTGCCTGAACAAGCGCCGCCATCTCTTCTTCTGTCATGAATTTCGCAAAGGAAGACTTCACTGTGCCGTCCTCCTGGATCGCAATATAGGCAAGCCCCTTCGCACCGTAATCCTTCGCAAAGGACACCAGCTTGTCGATCTTCTTGCGCGGCATACCGCCTTGACCCTTGGCGTTGATGCCTCTTACGGAACCCCCGTTCTCGACCGCCCCCTTGAATACGGCAAATTCACATCCTCTTACTGCTTCCGTCACGTCGTTAAGCTCCATTCCAAACCGGATATCCGGCTTGTCAGAGCCGTAACGGTCCATTGCTTCCTGCCAGGTCATCCTCGGGATCGGAAGCGCCACCTCAAGCCCCAGAACCTCCTTGAAAAGCTTCGCGAGCAGCCGTTCATTGACGTCAATGACATCATCCACGTCAACAAAAGACAACTCCATATCAATCTGTGTAAACTCCGGCTGACGGTCAGCACGCAGGTCCTCGTCACGGAAGCATCTTGCAAGCTGGAAATACCTGTCATACCCGGAACACATCAACAGCTGCTTGAACAACTGCGGCGACTGGGGAAGCGCGTAGAAATGTCCCTGATGGATACGGCTTGGAACCAGATAATCTCTTGCCCCCTCCGGCGTGCTTCCGATCATCATCGGCGTCTCGATCTCTAAGAATCCCTCTTCTGCGAGAAACTGGCGGGTCAAGGTCGCCACCTGGCTCCTCATCATCAGGTTCCTCTGAAGATCCGGCCTTCTAAGATCCAAGTATCGGTATTTCAGGCGCACCTCTTCCCTTGTCTTAGAATTCTCCTCGATAGGAAACGGAGGCGTCTCTGATTCGGAAAGGATCCGAAGCTCTGCCGGGATGATCTCGATCTCTCCGGTCGCCAGATTCTCGTTGACGGCGCCGGAACGCTTCTCTACCGTTCCCACAACGGCAACCACAAACTCTGCCCGAAGCTTTGCCGCCTTCTCGATCAGTTCCGCATCTGATCTCCCCTCCTCGAATACGACCTGGAGGATCCCTGAACGGTCTCTTACATCCACAAAAACCAGTCCGCCCTTATTCCTGTTCTTCTGCACCCAACCCATGACGGTCACGGTCTCTCCTACATTGGAGACGGACAGTTCCGCACATCTGTGAGTTCTCTTTAATCCCTGCATTGACTCTGCCATGTTCTCATTCTCCTTCTCTAATAATCATACTGTTTGTTACCCTGCCATATTAGATCTGCCGTTGATCCAAACGAAAAACCTACAAAACTTCCCTCCAGGAATCTGCATAACAGTCTACGATCTCTCCGTATCCGTCTTCCGTCAGCTGTTCCTTCTGGAACTTCTTATTCTTCTTCATATTCACGATCAATACCTGGCAGCCTGCCGCTCTGTCTGCTTTCGCAAGTTCCAGAACCTTGAGCACCCCTTCTTTCGGAAGCTTCTTCTCTAACAGATATGCCTTCTTGCTTCCCTTTCCCGGAACTTTATAACCATTTTCCAGAAGAAGCATGACAATCCGCTCAAAGCCGATGGAGAACCCGCACGCCGGAGTATCCTGTCCGGTAAACTTACCGATCATCTTGTCATACCGTCCGCCGCCCGCCACGGAACCGCCGAAATCATCCATCCTGACTTCGAAGATCGTACCCGTATAATAGGACTGTCCTCTGACCAGCGTCGGATCAAAACAGATCTTGAATTCACAATCCTTTGCCGCTTCTACACTTGAGATGATCATCTCAAGCCCGTCTGCGGTCTCGTCACGCAGACAGTCTCCCAACTTTTCTTTCAGGCGGCGGATTCCTTTTGCATCTGCCGTCGTCTCCCGAAAGAGATCAAGGTATGTCTCCACCTGCTCCTTACTGTTTCCCATCGCCTGGAGTTCTGCGGCCACGCCTTCGGCGCCGATCTTATCCATCTTATCCAGTATTATGAACACCTCGTCATAATCTTCTTCTCTGAAACCGCTGTATGCCGCCATCGCTTTCAGAATATTGCGGTCATTGATACATACGGTAAAATTCTTAAAATCCAGCTTCCCCAACATGGCTGTCGTCGCCAGGATCAGCTCTATCTCCGCCAGATTCGACGGTTCGCCCAGAATATCAATATCACACTGCATAAACTGACGGAACCTTCCCTTCTGCGGACGGTCTGCGCGCCATACATTGCCGATCTGCATTGCCTTAAAAGGCGAAGGCAGCTCATTAGAGTGATTCGCGTAATATCTGGCGAGGGGCACTGTCAGGTCATAGCGCAGTCCTCCGTCTACCAGGTCGTCTTCCGCCTTCGCTGTCTCGATCTTAAGCTTCTCGCCGCGCTTTAAGATCTTGAAGATTAATTTCTCATTATCTCCTCCCTGCTTACTGCAGAGGTTCTCTATATGCTCCACACAGGGCGTCTCCATAGACTGGAACCCATAAGTCTTATACGTTTCCTTCACCAACTGTATCACATAGTCCCGGATCTCCATCTCTCCCGGGAGCATGTCCTTCATCCCGGTGACCGGTTTCTTCTTTAACGCCATAGCCATTCTCCTTTTCGTTCCGTCATCTCGCCGATGCGGCTGATATAGGCATCAATTGCCTTTACATTCTCAATGCGCATCAGACGGGTCATCTTCTTCTTTTTGCTGCCTGGCATGGGAATCGGTTCTTTCAATATGATCTTGGTAGACGCTCCCGCGCCGGCTGCGATAATAGACTGTTTCTCCTCCATAATAAGTATATTGTATATTCCCGCTTTGTCAACCTTTGCATAGCCGACATTCTCAAAATTCCCCGCAATATTCTTCTGCCGGTACAGATAATAAGGCAGAAGCCCCATCTGACCTGCCGCTTCCTTTGACATCTCTATCATCTCCGAAAGTGTCCGGTATATCTCATCCGCATCCGTCTTAAGATCCTCCCACTCCATCTTCGCCGCCCTCTTGATCGCCAGAGAATGAACGGTCAGGCTGTCCGGCGCAAGCTTCTTGATCTGACGAAGCGTATCCGCCATATCTGCCGCCGTCTCTTTCGGAAGCCCGGCGATCAGATCCATGTTGATATGATCGAATCCCATCCCCCGTGCCAGTGAAAATGCTTCTACGATCTCTTCCACCCGATGCTTCCTTCCAATGATATCCAGCGTCTTCTGCTGCATACTCTGTGGATTAATAGACAGCCGGGTGACGCCATGCCGCTTTAAGACCTCAAGCTTTTCTCTTGTTATACTGTCCGGACGTCCTGCCTCCACCGTGTATTCCAACAGATCTTCCCTGGGAAAATACCTGTCAATACACCCGAGCAGCCGTTCTAACTGGGACGCTGTCAATGTAGTCGGCGTCCCGCCGCCGATATAGATAGTATTCAGCCTTTTCTTAGAAGACTTCTCTGCGATGAAGACAAGCTCCTTTACAAGAGCATCCAGATAATCCTCCACCCGGTCCGCCCAGTCGGCTAATGCTCCGGAACTGAAAGAACAATAGGTGCAGACAGTCGGACAGAACGGGATCCCGACATACAGGCTGTACCCTTCTTCATAATCCAGCTTTTCAAGCAATGTCTGCTCACGCTTTGCGATCTCCCAGGAAAGCTCCGCCTTCTTACGGCTTACCAGACAATCCGCCTGAAACCAGGGAACGAACCGCTCCTTCGTCCACCCTTCCTCCGCCTTCTCCATGGCGATCTTAGTGGGCCTGACTCCTGTCAGGATCCCCCATGCCAGAGACCGTCCTGTCACCCTCTTAAGTTCATGATAAAGCTTCACATCAATCTGATACTTAAGTTCCTTTTCCGTCAGCGGCTGGATCTGTTCATCAGAGACCGCCTCCGTCCGGATATCCGTCTCTCCTGTTCCGATCAGGATCCTGCCCGCGTCCGGTAATTGTACCATAACATAATGAGAGGCTTTTTCCTCCACCCTGCTGATCATCTCTTCAGATGGGAAAAAAGCCTTCACGATATGATACACATTATACGTATATGCCTCGCTCTTACATACAATCTGAATCATCCCGACTCTGCTCCATTCTTTTCTACCTGCTATATATACGGATTATGCTCTCTCTCGTAGCCGATCGCCGTCTCTCCCATGTGTCCCGGATATACCCGGGTCTCGTCCGGAAGCGGCAAAAGTTTCTCACGGATCGAACGGATCAGCGCCGACGTACTGCTTCCCGGGAAATCCGTACGCCCTACGGAATTCGCAAATAACGTATCCCCGCTGAACAGCACGCCCTCTTCCCTCACATAAAAACAACAGCAGCCCGGCGTATGCCCCGGCGTATGGAACACTTCAAAATCATTTCCCGCAAGATGCAGCACCTGCCCGTCCCTGATACACTCCGCACCCGAGAATGTATACCCTGCCGTATAGGTCGAAGACTGGTTCAGCTGCGGATCATTCATCATCTCCTTGTCATCCTCATGCACATATACCGGCACATCATACTTCTTAAGAAAACCGTCAATTCCCATGATATGGTCAAAATGTCCGTGCGTCAGCAGGATCGCTTCCACCTTAAGCCCTTCCGCTTCTATATGGTTCATAAGGCTCGGCGAACTGGAAGCCGGATCGATCACAACCGTCTGTTTCGTCTCCTCGTTGATCGCCAGATAACAATTCGTACTGATAATTCCTGTCAAAAAACGTTCTACCTTCATCTTCTTGGTTACCCCGTCGTCCTTTCAATATCTATTACATCTTCCACCTGGAGAAGCTTTTTCACGATCCACTCCAGCTCATCTCTTCCGTGCACGATGAAGCCTGCCTCGATCGTCGCCGTACTCTGCTTCTTACTGGTACGGATGTTCATGGACTTCACATCCACATTCGCTTCCGTGAATATCCTGGACATCTCCATAAGAAGCCCCTTCCTGTCATAAGCATACATCTTGATCTCCGCCAGATACTGCCCGCCGGCTTTCTCCGCCACATCGTTCTCCCACTCCGCGTCGATCAGCCTCGCACGCTCAACCTCGGTAAGATGGAGCATATTCACGCAATCTGTCCGATGGATCGATAAGCCTCTTCCCCTGGTCACGAATCCGACGATCTCATCTCCCGGAACAGGATTGCAGCACCTTGAGAAACGTACGGCGACATCGTCGATGCCTTTCACAACGATCCCGCTCTTTGACTTGGCGATATGCACCTTATTCTTCGCCGCTTCAGCCACCTTCTCAAGCACATCCTCGTCCGTAAGCTCCTGCTTATGCTCCTTGCCGTATTCCTCCACCAGACGGTTTACCACCTGGCCTTCCTTGAGCCCGCCGTGTCCGATCGCCGCAAGCACCGACTCCCAGTCCTTGAAGCCATACTTCTTCTGGACGATCTCCTGATACCTGGAGATGAGAACCTGACTGGGGGCGATGGATTTCGCCTTGCAGTACGAGGCGATCAACTCCTTGCCTTTGATGATATTGTCTTCTTTAAACTCCTTCTTAAACCACTGGTTGATCTTATTCTTAGCCTGGGTGCTCTTCACGATATTCAGCCAGTCCCGGCTGGGGCCTTTCGAATTCTGCGAAGTCAGGATCTCGATCCTGTCGCCGTTCTGGATCTTATAATCAATATTCACAAGCTTCCCATTCACCCTGGCGCCCACCATCTTATTGCCCACCGCGCTGTGGATAATATAGGCAAAGTCGATCGGCGTGGAGCCATTCGGCAGATTCTTGACATCCCCCTGCGGCGTAAAGCAATATACATCCTCCGCAAAGAGATCCAGATCTCCCTTGATCAGGTTCATGAATTCCCGGTTATCCGACATGTCCCTCTGCCACTCCAGGATCTGCCTAAGCCAGCTAAGCTTCTCTTCTTCCTGTGCTTTTACATTCTTCTTGCCATCGTTGGATTCTTTATATTTCCAGTGTGCCGCGATCCCATACTCTGCCGTCTTATGCATCTCTTCCGTCCGGATCTGGATCTCAAAAGGCTGCCCTACGGAACTCATAAGCGTCGTATGAAGAGACTGGTACATATTGGGCTTCGGCATCGCGATATAATCCTTAAACCGTCCCGGGATCGGCGTGTACAGCTCATGGATCACCCCTAACGCGGCATAACAATCCCTCACCGACTCTACGATGATGCGGACCGCAAAGAGGTCATAGATCTGATCCACCGTCTTATCCTGGTTCACCATCTTCTTATAGATACTGAAGAAATGCTTCACACGTCCGCTGACTTCTGCCTCGATCCCCGCGTTCTTCATATGCGCAGAAACCTCATCCACGATCTGCTGCACGAATTCTTCCCGTTCCATCTTTCTGTCATTGATCTGGCCTACCAGGTCAAAGAAAACCTCCGGCTGTGAATACTTAAGCGCCAGATCGTCAAGCTCCGTCTTAATCTTAGAGATACCAAGGCGCTGAGCGATCGGCGCATAGATATCCATCGTCTCTCTTGCCTTCTCCTGCTGCTTTGCAGGCTTCATGAACTGCAGCGTACGCAGATTATGCAGACGGTCCGCAAGCTTGATGATGATCACACGGATGTCCTTCGCCATAGCAAGAAACATCTTACGCAGATTCTCCGCCTGGACGTCTAATTTATCCGATGAGTAAGACAATCTTCCCAACTTTGTGACGCCGTCTACCAGAAGCGCCACTTCCCCGCCGAAATCCTTCTCGATCTCTTTTTCATTGATCTGTGTATCTTCCACCACATCGTGGAGCAGCCCTGCCGCGATCGTCTCCTTATCCATCTCCAGATCCGCCAATATGATGGCTACCCAGAGCGGGTGGACAATATACGGCTCTCCCGACTTCCGGCACTGATCCCCGTGCGCCTCTGCCGCAAGACGATATGCCTTCTCGATCATCGTCACATCCGTAGACGGGTGATACTTACGGATACGGGCGATTAACACGTCATACAGCCGGTCAGGATCCTCATAATCCCCCGGCGCCTTTACCGCATGGCCATCTACAATCTCAAGACCCTTGGAATGATCCGTCATGATCGCTTCTGCCGCGATCCGGTCGTCAACCGCCTCATAAGTTGTTACTCCTGACACATTAACGCCTCCTTCCTTTCTCATTTCCCATGTAACCAGTACATTATTTCCCCGGATATACGATCACAGATTCCACATCATATCCTTTTAACTTGTCTCTTCCGTTCAGTCCCGCCAGCTCCATGAGGAACACGGTCTTGACTACTTCTCCGCCAAGCCCTTCTATCAGCCTGACGATCGCTTCATTCGTTCCGCCTGTTGCGATCAGATCGTCTATGATCACTACCTTCTGCCCTGGTTTTATCGCATCCCGGTGGATCTCTAACTGCGCGGTCCCGTATTCCAGTTCATACTCCACGGATACCGTCTCACACGGAAGCTTCCCTTTCTTTCTGATCGGGACAAACGGCTTATGCAGATTGTACGCGATCGGCACGCCAAATATAAAACCTCTGGACTCAGGACCCGCGATCAGGTCAAACTCTACCCCTTTGAGCTTCTCCTGCATAAGGTCTACGGCAAGCGCAAGTCCGTCTGCATCCTGCAGGATGCTGGTTACATCACGGAATATAATTCCAGGCTCCGGAAAATCCGGAATACTTCTTACGTACTCTTCGATCTTTTTCATAACAACCTCTCCATTCCTATTCTCAAATACTTTTTTAGTATAGCATTAGTTTCCGTGATTTTCAAGACTGCATATCACCTGTAATGCGTCAGTACGATCTGGGGAGTGATCCGCCCCTGATATTCATTTATATCCGGATAAAAGGTTACGGACATCGTCATATGGCATTTCTTCCCTTCCAACATATCTTTTACCTTACCCTTACCATACTTTTCCTCCAGCATATGCAGAAGTCCTTCTGCCTCATGGAAACACATGGCTTCTATCATAGTCCCTGCCGTATCCTTCACCCGCAATTTCAAGACGTTCTGGTTCTTGCCCATGAGCCTCCCGCTTAAGATCTCCACATCGCGCGCCGCGAACACCGGCTTGGTATTCCCCTTTCCAAAGGGCTCCAGAAGAGACAATTCCTCTACGAAGGCTTCCGTTACACAGGCAAACGGCAGTTCCATGTCGATGACTACTTTCTCAGACAACTCCTCTTCGGTCAGCCGGCAGTTTTCGTTGAGCAGCCGGCGGAGCGGCTCCACATTCTCTTTCTTTAATGATAAGCCTGCCGCCAGCCTGTGTCCTCCATAACGAGACAGCAGTTCTTTGCATTTACTGAGTTCCTCATACATATGATAGGCGTCGATGGACCGTCCGGAGCCTTTCACGCCTTCCTGCGCGTCCGTCAGCACAAAAACCGGCCTGTAATAACTCTCCCGGATCCTTCCTGCTACGATTCCTGCCAGGCTCTCATGACATCCGGGGAGATAGATGACCAGAACTTTATCGCATCCCATGCCCGTGCTTTCCACCAGTTCTTTTGCCTGTGCTACCGCTTTCTCAGTCATTTCCTTTCTGCTGTCGTTCAATGCTTTCAGATCTCCCGCCAGCATATCTGCCTCTTTCTTATCCTTCGCCTGCAGAAGCCCCAATGCTCTTTTTGCCGTGTCAAGCCTTCCGCTGGCATTCAGACAGGGTCCCAGGATAAAGCCGATATGATAGGCACGGATCTTGTCTCTTGCGATCCCCGTACATTCCATCAGCGCCCTGAACCCCGGATTCTGCGTACGGCTAAGCATCTGAAGCCCTTCCTTCACGATAATACGATTCTCCCCTTCCAGATCCATGACGTCTCCCACAGTCGCGACCGCGGCATTCTCAAGCAGATGATCCATTTCATCCGCGTCCCGTCCCATCGCCTCGCAGAGCGCTTCCACCACCTTATATGCTATAGCGGCGCCGCACAGCCCTTTGAACGGATACGCACACCCCGGCTGCTTCGGATCGATCACCGCATCCGCCGAAGGGAGCAGATAGAACCGCTCTCCTTCTTCGTCGTCATACGGAACCTCATGATGATCCGTCACGATAACCGTCATCCCAAGGCTCTTCCCATATGCGATCTCGTCAGCCGCCGCAATGCCGTTATCACAGGTAACGATCGTATCAATCCCTTCCCTGTGCGCCCTATCAATCAGCTCCACGTTCAGTCCGTATCCGTCCTTCACACGGTCCGGGATATCGCTGTCCACATCCCCGCCGAGGGCTCCTATTCCTTCTAATAATATGTACACCGCATTGATCCCGTCAATATCATAGTCTCCGATCACGCGGATCTTCTCCCGGCTCTCGATCTTCTCCCGCAGGATATCTACCGCCTGATCCATCCCTTTCATCTGCATCCCGTCATGCAGATCGGCGATCGTTCCATTGAGATACCTGTCTATCTCATGCTCCCCCGTCACCTCCCTGTTCCTGATCAGAGAAGCCAACCGCGGACTGATCCCGAATTTCCTTCCGATCGCACTGAAATCCGCGCCTTTTCTCAATAGCACCCAACGTTCCATTCTCTCTTCCTCCATCCTTCCTCTTCCGGAACACCAGACATCCGGCATATAGCAAAGGGGCTGCCGCAAAATGCAGCTTACCCATAATATATGCGCAGGATAACCCGATCCATATGCCATATACCATGTGCAGCAGATATTTTGCAACAACCCCTCTGTCATTTACTTTTTCGTGTTGCGGCTCTCTGAAGCCTTTCCGATCTTCATCCGCATCACATACCACAACGCTCCTGTAATACATACGGAAGAATACGCTCCGCATACGACACCCATCATCAGAGGCGCTGCGAATTCCCTGATAGAGCTGACGCCCATGATGAAGAGGATCGCTACCATAACGAAGGTTGTCAATGAAGTGTAGATACTTCTCGTAAGTGTCTGGGTGATACTCTTATTCACCACTTCCATAAGCTCGGACTTCTTCGACTGATAATGCAGTTCCTCACGGATACGGTCGAAGATAACGATGGTCGCGTTAATAGAATAACCCACGATCGTCAGCATACACGCAATAAATGTATTGCCCACAGAGATCCTTGCGATCGCATAGAACCCGATCACAACAAACACATCGTGCAGAAGCGCAAGGATCGCACTTGCCGCGAACCGGATATCCTTGAACCGGAACCAGATATACAGAAGCATACATACTGTCGCTATGATAACCGCGACAACAGCATCCTGACGCATCTCATTACTTACAGTGGCGCTGATATTCTCAGCCGTGATCAAAGATTCATCCACACCGAACTCATCCTTCATCGCCTGGTTCAATTCTTCACGCTTATCAAGCCCCAGCGTTACCGTCTTAATGATCACCTGGTTGGTCCCTGCAATCTTCTGAGTCTGTACATTGCGGTCCCCTGTAACCTCTTCTACGATCGGTACGATCTTCTCATCGATCTCATCAATCGTATAATCCTCATTGAAGGTTACATTCGTAGAAGTACCGCCTTCAAATTCAAGGCCGTATGCAAACGCTCCCTTTCCTCTTGAAGAATTCACTCCCATAACCGCAATCCCTGCTGCGATCAATACAACCGAAAAGATAAAGAAGACGTTCCGCTTTTCCACAAAATGAATAGGCTCTCTTTCTTTTCTCGGACGGTAGTACAGGCTCTCTTTGCGAAGCCCAACCGCGTAGAACGCAAATACGATCAATCTGGTCACAACCAACGCCGTAAACATAGATACGATGATACCGATCGCCAGCGTCTGCGCGAATCCTTTTACCGTACCGGATCCCCGGAACCACAGGACAGCCGCCGCGATCAGCGTCGTTACATTCCCGTCCACGATGGCAGACATGGCTTTCTGGAAACCGGTCTTCAGGGAATTCTTCACGCTCTTTCCGTGCGACATCTCTTCACGCACACGGGCGAAGATGATGACATTCGCATCCACCGCCATACCGATACCAAGAATAATACCCGCGATACCCGGAAGCGTCAGCGTGATATTGAAGCCATTCAGGATCAGCAGTACCAGCTCCGTATAGATCAATAATGCAAGTCCTGACGCAACGCCCGGAAGGTAATATACGAAGATCATGAAGACAAGGATCAGCGCAAGACCGATGGCGCCCGCTTTCAAACTGGTGCTGATCGCCTGTTCTCCAAGCTGTGCGCCCACAACGTTGGAACGCAGCTCTTCCAACTCAAGCTTCAATCCGCCGATACGGATGGTAGCCGCCAGATTATCCGCCTCTTCATATGTGAAGTTACCTGTGATATAAGCCTGTCCTCCGGTGATCGCTTCATTCACCCGCGGACTGCTGATCTCTGCTTCATCATAGATGATCGCGATCTGTTTGCCCACATTCTCTTCCGTCGCCTTCGCAAACTTCTCTTTTCCATTCTCATTCAGATTCAGCTCCACGGAATACTCACGGTTGCCCATCTGGTCTTCGCCTGCCCTTGCAGACGCCGACTCGACATCCGCGCCGGTGATCACCGTCTCTCCGTCCTGTGTCCTGAACTCCAGCGCTCCTGGTTTTCCTAATTCATCCAGGATCTTATTGGCATCCGACACTCCCGGGATCTCGATGTTGATCCTGTCGCTTCCTTCCTGATAGACACTGGCTTCCTTGCTGTACTGCTCCACACGTTTCTGAAGCTTATAGATCGTGTCGCTCATCTCTTCCTCAGTCGGATTCTTGTCCTTCACCTGGTACGTGATACTGACTCCGCCTTTCAGATCCAGGCCAAGCTTGATATTCTTCATCGCACCGGTTCCTGTCTTCCCGAATCCAACCAGTACCGTGAAGCCCATCAATGCGATCAGTACAACCGTCAGCACCAGGCTTACTATGCCTCTGTTCTTCTTCATGATTTACATTCCTTTCTACGCTTCTGCCAAAGCTGCTTTTATCATAATCGCGCACTCAACACGCTTTCGCTGCATCTCGCATCCGATCTCATAGGTATCATGGATCGTACCGTGGAAGTTCCAGGCATTCGCCATACAGCCGCCGCTGCAATAGAATTTCGCAAAACAATCTCTGCATTTTGCTTTCGAATAGACGTTGCAGCTCCTGAAATCATCCGCGATCTCAGGCTTCTTAATACCCTCGTCCACATTTCCCATCAGGAATTCTTCCTGCCCTACAAACTGATGACACGGATACAGATCTCCCCATGGCGTGACCGCCAGATACTCGGTTCCCGAACCGCATCCCGACAGCCGCTTCGCCACACAAGGCCCACCGTCTAAGTCTATCATAAAATGAAAGAAATTAAAACCTTTTCCTTCTTTTTCGCGTTCGATCATGATCCGCGCCAGTTTATCATATTCTTCCATAATGGCCGGAAGGTCTTCCTGCCGGATCGCATAAGGATCACTTGCATCTCCCACTACAGGCTCGATCGACATCTGCTTGAAGCCAAGGTCTGCAAAATGCAGGATATCTTTCGAGAAATCCAGATTATCCCGGGTAAATGTCCCCCGTATATAATATCTCTCCTGGTTACGGCTTTCTGCAAGCTTCCGAAACTTAGGAACGATCAGGTCATAACTTCCCTTTCCGCTGCGGAACGGGCGCATCCTGTCGTTGACTTCTTTCCGCCCGTCCAAGCTCAGCACCACATTATCCATCTCCCTGTTGACGAATTCCTGCACCTCGTCATTCAGGAGCACGCCGTTCGTGGTCAGGGTAAACCGGAAATGCTTGTCATGGATCTTCTCCTTCGATCTTCCGTAAGCCACCAGGTCTTTCACCACCTGCCAGTTCATCAGCGGTTCACCGCCGAAGAAATCCACTTCCAGATTCCGTCTGTTCCCTGAACTTTCGATCAGGAAATCAAGCGCCTTCTTTCCCGTCTCATAACTCATCAGCGCCCGCCTGCCGTGGTATTCTCCTTCTTCGGCAAAGCAATACTTGCAGGCAAGATTGCAGTCGTGGGCAATATGCAGGCATAGAGCCTTCACAACTGTCTTCCGCTTCTTCACTTCATCAATGATGCATTCATATGTATCTTCCACAAACAACTGCCCTGCCTTTGTCAGCTCTGCCACGTCTGACAGCGCCTCCCGGACCTCATCTTCCGTATAGCCGCCGTCAAGCTTCTGCATAAGTTTCGGCAGGAGATCCGGATCTTCTTCCTTTATCTCTTCTAGGATATGTTCTTCCTTAAGCTTACATATACCGGCGATCACATCATAACAGAGCTGATCCACCACGTGGACCGCGCCGCTTACGACATCCATCACAATATTGTATCCATTACTCTGATATTGATGTATCAAGGCTTATATACCCCTTTCTCACAATTCTATTACCAGTTCTCCATTTCTGCCCGGAGTACCAGGGAACAACAAGAAACAGCGACCATAAGACCGCTGTCCCGGATGTTCCGCTATATAGCAGAATTATTTCTTCTGTTCACAAGTCTGGTTTCCTACCGTGCAGGATGTCTTACATGCTGACTGGCAGGATGTCTGACACTCACCACATCCGCCTTTTTTCAGGCTGTTGTTCATTGTCTGTGTATTTAATGTCTTTACATGCTTCATGTCCATGTTCCTCCTTAGCTTTTCTTAACTTCTGCTATTATAGCATCTCATTTCCATTTTCGCAATAGATTTCTTATGACAGCATCCCGCCTGCCATTCCGCCGCCTGCACAAAGGATAAATGTTGTTACCAGATTCGCCGCGTCTCCATTCAGCGTATGATATACGCCCAACGTGATCAGAAGCAGCAGCGCAAAATACCCGATTCCAAGCCCAAGCCCCCACAGATACCTCCTGACCCGTGCGAACTTCCCTATGATGATCCCTCCAAGCAGAGTAGATACGATATAGATCGCCACAATTGCCGCAGATACTGCTTTCTCGTTCAATTCGAGCTTATAGAGCGCTACCGCAAGCAATAATAACAGAATACCGGTCAAAACATAAGAAACCAGCAGCGACTTCAATATCCACATGACTCTGGCATCTTTTCTAAGCTTTCTTTCCATCCCCATCCCTCCTTGCCTATCACAAGATATGATGGAAATACCCGGTTTATTCCATATTCTTTCCTGCCGTTTCGTCTGATATCTATCATCTGTCTTACTGTTCCATCTGGCTTCCCAGGAACCCTGCCGCACATGCCGCCATCTTCTGTTCCAGCTCCGTAAGTTTCTTCTTGATATCCTTCGACAGAAGGATCACTCCGCCGATGATATCTCCTTCACAGATGATCGGGCTGATCACTTCATATTTATATTCTTCATCCTGCCCGTCTGCGATCGGGATATACTTCTTCTCTCCGGAAGCCGCCACCAGCTGCGTCCGGTCTCCTAACTGCTTCTCCAATTGCCTGCTGATATATTTATCCTGGAGATCTTTCTTCCCATTTCCCGCAGACGCAATGATCTGATCCATATCACAGACACAGACCAGACAACTGATCGTCTGAGCAAGGCTCTCCGCATACTGTCTGGCAAATGAGGACAGTTCTCCGATGGGTGAATATTTTTTCAGGATCACTTCACCTTCACGATCTGTGAATATCTCCAATGGGTCGCCTTCCCGGATACGCAAGGTCCTTCTAATTTCCTTCGGTATAACAACTCTTCCAAGATCATCTATTCTACGTACGATTCCTGTTGCTTTCATGTGAAAATCCTCCATTAATAGTTTTTGTTAGTATCTGTAAATGAAGGAATTTTATACCTTGATAGATCAAGCAATCTTCGCACTTGAAAATCCCATCCATCATATACATGCTATAAAGAGAGCAGCCCTAAAATTTGACATTTCAGAGATGCTCTCTTCTCTACTCCTATACTTTGCAATACCCCGCCGCTATAGCCGCACCCAAAGCTGCATTATGATAAACTAAATGTATATTAGCTTCTAAACTCTTTCCCTCCGTCAGCTGTTCAATCCTTTCCAGAAGAAACGGTGCAATATTCTTTCCCTTAACACCTTTATCTTTTGCCTCCTGAACAGCTTTTCCGCGCTTACAAACAGGGAGGACAATGCCTGCCCAACCTTACGCGCAATCGCCATATACTCCGGGATTCCAGATATCCAGTATTTCACCCGGATGTTTAAGCGTATCACAGGAATGACGCCGAAGGCCTATCGGACACAGACTTTACTATAAAGAAATAAATTTTGATATATAGCGGAAGTTTCGTATTATGGAAGCAAACCAGGCATTCCTAATCTGCCTAGGATGAGGCCGTAGCATATATCAAGCAAAACTGCAGTCGTAAACTGACGATTAACGAGTTTGCCGGATTCTGCAAACTAAACCGTAACTATTTCAGCCGAAAATTCAAAAAAATAATGGGCTGTACTCCCCAGGAATCTTATTTTGTTTCAGTACCATGGATTTTCGATATTAAAACCGGCAGACTGCGTGTTCCCATACTTCCCCTCCCCTTTCTCTTCTAATTAAAAAGGCCTCCCAGACCTCTTTGACGTATGTATGCGGACTATATCAAGGCATAGAAAAAGCCCTGAAACATATCTGCCTCAGAGCTTTCATCTGTCTTTCGTATCTTTTACTTATTTTTCTGCCAACATGACCTTACAGCGCTTTTTATAACATGCAATTCCATATTTCAGGATCTTCTCTACCCCATCATCTTCAAGGTCATCTTCATACTTTGTATACTCAATCTGTTTTAATGCCTCCTTACATGCCCCGTCCAGATCTCCGTCATGGGCATACTTTACTTCTATGATGATCCCCATATCCCCGGTATCCGGCTCTGCAAGGATATCCGCATAGCCCTCTCCCATTTCCCGGTTGGAAGAAAGTCCCCACCGTGTCTTTACTCCCAGAATTCCTAAAAGAATCCCATGGTAAAAGTTCTCTTTCATATCCGTTCTTACCGCTGTATCCCGGATACTGATGGTCTTCCTTAAATATTCTGTGAAAATCTTCTCTACATTTTCCACATCTTCATTCCGCAAAGCGTCACAGAAACGGTTCAGCAACTCCCCGTCTTCCCGGACATTCTCCTTAAAGAACTCCATGATCTGCGTCTCAAAAATATCCCGGATTTCCATATTGGGAATCGCCAGTTTCATCTGCCTGCCTTCTGCCCTCCCACGCTGGGTCAGATAACCGGTAGTAAAAAGAAGACTCCAGATATTGTCAATAGACTGATAAACTTCCGCATACGTGAGTTCCTGATGGATCTCCTTTATAATGACTTCCCCTGCCACCAGACGCTCAATCTCCCGTTTGGTCGTCGCATTGGCCGATTCCTGAATGAACCGTTTCACCGCGTCATTGCTGCTGGTGTTGATCCAATAATTTTCCGGCTGTACATGAGGCGCGCTTCTGATCCTGTCGCAATGGTTCAGCACATCCCACGGGCAGTACACCTCTGCATTTCCAAACTGGTAACCGTCATACCATCTTTTTACTTCCTCATAATGATCCATTACCCCATAATACTCCAGAAGGTCTTTCACCTCTTTGTCTGTAAAACCGAAGTACTCGTCAAAACGCTCATCTGCGATCGTCAGTACTTTCAGGTTGTTAAGCCCGGTAAAGATACTCTCTTTTGAAATCCGGAGGCACCCGGTCAATACCGCTAATTTCAGGCTTCTATTCGTCTTCAGCGCCTCTCCGAGCAGGCTTCGGATCAGAGAGATCATCTGGTCGTAGTATCCGTTCGCATGAGCCTTTGCCAATGGGACATCATATTCATCAATCAGCAGGATCACCTTTGTACCATAATGCTTTTCCAGCATCCCCGACAACTGCCTTAAGCTGCTGCCGAGCGTACCTTCATTCATATTTTTATCCAGAAGATCTCTGTACGCTGCTTTATCATGTTCATTCAGCTTTTCACTTTCCAAAAGGAAATAGAACTTTGCCGCCGCTTCAATGATAATCTGGGCTGCCATTTGATAAGCAATCTCATAGGATCTCGCGTCAATCCCTTTCAGGGAAACTGAAATAACCGGATATCTTCCCATATGTTCCTCACAGAGCGCAGTTTCCCTTGAAATGTCCAGCCCCTCAAAAATACGCTTATCCCCATTCAGTGAGAAAAAGTGTTCCAGCATACTCATATTCAGCGTTTTCCCAAATCTTCTGGGGCGGGTGAACAGATTCACTTCTCCCCAGTTGTTAAGGAGTTCCCTGATCAGCCCGGTTTTATCAATATAGTAAAAATCATCGGAACGAAGTTTTTCAAAATTCTCAATCCCAATCGGAAGTTTCTTCTTTCTCATCTCCATCTCTTTCCACGCTCCTTCCGTCATCTTCAAACTATTTTCTGCCTCAGATTCTGCTCAAATACATTATAGCAACTATGCTGCCGCATTTCCATAAAAATCTTCCCCTTCCCGCAGCTCCCAGTCATCAATCCCTTTATACTGTCCTTTCCACATGTCTTCCGGATCTGCTCCCGCTTTTCCTTCTTTTTCAGACATTCTTCCCCACTCTCGCTCCGGAAATAATATTTAAGCCCATAAGTTTCTGCCTTTCGGCTGCTTTCCCATGTTGCAGGTAAATTCCTCCAGGCCCCGCTTGTACTGATGTTTGATCCTTAGCGCTTCCCCTACATGGAATAGAAGATATTCGCCCCGGATGCGCCTACGTCCGAACTGACCACATGGATGAATACTTTAATACCCTTTGCCCGGCTACTATAAAATTTTTGCGTTTTGCAAGCCAACAGTATTTCTAGCCAGATTCATAATTATTTTTAAAATATTCCATAATTTTTTTACTTTCCTTGCCCGGTAAGGGTTAGTTTTTAGCTATGTTTCGGTATTTTCATTTCCATGCAAATAAAATAAGGCTGCCAACTGTGACAACCTTACCTTTTTATCCTTGTGAAAAACCTTGTAGATTAAAATATTACTTTTTAAGCTGCAAGCCATCTTTGAAGGCTTCCCCCACTCTTTCTCCCACTTTGTAATAGCCATGAGTGTAAGGATCAAAAGCGATGGCATTTACCAAAGCCATGTCAACCTTATCTCCAACCATGATACGCTCATCCGCCGTAACATTTACAACTTTACCAATCACACCGCAGCCATATTCATTCTTCTGATATTCGATAAATTCACACTCTAAGCAGAGCGGAAATTCATTGATGACCGGGGCGTCCACCAGTTCGGCTTTTGATGCAGTAAGTCCGCTGTTTTCAAATTTATCTGCTGTCCGGTTACCGGACTCGACACCGAAATAGTCCGCTTCAACTACATGAGCCGCGTCAGCAATGCTTACTGTAAAAGCGCCCCTTGCCTTGATATTCTTTACTGTTTTGTGCGTTTCAGTCAAATTGAGCGCCACATTTCCCCTCTCCTGCATGGTTCCCCAGGCAGCGTTCATAACATTAACGCTGCCATCCTCGTTGTAAGTCGCTACCATTAAAACAGGCATCGGGAAAATCCCCTCGGTTATATTCAGTTTCTTTCTCATTATCGCTACCTCATTTCTTTCATAAAATTGACAGGACCTGTATTCTAATATATAATTATAGTCGGTAACAGCAAAAGTACAAGTACTATTTTATTTGTAAGGTACTATCTTTGAGGAAAGTATAAAATGATAAAGAACTATATTGAAAAAGCAAATTTTGAAGATACCGGATTCAGTTATACATTATCGCTGATCTCCGGCAAGCATAAGATGGTGATCCTCTACTGTCTGATGGAATTTGAAGTTGTAAGATTCAACGAATTAAAGCGATATCTGAAAAATGTGTCGGACAAGACTCTCAGCAACAATTTAAAAGAGCTGGAGAAAGACCGGCTTATTATCCGAAAAGAATATCCCCAGATTCCTCCAAAGGTGGAATACCGTCTTAGTGACAAGGGAAAATCTTTGATGGTAATTTTAGACCAGTTATGTATCTGGGGCGAAAACAACAGGGCACATTCATAATCGATCCAAATATTTTATAAATTCTTTTACGGCTTTAGAACTTCCCTTTTTATCAGGCATGGCAATGCCAATCTTCCGATATGCCGGCATTTCCAGACTTTTTATCACGATATGATAAGGAATCCTTTGAAGAACCAGACTTGGCAGTATACTGATGCCGAGTCCGGCTTCAACCATAGACATGATGGCATAGTCATCCCATGTTGTAAACTTTATATCTGGTTTCAGGTGGTTTTTTCTAAATATATCAGAGACCACAATATTCTGATCTTTTTCAAGCAGCAAAAAGGGTTCTCTGCACAACGCATCCATAGGAAACACATCGCAGTCCGCCAACGGATGATTTTCCGGCAGTACGGCCATAAGTTCATCCTGGGCAAGAAACATTGTCTCAAGCTGCGGCAGGACGGGCAGCCTTAAAAAGCCAAAATCCACACGTCTCTCAATAATCCATTTTTCAATTTCCGTATAATCTCCCAGAAGGAGTTCATACTCAATCTGCGGATAATCGGTCTGAAAAGCTTTGATCATCCTAGGGAGCCAGTGAGTCGCCACACTGGAAAATGTGCCAATACGAATGATACCGGACTTTAAACCATGCAAATCGTCTACTTTCATCTGCAATTTTTCATATTCTGCACAGAGGCTTGCCGCATAAGGCAATAGCTCCAATCCGTCAGAGGACAGATGGATGCCGGACCGTTTTCGCTCCAACAGTATCATATCCCACTCCTTTTCCAAGTCGGAAATCATACGGCTAATCCCTGACTGAGAATAGTTCAGTGCCAAGGCGGCCTTTGTGAAGCTTTTATATTCTACGGCTTTTACAAATGCCAAATATTTTTGCAGATTTGCATCCATAAAAAACGACTTTCCTTTCATCAAGAGTAACAGTAAGATTCGAAATCCTCATATATAATATGAGATATATTCGTTTTTATTATCCCTTAGATTATGATACACTATTAGCAGGTCATAGCGCAATGGCAAATTTTGATGTTTATATGGAGATGAACAGATGTTTTATATTAGTGAGATTATGACAAGCGAGCCGCAGGAATATAAGAATCAGCTGCAGAAAGAAACCTATAAGGCATTGGCACAGCTTAAGATTCCCTTTGAACGGGTAGATACAGATGAAGCGGTTACCATGGACGACTGTGTATTGATTGATCAAAAATTAAATATGAAAATGGTAAAGACATTATTTTTATGTAATCGCAAAAAGACGATTTTTTACCTGTTTGTCACTACAGGAGAGAAAGCGTTTGATACTAAAAATTTCAGCAATGCATTGGGAATTTCCAGAGTATCTTTTGGTCCGGCGGAACTGATGGAAGAGATGTTAGGCAACAAGATTGGGGCGGCAACGGTATTTGGAACGCTTTTGGACCTGGACAGGGATGTACAGGTAATCATTGACAAAGAGGTGGCAGACGAGGAATACTATGGCTGCAGCGATGGAACAACGACCTGCTACATGAAGAGCCGGACTACGGATATCATTGACAAATTTTTACCATTTGCAAAACAATGTTAACAACCTAACTCAAGCAACTACAACATATAGTGTTTCTTTTAATTGGCACGGGATTCCCTGTGCCTTTCTTTATTTATAACCACTAATACGATTAAAATATTGTACAAAATTCGCCCATAAAAACCAGCATATTTACTATTGACATACAATGTCATTTACTTAACTTCTAATAATAATGTGATCTGTTGTTTTCGACCAGATTTTCTATCAACTTAAGAAAAAGAGGGGGGATTTCTATTCCCAAATGCAGATGGAATGCTGTAAAATGGGGAGTACTCCCGATTTTGTGGTGCAATGTATGGATTTATGGCAATAGAAAGACATAACAACAAGACGAATTTATGAAATTAAAAAAATCATTTTCATTCGTCTCATTTTGAGGTATATTTAGTATGTTTAGCTCTGTTTTTGTTAGTTTCGATAACAGAAGCTGATTGGAAGTTTGAACCTTGCTTGGCGTGCGAAGGTTCGCCCGGGCCTGACCGGTAGGATATTCTGAGCGATCAGGCCC
>NZ_KE159722.1:40826-55756 GCF_000403455.2 Dorea sp. 5-2 | reverse complement strand
TTATTGGTTTAATAGCTTAATCCTATTGTGATATCATGCCACTACTAAGTTGTTAACATTGATTCTTAATCACCTTTCCTTTCTTTAATAGTGGCCTGAACACCTCTATTATACTGGAAAGGTGATTGTGCTATAAGCGCTTGTTGCACCACCCGCATAGCAGGTGGATTTTTGTTTCGCACATCTCCATTTTTCGGAACACGAAAAACTCCGATGTGCTTAACTGGCTAAAGCCATATAAAGAAAGCCAGGCCGATAATCACTATGGCCTGGCTCCCTGTGGCAATTTTCACTTACAGAGTCTTTCTGAATCCTTATAGCAAACCTTTCTTTCCTATGTATTTGGTCAATCTGCCGCCGGATTCCCTGTGTTTTAGATTGGACAAAATCAGCGAAAACCCTGCATTTATGCGGCTTCCTTAACCTTGTCCTATTATAAGCATTAGTCTATTCTACGTACGATTCCTGTTGCTTTCATGTGAAAATCCTCCATTAATAGTTTTTGTTAGTATCTGTAAACGAAGGAATTTTATACCTTGATAGATCAAGCAATCTTCGCACTTGAAAATCCCATCCATCATATACATCCATCATATACATGCTATAAAGAGAGCAGCCCTAAAATTTGACATTTCAGAGATGCTCTCTTCTCTACTCCTATGCTTTGCAGTACCCCGCCGCTATAGCTGCACCCAAAGCTGCATTATGATAAACTAAATGTATATTAGCTTCTAAACTCTTTCCCTCCGTCAGCTGTTCAATCCTTTCCAGAAGAAACGGTGTAATATTCTTTCCCTTAACGCCTTCATCTTTTGCCTCCTGAACAGCTTTTTCTATACTACCGCTGATGTACTCATAATCCATCGAGTATTCTTCCGGAATCGGATTAGCCACTACAATTCCGCCTTCTAAATTACAAGCCTGCTTTACCTTCATCACAGCGGCAATGTCATCTGTACTTTCCAACTCATAATCAATATCAAAGCCGCTTCGGACTGTAAAAAATGCCGGCATCTCTTTTGTTCTGTAGCCAATTACGGGAACTCCCTTTGTTTCCAGATATTCTAATGTAAGCCCAATATCCAGTATAGATTTACATCCTGCGCACACTACACACACACCTGTATTAGATAATTCCTCCAAGTCGGCACTGATATCCATCGTTAACTCGGCGCCTCTATGTACTCCTCCGATCCCACCTGTTGCAAACACCTTAATGCCTGCCAGCTTTGCGGCAATCATCGTTGTTGCCACAGTAGACGCTCCATCCTTACCTTTTGCCAGCAAAACCGGAAGGTCTCTTCGGCTTGCCTTTGCTATCTTTGTTCCTTCCTTTCCCAGATACTCAATCTGTTCCTTTACAGCTCCAACAACTATCTTCCCTTTAATAATTGCTATTGTTGCCGGAACTGCACCGTTCTCTCTTACGATCCGTTCCACATTCAATGCCGTCTCTACATTCTTCGGATAAGGCATCCCGTGTGTAATAATAGTTGACTCCAGTGCAACTACCGGCCTGTTTTTTTTCACTGCATCTGCTACTTCTTCTGATACAACCAGATATTCTTTTAACTCCATTTGTTCTCCTTAACCTCCTACTGTTTAATTTCCCATAATCTGCGGCGTCCAATATTCCACACCTGCTTTTTCTTTCTCCTTATCCCTCCTAGACAAAAGGGCAAGCCCTTCTAAACCGACAATAATGGCGTCTCCAATTCCCTGTCCTACCCCGACTTTTTTTGTTACGGAGCTGTTGCATACCACACATACGGATCCGCCCCTTGCATGAAACAACTCTGCAAGTGTTAAAATTGTAGAGGTCTCACGCTCTACATTCAAGATTCCTGCATCCACCCAATACTTTACAATCTGCTCCTGCGTATATGGAAGATAGCCCATAACCGGACGGCCCTGCCCGCAATAAATCGCATCATTGGACCTTGTTATTCCTACTCTATGCCTCAGCTTGTGCTTCTGCGCTGTCTCAATCATAGGAAGCATCAGTTCATAGCTTGCAATTGCCGGAAACTGGGGAGCAATATACTCTTTTGTTAACCCTTCATCCCGGACTGCTCCCGATGAAATAATGATATCTCCTACCTCAACATCCTCTCTCTGCGTACCGGATGTCCCTATCCGAAGAAAGGTGTCCACACCGGCATACTGCATCAGATCCATCATGACAACTTCCGTATCTGCCGCTCCACTTCCTGTAGAACATACGAGAATCTCTGTATCATCGTATTCTCCTATAAGTACAGTAAAAAAAGAATTCCTTGTGATCTCCCTTACACTTTTCATCGAATCTGCAATCACATCTGCCGCATCCTTTTCAAATCCAAGAGGATCTCTCACTGCGATAACTGCATACCTTGTCAGTCTCTCGCCCTTATTTAAACCTGTTAAAACAGCCTGTCCGTCCTTCTCAAACAGCGGCGGTACATATTCATTACGATTCATCTTCATATCCTCCTTAAAATATTAACTCTGACTCTCCTTCGAAACCCGATAAGAATCTAGTGCTATTGCCCCTATAATAATCGCTCCTAAGGCAATCTTCTGCCAGTATGCATTCACCTCCAACAGATTCAGTCCATTGTTGATAAGCCCTATGATCAAAGCTCCCGCCAGTGTATTCATTACGCTTCCCCTGCTGGTTCCTCCGATAAATACAGCGGCCAGCGCCTGAAGAGACAAATCTGAAGCTGCTGATGGCTGGCCAGATGAAAGCCTTGCTGCTAATATAATTCCTCCGAGTGCACTCATTGTTCCGGCAATGGCAAATATTACAATTTTTGTTTTGATCACACTGACTCCGGATAACACTGCTGCTTGTGCATTTTCTCCAGTTGCAAGACAGTTACGGCCAAATGAAGTATATCTTAAAACAAAGAATCCTATCACAACCATTATCAACAAAATAATCGTAGGTATCGGTATCATTCCGATATATCCTCGTCCAAGTTTTGTAAATCTTTCCGGAAGTCCTGATATCGGCTGACTGTTCGTCAAAAGCAACACTGCACCCTGCAGCACATATTGGACTCCTAATGTAGCTATAAAAGACGGTACCCGAAAAAAGGTAATAATCATTCCTGTAACGGTTCCGATAAATACTCCGGTCAAAAGTGCCGCCACTATAGCCGCCCATACCGGAAACTCCAAATGCATCATAAAATATGCACCTTCACATCCGATCAGAGCAGCCACTGCACCTTGACTTAGATCAATCTCTCCTCCAAGTATTACAAAAGTGGCTCCCAATGCAACAATCGCATTTACACAAATCTGTCTTACTACATTAATTAAATTAGCTCTGCTTAAAAAATTATCACAAGTTACCGCTATAAGAAAAAATAGTCCTATCACAACAAGCCATACGCCTAACCTATTCCAGATCACTGAAAGATACGAAGCTTTTACTCCTCTTCTCATCCTGCATCCACCTCCTTAAGCAAAAAGTCCGAAATCCTTTCCTGACTAAATTCTTCCTTTTTAATCCCTCCTGCCAAAGCTCCGTCACGCATCACATATATCCTGTCGCTGACCCCCATGATCTCCTCCATTTCTGAAGACACAACGATCACTGCCTTTCCCTCTTCAGCTAAAACATTAATGATCTCATATATCTCTCTTTTTGCTCCCACATCAATACCGCGGGTCGGTTCATCCAGGATCATTAAATCCAAATCCGAGAAAAGCCATTTTGAAACTACTATTTTCTGCTGATTTCCTCCACTTAACAGCGCAGTCTTTTGATTCCCAGATGGAGTCACAATGTTAAGCTCTTTAATATATCTCTCTGCCACCTCCTTCTCTTTTTTCAGATTCAGGATCCAATATTTCCGTATTTTCTGCAGAGAAACCAACGAAATATTAAATGCACAAGAGAACGGAAGAAACAAACCTTCTCCTTTCCTGTCCTCTGTCACAAATCCAATCCCCCTCTTTATACTTTCCTTAGGGCTGTGGATCCTTATTTCCTCTCCTCGAAGTTTTATAATACCTCCTTTTTTTCGATCTGCTCCGAAAATCAAACGCATCAATTCTGTTCTTCCTGCGCCTACAAGACCATAAAAGCCTACCACCTCTCCTCTGTGAACCTCAAAGGACAGCGGTCCTACCTTTTTCCCGTCTGTAATTCCCGAAACCTCTAAAAGAACCTCACCGATTTTACTGTTTCTGTCTGGATACTGCTGTGTCAGCTTTCTTCCAATCATCATGGTGATCAATTCATCCCTGCTTATATCTTTTACATCAGAAGTTCCAATATAACATCCATCCCTGAGTACACTCAATCTGTCACATATAGAAAAAATTTCGTCCATCCTATGAGTGATAAAGATAACAGCGTTCCCCTTTGCCTTTATATTTTCCATAATCTTAAAAAGCAGCTGTGTTTCCTGATGTGTTAATGAGGAGGTTGGCTCATCCATGATCACAAGCTTCGCATTACAACTAACAGCTTTTGCAATCTCCACCATCTGTCTCTGTGCAATACTTAAGCCTCTGACAAGAGCTTTTACATCTAACTCTATTCCCAGCTCGTGCAACAGCTTTTCCGCATCACAAAACATTCTTTTCCAATCAATATAACCATTTTTTCTTGGCTGACGTCCCAAATAAATATTTTCTGCAACCGTCAGCCCCGGTATCAGATTAAGCTCCTGATATATAATAGATATCCCCAGCGCTTCCGACTCTTTAGGTCCATGAATCTCAGTCCTGGTACCTTCTATAAAGATGTCTCCTCCATCTCTTTTGTAAGCTCCGGATAATATCTTCATTAAAGTGGATTTACCCGCACCATTTTCTCCGACCAACGCATGAATCTCACCCTTATTTATTGTAAGAGAAACATCAGAAAGTGCTTTTACCCCCGGAAATTGTTTCGATACATTTTTAAGCTCCAGAAAAATCTTCTGTCCCTTGTCAGACATCCTTTTACATCCTTTCTTCTCCATCATTTCATAATGTCTTCTGATGACAACTCCCCATCTATGCAATAAACGCCGAATTCATTTGCAGTAGCTCTGTCAAACTTTGCATCCTTTTTCATAAATTCATATGCGCTTACCACAGCCTTTTCTCCCATTTCATAGGGCTTCTGCATAACACTTGCGATGTAATTTGTCTTTTTATCAATCAGATCCATCTCATCTTTTTCACTGTCAAAACTTAATATTTTAATTTCTTTTCTTCCCGCTCCCACCGTTGCATCGTATGCACCTAGACCTGCCTGTGCCGACGATCCACATATCAGATCAATCTCCGGATAAGTTACCAGAGCATCCTCGGCAGATGACATGTAATCCTCTCTTGACTCTCCAAGATACTCATTTAATAAATTTACTTCAAGACCTCCTTCTTCCAGCCCCTTTATAAATCCATCAATCCTGTCTCTGGAAATTGACGTGGAATTTAAGAATGTAAGACAGTTGATCTTCTCTTTGTTTTCCTGCTCCTTAAAATATTCTGCAGTCCACAGTCCGCCGCAGTATCCTGCTTCTTTATTGTCCGTTCCGATATTAGTCACAAACTCTTCCTCTTCCGGAACTCCTGATGTATCAATTAAAAATACCGGTATTCCAGACGCCTTTGCTTCCTCAAACACCTCACTCAGGGAGTCTCCATACCAGCTGGACACTATCAGGGCATCTACTCCCTTTACTATCATATCCAGACAATCGTCAATCTGAGTTGCCACATCAAGTCCTGCATCCGCTGTTACATACTTATACCCTTCCTTTTTACACGTTTCCTCGATCCCCTCCTGCATACTTACATAGTAAGGATACTCTAACGTCACAATGGAAAACCCAATGTAGATGTCATCCTTTCCTTCAGACTTTTCCTCCTTTTTACAACCTGTGATCATGCAGGTCATTATGATCAGAACCAATGTAGCTGATAACAACTTTTTCATATTATTTCCATCCTTTCTGCTGTATTTCCGATTATTTTCCATATATTTTCTTTCTTCATCTTGGGGCTGATCGCTCCCTTTTGTTCTATGCAAAGCGACGCAGCTGCAAGGCCGATCCTCATATTTTCAATATCCTTCCAGCCATTCATCAGTCCCCAGGCTATACCAGCCATAAACGCATCGCCGCATCCTGTCGTATTTACCACAGCTCCTTCGTAACAGGGAATGTACATTCTTTTTTTTCTGCTGGCGTAGACAGCTCCGTTTTTCCCCAGGGATGCATATATTTCCCGTATACCCTTTTCTAATAGTATATCCAATGCCCTGTCAATATCCTGCTCATTTTTTATTTTTATACCGGCAAGACTTCCCAATTCCTTACAATTCGGCTTAATAGCTGCCAACTTGCCTAAAACTGGAAAAAATTTCATTCCTTTTTTTGTAGACACCGGTTCAGCCAATATCGGAACACTGCAGTTTTCTGCAATAAATCCAATACTTTCCTCCGGAATATTACCATCTACAACCACTAATGTACTCTGTTCTAGCACCTCCATTTTCTTTTGCAGATGTTCTGGTGTAATCTTCTGATATATCTTCATTTCACTGATCGCAATCTTCATATCCCCGTTCCATTCATTAATACAAAGATACGTAGAAGTATTTCCTCCCTCCACAATAACAGAATGCCGAATACCTATTCCCAGCTCTTCACAGTTCTGTTTAATCTGGTTCGCATATTCGTCGTCTCCAAACGCTGTAATAAGTTCTACTCTTCCTCCAAGCCGTTTAATGTTTTCAGCGATATTGCGTCCCACACCTCCAAAAGATCTACCGATTTGTCCCGGATTACTGTCCGACTCAACAAGCTCGAAATCCGGTGTCCCTGAAATATCCATATTTGTTGCCCCGATTACAGTTATGTATCTCCTTGTTTCTCTTCTTCCCACACTCACGCACCTTCCATTTTATAAATTTTTATTTATTTTCTAAACATATGTTTATTTACAAACATATTACTACAGATTTTTACGCATGTCAACCAAATATTATAAATTGGTAAATATTAAAAAGTCTGGAAATCATTTACAGATTTCCAGACTTTTTTTATCCCATTCTTTTTCTTAAATTGTCCAACGTCATTTCCATACTGATCGCACCTTCCTCTTCAATACAGATAGAAACAGCCGCCAGAGCTGCTCTGGCCTGTTCCTCTGGTGGAAGGCTCTCCAGCTTTGCCCACGCAATTCCTGAAACAAATGCATCGTCAGCGCCGAATGTATTTACACTTTCTGAAGGCAGACACGGATATCTGACTCGTTTATCTCCTGCCGCATACAGCATTCCTTCCTTTCCCAATGACACAAACAGCTCCTTCACTCCTTTGCTCAGAAGACTCTCCACTGCATACTCCAATGATCTCTCCGAATCTATCTGAATACCGCTTAATACTGCCAACTCCTCTTTATTAGGAGTAATTGTCTCGATCCTTTCCAATACACCTACTAACTTTTCTGCCTTTTTTATCGAAACCGGTGTTGCTATGATCGGCACCGTACAGTAATCTGCTAAGAAACGAATCGCTTCTTCTGAAACATTCGTATCAACAATTACAAAGCCTCCTCCATTAATCAGCTGTGTTTTATTCTGCAGATACCCTGGGGTCAGCTTATCTAATATCCTCATATCATTTACCGCCGTATACATCTCGCCTCTTTGATTGTTAATACTAAGGTATTTTGCAGTTTCCTCTCCTGTAGCGGTAATTGAGTGACTGATTCCGATATCAAAATTTCTGCAGATTCTCTGCCCCTCTTCGCCGTATACATCATCTCCAAATACAGTAATCAGCTCAACCTTTTTTCCAAGCCGGCTGATATTTTCAGAAATATTTCTTCCCACACCGCCTAAAGATGTCCGTATCCTTCCTGGATTACTGATCTGATTCACCAGATCCCCACACGCTACTCCAAAGATATCTATGGCAACTGCTCCTATTATTGTAATATAATCTTCATCCTGAAGCACATAGCCTTTTCCCCTTATTTTTCCTTTTTTCATTAGATTAGATATATGAACCGCCACCGATGAACGTGCAATATTCGCTCTGTCTGCAATCTCCTGCTGGGATATCATAGGATTTTCTTTAATCCATTGGAAAATCTGCGTTTCTCTATCTGTCATAAGCTTATCCTTTCCATTTATAATATATCTGATGGTATTAGTGGTATCGTATATACGCTACACTAATTTATTTAGAGATATTCTAGCATAAATATCACAGAGATTCTATCACAAATGTATAAACTTATCAGAAGCATCAAATATCCTCAAATACGGGATTACATGTTATAAGAAGCGATGCAGGGTTATGCTTGCAGAAAAATAATGAAAAGATCATAAAGGGAAATGAAAGCCTTGGAGCAGGTATGTTTCATGGCTTTTTTCGTGCCGTCAGAAGCTATTTATGTCCTCTACAAAGTTCTCTTTATTCATGTTATTCACCTACAGAACCTGCCGCCGCATGTACAAAACCTCCGAACAACGGATGCGCCCGGTTCGGCCGTGATTTCAGTTCCGGATGTCCCTGTGTTCCTATGAAAAAAGGATGATCCGTCAATTCCATCATCTCTACGATATATCCGTCCGGCGATAGTCCGGAAAACACCATCCCCTCTTTCTCAAAGATATCCCTGTATGTGTTATTCACCTCGTATCTGTGCCGGTGGCGTTCACTGATCTCTTCGGACTGATAGAGCCTCTCTGCCAAACTTCCTTTTCGTAATACACATGGATATGCGCCCAGACGAAGCGTACCTCCCAGATCAACGACTCCGTTCTGATCCGGCATCAGGTCGATCACCGGATGCGTGGTCTTAAGATCCAGCTCCGTACTGTTGGCATCCTCATACCCCAGGACATGACGGGCATATTCCACCACCGCCATCTGCATTCCAAGACAAATCCCAAGGAATGGTATCTTCTTCTCTCTTGCATATCGGATCGCCGCGATCTTACCTTCCGTTCCCCGCGTCCCGAATCCGCCGGGCACCAGGATTCCCTTCACGTCATGCAAAAAAGCTTCTGCCGTATCCTCCCGGATCTCTTCCGAATCTATCCACCGGATCTTCACACTCGTATGTTCTGCTATCCCTCCGTGCTTTAATGCTTCCACGATACTTAAATATGCGTCGTGAAGCCGGATATATTTGCCCACGATCGCAATCTCCACTTCCGATTCCGGATATCTCAGATTGTATACGATCTCCTTCCAATCCTCAAGGTTCGGCTCCGGGCAGGGAATGCCAAGCGCTTTGCATACCACCTGGGCAAGCTGTTCCTTTTCCATGGCAAGAGGCGCCTCATACAGATATTCCACATCCAGATTCTGCAGAACATGATCCTTTGGTACATTACAGAACAATGCAATCTTCTCCTTCAATTCTTTGGGAATCGGGCGTTCGCTCCTGCACACCAGGATATCCGGCCGCAATCCCATCGCCTGAAGCTCTTTTACGCTCTGCTGGGTCGGTTTGCTCTTTAACTCGCCGGACGCCTTAAGGTAAGGGATCAAGGTCACGTGGATCAGGATGGCGTTCTCATGCCCTGCCTCATGCTGAAACTGCCGTATCGACTCCAGAAACGGCTGACTCTCGATATCTCCGACGGTCCCGCCTACTTCAATGATGGCGATCCGGTTATCTTCCCCGGATCCGCTGCGATAGAAACGGCTCTTGATCTCATTGGTAATATGGGGGATCACCTGCACGGTTCCGCCTCCATAATCCCCGCGGCGCTCTTTCTGAAGAACCGACCAGTAGATCTTCCCCGTCGTCACATTGGAATTCCGATCCAGACACTCGTCTATGAACCGCTCATAATGACCCAGATCCAGATCGGTCTCCGTACCGTCGTCCGTCACATAGACTTCCCCGTGCTGGATCGGGTTCATCGTTCCCGGGTCAACATTAATATAAGGATCGAATTTCTGCATCGTGACTTGATATCCCCTTGCTTTCAGAAGCCGCCCTAAAGATGCGGCTGTGATCCCTTTTCCCAGGCCGGAGACCACGCCTCCGGTGACGAATACATATTTTACTGCCATTTTATCATTCCCTCCTCCTGCCGGTAAATATGCTATACCGGCGCTGATCTAAAATCTTCTCCTGCAATATCTATAAGGGTCAGCTCTTTTTGTTCCGCACTCTCAAGGCTTGAGATCAGCGCTTTTGCCGTGTCAATAGCCGTCAGCACATTCACCCCTGTCTCGACGGCATTCCGCCTGATAAGGAAGCCATCCTTCGAATGCTTTTCGCCCTGCTGCGGCGTATCAATTACCAGATCTATCCTGTGTCCCAGGATAAGATCCAACAGATTCGGAGAACCCTCTTCAAGCTTATTCACTTCCTCCGCTTCTACCCCGGCACCCGCAAGCGCCCTGGCGGTTCCTTTCGTTGCGTAAATCTTATATCCGATCTTTGCGAACCGCCTTCCGATGTCCACCGCATCCTCTTTATCCTCTTCCCTCACTGAGATCACCATATTCTTGTACTTCGGAAGCCGGATCCCTGCGCCAAGGAATGCTTTATACAGAGCCTCTTCAAATGTCTTTGCTATACCCAGACATTCTCCGGTGGATTTCATCTCCGGTCCAAGGCTTATATCTGCCCCGCGGATCTTTTCGAAAGAAAATACCGGCATCTTTACGGCAAAATATTCTGCCGCCGGCTGTAATCCCGGAGTGTATCCGAGTTCCTTAATCTTCATCCCTGTCATTACCTTAGCTGCCAGCGATACGATGGGGATCCCTGTCACCTTGCTGATATACGGCACCGTGCGGCTGGATCTCGGATTGACCTCGATGACATAAACTTCCTCGCCGCACACGATAAACTGGATATTGACCAGTCCCACCACATGCAGAGACCTAGCAAGCCGCCCTGTGTATTCTTCAATCGTCCGCATGATCTTCCCTGAGATACTCCTTGCCGGATACACTGACATACTGTCTCCCGAATGGATCCCTGCCCTCTCGATATGTTCCATGATCCCCGGAATCAGGATATCTTCCCCGTCACATACTGCATCCACCTCTATCTCCTTGCCCTGCAGATATTTATCCACCAGGATCGGATGATCCTGCACGGTCTGATTGATAATCCCTATGAATTTGTCGATATCCTGGTCGCTGACGGCAATCTGCATTCCCTGTCCGCCCAGAACATAGGAAGGCCTTACCAGTACCGGATACCCAAGTTCCGAAGCTATCGCCTTAGCCTCCCTTGCCGTGTATACCGTTCCTCCCTTCGGTCTCGGGATCTTACACCGCTCAAGGATCTCGTCAAAAAGCTCTCGGTCCTCCGCAGCATCTACATTCTCTGCCGAAGTCCCCAGGATAGGCACCCCCATCTTCATAAGAGCTTCTGTAAGCTTGATCGCCGTCTGACCGCCGAACTGTACCACCGCCCCGTCCGGTCTCTCCATATCTACAATACTCTCCACGTCTTCCGGTGTCAGCGGTTCAAAGTACAGCTTATCCGCGACATCAAAGTCCGTACTGACTGTCTCCGGATTATTATTGACGATGATGGTCTCATAGCCCTCTTTCTCAAATGCCCATGTGCAGTGTACGGAACAGAAGTCAAATTCAATCCCCTGTCCGATACGGATCGGACCAGAACCCAGGACTAATACCTTCTTCCTCCCTTTGGTCTGTTCTATCTCATTCTCACTGCCGTATACGGAATAATAATAAGGCGTCTTTGCAGCAAATTCTGCGGCGCAGGTATCTACCATCTTATAAGACGCCGTGATTCCTGATGCATAGCGCATATCATGAACCGTCTTCTCACTCATGCCTGACAGCTCTGCGATCACACGATCGGGAAACCCCATACGCTTCGCTTCTTTTAAAATATTCTTATCCAGATGCTTACGTCGGAGTGTCTGTTCCATTTTCACAAGACGCGCGATCTTATCAATGAACCATACGTCGATCTTCGTCAGTTCATGAAGCAGCTCGTAAGAGATGTCCCTGCGGATCGCCTCGGCAATCTTCCATATCCTTCTGTCATCCACCGTCTTGAGCTTCTCTATCAATTCTCCCTTCGTAAGGCAGGAATAATCATAAGATATCATACTGTCCACATGCTGCTCCAAAGAGCGCAGAGCCTTCATCAGGGCGCCTTCGAAATTATCGCAGATACCCATAACCTCCCCTGTCGCCTTCATCTGTGTCGTCAGCGTATGCTTGGCGCTTATGAACTTATCAAAGGGAAGCCTTGGAAGCTTCACGACACAATAATCCAACACCGGCTCAAAGCACGCACAGGTCTCCTTCGTGACAGCATTACGTATCTCATCCAGGGTATACCCCAACGCAATCTTAGCCGCCACTTTTGCGATCGGGTATCCGGTTGCCTTGGACGCCAGTGCGGAAGAACGGCTGACCCGGGGATTCACTTCTATCACACAATACTCGAAGGATTCCGGATCAAGGGCAAACTGCACATTGCATCCGCCGGTGATCTTAAGCTCGCTGATAATGTTCAGTGCGGACGTTCTCAGCATCTGATACTCCTTATCTCCAAGTGTCTGGGACGGCGCCACGACGATGCTGTCACCTGTGTGGACCCCCACCGGATCCAGATTCTCCATGCTGCAGACGGTGATACAGTTCCCCCTGCCGTCACGCATGACTTCATACTCAATCTCCTTCCACCCCGCGATACATCGTTCGACCAACACTTGTCCAACCCTTGAGAGACGGAGCCCGTTCTCTAAGATCTCTGTCATCTGTGTCCTGTCACGCGCTATCCCCCCGCCGCTTCCTCCCAGGGTATACGCAGGCCGCAGGACCACCGGATATCCGATCTTCCCTGCAAAACGCAATCCTTCTTGTACCGACTCCACTACCATTGACGGCGCGCAAGGTTCTCCTATCTTCTCCATTGTCTGCTTGAATTCCAGACGGTCTTCTGCTTTCCGGATCGTCTCTGCCGTAGTGCCGATCAGGCGTACTCCGTGCTTACTTAAGAATCCGCTGTCATGAAGCTCCATAGCCAGATTGAGCGCTGCCTGCCCTCCAAGCGTAGGCAGCACACTGTCCGGTGATTCCTTTAATATAAGCTGTTCTACAACTTCTGCCGTCAGAGGTTCTATATAGACATGATCCGCAATATCTCTATCCGTCATGATCGTCGCCGGATTCGAGTTAAGAAGCACCACCTTAACCCCTTCCTCCTTCAGCGAACGGCATGCCTGCGTCCCTGCGTAATCAAATTCTGCCGCCTGCCCGATAACGATCGGTCCTGAACCTATGACTAGTACTTTTCTGATCTCTTCCTTCTTCGGCATGGTTATTCTCCTCTCATCATATCTAAAAAACGATCAAACAGCCATCCTGTATCTAACGGACCGGGACTCGCTTCCGGATGGAATTGTACCGTAAAAATCTTCTTTCCCACATATCGGAATCCTTCATTGGTTCCGTCGTTGACATTCACAAAAGCTTCTCTGGCAACCGCCGGATCCATTGATACGGCGTCTACCGCATACCCATGATTCTGGGCTGTAATATAGACGCGGCCGTCTTCTATGTCTTTCACAGGATGATTCCCTCCCCTGTGTCCATATTTTAGCTTATAAGTCTTCGCACCGTTCGCCAAAGCCATCAATTGATGTCCCAGACAAATTGCAAAGATGGGAACTTCGCCGGCATACAGCTTCTTAATCTCTTTGATGATCGAAGTACAACTCTTCGGATCTCCCGGCCCGTTCGACAGCATGATACCATCCGGCATATTTCCCAATATCTCTTCCGCCGCAGTATCTGCCGGATATACAGTCACCTCACACCCGCGTCTTGACAGCGAATTCACGATATTATCCTTCTCTCCAAGATTAAGAATCGCCACCCGAACCCCCTCTCCCGGAATCGTGTATTTCTCTTTGCATGTTACCTGCATGACCGCGTTTACAATCTTATATTCTCTTACCTCGGGGATGATCTTCACAAGATCATACTCCGGATCCGTAGTGATCATGCCATTCATGGTTCCCTTTTCCCGAAGCCTCTTCGTAAGCGACCGGGTATCAATCCCGGTAATTCCGGTGATATCCTGCTGCTTCAGGAATTCCTGCAACGTACCTTCACACCGGAAATTACTCGGCGTATCCGCAAGCTCTCTTACGATATATCCCTTTGCCCACCCTCTTGCGGATTCCATATCCGGCGTAATACCATAGTTGCCGATCAAAGGATACGTCATAACCACCGCCTGTCCGGCATAAGACGGATCCGTCAGCACCTCCAGATACCCCGTCATAGAAGTATTGAACACGATCTCTGCCGTCACACTTTTCCGGGATCCTATACTGGTCCCGGCAAACACAGTTCCATCTTCCAATATCAGATACGCTTTCATATCTTCACCTTTGCCCCTTCCCCGATGCGGCAGATACCATATATATCATGTATATCATGTATATCACATATACGGCGCCCGCCTTACCGGTATCATTCCGCAAAAAAAGGAGACAGAAATCCTCTGCGGATTCCTGACTCCTTTGTCAGCTTTGTTCTACCGATAATATATTATGGACCCTTTCTCTTTATTTGTCAAATATTTATCACATAGGACTTGACAATTCGAATTTTTCGAGTATACTACTGTCCATAAGCAAAGGCGCTTTGGATGATCCCAGAGCGCTTTTTCTTTTTTAACAAATATCCGGAATCTGTCTGAAAAATGCTTACCTGCAGTTTCAGATACACTCCGGGAAAGGAGCACGAGTAGTCTCGGAAAGTAACTGTATAGAGAAAAAAAATAGCGGATTCTGTGTATCAGATTTGGAGAAAAAGCGGACAGAGAAACAGCGTGCCTGATATTGTGGCGGAGTTTATCAATAGAGGGCATGACTTTAAGACCTCCCTTATGGCAGGTTTTTGAAAAATACAGATAGAAATGGAAAGCAGATTTATGCAGCCAGTTTCTGCCGTTTC
>NZ_KE159722.1:9617-39456 GCF_000403455.2 Dorea sp. 5-2 | reverse complement strand
CAAAGGGCCGCGTTATTCATTGCATTTTTTGGCAATGAATAACGCGGCCGCACAAACTGGCAGATTTGTCAATAGGAATTTGGAAATTTTTTGATAAAAATATAAAAAATGTAAGCCCCCCTGAAAAGTGGAGGTGAAGAAAAATAAGGGAACTCTGGAAACGCAGTGATTTCAAGGGCTGTGAGTTTCCGAGAGTACTCGAGCACATAAAATGGGGGTAAAAGAAGAATGCGGTGTATTTGGTATCTATAACCCACACGGCGAAGATGCCGCCGCTTCCATCTATTATGGATTAATTTCACTTCAGCACCGCGGTCAGGAATCCTGCGGAATCGCCGTATCCGACACCAACGGGCCCAAAGGAAATATGAACATACATACGGGAATGGGACTGGTTCAGGAAGTCTTCAAAGAAGATACGCTGCATAAACTCAGAGGAAATATCGGAATCGGCCATGTACGCTATTCTACAACTGGCGCTGCCGCATTAAATAACGCGCAGCCCCTTGTCCTTAATTACATCAAAGGTACGCTGGCGCTGGCTCACAACGGTAATCTCATCAATACGGATGAACTTCGTGAAGAGCTTGCCCAGACCGGCGCAATCTTTCGCACGACTACAGATTCTGAGGTCATCGCTTACGAGATCGCCCGCGCAAGAGTCCACACCCGGACCGTAGAAGAGGCGATCCAGCAGACTGCTTTCAAACTCAAAGGCGCATACGGCCTGGTTATCGCCAGTCCGCGCAAACTGATCGGCGTACGAGATCCACTGGGCATCAGACCCTTATGTATCGGCAAACGGAAGGATTCTTATATCATAGCATCTGAAAGCTGCGCCTTAACGGCAGTCGGGGCACAGTTCATCCGGGATATACAGCCCGGTGAGATCGTCACGGTTTCCCGCGGCGGAATCACCTCTACCCTTCATCTTCATCAGATGAAGGAGGCACATTGTATCTTCGAGTATATCTATTTTGCCAGGCTTGACAGCACCCTGGACGGTATCTCTGTCTATGAATCCCGACTGAAAGCCGGCGCCGCGCTCGCAAGAGCCTATCCGGCAGACGCCGACCTTGTCACTGGAGTTCCTGACTCCGGAATCACGGCGGCACAGGGTTATGCCAGAGAAGCCTGCCTTCCCTTTATACCTGTTTTCTATAAAAACAGTTATGTGGGCAGAACCTTTATCAAACCCACGCAGAAAGAGCGTGAATCCAGTGTCCGTCTGAAACTGAGCGTACTAAAGGAGACTGTGAAAGGCAAGGATATCATCCTGATAGACGACTCGATCGTGCGCGGCACCACGATTGCCAACCTGATCCATCTGTTAAAACAGGCAGGCGCAGGCAAAGTGCATGTACGGATCAGCTCACCGCCATTCCTATATCCCTGTTACTTCGGGACGGATGTTCCATCCGATCAGCTGCTGCTTGCCGCTTCCCATTCTACGGAAGACATCCGGCAGCTCATAGGCGCTGATTCCCTGGGTTATATGCGGGTAGAAGACTTATCTTCCACAGTCGACGGATTGCCGCTTTGCAGGGCATGCTTTGACCAGAATTATCCTATATTCTTAAATCATTGACGCAAGGGTGCGTACTCCGGAATCGGATACGCGCCCTTTTTGTCATAAAAACTTCAACTGATGTTATAGTCGTGAACGAAAGGAGTAACTTATTATGAACGAATTTTCAGCAGCAAACACAATCTGGGTCCTGTTAGGAGCAGCCCTGGTCTTCTTCATGCAGGCAGGTTTTGCCATGGTGGAAACAGGCTTTACCCGGGCAAAAAATGCAGGAAACATTATAATGAAGAACCTGATGGACTTCTGTATCGGAACTCCAACCTTCTGGATCGTGGGTTTCGGGATCATGTTTGGCACAGGAAACGGCTTCTTCGGTAAAATCGCCGGTCTCGCCTCAGAGTCTGCCTATGGGAGCAGCATGCTGCCCGACGGGGTTCCCTTCTGGGCATTCCTGATCTTCCAGACAGTATTCTGTGCCACTTCGGCAACCATCGTCTCGGGAGCCATGGCAGAGCGTACAAAATTCGCGTCTTACTGCATCTACAGCTTCCTCATCAGCCTGGTAGTCTATCCGGTATCCGGACACTGGATCTGGGGCGGCGGTTGGCTCGCACAGATGGGATTCCACGATTTCGCAGGCTCCTGCGCCGTTCATATGGTTGGCGGAGTTGCCGCCCTCATCGGCGCCGCGATCCTGGGACCGCGCCTTGGCAAATACAGCAAAAGCGGAAAATCCAGGGCAATCCCCGGTCATAACCTGACAGTCGGCGCCCTTGGAGTCTTCATCCTCTGGTTCTGTTGGTTCGGTTTTAACGGCGCCTCCACCGTCTCCATGGAAGGCGATGCTATCGTGACGACCGGCAAGATCTTCGTGACTACGAACCTGGCTGCTGCCATAGCTACCATCACTGTCATGTTCATCACTTGGATCCGCTATAAGAAACCGGATATATCCATGACGCTTAACGGCTCTCTCGCCGGGCTTGTGGCGATCACGGCAGGCTGTGATACGGTATCTCCGCTCTCTGCCGCTGCCATCGGCATCATCTCTGGTTTCGTCGTAGTCTTCGGTATTGAATTCATCGACAAGGTATGCAAAATCGACGATCCGGTCGGCGCCGTAGGAGTCCATGGAATGAACGGCGCACTGGGAACCCTCTGTGTCGGCTTGTTCTCTGACGGAACCGGTACGGAATGGAAGGGTCTCTTCACAGGCGGCGGTTTCCATCTCCTGTACGTACAGTTCCTTGGTTTTATCGCCACAACCGCCTGGGTTGTAATAACCATGCTCATCATCTTCCAGGCGATCAAACATACCATCGGTCTCAGGGTCACAAGAGAAGAAGAGATCGCTGGCCTTGATGTACAGGAGCACGGCATCACAAGCAGCTACGCAGGCTTCCTCACCCAGGATACTCTGGGAAGCGTGCCGAACGTACTTGGCGCAGATACAGAGAACCGGCTGCTCTCTGCTTCTTCTGCGATCCATACACACACAGAGCATCTGTCTTCAGATGCACCGGCAGTCTCCGACATTCCTGCCGCGCCAAAGACCGGTGATGCCAATGCGAAGGGACATAAGCTTACGAAAATCGTCATCGTCACACGGCAGAACAAACTGGATGATTTTATGCAGGCGATGAATGAGATCGGCGTTGCCGGCATCACCGTAACCAATGTAATGGGATGCGGCGTACAGAAAGGAACCCGTACATATTACCGTGGGGTATCCATGGAGATGAGTCTCCTGCCGAAGATCAAGATCGAGATCGTCGTAAGCCTCATCCCTGTCCAAAAAGTTATTGATACTGCTAAATCTGTTCTTCACACCGGGCAGATGGGCGACGGTAAACTCTTCCTGTATGATATAGAAAATGTAGTAAAGATCCGTACCGGAGAAGAAGGCTTCCTGGCGCTGCAGGACACACAGGATTAGAGGCAAAGATGCCCGTTTGGCTCGTTGCTCGCGGGAATAAATCAGGCTGATACAAAAGCAGGGTTTGGCAGCATATGGCACTTAATATTACACTCACGCCATATGCTGCCAAACCCTGCAACATGATATTTTTAATATCTTGCCTTCCAATACTTTCTTGCGCCGAATATCATAAGGAGCGCCGCGGCAACGCCTGTCACGATCCACACCCAGACCGGTATATCATAGATATTGTAGCACCGCACATTGATCCACATCTGATTGATCGCCTGGTTCTGTGCGTCGTCAAAACACACCATCAGAGACGACCGCGAGATCGCTTCCTGCGAAGGATACTGCGCGAACAGCTGCCGATACACCTGATCCGAAGGCGCCGTAATGACATACCTGCCTTCATCATTCTCTCCCTTTGCCCGGCTTACCTCTCCGTCAAAGAAATACCCCAGATCATATTCCGACACATCTGTTTCATCCTCTTCGGCACCGTAACACCAGTCTGCATACTCGAAGACCCGCATGTCATCACCTCCGGAGATAACCGAAGTATAGCCGATATAGTACATATTCCGGATCACGTTATCCGCCCTGGAATTAAAGTTTATGAATGCTTCCGCCGCATGCTGCTTCGCCGCGTCTTCTCCAATGCCATTCTTCAGCATCACCCATCCGTCAAAATATATATTCGTCGCTTCTTCCGGCACGGCAAAAGCCAACGGGAAATCATCCTCATCCGCCTGATCCATAGTATAGACCGCATCGCCGGACCACTGGTAATTGGCGGCAACCTTCCCGGTAACCATATCTGCTTTCCCCGAATCCGTCTCAAAGGAATAGGCATTGTCTTTCACATCCTGCAGATAATCCTGTACGCTGGCAACCGTCGCCTTTGAGGTATCATTCATCTCTGCCTCCAGACGCTTCTGATAATCCGGATCCCGGCGGAATTCTTCCGAAGTCAGCAGATCCGACTTGATCGCTCCTATCGCTGCGAAGTAAGAATCCCTCACATTATCTTTGATCGTGATCTGTCTGCGGTATTTCGGATCATCCAGGATCCGCCAGCTAGATGCATCCTCTTCTGCCACCAACGCCGGGTTGTATACGATTCCTGTAATTCCCCACATATACCCTGCGGCATATTCGCTCCATCTCTCCCCTTCTATCTCATTATTGTCAAAAATAGAATGTATATAGGGAGATACTCCGTTGATATAAAAGTTATTCCCGTCGGACGTATCAAAGAATCCTTCGGATAACGGCACCAACTGGTCTTCCGTCATCAGTTTCATGATCATATACTCTGACGGACACACCAGATCATAAGTATCCCCAAGCGTCAGCATGTTATACAGATCCTCGTTGGTCCCAAAGGTAGAATATTCCACCTTAACCCTGATCCCATAATTCTCATAATACCATTCTTCAAAGTCCTGGATCATCGACCGTTCCCCGATGATATCACCGCTGTCCAGATCTATGGTATCCTCTTCGTCCCATCCTCCCAGGTCTATATATTCCTCCCAGTTACAGACCCGCAAGGTAACCGTACGCGCCTCTTCCTGACTGCCGCCAAGATTACTTATCTGCCGGCTCTCCTGACTGTCATCGTTAGACGCGCTTATCTGCCGGCTTTCCTGACTGTCAGCGTTAGGAACCCTTGCCTGCCCGCCTTCTGTCCGCACTGCCGTCTGATCGTCTTCCCAGGCATACACGGTCACGGAACAATGGAACATCGATATCCCCGCCGCCGCTATAAGAAGCGTTCTCCTGCAGAACATACCTGCCGCACCAAGAAATCTAACCTTTTCAATCATATACCGCTCCTTTCCTGTCCTGCTTTTTGTGCCCGCAGGTTCATTACCACGGTAAACAGGACAACCAACAGAAAAATCACGGTGGATAACGCCCACAACGCCGTCTTGATCGTCGTCTGGGCGCCCTTGGTCGCATTGACCACATACGTACTGATCGTATCAAAGGTAGCAGGCTTCGTATACGTAGCCACAAAATAATCATCCAGCGACAGCGTAACCGCAAGTGCAAATCCTGACAGGATACCCGGGAATATCTGCGGAATTACGATCCTGACCAGCGCGGTAAGCGGTGTTGCTCCAAGATCCAGCGCCGCCTCATAGATACTGGGATCCATCTGTTTTAACTTCGGGATCACAGACAGAAACACAAAAGGCGCACACAAAGACACATGACCGATGATCAACGGGAGAAATGTATCCTTGCTGACTCCGAATACCACCACCAACAGAATGCAGACCGAGAACCCGGTCACCACATCCGCATTGACCACCGGCACCTGGTTCATCGTGGTGATCGCCGAAGACATGCCCTTCTTAGAGTAGAACGCGCCAATGGCGCCCAACGTTCCCAGGATCGTGGCGAGCAACGCCGCTGTCAACGCAAGGATCACCGTTCCCAGGATCATCCCTACCAATTCCGGAGTCGTAAAGAGCGTCACATAATTGTGCAGAGAAAGACCCCGGATCGCACCGATATTCGTCGCATCCGTAAAACTGTATACCATCAGCACCAGGATAGGAAGATACAGGAACAAAAGAACGAATAGAATGACCAGGCTCTTCCATGTCTTTCTTATCACAGTAACATCCCTCCCCTCGTATTCTCTTCTTCAATCCCCTGGGTAAACAGCGTAAACAGACACACGATCCCCAGCAGGATCAACGCGATCATGGAGCCTCCATGCCAGTTGTATGCCGCAAAATAGCTTCCGATCAGGCTCCCCATGATATAGGTACTGTTATACAGCATATCCAGTACGACATAATTCGTCATTGCCGGCAGAAAAACCATAGACACCCCGCTGACAATTCCCGGCATCGACAAAGGCAGCGTCACCTTCAAAAATGCCTGCATACCTCCCGCCCCCAGGTCTCTGGCAGCTTCTAAAAGAGCATTGTCCAGTTTGGAGATGGTCGTATAGATGGGCAGGATCATGAACGGAAGAAAATCATAACTCATACCCAGCACCGTATTCAGGAAGGGATGATAAGCCAGGCTCCCCTCCATCCAGGTGAGGATCTCCTTAAGCGCGGTGATCCTCAATGAAAAATTGATCCACATCGGCATAATAAACAACATCAGAATGACCGACTTCGTCTTAAGCCTGCTGACCGCCAGGATATATGCCACCGGATAAGCCATAAGCAGACATACCATGGTGGTTACAAACGCGATCCCCAGGCTGTAACACAGCGTCCCCAACGTATTCGGATCTGAAAAGAACCCTGTCAGATTCAGTATGGTAAATTCTCCCTGTCCGTCTGTAAATGCATAATAGAACAGCACCAGAAGCGGCGCCATCACAAAAAGCACCAGAAAAAGCGCGTATGGAATACCCAGATTCTTTCTGGAAAAAAGATATCTATACATGCGTCTTCCTCCTATTTCTTCACTGTGAAGATCATTTTCTCCACCGGCATCAATAAGCCCACCTGATCTTCCATATTCCACAGATATTCATCATCGACCACAAAATCCTGTTCCAGATCCGTATGTATGACATAACTGTAGTGGTCGCCCTTATAGATCAGATTACTGATATATCCCTGCACCAGCCCCTCTTCCTGCACATCGGTCAATTCGATGTCCTGCGGCTTGATCGAGATCTTGATCCGAAGCTTCCCTGTATCGATCTCAGAACCGTTAGCATCCAGTATCGCGCCGTCTTCCGTCTGCCTGCTTCCCTTTATCACAGTGGTCAGCGCTACATCCAGGACATTTCCGTTATATTCTAACTCGTTATTCTTATTGATCTCCGCCGGGAAGATATTCGTATGATCTTCCGCGATCATAATATGAATATTATCCGGATCTACGTGGACGCCCACCCGGTCTCCGACTTTCGCAGAATACACGGATTGCGCCACGATCTCATTCTTTCCGGATTCCACAGTAATCTCATAATGCATTCCCTTGAAGATCACGGAAGACACGATTCCCCTGATCTGTCCCTGCGCCGGTTCGGTCAGGATCACGTCCTCCGGCCTTACGACAGCAGTGATGTGCGTCCCTTCTTCCACATCATCCACACAGACAAATTCTCCTCCGCAGAAACGTGCCTTAAGCTTCCCCGTCATGATCCCGTTAAATATATTGCTGTCTCCGATAAAGTCTGCTACAAATGCGTTGATCGGCTCATTGTAGATATCTTCCGGCGTCCCGATCTGCTGCATCTTCCCCTCTGCCATAACGACGATCTTATCCGACATCGTAAGAGCTTCTTCCTGATCATGCGTGACATAGATAAATGTAATGCCAAGCTCCCGGTGCATCTCCTTGAGCTCTAGCTGCATTTCCTTGCGCATCTTCAGATCAAGCGCCCCCAACGGCTCATCCAGCAGCAGGATCTGCGGCTCATTGACCACTGCCCGCGCGATGGCAACCCTCTGCTGCTGCCCCCCTGACAAAGTATCCACTCTTCTCTTTTCAAACCCTTCCAGATCTACCAGTTCCAGGACTTTGCGCACCTTCTTCACGATCACATTCTCCGGCGTCTTCTTCTGCCGCAGCCCGAACGCAATATTCTCATAGATATTCATATGCGGGAACAACGCATATCTCTGGAATACCGTATTGATCGGCCGTTCATTCGGCGGCAGCTCCGTGATCGGCTTGCCGTTCAATAGGATCTCTCCCTCCGTCGGAATATCAAATCCTGCGATCATCCGCAGCGTCGTCGTCTTCCCACAGCCGGACGGACCCAGGAATGTGATAAATTCCCCCTTTTTGACTTCCAGATTGAAATCAGACACCGCACTGAATCCATCTTCATATGTCTTTGTGATATGCTTCAATTCAATGATATTCTGTTCCATAACCTCTCTTCACTCCTTCCTGAAAATCAAAACATCGGCGGCGTGCTGACCCATATGAATTTCGCCGGTTTGCCGCCGGAATTCTCGATCCGATGCCTTCGCTTCGCCGGATAGTAGAAGCTCTCGCCGGATTTTACCTGATATACCTTATCCCCGAGATAAAGCTTAAGTTTCCCCGATATCAGATATCCGAATTCCTCACCGTCATGGGGCTTATCCTCTTCAAGGCTCTGGTACGGCTTAAGTACTACCAGAAGCGGTTCCATCTGGTACTTCTGCGCTGTCGGGACGATCCACTGGATACTGTTTCCCGCCTCATCCACCTTTTCAAAAAAACCTTCCTCCGAGAAGACAACATGCTCTTCCTCCGTCTCTTTAAAAAAGTCTGAGGCAGTCGTCCCCAGGCATTCGATCAGATCCAGAAGCGTCACGACAGACGGCGACACCTGTCCCCGCTCCAACTGCGATATGAATCCCTTGGTAAGCTCTGTCCTGTCCGCCAGCTCCTGCTGTGTTAACCCGACCCGGTTGCGCAGATCCTTAATCTTTCTGCCTATGTGTTCGTTCACATATTCCAGTTCCATATATCCGTCCGCTCCTTCTTCCCTGCTCTCTTTTATGCTCTCTTACGCACCTTATGCACACACTCCCACTCACAATGTTCCTAAACTCAAAATAATCTTTTACTAAACTCGCGTGCTGCATTTATTATACTCTTATTAAACTTTTTGTCAACTAATAATATGATTTTTTTTATTTTTTCTCACGTTTCTTCGGCGCTGTCAGTTGATAGCTTAGATCCAAGAGATTCTTAACCTTAGCAACCGGTACACTTCCGTCCAACCGGATGGTAATCCATTTGTCCTTATTCATATGATATGCCGGATGAATCCCCTCCTGCATCCGCAGGGAACCGCCAAGCATCGGATCACATTTCACATTGATCACATCTACCGTACCGTCGCCGGAAAGCCCGATCTTATCCCGTCCCACCTCCATCACCAGCCCGTACCATTTTCGATTATCTGCATGGCGCAGAACGGCATTGGCATCATGCCATGGATAATCCGGGACCGTGTTATATCTCGCTTTTACATAGTCAAATATTTCCTGTACCATCTTTTTATCCTCTGTCTCTTTCATTTCATCCGGCTGCGTTCCTCTTACTGCCTCTTTTCCTGCGCTTAATCCTCTGATTTCCATCTTCGATCCTTTCATTAAAAAACAAGCCCGCATTCTAAAGCTATCGTCATATACTTATCGCTCAGGCTCAAACCATAATCTGTCAGATCCCTTATTTCCCACTGATCAGCATCCAGATTGTCAGCTCCATAGAAAAACTGGATCATCGGTATATTCCTGAATTTTGCGACAGCCAAAGATGCGGAACATTCCATTTCAACCGCAATGCAGCCTTGTTTTTTACGCTCTTTTATCGCCTCCGGCGTTTCTCTGTAAATAGCATCTGTTGTCCAGACCTTTCCCACCACATACGGGACTTTATGTTTTTCCAGATACTGCACGAGCCTCTCATTCAAAGAACGATCCGCACTTATTTCTTCACTACCAGGGAAGTAATGATAACTGGTTCCCTCATCTCTGACGGCTGACGATGGAATGATGATCTTGCCGTCTGCAACGGGCTGGTTTAATATACCGCAGCACCCAAACTGTACCACTTTTTTTGCCCCCAAAGCTATGATTTCTTCTAAACCGGCTGCGCAGGCAGGCGCCCCTACTCTGGAAAGGAACAAGCCCATCTTTTTATCCGCATATTGTATTTCATACACGGGGATCGTTCCATTTGCAGAATATAAATTTGCTATTATTTCCGCCTTATTGTTTTTCACAAATTCTCTTATCATACCTTCCGAAAATGTCGTGATACATACCTCCGGGAAACCGGGAACCTTCTCTGTAACATCACAAGGATTCAGAAATGCGTCTTTATTGTTGCCACTGCCATCACTCCTCACTAGAATTTTTCTGATTTCTTTTATGATCCTTAACGGGATCCCCTTATCAATGGGCATCAGCTTGCTGTACATCCTCACCCCTTGATAGGAAAATACGATCAGATCAAAAATGGCGTCGATGTCTACTTCATAAAACTCCTGCCGGTCGATCCCATATTGCATCAGCTCTTTCCATGTATTTGCAGATATTAAATATTGTTCATATAATGCATTTTTCTGACATGAAATATCAGGAATACTAAAATACTCATAGATCGCCACACTTAATGATGCTTGGCTGTCCATCATCTCATGTTCATATACGTCTAAAAGCTCATCTAAGATCGTTACAGCCGATTGATTTTGTTTTATTTTTGAATCAATCATATCCTCCTGCCGGTCTGTCATATCCTCAATCATCTCTTGGAATATCTGACGTGTACTCTCATAATGACAATACAAACCACCCCGGCTTAATTTTGCAGCTTCGCAAATATCTTTCATTGTTACGTCTTTAAAGCCTTTTTCTGCAAACAAGGAGCACGCACTTTTTTTAATATGCCGCCTGGTTTCCTGTCCTCGTTTATTCATGATCTCTCCTCCTCTCTTTCCGACACAAGTGTTGGAAATTATTATACGACACCTATGTCGGAAAGTCAACATGAATATACCTTCCGCGGTTATAACGATATTCATGACGATACAGCTTCACAAAGAATCAAGTGAAATACAGAAAAACAGACCCGATGAACTGAGGTCTTAAAACTGATATTCTTTTGCTTCTTCAAATCTGTTATCTAACACATAAAAAGCCTTAAATCTTGTACACATATTTACACCTCTTTCAACTGTTCTATACATCCTGACTGTATTGCCTCTATGTTCTCTGCAATCTTTTCCTCCGGCCAGTCCCACCATCTCATTTTAAGCAACCGCTCTATTCTTTCATCAGAAAACCGCTTTTTTATCGGTTTTGCGGGGACGCCTCCCACAATAGTATAGGGAGGCACATCTTTCGTGACAACTGCACGGGTTCCGATGACCGCTCCGTCCCCGACCGTCACGCCTGCCAAAATAACCGCTTCATATCCAATCCATACATCGTTTCCAATATTAATATCACCCTTATTATCCCATGCTTTTGTGACATCCTTTTTCTCAAGCCCCCATTCTTCGAAAAACAATGGAAACGGATAAGTAGATAAGGAATCCTTTGTATGGTTCGCACTATTGAAAAGGAATTTTGCACCGCATGCAATCGAGCAGAACTTTCCGATCCTGAGCTTATCATGATTAACCGGATAATGATATAATACATTATTACGCTCAAACATTGCAGGGTCATGTACAAAATCATGATACATCGTATAATCTCCAATTTCGATATTGGGGTTCGTAACCACATTTTTCAAATAGACAGTCTGTAGATCTCCTGTCCTTGGATATATTTTTCGTAGATCTGCCATTTTATTACCTCCAATCCGTATAGAATACACCACTATTTTACCTGTCCGCCGACACATCTTCCATACATTAATTGGTACAGAAATGATCAGTATAAAAGAGAGCCGCCCATCAATGATATGTGATATGAGCAAACTCTCCTTTTGTTATTTCTGATATATTATTTTTCTGATGGCATACACCGAAAGATAGTATCTATCAGCAAGTTCTCCAACCGTAACTCCTCTGTGATATTCTGCAAGGATAGCTTTATTGCGTCTTTCAAGCTCCCTTCGGTAACCAGACAATTCACCCCAAGATCTATGCTGTTCACTCTTAGCCGGAATATAGATATATCCTGCCTGGACATATTTTTGTAATTCCTTAACCAACACATCCGGGAGAATTTCATTTGCATTTATATATCTCATATACAGGCTTCCTCCTTGATTCTCCTAAAAACCACACGAAACATGTATGATCAGGTTCTAATTCAAGCAGCAAAGCCAGCTATACTTCTACATCAGCGACTTATATCCCTCCATGCAAATGTCGCTTATTATACTGGCTTTGCATGGAGTAAACCTTTATTTTTTCTTTTTTTATTCCTGCACATAATATCCTCCGATACGTTTATCCTCATTCTTTTAATGCTGCTTTCACAGCCAGAATTTCTGTTCTCTCTAATGAACCGGAAAGCAAAAAATCCCATCTTCATATTTATTATTGTTTCCCGTATATTCATTGATCACATTTTTCCAGAATAGATATGCCTGCTCACTTCCATAAGACGGCGAAACCTCCCAGGCTCCCGGATATTTTTCAAAACACAGGATTGCGGCACTCTTTCCGATTCCATTTCTTCTAAACTTCGGGAGTACCATAAACTCTGCAATACTATGCCCAAAGCCGCTCTTTTGCATATGGGTATTGATCATCACAAATCCCAATAACCTTTCACTTTCCTGCTCCTTAATAAAGCAGGCTTCTCTGCCCTTTTCTGTGAAGTAGTTTTCAAACCACGGATATTCAAATAATGCATCTTCATTCATATCATTCTGGTCATTCAGGCTTTCCTCAAATAAGGAATATTGCAGAAGCCTGTATAAAATTTCCCTTTGTGTTTCCTCCACCCTTTTTAATATAATATTCATATATATCCTTTTTACCAACACCAGTCCCCGTCTAAGAATACACTTCCTGGCAATTTACTTTTCAATACTTGACAGGTAGTGGTCTTTCCCACTCCCATCGTACCGCCTATTAAGTAAATATTTTTCATAGTTTTGTTGTTTCCTTCAATTCCAATACCATCAGATTATCTTCATCCCGCTTCTGGATCACATTTTACCGAAATTGCAAACTCCGGCTGATTTATAATCTCTTTCCGCGGCGCCACGGCACCCTCGGGAAGATAGATCGCGTCATACAAAAAATCTTCCAACACGGAATACTCCTCTGGTTTGAGCGGACGAATTACTATTTCGTTGCAATCATTTCTTACATCAGCCCGACTCAAAAATTGCCGGATTGCTTCTGCTGCCCGCTCTGCATTTGAATAAATTGCCGGATGACCGCCGCTCGAAAACATACAGATCTCTGCCCCTGTTTTCCCGGATATGGCTTCATATTCATCCCGTATATCTGTTCTCACCATTTCGTCCCCGGCGCTCCCCATGAGTAAAAGAGGAACTTCTAATTCCGAGATGGGCTTAAAGAACAAAGGCAAATTTTCTTCCGCACACTGAACAAGCGCCTTCGTATCCATATCCACGATCCGTTCCCAGTCTTCTCCCTGGCACCACTGATAAAACCCGACTGCCTGTTCATCCTGCTTTGCCCCTGCACGCTCATTGAGCAGTTTCCGCGCAAAATCTTCTCCCAAAGTCCGTCCGTCAAAACTGTCTGCTACTACTTTTCCCACCAGATCCGGGCGCAGCAAGCCTGCATTTACCGCCGCCCACGCACCGCCGCTGCTTCCCACAAGACTTACCTTCCCGTAATCCAGATGTTCCAGCAAAGCAATGATTTGCCGTGCTTCTTCCTGCCATAAGTCTGCCGGGAATTCCGTCAGACGGTCTGATCTGCCATGCCCCAGAAAATCTACAAGGATCACTTTAAAATGCTCTTCATACAACGGAAGAAGCATTTCAAACATTCTGGATGATGCTGTATTTCCATGCAAAAATACTACTTGATTTCCTTTTCCTGATTCTGAATAATAAATTCTTTTTTCCTGATAAATAAAATATGACATTCTGTGCCTCCTGATCTGTACTTGTTTTTTGTATCAAACCAGCAAGGCTGTCGAACACAAGCCTTGCTGCTAGTGTTCCTTTGTCCAGATACCCATTTTCTCAACCTCCGATCTTCATTTTATCCAGTATATCATGGAATCCTATGTAAGCACCATACTATTTTAAATTGCTTTCCGCAATTACAGTAAGTAATTATTTTCCCGGTTTGCGATCTGTAAACCGACTAATTTGTAAGTTGCATATCCTCCCATAACCAGCGGCTCTGATCTGCAGATCTCTTCTGCTTCCTCACGGCTCTCTGTTTTTAAGATATACATGCCTGCCATTCCCGGATAGCCTTTAAAGACGCCGCAGATTTCCAACTTTCCTTCATCGTCCAGTTTTCTTATGTTCTCAACATGTTCCTTAACTACCTGTTTCGTCATTTTATTATAGCTCTTACTTTTCTCGATCATCATCATGTACATCAATTTTTCCATACGACTATCTCCTTTACATTCTATTGGGCTCTTCGCCAGTATATTATTGCATTTGGAACATAGATAGTTTATCATAGAATAGTGACAAAAGCTGTCACCATTTGGAAAGGAGTTTAAAAATGTCAAAAGCAGAACGGCTTATTGAAATGATGATAACAATAAATGCAAAAAAAGATTTCACAGTAGGCGAATTAGCAAATGAATTTTCCGTATCCAAAAGAACCATACTGCGTGACTTACAAGAATTGGAGCAGGCTGGTTTCCCTCTCTACTCCGAAGTCGGAGCGGCGGGCGGGTATCATATCTTAAAAGAACGCATCTTGCCGCCTATTGCATTTTCAGAAAGTGAAGCAAAAGCTATTTTCTTTGCCTGCCAAGCCTTACAATATCATCGTGACCTGCCGTTTGAACAGGAAACCATATCCGTCTTAAAGAAATTTTTGAACAGTCTGCCGTTAGATGTGCAAAACAGTATCACGCAGATCCAGGACAAGGTAGTATTCTGGATTCCAGACAGACACTGCGATTCGCCATTACTTAAATCAATGTTTCTTGTTGCCATAAACCGCCATGCCGCAACAATACGGTATTCGTCAACACATTCTGAAAGCACACGCACCATTATACCGATCGGTCTATATGCCATGAACGGACTTTGGTATTGCCCCGCCTATTGTACAACAGCCAACCAAATCCGGGTATTCCGGGTTGATCGTATCAAAGAAATCCTAGAGGAAAAGCCCTATCCAAAAGGAAAATACCCTATCCCTGCGTCTATTCAGGAATATCTTGAAAAAACAGAGGTCAAAAATGATCACCACTTGAAGATCCAACTAACGGACATAGGCGTCAAACGCTGCGAAAGCGAATGTTTACTTGCAAGCGGATTAAAAACATTTTCAACGGGCGGCGGGGTAATCGACATGGAAATAGATCATGCTGCTTTAGAATGGGTTGCCGATTATATATTGCCGTTTGGGAACAACGCCACCGTATCAGAACCTGTGGAGCTCATAAAACTGTTACAGCACAAAATATGTGAACTACACCGGCATTATTGCAGCTCGGATCAATAATTTTCATAACGGACCAACTCATTCAAGGAAATACGCTGTACAGCATGACGCTCTGGGTCGGCGGGGTTTCCGGCTGCATATCCTATTGCTAAGATATTGACCGGCTCCAGGGTATCCGGAAGATTAAATTCCTGTCTGATGACATCGGGCTTAAAATAGCAGATCCATACAGATCCTAATCCCAACTCAGTTGCTTCCATCATCATGTGGTCTGTAAGAATTGACGCGTCTATATCAACAGTCTTTTTGTGATCGAACGGACGGGTCCATGCTTTCGTATGCTCGGCGCAAACGATGACCGCCAGAGGCGCTCCATAAATATTTGCCGCTTTTCCTATTTTTTTCAATCCCTCTTCCTCCTGCACAACGATAAGACGAACAGGCTGTAAATTAGCAGCTGTTGGTGCGGCATGGGCAGCCAATAAAATTTTTTCCAGTTTCTCTGGTTCTACCTTTCTGTTTTTGTAATCACGGACAGAATAACGTGATCTCGCCATTTCTAAAAAGTCCATAAGTATTCCTCCTCGTATTATACTTGTATTTCAGGTTTCCCTGTACTATAATTATATCGCAAACAAACTCAAAGACAAGAATGCACTTTTTAGGCCACTTATAAATATTTTTTGACGCAAAATGGCAAAATTTCTGCATAAGAAAAACACTTATGCCAATGCTGGTATAAGCACAAGGTTTCTAACGGTTAATCCTGCCGCAATGACTTCTTTGCCGTAAGCTGTTGTAAAATACTTATAAGTTCCTTGAACCCGTTCAATAATCCCATGGAGACGGAGCCGCTTAAAAATTCTCGACATGGCAGACGGACTGATATCCTCCAGATGGCGGCGGATATCCTTTCCCTGCATTCCAAAAGTCATGTATTCGCCACGGCTGATCACTTCCAGTACCAACAGATCTTTTTGGGAAAAGAAGTTCAGCCCACGGTAGGAACGGCCTTTCTCCTTAACAGCCTCTGTTGCTTTTGTAAGATTCTTCTTTCCGCCGCTGTGGTCATCAAAGGATGATACGAATTCCAGATACCGGTAGTTGGCGGCTTTCATGATTGTGAATAACTGATACAGGCTATAAATACTTTTTTTCAAAGGCGCTTTTTGTTCTGTGGAACTGCCGTCCCTGTGTTCCACTTTCCGTTTTACACGAAAAGTCCCGATGTCATTGCAAGTACTTTCTATCCGTAAGACACAGCCAAATTTATCATACATTTTAATTGATACATCACCCATATGGTGTTTGATTCTCGTACCGAGAATACGCTGGTTATAGTTTGTACCGACTTCTTTCTTACAGTTATAGGTAATGCGCTGTCCCAGGAATGCAGCGATGTTATCCGGCTTTACCGTAAAGATTGCCGTCCGGATGATCTCATCATAAAGGGGCTCCAGGTCACAGGCCTGTTTGAACATGATATCGGTTGCACACTCAATCTGTTGGACTGTCCAAGTGTAGCCGAGACCGAGCGATTCCGCAATGGGGCAGTAGCGTTTTGCAAATACATCCAGGATTTTATGGAGACCTTCCGGGTTGATTCTGTCAGATAGTTTCTGGGCAGTTTCGACATCAGAGATTTCAAGGAAGGCGTTATCATGCATACGGTAAGTGATCCCTTTCTTTTGCAGCTTATGGGCCAGAAGATTATGACCGTTCATGTAGAACTGTAGTCGGAAGGGAGCCCAGGTGGGGACCCGGAGATAACACAAGCCGAGTTCTTTATCTATAAAATAAAAATAATAATGGAGACATTTGCTTTGGTCAAACTTAAGGAATGTTTTTCCGGTTGTTTTATCATGCCATGGCTTATAAGTATTGCATTGTTCCATGGCAGAAAAGATATGAATCAGCCCCTCAGACTTACCGGTTTTCTGAATGATCTCCTGGATGCGGTCATCTTTTCGGAACGCCCGGAGTTTCCGGATGAACTCAATCTGGATGCCGTTTTCATCTGCAATGCGCTGGGCATTGGCACGGATCTGTTCCGTAAGAGGCTGGGAGAAAGTCGAAAAATCAAAAATACGGATGTTGTTGGCTTTTAAATAGCTGGTCATACCTTCCGCATAACTCCATCCGGGGATATAGCCCTGGATGATCATACGGTCATAGCAAGTGATGATACCATTCATTTTGTCAGCATATTTATCCGTAAGTAACATGAACACATCCTCCAATAGTTTTCTTTATTGTACTTGAAATTTGGAGGAAATGCAAAAAAACTTTTCCGGTTTATCCGGGTTAGGTATATACTACCCAAAAAGTAAGTTAGGAGGATTTCCATGAGCGTAAAATGCAAAAATAGTTATAACTGTCCCGTAGAAGCTACCATCGACTTAATTGGCGGGAAATATAAAGCGGTCATCCTGTGGCATCTCATGGGCAAAACCTTGCGATATAGTGAACTGCATAAATTAGTCCCCAAAGCAACTGATAAAATGTTGGCAGGGCAGCTAAGAGAACTTGAAAATGATGGACTGATAAACAGAAAGGTCTATCCTGTCGTTCCTCCCAAGACGGAATACTCTTTGACGGATTTCGGCAATACTCTCGCCCCGATCTTAGATGCTATGTGTGATTGGGGCAGTGTTTATTTAGATGAAGTACAGACGGTTATGCGGTGAGAAGCGTAAATCACCTTTTTTTCCTCAATTTTATAAGAACCCTCTGCTCAGCCGCCACTTTCTGAAACTGTCCGGTTACGTAAGCAGCCTTTTCTTTTAATGACAATTTTCCAAATTTCTCGGCTGACTTTATCTGTCCCATCACATTTCTCACATCTTCCAATTCCAGAAGATTTACAGCCACGCAAAAAAAGGTCTTTTTCCGCCCGTCATTACAATTTTGCAGCAACCATTTCAAAATACAGATTTTCTCTTCCTGTTCTGCCCTGTACGCTTCCGCACCGATCTTTTGCTGCTTTCTCAAATCTCTTTTCTGGTTCCGGTGCGTGATAAATGAATCAAACTCATCAATATTCTCATATTTTTCACAGGGAAATTCCCAACAATGGCTGCAATATTCCGGCTTCTCATGCCGCAGGCTGCATCTGGCTATCTTGCAGGACTGGTTTCCCTCACCGCCGCCGCATCCGGGACAATGCCCGCCCAAATGCATAGGGCATAATCCACAGTTTAATCCGCACAAAGAAAACAATAAGTCTGACCTTGTAAAATCTTTCAAAATACCCTCCCTAATCTTACATTTCCCGTAATTCCTTAAATAACACATCCGCCATAGCCGTCATGATCGCCATGTACTTCTGTGTGTCTGTAAAAATAGACTGATAAGTTTCATTACTTTCTTTAAAAGCTCTTCTGGCTGTTTCACCAAATATTTTGGGAAAGATACTCTGCATAAACATCTGCTGTGTATCTTGCTTTGCCGATTTTACTAATTGAGTATTATCTTCAAGCATCTTCTGTAAGTTTCCAATAACGATCCTATCTCCTTCGGTAATATCACCGGCAAATGCTTCATTAAACTTCTCTATAATCTCATCAAAAGGACTGTTTATTTCTTTCATGCTTCCGCTCTTTTTTACTTTTGCGGACTCATATTCTCCCGAAGTATTTTTATCCAGTTCGATCGCACCGGTGAATGTGTGCTGCAATTTGTAGTACTCTAGACGAACCTTATTGTCAAGATCCCACTTATCCTTCTGATCCGGCGGCAGCAAATGAAGCAGGTATCTGCAAAATGTATATTCGTTCTGCATAGCCAGATCAAATGTACGGACTATCTGATTAATATAATCAAACCATCTTACAAATGATCTGACAGTACGCCTGAATTCATATCTTTGCTGCTCATCCAGATCAGTATACTTTTCAGCTACCGTAATCAGCGAACTCGATATCTTTGCCTGTACGATACCACCGTCTTTATCCTTTGGATCTATATAGATCGACGCCACTCGCTCGACGTCAAGATCATCGTATATACGGAATTCACGAAGCTGCTCCCATGTTTTATAGATCAAGTCAACATTGATCTCTGATTCCAGACTTGTTTCCGTATAAAATCCCTGGAATGCTTCCTGTATTTCCTCATTCGTATTGACAAAGTCAAGAATATAAGTATCTGTCTTATCCGGATGTATCCTATTAAGCCGGCTTAATGTCTGGACAGCCTTAATATCACGCAGTTTCTTATCTACGATCATTGTATGAAGCAGAGGTTCGTCAAATCCTGTCTGGTATTTTTCTGCAACTATGAGAACATCGCCGTGATCATGGAATACGTCCTTGGTCTGTGCTTCTGATATATGATTTCCGTCGGGATCAACGTTTAATCCGCTCTCGGAATAATCAGGGCTGTTGGGATCGTCCGGATCTTTTATAATACCTGAAAAAGCAATCATTACCTGCAGATCTTCATATCCCTTTTCCTTAATATAATCCTGTACTGCTTTTAGATAACGGACTGCAGCCAGACGAGATGATGTTACTACCATCATCTTTCCTTTTCCCTTTATCGCCTTACTGGTTATTTCCCGGAAAGTTTCGACAACGATCGCAGCTTTTTGCTGAATATTATACGGGTGTAATTCCGCGTATCTTCTGATAAGCTTAGCAGCCTGTGAAGCCGGGACATTCGGATTATCTGCAGTATTTTTTGCAATCTTGTAACAAGTTTTATACGTGGTGTAATGTGCAAGCACGTCCATGATAAATCCTTCTTCGATCGCCTGCCTCATGCTGTAAATGTGGTAAGGATGGAACGATCCGTCTTTCCGCTCCTCGCCAAAAATCTCTAATGTTTTATCCTTGGGAGTCGCTGTGAAGGCAAAGAAGCTCAAATTTTTGTGTTTCCCTGCGCTTACCATCTCCACAATGGTTCTATCTTCCTGCGCCTCTACAGCATCCTCTTCTTTTAACATTCTGCTTGCGTAAGCCATAATTCTCCTTGCAAGCTGCTTTTGCCCTTCGGTCTTAAGGTCATCGTCTACATCCACGCCGGCAAACTCTTTTAATTCTTCTATTGCGTCCGTAGTATCCGCCAAGCCGGTTTTTAATCTCATTGCACTCTTGCCTGTCTGACTTGAATGCGCCTCATCTACGATGACCGCAAAATTTTTTCCTGTCGTATCACCGATCATTCCATAAATGACGGGAAATTTCTGCAATGTAGTTACAATGATCCTCTTTCCGTCTTCGATCGCTTTCAGCAGATCCCTTGATCTTTTTCTCTCATCTATAAGAACAACACTGCCCAAAGTATGGTCAAATCCGCCGATCGTAGCCTGAAGCTGAGAATCCAACACCTTTCTGTCTGTTACGATGATAACAGAGTTAAACATCGGCTTGTTGTCCTTATGGAGACTCGCCAGACGATATGCAGTCCAGGCAATACTATTTGATTTACCTGAACCGGCGCTATGCTGGATCAGATAATTTCTTCCTGGTCCGTCTTCCATAACACTGCCAACGAGCTTCTTAACCACATCCACCTGGTGATATCTTGGAAAAATAATGGTATTGCATGGATCCGTTCCTCTGGTATTCTTTTTCTTCTGCTGATAGCTGATAAATTTTTGCAGAATATCCAACAGCTTATCCTTTTGCCATATCTTTTCCCACAAATATGATACGACATACTTTCCTTCTTCCGCCGGCGGATTGCCTGCTCCTCCGTCATTGCCCGCACCATTGGAACCCTGATCAAATGGGAGAAATTGTGTATCACTTCCATTCAGCTTTGTGGTCATCATGGCATGATAGAGATCCACTGCAAAAAAAACTAGAATACGGTGATTAAATGAAAATGCAGTCTCTCTCTTATCTCGATCCGTCATCCACTGCGTCATTGCATTATCTACACTTTGTCCCGTCAGCTGATTTTTAAGCTCTATAGCCACAACCGGAATGCCATTGACAGCAAGCATCATATCAACACTGTTATTATTTGAAACAGAGTAATGCCATTGACGGACACAATGACAAATATTCTGGGAATATCTTGTTTCTGCAAGTTGGTTCAATCCCGATTCAGGCTTAAAATAACAGACCTTGAATTCTATTCCTCTATATCTAAAACCATGTCGCAATATATTAACGAATCCATCCGTCTGTATCGCATCCTCTACGATCTTTAAGAATTTGTTCTTAGGGTCAACATTACCGCATCTCTTAACAAATTGAGTCCAGGCTAATTTCTGCGTATTCTCAATAAATGTGCACAGTGTATCTACATCGATCGCTTCCGCATTCCGATAATCCTGATCCGTTGATCTCTTCCATCCCCCCTCCTTCGATGTAAGATAAGCTTCAATATCTATTTCAAATTGTTTTTCATTGTCCGCCATCTTTACACCACCTTTCGTTTTCCTGTTACACACTCAAAGATAAAAGCTTTTTTATACTCATCAAGATCCAATAACAACTGCTGCTTTTCCGAAATAAGCGCATCGATTCTTTCACACTTTTCAGTCAAATACGATACTATTTCATCTTGTTCCTCCATCGAATCCGGAACAGCGATTCTCATAGCTCTGATTTTTTCCATTGAAAGACTTGGCTGCGCCGTTGCCTTTTTAATCCTGTTAACTTCTTCTTGTCCTGCCGGGGACATTAAAAAGTACATCAAATATTCTTCGCTTATGTATTTCCGCATGTTCTCATTTATAACGATCTTCGCCACGTTAGGCGCCAAATGATATCGCTGAACCTTATCAAATATAGTTACTTCTCCTATTCCGGCGCCTATGAATGTCATAAGCAGGCATTTTTTATCTAACGCACACCTGCTTAACTGCAGCGATAAATCCATGGGGATAAACTCCTTTATCGTGTCTAAAAACCTTCCCATTTTTACATTCTGAGCTCTTACGATCGGCACGTCTCCTTCGTCTGATATATTAGCCGCCATAGCATTTGTATATTCAAACCCTGCCAGCTTAGTGACCAGACACATTCTGCCTATTTTTGTAAGATTCCATTTCTCCGGGATCTCCCCGATCCACTCAACTGCGCTATCCTTGTATTTCCTTCCCGAATCCATCCCACCGGTAACAGCTTCATATATCACTGCGGATTTCCACTCATTCAGGTTCTCGATACTTTTTATTGTCTCTTCACAAAGACGATCGATCATTCCGCACACTCTATCTAAATACTCTGATATGCTGCTCTGCTCAATATATTCAGGAACCGGAACTATGATCTTCTTCATTTCCTGCCATCTCGTCGTCCATAGATCATCCACAATTCCATGCCCACAGTTATAATACTCATCCGCAAATTGAACCGTATGAAACAACCAGTCATAATATCCCGGATGCATTTGATTTCTAGGGGTCAATACTGTATTGATCAAGGAAACGGATCCATCCATCGGTGAAATGCCGCATGACCCTCGCCGATCAGAGCGGCTGTTTATTGCAAAATCACCTGCCATTACCAATTTTCTGTCGTCATGCGCATCTGTTTTTGCAGCCGATTCCAACTGCGGAACAACGCCTTTCATTGTCACAGACAAAGGCGGGTAATCCCTGTCACTAACCTTTGTATTTCTCATTTTATACAGTGAACCAATCTTATCAAGAGTCCAGCTTTCCGGTACTTCTCCCAGCCATTCAAGCCCGCTGTCTTTATAATTTTCATAAGCTTTCATATTATTCTTCTGCCTCTCCCAGCAGTTCACGCAGCTGCCTTGTCAGATTATACTCTCTTTCAGCTAAATCTCTTGCTATTTCTGCAGCTTTCCTTATTTTTTTATATACATAAAACAGTCTTGAGAAAGGAATTTCGTATCCGGTCTTTGTCTTGTTATGATCTATCCAGGCATCCGGGTTAAATAACGAAATTTCACTTTCTAAATACTCGTCTGCATCTCGCGTCAAAGGAATAATTTCCGTATCACGTCTTGATGTGTCGGGAACCCTCTTCCCCTTCTTCATTTCAGGCGTTCCATCTTCTTTATATACCGGTGTTTCTATCGTTATCTTTCGATATCCCAGATCAATACTGCTTAGTTTCCTGCTTCTGCAAACAACTCCTGTCCCATCCTCAGCCTTTGCGGAATACTCGCCGGTCCGATATTCTCCATAGGCTTGAACGATCAGGCTTCTACATATTTCCGTTATATCTACTCTTTTACTGCCAATAGATTTTCTTCTTGACACACTGCAAGTTCCTGCATCAATGAGCAGTACCTCTCCAGGATTTCTAGTTGGTTTGCCCTTATCAATGATCCAGATATATGTAGCGATCCCGGTATTGTAAAAACTATCGGCAGGCAATTGCACGATAGCATCCAACCAATCATTTTCGATCATATATTTTCTGATCTCGCTTGGGCCTGAACCGGCATCTCCCGAAAACAGCGAAGAAGCATTCTGAATGATCGCCATCTTGCCGGATCCATCCTTCAGCTTGGCTAATCCGTTAAGCATAAACAGCAATTGGCCGTCGCCTTTCCCTGGAAGTCCCGGAGCAAATCTCCCTGCCTCTCCTTTCTTATACTCCATTTCAACCACAGACGCTTCTCTCTTCCAATCAATTCCAAACGGCGGGTTAGAAATACAGAAGTCAAACTTATATCCACTAAACTGATCCTCTGACAAAGTATCACCGAATTTCATATTGTCCGGATCTCCGCCATGGATGATCGTATCAGCTACGGCTATCCCCATAGTAAATGGATTGATCTCCTGGCCAAATGTGGTAACATTCGCTTTCTCATCAAGCTGATGCAATCTCTCTTCCATACAAGTCAGCATCTGGCTGGTTCCCATCGTCATATCATAAACGGTACAATGCATCCCGTCGTCGTCCATATCCAATTTATAATTCGTAACTAACAAGTCACACATAAGATATATAATATCCCGGCTGGTAAAATGGGCTCCTGCGTCCTCATCGTATGATTCAGAGAATCTCTGGACCAGGTTCTCAAATATATATCCCATATCAACCGATGAATACTTACTCATATCCATATCCTTGGCGTTAAAATCTAAAATGATCTGATATAAAAGCTTAGCCTCTTTCATACGGTCAACCTGACCATAAAATCCCATTCTATTTAATATGTCTTTAACATTATCCGAAAAACCATTCAGGAAATTCATAAAATTATCTGCAATATTTTCCGGATCTGCCGCAAGCAGATCAAAGGTATATTCACTCGTATTGTAAAACTGATATCCGGCAGCTTCTTTTAAGAAATCTGCCGCCATCGGTCCAAAGCTTTTATACTTGCAATATGCTTCTAATACTTCCTGATGTCTTGTTCTGTCACATCCTTCTTTCTTTGTTTCAAGACAATCGTGGAACCTTTTGATCACACACATCGGTATAATGACCAATCCATATTCATGCGGTTTGTATGCTCCAAACAATGAATTAGCTGCATTCCATATCAAGTTCGCATTTTCCTGTGCCCGTCTTGTAACTTCTTTAATCTTGTCTTCACTAACGCTCATGTTTTTTCAATCCTCCTATCCTTATCATATCATCGACTAAACCCGTTAATCTGGACACAGAGGTACCTTTCCATTGCTTTTCTTCTTTTCTGTCAAAATCCGAATATAAAATCCTTGCCCGGAATATTTCGTCTGTACTGATCGGAAAATATTGCTCGATCTTCCTTGCGATCTCATATATAAAATCATAATTATGATCCTCATTTATAACAGACTGAAATCCGGTTAATTCCTTCATATATTCAGATAAATAAGATGTCGTTAATATGTATATACCCGCCTCTTCCCCCAAGCTGTTCATCCAATCTCTCGTCTCAATAATATCCCTCTGATTTTTTAGAATAGAATACAATTGTGAATAGCTATTATAAGCAGACTTTAATTCAGCATCCTTTTTCTGAAGCCTCCGAAGGCATGCCAAATCTTCATTATCAAGTTTAACAGGATCTTTCACGAAGGTTTCCCTGATATGCTTCTGGTATCGTTTCATCCGTTCGTTTATGTATTCTTTGAATTCATCTCTCAGCACCCTGCACAACGAATCTGTATCAACTAAAATCCTGACTTTTGACGGCAACATAGATTTTACCGACATATAAACGACAGGATTACAATCTACAACAACAGCATACAAAGCATCCACTTCTATCTTCGAAAAAAATTCTTTGATCCCGGACTCACTTATTGACGGGATCACTTCTATAATATTCGTTTCCTTCTGCCCGGAATCCTCGGAGCAAGCAATAATATAATTGTTATGTGAAAAGCAAAATGAATACAACCTTATTACAGCCTGCGTTACAAATTTCCGTTTCGTATCGCGTTCATCCACCCAACGCTTAATAAGCTTCGATATAGCCGGTTTGCTTATTAAATCTCTTCTATTACCTCGAACAATATATTCCTCCAGGTCTTTTCTCGCTTTATCTATTGACTCATATAATACATGCCGTATGATTTCATCTTCATATCGTTTTGTTATTTTTGCATTCTCATTCACAAAAGCGACTGGCTTCTGAAATACGGTATTACAGTTTTCACTTAAACATCTATATTTGTAAAAACGATAATGCAGCCGTACAAATTGCTTTTTTTCACCGATCTGCACAACGTCAAGAAGCTTTCTCGTAAATCTTCCGTGATTCGCAGTTGGTCCTTTACATTCAATACACACCGGCACAGCCGTGTCAGGGCTCATAGCTTCTATATTGTATTCATCTCCGCCTGTCGCTTCTAATTCTTCTATTGCAAGAATCTCCGTAAGTCTATGTGAAACCGTTTTTAGTTTTCTCGGTTTTGCCATTATTCTTCTCCACTGAAATGTATAATCGTATCAGATATAGTATAGCATATTTAACTCCAACACACACCGATAAGTTAACATCTTTTATAGCAACTGCCTTTTATACCATTATTTACCAACTACTAAATTAACAAAGTAAAGTATTATATCATATTTTTTTCCAAAAACCAATCATTAAGTTAACACAATTTATTATGAATATAATTTCACAACGTGACATTTGTGATATGATAAACTTAACTAAAAGGACAGTACGGGAAACCATCCTGCTTTACCATTACAAGCTATAACAAAGAGTGAACTCAGAAAAGAAAGGAGCGCAAATTTATGGCAGAAGTCAAAAATCTGAACAAGAAACTTGTCGGAACCATCAGTGACGACGCTAAGATCTACACCATCATCATCAAGGGATGCGTAACAACCATTACGGCAAATCCTGACGGCACCTTAAATATCAAACATACTTATTCGATAGGCAAGGCGGCTTAAATATAAACTTTTCGCCAGAACGCTAGACGGCAGTGCGAACCTGTTATGATCTTTTCACAGGATCAGGAGGTTTCTCTGCTGTCTTTTATTTTACCATATTTCAAACACAAAGCGGAGGAAAATACTATGGGAAGAACAGATGATCACAATACCACAGAGAAGTTTCGTAACAAGAGAAGTTTTGACGGGAAGCCAGTAGAGCCTGGTAAGGTATTGGTTCCTTTCAGAAAAGAGACTTTTAACCTTCCTACAGGCACCTACATCCAGGACAATTTCACAGTTATGTATCTGGGAGAGTTCGAATATGAAATCGGATATATGCCGATTTCCGAAAGCTTCTATGTGCCGTATATGAAGGAATTCTGGGACGAGATCGAGAAGGATTCGGCAATGAGACGTAAAAAGCGTTGTATCATCGGCAAGAATCCCGATGGAACGGACGAACTCTGTCCTGTTACCAAAAGCTGCAAAGACTGTGCATGTAAGGGACTTCTTGATCGCCATGATCCTAATCATGTAGATATCATATCTCTTGACTTCGAATATGAGAATGAGGAATTCGATATTGAAGATACCAACACACCTTCCGTAGAGGATCAGGTTATTGACGCCATCGAACCTGAGCCTATGGAGGACGAACTTCAACTCCATCACGACGCAGTCCGCAGCTGCCTTAAGCTTCGCTACTGCAGGAAAGGCCATAAATAATACCAAGAGAGCGGCAACATTGCCATCCGTGCTGCCGCTCTCATTTTCAACTCAGCAATACTGCTTTTACCGTTTCCCATGCCTGCATAGCAGACATACCATCAACATAAGTGTAAAAAATTCTGCAAGCGGGACTGCGAGCCATACGCCTGTTACTTTTAAATATCTCGGCAATGTCAAGAGGAACACCGTAATAAATCCAAACGTCCGCAGGAAAGATATGGCTGCAGATGCTTTCCCATTGGATAATGCCGTAAAGAAAGCAGATGAAAAAATATTACATCCTGAGAATAAAAAACTAAACGAAAAAATGATGAATCCATTCTTTGTAATCTCAAAAACATTCCTGTTGTTCTTTGCAAATACCCTTGCAATGCTTTCCCCGCCAAACAAAGAGAACAAAAATACGAATAGAGAAATCCCCACTATAAAACAGAAACAAATGCGGATGGTCTTTCTCAGCTGTCTTACATTCCTGCTCCCATAATTATAGCTTATGATGGGAGCTGTTCCCATAGAAAAACCGATATAAAGCGTTGTTAAAAGGAACTGCGAATAGATGAGCACCGTAATCGCAGCTACGCCGTCCTCACCTAACAGCTTCATCATCGTTACATTGAACAGAAATGTCGTTACGGCAGCCGAACACTGGCTGACCATTTCTGACGCGCCGTTGGAACAGCTTTTCAGCAGAACAGACACATCCATGTTAGGTTTGCAAAAGTGCAGCTCACTGCTTTTTGTCAGAAAAAACAGAGTACCGATCATCGTCGGTATCATATATCCGACGCCTGTCCCAAAGGCAGCGCCCTTGATCCCCATTTGCATAAAAACGATAAAAACATAATCAAAAATAATATTGGCAATCCCTGCCAGGACGGCAAGCGCCAAGCCTAACGCCGGTTTCCCCGCCGTCACGAACAGATTCTGATATAAGACCTGCATCATGTTAAAAGCGGCGAAAATAAGCTGTATGGAAAGATAATCCCTGCAATATGGGAACAAAACTTCACTTGCACCCAATCCCCAGATGATCTCATCTAAAAAGAGAAGCCCTGCCGCTGTGATCAACATGCCGGTCATTACCCCCGCCAGGACAATCAACGTAAAATTACTCCTGGCTTCCTCTGTGTGTCCATGCCCCATTTTCTTCGCAACGACCGCACTGCCGCCTGTCGCAAGCATCGTCCCCAGACCGACGATCAGATTGATGACGGGGCAGACGATATTGACGGATGACAGGGCGTTCGTGTCCACGAACCGCGCTACGAAGATCGTGTCTACAATGGTGTATCAATGTCATTTACTTAACGAGAATTCGGATATTATGTCCGAATTCTTTTTTTCTACCAGTAACCCAAATTTTTTAATTATTACTTGACAAGTACCTCAAAATGTGCGGCCTTTTTCTGATTACTCAGAAAAAGGCCAATTAATCAGGAACTGTTTATTCATTATTTACTTTCACCTGATTAAGGAGGTACTTTTATGAAATACGCTGATGTTGTCAAAGCAATGCTGCTCGCTTCCATCCATGAGCTTGCTGCCAATCCCCAAAATTATGCTCTTCATCCCGGTAAAGACTTTTCGCGTAATCGAAAACTGGGATTCAAACATCTTCTCCTTATGCTCCTGACTATGGAAGCTGACTGTATTAAGGAAGAACTTTACCGCTTTTTTGGACGTTCTACGGATGCTCCTTCAAAAGCTGCCTTTTATAAACAACGCAAAAAGATTAAAAATGATGCCTTTAGAAGCCTTCTCGTTTCTTTTACTCAAAAGTGTAAAAAGAAGTTGTTTAAAGGCAAATATTCCTTAGTCGCTTGTGATGGTTCTGCGGCCGATATTTTCAGGAATCCGGATGATCCGGATACTTTCTTTGAACCAAATGGAAAGTCCACCAGAGGATTTAACCAAATCCATATCAATGCTTTCTTTTCTGTTCTGGACAAAAAGTTTACGGATCTCTTCATCCAGCCTTCCCGGAAACGCAATGAATACAGCGCATTCTGCCAGATGGTTGACCGTTCCGAAGCAGATACCCCTGTCATTTATTTGTGTGACAGAGGCTATGCCTCTTATAACGCTTTTGCACATGTAATTGAAAATGGGCAGTTCTTTCTCATACGCTGTACCGATGCCAAGACGGAAAAAATTCTGGGGGTTCCTTTAAATGGCGTCAGGCAGCTTGATTATCATGTGGACCGTATTTTATCCAGATCACATTCTAAGAAAAAACGGCTTCATCCTGAACTGGAAGAACAATACCGGTTTGTGTGCCAGGATGTCCCTATGGATTATATTACACAGGACCATCCCGAATACAGACTGTCCCTGCGCATCATCAGGATTGAATTATCGGAGGGCTGTTACGAAAATCTGAT
>NZ_KE159722.1:0-8547 GCF_000403455.2 Dorea sp. 5-2 | reverse complement strand
TTTTTTTTAATTTCATAAATTCGTCTTGTTGTTATGTCTTTCTATTGCCATAAATCCATACATTGCACCACAAAATCGGGAGTACTCCCCATTTTACAGCATTCCATCTGCATTTGGGAATAGAAATCCCCCCTCTCTTTCTTAAGTTGATAGAAAATCTGGTCGAAAACAACAGATCACATTATTATTAGAAGTTAAGTAAATGACATTGATGGTGTATAATCCCATAAACAGCATCATCACCATACTCGGGAACGCAAATCGGATAAGGGATACGGCGTTAAAGCTCTCTGCTAACGGGTTCTTCTGTGTTTCGGTCATTTCTTGTCTCCTCCTTGTGTTTCGGCGGAAGCACGAAACGCTGCGCCGGGTAGCCATATTCCACAAGCAATTCCCGTTCTGTAAACCCAAGACGGCGGTATTCTTCCCGCCATCCCGTATCTGCCTTATCGCCCGCACGGTATGTTGTCAATGTAATCTCTTTCCCATAGAGCAGCTCGTCTGCCAGCTTATCAAGGAACAGCTTTGTAATACCAAGATGCCGATACTGCGGATGAACAGCCAGGAAATCTATGCTGCCTGTGTCTTGCGAAAATCCCATCACACCGACCGCCCTATGGCGGCGCTCTCTCCCTTCGCCCGACGGCGTGCCGGTCACAGCTTTCCGATCCGCCTGCGCCAAAATACCCTCCTCCCGCAAGATCAAAGCCTTCTTATCAGCAATATACCGATACAGCTTTGCGGTGTATTCTTCTTTATCCAGACATGGATAGCCGTCAATGGCAAGGCTTACCAGCTCCATCCAGTCGTCTACATCTTCGGATGCGGCAAATTTTATATTATCTTTTGTCAAATTCATTTTTTCAAGCTTCTCCTTCAGATAAATTTCAAGCTGTAACGGATAGAAATTTTCCATTTCCCGAAATTCCGCAGGAGAAGTCTTATACATCGCCTTAAAAATATCCGTAAATGCCTGCTGGCTTTCGTACCCGCTCATAAGGGCAATCTCAATAATCGGCTTTTCGGAACACACAAGAAGTTTTGCCGCTTCTGTAAGCTGCCTCCTTTTTGCGTAGTCGTGAACCGTCAAGCCAACCGTTTTAGTAAAGATCCGATGCAGATGGTATTTGGAATAGTGCAGCGCCGACGCTACCATTTCTAAATCTATCTTTTCATGCAGATGCCCTTCGATATAATGGATTGCTTGTGAAACGATACGTACTGCCTGACCTTGCATTCTGCTTCCTCCTTTCTTCATTTCCGCCCATGCTTTATCGGCATAGAGGTACACCCTTGTGGGTATCCTCTGTTTTGCACTCACTTTTCAGGCATTATGATATGCCAAAGCGGGGCTTCAATGAGCTATTGTAGCACAAGGAGTTTTCTGTCTTTTCATCATTCTTGCTATGTTTGATTGATTTTCCTATAAGTTTAATGCCTGATCCCGTTCCGGTTCTGCATAGCCTCTATGGTATTTTCCCATAGAATAAGAGGATTCACTCCGACAAACCCGCTCTCCTGAGCATCGTTTACTTCTATAATGATCACCGATTTACAATCGAAATGGTTTCTGAAATCAAAATCATATACATCATTAGCTGTCTTGCGCTGCAAGACAGCAATATTTCCAATCGTTATAAAGTCATCGCTGACCTGCCGTATATCCATCAACTCACTTCCTATCTTCATCAAGTGCTTTTCTTATGTTGACTGCCTGTCCGTATTTTTCAGAAAAAGCGTGACCACAGTCCATCTCAAAACCAAGAGCAGCACAATCATCAGCCATAAAGTGGTCAACCAGATCTATGTAATTAATGTTCTGATCACGAAATTTGTCGCACCATTTGACAGCAAAATCATGAATTTGTTTCAAATCTGCCACTGCGATATACCTCCAAGCATTTAGTTTTTCTTTTCTATGTCAATCTTTTTTGATGTCAAGTCTGCCGCTATAACTTCATATCCCGCTGCGACAATTGTATTTGCTCTGCAACGGTCAAAGAAATCTTGCTTTTACCGCATGACTCCAAATACTTTTTATTTCTGAAAATTTCTCTTCCCAGTCCGTCATCTTAAAATATATTTTATCAAAACATGCGAAAATTTGATAGACCTGTCTTGCAGTAATTTGATTTTCATAAGTTATACTGATTTTCTCATTCACATCCTGAAACTAATGTGCTGATACTTTCTAGCATAATGCTTATCTGTAACATCTAAGCGGTCAATCATATCCGCAGTTTCTTCTTTGCACCGGACAACTAACGAAGCTGTCCTCGTAACTGCTCTCTCTTTGTTTCCAATGAACTGGCATCCACTCTGGTTTCTATTTTTGCAGCACTCCTTCCCATCCAGTAATATCCTTGTGTTCTCCTGTACCGCTGACAGAAATGCTTTACTAATAGGGTATAAAAGCGGCACTTCCTCAATAGAAAAACACCAGCCAACCGAATGACTGATGCCCCAAAAAATTATAAACTTATATTCACTATTTTTTTGCGATCATAGCTTTAATTGCTTCACAGGCAAAGACCGCCGTTCCCTCCCCACCAGCTTTATCTATATTGGTGGTAAAATCTCCGCCTCCGGCATACATGGTTCCGAGTCCCAAAAGAATTTCATCGGTACATGTATAATAATGCACTGTGATATGATCCTGCAGTTTCTTTGCCAATGCAACTGCATCCTTGCTGTCTGGTGATAACTCTTTTATCTTCCCAAACTCTGCAAAAATGCTCATCAGTTCCACATTTAATTTCTGCTGTGTTTCCATACTTCGTCCTTCTGATTTCTTCTCAAATTCTTTGAATGCATCTGTCTTCCCCCATGATGCTTTTGCCTGAGCAGCATACTCATCAATTTTCTTTGTATCAAAGGCTTCAAAACTCATCTGCTTCACTCCTATCATTTTAATTCCACGTGCGAGGTCGATCAGATCCTGCAAATGCTCTATCCGAAGTTCCAGCAGATGAATCTGCTGTTCCAACGCTTTACTTTGGTCAAAATCAGGGCTGTCCAGAATCTCCTTAATATCTTTCAACGAAAACTCCAATTCCCTGAAAAGCAAAATATGCTGCAGGCGTTCCAACGCCGTTTCATCATATAAGCGATAGCCTGCTTCGGTTACTTCTGTGGCCGGCAGAAGACTGATATTGTCATAATGATGGAGGGCACGTATACTTACCCCCGATATTTTACTGACTTCATGTACTGTCATCATTGCAGATCACCTCTTTCTCTGTGGTAATCTTAGCATAAACTATGACGTAATGTAAGAGTCAATAGCTTTTAGGTAGGTCCAAGGCTTTTTTCACTTTTTCTGTATCCTGTTTTACATCTCTTTTAGGGCGAAATCCATAAGAATTATCTAGTGTGCTGAGTTACCTTAAATAGATGCATGTCCGATCCCTTTTTCTAATGAACATTTTTCATCTTTTATTTACACCTCGTATTCTTTTAAATTCTTCATCTGCATAGCATGGTCGGCTTCATTTTCTTCCTTCGTTTTCATCGGGTCTTCACGGTCGTAGCGACTGCATGGTAATTCCTTACATTGACCGCAGTGCCCATATTTTCTTTGATTGATACAGCATTCATAAATATCACAGCAGCTTTCTCCTGTGTATTCCAGCCAGAACACCTTGCCCTTTATCTCTCTGCACCCCTGGCACTCCGCCGGGTAATACTCACAATCTGAACATACGGTACCGCAACAACTCATCTTCTTTTCCATTGGTATTTCCTCCTAATCACATTTTCCACCGGCACTCACTGCACTCTGCATCATGAATTGAAATAATTCCTCCACATTGCGGGCAAATATATTTTTCTTTTTGCTGTACCAAAAACGCAGCCATTCCCTGTTCTTTTACCATTTGGCTATTTTTCATCAAGCTGGCATGGTAGCGAGTATTATAACTTTTTTCCAACCCTTTTACCTGCTTACAGGGATATTCAGGGCATTCAAAACAATAGGTAATCTGCCGCTTTGTCACACAATCTTTAATCCTGCATTTCCTGCAATGTTCTGGTTTTCCCTGGTCACTTTTCAAACAGCCTGCACATGGCTTTTTGTGAAAACAATGCTTATAACAGACCATGCAGTTCATGCCACACGGGGCAAACATGGCAGGCTCTATCTTTTCTGGCATCTTCATTTTCGATCAACTCCTATAACCACTTTGCCGCACGATAAAATGGCATTCATTTTCTTGCTGAAAAAAATAACACGGTACCTGTTATGTACGATTCAATTTCAGTAAATCCAGCCGATTCAAAAAATAATTGAAGTTCCTTTTGGTTATACACCTTCACATCACCTGTTTTGGAAAATGGAAATACTACCGTGTTGGCAAGCCAACGCACCACCGGAGAAAAAAATGGTTCAGCAATAAAGACTTTCCCGTTCTTCTTCAATACCCTCATACATTCATTGGCAAAGATCTGGGGTGTTTCAAAGTGGTGAAATGCACAAGACACTGTTATGACATCCATACTCTCATTTTCAAAGCTGAGAGGAGTACAGGGACTCGTCGCGAAGGTACATGCCGGATATCTTTCTCTGGCTGAGGCAATCATATTTTCAGAAATATCTATGCCAAAAGCATTGACTCCCGCCTTTTTGGAAAGCTCTCCAAGCAGATACCCATTCCCGCAGGCGACGTCCAGAATATTATCTCCATCCCTGAGCACTGCCTTTTTCATAATCTCTTCTTTATGGGGTCTTGTGTATCTGCCCTCCGGGGCAGAATCATATTCCCACGCCATTTCATTATATACTTTTTGAGACTGTTCCGACTTTTTCCCCACAGCTATTCCTCCGAAATTTTGTTTTCTGGTAAATTTAGTTTACTACATTTAAGATAAACCGTCTATAACAGAACATGCTTTTGGATATGAAAAAAATGTCTGACCCATGGCTTTCCTATTGGAGGCTTCGCACTGCCACAAAGTATATCTTTTGCCCAACAAAACCCTCTTTTTCAAACTTTCCGGCGTTATCCCTGTCCCCCTATCTGCGGAAACTTATCCATCTCACCTTCCGCAAAAACACAACTCCATTTTCTCCAAATAATCCCGCAAACCCGCCTGGAATCAAGGTTTCCGCACGAGAAGCATGGCAGTTTCTGTGTGCACTGTCAACATGAAGTATAAATATTTCACTCAAAAAATCGCCCCTGTATATGATGCCGCCCTCCGTTTATTGGCAGCATCACCTAAAAGCAGCTCTGCCGGACAACAGGCTCTCTTACCGTTATCCAGCAGACCATTTATGTTTCATATATTCACTTAAATCTTACTCTTGTTTTTCAATATGAAGCTGTGCTTCTGCCAGTTCCCCATGAAGCTGTAATGCCATAAAAATTGTGATAATGCCTGAAATCACATCTGCAATCGGCTGTGCATAAAGTATTCCATTGATTCCCCAAACATTCGGGAGAAGCAAAATCACTGGGACAAAACAAATTCCCTGCCTGCAAGCCCCAAGTATAAAGCCTTTTACCCCTTTACCAAGTGCAAGGAACAAAGAAGAATATACCGTATAAAAGCCAAACAGAAAGAATGAAAATCCATTTGCCAAAAGGGATTTCTGCCCTACTGCAATCATTTCCATATTTCCATTTGCAAACTTAGAAATTATCTGTACAGAAAACAGAGCCATTAGCAAACCCACTATTACACAGAAAACCGTTGACCACAAAATAGAGGTTCTGATCGCCTCCCTCAAACGCTGGAACTTCTTTGCCCCATAGCTGAATCCTGCAATCGGCTGAAATCCTTTCAGGAAGCCAAATACCAGTAAAGTTCCCATAGATGTAACCCTTGTGACTGCCCCCATCCCGGCAATGGCAGCATCTCCATATCCATTTGCCGCCCGGTTAATCAGCGCTATGGAAAGACTGGTAAGAAGCTGGAAGGTAAGTGTTGGAACTCCAATTTTCAAAACTTCCATATAGATCTGCCTGGAAGGTTTTAAATCCTTTATACTGAATGAAAACGCACTCTTTTTACGAAGTGCATAAGTCAAGTACACAAGCGTGGAAACAAATTGAGAAATGGCAGTGGCAATCGCAGCTCCCGCTACCCCCATTTCAAACACATAAATAAAAACCGGATCTAAGCCAATATTTAATACAGCTCCCAACAATAAGGCGCACATGGTTGTTTTCGCAGCCCCTTCACTTGCCACAATATTATTCATTGTCACATTAAATACATTAAAGATACAGGAAACTACATATATCCTTGCATAAGACAAAGCATACGGCATAATGGTATTTGTTGCCCCAAGCATGGTTAAAATCGGTTTCATAAAAACAGCAGCCAAAATAATAATGACCGCACCAATCATAACGCTGCTGTATACTGCCGTACTCGCCACCTGATTCGCAGTACCTCTGTCCCCACGACCTAACAGCCTTGAAAGATAAGATGCCGCACCATTGCCAAACATCAACCCCAGTCCTACTACTACCTGCCCTAACGGAAACACAATCGAGATCGCACCCATAGGGCTTTCTCCCAGACCTCCCACGAAATACGCATCTACCAGATTATAAAGGGCATTGATCAACATACCAATCATAATCGGTACACCAAGAGCCACAAGAGCTGTGGGGACTGGCGCACTCCCTAATAGTTCCATTTTGTTGTTACGTTCATTCATTTCTAAATGCTCCTTTCTCTCGACAATCAATATTATTTATAGTAGTATAATTTATACTATTTTCCAAAAAGAAAATATACTCTAATTTATAGTAGTTGTCAAGAGAGTAATGATATGATATGATATTTTCTTTTCTGTTTCTTGACAGTAGCTATAAAATCTAATACTATAAATTACAGTGTAACACACATATAAATCCAGAGAGAAAGGCTGGTCACAATGGCTACGATTGATTTAATTGTATTGGGAATGTTAAAAAAAGAGCCTATGGGCGCTTATGATATTCAAAAGCTAGTGGAATACCGCAATATATCCAAATGGGTAAAAATAAGCACCCCGTCTATCTACAAAAAGGCACTCCAGTTAGAAGAAAAGGGATTTATCAAAGGAACTATTGTAAAAGAAGGGAAAATGCCAGAAAAGGCAGTTTATTCCCTTACCGATGCCGGAAGTAAGGAATTTGAAAGACTCATGCAGGAAATCGCTGCTAAACCTATCCATATTTTTTTAGACTTTAATGCTGTGATTGTCAACTTAGACAATTTACCTCCAGAAATTCAACAATCTTGTGTGAATAACATTGAAAAAAACATCAAAACACTGAAAACTTATCTAGAGGAAAACATCCTTGAAAAAGAAAATATTCCAGAAATTCCAGAAACAGGCATGGCAGTTTTACAGCAACAATATGTTTTAGTGGAAGCAATCGAAAAATGGATTGCTTCTCTGAAAAAACACTTTCCATCAAATAATGAATAGCTTATTGGTAGGATATTAAAATCTATTGGAACAAAGAAAACAACTCCAGCTTGCCGGGTATGAGTTCAGCGACCTGACTGTTTTACGGATTGAAAAGGGGACAAGGTTCGTTCCTGATTATGAAGTGGTAGCTCTGGCAGAGTTCTTCCATGTATCCTGTTAATACCTCTTAGGCGTACAGGGCAAAAAATAAGCAGCAATCTGTTTTCCTGCGAATCCCCTTTCCTTCTTTCCATTACTAGGAAACTTATTGTTAAAATACTATTATTAAAAGAAAGTATTTTGTCTTTCATAACATTTATTTATAAGGCTATCTTTATGTTACTATTCACAGTCAATGTCATTTACTTAACGAGAATTCGGATATTATGTCCGAATTCTTTTTTTTCTACCAGTAAGTTACTATTCACAGTTGATATAAACCAAAGGCTTATCCACTAGAAATTTTGAGTACAAACATAACAAGAAAATTTCTATTTAGAAAGTCGCTAAAACAATGAAAAAAATGTTGTTTTTAGCGATTTTCTTCTTGCATTTTATATCGGTATGTGTTATAATTAACACATACCGATATGAGGAGGAATATTACATGAGCATTGTTTATCAAACGGACAAAAGATCTGGAATTACTTATGCTTATGAATCGAAAGCATACTGGGACAGCGAAAAAAAGCAATCCCGTTCTAAAAGATCATTGATCGGCAGGGTTGACCCGGAAACCGGCGAGATCAGAAAAACAGACGGACGATGCCGAAAAAATAGCCCTTATCAAACCGTACAGCTGACGGAACAGGATGAAATTTTAAACCGGTTAAAAGGCATGAAGATTTCTGAGCTAAAACAGGAAATATTACGCCTGGAAATCGAGAACAGGGAACTCAGGAATAAACTGGAATCCCAGTAATCAAAGGAGCAACTATCGTGATCTACAGTAACAGCAAACGTGTCAGCCTGGAGCGAATGTCCGCTGAAATCATAAATCTAAAAGACAGGATACAGGATTATCAGGAACGCTGCCATTCCCTCACCAATGCCCTGGCCAGATGTGAAAAATCAAAAGAAAAAATGAAAGCCGCTTATGAGGAAATGCTTTCCGAAAGAGACGCGCTCATCAAGGAACT
>NZ_KE159721.1:193994-194502 GCF_000403455.2 Dorea sp. 5-2 | reverse complement strand
CTTACGGCGGGCAGGAAGGCGGTTTTCCGCCTGTTCCAGTTTTTCCGCTGTCCGTTCTGCCTTCCGTCGGGCTTTCGTGAGCTTCTTATCCGCTGTTTCCGGTGGGAGTTCGTCAGCGGTAAATTCCAGCTTGGAAGGCCGTTTTGGTTCTCCTTCGGCTGCCTCCGGCGGTTTCTCCTGAGGTTCCCCGGCTTTTGCCGCCTCCTGAAAGCGCTGTTGGTATTTATTACCATGCTGCCGTGTCCGGTTCCAGTGTCCTGCCTGGCCGGATTTTTCTTCCCCTTTCTGTGCCCCGGCTCCTTCCTGAAATAGTTTCCCATACCGGGAATCCGTACCTTTCGGACCGTGTTCTGCAAAAGCTGTCTGTCCGGGATTTTCCTGGCCGGAATCCGCCTGCCTGGGTTCTTCCTGCCTGAAATTCTGGTAAGCGGCATTGCGCCTCCCTGGGCTCTCCTGGCTGGAATCCGCCCGCCTGGGTTCTTCCTGCCTGAAATTCTGGTAAGCGACA
>NZ_KE159721.1:188071-192854 GCF_000403455.2 Dorea sp. 5-2 | reverse complement strand
CATTGCGCCTCCCTGGGCTCTCCTGGCTGAAATCTGCTTGTCTGGGTTCTTCCTGCTTGAAATTCTGGTAAGCGGCATTGCGCCTCCCTGGGCTCCCCTGGCTGAAATCCTCCTGCCTGGAATCCCTGTAAGCAGCATTGCCCTGTCCTTGGCTGCCCCGCCTGGTTTCTGGCACATATGGTTCTGATCCAGTTGGTTCCTGTCCGGGAAAAACCTGGGTAGGGGAATCCTGTGCTGCCGTATCACTGTTTTCGCAACCGGCAAATATATCTGATCCATAAGTTTCCGTCTGCACCGGCGCCGCCTGCCTGCGGTTCCTTGAAGTGCCGGAAGAAGGGGCGTCCCTTGCCCGGCGCAGGTCATAATCCGGCTCTCCCTGCCGGGCCGCCATGCGGTCCTCCCCGTGGGAATCCCGCGCCGGCATCCGGGCATCTTTCTGTTTCCTCTGAAAATTCCTGTCACGCGCCATTGCCCTCACCTCCAATCGCTTTCAGGGTATTTTTGTTTCCTCATGCCTTCGTCCCCGCCACTTCATCAGGCCGTGTTGTAAGTACGCTGTACAGCAGGGTATCCTTCGGAAAATGATCGACAAAGGGGATAATCACATTCCCGAAGAACAGAAGCCCCTCGCCGGGGCCGGAATGGGTCACATAGGAAAGCTGGTGCGGGGAAATCCCCAGCTGCTTCGCCAGAATCTGCCGGTCCCCCTGGGCCTGGTTCAGCATGTAGATAAAATCCGAGTTCTCAAAGATATTCTCGATCTCACGGGAGGCCAGCAGGTCCTTCACGTTCTGCGTCAGGCCGCTCGGTATGCCGCCCCATTTCCTGAACCGTTTCCAGATTTCCACGCTGAAACTTCCGGTCTGTCCTTTCAAAAGGAGATGGAATTCATCAATATAGAACCAGGTCGTCTTATGCTTGGAACGGTTGGCCGTGACACGGTTCCACACGGCATCCTGCATAATCAAAAGGCCGATCTCTTTCAGGGCCTTGCCCAGAGACTTTAACTGGAAGCAGAGTACCCGGTGGTTGTTCATGTCAATGTTGGAACGGTGATTGAACACATTCAGGGAACCATTGACATAGATTTCCAAAGCCGTAGCGATATTCTGTGCCTCCGGTTCAGCCTGCTTCAAAAGCAGCTCATACAGGTCTCCCAGGATCGGCATATTCTCCGGGCGGGGGTCCTGCAGGTAATCCCGGTACACCAGCCTTGTACAGCGGTCAATAATGGTCCTCTCAATCGGGGAAAGCCCTTCCTTGCCGCCGATAATAAGGTCACACAGCGACAGGATAAAATCGCTTTTCAGCGTAATGGGGTTTTCATCGTCCGAATAGTCCAGGTTAATGTCCATCGGGTTGATGTAGTTGGTGGAAGTCGGGGAAATGTCAATGACCTGCCCCTGGGCGCCGAACTGCTGTACTAAAGGCCCGTACTCATTTTCCGGGTCTGCAATGATGATGTCATCCTCCGTTAAAAGGAACACATTGACGATCTCACGCTTTGCCGAGAAAGACTTGCCGCTGCCCGGCGTGCCTAAGAACAGGCCGTTGGGGTTCTTTAAGTTCTTGCGGTTCGCCATGATCAGGTTGTTGCTTAAAGCGTTCAGGCCATAATAAAGCGCCTCGCCCTCCTGGAACAGCTCGCAGGTCGTGAACGGCACGAAAATGGCGGTGCTGCTGGTCGTAAGCCCCCGCTCAATCTCAATCTGGTTCAGCCCTAATGCAAGGGAGGACATAAGCCCCTGTTCCTGCTGGAAGTCCAGACGTTTCAGGGCACAGTTATATTTCTGCGCAATGCCGGAGGCAGACAGGATGTCATTAAGCAGCTTCTGGCGTTTCGGCGCGATGTTCTCCACCAGTACCGTGACTAAAAACATCCGCTCATTCCGGCTCTGCAAATCCTGTAAGAGATTTTTTGCTTCTTCGCCATAGGTGGCAAGGTCGGTAGGTATGATGTCCATGTCATACCCGGCGCGGACCGCTTTCTTCTGTTCCTCAATGGTCATTTTCTGCAAATCGGACATTTTGCGCTTGATGTTCTTGATCGCCTGGGCCTGGTCGATGGACTGGATATGCAGGTTCACCGTCACGGCGTCGTCCAGGTCAAGGAGCTCCGCCAGCAGTCGGTCCGTCAGCTCCGGCGCTAAAATCTGCAAAAAAGACACCGCCCCGGAATGGTCGGCTACCCGGAAAGTCTTTCCGTCATTTGAGAACGACAGGCCGGAGGGCGAAATAAAATCCTTTGTGGAAAGCCCGGTTTTCGGCAGGTCCGCCCAGACAAAATGAAACTTTTCCTGCCCGTCCGGGTGGAGCTGGCTGTGAAGAACCTCCAGGCGTTCCAGCCCATTAAGTGGCTTTGCATGCGCTCCCAGGGCTTTGAAATTCGCCAGCACATCGGCCTCGATCCGCTCCAGGCGCATCTTCGCGGTGCGAAGGTCGTCGGCCTCAATGCCGAAAGTGATATATTTCCGCTTGGTAAGGCCGTTGTTGCCTTTTTGGAGCTGGCCCTTTAACATATCCCCATACTCCCTGCGGATTCCGTCATATTCGTCGCCGCGGATGGGGATGTCGATACTGCGGGCGAAATCCTGCATATTTGCACGCTGGTTGATGAAGGTAAGCTGCACATGGATCGAAGCGTCAAAATAATTGAGGAAATCACAGTAGCCCTCAAAAATCTGCGCCTTGTCATCCGCCTGTGCGAGCTGGTAGTTAATGTCAAAAAACTGCACCGTCTTGGTGTAGAGCTTATCCGTCAGCCGGCAGATCCCATCCCGGTACATTTCCTTATAGGGAATGCTCTGCTGGACCGTCTGCGGGGCGTCCGATTTAAGCCCACTGAAAAAGCCGCCTTTCCTGGACGGCTTTATGCGGGAAGCATTACGCCCGCCTGTTTTTGCGTCTGCCCTGGCCTTTTTTGCCTGCCTGATGTTTCTTTGCAGGCGCTTTTCCTGGGCCTCCTGCTGTCTGGTTTTTGGCAATCCTCATAACCTCCTTCTCTGACATGGATTTATACAAATTTTCCGTCCGGTATGGCCGTTTCTTCGGCCAGAGCTTATAGCGGAGCCTGTTTTTCAGAAGTTTCTCCGCCGGCTGCCCATCCCGCTCATACATGGCGAAAAAGAAAAAGGGCATCATAAGCCCGATCATCATTAGCACCGCCGCCGAGTTACCGACAGCGCCGCGGGTAAGGAAGTATACCGGCAGCCCGACCAATGCGGCCAGGCTGAAACAGATAAGCTGGCGCTTCGTCAGGTTGAACGCCAGCTTGGTCTTGACTTTCGTTAAGTCTTTGGGTACGGGGACATAAGGCATGTAATTTCACCTCCATTCATGCTGTATCTCACTGGTTTTGTTCCTGCATCGTGACCGTGGATTCCACCTCATTGCCCCACACATCCCAGCCGGGGGTCTGCTGCCTTGCAAAAAGCTCTATCCTGGGCTGGTCGCCCATGAGCTTCACAATCTTATCCCGTACCTCGTCCGGCTTTTTGCTGTGCTGCTCAATATGGGAGATCACAAACTGGTGGATTCCCGCGCACTGGCGTTTCGGGCGCCCGCGTGTTGCCAGAAGGCATACCTCGGCATTAGAGCGGGTCCAGAACCCCATCCCGTAAAACCAGGAATCCGCTTTCCGGTTCTGTTTGAGCCAGAGGAAAGCCAGCGTCTTATATTTGAACCCCCATGCCTCGATCACCCGGAAGGCTTCATTAAGCTGTGGGAAGGTGGCCCATAGGAAAAGCGCACTGTCTTTGGCCGCAAGGTCTGCAACTGGCAGCGCGCATATTTCGTCCATGCTCATGGTGGGATAGTGGTTTTCAGCCACCCCGCTGCCGCGTTTCATATCATAGCGCCAGGGCGGGTCCGCGTACACGATGCCATATTTTCCGGCCTCCGCCATTACCGGGCCTGCTCATTCTTGGCCGGGGCGGATTTTGCCGGGGGCGTCTTGACCTTGCCGGCATTTTCTTTCAGGGCGCCGGCCAGGGAAGGCTTCTCCGCCGCTCCCTTTGTCGCTTCAAGGGTGGCCTGCAGGTTTTCAATCGCCTGGCCGTACCCTCCGATCAGGGCGTCATTAAGCTGCCTGCGGAAATCCGCCGTCACCGGCCAGCAGACATCCCTCCATTTTCCCTGCTTATCCTGGGTGGAGGGCATGTTGACATACAGGCCGTTCTCGCCGGAGCAGATACGGAAGCCGTCGATCTTGAAACAGTCCCCAATCGTCACATTGGCGAAAGCCAGAAGGTTCCCCATCGGGGCAATCGGGCGTACCGTTACATCCAGCTTCAAGCCCTCGCCCGCCTGGGCCTCCGGCTGCATGGTTTCATGGTTGGTCTTACTCATATAGAAAAATCCTCCTTCTTGTTAAAATAGGTCGGTTACACACTAATGCGAGTTAAAAATACTTTTGGATAGCGAGCCTGTCTTAAACAGGGCAAAGGCCAGCAGGACCGTATAGCCTGCCGTGCCCCAGATCGCGCCGTGGATGTCGCCGGAAGAAGGGATTGACTGGACCAGCACCGCATAGATCGCGACGCAGACCATAATCAAAAACCCCTGGAAACCCAAAGCAAACAGGGAACGCAGGTAATTCGTCCCCATCTGCCCCCATTCACGGTTTGCCATTGTGGAAAACGGTATGGGTGCCAGGCTGACCGTGAGATATATTTCAATCATGCGGCCATACACAATGACAAAGATCACGATGGACAACACCCACATGCACAGGTTGATAATGTTGGTCTCCAGCCACAGGCCGATCAGTTCCCACATCCCCATT
>NZ_KE159721.1:178138-186001 GCF_000403455.2 Dorea sp. 5-2 | reverse complement strand
CGTTTTCCTGTCCCCGACCAGGTCAAGCTCCAGCTCGTCATACATGGTGATCTCCCGGACCTCCTTAATATCGAATGGCGCCAGTCTGGCGCCGCAGCTAATAAGTATGCTTTTCGCTGTCTTGCCCGCCGCTAATTTATATTTCTTATACTGGCGGAGGGCGAAGTGGTCCGGGTCTTTCTGCTCCAGCGCATCAAAGAGAAGGTCAACGGCATTTTTGAAACTTTCGTCATCCTCCCGGACCTCCATAGCGTTTATCATTTCTACCAGAGTGGAAAAATTCTGCTCGTTTGTCGGGGCCTCATAATAGATATAGCCGATCAGCGCCGTATACAGCAGGGTCTCGGCCTTGACCCAAAAATCGTCGCCGGATTTCCCTTCCCCTTTGGTGTTTGCAATCAGCACCGTTACCAGTTTCAGAATGTCCTTCTCATTGTGGATATAGGCAAAGGGATTATAGTGCATACTTTTTGAAAAGTTGATCGTATTGAATACCTTGATCTTATAAGGCTCATACACGGTTTTCCCATTCTTTCCCCTGACCGGTTTTCCGTCCTTGTCCAGTTTCGGAGTACCGCGGCTTAACAGCTTTCCCACTTCGATTAAGACCGTGCCTTTCGGATCGGTGACGACATACGAACTATGGAGCTGCATGAGGTTGGGTTTTATAAAAAATCTCGTCTTGCCGGAGCCGGAACCGCCGACTACCAGCACATTTTTATTGCGGGCATGGGCCGGGTTCTTCGGCCTGCCGGACATCATAAGTCCCTCGGTCTGCGTCAGGATAATGTTGTTTTCCGGTTTCGGGTCCATGAAAGGGGCAATGTCTGTTTTGTTCCCCCAACGGGCAGAGCCGTACTCCACATCTTTGCGGTACTTTTTTGCATTTTTTCCTTTCACATATACCGCCAGCCGCACGATAGCCGCCCCGCATAATCCCGCCAGCCAGTCCAGTGCCGCACCCGGCCACATGCTTTGAAATGCCAGCGAGAAACCTTCGGACAATCCTAACAATTTCTGTGAGGCGTCCGTTCCGGGGGCAAGGCGCACCGCCTCGCCCAGCTTCGCAAATACCAGAAGGAACAAAAGATAGGGCAGGTGGAGGATCACCTGCTTTTTTAAGGCATCCGTGTCTATCTTCATCGTTCCGGCCCTCCGTGTTCCTTGTTCTTTACCCGGTCACGGCCAAGAGCCTGCGCCAGCTCCTTGAATTTATGAAGCTGGGAGAGCAGCGACGGCCTGGCGCTCCGGGCAAGGTCTTTCTGGGTATATTCCTTAAAGGCCGCCGTCAGTGCGTCCGCCTGGTTCGCTTTGAAATAGACCGTCCACTTCGGCGGGTCGGTCCCCAGCTCTTTTTCAATATGGTAGCGGACCTGGTGTTTCCTGGCGTACCGCTCAAAGGAGCGGATTCTGCCAGAAACCTCAATGGTGTTGGCTCCGGGGTCCCTGCCGGTCAGCCGTTTCATGCTGTTCCTGCCGACTTTCGGGGTCGTGCGTTCCTGCTCCATCTTCTGGAGCACGGCGACAATGGCAGAGCGCAGCACCCGCCCGGACAGCTTCGCCGCCTGGATGGAGACCGATACGGTCCGCTGTTCCAAATCTTCCTGCATAAGCATCCTCCTTCCTGATAAAATCTGTAATTATAAATGGGAAACAACTGCCTTACCGGGCGTCCCCGACCACCTGCTGGCGGGGTGCGTGCTCAAAGGCTTTTACCGCCTGGTCCACCTGGATTTTCGCGTGTTTCAGGAGCGTCTTAATGATGGTGGCCGGGTGGTCCTGTTCCTCTAAATGCGCCACCATACCCTTGCAGCCCTCTGGGAGATATTCAGCCATATCCTTACAGGCATCCTCCAGGCCGCCCATGAAGCCCCAGCAGCTATCCGACAGCTCACCGTTTTTGTAAAGCTCAAAGCCGTAGCACTCGCCCCGCAGGTAGGAATCATAAGCGGCCACTTCGCTGCGCATCAGGTCCTCCGCCTTTTTCCGAATGGCGCCGGTCACTTTTTCCCCGCCAAATTCTTTCAGTGCGTCCTCTTTGGAAACATAAATCCATCCGACCTGCCCGCTGTCCCAGGGGTCATTGAAACTGGTGGTCTGCATGGCAAGGCCGCTGTGGTCCATCAGATAGAGGGGCAGCGTAATGTATTTTTCGGAGATCACCTTCAGCATGGCGTCATCAACCGCCCGTTCCTCCGTCTTTGGCCCGTGCCGGAACCGGCTGCTTACAATGTTTACCATGTGTTCATAGCGTTTCAGGCCCGCTTCATCATGCCCCACGGTATCTAAATACATCTCCCGCAGGAAATCGTCTTTATCCATGTAATTGTGGCTGTCACCCAGCGCATAGCGGGGGTGGAAGCAGGCCATTGTTCCAAAATGCTCGTCTACCTCGCGGGGAGAGATTAAAATATCGTCCGGCTGCACCATCAGCGCATACGGCCCGTCAACTGCCATCAGCATAAGCCATCAACTCCTTTCCGGTTCCCTGGGCTTTTTATCCGGCGCTTTCGGCCCTGTCTGCGCCGCCTGTTTCCTTGCATTGCCAAGCTGTTCCCGCACGGAAACATCCCGCTTCGCCTCCGGCGCCCCTGCGCCAAAGAAATCCGGCAGCTCCTTAAAGCCGATACTGTCCACGTACCAGGCGGCATCCGCGCCATTCCCATGCAGGACTACCACGTCAGAAACGGAAAGGGAATGGCCCTTAAAATCTTCCGGGTGGTCGATATTGAACCGCCGGTAAATATCCTCCAGCGTTTCGCCCGGTTCCCGCTGCATGGCATAGACCATCTGATAATTGTCCCGGTCCACGGAAAGCCCTTTGCGTTCCAGCCAGTCCAGGGACATAAAACGGAGGTTGTCTGCATTGTCCGACATGTCAAGCTGATAGATGGAACAGGCGCTGATCCCATGCTCCTTTTCATAGGAAGAAATACGCTCCAGAAGCGGCGCCGTTTCTCCCTCCATGTGTTCCTCCCGCTCAAATGCCGCCAGCCTCATGCGGATTTTCCCGGTATCTCCAGAAAACAGCTCGTCCGCCATGCGCTCCTTTTCTGCATGGAAATCCGGGTACAGGTCTGCATAGGCCCCGCTGTTCTGCCTGAAAAATTCATCCAGGTCGAAAGCCAGGTCCATAGATTCGTCAAGCCTTATATCATCCCCGCCCGGTTCCTCCATGACAGGGGCCGGCTGCTGTTTTTTCTCCGGCGGGAGGGGCTGCTTCACCGCAACGATCTCACCCGCCAGCCGGTAAAATTTCTCCGGGTATCTGAACTGTGCCTTAAACTGCTCCATGAAGTAATCGGGAAGGTCGGCAAAACTTTCCCCGCCGAGGCCGGCTATGAAAAAGGTGCCTGCCATGATCTCGACCATCTCGCCGTCCTGATTGTAGATTGCCCGGTTCAGGGGCAGCCCGTTTATTTTCCCTTCATCATTGCAGACAATCGCGACAGGCTCCGCATAAGGGTAGTAGCCCTCTATGCCTCCCCCGACTGCCTCCTGCATGGATTTCAGGCTCCCGTCCAGCTCGGCCTCATAGGGCGCTTTCCCAGGCTCTATCATCAATACTTTCAAATCTGCATATCCTCCTTCTTTTTAATTGGCGCCTTCGGCTCTGCCGCAGCCTTTTCCTGCACCCTTGCCGCAGACAGCTTTCCCAGCACGGAGGGCTTTTCCTCTTTTCCGGGCGCGCAAATAGCGCCCTCCGAAACATCGGCGGCATGGCCTGGTTTTATTGGTTCCCGGCCCTCCACGGTATATCCAGGGAGAAGCACGCCATTGACCGTAAAACAGTTTTCATGCTCTTTCGGAATAGGCGGTGAAATCTCCGCAAACAGATGGGAATAGGCTTTCTTTCTCCCGTCCAGGTACCTCTCGGCGGCGGCCTTGTCCGTGTAGCGTTTCTTATCCTGCCCTGCAAGGTGGATGCTGTAGCCTTTCCTGGGTGAATTGATATACAGGTCCCATGTCACATACCAGGCAGTCGGAACATCCTGTTTTGCCTCCCTGTTATATGTTGTCTGTTCCCTGATCTGGCAGAACATCTTATAAACCCGGTTGCTGATCTCCATCCAGTCCTTGTTGTTGGAAAAGGGCTGCCAACAGTTCCCGGTATGCTTTACCTCCGGGGTGCGTAAGTATGCCAGCGCCCGGTCAAGCCGCTGCGTGGCCGCCGCCTGCTGTTCCCATTGCTTCGCTGCCGCCACCACGATGTCATAGGCTTTCTTTTCTCCCTCAATGCTGTCCTGGCGCATGGCCTGTACCGTTCCTGCCCCCTGTGCAATCAACGCTGAAATATCCGTGTTCTCGCATGATACCGTGTGTTCCACCTGCAGCTTGTAGCCTTCCGACAGGTCCCCGGAGCGGTGCACCCGGTAATCTTTGTTTTCCTCCAATCCTTCCACCTCCTTAAATCTCCGGCGCATGGCTCTTTTTCGGTGCCGCCTGTGCCGGGGTAGTTTTTTCTGCCGGTTTCACCGCTGCAAGCTGCGCCATGACCGAAGGCCGGTCTGCCGTAAATACGGAAATCTGTTCATTCTCCGCCAGCGGCTGCGCCGGAAGGGGCAGTGTTTCATCCGAATGGGTAAGTATCTGCTCCCGTTTCAGGTCTGCCACGATCTCGTCAAATGCCGCATTGATGGCTCTGCGTTCCTCACCCTCCGGGAAGGCTTTCAGGACTGACATTTCCCCTCCTTTGTCTGCCACAAAGGTAACGGCGCAGTCTGCGTGGCCCGCCAGATAATCCGATTGGTAAGGCAGCTTATCCTTGATGTAACAGGCAAAAGCCCTGGCGGTCATTTCCGTATTGCTGTCCCAATAGCCGCCGTCCTTTTCGCACTCCTTACCCATGCGCACGGAATTCCGGTAAAAATCGGTTTCCACACGCCCGACCTGTGGCGCCTCCTGTGCCTGCATCCCGGACAGCATGTGCTCGAATATTTCCAGCCGTTCCCGCTCACTCTTGGGGACCACCCGCCCGGTAACAGACTTCTTGAAAGCGCTGATCTGTTCCACGGAACCGGCCTCGCCGGACAGAAACGCCTCCCTAAGAACCGCGTAGGTCTCCATCTGTTCCTCATTGCCATGCCGTTTCAGGGAACCGAGCACCGCAGAATCCAGCCAGCCTGCCGCATTTTTCCGGGTACGCTCTGTCTGCGCTTCGGTACGGGCTGCCGCCTGCTCCGGCGTCTCCGGCTTATATTTCATGGTATCAATCAGCTTCTGGAACGGCGCATAGAGGCGGGGCTGTTCTGAGAGCATCCCATTCGCGCCCATCTTCGTACCCAGGTAATCGTCAAGCCCGTGCCACCATTCATGGGCCAGGGAGCCGGCTCCGTGCATCTTCGTAAGGTTGATGACCTTCCGCAGCGGTTCATAGTGGGCTGCCGCGTTCCCACTGCCCCTGGCGCCGAAAGCGATGGCAAGCGTTCCCTGGTAGGCAATGTCCCTGTCGCTGACCTGCAGGGCTGACGCCAAATCTTTGAGCGCTTCAAATCCCATGTTCAGGGAAGCCTGCCGGTCATTCTGGTTCATCCAGTTCCCGAACTCTCCGCCGCGGAACCCGAAGGCGTCAAGATAGTGCTGCCCGGTGATCTCCACGCCGCTGCGGTAATCCGGCCCGGTCCGCCGCACGTGGGAGAGCTGGGGAGGCACAAACCGCGTCTTTCCGCTTTTGCTGCGGCCCTTTGCCAGCTCCTGCACCCATTTCAGGGCGGCCTCCCGCGATTCAAAGTTTGTCTGCAAGATGGAATAGCCCTTCGTCACATAATAAGTATCAGGTTTCCAGTCATTATTTTGGGAATAAGTATTCTTCCCGTCGTTGAAATGGATCGCATAGCCCTTCGGCACCTTCTGGTCTTTGGAAACGCCAAACTGTTCTTTCTGCGCTTTCTGTGTAAAGTTCCGCTCAAAATATCCTGCCGAGCGAACCATCAGGGCATTGGACAGCTTGTTTGTAATGGCCGGGTTCTCCCGGCCCTTTTCCGTCGCCTGGTAATGGATGCCGCTGCCCCAGCCCTGCACCTGTTCCAGATATCCGTTTTCCACAAAGAAACGGTCATAGGCCTTCATTGCGTCCTCCACGGTGCGCACCTCCGAGACCGCGCTTTGCAGCTCCCGTACCGTCTGGATATATTCTTTTTGTCTTGCAAGGCGCTTTTCCGGCGTGTCGTCCCTGCGGTAATACTGCGGGGAGGCATTCAGCCCATCCCTCGCCTTTTTGATAAAATAGACCACGCCAAGGGGAATCCCGTCATCAAGCATGGCCGTATAATCCGGTTTCTTCCAGATATTATCTTTTTTTACGAATTTCTCGGCTTCACGCTCATTCATGGCGTCCAGATCGTTCACATAGAGCCCCCGGTCCTTCCATAAATCTTTTTTTGCGCCGCCGATCTTTTCCCCAAAATCTTCATGCTGTATGTTGTCAGCCAACCAGTATCACCTCCAGTCATAAAAAATCACCGCTCCGGGGATGGGCGGCGTCCCTGTATTTTATTAAGTTGCGTATGTATTCCCATGAGCCGGTTCGCCTCCCTGCGGACCAGCCGGTCAAGTGCGCCCAGGTCCTCCGGGGTAACGGCAAACTCCCGGTAATTCTCATACCAGAGGCCCGCCCGGACAGCCGCAACAGGCGCAACTTTTTCCGTTCTTCCTGGTAGGAGGCGGTAGACCGGGGCTCCATCAAGAAGCAACTGTTTGGCTGTCCCCAGGGGTATGCGGTACATATCTGTGTCCGGGTTCTGCGCCTCATCCATATACTCCACATTCAGACGTTCCTCCAAATCCTGGGGCATATAGGAAAAGGCCTGCTCCTTCCATTGGCTGAACCGGTTAGAATAACGGTACTGCCATTCCGTCACCTGCTCCGGCGCATAGAGGTAGCGCCAGGTTTTCAGGGCGTCCTTTTCGCACAGCTCCATTGATTCCCATTTTTCAATTCCTGCCTCCGCCTTCGTGCCGTCCCGGTATTCCATGCTGACGCCGTAAGGGTAGAGGGTATTTCTTTCTATGTCCTGCCGCAGCGTGTCAAGGTCCATCATCAGGACATCCCCATACGGGCGCCCGTCCTCCCTTCGTTCCGTGTGGAACAGGAAGGCTCTTGCGGCGGGGTATTCTGTCATGGCAGCCATCCGGTAAAGCTCCGCCGAAGGGCAGTAGGCAAGCAGCGCATCCGAGAGCCACATATGTTTTTTCCCCATGACAGCGATAGAATCCGGCCCGGTGTTGGCTGCCAATGTGTGCAGGTTGAATTCACTTTCCCGCAGGAAATCCCCGGCCAGGATATGGAGCTCATAGGCAAATACGCCTAAATCCGTATCGCGGACTAAGTGAATCTGTGGAAGCGCATCATCTTTCATTGTGACCTGTGCCATTTAAAGATTCCCCCCATCTGCCGGCGGCTGCCCTCCTGCAATCTTGCCGACAATCTCCGGCCCGGTCTCGTAAATCTGCATGAGCCGCCTGGCCGTTCCGCTTGGCTGCGCGGCGCCGCTGGTCCAGAGCCGGACCGTGGAAGGGGCGACGTTCATCAGGAGCGCAAAGCCTTTCTCGTTCATACCCAGCTTTTTCATCAGGGCCTTAACCATGTCGGGGCCATAATCCGGGCACCGGGCAGCTTCGGCAATCATCTGTAAAGCCGTGTTCTCTGTGTTCATCATTTCTAAAATCCTCCTGTCAAATTGAAATAGCCGCCTGTTTCTGGCGGCATTGTTGTTGATGGCCTTTCATCTGTTCTGCAACATGGAGCAGCATTTCGTTGTAGTCCTTCCCTGTGCGGGGTGGGTTGATTCCCACCCGGATATGTCTGAACCGCTGATCTTCATGGAGCATTGCCTTGATCCTCCTGGCATTTTTAAGGCCGCC
>NZ_KE159721.1:175960-178013 GCF_000403455.2 Dorea sp. 5-2 | reverse complement strand
CGTCTGGCCCAGGGGAGGGAAAATGTTTTCTTTTCCTGTTCCTTATGCACACGGTCTGTTGCTGTTGTACTCCGATAGGCCGGCGTCTGCCGGATTTCCCCGCCTGCCAGCGTATGGACCGCATCCACCAGCCCGTAGCCCCGAATCTGGATCAGATAATCCAGGGCGTTGATACTCCGGCCCCGGCTGTTCCAGTACCAATACCTTTTCCCGGTCACATAAACCAGGCTGTCATGTTCCTTGTGGCGGTAATTGGGCCCGTCCCGTTTCAGCACCCCAGGCTCATGGAACTGCAGGTAAGCAAACAGGTCCGCCTCCCTCGCTGCCTGAATCTGCTCTTTGCTTACGCCGGGCATAGTGCCGGCACAGAATTTCTTTTCATCGTGCCCCGCCTCCTTTCTGTGATGAAAAAAGACGCCCGAAGGCGCCTAACAGCCGTACAGGTCGTGATTGACCTCGGCACGGTAATAACTGTCCATTGTTGCCGGGGCATTATACAGCGCTGCCATCAGGTATGCCTTGATATTTCCGACTTTTGTAGTGTTCTTGTCAATACAGTCAAAGACATACTCCAGGTGGCCGGAATTGATCTTCAGGAAACGGCCCTTTACCACCTCCCTGGGAAAATCATCCCCGGCAATACGGATATATGGACGCTTGGACAAAACAACTTCAAGCATAAGCTCCATAGTCTCGTCTAAGCGTTCTTTCCCATAACGGGAAACCATACAGTCATACTCAATATTTTCTTTAATGATCTCGCGGTAGGCGTCTGTCAGCTCTATCCGATCCATCCTATCCGGGCGGCCTGCCGCCTCCGGCTCTGCCGGATAGATTGATTGATGGGTCCTTGATATATCCGTTTTTGATTTTTTAGTCCTTAGTGGATTAGTATTTAATTGTGTGGGATTTTCCTGTCCAGGTTCGGCCTGTTCAGGTTTTGCCTGTCCTGGATTTACCTGTCTTGGATTTTCCCGTTTAGGTGAATACTCCCGTTTTTCAGCATTTACAGGCTTTTCATGGATCGTATACTCAATGTCTCCGAGCTGTCCGTTCCCATAGCGGAGGCGCTGCCTAGTGAGATACCCGTGCCGCTCCAGCTCTTTCAGGGCGGTAGTGATCGAATCCACGCCATCCTTACAGATATGGGCGAGCCCCTTTGTGGTATAATCCCAATCTTCCGGCAGTGACAGCATGAGCGAGAGGAGCCCCTTTGCCTTTAAGGACAGTTCCGTATTGCGCAGGTGGTGGTTGCACATGATCGTGAAGTCCTTTGTTTTTTCTACCCGGAATACAGCCATAACAAAAACCTCCTTCCTTTCCCTCCGGGCTACAAGGCGCGGTCCCTGCGGTCATAGTGGAGATGCCCGTCTGAGACCTTCGCATGGTTTTTCAGTTTGACTTCGCCCCGTTCCTGGCTGTCTAAAAATTTCTGGTAGCCGGCATCCGTAAGGAACAGGCGCATCTTATCGCCCTTATCGCCGACAGAAGAATTATAAGACAGCACATTGAAGATGATCATGTGCCGTACCTCTGGGGCAAAGCGTTCCAGGGCCATGATGTCATGCCCTTTCAATTTTTCCGCACCGGATCGCTGCCTGGCCTCCGCAATCTTTTCCCCAATCGTCCGGGGCGGGTAGGGCAGGAGGTAATTCTTCTGAATATCCCACACGATGTCCATGCACTCGTCATCCGTCAGGACGCGCAGCTTTGCCATTAGACTTTCCGCTGCCTTCCGCTGTTCAGGGTCCTTTGTGTACCGGGCAGCCATGTGGAGCTCGTTCAGGACTTTGTATTGATAGTCGCCCTCAACCTGAAACAGCATCCGTTTTTCCATTTCGTTTAATTCCATGTGAATCTCCTTTCTCTTGAAAATGGGTATAAAAAAAGGGCGCCCACCTATAAAAGTGAAACGCCCACGGCAACCAGCGGTCAGGCAATACACCGGACCGCTGGCACTATTAAATTTTGTCGTTAATGAAACAGCCTCCTTTTTTCGATATTTTTCTCGTCAGATTTCAACTTGGAAAAGGAATTGAATAAATGACGGCAA
>NZ_KE159721.1:122393-175524 GCF_000403455.2 Dorea sp. 5-2 | reverse complement strand
CGCTGCAGAGCAGCGGGGTATTTGACCCTCGCGGCAGTCGCCAAATGTGCATGCAAGCATGCCCGCTTGGCTCGTTGCTCGCGGAAATAAAAAACGGCAAGAAAAACAGAACGAATTTCCATTCGCTCTTGTTTCCTTACCATTGAGTAACCATTGACATTATATCATATTTTTCGTCATTTTACGACACAAATCCTGCAACAGCTCATCTGCCGCAGAAATTTCGTTATTTTTCACATTCCCGTAGATCACTCCACCGATCGGCGCGGAGCCGTTACCGTCACACAACCGCCTCCACCAATATCATCTCCTCGTACTCAACTTCTCTGACCCCTGCCTCCTTCGTCTTATTAAAATTAAATACCAAAAGATATCCCCTTTTCATATGATAATGTCTGAGATACTCCGCCAATTGTGCCTCTCCCTGCTCATGCCTTGCCTGCCCGTACCACAGCTTGACTTCTACGATGAATCGCTCCCCGTGATAATCCACGATCAGATCCGTTCGCTCACGGTTTCTTGTCTCTGCCTCCACATAACAATTTCCCTGACCATTGATAATAGGCTTTAAAAACAGCATAAAGTACCGCCGTCCATCTTCCTCATAGAACCTCTGTCCCCGATCTCCGTAAAGGTCGTCGAAATGCGTGACAAATCTCTTCAGGATCAATTTCATATTCAGACGTCCATTTTCTATAAACTGGTTCCTATCCTTCCATGCCACATCATAAATCTGTTCCTGCTGCATTTGGGGCGACGCAAGATAGAGATTATACAATAAACTCTCAAAAATCCGATTCGCGATCACCAACTGATTCTCTGATACTCTGGCAAATCCGAACATCAGAGCCTCCTCCAGAGACGGAATCCCTATCACATACGCGATCTCTTTTCCCTTAAACAACAGATCCCGAAGCATCTTATCCAACTCCGGATAATCTCTCAGCTTATGGATCAGCGAATCAAAGAGCATATTGGTCTCTTCCAACAGAATCCTGACCGCTTTCAAGAAGCCTTCCCTTGTCCATGCACTGCTCCTATCTTCAAAACCTTCACTGCCGTTTACTCTTTCGTCAACAATCTTACATATGCGAGATACCAAAAATGGATAGCCAGATGTATATTCATAGATAAGTCTCGCTATCAGCCCTACATCCATACCCGTATGATGATCTGCCTCATATTCAATAAGCATTCCTGCAATATCTGCTTCTGAGAAACTCATATCAATCAGAAAATCCGCTGCAATATTCCACGGGCTGTTAATCTTAGAATCTTCACCCGGGCACAATTTCCTTCTGATATTCTTGATATCATATACTCCCGCAAGAATAACCGATTGAAATGTCGGAATACTGTCTCGCCCGATATAATACCCTCTCAGCTGCGACAGGAAATCTAGAAACACCTGATTATCAGACGCACTGTCTACTTCGTCGATCATCAGGATAATCGGGCAAGAAGCCTCCTTACAGACATCACTCAGCGCTTCAAACAATTCCGTCAGTCCGAATTCCTCCCGATTCGTTTCCAGCATTTTTTGCAATGGATACAAAGATTCCAACGTCAGATTTTTATTCAGATCAGCCGCCTTGATAAATTTTCTGGCAAATGCAATAGAGAATACGTTTTCATTCCTGAATTTAGACGCGCTTAACATCTGAAAATCCATACTGATCACGATATAATCATCTTTCAAGAATTCTTCCAATGCCTTAAGCGTAGTTGTCTTCCCAAACTGTCTCGCTCTATTGATCGTAAAATATTGCCCGGCATCCACCATGGCTTTTATCTTCTCAAGCCGTTCTGTGATATTCACCATATAATGGATCTGCAGCCGGCAATCTCCGCTCGTATTGAAAATTCTGCCTTTTCTATTCATTTATTCTTCATGTCCCCTACACGATCTCCACATCCTGTATCATCACCGGCATCCCCGCCGACTGGCACAGCTGCACCAAACTACTGTGATCCCCGTAATAAGCGTCGCTCAGCGCGATCGCCCGGTCAAGCTCGGCAGAATCATCATAGATCCCCCATCCTTCCGCCTTATACTCTTCCACCAGCTTCTCATACTCCGTCCACAGCTGCGGGCGCATAGACTCTATCGTCGCCTTGATCAGCGGATGCGGCCGCCACAGAAGCGCCACATCCTCCACGCTCTCCTTGAATGTCTCGAACACAGAACGCATCTTGGCCAGCATCTTCTCATCATGCTTCAGCAATGCCGTCACACTGGTATTATACAGGATCACCTTCTTCCTGCTCCCATCCTCATTCTGCAGGATCGGCAGCCATTTCTCCGGTATCTCGCAGTCGTCTTCCGATGTCTCCAACACCTTATCCATCTTCGGCGACCCAAGCCCCAGGATCTTCTTCTCCCACTGAGCCCTTGTATTCTCACCCACTGCCTCAGACAAGATCTCGATATAAGCCTTCCGCATATCCTCCGACTGCACGATGACCACATCTGCATTCAGCACCCCGGGAGTGATGCAGAAATGTTCGATCCCCTTGAGCGCCTCCTTGTTCTCCGGATCGACCTCTCCTAATACAAAGTATGGAATATAGACCAATTTCTCCGTATACTGCTTCAGATTCTTAGAATAAAATTTCGGCGCCACACTGGTCACATAATTATAGTCGTCATAAGGATTATGGATGAAGATCATATCCGGCCGACGCGCGTCAAGATCATACTCGTCATAATGCGTGATCGGAACATAATCCGGATACTGATCTCCCTCATAATGCAGCTCCTTGAAACTGCCGTCCGTATTCCGGTCAAAATATGGGATCGGGATCACGTAGGCGTCACAGTCCGGATCCTCATCCGCCGCCTTCCACACACTTTCCAGTGAATCCCACATGGACGCCTTATATGGAAGGAACACGACCTCCCTGCGCTCCGGAATGTCATGCTTAATGCTGTTCTCCATCCTGACCAGGGATCTGCGGAGCGCCTTGGACGCCTGGTTCGCATTCACCGGCTGTCCCTGGCTGATCTTCTCATAGAACTGGTATACCAACTCGCAATACTCCTCGATCAGCGAGATCGTAACAAAGTCTTCTCCTTCTACTGCTTCGATGATCTCTCCCAATTTAATGGCGCATTCCTGGCATTGTGACAGCAGATCCAGCGCCGCTTCTATGTTCTTCCTCTCTATTGTCTTCTTTATCCCATCATGTGCCCTGCCAAGTAATTTCGTAAAATCCTCCGCCTGCTTCTTCTGCGCTCTCGTCATATCTGCTTCCCCTTTGAATCCTTTTTCTATTTGCAGCCAAATGAATCAAAAAAGACTGCTATATCATCACACCAGATATAACAATCTATTTTCATCCTACTTCCGATCCGGTCAACCGTACACTACCGCATATTCTGTCCGTTCACAGCGGCAGGTGTTCCGCCTTCCGGGATCATCCGCTACTTCTGCTTCTGTTTCCCTGCCGCTGCAGCCTTCCCGGCAGGCTTTGCCTTCGCCGCAGCCACGGTAGGCCTTGCTGCCTTCGCAGCCCTGCCCGGCACCGCCTTTGCCGTTCTGCCAGACGCTGCCTTTGCCGTTCTGCCAGACGCTTCCTTTGCCGCCTTGCCTGCCGCCGCGCCCCCTTCGGTTCCGGCGCCGATGCCTACGGCAGTCCCGTCTCCTGCCGCCTCATCTTCTGCCTCGGCGTTCTCAGCCTCCCTTGCAGCTTCTTCTGCCGCCCTCTTAGCAGCTTCCGCCTCTTCCGCTTCCTTGATCTTCTGCGGATTATATTTCAGAAAATACGCGTAGATATCCACGATCGCCTGATACAGCTCCTCGGGGATCGCCGTCCCCAGGTCAAGCTGCGTAAGAACGGTCGCCAGGGAATTATCCTCATACACCGGCACCCCGTTCTCGTTCGCCATCTCCACGATCCTCTCTGCCATATATCCAAGCCCCGATGCAACGATCACCGGCGCCACGTCTTTATTCTCATCATACCGCAGTGCGACTGCTTTCTTATTCATCACATCATCATATTGTGACATTGATCGAATTTCTCCTTTCGAATATCTTCGGGAATGCGGCAGATACCTGAATCGGTACTTTATTCTGCTCTACGCCCAGATACTCCAATTCCAGCTTATTCCTACTCATGATCTTGCGGATATTATCCCGGATATCACTCTCATGTCCCGAGAGTTCTTCCGGATAGTGGATCAGCATATCTATCTTTCCCTTCTCATAATACAACATCATATCAAAAAAGCCAACATCTTTCATATCAAATTTGATCAAAAGCTTCACACCGCGCTCGTCAGATCCCGGATTCCCGGATTCTTCATCCGGATCCACCCACATCTCGGAGAACATCGGCACACCGTCCAGGATCACCGGCAGCATCACATGCATCAGCGGCATATAGACGCTCTCATTCACCAGCATACTCCTCATAACATTTATGAATGCCTCTCTGTTCTCGATCCCCGCTTCGCCTTTCACGCCTGCCTGCATAATATTAAGAAGCTTATCCGCCAGTTCATTCTTCCCTGCCGCCCTGTCATAATCGACGTTCAGCAGCATCTCCCGGAACCCTTCTGCCGTCATTCCTTTAAAATGCTTCCGGAATGTAGGGAAATCCATCAGCCGCCAGAAAGCCTGCACCACATTGTCGATATTCCCGCTCTCATAGCGCGCCGTATTGAACGCAACAAGCGTCACCAGGTCGCGAAGTTTCCCAAGCTCCCTGTTGTCCGCCACATATTTCCCCATATAGGGGATGATCTGTTCCTTCAGTAATCTTGTATTCGCGGCGTTGGCGTCCATCGAATGCTGCTTGAGCCTCATGGCAAGCCTCTCAAGCCCATCCCTGTCATTACGGAACATCCGCGCTTCGATCTCTTCTAGCGTCCCCTTGATATTCTCAAGGATATGTTTTCCCGACGACATGTCGTTATATTTCTTAAGAAGGTCCAGCACGCCTGCTTTAAGCTCTACAGTCGTCGCTTCGTCCATGATCTGGCGCAGTACGTCGAACAGAGGACCCTGCAGCCGGTTCGCTCCCGCCATCTGAGCCTTCAGGAATTCATTCAGTTTCTCCGGCGACATCTCAAGCATCTGGAAAAATGCCTGGATATCTGCCGCAGTTCCTTTCCCGATTCCGGATTCCACTATGTTCGCCATCCCGCCGAAGATCATCTTGCTCATGATCTCGTTCAGCTTCGGCAGATCCCTCAAAGACTGTACGAAGCTGCCGAAATTAGAATCATATGCGACGCCTTTTCCGCCGTCGTTATTGCCGGATTCGGTGCGGCCGTCCGCCCTTCCTACCTTATTCGCTTCTACCGGATTCTTGATGCTTAAGTCTTCCGCCTGCTGAGAAGGAGACGGTTTGTTGTTTATCGAATTGTCATATCCGACGGTGGGAGTTGTTACTTTTAAAATATTTGACATTTTTTCACCTACTCTATAATTTACTCTTATCCTTTCACGCCATTATGACGATATATTTAAAAATAATACTTTTTAAACATATCAACATTAATAGATAAGGCGGTACTAATATTATGGATAACATGCTTGAAATGTATCTTTATGAGACTAACACTCTTATGGAACAACTGGATGAACTATTGATAGAAGCTGAAAAAAATGAAGCCTTCACGACCAATGATGTGAATGAAATCTTCCGCATCATGCACACGATCAAAGGCTCGTCTGCCATGATGGAATTCTCCACGCTGATGGAGATCGCCCATCATATAGAAGACTTGTTCTTCTATATCCGTGAAAACGGAATGGATTCTTTGGATGAATCACATAAAAGCGATCTGTTCAATCTGATGTTCCAGTCTACGGACGCCCTTCGTGTTGAGGTTGAAAAAATCGAAAACGATGAGCCTCTTAGCACTAATATCGACCAGATCATAACAAATATTAATAGTTTTTTGGAAAAAATCAGTTCTTCCGGCAACAGTTCCTCCGATGCGCAGACGGAAAAAGCCGACGCTTCTTCTGCCGCTCCGGTCGCCGACGCACAGGCGATCGCCGTTATCAACCAGGAACTTGCAGGATGCCCGGCAAGCAGTATGCCATATTTCATCCGGATTCATTTTGAACAAGGATCCGGCATGGAGAATCTTCGTGCGTTCATGACCATTACTGCTTTGAAAGAGATCGACCTCCAATTCGAACACTATCCGGAAGATGTAGAGACCAATTCCGAGACGAGCGAGGCCATCATCGACCACGGCTTTTATATCGCGCTTTCCTCCGCCGACGATGTGGAGAAAGCGGTTCAGATCATTAAGATGCAGAACAGTATCGAAACTTACGAAGTCATCGAGAACGCCACGGTCAAGGCCGCGGAAGCTTCTTCTCCGGCTCCGGCGGCGGCTCCGGCTCCTTCTGCCGCTCCTGCCGATACGGCGGCGGCTCCGGCAGCCGATACGGCTTCTGCCGCTTCCCCTGCTAAGCAGGCGGCTCCGGCGGCTTCTGCCTCACACAACAGCGCTCCGGTCAAGCAGAGCCTGATCAGCGTTAACTTGTCCAAGCTTGACAGCCTGGTAGCGATCGTCGGCGAGATCGTTATTACAGAATCTATGGTTACATCTTCTCCTGACCTGCAGAACCTGAAGCTTGATAACTTCATGAAGTCTGCCCGTCAGCTTAGAAAATTAACAGACGACCTTCAGGATATTGCCATGTCTCTGCGAATGGTTCCTCTGTCCGGTACTTTCCAGAAGATGAACCGTATCGTCCGCGACATGAAGAAGAAACTTAACAAAGATGTCCGGCTTACACTGGTAGGCGAGAACACGGAAGTAGATAAGACTGTTGTAGACAGCATCGGCGATCCGATCATGCATATCGTCCGTAACTCTATGGATCACGGTGTCGAGACTACGGCAGAGGAACGTATTGCCGCAGGTAAAGATCCGCAGGCTGAGATCATTCTTTCCGCAGCCCACACCGGAAGCGAGGTAATAATCTCCATATCCGACGACGGGCAGGGCATGGATCCGGAAAAGATCCTTGCTAAGGCAGAACGCAACGGTATCCTTACCAAGCCGGCCAGCGATTATTCCAAGAAAGAGATCCTGTCTCTTCTTATGCTGCCGGGATTCTCTACTAACGAAGAGGTTACGGAATTCTCCGGCCGAGGCGTAGGTATGGACGTTGTAAAGAAGAACGTGGAAGCCGTAGGCGGAACGATCTCCATCACAAGCGAACTCGGCAAAGGCAGCTGCACAACGCTTAAGATTCCATTAACGATGGCGATCACAGACGGTATGGAAGTCTCTGTCGGTAATTCCATGTTCACTATTCCGATCGCCAACATCCGCCAGTCCTTCAAACCACAGAAGGAAGAAGTGATCCTGGATGCCAGCGGCAACGAGATCATCAAGTGCCTGGATGCGTTCTATCCTATTATAAGGATACATGAATTATATAATATTGAAACAGAGGTCACCAACATAGAAGACGGTATCCTGATCTGGGTGGAGACCGCAGACAAGTCCTACTGTCTGTTCGTAGATGAGCTTCTCGGAGAACAGCAGGTGGTTGTGAAGCCGCTCTCCTCATTCTTAAGCAACTTTAACATTAAGAATTCGGGAATCGGCGGATGCACGATCCTTGGAGACGGCAACATCAGTCTGATCCTGGATATCGGCAACCTGTATGCAGCGACTCAGGGCTTATATTAAAGTGTACGAAAAAACTGGAGGAATAACTATGTCAGCAGATACAGCAGTAAATACAGCAAATGAAGTTATGGAGAATGGAACGCCAGTCTCAACAGAGCGATTCTTAACGTTCAGCTCCGACGGACTCAATATCGGAGTCAGCACGAATTATGTCATCGAGATCATAACGAACCATACGATCACTATGGTTCCCCTTGTTCCGGATTATGTGAAGGGTATCATTAACCTGAGAGGACAGATCATCCCTATCATTGACATCCGCCTGCGTATGGGTAAGCCTTCTATTGAATATACGAGTTCAACTTGTATTATCGTGTTGAATATTAATGCCATCTCCATTGGTATTATCGTAGATGCAGTCCAGCAAGTCATGGATATAGATCAGAGCAAGATCTCTCCTGTTCCGGTTGAGAATCAGCAAGAATTGATCAACGGGATGATATCCTCATCCGACCGTTCCGTGATTCTCTTCCTGGATTGTGAACAGCTTGTCCAGTCATACTAAATATACAAAGGAGACAGAATCATGTTGACCATTAATGACCGTGACTTTCAGCGTTTAGTCACTTTTGTACATCAGAATTACGGGATCGATCTTTCGAAGAAGCGCCAACTTATCCTCGGGCGTCTCTCCAATACGATTCTTTCCATGGGTTTCTCTTCATTTGAAGAATATATTGACAACCTGATCAAGAATAAGAAGCCGGAAGACCTGGAACTGATGTTGAATAAGCTTACTACCAACTATACCTTCTTTATGCGTGAAAGCGCGCATTTTGATCTTTTCAGAGATACGATCCTTCCCTATCTCGTAGAGACAAAGAAGGATAAAGTACTCAGTATATGGAGCGCCGCCTGTTCTTCCGGAGAAGAACCTTACACGATCTCTATGATCCTGAAGGAATTCTTCGGAGCTAAGGCATCCGCCTGGGATACCAGGGTTCTCGCAACCGATATTTCGCAGAATGCCTTGGTTGCCGCGAAGAACGCCGTATATGAGGAGGATTCCTTAAAGGAACTCTCCCCAACCTGGAAGTCCAAATATTTCCGTCAGACTGGTCAGCCCGGGGTCTATACCGTAGCGCCGGAGATTAAGTCCAACGTCATTTTCCGGACATTCAACCTGATGGATCCCATCAAGTTCCGGCTCAAATTCGACGTTATTTTCTGCCGGAATGTTATGATCTATTTTGATCAGCCTACAAAAGACGCTTTGGTAAAACGTTTTTATGACGCGACAAATCCGGGCGGTTATCTTCTGATCGGACATTCCGAGAGCCTGAACAAAGCAACAACACCTTATAAGTATCTGAAACCTGCAACATATCGAAAAATGTAGTATCGCTTATAGAAGCTGCTTTTGAAGATTCAGAAGCGGCTTTTGTAAGTGGTGATGAATAATATGTAGAAAGGAATCTATCTATGAAAATTAAAGTATTAGTCGTTGACGACTCCGCCCTATTTCGGCAAATGATCATACAACATTTGTCTTCCAAACCGAATATTGAAGTTGTAGGTTATGCCATCAATGCATACGACGCCAAGCAAAAAATCCCCCAACTGAAACCGGACGTCCTCACCCTGGATGTGGAGATGCCGGGTCTTAACGGGATTGAATTTCTAAAGCAGCTGCTTCCGACGACCCCTCTACCGGTCGTACTGGTGTCTTCTCTGAACTTAAGCGTATTCGACGCGCTTTCGGCAGGAGCCGTTGATTTCGTACGCAAACCGGATATGAGTGTCGCAAATTCCAAGAATACCTTCTTTACCTCCCTGGTACTCAAGGTTCAGGCTGCCTCCAAAGCGAAAGTCCGCGTCCCGCAGACAGGCAGCGGCAGTACACCTGCCGCTTCTCCTGCGATCCCGCAGACTCCTGCAAGATTCCAGGGGAAAAGCACTGCTCCGGGACCGGCTGCTTTGCAGCACTCTGCTTCCGCCAAACCAATGCCTTTCCCGCCGCTTTCGCGTAATGTCCTTGACTCGACGATCATCGGGCTTGGCGCTTCCACAGGCGGAACAGAAGCGACTCTGGAAGTCTTAAAGAGGCTCCCTGCCAATATTCCGGGCATGGTGATCACACAGCATATGCCGGAAGGATTTACAGAGATGTACGCACAGCGCCTGAACCGGATCTGCGCCATGGAAGTCCGCGAGGCAAAGAACGGAGATATCATCCACCCGGGACTTGCTCTCATCGCTCCGGGCGCCAAACAGATGGAGGTGATCCGTTCCGGACGCAACTACATGGTTCAATGCCGTGCCGGCGCAAAAGTCAGCGGCCACTGTCCGTCCGTAGACGTCCTGTTCAACTCTATCGCCAAGAATGTCGCCATCAATAAGGTCGGCATCATCATGACAGGTATGGGACGCGACGGCGCCGACGGATTGCTCAAGATGCGCCAGTCCGGAGCCTTTACGATCGGACAGGACAAAGACTCCTGCGTCGTATACGGAATGCCTATGGTCGCTTATAATATCGGCGCGGTCTGCACCCAGGCTTCCTGTGAAAATATCGCCTCCGTGCTGCTGAATCATCTCAAGAAATAATTTTTATATTTCCTGAAAATGAGTGTCTTATTTGGGGTTATGAATCCCGAAGTTATGCCGATATTCATAGTATAACAAATAAATATACTCAGATAATGGAGTTGACAATATTTATTATGAAGGGAGTTCAGTATGAAAATAACAACTAACAATGTGATTAATAATTTCACTGACCGGCGTATTCATACAAAGGATAATTCTGCTCCTTCCGTAATCTCTAATGACGGACATAACTTCGATGCGGTTATCATAAAGTCGGATCCCAGGCAGATTGAAGAGCGTACATTTGCCAAGGCAGTTGCACAGCGATTGTCTTCCGAGATAAAGGACACGGCGTCTGCAGATAAGATTCAAAGCCTGCAGAATCAAGTGGCTTCGAACACATATCACGTTGATGCACACGCCATAGCTGCCAGAATGCTGCTTTTGTAAGTAGGAGGATGTACAGAATGAATGATTTTACAGATTACGGCAAGATCATCGAAGAGTTTATTACTCTTTTTGACAATCTGATCCCCATAGAGCAGGAGAAACTTGACGCCGCTGTCAAGAATCAGGTTACGTTCATTGAGGACTGCATGCATAGAGAACAGGCTGCAGTTCTTCAATTGCGCGGTCTGGAACAGAAGCGGGAAGCAGAGCAGAGGCGTCTTGGGATGGAAGGATATAGCTTCCGCCAGATCCTGGAACATGTTCCTGCAGAGACGGACGCACTCTTACGTCCTCTGTTTGACCAGTTATCTGACCGGGTCCGTAGCTTCCAGTCTGTAAGCGCCAGCGCAAAGGACATCATTGAAGTGAATCTTCACGTGATACAGTCCGCTCTTGCTTCGGAAGGCCCCGGCAAAGATACGTACTCTGCTTCCGGGCAGAAAAAAGACACTACCAACAATAAGAACCACTTTACAAGTCGTTCTGTTTAATAGATCAGGAGGAGATAATTATGATACGATCTACATTTGCCGGCTTCACAACAGCTCAGCTCGGTATGGCTGCAAGCCAGCGCTCACTCGATGTTGCCGGTCAGAATATCGCTAATATCAATACGATTGGATATACCAAACAGCGGCTTGATGTCGCCAGTCTGAATCTGCAGAAAGGTTCTATGTACAATTCCAAATCCAGTATCAAAGTCGGATTTGGTGTTGAGATGACCGGGATCTCTCAGCTGCGAGATCCGTTCCTGGACGCACAGTACCGTTCCCAGATCAGTAAACTTGGAACCTCAGACGCACATGCCGCAGGATTTGAACGGCTGACCCCTATATTTGACGAAGCTGTCATGGATGGTGTCCGTGAAGCCTTCATTTCTCTGACCAGTTCTCTGAGTACTCTTTCTACTCAGGTAGGTAACAAAGAGAATGACGCATTGGTACGTTCCAAGATGCAGACGATCTTGAACCTGTTCCATGACAATGCCGTACGTCTCCAGGATGTGCGCGACGATGTCCAGCAAGGTTTCGCCACTACGGATCTCGGCGATCTGAACCAGATCCTTGAGAATATCGCTGAATTGAATACCAGTATCAAGAACAGCCAGATCCTTGGCAATCCGGCTCTTGAGCTGAAAGATCAGCGCAACAACTTATTGGATGAACTGGGAAGTTATCTTCCTATTACCGTAAAATACGAAGACAAGATTATCGGACCAGGACAGACCGTTGAAGTTCTGAACGTGAATTTCACAGATACCAACGGCGTGAAGCATTCTCTGATCGCCGACGACCGCTTCTCCAAATTTAAAGCGGATGTCAGCGGCGAACCGGTTACCCTGTCTCTGATCGACGCGGACGGCAATACTATTAATGTTACAGATACCATTGGTTCCGGTACTTTAAAAGGAACCCTGGATATGATCAACAAATCCGGTGATTTCGACGGAACAGATTTTAAAGGGATCGGATACTATGAGAAGGCTCTTGATTCTCTGGTGGATACGTTTGCAAAGAAATTCAATGAATTGAATCAGGTGATGGATGATTCTAATCCACCGAAACCTATTCCTGGAAAAGAAAATCCTCTTTTTGTGACCACTGACGGTTCAACTGATTTTACCGCTTCCAACATCAAGATCGCGGATGATTGGGCAAACGGCACATATGGCATCACAGCTTCTAATAACTACGTAGTTATTGACCAGGATAAGGGCACCACTGCCAATGAGAATATCCTGAACATGGTAAAATTACTGGAATCCAAGACGATCGAGTTCTCCGTTACCAACAAAGACGGGATTCCCATCAAGTTCTATACCGGTAACTTCCATGATTGCTTCGCCAACATCGAAGCGACTCTCGGTATCGACTACAAAGCTGCGAATACCATGCTGCAGAACCAGATCGCCGTACTGAACGAGACGGCGAATAACAGGGACGCTATCTCCGGTGTTCAGTTAGATGAAGAAGGTATGGATCTGTTACATTATAACCAGTCATATTCTGCTGCTGCAAGATTTATGACAACTTTAGATGAAGCGCTTGATAAACTGATCAACGGCACCGGCGTAGTCGGAAGGTAACAGGAGGGATAGGATAGTATGAGAATTACGACGAATGCAATTTTAAGAAATTATAAATCAAATCTTGGCACTTCTCTGTCTAACCTGGATATGGCAAGAACCAAGGTTATGACACAGAGAAAGTTCAATTCCACCGCGGAAGATCCGTCCAGCGCACTGCGCGCCGCCGTCCTTCAGCGTAAATATGCCCGGAACGAAGACTACCGCACCCTGGTACAGGACGTCCAGTCCTTCCAGGACTCACAGGAAGATGCGGCGATGCAGATCAACACCCTTGCAAAAACCTTAAGCAAGCAGTATGGTCTTGAAGCCCTGAACGGTACCAACGGCTCGAAAGAGACCCGGGAAACCTACGCGGACGCATGGCGCGGCGCACAGGAAAGTATGGTTCTCAGCCTGAACGCAAGCTACGAAGGGAAATACGTATTTGCCGGAAGCGACGGTATGAATGCTCCTTTCAAGCTTACAAAAGACGCCAACGGGAAACAGATCCTGCTTTACCGGAATGTGGATGTGACAACCGGCGAACTTTATAAGGAGGACGGCACGCTTGATACTGCTGCAAGTGCAGATTCGGATACGAATAAAAAGCGTCTGGAACAATTATCCAATGACACCTTATTCGTAGACCTGGGATTCGGACTGAATATTGACGATAATACCGGTATCGACCCATCCAGCGTATTTAACACCAGTCTTCCTGGTATTAATGTGGTCGGATTCGGAACCAATACGGAAACCGGGAATTCCAAGAACATGATCATCCTCATGGGACAGATCGCCGACATGTTAGACGCAGAAGAATTCGATTATGAAGGATACCGCGATATGCTTGCCGAGTTTGACGAGGGACGCGACACGGTTCTTGAGAAGGTTACCATGCTCGGTACGCAGACGGAATTCCTTACCACCACCAAAGACCGGTTAGACACCGCCATGATCAATCTTTCCACCCAGATTGACAATGTGGTAAATGTTGATATGGCAGAGGCGATCATGAATTTTTCATGGGCACAATATGCTTATAACGCCGCATTAAAAGTCGGTAATAATATATTGACACCTTCATTTATTGATTTCATGAGTTAATAAATATATCTTAAAAAGGAAGGGAGGAAAATAGGTATGAATCAACTCATTAAGATTACGACAGTTCCTATTCAATATGAGCTAAAGATTAATAATGCGCGTCTGGAATATTCACGCTCAAAAGCAGAACTGGAGATCAGCAGGAACGACGGCGGATTATCCATTAAGAGCCGTCCGGTGAAATTGCACCTGGATTCATCCGAAGCAAGAAATTCCATGGTGCCTACAACAGCCAAGAGTGTGGCTCAGTCTGCTCAAAAAGGAAAAGAAGCCGCTTATAGTGCGACCGCTCAGATGGCTCAGGAAGGAAAACTGCTCTTGAAGGCAGACATTGGCGAAGATGTCATCGGCCAGATCATGCAGCAGAGAACCGCGCAGCCCACCGGCGAATTCAAACTCGGTTTTATACCGTCTGCTCCGGTAGATATCAGCTATGAAGCAGCCGATCTGACGATCAACTATGAGATGGATAAGTTGAATTTCGACCTGAAAGTGGCGAATGGCAACTTTGAATTCATCCCTGGCAACATAGAGATGTCGATCACTCAGCATCCTGACGTATTGATCGAGTATGTGGGCGGACCGATCTATGTACCGCCGAGTGCAGATCCTAATTATGAACCGATAGATGTAAGGGCTTAGCATAGCCCTTACTTTTTTAAAATTTCAGGAGGAATTATACTTTGAACATAAATGCGAAATACTTTGGACTAATTTCATATGAAGAAAAGGAATTGATTCACATTATCAACGGATTGATCGGTTTTGAATCCTACAATAAATATCTCCCGATCCCCTTTCAGGAAGAAGACGATTCTCTGATCTCTTTGCAATGTCTGGAAGATGAGGATCTATCATTCATATTGATGAATCCGTTCAGCATATGCCAGGATTACAGTCCCAAGTTATCCGACCAGGAGCTTAAAGAGCTTGGCGCAGAATCTGCAGACGATATCTCTTATTATGTGATCAGTGTCATCCGTGAATCTGTCGCCCAGTCCACTGTGAATCTTAAGGCTCCCCTTGCCGTCAACGCCATAAACCGTCAGGCGAAACAAGTGATTCTGGAACAGGCGGAATATACTTTCCGTCATGCCCTCGGCGACATGATTCATAAGGAGGGTTAGGATTATGCTTATATTACAACGCCGGAAAGGACAGTCCCTTTCCATTAACAACAACATTACACTTACCGTCGTTGACACCGGCACAGACTGGGTCAAGCTTGCCATCGACGCTCCGAAAGAAGTGCCGATCCTTCGCTCCGAACTGAAAGAAGCGGCGGCGGAGAACCAGAAGGCTTCCGCTACCGCCCCCATACAGGTGCTGGATGAAATCCTGAAGAAGAAATGATCAGCTGCAAAATATCTGCGATACAAAAACCTTAGATTTTGTATCGCAGATATTTTGCAGCTGCACTTTGTTCTTTAAAAACTATGCGGAACAATCCACCACGGATGTCACCGGAGCAGACATGACTTCAACGCTCACCCCTGACGACACCGTACAATCGACCATACTTGCCGACTCTGCCGCCAATGCTGTCGGTGAAAGCGATTCAACGTACTGCTCTGCAATCTGCTTGAACTGTTCGTCTGTCATATTCTGCCTCGGTATCAGGTCGCTCATATGCGCCGCCTGGGACTGGCAGTATTCCTGCCCCATCCTCGCCTTCTGCTTACGCCGAAGCTCCTGTGCAAGCTGTCTTGCAAGCTTCTCTTTCATCTTCTTCTCCGCAGACTTCTGCCTTAACTGAAGATTCTCTTCCTTATGGAGCCGCGCGACCTTGATATTTCCGCTCTGGATGACCGAACGGATCTTCCGTACGATAGCCGCAGCCTCCGCACTGTCCGCCACCTGAAGCTTTACTCGCTGAATCTCCCCATACTTTGCAGAGATCAGGCTCTTAACAGACCTGACGTCACGTGCTCCTGCAAGACGCATCATGTTAGACGCATGAGAGAAGCTATATCCCTTCGACTTCGGCGTCTTTACCTTGGTAGAATAGAACGAGGTAGATTTCTCGTCTCTCCACCACGTAGGATAATCCTCTTTCTTCTTCTCCTGCATCGCCGTCCATCTAGACACCTCTCCATCCTCGTCGATCACCAGTCCCATGCCGACCAACTTCTTATCGCACAATAATGCTTCGAATTTGGCTGCATTCTGATAATCACTGAGGTGCTGCAGAATATTCTCTACCTGCTGTCTCACCTTCTCATCCGCACTCATCTTTTCCAACAACTCTGCCGAGATCGAGACATTGTTTATCCCCTTCTGTCCCGCGCCATACTGAGCGATCTGACGATTATTGTCAAATGACATAAAATTAAAGTCGATGTGCTTATAAGTCTGTTTCAGATAATTCATCATCGCTGCGGCGCCGGACTGTTCTTCCGTTCCCACAATACTCTCTACATCATTCTGTAAATTCACCTGGGTCGTTCCTACGGTACGGGGATTCGCATAAACTGCACTGTTCTTCACTTTCATAAAATCCCTCTTTTCTGCCACCGTTCTGTGTCAGCATGAAATTACCGCTGACTGTTACATAAATACTATCGGCTTAACCGAGCCAATTCATAAGCCGCATGCGGAAATTCCCCCATCTTTACATACCTTCTCGCATACAGAATGATTCTATCGGCGGTTGTATTGCCTCTAAAAAGGAAGCGTCATCTGCGTCACTTTATATGGTCTTTTATACTGACTGATAATATCCTCCATACGGTATACGATCTTCCTGCTCTCGCATTCCTGTGTAAAATATTCCCACAGCTTTTTTGCCTTGGGACTGACACATTCATAATATTCCCGATACCGCTTCTGATAAGCCGCTGCAAGTCCCTCTCCCGGAAACAGCTCTTCAAGCTTATGATAATACCAGGCTCTCTGATTCCCCCGCAGAGTCATGCCGAAAGCCGGGTAGATGAATCTGGCTCCGGCGTCCCCTGCTCTGCGCACGATCTCTCCGATGTTCTCTATATTATCCTCTATAAAAGGCAGAACCGGCATAAGCAGGATCCCTGTATAAAGTCCCGTCTCCGCAAGCTTTCCGATCATCTCAAAACGCTCCGTGGGACGCGAGACATTCGGTTCGATCTTCGCAGCCAGTTCATCGTCGGCAGTCGTCACTGTAATCTTAAGAAGCACCGGAGAATGCTCCGCGATACTCTGCAGGATATCTATATCCCTGGCAAGCAGAGCGCTCTTCGTCGCTATCGCCGTCCCAAACCCGAACGCGTCGCACAATTCCAACGCATGGCGCGAAAGCATAAGCTCCCTCTCGAAAGGATTATACGGGTCGCTCATGGCTCCGGTTCCTACTACGCCGCGTCTCGTTTTCCTGCGCAGATCGTCACGGATGATCTGAAGTGCGTTCTCTTTGGCTCTTACCTTATCAAAATCATCCACCCCATAGCACTCTGAGCGGCTGTCACAGTAGATACACCCATGACAGCATCCTTTGTAAATATTCATATTATAATCAATCCCAAACCATTGTGCCGGCGCTTTGGTCCTGGTCACGATCGTCTTAGCAGAAATATACTCCATTTGCCGCCTCCGGATTTAAAGCTATGTCTTCTCACTGTCTCTTTAGCGTCTCTTTCAACAGCCATTTTTGCTCAAGCCAGAGCATGACAGATATCTTAGATACATAACACGTGTAATCAAATGTAATCAACTTTTGCGTACATAAAAAATGAAGGAAACGCTGAATTTCCAACATTTCCTCCACTTTCCACAAGAGGCGCAGACCGGATTTGAACCGGTGAATCAGGGTGTTGCAGACCCATGCCTTACCACTTGGCTACTGCGCCTAGCTATGAGCACTTAGAGACCGTATTTTGGTCTCTTACGTGCGATGCATGTCACCGCCGTTAGCGAGGTCCTCCACGAGCTTACCAGGTGACCAGCTATGAGCACTTTGAGACCGTATTTTGGTCTCTTACGTGCAATGCAGATGATGCAAATGACTCCGACGGGAATCGAACCCGTGTTACCGCCGTGAAAGGGCGATGTCTTAACCGCTTGACCACGGAGCCATAATAGATACCTCTCATATGCACACCTGTTGTATATTACCACACTCCCAGATATATTGCAAGCTCTTTTTTTCTATTTCGCATATTTCTTTCCCTTCCCATTGACAAACATCCTGAAATCCGTTATGTTTGATGAAGTATGAAAAAAGGAGCACTTCGAATATGAAATCACTCGTATTAGCGGAAAAACCGTCTGTTGCCCGCGACATAGCGCGGGTACTGGACTGTCACAAGAATCTTCCCGGAGCCATAGAAGGAAGCCGGTATATCGTCACCTGGGCGCTTGGACATCTCGTCACCCTTGCCGACCCTGAGGAATACGATCAACAATACAAAGAATGGAAGCTTGCCTCCCTGCCCATGATCCCTGCCAAATGGAAGCTGACCGTGATCAAGCAGACAGCAAAGCAATTCCGCAACGTCAAGACCCAATTGTTCCGCAAGGATGTATCTGAGATCATCATAGCCACAGACGCCGGAAGAGAAGGCGAACTGGTCGCGCGATGGATCCTCGAGAAAAGCGGATGCCACAAACCATTAAAACGCCTTTGGATTTCTTCTGTCACAGATAAGGCGATCCGGGAAGGCTTCTCTCATCTGCAGGACGGGCGGCAGTACAACGCTCTTTATCATGCCGCAAGGAGCCGCGCACAGGCGGACTGGCTTGTGGGGATCAATACCACGCGCGCACTGACCTGCCGTTATAATGCCCAGCTGTCCTGCGGCCGCGTCCAGACTCCAACCCTTGCCATCATTGCCCAGAGAGAATCCGAGATCCGGTCATTCAAACCAGAAGAATACTATACCCTGACCTGTATGGCAGGGGGCGCCGCCTGGAATTGGCAGAGCGCCAAGACAGGAAGCAGGCGTTCATTTGACAAAACATTTATCACGGAAGTGAAAAAGAAACTGGACGGCTCGCCCCTGACTGTGACGGAGATCAAACGTTCCGCCAAAAAGACCTACTCCCCCGGGCTCTATGATCTGACAGAGTTACAGAGAGACGCCAACAGGCGCTTCGGCTTCTCCGCGAAAGAGACGCTGAACATCATGCAGCGTCTGTACGAGCATCACAAGGTCCTCACGTACCCCAGGACAGATTCCCGCTACATCGGCGCTGATATCGTCCCGACGATCAAGGAACGTCTCCGGGCATGCAATACCGGTCCTTACAGACAGTTCATCCCGCAGCTTTTGAAAGCGCCCCTCAAGACCAGCAACTCCTTCGTAGACGATAAGAAAGTAAGCGACCATCATGCGATCATTCCCACCGAGGAATATGTCCAACTGGATCACATGAGCAACGAAGAACGGAAGATCTATGATCTGGTCGTACGCCGGTTCATCAGCGTCTTCTATCCTGCCTTCGAGTATGAGCAGACTACCATGAAAGCCCGCGCTGCCGGCGAGGAGTTTGCAGCCAGCGGAAAAGTGATACGCTCTCCTGGATGGCATGCCGTCTATGATACCATGAGCCCTGACAGCGCACAAGACGCAGAAGACGACGATCCTGCACCGCCAAGAGACGATCAGCCCCTCCCCTCCTTAGACCAGGGAACCCGGCTGACGCCTGATACGGTCTCCATCCATACCGGTAAGACAAAACCTCCGGCAAGGTTCACGGAAGCCACTTTACTTACTGCTATGGAGAACCCTGTCAGATACATGGAATCTCGCGACGCCCAGGCACGGAAGACTCTCGGCGAGACCGGAGGCCTTGGAACCGTCGCCACAAGAGCAGATATCATCGAAAAGCTATTCCATTCTTTCCTGATCGAGAAACGCGGGAATGAGATCCTCATCACGTCAAAGGGGACACAGCTCCTTGGACTTGTACCCGAAGACCTGAGGAAACCGGAGCTTACGGCACAATGGGAGATGCAGCTTGCCGATATAGCCAGAGGAAACAGCAAAGAACACGCATTTATCCAGGAGATCCAGACGTATACGCAATCCCTCATCGATGAGGTCCGCTCCGCCGACGGAGCCTTCCGCCATGACAACCTGACCAATACCAGATGCCCGCGCTGCGGCAAACGCATGCTTTCTGTCAATGGCAAGAACGCACGCCTCCTGGTATGCCAGGACCGGGAATGCGGTTACCGCGAGACGATCGCCCGCTTAAGTAACGCCCGCTGTCCGAACTGCCATAAGAAGATGGAACTGATCAAGAAGGGCGACGCCGAGACCTTCGTCTGCGCCTGCGGATATAAGGAGAAACTCTCTGCTTTCAAGGCGCGCAGAGAAAAAGAAGGCGCCGGAGTCTCTAAGAAAGACGTCCGGAATTACATGAATAAGCAAAAAGACGAACCCATCAATACGGCATTCGCAGACGCATTTGCCAACTTAAAATTATAAACCGATAAGCGTTGACCGGCAGCCTCTTAAGTCTCCCGGTCAACGCTTCATCTTATAATATGCTACGATCAGATCCACCATACGGTTGTAACTCTCCACCCCGTCTTTCTGCCCATTCGCCTTAAGATAGGTATCATTGACCCGATTCGAGACTTCGGCGATCCTGCCGTCGTATTTCGCCCAGAATTCCCGGTTCAGCTGCAGATCCGCTTCCACCTCTGCCGGCAATTGTTCCCTCAATTCTTCCCATGCGTCATAATCTGCCCTGTAGAGTACATTCATACACTGCGTCCATCCGGACAGGCTGCCGCTGTACGCAAATGCCGCCTCTTCCGACCCGATACACGCAAGATATGCGATAAAATTCGCCTCCTGCTCCTGCATGAACCCCCGCAGATGGGACAATTCATGGCATGCAGTAAACGGAATATAATAATCCTGCATATCCCCGTTGTAATTCGCCTCGATCGTAAACGGCGAATAGATCCCCGACAGATGCTGAACCGAAAGGATCCAGGAATTCACCAGTTTCTTCGGCTGCGGATAGTATCCTGCAAGTTCAGGATATTCCCTTCCAAGTTCCTCCATCGTCTTGACCGCGTACTCTCCCGCCGGAATATCCAACAGCATCTCTCCTTCGCTTCCCCGTTCCACCTTGCCGCTATAAACCGAAACCTGTTCTGTCAGCCACTGGCAGACTTCTCTTAATTCTTCGGCGGTATACTCGTTCACCCGTATCCCCGACATCTCGGAAAATGAATTCTTATGGTAATTGATCCCGCAGTTTACAACATACAGAAACCATAACGCGGCAGCCAGGAGCGCCAGATCCAACAGACAGTCCGCGGCTCTTCTGCCAACACTCTTTGCAATCCCCCGGATCACCCATGCCAACAGGACATATAACAGCATCTCCGAGACAGAGAACGGAAAATATCCCATGAGCCTTCCGATGCTTCCGACCCAGAGCGGGTAGAGATGCGTCCCATACCATTGGGCGAATCCCGGCACAACTCTGCCGGAAACTGCCAATATAACAGAAACTGCCGCCAATACGATACTGATCCTCGTCTTCTTTTTACTTATCCGTCTGTCTTTTCCCATCCTATATCATCCAATGCACTATGTAATATGATCTTACTTCCATTCTACCGTGTAACTCCGCCGTTTTCAAGCGATCAAGCGTTATAAATTTCTTTCAATTTTTTCCTTTTTACGATATGCATATTCATCTGCGATTTCGGAGAAACTGATTCTGTATCTGAACAGACACCCGAAAAAGGAGGCACATTATGAAAAAGAGAATAATCAGTGTTCTGCTCATCCTCTCCGTGACCGCCGCGGCAGCCGGATGCGGCAAAAAGCCGGCAGACGGCACGGACAAAGACAGCAGCGGCGGCGCCTCTCAGAAAGGAACCGGATCCGGCGGTCTTGACGGCAAGGAAGAAGACAGCATCACCTTCATGGCGCCTGACTGGGCGATCCCGACCGACGATCAGCTCCAAGCCTTCACCGACGAGACCGGAATCCAGGTTATGGTAAATGAAGTAGGATGGGATGATATCCGTGACAAGATGATCACCGCTTCCGCCGGTGGCAATGCTGCCGCTGACGTCGTAGAAGTAGACTGGTCCTGGGTCGGTGAATTCTACGCCGCCGGCTGGTTAGAACCACTGGAAGTATCCGATGAGACAAGAGCAGATATCCCCACTCTGGAGACATTTACCAAGGACGGTAAGATACTTGCAATTCCCTACGCCAACGACTACCGTCTGTCCTATTATAATACGAAGCAATACGAGGACGCCGAGATCACGCAAGAACCTCAGACCTGGGATGAAGTCTACCAAAATTGCAAGACTCTGAAAGAAAAAGGTATCTGTGAATATCCCTTTGCACTGCCCCTGAATGCAGAGGAAAAGACATCCACTTATCTGATGTGGCTTGCCTATACCATGAACGGAATCGTATTCAACGACGACGGTACCTTAAACAAAGACTCCGTTCTTGCCGCTCTGAGATACGAAGAACAATTGATCCGGGACGAACTGGTGGATCCTGCGGACAAGACCTCTTCCGGCATGGACACTTATAAGCGTATCCTGTCCGGTTCCGCGAATTTCCTGACCGGTCCGACCTCCTTCGTATCCAAAAGTACAAGCGAAGAAGACTGCAGTGTCATCGGAGAGATCGCGCCCATCCTGGTTCCGGGCAAAGAGGCGAAGGCGACCGTAACCATGGCGCTTCCGGAAGCTCTCGGGATCACCCGTTTCTCTAAGAACAAAGAAGCCGCCGACAAATTCATCAAATGGTATACGTCTGCCGGGATGCAGGAAGAATTAAATGAGACCAACACCGCCATCCCGACACGCAACGCGGTATTGAAAAAACTGATCGACGACGGCAGGATTCAAAATGCCGGCGCCATGATGGAACAGGCAGAATTCATCGCTTCTCCGTTCCCGGACGGAGTTCCGGCTTACTATGCCCAGATGAGCAATGCGATGTACAATGCGATCCACAAGATGGCATTGGGCGAGATGACCGCCGAGGAAGCATACGCCGAAATGGATAGCAAGATATCAGATCTAACACCATGAAAAAGATACTCCCCTACCTCTTACTGGCGCCCATGATCCTGATCATGGGTGTGCTGGTATTCTACCCGATCATAGCAACCTTTTCCTACAGCCTAAAGAAATGGCAGCTGACCGCCCCCGGCGATATCCATTTCATCGGACTGCAGAATTATTCCGCCGTATTAACATCCGGCTCTTTCTGGTACAGCTTTCAGAATACCCTGTTCCTCCTGGTGATCGTAGTGCTTCTGGCCACCGTATCCGGATTCTTGCTGTCCGCCTTTCTGAACGTTGATACGAAATACTCGGGATGCCTGCTTGCCATCGCCATCCTTCCCTGGGCGCTGCCGCCTTACGTAAATGGTATCCTCTGGAAATTCGTATTTTCCTCCGGATACGGGTTCATGAACAAGGCTGCCATCCGTCTTAACCTCATCAGCCAGCCCATCGAATGGCTAAACTCACGGTGGTCCCTGCTCCTGATCGTATCTCTGGTCGTAACCTGGAGAAGCATACCGTTCACGGCGATCGTATGTCTTGCCGGCAGACAGGCTATCCCCGGCAGGCTCTACGAAGCGGCGCGGATCGACGGCGGAAATGCGCGGACTATCTTCTGCACGGTCACGCTTCCGCTCATGCTTCCGTTCCTGGCGATCGGGATCACCGCCGCCTCTGTCACGGCGATCAATGTATTCGATGAGATCATCGCCTTATCAGGATACGGCGACCTGGGGAAAAACCTGCTCGTAGAAAGTTACCTGACCACCTTTTCCTTCATGAATTTTGGAAAAGGGAGCGCCGTCACCTATCTGGTAATGTTATTTGGCGGAATACTGGGAGTCTTCTACCTCAAAAGCCTGAATCAGGAGGAAAATATCCTATGATATATGTCAAGCGAACCAAACTGCCGGCAAAGACCTGGAAAAAGATCGGCTATCTCATAGCGTTAGCCTGCTTTCTTATCTTAACACTGGGACCATTTTTGTGGACGTTCGTACTGTCCGTCACGCCGGAGTACGCGATGACGGAAAAGTCCACCGGATTTTTCCCGGACACCGTCACCTACGCCAACTACCGGGAACTTCTGACCCCGGACACACAGAAAGGCTGCCTCCTGATCACGGGTATAAAGAACGCCTTAGATGCCGTAGCTGTCTCTCTGGCGCTTGGCATTCCCATATCCATGCTGACTGCCTACACGTTAAGCCGCATGGAATTTTGCGGGAGAAAGCTCATCAAGAATCTCCTGCTTATCACCATGGTCATTCCGGTAATGGCAACGATCATCCCTTTGTACCGGCTTTTTGCGGCAAGGCAATGGCTGGACGACGTCTTCTGGCTGAGTATGGTATACGTAAGCTCCTGTCTCCCTATGACGACATGGCTGATATCGAATTATCTTACAGCCATACCAGAGGAACTTGAAGAAGCCGCCAGGATCGACGGCTGCGGACGTTTCTCGTCTTTCTTCCGCGTTATTCTTCCGGTCTCTTATCCGATCGTCCTGTCAGCGGCGCTGCTTATGTTCCTGAATACCTGGAGCCAGTTTCAGATCCCCTTGATCCTTGCCTCTTCTCTCAAAACGAAGCCGGCGGCGATCGTCGTATCCGAATTCATGACAAAAGATTCCGTTCAATACGGGCTTACGGCAGCGGCAGGGATCATTGCGTCAATCCCGCCTGCAGTCACGGCGCTGCTCTTCCGCAGGTTCCTGGTCTCAGGAATGACGAATGGTTCGGTGAAAGGATAAATCGTTATTTGAAAATGACAATCCTTCCAATATGTAGTATAATCAGGGAAACAGCCGGTTATCTGATTTTATTTTCACTAAGGGGGTTTAGACTATGACGGATAAATCCATTTGCTGTAAGAGATACCCTCGGGAAGGAGTATCATAATGTTCTGTCCCGACACCAACCATCAGCTTGAGAATGCCTATGAGCATGGGAAACTGCCCACTATGGTCTACATAAATAAGCAGAACCATGCCAGAAAGGCGATCCACCGTCCGCTTCACAGACATGACTCTATCTGCGAGTTACTGTTGGTATACCGGGGAACCGGAACCTATTACGTGAACGGAAAATCCTATCCGCTCTCTGAAGGCAGCGTGATCTATTACAACCAGGGAGACCTCCACGAAGTCATCTCCGAGACGGAAAATGAGATCGGGGATTACTGCATCGGTATCACCAATCTTCACCGGTGCAATCTGCCGCCCAACTGCCTGATCTCTCCAGATGAACCCAGTGTACGGCATGCCGGCGGACTGTTCCCGATGCTAAGATCCATGTGCGAGCAGATGTATGCCCTTGAGGGAACGAACGAAGAAGGAAAGCTTACGGCACAGCTTCTGTGTGCCGCGATCATCTTGCTGACCAGTCAGATAGAGGGGTTTCCGCTGACCGGCGCAAAGGAGTCTGACGAAGCGCACATGGTACTTCGGATCCGCAATTACCTGAACGCACATTTTATGGAAGATATCACACTTGACACCGCCGGGGAAGCATTGGGATGTTCGGCGACATACATCTCCCACATATTCAAGAAAGCAACCGGCAGGACACCGATCCAGTACTTGATCCGCCGACGGATCGGACATGCCCAGACCCTTCTGATCTCCACCGATCATCCTGTCACACGGATCGCTACGATCGTGGGATACGATAATACGAACTATTTCAGCACTATTTTCTCTAAAGTTGTCGGAATGTCGCCGGCACGGTACAGGGAATTTTATAAGGAAGAAATGAAAGGACAGAAAGACCAGTCCTGACAAATACAGAATTGTGAAGATATCCAGGGCAGCGGCAAGATAAGCTGCCCTTTTTGTGTGCAGATCGGGCATTTCTTATACAACATAATGAAGGCGGCGTTTCCATGAACCCTCTATAATAAAGACATAGAAAATACAAAGACATACAGCAAAACTTAGGAGGAAAAACAATGTATATGAATATTTGCGGAGCGCCATGCTGTTGGGGCGTAGATGATGTGAAGAACCCCTATCTCCCGCCATGGCAGAAAGTTCTTAAGGAAGCAGGAGAAGCCGGATACCGCGCGATCGAGCTTGGGCCTTACGGATATCTCCCCATCCATGTCGAAGAGGTTTCTTCTGAGCTTAAGAAAAACGGATTGTCCATCGTTGCCGGAACGATCTTCGACGATCTGGTGGATGAGGCGAATTATGAGAATCTTCTGAAGCAGACGGACGATATCTGTTCCCTGATCACGAAGCTCCCTCCTCTCCCGGTTCACGAAGGGCAGCACTATCCGACTCCTTATATGACGGTCATGGACTGGGGACACGACGAGAGGGATTATGCCGCCGGGCATTCGGACCAGGCGCCGAGGCTTACGGAGGCGCAATGGGCAGCTATGGTCCGCCACATCAAGGGAATCTGTAAAAGGGCGGCAGAATACGGCGTGCGCCCGGTGATCCATCCCCATGCAGGCGGATATATAGAATTTGCAGATGAGATCGAAGCGATCATAAAGGACATTCCTTACGAGCTTGCCGGACTGTGCCTGGACACAGGACATCTGTATTATTCCGGAATGGATCCTGCAAAATGGCTGAAAAAATACGCCTCCCATCTGGATTATGTTCATTTCAAGGATGTGGACGAAAAAGTGTACCGGGAAGTCCTCGGCATGAAGATCCGTTTCTTCGAGGGCTGCGGCAAAGGCGCCATGTGTCCCATCGGAAAGGGAACGCTGGATTACCCCGGGATCAAAGAAGCTTTGCAGGAAATCGGATACAGCGGATACATTACGATCGAACAGGAACGAGATCCGAGGAATTCAGATACCAGCCTACGGGATGTGAAAGAAAGCGTAACCTATCTAAAAAGTGTAGGATATCAAATATAATAGACGCAGGAGGACAATATCATGTATTACGGAGAGAAGAAAATAGACACCCCGATCCGCTGGGCAATGGTAGGCGGAGGAAAGGGAAGCCAGATTGGTTATATCCACCGCTCTGCCGCTCTCAGGGACTTTCATTTTGAATTAGTTGCAGGCGCATTCGACATCAACCCCGAGAGAGGAAAAGCATTCGGCAAGGAGCTTCATGTAGCGGAGGACAGATGTTATTCGGACTATAAAACCATGTTTGCCGAAGAAGCAAAGAGACCAGACGGGATCCAGGCGGTTTCCATCGCCACACCGAACGGTACGCATTTTGAGATCACAAAAGCGGCTCTTCTTGCGGAGCTTCACGTAGTATGCGAAAAGCCGTTATGCTTCACCGTAGAAGAAGCGAAGGAACTGCAAGAGATTTCCGAAAAGCAGAACAAGATCGTCGGCGTCACCTATGGATATGCCGGGCATCAGATGATCCAGGAAGCACGGAAGCTGATCGAGAAAGGCTTGCTTGGGAAGATCCGTATCGTAAATATGCAGTTTGCCCATGGTTTCCACAATGTCGCCGTAGAGAAGGACACCGCCTCCACCAAATGGCGGGTAGACCCGAAGGTTGCCGGGCCTTCCTACGTCCTGGGCGACGTGGGGACGCATCCTCTCTATCTGTCAGAGGTCATGCTGCCGGATATGAAGATCAAACGCCTGATGTGCAGCCGCCAGTCTTTCGTAGAATCCCGCGCACCACTGGAGGATAACGCAATGACGATCATGGAATACGACAACGGCGCCGTAGGATATGTCTGGTCAAGCTGTGTGAACTGTGGTTCCATGCACGGCCAGAAGATCCGTGTGATCGGCGAGACGGCGTCACTGGAATGGTGGGATGAGCGCCCGAACCAACTGACCTACGAAGTCCAGGGCGAACCTGTGCGTATCCTGGAACGGGGAATGGGATATCTGGATGAGTCTTCTACCATAGAAGACCGCATCGGCGGCGGTCACCCGGAAGGATTGTTCGAAGCGTGGAGCAATCTCTATAGCCGTTTTGCCCAGGCAATGGACGCTGCAGACCACGGCAAGACTGTGGACTTCTGGTATCCGGATGTCTACGCAGGCACAGAGGGTGTCAGATGGGTGGAAAACTGTGTCCGTTCTGCCGATAACGGGGCGGTATGGGTAGAGTATGAGTAAAGAAAAATAATACTACATAAAAAGGAGCAAACATATGAAAATAGCATTTGACGTCGATGTCCTTGCAAAACAGATGGATATCAACCGCATGATCCATCAGGTAGCCGACTGGGGATACAAATACATAGAACAGTCCCCGCATCCAAGGATCAATCCCTTCTACAAACATCCGCTCTTTTCAAAAGAATGTGAAAATGAGTACCGGAAGGCGCTCCGAGAAACCGGAGTAGAGATTTCTTCTTTCATCGTCGTATATCGGTGGTCCGGTCCTACGGAAGAGCAGCGGCAATTTGCGGTGGCTAACTGGAAACGCATGATACAGATCGCTGGCGATATGGGTGTCAAGGTAATCAACACGGAACTTTCCGGCGATCCAAATCAACAGGAGATCTGCAACGGCATGTGGTTTCGGTCCATGGATGAACTCCTTCCGGTCATAGAACGGGAGGGAATCCGTGTAGAGATCCAGTCTCATCCGTATGATTTCTGTGAATTGAATAACGAGACTTGCGACATGGTAAAGTCCTTCCGTTCAAAGAACCTGGGCTATGTCTATTCTTCCCCTCATGGCTTTTTCTACGATCAGGGCAAAGGGGACGTGCGCTCCATGCTGCGTTATGCAGGAGACGAACTGACACATGTCCTTTTTGCAGATACCTTTAACCAGACACTGGACTGCCGCTACATCGCCAACCCGCCGTGGCTCAATGGACGGGGCAAAGCTGACGTTACGATCCACCAGCATCTCGCCATGGGCGAAGGGGACGTCGATTTTGACGGTATCTTTGAAACTCTGCGGGAGATGGATTTTGCCAATAAGCAACAGAAGGCTGACGCGCCGAAAGCCGGCGGAGACAATATCGCCTGCGTATCCATGTTCGGATTTCCTGAGAAGATGGAGAAACAGGCGCCGGAAGCAAGAGAACGCATAGAGCGGGAGCTTCTGTGATTTCCAGAAAGTGTTTCCGATTGATCGCAAAACCGCCGAAATAAAAATTCTAAATAATTTTATTAAAATTCTTGCATTTTCTCCCCTCCGGGTATAATATACATATATGCAACACGTAGTTTTAAATACTACATGTCAAGTTTTGTTATACCAGGAGGGGATATTATGACACATACACTTGAAGAACACATCAAAGATCCAGGAAGCGCGATCACACATTTCATCGGAATGCTGATGGCTATATTTGCAGCCGTGCCCTTACTGATCAAGGCTGCCCATGAACCAAGCCGGATATACGTAGTCTCTATCGCAGTCTACGCAGCAAGCCTGATCCTGTTATATGCCGCAAGCACCACATATCATACGTTCAACAGATCCGAGAAACTCAATACGATACTCAAGAAGGTCGATCATATGATGATCAGCGTACTTATTGCGGGAAGCTATACCCCCATCTGCCTGCTCGTGCTTGGCGGGAAGACCGGAATCCTGCTGCTTAGCATCGTATGGGGAATCGCCCTTATAGGCATCCTGATCAAAGCATTCTGGGTATATTGTCCAAAGTGGGTATCCTCAGTCCTGTACATCGGGATGGGCTGGACCTGCGTGCTTGCATTTACCCAGATCCTGAACTCCATGTCTCCTGCTGCCTTCGGATGGCTTCTTGCAGGCGGGATCATCTATACCGTGGGGGGAGTGATCTATGCGCTGAAACTGCCTATCTTCAACAGCAGGCATAAGTATTTCGGCAGCCATGAGATCTTCCATCTGTTTGTAATGGGCGGAAGCGCATGCCATTTTGTGGTCATGTATGCTTTTGTACTATGATCATTAACATCAACACTTTTCCTCATTTAAGAATAGGAAAACCCTCCCAAATATGATATATTAATAAAAGACTCTGATCGTATCCGGGAGGGCAGAAGAATCATGAAGAAAATATTCAACACCAGCGCAGACTGCAAACCCGCGCTTCACTACATGGTAAATATCGACAACAAACTTGCCGAGATAAAAGAGATGGTCGACCGCGGTGATTATTTCACGATCAACCGCGCCAGACAATATGGAAAAACCACGACCCTGAAAGCGTTAGGACGCTACCTTGAGGCGGATTATTTCGTTCTAAGCCTTGATTTCCAGAAGCTAAGCCACCAGGATTTTGAGACGGAAAAACTTTTTGTGGAAGCGCTCTCAAGAGAAATATTAAAGAAGCCCTGCATTCGCGAAAACACATCATCTGAAATAATCCATGGACTGGAACATTTCCGGGACGGAGCTACTCCTGTGGTAAGGCTCGCCGATTTATTTTCCCTTCTCAGTGAATGGTGCCGGTTATCTTTAAAACCCGTTGTATTTATTGTTGATGAAGTTGACAGTGCAACCAATAACCAGGTGTTTCTGGATTTTCTTGCCCAGATGAGAGGTTATTATATCGATCGTGATGAGATTCCTTTCTTCCGATCCGTGATTCTCTCAGGCGTTTATGATGTAAAGAATCTGAAACGTAAATTTGTCACAGAGGACAGTCATAAGACCAACAGTCCCTGGAACATTGCTGCAGATTTTCATGTTGACTTAAGCTTTGGCACATCGGACATTGCAGGCATGCTTGAGTCCTACGAGCAGAACCATCACACAGGAATGGATACCCAATGCATTGCCCAGCTGATCTATGACTACACCTCCGGTTATCCGTTTCTCGTTTCCAGTATTTGTAAACTGGTGGATGAACGCATCGTCCGCCGTACCTCCGCCGACGGCGCTCGTGCCTGGACCAGAGAAGACGTCCTTAACGCCGTGCGGATCTTTCTATCGGAGCAGAACACTTTGTTCGAATCTTTGATCAACAAACTGGAAGACTATCCGGAACTGGAGTCTACACTCCGCGACCTTCTGTTCCTTGGAAAGGAGATTCCTTATGTGGTCGGTTTACGCTCCATTGAAATGGCTCTGATGTTTGGATTCGTCAAGAAAGAGCGGCATACTATTGTAATCGCCAACAGAATCTTTGAGACATTATTATATAATTTGTTTCTGGCGTCTCCGTCTATGCAGCAGAATGTGCTTTATAATGAAGCTCTGAGAGACAAAAATCAATTCATCTGCAACGGACGCCTGAACATGAAGCTTGTACTTGAAAAATTTGTGACTCATTTTGATGATCTGTACGGAGACAGGCAGCAGACCTTTCTCGAAGAAGACGGACGGAGATATTTTCTTCTGTACCTGCGTCCGATCATCAATGGTTCAGGAAATTACTATATCGAATCAAGAACCCGTAATATGGAACGCACGGATGTGATCGTAGATTACCATGGCGAGCAATTTATAATTGAATTAAAGCTGTGGCGGGGAAACGCATATCATGAGCGCGGCGAGCGGCAATTATCTGATTATCTGGACCACTATCATCTGGACAAAGGATATATGCTGAGTTTTGACTTTAATCTCAAGAAACAGATTGGCGTCCGGGAACTGAAGATCGGAGACAAGATACTGATCGAGGCTGTTGTATGATATGATCAGGCAAAGATCGTATCCGTGTAACCGGGGCTTCCCTTTCGCAAGGGGTTGCCCCTTTTGCTATACAAGAGATTTCACGGTTTTGTATGCGGCTCTTCTATATTCAACCATTTTGCCGCCCTTTCGCGATCAGCTTTTCCTTCGCTTCTCTCCGCATCCGCTTGATCGCGTACTCCCGCTTCATAGCCTCCGTCTTCGTCTCGAACGCTTCACTGTAAACCAGCTTCACCGGCAGCCTCGCTTTGGTATACTTCGCACCTTTTCCTTCATTATGCGCCTTTACCCGCTTCTCTATATCGTTCGTCCACCCCGTATACAAGGTTCCGTCCCTGCACCGGAGTATATATGTATAATTCATACCTTTTCTCCCGAATAACTTAATAAGGCTGTCACAAAATACCTATAATATAATATCTAATTGCAGCAGTATTTACAACTATATATTAATTATTCTTTGTATATCAGCGCAAAAAACGCCGGAAGTTCATTTCCCGGCGTTTTCTTTCTGCCTATATTCTGATCTATTCCTTTACTCTTATTACTCTTCCAGATATTCTACCGGATTGACCGGCTGTCCGTCTTTGCGCATCTCGAAGTACACATTGCATCCTTCCACGCTGTAGTATTTTGTCGGCTGGCTTACATATCCCAGTACGCTCTTTGCCTCCACATAATCGCCTACGCTCACCGGGACTTCCTTCAGCTGCCCGTAGATCAGTTCATAGCCATTCCCGATATCCACATTGACCGTCGTACCGGTCTCAGCCGTCACGTCAATAGATTTGACGACTCCTGTCGTACCACAGAGTACCTGATCTCCCTCCGCTCCGGAGATGATCACAGCCGGATTGTACTTATACTGGTCTAATGTTGAGAAGTACACAGTCTTGTCCATACTGTAACTCATAATGATCGCCCCGTTGACCGGCCAGAGCAGTTTACTGTCCTCACTGAAATAAATGGACGCGCCGCTCCCCGCCGTACTCTGGACCGGAGCCTGTGTGTTATCGTCCGCAGTATCTGCCGGTTCAGGCGTCTTGGTCTCTTCCGGTGTCTCGGTCTCTTCCGGCTCATCCTGCTTGACGACCAGATTATTTGCTTCTTCTGCCGGTTCCTCTTTCTCCTTGTCTTTTGTATCCTCTTCTTCTACCGCTTTTGCAATCTGTTCTTCCCGCTGTGTCCGTTTGTAGTCACTGAATGTATATGTTCCGACTATCGCGATAGCTGCTACAAAGCAAATGACGGCTGCAGCGGTAGCGCCTTTCATTTTCTGTAAAGGCTTTTGTTTCTTGTTCATCTTATCACCACCTCTGACTATATTTTTGCCAGATAGCGAGTGTCTTATTCTACGTCCTGTAATATTTCTGCCACTTCTTTTATCTCTGTGCCTTCATAAAAATATTGCAGTATCTCGTCGTATGTATAGCCTTCTTCTGCCATCCGGTCGGCAGAATACTGGCTCATTCCAAGACCATGTCCTTCTCCTCTCGTGGTGATCCGTATCTTCCCGTTATACCGCTGCAGCGTGAAACATCCCGATGCAAGTCCATATGTATTCCGGAATTCCTCTCCGCTTATATTCTCCTGCCCCACCCGGACGCCAAGCACATAACCTGCCGTATCCGTCTGTGTAACCTCCGCGTCCATATCTTCTGCCATTACTGTCTGGATCTGCTTCTTATTCTCAATATCATAGGGACACTCCACGATCTTGAGATACGGATATTCTTCACTCCCAAGAACCTCCTTTCCATCCCGCGTACACCCGTTGCTAAGTCTGAAAAACGGTGTCAGCGCCAAACCTTCTCCGAAGAATAACACCGCGCCTTCCGTACCGTCCCACGCGTCTTTTAATTTTCCGTAATATTTGGAATATTTGGCGCCCCATGCATCCTCCATCTGCTTCCGTGTCCAGAACTGCTCTTCCAACACCGCCTCCTTCCCCGCTTCTTTGATCTTCCGGCAGACCTCGGTCCGCACCAGGATCGCCTGCGCTTTCAGCGCCTCTTTGCTGTAAGACGCCGGCATCTCTTTTGCCAGTATCCCGATACAATATTCCTCCATGGGCATCTCACTTATGGTATCCCCATCCTGAACCTTCACACTGGTACTATCCACATGAGAATAAGAAGTAATGCTTGGCCCATTCAGGAATACCGTGACCACATACGGCAGCAATATGATGATGAGCAGGTAGCATCCTATATTTTTCATTCTCAGCCGCATAAAAGAACCCTCCCATACACTGTATGGAGGGTTCCTTTCTTTTATGCATGATTCTCTTTATCTATACGATTTTGTTCATCCCTACTCCTCTTCCCAAGATTCCACCGTAATCTTATCTAATTTCCAGATATCGTCCACATACTCAAGGATCGTCCTGTCAGAAGAGAACTTGCCGCAGCATGCCGTATTAAGAAGCGCCATCTTCGCCCATCTGTCTTTATCACGATAAGCCTCTTCTACCTTCTCCTGTGCTTCGGCATAAGCGCGGAAATCCTTCAGGATAAAGTACATATCCGGACGCGGGCTGCCCTTCTTCGTAAAGAGGGAATTGTGAAGGTCACGGTACATCTCGCTGTTGCCATGCGCGTAAGTACCGTCTACCAACTGGTCTACCACTCTGCGGACATCCGGATCGGTATTATAGACATCCCATGGATTATATCCGCCCTGCTGCTCATAGTTAATAACCTCATCTGAGCTCAGGCCGAAGATAAATGCATTCTCAATACCTACTTCTTCCACGATCTCTACATTTGCCCCGTCCATGGTTCCAAGTGTCGGCGCGCCGTTCAGCATGAACTTCATGTTACCGGTTCCTGAAGCTTCCTTAGACGCCGTTGAGATCTGCTCGCTGACATCCGCAGCCGCGAAGATCCACTCTGCATTGGATACACGGTAGTCCTCGATAAATACAACCTTGATCTTTCCATTGATACTGCGGTCATTGTTCACAACCTCGGCAACGGAGTTGATCAGCTTAATGATCTCCTTCGCACGGATATATCCTGCAGACGCCTTCGCACCGAAGATAAATGTCCTTGGATAGAAATTCTTCTCCGGATGCTCCTTGATCTGGTTATACAGATACATCACATGGAGGATATTCATAAGCTGCCGCTTATACTCATGCAGACGCTTTACCTGTACATCGAAGATCGATCTCGGATCGACCTCGATCCCATTATGCTTCTTAATATATTCTGCGAGACGTTCCTTATTCTTATACTTAATCTCCATGAATTCCTTAAGCGCCGTCTCGTCATCCGCATATTTCTTAAGTCCGGACATCAAAGAAAGATCCATGATCCAGTCTTTTGTGCCAAGCTTCTTTGTTACCCAGTCTGCAAGAAGCGGATTGCCGTGCATCAAGAAACGTCTCTGGGTAATTCCGTTGGTCTTATTGTTGAACTTCTCCGGCATCATCTGATAGAAGTCCTTAAGCTCCTGGTTCTTAAGGATCTCCGTATGCAGCCTTGCAACACCGTTGACCGAATATCCCGCCACGATTGCCAGATGTGCCATCTTCACCTGGCCGTCACGCAGGATCGCCATCTTCTTAACCTTATTCTCATCACCCGGATATGTCTTGCGGATATGCTCTACAAACCGTCTGTCAATCTCCTGGATGATCTGGTAGATACGCGGAAGCAGTCTGGAGAACAGGTCGATCGGCCACTTCTCGAGCGCTTCTGCCATGATCGTGTGGTTCGTATATGCACAGGTCTTCTTCGTGATCTCCCATGCCTCTTCCCATCCAAGTCCTTCCTCGTCAAGCAGGATACGCATCAGCTCCGCTACCGCTACCGTCGGATGCGTATCATTCATCTGGATCGTCATCTTCTCATGGATCTTCCGGATATCGTCGTGCGCTCTCTTATATTTGGCGACCGCCGCCTGCAGGCTTGCAGATACGAAGAAATACTGCTGCTTAAGCCTCAGTTCCTTTCCTGCATAATGATTATCATTCGGATACAAGACTTCTACAATATTCTTCGCAAGATTCTGCTGCTCAACAGCCTTGTGATAATCTCCGCGGTCGAAAGATTCCAGCTGGAAGTCAACGATCGGTTCCGCATCCCAGATACGCAGTGTATTCACAACATGGTTATTATAGCCGACGATAGGATAATCATATGGAATCGCCTTAACGGATTCGTAGTTCTCCTGAACGAAACGGATCTTGCCCTCGTCGTCATACTCTATACGGATATTTCCGCCGAAGCGGACTTCTTTTGCGTATTCCGGACGCCTGAGTTCAAATGGATTCCCGTTCTCAAGCCAGTTATCCGGCGTCTCCACCTGGTAACCATCCTCGATCTTCTGCTTAAACATGCCGTACCGATAACGGATCCCGCATCCATATGCCGCATATCCCAGGGATGCCAGTGAATCCAGGAAACAGGCTGCGAGACGTCCAAGACCGCCGTTACCCAGCGCCGGATCCGGTTCCTCATCCTCAAGCAGATTCAGATTGACGCCCATCTCTTCCAACGCTTCTTTTACTTCCGTATAAGCCGTCATGTTGATCAGGTTATTGCCAAGGGCTCTTCCCATCAGGAACTCCATGGACATATAATATACGATCTTCGGATCGTCCTTCTCATACTGCTTCTGTGTCGCGATCCAGTCATCGATGATCGCTTCCTTCACGGCATAAGAAACTGCCTGATACAATTCCTGCTGCGATACCTCTTCGATCTCTTTCCGGAAGAGATGCTTTACATTCTGCCTTACTTCTCTCTTAAATACTTCTTTCTCAAATCTTGGATTATACATGCTGTCTGCCCCTTTCTCTTTTTCGGAACATGCCTGCTGCGCAATGGCGTACTCGGCAAACTCCCAAAAATTATCGTATATTCCGTACTTTACTCGGCCTCTATGCGTTCCACGCCCAGAGTTACATTCTCACCGTTGATCTTCCATTCCTTCACGTACCCTGCCGGCGCCGTCTTCTTCACACTCAGCGCAAGGGTCTCCTCGCCTACCGTCTTAGCATTCGCCGTAAATACAGCCTCTGCCTTCTCCGTACCCTCATAAGTGATCTCAATCTTATCCATCACTTCAAAACCAGCCTCTTTACGCATGGTCTGGACCTTACTGATGATCTCTCGCACAAATCCTTCCTCAAGAAGTTCTTCCGAAAGATTTGTATCCAGCACAACCGTGATACCATTGTCATTCTCAGATACATATCCCTCCATCTGCGCGCTCTCGATCAGCAGATCCTCCCGTGACAATGTAATCTCCTGCCCATCTATATCAAGCTTCAGGCTCTCCGACGCATTCAGTTCATCCATCGCCGCGTTCCCGTCGATGGATCCAAGCGCGGTCCTGATGCCATTTAACATTTTACCATATTTCGGTCCCACTGTCTTTAGTTGAGGTTTAAAAGAATAGCTGGTAAAATCACGTACTTCTTGTGTAAATGTTATAACTTTAACGTTTAACTCATCCTTCACGATATCCCGGTAAAACGCAGGAAGTTCAAAGTCTGCCTTCACATACATCTGCCCGATCGGCTGACGGTTCTTGATGTTCGCCGTATTCCTGCAGGCGCGTCCCATGACAACCAACTTCAGCACCTGCTCCATATTCGCCTCCAGCTCCTTGTCGATCCACGCCTCATTGACCGCCGGGAAATCGCACAGATGAATACTCTCCGGCGCCGTCTTGTCAATACTGCGCACCAGATTCTGGTAGATGTCCTCCGTCATGAACGGGATCATCGGCGCCGCCGCCTTAGAAAGCTCTACCAACGCCGTATAAAGGGTCATATACGCATTGATCTTATCCTGTTCCATTCCTTTCGCCCAGAAACGCTCGCGGCTCCTTCTCACATACCAGTTGCTCATATCATCCACAAAATCCTGCAGAGCCCTCGCGGTCTCCGGGATCCTGTAATTCTCAAGATTGCTGTCCGTCTCCCGGATCACCGTATTGAGCCTGGACAGAAGCCACTTGTCCATTACAGACAATTTATCATATTCCAACGTATATTTTGTGGCGTCGAATCCGTCAATATTCGCATACAGCACGAAAAACGCATAAGTATTCCACAACGTCCCCATGAACTTGCGCTGTCCTTCCACAACGGCTTTTCCATGGAAACGGTTCGGCAGCCACGGCGCGCTGTTCACATAGAAATACCAACGGATCGCATCCGCGCCGTATTTCTCCAGAGCGTCGAAAGGATCCACCGCATTTCCCTTGGACTTGCTCATCTTCTGCCCCTTCTCGTCCTGCACGTGTCCCAGGACAATAACGTTCTTATAAGGCGCCTTGTTGAAGATCAGCGTCGAGATCGCAAGCAGTGAATAGAACCATCCGCGCGTCTGGTCCACCGCCTCAGAAATGAAGTCTGCCGGGAACTGCTTCTCGAACAGCTCCTTGTTCTCGAAAGGATAATGGTGCTGTGCGAAAGGCATTGCTCCGGAATCGAACCAGCAGTCGATCACCTCCGGTACACGGTGCATCTCCTTGCCGCAGACCGGGCACTTGATCGTCACCGCGTCGATATACGGACGGTGCAGCTCAATATTCTCCGGACAGTTATCCGACATCTCCTTAAGCTCTGCAATACTTCCGACAGAATGCTGATGACCGCACTCACACTCCCAGATATTCAGCGGAGTTCCCCAGTAACGGTTCCGGCTGATGCCCCAGTCCTGCACGTTCTCAAGCCAGTCGCCGAAGCGTCCCTTGCCGATGCTCTCCGGGATCCAGTTGATGGTATTGTTGTTGGCGATCAGATCCTCCTTCACCTCCGTCATCTTGATAAACCACGACTCGCGTGCATAGTAGATCAGCGGAGTATCACATCTCCAACAGTGCGGATAGCTATGCTCAAAGTTCGGCGCGTTAAAGAGAAGCCCTCTCGCCTCCAGATCCTTAAGCACCTCCGGATCTGCTTTCTTCACGAATAATCCGGCAAACGGCGTCGATTCCGCCATATTTCCCTTCTCATCTACCAGCTGCACGAACGGCATATCGTATTTCCTGCAGACCTTCGCGTCGTCCTCACCGAATGCAGGTGCGATATGGACCACGCCGGTACCGTCCGTCAGCGTTACATAGTCGTCGCATGTCACATAGAACGCCTTCTTATGCTGATTCGCGATCCCGTCTGCCGCACACTGATACAGCGGCTCATACTCCTTATATTCCAGGTCCTTTCCCTGGCAGGTCTCAAGTACCTCGTACGCTGTCTCGCCTTCCTTCGCCAAAGGCCCGAGCACCGTATCCAGAAGCGCTTCCGCCATGTAATAAGTATAGCCGTCCACACACTTCACCTTCGCGTAAGTCTCAACAGGATTCATGCAGAGTCCCAGGTTCGACGGCAGCGTCCAGGGCGTCGTCGTCCATGCCAGGAAATACGCATCCTCATCCTTCACCTTGAAACGGACAATGGCAGAACGTTCCTTCACATCCTTATATCCCTGCGCCACCTCCTGCGCAGACAGCGGGGTTCCGCAGCGCGGACAGTAAGGTACGATCTTGAAGCCCTTATAGAGCAGCCCCTTATCCCAGATCTTCTTAAGCGCCCACCACTCGGACTCAATAAAATCATCGTGATAGGTAACGTATGGGTTCTCCATATCCGCCCAGAATCCGACCGTACCGGAGAAATCCTCCCACATTCCCTTATATTTCCACACACTTTCCTTACACTTGTCAATAAACGGCTCCAGGCCATACTCCTCGATCTGATCCTTGCCGTCAAGACCTAACGCCTTCTCGACCTCCAGTTCTACCGGAAGCCCGTGGGTATCCCACCCTGCTTTCCTTGGCACCTCATATCCCTTCATCGTGCGGTAACGCGGGATCATGTCCTTGATCACGCGCGTCAGCACATGCCCGATATGCGGCTTGCCGTTGGCTGTCGGCGGACCGTCGTAGAACATATACATCTCGCTGCCCTCGCGGTCCTTCATACTCTTCTCAAAGATCTGGCTATCCTTCCAGAACTTCTCTACTGCCTTCTCTCTGTCGACAAAATTCAGATCTGTCGAAACCTTCTTGTACATGTGTCACGTACCTCCTTCTTACATTGCATCCCTTGCGGCGTTCCATCCGGTCAGAAAGTCAAATACCCTGCTGCAAGCAACGGGACATCAAACTTGCAGCGCTGCAGAGCAGCGGGGTATTTGACCCTCGCGGCAGTCGCCAAATGTGCATGCAAGCATGCCCGCTTGGCTCGTTGCTCGCGGAAATAAAAAACTCCCATCCTGTATAGGACGGAAGCTGCGCTTACGTTTATAAACCACCTAAACATACTATCATATGTCTTCCCTGTAACGGAGGACTCCCGTCAGTATCTACTTAACCTTACTGTCATATCTCATAACCTGTCGCAACCTGCCGTGAGCCGTCAGGCTGCAATCCTGCCTCAATACCATCTATAAGAATCTTTCGACAACTGCAGCTCAGAAGTGATGTTCGATCATATCTTACTCGCACCGGGCTTACACCCTCCCCGGCTCGCTGCCGCTTTCCGACATGGTCTACTGTCTTCGTCATCGCCTTTTGTGTGTTCTTTATTATAGTAAAAAAACCCCTGAATCGTCAAGAGGTTTTTCTATATATTTTCCTTGTACTACATTTAAGTTATACATGCAGCGAATTCCCTCATCCCCCGAAAGATCAGCCATACCGAAGACGCCCCCGCATCCTGGTATCCTACCGCCCTTTCCATCAGCGATTTCGCCCTTCCATATTTTGCCTGATACCGCTTCGTATCCTCTGCCCCCTGCTTCGCCGCGGCTTCCGCCGCCTTTAGCATCTCCGGGAATCCTTTTGCGCATGTCTCTTCCATCACCCGCACCGCCGCCGGTGAACAACTGCTGTGTCGTAGAATTATCCATAGTCGCCCATCCTTCCTGGAAGTATCCGCCCATTGTACGGACGAAATCCAGAGCTTCCATGCCGATATCACTTGTCAGAGATTCATCTCCCCGGATCGTCTGATCCATGAAATCATTCCCCGCCTCCCGGAACGGAAGGAAAGAAAACAGTCTCTGCAGCGGCCATCCGTCTGCCCCGCAGATCGCGTATGGCGTATATCCCGCCTCCTTAAGCTTCTCACACACTTCTAGGAACTCATCGAATGTCTCTGGTTCCTCACATTGTGCATCCTGAAACATTTCTTTATTATAGAAAAAGAACTCTGTGTTACATTCAAGGGGGAATCCATAAAGCCCCGAGTCTACAGTCTAGTATTCTAAGGTAAATGGAATAAAGTTATCCCGGATCCCCATCTCATCGATCAGCTCCCCGATATTCACCAACTGCCCCGTCTTCGCCACCTGGTTCAGATATGGATTCGGGTCACAATCAAAAAATGTCGGCATGTCTCCCGCGGCGATCTCCGTCTTCAACTTCTCTTCCTGGGTCGGCCTGTCCGGGATATATTCGAACTTTATCTCGATCGGTGTCTCGGCTGTCTCATTGTAAGCGTCAAGACACGCCGTCACCGCCTTGATGATCGCATGGTCGTCCGCTCTCGCCGTATTCCATGTCACGACCTCCACGTCTTCCTTCGAACCATTTCCCTTTTTGCTTCCTTCGTCCTCGCCCGATCCCCCGCAGCCGCCAAACGAACAGATCATAAGCCCTGCCAACAGAACTGACAACATCTTTCTCTTCATACTTTCTTCCTCCTTACATTTTTCTTATACTTCTGTGCTTCAATACCCTTCGGCATCTTTTGTTATAAATATTATATTGCACGCTTTTCCTGATTTAAATTGGAAGATTCTAACATTTATTATAATTTCTTTATATTCACAGTCTGTTTGTTGAATTTATCTGCAATTTGGATTAGAATATGGATAGTTCCCGTAGGCAAATGAAATCAGGAGGAAATTATCTTGTATAAAATAAAATCTATCTTACACTTTTTAAAAAAGAAAAAATCGTCCTTTTTCTTCTACATACGCAACCAACTATTGCTTTTTATCCTGACGATCTTTCTCTTCTTTATACTTACCAGCCTGCTGATCATCACCAGCTACAACCACATTATCTCCGATAAGATTCACACGATAACCGAATCTTATACCGCGACGATCAGTTCAAGCCTGACTCTCTTAGCGGAAAATGCCCGGGAGACCGCCGCGCTCCTTAAGAATTCCCAGGATATACAAGAAGCGCTGTCTTCCTCCGATTATGACGCCAATTCCATCTTCAAGTACAACCAGACTCTGCGAAACCGAGTCGTCAACCTGATGCACGTGAACAGCAACATCCGTATGATCTATGTCGGAAATGAGAAATACAACTATCACTACAGCTTCGATGACAGCGGCACCGTGAGCCAGAACCTTGATAACCTGTCTGTCTCTGAGCGCCTGTCCTCTTACGACGAAGATACCTTATTCGCCGGGATCTGGATCACCGGAGATACCTTGGATTTCTCTGCAGATCCTTCCTCACTGTTCTTCCTGCAGCTGATCCGCAACCTGAACACGATCCAGCCTGTGGGCATGATCCTTATAGAAGTAGACTCTTCCTTTCTGGATGAAGCGATCAATGCAACCGCTTTCGAGACGGATACCACCATTGCTTTTATCAAAGATCAACAATTACTCTATAAAAACAGCGAGGAATTTTCCGATGATACAATGGTAAAGATTGAAAAGACTACCAAGACCTAAGCACTTCTTCGAACTTTTACAGAGAAAAAGCCTTCGAGAATAAATATTTCATAACCAGGGAATTTAACTCTGCTCTGTCTCTGTCCATCATCTCCCTGATCTCTTACAGTGAGCTTATGAGAGGGACAACTTTACTGCGTATGTTTATCCTGCTGCTGATCTTTTTATTCTCTATCATCATATTTTTTACGGCATATTTATTTTCAAACAAGCTGATGGGGCAAGTTTCCATGATCCGGGACATTTTCAGCAATAACCTGGCGGCAGGGCAACCGGCAAGACCGCAGCCTTTTGGCAATGATAAGATTGAACGACAGCCGGCAAAACCACAGCCTTTCGGCGATGACGAGATCGGGCAGATCGGAAAGGAATGTGAAACCCTTCTATATAAGTATCATGCTTCGCTTAAACAGACCTATGAATTGAATATGAAACAGAAGGAATCTGAGCTTCTCCATCTGCAGGAACAGATCAACCCCCATTTCCTGTATAACACACTGGATTCCATCTTCTGGATGTGCGAATCCGAAGGAAATCATGACCCGCACAGATGTCATTATACCTGAGCCGCTACTTCCGCTCGAATATCGGGAAAGACGAACTGACAGTTACCATTGAGGAGGAGCTCACCAGCATAAGAAATTATCTGGCGATCCAAAATATAAGATATCGCGATAAGTTCCGCTTCGTCGTTAATATAGAACCAGAACTGTACACACAGAAGATCCTGCGCATGCTGCTCCAACCGCTGATCGAAAATTCGATCTTCCACGGTCTTGAACAGAAAAACGAAACAGGCACCATTACATTGTCTGCTTTCGAAAATGACTGCGGTATGATCCTTACCGTCGTTGACGACGGCGTCGGATTCTCTGCCAACAATCTGCGGAAAGGGCTTGCCCTAAAGAATATAGACGAGAGGATCAAGCTATTCTACGGAGAACCTTACGGTATGCAGATCATAAGCCAGCCCTCTGCCGGCACAACGGTTATCCTGACACTGACACGTGTCTGAGAAGCATGGCAATCACACATAAGGATGAAAAATAATGTATCATTTATATATTGTAGACGACGAACCCCATGTGATCGAAGGTATGAAGAAATGTATCAACTGGGAACAACACAGCATCCGGATCATCGGATGCGCCGCAGACGGCTCAACAGCATGTAAAGAAATTCTTACTCTTATGCCGGATGTTGTCCTCACTGATATCAAGATGCCCGTTATGGACGGGATCTCCCTCATCAATGAAGTGCATTCCCAGCTTCCCCATATTAATTTCTTTATTTTCAGCGGATATAGTGATTTTCACTATGCAAGGGAAGCGCTCCTTGCCAACGCCGTGGATTTCCTTGTGAAACCAGCTTCCACCGACGAGATACTTCATGCCATCACACGGGCTGTCAACAGGCAGGCGCACCGAGCCGAGACGCTTCAAAGCGCAAAGATCGACTATAACAGCCCCAATTACAGGAAACTTCTTAAGGGCATCTTCATGAATCCGGTCTCCGGAATCTATTCCGAAGGATGTTACTACATCGCTATCATCGGCACCATAGAAGTATCCACCATCTCCGTCCTGCAAAAAGAACTGGACATCTGTCTCGAAGACCAGAAACTGCACGCTTCCTTTATCACACTGTTTGACAGCCGCCTTGCCGTCATCTATTCAGAGACGTCCTTAACTCATTCGGAATGGCAGGCGCTCCTTCGGCATCTTATGAATAACCTGAACATCTATTTTACAATGGATAATGATTTTGTATTCCTTGGGATCAGCAACCCCAATAAGCTCCATAACCTTAAGTCCGGCTATCAGGAAGCATTAAAAGCCACTGAATACTGCCGTTGGTTCTCCGCCCCTTACTGCCTGTACGGTGATATCAGCTACACAGATCTTCCTCTGCAACAACTGCCATTCTGGGATGAACTCAAGGTATGCATGCGCAGGAACGACCTGCCGCAGATCCTCTTACTCCTGGGCAGACAGTTCGAGAGTTTCCACGAAGAACATATATCTCCGTCCTCCTTGAAGGAATTCTGTCTGAAAGCATACCTTATGCTCAGAAACGACACACTTGGGGATTATAGTATAGATCCGATCCTGGAGATCAGCAGTCTCTCCTCTTTGAAAGACTCCTATCTCTATCCGACGGCAATATACCGCAACTACTTTGAGACCGCCAGCCTCAGCCATACCGGGAACCAGAGCAAATTCATCCAGAAGATCACCCTCTATATACAGGCGCACTACCAGGAACCGATCTCTCTGAACAGCGCCGCAGACTACGCCAATAAGTCCGCCGGCTATATCTCAAACAGGTTTAAGAAGGAAGTCGGCGTCAGCTTCCCGCAATACGTGACGGACTACCGGCTCTTAAAAGCAAAGCAGTTATTGATCACAAGCAACCTTAAGATCAAGGATATCGCCCTTATGGCGGGCTTCTCTGACGAACAGTATTTCTCGCTTGTATTCAAAAAAGAATGCGGGATCACCGCCGGTATGTACCGGAAGATCTATCAGGAATCGACATAATAAAGAAAAGGTTGCTGCTTTGGCGTTAAGCTTTAGCAACAGCCTTTTCCGGTTTTATTTTTGGCGGACGTTTCCGTTCATATATTTCTGATATCTAGTTAGAACATCCCCTGCTACAGAATCCCATTTTATTTTAATAACAAGGAAAGCACTCTGGGACGCGCTCCTTTTCCATATTTAAATTTTAAAGCATGTCTTATTATTTCTGGCAGATAATATTTATCATTTTCTACTCGCAAATAGCCTTCCTGCCGCATAATTTTTTCTTCACTTTGTGTAAAATTAAATGTATCACCATAAAATGGCAAAACTTTATCTCCTACCGGCGCATTTTCCAACTTGTCAAAAATGGGGGCAAGTGCTTTGATTTCCTCCTTTATTTCACCAATTTTTTCATTTGAACACTCCGACACTGCCTTTTTTATTTCTGCTGGCATCAAATATCTGTCGGAATATATTGGTTTTCCTACATTTACAGTTGCTTTTTCTAAAAATCTGATTATATCACGTGCCTGTAACTGCCCATTAAAATCAGACAGCGCTGCCAAAATCCATCTTGATGCATTTGCCTCATTTGATGTTGGTTTCCCCAATTTAATTCCCCATAATTTATGAAGAACCCGATCAATCACCTCTTTAGGCGCCATTTCAAGCGGCACTTCTTCCTGATAAAAGTCTGATACAGCCTGGCTGACAAGCCAAATAACAAGTCGCAATGCTTCTGTACTTGACCATTGCAATTCTACCGAACGATATAAGGAATAGAATTGCTCATAATTAATCGTCAGTGAATCTCTTGCCATATCCTTTCTAAGAAATATCATCACCCCCAGATGATCATAGGCAATTTTTACTTCATCTATTAAGTCTCTACAAAGTGCTGCTATAGCATTTTTTTCATTATCAGATGATATCGTATGTTGGAAAATTTCTTCCAATCCATCTATTAAAAATACTACTTCAATATTTTTTCTATCTAATTCATCTTCCAATTCTTCCAAAGATTGATATGCATTATTTACTGCATTTAGGATAACATTCTTCCAAAGCTCTTTCCATTCTAATATATCGTGCTTTTTCCGCATGTACTTTAGCAAAATATCTCTGCTGCTAATATGAACAGAACTGCTAAGCTTTCCACGTAAACCACATGCATTATAATTATTAATCACGCTTTCTATAATTTCCCGAAAACCGCCTGCATTACCTGATGCCAGTAAAGGCACGAGCAAAATATGATTATCTTTGCGGATATTACTCATATTTACGCTATTATTTCCCATAGATTTAATAAACGCTTCCCAATAATGATACCGTAATATTTCTCTATACAAAAATGTTTTCCCAGACCCCTTAGCCCCCATAACCACCGTACTGGGAATTTCACTTTTATATTTTCTTATTAAATTCTGAATAGATTCTGTCATTAATACTTTAAACGCACCATTTCCTTCTGCTGTTATCTGCTTTTCAGAAAAATCATGTATACGCTCAATAATTTCCTCACGCTCCAAACTATATTCCGTTTTCTCTTCTTTTTGAGGGATATAACTATTTTGGACAATTTCATATATATTTTTGTAAAACTCTCGTCCGTTTAGATTCTTCATTATCTTCTGTAATGATTCTAAATGAACAAGTTCACTTGCAAAAGGCAATTCTGTAACAATATTATCTGTTATAGATACACTCTCATCCAATATATAATGATCATAAACAGCAACCAGTTCACTGATAATGTCCGTAGTATCTACACCTTCTTGTCCCATTGTCAGTAAAATTTCTGGTATTTTAGTATTCCCATTCAAAGGCAGTCCTTTACTTAACTGATGTAATAATATCTCTGTCCCTTTTACTGCCTGATAAGACGTTGATGTTACTAGATATTTTTTTACTCTTGGATCAAATAGCAACGGTGCTGAAAATTCACTTAAGCCTGCCCGCAAATCGACCAATACTAAATCCGCATTGAGCTTTTGTCCTAATTTAGACAGAACTTCCGCCAGAATATATTTTTTGTCATAACTAACGGCAAGGCTCTCAGGACTTGAATACATATCCAATAGTTGTTCCATATATCTATAAGTAGGCAAAACAATGTGCTCCGTCATACTTTTTTCTGTCTCAATCTTTATTGTCAATTGAGCTACCTTATCATATACCACTCCTACAATATCATCAATAGTTTCTTTTTCCTGTGTGATTTCGAGAAGATCCATAAAACTAAACATAGCTTCTTCATGCCCCGTTGTTAACCATGTGATCCCAGGCGCTTCTATATCTGCATCTACTATGAGCAACTTTTTTGTACTTTTTAAATCTTTAAGCGAAGACCATGCCTTCGCAAATGCTAATAAAGATAAGGTACGCCCAACGCCTCCTTTATATGAATGAAAGGCAAGTACGGGGACTCCGGGCAATTCTTGCTCAAGCAACTTGCCGGAATATGCCGATTCCTGATATAGAATATTTTTAAAAAGAGGACTTATTATATTTTTTTGTTCATCGTTTTCTTCAATTTCATATGTTATACTTAAATAATCATTAGAAATGTCGAGATATATTTGATTTTTCTTATTATCATAATTTTTTTCAAATATATCAAATAGGACCTCTTGAGCAGATATTTTACTATCCATTTCATTTAGGTAAATGATCACTTCATCAACATATGTCTCAATATCAACAATAACTTTTTCCCACTTCTCTCTCTCTAACAAAAACTTTCTTTCTATATCTTTCCACGTATATAACAGCATCGTATCACATCCCTTCTTCAATCCAACAAGCAACCTTTTTCAATGTATCTTCCAACTTTTCTTCTTTGAGCTGATCTTTTTCCGGTATGTTTATGCAATATCGATAAAGCTGGTGATATGTCTCTGATGTGACAGAATCTCTATGGATAGTCCCTAATTGAGGAAACTTAAAGTTGCCTTGTTGACCTAACTCTTTTAATATTTTTTCCAAATTATGAGATTTTAAGATATCCTTTTTAATCTTATCATTACTGTCTAATATTTTTTTGGGACTGTTTTCGCACCATTTATCCAATAGCATATATTTTAATCCACATTCAACACAATAAATCAATAGTAGCCTTCGACTATTTACATTGGAATTTTCACTTTTTAACCGCTTGTATAATTCGTAATGCTTTTTGTAGTCTTTTCGGTAATCTTTTTTATCTGCTATCAACATGTTTGTGTTCCTCTCCATTGATATCTTTCGATAACCCAACCCTATTCTAAAAATAAACTGTGAATTCATATTTTAAATAAAATTATAGTCTCTATTAGAAAAATCGTCAACAAGGAAATCTTGTATCCAAACCACCCATGAACAATGACATTAATATTTCTCTGCTGAGCCGTGACGCACGCAAAAACGGCGGTTTTTCCATGCAGGAGATGGGTGCTTCTATTCCAATACATATGCTTCAACATGTTCTGGATGGAATTCTAGAAACGGTAAACCTCACGGAAAATAATAAACCAAAGCAGGAAATCTTAAGCCGTCTCGATGATCCTGAAGAACTTGGGTTTTCGATCCGCATGAATTATGACTATGCAATTCAGGGAAGTGAATTGTTAGTAAAGTGGGTTTTGCCAAAAACAAGTGGAAGAAAAGCTGGTGTGCAGGTGGTTCTTATAAAATGAATATGGTAAAATTTTGTAAGAAACGAGGTAAGGCTATATGGAAAAGAAAATTTATATCACTGAGGAAGAACGGGCAAAGTGCCAAAAGGTGGCAGATGCGTTTGCAGAGCTGTATGAGATGGAGAATATCGTAGTACTTGATGTAGGCAAGTATGGCTTTGTAGATGCAATAACCTTTACGGACAGCGTGGCATTATTTGAAGAGTTATGGGGGGAATGGCTGAATACAAATCGGAGATATCACTATAGATGCAGAAAATTACTCCGCAAAAAAGCTCATCTCCTTCGGCAAAAAACTGCAATGGTCTTTCAGAATTACAGTCTGTTTAAAAACAAAACTGTATTGGATAATGTATTGCTACCTATGACGCTCGTCCGAAAAAAGCCAAAAAAAGAGGCTGAGTCAGAAGCTTTATCCCTGCTCAGCCAAGTTGCGCTGACAGACAAAATGAACGAATATCCCTCCCGCCTTTCCGGCGGTCAGCAGCAGCGTATCGGCATTGCCCGGGCGCTTGCGGCACAACCGGACGTATTATTATTCGACGAGCCAACCTCTTCACTGGATCCTGAACTCGTAGGCGGCATTTTAGAAATCATCAGAAAACTTGCCGTCCAACATCAATGTACTATGCTGATCGTCACACATGAGATGCGCTTCGCATTAGAAATTGCCGACCGGATCATTTTTATGGAAAATGGCAAGATAGTAGAACAAGGCACGCCCGAAGCAATGATACACCAGGCAAACCATAAACGGATCCAGGATTTTATGCAGACGATTTCTAACAGATAACCCGGCATACATTTCAATTGAAAAGTGAAAGAAATAAGAGACGTCTCATACTCCGGATATCCAAAGTACGAATTACCGTCTCTTATTTCTTTCTGTAATTCCTGCCTATTTACCTGTCATCTGCTCTTATAACTGCTCCTTAAGCAACATTTTCCACACTTTATCGCTATTTATGCCTGCGTCTCTGCCCCTTAACCAGCAACACGACGAATGTGATGATCAATATCACCAGAACCACACTGGCGGCGGCAAGAATTCCTTTCTCAAGAAGTGTCTTATCCTTCAGCAGATCTTTTCCTATCACTTTTTTCTCTTTTTCTTTCACTTTTTCAGGGGAATCCTTCTCCACAGCTTCGCTCTCCGGCTTTGCCGCGCGTTTCTCCAGATATGACGGACTAAGGACGGCTCTTACGCTCCCCATCAGATTACCGCTGTAGCGGTATTCCAAAGTTCCCTCACTACTCACATCGCTGTCCGGTATGATCTCTAGCTCCAGATCCTTGAATTCCACCCCGTTCGGAAGAATGACAAAGCCGCTGCTGTTATCTGCTGTTCCCCCGGAGCCATCATCGGTTACGCTTCCATCCGGCGCTGCCCCTGAACCGTCTCCCGATGCGCCTGCCGTGCCTGCTGCCGCCCCTGGTTCTCCTTCTGCTGCCCCTGCTGCTCCTTCTGCTGTCTCTGGCGCTCCTTCTGCCGTCCCTGCTGCGGCTTCTGCAGCCGTCTCAACGCCCTGAACACCTTGCACGCCTTCAGAAGCCACAGCCTGCACATCTCCAATCGCCTGTATATCCTCAGACGTCTCATAATCTGCCGCCGCTACCTTGCTGAAATTTGTAAAACAATACTCCAACAGATTCTTTGTGTCCGGATAAACATTCTTCCCATGTGTCTTAAGCACCACACACACCAACTGCATACTTCCATTATCCGCCATAGTGATCAATGTTGACAGCGCGTCCGACGTATACCCCGTCTTCCCTCCGATCACATATTCATAATAGTTTTCATCATTTGAATCCATCATCTTATGATGCTGTTGGAATATATGCTCCTCTGTAGTCTCAGACTGCGGGATCTTATATTCGTAAGTCTGGGCAATTGTAAAGAATTCCGGATGCCGGAACATCTCTCGGCTGATCAGCGCCATATCCCTTGCACAGGTATAGTGATTCGGATCATGAAGCCCGCTTGTATTCACAAAATTCGAATTAGCGCCGCCCAACTCCTGACAGCGAAGATTCATCTGCTCGACAAACCAATTATAATCATGCCCCGCGTTCTTTCCGACATTATCTCCCACCGCGTACGCCGCCTCGTTCGCCGACGCCAGAAGAGTCGCATACAACGCTTGTTCCAAAGAGATCTGGTTTCCTTCTTTCATACCGATGGACGCCTCGTCAGGCTGCAGAAATGCCACGCAGTCATGGGAGAAATATACCGGATCTGTAAACTGTCCGTTTTCCAATGCGATCAGCGTCGTCAATACCTTTGTAATGCTCGCCGGGAAATGATGTACATCAATATTTTTTGCATACAGGATACTTCCGGTCTCCACTTCCATAACAATGGCAGCTTCTCCGTACGTTCCCGGTCCCTGAGGCCATCCCTTGATATTGTTCGACTCGACCGGCAATGCATATACTGCATCCAGTTCCTGCTGTAATCTTTCTTCCTCCGACAGTTCGGTATCCGCATTCCCGGCAGCCTCCTGCTCCGTTCCTTCCTGGACCTGCTCTGTCGCAGACGCCGTCATGCCCATACTCAGCATAAGAACCATCACAAGAATTGCCGCAAATACTTTTTTCCCTCGCTTCATCTATCAGTCCTCCAAGAATCTCCAATGTATTTAATCTATCTTATTCTCTTTCGAATGTATTTAATACTCTGATATTGATCGCAGTATTCTTAGCCTTTCCAAATCTTCTTGATTTTAAACCTAAAGCGTACCGTTGTGCATGTCTGAAAATGATATCAGGGTCAAAATGCCTTTTGACCCCGATATTGTTAAAAATCCAGAAATACGATCCTATTTATTCGTCTTTTTTAAGATAATAGAATCCGAATGCCGGAATATTCACGCCCCGTGCTTCCATCTTCTCACCGGAAATAAGATCCGTATACATACCATCTGTCTCATTGATCCACGCCGTCCTGTCATATTCGCTGAAATTAAACAGTCCCAGTATCTTCTCTCCGTCATAATATCTGCCGATGCATAATACGCCGGCTTCCCATGTATCCAGCGTCCAGGTATCCGCATTGGACACGAATACTTTCTCCGTCTTACGGATCTGCTCCAACTGATCCAGCTTCTCGAACACTTTACCTTCCACGGTCTCCGGATCTGTAATATTCGCCGCCAGATCCCATCTCATGGCGCCGCGGTGGATATATCTGGAATCTGCCGCTTTATTCGGATCTTCCTTGTATGTATAGTCATTCACCTGGCCAATCTCATCTCCGCTGTAAAGTACCGGAATTCCGGACTGCATGAACATATATGCATGAAGCATAACATCCTTGCGGATCGCTCGTTCCATCGCCTCCGCATCCTGCTCGAATCCTGCCTTCTCGATCCCGCACATAGACGCCGTCGTTCCGCAGAATCTCGCATCTCCGCTGACCGGATCCGCGTTATACAGTTCGCCGCGGCTTACGCTCTCTCCCGCGTATCCCTGGAAATAATCATTCAGATACTGCTTATGCGGACGCTCTCTGATGCCCTCGCGCTCCAGAGACGCGTAATCCAGTCCCCATCCGATATCATCATGGCAGCGCAGATAATTCAGGAACACATACTCTTTCGGCAGTCCGTTCACGATATCAAGCTGCTGCCTCAGAAGCCCTACATCCCTGGTCGCCACCGTGTGCCATGTAGTCGCCATCGTCGTCACATTGTAAAGCATATGGCATTCCGGCTTCTCCACCGTTCCAAAATACGGAACCACCTTCTCCGGTTCCATGACAACTTCCCCGAGAAGCAGCACGCTTGGACATACGATCTCACTTATGATACGCATGATCCGGACAATCGTATGTACCTGCGGCAAGTTCCGGCACTGCGTATTTAACTCTTTCCATATATAAGGAACCGCGTCAATCCTGATAATATCAATTCCCTTATTCGCCAGGAACAGGAAATTATACATCATCTCGTTAAATACTCTCGGATTCTTATAATTCAGATCCCACTGATAAGGATAGAAGGAAGTCATTACAAAATGCTCCGCGTCCTCAAGCCATGTGAAATTCCCCGGCGCAGTCGTCGGAAATACCTGCGGCACTGTCTTCTCATACTCTGCCGGAATCGAATAGTTATCAAAGAAGAAGTAGCGGCTCATATACTCCCCATTTCCCTGCCGCGCCTTTTTCGCCCATTCATGATCCTCTGACGTATGATTCATGACAAAATCCATACAGACATTCATGTCTTTCTTATGACATGCCGCCGTCAGACTTTCCAGGTCCTCCATCGTCCCCAGCTTCTCCTGTACCTTACGGAAATCCGCCACCGCGTACCCGCCGTCCGAACGTCCTTCCACAGTATCCAGGAACGGCATCAGATGGATATAATTCACATTGCTTTTCTCAAGATACTCAAGCTTCGATTCAACGCCCTTCATATTGCCGGCGAAATTATCAATATAGAACATCATTCCCAGCATATCATTCTGTTTATACCAGTCCGGACATTCCTCTCTCTTGCCGTCCCTCTCCTTCAGGTCGTCATTACGCGCTTCATAGAAACGATACAAGTTATCGCACAGCTCGGCGAACATCGAGCCATTCCCGTATAATTCCATATATAACCATTTCAGTTCATCCAAATGCTTTGCGAAGCGCTTCTCATATATTTTACGCGCCTGCGCCCTCTTCTCTGCGGCAAGCTGTTCCGCTTCCTCCTCCGCAGCTTTCTTTGCTGCCTCTTCTGCCTTTCTGGCTTCCTCTTCTGCGGCTTTCTTCGCTTCTTCTTCCGCTGCTTTTCTGGCAGCTTCTTCTGCGGCTTTCTTCGCTTCTTCTTCCGCTGCCTTCTTTGCAGCCTCTTCTTCGGCTTTCTTCGCTTCCTCTTCCGCTGCCTTCTTTGCAGCCTCTTCTTCGGCTTTCTTCGCTTCCTCTTCCGCTGCCTTCTTTGCAGC
>NZ_KE159721.1:118855-122383 GCF_000403455.2 Dorea sp. 5-2 | reverse complement strand
TTCTTTGCAGCCTCTTCTTCGGCTTTCTTCGCTTCCTCTTCCGCTGCCTTCTTTGCAGCTTCTTCTGCGGCTTTCTTCGCTTCCTCTTCCGCTGCTTTTCTGGCGGCTTCTTCTGCCGCTTTTCTCGCTTCCTCCTCCGCCGCTTTCTTTGCCTCTTCTCCTGCTGCCTTCTTCGCTTCTTCTGCCTTTCCGGCTTCCTTCGCAGCCTCTTCTCCCGCAGCCCTCTTCTCTACATTCTCATGGATTTCCACGACAGCCTCCGGCATCAATTCTTGTCCCACCTTCTTTTGCTTCTCCGCATTCTGTTTTACTGCGGCTTGTTTCCGTTCTTTTCTTGATTTCTTAGCCATTGTGTCTCCTCATTTCATACATGTTTTTACAATCTTTAGAATTATTATACACTCACACTTACCTGCATTTCAACCCTTAATTACACGGTCTGCGCGATCGCCTTTTGCGCATGAGCCTAAATTCTTGGATCGAATACCAACCTATTACCGTCATTTCTACAGTCATCATTCCCCTCCCGTATACGACTGCCGTAATCATCCCTTTTACCTCCGCCACTTCCGCTTGATCTTTTTTTTCAAATATTCATCAACTGCGCATATTCCTCCATACGAGCCTTTCCATACATCAAAATAGAAACGCATCATTTACCTGCAACGTCCGATCACAAAGGCGTAGTTCTGATTCAACAGATAAGTTGCTTTCATTGCATACAAAAAACTCCTGACACGGGACAATTCTACCATCCACATTTTTTCTTGCAAATATAAATCAAAAAACTCTTCCATTTTGATATTTTTCGTGATATAATAATTAAGTCGTGGGGTATTAGCGCAGTTGGGAGCGCGCAACATTCGCATTGTTGAGGCCACGGGTTCGAATCCCGTATACTCCATTCTACAAGGCATAGTCCAATTTAGTTATTGCGACTATGTCTTTTTGGTTTTCTCTATGCTGAAAAATCAGATGCGGGCAGTATTTAAGTAGGGAAAATGCGGTGTTCTAAGGATGAAGTAGTGCAAGTATACGGCTATACCCCCACTTATGGCGTCAGCTATTACGCAAACATATTCTTGCATTTCTTAAAAATTCTACTTTCTATAAACATATCTTATGAATTTAACTATGATTTATATGAAAATAATTATCTGTGTTTTATCTGAAATTATTTCTATGTAATAATGCTCAAATACCAAAAGAATAGATAAAGAAATTAACAGTGGATCTTCTGTGCATTCCCGATCCTTATGGGCGGGGACGAGGGATGAGAAACGAAGGTACAAAAAACATAGTAAATTAAAAAAATTTCGACACACCGACAGATTATGTCTATCCAATTCGCTATAATTAAGAATAGATCACACATACAAAAGAAGATATATTTTATGGACAGATTCTCTCGCGGTCAAGGAAGCAGTAAATGGGTATGAATTAGGAGGAAGTAAGAAATGGCTCTATTTGACAAACTAAAGGAAACTGCAAACAGCGCCAAAGATAAATCGTCTAATTTTGCAGAAGAAAAACAGCTTGCAGAGAAATTAGGAAGTGCAAAAGATTCCGTTAAGAAAACTCTGGATGAAGGCACTGGTTCATTCAAGGAATTCCAGAAAGAAAACCAAAAATTGAAACAAGCATTAGAAGGTGCACTTGCAAGATATGAAGTAACATACGTCAGCGGACTACCACAGTACCCTAAAGTAAAGATGGGAAGTGCATCTATTGGTCTGAACGTTATGGAGGATCAATTCTCTTTCCGAAAGACAGGAAATTCTAAAGACTGGTTTAATGATTTTGATATTTCCTATGATTCAATAATAGAGTTACATATTGAAAAACGAACAATCACTACTGCAGAAGTATTCTTAGGTGCCGGAAATGACGCAAACCAAGAGCAAGAGAATGTAATTTGCATCATTTTTAAAGCTGAAACAGGTGAAGAATTAACACTCCGGGTAGAAATGCTTACAGGTTTTACGATATACCGTCAAGCAGAAAAATGCAGAGAGTTTATCGCTTTATTGCGACAACATGGCATTTTACAAAAAATTGAACAGAAAAGAATATAAATAATGGTTCAGGAAATAATAATTCAGATATATTGACACAAATTGAAAAACTTGCTTCATTAAAAGACGCTGGTATCCTAACAGATGAAGAATTTCAAGAAAAGAAAAAAACTCTTTTAGCCAAAATCTAAATAGCAAAGTATAAAAAGCTGAAGTGTAAGATTCATTGCGCTTCAGCTTTTTTCTGTCTTTTTAAGAGAGAATGAAACAACGTCTTTATACTCACAAAAAATCATATAATTTGATGGCTCCAACTATAATTTTTGTTCAAAAATCACAACAACAAATCGTCAACAGCAAAAGAACCATTTCCCCCCTCCCTGCATATCTTATATACTGACAGTAAATATAAAAAAGGAAAATCCACCCATATGGCTACCGGTTATCTTCTTATACAGGCACGGACGGCTCACAGCGCCGTCCCTCTAAGCGGCATACTTATCAGCATCTCAGACATGGACGGGAACACTCTGTACGAACTTACGACAGACGAAAACGGGGAAACGCCCCTCATCTCTCTCGACACCGTAGATAAACGTTTCTCACAGACTCCTGATTACAAAGGGAATCCATTCACCGGTTATTCTGTATTGGCACAGGGCGCCGGTTTTAACTCCCTGTCTGTACAGGATATCCCGATCTATGAAGGGGAGACAGCCATCCTTCCCCTTGTACTTACTCCGATGCAGAGAGGACAGCGTCAGTCTGTCACAAGGGAAATCTCCGTCGGAAGACCTGCCGTCGCACTTGCAGATACCAGCGGGCAGAATGGACCTTCCGTCCCTCCTCGCATCCTCCGCCAGGTCGTAATCCCTAACCCCATCACCGTTCATCTCGGCTCACCCAGTTCATCTGCCGCAAACGTACAGGTATCTTTCCCAGATTACGTGAAAAATGTGGCAAGCAGCGAGATCTACCCCACCTGGCCCAAAGCAGCCCTGACCGCGAATATTTATGCTATTATTACCTTTGCGCTGAACAGAATATATACGGAATGGTAGGGGAATCACCGCTCATTCGTGGTTGCCGAAGCCTTATCATCAATCAGCTTACAATTCGGATAACAGGAAAAAATACATATGAGATAGAGTATCAGGAATAGGACAAGCCGTTCTGTATCCAAACTACCACTGTGCATCTTATTTGTCAATAACAAGGCAGTGATTTGAAACAAAAAGCCATAGGATAGGTCATTTTATCGACTCGTCCTATGGCTTTCATTGCTCGACTGTTCTAATAATTAGTGCCTGCTGATTAAGTCACCATTACAAACTTCCCCGAAATCTCTTCGGGGAAGCCTTCTAAGAGACTTAACAGGGCGCAGAGAATCCTCCTCTGCATTTTGAAGAGGTTCGCTGTAAGTACCGATAACGCTATTGAGGTGAGTTGTGTTTCCTCCAGTTTGGTTACTATTAATCCTAATCCATAACTATGTTTTTCAACACTGAATTCC
>NZ_KE159721.1:31257-118050 GCF_000403455.2 Dorea sp. 5-2 | reverse complement strand
CTTGCTTCATTTAAAAGGGATACATCCTGGGGATATCGGATGTTAGCTGGTGCACAGGTGGCATCTATGATCAATGTCCCCTCATTGCCTGCATCTTCCTGGTCCTTTTCATAATCCCTCTTTTCAGAAGAATCCTCTGACGGAGGATCCTTCTTATCATCATCCTGATTCAAAATATAGTCATTGGCTTCCATAATGATCTCAGGAGACAAACGTTTCCGGAAAAGGACAAGGGTACTTGCATCAAATGGTGGTTCTTCCTGATAACCCGGAAGCCCTATGAAGTATTGCAGATATGGATTCTCTGTAATCTGTTCCACAAGTTCGCGGTCTGAGAAACAGAGTTTCTTTTGGATAATTAATGAACCGAGAGCCGTACGCAAAGGCTTTGCAACATTTCCTGTATCATTTGGAAACAGTTCAGCATATTTTGATTCAAAAACATCCCATGGGATTTGTTCTGCCAAACGCACCCATCTGTTTTCGGGATTCATATGCATTCCTAATGGCTGATTAAAATCGAGGAATGAATGTTGTAACTTATCAAGATATTTGTACATATATCGGACTCCTTGCTTGTATATTTCTAAGGTTATCTGCACGAAAAATGAACGATTAATCTGCATTACCTTGCAAATATTATATACCAAATATCCAGAAAAGTCAGTAAAATCAAGCATTTCAAGTTTAATCAGCAGGCACTAATTACTTTTCCAGAAATGGCGAATTATATTTTTGATTGTAAATATCAATAATTGTTGCCTCATTGTAATCTGATTCTGTAAGTCTTTTATTGAATGTCATATTAGGTTTTGCATAATACCATCCATCTGACGGATCAAGAAAAGTTCTGTAAAAAACAGGTTCATTATTTTCATCCATTCCGCAGTTTCTCTCTTTACATACTACATTTCCCCGATACCACTTTCCATCAATATCAATGAAATTCATGTCCACCACATAATATACTGTACTTGGCTTATATGTATGTGTTTCCTTGAAATGAATACTGTATTTCATCCGCTTTATATTAAATGTAACAGGCACACAAAAAACTAACAGAAAAATACTTTTAAACAATTCGCCTATAACACCAGCCACACCTAATGCGAAAAATGTTGTGGCGGTATTTAAAATATTAAGCAATGCCAAAACCACCCCAAGAGGAAAAATCCACACAATCCAGAATAATACTCCATCTAATTGTTTTCCCCAATTCCTGCTGTCAATTCTCCAGTAGGCACTTCTCATGGAAATTTTAACCAATGCCCAATAATCTTTTAACGTAAACCCTGATTTCATAATTTTTCTCCTGCAAATCTTTTGCTTTATGTGTATTTTTATTCCATCTTAGAATTGTATTCTTCGATTGTATTTTCCCAAAGTTCTGTATCATAGCTATAGTCTCCTTCTGGATAAACTGGCGAACCATCGGCATTTCCTATGGATGTCCCTGATGTATTTTCTGGTGTAAATTCATACGCCCAGACATAATCTGTAATAATTAGGCTATTACTATTAACAACAAATTCAACACACTGAACAGGCTTTCCTATGCTAGAAAGTTCTGGTACGATGCTTTTTCCATCATTATAAACAAGTGTTACATCGCTTACTATCTGGTCATCTGTTTCATTGTACATTAGAATACAAATGTTTTCATTATCATCATCAAAGAATTGTATCTTGTTATAACTTTTTCCATAACAGTTTTCAAGATAATTTACTCTTGTTTGAAGCTCTTTATCTGTTATTTTTGTTACACGAATATCATTTTGACGAAGCTGTTCTGAAGCAGCATATTCATCAACGAGATATTCTCCAATCGCAGCTTCTAAGTATTTATCATACGCTTTATTAAATTCTTCTGCTGCCTTTTTTGCTGTAGCTGAATCTGTAGCATTTCTATAAATTTCATCCTGCTCTTTTAAAGGCACCATTTCATTATTTTTTAAGCTTTCTTTAAACTCATTTTCATTAGCGATTGCCTTGTTTCCTGCTTCAAGTTCAGCATTGTATTTTTCTGCTTCTTCCTCAACCATCTTGTCAATATCAACGCCATCTGCCGCCGCTTCATCTCGTAGATGATCAGCAATCTCATCCATTGCCTTTTCTTCCTCTGACTTTCCACAGCCAGTAAAAATACACATACCAATAACACCTACTAAAACCATTACTAAAATTTTTTTCATTCCTTTTGTCTCCTTATGTTTTTTATTTTTCATCATCCAGATGTGAAGTTTAAAGAATAGATTTTGGATACTATATTTTTTATTCTTCCAAAAATAACTTCTTCATTTCTTTTTCATCTTGATAGAGTGAACTAATATCAATGCTATACTCTGATAACACTCCATTACTCATTACTTCAAGACCATGTACCAAAAAGTAACCTGTTACATTCTGATAACTTTTTGTATACATTTCCTCATTGAAATCTGTATTATCCCAATAGTTTTTCCAATCATTAATGTCTACAGAAAATGGAACATACAGATCACCACTATATCTTGATACTCTTGACATATTGCTGTTAATTGTAAAATTATCAAAGGATGCATTTTCTGATGTAATCGAATACTCTATTGCTTCTTCATCTATGAAGTCAATTCGATTATCTATTACTTCTTGAAATTTATCATTTAATGCATCTTCCACTATCCTCCTATTCTCTGCACTTAATTCAGAAAGAGTTTGGATATTTTTTTCTGTTTCATTATCTGTTTCTTCTTCCATATCGTTGTCTCTTTCTGTTTGCATTTCTGTTTGTTCTTCTACAGGCGGTGTTTCTTGCTGTTCTTCCATCCGCACTTCTTGAGGTCTTTCTTCTGTATTTTTTTCATTTGCAATTCCGGCAATCACGCCCCCTATAAGGGTGGTAGCCACTATGCCTGCCATAACCTTAGTTGCTATGCCTTTAGAAACTGCTCCTGTGCCTGTTTTAGCCGCTTCTGCGGCTGTTTTGGCTGTTCCAGCGCCTGCATTGCCGCTATCCGCAGACTGCCCCCAAAAGCCCTCCTCTGCGCCTGTAAAAGCGTTTCCAGACTGCATAGACTGTAATAGCATATCCGCATCTGGAAGTTCTGCCGCATAAGCGTTCTGACTTCTGAGAAGCAGCAGCAAGAATGGAATTGGTGCCAGACTGTAGAGTTTTGTACCTTTCTTTTCCAGTTCCTTAACCCCTGCCTCTATTTTGTTCCTTGCGTATTTCAGCCTGCTCTTTATAGTGTTTTCACTCACGCCCAGTTCTTCGGCTATTTCTTTGACAGAGAGATTTTCATAATAGAACAGTTCTGTAACTACTCTCTGTTCTGGTGATAATGCACCTAGAATTTCTCCAATCAGACGAGTAGTTTCTTTCCTGTCTATCACCACCTCTGGAAGATTCTCCGCTCTGTCATCTTCAAACTCAATCATTTCATCTGAATCTGCCGATACCATCTGCGAAAAGGATATGACTTTTCTTTTCCGTAGAATATCAATGGTCATATTCCTTGCGATTTTTTTAATCCACCCCCTGAAGGCTGCTGGCTCATTAAGCTGTTCCAAGTGCTTTAGAGCTTTCAGGAATGTATCCTGTGTCAGATCCTGCGCCATATCCTCGTCGGAAATCATAGTTTTAATTGTGTAGTACACATTATCCTTCGTCATGTCGTAAAGCTGTGTAATTGCCCTCTGGTCATTGTCCATCGCCCGGTCAATCAATTCTCTGGTAAATTCCTGCGGTGAATTACATTTCGGGCAGAATTTACTATTATCTGGCACTTCTCTTTTGCACTTATAGCATTTCATATGTAACCTCTTTTCTTCTGAAATGTCCTAAACTCTGCCTGTTATTCGTCAGCTTCTTCAGATTCTGCTCTGTCGCCAAACAAAATATCTAATATCTTTTGCAATATTCGTTCGGCTACTTCCTGATCGAGTTCTCCTTCTTCTACAAAGGTACAAAAAAGTTCTCGAATCGCTTTGTCACTCATTCCTATCACCTCTCTTTCTGTTTCCTAGACGTAAAAAGAAGGAAATAGGTTTTAAGTTGTAAGAAATATTTTATTTTCATCCATTGTTTTTAGTTTTGGGCATACTATGCCTAATACTGCATTTCAATATTAGCATATATTGCCGTAAAATGAAATACAAAGTTGAGTCAGAAAGGGGAATATTGGTGGATAAACTGTTTAATGCCGATAAATTCGGCGAAAAGCTAAAAAAGTATCGGATTAAAAACCATTTATCACAAATGGAATTAGCTGAAAAAATAGGTTCAGCCACATCTTCTGTCAGTCATCTTGAAAATGGCACTCATTACCCATCACTGGAAACTCTGCTGCGCCTGTCACAAGTATTGAATATCGGCATTGATGAAATGCTTTATGACAGCCTGCCAAGCGTAAAAGATTACCATTTAGATAAGGACATACAAAAACTGTTCTCTGGATGCAGTACAGAAGAAAAGGAACTGCTGATCCGCATACTTGAAACTGTTAAGAAAACACTCCGCGAACGAAAATAAGGGACTGCCAGATATAACAGTCCCCTTATTTTCTTTTATATGGCTTCTCTCCCAATTTGCATTTCGTTCATCTTTCTACTTCAACATCTTTAATCAATCCCAATGAAGCCAACATTCCTACAGTATCTCTAATGCCAGCCATATATGCAATGTCCGCATATCTGTGATTAACTGTTGAAGCACAGGCAATATAATCGTTAATGAGGATTCTCTGTGCTTTGGATAGTTCAAGGCTTTCATATCTTTTTTCCAACTCATCTTCAGCCTTCCGGTCATTTTGGTAGGTTTCGTCTGCCATTGCCAAAGCATCTCTGCTTTCATCCATAAGCCGTCCCATACCCTTTCCAATCAAATCGTCAATCAGTTTATTCATCGTTTCCTCCTGTATAAATACTTTTTAGTATTATACGGCATATTATGCCATATACGCTATTCTAATCATAGCACAATATAACGTACAATAACAGTACCTTTCATAAAAAATGCAGAGAGGGGGAATATCTGTGGAAAACAGCCTTGATTACAGTAAACTTGGGAAACGTATTAAAGAGCAACGGCTAAAAAAGCATCTTACGCAAGAAAAACTGGGAGCAATCGTGGATGTTAATACCAGCAACATCAGTCATATAGAACGAGCCACCACACAAGTAAGCCTTCCATCTCTCGTCAAAATTGCAAATGCACTGGACACCTCCTTGGATCAGCTTGTTTGCGACAGTCTTAATTCCATAGCTGAAATCTACATCGAGCAGGACATAACAAACTTATTACAGGGATGCACGCTTGACGAAAAGCAGATTATCAGGGATATTATCATTGCCGCCAAAAAGACACTCATAGAGCACAGATAAGAAAAGCTACTGGATATATCATCCGGCAGCTTTTCCTGTTTCATTTCTAATTTGCAATATATTCCGGCATCGGGAACGCTTGCCCTGAAATTCTATATGTTTCATGCTCTTTGTCTATTTCGTGGTCATCCCAACCATTTGCCGATAAGAAATATGCGTCATTGGAACTATCATTCCAACATGTATCTATATAATAAGACCTCTCACCAGTAACAACACGATTCCATGCATGATAAACACCCTCTGTATCATCGCCCTGATAGGTATATCCTGTCACATAATAACATTCAATGCCACAGGCAATGCACATTGATTGAAATGCTTCTGCATATCCTGCGCAAACTGCACTGTCAGCCATCAGACAATAATCTGTGAAGGGGAGCCAGTCCTCTTTGTAGGAAAATCCTTCTTCTGTTGCATAATCAGCATATTCCAGTTTTTCACATAAATAGTTATTGATAGCCTGAATCTTATCCAGATCATTCATCCTGTTATCAATTTCAGCTTCGTTGAGGGCATCGATTACATAATCCCTTGCCCTGTCATTTTCTGCGTTCATGTAGATGCCAGCTCCGCCAGAGGTCTTTTCGGCTAATGTATACTTCTTTCCGAACATCATTTTTTCTTCAGCCACTGGAAGCACAGGTTTTTCCTGTTCCGTTTCCTGCTTTACAAAAATACCAGTTTCTCCATTTACATTACTTGCATATGCTGTCAGTGCCGCAGAACCACATAATATAGAAGTAACCGCTGCTAAGATTATATTTCTTCCTCTATTTGTTTTCACCATGATAATACCTCCACTGCTATCTGATTGCCTGCTTTACAGGCTTTTTTCTTGCTTCTTGCCACCTAGACGCAGGAATTGCACTGGAGGTTTTAATTTTTTTAATTTTTTTCAAAAACTTTTTCTGACGATATTCTGTCGGGTAAGCACCCTTTAAACTCGCTAAATGGGAATACCTGCATTTTAGGTATTCCCATTTAGTGAGTACACAGGGGATTGGGGGTGTAGCCACCATCAAACAGTTGATATTTGCCCTTAAAGAGAGTTATTTACTTACTTTTTTGTACATATCCCATGCCCTGTCTATATGGCATATGATGGTCATTGGTATGTATAAAATCATGGAAATTCTGTACAATCAATTTTAAATGTCTGGAAGAAGTAAATAGTCATTGAAGCAAATAGAATTAATTCTGGCGAAACAATGTGCAACAATCTTATTTTAATAAGAACAGTAGAGGGCGCAGGAAAAGAGTTGGTTATCTTACAGGAGTGAGTGCTGATAAGCAGAAACTCCTGTAAGGTAACCAACGACAACCGCTCGCAGCAATCCAAACGCATAGATGCCATGCCTCCCGGCATGACAAAAACAAGTGCGCATTTTCGCAAAATTGACTGCACAATTTTTTTGATATAAAATATGTATATAAGTAAATCGTTTTCCATTTAGCATGGAATCTTAAGTTTAATGTCTATATCCCTGTACCAGTTCGTAATGGTCGAAACAACAGCCAGAGGGATTTTCAGTTAAGGCAGGATTATCAGTTCCGGCAATCCATTCCCTATTGAATTGTCAATTTCATACTGGAAACAGCATCCGCTGTTTTTATATCCTCTAAAATCATAGAATCGTAGAGGTTTTTTCTATGCAACAAACCAATACGCAGAAAAAGAAACCATGTGTTTCTGAATCGTTGTGTTCCATGTTCCTGTTCTGGGAATGTGTCCACATAAAGTAACCTTATTAATTTTTCACAGGCTTGTTTGCTCCCATGGTAGCAAACATAATAAGCCAAAACCCTGACCATGCTTTTAGATCTGAACATCTAAGAGAACAAAAAACAGGAGGTAAATATATATGGGTAAACAATACTCACAAAAAACGCTTGAAGAGCGGAAGCAGCAAATGGCAGAGATTCTTCAGAATCTCGAAGATGGCGTAAAAGAGGTATTCACATCAGAGAATTATATCAAGTATCTTGAAACTTTCAGCAAATTTCATAACTACAGTTTCAACAATACCATTCTCATTTTAGCGCAATGCCCCCAAGCCAGTTTTGTGGCATCCTATAAGGACTGGACAGAAAAATTCAACAGAATCGTAAAAAGGGTTCTAAAGGAATCCAGATTCTTGTCCCAACGCAAAAAAAGTTTTGGGAGGAAGAAGAATGTACCAGACCTGACGGAAGTAAATATACGCGAAAAGTTGAAAAGCGAAAACTTTATTTTAAAATAGGATACGTTTTCGACTATTCGCAGACAACTGGTGATGAACTGCCGTCGCTTACACAGAAATTAGAATTTGAAACGCCAGAACTGAACAGGTTAATCAATTCTTTATTTGCAACATCAGAGGTTCCAATCCATTATGATTATGACCTCAAAGAGAATGATGCGAATGGCTATTACAATCTGGTAAAAAAAGAAATCTTTTTAAAAGCAGACTTGAAAGCGCTTCACAAATTGAAAACAATAGCGCATGAATACAGCCATTACTATCAGGAAACGCTTTATAAAGAGCATACAAAAGAACTGGATCGCGACACAAAAGAAGTGATTGCGGAAAGCTGTGCTTATTGCGTGATTGAAATGCTTGCAAATGAAACAAATATGGAAAAACTTTCTTCGGATGAATACAGCTTCGGCTACATCGCATCATGGGGAAGTAAAGATTTGAAAGAATTAAAATCTACTCTGGATATCATTTCTAAAATTTCTAACCTGATATTTCATTGGGTGTCCAAGCAATTTGCTGTTTCATAACCCTTACCCAGAAGCATTTATTTCCGAAAGGAGATGCAGACATGGGTAAGAAATCTAACCTTATGCACCAAGCCATAAAACAATTAAATAAGCAGAAAAAATTTGGCGAATCCAAATTTGATGCAAAGAAAGCTGCAAGACAATCCGGTGAAAGCACTGCTGTAAGAGGTATCTACAGCTCTGCCACATACAATTCTTATGTAAAAGTATGCAAACAATTTATCACCGAAACCCTTGCAAATCACAGGGAAGTAAAAAACTTTGCTGACTGCAGGCAGTATGTAGCGGAGTTCCTGCAATCTAAAGAAGAAAAAGGCGTTTCCGCTTGGACTTTAGGCTTATATGGTTCTGCCCTTGCTTCTGCCTATAGCTGTGGAAAAAGGGATTTTGATTACAATTATCCTGTCCGCAGCAGGGCGAATATCAAACGATGCAGGGGGATCAGTTCCAGTGATTACCGCCATCCAGAAGAAAAATGGGATACGGCAAAACTTATCCTAAAGTCTACAGGTTGCCGTCGCATGGAAGTTTTAAGGCTTCGCAAAGAAGATTTCAGAGAAACTAATGACGGCAATCTGGAAGTGTATAAACGTGGCAAAGGCGGCATAGAACGTTGGTGCTTAGTGAATCCCAAATACAAAGATGATTTGAAAGAATATTTAAAAACTGCTGAAACACATTCTATCAGCGGAGAAGATAGATTGCTTTTGAAAGCAGAACTTCCAAAAGGCGCAATCCATGACTTGAGGGCAGATTATGCAAAAGATTTATACGCATATTTTGACTCTCGTGGTGATGTTGCCACTGGAGAAATATATCACTGTAAAAAAGATATGATAGGTCATTCCTATGACAAAGGTATCCTTCAGGCAGTGAGCTATAACTTACAACATTCCAGAAATAATGTTGTAGTGAGTAATTATCTCTGGAAATAAACGTAAAGAAATTTTAGAAAATAAGGAGAATAAAAATGTTAGAAATAGATAAAAAAGGACTTTGCCAGCTTCAAATTGCAATGAAACTGGATGAATACAACTATGAGAAAAGCAATCAGGAGTATTTTGAAACAATGCCCGCTTATGGGCTTGCAGATTCACAGGTATTGCTAATCAATGATTATCTGAATATTTTAGAGAATAAAGATGGAGATAAAGCTGCTGAATTTGCAGAAATACTCGACAGGATAAAAAGAGAAAATGACCGCTATCAGGAACTGATTAAAGGCGGATCAAAAAGCTCACTTATCAAAAAATACGCAAGAATGACTGCTTACCTTATACGCCAAATCACCAAATACAACAATATGTACTAATCAGAGCAGACAGGATAAGTGTATATAAAAGCAAAATAACAATGATACCCTAAAAGAGAAAAGGAGAAAAAATATGATTAAAACAACTTTAAACTGGACAGTGAAGAACCTGAAACACATGTATGATGCAAAAGAAACACTTAGCTTTGATCATCCTATTCAAAGACAGTCCGCACAATGGAGCAATTTACAGCAGAGCCTGCTGATACATAGTATTTTAGCCAATTTCCCAGTCCCGGCAATCTACGTCCAGAAATCAGATGCGGAGGAAGCTGATGATAAGGGGAAAACGCTTTATAAATACAGCGTATTGGATGGCAAGCAGAGAATGACAACTATATTCAGTTTTATCAATGGCGAATATGCTTTGAATGGGGAAACGCCAGATGCTGAAATTGAGGGAGAAAACTTTTCACTTGCTGGCAAAACTTTTGGAGAATTGGACGTGGATGTACAGCAGGAGCTGTTACGTTTCAAATTCCAGATGTTTGCCTTTGAAGATTGCACAGATGATATGATTGAAGAAATCTTCTTCCGCCTGAATAACAGCACGCCCCTTACTAAGCCGCAGAAATCCAAACCGCTGATGGGAGTGGAAAATGCGAAGTTTATTGACAGTATTCTGACTGGCAGCTTCTTTTCGGAGAAGTGTAATTTTTCCAAATTGCAGCTTCGAAAATCTGATGATATGTGTACTCTTTTGCAGAGCATGATGCTTCTGGATCATAAGTACCAAGGATATGAATATGCGTCTATCAGCGCAGATGAAGTGATGAAATATTCTGCCATTATTAAAGGGAATTATTCAGAAGAACAGAAGGAGTTGCTTGTCAGGATTATTGAGTATTTAGACAATGTTTTTGACGCAAAAGAGAAGATGTTAAGGAAAATCAATATTCCCATGGCAATCCTTATCGCTGACCTTGCTATGAAAGAAGGCATCTGCGAATCAGATTTTCACGATTGGTTTTTGTATTTCTTTGTGAGCAATAGGGAATACAGCCAATATTGCAGTAGTGGCTCTGTTAAAAAGGAAAAAGTTCTAGGAAGGCTCTCTATTATGGAGAACCATTTTTCCAAACATTTCAAATTAGATGTGCCTTCAAAATCAGAGAACAGTTCTGGATTGGAAGCTGAAATACCAGAAGAAATCCAGAATGAATCCGGCGAACAGGCAGATACAGTCCCTGTTTCAAACGAAAATGAGGACAATAGCGAAACGGAAGAAGTTTCTGGACAGGAAGAAAATATCCAAACTTTGGATTTTCCTATGGACAATGAAGCAGAGCCGTTGATCGAACAGGGCGCATAAGCAGACCTTCGTAACTATAAAAATCCATAGAGTTGTTTTTGGGCGTTGTCAGTCATTGATAGTGCCCCTATAGTATGTTTTAGAAGAAAGGGATTGAGGAAAATGATGGATTTACAGAACACAGACGTAAAAGAAATTGCAAAATATTTTTCAGATAAGGTAAATAATTTTTTGTTCCAACCGCAACCTATTGCAATCGAGCAAAAAAATTCATCAGATATGAAAGATTTAGACCATTATTGGATTAAGCTTATATCAGGCAATACATACAAAACTGACGCGAGGAATGAACATTCAGCCAATCTTGCAAAGTCACTTGTTACAATACCTTTTATATACAAAAAGATAGCAAAAACAGATAATAGCAGGATGGAAGAAGTCGCCAAAATTATGTCCTGTGAGCATAGAACATTACAGCAGACTTTTTCAAGCCTTGTATTTTATCATTTACAGCTTACATGTAACGAGAAGGAACAACAGGTGCTGTCAAATAATTTTGGCGCAGACTTCTACAGACTGCCGTTAATCTGAGATGGTTATTTGTATTTATTTTGCGATATATTCAAAAAGCTGCCGGTAAAACGGCAGCTTTTTCTTCAATAGGGATTAAATAAAATCTTTTCTGGTTACTCCATCAACCTTGTATGAAAAATCCCCTTCATACAACACTCTTCTGTAATAAACTTTAAAGGGTAGTTTCTTGTGGATAATATCATATATAATTTTAATTCTACATTCCTCATGCTTTCCCAATGGAATAACCCCTTCAGTACCATCTGGTCCACCTGAATAATCTGGATATTTTATGTATTTTGCAAATATTTCATAATCATCCTCTGCTATCATGAAGCCTCTGTTAAAGATTTCAAAAAATTCTGGATCATAGCGTGGGTCAATCAATTTCTTATCATAGCCTATATTCAATGAGTATTCTAATAAATCTGCGTAACTCCAAAATTTCTTTTGAAGCGACAAATCGCGAAATTCCATAAACATCATTTTTTGTTTTTTGCGAATCCCATTTATAATATGCATGTTCGATGTGGCACTTCCAATATAACTTTCCTCGTCATAAATATCGCAATATCCTTGAGCCTCTTTCAGATAAAATCTTGTAAATCCCCAAAACACTGTACATCCATCCCCATGTTCAGTTCTTTCGATAAATTCATACGGAAGATGTTTTGAAAGGAAAAACAATTCATCCTCCGTTACTTTTCCACCTCGCATTAATATCTTTCTTACTTCTTTATTCATTCTATTTCCTCCTTCCTACCGCCGGATATTCCGGCGGCATTGTTTTTAAAAAAAATCTTTATTATCTGCTCCAAAGCTTTTTTCAAAAGTTTCAAAAGTTTCTTCCAGTTCTAGTATAATCGGAGTTTCTGCTGCTACTTTATTAATTGCTATTGCAGGTTCTGTTGGGACATCTTCGATTATTGTTTCAACTTCCACTTCCTTGTCCTTCTCCTGCTTTTCTGTTTTCTTGGCTTCACTCCTGCCTTTTTGTTTAGATTTATTATTTGACAATCGACTCCACATTCTATACTCCCAATTAAAGACCTGCTGCGGCGTAGTTGCATACTGATTTCCATTGCTGTCGCTTATAAAAATGATGAATTGATATTCTACCAGAAGCTCATAGAACTTTTGTAGTTCTTCATAATCAATTTTATAGTCAATCATCATACCAGCTAACGTCTTTTTCAAATCGTTGTTATTAACACAGATGCCAAAACCACTTGTTTTAGCCATCTGTACGCGTAATGCTTCTAAAAATCCTATAGGCGCAAAGCCATATTCTTCAACAAATTCTTTTTCTGTGTTAGATGATAAATAGGTTTTTTCATCTGTTATATATTCCAATGGAGTTGCATAACAATCTCCTGCGCTGTTTTTCTCGCGCTCATATGTTTCATACAAAAAATCGACAAAATTCTTTTGCTGTAGTTCTGTAATACTTCTTCTTGTTGGTTTATTCATATTTACCTCCGTAATCTTTTATTGTGTATATATTTTAGCAATTCCCCTTACCCAAAACTGCCCCATACTAAGACAGTAACCCTGAACACATTTCCCAAATCCCATGTCACTAAACATTAACCCCAGACCCCAAACCCTAGACCCTTAACCCTATACAGTCATAAGCTAGATGTCATACTGACATAAGCAGGACGTCATACTGACACAAAAATGTAGTTAAAACAAAAATATTAGGAAATGTATCACCAGCCTTATCGCCGGAATTATTCCGGCGAAGGCTTACTGTTCAAATTGCAGGTACATGACAATAATGCTGCCTAGCAAATTGCTTTCTCTATGTATCATGATCCCACCTGTATCTGGCGTATTTCCTAATGGACTTTCGTATCCTCCATATTCATGCCCTTTAAACATATCATTCATATAATTTGCCAGATTTCCAAAATCGTCATTCATAAATTTTCTTATAGATGGCATAAAATAATCTTTAATCTTGTCCTCATATTCTTCTATAAGTAGCTTTATTCCCTGACTGATAAAAAGTGCCGTTGGATCATCATCTGAATTTCTAATAAATCCAACAAGTGTCACTCCAAATCCTCTGCGTAGAATTTCAATTTGAATATCCTCATATGATTTCAATTTGTTATCCTCCTTTCTGTATTTCCCCGTCACGCCGATAGGTCAGCAGTTGTATTTACCTCTTGTTCCAAATAGCATCTATTTCCTGTAGAGCAAAATCACCAGCACCAGCAGAAAATAATGTGTTTCCTTTTCTATTTAACACAGTGAAGTTCCAGCAGAAAATGCCTTTATTCTGAAATTCACCATAATCTTCATCTTCAAAATCCTCTAATATAGAAGGATCATCAATAAAAGGGGCTTCATCGCTTCTAATGTTATATCCTGTGAATTGGTTTCCATTCCTGCTGGCATAAAAATCATTTCCATCCCAAGAGCAAAAACCAAAGAAAATTGCATCCTTTATCTGTGTGCTTAGTTCATCACACATTCCGCGAGTATATTCAGAGTCCAAGTCAAAATAAATTATTCCATTATCCTCTGTGCCATTGTAAAAATATTCTTCATATTCCTCATATTGCTTTGCTATTTCAATTACCTGTTCTGCTGTTGCTCCCAACACCCAAATGCAGGAATGGGCAGACGCCCAGTCATCTTTAGATTTAAAAAATTGTTTCGTATTATCACCTCATCTCTAAATAGTTATTTTGTGCAAGCCTGATCGCCAGAATGATTCCGGCGATGGCTTGTGATTTCCTATCATACCAATAGGTTAGAAGTTTTTTGTTGTGCAGGAGAACCTTCTATTCCTCCACATCTCCGAACAGTTGAATGTAAGTATCTCCATCAAAGTTCTTTTCCACCCAACGTTTTACTTCATTCGTACTGAGCAGTTTAATCTGTTCTCCACCTGTGCGGTCGCCGCCTACATCCTCTCCATATTCAGTAAAGGCTCCACCCTCACAATGCATGAAATATTCTCCTGTGCGCTTTTGATACAATGATTCACGTACATAGTAAATATCACCATATCCATATCCGTTGGATACCTCCAAAACGCACGTTGCAGTTTCTGTGTTGTACTTTTTACCATTTAAAATTTTATTCATTTTAAATATCTCCTTTCTATTTTTTGATTTTAATTCCCCACAGCTTTGCTGTGAGAAGTTTCAATATGAAGTTGTCAAGGTACAGTTTTCATCTACGAACTTCTTTTCAAAGTTCATGTTGACGTTGCATCAATTTCTAATTTTTAACTCATGCTGTACTTACTTTTGCAGTTTTCAACGAGTAACCACTATAACTGGTATCACCATGAGTTAAAAAATATATCCTCTCCTTGAGAAGATATATTTATTATAATACAGGATCAAAAAAATGCCAATCCCATTTTTGTGCGCTTGCTTATTTTTTTATTTTATATCCCATGTATTTTCAAGATACTGTTCGAAATTACATTTGGAATAAAAGTCTATTGGTGCATTTCCCTGTTTCACCCATTCGTCAAAATAATTGATTAAATTTGTGTCATACAGCTTCAGGCAACGTGCAAGCTCCTTCTTTCCACCTTCTTGCTTCAACTTCAGACGCTTATAGTCTATGGGAAAAATCATGGGGACTTTACAATGGATACAGGCACGCTCTAAACTATTCTTTTTTTCTTCCCAATGGATAAGCTTATCAAAGTTAGAAGGAACAGGTCTGTTTCTCTTTATCAAAGAGGATATGCCAAACAGCTTGTCGAACTTTTCCAGTTCCCTCCTATAATTAAGTGTCTGCTCATAACTATCTGCTTTCAAATGAAATCCATTTTTACTAAAGCCAGACATAGCAACCGCCATTTTCTCTGGAATCCTGAAAAGCTCATACAGCCAAAAGGCAACTCTGAATGTTCTGGTATATTCTCCGGCAATGCGTCCTCGATTGTCTTGTATATCACCTGGCTCTAAATTTTCTACAAGGTCAAAAGCTCTGTCATATTCTGGCTTGTGCTCTACAAGATCAAGGCCAAATCCTATTGTGCTGTATTCTGATAAGCTGCTTTCTCTGGTATAGTCAGGAATTAATACCCCTATTTTTTCCTTGCGGAAAATCTTGTAATACTTCTTTATATTATCCAAGGTTCCAAAAGAGTTTATAGAAGCTACTATAAGGGCTGTATTTGGCACAGGTGATTTCCTTGCCTGTTCAATGATGCTATCCAGTTTATAATACATTCCATTGCGAGTGCTAGTCATAATATCTATTTGAAGCCTATGCATTGGATTGAATAACATATTATTAGTAATCGTTGTCGCATCTAATATAATTTCACTCCTAGGAATGTCAACAAATGCATGTTCCATAAAATGCAATATATACATGTAGTCATTATATAGCTTCGTATTTTGTATGTTCTCAATGAGATCACCTTTGTTATGCCCAGTTCTTAGACAAGCATATGCATAAATGTGTTCAGGTTCCATTTATTCCACCTCCTTAAAATAACATCGTTTCCTTAATTATATAATAGAAAGGGATAATAGTCAACGTAGTTATAGTGGTTGCTTTAAATCCATTCTTGTGCTATAATATATGCAAGCTCACAAATAGAGGTTAAACAATCAATCAGATAGGAGGTTGAAATAATGAAGGAAAGGAGATGATGCTGCGTGGCAAGTATTGCAAACGAATGTGACGGGCTATCCGGGAATAAGAATGTGATAAGCATGATAAAACTGGAGAAACCGATGATAGATACAGACTACAATCAGATCGAGATGGAACAGGGGGGAATGAAGGTGATTTTGGAATTTCCTTCAAAATCAGAGAAAGAGGAATCCATTAAACAGGAAGTAAAGGGGATTCTTTCCAGCGTTTTACAAGAGCAGTTGGAAAAAATCTCATAACCAAAAAACAAATGAAGAAATTCTGCAGAGGGGAAACCCTCTGCAATGCGGAAAGGAGTGTGCATTTTGAAAAAAGTAAGAATACTTTTACGTGTGAGTTCTAATCAGCAGTTAGAAGCAGATGGGGATTTGGGCGTTCAAAGACAATTAGTGAAGGAATATGTTGCGAAACAGGCAGACTGGGTATTAGACGATAAGGAATATTTTGAAGGCAGTAACAGCGGATATAAAAATACTGTAGCCGAAAGAAGCGTATTACAAGATGCTCTGCAAGACGCAGAACGAAAAGAATATGATATTCTGGTTGCATATAAGGATGACAGAATCGGGCGTAGAATGTGGGAAATCGGCGCATATGTAATGGCACTAAAGAGTTATGGGACTGATATTTATACTGTCAAAGATGGATGCATTTCACCAGAAACAGATGATATTATGGGACAAATGATGTTGGCTCTCCGCTATGGAAACGCACAGAAAAGCAGTTCTGATACAGGTATGAGGGTAAAGGACACTGCACAGAAGCTGGTACAGAAGGGAAAATTCATGGGCGGTGCGGCTCCATATGGTTACAGATTAGAATTGTCTGGTGAAATCAGCAAGCATGGACGAGCATTGAAGCATCTTGTGATTATTCCAGAATATGCGGAAGTGGTAAAATACATATATGACCTTTCATTAAAGAAAGAGTATGGATCAACCAAAATCGCGAAAGCATTGAATGAGCATGATAAATATAAAAATTTAGCACCGAAAGATTCATGGAAAAGCGGCACGATTACAAGCATCCTGACCAATCCCATATATGCCGGACATACGGCATACAAACGACGTGAACGTGTGAATGGAAAATATCACCGACTGAACAGTGAAGATTGGATCACTTCTTTTGAAGCGAATGAAAACATTATGATAATTGATGGTGATACATGGGACAGAGTGCAGGAGAAACGCAAGCAGCGAGGGGATAAATATATCAAAACCCTAGAGCATAAAAACGTAAAGGTAATCAGGAGGAATGATGGCATGTTAGCATTGATAGATGTACTATATTGTGGATATTGTGGAAGAAAAATGACAAACGGCAGTAAATATAACTACTGGACAATCAAGGGAACGAATGAAAAGCGCACAAGCAAAATCGCCATTTACAAATGTCAGGATGCATGGCAGGGTGTTCCGCACGATAAACCCAAACAGATTCGTGCCGATAAAATTGAGCCGATTGTATTTAATGCTATCGCACAGTATATTGGAAAACTACAGGAAAATGAGAATATTTTCCAGCAAATTGAGAATAATCAGGAAAAAGAGAAAAAATCGAAAGAAAAAGAGTTAAAAAAAGAAAAAGAGAGCCTTGAAAAAATCCAGAAAAAGATTATGATTATGGAAGAACACATTCCAGATGCTATGACAGGTGAATATCCACTCTCCTTGCAGGAATTAGTTACAATCATCAACAAATACAAAGAGCAGCTACAGGAACAGCAGAAGCTTGTAAGCAAAAAAGAAATCGAATGGAAAGCAGCATCTGTTTCTGTCAATGACTGGGAAGATATTAAAAGCAAACTTCCCAGTTGGCAGGATATCTTCTTAAATACCGATACCGCTACAAAGCGTGTATTAGTAAACAAATTAATAGAAAGAATCGACGTAAAGAAAGATGAAATCATTGTGCGCTTCAAAGTCAACCTGAATGATTTTTTTGTGCAACCCCGAACCAGTGATGGTTTCGGGGTACAGAGCGCGCGGGTACAACTTTGACATCACGAACAGCACCGCCTACGACCAGTATTTCGTACAAGGGCGTCCCATCTATGAATCCATAAGCCGGATCGTAGATGACATTTTCAACGAATATATCCGCAGAAAAGGGCAGAATGTACCTTATTTCACTTCCTTCTGCAACGGAACCACCGCCACCTGCCAGGGAATGTCCCAGTGGGGGACCGTGACGTTGGCTGAACGGGGGCTTACGCCCCTTGAGATCCTCAGATCCTACTATCCTCCGGACATCGAGATTGCCGAGACCAATATTATCACCGGCAATATCTCATCCTACCCGGGAACCGCTCTCAGAACCGGCAGTACCGGTCTGGATGTCCAGACCATACAAGTCTATCTGAACCGGATCCGGCGAAATTATCCCGCCATACCCGCCGTCACGGATGAAGCGGGTGTATTCGGAGACAGCACAAAAGCCGCCGTGACCCAGTTCCAACGGATCTTCAACCTGGCGGCAGATGGAATTGTCGGCAGATCCACCTGGTATAAGATCTCCAGCATATACACCGCTGTGGCAAGACTTGCAGAGCTAGACAGCGAAGGGCAGGCTCTCGGGATCGGAACCGTCCCGCCAGGCAGCATGCTGCGCCAGGGCTCTTCGGGTCAAGATGTGATCACCCTGCAATATCTTCTGGATCTCATCTCTGCGTATTATCCCGATATACCTGCTCCGACCCAGGACGGCATCTTCGGGAGCCAGACACGGCAGGCAGTTCTCGCGTTCCAACAGGCAATGCAGCTAAACGCAGACGGCATCGTCGGTCCCCAGACCTGGCAGGCATTATACGATACCTATCAGGGAATCCAACAGAATGTACCTCCTACTGGCTCCGGAAGCGGCGTCATAAATTATACCGTACAGGCAGGAGATACTCTCTGGCTTCTCTCCCGAAGATATGACACTACGGTTGAAGCGATCAAACAGTTGAACGGACTCACAAGCGACATGCTGCTCATCGGGCAGGTTCTCAAGATCCCCGCCGCCGGCTCTCCCTCCTGGTTCGAGTATACAGTCCTGCCGGGAGATACTCTCTGGCTTCTCTCCAGGAGATACGGAACTACGGTTGAAGCGATCAGACAGCTGAACGGACTGACCGGAGACCTGATAGACGTAGGACAGATCCTCCGCATTCCCGTCCGCTCATAACCATCTGCAGGGAATCCCAAAGTAAAAGTACTCGCTACTCTTGTCAGCTGCTTCATTACTTTACTTATCCTTATACTGAAAAAGGACTGAGAAATGCTCCTGCGACATTTCTCAGCCCTTTCATATAATTTTCTTATACTACTTGATCCCCTTATTAGGATTTCACCATACCTCCGGACAACCACTGTTGTATGACATTAAATGTATCCTTGCGGATAAATCGCCCTGGCTCATATCCTCTGGATCAGCTGTCTTAAAATAATCCATTAATTTTGCAACTTCACTTCCATCATCTATCTCAGAATTTGGTGATAATCTTTTCCTTTTTGTAAGCTTTCACTATCAATCATAGCTGCATAATATCGGGTTCTTCTGGCATGATCGATCGTATCTTTCCTTTGTATTTCCAAATTTACCAACCGCCCGCGGCTGTCCTCCGCCAGTATGTCAAGAATAGCGTCATGCGCCGTAATCTTCGAAATCCTGTACTGTGACCGTATCTCCTTCACAACCAAATCCGGGATACCCGTTATAACACGGATCACATGTTGGCAAGCAGGAATGTCATTTAGTGCAACGCTCATAAATACGTTGCTTAGAAGATTAAAACTTCTTGCTTTTTCAACTAACTGATCTTTCATACTGATAAAAGATATTTCTTGTGATTCAGCGGCATTCCTATTTGCAGTAGCTTTATCTTTTGTTATATTCTCATCTGTTCCCACAATATAGCGCCTCCTTATGTAGAAATTATCTCTTTGTTGTTTTAATTATAAATAATTTTACAAAGGCTGGCAAGGTAATGGCTATAAAATATTACTTTTTATTTTTTGACCGGAATGTTTCCACTGCCTTCTTCATATAATATTCCTATACATATTATTCATAAAGCGGAGGACGCCGTCACATGATCCCGATTCGAAAAACATCCACTACAATTTATGCATTCACCGCCATTTTCCTTGGTTTCCTGAATCATTTTCTCTATGGGCTATCCGGAGGACAAGCCTTCGCAGCCCTTTTCTGCCCGGTCAATGAATCCATCTGGGAACACCTGAAACTTCTGTTCTTTCCGATCCTTTTTGTATCCGTGATCGAATACCTGCTCCGCCGCCCGGACGCAGTCCGTTTCTTCTATTACCGCTTCCTTGCCGCTTTATGCGCTATGGGTTCAACCCTCGTGCTGTTTTATACTTACACAGGCATCATCGGACGCAACTTCTTACTCATAGACATCCTGATCTTCCTGTTCAGCATCCTCTTCGCCTTCTATATGGATGCTTATTTCTATCTGCTAAGTATAAGAAACGTGTCGCAGACAACGGCGTTCTCTCTGTGGATCGTCCTGTCTCTGTGTTACTTTGTATTCACATGCTATCCCCCGAATATCCCGCTCTTCTTCCCGGCTGGCTGAATATATCTCTCCGGCAGCCTTATTGCTTCACGGACATCAAGGATGCATAATAATCTTCATACACTGCTTAGACTGCATGACTGCGAATGCTTCTTCCATCTCCCTCAGCGGGAAATGATGTGTGATCAGCGGTTCTACCTTCACCCGCCCTTCCTCAACAAGATGCAGACATTCTTCGAACTCCCGCCTTGTATAGCAAATTGTCCCATAGATGTTGATCTCACTCCTTACCACTTTGCCAAGGTCTACCTGGGGAACACTGTGATAAAGTCCGGTAACCGCATAACTCCCTCCCTTTTTCAGCATATTCATAGCCGCTTCCGGAACCCCCGGCACACCGACGCAATCCTGCACGTAATCCGCCATCTTTCCGCCGGTGATCTCGCGCACCCGCTCAACAGGATCTTCCACGGATGCATTGATCGTAACGTCCGCCCCCAACTCTTCTGCCAGAGCCAGACGCTTCGCGTCCGCGTCCGTACCCACACAGATGACCGTCTTCGCGCCGCGCAGCCTGATCAGCTGCACCGCATACAACCCGATGGGACCCGGACCATACACGACACAGACATCTTTTGAAGTGATGGACGACGCTTTCACCGTGCGATAGGCGGAGGCGATCGGATCGACGGACGCACCCTGGTCGTAGGTCGTGGTGTCCTGCATCTTCCGGCATACCTTCGCCGGAACACGCACATATTCTGCAAACGCGCCGTCCACATGGATCCCTGTCTCGATCAGATGATCGCAGAGGACTTCTTTCCCCTCGATACACATATCGCAATCCCCGCATCCGATCACGATACATGGAGTCACGCGGTCTCCCTCCTTCAATCCCTTCACCCGGCTTCCCACTTCCACGATATCTCCGGCAAATTCGTGCCCCGGGATCAATGGGTATGGAACTTCTCTGGTTCCGGCAAGTATCGGTCCGTCTGTCCCGCAGATTCCCACGGATCTTACCTTAATGATCACGTCATCCTCCCGCAGCGCCGGATACGGAGCATCCTTCACCGCAAATCCCGGTCCCGGCTTTTCTTTTACGACTGCTAACATAATATTTCTTCTCCTTCCATTCTCTTATATGCTCTCCATGTCGTCGCGAACCGGCTCCAGTCCGTCAGACATTCTTCCTCGATCCTCGCGCCAAGCGCCGCCTTATAAGGCGCGCCTTTCACAAGCTCCGGATCCGTATAGGCTTCTTGAGAGATCGCCTCAAACGCCGCCACATACTCATCCATATCATCCTTCGAGTAGGTTTCCACCGGCTCCGGGGTAAATGGCTCCGGAAGCACCCTTGGATGATGGCTTGTAAAATAATCCTGGAACCCGTAATCTACGATCCTGCGGCAGATATCATCTGTCGTAACGCCCGTCTCCTCCGTAAGCTCCTGCCAGCTTAGCCGAGCTTGCTCCATGCGGAACCGCCCCTCGGCAAACGGCATAGTAAGACCTCTGATCTTGAGCAATCTGCTGATCAGGTAATTGTTATTTAAGATAGAAAGCTCCGCGATCTGCCTCATACCGTCTGCCCCCAGGCTTCTGATATAGGCATACGCACGGATCATCACCGACGGTACACCGTAGAACGAACGGAGCTTCCCGATGCTGTCCGGCATCTGATGATCCAGATAGTATCTCGTCCCATCGAACTCCACTACAGGCGCCGCCACATATCCTGCCAGCTCCTTCGATACACACTGCGCCCCCGCGCCCGGTCCCTGACAGCCGTGAGGCGATGAGAAGGATTTGTGCAGGTTATAATGGCACATGTCAAATCCCGCGTCACGCGCCCTGGTCAGCCCGAACACGCCGTTCAGATTCGCCTGGTCATAGACGCAGAGCCCGCCCGCTTCGTGGACGATATCCACAAACTGACGGATCCGGTCATTGTAGATCCCCGTATCCTCCGGGTTCGTGATCATAAGCGCAGCCGTATGTTCAGAGACTGCCGCCTTAAGCGCCTCGATGTCAGGCAGCCCATTTTCGTCCGGATACAATGTGATGACCTTATATCCAAGCGTCGCTGCCGTACCCGGATTCGCCGGATGAGAGAGGATCGTCGTGATGATCTCATCGCGCTGCCCGCCCTCTCCTTTTTTCTCAAAATACGCCCGTATCGCCTGCACGTTGGCGAAAATAGCCTGGCTTCCTCCCGCCGGCTGTAAGCTTACCTGATCCATCCCGGATATGGCTTTCAAATACTGCGCGTCTTGATACATGATCTCCAGGATCCCCTGTACGGTACTTTCATCCTGACAGGGGTGAAGTTCCTGGAATTTCTCTGACCGCACCAGCTGCTCATGGATCTTCGGACTATACTTCATCGTACAGGTTCCAAGCCCGATATCTATATTCAAATCTGTTCCGATGGTTTCCTGGGAAAGACGCATATAATGGCGCAGTACCTGCATCTGTGAAACTTCCGGAAGCTTCGGCGCCTTCTTCCTGCGAAGCCCTGCCGGGATCAGATCCGCCGCGCTGCCGCTGACTCTTTGGACGCCTTCCGATGCACGCGGGATCAGTACGCCTCTCTCTCCAGGATTCCCCATCTCCATGATAAACGGCTCGTCCCAGCGTGCCTCGTGAAAATCTCTGTTTTTCTTAACGTATCCCATTTCCCGAACCTCCCTTCTGCTCTTGGTCTTCCTTCACACTTTCCTGTCCAAGGATCTCCTCCAGTGCATCCGCAAGAGCATCCATTTCTTCCTGCACCGTCAGTTCCGATACGCAGTATAATGCACACTGTCCCAGTTCCGGGAATTCTCCGCTCATATCCTTCCCGCCGAAGATCTGATACTTCAAAAGCGCCTGATTGATCTGGGCAACCGTTTTCCCCGAAGCACGAAAGTCCACAAGCACCTCCTGGAAATTACTTCTTCCAAATGGATTTGCCTTCACTCCCTCGATTGCGTCTAACCGTACCGTCAGATAACGGAGATTCTGCAAAATGGTCTCCCCAAGCTCAAACATTCCCTGCGGTCCCATACTGGCAAGATAGACTCCCGCCGTAATTCCCCATAAGCCAGTCTCCGTGCCAAAGTATTCGTTCGCTTTCTCACGGCTTCCATGAGAACACCGGTAATTCATCGCCCTGCCCCATCCGTACGTATCTTCCTTATCCGTCTTCGCGATCCCATACATATAAGTCGGGAACTGCTCCATATATTCAAGCTTCGGATGGCTTGCGATGAAACCTGCCTGCCCGCCGCCATACTGCATATGCATTCCCAGAGGCTGTATATCCCCGCACACGATGTCCGCCCCCAGATTCATCGGACTCTCCATCACGCCCAGAGCCGATACCTGCGGCTGTGCGATACAGACCGCCCCATACCGGTGCGCTGCCGACGCGACGTCTTCCGCCTGCTCCTCGAAGAACCCAAGATAAGACGGATTCTCATAGAAGACTGCCGCCACATCCCCTTTCTCAAGCCTCTTCTCAAGCTCTGCCAGATTCATCAACCCCGACTCCGGAATATGCGCCACCTTCTCGATCCTTCCCACATTGCGGCAATACGCGTCCGCCTGGCTTAAGATATCCGGATTCATGGTGTCCGGTACCAGGATCACAGACCGGTCCCGTCCCGCCGCGCTGTGTATCCGAAGCGCCATCCGGAACGATGAACACACGGACTGTCCCGCGTCATAGGTAGTGTAACTCACGACGTCTGCATCCAGAAGCTCTCCCATCATACTGGTATACTCGAAGATCGCCTGCATCTTCCCGTGATCCGAATACGTATCTCCGCAGTACGCCGTCAGGAATTCTCCCCTGGTATTGATCTCATCGCAGACCGCCGGAACCTGATGCTTATAACATCCTGCTCCCAGGAAGCTTGAATATTCTTCTGTGGAAATATTCTTATTCAGGATCCCTGTCACATGCTTCTTCAACTCATATTCACTGCGTATCGGCTCCGGCAGATCGAGCCTGTCCTTATAAAGCAGATCCTGGGGGATGATACTTTCATATATCTCCCGGATGCTTTCTGCCCCCAGTTCCTCAAGCAACTGTCTCTGCACCTCCGGAACACTGTTGGGCATGTATGGATGCACAAATGTTTTCTCCATATGATTCTTCCTCCTTAAACTGGATGACCCGGATTTCTTCCTTTTTCTTTTTGTCCGGCAGGCGCATGGTTTCCCTGCCTTTCTTACCTGAACTTGCCTGCTCTTTCCTGCGCTTACCTGAACTTACCTGCTCCTATCTGCTCTTTCTTGCGCTTACCTAATCTTACCTGCTCTTCCGGATTCAGACCGAGACCCGGATTACGGCAGATTCCCCATACCCGGTGATGACGCGCATGTATCCCGCCAGATATTGGTTGACTTCCTCATCCCCGGTATCCGCATACAGGGCTCTTCCAACCAGTCCCGCCATCTTATCCGGCGACGCCGCCACGATGATATTCTCCCGCCCCGTACGCCGGATCACTTCCGCGCTGATCTGCTGATTCCCCCTCCCGAAGATATAACCCTGGCCGCCGATCACAGTGACAAGGATCTTCCGCTTCTCATACTGCTCCATGATACGCAGGATATCCTTCTCTGCACAGTCCTTCGCAATGACCCTGTCTTCATACGCCAGATCCACCCCCAGAAGTGTATTGGGCAGTCCTTTCTTTTTCATGACTGCAGCCATCGTAGAGCCGCTCCCTACGATATACAGCGTCCGCGGTTCCCACATTTCCGTTATATACTCCGCAAGACATTCGATGGAATCCCGTTCACTGTATGCACAACCGCTCTTTAAACGCTGCACCGTCTGCTTCTCATCCGGTATCCGCAGATATCCATACAGCCTGGACTGGACGCGCCCTTTCCGGAATTCCGCTTCATCTATATCCATCACTTCTGCTTCTCTGGTATCCCGCACTGCCCCCTTTACATATCTCACCGCCAGTTCCCCGGCGCCGCGCGGATTCAGCGCGTACACTCCGGAATGGATCTTACAGCCTGCCGGGATCCCCAGAACCACCGCTTCCGTACCCACTGCGTCCATAATGTCCCGCGCCGTACCGTCGCCTCCGGCAAAAAGAATCAGATCCACTCCCTCGTCAAGAAATATCCCTGCCGCAGCGGCTGTATCCTCAGATGTCGTGTGCACATGGACGCCGCCTGCCATCCTGCCCGTACCTTCGCCCTCTGCACGCTCCGCTTTCCTGTCCACATCAGATACGCCGCTTCTGACTCCTGCACTTATCCTGTACTTAAGCCCTGCCGCCTCGCAGATCTTCGCTCCCATCTCCCCCGGACAGGTGCAGATCTCGATCCGGTCTTCCACTTCTTTTAACAAACGCACTGCCGCCAACGCCTTCTGCCCGCTCTCGCGTACTGCGCCAAGCGAAAGCGCCCTGCGGCAGACCTCTTCTCCGTCAGATCCCTTAAGCCCTACTTTCCCTCCGATCCCCGCGACCGGATTCACGATCAATCCAATTCTCTTCATGACATCTGCCTCATCTTCATCCCCAAAGGGCGTCCTGTAACGCATAACATCCCCTGCGGCAGACCGTCCAAACACGCATTCCCACAATCTGCCGACGGGTTGACATCGTCTTTTCATGTATATTATACACAATAGAAAAATACAATTCAATCATCTCTAAAGCAATGCTTTGAGCAACAGGATATGATATTCCTCATCCTTTATGATCCTTTCCAGTACCGCGTTCACATCCTCATCCCTGATCATCCTTATATGCGCCGTGTACTGCTCGATCGCCGCCTTTTCTGCTTCTATATTCGCCTGTACCACTCCCTTTATACTTTCCGAAAGCGTCAGATACTTCGGCGTCCACATCCGCCTGGAACCATTGCGGTACTTCGCGGTAAAGTCAAGACCCCCGCCCAGGAGGATGATCAATTCTCCCAATTTCTGCAGATGCATCATCTCCGCCACCGCTATGCCAAGAAGCGTCCTTGCAACGGGACAATTTCTTAAAGACAGGCGGTTTTCACTATTAATATACTGTGTGACTGCAGATAATTCGGATACGGATCCACAATAATCAACACTGAGCAGATTCGCATAAGCCTGATTCTTTCCATAGACTTGTATCGGCGGATAAGGCAGATCTGCCATAGCCGGTCTTACTCCGGCAAAACTGCAAGTATTCGCCAACGGACTATTTTCCTTCTCCATTCTATCCCCTCTTAACACTGGTCTTTTGATTTATTATATTTTGAATATGAAAGAAAGGTTCCTAATATATCCTTGCATGATTATGGCGAATATGTTCTCTTTGAAAAAACATATGGGAAAACACTTAAAAAGAAGATAGATTTTATCAAAATACCAAAAACCCGTAAATGCTGAAACACTTGCCTTGACTGGCTTCTGGTATTTTGAGCAAGATAAACAAGCAGTCCACAGATAAATTCCCGACAACTTATTTACACAGATTTATGACACAGTCTATTTTAGTAATTATGATCATCGTATTGTTCCTGAGTAATCTCTTTCGCTTCCGCAGGGAGCTCGATCGCCTGGCATTCATCGCCTGTCTGATAATCCGTCGTTATCTCTATATAGCTTGTACTGGAGAGTTCATCTGCCATACTTTCCATCAGACCTTCATAATCCCAATACTCTCCCCGTGATTCTTTCAATTCCTGAACCGATTCTTCTAACGTATTGTATTCCAGATTTGCCTTCAGGGCGCGCATCAATCCCCCGATCTCTTCCGTTACTCTCTGCGGATAGCCCGAAACATCCGAGACCATATCAATCTTACGCAGCAGCTTATGGCCGTCGCCGGACAGATAATACACCGTCTTTTCAGTCGCAGATTCCTTCATCTTGCCTTCCTGGAATGAATTCACGTACGCCACATAAGTGTCCAACAGTTCGTTCAGACGGAAATCACTCAGCGCGTTAAACGCTTCCTCCGTCCACCCGTTTTGACTCATTACAGACTCTCTCGTAAGCTTTTTTGCAGACTTGAGTTTGGTCTCATATGTAACTTCAATCTTAACGGCGTTCACTCCGTTGATATCCTCTTCGCCTTCCTGAACCGCGCTGACACTTACAACCTCCGTCTCCTCAGTATCCTCGAAAGGAAGAGCCTCCCCTTCAATATATCCGGAATACGACTCTGTATTCGGCTTATCCGGATCGATCAGCACCTTCAGATATTCGAAAGTATTTTCCCCGGTCTGGCGGCTCTTAAAAGTATAATCATTATCCCCTTCCTTCGTCCAGATATATGTATACAGCGGTTCCTCCGATCCGGAATCACTGGAATAACTCCATATCATCCACTGCTGTTTTCCGGAATCAATCGTGTTCACTTCCCACTGGCTTCCCTCGAACTTACTCTCGACAAACCCCCGGATCTCTGAAGCTTTATAGTCTTCCCATGCTTCCTTGATCCAGGCGACATATTCTTCCCCTTTGCTCTCTGATCCTTCCTTCTCGTCTTCCTTCCCCTTCTCTTCTGTGCCGGACTTCGCTTCTTTGTCCGTTTCCTTGGCGGAATTACCGCCGCATCCTGCCGCGCCAAGCATAGCAAGGCACAGGATCACTGCTAAGATCCTCTTCTTCATCTCTCTCTTCCTTTCTTTTATCCCGTCGTAACAACGCGCCAGACAGCCATGCCTGTTTGGATATCCGCCGGCTGCCGCTGATAATATAATAAGCAACGTGTGACCTTCCAGCAGTAACACGTTGCTCTCCACATTTCAGTCATTATAGATTGTACTGTCTGTTATAAGCATTGCAGATTCTGTTAGAATTCTTGATCAAAATATTCATTGCGATAAACGGACCTATCCCGCATAAAAGCGAACCAAAAAGCAGCCACATCAGAACCGTCGTACCGTTTTCCTGAAATGTCATCCCATAACGGTTCGCATTCGACGCAAGCCTGTTCCCCAATTGATAATACCAGATCCATGCATAAATACCGCAAGTAACAAAGGACAATAAGATGAACGCCACCAAGCCTGCCGTCTGTTCTCCGTCTCCTTCACAGGCAATATTCACATCATGCGCCATCTTATATAAGAAATAGTAACTATAAATACCGCACGTAATAATTGAAAGTAATATGTAGCTCAATAACCCTCTGTTATCTGTCAACCGCTCTCTGCCGCCCGGCATACCTCCATTATTTCCGTTAAACGTCTGCCGCACTTCTCTTACTGCGCCCTCCAGCTCCTTTTCCGTGGCGCTGAACGCTTTATTCGCAGCGTCCTTGGCACGGTGTCCTGCTGAAAGCTCAGCTCCGCAGCCCGGACAAAACTTTGTCTGATCCGGTACATTCCTTCCACATTTAGGACAAAACATGTTCTACCTCCTCAACTCCATACATTGTTTCATGGCCCGCAGTAAAATACCGTCTTCAGGATGGAAAACCACGATATCGCCATTCCCTTGCACGAGCCTGAATGTATAGATTATAGCAAAAAGGAGGAGCATTGTAAATATTAAAAAAGTATAAACTCTGCTGCAAATTCTTTTTTTTAACAAAAAAAGAATGACGGCAACAGGCGGAAGAAAGAAAAGCGGATGATAGTAGAACGCTTTCTCTATATCAAAATGAAGCAACGCGACCCATGCCCTTGTCATCCCGCAGCCGGCACAGGAGATCCCTGTCAGGAATTTGACCGGGCAGGTGATCCCAAGCCAGTTGAATAATATCCAATATAATCCTGCGACAGCTGCCGCCGCCCCTCCAAAGTCAAGAAATTTCTTTACTTGTAAACGATAATCCATAAATCCCGATCACATCCCCACGCCATTTCGGTACATTTATGGACTACTTTACCCCATTTCTTCGGTTCCTGCAAGTTTATTATAAAAAAATAGAGAAATAATTGAGATTTATAAGATAATATATCAAAAGAAAAGGAGGAGCATACCACATGAGTCCAAAAATCTTGATCGTCGACGACGAGCCAGGCATTGTTACCGTCGTAAAAAACTATTTTGAAATGACCGGTTACCAGGTCTTGACTGCCGGTAATGGGACAGACGCCATGAAACAACTAACAAAAACCCCCGATCTTGTCCTGCTGGACATCAATATGCCGGATATAGACGGGCTGACTGTCTGCCGCAAGATCCGCGAACATATCACCTGCCCCATTCTATTCCTCACCGCCCGGATCGAGATCTCCGACAAGGTCCAAGGGTTCTTGGCAGGTGCAGACGATTATATCGTGAAACCTTTTGACCTTGACGAATTAGGCGCAAGAGTCGCCGCCCACCTGAGGCGCGAACACAGGAAGCAAGAACAGTCCATCCTGCGCTTTTTCGGCGATATGGTGATCGACTATTCCAAAAGAGAGATCCTGATCGCGAAAAAACCGATTCTTTTATCAAAAAAAGAATTTGATATTGTGGAATTACTTTCCGCCCATGCAGGGCAGGTATTTGACCGGGAGCGGATATACGAAAGAGTCTGGGGTCTGGACGGCAGCGGAAACAGCGACACCATTATGGAACATATCCGTAAAATACGGAGTAAATTTGCGGCTGTAACTACACACAGCTATATCGAAACAGTCTGGGGGGCAGGATACAAATGGAACGGCTAAGACATCATATAAGACAAATGAACCTGAAAAAAGCGCTCTTCACCATCGTATGCATCAATATTACCGCCGCCCTTGCCCTGTCGCTCCTGTCCTTCTGGGGATGCATTGCGGTGAGATCACAACTCGCCGCAAACCGCACTATAATCAATATCCCTTCCGCTCCGTTTCTGGCGTCCTCTGCACCGGAGCCGACAGCACAGACGGACGCCGCCGTCGATATCATCTCGGTCGTCCAGATCCTGCTGCCGGTATTGATCTATATCTTTGCACTGTTCACAACAGCCTCCATGTTCTACCGACTGAAGCTAAAGGAACCTCTGGCAGTGCTTGCAAGCGGCGCCTCCCGCATTATCGAGAATGACCTGGATTTTACTATCGAGGCAGCCTCACAGGACGAACTCGGGCAGCTCTGTACCGCCTTTGAAACCATGCGCCAAACATTGCTGGACAACAACCGCGAATTGTGGCGGCAGGCGGAAGAACGCCGAAGGCTGAATGCAGCATTTTCGCATAATCTGCGCAATCCGGTCACGGTCTTGAAAGGCGCTGCAAAACTGGCGGAAAAAAGCATTGCCCGTAATCCCCAAGAGCCAGGCAAGATCGCCGGGCAGATCGCTCTCATCACAAACTACGCAGGCAGGATCGAACACTATATTGAGACCATGAGCAGTATCCAGAGATTAGAAGAGACTCCCGTCGAACGGGAGAACATCCCCTGGGACACACTTGTTGCCGAGCTTAGACAAACGGTATATCTGATCGGCATGGATCACGATAAGCAGATCCGCTTCCATACCTCCGATCAGCCCAAAACAGCCCCGGTTAACCAATCCGCACAGACTGACCGATCCGTCTGCCTTGACAGATCTATCCTGTTTCAGATTGCGGAAAATCTCCTATCCAACGCGCTCCGTTTTGCCAGACAGAACATTGACGTTTCCTGCTCTGTAAATGAGACAATATTGGAACTTTCTGTTGCAGATGACGGCGGCGGCTTTCCGGCATCGCTGATCCGGGACGGCGTCCGCCCATTCCACAAAGGCAGGGAAGACGCGGAACATCTGGGGATGGGCTTATATACCTGTAAGCTCCTGTGCGAAAGACACGGCGGAACTATCACCATCAAAAACCATGCAGCCGGCTCCTTCGTTTCCGCCTCCTTAAAAATACAGCCGCTCGCTCTTCATTAACAAAAAAGAAAGGAGAATTCTATGGAAATTCAAGTAAAAGATATCTCAAAAATCTATGGTTCAAACGAGAGCAAAGTCATAGCCCTGAACCATGCGTCGCTGACGATCTCAGAAGGTGATTTTATCTCTATCATGGGACCGTCAGGCAGCGGGAAAAGCACACTGCTGCATATCGTAAGCGGACTGGACCAACCGTCCATGGGCAGCGTACTCTACGGCGATACCGACATCCACAACGGAGAAGACAAAAAGCTGTCGGCGTTCCGCCGCCAGAAGATCGGATTCATCTTTCAGCAGTTTAACCTTCTTCCTGTCCTCACTGCCCGTGAAAACATCATCATGCCGCTGCTTCTGGACAAAAAGAAAGTAGAGGAAGAATATTTACAAGAGCTTACGTCTCTCCTGGGGCTGGAAAAACGCCTTTCCCATCTCCCCCACGAGCTATCCGGCGGACAGCAGCAGCGGGCGGCGATCGCGCGGGCGCTGATCGCGAAGCCGGACATTATCTTCGCAGACGAACCCACCGGGAACCTCGACAGCAAAAGCGGCGGCGAAGTGATGCGCATGCTCTGCGATATCCGCAAGAAGATGAACAAGACACTCGTGATCATCACCCATGATCCGCACATCGCCGAGATGGCAGACCGCCGTTTCACGATCATCGACGGAGAACTTTCGGAGGTGAGCGCACAATGAAATCCTATCTGTCACTTGCCTTCAGAGAATTAAAGGCACAAAAGGTAATGGCATCCCTCATTCTGACGGCGGTAATCCTATCCAGTACCATGACGACTGCCATCGGACATTCCCTCGGCATCCTTAAGACCTTGCAGACAGAGCAGGCAGCATCGCTGAACGGCGACCGTTACGCTTCCTTCCATCAGATCACGGAAGCGCAGATGCTGCAGTTAAAAAACGACTCCCGGCTCTCTGATGTGGGCAGCCTGATCAACGTGGGGAATACCCCGCTTGGCAACAGCGGACTGACTCTGTTCGTGCGCGAATATCTGGGCCACGCATTAGACGCCTATCCTGCGATCGGTAAGGTAAAGGAAGGACGCCTGCCCGTTTCCCCCCTTGAGATCGCGCTCCCTGAAAATGCCTTGCAATACCTGGGCGAAGATATCCATATCGGAGACACCGTTACACTCCATGCCGAAGCCTCGCTTATGGACGGTTCTTTGCCTTCTTACCTGTATACCGCCGGATTCACTCTCTGCGGTATCCTGGAGGGCAATTATCTCGGCTACTCCTCAGGATCCCTGGCGGCTGTAGCAGGGGCGGGAACTGCGGCCGCCTTACTGCCGGCGGAATATTTCCTCTATTCCACCGATTTTAAGACAAAGAGTACGGCACAGTTTCAGGATATTGTAAATGATCTGGCAGAGCGTATCGGCGTTGAAGACTCGCATATACAATACAACTGGATCTTATTAGACGCCCTTGGTATTTCTTATGACAAAGCCGGCTCGTCTGATGCAGATACCGGATTCTCCTTTATTGCCTTTGCCTCCGTCATGGTCGGCATACTCGTCCTGTTCGCCGCCGGACTGGTCATCTACAACATCCTTAAGATCGCCATAACCAGGCGCATCAAGGAATATGGGACACTTCGGGCGATCGGCGGGACACAGGGGCAGATTTACCGGATCGTCACTCTTCAACTGCTGATCTTATGCGGCATCGGTATCCCTGTCGGACTGCTCGCCGGCGCATTCTCCGCGAAGGGAATCCTGATCGCGGCAACCGGCATACTAAATCCCGATCTGTTTATGGCAGACAGCACCGCAAAGCTTCATTCCATGATCCGCGGTACAAGTTCGGATAACAAGTTTCTTTACCTTGTAAGCGTCTCCATTACCTTACTATTCGCCATGCTGGCGGCTTTCCCGGCGGCGCGGTATGCCTCGCGCGTCTCTCCGGCGATCGCAATGTCCGGACCGCGCATCAAGCTGAAACGGCGGATACGGAAACCACGGGCGATCCACAGCTTTGAAGCCTACTATGCAAGGCTGAACCTTAGGCGGGGACGCGGCAGGACGGTGATCACGATCCTCTCATTAGTCATGAGCATCACCGTCTTTGTCGCCCTTAAGAGCTTCACCGCGATCCTTGATACCAGCAGCAACGTACAGGATATGAATCCAGGCGACTATGCCGTGACCAATGAGACGGCGGGAATTGATCCGAAAGCAGTCGATCAGCTTCGTGAAAACGAACTGACAGAACATCTTGCGACATCAAAACTATCCGTCTATTCACAGGATGAAGAGGGGGATCTTCCGATCGACCTGGACTTTCAATTGCAGTCATGGGAATCCTTCCAGATCGCAGGGATCGACGATTCCAGCCTTATCGCCCGTGCAAAGGGACTGTCAGCGCAGGATCAGGAAGACCTGCTGTCCGGCGCGGCGTGTATCGTAAAGAATCCGATTCCTTTCGCATATGAGGGGGCGTCCGTAGAAACCACAAACCTCCGGTACGATGATGTGATCTCCGTGAACGGACACAAGCTACGTGTCGCCGGTATCACGGACACCGCTGTGACGATCAATAATGAAGGTTATACGAACGGCATACAGATCATGGTAACGGATTCCATGTATAACCTGCTGACGGGCAATGACCGCTATGCAGAGCTCTATCCAACTCTGTCCCCGAATGCGGAGCACGAAACATTCGAAACTATGCTGGAGCAATGGTGTCAGGCGAATCCCGGCAGCCACTGGATCTCCTATCAGCAGACCACCGCACAGCTTGAAGAAAGCTTTGCCCAGATCAATATGCTGTGCTGGGGGCTTATATTGTTCATCGGGCTCATCGGAATATTGAATATTATCAATACCGTTTACAGCAATATCCATACCCGCATATCCGAGATCGGTATGCAGCGGGCAATCGGCATGAGTGCGGGCAGCCTTTATAAGACATTTCTCTGGGAGGGGGCATATTACGGGATCATCGCGTCCGCTGCGGGCGGCGTACTGGGTTATATCTGCACCGTTTTTGTAAATGCCGCCGTCACAGACAACTTACAGTTCGCGGAGGTTCCCTTTGTGTCCATTCTTGAAGCCGCCGCGGTCTCTATCGCCGCATGCCTGCTGGCAACGGCTGTACCCCTGCGGTCTATTGCAAGGATGAATATTGTGGAATCCATTGAGACTGTGGATTAGACTCTGTCGATCCGAATCTGTCACCAATTTGTAACTTTTCTTTGGTATACTAAAAAGAAAAGGCGGAAATAGATTATGACCGATCTATATTACATCGAAGATGATCCTGCGATCGCAGGCACGGTAAAAGAATATCTGGAACAACGGGATTTTACAGTAACGATATGTACAACACTTGCCCGGGCAAAACTGGCTCTAAAGAGGCATGTCCCTTCGCTCGTCCTGCTTGACTTCTGCATGCCGGACGGTCACGGGGACAACCTTTGCCGGTCGCTTCGAAGCAACTGGAAGGATCTTCCGATCATTATGCTTACTGTCCGGGGCGATTCCCGCGACATTGTCTCCGGATTCGAAGACGGAGCTGACGATTATGTCGTAAAACCCTTTGAACTGGAAGTATTATATTCACGGATCCAGGCATTACTGCGCAGATCCTCCAATACGGCTATGCAAGAACTCTCCTGCGCCGGGATCACGATCGACCAGAATCGAAGGTGTGTTTACCTCTCTTGCGAAGAAGCAGAAATCTCTTTAACCGCATCCGAATACCAACTGCTCCTATACCTGATGCAGAATAAAGGGATGACCGTTACCAGAGAGAATATTCTGGCTCAGGTCTGGGATGTGAACGGAAACTATGTAAATAATAACACCCTGACCGTTACCATGAAGCGGCTGCGGGACAAGCTTCATCAACCTGCCTGTCTTAAAACAGTTCGAAGCGTGGGTTACCGCTTGGAGGATACGATATGAGCAAGCAAAAGAGCAGCCTGATCACCCTGGGCTTCGTACTGTCTGTCAGCCTGATCACTTCTATCATCTCTGCTATGCTTGTATCCTCCCATGACAGCCGGACACAATTCCGTCTATTAAACGCCATATGCAGTGAGACAACGGCACAGGCTCCCGAAACAAGAGAGATCATTTCTGCCGTATTAAAAGATCATACAGGCAATACAGGAATATGCCCTGATAGAACAGACTATACATTTTTACCCTCCTTAGGATATCAGGAAGCAGATTTTTCGAAACCGTCCTGCCTCCGGACAAGCCTGTTGGCTGTTATTGGTTTTGTAACGGGAACTTCTCTTTTTATCCTAGCCTTCCTGTATCGCAACCGGATGGAAGCCGCACGGATCCGGGCTTTGGCAGATTATCTGGCTCAGGTCCATACCGGTAAAGCGCCCCTTCTCTCCGCTCCCGGAGAAGATGACTTTGCAAAGCTAGAAGACGAGATCTACAAGACGGTAACCGCCCTATACCATACGAAGGATACGGCAGTGCAGGCAAAGAATGATTTTGCTAAAAACCTGTCCAATATCGCGCATCAGATCAAGACGCCATTGACCGCCGCCTCCCTGTCTCTGCAGATGCTGAAACGAAGAAGCGAGAGCCCGGAGCACCATATGGCTCAGATAGAAAAGCAGCTCTTACGCCTCACTCATTTGGAAGAATCGCTATTGGTCCTATCCCGGATGGATGCGGGAACACTCCTTCTGCAAAGAGAAGAAACTGACGTCTTCACCCTGCTTGTCCTTGCGGCAGATAATCTGCAGGAATTACTTGTTGATTCCGCTGTTTCTATTGATATCCCGGAATTCGGAGAGATGATGGCAGCCATTGATCTGGACTGGACGATGGAGGCGGTCATGAATCTGATGAAAAACTGCATGGAACATAGCGGCGCAGATACAACGATCCACTGTTCCTATGCTCAGAATCCCTTATATACGGAAATACTTATCTGGGACGAGGGAGACGGGTTTGCCAAAGAGGATATCCCCCATCTTTTTGAACGCTTCTACCGCGGACGAAGCGCTGGCGAGAGCGGCGCAGGGATCGGATTAGCCCTGGCAAAAGAAATCATTGAACGCCAAAACGGAACGATACGGGCGATGAACAAACCAAATAGCGGCGCTCTCTTTGAGATTCGCTTCTATCATTAACCTACAAAGAATCATCCAAAACCAAAAGAAAAGGAGAAACGCAGAATGGAAATATTAAAATGCAAAGGAGTCCGGAAGGTCTATGGTTCCGGCAATAGTCAGGTAACAGCGCTCCACGGGATCGACCTTACCGTCAGGAAAGGGGAATTTACAGCAATCGTCGGGTCTTCCGGTTCAGGCAAATCTACCCTCCTGCATATTCTCGGAAGCGTAGACAGACCAACGGAAGGAACCGTCACCATAGACGGAACCGATCTATCCAAATTAACTCCGGCACAGGCGGCGATCTTCCGCCGCAGGAAGGTTGGCTTAGTATATCAGTTTTATAACCTGATCCCTACCCTCACCGTGCGGAAAAATATACTCATGCCCCTCACTCTTGACAAGAAAAAGCCCGATCAAGAATATTTTGATCAGATCGTAAGCTCTCTTGGTATCTCCGACAAGCTCGAAGCGCTGCCGAACCAGTTATCCGGAGGACAGCAGCAGCGGGCTGCGATCGCGCGCTCTCTGATCTACCGTCCGGCGCTGCTCCTTGCCGATGAACCTACCGGAAATCTGGATCAGAAGAACTCCCGTGAGATCATGGACATGCTGAAGATCTCCAACCGCAGCCTGGAGCAGACGATCATACTGATCACGCATGACGAAAAGGCGGCGCTGGATGCCCATCGGATCATTACACTGGAAGACGGGCAGATCATCAGCGACGAATACCGGAGGTAAGGGATATGTGGAGAGATTATTCATCAGATTATATCAAAAACAATCGTTCCGCCGGGTTATCCGTCAGACTTGCCGCATTTATTTCCGCCCTGCTTTTATCTTTGTTGTGCGGATTATTCTATAATACATGGAAATACGAAGTTGAACGGATTCATCTTGAAGACGGCAGCTGGCACAGCCGGATCACCGGAGAACTGCAGCCCAAAGACATAGAAGCCATACAGAATTTTGCCCATGTAACAAAAGTAACCGGTACGGCAAACACAGTGGATATCATCTTTGACGATATGGGCGTCATTCTTTCGGATACCCCTCGTATTGCCAGGCTGATCGGCGCCGCCCCTGAACAGATTTCCTATAACTATGAGCTCCTGGCAATGTATCTGATCCGCGTCCCGGAAGATCCGGCGCCAAGGCTGCTCTTCCCGCTGTTTATCCTGATAACATTACTTGCCGCCTTGTCCTTGATCGTGATCATACACAATGCCTTTGCCGTATCCATGAACGCAAGAATCCGTCAATTTGGTATTTTTTCCAGTATCGGAGCTACTCCAAAACAGATACGTACATGCCTCCTGCAAGAATCCGCCGCCCTTTGTGCCATACCGGTACTGATCGGAAATATCCTTGGCATTGCAGGCAGCATGGGACTGATGTATCTGTCAAACATACTGCTCGGAACGGATATTCCCGGACGTCATAGAGCGATCCCCGGCTATCATCCTATCATCCTCGTCCTGACGCTGCTCATAACGGTGATAACCATATGGATCTCCGCATGGCTGCCTGCGCGGAAATTAAGCAGGCTGACGCCTCTTGAAGCAATCCGCAATACCGGAGAACTTCAATTAAAAAATAAGAAAAGTTCTCCCATCCTTGCCGCTTTATTCGGCGCAGAAGGCGAGCTTGCCGGAAACGCACTGAAAGCCCAGAAGAAGTCCCTGCGGACCGCCTCACTGTCCCTGGTCTTTTCCCTCCTGGCATTTACGATCATGCAATGCTTTGTCACAACCTCGGCGATCAGCACACGGGAAACCTATTTTGAACGGTATCAGGATGCATGGGATATCATGGTCACGGTCAAGGATACGGATGTGGACGCCTTTTGGGAAGCCGACGAACTCCGGAAGCTTACCGGTGTACAAAGCGTCGCCGTATATCAGAAGGCAACAGCCCAAAGGCTCATCACAGCAGATGAAATGAGCGAGGAGATGAAATCCTTCGGCGGATTCTCCCATGCTTCCGGCGAATCCGTGACAAAGACAGATGACGGATGGCTGGTAAACGCCCCTATTATGATAATGGATGATAACAGCTTCCTTGATTATTGTCAGCAGATCGGTACTGCTCCGCGGCTCGACGGGGCGATAGTCAGAAATCTCATCCGCGATGTGACAAATCCGGATTTCAGGCATCCAGTGTTTATGCCCTATATCCAAACCCAGAACGGCGGCAGAAAAGCTTCAGCTCCTGCAAGCGCCTTCTTAATGAACAGAGATAATGCGATAAGTACTGAGATTCCGGTTTTATCCTATACAGAAGAGGTTCCCGTGTTAAGAGAAGAATATGCCTCCAAAGACTACTATGAACTTGTACATTTTATTCCGGTATCTTTGTGGAAAAACATCAAAGGGCAGATCGGGGACACAACAACAGAACTTTACATTCGTATCCTTGGCAGAGAAGATCTGCCGCGCGAGGAATTAGATGCGTTACAGGATCAGATCTGCCGCCTGCTTGGTACATCTTACACACTGGAAATCGAGAACCGGATCCAGGCATATGAAACAAACAATAAAGTGCTGCAGGGAATGCGGGTTGCTTTCGGATGCTTCTGTGTTCTGCTTGCCATCATCGGGATCGGCGACGTCTTCTCCAACACTCTGGGATTCGTCCGGCAGAGGAAACGGGAATTCGCAAGGTACATGTCCATCGGGCTGACACCTGCCAATATCCGGAAAATGTTCTGTATCGAGGCTGCCGTCCTTGCCGGACGCCCGATCCTGATCACCCTTCCGTTCGCGGTCATCACAGTGGGTTATATGCTGAAAATGAGCTATCTGGACACAGGAGAATTCATGGCGGAGGCGCCGCTGATCCCGATCGTTATCTTTATGCTGGCAATCCTGGGATCTATCACACTGGCTTACGCATTTGCCTGGCGGAATGTACGGAAAATCAACCTTGCCGAAGTACTTAAGGATGATACGATGTTGTAGTGGGAGATGGGGTTTCCCTTCTCCCACACAGTACGATCTCCGACCTGATCGGACATCCTCCCATGCACCGCCGCCTTTCCGGACAGCCTGGACATGCCCTGCGGAACTGATTTCTGAAATCATCAAAGACCTCACTGTTCCAAGCCTCTTCCACCGAATATGCTCTCAAATCCACCGCCCACTTCTGCTCCTGATTGTCAAAGCTGCATGGAAGCATCTTCATATCGGGAGTAATATAAGCAGACCACCTGGCTCCTTCGCATGTATCCAGACTGTCCGGGTCAATCTTCCCGGAATGCCTTAGCAACGCAGGTACTGTACAAGAATCAAACCCGACCTTATAGCCAAAAACCTCTGATGCAATATACTTGATAAGATCCTGGAATTCCTCATTATCCTGCCTGATCATGTTGGCATAACTTCCCAACCCAACCGGCTTGTGGAGCAGGAAAACAATCGCATTGATCCCTTTTGGGAAGCTATGTTCCTTTATCCTCTGCAATGCCTCTGCAACCGTATTCTTGCTCAGAACATAGTGAATATTCGTCTTGACTTTGGCTTTTTTCAGCAATTCTATGGCGTTAATCGTATACTCACTCCTGTACCAGCTGACTGCAACCGCTCCACAATATTTCTTGCACAATTTGGCAATATGCTCTGTCATTCCAAAGCCGGAGGTCGTAAAGTTCGGAACAATACCCGCGTCCCTGCACAGCCGCAATATTTCCTCAAATGCTTCATGCTGATCCGGATCTCCGCAGCCGCCCAATGCAAACTGATAGGTCTTTCCCCTGCATTGCCCGACAAGCTCCTTAAAATCCTGTAACCTCATATTAGGCATCTCTGCATGCAGGCCATCCTGATAACACTCAATCCCCGCCTTCATACACAATCCACTCTTTCCATGCTTGCAATGCCCCATGATCCCCACATCCAGAAGCTCGGGAAACGAACTCATAAAAGGATCTTCTCCTGTATCTTTCCCGTCTCTGATGATACCCGTACGCAGATATCTTCCAGTCTCTTCATCAAACATAGAGAGAAAATCATTCTCTTTCCGAATCCTCATACGCCGTCCCGCCTCTAATATGATAATGAACCGTCAATAGCTTCAAAATTCTCTCCGTCCGCTTCCTCTAGCATTCTCCATAATTGGATGTACATATTTCCCAGATCATAATCTCCCTGATCAAAGCTGACACGTCCGCTGTAAATAGTCTTCCCTTTTTTCAGAGCTTTTCTGATCCTTTCCTGCTCATCCTTATTAATATAATTGTCTTCAAATACTTCCTGCATCTCTTCTTTACTAATATCCGGCGCCATCAGCTTTTTACCGAGCATCTTCTCTTCTACGTATCTCGTGATCGCCTGCTTTTGCTTTTCTGTAAGTTCTCCTTTTCTTGCTAAGATAAAACTACTGCTGCTGGAATTCGTTACAAAATCTGTTCTTAATTTCATTCTTCTCTCTCCTTCTCTTTCTTTTTGTTTTCACAAACCGCTGCTCAGGCATATTTTGAATAAAAAATCCTCTTATCAATACCTTTTTCGGTTCTGATAAGAGGATACTATATTTTCAGTTATTTTTCATTGGACGGATAGTCCAAAAACAGATTATCTCTGAGCACTCATTTCCGCAATCGAATACGAACTGGGACAATGTCATACACACAATAATTTTCAGATACGCTCCGGCACAGGCATACCAACGATCAGCTTTCGCCAATACAAATGCAGCCTTCTCTCCTGTTTGGACAACGCTCTTCTATTATTCCCCTTAGCCACGATCAGCTCTTCCATATGCACGCCTAGCAACCGGCTTAATACATATAAATGATCCAGAGACGGAAGAATCTGCCCCTTAAACCATCTGTAGACTGGCTGCGGACAAGACAGATGAAGGAACTCCTGAATCTCCTTCACGGAATATCCTGCCCCAAAGACCTTATCTTTCAACAAAGCTCCTGTCTTTGCCATGTCTATATTATAGTAACCTTCTCTGCTCATTCATACTACCTCTCCAATATATTTCTCATAAAAGTTGGAAACTGCTATCCGGTCGATCATAAAACACTTATTTCCTAATATGTTCCATTCCAAATTGCTTGATAACCCGCTCGGGAATTATACTCTTTCCCCTGCACATAGGAACTCGCATAGCCTGGCGCCTGCCTTGCCACATAACTCGCGAAAGTCGTCTCCCATGGCCGCATTAACTCCTGAAACCGGTCTACTGCTGCATCATAAGAACTTTTATCATTTGGATCGATCTTAGAGAATGCCTCTGTAATCTCAGAAATCAACTTTGTATTGGAAGCAATCGGCATCGTCTTTGTTCCTCCGATATAATAGCCTTCCCACATCGGGTTCTGTATATCTGCCGCTGCATCCTCCAGTGCCCTCCTTGTATTCTCCAACTTCTTATCTATCTTTTCTTCCACTGCATTTCTTAAAACTTTTATTTGATCTTCTGATAGTCCCAACCCTGATTTGTACACATACGCCCGGGCAATCCCGATCTTGGCATAACCATCATAACCACAGGGGGATGTTTCACATAGGAATTTGTCTATATACTCTCCTGTCTTTTGCATATTCATCAATTCCTTCCAAGAAAGTTTTATTCCGCCTGTAGAAAGCTCTGTTTTCAGATTATCCGGAGTATTGGCAATTCCTTTCGAGATATTCTCTTTCATCTCTTCCACAAGGTTCCTTATTCCCCATACCCCATTTGTTTTCAGAGTATCGCCGACTACCCTGTCAAATACAGTGGAATATGCTGAAAATTCATCCTCGCTTATCTGCCCTTTTGCATATTGTTCAAACACTCTGAAATAATCTTCTCCATTTCTTAAATAGTGATCGTGTCTAATATGTACCACCTTAAGGGGTTCCTTTGGGTTTATTGACGTAGGCTTCTCACTTTGCACATGTGTAATTTCCCAACCGTCCAACCTTTTCCTTCCGACAGATTTGTTCCTGTCAGTGAACCTTGCTTCCTCTCACATTGTAACGGTTGAATTGATTTCCATTCTGCGTTTTGCACATCTCTCTTATAAGATACACCTAATATATTCATAATCTGATCCCGCCTCTCATTTCTGCTAAATATACCGACACACTAGTTACACCAATACAGACACTCTGTTCGTTTTTATCCGGCAATCATTAAATTTCGAAACATCATAAGCATAAGCGTTCCAAGAATCTACCAATTTCTGGTAAGACGTCCTCTTGTCAACCCCTTCTGAATAATAAAACTGCCGGAAACATTCTGAATTATCATAAAATCTTTTCCAATAATAATTCATCTTATATCTGTCGATAATTCCATTTTTATCTTCCTTGCTCTTGCTCCTATTCAGGGCATATTCTATACTTGCCAAAATGGTTTCCGAATAACTACCCTTTTCTTTATAAATTTTCAGCATCATCCTGCTGACATCATAAATTTCGGACTTATCATATACCGGTGATCTCTCCTTATCATAATAAGGATCGTCATATAACCTCAATATCCGATCGTTTATCTTATCAATGACATCATCTATACGGGTATTTACAGCGCTTGTCATCTTCTCCGCGAAAGGCTTTGACGCCATGCTATTCTCTGCAAACAACTGTGTCTTTAATAACAGCATTCCCGCATCCAGTCCAAAGCTCTCTTCATTCCCAAGACTGTCAAACAATCCGTCAAACGATAAATCCTGCACAAGACGATTCGCCAGAGAGATCTCTTCCAAACTGTATCCTTCTCCTGATGTATCCGGAGCCTGCATCGTATCACAGGCTTTCCTCAGCTCCTGAGCCATATATGCAATATCATTCGACAACCATTCATACTCTGTTCCTTTTAGGTGTGCATAATCACTGTTCTGCTGAATATACTCACTGTATTGCTGAATTTTACTGTTGTATTCAGATGTGATAATGTCATATATTTTCTCTTTCTCACCAACAAATCCATTGTTTTCCAAAAAACCGCCCACATTCTCTGCAAAAACATCTGCCCGTTGATTCATGACCTTAGCAACTGCTAAATGCACTCTGAAACCGGAATTCATCCCAGGAGTATCCTTCTTCATTTAACTGAACCAGGAACTCGCGCGGCACATCCGAACTATCCTCGATCGGCTTATATTTCTGATCTTTTTCAAAGATTTTGATCGGATTTGCCATCCGGTATCTATACAAAAGTGCATTCTCCTTTGTAATCTCCTTATTGCCTCCATAAAATGAATGGATCTTTTTGTCGCTCATCTTAAAGAAACCGTTATGAAGTACCGGCGGCTTACCGTTTAAATTAACAAACAATGAACCGGTATTAATATACATCACATGACCTCCCCGAATAGTGCTTTATAATATTTCGACCATTCTGAACTTGCACTTAAGTGACCCACAAAGCATTTTTAATTAATCTCATGTGAATTATATTTCAAAACAATCTTATCCTTTTCTTAATTTCTTCCATCAAGTTCATCATATTCTATTTTATAACCTTTATTATTATCATTTACAACTCTGTAGCAACCTGGCGATTCCTCATATCCTTTTTGCCGAAATGTATCAAAAACTCCTTGAACGGCAGATTTTTCTTCCGCCTGCTTTTCATCAATCGGCACATTTTTTATCGCTTCCTGCCTGGTTGCCTTAATCTCAGCAGTGATCTCATCTAACTTCTTTTCCAATAATTTAATATTCTCTTCTGATGTTTCCCCATTACCAGAGGAACCCTTCATTAATAACAATGAGTTTTGTATTGATTGTTTTTCTGCCTCTAAGGATTTTTGCTTTTTCTCTCCTGCTTTATCTAAACTTTCCAAACCTAAAGGCTTCACTTGTTTGTTATTTTTCATCATCGCCAATGGATTAATATAATTAGGTCTTGTATTATTGATCATTGTTCTCTACCTCCATTTTGTTTCTTATTTTTTACTATATCGGATTTATCTTTATTCTTACAAGCCTAATTTCGTAAACGGTCATTGCATGTTCGTAAACGGCAATAAACATAATAATATTGACAGTCTGAAGCAATCTGCACTCGTTTCTATTTCCATTGTTCCTTCATACTTTTCAACAATGTGCTTAATGTTTTTCAGACCGGTTCCATACTCGAATGTATAATTCTCTGAAATCATCGTATTGGTAACTTCCACAATTAAAAAAAGATGTTTCTTACGAACAGTTATCAATATTTCCGGCTGGATGTTCTTTTCTTTTATACATGCTTGTATCGCATTATCAATTGCATTTGCCAAAATAATACACAAATCCATATCTTCCACAGAACAGTCTGCTAAAGTTTTTATATCTTGTTTCACCTCAATACCATTTAATCTTGCAAAATTAACCTTTTCATTTAAAAGGATATCTATAACCGGATTTCCCGTCTCAATACCAATAAGCAATTCATCAGATGTCCCATGTAATTTATTAAAATACTCTTCAGCCTCATTATACTTTTTTTCATGGATCAATCCAGATAACACCAAAAAATGATTATCAATATCATGCTGAAACATTCGATACCGCTCATTTCTTTTTTTGGCTTCTTCCAAATATATATACTGCTTCTTTATTTGATCCTGCAGCCTCTTTTGTTCTGTCTCTTCTATAGATAACGTAATAATCTTACTAACTAATTTCAAAATAATAAAAAAAATAGCACATGCTCCCAAAATCCACACCAAAGCCCAAAGATCAGACTGATCCTTGAAAGACTGATCCAGCCACATATCCAGCCCAAGCCCGCTGCGGATCACCCACACAATGAATATACACGGCAGAAGCAGTGTGTATAGATAAGATGATATTTTTTGCTGCCCTGTATAGGCATACTTTTTACTAATAAATTGTAATGTCATAACTAATAATATGGCTAACGCTCCTGACACAAGCATCTGTATTACAATTCCTATGTACTCTCCAACATTCTGGTTCACTAACCAACGCATAAATACTGTCTGAAATCCCTCCATAAAAGTAGAAAGTGTCAAAACAATCATTGCTGGAGCAATGGCATCTATCCACTCCATATTCAACAAAAACTTACAAAAGCAAACGATAAGTCCCATATGTAAAATCAATCTGAATACACCTATACTATGGCAGTACATCACTAGAAACGTGAGCAGATCACTTAACAAAACATATGGCATCATATACTTTTTACCTCGGATTCCAGTAAAACTTTGTATAAAACTAAATTCCACGGTATAAAGCAAACCATTAATAAATAACCACCAAATATAAAATCCTATGGAAAAAATTTGTAAATGCCCCACTATATTATCTCCCTTTTAAAAAATCTCAATAGTTTTTGCATAAACTCTGTTTGCTTTCGCCTTGAAACCAATATCCTATCTCCGCTTGACATAATCGCCACCCCTTCTTCCTGCCCTATAACGCACCTGATATTTATAATGTAACTTCTATGGCAGCGAAAAAAGTTCGCATCCAATTCTTTCTCTAACATATCCAATGAGCCTGAGTAATCGCAGGTATCTTGCACCGTATGGATGAGCACTTGATGATTAAATACTTCACAATATAAAATATCGTGTATGTCAATTATTCTCGTTTTTCCTGCCTTCACAAGTGTCAGCATTTTATGATCCATTTGTTCCGATCGTCCTATTGCTCGATCCAACGCTTGATAAAGACGTTCATCCGAGACAGGTTTTATCAAATAGTGCACCGCATCCACATCAAATGCCTCCAAAGCATACTCCTCATAAAAAGTTATAAAAATTATACAACTTTTACGATAGAGCTGTTTTGCAACCTCAATCCCATTTACCCCCGGAAGCATCATATCCAAAAGAATAATATCATAGGTGTCCTTTTCCCTTAATAAATCTTCACCGGACATATATGTTTTTACATTTGCGATCAACTGTTTCTGTTTTATATACGTTTTTACTTTTTTATGTAATTCTTCTAATATATATTTTTCATCTTCACATATAGCTATCCTATACATTTCTTTTCCCTTCTGATCTTATAATGCATCAAGCAAATTATTCAAGTAAATTATATATGATCCCCTACCATGACTGCGAATAAGTATAGTGTCTATCTTAGAATAATTTCCAATATTTTTTATTTGTTCCCGCGCGCACATTGTTCGTCCCTATTGCTTGCCTATGCAATTTTAGCTTACTATATGAAAAAAGACAGCCGTTCTTTCAGCCGGCTTGTTTATAAGAAGTAATAGTGCCATTACTCTGGTAAAGCCCCGTCCGGTCAAAAATGAAATCCTGAGCTGACTGGTGTGCTGACCATATTATATCTGATGGGACTCTGCAGAATATTCGCTTATCTGCAAAACAGATTTTCGACGGCGCAGCAGTGGCTACGAATAGAAATAGTGCAAAGCAGGCAGTTATGTAGTCTTTGTCGAAAATCATACTTCATCATCAATAGCCTGTAAGTTTATCATAAAAATAATTTGATTCTGCATATCCTCAACACATTCAACCCTAACCCTGCCAATATGATTTCTCGCCGTCTCAAAATCTATACCAGGTAAGATTTTTTCAAAAAGATTATTTACCTCCGGAGACGCCCCCATTAGGGCTATTGCAAGCGAATTCGTATCAAACTGATCCAATGTTTCTTTTAGCTCTTTTTCAGGTATTGCGGATATTTGATCAAAATCAGTTATCCTCTGCGGCAATATCTTAGGCTCCAATATATCATTTATCGTAAGGTTATATAGCTTAGAAATCTTCAGCAGAATCTCTATATCAGGAAGAGTTGATCCTGTTTCCCATTTTGAAACCGCCTGCCTTGAGACATTTAACCTTTTCGCCAAATCGTCTTGTGTGTAACAGCGGCTTGTCCGCAAAAATTGTAAGTAGCTTGATATAATATTCATATTCATAAACGTCACTCCTTTACCGCCATTATACACCATACAAAAAGAATATAAAAGAATCTGATAAGTGCGAAAAAGCAAATGCAGGTTGCCGTATCCCTTACAATTCATTGACTAATTAACAGTTCAAAAGTATAATATAGATAAATAAACCGTAAGTGGAGAAAGGCGGGATCCCAATGAAGAAGTATATAAAACTATTGATTTGTATTTTTTCTCTGTTAATGGCATGTATATTGGGTGGTTGTGTTTCTAAAAACGAAGACATCGTCAGTAAAGGCGTAGAAACGGTTATTGATACTATGTTTACATGTCCAAATGATGAGTTATGTCCAAGCATTTCTGTGATCGGCATGGGAACCGAAGAATATTACAAAGAAAATCAAGATGATATCGTTTTAGTGGAAGATATCCTTCCAAACTGGGAAGAAAAAGTAGGAAATTATTTTGCGAAAGATAAACTTGAGGCTTTTCTGAACAATGCTCCCGGTTTAACTTACCTCTTAGAAGCCCAAAAGGAAAATATCCAAATTAAAGTAATAAGAAAACAGCTTATAGAAAAAACAGAGACGACGGAAACTGTAAAAGTCACTGTCCAAAAAGACGGAAAAGAATTTGAAGTATCTTATGATTTCGCTTTTGATCCAGACGGTCTTATCACAAAGGTGAATGAAAAATAAAATGCTCTCCGGTCAGCTCCATGATTTAGAAGATTGCGGCATGATAAACAGAGAAGTGATTCCTGAAAAACCGCCTAAAACAATCTACCCTCTTACTGCCTTTGGAAAAAGCATCATACCCGTACTGAACGCCATGTGCGATTGGGGAACATCATATTTGGACGGATTGGACATTCAGCCCGTATGCTGCCCTTCCCAAAGCAAAAAATAATTATTTTTATCGACTATCCTTATGGCAAAAAAGAACCTGCACAGCAAAAACTTGAAACAGCTATGCGGGTTCTCTTATTATCCTAAATCTGTGATTGCCTGACATAATTACAAAGTCTGGTAAAATCCACCTGCGGATTTTTCTGTAAAATCTGCTCCATACATTTTTATTCCCGTTGCATGGACACGAATAAAATCCGGCTGAATCACATTAAGTGCTTTCGCTGTCTGGATTGCATTTTCTTTTGAAAGCTCTTTTCCACCAATCCCAAGCAATATAAACTCTGATAAAATCATGCCAGCGTCTTTTGCCATACACCCGCTTTCCACAACAGTATCTGCATGGAAGCCTTTGTTGATAAGCTGTAATATCTTATCCGATCCGGTTTCCATACCACAGTACAAATGATTTAGTCCCGCTTGTCAAAGCTCCTGTAATTCTGCCGAACTTTTTCGTGTGATACTGTCAGCACGAGCATAGGAGGTTATATGCTCCAAATCAGGAAAATACTTATTTAGTGCGTCCAGAATACGAAGCAGATAATCCGTTTTTAATACCAGCGCATCCCCATCCTGTAAAAACAGGATTTGAATTTTCTCCCTTGATATAATGCTGCGTGTTCCTTAATATCCTGTATGGTATCTTCTATCGGACGCATGGAGAAATTCATAGATTTGTATAGTCCGCAAAAATAACACTTATTCCAATGGCATCCTCTCGTTACCCGGACAAGCAGACTTTCACTTTCTGACGGCGGACGGATTGAACCGATTTCTATATTTTTCATCATTCCATATCCTTTCCCATTATTTGAGATAAAAATAGCATTTCATCACAGATAAGACAAGTACGCACTTTTCAGGTATATACTTACCAAAAAGGTAGCTATAATTCATAAACTATCTTCCAACCACCAAACAGCAGTCTGCAATATTTACATTACAAACCACTGTTTAGATTTTTATTGAACCGATAGCCTACGCCCCAAACCGTCTGTATGTAAATCGGTTTGCTTGGGTTATCCTCTATCTTTTCTCTTATATTATGGATATGACTCACAACGATATTGTAATCACCAGCATATGCTTCATTCCAAACAATATCGTATATCTGCTCTTTTCTAAACACCCTACCGGGATTGCCAGCTAATAGATATAAAATTTCAAATTCAATATAGGTAAGTTCAATTTCAATGTTATTAACACAAACATTTCTTTGCATATAATCTATCCATAATTTTCCAGCTTGAATTAGTTTTATATTCTGAAAAGTTCTGCATTGTTCAAAATTTTTACTGCCGTTTATGATTTGCAATATCCGCTTATAAATATCTTCCTCATCATCTGTAAAAGATAAAATCATTACTTTGCCCATCACAAACACCAGCTTTCCTTAATTTCATTTACTCAATAATTGCAATATATTATTTCCCAATACCATATTGGCAACCTCCTGTGAAGGACTAACAAATTCTATTAGTTGCCTGTACAAATAAGGCTCTCCATACGGTGCATCCGAACTGTAAAGACATCTTTCCGGCAACTCAGAAATAGCTATTCTAGTTGCAATTGAAGCAAATGCTGCGGAAAGATCTAAGTACACGTATTTATGGCTTTTTGCAAAATCTATCACATCTATCCAATTCGATCCACCCATATGTCCAAAAATCACTGGCACTGAGGGATATTTTTCACAAAGTTCCATTAAAATGTGTATGCCTGATATAGTGACAGGATTAAATGTATGAACCCATATTGGTAAATTACTAAAATTATTTACTGCTTGAAAAATTACTTCAAGCTGCCTAATCTGTTCATCAGAACCGGGAGTAAATTCTCCAATACCTTTAAATTCATTAGACAATATATTCTCTTCTATCCATGAAGAAGTTTCTGGTTCGCTCATACCCAAAGGCACTGCACCAAAACCGAAAAATCTTTCAGGATATTTTTTCATCTGCATAGCTAGCTCATTATTATTTTTTATCATTCTTTCTCTATTTGTTTCTTTATTATTTTCACCAGCCAATACTTTATATAGTATGTTCATTTCTCCTCGCATCTCTGTCAGATTTTTTGCTTGCTCCGGGTGCGGTACAGTCGAAAATAATATAGCTTTATCCACTCCCGCCTGATTCAGTTTTTCAATTTGCATTTCTATGGGCAGCATTAGATGCTCATGACTATCAATGATCATTTTATATTCCTCCTAATTTTATTTTATAGTTTTGGAATTATAGAACTATAGTTCAAAAAATTTCTTGACACATATCTTTCAAAGAGTGTCAAGAAATCCCGGTAGATACTTATCAAACATATCCAGCCTTAACGATACATATTTGTTCAATGATTCTTTTCTTGTTGCGGTCAGACCTGCTTCCCTTAACGTCTTAAAATGATACGATGCTGTTGACTTGGGAATATCAATATATTCTCCAATCTCACCGCAGTTCATTTCTTCACCCCTGTTTCTAAGAATCCTTATAATATCCAAACGTGTTTTATCTGCCAAGGCTTTAAAAATTTGTACTCGTATCTCGTCCTCTGAATATATCTGTTCCAAATTCATATTGCTATTTTACATCATCCACATTAAAAATTCAAGCAAAAGTTTTAAACATTTGGAACTATAAAACAATTTTATTTTATGATACTGGTTAAGTACCGACACATCCTCCGAGAGTGTCGAAAGACAAGAATAGCAAGCACTGCCCATGTCCGGACACACGGGCGAAATTCATCATTCCGTCCTACCGTCCGTTTGATGAAATTTCCATAGGGAAGTGTCCCTAACCCTCTTTGGTTTCTTTCCGTTTTTTCTCTGCCAGTCCTTGACCTTCCCTCGCAGATTTGCTACAATAACATATGGTTAAGTTTATCCAAAACAACTGAGCAGACACAAAACCAGACTGTTGTAAACCAGACAAGTTACAGCAGTTTTTTTATGCCCAAATTTAGAAAGGACGATGCAGAAATGGCAAACAGGACACGCATCAACCGGAATGAATTTCACTTAGATGACAAGGAGCAGTATATCCTTGACGAGAAGTTTAAGCTGTCCGGCATGAAAAGCAAATCGGCTTTTATCCGGAAGCTGATTCTATACGGATATGTTTATGATGTGGATTACAGTTTTTTGCGGGAATACAATACGGAGCTGGGGCGGATCAGCTCTAGCCTGAACCAGATTGCAAAGAGGATTAACAGCACAAACCACGTCTATCAGGAAGATATGGACGAAGTAAAGGAGTTGATGAAACAGGTATGGCATACACAAAAATCCATGCTATCACAGCAACCGTTGATAAAGCGGTAGCCTACATATGCAACCCGGACAAGACAGATGAAAGCATCTACATTTCTTCCTACGCCTGTGCGCCGGAAACCGCAGCGATTGACTTCAAATATACCTTAGACCACTGCCGGGAAAACAGCCCCAATAAAGCCTATCATCTGATACAGGCTTTCGCTCCCGGTGAGGTCAGTTTTGATGAAGCGCACCAGATCGGGAAGGCGCTTGCGAATAAGGTTTTAGAGGGGAAATATTCTTATGTTGTTACCACACATATTGATAAAGGTCACGTCCATAACCATATCATTTTCTGCGCATCAAAGAACGGATTGAACTGAAACGGGAACGGAAGGCAGTTATCCCGAAAAGGGATTACGCAAATAAGAGATTGATTGACACCTCTGATGAGAAATTCCAGAACAGTCCGGGGCTGCAGAGGTGGGCGGCGGTAGAGAATTTAAAGATTTCGGCACAGGCATATAATGAAGCTGGCTCTATAAAAGAACTGGAACAGAAAATCGCCACCACTGCCGCCACCAGGAAGGAAGCAAAGCAGACTGTCCGCAAACTGGAGAACCGCATCAAAGACCTTGCGGAAATCATCAAATATGCGGAGCAGTACAAGGCAAATAAAGCGTATCATACCGCCTATAAGAAGTCCAAAAACCCTGACGCTTATTTCCGTAAGCATGAGAGCCAGATCATCCTTTATGGCGGCGCAAGGCGTATGCTGGAGCAGGCGGGCATCCCCTTAAAAGGCTTGAACATCGACAAGCTGAAAGCGGAGTATCAGGAACTGACCGCACAGAAAAAAGAACTGACCACCACATACAAAAACTGTGAAAAAGAGCTGAAATCGCTGAACCGGAAACTGGAGAACCTGAACCAGTATTTAGGACGCACAGAGCCACCTAATAAGGCACAGGAACAGCCAGACCGGGATAATAACCCTTCCCGGTAATTCCCTGTCTGAAAAGGGCTTTAAAAGCAAAAAAGCATCGTGGAAATATGCATAACTCCCCATTCCGCTATGGACAACACCATTCACAGCATATAGAAAAGCAAAGAGCAGCTTTCCCACATCCTGCAAACAGTGTTGCCCACAGCTCCATAAGACGGGGAGTTATACACATTGCCCACAATGCCGAAGGCGGCGGAATCCCACTCACTTATTCATTCCTACATTAAAAATCAAAAAATTTTTTCGAAGAAAAAGAGCCTCAACACTTCTGTCAAGACTCTGTTAAATCTTTCTTAATGGGTTCGACTGGCTGCTTACTACTACGCAAGCTCCAAAGAACCTGTTTCATAAATGGCTGACTAAAATTCATTAGCGCCTCACAACCACAATCCCATTAACTATATTATATCCAATTTTATCGAAAAGTCAACACTCGAAAACGAAAAAACGCCTAATCTCAATCTCTGTTTTTAGGACAGTACCTTAAATCCAAAGCGATAGGTCTTGTCCTGACAGCCATCATATAGCTTCTTTCTTACAATTTTAGCAAAATTCTTATTTTTGGGTTTCATTCCGGCAACATACCGTCCCAATGTATTCGGCACAAAATCCGCCAACTGCAATCCTATCATATTTTCAGATTTTTTTACAAAATGTATTTCCCTGATACAATCCTGTATCGTCTTTGGTGAATAATACATACTGCCCAATGCCTTCAGTTCATACAGCCTTTGCTGAATTTTTGTATTCTGTTCAGGCTGCATCGCTTCATAGCAAATATCACCTGCCGCATGGTTCATGATCAAAAACTGGCAATAATGTTCAATCAATAACTGTATTGCTATTGTTAGCTGATTATTCAGATTTTTTTCTCCATAGCGGGCAAACAAAACACTCTTATCCAGACATACCCCTATTGTATATAAATCAGACTTTTTAAACAGTTTTGAAAGCTCGTTATACAGCAACTGCACTTTTTTTGTATCCATAAAAATATGATAACAGCTTGCCACAGCCGATAATTTGCTTGAATTTAAAGGAAAATTCGCAAAACTTACATCTTTTTCATGCAAAATATAATTTTCACATCCCGCAGTATTATTCCAGACTTTCCGCTTCAATGCCTCCATTTCACTTTGAATTGCCGGATAATTCGTTTCTCTGATAATAACCCCACTCATAACAAACCTAAAATCCCGTTGAATTATACACAGGTCATACGGTGACCTGGTATAACTCAATAATCTCCCGTTGACGTTTGGTCGGTGTTGTTACAAGCTTTTTACGTTTACCTTCAATGGATACTTGTTTTAGAGATTTCATTTCACTAAAGATTTCTTGAAGGTTATGATTGCGTGTCCATCCGTGTTCTTCCATAACATTTTTCAGATAGGTAGTCAGGACAAGCGCAATAAACTGGATAAATATACGTCCCTCCATGGTTGCGTTTGAGTGAATCCTCAAACGTTTCATATCCAGATCGTTTTTGAGATCGTCAAAACCTTTTTCGACAGCATCCTTTTGGCGATATGCCCGCAATGCCTCGGCAGCATCTTTGGTTTTATTGCTTATCATTACAAACCAGCCAATACTATTCTGCTTATGTTTGCTGATTGCCCCTTCATTATACTCTACCTTCCGTCCACGTTTCGGAAGGTCTTTGACAATGAAATAGTTGTTATAAAATGCCTGGTTTTCAGATTTCTCCTTACAGTTTACCAACTCGTCATAGCACTGGAGCAGCTTATGCGTAAATTTTTTGTGTTCCAATTCCGCCTTCAGACTATCATAATACGTATGGATATAACATCTGTGCCCATTCCACTTCGTACATTTTGTTACCGCGTAAAGGTCATCCTCACCAATACTGATAAAATTTTTATGGGAATCCATTCCTGTCCGGTTTTCCTCTACTGCGTTTGTAGCGATAGAAGCAGTAAATGGAATGCCAACGCTAAAACGATAATGGCTGTTATATAGCGCATTGATATTTGCCTCACTAAAAAACCCCTTATCCATGACCAGATGAACAGAACGTGATCCCAAAAGCTTTAAGTTGGCAAGACTTTCATCTATTGTAGATACATCTTTGATACTTCCTGAAAGTATCCTATAGTATATAGGCAGATGGGATTCTTCACTGGTCAACATCAGGAGGTTGACATAGGGAAGATCCTCACCATCCCGATTATATCCCCAGCGAATATAGTCAATAAACTCACTGTAGGACGAAATACTTGTTATATCAAGGGCAAAATACCCTTTATTGTGTTTGGCCGCAATCCATTTCCCGAAAAAATCCTGTTGCAGTGAAGAGGTGATACGACTTAGTAGTTCGCTGACACGCTGGTCTGCAAGTTTAGACTGGTATGGATGTTGGTTATAGGCAGACCATTGTTCTACATGGCAAAGCGCATTTCCTTCACTGGCAAGATAATAAGCACAGGTAAGGATACGCTCCCAATCTTCTGGAAAAGAGGAGCGTAAGATTTTGACAAGCCCTGTTTCGCGAACAGCTTTATCAAGAAGCAACGCCGGCCCGATTGTAGACACGCGGCAATGTTCTGTTTGTGGATCCGCTTTGTTAGTGGCAACAGATTTTTTTCTGGTTGGAATGATTACATTTGTTTCAGGATGCAGCTTGCCAACACATTTACGATGGTGCTTTGTTTTTTGCTCCGTTTTATCCCAATAAGATTCATTCTCGTATACATAAGTGGTTCCGTTGGGGTTTTTAACATAAACATATGATGCCATACTACAATCCTCTTTCCTGTGTATAATATATAATTATATTATATAATTTATACACAGATTTGTAAATAGAAAAAAGTAAAAAACATCAGTATTTATGCGGGTTCTCAACACTTTTATACTAGATTATGTGTATAATTTATCGGGAGTTTAGGTTTTAACTACTATTTGAGTGAATCCTCAAACGTTTCATATCCAGATCGTTTTTGAGATCGTCAAAACCTTTTTCGACAGCATCCTTTTGGCGATATGCCCGCAATGCCTCGGCAGCATCTTTGGTTTTATTGCTTATCATTACAAACCAGCCAATACTATTCTGCTTATGTTTGCTGATTGCCCCTTCATTATACTCTACCTTCCGTCCACGTTTCGGAAGGTCTTTGACAATGAAATAGTTGTTATAAAATGCCTGGTTTTCAGATTTCTCCTTACAGTTTACCAACTCGTCATAGCACTGGAGCAGCTTATGCGTAAATTTTTTGTGTTCCAATTCCGCCTTCAGACTATCATAATACGTATGGATATAACATCTGTGCCCATTCCACTTCGTACATTTTGTTACCGCGTAAAGGTCATCCTCACCAATACTGATAAAATTTTTATGGGAATCCATTCCTGTCCGGTTTTCCTCTACTGCGTTTGTAGCGATAGAAGCAGTAAATGGAATGCCAACGCTAAAACGATAATGGCTGTTATATAGCGCATTGATATTTGCCTCACTAAAAAACCCCTTATCCATGACCAGATGAACAGAACGTGATCCCAAAAGCTTTAAGTTGGCAAGACTTTCATCTATTGTAGATACATCTTTGATACTTCCTGAAAGTATCCTATAGTATATAGGCAGATGGGATTCTTCACTGGTCAACATCAGGAGGTTGACATGGGGAAGATCCTCACCATCCCGATTATATCCCCAGCGAATATAGTCAATAAACTCACTGTAGGACGAAATACTTGTTATATCAAGGGCAAAATACCCTTTATTGTGTTTGGCCGCAATCCATTTCCCGAAAAAATCCTGTTGCAGTGAAGAGGTGATACGACTTAGTAGTTCGCTGACACGCTGGTCTGCAAGTTTAGACTGGTATGGATGTTGGTTATAGGCAGACCATTGTTCTACATGGCAAAGCGCATTTCCTTCACTGGCAAGATAATAAGCACAGGTAAGGATACGCTCCCAATCTTCTGGAAAAGAGGAGCGTAAGATTTTGACAAGCCCTGTTTCGCGAGCAGCTTTATCAAGAAGCAACGCCGGCCCGATTGTAGACACGCGGCAATGTTCTGTTTGTGGATCCGCTTTGTTAGTGGCAACAGATTTTTTTCTGGTTGGAATGATTACATTTGTTTCAGGATGCAGCTTGCCAACACATTTACGATGGTGCTTTGTTTTTTGCTCCGTTTTATCCCAATAAGATTCATTCTCGTATACATAAGTGGTTCCGTTGGGGTTTTTAACATAAACATATGATGCCATACTACAATCCTCTTTCCTGTGTATAATATATAATTATATTATATAATTTATACACAGATTTGTAAATAGAAAAAAGTAAAAAACATCAGTATTTATGCGGGTTCTCAACACTTTTATACTAGATTATGTGTATAATTTATCGGGAGTTTAGGTTTTAACTACTATATCGTATTGCATATTTTTATTTCTCCATTTCATTTTTTTAATTTCAGTACAATGGCCTGATTCTGAACCATTCACTGAAATTCACGTTTTACAATACCAAAATATTCAGTTGCGTTCCATATAACCCTCTATACATCCGCGCAACCAGTAGTAGAAATCTAAAATCAATTCATAGAATTCCCCAAATTTCCACTTTCCAGCCTTACTTATCAAAGTCTCCTTCCATTCAAAAAACAGTTCCTGCTCCTTAATCTGCCGGAATGCTCAATCTGTGAAAGACCTAATGCCACCTGCACCCTTTATCCTCTGTGCCTTGTTGGTGATATGCGTTACTGTATCATAGCAGAGCATCTTATTCTTAGGCATTCATCATATATAACGTCACTCTATTTGTAATACTAACAGGCAATATTTTTGAAAAAGCAACTAAAAGTTTGTTATACATTCCTGGAATAATAATTCTCTTGCCTTTCATCATTTTAGAATAAGCAACTTCTGCAACTCGTTCCGGCTTCATTACGGCCAATTTGAAAAGCAATGTATTATCTATATTAGCTTTTATAGCAAATTCCGTCTGAGTCGCTCCGGGACATAAAGTGCTGACTCTAATATCGGTTTTTCTATACTCTCCACATAAAGCATCTGAAAAAGACTTGATATATGCTTTTGTTGCCGAATAAACAGCATCTGTAGGAGACGGTATAAAAGACCCCGTTGAACCAACATTAAGGATTCTTCCATATCCATTCTCTTCCATGTTTATCAATATACGTTTAGAAAGTTCAGTAACAAAACGTATATGCAGATTTATCATTTCAAGTTCTTTTCTTAAATCTGTGTTCCTAAAATATCCACATTCATTAAAACCAGCATTATTAACAAGAATATGAATTTGGATTCGCCACTGCTTTATTTGTTCTATGATAAAATCAACAGCATCTTCTTTGGTCAGATCATAAAGAATATAATTTACTTTCACCTGATATTGGTTTTGCAAAAATGATTGCTGCTGTTTCAATTTTTTTCTATCTCTTGCAACAAGTATTACATTCATTTTCTCACTGGCAAATTTTTCAGCAAGTGCTTTTCCAATCCCGCTTGTCGTCCCTGTAATTAAAACATTTTTCATCCATATTCCTCATTTCCATACTCAATCTAACTTATAGCGTTTTGATCTTAGTTATGTGACTGCATATACTCTGCTTTCACTTTATCAATTGTTTTGCCACCGATACCGAAATTTTTATCAGGCACTTCCTTTATAGTCGTCACCAAAAATTCTTGCGGTACTTTCATAATCTCAGAAGATACTTCCGTTAATCTCTTAATCAACTTTTCCTTTTGCTCATCTGATAAGGTACCACTTTCAATTGTAATGTAGGGCATTTTCTTTCTCCTTTGCAATTCTATTTTTTAATTTCCGTGCTTGAACATCTTCCATTCTTCCATATATGTTATTTCTTTATATGAGGGTTCTTGTATAAGTTCTCCGTAAAATATTAATTTCTTTTGCGTTAAAATAAGGGCATTTTGTAGATTTGTTATTTGATTTTCAATATCTTTTATATGGCCCTGTACCATATAATAACGCTGCTTAAGGGTTTTTCCTCCTTGTATTAGCAATTCCACATATTGCTTTATTGATCTGATAGGTATATTTGCCATACGCATACACTGTATCATTTTTATCCATTCAATATCCGTATCCGTATACTGTCTGTACTTTTGGTCTGTTCTGGTTATCTGTGGTATGAGTTTCTCTCTTTCGTAATATCTTAATGTTGCAGTGGAAAGACCTGTTATTTCTGCAGCCTCTTTTGCCGAATACATATCAATCACACCTTCCTTCTCTATCAGCAAATTCTATTGAATATCAGTATTTCAGTAAAGTATAAACTATGAAGTGCGCTTCATGTCAATAAAATTCAACTCATTACTCATATTTACCAATGATACTGCCCTGCTGAATCATATATTTCCCCGCTATTTTCATAAAACGGCTCTTTGTAGGAATACCAGTTAAATCTATCTCTCTATCAAGAGCGTACATTGTAAAACGGTATAAATGCTGTCTGCCCCTGGATGGTTTGGGGCCGGCATACCGATACAGTCCATATCCAATTCCTTGTCTGGCATTTCCCAGACCTGAAACAATTTTGCCACCCGGAACCAACCTGCAGGATTGTGTGAAAGCACAGCAAAATGCCGCTTATGCCAATAAAGTAAAACTTTCCAATCTAAAGGAAATGGCTAAGACCGTTGCTTATATACAAGAACGTGGATATGATACAAGAGATTCCCTGGAAGATTCATTTTCAGAGGTTAAGAACCTTGCTTCCAGTTCCAGAAAGGTTTTAAAAGATACGGAAGATAAGCTCCGGATATTAAATGAGCAGATCCATTATACCGGCCAGTACCTTGCCAATAAATCCGTCTACCGGCAGTTTTGCAGAGCAAAACACAAGGGACAGTTCCGGGAAGAACACTCTGCCGAGATTGCGCTTTACGAATCAGCCCGGAAATTCCTGCAAGGGCAGTCAGCAGACGGCAGGCTTCCATCCATCAAACTGCTGAAAGCGGAAAAAGAACAGCTATTGCATAAGAAAAAGGAAGCGCGGAAAACCTACCATTATTACCGGGATTATCAGAAAGAATTAAATACGGTCTGCTCCAATGTCGATAAAATTTTAGGGCAGGCCCGCACCAGACAGCCAAAGAAGCAGAAAGGTGCAGATATTTCCTGATTCTTCCGTCGAAAAACATCCGCAGGATTCTGATTATGGTTCTGCCCAAATTCCTGCGGATGTCATTCATTCCATTCTGATGGCTGCACCTAAAAATTCTGCCAAGTGTCAACTGAGGGTATTACAGAACCAATGCTTTCGCTTTTCTCACGCATCACCTGGTACATTTCTTCCCGTTTTTTCTCTGCATACTTCCGTATTTCCCTTTGCGCCGTCCCAGTCGGCTCAAAGGAAAAATAGAACGGCTTTTCCCATCCCTCCCGGAACGGGTATGGGAAAATATAAATTTTTCTCAATCCCGTCGTATCTAAAAACAACTGGAAAATCTCATAAGGCAGGATTTCCCCGCATACCAGAACAGCTCCTGCATCTTCATAAGAAACCTGTTCCCGGTACACGGGCGAACCCAGGAATGCGAGCTGCTTTAGGGCGTTCATCCGTATCGCTTCTATCTGGGTACGCTGCCCCACACGCCATCTTGTCTGCGGTGCAAGCTCCCCGTAAATCCGGGCAGCTTCTTCGTCCTCCCGGATATCGTTGTCATAGTCATATCTGTAATTTTCCACTTTGATCTGGCCATATGCCACAAGGCTTGCAAAAAGCGCAAGGGAATCCAGGTCAGTATATACAGACAGATGCCCCCTGCCCTGATAGGAACATAAGATATCCTCTAAAGCATCCATGATCTTTTTCATGGTTTCATATTGTTTATCCGTTTCTTTTTCCATTCCTTCTCCCTCTTTTATGTTTCGCTGCTGCCAGAAATTTTTGTCTCCGGCATATCCGGCGTCTTATCCGACATTTCATTCTGCGCTTTCGCTGCCGCCTTCCCCAGCTTCTCTTTCTTTCGCTGTTCTGCCCTCCCTAAATCTACATAATGCGTCGCATATGCTTTTTCAATCTCCAGGTTTCCGCTCTTACTGAAACGGAGGGGGATTACCGCCTTATGCCCTTGCTTTTCCTTTACGCCCCAACGCTTGTAATAGCAGAATGACGGTTTTAAGTTTGTTTTCTTTGCATAGGAGCGGATCTGCTTCATAATAAATGAGAGTTTCTTCAAATTGCAGGTACAGACGGCTTCCAGATACTGTACTTTCCCGAATCTCCAGTCCTCATATTTCTGCCGGGGCAGCACCCCTATGTCAACCAGTACGTCTGCCGGGGCGGCATAGCCCCGATGCCGGCACTGATGGCAAACAGCAGAATGTACTTTCCCTATCAGTTCTGATTCCTTCACTTTGCCCTCCATGTAAATACCCCCCGGCTGTATTCATTCACAACCGGGGATTCTATTATCTTTCTCTATAGTATCTGCATAATGGCAACTATTATATCGTTTGAAGCAGTCCTTTTTCAATTTCCCGGACATCTTCCACAGAAAGCTCCGTAAAATACCCGGCGATTTCCTCTGCTGACATTTTTCCAGTCTTTAACATGTTTTCTGCTGCTTTTCTTGCTGTTTCTTTCTTCTCACTTACGATATGAGTACGCATAATCCTTTCTTCATCAAACAAAGTCATCATGATAGACACAACCTCCTTTTCCCTGCTCTCCAGAAATTCACGGAGCAGATTCCTGTCTTTGCAGATGCGGATGGTTTCCGTGACAGCCTCCCGGCTTCTCCCATACCGCTTTACCTGTTCGTTATATACCTTTGTAAAAGCAACATACTGGCTGATGATGTCATTTCCTTTGCCGTCATAGATTACTTTTACCTTTACTTCAATGGAACATTCTTTTCCCTTGAAAAATTCTTTGGAAAATGAAATCGTTTCCGGCCTGCTGACACGCTCCCCTGTATAGATCATATATATCTCCGGCTCCGGCACATGGACTTTCTTGCTTCCATATAAATCTGCGTCCTGCTCTTCAAAATAATCATGGTAAACCTGCGCCAAATACATCAGCGCACGTATAATGATATTCATCGTCCAGCTCGACTGCTGCTCGACCAGGAATAAAATTTTGTCCCCAACCCGGAAACCCAGGTCATTATAGATCCCGTTGGTAAGCACGTTCCTTATCGTTATATCCGTAAGCGCATCTTCCGTAGCCTCCGTATCCTCCGGATGGAGCGCACGGTATAGCTGTATCAGGTATTTTTTATCCCGAAAGATCGTCGTGAATACGCTGTCTTTCACCGTATATTTGGCAAAGGAATCCTTTTTTTCCACTGCTTTCTCTTTTGGCTCTTCCTGTATTATTCCACCCTGCATAATATCACCCCGGTTCCGGCTTGCGCCTGGCAGTCTGACAGGGAAGTTTCGCCCTGTCTGTTATGGCTTTATTATACAGAGAAACTCCATAATGTTCAAGACATAATCGAGTAGGAGAAATTTCCTCAATTGAGGAAATTTCGACCTCTCACACCACCGTGCGTACCATTCGGCACACGGCGGTTCAATCAACTTAACAAGTAACACACCTTTCGGTGTAGTAATCTAACATTGAGATTAGCCCAAATTGCTTAAGTCTTTTCGGACTTATTGCCCTTTGTATATCTGTCATAGAGCACACTCGGGCTATTTTCGCCCCATTATACGCTGTACGAAATGCCGCCCATCTTGGAATACCCAGCTTCATCAGGTTCTTTGCCCTATTCTGTGGAGTTTTCCAATGCTTCCAAATACACATACGAAGTCTAAATCTTATATTTCTGTCGAGTTTGTCACAGAGAGTTTGGTACTATGTCAAGAAAAAGTACAAGTTAAAAGTGAACTTTTCTTACAACCTTCCATTTTTTATCCAGCCAATCTTTCCATCTTATTCAATTTCTGTTCATACACATTCTCGTATTCATTTGGTGATAGATATCCACAATGACTGTGGATTCTTACCGTATTATAAAATGTCTCTATGTATTCAAATACCAATTTATAGGCATGTTCATAATTTTTTATTTTAAATCGATTCAGCCATTCTCTTTTGATCAATGCATGAAAGGATTCAATACAGGCATTATCCCATGGATACGCTTTTTTCGAATAACTTCTCTTCATTCCAATGGTTGCCTCTACATACTCCCTGCACACATACTGGATCCCCCGGTCTGTATGCAGAATTAAGGGTTTCTCCACATTCCTCCTTCTTTTTGCCTTTTCTACCGCTTTTACGACATGTTTTGCTTCTAATGTATTACTTAATACCCATGAGATGATCTTTCTCGAGTACAGATCCATAATACTCGTTAAGTATACAAAGCCCTCGTAAGTCCAGATATAAGTGATATCCGAACACCAGACTGCATCCGGTTCTTCCGGATTAAATTTTTCTTTCAGAATATTTCTCAGCCTACTGCTTAGATCCGGTTCGATTGTTGTAACGGTATAAGGTTTCACGTACTGTGCTTTGATCCCCAATTCCCTCATATAATTCCCCACTGTTTTGTCTGCTATTTTTTCTCCTTCCCTGCGCAGACATTCTGCTATTTTGGGGGCTCCATAATTCTGATGGGATTCCTGATAAATCTCAACGATCCTCTCTTTTATCTGCTCCTTTCTCTTCTCCCGGGTGGAAGGGAGGCGGTTTTTCCATGCAAGGTATCCGCTTCTTGAAACACCTAAGATCCTCAGCACATCAGAGACATTCGGCCGGCGTTTCCCCTCTTCCAGAAGCTGCTCTTCATACCGGGCAGTCTCCAGGAAGAGAGCCTCTGTCATTTTCCCAGTATGCCGATTGCTTTTTTTAAGATATCTAAAGCATCTTGTGTATCATGTAGCTCTTTACGCAGGCGTGCAAGTTCCTTTGCATCATCACTCTCAAAATTCCCCCTTCCTCTGGTTGGGACTGTCCCCTCATTTGCATCATATATCTTTCTCCAGTTAGAAAGAGCTGTCTTACTAATCCCCAGATTCTTTGCACACTTAGCAATCCCAAGCTCTGGATGTTCCTTCCAATACCTTACTGCATCATTCTTAAATTCTTCTGTATATTGTGTAGCCATGTTCATTCCTCCATCTGTTCTATTATACTTTCCTGTTGGGAATTTTCCATGTCTAACTTGTACTAATTATATTCTAACACCAGTTTTCATGCTTCCTATCTTGAAGTAGTTAATCCACCCTCTGATTAGTTGATTGAGTTTTCCTACTGGTGTTAGTATATAAGTGTGGACAGGAAAAGTTGAACAATCTATACTATCAAGTGAAAGAGCAAAGGAGATGTTCAACATGGCGAAGAACCAAAATGTAATAAGTATATTAATACATATTTAAGGGTATACTTATCCCATGGGGGAATTGGAATTTTTTTGACCAACACTTATTATAATGTTGTTTCCAAAAGATAAAACCATCCATGAGTTACTCCCACAGCAAATCACAGATGGTTATGCAGATAAACCCTGCTGCAAAAAGCTGTTTTTTTATTCAACAGAGTTTGTATATTCAAATCCAAATCGGCATATTAGTATCTTTTTAATACATACTCTTAGGGAATGTATATTTACTAACCAGTACGATAGAATATATTCGAGGTGAGCTAATATGCCGATAGACAAATTAACTTATTTAGGGAATCGTATTCGTACTGCAAGGAAGGATTGCCACCTTACAGGAGTTGGCAGACCAGTGTGGATTAGCGGTAAAAACAATACAAGATATTGAAAAGGGCCGAAAAAACGCAACTTATGAAACCTTGTCACAATTAATTGATCGATTAGGAATTCCTGCAAATTCCTTATTTCAATCAAATACATCCACTGATATTGAAAAAGTACAAAAATTTATTAGTAAATTTGAATCCTGCAATCCCGAAAATCAAAAAATCTTACTTAATACATTAGATTTTTTGGCAGAACAATTACTGAAAAACAAACATGATTTCAAATCCCCTCATTTTTAATGAAACCAGTAGAAATTATTTTTCCACTGGTTTCATTGTAATTCTCTAGTTTGTAAGGAGACACTATATTCATATAGTTCAAAAAACCGGAACAACTGCCCCTTTGTAATTAGCTGTAATGAAATCTTTCACTTTATTTGACAGAACAGCTTCTACAAGTGCCTGCGTTTTTTCTGTATCTTCGTTTCCTTCTTTTACAGCGATCAGATTCGCATAGGTTTCGGCCGCTTCAGATTCTGCAGATTCCAACGCAATTGCCTCTTCTAATCCTGCCTCAATCGCATAATTTCCATTAATGCAGGCAATATCTACATCGCTGACCGCTCTTGCCACCTGAGCAGCTTCTAACTCTTTAATCTTAAGGTTCAGGGGGTTTTCTTGAATATCCAATATTGTTGCCTGCAGGCCAGCCTTCTCTTTCAGTTTAATCAATCCCTCCTGCTCTAACAGAAGAAGTGCCCTTGCTTCATTCGTCGTGTCGTTTGGAACCGCCACTTCAGCCCCATCCTTTAGATCAGCCAGACTTTTTGTCTTGCCTGCATAAATCCCAAGTGGTTCAAAATGAACATTTGCCACACCTACAATATGCGTTCCGTTTTCTGCGTTAAAGTCATCCAGATATGGTTTATGCTGAAAATAGTTTGCGTCTAAATCACCATCCTCTAATGCTGTATTGGGAAGCACATAATCATTGTATTCCACCACTTCAAGGGCGTATCCTTTTTCCTCCAGATCATCTTGAATTTCTCTTAATATCTCTGCATGAGGAGTTACGCCTGCACCAACTCTGATTGGTTCTAGTTCTTTTTCAATTTCAGAAGTCTGCTCCGAATTCTCATCCTTAGAAACCGTCCCTGATAATTGACCGCAGCCCGTTAAAACTCCTGCTGTTAATGCCGTAATTATTATCAATCCTATAATTCTGTTTTTCATTATAATTATTCTCCTTTTTCTATGAATTCATTAATGCTGTGTAACTGCATTTCCTAATTTTTCTGAACCACCTCTATGATTATATATTTCACAATCAAGAAGCTGTTCCGATTTTGCAACAAGTATCGCTGTTGTTGCTGCTCCCGTCACGTTTGTTGCTGTACGGATCATATCAACAATACTTGAAATTGGGACCAAAAGCACTATAATTTCCACCGGCAGTCCCGCTGCTGTAAAAATTGCTGTTGTTGTCACTGTAGATGTACCTGGAACTCCTACCGTCCCAATAGAAACGATTAGTGTAAGCACGATCAAAAATACATATTGTCCTAATGAATATGGTATATCAAAAATATTAATTGCAAGTACCGCTAAAAGCATTGGCCAAATACCTGCACAGGCCGGCATTCCAAGATTTGCCCCAAGAGCTGCAATAAATGACGCAATATCTTCATTCACCCCAAGTTCAGATACCAATTGTTTTATAGTAACCGGTATTGTTCCCACACTGGATTGTGAAGTAAATGCAACCACCTGAGCAGGCCAGAATCCCCGAAAAAATTTTAGCGGATTTAACCCTCCAACAATTTGAATGAAAGCCCCATCAATGATAAACATTTGAATCACACATAAGATATAAGCTAATGCAAGAATACCCAATAATGGAACCAGTTCTGCAACACCGTATGTACTTACAGCATTTGCAATAAGCGAAAGCACTGCAAATGGAGTCAGATCAATTACAAATTCTACAATTATAAACATCAGTTTGTTTGCTGAATCTATAAAATTTTTAAATGGTGCTGCTTCTTCATTGTTCTGTCCCTGCAAATATACAAGTGCAACTCCCACAAGAATTGTAAAAACAATAAAAGGAATTATTTCTCCATTTGCTGCATGCGTTACAATATTCTTGGGAAACAATCCAACAATTGTATCAAGAAACCCTGGCACTTCTCTTACATCATAATCTGCGGGCAACGTAAAATTTATTGCTTTTCCTACTTTTAAATTTCCTGCAATTATAAGTGTAAGTACTGAAGCAGTAAAAGTATTTGCAATCAGCCAGAATATACTTTTTAAGCCGATTGTTTTCAGTTTCCTTATATTTTCTAAAGATGATATGCTTGAAATAATACTTACAAATAACAATGGAATCACAAGCGCAGATATAATATTCACATATATTCTTCCAAAAACCGCCGTTAATTCCACATGGTTCTTAAATACAATCCCAATTAAAATTCCAAAAATAAGTGCAAGTACTGTCAACACTCCAAAGTCAATATCCTTTTTCCTCCCCAAATAAGACAGCACTCCAAACAAAATGACTGTAACAGTCACGGAAGCAATTGATAAAATACTAACATCCATAAAATCTCCTCCTGTTTTTTCCTATTGTTTAATCCGCTTATCAATCCGGTTTACTAACCACAGGCCCCCCTCCTGAAACAACTGTACAATTACTACCAGCAAAACCACAGTAATCAGCATGGTTTCACTGTCATACCGATAATATCCATAGTTGGTTGCAATCGCTCCTAACCCGCCTCCGCCGACAAATCCTGCCATTGCAGAATAGCCAAGTATTGTTGCCAATGAAATTGTAACCCCGACAACCAGGGAAGGCATGGCTTCCGGGAGAAGCACTTTACAGATAATCTGAAATACGGATGACCCCATTGCCTGTGCCGCTTCAATTACCCCCTCGTTTACTTCCTTCAGAGAAGATTCCACCATGCGGGCCACATAAGGCGCTGCCGCTGCCACTAACGGGACAATGGTTGCCGTGGAACCAATACTGGTTCCCACTACCCACCTTGTAAATGGAAGGATTGCCACCAGCAGAATCAAAAATGGAATTGAACGAACCAAATTAATGATTCCTCCCACTGCCAGATTAATCCCCCTGTTTCTACAGATGCTGTTCGTATCAGTCACATATACCAGCACTCCCAGTGGAATTCCTATCAAATAAGCAAATGCCGAGGAAACCAACACCATGTATAATGTTTCTCCGGTTCCCTTAACAAGCAGCTCTATCATTTCCTGGCTCATAATTTTCTCCTTCCTCAAAGTATATCTTTTTTTCTTTCAAAAATTGCCTGATCTTCCTGCATGTCTTTTCATTTTCAGGCTGTTCAATTAGAATCTGCCCATATGCCTTACCTCCAATGTTCTGCGTATTCGCTCCGAGGATATTAATCAATTCATTACAGTACACTGCTAATTCAGAAACAATCGGATCAAAAGAAGATTGTCCGTCAAATGCAATCCTCAATATCTTTCTATCATTTCCCATTTCGTCCTGCTGGTGACCAGGCAGGATAAGCTTTCTTGCCGTTTCTGATCTGGGATTCAGGAAAATCTCCTTTACCGTTCCAGATTCTACAATTTCCCCCTCACTCATGACCGCAATTCTATCACAGATCTGCTCTGCAACCTTCATCTCATGGGTAATGACAATCATAGTCACCCCGTATGATTTGTTAATCTTCTTTAGCAGCTCCAAAATAGATCTGGTAGTAATTGGATCTAACGCACTGGTTGCCTCGTCGCACAGCAGTACTTCCGGATTTGTTGCCAATGCCCTGGCAATAGCCACTCTCTGCTTTTGGCCTCCAGATAACTGCGACGGATATACCTTCTCCTTTTCAGTCAGATCAACCAGCTCCAGCAGTTCTTTTGCCCTCTTTAATCTATCTTTCTTTTTTACCCTGGCAAGTTCCAGAGGATAACAGATATTTTCAATTACATTCCTTTGCTCCAATAAATTAAACTGTTGGAAAATCATTCCCATTCTTTGGCGTATCTTTCTAAGTTCTCCTGATCCTGCCATCATCAGATTTGTATCGCCAAAATATACTGCGCCTTCTGTTGGATGCTCCAACAGATTGATACATCTGACCAGCGTTGATTTTCCGGCTCCGGAAAATCCTATGATGCCAAATATTTCACCTTTTTCTATTTCCATGTTGACATCCCTGACGGCAAGAACTTCTTCCTTTTTTCCGTAAAATTTCTTATATATATGATCCAGTCTTATCATACTTTTACCGCTCATATTTCTCATCCTTCCCACAAGACAATAAAAAAGAGACTTTAAAGATATAGCTTCTATAACCTATATCAATAAAACCTCTGGTTTTCCAGTCAGTTTATATTCTTATTTTCTCTTCTTTTTGTATCTGGACAATTCTGCCGTCCTGTACTGTCAGAGTAACAGAACCAAATTTTAGTTCTTCCACTATCTGTCTTAGCAGTTTTATGTATTCATCATTTTTTCTGTCTTCCGACACCTGACATCTCATCCCTTTCCCAGTCCCGGCAAAAAAAACTGACTGTAAGATTTTTCGCCGGGATATGTATTCTGATAGATTGTTTCTTCTTATACCGCTACTAACTTCTTATAATCGTATGAACGGCTTCTGCAAACACTTCATGTTCTTCCTATTTAATTGCTTCAAATGCTTCATCCAGCGCGGCGATCAGATCTTCCACTTTCTCGATACCAATAGAAAGGCGAATTGTATTCGGCTTGATCCCCTGCTCCAGCAGTTCTTCCTCCGTACTTTGGCTGTGGGTAGTCGTCGCGGGATGGATCACCAGTGATTTCACATCCGCTACATTTGCCAGCAGCGAGAAAATCGCAAGATGGTCGATAAATGTCTGTGCCGTCTTTGCATCTCCCTTAATCTCAAATGTAAAAATGGAACCGCCGCCTTCCGGAAGATATTTCTGATACAGTTCATGGCTGGGCTCACCCTCAAGGGACGGATGATGCACTGCCTCTACCTGCGGATGGCTCGCAAGATATTCTACAATTTTCAGCGCATTGCTTACATGGCGCTCCACCCGGAGCGATAACGTCTCAAGCCCCTGCAGGAACAGAAACGCATGGAATGGGGAAAGCGTCGCCCCCGTATCGCGCAGGATGACTGCACGGATATAGGTCACGAAAGCCGCCGCCCCCGCCGCATCTGCGAAAGATACTCCGTGATAACTTGGATTCGCTTCTGAAATCCACGGATATCTTCCGGAGGCTTTCCAGTCAAAATTACCGCTGTCAACAATTACACCGCCAATCGCTGTTCCATGGCCTCCGATAAATTTTGTTGCGGAATGAACCACAATATCAGCCCCATATTCAATCGGGCGGATCAAATATGGTGTTGCAAATGTAGAATCTACTACCAGTGGGATCTGATGCTTATGGGCAAGATTCGCAAGCTCTTCCAGATCTGCCAGATTGGAATTCGGATTGCCCAAAGTTTCTACAAAGATTGCCTTCGTGTTATCCTGGATCGCCGCCTCAAAGGAATCTTCTGCCTCCGGGTCTACAAAAGTTGTAGTAACATTATTTGTCAATGGCAGTGTATGTGCCAGCAGATTGTAGGTCCCTCCGTAGATTGTCTTGGATGCCACAATATGTTCTCCTGCCTTCGCCAGCGCCTGAAAGGTATAAGTAATTGCCGCCGCGCCGGACGCCACAGCCAGCGCTGCCACGCCGCCCTCTAAAGACGCGATCCGCTGTTCAAAAATATCCTGTGTCGGATTCGTCAGCCTTCCATAAATATTTCCCGCATCCCGAAGTCCGAAACGGTCTGCCGCATGCTGTGAATCATGGAACACATAAGAAGTAGTCGCATAGATTGGAACTGCCCTTGCATCCGTAACCGGATCTGCCTGTTCCTGCCCGATGTGTAACTGTCTTGTCTCAAACCCCCAGTTTTTTGAATCATTTATATTTGCCATTTTAAATTCCTCCTTCTTTAAATCCTATAAATATACTAGCATAATAGGTTTATTTTGTCTAATACATGCAAAAAATATCTGGCTATAAATTCAATTTATAACCAGATATCCGTTAACTGCTGTTCCTGACCGTATCCAGGAACATTTCATGTATTCTGTTGTCCCTATCTAATTCCGGATGAAACGCCATACCATACTGCACTCCACATTTCACTGCCACAATTTTACCTTTCACTGATGAAAGAATTTCCACTCCATCTCCAACTTCCTCAATATACGGCGCCCGTATAAATGTCATGGGAACTTTTCCAATCCCTTTCATTTCCTGCTCCGTGTGAAAGCTTCCAAGCTGCCTGCCATAAGCATTACGTTTCACCTTTACTGGAAGTGTTCCAAAATAGACATGCTGATCATTGGTCAATTTTTCTGCCAGAAGAATCAGTCCCGCACAGGTCGCAAGCACCGGCATCCCACATACAATCTTTTCCTTCAATAGAGGATACATACCCAATTCTTTCAACAATTTCCCCTGGACAGTACTCTCGCCTCCCGGCAAGATCAGGCCATCGAAGTTCTCCTCTAAATCATCTTTTTTACGAAGCTCTATGCAGGATACCCCCAGATTTTCCAGTTTCTTTTGATGCTCAATAAAAGCTCCCTGAACCGCAAGTACCGCAACTTTCATCCTATCTGCCCCTCTCTGCCATCAGAACTTCTATTTCCTGCTCATTGATTCCCACCATCGCCTCTCCAAGATCCTCTGAAAGTTCTGCTAACAGCCTGCTGTCCTCATAATTCGTCACTGCTTTCACGATTGCCGTTGCGCGCTTCTTGGGATCTCCGGATTTAAAGATACCCAAACCCACAAAAACCCCCTCCGCGCCAAGCTGCATCATCAGGGCTGCGTCTGCCGGTGTGGCAACTCCTCCCGCCGCAAAATTCACAACCGGAAGGCGGCCGTTTTTATGTACATACTCTGCCAATTCATAAGGTACTCTAAGATTTTTTGCCTCCTCGAACAATTCATCCTCACGCATAGAAACAATCTTTGCAATTTCCTGATTCATCATCCGCATGTGCCGAACAGCCTGGATCACATCACCGGTTCCCGGCTCGCCCTTTGTCCGAATCATCGATGCCCCTTCGTTAATTCTTCGGAGCGCCTCTCCAAGATCTCTTGCTCCACACACAAATGGAACTTTGAATTTTCGCTTATCAATATGATATACATCATCCGCCGGAGAAAGCACCTCACTTTCATCTATATAATCAATTTCTATCGCCTCTAAAATCTGTGCCTCCACAAAATGTCCGATCCTGCATTTCGCCATAACCGGGATTGTCACTGCCTCCTGAATCCCTTTGATCATCTTGGGATCGCTCATTCTCGATACACCGCCTGCCGCACGGATATCCGCAGGAATCCGCTCCAATGCCATAACCGCACATGCTCCTGCCTTTTCTGCTATTTCAGCCTGCTCAGGCGTGGTCACATCCATGATCACACCGCCCTTTAACATCTGTGCCAACTGTCTGTTCAATCCATATCTTTCCATATCCATGTCTGATTCCTCCTTAATCATTCCTGCAAGTTTATATAAATATTAACGTAATACTGGCATTGTTAAAATATCCAATTCTATATTATTTGACCATACCATTTATCTGTTTGTTTTTTCTCAGGAAATATGCAGATACTTTTTCAGTTTATCAACATACAATTCCCCCATTTTACTTAGGATTGTATTTTTTCTTACAACATATCCAATCTCCATCACGATGTTTAGATTCTGCTCATCTTCCTGAAAGGGAACCGCAATATAATCACTTCCATTCAGCTCCTCACAGATAATCCCGGAGCAAAGAGTATAGCCGTTCAGGCCAACCATCAGGTTCAGCATCGTCGCACGGTCATTTGCCTTGATAACCTGTGAGTACTCATTCGTTGAGAGAATTTCTTCTGCAAAATAAAAGGAACTGTTATCTCCCTGTTCAAAAGACAGGCAGGGATATCCGTTCAACTGCTCGAATCGAATCGTCTTTTCCTTCGCCAGCGGATGATTCTTCCAAATATAAACATACGCCTGACATTCTATGAGATGATGAAATTCTAGGCTCGCTGATTTTAAGAGTTTTTCCATAGATTTCCGGTTAAAATCACAAAGATAAAGGATACCAACCTCACTTTTCATGGTACTGACGTCACGGATTACCTCCGCCGTCCTTGTTTCCCTGACAGCAAATTCATATCTTGACATATCAAATTCCTTTGCCATATCTACAAATGCTTTTACTGCAAAAGAATAATGCTGTGTGGACACTCCAAATTTCTTCTTATGGGCGCCGCCCATTCCATATTTTTCCAAAACCGCCTCGTACTGACTGTAGAGCTGTTTTGCATAAAGCAGAAACTCCACTCCGTCATTGGTCAGCGTAACTCCCCTTCCACTCCTGTAAAGCAGGGTAACTCCCAGTTCTTTTTCCAGCTCTTTGATTGCACTGGTTAGGGACGGCTGTGACACATATAACTGTTCAGCTGCCTTATTCAAAGAGTTTGTTTCTGCAATCACAATCAGATAGTGCAATTGAATTAATGTCATCTTTTTTCCCTCATATATTTTCTAAATCCAAACACTGACAGTTCACAGAATCTCATTCATACTGCCTGTCCGGTATCCCTGCAGATCCATCGTAATATAAGTAAATCCCTCTTCTTTTAGTTTATTTACAACGTCCTCCCTGCTGCGCAGCAATTTTTCAAATTCATCCGGCATCACTTCTATCCTTGCTATCTTATCATGAATTCGTACATGCACTTGATGAAATCCAAGATCCAAAAGCAACTGTTCCGCATGATCCACCATGGATAATTTTTCTCTGCTTATCGTTTCTCCATATGCAAATCTGGACGAAAGGCAGGCAAAGGACTGCTTATTCCATGTTGCAAGCCTCATAGTCTTTGACAATATGCGTATATCCGCTTTCGACATTCCACTGTTTCTTAACGGACTTTTTATTCCAAATTCAGCCACTGCCTGCAATCCAGGACGATAATCTCCGTCATCATCCAGGTTAGAACCTTCTGCGATAGTCTTTATATTTTCCCGTTTTGCAATTTACCTGATTTTTTCAAACAGTTCCCGTTTACACAAATAACAGCGGTTCGGAGGATTTTTACCAAACCCTTCTATTTCCAATTCTTCTGATTCTACTATAATGTGGCGAATTCCCTCTGCCGCACAAAAGTCTCTGGCCTCGCCAAGTTCCCTTTCTGGAAAAGAACAGGATCTTGCTGTAACCGCAATACAATCATCCCCCAGAACATCATGTGCCGTTTTCAGAAGAAATATAGAATCCACACCACCGGAAAAGGCAACCGCAACACTTCCCAGTCCTTTCAAATAATTTTTTAAAGCTTCCAATTTCTTGAATTGTTCTTTTGACGCTGTTTGTTCTTCCATACTCATAGCTCCTTGTTCGCATAGTCAGTCAAATCCATTATCACTTCGCCGGCCTTGAGCAAGCCACACCGCTACAGCCCCGCATAATCTAAAAAAAGCATCCTCATTTTTTCTTCGCTGTCAAAGAATTCATTTTCATGGGGTTTCCCTGTATACCTGCATCTGCCCGACTCAAATGCAAGAAGCATATTCATAGGAACCTTCTCCCATTTTTCCTTATCCAGCGGTCTTGTGGACACAAAAACAGCCGTCTTTTTCCGTAAAAAATGCAGGCTGTCCCTGTAGTTTGTATGCACATACAATAATTCCCCGTCAAACAAAAGCAGATTTACCTTATTTTCGGGCGTAATCTCTTTCATCACCGCATCAATTACCGCAAACCAGTCCCCTGTCTTTCCATCCAGCGCCGCATAGATAAATCCATCGTCATCTCTTCCCGCCTCCTGGAAATGGAACTTACAGAGGAATGCGTCCGTCACTTTATGTATCACTTCAAAATCCACCGGAGCATGTTCCCGGTTCACAACCGGAAGCTCAAATTCCAGCCCCACACGCCCGGTTCTCTGCCTTTTCGTAGGCGCTATGTACCGATTATAAATTGCTTCATCAAGTGTCTGATCCATGATTTTGTTCTTTCAGAATTTCATAAAAAAATGTAATAAAATAATATTACATACCGTTCCAAGTGCAATCGACAGCATTGTATGATGCCTGTATTTGTAGCTTACAGCCACCAGACATGCGGATATCAGTTCCGACATGCCATACCCAAAGAAAATACCGCAAGACATACCCTTACGGGATTGGAAGACTCCGTTCATCAAGATAAAGTTTTTAAAATCCAGCAGCACATCTTTCAGGCAATATACAATCAGCACCGCCATAATCGCAGAGGGCAGGATACCCCCAAGACGCTTAAGCTTTTCCGGCATCTTCCTTCCATCCCGGAAGGCAAAAAAAGGCAGGGCACGAAGAAAAAATGTAATTGCCGCAGATACCGCCACTGCCGCAATCATCCATCCTCTATCCATCTTGCTTCTCCTTTGGGGCAGTTTCAGTCTGTCTATATTCTCTTTTTAACACCAGGATCCCGGAAGACGCTGCCAGCGCCGGAAGCATGAAATTCCTTTCTCCGAAAACAAGCAGACAGATAACTGCCGCTATAAAACCTGTGAAAGCAGGAACGTGATCCTTGGTTTTTTCCCATTGATCTATAAAAATAATAATAAATAATGCCGTCATACAGAAATCAATTCCCTGAAACCTTACTGGAAGAATCTGTCCCAACATTCCGCCAGCCACTGCTCCAATCATCCAGTAGCATCTGGACAGCGCTGCAATCAGGAACATCATATCTTCTTTCTGGGCGCCCTGCTCAGTAAGAGCCAGATTGACTGCATATGTCTCATCTGTCATTGTATGTATCATATAAAGCATTCTTTTTCCCATGCTCCGAAATTCATGGACAAACGTCAGACTGTAAAAGGTCTGGCGGCTGTTCATCAAGAGCGCCGCCAGAGCTATCGTAATCATAGATGCATTGCTGCTTAATAATGTAATCAATAAAAACTGGAATGCTCCTGTATATACTGTCATACTGATAAACAGCGAATCATACCATCCAAACCCGGCCTCCTCCATCATAATCCCGTAAGCCATGCTGACAAACAGGTAGCTGCACATGATTGGCAGGGATTTCACAAATGCTTTTTTGAAGATTTCTTTTTTCATAGAATCTTTCCTAAGAAACCGTTCAGGCAGACGTAAGTACTATTTCTCCTATTCCGTCACTCCGCCTTCTACCACCAGTTCTTCCTTGTATTCTTCCCCGTAAGTATCTACCAGCGTAGCGTCATAATCAGCATGGAAAAACTGTTCATCTGCTAACGCTTTTATCTCATCATTGATCCACTGAAGAAGTGTCTCATTTCCTTTTGATACGGCCGGCGCAATCGTATCTTTGCTTCCCAGTTCCGGAATGCCTACCGTATATCCTTTATTCTGCAGCGCATATGCGATGACTTCTGTATTATCATTCGCCCACGCAACGCCATTTCGATTTTCAAGGGCGTTTTTCGCTGTCGCATAAGAATCATATTTCTGCAGCGGAATATCCGGATAATTTTCTGTCAGGTAGGTCTCGGCCGTTGTGCCGGAGATCACAATGATCTGGTCGTCACTGTTCCAGTCGTCCAGGCTTTCCACTACTTTATCGTCCGGCGATACTACCCCAAGCGCCACATTCATATATGGCAGGGCAAAATCCACTTCTTCTGCCCTTTCCTCTGTTACGGTAAAATTCGCTAAAATAATATCTACTTTACCAGTCTGGAGATATTCAATACGGTTCGCGGCCTCTGTGGAAACGAAATCAACCTTCACTCCCAGATCCTCTCCGATCTTATTGGCAAAATAAACATCATATCCCTGGTATTCTCCGTTCTCATCTACGTAACCGAAAGGATTCTTATCGGAAAATACCCCGATATGGATGGTTCCGTCTTCCTTGATTTCATCCAGAGTACGGTATACTGTATCTGCGCCTGCTGTCTGTTCCTCCTTCTGAGCCTCCTCTTTCTGGCTGTCGCTTTCTGTTCCCTGACTCCCGCATGCTGTCAGTGCCAGAATGGCAGATACTGCAGCCGCTATGGATATAAATTTTTTTAAAACTGAATTTTTCATGATGATATATCTCCTTTCTTCTCTTTTTATTTTCTTTCATTTTCCCTGTTTATCTTTACCCTTTACCGTTTCAAAAGAAAATGTATTTAAAAATTGTTTTGCCCTTTCTGTTTTCGGATTTTCAAAAAATTCTTCCGGCGGCGCGTTCTCTATGATTTTCCCTTTATCTAAGAATAGGACTCTGTCTGCGACCGCACGGGCAAACTGCATTTCATGGGTAACGATCAGCATGGTCCTTCCCTGGGCTGCCAGCGCTAATATAACATCCAGCACCTCCCTGACCATCTCCGGATCCAATGCCGCCGTCACCTCATCAAACAGCAGCAGTTCCGGATGCATACACAAAGCCCTGACAATCGCCACCCGCTGCTTCTGCCCCCCTGACAACTGTCTGGGAAAACATCCGGCTTTCTCTTTTAAGCCTACCCTCTCAAGAAGGCTTACGGCTTCCTCTGTAATATCCGCTTTTTTCCTCTTTTGCACCTTCATCGGCGCAAGCAGGATATTATCAAGCACTGTCATATGAGGGAACAGCTCGTAGCTCTGAAATACCATGCCAATCTTCTGCCGGATACTGGTCAGTTCCCGGCTCTTCGGATCAATCTGTTCCTCCCCTAACCGGATGATTCCACCCTGAATCGGTTCTAAAGCATTGATACACCGAAGCATCGTACTTTTCCCGCATCCGCTTGAACCTACCAGCACGATCACTTCGCCCTTTTGGATCGTCAGGCTGATATCGTCAAGGATCCGGCTTTCTTCAAACTGCTTGGTTACATGTTCCATGGTAAGCAGCGCCTGGCCGCTGGCTACATCCTGCCCCGGCATATCCTGCAAGAATGGTCCTGCCATAAAAGATCACCTCCATCTTTGTTCCAGATATCTTGCTGCCATACTGATGGGCCAGCAGGCGAAAAGATATAATAAAAATACGACGAGGTAAATGCCAAATGCCGCATTGGGGCTTGCCGTCCGGTTTGCCTCTATGATCTGCTGCGCGACTTTGAGGATTTCAACCACTCCGATCATCAACACAAGGCTGGTTGTTTTGATCATTCTTGTAATCAGATTGATGGACAGCGGAATTAATCTTCTTAATGTCTGTGGAACCACAATATACCGATAAATCTGTACCTTACTAAGCCCTAATGCCTCTCCGCTCTCATACTGATGGACCGGTATGCTGACGAGCGCCCCTCTTACCAGATCGCTCATCTCTGCAGTTCCCCAGAGGGAAAATACGATAACCGAAGCACTTTCCCCTGACAAATCCCATCCAAACGCCCGTGTCGTCCCAAAAAACACAAGGAACAACAGCACCATCTGAGGCATGATGCGGATGATTTCCAGATAAACCCGGAGCGCTGCTTTTATGAACGGATTTTTCCATGTCATGAGGGTTCCAAGCAGGATTCCTGCCGGAAGGCTGACCGCCACAGATACCAGGCTGATCTTTAACGCTGCCAGAAGTCCGGTAAAGAGCCTTGCCATGTTCTGGCCTTTTAGCAGCACCTCAAGCCCCAAATCCGGCATAACGCACCCTCCTCTCCAACGCCGCCCCCAGTATGGATACCGGAAGCAGGATAATCAGATAGAACACCACCAGCAGAAACAGGCTTTCTGTCGTCTTATAATACAGTCCGATCAGATCTTTCGCTGTAAACATCAGATCCATCAGGCTTATGGCGCTAAATACGCTGGTTTCCTTCAAAAGAAAGATCACATTTGCGACAAAAGCAGGTGCGCTGATGGAAAATGCCTGCGGCAGAATCACATACCGCATGGCCTGATAACGGTTCATCCCCAGGCTTTGGGCGCTCTCCATCTGTATCTTCTCCACTGCCTCCAATCCGCTGCGGAAGGCTTCCGCCATGTAGCTGCCTCCGAGAAACGCCAGCCCGGCCATACCGCAGATTTGCGCATCTGTCCTGACTCCGATCTTTGGCAGCCCATAATACAGAAAAAACAACTGGACAAGCAGCGGCGTATTGCGGCTAAGTTCTATATATACTGCCGTTAATCCTCTTAAAACAGGAATCTTGTAATACTGGATGGCCGCGCACAGTAAACCGATCACAATGGAAAGCAGAACCCCGGTAAATCCAATCCTTACAGTAAGCCATGCCGCTTTCTCATACAAAGGCAAATATTTTGTTATAAATTCGAGACTCATCGTGTAATCTCCTAATACAATGCTGCTCATATACTCACGGCCGATGAAATCTGCCATTAGCATTACGCCAGCACATTTACTGTTTTTTTAGATATAATACATATTCTGCAAAGCTTCTTCCTGCTCTTTTGCACATTCCGCAGGTTTTTCTAATGTCAGGGTATTGAAAAAATGTTCTGCCCATCCATTTACTGGTTCAATAATTTCCCGCTGGACTATAGATGCGTTCATTTTTCCTTTCCCATCTCCCTGTACTTCTTCGCTGTTCAGGAAATAATTTCCATCTAACGTCACAATAATATCTGCCGCCCTGATATCCTTCGAAGGCCTTGCCAGGAGATAGTCTCCCTGCGGGCCTTTAATGCTCTTGATAATTCCAGCTTTTCTGAGCGATGCGAATATCTGTTCCAGATACTTAACAGAGATGCTGTTCCTGTCAGCAATTTCATTAAGCTGCATACTGCCGTTTTCAGCGTTCCGTGCAAGATCAATCAGCGCCCGGATTCCATACCTGCTCCGTTTTGAAAAATCATTGTTCCTGCCTTCCTTATCTTCTTTATTCGGTAAACAATGGAGTGGAATAATACCTGTCTCCCGTGTCCGGCAATAACGCCACAATGACCTTTCCCTGGTTCTCGGGACGCTTTGCCAGTTCAATGGCTGCATGCAGCGCTGCGCCGGAAGAAATTCCCACCAGGATACCCTCCTTTTTTGCGAGGAGCTTCGCCGCCGCAAAAGCATCTTCATTTTCTGCCCGAAATACTTCATCATAAATATCTGTATCCAGCACATCCGGAACAAAACCGGCTCCGATTCCCTGAATCTTATGGGCTCCGGCTTTTCCTTCCGACAATACAGGCGATGCTGCCGGCTCCAGCGCAACTACCTTCACATCAGTTTTTTGTTCCTTCAGATATTTTCCAACGCCTGTCACCGTTCCTCCAGTTCCTACGCCGGCGATAAAAATATCAATCTTTCCGTCTGTGTCATTCCAGATCTCCGGTCCCGTCGTCGCTTCATGGATCTTTGGATTCGCCGGATTTACAAACTGTCCGGGGATGAAGCTGTCAGGAATTTCCTCCGCTAATTCATCCGCTTTTTCAATGGCGCCCTTCATTCCTTTTGCACCTTCGGTCAGTACAAGTTCCGCTCCATATGCCTTTAAAATATTCCTCCGCTCCACGCTCATAGTCTCCGGCATCGTCAGAATAATACGGTATCCCTTTGCCGCCGCGATTGCCGCCAGTCCGATCCCCGTATTTCCCGATGTGGGTTCAATGATCACAGAGCCTTCTTTCAGTAAGCCTTTTTCCTCGGCGTCTTCTAACATCGCTTTGGCAATCCTGTCCTTTACGCTGCCAGCCGGATTAAAATACTCCAGCTTCACCAACACGGTTGCTAAAAGCCCAAGCTCCTTTTCAATATTCACGATTTCTACCAGCGGAGTATTCCCAATCAGCCCCAATGTGCCTTTATAATATTTTGCCATTTTCATTTCCTTCTTTCTTCATAATTACAGGCATAAAAAAGGAGTACTGTTATCTTCCAGTACCCGGATATATGCCGTGCCTTTTTACATGGAACTTAAGCATAACAAAGTCTGCTGCTACACCGTATCACACAACATATCCGGTAAACCAACATCCGACAACAGCATAAATTCCTGCAACAGTTATTTGCCATGACTTTTCTCCTTTCCTTTTCGTTGAATGTATATTACTATCACTTACCTACTATGTCAATAGGTTTATATGATTTTATTGAAATTATTTTTCGCAAAGGATATAATGAGATATAGTAAAGAAGCAATATGGAGGTTCATTTCTATGATTTCAACAAAGGCACGCTATTCCCTCAGAGTGATGGTCGATCTTGCACAGCACCAGGAAGAAACTTACGTTCCGTTAAAAGAAATAGCAAAACGTCAGGAAATTTCTGAAAAGTACCTGGAAATCATTCTGAAAATGTTAGTGAAAGGCAAAATCGTAAAAGGACTTCGCGGAAAGGGCGGCGGATACCGGCTTACCCGTATGCCAAAAGAATATACCATAGGAGAAATCATAGAACTGACAGAAGGCCCCCTTTCCCCGGTTGCCTGTTTAATGCCGGATGCAGAAATCTGCCCTAGAAATGAGAAATGCATTACTTTACCATTGTGGAAGAAATACAACGCCCTTATACATGATTTTTTTTATAATATAACTTTAGAGGATCTAATAGCTGGACGCTTTTTATAAAATTCAGTATATAGACCTCTTTCTGTCACTTCATCACCATTTTTCTAAGCCGGCCTTTATTTCAAAGGGCTTTCCTATCTCAAAGAAGGGTTGAATCAACAAATACCTTATCCCGAATCTGGGATAAGGTAAGGGCAAGTTTCTCCAGAGTTACTCCAAACCCACTTCGTGGATTTTGCTTACCCGGCAAACTTGATGGAGGATTCCGCTCCCCATGCCCTCGATTCCTGCATATTTTCCAAATATGCAAGTTGGCTCCTATTGAAAATAGTCGCAGCGTGATTATCCCAATCACGGAGAAAAAATAAATATTTTTCCAAAAAGTCTTTTTTCATTTCCCAGTATTCCTTCCTAATCGGCTTATATTATGAGGATATTTTTTTAAGAAAGGAATTATGGAATGGCAAGACCAAAAAAAGAGAAAGAACTACAGCACAAACATCAGATTATGCTCCGCCTCACAGACATAGAATATGAAATCATATCTGAAAGCGCAAAAGCCGCAAACCTCCCACTGGCAGAGTATGCAAGGAAACAGATTATGAAGCAAAAGGTAATTGCAAAATATGAGATTGTGGCAGACCTTCCGGAACTGAAAAAGTTGATTGCAGAGTTTGGGAAAATTGGCAGCAAACTAAATCAGATTGCAAGACATTTCAACAGCGGCGGCATCCATTCACAGAGGATGCGTAAGGCAATCGACCAAAGTATAACAAGAATCTATGAAATGAAATATGAAGTCTTAAAAATGGCAGGAGACTTTCGCTCTGCCGCCGAGGGGCGCGAAGATAAGTCCGAAGGGTGTTCACATGGCAATACTGAAACACATTGCGAGTAAAAATGCCGATTATGGGGAGGTACAGCGGTATCTCATGTTCCAGTACGATGAATCTACCAACAAGCCGATACTTGATGAAAACGGTGAGTTAATCCCACGTGAAAAATATTTTATGGACGGCATAAACTGCGACCCCTTTACGTTTGACATGGAGTGCCGGGAGCTGAACACCCTGTATCACAAAAACAAATCCTATGATGAAATCAAATCCCATCATTACATCATCAGTTTCGATCCGAAGGACGCAACAGAAAATGGATTGACCGGGGAACGGGCGCAGCAGCTTGGAATGGAATACGCAAAGAAAAATTTCCCCGGTCATCAGGCTTTAGTCTGCACACATATGGATGGCCATAATGAAAGCGGCAACATTCACGTACATATCGTAATCAACAGCCTGCGGAAATACGATGTGGAACATCAAGACTTCATGGAGCGCACCTGTGATTCCCGCGCCGGATACAAACACCATGTATCCAAAGATTACCTTACCTACTTAAAGCAATCCCTTATAGATATGTGCCGCCGGGAACATCTGCATCAGGTAGACCTTCTTGCTCCGGCAGAGAAAAAAATCACAGACCGGGAATACCATGTAAGGCGCAGAGGGCAGAAGAAACTGGAGGAACGTAACAACCAGATCATTGCAGACGGCCTTATCCCACGGAAAACAGAATTTCAGACTCAGAAAGAGTTTTTACGTTCTGCAATCGAAGATACTGCCAGCCGTTCCTGCAATCAGGAAGATTTTCAGAGTTTACTTTTAGAAAAATATAATATCAAATTGAAAGTCAGCCGGGGCAGGTTCAGCTATCTCCACCCGGAACGCAACAAGTATATAACCGGAAGGATGCTCGGCACACATTATAAAGAAGATTATCTTTTGAGCTTATTTGAGATAAATGCGAAAGAACAGGAATCAGAAAAGAAGCAGATAATCCCGGACAAATATAATGCAGAAATAAAATCACCGCTACCTCCGCAAGCTGCTCCAACACTGGAAGACCCATTTGCAATCCTTTTTATCAAATCCGACCTGCGGCTTGTGATTAATCTGCAGGACTGTGTGAAGGCGCAGCAAAGCAACGCATATGCTAACAAGGTAAAGATTTCCAATCTGAAAGAAATGGCCAGGACTGTTGCTTACATACAGGAACATGGCTATGACACAAAGGAATCTCTGGAAAATTCTTTTTCGGATATTAAGAAGCAGGCTTTCAGCTCCAGAAAGGACTTGAAGTCAATTGAAGATAAACTCTGTGAAATAAATGAGCAGATCTATTATACCGGCCAGTACCTTGCAAATAAATCTGTCTATCAACAGTTTTGTAAATCGAAACACAAAGGGCAGTTCCGAAAAGAACATTCTGCTGAGATAACCCTTTATGAAACCGCAAGGAAATTTCTGAAAGAACATTCTGCAGATAACAGGATCCCCTCCATGAAACTGCTGAAAGCAGAAAAAGAACACCTGCTGCAGAAGAAAAAAGAGACGCGGAATAAATACCATTATTACCATGATTATCAAAAAGAACTGCATACTGTCTGCTCTAATGTAGATATGATCTTAGGACAGACACACGGCAGACAGACCGAAAAGCAGAAAAGTGCGGATATATCCTGAAAATAATATGCTGCTGTCACAATTATAGTCGGAAGGATTCCCCTTTACGGGAAATCCTTCTGCCACAATCCGCTTGCTTCCAAATCAGTAAAAGTCAATTTCCTTCCCATCCAGATAAAGATGGAATTTATCCGCATCATTTTTTATATCGTAACCTTTCTGAAAGTCATCCGTAGAAAATTCAATTTCGCAGACCGATTTCCCCTTTTCTACGTCTTTTCTATTCAGATACACCGTAATATCCAGCTCCGATGGATAGCCATTCACATCTGTCGAGAATCGGATAGAATGAAACGAATTGTCCTGGCACATATGGATAATCTCCCTTGCAAATTCTTCCTTATCCTCAATCCGGCTGCTGTTGGTAACCACATTTAGATGATGGTCATTGTTCATAGAAAAGCTGCTTACTACATCAGGAACTCCTGAATGTGCTTCCCTCCATTCTGGATATTTCCTCCCTCCATGCTGAACCGCGCATACCAACGCTACAGCAATCAGAAAATACCATATCCTTTTCCAAATAATTTCTCGCATTATCTTCCCACCCTTCTGTATTTTATAGTATCATTATACGCACACTATTGTTTCAATTATTTTACATGGATAATAGAAGTAATACAAGCAGCATTTGAACAAAGGCGGGAAACAGCATGATAACATACGACCGACTATGGGAAACCATGAAGGAAAAAGGCGTGACGCAGTATGACCTGTATACGCATTACAATATCAACCGCTCGCAGCTTAACAGGTTAAGGCACAACATGAATGTGGAAGTGAATACGATAGACAGGCTCTGCAACATCCTGCACTGCAGGGTAGAGGATATTATGGAGCATTTTGATGACAGCAATCTCTTTTGAAAAACGTATTCTGCCAGGAAATGCCCGCCATACCTAATTTGAATTTGGAAAGGACTGGTAACACAATGGACGCCTCCAATAGATTCCCATACAACCAGAAGCACGAAGAAGATCTTAAGCGCCTGAAAAACTTCCGGTTACTGGACGATGATTTTTGCACAAAAGTGTTTGAGGATATTGAATGTGTGGAGCTGTTACTGCGTATCATATTAAAGAAAGATAATCTGAAAGTAACCGAAGTACATTCCCAATATAATATGAAGAATCTACAGGGACGCTCGGCAAGGCTTGATATATTTGCCACTGACGATACCGAGGCGGCGATGAACGTGGAAGTACAAAGAAGCGACCAGGGCGCAAACCCAAGACGTGCAAGATACCATTCCAGCCTGATTGATGCCAACATCACGGAACCGGGAGATAAATATGAGAAGCTGCCGGAATCCTATGTTATCTTCATTACAGAAAATGATGTTATGGGAGCCGGGCTTCCCCTCTATCATATCAACCGTTCTGTAGAGGAAACCGGGAATGGTTTTGGAGATGATTCCCATATCATCTATGTAAATTCACAGATTCAGGATGAAACAGCGTTAGGACGGCTGATGCATGATTTCTCATGCACCGACCCGTCTGACATGAATTATAATATATTAGCTGACAGAGTGCGGTTTTTCAAAAGCGATGAGGAAGGAGTGTTGACTATGTGCCAGATGCTAGAAGAAATGCGGAATGAAACAGCGTTAGAAACAACAAAGGAATTTGCCCTCCGTCTGATTATCAGAGGGAAAGATACTCTTGAGGAAATTGCGGAGATTACAGATTTACCGCTTGCCGAACTGAACCACTTAAAAGAGACAAGGAAAATATAAATAGACATCGAAAAGGAGAAGCCCCTGCCCCCTATATAGAGGTTGTTAGGCGGTCTTTTTCTAACAACCTCTTGTTTATGCTTTTATTTAACAAATGGGAATTTTATCTCGCTTGTTTGCTCTTACACAAGGCTGAAAAACTGTCGTTGCTTATTCGGCCTAATAAAAGGGATAAATCGGTATCTTCCGCAATTTTTTCTTTGTGATACAGGCAAAGCTTCTGCAAAGTCTCCTGTGTAAAATAATCTAAGAGGTAAAAGATTTCTTCAAATTGAGTTATCGTATCCATATATTTTTCGGCCAGTCTGTTAATTAAAGGACTATCCATATACGAACTGTAAACAACAATATCCTCATAACAATTTATCAGCGGGGAATTACCCTCCTGTAATTGAAGAATTTGTCCCTCTGACACCGTTTCTGATTTGTCCTTTTCTTTGGCCTGCAACAGTTCATCTATAGAAATATCAAAAACCGCTGCCAGCTTCCCAATATTATCAAGGTCAGGAAATCCGTTCCCACACTCCCACTTGCTCACCGCCTTTTCTGTGATATACAGCCTGTCGGCGAGTTCGGTCTGCGTCATATGCCTTTCCCTTCGTAGCTTTGCTATGTGTTCACCAAGTTTTTTGGATTCCATTTGAACCTGCCTCCTTTCACGTCTATTTTATATTGGCAGCCCAAATTATTCAACCTGCTTGTCGTAGATGTTGTGGTGCGAAATACTACGAAACGTGGGATGGAATTTGCCAATGTTTTAGTTTTTCTTCATATCCAGCCTTTTTGCACTTTCTTCAGCCATGTCTGCTTCAACATCAAAGCCATTTTTACGAAGTTTCTCAGCAATTTCCTGATACAGCTTATATGCCTCCCTATACTTCCCTGTTTTCTCATACAGCATCGCCTTACAATATAACTCATCATAAAAAGGTGTTCCTATTGCACCGGCTCTGTCAAAATATTGGATTGCCTCATCGTATTTTTCAAGCTTCCCGCAAACTTCTCCGCCATGGATATATAACTCCCAGGCATCCGGAAATTTTTCTACGGCCTTTAAAAAACATTCGTAAGCTTCCTCTATTTTACCCGCATAAATATATGACACAATCAGTAAATCTATTTCTTTGGGATTCTCCGGCTCTGCTTCTGCCCTTGCTTTTTGTTGGCGGACAGCTTCCTCCCCTTTCCCCACTGCAAAAAGGAAAGAAATGCGGCAGGCACAGGCTCTGTAGAATAAATTTTCATCGAAGTCGGAACCTTCTTTTAAAATAGTATCATACCACTCCATCGCCGTATTTTTACAATATTCAAACATCCACTGATGAATGATTGCATAATTCCATTTATCTTCCACGGAAAGTACACCGCCATGCATAAGCTTTTTATACTCCGAAAGACATTGTACAAAATCTTCCGGTTTCCGTGTCTTTTCATAAACAGCGGCCAGACGTTGTGCATAGTTATTGTATGCAACTGCACTCTTTTTGTAAAAATCATCTACCGTTACTCCATAGAGCCTTGCTAAAACAGGAAGAGTCAAAACATCCGGCAAAGTTGTTCCGCATTCCCATCTTGAGACAGTCTGTACATTTACATTCAGATTGTTGGCCACCTGTTCCTGGGTATATTTTTTTGCCAAACGGAATTTTTTTAAGTTTTCACAGAATATAGTCTGCTCCATATCTCATCACCTCGAAATTTATTTTTTTAGAAGCTTCTGAATTAGATTATAGTAAAAAATAAAAAAGAAGGTAATGTCTTATTTTGTGAGAGGTATCGCAAAATTTGTATAGTCATAACCAAACTGACGTGGTTTGAGATAGATACGATTCACAATTCTTTTACTAGACATAGTGTCAGATCATCATCATTCCTACAGGCAACATCTGCTTCACATATTTTTTCTTTATAATACGCACCCAATGTCATTTACTTAACTTCTAATAATAATGTGATCTGTTGTTTTCGACCAGATTTTCTATCAACTTAAGAAAAAGAGGGGGGATTTCTATTCCCAAATGCAGATGGAATGCTGTAAAATGGGGAGTACTCCC
>NZ_KE159721.1:2283-27947 GCF_000403455.2 Dorea sp. 5-2 | reverse complement strand
CCGGGGCTATTCCGAGAACTCCGTTCTCCAGGAATTCTGGATATCGGTATTGCTTGCAAACCTGGCTCTTGCCATAAAGCGGGAGACGGACGGCATTGTTGACAGCACCATAAACCAGAAAGGGAATCAGAACAAATATATGACAAACATGAATGAGCTTGTCGGATACCTGAGCCGTCACATAGGAGAATATATGGATGCAGATACAGACACAGAAAAGTATGGCATCATCCGCTGTATATTTGATTTTGCCGTATCTCACCGGGTGCGTGACAAAAAGGGCAGCGGGGAATCAAATCTACGTACAACTCCAAGAAAAGTCAAACATCATTACAATAACAAGACTACACACTAATACCATTTAAGAAAGGTGGTGGTGCCAGTTTCTTTATATTCTACAATACAAACGCCATATCTAAAAAAACAGCTGATAGCAACCAAGGGGAAAGTCTGCCCTTTTTTCAGTGTATTTTAATCATTTCTATCATCTGCTATTATTGGTTTAATAGCTTAATCCTATTGTGATATCATGCCACTACTAAGTTGTTAACATTGATTTAACATATATTTTACAGAAACAAGATAGCGAGATAGACCTGAAATCTGATAAGATAACTCTCGGACATCAATGAACTAAAAAAGAAAACAGTGTTTCTAACTGCGAAGGAGGAAAATAATGGCAGAAATGGCATTAAGAAATGTCTGTAAGCAATTTGATTCAGCACATTATGGGGTTAAGAATTTTAACTTGGATATTCATGATAAAGAATTTGTAATATTTGTTGGACCTTCAGGGTGCGGAAAATCAACAACACTAAGGTTGATTGCAGGCTTGGAAGAAATTACAGATGGTGAATTGTGGATAGATGGAAAGCTGTGTAATTATCTGGAACCAAGGGAGAGAGACATATCTATGGTATTTCAGAATTATGCACTATATCCTAATATGACGGTTTATGAAAATATAGCATATTCTTTGAAAATAAGAAAAGTGCCGAAGAAGGAGATTGATAAAAGGGTAAAGGAAGTTGCAAAAATATTAGAAATTGAACCGCTTTTGAAGAGAAAACCTGTAGCATTGTCAGGAGGACAGAAACAAAGAGTTGCTATTGGAGCAGCAATTATAAGAAAACCAAAAGCATTTTTGATGGATGAACCATTATCAAATCTGGACGCAAAGTTAAGAGCCCAAATGAGAGTGGAGCTAAAGAAAATACATAATCAATTAGATACAACAATTATCTATGTAACGCATGATCAGACAGAAGCTATGACTCTCGGAACTAAAATTGTGGTTATGAAAGACGGCGAAATTCAGCAAGTGGATACACCACAGAATATTTATAGTAATCCTATTAATAAATTTGTTGCAGGTTTTGTTGGTTCACCTTCAATGAACTTTATTGCATGTGATGTTGAGGAAGAAGCAGGGAAAGTTGTTTTGATTTTTGCAATTAATAATGCAATCAAAAAGATTTATCCGAATAATCATGATGCACAGCTTATTCGAGAAAAATATATGGGAAAAAGAGTGATTCTTGGGATTCGTCCGGAAGATGTTTATGAATATGAGGAAGCAAAAAAAAGAAAAATCGATTTGAACAGTGTAGGAATTGAAGAAGAGATAGTGACCCGTGAAATGCTTGGGGCTGAGGTAATGCTATATTTTGAGGAGCAAAACAGAACACATGCAGTGAAATTAGGTCCTGAAAACAAGACTCGCATTGGAGAAAAGATACAGTTGTTTTTTGATACAGACCAGATTCATATCTTTGATATTGAAACAGGTAGAAATATTTTATATAGGGAAAGGAATTAAAAATGAAGTCAGGAAAAAAAATTGAATTTGCACCATATTGCTATCTGGTGCCTAGTATGCTGATATTTGCAGTTTTTTTATTCTATCCTTTTTTTAAGACTATTTATTTAAGCTTATTTATGACGAATAAGATGGGACAGGCAAAATTATTTGTAGGACTTCAGAATTACATTGATTTACTTAATTCAAAATCATTTCAGAACAGTTTAAAAGTAACAGTTGTTTTTGTTTTGATTGTTGTAGTTGGTGGAATGTTACTAGGTTTAGTAGCTGCAGTGTTGTGTAATAAAGCATTTCCAGGAATTCGTGTGTTTAGTACTGCATATGCGCTTCCTATGGCAATTGCATCTAGTTCAGCAGCTATGATTTTTCAAATTATGCTTCACCCTACGGTAGGTATTGTGAATAAGCTTCTCGGATTAGATATTAATTGGTTGAATGACCCACGTACAGCCTTGTATTGTGTTGCGATTCTGACGGCTTGGCTTAACAGTGGAATAAATTTTCTTTACTTTTCAGCTGGTTTGGGGAATATTGATGAGACAATCTATGAGAGAGCTTCTGTAGATGGAGCAAGTGGAGTGCAACAATTTTTTCATCTGACACTCCCAGGATTGTCACCGATCATGTTTTATACAGTGGTTGTTAATATCATTCAGGCATTCCAGTCATTTGGGCAGATCAAAATTTTGACAGAAGGAGGACCAAATGAATCGACAAACGTAATTGTCTATTCAATTTATAGAGATGCGTTTTTTAATTATCGTTTTGGAAGTGCCTCTGCTCAGTCAGTTATTTTGTTTATCATTATAATGCTTGTAACACTTGTAATGTTCCGAATGGAAAGAAAAGGGGTAAATTACTAATGAATCAGATTGATAGTATGGCAATTCCAGTGGAAGGCCGTATGACAACAGAAGAATTATTTGAATTAAAAAATAAGATGAATACAAAAGCGCTTGCAAAAAGAAGGAGTAAAACAGTTTTGCGTGTCGTAGCAAATATTGTATTTGCAGTAGTTATTTTACTTCCGCTTTTGTATGCAATTAGTATTGCATTTATGCCATCAAATGAGTTGTTTACAACAGAATTGAATATTGTACCAAAGCATCCAACAGTTCAGAATTTTATTGATGCATTGAGAACAGTTCCGTTATTGCGTTTTATTGTAAACTCGTTTATAATGGCAGGTTTTATAACTGTAGGGCAGATAATTTCTTGTTCTTTGGCTGCATTTTCCTTTTCGTTTTTGGAATTTAAAGGAAAAGGGATTCTATTCGCAATAGTTATGGCAACCATGATGGTACCTGGAGAAGCAACGATTATTTCAAACTATTTGACGGTGGCGAACCTTGGAATGTTAGATACCTATCCGGTTCTGATTATTCCATATTTAACATCCGCAATGGGGATTTTCTTATTCCGTCAGTTTTATATGACATTCCCAAAATCATTGTATGAGTCTGCAAAATTAGATGGATGTACAAACCTTAAGTTTATTGTAAAAATATTAATGCCACTGACTAAGTCGGCAATAGGAGCGATGGCAGTATATACGTTTATTAATGCATGGAATATGTATATGTGGCCATTACTTGTTACAGGATCAAACAATATGCGAACAGTTCAGATTGGTATTAGTATGCTGGACAGCATCGATTCCCAGTCAATAACATTAATGATTGCAGGTGTTGTTATGATTATTATCCCGTCTATTTCAATTTTTATCGTCGGACAAAAACAGCTGATTCGCGGAATGTTTTCTGGAGCGGTAAAGGGATAACAATATTATGGTAGGAGCGGAAATGTGTAATAGAAAGAATCATTTCCGAATCTATAAATAAGTGTAACTACACAAAAAATAGGAGAGTAGAAATGAAGAAGAAACTAGTATCATTATTACTTACAGCAACAATGGTAATGGGCGTTTTGTCCGGATGCGGAAATGGAAAAACGTCAGTTAGCCAGACCGGTGATACTTCTACGGATGAAAAGGTAGAAATGGCAGCGGCAGATGATGTTGACGGAACAACAATTACATTCTGGCATTCTATGGGTGGCGTTAACGGACAGGCAATTGACACACTGGTAAATAAATTTAATGAAGAAAATGAATATGGTATTACAGTAGAAGCACAGTATCAGGGGGAATATGATGATTCCTTAAACAAACTGAAAAGTGCGCAGATTGGAAACATGGGTGCAGATTTGGTACAGGTATATGAAATCGGAACCAGATTTATGATTGAGTCTGGTTGGGTTGTTCCAATGCAGGAAATGGTAGATGCAGATAATTATGATGTGTCACAGATTGAACCGAATCTTGCAGCTTACTATACAATTGATGATAAGCTTTATTCTATGCCGTTCAACTCATCAACACCAATCATGTACTACAATAAGGATATGTTTGCGCAGGCTGGAATCACAGAAGTTCCAGATAGTTTGGAAGGCATTTCAAAGATTGGCGATCAGCTGATGAATCAGGGTGGTGCAAGTGAAGTAATGTCTCTTGGTATTTATGGCTGGTTTTTTGAACAGTTTGTTGGAAAGCAAGGACTGGATTATGCAAACAATGGAAATGGACGTGACGATGTCGCAACAGCCGTTGATTTTGATAAAAACGAAGCTGCAAAAAATATTTTGACAGAATGGCAGACCCTTAATCAAGAAGGATATGCACCAATTGTTGGAAAAGGTGGAGACGCAGGATTGGCAGATTTCTCAGCAGGAAAATCAGCAATCACTCTTGGTTCAACAGCATCACTGAAACAGATCCTTCAGGATGTTAATGGTAAATTTGAAGTTGGAACAGCATATTTCCCGAAAATCAAAGAGAGCGATGAAGGTGGAGTATCTATAGGTGGTGCCTCTCTGTGGGCTTTGAATAATCAGGATCCAAAGAAACTTCGTGCAACATGGGAATTTGTAAAATTCTTGATTTCACCAGAATCACAGGCTTACTGGAATGCACAGACCGGATATTTCCCAGTTACAACAGCAGCACATGAAGAGCAGACCTTCAAAGATAATATTGCACAGTATCCACAGTTTCAGACAGCAATTGATCAGTTACATGATTCTTCACCAGAATACTGTGGGGCATTATTAAGTGTTTTCCCAGAGGCAAGAGCAACTGTAGAATCTGAGATTGAGAGCATGCTTAATGGAAAAGAAAGCGTTGATGAAGCCGTAACAAATATGGCTGATACAATTAATAAATCTATTGATGATTATAATACAGTAAATAACTAATATCTGCGAAGAAGTGAGACTGTAATTACAATCGAATAAATGATAGACAGAGGATCAGGGACAAAGAAAAGTCCCTGATTCTTCCATTACTATTGATAATGATGGATTATATTAAGAAAAGAGGAAAACAAATGACAGAGATATTTGCACATAGAGGAGCAAGTGGATATGCTCCAGAAAATACGATGGATGCGTTCAAACTTGCAGTTAAACAAGGAGCAGAAGGAATAGAGTTGGATGTCCAACTGTCAAAAGATGGAATTCCGGTAGTTATTCATGATGAAACAATTGATCGTGTAACAAATGGTCATGGATATGTCAAGGATTATACGTTAGAAGAGTTGAAAAACTTTACAATAATGAAAGGAAAATATCAGGAATATGAGCATTCTAAAATACCGACTTTGGAAGAAGTGCTGGTATATGCAAAAAAAGAAAACTTGACCGTAAATATAGAATTGAAAACAGGCATATATTGGTATCCTGAAATTGAAGAAAAGACAGTGGATCTTGTGAAGAAAACTAAAATGGAAGATCTAGTGATATATTCATCCTTTAATCATTACAGTATTAGGAAAATTAAAGAAATTGCACCTCAGGCAGAAACGGCCTATCTATATAGTGACGTGATTCTGCAGATTGATAAGTATGCAAAAAATGAAGGGGTTAATGGTTTACATCCCGCAGTTTATCATGTAAAGATGGCCCATTTTTTGAAAGAATATCTGCAGAGCGGATTAAAAGTGCGCGTGTGGACGGTGAATCAGGAATCGGACATGAAGATGTTAATAGATTCAGGAATTACGGCGATTATTACTAATTATCCGGATAAAGCGCGAATGATACGAGAAGAAAGTGAGAGAGGGTAGATGCTTGGAGATAAAAAATTATTTCTGTTAGATATAGATGGAACTATTTGTAAAGGAAATCAGTTGATTGGAGGTACAAAAGAATTTTTGAGTGATATTGAGAAAAATGGTGGAAAATATATATTTATTACCAATAACGCAACTCGCAGTATTGATGATTATATTCTTTTTTTTCAACAACTTGGAATTATGACAAATCACAGTAATTTCCTGACAGCATCTTATGCAACAGTATACTATCTGAAAAAATATCATCCAGGAGAATTGATTTATGTTATGGGCACAAAATCATTTATTCGAGAACTAAAGAAAAATAAAATTCGTGTTACGACAGATGGTGAGGATGAAGAGATTAGTTGTGTTTTAATTTCATATGATAATCAGCTAACTTATGAAAAAATATCTGATACATGCAGGTTGCTTAGTACGAAGAAAGTGGACTATCTTGCGACAAATCCAGATTATGTATGTCCGATTGAATTTGGATATGTGCCTGATTGTGGAGCAATTTGTGAGATGCTTAATCACGCAATAAAAAGAATGCCCCATTTTATTGGAAAACCAGAACCAGATATGGTTGAATTGGCAATAAGTCGAAATAACTATAGAAAAGAAGAGACATTAGTTGTGGGAGATCGCTTATATACAGATATGCTTTGTGGACACAATGCGAAGGTGGAAACTGCAATGGTTTTAACTGGAGAGGCGACGAAAGAAGAAGCAGAATGCTGTCCCTATGGGCCAGATTATTTGATGCAGTCGGTTGCGAGTTTGCATAAAAAATGGTTGGAAGAGATAATATAGTATAGAATAGATTAAATTTCTGCTATATATTTTTGAGATAATGTATGGTAAAATAATGTTATCTAAGAAGGGATGAACGCTATGAGAAAAACATATCTTCCTCTGTCAGATGAAGACAGGAATTACCTTAAATCATTATCCAAAAAGAGAACCATTCAGGCGCAAGTCGTGGACCGCACAAGAATCCTTTTATATAAAGCCGATGGAATGACATTGCAGGAAATTGCTGATAAACTTTCAATCAGCACCACAACGGTACGCCTTTGTATTTCTAAGTTTCATAAAGGTGGTTTAGATGCTGCACTGTTTGATGCTCAGCGTCCAGGACACCCATCCGAAATCACCGACGACGCTAAGGCATGGATGATTAGTATTGCGTGTCAGAGACCGGCAGAACTCGGTTATGCGTAGGAATTGTGGACATTGACTTCTCTCCACAAATACATTCAGAAGCATGCAGAGGAAGCAGGATATCCAAGACTTTCAACCGTTACGAAACCTTATATACAGAAATTCCTCAAGGAACAGGATATGAAACCCTTTAAAATCAAATATTACTGCAAAAAGCGGGATCCTGATTTTGAAACCAAAATGCATGAAGTCCTGCTGGTTTACAAACAGATAGAGATGCAGTTTGATGAAAATGGTAATCTCATTGTTCCAGACGATTATAAATTGACGATTACAGTATCCTATGATGAGAAACCGGGTATTCAGGCAATCTCCAATACGGCACCGGATTTACGTCCGACACCAGAACATGGAGAGGTATATCGTGATGCAGAATACAAACGTCTTGGAACTCTCTCTTTGCTGGCAGGCATTGATCTGCTTACGGGAGAAGCTATCCCGTTAGTAAGTGAGACTCACAAGAGTTCTGATTTTATTGAGTTTTTAAAGATATTGGACAAAAAATATCCATCACAGGATACGATCCGGATCATCCTGGATAATCATTCAGCGCATACTTCCAAAGAAACACGGCGCTTTCTGGATACGATGCCAAAGGGACGTTTTAAATTTGTGTTTACCCCGAAACATGGCTTCTGGTTAAACATGATTGAAAGTTTCTTCAGTAAGATGACCCGGCAGATGCTTCGTGGAATCCGTGTCAATACCAAAGAGGAATTGGAAGAACGAATTTACAGGTATTTCGATGAAGTAAATTGTGAGTCTGTGATTTATCACTGGAAATATAAACTGGATGAAATCAGCGAAGAGGAAGCGGCATCTGTTTAATATAGCAATTATTTAGTATTCGTTACTCAAACTTCGCACATAAATTTTGCTTATGCACCTTGAAAATTCAATACCTGGCAATAATTCAGTTGTCAATGTTTCGTATTTACGACGCTTGTAGTTTTGATTTCAACAGAGCAGGAAGAGTATCCATAAATGCATCTACTAACGCATCAAATGCATCCTCTGCTATATCGAGATCATCTGTAAGCAATGTTCTAAACATTTGAAGCAATAATTGAAAAGCCTGTATCCATGTGATATCAGACATTTCATCGGAAAAATATAAAAAAGTTCACCAAGAGACCGTTTATCTCTTGATTCACGGTTTTCAGTGGATAACATCATATATCTGGTAAAGACAACTGCGGTATGGGCTGTCATTGCATCGTCGGGAATACTATTCAACTTCAAGCATTATCATGTATTATCCTGTATTTACGCCTTTTCCAACAGTTTGCATCAATGCATTATCACGCATTATTATGTACTGTCATTTCAAATAAAACTTTCCCAATTTACCGGACTATAGAATAGACCCGCAAATTCACCCAAAACTATATAATACATTCAAAAACTAGTTGATTAAAAGCAATAATCCCTAAAAAATGGCCATTTTTAACCGCGCTACACCTGTTAATCCATTTAGATTTTTGTAAAATTGTGTATAAAACTCTATTATATATAGTCCCAATGTGTTATAATAGGACTATATAAAGGAGTGATTTTTATGCCCGTACCTGCTGATATCAGAGCAGTTCCAAGACCGGTTAATACCATAGTGGATGACAACGGCCGGGATGGCCCCAAACGTTATGCTGTCAGGCAACGTTCCTCTTCTAAATATGTTCCCGGTGGCAATCCCCAGCCGCGAAACGGCAAGGTGGTCGGTCACATCATTGATCATAAATATGTTCCAATCCACGAGTCGAAAGCAGGAACTTCTGCAGAACCGGATATGCTGTCCTATGGCGCTTCCGCACTTGTTAAGTCTGTCACGAAAGACCTTGTGTCAGATCTCCTTGCTGTGTACGATCCATCGGATGCTTATGCAATGATGTCTATTGCGACCCTTAAAGTGATCAAGCCGGCTGTTACCGCAAACCGGATGGCAACACATTACCATAGGACATTCGTCTGCAAAGATTATCCTGGAGCAGCAATGTCCCCGAATTCTATTGGAAACCTTCTGCAAAGGATTGGGATGGACGGTTCCAGGCGCAAACAGTTCTACCAGTTACGTATTCAATCGACTTCCGCCGACCATCATGTGGCGATTGATGGCACGCTGAAACAGGATAACAGCAAGGTCAATGATCTTTCTGCCTATTCCCGTAAGGCAAGAGTAAGGGGCTGCAGTGAAGTGTCTGTCCTATATGCTTATGACATCGAGCGGATGGAACCGGTTTGTGCCGAAGTATTTCCGGGAAACAGTATTGATGCCAGTTCCTATCCGGCGTTTATCCGTGATAATGACATTCGCAAAGGGATCATTGTTGCTGACAAAGGATTCCCTCCAAGCAAAATCAAAGCAGAATTGCAGGAGCGTCCGGATCTTCATTTCCTTACGCCGATCAAACGGAATGATGCCCGCATATCGGATAATGATATGCTTTCCTTCGAAGGAGTACTGACTGGCATTGCCGCTCATATAGTTTATAAGAAGAAACAGATCAAGGGCGGCCGATACCTATATGCATTCAAGGATACGAAAAAAGCATCAGCTGAAGAAGCAGCCTATCTTGCGAACGCTCAGAAGAAAAATACCTTTCTCCCAGAGAAATACGCAAAGAAACAAGCTGTTTTTGGTGTAATCGTTCTTGAATCCGACCAGGACTTAGATGCGAAAACGGCATACTTTTGTTATGAGGACCGCTGGCTTCTGGAACTGGTATTTAATCGGTATAAAAGCGATGAATGCCTGGATCATACCGATGTACAGAATGATTATTCCGTCATCGGCGGTGAGTTTGTCAACTTCCTGTCTACAGTTGCCACCTGCCGTATCATACGAAAGGCGCGGACGGCAGGATTATTTGACCATATGTCCTATGGAGAACTGATGGATGACCTATCATCAGCCTGGCGTAGAACAGATGCCCCGGAAGAACCGGCAACAGATGATGGATACTGGGTTCACACACTGCAGATTGTATTTGAGGAACTTGAGACCTTGGGTCTGTCAAAACCGATACCAAAGCCAGCACCCAAGAAACGTGGCCGTAAACCCAAGCCCAAAGATCAGTATGAGCAGAAGCCAAAGCGCCCACGTGGCCGCCCTAGAAAGAATTCATCCCAGTCTGTCAGTACTCTATAGTCCGGCAGATTGGGAAAGTATTAGTACATAGACAAATTATATTGCTTTGGAAATCGTATTTGTACTGCCATAACGAGCTGTCACCTTATCCGTCAGGAATTGGTAGGTCTTCATGGATTAACCTTCAAAACAATTGAGCAGAAATGAAAAGATATCTCCAAAAGCCCGTAAACATTACTGTCTACGGGCTTTTTCTTTTATCTTGGCCAGCGCTCTTTTTTTTTCATCAATTCACTAAACTTCTGATGGGGTTCACTTTGATACCAGTACGCTACGCTCGCCACATCATCCTGACGCTCGAACAGTCCTTTATAACACACCCCAATCTGCTGAACTGTCACCTTAATATCCTCATTAAAGCAAATCGGATCCAGAATATGCCACCTATAGAATCCCCGCATAGGCGGACAATCATCATTGTGATATGGATTATGGACAAGTTCATCATGAGCAGAATAATATGGATATCCGAGGAACAGTGAATTATATGTCTCTTCCACAGACTTTCCGTCTACCTGACGGGTACAACTCCAAGAACCGCCAAAGTAATCTTCCATCCCTGTACCGCAAATTGTCGGGTATTCTTCATCACCGTCCAAATAGAACTTCATTTCGCCCTCACCCCACCAGTATCTCTCCAATGTAGTGAGAGCGATATAAGTACCTACATAATGACCTTTTCCTTTAATCCCATCTATAATCACATAATCTTTCTGCAACTCTGTCAGCCGCTGTCTTCTCCATTGCGCATGAAAATATGCAACATCTGCCGAAAGTTCCTCATACAGGTTATAATCAATCTGATAGAAAAAAGCTGGTATTGGATTATCATGCTGATTTTCTAGCGTTATCCTTGCCTTTTTGCGAAATGGCATCTGAAAATAACTATTCATTCCACTGCTTGGAAGCACCTCAATCGGCATAGATGACACCCGGCATACCCTAGCAAACCCACAACAGAAGAAATCTCCCAATGGGCTTTCGACCGAAGGTGCTTCCTCATCATCCCAATACATCCGAAGTATCAAATCCCGCAGTACAAAACAATCTGCGTCTGATGTCTTACTGTCCAGTGTAATCCAAATATGGCTGATGATTCCTGGCCCATCTATATCTGCCAATATCACCGTCTTTCCCGGTTCAATATCCCGAAGGCAAGGGCTGCCCTTTCTTGCAGGCCCGAGATTACTCGCAGCCATACCTCCCCGACCTTTTTCACCTTTTGGATTCTCCGCAGTTACCGCCCTTGACTTTGCATTCCTCTGACAAGCCAATCCTGCAAGTGTTCCATATATCATACTATGCATAATTTACTATTCTCCTTCTTAACACTCTTCTATTATCTTATTGTTTCACTCCTCCAGCCATGATTCCTTCCATAATCTGTTTCTCAAATACTAAAATAAAGATAACGATTGGGAACAAGATAATCCAACCTACCGTACTTATCAAATCCCACGGCATGCTATAGGAAGTTTCTCTGGGAATCGTGGTAATTGCAACGCTAAGCACCTCTATCTTCTGCGAAAAGAACAACGGAGTAAACAAATCATTCAAACAGGTTATAAAGTTAATGATTAAAATTGTAGCCACTGCCGGACGCATCAAAGGCAATGTGATCATAAACAACTTCTGCCGCATATTAGCACCATCCACTTCTGCCGCTTCATCCAGTGAAATAGGAATCTCTCCTAGAAAATTCCCCAGTATCATCATGGTGAATGGTATCAGCGCACTAGTATATAGAATAATCAGCCCTGGAAAAGTATCTACCAGGCCAAACTGTTTGAATAGGTCATACAATGGCCTTGCCGTTACAATTCCCGGAATCAACATGGATCCAACAATTGCTCCATATGCAATCGACAATCCCCGACTCTGATATCTGGTAAATGCATACGCACCCATCAGACAGATGACCGTAGATACAATCAACGCAAAAACAGTGATAACTGCTGTATTCATAATCTTCTGTCCCAGATTCATCTGCGTAAACATCCGTATATAATGTTCCAATGTCGGATGTGCCGGTATATATTTGATTGGCGAACTGAACAATTCATTGGTCGGCGTAATAGAGGATATGAAAATCCAATATAACGGCAGCAGAATAACGAATGCCACTACAGCCGTAAGCGCCCACTTCAATACAGTCCCGGCTCTTCTTTTTGTACTTGGTTTCATGTTCTCCCCTCCCTTATTCAAATCTCTTAATTGCTCTCATCTGAAGCATACTTAAAACCGCCATCACAAGGAACAGACACACTGCAATTGCCGATGCATATCCCAAATTCAAATTTGTAAACGCTTCTTGCATAATCCTGTAGGCAACAAGTGATGTAGAGTCACCCGGTCCGCCTGATGTCATCGCATAAACCACATCAAAGCTGGTCAGACGCCACATCGTAAAGAATATTGACAAACTCAGTACCGTTTTCATAATATTCGGCAATGTAATAGAGAAGAATGCCCGTATCGTTCCCGCCCCGTCAATCTTTGCCGCCTCATAAATGTCAGCAGAAATAAATTGAAGCGCCGCTAAAACTAATATGGCAAAAAATGGCAGATCTTTCCATAAATCTACTGCAATTACCGCTGCTCTTGCCGATCCGCCTCGAACCAGCCAGTCAAAATGAAAGTCCGGATTAAACCTGCGAACCAGATCATTAATCAAACCATAGCTGTCATTGAATGCCCATCTTGCAGCAAGACCTGCAACTACCATAGGCATCGCCCAGGGAATCAACACTATTGTCCTCAAAAACTTTTTCCCCTTGAACTTCATATTCAACATCATCGCAAGGCCAATTCCTAAAATCAAATGCAGCGCCATCGAAACTGCTGTAAATATAATCGTAAATTGTATTGATGTTACCAATTTATCATCTTGGAAGATTCTGATGTAATTATCCAATCCTATAAACTGAAAATCCCCACCTTTTAGCAGGCTCATATCATATGTGCTGTTTATAAATGTCACAATAATTGGATAAAGCGTTGTAAATCCCCGAACAAGCAATACCGGAATCACAAGAAGCCACGCCACCCACAAATTTCTCCGTTTTTTTTCCATCTCACCTTTGCTCCTTTGTCCTCATACAAATATATTACTGCTATTTATTAATATAAGTATCTACGGATGCCTGAGCTTTTTCACAAAACTCGTCCAGAGATAATTCATCCGAAACGTACTGCTGGAATAACGAACCCATATCACTAATGAACTCCATCGCCTGAGGCGCCATAGGACGGGCAAGCAAAGTTGTATCATTAACATATCCTCTAATCTCATCCAATCCCGCAAGACCCATGGCCTCCAACTTTTCACTGTTCAACACATCGGATCTTGCCGGCAGTCTGGAACTCATTTCCGTGTAATCTAGTTCCCCCTGTTCGCTTGCTGCATACTCAAGGAACTTCTGCGCTGCTTCTTTATTTTTAGACGCAGCGTTCAATACATAGCCCCATGTTGACATATATGCGGTCTTATTCTCAAATGTCGGCATAGGAGCCAGATGCTGCTTATCCTCTCCATATTTTCCTGAATTCACAAAAGTCTGAATCGCACCTACATACATGAAGATGGAAGCATAATCTCCGTCAAAGAATTTCTGCATCATCGGATCATACTGATCCGCAAGCTGCGCCAGCGGTGTTTCTCCATTTTTTGCCATATCATACATGAATTTTACGGCTTCCTGCGTCTTCGGATTCGTCCAGTCATAATAATCCCCGCCGAAAAGATTTACAAATGTGCCAATAGAGTTGAATACATATGTTTTCTCCCAGGCATCGCCATAACCATATTTTCCATCTCCTGAATTAGCTTTCACATATTGTTCAAAATCCTCTTTCGTTTTAATCTCCTCAAGTTCTGCATTCTCCATCTTCTCTTCATCTACCCAGAACGCAAGAATGTCCATAAAGCAAGGAACCGAATATACATTTTCTCCAACCATAGTCATTTCCTTCATATACTCCTGCGGGAACTGCTGCATGAGTTCTTCCGTCATGACCGTATCCTGGAGCGGTTCCAGATAACCAGTATTTTTAAATGCACTCATCATCTCATCATTAATCGTGATAATATCCACACTATCATCACCTGATGAAAGTATTGTTGTAATCTTTGCCTGCCTGTCATCCGTGTTCGTCGGACATGCAACTGTGTCAATTTCCAATCCGGTTGCCTCTTCCGCTTTCTTGATGTACTCTTCAAATGCTTCTCCATAAGTCGTATCCTGTGACATAATCGTAATCTTATTGGAATCCTCATTCTGTTCTACATCTGAACCTGCATTCCCGGTTGTCGGCTTTACACATCCCGTTACCAATCCCGCTGTCATGGCTGCTGCAAGCATCAAACTTACTACTTTTTTACTCTTCATTGTTATTTCCTCCTCTTGATTTTTCTACACCAATCATACTAATTTTTCCTGTTCTATAAAATATGATTTTTTTCGAGCTTTTTATAATATATTTTGTTCTCTTGTATTATCTACCTTCTTTCGTTATAATAGATTCTAAATAAATGCGATATGATTGAAAGAGGTGTGAGACTAAAATGTTGCATAATATAAAAAAGAGTTTTCGCTTAAAGTTAATATTATGTTTTCTTCTCTGTGCAGTCATTCCCATCCTGTACCTTGGGATATCATCTTATATAACATCTCTTAACATTGCACGGCGCAAGATTCTCGAAAGCACAGACTTGTCAAGTCGACAGGCTGCCAAAAGCATTGATGATAGAATGATTCAAGTCGAGAATTTGGCAGACTCTGTCCATTTTTCACTTTATACACTATATCATACCCCACAGGAGCCTCTATCTGTATATATGGATGCATTTTTCTCTACAAAAAATACGATTACTTCACTTATGAATGCTTTTGATATTTATCATATCAGTATCTTTCTTGATGATAACTCTATCGGGAACAATGAAGGAGTCAATTTTTTCCCTATTAGCAAGCTGGCCGATTATGATATAAACAAAAGAGAGCTTCGCAATCTCGGGGTCTCACCCAAATGGCTGTTCCGCAAGAACCTCCCTTTTCCTTACGTTGTTTCCAAAGGTAAGGAGCAGGGTGGTTTTCTGACCTGTTACCGTTCCTTTTCCATAACAGACAAACCCCTGGATTCTCCCGCCATGGAATATGCTTTTGGGATTCATCTGACCTCCTTTGAGCTGTCCGATTATCTTTCTGCACTCTATGCCAGTAACTCTGTAAAAGCATATCTGGTTGACAAAAACGGTGTAGTCATCGCAGATATGGATTATGAACAAATCGGGAACACTCTGCCCAAAGAACAGATACAGGCTTATCTGTCTCATACCAAAGAGAAAGCCTTTCATTGGAATGGTGATGAGATCCTAATCCACCCCATACATTCCGGCGAATGGTATCTGATTACAGAAATTCCAGACAGCTATATCCGGCAGAACACAGACCGTCTTGTACAGACCACGCTGTTCTCCCTTATTATTATCGTATTCCTTACAGTGTCTGCAATCCTATATATCTCCAAAGGACTTACCAGGAAGATTGACCTTTTGTCCTCCGCTATGGAACAGACACAATGGAACCATAAAGAGACCGATGTCTCTGCCATGGCTTCTTTGCTCCCAAAGTATCCTGAGACAAGTGATGAAATTGACCGACTCTCTATCAGCTGCAACCATATGCTTAAAGCGTTGGATAATAGTTTTCACGAAGTCCTAGAACTGTCTGTCAAAGAGGAACGCCTGAACTACCAGTTATTACAATCGCAGATTAACCCACACTTTCTATACAATATCCTGGCTTCCATTCAAACGCTCCTATCACTGGAGGAATTAAAAAAAGCTGATCAGATGCTTTCCGACCTCTCACATTTTTACCGGGGTCTGCTTCATAAGCCAGATGAAATGATTACTATCAGGGAAGAACTGGATATTGCTGAACTATATCTCAGGATGGAGGCGCTGTGCAAGAATTATGTATTTGACTGGTCTATCCGGCTGGATGAAGGAATCGAGAACTTTCTAATTTGCAAGTTCACACTGCAGCCGGTTCTTGAGAATTCCATCCGCCATGGACTAAAAAAAGGCGGTCAGACTATGCATATCAATATTGATATCTCCTATGATGAAGATATGGTTCGGATTCTCATTGAAGATAATGGAATCGGGATTGCGCCAGATAAACTTCTGGAGATTCAGAAAGACTTAGCCGAAAACTCCGTCCGCTATGACAGGCACTTTGGTATCAGCAACATTAATGTCCGCATTAATTCTTCGCTACAGGAGCATGGAACCATCACTATTGACAGCACACCAGACCTTGGAACTGCCATCTATATCCTTATTCCTCAGATATTAAGCGAGGAATAGATGAAAAGATGAAAGGAGACTTGCCATATGTATCAAGTTATGATTATAGACGACAATTATTTGTCCGTAGAAGGCATCCGACATAATATCAACTGGACTTCCATGGATGCATGTGTCTCTCAAAAGGTATATGACGGCCAGACCGCCCTTGAAATACTTGAAAAAGAACAGGTTGACCTTATCATATCAGATATTGAAATGGCACAGTTAAACGGTCTTGAGATGGCAGAGAAAGCCCTGCGAATAAATCCGAGTATCAAAATCATCCTAATCAGTGCCTTCGATAAATTTGAATATGCTAGGCAAGCTATCCGCCTTGGTGCTTTCGATTACGTCGAAAAGCCATTAGATTATACTTATCTGTCTTCCATTATCGAAAAAGCGTTGCATACCTTACAGCAGGAACGCCATAATTTGGATATACTAAATCGCAGTAAGCCTGCTATGATTGAAAACTTTTTCTCTGAACTCATCCATTCTTCCAGTGATGAGGCCAGATACAGCCTGAACAATTATCCTGATTATCTGAATCTCAAGCTTGATTATCATTATTTCCAGGCTGCAATCATTCGTATAGAAAACGCTGACGAAGTCAAATCAAAATTCGGAATTGAAGAATACCATCTTCGCCTGATGAGCCTGACAGACCAGATTAAAGAGAGTTTTTGTAATGCTTTCTCTCTGGTATATATTCTGACAAACTTTAACAAACTTATTGTTTTCCTCGGACATGACTATGTCAACGCAAAGATTTTCCAGTCTTCCTCATCTGAACTATTTTCCCGATTGTCAGATTCTTTGCGTGGACGTGTATTTGAAATCAGTATCGGTATTGGTACTGTGATCAAATACCTATGGAATATGCCGGTATCCTATGAAAATGCCTCAAAAGCACTGGAGTATTCTTTCTTTTTCCCACAGAAGAATATCTTTGATATTCGAGATACAAAACGAAAGGAAATTCCTTCGGAATTATTTACTAGCCAGAACGAAGAACAGCTGATACAATTAATCTGCAAAAAACAAACAGCTGATATTCACGACTGGATTCAGAAATTATCCGCGAATCTTTTGGAAAATTATGGAAGTAAGCAATTGATCTTTATACAGATATATTCTCTTCTTGGACGTTTATTAAAATTTATGTATGAAATGGATATCAATACGGAAGAAACTGAGCATGAGATTATAGACACATACCACCGGATGGAATATGCCGTCTCAAGTTCAGAAATTTTCCAGTTGCTAGAAGAAGTTTGTTACAACATTTGCCAAAAACTTGAAACCTCTGTGCAAAACCACCATGCACACATCTGTAGTGCAACTATAGAATATATCCGTACACATTACCAGGATGCTTCTCTCTGCCTGAAAGATATTGCAGATCATGTAAATGTAAGCCCTGCTCATCTAAGTGCTTTGTTTAAAAAAAATCAGAAACAGAACATCTCTGACGTAATTGCTAATGCCCGAATTGATGCTGCATGCCAGTTACTTTCTAACTCCAGCGCTTCACTCAAAGAAATCAGTGCCCGGATTGGATATACAAATCAGTATTACTTCAGTTCTTGCTTTAAGAAAAAAATAGGAATGACCCCCTCTATATATAGAGAAAAACATTTAAATTAAAACATACACACATAGTACATAGCAGAATAAACTTCTACAAGTTGAAAGAAACTTTTTCCTAAATTAATTAAAAATATTACAAAGAAGGAGATGCACTCTTTATGAACCGATTATTTTCACTCGACGGAAAATTGTTCCATATCTTAAGCAGAATCGCTGATCTGATTCTGCTCAATGTATTATGGCTACTTTCTAGCCTTCCTATCATTACTATTGGAGCTTCTACCACCGCACTCTATTATGTAATGTTAAAAATCGTTAAAAACGAAGATTCCTACATTATCAGAAGCTTCTTTCATTCATTCTTCCAAAACATCCGCCAATCAACTATTATCTGGCTGCTCCTTCTTGTTACCGGAAGTTTAGTATCTTTTGATTACTATATTTGTACTCAATCCCAATCTTCTTATGCAAAGTTATTGCAAACACTATTGTTCTTCATTGGGTTAGTTATACTTGCCACTACTTTCTATGTCTTTCCTGTATTGGCACGTTTCGATAGTTGTACCCGGCACATGCTAAAAAATGCATTCCTAATGACTGCAGCTCATCTGCCATCAACAACAATACTTTTCCTTATTCACTGCGGACCAGCATTGCTAATGTTGCGCTATCCTATAATTATGATTGGTGGGATCTACTTTTACCTATTTATTGGAATCGGTATTACGTCCTGGCTAGACTCCCTTTTACTTCGCCGAATCCTTGACAAATATATTTCTTAATAATTTTATAGTCATTTTATCTCTTTGATAATTTTTAGCCCGCTAATATTTATCATATTTCCGTTGATTTTGAACCTCAAGTTCTCATTTGACCGTAAATAATAAAATTTTATCTTCTAAGTTGTAGCAAGAAAAGCATTATCCGAGAAGTTTCATTATCAAAGAAATATCCTAAAAAGCACAATTTATCGGTCGTTTCTAAAAAAACTTCTCGGATAATTACTTTTATGTCAGAACTGAAATAAAAAGCAAGTTTCGCCAGAGTAACTCCAAACCCACTTCGTGGATTTTGCTTACCTGACAAACTTGATGGAGGATTCCGCTCCCCATACCCTCGGTTCTGGCATATTTCCCCAATATGCAGGTTGGCTCCTATTGAAAATAGTCGCAGCGTGATTATCCCAATCACGGAGAAACCTAAATATTTCTATAAAAATCTCTCTTTCGTTTCCCATTGACGTTCCCTAATCGGCTTTATTATAAGAACTCTTTTTTATCCTTATAATAAGGGAAGTTCACTTTTACACTTTTAACAGAAAGGAACTATACAATGGCAAGACCAAAGAAGGACAGGGAACTACGACACAAACACCAAATTATGCTCCGCCTTACTGATACGGAATATGAAATCGTTTCTGAAAACGCAAAGGCTACACATCTTCCAACGGCTGAATATGTTCGGAAACAGATTATGAAGCAGAAGGTCACAGCGAATTATGAGATTGTTGCAGACCTGCCGGAGTTGAAAAAGCTGGTTGCAGAGTTTGGGAAAATCGGGAGCAACTTAAACCAAATTGCAAGGCATTTTAACAGCGGCGGCATCCACTCACAAGAAATGCGTAAGGCAATCGACCAGAGCGTGGCCAGAATTTATGAAATGAAGTATGAAGTCTTAAAGATGGCGGGAGATTTCCACTCTGCCGCCGGAGGTAGTTTGGATGGCAATACTGAAACATATAGCAAGTAAAAATGCCGACTATGGGGAAGCACAACGGTATCTCTTATTCCAGTATGATGAAAGTACGAACAAACCGATACTTGATGAAAATGGTGAATTGATCCCACGAAAGGAATATATCATGGACGGCATAAACTGTGATCCGTTCACGTTCGACATGGAGTGCAGGGAACTAAATGCCCTATACCACAAAAATGAATCCTATGATGAAATCAAATCCCACCATTACATCATCAGCTTCGATCCAAAGGACGCAATAGAAAATGGATTGACCGGGGAATGGGCACAGCAGATTGGAATGGAATGGAATGGAATATGCAAAGAAAAACTTTCCCGGCCATCAGGCTCTTGTCTGTACCCACATGGATGGGCATAATGAAAGCGGCAACATCCATGTGCATATCGTAATCAACAGCTTACGGAAATATGATGTGGAACGTCAGGACTTTATGGAACGGGCCTGCGATTCCCGTGCCGGGTATAAGCATCATGTATCTAAAGATTATCTGATTCACTTAAAGCAGTCACTTATGGATATATGCCGCCGGGAGCATCTGCACCAGGTAGACCTCCTTGCTCCTGCAGAAAAGAAAATCACAGACCGGGAATACCATGCGAAGCGCAGAGGGCAGAAGAAATTGGATGAACGTAACAGACAGCTCCGTGCAGACGGGCTGACACCACGTAAAACAGAATTTCAGACACAGAAAGAATTTCTACGGTCTGCAATCGAAGATGCCGCAGCCGTTTCCTGCAGCCAGGAAGATTTTCAGAACTTGCTTTTGGAAAAATACAATGTCAAATTGAAGGTCAGCCGGGGCAGGTTCAGCTACCTCCACCCGGAACGAAACAAATATATCACCGGAAGGATGCTCGGCACACATTATGTAGAAGATTATCTTCTGGAGCTGTTTAAGGAAAATGCAGAGCATAAGGAAAACAAAAAGCAAACAGTTGATATGGGGAAATATAATATGGAATCGAAGAAATCTGCAACCAGCCCATCCAATCTACTGCAAGAGGAAACTGTATCAGTCCTGTTTATCAAATCAGATCTGCGTCTGGTGGTCGATCTGCAAGCTTGCGTAAAGGCACAGCAGAATGCCGCTTACGCTAACAAAGTAAAACTTTCCAACCTGAAAGAAATGGCTAAAACAGTTGCTTATATACAAGAGCATGGATATAATACAAGGGATTCCCTGGAAGATTCTTTTTCAGAGATTAAGAGCCATGCTTCCATTTCCAGAAAAGAATTGAAGTCTGTAGAAGATAATCTCCGGAAGGTAAATGAGCAGATCCACTATACAGGTCAGTATCTTGCCAATAAATCTGTCTACCAAAAGTTTGTGAAAGCAAAGAATAAAGGGCAGTTCCGGCAGGAGCATCCGATGGAAATCGCACTCTATGAAGCCGCACGGAAATTTCTGAAAGAGCAGTCCGAAAATGGGAAGCTCCCCTCCATGAAGTTATTGAAAGCAGAAAAGGAAAAGCTGCTCCAACAGAAAAAAGAGGCACAGAAAACTTACCATTACTTCCGGGATTACCAAAAAGAATTAAATACCGTCTGCTTCAATGTCGATAAGATTTTAGGACAGACGCACACCCGACAGCCGGAAAAACAGAAAAGCACCGATATTTCTTAATCTTACTGGCAGAAAAACAGCCGCATGATTCCTTTATCAAATCTTTGCGGCTGTTATGATTCCAATGAAACAAATATGTTTAAAAAATATCTTCCACTTTAGGGATTATTCCGCTAATGCCTTCGCTTTTCTCTCTCATGATACGACACATTTCATCCAGTTTTCTCTCCACATATTTCTGCATTTCCTCCCGTGCCGCTTCTGTTGGTTCAAAGGAAAAATAGAGCGGCTTCTCCCATTCCGCTTGGAACGGGTAGGGGAAAACATATAATTTCTTCACTTCCGGCATATCCGTGAACAACTGGAAAATCTCATAGGGCAGGATTTCCCCGCATACCAGGATGGAGCCTGTATCTACATAATAAACCTGTCCCTGGTACGTCGGCATACCTTGAGCCGCAAGCTGCTTCAAAGCATTCATCCGTATCGGTTCTATCTGGGTTCCTTGCCCCACACGCCATCTTGTCTGTGGGGCAAGCTCCCTGTAAATCCGTTCAGCTTCTTCATCCTTCCGGATATTATCGTCATAGTCATACCTGTAATTTTCTACCTGTATCTGCCCGTATGCAATCAGGCTTGTGAAAAGCGCAAGGGAATCCAGGTCAACATATACTGATTGATGTCCCCTGCCCTGATAAGAGCATAGAATATCCTCTAATGCGTCCATGATTTTCTTCATGGTTTCATACTTTTTTTCAGATTCTTTTTCCATTCCTTCTCCCCATTTTACGCTCCGCTTCTGCTGTCAGAAATATTTACTGGCATATCTTGTGTCTTATCCGATATTTCAGCCTGGTTTGCAGCTGCCGCTTTCTCCATCTTTTCTTTCTTCAACTGCTCTGTCCGTCCTAAATCCACATAGTGTGTCGCATATGCTTTTTCAATCTCCGGATTTCCGCTTTTGCTGAACCGCAGGGGGATTACCGGCTTATGTCCATGCCTTTTCTTCACACCCCACCGCTTGTAATAACAGAAAGACGGTTTCAGGTTCGTTTTCTTTGCATAGGACCGGATCTGTTTCATAATAAAGGAGAGCTTCTTTAAATTACACGTACACACCGCTTCCAGATACCGTACTTTCCCGAATCTCCAGTCCTCATACTTCTGCTTAGGCAGGACACCTATATCAACCAGCACATCAGCAGGGGCGGCATATCCCCTTTGCTGGCACTGGTGGTAGACAGCAGAATGTACTTTCCCTATCAGTTCTGATTCCTTCACTTTATCCTCCATGTGAATAACCCCGGCTGTATTCATTTGCAGCCGGGGATTCTATATACTTTTCTTTTTGTATCTGCCTGCCACCAAGTATTATATCGTTTGGAGCAGCCCTTTTTCAATTTCTCGAATGTCTTCCACAGACAATTCAGGAAAACAGCCTGCAATTTCTTCTGCCGACATTTTCCCCAACTTTAACATATTTTCTACTCCACCCCTTACTGCCTCCTTTGCAGCCTCACGTCTTTCACTTGCTATATGGGTACGCATGATCTTCTCTTCATCAAACAAAGCCATCATAATAGATATAACCTCCTTTTCTCTGCCTGCCAAAAACTTCCGAAGCACATCCCTGTCTTTACAGATACGGATGGTTTCCGTGACAGCCTCCCGGCTCCTTCCATACTGTTTCACCTGTTCATTATATACTTTTGTAAACGCAACATACTGGCTGATAATGTCATTCCCTTTATCTCCGTAAAGCACTTTAACCTTTACTTCAATAGCACATTCTTTCCCGCCGAAAAATTCTTTGGAAAGTGAGATTGTTTCCGGTCTGCTGGCACGCTCTCCTGTAAAAATCATGTATAATTCTGGTTCTGGAACATGAACCTTCTTGCTCCCATATAAATCTGCATCCTGTTCCTCAAAATAGTCATGGTAAATCTGCACTAAATACATCAGCACACGTATAATAATATTCATCGTCCATGAAGATTGATGCTCGACCAGAAACATGACTTTATCCCCAACCCTGAAAGCTAGATCGTTATAAATTCCATTCGTGAGGACGTTCCTTATGGTAATATCCATAAGCGCATCTTCCGTCGTCTCCGTATCCTCCGGATGGAGCGCACGGTATAACTGTATCAGATATTTCTTATCCTGAAAGAGCGTTGAAAAAACACTGTCTTTCGCCGTATATTTTGCAAACGCATTCTTTTTCTCCGCTGTTTTCTCTTTTGGTTCTTCCTGTAATGTTTCACCCTGCATCATATCACCTCGGTTCCAGATTTTGCCAATCAGTCCGGCAAATCGGCTATGCCCTGCCTTATAGTTTTATTATACAGAGAAACTCCCGATTGTTCAAGACATAAAAAGGGAGAAGCATCCGGCAGCATTCGCCAGACACTTCTCCTTTTCTTACTTCCGTCTGCGCTCCATATCCTCTGCCATTTCCATCTGCTGTGCCGGTTTTACACTCCGCTTTGCAATCTCTGCCTGTTTGCGGCGCAGCTTTGCCAGGACGGATACCCTGCCATTTTTCCCTTTTGGGGACATATTATTCCGCCTGCCGTCGATCATGTTGTAATTCTGTTCTTCATCTATCTCGGAACTTCGAAGATACTCCCCATTCTCCATATATTTCTGCCAGTTTTCAAGAGGCGGCTTATCCATAGCATTGCTGGACTGCATCTGGATATGCCCACCGGATATTTCCTGATTTTGCGGCTCTGCGGTAAGCTGTGGCGGATTAAGGTAATCCTTGATCTGCTGCTGCACCGACTGGTCAAATCCATGATATGCATGGTCTACAACCAGTTTCCCTTCTTCATCCAGCACAACCCATGCCACTTCCTTCCCATAAGTTTCATGCTGTCGCCCAGCAAACTAAAGTTCCTATCTCCCGCACAAAAACATCGAATTAAAATCTCATCTCCTTAATACTGTCTATCAGAGCGCGCTGTAGGAAACGGCGCATTTTCCTCTTGACCATTCCAGCCTGTTCCGATATAGTTTTTTTGGAACGAAAAAAAAGAGAAAGAACACCAACCTCCTACAGTTTGTTCTTTCTCTCATACACCAGCGTGCCTGCCATATACGGGATCATGTCCCACTCGTGAGGCTTTGGCACTGCCGACATATACTATGATAAGAGAAAACTCCCTATTTTGCAAGCTGATCCGTATAAAAACTTCATCAAAAGCACTATTTGAGTCTTTCATGGTTGGATTCCGTCCCCAGCTGCAGACCTGTCCCTTCTGTGGGGCAGCAGGCAGCTGCAAGATCCATGCCTATTATGGCCGTTCCCTGGTGGATTTCATAGATGGCGCCCCTGTCCGACACAGCCTCTGCATCCTTCGCCTCATCTGCACCTGCGGCCATACCCATGCCATCCTCCCGGATTTCATCATCCCCTATTCCGGCTACGGCCTGTTCTTCATCCTCCGTGTCCTGGCAGAGTATTTCCTGCACCTCTCTACTATAGAGGGCCTCTGCAGGCGTTTCTCCATCACCCTTTCCCAACTGCACCGTTTTCTGGAACTCTTCCTGGTGCAGAAGGAAGAATGGCTCGGGGCACTTTCCTCTATGGAAGTCTCTTCCCTCTCCTTCCTGAAGACACTGTTCTCCCAGCCCTCCTATTCTGATTTTGCTTCCGCCTTTGTCCGCCGTTTTGCAAAATCCTTCCTCCAGTCCCATAAAAATCCGGCGTCTTACTGCCAACAGGTGTTCGGTCCCTGAACTGCTTTTCCACGACCACACGCCCAGGCATGGTCTCCCTGAGGAAACTCCTTTATAATGGCAGAAAACCATTTAAGGAGGATATTTTTATGGACAACAAACAAAAGAACCTTTCGGACGCTGCCGCCATGGCACAGTTCCGGCTTGCCCTCATCGCACCGGTCATCCATGGCCTTTATCCGGATGCGTCCAGAAATGCCTATTACCAACGCATCACCGAGAACCCGCTCACCCTGCCTGATGGTTCCGCCTTCCGCTACAGCCCCAAGACTATCAGCAAGTGGGTGTCTCTCTACCAGAACGGCGGCATCGATGCACTTATGCCCCGGGAACGCTCCGACAAGGGCGGCAC
>NZ_KE159721.1:1076-1752 GCF_000403455.2 Dorea sp. 5-2 | reverse complement strand
TTCTCCGTTTCTTTTGCCTGTGCCTTCTGCAGATCTTCCTGTGCCGCCGTTTCTGCCTTCTCCTGCAATTCCTCATAATCCATAACCTTACATGCCGTCATGGAGATTCCTTCATCAGAAAGGATTGCTTCCATCGCTTCACCGATGGATATATCTGGGTTATCATACACGCCTCCGTCAATCTCCCGGAAATCTTTGCCATAAATCGTATAATCATAGCCGTCTGAAACCGTCTGGATGGAAAAATAGCCTTTTCCTGTTTGGTATGCAATTTCAGCATCATAATTGTCGAGATATTCTTTTGCTTTCTGTAATGCCGACATCGTTTCCTCACGCACCCATTTTCCACTCAGGGAATATTTTTCTATGTCTGTGAGTGTTTCGATTCCATTCCTGCACTCAATCAGGGACATCCTGGAGGGCGGCTGCTCGCTGCTCTCCATGCCAAGCCGCTTGTCCACATAGTTTGGAATCTCATGATAAGCAGTAACTGCCGTATCCATATCTGAAAAATACTGATATGCCCTTTCCGCTTTGCCGCCCTCGGCATTCTGTATGACATAGTATTGTGCAATGAATGGCGGTTCCGGCTTCATCTCTATTCCTTTTTCCGAAAAATACTCGCCAATGGCTTCCATTGCCCCCTGGTCAAATCCATGCTCCAAGTCCTCTGCCA
>NZ_KE159721.1:0-1066 GCF_000403455.2 Dorea sp. 5-2 | reverse complement strand
TTCCCTTCTTCATCCAGCACAACCCATGCCACTTCCTTCCCATAAGTTTCATGCTCCATCAGAAAGAACTGCCTGCCTTCTATGATAATGCTGTCAAAGGCAAGCCATTTCCCCTCCTTCCCCTTGATGTGGAAATCTGTTGTATCAAGAGACACAAGTGTGCCGGACGAACTTATCCGGATAAACCCAGCTATGACAGTAAACCCATCTTTTTCAACATAGTAAGAAGTCACGACACCGCCCTTATTCAGCACAAGCACATCGCTGACGCTGATCGAATGCCCGTGGAATGTCCTTGGCAGCTTCTCATTGAAACGCTTGCGAATTTCTCCTGGCTCGTCCTCCGGCTGCATCCGTGCCAAATACACCTGCTCATAATCCTCATACTGTATCTGGATTCCCTTCTCCTGCAGCGCACTGTAAGGCCGGAACCGTATCTGCCTGTTTTCCGGGATATTTTTAAGCTGATAAACAGCAAATTGGTTCACATCCATCATTCGTCCTCCACCAGTTCCTCTTTGTACGGTTCCAAATCCATGTTTAAAAATGCTTCATCCGTAAGGAACCACAGCTTTTCCAGTGTGCTGTTAATAAGTGCAAGCATTTCTTCATCCCTGCCTATGTAGGGGATCACATTATATATTTCCTCTATGGTTGCCTGCCTGCTTTCCTTCTGGAACATTGCCATCAGGAAATATTCATTTTCCTCAAACCTCACCATCATAATTCCGGTTATCCTTTCTTCTTTGCCTGTGCCTTCTGCCCCTGTTTTTCCTGTCCCGGTTTTTCCTTCTCCTGCGCTTTCATTCTTGCCTGCCGTTCCCGGAGGGCATTTAAGACAGACTGCTTCTTGCTGCCGCCGGATATGACTCTGTCTGTTCTGGGGGCATTTTCAGCCGCTTTTTTCAGTTCTGCAGGCTGCTTTTCCGATACCTCTGTATCTCCAACAGATTTCCGTACCTCTGTGGCTGGATTCCTGTTTTCTTCCATCTGAACAGCTTTTCCTTCCTTTACCTCTGGCATTGTCTGTTGCGGAAGCGCTGCTTTCTCTTCCGGAGCTGATACT
>NZ_KE159720.1:170657-198040 GCF_000403455.2 Dorea sp. 5-2 | reverse complement strand
ACTCTGGCTGACAAACAATAAAAAATCCAAATACATCATGTGGCTATGGATCTCATAATGGGATTCATGGCCTTTCGATTTCGAAAGAAAAGCTATACCAACAGCGTGCTGCATTTTCGGCGGTATTATGCATTTGTAGACAGCACTGCGCAGTCAATGCGAAAAAGGTTGGAAAAATAATTTGCCGTTTATGTCTCCCTCAATTCGCCGTCCAACACTTCGGTATGTAATCGTTCAGGCGGAACACTTCACTTTTAGACATATCCGGTTCTGGCTGTACCCCTTTCCCTTCATAGATCTTCTGACCTGTATCAAAATCTACCTTTTCGTCAATATCTGCTTCCGGCAGACTCATAAAATCCGGCAATTGATTCTCTGATTTCTTTTCTTTCTGTCCGGTATAGCTATTTTTCTCTACAGCCGTAGACTCTATAATACGCCGGATTACCATATAATCAAATTCACATTCTTCTGGAAGTCCATAGCGGTTCTTCGCATCCCAACATGGGTGATGGGATGTATACATGATCCGTTTACCTCCCTGGGCCTTATGCTTCTTTCCCTTATCATCTACTGCGACCGAATAGGTCTTGTAATTAACAAATAAAAGCATGTCCGCCCATTCCTTTACCAACGGTGCTGTCTGGGAAGAAGTCTTCTTTCCCAGCTTCAATTCCCAACGATCATACGCACCCATTTCATCTGGCTGCTCAAACTTTTTAATGTGGGCATGTGCTGTCAATACTACATTAACTCCCACTTCCACAAGATCTTCCAGTTTATTCAGAAACCGTCCAAACTCTTCCTTTGTGTACACATAGCCTGTCCCATATCCAAAACTTTCGATTCCATCCTTATGGTGTTTGTCACAAATATGTTCTACACAAAGCTGCTCTGCCCAGTCTACCGTATCAATAACCAATGATCCGCACACACTCGGATTATCCTTCTCATATTGGATCTCCTGCAGTAGATATTCCCAACTACTCGGACGCGGCAGCCTTGCCACATCCATGTCCTTCGTGCTTCCTTCCGTATCAATAAATACTGCATTGGGAAACCTGGAAGCAAATGTTGATTTCCCGATACCTTCCGGACCGTAGCACACGACCTTCTTCGCACTCTGGATCCGTCCTCTTGTTACCTCCATTAAAATTTACCCACTTTCCATGAAGGTGTTTTCGGCGCCTCCTGGACATCCTCTGCCGGATGTTCCTGCCCCTTCACATAACCATCCTCTATGATGATACTGCATTCGTCTCCTACACTCACTCTGGTAGCGATTGCCTGCAGCCCCTCCTGGTGGAGCCACTTGCCAAACTCATTCAACGTCTGCATGTCCATCTGCTCTAACTTATCCAGAAGGACAAAACCGCACTTCGGGTTCAGTTTCCGGACAATTGCCGTCGACACTTTCAGCCGGTCTGACCCTGACATATTGTCCCACATCTGCCCTTTATAGACCAATTCGCCGTCTTTCACAGACAATTCCGGCAGCGGCAGGTCTGCATTCACTAACAAATCTTTTTTTGCCTGCCGTGCATCTTCAATCTGCTTCGTGAGTGACGCATACTGCTCCAGATACTGCCGCGCGTCATCCTCTGCTTTTTCTTTATCCAAGTTTGCACGCACTTTCCGGTTTATTTCTTCGATATCAGCAATACTCGCTTCCAGTTCCGCTGTAGATTCATCCTGCAGCTCCGCAACTGTTTTTTTCGCTGTTTCTTCGTCAGACACCGCCTGGTCATACTCCTGCTTCATCCTGTCTTTACGTGCCTGCAGATCTGCAATCTGGTCGTCAATCCGGTTCATATCATCAAAAATCCGGCGCTTTCCTGCTGTGATCTCATTCAGGCGGTCCCTCTTCCTTTGGTTCTCCCCATTCCTTGCAAGGATCTCCTGCTGTTTCCGGATCAACTCCGATGGAGACACAAGCTCATCAGGCACATCCGGATAGTAAGCCTGTTCATCTGCGAATTTCTTCTTCTGGTCTGCAATCTGCCCGATTGTACGCCTGTGGCTGGAAAGCTCCTTCTCCTTCGTTTCAAGGCATGACAACTGATCGCCCACACCGATAATCTTAAGCAAGGTCTGTGCTTTCTCCTTCCCGGAACTCTCCATAAATTTGGGAAGATCCAGTGCAAGCTGCTCTACAAATTCATTGAGCAGCTGCTGTCCACTCTTATTTCCATCCGGATCCGTTACCTTAAGGCTGCTGTTCTTTCCTTTCCGTTCTACTACCAGTCCGTTGCTCATAACGACTTTCAGGTTAGGAGGAATCACAGACCCTTCACGTACTGCCTGGGAAGGACGGTATTTCTCACCACCTAGTGCCCATGCAATAGAATCAAGCACAGAAGTCTTCCCCTGGTTATTATTTCCTCCTACAATTGTAAGCCCATCTCTAGATGGTTCTATCTTTACTGCCTTAATCCTCTTGACGTTTTCGATTTCAAGCTTATTGATCTTAATGCTATCCATTTATTTCCTTTGCCTCCTTAAATTTTTCCTTGCTCTCCAACCTGTGACAGCCTTACAAAAAATGTATTCAGCAGGTTCCCGTTCCCCATACTCTGCAGGGGCAGGTATTTTTCTACTACTTTTAAATCCCCCTTGTTCAAGACTATGGAAAACGCGTGCCGGATCGACCGCTCAACTGCGCTGGGTGTCGTATTGTACATCATGGACAGCTTGTAATACAGCATCGACATTTTTGTGCCCACACCTCGTCTGCCTCAAACAATGCCATAGCCTCCGCAATATACCGGAAGCCTTTGATATTTGCCGGCATCCCCATCTCTACCAGGGCGTTCATCGCTTTATTTTTCATTTGAATCCTCTTTTCTTATGTGCTATACTTTAATTGTGTATTTGTGTGTGAGCGCTTAAGGATTGCCGTCCTGTATAAGCGCTCCTTTTCATTCCCAGACTACTCCGTCCGCAGTATCCCGGTAGAACCACCAGCAAAAATCCTCGTATGTAATGCTGATCCGCCCGTCCTTCTCCTGATAGACCTTCACCGGCTTACCATGGATCCACGGCTTGTCCCGTTCCATATGCTCCCGTGCGTAACGCATGACCTCTTCTGTGATCGGGATCTCTCCTCTTGCGTTCACTTACCAGCTACCCTCCTATCTACTTCCTCAACAGAGATACCGATCCATTCTGCCAGGGCTTTTTTGTTAATCTCAAAACGGTACTGTGTTTTTCCCGATTGTTTTGGCGGTATTGCAACACCAATACTCTTGCAGTCTGCGCCGCATTCAGAATATCGTACAATCTCACACCACCTCCTTCTTATGCCTTCCGGTATTTCTTCAAATGCGTCAATCCACATATATAGATCACTGCCTCTTCCCGACCTTTTTCGTTAAGCTTCAATAAGCCTTTAAGAAGCTCCAATTGCTTTTCTGTTTCTTTAATCATTTCCTTGATTTCTGCATCTGTCGGAATCTCCATGCCTCACACCACCTCCTTCTCTTCTTGCTATTTCTTTCCAACTCTCCTATAATCTAAGTACAGGACACTGCCATGCCTGAGTACGAAAGAAAGGAGAATTTCATATGAGATTAAATCCCGATTGCATCCGCGCAATTTTGTTAACTGTTGAGAAGAAAAGCGATTACCATCATCAAACGCATTATTTATGTGGAGAAGCTATTGATACCATCCTGGATAATTTCAGTCACGAAGAAATTATTTACCACATTAATCAATGTGAACTTTCTAATCTCATATATGATGTTAGTTATTGCGATGGTGGCAAATCCATCTACATTAAAGATTTAACTCCACTTGGTCATGAATTTCTAACCAATATAAAAAATGAAACTGTTTGGAAAAAGCTTTTACTCAAATGCGCAAACGCATCTCTTCCAATTCTCATGGAAATCGCGCCTAAACTGGCCTTAGACTTTTATCTTGGCCAATAGTGCATTCCACCAGCATCGTTAATGTCAAAACGGCTTGATTTGGTATTTTCGATGCTGAATCTTTTTTTAATTCATATTCTAAAACGTCATGAAGCTGTGTTTCGTCTAATAATATCGAATACCCTTCTTGGCTTTCCTTAATACAAAGTTTCGTTCGTCCCACCTCACACCACCTCCTTCTCTTCTGCAAAGTCCTCACATTTAACATCTAAGAAATCACAGATTGTGAAAAATTCCCCAACCCGTAAATCTCTATCCCGCGAATCATTTATCAAGCTATCATATAAAGAAATATATGGGATTTTCGTATCTCTCGACATTTTTGAAATGTTGATCCCTTTATCTTTCACGTATCTTGATAAATTTCTTGTTGGAATATCCATTATTTCACTTCCTTTCATTAGTTTCTTGTGGCATTTGTATAATATCATTAGTTACTTGTGATATCAATAACTTTTATTAGTTTCTTGTGAAATTTTATTGACCTCATAAAATTATTGTGATATTATTCTATCAAAAGGAGGTGTGTGATGTTGTCGAATATCGGTATTATTTTAAAAAAAAGTCGAAATGAAGCAAAAATGTCTGTAAAACAAATATCAGATATTCTAACTCAAAAAGGATTCAAAGCATCAGAATCAACTATATATAGTTGGGAAAATGGAAATAGCCAACCTACGCCAGGAGCGCTTCTTGTTATGTGTGGAGAATATGGCATAAAAGATATATTAAACACTTTCGGATATGATGGATACAATGAAGATGGAAGCATACAACTTAATATAAATGAAGTTGACTTAGTAGAAAAATACCGTACCTTAGACACCCATGGTAAAGATATAGTCGATATAGTACTCAATAAAGAAAGTGAACGCATGACAGAATTGAAAACTTCTCAAGCTACTGTCATAGACATCCAACCTCATCTTGAAGTAAATGCCGCTCATGCCCGTACAAATATAGATGTAACCGACGAAGATCAGGCTCATGACGATGCAATTATGAACGATGATAGTGAATGGGAGTGATTTCATTGACATACGACGAACTGTTAGATACAGCTAATAAAAATGGACTTTTGGTAAAAGAAAAGAGTTTAGCAAGAAATAATGGACGAATCAAGGGGAATCGAATTGCCATCCGCAAAGACATGACTACCACAGAAAAAGCCTGTGTCTTAGCAGAGGAACTCGGTCATTATGAAACCACGGTTGGCGATATCATTGATATGTCAGATTCATGGAATCGAAAACAGGAGCGACAGGCAAGATTAAATGGATACAATCGCATGATCGGGCTAATTGGTATTGTTAGAGCCTACGAAGCTGGATGTCAAGATCAACATGAAATTGCTGAATTTTTGAATGTAACAGAAGAATATCTTCTGGAGTGTATAGAATGCTACCGGGATAAATACGGGAAAATGAAAAATATTGATAACTATATAATATACTTCATTCCTAACCTCGCCGTAATAAAAATAATATAACCGCTCCGGCGTTTATATAAGTTTCTCAATGTAAGGTTGAATAAACAAAAGAAAGTGAGTATACAAATGGATTTTATTGAAGAAATAACTCAATTTTCAAAAAGAATCGAGCATATTAAGGATAATATATGCACAGAAGAGGCTACCAAGACGTCCGTCATCCTTCCATTCTTCCAATTGCTAGGATACGATGTGTTCAATCCTTTAGAGTTTATTCCAGAATATACTGCGGATACAGGAATAAAAAAAGGAGAAAAAGTTGACTATGCTATTTTAAATAATGGAGAACCACTTGTTCTCATTGAGGCGAAATCTGTAAATACTGAATTGACACTAAAACATATGAACCAACTTCTCCGATATTTTATGGTAACTAATGCAAGATTCGGAATTTTGACGAATGGCATTGTCTACAAATTCTTTTCTGATTTGGAAGAGTCAAATAAAATGGACTCTGTACCATTCTTCGAATTTAATCTTTTCGATATTAAGAAAGAAAAAGTAGATGCGTTACGACAATTCCACAAAGATAACTTTAATTTGAGAAGTATTCTGAATAATGCTTCAGATTTAAAATATATGTCAATGGTTAAGGATTCTATAGATAAGCAATTTCAAGATCCTTCCGATCAATTGGTTAAAGCGATAATAAAAAATATTTATCCTGGTACAAAAACGCAAGCTGTACTAGATAAATTCCGAGTAATTGTAAAGAAAGCGATTAATGAGTATATGAATGATATTATAACAGATCGTATAAATTCTGTTATCTCTCCGTGTGTGAATACTACAATTCCAGAAAAGCAAGAACTTGTTTTATCTGTACATGAAATCAAAACTTTAGATTATATAAAGATTATATTTAAAACCAATTTAGATATTGCTTATAAAAAAACTTCCAGATATGTGTATATGCAAATTGGAGAATCGTCTAATAAGTGGATATGTAGAGTGCACTTTCAAAAGAACAGAAATATGCTTGTTTTACGCAAGTTCGAAGATACTGATTATGAATGTGAATATTATTTCGATGATTTAGAACAATTAGATGGTATCCAAGAATTGATAAAAGATACATTTGAAAAATGTAAAAATCTATAAGACTATTTATCTATATGAAAGGACGTGACAACATGCCAATGCCACAGGAACGCACTTACACATCAGAAGACTACTGGAACCTTCCGGAAGGACAACGCGCGGAGCTGATTGACGGGAAACTGTATGCTATGGCTCCCCCCAATCGGATACATCAAAGATTAGTTCATCAGCTTGATAAACTTATAGGAAATTACATTGATTCAAACCATGGAACCTGTGAGGTATATCCTGCACCATTTGCAGTTAATCTTACTGCTAATGATAAAGCGTGGGTGGAGCCAGATATTTCCATTATCTGTGATAAAGATAAACTATCAGACCGTGGATGTGAAGGTGCGCCGGACTGGATTATTGAAATTTTGTCCCCCGGCAGCATCCGGACAGATTGTGCAATCAAACTATTCAAATATCGTACTGCTGGTGTTCGGGAATACTGGATAGTGAATCCCATTGAAAAGATTGTTCAGACCTATATTTTCGATGGTGAAGAGGATGCAAATATATATCCTTTCGATAATGAAATACCAGTTTATATATTTGATGGATTAACCATTAAGATTTCTGATCTATTGTAAAATAAAAACCGTCCCTGCTACCAACAGGAACGGTTTCACATAGATGTAACTCGATATAATCGATCCGGCGCTTATATAAAATGTCAACAGAAACAATAGAAGGGAATCTGTGAAATGATTGATATTGAAACATTGAAATCATTAAATAATATAAATAATATAGCTGTCACCGAGCATGCTCGAATACGACTTATCGAACGTGGAATAGCAATTACTGATGTAGTAAGCTGCATAACGTCCGGGGAAATAATAAAACAATATGAAGATGACAAACCCTTTCCAAGTTGTTTAATTCTTGGTATCTCTACACATAACATCCCTATCCATATTGTAGTAAGTACCGATAACGAATATATCCACTTGATAACAGCATACTATCCTGATACTAACAAGTGGAAATCTGACTTCAAAACCAGAAAGGAGCATTAATCATGAAATGTATGAAATGTGGTGCATTAGCCCAAAAAGGGATTACAACAAGTGTAACCGATCTGCAAGACTGTCTCGTAATCGTCCGAAACGTGCCTTGCTTCAAATGTTCGGAATGCAATGAAATTATTTACACAGGTGATGTAATCCAGCAATTAGAGGGAATCATTAATTCTGCGAAAAAAGTTATGCAGGAAATTTCTATCATTGATTATTCAAAAGTTGCATAAAAAACCGCCCCTGCGCCAACAGGAACGGTTTCACATAGATGTAACTCGCAAACCAGAGGATTGCGGTATACACCAACCCTAAACAAGTTGATTATACCATAATCCTCCACTTTTTACGAGGGTTATTTTTTATACCCTTTTTCAGGAGTGATATCATGCCAAAACACAAGAAGTACCCCAAGCTCCCCAACGGCTACGGCAGCATTAAACGGCTCTCAGGAAAGAACCGTACCAACCCTTATGGAGTTTACCCTCCTACAAAAGAATTCGATTTAAACGGTATTCCCGTACCACAAAAAGCCATCTGCTATGTAGACGACTGGTACAAAGGGTTCACTGTCCTGACCTGGTATCGGAACGGAGAATATTACGAGGGACGTGAAAAAGAACTCTCTTCTGACTCGGATGAACTGAAGAGGCAGATCATCGGAATACTCTCGAAGTTCAACCAAGGGCAACGTGAGGCTGCCGATCAGAAGACCTTCGGAGAAATTTATCAGGAATACTACCGTTGGAAGTTCCAGAAGCCACACGACCATACAGAAAAGAAAACATCAATGGAAAACAGTATGCGCGCCGCGTACAAGAATTGCAGCGCCATCCACAACATCCCTTTCCGTTCCCTTACAGCCAATGATCTGCAGGAAGTCGTAGATAACTGCCCCCGAAAACACTCTTCACTGGAACTGATCCTGATCCTCTTCCACCAAATGTACGCCTATGCAGAAGCTAACGACCTGGCAGATAAAGACTATTCAAAATTCGTGAAGATCAACAGATCAGATGACGATGAACACGGCGAGCCGTTTACCGAATCCGACTTAGAGATTCTGTGGAAGCATCAGGATAATGAGACAATAGAAATGCTCCTGATCATGTGTTATTCCGGATTCCGGATTTCCGCATACCAAAGCATGAAGACAAATCTGGAAGAAAGATATTTCCAAGGCGGTGTGAAAACAGCTGCAGGGAAGGACCGCATCGTTCCGATCCACAGCGCTATCATCCCTCTCGTACAGAGAAGGCTGGATCGGCGGGGTTCCTATCTGCCTGACAGCGTACAGGCGTTCCGAAAATCCATGTATGCGTCGCTGAGCCTCCTAGGGTTGAAAAAGCATACTCCCCATGACTGCCGCCATACCTTCTCCATGCTCTGCGATAAATACGGAGTAATGGAGAACGATAAGAAGACAATGCTCGGACATGCCTTTTCCGATGTTACAAATAAGGTGTACCGGCACCGGGAATTAGAAGAACTACGAAACCAGATTGAAAAGATAAAAGTTTGTCGCTAACGTGTCACTAACGGTTTGTATTTAAGTTAAATTTTACATAACTTTTTGTAACTGTTTAAATTGTGCGAAAGCCTTGGAATCACTGGGATTGAGCCGAATTGCGTGCTGTTTCCAAGACTTCCCTGAAAATGCGGATTTTTAATCATGGCTTAAGAAACTTTCGATTTGTTTAAGGGAATAAACATACTTTGGACACAATTAACGATTATACTGTTAAACAGATAGTTGATAAACATTTCAACTATCTCCCCCCTCACAAAGTATTGCACCTGAGGCTGCAATCTCAGGTGCCGCACTTTACTCTCATTCCTTTAGATAACTATAAACAGCGAAACCCGCGAACCTTACGGTCAGCGGGTTTCGCTGTTTCATAATCTATTTACTACTCTACACTGTTCTTATACTTTTGAACGATCTCCTGCATCGTGTCCCACTTCTGCTCCATATCTGCAACCAGTTTGAACTGTGTACGGCACCGGTCCAGATTATGCCCTTCTCTGTGGATCTTGAAATACCGGTCTCCCTGCAGGTAATCCGTCAAGAAACGCATCCCACATTCAAACGTCATGACCTTAGCGCCCATCGGCAGGAGGTTGATCTCCTGTTCTGTCAGCCTTCCCGCACATCCTTCAATGAATCCTTTGGAATACAGGTCGAACAGATCCATGCTGCAGGACACCTTTGACAGATCCTTCTCGTCCTCGGTAGCAGTACTTGCCCCGAACCGGATGGAATCTCCGAAGTCATTCATGGCAAGTCCCGGCATAACCGTATCCAGATCGATCACACAGATCGCTTTTCCTGTCTTATTGTCGATCATGATATTGTTAAGCTTGGTATCGTTGTGTGTTACCCGAAGCGGCAGCTCCCCTTTTGCCTGGAGGTCGGAAAAATAATTCGCAACATCCTCTCGCTCCAGTACGAAGCGGATCTCTTCCGCCGCCAACGCCGCCCTCCCAAGGATATCTTCTTCCACGCTTTTCTTAAAGACAGCAAACCGCGCCTTGGTATCATGGAAGCCCTGGATCGTCTCATTCAGTGATTCTGCCGGGTAATCCGCAAGCATCCTCTGGAAATTACCAAAGGCAACCGCACTCTGGTAAAAATGCTCCGGCTTCTCCACAAGATCATAACTGGTGGTATCTGTGATGAATTTGTAAGAACGCCAGTAATCTCCGTGAGAATCCCGATAATATGGCTTTCCGTTATATGCCGGTATCACATTCAGCGTCTCACGCTCCGGGTCTCCGCCCTTCTCGATGATCTTCTGCCGGAGATGCGCCGTTACCCCCATAACATTCTCCATAAGCTCTACCGGATTGGCAAACACCTCTTTATTCATCCTCTGCAGGATTACCTTGATGCTCCCCATTCCTGCGATCTCAAAAACCAGAAGATATGTATCGTTGATATGCCCGCTTCCATACGCGCAGCCTCTTACAAGCCTGCCGTTGAACTGAAAATTCGCGATAGCCTCCGCGATCTGTATCGGTGATGCTTCTGCCATACTATACTTCCTCCCACAAATGTTCCGGATACAGCCCTTCTTCCTTCATCTTCCGAAGCGCCGCGACAACTACCGGTTTATCCTCTTTATAAGTTACTCCATACCATTTATCCGCAGACTTAAGGACTGCTGCCGCGGCGCGGTCTTCTTCCAGAAGGCTGCTTACCACCGCCGGCAGGAAATATTCGCACTTCATCGGATTACTCTTAAGCCCTTCGTCCAGGAATGCCGGGAACCTGTCCCGGATCTCATCCAGGATACTTCTGGTGAATCCCCACATGTTCATAGAAACTGTCGTATCTGCTCCCACCGGAACCCAGGTCTCCCCGTCGTCTTCCGTGTAGGCAATACCGCCGTCCCGCTTCTCGATCCGCGTCCGCTCATGGATGCCGACCAGTTCCCCGTTGGCGTCCATATCGCAGATCCCGCGCGCTACATGCCCGTTATCCGTCACCGTATTCCCAAGCTTATATCCGACCATCGTATAACGGTATTTCTTATCGTCCTCATGCGTTGACAGATAATCATAGATCAGCCGGAAAGCTTCCCTTCCATAATAATCATCGGCATTGATCACTGCGAACGGGCCATGGACCTGATCCATACAACTAAGTACGGCATGCGCCGTTCCCCATGGCTTTACACGCCCTTCCGGCGCTTCATAGCCCTCCGGCAGATTCTCAAGATCCTGGAACGCATAGGATACCTCCATATATTTCTCGATCCGCTTTCCGACCGCTTCCCGGAAATCACTCTCATTCTCTCTCTTGATAATAAAGACTACCTTCTCAAATCCCGCCCTCCTGGCGTCATACATCGAGAAGTCCATGATAATATGCCCTTCCTCATCCACCGGGTCAATCTGCTTCAATCCACCGTAGCGGCTCCCCATTCCTGCCGCCATGATCACTAATACTGGCTTTTCCATCTCTTTACCTCCAATCTCCAGTCCTTAACGAGTTATTATCATTGTAGTACAACAACGCCGAAAAATCTTTATACTATATTCTTCTTGATTTGTACAATCTGCATTTCCCCTCTTTTCAATCTTCTTCCGATACGTTATTATAAAAATATGATCAAGGAAGCAAAAGAAAGGAACAGGTCCATTTACATGGGTTACAACGGAACAAATTTAAAAAAATCCATATCCGTAGGTAAGATCTACAGTATCCACTATTTTGAATACATGAGTAATTTCTCTTTCTGCGGGGAACGGCACGATTTCTGGGAATTTATCTGTGTGGATAAAGGCGAAGTGGGGGTGACCGCCGATCAGCAGTTCACGATATTGAAGCGCGGCGATATCGCATTCCATCAGCCGAATGAATTTCACAATGTGCAGGCTACGGGCACCATCGCGCCGAACCTAGTCGTCGTCGCATTCCAGTGCGAAGATGAAGCCATGGATACCTTCCGCAATAAGATCTTTCGGATCGACGAGACAGAACGCAACATCCTCGCCAATATCATCATTGAGGCGCGGCGCTGCTTCGATTGCCGCCTGGATAACCCCTATCTGCAGAATATGCCGAGAAAAGACAAAGAAGATATGTTCGGCGCCGAACAATTGATCAGCCTGTATCTGGAACAGCTCCTGATCCATCTGATCCGCAGATATGCCAATCCTCTGGTCCTGCCTAAGAAATCCGTTGCGGACGGTCCATCCAAATCCACCAAGAACAAGAGCGACGCCGAGATCTTTAACCGGGTCTCCGACTATCTGGAGAGCCGCCTGAGTTCCGTGGTGAGTATCGAACAGATCTGTAAAGACAATCTGGTGGGAAGATCGCAGCTGCAAAAGATCGTCAAAGAAAGCTGCGGGCTTGGCGTCATCGAATATTTCTCACTGATGAAGATCGACGCGGCAAAAGAAATGATCCGGACGAACCATCTGAATTTCACCCAGATCTCTGAACAGCTTGGATACTCTTCAATCCATTATTTCTCCCGGCAGTTTAAGAAGATCACCGGAATGACGCCTTCGGAATACGCGCTGTCGATCAAAGCAATGGCAGAGGGGATCTTCTGATCTGCCCTCTGCCATACCGTACTTTCTTTCAAATCATATTGGATGACCCGTCAGCTTGTTACAGAGTCTTTGACTGGGGAACTTTAGCAAGCGCCGCGGCGTCCGCAACTACGGTAACATCCGGATGCATCTGGAGAATAGACGCCGGAACGTCCGGCGTAACCGGGCCAAAGAACGCCTTTGCCACGATATCCGCCTTGTCCTCTCCGCTTACAACGACCAGGATCTTCCTTGCCTGCATGATCGTCTTGATCCCCATGGTATATGCCTGGCGCGGAACCTCGTCGGCAGAAGCGAAGAATCTCTTGTTCGCTTCGATCGTCCTCTCCTGAAGATCTACACAATGCGTCTCTTTGTCAAAAGCTTTTGCCGGCTCGTTGAACCCGATATGTCCGTTGTGCCCAAGACCCAGAAGCTGCAGGTCCACACCGCCAAGCGATTGGATCAGCTCTTCATATCTCGCACACTCTGCCTCACTGTCCGGCTTCATTCCATCCGGCAGGTTTGTTTTCTCCGGATCGATATTCACCTTATCAAACAGATTCTCATGCATGAAATAATAATAGCTCTGATCGTTCGTACGCGGAAGTCCCTTGTACTCATCCAAGTTCACCGTATTCACCTCAGAAAAATCCAGATCTCCCGCCTTATACTTCTCGACAAGATTCTCATATGTTCCGATCGGCGTCGAACCTGTTGCAAGCCCCAACACGCAATCTGGTTTCAGGATGACCTGTGAAGCGATGATATTCGCCGCCTTCCTGCTCATCTCATTGTAATCTGCTGTTCTGTAAATCTTCATTACATATCCTCCTGATTGTTATTTATTGATAACTATATATACCCACCCGGCGAATCTTCCTGCGATTCATCCGGTGAGGTATTTCATCATTTTGCGCACAGCCGCGCCTTTCCAAAATACTCCGGCAGATGAAAGCTTGGCGTCTTAGAGTCGATCAGGAAACACGAAGCATAATGCTCGATCTCCTTGGATTCTGATATCTTGTAAAAATTACATTTGAAGACGCTTCCCTCTTCCAGCTCCAAAGATCCATAGATCCGCTCCAGTACCTCGATCGGAATATGGAGCGAAAACTCCCATTGGCTCTCATCCACTCTTGCCTTACAGTCAAAGATCTCTACTTCTTCCCGGCAAAAATAAGTCCGGTAGATCCGTCCGCTTCCATATCCTGCAAGCAGCGCCCCGTTTCCATTTACCTCAAAATTAAGGTAGACCGACGACGCCTTCCCTCCGTTCTTCGGTTCGAACTGGAAAAATGCCTCCATCGCACTGTCACGATAGACCGGATCCATGGCATTCACATAGGTACGGAGCGGATCCTTCTCTTCGCACACCATCTTCAGATAGAACCCTTCTCCCCGCACAAAACCCAGATATCCGTATGTAACCGGAATTGCCCTTGTTCCCCAAAGAAGGCATTCCACACGAAATGGAGCCGTCTGGTCAAGCTCCGTCTTGTCTTTCAGTATCTCAACTCTCATAGACATCCCCTCCCTAACCACTTTCCGATACAGATCCGTTCTAAAAACCTTACACCTTTAATGTATCAAAAAAAGCAGCTGAAAGCAAGGTCAGAGCGCTATAAAGATTCTAAATTCAGCCCTTAAGTTACGAAATAGAAAAGACTGCTGCAAAATACGAACTCCTACGGTATATGGCCAGGAACATAAGCCTGCTCATACCATACACCGTATAAATCCACTATCTTGCAACAGCCTTATAAGGCTAACACATCATTGCATTAATCCTTGCGTAATGCTGTACTAAATTACTCCTGTACGTAAGGCATCAAAGCGATATGGCGCGCTCTCTTGATCGCTACCGTAAGAGCTCTCTGGTGCTTTGCACAGTTTCCTGTGATCCTTCTTGGAAGGATCTTTCCTCTCTCAGAGATGTATTTTCTTAACTTTGCTACATCCTTGTAATCAATCTCGTTATTCTCCTTGCCGCAGAATACACAGACTTTCTTTCTTCTGCGTCCGCCGCCTCTTCTCTTGAAGCCGCCTTCCGGACGATTGCCTTTATCGTAAGCCATGGTCATTACCTCCTTATTTCATAGTCAAAAACTAATTAAACGGTAATTCTTCATCAATTCCATCGGGAATGTTCATGAAGCCGTCACCCGCGTCCGCTGCAGGTGCCGGTGTGGGCGCTGCAGAACGATAGCTTCCGGCGTTCGCATCGCTTACGGCTTTGCTCTCGGCAAATTCCTGCTCTTCTACGACAACCTCCGTGGTATATACCTTCACGCCATCTTTGTTCGTATAACTTCCCGTCTGGATACGTCCGCATACGGTTACCTTCAATCCCTGACGGTAATATCTCTCCACATGCTCGGCTGTCTTTCCAAATGAAACGCAGCTAATAAAATCTGCGGTCGCTTCTCCGTCACGTTTAAATCTGCGGTCAACGGCAAGCGTATATCTTGCGATCGCCAACGGGTTCTCTCCCTGTGAATATCTCACTTCAGGATCTCTTGTCAAGCGTCCCATCAAAATTACTTTATTCATATAATTACCTCTACTTCCTGCTTATGCTTCTTGTCTAACGCATAAATATCTGAGCACGCTGTCCATGATGCGGATTCTCTGTTCAATCTCGCCCGGGACTTCAGCATCAGCCTCGAAGTGGATGAAATAATAGTATGCTTCTTTCATCTTCTGAATCTCGTAAGCTAATCTCTTCTTACCCCATTCATCAACGTCAGAGATCTGGCCGCCGAAACGCTCTACTAATGCTTTTACCTTCTCGACTACCTGTGCTCTTTCGTCATCTTCGATCTTTGCACTGACAACAACAGCTAATTCATATTTGTTCATGTCGCCTTTGCACCTCCTTCTGGTCTTTTGGCCCCCGCTCATCTTATGTGGGAGCAAGGATCTCTGCCATTCTTTCATTGGCAGATTCATTGTATCACGGTTTAATATGATACCATAATCCCCGGCTTGTTTCAAGCTTTTTTCCTCAAATCCTTTGTATTTTTTTCCACCAGTTTACGCGCGATCATGATCTGATGCCCGCACCCCAGACATTTCAGCCGGAAATCTGCGCCTACCCGCAGGATCTCCCATTCTTTGCTCCCGCAGGGATGCTGTTTCTTCAAGGTAACGATATCTCCCACCTCATATACATACGTATTCTTCATCATTCATTTCCTTCTTCCTTCACTCTCACTCCGCGGATAACAAACCGATGGTTATCACTGGCGCTGGTGCACGTTGACAAGGTGACGATCTTATCGCTTACGTTCACTTCCACTCCCGTATCATACAGCGACGTCTGTTTCGTCATATTCAGGAACTCCTGGAACTCATCGTCTGACAAAAATTCCGTAATATAACTCTCTGACGTATCCACGATCTGTCCCATGGAATAGACCTGATACACCAGTTCTCTGCCGTCCGCCGTATAGATATAGAAATACGGATTCGCTTCCCAGAAAGCCTTATCCTCATAATCCTGGATATGCCGGAACATGGAGCCGTCGCGCATCCTGTGCCCGTATATGATAGAATTCTTATCGCTAAAGCCCGGGCTGTTATCCACGTTCAGGAAGATCGCCCCCAGCGTATTCTCATTTGCAGAAAAGGTCTTATGCAGATATTCCTGATTATCCTTCCCCTGGACGATCGGATAACTGATGATCGAAGGCTCCGGAGAAAACCGGATCCAACCGATCGTATCCGGATTGATCTTGAGAAGCTCGTCAAAATTCACGGTGAACTTCGGCTCCTTCTCCCCCTCTTCTCCCTGCTCCGTATCTCCCAGGGCAACTTCACGGATCTTATCGTACTCACTTCTTCCGTCATAATATCCTTTAAATATCTTGTAGAGCTGATATGCCGATACACAGAATACGGCGATCGCCGCCACCAATATGATATTCGTAAGGATGCCTGCCTTCTTCCGGCCTCTTCTTCTGCGCCTCTTAACTGTCTTCTTACTCTTCTTAATCTCTTCCATATCCTGCACCTCTGTCAGTGTGAACTACCCTTTTTATTTCTGTCTCATGATCTCTATGATCGTCTCCTCGGTCCGCGTCATACCGGGGGACGCGATCATTCCCATATACTTCATGGTATCCTCCGGCGTCTTTCCGTTGATTCCGTGGACACTCGCAACACCTATGCCCTTTAACGCCAGATCCACCGCCCTGAACGCGGCGTCCACGGCGACAATGCCTTTCATCGCACACCCATGGTTTCCGCCGTCGCAGATCATCCCGGTAAGACCGCTTGCCATATTCCGTATCACTGTGCAGACGGTCTGCTCATCCGCACCTCTCATGTAGGCAAGACCGCACGCCATACCCGTCCCCGCCGCAATCCCGCATCCGCAGAATGCCGACAGCTTGCCCGAATATTCCTTGATATACATCGTGATCAGGTAACTGAGCGCTGTTGCTCTTAATAAGACAGCGTCGTCCACCTCATCTTTATACACCTGCCGCCATGCATATAACGGCATCGTCGCTATGATCCCATGCGCGCCGCTGCCCGTGATGCTCATCGCCGGGCGGCAAAGCCCCAGTACCCTCGCCTCGATCGCCCCGTTGCACAGAAGCTGCGCCGTCTTAAGCGGATGGCTCGATATCCTTTCGCCTCCGTTCTCTTCCAAAAGCCAGCCTGTCATGACCGCCCGGTCAGACGCCAGCCCCTCTTCTAAGAGTTCCAGGTTCATCGAAAATGCATCCCGGATAAAAGCAAGCTCTTCTTCGGGAACTTCCGTAATGTATCTCCATATCTCTTCCAGAGAATAGCGGTGGATCACCGATCCCTCTGACCTCTCCTGTTCTTTCTCTTCCTGGTCCTCATAGACCGATACCCCGTTCTTCTCTATAGACACAATATGTGTATGGCTGTCTCGGATCCGTACGGTGCACCGATCCTCATCCGTCTCAACCCTGGCGTCTATGGTAATATCAGAACCGATATGGTCAAGGACCACCTCGACAATCCCGGCGTCCACAAGCCCCGACGCCCTGTCGTCGTCTTCCCTGGTGATGTCCGCAAGCGACTCAAGCCCTTTCCCCGCGTCCGCCGCCACGGCTCCAAGCGCCGCCGCATACAGGCTTCCGTACCTTGACGAATTGGGGATCCCACAGGTGTATGCATTCTTATACATACCGGAATTCAAAGCCACGTACACCTTTCTTATCTCTCCTTGCACCTGCTCTCTCGCACGCGCCGCCGCATACGCGATCGCGCCCGGCTCGGTAACCCCAAGCGCAGGCTTCATGTCTTCCCTGATCAATCTGGTCAGTCCGTGCGTCTCATACTTCATCTTAATTACTCCTGTTCCTGTTATTTCCCGGTCAGAGATACGATTTATTATACCATGAACCCACCGCCGGATAAAGAGTTTAAAAACTTTATATATTTTTTATCGGCAATTTATTGACTTTCCTTATAGACGGCGTATCATGAGTGGTACATGGTATGTCTGTCAGACAGGCATGATCCGGAGATAATTTCAGGAGGTTGATCACATGAAAGAGAAATTAATACGGTTTATGTACGGGCGTTACGGCATAGATTCTCTTTGCCGGTTTACACTGATCGCCGGGCTGGTCTCTATGCTGCTTGCGGGCTGGAACGACAGTATGCTGCTGTCGCTTCTGTCATGGGCTTGTATCATCTTGACTTATTTCCGCATGTTCTCCCGGAACATCTATAAGCGCTCCGCCGAGAACCAGTGGTATCTGAATAAGACCTATAAGCTGCGCAGCGCCTTCTACCGCCAGAAGAATCTGCTGATCCAGCGCAGGACGCACCATATCTATAAGTGCCCGTCGTGCAGGCAGAAGATCCGCATTCCCAGAGGCAAGGGACGCATTGAGATCCGCTGTCCTAAGTGCAGCGCCACATTTATCAAAAAGAGCTGACGAGGTCTTTGTATGTTTGGATATATTGCGATCAACAAGGCTGAGATGAAGTTTAAGGACTACGATGTCTACCATGCTTACTACTGCGGGCTGTGCAAATGCTTAAGAGACCGCTATGGTATCCGCGGACAGCTCACACTGTCCTATGACATGACGTTCCTCATCGTGCTTCTCTCCGGTCTGTATGAACCCACGACTAAAAAAGAAACCGTAAACTGCATCGCCCATCCTTTCGAGAAACATCTGGCATACACGAACAAATATACAGAATATGCCGCCTCCATTAACCTGATCCTTGCTTATTACAAATACAAAGACGACTGGGCGGACGAGCGGCGGCGCAAAAGTTACATCGCCGCCCGCCTGCTTAACCAGTGCATGAAGAAGATCTATAAAAAGTATCCCGAAAAAATCGCTGTTGTATCTGCAGGGCTGAAAAAAATATCCGCTCTTGAGAAAAAGAATGAACAGAATATTGACGTCATGGCAGGGCTTTTCGGCAATATCATGGCGGAACTATTCGCTTACCGCCGGGACGAATGGGAGCCTTCTCTTCGAAAGATCGGGTTCTTCCTTGGGAAGTTCATCTATCTGATGGATGCTTATGAGGATGCGGCGGACGATATCCGCTCCGGCAATTATAATCCCTTTAAAGAATCCTACCGGAATGATCCGGAATTCGCCGAGCACTCCCGGCAGCTCCTCACACTGATGATGGCGGAATGCTCCAGGGAATTCGAGAAGATGCCGATCCTTCTGTATGCCGATATCCTTCGTAATATCCTGTATTCCGGCGTCTGGAGCCGGTATACGCAGGTAACCGCCGCGCGCGCAGCCAGGGAAAGCGGCGCAGCCGCAACATCTAACAGAAACTATAGTTCAGGAGAATAAACATGAAAGATCCTTACGGCATTCTCGGCATACCGCCGAATGCTTCAGATGAAGAAATCAAGAAAGCATACCGGAATCTAAGCCGGAAGTATCATCCGGACGCCAATATCAATAATCCCAATAAAGACCAGGCGGAAGCACGATTCAAAGAAGTCCAGCAGGCTTACCGGAAGATCATGGAAGAAAGGGAATACCAGTCCTCCGGCAGATCTGACGCATACGGCAGTTTCGGATCCTTCGGGGACTTCTGGGGAACAGGCGGCGAATACCGCCATGCCGGCAGCGGCGCCTCTGAAAATGAGGAAGACCTGCATATGAACGCCGCTTTTCACTTTATCAGCAGCGGCCATTACCGGGAGGCGCTGAACCTTCTTACTGGGATCCGGGAACGAGGCGCACGCTGGTACTACTACAGCGCCCTCGCTAACTCCGGTATCGGCAACAACGTCATCTCGCTGCAGCATGCAAGGGAAGCTCTTCGTCTGGAACCGGATAATTTTCAATATCAGGTTCTGGCAGCCCGCCTGGAAAGCGGCGGGAACTGGTATCAGCAACGGCAGGGATCCTACCAGACCACCTTTGCCGGAAACGGCGGCTGGTGCATGAAGCTGTGTCTTGCCAATCTCGCATGCAATCTGTGCTGCAACAGCGGAACATGCTGCACAGGCGGAGGAATGCCGGGCGGTTATATCTGATCCGGCGGCACATTTATTTTAGGAGGAATGAACGAACATGCTGGAATACTTAGTATTGTATCAGAGCGAATCCGGCAACACGAAGAAGATTGCCGCTACCATCTTCTCTCATCTTCCCGGGACCTCGAAAGACCTGATCGATATCACGACAGATAAGACAATCCCTGAAGCAAGGGTGTATTTCATCGGCTTCTGTGTCCACTGCGGTTCATGCAGTATGGTTGTCAGCGACTTTTTGGGCGCCCTGAGCGGGAAACAGATCGCGCTCTTTGGCACCTGCGGTATGGGCAGCTCTCCGGAATATTATAGCTCCATTGAACACAGCGCAAGTGTATGGATCGAATCTGACAACGAATACCTGGGCGCTTTCATCTGCCAGGGTAAGATGCCGCAAAAGGTACGCAGAAAATATGAGTCCATCCGTACCGCCGAGAATGCCCCGCGGATCCGTCTGTGCCTGCAGAATTTTGACGAAGCGCTGACCCACCCGGACAGTCTGGACCTGGAACACGCAAAAGTATTTGTACAAAAAATATTAAAAAAAATACAGGCAGATGACACGCTTTAAAAAGTGTCGTTTGCCTGTATTTTTTAATACGGTCTGGTCTGATCAGATCATACCAGACCGCCTATGCAATACTGTTATATGGGAAGTTCCAGATAAATATCTTTGCCTTCTTTGATCGAGATGACTACTTTACCGCTCTTAACCGTAGTAACGGCGCCCTGTACATTCATCTCAACCCCAGGAGCCGGCGCTGCTTCTTCTGCCGCCTCCTTGTCTTCCCCATCCGCAGCGTCTTTGAATCCTTCTACGTTATCCACTGTCAGCGGGCATAAGGAATCACTCGTCTTTGCCAGCTTTGCCCCCAGTACCTGACCGATCGTCAGGCATCCGTCCAGATTCAGCAACCCTGAATCAACCAACTCATCAAAGATTGCCGGATCCTCCAGATTCGCTGCTTCGATGGTAATACCGCCTTCTGCCCTGCAGCATAATACAGCCGGGTCATTGGCATGTGCTTTTGCGGTTTCCGCTGTGATCGACATACTAAATTACCTCCTTAATCTATACTGTCTTTAGTATATCTGCCCGCAAGAAGGATTTCCAATCACTTTTTCACATAGACATCTTTTACTTATTTATCTTGTCTATGTATTCTTATGACTGCGTCTTTTGATGCTTCCGACGGCTGCCGCGCTCATCATCATCAGAAGCGCATACAGCAGAACAGAATTCTCGTCCCCTGTCCTTGGCGCCCGGGAACCGGATGTCGTATTCCGGTTATCCCCAGTCACAGGATTGCCCGCACTTTTGGCGATCTCTTCCCACCCCAGCGCGATCGGCGAGAGCCCGTGTACCGTGAAACGAACCCCGTCTTCCGTCTTCGTTATCTTGGAAGATTCCATGCGTTCTGTCTCTCCCGCTTCGAATCCGTTCATCGCTGTCGTAAAGAGATGCGCCGCCGCAAAATTATGCGAATCCTTTCCGGTTCCTTCCGGATAGGGTATCGTTACTGTAAGACCATCCTTCGGGAAGTTCTCCTTCGTTGCTTCCACCCAGCCTTTGCCGTCTGTATTCACCATCAGTTTCACATCATAGACAACTTTATTCTCATCCTTGATACCTTTCATGATCTCTGACAGCTCTGCTTTCATGCCGTTATTGATCTTAAGGATCGTATTCCACTTCTCATTCTTCTCAAGAGATGCCGGGACTTCTGTGATCCCCGTCTCGATCTCTAACTGGAACTTCGTTCCGTCCTCGCCTTCTATCTCTACCGCCTGTACGATGATCTTGGTGATCTTACCCCGGATCGTCGGCAGGGATTCCGGAAGCATGTAATTCTCTGCATCTGCTCCGGTAAGCGTCACCGGGACTCCCTTCCAGGACAGTGTGACATCCTGGTCGCCTGCGTCAACCTTTGCATAAGTACCGACCAGTTTATCTGCCGTACAATCGAAAGTGACATCGTCGCCCTCCACGATTCCGGCTACCTTCAGGCGTCCGTAGAGCGTTGCCTCTGCGGTAGTCTTCTTGTCTCTTGTCTCATTGTCCGCCCTGTCTGCCGCATACAACTCTTCCAGGTCCGTCCAGCTAAGCTGTGCCTTCTTCACATTCAGCTCACAGGAGATCACTGTCTGCGCATACTCTGATGTCTCAGACGCAGCCGCGATAATCTTTGTCGTCCCTGCTTTCTTAATATGTACCTTGCCTGCAGGATCTATCTCAGCGATCTGCGTATCCTCGATACGATAGGTTATCTGGCTTCCGTCCGCAGCCCCTGTAACTGCCGCAGTAAAATCCGCCTCCCCGTAGGTCCGGTTCTCCGGTGATGTAACAAACCGGAAGTCTGCCTGTATCTCTTTATCCGTTACCAACGCCGTCACTTTGATATCATATGGATTATAATTATCCGCAAATGTTACCGGGACTGTAATAACAGCCTTCTTTCCCACTTTTCCTTCATCATTTACGAACGTGTAAGATAAAGAACCATTGGCAACAGACGGCGTCCCTGCCAGTACCGTATCCGGATCTGAGACGGAGACAGCGCCGAGCACTGCGCCCGCCGGAAGTTCTAAAGCAACGGTTCCCTGACTTCCGTATCGTGCCTGAGAAGTTCTTTGATCCATCTCCTTATCTGCCTTGTTGATCGTAAATGCTGCACTTACCGGCATATCCCAGGTATAGTTTCTTCCTGCTACAGGCGAGATCACCACCCTACCTTCTCCGGCGTTCACATTATTTTCATAGGATACCGTATAATCCACGTCTTTGCCCAGCGTCACTCCATCCGCCGTTACGGTAAACTGCGGAATGACCGGGGTGCCTTCTTGATACGTATAGGATGCTTCATTTAATATCGTCACTGCCGGAGTTATTGTCTTCGGTGTGACGGTGAAGGCTGCATCTCTTGATAAGGTATCGTCCCCTAATGTAACGATCACCCGGTATGTATATGTCCCTGCCTGTAATCCTGATTCCACAGGACAGGAATCGCTTGTGGACACCAATTTCTCTGCGGCTCCATTCTCCTTCACGCGATACCACGCATATTCTTCCGTACCGGTCTCGCCGTCCTGCTTTACAACCGCCGCCGTCATTACCGGCGCTGTAGAATATCCATATTCTGCACTGGCAGGATTGACCGTTACGGTTACACCCTGGATCGATCCGGTCGGGAGCTTCTCTTCCTTTATCGTCCCCACTTCCAGAGGGGTCGTTGCAACCGTCATCATGATCTTATCATCGCATACCAATGACCCGTACAGATCCCCGGCGCCTTCTGTGTACTGATAGATCTGCTTTTTAATCGCTCCGGCTATATTCGGATTGAAGCAATAGATGTTCTTCGCATCGTTAAAATATAACTTATTATTATAGTAAGAAAGACTGGAATAAAGGCTAAGCCAGCGTTGTCCTTCTGTTGCTTTCCATTCCGCCGTAAAGGAATCTAAAACAGTCTCCTGACCGTTCTCCCTGCTGACCAGTTCAATCGTAGTGCTGTTACTGTCCGGATACTTTAAGTAATAGTCCTTCCCTGCAACCTTGAAGATCGCTGATATATTGCTCTGCCAGTATGCATTGTCATAGGTCTCGGCCGTACAGTTCTGCCTTTGTACCCAACCGCGATGTCCCCTATCACCTTCGCTGCCGATCTTCTTGTCGCTATTCAGAAAATACCTGTGCTGTACAGATCCCTTTCTGTCTGAAGGAGCCTTCACCTCCTGTACCGTAGGATCATCCCAGGTTACATCTACATGATACCATGCACCGTCAATCTGCACATAGTTCCACATATGGTTCATAGCTTCACTCGTAGTATAATCGAATGCAATCCCCGCTTTCTGAAGCATCGCGCCGTATGCCAGGCTGTATCCCTGACAAACCGCCGTTCCTTCCACGAGCGCATTGTATGCATTGGATTTTGAATATGTAAAATCATAATACATATGTTGGGCAAGATAATCGTGGCATGCCCTTGCAACCTCTGCCTGGCTCATCCCGCTTGCATTCGGTACCGCTTCGCGAAACGCCTTATCAAGCGCTGCATCGTATGCCTGGACATTCGCCGCTGTATAACTGTTATATACAGGCTCGATCTCCTTCACACTTCCATCACTATCCAGATAATAAGTATATTCGCCTCCGACATAGAACAGCCGCGGATTCGCATTCAGCACATCGACGATCAGCCCTTTCAGATCCGCCGCCGGTATCTTATACGCCGTCAGGCTTATGGACTCCTGCCTTGCATTCAATCCCTGCAGCAGCGCGCTCTTAGCTCCCTCAATATCGGCTGCCGCACGATCCGCAGACCTTCCTTCCTGCACATTTGCCGGCGCCGGCTCGTCCATCACACGAAGACCGCCGTACTGGAAGATATAGTCGCTAAGATCCACTGTCTCTTCCACCATCTGCTCTTCCTCAACCGGCTGTTCTTCCAAAGTTTCTGCTTCCGGCTCCTGTGCCTCTTTTGCCGGCAGACCGTCCTGTTCCTTCGGCTGCGTCTCATCTACCGGCTCTGCCTGATCTGCCGCTTCTTCCTCTTTCCCGGGTTCTGTCTCCGCCTGTCTTTCTGGATCTTCGCCAGGCATCTTCTCTTCCGTCTTGACCTCTTCTTTCTTGACCTCTTCTTTCTTGACTTCTTCCGCGGAAATATCCTTGCTCTCCCCATTCGCTGTCAGATCCGCATCCTTAGTCTCAGAGGGTTCTTTGGCAAAAGATCTCGCAGACGGGACGTTCATAGAACTGCCCAGCAGGATCACTGCCACTGCCGCCGCCAGAATCTGTCTTAGCCGTTTACTCCCTTTTTTCATACATTTTCTCCTTAATCTATGTTTTTACCTACACTTTATTCCCGCGAGCAACGAGCCAAGCGTGCCTGCTTGCATGCACATTTGGCGACTGCCGCGAGGGTCAACTACCCCGCTGCTTGCAGCGGAGCCTTTGACTCATTCTATCATAAACAGCCTGACGGAAAAAGTCTTTTTAAGGTTTTCTATCTGTTTTCTATCTTATCTGTCCAGATAAGACACCAAAACCAATCAGATCCGCTGCCTGCCAAGATCATGCTAAACTTGCATGTCTTCCACATCCCCTGCATATATATGTAAAAACTTCAAAGGTTACTGCTATATATGATGCAAAAAAAACGTTCTGTTATCATTACAGCGCTGCTTCTTGCCGCCCTCTTCATATCTTCCGGGCTGCTCCGCCATTGTGGCAGAGATGAAAACCATTTGTTCGAAGCCTATACGGATCATCTCTTCTGCCAGGAGGTTGCCGGAAGCACGATCTCTCTTCATTATACACTCAAGAATCCCTCGGCTTTTGGAATCGAACACACTCCCGTATCCTTCGGATCCTATACCTCTGACACCGACGCCGTATGTGCTGCCTCTGAAAATGCGTTATCTGCTCTTCGTTCTTACGACCGCAGGCGCCTATCCAAAAAAAACCGTCTGACTTATGATATACTGGAATACTACTTCGAACTCTCCGCAAAGCTCGCTCCCTATACTCTGTACGGAGAGCCTCTGGCTCCCCTCACCGGCGCACAGTCACAGCTTCCGGTTCTTCTGTCAGAATACCAGTTCTTCAGCCGCGCCGACATCGACACCTATCTGGAGCTTTTGACCAAAACACCGGAATATTTTCGTTCTATCCTGGAATTCGAACAAGCCAGATCCAAAGCCGGGCTGTTCATGGCATCCTACTCCGCAGACGATATCATCCAGGAATGCCAGGCTTTTATTGATATGGCTGACCAGAACTACCTGTACTCTTCCTTCGAAGAACGCTTAGATACTACCGAACTGTCAGAAGAAGAGAAGAAAGCTTACATAGAGACAAATTCCGCATACATAAAGGATTATATCTTCCCGGCTTATTCCGAATTAAAAGACGGCATTGCCGCTCTGCGCGACACCGGGAAGAATCCCAACGGGCTCTGCCATCTGCCGGACGGCAGGAAATATTATGAACTCCTTGTCGCCTCCGAGACCGGGTCTTCCCGGACGATCCCGGAATTACAGCAGCTGACCCAGAAACAGATGATCTCTGATCTAAGCGATATGCAGAAGATCCTGTCTCCTACTGCCGAAGACTCTTCTGTTTCTTCCGACCTCTTTAAGACACAGGGTACGATCCTGAAAGATCCCGAACCCGCGTCCATCCTTGCAGAACTAAAATCGAACCTTAAGGATCATTTCCCTGATCCGCCGAAAGTTAATACTCAGATCAAATACGTCCAGAAATCTATGGAAGAATATTTAAGCCCCGCCTTCTATATGATCCCTGCAATTGATAATTCCACCGAAAATGTCATCTATATCAATCAGGGACATCTGCCGGACGATCTGTCGCTATTCACGACGCTTGCCCATGAAGGATATCCGGGGCACCTGTACCAGACAACTTATTTCGCCGATAAAGATCCCGCTCTCATCCGGAATCTGTTGAATTTCGGCGGATATACAGAAGGCTGGGCAACCTACAGCGAGATGATGAGCTATTATTATGCTCCCATTTCCAATGAACAAGCAACGCTCATGCAGAAAAACAGTTCCATTATCCTGGGACTGTACGCTCTTGCAGACATGGGTATACACTATGAAGGCTGGACCCTTATCGAAGCGATCTCCTTCTTCCGCAGCTATGGGATTACCGATACCGACACCATCGAGACGATCTATGACCTGATCATCGCAGACCCTGCAAATTATCTGAAATATTATATTGGATATGTTGAATTCCTGGAACTAAAAAAGGATGCTATAGAGAAATGGGATGATGATTTTACCCAGAAGAAATTCCACACTGCCGTGTTGGATATTGGCCCCGCGCCATTCGGATTACTGCATAAAAATATACTAGATGATAAATAGAATGGCACAGTCAAACACACCTATATGAAATAGGCGGTCATTGCGGCCGCCTACAAATACTTGCACAGTTAACTTAACGCCCCCCGCTGAAATCCTCCCCCCTCAGCAACCGGTATTATAATCCATAGCGTTGATACATTTGCTCAAGATATCCCTTGTCTTCACTTACTCTTCTCAGATCATCCATAAGATTCTCATGCAGAAGAAGCTGGATGAGCAAATGCAGACGATTCTCCCTCTTTTCAATTCTCTTTTTACTATCCGCTTCTTTTTGTAACAGTAAAATTTCCCGCTCCTGTATCCGGGATTCCCGCTCCTGCATCCGGCTCTCCTTCTCCTGCATCCGGCTCTCCTTCTCCTGCATCCGGCTCTCCTTCTCCTGCATCCGGCTCTCCTTCTCCTGCATC
>NZ_KE159720.1:154437-170647 GCF_000403455.2 Dorea sp. 5-2 | reverse complement strand
TCTCCTTCTCCTGCATCCGGCTCTCCTTCTCCTGCATCTGAGATTCTTTCTGCTGTAACTGATTTTTCCCTTCTTCTATTTCACATGCTTTTTCCCGCATCCGGCTCTCACGCTCCTGCATCTGAAGTTCTTTCTCTTTCCACTCATCCGCGAAGATCTCTTTTAATACATCACATACCATACTTCCGTCCTCCTCCATAATTCCTTTATTCGCCTGCATGATCAGATCCATCGCCGACTGATACAATATAGATCCCTTATTCCGCTGATATTCTCTTAACAGCATCTTGGTATTCTCATTCATTGGCAAATTCCGTGTCAGGCTGGTAAGCCACCGGTTCTCTTCCGCCGAAAGCTGCCAGGTCACCAGTATCTGCATCGCGATCGAGTCATTTTTCAGCCTATAGATCCCCTTCTCTATCTGTTCTGCTTCGATCTTTCTCTCTTCCTTCAAGATCTTCAGCATTTTTCTTGGATAATGGCTGCACACGAAAGTTATGGTCACATCCTTCATGGCAATCTCATGGGTCTTCTCTGTGTTTGACTGATAGAGACAGGCATATCCATATACTTTGTAAAAATCATTGATGTTCAGATAATCACCAGGACTCTTATACTCTATTAAGTTGTATTTCCGGAAAATTTTCCCGATCTTCTTTTGTACAGGCGTATCATCAGAATTCTTTATGACCAGAGTATCGACACGCAGAGCCTTCTTATATAATTCATGCTCTGAATAGAATTCCAGTTGCGCAGCTTCTCCCCGAAGTTCGATCTGAAGTGAAGCATGAAACCCATCATGCCACTGCAAGAGATTGTCTGCCATCCACTACCTCCATTATATTCAATTATCTGCCTGTATGCAAGGGTTCAGAGCCGTTAAACTCAGGTAAAATGAAACAAAAATAAGATTAAATACATTTCATGGCAAACACCACCTGTCCTTTGGGATTACATAATTTCAAATCACATAACGGGTAAATCCTGACGAATGTCAGATTAAGAAAATAAGATTACCTGGATTATTGATCATCTTTGATGTGAAAATACTATAACACATTCTTTTCTGGTATACAACACATTTTCCGATGTTCTTTTAAGATTTTGAAAATTTGTAACAGTTCAGCCTTCCGGCTTCACTGTTACGAATTCCGCCCATTTTAAAGTTTGCCTGCGGCAATTGGGCGGACAAAAAGCAATTTTCAGACGCGCTCCAACCCTCCGACTTTTTCATACATTTCCTCTTCACACGCAAACCAAAGCCCTGCATATAAAGCAACATCCGAGTAAATCGGTCTGTTTCGGTATAACCACGGTTTTAAGATCCCAAGATAATGGATAATACAGGCATTATCGCGGATCTGCAGCGTTGCATCTACAAAACGCTCCGTCTGATTGATAGAAGGATTGTTCATGTCCGGATAACTGGCAAAACGGAGGATTCCTTGGGATAATGCTTCTCCGTCTATCTTCCACCATTCCGGCGGTAAATTATATAACGACCAGGGAACAAATTGTACTTTATCATAATACATATGATTTAATACATCCTGATCCGGGAATGGATACCGGCTATGTTCTCTGTAAAATGCATCTAAAATATAATCTACACTGTTCCTTCTCCTCATATAATCTAAGTTCATCAGCATAAACCCTGCATTAAAATATTTGCAGTTACGAGGAATCGCAACTCTGTCCAACGCCGCATCATAAGTTCCCCTTGCACGTCCTTCAATATCGTCACACACAATAAAAGGACACATATGGCTCATAGATGTTTCATAAACTTCTGTCAAATCTTTCTTTATCAACATATCAGCATCCAGATATAAGATCCGGTCCATATTTTCAGGCAGCATATTCACTGCTAAAATACGATAATAAGTTTCATGTGAAAATCTTCCCTTTGCTGATACTCTCGCGGAAAATTCTCCTCCTACATCAAGTGGATGTAATCTCTTCTTTCCAAAGCAAGAAACTATCTTCTGCAGCCTTTCCATATCCTTCTTCCTTAAATCATGATATGCAAGATATATATCTACTTCCTCGTCTCTGTGGCTGCGGCAAAGAGAATACACCATTACAGAAGCCGGGCCTATAAAATTTGAATTTACAGCAATCAGTATATTCATAACGATCTCCTTTCCCCTTATTTTATTCCTCTAATTTTTTTCGCAGCTCTTCATATTCATGATATGCCATTGCCTTTGCAAATGATCGCAACTCGCTCTTGGCAAGTTTCCTCAGCAATTCTAACCTTTCCGGATTCCCATGTTCCAGGTAAAACAAAATTGCTCTCTTATGGTCTTGAAAAACCTCGCCTTTTGATTTCCCAGCCCATCGGTCCACTAGCGAACCACTGCAAATACTTCTGTCATACTCATATGCACAATCGTCCAAATAACAGAGCTTTTCCGCATAAGACAGGATATATGGCGTCCAGGCTTCATCCTCATAGATAATCTGCGGAAATAAATGCTCTTTTACCAGCGATGTACGGTACAATTTATTCCAGACTGCCGGCATCGCATATCCGCCGGAAGCGTACATACGCAAAAACTCATCCACCGATACGCCCGTGTCTTCTTTCACGGAATACTGCATGATCGGAGCATATCCTCTACTCTTTATTTCATACCCTGAGGTCATGGCAATATCACTCTTTGTCCTCCTGGCAGAAGTATATAACCGCTCTACCATATCCGTCCGGATCATATCGTCGCTGTCCACAAATCCGATATACTCCCCGCTCGCATATTTGATCCCTGTATTTCTCGCCGCCTGAACTCCTGCATTCTTTTGATGAATTGCCCTGACATTCGGATAAATATCTGCATACCAGTCAATCATCCCCGGTGTAAGATCTGTACTCCCATCATCCACGATTATTACTTCCAGATCAGAAAAGGATTGCGCCAATACCGTATCAATACACCTGACAATATGGCTTTCCGCATTATATGCGGGAATCACTATACTGACCACAGGTTTGTCATATATCTCAACTCCCAGATAACCCGAAGCTGATTCCGCCACGATCATTTTTCCTTTTTGTGTATTGACATAAGCCTTAACTACATAACCTCTTTCATCGGCATATTCTTTGATACAGAGATAATGCTGATAGCCATTTCCCGTTTCTTCTATCATTCTGCCAGTTGAATCATAGATCAGAAATCCATCCGGTTTTCCTCTCAAATTCCACGACAAAGCCAGATTTCCACCATAGGACCTCTTTACCGTTACTCTGGAAAATACATGATCATCCAGATGATAAACATCTTCCGTCTGCACAAATACCTTGCCTGCATCCTCTCTGAACATTGCCCAAATGGATTCGATCAAACATTTCTTCGTATAATAGCCATTTCTTATCGCAGGCGCAAATCCTTCAACATGGCTGACATATTCACGGTATTCTGATTCCTGCATGGATTCAATTGCCTTAACTGCTTCTCCCAAAGAACCGACAACCAATCCGAGATGATTTTCTTCTATCAGTTTCTGACTGGATATACCTTGCGGAACAATCACCGGAAGCCCCGCCGCCAGATATCTGCTCAGTGAAAGAGAATTACCATATCTTATATACTGGTAAGCCTGCTCATCCGTATACCATTCCAGACCGAATCCGCCCTTGGATAATTCAAACATCAATTCCTCCGGATGAAGAGCGCCCATACCATATACCTTCTGATGTTTATATTCTGTGCCGTTATAAAATTTCAAAGGTATCTCGTAATCCCACTGTTCAATCTCCTTCGGATCAACGCGGCCTGTACAATGAATTTCCCTCCGAAATTCACTTGAGCCCGGAATCCTTATGTCTGTAATATAATCCCACATCTCCTGAACGATGAACTTCATCCCGGATCTGATACCTGATCCGAGCAAGAACCTCTTCATCTCATAGGAAGGTACGATCAACACTTCTGCCTGATTGTACAGTTCTACCGTTTCCCCCAACATAAACCGGCTGCTCTTAATCATCAATGCCTCCAGGCTGTGAATAAAAATTATGATCCGTCCATGGTATGCTTTGATATGCTCTACCAACGCACGTTCGAACTTCAATCCGTTCCATGTGTGAAACTGGCAAACCACGATATCTCCCGCCGATATACCTGCGATCATTCCGTCAAACCGAAAACTACGGTCCCTCGTATCTTCGGCACTGGCATTGTACCGGTAGATTCCCATCTCCCGCATTCCAAGCGAATGGGCTATATCCGCCGTCATATGCTGTACATACTGCTCCTCGCTCATATAAGACATTCCGTTTAGTTTCGTAATATACACATTCATATAATACCTCTCTCATGCTGTTCTGCTATCCGGCACTATCTGTTCTCAAACCGCGCTGTATCGCCAGATCCATCCTAAAATTTGTAGTGAAATGGGACTGCCTCAACTTCATGAAACAGCCCCAATCCATGTCAAGCAATAATATTCAAAACTGCCAATACTACCCAAACAACCGCCAGCACGATATGCACGATCCTGAGAACCTTATTCTTCGTGCTGAATACAAGCGCCACACTATATACCGCCAGTATAAACTCCAGCGCGATCACAACCGTAACCGCACTTAATCCTGTTCCTAACATCATCTTCATCCTCCTACTTTTCTTTTCTCATTTATTTCAAAAGAACTGCATACGCAGCAACTTCTTCTGACATAGCCGCCCTTTTCTGCCGGTCAAGCTGTCCCTTTATCATCTCTTCATTCCCCATCACCTGATCCAGAAATGCGATCAACGCTTTTGAATCCTCGAACACATGCTCCGGCGCAGTATAGCCTCTACGATGCAGCGTCTGCCTGAATCCAAGGATCAGCTGATCATGCAGAAATGCCTGCTTAACCGCCGATACAATCTCCGCTTCGTGATTGATATCCAGATAATAATCACAGGTATCAAACAGTTCGTCGATCATCCCGGTGCGCGCTCCCGGATAGAGCGTTACATTCTGATACTGAGACAGGCTCATAAGCTTGGACGACATCTCCGTGATCGCCGCAATGTGAAAATGCATCTGCGGAAGCGCCTGTATCAACTCTTCACATTTCTCGATCCTGTCGGAATTCGTGCAGATCAGCGCCTTATTAGCGAAGGTATTCTGCCTGCTGTAGGAATAAGCATATCCAAGCGGCTTCAGCACTTCCTCTGACGCGCCAAGCTCGATCAGCTTTTGATAGCTGTCCTTTTTCTGCACATAGACCGATCTTGCACGTTTCGCCTGTCCGCTGAGGATCAGCTGCATATTGCCGGGAATATCATTTCTGACGCCCTCCTGCCAGAACAGCGCATCCTCCTTCCTGCCAGCCGGCATTCTCTCAGATACAAATAACGGCGTAGACAGCGAATTAAAGAAGACTCTGCTCCCCATAGCGCCCAATTCTTCCAGAAGCTTTAAGACCAGATCGACCTTACTCTTGAAGACATAGACCTTGCCGTCCCTGTTCAGGATGATATCACGCGTTACAAAATTCTCCAGAAGTATTTCCCTGCCTTCCGCGTCAAAATATGCCTTACAAAACCGCTTCGCTTCTTTATTAAAAAAGGTTCTCGCATACAACGCGCCATATCGGTTGTAATGATCGCTGGATCTGACGGTTCCCTTCTCATCCTTCCAGTCCACCACACGCACCAGCCTCTTATGCTTTGGCTCCGCATAAAAGATACGTCCCCGCTCACGGTACAAGTCATGGACCTTCCCGTCAGAGTTATTTCCGCTGACTTCCCAATAATCCGGGACATTGATCTGATTAAAATACCTTGCTTTTCCAGGGGTTTTGCCGCCCTTACGAAAATCACCGCAGAAATACTGACAGACCGAGATCACATCCTCCGGGAAGAATCCGCCGTCTTCGATCACCACCACCGGTCCGGCAAACCCTGCGTCCCGAAAGGACCGGTGAAGCATCTCGCTGTCCTCCCCGTAATTATCTAACAGTAGAACTGCCTCTGTCATCCCACTATATTTTTCCATCTAAGCTCCACCTCCTTCGTAAGAAATCCCTTCGCCTTCTCATATGAATGCTCATGAAAGCTATCCAGGTCAGCCTCCGTAAACAGGCGGATCAGGCGGTCTGTCAAAGCTTCAACCTTCTCCCTCGGCGATGTATGGTCATCCACCGGGATCAGATACCCATTCTTCCCCTCATCAATGAACGTAGGGTTCCCATAACGCACGTCAAAACCGATGATCGGAAGACCTCCCCCCACCGCTTCCATAAGCGTCAGCCCAAACCCTTCGCTCATAGAACCCGCCAGATACAATTCATAATCCTGGTAAATCTCTTTCAGCTTCTGCTGTCCCCGAAGAAATATATAATCCTCCGCCTCATGTTTCTTGATCAAGTCCCGCAGCTTCTGCTCTTCGCCGCCTTTCCCGTAGATATCCAACGCAAGCTGCGGAATTGTCTCATGCGCCTTCACGACAGCCTCGATGACCCAGTCGATATGCTTCTCCGCCGCCAGCCTCGAAGCCGTCAGGATAGAATACGGCTTGCGGTTGATCGTCGGATATTTCAGCTCGTCAAGACTTCCCACCGGGATGGTATAAACCGTCGGCTCCACACCCCCATATCTTAAGAACTGTTCCCTTAACAGCTTGTTCTGCTCATCCGTGGCAGTAACGTAGAAATCAACATGCCTGTGCATCGCAAAGGAATACTCATAGAAATTATTCCACAAAATATAATTGTCGTCCGTGCCGCCCTCGCTGAAATGGTCTGCATGAATGATGATCCCCACCCGGGCGTCTCCCACATTCTGCAGGATCGCCTGTCCGATCCCTGTCGTCCGGTCGATCAGCACGACGTCCTCTTCCGTCAGTTCCAGGCGTGAAACCATATATCCTACGAACTCTTCCTTCGAACAAAGAATCTTATCCCGGAACTGATACATCACCTTGCCGTCGTCATTGATCTCTTCATATGCCACCGTACCGTCCTCGTTGAAAAAACGACGAAGATACAGATGCGCCTTATGATCCAACGGCGCGTAATATTCCGAAAAGACCCTGCCGTAAGTAAAGAAATCCTTCCGGATCAGATAACCTCCCGAGACAATCTCTGCCCTGTGGACCCGTTCTGACTGTTCATCCGCAAAATAGACCGTATAAAAATTATTCTTTCCCTGGAAAACAAGTCTCCCGATCTTACCGTTTCTGGTATAAGTATACACATCCGTCGGAAGCGTTTTCTTCAAATCATCCAGTGTATAAGTAACCGGCGCAATCTTCTGATCTGTAAAAAATGTATAAAGCCAGATGATCTCCGAGTCAAGAAATCCGATGTTCCTCGTCAGATGCTCAATATTCTCCGCTGAGATCATATCTGTAAACACAAACTTTGCATCGGCTCCGATATCCCTGAGCATAACGGCACGATAACTCTGCGCATACTCCACTCCGCTGGAAGCCCAGCCTATACCGAGATTAAAATTATAAACCATCTCTGTCTCCTATATCCTTTCCCTCTTTATGTACCAGTGCATATTCTATGGGAATAAAACATACAGATCTCCCGTCTTGCCATACGCCTTCTCCCCCAGAAATATATTCCTTACGATTTCCCTCTTGATCGTACGCTCCATACGAAGAAAGGAATCATATGCTTCTCTGTGATACTCGAACACCGGATTCCTCTGCGCCGTAGCCCTGCCGCTGACTACATACTGCAGCTGCTGCAGGTAATCCACCTGTTCTACCCAGGCGTCGTCGATCGCTTTCAGAGAACAAAGACGGATATATTCTCTTAATTCCTGCCTTGAGGCGAACGTGCTCTTCTTATCCATCCATACGATATGGACATAAGACCGCAGCGCTCTCTCAAGCGCCTTCTTCTTCACATGTCCGATATTCAGGAAGCGATTATCCAGATGATACGACAGATTATTCAGCACATACCGCGTAATATCCCCTGAAGTCGGGCGCCGGTTCTCCTTTATAAAAGAATGCACGCCCTCATACGCCAACTGCCGCACCAGCCTTAGTTCCAGACTTCCCCCGTCTAACAGCCGATTCCGGACCTCATACATCATCGTCCGCTGCCGTTTCATTACTTTATCAAAATCAACCGACCGCTTTCTCTGGGAAACAGCAAGCTCTTCCTGCAGCTTCTGTGTTCCGTTGATCAGTTTCTTAAGCTTTCTCTTCGAGATCCGATGACCCTTATCCACATACTTTTCCAGTATCTTCTCACCTGCCGCAGATACCGTCTCATCCTCAAGAGACACAAAGAACTGGCTGCTGCCCGGATCCCCCTGGCGTCCCGCGCGCCCCCTCGCCTGACGCTCCAGACGGATATTCGCCATGCGTCCGATACCGATCACGGCAAGCCCGCCTAATTCCTTCACTCCCGGACCCAGACGGATATCCGTGCCGCGTCCCGCCATACCGGTAGACACGGTGACCGTCCCCTTCTGCCCGGCTTCCTTGATGATCTGCGCCTCCCAATAAGCATTATTCGCATTCAATACACTATGTGCCACCTGCTTCTCGATCAGTACGCGGGAAACCAGCTCGGTGTCCGCGATCGTAGATGTCACGATCAGCACCGGCTGCCCGGTCTCATGGCGCCTGAGCACTTCCTGCACAGCTTCGTCATACTGTGTCTCCGCGTTTTGAAAGAACAGATCTTTCTTATCCTCCCTTTGCAGCAGTTTGTTTGGAGGGATCACTACCACTTTCTTCTTATATACCTTACGCAGTTCCTTCTTCGCGTCGGCAATCGTACCGCTCATCCCTGACAGCCGCGGAAACAAAAGAAACAGGTTCTGATAGGTTATGGACGCGATCGATCTGTTCTCTTGCGTGATCTTAAGCTTCTCCTTTGCTTCGATCGCCTGGTGCATGCCGCCCCTTAATTTCATACCTGGAAGAACGCGCCCCGTACCGTTATCTAGCAGCGACACTTCCCCCTTCTCGGTGACGACATAGTCCTTCTCCCGCTCCATCGTGATATGCGCTTTCAACGCCAGTGTCACATGCCTGTTCAGCTCAAAATTCTCCGCGGCATAGAATTCCTCTATGCGAAAATACTGTTCCGCATATGCCACCCCTTCGTCTGTAAGCCACACACTCTGATCTTCCTCTATATAATCTCGTTCCGGCTTAAGCGTCGTCACAAAAAAGTCCGCCATGTCGTATAGATTGGACTGAACCCGGGGAACGCCGGATATTACCAGCGGCATCGTCGCCGCATCCATGAGCACCATATCCGCCTCGTCAATGATGACATAATAGAAGTCTCTCATGAACCTCTTCTCGGCGCTGGACACGAGATTATTCAGCAAATAGTCAAACCCCAGCACCGAATGCGTCGTATATACGATATCCGCTCTGTAAATCCGACGTTTTTCGTCATTGTCCGGACTCTCTTTCTGATCCGTATTCACCCCTGACCGAACCGTAATCCCCAAAAACTTATAGACCGGTCCCATCTCCTTCGCGTCACGGTCCGCCAGATAATCATTCGCCGTGACCAGCATCGTACTTTTTCCGGTCAGTGCATTCAGATAGAGCGGCATCGTTGCCGTCAGAGTCTTCCCCTCACCGGTATTCATCTCCGCCAGATAACAATAATGCAGGGCGATCCCGCCCAGGATCTGACAGTCATACGGCTCCATCCCCAGAACCCTTCTATCCGCCTCGCATATTGCCGCATACGCTTCCGGAAGGATGCTGTTGGTCGATTCCCCTTCCGAAATGCGCCTCCGGAATTCATTCGTCTTCTGCCTCAGCGCCGCGTCGCTCAACGCTCTCAGGGCAAGCTGTTCCTTTTTTACTTTTTTTAATATCTGATAAAGTCTTCTATTTGCCATCTGTTATTTCCGTTATCGTAATAGAATGAAAATGAAACCGTGTCACACCGGCATTGATCAGCTGTACCTCATAGCTAAATGTCTTTAACGGGCATTGAAAATCATCTCTTCCGTCCCGTATGATCCGGCTTCCCGCCTCCGCATCATAGCGGTCATAGAAGACAAGCTTCAAGATCAGCCCGTCCGGAGGTTTGGCAGAAGCATCCAGGCTGATATGATACCGCCCCTCTCCGTCGATCATCGGAAGCGAAGGCTCGATACGCATCATCTGATAATTCACCTTGGAAAACCACTTCTTGATCACGGTTCCCGGCGGCATCAGTTCATTCTTGTACTCTATATCATCCTTTGCATGAAATATTATCTCAGAGCCGTATATGAAGGCGTCTTTCGCATATTCATTCCAATAGATCTTCCATGATTCTCCCGTCATCGTCTCTGCCTTCCTGTCCGTCTCTGCCCTTTGTCAAAATCACTCTCTATAATTTCCTGATATTGACTCAAAAACCAATTTATAATACCGCTTGAATCATCATTATGCCGGCCGCGCAGTCCTTTCCCATAGATCCGCGCGCCGGCGTCTTTTAAATGAGCCTGAAGATTCTGATAAGCATTTCTGTCATAATCGTCCTCCATCATGTACGCCGCCGCAAATCTTGTCCCGCTCCAATCCGTATGGTCAAACCTGTTCCAGAATCTGTCGTTCAGCTGCCTGACCGCTTCCTGGCTAAGACTCCCGCAGGTCTTGTGAAGAACATCTAACGATGTAGGGAACCCGCCCGGACGAAGAATCCTCTCATTCTCGGCAACATCCCCTATGCTTGCCAATGGTTTTCCGATCAAGATGGTATTCGGATGAATCCTGCAGCCATAATACAATGCGCCAAAAGTCCCCATCGAAAGACCTGACAGGATCACCTCTGAATTCTGAAACCCTAGTTTCTTCATATAGTTCCTGATGATCTGTTCCATGGTGTCTTCGTACTCTTCCGAACCAAGGTAGAAACATCCCCCTTCCAATCTGGCTTCTGCGATTAAGAGAAACGGATGCTCTCTTCCCCTCATCATATAATACCCTTCAAAGCCTTCCTTGGTTTTATACCCGGAAAAGTAGACATTTAACGGCGGTTTTAAATTCCCAGGTTCAAAATAATAAAATATTTCCTCTCTCTCCGAAGTAACCGCCCTTCCCCCGCCGAGTATAAAATTCCCCTTGCCTCTTCTTGAATGCCGGTCATGCAGCGCTGTAACCGTCAAACGCCCGCGTCCTCTCGCCTTGAGAGAAGCAAACAGATACCCGTAACCATTGCTTTTATTTTGAATATAAACGACATCCTTCAACTCGTCTTCCGAAAAGTTCCAGACACTCTGCAATTGCGGCTCCATACCATAGCCAAATTGAATCATGGATATTTCTAATAAGATCTCAACCGTATCATCCTTTTTATATTCCAGCCAAAATTCAATTGCCTGACCCACTTCGGCAGGAAGATTATTACGCCAGAAAACAACCTGCGTCAGTTCCTCTCCATAATCTCCATCCAGTTCGACCCCTTCATACCCTCTCCATGAAACATGCCCCTGAAATCCCTGCGCGATCGAAAGATCCTGCGGCATGTACTTCTCCCCATAAGAACCGGGAAAATAATCCGGCAGTTCCTCGCTCAGAAGACGCCGAAGCTCCTCTTGCGATATCTTCTTCCCCATCTTTCGTATAAAGAGCTGCTGTACCGCCTCCCCCTGTCTCAACGATACATTCTCTGTAACAAACAGGCAGTATGCCTTCGTAAACCGTATCAGAAATTCAAATTCTTCCGCCGTCACCTTACGGTCCAGGATCACAACTTCAAAATCCTTCTCCGGCAGTTCTGAAAAATCCGGTTCATAGTTCCATTCCGCACATTCCGCTACCCGTATACTCTTGCTAAAATCTTCCGCTCCCAACTGCAATACTCGTATTGTCTTCAATATGATCAATAACCTCTTTCCATTGCCCGATCAGATACTGCGTCGTATGCGTCTTCCCCAATTCATACGACTTGATCATCGCCTCATTCCAATTCCCCAGGCTATCCAGATAATAGCCGATATCTTCCTCCAACCTGGACAGCTCCTTGTTGACCCTTCCATTCTTCCCATGATGCATATACTGCGTCGCGCTTCTTAAGACCTGCGGAATCCCCATGCTTACACAGGAAATCTGCAGAAACAGATCCGGCGTATCTGCCAGATCTACCAGTATCCTCTGCTCCCGCACACACTTATTCACCGATAATTCATCGACACATTGCTCCACTACGAACAGGATCGGGATCTGATCCTCTTCATCCAATAAGACCTCGAATTTGTTCCGGCTCTTTTTTCTCGCCCATCCCGGCGGATAGCCGCTGCGGTCCAATATCCCGCTCACCTGCCCTAGCAGCACGTCCTCGCGGTCAAAAGCGGCGTTCCGGGTAAAGAGGTGTACCCTGGCGTCGGGATTCCTCTTAAGATACGCGGCCAGATAATACACCGCCCTTTCCATAACCTCTGCCGTCAAGCGGTCTACAGGAAACAATATCTTCTGCACTTGCAGCTGCTGACTGATCCCGGGATCGATCCGCGTGTCATATGGCGGAATATTCACCTTCGCCACATCCTTAAGTCTTTCCTGTCTCAAGAGAAGCGTCAGATTATCCTCCGAATCCGTCACAATACAATTCCCATGCGCCAACACATCAACCGCCGCCTGGTTCCCATCCAAAGAAAACCTGTTTCCAAAAAAAGAAAAGATAACTTTTCTGTCCGCCAGGAGCCTGTCAAGAAGGAACAGATGCTGCTCCTGCACAGCCGCACAGAATATGTCCCCATCCCCCGCGGCATACAGATATGCCGAGAACACCTCTTCGATCACCGCTTCCATCGACACATAGGTACTCTTCAAAAAAGACCTCTGCTCTTCCCCCTTCGGTGTACGGAGCAGATACTGCGCGCTGCGCGGATTCACCACTACATGTCCATCCGCAAAATGACACAGCTTCCAGACCCCCTTCTCCGTCAGATATTGATCGTAAGCTTTCCTGCCATTCTCATAGACAGAAGTACACGACACAAAACCTCTGTCGTCATATATATTCTTCCGGTTGATCTCCCCGTTCCGGTAGAGATCTACCTGTATGAGATTCCCATATTCCCCGAATTCAATCTGCGCATACCTCTCATTGCCCCGCACTGCAAGCACCGAAAACGGCGTGTAGATAAACTCCGTATCCTTAGGCCAGTTCAGATTATGAAAAGAAAGGAGCGCCTGCTTCTTCCTGCGCACTTCCTGTATCGCGTCAAATACCGACCAATACGGAACCCGAAACGCACTCTGCCTGTGAAGAAAATGCCTGAAATTCGGCGCGTAAGACAACAACAGAATCTCATACTCACAGATTGAATTCCGCTGAAACAATTGGATCTGCTTAACCGTATCGTCGGTTTCTGTCTGCATACGCCGCTTGTACCAGAGCTGCTCATTTTCTTTCCATTCCTTATTCAAATACCATGCCGGTATAAAATACAACATCAGGTCTCCTACGTCCTTTCACAAATAGCTGATTCCTTCCATGATCAGATGAAAAACGAATACGAATCAAATTTCCCGTATGCCTTCACCTCCTGATACAAAGGACATATGATACCGATCAGGATCATTGCCGTCGCCGGCATCAAAGCCAGATCCGACGGTATCTCGCCTCTTAACGACATATTAAGCGGGATTCCCATTAAAAAGCACAGGACAAAACCGCTGAAGACACTGAGTATCAGAAGCTTCCTCCTCAGATATCTCTTCGTCCTCTTTCCGGCGTATACCCCTACAATACTGTCGCCGCCTTTTTGCAGCTGTTCCGCCATCTCCCCGGGGCTAAGCATAATAAAAGAAAATATGATATTCAAAGCAAAGATGATCCCCAGATATATGGCAGCTCCTGAGAGATTCGTCAGATTCATCCTCTCATTGATCAATTTCAACGTAACGTTATCTTCGTTCAGGATCAAAAGAAAACGTACGATCAATTGCGGTATCATAAAGAATGAAACCGCGAACATAACCGGCATCACACCGATCGGATCAAGCTTAAACGCTATGTAACTCTTCTCTGCGTAAACATTATGAATAGACACCCTCTGTACCGGAATCCGGATCATCACATTTTCCATGATCAAGATCACCCCAGCCATAACCAGACATAAGACCAGTAGTTTGCTGATCTCTTCCCACGGAAATCTCCGTATGGTGGAAAACAAGTTATCCAGGACATTGACAAGTATGAGCGGTGTCTGTCCGCCTATCCCGCGCTCTTTATTCAAAAATGCCATTCTATATATGATAATGGCGCCTATTGTCATCTCCAAAACAGCGATCGCCCTTAATACTTGCGGATCAAGCGCCGACTCTTTGAACACTAGTTCATCCGCGCGTGATATTGCAAACGACGCCGCTATAAATATCATAAAGATCAGCGTATATCGTTCTGTCTTCTGCGGTGAAAAACGGGCTCTGAATTCCGCCCCTTTCACAGCCATAAAGATCCAGATGAGTAAAGTCGCCGTAATATAAGGCATAATGCCAAGTGCAAACAGCGTGTATTGATAACGATCTCCGCTGATCATCGAGATCATTATATTCTGAGTATCCAGTTCCGCTAACTCATATGCAGCCGGATCTATATGATAAAGCAGGAGACTTCTTCCAACCATGTAGACTGTAAGTATCATAATGGTAAAGAGAAGTCTCCTTCCTAATTCATGAGTTTTACTTTTTTTCAAATAAACATCCCTTCATGCAAGCCTCTCTGATCAATGTACCAGAGAGGCTTGTATTCATTACAATCAATTATTTTATTCGTTCTTGCTGCCGTCCGCGTCGTCTTTGTGCTTCCGGTTTCTGCGATAGCCTTCTACGGCGCTGGCAACCGCTCCTACTACCGGAATCCAGGACCACCATACGCCCTCAGCCGCCGCTGCTACATTGGCAAGCGGTGTCTCTTCATCTCTGACCTCTGCCAGTTCATCCTCTGTATCCTCTTCATCATCAACGACTCCAAGCGGTACTTCGTCGTCGTCAATCTGCATCAGGTCATCCTGAACGGCGTCGACCGCTGCTCCGGCATCTGCTCCTGCTGCCGCTCCACCGGCTCCTGCCGTTGCGGTTCCAACGGCTGCGGCTGTGTCAGCTGCCGCCGCACCTCCGCCTGCTCCGGCTCCACCGGCTCCTGCTCCACCGGCTCCTGCGCCTCCGCCTGCTCCAGTTCCGGCTCCGCCGCCCGTTCCGGCTGCATCACTGGCGCTGTCGGATGTACTTGTGCTTTCAGAGATACTTGCGCTCTCGCTTTCACTCGTACTTACAGAAGTACTGGTGCTCTCGCTTTCGGAAAGGCTTGCGCTCTCGCTGTTGCTTATACTTGTGGATTCGCTTTCGCTCTCACTTGAGCTTGTGCTCTCGGAGAGGCTTGCACTCTCACTGTTACTTACGCTCGCAGACGTGCTTACACTTTCGCTTATACTTACACTCTCAGAGAGGCTTGCACTCTCGCTATTACTTACGCTCTCACTTGTGCTTACGCTTTCACTTGTACTCACACTTGCACTTAGACTTTCGCTTGTGCTTACGCTTTCACTTGTACTCAAGCTTTCACTTGTACTTAAGCTTTCGCTTGTGCTCACACTTACACTTAGACTTTCACTTGTACTCACACTTGCGCTTAAGCTCTCACTCGTACTCACACTTTCACTCGTGCTCACACTTTCACTTAAACTTTCACTTGTGCTCACACTCGTACTCAAGCTTTCACTTGTACTTACACTTGTGCTCAGGCTTTCGCTTGTGCTCACACTTGTGCTTAGACTCTCACTCGTGCTCACACTCGTACTCAGACTCTCACTTGTGCTCACACTCGTACTCAAGCTTTCGCTTGTGCTCACACTTGCACTTAAGCTTTCACTTGTGCTCATACTCGTACTCAAACTTTCGCTTGTACTCACACTTGCGCTTAAGCTTTCACTTGTGCTCGTACTCAGACTCTCGCTTGTGCTCACACTCGTACTCAAACTTTCACTTGTACTTATACTTGTGCTTAGGCTTTCGCTTGTGCTCACACTCGTACTTAAGCTTTCACTCGTACTCACACTCGCACTTAAACTTTCACTTGTGCTCACACTCGTACTCAAGCTTTCACTTGTACTTACACTTGTGCTTAGGCTTTCGCTTGTGCTCACACTTGTGCTTAGGCTCTCACTCGTACTCACACTTGTGCTCAGGCTTTCGCTTGTGCTCACACTTGCACTTAGACTTTCACTCGTGCTCACACTTGCACTTAAGCTTTCACTTGTGCTCACACTCGTACTCAAGCTTT
>NZ_KE159720.1:0-154212 GCF_000403455.2 Dorea sp. 5-2 | reverse complement strand
AAGCTTTCACTTGTGCTCACACTCGTACTCAAGCTTTCACTTGTACTTACACTTGTGCTTAGGCTTTCACTTGTGCTCACACTCTCACTCGTACTTAAGCTTTCACTTGTACTCAAGCTCTCACTTGCACTTGCATAAGACTCTGACTGAGAAACAGAATCAGACAAGCTAGTCTCATCAAACTCCGTAGATTCACTTTTTGCAGCACTATCTGCATTTTCACTATTCGATACCGCATCTGATGCACTTCCACTGGCAACTGTTGAAATAGATTCGCTTGCCTCGCTCGCATTTTCCGATTTTTCCGTAGCTTCACTCTTCGCAGTACTTATTGCCTCTGATCTACTACCTATCTCTTCATAGTAATCACTCAAGGCTTCGTTATGGTCAGTTACCTCCTTACCCGCTGTTATATTTCTGTCATAAACATAAGTCGTTGTAGTCGCCTTCGGAGTATAATCTACCGTCTCACTTATCGTAAAGGTATATACTAATTCATTGGTTCCCTTTTTATACAAGCCATATTTACCATTGGGATCTGTCTTCAACTCATAGTCTGAACCAATATATTGTAAATGCTTCGGCAACGTTCCATCACCAATCTGATACCTAAATTGACCATTTTTTATCAACAGCCGGACATCACTCTTCCCTCCCGGAGCATTATCCATAATGAGTTTATGCCATCCACCGTTCTCATCCTGAACGACAACATATTGTCCAACTCCCAAAGAATTTCCGCCTGCTACCGTATACGGCTTACCGTCAACCTTAGAAACACTTGCCGTTGTATTCCCATTTGAATTATTAAGCAATTTATCCGTTTTATCATAAACTGTATAATATCCTTTTGTTCCATCCGCCTCTATCACGAATATCTTTTTCTCTTCATCTGTGTCTTCAAGAATATAAGAAATTGTCCCATCCGGATTTATCTGTCTAGATGGATCCTCGTACAGTATTCCATCTATTGTAATGAGAACCTTAGTCCCTCCATTTCCATCGGAAGTAATTACGTAACTAACCTTGGGAGCATTTCCCAACTGATCCTCAGGAATGTCTGTTGGTTTCTCCCCATGATTCTTATCAATAGTTACTGTCGTACCTCCTGATATTCCATAATCCACTTTCGCTTTAGATACTGTTATATTGCTCCCAACTGCCGAATACTGATAAACCTCAGTAAGTTCCCGTCCCAAAGCATCTTTATAATAAACCGTACAATGTTTACCATCTGCATCCCATTCAATGCGGCTTAGAGTTGAGTTTTGACTGGTAATATTGTATGTAATAATACTTTCAACCGTAGCTTTCTGCAGTTGATCTAAATCAGCAGTTCCTCCCTCAGAAGTTGAATGCAAGGTTGAAAGTGCTGAATCATATGTAGAAAGCGCCGATGCCATATTACTGGTCAATCCGTCGATACTATGATTTTCTGACACACTATTAAATTCACTTAACGACTCACTGATCGCCAGGCTGCTCGACGTACTTTCACTCAGCACAGTCGAGTGACTTACCGCCGCACTTTGCGAATGATATTCCGATGCGCTATCTACAAGACTGTCACTGTTGGAAGCAGATAATGATGCAGATCCACTTACACTATTAAAGCTATTAGAATCAGACACTGCATCGTTGCTATTCACTACGGACGTTGATTCCACATCACTCCAAGTCTGCTGCGAAACCGATTCAGAACCACTGTCCGAACCCGCATCCGAATCGCTCTCTGATCCCGGGCTGCCGCTGCCATCCGCTTCACTTTCCTCTGCATCCTTAATGTCCTGATTCTGCACTTCAGACTGCAGATCAGACGTACTTTCAACCGACTCAGCCGTACTCTGGCTTTCCGTATTTTCAACTGCTTCAACCTGGCTAGATGCGCTTTCCACAACTTCTGCCGGTGCCTGACTCTCTGCCGGCGCCTGCTCTACTACCGGTGCCTGGCTCTCTGCCGGCGCCTGCTCTACTACCGGTGCCTGACTCTCTGCCGGCGCCTGGTTTACTACCGGAGCCTGGCTTTCCACCGGAGCCTGATATACTGCCTGAGAAGCTGCCGTATCCTGCAATTCTGCCTGCGCAACAGCGGCGGCTTCTGTCTGCTGTGTTTCCATGCCTTCTTCTAATTCAGCCGCAAATACTACATTTGCGTCGATCGAAGCCGCGCCGAACACAACGCCGGCTGTACCGGCTGCCTTCAAGACTTTGTTTACTTTACTTTTCCTACGGTTTTCTTTACTCATATTCCCTCCTGCACTGCTCTTTTTTATTCTTTTCATATCTATTTTCTTTTTCAAACTGTACCGATCATTTCCTCACTGTCTGCCTGTTATGTCTCTGCCCCTCTTGATCTACCTTCCTCTACCCTTGACCTGTCACATTTTCTCCCCCTTATTCTGCCAGAATCTCATCCAGCAGTTGAATTAATTCGATCCCGCTGTGAAATACTACTTCCAGGTTTTCATCTTGCCACACCAGTTTCCCCTGCCACGTATGATGCTCCTGGAATAGAATCTGTATCCGAAAGACAGCTATGTTATCTTCACCGCCAGGCGGATGAGGAACCAAGGGCAACGGGTCGTTCGGACAATCCTCCAGATCCAGCAGGCTTTTCAGAAGCAAGATCAACTGTGCCAGACTGCAGATGCTTTCTCTCTTGCCTAACCGCGGATGCTGCAGATATCCATCCATGACGCCGTTGTGATAAGATTGTACGGTGACAACTGCTTCACGGCTTTGACAGGGAATCATCTTCCCTCGGAGCATGATGTTAACACCACCTTTTCTCTCAATTTCTAGCACTACTATAGCAACCTGTTATTAGCTGTCTGTTATTTTTCGTATATTTTCGATCACCAATATGCAATGAACGGAAGCGCCTTACGTCCCTTCCTCCGGGCACAGCGACGAGATCCGGAATGAAAGCCGCGCATTCGAGTGGCGGTAAGTCTTATGGAAAGAACAATCCAGCCTGCTTATCACAATCTGCGCACTCTCCGCATCTGCACCCGTCAGCATCAATATGTACGCCCCCGCTTCCAGCCTCGCAACCGGATCTCCTGTCCGCAGCCCGTCCATCAAGACTCTCTCCAGCCTCCTTGCATCCGTCGTGGGCGCCGTCTCTTTCCCAAGACTGACTATGACCAGAGTCGATTTCTGTCCGGACCGCGCCAGATGCCGCCTCTCAAGAGCCACTATGCTCCGGAACATCCCGAAGCTGCAGAAGAAAGCTCGTTTCCCGGAATTTCCTTCACAGACCAGCTTAAATATCTCCCCATCATCTCTTCTCTCTTCTTTGCGCAGACCAAGCGCCAGTGTATAGATCTGTTCTATTCGTTCCGTCGGCGGCATCTCAAACTCTTTCAACATTCGTTTGCGGAAAACCTCGTATCTCTCCACTGCCTGCTCCGGCTGTCCCATCGCTATAAATGCCTGCATCTGATACACTGTGAATTCCTCCACACAGAAATCAATCTGGTATGCCTGGCTGCATACGCTGACGATCTCCATCCATTCTTCATCCTTTTCCAACATCGGAAGAAGCGCTTTACAGGCGTCCAGATATAACGTCCTGTAATATTGTCTCGCCGCCCCTGCCCATTCGCTGTCATTGCCGGAAAGGAAATCTCCGTGATAGATCGCGATTGCCCGGCGGAACAACTCCATACTTTTCTTTCCGGATTCCTGTCTCGCCTCCAGACATATCTTCTCAAACTGCTCCGTATCCAGCTCGATCTGAATCTCCGGATTCCATGCATAACAACCTTGCAGCGTCTGCAGCAGTTCCTCCTCTCCGGGAAACATATCCTTTAGCAGGCTCCGTATCTTAAAGATCATGTTTCGAAGCGCATTTGCCGGGTCACTGCTGTGCTTCTCCGTCCAGAACGTATCGATCAGCTCTTCTGCCGTTATGTTCCGTGTATGATTGATGACCAGGTATTGAAGGAATGACAACGCCTTTTTCCCGATCTTCCCGGATATCATACAATATTCTTTTCTCTCCTGTCCTGCGGGATCTTTCCCGAAAGGCGGCTCCTCACTCTCATCCGGCATAGTATAACAAAACGACCCGAGCAGTTTAACACAGATGACCTTCCTTTTTTTCATTTCTAATCACCCCCGAAATATCACTGTTTCCGGCGGTCCCCCTCTGACTTCATAGCGTCCCCGGTAAATCTAAAACGCTATCTTTATCCCGACTGTCGGCAAACGACTTCCAAGTACTTGACTGTATACACATTTACGTAGAGTATTCCACTCTACGAATCACATTATAATATACAATACTCATTCTACAAAATACGTATGTATTTGTCAACAATCAAAAAATTAACAAATATTATATCAAAAGCAAGCCTTCTTGGTGTTTTCCGTCTATGTATCCTCATCTGATAAACGTTATCACACAAATTCTTACTATCGCTTTTCTTCATTAGCCGTCAAAATAATAGTCACAGGAAAGGAGGATTTTCAATATGTCCAAAAGAGGAGAAAATATTTACAAGAGAAAAGACGGCAGATGGGAAGGGCGGTACATTAAGGCTCGCACAGCAGCAGGAAAGGCAATATATGGGTATGTATACGCCCCCTCTTACAAAGAGACCCGGGCGAAACTACAAAATGCAGCCCGGACGGCGCATACCCTGACCGCCGTACGGCTGAAAACAGCGCAACAGATACATTTCTGTACGCTTACGGAGGAATGGTTTTGCTATATCAAACCCCGGATCAAGGAATCTACTTATCAGAAATACCGGAATCTCTGGAATTCTTATATCTGTCCGGAACTTGGAGAAATGTATTTCCCAGAACTTACGCAAGAAGTATTGCAGGCTTACTGCGGGACGCTTCTGACTTCCGGAGGAAGGAAAGGCAAAGGCTTGTCTGCGAAAACGGTCTCAGACACATTATCCCTGATCCACAGTATCTTCCGATATTATGCAGGCAGAAAATACCCGCTGCCCTGTGATACCCGAACGATAACCGTAAGGCAATGCGCGAAAGAGATGCGGGTATTCAGTATGAATGAGCAAAAAATACTTTGCGGGCACATCGCGTCTGATCTGTGCATCCGGAATGTAGGGATACTGGTGTGCCTGTTTACAGGGATCCGCATAGGTGAAGTATGTGCCTTGAGATGGGATGATATCTCTCTTACGGAGAGGACTTTGCATATCCACCAGACGATGCAGCGGCTTCAAACAGACGGTACTACGATGCAGGAGGAAGGCGCCCGTACGAAAGTAATCGTGACGACTCCCAAAAGCCGGTGCTCGATCCGAACCATTCCAATCCCGGAAGAACTAGTCCGGATCCTTGAAACCGTTAAAGGCTCCGCATGCGGCTATTTTCTTACCGGAAGCGAAGAGAAATGGGTCGAACCCCGCACTATGCAGAACCACTTCAAACGTCTATTGAAAAGCTGTAACATTGAAGACGCCAATTATCATGCGCTTCGGCATACATTTGCAACAAGGTGCGTTGAACTTGGATTCGATGTCAAAAGCCTGAGCGAGATTCTGGGACATGCCAATGTAAATATCACGCTGAACCGTTATGTCCATCCTTCGATGCAATTAAAACAATCGAATATGCAGAAACTGTCACAAATGATCTATGTGAAATAGAATGTTTCGATCAGGCACATTTGCGCCGTCAAATTTCTGGTCAGATACCTCTGCAAAATCCGTTATGCCAGTAGTTGCCAGTATTTTTACGTAGAGTGGAATACTCTATGAATCACATTCACTCCTTAGATACTTTTCTATCGCTCACTGCAGCAAGCGCCGTCCCCCTTCAATTTCGTCTATTCACTATATTCAACACACATTATTAAGGAAATAATACAGTATGCAGTCAGATTTACTGTTTTCCGCAACTTGATATTGACGAGTCTGGGGGCATATGGTATTATAACGAAGATTTTCTGACTGTTACAGCAAAGCTGTGGAGATAAAGCGGAGGACAGGCGTATGGATCATTTAAAAAAAGGGACTTCGGTCAGAGGAGTTCGCAAACAGCATACTGGCATACGGAGCGTTCAGAATCTGGAAGCCGTTATCAACGAAGGGCTTCGTGTCGCTCTCTTGGAAGAAACTCCGGATCAGTCGCTGGAGGTGCTGCTGAAACACCTGGGAAGCGCACTGAGCGGAGAACGGACCTACATATTCGAGCAGAACGAGTCCGGCGGCGACGATAACACTTATGAGTGGACAGCCAAGGGAATAGAACCGGAAAAGGAGAATCTTCAGAACGTCCCTCCGGAAGTTTGCGCCAGCTGGTATCAGAATTTCAGCACCGGCAGGCATATCGTCATTGAAAACCTCGAAGAAATCCGCGAGACGGAACCGCTTCAGTATGAGAAACTGAAGCGGCAGGGCATTCACTCTCTTGTGGTAGTCCCTCTATACGACGGCAAAAAGATCATCGGCTTTTACGGTGTGGACAATCCCCCTGCAAGATTACTGGAATACGCGTCGAATATGCTTCAGACAGCGGCATATTTTATCGTATCATCCATCAAACGGCGCGACCTGTTCCGCCAACTTCAAAAGCGGAGTTATAATGTCCTCCATGCCCTCAGCGTGGATTACCTGGGAATCTGCCAGGTAAACTTTGACACAGACGAATGCGAGATATACCGGAACAGTGAACAGATGGGGATCGATTGGTCCGTTCATTTCAAAGACGGCTATCAGGCGGCTATGGAGCGGTATATCTCCGAATATGTAATTCCGCGGGATCAGACGCGGCTGCGCACCGTTACGCAAAAAGATTATGTCCTCGCCCAACTCAGGACCCGGAAAAAGTTCTCCGTACGGTATCAGGTGAAAGACAGTAACTTTGGACTGAAACATCTGGAGATGCATTTCTCCGCCACGGAGGATACGAAGACAGGGAACTGCGCGATCTTTGCACAGCGGGATATCAACGCCGTTGTGGAACAAGAAGAAAAGTACAAGCTGGAAGCAAGGCAGAGCCTGGAGAATATTCTGGAAGGAGCGAGGACCGGGATCTGGACGATCGAACTGGAAGACGGCTGTCAGCCAAGACTGTACGCAGACCGGACCATGCGGATCCTCCTAGGGGTATCAGACGAGATCGAACCGGAAGCGTGCTACCGGCACTGGTTCCGACATATCGACCCGGACTATGTGGAGATGGTCCAGGAAGCGGTAAAAGAGATACTGGAAACCGGGCGCAGCGAGGTGATCTACCCCTGGAACCACCCGGAACTGGGGAAGATATACGTCCGCTGCGGCGGTGTTCCGGATAAGGCCTTTAAGAAACCCGGCGTCAGCCTGAACGGATACCATCAGGACATCACGGAAACCATGGTGACAAGAAAGAAACAGGAACAGTCTATCATGGAACTTCTGGAGCGGGTACGGCAGGCGAATTCAGCAAAAAGCGAATTCCTCTCCCGTATGTCTCACGACCTGCGAACGCCGATCAACGGAATCATGGGGATGCTGGCGATCCTGGAAAAAAGCCGGAATGATCCAAAGCGCCAGGCAGAATGCCAGAAGAAGATCCGTGTGTCGACGGAGCATCTGCTCTCCCTGGTCAACGATGTTCTTCAGGTAAGCAAGTTGGATAAAGGAAGATTGGCGGCAGTGGAAGAGCCATTCGACCTCTATGCCACATTGGAAGACTGTATCACGATCCTGTTCCCCGAAGCTAAGAAGCGGGGAATCCGGTTGGAGCTGGATGCGTCCGGCCTGCAGCATCACCGGGTGATGGGCAGTCCGCTGCACCTCAAGCAGATCCTGACGAATGTCATCGACAACGCGCTTAAGTATAACCGCCCTCTGGGTTCCGTATTTGTCCGGGCAGACGAGATTTCCTTCCAGGAGGGAACTGCAAACTACCGCTTCGTAGTCGAAGATACCGGAATCGGCATTGGAGAGGACTTTAAAGAACATATTTTCGAACCTTTCACGCAGGAGCATCAAAGCGCCCGAACCAACTATGACGGCGTCGGGCTTGGCATGTCGATCGTAAAGAAACTGGTCGATCAGATGAACGGGACGGTCGTGGTAAACAGCCAGATCAACAAAGGAAGCGTGATTCAGATCACCCTGCCCCTGCGGGTTGATGAAGCGCAGAACGAACAGCCCGCCAAGGGAGACTGGGCTGCAGGAGACGAGATTGCCGGATTGCGCGTCCTTCTGGTGGAGGACAACGAGATCAACTGCGAGATCGTCGAGTACATCCTTGAAGAAGCCGGCGCCAAAGTTGTGACCGCCAACGACGGGAAAGCCGCCGTAGATACGTTCGCGGCATCTGAGCCTGGAACATTTGACTGTATACTCATGGACTTGATGATGCCCGTCATGAGCGGATATGAGGCGGCGCGGGTGATCCGCGGCATGGAACGGCAAGACGCGCGATCCGTACCCATCATAGCGCTTTCAGCGAACGCATTTGAAGAAGACATTGCGCTTGCAAAAGACGCGGGGATGAACGCGCATTTGGCAAAGCCGGTAGACATGCGTAAGATGTTCGGCATCATGAGCCGGTCAAAACGCTGTTAGAGGGACGAGTCAGCCCCGCCTGGCATAGATACAACGCAAATATTAATAACTGTGGAGATGAAAAAAGTATGAAAAACATGGCTTTACCGCGTTCCTTAAAAATCAGCATAACGGTAATCATTTGTTTAACTGTTTTCGTGTTTTCCTTTCTTGGTATAACCATTCACAATACGAGCGAAAACACGATTGAAGATATAGGCACAGATTATATGGACGGAATGAACGAACAGGTGTCTTTACACTTCGAAACAATCATCGAGCTTCGCCTGACCATGGCGGAATCCATAGCGAGAATTGCGGCAGGAGACGGCAGCTCCGGTTATGGCTCGAAGGATGATATCGAATACGGCGCAGCGGCAAGGCATTTTTTATGCGCCGCCCTGTATTCCTCCGATGGCAGAATGGAAATGGTCTACGGCGATCCGGTGAACCTCAACCACCCTGAGACTTTTTTAGAGAGCATGAAGAATGGTGAGCGCAGAGCCGCCTCCGCCATCGACAAAAACGGCGAAGGCGTCATCTTGTTCGGCGTTCCCTGCAAGTATCCCATGTCCGACGGAAACGACAGCCTTGCTATTGTCGTCGGGCTCTCTGCCAAATATATGAACGAGGTCCTCTTCCTTGATTCAGACAGTTCACTGATGTACTCTTTTGTGATACGAAAGGACGGCAGTTACGTCGTCGGGAACGAGGGTGATCTCCATAAGAATTATTTCGACAGGCTGAATAGTATCTTTGACGATCCGAATGAGGGCGCAAGTTCTTATATCGAACAAATAGCGGCTGCAATGGATGCAGGTAAGGATTATTCCGCTATCCTGAAAAACGGGGAATCGCGCTACCATCTGTATTGTACCGGCCTCCCCTACTGCGACTGGTATCTGATGACGGTTCTCCCTTTTGAGGGGTTGGACCACGCGATCTCAGATATGAGCGAGCATTGGCTTACCCTCGTTTACGCCGCTTCCTTTGCGGTGATCGCCATGCTCCTTTACATATTCTTTCAGTATTTAAACTTTTTCAAGTTACAAGTATCTGAACTGAAGCGTATGAATATCGAAATGGACGCAGCGCGCAAAGATGCGGAAAGAGCACGGAGAGAAGCGGAGCACGCCAATGCGGCAAAGCAGGATTTCCTCTCCAGTATGAGCCACGACATACGCACCCCTATGAACGCCATCATCGGCATGACGTCATTAGCCATAGAAAATTCACACAATCCGGAACAAGTTCAGGATTACCTGCGTAAGATCTCTCTGTCCAGTAAGCATCTGCTCAGGCTGATCAACGATGTACTGGATATATCGAAGATTGAAAGCGGCAAGATGACGCTGAATATCGAACCGATGTCATTAAGAGAAGTGATGGACAACATCGTCAATATGCTGCTGCCCCATGTTAAGGAAAAACATCAGCAGTTCGACGCGGCTGCCTACGAAATCCTCTCGGAAAATGTATACTGTGACGGTGTGCGGCTGAATCAGGTGTTGATCAACCTGCTGGGGAATGCCGTCAAATTCACTCCCCAAAACGGATCGGTCCAGGTGTCTGTGTATCAGGAAGCGCTGCCGGAAGACAGTTCCTGCGTCCGCACCCATTTCCTGGTAAACGATACGGGTATCGGCATGTCAAAAGAATACCAGAAGGAGATATTCGAATCTTTCAGCCGAGAAGATGACACCCGGGTACAGAAAACCGAGGGTTCCGGACTTGGAATGGCAATTACCAAGTATATCGTAGACGCCATGGGCGGTTCCATCTCTGTCAGCAGCGAACAGGGCAAGGGCAGCGAATTCCATGTGGCGCTTGATCTTAAAAAAGCGGCGGAACAGGAGGTTGATGCGGAGCTTCCCGCCTGGAATATACTGGTCGTTGACGGCAGCGAACGGATATGTACGAGTACGGTTCATTCCTTAAATGCGATCGGTCTTCACGCCGAATGGTGTCTGAGCGCCGAGGAGGCAATGGAACGGATCGCTTCTCATAGACAACCGAATGACAGCTATCAGATGATCCTCCTGGGCTTCCATCTGCCGGGCATGAACGGGATCGAAGCCGCTAGGGCGATACGCGCAGATCATGGGGCGGACACCCCGGCTCTACTGCTGTCGTCATGTGATTGGATCGGGATCGAGGCGGAAGCGAGAAAAGCAGGGATCTTGGGGTATATCCCAAGACCCATGTTCAAGTCCTCTTTGCTTGAGGCTCTGAACACATTCACCGGCGCCGCCGTTGAGGAAGCCGCCGACGCCGGAAAGGAAAGCGATTGGGCGCTTCGCGGAAAGCATATTCTATTGGCGGAGGATAATGAGCTTAACTGGGAAGTTGCAAGAGAACTCCTCTCCGTCCTTGAGTTGGAATTGGATTGGGTGGAAAACGGGCAGGCTTGCGTTGAGAGATTCGAAAAATCCCCTGTCGGGTATTATGACGCGATCATCATGGATGTGCGGATGCCTATTATGGACGGCTATGAAGCAACTGCCGCCATCCGGGAACTGGAACGCGAAGACACAGGATTGCCGATCATAGCCATGACAGCCGACGCTTTCTCGGAAGATATTCAGAAATGCCTGGAATGCGGTATGAACGACCATCTGGCAAAACCCATTGACATCGAGACCGTTGCCTATAAACTAAAAAAATACTTAAAATAAAGGTACGGACAGGCAGTTGACAAGCCGGCTCCCCATGACGCAGGATATGCGCCGGGTATTCACTTGTTCAACTGCCTAAACCGTACCTTTTATAATGCGGATCCGCCATCTCCCACATGAATCCCCCATGCTTCTCCAATCGCATGAAGCAGCTGCGGGATATCTACCGGCTTCGCGACATATGCGTTCATCCCGCATTCGAAGGCTTTTCTGCGGTCTTCATCAAACGTATTCGCAGACACTGCTATGATCGGGATATTCGCAAGCTCCGGATTGCTAAGCCCTCGGATTGCCAGCGCCGCATGGTATCCGTCCATGACTGGCATCTGGATATCCATCAGGACTACTCCGTATTCTCCCGGTTTTGCATTCTTCATCATATCCACCGCGATACTGCCGTTCTCCGCCGTCTCTACTACAAATCCCTCGTCTCTTAACAACTCGACTTCCAGTTCCAGATTAAGTTCGTTATCTTCCACCAACAGAACTTTCTTCTGTCCGTATCGGCTTAACATGCTTTCTTCCCTGTCGTCCCCCTGCTCTTGTGATTCCTGGCGTATCCGAAATTCCAGGGTCACGGTAAACTTGCTTCCTCCGCCTTCCACACTGTCAACTTCTATATTGCCTCCCATCATCTCCACGATCCGTTTCGTGATCGTAAGACCAAGCCCCGTTCCCGGCACTCCGCTCATCGTCGTATTCTGCTGCCGCTCAAAAGGCTCGAACATGCGGCTCTGGAAACTCTCGCTCATTCCGATCCCATTATCCTCAACCACAAACTGGTAAGAGGCGCGGCTTTCCGCGATCTCTTCTAATTCTCTGACTGAGATCTCGATCCTTCCGCCGTCTTCCGTATACTGTATGGCGTTGCTTCCCAACCTCTCAAGGATCCGGTTCAATTTCTCAGGATCGCTGTATACGTCGCAGTGCTTCACCTCGGAGACATCCATAGAGAACTCTATGTTCTTCGCCGCCGCTCTCGGAAGGATACTCTCCCTCACACTCTTGACACTTTCAAGAAGATTGCAGGCGCCTTCTTCGAGCTCGTCCTTACTGGTATCCATCTGCGAGATCTCCAGCACATCATTGATCAGAGTCAGCAGGCGCTCGCTGGACTCCGAGATCTTGCACAGATATTTCCACAGTTTCTCTCTGTCGTCCATATACCGCTTGGCAAGATTGGTAAATCCGACGATGGCGTTCATCGGCGTACGCATATCATGCGACATATTGGCAAGGAATGCATCTTTGGCGGCATTCTCCTTCCGGGCATGTCCAAGCGCACTCTCCGCGATCCCCTTCTGCTCCATCTCGCGCATGATCTCTTCGTCTACGCTCCTGTAACCCATGATCACTTCGGATACATGTTCTTCCTCCCCTACTTTGACGAAACGCAGCTGCAGATACTCCGTTCTCCCATCCTTAACGACGCGGTAATTGACGTGGAACCGCTTTTCTTTCGCAAGCCTCTGCCGGATCGACTGTGCATTCGTTGCCGACGCCAATTGTTCCCGGTCCTCCGGATGAACCCACGTACGGATATAGTCCGTATCAAAATCCTCAAACGGATAGCGCCTGCTCTTCTTACCGTAATGATATTCTATCTTATCACGGATCCGATAAGGCTGTATCCAGTTCTCATCCAGATTTGCATAGAAAATAGATACATAATCACTGCTGAGCCCCTCGATCACGATCAGACGGCGTACCTGCTCCTGATTTGCCTCTTCTAGCTCTTTCCCGTATTCTTCAATCTGTTTCTGCAGCGTCTGTTCCTTCTGGATCCGCTCGCGGATGATCGACCGCTTCTCTTCCTCCTGCTGATACCTCTTCTCCGTAGCGTCGGCAATAAATACATAGAAGACGTCTCCGCCTGCCGTCTCACTGTGTATGAAATGCCCGTAATCCTCGACCCATCGTATCTCGCCGTTCTTTGCAATGATCCGGTACTCCACATAATCCAAGTCATAATGGCTCTCCTTGACCTGCTGCCGGATACTTGCCTCTACCCTCAGCAGATCGTCCGGATGAACGATCCCTTTAAAAGAATTCCCCGTCCATTCCCGGAATTCTTCCATCGTACTGCAGTTAAACAAGCGGAGCATCGCCGTATTCGCATAGATAATCTCTTCTTCCCCATCGGCGCGGTACACGAAGAACCCTCCCGGCATCTCGTTCGTAATCTTGTTAAGCATCTCTTCTGCTTTCATATCCTGCGCCGCGAACAGAGGATATACTTCCCTTTGCATCCTGTTATCCTTGTTCTGATTCCCCACACCTTTTCCTCCTAAACTCACACTATACTCTCCTATATCTTTCTCAGAGATTCCTCTCTGCTTCTATATCCGATCAGATCCTTTTATCTGATAACCACCTCAAACTTCATACCGTCTCTTCCGCGGATTCCCGTACAAAGCAAATACCGTACCTGCTCTTCTAATTCTTCACACTCATAGACATTATAATAGCTTCTCCGCATATACTCAGCCAGACTCAGGAAACAAGTCCTGGCGCCCAGATAAGAGAATTTCTTCAGGATCATCTCTACCATAATATTCCCTTCCGGATCTAGCTCCGCCTGATACTCCCCAATTCCTTCGTCTGAAGACAGATACAGTCTTATCTCATCGAGGATCCCCGGCTTTGCCGCCGAGCAGAATCCATCAAAAACCTTCTTTCTTTCCATCCTTTCCCCCTAAGCTTTCTTATGTATTATCTGCTGACACATTTTAGATAATTATAACACACTTTCTTCTTTATAGAAATTATTTCTTACCGTTAATCTGCTCTAAATACCAAAAAAGGTGTCCCTGTTACAGGAACACCTTCTATCTTCTCCGCTATCTTTTATTCGCCTGGCCTTCTGCTTCTTAACTTGAAGCGGGAGATCAGTGACTTCAATAACTGCGACTGGCTGGACAGCTCTTCGCTTGCCGCCGCGCTCTGCTCTGCCGTAGCAGAATTCGTCTGTACGACGCTGGAGATCTGATCCATACCCATCGTCACCTGAGAGATTGCCTCTGCCTGGCTGACAGCCGCAGAAGAAATCTTATCCACATATGTAACCGCGCTCTTCGTGCTCTCTACCGTCTCAGAGATCGCCTCTGCGGTGCGGTCTACAATATTCGTACCATTTTCAACCGCAATGATCGTACCCTCGATAAGCGCCGTCGTATTGCTGGCTGCCTCCGCACTCTTAGATGCAAGATTACGTACTTCGTCCGCTACAACCGCAAATCCCTTTCCTGCCTCACCTGCACGCGCCGCCTCTACCGCCGCGTTCAGCGCAAGAATATTGGTCTGGAACGCAATGTCCTCGATCGTCTTGATGATCTTACCGATATCGCCGGACTTCTGGCTGATATCACCCATTGCAGAGATCATATCCTGCATCTGCTCGTTCGAAACAGAGAGCTTGCTCTGCGCTTCCATAACCTTCTCGCTTGCTTCTCTTGCATTATCAGCCGTATTGCTGACTTCTCTTGAAATATCATTGATCGTCGCCGCTAATTCCTCTACGGAGCTTGCCTGCTCGGTAGCGCCCTGTGACAACGCCTGTGCGCCGGAAGATACCTGATCTGCTCCGCTTGCCACCTGATCGGAGGCATCGTTGATCTGTCTCATCGTATCACTTAAGCTGCGGTTCATCTTACGGATAGACCGAAGCAACGGTTCAAAGTCACCCTTGTAAATATTATCTTCTGTGAAAAGATCAAAGTTACCTGCTGACATCTGGTCAAGCAAGCGTGTAAGATCCTGGACAACCTCCTCAAGCCCCTGACAGGTATCTCTTACACTGCTCACCAACGAACCGAACTCATCCAATGATTCGTACTCCAACTCCTGAGACATCTTGCCCTTCGCAAGTCCTTCCATCGCATTCTCCACCTGATGAACCGGATAAACGATGGTTCTCGTCACTCTCGCACATATGATCATCGCAAACAAGATCGCGCCTACGGTCATACACAGAAGAACGATCATGCTGATATTCGTCGACTTCACACTGTCGCTCAGCGTCTTGGCACGGATAGACGCCGAATTCTCGATCAGCACATTGATCTCACTGATCACTTCATCAAGCGCCGGACTGCACTGGGTGCGTGTCAATTCCGCGGCTCCCATCGCATCCCCCGCTTTTAACCGGGCAATAATCTCCTCTGCAACACCCATCCACTGTGTCAGAGTATTCTCTAACTTCGTCACTTCGTCTTTATCCAGAATATTCAGCTTATGTATCTCTTCCAGATTCGCCTTTATAGTCGCCTCATTTTCTTCGATCGCCTGCAGCTTAGACGCATCCGTCTGTCCGGCGATTATCATATCACGTACATCCTTCGCTGCGATAAACGTAGCGATACGGCAGCTCTTAACCGCATCATCCGCGGCAACAGCGCCTTCCATAAATTCATCCAGGTTGCTGTTCGCTTTTCTCAGCTGTAAAATAGAGAAAATAGAGACGATGACCGTCAATATAAGCACAATCCCAAATGACACAAATAATTTAGTTCTGATCTTCAAATTCTTCAACTTTTTTCTCTCCTTCTGTTTCATCTAAATTCGTGGTATCCTCCGCCGGCTCGCCGCCTGCAGACTCTTCCGTCTTTTCTTCTGTCCGTGCTACATCTTCGGGCAGATCCACGGGCATCTCTTCGATCTTATCTCTTCCCATCATTCCTTTCAGCTTTTCTTTCATATCTGATAATCTAATCTGAATCCGAAATCCGATCCGCCTGCACTTATTAACACAGATCCTCCGTGCAAAGCGTGTATTCCGGGCTATCCAGCAAAACACAAGCAAAAATGGATATTTCTCCAATACCGGAAAGAACTGAACCATATATTCTCTCGATGGAAATAGCCACGCCTGCTTTCTCAGCGTCCATTCCTTATCTCTGTTGCGCCAGTAGAAATCCAGCCTTACCTTCTCGCAAGGAAGCAGGGCTTCGTCCAGATGCTTGTTCTCGCGTCCTCTGGAAAGAATATATTCTTCCAGTTCTAACGCAAGCCCGTACTGTTCTTCCACATCTTCTCCAAACCAGAGTACCGCAAGTAATTCTACCTGTGAAATGAACTCCTGCCATTCCGCCTTCATGAGCAATTCCTTCACTGCCCTCCAACGGAACTTCTCTCCCAACAGCTTCTTAAACTGCCAGAGATCCATGATGTCGCGTATCTTAAGCTTCCCTGTAATGTACAATTCTACCAGCCTTGCAACACGATACAGATACGCGTCCTCGTTGGTCAGTATATGTATGTATTTATAAGGTTCCAGGCGTCGGTGTCTTCTGACAGGCCCGGCGAAATACCGTCTGACGGCTTTATTCTCAACCGGCATCTTATCATAGAACACGATTCTGACTCCAGGCACCCTTACATACACGATCCCGCTATTCAACAACTCTTCCTTCTGCTCATAATCCATCTCAAGCATCAGCCTGTGGATCAAAGGAAGATCCTTCTTATCCACCAGGAACTCAATCTGGCTGATATGCGACATCTCAGGCTTCGGATACATCTCGGATGCTTCCGTATCCAACAGAAGCAACGCTTCGATCTTATAACGCTCTAACTGCCATAAGATCACCTCTTCTACCTTCTTATAAGACTCGTACAACAGAAGCTCCTTCTTATAGCTCTGATAAAACGACTCTTCATATTCCTCCGAGATATCTTTCTCAATCCCTAAGAGCCCGATATAAACAATATTAATAATATTCTGATAATCTGAAACATCAAAGACAAGATCCCACCCCAGGCGTTTCCTCAATCTCTGAACCGGTTTCTGGTTGATAATAGCTGTCAGCAGTATTAGTATATATCTAATTTCGTAGCTAATAGTCTATTTCCTCCTTTCCGGCTGTCTGCTAATAACATCCCTCTGTTAATTTATCGGACATTTTCAGGCAAATATAACATTTTTTCGCTATTTTTTCCCCCTTCTTGAAGAATTTTTCTCTCAGCAAAGACATCCATTGCTTTTTGGTTGTATATGGAACGCTTTTCATCTGCCGCAAGCCTTCCTGCCACCAAAGTAATACAACGTCTCTTCATGATCGTGACCAGGCCTCTGGCATGGCTCGCCACAAGGACTGTCATCCCCCTGTAATTGAGCTCTTCCAATAGCTGCATCAGATCCCATGCCGCATCCGGGTCCAGATTCGCCGTCGGCTCATCTGCGATCAATATCTCCGGCTGAACAGAAAGCGCCCTCGCAAGAAGCACTCTCGCCTGCTCGCCTCCTGACAGCTCGTTGGGATACGCCTGATACTTACTGGCAAGTCCCACAAGCCCTAAGAGCTTAATACTCTTTTCATGCATATGCTTCTTCGCATTCTCGGTTGCAAGCATCGCTAGCTTTATATTATCACAAACCGAACGATCTTTCAATAGTCCGACTTCTGAAGACATAATTCCCAGTCTTCTTCTGTGGTAAGGTACTCTCTGCCTGGACATGGTATCCAGCCTTCTGCCTTCCACTATGATCTGTCCGGAAGTCGCCTCTTCCTGCTTCATGATCAGATTGAGCAGCGTACTTTTCCCTGCGCCGCTCTTCCCGATGATAAATACAAATTCACCCTTATCAATCTCGAAGGAAATATTTTCCAACGCTGTTTCTTCTTTGAATTTCTTCGTAACATGATCGAATACAATCTGTGCCATATACTCCCACCTTAATTTTTTACCACAAATACCGATATCTATTGTATAATCGCGTCATACTGTTTACATTGTGCTATACCTGGCACGCCGGCGCTCTATAAAGCTATTATAAAGCGATATTATATCATATTATTTTATTATACTATACTGTTTATTCAATGACCAGTCAATAAATTCTAAATAACTTATAATTATGGAGAATAAATCTATGCGAAAAAAACTATTATACGGAATCCTCCTTCTTGCGGTATTCCTGTGCATGCCGATCACCCGGTGCGACCTTGCCTCCGGCACGCCCCGCCCGGAGATCACCCTGCCGGAGGCTGCCTCTGACCCCGAGGAAGCTCCGGCGGTGACGGACGGACGTTATACGCTGTCGCTAGAGAGCAGCATCGGAACCCTTACATACTATAATCAATCGGACGTCCGATGGGCAGACTACCTCTATGGCGGACAGGATCCTCTTCATACCTATGGATGCGGGCCTACCGCTCTTGCCATGATCGTATCCAGCTTCACCTCGTCTTCCTATACGCCGTCTGATATGGCGGCGTGGGCGGCGGAACACGGCTACTGGTCCGCGGGACATGGCACGAAACATGAATTCATCCCGGAATGTGCGGAAGCATTTGGATTTAAAGCGGCGCCTTTTACCGATTACTCCGTGGAAGGCGTGCTCTCTGCGCTGTCCGGCGGAAATATCCTGATCGCACTGATGGGACCGGGACATTTTACCGAGGGAGGGCATTTCATCATCATCGCCGACTACTGGTCCGGAACCCAGGTACGCATCGCCGACCCTGTCAGCCTTGAGAATACGCAGCAGCCCTGGGATCTTCAGCTGATCTTGAACGAACTCAGCGCCAGGGCGCAGGCAGGCGGGCCGGTCTGGAGCGTTACTCCGGGATAACGCCTTATTTGCGGTTGTACGACCGCCTTCCTGCAAAGAAGCTGCTGCAAAATGCAGATAAATCTGCCATTTTGCAACAGCCTTCTATGATATTACTATTCTTTTTATCTGAAAGATATTCTCTGTGATATCACATCTTCGCCTTCTGATAATAGGAATCTTTCCCTGCAAGCCTTGAATTGATCGCCTTATCTACATCAATGGCACGCCGCGTAACCTGCCGCAGCTGATTACTAAGCTCCACGATCTTCTTCTCTTCAAAACTCTCCGGCGTCTCTTTCGTCTCGCCCTTAAGCCATGACAGAAGCCTCTCCCTCTCATCCCCCGCCGAACGGATCAGAAGCTGTATCTCCTGCTTCGTCTCATCGGCAAGATCCATCTCACTCTGTCTCATCTTGATCAAGAGCTGCGCGGACTCTCGGTCATTACTGGATAATGCGGTCCCAAGCTCCCTGGTTATCCGTTCGATCTCTGTCATATGCATGTAATTCCGCTGTACCCTCTTTAAGATCTCCGAATATAATTCTTCTCTGTTCTCCATAATGCCTCCCTGCTACACAGCGGCAGTTCTGCTGGCTTCTTTGAACGCATCGCGGAGTTCCGCAACAAGCGGCTTCAGTTCATCGACTACTGCGCTGTTCCTCCCCGCCTGCAGTCTGCTAAGTTCAAAGAGGAAGAATTCATACATCCTCCGCAGTTCATAACTGATACTATATTCCATATTCAGAGTATCGTCCAGATACCGCACGATCTCCCTGGATCTCTGGACGGACCTGTCAAACAAATCATAGTTCTTATCATTCAACGCAATCTGCGCCCTGGTCAGGCGCTTGGTCAGCTCATCATACAGCAGAAGAAGCATCTCTCCGCGTGTCATCGTATTTACAGACTGCATCTTATACTGTTCATATCCATTCTGATACATATTCTTCCCCTTTTTCCAGTTCTGGCGCCTGTCTCATCGCCGAATACCGCATATCCTGGTCTCCGGACTATGGATATGCAGTATTCGATCTGCAATGAGACGAGACGCCTAAGTACTCAATTTTAATAGCTTTATTAGCCGCCGAACTGACTTAACCAACCGCTCTGGTTGTTCATCTGGGAGATCAGAGTCTCCAGACTGGTAAACTGCTTGATATAACGGTCGCGCTCTGTCTCCAGACGCTCCTGCAGCTTGCTGATCTGCTCCTTGATTGCTTTCAGCTGATTGTACATGGTGTTCTCCGTAACACTCATCGGTGAACTCTCATGTCCGGCCTTACGGATCAGGATACCCTTGCTGGTCATAGCACCTGTGGTATTAACATATTTGTCCAGTACGCTCTTGAGGTTCGCACCGATACCCTTGGAGTAACCATTTCCGTTCGTATTCTGAACAGAAGATTCTGCAAAAAGCTCCTGCACGCGCTCCGGATTACTTGAAAGCGCCGCGCGGAATTTGGACTCATCAAAGTTTATCTTACCATTATCAGAGTAGGAAGTGGAAGTTGAAATTCCCATCTCTGCCAGTTCCTGAGCGATACCGCCGTCGATAATGAATCGCAGATCGCTTGTAAGGCTTCGGATATCGCTGTCCGCATAAAGCAGACCTTCCTTCGCCTTCTTCTCCCATGCTTCAATCTCGTCCTCTGACAATTCTTTCTTCTGCTCGCTGGTAAGCGGCTCATAATCGCGATCCGGCTTGGTCTTCACTTCTTTGTTGACTAACTCGATGATGGAGTTGTATTCTTCTATCATAGACTTCACTGTGTCTACGATAGAGTCTGCGTCAACCTGAGCGTCAATTTCTACTACTGTATCCGGATCGTTCTCTATTAAAGCTCCACTCTCGTCATAGCCAAATTTACCCTTTACATTAATCGTCAAACCATCTACAGTAAATGAATTGCTTCCGCGAGTCAACTCAACCGCCTCGTCAGAACCTGCGTATTTCACTGCGACAATTGCGTCCTGACCTCGTTCTGCCACTGAATCAGTTGCTGCAATTCCAAAAAGAGCATCTGTAACGCTATTACCTTTTATGTTAATAGTTCCGCTGGCACCATCGTCTGTGGATGTAAACGTGAACTTATCTGCCGCTTCCTGATAACTCACCTTGACACCAGCATTACTGCTGTTAATTCTCTCCATCAAAGAATTCATGGTATCGTCTTCGTAGACATTAATAGACTTACCGTTAATCTCAAGAGTAGTGTACTTTCTCGTAATAGCATTGCCAGCATCATCTTTTAACGGCTGTCCATTTTCATCTTTTACCACTTCATCCTTATCAAAAACTGTTGGATTAAGAACCTTCTTAAGCTGTTCGCTCATATTCATACGGTTCGAAGCGCCTTCCTGTAATCCCAATGCGTATTTTACATCAGCATTGCCTGAAACGAGCTTCAGCGTTGATGTTGCATCCTCCCCGCCGGCCGGATTCATGGTTTTCAAGGTTATCTTATTATTGGTCGTATCTAATCCAACCTCAACTCTCCCCTTGCCAAATGCCGCATCTAATTGTATCTGCATAGAAGACTTTACTGCCGTTAATACTGCCTCCTCTTTCGAATTTGCCAAGTCATTCGGATACTTAGCGTCCGCTAGTTTTTGCAGGCTCTCTGCATCCGGCATAGTTATCTCCGCAGATTTCCCGTTGTAAGAGAAAGTCAGCTTCTTTCCATCCATCAATCGTGCAAAAGATACATGGTCAATTAAGTTCTTTTCCGCATCCTCAGTTGCTTGCACCGTCTTCCCATCCTTGAAATTATGCTTCAAATCTTTAGCAAATCCCAAATATTGTAACGCAGATCCTCCGGTAAGCTCAAAATTATTCCCTTTCCCATCACCGGTAAGCTCAAATTTGTTTCCATTTAAACTTATCGAAACATAATCCGAAAGTTTCTCTGACTTTCCACCTGCGCCGGTAACTTCTACCCTTCCTAACTGCTCCTTAATTGCCTCCAGCGCTTTCTGAGGAGTGCTATAATCATATGTCTTTACAGTCCCGTCATCTAATTTCTCAGACTCCTTTAACGTAAGCGTATAGGTCTTAGCATTCTCACCAGCGCCTAATTGAAACTCAAGTTCCTTCCCTGCCAATTGCGGTATATCATATGTCTTGTTAATATCAATGCTTCCCGTTGATAACTCCTGATTGGAAATGCCTGTCTTAGTTGACCACTTCGCCTTCTGCGCCAACTGCTTCACACCCATGATCGTCACGCCTTCTGCCGACGCTCCGCTTCCGGACACTGACACAAACTTGCTGTTCGTCCCCGTCGTCGTAATCTTATTCCTGCCCCAGAACATAGAACTGAACAGATTCGTACTGGAACTCCATGATGTATACTTATTCGAAAAGTCAAGCAGCTTGCTGGTGATATTCTGGATCGCCGCCTGCTTCCATTCCAACTGCTGCTTCTTCTTCTGCTGCTGCGTGATCTTACTGGTAGTACCCGAAGTCATACCCTCGATCAGGGTATCTCTGTCCAAACCACTGGCAAGACCGCCATATCCTCTGATGCTGCTGCTTGTTGACGTAGTCAATCCACCTACTGTTGCCATATCAATCTCTCCTTTTCTTTGTCTTACTGCTTATTGTCCACAGACCTATGAGACGCGCGAAAACCGCATTTCTACAAATTCAAATTTATTCTGTACTTATTTATCGGCATATAGTATACTTTAAATAATAGTTAGAACAAGTTTTAATTACGAATGGAGGAATTATTTTGGCTACTATCATCGCACTTACGAACCAGAAAGGCGGCGTAGGCAAGACAACCACATCCAGCGCACTGGCTGCCGGATTGAGCTCTTTTTATGATAAAAAAATATTGGCGATTGATCTGGACCCACAGGGTAGTTTAGGATTCAGCCTCGGACTTGATATCGAAGAATGCCATACGATCTATGACGTACTGACCGGACAGATCCCGATCCAGGATGCGATCCAGGAGACTGACTACTGTGATATCATTACTTCGAATATCTTATTGAGCGGTGCGGAACTTGAATTCACATCTTCCGACAGAGACGTCCTTCTTAAGAAGGCATTGGCTCCCATAGCGGGCAACTATGATTATATCATTATCGACACGCCTCCTGCTCTGAATATTCTGACGGTGAATGCGTATGCGACGTCCGACCATCTGATCATACCGATGGCGCCCGAGATCCTGAGTCTCCTGGGTGTTTCCCAGTTGAAGGAGACTGTTGATTCCGTCCGCCAGAGTGTGAACCCGAACCTGAACATCCTGGGGATCATCCTTACGAAGTTCAACCCGCGGACACTGCTTGCCCGCGAAGTAAAAGAGATGGCTGACAATATTGCCGCACAGATGGGGACCCATGTATTCGACGTACAGATCCGTACCAGCGTTACCGTAGCGGAAGCGCCTGCACATGGCTTAAGTGTATTTGACCATGCGCCGCACGCCAACCCATCCATAGATTATAAAAGCTTTGTCAAAGAAGTCGTAAGCCGTACGGAGGGCTTCCGTCAGGCTACTTTAAGGAGGTAATCACAGAATGGCAAGAAGAAGTAATAAAACCGCACATGTCCTGAACCTGCTTGCCGGGCATGATTCACAGAACACGGCAGAAGAATCCGGGAAAAATGAAGAATCCGCATCCCCTGCAGCGGCGGCTCCTGAGAATGCAGCCGCCGGACAGCCTGATGCGGGGAATGGCGCCCCTTCTGACGGGCAGGCAGCAAAGGATGAATCAGGCAGCCCTGCCGCCAACCATACCGTAAACGCTAATCCGGAACCTGTTCCGGTAAGTACGCCTGCTCCGGCACAGAATATATCTGTGATCGATACGACAGGCGAAGATCCTGTAGCAGAATTGATCCAGAAGGAATTATCCAACCAGTTTGAAGCACAGCTTGCCGCCGCATCTCCGGATGCCGGCGCAGCTGCCAAGACGCAGGAAGAGCCTGCCGACACGCAGGGCGTTTCCGATGCTCCTGCTGATGCCGGGACAGATTCCGGCGCTGCAGCGCAAAGCGGGACAACAGAGCCTGTACCGTCGGAAACCGCATCGAATTCCGACACAGCTTCCTCTCAACCGGACACTGCTCCAAATTCTGACGGTCCAGCTTCGGTTCAGCCGGACGCGGCATCAGTTCCTGCTGATCCGGCTCCGCCTAAACAAGATGCAGCTACGGCTCAGACTGACTCGGCTTCTTCTGACACAACGACGGTTCAGCAAGATACAGCTCAAACTGCCGCCGCTCCGGTTCAGCAAGACGCAGCATCGGATCAGCAAACAGCGCCATCAGATCAGACGGATTCGGCTTCCACTGACATAGCGACAGCTCAGCAAGATGTATCATCAGCTCAGCAAGGCACAGCATCGGATCAGGCTCAGACCGAATCGGCTTCCGCTGATACAGCGACAGCTCAGCAAGACACAACAACAAAGTCTGCGGACATGCCTGCCGCCGGATCACCCGTACCGGAATCTGCTCCTGCTTCCGAGCCGGAACCAGAACCGGAACCAGAATTTGTCTACCTGAACGTTATGGAAGAGATCGTAAAGGACAAGATCATCTACTTCATGCGCCAGTTTGACGTCTGCACCTGCGAACGCTGCAAAGCCGACACGGTTGCGCTGGCGATGAACGGATTGCTGCCGAAATACATCGTCACCACACCCGCCGCCGTAGATCCGCTCATAAGTTATTATACCAACAAACTCATCTCCGACGTAACTGTGGAAGCCACCAAGGCATGTATGGTCATAAAAGACAATCCAAGACATTAATAATTTTTATATATAACAGCAAAAAGAGAGTACCGGATCATCCTCAAAAAGTGATGATCCGGTACTCTCTTTTATAAAACGATTGCAATACAACAAATACATAAACAAATTATTTCTTAAGCTGGAATCTTCCTGTCTCTTCACGGAGCAGGCGTACCTGATCGAAGAGCTCTTCGCTGACTGCCGCAGATTCCTGGCTGCTTGCAGAGTTCGTCTGGACAACCTCCGCGATCTGGGCAATCCCGTCTGTAACCTGCTTAATGGATTCCGCCTCGCCATTGATCGCATCTGCGATATAACCGATCGCAGTGTTGGACTTCGTCACAAGATCCAGAGTCTTCTGCAGTGTCACGGATACTTCATCGACGATCGCGCTTCCGCGTTCTGTCGCATGAACCGACTCTTCGATAAGATCTTTGGTCTCCTTCGCAGCTCCGTCAGACTGTGCCGCAAGGCTGCGTACTTCATCTGCCACTACCGCGAAACCTTTACCCGCCGATCCTGCGCGCGCTGCCTCTACCGCCGCATTCAGGGCAAGGATATTCGTCTGGAACGCGATATTCTCAATGGTTACAATAATCTCGTTAATCTTATGGGACGCCTGCGTAATATCCTTCATAGCCGCAACCATCTCTTCCATCTGACGGCTGCTTACGGTAACCTGCTCGCCGGTCAGCTTCGCATTGTTCTGCGCCTCGTTTGCCATGTCTACATTCTTAGATGCCGTCTTGGACAATTCATCCAACGTCGCATAGAGCTGCTCTACCGCGCTTGCCTGCTCTGTCGCGCCCTGCGCAAGAGACTGCGAACTGCTGGATAACTGATCTGCATTGCCCGAGATCTGCCGCTCCGCATTCCCGATACTGCCGATCGCCGAAGACAGCGTCCGTGTGAAGCTATTGATCGCACGCTCGATCGTCTGGAAATCTCCGATATAGGTTGCGGATGTGCCCACATTGAAGTTGCCTTTTGCAAGCTGCCCCATGATGCGGTCAATATCCTCGACGTATCCTTCTATTACTTTCATCGAAGTCCTCAGGACATTCGCCAGGTCGCCCAGTTCATTTTCCGCCTCATACTCAATATCAAGTTTGAGATTTCCTTCCATAAGCGGACTTACTTTGCTGCTGATATAGACCATAGGCTTTACGATCTGTTTCAATACGTACCTTACCAGACTGAGAAGGAAGAACAAGGCAAGGAAGAAACAGATTCCGGACACGATCTGTACGATATGGAGCGTCCGGCTCATACTTGCCGCACTGGCATCCTTCAACACAGTTCCCTCTTCCACGACTTCATCCAGAACGCCGACCAGCGTTGTCAGGTTCGTCTGGATCGTATTCTGGTAATACTCCTGCGCGCCTGCCGGATCCGTCTTCAACATGTCCAGGACATAGCTTGCAGACTCATGCAGTTCCTTATGCAAAGGCTCCAGTTCTTCTCTTAACGCAAGTACCTTCTCATTCTCCGTAGCCGCTTCCCCATAGAGCCACTGTCCCAGGACACAAGTCGTCGGGTCTATGCTTCCGGTGAATTCCTTCCCGGCGTACAGCGCATTACTCAGTCCGCTTGACCATTTGTAATGTGCCACCTCTGCTTTCTCAATCGTGTCCAACAATGTCGTCGCCTCGATACTGGCTTTCTGCGTATCTTTTATAACAAAAATATTCGCCGTAACTGCAAAACTGTATATAAGCACTGCAGCAACCGTCGTAGCGACCCGGATCCCAACCATCTTATTAATACTTTTTCGCATGGATATACATCCTCTCTCTCTTATTCTCGTGTTCTATCTCTTGTCGTTGATTTCTTAAAGGCATACATCTACGCAGCAACGTCAAATCCGCCCCGGGAATTCTCGTCTGCCGCAGGCTGATCCGGTTTCGGATCGGACGCCGTCGTAGTCCTGGTCGTTCCTCCGGATACATAGACCCTGCCGCACTCCGGGCAGATCGCCGTATGCATGGAGACCGACTGGCTGACCACACGCCGGTCTTTGCGTTCTGCCGACGCGCGCTCCCGCACGACATGCTCCATCTCATGTCCTCTTACCGCAGACGCCGCCTGTTCCGGCGCTATATGTGTCGGAGTCTGATAAGAAACTCCCGCATCATCCGAACCGTCCTGATACTTTCTTTCCTTACATGTCTGACACTCTTTCTCACCGGATGCTTCCTGTACCCCTGCCGTGCTCTGGCTGCCTTCTGCTCCCGGTACTCTCTGTCCGGTCTCGCCTGCCGTTACTCCCGCAGCTTTCTGACCAGTTTCCGGGTCAATATACTGCATGCGCATACGGACAGACAACTCCGCCGGATCCATGCCCTTTCTCAGGAAAGGAATTGCATACGCAATCCCACGAGTTCCCTGCGAAGTCACCGCTTTTACAGGTGATACCGGTTCTACCGGTGTACCCGGACTCGCCCCGCGCCCCGGATAGACTGCGCCGACTTTCTGCGCGGGCCGCATACCGGACTTAGACGCCGGCGCCGCATATTCTGTATTCTGCTTTGCGCCCTTATAAGGCTGAACCGCCAGGACGCCCGTCATATGACCGACTCCTGAAATACCGCTGATCATAAGCCACCTCCGCTTTGATGTATAAGACTTCCAAGTATACGATGCTACCACATCAGTATATGCATCTTCTATTCTGCCGTGCCGGATTCATTCTCATTCTCATTCTCGCTCATACCCACGACATTGTCCCAGATATTATTGACCTCTTCCACAGAATCCATATAGATCTGCGCCATCTCGTTCGTCTTAAGCCCCAGTTCTTCCGCGATCACCTTGATCTCGCTCCAATTCGCATTCTCATAGCAGAGGATCAGCTCAAAGAGCCTGCCTGCCTCTCCCTCTCTGGATATCAGCGCGTCTTTGATCGCATCTATGATCGGTATCTCATAGAGGATATCTGCGATCGGAGCGTCGATCATATATTCCAGTGTCGAGAACATACCCATCAGGTACGCGTCCGAACTGTTGATGGAGAACTTCTTCAGCTTCTTGACCAATGCGGACGCGAAGTTCGCACGCATGAAGGAGGTCTTAAGAAGCTCTTCCGATGAATTCTCCTTATCTTCAAAACTCAGCAGATAAACCCACTGCTTCAGCTGGCTGATGCCGACGCGCACCAACGCCTGCCGCACAGACGTCGTCTCATGGTGCACGGCAAAATATGCCGAATTCGCCATCTTAAGAAGGGCGTATGTAAGGGATGCATCCCGGGTTATGATCTCCTCAAGAATCTCCACATCCGGTTCATCCTTCGTGATCTCAATGATCAGCTGATAGAGATTCCCCTCCATGAAGTCCATCCGGCTGGTCTTTGTGATCGCCGATCCTGAGATGTAGTTCCCCTCTACATAATCCGCCTTCAATTCTACCGCGCGGTCATAGACTTCTTTGGTGTTCACGCCCGTAGCGATGAATTCTTTCTGGAAACCATGCGCCATATCCACCACATTGGCGACGGAACGCATCTGTTCCTCATCCATCTTATTCGAGATGTCCATCTTGATATAGTCCACATGTTCTAACATGCTGAAATATTTCGGCGTAAACTGAAAATCATTGATCGCAAAATGATATCCCTCTTCGCGGTATTTACTGATCAGGATCGCTGCCAGTGCATGGACCACGATATTATCTTCAATCTGTATCACAACCTTCTCTTTGTCAAAGATCTTCGGAGTGTTCCGAAAGAGAAGCGTCGGAGTAAACGTCATGAACGTCTTCTTATCCTTAAATATGCGATCAGAATTCTCGGACAGGAAGGAAACCATCGTATTTGCCGCCACGCTGTCCGAACTCGGATTGTATAAACTGCTCTGATCTTCCTGGATCAGAAGCTCATATCCGATCACCGCGTCTGTCCGCAGATCCTTTATAGCCTGTCTTACTACACAATTATCCATCTAACCATCCCTCCGGTCTAATAATTCGTCCATAATCTCTACCAGACGCCCTATCTCCGGCTTTGACAACTGCTCATCCGCGCCGAGCTGCTTGCCTTTGCGGCGCATCTCTTCGTTGATCAGGGAAGAGAAGATAATGACCGGCATTCTGCGCATCTTCTCATCGTCCTTCACAAGCTTTGTCAGGCGGTGTCCATCCATCTCCGGCATCTCAATATCTGTGATCAACAGCGCCGCCTTCTTATAGAAGTCCGAATCATTGCGGATACTCTCCAGATACTCCCATGCCTCTTTGCCGTTGTTGAAATTCTTCAGATTGCCGTATCCTGCACGGAACAGAGAATCTTTGATCATCTTCGTCAGCAGGATCGAATCCTCCGCAAGTATGATCGGCTGATCCCTTGGTACCCTCTCTCCAAGCGCATCAATGTCATGCACCTGGATACTGGTCTCCGGCGCGATCTCCGCTACGATCTTTTCAAAATCCAGGATCGTGACAAGATGCCCGCCGCACTGCGCGATACCGGTCGCCACTCCGTCTTCTCCGTTCGTAAGCGCCTTATCCGGCTTCTGGATATTCTCCCAGGAAATCCTGCTGATCCCAACCACGGTATGCACACGGAATGCAATGTGCATCTTATTAAAGTTCGTGATGATGAACAGATCTCTGTCATTCTTCTCTCCAACCTGGCCGGTCAGATATTTCGGCAGATTGATCACTGTCAGAAGAGTCTCTCTTGGCTTAAATATCCCCTCGACAGCGGGATGAGAATGCGGTACCGGCTTTACCTTATCCGCCATCATGATCTCCCGTACTTTTGCTACATTGATTCCATATAATTCACCGAATATGGTAAACTGCATGATCTCAATCTCATTTGTTCCTGATTCCAATAAAATCTCTGTATCAGCCATACACATTCCACTCCTTTATACTCTATGTATATTTATCGGCGCAACACCTGCCTCACATAACATCTGCCGGCTTCTTTCGCCGCCGACTTATCCGACAGGCTTTACAGCCATGAAACCGATATCCCGGACAAAGGTCTACAACATCCGTTCCGGTTTCCCGGCCGAACGGATATATACCTTTCCTGTTCCTACGTCAAGCAGCATGGTTCTGGCGTAATTGGCGCCGGTATCCTCGCTTGTGATACGCAGCCCTTCCGCCATCAGGATCCGCTTAACATTCTGGGCATTCCGCTCCCCTATATTCCCCAGTCCGCCGCCGCCTTTCATCTCGAACATCTTGGCGCCTCCGGCGATCTTGCATACGAGCCTCTTCTTCACAGCCCCGTAAGCGCACAGCTTACGAAGTGTCTCCTGGATCCCCGAATCTGCGAATTTGTATATATTGCTGTCATTTCCTCTTCCCTTTTCAGGAAGCATAATATGAAGAAGCGCTCCCAGCTTGATCATCGGATCATAGAAAGAGATCCCGATACATGACCCAAGTGCATATGTGATCAATATGCCTTCCTGTCTTGTTATCTTCATATCAGCTATCCCGACCGATATCTTCTTTTCCATCGCCCTACTCAACTCCTAGTTTTTTCATAAGAACATTCAACGATTCTACATCCGGCAGAAGCAGCATGTTACTGTTCAATGCTTTGCCGTCTATCTTGAATTCTCCCGTTATCATCATGATTCTGTCTGAGTGCTGCCCCATCATCGCGATCGGAACACTCATGATCCCGCCCAGCATATTCAGCGCGAGCTGCGGAACCGATAATTCCACATTTACACCGGTCAGGGACGCCATCGCCGTAATATATGACGATATCACGATATTCCCGATCTCGATCAGCACGGAAGAGTCAATCTCATCAAGCGCCAGGAAATCAGAATCCGCCTTCCCAAGCATCCTGAACAGGATCTCGTCTGAGAACTCCTTCGTCAGAACGAACAGCATGATCCCGCTTAGTTCGCCCGACATCTCCACGAATATCGCCGCAACCAGTTCTTCCGGATCCCCCAGATGATCCAACGCCTCGTTAAATCCCAGGATCTCTACGCCCGGAAGGGACATATTCACCTTCGCGCTCAGCATGCTGGACAAGGCTGTCGCCGCATTGCCGCCGCCGATACTGCCGATCTCCTTAAGGATATCTATCTCTAATTCATTCATCTCTTCATAAGATTTTATTGCCATAAGCCACCTCTCTATGATCTCAATGTATTTATTGTATTCACGATCTCATCCGACGTCTGCACCATCTTAAGCGCATAAGAGTATGCTCTCTGAGCCTCGATCATACGCGTGAAGTCATCGGCAACATCCACTCCCGACATCTCCAACGCGTGATCCACCAGCTTCGCGCCCGGCATCAGGAAGGGTTCTCCGTTCTTCAGGACCGGTGCAAATTCATTATTCCCCACGCTCTGCATCCCGTCCAGGATCGTAAAGCCGTATACGCCGATCTGGCTGCTCAATTCTTCCCCGTCTATCACCCGGATCGGATTCCTGTTCTGGTCAAGGACGAAATTACCGTTGTCATTCACCAGATAGAATTCATCCCCCCGCTTTGACATACTGAAACGTCCGTTCCTTGTATATGTAATCTCATTCGTGATCGGGCTTCTCAGCATGAAGAATCCCTTCTCTACGATCGCGTAATCGAATTTCCCGTTGGTAGTCACATATGCGCTGGGATTATAATTCGTATTCGTCTTCTCCACAACAATACCCGTGCCTGCTTTCAGCGGCGTATCCTCTCCGGTATAGTTATTCAGATTATAGTACATCAGATCCGAGAACACAGATGTCTTCGCCTTATAACCGTAGTTGTTCGCATTCGCCAGGTTATTGCCGACAACGTCTAATTTCTTCTGCTCTTCCATCGCCCCTCTTGCGGCGGTATAAAATGATGTATACATATCTACTCGTCTCCCTCCTGTAAAACTTCTGCCTGATTACGTGAAACCGCAAAGCCTGCACTATGTTGCAGATCCTAAGATCACCATCTTTGACATCAGCTGGTCATACATCTTAAGAAGCTGCGCCGAACTCTGCAGCACACGCTGGCCGCTCATCATCCTCGTCATCTCTTCCGCCATAGATACGTTGGAATCTTCCAGGTACTTCTGGGTGACCGTCACCCCCTCCGCCGCCTGCGGCTGCGCGTTCGCCTGGAATACTCCTCCGGTGATCTTGGTAAGCTGGCTGTAATCTGCAAAATCTACGATCCTGAGCGTTCCGAAGAACTGTGTCCCGCCTTCGTTGGTGATATTCCCCTGCTTATCGATCACGATCTCATCCGTCGTAAGCTGGATGGGACCGTTCGTCCCGAGCACACGACCGACTCCCGGTAAAAGCAGATATCCGTTGTTATCCAGGTTGAAGGAACCGTTCCGTGTATATACGACGCCGTTATCCGTCTGGATCGCGAAGAATCCGCTGCCGGTCAAGCCGACATCCATCGCCGCACCCGTCTCTCTGATGCCTCCTTCTGAGTAATCTGTCACTCTTTCATCTGCGATATTCATCCGGGACACCGTCCCCACCGGAGTCTTGCCGTCTCTGTCATACCGGTAGATCATCTCGTCACGGAAGGTACTCTGCATGAGCCGGTCTTCTTTATAGCCGGGTGTGGAAATATTCGTCATATTATTACTGATAATATTCATATTCCGGTTTTGTGTGATCATGTTAGACGTCAGGTCATAATATCCTTGAAACATCTTAGCTCTCCTTTTCTTCGTTAAATCTTTCCATATGTTTCCGTAGCTTCTTGATCGCGTTCGTATGGATCTGGGAAACCCTCGGTTCACTTACCTTGAGCACATCCGCGATCTGCCTCATATTCAGCTCATCTATATAATACAGCGAGATCACCAGCTGCTCGTTCTCCTTGAGCGTCCCAATCCCCTCTGCAAGGACTTCGGTCAGCTCTTTCTTAAGAAACTGGCTCTCAGGCTGATCATTTTTCTCTCCATGCGGCATCTTCACCCCGATCTCATTCCCCTGTGCTTCCGCAAGCACCATATCCAATGAGAGTACGTTAAATAACGCCGCCTTCCTCATCGTCTCCTGATATTTCTCCGGAGTAATGTTCAGATACTTCGTCACTTCCTCCACAGAAGGATAGTACCCTAATCTATTATATAACGTTGTCACCGCTTCTTCAATATCTCTTGTGCTCTTTCTTGTACTTCTTGGCACCCAGTCCTGCTTCCTTGCCAGGTCTATGATCATTCCTTTGATCCGCTTCGAGATAAATGTCTCGAACTTCACATTTTTATCCATATCAAACTTATCAAGCGAGGACATGATCGCGATCACTCCCTCGCTGATAATATCGTCTACCTGCGAAAAGCTCACGTAGATATCTCTCATCTGCAGCGCAATACTCTTCACAAGGTAGATATAGCGCATGACGATCTCCTGCTTGATCTCAAGGCTGCCCGACTCTTTATACATTTTTAAAAGCTCTTCATTCGTCTTCTCTTTGTATAATTCCTGTGTGTTCATATTAGCTGCTCCATTGAGTTATATTTCCTGCTTCATGCATCTACATCGTGATATTTCCCACTGCCTGTATCTGGATGTTATTGCTGATCTCATTGAACGAAAGCACATATACATCCGGGAAGAACTGATCGATCAGCCTGTAGAAATGCAGTCTTACCACCTGGCTCGTAAGTACCACCGGAGACTGCCCAAGCTCCTGGAACTTCTTCACTTCCTCGGACATCTGTGTGATCACGCCCTGCATCACATCCGGGCTGAGCGCAAGATACATGCCGTGCTCTCCGTTGGTCAGGCTGGTGATGATATTCTTCTCCAGCTCTGCATCCAATGTTACTACCTTCATGCTGTTGCCTTCGCAGAACCTTCTTGTGATGGTCCGCTTCAACGCCACACGGATATTCTCCGTGATGGTATCCAGATCCCTGACCGTCATGGAGGAATCTACGATCGTCTCCATGATAGTCTCCATATCCTTGATCGGTATGCCTTCCTTCAAGAGGTTTGTCAGGATCTTCTGGAAATTACCAAATGAGATGAGCGTCGGGATCAGTTCATCCACAAGCTCCGGCGACTGCTTCTTCATATTGTCGACCAGACGTACGACTTCCTGACGGTTCAGCAGCTCATAGGCATGCTTCTTCACCGTCTCCGACAGATGGGTCAGCATAACCGACAACGGGTCGATAACCGTATATCCGTAAATCTCCGCCATCTCTTTTTTGTCTACCGTGATCCATTTACTCGGAATACCATATGCCGGCTCGATCGTATCTATACCATCGATCTCTTTCTCAAGGTTCGGCGGCTCAAGCGCAAGATAATAGTCTACCAGGATCTCTCCCTTCGCGACCTCTTCCCCTTTGATCTTGATCACATACTGATTCGTATTGAGGCTTGAGCTGTCCCGCAGCCGGATAGACGGGATAACCAGGCCCATCTCCTGTGCATACTGCCGGCGGAAGATCACGATACGGTCGATCATCCTTCCTCCGCTCGCCTCATCCACGAGAGGGATCAGGCTGTAACCGAATTCCATCTCGATGGGTTCTACGGAGATCAGAGAATACACACTGTTGATATCTTTGAAATTGTCCTCTTCTGCCATCTGCTCGGCTTCCTCGGGTCCCATGCCGCCCATTGTCATGGCGCCCTGCTCGGGAACCGCGGCAAATTCTTCCATACGCCGCATCAGATACCATCCGCCCAGCATCATGACAAGCGCGATGACCGCCAGCTGGAACTTCGGCATCCCGGGAACCGCCAGAAGGATCGCCAGCACGCCGCCGGCGATCATGATCGCCCGCGGCTGCGCCGCGAACTGTCTTGTAACGTCTAAGTTCAGGCTGTCTTCTGCAACCGCTCTGGTTACGATCATACCTGTCGCCGTAGAGATCAAAAGCGCCGGGATCTGTGATACCAGTCCGTCGCCGATGGTGGCGATGGAATATACCTGAAGTACTTCGGTAAATCCCATGGTTCCCTGTACCATACCAATCACACAGCCACCGAGGAAATTGACCGCCGTGATGATGAGAGACATCGTCGCGTCACCTTTTACGATCTTCGTAGCACCGTCCATGGAGCCATAGAAGTCCGCCTCTTTCTGAATCTTATAACGTCTTGCCTTCGCCTCGTCCTCTGTGATCAGTCCGCTTCCAAGATCCGCGTCGATCGCCATCTGCTTACCGGGCATAGCGTCCAGCGTAAATCTCGCCGCTACCTCAGCCACACGTTCCGCGCCTTTGGTAATAACGAGGAACTGAACCAACACGATGATCAGGAAGATGATAACACCGACAACGACATTTCCCTGGAGAACGAAATCACCCATGGACTTAATTACCTGCCCCGCCGTACCTGAATTACTCAAGATACTTCTCGTGGATGAGATATTGATCCCGATACGGTATAATGTCGTGATAAGAAGCAAAGATGGGAAGATGGAGAATTCCAGCGCCTCTTTGATATTCATACTGACCAACAGGATGATCAGAGATACCGCAATATTCAGTATAATCATAACGTCCAGAAAAAACGGACTTAACGGTATGATCAGCAGCAATACGATCATGACTACGATCAATGACACCGCGTTATTCAATATATTCTTCATCTTCTACACCAACTTTTTATTCATTCGGAATACCTCGACAAGGATTTCCGCTACCATTCCATAATATTCCGCCGGGATCTGTCCTCCCAGCGGGGTCGAAGCATAGATCCCTCTTGCCAGCGGCTTGTTCTCGATCACGGTAACCTTATGGTTCTCCGCGATCTCTACGATCTTAAGTGCGATCAGATCCTGTCCCTTGGCTATCACCACCGGCGCATTGTCCTTATCTATATCATATCTGAGCGCCACCGCGTAATGCGTAGGGTTACGGATGATAACATCCGCGTCAGGCACCGCCTGCATCATCCTGCTTCTTGCCATACTCTGCTGGAGACTTCGGATCTTACCCTTGATCTTCGGATCTCCTTCTGACTGTTTGAATTCTTCTTTAACCTCTTCTTTGGTCATCTTAAGATTCTTCTCATAAGACCATCTCTGATAGAAATAATCGAATCCCGCAATGGCTGCGAAGACCATCCCGACCTTCAGGACCATGCTGACGATCTCCTTTAAGACATACGCCGAAGAAGAGAGCGGATCAATATCCATCATCTGTGCGATCACCACGATCTCGTCCTTCAAGATCCCATACAGGATCACTCCGAGGATGATGATCTTGATCACTGCTTTCAAAAGCTCCACAACCTGCTTGGCGGAGAACATATTCTTGATCCCCTTAAGAGGGTTCAGCTTGCTGAGCTTGAACTTTAAAGGTTTTGTGGTAACGTTGAACCGTGTCTGTATGCCGGTTGCAACTACCCCGATCGTCAGGCTGATCACCCCCAGCGGAAAGATACATTTCGCCAGATCCTTGACCGTCTTCATACCCAGCATCTGCAGGTTACCCAACGATAATTCATCTATTTCCGCAACCGCCGTGATCTGAAAGATCATCGTATCTCTCAATGTCTCGTAGATCGCCGGAAATAACAACTGTAAACAATAGAAACACCCGATAAGCGAAGCGACCGCAATGACGTCCTTACTCGACGCGACATTACCTTCCTTGCGTTGGTCCCTTCGCTTCTTAGGTGTGGCTTTTTCGGTTTTTTCCTCTGACGCCAAAGGTGTTCACTTCCTTTATAAGAATGTCAGTATCCCCCGGACCGTCTTCATCATCGTCGTCATGATCTTCTCTATAAACTCACCGGTCGGTGCAAAGAGGATCACCAGAAGTCCGAGGCCGACAATTAATTTCATCTGAATGTTGATCACAAATATACTGATCTGCGGCACAACTTTATTCAGGATCCCGACTCCCATCTCCACCAGGAATTCTGCCGCGATCATCGGGATCGAAAGTCTTACGCCCATGGAGACGCATTCATAGAAGATCTCTAACATCCGAAGCGCCAGCCCCTGCGTGATCACGATCCCTCCGTAAGGAATAATCTCGGCTGATGTCACCAGTATCCGCATCAGCGCGTGATGGCCGTCTACCGCGAAGAACAGCAAGATCAGCCACGTCTGCAGCAGACTGCCCGTCACAGGCATCTGTGCATTACTCTGGGGATCATACACGGTAGCCATGGATAACCCCATCTGAAAATCTATAATATAGCCGGCAAAACTTACAATGAAAAAAAACAAATGCATTACAAGCCCGACTACATACCCCGCCATAAACTCCTTGATCAGAAGGAGCATGAATTCTAACGTACTTCCCGCCTCGACAACCTCTTCTATTGAAAAAGAATAGACCGCCAGAGTCAGGATAAATATAAAACCAGCCTTTACCCGCGCCGGTATGTTCCTTCTTCCCAATATCGGATTAAATAAGATGAACCCTGACATCCTCATCAGGATCAGGGAAAACAAGGTCAGCTGCGCGATATTACCGATTGCCATGTCACCACTCCTTACGTCAGCCCTGTATCAACCGGAATATCCGTACGGTAAATTCCTGGAGCATCTCCAACATGCTGCTGCCGCTGAAGACGAGAATGATGCCGATCACCAATAGCTTCGGCACGAATGTGATCGTCTGCTCATGGATCTGTGTCGCCGCCTGTATGATCGAGATCAGGATACCTACCAGCATACTGATCACCAACAGCGGCCCTGCGAGCTCGACCACCATCACAAAGACATCATACATCAGATCTCCAACTTCTCCGTTTGTCATCTATATGCCTCCTTACCGTCAGTTAAAACTATTTACAATGGTTGAGAACAACAATTCCCACCCGTTCACAGTCACAAACAATAACAGCTTGAACGGCAGTGAGATCATCGCCGGAGGCAGCATCATCATACCCATGGACATTAGCGTACTAGAGACGACGATATCGATAAGCAGGAACGGAATATACAGCAAAAATCCCGCGGTAAATCCTTTCTTAAGCTCACTCGTCATGAAAGAGGGGATCACCACCGTCATCGGCAGATCTTCTACGTTCTCCACAGCCTCCGTACCGGACATCTCGACGAACAGATTCAAGGAGCCGTTCTCCGTGTTCCGCAGCATGAACCTTTTAAGCGGAAGTTGTGCACGTTCAATGGCTTCTTCCTGTGTGATCTCCTGGTTCTTATACGGCGTGTACGCTTCCGTATTGATCTCCTTGATCACCGGATCCATGATAAACAGTGTCAGGAAGATCGCGATCCCGATGAGCACCATGTTCGGAGGAGTCTGTTGGACACCCATCGCATTTCTCAGAAATGACAGGATGATCACGGTTCTCGAAAAAGAAGATACCATAACCAAAAGAGAGGGCAGAAGTGATATGATCGTCAGCATCAGCAATAGATCAAGCGTAGGAACCTGATTGCCATTCACATTGATCAATGAATCGTACACTATTTTCTACCTCCTCTTTTCCCCAAATCGTTTAGTTTCTCCATCATCACCTTAAAGTCTGGTATCTTGCTTACACCTTCCTCCATATCCGGCTCTAATGGGAATAATTCCTCATCCTGAACCTCGGACAAGACGTTAATCTGTCCCGAAGTGACGCCCACGAGCAGATACTTCCCGCCGATCTGGACGATCGCCATATGCCGGTCCTGCCCCAGTGTGATCTGGTCGATCAGGCGCATATAACGAGACCCCGTACCTCTTCCAAGTCCTTTGCCTATGTATTTACTTGCCAGATAACTTGCGTATATGATAAGCGCTGCTGCGATAAAGGTGCCAATCACTCTTAACATACAATTCCTTCCTTCAACACTTAATGCTGTCCTAGCGCGACCAGATTCACTTTCATAATCTCTGTGATCCGGATTCCGAAGTTATCTTCTACGACTACAACGTCGCCCTTGGCAATACACTGGCCGTTAACGAACAAGTCTACCTGCTCTCCCGCAAGTTTGTCCAGAACTACCAGTGATCCTTTTGTAAAGTCAAGGATATCTTTTACAAGCTTCCTCGTCCTTCCGATCTCTACGGATATCTCAAGCGGAACTCCCATGATCAGTTCCATGTTCTCTTCCTGCTCGCCTTCCAGCACGATTCCGTTATCTGCCTTAAGCGAGGTCTGCGCAGGCGCCTGGACGTGTATCATCTTAGGCTCTGCAGGCGCTTTCTTTTGTTCCTGCATCTGCTGCTGCATCTGCTGCATCTGCTGCATCTGCTGCATCATCTGCTGCATCATCTGCATCTGCATCATGGACACTTCCGGATTGACTGCAGGCTGCATACCCTGTACCATCGGTACCGCCGCCGGCTGTGCCGCTCCCTGGGCTGCCGGAACTGCCGGCGCTGCCGCTGCTGTCTGAGACGCTGCCGTCTGAGGCGCTGCCGGAGCTGCTGCCGCAGGCGCTGTCGGTTCTGGTGCCGGCGCTGCCGCGTCTCCTCCGCCCATACCCGCAAGCATCTTCTCGATCTCTTCCTGAGACATCGTTCCGCCTCCGCCTGAAGGCGCCGCCGGTTCTGGCGCTGCCGGCGCCGCAGGCGCTGCCGCATCTTCTCCGCCCATACCCGCAAGCATCTTCTCGATCTCTTCCTGAGACATCGTTCCGCCTCCGCCCGACGATGCCGCCGGCTCCGGAGCCGCCGGTGCAGGAGCCGCCTTGGCTGCTTCACCTGGTTTATACTCAACAATAGCCTCCGGAGGAAGGAACCCTTCCACCAGCCCTTTGGCAAGTGCGATCGGCATTACATTGAAAAATTCACTCTCAAGCTTATCCGCGATCTTCAACGTAAACCCGACAACTACCTTCGGCTCTTCATCGACAAAATACTTCTCTATAAACTGCTGCTCATTCTCTACCTCAAAAGAAACCGGCGTAGAGATGTTCACCATTCTTCCCAGGAATTCGGACAACGCTGTGGCAGATGCCCCCATCATCTGGTTCATAACCTCGCAGACCGCACTGATGTTGATCTCATCCAATTCGAAATCTTCATCAGGAATCTCCATCCCCATGACCAGCTCGACAATCACTTTAATATCATGCCGCTTCAGAAGCATGACATTCTCGCCTTCTAGTCCCTCTACATAAGTAATCTCGACGCAGACTGCCGGTTCTACTCTGTCCATCTCAAATTCTTCTTTTCTCACGACATTGACAACCGGTGTCGTAATATCCACCCTGGAATTCAGCATCGTGGAAACTGCCGTCGCAGACGCTCCAAGGCTAATATTAAGAATCTCGCCTATCGCGTCTATCTCAAGCTTACTAAAGCAATCTGAATACATACTAACCCTTCTCTCCTTCCGGGAAAATCACCCTTTTTCTATTTGCCAATATCCAATGCTCTCTGTGCCATCAGTTTCATCGCATTGAACGCTGTAATGTTCGCCTCATAAGCTCTTGTAGCAGCCATCCCGTCTACGGTCTCCTTTACAAGGTCTACATTCGGCATCATGACATATCCCTCTTCGTTCGCATCCGGGTGATCCGGATTATATACAGGGTTCAGGTCTCTTTGATCTTCTACGATCTCGGTTACCTTCACACCGCCTTTTGACGCGGTACGGTTCAGGAGACGGTTGAACTTGGTACGGAACGACGTGGAAGGCACTTCTTCCAGAACAACCATCTTTCTGCGGTATGTTCCGCCGCTTGCAGTCCTGGTCGTCTCACTGTTCGCAATATTCTCAGACGCAATATCAAGTCTCTGCCGCTCTGCGGTCATCCCTGACGCGCTGATATCAAATGAACTCAAAAAAGACATATTGACCTCCTCACTCTATCCAAGGATCTTCTTCACGGTTGACAGAACACGCTCCGGCTTAAATGGCTTAACGATGAAGTCCTTTGCTCCGGATTTGATGGAATCCATTACCATCGTCTCCTGTCCCATAGCGGAACACATAACGATCGTTGCTCCCGGATCCATCGCCTTGATCTCCTTTAACGTCTCCAGTCCGTCTTTATTCGGCATCGTAATATCCATGAACACAAGATCCGGCTTCTCTGCCGTATATGCCTCTACTGCTTTCACGCCGTCCTCTGCCTCGATCAGATCTGTATACCCTGCCTGTGACAGTGTATTCTTTAACATCATTCTCATAAATGCTGCGTCATCCACTAACATAATCTTTGCCATTTTCTTCTACCTCACTTTTGTTATTATTGTTGTTATTATCATTATAATTTATTTACGCAGATAACTCCTTGGATTTATCTGGTAGTTATACCGCCAGTTCTTCTGCGTCCGCGTCATTGCCGGACTCCAGAATACGATCCTCGATCTTGACCGCTACATTCTTATTATGTACGCCAAGCTGCCCGCTGAACCACGGCTGTCCCTCGATAAACAAGGAAACCAGTGAATCCTGAGGCTTATTCAGATCGATCACGTCTCCCACATGAAGGTTATAGACATCATCCAGGCTCAGCCTTGCCACGCCAAGCTGCGCCATAATATCCATCTTGGATTCCCTGATGCTCTCCAGGATATCTTCTTTGCTGTTCCTGTGAAGAATTGAATCATTCTTCTTCGCCAGATGCTTCGTCTTATCAATAATCTCAAATATATTGCTCAGAAGCGTCCCCGGGATACAGATATTCATAGTTCCTTCGATCTCATTCATCGAGATGTGCAGCATAACGATAACAACCGTCTCATCCACACTGATCCCCTGGAACATGCTTGGATTCTCTTCAATGTAATCAAACTTAGCGTTTACATTGATATAACCCGCCCACACGTCATTCATGATCGCAACCGGATACTTGATGATCTTCTCATACAACGCGAGCTCGATATCCGTATAAGTATACGACATATCTATCGTAAGATCCGTCCCTGTTCCCCCAAGAATACGGTCTATCATAGACGCCATCAGCATCGGGCTGATATGAATGAGCATAGGGGGGTTGCTGGAGCGGTCCGGGAGCTCTACTTCTGCGACAGTCAGTACGTCTGAGTCATTCAATGCATTCCCAAACTCATAAAACCGCTGTTCTTCTACTCCCACTACCTCCACCTCGCTTGCCACACGGAATAATCCGTTGATCTGTGAAGTAAAGATTCTGGAATAGTTGTCGTAGATACTGCTGAGCATCTTCAGCTTATCCTTCGTATACTTCTTCGGACTGAAGAAATCATACTTCTTATATTCCTTTTCGGGCTTTTTCGGTTTTTCTGCCACTTCGTCCGCACCAGAATTCTGCATCGAATTCAACAATGCGTCTATCTGACTTTGCGATAATACATCTGCCATCCTAAACTCCCACCTTTGTTACTATAATTACCTGTTCATCTCCTGATAATACTCTTCCAGAGTATGCTCAACTGCATCGGACTTCGTGATCAGAAGCTCAACACGCCGGTTCTTCGCCCGATTCTCCGCCGTATCAAACGGTGCGATCGGCCTCCACTGCCCATATCCAAGAGGTACGATCTTATCCGGTGAAACCTGCGTCCGCTGTTGGATGAAAGCCGCCACCCTTGCCGCTCTCTCCGCTGACAGAACCCTGTCATTCTCCGGATTATTCGGCACATTCGGATCTGCCTGTGTCGTATGTCCCAATACCTGGATCTCTTTTACAGACTCACTCACTTCCGACAAGATAGAAGCAAACTGCGCCAGTATATCCGACCCCTCTTCCTTGATCACGGAACTGTCCCCGTCGAAGAACACATTATCCCGGAACGTAATAAAAGTATAGCCGTTCCCTTTGAATAATTCTACCTCACTGGTCAGGTTCGCCTCTTCGACCGCCTGCTTAAGGCTCTCGAACAGATCGTCAAAAGCATCTGCATCCACGCCGCCCGGAACCTCGTCGTTCGCGTCTATATTCGGGTCTTCCGCGATCTGGGATACATCTTTTGCATCCGGGTTAAAGCTCTTAACAACCTGGATCCATTTTGCCTGGTCCAAAGTAGAGATGGAATATAATAAAACGAAAAAACACAGCAGCAGGGTTACCAGGTCACCATATGTATCCATCCAGTTCGCGCCGCCGCCACCGCCGCCACTCTTTCTTTTTTTCATGATCTCCTCCTGTTACTCTTCGTCTTTCCCCTTCTTGCCTTTTGAAACTGCGTCCGGATCCAACAGCTTCTGGCGTTCCTTCTGAGATACGAATGTAACCAGCTTCTCTCTTAAGAACTTCGGATTATCTCCCGCCTGGATCGCCAGGATCCCTTCTATCATAATAGACTTATATAATAACTCTTCGTCGTTCCTTACCTTCAGCTTATTTCCGATCGGAGAGAAGATCAGATGGGCGAATACACAGCCGTAGAATGTGGTGATCAGCGCCACCGCCATCGCAGGACCGATGTCTCCCGCACCGCCTTCTCCTTCCAGGTTCATTCCCTTCAGCATGTTTACCAGACCGACCAGTGTACCGATCATACCAAACGCAGGGGCTTTTGCCTCCAACATCGAATAGATCCCGATACAGTCTTCATGCCTGGTCAGCATGGCGTCCACGTCGCTCTCCAGAAGATTCCTCACCTCTTCCGGCTCCGTCGCGTCCACGATCAGCATAATTCCCTGCTTAAAGAACAGATCGTCGATCTCGTTCGCCTTCTCTTCCAGCGCCAGAAGTCCGTTCTGTCTCGCAAGCTGCGCCATCTCCACCAATGTGTCGATCAATTCGCCGATATTGTACTTCTTCCCCTGAAACAGGATCTTCGTATGCTTAAGCAGAGTTGACAACCTCTTGAACGGATAACTTGCAATTACCGCCGCAATTGTTCCGCCCAGAACGATCGCAAGACTGTCGACATCATAGAAATTACCAAGTTTATCCGTGCCAATGCCGACGAATACGATCAGCACCGCACCGATGATCACACCTAAAATACTAGTTATATCCACTTTTTCTCACTCCTTACCTATTACCTTATCTATCTGCACGGTAACAATGTATTCTGCCATTGTACTCAATTGTTTTCTCTATTATCTCTTCAACGCTTTCTTTCACTATATAAAACTTCCCGTTCGTCATAAGGATCTTCGACTCCGGGATCAGCTCAACGGATTCTATATGAGCACTGTTCAGCACAATCTTCGTATCATTTAACTTCGTCAGCATTATCATATCATAATTCCTTACAAATATCAAACACATCCATTCGCCAGGGCGTCTGGTTTATGCTTTACTCGGCTGCAGCGGTAAAAAACCATACAGACAACTAGGAGGAAACCTCTGCAGGTTCTTTTCTGCATGGGCTCCCCTTAATTGTCTGTGCATATCGTTAAGAAAATGCTAATGATTAACGCTTCATGTTCACGAGCTCTTGAAGCATCTCGTCTGTTACCGTGATGATCTTGGAATTCGCCTGGAATCCTCTCTGGGTTGTGATCATGTTAGAGAACTCATTGGCAAGGTCTACGTTCGCCATCTCAAGCCAGCCGCTCTTGATCTTGCCGACCGGGCCGCCGTTTGGCTTGATCGCCTCAACCTCACCGGAGTTCGCGCCCGGCCTGTAGTAGTAACCGCTCTGCTTTTCAAGACCGTTGGGGTTCTCTACGGATACGAGAGCTAACTGTGCGATCGGAACTGCACGGTTATTGATATCCGTACCCATGATCGTTCCGTCTTCATTCATCGTCCAGCCCTGGATATCGTACTGCATACCTGTCGTTGGGTCACGTGGGATGCGGATTGCTGAAAGTTCGTCTACATATACCGCTGCAACTCCCGGAACACGGTCTACCGGCTCGGAAGTAAGATCTGGAGTAACATTCGCTCCCCAAGTAGCATTTGTAATATTAGCACTATTTTGATTACCATTTAATCCTGACACATTAGCCGTTATCCTGATATTAACTGTAGGCGGGTTCGTTGTTTCATTATAATTATCGAGTGATATTGTATATCCTTCATACTTTTTACCTGTCTTGGTCACTTCTGCGATCCAGTCTTGTACCTGATCCTGAAATTTCGCTTTCTCACTGGTAGTAACTGGCTCACCACCGATGGTTATTTGATAAGGATTGGCTCCTGCAGCCGAAAGAGTAACCTCCGCCTTGTCTATCGTATACACAGCCGGTGAAGCCGGTATCTCTGGTATACCCGTACCTTCTTCCAACGCATATCCATATACATAACTACCCTGGTTATCTACCAGATATCCATTATTATCCACACGGAAGATACCTACTCTTGACAGATACAATCCGGAATCCGTTACATTCGTAAAGGAACCGTTTACCATATTACCTACCAGGAAGAATCCCGTACCGTCGATCATACAATCCATCGGATTGGAAGACGGTGACGGCGCTCCCGTCTCGAACTCAGATGAGATCGAAGACAAAGTAGAACCATAACCTACCTGGGAAGCGTTGTGCCCGCCGGCAGCTCCCGCCATGATGCTTCCGCCCGTACTTCCGATGGAGTTCGAGTACATCGCATCCTGGAAGTTGTAGCTGTATGATTTGAATCCCCATGTATTAACATTCGCTATATTATTACCGATTACGTCTAGTTTTGACTGATGTGCTTTGAGTCCTGCGACTCCAGCGATCATTGATCTGACCATAGTCTTATTACATCCTTTCTTTTTCCATTCTCCGCTGTCTTCTCTTATGTATCTGCAAGTCGTACAGATACGAAACCTCCACGAATGGTCCGGTCTACATTAAGACAGCGCTGTCGATATTCGTAAATATATTCTCCTTCATCTCTGCTCCGGACATCGTTGTTACCACGATGTTATGAGGAACGTTCACTATAAAGGCTCCGCTCTCGCCGATGACCACCACGTCTCTGGAACCCTTCTCTTTGGCTTTCTTAACTGCCTGATTCAGGTTCGTAAGGAGACTGTCCGTCATCTCGATCCCACGCTCGCGGACTCTCTGTGCCGCATGCTTGGAGAACTGGACAGATTGGGCTTTGTCGGCTTCTTTGTGCAGAATATCTGCAAACTGCACCTGTGTACTTGTATTCTTACCGGTGTTCGCGCCTGTTACGGTCGCCGCCCGTGTCTGCAGCTGTGCCGCGGATGCATGCTGCAGCTTAAGAGCTCCGGCATTCGTGATCTGATTCGTCTTACTCATCAAATATGCACCGCCTTTATCTCTGATCCCCTTTTGATATTTCTTCTTATAATACTCTTATACGTCAGCCTTACTTTTTGTTCGTCTGCGTACTAGAAGTCGTCCCCTTAGTCTTATTGTCCGTCTTATTCTCCAGATCATCGAACGCATTCGCCGGAACATCCCCGACTGCCATGATCTGAGCCAGTTCGTATTTCTTCCCGTCTACATATACGGATGTTGCTCCTGTAAGATCCACGCCTGTTACCGTGCCTTTGACCTTACTGGTGATATCCCCGTCGTCGTTGGTGATGGCGATGGTCACCTCTCTGCCGAGAAGCCCTGTCGAATAAGTAGTCAGCGTCACCTGCGAGAGATTGTTCGTCACCGTGGCGATACTGGAGATCGCATCGGATAACTTCGTCATCGTATTCATCGAAGACATCTGCGTCATCTGCTGCATCATCTCGCTGTTACTCATGGGATTTGACATATCCTGGTACTTAAGCTGTGCTGCCAGCAACTGCCAGAAGTCGTCCATGGTCATCTCGCTGTTGTTCGCAACCGCCGATGTCTGTGTGCTAAGCGTCGCATCATATGCAAACTGAGCCGCTTTACTTGTCAGATTATCAGTATTGATCGGCATACCTTGTATTCACTCTCCTTTCTATAACTATCCTGCAAGCCCTAACCGCAGCTTCTGCAGGAAATCTCCGGCGTCCTCGCTGTCCTGATTCTTGCCGTTCTCTTTCTGCTTCCGTTGTTCCTCGCCTGCCTGCTCGTTCTCATCTTTGGTCTGGTTCAGATAATCTGTCTCCTGCTTCTCCACGATGATCGTCGTCTCTTCTCCTAAGTTACGGTCGATGATGTTACCAATCTCCCTTGCATTCTGGCCTAATGCCTCCCATGCTTTCTTCTCGGAGCAAATGATCGAGATCGTCGCCTGCCCGCCTTCATAGAGTACTTTGATCGCAAGCTTTCCAAGGTTCGCAGGTTCGATATGTATCTCGAACTCCGTCGCACCTTCCGCAAGTTTCGAAAGCAACTGATCCGTTACCTTCTGCGGCAGCTCTTCCGGCTGTTCCACATGCACTGTCGTCACGTTCTCATACACAGGTACTTCCGCCCTCTCGGTTCTCGGCGCTTCTGCCATGACCGGCACTCCTGCCTCTGCCATCGTATTCTCCGGCTGTACCTTGAGCTCTTCTTCCGGCTGCGACATCTTCCCTCTGTCCTTAAGCTGAGATGCAAGATCCGATGTCTCCTGCTTTGTCTCGGACAGATCTGTATGTTCCGCCGGCTGTATATCGGCTGTCCGGATCTCTGCCGTATCCGCGCCTGCCTGCTGTTTTGTGTCTGCCGTCTGCTTCGGCTGCACGTCCGCAACACCTTCTGCCTGTACCTGCGTCACAACCGCCTCCTCAGAAATTCCTGCTCCTGTCAGAGACTCTGTGTCTACGGGCATCACCTCCGGCGCCGCCTCTTCCGTCACCTGCATGATCTGGATCATCTCAGGACGCATGCCCTGGCTTAACTGATATGCCGCCATCAGCCCGTCTGTCTGGCTGTCCGGCTCTTCTGTCTTATCAGTCATCCCCGTATCTTCTGATATTTGATCTTTCTCCGTATCATTTGACACATCGTCTTTCCCCGGATCGACGTCCTTGTTATCCTTCGCGATCTCCTTGCTGTCTTTCGTGCTCTGGCTGTTCTCCTGCTTTCCCTGAAGCAATACGCGGAAATCATCTGCCCCGCTGCCTGCATTGCCGCCCGTCTTCTGGCTGCCGGTAAGCTGCAGGCTGATATCGCTTCCTTTCACGCTTAAACTATCCATTGGCTGTTCCTCCTTTCTCCATAATATTATATATAGTAATCTGCTGTGCGCAGTATTACCCCATAATCCTTGCCATCGCCTTTTTTGTGGCAACAAATTCTTCGATGAAACGTTCTTCCTCTTTCTGGACTTCGCTCTCGTATTCTTTGAACTTCTTTTCCTTGAGCTTATCTATGGAAGAGGTCTCCTTCTTCGCTTCCACCACTTCATTGCGTTTGGCTTCTTCTTTCTCTTTGAGCTTCGCAAGCTCTTCGTATTTCTTACGGATCCTGACTCCCAGCGCTTCCAGGTAATTCTCATATGTATGGATATCGCTGACTTTCATCCCATTCATCCTGCATTCCCGGAATTCCAGAACACACCGATGATGCTCCTCTTCCATCCTCTCGATCGCGGCTTCACATTCTCTGACTTTCGCAAGGATCCTTGCATGCTCCGCCTTCAAGCCGTCAAGCACCTGTTCCTTATAACCCAGCACCGTATCCAGTGAGAAAAAGAACTTCTTCATCGCACAATCTCCTTCATCATCTTCAGAGAATCTTCTCCCGAGAAGCTTTCGTCGATCTTCTGCATCAGGAACTCATTGACCCGGTCGATCTTAGAGATCGCCTTATCAAGTCTCGGATTCGTACCGGACTTATATGCCCCGATGGAGATCAGGTCTTCATTCTTCGCATATATACTCAGGATATCCCGCATCTTTGCCGCCGCCTCGCGGTGTTCTTCCGGTACGATATTCACCATAAGACGGGAAATACTGGCATTCACATCAATCGCGGGGAAGTGATTCTCATTTGCCAGTTTTCTTGTAAGCACTATATGACCGTCCAGAATACCGCGCACGGTATCTGCTACCGGTTCGTTGGTATCGTCTCCTTCTACCAGCACCGTATAGATCCCGGTAATGGAACCCTTCTCAAACTTGCCGCTTCTCTCCAGAAGCTTTGGAAATTCTGCATAGATAGAAGGCGTGTAGCCTCTTGCAACCGGCGGCTCTCCGGTCGCAAGCCCGATCTCACGCTGCGCCATGGCAAATCGCGTAAGAGAATCCATCATCAGCAGAACGTCTTTTCCCTGGTCTTTGAAATACTCCGCGATCGTCGTCGCAACCAACGGACACTTCATACGAAGCATCGCCGGCTGATCAGACGTAGCGACCACCAGGATACTCCGCTTCATCCCTTCCGGTCCAAGATCCTTTTCAATAAATTCCCGCACCTCACGGCCTCGCTCGCCCACAAGTGCGATCACATTGATATCAGCCTTCACATTCCGGGCGATCATACCAAGCAGGGTACTCTTCCCGACTCCGCTTCCCGCGAAGATTCCGATACGCTGTCCCTTGCCCACCGTATTCAGCCCGTCGATGGCTTTCACCCCGAATTCCAGGGGATCCGTAATAGGAGGACGTGTCAGCGGATTGATATAAGTATTCTCAACATAATAATATCTGGAAGACGGCAACGGCCCTAAGTCGTCCATTGGCTTCCCCGTCGCGTCGATGATCCGTCCTCTCAGGAACTCTCCCACCGGGATCTTAAGTCTCTTCCGGGTGTTCCTCACGAAGCTTCCTGCCGAAACCCCGTTCAGATTCTCATATGCCATCAACTGCATCTTGTCTTCCCTGAATCCAACAACTTCTACCGGGATCTGCCGATGCTTCTCTTCATTATAGATCATGGCAATATCACCGATACTGGCATGATTGCCGGAGGACTCCATCGCCATCCCGATCACATTCTCTATCTTCCCTATATGACTGATCGTCTCTGCCTTCTGTATCAGTTCCGGCAATTTCGAAAACATGCCCTCTCACCTCAACTATGCTCTTACATTATTCAGTATATCCTTGATGTTCTCTAACTGTGTGCTGACACTCGCATCAATGATCTCATCCGGAAGTTCTATGATGCAAGTCCCTTCTTCACCGTTATCCATGGTAATGATCTTAATGCTGTCCGACAGACGGGACAGCGCCTCCATGAACTCCGCGTCCACATCCATCGACACGATCGTGTCGCACTTCGTGATGTAGATCTTCGCCCACCTCTTCTTCGTGATCTTGTCTGTCGCGGCAAGGATCATCCGTTTCACGATATCCCCGCTGGACTGCAGGCTGGTCTGGATGATCTTCTCCGCTATCGCAAGAGCGATCTTCTTCAAATCGTCTATGTACTGTTCCAACAGCTTCTCCTTCTCACGGGAGACGCTTTGGAGTACCTCTGTTATATTATTCTCCAGCTTCTGCACTTCTGCATCCAGAAGCCGTCTCTGTTCCTCATATGCCTCGCGGGTTCCGTCTCTGTATCCTTCTTCCTGGCCTTCCCGATACCCCTTCTCGCGAAGGATCTCTGCCTGCTGGCGGGCGTCGGAGACGATCTTCCTCGCTTTCTCCTCCGCTTCCGCAACCATCCTTTCAAGCTCTTCCGCAGAGATGGTCTCTTCCTCTTCTTCGGCTTCCTCTTCCACACCTTCCTCTTCCGGATCTTCCTCCGGAGGGTCTTCTGCTATCTTAAATCCCGCGAAGAAATCATATGGCTTGATATCCTGACCGTGATCCGGTTCTTTCACAATCCTAGGCAATGATTTCATCCTTTCCGCTCTTAACAATGATCAGTTCTCCGGCCTCTTCCAGTCTTCGGATTACGCCGACAATTCTCTGCTGTGCTTCCTCAACGTCACGCAGACGGACATTAACCGTAACTTCAAGGTCAGACTGGATACTCTCAGCCATACGTGAAGATACATTTGCAAATACAAGCTCCTTGATATTCTCGTCGGAACCTTTGAGTGCGTATACAATATCCTTGACATCGCATTCGCGGATGAATCTCTGGATCGATCTGTTGTCCATGGATACGATATCTTCGAATACGAACATCTTCTTGCGGATGGTCTCTGCAAGTTCTTCGTCGGTCTTGCCCAACTCGTCGAATATGTATTTCTCGTTCGCCCTGTCCATATGATTCATGACGTCCGCGATGTAGTCAATACCGCCAACCGTAGTAACATCCGCCGTAACCATACCTTCGAAACGCTTCTTAAGAGAATCTTCCACGACCTTGATCGCATCCGGAGAAGCGCTCTCCATCCTGGCGATCGCCTCCACCACTTTGATCCGCTTCTCTTTCGGCAGTTCACTGATGACCGCCGACGCCTGGTCCGAATCCGCGTAAGACAGAACCAACGCGATCGTCTGCGGCCTCTCGTGCTGCAGGAAAGAGATCAGGTTCTTCACATTGCTCTTACGCATGAATTCAAACGGCCGTATCTTCAGGGACTTGGATAATTTGTCAAGGAGGGACTGCGCCGTGCTCTCTCCAAACGCTTTCTCAAGTACGGCCCTGGCATACTCCATACCTCCGTCTGTGACTACCTTCTGCGTAAGACAAGTCTTATAGAACTCATCCAACACCAGCTCCATCTCATCCGGGGTAATATGCCCGAGCTTCGCCACCTCGATCGTCAGCTTCTCAATATCGCTCTCGCTCAGATGCTTATAGATCTTCGAAGCCTTATCGGCTCCAAGCGAGACGATGACCGCCGCCGCTTTCTGCTCCGGTGCCAGTTTACTCTCCTCCACTTCCAACACCTCCATTCAGCCAGTTCTTCAATAACTGTGCGGAAATCTCCGCATTCTGCTCAGCGAACTCACGGACGCTACGCTTCAGTTCCATACTTCTGTCATTCTGCATCTCCTGAATCTCCTCATTGATATCAAGAATAGCAGAACTTTCTTCCTCTTCTTCGACAAATTCTTCTATCTCTTCTTCATCCTGCCTGTTGCGTCTTCTCAGGATCAGTATGACAACAACTGCGATCAGGACTAAGATCAGTGCGATCGCCGCGATCAGCGCCCACAGCGGTATGCTCTCGAATATCCTGCCGGAAGACGCTTCCTTTGAATCATCCTTCTCGCCGATTCCGTCGAACGGTGCGCTTACGATGGTGATCTTCTCTTCCTGGACGTCCGACGCAATACCTGCCGCCGTACCTACCAATGCACGGATCTGGTTCTCACGGAGGCTGCCGTAGCCGTTCCCATTGATCGCTACGGATACAGTAACATCCTCGATGGCGCCCGGGTCGATCTGCCCCTGCTCCTTTAGTTCGTTCACCAGGTAATCCCTGGTCGCGCTCTCACTGTAAGCGTTGGATCCGTCGTCCTCACCGTCCGTATTATATTCTGCCGTATCGGCGTTCGTCTCTGTTCCTGCTACTCCGCCGGCAGCATCGCCTGTCGCCGCCTGCTCTTCGTAGAGTTCTTCATGCTGAACGATCCCGCTCTTATCTTCTTCATCTATCTTATCCGGAGTGGTATATGTCGTCTCTTCACGGATCAGCTTCTCCAGATTCACTTTCGCTCTTGCCGAGACTCTGACATTGTCCTGTCCGTAGATCGGCCCCAGTACCTTCATGACGTTATTAGAGATCTGGTTCTCAGCCATCCGAGCCAACTCTTCCGTGTCAGATGTGCTTGATGAATTCTCTGCCCCGTTGCCTTCTGCGGAGACGTCATTCCCGTTCCCGTCAAATACCGCCACATCTTCCAGTTCCATTCCCGGTATACTCTTAGACACCAGTCTCTGGATCGCAACCGACTGTTCCGCCGTCGGCGATCCTCCGTCGCTCATCGTCACCACTGCCGACGCGCTGGATTTCTCTTCTTCATCATCCAACGCATACCGGCTCTCTTCTCCCAGAGCGATCGTTACCTTAGCATCCTTCACTCCGTCAAACAGGCGGATCGTAGAACCGATCCTGTCCTGCAGCTCATAGAGCTTATACGTCTTCTTATCCGAATCCGTCGTCAGCATGCTCGCATTATCTTTAAAGGTATCGTATGTAAATCCACTCTTCGGATAACCTTCCTGGACAAGCGTTGCTTTCGTCTGATCCACTACGTCTTCCTTGACCAGGATCGTCGAATCCCCGCTGAATTTATAATCAACTTCATCCTCCTGCAGCTTCTGTACGATCTGCTGCGCCTCTTCCTGCCCTAACCCCGAGAACAGTTCTACATAAGGACGGTTGTTCAGAACCACCGCGATCACGACCGCAGCAACGATCAGGACCGCAGCTCCTGCAATGATCAGTTTCTTCGTCTTACTGCTTAAATTACCCGCAAATTCTTTAAACTGCCCAAACTTTTCTTTCATCATCCAAACCCACTTTACCGATTTTATGTGCCATAACCTTTACAGCAAAAAGTGTCAATCTATAGATGCCGCGGCAACTATAGATTGATACGCATAATTTCATTATAAGCTTCCAACGCCTTGTTTCGCAGAGAAACCAACACGTCCGACGCAAGCTGAGCTTCCGATGACGCGATCGCAACCGTATGCGGGTCTTCGATCTGACCCGTTGCCAGAAGATACTGATTCTTTGCCAGGGTATCTTCTGTCGTCCTCACTTCGTTGATCGCCTCTTCAAATACAGACTTGAATACCGCGATCCCCGCTTCCCCTTTTACTTTTACCGTATCTGAACCCGACAGATCCGACAATGTAATCGGCTGCATCGGTGTTATGAACATCTCTCCCATGACCGTATCCATCCTTTCTTAATATTCAATCTCACATATCTTTCTATATCTCAAAGCAAGACGCCCTGCGGCAGACCGCAGAACATCTCCCCAGAACATGCCGCTTACTGCACCTTGACCACGCTCTGGAATCTCTTGATATCATTGCTCACTGACTGCAGCAGATACTGATAATGCAGCGTACTCCTTGCAATCTTTGTATTTTCCACATCTGCGTTCACATTGTTCTCATCTACCCGTCCGGAATCATCCCTGCTGTACACGAGACAATCCGCCTCATCGATCGCCTGCCGGATCTTCGATGTGTTCTTCGTCTGGCTTGCCGCCTGAAGCCTCTTACGATATTCGTCTTCAAAGCTGACCATCTTCTTCTTATATCCCGGCGTCTCTACGTTGGCTATATTCAACGCAAGGACTTCCTGCTGCTTCCACAGAAAATCCAGAGACTTCTGTGACATTGCGATTGTATTACCAAATATCATAAATTATCACTTCCTTATGAGTATATTGTTAAAATATTATTTCGACACAAAATAACCATTTTCAACTATTATAGCTTTTATTCCGCGAAAAGTCTATACTTTTCACAACATTTTATGAATTTCCAGATGCGTAAATCCCTTCCATAATCATGCGGATCCGCGTCTTATCCCTCCCTTGTTCTAACATAAATATATGTTAGAAGATCATAAACTGTTATATTATATAACAATATCGTGATCCGTTCTGCCAATCATAATATCATGATCAGCCGTATGTTATATCGCTTCATATTATAATATGAAGGAATCCTGTCCGTCCGTATCCCCGGACGCCCAACTCAGATAACTCGACCGGCTTAACATCTGCAGGCGCATCAGATCCACAAAATACTGCGCATCCGTCTGGGACAGCCGGTATGTTCCGCTGCCGTTCTGAGCACCTGACGTACTCTGCGCCCCGTCCGCCAGGATCGGATCCGAAGACACGGTATCCTTCCCTTCCGTCCGAACACTCACCGTCTTCCCGATCGTCAGGTCTGAATTCATATATCCCTTGATCCTTGCAATATAATTCCTCGTCTCGGAGAACGGCGGCACTCCCCCATACTTCGCCACGTTCCCGCTTCCGGCGTTATAAGCGGCTAACGCAAGATCTATATTGCCGTTATATTGCTTTAGTTTCTGGGAAATGTACTTCGCGCCTCCCATGATATTGCTCCTTGCGTCAAATGGATCCTCTACTCCCAAAGACTTCGCCGTCGAAGGCATCAGCTGCATGACCCCCTGAGCCCCCGCCGGGGACACCGCGTTCGCGTCGAAGCCCGACTCAGCTTTCCCCATTGCTTTCAACAGGTTCAGCGGCACGCCGTAGCGTTCCGCCGCCTCTGCAAAGATCGCATCCATGCTTTGCTCAGATGCGTCCGCGCCCTGTGATCCGATCTGCGCCTCATCCTCTCCCTGACTGCGCAGTGCGTTGATCTTCATCAAAGTGTCCATGAAAGTATCTGAGGACTGCTTGACAGAAGATATCGACGACTGGCCGTATGTATTCGAGAAACTCTGAATCTGATCGAACACATTGCTCATGTACTTGTACCAATTTTCATAAATCTTATAGTCCATTCCCATAATCCTTGCAGCCTCCTTTAATTCTTATCTGAAAACAAAAACGAAAAGATATTTTCATTATTTACATTATACATATACTAAGCTTTATTATATTACCACTTTTATTTTATTTTGAAAAGATTTTTAACCTAATTTTCTTATAATATATAAAAATTACCCCTCCAAATCCCCTGCCGCCGAAGAGAACAGGTAAGATATAACAAAATTTCCTAAAAATATGGCATTTTCCCTCCAAACAGATATTTACATTCTCATCAATACGTTATAAAATAGAATTTAAGTTGTATCATTTATTTTAATATATAATTAGGAGGAATGAATTGTGTTAAAAAATTTGAAAGTGAGAAGCAAACTTGCTATCTCATTCGGCATTACGATGTTGTTCTTTGTTATTGCAATCATCACTGCCACCATCGGATTGAACAGCGTATCCGGGGGGCTGAAAGATTTCTATAATACTCCATACCCAATGGTATCGTCTGCTTTAGAAGCACAGTCTGCTACACGCAAGATCCAGCTGAGTATGTACCGCATCGCAGTGGCAACTGATACGGCTACCAAGCAATCGCTTCTTGCCGAGATCGACAAAGCTGCCGAGAAGATGAACGAAGCCCTTGCAACCCTTGATGAATCTTATGAAGGGGATCCTGCATTGCTGACTACGGCGCAGAACGCCGTTCAGGTCCTGATCAGCGCAAGGCAGGCAGCCCTTGATTGCCTGAATTCCGGCGACGACGACGGTGCGATCGCGATCCTGAACGGAGAATATGCCGATGCAGGGACGGCGTTTGCACTGGCTACGGACGATCTGATCAACGAGGCGCGCAGTGAAGCCGATGCCTTTTATGCAGACGGTGAGAAAACCAAGCGGAATTCCACATTGATACTGCTTGCACTTGCAATTCTCTGTCTTATATTCACAGTCTTCATGGCGCTCAAGGTGATCCGGGATATCACTCACCCGATCGCAGAGATCGAGGAAGCTGTGAAAGCGATGGCAAAGGGTGATATGCATTCGAAAGTTACATATGAGTCTAAGGACGAATTAGGCGTCCTTGCCGATAATCTGCGGTTTGTACTAAAGACTTTGTCCGAATATATCGCGCATATCTGCAGCAGAATGGATTCGCTTGCCGAAGGCGATCTGAGTGTCGAGATGGATATGGATTATCTCGGTGAATTCGAGTCGATCAAGCGTTCCGGAGCCAAGATCATCCATTCTCTGAATGATGCACTGGGACAGATCCACCAGGCATCGGAGCAGGTTGCAAGCGGTTCGGACCAGGTATCCAGCGGCGCGCAGGCATTGAGCCAGGGCGCTACCGAGCAGGCAAGCTCCGTAGAAGAATTAGTGGCGACATTAAGCGACTTGTCCGATCAGGTAAACCAGACGGCGCAGAACTCCCGCGACGTCAATGAGCTGATCGCCCTTACCGGCAATGAGGTAAATAACAGTAATATTAAGATGGCGTCCATGATGACAGCCATGACCAAGATCAACGAATGTTCCAGCCAGATCGAGAAGATCATCAAGACGATCGAGGATATCGCGTTCCAGACCAACATCCTTGCCCTGAACGCCGCTGTCGAAGCTGCGCGTGCCGGTGAAGCCGGAAAGGGTTTTGCGGTTGTAGCGGACGAGGTAAGAAGCCTTGCTTCCAAGAGCGCGGAGGCTGCAAAGGATACCACAGTATTGATCGGCAATTCTCTTACTGCAGTATCTGAAGGAAATCAGATCGCCGCAGAGACACAGGAGTCTCTCGAGAAGGTGGTAAGCAACGCACAGCATATTACGGAGAATATGGCTACTATCACACAGGCGACCGACGTACAGGCGGAAGGGCTCTCCCAGGTTACTCTGGGAATCGACCAGATCTCTTCTGTGATTCAGACCAACTCTGCTACGGCACAGGAAAGCGCCGCCGCAAGCGAAGAATTATTCAGCCAGTCCAGTCTTCTTAAGAGCCTGGTAGGACGTTTCCGCTTGAAGGGCATGAGTGCAGCGCCGTCAGCCGGAAAACTTACCGCGGCATCAAATACCGCCGCACCGGCTCCTGTAAGCCAGCCGTATGAATCATCGTCCTATGAGCCATACGAACCGTATGAATCATCTCCTTCTGCAGATGAAAACTATGCAGCCGACGATAATTATGTACCGCCGTCAACGGAAGACACAAGGCAATACGAAGCTCCGGCAAAGAGCCTCTCTCATACGAGTTCCTTTGTGGACGACATGGCAAAATATTAAAAATCATATATACCCATAGAATAAGGATGCCGCTGCAAACCAAGATTTGCAGCGGCATCCTTATTCTATGGGTATATATACTCCTAAGACTCTCTTTGCGGCAGGACTCTTCTTTATTTCTCAATTATATTTCTATCCTTGCTGCGCCGCTTCTTCGCGCCGCCTCGCTCACCGCCTGCGCGACCGCTTCTTTCACACGCGGGTCAAATGCCGCGGGAAGGATATAGTCTGCAGTCAGTTCCATGTCGCTTACCAGTCCGGCGATCGCGTATGCGGCGGCGATCTTCATCTCGTCGTTGATATCTGCGGCGCGGACATCCAGCGCTCCTCGGAATAGCCCAGGGAAACACAACACGTTGTTCACCTGGTTCGGGTAATCCGACCGACCGGTCGATACCACTGCCGCTCCGGCTTCTTTCGCCTCTTCGGGATAGATCTCCGGAGTCGGATTCGCACACGCGAAGATGATCGGATCCTTTGCCATAGACCTGACCATATCCGCGGTCAGCGTACCCGGAGCCGAGACCCCGATAAAAGCGTCCGCACCTGCGATCACTTCCGCCAGAGTCCCCTTCTCTTTCATATGGTTGGTAATCTGCGCCATCTCCTTTTTCACAGGGTTCAATCCCTCTCTTCCCTCATAAATGGCTCCTTGCCTGTCTGTCATGATCACATTCTTAAGCCCCATGGAGATAAGCAGGCGGATGATCGCGATCCCTGCCGCCCCGGCGCCTGAAGTAACGATCTTGACTTCGTCAAGCTTCTTTCCAACCAGTTTCAACGCATTCAGAAGCCCCGCCAATGTGATAACAGCCGTTCCATGCTGATCATCATGGAAGATCGGGATATCGCAGCATTCTTTCAGGCGCCTCTCTATCTCAAAACATCTCGGCGCAGAGATATCCTCAAGGTTCACGCCGCCAAAGCTTCCCGCCAGAAGCCGGACTGTTTCCACGATATCATCCACATTCTTGCTTCTGATACAAAGCGGGATCGCATCCACATCCCCAAATTCCTTGAACAGGACACATTTCCCTTCCATAACGGGCATACCCGCTTCCGGTCCTATATCCCCCAACCCCAGGACCGCCGTGCCGTCCGTAACTACCGCCACCGTGTTCCACCTCCGGGTAAGCTCATAGCTCTTGCCGACATCCTTTTGAATCTCAAGACAAGGCTTGGCAACTCCCGGCGTATAGGCAAGGCTTAACGCTTCTTTGGAATCAACACTTGCTCGGGAAACCATCTCGATCTTTCCCTTTAGTTCATAATGCATCTTCAGTGATTCTGATGAATAATCCATAACTTAACCTCCCGTTTTCATATACTCCTTATGGATATTATATACGAGGAATCACTATTTTCCAAATGGAATTTCCGATTTTTTCAAATTGTCCTTCCAGCGACATGACCACGACTACCGTATTCTTCTCCGGATACGCAAGGCAAAACTGCCCATAGTTCCCGTCGGAACGGAAGGAGCCTGGTTCCGGGTTCATTACAAACTGATATCCATATCCAAATCCGGAATACAGGTTATCGGGTTTCCTCAGACAGGAATTATCAACCAGATTCGAGGTCGCCTTCTTCATACCTGATGTCTCTAGACGGCAACAACCATAAAAGAATACGCAACGACCTGGTCGATTCCATAGCAGAATATTATGGGATTACTGTGAAATGTATTTTACAAAATAACGAAAAGATAAACTTATTTTATTGACATAATTTCATCTGCTGCGTATAATAATAGTACAGGACAGGCAACAGCGTGTGTCTGTCAAAGCGCTGAAGTAAGAGAGTGCGCCGGTAGGCATTGTCTTACGGAGCTTTCAGGAGGGGTTGTGCAATGAAACCTCAAACCGGCGTAGGCTAAGAAGCTGAAAGAAAATGCTCTAAAAGACCCTGTCTCACGGCAGGGTCTTCTGTTATATGAAAGAGGAATTAGAATGGATTTATTACAAACATGTGCGGAAGCTTTTGAGCAACTGTTGCCTTACCAATATCATATCGTTATAGGACGAAAAGGGAAAATCCTGGAATTTACACTCTCCTTTGACCGAGCAGATTTTCATCATCTGGCTGGTCTGCATAAACTGACAGATAACGTGCGTTTCTTAACAGGTAAAAGAGAAGTTATTATGCAGGAGATCTTATCCGGCAAACTCAAACTCTCCCATGCTCAGCAGAGTGCATTTTTCCGTCAGATGGAACCCCGCTTAAAACCACTTGCCCATCTTGAAGAATTTCTCGACAGCAATGAAATGATATTTCGATATAATTCCAAAGTACATACTTTCTCTGTTATTCAGGCGGACTATCTTTTACAAAACAATTTTGAAGGGAATCCAGTTTATTTGTTTTTGGTATGCCGCAAAGGGGCAGATACACAAGTATGCCGCACTTTCTTTCCAAAAACAGAAAAAGATTATGCAAAGGGGCAGCCTCGATATACGCTGTTGAAAAAAGAAAAAATCAATCTATATACTGGTAAAACCATCGTCCAGTATGAGCGGTTGATGCCAAAAGCAACAAAACCTCATCATTCTGTTTCATAGGCGCTATGCCTCTTATCATTGTGAAAAGATAAACTTATATTGTATATTTGATCCCCCTATGCTACAATCATAACAGTACTGATCACAAAGGGTCGCACCTGCGTGAAAAGGCGCACAGTTTCAAATAGCTTATGATAGTGAAAGGGGATATTCTACCCTTTTTCAGAACCTGACGCCTTGAACAGGCGGTGGGTTTTTTTATTTCCGCGAGCAGCTGCCGCGGGATCTTGATCTTTGATTTTCAAGAAAGGAAAAGCATGGAATATAACAGACCTGAACCAATACAACTCATCCATAAGCTGCGGGCAGACCGCAGCCTTACCAAAGATGAGTGGATCGCTCTGATCGCTAACCGGACGCCGGATCTTGCCGAATACCTCTTCTCTCTTGCAAGGGAAGAACGAGAACTCTATTACGGTCGGGATATCTACATCCGCGGCCTGATCGAATTCACCAACTACTGCCGGAATGATTGTCTGTACTGCGGAATCCGCAAAAGCAATCCTCACGCCGTGCGCTACAGGCTTACACCGGACGCCGTCCTGTCCTGCTGCCGCACCGGATATGAACTGGGTTTCCGTACTTTCGTCCTGCAGGGCGGAGAAGACGGCTATTACACCGACGACAAACTGGCGCCGCTCATCCGGCACATCAAAGAGCTGTACCCGGATTGTGCCATAACTCTTTCCGTCGGCGAAAGATCTTATGACAGCTACCGTTTATTATTTGACGCCGGAGCAGACCGGTATCTCCTGCGGCACGAGACATACAATGCCGGGCACTATTCCCGGCTTCATCCGCCGTCCCTTACCGCAGCCGCCAGGCAGAAATGCCTGTGGGACTTACGCAGCATCGGATATCAAGTCGGAACCGGGTTCATGGTTGGTTCGCCTTACCAGACGCCGGAGCACCTGGCGGAAGATATGTTATTCATCAAAGAACTGAACCCTCAGATGGTAGGGATCGGTCCCTTTATCTCACACCGCCGGACGCCTTTCGCAGACAAGGAATCCGGCACCCTGGAACTGACCCTGTTCATGCTCGCTCTGTTGAGGCTTATGCTTCCGAAGGTGCTGCTGCCGGCAACTACCGCTCTGGGAACCATTGATCCCTGCGGAAGGGAACTTGGGATACTCGCCGGCGCCAACGTCGTCATGCCCAATCTGTCGCCCACAGAAGTCCGCAAAGACTATCTGCTCTACGACAACAAGATCTGCACCGGGGACGAAGCCGCCGAATGTGTATCCAGCCTCAAGGAACGTATAGAATCCATCGGCTGCCGGATTGTCACCGCAAGAGGCGATTCTCTGAACTATTGATCCAAAATCCCAAATCAGGAGGAACCATAAATGTATGATGTAAATTCAAAACACCCCGAAGACTTTATCAACCACGGCGAGATCCTCGATACCCTTGCCTATGCAGACGAAAATAAGGCAAATGCAGAGCTGATCGAATCTCTCATCGAGAAAGCCGCTCTGCGCAAAGGGCTTTCTCACCGCGAAGCTTCCGTCCTGCTCGCATGTGACGACGACGGGCTGAACCAGAAGATCTTCCGCCTTGCCGAACAGATCAAGAAGGATTTCTACGGAAACCGTATCGTGCTCTTCGCGCCTCTCTACCTGTCCAACTACTGCGTCAACGGATGCACATATTGTCCGTATCATCTGAAGAACAAGCATATCGCCAGAAAGAAACTGACCCAGGAAGACATCCGCCGAGAGGTGATCGCCCTGCAGGATATGGGGCACAAGCGTCTTGCCCTGGAAGCCGGAGAGGATCCGGTCCACAACACCATGGAATACTACCTGGACTGCATCAACACCATCTACGGCATCAAGCACAAGAACGGTGCGATCCGCCGTGTGAATATCAATATCGCCGCAACCACGGTCGACAACTACCGCCTGCTCAAGGAAGCCGGGATCGGAACCTATATCTTGTTCCAGGAGACCTATCACAAAGAAAGCTACCTAAAGCTGCACCCAACCGGCCCGAAGCATGATTATGATTATCACACCACTGCCATGGACCGCGCCATGGAGGGCGGGATCGACGACGTCGGCGTAGGAGTTCTCTTCGGACTGGACAAATACCGCTATGAATTTGCAGGGCTTCTGATGCATGCGGAACATCTGGAAGCAGCTTTCGGCGTGGGACCGCACACCATCAGCGTGCCAAGGCTTCGTAATGCGGATGATATTGACGCGGATTCATTTACAAATGGGATTGACGACGACACTTTCGCGAAGATCGTGGCATGTATCCGGATCGCCGTTCCTTATACCGGCATGATCATCTCTACCCGCGAGAGCCAAAAGACCCGGGAACGCGTCCTTCATCTTGGCATCTCCCAGATCAGCGGCGGTTCCAGGACAAGTGTCGGCGGCTATTGCGAACCGGAACCGGAAGATGAGAAATCCGAACAGTTCGACGTCATTGACAACCGGACTCTGGATGAGGTCGTACGGTGGCTGATGGAGATGGATTATATCCCAAGCTTCTGTACCGCATGCTACCGCGAAGGACGGACCGGAGACCGCTTCATGTCCTTGTGCAAGAGCGGTCAGATCCAGAACTGCTGCCACCCCAACGCTCTGATGACGTTGGAAGAGTATCTGATGGATTATGCCTCTCCCGCCACAAAAGCGATCGGGGACAGGCTGATCGACAGGGAAGTCCTGAACGTACCTAACGAGAAGGCGCGCGCGGTCGTACTGGAGAATCTCCGGCTGATCCGCGAAAATAACCGCAGAGATTTCCGCTTCTAAGCACCTGCTGATGAATGAAGCGTATGTTTCCATATGACTAAGGAGGTCTTCCACCATGAGTTTAAATAACACCCCGTCTTCCGAACGCATACACATCGGCATCTTCGGAAAGAGAAACGCGGGCAAATCAAGCATCATCAACGCCCTGACCGGACAGGATCTTTCCATCGTATCCGACATAAGAGGAACCACCACCGATCCTGTCCTGAAAGCCATGGAACTGCTTCCGCTCGGCGCGGTAGTCATGATCGACACTCCCGGCATTGACGACGAAGGCGAGCTTGGCGCACTCAGAGTCCGCAAGGCTCATCAGATGCTGAACAAGACAGACATCGCCGTACTGGTCGTAGACGGGACTGCCGGTATGACCCGGGAGGATGATGACATCTTAGATACGATACAGGCGAAATCCATTCCCTGTATCGTAGTCCTGAACAAAGCCGACCTGATCCCGGATCCCGAACTGCCCGCTGCTCTTGCAGCCATAAAGCAGCGCCTCACCAAATATGCCCTTCCGGTCATCCAGGCAAGCGCCGCCTCCCGGCTTAACATCCAGGAACTAAAAGAACGGATCGCTTCCCTGGTCCCTGCCGAGGATACCAGGCTTCGGATCGTCGGAGACCTCTTGAAGCCTTCCGATCTTGCCGTCCTGGTCGTTCCCATCGACAAAGCCGCCCCCAAAGGGCGCTTGATCCTGCCGCAGCAACAGACCATCCGGGATATCCTGGAAGCAGGCGCCGTCTCTGTCGTGACAAGAGACGCCGAACTTCGCGAAACTCTGGCTTCTCTTGGGAAACGCCCTGTCCTTGTCATCACAGACAGCCAGGCGTTCGAACAGGTTGCCAATATCGTACCAGAGGACATCCCTCTGACCTCATTCTCCATCCTGTTCGCAAGATACAAGGGAAGCCTCCACTCTGTCGTGGACGGCGCAAGGAGACTGGATCTGTTGGAAAACGGGGATACGATATTGATATCCGAAGGCTGTACCCATCACAGACAGTGCGAAGATATCGGCACGGTAAAACTGCCGAACTGGATCCGGAAGCATACGGGGAAAGAATTGAACTTTGAATTCACCAGCGGTACCGAATTCCCCTTAGATCTGCAGAAATATCGGCTCATCATCCACTGCGGCGGCTGCACATTGAATGAACGCGAGATGCGATACCGCCAGAAATGCGCCGAAGACGCCGCAGTGCCTATGACAAATTACGGGACTGCCATCGCTTATATGAAAGGAATCCTTGAGAGAAGTATCGCGGTGTTTCAGTCAAAAGACAGTATTATATAAGCTCTCTCATCCTGCGGGCAAGATACGGCGGAAGATTGGTGATATACCCATCCTTCCGATAACCGCGTTTCGAAAACCGGACCGCATATTCAGGTTTTCGATCTGCAACATATCTCTTGAAAGACGGCGCGGACTTATCTTCACCGCTTTTGACTTCAACAGGAATAATTTCTGCGCCGTGCTGAATTACAAAATCAATCTCACTGTTCTTATCGGAAAAGTACCTTGGCTCGGTTCCGAACTGCCCCCGAAGCTGCTGCAGGATGTAGTTCTCCGTCAGCGGTCCTTTGAATTGATAGTCCGTTTTCAACAGAATTACGCTGTTATCAATCCCCGCCATATGCTTAAGAAGCCCCGTGTCGAACACAAAGAGCTTGAACTGGTCAAGCTTGTCAAAAGCGGAAAGCGGATGCTCCATCTTAGAAACATTGTATACACGGTTGAGCATACCGGCTGAAACGAGCCATTCTATCGCTTCTTCAAAATCACGCGCCCTTGCTCCTTCACGGACAGCGCCGTACATGAATTTTTCATTCGGCTTTGCCAACTGTGTAACAATACTGCGAAAAACCATGAGTATCCGCCCGCTGTTAACTTTACCGTTATGTTTGGAAAAATCATTCTCATATAGTTCAATCAATTCATGCTGTATCCGGGATATTTTTGACGGATCCTTATATTTTATCCACGAGACGACGCATTCCGGCATACCGCCGATAATAAGATATGTGTTATATGCTTCAAGCAAGCGATTATGAAAGATTTCTTCCGGCTGCCTTCCCTTTTCTATACTTTTATAATAAGCAAAACCCGACGGTTCGACCGCTTCAAGAAATTCATCAAATGTCAGCGGAAAGATATCCAGCAGATTCACCATGCCTACAGGGTAGGACTTCGGTTCCGCAAGAAGCGTCCCAAGTAAACTGCCGGCAGAGATCACATGGTAATCATTGGCTTTTTCTTTGAAATATTTGAGTGCGTTCAACGCCTCCGGACATTCCTGGATCTCATCGAAGATGATCAGCGTCTCTTCCGGGAGAATCTTCTCACCGGCGATCATGGACAGAAGCTCTACGATACGCTGCGGATTCTTGTTTGTCTTAAATACGGATTTCAACTCATCTTCTTCGTCAAAGTTGAAGTAGACATAATTGTTATAGTACTCTTCTCCAAATTTCTTCATAAGCCAAGTCTTCCCAACCTGCCGGGCTCCCTTCAGCACCATTGGCTTACGTTCATCATCCGATTTCCAGGCAACCAGGTCTTGTATTGCATTTCGTTTCATACCGATCCGTCTCCTTCTGCTTATATAGAGTTCTATTATAGGATAACACATTTTTCTGAAATTATGAATATGATTTTCGCACGTTTTTCTAGATTTTTATCTATATTTTTATCTCAACAAAAAAGAACTGCCGCCAAGGGATCTTACACTCTGCGGCAGTTCTAAAAATCCATTCCCGGACACGCCCTAAAACAGCGCTTTCACCGTAGGATAGATCTTCTTAAACTTCTGATATCTTTCTTCATACTTTGCAACCAACTCCGGTTCCGGTTCCACCGTATCCACGACCTTCACAACCTTCTTCGCGATGGTCTCCACATCAGGATACTCCCCGCAGCCCACCGCTGCAAGCATGGCGCCTCCAAGAGCCGGTCCTTCCTCGCTCTCGATCACATCCACCTTAAGATTCATGATATTGGCAAGGATCTTCTTCCACAGCGGGCTCTTCGCTCCGCCGCCGCAGATCTTCGTCCGTTCGATCTTGATCCCCAGGCTCTTCGCAACCTCCAGAGAATCTCTGAGCCCGAACGTCACACCTTCTAACACCGCCTGCGTCATATCTTCTCTTGCCGTATCCATGGTCATACCTATGAACATCGCCCTTGCGTCCGGATTATTATGCGGAGAACGCTCGCCCATCAGATACGGGAGATAGAATACCTGGTTCTCCCCAAGCTTCGTGATATTCGCCTGCTCCGCCGCGAAGTCCTTTGTCTTAAGGATCTCTTCACTCCACCACTTATTACAGGACGCCGCACTCAGCATACACCCCATCAGGTGATAATATCCGTCGGCATGCGCAAAGGAGTGCAGCGCATTGTTCTGGTCTACGCCGAACGTACTGCTTGAGATAAATATGGTTCCGGACGTCCCAAGAGAGATGTTGCACATCCCGTCCCCGACGGTTCCCGTACCGACTGCCGCCGCCGCGTTATCTCCCGCTCCCGCGATCACCTTCACACCGGCAGATAGCCCCAGTTCTTCCGCAATCTCCGGCTTCAGCGTGCCGACCACTTCATAGCTCTCGTATAACCGCGGCAGCTGTTCCTCCGTAATACCGCAGATCTTAAGCATCTCCTTGGACCAGCAGCGATTCTTCACATCCATAAGCAGCATACCGGAAGCATCGGACACATCCGTACAGAAGGAGCCGGACAAGCGATATGCCAGATAATCCTTCGGCAGCATGATCTTCCTGATCTTCTCGAAATTCTCCGGTTCGTGCTTCTTCATCCAGAGGATCTTCGGCGCCGTGAAACCGGCGAACGCAATATTTGCCGTATAGCCGGATAACTTATCTTTGCCGACTGTCTGATTCAGATAATCCGTCTCTTCCCCGGTCCTGCCGTCGTTCCACAGGATCGCGGGACGGATCACGTGATCCTCCCGGTCAAGCGCCACCAGTCCGTGCATCTGTCCGCCGAAGCTGATCCCTGCGACTTCGCTTTTCTCACATTCGCCGACCAGCTCCTTGATCCCTTCCATGGTCTGGGCAAACCAATCTTCCGGCTTCTGCTCCGACCATCCCGGATGCGGGAAATATAACGGGTATTCTTTTGATACGATCTTATGGATCTTGCCTTCGCCATCCATCAATAACAGCTTAACTGCGGACGTCCCCAAATCTACGCCTATATACAACATTCTTTATGTCCTCCTGTCTCCTATATATCTCGCTGCTTCGCGGTAATAATTATCTCCAGGGATTCTCCGTAGGATATCTCACGCCTGCCGGCTGATTGTATCCGATCTCCTCTACCGGCACGCCGATATACTTGAATACTTCAAAGAGAGCCTTTCCATGATGCCCGAACGCAACCGCCCCATGATGCGGATATCCGCCCTCGATCAATACATGGCGGTAGAATCTGCCCATCTCCGGGATCGCGAATACACCGACTCCTCCGAAGGAACGTGACGCAACCGGAAGCACTTCTCCGTGGGCGATATAAGCGCGCAGCTTGTTATCCGCCGTACTCTGCAGACGATAGAATGTGATATCGCCGGGAACGATATCGCCTTCCAATGTTCCCTGGGTCACTTCTTCCGGCAGCGTCCTTGCCATGATCATCTGATACTTCATCTCGCAGAAGGACAGCTTCTTTGACGCCGTATTGCCGCAGTGGAAGCCCATGAACGTATCCTGCAGTGTATAGTCGTATTTATCCTTGATCTCCGCTTCGTACATATCTTTCGGAACGGAATTGTTGATATCCAGAAGTGTTACCACATCGTCGCTTACCACTGTTCCGATGAATTCACTCAGCGCTCCGTAGATATCTACTTCGCATGATACCGGGATTCCCTGCGCCGTCAGGCGGCTGTTCACATAACATGGAACGAATCCGAACTGCGTCTGGAATGCAGGCCAGCATTTCCCTGCGACCGCAACATACTTACGGTATCCCTTATGCGCCTCGATCCAATCCTTCAGCGTAATTTCATACTGTGCAAGCTTTGCAAGGATCTCCGGCTTCTTATTGCCTGCGCCAAGCTCCTCTTCCATCTCTTTTACGATCGCCGGGATCCTCTCGTCCCCTGCGTGCTTGTTATATGCTTCAAACAGATCAAGCTCTGAATTCTCCTCGATCTCGATCCCCAGGTTATACAGCTGCTTGATCGGCGCGTTACATGCAAGGAAATTCAGCGGCCTTGGACCGAAACTAATGATCTTGAGCTCACTTAAACCTACGATCGCCCTTGCGATCGGAATGAATTCATGGATCATATCCGCACAATCCTGCGCGTCTCCTACCGGATATTCCGGAATGTATGCCTTCACATTGCGAAGCTTCAGATTATAGCTCGCATTCAGCATACCGCAGTATGCGTCTCCGCGTCCCTGTACCAGGTTATCACCGCTCTCTTCCGCCGCCGCAATGAACATCTTCGGTCCTTCAAAATGCTTCGCAAGCAGTGTCTCTGAGATCTCCGGGCCGAAATTTCCAAGATATACCACCAGGGCGTTACACCCCGCCGCTTTGATGTCTTCTAATGCCTGCACCATATGGATCTCGCTCTCTACGATGCAGACCGGGCACTCATAGATCCCCTCCGCGCCGTATTTCTCTGTGTAAGCTTTCATAAGATTCGCTCTTCTTGTCACAGACAGGCTCTCCGGAAAACAATCTCGGCTTACCGCCACTACTCCTACCTTCACTTCTGGCATGTTACTCATAATGTTGCTCCTCCTTTTAATTAATATAATTTTATTAATATAACTCTTATTCCACTCCGATCTGAATGACATTCACAGAGTGTGGGCCTACCGTTATCTTCATCCCCTCTTCAAACATCCCCAGTTCTTCGGACAAGACCGATACTCCCGTATGCCCTGCGTCATTATAACTCTCCGGACTGCTGCCGCAGATATAATACCGGACTGCCCGTCCGCTTCCGCGTAAGTCTACCGTGATCTTTGCCGCCTGATCCGCGCTCTTATTCACCACTGCCAGGGCGTAACCTTCTCTGTCCCCGAATGCCGTCGCCAGGATATCCAACTGGTCAACCGTCACCTCTTCGCCTGACTTGCTCTTCACGGCCATCTGCGGCGGCTCTGAGCCAAAGCTGTCCAACACAAGATCGCCGAGATAATTCACATACAGATCGAATACATGGTAGGTGCTCCTTAACACGATCCCTTCCGGATATGTATAGATGCATCCGCGGGTATTCACGATCGGCGCGAAATTCGCCATCCCTATGATATCGCAATTGCGGTTGCAGGTATTCAGGAAGCATGCGGTAAATACTGCGTCTGCCATCGTATACTTCGTGTTGTCGTCATTCTCGTCTCTCGGATACAGGTATTCTTCCTTGGTCACTCCCTGCCGAACCGTATGCACATTCGGATGATACCATCCTCTCAGATTCCACTCGTCGAATGCGATCTTGATCTTCTTATCAAGCTGCATCGCAGCAAGAAGCCCCCTCACCTTCTCGATCGAGGTATTCAGGTTCGCCGTATATGCCATAACCTGCTCATAATCCGCATAATTATTATCGTTATGGATCCCGTCCCAGTATTCATGGATCGAGATCCAGTCCAGGAATTGCCCGCTGCTCTCAAGCAGATGGATATTCCAGTTGATATCTGCAAGCGCGGCGGCAGTAAGCTCCGTCGTCGGATCCACGTGCTTGATCATCTTAGCGGATTCCGCCACCAGATGCCCCCACTCCCCGGCTGTCTTCGCTCCGATCTCCCAGGAACCATAGTTCTCGTTCCCGATACTCCAGTATCTTACTCCATGCGGTTCCTCATATCCATTCTCGATCCGCCATTTTGCAAATTCTCCCTCGCAAGGCAGGTTGCAGTACTCGACCCAGTCGCTCATCTCCTCCGCCGTTCCCGTGCCTGCATTCGTACAGATATACGGCTGGCACCCAATCTTCCGGCACAGCTTTATGTATTCATCCGTCCCGAATGTATTCGGGTCCTCCACACGCCACGCCTTATCGAACATAGGCTTTCTATTGCTGCCCACGGCGTTCTTCCAGTGATAGGAAGAGACGAAGCATCCTCCCGGCCATCTCAAGACCGGAACCTTGATCTTCCTCATCGCTTCCAATACATCCGTCCGGAAACCATCTTCATCGGACAGCGGATTCCCCGGATCGTACACACCGCCGTAGATCTGCCGGTGAAAATGTTCGATAAAGTGTCCGTATATCATAGGATCCCTCTTTCCCAACTGCCGTTCCTTCAGCACATGCAGCTCCAAAACAACCGCCTCCTTTCACCAATAACACTCTGCCTCCAATACTACGATTCCTTTAACGTTATATTCTCTCCCTTAAGTCCGCAGAAAGCCCCTTCAATACCCGCTTCCTCATGTGCGATCAGCCATTTGTTCTTCGCTGTGACCAGGCGGTCTTCCCCTTCTGCCAAAGGTGTAAAATCAAGCTCCCGGTTCGTATCTGCCGGCAATACGATGACACACCGGAATCCGCCGCCTTCTGCCGTACATGGGGCATAATGCAGCGTCGTCGCATATAATTCCACCGCCGTACCCGCAGGCACATAAAAAGCTTCTATCTTCGACGTGTCATAGGTATAGTCCTCTTCTATATCCTGCTGCCTTCCAAGCAAAAGGACCAGATCTGTCTGCGCGATATCAATCTCTGAGGAACGGTGATATTCCACCGCGTTAAGCTTCCTGTTATTCCCGTTGCAATATCCGACCTGGACCGGCAGACCGCCATACGCCCGTTCCCTAAGCTCCTTTGCCGCCGGAAGCGCCTCTAGCTCATCCATTCCCGGCACATAGACCACATCATCCGCCGGGCACGGCGTGTGGCTCATCACCTCCAGCATCTCCGTAAGATCATATCCCGCCAGCACCTTCCCATAGACGCCAAACGAAGCGTCTGTTACTTTCTGAATCTCCATAGCATTCCCCTCCTTATCATCTTCTATATGTTAAGGTCATTTTATCAACTTATTTCATTGCTTACAACGCAATAATTAGCCCTTTTATGGCATATTTTTGTCCTTTTTTTATTTCAGGCACTTTATATCCTTCCAGAAGCATGCTATGATAACTATATGCGATAACAAATAACCGATCACCTGCCAGAAAGGAAAATGACATGGGAAAAAAAGAAGCTGAGATCATCATAATCGGAGCCGCGATCATCGACATACTCGTCCGTCCGGCAGATGAAGCGGTATTCCGGACAGGCTCCTATCCAGCCGAGGACATCCGTATGTCCACAGGCGCCGACGCACTGAACGAAGCTACGGTACTTGCACGCTTAGGCAAGACCGTCCTCTTAGACACCGTGATCGGCAGCGATCACGCCGGACAATATCTTCTCGAACATTGTAACCGGGAAGGCATCCTGCTTTCCCCAGACTGCCTGCGGGACGGCATGACGACAGGCGTCAATGTCGTACTCGTACAACCGGACGGGAGGCGAAGCTTCCTTACGAATGAAAGAGGAAGCTTAAGACAGCTGTGTCCAAATGACATACACCTGCCCTTCCCTGTAAGCGCGAAGATCGTCTGCTTCGCCAGTATCTTCGTATTTCCGCAGATCAGGGCAAAAGATCTGCGCCATATCTTCGCCTGCGCCAAGCACCAGGGAAAGATCGTGTGCGCGGACATGACAAAGTGCAAGAATCACGAGACGGCAGAGGATATGGCAGAAGCATTCTCTTATGTGGATTATCTGCTCCCCAACGAAGAAGAAGCCCTGCTGCTTACCGGGAAAAGCACCGTTACGGAAGCCGCGAAAGCGCTTCTTAGAACCGGCGTCAAGAATGTGATCATCAAGTGCGGCGCAAAAGGGTGCCTGGTGACGAACCATTGCGAGGCCTATCTGCTGCCTGCCGAAGCCGGCGTAACGTGTATTGACACGACAGGAGCAGGAGACAGCTTCGCGGCAGGCTTCCTCTTCGCACTGTCAGAAGGGCGAACCCTGCGGGAATGTGCACAATACGCCAATGAATGCGGCGCAAAAGCCGTCGGCGTCATCGGCGCATCCGACTGGATCCCGCAGCCTCATTAAACCATCACAAAAGGAGCGATACTATGCCCTATTCACACGAGATCATCGTCCCCAACGACGACATACCATTTAAGATGTTCATATTCGAAGGAAAAGACGGCGGCTATATGCGCGAAAAGCACTGGCACAGATCCATCGAGATCTTCGCGCTCTTTGAAGGCGAACTGGAATTCTATGTCGATGAAAAACGCTATCCCCTCACCCCAGGCGAATTCATGCTCGTGAATTCCAACGAGGTACACTCCGTCTCCTCCCCAAAACCAAACCGGACCGTGGTACTGCAGATCCCGCTTTCCACGTTCGAAAGATATTATACAGACGAGAAGTTCATCTATTTCTCCACTTCTTCCCATCTTCAGGACGAAGAACCCATGCGGCTGATCCAGGATATGTACCGCAGATACGAAGAAAAACAGTGCGGCTATGAATTAAAGGTACAGAGCCAGTTCTATCTGCTGCTCTACATCCTTGTAACAAAATACCGGGAAACCGACGTAGATGAAAAAGTCATCCGGAAGCACCGTAAACTAGACGCGCTCTCGCTGATCACTTCTTATATGAAAGAAAATTATAAAGAAGAACTCTCACTGGAAATACTCGCCAGGACATTCGGTTATTCACCGGCTTACCTGTCAAGAATGTTTCGGAAATATGCAAAGACAAATTACAAGACATGTCTGGATGATATCCGCCTTGAACACGCGGCAAAAGACCTGACAGAGACACAGCTCCCCATCGGAGCGATCGCTTACAGCAATGGTTTTCCAAATAACAAAGCTTTCTCAAAGCTATTCAAGAAACGGTACGGCACGCTCCCAAGCGTGTACCGCAGGAATATTGACTAACAATATTTGTATTCTTCAAAGATGATTGCATATTTTTATTAAATTGTTTTAGCGGAAGGGTTTCATAGCCAGTTCTTTTATTTTCCTTACCGAAATCCTTCCAAGTCTTGCTTGTCATATATTTCATCTTCTCTCTGAAATGTTCGTAGAATAGCAATCTATCGTTTTTATCCTTAATGCCGTCAGGACTATAATGATCATTCGGCAATTCATGCTCAAAACTAATCGAAACGTTCTTTTCAGCCCAGGTTTGTCTTATCCGCTCTTCGACTTGTTTATCTATAAAATCTTTTTGCGTATCCTTAGCTCTTGACATAATTCTCCTTAAAATACTTTACAATAGATTGTCTGGGAATCTCCGAATTAAATCTCATCCCTCCATGCTTAGCGTCTAACCACGGACTTTCAGCATGCGTCTTATTCCTCAAACCTAATGCCGAATACTTCCCAAAAACGGCATATACATCTTCAAGCAAAGCATCATCTTCATCACTGATCCCAGATAAGCTACCCTCCATGTCCGAAGCAGCCACATCCAGATTATACGCGTCGTCAAATTTTCTCCAGACTTCCTCTACTACAGGACCATGTTCCCATGCTACGATCTTTTCGCTAAACAGCGATCCCTTATTTAACGCAAGCGAACACCCTTCCGCATAGTACAGAAGCTTGAGTAATTTAAGAAGGGTCATCTTTTCATCCTCTCCGTTTTTTACATCTTCATCATTTCTGTGAATAAACCATCTCGCAATGTCAATTGCATGATATCTTCCCATATAAACACCTACTTTCATTCTCCTACAGGCTACTCTTTCAACGACCGATCGAACCAATAAATCTATACAAAAATCATAGCATATACAAGATTATATGTCAATCCAAAACCGAACATTTGTTCTTCATCAATCAAAACTGCCGCAAGATCCATCTACGTCTCTTGCGGCAGCTTCATTATGCTCTATATTTTCTTAATAGGACTTGCCCCAGTAAGCCATATGCTTCGCAGGCTTACCGCACCAGATACATTTATCCGAGATCATCTCTTCATCCTCGATCAGGCATCTGGTTGCTGCTCCGCCGGTCACATACTTCACTTCGCCTTCACACTCCGGATCTCCGCACCAGCATGCCTTCACGAATCCGCGGTTTGCCTTGAACTTCTCTGTCATCTCGTCCATCGTAACCGCAGTGTCGATATGGCTGTTCAGGAACTCGCATGCCCGGTCATACATATCCTGCTGCATGGTCTCTAAGATCTCGCGAAGCTTCACTGTGATCTCATCCATGGAAACCACGGTCTTCTCGCGGGTATCACGGCGTACCACGATCACCTGGTTCTTCTCCAGATCCTTTGGACCGATCTCAATACGTGTCGGGATACCAAGCATCTCCTGCTCAGCGAACTTCCATCCCGGGCTCTTCTCAGAATCGTCGATCCTCACTCTGTAGCCCGCCTTCTTAAGCTCGCCGAGAAGTTCGTGCGCCTTATCAAGAACGCCTTCTTTGTGCTGTGCGATCGGGATCACGCGGCATTCTACCGGAGCTACATGCGGAGGCAGCACCAGTCCGTCGTCGTCGCCGTGAACCATGATCAGCGCGCCGAGACTTCTTGTAGACCATCCCCAAGAAGTCTCATATACACTGTGCAGCTCGTTATTCTTATCTACATATTTAATATCAAATGCATCCGGGAAACCGCTTCCGAAGAAATGGCTGGTCGCAGACTGCAGCGCCTTGCCGTCATGCATCAGAGCTTCGATCGTATAAGTATCCTGCGCTCCGGCGAACTTCTCATGTTCAGCCTTTCTTCCGGATACGAACGGGATCGCCAGCGTCTCTTTGTAGCAATCCTCATATACACGGAGCATCTGGATCGTACGCTCCTCTGCTTCTTCGTAGGTTGCATGGATGGTATGTCCCTCCTGCCACAGGAACTCTCTGGAACGCAGGAACGGTCTTGTAGTCTTCTCCCAGCGCAGCACGGAATTCCACTGGTTCCATACCTTCGGAAGATCTCTGTAGGACTTCACAGTCCTTGCCCACAGATCGCAGAATAAGGTTTCTGATGTCGGACGGATACACAGTCTCTCCTGCAGCCTCTCCATACCGCCGTGCGTCACCCACGCTACCTCCGGTGCAAAACCGTCCACATGCTCTGCTTCTTTCTCCAGAAGGGACTCCGGGATCAGAAGCGGAAGGGATACGTTCTCTACTCCCGTCTCCTTGAACCTTCTGTCAAGATCCGCCTGTATCAGCTCCCAGATCGCATATCCGTTCGGGAGGTAGTTCAGGCACCCCTTAACGCTGGAATAATCACACAACTCTGCCTCTCGTACCACATCCGTATACCACTGAGCAAAATTCTCTTCACGCGATGTGATGTTTTTAACCATCTTTTCCTTTGCCATGTTTCTCTTCTCCTTTTCTTTTTACATCTTCCTGCCAGAAGTCTCTATGCGCATAAAAAAACACCGCGCCTTCAACTCCCATCACAATAAAAGGGACCGAAAAGCTCGGCGGTACCACCCTAGTTAACTGCAGCCCTTCTGCAGTTCTCTCTCATCGCCATTAACGCTGGCGCCACGCTGTATTTTCACACAGCGGCTCCAAGGTAGGTTCGTCACAGGTGGTTCAGGGATCTCTCAGCCGCCGTATCCCCTCTCTGTAGAATCTCTTCTGTAATTACTATTCCTCTTCACAGCCAAAATCCGCCTTCTGCAACTAGTACATCAAATAACAAACAACTTGCCAGTACGGCATCGCCGGCGGACTATTCAGTTAAAGGTTATTCTAATAGATAGCCTGCATTATGTCAAGGGGTAAAATTTTAGTAAAAATTTATATTAAATTTATTATGTAAATACACATAAATTTTAACCTTATTATTGACATACAATTTCAAAAATGCTATATTTGTTTTATCAAAAATGGCCAATTTTAAAAGCGAATACATGTATTTCACCAACACTTATTCTAGTTTTCCTAAAATTAGCATAAAATGTGTTCACAGATTCAGATTTTATATTTAGTAAATTTTTACTTAATTTTTAACACTAATCAAAGAAACGGAGGTAAAAGATGAAAAGAAGAATTTTATCAGCATTATTATGCACAGTGATGACGATCAGTCTCGCCGCATGTGGACAGAACGGGAAAGGCGGCGAAGACAAAGGCGGCGCTTCCTCAGAAGACGAACCTGTACATATAAAAGTAGCGCTCTTTTCTGACGGCGCCGACATGACCGAATCGCAGAAGAAGGTGTTTGAAGAATTCACCAAAGAGAACCCCAATATCATACCTGAATTCCAGTATATCACCAGCGACTCTTATGGTTCCAACTGGAACGGCTATCTCATGAAGATCCAGACTATGATCGCCAGCGGGAATGCGCCGGATATCTGTGCACTTGGACTGGAAGGCGTCGCATTCATGGCAATGAACGACCTGGGGCTGCCGATGAACGATTATCTGGAGGCTCATCCGGAAGACGCCGAAGCGATCCATATGGACGCCATCGCCGACGAACTGAAGGACATCTTTGTTGTAGACGGCAATACCTACGGCGTTCCTTACGAGGCGAATTCCGTCGTCGTACATATCCGGAAGGACATCTTCGAAGAAGCCAAGATCCCGCTGCCGGACGCAGACTGGACCTGGGATGATTTCAGAGATATCTGTGAACAGCTTAAGAATTCCGGCGTAGACGCGTTCCCGTTCGGAGTGCCGACAAACTTCTTCTGCCTGCAGGGATTATTATATTCCGAGAATGGCTCTCCGCTGAACGACGACTGGTCGGAAGCCGCCATCAACTCCCCTCAGTGCAACCGGGTATTCCAGTTCCTTCAGGATTCCATCTGGAAATACGGTTACGCGCCGCAGCCGAGCGATACCATCACAGATACCGAGCTCATCGTACAGGGCAAGACAGCCATGGGCTTCTGGGGAAGATGGGTATCCGACGACTATAACGCAAGCGACCTGGACGACAAGATCTTCGTACAGACCATGCCAAAGGGCGAAGGCGGCCACAATACCTGCGCTGGAAGCTGCGGATTCGTCGTGCTGAACAGCACCAAGCATCCGGAGGAGGCCATGAAGGTTGCCCTCTGGACCGCAGGACAGACCTATTCGGAAGTCTTCATGAAGACCGGATCTCTCCCTGCCAACCCAACCTGGGGTGAAGAGATCTGCGCGACCGACGGCATCATCGACAACTACGAAGTAATGTACGATGTATATAATAAGAACGAATGGCGCAGAAGCCAGGACCCGCCGGAGTATGCCGATCTTGCGAACATCTACTCCAAATACATGGATATCATCTACGCCAATCAGGCGCCCGTATCACAGGCGCTTGACGAAGCTGCCAAAGAGATCAACCAATGCTTCAAGAACAGTACCTACAGGGACACCGACGAAGAACAAGCTGTGATAGACAGCCTCTTTAAAAACTAATTGTCGCAAACAGGCGGGGCAGTTGCAATTTGCAGCAGCCCTTTCTGACAAAAGGGGAGATCATCTTACTATGAACGAAAATTTAAAAACAAATATGAAAAGACGCCGCATGATAAAGGAAAACATAACTGCATACCTCTTCTTAAGCCCCACGCTGGTCTTCTACATCATATTTACTGCAGTTCCGCTGATCATGACCATATTTATACTGAGCTTTTCCGAATTCAGCCTGTTAAAACCCATTGAATTCGTCGGGCTTGCTAATTTCAGACAGTTATTCGAGGATCCGGATTTCCGCACGGTAATGCTCAATACGGTAAAATTCGTCCTGATCATCGCGCCGGTCCATATCATAGGAGGCATGGTGCTCGCCATCGCGGTAAATTCTATCAGATCCCGCTTTTTTCAGGGTGTGTACCGCATTTTATTTTATTTTCCGCTGGTCGTGACCACCTCGGCGATCGTGATCGTATGGGGATATCTCTTTGATTTTGAATTCGGAGTTTTCAACTGGATGTTCGACGTCCTCGGCATGGACCGTGTCAACTGGCTAGGCGATTCCAAATGGTCGCTTCTGTCCATAGCGATCTTCAGCGCATGGAAATTCATCGGCAATGCCTTCCTGTATTATTTCATCGGACTCCAGAACATTCCGGATACCTACATGGAAGCGGCGCGGGTGGACGGCGCGTCAAGATGGCAGAGCCTGTTCAAGATCCAGATACCGATGCTGACTCCTACCATCTTCTTTGTCGTCGTCACCACACTGATCAATTGCTTCCAGATGTTCGACGAGACCTACTTCCTCACCAAGGGCGGTCCCGGCGTCTCTTCGCAGACAGTGGCAATGCACATCTACCGGAAAGGATTCCAGGAATATCACTTCGGTTACGCTTCGACTCTGGGACTGATCCTATTTGTGATCGTATTGCTGATCACCGTCCTCATGTTCCGGTATCAGCAGAAATGGGTTACTTATGACACGGAATAAAGAAAGCAGGGAATCTATGAGACAACAAAATTACAAAAACAAAAGAAAACCTCAGCTCATACCGAATATCATACTCATCTTCTTCGGGATCTTATTCTTGATGCCGTTCTTCTGGGCATTCGCCACTTCTCTGCGGCTGCCCAAGGATTCTTTTGACCTGCCGCCGTCCTTCTTCCCGACCGAATGGATGTGGGGCAATTACAGCCATATATTTAAGAGCTTTGATTTTCTTCAATTCTTCTGGAACAGTACGAAGATCACTTTTCTGATCGTGATCATCGGAACCTTGTTCACCACCATGGCGTCTTTCGCCATTGCAAAACTGAATTTCAAAGGGAAGAACTTCATATTCCTCTTCATCATCGCAGGCTTGCTGATCCCTTTCCAGTCCTACGCCATCGCGCAGTTTCTGGTCATGAACAAGCTATCCCTGATCGATTCGCACCTGGCGCTGATCCTGCCCTATCTCGCCAATCCCTTCGGCGTATTCCTGATCACCCAGAATATGAAGGGGATCCCGGACAGCTATATCGACGCGGCGATCATCGACGGATGCTCAACCTTCCGGGTATATTGGAACGTGGTCTTGCCCATGTGTGTCCCGACCATTATCGTAACATGTTTTATGAAGTTCATTGAGCAGTGGAACAACTTCTTCGCACCGCTCATATATATCAATTCAGAGGAAAAATTCACCCTGACTATGGGGATGCAGTCTTTGAAAGGCTTCCGCTCCGCGGGCAGCCTTGCGTATATCCTCGCAGGCGTCATGATTTCTCTGATCGTACCAACCATCGTCTATGGATTCGGCCAGAAGTTCCTGACAAAAGGGATCTCTCTGTCCGGCCTGAAAAGTTAGGAGGTTCATATGCTGAAAGGAATCTATTTTATGGGATGGCAGCGGGATATGTGGAATTATCATCCAAGCCTGCCGATGAAGAATATGCAGATGGTAGAAGATATCTGTGATATTCACGGGAACATGCTGATATGGTCTTCTCTTGGAAGCGGCGCCATCGGGCTGCCCTACCTTGACAAGGAGGCGAACGATCCTACTCCGCCCAGGATGCGGCTGTACGGATACATGAACGACCGGGAATTCTGCGAGGAATGCCGCAAGAGAGGCGTCAAGGTATTCTCTGTATTATGGAAGGCGCAGCTCTGGGAGTTCGGAGCCGAGTTTAACGAAGAGGAGACGGAACTCCTCTCTCTGAACATCCTGCGCGGCGCCTCCGGCAATCACAAATATGTCGGGATGAGCGAATTATCCACAAACCAGTATCCTCATCTCTTTGATCCCATCGAGAAATATTTCCCGGATGGGCTTAAGGATTACAAAGGGCGCAAAGTCGGCGACTATCTGGAGGAATTCAAGGCGCGCTCTTTAGAAGGGCGCAATATCCTGTCCGCATGGCTGATGGCGCCCGATCACGACCACAAGTGCTATACTCCCTGCTGCTGCAAGGACTCCTATCTCGCCTATATGAAGCGGGATGTAGAGATGATGATCGACGCGGGCGCAGGCGGTCTGCACATCGACGAATACGACACCCAGAAACATGTCCTTCACAACGCAGGATGTTTCTGCGGCGAATGCATGGACAAGTTCAACCAATACTTGAAGCAGCATGAGATCCCTCTCCCTGACGATGCAGACCCGGATACTTTTAACTACAGGGCTTATCTGCTTGAGAAGGGCTACAAAGACGAGAACCTGCTTGCCTTCAACGGCAATGATCGGTGGGATATCCCGCTTTACCGGCATTTTCTCAATATGCAGATCGGATCCATCGAATGGGTCGTCCGGGAACTCTCCGCCCACGCAAAGGCATACGCCCGCAAGAAGAGAGGCGAAGACTTCCCGGTTACCGCCAACCTGTTCCAGTGCTTCCCGATCTCCTGGGATTGCAAGAAACACTTAGATCTCCTTGCAGGCGAGAAGACGGATATCTCTTTAAGACAGGACGGATGGTACAAATTCGCCTTCGGTTGGCTCAACGGCAAAGACAGCTGTTTCGTGGAGGACCCCAACGCCTATGTCCGGGACATGGTCACGGATATCAAGAACGGCATCAACGACCGCTGTATCCTGTTCCTCTTAGAGCCTCTGGCTCACGGGTTCCATATCGCTTTCCCGTATGGTTCCTGGCTGCAGAACCAGGTCAAAGACGCCTTCTGGCCGGATCTTCGGATGCTGAAACGCCTTGGTCCATGGCTTGACGCACACAGCCGCCTGTTTCCGCGTAATCCCCAGGCGGATACGGCAGTGATCTACGACCTTCCGTCCGCTTACGAGAACCTGTGGACAGAACCGTCCGCGAAAGCCTCCATAACCTACAACAAAGTAGAGAAGGTCAATCTGGATGGAGTGGAAGAGTTGGGACGCCAGGGCGCTTTCTCCAACGACGGAACCTTCGAAGCCTTCTTCGATCTGATCCAGGACATGAGCAGCCGAAAGCTTTTCTACAACGTCATCTATGAAAGCCCTGACGAAGAACTGACGCCCCAACGGCTGGAGCCTTATAAGACGGTCGTCGTACCGGACGCATTTCTCATGGAAAAAAAGACCATAGACGTGTTGAACGCTTACCATGCCGCCGGCGGGGAAGTGATCACATACTCCCGGAAACCAGAAGCGCTGAACGCCACAGCCGAATATGCCCTCGAAGAGTCCGGACTGCTGCTTGACAGCCTGGCGAAGAAACCGCCGCTGATCGCCTTCGACGGCAACCCGTTATACGGAACGGCGCTGCACCGCGGCGAAGACGCCTGGTTCCTACATATCGTCAACTATAATTTTAATGAAGAAACGCATCGGATCGACGCGATTCCTTCCCTCCGGCTGACCGCCGCATTTCCTTTCTGCGGCGTGAAGCTTCATACATTCCCGGATAACCCCGAGATCCGGGCAGATGTCCGGGGACAGGACGCCGTTATCCAAAATGCCGGGATCTATACGGTCATAGAATTTCAAAATATATAATCATGAAGGAGAACCATATGAAAAGGTCAGAACTAAATACGATCATTGAGGAAGCGATTACATTTGTAGAAGAAAAGGGGCTCTGTTTTCCGGCGTTTGCCAAATGGGGGCTCCCCGAATGGAAGGCAATGGGACCGGAATACCAGGAGATCACAGACAACATGCTCGGCTGGGATATCAGCGACTTTGGAAGCGGAGATTTCAATTCCTGCGGGCTTCTGATCTTCACCTTCCGCAACGGCAATTTCCACAATAAAGAAAAGTACCCCAAGCCTTACGCCGAGAAACTGCTTCTTGTGGAGGACGGCCAGGAACTTCCCTTTCATTTTCATTGGAGCAAGATGGAAGACATCATCAACAGGGGCGGCGGCAATCTCATCGTACAGCTCTATAACTCCGACGACGGGGAAGATTTTGCCGATACGGATGTAACCGTGACGATAGACGGACGGCAGGTAACCGTTCCCGCCGGCGGAACCGTCACCCTGCATCCCGGCGAAAGCATCACCCTGAATCCCCGCCAGTATCACAGATGGATCGGCGAGAAAGGAACCGGGAAGATCATGCTCTTCGAAGTATCTACAACCAACGACGACACACTGGACAACCGCTTCCATTCGGCAAAAAACCGACTGCCAGAGATCGAAGAAGACGTACCCGCAAGATATCTTCTGTTCCAGGACTACAAGAATCTGGAAATTTCTTGAAAAACAAGGGTGTTTATGATAGTATAATAGCGTTTTAGATATGCCGAAGAGGACGAGAGGAGGGACCTGATCTTGGCTCGGGTAACATTAAAACAAATCAGCGAATTAACTGGCTATTCACAGGCAACCGTATCAAATGTACTAAATCAGAAAAAAGAGGCAAATGAGAAAACCGTAAAGAGGATCTTTGAAGCAGCCAGGACACTCGGGTATACTTCCTCCAAGAAAATGGACCGGATCATACTGGTCATGTATCGAAAAAGCGGACAGATCCTGATGGAGACGCCGCTCATCCTTTCCCTGATCGACGGCGTAGAAAAAGAAGGCCAGAAATACCATATCGCTACCAGTATCATGAACATATACATGTCCGACGCAGACCATGAGGCAAAGATCTCAAGCCTGCTCAACGAGACCAAGAGCGGGATCATCCTGCTTGCAACAGAACTTGAATGGGAAGACGTCCTGCCTTTCAAACAATTAAAAGTGCCGTTCGTCGTCGTAGACGCCTGGTATCGGGAGGGGGATTTTACTACGGTGCTCATGGAGAACCGGAACTCCTTCAACCAGGCGGTCTCCTATCTCGTATCGAAAGGCCACAGGAAGATCGGATATATCGGCAGCACGATCCCCATCCGCAACTTCAGCGAACGGGAGAAGGGATTCCGTGAGGCGATGGAAGAGCATCATCTCAAAGTAGAAGAAAAATACTGCGTGAACCTGCAGCCTACCATGACCGGCGCGCAGGTCTCCATGAAGGAATATCTGAGCGAAGATCCGGAACTCCCCACCGCTTATGTCGCGGTGAACGATATCATCGCGCTGGGCGCGATGAAGGCGCTGAAGGACAGGCACTACCGGATCCCGGACGATATCTCGATCATCGGATTCGACAATATGCCGTTCTGCGAGATCTCTTCGCCCCCTCTTACTACTTTCAACGTCCTGAAAGAAGAGATCGGCAGAACCGCCGCGCGTCTTCTGATCAGCCAAAGCGAGGAACAGTTTCGCCTTCCGTCGAAACTTGAGATATTGACAGATTTTATCGAACGGGACAGCGTGAAAAATATTGGATCCGCAGATTCCTGAACTATAGAAAAAGCAAGGAGGAAGCCTGTATGGCGCTATATATAGAAAAACCACGCCGGGATACCCGCACCAACCGCCCACAGGATCCGGATCTCCCGGAGATCCTGTATGAAGACGAGCATATCCTGGTATGTGACAAACCCTGCGGAACCGCCGTCCAAAGCAGACGGCTCACCGATCCCGATCTGGTCAGTATCCTCAAGAACCACATCTACCGAAGTTCTCCAAAGGGAGGCGAGCCTTACCTTGCCGTCATCCACCGTCTGGATCAGCCGGTCAGGGGGATCCTTGTATTCGCCAAGACTCCCGCCGCCGCAAAGGAATTGAACCGGCAGCTTACCTGCCATGAATTCGGGAAATACTACCGGGCGCTTGTTGCCGGACGCCCGCCGAAAAAAGCGGACACCCTGGAAGATTATCTGGTGAAAGACCCGCGTACCAACCTGTCGCGCGTCTGCGGTTCCGATACCAGGGACGCCAAGCTTGCCAGGCTGCATTATCAGACCGTGTCAGACGGACTTCATTTTCCCAAAGTTCCAGGCGCCACGGAGCTTGATATCCGGCTGGATACCGGCCGCCACCACCAGATCCGCGTACAATTGGCGCATATGGGCTGCCCCATCGCCGGGGATACCAAATACAACCCGGACTGCAAAGACGCGCACACCTGGCAGGAGATCTGCCTGTGCGCCTGCCGGCTGGACTTTTGCCACCCCAAGACACACAAGCCGCTCCAGTTCCGTCTGTAACCGCATCGTCCTGCGCAGCCAGTACAAAGCACATTACCATAACGAGAACGCACGCCGCCAGGCGCACCATGCGAAAAAGGCTGCCGCAATCCTGCAGCAGCCTTTTCTTTCCTTTATGCCGCCATGCAGTCTCAGGTTCTGCCGGCAGCCCCTTACATTACTCTTCCCTCTCTTCTTCTAATGCTTCTTCGTATTTTTCAAGGATAATACGCTGTATACGATCTCTCGTCCCAGAATTGATTGGATGAGCAATGTCACGATACTCTCCATCCAAAGCCTTTTTGCTCGGCATGGCGATGAAAAGTCCCTTTTCACCTTCGATGACCTTAATATCATGTACAACAAACTCTTCATCCATCGTAATGGATACCACCGCTTTAAGTTTGCCCTCCTTAGCCACCTTTCGCACGCGTACATCTGTGATCTGCATTCTTTTACTTGCCCCTTTCTTCCTAACCGACGCACTATAGTGCATACCTTTCGTTCTTTTCCACGACTACTTTCACACCATTCTCCCCAACATGACGTGTATTCGCCCTGATCGTATCCCGGCTCTCGACGATGCAGTTCTCAATATACGTATTATCTCCGAGATAAACGTCGTTCAGGATAATCGAGTTCTTGATCACACAATTATTCCCCACGAATGTCTTCTTGAAAAGGATCGAATTCTCTACCGTACCATTGATAATACTTCCGCTTGCTACAAGGCTGTTCTTGACTATGGCTCCCGGATTATACTTTGCCGGCGGCAGGTCGCTGACCTTGGAATAGATCTCCGGATGTTCTTTGAAGAAATAATTCCGCACCTCAGGCTTAAGAAAATCCATATTCGTCCGGTAGTAGGCGTCTACTGTTGATATGTTGCTCCAGTAATCTTTTATCTCATAACCGTACATTCTTTTCAAATTCTTATATCTGATCAGAATATCAGTTACAAAATCATGTCTTTCCTCTTCCGCGCAATGCTCGATCAAGTCGATCAGAAGCCTCCTTCTGATAATATAGATTCCGGTTGAGATAGTGCTTGAAGTGGCGAGCATCGGCTTCTCTTCGAAATCTTCGATCCGCATTGCCTCATCCATCTTCAGGAGCCCGAACCTGCTGGCGTCCTCACCGTCGTCCAGTTTCTTACAAACTACCGTAACATCCGCCTTCTTCTCGATATGGTATTCTAATACCTTATTATAATCCATCTTATATACGGCGTCTCCGGATGTAATGATCACATATGGTTCATGGCACCTCCGGAGGAAATCCAGATTCTGATAGATCGCGTCCGCCGTTCCTCTGTACCAATATCCGTTGTCCGCAGTGATCGTCGGGGTAAATACATACAATCCCCCTTGTTTCCTTCCAAAATCCCACCACTTAGACGAGTTCAGGTGCTCGTTCAGGGAGCGTGCATTATACTGCGTCAGCACCGCCACCTTCTGAATATGTGAATTCGACATATTACTCAGCGCAAAATCTATCGCTCTGTAGCTTCCCGCAACCGGCATAGCGGCAATCGCCCGTCTATGAGTCAGTTCCCGCATCTTATGACTGTTCCCGCCTGCTAAAATAATACCTACTGCTCTCATACTCGTTCACCTGCCTTTATCAATGTCTCTCCGCTCTCCAGTACGCCGTTCGGGTAGTCCTCCTTAACCGTGAAACCGCTGACCGCAGTATTCTTGCCGACCTGTACTCCGGACGGGATCACGGAATTCTCGCCGACCGTCACCAGTCCGAAGGAGTAGACTGCCGGTTTCAGCTTATTCGGTATATCGCTGCCGATCCCGAACGTCACGTTGCTGCCGATCTCACAGTTCTCGGCAATGATCGACTTATCGATCACACATCCGCTTCCGATCGTAACATCTTTCATGATGATGGAATCCCGTACCACCGTCCCCTCGCCTATGGTCACGCCGGAGCCGATGACACTGTTGCGCACCTCGCCGTACACCTCCGAACCGTTGCCGATAATGCTCCTGTCAACGACTGCCTGTCCGGAAATATACTGCGGCGGCAGGATCCCGCTGTTCGTATAGATCTTCCAGTATTCCTCATAGAGATTGAATTCCGGAATAATATCAATTAATTCCATATTCGCTTCCCAATAAGAACCCAGCGTTCCTACATCCTTCCAATATCCGTTGTATTCATAAGCGAATAACCGCTGCCCCCTCTCATGGCAGTATGGAATGATATGTTTGCCGAAGTCACATCCCGGCACATGCTCCAGTGCGATCAACGCCTCCTTGAGCACCTTCCAGCTAAAGATGTAGATTCCCATAGAGGCAAGATTGCTCTTTGGCTCTGGCGGCTTCTCCTGGAACTCCGATATCTTACCGTCGCTGTCTGTCACGACGATACCGAATCTGCTCGCTTCTTCCTTCGGAACCGGCATCGCCGCAATCGTGACATCCGCCTGGTTCTCCTTATGGTAATCAAGCATCACCTCATAATCCATCTTATAGATATGGTCTCCGGATAAGATCAGCACATATTCCGGATTAAACGTTTCCATATAATCCAGATTCTGGTAGATGGCATTCGCCGTTCCCGTATACCATTCGCTGCTATGGCTCTTCTCATACGGCGGAAGGATCGTAACTCCTCCGAAATTGCGGTCCAGATCCCACGGGATGCCGATCCCGATATGCGTATTCAGCCGCAGCGGCTGATACTGGGTCAGGACGCCGACCGTATCAATCCCTGAATTAATGCAGTTGCTGAGCGGAAAGTCTATAATCCTGTATTTGCCTCCAAAAGCAACAGCTGGCTTGGCCACTTTTGCTGTAAGAACGCCTAATCTGCTTCCCTGACCTCCGGCAAGCAGCATTGCTATCATTTCTTTTTTTCTCATGTCATCACCCTTTCCAAGTAAATCTATTCTTATTATACCACAAATTTTTCATATAGTGAACAATATTTACAAAATAATTAAATTATCCGCCAACATTTTATTGAAATATAACAAAAAATTTCAGCTTGGTTTTTTGCTCATATATGTATATAATAATATGAAAAGACTACTATTATTATGACTATTTTTTAAGGAAGGTATCTTATGTATAAAATCAACTTCGAACAACCTGTACATGTCCATTTTATCGGGATCGGCGGCATCAGCATGAGCGGTCTCGCCGAGATCCTGTTAAAAGAGGATTTCCGCGTTTCCGGCTCTGACAACAAAGAGTCTGCGCTGACCGAACATCTCGCGTCGCTTGGCGCCTCCATATTCTACGGGCAGAAGGCATCTAATATTATTCCCGGGATCGACGTCGCGGTATACACGGCGGCAATCCGCGAAGACAACGAAGAATACCGAGAGGCAGTCCGACAGGGACTTCCTATGTTAAGCCGCGCCGAGCTCTTAGGGCAGCTGATGACCAATTACCGGATGCCGGTTGCCGTAGCCGGAACCCACGGAAAGACGACGACGACTTCTATGCTTTCTCACATACTGCTCGCCGCCGATCTTGACCCTACGATATCTGTGGGCGGCATATTGAAGGCGATCGGCGGCAATATCCGTGTGGGAAGCTCGGATGTGTTCGTTACGGAAGCCTGCGAATATACCAACAGCTTCCTCCACTTCTTCCCGAAGATCGGGATCATACTGAATATTGACGCGGATCACCTGGACTTCTTCAAAGACCTCGACGACATCCGCAATTCCTTCCGCCGGTTCGCAGAGCTTCTTCCCGAGGACGGGACGCTGATCATCAATACCTGCATTCCTGACATCTCCGAGATCACGGAAGGACTTGCCTGCAAGGTTATCACTTACGGCGATGACGGGGATTACAGCGCCGCTGATATCTTCCACAATGAACGGGGCGAAGCTTCTTTCGACCTGCTTCGGCACGGAACTTTAACGGACCGGATCGAACTCTCCGTCAACGGAGATCACAATGTATCCAATGCGCTGGCTGCCATCGCCGCAGCGGATCTGCTGAATGTCCCGTCCGGCGCGGTAAAAGACGGTCTCAGATCCTTTGGCGGGACCGACCGCCGCTTCGAACTCAAAGGCACTGTGAACGGCGTCACCGTCATCGACGACTATGCCCATCATCCCACAGAGATACGCGCCTCCCTTGCCGCGGCGAAGAACTACCCTCACAGAGAGATCTGGTGCATCTTTCAGCCGCATACTTACACCAGGACAAAGGCGCTGTTCCAGGACTTCGTCGACGTACTTTGCACCGCCGGCCATGTGATCATGGCTGACATCTATGCCGCAAGAGAGACCGATACCCTGGGGATCTCTTCCGCCGACATTGCCGCCGCTTTGAAGGAGAACGGCTGCGACGCATATTACTTCTCTTCCTTCCGGGAGATCGAGGATTTCTGTGTCAGAACATGTCAGACGGGAGACTTGTTGATAACTATGGGAGCCGGAGACGTTGTAAACATTGGAGAAGAGCTTCTGAAACGCTAGTTATCCACATTTTCCACAGATTTTTATCCACAAAAAACCTTGATTTTCAAGCAAAATTTCCTTTTTTGCCTGTCCTTCTGGTGCTATAATGATAAAGCTACGTAAAATATCAGGACACAGAACACATAAGACAAAGAAACTGCTAAGGAGGACCGGCATAAAAGTTATGACTAAACTAACCCTTACGAATTACGCACAGACCAGTACGACTGTGCTTGAGAATGAATTTATCGATCATCATATGGTACAGGCGAACGGTGAATATGTAAAGGTATATCTCCTTCTGCTGCGCCACCTGCACAGACCGGAAGGAATGCTGTCGGTCTCCGAGATGGCCGACATGCTGGAGTGTACGGAAAAGGACGTCCGCCGCGCGTTGAGATATTGGAAAAAACAGGATCTTGTGGACTACACCGAGCAGACGGAAGAAGCCCCAAGGCTTCCCAAAGACGCCGACGAAGCTGGCGCCCCGCCCAATATCCAGCAATACCGCAGCCGCGAAGGGCGGAAAGAATTCAAAGAACTGTTATTTGTCGCCGAACAGTATCTCGGCAAGACTCTCTCTTCCACAGAGATTGATACGATCACTTATTTCTATGATATGCTGCATATGTCAGCCGAGCTCATCGAATATCTGATCGAATACTGTGTAGAGAACGGCCATAAGAGCATGCACTATATCAAGAAGGTCGCTCTATCCTGGAACGAACGGAACATCCGGAGCGTATCGGAAGCCAAGGCAAATACGATCCTGTATAATAAGAACTGCTATTCCGTGCTGAACGCGTACGGGATCAAGGGACGGGCTCCCGCCGCTTCTGAGATCGCCTATATCCGGCGCTGGAATGAAGAATACTGCTTTTCGCTGGACATCATCCTGGAGGCATGCAACCGCACGATGAACACCATCCATCAGCCTAATTTCGAATACACCGATACGATCCTTAAGAACTGGTTCGAGAAGAAGGTTCATAAGCGTGAAGATATCGAACTGCTGGACATGGATTTCCGAAAAGAAAAAGAAAGCAAGAAGAAACCTGCCGTCAAACCGGCTGTCAATGCAAAAAGCAACAAATTCAACAACTTTACCGGCCGTTCCTACGATATGGACTCTTTAGAGCGCAGACTGGTACAGCAGTAGAGTTCAACCATTCAACCACAACCAAGGAGTTTTAACCAAGATATGGCACTTTCCAACTCACAATACGACCAGATCATGCGGGGTTACGAACAGAAGCAGCTTGATAACGAATACCGCCTCAGAGAACGGGAACGGGACGCCTTCCTTGCTATCCCGGAACTGGAAGAACTCAATCACGCGGTCTCTTCTTTAAGCGTCAGCAAGGCTAAGAAGCTTCTTAGCGGCGATCCCGGCGCACTGGATTCTCTGAGAGAAGAGCTTCACGCTCTCACCCTTAAGAAACAGCGCCTCCTTGCCGACCACCACCTGCCCTTGGACTATCTGGAGCTTCAGTATGAGTGTCCGGACTGCAAGGACACAGGATATATCGGCGACCGCAAATGCCGCTGCTTTAAAAAGGCGATCATAGAGCTTCTATATGAACAGTCCAATTTGCAGGAGATCCTCAAGAAAGAGAACTTCTCTGTCTGCTCTCTGGACTATTATTCGCGCAGCCATATAGACCCGCTGACCGGAAGATCCTCTTACGACGCCATGAAGACCGCGCTCAAGGCATGCTGGGAATTCGTGGATACCTTCTCGGACGAATTCCATAACATCCTGCTGTATGGGGATACCGGAGTCGGGAAGTCTTTTCTGTCCCACTGTATCGCCAAAGAACTGATCGACACTTCCTATTCCGTCGTATACTTTACAGCGGCACAGCTATTCGATATATTTGCACAGAATACCTTCGGCAGACGGGGCGATCAGGATCCGGATGCCCAGGAACACATCTATGACTGCGACCTGCTGATCATAGACGACCTTGGAACAGAGCTTCCGAATTCCTTCACGGTGTCTCAGCTGTTCATCTGCCTTAATGAACGGATCCTGAGACGCAGACCAACCATAATATCTACCAATCTTGCATTGGACGATATACAATCCATCTATTCAGAACGGACCTTCTCACGGATCAGCAGTAATTACACGATTCTCAGGCTGACCGGCGACGATATCCGCATCCAAAAAAAGCTATTGCAAAAAACTACTTAAATCGGGAGGTACGAATGATGCTACGCCGTAATGATCGCATTCTGGAGAACATACCAGTAGGGGCACTCGGAATCATTGCCCTGGATGGCTGCAAAGAGATGGGCAGCAAGATAAACGATTATATTGTAAAATGGCGCAAAGAAGAAGGACACATTTACAAAGACGATATTGTCTACAACGGGTATGAACGGGACACTTACCTGATCGACGCAAAAGTTCCCCGTTTTGGCTCTGGGGAAGCCAAGGGCATTATCAACGAATCTGTCCGCGGAAGGGATATCTATCTCATGGTGGATGTCTGCAACTATAGCTTGACCTATTCACTGACCGGGCATATCAACCATATGTCGCCGGACGACCACTATCAGAACCTCAAACGTGTCATCGCCGCCGTGGGAGGCAAGGCAAGACGGATCAACGTCATCATGCCCTTCCTGTACGAGAGCCGCCAGCACAAAAGAAGCGGCAGGGAATCCCTGGACTGCGCGCTGGCTCTCCAGGAACTGGTACGCATGGGCGTGGACAATATCATCACCTTCGACGCCCACGACCCCCGGGTACAGAACGCGATACCGCTGAACGGCTTCGAGACCGTACGCCCGACTTATCAGTTCATAAAGGGACTTCTGCGGCATTTTGGCGACCTGCAGATCGACAGCGGGCATATGATGGCGATCAGCCCGGACGAAGGCGCTACCGGACGCGCGGTATACCTTGCCAACGTACTGAACCTCGACATGGGTATGTTCTACAAGCGCCGGGATTATACGAAGATCATCGACGGGCGCAATCCGATCGTCGCCCATGAATTCCTGGGGGCTTCCGTCGAAGGGAAAGACGTGATCATCTTAGACGATATGATCTCTTCCGGAGACAGTATCCTTGACGTGGCGCGCCAGTTAAAGCAGCGGAAAGCACGCCGTATCTTCGCCGCCGCAACCTTCGGGTTATTCACTAACGGCCTGGAGAAATTCGACCAGGCGTATGAGGAAGGCAGCATCGACGCTATCCTGACCACCAACCTGATCTACCAGACCCCGGAACTGCTTGAGCGTCCTTATTATATCAACTGTGATATGAGCAAATATATCGCGCTCATGATCGATACCCTGAATCACGATGGTTCCATCAGCACCATCCTGAATCCGGTCGACCGTATCCATTATGCCGTGAACAAATACAAGCAGGGGGAACCTTTGGAATAAAAGTCAAATGTTTGCCTGCGAAAATAAGGCTGTTGCAACGCGCAGATCGATCTGCCGCGGCAACAGCCTTTTCCAATCTTTTCCTATAAATATTTTTTCTTATAAGCGATCCCCATTTCATCAAGCAGCTGCTCTTCCCTCTTCTGGCACGTGAAGATCAACGCCTGATCCCGGTTCTCGCCAAGCCACTTGAGCGTATTTTTCAGGCGCGCGTCGTCATAATAAGCAAACGTATCGTCCAATATCACCGGATACTCTTCCTCATACAGCATCTCGCTCGCCGCCATCCGAAGCGCGAAATAAACCTGTTCCACCGTCCCCCGGCTCAGCTGTTCCGCCGGGATCCTCCTGCCTTCCTTCAGGACACTGATATGGAATCCTTCTTCTATCATGATCTTCGTATACCTGCCGTCCGTAAGAGCCCCCAGGATCTCCGCCATCCTGCCGTTCAGCTTCTGCTCCAACTGCTTCTGCAGACTCGCCGAGAGTTCATTTAACTTGTCCGCCGCCATCCGAAGAGCCTGACGCCGCCTGTCATACTCCCTGTAATCATCACTCAGCTCGTCTAACTCCTCTAGCTGCTCCTTCAGATTGGCGTACTGTGTCTGCTTCTCCCGGAGCTCTTCTTTGATGTGCGCCTGTTCCCACAGAAGCTTCTCCCGGGGAATCTTCTCTTCCTCCGGCGTGATCTCTTCCAGTATGATCTCCGGAAGCGTCTTCTCCTGCTTCTTTCCTACTTTCATACGATTCCAGACGTATATGCCGCATACCAGGGAGAGGATGATCGACACCAGATAATTCCAGGGCTTTGCGATCACCATGAACGAAAGCACCACGACTCCGATGAATACCAGGATCTCTACCGGATGGATCCTCCATTTGCCCGGGCGCAGTTCATCGATCATCCGCTTGTTCTCCGGATTCTCCTGCTCTTCGGCGCGTTCCTTCTCTATGCGGTGGCGGATCTCCTCCGTAATACGCACATACTCTTCCTCAAGCCTGTGGACGTCCCGCCATACGTAAGACGCCTCCTGCTCCATCTTCTCCCGCCATGCCTGTTTGCGCAGCAGTGAGTCTTTCACTTCGCGCTCCAGCTGTTTCTTCTTCTCTTTCAGGTGCTCCAGGGCTTTTCCAAGATCCAACTCACTGTTCCCTGTCGCATAATAATTCGTAGCATAATTCTTGAATTCTGCCGCAAGCGGTTTCCCCGTCTCTACCTTCAGCTGGCCTACCGAGATCGTATTCTCATAATTCCCGGAATTCAGCCCTCCGATCACCATCTCCAGATCCCCGTCGTCAACAGACAGGCGCTCTCCGTCGTCCTCGCAGATCAGCTCCGCCCTCTTGTTATAACGGTCAAAGTTCCTGTCGACCCGAAACGTCTTCCCCCCGCTCTCGAACTTTAGTGAGCCGGAGTAATAATTCGGATTCTCCCACGGCTCATAGACACTGAATGTATCATAAACAGACGCCCTGCCCCGTCCTCTTTCCATACCAAAAAACATGCTCTTTATGAAGGTATGGAGCGTGGACTTACCGGACTCATTCTCCCCATACAGAATATTGATCCCGTCTTCGATCTGTATGGTTCTGTCTGAAAATTTCCCAAAATGCTTTAATCCCAACTCGCGAATCTTCATAATCCAGCCTTAACCCCTTCTTGTCTCCATCAATGCCTGCACGCCTTCGCAAAGCGCCAGGTACTCTATGCTGTCTTCGTCATGATCGATCAGCTCCCGGATATAGCTTCCTAACAGATTCCCTCCGTTCTGCACAAGCAGCTTCGCGAAATCATAAGCCGGCTTCGTATCATCCGTCAGATCTATGATATTGCCGTAAGTGTCCATATCCGCCAGATCGAACAGGATATCCGGATCCCTCATACCCTTTATGACGATTTTATATATGTTCCGGATCCCCCGCTTCTCGATCTCTTTTCTGATCCTTGCCTTCAGTGCATGGCCAGTCATCGTCTTCTCTGCCGTTATCTTAAGATGCACATATTCCCTGAGGGCGCACGGAACGAACTGAAGCTTACAGCCTGCGTCTGTAAGCTCCCCCAGGATATACCCGTGCGCTCCGGTGTCATTCTTATCGATCGGCTCCAGAGCCCCTGCGTAAGCCATGTTCCTGCCTTCTTCGCACCACGGCTTATGGATATGCCCCAGGGCAATATAATCATACCCCAGAGCCGCAAGCTTCCCTGTGCAAAACGGGATATGCCTGTCGTCGCCTCCGTGCGCCAGCAGAATCTCATATCTCTGCCGCTTCTTCGCAAAGGCATGGTCATACCGGCCCTCCGGTATCTCTCTCTCATGGTAACTCAGCCCATAGACCGCCAGAGACAATTCCGGTATCTCCACAACAGACAGCTCCCTGTCAAGGATCATATGGACGTGCGCCTGCCACTCGAACCCTCTGTAGTAAGAATCCCGCTTCAGATAATCATGGTTCCCTGCGATCAGGACCACCTGCGTCTGCTCAAGCGTCCCGAAGAGATAGTTTACTTCCTTCAGTTCCCGCAAAAGAGGCTGTCTGTGAAAAAGATCTCCCGCGATCAGCAGAAGATCCGCCTTTTCCTCGTTACAGATCTTCATGATCTGCGCCAGGCTGTTCCAGATCTCCCTTCCCCGCTTTTCGCTGTAAGCGTCTCCGGCGTCCGGATCTGCCCCCAAATGTACGTCTGCGATGTGTATGAACTTCATCTGCTGTCCTTTCTTCCTCCTCCGTCTTCGATGGCAGCGTCACGATAAACTGCGTCCGGTAATCATCACTCTTCGCCCGTATCATGCCACCATGCAGCTCTACGATCTCTTTTGCTATGGCAAGCCCCAGTCCTGCCCCGCCGGTCCCGCTTGAACGGGAACCGTCCACCCGGTAGAACTTCTCGAAGATCGTCTGCAGCATGACCCCTGGGATCTTATCCCCCTGATTGGTGAATATGATCTCCACATCGAGGTTCTTCATCTGCGCCTCGATCCGGATCTTTGTATCGGCGTAGCAATAAGCGATCGCATTCCTCAAGATATTGTCGAATACCCGCGCAAGCTTATCCGGATCCCCGTACACCACCAGATTCTCTTCTACCTGCACCTCACAGGCAAGATTCTTCTCCCGGAGAACTCCGTATAATTCGTCCGCAAGCTGCTCCAGCATGAAGGACAGGTTGATCTCTATCGCCTCCAGTTCGATCTTCTGCAGATTATACCGCGTAATATCGAAAAATTCATTGATCAGCTCACCGAGCCGGATCGACTTCTCCAACGCAATATGCGTATACTTCTCCCGATCTTCCTCCGGCATACTGCCATGGGTATCCAGCATACTCAGATATGCGACGATGGACGTCAACGGCGTCTTCAAGTCATGGGCCAGGAACAGCACCAGGTCGTTTTTCTTCTTCTCGCCTTCTTCCGCCTCTATCTCTTTTCGTTTCAGGTTCGCCTTGATCTCATTCATCCGGATCTCGATCGGCTTAAGCTCCGTGATCAACCGGATCGGCTCCGTAGACTCTGACAGGATATTCTCGATCCCGTCCCCGATCTGATCCACATACTTCATCATCTTCGACAGAGCCGCATAATAGAACGCCGCAAAGAGCAGAAGAAAACCGACGATGATGAAGAAGACCTTATTATTCCCGATCAGCTTCCAATACAGACGGATCGCCTGGCTCTCCGGCATATTCAGCGACATCAGGAACTCTACGAACAATTCGGCAAAACTGTCGTTATAGATCCCGTCTATCACATACTGCAGAAGGAAGCCGCCCACCAGGACCGTAAGCGCCGTAACCAGGACCGTCTGGAGCAATAAGGTGAATTTCAGCTTGCGATATTTATTCTTCAATCTTATATCCTACTCCCCATACCGTCTTGATAAAGTCTGATTTCCCGGTAGGCGCGCTCATCTTCTCCCGCAAATGCCGGATATGCACCATCACCGTGTTATTGCTGTTCTTATAATATTTCTCATTCCACACCTTCTCGAACAACTCTTCCGAGCTGATCACCTTCCCCCGGTTCTCGCACAGAAGCCAGAGTATATCGAATTCAATGGGAGTCAGTGTAAGCGGCACCTCGTTGTAGACACACTCATGAGACGTCCGGTTCAGCAGAAGGCCGCCGAAGTCTATGATGTCGCCTTCTTCCTTCCCGCCGTCATTGTACTGGGTGTATCTTCGGATCTGCGCCTTCACCCTTGCCACCAACTCCAGCGGATTAAAGGGCTTGGGGATATAGTCGTCCGCTCCCAGCGTAAGTCCTGTGATCTTGTCCATATACTCCGTCTTCGCCGTCAGCATGATGACCGGGAAGGTATACTTCTCCCGGATCATCTTAAGGAGCTGGAAGCCGTCGATATCCGGGAGCATGATATCTAAGATCGCCAGGTCGATCTTCTTGCTGCGGATACAGTCCATCGCATCCTCGCCCGTATAGAACTTGAACACACTGTACTGGTCGTTCTGAAGATACAGCTCTATTACGTCTGCAATCTCTCTTTCATCATCTACCACTAATATATTCATATGACCCTCTCCTGCAGTCTACAGCTCGCAGTTATTGACCGTTCTCGGGAATGGGACTACATCGCGGATATTGCTCATTCCGGTCAGATACATAATACACCTCTCAAACCCAAGCCCGAACCCTGCATGCCTGGTGGAACCATATCTGCGAAGATCCAGATAGAACTTATAATCCTCTTCCTTCAGATCCAGTTCCTTCATCCTGGCAAGCAGCTTATCGTAGTCGTCCTCCCTCTGGCTTCCGCCGATGATCTCACCGATCCCCGGCACCAGACAGTCAACTGCCGCTACGGTCCTGCCGTCTTCATTCTGCTTCATATAGAACGCCTTGATCTCCTTCGGATAGTTCGTCACGAATACCGGACGCTTATATACTTCCTCCGTCAGATACCGTTCATGCTCGGTCTGCAGATCCGCGCCCCAGGAAACCTTGTATTCGAAATTCTCATTATTCTTCTCCAGGATCTCGATCGCCTCCGTGTACGTCACTCTGGCGAACTCCGAGGATACTACGTTATGGAGACGGTCAAGCAGTCCCTTGTCCACAAATGAATTGAAGAAGTTCATCTCCTCCGGCGCCTCTTCAAGCACATAGCCGATCACATATTTCAGCATCGCCTCCGCCAGCGCCATATCGTCGTCCAGATCCGCGAACGCGATCTCCGGCTCGATCATCCAGAACTCCGCCGCATGCCTGGTAGTGTTGGAATTCTCCGCACGAAACGTAGGACCGAAAGTATAGACATTACGGAATGCCTGCGCATAAGTCTCTGCATTGAGCTGGCCGCTCACCGTAAGGCTCGTCTCTTTTCCGAAGAAATCCTGTGTATAGTCCACATGCCCGTCTTCTGTCTTCGGCGGCTCTTCCGGATCAAGCGTGGTCACCCGGAACATCTCTCCCGCCCCTTCACAGTCGCTGCCTGTGATCAGCGGCGTATGCACATAGATGAAGCCCCTCTCCTGGAAGAATCTGTGGAATGCATAAGCCGCCAGGGACCGAACCCGGAATACTGCCTGGAAGGTGTTCGTCCTGGGCCTGAGATGTGAGATCGTCCTCAGATATTCGAAGCTGTGCCGCTTCTTCTGCAGCGGATAATCCGGCGCGGACGCCCCTTCTACCTCCACTGTATCCGCCTGTATCTCAAAAGGCTGCTTTGCCTGGGGCGTCGCCACCAGCGTTCCGGCCACTATGACCGCCGCCCCCACATTCGTTCTGGAAACTTCCGCGAAATTATCCATCTTATCATGATAGACGATCTGCAGGGGCTCAAAGAATGTCCCGTCGTTCACTACGATAAAACCAAATGTCTTTGAATCCCGGACGCTGCGCACCCATCCTCCTACCGTGATCTTCTGATCCAAATACTTTTCTTTGTTCTTGTATAACTCCTTGATCGTGATCAAATCCATATGCATTTACTCCTTTTTATCCTAAACATGTTCTCTATTATAACATACCCTGCAGCGTTTTGAAAGGCAGTTCCCGCAACAAACGCCCGTTCAGATACGCTCTAATTCAGTTTCCTGAACTCTAAGGGCGTAAGCCCCGTCATCTTCTTAAACATCGCGATAAAGTGGCTGGTATCGGAGAATCCGATCTTCCCTGCCACCTGCCGGATCTCCATCTGCGGGTTTAATACCAGGAACTCCCTTGCCCGGTTGATCCTGTAGACGGTCAGATACTCATAGACCGAATATCCCAGGAACCGCCGGAACAGGCGCGACAGATACTGCGGCGTGACATAGACCTTCCCGCTTAAGCCCTGTACGGTAAGCTCACGGTCATAATGTGTTTCAATCTCTCTCATCACAGGCTCCACATACCGCAGATACAGCGGATCATCCGTAAGGCTCTGGGTATAGATACTGTCAGCAAGATTCATCAGCAGGCAATAGCACCTGACAGAGAGCTCCCACGGTTTTGCCGCAAGAGTCTCCCAGCCGTTCATGATATCATGGATCATCTCCCCGATCTGCCGGCCCTGTTCCTTTCCTACCAGTATCACCTGTCTGCTCCCCGCCATCTTTGCGATGCTTCCGTCGATCGTCCCTGTAAATGTGGCGAACGCCGTCATCCACTCTGACGTATCCTTTTCATAGGAATGGCGGATGAAGGGAGCGATCAGTATCCCCTCCCCTTCCCCCAGGACATACCGCTTCTCCTGTACCCGGACCGTCCCCTGTCCCTTCTCCGTCTGCAGATAGTGATAGAGCGGGTATCCTCTCGGACGCATCACAGGATCCTGGCTCCAATGATCTCCTATAGATTCGAATGTAAAAGGCTCCTTGAGCGGAGAATCTCTGAAATGTATCGGCATGGCTTCCTCCTTCCATTGCGCCTTTTGTTTCAAAATGTTATATTATTTAGCCTAACATACCACACTATCTTTGATCTGTCTATACTATAATGAATACACGGCAGCACAGTATGGCTTACCAATATAACATCGAACAGAAAAGGAGAGCGATCATATGCGCAAATTCGACTATGAAAGATTAAAAGACCCGCAATATTTCCGGGACGGAAGGCTGGACGCACACTCTGACCACAGATATTACGCCTCCGCCGCCGATATGGACGCCGGATACATGGAATTCCGTAAAAGCTTGAACGGCCTGTGGAAGTTCCACTACGCCAGGAATTACGGCATGACGATAAAAGGATTCGAAAGCCCGGAATATTCCTGCGATTCCTGGGAGGATATCCGCGTACCCGCCCACATCCAGATGGAAGGATATGACGCGCCGCAGTACGCCAACACACAATATCCCTGGGAAGGGCATGACCAGATCCTGCCCGGAGAGATTCCTGCCTATCATAATCCGGTGGCAAGTTATGTAAGATACTTCACGGTTCCGGAGAATATGAAGGGAAGACGCCTCTTCATCTCTTTCCAGGGCGCCGAGAGCGGACTTGCCCTGTGGCTTAACGGAACCTTCATCGGGTACAGCGAAGATTCCTTCACTCCGTCGGAATTCGAACTGACCGGGCAGATCACAGACGGCGAGAACAAGCTTGCCGTGCAGGTGTTCAAGTGGACGTCCTCCAGCTGGTGCGAGGATCAGGACTTCTACCGTTTCTCCGGCATCTACCGGGACGTGTATCTCTATACGATCCCGGAGCTTCACGTACAGGATCTGCTGATACGCGCCGTACCGGATGCATCTCTTAGGACCGCGTCCCTTGACATCCGGCTTCAGATGCAGTCCGATGCGGACGGCCTGTCCGGCAAGGCGCTCTTCCGTCTTGCCCTGAACGGCAAGAACATATTCGAAGATGAGAAAGATCTCGCCCGCGAAGTCTCTTACCACCGGGAGATTGAAGCTCCGATCCTCTGGAGTGCGGAAACGCCTGTGCTCTATGATCTTACTATTGAGATCCGCCGCGCCGGCGGACAGCTTGTGGAGATCATCCCTGAGAAGATCGGTTTCCGCCGTTTTGAACTCAAGGATCGCATCATGACCCTGAACGGGAAGCGGATCGTATTCAAGGGCGTGAACCGCCATGAATTCAGTTCCGTGAACGGCAGGCGTGTAAGCGAAGAAGAACTTCGCAAAGACCTTGAGACCATGAAGCAGAATAACATTAACGCCATCAGAACCTGCCACTACCCCGACGATTCCCTGATCTACAGGCTCTGCGACGAATACGGGCTCTACCTCATCGACGAGAATAACCTGGAGTCCCACGGTTCCTGGGATACGGTGTTCGAGACAGGCGATACTTCCAATGTCGTCCCCGGCGACAGGCCGGAATGGCTTAACATGATGCTGGACCGCATCAATTCCACCTACCAGAGGGACAAAAATCATCCCTCCATCCTCATCTGGTCCTGCGGAAATGAATCCTTCGGCGGCAGGGATATCTATGAGATGTCCGAACTGTTCCGCAAGTTAGACCCTACCCGTCTCGTACATTACGAAGGGGTCTTTAACGACCGGAGGTACAATGACACCAGCGATATGGAAAGCCAGATGTATACTTCCGTGGAGAAGATCAAAGCCTTTCTTGCCAAAGACCGGTCCAAACCTTTTATCTGCTGCGAATATACCCACGCTATGGGCAACTCCTGCGGCGCCATGCACAAATATACGGACCTTACCGACACGGAACCTCTCTATCAAGGCGGATTCATCTGGGATTATATCGACCAGTCCATCGTTAAGAAGGACCGCTATGGCAGGGAATTCCAGGCTTATGGCGGCGACTTCGGCGAACGCCCGACGGATTATAATTTCAGCGGCAACGGCATCGTATACGGGAACCGGGAAGTTTCCCCCAAGATGCAGGAAGTCAAATACAACTACCAGAATATTTCCGCAGAGGTAAGCAAAGATAAGGTTCGGATCGTCAACAAGAACCTCTTTGTGAATACCGACGCCTTCGCCTGCCGCGTCACAGTCGCGCGGGACGGCAAGGTGATCCGCAAGGCGGCGCTCCCAACCCATGTCGCCCCGCTCTCCAGCGAAGTCTATACGCTTCCGGTTCCGGAAGAGACCCTCGCCGGAGAATACACGGTCACCGTATCCTTCCATCTAAGAGAAGATACCATCTGGGCGTCCTGCGGACACGAGGTAGCCTTCGGGCAGTATGTGTATCAGATCGCCGCTCCCGCCGTCTCCTGTACGGAGGGCTTCACCGTGATCCGAAGCACACATAACATCGGTGTCAGAGGCAGACACTTTGAGGTACTGTTCTCGCTCCTGAACGGCGGGCTTGTATCTTATAAATTCGCCGGCAAAGAGATGCTTGAGGCGATCCCCAAGCCCAACTTCTGGCGTGCGCCTACCGATAACGACTGCGGAAATAATATGGCGGGCAGGTATGCCCAGTGGAAGATCGCCAGCATGTATCTGACCCACAAGAACCCAAAAGAGAATCCGTCCGCCTTATGCAAACCAACCGTCACAGATAACGGGCACAGTATCTCCGTCGCCTTCACTTACTATCTCCAGACGGCTTCGCCGGCTGACTGCCAGGTCGCCTATGAAGTTTTCGGCGACGGGCGCGTGAAGACTACGCTGTCTTATGATCCTGTGAAGGAGTTGGGCGATATGCCTGAATTCGGCATGCTCTTTAAGCTGAGCGCCGACTATGACCACGTAAGATGGTACGGGCTTGGTCCGGATGAGACCTACGCAGACCGCAAGATGGGCGCTAAGCTTGGGATCTATGAGAATCTTGTCTCCGATAATCTGGCATCCTATCTTGTCCCGCAGGAGTGCGGCAGCAAAGAGGAGGTACGTTATGCCGAGATCACGGATCTGAAAGGACGCGGGATGCGGTTCGAGATGACTCCTGAGAACGGTCCGATCGGCTTCTGTGCGCTTCCGTTCACGCCTCATGAACTGGAGAACGCCATGCATCCCTATGAACTGCCGGAGATACACTATACGGTGATCCGCGCCTTTAAGGGACAGATGGGCATCGGTGGAGACGACAGCTGGGGAGCTTGTACGCATCCGGAATATCTGCTCGATATAAGCAAGAAGATGGAATTCAATTTTGTTTTCTGCGGTATCTGATCCACGACACGAATCCAAAAGGCTGTTGCATAAGCAACAGCCTTTCTATCCTACGTACGTATTCCCGCTTGCAGAGGTCATCTCGTCCATCTGCCTGGTCGATGTGATGCGGCGCTCCCCGGTCTCTGCCTGAATATAGATCAGGCTGTAGTCAACATAACCGACCAGTATGACCGCATTCTGTGTATCCAGCATTCCGATCACCGGAATATTCTGATCCAGAAGAGAGATCATCTGTTCCGCCGTGCATCCTGTCAGATCCAGGAGCCTGCCGTTATTCAGATCCTTCATGATATCCGCCGGCGCTTCCTGCTGCCTGAGCCGGTCCATCGCCGACTGGATCAGCTCTTCCTTTCCTACCACCTCATGCTGCTTCCGGTTGATCCCTTTCGCCCAGATATAGTTCTGCTCTGTATCTACCACAACGCCGTTGTACTCATCCGCCAACCGGATCGCTTCTCCCGCTTTATCGTAGATCCCACGCAGCTCTCCATAACCATACACATAATATTTATCCTCATGGGCAACGTCGTCAAAGCTTAGATTCTCCTGTCTGTCCAAAAGGATCTGCTTCGGTTTCAGGACTTTGGGTTCCTTATCGGATATCCCGTCGTCGAACACGATCCTCACCTGCGTCTCCTTCAGATCCGTCACATAGGTCTCCACATAGATATTACTTTTTTCTTTTTCCTCGTTATTCGTAATATAATCCGACGCCGTCGATGCATAAGTCTCTCCGTCCCTGGTCGCGCGGATCAGTGTGATCATATTTTCCTCAAATACCGCGTCCAGTACATAGATGCCGTCCATCTGATAGGTCTTGACCACCTCGTTCTTGCGATTGCGGATCTCGACCTTATACATCGGAACCGTGAATTCACCGGAGATCGTCTTTCCCGTATCCGCCGTCTTGGCGACTCCATATACAAAATCATCCTTTATGAATCCAAGCGGCAGGATACACTCGTCCTCTTCGCATTCTACGGTCCGTTCCTCTCCGGCTTCAAGGTCTTTTACCACAGCCGCAGACGCCGGATCCGGCTCTTCTCCCGCCTGCCAGGATACCTGGCTGCCGTCGTCGGACAGTACATACTGCGAACTCTTAAGCCCTTCCTCGAGAGCCTTATTCCTTCCGGTCCTTACATTGAATTCATACAGCGCGCCGTCCAGCAGCACGTAGAGCAGATCTTCGCCGACATTATAGTAGAGCATGTTGCTCAATTCATGGATCGCGATCCCGTAAGACTGCCCCGTCGTGATAAAGACCTTCTCCTCCACAGAATTCTTCTCTATATCATAATAATAGACGGCGACGCCGACCTCGCCTTCATGTACGCCCCGGCTCATATACCCGCACACTGCAAACACGGTATTCCCCTTCCCGTCCATGTCGAGCAGCCGGATCCTGTAATCTGACCCCATGTTGCGCACATCCGTATTCTCGACATCTGCAAAGCTGAATACGAGCGAAACTTCATCCGTCTTCTTATTGTAATTCCACAATTCATTCGCCGCCACGAACGACACCGCCAGTCCATCCTCATCCACCAGATACTGGACGTCCTTCGGCACGATCCCCAGGATCAGCCCCCGTTCATTGAGCGCATGCTTCGTCACATCAAAGACCTGTTCCATCGTCCTGTCGTAATCCAACAGATAGGTCCGGTCCGCCCCTTCCGGACGGCTTACACGGAAGAATTCCTGGGTCAGATAGACGTCTGTCTCGTTCTCTTCCCCCTTGCACCTTACACGGTATTCCAGCTGAACGGAGACAGAGTTGTTCCGGATCTCCTTGATACTCCACCGCTCCCCCATCTCTACCATCGGCTCTAATCCGCCCCAGGATACATGGTTATAATCGGACTGGATCGTGACATGCCGGAAATTCGTATTATCCGCACGTTCACTGGGTTCAAGCGCCATGCCCACGCCGGTTCCTTCCACCTTCCCCATTGCATTCTCATGAAAGTTTCGGATATAATCCAGGCATTCCAGGATATTGGCATTGGTCGCGTCCGCGATCCGCGTGTAGAAATAGATCTCTTCATCCTTCTCCGTATACAGGATAAGCTCCAGGACCCGTTCCTCTGACAGCCCTATATCCGCAAAATCCAGAGTAAAATTCTCCCCCAGAAGATTCAGGATACCATTCTTTAATTTCTGTTTGCCGTCCAGTGAATATACGATATACTCTACACTGCTGATCCGGTTGTCATAAGACCGCACCTCGCCGCTCACCTGCTGCCCCGTTACCGGCGTGACCACATCTCTCATAACCGGTATATCCATCGCCTTCGCATATCCGTTCAGCGTATTTAAGGTATATCCGTTATAAGAAAATGATATCTGCGGAAAAGTTGCCGCTCCCATATCGGCAGTCAGATTCGCATTTCCCTTATTCGTATATAAACTGAATCCAATTACCGCCGCAATAAATACCAGAAGCAGGATCCCCGCATCTGTCAGCTTCTTCTTCCAATCCATCTATCGTTCCCCTTTATGTGCTAGCAACATGCCCAGAGTCGGCGATACGTGCAGGAATTCCTCACATCTGCGGATCGCCTCCTCATTTCCCCCCTTTTTGCCTGTCTTGACCGCACGGATCAATATATTCTTCGGTGTATGCTCCATATCTATGAATTCCAGGATCTGCGCGTCATATCCTTCCCGCTCCAGATACTGTGCGCGCAGGGCGTCCGTCATGAGCGCAGCCATACGTTCCCTGATCAGCCCATACCCAAGGACCGGCTTTAAGATCTCATTCTTCATCTGCGCGTTCAGCTCATGCTGGCAACAGGGTACGGACAGGATCACCTTCGCTCCCCATCCGACCGCTTTCGCCAATGCATGGTCAGTCGCCGTGTCGCAGGCATGCAAAGTCACAACCATATCCACGCGGCATACCGCCCCGGAATCCTCCGGCGTACCCGCGCCGTCCGTTCCTGGCGCCGGGGAAGCCTCCTCGTCCCCCAGGGTATACTCCGCAATATCCCCTTCCAGGAACAGCAGCTTCTCATATCCGTACTTTTTACTCAGCTCATTACACCGCCGGATCACCTCTTTCTTAAGATCCAGCCCGATGATCCGAATATCATACTTCTTCAGCTCATGCAGATAATAATACATAGCAAAAGTCAGGTAAGATTTGCCGCATCCGAAATCCAGGATCGTAAGCTCCCGGTCTCTGTCCAATTCCGGTAAGATATCTTCTATGAATTCCAGGAACCGGTTAATCTGCCGAAATTTGTCGAATCTGGAATTCACCACCCTGCCTTCCTCCGTCATGACCCCCAGATCCTTAAGGAACGGGACCGGAATGCCTTCTTCCAGCACATATTTCTTCTTCCGGTTGTGGCTCATGTCCACATCCCTTTTCACACCGTTTGACGCCTTCTTCTTTATAGATACCTTTCCCTTCTTACTTATCAGTACGGTATACGACGCATCTGCCGTCTCCATCTGCATCTGCCGCATATTCCCCATATATGCAAGGATGAGTTCCTCCGTCTCCCCGGAGTCTGCGTTCCTGTGGAATACCTGGTTATTCCGGAATTGTTCCAACTGGAACAAAAGCTCCTCCTTCTGCAGCAAAGGACGGACCTTTACCTTCACCGCTTTGCCCTTCTCCCGGGGATTGCTGAGCACAGCCGACCGAAACCCTATATTTAGATTGCCCCGTAATATCTTTCTTAATTCTTCCATATGCCTGTTATGATCCCAACTTATCTCTGTGTGCGCTCCCGGCGCTTCCCTGTTACAGTCCAAGTATATCAGAGATTGCTCCCATCTCTTCCAATGCAACATCTATCAGGTCGTCCAGGCTAAGCCCGGTGAACTCGATAGATTCCATATAGTCTCTGTTCGCTCCCGCGGCAAAACGAAGCTCATTGAACCGCTTCATCACAGACTTATGCTTCACACTGGCGATCTTCTTATCCGGATAGATCTGCGCAACCGCCTTCACGAATCCGCTCATCGGATCTGCCGCCAGTATGGCGTACTGCAGAGTGGTTCTTGCCTTCACTCCGCTCTTGGGATTATGCGCGCAGATCGCGTCGAACAATACTTTATCTTCCATGCCTTCTTTCTTCAGGATCTCTACAGACGTCGGTCCATGTACGCTCATATCATGCTGCCAGTCGCACTGCTCCTCGTCCAGATCGTGAAGAAGCCCTACGATCCCCCAGTATTCCACATCATCCGGCGCCAGCCGCTTGGCAAGCCCCTTCATGATCGCCTCAACGGCATAAGAATGGGTGATATAGTTCTCGCCTTTCATATATTTCATCAAGATATCATGTGCCTGTTCCCTGTTCATAACTTCTTTCTCCTTCCTGACATTCTCCTTATTCTTCCGGTACTACGATCAGATCCTTTGTAAAATGATTCAGCACTTCGCATCCATCCTCTGTCACCAGGACCAGATCCTCGATACGTACGCCGATACCCTCCTCCGGAAGATAGATTCCCGGCTCAACCGAGAAACACTGCCCCGGCCTGATCACCGTCTCATTTACGGAAGAGACATCTCCGAATTCATGATCCTCAAGCCCGATCGAATGCCCCGTCCTGTGTGTAAAATACTGCCCGTATCCTTTTTCTTCAATATAATTCCTTGCCGCAAGGTCAACGTCGCACATCCGGTTCCCCGGTTTTGCCGCCTCGATCCCGCGCCGGTTCGCTTCGGCGACAATATCATAGATCTCTCTTGCGCGGCCGGACACTTCCCCGATGAACACCGTCCGGGTCATATCAGACGCATAGTCATCCTTGAACGCGCCGATATCAAGGATCACGCAGTCCCCGCGCCTGCCCCTGGAATCGTCCGTCACATGATGCGGATCTGCCGCTCCCTTCGCATAAGCCGTGATCGGGTCGAAGGATACGCCGTCACACCCAAGCTCTTGATAGATCTCCCGGATCTTCGCATTCAGTTCCTTCTCCGTCAATCCCTTCACCACCCATGGGATCAGCCTCTCCATAGCAAGATCATTGAGCCTTGAGGACTCGCGCATCAACGCCTGTTCCTTCTCATCCTTTATCATGCGGATATCGTCCACGATCGGGGATGCGTTCACAAAACGGCTTCCGCCGCCTAACTCCTGCAGACGGAGCAGGAACCTTGCCTGCCATGTCTTATCAATCCCCATCGGCTTGTCCTTCTCCACATAACGGCTCAGGATCTCTACGCCGTCCTCCACGTCATCATACCAGACGATCTCCACGCCCAGATCCTTCTCCTGCGGAAACAGCTTATTGATCACCAGCTTATGATCCCCGCTTACATTCAGATATAATGCCAACAGCCTCTCTCCGGGGATGATCCACTTCCCCGTCAGATAAAAGATCGCCACCGGATCCGATACGATCATCTGCGTTAATTCCTGTTCCTTCATAGCCGCCAACACTCTAGTAACTTTTCCCTGATCCATGATTCACCAAAACCTTCTTTCTCCGACAATACAGTTGAATTTTTCCGTAAAATAAAACCGGCAGCGCTGACTACCGATTTTATTTTCTTCTATTATAATGTTTTCCACTTTTAATTTCAACCCAAATAGTGACGACTTTATGTCACTACTTTTTATTTACACTCTCGAATTCATCGATGACCGACTGATCCGGCGCTTTTGTCGCCAGGCTTACAAGGATGATCATCGCCAGAGACACCAGAAATGCCGGAAGCAGCTCGTAGATATTGAAGACGCCGCCTAACTTACTGATGCCGAACTTCCATACGAATACCATCACACCGCCGGAGATCATGCCGGCAAGCGCTCCCTGAAGCGTAGTTCGTCTCCAGAACAGCGCGCAGATCACAACGCCTGCAAACGCAGCGCCCATGCCCGCCCATGCAAAGGATACGATCTCGAAGATACTGGAATTCGGATCTTTGGCTATGAATACCGCGATCACCGCGATCGCCAGGATCGTCCCGCGCGCGATCGTAAGGCTCTGCTTCTCACTGAGCTTCTTCCCAAAGAAATCCTGCACGATATTCTCAGACACACCGGACGCCGCTACCAACATCTGGCTGTCTGCCGTAGACATCGTAGCCGCCAGGATACCCGCAAGGATCACGCCTCCAAGGATCGCCGTCAGCGCTCCTTTCTGGCTTAACAGGTTCGTCAGTATGATAATGATACGCTCGTGCTGCCCTTCCGGAACCTCGATCGCCCCTGTATTCGCAACGGCAAGCCCCACGATACCGATAAATATCGCGACTGCCATGGCGATCGTCACCCATATAGAAGCAACCCGCCTAGAAAGCGTCAGCTTATTCTCATCCTCGATCGACATGAACCTTACCAAGATGTGAGGCATACCAAAATACCCGATGCCCCATGCCAGAAGGCTCACGGCAGTAAGCGGGGAATAAGGGATCGCCGCTTTCGCAGCCGCGTCATGTATGGCTGAGACAGAAAGGTAACCCGACAACGCCTTCGCGTTATCCATGACCGCGTCCATGCCGCCTGCGGTCGTCACGCCGAAAGTCACGATAGAGACCAGGGCGATGGACATTACGATACTCTGGATCAGGTCGTTGGTAGCTACCGTCGTGAATCCTCCTGCGATCGTATACACTACGATGATCACTGCAAACAAGATCATTCCGGTCATATAATCAAGCCCGAACAGGGAATTGAACAGCTTCCCGCATGCTGAAAATCCGGACGCCACATACACGACAAAGAAGATCACGATGATCACGGCAGCGATCGCGGAGATAATATTCTTCTCATCGTGGAATCTCTTGGCGAAGAACGTCGGCAGCGTGATCGCTCCGATCTTCTCGGAATAACGCCTAAGCCTCCTTGACGTAAAGAGCCAGTTAAGATATGTACCGATCGCCAGACCCGCAGCCGTCCAGAACGCGTCGGCAAGTCCCGTCAGGTAAGCTACTCCCGGAAGCCCCATTAAAAGCCAGCTGGACATATCGCTTGCCTCCGCGCTCATCGCAACTACCAGCGCCCCCATCTTCCTGCCTCCCAGATAGAAGTCCTCACTGTTGTTGTTCTTCTTCGCATTGTATACGCCGACGCCGATCAAAAGGCACATATACGCGAGGATCGTTAACAAGATAATAATACTGATACTGTTCATACATCTCACCTCTTATTCTTTCCTTCTGTCCTCAGAGTATGTATGACATCCTGCCTCGGATCCCCTTAAGACACATTCTGAAACCAGAAAATACACTAATAAGAAAGACAAGGCAAGACGTATTCCTATGTTAGTCTTCCTTGTCTGTCTTACGGATATTATACCCCCTGGTTAAATTCTTGTCAATAAAAACATTACACTTCTTAATGTTTGCATTACATTTTATTATGACAAGATCCGGGACAATTCTCGCAGCCGCACCCGCAGCCGCCTCCATTCTTCCTTTTTTTCCAAATACTCCTTACCGCCAACACCGCCGCTGCCAGGACGATCAATCCGACCGCAGCCGTCGCCGGCGCACTGCTTGCCGCTAATGCCATCTTCTCACCTTCCTAAATTTATTTAGTCTGCATAGTCCTCCTTCATTGCCCGCATCTCCCGCAAAGCGTGGATTTCCATCTACGGCATTATTTTGCCGCAAATGAACGCGGCGCCGCGCCAGGGATATTCACGTGCAGAGACGTACTCTCTTTATACGGACGGAACAGCAGATAGAGGAATCCGATCAGCACAAGGAACGCCGCAGCCGTACCGATCCCCATCCCCCTGCCGGTAAAGAACATCCCGAACTGGTAGATGCACAGAGATACCCCATAGGCAAACCCACACTGATACCCGATGGCAAACCAAGTCCACTTCGCGTTATTCATCTCCCGCCTGATAGCGCCGATCGCCGCGAAACAGGGCGCGCATAAGAGATTGAATACCAGGAAAGAATATGCCGCAAGAGCGGTCATACTTGCCGCCAGGGTTCCCCAGATCTCCGTCCCGTCTTCCGCAACTTCCGCAAAACCATAGAGGATGCCAAAGGTTCCTACCACATTCTCCTTCGCGACAAGCCCTGTCATCGCCGCGACGGCAGCCTGCCAGTCGCCCCAGCCAAGGGGAGCGAAGATCCACGCGAACGCCCTTCCGATACTTGCAAGGAATCCGTCGCTTAAGTCCTCCACCATGCCGAACCGTCCGTCTGTAATACCGAATCCGGATGTGAACCAGATAAAGATCGTAGACAGGAGGATCACCGTCCCCGCCTTCTTGATAAAGGACCAGCCTCTCTCCCACATACTCCTTATTACATTCCCCGCGGTAGGCATACGATAAGCAGGAAGCTCCATGACGAACGGAGCCGGATCTCCCGCGAACATCCTGGTCTTCTTCAAGATGATCCCGGAGCAGATGATCGCTGCGATGCCTGCAAAATACGCGCTGGGCGCTACCCATGACGCTCCGTCAAAAAGCGCGCCCGCGATCAGGGCGATGATCGGCAGCTTTGCGCCGCAGGGGATGAACGTCGTCGTCATGATCGTCATCTTGCGGTCCCGGTCATTCTCTATCGTACGGGATGCCATGATCCCCGGAACACCGCATCCTGTTCCTATCAGCATCGGGATAAACGATTTCCCTGACAGTCCGAACTTGCGGAAGATCCGATCCATGATGAACGCGATCCTCGCCATATAGCCGCAGGACTCCAGAAACGCAAGAAAGATAAACAGCACCAACATCTGCGGAACGAATCCAAGCACCGCTCCCACACCGCCGACGATGCCGTCCAGGATCAGCCCCTGAAGCCAATCGGCGCATCCTATATCGGTCAGAAATCCTTCGACCGCAGGAGGGATGATCTCGCCGAACAGCACGTCGTTGGTCCAGTCGGTCACGGCAGTCCCTACCGTTGATACGGAGACATAATATACCGCCCACATGATCGCCGCGAAGATCGGCAATGCCAGCCAGCGGTTTGTAACGATTCTATCAATCTTATCCGAGGTTGTCAACTTCTCCTTCTCCGCTTTACTGAGACACTTGCCGATCATGGATGCTATGTACTGATACCGCTCATTCGTGATGATACTCTCCGCGTCGTCGTCCAGCTCTTTTTCTGCCCTGCCGATAATATCCGCCACATCCGGCGCCTGCTTAAGCATTTCCCGGATCTTCTCATCTCCTTCGAACAGCTTGACGGCAAAGAACCGCTTCTGCGCTTCCGGTACGCCTGTCAGCCTTCCTTCGATCTCGCTTAAGATCCCTTCTACTTCCGGCGCGAATTCAGGAGACTTCGGGACGGCGCTCTTATCCTGCGCGATCTTCACCGCCTTCTCGGCAGCCTCTCTGACGCCTTCTCCTCTGAGCGCTGAGATCGCAATAACTTCACAACCAAGGCTTTTCTCCAACTGCCCTATGTCGATCCGATCGCCTGATCTTTCTACGGCGTCCATCATATTCACGGCGATCACCACCGGGACTCCAAGCTCCATCAGCTGTGTACTCAGATAAAGATTCCTCTCAAGATTGGTTCCGTCTACAATATTCAGGATCACATCCGGCTGATCCGTGATCAGATAATTCCTTGCCACTACTTCTTCCAAGGTATACGGCGACAGAGAATAGATTCCCGGCAGATCCATTACCGTAACCTCTTTCTTGTCTTTCAGCCTTCCTTCTTTCTTCTCAACCGTAACTCCCGGCCAGTTTCCGACGAACTGGTTCGATCCCGTGAGCGCGTTGAACAATGTCGTCTTCCCGCTGTTGGGGTTGCCGGCAAGCGCTATCTTCACTCCCATCTCTTCTCCTCCTGCTCTTTCTTAATTCTATGTGATGTGCCGCTTCTTCACGGCTTCCGTGTTTACCGGATCTTTCTATTGTACTTCTATCATCTGTGCGTCCGACTTTCTCAGAGAAAGTTCATACCCTCTGACTGTAATTTCCAACGGATCTCCAAGCGGCGCAACCTTCCTTACATAAACCGATGTTCCCTTCGTGATCCCCATATCCATGATCCTGCGCTTCGTCGCTCCTTCACCGTGCAGCTTCACGACCACCGCGCTGGAATCACACTTTACATCCCTTAATGTCTGCATATCCTCATCTCCTCCTATACCATGATCTTATTCGCGATCCCCTTGCTTACCGCCACTCTGGAATCCTTGACCTGAACAATAATATTTCCGTTATTGCTTGATATGACCTTCACTTCTTCTCCTACGGTAAATCCAAGATTCTCAAGAAATCTCTTCGATCCGTCCTTGCCCCCGATCCTCCTGATCGAAGCGGCTTCACCTGAACGCAGCATAGTCAGCGGCATTACGATCCCTCCTTTTCCTACTTTCTGCTTTTTGCTCTGTACTTTCAAAACGTTCGCACAACCATCTCTTTATGTATCAGATCCATATCTTCTAAGAGCTGTACCATACGATACACGGTTGCGATACCTATCTTACTCTCTCTTACTCTTGCGGCAAGATAGATCTCCTTGCAGGAAGAATATTCATTTTCTAATATAAGCCGGATCAGCAGCCGCCTCTGTGCCGTGATCCGACAGCCCTTTTCCTTAAGTTTCCCAAGTACGGCTTCTATATTCTCTTCTCTGCACATCTCTTTCCTCACTTTTATGATATTGATTATCATTTACATTGTATATTTTATTCTTATTGAATATGATTGTCAATATTATTATTGATAAAATTTTCTCATTAGGCATGCCGTCTGCTGCGTTGGATCTCCTCCATGACGCTGCCTCATCAAAGAAACCGACAAAAAGGCTGCTGCAGACCGCAAGCTCCGGACAATAAAAACATTGTCTGAACCTGCCGTTTGCAACAGCCTCTTACTACCCTGTTACCTATTCTTCTACTAATTCTAACAGTTCTTCTGCATCCTCTTCGATTCCGTCTTCTTCATACTCCTCTGCCGGATACAGGTCGTCTCCCTCATCTGCGGCCATATCCGCCGTGTCTTCGGTCTCGCCTTCCAATACCTGATCTTCGCCTTCAACCGGCTCTTCCGTACTTTCTTCCTCAAGCTCCAGTTCATCATCCATGGAAAGCTCAGAATCCAGACGGATATCTCTGTATTTCCGCATACCGGTACCTGCCGGAATATGCTTACCGATCAGGACATTCTCCTTCAGCCCGATCAGCGGATCTACCTTGCCCTTGATCGCCGCCTCGGTCAGAACCTTCGTCGTCTCCTGGAAGGACGCCGCCGACAGGAAGGAATTCGTCGCCAGTGACGCCTTCGTGATACCGAGCATGATCTGCTCGCCCACAGCCGGCTCCATACCCTCTCTTACCAGAGAGGCATTCGTATCCTCGAATTCCAGTCTGTCTACATTCGTACCAGGCAGGAACTCGGAATCCCCGGCTTCTTCTACCCGGACTTTCTTAAGCATCTGGCGCACGATAACTTCGATATGCTTATCATTGATATCAACACCCTGCAGACGATATACGCGCTGTACTTCCTGGATCATATAATCCTGTACGGCACGCAGCCCTTTGATCCTCAGGATATCATGCGGATTCACACTACCTTCTGTCAGCTCGTCGCCGGCAGCCAGCACTGCGCCGTCCTGAACCTTGATCCTGGAACCATACGGGATCAGATATGCCTTGGATTCGCCGGTATCATTATTCGTAACGATAATCTCTCGCTTCTTCTTCGTGTCGTTGATATTCGCAATTCCGGCGAATTCCGTGATGATCGCAAGACCTTTCGGTTTTCTCGCCTCAAAAAGCTCCTCGACACGGGGAAGACCCTGTGTGATATCATCACCGGCAACGCCGCCGGTATGGAACGTACGCATCGTAAGCTGCGTACCAGGCTCGCCGATGGACTGTGCGGCGATAATTCCGACCGCCTCGCCCACCTGTACCGGCTCCCCGGTCGCCATATTGGCGCCGTAGCATTTCGCGCAGACTCCATTATGCGATTTACAGGTAAGGATGGTTCGGATCTTGATCATCTTCAAGGTCTCTCCGTTCTCATCCACACCCTTCTTCATGATCATCTCAGCACGCTTCGGCGTAACCATATGGTTTGCTTTTACCAGGATATTACCGTCCTTATCTACGATATCCTCGCACAGGTAACGTCCCGTGATACGCTCCTGAAGACTCTCTATCTCCTCATTGCCGTCCACAAACGCCTTCACATACATGCCCGGGATCTCCTCGCCCTTCTCGGCACAATCCACTTCGTGGATGATCAATTCCTGCGATACGTCGACCAGACGTCTGGTCAGATATCCGGAATCGGCGGTACGAAGAGCCGTATCGGACAGCCCCTTACGCGCTCCGTGAGCGGACATGAAATACTCCAATACGTCCAGGCCTTCACGGAAATTGGACTTGATGGGCAGCTCGATGGTACGTCCTGTCGTATCTGCCATCAGCCCTCGCATACCTGCAAGCTGTTTGATCTGTTTATCAGAACCACGGGCTCCGGAATCCGCCATCATGAAGATGTTGTTGTATTTATCCAGTCCGGACAACAGCGCTTCTGTCAGCGCGTCGTCAGTTGCCTTCCAGGTCTCGACAACCTCTTTATAACGCTCTTCCTCCGTGATCAGGCCTCGTTTGAAGTTCTTCGTGATCTTATCCACCGTATCCTGCGCCTGGCGGATCATCTCCGGCTTCTGCGGCGGCACGGTCATATCCGAGATAGATACGGTCATCGCCGCTCTGGTAGAATATTTGTACCCGATGGATTTTACCGCGTCGAGGACCTCTGCCGTAGCAGTGGAACCGTGGGTATTGATAACCTTCTCGAGGATCTGCTTCAACTGCTTCTTTCCTACATGGAAGTCCACCTCAAGCAGTAACTCGTTCTCTTCTGCCTCACGGTCTACGAATCCCAGATCCTGCGGGATGATCTCGTTGAACAGAAATCTTCCCAGTGTAGACTCGATGATCCCCTCTTTCACCGTACCGTCCGCCAGAGTCTTTTTCACTCTGACTTTGACGCGTGAGTGGAGTGTAATAATATCGTTCTCATAAGCAAGGATCGCTTCATTTACATTCTTAAAGAATTTCCCCTCGCCCTTCGCTCCAGGTCTTTCCTGGGTCAGATAATAGATCCCCAGTACCATGTCCTGTGACGGAACGGCAACCGGGCCTCCGTCGGAAGGTTTCAGCAGGTTATTCGGCGACAGCAGCAGGAAGCGGCATTCCGCCTGTGCTTCCACGGACAGCGGCAGATGCACCGCCATCTGGTCGCCGTCAAAATCGGCATTGTAAGCCGTACATACCAACGGATGCAGCTTGATCGCCTTACCCTCTACCAGGATCGGCTCGAATGCCTGAATACCGAGCCTGTGAAGCGTAGGGGCGCGGTTCAGCATAACCGGATGCTCTTTGATCACATCTTCCAGTACATCCCATACCTCCGGCTGTACTCTCTCCACCATCTTCTTCGCATTCTTGATATTATGGGCGGTTCCGTTCTGCACCAGTTCCTTCATAACAAAAGGCTTGAACAGCTCGATCGCCATCTCCTTCGGAAGGCCGCACTGGTAGATCTTAAGCTCCGGCCCTACTACGATAACAGAACGTCCGGAATAGTCGACACGCTTCCCAAGCAGGTTCTGACGGAAACGTCCTGACTTACCTTTCAGCATGTCTGACAGAGACTTCAGCGCCCTGTTACCAGGTCCTGTGACAGGACGTCCGCGGCGTCCGTTGTCGATCAGGGCGTCTACCGCTTCCTGCAGCATCCGCTTCTCATTTCTTACGATAATGTCCGGCGCGCCCAGTTCAAGCAGGCGTTTCAGACGGTTATTTCTATTAATGATCCTGCGGTACAGGTCATTTAAGTCAGACGTCGCAAAACGTCCGCCGTCCAACTGTACCATAGGCCTTAGATCCGGCGGGATCACCGGGATCGCCGTCATGATCATCCACTCCGGCTTATTTCCGGACTCACGGAAAGCTTCCACAACCTCCAGGCGCTTCACGATCCGCGCGCGCTTCTGTCCTGTCGCGCCTTTCAAACCTTCCTGCAGCTCATGATAATCTTTCTCCAGATCAATGGACTCAAGTAGCTCCTGAATGGACTCCGCTCCCATCCCTACACGGAAGGTGCTTCCCCATCTCTCTCTTGCTTCCTGATATTCCTGTTCGGACAGAACCTGCTTATACTGCAGGTCGCTCTCCCCTCTGTCGAGCACGATATAAGACGCGAAATACAGCACCTTCTCAAGCGTCCTCGGCGACAGGTCCAGGATCAGTCCCATCCGGCTGGGAATCCCTTTAAAATACCAGATGTGTGATACAGGCGCGGCAAGGGCGATATGCCCCATACGCTCGCGGCGCACGCTGGACTTCGTAACTTCGACTCCACAGCGGTCGCACACAACGCCTTTATAACGGATCTTCTTATATTTACCACAGTGGCACTCCCAATCCTTGCTTGGTCCGAATATCCTCTCGCAGAACAATCCGTCTTTCTCCGGTTTCAGTGTCCGGTAATTGATCGTCTCTGGTTTCGTAACTTCTCCCCTGGACCATTCCAGAATCTTATCAGGCGATGCCAACCCGATCTTGATCGCATCAAAAGTCATTGGCTGATAAGCTTGTTCCTTATTGTTTTCTGGCATACAGGCACCCCTTCCTATTCATCATCTGACAGATCATCATATCCAAAATCATCATCCGGTTCATATTCCATATCATCCAGATCCATATCGTCGAACTCGTCGTCGTCCGGCTCCTCTTCCACATCAATAAGTTCTTCTCCCTGGAATTCCTGCTCGGTATATCCGTGCTCCCCTAAGTTATCATCCTGGCCGTACTTCCTGTCTCCCTCGATCAGTGAACGGAAATCCGTCTCTCCTAGATCCGCCGTCTCCATGATCTCGACCTCCGTGTTGTCGTCGCGCAGCACACGCATATCAAGCCCAAGAGACTGCAGCTCCTTCAACAACACCTTGAAGGACTCCGGAATCGCAGGTTCCGGGATGTTCTCGCCCTTGATGATCGCTTCATACGTCTTCACACGGCCGACTACGTCGTCTGATTTCACGGTAAGGATCTCCTGAAGCGTATAAGACGCGCCGTATGCTTCCAACGCCCATACCTCCATCTCTCCGAAACGCTGTCCGCCGAACTGCGCCTTACCACCTAACGGCTGCTGTGTAACCAGCGAGTAAGGACCGGTGGAACGCGCATGGATCTTATCGTCCACCAGATGATGCAGCTTCAGATAGTGCATGTGCCCGATGGTAACCGGACTGTCAAAATATTCTCCGGTACGTCCGTCTCTTAACCGCACTTTGCCGTCCCTGGAGATCGGCACGCCCTTCCAGAGCTTCCGGTGCTCCCGGTTATCCGACAGATACCGTACGACTTCCGGCAACAGGTCTTCTTTATGCTTCTCTTCGAATTCTTCCCACTCAAGATTCACATAATCATTCGCCAGGTCAAGAGTATCCATAATATCATTCTCATCCGCGCCGTCGAATACCGGCGTCGCAATGTTGAATCCCAATGCCTTCGCAGCCAGGGACAGGTGGATCTCCAATACCTGCCCGATATTCATACGCGACGGCACGCCAAGAGGATTCAGTACGATATCAAGCGGGCGTCCGTTCGGCAGAAACGGCATATCCTCCACCGGCAGTACACGGGAAACCACACCCTTGTTACCGTGACGTCCCGCCATCTTATCTCCTACGGAGATCTTTCTCTTCTGGGCGATATAGATCCTTACCGCCTGGTTGACTCCCGGTGAGAGTTCATCTCCGTTATCTCTTGTAAATACCTTCGCATCCACTACAATACCGTACTCGCCGTGGGGTACTTTCAGGGATGTATCTCTGACTTCACGCGCTTTCTCGCCAAAGATCGCACGCAGCAGCCGCTCTTCCGCCGTCAGCTCTGTCTCTCCCTTCGGAGTCACCTTGCCGACCAGGATATCCCCGGCGCGCACTTCAGCGCCGATGCGGATGATACCCCTCTCGTCCAGATTCTTAAGAGCATCGTCTCCGACGCCCGGGATATCGCGGGTAACCTCCTCCGGTCCCAGCTTGGTATCACGCGCCTCTGCTTCGTACTCTTCTATATGAACGGATGTATATACATCCTCCTGTACCAGTCTCTCGCTCAAAAGTACGGCGTCCTCGTAATTGTAGCCTTCCCATGTCATGAATCCGATCAGCGGATTCTTGCCAAGAGCCATCTCGCCGTTAGACGTGGACGGTCCGTCTGCAATGACGTCTCCTGCCTGTACTTTATCTCCCTTGAATACGATCGGCCTCTGATTGTAACAGTTACTCTGGTTACTTCTGACGAATTTCGTCAGCTTGTAACGCTTCAGATTACCGTCTTCCTGGCGGACCGTGATCTCCGTAGACGTAGACCGCTCCACCACGCCGCTCTTCTCGGCAACGATACACACGCCGGAATCCACTGCAGACTTCTCTTCCATACCTGTTCCCACGACCGGCGCCTCCGTCATAAGAAGCGGCACCGCCTGACGCTGCATGTTCGATCCCATCAGGGCGCGGTTCGCGTCGTCATTCTCAAGGAACGGGATCAATGCCGTCGCCACGGAGAATACCATCTTCGGCGATACGTCCATATAATCAAACATACGTCTCTCATATTCCTGAGTCTCTTCCCTGTAACGGCCTGATACATTCTTACGGATAAAATGTCCTTCATCGTCAAGCGCTTCATTCGCCTGCGCCACATGATAGTTATCTTCTTCGTCCGCCGTCATATATACAACTTCTTCCGTAACCACAGGGTTCGCAGGATCATCATGGTTGATCTTACGGTACGGAGCCTCGATGAAACCATACTGATTAATCCTTGCATAGGTTGCAAGGGAATTGATCAGACCGATATTCGGACCTTCAGGAGTCTCGATCGGGCACATCCTTCCATAATGAGAATAATGCACGTCCCGGACCTCGAATCCCGCACGGTCTCTTGACAGACCGCCTGGTCCCAGGGCGGACAGACGTCTCTTATGGGTCAGCTCGCCCAGCGGATTATTCTGATCCATGAACTGTGACAGCTGGGAAGAACCGAAGAACTCCTTCACAGCCGCCGTCACAGGCTTGATATTGATCAGAGACTGGGGAGAGATCCCCTCCAGATCCTGGGTCGTCATTCTCTCACGCACGACCCTTTCCAGTCTCGACAGACCGATCCTGTACTGGTTCTGCAGCAATTCACCCACAGAACGGATACGCCGGTTGCCCAGATGATCGATATCGTCATCATTTCCAAGCCCATATTCCAGATGGATATTATAATTAATGGAAGCTATGATATCTTCCTTCGTAATATGCTTCGGTATCAGATCGTGGATATCCCGCCGGATCGCATCCTTAAGCTCGTCGATATCGCCGCCGGTCTCTTCCAGAAGCCCTGCGAGCACAGGATAATACACCTGCTCCGTCACTCCGACTTCTTTCGGGTCAACATCCACAACAGCCGTAATATCAACCATCATATTAGAGATGACCTTGATATTGCGCTCCTCGTCGTCACGTCTGATCCACACGTACGGAACCGCCGCATTCTGTATCTGATCGGCAAGCTCCCGGGTCACCTTCGCGCCCTCTTCTGCGATCACTTCGCCTGTGATCGGGCTAGCCACGCTCTCGGCAAGAACCTGCCCGGTGATACGGTTCTTTAAGGATAGCTTCTTATTGAACTTGTATCTTCCCACTTTCGCCAGGTCATACCGCCTCGGATCGAAGAACATACTCATGATCAGGCTCTCCGCGCTGTCCACCGCAAGAGGCTCGCCCGGCCTGATCTTCTTATATAATTCCAGGAGGCCTTCCTGATAATTCGTCGCGGCGTCCTTCTCAAAACTTGCGACGATCTTCGGCTCCTCGCCGAATAATTCAAGGATCTCCGGATTCGTACCGATTCCGAGCGCGCGGATCAGCACAGTGATCGGTACCTTTCTGGTTCTATCTACACGTACATAAAAAACGTCGTTGGAGTCTGTCTCGTACTCTAACCACGCGCCGCGGTTCGGGATCACAGTGGAAGAATACAGTTTTTTGCCTAACTTATCGTGCGCGATCGCATAGTAAATACCTGGTGAACGTACCAGCTGACTTACGATAACACGCTCTGCCCCGTTAATTACAAACGTACCCGTATTGGTCATCAACGGCAAGTCCCCCATAAATATCTCATGCTCGTTGATCTCATCTGTTTCTTTGTTATGAAGCCTTACCCTCACCTTAAGTGGCGCCGCGTAAGTCGCATCACGTTCTTTACACTCTTCGATCGTGTATTTCACGTCTTTCTCGCACAAAGTAAAATCAACAAATTCCAGACTTAAATGACCACTGTAATCGGTGATCGGGGAAATGTCATCAAACACTTCATTCAGACCTTCGTCCAGAAACCACTGGTAAGAATCCTTCTGGACTTCGATCAAGTTAGGCATCTGAAGAACTTCTTTTTGTCTCGAATAACTCATGCGTGAACTTTTTCCGCTCTTGATGGGACGAATTCTGTTTTTCTCCATATCGACGTTTCACTCCTCATATATTTTTTGGATAATCATTCGGCCATGCAGGACTATATACATAAACCATCTGACATTATCTGACAAAGACAGTTCCATTCTGCAAAACATTGAAAATAGCGCTATCCCCACCATTCTCATGCGATATTATGGCAGAACTTTCCACAATAGTGCATTTTTTACTATACCACAACACACCGAAGCTTGTCAATGAGAATTTTATAAAATCTTATATGACAAAAACCCCGACAACAGTCGGGGTTTTGCATTCTTATTCTTCTTATTTAAGGTTAACCTCTGCGCCTTCTGCCTCAAGCTTAGCCTTGATCTCCTCAGCCTCTGCCTTGGAAACAGCTTCCTTAACTACCTTCGGAGCTTCGTCAACTACAGCCTTAGCTTCTTTCAGTCCAAGACCTGTAATCTCACGAACAACCTTGATAACCTTAACCTTAGAAGATCCGGCAGATACTAATTCTACATCGAATTCATCCTTCTCTTCCTCTGCCGCTGCTTCTCCGCCTGCTGCTGCAACTACTACGCCTGCTGCTGCAGATACACCAAATTCTTCTTCACATGCTTTTACTAACTCATTCAACTCTAATACTGATAACTCTTTGATCGCATCAATAAATTCAGCTGTTGTCAACTTTGCCATTGTATTTTCCTCCATTATATTTATGATAGATATGATTTTCCTGACATCTGATAAGACGTCTTACTCCGCTGCCGGAGCCTCTGCCGCCTCTTCTGCCAGAGCTTCTGAAGCCGCATTCGCTGCGCAGGCCTCTGCGCCGCCCTGCTCTGCAATCTGATTGAGAACACGAGCAAGATTGGTGATCGGTGACTGCAGGCTTCCAAGCAGCTTGGACAGCAGTTCTTCTCTTGACGGGATCTTAGCCAGCTCTGTCAACGCAGCGCTGTCATATACCGTGCCTTCTACCACACCTGCTTTTAACTCAAGAGCCTTTGCATCCTTTGCAAATTTACAAAGAATTCTTGCCGGAGCTGTCGCGTCGTCTTTTGAAATAGCAATGGCGCTCGGACCTTCCAAATGCTCGTCAAGCCCTGCGAACTCTGTTCCTTCAAAAGCTCTCTTCATCATTGTGTTCTTACAAACCTTGTAGACGATCCCGGCTTCTCTTAACTGCTTACGCAATTCTGTATCCTGCGCAACAGTAAGTCCGCGGTAGTCAACCAGCACAACACTTGCCGCGCCCTTGACGTCGTCTGCGATCGCCTGTACGATTGGCTGTTTTAATTCAACTTTTGCCACGAATGGTGCACCTCCTTATATATTTGTCCGACTGCGTCTTAAAGAAAGCGCCTGCAGGGCAACCTGCAATATACAGATCATCCTGCAATATAGCAAAAACGCCTCTGTGCCAAAGACACAGAGGCGTTATAATTCTAACGATCGAATCTAACTTTCCTCGGCAGGCGTTGGTCTACTTACGCTTTCGCACCTGCTGTCTACGGCAGTCAATTGATACTATAGCATTCTTCACTTTGAATGTCAACTCTTTTTTCTTCTTATTTTGTTCCCCTTATTTTGCTTTTTTATCAGACAATACCCCTCGGATCATATCCGTCAGCTTCTCCGGTTTCTCCGCTTTTTCCGGCGCCTTCTCCGGCAGCTCTGCCGGCGGTTGTGCGAGCGACTCTACATGCTCCCCGGGAACCATGATCTCCAGCTGCTGTTTCATGTTGCGGATAACCACCTCGTCATGTTCCCCGCCGAACTCTCCGTCCAGCGTCCATGGGATCTCTTCCAGAGACTCGAAGGTGATCTCCCCGGTCTTAAACGTATACATATGCTTGGTATCCACCTGTTCGATCAGGAGGGCGGCGATGATCTCCTGCAGGGCTATGGGATTCGTTGGTTTTCGGATCAGCGTTACTTCGAACAGACCGTCGTCAAACACCACATTCTTCCCGATCATGTTGCGGAATCCCCCTACGGAGCGGGAATTCGTCACCATTCCCAAGATAAATTCATCCTCGATCTCTTCTCCGTCATGCGTCACTCTGATCCTGTAGGACGGCACATTGAACAGCCGCTTCGTTCCCTCCAGAACATATGCGAGATGTCCCAGGATATTCTTCACTTCCTGCTTCGTCTCATAAGAAACATCCGTGAATATGCCAAACGCCGCGACATATACGAAGATATCATCGTTGAACCGCCCCACATCACAGGGGAACACCACCCCGTTCACCGCATTGTCCGCTGCCTTCAGAAGCCCTTTCGGGATATGGAGGCTGTTCGCGAAATCATTCGTAGTGCCGGTCGGAATATAGCCGATCGGAATCCTCGTGCTCCTGTGCATCATACCCGTCACAACCTCGTCGATGGTGCCGTCGCCTCCGCTGCAGACGATCAGCTCATACCTGCTCGCGTCAAATTCCAGGATCTTCTTGTAAGCATCCCGGTATGACTGCGTAGGATACACTACCACTTCGTAACCCGCCTTCACGAAGATATCAATAATATCCGATAACTGAGCCTTCAAAAGCTCCTTCCCCGCCCGCGGATTATAGATAAACAACATTCTCTTCATATCATCTTCCCCTTTCACGTCTCAGTACATTGTCCGGCGCTTTCCCGTAAACGACATGACAGAGGGCACTTACATGCCCTCTGTCAGTTACTGATTATGTATACTTATCCGGGCACCTCTCAATCTCACCCATACCCCTGGCTCTTTTCAAGCGACAGCTTCGCTGTGTCAGATTGCCAATGCATGAACGGATCCTCCCGATTCATGTATGATCAATTCTCAGCGATCAGAAAATCCTCAATCCCTGCCACAGCCTCATTCTCATCATGTCCATCCGCCACCACAGTCACGCTCTCGCCTTTCTGCAGCCTCAGACTCATCATCCCCATTATACTCTTTGCATTGATCTTCTTATTATCGATCTCGATAAATACCTGGCTGGCATACTGGCTTGCCTCCTGAACCAGGTGGGCAATAGGACGGGCTTCCATATCCATATTGTTTTGAATAGTAACAGGTTTCTTAGTCATAAAAAATTAATCCTCCTTGCTATCCCTTAACTTTACCGCTATCTCACTCAATCTTCTGAGCCGGTGATTCACTCCAGATTTCCCCACTGGCGCATCCAGAAGTTCCCCCAGTTCTTTCAAAGAAGCATCCGGATATGCAAGACGTGTAAGGGCGACGTCTCTCAGTCCTTGATGCAACCTGTCAAACCCAACCGTATCGCGTATATACTTGATGTCTTCTATCTGCCTGACAGCCGCAGACACCGTCTTGTTAATGTTCGCCGTCTCGCAGTTCACCTTGCGGTTCACAGAATTACGCATTTCCTTCATAATCCTGACGTTCTCAAGTTCAAGAAGCCCGACATGTGCTTCCATAATATTCAGAACATCTACGATCTGGGAGCCTTCCTTCAGATATACAACGTAGGTTTTCTTCCTCTCAACGATCTTAGCGTCCAGGTCAAACGCATTCATCAAACTTCTGAGATATTCTGCTTCTCCATGCGTGTTGCATACGATCTCAAAATGATATGATTTACTCGGATCGCTCATGGAGCCCGCCGCAATAAACGCCCCCCGGATATACGCCCTCTTACAGCAGACCGCCTGGATCATGGCGTTCTTCGCTGCCAGCAGGCCTTCCCCTTTGGCATAGATATTATAGCTGCAACTCCCTTTTGACATATTCCTACGGATTGCGATACATGTATCTATATTAAATGTTTTTTCCAATAATGTAAAGCATTTTCTTGCAACTGTAAAATTTTCCGTATGGAACCTTATACTGCACACACCTTTTCTATCTTCTCCGAATGTCCCCGACATACGGATGAGAGCCGACAGTTCCGCGAGCCGGCAGTGCCTTGCTTTCGCACACTGTACTGTCAGTTCCTCCTTTATCATGCCCGAAAATGACATCTATATACTCCTATCTTGCCTTTGTAATGGCATCTTTTCCGATATCCCTGTGCTCTATCCGGATCCCATAATTCTCATTCCGGCTTAAAGCTTCAAATAATCCGTTCGCCAATGTGACCGAGCGGTGCTTCCCGCCGGTGCAGCCTATGGCGATCACAAGCTGCGTCTTGCCCTCCTGGACATAATTCGGGATCAGGAATTCCACCAGGTCCGTCATCTTATCCAGGAATTCTTCTGCCTTCCTGTTCTTCATGACATAGTCTCTGACTTCCCGGTCATTGCCGCTTTTTGGACGTAATTCTTCTATATAATAGGGGTTCGGCAGAAAACGCACGTCAAATACAAGATCTGCGTCTGCCGGGATCCCATACTTGAATCCGAAAGAGAGCACGGAGATATAGAGATTCTTGTACTCTTTATTCCGTACGAAGATCTTATTCAGCTCGGCTTTCAGTTCTCTTGTAAGCATATGGCTCGTATCGATCAGGTAATCCGCTTTTTTTCTGAGAAATGCGATACGTTCCCGCTCTTTTCTGATCCCTTCATCTACACGCCCGTCGTTGCCCGCCAATGGGTGAAAACGCCGTGTTTCTTTATATCTTTTGATCAGCACTCCGTCTGAGGATTCCAGAAAAAGGATCTCATACTTCATTCCCGCCGCATCCAGCTCTTCCATCACCTTCGCCATCTCGGCAAGGCTCTCCCCGCTGCGTATATCTACTCCCAGCGCCGCTTTGTTAAGCTCGCTTCCCGGCACCCGGAGCAGATCTGCCATCTTCGGGATCAGCGGCACGGGCAGATTGTCCACACAAAAATACCCTACATCCTCCAACATCTTAAGCGCCGTACTCTTTCCGGCGCCTGACATCCCCGTCACGATCACACATCTCATCTTAAAAATCTCCCAGTCTCTTTACTTCCGGTTCAAGCCGTACTTTGAATTGCTCTTCTACTTTATCCGCCACCCGGCGCATAAGCTCCGCCACCTCTGCCGCCGTCGCATCGCCCCGGTTGACCACAAAGCCGCAGTGCTTCTCCGATACCTGCGCCCCGCCAAATGTATATCCGCGAAGCCCTGCATCCTGGATCAGTTTTCCTGCAAAATATCCCTCCGGCCTCTTGAACGTACTTCCGGCGCTTGGATATTCCAACGGCTGCTTGCTGATCCGCCTGTCTCTTAGATCCTCCATCTGTCTTCGGATCTCTTCCTCATCGCCCTTCTTAAGCCGGATCACTGCCTCAAGCACAATATAGCCCTTTCTAGCGACCACACTGGTTCTGTATCCCAATTCCAGTTCGTCTTCCTTAAGGACGAGGAACTCTCCCTGCGGGGTCAGTACCGTAACCTCATAAAGCACATCCTTCATCTCGCCGCCATAGGCGCCGGCATTCATCACACATGCGCCCCCTAACGTCCCCGGGATCCCCGCCGCAAATTCGAATCCGGCAAGCCCGTCCTTAAGCGCATACGCCGCAACCTCTGACAGAAGCGCGCCCGCCTGCGCACGGATCTGCTCGCCGTTACTCTCGATCTTATTCATCGCCTTCGCGATCTGCACGACCACGCCCCTGACTCCGCGGTCAGAGACCAGAAGATTGCTCCCGTTCCCTATAATATGGCAGTCGATCTCCTCTGATCTGCACATGTCTATAACCGCTCTCACCTCTTCTGACGTCTCCGGCGTCACGAAGAAATCAGCCGGTCCTCCCACCCGAAATGTCGTATGGCTTTTCATCGGTTCATCCGTCCTTACCCGTTCTTCACCGACGATCTGTACCAGTTTGTGATATATCTTCTTCTCCATTCTATTCCTGTCCTTTTCCTTCATAATACCTCTGATTCTTTTTCAGTAATTGTAACACCCCTTTTCCGGAAATTCAATGTACACTTGCAAAATGCCCGTAAATGCTGTATATTAATTTCAGTAAAATATTTTTAAGAAGGAGTGAACTTATCAATTGGACTCGAGTGACGTCACCCAACTCATTATTCTGTTTATCTTACTGCTGTTATCAGCATTTTTCTCATCTGCTGAGACGGCATTGACCACTGTTAACAAGATTCGGATCCGCACCCTGGCGGAAGACGGAAACAGGCGCGCCGAAACAGTTCTCCGCGTTACGGATGATTCCGGCAAGATGTTAAGCGCCATACTGATCGGCAACAACATCGTCAATCTGTCTGCCGCGTCCCTGACCACCACGCTTGCCTATAGCTTCGGAGGGTCTATGGTTGCATTTGCAAGCGGTATCCTGACTCTGCTGATCCTTCTGTTCGGGGAGATCACCCCCAAGACGATGGCGACCATACATTCCGAGAAGATGTCCCTACTGTATGCGCCTGTGATCAGTATCTTCATGAAGTTAATGACGCCTGTGATCTTCGTGATCAACGGCCTGTCAATCGGCATACTTTTTCTTCTGCGCGTGGATCCTAACGCGAAGAACACAGCCATGACAGAAACCGAACTCCGTACGATCGTTGATGTCAGCCATGAGGACGGAGTCATTGAATCCGACGAAAGAGAAATGATCAATAACGTGTTCGATCTGGGCGACGCCAGAGCTAAGGATGTCATGGTCCCCCGTGTCCATGTGACATTTGCAGACGTCAACAGTACCTATGACGAACTGCTCGCCATCTTCCGGGAAGACAAGTATACACGCCTCCCCATTTTCGAGGACACGACGGACAATGTGGTTGGTACTATTAATATGAAAGACTTGCTGTTATATGACAGTACAACAGAATTTCATATTCAGGATTTTCTGCGGGAGGCTTATTTTACCTATGAATACAAGAGTATTTCCGAGCTTCTTGTGGAGATGCGCCAGGCGTCCTTTAACATTGCCATTGTGTTGGATGAATACGGCGAGACCGCAGGGCTGATCACTTTGGAAGATATTCTGGAAGAGATCGTCGGTGAGATCCATGACGAATATGACGAAAATGAGGAAGATTTTATACAGGAAGTCGATGAGCGCGAATATATTGTAGAAGGCTCCATCAATCTGGACGAACTCAATGACCGGTTGGAACTTGACTTGAATTCGGATGAGTACGATTCTCTTGGCGGTTTTATCATCGAACGTCTTGACCGGCTGCCGGAAGCAGGGGATTCTATCTGTACGGACGAAGGTATTCACATGGTTGTGGAACGTCTTGATAAGAACCGGATCGAGCTTGTTCATCTGTACCTTCCGGAACCAACGCCTGAAAAGGGCGAAGATTCTGATGATTGATAAATCTTTACGCTGATACCACTGACGACGTCAGTATAGATATATTGGCATCACAGTATCAGAACACCCACAAACAGGGATGGCATATCATGGAAAAGGGGCTGTTGTTTTCACAACAGTCTCTTTTCCTGTTTCGTCTGCTGCATCGGATAATCAATACAGCAATTTCTGTATATGCTCCTCTTTCAGATTCTTCTTCGTGATCCAGGTATATCCTGTGTCCACGATCGCCTCATTGCCCATAGAAAGCGCTGCCCTCGCGGACGCTATGACTGCGGCATATCCCATCCCAAACGGATTCTGAAGGATCAGCGCGTCTATCCTGCCTTCCTCCAGCGCCTCTAATTCATCTTTATCCCCATCAAAACCAATGATATGCGCTTTCCTCTCATTTCTCTCAACCGTATCCAGGGCAAGCCTGACCGCCTCTCCGTTCGTCGCGTAGATCCCCGCCGCATCGGGATGCTTCTCCATAATATAATCCATCACATCTTCTTCGGATATCATATCCGCCGTAACTTCCTCATGCTCCGGATCTTCCGGCTGCTCCGGTCTTACATCCGTGCTCTCGCTTCCTTCCGGCTCGGCTGCCCCATTCTCTCCGCCTTCCGGTCCGGTTGTTCCATTCTCGCTTCCTTCCGGCTCGGCTGTCCCATCCTCGCTTCCTTCCTGCCAGGGTATTCCGTTACGCTCTGCCGCGACCCTCTCCTGCATTACAGCTAGCTGATCCAGATGATACACCTCGGCGACCGCAATCTCCGGATAGTTATTCTCCATTTCTTCTTTAAAAGAACTCTCCCGATCCATCGCCGATTCTGATTTCGAATCATGGACAAAGAGGATCACTTCCCCTTTTTCATCCATGAGGTCGGCAAGCCGCTGCGCCGCCTCCCTCGCAGACGCCTTATTGTCCGTCGATACGCTCGCCATCAGCCCCTGATAATCGCTCCCCGAATCGAACGCCACGACCGGTATATCGCTTTCCGCGGCAAGGTCGAACTGGACCTCGCATGCCTTCGTGTCTGCGATCGCGATCGCCATCGCCTCCGGATATCTTGCAAGCTCTTCGTCCAGGATATTCACCTGCTCGTCCACATTATCCGCCGCCGCGGGCGCGCTGTAGGTCAGCTTGATACGGGCTTTCCCTTCGTATCCCAGGTTCTTATTCATATCCTCCACCGCCTGCTCGGCGCCTTTCTTTACTTCATCCCAGTAAGGAACGTCCTTCGCCTTGCCGATCACAGACAGCGTGGTTCCTTTCTCAAGATCTAACCCCATCACATTATCATACGCGGACGGTGTTATCATATCCAACTTCTTCTGATATGCCTTTTCCTTTTTCTTATTTACTTCCTGTGTTTTCGCCGGTTCTTTCCCGCCGTCTGCATCGCGCCCGGATGAACATGCGCATACACACATCGCTGCACATACCGTGGCCGCTATGACATTATACATCTTCTTCATCATACTTTCTCTCCCTGTCATCCACAGTTTCTACAATGTCTGTTGACCTGTCACATCATGTACCGGTATTCCACCAACAAACACCACTATACACCAAATCCATGAAGATGTGTAATAAAAAATTCTTAATTTTTTACTAACTGTAATCTTCTCTTGTATATTTCCCGCTTTTGTATTATGATATTGATAGACAAAATTTAACTTCTGTCTACTATAAAAAAAGGAGGGTACATACCATGGCACACGTAATTAGTGATGAATGTGTAAGCTGCGGCGCTTGCGAAGCTGAATGTCCGGTTGGAGCTATCTCTCAGGGCGCAGATCATTTTGAGATCGATGCTGACGCTTGTGTTGATTGTGGAGCTTGCGCTGCTCAGTGTCCTACAGGAGCAATTTCCCAGGGCTAATATGACTTATGATTTATTTAAAAAGGGGTTGTAGCAACCTCTTTTTATTTTATCCTGCTGACTTCTTTTGACTTGTTTCGCAGATTTCCCATGCTATGATACCCATATAACGTTGGACAAGACGTTATCCATTTCTTAATAAGGGGGTATCATAATATGAACAACAACGCTTTAGAACAACTAAGGGAAGAAACAAAAGATGATGTCAGGCTTTTCAACTGCATCAAAGAGCTGTACGAACAAGGCGTGCCTTTCTGCGAACTGAAAGCGCTGATCCCTGATATCCGAAGGACGCGAGACCAGTTACATATGAAGCGGATGCTTGAGAACAATAACGCCGTCCTGCTCTCTATGTTCACAAAAGAGATGTCCTTCCTTCTAGACGCCAAAGAACGACGGCAGGAAGAGGAATTCAAGAAATTAGACCAGCTCATCCGCCAACAGCAATCCTATCGGAAAAGCGCGGCAGAAGCTGGTCCTGTCGAAAAATTAAAAAGGTTATTCCTGCCTGCTTAGGTTTGCGAACTTCGTGTATTCGCCCAACCAGGCCAGATTAACGGTCCCCACAGGACCGTTTCTTTGTTTTGCGATGATGATCTCCGCCTGCTTCTTAAATTCGGAGTCTTTATTATAATATTCGTCACGGTATATGAACATGACAACATCCGCATCCTGCTCGATCGCCCCGGACTCACGCAGGTCTGAGAGCATCGGCCGCTTATCCGGACGGCTTTCTACCGCTCGGCTTAACTGTGACAATGCGATCACCGGCACATTCAGCTCTCTTGCAAGCCCCTTCAAGGACCGGGATATCTCAGAGATCTCCTGCTGCCTGGATTCGGAACTTCTGCCGACGCTTCCTGTCATCAGCTGCAGGTAGTCGATGATGACGATATCCAACCCATGTTCCAACTTATATTTCCTGCACTTAGAGCGCAGCTCCGATATAGAGATACCCGGAGTATCGTCAATGATCAGCCGGGAGCTTCCGATGATGCCGGCTCCTTCGATCAGCTTCTCCCAATCCGAATCCTTCATATTCCCCGTCCGGATCGCCTGTGCGTCTACCTGGGACTCCAGCGAGAACAGACGGTTCACCAGCTGCTCTTTGGACATCTCAAGGCTGAATACCGCGACTCCCTTCTCCTTCTTGAACGCAATATACTGCGCAATATTCAGGACGAACGCCGTCTTTCCCATGGAAGGCCTTGCGGCTATCAGCACCAGATCCGAAGGCTGCAGCCCCGAAAGCTTGTAGTCAAGATCAATGAACCCGGTGGGGATCCCCGTAACCGTCCCTTTGCTCTTGGACGCTTTCTCGATCCGTTCAAGCGCATTCAGCACTACTTGCCTGATCGGCACGAATTCTCCCACGCTCCGCCTCTCCAACAGTTCGAATACTGACTTCTCCGTCTTCTCCAGTATTCCCTCCAACGGTTCATTTCCGGCATAACAAGTATTCGCGATCTCTTCATTCAGCCGGATCAGCCTGCGCAGCAGGGATTTATCCGCGACGATCTGCGCATAATACTTTACATTCGCCGACGTCAGCGCCGATGTCACCAGTTCTCTGACAAACTCAAGCCCTGCGACTTCCTCCGGAACCGCTTTCTCCCTTAATCTGTCCTGCAGCATCACCAGGTCTACCGGTTTTCCTTCATTGAACATCTCCACCATAGTGTCAAAGATCACTCCATATGCACTCTGATAGAAATCCTCTCCGCTGATGATCTCCGACGCCGTCATGATCGCGTCCCGATCCATCAGCATCGCTCCGACCACGGATTGTTCCGCCTCTATGCTATGAGGCATTACTCTCTTGATGAGCGCCTCTTCCATGTCTGATTCCCCCTAAGACTCTTCTGTTACGATCACCTTCAGCGTCACGGTGACCTTCGGGTGCAGCCTTACCGGAACTTCATGGGTTCCGACCGTCTTGATCGTCTCTTTCAGCTGGATCTTCTTCTTGTCCATATCAAGCCCCATCTGTTCCTTTACCTCTGCGGCTATCTCTTTCGACGCGATCGAACCAAACGCCTTACCGCCCTCTCCCGTCTTGATCGTCATCCTGACCTCGCCTGCTTCGACCTGCTTTCCAAGTTCCTTCGCAGCCTCATACTGCTCCTGTGCAAGCTTATCTTCATTCGCTTTCTTAAGCTTCAGGTCGTTCAGGTTCTTGCCGTTGGCTTCCACGCCCTTTTTCTTTTTCAGAATAAAATTCCTTGCATACCCGTCGCTTACCTCTACGATCTCTCCCTTTTTCCCAAGGGACTTTACATCCTCCGTCAATATCACTTTCATCTTAAATGTCTCCTCCTTCTATCATATCGTCGATCACTTTCTTAAGGCTTTCGATCCCTTTCTTCATATCCGTGTGGTCAAACTGCGCGCCCGAAGCGTTCAGATGCCCGCCGCCGCCAAGACGTTCCATGATGACCTGTACGTTCACTTCATCTATTGACCTGGCGCTGATATAGATCCTGCCGTTATACTCCGTGAGTACAAAAGAAGCCTTTATATTATTGATATCCAGCAATTCATTTGCCGCCTGCGCTCCCACGATCGTCGGGCTCTCGATATTCAGATTCGTGCCCTTTGCAATGGCAAATTTGTCATAATACACCTCCGCGCTGCTGATGATCTCCGCTTTGGCACGGTAAGCGCCGATATCGTCACGGAACAGCTTACGGATCATCGTGATATCCGCCCCGCATCTGCGCAGAAATGCCGCCGCTTCAAAGGTCCGCACGCCCGTATGGTTGACAAAGTTATTCGTGTCGATCATAATGCCCGCATACATGCTGCTTGCCTCGATCCGGGGAATCTTAATATCGTCCACAATATACTGCAGCACCTCCGCTACCATCTCACACGCCGAAGATGCATAGGGCTCAATATACGACAGCAGCGCATTCTCAATGTTATCACTGCTCTGCCGGTGGTGGTCAAGCACGACAATGGTCTTCGTCTTCGACAGCAATTCCTGGCATTCCGTCATCTGCGGCCGGTTCGTATCCACAACCACCACCATCGAATCCTCATTCGCCATCTCGATCGCCTGCCTGGATGTCAGGAACAGATTATCCGAATAAGCAGAATCCCGCACAAAGCACTCATACATAGGACGAAGCGACGCCGACACCTCGTTGATCACGATGTACGCTTTCTTCTCCATCGCAGCAACTGCCCGGCAGATCCCGATCGCCGCTCCGAACGCATCCGCGTCCGTCAGCTTATGTCCCATGACAAAGATCTCATCCTTCAATGTGATGAATTCCCGGAATGCTTCTGCCTTTACCCTCGCCTTCACTCTGGTATTCTTCGAGGTCTGCTCCCTCTTACCGCCGTAATATGTAATGGCGGAACCTACCTTGATCACCGCCTGGTCGCCGCCCCGCGCGAGGGCAAGGTCGATCGCCACCCGCGCAAAGTTATAACTCTGAGAATAGGAATCACAGCTAAGTCCCAGACCGATACTTAAAGTAGCAGGAATCCCGTTACCGATGTTGACGGACTTGACATCCTCAAGCAGAGAGAACTTATCTGCTTCTAACTGCTTAAAGTATTGCTTCTGGAGTACCACAAAGTACTTATCCGTCTCCATCTTCTTGATGATCCCGTCCACTTTCGCAATATACTGGTTGATCTTCCGGTCTACCAGAGCCAGAAACAGAGACTGGCGCACTTCTTCTACACTATCTATCACCTCGTCATAGTTATCTATATAGATAAGCCCCGCGATCAGCCGCTGTTCTTCATTCGCCTTGATGTACTGGTTAAGCTCCGTCACATCCTGCAGGTGTACCGCGATAAAGTACTCCTTCTCCGCCGGCATCTGAAGCAGCAGCCCCGTATCGTTAAAGCCCTCCACAGAGATCCGGCGTAATTCCGCCTTATATTCCTTATCTTTGTAGTATACGTCCATTTCCACCGTATCGTCTACTTCTTTTGGGAATATACTGTGATTCAGCTCCGGGATATATTTGCTGATCGGAATGTCCCTTCTCGGCTTCCCGCCCAGGATCTCCACGAACAGATCGTTCATCCAGATCGTCTTCCCGTCACTCAGAAAGATCGCATACGGCACGGTCAGTTCTTTCAGCAATGTATTCTGGACGATCCCGTACTGTGCCGCGAATTCAACCAGATCCTTTAATATCACTGATTTACTGCGCAGATACAGCCAGCCAGCCATGATGATATATACGGTCACAAAGATAAACATCAGAGTCCCGGCTCTTCCGTCTATAATATAGACCCAGACATTCATCGCCACCAACAGTATCGCTACAATAGTCGGCCATTGAATATAAAGCTTCAGCTGTCCTTTTAACTTTATCTTTTCTTTTTCTTTTTTTTCACTCATAGCCTCATCCTCATGCAAAACACAGTGTACGGATGTAATTATACCACTTTTTCGCATAAAAGGAAAGCAAAATCCCGGAAGCCTCTGTTTCTCCAATTTATTTCATCGGAACATTTTCAAAACCAAAGACTACTGAAACCTTCCGGAAGCGGACAGCATGCGGAGCTGATCGACGGAAAGTTCCTACGACAGCGGCAACGTGATCGAAAACTTGATCTGTTCCTCTTGACTCTCAGCACCGATCGTACCATTGTGAAGTTCAACGATCTGCTTTGCAATCGCCAAGCCTAATCCAGCACCTCCGCTGCTTGTACTTCTCGCTGCGTCAAGCCGATAAAGCTGCTCGAAAATCCTGTTTAATTTTTCTTCCGGTATGGTATCGCCGTGGTTACAAAAAATAATGCTGACCGTATCTTCCTGACATTGTGCGCTGATCGTAATTTCCGTATTTTCAAAATCTCACTCAACTCCGGGGACAGCTCAATGTAACCGACAGTCTGATCGAACATTTTTCCTGTTGCAGCCTGTACCTCATACACATAGGCAACTACTTTTTTCAAAAGCCGGTATGTCAAATATATAATACAGCCGCCCAACACGATTACAGCAACTATATAAAGATACACTGTTCTGTAATATAAGCACAGAGCAGGCCGCACATTGAATCACATACCCTAACTGTGTTTTTACTCTTGCCACAACCTCTAAAGGATTAAACGGTTTCGTTATATAATCGGCTGTGCCGTTATAACATTTACACACAGAATAACCAGCATTGCTCAAATATACTCCAAGCAGATCAACGATTTCTTTTTCGTCATCAACAAGCAAGATCGTTTCTTTTTTCATAAATCTGGATCACCTCGCTTTTGTATGTCTGCCTGTCCCCTCATTTTTTTCGTGTAGACATAAAGCAGTTCATTGTTGGGCTGCACCTTGATGACAAAAGCGGCGGTATCACTTACGATATCGCCGCTTTTGTTTTTAGCACTAAAAATATACTAAAAATCCGAAGCCGTCCCCAATCGGAACCGGGTTCGGATCATCATTATCTGGTGCGGATGACAGGACTTGAACCTGCACGGGAAGCCCACTAGATCCTAAGTCTAGCGCGTCTGCCAATTCCGCCACATCCGCATAATCTCACAAGTTTTCACTTGTCCTTCGCAAAAATCCCCTCAACACCTGTATAATCAATCAACAAGGTATGCGGGGATTCTTCCTACTGAGCGTGCCGGGGTTCGAACCCGGGACAACTTGATTAAAAGTCAATACTTCTAATCTTTCTATCCCTTTAAAATCAACGCATTCCGCAATATACCAGGTACACATATGAGACATATGGATTTTCGATTGATATTATAACACGTATTATCATTATACGCAAACAAAATTTTTTCATATTTTATTATCTTCCTCATTATATCATTTACCGCAGAAATATTTCAAAAAAGCATTGACTTACCACGGATTCCGTGGTATACTATAACCATGTTAAGGATAGCAAATAAATATAAGTAAATTCAGGAGGATATAAAAGATGAAAAAATATGGAGTAAGCAGTAAATATAATTTTGGAACCTGGGAACACATTGTGTATGGTCCATTTGCATCTGATGACGAAGCACAGGAATGGTTGAACACAAAAGAATATGATTTCCGCGAGCGTGAAATCATGAATAAGACTTCCGCAATCAAGTTGGCGGGCAAAAAAGCGGTTAATAATGCAATCAGCTTTTTTGCATGGTAAGGACTATAAGGGCTTGCCAGGTGTGTGGTAAGCCCTTTTATGGAAGTAAGGATAACCACTATTGTCCAGACTGCGCAAAGACCAAAAAGCTTGATACTGTTGTGCGGATAAGGACGTGCCAGGACTGTGGTATTGAATTTTCCGGAGGTCCGAGGGCAAAACGCTGCCCCAATTGCGCATATATCGCAAAAAGCCGTCGTAAACGCAAGCCGGCCGCGCGACCGATCGGAAGCACTGATAGATGTGTCGTGTGTGGAAAAGAATATACTGTCAATTCCGGAAGGCAAAAATATTGTTCGGGATCCTGTCAAAGAAAAAGCCTCCTGGAATGGCAAAAGGAGCATAAGAAAGGCTATTATAAATCTTCCGGGCAAGATATCAAAAAGCAAGACAGACGCAATAAAACACAAAAAATTTGCACTTATTGTCTACGTCCTTTTACAACAAATACATCGTCAAATTTTTGCTCTGATTATTGCCGCGCAGAGCAAAAAAAATTACAACAATGTTTATACGATATAAAAAGAGGTCATAATAGGGATTTCAAAAAATACGAAAACAAAAGAAACAAATACAGAAAGGAAGTGAAAGGAAGTGACGGATAAATTATTTTATAAATTGTGGACAGACGCGATAGCGCAACCCGATAGAGAAATGTATATTTCCGAGTATGGTTACCCGGAATGGTTTAACGAAATAAGTGATGATGCAGCTGAAATTACTTCTGTTTTGTGTAATATCCATGATGCAGCACATATGAGTGTCAGGGAAATTATAAAAGAATTTGGTCTTACGCAAGCTGCATTTGCAGAGAAGTTTTGCATACCCCTGCGCACCGTGGAAGACTGGGTCAGGGGGAAAAGCAAGTGTGCTGATTATTATAGGCTCATGCTTATGCAGTTTTTAGGCGTGATTCGGCGGTAGGTATCAAACCCTACCGCCCTTTTTTGATTTCTCCGGATCATATAATCTTTATTTCTTAACCTTGCCATCGGCATCGAATTCACACTTTTCCCCGCCGATCTCTAATACTTCGCCGCTTGCCATCCTGCCGTCATCCTTGAGATAGTATCCGCCCTGCCAGTGATTGCGCATCATACTGCCGATCGGCTGACAGTTGTTGTCCTCATTATAATAATACCAACTGCCTTTACGCTTGATCCACCCCTTTAACATTGCGCCGGAATCCTGCAGGTGGTACGTATGGTTCCCGTCTTTCATCTCCCCGGTCGCCATGGCTCCTTCCGGAAGATCGTCGCTGCTTTTACTCAGATAATACCAGTTCCCTCCGACTTCCTGCCATCCTGTCAGCATTTCCCCGGTGTCCTGTTTCAGATAATACCATCTGCCGTCTACTTTCTGCCATCCTGTAGCCATACGGCAGTCAGACTTGAGATAATACCACTTATTCTTGTATCGGATCCACTGCCCAGACAGCGCATACCCCTGCTCATCAAAATAATACCAGGCATCCAGTTTCAACCAACAAGACTTAGGATATGATCCGTTCGCATTCCGGTACCACCATCCTTTTTCATCCTTCACCCATCCGGAATAAGGGTTGTTCATCCGTCCCGCCACAAGATCGTTGAACGGGAACTTATTACCTGGGCATCCGGTAGCCATCAGGTCACGGTGTCCATATACTTTACTGATTCCGTATTTGTTCTTGAGATACTGTATCAATTCAATCCCGGCATTCTTCTGTGCCGCCCCCATGGTTTCCGCATCAAAATTCCCTTCAAAGCAGATCCCTATAGAATCAAAATTCGAACCGCTCGCATGTGCCCCCTGCGTATGCTCAGGTCTTCCCCGTTCAATGGTTCCATTCTTCCTTACCACAAAATGATAGCCGATTCCCGCCCATCCATTTCCTTTATGCCAGAGATGGATCGTCGCGGCTCCGCATTCACTGGCGGCGGCATGGTGTAATACGATGCGGTTAGTGCGGGATCGCTTCGATAAGCTGCTGAATTGTAAGTTCGTTTCTATGATATTCATATATTTTGTCTCCTTCCTTCCGGCATCTATGCCGGCACAACAAAGGAGAGCCTGTTCTAATTCTCAGACTCTCCAAATTTTACATTGCAATCTCATTCTTTATTTTTTAGCCGGTAAACTCCCATCCTTATCCAGGAGGTTCCGCATCATCTCATACAATCCCGTACTGGCAAGCCCTGAAACCATCCCGCCAAGCACTACCGCGGCATTGATGCCCGCCTCCAGGTTGATCAGGATATTGACGATACTGCCCATCGTCAGTGCCGCCAGTGGGATATACTTGTTCGGGAACCACACAAACGCCGTTTTAAGGGCATAGCCCACGCACAGGCAGATCCCCAAGGTTAATAAGTTCACATAATCAAATAAATACGTAAGATCCATCTTCTTTACCTTCCTTTCATTACTTCCTAATTTCCAGTTCTAATATCTCCTTATACATCTCGGTCACCATGCCGTTCCCGCCAAGCTCATGGTATGCCTCATACATTTCGATACAATTTTCCAAGGCATAGGACGGGATATGCCCTAACGCCACATACCTGTCATGGTACTCGATCAGCTGCACCCTAAGGAGCAGCATGGTTCCTTTCCCGTTCGCATCACGGTCCCTCTTCTGCCGTTTCAGTAACCATACTATGTAACCTAAGACCACCGGCAGAACCATAGCATATGTTTCCGTCAGGAAACGTCCCATTGGGATCACCTCCTCTCCTACTCAAGTCTCCTTCACCAAATTTACTTCGTTCTTTTCCACATATAACACGTAATATATGGCTGCAGGTTATTAACCGCACTGCTAAGTCTGGCATCCGTACCCGGTGCAGATTCTGATGTACCCGGTGACTGATAATTCGTATACGGCGATGATTCTGATGTACCTGGTGACGCTTCACTTGTATAGCCAAGCCTTGTTTGGTTTGTGGCAGTATTAGATGACGGCGACCACGACCAACCCGTTAGAGGTGCACTTTTGACTATATCTCCCCATATATCATGCGTATAATAGCTATTATTATCATATCCCGTCGGAGCAATATGTTTATGACTGTCTACCGTATGGGAATGCGCATTCACCAGATGCCTGTGGTTATTTACTGTATGCGTGTGACCATTCACCGTATGGGAATGGTTCAGGTTCACACTTTTTGCTCCCCCGGTTTTCTCAACAGCATCAAATTCCGTCTCGCTCGTATTCACACCGACCGGGACCTTCCCCGCTCCCCATGCTACCCAGGTTGTACCTTCAAAAAATGTTGATGGGTTCGTATTTTTAACAGACATATAGATCGATCCGACCGGATAGATCGCATCAAACGAGCTGACCGAGCTACTATTCTTTATTTCATTTATTTGTTCCTGGAGACTTTTTGTTACTCCAGATAAATATCCCAACTCAATATCCGATACACTACTTGACGCAATCTTACCGTCTGCATCTGAGACCAGCGCCTTACCTGCCTCCAAATTTCTCCCGATCAGAGACCCTAACGCCCCCTCGGATATATCCGTGATCACCTTCCTGATTTTCCCAAATATCACAGAAAGCGCATCCGTCTTCTCTATATTCTCCCTCTTCTGCGCTTCTTCGAAATCCACCGTGACCGTATCAATATTATCAATTTCACCAGTCTTCCCTTGCGGGATCGTAAAATCCAGGATGACCTCACTGTCATCCCCCACATTCTCTACCTTTGCCGGGGTTCCCGGTTCTCCCGTAGTCACCGCATTAACTCTTATCGTAGCTGCGGGGCCTGCCGGGCCAACCGGTCCTATAAATTCCCCGTTCTCCAACTTCCCATTAATCAGATCCACTGCATCATTCGCTCTCTGCGATGCCTGGGCAGCTTCTTCCGTTGCTTCGCTTAGCTTTCCCATGTATTCCCCGAAGAAACCGTCCTCATTCTTACTCTGCTCAGCATCCCCTTCCGTATAATTAGGCAGGACATCCACAGTCTGCATGAACGTCACCAAGACCTTCTCCCCGCTTACCACCTGGATCTGCAGATAACTACGCCCCAACTCCACAAACATCTGCGATGTAACATCCACTGTAACACAATTCCCCACAACCTCCGCCTGGGCATATACCGCTTTTCCTGACGGCTTCTGGACATATACACGAGCTTCTGCATCCTCCGGGATTGTAAAATCACAGAAACGGAATACAAGCGGTATCGCATTCGTTGCCCTGGTATAAGATATGGGATTATCTATCGACTTTCGCTTTACTAATATCTCCCGCTCTATGCTCTTCATCCTCCACACCCTCTTCCATCTCAACATTTTCTTTTTCAGCTTTACCCATTCTCTTTTCTCCCGGTTCTCTGGCTTTTTCCCCATATCCGCTTACATAAGTTGTAGGACAATTGAATGCCGCTGCCTCATAAACTTTCATTATCCCTTCCTCCTTGTCAAAAATTCTGCCTGCGGTCTTTACAGTCTGCAATACATCCTTTCTTTACTGTGACATCTGACCACTGTATCCAGTCTATGGCTCCATTACTCCAACCTAATCCACTCATAAAAGTCATTGTCCCTTCAAGGAGCGTATGCGGTGGGATATCCTTAATAAGCCCGTTTTCCACTTCAATACTCACCCCTCCGGCAAGGAAATTTCCGCTAACAGTATTTCTCAGCCACGGTGTTGCATCCATATTGTTACTATCATATTCAAATACCTGTGTTACCCCATAATCATCTTCTTCACCAGTCCTAACCCCTAACCATAGTACATCTCCTTTGTCACACCACATTTCAACACCACGGCGTCCATCTATTTTTCTTCTTACAGCCCCTACGCTTCCAACATAATCTCCATTCGATTCCCATGCATAGAACCGTATCATATTATTTAAAATTTCAACCGACTTATAACCATTCGTGGCAAACTGCCTGAATACTCCCGATAACTGCATCTCCCCTGTATCAAGATTCCAAAACGACCGCCCTGTCTTATCAACCAGAATTCCTCCAATCAACGTATCAACATATCCACCCTTCGCCGTAAATGCCGTCGTCCAATCCCAATCCCGGCCGTCTGCCGTCCGCCTGTCCGCAATCTGGAATCCCTGCGTCCCAATCGACATCGCCCCATAATTCGGCGAAGAACGATCCAGGTCCTCGAACAGGATCGCCCTTACATCCTGGCGCTGTGCAACATTCTTCTGGTATCTTAACTGCGTATTGATCGCATTCAATACCCCCTGCACCCTCTCCGCCACAACCGTATTATGTGGTCCCATGATCTTCTTCACCGCCGTCAGGGCCGTTGATAACTCCGTAAAATAATCATACTTGAATTCCCCAAGCACAACCGTCCCCGGAATATCCCGCACACAATCCCATTCAAGCTCTACAACCCTTGCTTCCGTCATAATATCCAGTTTTGTGTTGTAGCAACGGACCGTATCGCCAAGCCCCACTTTCTCCAGATCCTCATATTCCCTGTACTCTTCACACTTTGACAGGTCTGCCATATCAACAGTTACCGTCACCCTGGGAAGATCTGCACCATTAGAATACATAACATTGCATCGGCGCACCAGTTCCTCCCGAAGCTCTTCCAGTGTAGAAAAAGCCTCTTCATCTCCACTGGCATCCTCTAGCAGCTTTACATCATCAAATTTTACTTCTTTTGTATATACCTTCGCATACTTCCCGATATTCGGCGAATCCACCCACGGTGAATCCCCTTCCAATGTATACCCATTATAAGATACCGGCACAATCCGCGTAATAACCTCAGACAGGTCAACCTGATATTCCATGCCCATCAGGTTCTTCCCATACCGCACCTCAACCCCATAGTCACCGCCTACGCGCTCATTAATAATTACTTTATAATTATCATAGAGCATCTCGCCTCCCCAACGGCTGATGAAAGACGGATCCTCTTCCCCATTGATCGCAGACATCAGGTTCCGCCTGACAAAATACGCTGTAGAACCCGATACGATATCCGATTCCCCACTATACCTGCTTCCCGCAGTCATAATATCCAACGCTTCCTGCCCGGTCTTCATCGTCGGTCTTACATCCATGAGTAAACAATCATCCGCCGAATCAAAAAAAATAGGATAAGCAATCGCCGTAATTCCCGTATTCATTTTGCATATCTTATTAATACGGAATAATTGCTTCCCGCTTTGAAATGTCGGCGCCGCAATTACCCCGCCCTCTTCCAGATACCTCCATCGTTCTTCCCTGTCAAGCGGATGCGAAAGTTCCAACTGCCACGCACCATTTAACTTTACCGACAACTTACAGGACGTTGGGATAAGTACCGAATCCCCATTCATATTAAAATCCGGATTTTTTGCCAGATAAGCCTGTATCACCTATAAGCACCTCCATCTCGGAATCACTTCCACCTCAAAACCTTCCGTAACCCCTATTACATTTTCTCCAGGCTGCAAGTACAGATCTTCATACTTTCCCTTTACAGACGTATTCATAAGCTTTCCATCCGTACGGTATGCAATCTGCAGCTCCGTATCCACCGTAATATTCTGACCCACATTCATTACCAGATCTTTTCCATTAACAGTAAGTGTACATACGCCTTCGCCCTTTATCACATAAACCGGATGCGCTATTTCGTATGCATTATAACTGACCTCTTCGCAAGAATAACTTAACCCTCCTTCTTTCAAATACTGATACCCATAACACGTAAAAACAACCGTGAACTTTCCAATCTCATAGCACACTCTTTCCGCTTCCGGTATAACAACCTTTTTAGCCAAATAAAAATAATCCGCATCATCTCCAAATATTAATCTATGTTGACCCTTTTGCATCAGCCAACCCTTCGCCTTCCTCCAATACCCAAACCACTCATCATGCCGTCCCATGAAATTCATCTCAACAGATATTTCAATATCTTTCACCGTGCCCTCATCAACATAGAGTTTCCCGTCCCTTCCCGGAATCTCAATCTCCAAATAATTCCTCTCCGGGGACGGGATAGAAGGCCGCTTCACAATGTAGATATTATGTTCCGACGCACTGAAACCCGCATATTCCATGTCATACACCCACATCCCTATTCCCCTCTCGCCTTCCTGTTTCCATATTGTTTCATTGAAATCCCACTCCCCGCCGTCTCCACGATATAAGCATCAAATTCCCTATTTCCGACATATACATTGACATTCGGCGCTAATTTCAATTCTGTTACCCCGCTATAATCAGGCGCATCCGCACTTAAGATCCTATCCATGATATCCTCAAGATTCCGGTAGAACGAATCCAACGGAAGCACAGCTTCTCGCCCTGCTTCCCCACCTCCAAGAAGTTTCCCTCCAAGGCTTCCGAAGATCTGGGCGCCCGATAGAATACCACCCTTTTTATTCCATTTAACCGAAATTTTAGGAACCCTGGGCGGCGTGATCGAAAAACTTCCACTGATAGAAAAACGAGGAAGCTTAATCTTTGGTATCTGTATCTCCGGAAGCTTAAGCTTTAAATTACGGAAAAAACCACTGATTTTCTCTATACCTGATCCTACGGCATCTTTTGCACTCTCAATTTTATTTTTAAACGCATCACGTACTGCATCCAACTTACCGCCCGTCAGTGCATTAATGTAATCTAATTTTGCCGTAAATACTTCACTTACTGCTTGCATACATCCGCTTGCAATCCCTTTTATACCTCCGCCCGCTTCATCATATGCATTCTTCACATTTTCCAACTTTTCCCGTGTCACACTCCTGATCGCCTCAGTCTTTTGCGCAATAATATTACGTGCTCCTTCGAATTTTTCTGCAGCTGAATTTTGTAACTCTTGTAATCGGTCAGAAGCCGACTGCTTCATGTCCTGGAATTTTTCACTCACATTCTCCTTCATTTCCGTCACTTTTCCAGTCACCTTTTCTTTCACTTCACCGACCTTTTCTCCTAATCCGCCGAAAAATCCTTTTATTCCTTCTATTGCGCTACCAACGTGCCCGCTGAGCCAATCCACAATATCGCCCCAATTCTTGATGATAGCTATGATACCAACAATTGCGGCGGCAATACCCGCTATGACTGCAATTACCGGCGCTGCTGCCGCCAACGCACTGGCAATCGCCGGTATAATAGTCCCTGTGATCGCCGTTCCGACCGTTGCCAACGCACTACCAATCCCTATAGATTTTAGCGCTGCCAGTATTGGTGCAATCTTTGATATCCCCGCCAATATCCCTGCAATGGCAAGAATGACCGTCTGTAGCGGCGCCGGCAACTCCGAAAATTTTCCGACTACCCCTGCAACTGTTTCCGCCGCCGGTGCCGCCGATTCGAGAACGCTTGCTATAGATTCTCCCAATGGCACGAAAGCATCTTGTATCTTACGAAGAGCCGCCTGCATATTCTGTGATGATGTGGTTGTATTCTCCCCGAATTCTGCCGCCTTTCCACTAACATCTGTATAACTGTCTCCAACCGATGTCAATGCCGATACTACCTTGATCCCTCCATCTTCCGCTATTGTTCCAAACGCCGTGCTTGCCAGATTCATCGCTTCCTGTTGGTTCGTACAATTAGCAATATCCGCAACAATCGAATCAATAACTTCCTTCTGTGTTGCCCCTCCATTCTGCCACGCCGCAAAGACTTCCTGCGTCTTCCCACTGAAAGAACCAAGAGCCTCACCTATTGTTCCGTCTCCCAAACGTGTTGTCACTTCATTGATTGCATCGTTCACTTTATCCAGGTTATACGCTCCTGCATCCAGTCCATTCTGCAGCACTTGGAAATATTCCGTCGCCGAATATCCCGCCTCAGAAAATTTTCCGGAATACTCCGCCAGATTATCACCCAATTCATTCGTCTTATCTAACCCTTTTTGTGTTCCGGCAATCAGGAGATCCATTGCTGCTGTCGCATCCATTCCAAAACGCTGCATCAGGGAATTGATACCTCTTACACTTTCCGCCATATCAATCCCATATGTATCTTCCAGGATCAATCCTTGTGATACGATATTATTCATGTCCGTTTCATTCAACCCTGTCAGGTTATCTTTGACCAGAATTACCGCATTTGCCACAGAATCCAGGGAATCTCCAAGTCCACTCTCATAGACGCTTTTAATCAGCTTTTCATTCGCCTTCGCCGCTTCCCCGGTTTCCCCGAACCTGGCATTTACTTTGACTACGGCATCTTCCACGCTCTGGAATGATTGTACGGCTTTCCCGCCCATATCAACAATCTTATCGCCTATACCGCTTAAACTCTCCGCCGCTTGCATAAGCGCGCCATTCCCGACATTCTGCGCAATATCATCCAGCCGGTTGCCTGCCTCATCTGCCGCATCCCCAAGATTACGAAGCCCCGTCTCGGTATCCCGCGTCCCTGCCTCCATCTCATCAAGAGCGTTCTGGTTCGCATGGATGGAATTCTCAAGCCGGTTCATATAACCTTCGGTTTCATTCATTGCCACCCTGAGCCTCGACACGCTCTCTGCCTGCCGGTTATACGCCGTCTCCGCTCTTGCCGCTTCCGCAGATGCCTCGCCATTCTCATTTTTCGCCTTCTGATATGCCTCTGCAAGATCATTAAGTTTCTCAACTTCTTTCCTGTACTGCTTTTCCAGGAGCTCAGATTTCTGTTTCTGTGTATCATACTGCTTCTGCAACGTCTTTGTTTTGGCGATCAGCGCTTCCTGACTACTGGCATTCTCTGAGAATTTATTGGTCAGAGCCTTCATTTCCGAACCATACTCTTTCAATTTATTATTAATTGACTTAAGCTGATTATTGAATTCTGGCTCCCCCTGTACCCCTATTCTCGGTCCTATATCATATCCCATTCCATCACCTCAATTCCCTCGGTATGCTTCCTCCGTTATTTACATTCTTCCTGATATCAACAAGCCCTTCGCTCGCCATATACAGATCTATCAGATCAGACAACTCACCTTGCGGCATACAGGCATATTCCAAGGGCCTTAAGCCAAGCTTCTGCCCCCATAAAGAAAGCCAGGCAAGCGTATTTACGCCTGCCCGGCTTCTTCTTTTCCCTTCGTTACGATCTCTTTTGCTTCAATTTCTTTCTTCTGGCTTCCATTAACACATTCTGCAATCTTATCCGACAGATAATCCAAATCACCGATTCCCACAGCAATTTCAAGCGCTTCCCTTGGCAAAGGCGTCCATTTCCCGTCTATTACAGGATCCGTGTCATTTACCGGAACATCCTTCTCAAAATAGTTCTTATAAGCGCAGCCTTGAGAAATCAGCAATTCTAATAGACCCACAACCTCATCTATAGTCTTGTCCGTCGTTCCGCCACTTCCGTTTATACTTTCTAACATCTTCTCAATATTACCATGCTTTTGCGCAACTTTTTTCGCTGCCATTAAAGAGAAAGACATTGGATAATACTTTCCTACGATTTCCACGCTCACTATTCTGTTCATACCTTACCCTATCCCTTCTGTTTTATTCTCTTCCGGAACTGTTCCTCCCGTATCCTCTTCTTTCGGAGAAAGTACCGCCTTGATATATTCCTCCGCCTCAGCCTCCGTATCGTAGAGTTCTTCCGGGCTGATCTGCCATGGATGATTATAATTTTCATCCGCCTGGTCGGAGCGCATCACCTTCGCCGTAACCTCCCTGGTCTTCCACTCAATCTCATTCCCTCTCGTGGTTGCCGCATTTCCCGGTACGTTAAACTTAATCTTCGGAAATATGATCGGAAGGTACTTTGTAATACCGTCAATCTCATGCTCTTCAATAATTCCGAATCCAAGATCTGGCTGTCTCAGGTTATCGTCATATACAACATCCGTAACTTCTTTTCCTGCCACTGTCCTTGTCACCGTCCTTAATCCAATGATCTTTTTCGACAAAGACGGCGTTAAATCCGCTGTTTTTAATGTCAGGCTTCCGCTTGCAAACTTCCCTGCCGCCGATTCCTTTATATTATTATCCGCATAAAGATCATTATCACTCGCTATTTTCGCTTCGAATGAATACTCCACCGCATAGTCCGCCGTATAAGGCTCCGAATACGTAACAACATTTCCATTTACCTGATAGGTAGAACATATTGGTTTAGATAATCCTTTAATCGCCATATTTCTCTCTTCCTCCTGTTATCTCATAATCTCCTTACATGCTTGGTCGATTACCTCTCCCATTGCCTGTACGCTTCTCTTTCTGCTCTTATTCACCGCTTTTCTGATTACTGGCGTCTTCTTCCTAAAAGACGTCCCGCTCTCCACAGAACGCATCAGAAGCGCATTCGGCAGTCCCTTTGGGTATTTTTTACTCGGAGTCCTTCCATACCCGTCGAATCCTGCCTTCGTCTGTATATAGCCGTCCCTGTCCTCAATAGGCGCCAGTCCAAATGCATCAATCAAATCCGCTTTCTGCCTGTTCGTCACACCCTCCACCGGATGATCCGGAGTCCCCCTCTCATTACTGGTCGGAATACTCCTAAGCCCGCTCTTGATAGAATCCGCTACTTCGGACGCCCCTGCATACACTGCTTCCTTCATAATCTTCTCACTGTCTTTCCACAACGCTCCCAGACGGTTGGCATACTCTTCCAACCCTCTCACCGTAATCTTCGCCATCACGAAACCTCCCACAGCCACTCATAATGTATAAAACCCGTTTCTTCTTCATGCTGCACAGAATTCAACTGATACGCGACGCCTTCCGCATCTCTCAGCGCCTTCTGGATTTCATCCACCCTTTCGTCACCATCTGTTTTTGTGAAATAATCAACAGTTCCCTGGATCGCCTGGATCGCCTTCCTGTTATCCGCATGGACAGATTCCGCTTCCCTATCCTCCGCCCACACAATATATCTGTCCTCCGCGTTCAACGCTTCGTAGTGCCCTACATTATCCGTAACCGCCAGAAGCGCGTCGCGAACCTTACATATCTTCTGGAACAACATACTCTTTCTCTAGCCTTTCCAATGTAATCTTGGTGATTCTCAATCCCTCTTCATCCTTCATATGTTGGACAAAACTACACTCATACTGTCTCTTATCCTCCAATATACAGATATCTTTCCCCGTCACCTCTCTGTCTTCCCATATACGCACCAGATCGGTGACCTTACTATTCGCCTGCATAGCCGTATAATACCGCTGTATGCCAACCGTCTCAAACGCAAAGAAATGTTCGCTCTTGAATTTCAGCCCATACACCGGCTTCATTCCCGGCTCCGCCACATTCTCCACGCTATATACCTTTAAGATTCCATCATCAAGAGTCATCTTTCACCACCGCTTCACCTGCCTTCTGGCTGAATAACAGATTATTTAATTCATATCTTAAGTATCTCGGCATTCCTGTCTCAGTCCCGGCACGCTTCCGGTAAAGATAGGCAGCATAATGGACTGCTGCCATCCCTGTTTCAATATCTTCACCATTCTCCGGTATCTTAATTCCTTCCCGGGCCATCCTTGACTTCGCCAGGTCCAACAATATCTTCAGATACTCATCATTGGCATTCGTAACCATCTGCAGATCCTTTTTAAGTATCGTAAGCTTTAATTTATCATCCATCCGGATTCACACCCTATTCTTTTACGCATTCGCCTTGTCTTCTGGGAAATCCACCGTAGTCTCCGGCGCCGTCGCTGTAATACTCATAAGCCCAAACGCCTCCGCAATCACAGGCATACCGTCATAACGCGCCGTTCCCTTGAATACAGTCTGATCTTCCAGGAATCTCACATGTTCCGACTGTCCTAACGTTGTGCCGGCACGTTCCGCAAGCAGATACATGTCAAGATATCCGAATGCAATATTATCATCAGGAATGAAATTCAATTCAATGATTTCCCCTCCCACAATCGGCATCTGAGTTCCGATTCCTGCAACGATCGCCGCATTCATGTTCTTATCCATAGACTGGACCATCAACTTCATATGCGTCTTCTTATTCATAAGCCACACCAAACCGCTCTCCGAATAATCGTTTTCGATTACCCCTGTATTCGTCACGATTTCCTTGAATAGATTCATTCCCGTCGCTCCTGATCCTGTAAGAATATTCGTTGTACTCAGATCTTTCCATTCCCTTGCCGTCTGCAGGTAATTATCTGGCTTTATTGTCTGTGCCAGTCTTGTTACAAATCCTAACGGCATCTTCGTGCCTTTCCCATATACTATTGCTTTATCTAATGCTTTACCGATTGATTTCCCTAACGCATTGATAATCTCGGAAGCAAGATTTACATCATTGTCTTCCAGGATTGCATTGCAAATACCAAAAAAACCGCCAACCTTATATCCATCAACCTCCGCATCGTTGAAAGAAAGATCCATCTCATTCAGTTTTGCACACATCTCCGTCCAGATTGCTTCCGGGATGGATCCCATGATCCGCTGTCTTGCTGTCCCGGCAACAGGGCGCTTCGATACCTTACCGATCAGTTTCGATGTTTCTTCCGCTTTCTGCTTAAGCAGCTCCAACATAACCTCCGGGATAGTCAATCCCGCATTCGTAAGCGCACGCTTCTCCTTGATGCATGTCCTGACTTCGCTTAAAAAGTTCTTCACATCTTCCCTTTCAAAAAAAGCATCCCGTTCCTGCATATTCATTCCAAAAAATCTAGCCCTGTTTTCCATCTTTACTTCTTTGCCCTTCCTCTCTTCATTCTTCGCAGCTTTCCGGCTTCTTTTCTCTTCATCTTCGATTTCTTTCTCCAACTTTTCAATCTCTGATTCCAGATTATTCTTCTCTTCTTCATGCGCTTCTTTTTCCGCTTCGAATTCTTCCGCCTGCTCTTCAACCGCTTCCCGGTCTTCATCGGGCGTCTCCTCCGTCATCTCAGATATTGCAGCTTCAATCTCCGACTCACGTGTCTGGAACTCGGCATCCTTTCCCCTTAGTTCTTTCATTCTCTTCCTGCTTACTTCCAGTTTGTTCCTCAACAATAATGCTTTTAACGCCATCCTTCTTATTCTCCCTTCACTTTTCTAAGCATCCTGCTTTTCCATTCTTCATGCTTCCGCTTCTTTATCTCTTCCAGGTCATCCTTGCGTGCCGTAACACCTGTGTCCTCATAAGCCGGGAAAGTGACCACAGAGACTTCATAGAGCTTTACCTTCTTTATTGTCCAACGTACACAGTCTCCAAGATCTTCAAATTCTTCGTCCAGTATGTCAAATCCGAAGCTGCACTGGTCCACATCCCCGCGTTTCACCCTTTCATATAGATTCAACGCATCCTGATCATTACGGTTAATCTCTACTTCTCCCCACAGTCCCCGGCTGTCTGTCTTCAAGGACAAGGTTCCCGCTTTGGTCCTTCCAAGGACAAGCCTGGTCTCGTGATTAATAAGACAGCGGATATCATCCGATAAGGCGCCTTCGAACGCGGTATCCGCTATATTTTCTACCGCTCCCTGCCATAATTCATATTCCGAATTAAATACGGCGAAGTATCCGCTTATATAGCTTTTTTCTGCTTCATCCCGTGTTTCGAATTTTGACGGTGTCCCCCGTACCTGTCTTTTATCTCTTCCCATCTTCTCACTCACCTCCCTCATCTCCTTGATTCAGCTTTTTCTGGTCGCCAATCATTCCCTTCGGGATGAAATTCTCAAGTATAACCAGTTCATCCAGTCCTTCTCTTGGTGACATTCCAAGCCAATCCCGTACCTCATTCCCTGTCATGATCCCACGTGTATAATTATCATCCCCAACCCTGCTTAATTTCTCTATATCGTATGCATACACAGACCTTACGGAAAATTTAAAGTACATGTTAGGGCTTAACAGCAATTGTCTGGTGAAAGCCTGCTCAATTGCAGTACAGATTCCCCTAACCCTGGTGTTTATGAAGTTATTCCACTCCGTCTCATTATATGTTCCTTCCCCCACTACGAAAGAAGGAACGTCCAATATAGCAGATACCGTCCTTTTATCCAACTTTACGGATTCCGGAAGCGCAATGTCTGTCAGGGATAACGGGCGAATCTGATCAATGGCAAACTGTTCTGCAGGTATCATCCACGGTTCTCCCGCACCTGACGTCTCAAGATAATCTTCCAAAAGTTTTCTTCTTCCTTCTTTACTGGAGAATTCATCCGTTAATCCATCAACTTTTACAATAACAGATGGATGCCACTTGGATTCCATGAATCCATCCTTCGTCTTCATCGCTTGTTTCAACGTCTTCGCAACATCCTTTAATGCTACCTGATAACCAGTTCCCTTCCACGGATAATAGGGATCCGGATTCAGCGCAATATGTACAATATCCTCTGGGCCATACACGATGCCATTTACCATTGCTTGATATCCGTATCCCTCCTGGATGAAAGAAACCGTCCCAGGTGGCATAATTACCAGATCATCTATCAGACCGCCCTTTGTGACAGGTACGATAACCACATTCCCTTTCCCCTCCAGTAACAGAGTCCTTACAAGCACGGACATGAATGTCTTCCGCGTCATATACCGGTTCGGTTCAATATCAACCTTCCTCGACAGTGCGTTCTTTATCCTTACATCTCCATGATCTGTATTCTCAAAAAGTTGGATCGTCATGTTCGAGATCAGATCAGCTATCTTATTGACTGCCGACATGATCTCCGGATTTTCCGATAATCTCGTATACCCACTCCCGCATAACATCTCATAATTCCCCATATCGCACAGGAACGCCCCGCTTGTCCTCTTCTTAGGTTCTGCTCTTACTTTCTTTTTCTTCTTACTCATGATCCCTCCCCAAACCATTGGCTTGCTTTTTGCGATTTTTCCATATCTTTCATCATCTGCTTTGCCGCAATCACATCTGCATCAAACAGATCTATACGCATTGTAGGCTCAACTTTTTCAAACCTTATAAAATCGTCCGAATCTTCTATCGCTTTCACATTTTCAATACAATACTCCGCCGCCTTGCTGTGACAATAGTAATATTTTTGTTCTGTGATCTTGTTCTCAATCTCCCTGAACGCTTCGGTTTTCTCAACATATCGTTGTGACTGGTCACGCACTTTGAATCCTGCCTTCTTCATTTTCAGCACAAATTCCCTGGAATACCGCCTGTCATACCCGACCCACTTAATCCGGAAGCCTAGCTTTCTCATGGAAGCAAACCACTTTACCGGCTCTTCATAATCGATTACCTCTGAATTACACATCGTAAGCCATCCCATCTCTTCCCACCAGAAGAAAGGTATGTTGTCTTCATCTGCTTTCTTATATGCAACTGCTATCGGGATATAGCCGTGCGTAATCGCAATATCAACATCTTTGTACCGCCCATGGATCGCCGTGCCTGTCAGGTCATTCCTTTTCGACAGATCCGCACCTCCATACCACTGTACAGGCAATTTTGCCAATTCTTCTATCGTCCAGTTATATTTTTCATCCGAACTCCTTACTTTCTCCATGTCGAAATATGTCTTAATTGAACTCGTAAATACATTTAATGATTTTTCAAAGAAATCTTTTCTTTGCTGTGGATCGTTCTGCGCCTGCTGTGAATCATTCATCAGGTCTTCGGGTCTTATCGACTCTCCGTATGCCGGGTTCGCTTTCTCATGCGTCACCGGATCCGTATAGTCTATGTATTCTTCCCCTTCTCCCCCCTTCACCGGATCCGCTTCACAGATAAATACAAAATATTGTTCATCCCGGATCTCTCCATCCAGTACCTTCTTGCAGTATTTGACCCTCTTTGCCAGGAAACTGTTGGGATCATCGCCCGCCGTAGAGATGCCTATCATCAATTTATTGGTATACGCTTTCATTGCCTCTTTAAAAAGATTGTATTGTTTCGGCTTTTTAAATGCGTGCATTTCATCCGCAATAGCAATATTGCAGTTAAATGAATCCTGCGCATCGGGATTTGCCGCCAGGGCATTCAACTCGATAAACCCACCGCCGATCTCTGCACTGATAGAATGTTCGTTATTATTATCTATGATGTGGAAATGACCGCCGTCCTCATCCTCTTCCCCCATGTTCCGGATATTATATTTTACAAAGTCGAATGTTTCCAAAGTCTGTTTTAACGCCGCTGCCACAACATAGATTTTTGATCCTGACATCCGGTAGAACAAACCCAGGGAATATGCCAGGGCGCCTGCAAAAGAGGTCTTTACATTTTTTCTTGGTATGAAGATCAGCGCTTCATGGAACCGATTAATCTTTGTGCCGCTCAGCTTGAACCCTAACAGATTGTATATAATGAATTTGTGGAAGGGCATTAAAAAAAACGGAGTCCCGCGCAATGAAGTTCCGTCCTTTTTCTCACCTTGTTGGTGACATATTGTATTTTCAATGATTCCGATGCAGAATTCCGCATCTGCGGGGTTAAAATCATAATCTTTGTTCTCCAGGTCCCGCTTAAAACGTTCACATGCTTTTACCCTGTAATTGTTCGCCACAATCTCCCCGCTTAATATCCCATCCACATATCCGAACACATCATCCCAATTCTTATATCTAGCCACTCATGTTCTCCAATGCCTTATCCAGCGCGCTCTTCTTTTTCGGTTCCAGTCCCTTCGCTCTGATCGCCCTTAACCCCTTCGGTGTCAGGCCGAATATATTTTCCAACTCAATCAATTCCCTGCGCATCGTTTCTAACGACAGATAGAGCGCTGTCTTCCTTCTGTTCTTCGCGCCAGACTTATTCGTATATTCTTCTGTTATCTTACATCCTTCTTCATACCACTTTTCATTTAAAATATCATACTGTATCCGCATCTCTGCATATCTTCTTACCGGGGCTTCAAATTCAGGCTTGTATGTTCCAAGTACCTGCATATTTTCTATGGTTTTGTTATATGCCTTTGTTATCTTTATCTTTCTGCTTTTTGCACTTTCCAAACCCCTATCCCCCCTTTTTCAAAAAATGCTCAGATATGGAAACACCTACCCCCCACCAGTAGACCCGTCCGGATTTATTTTTCCCTCAGGCAGGGGGGCATCTCCATCCACCTTTACGCTTCTACTTTTTTTGTTTTCTCCTCCAGTCTACCCCCGGCTTTGTCATCTGCATCAACTGTCTCCCTAACGCTGTCAGTTCTCCTGTCAGGCGGTTCTCAAGCTTATTATGGCTTGCACTTGATACGCTGATCAGATTCCAGTCACACCATGCATACTCAGGATATTCATCAGCCGGATATATATGATGTACCGTGTTCGCTTCTTCTGTCCTCCCGTACATCTTCGCAACCCTGCACACATAACCATCTAACCTCAATATCTTCTTGCGCTTCTTCTTCCATCGGCTTCCATGGTAATCCATCTCATCACCCCATCAAAAGAAGAAGAGACAGCCCGCCATTCATGACTGCTGCCCCTCTCTGTCTCTTCTTCTTTTGTATCTTCTTGCGGCTTATCTTTGTTCTTTGTTTTTCTTTTGTTTTTTTCGACGATATCATAATACCACATAATTTTGTCCTGTGATTACGGCTCTTTTAAAATATTTTTAAATTCTTTGTGACAACAACCAGTAGAATCTTCTCCTTCGGTCATAATACATATCCTTTCCACATGGAATATCTTTCACCTGTTTCAGGTATTTGTACGTTGCATACTCGGTCGTTACTCCCTCAATGATGTACGAATACAGTTCTGGGTCTGCTTCTATCGCCGTCTGCTCTATGGCCTCGCATTTCTCCTGAAGCTTCATTCTCCGGATTACCAAGCGTTCCGTTGCACTTCCCGGTTCTCCACCGCTTCGAGGCCCTTCTGTATTTGCCATTCCCTTCACCGTATCTGTCATGCCGTTCAGTTCATCTATCCATTCACCGTACTGCATACAATAATGATAGAGCTCCAGAAAGCGATGCTTGCTAATCTCATATTTCTTTTTATTTATCGGTCTTACATCCGGCACCCGCATTCCCTCCCTGATTTCCTTCTTATACTTTTGAATTTCCTATTGACTGCTGCCTTCGGCTTTTACAAACTTTCCCTTGCTTTGCTGCTTCCTGGCTTATATCCTCCGCACCATTTTCTTGCGCATTTCCCATCGCAATCTCCACAGTATTTATTCGCACACGGTACATCTGCTACCGCATCCATGTCACGAAGGATTTCTCTGATCACTTCATCTATACTGCCTGCTGCCATCTGTCACACCTCCTTTAATCTTTCCTTTGCAATTATTTGACAGCCGCATACATCACAATCAAATGCATCATATTGTTTTGGTTCCCCATTACCGTTGAGGGCACCTTGCACACCTCCGCTCAGCAGTCTATCCTTAACTACATATTTATTTTCTTTTTTAGGTATAAACTTATTTCCACATACTTTGCACTCTACCTTTCTTAATAATGTTTCATCCATTCCTGGTATAATTAATTTTCTTTCCCTTTTTTTCCATTCACTCATATTTTTCTCCTTACTTATCCCCGCAAAATTCCATCTACTATATTTTTACAATTTCCGGAATTCTACTGTTACTTTTATTCCCCCACAAACTTTTACCTTTTCTTCCCGCATGTCGCAAAGTGCGGTACATATCCTAACAGATTCCCTTCCCTGCCATATACCCGGTCTGCAGATACCACTTCCCCGTTCACCGTCACAATCCTCTCTGACCCTTTCCCATCTTCCGGTATCCTGTAACAAATCAACTCCGGATCACAAGGCATATTCCTCCCTGCTTTTGTCTGTATCCATATGATCTTTCGTCCACAATACCTGCAGACCGAAAGCCTTCTTGATGATGTAATCTTCATATCTTTTTTACCTCCATATCCATTATCCTTTCCCATCCTGCTGCCTGTCCCCTGCATTTGCGTAATACCAGTCTGTCAGCACTTCTATCCCTAAGATGCAGTAACCCTCTTTCAACCCTGTATGCCCCTCCAGGATGAATGTGATCTCTGCCCTGACGGCGCGTTCCGTGTATTTCCC
>NZ_KE159719.1:189992-231592 GCF_000403455.2 Dorea sp. 5-2 | reverse complement strand
TTTTCAGGGATGGTTCCCGCATAGAAACCTGGACAGGGGAGATTATCCTGCTGCGATGGCGGCCTGGATGGTATGAAGCTGAGATGAATGGACGGGGGACATACTTCCACATCCTGGCCGGAGTGCATAAATACGGAAACTACCTGTGCATCCCGAACCATGATGTGGGATGTGAACTATCCGATTTTTCTGATATTTTCTGGAATGAGGGGCGGATCAGCAATCTAATGCGGAAGGTAGATGCCGTAACTGTTGCTGCCGGTTTGGCTTATCTGCCGACTCTGGCTGACAAACAATAAAAAATCCAAATACATCATGTGGCTATGGATCTCATAATGGGATTCATGGCCTTTCGATTTCGAAAGAAAAGCTATACCAACAGCGTGCTGCATTTTCGGCGGTATTATGCATTTGTAGACAGCACTGCGCAGTCAATGCGAAAAAGGTTGGAAAAATAATTTGCCGTTTATGTCTCCCTCAATTCGCCGTCCAACACTCTTCCCTGTCATAATTGCAGTAAATGCCTTCATGCAGGTTCAGCCCCAGTTCCGGGATATGCACCCACCATCCGCTTATGACAATCTGGTAATCTTCATCGCTTTCCATAATGTCGTCCGGCACTTCTACAAGCTGTTCCATCTCCGCAAGGATTTCTTCCACTTCCCCCAGTCTGTATGCCTTTTCCATGCAATACCTCCTCCCTGGTCCCTTTTACTTCGCAAGGTTCCTGTTCCAACTGCTCCGGTGTGCATTGCCCGTCAAGCCATTCATGCACCGTATCCACGAAGTTTTCCTCTGCATCATACAGGTATTCCTTATCTGCCCTGTCATAAATGACGGTCAGCATATTTTGCGGTACAAGCCGCCCCTCTTCCATATGGCAGAAAAATCCCTCATGCACATTGATCTCATATCGTGGCACATAAACATGGATACCGCTTGTAAGCAGTATGCCGCCGTCCATTTCCGTCTGCCTGTCCGGTTCCGTTGGCTCGGCTTCACATTCCCGCAGAATATCCTCCACCATGCCAAACTGGTACTTCCTTCTGCTTTCTTCCATGCTATTCGCCCTCCTTGTAGATACAATGGTAGATCAGCCGCATTGTCCCGCTGTTCTCACAGGTCAGCAGGGTAAGCTCTGTTTCTTCCCCCTGTGCTTTCACGGAATTGTCATACGGTCCCACAACTTCCCATGAAACGACCTCATACTGGTGTATATTTCCGTCTTTATCCGTAATCTTTACCGTGTCCCCCTCGGAAAGTTTATTGAGATACTTGAAATAAGTGCCGTACCTGCTGCCCCTGTGTCCGGCAAGCACACAGTTTCCAATACTCCCGATTGCCGCCGTGTCAGATATATGCCCGATTCCATAGGTAAGCAGCTTACTGTCCGCCCCTTCCACGACGGGATATTTCAGTTCTAATGCTTCTATCTCGATCAGACCGATCACATCCCCAGACGAAAGCAGGGCTGCATCCTCTTCACTAATGGGGGCTTTGGTATCCGCCGCCTCCGTTTCCCTTTCTTCTTCTTTTTTTCCATCCTCCTTATGCTCCTGTTCCACGTTTTGTTCAAACTGCTCTATCAGTTCATTTGTCTTATGGTTCCCGTAGAAATGATAGAAAAGGGGGACTGACATAGTGTGCATCTGCCAGTACAATGCAATCCCTCTGATTTGAAGCTTCATTACTCTATGGAGATTTTAGAAGTCAGTGCATAATATAGAAAAAGATAGAATCCGAAAAAGCCCACAGAATAAGGCTTTTTCAAGACTTGCAGAAAAACAGCCCTCCGAAATGGAAGGCTTATTTTGTATCAAAGTTTGTCCCTTTAGACATAACACCTGCAAGGGCGTGCGGGATATACAATTCCTCCAAATAATCCGTTTCTTCCTGTGTAAGGTAAGCAATGAATAATCTAGCGTTTTTACAAGTCTCGAAATCTGTGCGATAATCTCTTTAACTGGAGAAGCATCTCCCCATTTCCCGGTTTTTGCATTCATGGCATGTCGACTATCAAATCATTCGATTGCTCTATGCACGCTTACTCCAAATAGATTAGGAAGAGGTGAGCTTTCATGGCTCAGAAACGTATCAAACGTACAGATCAAGAATAGTTCGATCTGATCAAGGATTGTAAGACCAGCAGCTTGAAAGTCAAAATCTGGTGTGAACAGCATGGGATAACGGCAAAGGCTATTGACTACCATTCACGTCGTCCGCCAGAAGGGCTATACGATCCAGCAAAGAATCCCACAGACATTCCCCTGTGAAAAGCAGGAAATTGTCTGCCTGGATATTTCCAAAAGTTTATTTTCCGGCCAGGAAGAGACCACATCAACGGATCCCTGGGCCGCCAATGCGGCTGTGCTCCATCTTGATTCCCAGGGGACACCTATTGGGATTTCTAATCATGCAGCGAAGGAAACCATCGAAAATACCCTTCTTGCGCTGCGCAGCCTGTGTTAGGCGATATTTCCGGTAGATTTTCTGGAAACTTATCAACAAACAGACACCTGCTGGAGGTTTTCTGTGGATAACGATCCTGTTAGATGGTGGATAAGTCTGCATTTTGGGAAGTTATCCACACATCAGGAGTTCGTCAAAATGCCGACAGACATATGCGGACCTGTTTGCGGACTGCCATGTTCCAGGATTCTATGAGCCTTTCCAGTTTTGAACTTATAATTCTTATATACTTCGGTTCATTAAGAACTTGATTATAAACAAATCTTGAATCACGTCATTCACTTGTCAGTCAAAAAGATTATCCCACAGATTTTAGAATATGTAAAACCGGTAGGTTATTCATCGCTTACTTTTCACCTTCCTTTGTAAATCTCTCGTATATGTAAAGACATCCGCAAACCATAAGTATCATCACTATAATTGGTATCAGTATGACGATCGCCCTCCGAAGATACGCAATCATAAGCCGCTTCATCTTTCTCTTCCTGAGTTTTTTCCTCTTTCCGTATTGTTTCCTGTTCATTGCCGCATTTGTTCCTCAATCTGGAATATATCAATGGCTTTTTGGCAAAGCGATTTCCTCACCACTTTCTTTTGATAACACATAAATATTGCCTGTATCACAGGTAACAGACATTGCGGGTATATGACTGATCAATTCCTTGTTATTCCCGTCCTTGCCGCAGGAATATAAGCCTCCGCCGTCCGTTCTGGAAATATAATAGATTGACTGCTCATCCATGCAGAAATCATATGCAACTATATTTTCATAAGTGTAAGTTTCATTACTGGAAACGTCATATCTTGTTAAAACCCCCTGTTCATTTTTGTAAAAAATGCTTTCCCCATCGAATGAAATATTTCCGTTTGTAGGAATCTCGAGTTTTACAGTTTTTCTTGTGTACCGGTTTACTTTTGTTATGCCATCATCGCCAATGAAAAACAGGCTGTCGTCATTCAGGAAAAAAGCGTGGTGAAAATCCAGGAACTTCCATTTATCCCCCGTTTCATAGTCAATGCCCAAAAGAGAACGCCCGGAATTTGTAATCTGCTCAAAGATTGTTTTTTCCTCAAAGGTATTCAGATTCAACTCGACCACTGACACTTTCGTTATATTGCTGTTATAGTTTCCTACACGGTTGACATAGCTTTCCATAACCGATGTGGTGTAATATAGATATGGCGGACACACATAAAACGCACGTATTTCTTCTTCATCAGAAAATACCCCAAACATAGGGGAACGGGCGAAAGGATATGTTTCCCCCGTGGAAGTATTTTTGAGAGAATAATCAAAATTCCCTACATCTTGTATGATTTCATAACCCATACAGTCATACCCAAAGGGCACGCTGTAGCCTGCCGATGAATTATAGACAACGCTTCCCGTTTTTCCACGGCCTGAACATCCCGTCACTGCCAATGCCATGCCAAACATGACAGCGAAAGCCGCCCCACGTTTCTTTTGCCCTGATTTTATCAGCCATCTGTTAGAATTGCGCCGTAAAATCCAGACAACAGCCAAAGTACACAAAAGCACAGATACAAAGAGCAGGGTCCATAGCGTAACCGTGCCAACCTCCGCAAAAATAATTTTCTCATCACCCGTCAGGGCATCGCTCATAACAATATCCCCTGCAAAAAAGTCTGTTCCAAGCAGAAACGGCAGCGGCAGCGGCAGACGGTAAATACCGGTTTTTGATAAGCCTATATAAGGAATAATCACGGACACCGCACCAGTCAGCAGGGTGACCGCATACTTTTTTGCCAAAACGGAAATGAACATCAGGAGTATCGCAAGAAACACACCGCCAAACATCCGGAGCAGCCCTATCCATACATATCCCTCCAACAGCGACATACCTTTGCTGCTGTCTGCAAAGTAACGAATACTCTGAATCGGATAATCCCCATCCGGCAGTCCGTATTTGAACCTGTAAAACCCGTATTCAATAAGCGAGATACTAAGCGATAAGAAAAGAACAACCGCAATCACAATGAGCAGCTTATACAGAGCGCTTTTTCGCCCCTCCCTTGCAGTCAGGATCAGGGTGTCCATCTGGCAGCTGTACTCAGAACAGAAAACAGGCGTAACAATCAGCAAAATGCCAAGGAAGAGAATGAAATTAAGCGTACCTTTGCCAAGAAGCCCCATCCATCCGTTTGTCTGGAGAAAACAGCGGTTCCCCGCATTTTCGCAGATATAGAGATACTGCTGATAGATGACCTCAAATCCATTTTGACGCTCCAGAACCTTCTCTATTTCCCGGCTCTCTTTTTTGTATTCACTTTCACTGATCTTCCCATCATAGTAATTCTCCAAAAGGCTGTTCTGCCTCTCCTTCGCTTTTGCAATCCGCTCCGCCTCCTGCTCCAGATAAAGGGAAGATTCCTCGGTGCAGTATCCGTTTACCTTTTCCAGATACCATTCATATTCATACTTATACCGCTCCATTGCTATGTCTACAGGGTTGTCGGACAAGGCAAGCCAGACCGTGCCAAGGAACAGGACAAGGGCAATATAGAACAGCCCCCTTTGACAGGTCATGATCTTTTTTACTTCGTACATAAATCCGGACATTTTATCCTCCTTTCCCGGCAATAAGAGTTCCTTTTAGAAAGCATCATCATTGCCGCTATGGAAACCACCCCTACGGTTATGGCAAAAATAATTGCTGCCTGAAAACTCTGTACCGGATATCCCGCAAAACCAATAAACTCGGTCTTACTGAATAGTATGCGGTTAGCAAGCAGCGAATATGGGTTTATAATCTTGAGCCAGATATTACTGTAATAGCTCTGCGACGCACCTGTAATAATGAAACACAGGGCTGCTCCGAAATCAGCGACAAACGGAACAAGGGCATTGCGCCCAAACAGGGAAATCAATAGAAACACCATGCTCATCGTCCATACGCCGACTGCCTTTATCACTGCGGACAGAATCGCATATTGCCACAAATTACAGTTTACCGCAGCCGTGCTGAAATTGCTGACAGCATACAGCGGAAGATTTCCTCCTTCCGCCGTTCCGAAGAAATACACAAAACCAATATAATCCTCAACAGAAAACCATATGGCCACACTGATCACAAACAAAGAAGCCGCAGTAATTTTAGCAAATGTGGTCTTTTTACCGCCGCCCGGATTTGTCCGCAGCAGCATATCCATTTGTGTTTCCTTTTCGCAGACAAAGGTACTGACAACCCCGTACAGACAAAGAAATAAAACCAATATGCCCGAAAAATCATAGTTCAGATAATAGTTATACATTTCCTCATAGGCAAAGGCTTTTATGCCCCGCCCGGAATAAAGGTGATAGATCACACTGTTTTTACGTGCTTCATAAGTCTGCCCCCGTTCTTTGTAAACAGCGGCATTTTCCTTTGCCCTCTCTGCCACTTGAAGCGCATAAGTCCGATAATGATAGAAATATTCCATAGGCTCCACATAGTATTTTTCCAGGATATTCCGATCACTGTATATATTCCCCGTCATCATATCCGGATTGTCTTTGGCTGTACTTGCTGTCATATCAGCCGTAGCGTCTGCTAACGGCTGATATATGGAAAGAAGATGATTGATTTTTTCAGCAGTGATCTCCCCTCTGTACTCCTCATAAAGCTGCCAATACACGCTGTTCCAACTTCGGCTGTCATTTCCGTCCGCCAGGTAGGAATACGAGTGGAATTCGCTGTTTATTTTGAACAAGTTCACTACACTGAACAATATGAGCACAACAAGTATTGACCGCTTGCAGAATAATTTGTAAAATTCATATTTGATTAAGCGTGTCATGTTATCTCTCCCTTAACTCATTGCCCACGGAGGGTCTTGCGACTCTCGCGGCATTCGCCAAATGGACATGCAAGCATGTCCGCTTGGCTCATTGCTCGCGGAAATAATACAGAAATACATCTTCCAGGTTAGGGGAAACCTTTACCGCGTCTGAAGCAGGCAGCATATCGCTAACGATTCTTACTAAAAAGCGTTCCCCCTGCTGTTTCATATTGCTGACATAATATTGGCTTCCAAGTCTGGCAGCGTCTTCCCCGTTTACTGTCACCTCCCACACTTTCCCATAGATATTCTGTTCTAATGTGTCGGTAGTTCCCTGGGTTATTAAGGAGCCTTCCTTTAAGATCATAATCTCCTTTGCGATACACTCCACATCGGAAACGATATGGGTGGCCAGCAAAATTGTCCGCCCCTGAGCGAATTTTGAGATCAGGTTGCGGAAGCGGATACGTTCACTGGGATCAAGCCCTGCTGTCGGCTCATCCAAAATCAGAATTTCAGGATCGCCCAGCATCGCCTGGACAATGCCGACCCTCTGCCGCATGCCGCCGGAAAGGGCGCCTATCTTTTTCTCTTTCGCATCTGAAAGATTGACAATGCTAAGAAGCTCCAAAGCCCGTTTTTTTCCCTGCTTATCAGGGATTCCTTTCAGCGCACACATATACAGCAGAAAATCCATCACTGTAAAATCCCGGTAGAAGATAGGATATTGCGGCATATATCCGATTTTTGACAGGAAGTCCTTACCCAATGTTCCTGCATCCTGTCCGTCAATCAAAACCGTTCCGCCATCGCTTCCCAAAATACCCACAAATATATTGATCAGTGTCGTCTTTCCCGCGCCGTTAGCGCCCAAAAGCCCATAGACACCCTCTGTGAGTTCCGTGGTGAAATCCTTCAGGGCATACTTGCCTTTATACTGCTTTGAAACATTTTGTAATGATATTTTCATAGGGAATCACCCCGCAAAGCCAAAGGTTGTGATCAAGGTGTTTACCTCGTCAATCCCCCGTCCAAGCACAACGATACAGGTGCCGGATTCATCCAAAATCAAAATCTGCGGAACACGCTGAAAATAGGTACTGTTGCTGTCCTGAACGGTTTCCGTATGGATATTTTTTCCCGATGCCGTATCATAAATGTTGATTGTAACACTGCTTTCCTCCAAAATAGCAGTAGCCACATATTTTCCCTGCCCGGAGCAGTAAACACCGTCTTTTCCCTCACTGCGGCTTGAGAACGACACCGTATTTTCTGTATTGGATATGGTATCAAGCATCAGCAGGGTTCCATTATTTTTGTCAAAGCTCTGGGGCATAATAAGCAGGTTTCCGCCCTTTTGCACTTCTTCCGTATCTATCTTGTAATCCCCCTTTTTGGTAATCGTGAGATTTGCGCTGTCTGTGGATACTGTACCATAAACACTGACCCCATCCCCGCCAATGGAGGTATCTATAGCCATGCCTGCATAGACTAATGTGTTGTTCCCCGTAAAGGTAAGGCTGTCCATGGTTGCAATTTGCATATTACCTACCGTGCCTTCTTCGGAATAGTTTAGAATGGTACGAACCTTCCGGGAAGAAATATCATAAAGGTAAAGCCCCTGAAGATCGCCGAAAGCAACCTGTTTTCCGTCCTGTGAAACAGCAATCCCTGTGATCTGCGAGGTAAAATCGTCACTTAATAATCCGCTAAAGGAAATGGTATCCTGAACAGCAAAGTCCTTATTCAGTATGTATCCATTAATACCGTCGCTTTCTGATGCAGCAAATGAAGCGTTGCCGCCGCCAACCTTTCCCTGGCCCACAACAAAATAGCCATCTGTAAAGGCCTGTACGCATAAATCTCCCATGGAAATATCCGCACTTGCGATTGTTTCGCCTTTCCCCATATCGTAAAGATAAAGTTTATCCGCCGCAACGATAATCCGGCTTCCACCGGCATAATAGCAGCCGCTGACCTTTCCTGAAAAAGCGGAATCTTTAACCGTGCTGGCCGCCATAATATTTTTATCTGTACCATTACCCTGCAGATCGATCACGTTCATTTCGCTGCTTCCATTTCCGGTATTTTCCGATGAATCATCTTCTACGGATTGCGGTTCCATGTTTATGGCTCCATTTTCAGAGCTGTTCCCATTCTCCTGTCTATCCCCACAGGCCGACAGATGAAGCGCCAAAGCAAGCATAAGTATCATACACATCCATTTTGTTTTCATTTTTAATTCTCCTTGTATAATAAAATTGAACCTGTTTTACTTGTAACTGAATTTCCGTCCGCTGCAACGGCTGTCGCATAAAAAGTATTAAAACCATCCAGCTTAGCGGTATCTATGGCTGCCTCAATAATCCACACATTTCCTTTGCTTAATGTGACATCACAGGAAACCGCTCCATCAAAAGATATGGGCATATGGTTTAAGAAAAATGATATACCATATCTTGCGCCTGGCGTTCCGCAAAGTGTGTAGCGCACAGTAAGCGTATCTTTCCCGGTAAGGTTGATATTGTCATACACCACCTCGCCATCATAGGTCATCGTCCAATAAACACTGTTATCCAGGGTATCCATCGTAACGCCATCCCATCCTGCTTTCACAAGCTCATTCTCAATAAAAGAGGAAGTGACTTTTTCCTCTGAAATGCTGACATCACGAAAAGCAGTTATACTTTCTCCATAAATACTGTCACTTTCCGGAGCATCCTCATTAAAATGCAGTTTCAGAACCCTTTCAAAACTTTGATGATACCAGCCATAGCTTGAGGTTTCTTTCATATCAGGCTGGAAACCGGGCCTGGTGACGCTCACAACTGTCATATTCAGGGTATCTCCCTTTTTCCCTGTGTCCGGTGTGAACACAAAGGAAAATTTCTCCTCGTGCTTTTCTGATGTCCGGAAGCAGTGGAGATACTCATATTCCGCCCCCGTGTCGTTCACCGGTATTGTAAAGTATTACAATCCTATTTTTCTTAAAAACCTCATGTTTTCAGGGAATTTTTAGCTTTTTACAACTAAAAAAGCAATGATCCCCTATTTTCGTGTATAATGTAAGCACCACACTCAACAAAATACGAAAGGTAAATCATTGCTTTATGGATAACATTATACTATATTTACTTAAAATCATTCAAGAACAATATCAGCAAATTTGCTGGCTCATTCTTTTTATTTGCAGATACATTCCTCTTAAGCAGTGGGCTCACGATGAACTCCACAGCCCTAAATACCAAAAGTTCCTCACGGATAAACTTCCTGTCATCAAACCATTCATCAAACAGGACTGGCAACTCTGGAACGGATACTACCTCCTCCGCTATGGCAAAGCCGTAAAACCTGTCAAACCCCAGAAAGGCAAACCCCGTAACGTTCCGACTGATACCGCCTGCCCTCTCTGCGGCGCCCCTCATGACTATATCTATGACAACTCTGGCGGCCGCGGACAGTTTAAGTGCAAGATCTGCGGGCAAACCTTTGTCAACGGTGAAAAAGTAACATCCCCGTTAAAACTACAGTGCCCTTATTGCGGGCATGCCCTAAAGCCTGTCAAAGACCGGAAACATTTCCGTATCCATAAGTGTGTCAACGACAGCTGTCCTTACTACCGGCGGAATCTCACAAAGCTTCCTAAAGGGCTTCCGCAATCCGAATACTGGAAATATAAACTACGTTATCTTTACCGCGAGTTTTCTGTAAACTTTTTTGATATGGAACTAAACCAGCTCCCAAAGTGGGCAACCTCCTTTAGATATAAGAAAAACAACGCCTATATCATGGGGCTGTGCCTTACCTACCGGGTAAACTTAAAACTCTCTCTCCGGCAGACCGTACAGGCCCTTAAAGAAATCCATGGTATTGACATTTCACATACCATGGTCAACAATTATGCCAAAACAGCCGCTGTCATCATCCGTCCCTTTGTAGATTCCTATGACTACAATCCTTCCAACGAACTTGCTGCTGATGAAACCTACATCAAAATCAAAGGTATAAAAGCATATGTCTGGCTCATCATGGACAAAGTAACTCGCTCCATCCTCGGCTATCAGGTCTCAACTTCAAGAGATGTCGGCCCCTGTATTCTTACCATGCGCATGGCATTTGATAAATTTAAGGAATTCCCTGACAGAACCCTGAAATTCATTGCTGACGGATACAGCGCGTATCCGCTTGCCGCCCAGCAGTTCAAGATTGAAAAAGGCTGGGACGTATTCATCACGCAGGTGATCGGCCTTACCAATGACGACGAAGTATCCAAAAAATTCCGGCCATTCAAACAGGTGATCGAACGCTTGAACCGTACATTCAGGGAATCTTATCGTGTCACCTGCGGTTACGGTACGGATGGCGGTGCAATACACAGCGTTTCTCTCTGGGTCGCTTACTATAACTTCCTGCGTCCTCATGAGAAATCCGGCGGCAGGGAACCGCTGAATAAAGTGGAACTGCTGGAAGGCGCTGGGAATATGCCCGGCAAATGGCAACTCCTGATCTATCTGGGCCAACAGGAACTCTTAAAGCAGCAACAGGGCTAAGCCCACATCTGTTCTTAGATTCCGAGCCAGAGGTAATTACCTAGCCATCCCGAAGGGACCTGCCCTTGATGGCACGCCAAAACAATGCTACAATGCTGTGAATCAGACGGAGAAACTGGTATCTGTTCTTGAGTTCTTCGCCGTCGGTAAGACGTTCAGAGCATTGTTTTGGTGTGCCGTCAAGGGTGGCGGACACTGCCAAAATCTATCGTATCTACAATTATCAAAGTTCTAATGGAGCCTATTTTTTTGACTCCAGTTTTTCATAGGCTACTTTACACTACCCGTTCACCTTGTAGGCTTGCGGCTTTCCGTCCAAAAAAAGCAGGAAGCCAATGCTGTCCAATTTCCCTTCTGACACAAACTGATAGTCCAGGACAAATTCTCCGCCGTGATACTCATACGGCAAAACACTCTGGTCATCCGCTCTGACGGGACTGGCTTCCCCATGGCTGAGAAACCCTAAATCTCCGTCCTCCTGCGCCCCGGCGAATGGGTCTTCTTCTACATTTTGCGGCGGGGCATTCTCGTCCGCAATGTTATACCCTTCGGGTACCCCTGAATTCATGCCCTTACGGGCGGTCGGACAGCTATCGCTGTCCGATAAAGTATAATTTCCGCAGGCCGCCACAGCAAAGGGCAAAACAAAAATCATAGCTAATGATAAGAATCGCTTTCGCATCGTCTATCCTCCTTGCTTTGGATTCTATTATCTAAATGCCATTATAAAAACCAAAAGTCAAAATGTGGTCAAGGAATAGAAGAAATTTCCGGAGAAACAGCTTAGTTCTTTATTTACATAAAGAGAGCCAACAAACTGTGATTTCTCACAAGTCTGTTGGCTCTGGACACAGTGATTCTGCCAGGAAAACTGGAAGTTGTTTCTTTGTACATTCGCTACTTTATCATATTAGGAATGTATTTTGATGGTTTTGCAATAAATAATAAATATATTCCGCATATCAGTTTAACCATCGCATCTGCAATGCAAATAACTGAAACTGGTATGCCTGGAAAAATATAGCCCATTGTTACGATAACCATACATACAATCCCCAACACTACCATACTCCAACCATGTACAAAAAACCACAAGAAGAAATGTATTGATGTTGCCATCAGTACACCAAGCCATATCTGCCTCCAATGCCATCCGGGGATAAACGGGCCAGCAATACAAAACATTAATATGAACAACGCAGCAATCGAAAAATAAATCATCTTTATCTGCTTTTTAGAAATATCTCCTTGAGAAAGTTTTTCTCTCACTTTTTTGTTTACATTGACTCCAAAAAAGCAGGCATAATAACCTATCAGAAACACAAACGGATTAACAAAAAATTCACCGCCACAAATGACAGCTATTATTAGTACAATTCCAATAAGAATCAACCATAAACCACATTGTTTTTTGTGGTTAAATTCCAATATTTCTTTCATTTCGTTCCTCCTGTAAATTTCGATTTTACGTTCTCTACAACTTTTCGATAATTCCGATTTATTCTTGCCTTTTCATCAGTCGTTTTTTGAAGGCTCTAATCCTCGCACCATAGCGGCTTGAATATAGCAAACCCACCAAAAGCATTCCAACTGCAAATCCCTGTACAATATCCAATCCAGCCATAACTGTCGGATTATCATAAAGGCTTGTCCCTTTAATGATAGTGTAGGCTAATACTAAAAGCATTGCTATCCCATTGCATATCCGTACACGCTTATTGTATCGTTCCGCTTCTGCGTTTGTATAATCCACTGCCCGCAATACAGTTTCTTTCATTTCTTTATCCATATTCTCGCTTTTCCTTTCTCCATTTAGAATTTCCCATAAGTCAACTTCATAATAATCTGATATTTCAATCAAAATATCTAAGTCCGGCATATTGTGGCCATTCTCCCAACGGGATATTGTTCTGTTTGATACATTAAATTTTTCTGCAATCTGGTCTTGGGTAAGTCCCTTTTTCTTACGAAGTTCTTTTAAGAATTTTCCGATTTTTTCTTGGTTCATGCTTTTCCTCCTTTCAGAAAAATCCTATCAAAACTGCCCGATGAAAAACAGGACACAAAGCGAGAAATGCCTTATTTTATTACCCGACAAGGTATGTCTACCAATGCTCATTAGTGCATATGCTCTAATTTACCACCAAACTGGAATTGATTAATGCGTCAGTCGCTTCTTACAATAAGAAATTTCCCCGCAATTCAGGCATTTTAGTTTTCTCTTGGTAAAGGTATGCAGACCGGAAATATAGCAGATGTTGTAGGCACAAATCTTGTATTGCACTTCGGACACTCGTAAGTTCCTGTCGTTACATCCAGCGCAATCACTACCCCGATTCCCCCAATAACAACGATTGTTCCTATCAAAAGCAGCAGAATGCGCAACCAAAGTTCGATTTCAAGAGCGCCCGATAACACAAACATCGTCACGCCGGACAGTATCGTCAATGCACATATAATTACAGACAGGATGATTTTTCTCTTGCTTTCTTCTTTTTCATTCATAAGATTCATCATATTCTCCTCCGCTTTTTCTTTGTATTCAGAGGCGGTCAGGCATTCACCTGAAAGAAGTTCATTGACATTGATTTTCAGCGCATTGCACAAAGGCATCATTAAGGAAACTTCCGGAAGCCCATTTCCCGTTTCCCATTTGCTGATTGTCTTATCGCTAATCCCAAGAATATCCGCAAGCTGACGTTGCGTATAGGACTGCTCTTTTCGCATTTCTGCTATGAATTTTCCGATTTTAAGTTGATCCATGACTGGCACCTCCTTTCTTCAGGTTCAATCTTAAAATACAATGAATGGTTATATTATCACACCCACGCACCGTAGAGAAACCGTCAAAAACAAGATTTCTACGAAACGTAGAGTCGTTTTCTGCCATAAACTGGAAATTTTTAATATTTTCAGTGCTTTTTTGAAGAAACGGCGGCGCAAACTACAAGCAAAATTAAGTCAATCCAGTATCCAATACAAATGTACCCAACAATCGGATGGATCAATTTTATTTCATTTGTCAAAACAACAGCAAGCAGAAGACCTATCAAAAGAAGGACAATGCCGATACCTGCCGAAAAGCGAACAATCTTGTCTATCTGTGCAAAAGAACCGATACACAGTATGATAGCGGGAATCCATACAGCCAGATGAAATACAACACCAAGATAACTAAATGCTCCTAGCCCCTCTTGAAAAAGTATTTTAAAAGTTTCGGTAAAAAACCATGAATCCTGATTGACTATCAGCCCATTAGGAAAAATATTATACATTGGTACAGCAAAACTGCATAACAATAGAACAACTGAAACTGTTTTCAAAATTTTATTTTTTCGTTCCATCTACGTTTCCTCCGTAAAATAAATAATCTCAGTACACCTTATTAAGGATTAAGACAAAGGTATCATATTTTGATTTTCCAGTATGTCAAACTGGAATTTCTCTGTTTCAATTTACAATTCTTTTCCCATACAAAGAGATTCCGGCATATCTACATACGCACCATAATTAGGAATTTGCTTAAATCCTAACTTTGAATATACATGACAGGACTCCGCTAAAAGTTCTCCTGTTTCCAAAATCATTTTCTTATACCCCAGTTCTTTCGCCCACTCTATTAGTTTAGAAACCAGCTCTGTTCCTATGCCCTTTCCTTGTTCATCTGGTATGACAAACACTCTTTTTAGCTCTACTGTATTTTCATCATAAGGACGTATTGAACCACCACCAATCGGATTATTGCCTCGATAAACAACTATCGCTTCGTTTATTTTATCAATTAGGTTATATTGAGCGTACTTATCTCGTTTAATTATTTTTCCAACCCGCAAATCTAAGTCCTCATCAAGCAACCTGCAATTTTCCATAAAATCTTTGTTATTTCCATCGCATCTTAAAAATATAATTTCGCTCATCTTTATTTTACCTCCAAAAAATCCCGATTTATCTATTTTGCAACAAATCTATAAATCGCATAAATTATCCATATAATCCAAGAATATGTCCACGTATCAAACACAATACTTATTGTTAAATATCCGATAGCTAGTATGATTGCTATTACCCAATTCATTATTTTTTTCTTATCCATTTTAATTCCTCCAAAATAAACCTTGATTTGCCTCTTTGTCAATCACTTTTTTGCTCCAAATCTTTTAATAAATAAAAAGAGCAATTCATTTTGTGGACTGCAAGTTTAATTGTTACACAAGCTCCACCAGAAGCAATATTTGATAGTTCTAAACTTCCGCCGTGTTTCTGGCTAAGGACACGGCTTGTAGCCAATCCCAGGCCCATATGCTCTCCCGTTTTATCCTCAGAATAAAGAAAGGTGTTCTTTTTACGGAGCATTGCCCTTGAAAAACCTTTGCCATCGTCTGATATGGTTATCATAAGCATACCATCGGTAAGGGAGTACCCAAAATTCACCTTGCTTTTGGCATATCGAATGGCATTAGAAAAGATATTCTCGACAATACGGTAAAAGATCTGCTCGTCTAATTTCACCTGACATTCGGATATGGCAGAATGGTATGCAATCTCCAGGCTATGTTGTTCTGCAAGAAACGAAAGACTTTCCGTAGCTCTTCTTAAAAAGTCCGGTAACTGAACTACGGAATACTTTGTTTCCGTTTCTTCAATGGCATTCAGGTCACGGATATAATCTGTATAATGTTCAAGCCGTTTTGCCGTTACCGCAAGATTAGACAGTGTATGCCGTAATTCTTCGTCATTCAGATTTCCATCTGCCAAGCATTGCTGCATATATTCCACATATCCCTCAACAATCGCAATGGGATTTCTGAGGTCATGTGCCACTGACGCCTGTAGGATTCTGCGCTGCTCGATCATGTTCCATAGCTGACGGTTGTTATCATAGAGCGCCTGCCGCATTTCTTCAAAAGCGGTACAGAGCCTTCCTAATTCATCATTCCTGTTATAATCCACCGCAAAATCAAGGTCTTGCTCCCGGATATGTTTTGTTGCATCGGCAAGAACCTGAATGGGCGGTGACAGTTCTTTCCTGTAAAACCACCATGCGCACAGCATGATACCTGTAATGGAATAGATAAAAGGAAACAGCACCATAGAAATGCCTGCCATTCTGTATACGAACTTTTGCTTTGGGCGAAGCGCCACGAAGCCAGACTCAATTTTCTCTATTATGAATTCCGTATTCTCCAAAGTTACATCCACTCCGGTAGGAACGAGTATACCTACCTGGGCAGGTTCGTCAAGGATAACCCTCTGCCCTCCCTCTAATACCCTCCCGTCCGCTGTGACCGTCCGTGTATTCAGCCAGACTTCCTGAGAATCGGGAAGTATCACTTTCTGTATACGGTAGCATCCATATATCGTCAGGACAGATGCCGCAAAAACAAGAAACATTGTAGCGGCTACCGCACAGATAAAAGCTCTTTTCATTGATCCGGGTTTCCTCATTTTTTCCATCTATAACCCATCCCCCAAACTGTTTCGATATACTCCCTGCCCGTAACTTCCTTCAGTTTATTCCTGATCTTTCGGATATGCTCTTTTATGACTCCACTATCTCCTTCGGCATTCAGCCCCCACACGGCTTCATAAATCCGCTCCCTGTCGAATATCTGGTTGGCGTTACGCATCAGAAACTCCACAATATCAAACTCACGGTTTGACAAGTTCAGCGGCTTTTCCCCATAAAAACAAGTACGTTCCGCAAGATTTACAATCAAGCCCTGGGAAGAAACGATTTTAGGCGTACACTTGCTTCGTTCATCCCTTCGCAGGTGAGCCGCCACTCTTGCGGTCAACTCTTTCAGACTGAACGGCTTGGTTATGTAATCATCACCGCCAACCTGCAGGCCGTTTATTTTGTCCTGTTCCGTAATCCGGGCTGTCAGAAACAAAATGGGGCAGACGACATTCTGGCGGATCATTTTGCATAGCTCCAGCCCGTCTATTTCCGGCATATTGATGTCAAGCAGAATCAAATCCGGATAGACATTCAGCATGGATATTGTCTGCTCCGCATTTTCCGCTACAAAAACCTCATATCCACACTTCTGTAAGTGACTTGCCAATAACTCTGTCAGCATTTTTTCATCATCAACAACGAGTATTTTGTATGCCATAGTAGCCTCCTCTCCCAGAATATGATACAGCCAAATAGTCAAAAAGTGGTCAATTTCCTGCTTTTCAGAGCGTTCTCAACCGCTTTTTTTATGACAGTGCTTGAATTTGTTGCGCCTGATATTGCGTCTACATCTATTTTCTGTTCATCAACTATACTGTCAGTGATAACTTCTGCGGTCTTTCCACGTTCATGCCTATGCTCCAAAATGTTAATATTTGTGATTTCTCCATTTTGCACGGTAACTTCCACTTTGGCATATATAAAATCCACGTCATATTCACCAATATAAACTCCGTCGGAAATATCCGAAATATTTATTTCTTCAAAAGTGGTTTCCTTCACTGCCTGTTTATAATCCGCAACACTTTTAAGATAAATTATTCCCCAAACTAAGCCAATAAGCAAAAGGAGCATAACAGCAAATAAAGCTACTTTCTTTTTAGACATTCTCATTTCATACACCTTTCAATTTTTTTGATTGTTTGTTTTGGTAACTCTTTTTTATTTCTTGCCCTTTAAACGCGGCTTAGGAAAAGTGCTTGTTTCCTCCATAACCCTTCCCAATAATCGGTCAAATAAATTCTTAACAGGAGCAAGCACATTCGTCCAATAGGAAGGAGCTGCAAGCAGAACCATTTGGCATTTCTGTAAACACATTACAATTTCCTGTATATCGTCCTTTTGAACACAAGTATGCGTATTCATGCAAGTCCTACAACCCGTACAGTAAGAAAGATTTTTTCATACCCCCTTGTCTGCAATAGAGCAATACAGCATATGAAAGCCATACTCTAAGAACTGGGTTTTTGATAATCCCATTGCTTTTTTAATATATTCTTCTTTATTTGCTGCAAACTGAATAAGCCCGGACAACATACCCCAGAAAACAAAAATAGTAGGCATGATTTTCAGATCGCTTCGCAGATCGCCTTTATCTATGCCTGACATTAAAAATTCCTTTATCTTTTCGTTTATATCTTCCCCTATTTGATAAGTTTCTTTTTCTTCGGGAAGATGATCGTGGCTCTCAAAATCTATCTCAGAATTGTTATAAGCGGTAAATAATAGACGTACTATATCTAGTATATTGTAATGGTTCTCAATCATTAAATTATAAGTGGCTCCCAAGGATTAAATTGGTGGCTCACAAGCATTAGAATAATCAGTACACCTTAGACATTATTTTTTCAATAATTTTTCCATGTTCCGAAGCCCCCTCTCGATTGCCAGGCGCACCACCTTTTCGTCCACGCCCTCGACCCTGGCAATATCGGTCTTGCTCATGCCGAGTACGAAATGGGCGTAAATACGTTTGGCCTGTTTGCCGGGCAGGCTGGAAATGGCGGCGTGAAGCCCCTGCATGGTGCTATTCGGACGCATGAAATATAACTATCGTTTTTGGATTGAATTATTTCACATTGATTGCCGGAATTACCCTTCCAAGGAGGCGGGCTTTTTTAACGGTTCAGATAGTTGGATAATAAATAAGGACACAGTGATACCTCTCAATGCTTTTAAGCATTTGATACCGCCATATCCTTGAAAAAGGGTGACTTTAACACACCCCCATATATTCGATTTTTCGCAAAGAAAAACGGCGGTTTTATCATTTTACTGCAACAGTTCATTTTGTAAAAATCTTTTGATATAAGGTGTGCTTTCTTCGGTTATAGAAGGCATGAACGCCATATATCTACATTTTTGATGACGTTCCTTATCCATAATGAAGTCATATCCCATAACACATTTAGGATTGCAGTCATTAGGATTCACAAGGCGTTTGCAGACAGACGCTTTTGCAATTTCTTTTTTCATCTTTGCCGGAAGCGTATCTAAAAACCCCATGTACTCATTAAGATGCTGTGGGAAAATTCTAATCTTTATTCCCGTTTTTCTGCAAACGAAAGTAGCTAATGTCTTTTTTGTATCCCAAAAAAGATAGGAAACAGTAAAACCGCTTTTAGCTGTTTTGATTTCACGTTTGCAGTTGCTATCCAGAAGAAAATTATTTATATCTTCTACAAGATTTCTGCTTGCACCGGTAGTCTCTAAAAATTCATCATAATTTTTGTCTATCATGTTGTAACCTCATATTTTTCTGATTGGCAGCCAAACTTCATATTGCATATTATTGGGGTCAGGGTTTAGATAAACCTCTATATCAGGAGCATTGGCAAATTCAAATCCAGAGGTTGGAAGCCATTCTGTTATGATGCGTTGTTCCAATTCTTGAATGGATATCCCTGTACCAGTTCCGCTAAAAATAGCCCATGTACAAGCAGGAACAACATATTCATCTAAGGAATTGTCGATTTCAGCGGAGGAAGATACCGCTATAAAATATTGCCAGTCCTCTTCGTCATTGCACACGCTTACACCCAAGACACCCATAGGCTGATTATTCATAAGCGGTGCAATTTTTTCTAATGTGCCGTTTACAGCTGCATTTTGCCACATTTGCGGTACGGCTGCGAAATTGTTTTCTATTTCCTTATCCAGCGGATGAGATCCTCCCACAATGCGAAAGGCTGCTTTTTCTTCAATGCGATAATTCAATTCCTCTACTCCTTTTACAGTTATTTTAAAGCTGATAGGGGGATAAGACTTCATAGGAACGCCTCCTTTCTTTGCCATTGATGGCGCTATGCCATGCACATTTTGAAATGCCCTATTAAATGCAGTCGGGGAAGAATACCCGTATTTCATACCAATATCAATAATTTTTTCAGTTCCGCTTTGCAGGTCAATAGCGGCTAAAGACATTCGCCTGCGACGGATATATTCCGAAAGCGGAATACCTGCCATATATGCAAACATTCTTTGAAAGTGGTATGTAGAGCAACATGCTATGCGCGCAAGTTCATCATAACTTATTTCTTCTGCAAGGTGTTCCTCAATATAAGAAATTGTTTTATTCAGTTTTTCTATCCATTCCATTTTTTTACTCCTTTCCAGTGACAATTATATTTCTTTGGATTGATTATTTCCTCTCTTTTCATGCACAAAAAAGAGAGTGTCAGAAGTTTATATTTGCTTTTTTTGCTTGATTGCATAAATCACGGACTTTTAATGTATATAATTTATCATCTTTGATAAAGTGTGTACCGCATTGCCTAAACTCAAAGTGTACATTATGGAAAATACATTGCTCCCGGATCTGTAATACCCAGTCATAGTCAAGCGGCCTTGCGTTTTTATCAGATTCTCCGCCGACAACAACTAATTCTATATCGTGCAAATATGCAGAGAGATTGACGTTCTCAATCAATGGCTGGCAAATAATATTTTTATGCCTAATAGGAAGGCTGGAAAAAATGGCTAATCGGTAATCGGCATTTTCTTGATTTTCAACCGTACAGCCTACCGTAACATTTTCGTACCCACTTTCCCAATCATGCGGAACACAATCCAAAAATCTTTCAATTCTTTTTGTCAGAAAGAGAAAATGTAAGTCGGAACGTTCCCGTATCATTTCCCAGCATTCAGTACGCCATTTATCTGCGTCCTCTATCAAGAAGTCTGATGAAAAACATACATAAACCATTTGCCCCGATTTTATTTTGTAAGTTCCATTTTTGTTTTTTTCAATAGGGTCATAAAATTTTTCGGTTTGCTTAATAATGTTTGTGTCAATTCCCTTTTTATAATCTCCCTTATGTATGTAGCAAAATTTGCAGCCTGTACTGTAACGATGACAGCCACGCCAAGGATTCCATATCGCCATTTTTATCCTCCAATCTACTATTCTATATAATTTTATACAGATTTTCTGTAAAGTGCAACTATGTGAATAAGAAATGAAATACTACATCATATCAAATTTCATTACATTTTCATAAGTCAATCCGAAATGTACAATGATATAGTTATGAAAGCGACAGCCGAAGGCTTGAAAAAAGCCAGAGAAACGGAGGTTTCCGAGTAGGGACCTCCGTTTTTGCGGCGATTATCGAGGGTTCCGCTAAATGGCAAGCAGGGCAACTGTAGCCACAGTTGCTATTTTTGTACTAACATAATAAATTGATTCTTTGAAAAACTCTCAACGTCATTGAGAGTTTTTATCCTCATCCACCATTTCCGTTAATTCCTCAAGTTTCTTTTGTAAGATTTCTTTGCTGATTAGTTTCGTCCGATATTCGGAAATCATGGTTGGACTCATGTTCCGCCTCAGGGCATATTCAACAACATCCTCGTCCTTACTCTTGCAAAGAATAATGCCAACGCTGGGATTTTCGTGGGGCTTCTTTACATCCCGGTCTAACGCTTCAAGATAAAACTGCATTTTTCCCAAGTATTCCGATTTGAAATCATCAATTTTCAACTCAATTGCAACAAGGCATTGTAGCTCCCTATGAAAAAAGATTAAATCCGTATAATAGTCGTTCTTTCCTACTTGAAGATGGTATTCTTCTCCCATAAAAATAAAATCCCTGCCAATTTCCAGTAAAAACTTTTCATGTTCTTCAAAATGGCCTTTTTCAAATCATATTCCCTATAAGGCTCGGGCAGATCTAAAAACTCCAACATATACATGTCCCTGACTATGTTCGCAGGCGCAGCATGGGATATGGCGGAAGGCGCTTTACCGTCTCATTAAACGCTCATAATATCCGCTGTCAATCTGCCGTTCCAGTTCTTTTGCTTTATACTTTTCCCGAGAGGCCAGCTTCAAATAGAATAATCTTTCTGCATCCGATTTTGTCTTTGACATGATATGCAAATTATTTGACCATGTATTTTCTCTTAGCAGAGTTCCTAACTCTGGTTTGTCACGATAAGTTTCAAAGAACTGCTTCATGCGACAGATATTCTGTGGGGAATAGCCTCTAATTCCTGGTTCCTGCGTCAGAATGTATTCAGAAAGTGCCTTTACGGTAGAACGTCCCCAGCCATCCTGCACGACCTTATTGGAAACAAATTCTCCAATTCCCCAATAAAGGTCAATCATTGTGGCATTCACTTATATGCTCAAGATGAAGATATATTTTTCCATTTAGAAAATATGTTATACCAGCTTAGTTTAAATTTTGATACCTTAGTGTTACGAAATACTCCATAAAACAAGAGGCAAAGGAATAAAAGTACTCAGCCTTTGGAAACAGCGCAGATAATGCTTGAAACTAAACGGCTTCTATACGACCAACTCAGCTCGAAGCTGGAGCATATAATCATTACATTTCAGAAAAATCAAAAAAATTCGTTATAATATGCATTGATTAGCATAGTTCCATTATAACATGGAACAGAGAAAAGATAGTTGTTGTCAGCCATCTTTTCTCTGTTTTGGACCGGCCATTTCCCGTCAACCTCATTTTTATAATCTGTCATGTCCAACAGAACATCTATCTGTCCCAGTACTCCCTTTTTTGCCGTTCATTGAGCCCTTTTACGAACCTCTGTTTAAATACAAGGAATTCCTCAAGATCCATCAAGACGTGATATAATACAGCTCTGCTTTCGAATTCTTCCCTGTTCACAGGCAGACCTTCCTTCTTCATCTGCCGGAATATCTCCTCGAGTTTTTCCATCTGCGTCGTTGTTGTCAATCGGCGTAGCGCCCACTACGCCTCATTCCTCCGCCTTGCATATGAAAAATCATTCTGCGTTATATGGCTAGGAACTTATTTTTCGGTGTACTAGAGTTGGCTCTCCATATAGCGCATATTGGCAATGATTGATTTCTTACTGCCATTGTAATCATAGAACAGATTCAAAAGTAACGCTGCCGTAATCCCGATCAACACCAGAATCAACTCATTACAGACAGACTGAAAACTAAAATCTCTGCTGACCAAAAGATGCGCCCCGACCACGGAATTTACGGATATGGTCGCCCTCCAACCTGCCAGTTCCGAGAAAAAAACGATGATAAATATGAACAAACCATAAGCAATCCAAATCTTCTCAATATGCAAGAAGATGACCCAGGATACAGCAATCGAAACCAGAAACGTAAGAAGACGGAATATGGATACCTTCACAGTTTCCCACTTCGTCATCAAGAGTGTAAGAAGCGCGATCGTACCCGCCGAAACTGCATATTCAAGTTTCAGGCATTTGGCAATATAGATTGCTGAACTGCTTCCCACAGCAATCTTCACTGCCAAAAACAGAAGGTTTTTCAGTCGTTTCGTTTTATCCATCCAAATCTCCACTCACACATCCTTATAGATAGTTTTCGCCAAGATACCATGTTCCCATCCTAAGTTTCGGCACAGACATTCTGTTTCTTAATGTAATAAATTCCTGCATAGTAACGTCAAAATCCATTTAAAATAGCCCTAAATACCTGCTCCACAGACAATATCATGTTTTCTTTCGCATTTTCCGGAATCATTGCCTCATCCAGCGTCGTAACTCCCCGCACGATCGGAAAGAATGCATCAATCCCCGCCGCATTACACTCTCCGGCGTCCTTCGTAACGCCCCCGGCAAATGCAAGCACTTTCGCTCCGTATCTCTTCGCAAGGCGCGCCACGCCCACAGGGACCTTGCCCATTGCCGTCTGAGAATCCAGCCGCCCCTCGCCGGTAATGACGATGTCAGCATCCTTTACTTCTTCCTCAAGTCCGACCGCAGCCAGTACAATGTCGATTCCCGGCTTAAGCTCTGCATTCGGAAGATAACTTAAGAAGGCGAACCCCAGTCCTCCTGCGGCGCCTGCGCCTTCCGCCCATCTGTAATCCTCATCCGGCATTGAAGCCCCGCCTGCTTTGACCAAACAGGCGGCACAGGACGTTCCCTGGAGATACTCTCTCGTCTTATCCGCAAAATGTTCCATCCTCCTGTCAAAAATTGGTTTTTCTTCCTCCCTGACACCCTTCTGAGTTCCATACACATAGACTGCCCCATTCTCACCGCAGAGCGGATTCTTCACGTCACAGGCAATGCTGAAACGGCACTCCTTAAGCTCTTTTGGAACATGCGCTCCGGAGATGGACGCAATACGCCCCAGATCCTGAAGCCCCGGTCCGACAGGATGCCCATCCGCGTCATTCATCTCATACCCCAGCGCCTGAAGCATACCGACTCCGCCTTCGCTTGTGGCGCTTCCGCCGATGCCGATAATGAATTCCCTGCAGCCTCGGTTCACGGCGTCCAGGATCATCTCGCCCACACCGTAGGTCGTTGCCCTTGACGGATCCAGTTCTTCCCGCTTCACCAGGATAATCCCTGCCGCCTCCGCCATCTCCATCACAGCTGTCCTTCCGTCACCAAGGATCCCATATCTCGCAGTAGTCTTTGCTCCCAACGGCCCAGTGACACTGACAGAAACATATTTACCGCCCAGCCCTTCCACCAGAGCCTCCGTGGTCCCTTCTCCGCCGTCCGCCAGAGGCTTAACGGTTATCTCTGCATCGCAAGCCTTAAGTATCCCGGCTTTCGCCGCATTTCCGGCCTCCATAGAACTCATGCTGCCTTTAAATGAATCAATTGCAATTACGATCTTCATGTCTGTTACCCCCAATTGCCTGCTTTCGTTTTATTCTATGTCACGTTCATTCTTCTCCGGTACTCCATACTTCGACTCTATCCCATGCTTATTCATCTTTCTCCACAAGGTCGTCGTGCTGATTCCAAGCTCCTCTGCCGCCAGCTTGCGGCTGCCCCGGTGTTTTCGTAAGAGCTCGCTGATCTTTACTGCCTCTTCGCTCTTATACACAACCACCCTCTCTTCTCCTCTCGCGCCGTCCACATATGGATACAGCTCTCCATATAATTTCCGGATCACGCCTTCCGCAATGCTCCGCTTTTTCGCCGTAAGCACCAGACGTTCCATGAATGCCCTAACCTGCAGCGTATTCCCCTGCCATGCAAATGCAAGAAGGCACTCGTATCCGCCCTCCGTAATGACAAGAGGCTTATTATATTTTTGGCAGAATTCTTTAAAATACTTATCAATATAGTACCTAAGATCCCTGCTCCGTTCATTCAGCGGCGGAATCTCCAGCGTCAGGGCGTGCAGCACATAGTAGAGGCTCTCCTGAAACAAGCCCTTATTCACACTGTACTGCAGATTCTTCCGGGTCATCCCGATCACCCGCACATCCACGTTATCCATCGGCAGTATGTCTGTACGGTTCAGGGCGCCGTCTAAGATCACCCGTGTCAGTTGGTATTGAACGGGCAGCGTCAGCTTCTCTATCTCCTTGATCAGGATCGTCCCATGGCTTGCACGCACCAGCGCGCCCTTCCCCCATGGTTCCTTCCCCGCCGCCTCATTCCTGCTGCCAAAGAGAACTGCCATCTGCTGCTCTTCCTTAAGACCGCTGATATTCACGCTCACGAACGGCCCGCCTTTCCGGATACTGTTATTGTGGATCGCTTCTGCAATATGATAATACTCCGTCCCCGTCCCGCCATAGATCAGCACCGGGCTGTCCGACAGTGAATATTCCTTCGCAGTCTCCAGAACCTTGCGCATGGCATGATCATCCGTATGGATATCCGGGAAATGTGTCTCTGCCGTATACCCATGTAGCAGCATATGGCTTGCCATCTGCCGATCCTTGCGTACAAGCTCCGTAATCGCATGCAGGGACAGGATCGCTCCTGTGATCTGCTCATCAAACTGAATCGGTGCAGCCAGGAACATCCAGCTGCGCCCTCTGATCTCGATGGAAGAAGAGCAGTTCTCCCGCTCTCCCGTCAGGATCGCATCCACCACCCACTTGTCGATCTGCGGGAAGACGTCATATAACATCTCCCCTTTGACCTCTTCCATATCCTTTCCAAGCAGATTCTCCACCAGCCGGTTGATGGCAATGATCCTGCCATCAGAATTGATCTTAATGATCCCGTTGAATGATGTATCCAGCATCGTCTCGAACTGAGCTGTATTGCGTTTCTCATTCTCCACGGCATAGGCCATGCTCTTCGCCCGTTCCATGGCATCCCGGACCGACTCTTCGGTCGCCGTGAACTTCACCGAATAACAGCCGATCTTCTCCGCTTCCTGACAGACCGTATCACCGCCGATCACGCAGTCCGTGCCCTCCCGCCTCATATCATGCAGGATATCCGGCACCTCTTCGATCCTGTCAATATAGGAGATCAGAAGCCGGACTCCAAACAACTCTTCCATACGGGACAGGTCGCAGAGCATATTTTCAAATGCCGCCAGGCCGATGACCGGGCGCTCCTTACGGGAGAGCTTCTTAGCCCGCTGGATTAAAAGCCCGATCTCCTGGGCGTGGAAACGCATCTCCACTACCGGTATATTCGTATAGTTCTTAATCAGCTGTGCCTGATATCCCCGTGCGATGATGATATCCGCTCCCTGCTCCGCCGCAATCCTCGCCTCATTCACGGCATTCTCACTTTCAATCACTTTAACATATTCAATCCGATCATGATTCTCATCAATTACTCTTCGTGCCATCTCTGCCATATCCTTGTACGGCAGCAATACTGCGATCCGTGTCATATCTTACCTTCTCCCGGCTATATGTTTTCAAAGATATATATACATCATACACTAATCATATGGGTTCCGCAATTTTAATCGGAACCCTGTTTTCTATATCCTGTGGTAAAATCGACTTCATTTCGGAGCACTTTTCCTTCAAGAAATGCACGGAGATTCTCCCCTGCAATCTTCACTGCTTTATCAAGAATATCCTGCGTATGATAATTCCCCGCCACATGCGGAGTAAGAATCAGATTCGCCGCCTTCCATAGTCCGGAATCCTCCGGCAGCGGTTCCTGCTCTGCCACATCAATTGCAGCACCTGCAATTATCTTCTCTTCCAGCACCCTGATAAGATCCTGTGTAGGAATCAGGCTTCCGCGGCCAATATTAATCAGTACTGCTTCCGACTTCATGAGACGAAGTTTCCTCTCATCTAACAGATGATACGTTTCCGTTGTTTCTGGTAATGTACACACAACGATATCTGCATCTGGCAGAAGTTCCTCCAATGCATTCATCTGATACACACCTTCCAGATATTCCGGTTTTTCCATAAAACTCCTTCGTATACCGGTCACCTTGCTTCCCAGGGCATTCATTTTCCGGGCAAATGTGCCGCCAATGTCACCCAGGCCCAATACCAGTGTTTTACTTCCGGCAATATTCGTAACCATTCCTTCGTCATGCCAGCTATGTTTCATACGGTTTTCTTCATACAGATATAATTTCTTCTTTAATGCAAATACAACTCCAACCAGATACTCTGCAATGGTAACACCATAAGCCCCCGTAGCATTACACAGCTTAACTCCTGCCGGAAGAATGCCCGGACGGACATACTCATTTGCCCCCGCACTGTCAAGCTGTAAAAACTGAAGCTTCTCTGCCTGCGGCAAATACTCTGGTTTCACATTTCCTAATATATAGTCCGCCCGCCAGACCATCTCCCGGGACGCACCTTCTTTACGATATGCATAGGTAAAATGCATGCCCTTGCCGATTTCTTCCAGATACCTGCGGTGTTCTTCCTGTACCGGGATGGTTACTAACACTTCCTTCATCTGATAATACTCCTTCGTCTATTAATTCGATCATCTCACAAGGCAAGGCTTCTTCGGGTTAAACTTCCAACCCGGGATCAGATACTGCATGCCGGCCGAGTCATCCCTGCCGCCAAGACAGTTATCCAGATATAACTGGTGTGCTTTCTTCACCTGCTCCATATCCACTTCGATTCCAAGTCCCGGCTTCTTCGGAACTGCCACGCATCCGTCCACGATCTGAAGCGGCTCCTTCGTCAGACGCTCGATACCCTCCTGCCAGATCCAGTGTGTATCTAATGCATTATACTCACCTGGAACCGCTGCTCCCACCTGGGTAAACATTGCCAGCGAGATGTCGAAATGGTTATTGGAGTGAGATCCCCAGGTATAACCGAAATCATGGCACATCTGGGCTACTCTCACAGAACCGCTCATGGTCCAGAAATGCGGATCCGCGAGAATAATATCTACCGCCTGCGACTCCAGGGAATGTCCCACCTGACGCCAGTCCGTCGCGATCATGTTCGTCGCCGTCGGGAAACCAGTTCTCCTTCTGAACTCGCTCATCACCTCGCGTCCGGAATATACTCCTTCCGCCCCGCACGGATCTTCGCAGTAAGTCAGGATTCCCTGCATACCCTTCACATACTCTACCGCTTCCTCAAGAAGCCACCCGCCGTTGGGATCCAGATCGATCCTTGCATCCGGGAACTCCTTCTTCATGGCGCGGATCACATCCATCTCTTCATTTCCCGCAAGGACGCCGCCCTTCAGCTTGAAATCCTGGAAACCGTATTTTTCCTTCGTCGCCCTGGCAAATGCCACGATCTTATCGGCAGTCAGCGCCTCTTCATGGCGGATCCGGTACCATTCGCACTCTGCGTTTGGCTCCTCATCATAAGGAAGGTCGGTCTTCTTGCGGTCACCCACGAAGAAGAGATAGCCAAGCATCCGCACCTGATCCCTCTGCTGCCCGTCTCCAAGGAGTTCGCACACCGGAACATGAAGCATCTTACCCATCAAATCCAGGCAGGGCGCCTCGATCGCCGTGATCACATGGACGCCGGTACGGAGGTCAAAGGTCTGCTCGCCGCGGACATCCTCCTCCCCTTTGGCGTCCAGATATTTCTTTACCTTCAGAAGGGTACTCTTATACTCCGCAAGGTTCGTCCCTTCCACAAGCGGAATACATTCCTCAAGTGCATTCTTGATCTTCCCGCCGCCGGGAACCTCTCCCACGCCGGTATCACCGTTATCCGCATGCAGGATCACAATGTTTCTTGTAAAATACGGTGCATGGGCGCCGCTTAAATTCAGCTCCATACAATCCTTTCCAGCTACAGGGTATACTTCCATCTTTACAATTTTTCTCATGGCTATGCCTTCCTTTCTACTTCATCCATTATAACTTAAATCAGCCCTGCCTTCTTCATCTCCGTCTTCATCTTCTCAAGTGCCGGTCCTTCCGGGGTGGCAAGGTTCGGAGAATAGGGACGCCCCACATTTCTTCCTCTTAAATTTGCCATATCCTTCGCCGCAACCGGGAAGCTGGCGCCGTCCATAGACAGACGGACCGGATTCAGTTTGAACTGTGCTTCCAGAGCGCCCTCAAGATCACCGGCGATATATTTGTTGTAAATATCCGTGATCAGCTCCGGCATGAAATTCCCTGCCGTACATACACCGCCTGCCGCGCCGTGGCAGAGAGATGCATATAGTAATGTATCCTTCCCGCCGAACACCTTGAAGTCCACGTCTCTCGTCCTGCGGATAAACTCGGCAGTCTGCGTCATATCACCGCTGGTATCCTTCATCCCGACAATGTTCTCCACCTCATGGGCGAGACGGTCCACCAGGCTGCCTGACATCGTATAACCTACACGGCCCGGATTGTTATACAGAAGCATCGGCATATCCGGAACCGCCTCTGCGATGGTCTTAAAATGCAGGAAAAGCTCTGTCTCCGTCGGCTTTAAGAACATCGGCTGCAGCACGGAGATCCCCGCTGCCCCAAAGGCCTTTGCCATCTTCGCAAGACGGACGCATTTCTTCGTACTGATAGCCCCAATCCCCAGATAAACCGGTACCCTGTCCGCTGCCTGCTCTACCATGATCTTAAGCCCACGTTCCATCTCATCTTCTTCGATGACATAGAATTCTCCGTTGCTTCCGAAGGCAAGCACCCCTAAGATGCCGCCTTCGATCACATAATCTACCTGTTCTCTCAGTGCCTTCTCATCGATTCGTTCATTTTCATCAATCGGAGTGATGATCGGCACGATTACACCCTTTAAAAACCCTGTATTCATCATAATCTCCTACCCCTATGTATCAATTATATCAATATGTATCAACATGTATCAATGCATGAAAATTGACAAAATCAAAAGTTCTACAATACCTACCGCCGCCATGATCAGAGAGATCGCCGTCTTACAGCGGATCTGGTCCTTAAGCTCCGATACGCCGAACATTCCGTTCCATACCCAGAAGCCGCTGTCGTTAAAATACGAGAATGAGATCGCTCCAACACAGCAGGAGACGGACATCAGAAGCGGGCTTACAGATATCACTCCCATCAGGGATGCGGAAAGAGACGCCGCCGTCGTGATCGCTACGGTCGCGGAACCAAGGGCAATACGCATCAATGCCGCGATGATGAACGGAATCAGGATCGCCGGAAGCGGCAGCGCCATAACCGCTTCCCCAAGGGCGTCGCCGATACCGCTGACCTTAATTACATTTCCAAGGGAACCGCCTGCACCTGTGATCAGCATAATGATACCCGTGCTTTTGATCGCGTCATCCATAATTCCCAGGACTTCTTTGTTGTCATTCTTTTTCATCAGACCGTAGACTGCGATCAGCGTACCGATCGCAAGAGCAATGATCGGAACTCCAAGGAAGGAAAGAAGCCCAATCTTGATTCCTGCCATTCCCAATATCGTATTCGCAAGAATCAATACCAGCGGGACTACAATCGGTGCAATGGACATCCACAGTCCGGGAAGATTTTTCTGCCCGATCATACCATCCAGTTCTTCCATCGACTTGATGTATTCTTTCTTGTACTCTTTTCTCTCGAAGCCGCCGTCATCTGTCGGGATCTGGTAGATCTTCTTTCCCAGCCATTGACAATACAGGACCGCTGCGATCAACATCGGAATCGAGATCAGGGAACCAAAGATGATCATCTGTCCCACGTCAACACCCAGCATGGTCGCGGCCGTCGTCGGTCCCGGTGTCGGAGGAACCAGGCAATGCGTCAGCTGAAGACCGGCTGCCATTGCAAGTGCAAGGCCGACCAGTGATTTGCCTGTAACCTTTGAGATCGCTTTACACAACGGAGCAAAGATGACGATCGCCGAATCCGCGAACACCGGAATCGAGATAAACCATCCTGTGATCGCCAGCGCCCATTCCTCTTTCTTTTTGCCGACCGCCTTGATAAAGGAGTATGCCATCCTCTCGGCAGCCCCGGATTTCTCCAGGATACCGCCCATCATAACTCCAAGGCCTATGATGATACCCGTGCTTTTTAACGTATTTCCGAATCCGTCCTGAATCGCCGTCACCAGCCCGGTTATCACGGTGCCGTCGTCCTGCGCTGCATCCACGAAAGGCATCCCGCCGATGATACCTGCGATACAGCATGCCGCAAGCAGTGCAATAAATGTATGTACCTTCGTCTTCGATACCAGGAGTACCATAATAACGATACCCAGGATCAGACCTAACATCATTCGTGTAGATTCACTCATTTTTCCCACCTCGTATATTTCATTTTACTGCTATTTCTTCTCAACGGAGGTATCCGCGATCTTTTCATAATATTTCACAATTGCGCTGTGGTCATCCTTCTCATTTCCATCCGCCTTAAGAGCCTGCATGATCTCCATAACCTGTGAGGTAAAAGGTACCGGAGCGCTGACAGCATGCGCAGCATTCAACGCATTATTCAGATCCTTGATATGCAGTTCGATACGGAAACCCGGCTTGAAATTGTGCGCCATCATCATCGGGGCTTTTGCGTCCATAACCGTGGACCCTGCCAGACCGCCTCGGATCGCCTGATATACCAGATCCGGATCGGCGCCGCTTTTTACTGCCAGAGTCAGCGCCTCGGAAACTGCCGCGATATTCACCGCTACAATGACCTGATTCGCAAGCTTTGCCACATTCCCGGAGCCCAGAGCCCCTACATATACGACAGAGCCTGCCATTGCCATCAGCAGATCATAGTATTTGTCAAAATCCTCTTTCTCACCGCCCGCCATAACAGAGAGGGTTCCATCGATCGCTTTCGGCTCCCCGCCGCTGACCGGGGCGTCCATCATATGGATTCCTTTCTTTGCCAGCTCTTCTCCGATGGCTTTCGATTCTACCGGATCGATGGAACTCATATCGATTACCACCGCACCGGCTCCCGCCGTCTCAAGGATTCCGTTTTCACCCAGGCAGACCTGGCGTACCTGCGGCGAATTCGGCAGCATAGTAATGATCACCTGACATTTCGACGCCACGTCCGCCGGACTGTCTGCCGCCTGTGCTCCAAGCGCCGCCAATTCCTCCACACTGGAACGGCTCCTGTTGCAAACCACCAGCTCATAACCTGCCTTTATAAGATTCTTGCTCATAGGCTTTCCCATAATTCCAAGACCGATAAATCCAATTTTCATTGTTCCACTCTCCTTATCCTGACTTTTTTAGTAAATGATAATGTTATCCATAACAGCTGTCGTTTATTCTTTCTTTTCTTCACGCCTGCGCCTTGCGTTGATGTAATCATTTTAAAAAGAACCAGGCAAAAAATCTATTGATGGATCTGATAAGTTCTCCGGCTTAATTTTGTAGTATCTTCCCACACATTCATCAAATGAAATACTGCTTTCATTTTTCATTTCATTTGATGATTTTTTGTACCTGTCAGCTATATGCTTCCGATCTGTTTTACGCTTTGAAAGATAATGTGAAAGAAATCTTTCGACGGATGAAATTCTTGGGCGTTTTTACAAATATCGTTTCTGATATTTAGCATTATGTTTAAACCGGCTCAGACCAACTTTTAAAGAATATAATCTATGTATCTCCGAATTTTCAGGGAAATTCCTTGATGTTATTCTCCGATGTGAATATAATAGATATAGCAAAGAAACAAGGAGCGACTGTCATGAAATATATTTCAACGAGTGAAGCCGCCGAAAAATGGGGACTCTCCAGACGGCGGGCGGCAATCCTTCGTAAAGAGAACCGTATCGAAAGCGTTCAAAGAGCCGGTCAGACATGGATCATACCGGAAACGGCAGAGAAGCTGCTACAAATTCGTGAAAGGAGAAATTTATGGGATATATTCAACACAAATCCGAGGAATCTCTCGAAGATTATCTGGAAACCATTTTGATTCTGAGCAGGCGGTTATCCGTTGTGCGTTCCATAGATGTGGCCACTGAGCTTGATTTTTCAAAACCAAGCGTAAGCGTTGCAATGAAAAACCTCAAGACCAGGAAATACATTACGGTATCAGGCGATGGCTATATCAGTCTGACAGAAACAGGGAAAGAAATTGCAGAAAAAGTATATGAATGCCACAATCTGCTGACAGATTGGCTGGTTCACTTAGGCGTAGATCCTGAAACTGCTGCCGCCGATGCCTGCAAAATGGAACATGACATCAGCCAGGAAAGCTATGATGCCATGAAAAAGTGCATTTTATCAATTTTAAAAGATCAATAAAAAAGAGGATGTTATCCGCTACACTCCAACGATAACGTCCTCTTTTTCACCATACCTGCACGGACAAGTATAACTTCACCCAGAAGCAGTGAATTTGCAATACAGGGTTTCATACAATCATCAAAGCATACTGTAACTTTATGATAATTTACGGCGGTACAATTTAGTCTCCCGCCGTAAATTCACAATTTGAATCTCAGGTTCGCTCTGCGATAGAAGCCTTCATACATCCATCACCCTTTTCCAACATAACACCGTTATCTTTCTTTATTATTATGATGCCTTCTGAATGACGCCTTATGCATCTTCTGCGCTAGTCCAGCAGGTTTTTCATGTTGTTCAGGCTGATTGCCAGGGTAGAGGCATTATGTACAAAAGCAGACACTGTCGGCTGTATCAGGCCGCCGGCGCCCAATAAGATCAGTGCGGAATTAATGCCGATAATGCCAAAATAGTTCTTCCGGATCCGTACTGCCAGCCTGTCGCTGATTGATTTTAAGTCCACAAGCCCGGATAAATGGTCCGCGTCCACCGTAATGTCGGCAATCTCCCTGGCAAGCTGCGCCCCGTCGCTGATTGCAATCCCTGCGTCCGCAGCCGAAAGCGCCGGCGAATCATTCATGCCGTCCCCTACCATGACAACCTTTTTCCCTTCCGCCCTTTCTCTTTCAACAAAGGCCGCCTTATCCTCCGGCAGCACTTCGGAATAATATTCGTCCACGCCGGCTTTTAACGCAATGGAACGGGCTGTCCTTTCGCTGTCGCCTGTCATCATGACAATTTTCCGGAAACCGGATTTTTTTAAGGATGCGACCACATCCGCGGCCTCCTCCCGGAGCGGATCTTCAATGCAGATGACGGCGGCCAGCTTCCCGTCTACTGCCATGTAGAGATGGGAATATTCTTCCGGGAGCCCTTCAAATCTCTGCTCCATCCCTTCCGGTATCCGGCAGCCTTCATCTTCAAACACAAAATGGTAGCTCCCTATGACCACCCTGCTTCCGTCAACCATCGACGAAATCCCATGAGCCACAATATATTCCACCTTAGAATGTCTCTCTTCATGGTCAATCCCCCGCTTCTGCGCCTCCCGCACAACTGCCCTTGCCATGGAATGCGGGAAGTGCTCCTCCAGGCATGCCGCAAGCCCAAGCAGCTCTTCCCGGCTCTCCTGGTGAAACGGCACGATTTCTGCCACGGTTGGGTGCGCCCTGGTGATGGTTCCTGTTTTATCCAGAATGATGGTATCCGCTTCCGCAACCCTCTCTAAAAACTTCCCTCCCTTCACGGTAATCCTGTGCATGCCTGCCTCCCGGATCGCCGATAATACCGCTATCGGCATGGCCAGCTTCAGGGCGCAGGAAAAATCTACCATCAGCACGGATAATGCCTTCTGGGCGTTCCGGGTCAGCAGATAAACAGAAGCCGCGCCCAGAAGCGTATAGGGCACCAGCCTGTCTGCCAGATGTGCCGCCCTGCTTTCCGCAGAGGATTTCAGCCGTTCCGATTCCTCAATCATCCGGACTATTTTTTCATATTTATTGGAACCGGAGGTTTCCGCCACCTGGATTACCAGCTCCCCTGCCTCTAGCACGGTCCCCGCATACACATAGCCGCCCGTTTCCCTGGAAACCGGCAGGGCTTCCCCTGTCAGGGATGCCTGGCTGACTTCCCCGCTTCCTCCCGTTACCACGCCGTCAAAGGGAATGACGCCTCCCATCCGTACCACAACGAAATCCCCCTGCCTTACCTCGTCCGTATCTACCAGGACCTCTTTCCCATCCGCTATCACCCATACTTTGCCGATATTCAGCGACATGCTCCTTGCCAGGTCATCCACGGATTTTTTATGGGTCCACTCTTCCAATATTTCCCCAATGCCCAGCAGGAACATGACAGATCCCGCCGTGCTGATATTCCCTCTCAGCAGGGATACTGCGATCGCGGTCCCGTCCAGGACGGACACTTCCATTTTCCCCTTCCCCAGCGCACGGATCCCCTTCCAGATATATTTTATTGATCTGCAGACTATAAAAACATACCTGACCGGTACAGGCAAAAACAGCTTAGCTCCCATGCGCATGGCCACTTTCTGGATAATTTTTTCCTGGTATTTTCGGTTTAATTCCCTTCCGGAATTCTGCCAGACATGCTCCGGCGCCAAACCCTCCCGGAACGAAAACCTCTGCAGGATAGAAATGACCTCCTCTTTTTTCCCGGTATAGCATATGGCCGCATCCTGGTTCCTTTCATATACTTTCACGGCCAAAACGCATGGCTGCTCTAGCAGATAATACTGGAGGATATCCGCATCCTTCGGCGATATCCTCTTTAAGTCCATATGTATCCGGATCCGTCCTTTTATTTCATGTACAATTTTAAACTTCATATCTTGCCCTCCATTATCAGAAAACACCTGCAGTTTCCTGCAGGTGCCCTGATATTCCCTTTCCAGGAAACGGTTTACTTAAATCTCTTCCTCCTCCCCGTTTCCGCGCTCCTCTTCCAAGCTGCCCTCATCTTCAAATTCTGTCTCCCCGGCAGCCCTTTCCTCATTCATCTGCACAGCCTCCGCATAGATGTCCTCCGCATTTTCCTGGATGCGTGAAACCGTATCCATAATACATTCCTTTGCCCGAAGCACCGCTGCCGTGCAATATGTATACACTTTTTTCGCATCCCCGCCGGACAATAGCCGGATGCCTGCTGTGCCGAACAAAACCCCGGCTGCAAAAATCCCGGTTTTTTTCGTGTCAATCTTTTTTACCATATCCAACATACAGTCCATTCCTCCTTCCCTTACTTATGCTTATAACCTGTGTAAACCGACATCGCCATACATATGATTGCGGCCCATGCCCAAAATTTATGTTTCTTCATCCGGCAACCCTCCTTGATTGTTTTATTATACCTGCTCTCCCGCAGACTTTCCAACAGTTTTATCTTAATGGTAAATTTTCTCAATTAGGCATCCATCAACCATCCATCTTAGCCCCCGGTTCCAGTGCGATGCTGACAATGCATTGCCTATTCGCATACCCACATGCGATAAGCCCCTCTAATACCACCTTAAAACAATCCCTGGTACAAAGCTTTATCACCGTATGGTCGTCCAGCTCAATGATAAATGTATCTTCCCCGCCATGATCCATGCGGCAGACTATTTTATATGTGTTTTCCCTGCAGATCGCCCCCATCTCTTCCAAAAGGCTTACCATCCGGTATACAGTAGCCATGCCTATCCTGTCGTCTGCCTTTTTTATCTCATAATAAATCTCTTTACAGCTGCTGCATTCTTCACTTAAAATCACATCCAGGATCATCTGCCTTTGCTTTGTAATCCGGCAGCTTTGTTCCTTCAGCTTCTGGATGATCAGTTCTTTCTGCATCTTTGTATCCACGCGTATCATCCGTGCCGCCTTCCCGCCCGTAGCATCCTGCAATTCTACTGAACCATTATTTTGGCAGCCATATCCCTGCCAACGGCAATCCTTGTACCCTTCACATCCACAATCAGGTTCCCTCCTGCCTCTGATATAACAGTAACTGTCCCTCCGGTTACGAACCCAAGGCTTTCCAGGAACTTCTTTGTTTCTTCTTTTCCGCCAATCTTATAAATTGTACACCGTTCTCCCATATTCATCATCACAAGCGGCATCATATGTTTTCTCTTCCTTCTTGTCTTAAGCCATTTTTATGTTTCTTATGATTTAACTTCAAAGCAATGGATTCCTGACATACCGGGGCAAAAACCACTTCCGATATCAGTTCAACATTCAACAATACATTTCTCCGTCTGCTTATCTTCTGAAATACTTTTCTTTTCCCTGTTCAAAAAACTTATACATAAGCCTCCAGTATATGTATGAGCGCACTTGCGCTGCTGCTATGTGAACGCTCCAGGACCGCATTGCTGCGTACTGATTCTGTAATTGCGCAGCGCACCATCTTATGGGATGCCGTTGCCGTAAACAGAATCACTAAATCCGGTGTACCAATCTGGCGGCTTAAATCTGACCGCATTTTCGTAAACACTTTTGTCTTATGTCTGTATTTTTTGCAAATTTCTTTGTACCTGTTTTCCATCCTCTCATGCCCGCCTATGATTACAACGCTCATTCATATGCTCCTTTCCAGGTTAGTTATTGCTAACTATCAGTGTTAAAGAAAAATGCTTTTCAGCATTTTTCTATCATCCCTGCCTATAGGGACGATTCCTTTAGTACAAATGGTTAGTTATTGCTAACTTCATAAATAATAACATACCTCAAGTGCCCTGTCAAGAGATTCTGTGCAAAAAATCGCGCAGTTGAGATTGACCGCTTTATCCACAAAATCTATGAGGATAATGTCAATGGGAGGGCTTCTGCATCAATACTGAATGAATACAAAGCAGAAGCTCTCTGTCTTAGCCCGTTGATTTGTGAGATAAGACAGCATTTACAGGGGCTTTCAGATTACTGCAAAAAAATTTTACCACTATTCCGGTAAACAAAGCAGAAATAATAGTGCCCTCCCTTGTCCCCACAACAGTAAAATCAAAAAACAGTAAAGACAAAGCGATAGCTATAATAACATAAAAAACATCAAATGCGATTTTCACATTTCCAAAATCCTTGTCCAGTGTATCTGAAACTGCTTTTACAAAGGCTTCGCCGGAATTCATAATGACATCCGCAATAACAGAAAGAGAGACGCCAAAACCAAGAACTAAAATTCCAATAACCACCATAATAATACGCACCAGATATGAATTTGCCGGAATAAATGACATCAGCCACATTCCAAAATCAGTGAACCAACCAAATACAAAAGACAGTGGAATCTGCAGCAGCTGTATGAGTTGGAATTTTCTGCGAAGTATGAAAATCTGCCCAACTATCAACATACAATTCCAGATAATAAGCCATGTCCCCAAAGAAAGCGAGGGAAACTTATAACTCATGACATTTGCCACGGAGGAAATAGGTGATACTCCCAATTCGCCATGTTTTGTAAATGCCACGCCTAAAGCAGAAAAAAAGAGGCTGATTATAAATAGTATATACCGCTTTGCAATTTCACTTTTACTCATCACTGACATCTCCCTGTATATTTTTACTCATTCTCATTAAAAAAGCAGTAAGCATTTCCTTCTCTTCTTTACAGAAATCCTTAAGCGTCTTTTCTTCCATTGTCTTAAAAGCTGACTCTACCTGCTTTGCAAGCGACCTCCCTTCATCCGTCAGATATATATAGATATTGCGCCGGTTTCCATTGAGATTCTTCCGTAAAATATACCCCTTCTTCTCCATCCCATATAATACCGATGTCATGGTTGCTGGTTCAATGTGGCAGGCGCTGGCAATTTCTTTTTGAACAACACCGTCATGATGCAATAAATAATCAAGAATCTTTGGCTGCCCTGGAGTCAGATTTGTTTCTTTAACACCGGCAAGAAAGGCTTTCTGGAACAATAAATAGTCTGTCATAAGCAAATAATGTAATGATTCTTCCATATTCTCCTCCTTTAATTAGCTTTCAAACAATTAGCTTTCAAATAAATTATATACGAAAGAAAATATTTGTCAAGAAATAACTGGAGTACGTGCATCCAAAACACAAGCTTGCATCGCCCCATTTTCCTGCGTAGAATAGATTTTACAGCCAACGTCTGCAAGTCTCTCTATCGTTTCCTGATGCGGATGCGCATACCGATTCTCTTGTCCTGCGGAAATGAACGCATAAGCTGGCTGAATCTGTTGAAGAACTTCTTTTGTTGACGAATTCTTAGAGCCATGATGCGCCGCTTTAAGAACCTCCCACGTACAATCTGGATAGCTCTCTTCTAATTGTTGTGTAAGCTGTTTTTCTCCTTCTCCCTCTACGTCCCCGGTCAAAAGCATAGCAAACTGCCCGTACTGCACAACCAATACCATAGATGCCTCGTTACCCGATTCCAGTTTCTCGGTCACAGGTATTATACTGCCTGTCTCCGGCACAGTACCGGAAGATGAAGCGCTACCTTGCAGCTCATCTGATAGAAGCATAGAATCTTTCCGCATATCCAAAATAGGAAGGAAGATACCGAGGGAAGCCACAGCGCCAGCAGGCTTCCCGCCATCCCCAGAAACAGTAACACAGACATCAATGGGATCACAAAAAGATCCAGGACAAAAGAATACATCGGAAATTCAAAGAAATAATAGAGCAGAATCGGAAGAATAACCAGATTGATGCCGATGTTAGCCGTCAATCCCTGTAAAATCACCTGCCGTACATATTCCCAAAATCTCCTTAAATATACAGGCCAAGAACCGTCTTTCTTATTCTGCTTCAAGGAACTCTGCTGCATCCTTGTCCCAACCTGTAGTCCATTGTTATGTAATGTGTACACAGATGTTTCTTCCTGCATCACCGGCACCGCCGCAAGAACCGCAAGCACCGCCCCAAAGGACAGCCAGAATCCGCCGTCATACAGACTGAGCGGCCGCCACACTAACACCGCAACCGCCGCCGCAGAAAGCGCCGTCGGCGCATCATAATGCCGAACCCGTAAGTCTCCGCAATATCTTATATAAGTAACTTTCAATATTTTTTCTGTAAAATTATATAAATTAAAAAATAAAACATCAGACATATCTTTTGATAATACTTTTGACATATCTGATGTTTTATATCAATATATTTTTTATAACTCTTTATTAAAATGTCAATCCTATCAAAAGGAAAACTCTTGGTGTTAGTCAATAAATATGTTGGTCTAATCTCATTACAGTATTACCAGACGATAATTGCGTACATCATAGACACCATGCCAATAGCAACTGTTTCCAATATTGCACAATGAAAGAAACAGAGAAGTTGCTAAACCTCCTGCACACCGGAAAGCTATCGAAAATAGTGCATTGTAACGATTGAGATATTTTGTTGCCACTCCGCGGTAATGGTTGTATGTTTCCTTAATATAGGAATGCATGCTGTTCACTGTATTCAGATTAAACAGCTTCTTATTTTCTTCATGGTTTACATCCATAACCGTACAACCCGTCGCTGCCCCCAGACTGTTATAGCTTCGAAGTCCATCTGTAAGTATTAGAGTCTCCTCGCAGATATGTGTGCCAAATATTTCATACAATTCCTTGCCTGATGGCTTTGCGCGGTTTACGGTCTCTGCTATTGCCTTGCCATCACGCTGGATACCTGTGCAGATTGCGATATATTCATTTGAAATCCCTCGTTTTGCTGCTGTAGCTCCATGCTTACGGGCAGTACGGTTCGCTTCCGTTGGAACGGTCTTTCCTTTATAGCAGTCAAGGACAAATGTTTCATCCAGTTCAGCGATACCAGAAAGAAGAACAGGCTCTTTTTCAAGCATGTCCTGAAGTGCCATAAGAACTTTATGCCTCATATTAAATGCTGTTTGATGAGAAAATCCGAACTTTTCAGCAGAGAAGTCCAGAGATGCACCAACCAGTGTGTCATGAATGAAATCGGCCCAAATGGATCGGCTAAAATGCGAATTGGCCGTCAGTGTACCGGTTGAGTATAGGTAGGTCTTTCCGCATTCATGACAATAGAAACGCTGTTTCCCATTTGCATGACCATACTTGATAACTTTTGAACTCTGACAGTACGGGCATTGGGGTCTGTCAGCTAGGCTTTGGTTAACGGAAACGATCCCCATTACAAAGTTAATGATGCGTTCCAAGTCCGAGTTACATAGGTTTTTAATGCAATCAAACAGCGTATTGATTTTATCTTTCATATGATTATCACCTCAAAATTCATTAGATAATCATATGATACTACTTTGGGTGTCCCAAAATCTGGACACTCAGCAAGACCAACATATTTTTTGACTAACACCAAACTCTTTTAATTCATAAATAATCATTCTTGACTACAAAAACATCTAAACTATACACATATTACAATGATGCGTTTATCTTATCAGCAAGCATCTTTGCTCTTTCCTCAGAAAACTTTTCAAAATTTTCTGATTTCCATAGAGATGGGTCTCGTGGAATAATATGTCTATTTAGTGCCTGCTGATTAAACTTGAAATGCTTGATTTTACTGACTTTTCTGGATATTTGGTATATAATATTTGCAAGGTAATGCAGATTAATCGTTCATTTTTCGTGCAGATAACCTTAGAAATATACAAGCAAGGAGTCCGATATATGTACAAATATCTTGATAAGTTACAACATTCATTCCTCGATTTTAATCAGCCATTAGGAATGCATATGAATCCCGAAAACAGATGGGTGCGTTTGGCAGAACAAGTCCCATGGGATGTTTTTGAATCAAAATATGCTGAACTGTTTCCAAATGATACAGGAAATGTTGCAAAGCCTTTGCGTACGGCTCTCGGTTCATTAATTATCCAAAAGAAACTCTGTTTCTCAGACCGCGAACTTGTGGAACAGATTACAGAGAATCCATATCTGCAATACTTCATAGGGCTTCCGGGTTATCAGGAAGAACCACCGTTTGATGCAAGTACCCTT
>NZ_KE159719.1:188531-189137 GCF_000403455.2 Dorea sp. 5-2 | reverse complement strand
GTAATGGTGACTTAATCAGCAGGCACTATTTAAGTAACCTGATCTATTCGCAACATCAACACTCTCATTTATCCAATCTGACAATTCTTTTCCATTCTTCTCCCAACGATTGGTTCCTGACTCAAGAAGCTGATAATTTGTAATATTATTCACAACACTCTCATCAAAATCAGCTGCTATTAATAATGAACGAGGATGTATATGGTCTATGTCTTCTCTTCGTATTGAAGGTTGACCATTATATATTAAGTAGAGTATATACTCTTGATCAAATTCACTCAAATTGTTTTTTTCAACTGTTTGAACAAATCGAAGTGGGTGCGATTCATAGACCTTAAATAAACTATCTTTCGGAAATCTCTTACCTTTATTATTATACATCACTGCATGAATTTTTCTAATTCCGGTTTTATAAGGTATCCAACCACATCCACGGCTAAATACTTTATTTAATAAGGACAATTGGAGCCAAATTGCCATATGTCAAGAAATACAATGGAATAGCAGATCTATTTTTGTTACTATTCACAGTCAATGTCATTTACTTAACTTCTAATAATAATGTGATCTGTTGTTTTCGACCAGATTTTCTATCAACTTAAGAAA
>NZ_KE159719.1:178193-185706 GCF_000403455.2 Dorea sp. 5-2 | reverse complement strand
ATCAGATTTTCGTAACAGCCCTCCGATAATTCAATCCTGATGATGCGCAGGGACAGTCTGTATTCGGGATGGTCCTGTGTAATATAATCCATAGGGACATCCTGGCACACAAACCGGTATTGTTCTTCCAGTTCAGGATGAAGCCGTTTTTTCTTAGAATGTGATCTGGATAAAATACGGTCCACATGATAATCAAGCTGCCTGACGCCATTTAAAGGACCCCCCAGAATTTTTTCCGTCTTGGCATCGGTACAGCGTATGAGAAAGAACTGCCCATTTTCAATTACATGTGCAAAAGCGTTATAAGAGGCATAGCCTCTGTCACACAAATAAATGACAGGGGTATCTGCTTCGGAACGGTCAACCATCTGGCAGAATGCGCTGTATTCATTGCGTTTCCGGGAAGGCTGGATGAAGAGATCCGTAAACTTTTTGTCCAGAACAGAAAAGAAAGCATTGATATGGATTTGGTTAAATCCTCTGGTGGACTTTCCATTTGGTTCAAAGAAAGTATCCGGATCATCCGGATTCCTGAAAATATCGGCTGCAGAACCATCACAAGCGACTAAGGAATATTTGCCTTTAAACAACTTCTTTTTACACTTTTGAGTAAAAGAAACGAGAAGGCTTCTAAAGGCATCATTTTTAATCTTTTTGCGTTGTTTATAAAAGGCAGCTTTTGAAGGAGCATCCGTAGAACGTCCAAAAAAGCGGTAAAGTTCTTCCTTAATACAGTCAGCTTCCATAGTCAGGAGCATAAGGAGAAGATGTTTGAATCCCAGTTTTCGATTACGCGAAAAGTCTTTACCGGGATGAAGAGCATAATTTTGGGGATTGGCAGCAAGCTCATGGATGGAAGCGAGCAGCATTGCTTTGACAACATCAGCGTATTTCATAAAAGTACCTCCTTAATCAGGTGAAAGTAAATAATGAATAAACAGTTCCTGATTAATTGACCTTTTTCTGAGTAATCAGAAAAAGGCCGCACATTTTGAGGTACTTGTCAAGTAATAATTAAAAAATTTGGGTTACTGGTAGAAAAAAAGAATTCGGACATAATATCCGAATTCTCGTTAAGTAAATGACATTGACTGTGAATAGTAACCTATTTTTCTTAGTAGCAAACCAGTGATAATTTCCACTTATATTCAAGAAATTTTTTAATGCTCTTAGTGTGGCCTGAATACGTTCATTGTTGCAAATTCAGCATCTTCAGCCATTAAATCTGACATTTCTTTGGACGGCTTATCGTTCAAAATCAGCAAAAGCTTTATGAGTATATCTTGATCGATTCCTATATCTGAATTTTCAGCCACAACATTATCCAAAAACTGCTCCATTTTATAATCATATCCTTTGAACATTGATGCAACTAAGTCATAGGATGATAGCTTGGTTCCTCCATCATTTAAGCGACGGAACAATTTGTTGTCTATTCTCAATTTCTTTTCTGCTCTTGTTTACAGATACTTTGGAAATACCAACACTTTCATCTGCAAAAATAGCATCAAAAAAATCCTGTACATTGGTTTCAATAGCTTCTATCTGATCACTATCCTCAATAGCATATTTTTTAATGATTTCTTTAGAAACCTGACGTGCCTTTGTAGTTACAGACAGTCTCTGAAATAAATCATCCACTGGATACCATAGACAACTCTTGTTCATTTCAACCCGTTCATTGTTAGACTGAGGTGATTCTTCTACTTTGACAGCAAACCTGAATTCGTATTCCATATCCTCATAATTACTAAAAAGATCAAAATATAAGCGTTTCCTATTTAATGATCCTGTTAAACCAATATAAAAACCTTGAAGCCGCTGCTGCCCATCAATGATAATCCATTGTGTTTTTGATAACTCGCCAACTTCTTGTGATGCAACATTATTTCCATCCCGTATAAACGCCCTATACGCAAACAATGGTTTCGTATCTTTTTCTTCCTCGATACAAATTATTGAACCAAACGAATTCCTCTTAAGCTTTCCAATGCATAATTTAAAACCGTAAAAACCTGATATTTTAGCTTCTAAAACGTATGAATGGAGAAATCCCAGATAAACCCTTTGGTATTCCTGCAATTGCCGCCACTTCTCTTTTCAAGATCAAATAACTTTAGTTTATCTAAACCTTTCAGATACCAGGGGCGGATTCTCGTATTTATCGTTTTCTCCAAATATTGTTCGTAACTTACCCGCACATCCCAGTCAATTCCTTCTAAACTATGTATCCCTCATACATCAATATCCACAAATAAGACGAAAAAGCCCTGAAACATATTTACTTCAAGGCTCTCATTTTTATTTGATTTACTATTTTTGTGTCAACATGACCCTGCACCGCTTTTTATAACATGCAATCCCGTATTTCAGGATATTCTCTACCCCGTCATCTTCAAGCTCATCTTCATATCTGGTATACTCAATCTGCCTTAATGCTTCCTTGCAAGCAGCGTCCAGATCTCCGTCACGTGCATATTTCACTTCTATGATAATCCCCATATCTCCCGTATCCGGTTCCGCAAGGATATCCGCGTAGCCTTCCCCCATTTCGCGGTTGGAGGAAATGCCCCAACGGGTTTTTACTCCTAAGATTCCAAGTAAGATACCATGATAGAAATTTTCTTTCATCTCTGTTCTTACAGCTGTATCCCGAATACTGATTGTCCTTCTTAAATACTCTGTGAAAATCTTCTCTACATTTTCCGGATCTTCATTTTGCAGGGCATCACAGAAACGATTCAGCGTATCCCCGTCTTCCCGGACATTCTCTTTAAAAAAATCCATGATCTGAGTCACAAAAATATCCCGAATCTCCAGATTGGGAATCGCCAGTTTCATCTTCCTTCCCTCTGCTTTTCCCCGCTGGGTCAGATAACCGGTGGTAAAGAGCAGGCTCCAGATATTATCTATCGTCTGGTAAATCTCCGAATATGTGAGCTCCTGATGAATTTCTTTGACAATAACCTCGCCTGCTACCAGGCGCTCAATCTCCCGTTTGGCCGTAGCATTTGCCGATTCCTGAATAAACCGCTTCACCGCATCATTGCTGCTAGTATTGATCCAGTAATTCTCCGGCTGCGCTTCCTTATCATCCAATAACGAATCACAATAATTTAATACATCCCATGGACAATATACATCTACATTGCCAAAGTGGTATCCGTCATACCATTTCTTCGCTATATCATAACTATCTGGATATCCATAATACCCTAAAAGCGTCTTCACTTCCGTATCTGTAAATCCAAAATACTCATCAAACCGTACATCCGTAACAGAACGTACCTTCAAATTATTAAGCCCAGTAAAGATACTCTCCTTTGAAATCCGAAGGCATCCTGTCAACACCGCTAATTTCAGGCTGTTGTTTGTTTTAAGCGCTTCCCCCAGCAGGCTGCGGATCAAAGAGATCATCTGGTCATAGTATCCATTTGCATGGGCTTTTGCTAGCGGAACATCATATTCATCAATCAGCAGAATTACTTTTGTATCATAATGTTTCTCCAACATTCCCGAAAGCAGTTTCAGACTACTCCCAAACATGCCTTCATTCATAGTATCATTCAAAAGCTTTTGATACTCTGCTTTGTCATGATCATTCAACTTTTCACTGTCTAAAAGAAAATAGAACTTTGCCGCCGCTTCTATAATAACCCGGACTGCTATCTGATATGCTATCTCAAAGTTAAATGCATCAATCCCCTTCAGGGAAATGGAAATAACCGGATATTTCCCCATATGTTCCTCACAGAGTGCCGTTTCTTCTGAAATTTCCAGTCCGTCAAAAATGCCCTTATCTCCATTCAGTGAGAAAAAATGTTCCAACATACTCATATTAAGCGTTTTCCCAAATCTCCGTGGCCGAGTGAATAGATTCACCTCTCCCCAGTTGTTAAGGAGTTCCTTGACGAGTCCTGTTTTATCAATATAGTAAAAATCCTCTAAACGTAATTTCTCAAAATTTTCAATCCCTATCGGAAGTTTCTTCTTTCGCATCTCCATCTCTTTCCACGCCCCTTCCATTTTTCTTAAGCCATTCCCTGCCTTAGATGATTAACTACATTGTACCAAGCCGCTAGCGCGGCGGCTAGCCCTAAGTATGTGAAATTACACTTTTTTCTTAAAATTTTCATTTTTCACAAAATAATAGTAGCAGTTTTTGTATATATGTTTTATTGTTGAATCACCACAAGACAACTTAAAACACAACAAAAACTGCTATACTTATGTTATCATGAATTTTCAAACTCAACAACTATATTTCGAAAAATTTTTACCGCCCGCCTCCACATAAATGATGTTTCCCTCACTTTTCCATCATTTTTTCAAGGAGGTTCCATTATGGACAAATATTTATCTGTTTTCCGGGAGATGATCTCCCTGCGCGGTCTTACTGACCATACTGTAACATCTTATTCTACCTACATCCGTGCTTATCTGGATTATCTTTCCGGCATCCTCCATAAGATGCCTGATGTTAGAATATAATTTGTGATGATTTACCGGAAAAGAAATGGAAAGATCCAAATGTAATTAAAAAGCTCTATAGTCTATAGAAAAACTATGCCGATATTTCACAAGAAAAAGCCGATGTATCTGGTCTTATTCAAAAATATCGGCATAGTTCATTTGTCGGAATAGTCGACATAGAGCTTAGAAGGGATTCCGTGTGCAGCCACAGCATCCTTAAGCACTTTCTGGAAGTTATAAGCTGAGTCGTTATAGAAGAGCCCGCCGCCCACCAGGAACCGGGAATGGTCATCGATGATCAGGATGCAGTAGACCCGCCTGCGCTGGCCGTCTTCTGTGATATATGGAAGGTAACAGGTATCAGCCTGCCACATTTTCCCAAAGGCGTCCTCTTCAAAAGCCTTCCTGTCCCGCATGTTCGGGTTACGTGCCGATTTCAGGTCATGTTTCTTTACAAAACGCTGGACAGCACACACGCTGACAGAGGCAGGGATGAACGCCTCTTCCACGAGGTGGCGGTGGATCTGTGTGGAGTTAAGCCTTGGGAAAGCTTCCTTAAGCCGGTAGATCTCCTCGATGGCTGTATCCGTCAGGACCCGGGTGCCGCCCTTGTCGGAGCGTTCCCGGGGCATAAGTGCATCGATGCCGCCGTTCTGGTAGAGAGACACCCACTTGCTGATAGTCTTGGGGCTGTAGCGGAAGGCGGAACCATCAGGCAGGGTGAGCGGGTTCTCGGTGATGCGTTGGTAATAGGCATTTCTGGACGCATCCGGATAAAGGCCATGGATGACCGGTGCGATGAGGGCAAGCCGGAACTGTGCCATGGCGGCAGCGTCCGAAAGGTTCTTTTGTTTGTTGTCCATAAAAATATCCTCCTTAAATGGTTTTCTGCCATTATAAAGGAGTTTCCTCAGGGAGACCATGCCTGGGCGTGTGGTCGTGGAAAAGCAGTTCAGGGACCGAACACCTGTTGGCAGTAAGACGCCGGATTTTTATGGGACTGGAGGAAGGATTTTGCAAAACGGCGGACAAAGGCGGAAGCAAAATCAGAATAGGAGGGCTGGGAGACCAGTGTCTTCAGGAAGGAGAGGGAAGAGACTTCCATAGAGGAAAGTGCCCCGAGCCATTCTTCCTTCTGCACCAGGAAGAGTTCCAGAAAACGGTGCAGTTGGGAAAGGGTGATGGAGAAACGCCGGCAGAGTTCCTCTATAGAAGAAAGGTGCAGGAAATACTCTGCCAGGACACGGAGGATGAAGAACAGGCCGCAGCCGGAATAGGGGATGATGAAATCCGGGAGGATGGCATGGGTATGGCCGCAGGTACAGATGAGGCGAAGGATGCAGAGGCTGTGTCGGACAGGGGCTCCATCTATGAAATCCACCAGGGAACAGTCATAATAGGCATGGATCTTGCAGCTGCCCGCTGCCCCGCAGAAGGGACAGGTCTGCAGCTGGGGGCGGAATCCAACCATGAAAGACTCAAATAGTGCTTTTGATGAAGTTTTTATACGGATCAGCTTGCAAAATAGGGAGTTTTCTCTTATCATAGTATATGTCGGCAGTGCCAAAGCCTCACGAGTGGGACATGATCCCGTATATGGCAGGCACGCTGGTGTATGAGAGAAAGAACAAACTGTAGGAGGTTGGTGTTCTTTCTCTTTTTTTTTCGTTCCAAAAAAACTATATCGGAACAGGCTGGAATGGTCAAGAGGAAAATGCGCCGTTTCCTACAGCGCGCTCTGATAGACAGTATTAAGGAGATGAGATTTTAATTCGATGTTTTTGTGCGGGAGATAGGAACTTTAGTTTGCTGGGCGACATGCAGCTTGCCTGACAAAAAATAAAGGCTTTGGAACTCCTGCTGTATCTTGGAGGGTTAAAAGTTGACTCCAAAGACCGTCTGACACTTCTGTCTGACACTTCCGGGATTTCAAAGTTGCAGATTTTTTCCTAAGCAGTCATATCTACGCTCAACGGTGTAACAGATATTTTATTCTCTACATATACTGCGTAAATATCACTGTTTTTTTCCAGTGAATCCACGTCCACATACTGCATAGCCTTTAAACTGTACGGCTTATCAAATCTTCTTTTTTCAGGCTTTATAAAATAGAAGTAATTCTGTCTGCTCTGTACTGTGATCCGATATGAAAACGGCTCTTTTATACAAGCTGGAACATTGATATTCCAAATATCTGTTCCCCTTGGCATACCGTGTATCAGCACATCCTCGACAAATTGACGCAGTATCGTTTTTGCCGGTTTCCAGTCAATTACGTCAAATTCTTCTGACCGGTGCTTCCCATACTCAACAGCCGCAGATACCGCGATTCCCGGAATTCCGTGACTGCTCGCTTCAAATGCTGCTCCCAGCGTACCGCTGCATGTAAGTGTAGTACCCAAATTCTCACCGTAATTGATACCGCTTATACATAGATCCGGCTTTCTCTCAGACAATTCCATCACCCCATGAGCGACTGCCAGCGCCGGGGAACCGTGTACCGCGTATGCCCTATAATCTCTACCCTCAACATTCATTAACGTCTCTTCGATTATTCCGCTTCCCTCCGTTCTTGGAAATGCTCTGCCCATCCCGGTCTGCTGCACAGCCGGGGCTGCAATAAGTAACTCCCCATATGCCGCCGCTGCCTCTGCCGCCGCCATTAAGCCCGGGCTTCGGATTCCGTCATCATTCGTGAGCATGATCAATGGTTTCTTCATCATCTTCCGCTCCCTTCTGTTGAATTTCTGTTAACTAACTTAAAAATCCCCGCAGACAGCTTGTTCTCAGGCAAGTCTCCACAGGGATATTTTAAGGAGGAAGTATGTATTTTTAATTCAATGTTAACAACCTAACTCAAGCAACTACAACATATAGTGTTTCTTTTAATTGGCACGGGATTCCCTGTGCCTTTCTTTATTTATAACCACTAATACGATTAAAATATTGCACAAAATTCGCCCATAAAAACCAGCATATTTACTATTGACATAAGCTCCAAAAAATGCGGCGCAGCCCTTGTTTATATTACTTTTTTAAG
>NZ_KE159719.1:160561-176463 GCF_000403455.2 Dorea sp. 5-2 | reverse complement strand
GCGTGACAAAAAGGGCAGCGGGGAATCAAATCTACGTACAACTCCAAGAAAAGTCAAACATCATTACAATAACAAGACTACACACTAATACCATTTAAGAAAGGTGGTGGTGCCAGTTTCTTTATATTCTACAATACAAACGCCATATCTAAAAAAACAGCTGATAGCAACCAAGGGGAAAGTCTGCCCTTTTTTCAGTGTATTTTAATCATTTCTATCATCTGCTATTATTGGTTTAATAGCTTAATCCTATTGTGATATCATGCCACTACTAAGTTGTTAACATTGATTTTTAATTAACTGAATATTTCATATGTCTTCTTAAGCACTTCGTCTGTATGCTCTGTGATTCCAAGGTAGATCGGAAGTATTTTCTTATACAGCTCTACATTCTCTGGATTCGGTTCAAATGTATCTTTAATGCGTACCATTCCTTCCACCGCTTCATCAAATCCATCATATACGCCTGCCGCAACTGCCGCGCAGATTGCCGAGCCAAGTCCTGCCGCACCGTTTACTTCATTTCTTATAGTGCACATATCAAACACATCCGCCAGTATCTGCATGAACAGATTGCTGTTAGAACCGCCTCCCGTTACGATCATCTTATCAAGCGTAACGCCGACCTCGTTGCTCATATCATCTACATGCTTTTTCATAGTCATTGCCACTGCTTCTAAAAGAGAGCGGTAAATGTGCCCTCTGGTATGTCTTCCGTCAAATCCGATCATAATACCTTTCTTATAGCGGGCATCCACCGGAGCCAGCCAGTCAAGTACTGTCATGAGTCCGTCGCTTCCAGTCGGAACCTTTTCTGCCTCCTCGCTCAGAAGTTCTTCCGCAGACATTCCCATATCTTTCGCCATCTTTATATAGCTCTCGCCAAGCACTTCTCTGAACCAGCTTATTGTCCACATACCTCTGCGGATTCCGTTGCTGTCATAAAGATATTTATTCGGCACACAGGAGAATTTGGGCCACGCATAGGAAGTTCCTTTCAAATTCTCTTTACCTTCCATCATAGCGGTAGTGTAGGTTCCAAGAGACAGGCACGCCGTAGTCTCTCCCATACAGCCTGTTCCCAGTCCTTCTACCGCTTTATCATTAGAAGTAGCCACCACCGGAACTCCCTCTGGAAGTCCTGTCCGCTCAGAGGCTTCCTTTGTCACATATCCAAGAATTTCCCCCGGCATTACCAGATCAAAGAGCATTTCCTTAGGCATCCCTGTTGCCTTGTAGCTTTCTGGATCGTCCGACCATCTCCAGTTATCCACATCTACCGGCCAGCCGTACTCATAATTTGCAATCGTATCTTTGAATTCTCCTGTCAGACGGTTCGTAATGTATCCCGAAGAAGCACAGATCCATCTGACATCCGGATTCGCATGGTCATATGGCTGTGATACGCGGATATCCATCCAACTAAGCGCCGGCTGTGCCAGAGTACCGTCTTCTTTCAGATAAGCACGGCAGCAGCGTATCGTACACAAGCCGATTCCAACGATATCCTTTGCATCGCCCTCAAACCTCGCCATACATTTTTTCGATGCAGCACAGATCGCGTCCCACCAGTCGTCATCTGGATGCTCCACATAGCCCGGCTTTGGCAGATCATACGGTCTGAGCGGTTCTTTATCCTCGCAGATAATATTTCCTTTTGTGTCAAAAATCGTTATCTTCGCGCTCTGTGAGCCTTCATCAATGCCAATGATATATTTTTCGCTCATGCTATCGTCCCCTCTTCATGCATTATCTCACAAGATATCCGCCGTCTACTACTAACAAAGTACCGTTCACATAATCGGAAGCGTGGCTTGCAAGGAATACGGTCGCGCCCATAAGATCCTGTCTCTCGCCCCAGCGATCTGCCGGAATATGATTTTTGATCGCAATATACTTCGGATCATCTTCATTTCCGCTTCCCGTTCCACTTGTCATAGCTGTCTGAAAATATCCCGGCGCAATACCGTTTACACAGATACCGTATTTTCCTAACTCATCTGCATACGCTTTTGTAAGTCCCATAAGTCCTGCCTTCATTGCAGCATATGCCGGGGATCCAAGTCCGCCCAAGAAGGAGAACAGCGAACAGATATTAATAATCTTACCGCTTTTCTGAGGAATCATATATTTGGCAACTGCATGGCTTAAGTCAAATGCTCCTGTCAAGTTGATCGCGATCATCGGATCCCACTCTGCCCTGCCAAAATCAAGCACATCGGCTATCTTACAGATACCGGCACAGTTTACAAGGATATCGATCTGTCCGTATGTCTCTACGCACTTCTCCGCGATCTTATCGCACATACCGTCCTCTGTCAAATCACCCTGCATAAATGTATATTTTACTCCGCAATCCTCTATTAACTTTTTCGTTGTTCCGTCATCATCCACAAATGCAAATGCGAAGATATCTGCTCCTGCTTTTGCAAGCGCCAGTGCAAATGCCTGACCAAGTCCGCTGTTTCCTCCTGTTACGATCGCTTTCTTACCCTTCAGTGAAAAGAAATCCATAGAAAAATCATTAATGTTTACCATTGTAAATACCTCCATCTATCAATTTTAATATGTTCCTCTAAAAGAGTAGATTCCTATCTGCGCACAACAAGAATCAACAGAACATCACTCTCCACCAGCGCCCTCAGAGAATAAAAAAAGAGCAACTTCTACCCATCTCCATAGGTAAAAGTTACTCTCTCTTCCGCTCTTTTAGTAACTACGCACATTATAACCCTACAATATTAGATTGTCAATATCGTGATAATAGCAAAAAACCGAATTCTATTTTTATGCATATTGTACAATCCGTGTCTCATTACTTAACACCGGTGTAAAACGCTCTACTCTGAATTTCCTTACGAACAGCTCACATTTACAAAGAAAAAGGTAATAAATATTCTTTCCGCAGCCTCTCAGTGTCTCAAAATTCCCCTGTCCTTTTGCAATACACAAATCCGCGTCTTCAATCCATGACAGGGCCGCCTCACTTACTTCATCCAGCGGCGTCCCCGGAACATCTGTGCCGTTCGAAACCACCTTAACCGTATCCGTAAGTCCTATGGCTTCCGCATCCATATACGTCGCATCATTTAATACCGGAGTTCCTCTGACGATAACGCCGATTTCCAGCTTGGGATATAAATCTTTGATTACCTCGATGAATACTTTGTCAAGAACAATCTCTCCTACATTATCTGTGATGTATGCCAGTTTCTTTGCATTCGCAAGTTCCTGACGCAAATGTTCTGTCTCATCCTCTGAGAGCCGGATCTTAGACCGATTTCCCAAAAGCTCATTGAGCTTTTCTTCATTCACATCAGACATGGCTCCAAAATCTATATAGTTTCCCATTACAGCATATTGGATACCTGCAAGGAACTTATCTTCTTCCTCTGAGATTTCCCGGCGTACCTGCTCTTCCTGTTCCAGAAGGATCTGGTTATACTTCTTCTTCGGATATTCGTAGGAATCCGATACATTAAGATAGGTCTCCACTGCGGAAATCACTTCTGCCATTAAGACGGGAGCAGACTTATCTCCTGCCGGGCCCAGTATCCTCTCCGTCTGCTCTAAGATCATTGCTCTGACATCCTCTGAAGCGCTGTACTGATCTAAAAGCCCTGACACTTTATTTCTGCAACACTCCAAACATTCTTTTTCTGCTTTCATAACTTCCCCCTTTCTGGTCAGCATAACCTCCCTGCAGCTATCTGTATCAAAACCGCTAGCAGTCCCACAGACTGCGGTTCGTAGTGGCAACCGCAATCGCTCCCGCTTTCAGCGCACCGATGATGTCTTCTTTATCCTGTGTGAGCCCGCTTGCCACGATCGGTTTTTTAATCGTCTCTGCCAGATATTTCATGACCTTATAAAGTCCTGCGGGCAGAAACTCTACCACGTCCGGATTACAATTTTTTACATGCTTCTCAATATTCGCATACGTGAACCCATCCATCATATAAAAGCGCTGGATAGTAAACATGCCGAGCTCGTTCGCACGCTTGATCATTGCCGGCTTCATGCTGATGATCCCTTCCGCCTCCGTATATTTCTTAATAAAATCCACACTGATCTCTTTTGCAGAAAGGCCGACGATCAGATCGACATGAATAATCGCTCTTTTCCCCGATCCTCTCACCCTTTCTACAATATCAGCTATCGTACAGATATCCCCGTACAGGACATATGCGATATCGCTGTCCGACTCTTTTAATGCTTCCAGCCATTCGTCATTTTTAATCTCCGGAATCACCGGGCATTTTTCTGTCGATTCCAGAAAGCTTTGTTTTGTTAAAGACACCTTTTACTCCTCCTGCTCCTGCAAAACCTCAACAGACAGGCGCACACTTTCAATCGGTCTGCCTGTGCTATCATAGTCTTCTTGATGTACATCGTACTTTTGCGGATTAAGACCGATTTTCAATAAGCCTGCAATCATGATGATCATCAGGAACATATTCGGGAAACCACCGAGATTCGATGCCGCCTTAATCCCGTCGATTCCTGCAAAACTGATCAGAATCCATGTAGCCAGCGCCATCGTAATACCCCATACTGCCTTCAGCCACGCCGGAGATTCCTGATTGTCCTGCGTCACTCCGCTTGTGCATAATCCCGCCATAGCATTCGTATTGGAATCCGTCGCCGTAACGAAAGAGATGAATACGATGAACAGATAAAATGGAATTACGATCATAGAAAGCGGCAGCTGCTCAAACACCGAATATACAACTAACTCCGCTCCGCTCTCAGACATTATATCATATAATCCCGCTCCGTTTAACTCATAATATATTGTAGCGGTGGAAAATAATCCCATCCAGATCGTACTGAAAACTGCCGGAATAATAAAATTGCATTTAATAGCGTCTTTAATCGTATATCCCTTTAATATCTTTCCTAAGAATACCGCTGTGATCGGCGTCCATGCCAGCCAGTTACACCAGTAAAAATTCGGCCAGCTCTTTGCCCATCCGTCCTTGAAAATGTCTCCTGTCATCAGGCTCATCCTGAAGAAGTCCTGTATATACGCCCCCCACGATTCAGCCGTAAAATTCAGCATAAATGCAGTCGGTCCAAGTATAAAGACAAATAAAAGCAATACCATATACACCTTTGCATTGACGGAGGATAAAATCCTGATTCCGTTCATGACGCCGGAAATACTGGAAAGGATAAATGCCGCCGCGATAACCGCGATGATCACGCCCCACGAGACCATACCGCTCTTGATCCCAAACACCTTTTCCACACCGCCGGCAATGTTCATCGCGCCTGTTCCAAGAGCTGCCGCTACACCTGCCGACAGTGCAAACAGACAGAGCACGTCAACTGCTCCTTTATACTTTTTGATCTTGTCGCCAAACACCGGAACCAGAGCCGATCCCATAGAATATGGCTGGTTCATGTTATAAAATACAAAGGTAAAGATGAGCGTTGCCACTGTATAAATCGCATACGGCGACCACGTCCATTCCAGAAACATTGTCTTCATCGCAAATACGGCTGCTTCTGCCGAACCTGCCTCCGCTCCCTCAGCCACTGCAGGCGCATACAGATGGTACATCGGCTCCGCGCACGCCCAGAACAAAATCCCTGCAGCGATCGTCGTACAAAGCGTGATCCACACCAGATTCATATAATTCATGATCGGCCTTGCCTTGCTGCCGCCGATCCTCACTTTCCCAAGCGGTGAAAAATATACGTAAACCACTGTCGCAACACACGCCAGCGTAGTCAGATTAAACGCCCACGCAAAATTATTTAAGATCCAGCTTGTCACAGTATTCAGCCCTAAGAGAAACGCATCGCCATTTGCCAGGCTGACGATCACCATTGCCACCAGTAAAAGCCACGGCGGGAAAAATACGCCTTTTCGCAACGTCAATTTTACTGTCTTTTCATCCATAGTATGTCCCATTCATTTCACTCCTTTTTTATCACTACATTTACCGTGTCTGCACGATACTTTCTTGCAAGCTGTACCAGTTTTTCTTCCCGCTCTCTGCCTAATATACGTCTTGGAATCGCATAGATCTCTCTGTCCGCCCTTAATATATACATTTTTCCCGAAACATAAAATTTCAGTTTCATCTCCTTAAGTTTTATTCTCTTATTCTGACCAGCCGCTTCAATATAGTCATCTCCAATCATGAGCTGATAGCTGCCTCCGCGGCCAATCATCCTCTCTGCCGTTTTTCTTCTCTGCCACTGCGGTCCGTACCATAGATAAAACAACATCAAAATAATCATAAGCAGTATGAAAAACAGAAAAAACCGTTCGGGATTCTTTATATATGCTGCTAAAACCGCTACCCCAAGTACACTTAAAATTACAAGATTTACACTCTTTAATCCCCCTTCCCGCTTCCAGTCAAGGCAGAGCAGCGTTTCTTCTATTTCTTCTTTTGTAAGCTCATATTTAAGCTTCAGCTATCTCACTCCTTCCCCTTTTAATCTCTGAATCAACTCAGGAACTATATCATACAGGTCTGCACATACCGGATAATGCGCAATGTCAAATATCCGTGCATTTGCATCTGTATTGATTGCAATAATATTCTTTGTATTTCTCATACCCGCCATGAACTGTACTGTACCAGATACCCCGCAGGTTATCATATACTCGGGACTGACTGTGTTCCCCGATAACCCGATCTGCTCTGCGGCTTTCGTCCACCCCTTCTCAACAAGGGCACGGCTTGACGCCATCTTTCCGCCAAGCAGCCCGGCAAGCTCTCTTAACATGACAAGGTCTTCCTTTTTTTTCACGCCTCTGCCTGCAACGACAAGAACTTTTTGCTTCGTAATGTCCTCTTGTGCCTCTACAGGTATCGATTTCAATACTCTTATAATATCTATATTTTTATTCTGTACTGTTTTTCTAATATAGGCCGTATCCTTCAGATTATTTTTCTCAACCGCTTCTACGACTCCCGGACGCACTGTTGCAAATTGCGGCCTGCGCTCTGGTGTTACAATACTTGCCATCACATTTCCTCCAAATGCAGGTCTGGTCTGTATCAGTCCGCCATCCTCTGCAATAGAAAGTGCAGTACAGTCTGCCGTCAGTCCTGTCTGAAACGCAACCGCGAGTCTCGGCGCCAGCGAGCGCCCTTCCAAAGTTCCGCCGATCAGTACGATCGCCGGCTTCAATCGCCTGATACACTCTGTTGCAATTTCTTCGTACCAGAGCGGTGTATATTCATCTTCTGTCTCATACAGGTATGCGCACTCGATCGGGTATCCGGTAAGTTCTTTTTGAATACGTTCCATGTCCTCTCCTATTCCCAGGACATACACCTCTTCCTTCGTCTGTCTGGAAAGCCGATAAGCTTCACCGATTAATTCAATCCCTGCTTTATGAATGTGTCCCTTATAACATTCCAGATATACAAGGATACCGGACCACTTGGCTATTTCCTTTTCTCTCATTGCAGTCCCTCCTGTATACATGATCCTAATGCCGTCATAATATAATCTGCTGCCATTTTTTTATCCAGACTGACAACCTCTTTCTTCTCTGTCCGCTTCGGCGGGAAGATTCTTTTTACTTTTGTTGCAGAGCCGGACAGCCCGTAATCCTTTACATCCGTATTCTTAAAATCCTCTATGGAAATCCTGCCGATTGGTTTCTTTTTCCCGCTGATCTTCAATTTTAATGACGGCATTCTGGGAATGAAAGCTTCTCTCTCTACAGATAACAAGCATGGTGATTGTACCTCTGCCTCTACTTCTCTTTGTTCCATGCAGTAAGATATCTTAAACCTTTCGTTATCTTTAAGCTCTATTCGCTTCACCCAGTTAAAATGGGGCATATTCATCCAGCGTGCCAAAGCACCGCTCACCTGTGCTGTATCTCCGTCTGTTGTCTGACGGCCGCACAAAATCATCTCATACCTTCCGACAGATTCGATCGCCTGCATTAAAGTATACGAAGTAGCTAAGACATCGGATCCTGCGAATTCCTTCCCACAGATCAGATATCCCATATCCGCTCCCATTGCATATGCTGTTCTAAGTACTGCCTCTGCTTTTTCCGGCCCCATGGTAAATACATGAATCTGTGCTCCTGTCTGCTCTTTCAGACGAAGGGCCGCCTCCAAAGCCGCCAGATCATATGTATTTACGATCGCTTCGAGTCCCGCTCTTATTAGCATCCCAGTCTCTCTATCCATATCTCCTTCTGATGTGGCCGGAACCTGTTTCATACACACTGCTATCCTCATATGCTTCTCCATTTCAGTTAATAAGATGCTTCCAGTATATTACCCCTGTTCAGCATATCCTCAGCATCGAACAATTCTTTTGCCTTTTTGCATTTCTCTATATATTCGTCCGGGAGCAGATCGCCGAGAATTTCTCTTTTCAGTTTTCCGACACCATGTTCACCGATCAGAGCTCCCTGTTCATTTTTGATTCTCAATGCCCACCTGCGCACCAACTCTACTCCTCTGCAATATTCCTCATACGTCTCTGGAAGAATATTGACATGGAGATGATTTTCCATTGCGTGTCCGAAGATACAGCCTTTAAGCCCCGCAGCGGCGAGTTCTTCCGCAAAAGCTTCTAATACGTCCGCAAATGTACCCTCAGACAGCATATCCATGCCGAGCTTTGTAATCCTGCCGTCTACTCTGTGCTGTTCTTCGATAAACAGATTCACCGTCTCTGCCGCCGCATGTCGGAACACATGCAGCTTTTCTATCTCTGCTTCTTCTGACACTGCCCACGCTTCTTCCGAATCGCTCCCACGCTCCATTGCCGTCTCCATCAGTTGTTCCGCGATCTCTTCAATTCCCTCTTCTGCTCCATGAATCTCTGTATATATCATGGCCGCGACCTCCGGCCTGATATCCGGGAGCTCTTTTATCTTCGTCATAGAAGCTTTTCTTGACTCAATCAAATCAAGACTTATCCTGTCTATATATTCTACCGCTGCTATAGCCGCCGACCCGCTTTCTGGCATACCCGTTTTCAAATCGTCTACAAACTTTGCCGCCTCCCCCTCTTCTTCAAAGAAAAATGCAATTCCCCAGACTGCTTCCGGTTTCGGAACCAGCTTCAATGTAAGCTCTGTGATGATTCCGGTAGTTCCTTCTTTTCCAAGCACCAGTTCAAGCGCATCCACCTGCTCTGTGTCCGAAAGCTCCCTGTTCTCTCCCCGGCGAAGCTTTATGGTCTGTCCCCGATAATTCATAATGCTTACCGACTCAATATATTGCTCACTTTTCCCATATAAAATACGGCTGATCCCCTGAGCGCCGGATGCTGCGATACCTCCGACGCTGGCTGAAGTCTCTGTCGGATCTACCGGCCAGAACTGCGGATTTTTCCGGAACAGATTATTGATTTCTTTCCTTAAGTCTATCAGATTGATTCCCGGCTGGACCGATATCCGTCCTGTCCCGTCTTCTTCCATCCATGAATCCAGTACCTGATTCATATGGGAAAGGTTCAGGATATGACCACCCTTAGGGATCGCAGCGCCTACAATACCCGTCTTTGCACCCTGTATAGTTATAGAAACTTTCCTGTCAGATAACTCTTTCAAGATCTCTGCCGCCTCGCCCGAAGTCTCCGGAAAGGATATGCTGTCTGCATATCCGCTGTATTTGGATTCATCCGTAAGATATTCTTCGTATTGTCCGCCCATTGGATAAATATTCTGTGACATATCTTTACCACCTGTTCTTTTCATCTATTTGCAGATATTATTTAATTCTTCCATTATCGGAAGGAAATCATCGACAATTGCCACATTTGCCATCTTCATGATCGGAGCTTTCTCATCTGTATTGATCGCAACGATGAATTTACTTTTCTCGATTCCTGCATAGAATGCCGCCGCCCCTGATACTCCTGCTGTAATACAGACCTCGGGTCCTACCATAGCTCCCGAAACACCGATCAGCCGGTTCATAGGCTTCCACGCATTCATCGCTGCCGGACGGCTGACTGCCACCTCTGCTTTAAGGCCTCTGGCAGTCTTGTCGATCACCGCCATATTCTCTTTATTCTTTACGCCGCGCCCTGCCGCCAAAATAACCTTTGCCTCGTCAAGTCCTCCTGCCAAAGCTTCCGGGTAAAATTCCTGCGACACAATATGCTCCGCCATATTCTCACAGCTAATTTCTTCTTTGATGACAAAGCTGCCCATCCTGAGTTCCTGACTCGCTGCTCCCCTTGCAAGGCTGATACAATAAGGCTCTCTCTCCATAACAAAGGCAGCTTCCATGTGGTTCGCATATACCATCTTCATTACATGTATTTTATTAATTAATTCACTGTCTCCTGCCGACTCCTCTGACAGCCACAAACTCTCTGCTTCCGTAATTGAGCTGCCGGAAAGTCTTGCCGCCATACGTACCGAAAGCTCGGTGCCGGCGTCGTCATTTCCAAAAATGTATAATCCCCCGTCTGCTATCCGGTCACAAAGCCCATGAAGAACCGCCTCCGGCGCATATTCTCTGGCACTGATAAGCACGGCCTCTTTTGAATGATGCCGCTCAAGCCTTTGCACATCTTCAGCAGACCGGCAATAGATAATTGCCTCGCCCTGTTCCATCCCGTTCAGATACTTTTGTGCAAATCCCATCTGTTCTTCCATCTGTCTGAGAACATCGTCTGCATAACCATTTACAACAAAATGATATCTCATAGCTCAGATAACCTCTCTTTCAGATATTTTTCATAAAGGCACCTTGCCTTCTCCTGAGGTGAGTCAGCTTCTATTATAACAGTATTCCGTTTTCTGTCTATCGGATTCAGTGCTGTTACCCGTACGTTCTCAGCAGTTTCTGACATTCCCATATCCTCCGGCATGAGCCGTGTAACCGGGCGCTTCCCCAGCTTCATCTTAGCTTTCAGCGTCGGTATTCGGAGATAGGAGCACGGAGCATTGCCTGTTGCAAGCACACACGGTGTTTTCACTTTCCGTACTATACATCCCCCTGATACCTGGCTTGTGACCTTCAGCTGTTCTTCATCTATCGGTTCCAGACCGATCACCTGTGTAATACACGGCCATCCAAGCTTCTCTGCCAGCAGATAAGGAGTCATTTTATTATTCCCGTCAGAGCTCTGGATTCCGGTAAGAATTACATCCTGCCCTTCAATTTTTTTCACATAATTCGCGATGCCCTCCGAAATCATTTCCGGCGAAAACAATATCTCCTCCTCCTCTTCCACACAAATTCTTGCTCCTTCTGAGAAACCAAGCGCATACAGCGTTTTCAAAAAGCTTTCTGTTTTCTGCCTGCCAATGGTAAGAGCGCTCAATTTGTATACGACATTAAGACCTTCTGACAAGTCAGAAAGTCTTAACATCATCTCCAATGCTCCTTCATCAAAACAGTTCCAGATCAGTTTGGCATATCCGGTATCTATATGAAGATGATTCTCAATATTCCAATCTTCTTCCACGATCAGGTCAAGATCCGGAACCACTTTAAAACATCCGAGTATTTTCATAGATTATTTCCTCAATGGGATTAAAGTTCCCATATTCATAATGCCGTTTGGATCAAATGCCTGCTTTAACGTCTTGAGCATATAGTAGGATGAACCGTATTCCTGTGTTACATATTTTGCCCTTGCTTTTCCAAGACCATGATGATGTACGATAGAGCCGCCGTATTTAATAACCTGCTCACAGATGATCTGGTTGATCCTGTCATGATATTTGTTGATCTCTTCTTCCGGAGCACAGTCTACGACATTGTAGTAATATACAAAATACATATTTGTTCCGTTAATATAACTATGTGAAGAGTGGCCTCCCATCAATGTCATATCCGGCACTTCTTCCAGTATCCTGTCACATGCAGTCTTATAGATCTCATAAATGTTGTCCCAGCTTCCGGATACTTCCGTCGTAATGCCGATATTACGTGTTGCCAGAATCTCTTCTTTTTCCTCTGCGATCTGCTCCGGTCCCCAGTTCAGTCCGCCGTACCATTTCTCGATCAATGCAGGATCTACTTCCTCAAGCTCCGGATGCTTTGACATTAGTCCCTTAATGCCTTCCTCGATCGCCGGCGTGATATTGGCCGGACCTTCTGCCATCCAGATCAAGATTGCTTTGCCCTCTTCTAACCATGCGCTGAAATGCTGCTGTGCGTCTGCCGCGTCATAAAGCCTTGCAAAGGATGGTTTGTATCCCTCCACCATAACCTCTCTCAGACAGTCAAATCCAAGCTTCATATACTCATCATCCAGCTTGTAACCGATGTAACGGTTATTCTGCGGCTGCCATTTAAAGAGCTTCAGTGTTACCTCTGTGATAAAGCAGATGGCTCCCTCATTTCCGCAGATGATATGTCTGATATCCGGACCTGCTGCACGTCTCGGAACATTCTTGATCCGGCATACCTTTCCATTCGGGAATACTGCTTCCATACCAACGATCATATCCTCGATTCCGCCGTACAGTGTGGAAAACTGTCCGATACTTCTTGTTGCTACAAGACCTCCGATCTGTGCCAAAGGCTTGGACTGCGGTGAATGTCCGGTTGTATATCCTCTCTCCCTCAGCATGTCGTCAAGCTCCTGAAGCGGAACGCCGCACTGACATGTTACCTGCATGTTGTATTCATCTACCTTGATCACTTTGTTCATGGTAGAGCCATCGATTACGATAGAATCCTTAAGCGCTGTCTCCAGACCGCCCTCGATAGCGGAATGTCCGGTTCTTGGAACTACATTGATCTCATTCTCATTTGCAAAAGACAATACATCTGCCACTTCCTGCGTACTCTTCACATATACAACTGCTGCCGGGATCGGCTGTGTATACACTTCACATACCTGCTCATACTTTCTGTATCTGTCCAGGCTGCTCTCTTTTAATACCTGCTCATCTGTGATTACCTGCTCTTTTCCGAGGATCTCCTCTAACCCTTCTACGATCTGTTCTCTTGAAATAATTGCCATCTTAGTGAACTCCTTTCATTTTTTGATTTCCTGATAAAGATAAGTCAAATACTCCGCTGCAAGCATGCCCGCTTGGCTCGTTGCTCGCGGGAATAAAAAAAAGAGCGATAACCTTCAAAAACAGACATATTGTCTGCTTTTTCAGTTACCACTCTCTAATTATCTCTTCGAGTAACTGCCCTTAGTATAAAATACACCCTCTATTTTTGTCAATTAGTAATATTTCATATTTTCGCGTTTGGATTTTTGTAACTAATATACATAAATTGTTTTTTGCACTTTTTCTGATTGACTTTTTTTCATAATTATTTTATGATTAACTCAGTTACAAGAGTGGAGAGAGAAGTAACGCCTTACGGCATTACCTCTCTCTTTTTTTGTTTTATTAATTTTATCATAGTGACTGCAGCACTATGATACGGACACAAAACAAATTATTTTGGAGGTAAACTATGGACAGATCATTTATTAAAAAATACGGCACTTTGCTTCTTTTAGCAGCCGGCGCCGGAATCATTTTTCAGCTCCCATATATCCGCGAGACGTTCTACGTTCCGATTCAGAACGCAATGAATTTAAGTAATGCCCAGATGGGTATGCTTTCTTCCGGCTATGCAACAGTCGCAACTATATCATATTTTATCGGCGGAGCGATCGCAGACAAATTCTCCGCAAGAAAACTTTTAACATTTTCATTCTTAGCAACAGGCGTTTTAGGACTTTGGTTCTCAACCTTCCCGGGATTCACGATCAGCCGGATCATCTTTGTATTAATGGGTGTTTCTACAATCATCACATATTGGTCAGCATGTATCAAAGCGACCCGTATGCTCGGTACAGAAGAAGAGCAGGGACGTCTCTTCGGTCTTCAGGAAGGACTCCGCGGTATTCTGAATGCACTTTTGGTATTCGTTATGACTGCTGTTTTCGCCCACTATACTAACGCGGTTGCAGGCGCTGCCGCTGCGATCCGTGTATGTTCCATTACAGTAATCATAATAGGTATACTAAACTTTATCTTTATTGAAGACACAAAAAAAGAAGAGAACACAGCATCTGCCCTTGAAGTCACAAAAGGCCTGTTTAAAATGCTGCTAATTCCCAGAGTATGGTTGCTTGTAGGTATTATCTTTACTGCATACAGCGTATATGGATTAATCGGTTATATCACTACTTATGCACAGCAGTTTTACGGACTTACCGCTACTACTGCCGCAACTCTCGGCGGTGTGCGTTATCTTCTTCAGGGACTGGGCGGTATCGCAGGAGGGTTCCTTGCAGATAAGCTTCATTCCCGTATAAAAGTTATCATCGGCGGATGTGTTGGTCTGATCCTTTCCTTCGGTGCATACATTTTACTGCCAGGCAAGGCTTCCTCGCTTACAGCAGTCATCGTAAACTTCTTCATCGGCCTTATTTTTATCTATGCTGTACGGAGCCAGTATTTTGCAGTACATGATGATGCCAAGATCCCGATCCATCTAAGCGGACGTGTATCCGGTATCGCTTCTGCACTCGGATATATGCCGGATATGTTCATGTATACATTGGTAGGAAGCTGGATGGACAGCTACGGAAGAACAGGATACAACATGACATGGGTTTACGCTATGGCAGCGGCAGCATTGTGTATCGTTCTTACCTTTATCCTCAGCAAGGTAGTTAAAAATGGGGAAAAAATCGATGCATAGTTATAATTGATATCATATTTAAAATTCTATATTAATTTTTACATTCCGGCAATATTGATTCGTGTTGCCGGAATGTTATTCTATACGAAAGACCAAACCCTATACTCCATTACAAAATCTGTTAAGGTGCGGCATATTTCATCTAATCTTATCACTCTCTAATCGTTCATCACGAGTCAGAAAGCCAACCAACGCAGACATAATTCCTGTAAATGTACTGTACAGGCTTACACTTTTTGTCAGCATGGCCGCTGCAAAGAGTATGCTTGTTGCTGAAAATGTGTTTGCAATAATTAAGCCTGCCATTTCTATATCAATGTTAACAACCTAACTCAAGCAACTACAACATATAGTGTTTCTTTTAATTTCCAAGCGCAAGGTTAAATCCACCGCCTTTTAGGCGGTCAAGCTTTAGCGGCATTTCCTTTCAGTAGCAATTGTGATAAAATACAGCAATAGGAGGTGCTGTAGAAATGGCAGAATATAGGAGCAGTAGTCATACCGTATATGATATTAAGTATCATTTTGTGTGGATAACGAAGTATAGATATAAGATACTAAGAAAAAATGTAGCCTTTAGGCTACGGGAACTGCTGCAGCAAGGATGTGATGCACAGAACATAAAGATACTGAAAGGCAGTATAGGAGTGGATCATGTGCATATGCTGCTTTCGTGTCCAACCAATCTGGCACCAAGTCAGATCATGCAATATCTGAAAGGAAGGTCGTCAAAGTTGTTACAGGATGAGTTCCCGGAGTTGAGAAAGAGATATTGGGGACAGCATATGTGGGGAAGAGGATATTTCTGCGGGACAGTAGGAGAAGTAGATGAAGAGACGATAAGAAACTATATCGAAAATCAGGGAAAAGAAGAAGATAATTTCAAAATCGAGGAACAATAGCTACTTAGAGTAGAGCTTTTAGGCGACTTTAGTCGCAAATGAAACAGGCTTTAGCCTGCAAGCGACTTTCAGGCGCAAAAAGTGGTCTTTAGACCACAACAACCCACCGTCTTCAGACGGTGGTAGTTGAGTTGGCACGGGATTCCCTGTGCCTTTTTTTATTTAGTGCCTGCTGATTAAGTCACCATTACCAACTTCCCCGAAATCTCTTCGGGGAAGCCTTCTAAGAGACTTAACAGGGCGCAGAGAATCCTCCTCTGCATTTTGAAGAGGTTCGCTGTAAGTACCGATAACGCTATTGAGGTGAGTTGTGTTTCCTCCAGTTTGGTTACTATTAATCCTAATCCATAACTATGTTTTTCAACACTGAATTCCC
>NZ_KE159719.1:33156-159496 GCF_000403455.2 Dorea sp. 5-2 | reverse complement strand
CAAAAGACAGATATTCTTTCCGGGCTTTTCTACGGTAACGTCTTGGCAACGGCAGTCCATAGGATTTACAAAACCGATAAATGATCATCTCCAGTTTTTCCCTTGCTTCATTTAAAAGGGATACATCCTGGGGATATCGGATGTTAGCTGGTGCACAGGTGGCATCTATGATCAATGTCCCCTCATTGCCTGCATCTTCCTGGCCCTTTTCATAATCCCTCTTTTCAGAAGAATCCTCTGACGGAGGATCCTTCTTATCATCATCCTGATTCAAAATATAGTCATTGGCTTCCATAATGATCTCAGGAGACAAACGTTTCCGGAAAAGGACAAGGGTACTTGCATCAAACGGTGGTTCTTCCTGATAACCCGGAAGCCCTATGAAGTATTGCAGATATGGATTCTCTGTAATCTGTTCCACAAGTTCGCGGTCTGAGAAACAGAGTTTCTTTTGGATAATTAATGAACCGAGAGCCGTACGCAAAGGCTTTGCAACATTTCCTGTATCATTTGGAAACAGTTCAGCATATTTTGATTCAAAAACATCCCATGGGATTTGTTCTGCCAAACGCACCCATCTGTTTTCGGGATTCATATGCATTCCTAATGGCTGATTAAAATCGAGGAATGAATGTTGTAACTTATCAAGATATTTGTACATATATCGGACTCCTTGCTTGTATATTTCTAAGGTTATCTGCACGAAAAATGAACGATTAATCTGCATTACCTTGCAAATATTATATACCAAATATCCAGAAAAGTCAGTAAAATCAAGCATTTCAAGTTTAATCAGCAGGCACTAAATAGATCTATGCGCCTCGTCAGCGTATTGTCAATAGGGACAATAAAAGTTTTTGAAAAAATTTTTCTACCCTTCTGATTACTTAAATTTGCAGAAGCTGCCGCCATATTATCATACTATCTTCTGCGCCCCTCTCTGTGAAAAAAGTATCCGAGGTTGATTCTAACTTCCCTGCGACCAATATCGTTGTTTGTATAACAGCAAGTATCAAAACCGATCAGTTCAAAGCCTTGATGGAGATAGAATCCGATTGCATTTGTGTTGCAGGATTGCGTCTCCAGAATAATGGCGCGCCTTTGCTGGTGAAGCGCGACTTCCTTTGCTTTATCCATCAGTCTCTTTCCGATGCCTTTTCCCCGAAGCGCATCACTTACCCATAGCTCCGTAACCATGAGTCTGTTCGACCACTCTTCAGGACATACTTCAATACAGGCCAACATATCACCGGTGTCACTCACAACGCCATAGGCTTCAGCACCCTCCCAATGATCCTGATAAAGTGAATCGGGGAAATCATATTCCTCCGGCGTGTGAACAATTTCTTTTTCTGCTGGTTTCCTGACAATAGAGACAGTGCATCCTTCACTATTTAGCGGACTCAGTTCAAGATCATAATAGCTGTCGCTTCTGGTGGTCAAGGGTATGGCTGTGCCTTTCCACTGATCTTTTGGCAATGCAACTATATCATGATACATATTATGTTTTCCTCCGGTATCTCGATTTATCAATATATGTCTCCGTATATCCTGCGGGCTTCTGTTGTCCACTGGCGAATGAAATCTGTTTTTGCTTCTGTATAAGCATCACGATTATGCTCATACTTTTTCCATAATTCCAGTTTTACTGCTTCATATTCTTTTGCAATATGAGGATGCTCATTCAGATAGTTGCGGAAATACAGTTCATCATTATCACCGGAATATCTAAGGTGAATGTGGTATACCTTATCCGCAAAGCCCTCTTTGGTATAACCCTTGTTGAGCGAGATTCGGTTTGTTTCCGCGGACATCCGGATAAACCCGTTCTTCTCCAGAATGTGCGCAATTTCTTCCATGTCAGCTTTTTCAGAAATTTCAACCATCACATCAACAATGTTCTTGGCCCATATGCCCTGTATCGCTGTGCTTCCAATGTGACTGATTCTTTTAACTGGATAACCTGCCAAAAGCTCTGTAATTGTGTATTCTATAATACTTTCCCAATCTGCCGGACTATAGAGTACTGACAGACTGGGATGAATTCTTTCTAGGGCGGCCACGTGGGCGCTTTGGCTTCTGCTCATACTGATCTTTGGGCTTGGGTTTACGGCCACGTTTCTTGGGTGCTGGCTTTGGTATCGGTTTTGACAGACCCAAGGTCTCAAGTTCCTCAAATACAATCTGCAGTGTGTGAACCCAGTATCCATCATCTGTTGCCGGTTCTTCCGGGGCATCTGTTCTACGCCAGGCTGATGATAGGTCATCCATCAGTTCTCCATAGGACATATGGTCAAATAATCCTGCCGTCCGTGCCTTTCGTATGATACGGCAGGTGGCAACTGTAGACAGGAAGTTGACAAACTCACCGCCGATGACGGAATAATCATTCTGTACATCGGTATGATCCAGGCATTCATCGCTTTTATACCGATTAAATACCAGTTCCAGAAGCCAGCGGTCCTCATAACAAAAGTATGCCGTTTTCGCATCTAAGTCCTGGTCGGATTCAAGAACGATTACACCAAAAATAGCTTGTTTCTTTGCGTATTTCTCTGGGAGAAAGGTATTTTTCTTCTGAGCGTTCGCAAGATAGGCTGCTTCTTCAGCTGATGCTTTTTTCGTATCCTTGAATGCATATAGGTATCGGCCGCCCTTGATCTGTTTCTTCTTATAAACTATATGAGCGGCAATGCCAGTCAGTACTCCTTCGAAGGAAAGCATATCATTATCCGATATGCGGGCATCATTCCGTTTGATCGGCGTAAGGAAATGAAGATCCGGACACTCCTGCAATTCTGCTTTGATTTTGCTTGGAGGGAATCCTTTGTCAGCAACAATGATCCCTTTGCGAATGTCATTATCACGGATAAACGCCGGATAGGAACTGGCATCAATACTGTTTCCCGGAAATACTTCGGCACAAACCGGTTCCATCCGCTCGATGTCATAGGCATATAGGACAGACACTTCACTGCAGCCCCTTACTCTTGCCTTACGGGAATAGGCAGAAAGATCATTGACCTTGCTGTTATCCTGTTTCAGCGTGCCATCAATCGCCACATGATGGTCGACGGATGTAGGACGGATTTTGCGGACATTCAAAATAAAAAAGAAAGTGGAGGTAACAGACAATGGCAAAGACGATTTTTGAGGAACTGGGTGGAAAATACGAACGACAGGGAGATTATCTAATACCGTGCATAGCTTTACCAGCCGAAGAAGAACAGCCGATAGGCACATGGGGGCAACGGCATCTGGACTATCTGAAGCAGTACCGCAAGGTTACATACACCAATCTTCTCACAAGCGGCAGACTGAATACATACCTTGCCGACATCGACAGGCAGGCGCAGGAACGCTTTGAAAGGCTCATAGAGAGCATGAAACAGGCACAGGGCATAACGGAACGCCTAAAGGAAGAAAACGCCTTAGAATGGGTACAACACTTAAATAACATAAGGGCTTGTGCAAGGGAGACTGTGAACAAGGAAATTATTTATAATTAGTGAAGAAACGGTAGGATATCAATATCAAAAATCCTGCCGTATTTTAATGAGGAACGATTCTTGTTCATGGAATCATTTTCTTGATTGTATTATTCGTTTTGACGCATTATAATATCAGTTATGAAGGAGGTTATTTCAATGTTTGATTACATGAATGTAAAAGAAGCGGCTGAAAAATGGGGATTGTCCGAACGGAGAATACAGGTATTATGTGCTACAAACCGAATCCCCGATGTAATGCGAATCAGCAATGTGTGGCTGATTCCAAAGACTGCATCAAAGCCAAAAGATGGGCGTTTTAAGAAAAGAGATAAGGAGGAATCGGACAATGAGTAAGATTTTATTGGTTGAAGATGATATGGAAATCAGTACCATGCTAAAGAATTTTTTGACCACAGAGAAATTTGAGGTAATTACAGCGTATGATGGCAAAAGTGCCCTTGACAGGTTCTTTTCGGATAGTTTCAGTCTGGTTTTGCTTGATTTGATGATTCCTCAGATAAGCGGAATCGAAGTCATGGAAAAAATCAGAGAAAACAGCACTGTCCCGATTATTATTATCTCGGCAAAAGATACCGATTCTGATAAAACGCTTGGTTTAGGTTTGGGAGCAGATGATTATATAACGAAACCGTTTTCCGTCACAGAAGTATTGGCAAGGATAAAAGCAAATATCCGAAGAACTACACAGTATGCTGCAAGTGCCACAGAACAGCAGCCAATACTTCAAACGGGAAACCTTGTCATGAATCTGAATGAGTATTCTGTAACAAAAAACGGCTGTAAAATAGAGCTTACATCAAAAGAATTTGAAATTTTAAAGCTGTTATTGCAGAATCCAAAGAAAGTATATACGAAAGAACAGATTTACTCCCTTGTCTGGAATGATACCTATTATGGTGATGAAAATGCTGTCAATGTCCATATCAGCAGATTGAGGAATAAAATAGAAGATAATCCCCGTGAACCGCAGTATGTGATTACGGTATGGGGAATCGGATACAAATTGGGGGAGTGAAATGATGAGCGATAAAACAATCATATTCTTTTTGGCAGTTGTTGTCTGCTTATTATTCCTTGTGGTTTTATACCAGCGTTTTATTTTTGGCAGGGGAATACAGGCAAAGATAAAAAGGATGAATAAAAAGTTGGAGGAAATTTTAGAAACTGGAAGTGACGAGAAAGTAATGGTATTTACGGATAACCCTGTTTTGATGGAATTAGGAGGACAAATCAACCGCCTGCTGATAGACCGCCAAAAAATAAGGGCAGATTTTAAAAGGGAAGAAATTTCATCTAAAAAGATGTTGGCGAATATCTCCCATGACATAAAAACACCTCTAACGGTCATATTGGGTTATCTGGAAATTATGCGTTTGAACCATGCAGATCATGAGATGTTGAAAAAAGTAGAAACAAAAGCGAATCAAGTTATGAATCTTATCAATCAGTTTTTTACATTAGCAAAACTGGAATCTGGCGATACAAATATAAATCTTGGCAAAGTCAATATCAACGAGATATGCAGGGAGAATGTTTTGGAGTTTTATGATATTTTATTGCAGAAAGATTTTGATGTTGATTTGTTTATTCCAGAAACAGCTATTTTTGTGCAGGGGGAGAAAGAAGCCCTGCAAAGGATTTTATACAATTTATTGTCAAATGTAATACGCTACGGCTCCGACGGAAAATATTTAGGAGTTTTTTTGCGTCAAGACAAGAGCAATGTATATATTGATGTGGTTGATAAAGGGAAAGGGATTGAACAGGAATTTGCATCGAATGTGTTTGACAGGCTCTATACAATGGAAGATTCCAGAAACAGGGAAATACAAGGGAACGGATTAGGCTTAACGATTGCGAAGAATCTTGCAAAGCAATTAGAGGGCGATATATTTTTAGACAGCATACCGAATGTCAAAACAACTTTTACAGTAAGCCTCAAAAAAATAACTTATTAAATTCCCTGCGAAAGAAATTCGTAAGAATTAGTCAAGAGTTTTGAAAATCTATATCGCTATAATGATATTCATAAAACACCTTTGGGCGTATTGCTACGTCCGAGAAAGGCGTTACTAAGGAAAGGAGGCAAAAAATGTCTTATATTTTGCAAACAAGCCATCTAAGCAAAACGATAGATGGGAAACAGTTAGTCACAGATGTGAATATCCATGTAAAGAAAGGTGAGGTATATGGATTTTTAGGACCGAACGGGGCAGGAAAAACCACGGTGATGAAGATGCTTACCAACCTTTGGAAACCGACAAGCGGCACGGTTGCGCTGTTTGGGAAAGCATTGGAAAAAACTTCTTACGAGGTGCTGAAGCGTATGGGAAGTATCATTGAATTTCCTACATTTTATGACCATATGAGCGGAAAGGACAACTTACAGCTTCATTGTGAGTATATGGGGTATTACAACAAGGGCAGCGTGGAGGAAGCTCTTCAGATGCTTGGGCTTTCTGATGCGGCGGATAGGCCTGCGGGCAGTTATTCTTTAGGAATGAAGCAGCGTCTGGGGATTGCCCGTGCCATATTGTGCAAGCCAGAGTTAGTTATCCTTGATGAGCCGACAAACGGTTTAGACCCCGCAGGAATGAAGCAAATCAGAGATTTGTTTCGGATGCTATGTACCGAGTATGGCATGACGCTTATGATATCCAGTCATCTTCTCCCAGAGATAGAAAGTATTGCCGATACAGTTGGCGTTATCCATCATGGAAAGATGATGAAAGAAATATCCATGAAAGAAATTGCAGAAACAAATACGGCGTATATTGAACTTGCCGTAGAGGATACAAAGAAAGCGGCATATGTTTTAGCTGAAAAAATGCAGTTAAGTAATTTTAAAATCGTAAACGATTCGGGGATTCGTATTTATGAGCAGGGTGTCACCACACAAAAGATTTCAAGGGAATTGATGGCAAATGATGTAGAGATTGCTTCCATCAGCCAACATACAGAAAACTTGGAGGACTATTTCTTAAAAGTCACATCGGAGGTGGGAAAATCATGTTAAAGCTTGTCAGACTTGAATGGAAAAAGAATAATATCGGGAAATATATCAAAGGCGTAATCATTATGGCGGCTCTGCTTGGCTTATTTGTCTTTGCGTTAGCGTTTTTGGGCATTGCCAACGACCCAGACGGGACACTGGATGCTGCGCCTGGGACAGATGTAATCTCCGCTCCTATCGAATTATTTACCAGTATGGCTTTTCTTATTTACACCAGTGTAATGTTGGCATCCTTTATTGTAAGCGCATACAAAAACAAGACCATGAATCTGATGTTTTCCTACCCTATTAAGCGGCAGAAAATCTTAGCTTCCCAAATGATTGCGGTCTGGACTTTTAATTTTGTCGCATTCATTTTAACAAAACTGGCAATTTATATGTGCGTGTTCTTTGGGGCAAAATTTATGCAGTCATCCTTTGCTGTTGATTTTTCAATAGGCAGCCTGTCATTTTATATACAACTGATACTAAAATCAGTGGTAATCGTCAGCATGAGCTTTATTGCCCTGTTTGTCGGGATGGCTTTAAAATCTTCAAAAGCAACGATTGTCACTTCATTTTTGTTGATTTTTCTCACGCAGGCGAACATTGGCGATTTCACAATGGCAGGCAACGCAGTATTTCCCATTATTTTGACGGCTATTTCTTTGCTTTTTGCCGCTTTGTCAATCGTAAATGTGGAAAGCAAAGATTTAATGTAGGGGGCGGGGTTATGAATATGAAAAGAATACTGTTAGCGGGAATTTTAGTGATAGCTTTTGGCATATGCGGATGCGGGAATAAAGAAAAAATAGATTCTAACGAGGAATTTTCGGCGGAAGGTATTTCAGAAATTGTATTGGATATTTCCTCTTGGAATTTAAAAGTGATGGCTTCCAGCGATGACAAAGTACACATAGCCTGCGAGGGAAAAGTCGAAGATGACCGTGATATGCAGGTTGTGCAGAAAGATGGAAAACTAATGGTACAGCAGGATGATGATACGGACAAAAATCTGGCGGAGCAATTCTCATTTGGCGAAGCAGGGAAGATAATATTGTATATTCCTAAAGATAATGCTTTTTCCTTAGCCATTAACAATGGTTCGGGAGAGATGGAGTTGGAAGCGGTCAGCATTTCCACTTTGTCCTTGAACAACCAGTCTGGCTATATAACGATGTCTGATTTCATAGCTGAAAGCGCAAAAATAAAATCTCTTTCAGGCGATATTAAAATAACAGACGCTTCATGCACGGATTCTAATATCAATACAGAATCCGCATATGTTACCATGAAAAATACAGTTATTGGAAAGACCGCTGTTTCGACAGATTCTGGCGAAGTGAATATAAGCAACATAAACGGCTATGATTCCCTGTCTGTAGAAACAGGTTCGGGAGATATATCATTGACCCATGAAGCGATGCCAGATAATTTATCCTGCCATATATCCAGTGGTTCGGACGATGTAACCGTACAGCTTAAAAATGCGGAATTCAGTACCGATACGGACGGATGCAAGGATGGGAGCATCGGAAAGGGAGAAAACAGTTTATCTATCATGAGCAACAGCGGAACAGTAATTGTAAAATAGTTTTGGAGTGTAGAAAGATATGGAACAGTATCATTGGATATTTTGCCCTATATGCGATAATAAGACACGCATGAAAATAAGGGAAGATACAGAAATAAAGAACTTCCCTCTGTATTGCCCGAAATGCAGGCAAGAAAGTTTAATCAATGTAAAATCATTAAAAGTAGTTGTTATGAAAGAGCCAGACGCACAGACGCAGAGCCGATGAATTTGTGAAATAAAATCACAGTTTGTCGGCTTTGTTTTATTTCATAAGGTTTTAAGGCGAACGCCCACCATATAAAAAAACGGTGTATTGGTGGGCGGTTATGCTATGCCCGAAAAGACTTAACAGACACTCTCCAGACCTGTTTTTGAAGTTTGGAGGGTTTTTTATGTTCTTTTTTCGGGCAGTAATCCATCTGCTCATGCAATGCAGAATTTATACATACATAGCATATCGGGGATTGGCAGGAAGCCAGTTAAAAAAATCCCTGCTTATGCAACGCTACTTCTCACCATGAAACCAGAAGTAGAATCTCCACTTAACAGAATATGTATCTCCTATAACCGTAGAGGTCACAGAGCCTTTGCGGTTTTTCTTTTGTCGTTTTTTATCAGATTATGCCACGGGGCTGTTTCCGCTGTTGGCTGTCGTTCGCCGCCTTCCCAATCTGGATTTTTTACATTTTCAAAAATTCAGATTGGAGGAAATAAGGAATGGCATATAACCACGGACGTGAGGACAGGAAATGGCGTATCTGGAAAGAAGCCGAGGAAAAAGTGCTGCGTGAGCATGGCGTTGATGAAGCGGTCATTGAGCAAATCCGCATGGATGACAGGGCGGACTTTAATTCCAACAGGCGGTTTTACCGATGGACGAGCGACTTCGGCGAATACCTTGAGGGAGTGGCGGACGCTGAACAGCAGGCAGAGCCGAATAGCGTTGCGGACTTGCTGGACGAGATTGAGGACGAGAAACTGTATCAGTCACTTCTTACGGTGGACAAGCATACCCTGCTCATTCTCCTGCTGAAAATGCAGGGATATTCCACAAAGGAGATTGCGGCGGTGGCAGGGCTTACCGAGAGGGCGGTCTACAAACGCCTTGAACGACTCCGTAAAAAATTGAAGCCTATTTTTTATCCTTTCGGGGAAATTTAACCATTTCCACGGGCTATTGGGTGGGAGGGCAATCCTCCCGCTCAATTTTTTTCGGGAGGAAAGGAAATGGCATACGGGGCAAAGACATATACGCTTCGGGAGGAATCCACGGAAAGCGGCACAAGGTATTTTATCAGTTTTAAGGACGGGCAGGGGGAACACCACGAGATAGAAGTGTCCGAAAAACTCTTTCTTGAATTTCGGCAGATGGAAAGGAGGAACAGGAATCTTCAGCAATGGAACCAGCGGCACAGGGAGTTTAACGAGGTATGGGACGAAACGCTTTACAGACGTGCGTTGAGAGTGCCTAAAACGCTTGATGAAAGCATGATTGAGAAAGAACGGAATGAACTGTTTTACAAAGCGGTTGCCCGACTGCCAGAGATACAAAGGCGGCGTTTCCTGCTCTATTACGAGTATGATTTTAATTTCTACCAGATTGGCGGGATGGAGCATTGCACCGCTTCCGCTGTCCAGAAGTCTGTTTCGGTTGCAAGGGAGAAAGTCAAGGCGGAAATGAGGAAGTATCTCCAACCGTGACCGCTACCATCCGAAAAAGAAATCCGTTTTGCGTGGGACTGGCGGCATTACATACTCTCACTTTTTCCGTGGGAGTAAATCTATTTAAGGAGGTCAACGCCTATGCGTAACAAAACCAAAGATACCGCCCGAAAGGAGGAATCCCATGCAGAAGCTTCAGACAGTCAATGCAGACACGCTCCTCTATGAGCCGCTTGAAAAACCGTCCTTTGTGGTGGACGGTCTGATACCCACGGGCTTAACCCTGTTCTGCGGCTCACAGAAAATTGGCAAGAGCTGGCTTATGCTAAAGCTTTGCCTATGCGTGTCGCAGGGAATCCCCTTGTGGGATATGCCGACACAGGAGGGCGACGTGCTTTACCTCTGTTTGGAGGACACGTTCTGCCGCATCCAAGACAGGCTGTTCCGCTTGACGGACGAAGCGAGCGGGCGGCTCCACTTTGCCGTGGCGAGCGATAAGCTGTCAGACGGTCTTATCGTGCAGTTGGAGGATTATCTGAAAGAATACCCCGACAGCAGGCTCATTGTCATTGACACCTTGCAGAAAGTCCGCACCGCATCCAAAGACAACGCCTATGCAAGCGATTACGGGGACATCTCCCTTATCAAAGACTTTGCCGACAGGCACTCATTGGCGGTCATTGTCGTACACCACATCCGAAAGCAGAATGACAGCGACGTGTTCAACAAAGTGTCTGGCACGACGGGATTGACGGGGAGTGCGGACGCAACCTTTGTTCTGGAACAGGAAAGCCGTGCGTCCAATGCCGCAAAGCTGTATGTAACGGGCAGGGACACGCCCTATCAGGAGTTTACGCTCCGTTTCCGTGATTGCAGTTGGGAACTGGTGGAGAGGAAAGAGCAGGAACAGCTTGCCAAAGAAGCGATACCAGACGTCCTTTTTCGGATTGTAAATTTTATGCAGGACAAAGAGGAATGGACTGGCACAGCCACAGAGTTATTAGACGCTCTGGGGGAAACAGAGACAGCGGCGAATGTCTTGACAAAGTGGATGAACGAGTACCGCCTTGACTTTCTGCTTGAAAACCATATCCGTTATGATTTCAGCCGCAGGAGCAGTGGGCGGATGATTTCCCTTGCCGTTGCCACCGACATTTAAACCTATGTGACATCGGCGGCTTTGCCCCATGCGTGACGGTCATGACGATGATGACGGTGTTTTTGGGATACCCCGCCGCTGTCATCCCTGCGGGAGAACACCCCGTAAACGCAAGATGCAGGCGTGGGCATTACTCGCCCTTTTCGGCTCGTAAAGCCACCCCTGCGGTCAGAAAAATCCCCCGATTTTTCCGACTGCGTTTACAGGGTGTAACACACTACACTTTGCCCTGCAAAGTCGTGTGCCAGACGTTCCCTCTGGACTCCCTTAAAGCAGGGCTTACGCCCTGCCCATCCTCTGCCTTGCGGCTTCGGATGGAAGAATGCCGGCGTGACAGTGACGGCTATGACTGGCAATAGGGGGTATCCCAAAATCACCGTCATCATCGTCATGACCGTCACGCATACAGATTACCCGCCGAAGAAAGGAAGATGAATTATGCCCTATGCAATCCTGCGTTTCCAGAAACGCAAGGCAGGCGGCGTTGCGGCTTGCGAACGCCACAACGAGCGGAAGAAAGAAGCCTATAAAAGCAACCCAGACATTGACGTGGGACGCTCCAAAGATAATTACCATCTTGTGAAGCCGCCCCGCTACACTTACAAGAAAGAGATAAACCAAATGGTAAAAGAAGCGGGCTGTAAGGTAAGGAAAGACAGTGTGATGATGGTGGAAACGCTTATCACCGCTTCGCCAGAATTTATGAACAGCCTACCGACCGAAGAACAAAAAGCCTATTTCCAGACGGCTCTTGACTTCATTTCAGAGCGTGTGGGAAAGAAAAATATCCTCTCCGCAGTCGTCCACATGGACGAGAAAACGCCCCATATGCACCTATGCTTTGTGCCGCTTACGCCCGACAACAAGCTGTCAGCAAAGTCTATTTTAGGCAACCAGAAATCCCTATCCGAATGGCAGACCGCCTACCATGAGCGGATGTCCGCACGGTGGAATCGGCTTGAACGGGGGCAGTCCTCAATGGAAACGAAGCGGAAACACGTCCCCACATGGCTCTACAAGTTAGGCGGCAGGCTGGATAAACAGTATGCGGAAATCGTGTCTGCCCTCTCCGACATCAACGCCTTTAATGCAGGGAAAAAGCGTGACAAGGCTCTGGAAATGGTTGCGGCATGGCTTCCAGACGTGGAGAAATTCTCAAAAGAAATCAGTAAACAGAGTGCCTATATTGACAGTCTGAAAGAGAGAATCTGGCAGGAATCCGACTATGCGGGGCGTATGCGTGATGAAAAGTACGAGCAGGAATTAAAGGTACAGAAAGCCAACCAGAGGATATTTGAATTGCAGAGAACCAATCAGCAGATGGAAAGGTTATTGAAAAAGATACCGCCAGAAGTGATAGAGGAATTAAAGAAAAGCAATCGGAACAGAGCGAAAGAAAGGTAGAAATGTGAATGAAGAAACAGGATTTTAAAGTATTAAAGACCGCAGATTTATATCCGTTTCCCGATAACCCGTTTCATGTAGTGGAGGACGAAATGTTATCAGAATTAGCAGAGAGTATCAAAGAGTTTGGCATTGTAACGCCGATAATCACACGCCCGAAAGAGGACGGGAACGGCTATGAAATCATTGCGGGACAGCGGCGTGTCCGTGCTTCGGAACTTGCAGGGATAAACACAATCCCCGCCTTTGTCCTGCCCTTAGACCGTGACCGAGCCATCATCACCCTTGTGGACAGCAACTTACAGCGTGAAAATATCCTGCCATCGGAGCGGGCGTTTGCCTACAAGATGAAGTCCGAAGCCATGAAGCGGCAGGGCTTCCGCACGGATTTAACCTCGTCACAAGTTGGGACGAAGTTGCGGACGGACGATAAAGTGGCGCAGGGCTTCGGCGTTGGCAGGATGACCGTGCAGAGGTTTATCCGTTTGACGGAACTGATACCGCCGATTTTGCAGATGGTAGACGAGGGGAGGATCGCCCTCACGCCTGCGGTGGAACTGTCCTTTTTGAAGAAAAGCGAGCAGGAAAACCTATTCGCCACAATGGAGAGCGAGGAAGCAACGCCCTCACTCTCACAGGCACAGCGGATGAAAACCTTGAGCCAGAGCGGGCGGCTTGACATGGATACTATTTTTGCGATTATGACCGAGGAAAAGGGAAACCAGAAAGAAACCGTGAAAATCGGCATGGAGCGGTTAAAGAAATACTTCCCGAAAGGGACAACGCCCAAGCAGATGGAGGACACCATCATCAAACTTTTGGAGCGTGAATTGCAGAGGAAACGTGGCAGGGACAGCCGCTAATCTTCTCTTTTCGGGAGGTAAATATAAAGCATTGGGAGAAAAAGACAGTCAAATAAAACAGAGAGTTGAGGTAGGAAATGAAAGATATTCAATATGAGATTGTAAAGGAAGTCGCCGTGTTGTCTATGAGCGACAGCGGCTATACAAAGGAAATCAATTTAATCTCATGGAACGGGAAAGAGCCAAAGTATGACATCCGCAGCTTTTCCCCCAACCGTGAGAAGTGCGGAAAGGGAATCACGTTGACTGCTGATGAAGCGGCGGCTCTCCTTAAAGCATTGCAGGAAGAATTGAACAGCGGGGATTGATTGTGTCTGATTGCAGGGCGGGGGCATTTTTATATACTCCCCTGCCCTGTCTGGAAAGGAAGTTTTGAGTATGGGCGAGGATAAAAAAGCAAACAAAAAGAGAAAGCGCATTGTGGCAGGACAGCCAGTGCAGATGATTGTCAGCCGTGAATATGTCGGCACACAGACCGTTGCCGAGGCGTTCATCCCGATTATCTCCGAGGATATACGGAGGAAGATTGCCGAGGGTGACACCTTCGACAATGAGGGGATATCCGCTTAGAATGTACGCAATGGAACATGAAAACAGTTAGGGCAGATACGGAGGTTTTACAGTATGGCAGGAATCAAAGAAGAAAAGAAAATCTATTCAGTCGGCATTTACTGCCGCCTATCGAAAGACGATGGCACGGAAAACGAGAGCGCGAGCATTGCCACGCAGAAATCCATCCTCACGGATTATGTGAAAAAGCAGGGCTGGCACTTGGCAAAAACGTATGTGGATGACGGTTATTCTGGTACGAATTTCCAAAGACCGAGTTTTCAGAACATGATTAAAGACATTGAAAACGGGCTGATAAACTGCGTGATTACAAAGGATTTATCTCGTCTGGGGAGGAATTACCTTGACTGCGGCTTATATCTGGAAGTCTTTTTCCCCGAAAATAACGTGCGGTATATAGCAGTCAATGACGGCGTTGACACCTTGAATAAATCGGCGATGGACATCACGCCCTTTCGCAATATCCTAAACGAAATGTATTCAGCCGATGTGTCGGTCAAGATAAAATCGGCGTACCGTGCGAGGTTCCAGCAGGGGAAATTCATGGGGACGTATGCGCCCTATGGGTATATCAAAGACCCTGCTGACCACAACCATCTGTTGATAGATGATAAGGTGGCGCACGTTGTAAGGGAGATATTTGACCTTGCATTGGCGGGAAACGGACTTGGAAAAATCCGTAAACACATCAACAGCCAGCACGTTTTACGCCCTGCCGCTTATGCGGCGGAGCGTGGGGCGGCGGGCTATGAACGGTACTTTGAGGACAACGAAGAAAACCGTTATATCTGGAGTGAGAACAGCTTGAGGAATATTTTAAGAAGCCCCATATATGCAGGAAACCTTGCAGGCTACAAGCGGATTGCCGCCAATATGAAAAGCAAGAAAAGACCGTCTAAGCTACCAGAAGAATGGGAAGTGATACCCAACACCCATCAGGGGATAGTCACGCAGGAGGAATTTGATACTGTCCAACAGCTTATGACGAGCCGCAGGCGGGAAAAGAATAAGGGTGGCTTTGAGAATATTTTTTCAGGCGTTATCAAGTGTGCGGACTGCGGCTACGCTCTGCGGGCTATGAGCGCAAACAGGAGGAAACGCCCCGACATCATCGACTGCGTACAATACACCTGTAATAATTATGGCAGGTATGGCAACGTCATGTGTACCGCACACGCTATTGAAGCAAGGGATTTATTCAACGCCGTGCTTGCAGATATTAACCGTTTTGCGGATATGGCGGTGAATGACGAGCGGGCGGTAAGGGCGATTGAGAAGCGGCTCACGGAAACAGACCAGAGCAAGGCAAAGGCAATGGAGAAAGAGCGGAAGAAGCTGAACAAACGCCTTGCGGAGCTTGACAGGCTGTTTTCTTCTCTTTACGAGGATAAGGTCATGGAGCGTATCACCGAGCGGAATTTTGAGATGATGTCGGGGAAATACCAGAAAGAACAGCTTGAAACCGAAGCACGGTTGAGGGAAGTGACGGAAACGCTCAACGAAAGCTATGAGAAATCGCAGGGAATCCGTGACTTCCTCTCCCTTATCCGCAACTATCAAGGCTTAAAGGAACTGGACGCAACGGTTGTAAATGCGCTGATAGACAAGATACTTGTTTCGGAGCGTGAGAAGTCAGCGGACGGAACAGTGAAGCAGGAAATCAAGATTTACTATAAATTCATCGGCTTTGTCGGTGAATTACATATCACACCTACAAAGCGGTGGACGGCATTACCAGCTAAACACTGTACGGTGTGTGGCATTGAATACGTCCCCGGCTCTGCCATATCGAAGTATTGCCCTGCCTGTGCCAAGAAGATACAGAGGGAGCGTGGGATTGAGGGAAAACGCAGGAGCAGGGAGAGAAAAAGGCAGGTATGTATTGAACTGTCCGCAAAAAATGACCGACTGAAGTCGATTGAATACGTAACTGGTAGAACTGTTTACGCCTGGAACCGTCCATCCCAATCCTTTGTAGAAGGTTTCCAATAGAATTCGGGGACATTGCTGCTCCGGGATAATCTTTGCAGACGAATGTCCTATGGTAATGTGTTGCCATCCGGTTTGCGGTAACAGCCGGCTTGATCACTTTAAGGGTCGCAATAGACATCATTGCATAAGCATCCGATGGATCGTACACAGCAAGGAGATCTGACACAAGGTCTTTCGTGACAGACTTAACAAGTGCGGAAGCGCCATAGGACAGCATATCCGGTTCTGCAGAAGTTCCTGCTTTCGACTCGTGGATTGGAACATATTTATGATCAATGATGTGACCGACCACCTTGCCGTTTCGCGGCTGGGGATTGCCACCGGGAACATATTTAGAAGAGGAACGTTGCCTGACAGCATAACGTTTGGGGCCATCCCGGCCGTTGTCATCCACTATGGTATTAACCGGTCTTGGAACTGCTCTGATATCAGCAGGTACGGGCATAAAAATCACTCCTTTATATAGTCCTATTATAACACATTAGGACTATATATAATAGAGTTTTATACACAATTTTACAAAAATCTAAATGGATTAACAGGTGAAGCGCGGTTAAAAATGGCCATTTTTTAGGGATTATTGCTTTTAATCAACTAGTTTTTGAATGTATTATATAGTTTTGGGTGAGTTTGCGGGTCTATTCTATAGTCCGGTAAATTGGGAAAGTTTTAATTCTATCTCTTTATAATATTCATTCCACTTATCATCGTGCTGGACAAGGAAGATAGGGAATAAGTCCCACAATTCTTCCAACGTCATTTCCGACAGTTCTTTTCCCACAGTCAAGACCTCTTCAAATCAATATTTATAACTCGCATACCATAATATATTCTTCGGCATTCTCATCCACAGTCTTGAACCCGACATTCTCATACATCTTCACAGCATAATTCGCCTTCTGAACCGCGAGTGAAGCCTTTTCATATCCCTACCATTTCAAAAGCTCCAGCATCCTCACCATCAGCTGTGAGCCGATGCCCTGCCCCCGGTATTCCTTGTAAAGCGAAATCGCGAAGGACGGCGTTTCATCGTCCACATGTCCATTATCGTCCATTATCCTCGTCCATACTGCGCCGACAACCTTCCCGCCTAAATCCGCCACCAGACAGTTATCGCCTTTTCTGGCTCCGAAGTCATCCGTGTAAACACGCAGCTCCGGCTTCTCGATGATATCCCTCGCAGGCGGCTCCGTTCCTTTTGGAATAAAGATCGCTTCATACAGGAAATCCTTCAGCAACTCCACCTCATACTTGCGGAGCAAGCGGATAACGTAGCTCTTATGCTTATCGGAAAACCTATGCGAAACCTGCTCATTCCGAAGCTTGACCGTCATACCAAGAACCTGCTTTCCAATCTACTCCGGTTCTCCATCGTTTCCATTGCAGATCAGTTCCAGAGTGTCAGGCGTCCAGATATAGCCATGCGCCTTATTGTAGAGGTATTGCTGATATTCCTCATACTCTTTATCCTTTAGCTACTTCATTCCTTATCTTCCTTCTCCACATAATGCAGTTCCACATCAAAGCCCAAATCCTCCATCATGGCCAGGAAGGTCTTGTTCATGATTTGTTCCTTGCTGCGAACGATCTTATTCACATATGACGGCGATGTGCCGATATTCTCTGCGATCTTCGCCTGTGTGGTAGACTGCTCTATGCACTTAGTCTTAATATCCAACTCGATGTTGTTTCTCAGCATATTCCTCTCCGCTGTTCTTCTCAATAACTTGACTTATAACTCAATCAAGTATAACACAAAATCCGCCTCATGGATAGTGATTCCCATTCCTTCTTTGCTTCTGGCATTAACCAGTCAGGACATGCAGGCATTCCCTTTGCTGGAATGGGCTCCTGTAAAAATAAAAAGTGAGATGGTATCCCCACAAAACATACCATCCTTATTCGATTTGCATCTACAATCTTGCTTTCATCCTCAGACATAATCTAAATATTAAATCGATATCTGCCTTTTCCGTGTCCAACCACCGGTACGATCAATTTTTCACTTTTCATTTTTTATTAACTCTCCTGCTGGTGACGATGTAATTCCAGCTATTCTCATTACATCTGCTCTGGAAAAATACATATCATCGCTATACTGTTCATACAATCGCAAGATCTTTTCCTCTGCAAGTGTACTAATCCTCGATTCATTTATTTTCTTTTCAAACAACTGTTTTTTCTTCGAAACAACTGTTTTTTTATCCCCAAACAACTGCTTTTCATTCAAAACAACTACTTTTTCCTCTGCAAACAACTGTCTTCGATTCCCTGCATCCACTCCTTCAACCGTAACATTATAATTCAAATTATAAAGCGTCACCCAAAATGAGGATGCGTCTGAATAGAATAATTCTTCCCCGCCCTGAAGCAGTATAAGCAGGCTTCCGCTAAATTCCTTATCATCCAGCGCTTCCATTACTCCCGATGCTTTATTCAGCCCATTCCAGCGAGTAATCTGCCTCTTCCAGCTTCTTACCGGTTCGCTGCCGATATACAGACCGAAGCTTTGTAAAAGCATAATTCTCATATGGATAATACGAAGACAGACTATCGTAAGTCTGATTACTTCCACGCAATACAAGGCGTTTCAGTTCAATTGCTCCAACTTGTACACTTTCATTTCCAACACGCACAAACGCTGTCCTGCTTCCATCACCCACATAATAGTACGGAGTTTCTACTCCCGGCAATATCCGCAGAATAATAAACTGCTTTCCGTTCTCTTCATGAAGTTCCAAGTCTGTCTGCGGAATCGGATCCATTCTTGTCTTGATTATTTCACTGATTTTTTCAGAAACTCGCCTAGCATCTTCAAGACCGACCAACGTACCATCATCTGCCACTCCAAAGAATAGAATACCACCTTTGCCATTTGCAAAAGCACTGACTCTTTTCAGCCAGCTCTTCGGTCTCTTTTCTTCTAAATTATAAGCTTTTTATCATATTCATTTGACTCACCAACAAAATCTGAAATAAACATAAATACTCCTTTATTTCCCATATTTCATTTCCATAAATTTCCATGCCGTCTCACAGTTACAACAAACAAATGATGCTGCATACTTTTTTATCTATTAGATTTTCCGTTTATTCCCAAATACATTATAACAACTAAACAGCGGCATTTCCATAGAAATTCCATTGCATAGTATCCCTTTTTCAATCTATCTTTGCCATTTCTCCATTCTTGATAATTCCCCATCCTCCACCTCCACTATAATCGCCCCATTTTCCTGCGTAGAATAGATTTTACAACCAACGTCTGCAAGTCTCTCTATCGTTTCCTGATGCGGATGCGCATACCGATTCTCTTGTCCTGCGGAAATGAACGCATAAGCTGGCTGAATCTGTTGAAGAACTTCTTCTGTTGACGAATTCTTAGAGCCATGATGCGCTACTTTAAGAACCTCCCACGTACAATCTGGATATCTCTCTTCTAATTGCTGTGTAAGCTGTTTTTCTCCTTCTCCCTCTACGTCCCCGGTCAAAAGCATATCAAACTTCCCATGCTGTACAGCCAATACCATAGATGCCTCGTTACCCGATTCCAGTTTCTCGGTCACAGGTATTATACTGCCTGTCTCCGGCACAGTATTTTCCTTCCGTAATCCGGCGTTCTCTGATTTTATTCCCAGATTCCCCGGCTGTATACACGTAATTGCCATTTCCCCTTCCCGGATATTCCGTCCAGGCTCTATCACAACCACGCGGATTCCATAATCTTTTGCTTTCTTTGCCAGACCCGCCAAAGCCTCATCCCACGCCTCCTGCACCGGCAATACCAGCGTCCGGATCTTCACTCCGATATCCTGTCTCTCAATCAGCTCTTCTACACCGTTCCTGTGATCGCCGTCGCCATGGGAGATCAGTACATAATCAAGCACCCCGACTCCTTGGGATTTCAGGAATGGCTCCAGCCTGTATTGTCCCACCTTTTTTACATCACTGCTCCCTCCATCCACCAGATAGGTGCCGCCCTCCGGTCCTTTCATGAAAATCCCGTCTCCCTGCCCCACATCCAAGACCGCTATCGTAAGTTTCCCTAACTCTCCAAAATGAGTCGTTAAAATAATAACTCCCACTGTCCACAGAAAAACCACAGGCCACCCTTTCCACGCACTCCTGCCTGCTCTTCCACTCATTCTGTTATTAAAACTGATGGATTTATCCACTCTGTTAGATTGTATGAACCGATCCTTTCCATACCTCTGATAGTCTTGACCCCTTTCCTCCCCTTGCTTATCCTGTTCCTTCATTGATGCGATATACCTCAGCAGAATCAATCCTAAAAACAAAAATACATAATATACCGCAATCTGCCACATCTCAGGCCTTCCGGCCACAAGCCTCGCTCCCGGAAGATGAAGCGCTACCTTGCAGCTCATCTGATAGATGCATAGAATCTTTCCGCATACCCAAAATAGGAAGGAAGATACCGAGGGAAGCCACAATGCCAGCAGGCTTCCCGCCATCCCCAAAAACAGTAACACAGACAGCAATGGGATCACAAAAAGATTCAGGACAAAAGAATACATCGGAAATTCAAAGAAATAATAGAGCAGAATCGGAAGAATAACCAGATTGATACCGATGCTGGCCGTCAACCCCTGTAAAATCACCTGCCCTACATATTCCCAAAATCTCCTTAAATATACAGCCCAAGGACTGTCTTTCTTATTCTGCTTCAAGGAACTCTGCTGCGTCCTTGTCCCAACCTGTTGTCCATTGTTATGTAATGTGTACACAGATATTTCTTCCTGCACCACCTGCACCACAGTAAGAACCGCAAGCACCGCCCCAAAGGACAGCCAGAATCCGCCGTCATACAGACTGAGCGGCCGCCACACTAACACCGCAACCGCCGCCGCAGAAAGCGCTGTCGGCGCATCATAATGCCGCCCCGCCATATCCGCCCCTACCCGGAATAGAAACATCACTAAGGCCCGCACCGCGGATACGGTAAATCCAACCATAAGAATATACAGCGCCAGAAATAAAATACCAAACGCCCCTCCAACAGGATAAGACCCCGTAAGCCGCCGCAGTATCTTATACATCCCAATCCCCACAAAAGAAAGATGCAGCCCCGAGATCGCCAAAATATGCCCGATCCCATTCACCTGATACAGCGCCTTAACCTCTTGATCCATCCCGCTTTTCTCCCCCAATATCATCGCGCTCATGACAGCACCGTCTTCTTCTCCCATATGTACCGTCAGCGCATCCTTCCATCTCCGCCTGAGATCTGCAAAATATGCTCTCCATTTCCAGATACAGGCATCTGCAACATGAATCTCTTCCGCCCACACCCTCCCATGGATATCCTGTATCTGATAAAAGCGTTTCTGGTCAAAATTCCCTGGATTCCTTGCACCCTGAAAAAAAGAGACCTCACCTGTAAGCTCTATTTTATTCCCAATCTGAAATTGTATGTCGGAATCTGTATAGACAATAACTCTGGATTCTTGAAGTGTTCGTTCCTGATCTGACTGTTTTTGAATTAACTTTTTTTGAACTGACTCTTTTTGAACTGACTGTTTTTGATCTTTTCTTCTCTTGTATCGGACCTCATTCTCTTCCAAATACAATACCTGATAATCTTCCTTCTGTTCTATACGGTATACCTGTCCTCTGACGATAACCGACTCTCCCTCAGAAATATTTTTCTCAAGGGCTGAGGGACGAAGTTCTCTGATGAACCTCTCCCCGCCGAATAATACGGACAGCATGACTGCCGCCGCTATAACCAGGCACAGATACAGCAAAGGCCTGTCTCTCATTTCTCACTCTCCTTCACGTTTTCCACAAAGTCCTGATCTCTCGACAGCGGCTTGCTTAGATCAACACTTCCCATATATTCCATCTTCGACTCTCCGTTTACCGATATCTGAACCTGGCTGCAGGCGCCCCCGTCTACGATCGAATTAACAATTGCATAGACCGTCAGCTGCGGATCTGTCACATACGTGTTATTCAGAAAACCTTCGTCAAGATTCACATAACATACGGCGTCTTTGACGGATACGCCAATGACTTTCGTCTCCGGCGGGATCACTGGATTCAATCCGGCGATCGCCGGTCCTTTGATCAGCTGATCCATGATCAGCCTTTCTGTAGAGATATTACTGTTATAACGGACACTCACCTCTTCTTTTACCAGTTTATCCCCATTTTCATTCGCGAAATATAACTTCAATTCGCCCAACTGATAGAGATGAAGCGAAGCCCCTTTATACAGAAGGAAATATTCCTTTCCCATATATCCGATCTCGTTCCCTGCACTGTCCGCCAGAGGTTCATCCTCCACGAAAAACCCGACATATTCAACGCCGTGGATCTGCTCTAAGGTCTGCACGACCGCCGCACGAAAAAGTATCTCCTCATTGGGCTTCATATCGCTGTAACTACTGTTAAAATGAAGATCCAGACGCTCATCTGCCAGGATCCATTTCTTCACTTGAACTTTCTTCGGAAATACGCTTTTATAATCAATCGAATCCGTCTCCTCCTTCATTGCCTGAAGGATATCGCGGATCATCTCGTCGATCGTTCCTTCTCGCGGTTCATAAGCCTCCCGTACCAGCGACGTCCCTTCCGCATTCACATAATAGATAAAAGGCTCGCCCTTCGCCGGCTCTTTTCCCTTACTACACCCCGCTAATATTCCCAGACAGGACAAAATACACACGGACACCTTCCATCTTCTCTTTCCCTTCATGCCGCATACCTCCATAATACACACCCTGTATGCTCCGGCATCTTCCGTCTCATCTTCTCTCTCATACCGTATACCTCCACTTAAGAAACGTATGTCAGCGGTATTCGCACCGTAAACGTTGTTCCCGCGCCATACTGGCTAAAGACCTTGATCGCTCCCCGGTGCATAACCACCGCACTTCTTGCAATGGCAAGACCAAGCCCTGTCCCTCCGATCTCTCTGGAGTGTGACTTGTCCACACGATAGAATCTCTCAAATACATGTTCAACAGCTTCTTTCGGAATACCGATCCCGGAATCCGCAACTTCAATATAACAGTTCTTATGATCCGCATTCAAAGATACATGGATCCAACCATTCTCTTTATTATACTTGATCGCATTCTCAACAAGATTAGAGATCGCAAGGGTAAGCTTCACTTCGTCCACTTCTGCCGTCACCGGACGAAAGCTTTCAAATACCACTTCTATATTGTGCGTTGCGGCTATCGGCCTAAGACGCTTCAATATTCTTTCTATCAGCGTATTCATATTTTCAGACTTGACGTTCAATGTATTCGCCGTCTTATCCATCTTCACCAGCGACAACAGATCATTGATGATCTTGTTCTCTCTTTCAATCTCTTCTGACAGATCGCCCATGAATTCCTTATATAACTCTGCCGGAACATCTTCCTGGATCAGCAGAGAATCCGCCAGCACCTTCATAGAAGTCAGCGGTGTCTTCAGCTCATGCGATACATTCGATACGAATTCTTTTCTGGAATCATCCAGAACTTTCATCCTTCCCAACATCTTATTAAAAGAGTCTGATATCAGCATCGTCTCCGTATATGTATTCTCATGAAGATAATCGTCCTCATATCCCTCCGTCACAGCCGCGATCGACTGGTTGATCCGCTGAAAAGGCCGTACCATGACAAATCCCGCGGCAAAAGCAAGGATCACGACCACCAACCCGCTTGCCAGACACATGATCTGGATCCTCTCCGCCATGATCTGCATACTGTCCGCGATCATCTCTGTCGATACACTGATCAGCATCACTCCCGTCACATCCTCGTTTCCTTTATTATAAACCGGCGAAGTAACTTCGATATATTGATTTTTCGCATCATAATTACTGGTGCCTTTACCCTGAAAGCACCGGATAACATCTTCTGACACGATCGTCTTTCCTTTATCCATATCATAGGTATCTTCCTGAATACGGAAATCCTGATCGATCACCAGGACCCGTCCGCTATAGATATTAGATATCTGAACTAATTCCGACCTCACCACATCCGATGTCTCGCCAGTCAGATAATTAGAATCACTCAACTGATTACAAAGAATTGTACACTGATTCTGTATCTCTGCGGTTCTTATCTCTACTTCCCTCTTCTCATAACTTCTTAATGTCACCTCATATAAGATCAGCGTCGGGATCACTCCCACCAGTATCACCAGCAGGAGGATCCTGACGCGGAGGCTCTTTAAGACATTCCATTTCAGATATTTCTTAACCCCTGAAATAATAACCAACTCCCCATTTTGTATAGACGTATTTCGGATCACTCGGATTCGTCTCAATCTTTTCTCTCAGCCTTCGGATATGTACGTCTACTGTCCTCGCATCTCCGGGATATTCATATCCCCACACGATATTCAGAAGATTCTCCCGGCTGTATACTTTATTCGGATTCATTGCAAGAAGTTCAAGAAGGTCGAATTCTTTCGCGGTCAGATTCACTTCCTTCTCGTCGATCACTACCCGCCGGCTTTCGCAGTCAATCTTCATGCTTCCTTTTATGATCATCTTATCGCTCGGCTGCTCCTGATCTCTCTTGCTGGTGCGGCGCATGATCGCCTTGATCCGTGCTTTCACTTCCAGTATATTAAAAGGCTTCGTGATATAATCGTCCGCCCCGTATTCAAGTCCCAGTATCTTATCCATATCTTCGCTTCTTGCCGTCAGCATTACCACCGGCACGTCCGAAAATTCCCGGATCTGCTGGCACACTTCAAACCCATCGTGTTTTGGAAGCATTATATCTAACAAAATCATATCATAGGCATTCTCTTTCGCCAACTTAAGCGCCTCTTCCCCGTCATAAGCACAGTCTACCTTCATCCCATCCTGTTCAAGACTGAAACGAATCCCCTTCACGATTAATTTCTCGTCATCCACAACCAATACCCTTCTGCTCATCTGTCCTCTCCCTCAACTGCTTACTTGCTTAAATTATAATCTGATCTTTGACTTTGTTAAATACGCCTTCCTTAATCCCTTCGACTTCTTTCAGTTCTTCAATCTTCTGAAATCCGCCGTGTTCTTCTCTGTAACGGATAATGGCTGCTGCTTTTGCCTCACCGATCCCATTCAGTGTCATCAATTGTTCCTTTGACGCCGTATTAATACTTACCCTGCCGTCCTTAGCTTCCGTATCCCCTGCTGCAGGCTTTGCTCCGGGACTATCCGCCAGTCTTTGGCCGCCTGTGATCCCCTGCTCCGCTTCTTCTCTGGACGGGACATAGATCTGCTGCCCGTCCTCCATCTGCGCCGCTTGATTCAGCTGCTCTCCTGCCGCATCTTCGCTTAACCCGCCTGCCGCCTCCACTGCCTCGTATATCCTGCTTCCGGAAGGAAGTACATAGACGCCCGGATGCGCCACTCTTCCGCATACATGGACACAGATCGTACCAGATTCTCCCTGTGCAGACTCTTGCATCTCTTCCTCGTCGGAAACCTCTTCTTTTCGTTCTTCTTGGAATTCTTCTTCCTCGGATCCTTCTCCTTTGGACACTTCTTCCTCTGGTACTTCTTCTGCCGCACGAAGCTCTGTCAGTTCTTCTACACACTCTTCTTTTTCTCCGGAACATCCGGCAAACGACAAAATAGCGGCAATTATAACAAAAGTATAAATAATATATAACTTACGTGACATCTTTCTATGCATATCTTACTCCTTTACAGTCTGCCGAAACTGCAAATACCCCGCATATCCATGTCTTAATCATTGTACTATTTCCACTGAAAAATTGCAACTCCAATCAGCGCAATTACCATCCCGATTATCTTTCTCCACTCAAGTGGTTCCTTTTCTACTCCAAAAAGTCCCAGAAGCTCTATCACATACGCTATGATCAGCTGCGCGATCACGATAAGCAGCGCCGCTTTTGCCGGTCCGAGCTGTTCCATACTCTTGATAACCGTCAGCGTGATGCCCGCGCCGATCACACCGCCAAGAAGAACATATCGAGGTTCTACTTTCGTAAGTGTCATTACATTATCCCGCCCGGCGATCAGCCATGCCGCGATACATACTGCAAATGCCGTCAGCTGCACCCACGCATTACTGACCCACATCCCCGTCGTCTTCGTAACTTGTGTATTGAACACACCCTGCACGCTCATAAGCGCGCCTGACAAAAGTGCAATAAAAAAACCAATCATTCTCTATACCTCCCAGTCTGAATCACAGATATTTCTTCTCTTCTTCGAAATATCTTCTTTTCTGAAATAGTATATCCAAATGAATGGTTTTCTATCCTGTTTACAATATCCCTTTTACAATATCTTTCTCAGGATATTCATCATCTCATCTATATGCTTCTCTTCAATGATCAGCGGCGGCACCAGCCGTATGACGTTATCCTTCGCGCTGATGATCAGCAGCCCTTCCTCAAGCGCCCGGTTGATGATCTCTCCTGCCGGTTTTCTGACTTTGAGCCCTTGTATCAGCCCTTTTCCTCTCCGCTCTTCTATCAGGTCTGATCCTGCTGCCAGCGCATCTAATTTTTCCCTCAGATACGCCCCTGTTTTGCATACATGCCCTACCAGATCCTCTCTCTCGAAGATCTCTACCGTCTTTGCTACTGCGGCGCACGCCAGCGGATTGCCGCCATAGGTCGTCCCATGATCTCCCGGTTCCAGAGAATATTCTGCCGTCTCTTCCGTCATGGCAAATGCCCCTACCGGGATACCGCTCCCGATGGCTTTTGCCATTGCCATGATATCCGGCTTCGTTCCATAAGACTGCCATGCGAACATAGAGCCTGTCCTTCCCATACCGCACTGGATCTCATCACAGATCATAAGGATCCCTTCTCTGTCACAGAGCCTGCGGATCCCTTCCATGAATTCCTGCGATGCCGGATGGATACCGCCTTCTCCTTGAAGCGGCTCCAAAATGATCGCACATGTGCGGTCCGTAACCAGAGCTTCTACACTCTCCAGGTTATTAAATTCTGCAAATCTGACTCCCGGAAGCATCGGTTCAAAGGGGGTACGGTAAGCCTCGCTTCCCGTCACGGACACCGCGCCGATACTTCTGCCGTGAAATGAATTCTCCATGGCAATAAATTCATACCGCCCGGTCCCTTTCTTCCAGGCATATTTACGCGCGGCTTTCAATGCTCCCTCGATCGCCTCGGTTCCACTGTTCGTGAAAAACACACGATCCATGCCGGTAATCCGCTTCAGCGCTTTTGCCGCTTCCCCGCAAGTCGTATTGTAGTACAGATTCGAAGTATGTGTCAACGCATCAATCTGATCCTTCAGAGCCTGATTCAGTTCTTGATTCCCATAGCCTAATCCGCACACCGCGATCCCTGCCGCGAAATCAAGATATTTCTTCCCTTCTGTATCATACAGATATACCCCTTCTCCCTTCTCAAGCACGACCGGGAAACGGTTATAGGTATGTACAAGTCCTTTTTTTGTTTCTTCTATATATTGATTCATTTCTTTCTCCACAATAAAATTTCTCTTATATGTTCCCTATTTGTCTGACAGCACTCCATTTATCTGAATCCTATCTGCTTTTCTTCCGTACGATCATTCGCCATGATAGAACTTTTCTTCGCTGTCATTCAGCATTGCCGTACCGATCCCTTTATTGGTAAAGATTTCAAGAAGCAGGCAGTGCGGGATTCTTCCGTCCAGAATATGCACCCTTGATACCCCATTCTCAATGGCGTCTATGCAATTCTGAAGCTTCGGCAGCATACCGCCTCCGATGTATCCCTCTTCCATCAGTGCCTTTCCTTCCGATACACGCAGTTCCGATATCAACGTAGACGGATCTTTCGGATCCTTATAGACTCCTTCAATATCCGTTAAAAATGCCAGCTTCTCCGCATGAACCGCTCTTGCGATGGCACACGCTGCGTCATCCGCATTGATATTATATGTCTGATATTCATCATCCATTCCCACCGGACACACAATTGGAAGAAAATCTTTCTCCAACAGGTCGTATAAAATATCCGCATTGACTTCCTTGACTTCTCCTACGAATCCAATATCTTCTCCGTCCGCGTACTTCTTATCGACCCTCAGCAGTGCGCCGTCTTTCCCGCTTATCCCGATCGCGCGCACTCCAAGGCTTTCCACCAGCTGTACAAGGCCTTTATTCACCTTGCCGAGCACCATCTCGGCAAGCTCCATCGTCGCCTCGTCCGTCACTCGAAGCCCATTTACAAATTCCGGCTCCATGCCTACCTTGCCGACCCACTTGCTGATCTCTTTACCGCCTCCATGGACGATGATCGGCTTGAATCCTACCAGTTTAAGAAGCGTTACGTCCTGGATGACCTGTTCCTTTAGCTGCTCATCCACCATTGCGCTCCCGCCGTATTTCACTACAATGATCTTCCGGTTAAATCGCTGGATATATGGAAGCGCCTCGATCAGCACCTCCGCTTTGTCCAGATATTTCTGCATTGACTGATTCATGATTGCTGACTCCTTTACATGCATTCTATATTATGGCTGCAATACTATTTCTTGTGTAATATCTGCATATATAATGTACTAGTGTAGTGTCTGCATTATATTCAGGCAAACCTCCTTGCCTAAATTTCCATCAGGCTACGTTGTCGGCGGTCAACGATGCCACCGCATCGCCTCCCTTCTCCGCCTTGCTGATGAAAATTTATTCTGCGGAGTTTCACCAGATATAATGCAGACACTACACTAGCTTCTGTAATCCGCATTGATCTCAATATATCCGTGTGTTAGGTCACATCCCCACGCGGTCGCCGCCTTATCTCCCATCTTGACATCTGCGATCGCCGTAACTTCCGGCTCGGACAGGATCTTCGTCGCCTCCGCTTCGCTGTAGTCCACAGCCGTACCATTCTCGATGATCTGGATCCTTCCAGCCTTACTCTCAAAGAACAGATCTACCTTCTCCGGATCAAACTGTGCCCCGGAGTACCCCATCGCACACAGGATCCGTCCCCAGTTCGCATCATGCCCCGCGATCGCAGTCTTGGTCAGATTCGAACATACGATGGATTTCGCCAGTGTCTTCGCCTGTTCCACACTCTCGCAGCCTACTGCCTGAACCTCGAAAAGCGCCGTTGCGCCTTCTCCGTCTCCTGCGATCTTCTTCGCAAGATATTCGTCTATCGTATGGAGCGCATCTTTGAATCTGTGATACTCTTCACTTCCATATACGATCTCCGGATTTTCCGCCAACCCGTTCGCCAACAGGATAACCGTATCATTTGTAGAGGTATCGCCGTCTACCGAGATCATATTATAAGTATCATTCACATCCTCACTAAGTGCACTCTGAAGTACTTCCTTTGAGATCACCGCATCTGTCGTAATAAAAGCAAGCATCGTGCACATATTCGGATGGATCATGCCGGATCCCTTTGCCATTCCCCCGACCGTCACGGTCTTTTCGCCGACCTCGATCGTCACCGCCAACTCTTTCTCAGAAGTATCGGTCGTCATGATCGCCTTTGCCGCCGCTGTTCCGTTCTCCAAAGTATCGTTCTTTCCTTTCGAGAGCGCATGGATTCCCGCAGTCAGCCTGTCTATGGGAATCTGCTTCCCGATCACACCCGTAGATCCGATCAGTACTCCGTCCTCGGCAATCCCCAGCGCTTCTGCCGCCGCCTTTGCCGTATCCCTGCAATATCCAAAGCCTTCTGCTCCCGTACACGCATTGGCAATTCCGGAATTCACGATCACCGCCTGCACCGGAGTACCGTTTTTCACCACCTGCTGATCCCATTTCACCGGAGCCGCCTTTACAACATTGGTGGTAAATGTTCCTGCTGCCGCACAGGGAACCTGGCTGTATATCATAGCCATGTCCGTCCTTCCCTGATACTTGATCCCTGCCGCCGTTGACGCCGCCTCATATCCTTTCGCTGCGGTCACGCCGCCTTTGATTATTTCCATCTTATCGTTCTCCTTCCTTTTTCTTATAATAGATATTTACTGCTCGTTAAATGCCGTTATATTCTTCTCATTCAACACAAAATCATAGTAATTCAGATCCAGCCGCTTCGTCCATCCGATGGTATTCCAGAATGCATTTCCGATATCATTTCTTGTGAATGCGATCAGGCATACTTTATTGATCTGCTCTTTCTTAAGCTCCTCCATGGCTTTCACCACCATTGCCTTCCCGATTCCCCGCCGCCGGTACTCTTCATCCACACATACATGATAGAGGCATCCCCGCCTTCCGTCATGTCCGCACAGGATACTTCCTACCACTTCGCCGTCTTCCACCGCCACGACACTGGTCGTCGGATTCCTTTTGAGGAATCTTGCCACCCCTTCTCTGGAATCATCCACACTCCTTAGTCCAAAGCCCCGGATCTTCGTCCACAGCTTATATACTCCGTCATAATCTTCCATCGTCATCGTTCGAATCATCAGACCCCTCCCTCTATTCATACAACCAAATCCCTGTACCGCCATCCTTTGCATGACACCCCTGACAGCCGCGCTTCATCCTGGAGTTCCTTCTATAAATACTTAAGGAAACATCGGAACCATCCCAAGTCCTTCCTCTTCCGCAATACCGAACATCAGGTTCATATTCTGCACCGCCTGTCCAGCCGCTCCCTTAACCAGATTATCAATCGCTCCCATCATGATGATACGGTTCGTCCTTGGATCGATCTTAAAATTAATATCTACATAATTGCTGCCCTCCACCCATTTTGTCTCCGGGCAGACGCCTTCCTCAAGAACACGGATGAATCTCTCATTCTTATAATATTTATCATAGACTGCCTTCACCTCGCCGTAAGTAACCTTTTCTTTCAGCGACGCATACTCTGTCGCCAGGATCCCCCGGTTCATGGGTACCAGATGAGGCGTGAAATTGATCACCACTTCTTCCTTCGCGGCATATCCCAGCTGCTCTTCGATCTCCGGCGTATGCCTGTGAGACGCCACGCCGTATGCCTTGATATTCTCATTAACCTCACAGTAGAGATTCGGCACCTTCGCTCCGCGTCCGGCTCCGGAGGTTCCGGACTTGGCATCCACGATCAGAGTATTCATGTCGATCAGCCCTTCCTTCGCCAACGGGTAAGCGGTCAGGATCGAACACGTTGTATAACATCCCGGGTTCGCCACCAGTCTCGCCCCTCTTATCTCCTCACGATTCACTTCACAGAGCCCATAGACGGCTTCCTCTATAAATTGAGGACTCTTATGCTCGATCCCATACCATTTCTCATAGACTGCTACGTCCTTGATCCGGTAGTCCGCACTTAGATCAATGATCTTCGTCTTTCCAAGAATCTCCTCCGTCATCATGGATGCACAGAACCCCTGCGGGGTTGCCGTAAAGATTACATCCGCCTGTCCGGCAAGCTCTTCCATATTATCATCCATGCAATCCGCATCCACGATCTGAAACATATTCTGATATACATCCGCATATTTCTTATCAATATAACTTCTGGAACCATACCATACGATCTCAGCATCCTTATGCCCGGTCAGTATCCGCACCAACTCGCCGCCGGCATAGCCGGTCGCTCCGATTATTCCTGCTTTTATCATCTATCCTGCATCCTTTCTCAGTAATATTTTCCAAAGAGTGTCCTCAAGTCAATATAAACCAAATTACGCCGATTGTCCAGTGTAACCTTGCACGAATCGCTCTCTGAATCGCTTGTTGATCGCAAAACGCCTGAACAATCACTCAAAGACCCCGCGGCAGTCATCAAATGTGCATGCAAGCATGCCCGCTTGGCTCGTTGCTCGCTGGAATAAATCGCCGCAATATAAATGCGCTTGCATAATTATACATCTTAAATGCATAATATGCAAGCGCTATTTTACGGATCCTGTCAGTCTACCCGTTTTATCGACATCTCCCACCTGAATCGCTTCTTCTTTGTCTCCAACGGTACATCCTGATACCGATATATGCTGATCAAGATCCCTAAGAGAACATTAGTCACAAAAATCCCGGTTCCTCCATTCGTTAAGAACGGACAATACATACCGCCAAAAGGGAACCCCATATTTCCAAGTATATAGAACAGGATCTGCACCAGAAATACCGCGGAGCATCCGAATCCCATCATGCTTCCTATCTGGTTCTTCTGTCCCGCCGACATTCCCATAAAATAGAAGGCAAGGAAAATCAGAACCCCCATAATAACGATCGATGCGGCTATTCCAAAATAGACCGTAATATATACCAGTCCAAATTCCATCCCTTCAAGCGGTCCGGCACTCTCGACCGCCTGTACGCCTTTTCCGCTGCCGAACATCTGACATCCTGCATAAATCTTCCGGAGCACACCGCGGTAATACGACTCTTCCTGCCCCAGAAAGACCTGTAACCGCTGCCACTGATAAGCCGCTCCGAACAGAAAAGTCTTCAGAAATACGGCTCCAAAAAGAGTCGCCGTTCCTCCCCACAACAACCCCAATGCACGGACTCTGGATACGGCAAACCATCCCTGCCAGACAGCAAACGACAAGATGATCAGGAAGATCAAAAACAGTTCACACGCCGTAGACAGGCTTGGCACCCTCAGACAAATGATCAATGCAGGCAACATCCACAATATGCCTTTTCCCAACGCCTTATATCCCTGTCCATGACAGCTATACAGGATCGCCGCGTACAACGGTACAAAAAGAAAACATAACAGACATACATTTACAGCCACTCCCCCGACCGGAAGGGATATCCACCGCCATGATCCATTCACCTGTACTCCCAAAAAAGCATTTCCCAACAACAGCAGGATAAACAAGCCTGCCGTAATCTCCTTTGCCCAATATCCGATCTGGCTGTAATCCACATAACATACCCCCACCAGGACCACTGCTCCGAACACACACCACTTCACATAAGCAGCTGTAACAAAATCTGTCCCGGTAAAATTCTGCTGCAGGAGATTCAGCAGGATGAACCCTGCCATATACAAGACTCCTGCCAGAACGATGAATCCCCAGGTCATCCTCGGACGGTGCACCAGATCCAGAGCCGCCCCCGCTTCCACCGGGTCTCCCATCTCCTTCACAGCCTCTTCCTCCGCCTCTTCCCGCGTCATACCTTCACTGAGATAGAACGCTTCCTGTTCCTCCATATGCCCTCTGATCTCCTCTGCCACCTGGCTTCTCGCCTTCCTGCAGCGGATCTGCTTTTCAAGGATATGCAGGTATTCTTCCTTCTTCCCGTAACTCATAATGCACCTCCCATACTCAGCACGTCCGTCACCGCATGCGCATATACCTTCCACTCTTCCCTCTTCTCATCAAGAATTCTGCTGCCTTCTCTGGTAATACAATAATACTTGCGTACCTTCCCCGCTTCTTCCTGTTCGTAAGAATTAAGAAAACCCTTAGACTCCATTCCATGAAGCAGCGGATACAAAGTTCCCGCCTTCAGTTCGAAGACATTTCCCGACTTGCTGCGCAGATTCTCGATCATCTCGTATCCATACATATCCTTCTCTTCCAGAAGCCTCAAGATCAACATCGAAGTACTACCCGAGACCAGACTCTTATCAATCGCCATAAACCAACTCCCCTTTCTTACAAAATATTCCCAATATATAGATTCTCGATATATCGACTGTCTATAGTATATATAGATTCCCGATATATGTCAAGCCCATTTTGAATTTTGCTTTTATTCAGCTTTCATGCATACTTCATGCAAAGAACGTATATTTTATGTATTTTTTGTGCATATATTGCATATTTTTACTTTTATTCAATTTATTCTTGCATATTTATAAAAAATGCGCTATAGTATTCCTTGCAAGCCAAAGCCCCCTCAGTAAGCTGACGGGGCATCAAAATTTAGGAGGACATTTACATGAAAGAGAAAGTCGTATTGGCGTATTCCGGCGGTCTTGACACCACAGCCATCATCCCGTGGCTTAAGGAGAATTTTGATTATGAGGTAATCTGCTGCTGCATCAACTGCGGTCAGGGAGAAGAATTGGACGGATTGGAAGAGCGGGCAAAATTATCCGGCGCATCCAAGTTATATATTGAAGATATCATAGATGATTTCTGCGATAATTACATCGTTCCTTGTGTGCAGGCACATGCCGTATATGAGAATAAATACTTGCTCGGAACCTCTATGGCACGCCCGGCGATCGCAAAGACCCTGGTTGAAGTTGCCCGCAAGGAAGGCGCATCCGCAATCTGTCACGGCGCGACCGGCAAAGGAAACGACCAGATCCGTTTCGAACTTGGCATCAAGGCGCTCGCTCCGGATCTCAAGATCATCGCTCCATGGCGGATGACCGACGTATGGACCATGAATTCCCGTGAGGAAGAGATTGAATATTGCGAGAAGCACGGCATCCATCTTCCATTTGACGCAAGTCACAGCTACAGCCGCGACCGGAATCTGTGGCATATCAGCCACGAAGGCTTAGAGCTTGAAGACCCGTCGGCAGAACCTAATTACGACCATCTGCTCGTACTGGGCGTATCTCCCGAGAATGCACCGGATGAGGCTGAATATGTTACCATGACTTTCGAAAAAGGTGTACCAAAGAGTATAAACGGAGAAGAGATGAAAGTATCCGATATTATCCGCAAATTAAATGAACTTGGCGGAAAGCATGGGATCGGTATCTGCGATATCGTTGAGAACCGTGTTGTCGGCATGAAATCCCGCGGCGTCTATGAGACTCCCGGCGGAACCATCCTCTACGAAGCGCACCAACAGTTAGAAGAACTGGTATTAGACCGTGCTACATACGAGATGAAAGAAGAGATGGGCAACAAACTTTCCCAGATCGTATATGAGGGGAAATGGTTCACTCCGCTGCGCGAGGCAGTTCAGGCATTCGTTGAGAGCACACAGGAGTATGTGACCGGTGAAGTAAAATTCAAGCTCTATAAGGGAAATATCATCAAGGCTGGCACGACTTCTCCTTATTCACTGTACAGCGAATCACTGGCAAGCTTCACCACCGGCGATCTGTACGATCATCATGACGCCGACGGATTCATCAATCTGTTCGGACTGCCCCTTAAGGTACGTGCCATGAAGATGCAGGAAGTCGGAGAGCTGGCAAAATAAATCGTTAAAATATAATTTTCTGGATTTACCTATACAAAGCGAGGGCGCCGCAAAACCATCAAATCAGATGATTTTGCGGCGCCCTCCTTCTTGTATATCCTCTGTTTTTATGGCATCAATTGGAAATCACCGCCTGTGCCGCTGTTAAATATTTTTAGGGGTATCAACACATCACTATGCATTATGCCCGAAGCCCAAGCCATCCCTTTACTGTTTCCACAGCATAACCAACCGCCTGAGCTATCTTCTCCGTATCAAGCCCCATCTCATATAACTTTTTAGCACTCTCCTGAGCCTGCATAAGCCTTCCATCCTGCTCGGCTTCTTTCCTCATTTCCTGGATCGCCTGGCACACATTAACCACCTCGTCTTCTTCATCATATTTTATACCCGAATTTGTGATCGCTTCAATCACATCTGCCGCCCTGCGCTCCACTTCCCGGAAACGCCTTTCATTTGCCACAGGCTTAACGGTCCATCCCACTCTTCCGAGCCGAAAAATATAGTCACCGTGATGGATGGTATCAGTCTGTCTTCCACCCAAAAACCACTTAAGAATTCACCTGCGTTTGGCGTCTTCCTGTATTCATCAGCAGGAGCTTCCCCCTGCTCCTTTTTCCGTTTCATTTCCTTCCGGTGCAACTTTGCCGCCTCTTCCACCTGCCCTGCATACTCCAGCGCGTCATAGAGATTGTTCTTCACAGCCATGGCATAATGGATCTCCGCCTGATTCTCCGCGCCATAAAGGATATATCCCATCTTCCCATCCGTCATTGCCGCATACAGTTTTTGCACATCACGGAATTTTTGGACGGGAACCACTGCGCTGTCTGCTCCGTATGGCAACGCGATCTTAGTGGAGTCACGCTCTGTAAGCTGCTCCGGCAGGATCACCTGCCGCCCGCCGTAAATATAGTAATTAAAAATATCGGCAAACACACCTGTATCTTTAACATAATCCTTTGTAATCGTATCTGCTTTCAATGGCATCTACCGCCTTTCTCATGAATGGCAGAAATCCCATCAACTTCCCGTCCCTGCCATGGTTCCATTATACTAAGGCATCTGCTTTTTTTCAAGCGTATCTGAGCCGCTTCTTCGATAACATTCTGAGAGGACTGGCAAGACCCGATTATCCTCAATGCCGCAAGGTCTCCCGCATCACTCGTTCCACATTACCGCTCCAGATCAGATCCAGCTGATCCTCCGACACTCCCGCCTTCTTAAGCGCGTCCCACAGCCGCTCCATCTTAGAGACATCCGGGATCTCCAGTATCCCTTCCGCATCAAATCCGTCAAAATCTGTCCCGATAGCAGGGAATTCACTGCCTCCAACCTTGAGCATATGTAAAATATGTGCCTTCATGGCATCAACCTTGGAATCTGCCTGCACTATGTCCGCTTCCTTTTCATTTCCCGTGCCAAGGAAAGCTCCGTAGAAATTCACCCCGGCAATACCTCCGCTGCTCGCAAGGCTCCTTATCATATTATCCGACAGATTCCTCGGATGCTTGCAGAGTGCACGGCAATTTGAATGAGAAGCGACAAGCGGCTTCTCCGAATACTTAAGAACCTCCCAGAACGTCCCGTCTGAAGCATGGGAGATATCAATGATCATCCCAAGCGCATTCATCCGCCTCACCACTTCTATTCCGAAAGGTTTCAGTCCCCGGCTCATCACTGCCGCTTCCCTGCTGTTGGGATATCCGATACAATTCTCATAATTCCACATAAGCGTCATCAAACGGATCCCATTTTCATATAACGTGTCCAAACGCCCTATCCTGTCACACAGGATACCGCCTTCCTCCACCGTAAGAACCGCAGAGATCTTTCCTTCCGCCTCATTCTTCTGCATCTCCTCAAAAGATCCGGCAAGCCCGATCTGCTCTTGAAACTTATGTGTCTGCCCCTTAAGATAGTGGATCATCTCCTGCACACGCTCATAACATCCTTCATATCCGTCCTTATCTTCAAAATCCTTCAGATAAGTGAAGCATGCGAAAAACTGTGCCTTAGTATCCGCCTCTTTCATAAAGGGAATGCTGACGCTGCAGTGGTTATCCATCAGATCTGCGCCCTCGTCCACATCCATTAATTTCAAGATCGTGTCACAATGCATATCGATCAGTTTCATATCTTCTGCCTCCTTCTCATACTTTTTACAATAAGTATATATTGTCCACAGGAAGTTGTATACCTTTATCAGAAAATAGGCAAATGAATTTTTTAAGGAGGCTTTTTCATGAAACCAATCATCGGCATCATATCCTGCGGTACTATGGAGCAACGGCAGTTCGTACCCCAAACCTACATACAAGCCATCGAAAGATCAGAAGGAATTCCTGTCATCCTTCCCTGCACCCCCAATAATGACGCCTACACCTATTACGGAAGGCAATGTGACGGATTCCTGTTCTGCGGAGGAGATGACGTCACTCCGCTTCTGTTCGGAGAAGAATTGATGACGGACCGCGGAGCCACGGATCTTGGGACAGACCGTTTCCACCTCTCTCTGATGAAATATGCCCTGTCACTGAAGCTCCCCATCCTTGCCATCTGCCGCGGCATGCAGATTCTCAACATAGCACTTGGCGGCACCATCTTCCAGGATATCTCCATGCGCTGGCCAGCCTCGCTGAACCACATGCAGCTCTCCTCAGACCGGTCGGATCCCTGTCACGAGATTGCAGTTCAAAAAGATAGCATCCTATCCAAATTCTTCAGTGAACATGAGATGGTGAATAGCTTCCACCACCAATGCATCCGTGTATTAGGAAAGGAACTTAAGATATCCGCCGTGGCATCCGACGGTATCATAGAAGCCATCGAATCCGATAATCTTCCCTTTGTTGTCGGCGTCCAATGGCATCCGGAATGCATGACAGAAACTTCAGATTCTATGCGGGAGCTCTTTTTCACATTTGTTGAAAAATCAAAAAACGCCAAAAATTTGCAGTATATTTCCCCAAAGCCGCGGACATAATATTCCCGAAGCAAACGACGTGTTATGTATCAAACATACGGCGTTCAAGCTCCCACAACAGTCACACATGTGACTGTAATTTTCAAAACTCAAAGAAACAGCAGCAAAGAAGGAGGATACAGACATGGCCGAATTATCAGTACTCGACTTACAGAACCTTCGCCACCTGATCGGAGGTTACAGCACCTGTCACTGCAAATTACAAGACTATGCATCCCAGGCACAGGATCCCGAAGTAAAGAAGCTTTTCCAGGATGCGGCAGATTCTGCGATGAAGAATAAGCAAGATCTCATGAAATTCTTATAGGAGGAACAAGAGACATGTTAGATGAAAAGACAATGGTAAGCGACGCACTTACAGGCATCAACGGCGAATTGACCCGTTTTGGCGAAATGATCCCGCAGACAGAGAACAAAGAACTGAAGCAGTGCTTAAAACAGATGAGAAATGAATGCGAGATGTCCCAGGAGAAGCTTTATCAAGTTGCCCGCGAGAAGAGCTACTATGTACCTGCAGCTAAGGCTTCCCAGCAGGAGATCGATCACGTGAAGTCCATCTTAAGCGGAGGCTCCATGAAATAAGTTTCAGAAAGAGAATATGGCAGAAAACCAGAGCGTGTCTGAAAATTACTTTCTGACACACTCTGGTTTTTGTCGCTCACTTCCCGTCAGATCATAAAACTTCCACAATGCAGCTGTGCTTTTTATCCTCTCTGTGATACGCGATCCCAACCGCAAGAACCCTGCCGGTATATCGCGGCTCTTCTCCCATCTTTCCTTGGAATCTCAGCGCATATTGCCGGTCTTTGATCTGCCTGACTGCTTCCTTAGCAGATTTGTCAACCTTCAGCTCAAGAATTATACAATCATCCGACCTTCTTACTGGATAAAAGATAAAATCCACGTATCCGATCCCCGCCTTATCTTCGCGCTCAATCCGATAAAAATCCCGCGCCGACAGATAGACAAGACTGACCACGGCAGCCAGTTCTGCTTCATTATTATAATACAGCAGCGGACTCTCTGTATTGTGGGCATATTCCAATATTTCAGCCATGACATCCGTATCACCATTTTTCGTAGCTGTCAGCATCCGCCCGGATTCTTTTGCCAACCGGTGTATATACCCCAGGGACGCTTCTTTTTCTGCCATGTCTGCAAACTTATCCATCAGCTCTTTATTCGGAATAGATACATAACCATTCTCATAGTTTAGGAAGCCATATACGACCATAGCTGAAAATATCTCATCTTTTGTAGTCAGCTCCATGGAAGTAGATGCATATTCTCTCACCTTTGCCTGCACCGGAACACCCGAGATCATCAGCGCCAGATCCTCCCTGACCTTTGACACATCCTTTTCAATATAATTGAAAATCTCATCATAAGGCCCCGAACTGGTCCAGTAGTTCGCCAGATTATTATTCATCAGTGAAAACACTACCGACCGGGGATTATATACTCTCTCGCCAGATTTCGTGTGGTAGCCGTCATACCATAGCCTGAGCCCCTCCCTGGTTACGTTCTGTACAGCCGACTCCTGCCTCTGATAGCGCATAAACAGTTCATCCACTTCTGCTTCCGTAAATCCGAAATATTCCGAATACTTTTCTTCCACAGCCATCGTATACTCACAGAACATATTGAGCTCAGAGTCGCTGGAGTATTTGGCGATGGGAAGGATTCCCGTCATATATACCATCTCTACATAACCCTTCCCCTTCAGCAGGTTGCTTAAAAAATCTATGAATGCAGCTCTGTCCCTGCCACCAGCAAAATCCCTGTGAAAGATAAAATCCCACTCATCCAATACAAAGATAAATCTGGCATCCTCTTCCTCATAAATCTGGGTGAGAATATCCCAGACCGCATCATCATCATGAATCATGACATTGGGAAAAGCCCTTTTCAGATCATTGCCGAGTATCCTTTTGATACGGGAAATGTACTGTATATACGACGCACATTCATCCGGCTTTTGATCAAAGCTGATATAGATCACATTGTGTCTGTTTATATGTTCCTGATACTTCTTGCACGCTCCGATCCTCAACTTTTCGAACACCGCTTTGCTGTCTTTTCCCTTTCCAAAAAATGCAGCGATCATACTTGCCATCATCGTCTTTCCAAAACGACGCGGCCTTGTAATACATATATACCGGTTATCCTTGCCCCGTCCGCCGTCATCCTGCACAATGATCTTCTCACTCGATTCCGCAAGAGGGATCAACTCACACAGCATCTGGGATTTGTCTACAAAATACGTTGCCGCCGCCTCATCACAAAATAACTGAAATGGTGTTTTACTGTTTAAAAAAATACCCATATGGTTTCTCTCCCGTTAATAAGATGTATGGCTCATTCTTATTATACTCCATCAATACAAAATGTAAAGCCACATCCTAGGCACTCCGCTCAAACTGCGAATTGTAAAGTTCCGCATAGAACCCGCCCCGCGCCAGCAGTTCTTCATGATCCCCCTGCTCGATGATATCCCCGTCCTTCATGACAAGGATCAAGTCCGCATCCCGGATCGTAGACAGGCGGTGTGCGATGATGAAGCTGGTCCTTCCCCGCATCAGGTTATCCATCGCCTTCTGGATCCGCACCTCCGTCCTCGTGTCTACCGAACTGGTCGCCTCATCCAGGATCAAAATCTTCGGATCCGCCAGGATCGCCCTGGCAATGGTCAGAAGCTGCTTCTGCCCCTGCGACACGTTGCTTGCTTCCTCGTTAAGCTCCATAGCGTACCCTCCCGGAAGCGTCTGCACAAACCGGTGTACATACGCAGCCTTCGCTGCTTCCACCACCTCTTCATGGGTTGCGTCAAGCTTCCCATAGCGGATATTATCCTCGATGCTTCCCTGGAAAAGCCAGGTATCCTGCAATACCATCCCGAACATCTCCCGCAGCTCGCTCCGGTTGAAATCCCTGATATCGTGTCCGTCCACCTTGATCACGCCGCTGTTCACATCGTAGAACCGCATCAATAGTTTGACCATGGTCGTCTTGCCCGCACCGGTAGGCCCTACGATGGCAATCTTCTGCCCCGGCTCCACCTGCGCGCTGAAATCATGAATGATAGTATGCTCCGGATTGTAACCAAAGCGCACATGTTCAAAACCTACGCGTCCCTCCAGTCCGTCCACCAAGACAGCATCCGGCGCCGTCTGGTCTTCCTCTTCTTCCTCAAGGAACTCGAACACACGCTCCGAAGCCGCCGCCGTAGACTGCAGCATATTCGCCACCTGCGCTACTTGCTGGATCGGCTGGGTAAAGTTACGCACGTACTGGATAAACGACTGGATATCCCCCACCTCGATGGTCTTCTTCATCGCAAGATATCCGCCCAGGATCACCACCGCCACATAACCCAGATTCCCCACAAACTGCATGATCGGCATCATCATTCCCGACAGGAACTGCGATTTCCACGCAGACTCGCACAAGATATCATTGTCCCTGTCAAACTCCTCGATCACATCTGCTTCTTTATTAAATGCCTTGACAATGTTATGCCCGCCGTAGACCTCTTCCACCTGCCCGTTGACATGCCCCAGATATTCCTGCTGGTTTTTAAAATACTTTTGCGAATGCTTCACGATCACCGAGATAAATCCAACCGATATCGGAAGGATCAGAAGCGCGATCAGTGTCATCAAAGGACTGATGCTAAGCATCATGACCAGCACACCGATAATGGTCGCCACGGAAGTGATCATCTGGGTCGCACTCTGATTCAGGCTCTGGCTCAGTGTATCCACGTCATTGGTGATCCTTGACAGGATCTCTCCATGAGAAATCTTATCAAAATAATTCATCGGAAGGCGCTGGATCTTCTCCGAGATCTCCCTGCGCATACGGTAAGTCATCTTCTGGGACACACCGGTCATGATATATCCCTGGATAAATGAGAATAATGCACTGCATACATATAATCCCAACAGCAAGACCAGAATCCGCCCAATCTTGTCAAAATCAATCCCGGCTCCCCCGGACACCTTGCTCACCAGGCCGTTGAAAAGCTCCGTCGTCGCCTTCCCGAGAATCTTCGGCCCTACGATATTGAACACGGTACTCCCCACAGCAAACACCATAACAAAGAAGATCGCCGCCTTGAATTCGCTGAGATACCACATCAATTTCTTCATCGTGCCCTTAAAATCCTTCGCCTTCTCTCCTGCCATGCCAGGACCTCCATGCCCCATAGGACCTCCGTGCCTCATACCTCGTCTCGCCATATCAGCCCACCTCCTTCATGTCCTGCTCCAGCTCTTTTTCAGATAACTGGGAAGACGCAATCTGGTAATATTCTTCGCAATTCTTCAAAAGCTCCCTGTGCGTGCCCTTTCCTGCGACCCTGCCGTCGTCTAACACAATGATCTGCTCCGCGTGCAGGATGGTACTGATCCTCTGGGCAACGATGAGCACCGTACTCTCTTTTGTCTTTGCTTTCAGCGCATTGCGAAGCTTCACATCCGTCTTATAATCCAGCGCCGAGAAGCTGTCGTCGAAAATATAGACATCCGGATGTTTCGCAACCGCCCTTGCGATAGACAGCCTCTGTTTCTGTCCGCCGGACACATTGGAACCGCCCTGGGCGATCGGGCTTTGGTATTTCTCTTTCTTCTCCCCGATAAATTCCGCCGCCTGGGAGATTTCCGCCGCTTCTATCATCTCTTCTTCACTGCCGTTTGGATTGCCGTACAGGATATTTGACCGGATATCGCCGGAGAACAACACGCCTTTTTGCGGCACATAGCCTAACCGTTCCCGCAGTTCATGCTGAGTAATACTGCGGATGTCTGTACCGTCTATCGTGATCTTCCCATCCGTGACGTCATAGAATCTCGGGATCAGATTGACCAGTGTGGACTTCCCGCTTCCCGTGCTTCCGATAAATGCCGTCGTCTGTCCTGGTTTCGCCGTAAATGTAATATCCTCCAGCACATTTTCCTCCGCCCCCGGATAACGGAAGGATACATGGTCAAATACCACTTCGCCCTTCCCGCCTTCCTTAAGCGCAACCGGATCCTCAGGGTCATGGATCAGTGTATCGCTGGCAAGGATCTCATCCACACGCTCTGCAGATACCGCAGCCCTTGGCAGCATCACGGATATCATACAGATCATAAGGAAGGACATGATGATCTGCATCGTATACTGGATAAATGCCATCATATCTCCTACCTGCATAGTCCCGTCATTGATACTGTGGCCGCCCACCCATACGATCAGCACAGCAACGCCATTCATGATCAGCATCATGACCGGCATCATAAAAGTCATCGCACGGTTCACGAAGAGATTAACCTGCGTAAGATCGCGGTTTGCCTTATCAAAACGCTGTTCCTCGTATTTCTCCGTACTGAATGCACGGATGACCGGAAGCCCGGTCAAGATCTCCCGGCTTACCAGGTTCAGGCGGTCCACCATGTTCTGCACCACCCGGAATTTCGGCATCACGATCGTAAATAATACCGCGACTACCAGAATGATCAGGGCTACCGCCAAAGCAATGATCCACAGCATATCCACATTCGTGCGCAGAACCTTGAAGATCCCGCCCGCCGCCATGATCGGCGCATACAGGACCATACGAAGGATCATCACCGTCAGAAGCTGTATCTGCTGGATATCATTGGTACTCCTGGTGATCAGGGACGCTGTGGAGAACTTGTCGAACTCTCCGTTTGAGAATCCCACAACCTTGCGGAACACATCTCTTCTGAGCCCGCGTCCTACATGCGCGCCCACCCTGGAAGCAAGTAAACCTACCATTATACTGGCGAGCATCCCAAGAGCCGCAAGGGCAAGCATCTTAGCGCCGGTCTTGAAGATGTACTGCGTTTCCTTTTGATCTATATCAATCCCCAGGTTCTCATAGACATCCTCAATATATACTGCGGCGGACTGCTCGACCATGGTCTCCGGCATAGATGAGAACTGCTTTTCAACCTCATTTATGATCTCTTCTCTTTGGGAATCCTCTAACATACCGAATATATCATAAATACCCATCTGACTAAGATCCGGCATCTGTGCTTCTATCTGTTCCTGCATCTGCCCTTCCGTCTGTTCCTGCATCTGCCCTTCCGTCTGTTCCTGCATCTGCCCTTCCGTCTGTTCGCGCATCTGCCCTTCCATCTGTTCCTGCATCTGCTTCTTCATCTGCTCTTCCATCTCGGCTGCAGATCCACTGCCCGAATCAAATCCGGCGCACAGAAGCATCGGTCTGCCAAGAATCTCTGAGAGTTCCTGTATCCTGCCATCGTCATTCTTGATCTCTTCCTTTAACATCATGACCGTCCCGTCATATTCATAAGAAGCGCCGCTCTCCTCATAAGCATCCTTCACAGCCGCCGCATCCTTTGCCGGAACGAACAGCAGCAGATGCTCTAAGTCCTTCCCGGATATTTCATACGGTATCTTCTCTTCAATTCCTTTTTGCTGGATACCCACATTGACGATATCCGATGTATAAGTCGGCAGAGACAAGTCACAATACGCCTGCACGACCAATACACAGAAAATCGCCAGGACCGCGCCTCCATACGGCTTTAAAAATTTGAATAATTTACGCATATCTCACCTTTCCTTTTCTTAGAATGTATTTGATCCTTCCTGTAAACGGAGCCCTTTAAAAATCATGTCTCACAGGCGGTCTGGTCTTCTTGATAATGGTCTCGAGATCCATCCCTTTGAAGTCTTTAGACCCAAGAAGATTCTCCCTCATCTCAAGGACCAGCCTTCTGAAAAGCATCATCTCTTCCGCCGTGATCCCCTGATACAGAACCTCTTCCATATCCGACATGATCTCTTCCAACGCCTCGATACATTCCTTTCCCTTCTCGGACAGCCGGATGCGGATGACCCTTTGATCCTTTACATCCTGCTCTTTATGGATATATCCGCGTTCTTCTAACTTCCGCAGGGCTACCGTCATAGACGGCGGTTTGATCCCGATCTTATCTGCCAGACTGCGCTGTGAGAGCTCTCCCTCACAATTCAAAATGAAGAGGATCCCTGCCTGGCTGGGCTTAAGCCCCAGCGTCTCCATCCTCTTCATCGCCTGATATTTACTCAGATGATGAGTGTTCATTTTGGTATAAAGGGCGTTTACTCTAACGCCCCCACAAACTTATAATAAATCGTAACGATTTTCTCTTTTCCTTTGCGGTAACGCCCCATGTTGGGTGTTTCGTAGATTGTGATTTTCTCAATCAGCTCATGGAGCATGAAGCTGTCGAGTTCCTCAAAACTGGTGTACTTCTGGATTAGCTTTGAGAAACGCTCCACGTCAGACCTTGCGGCATTGGAAGCGTCAATGCGTTTTTCCAGTTCACGGATGGTTCGCTGCAATGTTTCTTTTTCTTCATCGTAGTTCCCGATAAGCATCGTGAAAATATGGTCTGGCAGCTTGCCAGAAAGATTGTCCTCATACGCCCGTCGGAGCTTTGCGTCAAGCCCTGCAAGCTGATTCCTTGAAGCAGTCAGCTCGGATTTCATCTGCGACATTTTCTTCTGGTCGTCAGAGCATTTCTTTTCTGTCAGTTCCCTTACCGCCCGTTCCGTATCCTCTGTAAACAGGACGGCGTTTCTTTTTATGTCCTCACGGACAAGGCGGGTAATCACATCGCAGTTGATGTAATGGCTTGAGCAGGCGAATTTCCCCTGCTGGTGGTGGCGACCGCATACATAGTAAATATATTTCCCATTATGTGTGCGGTGTTTCCGCATTGCCGTCCCGCAGGCTTCGCAGCGGAACAGTCCAGAAAAAACATCGGGGTCTACATGGTGTGGGCTGTCCTTGCGGGGTTGGATTTTGCGGGAGTGGAGTGCTTTTTGCGCCTGCTCAAACAATTCCTCGGAGATAATCGGTTCGTGCATACCCTTGACGACAATCCAATCCTCCCTGTCATTCTTCACCCGTTTTTTTGTGCGGTAGGACGGTGTGTACTGCCTGCCCTGCACCATGCTCCCAATAAACATCTCATTCTGCAGCATGGTTCGGATATACGTTTGACACCAGTAGCGTTTGCGGACAAAAGCCCCGTCTTTCTCTGGGTCGTGGTTTTTAAATCGGTTGTACTCTGCGGGGGAGAGTACGCCCTCATTGTTAAGGGTGGTCGCTATGCTCCTTGAACCCATGCCGCCCGCACACATCTCAAAGATGCGTTTTACGATGGGGGCTGTTTCCTCATTGACAAGCAGCTTGTGTTTGTCTTTCGGGTCACGGACATACCCGTAAGGGTCGAGCGCACCCAGATACTCGCCACGCATCGCTTTCATGTGCAGCGAGGATTTTATCTTTGTGGAGATGTCCTTTGCGTACATGTCGTTCAGGATGTGCTTGAAGGGCGTGATGTCCATGCTGCCCGTGTTATTGATGGTGTCAACATTGTCATTCACCGCAATGAAGCGCACGCCCTTTTCGGGGAAGTAAATCTCGGTGTACTGTCCGCACATGATATAGTTCCGCCCAAGCCTTGATAAGTCCTTTACGACAACCATGTTGATTTTGCCGTTTTCAATGTCGCCTATCATCCGCTTGAAATCTGGTCTTTCAAAATTCGTCCCAGAGTACCCGTCGTCGATATAAATATCCCCGACTTCCCATCCCTGCCTTTTCACATAGTCGCTGAGCATCGCTTTCTGGTTTCCGATGCTCATGGACTCATGCTCGGCAGAATCCTCGGACGACAGCCTGCAATAAATCCCTGCGGTATAATTCTGCTGTTCTCTCATAAAATAAATGCCTCCTTTTTGGGAAACAGCAGGAAAGTGTAACCTACGCTTACAGTATATAAGTCTGTAGCGGCACGGTCAAATGTGCGCCTGCTGTTCCCGTCATGCATACGGGTTTTCGTAGAGGATTTTTTTGACAGCCGCCTGGTGTATGACCTCGCTTGCCGTCCTTGCCCCGTTGAAGATGCTGACAACACGGATGTTGTCTTTTGCGTCAAAGGTTTCCCTCTGATGCGGGAAAGAGCCTGCACCGCTACAAGCCCCTTTGTGGGTAACGTGTCCCCTTTCTGGAATTGTTTCCATGCCATTCCTCCCATCTTTCCTGCGGGTCATTCCCGCCCGTCTGTTTTCGGGATGACTTCATAATCAAAGCCCATCCGCTGGTTGCAGTATGTGCAGACGTCTTTCTCGGTCTGCCCTTTGTCAAGCCTTCGCAGGATGTAAGCACCTGTGCTGTAAAAATTGTCCGCACAAGTTCTGCATAAGCAGAGCTGAAGCCTGTTTGGGACGGGGGAGATAAGACCGATGCTGACCGCCAGCGCATGGTTTACGCCACGGATATGTTTTTTGTCCAGCCGTCCGATATACCCCTCAAGCCGCTGCTTGCTGACCGTGCGGAGCTGCTCAAGAAGCACGATGGAAGGGAGCTGCAAGCCGCATTCAGCGTCGATAAAGTAGTGGGTGGGCAGCTTCGGCTTTGCATCAACCTTGCTTGAGATGGATGCGACAATGACGGTAGTGCTGTGGCGGTTGCCTGTGTTATTCTGGATGATAAGGACGGGGCGGTAGCCTTCCTGCTCCGAGCCTATCCCTTTCCCCAAGTCGGCGTAGTACATATCGCCCCTTTTATATGTTCTTTCCATGTTATGTGAACCTCCTGTGAAATTTAGGCGGTGAGAGCCGCCTATGTAGCAGCCAGACGCAGGGAATCGTTTAAGGTCGGGAGAGTGTGAAAAACCCATTTTCCATTGACCGCCCCGTAATCTGGCTTGATTATGAATAGAGAGCATTTTCTATTTGTCCCCGACACCCCGAAAATGCTGATGCGTATAACGCAAGGGAAGTCACCAAACGGTCAGCAGCGTACTGACGCCACGGGAGTTGCACCCCAACTGTCGGTCTGACAGAGCCGCCCCCATTGCCTGCGGCGGACTGGTTACCGCTCGGACTGTGGCTGGACGGGAGTATCATTGTCCTCTTTGTGGGTCTTGGCGGAATCGGGAGCTGCCCGATATTTTCAGTCGGTATTTTCCGCTTGCCGTCTTTCGGCGGGTCATGGCGTACCGCTGCACACGCTTATGCTTATTACAGCCACAAAGAGAATGTATTTGGTGAATGGTTATTCGGTTTTCAAAGAGCCGTCCCGTTTTCGCCATACATAGGAAAACTGGGTGAGAGTTTTTTGTCCTCTCACCCAGTAGCCGATGGGAAACCCCGAAATATTAGATGGTTATAAAATATTTTTTAATTTTTCTCTGAGATGCCAGACACGGAAGTTGACTGCGCTTACAGATAAGCCGCATTTCTCTGAAATCTCCATGCTGCTGTAACCATCCATTTTCCATAAGGCAATCTGGATGGTAAGCCTGTCCACCTTAATCAAGACTTGATAGAGCCGCTGGTTTTCAATACTGTCCAAAAATTCCTCAACCGTTTTTACTTCGGGCTGTGCTGTGTCCTCTGCCACTTCCTCAAGATATGTACCCGCATCCTGCAATTTCTCATAGTACCGTCTGTCGGAATTGAATATCGCCCAATCATGGACACGGAGCTTTTCAATATCGCCCTCGCTGACACCCAAGCTCCTAAGCTGCTTTTCCTCGGCTTCTTTCCATATTCGCCATTTTCTTTCTTCTCTGGCTTTGTTGTACGCCATAATCCGTTACCTCCAATCTGAATTTTTTTGAAAATCCAGATTGAAAGGCGGAGAACGGCATCCCACGCCAGAAACAGCCCTGCGGCGTATTCCGACAAAAAACGACAAAAGAAAAACCGTAAGGGCTGTCGTGCCTTTACGGTTTATAGATATATTAGTTCTTATATGTAGAGATTTGACTTCTACTTCTTGGATAAAAAGCCCCCTTGCACTGACAAGGATTTTTTTAACAGGCTGTCCACCCATCTCCGATATGATATATATAACTGGAAATTGCTATTTGCAGGCAATAAAAATCCCTCCAAACTTAAAACAGGTTTGGAGAGTGCTTGTTAAGTCTTTCGGGCATAGCAATACCGCCCACCAAATCGCCGTTTTTTTTATTTAGTGGACGTATCTGCATTTAATTAAGTAAAATGCAGAGCCGATAAACTGTGGTTTCATTCATTCCACACATTCATCGGCTCTGCATCTATGTGTCTGGCTCTGTGATGATAAATACTTGCATATTTTTTGCGTTAATTATCGTTTCCCGTTTACATTTTGGACAATAAAGCGGATAGTTTTTCAAAACAGTATCTTCCCTAAATTTGTTATGCGTCTTTTTTTTGCAAATCGGGCAATATATCCACTCGTATTTCATATTTGAAGCAACCTGCCTTTTTTTAACTTAAAAACGGTATCTGCTTGTTTTACAAGGTCGTTGGAGTGGGTAACAATAATTACGCATTTATTCATCTGATGGGCGCAATTTTTCAAAATCCCCGTAATTTCTGCGGCAGTATCTTTGTCTAAATTTCCCGTTGGTTCATCCGCTAAAATAACAGGGGCATTCGATACCAGTGTACGGGCAATTGCCACACGCTGCTGCTGTCCTCCCGACAGTTTCATTACATTTCGTTTTGCTTCATCCTCCGTCAATCCAAGCTGCTTTAATATTGGCAGGGCGTCCTGTTTTGCGGTCAATTTTACGTTTTCAATCGGAGTCATATAATCAATAAGATTGTAATTCTGGAATATGACAGAAACATGATTGCGCCTATGGGATTCAAGTCCCATCTCCGATATATCCCTGCCATTAAACATAATTTTTCCTTCCTGTGGAATATCAAGACCGCCTATCAATGATAACAGGGTCGTTTTCCCAGAACCAGATGCACCAAGTATCGCATACATTTTTCCTGTTTCAAATTGAGTTGTGATATGTTCTAAGACCTTTGAGCCTTTTTCATATTGATATGTTACGTTTTCACATATTAGCGTTGTCATCTTTTTCTCCTCCTAACTCATGCGGGATAAAATTTCACGCGGCTTCAAACGCATGACCGCAATAGACGATATCATAACAGATACAATGATAATTACAAATCCAACAAGATATAACTGTAATAAATTTTCTATGCTTACAGAAACTTCAATATCCGTTTCCAAATAATCTGTATTTTCTGCACCGCTCAATTCTATATTGTCTACACCTCCTAATGCTGTACTTTCAAACGATTCTATCACAATGTCATCTTGCTGCACGTCATTCGGTTCTTCTATTTTATTCTGTATATCCTGCTGTAAAAGCACATCGGCGATACGGTTTGAAACCATATTACTTGTAAAAAAGGAAATCCCAAAAGCAACGATTGCAATCAGCAATACTTCTGTCAGATATTGCCCTATAATGTCTGTCTTTTTTATGCCAAGCGAGAGGAACACACCTGTTTCACGGACACGTGATTTTCCCCATAGAGTAAGAATAAGCGATAAGATTACAACGCTGACAAGGATAGCCGCAATCAGCAGACCTATCACCAGTTTATCCATACTTTCCAGAGAGGAAGCCGTATTTTCATAAGTTTCATTTTCCGTATCAATCGTAAATCCATCCTCTTTAAATCCAGGCGTCTTTTTCACTTTTTCGATAATTTCATCCATTTCTTCTGGGTCGTTTATGGTAATTGAAACTTCTGAAAATCCCTGGACAGCAGGGGTGTTCTCGATAAGAATTGCCGACGCTATATCTATAAACACCCGATTCTGTATTTTATTATAGCCCTCTATATTCTTGCCGATTTTTTCTGTTTCCATTGCTGTAAACAATCCAACGATTTCCAGCGTCATGCTGCGCCCATCCATAGACCTCGTTTTCAGCATATCGCCTATCCCTAAGCCATTTTTATCAGCCAAATCTTTACAAATAATTGCTTTCCCCGTATCTTTTTCTGTAATATGCCTGCCTTCCGTTAGTTTGACAACGCCATTTGTAAACAAATTGTGTTCTTCGGAACGCCATAGACTTACCGTAGTCGTGCTATTCCCTAATTCTTCCTCCAAAGGAATTGTCCCCTTGAAAAAAGACAACTGTTCAAAATCCAATAATGTTTCATCAAATGCATCGCAATATTTCACTCCTGCTATATCACGGATATTTTTCACCATATCAGAGGATAACTGCTCTGTGGAATACATGATATATCCAGTCCCTCCACTTTCATCCTCGTCCGATTCTTTATGCAGATAGGGGTTATTATTTGTGTAGTCCGTCCAGACATGAAAAGAACCGCCAAGGCTTTGACGCAGATTTTGCTGTGCTTGTTTTGTAGCTTTCCCGATAGACAATCCCGACAAGACAAAGGTTGCCATAATAAGCAATATACAAAAAAGCACTATGCTTTTCCCTTTTTTTCGAGTAACATATAACATTGCCCGTTTTAAAAAATTCATTTTGATACCTCCGTTTTTTATTTTTTGAACACAATATTAAAATAACATTCCTATATGGAACGTATATGGAATATCTGTGAAAAATAAACGGAAGAAAAAAATCCTCCGAAACATCGGAGGGTTTTTCATCATAAATATATAGTAAAACACATTCTTTGCGGATTGTCTTTCGCTTGAAATGTATATGGAATAGAAAGTGCAGAAAAAATAGTGTCCACAATATACAAGCCTAAGCCATTTCCTCCTTGCTCTCTGCTTCTTGCATAATCAAGACGGTAAAATGGCTCAAACAACCGGGGGATTTCGGATTGACGAACAGGGACACATTCATTTTCAACAACAAGATTTCTGCCATCCATAGAAACAGAAATCAGCTTCCCGCTTTCTGTATATGCAACTGCATTTGCAAGAATATTAGAAACTGCCTTTTCAAATAAGGAAATGGGTATACTGACTGTAAAATGTTGTGGCAGGCAGACAGAAAAATTTATCTCGTTTGCAGCGGCAATCAGTTTATATGGCTCACAAAGGTTTGTGAGCAGTTCTGGCAAATTTATTTCGGTCGGTTTTTCTTCATTTGTAATATTCATTTTGGATGTTTCTAAAATTTCATGTATCATCTCGGAAAGCTGTTCTGTTATTTCTTTGCACTCTGGCAGATATACGTCATAGTCTTGATATTTTCCTACTCCAAGTATCATATTTTCAAGAGTGGCGTTTAAAGCAGTAACAGGCGTTTTTAATTCGTGGGAAGCCGCACGTAAAAAATCTATTTTCAATTTCTCGCTTTCCTGCACATACTTTTTTTCTAATTCAAGATTATGGATTGCCTTCAGCAAATTCCTATAAAGGCTATTGATATTCTCTGCCAAATCTTCAATTTCATCTCCCGAAGTTACAGAACATATCGCAGATTTATCCATTTTTGTCATGCGCTGCGCTGTTTCTGATAAATGACAAATATTTCGTGTTATGCTTCTGGAAAAAAGTGCAGCACAGACAATGGCAATCACGATACAACAGGAAACAGAAACAGGCAGGGCACGTTTTATCGTAAATGTTACAAACTGTGAGGCATCTACGTCCGTACTGACGAAAAATCCGTCCAGTTCCATTCCTTTCTCGCCAACAAGCCCTAAAGATATTTGCGGGGCAAGAACATACATGATGCCATGTGCAGTTATTACAATAAATATCAAGACGCTCAATGTATATAAAAATGTTTTAGGAAATATTTTTATTCGTGCCATATTAGTCCACCTCATATTTATATCCAATTCCTTTTACAGTAACAATGCAGTCAAGATGCAGTTTTTTTCGCAGGTTTTTTATATAAGTATCTACTGTCCTGTCAATAATAGGATGGCTGTCGCCCCATAAATCGTCAAGTATCTGAGAACGGGTCAGAACCAGTCCTTTATGCTCCACAAACAATTTCAGCAAGTCAATCTCTTTTGGAGTAACGTCGATTTTTCCATTGTCATCTTTTGCTGTATAACCTAAAAAATCTACAATTACATTTCCAAATTCGATTGTATCTGGTAAAATCCCCTTTCCGCTTCTTCTTAAAAGTGCAGTAATGCGCCGCCCTAACAAAATCATGGAAAAGGGTTTTACGATATAGTCATCTGCCTGTCCGTCAAAGCTGGAAACTTGTGTATATTCGTCCCCTATTGCTGTTAGCATAAGTATCGGGACAGAACTTTTTTCTCTGATTTCATGCAAAACAGAAAGCCCCGATATTTTTGGAAGCATAATGTCAAGTACAATTAAGTCAATCCTGCTATTGCTAAAACATTGCAGCGCAGATTCCCCGTCATACGCAGGAATTAATTTGTGTCCCGCTAATTTCAAATACTCGCAAATCGCTTCATTTGTTTTTCGGTCATCTTCAACAATAAGTAATGTCGCCATATAAATCACCTCTTTTTTCAGTTTAACACTCCAATATGGAGCGAATGTGAAATTTTAGAAAGAACATCCATTTATGTGCTAATTTACATCTATTATAACCGCTTATATAAATAGCAACAATTATGCAAATAGGATTTCACATCGTTTAGTAGGATACCACACCTCTGTAAAATATAAGGGTAAAAGTTTTCAGAGTACAGGTGGTGAACGCATGGACAAAAGAAACAACGATTTTGACTTTGATTTCAGACCGTTAGGACTGGCAATCAAAAAAGCCCGTAAAGCTCAAGGCGTGACCAGAGAACAGTTTGCGGAGATTATTGATTATAATCCCAGACATCTTCAAGCTGTTGAAAATGAGGGGCAGTATCCAAGCATAGAGCTGTTTCTTCAACTTATCACAATGTTTGATGTATCAGTTGACGAACATATACATACTGAGGAAAAAGCAAAGAAAAGTTCTATCCGAAGACGTTTGGATGCTATGCTTGACCGACTGGATGACAAAGAACTGTCTGTTGTCGAAGCAACTGTAAACGGGCTATGTAAAGCAAAAGAGCCAGAGGATTGACCTCTGGTTTCCTTTTGCTCCGCCCAACTAATAGTTTGGGCATCCGTAGCCGTATATTGAGCCGCTCCCAACTGGATAGCTCTGCTGTTTGCAGGCATCCCCAGAGTTACCCTCCACGGTGTAAACCGTCCCATTCTCGCATCTCTCCACGATTCCCACATGGTCGATTGAGCCGTTGCTCCCCCAATCAAAGAAAATGAGGTCGCCTGCCTGCGGCTCATAGTTCTTGTCCTGCCACTGTCCTTTGCCCTTGAACCAGTTTACGCCGTCCGAGCAGAGGGAGAATTTCGGCACAATTCCGCTTTCCAGATAGCCGCACTGGTCGGCACACCACGATGCGAAGCAGGCACACCATTCCACACGCCCGCCAAATCCATACCAGCTCCAATAAGGCTGCCCGCCCTCGTTGCCGAGCTGTGTTAAGGCAACTTCTACAATGGCTTGGTTTCCTCCGCTTGTGAATGCCCGCCCGTATGGGTAGTAGCGTAACACATGGGCGGGGTACTGCGTGTCACCGTATTTCTCCCAACCGAGCCGCTGTGCCTGCATTGCGGAAAACTCCACCGCATTTGCATAGGAATAGCCGCCGTAGTTGGTCTTTGCCCATGAGATATACCCGTTGCCGAAGTTGTATCCCTGCAGGGCGAGCTTGATACGCTCCATGTCAATCGGGCTTTCCACTTCGGCTGATGTGAGGGCGGCTTTTAATTCCTGCACGCCGCACTCAATGGAATATTCGGGGTCTTTGATGCCGTTCGGCTGATGGGGGTACTTTTTGTTGAAGCTCCCCTCCGCCGCCTGCATCGGGTCGTTGCCTTTACCGCCAGATTCCTGCATCATCACCGCCTTGATAAGCTCCACATATTCGGGGATTCCGTACTGCTTCGCATACTTCTGTATCAATGGCGTGTAAGCTTCGACCTCCGCACTGACAGGGGTATAGGATGTGCTGTCGCTGCCGCCCCCGAACAGGGAAACGGCGCACCCAAGCAGGACGACGATGAGGATTATCACGACGGCAATCCAGCCGCCTGCGATAAGGGCAGAAATCAACGCCTTAGTCCCTGCGATAATCGCCTTAACTGCCGCAATGGTCGCCTTGACCGTGCCTTTCGTTGCTTCGGCTGTCGCCTTTGCGGTGGCTTTCGCTGTCTGCGCCGCTTTCTGGGCGGCTTTGGCAGACGCTTTCGCCGTTTTCTGCGCCGCCTTTACGGTCTGCGACCTGGTCTTAATCGCTGTCTTGGATGTCGCCTTTGCGGTTTTCACGCCTTTTTCCGTCGCCTTGACCGTGCCTTTGGCTGTGGTCTTGACGGTTTTTTCCGCATTTCTGGCGGTTGTCTTTATCGTCCGCTTTCCCTGCTGTCTGGTCTTTATCAATGAGTTTGCCGCCGTCTGGGGCGTTTCGGTCTTGGTAGAAGTAGCAGAAACAGCGGGACGGCTCGCAGTCCCTTGTATTTCCTGCAAGCCGTCCTGTCCCATTGTACGCATGGCGTTTTGTCCTGCCTTATTCCGCATTGTTTTCTGCTCTGCGGCTTTCTTCGCCCGCTTTGCCTTAAAGTCGGCAATTTTATCCTTTGCCTTACCGATATTTTCCCTTGTGGCTTCAGCGTTTTTCTGCCCCTGCTTATTAAATTGGTGGATGCCCTCGTCCTTGATACGCCCCGAAGCATGGGAAACCTTGTCGGCGGCATATTCCGTGGGGGAATTTTCCTCTGCATAATATCCCTGCTCCGCCTTGTCCTTTGTCTTGGTGTAAGCGGATTTCATGCGTTCCCCTGCAACAGCCGCCTTATCAAGCGTCTTAATTGTGCCTTTAACCGCATCTCTGGTCTTTATATCAGCCATAAAATCCGACCTCCTTTCCCAGAAGATTTGCGGTCATGTCAGTTTACCTTTTTTGCCACGACGACAAGCCTGCCGTTCTGTGCCGAGTATTCGCAGGTGGAGAGGGTAATGAGCCTGTCGCCGTATTGGGCTGTCACGCCCGTATCATACAAGGCAAGCTCCTTGCACTTCCCGACAAAGGCATCAAATTCTTTTTCATTCTCCGCATTGACAAAATCATAGTAGCGGTAGCCCTGTGAGCTGTACGCCACGGTCTTAAACACGGCAATGATTTCATACTGCGCCTGCTCCGTGAGGGTGTCAAACTGAATGGTCTTATGCTTCTCATAAAAGTTCTTGGATTTATAATCTTCCAATGCCCCGAACATCCTGCCGCCTTTGATGTGGTGTCCGTAGATAACCAGATTGTCGCTTGTTAGGATGTCGCAGTCCTCTTGGATATACGGCACGCCTAAGTCGCTGTATTCCTTTTCAAAGCTGTGTTTCAGATAGAAGTTGGGATTGTTCTTGCTCTGCATGACGGGGTAGTTGATGCCTGTTCCGTCAATGGCAATCCACCCGACCATATCCTCATTCTGCAAATACAGTTCCTTGTATTTTGCCAATATATCCTCGCCCTCGCTGACGGGCGTATCCTTATCTTTTGGCGGTTCTTCCTCTGGCTCGGCGTTCTCCACAACCTCGGCAATCTCCGCAAAGGCTTCGGTCTGCTCGTCTATCTGCTGGTAATGGCTGTAAATCTTAAAGCCGCAAAAAACCGCCGCTCCCAAAAGGACGACAGCGGCGGCGGTACAGAGAATACATTTATAGTTTATCAGATTCATAAATTATTCCTTTCTTTATTCTTGTTTTTTTATTTTCAGTTACCGTGTATGCTCCGCCTGCTTCTTGGGCGTGGGTAAGTCCCTGCAATATTCTGGATACCGTGCCTTGATGCCCTCCATGAAATACGGGGCGAACTCGCAGCAGAACAATTCCTCTGGCGTGAAAAGTTTCTCACGCCCCTCCTCGACGTAACCGTTCCAGAGGTTAAAGGCAAGGTGGCAGACCTTGACCGTGCCGCTTGTCTGCCATCCTGCGTGCATCCCCTCTGGCTTGATGCAGTCCGTCTTAAAATCGAACATGGCGTTGATGTTCTGCCTTGTTTCCCCCGCAATCCCCATCACATAGAAAAACGCCCTGTGGTAGCAGTCGTTGACTTTGCATTTCATCATACTTTCCAGAAAAAAATCACGGTGGGCTGCGTTGCGAAACCTTATCTCTGACATAAAAATCCCTCCTTTTAGCACTCCCCAAATTTCGTTTATTAAATGAGTTTCATTATTCAATGAGTTTTTCACCTCCCCATAAAATAAAAGATTTTTCATATTCTCTTCGAATAACAATGATCTATATAAACTCTTCTGTATACTGGTGTTGTGTCGACCCGACACCAAATTTACAGAGGAGGATTTTGTATGGAAAATCAATCAACTTTCAACGACTTGACAGCACATTTGCGCATGCTGCTCCAGTCAGAATCCTACAGTAGCAGTACTGTTAAGGACATGGATTTCATTCTCAAAGCATTCACGGCTTATATGAATGCGAATGCACTGGATGAATACACACCTGAAATAGGAGAATGCCTCATCCAATACTGTGAGCAGGAACTCAAAGTTTGTCCATCCCGTGTCTCAAGGGCGAAGGTGATCGTGCGTAAACTCAACCGTTTGTATCAGGGCCTGGATGGGCGAGATGCCTTATGGGGAGATAAAACTGCTGTAGTTAATCTCCCCTCCAGCCTCAGCCAGTCCCTTGATGCGTATATTTCCTATTGCAGAGGCAACGGGAATAAACAAACCACTCTTCATTACAAGCGATGGATTCTCAGCAGGTTTTTGGACAATCTCTCCGCCCTCGGCTGTGAAGATACTGGGGACATCAGCGGGAAACTGATACAGAAAGCCTTTTTGCAGTTGAGTTTCTCCCGTTATTGGGAAAGGATTGCCCCCTTTCTCAGATTTCTCTTTGAACACGGAACTTTGGAACGTGATTATTCAAGGCTTGTCCAGTACCGCAAGAAGAACGATCCCCAGCCAACGGTTTATAGCACGGATGAGATTTCTGCAATTGAAGATTCTATTGACCGCACAACCCCTGTTGGGATAAGGAATTATGCGATTGTTTTACTCCTGTCCAGATATGGCATCCGCTCCTGTGATATTGCTTCCCTGACTTTTGAAAACGTTGATTTCACGGATAACAGAATCCATTTTATACAGCAGAAAACGGGTGAGCCATGGGAAAGTGAATTGCTTCCCGAAGCAAAAGAAGCCCTGCTGGACTATATCAACAAAGTACGCCCCGAAGTGGCAGGCTGCCAGCAGATTTTTATGACGCTTGTGATCCCATATACGCCGATGGACTATGGCGCAATCAACACAATGGTCGGGGCGCTGCTCAGAAACGCCGGGATTCCCATTAATGGACGCAGGCATGGAAGCCGGGCTTTCAGGTCATCCATCGCAAGCAACATGGTTAATGACAACGTATCAACAGAAGTTGTCCGCCGGGTTCTGGGGCATGGGACAAAACACGCCATCCGCCATTATGCCCGGATCGACATCCAGAGCATGCGGCTTTGTCCTCTCGCAGTCCCTGCCCCTAGCGGCAACTTTGCAGAACTTCTTTCTGGGAAGGATGGTGGTTCCAGTGTTTAAGAGTATATTCGCCGATGAAATGGAAGCGTATCTGGCACTAAAGACATTCAGCGTTTCTGATCCCGTTGTATCGCTAACTAAGCGGGCCTTGTCTTCATTGGATCAATATCTGGCAGAGATAGACTTCCCCCAAAAGGAATTGACAGAAGACATCCTTACACCCTGGATTTCATCTATCCCGGGAAAAAGTAAAACCATCAATGAAAAAGTTGGTGCTGTCAGAGGATTTGTAAAATATCTGGACAGCCTTGGAATCCCGGCGTTTTTACCAGAATCTCCAAAAGTAAAATCCGAGTATATCCCGTATATTTACTCAGAGGCAGAGATCCAGAAGATCATGCACTATGCGGACAACTTATCTCCCCGTAAACCGGGTAGCTGCAGCCCATTCTTACAGTTAAAAATACCAATGGCATTGCGTATCCTTTACGGATGCGGAACCCGGCTGGGGGAAACCATGGCACTGCAGCGAAAAGACGTATGTTTTAAAGAAGGGACGCTGTTCCTGCGAAAGACTAAATTCTCAAAAGAACGGTTGATCCCTATCCATGATTCGCTGTTGGAGATCCTGAAGAGGTATTGTCTCACACTTGGAATCATGGACAATCCAGAAGCCTACCTCTTCCCGGGAGATAAACCCGGCCGGCACTATACGAAACGCCAAATGGATGCCTGGTTTGCAGAGATTCTGAAGCTGGCCAACATTGACCAGCGGGATAAATCCCCAAATGACCGGGGAGCCTGCCTGCACTGCTTTCGCCACTTGTTTGTCCTGAAATCCATGCAGCAGTTGGAAGCAGTAGGCCATCCTGTTGATATAAACGATCTCCTTTTGCCGACTTACCTTGGGCATAAATGCCTAATCGATACTGATCAGTATATGCGTTTTTCCGGCACACAGGTTCCTGGAACCATGGATGCGTTTGAAGCATTTACGACTGGTCTGATTCCAGAAGTGGAGGTACCTTATGAAGAAGAATAAGTCAGAATACGAGTTTTTAAGTCTCCTTGGGAGATTTATCACGGAATACCTTCCAGTCTCCATGAATGCCAGCAAAAACACAGTTTCTTCTTATAAATGTGCATTCCGGCTCCTGTTCCAATATCTCGAAGAGCAGAAAGGAACCGATATCAGTCAGATCACATTTGAAATGCTGGACTTTGATATGCTAACAGGATTTTTTGACTGGCTGGTATCCGATAGAAAAAACAGCCGAACTACAGCCAAACAGCGTATGGGAGCACTATCCTCTTTTGCAGAGTACGCACAGTGTAGGAACCTTGAAGCGGGATGCGTGTTCCGAAGCAGCCTGACAAGGATCGCAAAAAAATCATTTCGGAGGGTAAAGGGCAAACAGCGCACTTCCTTCACTCGTGAAGAGCTGTCCATTCTTTTTTCACTCCCGGATGCCATGGAAAAACTCGGCTGGCGCGATCTCGTCCTTTTATCCGTGATGTATTCCAGCGGGGCAAGAGCACAGGAAATCTGCGAACTTGCAGTAATGGATGTCTCACACGATGAAAAGGGGAACGCCATCCTGACGCTCACAGGGAAAGGGGAAAAGTCCCGCAGGGTAAAGATCACTTCAGATGCAACACAACTGCTGGATAAATATATTAATTCCAGACGGATACGCGATCAACCTGACAGATATGTTTTCCCCAGCCAGCGGAATGACCATCTGTCTGTGGCCGCCATTGAAGAAATTTTCACAAAATACGTTACAGCTGCAAAATCCGTCCACCCGGATAAGTTCTGTAATGGGCCATATACACCGCATGTAATGCGGCATACAACGGCAACACATCTAATTGAAGCAGGTGTACCACTGGCTGTTGTAAAAAATATCCTTGGACATTCTTCCATACAGACGACCCAGATCTACCTGGATATTTCACAGCAGACCGTTGACCGTTCAATGAAGGAATGGAATAACAAATGGTTTCCGCAAAACAAGACTGAACCATCACTGCCACAGGAGAAGCAGAATATGCCCGATTTTCTCCGTTAGCAATGATTTGTTATTCGAGAAGATTGTAGTATATCCGCTTATTTAGTGGCATAATGCTTTCTTCTCGAATAACTATAGTTCTTTAATAAACCATGTTATCTGAGATCTCAGATAACATGGTTGTCATCAGCTTATACAGCTCCGTATTGCGTGGGAATTTGTTGACGAACGGCACGAGGGAGCTGCCGACTTTCAATAATCCCTGCCCCGCACCGACATTCGTGATATAGCTCATCTGCAAATCGGAGATGTTAAGGAGCTTCGCAAGCTCGATACGGTCTGTGGATGCTTGGTTCAGCATGATGATGAACTCGCTGTTGGCAAGCATCGTCCTCGCCGTATGGCTCTGCAAGAGGTCATCGACATTTTGTGTGATTCCAGTGCAGTACGCCCCATACTTACGCACACGCTTCCAGAGGGTAAAGAGGAAGTTTGCCGAGTATTCGTGCTGGAACAACAGATAAATCTCGTCAATGAAAATAAACGTGTTCCTGCCTTTCGCCCTGTTCTGGGTGATGCGGTTTAAGATGCTGTCGAGGACGACAAGCATACCGATAGGCTGTAACTGCTTGCCCAAATCCAGAATATCGTAGCAGATAAGGCGGCTGTGGGTGTCCACGTTCGTATGCTTGGCAAAGGTGTTCAAACTGCCGTCCGTGAAAAGCTCAATCGCAAGGGCGATTTCCTGTGCTTCTGGCTCGTCCTGCTTTAACAGTTCCTCACGGAAGTCCTGCAAGGTCGGCGGCGTACCCATATAGTTGCCCTGCTGGTAGTAGCGGTAGACGCTCGCCGTGCAGCGGTCGATGATGGACTTCTGTTTTGCCCCAAGGCTTGCACCGCCGATGAGCTGCTCGCACAAAGACAAAATAAACTCTGATTTCAAGATGACGGGGTTCGCACCGTCGCCGTAATCAGAGTTCATGTCCATTGCGTTGATGTGGTTGTCGCTCGTCGCCGAGATGTGGACGACCTCGCCCTGCATTGCCTTTACAAGCGGGGAATATTCTCGCTCTGGGTCTATAACCAAGACATCGGCGTTGGGGTCGGTCAGAATGATGTTCGTCATTTCCTCCTTTGCCGTGAATGACTTGCCTGCACCAGACACGCCGAGGATAAAGGAATTTCCATTCAGCAGGTGGCGGCGGTTGGCGATTATCATATTTTTACTGATGACGTTCTGCCCGTAATACACGCCGTCCTTATGGTAGATTTCCTGCACACGGAAGGGGATAAATACCGCAAGGCTCTCCGTGGTGAGGGTACGCAGGGCATCAATCTTCCTCACGCCGAACGGCAGGGCGGTGTTCAGACCGTCCATCTGCTGGTACTTCAGCACGGCAAACTGGCATAAATGCTTCCTTGCTGTCGTCAGCAACGCTTCGGTGTCATTGTCAAGCTGCTCTTTGGTGTCTGCGGTATGCACCATCGTAAGCACCGCAAACATCATCCTCTGGTCACGGGTCGTCAAATCGTCGAGGAACTCCTTGCTTTCCTTTCTCTGCTGCTCCAAGTCGTAGGGGATGACGGCGGAAAAGTTGTTGTTCTGGTTCTGTTTCCTCTGCCAGTTCGTGATGTTGGTTTCCACACCGAGCAGGCGGTTTTCCACCTCCCGCACGGCTTCGTCTGTGGGAACAGGAACAACATCCACGGAGAGCATCATGTTACGGTTTAATTCGCAAAGCTCCGCCACCATGCTGTCCTTGATATAGGCGGCGTACTCTCTGAGGAATATAACACGCCCGTAGCGGTTGCCCATCTTAAAATAATCTTTCTCAAACTCAAAGGAGTCGGGGCAGATATAGTCCTTGAAGTCGTGTCCTTTCCGCATGGTCTGCGCCATGTCAAAGGCAAACGCCGTTTCCTCGCCCGTGCGGTAGAAGTCGTAGAAAATACGCAGCTTGTCGTTAGCATCCAGTTCCGTACACTTCGAGCCTAAGCGGTTGAAATGCCCGATAAGGTCAGCCCCGACACGGGCAAAATAATTCCTCGCTTCCTCGATGTTCTTCTTGCAGACGGAAACCGTCACATATTTGTCCTGCACGGTGGAGTTAGCCCCCGTTGCCTTATCCAGCAGCATTTTGTTATATTCTTTGCGGTATTTATCCAAGTCGTCCTCCGCCATCGGGATAAGGATTGTCTGCTCAAAGTCTGCCTTATTCAAACGGCGGTTGTTGATAGTGATTTTCGTGGTCGCCCCGCTGTCGAGGGCGTTTAAAAGCTCCGAGTATTCAAGGAACATCGCTTCCTTGTCCTCACGGCTCGCCACGGCGTAGTTGATGTCCTCAAACTTGAATGTCTTTGCGTATTTGTTCCTGCCCACAAGGAAAATGCCGTCCTCCCACATGGTCTTTAACGGGATGACCGCTTGCACCGACTTCGGCACAATGAATTTCTCCCTGTCCTGCTTGAACAGTGTTTTCAGCGTCTTAATCATGGTCTACCTCCTTGCGCTTTCTTGATTTCTTATTTTTCTTTCTGGCTTTTTCAGCCTGTTTTCTCCGTTCCCGTGCCGCTTTGCGCCTTGCCCTCCTGCATTTTTTCTTTTTCTTATCCTGCACGGCGGGCAAGCCCTTTTCATGGGCTTCAATGGCGTTCTTCATCGCTTCGTAATAAAGATTCTCTGGGGCAAATAAAATCTTCTTCGGCATCAGAAACTGCGACTTTATCCATGCCCACACAAACTGCTCGGCGGTCATGCCGTTATACCTTACAAAGCCCATGACCGCAAAAGGGGAAGCCCCCAAGATGCACATCCAGCTCAATGTTTCCGTCCCGAACCTGCCACGGAGCAGGAAGAACAAGCCGACCGCCACGCCGCAGGCAAGCACGGAAAACAGGAACTGCCGCATCGACAGCCCGAAGAACATGGATTCCGTGTAGTTGCGGATTTCCTTATTTATCTTGACTTCCATATCAGCACCCCTCCTCCCCGACATCCCCCGTCGAAATAAAGAGGATGCTGCGTTTCGGGATATATGCAAACCCAGAAATGGCATCCCCGATTTCAAATATCTCGTTATCGTCCGCTTTTCCAAATTTTCCGACCAGCCCTTTTTCAGTAGGCAGGTCATAGGCTTCGGAAGCCCCAATGACTTCTCCATTTAACAAATGGATATTATAATTCTGGTAATACTTCGTTTCTTTTTTCATTCTGGTTTTCCTTTCCTAACTGATAATTACAAGCCCATCATTTCCCTTACCACACGGTCTGCCATTTTGACCGCACCGACAAGGACGAGCATATTGAACACCAATTCCCCGATATAGCCCCACACCATCGTGACCGCCGCCGCATCGGGGTTGACTGCGGGCGGGGACGCCGCAAACACCGAGAAGATGATGCAGGCAAGCACGATGATTGCCCCCTCAAGGCACACGGCGGAGTAGCTCTTGATGAAGCTCTTCCCCACGCTCTGGCTCGGCTCTCCCGCAAACGAGGACAGCGGCACGGGGGCGATGGCAGTATAGAGATACAATTTAAAAAACCTGCCGTACGCCGACATTATCATAATGAACGACAGCACCGTGATGAACAGCCCGCCTATCAGCGTGACCGCCCATAGGGGAATGCTCTCGAAAAATCCGCAGTCCTCCACGGCTGTCACAATCTCCTGCGGCAGCACCGTTTTCTGTGCCGAGCCGAAGCCTGCGGCTTTCATAATGGCGGAAATCACGCCCTGCACGATTTTGAACAGAGCCATCATCAGCTCCAAGCCGTAAGTGACCGCACCTTTCGCAAGGGCGAAGCGGATGAACAGCTTCAAGGCGTGTTCGGGCTTCTTCACGCTTGCGAAGTCGCCGCAGGTACGCATCACGCCCACGACAAAGAACAGCACGAGCAGGGCAAGCCCGATAGCTTGCAACGCCCCGTGGATGTCAACGATGACTTTCCATATCGCACCGCCCTTAAAGGTTTCGGGGGATTGGGTGATGAGCTGCCATATCTCGGCTAACTTTTCATTCCATGTGTCAAGGGCGTTCTCCAAGTTCTGGACTACCCAGTTGTCTGACATTCGACCACCTCCGTTCTTAAAATTTGATAGCGGGGCAAGTCCCGAAGAGCGGATCTGCCCCGTTATCCTGTCTTGTGTCAGTCTGTTATTTCAGTCTGTTTTGGATTAGCCTGTGATGAGGGTCAAAATCTCCTTTGCAAAGGTAATCACAACGCCGCCCGCCAGCGTGAGGAAGCCGTTCGCCCTCTGGGACGGGTCGTGGGATTTCAGCGACAAGCCGACCTGCACGATGCCGAAGCCGAGCATAATCATCCCGACCGCCCGTATCAGACCGAAGATGAAATTGGAGAGGTTGTTGACAACGGCAATCGGGTCATTGGCGGCAAAGGCAGTCATGGATGTGCCAAATACCATCATAACGGCAAGCACCGCCACGCAGTAATGGCGGAAGCCCTTTTTTACTTTGCTTGTCATCGGCAGTTTCTGGGTTGCTTTCTTCTCGTTTTTCTGAAAAAGTTTCATAGGGTAAATCCTCCTTATAAATTGAATATTTCTTCCAAGTCCTCATCGGACAGAAGCTCATAGGAAGTGCTGACAGGATTAAGCGCAACAGCGTCTTTTGGAATATCCCCACCAAACACAAAGGTTGCGACCGCCTGCGTCGGCTCGCCGTGGATATACGGCGGCTTCCCGCCGTCGGCGGTCAGTTTCACGTTCGGGTGTTTCAAAATGTCGTACTTCAAATCCATGACGGGGCGTTCCCCACGCACAAAAAGAAGTGCGTAGCGGTTGTCTAGCATACGCACCTCGTCTGGTGTTAAAAGCTCACGCCCCGAAATCTGGTAGTTGGTGGAATAATTGCCGCTCCGCCCAGAGCTTTTCCCGTAGGTGTTCGTGTCTATCGTGGCTTTTCCAAGAAGCTCACTTACAAACTTATGGGTACTCTGCTCGTTGCCGCCCAGGTAGAGGAACTCATCGGCGTTCCCGACGATGCTTTCCCACTGTTTCTCAAACAGGGCTTTAAGCTGTGCCAGATTTTGCAGGATAATCGAAACGGACACGCCCCTTGACCTCATAACTGACAGTATCTTGTCAAAGTCATCGGGCAAACTGACGTTCGCAAATTCATCCATAATGAACTGGCAGTGGACGGGCAGGCTCCCGCCGTATTTATGGTCTGCGAGATAAAATAGCTGTTGGAATAGCTGCGTGTATAACAGCGACACAAGGAAATTGAAACTGGTGTCGTTGTCTGGTATCAGTGCGAACAGTGCGACTTTCTTCTCGCCCAAAGACGGCAAATCCAGCTCGTCCGTAGCGGTCAAGGATGCAAGGCTTTCCAGATTGAACTTCTCAAGCCTTGCGGCAAGGGTTATCTGGATGCTCTTTAGCGTCTTGGCACTCCCGCTGTGGTAGTCACGGTAATATTTGAGGGCGATATGCTCTGGGTTCACCATTTCCAAGCGGTCAAACAGCTCGTCAAGCGGGCTTACATAGCTGTCGTCGTCCTCCCTTACCTCGCCCGCCCTTAAAAGCTCCATCACCATCGGGAAATTCTGCTCGTCTGGCGGGGCTTCGTATTTCAGATAGAACACGAGGGACAATAGCAGCATACTCGCCGCCGTGTCCCAGAACGGGTCTTGCGACTGGCTTCCTTTCGGCGTGGTCGCCTTAAATAAATTTGTTACCAACCTCTGCACGTCGTTGTCGTTTCTTAGATACACAAACGGGTTGTAGCAGTGGCTTTTGTGCATGTTGATTAAATCAAGCACACGCACCTCATAGCCTTTCTTTTCCAGAAGCCCGCCCGTGTCACGGACAATCTCGCCTTTCGGGTCTAAGATTACCATTGACGTGTTGCACTGCATGACGTTGGGCTTACAAAAAAATCTGGTCTTTCCTGCGCCAGAGCCGCCCACCACGAGGATATTTAAGTTCCTGCGGTGTTTCTTCCCGTCAAGCCCGATGCGGACGCTCTGGGTCAGCAGCTTGTTTTCCGATGCGTCTTTATCTCGGTACTTTTTATTGAGAGTGCCTGCGTTGCCCCATTTAGCAGAGCCGTGTTCCTCCCCTTTGCGGTAGTTCCTGCGTGTGGAGAAATAAACGCCGATTCCCATGCCGTAGGCAAGCAGGAAAATAAGGACAGTCCTTACGCTGTCCCCGCATACCGTTATGGAAAACGGATTCTCGATTGCTGCGGATAAGTTGCCGATTATCTCCACGATGCCGCCGCTGACATAAGGGGCAGTCAGCAGGGCAAGCCACACGACAGGAACAAGCCCGCATAAAGAGAGGATTAAGCCCGCCTTATAATCATCACCGTTCTTCATGGCACTTGCACGGGGCGACCTTTACTTTCTTGGTCGGGGCGAATGCCACCCTGCTTATCAGCTCGTCAACAGGCTCGGTGGGGCGTTCCTCCTGTATCTGCTGTGTCCGCAGGGTGTTGAGGGCGTTGAGGACGATATTCTTATCATATTTATCCAACGCCAAGTGATAGCGTTCTTCTTTCATAGTCTGCACCTCCGATTAGCGTTCCTGCTCTTTGGATTTGGGCGGCTTGTTCTTTTCAAGGCTCTTATACATATCCGACTGGATTTCGCCGAGTACGTCACGCATCGAGCCGAGCTGCCCTTTAAATTCCTGCGTTTCCATGCCCTCAAATTCTTTCGGGAGCTTGTCAAAATTAAAGCCCTTTGTGTCCACGCCGTAGCGGGAGCTTACCATATAGGCGACGCAGAACGACTTGAACTCTGAAGCGTCACGGCTCTCCTTATGCTTGAAGTCAAAGACCGCCGCCGACACTTCCTTTGCCATGCTGACAAAGAGCTGTTCCTCATTCAATCCCGTCTTGATGAAGATGGTCTGCTGTGCGCTGTCGTAGAACGCAGGCAGCTCAAGGTCGTCCACTGGCACAAAGGAAACGGGGCTTGCGTCAATCATCGCCGACACAAGCTCCCGCATGGTTTTGGCTTCCTGCGGCTGCTGCCTGTCCTTTGCCGAGGTCTGGGAAATGTCGTAGACCACTTTTGCGTTATAGCCGACCGCCTTTGAGCCGTCCTCCCGCTCGTATTCTTTCCCTGGCTCAAGGATGGTGATTTTCTGTGCGTCCCTGTCCACATAGGCACGGCTCTGTTTCCAACTGCCGTAATCCTTAAGCTGCGTCGCTTCGGGCATCTGTGCCGACACCAAGATGGCGTTGTTGACGGAGTAGCGGTCAAAATGCCCCTGCACGTCAAGATACTGGCGAAAGCTGTCGCCGTTTGCCATCATTTCCGAGCAGGTGTTGTCTATCAGCTCATAGGCTGCTTTCCGCTGCTCCTGTTTCTGGGCAGCCCATTCCTCTTTGTTAAAAGGTCTGCCGCCGCTGAATACGTCATAAATGCTCATGCTTATCTTGCTCCTTTCGATTTTGCTTTCCGTTTCCGCTTCTGGGGCTGCTTATGCTCCGTCTTTCCTGCGGTCGGTTTCTTTGCCCTGTCGGAAGATTTCTCTTTTGCAGGGGCGGCGTCCGCTTCCTGCTCCTTTCTGCCCTCCTTTATCTTCCGCAGTTCCTCCCTGACTGACGGCTTTTGTGCCTTAGTCATAGTAGCCCCCTCTGCGGGCTTCCTTTGCTGCTTTAAGGTAGGCTCGGACAGAGGGGATTTTTCTGTCTTTGCCACCGAGGGGTTTGGGGCGTTTTCCTCTTTCTGCATGGGCTTTCCCATAAGGGCATCCATGAGTTTGTCTTTCTCCGCCTTTTCCTCCACGCCGACGTCTGGCTCTGGCTGACCGTCCTTTGCCCCTGCATCTTTTTCTCCTGCGGTCTTGGCATCTTTCGCCTTTCCCTTTGCCCCTTTCGATTTCTCCGCCTCGGTCACGATGGAAGCGGTGTCTACCGATGCAAGGCTGAACCGCTCCACGATGCGGCTGATTTTCGATGCGTCCTCCGCACGGGCAATCACGTCCACCTCCGCATCGGGGTCTTTGTTCTTACGGTCTGCGAGGACGCAGTAGAGTACGCCGTATTTTTTCGCTTCCTGCGTGAACTTCTTCAAGTCGCCGCTCTTTACGGTAAAGACTTTTAATTCTTTCCCAGAGCGGAGCATATTTGTGAGCCTTGCCTTTCCTTTGGTTTTCTGTTCTTCCTTTAAGATGGAGTAGAGCAGGATGGCGATGTTCTTCGCACCCGCCCCCGTGATTCTGGCTGCGACCTCAAATCCCTCCAAGCTCATCCTTACGATTTGCTCCGCCGCTTCGCCGCCTGTGTTCATGCTTCATCAGCTCCTTTCCTTTTTCTTTGTTCTCATCTGCCCGTATGGTCTGCAACTTCTCTTTGATAGTGCCGCTGCGGGCTTCGATTCCCTCACATAATCTGACCTCCCTCCTCAGTATTTTCATACGCCCCGTGATTTCCGACAGCCGAGCCTTGACCGCTTCTTTTTCTTTGCCGACTGATTTGCGGCTCTGGGAATAAAGCCCCTTGCGCTGTTCGGTCAGCTCCTGCATCTCGGATTCCAGAGAGCCTTTATAAGACAAAAGCTGCTCCGCTGTGTCAATATGGTTGCGGCAGAGCAGCCTTGTTTCGTTGGTGATGGCTTCCATCTTCATCAAGTCGTCCTTTAGAAGATAGTGAAGCCTTGCGTAATTCTGCTGTTTCTTCTTTGGCAGGATGCCGAGCTTATAGCAGTAATGGAGATACAGCCCACGCAAGCCGCCGATTTTCTTTGTGTCTTTTAATGTGCCTTTTACCTTTATCACTCTGACCTGTGGCTGCTCTTTGGAAAAACTCTGGAACTTGACCGCATAGGAGTTTTCCCGTATGCGTTCCGTTATCCTTTCATTGGTGTAATCTTCGCCGAGCTTATAGAGCCGCTTCGGTCTTTGCCACCCTTTCCCGATAATCGTCCAGTATCTTCGGTTGAGGTCAAAATTAATGCGGTATCCCATTTCCGACAACTGGCGGTCAAAGTCTTTCAGTGTGAATGATTTTGAGATTGCTTCGTCCACCGCCTGCCGTGCCACGCTGTCCCTTGTAGGCAGACCGTTCTTCTCGGCTTGGCAGAGGACATAGGGCTTCTTCCTGCCGCTTGGGTGTTCGATGACCGATAAGGAATACTCACGGCACAATTCATCCGAACGCTGGCGGAGCAGCCGCAGGTTTTTCTTGTTGTCGTGGTAGTGCCTGCCGTCAATATAAGAAACTGAGTTGACGACAAAGTGGTTGTGCAGGCATTCCGTGTTCAGATGCGTCGCCACGATTACTTGAAACCTTTCTCCCCACATCTTTTCCGCCAGCTTCACGCCGACCTCATGGGCAATCTCTGGCGTGACCTCGCCCGCCTTAAAACTCTGGAAACCGTGGTAGCAGACAATCTCGCTTTCATCGTTCCATTGGGTTTTTGCCATCATCATCTCATCCCTTGCGGTAGTCGGGTCGCAGTTTACGCCCGTGACAAAAAACTGCCTCTCGGTCTTGTCCCCGTTGGTGGCATACTTCACCACGTCGCCCATCGCCTGCAAGTCCGCATCCGTGTATTTTGGGTTGGCGGTCTTTTCTGGGTTCTCCGCATAGTCGATGGGGTGGTCGAGCCTGCCTTTCACGTCCCATATCTCGCAGACCGCCATCAGCCAGACATCTTCCTCGGAACAAGGTAGCACCTGCTCACGTCCAGACGGAAGTCCCGCCACCGCTTGGCTTCGTCATAGAGCATCGGCGTGTCCACAAAGTTTAGGGCATTCGCCTTTGCCGCAAGCTGGTTGATGCGGTTTCCGATTGCCGACAGCTCCCGCATGATTTTATAAAACTCTGGGTCTGGCTTCTCGCAGAGCCGATAGCCCATGACCATTGACTGGAGCAGGGCTTGTCTGGAGCGTCCCGATTTCTCTGCAAGGGAGCAGAGGTATTCAGCTTCTTCCTCGGTCAGTCGGAACAGTATCTGCACGTTTCGTTTCCGCATCCAAATCCCCCTTTCCCTCGGACAGCCTGTTAATCTGCAACACGCACATAGCCGCCACGCCGAACATCCCACCGAGCGTTGCGCCGAGGATAAAATATATAAATTCACTCATTCTTGGATTCCTTTCTGTGACCGCCGTGCCGCACATGGCATGGCGGTATACTTTGGCATTGTTCTTTTTACGGGGTATTAGGGGAGCTTTCCCCTAACAAGCGAATTTTGTTTCCATCGGCAGATGGATAACCAAATTCAGTGCTTGGTAAGACGTGTCTTTAATCCCCGCCCTCTTGACAGCATCCTTTACACACCGTTCTGAAGCACGGACAGCCCGAACAACAATCGTCCTCAAAATCCTCTCCCTCGGATTCGCTTTCTTCCCCTGCGTCCTCCATAGGGTCGTTAATCTCGGCTTCGCCGCAGACAAAATCCCCATCGGAAAACTTCACAAGGTCGGTGTCAAACAGTACAGTCTTTAACTTCTCCGCCGCCTGTTCGGGGCTGTCGGCATGAATGGAAACGGTCTTTGCATAGTGGGCGACAAGGGTCGCTTCATAGTTTTTCAATCGTTCTTTCCTCCCTTTCGGTCTGAAATTTTGTTGTGGTTACGGTCATTTTTTACTGAAAATCTTCATTCAGTCAGCGGGCATCCCTCCTTTCATGGCTCGGTTTCTGCCTTGCAATCCCCAGATAGGACATTAAAAAATCGTTGAAGTCCTTGCCGATTGGCGGCGGTTCATCAACGATTCGGTAGTCTTTCTGCAATAATTCTTTCAAGGCGGCGGTACATAGCCGACCTGCCCTGTCCTTATCCAGATGCAGAAATATAGTTTTAATTTGCGGGTCTGCTTCCAAAAAAGTCGTGAGGGCAACGGGGATTTTGCTTTCTTTCAGCTCTTTCTTCGGCTGATATACGCCCGACAGGGAGAGTAGATTTTCCATTTTATAATCTTTCCCCTCGCATTTTAAATAGGTGGCGTAGGATAATAAATCAATGGCGGCTTCAAATAAATGCACGGCATCGGTCGGCTCTTTTGCCAAAAGCCGAAACGAGTACCGCTTGTCGCTGCCCGATGCGTCTCGCTTGAAGCTCCCCACCGTGCCACGGCAGGCGGCGTATTTTGGTGTTCCGCTTTCATCTTTCCCGATAAAAACGGCGTTGTGGTAGTCGGCACTCTCAAATATAATTCCCTCGGCAACGCACTCTTGAATAAGCTGATAGTCAATGCCACGCCCGAAAAGATACTCGGTCACTCTGCCGCAGTCCTTATTCTTCGGCGGCAGGAGCAGCACCTTTGGCTCGTCCTTTTTCACGGCAGGGGGCGGCGGCTTCCAGTCCGCCATCGTCTGCCCTGTGAGGGTTTCCACGGCTTCCACAAAGCCGTATTCCTTGACTTTCATCAGATAGTCGAGGGCAGAATAGCCGCCGAAGCCCCTCGACCACCAGTACCATTTGCCGTTGGAAATCTTCAAGCTGTCATGTTCGGCGGTACAGTAGACGTTCGTCGTGCCTTTGACTTTGACAAGGTTGCTCGGCTCATAGACTCTAAGATAGGAGAGTAAGTCTATCTGCCTTGCCTGCTCAAGCACGTCTGGGTCAATCTGTACATAGGGTTTAGATGCTCTCATTCAATAAAAATCACCTCCAAAAATAGAATTAGCCGAGGGGCTTTCGGTAGGGAAAACCTCTCGGCTATGTAAAAAGTCTGCTTTGTATTTCATGCCATCTTAAACACAAACTCTATGACACTTAATGCATTAAGAAGCTGAACGCATTCAAATCTCTCAATATTTCTTGTGCATTTTCCGTGCAAGAGCCAATTACGGTTAATATATGGCGGTTCATTTTTGCTATCAAGTGTATATATTCCATCTACAAATAATCTATTCAGAAATTCAATCAAAGATGGATACATATCTAAAAACAGAAATCTCTTTGTAAAAACAGAATCTGTTTTTACAAATACTTTTTTTAAATGTTGTTCAAAACCATCTTCAGAGTATTTTTTTGAATAGGACATTTTTCTTGGGTAATTCATATAGTCATTCGTCCTTGATTCTAGTAATGCAACTAAATACATAGCAGCCGTCATATAATCTTCCTTATCATATGCTTCTATACCCTTATTATAGTAACGACAACTAGGTGCTTCTACATAGGACTTTGATAGACCACTTCTGATACTCCTTAGACTATTGCTATTATCTGCATCAAAATATTCTATTATTTCGGCATCCTTTCCTTGAACTATAAGTTGATACCACTCTTTGATTTCTCTTGGATTAGAATGCTCCGATACAACCCAACCTGCTTTCCCAACTGTTTTGCAAATATCTATTTCCTCTCCATATTTATTCAAAAAATCTTCGTGCGACAAATTTTCACTTGCTTTTGCTTCAACAATAAATGCTTTTACTTCCTCTGAAATTGGAAATGTCCTTAAATTTGACATTGTATCCTGTATTGCTTTCATCTGAGGAAGTATGTTGTTCAGTTGGAAGTTACGGGTAATCTCGTTTGCTATTTTCTGCATAGTTTCAGCTAAACGATTATAATCTGCGTCTCTATTTTTCTCGCTCATATTGCACCTCACATTTTTTATAAATTTCGTTGTTATTCAACCTCTAAGCAATATACAAAAACCAAATCACTTCGATGACCTCTTTAGCAATTTCACTCTGTTTTTATCCATAAAGCCTCTGGGAATTTTCATCTAATCATTTTATTGAACCTCCTAAACTAATCAATAAAAAAACACATTCCAACACTTATCAATAAATATATGCACATGTTTTTCGTGCTTTATCTTTAGTGTTTTTAGAATGTGTTCTCTCTGGTATTTTTATCCAGACTAAACCTTTTGCAGAAGCTTGTCAATACTTTTTTACGATTATCAATGAAAAAAATCGGGTTATAGGATTTCTTGTCTGTTTCGGCTATGTAAAAAGACGGCATCTGCACTCACGCCGACACCGCCTTTCCCTTGGTCAGTCCGTTATAAAATCCCTGCCTTTTTCAGATACCCCACGCTGTCATAGCAGCCACGGAAGTAGACCGACTGCATCTCCATGTCCGTAAGTTTGTTTCTAAGCTCCATTACTTCAATCAACGCCGCACATTCTTCCTCGGTCAGTTCCTCCGCTGTTTCCGTGTCAAACACGCCTAAGACTTTCGGATACTTTTCATACAAGCCCTCAATTTCGGCTCTCACGGCACGGTATTCCTCGTTTTCTCTGGACAGCTTTGCCACGACAGAGCCGAGATATTCATTAAAAACATTGTCATGAACATCTACAAAAGTTTCAAATCTGAACGCATCAGACATTCTTCCTCACCTCCGATTTTTTCTAATCGTCCTTATTATAATACCCCAAAATCAGCAGTACAAATGTGCAAACTGGATTTTAACGCTCCCTGTCCGTGCATTTTTTCTCTGGCTGCCCGTCATTTTGCTCTGGCTCATCGTCAATAACAGACTTATCTTTTTCATTCAGATTCAATTCGATATTGAGGGCGTTCAGCCGTTCCGTCTTTTCTTTCAGCTCGTTTTCAAAAGCAAACGGCTTCTTCACTTCCTCTTTTGCGGTTTCAAGCTGTGCAATGGTTTCCTCCTTTCTCGTCTTGGCGGCTTCCAATCTTGCAGGAATTTTGGCAATCTCATTCTCAATTCTCGTTAAATTGCCGAGGGCATCCGTTCCTAAATCCACCTTATATTTTCTCATTCCGCAAAGGTTCAGACAATAGTGTGCATTGACGGTATCATAGAAAACCTCCATCTGAAAGCCACGGTAGCTACCGATTTGTATCGGCTGTGACAGCGGGTTTTCCTTGCAGATGGCAAGCAGCATCCCGCCTGCGTCCGCTTTTTCTTTGTAGGTCACGCCGTTTAAAGTCATCGGGCAGAACTTGTCCTCGCCCTGCGGCATATGCTGGCTTGCAATCTTGGCATCGTTTTCGTAACCTACAATGCGTTCCTCATACTCCTTAATCTCCTGCGGGTAGTGCTTCAGTATCCTGTCCTCAAGGTCGTAATGCTCGGAAAGGTAGCTCTGCTTCAAGACTTTCAGCTTCGCCACCTGCATATCCAAGTCCATTTTTTCCTTGAAACGCTCGTCGCCCGTGGCAAGCATTTTCACCTCCGCAAAAGAGAGGGCGACTTCATCCACGTCCTCGGCAGAACGCACGGGGCTTTTGCTCGTCATTATCTGGGAGATGAATTTCTGCTTTCCCTCCACGAGCTGATAGAGGTACGCATCAAATGTCTGCTCCGTCACATAGCGGTAGACTTCCACCTCTGGAAACATATTGCCCTGCCTTTCCAGACGACCTTGACGCTGTTCCAAGCACGACGGCTTCCACGGGCAGTCGAGGTTATGAATGGCAATCAATCTGTCCTGCACGTTTGTACCTGCGCCCATCTTCTGGGTAGAGCCGAACAATATACGCACCTCGCCGCTCCTCACCTTTGCGAACAGCTCCTTTTTCTGTGCGTCAGTATTCGCTTCATGGATGAAACGCACCTGCTCCGCAGGGATGCCACGCCGTATCAATTTTTCCCTCATGTCATCGTAGACGTTGAACATACCGTCGTTTTTCGGTGTGCTGAGGTCGCAGAACAAGAGCTGTGCCGCCTTTGTGTCGGCGTGTCCCTCCCAGATGCGGTACATATTTTCCACGCAGGCGTTGACTTTGCTGTTCGGGTCGTCTGGCAGCATCGGGTCAATCAATCTCTGGTCTAGGGCAAGCTGCCGCCCGTCGTTTGTCACTTTGAGCATATTATCTGTTTGTGGCTTTACCAGTTTGGCTCGGATTTTCTCTGCCCGCTTCGCAAGCCCCGCCACCATTTCCGTCTGGATTTGGCTCGGCTTTGTCTTGACATTGTGGTAATTGACCTTTGGAACGGGCAGCTTTAACATATCGGCGGTCTGGATGTCCGCAACCTCACGGAACATCTGCATAAGCTCTGGCAGGTTGTAGAACTTCGCAAACCTCGTCTTGGCTCGGTAATTCGTCCCCTCTGGGGCGAGTTCCAGAGCCGTGACCGTTTCGCCGAACGTGGAAGCCCAACTGTCAAAATGCTGCAACCCATTCCTTGCGAGGGTGTCATACTGCAAGTACCTCTGCACGGAGTACATCTCGACCATCGAGTTACTTATAGGCGTTCCCGTTGCGAATACTACGCCACGGTTTCCCGTGATTTCGTCCAGATAGCGGCACTTCATAAACAAGTCGCTTGACTTCTGGGCTTCGGTCTGGGCGATGCCGCCCACGTTCCGCATCTTGGTAAATAAATAGAGGTTCTTATAAAAATGACTCTCATCTATAAAGAGCCTGTCTATGCCCAATTCCTCGAAGTTTATCACGCTGTCTTTCCGTTTGGTGTCGTTTAATTTATCGAGCTTCGCCTTAATCGCTTTCCTCGTTTTCATGAGCTGCTTGACCGTGAACTGTTCCCCGTGGGATGCCTGCACGTCGTCAATGCCACGCTCAATATCGTCAAGCTGGCGCATGAGCTGTTCCCTCTGGCGTTCCTCGCTGATGGGGATTTTCTCGAATTGGCTATGCCCGATAATCACCGCATCATACGCCCCCGTCGCAATCCTGCCGCAGAACTTCTTGCGGTTTCCCGTTTCAAAATCCCGCTTGGTCGTGACAAGGATGTTGGCAGATGGATAGAGCCTTAAATACTCCGACGCCCACTGCCCGACAAGGTGGTTCGGCACGACAAACATGGATTTCTGGCATAAGCCGAGCCGCTTGCTTTCCTGTGCGGCGGCGACCATCTCAAAAGTCTTGCCTGCCCCTACTTTGTGTGCAAGGAGCGTGTTGCCGCCGTAGAGGATATGGGCGATGGCATTCACTTGATGCGGTCTTAGCTGGATTTCTGGGCTGATGCCGCCAAATGTGATATGGCTTCCGTCATATTCACGGGGTCGGATAGAGTTAAATGTGTCATTGTAGTAGCGTACAAGCCTGTTCCTCCGTTCTGGGTCTTTCCAAATCCAGTCCCCAAACGCCTGCTTTATCACCTCCTGCTTTGCCTGCGCCGCCGTGGTTTCCTTATGGTTCAGCACCGCTTTTTTATTGTTGTGTTCGTCATAAACATAGTCAAAGATGCGGGTGTCACGGAGATTCAAGGTGTCCTCCATGATGCGGTATGCGCTCGCCCGCTTCGTGCCGTAAGTGCTGTCCGCCTTGACATTCCCAATGTCGGAACTCTTATTCTCAATGAACCAGTCGCCGTTATATGCCGTGTAGCGTACTTTCAATCTGCCCGCCGCATAGCTTGACGGCGTTAAAAGCTCCACCATGAATTGCTGTATATCCTCCTGCGGTATCCACGTCGTACCCAGACGGACGGAGATTTCGCTTGCGGGCAAATCCTTCGGGATGACCTTTTCCAGAGCCGCCACGTTGACTGCAAGCTCTGGGTCTGACTTTGCCGCTATCTCTGCGACTTTCAGTTTCTCCCGCACGTTGCCCGACAAATATTCATCTGCGGTCACATACCTTGCAGGCTCACAAGACGGGACTTTATAAATAACTCCCTGCAATTCCTTAATGATTTCTTCCTCCGACCTGCAGGTGAGCCGTGCCATATAAGATAAATCGACATGGGCTTTCTCCCCGATGGAGAGGGCGAGGGCTTCGCTGGCGGTTTCCACAAAGGTCACTTCTCGGTGGGGCTTTATCGTCCGTTTCGTGAACATATCAGCCTTGCGTTTGAATTTCCCCTCGTCGTCAAGCACTTCAAGGGAGCATAAAAGGAAGTAGCTTTCGTCTGCTGCAAAAGCGAGGTAGTTCCCCCTGCTGTTGATTAAGCCGTACTTTTTTTTAAAGGCATCGTATAATCGGTTTAGGTTTTCCTGCTCGGTCTGTATCATTTCCTCTGGGCAGTCGTCGGTCTGGTACTGGATGAGCTTCCTCACGCAGTCACGGATTTCCAGCAGCCCCTTGATGCGGTTCTCCGCCGTCATGGACACGTTAGCGGGGGTCATTTCGTTATTCTCTCGGAAGTAGACCTTGCCGCCCACAAGGGCAAACGAGAAGTTCCGCACGTTCGGGTCAGCGGGGATGACTTTCTCCTGTTCGTCAGAGATACGGTCAACCTCATTTTCAATCTCTGGGATTTCGCCGTCTATCCGCTGCATGGCTTCATGGAGAAGCCCCGCAAGCGGCATATCGGGGTAGGCTTTGCAAACGCTGTCCATGCCGAACCTTGTGCTTTCCATCCTCATCTCGCCAAGCACCATCTCTGGATGCTGGACAAAGTAGCTGTTCATCGTGACACCGTTCCCGTCTGTGTCGAGGTGTACCCATTCTGGCTCTATCTCTATCATGCGGTCACGTTTCTGTAAAATAAGGATGTCGCTCGTGACCTCCGTGCCTGCGTTTGCTCGAAACGTGTTATCTGGCAGGCGGACAGCACCTAAAAGTTCGGCTCTCTGTGCGATATATTTCCGCACCTCTGGGCTTGCCTTGTCCATCGTCCCCTTAGAGGTGATGAACATCACAACGCCGCCTGCCCGCACCTTATCCAGAGCCTTTGCAATAAAATAGTCGTGGATTAGGAACTTCTGGGCGTTGTAGCGGCTGTCGTTGACTTTGAACTCCCCGAACGGGATGTTGCCAAGCACCACGTCAAAGTGGTTATCTGGGAGCTTTGTTTCCTCAAATCCCTCAATGGCGATATTGGCTTTCTGGTAGAGCTGCTTCGCAATCCTGCCCGATAACGGGTCAATCTCAATGCCGTGCAGCTTTGACTTTTCCATGCTGTCGGGTAACAACCCTAAAAAATTGCCCGTGCCACAGGACGGCTCTAAAATATTCCCCTGTGAAAATCCCAGACGGTCAAGGGCTTCATACATCGCCTTAATGACAATAGGCGGCGTATAAAAAGCGGTCAGCGTGGATTCCATAGCGGCATGGTATTCCTCATCGGAGAGTGCTGATTTTAATTCCTTATATTCATCTGCCCAAGCCGCATTATTACCGTCAAACGCCATCGACAGACCGCCCCACCCAACATATTTTGCAAGGGTTTCCTGTTCTTTGGGCGTGGCAAGGCGGTTTTCTATCTGAAGGTCGTGGAGAAGCCTTATTGCGGACATGTTGTTGCGGAACTTCTCTTTTGCGCCGCCAACGCCTAACGCATCATCAGTAATGCGGTAGTTGCGGCGGTCATGGGAGAGGGCAGGGGCGGACGGTTTCGCCGTAATAGGCATTTCTATTGTCTGCCCATGCTCTGGCTCGTCAAAGCGTATCTTCTCCACCACAATGTCATAAGGAAGCCCGTTCTCCACGGCGGGATATTCCGCCACGGTTTCCGTGGTCGGTTCAGCGGGGGATTCTGATTTTTCTTCGGGCTGTGGTTCTTTCTCTGCCTGCTCCAAGAGCCTGCGGACATAGCTCACTTTCTCCACACGGTTTATCGGGAAGCCCATGTTGTTCTGAAATGTGATGTCACGCATGGAAACATCGCCGCTGATTTTCCCGACGCTCTCGATAAGATAACGGCGGTTGTCAATCATAAGCTCTTTGCCGATAAGGTCAGAATTATCCTGCTTTTCATCCGTCCCAGACGGGGCAGGCTCTGATTTCTGCTGTTCCTCACGCTCCGCATCTTTCGCTGCAAATAGCTCCGTGATATGCTCCGCACTGTTTAAGGTGTCGGCGTATTCCTGTGCTTCTTCCTCGGTTTCAAAGGTCTGGTAGATGCCGCCTACGTCGTAATATCGGTCGGCACTGTCCTCTGGGGCTTCATTATTCCGTATGATAAATGGGTCAGCAAAAGCATCGGAAGTCTGCTCTACCGTGTAATGGGGCTTCTGTTCTGTTTCATCAGAGATGATGTCTGGGCTTGGGTTTTCAGCCGCCTTTTTGTTTTCCTCCCGATAGAACGGCTCAAGCTGTTCCTCCGTCAAGGACACTAAATCGTGGTAGTACAGATTGGAAAGTGCGTTCTGGATAAGGTCGGCAAGGTCACTGTACTGCGTATATTCTGCAAGAATGCCGTCCACATACGTTTCCATGCGGTACTGTAAGAGGTTGACGGATGCCTGTATCCCGTGCAAGCCGTCCTCGGTATTCCGAAAGGCAATCTTGACGTTGGACAAATCCGTATAGTCCACTTCGGCGTCGCCGCCAAACTCCGCATCGCAGTATGCGTCGATGCAGCCTTTCGCCTGTTCTAGTAGTTCTTCCTCGGCAGGCTCTTTCCTCCTGTGAAACCAGTCCCCCTCGGTAGCCATTATATCGCCAAGCCGCTTTTCATCCTCTGGGGTCAGCTCGGTGTTCCGCTCCAAGAACGGGATAAACACGTCACGCCCCAGACGCAGGGATCCCATTTTCTCTCGGTAGTAATCTTCGCCCTGCCGTTTCCATTCTGGGATAAACGGGCAGTCGGGGGAGAGGGAATATTCATAAAAATTTCGGATATGGGCGATTAAATCCCCCTCGCCGTCGCCGATGTCAAACCGCCCTTCATAATTAAATTCCTCGCCGCCGATGACGGCATGGATTTCAAAATCGGTCTTATGATACCATCCGACATGGTTTTCCTCATCCTCCCTTTCCCGATGCTGTTTTTCGTCCAGAATGCCGAGCAGCTTATTTCCCAGAGCGAAACTCAAATCCGTAAATCGGTCGTTCAGCTCCTTGTCATAAAAGGCGGGATGCTCGGAAAATCCAATAGAAAGTGTAATGCTGTCTGGCTTTTCCTCGGCAAGTGTTTCTGTTTTCTGGCTCTCGGTAATGACCGTTTTTAAATGGTCGTTTGCAGGGTTCTCCTTTAGCTTTTCTTCAAAATCGGCTCGGCTGAACTCCTTTCCAAACAACGGGAACTCCGCATTTCGCAGGGACACGGCATTCTCATCAAAGGCGGTGACCTCATATTTGTCCGCCCCGATATACACCACGTCGCCCTCGTGGTAGAGGTAGCGGAGAGGGTACAGCTCCGTAAGCTCCTGCGAAAAACGCCACGCATTGCTGCGGCTGTAAACGCTGGTCGTCTTTTTCTGCACAAGGGAGAGGAAGTCTAACATCTCCTGCACGTTGTCGGGATGCTGCAATGCCTGTTCCATAAGGTCGGCGGGCATATCCGCAAAATCCCTGCATCCAATTACGCCCAACAAGTCTTTCTCATAGCCGTCCAAATCACGGATGAAGTCGGAGAGCCGCAGGGCGAGCGTGTCCCGCTTGTCCGCAGGGGGCAGCTCCCTTTTTTCCTCAATAAAACGCTGCCTTGCCAGTTTCCTCTGGGTGTCGATTTCATGCTGCGGGGCAGACACGCTTTCCAGATAGTCGGCGTAATGGTCTTTCTCTTTGGGATTGAGGTAGCGGTTATCCTTAACCAGCTCCCGCAGCCGTTTTTCCACTTTCGACCAGCTCAAAACAAGGTCGTGTTCGGTGGAAATACCGTCACGGTCAATGGAGATGCCCTTGCCGCTGTACCACACATACCCCTCCGTGCCGTCTGAAAAATTAACAAAAAATCCGCCCGTGCCGTATTCCCTTTTCAGAAAATCAATGTTCTTCTTTTTATCTTCCTGCTTCTGGAACTGGTGGTAAATGCGGTATTTCCCGTTCGCAACGCTGTTCCCTTTTACAAGGACGGCATCAATATCCTCCTGTGAAACGGCAAAAGCAGAGGCTTTTTCGTCCTCTGCTTCAGCAATCATTTCAATCTGTTCATCTACGGTCGGGAGATTGGCGGCAACTTCTTCCTCATTGGCAACGCTGCCTTTTTCGTTTTCCGTCTGTTTTTCTGGCTCTGCTGTCTGTGCCGTAACTGTTTCTTCTTCCTGCCTGCCACCGTCCGATTGCGGCTCTGGTTCTGAATTTCCTAATTGTAAATCAGTTCTTCCAGTATCACTTCCTCCGCTTGGCTGCGGATATTGTTCATCATGCCGAGCCACTGCATCGGGGCTTTCTCTTTCAGTTCCTCCGTCACTCCCTGCTCGGCTGCTAACTGCTTCGTCAGAAGCTCCAGCCGCTGCAACGCCGTCTGTTCGGTCTGGTGTAAGTGTTCGTTCAGCCTGCCTGCTGTCAGCAGGTTGAGGTACGTCACCCTCTTGTGGTTTTCCAGATAATCCCTGTGCATCAAAGCGTACCTGCCAAGCGGAAGCTCTGGCTCTGTCGGTAATGTCAGGTCGGGTATAAGGTAGTCCGCCTGTTTCGTATAAGTGATTTCGCTCATTATCTTCGCTCCTTTCGGGTTGTTTCCTGCCTTTATCATACTGGCTTGTGATACTCCTTGCAAATGTGCGGTTCTGACCTCTAGCTTCGATTTGCACATTTCGTACTGCCGCAGAGATTTCCCGCAACGCCATCTCGGAAATGTCGCTTGTGGCGATGCCGATGGCGTTCAGCGTCTGGGGCGTGTTGAAATTTATAATCTCCGCAAAGTCCTCACGCTCAAAATATCCTCCCGCATCCAGACCGCAGCGGCTTAACAGCATATAGGCGACGCTGTTTGCGGCAAGCCGTTTGTAAATCACTTCTATATTATAGTCGTCCAGTTCCTCTAAAAAGCTGTCTTTCGTGCAGCCCTTTAGCTGTGAGAGGTAATCGGATAAATTGTCCTCCACGGCGTTCTCCGCTGTCTGAATTAAAAACGTGGCAAGGTCGCCGCCCTCCGTGCCGCCGAACCTGTCCGCAAGCCGTTCCATGACGGGCTGCTCATACCGCTTATCCATCTGCCATATCGGGACGGCTCGGCTGCCGTAGTAGCCCTCATGGGTGTCGGAAACGTCAAAATAGTATTTCAGCGTGTTCCTGCGCCCTTTCGGGTCAAAGACCGCAATCCCCTTGCTGTCCTTGTTCACCCAACGCTTAAAGAGCCTGTTCCATGTGCCAATCTCGGCTACGGCGGTGGCATCGGGGCGTTGGGCGTAAATCAAGAGCTGCTCGTCAAAGCGGCACTTGTAATTGTGGCAGGCAGAGGATAAAAAGCCCTGCCAAGCCTGCGGGTTCTTTGCGACCGCCATCCCCGTGCGGCGGTACAGCTCCGTAATAAGCTGGTACTTTGCAGCCATAGGCTTACACCTCCTTATCGTTCCATATCTTTGTTTTTCTGTTTCCTGTCGTATTCCCCGCATCTTTCAGCGATTTCGGAATACATCTTTTCCCGCATCTCCCGCTCATAGGCTCGGTACTCCTTTGCCTTTTCCGTGGGCTTGTACCAGACGCTGTTCTGGTCGGCTTCGTCCATCTGCCCGTAGCGGTCGTCTATCTTGTCCATATATTTCTGATAGATGGCACGGGCGGCGGGGGCGTCCTTTGCGTAGCGGTAACGTGCAAGGCTTTTATGCGTCCCACGAAGCTCGGCATACTCATAGAGCATACGGATAACCTCACGGTCAAGCCCTTTCTGCCCCTCGGCGGCATAGATTTCCGACAAGCCCCTGCACCTCCATGAATGATACGGAGAGGTGTCGTTGGAGCTGTGGGAAGATACATACACGCCGTCTTTTTTTACTGTGATACGGTTGATAAGCTCGGTACTCAATCCCTATCACCGCCCGATAAAACAGTCTGTTCCATAAAAATATCAATCCTCCTGTTGTCCATGCCCCGCCTTTAAGCAGGGGCATAGCTGATTCTGTTTTGTTCCATCCTCTGTGCAAACTCCCGAACGGCGCACCTTACGCCGTCAATCTCTGCATGGGTTTCGTCCAGATAGCGACAGACGGCAAAATAATCCTCCCCGTTCCCATAAAACATACGGATGACGCCGCCATCGGGGACAGAGAAAAGTTCCTTTCCTACGCTGTCCGTCATGCAGATTTTCCGTCCTCCGCTCATTCCGTGCCACCTCCCAGAAAAGAGATAACTTTGTTCCCTTTGATGCTTTTTTGCAGCTCATTGATGAGCGTGATGTCCGCAACCGTAATGCCTTGCATGGATAAAATATCGTCCATCGTCATAGCGGCAATGGCTTTTTCTTCGGTAAAGCCCGCTTCAAATATCTTATTTAAAACCTTAACGGCTTTCTGGTTGACTGCCATGTTCCTTTCCTCCTATCGTTCATGGTCTTTGTGCTTCGGGGCTTTCTGTGCGGACGGCGGCTCCTGCGGCTTCGGCTCATAGCTGTGTCCGTTATTTTCCATACGCTCGGCAAACTCGCAGATGTGGTAAAGATTACTGCCCACTTCGGTATGGTATTCGTCAATGAAACGGCAGCTCTTTTCCGCCTTTTCTCCCCAATCATAAGTGATAATGATTTTCCCGCCGTCTGGGATGCGGAACTTCTCTTTATAATGTGGGTCGATAAAGCGGATTCCCTGTTCCGCTTTTGCCATATGCTTATCGAGCCATTCTTTCACATAGCAGTAGCAGTAAAAGTTATAGTCGCCCTTTGTCGGGTTGCAGCGGAGCAGGAAAGCGTGCTTGTCGGTATCCGCACGGAAGCCGTACTCGGTACAGTAATTACCCTTAAAAGCACTTTCGGGATTCTCCCTCGCAAACGCCGCCATGTCATAGCGGTTGTGCAGAAGCCCCTTATCTTCACGCAGGGCATTGATAACTTCGTCCAGCCCTGCCTTAAATTCATCAGTTTTCCATTGCTCCCTCGTATCAGTCCAAGAAGTATAAAAGCCATATCCAGAGGGGGCAAAATCACCTCGGAGATGACCGATACATCCCGTCTGCCCCTCAAGCTGCATACTCTGTGCGTAAGTGTATTTCTGTTCGGATTGCGTCAAAGTCCGTATCTCCATCAGCGTTCCTCCCTGCTCTTTGATTTCTTCGCCTTTTCCTGCGATTGGATTTTTGCAAGTGCTTCCTTTGCCCAGACGGGCATCTTCTCTGGCTTGATTTCCCCAAGCACGTCACACCGTTCCCATCGGGCGTGCTTTCCGTCCGCAAGGGAAGTGCCGAACACCGCCTGCCCCCTGCCGCCCAACGCACCGTGACCGCCGTCTGCCAGTACAAGCTGATAGGCAGAATGACGATATTCATGGCGGTTGACCTCGGCGTTGATGACAACGACCTTGCCCACAATGCTGCCGCACTTATCGTCTGGGATGCAGTCGTCTATGGTAAACGGGGTCATGTCAAACTTGAACTGTTCCTGCTCTGCTCTTACACTCTCTATCTGTTCCCGCACCCTGTCGGTAAACATCTGCATGGCTTCCAGATAGTCGTCAGAGCCGACCGCATCCGTCACCCATTCTGCGGACAGCGGATTGTCGTAAGTGCAATAGCAGACAAGATACGGGTATTCCTCTTTCTCATCTATGCCGAACACGACTTCCTTTTTTCCGATGTGGATGCTCTGCGTGACCTCGTAGGAGCTAATCATCCGTTTTTCTTCATTCTCCATCGGGGTTCTCCTTTCCCTGTTTTTTCTCCCTCTGCCAGTCTAAAATTTTTCTGATACAGACGTCGCAGAAGATGACACGGCTGTCCTTATATCGGGGGTAAGGGCAGTCCGTGCAGTTATATTTCTTGTCATTTTCATTGTTTCCCGTGCTACCGCTCACGCCCATCGTGCTGCTTCGCCTTTTTATCGTGCTGTTGGTTATATGGCATCTGGCACTCAGACTGGTAGCGTTCATTCAGTTTCTCCCTCGCCGCTTCAAGGGTGTTGCAGTAGCAGCCCCAATAATAGTTGTCGCCGCCTTTGCAGTACCAGCAGACATATGGGTTCGGGGCTTTCGGGTGATGCCCGATGACAAGCTCCGTGTTCCCGATAGTGCAGCTCTCTATGATTTCATAGCCCTGATCGGAGCGTGTTTCACCGTTCATAGGCGTTCCTCCTCTCTTTTTGTTTCTCGTCCATATATTGCTGCAATTCATACTGGCAGGGGACGTACAGCCTGCCGTTCTCCACGCAGCGGAAAACATCGCATTTCTTATCCGTGGATGCAGCATAAAAATCATCATAAGAATAAGGGAATTTCTGGCTTCCCCTGCCGTAATAGTCAGCGGCAAAAAATCCTAACTCCGTATCACTCCGAAGCCTGCGGGTAATCATGAAAAAATCATCTTCCCGCTTTGTGAACCGCCGCTCTGGGATAAAATGATGCCCTCCGTATTCAAAAGACTTATCCTGCACCTTTCACCTCACGATTCTTTCGCATATCTACGGTATGCCTTTTCGCCTTTGGCTCTGATTTTCTGCATCCGCACACTCCCTAAAAGTTCTGGGTATTTCTCCTGCAATTTGCGGCGTGTCCTGCCCACGCTCTCAAAGCTCGGCAAGCCAAGCTCCTTATGGTTCAAAAGTATCTGGGCAAGCGGCATAGCTCCCGCATCTTTCAGATAAAGGTTGCAGAGGGCAAGGTACAGCACCATATCGTCATTTCTGGCGTCCTCATTTTCTTGCAGGACGGCTCTGACTTTGCCCTCAATGGTTTTCAGACTGTCCATAAATTCCTCCGTTCTGTGTGTTTCTTCGCACAAACACCCTCTATAAATGGAAAGAGGGTGGTCATTCTGAACCGCCCCAATCCCATATCAAAAACCTCCTAATTTATTTCTTCCTGCGGAAATGCAGCCACGCAGCCGCACCGCCGATAAATGCCACAAGCACAATAGCAATAATGGTTTTTTCTCTCATCCTGTTTAATCCTCCTTTTTCTTTCTTCCGCTCTTATAACCGACAAATCCGAAGATTCCTGCACCGACAGTAAATGCCGCCGCAAGGCTTACCCACAAACCGAGGTTAAAGTCATCGCCTGTTTTCGGGGTGTCCCGTAGCTCGTTGTGCATGGTGACGGTCGCCGTTTCGTCTGTTTTGATTGTCACTTTCTGGTCGGCAGGCAGGATATAGCCAGAGGATGCCTTGTCGCTGACCTCGGACACGGTGTATTCGCCGATACGCAAGCCGTTAATGGCGATTTCGCCATTTTTGTCCGTCTTGAATGTCTGGTCGTAATCTTTGCCGATGACACGGAAAGAGAAGCCCTCCACCTTGCCGTCAGAGGAAGTCTTAACGATTTTGAGTGAGCCTTTCTGCGCTTCATTCAAGAAGCCTTTGCCCGCTTCATTCTCCACGTTGTAGGTCTTGCCGTTTTCCTCAATGGATACGAGATAGACGTTCTCATCAAGCACAAAGCCCGTCGGGGCGGTTTTCTCACGGACAAGGTATTTGCCGTATCTGAGGTCGTTCATCTGGTAAACGCCTTTCTCCACCTCGCCCATCTCGCCGAGAAGTTCATCCTTTTTATCCAGTTTTCCGTCGCCGTCCGTATCAGAGTAAACCTCAAATACCGCACCTGTGAGCTTGTTATCGGGATAGTCCTTGTCTACCTTAGTCAGAGCGATATTTCCCGTAATAAAATAATTGACAAGCTCAATCTCCACAACTTTGTCAACCTCGCCGATTGTCACGTTGATTTCTTCCTTGGAGAGTACATATCCTTTCGGGCTTTCGATTTCACGGATAACCCATGTGCCATACGGAACTTCCGCAAAAGAAAAACTGCCGTCATCTTCGGATGTGGCAGTCGCAATCGCATTTTCCTTTGTATATTCTGTTGTACCTGTCTTAAAGATGCCAATTAACGCACCTCCTAAATCTTCGCCGTCCTCGTTGGACTTTTTACCACTGACAGAACCGTAAATCAGTTCGTTTTCAATGGCTTCTCCCTCGTTTGCCGTGATATTCACGATAGCTGTTTCCTGCCCTGCGTACTCGAAGTCAACAGGGTACTTCTCATCGCTGATAAGGTAGGCGGCATTTGTGCTGATTTCCTGCACATAGTAGCTGCCCATCGGCAGGTCGCTGATAGCTTTTCCGTGACCGTTCTCATCAAGGAAAATAACCTCAATCAATCCATCGGCAGGGATAACAGAGCCGTCGGCTGCGGTCAGCTCCTCGGCTGCATACAGACCGAACGTGACGTCTTTGATTTCACCGTTGTTGCCCACGCCGTATGCTTCATCCACCTCAAGGGTTTTGTTGAGGTCGATTTCCACACGCTGACGCTCATTGTAAAATTCCGTGCCTGTTTCCGTCACTTCAATTTCCTGCCCCGCATACACAAGCTCGACCGCATGGATTTCATCGTTTAATACCATGCCAAACGGGGCGGTCACTTCCTTTACCTCATACTTACCGAGATAAAGCTTTTTGCTTTCCGCCGTGCCATCTTCCCCTGTGGTAAGCGTGTCCACGACCTCGCCTTTTTCGGCTCTGACCGTGCCGTCGGTTGTGATAATATCCTCGGCTGCGGTAATCTCATAGACCGCTCCCTCTAAATTATCCACGGCAAAAATCGGCTGGTACAGCCCCTTGTTTCCCGATACCCTGCTGAATACCTCCCCAGACTTGGATACTGTAATCTTGCCTTTCTGTGCCATATTGGAGCGTTCCACCTTGACAATGGTGACGCCGCTTTCTTCCTCGGAGTTTTCCTGCTCCACGTCAAAATAGACTGGCTCGGAGTCTAAAACATAGCCGTATGGGGCTTGCACTTCCACAAGCGAATATCCCTTGCCGTATTCAAGTGTCTGCGGCGTGATAAGCCCGCCGTCTGCGGTAGTGTAGAATGTGTCAATCTCCGTCACTTCGGGATAAGTGAATTTCATTGTTACAAGGTTTCCCTCTGGGTCGTAAATCTGGAAGCCTGCACCCGCATACGGGATGACTTTGCCCGTTTCTATATCCTTTTTCACAATCTTGATATAGCTCTCAAAGTTGGCGTTGTTAATAAGGTAGCGGTAAGTCTGGCTGTCCTTGCAGATGAACACGTCAAAATCTTTCATCAACTCCCGACCGTCCCATCCAGAGGTCTGATGCACGGTATAGATGCCGTATGGCATATCCTTTGTCTGGGCAAAGCCGTTTTCGTCACATATCAATGTGTCACGCTCGGTTTCCTCCGCCGCATCGAAACTGCCTGCGGATTTCAGATATACCTCAAAGACAGCCCCCTCCTCTGGCGTTTCAATCTGGGTTTCGCCGTTGTCTGTGTGCTTGATGATGGCAATATTGCCTTTGATGACCTGCTCATTCACATCATTCTTTGCAGAATTATATTCCACGGTGTAAAGCTCTGGCTCTGCGCCTACATGGTGTACGGTCGTGTCTAAGAGATAGCCCTCGGACGGGGTAATCTCACGGACGCTCCAATCGTTTCCGCAGATATAATATTTTGTTGTGAACTGCCCGTTTTCATCGGTGGTGTAGGTGTCCACAAGCTCCTCGCCCTTATAAATGCCGTAAACCGCACCTGCAAGGGTGGCGTCGCCCTGCGGCTTCTTGCCCGTTTCCACGTCGGTCTTTAACACCGTGACATTGAATTTCTTTAAGATGTTGGTAAAGCTGCGTTTTGTAACTTTCTTCCACTCAATCGGGGCGGTCTGGGATGCAGGGACAACGTAGCGGATAGCCGTGTCCACTTCCTCAAGGGTATATGGCATACTGCCGCTGATAAGGACGTTCTCAAACTTCGCCAGCCCATTCTTATCGGTCACGGCATATTCATCTACTGCAAGCCCGCTTAAAGAAGTGCCGTAAAGGTGGAACTTCACGCCATCCACAAGATTGTCCTCGGATGTTTTCACAACCTCAAGGCTTCCACGCTTCAAGGTGTTGCTGAACGTGACCGTAGAAGTCTTTCCCCCGATAATCGTAACGGTCTGGGTTTTCTGCGGCTCGTAGCGGTCAATGGACTGCTCCGTGACGGTGTAAGCGCCAGGGAATAAGCCCTCCACCGTGATATTTCCGTCTTTATCTGTCTTTACGGTCTTGTTGAAGCCGTCGCCCTTGATGGTAAAGGAAATCCCCGCAACAACGCCGTCCTCGGAAGTCTTTTTCAGTGCGACCGTCCCTGTCGGCGTTTCCACGTTGATATACGCCGTCATGGTGTCCACGTTTTCCACGCCCGTGATAACGTCCTGCAGGTTCGGGTCGCCGTATGCAATCATCTTCGCCCCGCTGCTGACGGTCGGCGTGTTGTTCCTCGTTGCGGTAATCCTCGCCTTGCCGTCAATCGCCTTTTTTGACGTGATGGTGAGCTTGTTCCCAGACTTTGACACTTTTACATTGCTGTCGGAGCTGGTAAAGGAATACTCGGAGAGGGAATTGTTCTTATCCGTCAATGTCAGGCTGTACTTCCCGTCCTTATAGGCAAGTTCTTTTGTAATATCTTTCTTGCCCGCCGACATGAAGCTTGGAATCGTGCTGTGCCTTGTCATGAATGACACAATCTGGTCATAAGCCGACCTTGCCCCGCTGTTTGCATAATTCGAGCCAAAGTGCAGGCTGTAAACGGTCGTGCTTGTCTGGCTGTACGGGCTTGCTGAATTACGGCATCCCGTGACGAACTCCCATACAAGGGTCTGCGTGGCAAGCCATTTCTCGTCATCGCTCCCAGACAGATTCCCGCTGTTCCCCTGATAGCCGTAAAGCAGGGCAAGCCCCACCGCCTTTTTCTGGTCTGCGGAGAGGGCGTTCCATGTGTTGGAAGACGCCTTTGCAAGCGTATTGCCTGTTTTTAAGGGTACGCCCGGCTGAAGGCAGAACGCCGTTTCCCCGTCCACATACATGCGGTACTTATATTCGCCCGTGCCGCCTGCGGTATGACCGCCGATGTTCGCACTGGAATTGTACCTTATGGCGTTCCCTGCACCGTCGTAGGTGTGGGTAAAGCTAATCGTTCCGATGTCGCCCGCTGCGAACGCTGTCGTGGCAGGGACGGCGGACAATGCCGTGACCGCAGCCAAAGCAAACGCCGCAGCCCTTTGAAATAATTTACGAATCTTCATTCGTTACCTCCTGTTCGTTCTCATGTTGATAGTTGCTCATTGATTTACTGACAGAAAAAGCTGCCCCTCTGGACAGCCTTTATACCGAATAACTCATAACAAGGCACAAGTCATTCGGCTGTCGTGGCAGTCGCCAAATGTCCGTGCAAGCACGTCCGCTTGGCTCGTTGCCTACGCATATTTCTTTTCTCGGATAGTTACTGGCAGTATCAAGGGGGAGAGGTGTGGAGAGGGGGAAGCCGAAAAAAATTTGCTGTCCCTCAAAGGGGCAGACTTCTCCCACGGCGTTCCATGCCAAAATCCCCATCTTGCCTGTTCTACCTCTCGTGAGCCTTGCTCCGCTGCAAGTGGCGGTTATAAAACTCCAACGCCTTTACGACAAAATCCGTTTCCTGCCCTCTGGGGATGGATTTTGGTATGAGCTTGGTTATCCGCTCGTCCTTAAAGGCGGGCTTCTCTTTCTGGTTCGGCTTTTCCTCCTGCATGATGCTCTGGATAACCCCGTCCGTGAGCTTTCCCTCCTGCATGAACTTTTTCATCTTGATAGCCTGTGCAAGAGAGGGCGTGGCATCATTGTAGCCCATCGCTTCTAAAAGCGTATATTGCTGTTCCTCGGACAGATAGGAGATTTCCACCGCAGGGCGGAAAGCAATCTGGCGTTCATCTACCATTTGCAGGATTTCGGGTACAAGCTCGGTCAGACGGATATAGCGACGTATCTGGTCTTTGCTTTCTCCAACCAGTTCGCCTAATTCTTTATCAGAACGCCCACTCTGTAACTTAGTCGCCACTGGCGACGAAGTTAAATCACTTCGCTGTCCCTGCCGTTTCATCGCTTCAAGCCGCATCTTATACGCAAAGGCTTTCTCACTCGGCAAGATAGTAGTCCTTTGGAGATTGCTCTCAACCATGACAATGATAGCTTCGTCACGGGTCAGCTCCTTAACCTCGCATTTGAGCATTTCAAGCCCTGCAAGCTCACAAGCCTTTTTCCTCCTGTGACCGCTGATTAGCTCATACCGCCCGCCCTCTTTCTGGCGGACAGTAGCAGGGGTCATTACGCCGCTCCGCTTTATGCTGTCCACAAGCTGCTCCATGTCCTCATCCATCAAGACCTTGAACGGGTGGTCTGGGAACTCGTCAATCTCCACAATCGGGATTTCCCTAATTTTGCTTAGATTCGCTTCCGCACGGCTCTCGTCCGTTTCAAAGAGGTCATCGTATGCGGTCAGCTCGATTTTGCTTCCTCTGTTTTTCGCCAAGCTCTGCCACCTCCTTTCCGAACTGCTCGTAAGCGGCGGCTACCTTGCCGCCTTTGTCGTAGGCAAAAATGCTCTTGCCCTCTGCGGTGGCTTCCACGGCACGGATGGAGTGGGGTATCTGGGTATCAAACACTTTAATCCTCTGCCCGTAGGCACTTTTAACCGTTGCCGTGATTTCCTTAGAGATGTTCGTGCGTGGCATTACCATCGTCATTAAGATACCGTCAATCCGCAGATGGGGATTGATTTGCCGTTTCACTTTAGACACGGAGCGAAGCAACAGCTCTAAGCCTTTGGCGGAAAGATAATGGGGCTGTGTCGGGATAACCACGCTGTTAGCAGCCGCAAGCGCATTGATTGTCAGCATCCCCAAGCTCGGCATACAATCAACGAGGACAGTATCGTAATTCTTTTTCACCTCATTGATGCAGGTTTTCAGCACGCTTTCACGGCTTATGGCGTTTATCAGTCTTACTTCCAGCCCAGACAGCTCAATGTTGGACGGGAGTAGGTCAACGCCCTCGTCATGGTGCAGGATGCTTCTGGAAACATCAACGGGTTTATCATCAATGATGTCCTGCATGATAGTCGAGAGCGTATCGGGCAAATCGTCTGGTCGGCTGTAACCGAGAGACATGGTTAAATTTGCCTGTGCATCGGCATCAATCAGCAAAACTTTTTTGCCCTGCTGTGCCAGAGCCACACCCAGATTGACCGCCGTGGTGGTCTTTCCAACGCCGCCTTTCTGGTTGGTTAAAGCGATTACTTTGCAATTTGACATAGGGTGCGTCCTCCTTTCGCATAGATTTAGCCACTTTGTCAAGGTGGCTATGTAAGAGTACCAGAGAACGCAAAAAAGCCGCTTACTCTTAAAAAATCAATAAGAATAAGCGGCTCTGTGATGTGCCTTAGACATATTCAATTTTCATTCTCTTGACGGGTGCGTTTACGACCTTAAATATCAGTTCGTCAACGCAGTCTGTATATCTGCCCTGCTGTATGAGCTGGTTTTTCAGTTCCACAAGGCTATGTAACAAAATGCTCCGTTCTTGGTTGTCCACATATAAATGATTTCTCTTTTCTCTCATAATCAACACCATCCTTTCATGGTTTGATTATATAGGAATACGGCTTTATGTTCAAAGGTGTAAAAAGAGTGTTATGTGTGGGTATTGATAAAAGGTGTAGTTACGCTTTTCTGCTGATTCTATACGGTTTTCTGCTCTCCACCAAAATGACAACTCCAGAGATGAAGCAACTGATGCAGTACGATAAATACCGACGCATCCTCTATATTCTTCACAATACCCGTTCCTCCTTCCATGCCGCAAACATACTATTAGTTAGATATCTAATGTTTATACTAGATATTTTTACCATAAGTGTCAACATAATTCAGCTATTTTATAAATTATTATGGGGAATTTTATAGATATTTAATTAGATTTTAGAACTATTTCTACTTGAAACTGTCTGCTTTCGATTCCCTTAAAGTAATATTTATTGACATATTTTAAATAATATAATACACTTGGACTAAAGCTATATAATCTTAATATAAAAGCGAATCACTGTTTTGATCGTATGGGAGGAAAAATGAGAGAAAAATACAGAAAAAGGATTTGTCTATGTACCGGTTTATTCATTATTTGCATTGCTGCTGGATTGATAACAGTTAATCTTAGATCTGCAGACCGTGATATTGTATATGAAAGCTTTGACACCGAACACCAAACTGATATGACCAAAAAAGAGGATCATCAAAAGGCTGATCTGGAAATGAAGCTACAAGATACCATCCAGTCGATCGCCGAAGGGAGCAACCCTTTGGTCAGTATAAATAATTTTGATACAGAAGATCAATCAGAGACTACTGTTGCTGTAACATTATATTCCGACCCTGGTAATGAAATTTCAGAAGAAACACAAATAGCAATCGAAAACCTGATAGAAGGATACTTCCATGGGCTCTCGAAAGATAATATTTCTATAAATATTGAATGCACTGAAAAATAGAAGGGCGTCTTACGAGAAACAGCATTTTATATCTCAAATTGCAAAAAAGTTTCCGCCTGTACAGTTGGGATATGCCCTTCCTAACGCAGACTGGGTAAAGCTCCGGTGAGCTAACGACTAACTGCACTCGAATGCCTGCTTATAGGAAGGGCATATTTCCTCCGGAACATTTTACAATGTCTCAGAATCCAGAATGATCGTAAAGGGTCCGTCGTTCACCAGGCTTACCTTCATATCAGCGCCGAACTGTCCCCGCTCCACCACGGGAACCTGCTCCTTGCATTTCCCGATGATATACTCATACATCTCTTCCGCCATATCCGGCGCGCCGGCTTCTATGAAGCTTGGCCTGTTTCCTTTCTTGCAGTTCGCATATAAAGTAAACTGCGAGATCAGGAGCAGCTCGCCGCCCACCGTCTCAAGAGACAGGTTCGTCTTCCCCTGTTCATCCTCAAAGATACGAAGCCCAAGCATCTTCCTGACCATCTTATCCGCGATCTCCTTCGTATCAGAATCACACACGCCGATCAAGACCATGAATCCCTTGCCAATCCTTCCAAGCACCTCTCCATCCACCTTCACTTCACTTTCCGTAACACGCTGAATTACAAATCTCATCACTTACTCTCCTTTCTTATGTTCAACTTCCGTTCCGGCAGCTGCGCCAGTATGATCGCCGCAAACATCAGCACGCACCCGATTGATTCTTTCGCAGACAGCCTTTCTCCAAGAACGATCCAGCCCGCCAATACCGAGAAGCATGACTCAAGACTTAAGATCAAAGACGCAATTGCCGGATGCACATTCTTCTGCCCTATGATCTGCAGTGTATACGCCACCCCGCAGGACAGCACGCCCGCATACAGAAGCGGCATCCAGCCTTCAAGCATCGCTCCTACCTTCGGTGTCTCCAACACAAACATGAAGGGCAGGGACACGATCCCGCACACGAAGAACTGGATACAGGACATCTTCACCCCGTCCACCTTAGGAGAAAAATAATCGATCACAAGAATATGCAGGGAGAATACGATGGCACACACAAAGATCAGGACATCCCCCTTCCCTATGGTAAATTTCTCCGTAATACACAGGAAATACAGTCCCACAAGGGCTGTAGCCACCGCAAGCCATACCTTCCATCCGATCCGCTTCCCAAGGAATACCCCAAGCACCGGAACGATCACGATATAACATGCCGTAATGAATCCTGCTTTTCCCGCCGTCGTATACTGGATCCCCAACTGTTGAAGGCTGCTGGCGCCAAACAGCAGTACACCGCAGGCTATCCCTCCAAGCACCAGCTCCTTCCTGCCTGACGGTACAGAAGCCTTCTCATCCGGCTTCCCGTCCGCATCTTTCCCTGCCGTATCCTTTCCGTTCAGCACCCCCAGAAACCAGATACAAGGAAGCAGCGCCGCGCCTCCGATCAGGCTCCTGACACCGTTGAATGTAAACGGTCCAAGATAATCCATACCCACGCTCTGGGCAACAAAGGCAGTTCCCCAGATGAACGCTGTCAATATCAATAAGATCGCATTCTTTGTTTTCATAACCCTTTTTATCTCCTCGTCACTTTGTTACTATGTCCGTTACGGTCCGTTACGGCTTGATGATCACTGTATACGCCTTATAATGTAAAACCTGTAGAGCCGTCAACGCACATTTTGTCATTATAGCATATTTATCCATATAAGTGTATAATAAATATATATCCAAGACATAATTATTCTTGAATATGCCAAAGTTAACCTAGTCCAGTACATCATTGCGTGATCAACATTGGATCGCATTGAGGAGATTTTGAGAAAGAACAGAGATGAAAAAACATAGCATGAAATATAAAAATTTCTTTTTTTACTGTGGTTTCCTGATGTTTATAAGCGAAATATGGAAACAATTCTGCCTTACTTATCTGGTCCATGACGGAACCTACAACTGGTGGTATTTCCCCTTCCAGCTATGCAGCATCCCCATGTATGTCTGCCTGGTTCTTCCATGGTGCACTTCTGCAAAAATACGCGGCATCCTGCTTGCTTTTCTCATGGATTTCGGTCTTCTCGGCGGCATCTTCACATTCTTGGATACCACCGGTATGTATTACGGCTATTTCCCGCTGACCATCCATTCCTTTGCATGGCATATTCTTCTGATCCTCATAGGGATCCGCGCAGGGCTCAGCAAAGAGTGCGATCACTCATGGGCAGGATGGAGGAAATGTGTCTGCCTCTTTCTTGCCTGCTGCCTGACTGCGACACTGTTCAATCTCCTGTTCTATCCTTACGGGAGGATCAACATGTTCTACATCAGTCCCTACTATCCCATGGGTCAGATCGTCTTTTGCGATATCGCCCGCCTTCTTGGAAACGGCGCCGGGATTCTGCTCTATATCACATCCATTATAACCGGCTCCGGGCTCATGCATCTTCTTTGGAGGCGTCTGATCATTTAAGATTTCCATTTTCTCTCTTGACAGCACAGATGATTTGTGCTTTAATACTTACATGGTTAATCACTCAACCAACTAACCGTACAAGCAATCAACCAAGACAAGGAGGAGCTTTATGAAACTTGACCTTGATCAGGAAAAGCCTATCTTCATCCAGATTGCCGAGGGCATCGAAGACGGGATCTTAACAGGCGCATTTCCGGAAGAGAGCCAGATCCCTTCCATCACGGAATTCTCTGTGAATTATAAGATCAATCCCGCCACGGCGCTTAAGGGGATCAATCTTCTGGTGGATGAAGCGATCGTATTCAAGAAGAGGGGGGTCGGCATGTTCGTAACAAAGGGAGCCGTAGCGAAACTTAAGAAGAAGAGACAGAACCAGTTCTATGACAACTATATCAGCAGGCTGGTGGACGAAGCAAAGAGACTGAACATCACAAGCGACGAGATCATCGCGATGATAGAAAGGGGATTTACACAATGAGCAGAATCGAAATAACAGACCTATCCAAGACATTTAAGGACACGAAAGCGCTGTCCCGCGTGAACCTGCACTTTGAAGAGAACACTATCTACGGGCTTCTCGGCAGGAACGGGGCGGGCAAATCCACCCTTCTGAATATCATTAACAACCGCCTGTTTCCGGACAGCGGAACCGTCACTCTGGACGGAACGCCGCTTACCGAGAACACCTTGGCCCTCTCCAGATGCTTTCTCATCAACGAACATAATCTGTATCCGGAGTCTATGCGGGTAAAGGACGCGTTCAAATGGAGCCAGACATTCTACCCTGATTTCGACATGGATTATGCCCGGCAATTAAGCAAACGTTTTGAGCTACCGGTAAAGAAGAAGATCAAGAGCCTGTCGACCGGATACCAGTCTATTTTTAAGAACATCGTAGCGTTGTCCGTCAATGTGCCCTTCGTGTTCCTCGACGAGCCTGTACTTGGACTGGATGCCTATCACAGGGAACTTTTCTACAAGGTCCTGATCGAAAAGTATGCCGAGAACCCGTTCACCGCCGTCATTTCTACACATCTGATCGAAGAAGCCGCGAATATCATAGAGCAGGTCATTGTGATCCGAAACGGGGAGATCATTCGTAATGAATCTCTGGAAGAACTGCTTGGAAGCGGTTACTGCGTCAGCGGTCCGGCAATGCAAGTGGACGCCTATATACAGTCAAAGACGGTGATCGGCACGGAATCACTGGGCGGGCTTAAGAGCGCCTGTCTCATGGGTGTTCCGGATGCCAAGCTTCCGTCATGCCTTGAAGTCTCCAGATTGGATCTGCAAAAATTATTCATCCGGCTTACGGATACGCAAGAAACATTAAAAAACTAAAAAAGAGGTGACAATATGAAAAATATATTAAAATTCCAACTAAAGGATCTGCTGATCGGCTTATCGATCTACGCTCTGATCTTGCTTATACTAACCTTCACCTTTATCAGTATCACCCTTTCACATGATAACGTAAATATTAATTTGAATGGCAATGGATTCGCAAACGCAATTTTCTGCTTTATCGTAGGGATCGGTATCTACAAGGAGCACTGCCAGATGGCTGTCATGAACAGCGTCTCCAGGAAAGATTTCTTCAAAAGCCTTCTGTGTGTGACCGTGATCACAGGCATTCTGTGCACTTTGATCGATCAGGTTCTCTCCGCCATAAAACGTCTGCCGGGGTTAATTCCTGCAAACGATCCTGGCTTTACCAATAATTTTGATCATCTCATGGTCTTACAGATGATCTATCCGGAATTCTTTGAAACACACTCTGCCGCCATAATAGCCGCGACCAGTTTCTTAGTTGAATTCCTTGTAAATTCATTCTTATTCATCATCGGGACATTGATCGCCGGAATATACTGCAGGATGCCGAAAAAATACCGAACCTCTTATTGTATCGCGCTTCCGATACTGGGATTCGGGATCTTTCCCATGCTTTTTACCTCCTCGCTCTTCTATCCGCGGGCGGCCAACCGGGTATCAGACGTGTTCTTAGGTATCATGGGAATCTCAAGCGGCAATCCCTTCCTGGGTATGCTGACATTCACCGTGGCTATCGTGATCACGGCTTGTATCTGCTACCTGATCTTGAGAAGGACAGAAATCGCCTGAGCAAATATGGCTGCCTGGAGCATATTGCCTCACGGGAATAAAACACTTGCTTTTCCACTCCGCTTTTGCTATGGTAAAATACAGAGAGGCATAAAATGTATAAAAGAAAGATTCCAGGAGGTATATTCTATGTTGACAGAACAACTGTTAAAATATCCCGGATTCCTCTACCGGATCGACAGTACTTATTATTATCTTGGCAAGTGGATCTGCAAAGAATGTACGGAGACAGACGCCACAGACTGTGTCATGATGTATCACATGTGCCGAAACGGACAGGAAGAACCAGATACATGTATGTATTTCAACAAGATACGGGCATACAGCGACTTCGCGCTGGAGGTACCCTGTAATCCTGCAAAGGTAAAAGCCGATATGTATGCGCTGATCGACGGGCTGTCTGAATCTGCCCTTGCCTCACTTGAGAAAGAAGTGCAGTGCTTCACGGACGATTATACGAAATATAAACTTTAACACGAAAGGGACTGTTGATCCATACCGATCATCAGTCCCTTTTTCATAGCTGTAGATCATAAAATTCTCTGACCAGATAAAAGACAGCGGCATTTATAACCGCTTCTCAAAATTCCCGATCACCGTAGATCCTTCCGTCAATATCATAAATGCATTGGGATCGATGCTGTGCACGATCTGCTTGATCTGGTTCACCTCATACTTTGAGATCATAACGAACAGGATATAGGCGCGCATATGCGTGTACGCTCCCTCCCCGTCCCAAGTCGTCACCCCGCGTCCGGTCTGTTCCATGATCGCTTTGGATATCCCAAGCTTCTTGGTGAAGATCATCACACTCGTATTGATATTCTGGATATGCACCTTATCCACCGTCAGGGAAAACACGGTGGCGTAGATCAGGGAATACACCACGATCTCAATATTGAACATAAACAGACAGATCCCATACACCACCATATTCAACAGGATGTTGACCTGCCCCACACTTAAGTTGATCCGCTTCTTAAGGCAGCACACTCCTATGATATCCGGGCCTCCCGCCGACCCTCTGCCTCTCAGGATCAGGCCGCTTCCGAATCCCGCGATAATACCGCCTATGATACACGCCGTCAGATAATCCTCGATAATCGGCGTCCCCGGCACCGGAACCAGCAGCAGGAAGATACTGATCACGGTCGTACCGAACAATGACCGCAGGAAAAATTCCTTTCCCATGATCCGCCACCCCATATAAAACAACGGGATATTCATGATATAATAGATCGCTCCCGCTATATCCATCCCCGGCGGCATCTTAATGTGCAGCACACTGACCAGGAATGTACGGATCAACTGCGCGATTCCCATAAACCCGCCATTATACAGCGCAAGAGGCGTGATCAGCATATTCAAGCCTATTGCATAGATCAGACAGCCCGCGACGATGGACGCCGTCTGGATCATCTCTTCCTTCTTCTTCCCGTTTATCCCCTTTAACATCACTGTACCTCTCCATATCTTTTGATACGATCACACCTCGCAGCCAACGCGCCAGTATAATTATCTTTCGTTCATTCTAGCATTCTGTATAGGATTTTTCAATCATTTCTCAATCAATTTCTCCACCCGGAACTGCAGCTCTGTGATATGTTCCTCCACTTTCTCCGATACATGGATATCCACCCACAGAATCTCATACACGTCACTCGCCATCCGATAGCCATTCTCCTTCGCATATCTTAGAAGCTCCGGGAGCAGATCATAATTTTGTCCGCAGTTTCCCCGATAGACAAGCGACAGATAATCCCCGCCGGGAATGACCGTATCTCCTTCTTCATCGATCATGAACACCCCTGAATACTCCCTGCACCGCCCGTTTCTGGCATCCTCCGCCAAAATAACAGAACCGATGCGGTTACTCCCTATGATATACAGTGTCTCCACATTCCTGTTCAGAAGCCGCTTGATCAGTACATCCATCTCTTCGTCCTTCTGATACCCCTCGCCGATATAGTGGCACCGCCGGTCCGGCAGCTTACACAGCTTAACCTTTCCCGTCTCCTTAGCCTTGCACTCTGCCAAGACGCGGACACGCTCTTCCACGTTCTTCTTAAGCGCCCCTAACTGCTTCTGCCTCTCTTTGATCATGCGCAGTTCATCTTCCAGAAGTTCTCTTGCCTTATCCGCCGTATGATCCCGAAGGTATCCCCCGATCTGCTCCATGGTAAATCCCAGTTCCCGCAGCTCCCGTATCACGTTCAGCCGCCAGATATCCTCCGTCCGGTAGAGGCGGTACTGGTTCTCCCCACGCTTAGGCTTAAGGATACCGATCTTTTCATAATACCGCAGAGAATCCGTTCCGATATGGTACATTTTCGATATCTCGCCTATTTTAAAATACTTCTTCATGATCCTGCCTCGATCGGCGTATATCCCGTCTTCTTCACAATATCCTGCCCCTGCTCTCCCTGTATCCATTCTACCAGTTTTCTCGTATTCTCACTGGCATCGGTTCTGGTAACTGCGTAAAATTCTGACGCCAGGGGATACGTCCCATCCTCGATCGCATCTTCCTTTGGATAGATTCCTTCTACCCGGAGCAGCTTGATCTGCTCATTGCGGATCATTTCCATAGAATAAAACCGAAATGAAAAACCAAGCGCATTCTTATAATTCTTGTAATCCGCCGTCCGATCTATGATCCCCGCCATCATATCAACCACGTCTTCCTTCGGCGCTTCCATCAGTTCTTTCCCTTCCATCAGCTTCTCTAATGTACTCTGGCTGCCGCTGCCCTCGCTCCTCTGAAATGCCCTGATCTTCCCCATACCTTTTACTCCAAGCTCCTCCCAACGAGTGATCTCCCCGGCATAGATCTTCCGGATCTGCTCCACCGTAATATCTTCTATAGGATTCTTCGCATTTACGAAAAATACAAACGCCTCTTTACCGATAGGAGTAAACTCGAATTCCACTCCAAGCTCCTTCGCATATGCCGTCTGTTCCTCTGACGGAGCCGCCGCAAATATTACATCCACCTCTCCTTCGGCAAGATTCTCATAAGCCTGCGGCGTTCTGGTACACCGCAGATATTCGCCGTTGTAGATCTCGAACTCATTCCCTTCTCCCTCCAGGATTTCCCTTGGATAAACCATCCTTGCAAAGGACGAGTAGATGGGATACAACGCCGTCGCGCCGTCCATCTTCGGAATATCCTCCGTGAATCTGATGTCCGGCTTCTCATCGGGGATATAGACCTTGCTGCCTTCGGCATAAGGCGCATAAGTATACAACAGATCATCCTTCTCGCTGATCTTGGGGATACTTTTCTGATACATATCGTAAGCTGCATTTCCGCCCAAAGCAAGCATCAAGATCACACTCATCACACAGATCGGAAGGTAAACCTTCTTTTTCTTAAGAACACCCCACAGAAGGCACAGGAATACGGCGATGAGCAGCGCCGCAATACAGGTAAGGATCGCGGCATACCGATCCGGCGCCACTCCCAGTAACATCTGGATCATCAATGATGCAACCCCTATACCAAGGAATGCCAGCGGCGCTGTCAATAATAACAGACATGCCGTTAAGATAATCTTTCCCGGAATCTTTTTCCCCCGCCTGATCAATACGATACCCCCCAGCAGCATTCCCAGGTACACCCACAAAAATATAAAAAATTTGAACATCCTCTTCTCCTCAGACTGAATTCTTATTCTTATTATAAATGCAAATACCAGCAAAAACAATTTAAAAATGATCTTCTTTAATAACATGCTTGACCTTGGTATAATACTAAGGTTTAGAATATGTGTGAGGAGGTTCTATCTATGAAACTAGAAGGCAGATCATTGAAAAATGACTTTTTTCGATTTATCATTCCGTCACTGATCGCACAGTGGGTCTACGCCCTCTATACCATGATCGACGGTTTATTTGTAGCAAGAGGCGTATCGGAACTTGCGCTGTCCGGCGTCAATATCGCCATGCCCTTCGTCACCCTTCTATTCTCTGTCGCCCTGATGTTCGCCGTCGGCTCATCCACGATCATCGCCATCCTGCTGGGACAGAAGGAAGATGACAAGGCAAACGAAGTATTTACCCAGAATATCCTGACCGTGATCCTGGTATCTGCACTGATCACCATCCTTGTACTCTGGAAATCCGAAGCGATCGCCCTGTTCCTTGGCGCCACCGAGCGCACCCTTGAATATGTCCGGACATACATTACTACCATCGCCTGTTTCAGTGTCTTCTTCATCTGTTCTTATTCACTGGAAGTACTGATCAAGACCGACGGCTATCCTATGACGGCTACCATGATCGTCACAGCCGGGGCAGTATTAAACTGCATCCTTGACTATCTGTTCGTCATGGTATTCCACAAGGGGATCTGGGGCGCCGCATTCGCAACCGGCTTATCACAGCTGATCGTAGTCCTTCTGTACCTGACACATTTTGGCAGCAAGCGGACGCATATGAAGCTAGTGCGGTTCACTCCGTCCCTGCCGCTTGCCTGGCGGACGGTGAAGATCGGCTTATCCTCCGGCATTACGGAATTCTCTGCCGGGATCGTGATCTTCTTATTCAACTATACGATCCTGGCATATCTTGACGAAGTATTTATCGTCAGCTACACCATCGTCACCTATGTCAGTACCATCATCGTGATGTCCATGGCAGGCATCGCACAAGGGATCCAGCCGCTGGTCAGCTACTATTACGGGAAAGGAATTCCGGACAAATATCATCGGCTGTTGAAATATGCTCTGACATTCGGCGCCGTTTTCTCTGTCGCCGCCTTTGTCATATCCCGGGGTGTCGCAGTTCCTTTGGTCGGTCTGTTTATTTCTCCCGGAATGCAGGAGCTTCGCCAGGCTTCCGTAAGTATCTTTTATACATTTTCTTACTCCTTTTTGCTCTGCGGGTTCAATGTTATCATCGGAGGTTTCTTTACTGCGGTTGAGTACCCAAAGTCTGCCATGGCAATTTCCCTTGGAAGAGGATTCCTCTTCGTTGCCCTGAGCCTTTTACTGCTTACGGCTCTCTTTGGCGGAAATGGTATCTGGTGGGCTGCCACATTGGCAGAAGGACTATGCCTGCTGCTCACAGGGACACTGTTCTTGCATTATTGGAAAATGCGAAGAATGTCGATCAATGAAGAAAAACAAGTCCGCTGAAACGAAAAGGCTATATTTAAACTCATTTTACCTTGTCATTCTTCGTCTGATTATTTATAATAAAATTTACAACGAAGGAATCATAGAAAGCATACAACAATGGTTATCCGGAAATATAGCAACATGTTAAAAGATCGGAAGGAGTAATATTATGAATTATGATGTGATCATCGTAGGCGCAGGTCCCGGCGGGATCTTCTCAGCCTACGAACTGGTACGGCAGGACAATCGGCTTAAGATCGCCGTTTTCGAGGCGGGTGTTCCGCTAAAGGACCGGCACTGCCCAATCGACGGCAAGAAGGTAAAGTCCTGCATCAAGTGTAAGACCTGCGCGATCATGAATGGTTTTGGCGGCGCAGGTGCATTTTCAGACGGGAAATACAATATCACCAACGACTTCGGCGGCACTCTCTATGAATACATCGGCAAGGAGCAGGCTCTCGATCTGATGCGGTATGTCGATGATATCAATACTTCCCACGGCGGGGGAAAGACCCGTATGTATTCTACGGCAGGCACCCAGTTCAAGAAGGTTTGTCTCCAGAACAAGCTGAAGCTTTTGGATGCTTCTGTACGCCACCTTGGGACGGATATTAATTATGTGGTTCTGGAACAATTGTATGAAGAACTGAAGGACAAAGTGGATTTCTACTTTAACACTCCGATCGACAGCCTGGAATGTACAGATAACGGCTATCGGGCCCACTACGGCGAACACACGGCTGACTGTGAGAAATGCATTGTCTCTGTGGGAAGGAGCGGGAGTAAATGGATGGAGAAGATCTGCCATGAGCTTGATATCCCCACCAGATCAAACCGTGTGGATATCGGAGTCCGTGTGGAGCTTCCCGCGGTCATCTTCTCACACCTGACCGACGAACTCTATGAAAGCAAGATCGTCTACCGGACAGAGAAATTCGAGGACAATGTACGCACCTTCTGTATGAATCCATACGGCATCGTGGTAAACGAGAACACCAACGGTATCGTCACCGTAAACGGACACAGCTATGAGGATACCGAACACCAGACAGAGAATACGAATTTCGCATTGTTGGTTGCAAAGCATTTCTCCGAACCCTTCAAGGACAGCAACGGATATGGTGAAAGTATCGCCAGGCTTTCGAATATGCTCGGCGGAGGCGTGATCGTACAGCGATTCGGCGATCTGGTGAGAGGAAGACGAAGTACCTCCAACCGGATCCGAGAAGGCCTGGTAACCCCTACACTTGCCGCTACCCCCGGCGATCTGAGTCTTGTACTTCCCAAGAGGATCCTGGACGGCATCATGGAGATGATCTATGCCCTGGACAAGATCGCGCCGGGAACCGCTAATGACGACACTCTCCTCTATGGCGTGGAAGTGAAGTTCTATAATATGGAAGTGGAGCTTAATGAAAATCTGGAAAGCAGATATAAAGGGCTCTATATCATCGGAGACGGAAGCGGCGTCACCCATTCACTCTCTCATGCTTCGGCAAGCGGAGTGTATGTGGCACGGCATATTGCGGCGATATGTGATTCATAGACTTAAATTCTAAATCTTGCGTTCAAAAATCTCACTTTCATGCAGTCGACTGCAATGAAAGTGAGATTTTAAATGAGTAGGAGGACTTGAGATTGTAATCCTTACTTAACTTTAATATCGTATAACTGTTTCGGCGCCATATCGTTTCTATTCTCATTATACGCCGCCTGCGCTCTGGCGCGCTTCACCTTCAGCGCCTCCGGTGTCGTCTCTGCTTCCATGCGGGTCAATCTGTGTCCATCCAGAACCTCCCGGCTCTTTCTCTGCGCTTCATGGATCGCCGCCGCTTTCGCCTTGTCAGCCAGAACACTGCTCTTCACACAGTCTGCCTTGCCAGCCAAAGCATCTTCCCTCACACGATCCATCCTTCCCGTCAAAGCATCTTCCTTCAACCGGCTTACCTGATCGTTCAGGATCTCATCATTCACCTGATCCGCCTGAACCTCATCCTCTGTCGGCTCCTTCGCTTCGTCATCCTCTGCCGGGTCTTCAATTCCAAGCTCCGCCTCTTTCGCTTCCTTAAGCTCTTTCTCTGCCTCCGCCTTCTCTGCCTCTGTCGGAAGCTTCGCATATCTGCCGCTCTCCACGAACTCTCTCGTGGTCTCCTCAAACGCCATATTCTTCATATGCTCCTGCCAGATCAGCTCAAGCTTCTTCTCTTCGGGTATCGCCGGATTATTCTTGATATTATTCACTGCACTCAGAGAAGCGGCGGTATGATTCATCCGCACCCGCTGTACCTCTTCCTTGGTCTTACACCTCTTAAGCTCCTTCTCATAGCTCTTCTGCTCAGCCTCGATCGCCTTCACCTTCTGATAGGTCTGCGGATCATTCTTCTCGAGATACTCCATCTCTTCCATGGTAAGCTTCTGTCCGTTCGCAAGCTTCGACCTGATCTGCGCCCCAAGCTTTGCCGAACCGTCTGCCTGAGCCTGCCTGATCTCCTCCGCCTGTCTCGCGATGGGATCGTTCAGTTTCGTGCTCCCATCTGCCGAGAAGTCATTGTTATCCTTCTTCTGCTGCCATTTCAACTGCATCTCCAGATTCCGTGTATATGCACCTATTGACTGTACGGTAAAGAAATTCATAAGATACGCCCCCTTGATCATTACCATCCATCATCACAACATTTATATGTACTCTATATTGTATTTACTATTTGTAATATCGGCAAAAAAAGTGAGAACTTAACCCCCTACAACCAAAGACCCGCGGCAAACTGACAAGGCATCCATATTCCGACACTTTATAGGATTGTCATCTCACTCACTCCTTGCCCCGAGCATACAACTCATCTCACGCCATTGACTGCCGCCCCATGCAGAATCCGCGATCCCCACATCCTGAAACCCCATCTTCTTATACATATCCACCTTGGAGTCATGACATGTCAGCAATACCTTGTGCCTGCCCTTCCCGCGCTCTCTTCTAAGATAGATCTTCATAAGCTCGCTTGCAAGCCCCTGCATGCGATATTCCGGAAGTACGTCTACCCCCAGGAGCATCACGTTCTTCCCCGCCGGATCATGAAGCTTCGCATCCGTAAAAAACGCATCTCGGAATGAATCCTCCTTCGTAGAAAGTCCGTTTAAGAACCCGGCTATTCTGCCCGTGCTTCTGTCAATCGCCACCAGAAATAACTCCGGCGCCTTATCGACACGTTCAAGCATCATCTCCCTGGAACACGCCTCATTAGGCGGAAAGCAGATCCGTTCAATCTCGGCAGCCTGTCCGCCCTCTTCAGGGCGGATATTCCGGAATTCGAATCTTTCATATAATTCTCCCATCACTTTTCCTTCCTTTCGTCATTCGCTTGCTTTTTCTGGTCCCAGTGTATATAATAGCGTCAGAACCTAACAGCCAGCAAGACACCATATATACACGCAATTCCAAAGGAGACTTTATGCAATATACATGGAATGATATCAAACAACATGTCTCCGCCTGTACCCTCTGTCCGTTAAGCCAGACCAGGCACCTCCCTGTCATGGGCAGAGGCGATCATCAGGCGGGACTTATGCTGATCGCCGAAGCGCCGGGAAACCAGGAAGACCAACAGGGACTCCCCTTTGTCGGACGTTCCGGAGAGATCTTAGACAAACTTCTTCAGGACTGCGGGCTGACCAGAGAAGAGATCTATATTACCAATATTGTAAAATGCCATCCCCCTAGCAACCGCGATCCAAAAGAAGAGGAAAAGAAGGCATGTTTTCCATATTTAAAATATGAGACCTTTCTCCTAAAGCCCAGGATCATCGTATGTCTCGGGCGTGTTGCCGCACAGCGCATTATCTCGCCGGATTTCAAGATAACCAGTCAGCATGGCGCCTGGACATACCGGAAAGACTGTTCACTGACCGCAACCTATCATCCGTCGGCAATACTGCGCGATCCCTCCAAATATGAGCTTGTAAAAGGAGATTTTGACGATGCCGTTAAAAAATTGAAACAAAATACGAAGTAAACCGCTATGGAGAGGGGGATCAAAGCCCTCTCTTCTTTATACCATTCACTAACTCCACATAGAATTCTCTCACATCAAAATCCCTGATATTCTCCCGGTTCAGATCTATCATATCCCCATGGGATATCCCCCGCTTTCCACTGGTCGTAAGAAATGTATAATCATCTCCCCATGGAAAGGAATTCTCTGCCACCAGTCCGTCATTTTGCCCGTCAAAATACTTCACCAGCTGATGTGAGAAATTCAGCGGAAAACGGCCTCCCGACGCCACATTCAGCTTTGATCCCACACTCTGATAATAGACTCCGTGCCTGTCCGGCGTTTTCTGGTTAAATTCTCTGCAGACAGAAGCCGTAAGATCCGTCACAGCCGCTATAAAATCAGGATTCTTATCTCCCAGTACCTTCAGCGCAGAATTATAACTCTCCGCCACCTTATCCTTCACCGCTCCCGGGATCTTATCCAGAAGATAATCTGCAAAGATACAGCCTCTGTGCGGCGTATTGACAGTGGTAAGAGACGCGACATATTCATCCATCCCAAGGCAGCTGATCGCATACCTGGAATCTAACCCGCCCTTTGAATGTGCGATGATATTCACCTTCTCACACCCGGACGCCGCAACAATCTCCCTGATACGGCAGGCGAGTTCTGCGCCGCTGTCTTTAACGGACGCCGCCGACTGATGATTCCCATAGAAGATCTCTGCCCCATGCTTCTCAAGCTCTTTGGGAATCCTCCCCCAATAATTAAAATACTTAAAATCCCGGAAGAATACTCCGTGCACCATCAAGATCGGATATCTGGTCCGGCACAACCATTCGTCTTTTCTCTCCTGCGCCTGCATGATCTTCCCGCTCTCAAATTTCCACTCATCTGACGCCATCCGGATGATCTTCACCAACACCGCCAGATGTACAACCGGTATCCAGCCGCACACCACGCCTATCGTACGCCATTTGATCCCGATCTGTGTAGACGTCATATATACACGGATGATCCCGTTCCAGAACACCGCTGCCTCTGCGAGGATCACACAGACAAGGTCTCCGATCCATACCAACTTATTTTCTGAAAACACCACCGGCAGCACAGCCAGCAGGCATAGCGCCGATGCCGCCGCCGATATCAGGAAATAAACCAGAAGCTCACATCCGTCCGCACAGATCCTAAGCCTCCTTCCCGGAATCCTCCGATGCGGGAGCGCCGGAATGATATTGACCGCTATGAATCCCAAAACCAAAAGGAGCATAATAATAATGCTCCCATACTTTGGAAATACGATATCCCCCGATGACAATACATACTTCAACAATGGCATATTCGCCGTAAGAAAAATAATTACCCCGCAGAAGATCCTCCGAATATATTTCATCTTATTCTTCCTTTCAGTCTACCAGCCCGATCCGCGGATAATACTGGAACACCGCTTTTGCCATGACCTCGTCCCTGGTCACAAAATGATTCTCCCAGAATCTGGAATCATGTGAATTATTCCGGTTATCCCCCATCACAAAATAAGAATCCTCCGGAACCTCATAGGGTCCGAAACTGCCCTGGGGAATTTCTTTCAGGTAGAGTTCTTTAAGAGGCTTCTGCGCACCGTCTATATAGACCTGACCGTCCACGATCAGGACCTCTTCTTGCGGCAGCCCGATAACCCGCTTAATGAAAACCTGCGACTCATCATCCGGATACCGGAAGATAATGATGTCTCCCCGCTCGGGCCCCTGGCTTAGATATGCCAGCCGGGATCCTATTACCCGGTCTCCCGGGTGAATGGTATCCTCCATAGATCCGGACGGGATATTCGCATTGACGATCAGCACTTTACTGCAGAATAAAGCAATCGCGACCGGTATCACGATCATATGGATAAATTCTTTTAATGCCTTCATATTAAGCTTCGCCCTCAGCTTTCTTTCCTAATTCTAACTGTCCGGCGGCATCTCCTTCGTCCGTCCCTTTCCTTGCGATCTTCCCTCCTAAGAATCCGGATAAAACTGCCTGGACATCAACCCCGGTGGACTCTTTTAATCCGTCTGAAACCTGTGTAAAAGTTCCTACGATATCCTTCACAAGCTTCGATGTATTGCCGTCTCCATACATGGTGATCTTATCTACCTTCGCCAATGGCTCGGCGATATTCCTTGCGATCTCCGGCATCGCCTTGAAGTACATCTCGAGGATCGCCGCCTCGCCCATCATCTTCATCGCTTCCGCCTTCTTCTCGATACCTTCCGCCTCGGCAAGGGCTTTCGCCTTGATCGCGTCAGCCTCGGCAAATCCTTTGCTTCGGATACCCTCTGCCTCCTGCTCCATGGCATACTTCTGCGCCTCTGCCGTTGCGCGCATCGCCTCGGCTTCCTTCTCCCGCTCGAACTTCTCAGCCTCTGCATTCTTCTGGCGTTCGAAGAGCTGTGCCTCCGAATTCCTCTGCATCTCATATAATTTCGCATCGGACGCCTGCTGTTTCGCATATTTGTCTGCATCAGCCTGTTTCTTGATCTGTGCTTCCAGTGTACGCTCTGTCAGCTCAACTTCTTTCTCCTGCAGCGCGATCGCCTTCTCCTGGCGCGCCAGGTTCGCGTCAGCCGTCGCAACTTCAACCGTCTTTCTCTCTGTCTCCTGTTGGATCTGATATGCGGCGTCAGCGATCGCCTTCTTGGTATCCGCATCCTTCTGAAGCTCTGCCTTGCGGATCTCCAGGTCATTTTCCTTCTGCGCGATCAGAGTCGCGGCGCTGATCTCTGCCTCCCGGGATTCTCTGTTTGCCTCAGCCTGGACTACCGCCTTCTCCTTCTGCGCCCGCGCTTTTGCATTCGCGATCTCTAGATCAGAGCTCACCTGTGCGTCATTTGCCTCTTTTCTCGCCATCGCCTGCGCCCGTGCGATCTCCTTCTCACTCTCTGCCCTGGAGATCGCCGCATTCTTCTGGATCTTCACGATGTTATCCACACCAAGGTTCTCGATCACACCGTTCCCATCTTCAAAATTCTGCACATTAAAGCTTACGATATCCAATCCCATAGCCGCAAGATCCGGCTCCGCATTCTCCTTCACAAGATTAGCGAATTTCTGACGGTCAGACACCATCTCTTCCAGATTCATCTTTCCGACGATCTCACGCATATTACCCTCCAGCACCTCTCTTGATACCTGGGCGATATAGTCCGTCTGCCGGTTCAGGAAATTCTGCGCCGCCAGCGCAAGACGTTCCGGGTTATCACTGATCTTGACATTGACAGCCGCATCCACACGGATATTGATATAATCCGCCGTCGGCACCGCACTGGACGTCTTAACGTCGATCGGGATCAGCTGCAGATTCAGTTCATCCTTCTTCTCCAGAAACGGGATCTTAATGCCCGCCTTCCCGATCAGGACCTTCGGCTGCTTCCTCATGCCGGAAATTATGTACGCGGTATCCGGCGACGCCTTCACATATCCGGTTGCAAGGATAAGTATAACGATCAATATTACTATGCCAATGGGGAGAAAGACTCCCACAATCCCTAAGATCTCATTCATCATCTCTTGTTCTCCTTACTCTCTAATACCCGAATATCCCCTCGATAGACTCGTCATTTTCCACCCAATCCTCTACCAGGATCTTGCGGTAACTCTCTTTCGTCTCACGGATATACACCTTCTTGATCCCTGCGTTGATGATCAGCCGCTTACACATCGAGCAGCTGTTCGCATTCTCAATATAATTCCCCGTATCAACCTCGATTCCCGTCAGATACATAGAACTTCCGATCATCTTATCCCTGGAGGCGCTGATGATCGCGTTCGCCTCGGCATGGACGCTTCGGCATAACTCATAGCGTTCCCCTCTCGGCACCCCCATCTTCCTGCGTACGCACTCCCCAAGATCCGTACAGTTCTTCCTACCCCGGGGAGCCCCTACATAACCTGTCGATATGACCTCATCGTTCTTCACGATCACCGCTCCGTAATGACGCCTTAAGCAGGTACATCTCTGAGAAACCATCTCTGCAAGATCCAGATAGTAATTCGTCTTATCTCTGCGTTCCATTTGATCCTCCTATCTCCAAGCTTTACAAAGTTTCTTACTTCTATTATCCTCTAACTACCGCAAAATATCAAGCAGTAAAATCCTGACATGTCAATCCAATACATCCGGCGTTATTTTGGAATACGGCAGAAAAATATAACGTTCCTTCTCGAGTTCTATCTTATCCATCCCCTCTCCGGTCACAAGTGCGGCCGCAAGCTCCATCATCGCCTTTGCCTGTCCTTCTTTGTCGTTATATACGGTTCCCGCCATCTTCTCCTCCCTCACTGCTTCAAGTCCCACGTCCGTCCCGTCGATCCCCAGGAACACCGGCAGGGCAGACTCCGTATAATTCAACTTCTCATAAGCGTCGATGGCGCCCAGCGCCATATCGTCATTGTTCGCCAGGACAAGCTCGATCTGGTTCTGATGCTGGCTGATCATCTGCAGCATCTGGTTCTGCGCCTGCGCCCGGTTCCAGTTCGCGATCCCGTAGCTCAGCTTTTCAACCTCTATCCCGTTACGCTTCAGGGTATCCACCGCATTTTCCGTGCGGATGATCGCATCCTGATGTCCCGGCTCTCCTTCTAACACCACATACTGGATCTTGCCGTCCCGATTGCGGTCTATCCCTGCGTCCGACCGGATCAGCTCCACTGCAAGCTCTCCCTGCATCGTACCGGACTGTCCGGCAAGCGCACCCACATAATACAGTCTGTCCCACTGCATCATATCCTCCGCAACCGGCTCCCGGTTAAAGAAGATCACCGGTACGTCGTTCTCTCTGGCAAGATCAATGATCTCCGAAGGATCCGCCCGATCCACCAGATTGACGCAGAGTACGTTACAGCCTGCATCAATAAGCTCCTTCACCTGGTCATTCTGGGTACGCTGAGAACCGCCCGCACCGCGGAACTGCATCGCCACCTCACAGCCTTTGTCTTCATATTCCCGGCTCTCTTCTTTCAGACAGTCGATCAGCGCATTGATAAATGTATCACTCTGATCATAATAAGCAACACCCACATATACCGATTCCTCCTCATAGGATCCTTCCCTCGCGCAAGCTCCAAAAAGCTGTATTCCAAGGCTCGCCGCAAGTCCTGCCACTAATATCTTCTTCACTTCCATAACAGTATTCCACTCCCATTTTACATGGCTGTTCCTATAACTCTGACTAAGTCAACCTCCCTATTGACTCATTGTAAAAAGTATTTCCTGATTCTCCTTTGAAAACAGATTCTCTTTCCGCATGACGGTATAGCCTACCGTTCGGCTCTTTGCTCTCCGGAATATATGCCCGAAGCTCTTCGCCGCTCCCAACAGGCTCTGATACCCCATATCAAAATCATCCGGCGCGATCAGGCACTGTACATAATCCGTGTCCAGGCAATACACTGCTTCCATCGAATTCCCGACCCCATACACCAGCGCCCCGTGCAGATTGTTCGCCGCAGCCGCCCTTCCGGCAAGTACCAGGCTATGGTTGTCCAGCGCAGCCACAAAATCTACTTTTGATTTCCGCTCCAGGATCTCATCTTCCTCGCCCTTTGAAGAATCCGTAACCTCCCAGACTACCTTCACTCCCATCCCCTCAAGGGCCGAGATGATCCCCTTCTTCCGTTCCTGTATCGCTTTCGAAGTCCCGCATCCCGATCAATGTCATTTACTTAACGAGAATTCGGATATTATGTCCGAATTCTTTTTTTCTACCAGTAACCCAAATTTTTTAATTATTACTTGACAAGTACCTCAAAATGTGCGGCCTTTTTCTGATTACTCAGAAAAAGGCCAATTAATCAGGAACTGTTTATTCACTATTTACTTTCACCTGATTAAGGAGGTACTTTTATGAAATACGCTGATGTTGTCAAAGCAATGCTGCTCGCTTCCATCCATGAGCTTGCTGCCAATCCCCAAAATTATGCTCTTCATCCCGGTAAAGACTTTTCGCGTAATCGAAAACTGGGATTCAAACATCTTCTCCTTATGCTCCTGACTATGGAAGCTGACTGTATTAAGGAAGAACTTTACCGCTTTTTTGGACGTTCTACGGATGCTCCTTCAAAAGCTGCCTTTTATAAACAACGCAAAAAGATTAAAAATGATGCCTTTAGAAGCCTTCTCGTTTCTTTTACTCAAAAGTGTAAAAAGAAGTTATTTAAAGGCAAATATTCCTTAGTCGCTTGTGATGGTTCTGCAGCCGATATTTTCAGGAATCCGGATGATCCGGATACTTTTTTTGAACCAAATGGAAAGTCCACCAGAGGATTTAACCAAATCCATATCAATGCTTTCTTTTCTGTTCTGGACAAAAAGTTTACGGATCTCTTCATCCAGCCTTCCCGGAAACGCAATGAATACAGCGCATTCTGCCAGATGGTTGACCGTTCCGAAGCAGATACCCCTGTCATTTATTTGTGTGACAGAGGCTATGCCTCTTATAACGCTTTTGCACATGTAATTGAAAATGGGCAGTTCTTTCTCATACGCTGTACCGATGCCAAGACGGAAAAAATTCTGGGGGGTCCTTTAAATGGCGTCAGGCAGCTTGATTATCATGTGGACCGTATTTTATCCAGATCACATTCTAAGAAAAAACGGCTTCATCCTGAACTGGAAGAACAATACCGGTTTGTGTGCCAGGATGTCCCTATGGATTATATTACACAGGACCATCCCGAATACAGACTGTCCCTGCGCATCATCAGGATTGAATTATCGGAGGGCTGTTACGAAAATCTGATCACAAATCTTCCGGATCTTGATTTCGATATCGACGATTTCAAGGACTTGTACCACCTAAGATGGAATGAGGAAACTTCTTTCCGTGACCTGAAATACCCACTGTGTCTCAAAGCATTTCATTCCAAAAAATATGAATACATTGTACAGGAAGTATGGGCAAGGGCAATCCTGTATAATTTTTGCTCGGAAATAGCTATGGCAGTAGAGATCCCTGAAAAAAAGACGAAACATGTATATCAGGTTAACTATTCGGAAGCAATCAAAACATGCCGGGACTTTTTGAGAATACATGATGGGACAACAACATTAGACGTGGAGGGCCTGATCGCTCAGAATATCCTACCGGTCAGGCCCGGGCGAACCTTCGCACGCCAAGCAAGGTTCAAACTTCCGATCAGCTTCTGTTATCGAAACTAACAAAAACAGAGCTAAACATACTAAATATACCTCAAAATGAGACGAATGAAAATGATTTTTTTTAATTTCATAAATTCGTCTTGTTGTTATGTCTTTCTATTGCCATAAATCCATACATTGCACCACAAAATTGGGAGTACTCCCCATTTTACAGCATTCCATCTGCATTTGGGAATAGAAATCCCCCCTCTTTTTCTTAAGTTGATAGAAAATCTGGTCGAAAACAACAGATCACATTATTATTAGAAGTTAAGTAAATGACATTGCATCCCGATACAAGCCCCAATGTCTTCCCCTGTACCTTTCCGTTATAATCCTTCAAAAGCTCTTCTGCCAACGCTTGTCCTACCGCCCGGTCGTCAAGTTTCACGACGGGAAGATCTGCCTCCTTTGTCCCGCCGCCCGCCGAATCCTCCACCAGTATAATAGGTACTTTTTTCTTCAGTCTCCTTATCATCTCCTGTGTATCCTCACCCGGTACCGGCTGTACAATAACTGCATCCGCTCCATTGGCAATCTCATTCTCGATCGCTTCCTTCTCTTCTTCCGCCGTCAGCCCTTCTCCCATATTGACAATGAACAGTGCGATCTCTTCATCCTGCGCCGCCATCCGAAGTCCGTATTTGAACGCCGCCCATCTGTCGGCATCCGAATCATTTACGATCACAGAGACTTTTCCCTTCTTTTCTTCATTCTGTCCCCAGAGCATGCCGATCGCTGTTATTGCTACCATGACAGCCAGAACGGCTTCTGTCAGAACGAACATCTTCTTACTGCTTTTCATCTCTTCTCCCCTGGTTCTTCTTTACCTAACTGTATCTGTTCCTTTGGCAATCCTCCGTCTCCAAATGGACGTCCTTCTTCAAGCTTCTTTCTGTTCTCCTCCGTAAAAGGAACCGCCGGAATGCATATAGATACCACCGTCCCCTCATCTGGTTCACTCTCAACCAAAAGCCCGTATTCCGTTCCGAACAAAAGCTTTATCCGGTTGTTGATATTCATAAGCCCGACACCGGAACCATGCTTATGCAGCCGGTTATTATCGGTCAGCAGCGACGCCGCTTCCTCCTTTGGCATTCCCAGCCCATTATCTGCCACCGCGAGAATGACCGTGCCGTCCTGCAGCCTTCCGGTCACTCTGATCTCCCCTCCGTCGTCCTCATCCATGCCGCCGACGCCATAATTGATGGCATTCTCAAGGATTGGCTGTAAGATCAGTTTCACGGTACAGTAAGAACCGACGTCCGCGTCTACGTCCATCACAAAGGAAAAGCTATTCTTATAGCGGATCCTCTGGATATTCATATAGCTCTGCGCATGCTTAAGCTCGTCGCTTACCGTGATGATCGTGCGCCCTTTCGAAAGACTGATCCGAAAAAGCTTCGCCAACTGGGATACCATGAATACGGCGTCGTCATTCTGCTCCCCTTCGATCATCCAGGTAATAGAGTCCAGCGCATTATATAAGAAATGCGGATTGATCTGGCTCTGCAGTACGTCCAGCTCACTCTTTCTCCGCTCCGTCTGCTCTAAGATGATCTTGTGCATCAGCAGATCGATCTGCTCATAGGATCTCTGTATGGAATCCCCAAGATGCCGGATTTCCATGGAGCCGCCGATATAGATCTTGGGTTTCTTCCCCGCCTCATATTCCAGGACCGAATCATTCAGCTTCAGGATCGGCCTGGATATCCTGTCGGACACCACCCGGTTTACCACTCCAAGCATCATCGCCATCAGCAGGATCATCAGCACGATAAAATACCGGATATCGAACATGCCGTGGGTGAATACCGAATAGGGAATGACTCCTACCAGTTTCCATCCGGTATAGCTGATGGTATTCACGATCACCTTACGCCGCTCTCCCTGAAAGCTCTCATCATAGACGCCATCCTTGCATGCCGCCGCCTTCTTGCTGTTTTCACTGCATATCCCGTTACTGATCTGCACCTGTCTGGTATGATAGATGATCTCACCGCTGCCGTCGCATAAGTAATAATACTGTCCGTTACTCTCAGCATTGATCTGGTTCATCATCCGCGAGATGCTGGAATAATCCATATCTACCAACAGCACCCCCGGCTGCGGAATGCCGCCGTCTGTCAGCTCCACTCCCCGGCTTAGAGAGATCACCCAGTAATACCGGTACACATCGTCAAAAAGATTCTGGATATGAGGTGTGGAAAAATGCATATTTTCCCTCTCCGCTCTCGCCTGCTTATACCAGTCCTGCCTGGTAACATCCGGATCTTCTTTCTGCAGTACCACCGGCTCCGCCCCCATCAGGCTTCCATAATTATTATAGATAGCGATACTCCGCAGATTGCCTTTATTCGCCTCATAGATCCGCTTCATCCCCTGTTGGATATCATTCTCCTGGTCGGAAAAATCATTCTCCTTGATCACATTATAGTAGACTGCGTCCGAGATCTGCCGCATACTCATCAGATAATCTTCCATATTCTCTCCGGTCTGTCCCATCAGCTTTTCCATCCCCAACACGATATCTTGCCTGGACGCCGCGGAGACCCGGAAGTATAACGTCACTCCCAATATCATCATAGCCGCGAGGGAGATCGCTGAAAATACAAGCATGATCGACGATTGGATTCCCCTTGGCTTGATCTGCTTAAAATACTCCAGGCACTTCTGCACCAAATATTTATCTTTCACCGCTGCTATCACCTTCTATGTGTTCCGTCCTGTATCGGGACGGCGAGACTCCGAACCGCCTCTTGAATACATAACTGAAATAATTCGGATCCGTATACCCTACCTGCTTTGCGATCATGTAGCTCTTGTCATTCGTCTCGATCAGCAGACGGGACGCCTGATCCATCCGGTAATCCGTCAGATATCCGATAAATGATTTCCCTGTCTTCTTCTTAAAAACAGTAGAAAAATAAGAATTGGACACCCCCAGAACCTGACAGATCCCGTCTAAGGAGAGAGACTCGTCTGTGTAATTATTCTGTACATAATCCTTCGCCTTCGTTATAAACGATCTTGCAGACTGATTCCTTGCGTCTAACAATTCTTTATGGAAGGAGAGGCTTATATCTGTAAGCCAACTCTGCAGCGCTTCTGCATCCATATCCAGAAGACGAGCATACAGCTCCTTCATATTCTCCGGAAATACTTCCGCCGCGATCTCCTGATTCACCGTAAACCGGTACAGCGCACTGATCAGCTCCATGATATCCACGTGATACTGCTTAAGCGACCTGTCCTGAAATGCCGCCTGATGCAGATACCCGGACACTGCCTCTGTGATATCCTCCTCAGAACCCAGACGGATCATCTTGAACAAGTAAGACAGCCTGGTATCATCCGTCTGCTCCTGTGGACCTGTCTCCTGGGGCACATTCTCCTTCATATTGATCGCTCTTGAGACGCCGTAGATCACCCGGTAGGACACCGCCGTCCTTGCACTGCCGTATGACTTGGCAAGCCCGGCGACATTGCCGCAGACCTCTCCTACTCCCACGGTGACTACCGCGCCGATGACGTGGCTGACATATTTGCAGAACCTGTCGCAATCGTCCGTTAATTCCGTGATCTCACTCTCACAGCTCATCTGCGCGATCAGGACAATATTCTCAAGATAGGGGAAGACCTTCGCCTGCCAACGCTCTCCTAAGCGCTCCTTTGCCTGCTTCCGGACAGAGGTCGTCAAAAGTACGGGATTCATCCCCTCCGGTACATGGCTGACCGACGTATGCACCACAAGACAGCAATAATACGGTCCCGCAAATGACAGCTGATATTCCTCAAGATATCTGGATATCTCTTCTTCACGGATCCTGCCTTCCAACAGCATCGAATAGAAATTCGCCCTCAGAAACGGCAAAGATTCCAGATAATATTTCTCCAGTGTCTCCACATTCCGCTTCTCACTGATCTCCAGGTCAAGCTTGCTCTTTAACTGCGTAAACACCTGCGTAAGTTCTGCGGAATTCACCGGTTTCAAGATGTACTCCTCCACCTCCAGATGCACTGCCTCCTTCGCATACTCGAATTCGTCAAAGCCTGTGAAGATCAGTATCTTCGTTGCCGGAAACTGTGTCTTGATATGATGAGACAGCTCCATTCCATTCATATACGGCATCTTGATATCTGTCATAACGACATCCGGCTGATTTTCCTCTACCATCTCAAGCGCCTTCACGCCGTTACAGGCATAACCTGCTACAGAAAATCCTAACTTCTCCCATTCAAGTTTCTTCATAATGCCTCGGATCACTTCTTCCTCATCATCCACCAACAGTACTGTATACTTATTCATGTATTCTTCCTCATATCTCTGCGTTCCTACGACCTTCATAGCTTTATTATATCAAAAAACAGAAAAAAGAGCCAGAATAATGCGTAGGTGCTGTAACGAAGGTTTTGAAATTAAGTAAAAACAATCGTTACGGCATTTTGCATTTTACAACAATATAATAAATTGAGTATTGGAGAAAAATGCAATGAAATCATTATATGAAGAAAACAACGGAAGTTATATTGAGATAGGAGATGTTAAAATTCCTGCCCTTATGTCAGTTGATACAAATTATGAAATAGGCTTTTGAGGACAAAGGTATAAGGAGTATTTGAAAGAAAATCATAAAGTTATTTATTATAATCTGCTTACACAAGGTAAACTAAATTCATATTTACACAAGATTGATATTAGAGCAAAAGAACGATATGATTTACTTGTTAAACTGTTTTCTGAAAGTCAAGATATTACAGAAGAACTCAAAGCTGAAAATCAAATGTTATGGGTGGCGAAAATCTAAACTTTTGGATTTTCCCTGAAATCCAAACTTAGAAGAAATCCAAACTTTTCTGAAAATGGCTTGATAATAGGGGATTCTTGTAGAAAAAAGTTTGGATTTCATTTCGCCAAATGCAATGCTCCAATTATGACAAAATGAGAAAAACACTGTTATTTAGCTCTGTTCCAACTAATTTATTTCCATTTTTGACAAAAGAAAGCCAAAACAAAATCCAAACTTTTTTGTCAGAAAACGCCTTAAATAAAGGATTTACAGAAGAAAGTTTGGATTTCTCAAAAGTTGGGATTTTACAAAAAATGAATAATATTTCTAATCAAGCAAGAGAAATCATTTATAAAGAAATCATAGCTACTCAATTAAAGATGATTTAAAAACGCAAATAGAATACAAAAACGAACAGGATGTCAAACACAGACATCCTGTTCTATATTTTTTTTGTGCATATTTATATAAATAAAATTTAATTAAAAGATACTGGTTCAACATCTGTTTTAGAAAATGGATTATTATCAGGTGATGGCTCGGACATACTGAAATACATTTTTGCTGCCTTTGTTGTTCCGAAATCTCGATTTGAACCGCTGTTTTGCACCTTATTGAATGCTTCTCTGAACATTGCATTATGTGCTTCTTCACGATTCAAAAGAAAATCAATTGTTTCTTTAACTTTTTTATCATCAATTTGTCTGTAGAGATATTCATAAACAACCTTTGCTCTCTGCTCGGAAGCAATATTAGAAAGCAAATCGGCGCATAAATCACCTGTTACGGTTACATAATCTGCTGTCCACGAATATCCTGATGCATTGATAAGACCGGGATTTAATCCTAAAAGAACATGGGATTCAATTTCGCCTGCCGGAACGGTTGTCGCTTCAACATCATGACCGTTAAGAAGATTGATGGTCTGTGCTACCATTTCCATATGACCAAGTTCTTCAGCAGCAATATCTAAAAATAAGTCCTTGATTTCAGGATCTTTAATACGAAAGCTCTGTGACATATACTGCATTGCAGCTTTCAATTCTCCGTTTGCACCGCCAAGCTGTTCCTGAAGAAGTGCTGCATACTGCGGATTAGGCTTTTCAACCTCAACAGGATAGAATAATTGTTTTTCGTGCTTAAACATAATAAAACCTCACTTTCAAATATAATGTTTGTACTTTTCATAACAATATACATAGCATTAAACTTATAAGTGAGGCCTTAATAATTTCCAATAAATATTACATCAAACGATTATCATTATAATATATCAATATATTCACCGTTAAGTGCCTTATTCATACTTCTTACAGCACAGAATTTTCCGCACATTGAACAGCTATCTTCAATTTCAGGTTTTCTTTCATCACGAATTTTTTTTGCTGTTTCAGGATCAATGGAGCATTCCCATTGTTTGTCCCAATCGAAATTTCTTCTTGCATCAGCCATAGTATCATCAATATCTCTTGCGTGGGGGATATGCTTGGCAATATCGGCAGCATGAGCTGCAATTTTTGATGCGATAATACCTTGCTTAACATCATCTACATTTGGAAGTGCAAGATGCTCGGCGGGGGTAACATAACAGAGAAACGCTGCACCTGAGGCTGCTGCTACAGCACCACCAATAGCAGATGTTATATGATCATAGCCCGGTGCAATATCGGTAACTAAAGGACCAAGCACATAAAATGGCGCCCCCATACAAATGGTCTGCTGAACTTTCATATTTGCCTCAATCTGATCAAGTGGCATATGACCGGGACCTTCCACCATAACCTGAACATCTTTTGCCCATGCACGCTTTGTAAGTTCACCAAGACGAACAAGCTCTTCAATCTGACAAACATCACTTGCATCTGCAAGGCAACCCGGTCGGCAAGCATCGCCAAGAGAAATGGTTACATCGTACTCACGGCAGATATCCAATATCTCGTCGTAATACTCATAAAAAGGATTTTCCTCACCTGTCATACTCATCCAAGCAAATACAAGAGAACCGCCACGAGATACAATATTCATTTTTCTTTTATGCTTTTTAATCTGTTCAATTGTTTTTCTTGTAATTCCACAATGAAGTGTTACAAAATCAACACCATCTTCAGCGTGTAAACGGACAACATCTATAAAATCTTTTGCAGTGAGTGTAGCCAAATCTCTTTGATAATGAATAACACTATCGTAAACAGGAACAGTACCAATCATTGCAGGACATTCACTTGTGAGTTTCTTCCTAAAAGGCTGTGTATTTCCATGTGATGATAGGTCCATAATAGCTTCTGCACCCATATCAACAGCAGCCATTACCTTTTGCATTTCGATATCATAATCCTTGCAGTCCTTTGAAATACCGAGATTAACATTGATTTTTGTTCTGAGCATTGAACCTACTCCATTAGGATCAATACACTTATGTAGTTTATTTGCACATATCGCAACTTTACCTTCGGCAACAAGAGCCCTTATTTCCTCTTCTGTGCGATATTCCTTTTTAGCAACTGCCTTCATTTCAGGAGTTATGATGCCTTGTTTTGCTGCGTTCATTTGTGTTGTGTAATTTCTCATATTAAAATTCCTTTCAAGTAAATATTAAATTATTCAGTCAGCAAAGCTGCTGTTAAGATTAAACATATGATTCATTGGTCCGCTGCCTTTGCCTAAATCAAGCATATCTGCCAGTGCACCTGAAATATAATCCTTTGCTCTTTGCACGGATGATTGCATATCAAAGCCTTTTGCAAGATTTGATGCAATAGCACTTGACAAAGTACAGCCTGTTCCATGTTTAACGCATATAGTGCATCTTCAAAAACTAATGTTTCAAACTTATCTGTTTTCAGATGTTCTGCTGCTATTCTATATATTATCGGCTTATCTTTTCCATAACCGACAGAAGAACAAGTATAGACTTCAGAAAAATATTTTCTTATATCATATTTTCAAGTACAGCCTCAACAATTATTTTGTTTGTTGCAGTGGCTATACACATTCTTATTCCTTTGCTGTTAAGTCTTTGTAAAAAGTCAGCAGCATACGGTTTCAATTTTACATCATTAAGATAAAAGTCTCTAATCATTAAATTTACTCCATCCATTATTTCCTCAACGGAAAGAGTAACACCATATTCCGATATATAGTAACATGCCGCTTGATATAAGCTCATATTTTTAAAGGTTTCATTCAAATTTTCTTTTGCTGTATAGCCAATAGAGCGCAAATATGTTTCACCAAGTGTATCCCATATAAACATTGAATCAAGCAATGTTCCATCAACATCAAAAATGGCACTCTTAATCATTTTTGACTAACTCCTTTGCAATATTGAGAAGTATTTCTGTTTCAGCTTTTGGAGCATCTGCTTTCATTATAGCGGACACAACACAGAATCCTGCTATGTCTATGCCCTTGAGAATATCCGTATTTGTTTTATTAAGACCGCCAATAGCATTAACGGGAATGGGAACTGCCGTGCAAATATCTTTTAAGGTATCAGTTGAAGTAAGTACGGTTTTCACTTTAGTTGTAGTTGGGTACATTGCTCCGACTCCAAGATAGTCTGCTCCTTGATCATATGCTTCCAAAGCCTGTGGAACAGTTTTTGCAGTAGCTCCGATAATTACATTATTTCCAAGAATTTTTCTTGCAGTACTTATCGGCATATCACTTTGACCAAGATGCACACCTTCTGCTTCGATTGCCATAGCTACATCAATACGATCATCAATAATAAGCGGTATATTATATTTTTGGGTTAATGTATGCACCTTTTCAGCCAGAGCAATATATTCTCTTGTCGTTTTATCCTTTTCACGAAGCTGAATTAATGTTGCCCCACCTTTTAAAGCCTCTTCAATTCTGTACAAAAATTCCTCATCGGAGAAATCAGTACTGTCCGTTATAAAGTATAATGTTGAATCAAATTTTTTCATCATTTTCCTCCGATTTATACATAAAGGTAATCGTTGAGCACAGGCTGCAAGCCCTCGTCAGAAATATCCTGATACATTTTTTCAAGACTTCTGCTGTCATTTATTTCAAACTGCTCATCACCCTCTGTGCTGCCGCTCTCTTTTCCGGTGTATTTGCTTTCGTGATCACCTATACCTGTGGAAACACCCGCAGATACTTTGGTTGCAGCAATTTTTACAATGCCGTTTCTGAAAGAGGCACTCTCACGGGATGATACAGTAATACCAACAAACGGAAGAAAAATGCGATATGCACAAATCACCTGACAAAGCTGTTTTTCGTGGACATCAAGCGGATTGATTTTATCATTGTTTATAATAGGTCTTAAACGAGGACAGGAAAGTGACATTTCAGCATGTGGATATTTTCTTTGAAGATAATAAACATGCAATGCACTTGCAAGTGCATCTTTACGAAAATCCGAAAGACCAAGAAGTGCTGAAAAAGCAACGCCACGCATACCGCCCCTCAATGCCCTTTCCTGTGCATCAAAGCGATAAGGCCACACTCGCTTATGACCGAGAAGATGCAGCTTTTCATATTTATCTGTATCATAAGTTTCCTGAAAAACTGTAACATAATCAGCACCGCACTCATGTAAATAGCGGTATTCATCCGTATTCACAGGATATATTTCAAGACCTACCATTCTGAAATATTTTCGTGCGAGCTTGCACGCCTCACCAATATATTTAACATCACTTTGTGCTCGGCTTTCACCTGTAAGAATAAGTATTTCTTCCATACCAGAATCTGCTATAATTCTCATTTCATGCTCAATCTGTTCCATAGTCAGCTTCATACGATTGATATGGTTATAACAGTTAAAGCCGCAGTAAACACAATAGTTCTCGCAATAATTTGCAATATAGAGCGGCGTAAACATATAAACGGTATTACCGAAATGCTTGCCTGTTTCGGTGCGTGCTTTTTGTGCCATTAACTCCAAAAAAGGCTCTGCCGCAGGAGAGAGCAATGCCTTAAAATCCTCAATCGTACAGGTTTCATGTTCAATTGCTGCTTTAACATCACTTGCTGTATATTTTGAATAATCATACGAATTCATTTGTCCGATTACTTTTTCACAAATATCAGATTCAATCTGCTCCATTCCCGGCAGATATTCCATATGATTTTTTCTTGATGATGGATCATTTTCAAGCCTATGCTTCTTTTCAAGCGCCTTTGGTGATAAATGCACGGAATCAATAAAATATTCGTTATCCATATATTGCCTCCGCTTAATCTCTTAAAAATCCGGTAAGCGGATCAGATGCTGATGCACCTCTTGACAGAACCCTGCCGGGCTTTGCATGATAAGCTTTTCTGCCTGCCTCTATTGCAGCACGAAAAGCAGATGCCATAAGCGGCAGATTGCCTGCTGTTGCAAGTGCAGTATTTGCCATAATAGCAGCTGCACCCATTTCCATAGCCTCACAAGCCTGCGACGGTCTGCCGATACCTGCATCTACAATGATAGGCAAATCAATTTCATCAATCAAAATTTGTATAAATTCACGAGTTGCAAGTCCCTTATTTGACCCAATAGGTGATGCAAGAGGCATTATGCTTGCAGCACCTGCATTTACCATATCTCTGGCAGCATTCAAATCAGGATACATATACGGCATTACAATAAAGCCATCATTTGCAAGGATTTCAGTTGCTTTGATGGTTTCTGTATTATCAGGCAAAAGATATTTTGAATCTCTCATTATTTCAACCTTTACAAAATTGCCGCAGCCAAGCTCTCGTGCAAGACGGGCAATACGGACTGCTTCCTGTGCATTTCTTGCCCCAGATGTATTTGGCAGAAGTGTTATCCCCTTTGGAATGTAATCAAGAATATTTTCCTGCTCCTTTGTGTTTGCACGGCGAACAGCAAGGGTAATAATTTCTGCCCCTGCATCCTTAACTGCCGATTCAATAAGCTCCAAAGAGTATTTGCCTGAACCCAAAATGAATCTTGAATTAAATTCATGACCGCCGATAATGAGTTTATCATTTTCCATTATAATTCCTTCTTTCTTATACTTCGTATTCTTCTGCAATTATTCTTAAAACCACATGTGCCTGATGTGCTGCACACACCATTACACGAGATGATATAAGTCCTATGTTGTCAGATACATCACTTGTTTCATCACCGCAAAGATAAAATCGTTTTGTTACTCTGCGGGTTTTTATACTGTTCGCCGATGCCATTCCTGCCATACCCGAGCCTGCAACTAAATACTTATCAGGAAATTTTTCCCTTATGCCGTTTACAAGCATTGCCTTTTCTTCAGGTTGGTCAAAGGCTTCACAAATTATATCAGCATTACATAATAGCGCTTTGATATTGCTCTCGGTTATATGAACAGTATGAACTTCAATTTCAAGATATGGTGCGATTTGTTGCAAATTAACCTTTAACGCATCTGTTTTATACATTCCGATTTGTGAAACAAAATATTGCTGACGATTAAGATTTGACAAATCAACTTTGTCAAAATCAATCAATATAAGTTTGCCTATTCCTGCACGAGCAAGTGCGATTGCAATATTAGAACCAAGTCCGCCAAGTCCACAAATTGCAACAGATGCTTTACTGAATTTGCTTTGTAATTCCTTACCATGTCGTTCTTCAAGTGCCAAAAGCATTTCTTCTTTTGTGGGAATTAAGTTCATATATTAACCCCCTCCGACAAAGCTGACCACTTCAATAACATCACCATTTTGAATGATTGTTTCATCAAATTGACTTTTCGGCACAATCTCTTCATTTCGCTCAACGGCAATAAACTTCAAATCATAATCCGTTGTTTTCAGATACTGTGAAATTGTCATTCCGACAGCATCTTTTTCAACTCCATTGATTTTCACCATAGCTTTTCCTCCTAAATAAAAAAATAGGGAGCTACCAATTAAGGTAACTCCTATAATACAATACTATCAGTTGTCCCTACGTTGGCATTATCCAAATCAGGTATATCGGTCGAAAGTTATACTTTCCTCTCAGCCTGTAACACAAGCTCCCGAATATTTAATTGTTGAATTTATAATAACACCATTTTCAATAAAATGCAAGTAAATTGATTATTTGATACTTGATTTCAAATTTTATCATAATTAAAGACTAATTAAAATCAAACCGCCTGTACATAAAAAAATACCTATTATTTGTTTTGCAGTAAGGCTTGACTTTTCTTGGAGTTGTACGTAGATTTGATTCCCCGCTGCCCTTTTTGTCACGCACCCGGTGAGATACGGCAAAATCAAATATACAGCGGATGATGCCATACTTTTCTGTGTCTGTATCAGCATCCATATATTCTCCTATGTGACGGCTCAGGTATCCGACAAGCTCATTCATGTTTGTCATATATTTGTTCTGATTCCCTTTCTGGTTTATGGTGCTGTCAACAATGCCGTCCGTCTCCCGCTTTATGGCAAGAGCCAGGTTTGCAAGCAATACCGATATCCAGAATTCCTGGAGAACGGAGTTCTCGGAATAGCCCCGGAAATTAGTGAGCCCGATCTTTTCTTTGACAAGCTTATAATTCTCCTCCACCGGCCATCTAAGGAAGTAACACTGGCGGAACAGTTCTTTGGCAAGGTCAAAATCATTTGTGATCAGCGTTTCCACCGTCCCACTTGGGAGGTAAAATTTAAGGATGCGTACTTTCCTGCCATCAAGGAAAA
>NZ_KE159719.1:0-32646 GCF_000403455.2 Dorea sp. 5-2 | reverse complement strand
CTAAGATTTGAATTAAATTCATACGATGCAGCCCCCTTAAAAAAGTAATATAAACAAGGGCTGCGCCGCATTTTTTGGAGCTTATGTCAATAGTAAATATGCTGGTTTTTATGGGCGAATTTTGTGCAATATTTTAATCGTATTAGTGGTTATAAATAAAGAAAGGCACAGGGAATCCCGTGCCAATTAAAAGAAACACTATATGTTGTAGTTGCTTGAGTTAGGTTGTTAACATTGATTGTAAATCTGCAAACAAGAAATGATAATCTTGATACGCTTTTCAAAAGACTGTATGAAGATATGGTTAGCGGCAGAATATCCGCCGAAAGATTTGATTTGTTATCGACTGATTATGAGCAGGAACAAAAACAAATCAAGCAGGAGATTGAAAGACTTCAAAATCTCATTGACGAGGGTGAACAAGAACGATACGACCTTAATCAATTTCTAAAGAATGTACGAAAGTACACAGATCCTGAAACCTTAACAGCTGAAATGGTAAATGAATTGATTGACAAAATAATAGTCCACGCTCCTGACAAAAGCAGTGGACACAGAAAACAAAAGATTGCAATTTACTACAAAGCAGTTGGAATTATCAATATTGCAACAGATGATGAGCTGATTGCAGAGGACGGCAGAAAAGACCGTTGGCACAAACAATCTGCTTAAACACAAGAAAAGACGGCACAGTCTTTCGACTGTACCGTCCCATTACATAAAACTTCGTTACCGCACCTCAGCTAATGTCTGACTCTTCCACTTTCATTTCTTTTAAACCAATATTATTTATTTTTTCTGTACATATTTCAGACAGTCAAGTGTTACTGCCACCAAAATAATGATTCCTGAGAATACAAACTGCAGGTTCGTATCAATACCAAGAATTGTCAGAGAATAGGTCAGCGCAGTAAAAATGAATACGCCGACTACCACACCGGAAATCTTACCGATACCGCCGGTAAAGGATACGCCGCCTACAACGCATGCCGCGATCGCATCCATCTCCCAGCCCTGCCCGTAAGCCGCGGAACCGGAACCTACCATTCTTGCACATTCCAGCCAGGAACCGAAACCATACAGGATACCTGCCAGAACGAATGCTCCCACAGTCACGCCAAATACAGAGATACCTGAAACAGCAGCCGCCTCCGGGTTGCCTCCCACTGCATACAGATTCTTTCCGAAGGTTGTCTTATTCCAGATAAACCATACAATCGCAATTGCGGCAACCGCCCAGAGAATAATGGTCGGGAAGCCGTTCACCTTCGGGATCACCATATTCGGGATCGCCGGCTCAATGGCGCCAAAAGATACACCCTTGGTCGCATAGGTAACGATACCGAAGATCACCAGCATGTTCGCCATGGTCGATATAAATGGATGCATCTTGAACTTTGCGGTGAAGAAACCTGCTATCGTCGTGAAGAATGTACATAAAACAATACATACCACCAATGACAGGATGACTCTTCCCATAAGGGGCATCGTCGTAAAATCAAAGATGTGCCCAAATACAGCGCCGGTATTGATCCCCTGATGCATAATAATAGTTGCAGTCGTCATACCCATACCGACCATTCGTCCGATGGACAGGTCCGTACCGGTAAGAAGGATCAGCCCTGCAACACCAAGCGCAAGGAACATACGGGGCGAAGCCTGCTGCAGGATATTCAATACATTGTTATATGTAAGCAGCGGTGAATTCTTTACGATCGGCGTGATAATACATAACGCAATAAAGATCAATATGATCGCAATATACAAGCCGTTCTGCAAAAGGAACGCCCTCTTGTTAAACGTATACTTATAGTTCTCCCATTTCTGGGCTCTCGTCTCAGCGAAAGTGAACTTTGACATACGCAGCAGGTCGATCAGGTGGTATTTATAATTATACGCCCCGTGCCTGCGGTCTTTGATCCGCTGAAGCTCCTTCTCCAGCGCCATCTTGGCGTCAAACTGCCGGTTCTTGTACACATACTTCTCTTCCTTGATCTCCTGCTGATCGGAAAGCTTAGAAAGCGCCGCCTGATGTTCTTTCGCAAGCTCTGACAGCTTCTTCTGGTACTGCGCCTTCGCATCCGCACGCTCCAGATCACAGCTTGCTTTCACCGGCTGATAGTACTCCTGGTCAAAATGTGCCTTGATATAGCTCTCTGCCTCTGCGATCAGTTTGGAGACCTCCGCCTTATTCCCATTCTCAACCGCCTGTGCCTTCTCAAGTTCATTCTTCGCCTTCGCGATCCTTGACTCTCTGTCTTCTCTGGTGAGCGATTTGTCTCTTTTTACTCCGTCAATCCTGTTCTGGAGGGAGATAACCTTATCTGTCCCTTCTAACCGGAGAGCGTCAATTTTCTCCTGAATCTTACCTACATAATCCTCGATCGGCTGACGCAGCTTCTGCTCCTGCTCTGCCGTAAGAATCTTACTGTTTTCATTCGCCATATCTTTCATCTCCCTCATCATAGATACTTTGCACTAAGCCTTAACAGCTCTTCCTGGTCTGTCTCTTTCGTGTTCACAATACCGGAAAGCCGCCCGTTTGACATGACGCCGATACGGTTTGTGATCCCCAGGATCTCCGGCATTTCAGAAGAAACAACAATGATCGTCTTCCCCTTCTTTGCCATGCTGATGATCAATTCATATATCTCGTATTTTGCCCCTACGTCGATTCCTCTTGTAGGCTCGTCCATCATAAATATCTGCGGCTCCCTCTCCAGCCATTTTCCGAAGATAACCTTCTGCTGGTTCCCGCCGGATAGGCTTGAGATCATATCGTCCGGTCCCATACACTTCGTATGCATGATCCGGATCTCGTCCGCCGTCGCCTTCACCATCTTCGTATCCGAAAGAGCGATCCCGGATTTGTACTGGTCAAGATTCGCGATCGTCGTATTAAAAGTAAGGTCCCCCTTCAAGAACAGCCCGTTCGCTTTCCGCTCCTCCGTGATCATGGCAAATCCATGATCCATCGCTTCCCTGGCGCTGTTAAACGCCATCCTCTGACCGTTAAAGTACACATGTCCTGCCGCCCTGGTACGTACGCCGAAGATGGTCTCTAAAAGCTCCGTACGTCCTGCGCCCACCAGTCCGTATAATCCGAAGATCTCTCCTTCTCTCACATCAAAAGAGATATCCTGCAGATATGGTTCGTACTTTGTAGACAAGTGCGAAACGGACAGGATCGTATCCCCAGGCTCATTATCCACCGGCGGGAACCGGTTCTCTAAGGACCGTCCTACCATCGCCGCGATCAGTTCGTTCATATCCGTCTCCTCGGAAGCCTTCGTCATAACCAGGTTCCCATCCCGAAGCACGGAGATCTCATCGCATATCTCGAAGATCTCATCCATCTTATGGGATATATAGATCAGGGCAATCCCCTGTTCTTTCAGCATTCTCATCATCTCAAACAGCTTATCCACTTCCTGCACCGTCAGAGAAGAGGTGGGCTCATCGAGAACGATCACTTCGGAATTGTAGGAGATTGCCTTGGCAATCTCGCACATCTGCCTCTGGGATACGGACATATTGCGCATAGGCTGCGTGAGATTGACCGTCATTCCAAGCTTTCTGAACAGCTCGGACGCCTCTTTCTTCATTCTCCCCTCGTCGATAATGCCAACGGAATTGCGCGGATAACGTCCAAGGAACAGGTTATCGATCACATTCCGGTCCAGACACTGATTCAGCTCCTGATGAACCATTGCAATACCATTTTCAAGAGCATCCTTTGGTCCTGAGAAGCTGACTTCCCTGTCGCCAAGGAAGATACTGCCTTCGTCTTTCTGATACGTTCCGAAAAGGCACTTCATCATGGTAGATTTGCCGGCGCCGTTTTCGCCCATAAGTCCCATTACCGTACCGCGCTTTATATCCAGATTGATATGGTCCAGCACCCGGTTTCTGCCGAAAGACTTACTCATGCCGCGTATCGATAAGACGATATTATCTTTCTTATCTGCCATTATTTTTTACTCCTGTATCTGTAGATTCATGTCTTTTGCTTCTAAAAATTATCAGGGAGAATTTCTTCTCCCTGATACTCCATTCCCCAAGAAAATATTTTAAAGTTTATTGGCTAAGCAGTGAGGTATAGGAAGCTGCATTATCCGTCTTAACCATGTTGATGGCAAATGCATCATACTCTCCCGGATTTCCAAGACGGTTCGTGATATTGGACTCTGTCTGTCCGTCGCCGCCGATGTAATCAACATCAAGGTTCAGCAGCTTATCATAGTTCTGCAGAAGCGGCTGATAGGTTGAGCTCAGGAAATTATCTGACGCATTGTAGATGTTCAGCCACACCTTCTTTGAAGCATGTGCTCCTTCGTCAAGCTGTGATGATACTGGCTCATATACCTTGGTAGAATCCGTGAAATCCTCATAATTGTCTGCAGTTACCGCCACATTCAGTGCATAATAAGAACGCTCTTCCTCTCTGTATACATACACATCGTCGCTCAGAACATTGCCTGCATCGTCTTCTGTACCGATACCAGTATCAACGTCTGCGCCGTCTAAAGCATTTCTCAGAACACGGAGTGTCAGATAAGCCTGAACGTCTGCGTGCTGGCTGATGGTTCCGCCGTAACCCTCTGCGATCGCTGCTACAGCGTCAGAGTTCGCGTCATAACCAAATGTCGGAACCTTCTGATCCTTTGACCATGCGTTGAACATTGACATACCCATACCATCATTATTAGAAGCGATCACATCAATCTCCTCGCCAAAAGATGATGACCATGTTCCAATCGCATTTCCTGCCGTTGCAGCATCCCATGTTGCACCTGCAGAGTTCTTCATCTCCTGGGAAGCGAGTTCGCGCACTACGTATTTCTTTCCGCCGACTTCAATTTCCCCGTCTTGAACAGCCTTTGCGGAACCGTCCGTGTTTGTTCCTACTGGTTCGCTGTTGATCTCCCCATCTTTATCAACACCAGTACCAAGCGCCTTACGAACGCCTCTTGTACGTGCGATCGAATCATTATGCCCGATATCGCCGATCGCAAGAACATATCCGATCACGCCGTCGCCGTTGCGGTCAAGCGTATCAATATTTGCTTCGATATACTCCTTGATCATCGTTCCCTGAAGCTCTGCACCCTGGTTCGCATCAAATCCTACATAATATGTATTGTCATTGAAGCTTAACGCAGCCATATCAAGCTCTCCCGTGGAGCTGTTGGACGGCTGGCGGTTGAACCATACCAGCGGCTTATCCTTGTTCGCCACATCTGAGGACGCGCTGCTGGATTCACCGGAATCTTTAGCCCCCGCATCATCGGATGTGGAACCGCCGCCTCCACAGGCGGCAAGTGAAAGCCCCATCATCGCCGCAAGCGTCAAGGTCATCATTCTTTTTCTCATTTTCATTTTACATTTCTCCCTTCATTTCCACGCTTTTTCCGTGTTTTGTTGATGAAAATAGTATATCGGAATGAAGGAAAATAAAACATAGAATATTTTTCACTATTCATTGAAATTTATTAGACAATTCATCTCCAGGACGATCCGAAGCTTCTCGCCTGCAAGCTCTGCTCTCACGCTCCCGCCCATCTTCTCTGTAAGTTCCTTTACGATAAACAGACCAAGCCCGGAGGAACCTTTCCGCCGGGCTGAATCTGCCTTATAAAATTGTTCAAAGATCTGTTCCGTATCGGGCGTGCTGGTGCCCGACATCGGATTTTCAAAAAACAGGGTTCTTCCTTTCTGGCGGATCGCCAGTCCTTCCTCGCCATGCTGCAATGCATTCTGGATCAGATTGCAGAAGATCCGCCGAAGACATTCCTCATCTGCAAGAACTTTGACACCCTCCGAATCAAATTCTACTTCCGGGACGATCCCTTTCTTCTCAAATTCATGGTAGAAACCCACCAGGCAGTCGCCAAGAAGAGGAAGTACCTGTATTTCTGACAGATTGAATTCAAATCCTGCGCTGGTAAGCTTGGTATAAAGGAATAACTCTTCCAGCATATCCCCCAGCTCCTTTAACCTGCCGCCCGCCGTCTGCAGATACCGCTCCCGCCTTGCGGACTCGCTGCATTCCTGTGCAAGCTGAATGTAGCCTGCCGCCCCGGTGAGGGGCGTGCGGATATCATGGGCAAGGCTGGCGATATTCCTCTTCAGCTGTTTCTCATCTTTCTCGTACTGTCTCTGGCTTAGGATCCACTGCTGCCTGAGCTGATCCAGCCGCCTGCATAATGCCAGCATATCTCTCTGGCGATACTCTGTGCCGATCTCCATATGGCTGCCCCGCCCGATCTCATCCAGCTGCCTGCACAGAGAACGTATGGCAAGGATACTGCGGATATACTGCACGCCTAAAATTATAGATACAACTCCTGATACTACAAGTACAATAACCATATCTGCCTCCCGTACATCTACCTTCGGATCAAATATCCTTCTTCTTAAGAACAATCCCCGCAAACATGGTATATAAGATCAGAAAACCAAACCCTACCGCATACACATAGAGATTCTTTACGGAAGTATAGCTCTGAGGACCCATCGCACAAGTCAGGTAGATCGAATATTTCAGCCATCCTCCGATATGAAACATATTCAGTATCCCGTACACCATCGTCACGATCATCCCGCTGCCCAAAGTCACCGCGGCCACCGAGCCTGCAGCCACACTTCTGGTCAGGACGCAGATAAAAATAAGCAGTGCGGCAAACGCAGCCGTCACAAACCACACCCATGACAAATAGAACAAGACATCCTGCCACCTTGCATAGGGCACCAGCGTGCCGAACACCCGGTTCATCAGAAGCGCAAATAGAAAATGCAGCGCCAGATAACAGCCGTCGACGATCCATGCCGTTATAATCTTGCTTCCTATATAATTCCACCGGTTCTGGTGCAGCGCCATGATATTCTTAATAAATCCGCTCTGAAAGTCCGAACATACAAATAACATCACCCAGATCCCGAACAGCAGGTTATACATCCCTCCGTCAAGACAGATCTGCCGGAAAAATCCCAACGAATCTATGCCTTCCAGTATGTTCTCCACTTTCCCCGCTTCTTCCGCGGTGATCATCCCAATGCGCAGAGCCACATCCTGTCCCTGCGGCGTATCAAACATCCACATCATTCCATATACCAACACCGTTGCCAACATCATCATCCCGAAGCAGATATAGAAAGACTTGCTTCTCTTCACCCGATAAATCTCCATACGTAACAGATTAAACATACTGCCGTCCCCCTTCCATGCGGTTCAAAAAATATTCCTCCAGATCCATATGGTGGAATCCGGAAGCATACACAGATATCTGGCTCTCGATCAACAGTTGGTTGACTCCCGCCCCATCCACTGCTCCGAATAGCCGGATCGTCCTGAAGTCCGACACCTCTGTCTGCACCTCCGGGAACGTCTCCTGGATCAGCGCCAGCGCACGGCCCATATCCTGCACCTCGATCTGAAAATAATCCTGACACTTTTCCTCTAATTCCTCTCCGGTGAGCTGCTCGATCATCTCCCCATCCTTGATGATCCCATAGTTGGTAGCGATCTTGCTGAGTTCTCCCAGGATATGCGAGCTTATAAGAATCGTCTTCCCTTCTTCGTGCAGCTTAAAGATCAGCTGACGAAGCTCCCGGATCCCTTCCGGGTCAAGCCCATTGATCGGCTCGTCAAGTAAAAGCAGATCCGGATTCCCAAGGAGCGCCAGCGCAACACCGAGCCGCTGCTTCATTCCCATGGAGAAATGCTTTACCTTCTTCCTTCCCACATCCGCAAGCCCTGTGATCTTAAGCGCCGCATCCACACCGCTCTCATCTGTAAGTCCCATGCACTTCGCCTTCATTACCGCATTCTGCCTTGCCGTCATATTGGGATATATTCCCGCCGCTTCTATGAGGACTCCCATCCTTCGGCGCACTGCCGGGTCGCTGACCGGTCTGCCAAAGAGACGGATCTCTCCCTCTGTCGGGTTTGCCAGTCCGCTCAGCATCTTAAGAGTCGTTGATTTCCCGGCTCCGTTTCTGCCGATAAATCCATAGATCTCTCCCTCCCGGATCTTGATCGTCACATTCTTTACCGCCGCCTTATCTTTGTACCGCTTCGTAAGCGCGATGGTCTCTACGGCTAACTTATCCTGTCTTTCCATATTCACGGTCCCCTTTCCTGTATGATGATGCGGTCTGCCTGTATTCTTCATTTCCCGGCACATCTTCATCACAGAATATATTCTAATACAGGAATATTCAAAAAGTACTCAGAAAAGTTTAAGAAAGTTTAAAGCCCATCCCCCACACCGTCTGGATATAGGAATCTGTACCGCTCTTCTTTAACTTAGAACGAATATTGCTGATATGGACATTGATGGTCTTATCCTCCGCCAGATATTCCTCGCCCCATGCATACTCATAGATCATCTGTTTCGTGAACACCCGTCTGGGATTACGGATCAGAAGCTCCATGATCAGGAACTCATGCCTGGTCAGTTCCACTGGTTCGCCATTCGCAGTCATCTCCTGCGTATCCGGATCCATCGTCCATCCGCGGTAAGTATAAGCATGTTCTCCGTCTCCCGGCTGTACCTGCCCGGAAATATACTTCCCATCATTCCCGCCGTCACCGCCTTCTTTGCGGCGGCTCTCCTCCTGTCTTTCGTACCGTCGGAACTGTACCTGTATTCTTACCAACAGCTCCGGCAGGTCAAACGGCTTACACATATAATCATCCGCCCCGGCAGACAGCACGTCCACCTTACTGTCAAGCCCGCTCTTTGCAGACAGCACGATGACCGGGATCTTCCCTCCGAACAAAGACACCAGTTCTTCCCCCGGTATTCCCGGAAGCATCAGGTCAAGAAGCACCAGGTCATATTCTTCCATAGAGAACAGCAGCTTCGCCTCGCTGCCGGAATAAGCCTGCGTACATCCATATCCGTGTTCTTCCAGATATTCCTTGAGCATCTGGTTATTCTCCGTATCGTCTTCTACGATCAAAATCCTGTACATGATATCAACTCCCTGTGCAAATATATATTTCGTATTTTCTCCCGATTATATCACATGTACCGGATAAAGCGGAGATTATCCTTGTATTTATTCTCTGAAAATTGTAAAGTAAAAATCAGAAAATCTTTGTAACGAAACATCATTTTTCCGGATATATAGATGTAAAACTCCAAAACCGAAGGAGGTGAGCGCCCTGAAAGAGATTGAAAAAGCCTACACGCAGCATGCCAAAGATGTATACCGGTATCTGCTGAGCCTCACACATGACGAGGATCTGGCGGAAGAACTGACACAGGAGACCTTCTTTCGCGCCATGCGGACCATCCACCGATACGACGGCGCCTGCAAACTGTCCGTATGGCTCTGCCAGATCGCCAAGCATCTCTGGTATCAGCAGCTTGACAAATATTCCCGGCGAAATGAGGTAGAGCTTACGGATGAAATACCGAACAAGGAATCGCCGGAACAAACCACACTGCTTCATATGGAAAAGACAGAGCTGTACCAGGCGATCCACCGGCTGCCAGAACCCATGCGAGAGCTGATGTATCTGCGCCTGACCGGAGAATTCTCCTTCTCGGAGATCGGAAGCCTCCTGGGCAAGAGTGAAAACTGGGCGCGCACCACATTCTATCGGGCAAAGCAGAAAATCATCAAAGAAATGGAGGGATCAACATGAAATGCTGCATTGTGATCGACCTGCTGCCAGGTTACATCGACGGCATGACAAGCGAAGAGACCAACGAAGAGATTGAGAAGCATCTTAACGGCTGTTCTTCCTGCAGCGCCGTCTACAGGCAGATGAGCGCAGGAATTCCAAATGAGATAACGGCAGAGCGGCGGGATATTGATTTTCTGAAAAAATTAAGAGAACGTATGCACCGAAAGTACGTTGCCGTCGCACTTTCCACCTGCGTCATATTGATCGGGAGTACGGTTTTTCTGAAAAACTATAATATCCCGGTTTCCTACGACCCGGATTGTATGACTACGGAATTGTACGAGATCGCATATGTTCCAAACCATCTCGGACTCAGAGAATGGCAGTACCAGCCGCCGGCGGACACACAGACTCCCAATGCGGCCGATACGCCGGATTCCGGCGAGACTCTGACCCAGGAACAGATCCGGTTTGTCCTGAACATGTCGTCAGAAAAGCAGAAGTCTCTGAAAATCAATAACTTCATATCCAAAGGGAGGACCATCCGGCGGGACGGCAAAGCCATACGCGTCGTCTACTATTGTTATACGAAGACCATGTGGAACAACCTGTTTCCCAATGACGGCAGCTTCATGAACCCCCTGATCAGCAAAGGGGACGTATTCGAAGAAACCTTTCACCGAAACGCCAACGCCGGCTATCAGCCGAAAGTGCGGGAAATCTACTATCTGCCAATGGGAAATATGAATAAGCTTGAGAGACTGTCAGACGAAGAGTTTGACGCGCAAAAGGAGGACGCCGTACTTGTATGGAGCGGGGTGATCTGATAAGCATAGCGTAAAGCTATAACACAGATCTATACGAAAACTAACCAAAAAAAGAAAAACTGAATATAAAGGAGGAAGATATTATGTATTATGCGATTTATCTATTAGGTATTATTTTCTGGATCCTCAGAGGCATTGGCGGCGGATTTGGAAATCTGATCAACTATATGGACGGTTTTACCTGTATGTTCGTCCTGATCCCGTGCGTACTGATCTTATTTGGCACCGGATCTCTGAAAGCCTTTTGCCGAGCCTTCCTTTTTGCCTTCAACAAAAAAGAGGCTCCCCCCGTCTCGTACGAAGAGAGCTTTCTTGCAGTCAGGATGGTACTTTGCATCTCGGCGCTATTTGGATGTCTTGGCTTTCTGATCGGAACCTTTATCAGCATTCATTCCATTGAAGACTTCTCCACCATAGAATCACTGGGCTGGATCGTCCGCGACCTGTCCGTATCAATGATATCCCTTCTATATCCGCTGCTGATCTGGAGCATCCTGCTGCCGTTATGTTTTATACTGCGAAAAAAGGTATTGTCATCAAAAATAACTAAGATTCCCAAATAATGCGATGAAGAGCAGCCCAACCGCACCTACTGCCATAAAGCACAGAGACACTCCGGATCTCTTCTTACGAGAATCTAATATTTTTCTGGTGCTGTCCGTCATAGAGGAAGGAAATCTGTTTCTCCCGATCAGGTACAGCACCAGTCCGCCTCCGCCGTTATTGCCGCCGCCAAGCGAAAAGAACCCCCACAGCCTGGGATGCTTAAGCCCTCTGCTCTTAGCATCAAGAACCACCATTTGACCGTGGAACTCCCCAAGATCAAATACGGGTTCCTTATGATCAATCCATTGAATAATATGAATAAGATAAGCAGCCCTACATTTACAAGGATCGCCAGAATAAGCTTCTGGTTGCTTCTCACAATGTTGGTGCTCTTTTCCAGATGTTCTATCATTTCTTCATCTCCTTTCAATAGTTTATCAAGGCTGACGTCATATAGATTGCTTAATTTGATCACACTGACAATATCAGGAAAAGACTTTTCGTTCTCCCAGTTCGATATTGTCTGCCGCGTGACCTGAATCTCTTCCGCCACTTTTTCCTGCGTCATTCCTGCACGCGTCCTTGCATCTTTTAATTTAACCCCGATCTCCATAACCGTCCTCCTTTTGCGTCTATTATCATGTCTTCCTGACAACTTGTCTATCAAATATATTTTACAAACACGAAAAAATCATGTCAAAATCCTTTTACATATCAAAATAGGGACCGTTTGAAACAGTCCCTTACCCCAATGCAACATCCAGGATCATCATAACCAGAAAGCCAACGACAAATCCCAGTGTTCCTGATTTCTCTTCTTCCCCGGCAGAAGCCTCTGGTATCAGTTCCTGGACGACCACATAGATCATCGCCCCCGCCGCGAAGGATAGAAACCAGGGCATACCGATCCGGACCGCATTGCCAAGGGCGGCAGCCGCTACCCCAAAGACCGGTTCTACCACCGCCGACATGCTTCCAATGAAGAAAGCTTTTCGTTTACTGCATCCATCTTGACTCAGAGGCAGTGCGATCGCCGTTCCCTCCGGAAAGTTCTGGATCGCGATCCCAACGGTAAGCGCGATCGCTCCGGACAATAACGCAGGTTCTCCCGGATTCTGTGCCGCAAGGGCAAAGGCAAGACCGATCGCCATGCCCTCCGGTATGTTATGCGCCGTGATCGCAGCCACGAGCATCGCCGTATTCTTCTTGATCCTCAGTTGCCGCCTGCCGATCAGGTGATCTGCCGCCAATAAAAGGATCACACCCAACAGAAAACCGCCTGTGATGACCAGCCAGCTGATCTGTCCGTTCTCTTCAGCAAATTCTATCCCCGGCAGAAGCAGGGACCACACGGACGCCGCGATCATGACGCCTCCGGCAAATCCTAAGAATCCGCTCTGAATCTTCCCTCCTGCATCTCCTTTTACAAAGAATACCCCTGACGCACCAAGCGTTGTTACAGAAAACGTCAGCAGTGTCCCAAGAAAAGTCCATAAGATTCCATCCATCTTCCCACCCCATAATCACTCTGGCTCTGCCATCATTATATGGTAAAAAGACGGATTTGGTTACACTCAGAACCTATCGAGCTTCGCCTGCTGCCGCAACATATTTATTCCCCTCCGGAAAATACCCGCATCGAAGCCTCTTCTTCAAACTGCCGGGAATAAAGGTCATGATAATATCCATTTGCCCTCAGAAGCTCACTGTGGGTCCCGCGCTCGATGATCTTGCCATCCTTCACTACAAGGATCAGATTCGCCTGCCTTATCGTAGACAGCCTGTGGGCAATGATAAAGGACGTATGCCCCTTAAGGAGCCTCCCCGTCGCCTGTTGGATCAGTTGCTCCGTCTGTGTATCAATGGAAGAGGTCGCCTCGTCAAGCACAAAGATACTCGGATCTGCCAGGATCGCCCGTGCAAAAGAGATCAGCTGCTTCTCTCCGGTAGACAGCCTGCTGCCGCTCTCTCCCACATCACTGTCATATCCATGTTCAAGCTTCCTTACCACATCGTCTGCCGAGACACTTCTTGCCGCCGCCTCGATCTCCTCATCGGATGCATCCAGTCTCCCGTAACGGATGTTCTCCCGGACCGTCCCGGAGAACAGATGCGGATTCTGCAGCACGTAACCGATCTGGCTGTGCAGCCATAGCTGGGAACGTTCCCGATAGTCCACGCCGTCGATCAGGATACGCCCCTTCGTCGGTTCGAAGAAACGTCCTGCCAGATTCACAAGTGTAGACTTACCCGCACCCGTTTCTCCGACGATCGCCACATTCATGCCTGCCGGTACATGGAGGTTAAAATGCTCCAGGACATACTCTTTCCCGTCCGGATACATGAAGGAAACATCCTCAAACACAATATCTCCCTTAATCTTCTCCCAATTCTCCTTCTTCGGATGAAACGTATCCCCATACCGTTCCACCACTTCTTTCGTATCCACCACATTCGGCTCCTGCTCCAACAGATCCATCACCCGTTCGATATTCGCCTGACAGGAGATCAGCTCAGCCAACAGCCTCGCCAACTGCTGGATCGGCTCAAAGATGATCACCGCATAGGATATGAATACCGATAACGTTCCAAGCCGCATGATATCCTCTTTGACCATATATCCCCCCTGTGCAAGGACGATCGCCGCAGCAACGGAACTAAACAGCAGGATTGTCGGTATATAGATCGCATTCAGCTTCGCGGACCGTCCTGCCGCACGCTGCATATCGGCTGTCCGCCGGAAAAATGCCTCTTCATTATCCTTCTCGATCCCCATGCTCTTAGAAGTCCTGACCCCTGTTATTCCCTCATTGTATGCACTGGTGATCTGGGAATTGATCTTCCTCACTTTCCGGTTCCAGTGCAGGATCTTATTCTGAAAATAAACCGTCAGTACGGCGATGCACGGCACGATGACCAATAAGATCAAAGCCAATCTGGCGTTCAGCATGAACATGATCCCAAAGACGCTGACGACATAGAGGAATGCCCAGAACATATCCACCAGTCCCCACGCCACCATGGTCGCGATCCGCAGAGTATCGCTCATCACCCTGGCATGTATATATCCCACCGGAGTTGTATTATAATAAGAGAAGGACAGCGTCTGAAGATGCGTAAACTGCGCCCACTTCAGGTCCTTTCCCACATTCATTTCAATGATCGTAGCCGCCCTTACAGACCAGTAGACACTGCATGTCTGCGCCGCGATCACCGCCGCATAGACCGCCGCGAAGACGCCCAAACCCTGCAGCGTATCCTGCGTGATAAACCGGTCGATGGCATAGCTCTGGAACAGAGGCACGATAACGTCAATTCCCGCAAGCAGGATATTCAATCCCAGCGTGATCGCGAAATATTTCCGATAAGGCTTAAAAAAAGGCAGCATCTTCGCCCATGTCCTGAAGCTGAAAGGCTTATTATATTCTTGTTCTTCATATGCCGCCATCTTCGATCCCCTCCCTCCTGCCGTGCATACTCTTCCTGTCATCCTGGCTCATCTGTATATCGTAGATCCGGCGGTATATCCCATTCCTTTGGATCAGCTCCTGATGTCTGCCCATCTCTTCTATCCTGCCATGGTTAAGAACCATGATCTGATCCGCACTCATAAGAGTGGTGATCCTGTGGGAGATCAGTATGACTGCCGCATCTTTCATATGCTCCTTAAGTGCTTTTCGGATCAGCGCATCCGTCTGAGAATCAACCGCCGAGAGAGAATCGTCGAATACCATGACAGGCGCATTCTCAAGCAGCATCCTGGCGATCGCCACTCTCTGCCTCTGTCCCCCTGATAATGTGACCCCGCGCTCTCCTACCAGGGTATCGTAACCGTCCGGAAAACTCATGATCGCGTCATCAATACAGGCGATCCGCGCAACACGGCGGATCTCTTCTATAGATGCATCCTGCCGCGCCGCCGCGATATTCTCGCGGATCGTCCTTGAGTACAGAAACGGCTCCTGAAGTACTATCCCCACGTGCCCGCGCAGATTTTCAAGCGGCATCTCACGTATATCCCTTCCTCCGAGCCTGATACTGCCCTGCCCGTCCTTCCCTTCATACAGACGTGCCAGAAGCTGTACGATCGTAGACTTTCCGCTTCCCGTACCTCCCAGGATCCCGAAAGTACAACCCTGTGGAACCCGGAAGGTGATATCCGAGAGAATCTCCTTCCCGTCCTCATATCCGAAATTCACATGGTCGAATTCTATATCAAATCGATTCTTTTCCGCTTTCCCGTCCGCATCCTCCTGCTCACAGGCTTCTTTCCTTTCTGCAGCGGCGCCATCCGCACCTTCATACGCCTCTTCCTCTGCGCGTATGATATAGTCCACACGTTCAAATGATACACCTGCTTTACTCATATCCGACAATATACGCCCAAGTCCGCGGATCGGCCATACAAGCGTCGTATTATAAGAAGCAAATGCGATGAACTCTCCCACGGAAATCTGTCCATGCACTGCCTCCGCTGCCCCCAGTACGATGACGGTAACTACCTGCAGCCCGGTGATAAGATCTCCGACGCCCCAATATAAACCAGACAACGTTCCAAGCCGGATCCAGAGCTTCGCAAAATAATCATTCTTCTCCTTGAAACGATCCATCTCGAACTGCTCTCTGCCGAACGCACGCACCACGCGGACGCCCGTGGCATTCTCCTGCACGACCGTTGACAACTCTCCCTCCGCCTCGTCTGCAACGATGAACCTTTTCGCGATCAGCCGGTAGAAGACCGCGGAATACAATACCACCACAGGCACGAATAACAGCACGGTCAATGACAGCTTCACGTTCATGGACAACATCATGGCAAAAGACGTAACGATCAAGAAGACCGTTCGGAACACTTCCAGCAACTGTGTTACGACAAAATTACGGATCACCTCTACGTCAGATGTACACCGCTGAATGATGTCCCCGGTCTGATTCTTGTCATGCCAGCTCATTGGAAGCTTCTGCACATGGACAAATAATGCGTCCCGCATATTCCTGGCAAAATTCTCACCTGCCAGCGCCGTATTTGCCCTGCAGGTATACTGCGACAGCCCTGACAACACCGCGACCGCAACCAGCAGAAGCGACAGGACCCACAGATGTTCCGACAGATATGCATACGAACTCCCGCCCAATACGGAGTCGATACTGAAACGAAAGATCTGAGGCGTCATAGCATTCAAAACGGTTGTCGCCAAAGACGCCGCAACCGCGATCACAAAATATTTCTTAGAACCGTCAAAAAACTGACGGATCAGTTGCCATTTTCTATATCTGATCTTAATCCCTTCTTCCTTAATCTTTATTCTCCCAGCCGTCCGATCTACGGCAGTTCCTATTCTCCCGACCGCATGATCTTCAACAAGAGCTCAATGTGCTCGGCGATCTTCTCGTCTTCAAGCTTGCCGACACTGTCTCTTGCCTGTTCTAATCCTGCTTCCTTCTCTATCTCCACTAATTTGGCATAGACCTTTTCCCGCTTCTCCTGCAGTTTTGCATTCTCATCTGCAGGCGTACGGACCGTCTCCTTCTTGACCGTCTGCTTTTTAGTCGTCTGTGCGCCTCCGCTTTTAACCGTCTGCTTTTTGACCGTCTGTGCGCCTCCGCTTTTAACCGTCTGTTTTTTGGCTGTCTGCTTTTTTGCCGTCTGCTTTTTGACTGCCTGCGGTTTTTCTTTTTTTCTTCCAAACATAATTATCCCCTCCCCTGTTTATCTTGTCTAGTGTAATTTCTACATTAAAGTGTGTTTAAAAATATATTCCCCGATCCGTCCGGCTCCAAATCGTATTACTTCTTAATATAACAAATATTATAGTTCCCGACAATGGGATTCTGTATAAAATTACTCTTGTCCTTTGACAAAACAGCTGTTATAATATCACCGTAATTGTATTGTATCTCATTTCATATGAGAATGATAACAAGGAGGAATTGAATAATGAAAAAACAAAAGCATGACACTCGTTGGATGGTCAGTGTTGCACTTATGGCTGCGATCGTCATCGTGCTGGCTAATACGCCGCTTGGTATGATCCAATTGCCGATCATCAAGGCAACAACTGTACATATTCCGGTTATCTTAGGAGCGATCTTACTGGGTCCGTCTGCCGGTGCGATCTTAGGAGCAGTATTTGGCATCTGCTCGCTGATCAGCAACACTATGGCGCCGACACTCTTATCCTTTGCGTTCTCTCCATTCATGAGCACGACCGGAATACCTGGCGCACTGAAAGCAATCTGGATCTCCGTAGGCTGCAGGATCCTGATCGGAGTCGCCGCAGGGTGGCTTTGGATTCTGTTCACGAAACTTAACGTCAACCAGATGATCGCTCTTCCGATCGTTGGTTTTACCGGATCCATGGTAAATACCGTAACCGTGATGGGAAGTATCTATCTCCTGTTCGCACAGCAGTATGCCGATGCCCGCGAAGTGGCTGTTTCCGCCATATGGGGACTGATCATGGGAACCGTAACCGCATCCGGGATCCCGGAAGCGATCGCTGCCGCTATCCTGGTAGTTGCAATCGGAAAGGTTCTCTTAGGAGTCTTTAAGAAGATGAATATAGGATTCGTCAGCGCTCAGACAGTAAAATAACCGATGTGGTAAAAATGATCCGACAGACAAACGTTGGAGCATCAAAAAAATAAAGTCGAAAAAAGTCGTTACTATTCACAGTTGATATAAACCAAAGGCTTATCCACTAGAAATTTTGAGTACAAACATAACAAGAAAATTTCTATTTAGAAAGTCGCTAAAACAATGAAAAAAATGTTGTTTTTAGCGATTTTCTTCTTGCATTTTATATCGGTATGTGTTATAATTAACACATACCGATATGAGGAGGAATATTACATGAGCATTGTTTATCAAACGGACAAAAGATCTGGAATTACTTATGCTTATGAATCGAAAGCATACTGGGACAGCGAAAAAAAGCAATCCCGTTCTAAAAGATCATTGATCGGCAGGGTTGACCCGGAAACCGGCGAGATCAGAAAAACAGACGGACGATGCCGAAAAAATAGCCCTTATCAAACCGTACAGCTGACGGAACAGGATGAAATTTTAAACCGGTTAAAAGGCATGAAGATTTCTGAGCTAAAACAGGAAATATTACGCCTGGAAATCGAGAACAGGGAACTCAGGAATAAACTGGAATCCCAGTAATCAAAGGAGCAACTATCGTGATCTACAGTAACAGCAAACGTGTCAGCCTGGAGCGAATGTCCGCTGAAATCATAAATCTAAAAGACAGGATACAGGATTATCAGGAACGCTGCCATTCCCTCACCAATGCCCTGGCCAGATGTGAAAAATCAAAAGAAAAAATGAAAGCCGCTTATGAGGAAATGCTTTCCGAAAGAGACGCGCTCATCAAGGAACTAACAAATAAGGTGCTGCATCTTGAAGCTGTAGCAGCTCATGACGGCACAAACACGGGAATGTCTACTGCTACTACACCAATCAACAAGAAAAAAGTGATCCCCAATTCCAGGCGTGGAAGCAGTTTGAAAAAGGGCGGACAGCCGGGCCATGAGAAGCATGGGATGGAAAAATTTGAAGATTCCGATATTACGGAGACCATTTCCCATGAGCTTGACCTGTCTACTGAAACCTGTGATTTTTGTGGTGGGAAACTCATAGATACAGGGGAGTCCATTACAAAAGACGAATTCGATGTAGAGATCAAAGTTGTGAAACGCAGGCATGAATACCGTATTTACAGTTGCGTGGACTGCGGCGCGACAGTACGCCTGCCGATTGAGAAACGTCTGAAAGAACAAAATCAATATGGAAGCCGTGTACAGGCGTTGGCCCTTTCTATGATGGCTACCGGAAATGTAGCGGTTAATAAGGCGCGTATGCTGGTCAGTGGTATGACGGACGGGCTGATGTGTCCAAGTGAAGGCTTTATCTGCAAGCTGTATAAAAGGGCCTCGGGGAATCTTCAGGCATTTATGTCTGACCTGAAAAGGGTATTGATTACAAGGGCACTCCTTTACTGGGATGACACTGTGGTCATGATACAGACGAAAAGAGCCTGTATGCGTTTTTATGGAGACGAAACAATCTCGTACTATACCGCCCATGAGCATAAGGATCTGGAGGGCATGCTTGATGACCAGATCCTTACAGCGCTCACTCCGGAAACAACGGTCATGCATGACCATAACAGGGTGAACTATAACGAACTTTTTTGTTTTCAGAACATTGAGTGCAACCAGCATCTGGAAAGAGACCTTCAAAAGATAGCGGATGATAATCCGACCCATAAATGGGCAATTGGTATGAAAGGACTGATATCATCGACAATAAAGAAGCGCAAGGATCTGATCTTGAAAGGAATAGAGTCCTTTCCGGATCAGGAGATAAAAAGTTTTAAAACGAAAGTGGAACGTTTTTTGAAGAAAGGGGATAAAGAGAACAAAAAATCCAAAAACAAGTATGCTGTTTCCTTCGAAAGGACCGTTTTGGATCGGATTGAAAAATATCAGGAGAATTATTTCAGATGGGTAGAGGATTTCCGCCTGCCGACAACAGATAATTTAAGCGAGCGAGGGCTGCGCGGAATCAAATCCCATATGAAGATCTCAGGACAATTTGACAGCGAAAAAACCGCAAAGTATTATGCGACAGTGAAGACCTATGTGGAAACGTGCAGAAAGAATCACATAAACGAAATGGAGGCACTTTCAAGATTATGTGCCGGAGCTCCTTACACTGTTGAAGAAATCTTTGCATAAACTGTCAGTTCATAATACCAGCAAACCAAGAGACTATTTCAAATCCCTTGGTCTACTGGTGTTTATAATTTTAAATCGACTGTGAATAGTAACAAAAAGTCAAGTGTCATGTAAATTGGCACTTGACAAACCTATAGATTATATGGTATAAATATCTAGTGTGATTGAGACACGTAGGGGATTGGTCAAGTGGTATGATAGGGGTCTCCAAAACCTTTGGCGGGGGTTCGATTCCCTCATCCCCTGGTATGAAAAATAGCTGTAAGCCTTGGTTCAAGGATTACAGCTATTTTTGTTACAGCCGTATCAGTTTTTTCATTTCAGGCATATAAAGCCTTAACTATAAAAAGTGTATATGCCTCCCATGGTTTCATCATATTCACATCCTCCTTACTCAATTCTTATTCCAAATACATATGCCACCCGTTCAAATTCTTTTGCAGCCTGCACGGATTCTGAACGATTTAATTTCCCATCATTATTGTGGTCACACATTTTAGTGATTTCAATCAACTTTTATTATTTTCAACTTACCTTACAACATAAATTCCGAATAATCTTCTTTCCGTTATCATTCCCTCCTTGATCTTATGTACAGATTGAAACCGGACAGTTATTCCGTTCACAATACATCTCCCACACAAATCCATAAGGCAATAATTTGATCTCTTCCAATAACGCCAGGCGTCTGGTATAGTCCCCTGCATCTTCCGCCTGCCTGAGAAGCTCTGCCGGTTGGAGCATTGCCTTTAACAACGCGGTCTTCGCCGCCCTTCCCCCGATCGCCGTCGCTTCGCCCCTCCGGATACTTGCATCAAAGAAATCCAGGCCGATATGCACTCTCTTCAGCGCGCCGCATCTTACGATTTCCTCCATGATCGCCATCGTCTCTTCATCCACGATCACCACATGATCACTGTCCCAACGGACCGGCCTGCTCACATGGAGCATCAACTCCTGCCCGAAAGCTATATAGGAACTGATCTTGGCGGCGACTGACTCCGTAGGATGAAAATGCCCCGCATCCATACACAGGATCGCCTTCTTCGTCTCCGTACAGTAATTCGTATAGAATTCATGGGATCCGGTCACATAGCTCTCACTTCCCAGTCCAAATAACTTGCTCTCCAACGAATCCATACAATGACCGCGATCTAACGCTTCCTCGAATATGGCGTCCAGGCTTTCCTTCAGTCTCTGTCTTGGCGACAGCTTGTCTATCGTGATATCCTTATATCCGTCGGGGATCCAGTGATTCGTAATACATAAGGTTCCCGTCTCCCTTCCGAAATATTCTCCGATCCTCCGGCACCGCCTCCCATGTTCGATCCAGAATTCTCTGACGGCAGGATCCGCACTGGAAAGCGTAAACCCATCTTCCGACTTTTCATGAGAGAAATAAGTTGGATTAAAATCCAGTCCCATTCCCCTCTCTCTGGCAAAATCAACCCATTTTGTAAAATGCTGCGTCTCTATCTGGTCACGGTCTATCTTCTTTCCTTTATTATCCAGATAGACGGCATGCGCCGCTATTTTCAATTTCCCCGGTATCAGCTTAAGCGCAGCGCCAAGCTGTCCGAAATATTCCGTCTGATCCTTCGGTTTACCGCCCATATTCCCCGTAGCGGCGATCCCTCCTGTCAATCTGGCGTGAAAATCTTCGAATCCTGTCAGATCGTCGATCTGCCAGCAATGCACGGATATCGGTACATCCTCCATCTGTTCTAAGACCAGATCCGTATCGACGCCATATTCTTCAAAACATTCCTTCGCTGTCTCATAATTTCTCTCTATTTTTCCCATCGAAAGCGCTCCCTATGTTTGACTCACTGCATGTTTCTGATCTTGGTAAACAGATCCTTGAACACCTTATCCCTGTCCATCGTACATACGCTCCGTATCAAATGGCGCCTTGGATCGAATGCATAGCGGTTCGGCGCCGCAATGACCGGAGAAGGACAGATCTTCTGCACCGTCCATTCCGGATCTATCAATACACCGATCGCTCCTATATCCCAGATTGCCTTCGACCATGCAAAATGATCTTCCTCGTATGCGGCGACATTCTCCACCAGGTAGTCCCCGATCGCATTCACACCTCCTAAGCACGCCTCTAATTCCGGCATACTGGTCAATAAGAAGCTCGTGACTCCGGATGCCGGAAGCTGTATCAAAGGCACTCCGCAGTCGAATACTATACTTCCGGCGATGGGATCCTGCGAAAGATTGAACTCCTCATTATCCGGCCAATCGTGCGTATTTCCTCCCAACCACAGCACTACGATCCTGTCCATGATCTCCGGTTCTTTTACGATCGCGCTTGCGATATTCGTAGATGAGCCGATCCCTACAACAAACAGGGGATCCTCCTTCATGCATGCCAATGCCGTCCGGATGATAAAATCAACCGCCTCACTCTCTCCTGGCTGATCCTTGCTCTGCATCGGCTCCGTACATCCCCTGAACGCAAATCCGTCGCTTTCCCTGCCCGCCAGTTTCAGGATCTTCTTAATCTCCTGATAGCTTTTCTCCATGCCGTCGGCAGGGCTTACGCTTCTCGCATTGAAGAAAAGCTCTGCCGTGATCCCTTTCAGATCGATCCTGTCTTCGGATGCAAGTGCATAAAAGATTGCAAATTGATCGTCGATCTCATTATATGTATCTGTATCTAATATCATCTTGATCTTCCTGTCTTTTGGTATCTCCGTCCTTCTGATCCTCTCCATATCCGTACATTCATAATATCTCATAAGCCGCCTCCTGTGCTTTTCCCAACCATTTTATAACCTATCTCCTGTGCTTTTTCTAACCAATTTACTCCTGCTATCCTCTGCTATTCCTTAACCGCGCCTGCCGTGAGTCCTTTTACCACCTGCTCCTGGAAGATCGCATAGATCACCAGCGCCGGGACTGCCAATATGATGATTCCTGCCGCAAGCATTCCATAATCACTGGAATACTGCCCTCTGAGCTTATACGTCGTCAGATTCAGGCTGATAAGCTTCGCGTTCGTAAGAAGGATCAGCCCAAAGAAAAACTCATTCCAAATATGCAGGAATACAAATGTCCCCACTGTCGCAACCCCTGTTTTCATCAAAGGGAACGCAACCCGGAAGAACATCCCTGTCATGGAACATCCGTCAATCGCCGCCGCTTCCAACAGCTCGTCCGGGACACTGCGCTTAATAAATCCCGTCATGACGAAGATCGCAAATCCAAGTTCTACCACCGTATATACCAATATGATCCCCGGCCTTGTATTATTAAGCCCGGCATCCCTCAGCTTCACGAACATCGGGATCGCGATCGCCTGCGCAGGGATCATCATTCCCAGTATAAAATACATATACAATAGATTTCTTTTTGCATACTTCGCAAGATAGAACCCCGTCATCGAAGACAGCAGGCACACCAGAAAAACTGTGGCTAACGAATAGATCAAACTATTCCCCAATCCTGAAACAATATCAAGTTTCCGGAAAACCGTTGGGAAATTCGCCGTGACCCACGGGTCCGGAATACCAAACGGATCCGTGAATATCTGGCTGTTTTTCTTAAAAGAAATCAAAAATACCCATAAGAAGGGAAATACCGTCGTCACACACCAGACGGCAAGAACGACATGTCTCAGCGCCTTCCCTATATCTGACTTAAGCTTCAGTCTGTCATAATCCTTCATCCTTCTATCCTACCCCTCTTCCTTGAATAAACGCTGCAGGATCACTGTACACAGCAATGTCCCAAGAAGTATGATCATCGCAATGGCGCTTCCTTTTCCGTAATTGCCTTTCACGAAGGTCTCCATATACATATACACCCCTAAAAACGAAGAAGAATAACCCGGTCCGCCCCATGTCATGATATAAGAATGCTCAAAGGCTTTAAAACATCCTGATATGATCAGAACCGCACACATCATCGTCACTCCTTTTTGCATGGGCATTACTATATTCCAGAATATCCGGAAGGAGCCTGCACCGTCAATTGTCGCGCTCTCGATCACATCTTCCGCTATAGACTGCATACCGGACAGCTGTATGATCACATAGAGCCCGATATACTGATACGTCATAGGGATCATGACCACATAGAAGACCACCTTTACATCCGACAGCCAACTGTGTGTAAGACTGCCTAACCCCATATATTCAAGAAACAGATTCACCGGACCGAATTCCGAATGAAAAATGAGCGTGAATAGCAGGGCGACCGCCGAAGCCGACAATACAACCGGTATAAATATCAGAAACCGATACAAGCGATAACATCTTCTGGTCCTGTATAAAAGATAGCCTCCGATCAGCCCCGCAGGTATCTGGACGATCAAAGAGATCGCCACATTGAGAAGTGAATTCTTCAGAACCATACGAAAATCCTTATCCTTCAGAAAATCCATATAATACTTCATCCCTATATACTTCGGTTCCGAGATCGCGTTCCACTGCGTAAGGGAATAGTACCCTGTATTTCCGATGGAAAAGATCATAAAATAAGTATAGATCAATAACGCAGGAACAACAAACACTACGAATGGAATCCATCGTTTTCCCTTTGCTGCACGCATATTTTCAGTTTCTCCTTTTCCAGCCTATAGATTACTTTCTACAGAAGCTTCGCATTTGTCTATAAATTCATCTCCGGTGATCGTTCCTGCCCACAATTCGTCAAGCGCATTACAATAGTCTGTCTGGATCGCAAGATTCGGAAGACTCTGCCAGATCATAGGATCCGCCTCTATATTATTATCGCTTCTCCACTGAAGAACCTGAGACATCAGCTTTGAATCCAGCGCTTCATAATCAATCGTCTTGTCGATCTCTGCATCAACCGTGATAATGTATCCCTTCTGTGCAATCTCCTTTGTATAATCCCACATCAGGAAATCCATAAGAGCCGTGATCGCCTCCTGCTTCGCAGTATCTTCCCATGCCTTTTTACTGATACACCAACAGTCATTGGTCGTCCCCTGCATATGATTGTCTTCCCTGTCGGTCTCCGCGATCTGAGGGATCTTAATAATCTCAGATTTCTCAATTGTCTCGTCTGACAGAGACGCGAACTGCCAGCTGAATGTATAACACATCGCCGAATATCCTTCGTCATAGTATGCAGATGACGGAGACCAGTCGCCGGTAGATCCCAGTACATCGTCTGCAAAGCATCCTGCCTTGACCATCTCTTCAATCTTATCCGCCGCGTATTGCATAGCGTCTGTCTTAAACGTTGTCTTCGAAGAGTCCAGAAGATTATTGACATCCTGAACGCCCTCTTCAAACTGACACACCAACTCGTTATAGAAGAAGTGCGACGGATTCCCCAGCTTCGACCCGACATTAAGCGGTGTGATCCCTTTCTCACGCAATGCTTTACTGACCTCTATCAGTTCATCCCATGTCTTAGGAGCTTCCAGTTCATTCTCTTTAAAGATCTCCTTATTGACCAGGAATACGCCGGTGGCACCCATCCTCGGAAGCGCCAGGATCTCTTTGTCAAATGTACACGGCGCAAGAGCCGCATCACCGAAATGATCCTTCTTGATCACTTCGCTTTTCTCAAGATATTCCGAACAATCCGCCAGCAAGTCAGCATCTGCAAGGTCTTTACACACACAACCCGGCCAATACTGCCAGACATCCGGAAGATTATCCGCCGCGGCGTCTACGGATATCTTATTCTTCATCTCGTCTCCGGTGATCTCCTCTAATTCTATGGTAAGCCCGGTCTCTTCGCAGAACTCTTCCAGCATCGTACGTCCAATCTCATGATCCGGATCGGTTCCCCAGTTCGGTGCAAATCTCAAAGTCACCCCTTCGAAGCGTTTTCCTGACTCTGACTTTTCCCCATCCTCTTTGCCGCCGGATGAACATCCCATCACACATGTCCCCAGAAGTGACGCCGTCAGAAGCGCCGTCAAAATCCTTTTTTGCATTTTCATAGCATTTCCTCCTTTGATTTTGCTTTGTTAAATTTGTTATTATTATTATACTTCCCAGGATTTTATACAACAATCCCCGCCTTTTTGACCATTTCTTGTGTATTCTTAACAAAATAATACAAAAAGTATTTCTTTTTTGTCATCAGGACAAAATACCTGTAATTTTTAATCAAAAAAGCATGTTTCCAAATATACAGACAACAAAAAAAGAGTAGTCCGTCTACTCCTTTTTTCCTTTCTTGATCAAGTTCTTCATACTGTGTCCCGTCTGTTCTTTATACAGCCGCGCAAAATACTTTTCATTCGTATATCCAACCTTGCCCGCGATCTCATACACCTTCATATCCGTCGTCCTGTATAACTGCTCCGCAAGCTCTATGCGCTTCTTGATAATATAATTGGAATAACTGATCCCCATCTCATTTTTAAAGAGCCTGCAGAAATAAGATACGCTCAGCCCGGTATATTCCGCCACCATATCCTGACACAGATCCGGATCGGCAAGATGACTGTCAATAAATTGCAGTGCACCGGACAGTACATCCCTCTTCTTCCCGCTCCTTTCATCCGGGATCCTGTTCTTTGCCATCTCTTTTTGCACTTTCCTGACAGCCTCTTCTATATCCTCCGGATACATCTGCGGCTTGAACAGAAAGTCCTTCACCCCGCAGGTCATCGCCCGGCGCATATTATCGTAATCATTGTAGCAGCTCATTACGATCACTTCCGGCTTCCCCGGCATAGATTTTAGCTCGTCTAACATTGCAAAACCGTCCATAACAGACATCTTAAGATCCGTAATGATAATATCTATCTGATTGTTCCGGACGATCTCAAGCGCCTCTGATCCATTCGCTGCCTCAAATACATTACCTATGTCCAGCTGCTGCCAGTCCACACAGGTCTTCACACCGATCCGCACCATAGATTCGTCATCTACCAGTAATACATTCCTCACTTCTCTCTTCCTCTCTTCACTGCACCGCATTGTCCTGATCCGTGCCGATCACCGGCTGCATGATCTTCACTCTGGTGCCCCTGCCTATCTCGCTTTCAATAGACTGTCCAAATTCCTCTCCGAACGTCAGCCGGATCCTGTCATCCACATTCTTGCTTCCGATCCCCGTCATATTCTTCCTGACAAGATCCGTATTGAACCCTATTCCATTATCCTCTACCTCCAGGACCAACTTTCTCTCATCTACATATGCCCTCACACAGATCCTTGCGCCCTTTTTCTTCTCCGGAAATGCATGGATAAAAGCATTCTCGACGCCAGGCTGCAGAGACAATTTTACAACCTTAAGTTCTCTCGCCTCCTCTGCAATATCAAAGACCACCGCAATCTCCTGGTCTGCGTTCCTTAACCGCTGTATCCGGATATAATCCTCCAGAAACGCTACTTCATCCTCAAGCGGCACCAATGCGCTCGTATCTTTACAGCAGTATTCTAACAGTGTGACAAGCGAAGTGATCGCCCGGGCGATCTCCGGCTCCTTCTTCATAAGCGCCATCCACTTAATACAATTCAGTGTATTATATAAGAAATGCGGATTGATCTGCGCCTGAAGCATCCTCATCTCCAGATCTCGCTTCTCCGTCTCTTTCCTCAGCATGTCTTTGATCAGCTCATTGATCCTGTCGATCAGGATGTTAAAATGCGCTTCCATCTGTTGAATGTAAGAACTCCGTGACCCGATCGACACCCGCTGCATACCGGACGCATCCTTCATCGCATGCATGGTGGCGTCTATGATCTGCTCAAATGGACGCATGAAGGAAGACGCAACCTTGGTTGCCGCAATGACCGCAACGAACAGAGAGACGAGCATCAGAAATATTATCTGTTTATATAACTGTTCTTTTGCGCCTTCCGTAAATGGGTGGGAGAGTTTATAGACACATGCCTGAAGCTCCGGAATATATACTCCTGAGATCATAATATCCTTTTCTCTTCTGATATCAATGACCCCGGGCTCTCTCACCACACTGCTATTCTCTTGTGCCAGAAGCCTCTTAAGATCCTCCTCGCTTCCTGCTTTCTCGATCATATTCCCGTCTCTGTCAATGACAGCTACGGAATCTCTTTCATTTAACCTTATATTGTGTATGATAGAATACACATATTCAGAATGGAAATCTATCTGGAGCAAATACTCAAACTTTCCATCCTCATCCAGGCTCGCAAGTCCGATAATAAAGGAAAAACAATTCTGCTTATACTTTTTTTCGACCTTGGAAGTAAGATAATTCACCGGATGATCCGGAATGATACTCCATTCCCGGGAAGAGGTATACTCCCTCTTCAAAAATTCTTCCTCCAGAAGCCATTTTTTATAGAATCTGTATGTGGAACCATAAACCGCTTCTCTGCCGTCTTTCTTGTTGATCACATAGATATTATTGATCCCCGCCGACGTCCTCCGTATGCTTTGAAGCTGCATCTCAAAAAGATGTATCTTCTCAACCTCTCCCGCCTGCAGACTCGTAGCGTCGATCTTTCCCATTCCCAGAGAAACGAATTGGCTCGTCACTTCATACTGGATATTCTCAAGCTGTGATCTGAGCTGTTCGAAGTCATTCTGCATATCTCTTAAGACACGCGTCTCATATTCTCTTGCCTTTTCGGCGATGGAATGCCTCTCTGAACGATAATACAGATAAGATGCGATCATACTCGGAACAACCGCAACAATAAAGATCACGGCTATAATAAAAAACTTTGTGCTAAATGACTTCTTCATAATCTCTCCCGATTTCAATGGACAATTCCATTTACAATCATGTACTTTTCTATTTTAGCATGGATTATTCTTGATTTCGATACCTAAAACTGCTTTTCATGACAAGAAAAAACTGCAAAGATGTCAGAATACAGAATATTCCGATATCTTTGCAGTTTCTCAATTTCGATATGATCCTCTAATATAAGCTCTATTCCTGAATAGACGCTTCCAGTATCTGGAGCAGATAATCCACAGTCAAAGGCTCCAATCCGCTTCCCAGATTCTCTGCCGTACATGAGATCACGCATCCGTTCGCAAGAGTTGTCCATATGCGGTATCCTTCCACGCCCTCCAGAGAATATGTAAAGTATGACCATTGTCTGTTCCCAGCCTGTTGGGACATCATCTCTCCTACATTGCCCGTACCGTCAGAATTCGCGCTTAAGAGATATTCTACCTCCTGCTGCGCCGTTGTCATCACAGTATTCTCATCCTCTGTCATCAGCCGCAGATTCAGCTGCGTACTGCTCGTCCCGTCAGCGCCGATCCTCTGGAAAGCAACCTGATGCTCCGAGCTAAATTCGGAATCTTCGAATCCTTCCGGCCGGTTAATGGTAATACTGACGCTCTTATCATCCGTGCAAAGAGCAGGAACTCCATCCACTCCTGCGGTACTCGCTCCTTCCTCCTCCGGCAGTTCATTACTAGCTGTATCCGTTGTGTCTGACGTCTGCTCCTGCGACTGTTCTGCCGTTTTTTGATCTTCGTTCTTCTTCTCTTCTTTCCCCTTACATCCTGCCATCATCATACATGTCACAACGATCAACCCTAAAATAACTATCTTCTTCATCTTCATAACCCCGCTCCATATTTCCATATTTTCTTAAACTTCTTATCTTCCAGCCTCTACTTTTCCTGCAGCCTGATCATCCGACAGCCTCCTGCATGACTCTGCTAATAAGAGCCGCCTTCATATGACAAATTACCGCCAGATACTATATATTCTATCACGATACTGCCATAAAGTCCATTTCATTCTTATAATTCCTTGCAACATTTCTCAAAACACGCTATAGTGATAAGGAATATTTTACAAAATCTATCCTGAAAGGACAAGGCATATGAATCTTAAGAATAAAACCATCCTCCTTGGCGTGACAGGCGGGATCGCCGCATACAAAAGCGCATCCCTTGCCAGTATGCTCGTAAAATCAGGCGCGGAAGTCCGTGTGATCATGACCAGCCACGCCGTTAATTTCATCAATCCGATCACCTTCGAATCTCTGACCGGCAACAAGTGTATCACAGATACGTTTGACCGCAATTTTGAGTTCAAGGTAGAACACGTTGCTCTCGCCAAAAAAGCCGACGCTATCATCGTTGCTCCGGCGACTGCTAATATCATCGCAAAACTTGCACACGGTCTCGCGGATGACATGCTCACCACGACAATCCTCGCAAGCGCCGCCCCAAAACTCATCGCCCCGGCAATGAACACGGGTATGTATGAGAATCCCATCACCCAGGACAACCTGACGCTTCTTGCCAAATACGGGATGAAGATCATCAAACCGGCGGACGGTTACCTTGCCTGCGGCGATACTGGGACGGGAAAGATGCCTGAACCGGAAGTCCTGTACGAACACATTCTGCAATGCTGTGCATACAAAAAAGACATGAGCGGTATGAAAGTTATGGTAACCGCCGGTCCGACGCAGGAAGCCATCGACCCTGTCCGATACATCACCAATCATTCTTCCGGGAAAATGGGATATAGTATCGCCAGAGCCTGCGCGCTTCGAGGCGCCGATGTTACGCTGATCACCGGCAAAACCGCTCTGAAACCTCCGCTATTTACAACAATCGTTCCTGTCGTTACGGCGAAAGATATGTATGAAGCGGTCGTATCCCATAGTAAAGATATGGATATCATCATCAAAGCCGCCGCCGTAGCAGATTATCGCCCCGCAAAGGTATCCGATGAAAAAGTCAAAAAAACTGACACAGAGCTCTCTATACCTCTGGAGCGGACGGACGATATTCTCCAATATCTGGGGCTTCATAAGCGATCCGGGCAGATCCTCTGCGGATTCTCTATGGAGACAGAAAACATGTTAGAAAATTCAAGGAAAAAGCTTGTGAAAAAGAACCTGGATATGATCGTTGCAAATAACCTGAAAATGAAAGGCGCCGGTTTCGAGACAAATACCAATATTGTTACTATGATCACAGATGATGAGACCATAGAGCTTCCTATCATGGAAAAAGAAGACGTCGCATTTCATATATTAGATAAACTGCTTTCTCTGTGACTTGAATTTCCGATATAAAAGTGTACGGCTGATCATAAAAATAACAAAATGTATCAAATATTATGGTATACTATTATAGAAGATTTTATCTAAAGAAAAGAGAAAGGAATTAAGAACGTGAAAAAAAAATCTTTTATTGAGAAAATGAAAAACATGGGTCCGGCGGCTATTATTGCCAGTGCATTTATCGGACCCGGCACGATCACGACATCTACGATCTCCGGAACAAACTTTCAATATGCGATGTTATGGGCAGTGATCTTCTCAGGTATCGCATCCATTATTTTGATGGACATATCTTCCCGGATCGCTGCATACGGCGGCCACAGTGTCATTGAGACAACGCTTGGCATGAGTGAAAGCCGGGCATGGAAAGGATTTGTCACATGGTTTATGGGACTTGCAATCTTATTTACCGGTCTTGGCTTCATGGCGGGAAACGAGATCGGCGCGGCAAATGGTTTAGCGGACCTTACCGGATTACCAGTATCCATTACAGGGCTCATTGTTGGGCTTATTGCCATCGCAACCGTTGTATTCGGTACGCCAAAGCTTTTAGAGCTTGTATGCCAGTTCTTCGTAGTGGCTATGGGCGTATTGTTTGTTATCACGATGTTCCTGTCCAAACCTGACTGGGGTAACGTAGCCAAAGGTATTGTTCCAAGCCTTCCGGAAGGAAGCCTCGTGAATTGTATGGGACTTATCGGAACAACGATCATCGCGATCAACTTAGTATATCATTCCATGGGCTGCCAGGGAAAATATAAAGACGATGAGGGCTATGGTGATTCTAAGTTCGACACAAGATTCAACGTCATCTTAGGTGTTCTTATGACACTTGGCATTATAATCACAGCCGGTACAGTGCTCTATGGAACCGGCACAGAGATTACCAATCCCGTCATATTCTCACAATCACTTGAACCTGTACTTGGCTCTGCAGCGCGTATTATCGGTGATCTAGGTCTATTCCTTGCAGGATTATCCTCCAGTATCGCAACCCCATTCATGTGCGGCGTCATTATTGCCCGGCTGCTTCACTGGGAACAGAAAGATAATTTGCGCAAGATCCTGACCTGCATTATTATCGCATTCGGTACTGTCCTTGCTATGATGGGCAAGACACCGACTCAGATCATCATCGTAACACAGGCTTTATCCGGTTTCTTCTTACCGTTTATCGCCATTTTCTTCGTAATATCGGGAAACAACAAGAAAATGTTAGGCAAACATACCAATTCTTTATTACAGAATATTCTGGGAGGTATCGCTTGTGCCGTTACTCTGGCAATGGGAATGAATATGTTATGGAATAACGTAATTATGAAACTTATTGGATAGAAATATAGGAGGCTGTTCAAAACACAAGACAGCCTCCTAAGATTTGCGGAAATTTTATTTAAACAAAAAAATACAATATACGGTGCAAATACTCTGATACTTACACTCATATATTGTAGAATCTTTTTATGTACCTTCAAAACTGCATACAAGAAATCATTAAGGCTAAACCCTCTTAACCTTCCATCTTCCTCTTTAACCTATCCACCTTTGGTCATGCCCTCGACCGATTAGTTGCGGTCAGCTCCATACATTACTGCACTTCCACCTCCGCCCTATCTACCTCGTCGTCTTCAAGGGGTCTTACTACCTTTTGGTAGGGATATCTCATCTTGAGGGGGGCTTCACGCTTAGATGCCTTCAGCGTTTATCCCCTCCCGGCTTGGCTACTCTGCCATGGCCTTGATAAGCCAACAGATCCACCAGCGGCCAGTCCATCCCGGTCCTCTCGTACTAAGGACAGCTCCTCTCAAATATCCTACGCCCGCGCCGGATAGGGACCGAACTGTCTCACGACGTTCTGAACCCAGCTCGCGTACCGCTTTAATGGGCGAACAGCCCAACCCTTGGGACC
>NZ_KE159718.1:256665-260478 GCF_000403455.2 Dorea sp. 5-2 | reverse complement strand
GTCTGTGGCCGCCATTGAAGAAATTTTCACAAAATACGTTACAGCTGCAAAATCCGTCCACCCGGATAAGTTCTGTAATGGGCCATATACACCGCATGTAATGCGGCATACAACGGCAACACATCTAATTGAAGCAGGTGTACCACTGGCTGTTGTAAAAAATATCCTTGGACATTCTTCCATACAGACGACCCAGATCTACCTGGATATTTCACAGCAGACCGTTGACCGTTCAATGAAGGAATGGAATAACAAATGGTTTCCGCAAAACAAGACTGAACCATCACTGCCACAGGAGAAGCAGAATATGCCCGATTTTCTCCGTTAGCAATGATTTGTTATTCGAGAAGATTGTAGTATATCCGCTTATTTAGTGGCATAATGCTTTCTTCTCGAATAACTATAGTTCTTTAATAAACCATGATTGGCGTCTGCATCCATCTGGATGCCCGCTATAAACAGCAGGTACAGGCAGTGGCATAAGTTATGTTTCCTGCTTCGGGATTCTTTCCAGCCTGTTTTCCGGCAGGCTTAAAAGCCATGCCCGTTTTTATTCTTTGTGCTCTCCAAACCGCTTAGGTTCCACAATTACCCAGCCCTTGTCCCGTTCATTTTTGAAAATCAACCCTTTCTGCCTATTTGCTATTGAGTTTCCGAGACCGCTCAAGTATAATAAGAGCATACAATGTAGAGTAAACTCTACGTCAAGAGGATGGAGGGAGTTTTTTGGACTATTCCATTGGAGAATTTTCAAAGGCCACGGGGCTGGGGATACATACCCTGCGCTACTATGAGCATGAAAACCTGATTATCCCGTTACGGAACTCCAGCAACCGCCGCCGCTATTCGGAAAAAGATATTGCCTGGATTGCTTTTATTAAGCGTCTAAAAGCAACGGGGATGCCAATTAAGGAAATCAAAAAATATGCGGCGTTACGGGCCAAAGGGGATGTTACTCTTTCCGAACGTATGGAAATGCTGATGCAGCACCGCCAATCCCTGGATGAGCGGATCAGGCAACTGCAGGAACATGAGGCCATGTTGGACGAAAAAATCGCTTTTTACCGGCAGGAGATTGAGTGTCGCCGGGAGGGTGAGCCTTAAATCTGCAGCAGCCTTTCTATGTTACCGCCCAAAGCCAGTTCTGTGACAGAAAGGGATGGACTGACAAATTCAATAAGCTGTCTGCATAACTGCGGCTCCCCAAACGGCGCATCAGAACCAAACAGACATTTTTCCGGTACTTCCGTCAGGGCCGTTTTGACTGACAACGGTGTAAAAGCTGCGGACAAGTCCAAGTATGCCTGTCCATGCTCCTTTGCAAAGGCGATTACATCCATCCAGTTTGAGCCGCCCATGTGTCCGAAGATAACCGGCACAGCAGGGTGTTTCCGGCACAGTTCCATGAGGGCTTTTATGCCGTTTGGCGTAACCGGGTTAAAGGTATGTACCCAAATGGGAAGAGTTTGATAATCTTCCAAAGCCTTAAATATAGGTTCTAACTGCTCAATCTGCGTTTCAGAACCTGGGGTAAATTCGCCAATGCCTTTGAAAGAGTTCCCAATGATATGTTGGGATACCCACTCTGCTGTTGCCTGTTCGGAAATCCCCAGCGGAATCGGGCCAAAACCGTAGAACCGATCTGGCGCAGTCCGTATAGCCTGATTCAGCTCCAGAATGGTGTCTTTCATTTTTGATATTCGCGTTTCGGGAGAATAGCTGCCGGACAGGAGTTGGTACAGCACTTGCATTTCTGCGCCGATTGCATCCAAAGTCGCAGTTGCGGCCCTCTCAACATGAGGGGTCGTTGTAAACAAGATTGCTTTGTCCACTCCGGCATCATCCATTTTCTTAATCTGCATGGATGTGGGGAGCATAACGTGTTGGTGACTGTCTACAATCATGGTATCCATTCCTTTCTTTGCTCTTATATGACAAGATCAAGCATATCACAGGCAGGAAGGGTGAACAAGTACGCACTTTTTTGATATGTAGTGTCTTTTTTGATAGTGCATTATGGAGGAAAATTTATGGCAAAATCAATCGCTGTTACGGAACAATGCCCAATGGAGATCGGTCTCAATGTGTTAAGCGGGAAGTGGAAACTGAAAATTTTGTGGCAGATTTCCAAAGGAGCGGTGCGGTTCAACGAATTGCAGCGGTGTCTAGGCAAGATCACCACCAAGACCCTGACGCAGCAGCTTCGTGAACTGGAAGATCAGAAAATCATTCAGAGAACAGTCTACCCAGAAAACCCACCAAAAGTAGAATATGCTTTGACAGAACTTGGTGAGAGTATCTGTCCCGTTTTGAAGTCGCTGTGCGATTGGGGAACAAATTATCAAGTTGCTATTTCAAAAACAATGTTAACAACCTAACTCAAGCAACTACAACATATTGTATTTTTACTTTTAATTGGCACGGGGTCCCCTGTGCCTTTCTTCATTCAAGATCACTAACTCAATTAAAATATTGCACAAATTTTTCGTCGAAAAATCAGCAGATTTACTATTGACAAAATCGCCCTAAAATGCGGCGCAGCCCTTGTTTATATCATTTTTTTGAAGGGAGCTGCTTCGTATGAAATTAATTCAAATCTTAGCTGATATTATCTGTAACACATTACTTGATCCACATGTCCTTGAACGGGCCAGAAACAGAAAAGGGGCTTTTACACGCAATTGCGGGAAACTTCCCTATTGGACATTGATCAAACTGTTATTAAGAAATTCCAAGAAAACCATCTCTGCATCTCTTGATGAATTCTTTACCGAATTGCGGCACCTGTCTGGGGCTTCCATCTCTGATACTGTGAAATGTTCCCAACAGGCTTTCAGCAAGGCACGCTCCGGCATTGACCATTCTATTTTCAAAGAATGCTTCGAACGTGTACTTGACTTCCTTTGCAGCAGGGATTCCCTGGATTTCCATTCTCGTTTCATGGGTGTATGGGGACGGCAGATCATCGCTATTGACGGCTCTAAAATACCTCTTCCTAACCGTAAGACTCTTCTCGATAAATACGGCAGTATAGGGAGAGGCTCCAGCTCTCCCACTGCCATTGCCAGTGTTGCTTTCGATGTACTGAATCACCGCATCCTTGATGCACAGCTCGAACCCATGAGCATCGGTGAACGTACCCTTGCCATAAGGCATATGCAAAATATAAAAAGCAAAGCACGGACAAATCTATTATACACCATATTTGTCTTCGATAGGGGATATGCTTCAAAAAATTTATTTTCTTTTATCGAAGATTCCTTACATACCAGGTATCTGTTCCGCTTAAGGTCTAAATTTAACACAGATATCGATGCACTGCCTGCACCAATGGACCGAAACGGGATCAGTGACCATATTTTCTTCCTGGATGGCAGGAAAGTACGCATCCTTAAATTTTATCTCCCAAGCGGAACTCTGGAAACGTTGATCACAAATGATTTTGACCTTGCCAAAGGACTGTTCCGCCAGTGTTACTTCCTAAGATGGCCGGTGGAAGAGAATTACAAGCTTGTCAAAGAAAAGATCGGACTCACCAATTTCAGGGGCTATTCCGAGAACTCCGTTCTCCAGGAATTCTGGATATCGGTATTACTTGCAAACCTGGCTCTTGCTATAAAGAGAGAGACAGACGGCATTATTGACCGTACCATAAACCAGAAAAGGAATCAGAACAAATATATGACAAACATGAATGAGCTTGTCGGATACCTGAGCCGTCACATAGGAGAATATATGGATGCTGATACAGATACGGAAAAGTGTGGCATCATCCGCTGCATATTTGATTTTGCCATATCACACCGGGTGCGG
>NZ_KE159718.1:245147-256295 GCF_000403455.2 Dorea sp. 5-2 | reverse complement strand
CAAATCCACGAACAACTCCAAGGAAAGTCAAACATCATTACAATAACAAGACTACACACTAATACCATTTAAGAAAGGTGGTGATGCCAACTTCTTTACATTCTACAATATAACCACTATATGAAAAAACATCTGATAGCACCAAGGGGGAAGTCCGCCCTTTTTTAGTGTATTTTTATCATTCCTATCATCTATTATTATTGGTTCAATGGCTTAATCCTGTTGTAATGTCATACCACTACTAAGTTGTTAACATTGATTTCAAAAAATCTTTTTAGCGAATGAGACAAGACCTGGTATCGTTGCCCTCTACTCTTTGAACATCCATAGAACGATGGGGCTGATAACAGAAATAGGAAGCAGTTTAGAGAAAAACACCAGCAGTTTGTTATATAAACCAGCAGTTGTTGATCGCCTTCCTTTCATCAGACTTTTATAGCCGATGGACGCAACATCTTCTGGCTGCATTACAAAGAGCTTGAAAAGCAGTGTGTTCTCAATATTTGCCTTGCTTGCAAAAAGGGTCTTTGTTGCACCAGGGCACAAACAAGTAACAGTAACACCAGTTCCTTTAAGTTCTTGATAAAGCCCATTTGAAAAAGAGAGGACATAGGCTTTTGTGGCAGCATATACCGTATCGCATGGACAGGGCATATATGCTCCCGTAGAACCCACATTCAAGATTCGTCCATACCCACGCTCTATCATTCCGGGCAAAAACAGCTTTGTTAAAGCTGTCAAAACTTTAATATGTACTTGTATCATGTCAAGTTCTTCGGAGAGCCGCGTGTCAGTAAAATATCCTGTTTCATTAAACCCAGCATTATTGATAAGAACATCAACAGACAATCCAAGTTCTCTGGCCTTGTCCGCAATTAACTCGGTTGCCCCATTCTCTGCCAAATCGCAGGAAATACATTCAACCGAAACTTGATAGCATGATTGTAGTTCTGCCTGCTGCCGCTGGAGTTTTGCCTTACTTCTTGATACAAGAACGAGATTATTTCTTTCTCTTGCAAATTTTTCAGCAAAAGCGGCTCCAATCCCGCTTGTAGTACCTGTAATCAAAACAGTGTCCACTTCGCTTTCTCCTTTGCGTTGGAATAAACTCACATCTGGATGTATCTCCGATGTGCAAAATTTATTGATGTGCCCGAATATATTCAGCCTTAACTTTATCAATCGTTTTCCCGCTTTTTGAACTTTCTTAAAAACAGCACCAGGAGGATAACCCCTTGGTGCTGTTAGACGGTTTACAGGCTTTTGTAGGAAACCAGCTCGCTCACAGGGATTCGTGTTTGGCTGTGCCGTTCTGGGTCAGCAAAGTTTTCCCCTGCATAGCCAATCACCAGGATATTGACTGGCTCCAGATTGGCGGGGAGGTCGAATCACCGTAATTTTATCGGAATATTATCTTAAAAGCAATAGTTATTTATGACTCTTGATTTTATATTTTACTATTAAGTGGGTATTGCAAGATGAGCATAGTAATATTATTATGTACAAAAAGGAGGAGATGATTAAATTGGGACAATATGATGCTGTGGGAGGATGCTGTTAAATGAATCAGTATAAGATTATGCTTGTTGATGATGAGCCGGCTATATTGGATTTGTTGGAAAGGGCTTTAAACATAGAGGGGTTTTACAATATCACGAAAATTGACAATGGGCTTTCTGCTGTAACCACATGCAGGGAAATGGAGCCGGATGTGATGGTTTTAGATGTCATGCTGCCGGATATAGACGGGTATGAAGTGTGTAAACAGATCCGGGAGTTTTCCCACTGCCCTGTTTTGTTCCTTTCTTCAAAAAATGATGAACTGGATAAAATACTTGGACTGGCTGTCGGAGGCGATGATTACGTTACAAAACCGTTCAGTCCGAAAGAGATAGCATACAGGGTAAAAGCACAGTTACGCCGCGCAGAATACAGGCAAGCTCCAATCCGGGATTTTTCTGTTAAAATCGGCGAACTGATGATAGACACTGACGGCTGCAGGGTTGTGAAGAATGGAAAAGAAATCGGGCTGACTGCGCGGGAATTTGAGATTTTGCGGTATCTGGCGGAGAACCTGGGACGAGTGATCAGCCGGGAGCGCTTGTATGAAACGATCTGGGGCGAGGATAGCTTTGGATGTGATAATACGATGATGGTGCATATCCGTCATCTTCGAGAAAAATTAGAGGAAAACCCTGCGGCGCCCAAATATATTATCACGATGAAAGGATTAGGCTATAAACTGGTGAATCCATATGAAAAATAAAAAGAATCCATTTTTACGAATCTTCATTTTCGTGGCAGTATTACTTCTCATCGCTGCCGCTGCCGCAATCGGCATGTTTTATTATTTTTTCGGAATCACTGAGCCGGAGGGCTTAAGCCTTGCTTCATGGCCGAATCGGTTTACGGATAATTTTTCCATATGGATGGGGAACGATAACGGCGAGATCAAGATAGAAGAAATAGGGCTTGAACGGCTGGATGAATATGGGCTGTGGCTTCAGGTCATTGATGAGACAGGGCAGGAAGTTTTCTCCCGCAACAAGCCCGAGAATTACCCGGCAAGATACTCTGCGTCTGAACTGATTTCACTTTCCGGGGGTGCTTATGAGCAGGGATATACAGTTTTTGTGAGCAGTTATGAAAGTCTTGAAGGAACATGGAGTTATCTGATCGGGTTTCCTTATGCTATAGGAAAACATATGCTTTATTACAACGGGGAGCATGTCGGACGGCTTTCGTTTTTGTTCCTCATGGGAATCTCCTTTATCTTGTGCTTCGTTCTTCTGTTCATGGTTTGGTATGGCTTCTGGCTTACCAAGCATCTTGGCAGGATCGCAAAAGGTATCGGGGATATTTCCCTGCGTTCCTATGTTCCGCTGACCGAAAAAGGAGTGTTTGGCGAAGTCTACGGGGCGATCAATCAGATGGATATAGAGCTCCGCAAGAGTGATAAGGTCCAGGAGGATACGGAACGGCTCCGCAGAGAATGGATTGTAAATATTACCCACGATCTGAAGACGCCGCTCTCACCCATTAAAGGCTATGCGGAGCTGCTTATGGGAACCCCTGCCCCTGATAAGGAAGCGGTACGGGAATATGGCGGGATTATTTTAAAAAGTGCCAATCACACAGAGAAAATGATGAACGACCTGAAGCTGACCTATCAGCTGGATTCAGGTGCAGTTCCATATCATCCGCAGACGGTACGCCTTGTCCGCTTCTTAAAAGAGCTGGTCATTGATATTGTAAATGACCCTGCTTTTGCAAACCGCAGGATTGGGTTTGAAAGCAATATACAGGAATGCCAGGTCAGTCTTGATATCGGCTTGTTCCGCCGTGCGGTGAATAACCTTATCATTAATGCTTTGACGCATAACCCGCCGGAAACAGAAGTGACCATCCGCATAGACTTTGGCGCAGAGAAGAAAGTGCTGATCTGTATTTCCGATAACGGGACAGGCATGAGTGAAAAGGAACAGTCGGAGCTTTTCAACCGGTATTACAGAGGGACAAACACGAAGGAGAAACCAGAAGGGAGCGGTCTTGGACTTGCGATTGCAAAGCAGATTATCACACTCCATGGCGGCAATATTGATGTCAGGAGCAGATTAGGTGAAGGAACATGTTTTACGATTATTCTTTCTTTGGGAAATCCATAACTTAAGAGAGATAAATTAAGGTTAACTTAAGATACAGAAAAGCACTGCCTAAGATAGATGATTTATGCTAAGAGCTAAGTCATCTATTTTTTATGCAGTAATGCATCCGCAGGAAACTTAGCCAGGCATGCATATCAGGCAGATACTGTCTTTGGCAAACCACTAGGAGGAAGATGGCTATGAAAATGAATAGGAGGTTTTATATGGAATTACAGTTACAGGATTTAAGAAAACAGTACGGTGAGAAATGTGCCGTCAACAATGTGAGCGCTAATTTAGCGCCGGGGATATATGGGCTGCTTGGCGCAAACGGCGCAGGCAAGACGACGCTCATGCGGATGATATGCGGCGTTTTGAAACCAACTTCGGGTAGTATCTGCCTGAATGGAAAGACGGTGGAACAGTTAGGCGAGCAGTATTATACCCATTTGGGATATATGCCGCAGGATTTTGGCTTTTATCCGGATTTCACCGCCCGCGAATTTATGCTGTATATGGCGGCAGTGAAGGGCCTTGATAAAAAACTGGCAAAAAAACGGACAGAAAATCTGCTTCATATGGTCAATCTCTCTGATGTGGCGGATAAGAAGATCAAGTCCTACTCCGGCGGCATGAAGCAGCGTCTGGGGATTGCGCAGGCAGAACTGAACAGCCCGGCTATTCTGATACTGGATGAGCCTACGGCAGGGCTTGACCCAAAAGAAAGAGTACGTTTCCGCAATCTGATCTCTGATTTTGCAAAAGAAAAGATCGTGATTCTGTCCACACATATTGTTTCGGATGTTTCTTATATTGCGGATACCATATTGATGATGAAGGAGGGGCATTTTCTTCTGCAGGAGCCGATGAGTACGGTTACAGACAGTATCAGGGGCAAGGTATGGGAGCTTTTGGTTGATGAAAGGACGGCGGCAGAATACAGCAGGAAATTTTCTGTTGTGAATCTTCACCATGAAAACAATATGGTAAGGTTACGTATGATAGAGGAAACGGCGCCGGGGGAAGATGCACAGGCTGTGGAGCCGAGCCTGGAAGATTTATTTCTGTATCATTTTGGGGAAGAAGCTGAACAACAGGAGGAAAGGTAATATGTTGGTAAAATATGAGTTTTTGAAAATATTGCGTAAAAAATCTACGTTAATCGTGATGGCGGTCAGTCTGGTTTTGACAGGATTCCTTTTCGGGTTGCCCATGATACAGTTCCAGATCTACAATCAGGACGGCGTGATAAAAGGGGCAAAGGGGATCGCGTATGAAAAGGAGCAGTTTGCAGATTTATCTGTCCCTTTATCCGAAGAATATGTTGCCGAAACAATCCGGGAAGTGCAGGGGTTGTTTGAAGATCCGGATAATGTCGGAACGGACGGAAACGAGCAATTCTTAGTCGGCGACGCCTATTGGAACGGAGTTGCGCCAAGGGAAAAACTGCTGAACCTGATTGCCGATACTTACAGCAGCCCAAATGACAGTTGGGGCTACAATCATCTTCCTGAGGTGGAGGTAAAAGAGGAAAACCCCTTTTACCAGGCGATGAAAGGGAAGATACAGACCCTGCTCGACAGTCCGTCCCGGGCATTGACCGATGAGCAAAAAGAGTATTGGGGAGGTATGGCTGACAAGGTAGGTATACCGCTGCAGTATGGATATCATGGGGGATGGGAGATCATTATAAGCAGCTTTGAGCTTCTGATGTTTGCATTGCTGGCCATCTGCATTGTGATTGCCCCTGTCTTTTCCGGCGAATACCAGGCGGGAACGGATGCAGTGATCTTGTCTGCAAAGTATGGGAAGACAAAGCTGACGACAGCAAAGATCGCAGCATCGCTTTTATTTGGAACGGCGGCATTTATCCTCCATGTTGTTGTGGCGTGCGGCCTGCCGCTTGCAGCGTTTGGGACAGATGGATGGAATCTGCCGCTTCAGATTGCAAATACCACAATCCCTTACCCATACACATTTTTACAGGCGGCGTTAATAAATATTGGCGTTATTTACCTGGTACTGCTTGCAATGATCGGGGTGACGCTTCTTTTGTCCGCAAAGATGAAAAGCCCGTATGCTGTGCTGATTATTCTTGTCCCGCTCCTGTTCATCCCTATGTTCTTAACGCCTAACGGAACCACAGGGGCATATAATCTGCTGCTATTTTTACTGCCCTACCGTTCGACAATGCCGGAATTTGGCAAATATATTTCGTATCAATTCGGCGGTATGGTTTTTGATGTACTCACCGTAAGGGCAGTACTCTATACTGTTTTAACTGTAATTATGTTGTCGTTAGCAAGGTTGGGATTTAAGAAACATCAGGTTGCGTAAGGAGGTAATGTATGAGAAAGAAAAAAAGAATGGTTATAGGCATTATGATAATTTTGGCGGCCATTGTCGTTGGCGTAACGGTGGTCAGCCAGTCCCCCAGATGGTCTGAAAAATCATTTAAGGCCATTGTCCAGGAAACTGTCACACAGCCGGATGGAGAGATTCGGCTGGTGATCGAACGGACAACAGAAGTCTACGGCAGTCCGGTCAATTCACTTGGCATTAGCGAAGATACAAAACTGCTTGGTAAAGATGGGGAAGAACTGTCAATTGATGATTTTCAACAAGGGAATGCAGTTACAGTAAAACTCAAGGATGCATTTACAGAAGAAACACCCTATTATTACCCGACCGTATATGAGATAAAAAAGATGGAATAGGGTTCATTGTTTATTTGTTGTGATTTGTGTAGTATAATCATCTTTAATCGCTGGCAGGGGATATTGGGGAAAGGGAGCAAAAATGGCCTACAAGATATTGATTATTGATGATGATACCGAACTTCTCAGGATGCTGAAGAAATATTTTGAGATAAAAAAGTATGAGATTATTACGGCAGAAAATGGAACAGAAGGGTTAAACAAGATAAAGCTTAAGCCGGATATCATACTTCTGGATGTAAATATGCCGGACATTGACGGGATAGAGGTATGCCGGATGATACGGGATAAAGTAACCTGCCCTGTTTTGTTCCTGACTGCACGGGTGGAAGAGCAGGACGTTGTGAACGGGCTTTCTTCGGGAGGCGACGACCATATTTTAAAGCCCTTTAGTCTGAAGGAACTTGACGCAAGGATTACGGCGCACCTGAAACGGGAGGTGCGCCGCAGAGAAAAGACAGAATGCTGCTTTTCGGGTGAATTAGCGATTGATTATAAGGCAAAGACCGTGCAGATCCATGCGGAATATCTGGAGCTTACAAAACTGGAATACGAAATCATTGAGTTCCTGGCCATGAATCCGGGAATGGTCTTTGATAAGGACAGGATCTATGAGAAGGTCTGCGGATATGACGCGGAGGGCGACAGCAGGGTGATTACAGAACTGATCCGCAGAATCCGAAAGAAATTCCGGCAATATACAGAAACGGAGTACATTGAAACCGTATGGGGGATGGGATACCGATGGACAAAATAAGAAATCTTTCCGTGAGAAAAACGATTCTTTTGTATATGGCGGCTGCTTTACTTGGAAGTTTTATCCTCTCGGCAGTCATTGTCAGGATTGCAGGACAGACGCAGAGGCAGGTCTGGTGGAAGTATGTGGATGAAGACGCATATTTTGAAGCTGTGGAAAAAGAAGGCCCTGATTATGTGGCGGATATTCCAAGGCCGGGCGCTTATGAGATGACACGGTCCGATTATTTTGTATCAGAGCTTTGTGATTTCTTACAGACGTATACGGTGCTGATCCTGTCCATGGCGGGAAGCTGCGGGGCGGTGTTCCTCTTTTACCGGAACAAGCTGAAAATGCCGATGGAAGAACTGGCGCAGGCTTCGCAGAAGATTGCCGGAAATCACCTGGACTTTCATATTGCCTATGAGAATCAGGATGAGATGGGCGTACTCTGTAAGGAGTTTGAGCGGATGCGGGAGGCGCTTGCCAGGAATAATCAGATCTTATGGAGAACGATTGAGGAGGAAAAGATGTTAAGGGCGGCTATCGCCCATGATATACGCGCTCCGCTGTCCGTTTTGAAAGGGTATCAGGAAATGTTGACGGAGTACCTACCGGGTGAAGATATCGATCTGGGACAGGCGATGGAGATGCTGTCAGAGAGCGGGCGCCAGATCGAGCGAATGGACGTGTTTGTAGAGACCATGCGGAAAATGAGCAGCCTGGAAAACCGGGAGCTGGTTCCGGGGGATATTTCTGCCGGGCAGTTGGAGAAAGATATCTGCTCAGAGCTTGCCATTCTGAAAAAGGAGTATGGGAAACAATGTCTGCTTAAAGTGCCGGAATCAGGGGAAGTATTCTGCGGAGATAAGGAAATAATCCTGGAGGTTACGGAAAATCTGCTGTCAAATGCCTTCCGCTATGGGAAACAACAGATTGTGATCCTGGTAAAGACAGGATATTCTGAATTAAGCATTTGTGTTAGGGACGACGGCGGGGGCTTCCGGGAAGACACGGAGAAAATTACGGAAGCATTCTACGGGCAGAATGTGAAGGACAGCTTAAAGCACGCGGGAATGGGCATGTATATCAGCAGGCTGTATTGTGAAAAGCATGGGGGAAGACTGGTTTTGGGAAATGATGAACAGGGAGGGGCTGTGGTGACAGCGATATTCCGTCGGATTGCGTAAGTGATCCGGCTTTTTTTCTTTTTATTGTCTTTCTGTTGATATTTCGCTTCTACAATAGAGCTATCAAGAATAAGGAGGCGGAATTATGTGGTCGATTTTGAAAAGAGAGGTAAGAAATTACATGAAAAATCCTCTGTTCTGGATTGGTATTGCAGTCGGTGTCTGGATGATATTCCAGGATACAGGCCCCTATCTGGATATCCATTATCTTAAGGAAGGGGAAACCATTGTGAATGACTATCCGTAAATGCATCGGGATGGGGATGTTTTTGACGGATATGTGCCGACAGAGAAGGAGCCACGGCGGAAAATGTGGGAGGAACGGATACGGGAAATCCTGGTTTCCGAATTTGAGATGGAGGATGCCAAGGCGCAGTCTGTGATTGACGAAATGAAAGGAATGGATATTGCAGAAGCGAGCAGACATCTGGAAGAATACGGTTTCTACGATGCACATTACGAGTATGTGAATACGGCCTATCACAAAGGAACCCGTGAAGAGATCAATGCTTTTATTGAAGGGAAATTGAAAAATAATGGGATTTTTTGCAACTGTTTTATTATCCATGCTATTTATGCAGGATACAAGGAGGAATACCTATGAGCTTCTCCATACAAAGCCTGTCAGCGCAGGAAAATACCTATCCGGGAAAGTGGGCGGCGGTTTCACGGTCTGTCTGATTATACTGGCAATTCTGAATCTGATATTCTTTGGTTTATGCCTTGTATCAGCGGGGGACAGCGGATTCACGGTGCGCCTGTCAGACTTTCTATTAGCAACCTGCCTATATATCCTGCCGAATATGCTGATGATTGTAAGTGTCTACAGTCTGGTTTCACTGTTATGTAAAAGTCCGCTGCCTGCGGTGCCGCTTTTGCTTCTCTACATCGTGTATTCCAATATGGGAAGCCGGAATGCGGAGGGCATTTATGGATATGACGGCAGACCGTTAGCGATTATGGTGCGGTTTCCGGGAGGGTTTTTTGATACGTCTCCGCCGCCGATGGCGGCGCTTGCCCTGACCTTCTGTGCAGATACCTACACCCAGGAAATTATCAGCAGACGGTCAGAAATCTGGCGGTTATGTCCAATGAAAAGGAGAGTTTGCGCTATTTACAGAAGGATGGCGATACAGGAAGTATTTCTGCTGTTTGTTGCAGCCGCCGGATATGGATTGTTTTTTCTGTTCCAGAATCCACGAACGGACAGAATGGGAACAGAAGGACCGGCAGGTGAGATAGGCCGGTTTCTCATCTATGTTGCGGCTGTCGCTGTTACTCTTGGATTTTGGGGGCTTTTATCGAATCTGCTTTCCTGCCTGTTCCGGAATATGTGGGTGGGGATCGGCGGCTGCCTGATACTGTGGCTGATTACGAATTCCAGTTTTGGCGACAAATATCTCGGAGTATGGAATCTGTTTTCCTATACATTCAGGGAGTTGGAAGACGGCGGCGATTTTCGCTGGATATATGGGAAAATGGTTTGTATTTGTATTGGAATCCTGGCAGCGGCGGCATTGCCTGGAATCATGAAGCGGCAAGACAGGTGATTATAGCCATAAATGTATTGTAAAGAAAAGAGGTTAGGATTATGGGAATTAAGATAGAGGATTTAACAGTCACATTTAAGAATAAGGTAACAGCGATCAATCATGCAAATTTGGAAATCCCCGAAGGTATCTTTGGGCTGTTGGGGGAAAACGGGGCAGGAAAAACAACGCTGATGCGGGTGCTTACGACGGTGTTATCGCCGACTGGCGGAACGGTAACGTTAGATGGTATGCTCTACAGTGAAGGGAATTATGAAAAAATACAGAAGAAGATCGGATATCTGCCCCAGGAGATTGACCTGTACCCGAGCCTGACCGTACAGGAATGCCTGGAATACATGGGAGACCTTTCCGGCATACCCAAAGAGACATGTAGGAAGCGCATCCAGTATTACCTTGAAAAAACAAGCCTGTCCGGGCATCGCAGAAAGAAGATGAAACAGTTATCAGGCGGCATGAAACGGTGGGTAGGTCTGATTCAGGCGCTTTTGCATGAGCCGGAATTTCTGATTGTCGATGAACCCACAACAGGATTGGACCCGGAGGAGCGTATCCGTATCCGTATCCGGAATCTTCTGGTTGATTTTTCGGAAGGACGTACGGTTTTATTTTCCACCCATGTGGTGGAAGACCTGACAGCGACCTGCAATCAGCTTGCAGTTATGAAAAAAGGGGAATTTCTTTATTTAGGCCACTTATAAATATTTTTTGACGCAAAATGGCAAAATTTCTGCATAAGAAAAACACTTATGCCAATGCTGGTATAAGCACAAGGTTTCTAACGGTTAATCCTGCCGCAATGACCTCTTTGCCGTAAGCTGTTGTAAAATACTTATAAGTTCCTTGAACCCGTTCAATAATCCCATGGAGACGGAGCCGCTTAAAAATTCTCGACATGGCAGACGGACTGATATCCTCCAGATGGCGGCGGATATCCTTTCCCTGCATTCCAAAAGTCATGTATTCGCCACGGCTGATCACTTCCAGTACCAACAGATCTTTTTGGGAAAAGAAGTTCAGCCCACGGTAGGAACGGCCTTTCTCCTTAACAGCCTCTGTTGCTTTTGTAAGATTCTTCTTTCCGCCGCTGTGGTCATCAAAGGATGATACGAATTCCAGATACCGGTAGTTGGCGGCTTTCATGATTGTGAATAACTGATACAGGCTATAAATACTTTTTTTCAAAGGCGCTTTTTGTTCTGTGGAACTGCCGTCCCTGTGTTCCACTTTCCGTTTTACACGAAAAGTCCCGATGTCATTGCAAGTACTTTCTATCCGTAAGACACAGCCAAATTTATCATACATTTTAAT
>NZ_KE159718.1:222773-243447 GCF_000403455.2 Dorea sp. 5-2 | reverse complement strand
TTGATACATCACCCATATGGTGTTTGATTCTCGTACCGAGAATACGCTGGTTATAGTTTGTACCGACTTCTTTCTTACAGTTATAGGTAATGCGCTGTCCCAGGAATGCAGCGATGTTATCCGGCTTTACCGTAAAGATTGCCGTCCGGATGATCTCATCATAAAGGGGCTCCAGGTCACAGGCCTGTTTGAACATGATATCGGTTGCACACTCAATCTGTTGGACTGTCCAAGTGTAGCCGAGACCGAGCGATTCCGCAATGGGGCAGTAGCGTTTTGCAAATACATCCAGGATTTTATGGAGACCTTCCGGGTTGATTCTGTCAGATAGTTTCTGGGCAGTTTCGACATCTGAGATTTCAAGGAAGGCGTTATCATGCATACGGTAAGTGATCCCTTTCTTTTGCAGCTTATGGGCCAGAAGATTATGACCGTTCATGTAGAACTGTAGTCGGAAGGGAGCCCAGGTGGGGACCCGGAGATAACACAAGCCGAGTTCTTTATCTATAAAATAAAAATAATAATGGAGACATTTGCTTTGGTCAAACTTAAGGAATGTTTTTCCGGTTGTTTTATCATGCCATGGCTTATAAGTATTGCATTGTTCCATGGCAGAAAAGATATGAATCAGCCCCTCAGACTTACCGGTTTTCTGAATGATCTCCTGGATGCGGTCATCTTTTCGGAACGCCCGGAGTTTCCGGATGAACTCAATCTGGATGCCGTTTTCATCTGCAATGCGCTGGGCATTGGCACGGATCTGTTCCGTAAGAGGCTGGGAGAAAGTCGAAAAATCAAAAATACGGATGTTGTTGGCTTTTAAATAGCTGGTCATACCTTCCGCATAACTCCATCCGGGGATATAGCCCTGGATGATCATACGGTCATAGCAAGTGATGATACCATTCATTTTGTCAGCATATTTATCCGTAAGTAACATGAACACATCCTCCAATAGTTTTCTTTATTGTACTTGAAATTTGGAGGAAATGCAAAAAAACTTTTCCGGTTTATCCGGGTTAGGAAATATGAGGGAACTGCTTAATCAGGCAAAGGGGCATGTCTGGATCTGCAAAACAAAAGATGAAGGGGAAGCGCGGGAACTGGAAAGAAGATATCATGTTTCATCAAAACAGTATGTGGGAGATGAATTGCACGTGAGATTGATAAGCGCCGCACCGCCCCGGACGAAATGCAGCCCCTGTGAGGCAACGCTTGAGGATGCTTATATTTATATCGCAAATAAGGAACCGTAATTGTAATAAGAATATGCGTATTGCGAAATGTGCATAATAATGTTATTATTATGTACAAAGGAGGTGCGTTTAAATGCCAGTAATTAAACCAATTACGGAACTTAGAGATACAAACGCGATATCTGAAATTTGTCATAAGCAGCAGCAGCCGGTGTTTATTACAAAAAATGGGTATGGAGATTTGGTGGTCATGAGCATAGAAGCTTATGATGAATTGATTAACATGAACAGAATTGACAAATCAATTCTGGAGGCGGAGCAGGAGGTGTCAAAAGGGGCAGAACTGTTAGATGCAAGAGAGGCCCTAAGTGAATTGAGGAGGAAACATTTTGGATAAATATACTGTTAAGATGTTTCCGCAGGCTTATCGTGATATAGACAAAATCTATGAACAGACACTTCTTAATGATAATTACGGTGACAATGCATTAAGGCTGGCACAACGGCTTGAAGATGCGATTTTCAGCTTAGAAGAGCAGCCTTATCGTGGAGCGGAACGTAAATATGGGTTCTATGCTCATAAAGAATATCGTCAGTTATTTGTTTCTGGTTACATTATTATCTATGAAGTATTGGATGCTGAAAAAATAGTTGCTGTGCTCACAGTTAAATATAGCGGAAGTGAATTTTAACCTTTCGCTATATTTTTTCTATGGGAATTTCAATCTGGACAACGGCGTCCTCCGTCCGGCCGATCACATTTTCATTGATGATGACCTCATAGGAAAACCCGGATAATATAAATCCGTTTTCACTGGTAAAATCAAATATTTTCTGGTAGCATGTGATTGCGTTTTCGGGAGACTCCTGATAGAACGCTCTTATATATCTTCCGGCGGGCTGTATATGCAGCCCCTTTTTCTTTATGGGAAAAGGGATCTCAATAAAAAGGCTGGAATAACCTTCATAATTTCCACGGCGCAGGCTTTCCACGGCGATCATGGTTCCATAAGAGGCATCATGCAGACGGCGGAGTTGATATTTCTTTGTTTCCCCAATGATCATTTCCACCAGTTTGTCAAATGGGGTATCTATCTCAATATCTACCGTGACCAGGCAGCGTTCTTTTTTCTCTACCAGGCTGATCTCGGATAAATCCATGGTCTTAAGTGTCTGCATATTCTGGCAGTGATAAGACAAGGTTTTCCTGACTGCTTTCAGATGCGCGATTTGTTGATCTACGTCTTCTATCTTTTCCAGCAGGAGCTGTTCCATACTGGCAGCGGAACGATTCTGCATAAATATCCGTATTTCCTCCGTCGAGACATTTAATTCCCGCAGAAGCAGGATAGTTTCCAATACAGAACTCTGGTGATAATTATAATACCGGTATCCGTTTGCCGGATCGATTGCCGCCGGATGGAAGAGCCCGATCTCATCATACCACATCAGAGTCTTTTTATTAATGCCATGCAGTGCCGCAAATTGGCCGATAGTAAGCAGTTTACTCCTCTTATCCATTTTTTCATTCTCCCTATTGACCGTACAGTTACTGTATGGATTATTATAGGGCATATAGCAGAGAAAAGCAAGAGGAGGAGTACTATGAAAACGAACAAGATGAAGATTTGGATTGGCTGTGGGATTTTTTGTGTCTTGAGTTTGTTTCTATCGACATGGTATGCGGTTACATTCAATGATTCCCGCCTGGTAGTTCCCATGGATTTTAAAGATTATGTATTTCGCGCAAAAGATCTGCCGATGATTCTTTCGATTTCTCTCATTTGCATTTATGTAATCTCTCTGTTTGTCATGCTTTTTGTCTATGCGGGTGAAAAGCAGAGACAGGTGGAAGAAACAGGCGTCACGCGCAAGGTCAATCCAAAGTGGGGCTGGTTAGGAGTACTGGGGTTTTTGGGTTTTGCTGGTTTCTTTACATACTCTGCGGATGGCTCTGTCTTTCCATTTGCCTTTTTCCTTTTCTTTGGCTTCTTTGGTTTTTATTATGAGGGAAGGATGTCAGGAACATTTATGGATGAGCGCTTCCGCGAGAATATGGTTCGCGCTAGGCTGAAAGCATATAGAATTTCGTTTTCTATCATGCTTGTTGCACTGATCATTCTCTGTCAGGGAAAACTTTTTGGAAGTCTTGAATATACTCTGATTGCTACAATTATCACCCTTTCCGTTGCGTTAGCTCTGGGGATTTTCCTCTCTGAATATTTGCTGTACCGGTATGACCATGACGACCTGGCAGATGAAAGTGAGGAATAAGATATGGCAGAATTTGAATGCAGATTAAAAAAATACCGGCAAATGAAAGACCTGACGCAAGGGCAGCTGGCGGAAAAAGTAGGCGTGCGCCGGGAAACCATCATGCGCCTGGAAAAAGCGCAGTATAACCCGTCTTTGAAGCTGGCGGTTGATATTTCCAGGGTTGTAGAAGCTCCGATTGAAGAAATTTTTATTTTTGAATAAAAATCTGTCCACTGTAACATTTCGCGGACATTTTTTTGTTAAAATATAATGAATGGCAAAATAATGTCGTAAAGGAGAATGGATATGAAGAAGATTTTACTGGTAGAGGACGACGCCCTTTTAAATAAAACGCTGACTTATAACCTGATTTCGGAGGGTTACGATACGGTATCAGCCCTGAATGCAGACACAGCTGCCGAAGCTTTAGCCCGGACGGAATTTGACCTGGTGCTTCTGGACATCAACCTGCCGGACGGTAACGGCTATGACCTGTGCAGGCTCATAAAGCCGGAGAATCCGGACACGCTGGTGATTTTTCTGACTGCCAATGACCAGGAGAGCGACCAGATACGGGGGTATAAAGCCGGGGCGGTAGATTATATCACCAAGCCCTTTTCCATTGAGGTGCTGCTTCGGAAGATACGGGCAATGTTCGCCATGCTGGAACACCGGGGACTTACAAAGGATTTTTATGATGATGGCAGGCTGTTCCTGGATTTTTCAGAACAATCCGCTGCACTTAATGGAAAGTCCCTTATTCTTTCCCCCATGGAGTATAAAATGCTGTATCTGTTCTGCAAGAATCCGAAACAGATTCTGACAAGGCAGCGGCTTTTGGAAAGGCTGTGGGATGCAGAGGAAAATTATGTGGACGAACACACCCTGACAACCTTCATCAGCCGGATCCGGGGCAAGATTGAGGCAGAGGGCGACACGTATATTAAGACGATTTACGGGATGGGATATCAGTGGATGGGAGGCGAGAGAAAATGAATCTGGGGCGGATCTCGGTAAAAAGGACATTTCTTTTGATCTGCGGCGGTATGGTAGCTTCCATGTTGGCTGTCTGTGCAGTTCTCTTTGCCATGACAGGCGAAGTCTGGGTGCTGACAGCCGGTATCCTGCTGACAGTCTGTGCCATCATCTGGCAGTTCCTTCTGATGCAGTTTTTTGGCAAACGGCTTTCTGTATTTACAAGAGAGCTGTGCCAAGTGATGGATCGGATGATAAGCGGGAGCGAAGAGCCTGTGCGTGTGACAGACAGTGAAACACTCTTTGCCCGTATCAGCTACCGTCTGTCGCGGCTGTACAGTATCATGCAGGAGAACCGGCGGAAGGTAGATATGGAACGCCAGGAGCTGCAGATGCTGGTGTCAGACATTTCCCATCAAGTGAAGACACCGGTAAGCAACCTGAAGATGGTGACGGACACGCTGCTTACCAGGCCGGTTCCAGAAGAAGCGCGGCGGGAGTTCCTGCAGGGCATCCGCAGCCAGACAGACAAGCTGGAATTTCTCTTTCAGGCACTTGTGAAGACTTCACGGCTGGAAACCGGGGCAATCCGGTTAGAGAAGAAAGAGGCTCCGCTGATCGATACGCTGGCGGTTGCCTGCAGCGGTGTTGTATATGAAGCGGAGAAAAAGGACATTTCCGTGACGGTGGACTGTCCGGATGGCCTTCGCCTTTCCCATGACAGCAAGTGGACGGCGGAGGCTTTATTCAATCTGCTGGATAACGCGGTAAAATATACTCCGAGGGGAGGGGCAATCCGAATTTCAGCGGAACAATGGGAAATGTATGTGAAGCTTAATGTATCCGATACCGGTAAAGGTATCCCGGAGAGTAATCAGGCGTCTATCTTCCGGCGTTTCTACCGGGAGGAGGAAGTGCACGAAGAACAAGGGGTAGGCATCGGCCTTTATCTGGCACGTGAGATTGTCACAAAGCAGGGCGGTTACATGAAAGTAACTTCGGAAGTCGGCAGGGGATCGACGTTTTCGGTTTTTCTTCCCAGCAGAGCATAGAAATTTTTTTGTCGCTGTAACATTTCGCGGACATTTGGGTTTTACAATGTCCTTATCAACAGGAAAAGTAGTAAGGAGGTGGCCGGCTATGACATGGCCTTTTGATAATGACACCAGCGTTATTATTAAAAAATTAGCGTCTGCTCAATTAAAGAAAGAGCGTTTGAAGAAAATTTTTACGATTATTGCAATTTCATTAGCAACATTTTTGATGGCATCCGTATTGCTTCTGGTTTCTGGAATTATTACAGTGAACCAAAATGGAGGCAATAACATAACAGGGTCTTATCATGCTCTTATTTCCGGCATAGAAAAAGAACAATATCAAGAATTGTCTGATGATGTGCGAGTGGATTTATGCGGATTCACAGCTTCTATTGGCAGTGTTAAATCTGGAAATGATCGTCTTAATATTTCATATTCCAACAATGATGCACTTACATTAAATGGGCTGTCTGTTGACCAGGGGAAAATGCCAGAGAAAGAGAATGAAATACTGATTGAACAAGAGTATTTAATTCGACAGAAGATAAATGCAAAAATTGGAGATACCATTCTATTGCCAGATCCAAACAACGCCCAGGAAAAATCCTTTATTATAACAGGATACTTGAAAACAGGGGCGAAAGGCACTGACCGTTCATTATATGGGGCTATGGTTTCTGAAGAATACTTTTTAGAAATGGATGGATGGAATCACTTTTCACCGGCAGTAATGCTTCGTGTAAATTTAGATGCAAAGACGAACTCTGGGGATGTAAAAAACTTAATATCAGAGATAGCGGCTGATGCAGGCTGTAAAGCGGCTCCTTCTTATAATGAAGCGTATTTGAATCTTAGCCAGCCTTCGGTATCGATGGTTCTGGCGGCTGTTGCCGGGCTGGTTGTTATCGTAATCGCTGGTATTTTGGTAATATACAACATTTTCTATATTTCCATTATCAATTCAATTAAAGAATATGGACAGCTTCGCACAATAGGGATGACAGCAAAACAGATTCAAAGACTTGTTCTTAGGGAGGGAACTTTGCTGATGTTACCTGCAATACCTATTGGACTAATTGCGGGAATTGTAGTGGCTTATATTTTAATTCCACATGGATTTGGGCTATGGAATGTACTATGGATATGCCCAATTGTTGTTGTGTTAACCTATGCCACTGTACGCCTGTCCATCAAAAAACCTGCTAAAATAGCAGCGACCGTTTCACCCATAGAGGCTTCACGCTATGAACAAAATAAGTTGCCTAAATGTAAACATAGGCAGCACAAACTAACGCCGGGGTCTTTGGCAGTAAATCAAGTTTTGCGTTATAAGAAAAAGAATATACTGACAGTCGCCTCTCTTGTCTTGACTGGCGTTCTGCTGTCAGGTTTATCCTCTGTCCTTTCTTCTATCAATGCAAAAGATATGTCTTTATCTGGATTTGCAAGAGGACAGTTCGTTTTAAAAATCTCAAATCAGGAGCTAATGGAAAATCCTTTAGAGATTTTGCAGGAATCAAGTCCTTTTACGGAGAAAGTAGAAAAAGAACTCTCGCAATTATCAGGTGTGCAAAAGATTATGAATGATCAGCATCTCCCAGTCTCCTATGATCTGCAGGCTCTGGAATCAGATGCTGAAATTGTAGGATTTGAGAAAGCAGATATGACTTTGCTGCAAAGCTGTCTCTTAAATGGAAAAATATCAGATTATGAGCAAATGGCATCTAAGAATCAGATGGTGATTGGCAGGCCGGGTGACTTTGAGAAGTATTTTGGTATTCATCCAGAGGCTGGCTTGTCTGTAACGCTGAAGATTTTTGATGGGCAGCATACGGAGAACCTGGAATTTGAGATTGCGGCAGTTCTTGACGAAAGTAAGATTGGAAATAATGGCGATAAAATAGATATGCTGTTATTGCCGGTTGATTCCATGCAAAAAATCGCACACAACAATTTAACATATCAGTATGTGATTCGTGTAGAGGATTCTTTTGGACAGCAGGCAGAAAATGAAATAGACCAAATTGTATCAGATAACCCGCGGCTGAGTGTGGATTCACTTTCTGCTGCGATTGCCCAGAATGAAAACTTCCTGCAGGGAACACAGTTAGCCCTTGCAATAGCCATTGTTTTAATTGGTTGTTTTTCTGTGATGAATTTGTTAAATACAATTTTGACGGGAATTATCGTAAGGCGCAAGGAATTTTCTCTCATGCGTTCAGTGGGAATGTCTCAAAAACAATTATCCGTGATGGTTCATAAAGAGGGATTGATCGTAGTCGGCATGGGACTTGTATTATCTGTGATAATTGGTGGAGGAATTGGATATGTTCTTTGCTCATTTTTGAAAAACAACCTAATGAGCTATTTGAATTATCAATTTCCATTGTGTATTACAATCTTGTATTGTGCGATTGTTATTTTATGTAGTGTGCTGATTACAACAGGCGCCTTAAAGCAGCAAAGCAAGTTATCAATGATGGAAGCTCTGCGATAAGTGTATTTTTTTGCTGCTGTAACATTTCGCGGACATTTGGGTTTTACAATGTCCTTATCAACAAGAAAAGGAGTATCTGATTATGAATGTATTACAAACAATCGACCTGAAAAAGTATTATGGCAGCGAGCCCAATATCACCCGGGCCTTGGACGGCATCAGTCTGTCTGTGAAACAGGGGGAGTTTGTGGCGGTGGTAGGGACCTCCGGAAGCGGCAAATCCACCCTGCTCCACATGATGGGCGGGCTGGATACGCCTACCTCCGGAAGTGTCATTGTCCGCGGGGACGAGCTGGCGAAAAAGAATGATGAGGAGCTGACCATCTTCCGCCGCCGCAACATCGGCTTTATCTTCCAAAACTATAACCTTGTCCCGATCCTGAATGTCTATGAAAATATTGTCCTGCCTGTGGAACTGGACGGTGACACGGCAGATGAGAAATTCATGGATGAGATTGTGGAGATGCTTGCATTGGAAGATAAGCTTAATAATATGCCGAACAATCTCTCTGGCGGGCAGCAGCAGCGTGTCGCTATCGCACGTGCCCTGATTACCAAACCAGCTATCATTTTAGCTGACGAGCCGACCGGCAATCTGGATTCCAGAACCAGCGCCGATGTGCTGGGGCTTCTGAAACGCACCAGCATGGAGTTCAACCAGACAATTGTGATGATCACCCACAACAACGAGATAGCCCAGCTTGCCGACCGCATAGTCCGAATTGAGGATGGTAGGATTGTTGGAGGGGGAAGGCAAGCGCGAAGCGCTTTTAAAATGCCTTCCGACGACTTGCCCTCGAACGCTAGTGAGGGGGCGCAGCCTTGTAAAGGAGGAAGGCAGGCGCGACGCGATCTAGGAAAGCCTTCTGACGAAATGCTGCCAGGAACCGGAAAGAGGGCGCTGCCTCGCAGGGGAGGTGGCAGATCATGACATGGCCTTTTGAGAACGACACCAGCGCCGTTACCCGCAGGCTGTCAAATGCCCGTCTTGGGCAGGATCGTTTCAGGAACCGTTTAATCGGGGTTATTATTTTTATGGCTGCGGCCATTATGGCGTTTATTTCTTCTTATGCATATAACATTACAAATGAATACGCGGCATCAACTTCCTATCAGGGGATTTTCCAGAACCTCTCACAGGAGGATATTTCCTTATTGAAGGCAGATCCCCGTATCCAAAAGATCGGCGTGTACCAGTCTGTCGGCATGACGGAGCAGGAGAAGGGCATTACAATGAGCATGGTATGTTCAGATGAAACAACCATGCAACTCTCCAATATCACATTGGCCAAAGGGCATATGCCGCAGGCGGCAGATGAACTGCTGATAGAAAAGGGATATATAGATGCCTTACATCTAAATGCGGGAATCGGTGACACCATAACCCTTCATTACCGCAATCAGGCGAGCCGCCAGTTAGACACAAAAGAATTTCGGATCACAGGGTTTATCCAGACAACTGCTGAAAATGACAGAGGCAGGGTAGCGTATAACGCTGTCGTTTCCCAGGATTTTGTGCAGGAGGATTCTGCGCTTTCTGCTGAACCTGCAGCGGTTATGATTTCAGTCCGTGATTCTGTAAAATATAGAAATCAGGAATTGAAAGAACTGGTACGGAATATTGGCCTGGATTGTGGGATTTCTGCAGACAATATTCAGATTAATAATCTGTACATTGACAGCAACAATCTGTCGCAGGAGACGGTGCTGGCCGTTCTGCTCGTTGGACTGGTTCTGATTGGCATATGCTCTCTGGTTGTTTACAATATATTTTATATTTCCGTAATAAATAATGTGACATCCTTTGGACAGCTTCGTACAATCGGCACTACAAAGAGGCAGATCAAACAGATTATTTCAAAAGAAGGGAATTATCTTGCGCTTCGCTTTATTCCATTGGGGTGTGCGGCAGGCGTAATGTTGTCTTTTCTGACAGACCGGAACGCTTTTCATGCGCTTCCTGATATGATAACCGCATTTTTGTCAGGAATCGTGGTATTTGTCTGTGTAAGGCTGTCTATTTTAAAACCGGCAAAGATTGCCATGTCGGTTGCACCTGTGGAAGCATTCCGTTACAGCGGATATACTGAGCGCCAGATTTATCTGCCGCTCAGTATATGTGATGCGCACAGCCGCATAAGGAAGTATGCCGCTTTGCGGCTGCGGCTGGCGCGATACTCACGGCAGATTTCATCAGCCGTGAGTATATATTGGAATAAAAAGTTGAAAAAGAGCGGGAAACATCTCACACCGTTTTCACTTGCGGTTCTGAACCTGTTCCGTAACAGGAAGAAAAGCATACTGACCTTTGCCTCGCTGGCCTTAAGCGGAATGATGTTTGTAGGGATCTCTTCCCTGCTGTCCTCTCTTGATCCGGAGCAAAGGGCGAAACAGGCTTTTCCTTACGAGGGGAGTTATGTGGTGGAACTGAACCGCTCGCTTGTCACGCCTGCGTTTTCTCTTACGGAATTACAGGAAAACAATCTGTTGACAGATGAATTGGAAAGTCATATTCTGTCCATCGGCGGGGTAGAGGAAGTCATCCGTCAGCAGGAAATATGCGCCGGGATAGATGGAACGGAGACAGCAATCCGGAGTATGAACACAGAGGATTATAAGGAATTAAAGGACAGGGTAATGACAGGGAAACTGCCGGATTGTGACCATACAGGAGAAAATTCCCTTATCATTAACATGGGAAGCCCGGAATTAGAATATCTGCATAAGAGCTATGAGGTAGGCGACACAGTCGCTTTTTCACTGGCAGGAAACAGCCCGCAAAGTAATATTACCTATACCGTATCTGCTGTTATTTTTGACAGAGACAGTTCTGCCAGCTTTATCCTGCCCGCGGCTGAAATGGAACAGATGGTTCCCTATAATGCAAGCAGTGCATTTGTAATCCGGGCAAATGCAGACAGTGATACCGGAATTGAGGAAGAATTATATTCGCTGGTTTCAGCAGGCGATACCTTGCGCCTGAAGACATTAAAAGATATGACGATGCAATACAAAAGCGTATTCAGCACAATTTCTATTGCGGCATATGCGCTGTTAGCAGTTATTGTCATGTTTAGTATCATCAATCTGGTCAATACCAGTATGACAAATATCATTTCCAGAAGGAAAGAAATGGGGTTATTCCGGGCGGTTGGCCTGGGCGGCAGACAGCTTTATCATATGATAGGTTTTGAAAACGGATTTCAAACGCTTGGCAGTTTTGCCGTCTCCCTTGTCTGCGGTCTGGGGATTGGGAAAGCAATATGCGCTGCCGTGGGGAATATGCCTGGGTTGGGCTTTATAAATTATACGTTCCCTGCCGTACCTGTTCTCTTATATGTTTTATTGGTTTTTATGATTCAATTAGCGCTTACAAAATGGGCGGATCGGTATTGCAAAAAAAACAGCGTGGTAGAGCAGCTTCGCATAACGGAATAGGAGATGGCAGGTTATGACATGGCCTTTTGAGAACGACACCAGCGCCATTACAAAAAAGTTGGCAAAAAAAAGCATGAGAAGCGAGAAACGCCGGAACCGGATGGTGATCATCGCGGTCGCTCTGGCGGCGTTCCTGATCTGCTTTGCGGGAACTGCGTCTGTTTCTCTGGCACAAATACAGCGTAATCAGGTAGCAGATACGTATGAGGCGGTCTGGCAGGGGATTGACGAAGCGGATCTTGAAATCCTGAAAGAACAGCCGGAATTTGCCCGCGTGGGCGGCTACTATCTGCTTGACCAGGAACCCTCCAGACAAGGGTATACAGCGTCCTATGTGTATATGGACAGGGAAATGATGGATACTGCCCGTGGCCAGATGAGGCTGCTAGAGGGCCGGGTTCCTGAAAAAGCAAACGAAGTTGCTGTAAGTAAATACTTCCTTTCCACCTATGGAGATAATGCTAAGGTTGGGGACACGGTGACCTTAGATACAGAGAGTTTTCATGGCGGTTATACCGTTACCGGAATTATGGACAGCGCAGGCGAAAAGGAGATGAATACCTGTCCTTTTGTCCTGTCAAAGGCTGCATTGACAGAATGGGCAGGATTCGACCCTGCGGGATATCGTGCATATGTGCATTTTGAGAATGACACGAAACTGGATGAGGCGGTCATGACGGCTTCCTGCCGCGAGATTACGGAAAAATACGGGCTGCCGCCTGTGGGAATGAACAACAGATATTTTACTTATTATAAAAGAACCATAGATTTTACGGTCGTCGGCGGTATCGCATTGCTCGTCCTGATTGGCGGGTATGTGGTAATCCAGAGCATTTTCCGTATCTCCGTCAACGACAAAATACAAAGCTTCGGGCAGCTTCGGATGATTGGCGCAACGAGGAAGCAGATCAAACAGATCGTGAAGTGCGAGGGGAGAAGGCTTGGCAGTATCGGGACTCTGATTGGAACAGTGTTGGGAGTGTCTGGCAGCTTTCTCCTATTTCCGAAAGGATTTCACGCCCTGTATTATGCGATAGCCGCTGTTTTAGCGGCAGTAATCTGTTGGTTTATGGTGTTCGTCTCCATCCGCAGGCCGATGAAAATAGCTTCCGGCATTTCTCCCGTGGAGGCAGTCCGGTTTTCGCCGGAGCCAGACGCCATCTACAGGCGGAGGAAATACATCAGGCTGGATCCCGTTTTTATGGGAATCGCAAACTTCATGCGTGACCGTAAAAAAACAATCGCTATTGTGGCTTCTTTAAGTTTAGGCGGCATTTGTCTGCTGATCATTGCTTCTGCTCTTTTAACAAGATCGCCCAAGCAGTATGCGCGGCAGTTTTTTCCTGACGGGGATTATGAAATTTATCTGGATTCCGAAAAATCCGAAATTGAACTTATGACCGGGGGAAATCCGTTCGATGACCGGTTGAAAGAAGAAATTTTGTCTATTGACGGAGTGACTGATATCATTGAAAAACGGGAAGCTTTTATAGGAAAGGCTGCTGTTTCGGAGGTCACGCCTGTTGCCAGTATGTGTGATATTCTGGATGAGGAAAATGAACAGGAGGCAGAACTGGCTTTGGTCAAAGGCAGTATGCCGGCGGATAAGGATGAAATCTTAATAGCTGAAAGTGTGTATCAATACCTCGGACGATTCGCAGATGTCAAGGTCGGCCAGACGATGGAACTTACTGTGGAACAGAAGACCGTTTTGGTTACTTTAGCAGGTACTTTTGATACAAAGAAGGTTACAAACGGGCATGGCAGTCTGGCGATGGATTCTACGCAGGTTTTTCTCTCCAGAGACCTTGCACAGGGATTATTCCCTGAAATTGAGAATTTCGATTATTCGTGGAATATAGTAAGCGATCCCCAAAAGGCGCAGAGTGTGGAAGCCGGTTTAAAAAGTGTGGCTGCAAACCACAGAGACCTTGCATTATGGACATTTGCTGAAAGTCTGGAATATGAGGAAATGCAAAGCAGGATCATGTTCGGCAGTATGCAGGCGCTTTCGTGGCTGATATTCCTGTTTGGTGTGATCAACCTCATAAACACGACCCTTTCGAACCAGATATCCAGAAAACGGGAAAACAGTATTTTGCGCTCCATTGGCCTGACTGGAAAACAGCTATGTAAAATGAACATCTGCGAGGGCCTGTGTTATGCGCTTTTTACAGCATTGGCAGTCTTGCTTGCGGGGCTTCCGATTGCCGTTGTAGTTTCCAGGGAAATAAGCAAAATAGCCTTTGCGGGAAAGATTGTGCCGTATCAATTCCCGGTTTTGGAAATGGGGCTGTTCCTGCTGGCGCTGTTTGTCGTGGAACTGATCTTGTCTGTCTGGATGGTACATAGGCAGAAAAAACAGTCCCTGATTGAACAGATGCGGGCGCTTTAGTAATTCACATTCCACAGCATTCAGAAAGCATTTCACAGCAATTCGATTGTTTTGGCGCTTCAGGCAGAATATAATAAAATGTCTACCTATAGCAATGGCAAATTATATTTGATTTAGCCATTGGCTGTTGTGTACGGGGAGGTGGCACATTGATTCACATTGCAATCTGTGATGATGAAAAATATATGTCCGATCATATAAAAACTTTGGTCTCCGATTTTTTCCGTAAAAAGAACAGGGAGATCCGTCTTAGGATATTTTCAAGCGGCGAAGAGCTGTTAAGCGGCGGCGGGCAGATAGACATCTGTTTTCTAGATATCCAGATGAAGGGTATGGACGGCATGGAAACCGCAAGGAGACTGAGGGCAGATAAATTCCAAGGATTCCTGATCTTTATCACGGTACTGAAAGAGATGGTATTTTCGTCTTTCGAAGTGCAGGCGTACGATTACCTGCTCAAACCGGTGGAAGAAAAACAGTTTGAGAAAACCATGGAACGCCTTTATGCTTCCATGCGCAGTGCCGGTGAAGACAGTATGCTTATACAAAAGGGGTATGAGGGACGCATTGTCCAAAAAGATGAGATTATTTTCTGTGAGATCATAGACCGGAAAATATATCTGAACCTGACCTCAGGCGAGGTTCTTGATTATTATGAGCAGATTGAGAATCTGGAAACGAAGCTGGGCAGTCATTTTTTTCGGTGCCACAGGAGCTATCTCATCAATCTGAAGCATTTAAAAGGATATAAAAACGGAACCGCATATATGGATAACGGCAGGGAGGTTCCTGTATCACGGCTGCGGAGCAAAGAGTTTTCCGGTGTTATTCTGCAGTATATGAAAAATAGGTAAGTTGTGTATAGCTATGAAGGTATGGAATGGATACAGAAGTTATACATATGGGGGCAGGTAAAATGGCTGAGTATTTAGATTTTTTTAATGTATATGTCATGGGTGTCATTGAGATGGCTTTCCAGCTATATTTTTTGGGAAAAATTTTGAAAAAGAAAATATCGCTGCCTTTTTACTTCCTTTTTGCAGTCTGTGCGGTGATTGTCTGCGATTTTGTCCCGACTAGCACGATCACAGGCTTTGCGGCGCTTGTCTTTCTGCTTACGGCATGCGGGATTTTGGTGTGCCATGCGGATGTTAAGTCCTCCATTCTGTATGCGGCCCTGGCGGTTGAAATCATGCTGCTCTGTTACGGAATTGTGAAATCCATACTGGCTCTTTTACGCCCATGGATGCCTGTGGTTTTCCATGATATGGACGGTATTGCGGTTATGCTGGTCAGTGAGGCGGCTTCATTGGCGCTGTCCGGTTTTTGCTATTATGTGGTGTACCGTTATTTTTCCTGCTATTCTGCGGCGGAGATGCAGCAGATGTTTCTGGTTATCATTCCAATCCTGATGATATTTATTATGAGTGAGTACATCAATACGGTTGAATTTGAATGTCAGTTTGAAGTTTTAGCGGAGGGCGGGCCTTCCGGAGACCTGTTCAGCCACTGGCATCTGCTTGTTATACATCTTCTGGGGCTTTTAAGCCTGTTCTGCATCCTGTTCTCTTATAAGAAACTGCAGCAAAACTTCCGTCTCAACACAAAAATTTCACTGCTGGAGCAGGAGGAACATACCCTGAACCAGTATGTGGAGGAAGCGAAGACCCGCTATGACAGGACAAAGTCCTTCCGCCATGATATCCGCCTCGTCCCGGATGCATACATTTGGGATTTTGGATTCCATTGTCTGTCCTGCCGGAGGGAATATAAGTTCATTTTTATCACGCAATTGCTGTCCGGCGACACACATTCTTCACCGGGAAATATTTGAACAGTGTGGAGGATATGATGAATCCATGCGTTCTGGTTTTGAAGACTGGGATTTCTTTTTAAGCATGATAGAAACATCTCCGGAAGCATGGATTGGGATTGTTGATAAGCCGCTGATCCAGTATCGTACAGCTCCTGCTTCATCCAATATAAAAAGCATGGATAAACGGCTGGAGATTATGCGTTTTATGATTGAAAAGCATATTAGCAGCTATCACGACCATTTAGCAGATGCATTGTTGGGAATAGAGACCATATCAAATTTAAGGTTATATCATTGGGAAAATGAAGTAACTCACGCATTAAGAAGTCATCAGGAAATAAGCCGGTTGTCAAAGGAGTTTTTGGAAAGTCCGACATATGGTGACGGAGGAATGGCTTCAGCCGTTCGGATTGCTTCGATTGGAGAAGAGAAATGAATAAGAAAAAATGGATCCGCATCGTATCGATTTATTCGATTATATATACAGGAATCACATTGTTAAGCAGCATTTTGTATCTTTGTGACGGTATTTATGAAGATCCAAGCGGTAACTGGCACGAATTAGACAGGGCTATGATCCTTCTGATAGGGGTAGCGGCATTTGAGTTGTGTACGAAGCTGCCTGTTAAACCCTTGATTCTCAGATACGTAACCGCGTATATTCCATCCCTGTTGCTGGCGTTTGCATATGTCTGGTCTACCGGACTGCGGGAGCCTTTGGCGAAAACAGCATACAGGGATATCTGGATTAATTTTACGAGTCTTTTTGTGCTGTTATGTATCATCAATACCGTCACTCTTGTTTATAGGAAAAAGAAATGGCAGAAAGGAAAGGTGAAAAGTGATGAGTAAATACAACGCATTATGGGAATATGTGCAGAAAAGCGGAAAGGAATCTTTCCGGCTGACCTTTGAGGAGATTCAGAATATCGCGGGGATACCGATTGACCACTCTTTTCTGAAATATAAGAAGGAGCTTGCGGAATATGGGTGGCAGGTTGAGAAAATATCCATGAAAGAACAGACGGTACACTTTCATAAGATTGACTGACCGCTTAAAAATTGTGAATAAATAACTTTACAAAGGGAGTAAAAATGGATGAAAAAATTTTAGAATGGCTGTTAGAAGAGGACACTCCTGAAGTCAGGCTCCGGACATTAAAGGAGTATCTGAAACTAAGTGATGATGATACAAAAGTCATCGAATGTAAAAATAAATTACTTCAAAGCAAAGTATATGAGCGGGCATTAAAGAAATTAGAAAAGGAGAAACCCTGGGCGAAATTTGACGCAATTATGGCATTTGCCGAATGGGGATTAACCAGAGCTGATATCGGAAGTGATATCGACGAAGAAGTGTTTTCGCTGATCCAAAGCACGGGATTTAAAATGTTATGCGGCGAGCCTTATTTATTAAGGAACCTTGTGAAACTGGGATATTACCAGGTGGATATCGTGAAAGAGGAGATAGGATGTATGCTTGGTAGGATCAAAGAAGACGGCGGGTTTGGCTGTATCAGCAGTAATAAGAAAATCAATGACCCAAAGAAACCACATAAAAGCTGTGCCAGGCTGACGGTTGAGTATCTTCTGCTTGTTGCAGAACTTCATCTTTTAGGGATTGAATGTGAGTGTGAGAGCGCGTTAGTACATTATTTCACCAAAAGGAATATTTTTTACCGGACGGATAACATTGAGGCGCCGATGGTGGATGTGATGCTGGAGACATTTTATCCGTCAGATCCAATTAAAGTCGGCGTTCAGAATATTGTATATGCATTAAGAGTGTTAGGGTGTCCAGGGGAATCTGAAGCGATGCAGGCCGGATATGAGGTGTTGAACCGGCACAGGCTGGATAATGGGAGATACCTGTTAACTGCATCAAAAAGTGTCCCGGCATTTAAAGCAGGAAAAGTTGGCGAAGAGAATAAATGGATTACACTTTATGCGTATATGGCACAATAGACAGCAAACCAATATTTTTTGGGAGGTAATCATATGGCAGATATGCTTGTTAAATTATATAATATACCTCATTCGCACGACATAGAAGAAAATTTATTCAAGAGTGGTATCAGAATCAAAAAAGCATTAGCGCCTGACAGGAGCAGGATCATTGCTTTCTCCAGGACATGTGCAAAAGATGATTATTCAGATGAAGTTAAGGACGCTTTTTCTAATAATCCCACTTTTTAATCAGCAGAAGAATTGGACAGTATCCGTCAAAACGGTCTGACGGCAAGATAATCGGAAGATAGGAAGGAATGGGAAATGGATTTGTGGGAAAAATTCGGAATGAGCGAGGGACTTGCCGAGATGTGGCAGGAACTGGGTATCAGCGCGGGAACGGCAATTATTGTTTTGATTGCTTTATATTTTGTGGTTAAATGGGCGGTCAAAAATGGAATGTTGGAAGCCTATAAAGAGATAGAAAAAAAGAAAGCACAGGAGGCTTTAAAAGCGGATAAGACAATCATTGATTTGGAACAAAAGAAGTAAACATAAGGAATATTAGTGGAGGTTTAAATTGTATTCTTTACTGACGGTAAATTTAATTATGCCATTTGTAATGGTTTCAGTGGGATATACCTTTAAGAAACATCCGGCATCCGACATGGATTCAAATAATGGATATAACACACCAACTTCACGAAAAACAAGGGAACATTGGGAATATGCACAGAGTATTGCGCCTGATATTTTCATATCCTTTGGAAAAGCTTTGGGACTAATCGAGATTTTATTAAGCGTAGTAATGTATTTATTCCATGTCTCAATTCATGTGGCTCTATGTGTTGGAGGTTTTGTAGGACTGGGATTCTTGTTTTTAGGATTTTATAAAACTGATTTGGAAATAAAAAGAGAACACTAAAATCCAGTTGACATGTTGGAAAATCAGAATTTAGGAAAGGGAAAATATGATTATTGAAACAGAAAGAATGATTCTAAGAGAATATACCTTACAAGATTTCAATGCGTTATATGAAATAATGTCAGATGCAGAAACTATGTAGCATTATCCTAATCCTTTTGATCTTGAAACCAGGATTCTTGCCGTCATTCAGGCAGAGACGGTGGAAAAGATACGGGAAAGACTGACGGAAGTTTTCATTTTGACAGACGGGTATCTGCAGGTTCCGAAGAAAAAGGAACTTCCTTCTACAGAAAATCTGCGAGGAACATATGAGGAAATGTATTCTAACTGGAAAAACAAAATGGCCGAGGCATCAGGCAGAGACGATGTGTATTCTTCCTTTATGAATTTACTGTCTTTACAGTGGATGTTCTATGAGATTGCAGAATGTATCGCAGAGGATGACTTTGAAATTATGGATAAATTTAGCCCCAAAAATCTGGAGGAGAATGTGGATGTCTTCGATCAGGCTCTGAATAAGTATCTTGCAGAATATGAAAAAGTGGGAATTTGTCCAAAGCATTTTGAGAGTATGACAGAATTTGTGGAGGATTACGAAAAACGGTATTTTAAGGAGGACAAAAATGATTAGACTGGTCAGACCAATAGAAGCACTGAAAGAACAGGCGCTGGAGTTCAAACAGGAATTTTTTGATAACGGGGAATTCGTCATTAACGGAAGTGAATTGCTTGATAAAATGGATGATTACAGAGAATGGTGCAGAACCATAGACGCAAATACGAAAGAGGAAACGGTTCATCCGGACTGGGTGATAACAGACACATTTTTTGCCGTTGATGGTAATGACAGAATTGTGGGAATCATTGATTTAAGGCATACGCTCAACGACTTCTTGAAGGATCTGGGCAATTGCGGTTACAGCGTTCGTCCGTCGGAAAGACGAAAGGGCTATGCTACGGAAATGCTGCGGCAATTATTAGATATTGCGAAAAGGGCAGGGATGAACGAACTGCATCTTTCCGTGGAAAAGAAGAATGAACCCTCAGTGAAGACGATCATTCGGAACGGCGGAGTCTTTGAGCGTAGCTTTGAACTGGATGGGGAACAGGCGGATATTTATAGAATTGCTCTATGAATCAGATTTATGGAGGAGGAAATATTGTTGATATCAAGAGATTACTCTGAAAATTTGAAGAAATTTCATGCTATTGATGGGATAAAAGCTATTGCGCTTTATGGTATCTATATATTGATTTTATTTGTACAAGGCTTTACATATACAACTAATTTGAGTGTAGATATTCTGAATAAATTGTAAATTGCAGTTCCTCTTTTTCTTCTTATAATTGGAATTACATTTATCATTTTATCCAAAGATAAGTTATGTACTATTGGACTAAATAAGACAAAACTTCTTCAAAGCTTACTCTTAGGTGCGGCATTAGCTATTTGTTTACTAATAGGAATGGCTATTTATTTTCAGGTCAAAAAAGGTGAGGTAATTGGTATTACTTATCCTATATTAAGTTCATTGGGTATATTTCTTATTGGTGCAATCGAAGAAGAAATCATTTTTCGCGGATATATTCAAACTCGCTTAACAGGAATTATCAGACAAGACCTATTGTGCTCTTTCTGTACAGCTTTGCTCTTCTTAGCTATGCACTATCCTATACATTGGGTTATAGGTGGTTTTTTCTTAAGTAGTGCCTGCTGATTAAACTTGAAATGCTTGATTTTACTGACTTTTCTGGATATTTGGTATATAATATTTGCAAGGTAATGCAGATTAATCGTTCATTTTTCGTGCAGATAACCTTAGAAATATACAAGCAAGGAGTCCGATATATGTACAAATATCTTGATAAGTTACAACATTCATTCCTCGATTTTAATCAGCCATTAGGAATGCATATGAATCCCGAAAACAGATGGGTGCGTTTGGCAGAACAAGTCCCATGGGATGTTTTTGAATCAAAATATGCTGAACTGTTTCCAAATGATACAGGAAATGTTGCAAAGCCTTTGCGTACGGCTCTCGGTTCATTAATTATCCAAAAGAAACTCTGTTTCTCAGACCGCGAACTTGTGGAACAGATTACAGAGAATCCATATCTGCAATACTTCATAGGGCTTCCGGGTTATCAGGAAGAACCACCGTTTGATGCAAGTACCCTTGTCCTTTTCC
>NZ_KE159718.1:130260-221733 GCF_000403455.2 Dorea sp. 5-2 | reverse complement strand
AGCGGGAATTCAGTGTTGAAAAACATAGTTATGGATTAGGATTAATAGTAACCAAACTGGAGGAAACACAACTCACCTCAATAGCGTTATCGGTACTTACAGCGAACCTCTTCAAAATGCAGAGGAGGATTCTCTGCGCCCTGTTAAGTCTCTTAGAAGGCTTCCCCGAAGAGATTTCGGGGAAGTTTGTAATGGTGACTTAATCAGCAGGCACTAAGTAGCTTATCATTATATCATGTGATATGCCTAATAATATTACATTTTGTATATAAGAAAACAAATTGTTTATGGAGAGCTATTGTATTGCACCTTTTGTACAATATAGGTTAATCAATGCTAATTTTATAAAATTCTCGTTTTAAGGAGAGCGTTTAGATGATAACTATAGAAACCAGCAGATTACTTTTGAGAAATTATAGAGTGACAGATTTTGAGGATATTATAAAATATTTTTCTGATGAAGAAGTCAGCAAATTCGAAGATTTTTATCCAATGTCAGGAGAACAGGTGAAAAATATAATTACTGAGTGGCAGGATATGGATAACCGTCTTGTTGCCGAATTAAAATCAAAACAGAATGTTATAGGAAGCATTGGCTATTGGATAGATGATGAAGGACATTATTGTATGGATTATGATTTTAATCCGGAATATTGCGGACAGGGTTATGCAACAGAAGCAGGCAATGCACTTGTTCATTATCTGTTTGAATCAGTGGGTATCAGTACAATTCATGGAGATTGTGATGTGCGGAACGTATCATCATGGAAACTATTAGAAAGACTGGGATTTCAACGTATAAGAAGGCTTGATAATCAATCATATAAAAATGATAAAAATGGTAATCCAATTTTAATCAGTACGTTTTTATATGAATTGGATAAAGCAGGAGAATCTTGCAGTTCAAAAGGGAAATGATTTGGAATGAGAAGAAATAAAAAATATAAATCAGATAGTTTATGCGTTGTAATATTTACGCTTTGTTTAGCTGCAAGGTTTATAGAATATTTTCTGATTGAGACAGATAGGACGGCTATTGGAGAAAATGTGCTTCATAAAGCAGCCGGAATTATCATATTAGCATTGACATTGAAAAGGGTAAATCTTACATGGAGTGATATTGGATTTCAAAGAAACGGTTTTGTAAGCAGTATTTTGAAAGGTTTGTTATTGGGAAGCGTCTGCTTTATCATTTCATTTGGGTTAGAATTAGCAATTTTAGCACTGCAAGGAAACCCTGCACATTTAGAAATATATATCAGCAGTTTTTCTTTAACCGGCTCCGGGATAAAAAATACAGATTTTGTTTTCTTTCTGTTATGTGTAGGTCAGAAGCTATATGGATGGTGAAATGTCATTTACGGCAATGGTTCTGATGGGTATCGGGTATATAATCCTTGCCGGAATTATGGGAATTAAATGGGGACTTCTTTACCATATGACAGGAAATATATGGACGGGGCTTGGCGACCATTTATTTAATAATACCGTTGCTACAAATATGCTGCATGTCATTTCTCTAAACGGTGCAGACGAATTACAAATTGTCCGGATTATGACTGCACAGCTTATTTCCTTCACTTTTGTACTGGCAATTTATGTTTACAGGAACAGGAAAAAGAGGGTGAATAAAAATGTATTTAATGAAACATTCTAAATCCCCCAGCAGAGCTGGGGAGACTAGCAGACGCAAGTGGCGATAAACAGAGTACCAGAATATCCCCCGTTGTATAATAGGTGCAGGTCTGGCAAACCGCACAAAACACAACGGAGGTATATTCATGGACACTCAAAGTTTATCACATAGTCGCTATAATTGCACGTATCACATAGTATTTATCCCGAAATATCGTAGGAAAGTGATGTTTGGGGATTTGAGAAAAGAGGTAGGCGAAGCCATTAGCAAGGTATGCAAGATGGAAGGAGTCACAATTATCAAGGCAGCAACGCTGCCGGATCATGTGCATATGTACGTGTCGATTCCGCCCAAGGAGAGCGTGTCGAAGGTAGTGGGTAGGATTAAGGGGAAGAGTAGCCTTATGCTTTTCGACAGACATCCGGAGTATAGAGACCGGTATAACCGTCACTTCTGGGCAAGGGGGTATTATTGCGAGACAGTCGGTAATGTAAATGAAGAAGAGCAGTATGAGAGGGATCGACTGGAAGGAGAGCCCTCAAAGTAAGTACAACAGAGCCGCTTTTAAGCGGCCACCAGTAACATAATGAACAGGGTTTGTCAGACCGCCTTTAGGCGGAAACACAACAGGCCCCGGAGGGGCTTATCCAGGCCACCAGCAGAGCTGGTGGTTGAGCCGATGGCCGTGATTTGAAAATTACAAAGATAACATACGATTTAACAGACAGTACGAAGAAATCAGTAAATTTCTTCAAATAGTTGCAGACAACGGCTATAATGAACATTTCCATTGGGGGCGTTTCGATTGGGGTATGACGCATTCGTACTTGGATGTGGAAATGCTATCAAGAAACGCTCTGTTTAGGAGAGAAAACGGAGAACTTGTTGGTGCGATAATGTATGATACAGATTATAATGACAGGTGGTATATCATTCACTCGATTTCTGATGAAAACCTTTTAGGACAGATGATTGAATATGTGACAGAAACGGACGTCAATACAGCAATCATAAAGGCAAATCTCAACGACACAGTGTTGTGCAGATTACTTGCAAATGCAGGATTTGAAAACCAGCATTTGCAGAGTGTTCTGGAAATAGACTTATCGTGTAATCTTTCTTTCCAATTACCGCAAGGATATTATCTGAATGCCCCGGATTCAAAAATTGATACCTGGCAATGGCGATTGGTAATATATCGTGGCTTTGACCATGAGGGGATTTTGCAAGAACCGGGCGAGGAGGTGGCAAAAGCCGGGAAACATCTCGAAATCCCAGAATACATCAAGGTTTTTGCAAGTAAGGATGGAGAATATATTGCTCATTGTGGAGTGTGGTACAATGGCGGAAATACAGCATATATAGAGCCTGTTGCAACAGTTCCCGAACATAGGGGTAAAGGTCTTGGGCGGGCAGTTGTTTACGAAGCTGTAAACCGCGCAAAAGAACGAGGTGCAAAAAGGGCAATCGTGCTTTCGGATCAGGATTTCTACAAACGTCTTGGCATGATAAAATCATCGGAAGTCGGCACATGGGTTAGAAATAGCAAATAAAACGCATTCGTGGAGAAATCGAAATTTCTGTAAGATTTTCGCACTGCTAGGAGAAATTGTGATGGCGAGATATACAAATAAGTTGAAACTCACGTTATGGGTTTCTGTGGTATATGTTTTATCGTTTATATGCTATGTACCTACATTGTTAGGACAGAACGGGATTGCTATTCCTGATATATTATTGTACTTAAAATGGTTGATTATCTCAAAAAAGCCTTGATTTACGGGCATACAAGCAGGATTTCAAGCTGAATTTACTACCAATTTACTACTTTTGAGGGAAAGAGCCTTGATATGCCGCCCGGAACCCTGCAAGCCCAAACACCAGCACACAGCATTGAGAAAGAATAAATGAAAACTGAATACGACGCAAACGCGGCGTTTCTCTATCCCTACACGGGAGAACAGGAACGCCGCTTTTTTTATGCCCTCATGTTACGCAGTAGGGGCAAAAAGAGCCTTGCTACAAGCGGCTTTACGGGCGCGTTTTTAACAGGGACAGGGATTTATACCTAAACCCGGCAAAACGGCGTTCTATCGCGTAACAAATCCACAACCAAAGGAGTGATGAAGCTATGGCAGTTTTCCGAGTGGAGCGCAACAAGGGCTATACCGTTATGAGCAACCACCATTTACGCAACAAGGAACTGACCTTAAAGGCAAAGGGGCTTTTGTCGCAAATGCTGTCACTTCCCGAAGATTGGGACTACACCCTTGCGGGGCTGTCACAGATCAACCGGGAAAGTATCGACGCTATCCGCACCGCCATATGGGAGCTGGAAAAAGCCGGATATATCAAGCGGCAGCAGGGGCGCGACGCAAAGGGCAAAATGACCGCCATTGAATACACCATTTACGAGCAGCCCCAGCCGCCGGACGACACCCCGCCGGGATTGGATAACCCGACATTGGAAAATCCAACACCGGGCAACCCGATATTGGAAAATCCGACACCGGGTAAACCGACGACGGAAAATCCAACGCAATTAAATAAAGATATACAAAAGACTGACTTACCAAAAAAAGAAAAAAGAATTACTGATGAACAAAGTACCCATTCCATTCCTATCCTTTCCCCTAACCCCTCTCCCTCTGACAGAGAAGCGGCTATGCCGCCGGAACGGAAACGAAAGGAATCGGACGCACAGACAGCTTTTGAGATTTACCGGGAGATCATCAAGGACAATATCTCCTATGACATTCTCATGCAGGATATGAAGTTTGACGGAGACAGGCTGGACGAAATTGTTGACATCATGCTTGAAACCGTCTGCACCCGGAGAAAGACAATCCGCATTGCCGGGGACGACTACCCCGCCGAGCTGGTGAAAGCAAAGTTTATGAAGCTGGACGGCGAACATATCCGCTTTGTGCTGGACTGTATGCGGGAGAACACCACCAAAATCCGCAACATCAAGCAGTATTTACGGGCGGTGCTTTTCAATGCCCCGTCCACAATCGGCAACTATTACACGTCCCTTGTGGCTCACGATATGGCAAGCGGCGCACTTGCGCCACAGGAGCCGCACGACCCCTATTCATTCAAACCGGGCGAAAGCCTGTAACCACCCACAACCACAAAAAAGGAGGATTTTATTATGGCACAGAAAACGACGGGAGCATTGGTATTTGACGAGCGCACAGACCGCTACGACATTCGCTTTGACCTTGCAAGCTATTACGGCGGGCTGCATTGCGGGGACTGTTTCGACGTGTTCACCCGCGGCAAGTGGAAGCCGACCCGTATTGAAATGAACATGAAACAGGAATGGTACTTGGTGGGTATCAGAGCCGACGACCTTAACGGGCTGCGGGTGCGTATCTGACCGCCGCCCCATAGAACACCCCGAAAGGAGGGACAGACCCCATGCAGGACGAGATCAACGAGAAAACCGTTGCCCTGTATATCAAGACCGGGAAGCTGACCGCCGAAGTGCTGCAAAAGGCAATGAAAGCCGCGCTTGCGCAGTCAAAGAAGCAGATCGGGAAGCAGCCCCACGGGAAACAGACCCTAAAGCAGCTTATGAAGCAGAACACGGGCGTTTCCAACATTGAGATCACGAAAGAAAATATCAAAGCATTTGAGAGTACCGCCAAAAAGTACGGTATCGACTTTGCGCTGAAAAAGGACGCGGCGGAAACCCCGCCCCGCTATCTTGTATTCTTCAAGGGCAGGGACGCAGACGCATTGACCGCCGCTTTCAAGGAGTTTTCCGCAAAGAAGCTGACGCAGGACAAGAAGCCTTCAATCCGAAAGGCATTAGCCGCTTTCCGGGAAAAGGCAAAGGAGCTGAACGCCAGCCGCCAGCAGACCAAACACAAGGACAGGGAGGTATCGCTATGAAGCCGGAGATCAAGAAGCTGCTTATCCTAAACGCGCCCTATCTGCTCTTTGTGTACCTGTTTGACAAGGTGGGCGCGGCTGTCCGGCTTTCCCCCGGCATGGACGCAAGCCAAAAAATCTTACACTTGGGGGAGGGCTTCACCGTTGCCTTTGCTTCCGCTGCCCCCAGCTTCCACCCCGCCGACTTACTGATCGGCATTGCCGGGGCGGTGATTATCCGGCTTGCCGTTTACATGAAAGGCAAGAACGCGAAGAAATACCGCAAAGGCATTGAGTACGGTTCCGCCCGCTGGGGAAATGCCGACGACATTAAGCCCTACACCGACCCGGTATTTGAGAACAATATCCCGCTGACACAGACGGAACGGCTCACCATGAACAGCCGCCCGAAGCAGCCGAAATATGCGAGGAATAAAAATATCCTTGTGATCGGCGGTTCCGGCAGCGGTAAAACCCGGTTCTTTGTGAAACCGTCGCTCATGCAGTGCAGCTCAAAAGATTTTCCAACTTCATATATCGTTACTGACCCGAACGTGTTACTCTCCCAAGGACAGAGAATATTCCAGCCTTAAGAAAGCGAGGTACAGACTATGAGGACACAGGAAAAAGCAGGAAAAATCACCGCGTTATACGAGCGTTTAAGCCGGGATGACGAACTCCAAGGGGAAAGCAACAGCATTACGAACCAGAAACAGCTACTTGAAAATTATGCTACCAAAAACGGATATTCCCATATCCGGCATTTTACCGATGACGGGGTGAGCGGCACCACATTTGAGCGTGAGGGGTTCAAAGCCATGATTGAAAAGGTTGAAGCCGGGAAGGTCGGGGTAGTCATAGTCAAGGATATGAGCCGCTTCGGTCGGGATTACCTGAAAGTGGGATTTTACACAGAGGTCATGTTCAAAGAAAAAGGAGTGCGTTTTATCGCAATCAATAATGGCATAGACAGTGAAAACCAGCAGGACAGCGATTTCACACCCTTTTTAAATATCATGAACGAGTGGTATGCAAGGGATGCAAGCCGCAAGATACAGGCAGTGTTTAAAGCGCGTATGCAGGAGGGGAAACGTGTTTCCCCAAGCGTTCCCTACGGATATTTGCGTGACCCAGACGACAAGCAGAAGCTAATCATTGATGAAGAGCCTGCCGCAGTTGTGCGCCGGATTTACCAGATGGTGATTGAGGGTAAAGGCGTTACCCTTATTGCGAATACGCTACGTGATGAAAAAGTCCTGATACCGGCGGCATATGCCAAAATCCACTGCCCGGAAAATGACCACAGCAAAGGCTTTACAAGCCCATATTTATGGTCGCCTACCGTTGTTGCGTCTATCCTTGCAAAACAGGAATATATGGGGCATACAGTGTTAGGCAAGACAATCAGCGTCAGCTATAAAACAAAGAAACGCAGGAAAGCGACCCCGGATGAATTGATGGTTTTTAAAAATACCCATCCTGCCATAGTGGACGAGGAAACATGGAATCTGGCGCAGAAATTGAGGAAGACCGTCAGGAAGCCAAGTTATGACAGGCCACCCCACCCATTAACAGGGCTTGTCTATTGCGCTGATTGCGGGCATAAAATGACGCACAGGCAGCCAAGCCCGACAAAAGCGGTAAAGTATGATGCAGACAATTCTTATACCTGTGGCAGTTACCGGCAGCGTACTCGTGACTGTACTGCCCATTATATCAAGACTTCCGTTTTGTGGGAACTGATTTTGACGGCAATCCGGGAAGTAAGCGACTATGTGCGGCAGGACGAGCAGGCATTTGCCGATAAAGTGCGGAGTGCCACAGCTACCCATATGGCGGAAAGCCAGAAGGAGCAGAAAAAGCGACTTCTGGAATCGGAGGGACGCATTGAGGAATTGAATGTCCTAATCAAGAAATTATATGAGGGCAATGCCACAGGGAAAATACCAGACAAGCATTTTGAGCGGCTTCTGGATGAATACGACAGGGAGCAGACAGTGCTGGAAACGGAGATTGAAGAACTAAAGGCACAGGTTGCTGATTTTGATGAGGATAACATGAAAGCTGATAAATTTATAGCTGTTGTGCGGAAATATACAGATTTTAAGGAATTAACCACACCTATGCTGAATGAGTTCATTGAAAAAGTGGTTGTCCACGAAGCCACAGGCGGCAGGAAGAACAGGCGGCAGAAAGTGGACGTATACTTTAACTTTGTCGGGCAGGTAAAGATACCGAAGCCGGGCGGAAACAACACCGAGGAAGGAGCGTGTGATGAAGCGGGAACAGATAGAAAAGATTAAAGGCTATTATGACAGCCGGGGAGAGTTTAAGAAGAATAGCCAATATTCCGGCGAACAGGGCATTGTATATACAAAAGCTGGTGACAATGCCCACTGGCTTATCATAGAGCAGAAAGGGGAAATTGGGGCAGAAGTGCGCCAGACAGACGATACAGGCAGGATCACCGCAAGAGATACCTATGAGAGCGTCAGGAACACAGTGAAATGCACTGGAGTTAGCAGGAAAAGAGCAGAGGGCAAAGGAATGGTAAGGTTTGAGCCGGACGAAATCAACCTTATTTACCAGTTCGGCGAAAATGGCAGACAGGGAACGGTAGATATGCTGAAAGCCATAGAGCCTAAAATAGCGGACAGGCTTACAAAGGGGATTGTCAGCAGTACCATACATAAATTGTCAGCATTATCGGAGGAAAGCTGTTCAGAACTGATTTCAAGCACAGAGAACCGCAAGCTTGCAGAGCGCGACAGTTCCATACGGAAACGCCTTGCAGATGCGCAAAAAAAGGTAGAGGAACGTGCAGGAACGGGGAGAAACAGCATTGACCGCAAAAAAAAGAATAGTTTATCACTATGAGTCAATAACACAAAAACACTCCCGTAAGAGTGTTTTTGTTGCATTACAGATTATTCTGTACCAGAATCATTTACCCGAAAAGACAAATCAGCGAAAAATTCATCAAAAGAAGCGTGATAAAGTTCTTTTAGCGCCAAGAGGACGCTTACCCGGATATTGTGACGACCTAACTCCATTTGGGAGACAATCTCCCTACTCATAGTGAAACCCATTACTTGTAGTTGTGTAGCCACATCTTCTTGAGATAACTTGTTCCGTAGGCGCAAGGCTTTCAGATTTGCGCCTATGGAAATATCCTGATTGATGACAGATGACATATTTTTTCCCTTTCCAAAAGTTTTTGGAATAAATTCATTCCATTATTGATTTTAACGTAGAAATGATGTAAAATTGGAATGAAATCATTCCATAGAAAAAATTAATAAACAGGAGGAAAGGAAAACAATGCTATGGATGCAACAGAAAATGAGCTTATACAAAAGCTGAATAAGCTGTCGCCGGAAATGAGGGAGGTTATATTCTGGATGACAGACAACATTGACTTTGTGAGCCGTATATGCAGAGGTAAAGCCATGCCCAAAGAGAATTGGGAAAAATACATGGAACTGGCAATCATTAAGGGAGATAACTTGGGAATTGCCTTGCTTGTTTTCAAGCATATGAAGGATAAAGCAGAAAGGGAAAGCGGGGTGAAAAAGAAATAGCATATATGGCGGTCAAATCAGTTTCTATATGGAATTTTAATAATAATAAGAAGAAGGTTGGTGAAATCAGAAATGAGGAATTTGAAAGAGGTACTCTGCCGGGTAAACATACAGGAAGTACGGACTTTTGTGTTAGATGGTCTTGACCGGGAAAGCTGGGGGCATAAGCCGGATACAGACAGTTATGAGGAAAGGCTGCAGAAAGCAGAAAAACCTTTTTGGGAGTTTCTGACGAGCCTTTATCCAGAAGGGAAAGAGCAGGACGCAGTCTATGAAATGTTCTGTGGAGCGATTTTAGCTAATCAGGAAGTTTATACAGAACTGGGGATGTGGCTTGGGGCAAACCTGATTTTAGAGCTTCTCCAGTTGAATCCGATAAAGGGGCAGGGGCATGAAGAAGATAACAAAGAGGGATAGGCAGACCATACGTTTCCTAAAGTGGGTAAGGCGGTATCCCGGATGGTGGTATTTAATCTGTACACCGAATGAAGAGCATATGAATATCAAGATGATGAATACGCTGATAAAGCATTTAGCACAGGAACAGTTATATGAGATTATATTTGTGCTTCTGATGGTACACAGGAAAGAGAAGTACGTGAAAGATGTTTCCAATTTCATGCTGCTTGATATGGTGACGGAGATTTGGGGAGGGAAGGGGAAAGACAGGGAGCAGATGATAAAAGACATCCTTAAATATTTTGAATGATAAATAAGCAGATGGACAGGGAGAGCAACCGTAATGAAGACGGTTGCTTTTTCTTATGTAAAAACAGGGGAAAGGGGATTTTTAAATGGCTGACATCAGCGAAAAGATTGCTAAAGCAGAGGAAGAAATCAGACAGTTGCAGAATAAAAGACGGAAACTTCTCAACCAGCAAAAAAGCGAGGAAAGGAAAGCAAGGACGCATCAGCTTATTGAACGGGGAGCGATACTTGAGAGCTTTCTGGAACAGCCGGAACAGTACAGAAACGAACAGATAAAAGGCTTGCTTGAGGTTGCGTTCCGGTCTATGCAGGCACAGGAATATTTGCGGAAAATCATAAGGGATAAAGGGGAGAATTAAATCTCCCTTGTTTGACAAGGGCGCACTTATACACCTTAACAGGTGTGTGCGCTCTGCCGAGGGCTTCTGCCAGCCTTGCGGCAGGCACAGGGGAGCTACACTCCCCTACGGGCGATGCCCTACCCCTTGTGTACTTTGCGGACAGGCACACTCCAAAAAACGGAGCGCACCTGTCCGCAAAGTCTGGACGAGCCACCCGGAAGGAGGTTGACAGCGTGGCGATTTACCATTGCAGTATAAAGATAATCAGCCGGGGGAAAGGGAAGTCAGCGGTTGCGGCTTCTGCTTATAGGAGCGGTGAAACCCTCACCAATGATTATGACGGAATTACCCATGACTTCACGAGGAAAAGGGGGATTGTCCATACAGAAATCCTTTTGCCATCCCATGCCCCGCCGGATTTTTCAGACCGTTCCGTTTTATGGAACAGCGTGGAGAAAACCGAGAAAGCGAGGAACTCACAGCTTGCAAGGGAGGTAGAGGTTGCACTCCCGGTAGAACTGGACAGGGAACAGCAGATACAGCTTGTAAGGGATTATGTGACAGAGAATTTTGTGTCGGCTGGCATGTGCGCCGATATTGCCATCCATGATAAGGAGGATGGAAACCCACACGCACATATCATGCTTACCATGCGTCCGCTTGCAGAATCCGGCGAGTGGGGAGCAAAATCCCGGAAAGAATATATCTTAGATAAAGACGGCCAGCGTGTGAAGCTGAAAAATGGGACATTCAAAACCCGGAAAATCAACACAGTAGACTGGAATGACAAGGAGAAAGCGGAGGTTTGGAGAAAAGCGTGGGCGGACGTCACGAACCGTTACCTTGCGGAACAGAACCGCCCGGAACGCATTGACCACCGTTCTTATGAACGACAGGGGATTGATAAGATACCGACTGTACATATGGGAGTTGCGGCTACCCAGATGGAGCGGAGGGGCATTGCAACAGACAAGGGTGGGAGGAACAATGAGATACGGAAACAGAACCGCCTGTTGACAGAAGTACGCAGACAGATTTCCCGCCTTACGTTATGGGTTAGGCAGATGGCAGTGCAGGAAAGGGAGAAACCATCTATCAATCCTATCCAATCCAATCAAAATCAATCCCTCACTTTGTTGGATTACTTAAACAAAGCCATGCAGGAGGGCAGCACCCAACAGAGCGGCTATGGGAAAGCCAGAGATTTAAAAGCATATGCCAAGGCTGTCAGTTTCCTGCGAAGGAAAGAGATTACAACGCTTGCACAGTTCCAAGATACTGTATCGGGGATAAAGAAGCGTTACCGGGACACCAATAAGCGCATCAAACAGACGGAGAAGCAGATACATGAGCGGAAAGAACTGGTAGACCAGTCCGAGAAGTACCTCGAATACCGCCCTGTTTACAAGGAGTATAAGCAGACGAAGCCAAGAAAGAAGGAACGCTTTTACAACGAGCATACCGCCGAATTGATACTGTACCAGACCGCAGAACGCTATCTGAAGGAGCATTTAGGCGATAACAACATGCTGAACCTGAAAGGATGGAAAGCGGATATCAAAACCCTTGCTTTAGAAAAGAACCGTCTGTATAGCGAAGTCCAGAGTCTGCAAGATGAAGTATATGAGGCAGAGACAATTAGGAAATGCGTGGAACAGGCCGTACAGACCGAACAAACCAAAACAAAAATAAAGCAGAAAAATATGGAATTGTAATTGAGGTGGATGAGTGATACAATAGATATGAAAACATATGGATAACTTGAGTTTATTGGGGAAGGATTGAGCTTATGAAAGATATTTTTGAAATAATAATCAGCGGTATCACAGAATTTCTGTTTTGGGAAAGGACAGAAGAATATATTCAATCAGATAAAGAAAGAAAGCGTAAATCATTCGTACCGGCATTATGTTTTTGGTGTGCCGTAGCCATTAGTTTTGGATTGATAATTGTCGGTGTTTATGAAATTATAAGAAAGGATATAATCTTGGGGATAAGTTTATTGGTAGCGGCAGGTAGTAGTATATTTTATTTATGGTATAGAATTGATAGTGTAAAAAATAAATCAAAAGATGTGGCAGGAAAATAATCCTGCCATGTAACTTTTAGGATGAGAAAAAATTAAATAATAGTCACCTATACAAAGCAGGGGCGGTAAAACTATTAAATCACGTGGTTTTATCGCCCTTTTTATTTTTTAAAGAAAGGGGAATGTATGACGGAAACTAGACAAGCAAGAGATGAAAAAATGATGGTTAGAGAACCACAGACAATTAAGCGAAAAATCGGCAGGACTATTTATGAAGTTTCGTTACATTTCAGCAAGACCAGTAGTGAAAGTATGAGTGATAAAGTTATGCGGTTACTGGAAAATGACCTGTCAGGAATGAATTTTTGAGGGGATTTGCTCTATGTCCTTGACATATCGTCCGAAAAGGTACATTGATTTTGGAAACAGGAAAAATGTTACAGAGGTACAAATACCGTATCAAAGTGCTGAATACGATTAACTTCAAAAAATCCATGAAGTACAATCCCTTTGCCTATCTGCGGAGTGAAAAGGACATTTTGAAGCTGGTGAATACCATAATCGCCAACACCAAAGGCGACGGGGAGAAATCCGGGGAGGATTTCTGGGTGAAGTCGGAACGGCTCTTTTACTGCGCCCTTATCGGCTATATCCACTACGAAGCCCCGGAGGAAGAAAAGAACTTCACGACGCTGCTTGAAATGATAAACGCCAGCGAAGCCCGCGAGGACGACCCGGAATTTCAAAGCCCGGTTGACCTCATGTTTGAACGGCTGGAAGAAAAAGACCCGGAGCATTTCGCTGTCCGGCAGTACAAGAAATTCCTGTTATCGGCGGGCAAGACGCGAAGCTCTATCCTCATTTCCTGCGGTGCGCGGCTTGCGCCATTTGACATACGGGAGCTGCGGGAGCTTATGGAAACGGACGAAATGGAGCTTGACACGCTGGGGGACAGAAAGACCGCCCTTTTTGTCATTATCAGCGATACCGACGACACTTTTAACTTTGTCGTGAGCATACTCTATACCCAGTTATTCAACCTCTTATGCGACAAGGCAGATGATGAATACGGCGGGCGGCTTCCCGTCCATGTAAGGTGCTTACTTGATGAATTTGCGAATATCGGGCAGATACCGAAGTTTGAAAAACTCATAGCCACCATAAGGAGCCGGGAAATATCGGCTTCCATCATTTTGCAGAGCCAGTCACAGCTAAAGGCAATCTACAAGGACAACGCGGACACCATAAGCGGGAATTGCGACACGACGCTTTTCTTAGGCGGCAAGGAAAAAACGACGCTCAAAGAAATGTCGGAGCTTTTAGGAAAAGAAACCATAGTGCAGCTTCAACACGTCCGAAACGCGGGGGCGGGAGCTTTCCCACGGCATGAACTATCAGAAATTGGGAAAGGATATGCCATACTTGTTCGTGAAGAGTTCAGTTGCCTAATAAATTCACATGAACAGGGACACGAACAACTGGATTCTGGAAAACTGAATACAGGAGGTCACGAATGAAAGAACTGCCAGAAAGAATCCATGACGATACCAACGGTCTTGACTACGTTCTTGTGGGTGATTATTACATTCCCGCCCTGCGGTTGACGAAGGAATCCCGCCCTATCGGGCATTGGGGGCGCAGGCGTAAAGCCTATCTGGAAGAAGCCCGCCCCGCCCTTTATTGCAGCCTGCTGTTATCCGGGAAACTCTGGACGCACCTTGCCGACGTGGACGGGCAGGCACAGGAACGGCTTGACCTTATCATGGAGCAGATGAAAGCCGCCGAGGGCGTGACGGAGAAATTGAAAGCGGATGACCAGCTTGAATGGGTGCGCCGCTGCAATTCTATCCGTAACCGGGCAGAAGAAATTATTTATACGGAACTGGTCTATGTATAATGCGGCTGGCTCCTGTCTGGAAAAAGCGGCTCTAAAGCCGGAAAATTGAACATGGGACACACGATACAGTAAAGAGGACTGCTAACCGGATTTTACGGGAATGGCAGCCCTTTTTGCGTCATTCTTTCGTCTTTTTCTTCCCAAACAGGGACAGCAGCTTTGATTTTCCACGCTGGCTGGAAGCTGCGGGGAGCAGAGGGGATTTTTTAAACACACGGGCAAGGGTGGCACGTTCCTCTTCTGGGAGGCTCATATAATCAATGCCGAACACCCGGCAGATAGTAAACGCCCGTTTTTCGTCCGCCGTGCCTTTGTGCATGAGGGCGTCCAGCAGTATCACCGGGATGTTCCGGGCAAAGTCCGCTGCTGGGGTTTCCAGTTCGGCGGTGGTCTTGTCGGATTCGTGCCGGGTGCGGAGGTCTTTTACAATCCGGTCAAGGTCATCATGGATGACGTGGCTGAAAAACAGTTCCTCGCTGACCTGCCCCAGTTCCAGCGTGCGCATATAGAGGTCATTTTCCGGGGGCTGCCGCTGTTCCATGACAGACTGCCTTGCCTGTTCCAGAACTAAGTTCATGTCACGGATGCGCATATCCGCAATCCGGTCAATGCAGACTTCCATATCCGTCAGCAGGCGCAGGAATCCCGGATGGCAGACAAACTCACAGAGAAGCCGGTTGTTGAGTGCGCCGCTTTTTAACAAGTCAACCGTGGAATCATTCAAGTGCAGCTCATGCAGGGCGGTGTTCGGGTGGTTCTTGTTTTCGGTCAGCCCCATGAGGTAATCCATGGAAAGGCCGTAGTATTCCGCCAGCTTTGCAAGGTTGAACGGGCTTATATCCGTGCATTTGTCGGATTCATATTTTCCCAGCGTGGCTCTTGCTATGCCCGTTGCCTTTTCCAGTTCCGCAAGCGTCATGTGGCGGCTGGTTCTCTCGTCCTTCAATTTCTCCTGAAGCGTCAGTTTTATATACATTGCGCCCCTCCTCTCAAAACAGGGTTCGTGACCATTATAGCACAGGGCATTTCCGAAAGCGTGGAAATTTTGCGTTTCCGGGAAATTTTCCAGCCTTTCGGACATACGGGGGAAGCCGGTTTATTTTGATAAGATTTCAGTGTCACAGGGACATTGAAAACAGAATGACCGGCTGCAAGTGATACCGTTCCCGGAGAAGTAGTGCCATGACAGGAGCATACCAAAGGAACGGAAAACGCTGGGGTGATTCCGGGCAGGAACGGATTGCAGACAAAACGGCAGGAAAACAAACTATCAATTATGGAGGAAAGAACATGAAGTTAAACATTGAGGAAAAGAAAATTTTATATGCCTTTGGGTGCAGGAGCCATGAGAACACAGTCCACAGGCTGAAGTGGGTCACTGCCCTGACGGTGGATGAAAAGGTGAAACGCCGGGTGCTGTGCCTGGCAAGGAAGCTGGATGACGGCGGAGCCGGTGAATGGTATCCCTGCTTTTACCGTCATCTCCGTTTGGAAATGGAAGGATATTTTGAAGCAAAGAAGCATATCCGCATGGTGGAAAAAAGCGCAGACTGGGAGGAATTTTATGGGAAAGCCGTCTAAGTATGAAAAGGAAACTATCGTAAATTTCAACGAGGGTGAGAAGGAAGCAAGCGTCTACACCTTCAATGCGGACTTGAAGCGGCGGCTGGCGGAGTTCAGCAGAAAATATCCGCTCCTGTGCCGTTTGGAAAAGTCCACGCCGGAAGGGAGTGTGACCTATGTTCTGGATAAGTCCCGGCTGTCTATCCGGCTGGTTCCGCCCTACAGTGAGGAACGGCGGGCGGCGGCGAGGGCATACGCCAAAGAACACGGCTTCAAGCCCCTGCTGGGCGGGAAGGATATTGCCTGATTTGGGGGCAGCTTTCCCAGCTCCGGGGCTGGCACTTTGCGGGAGTACAGAGGGCGGCGGCCTTCTGTGCGGGGTACAGGGGCACAGCAGCCCTGTTGGGGTCAAGGGGCGAAGCCCATTGGCGGGTTAAGGGCGGCAGTCCTTATCGGGTCAAGGGTGAAACGCCTTGCCCAGCTAGAGTTGATGCCTGCGTCAACTCGTACTGGGTATTACCTGACGCAAGCCACCGCAGGTTCGGCAGCCCTGCAGCCCTTCCGCTAGCGGGGAAATCTTGAAAAAGGAAGGAGGATTTAGCATTGAAACTGACACGGCACAACGGACGCTCCGGCAAAAACGGCACGTACAACCCACGCCACAATGACCGCCGCTTTGACCTGAATAACAGCAGCCATATTGATTCAGAGCGGGCAAGGAAAAACGTGTACTGGGACTGTTACCGGGGCTACACCACCGCCGGGAGCCGGGAGGATTCCTCCCAGCCGGATTTCAGCTTTGAGCAGATAGAGCGGGCTTATTATACGGAGCATTATTCGGATTACGTGGAAGCCCAGAACGCAAGGAATGAAAAGACCCGGCACACGGAGCGCAACCGCAGTGTGGGGGATTTGCTCACGAATAACAAGACCTGCCCGGAGGAAAGTATTTACCAGATTGGGACGGTGGAGGAATCCGTCCCGCCGGAAACATTGTTCCAGATTGTGAATGAGTTTTACGGGGAGTTTGAACGGCGGTTCGGCTCCCACGTCCATCTTTTGGACTGGGCGCTCCATCTGGACGAGGGGACACCGCATATCCATGAGCGCCATGTATTCGACTGTAAAAACCGGTACGGGGAGTTATGCCCCCAGCAGGAAAAGGCACTGGAAGAACTGGGAATCCCGTTGCCCTCCCCAGACAAGTGGTACTATGTCAAGAAAAAGTACAAGTTAAAAGTGAACTTTTCTTACAACCTTCCATTTTTTATCCAGCCAATCTTTCCATCTTATTCAATTTCTGTTCATACACATTCTCGTATTCATTTGGTGATAGATATCCACAATGACTGTGGATTCTTACCGTATTATAAAATGTCTCTATGTATTCAAATACCAATTTATAGGCATGTTCATAATTTTTTATTTTAAATCGATTCAGCCATTCTCTTTTGATCAATGCATGAAAGGATTCAATACAGGCATTATCCCATGGATACGCTTTTTTCGAATAACTTCTCTTCATTCCAATGGTTGCCTCTACATACTCCCTGCACACATACTGGATCCCCCGGTCTGTATGCAGAATTAAGGGTTTCTCCACATTCCTCCTTCTTTTTGCCTTTTCTACCGCTTTTACGACATGTTTTGCTTCTAATGTATTACTTAATACCCATGAGATGATCTTTCTCGAGTACAGATCCATAATACTCGTTAAGTATACAAAGCCCTCGTAAGTCCAGATATAAGTGATATCCGAACACCAGACTGCATCCGGTTCTTCCGGATTAAATTTTTCTTTCAGAATATTTCTCAGCCTACTGCTTAGATCCGGTTCGATTGTTGTAACGGTATAAGGTTTCACGTACTGTGCTTTGATCCCCAATTCCCTCATATAATTCCCCACTGTTTTGTCTGCTATTTTTTCTCCTTCCCTGCGCAGACATTCTGCTATTTTGGGGGCTCCATAATTCTGATGGGATTCCTGATAAATCTCAACGATCCTCTCTTTTATCTGCTCCTTTCTCTTCTCCCGGGTGGAAGGGAGGCGGTTTTTCCATGCAAGGTATCCGCTTCTTGAAACACCTAAGATCCTCAGCACACCAGAGACATTCGGCCGGCGTTTCCCCTCTTCCAGAAGCTGCTCTTCATACCGGGCAGTCTCCAGGAAGAGAGCCTCTGTCATTTTCCCAGTATGCCGATTGCTTTTTTTAAGATATCTAAAGCATCTTGTGTATCACGTAGCTCTTTACGCAGGCGTGCAAGTTCCTTTGCATCATCACTCTCAAAATTCCCCCTTCCTCTGGTTGGGACTGTCCCCTCATTTGCATCATATATCTTTCTCCAGTTAGAAAGAGCTGTCTTACTAATCCCCAGATTCTTTGCACACTTAGCAATCCCAAGCTCTGGATGTTCCTTCCAATACCTTACTGCATCATTCTTAAATTCTTCTGTATATTGTGTAGCCATGTTCATTCCTCCATCTGTTCTATTATACTTTCCTGTTGGGAATTTTCCATGTCTAACTTGTACTAATTATATTCTAACACCAAAGCCGAAGGGGAAAAACAATAACCGGAAGCAGACCTTTGATTCCATTTGCCGGACAATCCTGTTTGACATCAGCAGGCGGTACGGGGTTCATCTTGAACAGGAGCCGTCCTACGGCGGGCGGGATTATCTGGAAAAGCAGGACTTCATCATTGAAAAACAGAAGAAAATACTCTCCGCACAGGGGGAAGCCTTGACGAAAAACACCGTAGCCATAGCGGAGCAGGAAAAGAAGTTTGATAAAGCCGAAAAAGCTATTTCCGAGAAAAAAAAGGAACTGGAAAAACAGGAGGGGCTGATTGAGGAAAAGGAGCGGGAACTCTCTGAAAAACAGGCAGCCCTTGCCACGGTCACCATGAAGATTGCAGACATAGAATCGCTGGTGGAGGAAGTGGCGAACACGGCTTATGAGAAAGCCTGCGAGGTCGTAACAGATACTGTCCGGGCGGAAACACAGAAGGAGGACATCCGGGCGGTGGAGGATTATAAAAAGTGGCTGGCTGCGCCGGAACGGAAAGCCCCGCAGGAGAAAAGGGATTTCGCCGTGAAGTGCCTGTGTACGGTTCAGGAGCAGATAAGAAATGCGGCGCAGAAAGTGTTAAGGAAAGTCCAGTCGGCACTCCAAAAACCGGAGGTGAGCCGTGCAAATAAGGAGCAGATTAAAGAGAAGGCAAGGGAATCCATGAAGGACAGGCTCGCAAGGGGGAAAATAGAAGCTGACCGGGTGAACCGGGAGCGCATGGAGCGCAGGAACGTAAGGGCAGCAACAAAAAAAGATATGGAGATTTGAAGCATTTGCTTTCCGCTGTGGAAATGGCAGATGCTTTTTTATTTCCGGGAAGGGACGGTATGAATGTATTTGAAGCAGTAAAGGAAAATGTAACAACAAGACAGGCAGCAGAAATGTACGGCATCCGGGTGAACCGGAACGGCATGGCGTGCTGCCCTTTCCATGATGACAGGAATCCCAGCTTGAAGGTGGATAAGCGGTTCCACTGTTTCGGCTGCCAGGCGGACGGGGACGTGATTGACTTTGTGGCAAGGCTTTACGGGCTGCCCGGTCTGGAAGCGGCGAAAAAGCTGGCTTCGGATTTTGGCATTTCTTATGACAGCCGGGGGCGGGCTTCCCCAAAACCGGCAAGACGGAGCGTGTCGGCAGAACTGCGGTTCTTGCAGGCGGAGCGGAAATGCTTCCGGGTGCTTAGTGATTATCTCCATCTGTTGGAGCGGTGGGAAACGGCATATGCGCCGAAATCGCCGGGGGACGGGTGGAACCCGCTGTTTGTGGAAGCCATGCAGAAACGGGAGTATGTGGGTTATCTTTTAGACACGCTGCTGACCGGGACAAAGGAGGAAAAAGCCGCAGTCATCACGGGGCATGGGAAGGAGGTGGAACGGATTGAGCGGAGGGTATCAGAGTTTGCCGCCAGAGGTCAGGCAAGCCGTGGGAACAGCCGTAGACAGCATGGACGGTGAAAAGACGGTGGGGGAAGTCCGGCAGATGCTGGAAACCACCCAGAAGGGGCAGACCGCCAACACGCCGGGGAATTACAGGGCGGTGTTTTTGCATGACCCGCTGCTTCGAGGGGCGTTCAGCAGCAACCTCCTGACTGACCGGGTTGACATTGTGAAGCCCCTTGGCTGGTATCGGGACGGGAACCGGCTGACGGACGTGGATATTCAATATTTAGTTCTGTATTTGGAGGAACACTACGGGCTGACATCAGAGAAGCGGATTGAGGGGGCTATCAAGGTAGCCGCCAATGAATACCGGTATCACCCTGTCCGTGATTACCTGAACAGCCTGCAATGGGACGGGACGGAGCGGGTGCGCTATGCCCTGCGCCATTTCCTCGGTGCGGAGGTGAGCGATTACAATTACGAAGTCCTCCTGCTGTTCATGCTGGGGGCGGTGGCACGGGTATTCAAGCCGGGGACAAAGTTTGAGGTCATGCTCTGTCTGGTGGGCGGTCAGGGAGCCGGGAAGTCCACCTTCTTCCGGTTCCTTGCTGTCCGTGATGAGTGGTTTTCCGATGACCTGCGGAAGTTAGACGATGATAACGTATACCGGAAGCTGCAAGGGCATTGGATTATTGAAATGTCAGAAATGATTGCCACGGCGAACGCAAAGAGCATTGAGGATATTAAGTCCTTTTTGAGCCGCCAGAAGGAAACCTACAAAGCCCCTTATGAAGTCCACCCAAAAGACCATAAGCGGCAGTGCGTGTTTGCCGGAACTTCCAACACGCTGGACTTCCTGCCCCTTGACCGAACCGGGAACCGGCGTTTCCTGCCGGTGCAGGTGCAGGCGGAAGCGGCGGAGGTTCACATTCTGGAAGATGAAGCCGCTTCCAGAGCCTACATCGGGCAGATGTGGGCGGAGGTCATGGAGGTTTACCGGAAAGGCGATGTAAAGCTGAAACTAAGCCCAGCAATGGAGCGGTATCTGAAAGAACACCAACGGTCATTCATGCCGGAGGACACCCTAGCCACCCGGATTCTGAACTTCTTGGACGGGTACGGCGGGAAGATGGTATGCTCCTTGCAAATCTACCATGAAGGGCTGGGACACCCGGATTATGAGGAACCGAAGCAGTATGACATTCGTGATATTAACTCCATCATGAAGAATTATGCGGCGGGCTGGAAAGCCTTTGAGAATCCACGGCATTTCCCGCCGCCCTATAACCGGCAGAAGGGCTGGGAACGGGCGGAGCCGCCTGACAACGGAGGGCATGGAAAATCAGGTTTCCAGCCTTTGCCCGAAGGGGAAGCCGTCCAGCTTGGGCTGCCGGAGGAATGGCTGGAAGGAGAAAAGCCATAGCCGGTTGCCGGCTGGTTGCCCCTCCCGTTGTCAAGCCCGTTGCCGGGAAGAGAGCCTGCAAATGCCGTATTTCCGGGCTTTTTCTTTTCCTGACAACGAAAGCAACGGAAAAATAGAAAGAAAATCAATCAGGACAGGAAACGGGAAGCCGGGTTTTGTGTGCGGGGTTTTTTAACGTCCGTTGTCAGACCCCGTTGTCAGGCTCCCACCTGTCCGGCAGCACACGACACACGCCCGGACGGAGTTGTCCGGGTATCTTTATGGAGGTAAATGCCTATGGCAAAACAGGCAGATTATCCGGAGCAGAGCCGGAACAAAAAGAAAAAGGTGCAGTTTATCGTGTCCCGTGAGTTTGCGGGCAGCCAGACCATGCAGGAAGCCTTTGAGCAGCTTATCGAGCGGCAGACCTGTGAGCGGTTCGAGGAATGGCAGAAACGGCAGGCCAGCTAAAGGGCGGGAACCGGAGAAAAACCGGGAATCTTGCAGAAAACAGTTGAACAAATGGCGGGGGCATGGTATTATCATGGTATCGTGTCCCTGTTCATAGAAGGAGAACCCTATGAGCAGGAAAAATAACCTATCAAATCAGAAAATAACCGCCCTCTATTGCAGGATTTCCCTTGATGACGGCAGCCAGAATGAGAGCATGAGTATCTCGAACCAGAAACTTTTGCTCAAAGATTACGCTGAAAAGAACGGTATGCCCCGGTACGAGTATTACGTGGACGACGGGTATACGGGAAGGAATTTCAACCGCCCTTCGTTTAAGCGTCTGATTGCCGACATTGAAGCGGGGAAGGTGGGCTGCGTGATAACCAAAGACCTTTCAAGGCTTGGGAGGAACTATATTGAAGCGGGCAGTTATATCGAAATCTTTTTCCCGAAACACAATGTAAGGTATATAGCGGTCACGGACGGCGTGGACAGCCTGACAAGGCAGGAAATGGACATTACGCCGTTTAAAAATATCCTGAATGATATGTACAGCCGGGATATTTCAAAGAAAGTGCTTGCCGGGCGCATGACACGCTCCCGCCAGGGGAAGTTTGGCGGCGGGCAGCCGCCCCTTGGCTTGATGCGTGACCCGGAGGAAAGGGGACACCTTATCCTTGACCCGGACACTGCGCCGACTATCCGTAAAATCTATGACCTTGCCTTAAACGGCTGGGGGTGTATGCGGATAGCCAAACAACTGATGGAGGATAAAATCCCCATCACACGGGTAAAAAGCAATACGGAATGTGACGTGAATTATTATTCATGGGGGAGCGCACGGATTAGCCATATCCTGCGGAACCCGTTTTACAAGGGCGCACATCTTGTCTGCCGGACGCACCAGAAGGGAATCCGTTCCAATACCTATGACATCATTCCCCGTGAGGAATGGGAAGTCCTTGAGGGCTGCCATGAAGCCATTGTAAGCCCGGAGGACTGGGAGAAGGTGCAGGAACTGATTGACCGCCGCCCTCCCATCATGGAGGGGAACGCCTGCCCCTTCTACAACCTGTTCCACGGCATTATCTACTGCGCCACCTGCGGGAAGTCCATGCAGGTACGCTATGAGAAGGTAGGCAGAACCGGGAAGAACCGCTTTACCGGCGAGGAACGGGAGCCGATAGACAAGGCGTATTATATCTGCCAGACGTATAACCGGCTGGGGAAGGACGCCTGCACCAGCCATAAGGTGGAAGCCAGGGATTTATACAATCTTGTGTTGAAGGACATTCAGGAACTTGCGGCAATGGCGCTTAAAGACGTGGAATCGTTCTACCAGCGGATTAGCAGCCGCATGGAGCGGCGGTATCTGGCGGACGCTTCGGAGATGGAGAAGGAGCGGGAACGGCTGGAAGCAAGGAACCGGGAGATTGACGATATGTTTTTGAACCTGTATACCGACAAGGCGAAGGGAATCCTGTCAGAGCAGCGGTTTGTGAAGCTGACGGCGGCGATGGAGCGGGAACAGGAGGAAAACCAGAAGCAGCTAAAAGAATTGACCCTCTCCTTGCGCCGTTCCAATGAGCAGGAAAGTGATGTCCGTACCTTTATCCGGGAAATCCGGCAGTATGCCACGATACAGGAATTGGACGAGGGTATCTTAAACCGCCTTATCAGCCGGATTCTGGTGGGGGAGGTGAAAAAGGTTGGCGGGGAGAAATTTCAGGAAATCAAAATCATTTATAACTTTGTCGGGGAGATACCGGCGGTAACAGAATAACGGCAATGCCCTTCTCTCTTTCCGGGGGAAGGGTTTTCTTTTGCCTGCATAGGAAAAAGAAGCCGGTTCTCTATTCTCCGGCTTCCAGAATAAACTGAAATTTATCTATTCATCAATTCAAGAGTTTTTTCAAATGAAATACATTCTGCGTATCTTCCATTCCACATGAACTCATTATAATATCTATAAGATTTTTCTGCTGTCATATACGCATTATCAAGCGTACTGTTTGTATTTGCTGGAACAATCATTTTAAGTCCATGCTCAAAACCACATTTCACTGTTGCATCTATACAATAATCTGTTTGCAGCCCTACAATAATAATTGTATCTTCATCTTTTTCATGCAGGTAGTCCAACAACCCCGTATCTTTGAAAGCACTGTTTACATTTTTATCAAAAATACGCTCATTTGGCATTGGCTGAAATTCTTCGTATATTTCATAGCCTAATGCGCCTTTCGTTAATTTCTGTCCAGCACCATCATCATGTCTAACATAAATAACTTCTATACCATTATTGCGCGCCTCTTTGATTAGTGTTTTAATACGATATACAAAAATCTCAAATTCGTATAAGTCATTAGTCATAATTAAATTTTGAGTATCAACAATCAACAATATCATTCTATTATCTCCCAAATTCCGATTTATCTATTTTGCAACAAATTTTAGCATCCCAAAAGCTCCTGAACGGCTTCTTCCCAATATATTTCGGGGATATTGTACCAGTCGCATTTCCCGGTTTCTTCCCTGCAAAGCTCCATTGCCCTGCTCAATACCGTTCCATGGGAAATCTCCCCTGCAAGCATCCCGTATTTTGTCACCCGACACCAGTACGGTGCCGCATCCCAAAGCCCCGATTCTTCCATTTCCTTTATCACTTTTTTCTTATCGTAATCAAGGCTTATAAACTGATGCCCCCATTCTTCCCCCTTCTGGTACAGAATCATAAACTGGGCTTTTCCCCCGCTATATAAAGAAGCACCTACCGAGCCGGGATTTAACAAAATCTTTCCTTTATGGGAAAAGCTTCCCTGAACATGGGTATGCCCGCATAGAATATACTGCCCTGCACACCTTTCCATAATCCCTTTTGTATTTTCACCATCTGGAAACATTTTTTCATTATTCTTATCCGGCGAACCATGGCACGCCAGGATTGAGCCTGCCCCGTCAAATGTGATTTCACGGCAGAGTGGAAGACTTTCAAAGAAACCAATATCCTTATCCGTCAGGTTTTTATAGCAATACTTCATTGCGCCTACCGTTGAATTTCCGTTTTTCCATACGCAATTTTTATCGTATTTCCGGCTGATCCAGTAGTCTTCTTTATTTCCTTGCAGGAAAAAGCAGGTGTATTTTTCTTTCAAAGAATACAGAATTTCCATCGTTTTTTGCGGGTAGGGAAATTCCCCCAAATAATCCCCCAGAAAAATAAATGCGCGGATTCCCATACCCAAAACATATTCCAGGCACTTTTGGAACGCTATGTAATTACCGTGTATGTCGGAGAGGACAGCTATTTTTTTCATACAGACCATATCTTCCTCCTGCAAATCATCATTTTATGTTCTCTGCGACTTCCCGACAAATGGGAATTTATACCGCAGAAATCAAATCATCATCAAAGTATCGTTTGCTTCTCGTTTTCTCATTGACGCTAATGATGTAAAAATAGCAATTACGTTTGAAATGCCAGTGAATCCTTACAATCACACCTGTTATATCAGGATGGTTGCAAGGCGAAACCTTTTCCCCATAAACAAATCGGGGAGGTGCAGGCAGCTCCATAATTTCTTTTATATCCAACTCATAATTAGCTTTGGGAGATATAACTAAGGCTTTACTATTGTCTATCTTGTATTGAACGACTGCATGAAATAGTCCATCTTCAAAAGCTTTACTGTCGAGATATAATCCCCACATAAAAGAAACCTCCGTTTTCCTCAAATTCCGATTTGTTACTGCGTTCAGTTTATCACATTTATAGAACATCTACAAGATTCCGTGTATGAAAAAGCAAAAAGAATGAATTCTTCACTTGACAATGTGGCAAAGAGCTTATGACGCAGGACGAGATCGCCGTTATGGACGGCGGCAAGTGCATTTTACAGGTGCGCGGGGTACGCCCGTTCTTTTCGGATAAATTCGACATAACGAAGCACCCGAAATACAAGTACCTCTCCGACGCAGACCCGAAAAACGCCTTTGACATGGAGAAGCACATCAAACGCCGCCCCGCCATTGTGAAGCCGGACGAGGAATTTGACGTTTACGAGATCGACGGGGAGGATTTACAGGAGGACGCAGACAGTGAATAAACGCCCCGGCACAGACAAAGGGCGGTTTACCCTGCTTGTCAACCCGAAAATCCGGGAGGAACAGCGGCGGCAGGCTGCCCTACGGAAATTTATCAAGGACTGCGAACGGCTCTACGAGAAGAACCGGGCGCATTTACAGGAGGACGCAAGAAATGAATAAGCGTATCAGAAAGAAACAGGAGAAACAGCGGGAGCAGCGGAAGCAGCTTGAAATGAAGTGGCTGCTGGATACGGCAAACGCCATTGACGCAGCAATACAGGAGTATTGGCGGTGGCGGGAAGAAATGGAACGCCGCTATGTGGAGCTTTACGCGGAGGAAATAGCCCGCCGCATGGGGCTTGTCCCGAAACAGTGAAAGAGCTTAAAAGATTTGCGGCATGGAAATGTGGATAACAGGCTATGGTGCTATGGAAAACGCCATTCACAGCACATGGAAAAGCCAAAGTGCGGCTTTCCCACGTCCTGCAAACAGCGTTTCCCACAGCCCCATAAGACAGCCAGTTACCCACATTCCCACACCGCCGACGGCTACGGATAAAAGACCCTTTCCTACCTGTCATTCATAAAAAATATTTTTAAGGAGCTGATCTGAAATCAAAAACGTAAACACGGGCTATCTGATACGCGCCCCTACCGGGCAGCGTACCGCCCAACCCCTTACAACTGAATACCGCCGCGCCGCAGAAGTTACGCAGCGTGGGGACACCGCCTTTCATACAGGGCGGTTTTTTTATGCGGCGGCGACCATTCGCTGACCGCCTTTTGTCCGCTTGCCGGACAGCCGCAGACGCGGCAGAAAGGATATATTCATGGCATTTTTCAACAGCGCAGTAGACGTTTTGCAGACACTTGTTATCGCACTTGGAGCAGGGCTTGGCATTTGGGGCGTAATCAATCTCATGGAGGGCTACGGCAACGACAACCCCGGCGCGAATGCTCATGTACGGTAAAGAAGTAAGCAACCGAAAACAAGAGATAGACCGCCAGCACCACACTATTCCGAACCAAAGACCAAAAGACAAGCATTATGGAAATGTGCATAACAGGCTATGGAATCATGGATAACTCTATTCACAGCACATGGAAAAGCGAAAGAGCCGCTTTCCCACGTCCTGCAAACAGAGTTACCCACAACTCCATAAGACAGCCAGTTATACACATTACCACAATGCCGACTACTACGGAATCCCGCTCATTCCTTCTTTTTTGATGTTAAAGAACACGCTATATTGATTGACAATCACAGAGCTATTCCAGTATATTTAATAAAACAGACGAAACCGCAGATATACAGGTGAATAGACATGAAAAATATACACAGCATTGAATTTTATACTGGAAGCAAGGAAGAATTGCTTCCCAATTTTGAAAAGGATTTTCCCTATATCGCTTCGAGAGCGGAACTTGACAAGTATATAGGGCGTTATGTTCCGTGGCACTGGCATAAAACGGTGGAACTTTTTTACATGGAAAGCGGCAGCATTGAATATGATACGCCGGGAGGAAAGCTATTGTTTCCTGCCGGAAGCGGCGGCATGGTAAATTCCAACGTACTCCATATGACAAAAGCAATATCACAGTGGGAAAAGAATATACAACTACTTCATATTTTTGATGTTTCCCTACTTGCCGGAGAACAGGGAAACAGGATTGAGCAAAAGTATATCGCCCCTGTTATAACTGCCCCGCAGATTGAACTAATTCCTTTTTTTCCGGGCAATGCAGCAGAAGAAAACATTTTGAAACTTATTCTTAAAGCATTTCATTTTTCCGGTGATGAATTTGGGTATGAAATAAGACTTCGGGAAATCCTAACGGAAATATGGCTAATGATTTTTGAACTATCCCGCCCTATGCGTGAAAAGGCGGGAGAACAGAACAAGAGCAACGATAAAATAAAGTTGATGATGATATACATTCACGAGCATTATAAGGAGAAAATTTCTATCCCGGAGCTTGCAGCGGCAGCATATCTAAGCGAAAGGGAATGTTACAGAGTGTTCCATGACTGTCTGCACATGACCCCCGTAGACTATATAAAGGCTTACCGTCTGCAAGCCGCCTGTCAGATGTTGGCTAAGGGGCAGGAACCTGTTACAGTTATCAGCCATGACTGCGGTTTGGGGAGCAGCAGCTATTTTGGAAAAGTTTTTCGGGAGTACGCACATTGTTCACCAACAGAATATCGGAAGAAATGGCAGAATAGTGATAGATAAGGGCAGAAATGAAATATTTTTCCTGCACTTCCTGCATTATAATGATACCTGTAAAGTAAATCAGCAATTTACAGGAGGTGGGTTCAAGGTGGTAAAAATGAACATTCTGAACATGAAAAATTTTTTAGATACGGTCAATGCCTGTACCGGCAAAGTAAATATGCTCTGCCCGGACGGTAAAAAACGAAATATCAATGGGGAAGAAAGGGTACAGGACAGTTTGTGGCGGCAGTACCGCCAAAACAAAAACTGCCTGCGGTTTGTTTTAGAAATTCCTAATCCAACGGACTATATGAGCATTGTTTCATACTATGCCGGGGATTGTTGATTTGTCTGTAAATATTTCATCATAAAGGGGCTGGACGGTTTATCTGCCAGCCCCGCCCTTTTGAAAGGAGTTAAAATGGAACTAAACATTCAAACCGTGGAAATGACATTAACGGAAGCGGCGCAGTCCAATCCGGGGGCATGGGTAGACCATTCCCGGTATGTAGCCAAAGCCTGTAAAAATATTGCGTCACACTGTAAAGATTTATCTTCTGAACAGGCGTATCTTTTCGGGCTGTTACATGATATTGGACGTTATGCCGGAGTGAGTTCGGAAAGGCATTTGATAGACGGCTATCGTTACTGTATGGAGCGTGGGTGGGGAAAAGCTGCACAGATATGTATATCCCACGCATTTATGATACAGGATATTGATACTTCTATCGGAGAGTTTGATGTCAGTGATGAGGATTACCTGTTTATGAAAGATTTTGTTGCAAATGCGGTATATGATGATTATGACCGTCTGGTACAGCTATGTGACGCATTGGCTATGCCTACGGGGTTCTGCCTTTTGGAAAAGAGATTCGTAGATGTGACAATACGGTACGGCATCCACCCGGCGACAATAGACAGGTGGAAAAAAATTTTAGAGATTAAAGAACTGTTTGAAGAACAGATTGGCTGCTCTGTTTATACTCTGCTTCCGGGCGTTGTGGAAAACAGTTTTCGTTAGGGAGGGATATTGTGTATTACGAAGCAAGCGATTTTTTAGAAACTGCGGACAGCGATACATTAAAGCAGATTGCCCGCACAAGGGAATTAACACGGGAATATTATTTCTCTGATTATGGAGATATGGAAAAACGCACTTCCATTCTTCGGAAGCTGTTGGGGGGAATTGGGGAAAATGTGGCAATCGACACACCTTTTCATTGTGATTATGGAAAAAATATTTTTTTGGGAAATGATGTGATAATCAATATGAATTGTACCTTTGTGGATAACAAAACTATCCGAATTGGTGACAGGGTTTTGATTGCTTCAAATGTGCAGATTTATACATCTTCGCACCCTGTTTTACCAATGGAAAGGCTTGTGCCGGATTGGAGGGAACGCCAGACAACATTTTTTAGAACCTATGCACGTCCGATAGAGATAGAAAATAATGTCTGGATTGGCGGCGGCTGTATTCTTCTGCCAGGAGTCACCATAGGAGAAAACAGCGTAATAGGGGCTGGAAGTGTTGTAAACCGCCCTATCCCGGCTAATTGTGTTGCAGTAGGGAATCCATGCAGGGTGATACGTCATTTTGATACAGACAAAGAAAGGCGGCTACATGAAATATAAGCATATCGTTTTTGACATTGACGGTACTCTGATTGATACGGAATATGCTGTCTTACATTCCTTACAGGAAACCATAAGGGCATTGTCGGGGAGAGAGATACCATGCTCTGAACTAAAATTTGCGTTAGGGATTACCGGGATAGACGCTTTGAAAAAACTTGAGATAAAAGACATTTCCTATGCGACAGAATTATGGGATAAAAATATGTGTAAATATGCAGATACTATTAAAGTATTTGACGGAATAACCGGACTATTGAAAAATCTTCTAAGTCTGGATTATAAAATGGGAATTGTCACCTCAAAGACAAGGGAAGAATTTACACATGATTTTTGCCAGTTTGGTATCAGCCATTATTTTAAAACAATCATATGTGCGGACGATACACAGGAACATAAACCCAATGCCGCACCGCTTTTGAAATATGTGGAATTATCAAAAACAGAACATAGGAAAGTGCTTTATATCGGAGATAGCAAATATGACAGTATAAGTGCAGAAAATGCTGGAATTGATTTTGCTTTGGCAGTATGGGGTAGCCATAATAAGCACATACGGGCAGATTATTTTTTGGAAAGACCTGCCGACTTGTTATCTTTTATAGCTTGAATAACAGTTCCTATTGTGGTGGAAAGGGGGAATTGCCAGTGACTTCTTCGGAAGCATACAAAGAACATATCGAATACACATTTAACGCTTTTTGCAGAATTGTTATACACTATGCAGCAATCAACGCATGGCGTGACAGGGACAAGCGGCGGCAAAGGGAAATATCTTTTGAATACCTCACAGAAGAAAAGTTTTATCCATTTTGTACGTCAGACACATATTTCATAGACCCTTACAAGCAATACCCTGTTACGATATGTGGTCAGAGGGTTATCCTCACAAATGGAAATCTTGCCGAAGCTCTGTCCTCTCTGCCGGAGAAAAAGAGGGAAATCATCTACCTATACTTTTTTGGACGTTACACACAGCAGGAAATCGGGGAACTATACGGACGCTGCCGGAGTACGGCGTGGCATCACATACACAGTGCCTTGCAAATGCTGCATAAGGAAATGGAGGTGCTTTTCCATGAGGAATCCTAAACTTGTACCGTATGAAACTATTGTCAGAGCAACCAGCGGAGAGCCGGAAGCCATTGACGAGGTTTTACGGCATTACAGCAAGCGAATCCGGCTTGCTTCCCTTGAAAACGGACAGGTCAACAAGGACACCGAGGACAACATTAAACGGCGGCTTATCGCTGCCCTGTTCCAGTTCCGCTTTGACGGACAGCCTACCTAACAGGAGGTGAGATTTGTCGCAAAAATAGTTATGCTTATGTTTAACGACACCGAAGAAAAAGCGGTTGAGAAAGCCATAGCCGCCCTTGCCGATATGATACCGCTGGAAGCCATGCAGCCGCCCCACTCCCCGGCACTTACTTTTCCGGGATTGGAAATCAGATTACACCAACGCCGGGTACTGAAAGACGGGTCAGACATTCCTCTCACACGTTTAGAATACGGCACACTTTGCTACCTTGCCGCCAGTCCGGGGAGGGTATTCACAAAGGCGCAAATCTTTGAAGCCGTGTGGAGCATGGAAAGCGAAAGCTGCCAGTCAAATGTGGCAAATGTGATATGCAATCTACGGAAAAAGATAGAGCCGGACAGTGGCAAGCCCACTTACATAAAGACCGTTTTAGGCGTGGGCTACAAGTTTGCTTCCGGGGAATGATAACAGAATAACCGCCGCCCATCAGCGGCAGCCAAAGACAGGAAATCAAGAAAAGGTTTCCTGTTTTTTTGCGCCCAAAACCAAGCCGGATTTTGCGCCGCAATAAATTAATTCAAATACTTTCGGAAAACATTGCCTAAATTTTCTTTTTTCCCGTAGTAGGTAATAAGGGGAAAAATAATTGCCGGAAAGTTTGGCATTTTTTGAAACCGTCCGTATATCACTGCAAAACGGAACTGATTCTTCCGTTTTTGTCAAATGCTGTTATGAAAACACGAAAAGAAATTCCGGGGAACTTTGCCAGATTTGCCTTGCCGTGCGTAGTAAGTAATAGAGGGAGAAATACCGCCGCATAGTTGGCAGAATCCACGCCGAACAAGCCGGGGGTATCAGCAAAAGCCCACACAGAGGAAGCCGCCACTTTCTTAGAGCAAGATTCTACCACAGTACCAAATTTCGCTAATCGCTCATTTTGTCCTATGGGAATCTTGTTGGGGTTGCCACCCCAAGCCCGCCTTTTTGCGGCTTGCGCCGCTTGAAAAATCCCCGAAAAAATATTTTCGGATTTTTCAAAAAACACTTCCGCTTTGCCCCCTGTTTTTCTCCTATTGGTGAGAGGGCAAATCATAAAAAGAAAGGAGCTGAAAGCCATGAAAAGATACAACACGCCCCACCGCCACCGGGTAATCAAGACACGCTTGACCGAGGAAGAATACGCCGAGTTTTCCGAGCGTGTCACCCTCTGCAAAATGAGCCAAGCCGAGTTTATCCGGCAAGCACTTATCAAGTCAAGCATACGCCCGGTCATTACTGTTTCCCCGGTCAATGATGAACTGCTTTCTGCCGTTGGGAAACTCACAGCCGAATACGGGAAAATCGGCGGCAACTTGAACCAGATTGCCCGCTGTCTAAACGAGTACGGCGCACCTTATAACGCCCTCTCCCAAGAGGTACGAGCCGCCACAGCGGAGCTTGCCGCCTTGAAGTTTGAAGTCTTGCAGAAAGTAGGTGAAGCCGTTGGCAACATTCAAACATATCAGCTCTAAAAATGCCGATTATGGAGCTGCCGAACAGTACCTAACCTTTGAGCATGACGAGTTTACCATGAAGCCCACACTGGACGGAAACGGGCGGCTTCTCCCCCGTGACGATTACCGCATATCTTCCCTTAATTGCGGTGATGAAGATTTTGCAATCGCCTGTATGCGCTCCAATCTGAAATACGGCAAGAACCAGAAACGGGAGGACGTAAAGAGCCACCATTACATTATCAGTTTTGACCCCCGTGACGCACCAGACAACGGCTTGACCGTAGACCGGGCGCAAGCATTGGGAGAGGAATTTTGCAAGACGCATTTCCCCGGACACCAAGCCCTTGTCTGCACCCACCCGGACGGGCATAACCACAGCGGCAACATTCATGTGCATATCGTAATCAATTCCCTACGGATTGCGGAAGTGCCATTGCTGCCGTACATGGAAAGACCAGCCGACACAAGGGAGGGCTGCAAGCACCGCTGTACGGACGCAGCTATGGAGTATTTCAAAGCGGAAGTCATGGAGATGTGCCACCGGGAAAACCTCTATCAGATTGACTTGCTGAACGGGAGCAAGAACCGCATTACCGAGCGTGAGTATTGGGCGAAACGGAAAGGACAAGCCGCACTGGATAAGGAGAACGCTTCCCAAGCCGCCACGGGAGAGCCGCCCAAACAGACCAAGTTTGAAACCGACAAGGAGAAGCTGCGGCGCACAATCCGAGCCGCCCTGTCCTCTGCCGTTTCCTTTGAGGATTTTTCCGGGAAACTGCTACAACAGGGCGTGACCGTCAAGGAGAGCCGGGGGAGATTATCGTATCTCACGCCGGACAGGACGAAGCCCATCACCGCCCGGAAACTGGGTGATGATTTTGACCGAGCCGCCGTACTGGAAGCACTCACCATAAACGCACAGAACGCCGCCAGAGCCGCCGAAACGCCCCTACCCAAGCAGGAATACCCCCGCAGTATAAAAGACCGTTTACAGCGCAACAAAGCCGTTATAAACGCCCCGAAACAAGACGGCGTACAGCGCATGGTAGACATAGCCGCCAAGAAAGCCGAGGGCAAAGGGCGGGGATATGAAAAGTGGGCGACCTTGCACAACTTGAAGCAAATGGCAGCTACCGTGAGCGTTTACGAGGAATCCGGCTTTTCTTCCCCGGAAGAACTGAAAGCCGTCCTTGCCGCCGCCAGTACAGAACTGCATGAAACCACCGGGAAACTGAAAGCCGTGGAAAGCACCTTGCGGGAGAAAAAGGACTTGCAGAAACAGCTATTAGCCTACATCAAGACCAAACCCGCCCGTGACGGATTGCGGGCGCAGAAAACGGAGAAAGCCCGGAGAGCTTACCGGGAGCAGCACGAAAGCGATTTTATCATAGCCGAATCTGCCGCCCGGTATTTCAAGGCACAGGGCATTACCAAACTGCCATCTTCCAAGACCTTACAAGCGGAGATTGAGCAGCTTACCAAAGCGAAAAACGCCCTTTACAACGAGTACCGGGAGAAGAAAGAGAACGTCCGGGAATTGCAGACCGTGAAAAGTAATCTTGACAAAATCTTGCGCCGTGAGCCGGAACGGGGAAAGGGGCGGGAAAATGAACGGTAAACGCCCCTACATGGACTACCCACAGTACAGAGCCGCCCGCCGCCTTGTGCATGAGTGCTGTAACTATGATAACGGCAACTGTATTGTGCTGGATAACGGCGAGCCTTGCGTATGCGTCCAGAGTATCAGCTATTCCCTTTTATGCCGCTGGTTCATTACCGCCGTTCTGCCGCTGGACGGGAAACTGGAAGCCGCCCTACTCCACCGGGCAGACAGGAAACGCTGTACCGAGTGCGGCGGGTATTTTCTCCCCAAGTCAAACCGGGGGAAATACTGCCCGGAGTGCGCCGGACGCATGAAAAGAATCCGAGCCGCACAGCGCAAGCGGAAACAGAGGGATAAATGTCACGCTTTAGGATATTCCAGACCCCCGTAAATCAAGGCTTTTTTGACCGCCCTCAAAGGGTAGCCGATACATTTATCCTTTACCCCCGAAAACAGCGTTTTAACTGCGTAACAGGAAGCCACAGACAGGAGGTGAGAACCATAACCGATTACATCACAGCCGACACCATATTGCCCCGTTTTCTGCCCTATCCCTATTTTCTGCTGAAAATGGACTTGTCGCATACCGCAAGGCTGCTCTATGGGCTGCTTCTTGACCGTTCCACCCTCTCACAGAAGAACGGCTGGCAGGACAGCGAGGGCAGGACGTATATTGTCTATCCCGTTTCGGAGATAACGGAAATGCTGGATAAAGGCAGCACCGCCATAAAAAGCGCACTGAACGAGCTGGACGCTGCCGGGCTTCTGGTGAGGGAACGCCGGGGCTTTTCCGCACCGAACCGCCTTTATGTGAAAATACCGCAAGTGCCAGTGGTACAGTTTTCCGACCATATGACAGCCATACAGCCGGAAAACCGACCCTCTGATAGCCGGAAAAGCGACCCTCATAAGGACGGAAAACCGACCTTTGCGTTGGACGGAAAACCGACCCCTAACCAACTTACTATAAACCAACTAAAAGAGAACCAACGAAAAGGAGTGAGTGGGGAGCAGCCCGCACCCTTTGGCAGATATAAAAACCTTTTCCTCTCCGAATCCGAGTATGCGGAGCTGAAAGGGGAATACCCAGACAGGCTGGAACGGTTCATTGAGGAATTGAGCGAGTTCATAGCCGCCTACGGGAAAGTGTACGCCAACCATGCCGCCGCTGTTCGTATGTGGGCAAGACGTGACAGGAAAGGCACAGGAAAGAAAGGAATCCCCGATTATTCCTACAAAGAGGGCGAGAGCCTTTGACCGCATAGACACAACGCCCCGTAAACAGGGCGTAAAAAACCATGAACAAGGAGGAACGATTTTATGTGTGATTACAATAACGCCATTTTCCGGCTTGCCACGGCACAGGAAGCAGAGCCGGAGGACTACACGGGCGAGGACGGGCTTTTGTATTGCGGGAGCTGCCGCCAGCCCAAAGAAGCCTATTTTGCAGAGGGCAAGACGCTTTTCGGACGTGACCGCCACCCCAAAGAATGTGACTGCCAGCGGAAACGCCGGGAAACGCTGGAAGCCGCAGACTGGGAGCAGAAGCACCGGGAGGAAGTGGAACGGCTGAAAAGAAAAGGCTTCACCGACCCGGCTATGAGGGAATGGACTTTCGGGAACGACAACGGGAAATGCCCACAAATGCACAAAGCCTATTCCTATGCGGAGCAATGGGAACAGATAAGCACCGGGAACTATGGATTGATTTTGTGGGGGAATGTCGGCACGGGAAAAAGCTATTTTGCCGGGTGTATCGCTAACGCCCTTATGGAGCGTGAGATTTCCGTGTGCATGACGAACTTTGCCCTTATCCTCAACGACCTTGCCGCCAGCTACAAGGACAGGAACGAATATATCTCCCGCCTTTGCAGCTTCCCCTTGCTTATCCTTGACGATTTCGGCATGGAGCGTGGCACGGAATACGGCTTAGAGCAAGTCTATAACGTGATTGACAGCCGATACCGAAGCAGAAAGCCGTTAATAGTCACTACAAATTTGACGCTGGAAGAATTGCAGAACCCGGAGGACACGCCCCACGCCCGGATTTATGACCGCCTTATTGAAATGTGTACCCCCGTCCGCATTACCGGGGAAAATTTCAGAAAAGCCGCCGCAAGGGAGAAAATGGAACAGCTTAAAAAGCTGCTGAATGGAAAGGAGATTTGCCTATGACCGACACCAAGAAGAAAGACCGCCCCGCCCGCCGCCCGGATTGCGTGACCGAGGTACGCCGGGGGAACACCGTCCTTGTGGTTTCCGGCTATTTCAAACAAGGCACTACCGCCACCGCCGCCGACAAGATGATGAAAGTGCTGGAAGCGGAAAGCGCAGCCGGGGGAACAGCCGCACACGCTATGTAATGCGATAAGCCTTAATAAAATAATGTGATATTTTTCGACATAAAGTAGCAAAAAGGACTGTACAGAAAGCCCCGCCCTATGGTATAATAAACCTACGGAATAGTGGGGCTGGCTGTCGGAAATGGAGGAAACCATGACAAGACAGACCACCCAAAAACTGATTACCGCCCTATATCCGAGATTGTCGCACGAGGACACGCTCCAAGGCGAATCCAACTCCATAAGCAACCAGAAGCGAATCCTTGAAGCCTACGCAAAACAGAACGGCTTTTCCAACCTCAAATGGTACACGGACGACGGATTCTCCGGGGCAAATTTCCAAAGACCCGGCTTCCAGTCCATGCTTGCCGACATTGAAGCGGGGCTTGTGGGAACGGTTATCGTAAAGGATATGTCAAGGTTAGGGCGAAACTATCTTCAAGTGGGAATGTACACAGAAATGATTTTCCCACAGAACGGCGTCCGCTTCATTGCAATCAATGACGGCGTTGACAGCGCACAGGGCGACAACGATTTTGCGCCTTTGCGTAACATTTTTAACGAATGGCTGGTGAGGGATACGAGCAAGAAAATCAGAGCAGTCAAGAGGTCAAAAGGCATGAGTGGGAAGCCTGTCACAAGCAAGCCCGTGTACGGCTACCTCATGGACGAGGACGAAAATTTCATCATTGACGAGGAAGCCGCCCCCGTGGTGAAGCAGATATACAGCCTTTGCCTTGCCGGGAACGGACCGACCAAGATAGCCCGTATGCTCACGGAGCAGCAGACACCCACGCCGGGAACGCTGGAATACCGCCGGACGGGAAGCACACGCCGCTACCACCCCGGCTATGAGTGCAAATGGGCGACTAACACCGTGGCGCATATCCTTGAAAACCGGGAGTACACGGGCTGCCTTGTGAACTTCAAGACCGAGAAAGTGTCTTACAAGGTAAAGCACAGTGTAGAAAACCCCGTGGAGAAACAGGCGGTATTTGAGAACCACCACGAACCAATCATAGACCGTGACACATGGGAACGTGTGCAGGAGCTACGCAAGCAGCGCAAACGCCCGAACCGCTATGATGAAGTGGGCTTGTTCTCCGGCATACTGTTTTGTGCGGATTGCGGCAGCGTCATGTACCAGCAGAGGTATCAGACGGACAAGCGGCGGCAGGACTGCTACATATGCGGCAGCTACAAGAAGCGCACGGCAGACTGTACGGCACACTTTATCCGCACCGACCTTTTGACCGAGGGAGTGACCGAGAATTTACGGAAAGTCACCAGTTACGCCGCCAAGCACGAAGCCCGGTTTATGAAGCTGTTGACCGAGCAGACCGAGGACGGGAGCAAACGCCGGAACGCCGCCAAGAAGAAAGAGCTGGAAGCGGCAGAAAAAAGGATTGCGGAACTCTCCGCTATCTTCAAGCGGCTGTATGAGGACAGCGTGACCGGGCGCATATCGGACGAGCGTTTCACGGAGCTTTCGGCAGACTATGAAGCCGAGCAAAAGGAACTGAAAGAGCGTGCCGCCGTTCTGCAGGGCGAGCTTTCAAGGACACTGGAAGCCACGGCAAACGCTGAAAAGTTTATGAAAGTGGTACGCAAGTACACCAGCTTTGAGGAACTCACCCCTACCCTGTTACGGGAGTTTGTGGAGAAAATCGTAATCCACGAATCGGAAGCCCTTGACGGGAAACGCCGGGGGAAGCTCCGCAGACAGGAAATCGAAATCTATTACTCTTTTGTCGGCAAGGTAGAGTTGCCCGACTAAAGCCCGACCCGTCCGGCAGTCAGCCGGACAGGGAACGGCAAAATTTTTTACACTTCTCTTACTTCTTTATCTCACATGAGCAAAATCACAGGGCATGAAGCAGCTCATGGCGGGCGGCGGCGTTGCGCTGATCGGCATGACCCTTGTACCCCTGCTTTCCGGGCTGTTCGGCTAAAAAGCACGGGTAAGAGCCTATGCAGAGCATACTTGACGCGATCACGGAATGGATAAAGGAAATCCTCATAGGAGCCATTAACGGGAACCTGTCAACTATGTTCGGGGACGTAAACGAGAAAGTCGGCACGATTGCCGCAGAGGTAGGGCAGACCCCGCAGGGCTGGAACGCGGGCATTTTCAGCATGATACGCACGTTATCAGAAAATGTCATAGTCCCCATTGCGGGGCTTGTCATTACCTACGTCCTATGCGTGGAGCTTATCAGCATGGTTACGGAAAAGAACAATATGCACGACGTTGACACATTTATGTTCTTCAAGTGGTTTTTCAAGGCGTGGGTGGCGGTGTACCTTGTCACCCACACCTTTGATATTACTATGGCAGTCTTTGACGTTGCGCAGCACGTCGTTTCCGGCGCGGCTGGGGTGATAAGCGGCAGCACGAATATTGATGTTGCCGCCGCCCTTGCTTCCATGCAGGAGGGGTTGACGCAATGGAAATCCCCGAATTACTCCTGCTTGTCATGGAAACAAGCCTTGTGAGCCTTTGCATGAAAATTATGTCGGTGCTTATCACGGTTATCCTGTACGGCAGAATGATTGAAATTTACCTTTACTGTTCCGTGTCGCCTATCCCATTTGCAACAATGACAAACAGAGAATGGGGGCAGATCGGCAACAACTACTTAAAAGCCCTGTTCGCTATCGGTTTTCAAGGCTTCCTCATCATGGTGTGCGTCGGCATTTACGCGGTGCTGGTGAACAATATCACCGTGGCAGACAACCTACACAGCGCGATATTTTCCCTTGCGGCTTATACGGTGATCCTCTGCTTTTCCCTGTTCAAATCCGGCGCACTTGCAAAGTCAATTTTCGCGGCGCACTAAAGGCGTGTCAAGGGCAGGGTGGAGATTTTCAGAGCGAAGCGGCGAAAATACGACCCGACCTTGACGCGGGAAAACCCCCATACAATAGGGACGGGCAAAGGGCATATATTGACTTTTGCCTTGACTGCCATAATGGGGGACTTGCAGGAAGCACAGACGAAAGGAGGTACGAGAACCCATTGAAAAGAAATACGGCATAATCTACGCCGATCCCCCGTGGAAGTACGCACAGAAGCGGCTTTCCGGCGCGGCAGAACACCACTACCCGACCATGAGCATAGAGGAATTATGTGCGCTTTCAGTCGCGGATATTGCGGCAGAGGACAGCGCACTTTTTTTGTGGGCGACATTCCCCCAGCTTCCCGAAGCCCTGCGGCTTATCAAGGCTTGGGGCTTTACCTATAAGACCGCCGCCTTTGTATGGCTGAAACTCAATAAAAAATCCTATACATGGTTTTATGGTTTGGGATTTTGGACGCGGGGAAACGCGGAACTCTGCTTATTCGCCACACGGGGACACCCAAAGAGAAAGTCGGCGGGAATACATCAGTTCATTCTCTCCCCTATTGAGCAGCACAGCAAAAAGCCGGACATTACGCGGGACAAAATCGTTGCCCTTATGGGCGACATTCCCCGGATAGAGCTGTTCGCAAGGCAGGAAACGGCGGGCTGGGACACATGGGGGAACGAAACCAAAAACAGCATAGAACTCTGACAGAAAGGAGGTTTTCGGTATGGCGTATGTACCCGTACCAAAGGATTTATCAAAGATAAAAACGAAAGTCGCTTTCAACCTTACGAAGCGGCAGATCGTTTGTTTTGCGGCAGCACTTATTGTAGGCTTGCCGCTTTTTTTCTTGCTAAAGGACAGCGCGGGAACCAGCGCGGCGGCATTTGTGATGATCGTCGTCATGCTCCCCTGCTTCCTCATGGCAATGTACGAGAAGCACGGACAGCCCCTTGAAGTCGTGATAAAGAACATCATTCAGACAAAATTTGTCCGACCAAAGGAGCGACCCTATCAGACACAGAACTTATACGCTGTCTTGGAGAAGCAGCGGAAACTGGAAAAGGAGGTATCAGCGATTGTCAAAGGAACCAACCAAAGGCGGCGCACCGGGAAAAAGCCCCGGAACTAAGGCGAAGCGGAAACTGACCCGCAGCGAGAAGAAGCAGATCGCCGCCGCGATCAGACAGGCAAAGGGGGACGGAAAGGCGCACACCGCCCAGCAGACAATCCCCTACATCAACCTGTACCCGGACGGGATATGCCGGGTAACGGAACGGAAATACAGCAAAAGCATTGTCTTTGAGGATATAAACTACCAGCTTGCACAGGCAGACGACAAGACCGCCATTTTTGAGAACTGGTGCGACTTCCTCAACTACTTTGACGCTTCCGTATCGGTGCAGCTTTCTTTCATCAATCAAGGGACTAAACGGGAGGAAGCGGAAAAGGCGATCAACATTCCGGCGCAGGACGACGCTTTCAATTCTATCCGTACCGAATACGGGGATATGCTGAAAAGCCAGCTTTCCAAAGGGAACAACGGGCTTGTGAAGCACAAATATATCACGTTCACTATCGAAGCCGACAACATGAGCGCGGCAAAATCCCGCCTTTCCCGTATCGAAACGGACATATTGAACAATTTCAAGGTGCTGGGGGTATCTGCCCGCCCTATGACCGGGTACGAACGGTTACAGACCATGCACGGGGTTTTCCACCCGGAGGGGGAGCCGTTCAGCTTTGATTTCTCATGGCTTGCCCCGTCCGGGCTTACCACAAAGGACTTTATCGCCCCGCCCTCTTTCCGTTTTGGCGAGGGGCGTTACTTCCGCATGGGGCGCAAGATCGGCGCGGTATCGTTCTTACAGATACTTGCGCCGGAGTTAAACGACCGTATCTTAGCGGATATGTTAGACCTTGAAACGGGCGTGATCGTAAACTTACATATCCGCAGTATCGACCAGACGGAAGCAATCAAGACCGTCAAGAGAAAGATCACCGACCTTGACAAGATGAAGATCGAGGAACAGAAGAAAGCCGTCCGCGCCGGGTACGACATGGATATTATACCGTCCGACCTTGCCACGTTCGGCGGCGAAGCGAAAAATCTATTGCAGGATTTACAGAGCCGTAATGAGCGTATGTTTCTGCTTACTTTCCTTGTGGTGAACATGGCAGACACAAAAAGGAAGCTGGAAAATGACATTTTCGCGGCGGCGGGTATCGCACAGAAATATAACTGCGCCCTCACCCGGCTTGACTACCAGCAGGAAGCGGGGCTAATGTCAAGCGTCCCTATCGGGGAGAACCTTATCCCCATACAGCGGGGCTTGACGACTTCCAGCACAGCGATCTTTATCCCCTTTATCACGCAGGAGCTTTTTCAGAGGGGCGCAAGCCTTTACTATGGCTTAAATGCCCTTAGTAACAACATGATCTTATGCGACCGCAAGCAGCTTAAAAACCCCAACGGGCTTATCTTGGGAACGCCGGGAAGCGGGAAATCCTTTGCTGCAAAGCGGGAAATGACAAACGCTTTCCTCATTACCGACGACGACATTATCATCTGCGACCCGGAAGCAGAGTATTACCCCCTTGTGCAGCGGTTACAGGGACAGGTGATAAGGCTTTCCCCCACCAGCCCGCACTACGTCAACCCTATGGATATAAACCTCAATTACAGCGAGGACGACAACCCGCTTGCGCTGAAATCCGACTTTATCCTCTCCCTTTGTGAGCTGATTGTCGGCGGCAAGGAGGGCTTGCAGCCCGTGGATAAGACCGTCATTGACCGCGCTGTTAGGAATGTGTACCGACCTTTCCTTGCAGCCCCCGACCCGGCAAAAATGCCGATTTTGGGCGACCTTTACGACGAGCTATTGAAGCAGCCGGAGCCGGAAGCGGCGCGTATCGCGGCGGCATTGGAGCTTTACGTTTCCGGGAGCCTTAACGTCTTTAACCACCGTACCAACGTGGAACTTGAAAACCGCCTTGTATGCTTTGACATTAAGCAGCTTGGGAAACAGCTCAAAAAGTTAGGTATGCTGATCGTGCAGGATCAAGTGTGGAACCGCGTCACCGTGAACCGGGCGGCGAAAAAATCCACACGGTATTTTATGGACGAATTTCACCTGCTTTTGAAAGACGAGCAGACCGCCGCCTATTCCGTGGAGATTTGGAAGCGTTTCAGAAAATGGGGCGGCATACCGACCGCGATCACACAGAACGTCAAGGATTTGCTTGCTTCCCGCGAAGTAGAGAATATCTTTGAGAACAGCGATTTTGTCCTCATGCTCAATCAGGCGGCGGGCGACCGGGCGATCCTTGCGAAGCAGCTCAATATCTCCCCGCAGCAAATGTCTTACGTCACCCACTCCGAAGCGGGCGAGGGGCTTTTGTTCTATGGCAACGTCATTCTGCCCTTTGTAGACCGTTTCCCCAAAGATACCGAGCTGTACCGTGTCATGACGACCAAGTTATCTGAGATCTCAGATAACATGGTTTATTAAAGAACTATAGTTATTCGAGAAGAAAGCATTATGCCACTAAATAAGCGGATATACTACAATCTTCTCGAATAACAAATCATTGCTAACGGAGAAAATCGGGCATATTCTGCTTCTCCTGTGGCAGTGATGGTTCAGTCTTGTTTTGCGGAAACCATTTGTTATTCCATTCCTTCATTGAACGGTCAACGGTCTGCTGTGAAATATCCAGGTAGATCTGGGTCGTCTGTATGGAAGAATGTCCAAGGATATTTTTTACAACAGCCAGTGGTACACCTGCTTCAATTAGATGTGTTGCCGTTGTATGCCGCATTACATGCGGTGTATATGGCCCATTACAGAACTTATCCGGGTGGACGGATTTTGCAGCTGTAACGTATTTTGTGAAAATTTCTTCAATGGCGGCCACAGACAGGTGGTCATTCCGCTGGCTGGGGAAAACATATCTGTCAGGTTGATCGCGTATCCGTCTGGAATTAATATATTTATCCAGCAGTTGTGTTGCATCTGAAGTGATCTTTACCCTGCGGGACTTTTCCCCTTTCCCTGTGAGCGTCAGGATGGCGTTCCCCTTTTCATCGTGTGAGACATCCATTACTGCAAGTTCGCAGATTTCCTGTGCTCTTGCCCCGCTGGAATACATCACGGATAAAAGGACGAGATCGCGCCAGCCGAGTTTTTCCATGGCATCCGGGAGTGAAAAAAGAATGGACAGCTCTTCACGAGTGAAGGAAGTGCGCTGTTTGCCCTTTACCCTCCGAAATGATTTTTTTGCGATCCTTGTCAGGCTGCTTCGGAACACGCATCCCGCTTCAAGGTTCCTACACTGTGCGTACTCTGCAAAAGAGGATAGTGCTCCCATACGCTGTTTGGCTGTAGTTCGGCTGTTTTTTCTATCGGATACCAGCCAGTCAAAAAATCCTGTTAGCAGATCAAAGTCCAGCATTTCAAATGTGATCTGACTGATATCGGTTCCTTTCTGCTCTTCGAGATATTGGAACAGGAGCCGGAATGCACATTTATAAGAAGAAACTGTGTTTTTGCTGGCATTCATGGAGACTGGAAGGTATTCCGTGATAAATCTCCCAAGGAGACTTAAAAACTCGTATTCTGACTTATTCTTCTTCATAAGGTACCTCCACTTCTGGAATCAGACCAGTCGTAAATGCTTCAAACGCATCCATGGTTCCAGGAACCTGTGTGCCGGAAAAACGCATATACTGATCAGTATCGATTAGGCATTTATGCCCAAGGTAAGTCGGCAAAAGGAGATCGTTTATATCAACAGGATGGCCTACTGCTTCCAACTGCTGCATGGATTTCAGGACAAACAAGTGGCGAAAGCAGTGCAGGCAGGCTCCCCGGTCATTTGGGGATTTATCCCGCTGGTCAATGTTGGCCAGCTTCAGAATCTCTGCAAACCAGGCATCCATTTGGCGTTTCGTATAGTGCCGGCCGGGTTTATCTCCCGGGAAGAGGTAGGCTTCTGGATTGTCCATGATTCCAAGTGTGAGACAATACCTCTTCAGGATCTCCAACAGCGAATCATGGATAGGGATCAACCGTTCTTTTGAGAATTTAGTCTTTCGCAGGAACAGCGTCCCTTCTTTAAAACATACGCCTTTTCGCTGCAGTGCCATGGTTTCCCCCAGCCGGGTTCCGCATCCGTAAAGGATACGCAATGCCATTGGTATTTTTAACTGTAAGAATGGGCTGCAGCTACCCGGTTTACGGGGAGATAAGTTGTCCGCATAGTGCATGATCTTCTGGATCTCTGCCTCTGAGTAAATATACGGGATATACTCGGATTTTACTTTTGGAGATTCTGGTAAAAACGCCGGGATTCCAAGGCTGTCCAGATATTTTACAAATCCTCTGACAGCACCAACTTTTTCATTGATGGTTTTACTTTTTCCCGGGATAGATGAAATCCAGGGTGTAAGGATGTCTTCTGTCAATTCCTTTTGGGGGAAGTCTATCTCTGCCAGATATTGATCCAATGAAGACAAGGCCCGCTTAGTTAGCGATACAACGGGATCAGAAACGCTGAATGTCTTTAGTGCCAGATACGCTTCCATTTCATCGGCGAATATACTCTTAAACACTGGAACCACCATCCTTCCCAGAAAGAAGTTCTGCAAAGTTGCCGCTAGGGGCAGGGACTGCGAGAGGACAAAGCCGCATGCTCTGGATGTCGATCCGGGCATAATGGCGGATGGCGTGTTTTGTCCCATGCCCCAGAACCCGGCGGACAACTTCTGTTGATACGTTGTCATTAACCATGTTGCTTGCGATGGATGACCTGAAAGCCCGGCTTCCATGCCTGCGTCCATTAATGGGAATCCCGGCGTTTCTGAGCAGCGCCCCGACCATTGTGTTGATTGCGCCATAGTCCATCGGCGTATATGGGATCACAAGCGTCATAAAAATCTGCTGGCAGCCTGCCACTTCGGGGCGTACTTTGTTGATATAGTCCAGCAGGGCTTCTTTTGCTTCGGGAAGCAATTCACTTTCCCATGGCTCACCCGTTTTCTGCTGTATAAAGTGGATTCTGTTATCCATGAAATCAACGTTTTCAAAAGTCAGGGAAGCAATATCACAGGAGCGGATGCCATATCTGGACAGGAGTAAAACAATCGCATAATTCCTTATCCCAACAGGGGTTGTGCGGTCAATAGAATCTTCAATTGCAGAAATCTCATCCGTGCTATAAACCGTTGGCTGGGGATCGTTCTTCTTGCGGTACTGGACAAGCCTTGAATAATCACGTTCCAAAGTTCCGTGTTCAAAGAGAAATCTGAGAAAGGGGGCAATCCTTTCCCAATAACGGGAGAAACTCAACTGCAAAAAGGCTTTCTGTATCAGTTTCCCGCTGATGTCCCCAGTATCTTCACAGCCGAGGGCGGAGAGATTGTCCAAAAACCTGCTGAGAATCCATCGCTTGTAATGAAGAGTGGTTTGTTTATTCCCGTTGCCTCTGCAATAGGAAATATACGCATCAAGGGACTGGCTGAGGCTGGAGGGGAGATTAACTACAGCAGTTTTATCTCCCCATAAGGCATCTCGCCCATCCAGGCCCTGATACAAACGGTTGAGTTTACGCACGATCACCTTCGCCCTTGAGACACGGGATGGGCAAACTTTGAGTTCCTGCTCACAGTATTGGATGAGGCATTCTCCTATTTCAGGTGTGTATTCATCCAGTGCATTCGCATTCATATAAGCCGTGAATGCTTTGAGAATGAAATCCATGTCCTTAACAGTACTGCTACTGTAGGATTCTGACTGGAGCAGCATGCGCAAATGTGCTGTCAAGTCGTTGAAAGTTGATTGATTTTCCATACAAAATCCTCCTCTGTAAATTTGGTGTCGGGTCGACACAACACCAGTATACAGAAGAGTTTATATAGATCATTGTTATTCGAAGAGAATATGAAAAATCTTTTATTTTATGGGGAGGTGAAAAACTCATTGAATAATGAAACTCATTTAATAAACGAAGCCGGAGGAAGTGGGCGGCGCGTAAATGTTAAATGTCAAACAACCAGAAAAGAACTGTATTTACCGTGCTGACTGTATAGAGGTACTGCGGGGACTGCCGGAAAGGAGTGTGGATTTAGTAATTGCTGACCCGCCGTACTACCGCATGAGAGGGGATTTTGACTTTGTTTTTCAGACCGTTTCGGAATACCTTGCATGGTGTACGGAATGGGTAAGGGAATGTTACAGAATCTTAAAGCCCACGGGAGCATTTTACTGTTGGGGAAGCAGTCAGATGATCGACAAGTTATCCGTTGAAGTCTTAGACAAATTTGACTGGATAAAGCGGAATCTGATTGTATGGAATTACAGGACAGGACGACCCGCAAAAGCAGCCTATCGGAATGAAGCGGAATTTTTATGGTTTTACAGCAACCCCCTGCACGAAATCAACATAGACGCTATCCGTGTCCCTTATGATGAGGGCGGGGAAAAAGACAAGCGGAAAAATCCAAAAGGAAAGTCCTGCGGGAATGTATGGGAATTTTCAAGGATTATGCCAAATTACAGGGAATCAACGGGACACCCCACACAGAAGCCGGAAAAGCTGGCAGAAAGAATGATACTTGCAAGCAGCAAGGCGGGTGATCTGATTGTCATTCCCTTTGCAGGTTCGGGAAGCGAGATTGTCCCATGTGCCAAACTTGACCGTTACTTTATCGCTGCTGAAACCAATGAATCCTATGTAAAAAATATCATTCTGCCACGGCTGGAAAAAGAGCGTATTCCATTTTCAGACCACAATTACAGGAAACAACCATTAGCAACCTTGCGCCCCCTGCCGGGCGCAGATCGGAGGTGAACGACCATGAAGCAGTACAAAGCCCGCGACAAGATCACGCAGAAAATGACCCGTGACGGGGCTATCGAAGTGAACGAAACCAAAGGCACGAAAAAGCGTATCAGCAAACGGGCGCGGGAAGCTGTCTTGCAGAAAACGCCGGAACAACAGGCGGCGCAGGACGCACAGGCAGTACAGCCCATACCGGGCAGCACCTCCCCGGACATTTCCGGGAGTGTGCCGCCCCTGCCCCATGCGCCGGGGACGGAGCCGGAACAGGACACAGGAACCGCCGAACGTGTCTTAGAACATATCGACGGGGCGCACACCCGGAGAGCCAGCAAAAAGGCGGCACGGAAAGCACAGGCAGAAGCCGAAAGCCGCGCCCGCACTTCCCGGCTGCAATTCACCGAGGAAGAACGGGCAACGCCGGAGCTGCAACCCTATATCAAGAAATCCGACAAAGCCGCTGACAGGCTGGACGAAGCAAGGGGGAAAATCCCAAAGGAAAAGAAACTTGTCAAGGAACGGACTTTTGACGAAGCCACCGGGAAAGGCAAGACCCGCCTACATTTCGAGGAACGGGAAAAACCGCAGAACTACGGCAAGGCACATAAAAACCCGTTATCCCGCCCCGCGCAGGAAGCGGGTATTTTCGTCCATAACAAGGTACATTCCGTGGAAAAGGACAATTCCGGCGTGGAGGGTGCGCACAAATCCGAGGAATTAGCGGAGAAAGGCGCGAAGTACGGGACGCGGAAAGTCAAGGAGGGCTACCGCAGCCACAAGCTCAAACCCTACCGGGCGGCGGCAAAGGCTGAAAAGGCAGCGGAAAAAGCGAACGCGAATTATCTCTACCAAAAGGCTCTCCACGACAACCCGCAGATCGCAGCTTCCAACCCGTTCTCCCGGTATATGCAGAAACAGCGTATCAAGAAACAGTATGCAAAGACCGTCAAGGCACAGGGCGCAAAGACCGTGAAAAACGCAGCGGAGAACACCCGCAAGGCAGCGAAAAAGACCGCCGAGGGGACGAAGAAAACCATTGCCTTTATCGGGCGGCACCCGGCGGGCGTATGTATCGCCATAGGTGCGCTGCTGCTGTTCATTATGGTTTCTTCCGCGCTGTCCTCTTGCGGGGCTATGTTTTCCGGCATGATAAACGGCATTGTCGGGACTTCCTACACGTCGGAGGACACGGATTTAGTCGCCGTGGAAAATAACTATGCGGCACTGGAAACGGATTTACAGCGCACGATAGACAATATCGAGCGTGACCACCCCGGCTATGACGAGTACCGCTATGACCTTGACCGTATCGGGCATAACCCCCATGAATTAGCGTCCTACCTTACCGCGCTCTTGCAGACCTACACCCCGGCAACGGCGCAGGCAGAAATACAGCGTATCTTTGAATTGCAATATACCCTCACTCTCACGGAGGAAGTGGAGGTACGCCACCGCACGGAAAGCCGGACAGGGACACGGACAGTCACCGACCCGGTAACGGGGGAAACCTCTACGGAAACCTACGAATACGAGGTAGAAGTAGCCTATAACTATTACATTCTGAATGTCAAGCTGGAGAACAAGCCCATATCCGACCTTGCGCCGGGGCTGCTCACGCCGGAGCAGCTTGAAATGTTCCGGGTGTACTTGGAAACCAGCGGCAACAAGCCTTTAGTCTTTGGCGGCGGTTCCCCGGACACAAACCCGTCCGAGGATTTAAGCGGCGTACAGCTTGTAAACGGCACACGCCCCGGAAATACCGCCGTGGTAGACCGGGCAAAGTCACAGGTAGGCAATGTAGGGGGACAGCCCTATTGGAGCTGGTACGGCTTCAACAGCCGCGTGGAATGGTGCGCCTGTTTTGTTTCATGGTGCTACAATCAAGCCGGGAAAAGCGAGCCGCGCTTTGCCGCCTGCCAGTCACAGGGTATCCCGTGGTTCCAGTCCCACGGGCAATGGGGCGACCGAAGCTATCCGAATATCGCCCCCGGCGACGCAATCTTTTTTGACTGGGACTTAGACGGGAGCGCAGACCATGTTGGGCTTGTGATCGGCACGGACGGGCAGCGCGTTTATACCGTCGAGGGCAATTCCGGCGATGCCTGCAAGATAAAAAGCTACCCCCTTGACTACCGCTGTATCAAAGGTTACGGCTTAATGAATTGGAATTAAAAAAATTTTGAAAATCAGAAAGGAGAATTTACACTATGGCAGCAAACAAGATTGACCGTATCAACCGGGAGATTGAAAAGACCCGCGAGAAGATCACCGAGTATCAGAACAAGCTCAAAGGGCTGGAAGCGCAGAAAACCGAAGCGGAGAATTTACAGATCGTCCAGCTTGTGCGCTCTATGCGCCTTTCCCCGCAGGAGCTTACTTCCATGCTTTCCGGGGGCGCAATCCCCGGCATGACCCCCGCACCCGCTTATAACGACGAACAGGAGGAAACCGAGAATGAAGAATAAGAAGATTTTTAGAACCCTGCTGACCTTATGCGCCGCCCTTATCCTCATGGGCGGCTTTTCTGTCACCGCCTATGCACAAGTCCCGGAGGGAGCAGACGACGCGACCGACGACAGCGGCGTTATCTACGAGGAACCCGAAAAGGAAGAACCCCTCACCCCGGACGGGAACGCGACCCTTGTTGACGATTTCGGCGGCAACAAGCAGCTTATCACCGTGACGACCAAAAACGGCAATTACTTTTATATCCTCATTGACCGGGACGACGAGGGCGAGAACACCGTGCATTTCTTAAATCAAGTGGACGAAGCCGACCTTATGGCACTGATCGGGGACGGAAACACCGCCACGGAGCCGCCCGCAGTCTGCAACTGTACGGAGAAATGCGAACCGGGCGCGGTCAACACCCTATGCCCGGTATGCAGCACCAATCTGACCGCTTGCAGCGGCAAGGCAGCGGAGCCGGAAACGGAGGAACCAACAGAGCAGCCGGAAAAGAAAACAGGCACGGGCGGGCTGCTGCTCTTTCTGATCGTTGCCCTTGCCGGGGGCGGCGGTGCGTTCTATTACTTTAAGATCATGAAGCCGAAGCAGGACGTAAAAGGCAGCACAGACCTTGACGATTTCGATTTTGACGATTACGACGAGGACGAGCCGGAACCCGACGAAGCCGGGGACGACGGGGGAACGGAGGACGAGGAAGCATGACCCTGTTCACCGACAACCCCTTAGAAAGAATGATGATACAGAAACCGGGTGACGGGCGGCGTGGAAAATCGCCGCCCGCTTCCATTCCCCCGCGCTGCAAGGGCTGTCCCTATAACCGGGAGCCGCCCTGCGTGGGGTACTGTATCAAGAAGCTGACAGAGAAGAAAACCACGGGAAAATGAATGAATTTTTAATTTTCATTTGCAACGTCTATAAGATTTTCGTAATGCAAAAGTGTTATATTATTTTCATTTTGCAGTTGGAGTTTTCTGTCACGAATATTCTCAAAATCTTTACGAAGTCCGGCTATTACAGCATAGTAAACTTGATAAGGGCTATATTTGTATAATTGACGGGGCAATTTTTTATTTTGGAATGAGTGCTTTTCTAACTCTGTTACAATTACATTCCAATTTGCAGCGATATACATTTGCCAATCTCTAACCTGTTCAATCCCTTTATTGAGTACTTCTCCGAAACGCGTACCCTTTTCTTTTGTTATTCGCCCGTTTGGAGCTTCTAATTCCACAAAGACAAATTGATAACCGTCTGAACTGCTACCTATGAGCAGATAATCAGCTACATAAGACGAACCGATTTTGAACTCTGGAAAGATGTAATTATCGTCGTGGTGTCCTGTTCTGTAATAACGCCGTAATAAGCCAAACAAATAGTTCCATGCACGATTAGAAGCTATCCAATTTAGAACAATCCTTTCTGTCGTATCAGGAGAAGTAATCAGTTGATAAAACTCTTTGGTAGTATCATGTATAGGTGTGAACCTTGAATAATGGTTATTGGGAAATAGCGAAGTTGCACACTCAATAAAGTAGTCCATTTCTTTATTTTTACCACGTCTGTAATGTCCGCCGCGTTTTTTATTTATTGCTTCTTTCTGTTCATCAGTAGGAGTAAAAACGTCAAAGATATGTATTGATTTCATATTGTCACCTGTTTCTTATAGTAATGCTTAAAGTATAAACCAATTCCAAACCTAAAACAACTGAAAGGAGAACAGAAAATGAAACTGATTATTGCAGAAAAGCCCAGCGTTGCAGCAAGTATCGCCGCCGCACTTGGCGTTAAGGAAAAGAAAGACGGATATATCGAGGGCGGGGGCTATCTCATTTCTTGGTGTGTCGGTCATTTGGTGGAGCTTGCGGAAGCTGCCGCCTACGGGGAGCAGTTCAAGAAATGGAGCTATGAAACTTTACCCATTCTGCCGGAGGAATGGCAGTACAACGTCGCCGCCGACAAGGGAAAGCCGTTTGCGACCTTAAAGGAGCTTATGCACCGTGCAGACGTTTCCGAGGTAGTCAATGCCTGCGACGCTGGGCGGGAGGGAGAATTGATCTTCCGTTTTGTCTATACGAAAGCACAGTGTAGCAAGCCCATGCGCCGCTTGTGGATTTCCTCAATGGAGGACTGCGCGATCAAGGCGGGCTTTGCTGACCTCAAAGACGGGCGGGACTATGACGCGCTCTATGCTTCCGCATTGTGCCGCGCAAAAGCCGACTGGATTATCGGTATCAACGCGACCCGCCTTTTCTCCTGCCTGTATAACAAGACCTTGAACGTGGGACGGGTACAGACCCCCACACTGAAAATGCTGGTTGACCGGGGCGAAGCGATCTCCCATTTCAAGAAAGAAAAATACTACCATGTGCGCCTTGACTTTTCCGGCGCGGAAGCTGCCAGCGAAAGGATTTCGGACAAGAAAAAAGCCGACGAACGGAAAGCAGCTTGCGAAGCGGCACAGGCGGTATGTGTTTCCCTCACCAAAGAGAAAAAGACCGCCGCCCCGCCGAAGCTCTTTGACCTCACTTCCTTACAGCGGGAAGCCAATAAAATCTATGGCTACACGGCGAAGCAGACCCTTGACCTTGCGCAGACCTTGTATGAAAAGCGTCTGCTTACTTATCCCCGGACAGACAGCGCATTTCTTACGGACGACATGGGGGACACGGCGGCAATGACTGTTACCATGTTATCCGGGAAACTGCCCTTTATGGAGGGCGCAGAGTTTACCCCGGACGTTTCCCGGACGCTTGACAGCAGCAAGGTAAGCGACCACCACGCCATTATCCCCACTATGGAGCTTGCAAAGACCGACCTTGCCGCGCTGCCGGAAAGTGAAAGGAATATCCTCACCCTTGCCGGGGCGCGTCTTATTTTCGCTGCCGCCGAACCGCATATCTTTGAAGCGGTCACGGCGGTTTTCTCATGCGCAGATACGGAATTTACGGCGCGGGGAAAGACGGTGCTTGCGGGCGGCTGGAAAGACTTTGAACGCCGCTACCGGGCGACGCTGAAAGGCAAGCCCGACCCGGAGGACGCAGACAGCGACGGAGAAAACACCCTGCCGGAGCTGACCGAGGGACAGACCTTTGAAAATCCCACGGCAAAGGTAACGGAGCATTTCACAACGCCGCCAAAGCCCCACAACGAAGCAACTTTGCTTTCGGCAATGGAACGCGCCGGGAACGAGGACACCGACCCGGACGCGGAACGCCGGGGGCTTGGCACTCCCGCCACCCGCGCCGCTGTCATTGAAAAGCTGGTGAAGTCCGGCTTTGCGGAAAGAAAGGGAAAGCAGCTTATCCCCACCCCAAACGGCAACGCGCTTATCTCCATTCTGCCGGATATGCTGACCTCTCCCATGCTTACCGCTGAATGGGAAAACAATCTGACGCAGATCGCAAAGGGAGCCGCCGACGCTGGGGACTTCATGCAGCGCATTGAAGCTATGGCGCGGGAGCTGGTAAAGGAGAATACCACCGCTGACAAAAGCAAGGCGGTTTTCACGGGCGGGGAGGAAAAGCCCTCTATCGGCAAATGCCCCCGGTGCGGTTCTCCCGTCCATGAGGGCAAGAAAAATTTCTACTGCTCTAACCGGGATTGCGCCTTTACCATGTGGAAAAATGACCGTTTCTTTGAGGAAAGGAAAGTCACCTTTACCCCGAAGATTGCCGCCGCCCTCTTAAAATCCGGCAAGGCAAATGTCAAGGGCTTGTATTCCCCGAAAACAGGCAAAACCTACGACGGAACCGTTGTTTTAGCTGATACGGGCGGGAAGTATGTCAACTACAAGATAGAGATACCGAAGAAAAAATAAGTTCCGTAGCAAGCATAGGAAAAGAGTACCCTTTTCCGTAAATCCCCTTTCGACGCTGACGCGCCGGACGGGGATTTTGCTTGTTGGGAAGTGTCCCAAACCCTCTTGAAAAAATAAAAATCTTGGCAGAAAGCGCGGGTGCAGCGCAGCATACCGGGAAACAATAAAAAGGGCAGCTTCCGTAACGCTGCCGTAAAAGAAAGGAGAAAACGAATGAGCGAAACATTTTCAGTTTTAATTGACAGCCGCAGCCGCTTTGAAACCGGACAACCGGGCGGCGAATGGCTTTCCATGCCGACCACCACGGAGCAGCTTCACGCGGCTATGAAAAGCGTCGGCATTACAGCGGATAACCCGCAGGATTTTTTCATCAATGGCTTTTCCAATACAGAAGCCTACCCCTTTGACGTGCCGCTTTCCGTGGTACAGGGCAGCACCATTGACGAGCTGAATTATCTTGGAAAGCTCTTGGAAATGCAGGGCGACGGCGACCGGGATAAATTCACGGCGGCGGTAACGCTGGGGGAACACGCCGGGAGCGTGAAAGACCTTATCAACCTTGCACAAAACCTTGACTGCTACTGGATATACCCCGCTGTCCGAACCGAAGCCGACTATGGCTTTTACCTCATTGACGAGCTGGACGAATTGGAGCTGCCCGAAGAAGCAAAGAAGTATTTCAAGTACGAGGAATACGGGCGGGACGCTGTAAAGAAAGACCGGGGACAGTTTACCGAGCAGGGCTATATCTACAACAACGGCAACACTTTTTCACAGTGGTACAACGGGCACGAAAGCGACATACCAAAGGAATACAAGGTAATGAGTTTCCCGGAGCCGGAACGTTCTGCCCCGGATAAGCTGGAAAAGGACGAAGCCGCGCCGGAGCAGGAGGAACCCCAGCCGGGAACGCCGACAGGTTCCCCGCCACCGCCGCGCCCGGTCAACCCGATCATTCTCACCGCCGAAAAGCCCGCTGAAAAGCTGAAAGAGATCACAGACCGCTTGGAGCAGGGTATCACGGAATTGTTTGACAGCGAACGCTACAAAGAATATCTGCAAGTCATGTCAAAGTTCCATAATTACAGCTTCAACAATACGCTGCTGATCGCCATGCAGAAGCCCGACGCTTCCCTTATCGCCGGATTTAACGCATGGAAAAATAACTTTGGACGGAACGTAATGCGCGGGGAAAAAGGCATACGCATACTTGCCCCGTCGCCGTATAAAATCCGGCAGGAGGTAGAGAAGAAAGACCCGCAGACGGGAAAGACGGTGATCGGAAAAGACGGGAAGCCCGTCACGGAAACAAAGGAAATCCAAATCCCCGCCTATAAAGTCGTCGCCGTTTTCGACGTGTCGCAGACCGAGGGGCGGGAGCTTCCCAGCCTTTCCGCAAATGAGCTGACCGGGGACGTGGAAAAATACGAGGACTTTTTCGCCGCACTGGAAAAGACCTCTCCCGTTCCTATGGGCTTTGAGAAGATCGAGGGGACAGCACACGGCTACTACCACTTGGAGGAAAAGCGCATTGCCATAGACGAGGGAATGAGCGAGCTTCAGAACCTAAAGACCGCTATCCATGAGATCGCCCATGCGAAGCTGCACGACATTGACTTAAACGCCCCGCAGGAGGAACAGCCGGACAGACCCGACCGCCGCACCCGTGAGGTTCAGGCGGAAAGTGTCGCTTATACGGTATGCCAGCACTACGGGCTTGATACGTCCGACTATTCCTTTGGGTACGTCGCCGGGTGGAGCAGCGGGCGGGAGCTTGCGGAGCTGAAAAGTTCCCTTGAAACAATCCGCGCCACCGCCGCCGAGATCATCAACAGCATTGACGGACACTTTGCAAAGCTGCAAAAAGAACGGGAAGCCGCAAAAGCACAGGAAGCGGAAAAAGAGCCGACACCCGACCTTACGGCAGAGCCGACCGTCACAATCCTTTGGAGCGAAAGCAGCCAGCTACGGGAGGGCGAAACAATCCCCCTGTCCCGTGCAAATACCCTTATCGCAGAATTGGACGAAGCCAACCTTGCAAGTCCCGGCTACGACAAGACCGCTTTCCGTATTGATTATGTGATGAACGGGACAGCCGACCACTACGAGGGGCGGCAGGACTTGGGCGACGGGGACGGTTCCCTTGTGGAGCATATCGAACAGTACCATACCTATTATCTGAACGATAAAGAATGGGAAAATTACCTTTTGCGCAACGAGGGCAGGGAAGCACTGGAAGCCGACAAGGAACACCGGGCAATGCTGCTGAATGAGTTTATCCCCTATCTGAAACTGCATTGTAATTTATCTGAAATGGAGCGTATCGCCGGGGAAGCTCTGCAAGCCGGGGACAATCTGACACCTACGGAAACCGCCTACCATACCGCCATACAAGCCTATGTTTCCGAGTGCCGGGGGCTTGTCAATCAAGGCGAATACAACTTGCCGCCCGTCCCCCAGCTTAGGGATTTTGACGTGGAGCTGGAAGCCTACAAGGAACACGTCAAGGAGGAAATCGCACAGGAAGCGGCAGACGCGGGAATGACGGTTGAAGAATACGCCGCCAACGGGTACGAGCCTTACGCCGCGCCGGAGCAGGAAACCGCACAGACCGCCGAACCGCAGGAGCCGGGAGAACCCGAAGCACAGGAAAAGCCGCAGGAGCCGGAACCCCCTGTTTCCGAAAAGGCAGACACGCCGGAACAGACAGAGCCGCCCGCCAGCGAAGCAGCGCAGACTTCCACCCCGGAGCCGACGGAAACAACGGTTACATACTACCCGATCAACGAGAACGCCGCCCGCCGCGCAAAGGAAGCGATCAGCTTTTCCGATTACAAGCCCGGAAGCGCAACGGCAGAATACCGCCACTATGTAGACGAAGCCGCCGAGATTGCCGCAAGGCAGAAAAAGCGTGTTGACCCCTCTTTCCATGAAAAGATTGACGGGCTGCTTGACGCTTACGCCCGGAAGCTGGCGGCGAACATGAATAAAGGCTATGAGATCACCGCCCGCGTCCCGTCGATCATGATTGCCGGGGGAAGCAATTTCCCTGTACGCAAAAAGGAGAAGCAGAACGCCGCAGCAGATAAGAACATGGAGGAATACCGGGAGATACAGGGCTTGCTTGATAAAATCCGCAGTACCGGCATGGGCGGTATCAGTGCCGACGACCCCAACGCCGTTTCTAAGCTGGAAAGCAAACTTGCAAAGCTGGAAGCCTTGCAGGAAACCATGAAAGCGGTCAACGCCTATTACCGAAAGAATAAGACCCTTGACGGCTGCCCCCACTTATCCCCGGAGCAGATCGAAAAGCTGAAAGCGTCCATGTCCGGCAGCTACCGGGCGAACCCGAAACCCTTTGAGAGCTACCAGCTATCCAACAACAACGCGGAAATCCGCAGATTAAAAAACCGCATTACTGCCCTTACCCGCAGGAAAGAGCTTGGATATGTGGGCTGGGAATTTGACGGGGGACGTGTGGAAGCCAATACAGCGGATAACCGCTTGCAGATTTTCTTTGACGAAAAGCCGGATAAGGAAATCCGGGAGGAACTGAAAGGGAACGGCTTCCGCTATGCGCCCAGCACGGAAGCATGGCAGCGGCAGTTAAACGACAATGCGATCTATGCCGCCGATTGTATCAAGTGCATACAGCCCCTTACCGGGGAACGCCCCACCGAGTTACAGAAACGGGCAAGGCAGGAAGCCGCCGCAGAAAAAGCAGCCGCCCCGGAGCAGCCGCAGGACACCGAGCCGGGAACCGCAGACGCACCGGAGAAACCCACTACGCCGGAAACCTTTTACAAGGTGCGGCAGAACCCATACAGCGACAGCCCGGAAAACAGCTATCTCTTGCAGGAGTATGTGGCACAGGATAACGGCATGGCGAAGCTGGGGGATATTCTCTACACGGGAACCCCGGAGAAGTGCCGGGAGCTTTTGGGGAAGCTGGAAACCGGGGTGCTGACACAGGGCGACGTGAAAGACCTTTATGCAAAGGCACAGGAAGCGCAGACCGCCGCCGAGCCGGGGCAGGAAACGCCGGAACCGACCGCCACGGAGAAAGAGCCGGACAAGGACACCTTTACCATTTACCAGCTAAAGGACGGGGACGGTATGCGGGACTATCATTTTGAGCCTTACGACCGCTTACAGGCGGCGGGGCTTTCCGTGGAAGCGGCGAATTATAATCTGATCTATGCCGCAGAGCTTACGCCGGGGACTTCTCTTGAAGATATTTATACCCGCTTTAATATCGACCACCCCAAAGATTTTAAGGGACACAGCCTTTCCGTATCGGATATAGTGGTGCTTCATCAGAACGGGGAGGACACGGCGCATTATGTTGACAGTTTCGGCTATAAGGAAGTGCCGGAGTTTTTGCAGGAGCAGACACCGCAGCTTACCCCCGACACCCGCATGACCGGGGAGCAGATCAGAACGCCACGGGGGAGCTTTTCTGTAACCGATATGACCGCCGAGCAGATGAAAGAAGCCGGGTACGGGCTTCACCATACGTCGGAGGACGGGAAGTATCTCATTATGGGGAACGGGACACAGGCATTTGCAGTCGCCGCAGAACCGCCGGAAAAGGCGAACCCCTTAAAGCACGTCGAGGACGCTATCGAGCAGAACGACAACAATTTTGACGGTATCATCAACAACACCCCCACGCCTACCGCTGACGAGCTGGAAGCAAAGGCGAGAAGCGGCGAACAGATCTCCCTTGCCGAGTATGCCGCCGCACTGAAAGCGGAAAAGGGACAGGGCAAGGAAACAAAACCGGGGAAAAAGCCGGAAAAGAAGCCCTCTATCCGGGCGCAGCTCAAAGCCGACAAGGAACGGGCGGCGCAGAAGAAACAGGCAAGGAATAAGTCACAGGACTTGGAAAGGAGCTGATTATGGGGAAACTGAATAAATTTGAAAACGTGGACGTGACCGCTTCCCTTGAAGCGATCATGAAGCAGAACACCGCTTTTTATCAGAGTGATTTTGACATTGACAAAGAGATTATAAAGCGGGCGGCAGAAAGCCCTAATGCCGGGGATAAAATGCTTTTGTGGTTTTCCCGCCCGTCCGGGACGTGCTGTATTAAGGAGCGCGACGCTTTTCTGAAAGACACGCGGGAACACAACACATGGAAGTTTTACGGGGAACAGACCCGCGACAGGGTACTTGCCTATGCCGTGGAGCTTACAGGCATACAGGACGGGAAGATCACGGGCAATCTCTATGAGCTGGACTACCAGCAGCATTATAAGCACATCACCGAACAGGCATTACCCGCTGATAACTATATGCTTATCTATGAGCATGGGGAACGGGAGCAGCCAGCGGCGCGACCCTTTGACGCTTCCCCCAATCCGCAGCTTGGAAAGTTTGAACGCTTTGAAGCAATCCCCAATGACCCGGAAGCCCTGCAATCCCTGTTACGGGAGGAAAGGCGCAGCCGGGAACAGTCGGCGGTTCCGGGGGACTTGGAAACGCATACCGCGGCATTGCGCGACGGGCTGATCGAAACGGAAGCACGGCGCATTGTAGGGAAAATGAAAGAGTTAAGCGCCCCGAACAGCCCGGATAAATCTCATTTCATGGTGGAACTGTCCCCCTACTTTACGCAGATTGCTACCACAAAGGACACCGACCGCCTTTTTTCTATGCTGCCCTATAAGACACTTTCCTTTTCGCAGATCAAGGACAGGCACGGTACATACGCGCTGATCGGCAAGGACGAGAACCGGGACAGGCAGATAAGGAAGCCCCGCCCCTCTGTCCGGGCGCAGCTTGCACAGGATAAAAAGAAAACCGCCCCGAAGAAAACGGCGGCGAAAACAAAAAATCACGGATTGGAGGTATGAGCATGAACAAATATAACAATTTCACGGTGGAGGAAACCAACCTTTTGAGTATCTACATGACAGGCAGCAAGGAGGGGCTTATCTTGGCTATGAACGCCGCGCTGCCCTTTATGGACGGGGAAATGCGGGATTTTGCCGCCCGCACCCTTGCCAAAGTGGGGCGCATGACCGAAGCGGAATTTGCGGGGCTTGCCCTTTACCCCGCCGACGAGGTATGAGCGACATTAAGCGGCTCACGCCGCCCCAAAGCCGGAAAGTCAATGCCCTTGTACGCCGGACGTGCTGCAATTATGATAACGGGAACTGTATCCTGCTGGACGACGGGGACACTTGCGTATGCCCACAGCTCATTTCCTATTCCCTGCTCTGTAAATGGTTCCGTATCGCGGTGCTGCCCGCAGATAAGGAGCTGTACGCCGAGCTTTACCATGCGGAGGATATGCGCCGTTGTAGCGTGTGCGGTGCGCCCTTTGCGTCCAGCTCCAACCGGGCGATTTACTGCCCGGACTGCCGGAAGCGTATCACCCGCAGACAGACCGCCGAGCGCATGAGGAAAATGAGAGCGAATGTTACGCGATAGGGGCGAAATAAGCTTTGATTTATGCGGCTTTCCGGGCGGAAAAATGAAACAGTAAGGGATTTATACCTTTACCCCAGAAAATGCCGTCCTATTGCGTAACAATCCAATCTTTGCACCCATAAAAAACCGGGGCGCGGTGGCTACTGAAAAGCTACCGCGTCCCGGTTTTATTTTCTTTGGTAAAGTGAAATTGCTCAATCAGAACCAATTAGCTTTTTCATTTCTAAATTGTGGTACATCACTTTTTTGATACGGATTATAATTATTCAGATTACAGCCAAACTCTTTTAGAAATTTTATTTTGTTATCGGGTGTCCATTCAATAAGTGATATTCCGTCAAATTCCTCTATGTTACCATTATTCATTTGGTTCTTAAAATACCATTCCACTATTGTCTGATTTCCTTTATGAAAATACTGTTTTATTTCCCACACAAGAACCTTTCCACGCGTATTCCATTCTTTGAACCAATGCGCTACCATTGCGCGGTTTTCGTATTTGGGACTCCAACTTTCAATGTAAACCACATCTTCCGTAAAAATAGCATTTATTCCTAAATCTTTTTGCTGCAACCACATATCAAACCACAAACGAATTATTCTTTCTCTTTCATTCATAATTGAACACCTCACAACTATTGATTGACTTATTTCTTGAATTTTCAGTTCCTATTATATGTTATAAGAAATCAAAAATCAATAGTGTCCATATCTTTATCCGCGCTCTGTCTGCCGTTCCCGTTCCGGCTGCTTCTCTGCCTGTAAAATGCTGTCTATGTTCCGCTTGATAACGTCATATTCCTGAACCTGTTTTTTCAGCTTTCCATAATCGGCGTAAAGGCTTTCTTTCTGCGCTTGCAGCTTTTCATACTCTGCTTGCAGGGCAGGGATGCTAGGGAGCTTGCCGCCGATCTGCGCCGTCTTTAGTGCCTTTGCTGCCGCTTCATGGAGGATAATACCCCGTTCATGCTCTGCCCGGTATTTCTCCTTGTTCCGGGCTTTACGGTAGGCTTCATAGAGGGGCTTTGTCTTTTGGTAGGTAGTGACATTCTTGATAAGCACCGCCATATCGGAAAGCCGCTTTTCCACGTCCTTTAAGCTGTCCCCCGCCTGTTCGCTTGCTGCCGTGATTTCCTCTATCCGGGTGAGCAGATCGGCGTACTGTTCGATTTTATTTTCGGTGAGGAAGTTCATAGTCTTTGCCGCCTGTTTCAGATTGTGGATTTTCGCCCACTGTTCATAGCCCCGGCTCTGCTGCGCCTTGATACTGTTTTCAATGTCAATGAGAAGATTAACGCCTTTGCGTTCTGCCTTTGGAGCTTTGGCAGCACGGGTGCGCTTGCCCGCTATCCGTTCTTTTATGGCTTCCTCTGTATAATCTGCGCCGAGGGTTTTCAGGCGGGTAAACCGTTCCTGCCCCGGTGCGCGGCATGAGATATATTTTCCCGGCTTGATCTCATAGCCCGCCGCCTGTAACCGCTGCAATAATTCCTCAAAACTGGACACTTGGGGAATGAGCGCGTCAACTGCGATTTTTAGCTTGCCTTTCCAGCTTGTCCCGGTTTTCTCCGCTTGGTACTCCGCATAGCTCTTTCCCTTGCTGCCCTTGCCGGGGACAACAACGGAAAGCCCGTTATCCCGGCACAGCTTGTCACTCATGTTGCGTATGCCGTAATACGTCCTTTTGTTGGAAACGTACTTGTGATGATCTACGAAGTTGACCGCGCAGAAAATAATGTGATTATGGATATGCCCCTTGTCAATGTGCGTCGTGAGTACATATTCATGCTGCCCCTTTGTTACCGCGTCGGCAAGCTGCCGCCCGATCTCATGGGCTTTCTGATAGTCCACTTCCCCCGGCGCAAAGGACTGTATCAAGTGAAAGGCTAAATTGTTCCCCTTATCCCGCGCTTGCGAAAGGGTATAGCCAAACTCAATATCTGCCGTTTCATAGCTGCACCCGAAAGAGGATATGAGCATTTGATTGTCCGTCTTGTCCGGGTTTTCGATATAGTCAAGGGCTTTGCTCAAAGTGCTTTTAACAGGCTTAATCTTTGTAACCGCCATATTTCCGCAAGCACCCCCTTGATTTCCTCTATATCCTCTTTGTAGGCGTTCCCCGTCGCGTTTACGCGGCGTGCGATCTGATTGACATTCACCCCGATTTTCTGTATCTCCGCTGTCATTGCCTTTATGTCCGTGTGGTCTACTTGGATAATGTACCCGTCAATGGCGATTTTGCGCAGATATGCCGCCATGTTGTTTGTGGGGACGAGCTTCATTTTTTCCTCAATCAATTTCCGTTCTTCCTCTGTCACATAAAATTTGACCTGTACCGTCCTTTTGCGTCCGTTCATGGTTTTTCGCTCCTTTCCGTTCTCATAGAGGGTTTGGGACACTTCCCAACAAGCAATTTCTGACCGACAGGGCGGGCAGAAATACGGAAAAGGCTACTCTTTTCCTATGCTTGCTATTCTACTCCCTATCCCCTTGAAAAGAGCTTATTTGTTGCATTTTTCTCTGAATTTGGCGCAAAAAAATATTGCAGCACAAAAACGGCTGCAACTATCCTAAACAGCAACGGAAAAAAGGAACAGCGGTCTAATCGTCTGTCCCTTTAGCTTCCTGTATTCCTTTAGCCGTAGCGGTGATAATCGTTAAGTCTTTCTTATCCATGCTGTCAAGCAATGTATCAAGCTGCCGCCGCTGCGTGGATTTTTCCGCTTCCTTTTCCGAAAAAAGGAGCTGGTCTACGGATATATCATAGCGGAGCATAAGCTCAAAGAATATTTGTACGCTGGGGTGCTGCCCCTTGTTCTCAATATTCGCAAGGTAACGCGGGGATATATACATTTCGTCGCATACCTTTTTCCGGCTCTCCTTGCGCCCTTTACGCGCCGCTTTGATTGCTTCACCAAAAGCCTTAAAATCATATTGTGGTACTGGTCTTTTTGCCATATTCATTCACCCTCTTACATTCTACTGTTCACCTTTCTTTTTGGATATGTCTACACAGTTCTATTGGTTAACTAAAATAATTCCCAAACTTAACAAAAAGTATCTTGAAATTATTCGGTTAGACGCATACAATTATACTGATAGAGGTTAGAGAAAGGGTGAATGAAGATGTTAGAATATATTTCTGCCCCGGAAGCAGCCAAAAAATGGGGAATTTCAGAACGACGGGTACAGAAGTTATGCGAGGAAAACCGCATACCCGGTGTGGCAAAGTTTAGTCGCTTGTGGCTGATACCAAAGGACGCAGAGAAGCCAATGGATAAGCGAAGAAAGGATAAGGCGTAATCAAATGTCAAATATTTTGATTGTTGAAGATGATGTATTGCTTAGTGATATGATAAAGCGGCTACTATTTCAAAATAACTATAAAGTTGTTTCTGCTTACTCTGGAAGTGAAGCACTTTTGATTTTAGAAAAGCAACAATTTGATTTAGTTCTGCTTGATTTAATGTTACCCGGACTTTCCGGGGAAATAGTATTGGAAGAATTTAGAAAAAAAGCAGATATTCCCGTCATTGGAGTATCTGCTAAAACGGATATTGACAGTCGGATCAATTTAATAAAAAATGGTGCAGACGATTATCTTGTGAAACCCTTTGATAATGCAGAGCTTCTTGTTCGTATAGAAGCTGTATTACGACGTTATCAGAAAAACAGAATATGCGAAACTGTCCTATGTTTTAAAGATTTGACTTTAAATACTGACACCTTAGAAGTAAAAATCAAAGATACTCCAATCAGTTTGACAAAATATGAATATTTGATACTGCAATTACTCATGTCCTCTCCAAACAAGGTGTTTACAAAAAATAATATATTTGAAAGTGTTTGGAATGAAGAATTTCTTGGTGATGATAACGCAATCAATGTTCATATCAGCAATTTGCGCAAAAAGTTTCTGAAAGCCAATCCGCAGGGACAGTATATACAAACTGTTTGGGGATTAGGGTTTAAAATGCAGGATTAGCGGGGAATGATACAAATGGAAACTGCTTTAGAATTGAAAAATATATCTTATATTTTTCCCGATTGCAAGGGTATAACCGATATATCCCTACAAGTAAAACGTGGGGAAATATATATGCTTTACGGCGGACATAATGCTGGAAAGACCTTGTTACTGCAAATACTGACAGGCACAGTCATTCCACAGACAGGAGCAATCAAACTGTTTGGAAACTCTGACTATTTACAGGAAAAGCGCAGAATTGGCTATGTTCCGCAAAAACCGTACTCTATTGGTAAAATGTCGGCTTTGGATATGCTGCATTATTTTGCGCTGTCATATGGAGTGCTGCAAAAGAATTTTGACAAAGAGCTTGATTTAAACTTTACTGAAGAAAAGGCAGTCTGTCACTTGCCGTTATATGTACAAAAAAAGATAAATTTAGGGATAGCCTTATTAGGAAAGCCGGATTTCATCTTATTGGACGACCCATTTCAAGGACTTGACACACAGGAATGTGAAAATCTTTTATCAATTATTTCTTCACTAAATGAAGAAAGAAATACGACGATTTTATTGACTGGACAGGATTATGAATTAGCGTCCCGGATTGTAAAAAGATATGGTATTCTTGCTGACGGAAAGTTAAAGGCTGAATTGACGCCCCATAAAATAGATGAAGAATGTAAACGGTGCATAAAAATCAGAACACCACAGGTAGAGAAAGCCATTACAGTGATTCAAAATGAGTTTCCGCAGTATGAAGTCTTGGGGGACGATTTAATCAGAGTATTTTGTCCCGTGTCCTATTCGTCGAAAATAAACACAAAATTAGTATCTTCCGGTATTGAAGTATGCGAAATTGGAATTGCTGGAATGAACCCACAAACGTTCCTATCAGCATTAGCAGGAGGTGAAGCAAAAAATGTTTCAGATTATTCAAAGTGAGTTATACCGTATTCGTAAAAACCGCCTTTTTTTTCTCTGCCTTTTGCTATCTACTTTTTTTATGTTTGCATATGCTTTGACTTATCATTATGATACAGTTAAAACTGCCGGATTGACAGGGGGCATTGCTTCGCTAAATGGTTTTACAGAGTTTCTATTTTCGGATTATAGCCTTGTAATACCTATGACCATTTTCCAACTGATTTATGTTACAGAGGATTATCAGAAAGGTATACATGAAATCTTATTTATGAAAGGTGTTTCCCGGTTCGACTTTTTCTTTGGAAAATTGATTGCGTTATGGATAGCTACGCTCTTTTATCTCATTTTCAGTTTTTTTATGGCGTATTTATTTATACTATCTACATGGATAAAACAGCCATATATTGAATTTTCGCTTACGGGAATATGTGGATATTTGATATTACAGATTTTGTGTTTTATCGGGTATTCCTCATTTCTATGGCTGTTAAGCTGTTTAATTCCTTATCGCAATATTGTATTAGTTGTGTCATTTTTTCTTTTGGGAACTCTGTATCTATATTTAACTAAGATAAGTACCGCTTTAGATTTGGAGTATTCACTTTATAAGTATTGGATTGTCGGATTGTCTGATCAAATGGAGATCAGCCTGTCCATGATCCAGTTATCAGCTACTTTGATTACGATTGCAGCATATATTCTTTTCCCGACAGGGGCGGCATATTGGATTTATCAGAAAGCAGATTTAAGAAAACATGAAAGAAGGTGAGTTTATGTGGATTTTTTGCCTGATTTTGATGATATGTTGTTTGGGATTACTTATTAAAATGGGTATACAAAAAAAGCAGATTAACCGTATTAAAAATCAAATTGATTTTTTATGTAGTCGTGATACGGGGACAGAGATAACGTTAGAAAGGATTGACAGAAGCACGGAACATTTAGCAGAAAGTATCAACTGTCTTTTGGAAAGATACCGTGATACGGGACAACAAATCAAAAAAAATAATGCGCTGTTCAAAGACACGATTACAAGCCTTTCACATGATCTTCGTACACCTCTTGCAACGGCAAATGGATATATTCAATTACTTATGGAACAAGACCTGTTACCGGAACAAAAGGAGTATGTTGAAATAGCTTACGAAAGAATTACTGCTGTAAAAATTTTACTTGACCAGCTATTTGAATTTGCAAGGATTGAAGCAAATGAATTAAAACTTATGCAGCAGAGGATAGATATAAATAGTTGTCTGCGTGATGTTCTTGCAATGTATTATAGTGACTTTGAAAAAAAATCAGCTACATTGGATATCCGTATTCCAGATACGCCTTTTATAATATGGGCTGATAAAGAAGCCCTTTGCCGTGTATTCTCTAATATCATATATAATGCTTTGATACACGGTGACAAAGAATATAAAATTATATCTTCCTTTACAGAAAAGACTTATCAAATAATTGTTTCTAACCACTCTGAAACGATATGTAAAGAAGATATTCCGTATCTATTTGATCGCTTTTATACTACGGATCAGTCACGCAGCAAAAAGACAACAGGCTTAGGGTTAGCAATCGCAAAAAAATTGACAAAAAAAATGGGTGGCTGCATATCGGCAAATCTGCATAACAAAACCTTTGACATACAGATTACATTTCCTACTAATTAAGGGCTGCTTTGGCAGCTCTTTTTTATCCTTAGACTTTCCTTAGACTTTTCATAGAGAAATCCTATACCTTTTTGATACCATATTCAGCAAGGAGGTAAATTATATGATTTCTATGATTGCTTTAATTATTTCTTTGATTGCCCTTGCTGTCTGCTTTTTAGTTGCTATCAATGGAATTTTAAGCGACGGAATAAAAGGGTTACGACAAAAGGGAAAACCTATCATAGCCGCTTTTATTGTCTATGTATTATGCTTTTTAACTTTTCTTTTCACACAGTAATGGAGGTGCAAAATGTTACAGGTTAATAATGTGAATTTAGAGGTAGGCAATGCTGTTTTGCTCCATAACATCAACATGACATTAGAACTGGGAAAAATATATGGTGTTCTTGGTTCAAACGGCGCGGGCAAAACAACAATGTTTAAGTCAATGCTGGGACTGACAGACTTTACCGGGGAAATTCTTTCTGATAATCAGCCTGTTTCCAGCCGTTTATTTGGAAGTCTGATTGAATATCCTGCGTTCTATCCTAAATTGACCGCAGAAGAAAATCTACGGTTACATGCAAAATATTTGCAGATCAACAGTCCCGATATTAGGACAGCACTGGAACAGGTAAATTTGTGGGAAGCAAGAAACAAACTTTTTTCGCAGCTTTCCCTTGGTATGCGTCAACGGCTGGGCATTGCACGGGCTTTTTTGGGGAACGTAACGTATTTGTTGCTGGACGAACCAACAAATGGGCTTGACCCTATGGGAATAAAAGAAATCCGGCTTCTTTTGAAAGAACGGCTAAAATCGCCAAATCACTGTATTTTGGTATCAAGCCATAACCTCACAGAGATTGCGGCTATTACCGATTGTCTGATCTTCATTAAGAATGGGCGTATTGTAGAAATTTTAGAAAACAGCTATAACGAGCAGGAATTGGAAGCCCTCTATGAAAAAATAATGACTTCCAGTGAGGAGGGTGTCTGATGATTACATTGATAAAAAATGAATTTTACAAACAGAAGCGGGAATGGTCTTTCTTATTTCTCTTGATGCTATCTTTGCTTCCGGTATTAACAGGAGGGGCAGGAGCTATTTTTAATGACAGCACAAAAGCATTGACTGATCTATTCTTTTTTATGAATAATCAGTTTGCAATGTTTTTCCCAATGGTCTTGTTCATTCTTGTGGGCTTTTTGTTTTATCAAGAGTATAAAAACAAAACTTATATCAACTGGATAACTTACGGATACCCGAAATATAAATTGTTTTTAACCAAAGTTCTGGTTGCCCTTATAATCGGCACTTGTTTTGCATTGATACTTCTGTTTCTGTTTTTTTGCTTGATTTTCGGTTTACAGATTACAGGAAAAACCACCGCAGACATTTCCGAACTTCTGACGATAACCACTGGTTTTCTGTTGGAAACTGCCATAATAATTCCTGTAACTGTTTGTGCGGGAGCAATCGTAATCAATTTAAGCAGAAACATTATTATAGCGAGTGTAACGGGTGTGATATATGGGTTTGTATCTTGCTTCTTCATTGGTTCAGAAATCGGATTTATTGTGCCGAATGGATTTGCATACCGGATCGCATTATACTTCTCTGACAAATCATCTTATTACGACAATCCTGTTAGAGCTACAATAGGTGGCAGCATCATTTCGTTACTTGCAGTTATTATTCTTCTGTTGATTGGAGTAGGGCTTTTTGCTCATAAAAGAAAAATAGAAAGTTAATCTGCCGTACGACGGCAAAAGAAAAAAAGCCGTCGTCCAGCAGAGGTATTTTCACACGCTTATTCTTAAACGGCGGCTTTTGAGAAATCAAAGCCGCCGTTTTTTTACCCTCTAAAGAAATGACGCGGTTTCACTAATAAGAGCGGCGGCTAAAGGAGGTAGCCGCCATGAAGCACATAGCTTATCGACAAAATCCGACGGTCATTGACACATTAAAAAAAGCCCGTCCACCACCGGGGAAAATTACGCCCATAAGTATGAACTGTCTAATCATCTTAATAAGTTTTTTAGTACCTTTTTTCCTGTCCGCTTTTTTTGTGGGCAGGCTTTTTTTGCGCCTTTTGGTTTTCTTAAAAAGCTGCTTGGAAAGCGCAACAAAAGAGCCTTTTCCATACGGATAGGGTGTGAAAGGGGACGGAAGGACAAGCCTTTTGTCTTTTACACCACGAAGGAAGGAGGTGAACTCTATGGAGCTATCTTCTTCTGAAATGAAAACTATCCAACATCAGTATGACGCACTTGCGAAAAAAGTCCTCAAAGGCGAAGCAAGAAGTTATTACCGGGAGCTTTCCAAACGCGCCGCCCTTGAAGTGAATTTTTCGGAAATGAGCGAAGCGGAACTCTTACAGCTCTACACGCTGGACGAGTACGAGAGCGATTACTACCGCTTTGAAGTGTCCGGCTATGATGTGCTTGTGAAAAATGAGCTGCTTGGCGAAGCCTTACAAGCCCTGCCCGAAAAGAAGCGTGACATTATCCTTTTGTCATACTTTTTGGATATGAGCGATGAGGAAATAGGCGGTCTGCTGAATGTTGTGCGCAGTACGATTTTCCGGCATAGGAAAACCGCGCTTGAAAAAATCAAACTGTATATGGAGGGAAAAACAGATGAACAGAAATAAAAAATCCGTTGCCCTGTTGCCGTTCCCTGTTATTGCAGCAGCGGCGGGCGGCGACACGGAAGCCATGTGCGCAGTCTTGAAGCATTACGAGGGTTACATAGCGACACTTTGCACCCGGACGCTGAAAGACGACGCGGGCAATACTTATTCCTACGTTGACGAGGAAATGAAGAACAGGCTGCAAGTGCGGCTGATTACCCGCACCCTTGCCTTTAACGTAGGCTAAACACAGGCTGTCCCCAGCGGGGCGCGTCCCCCTTTCCGCGCTTCCGCTTATGGGCTACTTGTCGTTTCACCGGGGCATACCGCCCAGCGCGGTATGCTTCCGTGAGCCGACAAGCTCTTGATTTTGAACCTTGACAAAGAAAGCGGCGCAAGATAACGGCGGCGCAGCATAGGGCAGATCGGATACGTCCCTTTTGCGTCGAGCCATACGACGGGTGCGCCATGACACTATCCCGGCGGGGGTTTCTTTCCCTGCCGGGACAGCCGAGCGACCAACACCACGCCGGGGAGCAAGTTTAGCAGCTTGCGGGCGACGACAGCGCAGAATATATAATGATACTCCCTTACCGCCACAGTCCGAGCGTTCAAAGCGTCGCAGGCAATGGGTAGGGCTGCATGAGAACCATGCAGGGGTGAAACTCCCGTGAGGTTACGCTGCTAACCGTCTGATCACAGCCCCTTTATAACGATTAACCTTTTACCCATGTTTGAAAGGGGGACTTATAGAATGAACAATGCTGATGTGCCTATTTGGGAAAAGTACACGCTTACTATTGAAGAAGCGTCAAAATATTTCCGCATCGGAGAAAACAAGCTGCGGAAACTTGCAGAGGAAAATCCCACGGCGGGCTGGGTAATCTTGAACGGCAACCGTATTCAGATCAAGAGGAAACAGTTTGAAAAAGTCATTGACACACTGGACGCGATTTAGCGAAAAAGATAGTGAAAAAGAGCCTTGAATATGCTATAATAAATATAGGCATATCAAGGCTCTTTCCGACACGGAAAGGAGCAAAAACAATGTCGGAGAAAAGACGTGACAATAGAAACCGCATTTTGCGTTCGGGAGAGAGCCAGAGAAAAGACGGGAGATATGCTTACAAATATACCGATACTTTTGGTAAAGTGCAATTTGTCTATGCCTGGAAGTTAGTGCCTACGGACAAGACCCCAGCCGGGAAGCGTGACGACATATCCCTTAGAGAAAAGGAAAAAGAAATACAGAAAGACCTTGACGACGGGATAGACACAATCGGAAAGAAAATGACTGTCTGCGAGCTTTACGCAAAGCAGAACCGCCACCGGGGGAATGTAAGGCATAACACCACAAAGGGGCGCGAACGGCTGATGAAGCTGCTGGAAGCGGATAAACTTGGTTCCTGCCCTATTGACAGTGTGAAGCTGTCCGACGCGAAAGAATGGGCGTTGCGCATGAAAGAAAAGGGAATATCCTATAAGACCATAAGCAACGACAAGCGTTCTCTGAAAGCTGCTTTTTACACAGCGATACAGGACGACTGTATAAGGAAGAACCCCTTCGACTTCCAGCTCAACACCGTGATCGAGGACGACACAGAGCCGAAAGTACCCCTCACAGCGGAACAGGAAGAAAGCCTTTTATCCTTTATGCAAAGTGATAGCGTCTATCAGAAATACCGTGACGAGGTTATCATACTGCTGGGAACGGGGCTTAGGATTTCCGAACTCTGCGGGCTGACTGAAACCGACCTTGATTTTGAAAACCGGGTAATCAATGTAGACCACCAGCTTTTACGGAGCGCAGAAACAGGCTACTACATAGAGAAGCCCAAAACGCAAAGCGGTATCAGACAAATTCCAATGAGTGAAAAAGTGTATGAAGCGTTGGGGCGCGTGTTGGAGAACCGCAAAAGAACGAAGCAGATCACCATTGACGGTTACAGCAATTTCCTTTTCCTCAACCGGGACGGTTGCCCGAAAACGAATGTGAATTATGCTACCATGTTTCGGGGACTTGCAAAGAAGTACAACAAGTGCCATGAGGAAGCCTTACCCAAAGTAATGACACCCCACACCCTACGCCATACGTTCTGTACCAACTTAGCCAATGCGGGTATGAACCCGAAAGCGTTACAGTATATCATGGGACATTCCAATATCACCATGACACTGAACTATTACGCACACGCAACTTTCGCTTCCGCAAGGGCTGAAATGGAAAGGTTGATTGCATAGCCGCCAGCAGAATTTACTACTTTTTTTACTACCATTGAGAGGGAAAACCTAAAAGGTTTTGAGGATATATGAGAACTTCTCCCCATATCTAAAATGCCGGGAAAGCCCGAAAATACGGGCTATACCGACATATAAGAACTTCTAAAGAGATAATCTAAATTCACCCATAATTTTATATACAAAATACTTATATGTGTGTATTCCCGCTATGGCTGCTATTTTTCTGCTGATTTGCGAGCAGAACATCAAGGTATACTTTACGCGGATGTTTTCAGGGGAAATAACAATCAAATATATTTTAATAGGAGTTATATGTATGGCTGCAGGTATATTTGGTTCTTATTATTATTCGTTCATCGTGAAAACTGACGTATTTAAAAATACATATTCGACAGTAATATCCCTGTTAACAAGCTGTATATACCTGCTGATAACAGCGTTTGTTGAAGAAATAGCATGGAGAGGATTTCTGTTGGAACGACTTCCTTTTAAGAAAATCAAAAGTGTTCTTTTTGTTGGCACCGTTTGGGCAGTGTGGCATATACCAATGTGGATCATCAGAAATTCATTGGGCATGGAACAAATTGTTTGTTTTTGCATATGGACATTACTTGTTTCCGTTGTTTTGGGAATAACCTATTATCAATGCAGAAATATATTGCTGATTGCCATTATGCACGCTGCTTTTAATATCTGTTATTTAGCGCCAATACAATATAACATTGTTGTATTAGCGATCATAATTTTTGTTGGCACTCTATTGTATAAAAAATCAGACAAAAAATTATTCACTTGGTAACTTCCTACTTGTCAGGGAGCTGCATATGAAAAAGAAAATGGTGCTGATTGGAGGGCTATATAAGGTGCAAAAAGGGCAATCGTGCTTTTGGATCAGGATTTCTACAAACATCCTGGCATGATAAAATCATCGGAAGTCGGCACATGGGTTAAAAATAGCAAATAAAACGCATTCGTGGAGAAATCGGGATTTGGAGGATAGCAAGAAATAATGAAGGATAAAAAGCAAGCAAAAAATTGATGGTGTTACCGCTTATACTGGGAATCTCCTCTTTTTGCACGTTTGCGCTTTATTATTACAGTGCAAACCATGCACCCTACTCATATATCGACATTATATGTGTAGGACCGATACTCTCCTTTATTGGCGTGATTGTTTCCATTGTTACGAGGAGAAGCAGAAAACTGTATCCCATGTTATGGACAAGCGGACTTATTGTCTGCTTATTAAGCCTTATAATTTGTGTTCTGATTATTATATTATTGATAGCAATTATGGCGGCGGCGTTTAATGAAAATTGGCTTTGACGAAATGGGAGGAATATAGATGTCAAAACAAAAATTGATTATTATAGCAGGCTCTCCGTGTGTGGGGAAAACGACAGTGACACAGAAACTTTTTACTTCTTATGAAAACAGTGCTTATTTTGATGGTGATTGGGCATGGTGTGTCAATCCGTTTTCGGTTGATGATCCGAGACTGAGAAATGGTGATAAAACAATGTCATTTGCATTATCAACATATTTAAACTCTGGCTTTGATTATGTCTTTTTTTCATCGGTGATTGTTGTGGATAAAACAATTCGAGAAGCGATATTAAAAGATATAACAGCAAAAGAGTATTCTGTTATTGGCATTACTTTGACCTGTTCAGAAGAAACTTTGCGTGAACGTCATAAAAAGCGTGGAGATCAAAATGAATGCTCCTTTTTCTGGCTGCATTTAAAGCCATACAAAGACGATTATGTTATCAATACAGATAATAAAAGTGTTCAGCAAATAATTGATGAAATAAAAGCTATTGTAGATAGTGAGGTAAATGAATAGTGGAAATCAACACTTTCTGAAACGGGAGGCGAACTGGAAATGAATATATACTATATCGGCGGCTCCCCCTGCGCGGGAAAAAGCAGTGTTGCCGAGATTCTTTCAAAAAAACATGATTTATACTACTTTAAAACAGATGATTTTCTGGACAGATATATGCAGGCAGGAGCACGAAAAGGGTATCCCGTCTGCAGGAAAACAGCCGGGATGAGTGCGGAGCAGGTCTGGATGCGGGAACCGCTGCTCCAATGCAGAGAGGAATTTGATATTTACAGGGACATTTTTGAATTTGTGGCAGCAGACCTGGATCGGATTGAATGGAAAGGCGGCATTACTACAGAAGGGGCAGCATATTTCCCGGAACTGATGAAACAGTCTGGCGTTCCTGGCAGCCGTTATATCGCCATTACGCCTACGAAAGGATTTCAGGTCACCCACTATAGAAAAAGAGACTTTGTTCCTTTGGTATTGGAGGGATGCAGTGATAAGGACGCGGCTTTCTTAAACTGGATGGACAGAGATGCTCTGTTTGCGCAGGAAGTGAGGAGGCAGTGCCATAAAGAGAATTATGCTTCAGTCATCAATGACGGAAACATGGATTTGGATGAACTGGCCGGTCTGACTGCCGTACATTTTGGATTCAAATGAAATAAATAGAAGGAGCTGCCGGGGATAGATATGATAGGATTAAAAAGAGGAAGCGTGAAGCTGATATCCCACCAGGAGGAATGGAATAAAAACGCTGAAAAGGTAATTTTGAAATTGAAACAACTTTTAGGAGATGCCGCTGTTGATATTCAGCATGTCGGAAGCACTGCGATTGCTTCCATTTATGCAAAACCAATTATTGATATTGTGATTGGCGTCCGTGATTTGAACGATGTTGTATCCTATGTGGAACTGTTAAAGCAGCATGATTTTGTTTTCCGTGGCGAAGATGTTGAAGGACAACTATTATTTGTAATGGGTGATTTTGAAAAAGATACGCGTACACATCATATCCATGTAGTCAAATGGAATGGGGAAGAATGGAATAATTATATCAATTTTCGGGATTATTTGAACTGTTGTCCTGATAAAGCAATGTTATATGATGCCTGTAAGAAAAAGCTGGCATCACAATTTCCGGATGACCGAAGGAGCTATACAGCAGGCAAGCAAGAATTAATAGAATGCTTGCTGAAAGAAGCGGAAACTTTTGCTTTATATTCTTCCATGCAGGATCTGAATCGTTCGGCCATAAAATATGCGGCGGATACGATTGAAATCGGAATGAGTCTGTCGGATATCAAGGAATTGTTGGAAAATTATTTGTTGGAAAATGGTGCAGATTCCTTTTGGTATTGGGATGTGGGCGCGTTTATTTTTGCTGGAGAGGAGACCGCTCTTTCTGTTTCAGGAAAGGATTACAAAGTAGCAGACAGAGTGATACAGAGTAATGACATTATCACCATTGATCTGAGTCCCCAAAGAAATGGTATTTGGGGAGATTATGCAAGAACGCTTGTGTTTGAAGATGGTGTATTATGTGATGAAACCTCAAAAATAAAGAAAGAAGAGTGGAGAAAAGGATTGCAGATGGAAGAATATCTGCACCAAACCTTGCTTGATATAGTGACGCCGGATATGACATTTGAAGAACTATACGATTACATGAATGAACTGATTGTAAAGAAAGGATTTTTAAACCTGGATTTTCTCGGAAACCTGGGACATTCCATTGAAAAAAATAAAAATGACAGAATATATACAGAAAAAGGGAATCAGAAAAGATTATCAGATGTTACAATGTTTACCTTTGAACCGCATATCAGTATTCCGACTTCCCGGTATGGATATAAAAAAGAAGATATCTATTATTTTGCCAATGGAAAATTAGTAAGATTATAGAACGCATATGGATTTTTTATAAGTACAAAAAATCAGAATAAGATGAAGGAGGGAAAGAAAATGCGTCATATCTATATTCGTGGAATGATCGGCCTGATCTGGCTGATTGCAGCTATTGCATGCGGGGTATCGGGAAATTTCCCGATGACGGGACTTTACATCATCTTAGCAGGTGTATTCCTGTATTCTGCATACACAGCATGGAAAAATGAAAAAGATGGCAGAGGGGGAAGGTAGTATGGGACAGGCGCTCCTGACTGTGGGGAACTTAAGCGCGTGGTACGGTGAAGAGAAGAGGATACTTTCGGGTTTTTCTTTTTCGCTGGAAGAGCATGAAGTGGCAGGACTGATCGGGCTGAACGGTGCCGGGAAAACCACATTCTTGAAGGTTCTCTCCGGCCTGCTTCCAACTTTCCGTTCAGACAGTATCTGCTTTTGCGGTTCCCCTGTGGATTTCAGGGGAGAGGATTTTAAGCTCTGCCGCTATACGGTGTTTGCCGAGGACAATTCTTTTTCGTATTTTACTTTCCGGGAATACCTGGCCTATGTATGCGCCGCCTATGCCCGTAAGTTGCCGGATGTGTCGGAACTGATACGGGGGTTCCATTTTGAAGAGTATACGGATGTCCTCTTAAGAGAACTGTCAACCGGAAACCGAAAAAAGGCATTTCTGATCACGGCGTTTGCCCTGAAGCCCAGACTGCTTCTTCTGGATGAGCCGGTCAATGGTTTGGATTTCCAGAGCACGGAATATCTGTACCAGCAGATTTTGGGGTATAAGGCGCATGGAACTGTCCTGTTTTCCTCTCATATCTTAGAGAGTATCACGCTGACCTCTGACCGGGTATTTGTCCTGGAGGAGGGGAAGATCCGGCAGACTTTTGAACACGGGCAGATAAGTGCCGAAGAAATCAGGGAGGCTCTGCATGATGAAAATGACAGGTAAAGCCTTTGCTAAAAAGTTGTTTGGGGCAAGATATGAGCGGCTGCCCAGGACACTTTTGATTGATGTGATTGTATTCTGGGGGCTGTATATTGCCGGTTTTCAGGTGCAGATTGCACCGTCTGTCCGGATTCTGATGATAAGCGCCTTTACTGCAGGTGTGATGTGGCAGGCCCTTTCCTCTGGAGATAATATTACTGAACTCGGGCATATGCTGATGCTGCCGCATAAGAGCCGGGAATTTGTCTTCTTCTATGTAGCCGCGCTGGGAATTTATGCGGTTCTTACAAAGACAGGGCTGCTTTTTGCGGTTGTTCTTGCTGTGTCTGTCTGGAAGCCGATAGAGATGGTGGGAATGCTGCTCTGTATGATTCATGCAGTTCTTATGGCTGCATCCGTTTATTCTCTGAGAAAATACTGGTATGCGGGCGGCATCTGGACTGTCGCCATAGTGGCTGTTATTCTATTTTTAGGAAGCAGAGCATGGTTTAGCCTCTTACTATTTGTGAATGGGATGTTCGCCGTCCTGATTTTGTGGCGGGCTGACGGATATGCTTTTTATCAGTGGGAGAGTAAGAAAAGCTATGCCATTCGGAAGAGGAAGAAGGCAGCCCTTTGGCGGTATTTTTTCCGGTATCTGAACTGCCATAAGAATTATCTGCTTAATACTGCTGTGATGTGGTGCGTAGCTCTCGTACTGCCGTATTTCTTAAGAGAAATGGCGAGTATGTCCGTTGTCCCGGTGGGCTTTGCGATTCTGTCCTTAAATACGCCCATCGGCATCCTGCTGTCCTGTGACCGAGATCTGGAGCAGGCAATCCGTTTCCTGCCCGGGCAGAAACGACGCTTTTGCATCCCGTATAGCCTGTTCATTTTCTTTTGTAATATGGCCGTAGATGTGATATTTCTCTTAAGCTGGCAGATACAAAACGGCGGTGTCACTGTTCTTATGATTTCCGGAGCTGTTTTCTTTGCCCTGCAGAGTGCGGTGCTGTCTGTGCTGTTGGAATGGTTTTATCCCATCCGGGACTGGAAGATCGAAAGCGACCTGTGGCACCATCCGCGGAAATATGTGGTTCCGATGGTCATGCTTCTGCTTGCGGGAGCTGTCTCGGCGTGGCCGGTGTTACTGCCTGTCCTATTGGTTTTGCTGGCTTTAGAAACCGTAGTTTTACTTTTTATTGCCGGAGGTAAATGAAATTGGAAGTATTGAGAGCTGAGAACATTTCAAAAATATATTGTCAAAATGCGGTGTCATTGCAGGCGCTGCGCGGTGTATCGGTGACAATCCAAAAAGGGGAATTTGTCGCTGTACTTGGGAGAAGCGGTTCAGGGAAATCAACCCTTTTAAATATTCTTGCCGGTCTGGACAAACCCTCAAAGGGAAAGGTCTGCATTGACGGTACGGATATTTTTCATCTGAGTGAAGAAAAAAGGACGCTTCTTCGGCGGGAAAAAATAGGATTTGTATTCCAGGCATATGAATTACTGCACTCACTGACTGTTATTGAAAATATCCGGCTGCCGGAGCTTACGAAAGATGCCCAGTACGTAGAGGAGCTTCTTGACGCACTTAAAATCAGGCAATATGAAAAATCATATCCGGATCAATTATCAGGAGGGGAACAGCAGAGGACGGCCATTGCAAGGGCGCTGGTCAATCATCCACCAATAAGCCCGGATGTAAGTGCAATAACTTTTAAGGGTATGCTCGGTGAGGCCACGAAGGGAAATCATTTCCCTGAAGGAATCTAAATATTTGTCCATAGTAAAAATCTCCTTTGAAATGTAATGAGTGGAAAAAGTAATCCTCATACCCAAAAGAGGCGGTGGACGGATAAAAAAATAAAATATGTAGTTGTTGAGTAGAAAAATCCATGGTAAACTAAACATAGCAGTTGGCGGTTTGTGTTTATTATTGTGATAGGAGTATCTCAATAATACAACATATATTCAAAAACTGCTACTTTTTTTGAAAAAAGTGGTGGTTTCACGTACTTAGGGCTAGCCGTCGCGGTAGCGACTTGGTACAATTTTTAAGGAAAGTATCAGATTCAGAGCAGACAAAGAGAGCAGCTTTATACAAAAGATAAAACTGCTCTGAATGTGATTCTTTCCAATTGTACCAAGCCGCGGACGATCAGCCGGTAAGTGTATGGGGATAGCATTCTTTTCCTTTGGTTAAAATGCTGCTATTTTTGAAAGGATAGATGGCATAGAAACCACTTTTTTGTGTAACTTCATGGGAGCGTTTTATAAATGGGCATGCTTCACAAGCCTTCTTGCGGAGGCTTAGAAAAAATCTATTCAGCGGACAGACTCTTTGATCAGGAAGTGCCATAAGTCCTTCCGATGCTCTGCATCCCGAAGCATCCACATTCCGGACAGACGCGAATGTCGATCTTCCACACCGCTTTTATAAGCTCAGCCATGGACAGATGGACATATCTTGCCTGGAAACGCTGGTGTCCCTGAAGGGTAAATATCAGCTTCAGGTTTTTGCTTTTTTCCCGGTTATTTAGGAACCCATAGTATCGGATCTTCTGGAAGCCGCAGGGCAGCACATGCATCAGATAACGGCGGATGAACTCTGTGTTCTCCAGGGTGTTGGTCCTGCGCGGCTCGCCAGGCTTCCGTCCTCTGGCGGAAAAAGAAACCTGTTGGTTATCTACAGAAATGAGGCGGCTGTTTCCGATAGCTATTTTGTGGGTATATCTCCCAAGATATTCCATCGCATTTCCGAAGCCGTTGAAGGTTTCTTTGATGTAAGGGCACCAGTCTTTTTCATAAAGGCCATTGCGAAACCCGGCCCATTCGTAAGAATTCCGCAGCTTTTCACAGGAAGAGGAAAATACCAGCTTGCCGCTTTTATAAAGGGAATCCAGTTCAGCAAGATATTTCCCCCTGAATTTGTTCCGGAGGACCTTTACCGGGATGAAAAAATGATTGATGGATTTACGGATCCTATGGTCCGGTGTAAGCCCGCCGCCGGAAATAATACAATGCATATGCACATGATAGAGCATTTCCTGATTCCAGGTATGGATGGCCTGTATGATACCGGGCGTTGCGCCGAGGTACTTTTTGCACGAAGAGAGTTCCAAAAGGGTCCTGGCGCAGCATCTGTGGAGCAGTCCATAGAGGAGCTGCTGGTTACAGTAGATAAGGCTGTTCAACTCATGGGGAAGAGTAAAGATGACATGGAAATAAGGCGCATCTATCACTTCAGCCCTCCGCTTATCCACCCAAATTTCCTGATTCACAGCCTGGCAGTTGGGGCAGTTGCGGTTGCGGCAGGAATTGTTATGGAATTCGGTATGCCCGCAGTCGGGGCACTGGGAAACATTGATGCCAAAGGAACCGGATTTACAGCCCATGATGGCACGGGATGCTTTTTTCTGGACATCCGACTGGAAGCATCCGGAAGAGCTAAATGCTTCATAGGAAAACTCCCAGACCTGCTGGACCTTAGACCTGTCCATGGGAAACACCTCCCATCTGGTCAAAAGGGCTTACTGCATTTCCCGTGCCATTAGAAGCGAGATGTACATAAATCGTAGTGGAATTTAATGACTTATGCCCGAGGAGCGCTTTAATGGTGAGCAGGTCAGTGCCGTTTTCATAAAGGTGGGTGCCAAATGCGTGCCGAAACGTATGGCAGGAGAAACGGTGCTCCCAGCCAAGTTCAGCTTCTTTGGCGGCAATAAACTGGTTTACCGTATAAGAGGCCATGGGCTTTTGGGAGTTATCACGGTTAGGGAAGAGGAATCCCATGGGCCTGCCGGCATGGAACCAGTACTGTGTCAGGATATCCAGTGCATTCCGGGAAAGGATGGCATAACGGTCAGAACGTGCCTTGGAATGAGGGATATGTATGCGCATGGAAGAGCGGCTGATATCCTCGTAGCGGAGGGATCAGGCTTCGCCAACCCGCAGCCCGGCAGAATACAGGAGAGAAAGAACCGCCTTGTGCTTGAGGTTGGAAAAAGACTGGATAAAATACCAGGCCTCATTTTGTGTAGGAACAAAAGGAAGATAGGAATCAAATCTGCGCATAGGGAGCTGTGTGGCATCCCAGGGTTTGTGCAAAACATAAATGGTGAAGAAACGGAGCTGGGAAATGCAGTGGTTCATAGTGCGGTCAGAAAGACCTTTCTCTCTCTGGAGCCACCGGATAAAATCACGCAGTTCATCCCAGGAGACATCTTCGGGCATCTTATGGAGGATGCCGGAAAGATAATCCAGGTAAGCACGGATGTAGGTAGAATAAGATGTTACAGTATGGTCAGTAAGACCGCGCAGGGAGATCATCTCCCGGAAAACAGATAAATATTTGTCCATAATGGAACCTCCTTGAAAAAATGATGGAAAAGTGAGGGAAACATCATTTATGTGGAGGCGGGCGGTAAAAATTTTTCGAAATATAGTTGTTGAGTTTGAAAATCCATGATAACATAAGCATAGCAGTTTTTGTTGTGTTTTAAGTTGTCTTGTGGTGATTCAACAATAAAACATATATACAAAAACTGCTACTATTATTTTATGAAAAATGAAAATTTTAAGAAAAAAGTGTAATTTCACATACTTAGGGCTAGCCGCCGCGCTAGCGGCTTGGTACAATCTGATAAAAAACGACAAAAGAAAAACCGCAAAGGTACTGTGACCTCTACGGTTATAAGAAATATATATTCTGTTAAGCGGAGATTCTACTTCTGGTTTCATGGTGAGAAGTAGCGTTGCATGGTTGGGGATATTTTTTTTAACTGGCTTCCTGCCAATCCCCGATATGCTATGTATGGATAAATTCTGCGTTCTATGAGCAGATAGATAACTGCCCAAAAAAAGAATATAAAAAAATCCCTCCAAACTTCAAAACGGGTCTGGAGAGTGTCTGTTAAGTCTTTTCGGGCGTAGCAAAACAGCCCACCACAACGCCGTTTTTTTTATATGGTGGGCGTTTGCCTTAAAACCTTATGAAATAAAATAGAGCCAACAAACTGTGATTTTATTTCACAAGTTCATCGGCTCTGCGTCTGTGCGTCTGGCTCTACAACTGTTATTTTTTGCTTTGTCACATTGATTACACTTTCTTGTTTACACTTCGGGCAGAACAAAGGAAAGTTTATCAACTCTGTATCTATTCGTATCTTAGTTCGAGTTTTATTTTTGCAAATAGGGCAATACACCCATTCCATATACCTCAACCTCCATTCTACTCTAGCGTATCTATATATTCCTCTAAACAGATTCCCGAAGAATATATTTCCAAAGCGGCTTCTTTTCCAACATATCTGTAATGCCAAGGTTCATTTATGACACCTGTTATATCTGTTTTATCTGAGGGATAACGCTTTATAAAGCCATATTTATAAGCGTTTTCCGCAAGCCGGCTATATACATCATCACTTGAACTTTTTGTAGCGTCAGCATTTATATCAACCGCAATGCCCAACTGGTGTTCACTGGTTCCAGGAATTGCCACCCATTGCTCTGCGAGTTTTTTCGCTTCGGACTTTGATTTTCCCTCATTTTCATATGCCTCTATTTTTTCTTCCAATAGTTGCTGCTGTTCTTCCTGCGTCCTATACCCCTCTCTGACAAATAAACCATACCCTTGCGCCCTTGCGTCATTAAACATTTTCTGCAATTCTGGATAAATTCTGGAATCTACTTTTTTCCCATTTGATAATTCTGTAAGTTCTACTTGATAATCATCAGGAATATAGCTATCGCAATTTACAAGAATCAGATTTCAACCATTATCTTCACTGGCGACATGATGTGTTATGTTATCAAGAGGGAGTAATGTAAAATCTGAATTAAGTACCTTGCCTGCCATCATACATAGGATTATAAGAAATAGCAGGCTAAATAATATTTTTGCTTTATAGCTTTTTCGTCTTGTATATCGCTTCATTTATTTTATCTCCGTTTTTTTGTAAACCTTATACAGTATAGGTAGAAGAATCAAGCATATCACGGCATATACAGGAACAATAACCGTTGCTACTGTTGTTACTTTTCCTCCCAATGTTACAAGTCCAGCTTCTTTAATATCCAAATAAATTTCTAATAACTGGTCAGGGAAGAAAGAGCATAATCCCGGTAAGGTAATAATTCTGCTTAAAAACGGAAATGCACATAATATAATAAAAGGTACAATGATTGCAGTTGGCGTAGAACGTGTCAGAGCCGAAGCCAGCATTGCTAACATGGAAGCGAACAATGTGCCAATGTAACCACCTGCCACAATCAGCAAATATGCCTGTAAAAATGTCACGTTATATGCACTTCTCCACAAATCTAACTGAATCGGACAGTTTGCGCCATCTGCTCCCAACACCAAAAGGACAATAAACGTATATAAAAACACAAATACTGCATAGAAAACTGATACAATCGTAAATCCTGCCCCTATTTTCGATAGAACACCTTTATTTCTCCCTAATCTGGTTGAGAAGAAAATGGAATCCGCTTTTGTCTGAAATTCATCTGAAAATATTCCAGACACAAAAAAACCTATCACTAATGCCAAAATCAGTATAAATGTTGATATATTTTGCAGTAATGCTGACCAACCGTCCATATATTCATAATAAAAAGGCGTATCTAAATTTTCATATTGCTGAATCAGAAAACTTTTTTCTTTTTCTGTAAATGTTTCTTCTCCAGAATCAAGATATTCTTTTAAAGTGGAAATTCTTCTTTCATAGACAGTGCGGGCTTCATCATCGGAAATGTTATCAATGGCAAAATCATTATAATCTCTGTATTCGCTAAACGCATGATTGATAACCTCTCTGATTGTTGATATCCCCTGTTTCTTTGCAAATCTCCTGTTTTCTTCCTCAATGCTGTCTGATGATATTTCATTGTTAATATTCCTGTTTTCCTCAAGAATGTTTTGGAATACGTCCTCCGTCAGGTAGCCTGACCATTCGTTTTTGGCTTGCCTGAGATTTTTTGCTGCCGAAATACCTGTTGACTGATTCCCGCTTTCGTCAACATACTCAACTCTGATAATCGTTAGGATACTCGTCGCAATAAGTATCACAAGCAAAACCATAATTGTTATCCTGTTTTTTGTTTTAGAAAACACCTTTTTAATTTCATATCGCAACATTTTCATCACCCGCCTTTTCTCCAAAATAATATAAAAAAACATCTTCTAACGAAGCTTCTGCGTTTTGGGCGTTTACAAATGGTTTTTCACTAGAAATGATTCTCAGAAAAACTCCGCCTGCTTCTGATTTCATATTTGAAATTTTGTACTTTTTCATAAAATCAGATACCATGTTCTTTTCCACAAAACATTCCCAAACCGTTTCCGTCATAGAATTTATTATTTCATCTGCAGTTCCTTTGAGCATAAGTTTTCCATCTTTCATCAATAAAATTTCATTGGCTATATATTCAATATCAGAAACGATATGGGTGGATAATAATACTAATCTTTCCTCTGAAAGTTCGCTAATCAAATTTCGGAATCTAATTCTTTCATTCGGATCAAGCCCTGCCGTCGGTTCGTCAAGTATCAGAATCTTCGGGTTGTTCAACATAGCCTGTGCAATTCCTGCCCTGCGCTTCATACCGCCAGATAATTTTTTCATTTTTTTATGTGCTGCCTTTGAAAGACCAACCTTAGCGATTAACTCTTTTACACGTTTTTTGGCGACAACAGGACGGATTCCTTTCAAGGCTGCAATATAAAGTAAATAATCCTCTACGGTAAATTCGGGATAGAATCCAAATTCCTGCGGCAAATATCCTAATAGTTTACGGTATTCGCCATCCATGCTAAAAATATCTTTCCCATTACAACATATGGTTCCGCTTGTGGGTTTTAGTAAGGTACACAGCATTCTCATCAAGGTTGTTTTTCCTGCTCCGTTTACGCCTAAAAGACCATATACACCGTTTGTCATAGTAAGGTTTATATGATTTACAGCCGTAAAATCACCAAATTCTTTTGTTAAACCATCAAGTTCTAATTTCATCAAGTGACACCTCCAAATATTGATTACAGTTCTTTAAAATACGATATATAGTAAGAATAAGAAAAAGTATTGTTGCACCCAGTAAAGCTAACCAAACAGGAACAGTGACCATTGTATATACATTTTCATTCAAAACAGCAAAAAGCCATACAGCACTCCATATAACGCACAGAATAATAGCAACTGTTTCACTGAATGAATATTTACTGCATAAGATTCCGAAACAGATACTAGCAGTAACACAAAGCGGGAAAAGAAATTGAACAACCAATTCTGACAATTCAAAATTCAATCCTGCCGAGGCGGTTCCTAAAAACAGAGTTATCAAGAAAATATCCGTAACGCCAAATAATAACATGCGTGCTGCATATACTTGTTTGAGCGAATAATATGAGGCTGCTTCTATTTCCATGCACTCGCATGACCTGTTTTTCCACAATTCGGGAATAATAAGGATTACAAACAGCACCGCTGCTACACCCATGCTTCTTTTCATATATATTTCATCATGGATAGAACTTAAAGCAATCCATAACGCTACTAGAAGCATAAATTGAAGAACCCACCATCTTTTTTGTATCACACAAAGCTGTGTCCATAAAAATTCGTGGTAAGAAAGCGTTCGTTCTTGTTCTGCCATAAAAAAGGCATTTTTTGATTTACGGATTGTTTCCTGTATTTTTTCCTCCTGTGTTTTAACTTGAATAACATCCTTAGACATCTTTACTTGTTCTTCCCAGTTCATTCATAGTTTCCCTCCTTCCCCAACGATTCTTTCAACAGCTTTTTTCCACGCCCCAAGCGATATTTTACCAATGGAAGCCCTATCTGTAATGTACTTGCAATTTCTGTTAATTTAAGTTCCTGAAAATAATAAAGTGTAAGTATCTCGCTTAGCTCATCTGGTAATTGTCCGAGTGCCTGTTCTATATAAATTTTATTTAGAATCTCTTCTGTCTGATATTGCTTCAGTTTTTTTTCTTCTACAAAATCCATTTCTTCCACAGGTATCTCTTTTACTTTTTTCAAATAATCTCTGCACAAGTTGCCTGCTATCGTATATAAATAATTCAGTGTCTTTCCTTTGTAATGATAGTCGGACAATTTTGTGAAAAAGCGTACATAGGTTTCTTGTGTCAAATCCTCTGCGTAATCTTTATCAGGACAATGACAATAGCAGTAGGTCAAAATTTCCCGATAATACTTACGGATAAATATATCAAACGCTGCATCATCGCCCTGCTTCATTTTCTTTATTAATAGAAAATCACTATACACAAAATCCTCCTTTCTCCTCAAAGGTAATTCAGAATGGTTATCCACTCTATTATATATAACGAATCAAAGATAAAGAAAGATAGTCTGAAATGAAATTTTTTGTTTTCAATGTCAGGAAATAAAAATCGGCAAAGTGATTGCGCTTTGCCGATTTTCAACTACCTATAAATTATTTCACTCTCCACAATCTCCCTCGCACACGCCCTTATGTTGTTGAGCCGCCCTGTCCATTCTAAGGCCTTTTCTTCCTTTAAGCGTTCCGTTATGCCCTGTGCCTGTTTCATGCCCTCTATGAGCCGGTAGGAGCGTTCCTGCGCCTGCCTGTCGATGTCGGCAAGGTAGGCATTAAGTTTGCCGCTTGTGAGAAGATTGGTGTATGTAACCTTTCGGTAATGCTTCAGATAGTCTAAGTGCCTCTGTCCCCATATGCCTATCAGCTGTTCTTCTTCGACGGGTAAAGCTATACATGGAATTAAATAATCTCCTTGCCTTTCGTATCCGCCGCCCAGTTCCTCAAATAATGATTTTGCCATTTTCTATTTCCTCCAAATAAGATATTCACTCCACATTATTGTGTCTGTTGTCTTAAACACAATTATTAGTTTTCTCCTTATCTGGTTTCACTCATGCATGAATCATCAAAAAACTCCGGCGCCCGGTAACATACTGAGTATCGGAGTTTTTTATACATTCCTTTATCTTGCCGGCATTTTAAAATCGACAAGCGCCTTGTTTAGATAGTCATTAAAAGGTTTCATGATTCGGAAAAGCTCCACTGCTTTTGCAAGAAATACCCCTGCATCTATTACATCTTCATCTCTTAACGGATATTCCAGATACCAGCTCTTGAATTTTAGATGGTCTGCCTGAGGGTGTTCTTTCTCATATCCTGCAGGAACCTTCTTTAATGCCGTTCCCTGCACAGTGAAATGCTTTTCAAAATCCGGTTCGTGGATGATCTTTTCCCATTCTTCACCACTTTTGGCGATATAGTCCCGTACCATTGTTGTCGCATCCTTGAACATATCCGCGAACAGGCCGCCGCCTAAAAAGGATTGATTGCCCGGCTTTATCATAAGATAATAGCCGACGGGGACGGGCAGTTTCCCTTTTGAAGAGATATGGGCGCGGAATGCGGGGTTATATGGTGATTTGTCATGGCTGAACCGGGTGTCCCTTACAAGTTTGAATGTAAGGTCTTTGGGACTGTTATGTATAATGCTGCTGTCAAATTTTCCGATTTCCAGTATCAATGTCTGCAGTAGTTTTTCAAATTCATCATTTGCCCTCTTATAATCGTCCTTGTTTGCGTGATACCATTCGCGGTTATTATTCATGCTTAATGACGATAAATAGTCGATAATCACTTGTGTGTTCATAGTCTTTTTTGTCTCCTTTACGATTTCTGCACAATGGAAAGCTGGGTGGAATCTAAAAATTCCTGTATCAGATGCTTCATGCGTTCGGGAGACTGATAGGTCTTACAGAACGAGAAGTCCTGCGATAAACCGTCAATATCTTCCATGGCATTTTTTACATCGATCATAGTCTGAATGGGGATTTCCGAGGCTGTCGTATAATCCAGCTGTAAAGGGTTTAGCCTGTGGCTCTGTATGGCATAATTCACCCTGTCCTTGCATTTACATCTGCCGCCGCCGTATTCTCCGCAGTATTCCCCTAGAAAATCAGCCATTTTCCTGCGTATCCGGGAAAGCCGCTGGCGATACGCTTCCGGGGTCATATCCAAAATATCCCCTGCGATCCGGCTGTCGATCTTAAACATGGTACCCAGGATGAAAATACATCGGCTCTCCATATCAAGACATTGTAGCATCACATTTGTACAGGACATTTTCAGCTCTTCTGCTAAAATATCTTTTTCCACATTTTGTGTCAGATCCGGCACGTCCTGTACGTTTGCGTTTTCTATGTCGTTCCCATAATACTCAAAACTTAAGGGATAGTGGGCGAACATATGCTTTTTATAATTTTTCAAGTGATTAGACGCAATGCGGAATACCCATGTTGTAAAGGAGCTGTCGCCTCTGAAAGAAGAAAGGTGCGTGATCATTTTCAACAGAATATCCTGTGTGGCGTCTTCTGCGTCTGCAAATGTCCCAAGCATCCGCAAGGATAGATTGAATACCAGATCCTGCACGCCTGCAATCAGTGTTTCAAGGGCGTTTTTATCCCCTGATATGGCTTTCTCGACGAAAGTCTGTAATTCTTCATTCGTTTTTTATTCATAGATTTTTACCTCCTACTTATTAGACAACGCCCCGGTGTGTTTGTGACAGAAAAGAATTACCTTTTTTCTTTTGCCATTTTAGCATATGGCTGTAATTTTTTCTATCCTGATATGGTTCGCTGCGTTCATAGGACTGACGACGGACTAACTGCAGCAGATCTTGTTCAAGTTCCGTTTCGATGGACACGAAATATAAAAATTTATTTCATCTTAGGGGAAACAGGTATATAATTGGCATTGGGAGGAAACGTATCATTCTCTGGAAATCCAGCCGGAAATCGGTGGCCGGATGAGAGATGCTTTCCGAGGATCGAAAGAAACTAGGAAACTGCATTATGGGAGCGGAACTTTACATTACGGAAACTGGGCGGTCTGGCTGTGACAGGGCAGTTCATGGGGGATAAAAAGCAGGATGGAGACAGAAGATATTATTCTTGGAAAAGCAAGATATGAGGATTGGAGATCCATATACCGTAATGTCTGGTCAAGGCCGGAGACTGCGGAATATATGATATGGAAAGTGACGGCTGATGAGGATGAGGCAAGGAAGAGGATACAACGGACAATCGCATGGCAGGAAACACATGATGCGTGGCTGGTATATGAGAGGGGCAGCGGACAGGCCATCGGATTTGCCGGAGTGGAGGAAACAGAGCCGCATATTTATCATGAGACTGGGATTGCCTTGGGACCGGAGTATGTCGGAAAGGGATATGGGAAACAGATACTGCGTTTATTGATGGAGTACTGTATTTCATTGGACGGGCAGGAATTTTATTATTCTACACGGGCAGGGAATCTTGCTTCAAAGGCGCTGGCATTATCCTGTGGATTGGCGTATCAGTATTCGGAACAGAGGACAGACCAGTGCAGCGGAAAAACTTATGAATTGGAAATTTATAAAAAGAATCTGAAATGTACTAAAAAGGGTAGTAGGCTTGCCACATTTGGAAATGAGTATCTGCAATATTAAGAAAAAAGTCTGCTGCTATATTGGTAGAAAATGTTCAATTCGAGTTTACGGGTACGAATACCGGAAAGAGATATAGACTGGTAAAATAAAAGAGTGTGGTGTGTGATATTCATCAACAATGTGGATATGAAGAAATTCCGATAGAATGAATCTGTCGAAGTTTGTTCAGATGATGTGATAATTAAGAACCATCTTGGAGTCGGAGGAACGTATGGATCTGATTGAAGAATTAAAAAATTATTGTGAAATAAACAATCCGGTTGGTGCCTTAATGCTATCTGGAGAGTGGGGATGTGGTAAAACATATCTTATTAATACCAAATTTATTCCGTTAGTAAAAGATGCATATGTTTTTGTATGTGTTAGTTTATTTGGTATAGACTCTTTAGATGCATTAAGAGTTGAGGTAAAGAAAAAATGGTTGGAGAAAATGTGCAGGATAAGAGAAATCGGGATTTCATTAGGTGAGGAAAATGGTTAGAGAAGTAAAATGGACAAAATATCTATGGCTGAGCCTGCTCTTGTTTGGAGCATTTATGCTGGAATATTTTTCAATATTTGTAATTGAATTCATGATTCTGCATGTAGATATATGGAATAAAAATTGGGTCATAACATTTTCCTGCTTAATCTGCTGCAAAATCTTGACTTTTATAGATTGGCATACTCTAAAAGTATTTGGTGAAGTTCAAGGTAAAAATGCATACCAATTCTGTGCACAATATTTATACTATCTTTTTGAGGTAATGCTTGTTACTCTAATCATAATGTATGGGCAAAAAGCGATTGAAACCTTGTTGAAAAAAGAAAGTCCGATTCCTTTCGGTGGTATTATATTGGCTGTGACATGGGGAGCGTTTCATTTTGTGTCGAGAGGAGCAGGACTTGAAATATGGAATGGAATTTCTACTATGATATTTTCTGTTCTTAGCGGTGTAATGTATTTACGACTAAACAGAAAATGTTTGTATAGCTATCTTTTTATCGCTGTAGGCTATTTACTATAGATTGCAATGAATTGATTGCTGTATTGAAGTTATAAGGAAGAATAGGTGACCAATATGAAAATGAAATCCAAGAGAAAAATTCTCATTATTGTATTATCTGTAGTTATTGTGCTGTTCATTGCCGGAGATTGGGCATTATCCGTGATAATATACAACGAAAATTTTAACCAGCGTTTTGAAAGTGATGAGGCGTTTATACGGCATGTTGATGATTTTGACGGATTGCAGCGCACGAAATATGAGTTTGTTTCCAATAAGGGACAGAAATTGACGGGATATCTGTACACCACGGAGGAAAAACCGCATGGAATCGTTGTAATGTCTCACGGATTTGGCGGTGGCGGGCACAACTCTTATATGGACTGCGCAAATTATTTCGCGCATCATGGATACTGTGTTTTTTCTTATGATGCTACGGGAAATGATGAAAGCGAAGGTGAAGGAGTTGGAGGACTTCCACAGGGAGTCATAGATCTTGACTATGCAATCACATTTGTGGAAGAAAGTGGGAATTTCCCAGATCTGCCAATCGTTTTATTCGGGCATAGCTGGGGCGGTTACAGTGTTTGCAGTGTACTTACCTATCATCCTGAAGTAAAAGCAGTTATCGCGTGTTCCGGTTTTAACTCTTCATCGGATATGTTTGAAGCAGAGGGGAAAAAACAGGCAGGGAACGGTATCTATCTTATATTGCCGTTTGTGAAGCTCCACGAGAGGATGAAATACGGCGGCTATGCCTCAAATACTGCGATGGACGGATTTTCAGAGAGCGATGCCGCCATTATGATCCTGCATAGTTTGGATGATGAAGTTGTTCCAGCCAAATACGGCTACGACATTTATTATGAAAAATATAAAGATGATTCCCGGTTTCGTTTCATTCATTTCCAGGATAAGGGACATAATTATTTCAATGATGAAACCTATAGGGATGAATTTAATGCGGAATTTGACAAATGGCTTGAAACACTGGATTACGATTATAATGTCTCCGAAAACAAAGAACGGTTTTCGAGGGATAGAGCTGACTATATACATAAAAACCTTGACAGGGAAAAAAGGTTCAATTCATTAGATTTGGAGCTGTTTGGGGATTTTGTTGGTTTTTATGATGAAAAGATACACGGGGTTATCAAAAGTGAAGAGGCTTTCGAGAAATGATTAGTCCAAAATAGCGAGAGTTGTAACCAATGTGGTTACAGCTCTCGCTAAATTTTTCTCTAAATTTGCAAATATGGCACTTTATTTTGCAAAAGTGGACTGTCTCGTTGAAAGTAATGGATAAAGTAGATACAATAAAATTATCTTTGTAGCAATGAAAGAATTTTTTTATTACCGGAAAGCTATGGAGTAATAATGTATACGGAGGAAAACATAATGAAATCTATTTGTGGAATTGATTGTACGAACTGTGAATTAAGCAGCACTTGTAATGGGTGTGCGGCAACAGGAGGCCAGCCTTTTGGGGCGGAATGCCTTGTTGCACAATGCTGTAAAAAAGGCAAGACAGCGTTAAGTGAATTAAAAGAAAAGCTGATTGCGACCTTCAATGCGCTTCACATTCCGGATATGGAAGAAGTAACAGAGCTGAATGCGCTGAAAGGTTCCTTTGCTAACATTGAATATGCCCTTCCCAACAGCCAGATTGTAAAGTTTTGGGATGACAACAGGATCTATCTGGGGAACCAGCTACATAAAAAGGACAGCGACAGGTGCTACGGGATCATCGCTGACGAGAAATACCTCATGGTGTCTGAGTACAGCGGGTTTGGAACTGATGCAGAGATTATTGTGTTCAAACGATGGAACTAAAATGGATCTTCTGGAAAAAACAATAAAAGAGTGGAGGGACGTCCAGTGAAGATCTCAAGAGTGACAGCACAATTTCCCTGTGATTGTAAAACAGTCTGGGATATTGTTACAGATAATGAGAATTTTGAATGGCGAAGTGATTTATCTAAAATCGAAATAATTGATGAAAATCGTTTTGACGAGTATACAAGGGATGAATTTGTAACACATTTTCGGATCACTGCAAAGGAGCCATACCGAGAATACCGCTTTGATATGGAAAATCAAAACATGAGGGGCCATTGGAGCGGTATATTTGAGAGCTGCGATGATGGTACACAGATTACTTTTACAGAACAAGTCCAGGTGAAGAACCCGATTATGAATTTGTGAGTAGTCTCGGAAAGTAACTGTATAGAGAAAAAAAATAGCGGATTCTGTGTATCAGATTTGGAGAAAAAGCGGACAGAGAAACAGCGTGCCTGATATTGTGGCGGAGTTTATCAATAGAGGGCATGACTTTAAGACCTCCCTTATGGCAGGTTTTTGAAAAATACAGATAGAAATGGAAAGCAGATTTATGCAGCC
>NZ_KE159718.1:106558-128885 GCF_000403455.2 Dorea sp. 5-2 | reverse complement strand
AGGGCCGCGTTATTCATTGCATTTTTTGGCAATGAATAACGCGGCCGCACAAACTGGCAGATTTGTCAATAGGAATTTGGAAATTTTTTGATAAAAATATAAAAAATGTAAGCCCCCCTGAAAAGTGGAGGTGAAGAAAAATAAGGGAACTCTGGAAACGCAGTGATTTCAAGGGCTGTGAGTTTCCGAGAGTACTCTTTGTTTGTAAAGGGGTATCTGAAAAAGCAGCAGGTCGGGTATATTGCGGATCTCAGAAAAGCGATAGCAAAATTGTAAGTTGGAGGATTAAGCAAGTAAAGAAGTGCAGCTCCCTGGGAAAAAGCGGATGAAAGTTAATGCCTTTCTAAGAGGAAATATACTGGAGACGGGAACGCTGCTGAAAAGAGTGGAGGAGACAACAAAGCTTGCAAACTTGCGCATTGCGGCTGAAAAAATATCAAATAATGACTTGGACTTTGCGGTAGGATACGACAGTAAAGATGAGTTGGGGGAGCTTGTGGATTCCTTTGAAATCATGCGCGCGGCTCTTGTAAATAATTTTTCTGAAATGTGGAGACAGGTCGAAGAACGGAAAGCACTCAATGCTGCATTTGCCCATGATTTGCGTACCCCGCTTACAGTATTAAAAGGCTACAATGAAATGCTGCAGGTAAATGCAGATGAACGGACAAGAAAAATCGCTGCTACTATGGGAAGACACATATCCCGTATGGAGGCTTATGTAAGCAGTATGAGCAGTCTCAGGCGTTTGGAGGACACACAGCCGAAGTACGAGGCGGTTTCTCTGCAGCCGTTTTTGTCTTCTCTACAGGAAAACGCACAAATGGTATGTACACAAAATAGAAAAGCATTGCACCTGCAAAATGAGGTGCCTGCCTGTGAACTTTTTATAGATAGATCGTTCATTTTACAAGTATGCAATAATCTGTTAGCAAATGCCGTCCGCTATGCCCGGACGTCCATTACATTGTCTTTTTCTTTACAGAATAAAGGATTGCTGATCATGGTATTGGATGACGGAAAAGGCTTTGATAAGAATATTGTACATAAGGTAACGAATCCATATTTCACAGAAGAAGACCGTGCGGAACACTTTGGCCTTGGATTATATATCTGCAGGCTGCTCTGCGAACATCATGGCGGATATCAAACTACAGGAGATCACGTCTGAAATCAATGGGCAGGTGTGGGAGTGCATTGTCCCATCGGCAAAGGCGGAGAAATATGCAGCAGCATTTAACACCAGCAATTTGCGCAACATGAATAATAACAAAACGGTTTTACGGATCATTGCAGATCATCCGCCTATGGCAGATGCTTCGCAGGTGCAGCCTAATTTGGAAGATTTGTATCTATTTTATTTCAAAGGAGGTACAGAAGAATGAAAAAACTAATTCAATTTGAATTACGAAAAATATTTTCAAAACGCCTGACACAGATTGCTTTGCTTTTTGTACTGTTTTTTTCTGCCATTTTGGGGTTTTCCAGTTATCAAAATAAATACGCATTTGATGGAGTGAGCAAGGAAGGGACAGGAAAAACAGCCGTAGAGATTGATAAGGAGATTGCGGCGAAATATGAGGGAGTATTGACAGATGAAAAAGTTCAGCAAATGATGAATGACTTTGCTGCCCAAACGAACTTACATGGAATGAATGCTGCGTATCTCTATCATAACGCTCTGCAGTCTGCAGTTTTTACGCGGTTTTCTGATATGAATGGAAACTGGAACGGTGTTCGTGTTTCGGATGCATTTGGCGGTGAGGAAGTCAGGATTGGTTATGTTGACGACTGGCTTACAACGAGCCAGAACATGGTTAAGATTTTTTTCATTCTTTCGCTGGTTATTGTTATTATGACCGCACCTGTTTTCTGTGGTGAATATGGCGGAGTGGATAATATTATCCTTACAAGTAGATATGGAAGGACGAAATGTGGGGCGGCGAAAGTGGGCGCTGGTTTGATTGCTGCATTTATAGTGACACTGGCAGTAGCTGCCGTCAATATTTTGTTTGCAGTTGTTCTATATGGAAGAGATGGATTGAATTGCAGCGTTCTTTTTGCGCCTATGCCATTTGATAATGGGTATATTCCTTTTAATATTACCTGTGGAACTTTGCTGAAATATCAAGTTTTGCTGGCTTTTACGGGAACATTGAGTGTTGCGGGAATTACGCTGCTAATCTCAGCTATCAGCAGGAATCAGATGGTGGCTCTGGTTGCTTCAGCGGCAGTGTACTTTTTCCCTGCTGTATTACCCATTTCGGAAAGTAATCCATTGTTTCGGTTTATAGGGCTTTTACCTATGTATCATGCTCAATTTGTTTCTCTCATGTCAATAGAACAAATGGATAACGGCATATTATATGCAATATGGGTTATTCCGACGGCATTTATTTTTATAGAAACAGGTGCTTTTGCTTCCCGGAGGTTTTTTGCGAATCATCAAGTCACATAAAGAACGGGAGAAATAAATGAAATCACAAATACTATAATATTTCCTGTTAGGCAAAGGAATGCCAAGCTGGTGATAATTTTTATAAATCCAAGGTTACTTTCTATTATATTTCAGGTATCTGAAATATAATAGATGCAGGAGGGATGGAAATGGATTATCTCACTGCTGCAGAGATTGCAAATAAATGGAAAGTGTCCAGCCGGATGGCTGCTTATTATTGTGAGGCCGGAAGGATAGAGGGCGCTGTAAAAAAAGGAAAGACCTGGTTTATTCCGGCCGACGCTCCAAAACCCTTGGATAAGCGTTATTCCAGAGATACTATCAAAGCAAAAGAGAGTCAGGCAGTTGGCGACATACTTGTAGATATTGCGGAATCGGCGGTTTATCATATGAAAGATATTTTTGAACATCTGGGGTTTACCCGTGAAACCCTGCGGTATTATGAGGAAATCGGACTTATCAAGCCGAAAAGAGGGCAGTATAGCAGATATCGTGAATTTGACTTGTTTGACATCTCCCGTCTGATGGCGATTGATTTCTATAAGAAACGGGGATTTTCACCAGTTGCCATCAAAGGAATACTAGAGGCAAAGCCAGAGGAATATGCCGAAAAGCTTCAGCAACAGTCAGACAGCCTGCAGGCTCAGATAGACCGGCTTTCTCAGATGCAGAAGCGTCTGAAGGAGACACAGCGTTTTTATCAGGAGTTTTCCGAGAATACCGGTAAGCTTGAGATCCGGGAACTACCGCTTTATTATGTGGCAGAGCGGTTTCCTTCCGTAGCTTCCTTTGGAGAGTACAGGAATAAAGTGCTGCGGTTTCTCAACGTGGAGAATGAGGATATTCTTTCAAGCATGGTTCGGACGCTTACTTTTGATGAAACAGGTTACAAAGGCTCAGAAATGTATGTAGTAAAACCTGCCGGAAAAGTAGAATATGAGAAGCAAAATGTTTATCTGGAGCATGGAAAATGCCTGTATACTACATTGCTTGCAGATAATAATGACACTTCGGTTCCGGAAAAGATGTTTTCTCTGTGCCATGCATGGGCAAAAGAAAATCAGGCAGCGTTTCGCGGTATGGTGTATATTTTTGTCCGTATGGCGATGCCAAATGAGGATATAGACAAACACATTTACGAAGTATGGGTTCCTCTAAAATGAATTACACTTTCCTCTTGACTTGGGGGATTCCACCGGCTTTACAGTATTATTTGCAGGGCCGGTTTTTTTTGGCCCTATTGAATAGAAGGGAGAAAAAAGAATGCGGCTGTTAATTATCAATACATTGCCTAAAGAGCATCTGCTGGCAGAAAAAGCAATATGCCGCCTGGAGGAAAAGACGGCGGAGTGTAAGACATTTTATATAAAAGATATGAAGATAACACCTTGTATTGGCTGCAATGCCTGTTGGTTAAAAACACCTGGTATTTGCGCTGTCAAAGATGATTACGAACAGATCCTAAGGGCTTATTTGCAATATGATGTTACTGTTTTTATCTCTGATACGACACTAGGATTTGTTGGCTATAAAATGAAAAATATAATAGACCGGATGCTGCCCATGGCGACTATGTATACCAGAATTGAAAACGGACAGACACGCCATGTTCCTCGTTATAAAAAAGAATTCCAATTCGGGCTTCTATATGCAGGTGAAGGAAATAAGGATTATTTATCACACTGGATGAGTCGGTTTTGTTTGAATTTTCATGGAATCAGTCTGGGGGCATATCCAATTGAAGCGTGGAAGGAGATGGCTGTATGCATTTCGTAATGATCAGCGGTGCTGCCCGTACACAGTCTAAGAGCAACACTGCGAAGATCCTTGCTGCATTTGGCGCGGGTTTGAATAGCAGCGGGAATACATCGGAGACTTGGTATCTCTCAGACCGAAAACAGTGGAAGAGAGCAAAGGCTGCGTTTGAAGAGAATGAGAATGTCCTGTTTGCCCTGCCGCTTTATGTAGAGAATGTGCCAGGGATTATGCTGGAGTTTTTAGCAGGTGTATCTGCAAAGGAACAGCCGGGAACCCAAATATCCTTTCTCCTGCAGGGAGGATTCCCGGAAGTATCTCAAGGACGATGCTGCGAAGAATTCTTAAAAATGCTTCCGGCACAGCTTGGATGTGCGTATGGCGGAACGATCATCAAAGGAGATATGTTCGGTCTCAGCCTGATGGGAGGAAGACTAGGAGCAAAACTGTTGCAGCCATTTGTGGAAGCCGGACAGCAGTTTGGAAAGGATGGTTATTTCCGGCCTGAAATCATGGAGTCTTTCTCGATACCGGAATATCTTTCGGCAAAGCAGATCCGCATTGCGAATGGCCCGCTCCGATATGTTCAAAGATTCGTGATGTGCTGTATTGCAAAAAAACTTGGGTGTAAGACAAGATTGGATGCAAGGCCATTAAGCGGAATTAATTCATGTGGTATGTAGGAGGAAACGAAGATGGTACAAGTTCGTGAAGTAGTCAAGGTCTTTGATGGAAAGGAAGTGCTGCGGCATCTCAATATGAGTGTGGAACGCGACACTATCTATGGGCTACTCGGTGCAAACGGTGCCGGAAAGTCCACCATTGTGACGGGGCTCCTGTTGACATTTAATATGGTACGGAAAGTCGAAAGAATGGAAATATGATATAAAAAACAGAAAGAACAGTCTAAGCTATTCAGAGAAACATTGACAAACGAAAGCCTTTTCCATATAATTAAACTAATAGTTTAATTATTGGAGGGATTATGGGAAGAAGAAAAAAAGAACCGAGAGGCGTGCATCGGGAGAACATTGCCTCTGCTGCAGCCGTGCTTTTTATGGAAAAGGGAATTTCCCAGACATCTATGGATGATATTGCAAAAGCAGCAGGTTACAGTAAGGCAACGCTTTATGTGTATTTTGAAAGCAAGGAAGAAATTGTCAGCGTATTGGTATTGGGCAGCATGAAAAAGCTCTGCGCCTACATCTCATCTGCCATACAGCATCAGGAATCCACACGTTCAAAGTATGACCTTATCTGCAAGGAACTGGTACGGTACCAGGAAGAATATCCGTTCTATTTCAAAATGACGCTGGAAAAAATAAAGTTTCATTTTGAGAGCCAGGATTTCTATCCGGAGGAAAGGGAAACTTTTCAGGTGGGAGAAGAGATTAATGAAATGATAAAGACTGTTTTGATGTCCGGTATGGAAAAGGGCGACTTGCGGGCAGATTTAGACATTGCGCCTGTTTCGTTTTCCTGTTGGGGAATGTTGTCAGGGCTGATTCAGTTTACGGCAAGTAAAGCGGATTACATCAAACAGTCCATGGGATTATCCAAAGAACAATTTCTTCAATGTGGATTTGATATGATCTACCAGTCTATTGCAGGTATGGAGGTAAAACAATGATCCAGAAGCAAGCGCTTGCGATTTTAGGGAGCCCTCATTCGAGTGGAATTACAGCAACTATGTTGAAACATTCTGTTAATGTGGCAGAAAAAGCGGGATATGCCGTTACCAAAATCAATTTATATGAAAAAAATCTTGCCTATTGTACAGGATGCAGGGCATGTTTAAAGACAGAGCAATGTGTGCTGAAGGATGATATCCATGAAATTACTTCTCAGCTTGGGGCATGTCAGGTCGTGATCCTTGCTGCTCCCGTATATTGGGCAAATGTTCCGGCTCCTGTGAAAAATCTTTTTGACCGGTTGCTTGGAATTGCTATGGAAGAGACGAGAGCTTTCCCCAAACCAAGATTGTGCGGAAAGAAATATATGTTGCTGACCGCCTGTAATACCCCGGCTCCGTTTTCCTGGATATTCGGGCAAAGCAGAGGCGCAATCCGTAATATGGATGAATTTTTTAAAACTGCCGGTATGAAACCAATTGGGAAAATCGTCTGTGCCAATACAGGAAAGAGGAAGGCCGTACCAGACCACATCTTGAGAAAGATTGAGAGGCGATTCAAATGAGACAACATAATAAAAAGTTGCTTGTAGGCGTTGCTGCAGCCACGGTTTTTTTAGGACTGATTGTTCTGACAGTTTATTTGAAAAGTGTATGGGATTATAAGCAGGCAGTACAGGAAATTTCCATTGGAGATGTCCGTATCAGTGATGTTGCCGACGGAGTTTATATTGGAGAATGCAATGTCAATTTCATTTATGCGAAGGTTGAAGTTACAGTACAAAATAAAGAGATTGAGAAAATCAGGATATTAGAGCATAAAAATGAACGCGGACAGGTGGCAGAGACGATTGTGGATCAGATTGTTTCGGAACAGAAGATTGATGTGGATGCCATATCGGGTGCGACCAACTCAAGCAAGGTCATAAAGAAAGCTGTTGAAAATGCTCTGGAAAACGGTTTGCAATAAATTTTTCTGCTATCGTGAGGGAAAGCGCTGTCTAATGAGACAGGAGAACCGGATTAAAAATGCCAAAAAAAGTCGAGACTATATTCTGGAACAATGCTATAATGCGAACAGAAAATTTAAGAAAGGGGAACAGATATGCCGCATCAAGACAGCATTATCATAAAGGGATTGTGCCAGAATAACCTGAAAAATATTTCTCTTGAAATTCCAAAAGAAAAAATTATTGTATTTACCGGAGTTTCCGGTTCCGGAAAGTCCAGTATTGTATTCGATACGATTGCCGCAGAGAGCCAGCGGCAGATGAATGAAACGTATACGGCATATATTCGGAGCAGGCTCCCCAAGTTTGAGAAGCCGAAAGCAGAGAAGATTGAAAATCTGTCTGCATCGGTCATCATTGACCAGACAAGGCTTGGAGGGAATGCCCGGTCTACCGTAGGGACGATCAGCGATATGTATTCTGCCTTGCGTCTTCTCTATTCACGTATCGGGGAACCGTATGTGGGTACAGCTTCCTATTTTTCTTTCAATAATCCAAACGGGATGTGTCCGGAATGCTTTGGAATCGGTAAGGTGATGGAGCTTGATATTTTGCCGTTGATTGCAGAGGACAAGAGCTGGAATGAGGGGATGGTGGATCTCCCTACATTTCATGTGAATAACTGGTATTGGAAACAGTATATAGGAAGCGGTTTATTTGACCTTGAAAAAAAATGGCGTGATTATACGGAAGAGGAACGCAACCTCCTGCTATATGGCTCCAGGGAACAGGGCGGAGAGCGTGTGTCGAAGCAAGTAGAGGGAATCCATAATATGATGAGCCGCCTGCTTCTGAAACGTGACAATTCCGATATGAGCGAGACATCCATGAAACGTCTGGCAAATTATGTGCATCCTCTGGAATGTCCGCTCTGTCATGGGAAACGCTTAAATTCTGCAGCGCTTTCCTGCAAAGTTGCAGGTTACAGCATTAACGAGATGTGCGGGATGGAGCTTACAGAGCTTCGGAAAGTGTTGGAAACCATTACAGATCCAAGGGGCAAGTCGATTGCAGAAGGGCTGGTTACAACTCTGACCCGGATGATCGACATTGGGCTTCCTTATCTTTCCCTGAACCGGGAGTCTGCCACTTTATCAGGCGGTGAGGCGCAGCGTCTTAAGCTTGTGCGGTATATGGGAAGTGCGCTTACCGGAATGACTTATATATTTGATGAGCCGAGTACCGGAATGCATCCGCGGGATGTCCACCGTATGACAAAATTGCTCTTGTCCTTGCGGGACAAGGGGAACAGTGTTTTGGTGGTGGAGCATGACAAGGATGTGATTTCCATTGCAGATGAAGTGATTGATATCGGACCGTTGGCGGGGAGAAAAGGCGGGGAAATCCTATATCAGGGAAGCTATACCGGGCTTTTGGATTCTGGCACTCTAACAGGTAATGCCATGAAAGCGTTGATACCATTGAAAGAAACGACCAGAAAACCGGAAGGGTTTCTTCCGGTCCGAAACGCAAATATCCATAACCTGAAGAATGTTTCCGCTGATATTCCACTAAATGTATTGACCGCTGTGACCGGTGTGGCGGGTTCGGGGAAGAGTTCTCTGATTCGTGATATTTTTGCAAAGCAGTATGAGGAACGGGTGATTTTAGTGGATCAATCTCCGGTGACGGCCACAGGACGCTCTACGCCTGCAACTTTTTTAGGATTTTTCGATGATATACGTAAACTGCTGGCGAAAGAGAACGGTGTAGGTGCAGGCTTGTTTTCCTTTAACAGTAAAGGGGCATGCCCGGACTGTAAAGGACGGGGAGTGATTGTGACAGAGCTGGTTTTCATGGATCCGGTGACGACCACCTGTGAGGCCTGCGGCGGCAGCCGGTACAGTGAAGAAGCCCTTTCGTATTCCTATCATGGAAAAAATATTGTGGATATTCTGGACATGAATGCGGAAGAAGCAGAAGAGTTTTTTTCAGGCTGTCCAAAGATTCGCAAAGCTGTACATGCTATGGTGGAGGTTGGGTTATCCTATCTATCATTGGGGCAGCCTCTGTCTACGTTATCCGGCGGAGAGCGCCAGAGGGTGAAACTGGCAAAATATCTGGATAAGAGAGGCAATATCTACGTGCTGGATGAACCGACAACGGGGCTTCATGCTTCGGATGTACAGGCAGTCATGGAGCTTTTGGACAGTTTTGTAAAGCGGGGCAATACGGTAATTGTGATAGAACACAATATGGATGTGGTAAAGCTGGCAGATTATGTGATTGACATCGGTCCGGATGGCGGAACATCCGGAGGGGAAATTGTCTTTACCGGAACTCCGTCAGAGATGGCATGGCATGGGAAAACGATTACGGCTGAATATTTACGGAGGTCTTTGCAATAAATCGAGTGTTTTATCTGGCCGGAATCTAGTACAGCATTGCATAATTAACAGTGAATTCTGCGAGGTTGTACTAGATTCATTAACTGTATGGTTTTTGAATCTGGATTCTGACAGGGTGGAGCATTAGCAGTATATCAGGAGGATGGTATGAACGAACAAATGGAGGCTGTTCAGAGGATGCAGGAATATATTGAGGGACATTTGGAAGAAGAACTTACATTAACTCAACTTTCGGAAGTTTCGCTCTATTCCCCATGGCATTCCTACCGGCTGTTTAAGAATTATCTGGGGGCAACTCCGGCGGAATATATTCGGAAGCTGCGTCTTACACGTTCCGCTATGCGGCTGAAACAGGAGCAGTGTCTTGTTTCAGATGTAGCTTATGAGTGCGGCTTTGGCAGTGTGGACGGATATACACGAGCCTTTTACAAAGAATTTGGCTGTAATCCAGGAGACTATGTAAAGGATCCGGTTCCGATTGTGCTTTTTATCCCTTATGGTGTGAAATTCAAAGAATTAAGGAAGGATGTTGTTGATATGGAAAATTTACAGAGTGTTTTTGTACAGGTAATCCGAAAGCCAGAGCGCAAGGCGATCATCAAGAGGGGAATTTCTGCAGAGGATTATTTTGATTACTGCAGCGAGGTAAGCTGTGACATATGGGGCATTCTTATGAGCATGGATTCCCTATGCGGGGAGCCTGTCTGCCTCTGGCTGCCCGAAAGCTATAAGACGCCGGGCACATCTACTTATGTGCAGGGTGTGGAAGTGGAGTCAGGTTATGCGGGGGAAATACCGGAGGGGTTTGATATCATTTCCCTGCCTGCTTCGGAGTATCTGGTTTTCCAGGGGGAGCCGTTCAGGGAAGATGATTACTCTCAGGCAATCCTGTCCGTACAGTATTCTATGAACCAGTATGATCCGGCAGTGATTGGTTACGAATGGGATGACGATAGCCCACGTATCCAGCTGGAACCGCGGGGGGAACGGGGATATATAGAATTGCGTGCAATTAAGGCGCTTAATGTGCATTGTCAGAGCGATAGAATAAAGTAAATATCTAAGATTCTAATTATCATATAGGGCAACTATATTATGTACTTTATATTTTATTTTTTCACGGATATGTAAAGGTTCCAGACATTCGCACTTATCGCCAAAACTTAGAAGTATATCATAGTAGTAGTCTCTATCAATAAAGGGGAAGTCTACAATGTAATATTCATCGTCATCTGGCGTAAAGTGTTCATAAGCGCAGAAGTCAAGTACTCTGTCCATTATAGATTTATGGATACGGATTTTGATTTCTATTTGCAGTGTTTCCACAATTTCTGCGATGTCTAAAATAGGTTTTTGATAAGCCCGTGGAACAAAAGTATCTTTTTTCATTTGCAAATCTGTCATGCGAGACAATCGAAATAAGCGGTAATCATTTCTGCTATAACAGTATCCTTGAAAATACCAATGATTGCTTTTTAGTACAAGCTGATATGGTTCGACTGTTCGTGTTGTTTTATTTCCATGACGATCTATATAACTAAAGGAAATTGCCCTGTTTTCCTGCAAAGCAGTTTTTATAATTTCCAAATACGATTGAGTATTTCTGTTGCTTACCCACGGGCTCAGATCTATACATATTTGGTTCACTTTTAGCTCTATATCTTTCGCTCTGTCGGCAGGAATAAAACTTTTGACTTTTGCCAAAGCGTGTATCAATTCATCCCCCCGAACTATATTGTAAAGGTTGGAAAGGCCCATCAAAAGTGCTGAGAGGTCATCCGCCGAAAAAACTTTTTTATCAACCTTATAATCTGGCATAATTTCAAATCCTCCGCCTACTCCTGATGTAGAACGGATAGGAATACCTGCCATGCTAATTGTGTCTATATCGCGGTATATTGTGCGGGGCGAGACTTCAAACGTATCTGCTAACTTCTGTGTGCTTACCCTCTTTTTTTCAAGGAGTATCATAATAATACTAACAAGTCTATCTACTTTCATTCGAGAGCCGCCTTTCAAATTCTTTTATTATCACATAAATGCTGACATAATGATGTCAACAATTACATGATACAATAAGGGAGCAGACTAATCAACTATGAAGATGGAGGAGAGTTATGTTTACGATCTATGTCTATACTCTTGACACTATGGCAGACTGGGAAATAGGGTACGTTACCGCGGAATTAAATTCTGGTCGATTCTTCAAAAAGGATGCACCAGACGTATCGGTCAAAACGGTCGGTATTTCAAAAGAGCCCATAAAAACAATGGGCGGTCTTAACATTATTCCAGATTGTGTAATTGATAATATTGTGATGAATGATAAGAGTGTTCTACTGTTGCCAGGGGGAAACACCTGGGATGATCCGAAACATGGTGCTATTATCAAGAAAGCGACTGAGCTACTTTCTGTGGGTGCTACTGTGTGCGCTATCTGTGGCGCTACTGTTGCTCTGGCCCGCGCAGGACTGCTAGATCAGCGCCCGCACACAAGCAACGGAGCAGGGTTTCTTGAAATGTTTTGCCCCAACTATAAAGGGACAGATTGCTTTGTGGACAAGCTTTCTGTTGTGGGTGACAATCTCATTACCGCAAGTGCATCTGGAGCCTTGCTGTGGGCAAAGCAGATTATTGAGCACTTAGGTGTTTTTAGACCCGACACGCTGGAAGAATGGTATGCGTATTTTAATACTGGCGAGACACAACATTTCTTTGCGCTTATGCAAACACTACCAAAGGCTAATAAGTAACATCAATCTGCCCAGCGGCAGAAAAGAAATTTCCACCATAACTTATCTCATACAAGCTCCATCAGCTGAAAAGCGCGGCACCTCAAATATGCCAAAAAAAGTCGAGAAGATATTTCCGGGTAATGCTATACTGCAATCTGAAAACAGGAGTAAGAGAGGAGATAAAAATGAGAAAAGCGAAAGAAGCCATCAGAGTAAGCGGCCTTACAAAAATTTATAACGGGAAAAAGGTATTGGACGGCTTGAATCTTTCCGTTAAGAATGGCACAGTCTTTGGGCTGCTGGGAGCAAATGGAGCAGGGAAAAGTACAACGATTGAATGTATCTTAGGAACCAGGCGGGCCGAACAAGGGACAGCGCTTGTATTGGGACGTGACCCAGGAAAAGAACGCCGGGCACTGTTCCAAAAGGTAGGCGTCCAGTTTCAAGAAGGAGATTATCAGCCAGAGATTAAAGTTTCCGAAATATGCGAGGAAATAGCATGTTTATATGACAGCCCGTCAGACTGGAGGGAACTCTGTGAGCGGTTTGGAATTGGCGATAAGCTGAAAAATGCGGTAAAAAGTCTGTCAGGGGGTGAACGTCAGAGGTTGTTTATTGCCTTGGCGCTTATCCCGGCGCCGGAGCTGGTTTTCTTAGACGAGCTTACAACGGGGCTTGATGCGAAGGCAAGGAGGACAGTGTGGAAGATTCTGGAGGATTTAAAAGCGCAGGGGCTGACTATTTTTCTTACATCGCATTTTATGGATGAGGTGGAAGCGCTCTGTGATGAGGTCTGTATCCTGAAAAAAGGTAAGACGGTGTTTTATGGAACAATAGAGCAGGCAAAAGAGCAAAGCGGATGTGAAAAATTTGAGGATGCTTATTTAAAATTTTCAGATGAGGAGGCAGATGCATGAGGACTTTTACAAATCTTTTGAAAACAGAACTAAAATTGAATATCCGAAATATGAATATGGTTATTTTTGCGGTGATTATGCCGGTAGTAGTACTGGTTGTCCTTGGGATTATTTATCAGTCCAGGCCGGCATATCCCGGAGCAGAGTATACGTTTCTGGAGCAGTCTATGAGTGCGGTGTGTACCATATCTATTTGTGCCGGAGGCCTTATGGGTCTGCCGATTGTGGTATCGGAATATCGGGAACGTAAAATCCTGAAACGTTTTCAGGTGACTCCTGTGAGCCCGGTCATGCTTCTCGTTGTAGAATTTACGATTTATGTATTGTATGCCCTTGTTTCTATGGTTCTTCTCTTTCCGGCCGCTGCATGCTTCTGGGGAGTGGCGTTTCGTGGGAGTTGGCCTGCCTTTATTGGGAGCTGGTTTCTTACATTGATTTCTACCTTAAGTATCGGCATGATGGTAGGCGGGATTGCAAAAGATACGAAAATAGCCAGCGTTATAGCCAGTATCCTGTATTTCCCTATGTTGATATTTTCAGGAGCAACTGTACCGTTTGAGGTAATGCCAAAGATGCTGCAGAAGATTGTCGGATTGTTTCCTTTGACACAGGGGATACAGCTTATGAAAGCGGCATCACTGGGGCTGGCTGTTGATAACCTGTGGCTGCCGGTAGCGGTCATGGGGGCTGTTGCTATTGTTTGCACGGGAATTGCGGTGAAGTGCTTTCAGTGGGAATAAACATTAGCAAAATATAATCAGTGATTCTGACTATAGGGACTGCGGTGTATAAATGACAGCTATTTGAGGAAAAATAAAATATCTCTCAATGGAGGACAGAATTTATGCGTAATTTTTTTTATGGATGGTATTTTAAATGTCAGTCTGCGACTCAGACGCTGGCAGTTATACCGGCAGTCCACAAGTCAGAACAAAAGAAATTTTGTTCCATTCAGATCATTACAGAACATCATTCATGGAAAGTTGATTTCCCTGTTGCTGCATTTCATCGGACAGGAGAGGATATTCGGATAGGACAAAATCGCTTTGGAAAGAGAGGAATCCTTTTGGCAATACATACGCCAGAGTTAAATATAAATGGAAAATTGCATTTTGGACCGATTTTTCCTTTAAAATATGATATTATGGGGTCATTTCCCGTACTGCCTTTTCTAGAATGCCGGCATAGTGTGCAAAGCATGCGGCATTTTGTTCAAGGCAGGGTGTACGTTAATGGCCAGGAATATTTGTTTCAGGATGCATTCGGATATTGGGAGGGTGACCAGGGATGTTCATTTCCTAAAGAATATGTGTGGACACAGTGCGGTTTCCCGGACGGGTCGCTGATGTTATCTGTGGCCGATGTTCCCGTTGCAGGGTTTCATTTTCGCGGCGTCATAGGTGTTGTGTTATGGAAGGGCAGAGAATATCGGCTGGCAACTTATTTGGGGGCAAGAGCAGTACAGGCTCAGAATGGGAAACTTCGAATTGTTCAGGGAGATTTGGAGTTAGAAGCAAGATTGCTGGAGGGAGTCAAGCGCCCTCTTAAAGCTCCTGCTAATGGAGACATGACGAGGACGATTCACGAAAGCGCGGCTTGCCAGGCATTTTACAGATTTCGGAAGGGAGAACGTATTTTCTTTTCCTTTATGACAGACAGGGCTTCTTTTGAATATGAATTATCGAAGTAAATGTTGGTTGCCAGCGGATTTTCCGTTGGCAATTTTGCTTTGGCTTTCAGATTAAGCATTCACCTTACATTTTTGTAAGAAAATATCCCATGAGAATAAAATTGCTCTTAGTATTTGTTGCCGTTTCCCATCGTCAATACGTTATATCAAAGCATTATATATCGTCTATGCTCGTATATTATTGACTGATTTACAAAAAAACGGTGTCAAAATTGGTGTAAATGGTGTCAGAAATTTAGCGGAAGAACTGCAAAAGAAGAGTCTGCAGATTAAAGAAAGGGTACTGGGAGAGGCCCATCCAAATGCACAAATTATTTTGGAAAATATGAAAATAGCGTTTTATAAGTGGAATCCAGAGGGAATTTTTGAGCAGTGGTTAGAAGAAAATAAGAAAGAACAGTAGAGAATAACAGAAAATTACATAGACGGAATGAAAGACATATGCAGCGGAGCACATGCCTTTTCTTTTGGCTAAATATTCAGCAAACCGGCAATATCAGAGAAATTGATGTACAAATCATCATAGATATTAACCTTAATTGTAGAATCAAAGGAATATTGAACATTGAGCATATTTCCCTCAAAATAGTTAACCGTCACAGTCTTACGGCGCGGATCTACAATCCAATATTCACGGACTCCAGCATTTTTGTAGTAATAGAGTTTGCGGATATAATCATCTGACGGATTCCCAGGGGAAACAATCTCAATGATGAAGTCTGGGGCACCATTGCAGCGCTTACCATCTAGCTTGTCCTTATCACACACAATCATGATGTCAGGCTGGACAATGGTAAGCAGCTCCGTAGAAAGCTTCACATCGAATGGAGCCGGGAATACTTGGCATCCTCCGCCCTTCTTCCGTATATGATTGCGGATAGAGACAAGCAGTTCTATGAGAATAGTCTGGTGATCTTGTGATGGACTGGCCATGTAATAAATCTGTCCGTCAAAGACTTCTGCTCTTGTATCCTCCGGGAGTGCTTCATATTCTTCCAGAGTGGTAATGATAGGTTGTGGTTGTAATGCTGACATGGCAACACTTCCTTTCCGAATTACTTTTTGCTTAATTCATCAGCGAGTACTCCACCGATATGCATAGCTTCAATCTTAGAGCTTGGATATACATTGCTTGATTGAAGTGCATGAAGATAATTCAAGGCGGTATTAATTTCTTCTTTTGGGACGGATTGCCTGTTATCAATTTTTACTGTTACGGTTTTAATAAAATCATATTCTGTCATTTGAAATATTTCTCCCCTTTCTGAACTAGTGTTAGGTACATGCTCCATGATATCACCAGGTTGGCAATTAAAAGCTGTACATATACGGTCTAAGACTTTAGGGGAAATGCCTTCCCCTTTACCCATTGCTGCTATTGTTGTAGGAGATGCTTTGATTAATATACGGAAATTTTCTTTAGTCATTTTTTTATCTATTAGTAATTTCCAGAGTTTGTCATAAGAAAAAGCCATTTGCTCACTTCCTTTCGGTGATTGTATTATAGCGGATGTTTCTATATAATACAATAATAAATCTACAAAAAAATATAGATAATCTGTTACTATTCACGGTCTAAATGTTTTTTGTAACACAAATAGACTGGTATTTCGCCGGCCATTTGTTTTAAACAGGCTTAATGCTTTTATGGTTATCCAAACTTCATTCTTGTGCCGGAACGGGAAAATGGAAAAGACTTACTTGTCTTGACCGTTATATCCGGGCGTACCACACCCTATTATTACAAGGCTGACGGTGTCATGGAAGCCTATATCCGTATCGGGAATGAAAGTGTCATTGCGCCCGATTATGTGTATTTCCAGTGCTAATTTACGCTGTTTTCCGCTATCTCCTTAACCTTTTTTGTTACTTGTTCCCCGGCTATCTGCTTGAATACCGTTTCCGTTTTTTCAGTGCCTACATAGTGCCTTGCCACGATAATTTTTGTGGGTGGGTGGTGTCGGGTGGCTCTTTGTTGTGTGCTACTGTCTTTGCCCATAAAATTCTGCTCCTTTACATAAAAATAGAGCGCATAGACTTGTTTTCTATACGCTCTGACGCTATGTTACTTATTCAGTTGTGATTGTGGTAATAGTTGACAGTTATTCTAAAAATCAAGTAAATGAGTAACTATCCCCGCAAAACAAAGCATTTCCCCGCATTTCTTGAGGATTGCAACCCCTATTTACTACTTATTTACTACTCTGCAATCAAGGAATGAAAGTTCGTATTTGCACAGTTGAGATTGTTTGTTCAAACGAATATAATAAATACAATATGACTTAGGAGGTCAAAAATAATTCCTAAAAAGCAAAAAACCTAACGATGCACGACGAAAAAAGGGATAATCTGTCACCCACATTTTTAATTTTAGTGCGAGCTGTAATGAGATTGTAAGAAGTGTTCGCTATACTAAAATTACAAAAACATTGGAGGGCATATCTATGGCAATACTTGAAACAAAAGATTTACGAAAAATATATGGCAGCGGTGAGAGTGAAGTCCACGCCCTTGACGGAGTGTCTGTTACTGTCAATGAGGGAGAATTTGTTGCCGTTATCGGTACATCGGGCAGCGGTAAATCTACTCTGCTGAATATGATTGGCGGATTAGACCGCCCTACCTCTGGAAGCATTACTATCCGGGGAAAAGAACTTTTGAAAATGAAAGACGAGGAACTGACAATTTTTCGCCGCAGGAATATTGGCTTTGTCTTTCAGAACTACAATTTACTTCCCGTTCTTAATGTATATGAAAATATCATCTATCCCATCGAGATAGATGGCGGCAAAACAGATACAGAATTTGTAAGGCAGATTATCCATACACTGAGGCTTGAAAAGAAACTTGAGAATATGCCGAATAATCTTTCTGGCGGTCAGCAGCAAAGAGTAGCGATTGCCCGTGCATTAGCTACCAAGCCTGCCATAATCCTTGCTGATGAGCCGACGGGCAATCTGGATTCCAAGACAAGTATGGATGTCATTCTGCTGATGCAGTCCATTAGCAGACAATTCCGCCAAACTACAATTATGATTACGCACAATGAGGAAATCGCTCAGATGGCAGACCGTACAATTCGTATAGAGGATGGCAAAGTTATTTCGGGAGGTATCAGATATGCACGATAACCGAAACAAAAATGCAATGAAACGGGTAGAGAAAGGAATGATGAAAGCAAACAGTATCCGCAATCTGTTTGCAATGTCCGCAATCATCCTTACCACCTTTATGATTACCACGGTTTTCAGCTTAGCTATTAACTATATAGAAAATATGAATCTAATGCAGATGCGTACTCTGGGTACAGCCGCTGATGTTTCTCTTGCTATGCCGACAAAAGAACAAGAGCAGCAAATTACATCACTGGATTATGTGAAAACTGTTGGTGTGCGATATATGGCAGGCTCGATTTCCAAGAAGAACGCCGAGGGACGTGAATTTTCCATAGTGCTTCAATATTATGACACCACCGAATGGGAAAAACATTATCAGAAAGCAATCAGTGGTTTCGTTGGAAAATACCCTGCAAATGAAAATGAGATTATGCTGTCTGAGGACGCCCTCTCACAGCTCGGCATCAAAGCCCCAGAGCTGTATATGGAAATCCCTCTGTCCTATTCTGACAGGAATGGCAGGCAGGAAAGAATTTTTACTTTAAGCGGCTGGTTCCATTCCTATACCGATACGGGAATGGGTTTTGTATCGGAGAGCTATTGTAAAAATGCAGGCTGCACAATGGTGGAGGACGGTGTGCTCTCCTTGTCGTTAAAGAAAATGCCCGATGATTTTCTCCGTCTCCAAAGAGATGTGAAGCTGAACGAAAACCAATTTTGGGATGGTGCGGTTTTGATGAAATCCTCAAGCGGCTCAGTCGTCGCAATGGTCATCTTTTTGGTAATGTTTATCATTGGCAGCGGTTATCTGTTGATTTACAATGTCCTATATGTATCGATTTCCAAAGATACCCGTTTTTACGGCTTGATGAAAACGCTTGGCACAACGCAGACACAAATTAAATCGCTGGTTAAAAGACAGGCAGTAAAATTTGCCTGTATCGGCATACCGATTGGTATTTTATTGGCAACAACCGTTTCCTTTGGATTTGTTCCGCTTTTTCTGGAAAAGGGGTTTAATCAAGGTAAGTCGGCGATGGAAGCCGTGGTATTTTTCCATCCGTCAATCTATATTTTGTCTATCCTCTTTTCAGCATTCACAGTCTGGATTGCCTGCAACGCACCTGCGAAAGCTGCGGCAAAGACCTCGCCCATAGAAGCCTTGAAGTATCAGAACTTTGCACCTCAAAAGACAAAAAACAGAAATTCCAAAAACGGCGGCAAACTATATATCATGGCGTTTCATAATGTTTTCCGTGACAAGAAACGGGCAATCCTTGTGTTTATGTCTTTATTTATGGGAATTACAATGATTTTAGGAGTGAATGGCATAGTTGGAAGCTATAAAGCAGAAAACTATGTGAATCAGTATATGGATTACAATTTTGAATACGCTGATATTCAAGTCAGACAGTATGAACAACTCCAAAAAGAAGTACCGCAGTTTGACGAGCATTTTATAGAACAGATTGAGCAAATCGAGGGTATTAAAAACGTGGAGATTCAAAAGACAGTCTGGGCGGGCATTGATTTTGACGAATCAGATTTTAGAGATTTTATGAAAATCAAGTATGAGGACAGCAGCTATAAAGCCAACAGGCAGTCTTATGAACAAATGCTTGCAGGATTAAGGGCGTATGCGAATGCAGGCGAATACGGTTGCTACATCACGACCCTTATGGATGAAAGGATTTTAGAAGAATATAATGAAAACCATCCCAAAACAGCCATTGACCTTGAAGCCTTTTGGCGTGGCGAAATCGTGATTACAGGTTGGGATAATAGCAACTATAATGCCCCAAATGCCGCCTTGGTGGGAAAAACACTGACACTGACTGCCAAAAGTGCAGACGGAAAGGCAACTGATTTTCTTGTCGGTGGAGCATTTGATTTTATGGATGATACCAATAGGCTTTCCACTACCATAGGTCATCACAAAATGGTAGAAATCGTACCAGACATCATCTATGTCAGTGAAGCGGGTATGGAACGCTTGACCGGGGAGGCTCTTATTTCCGGTATTGGTGTGGATATTGAGGACATAAACGACTTAGAGCGGGTAGACAGCGAATTGCAGGGAATCAACCGAACCCTAACTACAGCAGAGTGGGACTTCAAAAGTACAGTTGATACAGTAGAACAATTTGACCAAATGATATACGCTCAAAAATTGTTAGGAAACGGCGTGGCTGCCCTGCTAATCGTAATTGGATTGATTAACTTTGTGAATGTAATGGTGACAGGCGTGGCTGCAAGAAAAAATGAATTTGCCATAATGGAAAGCATCGGCACAACGAAAAAACAGCTTAGGAAAATATTGACTGTAGAGGGCGGTATTTATGCCCTCATCTCCACGCTGCTGATTTTGACTTTGGGAAATGCGTTCCTTATGCTTGTGGCAGACGCAGTACCGAATCTGGCAGACTATGCCGTATTTGAGTATCCCATTGGACTGGTAATCCGCTTGATTGCGGCAATCTTTGTGATATGCCTTAGCGTTCCCGGAATTGTTTATAAGCTGATTTCCAATGAAACAGTCATAGAACGGATGCGCAGTTTTGATAATTAAATAAGCATCAACAGGTGCAGACGCAAACCTGCTGCGTCTGTACCTGCCACCAAAAATTTATTGAGGAAAGGTGGTGTGTTTTAGGCTATGGCAAATATCTTTTTACTCGAAGATGACAAAATTTTATCGAAAGGAATTTCGATTGCCTTGAAAAAAGACAGTCATACCATAACTGCTACTTATGGTTTTGTGGACGCTTTAACGCAATATCAAAAATGTTACTATTCACAGTCGATTTAAAATTATAAACACCAGTAGACCAAGGGATTTGAAATAGTCTCTTGGTTTGCTGGTATTATGAACTGACAGTTTATGCAAAGATTTCTTCAACAGTGTAAGGAGCTCCGGCACATAATCTTGAAAGTGCCTCCATTTCGTTTATGTGATTCTTTCTGCACGTTTCCACATAGGTCTTCACTGTCGCATAATACTTTGCGGTTTTTTCGCTGTCAAATTGTCCTGAGATCTTCATATGGGATTTGATTCCGCGCAGCCCTCGCTCGCTTAAATTATCTGTTGTCGGCAGGCGGAAATCCTCTACCCATCTGAAATAATTCTCCTGATATTTTTCAATCCGATCCAAAACGGTCCTTTCGAAGGAAACAGCATACTTGTTTTTGGATTTTTTGTTCTCTTTATCCCCTTTCTTCAAAAAACGTTCCACTTTCGTTTTAAAACTTTTTATCTCCTGATCCGGAAAGGACTCTATTCCTTTCAAGATCAGATCCTTGCGCTTCTTTATTGTCGATGATATCAGTCCTTTCATACCAATTGCCCATTTATGGGTCGGATTATCATCCGCTATCTTTTGAAGGTCTCTTTCCAGATGCTGGTTGCACTCAATGTTCTGAAAACAAAAAAGTTCGTTATAGTTCACCCTGTTATGGTCATGCATGACCGTTGTTTCCGGAGTGAGCGCTGTAAGGATCTGGTCATCAAGCATGCCCTCCAGATCCTTATGCTCATGGGCGGTATAGTACGAGATTGTTTCGTCTCCATAAAAACGCATACAGGCTCTTTTCGTCTGTATCATGACCACAGTGTCATCCCAGTAAAGGAGTGTCCTTGTAATCAATACCCTTTTCAGGTCAGACATAAATGCCTGAAGATTCCCCGAGGCCCTTTTATACAGCTTGCAGATAAAGCCTTCACTTGGACACATCAGCCCGTCCGTCATACCACTGACCAGCATACGCGCCTTATTAACCGCTACATTTCCGGTAGCCATCATAGAAAGGGCCAACGCCTGTACACGGCTTCCATATTGATTTTGTTCTTTCAGACGTTTCTCAATCGGCAGGCGTACTGTCGCGCCGCAGTCCACGCAACTGTAAATACGGTATTCATGCCTGCGTTTCACAACTTTGATCTCTACATCGAATTCGTCTTTTGTAATGGACTCCCCTGTATCTATGAGTTTCCCACCACAAAAATCACAGGTTTCAGCAGACAGGTCAAGCTCATGGGAAATGGTCTCCGTAATATCGGAATCTTCGAATTTTTCCATCCCATGCTTCTCATGGCCCGGCTGTCCGCCCTTTTTCAAACTGCTTCCACGCCTGGAATTGGGGATCACTTTTTTCTTGTTGATTGGCGTAGTAGCAGTAGACATTCCCGTGTTTGTGCCGTCATGAGCTGCTACAGCTTCAAGATGCAGCACCTTATTTGTTAGTTCCTTGATGAGCGCGTCTCTTTCGGAAAGCATTTCCTCATAAGCGGCTTTCATTTTTTCTTTTGATTTTTCACATCTGGCCAGGGCATTGGTGAGGGAATGGCAGCGTTCCTGATAATCCTGTATCCTGTCTTTTAGATTTATGATTTCAGCGGACATTCGCTCCAGGCTGACACGTTTGCTGTTACTGTAGATCACGATAGTTGCTCCTTTGATTACTGGGATTCCAGTTTATTCCTGAGTTCCCTGTTCTCGATTTCCAGGCGTAATATTTCCTGTTTTAGCTCAGAAATCTTCATGCCTTTTAACCGGTTTAAAATTTCATCCTGTTCCGTCAGCTGTACGGTTTGATAAGGGCTATTTTTTCGGCATCGTCCGTCTGTTTTTCTGATCTCGCCGGTTTCCGGGTCAACCCTGCCGATCAATG
>NZ_KE159718.1:30855-105303 GCF_000403455.2 Dorea sp. 5-2 | reverse complement strand
ATCAGATTTTCGTAACAGCCCTCCGATAATTCAATCCTGATGATGCGCAGGGACAGTCTGTATTCGGGATGGTCCTGTGTAATATAATCCATAGGGACATCCTGGCACACAAACCGGTATTGTTCTTCCAGTTCAGGATGAAGCCGTTTTTTCTTAGAATGTGATCTGGATAAAATACGGTCCACATGATAATCAAGCTGCCTGACGCCATTTAAAGGACCCCCCAGAATTTTTTCCGTCTTGGCATCGGTACAGCGTATGAGAAAGAACTGCCCATTTTCAATTACATGTGCAAAAGCGTTATAAGAGGCATAGCCTCTGTCACACAAATAAATGACAGGGGTATCTGCTTCGGAACGGTCAACCATCTGGCAGAATGCGCTGTATTCATTGCGTTTCCGGGAAGGCTGGATGAAGAGATCCGTAAACTTTTTGTCCAGAACAGAAAAGAAAGCATTGATATGGATTTGGTTAAATCCTCTGGTGGACTTTCCATTTGGTTCAAAGAAAGTATCCGGATCATCCGGATTCCTGAAAATATCGGCCGCAGAACCATCACAAGCGACTAAGGAATATTTGCCTTTAAATAACTTCTTTTTACACTTTTGAGTAAAAGAAACGAGAAGGCTTCTAAAGGCATCATTTTTAATCTTTTTGCGTTGTTTATAAAAGGCAGCTTTTGAAGGAGCATCCGTAGAACGTCCAAAAAAGCGGTAAAGTTCTTCCTTAATACAGTCAGCTTCCATAGTCAGGAGCATAAGGAGAAGATGTTTGAATCCCAGTTTTCGATTACGCGAAAAGTCTTTACCGGGATGAAGAGCATAATTTTGGGGATTGGCAGCAAGCTCATGGATGGAAGCGAGCAGCATTGCTTTGACAACATCAGCGTATTTCATAAAAGTACCTCCTTAATCAGGTGAAAGTAAATAATGAATAAACAGTTCCTGATTAATTGGCCTTTTTCTGAGTAATCAGAAAAAGGCCGCACATTTTGAGGTACTTGTCAAGTAATAATTAAAAAATTTGGGTTACTGGTAGAAAAAAAGAATTCGGACATAATATCCGAATTCTCGTTAAGTAAATGACATTGACTGTGAATAGTAACTCAAAAATTGAAAATTGACCTGTTTTTGCTTGACATCAATTTGCCCGATGGCAGCGGTTTGGAATTGTGCAGAAAAATTCGTGAAACATCCGATACACCAATTCTGTTCTTGACAGCCAATGATACTGAAGAAAATATGTTGGAGGGATTCGGGGCAGGATGTGATGACTATATTTCCAAGCCGTTTTCCCTTGAAGTTTTGCGGAAAAAGGTACATGCTATCTTGAAACGCACAGGCGGCGACAGCCCCCGTATGAAATATAAGAGCCTGGAGATAGATACGGATAAATGCCGTGTTCTGTTAAACGGAGAGGAAATACATCTGACTGCTACCGAATATAAACTGCTTTTGTATCTGATACAAAACAAAGGAAAAGTCGTTACAAAAACAATGCTTTTGGAACACCTTTGGGATATAGACGGAAATTTTGTGGATGACAATACAATCCGTGTCAACATTAAAAGGTTACGCCAAAAGCTGAACGATGAGAAGCAGGAATATATTGTAACTGTTTTTGGCATGGGATATACCTTTGGAGAATGACAATGAAGCATTTTGATATTTACAGAAAACTGGTTCTGATTACAGGAGCTGTCATATCGGTTTTATCTGTTCTTATGGTGTTTTTTGCAAGAAGCAGTCCTGTTACAATGCTTTGGGGATTTTTTGGTGTGCTTATCTTATTTGCCTTACTGCTCCTGCTTGATTTTCTCCACAATCGTTACAACGATGATTTATTAGAACAGATTACCCTGCTCATAGAAGCTTTAGTTGAACAGCAGGAACGGCAAATCTTTTCAGAAGCAGAAGATACGCTGACAGCCCGTTTGCAGCATCAGCTTTTAAAACTCCGCAACATTTTGACAGCCCAAAATCAAATGTTAGCACAGGAAAAAGAACAGATAAAAACGCTAATTTCTGATATTTCACATCAGATAAAAACGCCTATTGCGGCAGCAAATACATTTGCCGAGCTACTTAGCGATGGGGAACTGTCTGCGGAAGAAAGAACAGAATATATTACCACTTTGCAGATGTCACTTGGAAAACTGACCTTTTTGACAAACAGCTTGATTAAAATGTCCCGTCTGGAAAGCGACATTATCAGCTTAAAGCCCGAAAAGAACAGCTTGAACGAGATTGTACTCCAAGCTGTAAAAACGGTATATGCAAAAGCAAAGGAAAAAGGAATTTTGATAACCTTTGAATGTGACCAAACCTTTGAAGCGGTTTTAGATTTTAACTGGACGGCAGAAGCCATATCAAATGTCATTGATAATGCCGTGAAATATACGCCGCAAGGAGGTTTTGTCCGCTTACAGATAACAGAGTACCCGTCCTTTCTGCGGCTTGATATAAGCGACAGCGGTGTTGGCATCCCAGAAGAAGAACAGGCTAAGATTTTTGGACGGTTTTACAGAGGAAAACAATCCGTGGGTACTGACGGGGTGGGAATTGGCTTATACCTTACCCGTGAAATTATCAATAAACAGAATGGATATATGAAAGTCTCATCTGATGAAAACGGAAGCACCTTTTCGATGTTTTTGAAGAAAAACTAAAAAGGAATGAAAGGAACAGAATGAAGCAAATACATTGGATATGCTGCCCAAACTGCGGCAGTAAAACTCGTGACAGGCTTAGAGAGGATACTATTTTGATAAACTACCCTATCTACTGTCCGAAGTGTAAACAGGAAACTTTAATCAATGCAAGGAATTTACAGATAACTGTCATCAAAGTATGAAACTAGATAAGGAGAAAACTCAAAATTGTGTTTAAGACAGCAGACACGACAAAGTGGAGTGAATATCTTATTTGGAGGAAACAGAAAATGGCAAAATCATTATTTGAGGAAAAGGTCGGCAAATACGAAAGGCAAGGCGATTACTTATTACCGTGCTTAACTGTATTTACTGAAGAAGAACAGCCGATAGGCACATGGGGACAGCGGCATCTGGACTATCTGAAGGAGTACCGCAAGGTTACATACACCAATCTTCTCACAAGCGGCAGGCTGAACACTTACCTTGCTGACATTGACAGACAGGCGCAGGAACGCTTTAAAAGACTCATAGAGGGCATGAAACAAGCGCAGGGCATAACGGAACGCCTAAAGGAAGAAAACGCCTTAGAATGGGTACAACATTTAAATAACATAAGGGCGTGTGCGAGGGAGATTGTGAACGAGGAAATCATCTTCGTGTAGGTATACAAAGCGGCAGAGTGTAAAAGCTCTGTCGTTTTTTCGGGAGATATACAGGTATTTTTTAGAAAAAGACGAAAGAATATTGACATGCAAGTGCTGTATGTGTATAATGTGTATGTAGTAACATCACACTAAAGGAGGCAGGATATTTGAAGATTGTAATATCTAACACATCGGAAGCCCCCCTTTACCAACAAATCAAAGACCAGATAAAAGACGCAATCTTAAAAGGAGAATTAGTAGAGGGCGATGCACTTCCGTCTATTCGTGCCTTTGCAAATGATTTAAAGGTCAGCGTCTTAACAATACGGAGAGTCTATGATGAGTTGGAACAAGAGGGATTTGTAACAAGCCAAGTCGGTATCGGCACTTTTGTTTCTACAAGCAACATTGAATTATTGCGGGATTCCAAGCGGCGGCTTGTGGAGAAAAAAATGCTTGATATGATTCAGACGGCAAAATCTTTGGGCATTAGTAAAGATGAATTAAATGCCATGATGGACATTTTATACGAGGAGGAAAACTGAATGGATAACATTTTAGAAGTATGTGGATTAAATAAAAGGTATGGTGATTTTGCCTTAAAAGACATCTCCTTTTATTTGCCAGACGGCTGTATCACGGGATTTGTCGGAATCAACGGAGCGGGAAAAACTACTACTCTCCGAAGCATCTTAGGGCTTACAAACAAGGTGTCTGGAAATATAAAGTTTTTTGGCATGGACATGGATGGGAATGAAAGTAAAATAAAAGACCGCATTGGCATTGTGCTTGATGAAGGATGTTTTTATGATGAACTAACGCTTTCAGAAATGAAAAATGTAATTGCCCCCGCTTACAGGAATTGGTGCGAACAGGACTTTATAGATTACATGGAACAGTTTTCATTGAATCCGAAACATAAAATCAATACCCTGTCAAAAGGAATGCGGATGAAATATGCTTTAGCTCTGGCACTCTCCCATAAAGCGGAACTGCTTATCATGGACGAGCCAACAAGCGGTCTTGACCCATTAGTCCGAAGCCAGCTTTTAAATATATTAAAGGACTATATGGGCAAAGGTGGAAAGGGCGTATTTTTCTCTACACATATTACTTCCGATTTGGAAAAGATTGCAGATGTGCTGATTATGATTGATGGCGGTGAGATTGTTTTTCAAGAGGAAAAAGACCAGTTGCTTGACAGTTACCGAATCATAAAAGGAAGCACTGAAAAACTGAATACGGATACAAGGAAATATTTCTTGAACATTGAGGAAAGTGCTTTCGGCTTTACGGGAATCACAAAACAGGGTTCTGATGCTATGGAGCATATGCAGGATGTTCTTACAGAAAGACCGACAATCGAGGACATTATGCTTGCGAATGTGGAAAGGAGAAAAAAAGATGTTAATTAGCTTAGTGAAAAAAGAATTTCTGATTGTAAAGAAATATGTAGGCATCATGCTTATCATGTCATTTCTGATTCCGCCCATTATGCTTTGGCGGATGCCAGAAGCGGCGGGGGCAATGGGATTTACACTCACTGTTATTTTTAGCATTTTCATGTTGACCCAGTATGTTTCTTTAAAAGAATACCAGTATCCAAAGGCAACTACCCTGCTTTGTGCATTGCCTTATCCCCGAAAAATGATTGTGCTTTCAAAATACTGTTTTTGTCTGATTATTTATGCGGTCTGCTGTTTGGTTTTTGGGATTGACACAATCATTTTCCCGAAATTAGGAACATTTGATATAAGAATGGCGGCTATCGCTTTTTTAGTAATCACGATACCATTATCTTTTTATTTTCCTGCTTTGTATAAGTTGGGATACGAAAAGACAAAATTTGTATTTGTCATAATTATTATGGCATCCCCTGTTTTATTTGCCTTTCTGTTTAAACCAGAAAATGCAGTAAGATTTAGCTTTTTAGACAGTATCTCAACAACAACGATAGCAATTTTAAGCGTTATCATCAGTCTTGCCACCTTTTCAATATCAGCCATTCTGTCAATGCGGTTTTTTGAAAAAAGTGATTTGACATAGGAGGTTTTCATATGGAACGTGATGTAATAGTCCTGTATATAATAGCGGGTGTATCGTCTTCCTTTGCCTTATTCAACTGTATTCTTTTTGCAATAAAACATGGAAAGACAACGAAAACGAATGGAACGATTGTTTCCATAAAATCAACAAATCCGACGAATGAAAAGTGGCGTAATGCAAAATTGGCAGAGATTTCCTATTGGGTTAATGACAGAAACATTGTATCTAAAAATCGCATACAAGTTCCTTTAACATCCAAGATAGGAACACCGATTACCGTTCGTTATGACCAAAACCAACCAGAGAGAATATACAGTTATTCTGCGAAACGAATCATCACGGGATTTTTAATTGGCATAGGCAGCGTACTGATAGCTGTACTTATGCAAATCCATTAGAGAAAGGGGGATAAAGGATATGCCACATTTTCCAGAATGGTTTGTAATTATCTGTATTCTGCTTCCTGTTGCAAACTTAATTTATAAAGCATGGAAAAACAGAAAGAAATAGCAGAATTGGAGGTAATAATGAAAAGAACTGAATGGATACGCTGTCCTGTTTGCGGCGGCAAAACCCGTGACAGAATCAGGGAAGATACGGTTTTAAAAAACTACCCTCTCTACTGTCCGAAATGCAAGCAGGAAGCCTTGATTGATGTAACGAATTTACAAATAACAGTCATCACAGAGCCAGACACATTAGATGCAGAGCCGATGAACGTGTGAAATTAAACCACAGTTTGTTGGCTCTGTTTTTGCTTACGCAGACAGTCAAGATTTTTCATTTTACTGCTTTATTTTATAGTAAGTCTGCAATAAGCCGAATACAGACAACACATCTGCCGAAATAAGGTAAATGAAAGCAACTGCTAATTGCTTTTTGGCACTTTTCAAGCTCTTTATTTTTCTATCTAGTCATTTTACAATAGAAAAAAGGAGGGAATTTTTATGAATACAAACATCATTTCAAAATATTTGCAATTACTGCGAAAAAAACATAACTACACACAAGACGAATTAGCAAAAAGGTTGGATATATCCAGACAAGCTGTTTCAAAATGGGAAACGGGAGCGGCTATTCCAGATTTAGAGGTTCTGTTAAAAATATCTAAGCTTTACGGAATTACAATAAATGATATTTTAGAGCCGAATATACCGACTAAAAAAATAACTGCTTTTGAACAATTATCAAAGGTTCCAGAAAACGAATTAAGAGAAGTGCTGGAACAATATGATATGACATCTCTTGTGATGGCTTCAATGGGGGCATCTCCAGAAATAAATAATTTGCTGGAAAAATTATTTCCAGATGTAGATTATAAAATGGAAAGAAATTGTATTGGCAGAGTTAGAGTTGATGAAGTTGAAAGAATACAACAGGAAATAGTTTCTGTCATAAATTTACGAGCTTTAGATAGTGAACTTTTATGAAATAATAAATCAAGAAATGAAGTAATATGCCAAAAGATAAATGGGCAATCTTGAAAAGCAAGAAATTTGAAATAGCAGTTATCAAAGAGCCAGACACATAGATGCGGAGCCGATAAACATGTGAGTTAATATCATAGTCTGTCGGCTCTCTTTCATTTCATAAGGTTTTAAGGCGAACGCCCACCATATAAAAAAACGGCGTGTGGTGGGCGGTATTGCTATGCCCAAAAGACTTAACAGACACTCTCCAGACCTGTTTTAAAGTTTGGGGGATTTTTTATGTTCTTTTTTCGGGCAGTAATCTATCTGCTCATGCAACGCAGAGTTTACCAATACATAGCATATCGGGAATTGGCAGGAAACCAGTTAAAAAAATCCCTGCTTATGCAACGCTACTTCTCACCATGAAACCAGAAGTAGAATCTCCGCTTAACAGAATTAGCATCACTTATAACCGCAGAGGTCACAGAACCTTTGCGGTTTTTCTTTTGTCGTTTTTTATCGGAATATGCCGCAGGACTGTTTCTGCTGTTGGCTGTCGTTCGCCGCCTTTCCAATCTGGATTATTACATTTCAAAAATTCAGATTGGAGGAAAAAAGAATGGCATACAACAACGGACGGGAGAACAGGAAATGGCTTATCTGGAAAGAAGCCGAGGAAAAAATATTGCGGGAACACGGAGTTGATGAAACCACCATTGAACAAATCCGCACAGACGACAGGGCAGACTTCAATTCCAATAGGCGGTTTTACCATTGGACAAGCGACTTCGGCGAATATCTTGAGGGGATGGCAGACAGGGAGCAGAATACAGAGGTAAAGACCGTTGCTGATTTACTGGACGAGATTGAGGACGAAATTCTGTATCGGGTATTGCTTACAGTGGACAAGCGTACCCTGCAAATCATCCTGCTGAAAATGCAGGGCTATTCCACAAAGGAAATTGCCCCGCTTGTGGGATTGACAACAGGGGCTATCTATGCAAGGCTAGACCATCTGCGGAAAAAACTGCGGAAGATTTTATAACCATCTAATATTCTCTGTTTCCTTATGGACTATTGGGTGGGAGAACAAAACTTTCACCCAATTAAATAATGGAGAAGATATATGAGGCAAGTATCAGTGTAGAGGAGTAAATAAATTATATTATTTGTCTAAAATGTCAATTGTATTCACGATAGATTTTTGTTAAAATTATACAATAGCATAATTTTATAAATAAAGCTATGAATGGTCTATGGGAAAGTTAGTATATAGTGAACACTATTTTAAAATGATTAGTCCTCATGTTTATAGTAATTGTATTTTACAAAAGTGACAGATATGGAGTTGTTACAAAGTACATAAACATTTTGTTTTATATAACAAAGAATACATATGTAATTTTGTCATTGTCAACATGAGCTAGCAAAACGGGATTCTGTTTGAGGATTTGTAATTAATTTGCAAAATTCAAAGAATAGATGAAGATTTATTAGGTTGGCAATTAAGAATTAGTATTACAAAATACGATAGGGGGAGAATTAAAAATGAAGAAAAAAATAGTAAGTGGAATTTTAGTAGTTTTAGGAGTTATTGGAACCATTGTAACGGTATATGGGAGTAATGAGAAATTACAAAGGTATGCTAAAATAGCAACAATTGGTGTATTTGTAATTTTGGGAATTGTTCTTCTTTTTATTATTCGAGAATTTGTAGTAAATAAGTTAAATAGATTAAAAACAATGATAAACGAACTTATATCTATAAAAAAGCAGCTAAGCGATACTAATATCAAAGAACTTAACGAACAATTATCAAAAATGGATAAAACAATTACTGATATGATAGATAAAACAAAGAATTTTGATGAAACATGCAATCAAACAAGAGAAAAGGTTAACGGTTGCCAAGAAGAAATTATCGCAAAATTAAATGACAAATCATATTTTCAATACCATACAACAGATGTAACGTCTCAATTACAGAAATTGTTAGATACGAATAGTAAAATTAGTGAGATACGTATTATTTGTTTTGGAAGGAGTGGATATGGGGAAATAGTACAACATATAGAAGAAAAAAATCTTTCAATTAAAATAAAAATAATTATTTGTAATCCTATTAAAAATGAATTTATTTGTAATAAAAATGATCTAACTAAAATAAAAGATTTAATTGAAATCATGCATCGCATTAATGCTGAAATTTATCTTTCAGATATTCCGCCAGCAATTCGTGCATCTACAGTATACGAAGAAGATGAAGCAATATGGAGTGCAACACAATCGTATCAATTTAAACGTGTATCAAAAAATAAGATTGTATTGACTAGACCTAAAGAGTCGCTTATTGTTACTTGTGATGAACATAATAGCAAACGTGATTTTAATGGAATCGTAAAGTGTTTTGAAAGTGAATATGAACGGCTATTAGAAAATTGTGTCCATCCTACAATAGATAAGGACGGTAATATTATAGACGATTATGGTACTATTATTTTTGATGACTAAATATTTTTGTATAAGTTAGGAGTTATATTCTTAAAAATAAAATGAAACTCTACATATCATACTTTAGAGAGCTAAGCAATTTTTTGGATTAAATCGGAATTGAAAATTAAAAAAAGTGGATTTAGTCAATCATTAAGAGTATTTTATCAGAACAAGATAAAATATTGGATATATAACATTATTAATTTATTCGTATATTTTTTAAATTTTTATATATAGATAGAAACGGAGAAAATTATGGAATGTAAATTTTGTAATATTTTCAAAAATGATGTATTACATAAAAAAGAATTGTTTTTAAATAAAACGCCCATTTATAACACAATACTTTGTGAAACATCAAGTTTTTTTGTTATACCAGATTTGGGTTCAATTATAGAAGGATATCTTTTGATTATCACGAAAGAACATTTTTACTCAATGGCAGAACTCAAACAGGAGCAATTACATGAGTTGCATATATTAATTAACCTTTTAAGCGAAATGGCAATTGAAATCTATGGTATTATGCCAATAATATTTGAGCATGGTAGTCCGCCGTTTGGAATGAATGTGGTCTCACAAAGTAGTATTTGTCATGCACATATGCATTTAGTTCCCTTCGAGTTAAATAATTCATGTCGGATAATAAAAGAAGCTGATATGTATTTGTTTAATGGAATAGAATTTTTAAATAAATATAAGAAGATGTCCTATATATATTATAAAACGTCAAAAAAAGAGAATTATATTACAACTAACCAAAATCTTCCAAGACAATACATGAGAAGAAAGGTGGCAATAGAAGTTAATAAAAATGATGAATGGGATTGGAGGGAATATCCATTTATAGATAATGTTCAAAAAACAATAATGTCATATCAGAAAATTCTAAAAACAAATCTTTTTAATCATAGCTTATTGGTAAATGGTGTAGAAAGAGGTGAGCATATATGAAAATTTATTATTGTAGAGCTATGGATGGAATAGATAATAATACAATAAGTCAGGAATATACATATGTTAGGGTACAGATAAATGCTAAAGGACATTGCTTGATTAATGATTTTAATGTAGATAGTTATGAAACATTAGCAATAACAGAAGAAAATTCCAAGAAGGTTGTTCATGGCAATATTTCTGATATTGCTAAATCTGATATAGTAATTGTAAATCTCTCTATGCCTAATCATTCTTATATTGGGTGTGTTGGCGAAATGATATATGCGAAACAAATGGGTATTCGTGTTATTGTTATAGTAGGCGAAAGTGGAAATGATAAACATTTTTGGACATTATATCATTCTGATTGCATAACAAACAGTCTAGATGAGGCTATTGCATTGTTGTAGTTTGACGAGAGAATGAATTTTTTCCTATTCTGTAAAATAGAAAAAATCTGGGAAATTCAAAATATAAAAACAAAAGGGTATTTTGAGTAGTGATGGTATTCTGAAATACCCATAAGGAAGTTGGAAGATTGAAAATAAAATAATCACATAGATGGAAGAATGAAATGTCAGCCAACGGACAAGGCTGACCGCTGCCGAAAGTATGCTGCTTTTTCGGCTGGTGTATGGCAGCATGGTTTTGAATCCCAAAGCCGTTACATAGCATTGCGAAACTAAACAGGAGAAAAAGCTCCTGTCATTCGTGATGTCGTGTAGCGGCTTTTTTGTTTATCCAAAAATTAAGAAAAATCAAATCCAGAACGGAGGTGGAAAGGACATAGGATTTTCTTTTCGGAGGGTAAGACAGACGTTAAGAATGCTGCTGCACAGGAAAAATGCTCTGCGGCGTTGTCCACAGAGATAGCGAGCATCGGATTGTGTCAGCCACAATCCAAATCCACAGCCTAAAGGCGTGTGGACTTCACCCAGGGGACAGCCCCTGTTTACCCCGAAAAAAGAAATTTAAGACTGGAGGATAAAGAAAATGAGCAAAGAAAAATCAGAAAAGGACGTGAAAAATGTCCCGATTACAGTCCGATTGAATGAGGAAGAACATGAAAAATTAAAGCAGTGCGCCGCCGCTTGCGGTCTGTCCGCAGCAGAATTTATGCGTCAGTTATGCAAGGAAAACGCCCCGCAGCCCAAGCCTAAAACCGAGTTTTGGGAGCTGATAAACAAGCTCTATGAGGTGCATGAAGCTTTCAAAAAGTGTGTTCCTTACTATCCAACTGCCGCTGAAATCTGTAAAGAGATTGAGGATTTTATCTTAGAATTGCAACAAAAATCAACTCTCCCACAACGGTTTAGCTTAGAAGAATTGACGGAACAGGGGGCGGTCTGATATGGCAGTAACGAGCCTATGGCATGTCAAAGGGAGCATAAAAGACGTGATTGACTATATAGAAAACCCAGAAAAGACCGTGCCGAATCGGGAAATGCAGGACTTCTTTGACGTATTCTCCTATGTGAAGAATCCGTTAAAAACAAATGAGGGTGAGTATGTTTCCGCTGTCAACTGTCTGAAAGAAACCGCCTTACAGCAGATGATTTTAACGAAGAAGCAGTATCAAAAGACAGGCGGGTATATCGCATGGCACGGCTACCAGAGCTTCAAGCCAGACGAGGTAACGCCCGAACAATGCCATGAAATCGGCTTAAAATTAGTGAGGGAGATGTGGGGCAGCAAATACCAGATAATCGTTGCCACCCACCTTGACAAAGGGCATCTGCACAACCATTTCTGTTTCAGCTCCGTTTCTTTCATAGACGGACAGAAATATAATTATTCAAAATCAGAACAGAAAAGGTTGAGGGAAGTGTCTGACCGCTTATGCCGAGAGTACGGTTTATCGGTGATTGAAAATCCGAAGAAAGCCCCATCAAGACCGTTGTATCTGGACGAAAAGAACGGCAAGCCAACACGGTACAATGTCTATCGTGAGGATTTAAGGGAGGCAATCAACGGGAGCAGGGATTTGCAGCACATGATGAAATACCTTGCCGACAAGGGATATGAAATTGATTTTTCGGGCAGCCATTGGAAAATGAAGCTGCCACAGTACAAGCATTTCACAAGGTTAGACACGCTTGACGAACGGCTGACGCCCGATTTTATACAGTCATGTTTGAGGGGAGCGTACAAACTTGGGAACTACAAAGCAAGGATTTCCTACTCTCCCCATATGCCAGAGCAGTATAAAAACGCATGGAAACCACATCAGAAAACCACGGGAATTTTAGCGTTGTACTATTACTGGTGCTATCAGTTAGGGATATTTCCCAAAGGCACGGACTACAAGCCGACAAGCCCGCTGATGAAAGAGGAACTTCGGAAACTGGACGAGATTACCGCACAGGTAAGGTATATGTCAAAGCATAACATCTCTACTCTCTCCGACTTAAACGCCGACAGGGAAAAAAACCAGACCGAAATGAATAAACTTATCGACTACCGCCAGCATTTGCGGAATAAGGTACGCCGTGCCACACCAGCCGAAAAAGAAACACTCCGAGCCGAAAAACAGAATGTGACAGAACAGATAACGGAACTTAGAAAGCGGCTGAAATATGCAGATGGGATTGAAAAACGCTCCGCCCATATCGACAACTGCTTAGACCAAATCCACGACACGATGGAAAACCATCGTCCAAATCGGCAGAAACAGCCAGTTAAAACAGACCGCAGGAGGGAGGAATCATTGCGATGAGCAGACTGTCAGAGGAAGAAATACAGGCGATCATGGAGGAATACAAGGACGTCCCTATGGTAAATCCCGACAAAATATATCCCCCTCTGCCGCCTGTCCAGAACGTCACGCCCCTTGTCCGCATCCCAGAGCCGATGAGCATTACCGAGAAAATCGGCGGCACAGAATACACCGTCAACGCCCATTTCCGAAAAGACGGGCGGGATTTGCTTGTAATGCTTACGAATATTTTTCGGCGTGGCGCACAGGGATATGGATTTTATGATGATGGGAATTGGGGTGATGACGACGGGGAATAACAGGCAGCGGAAGAATTATCGCTTTAAAGCGTTGAAGTTTAAGGGCAGATGTGGTACACTGTACCTACACTTCACAATACCGTGTCTGCTGCCGGAAAGGAGAACTTTATGAAAAGACAGCAGGAAGAATTTACGGCATTGTATTGCAGATTAAGCCAAGACGATGGGCGGGAAGGCGAAAGCAACAGCATTGTAAACCAGAAAGAATATCTGATGAAATACGCAAAAGAACACGGTTTCCCTAACCCGAAATTCTACGTGGACGACGGCTATACGGGTACGAATTTTGACCGCCCAAGCTTTAAGGAAATGTCGTCGGATATTGAAAAAGGGCTTGTAAAGACCGTCATTGTCAAAGACTTATCACGCTTCGGCAGGAACTATATCGAGGTCGGCTCTTACTCCGAAATCATCTACCCCGAAGCGGGCGTGCGGTTCATCGCCATCATGGACAACGTGGACACGGGCAGCCTTGAGAGCAACGAATTTGCCGCCTTTACCAACCTTTTCAACGAATGGTATCCCAAAAGCACGAGCAAAAAGGTAAAGGAAGTCAAGAAAGCGAAAGGGCTTGCAGGGGAACATTTGGGCGCACCGCCCTATGGATATTTGCGGAATCCAGACGATAAAACACGCTGGCTTGTGGACGAGGAAGCAGCGGCAGTTGTCTGCAGGATATTTTTGCTTTGTATGCAGGGCTACGGTCCGACAGCGATTGCAGACATGCTCTGGGCAGATAAAGTATTGACGCCATCTGCATATAAGGCATCGAAAGGCATTGGCGTGGCGATGGTATCAGAAAATCCTTATAACTGGCATCAGTCCAAAGTGGTGGAAATACTGGAGGACGTGGCGTATATCGGTACAACGGAGAGTTTCAAATCCACACGTTTAGGCTTTAAGAGCAAGAAACGAATCCCAACTTCAAAAGACAGGAGGGCATATATTGAAAACGCCCACACACCGATTATTGACAGTGAAGTATGGGAAAAGGTACAGATGATACGGCAGGGCAAGCGCAGGAGGAACAGGACAGGCAATATCAGCATGTTTTCGGGATTGCTTTACTGTGCCGACTGTGGGGCAAAGCTGAATCTCTGCGTAGTAAGGGACAAGCCTTACTTCCGTTGTGCGAAATACAAAGGGAACAGCAGAAATAAAGAGTGTACGCAGCACTATATCCGAGAAGATGCCTTGCAGAAACTGGTGCTGAAACAGCTTCAGCATTTCCTGTCCTATTTACAGCAGTTTGAGCGTGTGTTTATCCGACAGCAGATTGACACCACCCTTGCGGAACGCCGATACGAATTGTCCGCAAAGCAGAAACAGATTGAAAAGGACGAAAAGAGGATGAAGGAGCTTGACCGCCTGTTTCGCAAAATTTATGAGGATAATGTCAATGGAAAGCTGAATGACGAACGCTTTTACAAGCTGTCGGACGGATATGAAGCCGAGCAGGAGCAGCTAAAGCAGGAAATTGAAGCCTTGACAGCCGAGGTCAGCGAATCCGACACGGAAACGACCAATGTTGCCAAGCTGATAGCCGTCACCAAGAAATACACCCGCATCGACGAGCTAACGCCCGAAGTTCTAAACGCTTTCGTGGATAAAATCATAGTCCATGAGCGGGAGAAGAAAGGCGGTAGAAGGACACAGGAGATAGACATTTACTATTCCTATGTCGGGATTGTAGATATTCCAACAGACGAGGAAATGTGGGAATTGGAACAGCAATATATGCAGCGTACTACACGTCAAACCGCCTAAATATAGGCGTGGCAGGAGAAAATCTGTACTCCTGCCGATACATATCTATTTTTATCCTTATCGAGTATCAATCAAGAGCCGGACGCATAGACACAGATGACCGTGTTATAATAGGGACAAGTTAGAGGAACCCAGTAAAATCAAGGGGTTGCACTAACTTGTCCCCTTATTTTTTTGCCCTCAAAAGGGTAAACGGAATCACCGCATTTCTGGTTTCCGTCCGGGAGCCGTACATATATTGCTGGCCAGCAGTATGAAAGTCTGATAGCGATTAAAGCAACCATACCATCCTCTGGTGATGGATTTGAAGGTCCGAAGTCCTTATAAATGCTGACGGGTTGCAACGGGGGCGTTGTAATACTGGCTGACAGGTTTCGGCCGGGTTTAATGTGAACCGGGCGCCATGGGAGGGTTAAACCTGTGTTTCTGTACCATGGGAACAAATGAGATTTATTTACGGAAAGCCGGGGAACTTACAGCGCCCATATTGTTGTGATGGTTTTGAAGTTTTTGTGTAGCGGAGTTTTTGATTTTTATAGATGGCATATCGTTTCGTTCGGAAACAAATAGTTCTGTTTTACAGGGAGAGGCACGGGCTGTTGCGCCTGGAGCGGTTTCTGTAAAATCCCAGGGTTAGTTCAGTGACGGAGAAGCAATGGATAGTCCGGTCTGCGGGCCGGTGGAAGGGACGGGATATAGATGAAGAAGGATGTTCGGAAGATTAAGGTGTATGAGCAGAGCGGGCATAATTATAAGCCCACGCCTACGATCATGTTGAAGGGGCTGTGGCTGGAAGAGCTGGGGTTCGGGGCGGGGACGCTTTTGACGGTCCGGTGTGAGGAAGGGAAGCTGGTCATTGTTCCGAGGGAGACAGTGGATTATATTGATGTGTTTGAGGAGCAGCAGTTGAGCATGGTTGCGGAGAAGAAAGTGAGGTATTGAGAATGGGAAAGATATATATGATCGGTTCGCAAAAAGGGGGTACGGCCAAGACTACCACTACGTTCAATCTGGCGTACTGTCTGCGGAAGATGGGGAAGCGGGTTCTGGCTGTGGATTTTGACAGTCAGGCGAACTTGACAACGTGTTTCGGCGTGGAGGATACGGGGGTTTTGGAGGATACTATTGGGCATCTGATGATGGTGCGGATTGAGGACGAGAAGATGCCATCCCCGAAGAGGTACATACGGACGAAGGACGGGGTGGATTTCATCCCATCGTCTATTTATCTGTCGGTGGTGGATGCAAAGCTGCGGCTGGAAATGGGGGCGGAGAAGATGCTGTCCGGGATTCTGGAGCCGCTGCGGGAGAGGTATGATTATATTCTGATTGATACCTGCCCGTCCCTTGGGACTTTGACGATTAATGCTTTGGCTGCTTCGGACGAGGTGATTATTACGGTGAATCCCCAGCTTCTGGCTATGATGGGGATGCAGGATTTTCTGCGGACGGTGGTGAAGATACGGAAGCGGATCAATCCGGGGCTTGGGATTGCGGGTATCCTGATGACCATGTGTGAGTCCAGAACGAAGCTGTGTAAGGTGCTGACGGAGGAAGTGACGGAGAACTTCCAGGAGCAGATACGGGTGTTTGAGACGAGGATTCCCAGTACGGTGAAGGTGGGGGAGAGCATTTATTACAGCCTGCCGGTGGCGGAGTACAGCCCGAAGGCGAGCGCGGGGATGGCTTATAGGAAGTTTGCAAAGGAGTTGGTTTCGTATGAAGGCTGATGGGGCGAAGAGGAAGATTTTTAATGACGCTGTGGACCTGCTGGCGGGGGCGGAAGAGGTTTCTGCTGTGGAGAATGGGATTAGGATGTTGCCGATTGACGGTATCCGCCCGTTCCGGAGGCATCCGTTCCGGCTGTATGAGGGGGAGCGTCTGGAGGATATGGTGGAGAGCATCAGGGAGCATGGGGTTCTGAATCCGGTGATCGTGTGGCAGGAGGGGGACGGGTATGAGATGCTTGCGGGGCATAACCGGCAGGTGGCGGGGAGGCTGGCAGGCTTGACGGAGATTCCGGCCATTGTGAAGACGGATCTGACGGAAGAGGATGCTTATGTGTATGTGATTGAGACCAATGTGATACAGAGGGGATTTGCGGAGCTTTTGCCCAGCGAGAAGGCGGCGGTGCTGGCGGAGCGGTATGAGAAGGTCAGCAGCCAGGGGCGGCGGAATGATATTCTGGAGGAGATCGCAAGGCTGAACGGGCAGGACACGGCGGGGACTTGTGGACATGATGTCCACAGGTTGAAGAGCCGGGATGCAATCGGGGAAGAGTATGGGATGACCGGGAGGAATATTGCCAGATATATGCGGGTGCAGAAGCTGGGGGAGCCTTTGAAGGGGCGGCTGGACGAGGGGACGCTGCCTTTGGTGGCGGCGGTGGACTTGTCTTATCTGTCGGAGAAGGAGCAGGAAGTGGTGTCCGGGCTGGCGGATACGGGGAAGATTAAGCTGGATATGAAGACGGCGAAGTGCGTCAGGGGCATGGCGGGGAAGGTGACGGAAGAGGCTGTGCTGGGGGCGTTGGATGGTGAGAAAGTGAAGAAGGCTGCTGTCGGAAGGAGCGTGAAGCTGTCGGCGGAGGTGTATGAGAGGTATTTTGGGAGTGTGAAGCCTGCGGATGTGGCGGGTATCGTGGAGGACGCGCTGGCGGCGTGGTTCGGGAAAGGGGGAGCGGCCGATGTTCCGGGCGGAAGAGATCGGGAGGCTGGATAGGTCTTATTTTAACATTATTCTGGCGGAGGAATATGATGTGACGCTCCAGTCGAAGAATACGGGGCATATCTGGTATATCCATAATCCGGAGTATCCGGGGGAGGGGGAGTGTGTTATTTTTCATAAGCACAGGGCTTCCCAGCCGTATCATCAGCATGGGAGGGCCAGGAGTCTGGGGCAGGCGGTGAAGAGTATCAAAGGGCATGATGTGTTTCAGATGAATGGACGGAAGCGTTCGTAATATATGGCTTGAAGGTAAAATAGGGAAAATTCTGGCATATTGATATATGTCGGAATTTTCTTATGTAAGTACATTGTAGCTGTATATGTATTGATTTGTTTTTGGTAAGTTCTTAGAAAGTCCGTTCCATTGGCGGGCGATATGCTGTATAATAGAGTCTGTTATGGAAGACGATCCATTAGGGAGGCGGAAAAGTGATTTGTAAAATAAGAAAATGGGATTTGGCGGATGCGGCGGATTTGGCGGCGGCTCTTTCCAATAGAAAAATACAGGATAATCTTAGAGATGGGTTGCCGTATCCTTATACGGAACAAGACGGAGTGGATTTTATTTCTGCTATGCTGTCTGCTGATGAAAATGAAACATTTGCTTTTGCCATAACTGCAGATGGACGGGTGGTGGGAAGTATCGGTGTTTTCCGTCAGGGGAATATCCACAGGCAGACAGCCGAGCTGGGATATTATATTGCGGAAGGATACTGGGGAAAAGGGATTATGACAGAGGCTGTAAAACAGGTCTGCAAATATGTTTTTGAGAAAAGTGATATTCTCCGTATTTATGCAGAGCCATTTGCGTATAATACGGCATCCTGCCGTGTCCTGGAAAAAGCAGGTTTTCAGTATGAGGGGACGTTAAGAAATAATGCGGTAAAAAACGGGAAAGTGATCGATATGAAAATGTATTCTCTGTTGAAAGAGGAAGTATAGATTTTAGAATTTGGATTGGGCATTGTGGAGACTAGAATGGAGAAAAAAGTGTTAATATGGGAACCATGGTTCTTCATGGCTTTTGGGCTGTTCCATCTGCATAGGATATGGGGAGTGATAGACAGAGATTCTTATGCCGGGTTTTGGATGGGCATATTAGGAAGTAAAGGGCCGTTTTACTTTACGCTGATGGGAGTATTGGCAGGATTGTGCGTTTTAGGAATCTTTACTTTTACGAAATGCCGGGGTAACAACTATTGGTGGAGATGGATATATCTATTTGGCGGCGCTTATGTGCTATTTGATCTATATGCGATTGCGTCTGGATTGGAATTTTGGAATAAACTTTTGTTGTGGATGTTTGATGTAGATTCGATTTATTGGAATGCGGTATGGTTATTCTTTGTATTGCTTGGTGGGTTTAGCTTTCTATTAGGGATGAAACTATTAAAGCAGAGAAAAGGATGATTTTGGCTATATGGAGGCAATTTTATGGAAAAAGTAATTTTATATATTCATGGAAAAAATGGAAGTTATATGGAAGTTGAACAGTACAGGAAAAATTGTATTGGCTTTGATATGGTTGGGATAGACTACCAGGATGATGTCCCGTGGGTTGTGCAGGATCAGATTCGGGCGGCATACGATAAAGCCTGTGAAAGATATAACCATATTTATATCATTGCGAATAGTATAGGAGCTTACTTTGCAATGCACGCATTACAAAATTGTGATATTGAGAAGGCTTTCTTTATATCGCCTGTACTTGATATGGAAAGGCTTATACTGGATATGATGGGGTGGGCAGATGTATCGGAGAGGGAACTGTGCGAAAAGGAGGAAATTATTACTGATTTTGGAGAAAAGCTGTCATGGACATATTTATGTTTCGTCAGGGATAATCCAATAACATGGAATATTCCTACGGAGATCTTATATGCAGGAAACGATACCCTTATATCCCGTCAGACAGTGGACATGTTTGTCAGTAGTCATCATGTGGCTCTTACTGTGATGGAAAATGGGGAGCATTGGTTTCATACAGATAAACAGCTTGCCTTTTTAGATGGCTGGATGAAAAGGGTAATATGTTAAAATGATAGAAATTGGAGAGAAAGAGGCAGCCAGATGAGGAATGTGGATTTTCGTATGGAGTTGAAGCGGGCGGAATGTCCCGTAAAGGTTGCGGAGATCGTGGAGAAGACAATAAGGGCCGTCTATCCCCATTATTATCCTTCTGGGGCAGTACAGTTTTTTCTGGATCTGCATAACGAGCGGAGGATAAGGGAAGCGCTTGCCAGGGAAGATATTTATTTTGCGGAGGTGCAGGGGGAAATTGTGGGAACCGGGAGCATCCGGGGGAATGAAATCTGCAGGCTGTTTATCTTACCGGAATGCCAGGCAAAGGGGTATGGAAACAGGCTGATGGATTTCCTGGAAGATATGGTTTTCAGGAAATATCAGGCAGTACATATTGATGCGTCTTTTCCGGCGGAAAGTATGTATTTGAAACGGGGATACCGGATAAAAACCTATGAGAAGATTGAGACAGGGGGCGGGGATTATCTCTGTTACCATACAATGGAAAAGGCGGCAGATGGAAAGGGATAAAGATTTTCAGGAGGGAACAGATGGATAAATGGTTTACGGTTGACAGGATAGACGAGGATACTTATATCATCAGCGAATACCGGCATTGGGAGGAAACACATTGTTATCTGCTGAATGGTTCCGGGCGGAGCCTGCTGATCGATACGGGGCTTGGGATCTGTAATATTTATGACGAGGTGGTGAAGCTGACAGACCAGCCAGTTACGGCTGTTGCCACGCATATCCATTGGGACCATATCGGAGGGCATAAATATTTTCCGGATTTCTATGCCCATGAAGAGGAACTGGGGTGGCTGTCGGGCGGATTTCCTTTGCCTATGGAAACGGTCAGGGGCATGGTAGTTGACCGTTGTGAACTGCCGGAAGGTTATGATGTGGGCAGCTATGAGATGTTCCAGGGGAGACCGTCCATGATTCTGCACGGCGGGGAAGAGATTGACATTGGCGGGAGGATGATAAAGGTGCTTCATACGCCGGGACATTCACCGGGGCATATGTGCTTTTGGGAACCGGAGCGAGGATACCTTTTTACAGGGGATCTGATCTACAAGGATACCTTGTTTGCGTATTATCCATCTACAGATCCGGGAGCTTATCTTTCCTCACTGGAAAAGATGGCGCTTCTTCCTGTGGAAAGGGTGTTTCCGGCGCACCATTCCATGGATATCCAGCCGGAGATCATCGGCCGTATGAGGGATGCTTTCCGGGGATTGAAGGAGAGCGGGAAACTGCGTCATGGGAGCGGAACTTTTGATTACGGAGACTGGGCGGTCTGGCTGTGATGGGGGTATTTATGAGGGATGAAGGCAGGATGGAGACAGAAGATATTATTCTAGGAAAGGCAAAATATGAGGATTGGAGATCGATATACCGGAATGTGTGGTCAAGGCCGGAAACAGCAGAATATATGGTATGGAAAGTGACGGCTGATGAGGATGGGGCCAGGGAGAGGATACAGAGGACAATCGCGTGGCAGGAAACCCATGATGCGTGGCTGGTCTATGAGAGGGGCAGCGGGCAGGCCATTGGTTTTGCCGGAGTGGAGGAAACAGAGCCGCGTATTTTTCATGAGACTGGTATTGCCCTGGGGCCAGAGTATGTGGGAAGGGGATATGGGAAACAGATTCTGCGTTTATTGATGGAATACTGTATTTCTTTAGACGGGCAGGAATTTTATTATTCTACACGGGCAGGGAATCTTGCTTCAAGGGCACTGGCCTTATCCTGTGGATTGACTTATCAGTATTCGGAGCGGAGGACAGACCAGCGCAGTGGGAAAACTTATGAATTGGAGATTTATAAAAAGGATTTGGAAAGTATAGGGGTGGGATATGAAGCCGGATGAGATATTGAAGTATTGTCTGGAAAATCTGGAGGGCAGCGTCCTTGTGGAGAGCTGGGGAGAAAAGGGGATTTTTTATAATCCCGGACGTGTGCTGAAAAGGGGCGTGTACATATTGACGGTCAAGGAGAAGGACGGGGATAATGATAAAGGCTCTAAGCTGGACAGGCCGGGGGTTTACCGGGTGAACCTGGGTGTCCGTAAGGATACGTTTGTGAAGCTGTTCGGGGCTGTGCCAAAACGTCCGGGGGCAGGCGGGGTTGTGGAAATGGATTATGATTTTTCTGCGGCTGACTGTTTTTTGCCGCATCCGGTCTATGCGTGGATGGGGTGGATGTGTGTGCTGAACCCATCGGAAGAGACTTTTGAGGCTTTGAGGCCGTATATTCGGGAAGCATATGAATACGCAAAAGAGAAATTTGCCAAAAGAAAATGAAATGTGTGGGGAAACAAAAGGGAGGAGCTGGGATGAATACTTATCAGGTGATAGACGAGAAAAATTGGGAGAGGGCCATGCACTGTATAGTTTTCAGGGGAAGCGTGGAGCCTGCTTTCTGTGTGACATTTGAGGCGGATATCACGAATTTCCGGCGGAAGGTGAAGGCGCAGGATCTTTCTTTTACGCTTGCGTTTGTGTATGCGGTATGTAAATGCGCGGATGAGATTGAAGCGTTCCGGTATCGTTTTCTGGATGGGAAGGTGGTTCTTTTTGAGCATATTGATACTGCGTTTACTTATCTGAATCAGGATACGGGGCTGTTCAAAGTGGTCAATGTGCCGCTTCGGGGCAGTATCCAGGAATATGTGGAGACGGCGGGGAGGATTGCAAGGGAGCAGAAGGAATATTTTACAGGCCCTCTTGGAAATGATGTGTTCCAGTGTTCGCCTATGCCGTGGATTACCTATACGCATATTTCACATACCAATTCCGGAAAAAAGGATAATGCGACGCCTTTGTTTGACTGGGGGAAGTATTATGAGAAGGATGGTAAGATTGTCATGCCCGTATCGGTCCAGGCTCATCATTCTTTTGTGGATGGGATACATGTTGGACAGTTTGTGGATAGGCTCCAGGAATATTTGGATTCATTTTAGGAGCGGAGGTTGGATTTTATATATAGGATTATGTCAATAACACGGCCAGATGAAGGTATCACGGTTTGATCTGGATCTGGATATGGATTTGATCTGGGATAGCGCGTAAATATGTGCCGGGATGGAGGGAGAGAGGTTCAGGAGATTTATAGGCATGGGCGGCGGTTTGGACGTGTTTGTGATAGGACGGAAGAGATAGACGGAGGCACATGAGGAAGAAGGCTTTCCTGACGGGAAAGTGTTGATAGAAATTTGACAGGAGGTAGACAATGAGACAATCGCCAGGTTAGAGCCCCGGCAGCCAGGAACCGGGGCTGTATACGAGGAGGTGGACATGAATGGAGAGACTGAAATGCCCAAGGTGCGGAAAGCGTATTATGGATATCTGCACGGAATTCCCGAAGCCAGTGGAGGCACAGACCAGGTGCCCGAACTGCAATCATATTGTTACGGTGTACTGGGAACCAAAGAGTGAGAAGAAAAAGCAAAAGAAAAGATAGGTACATAAGCGGGACGGCTTCTGCGAGGGTGCGGGGGCCGTCTTTTTTTGCGTTGTGGTGTTTATCCTGCGGGAAATGGGGAATACTTGGATTATGCATGGAAAATTATGGCATGGATGCCGTGCCGCTGTCCCTGTAGTGGCAGGAAAGGAGGCGGCGTGGGGGAAAAGAAGGTCTGTCCGCTGTGCGGCAGGAGGCTCCTGGACGTGAGGCGGGACCGGGCATATGAAATTGCTTTTGAACTGCGGTGTCCGCACTGCGGGAAGATTGTGAGGATTGTGCTGCCAGCCCGTGCAGGATTGAAGAACTGAATGTATTTTTACGACCGAGCGAGTGGGACCGCATAGTGTCGAGTCACCGAATGGCCGGAGTAAAGCTAGGAATTAAGTAGCTTACTCCGGCCTTTTTTGGTTTTACGGAATTGTCCCGCATAGAGCTTCCGGCGTTTCTGGCTTTACGAAGGCGTAAAGAAAGGAACGCTTTATGTCTGGAAAGAGGATCGTTACCATCAGGTCTGGGAATGAGGAAGTGAGGATGGAGGTCACGGAGGAAGAGTACCAGAGGTATTTCCGCCCGTGGTGGAGGCAGAAGAAGAGGGAGCAGAGGAACCGGGAGGCGATGGAGGAAAAGGGGTATACGGAGGAGTCTTATGAGGAATGGAAGGAGAACGACATGAGGAATGAACTGTTTGCGGAGGATACGGAGGAACTGGCGGAGAAGAGGATGCTGCTGGGGGTATTGAAGGACGCTCTGGATAACCTGCTGCCGGAAGAAAGGGAGATAGCGGAGAAGGTGTTTGGGGAGGAAATGAGTGTCTATGAGTATGCGAGGGTTAGCGGGAAGAACCGGCGGACGCTGGATTTCCGTAAGAATAAGGTGCTGGAAAAGCTGCGCCGCTTTTTTCGAGAGAGGGGGATAGATGTGTGATATGGGGGCGTTCGACAATATTTTTTGTCTGTGTCGAATGGTTTTTGAAAAAGTTTTAGGATTTCGTTGCCTATTTTTAAAAAAGTGTCATTACGGCAGTGAAGGGGATAGATACGACAGCCCCGGAAAGGAGGGATGGAGGCAGTGGAAAGAGAGAATACGCAGGAGCTTATTGGTATCCTGCAGGCGATCAGCATTGTGGCCAAGAGCCTGGCGGTGAAGCTGATGCAGATTGAGAAAAGTGTGCAGGCGTATGAATCCGGTGCGGCGGCAGTGGCCGGCAGACGGAAAGCGAAGAAAGGATGGAAGTGGTGATGCGTAAGAAGGTGTTTATCTGCAGCCCTTTCCGTGGGGACATGGAGGGGAATGCAAGGAAGGCGGCCGGGTACTGCCGGGCGGCCTGCGAGAGAGGGTTCCTGCCGGTTGCGCCGCATCTTTTGTTCCCGCAGTTTCTGAATGAGGGGATCGAGGCGGAGCGGCAGGCGGGGCTTGCCATGGGGCTGGAGCTGCTCCTGTGCTGTGACGAGGTGTGGGTGTTCGGGGAGGCCACGGAAGGGATGGCTTCGGAGATCGCTTTTGCCGCAGAGCATGGGATCGGGGTGAGGTTCATGGAGCCGGAAGGCATGGAAGGAGGGAGCGGGCATGGAGATGGTGCTGGTCTTGACACATCTGACGGGGAGTGAGGAGCTGGACCGGCAGAGGGCGGAGGAATACTGCCGGTATGCGGCCCATAAGGGGAAGATCCCGGTGAGCCCGTTCCTTTGTTTCCACGGAATTTTCAAGGATGAGCTTGGGAGCGCTGTGGAGGGGCTTCTGGTCTCCAGGCTGATGGAGAAGGCGGACGGGATCTGGGTGTTCGGCTTTGAGCGGGGCGAGCGGCGCAGGCTGATGGAGGCGGAGGTACAAAAGAGGTACGGGGAGAAGGCGCAGTATTTCAGCCGCCCGGAGATTGGGAAGGAGATGCTGGTGTGCGCCATGTACTCCGAGGAACTGATAGAACGATTGGAAGATATGGAGGGATTGCAAGATGGGAAGTGAATTGTTGAGGATCGCGGACGGGTTTTCCATGGTGGCGGACGGGCTTAGGGGGCTTGCCGGTATGGAGTGGAACGGTGCTGCTGATACGGCGGAGAAGGATGCGGCTGTGACGGAGGCTGATGCTGTTGTGGATACTGCCGGGAAAGCGGGAGAGGCCGGGGATGCCGTGGAGACCGGTGCTGCGGAGGCCGGGGATTCTGGTTCCGGGAAGGGGCAGAAGGCCGGGGAAGCGGATAAGAAGGTGGATAAGAAGGCGGCGGATTCTAAGAAGGCTGTGGCGATTGAGGATGTGCGGGCGGTGATGGCGCAGAAGACCCAGGAGGGGAAGTCGCAGGGGATCAAGGAGCTGCTACAGAAATACGGGGCGGTGAAGCTGTCCGGGGTGGACCCGGAGCATTACCCGGCGCTTTTGAAGGAAGCGAAGGTGCTTTGATTATGGGGAGACATGCGTTGTTGTCGGCGTCTTCTTCTAGGCGGTGGCTGAACTGTACGCCGTCCGCAAGGATGGAAGAGCAGTTTGCGGAAGAGACGGGAAATAGTGTGTATGCGGAGGAAGGGACTGCCGCCCATGCCCTTGCGGAGCATAAGCTGAAACGGTGCCTGAAACGGAGGTCCAAGCGTCCGGTGTCGGATTACCAGTGTGACGAGATGGAGGAATGCACGGACGGGTATGTGGCTTATGCCATGGAGCAGGTGGAGCTTGCCAGGCAGGAGTGTAAGGACCCGGTGGTGCTGATCGAGCAGCGGCTGGATTATTCGGCTTATGTGCCGGAGGGGTTCGGCACAGGGGATCTGTTGATCGTGGCGGACCGGGTGCTGACGGTGGTTGATTTGAAGTACGGGAAGGGCGTTGCGGTGGATGCGGAGTGGAACCCGCAGATGATGTTGTACGGGCTGGGCGCTCTGGAACTGTTCGGGGCGATCTATGATATTGAGACGGTGCGTATGGCTATTTATCAGCCGCGGCTGGAATCGGTGAGTACCTGGGAGATTTCCGTATCTGACCTGATGGAGTGGGTGGATAAAGAATTGAAGCCCAGGGCGGCTCTTGCCATTGCGGGCGAGGGGGAGTTCCGGAGCGGTTCCTGGTGCCGGTTCTGTAAAGCGAAGAATACCTGCAGGGCGCGGGCGGAGGGATTTTTGAGGCTGGCGCAGATGGAGTTTAAGGCTCCGGCGCTTTTGACGGATGATGAGGTGGCGGAGGTCTTGAAGGTGGCGGACGAGCTGGCCAGGTGGTCTGCGGATGTGTATGCCTATGCCCAGGACGAGGCTGTGTCCAAGGGGAAGAAGTGGGCCGGGTTCAAGCTGGTGGAGGGCCGGAGCTGCCGGAAGTATACGGATGAGGAAGAGGCGGCGGAGGCGGCTGTGGCTGCCGGGTATGCGGATATTTATAAGAGGTCGCTGATCGGGATTACGGAGATGGAGAAGCTGATGGGTAAGAAGAGGTTTGCGGAGGTCCTGGGGAAGTTGGTGTATAAGCCCCAGGGGAAGATTACGCTGGTGCCGGAGTCGGATAAGAGGCAGGAAGTGTTGGCGGCGACGGCGGAGGCGGATTTTAAGGAGGAATGAATTTATGAGTAACGAAAATGTAAGTTTGACAAAAGTGATTGTACCTTGCAGGTTTTCTTATCTGCACTGTTGGGAGCCGAATACGGTGAATGACGGGGACCCGAAGTATTCGGTGTCGGCTATCATTCCGAAGTCGGACACGGAGACGATCGGGAAGATTCAGAGGGCCATTGAGCAGGCGAAGAAGGATTCGGTTTCCAAGTGGGGCGGGAAGGTTCCGGCGAATTTGAAGCTGCCGCTGCGGGACGGGGATATTGACCGGCCGGAGGATGAGGCTTATGCGGATAGTTATTTCTTTAATGCGAATAGTAAGCAGGCTCCGCAGGTGGTGGATAAGAACGTGCAGCCGATCCTGGACCAGTCGGAGGTGTATTCCGGGTGTTATGGGCGGATCAGTGTGAATTTTTACGGGTTCAACAGCAACGGGAACCGTGGGATTGCTGCGGGGCTGGGGAATATCCAGAAGCTGCGGGACGGGGAATCTTTGGGCGGGAGGACGAACGCCGAGGATGATTTTGACGCGGTGGAAGTGGATGACGAGGATGATTTCCTGGGATAGATTTGTGGGGGCGGCGGGGGACTGCCGCCCGTTTCCCGTTGGGGAGTAAATTGCAGGAGGAAGGGAGCCGTGGTGTTATGGGACGGATTTTAGGGATTGATATTGAGACGTTCAGTGATGTGGATTTGATAAAGTGCGGGGTTTACGCTTATGCGGACAGCCCTGCTTTTGAAGTCCTGCTGTTTGCCTATTGTTTTGACGGTGGGGAGGCCAGGGTGATAGATCTGGCGCAGGGGGAGGTGTTGCCGGAGGATGTTGTGGAGGCGGTTTTTGACGGTTCTGTGGTGAAGACGGCGTTCAATGCGAATTTTGAGCGGACGTGTCTTTCTAAGTATTTCGGGAGGTATCTTCCGCCGGATTCGTGGCACTGCAGCGCGGTCCAGGCGGCTGTGCTGGCGCTGCCCAGGTCTTTGGAGGACGTGGGGGCGGTGCTGGGGCTGGATGAGCGGAAGATGAAGGAGGGGAAGGAGCTGATACGGTATTTCTGTGTGCCTTGTAAGCCTACGAAGGCCAACGGGGGCAGGAGGCGGAATCTGCCGTGCCATGCGCCGGAGAAGTGGGAGGTGTTCAAGCGTTACTGCAGGAGGGACGTGGATGTGGAGAAGGCCATACGGCGGAAGCTGGGGAAGTTCCCGATACCGGAGGGGGAGATGGAGGTGTACCGGCTGGACCAGCGGATCAATGACCGGGGCGTGCTGGTGGATATGGGGCTGGTGCGGCAGGCGGTGAGGTGTGAGCGTCTGCATAAGGGGGTTGCGACGGAACGGGCGTATGAGCTTACCGGATTGGAGAATCCCAATTCCGTGGCGCAGTTGAAGGGCTGGCTGGGGGAGAACGGGGTGGAGGCGGAGAGCCTGTCCAGGAAGGCGGTGGCGGAGCTGATCGAGGGGGCGGACGGGGAGGTGGAGGAGCTTCTGCGGCTGCGGCTTTTGATGGCGAAGACTTCCGTGAAGAAGTATGAGGCCATGGAGCGGTCTGTGTGTTCGGACGGGCGGGTGCATGGTCTGCTGCAGTTTTACGGGGCGAACCGGACCGGGCGGTGGGCGGGGAGGCTGGTGCAGGTGCAGAATCTCCCGCAGAACCATCTGCCGGATCTGGAGCTGGCGAGGGGGCTTGTGAGGGAGGGGAGGTTTGAGGATGTGGAGATGTTTTACGGTTCCACGCCGGAGGTGCTTTCGGAGCTGATACGGACGGCGTTTGTGCCGGAGGCGGGGTGCCGGTTTGTGGTGGCGGATTTTTCTGCGATTGAGGCGCGGGTGCTGGCGTGGCTTGCGGGGGAGCGGTGGCGGCTGGATGTGTTTTCTTCCCACGGGAAGATTTATGAGGCTTCGGCGGCCGCTATGTTCCATGTGCCGGTGGAGGAAGTGGCGAAGGGTTCCCCGCTGCGGCAGAAGGGGAAGATTGCGGAGCTTGGGCTGGGGTACGGCGGGGCTGCGGGGGCGCTGATCTCCATGGGGGCTTTGGATATGGGGCTTTCGGAGGAGGAGCTGCCGTCCCTGGTGGCGGTATGGCGCAGGGCGAACCCGCATATCACGCAGTTTTGGTGGGACGTGGATAAGGCGGCTGTGGAGGCCGTGGTGAAGAGGACGAGGACACGGGCGGGGAGGATCGCGTTTGAGTATAGGAGCGGGATTCTGTTTGTCATGCTCCCGTCCGGGCGGAGGCTGGCGTATGTGAAGCCGAGGATGGGGGTGAACAGGTTTGGGCGGGAGGGCCTGACTTATGAGGGGATTTTGGAGAATAAGAAGTGGGGGCGGATTGAGACTTACGGGCCTAAGCTGGTGGAGAACATCGTGCAGGGGACGGCCAGGGATTTGTTGGCGGAGGCTATGCTGCGGGTGGAGAAGAAAGGCTATCCCATTGTGATGCACTGCCATGATGAGATCATTGCGGAGGTGCCGGAGGGGACCGGCTCTGTGGAAGAGATGTGCGGGGTGATGGCGGTCTGCCCGTCCTGGGCGGAGGGGCTGCCGCTGCGGGCGGACGGGTATGAGTGTGGGTTTTATCAGAAACAGTAGGAGGACGTTTTTTATGGGGTACGGGAATGATGCGGGAAGGCTGATGACTGGGGAGAATGGGGGTATGTGTGTATGAAGGTTTTTGTTTCTACGGGCAATTCGAGGATGGAGAAGCGGTGGAACGGCGGGGAGATGGAGCTGGAGGATTTTGTCCGGAGGATTTCCCGGACGGTGCGGACGGCGGAGACGGTGGAGCAGTACCGGAAGCTGTCCAAGGCGAGGCAGGATTCCATTAAGGACGTGGGCGGTTTTGTGATGGGGAAGTTGAAGGGCGGCAGGCGGAAGAAGGACTGTGTGGTGTTCCGGTCCGCGCTGACGCTGGATATGGACCATGCCGTGGGGGATGTACCGGAGCAGATGGAGTTGTTTTTTGATTTCCGGTGTCTGATCTATTCTACGCATAAGCATACGCCGGAGGCGCCCAGGTTCCGGCTGGTGATTCCTTTATCTAGGAATGTGTCGCCGGACGAGTACGCGGCGGTGGCGCGGAAGGTGGCGGAGGATATCGGGATGGAGCTGTTTGACGATACCACTTATGAGCCGTCCCGCCTGATGTACTGGCCGTCTACGTCTGCGGACGGGGAGTTTGTGTTCCGGGATGTTGCGGGGGAGATACTGGACCCGGATGTGGTGCTTGCAAGGTATAGGGACTGGCGGGATTCTTCGGAGTGGCCGGTGAGCGGGCGGCAGCAGGCGGTGGTATTGAGGGAGATGAAGAAGCAGGCGGACCCGCTTGGGAAGGAGGGCGTGGTTGGGGCGTTCTGCCGGACGTATTCGATTGAGGAAGCGGTGGAGGTGTTTCTGGCTGATGTGTACCGGCCGAGTGTGATGCAGGGGCGGTATGATTATGTCCCGGCGGATTCCCAGGCGGGGGTGGTGGTCTATGAGGGGAGGTTTGCTTATTCCCATCATGCCACGGACCCGGCCTGCGGGAAGCTGATGAATGCTTTTGATATGGTGCGGATTCACAGGTTCGGGGAGCTGGACGTGAGGGCTTCGGAGGATACGGAGGCTTGTAAGCTGCCGTCTTTTAGGGCTATGAGTGAGTTTGCGGTTAGTGACGAAAGGGTGAAGCTGACGCTGGCGGAGGAACGGGCGGAGTCTGCCAAGAGGGAGTTTTCCGGGGAGGATGACTGGCGCAAGGGGCTGGAACTGGACCGGCAGGGGAAGGTGAAGGACACGTTGGACAATCTGGTGCTGGCGATCCGGCATGATGATGGTTTGCAGTCCATCGCTTTTAATCTGCACCGGGACGGGATTGATGCCGGGGAGGGTCTGCCCTGGAAGCAGATTAAGCCGGGGTGGAATGATTCTGATTTTGCGTCTTTGAAGGTGTATCTGAATAAGGGGTACGGGGTGTATGCGCCCACGAAGACGAAGGACGCTCTGCTGGCCGTGGCTTCGGAGCGGGCATATCATCCGGTGAAGGAGTATCTGGATGCCCTGCCGGAGTGGGACGGGGTGAAGCGGGTTGACACGCTGCTGACGGACTATCTGGGGGCAGAGGATTCCGCATATACGAGGGCGGTTATTAGAAAGACGCTGGCGGCGGCCGTGGCGAGGATCTACCAGCCAGGAACGAAGTTTGACAGTGTGCTGATTTTAAACGGGCCGCAGGGGATTGGGAAGTCCACGATGTTTGCCAGGCTTGCGGGGGCGTGGTTTTCGGACAGCCTGACGCTTACGGACATGCGGGATAAGTCGGGGCCGGAGAAGCTGCAGGGGTACTGGATTCTGGAGCTGGGGGAGCTTGCGGGGATGAAGAAGACGGACGTGGAGACGGTGAAGTCTTTTCTTTCCAGGGTGGATGACAAGTACCGGGCCAGCTATGGGCTGAATGTGGAGAGCCACCCAAGGCAGTGCGTGATTGTGGGGAGTACGAACACGGAGAGCGGGTTTCTGCGGGACATTACCGGGAACCGGCGCTTCTGGCCGGTACGGGTAAATGGTGAGAGTGTGAAGAAGCCATGGCAGATTTCCGGGGAGGACGTGCTGCAGGTATGGGCGGAGGCGAAGGCTGTCTATGAAGGCGGGGAGCGGCTGTACCTGGAGGGGGAGGTTGCGGCCATGGCTGTGTCCCAGCAGGCGGAGGCTATGGAGACGGATGACCGGGAAGGGCTGGTGCGGACGTATCTTGACACGCTCCTGCCGGAGAACTGGGATTCCATGAGCCTGTATGACCGGAGGAATTTTCTGAACGGCAGCGAGTTTGGAGAGGAACGGCAGACGGGTACGGTGCGCCGGATGATGGTGTGCAATATGGAGATCTGGTGTGAGTGTTTTGGGCGGGAGTCCTCTGCGCTGAAAAAGATAGATTCCTATGAGATCAGCGGCATTATGCGGAAGATTGAGGGATGGGGGAAGTATGCGGAGACGAAGAACGGGATGTCCGGGTTCCCGATTTATGGGAAACAGAGGGCGTATGTGCGGGAACGAGACGGGAAATAGGTGGAACAAGTCTGTCTGTGGTGGAACAAGGCAGAACGGAACCAGCGGAACAAGAGGGAGTTTGTTCTGACGGTAGTTCCCATACAGAGGATTCCGTAAAATCAAGGGTTGCGGGGCGGTCTGGAACAAGGGAACAAGAATCTCTTAGTGGGGTATGGGTAATAAGAAAAAGAAGCGGTTTTGTACGTGGTATATACACGTATAAGGTATAAGGGATTTTTTGTATCCATGTTCCGGGCTTTGTTCCGTGACGGGACGGAGGTGTATGGATGCGGGAGAGTGAGATTGAACGGCGGCTGGCCGTATCGGTGAAGAGGCTGGGAGGCATGGCGGTGAAGTTCGTTTCGCCCGGCTTGGATGGGGTGCCGGACCGGATTGTTTTGCTGCCGGGAGGGAAGGTTGCTTTTGTGGAGCTGAAGGCTCCTGGGAAGAAGCCAAGGCCGCTGCAGGAGAAGCGGAAGAGGCAGTTGGAGGGGCTGGGGTTTCCGGTTTATGTGGTGGACGGGGTGGAGCAGATTGGAGGTGTGCTGGATGCGATATGTTCCCCATGAGTATCAGGAGTATGCGAAGGAGTTTATCATCAGGGAGAGGGTGAGCGCGCTGTTTTTGGACTGCGGGCTTGGGAAGACGGTGATCACGCTGACGGCGGTGTGGGAGCTGCTGTTTGATTATTTTGATGTCCGGAAGGTGCTTGTGGTTGCGCCTCTGCGGGTGGCGAGGGATACCTGGGGAGGGGAGCTGGAGAAGTGGGAGCATCTGTCCGGGATTGGGATGTCAAAGGTGCTGGGGCCGGAGAAGGAGCGGCTGGCGGCTTTGGAGCGGGAGGCGCAGGTGTATGTCATCAACCGGGAGAATGTGGAGTGGCTGGTGGATTCCGGCAGGTGGGATTTTGATATGGTGGTGATTGATGAATTGTCTTCTTTCAAGTCCCACAGGGCGAAGCGGTTTAAGGCTTTGAAGAAGGTCCGGCCGAGGGTGCGGCGGATTGTGGGGCTGACCGGGACGCCTGCACCAAACGGGCTGATTGACTTGTGGGCGGAGATTGGGCTGCTGGATATGGGGCAGAGGCTGGGGCGGTTTATCGGCGGATACCGGGAACGGTTTTTTCTGCCGGATAAGCGGAGCAGGCAGATGGTGTTTTCCTATAAGCCCAGGGACGGGGCGGAGGAAGCGATTTATGGGTTGATCTCTGATATCTGTATCAGCATGAGGGCTTGTGACTATCTGGATATGCCGGAGTGTGTGTATAACCGGGTGGAGGTTTCCATGAGCGGGAGGGAGGCGGAGCTGTATGAACGGCTGGAGCGGGATATGCTGCTGCCATTTGCGGACGGGGATATTGATGCGGTGAACGCGGCGGGGCTTTCCAATAAGCTGCTGCAGATGGCGAACGGGGCGGTCTATGACGAGAACGGGAAGGTGAAGCGTATCCATGACCGGAAGCTGGAAGCGCTGGAGGATCTGATTGAGGCGGCGAACGGGAAGCCGGTGCTGGTGGCATATTGGTATAGGCATGACCTGGAGCGGATACGGGAGAGGGTTGGGGCGGTGGAGCTGGACACGGCGGAGGATATGGGGAGGTGGAATGCCGGGGAGGTCCCGGTGGCGGTGATCCATCCGGCTTCTGCGGGGCATGGGCTGAACCTGCAGGCGGGAGGCTCCACGCTGGTATGGTTCGGGCTTACCTGGTCTTTGGAATTATATCAGCAGATGAACGCAAGGCTGTGGCGGCAGGGGCAGGAGGATACGGTGGTGATCCACCATCTGATAGCGAAGGGGACGCTGGACGAGCGGGTGATGGCGGCCCTGGAGAGGAAGGACTGCGGGCAGGCGGCGCTTGTGGATGCGGTGAGGGCGAGGATTGGAGGCGGAAAGGATGGAGATAGAGAAGCTGTTTAAGGAATACCGGAGCTGGAAGAAGGACATGGGGCTTCTGGAGTTTGAGCTTTCCCGGTTCCGGGGCGTGCCGTATGAGGATGTGATAGAGAGCATGTGCCTGTCACAGCCTCAGGGGGAGCGGGTGCAGGGCGGCGGGGCTTCCGATAAGACCGGGAATGCGGCGGTGAAGTACCGGCAGGTAAAGGAGCGTCTGGATGATGACTGGTTTGATTACCTGCTTGGGAGGTATCAGGCGGTGAAGGAAGAACTGGAATTTTTTGAGTATGCCGTGGGGCAGTTGAGCGGGAGGCTGCCGGAGGTGGTGCGGGATATGGTGGTTGATGAGATGACATGGCGTGAGATGGCGGAAAAGTATAATGTGAGCGAGACGATGATAGCAAAGTACAGGAAAAAGGCTTTGGCGGAGATGAAGGAGCTGTACATGATACGGGAGAAGACGGCAGGGCGGTTCCTTCTGGAATGACTGGCGGGCTTTGGTTTAGTAATGGTTGGGTAATGGTTTAGTAAAGGTACAGTAAGGGTTTATTGAAAGTTTATTGGAAGCTGTGGTATTCTTAGAATGCGAAGAACTGTAAGGAGCTCTGTGGACATGTCCACGGGGCTTTTTCTTTTGTCTTTGTGGGGCAGCGGGCTTCATCCTTTCACCGCTGCCTTTTTTGAGATTGAGGGGATGGAAGGGAGATTTTGATGGATTGTTTTGCGGTATGCGGGAATGGGTACTGCGGCGTGATTGGAAGGCAGTGCCAGGGGAAGTCCTGCGGTTTTCATAAGACGAAGGAGGAACAGGAGCGGTCTTTGGAGAAGGCGAGGGAACGGTTAAGGAGCCTGCCGGAGCATCAGCAGGATGCCATAGCGGATAAGTATTACGGCGGAGTGAGGCGGTGGTAGTCATGCCGAGGAGACCGAAGAAGCCGTGCAAGCATCCGGGATGCCCGAAGCTGACGGACGGGGATTTCTGTGAGGAACATGCGGCATTGCACAGGGCTGACCGTGTGGACGCTTCCGGGCGTGGGTATGACAGTAGGTGGCGGAAAGCGAGGAAATATTTTTTGAAACGGCATCCGCTGTGTGAGAAGTGCAAGGAGAAAGGGCGGTTCGTGAAGGCGGAGGTGGTTGACCATATCGTGCCGCACAGAGGGGATGAGAAGCTGTTCTGGGATGAATCGAACTGGCAGGCGCTTTGTAAGAGCTGCCATGACAGCAAGACTATGACCGAGGACAGGTATCAGGAATACAGATACTGACAGCAAAAAGGCCCTGGGAGATTCCAAGGCTTTTTGTTGTGTTCCTGAATGTAGTTTAAGCGGGACATTCCGATTCCGGCGGCGCGGGGTGGATGTGTATGGAGCCTTCTTCATAGTCCACCTGCAGGCGGTCCCCGATGTGGAAGCCGAGGGATTCCAGCCAGTTTCCTTCTATCTGGATTTTAGGTGTTCGGATGTATTTGGTGTCGTCAAAAGGGTTTTTGGGATAGGTAAGACGTGAGGAAGTGATTACTTTGATCAGCTTTGATTTCATAGACATGTGCCTCCTTTAGATTTGGTGTGGTGCTGACTACTATTTTACCGGGGAACCGTGTGGATCTCCAGTAAAATTTGGCCGGTGATCTTCACAAAGATTTTTTCCGTGAGCTGTAGGTTCTGCCGGGAGCCGGAGGGGAGGGGCGGTGTGAATCTCCAGAAGCCGTCCCCCTGGACACCGCCGCCCCCTCAAATGTGAATTTTCGCAGAAATTGGCAGGGGGGATAGGTGGCACATTATCCCGGTATACATAAATGCGGGATTTATAAGGATTTCCGGGGGTGGAGCGGTTCCGGGAGCCTTTATAAATCCTGCATTTTGGGGCTGAAAAACTGTCGGAAAAGGGTGTTTTTTTGGCTCTTTTTATTTGGGGGTGAAGATATGACGAAGGAACAGGCGGAGCGGATTAGGGAGCTTCGGATGCAGGGGAAGGGCTATAAGGCTGTGGCCTCTGCCGTGGGGCTGTCCCGTGACATTGTGCGGAATTACTGTAAGGCGAACGGGATGGAAGGTTATGGGGAGGCTGTGAGGCTGAACCTGCAGAAAGAGATGGCGGAGAAGAGTGCCGCCATGCCGGGTGCGTGAGGACGGCGGAAAGGAAAAGCTTTATGCGGCTTCGCTGTCCGGCGGGAAGGATTCCACGGCCATGGTCCTGCGGCTGGTGGAGGAAGGATGGCCTTTGGATTTTGTGATGTTCTGTGACACGGGGCTGGAATTTCCCCGGATGTATGAGCATGTGGGGAGGCTGGAAAAGGAGCTGCCGGTTCCGGTGGTGCGGCTGAAAGCGGAGAAGGATTTTGAGTATTATTTTTTACACTATACGCCGGAGCGGAAGGACCCGGATTCCCCCTATGCGGATAAGCCGGGGATGAGCTGGGCGGGGCCTAAGAACCGGTGGTGTACTTCCATGTTGAAGACGGCGGTGATCAATAAATATTTGTCGGGGCTGCGGAAGCGGTATGAGGTTGTGCAGTATATCGGCATTGCGGCGGATGAGCCCCAGAGGGTGAAGGAATACCGGTATCCCCTGGTGGAGTGGGGAATGACGGAGAAGGACTGTCTGGCTTACTGCTATGAGCGGGGGTATGACTGGGGCGGGCTGTACCGGCTGTTTGACCGGGTTTCCTGCTGGTGCTGCCCTCTGCAGGGGCTGGAGGAGCTACGGACGCTGCGGCGGGAGTTCCCGGAGCTGTGGAGGCAGCTTTTGGAATGGGAGGCTAAGACCTGGCGGAATTTCCGGAAGGATTTTTCCGTGGAGGAACTGGAGATCAGGTTTCGGTTTGAGGAAGAGCGGGTGCGGGAAGGAAAGCGTATCCGGGGGAAGGAATTTTTTAAGGAGCTGTATGGGAGGCTGGGCAGAGATGGAGACAGGGCAGAAATATAATATCGTCTATGCCGATCCCCCGTGGCGGTATGACAATAAGCGGGTGCAGGGCGGAGCGGAGAAGCATTACGGGACAATGAGTACGGAGGATATCTGCGCGCTGCCCGTGGCGGATATCTGCGCGGAAGACTGTACGTTGTTTCTGTGGGTTACGTTCCCGCAGTTGCCGGAGGCCCTGCGTGTGATGGAAAGCTGGGGGTTCCGGTATAAGACGGTGGCTTTTGTGTGGCTGAAACAGAACCGGAAGTCTCCGGGCTGGTTTTACGGGCTGGGGTTCTGGACCAGGGGGAACGCGGAGATCTGCCTGCTGGGGGTGAGAGGGCATCCGAGGCGCAGGTCTGCCCGTGTCCACCAGTTTATCATCTCTCCGCTGGAAGCGCACAGCAAGAAGCCGGACGAGACGAGGGAGAAGATTGTGGAATTGATGGGAGACCTTCCGAGGGTGGAGCTGTTCGCAAGGCAGCGTGTCCCCGGCTGGGAAGCGTGGGGGAACGAGGTGGAGAGCAGTGTTGTCCTGGAGCCGGAGGGAGACGGAAGAAAGAGAAACGGGGAGGTGGACTGACCATGGGAAGGCTTACATTTCTGGATATCTGTTCGGGGATTGGCGGATTCCGGCTGGGGCTGGAATGGGCCGGGCATAAATGCGTTGGGTATTGTGAGTATGATAAGTTTGCGAGGGCTTCCTATGAGGCCATGTATGACACGGAAGGGGAGTGGAAGGCGGAGGATGTGACGAAGCTGACACCGGAAGAAATCCCTTATGCGGATGCGTGGTGCTTTGGGTTCCCCTGCTTTGAGGCCGGGACGTTGGTGATGACGGACCGGGGGTATAAATGTATCGAGGATATCCGGGCGGGAGAACGGGTGCTGACGCATAAGGGGCGGTTCCGTCCGGTGGTGAGGCCCATGAAGCATAGGGCCGGGGAGATTTATGAGCTGGACGTTTTCGGCGTGGAGAATCTAAGAGTGACGGGGGAGCATCCGTTTCTGGTAAAAGACGGGGATTCTGCCAAATGGAAAGCCGTACAGGAGCTGGAGGCGGGTGATCTGATCGCGGTTCCGGTGAATAACAAGGCGGAGCTGCCGGAGTGGGACGGGATTACTTATGAGCGGCATGGGAGGGAGTACAGGCTGGACGGCCTTGACCTTGGGAGCCGGGATTTCTGGTGGTTCGTGGGCTGTTATATGGGGGACGGCTGGTATCGGGTCACCAAGAGGAAGAATGCGTCTGATAGTTACCGGGTGGTGGTTGCCTGCAATGAGGAAAAGCTGGAACGGCTGAAAAGGCATGTGGACGGAATGTTCCGTTACAGCGTGGCGAAGGAGCGGACGGCTTATAAGGCGCATTTTACGAATAAAGAGCTGACGGTATTCTTGATGCGGTTTGGGAAAGGCGCGGGAGGAAAGCGGCTGACAGAAACGGTCTTCAATCTGCCGGAGGATCTGCTGCGGGCGTTTCTGGAAGGGTATTTTGAGACGGACGGGTGTGTGGTCGGTAAGTACCGGCAGGCATCCACGGTTTCCAGGGAGCTTGCTTATGGAATCCGGGACTGTATGCATAAGGCGTACCGTATGCCCTGTGCGGTTTACAGAAATGAGATGCCGGAGACCTGCGTGATCGAGGGCAGGACGGTACGGCAGCATGATTTTTATACGGTGAGGTTTAAGGAAGGGCGGTCTGACAGGGACGGCTCTTTTTTTATGGACGGGTATGTCTGGTGCCGGTTCAGGGGCAGCAGGAAGGTCCCGTTTGACGGATATGTCTACAACATGGAGGTGGAAGATGACAATTCATACACAGCAGGAGGGCTGGCAGCCCACAACTGCCAGGATATCTCCATCGCAGGGAAGCAGCGGGGGCTTAGAGGGAAGCGAAGTGGGATCTATTACAGCATTATTGACCTCATCAAAGGCAAAAAGGAAGGTGATAAGCCCACATACCTACTTGTTGAGAACGTTAAGAACCTGTTATCAGTCAATGCAGGATTCGATTTTGCCGCCGTTCTCTCTGAAATGGACGAGGCAGGGTATGACGTGCGGTGGCAGGTGCTTAATTCTAAAGACTTCGGAGTCCCGCAGAACCGGGAGAGGGTATTCCTTATCGCAGTTCTTAGAAGCAGAGGTGGACGGGAAATATTACCTGTCACCGGAGAAGACGGCGGAGCTCTTAAAGAGGTTATAGGCGGGATGCAGGGATACCGGGTGTATGACCCGTCCGGGGTTTCGGTGAGTATCGGGGCGAACGGCGGGGGCATGGGCGCGAAGACCGGGCTGTACTGCGTGGGAGGTGCAGAGCCGGGTGGCCGGGTATTTGTGGACCAGACGCTGAACCATCCAAAGGTCACAGAGGTTGCAAGGTGCCTGGTGGCACAGTATAATGGCGGGCTGACGAATTATGGAAATTCCGGGGTATTGGAGGCTGCGGATGCGGTATCAGAAGATAAGGGCGGCAGTGTATCAGAAGCCAGGGCGGTACTGACGCCGGACAGGATGGAGAAGCGGCAGAACGGGAGGCGGATGAAAGAAGCCGGGGAGCCGATGTTCACGCTGACGGCGCAGGACCAGCATGGGGTGTACCTGCCAGAAGAAGTGTCCGGGGATGCGGAGACGGCGCTGCCGGTGAGGAACGGCACGAAGCAGGGGTATGACCTGGCTTATCCGGGGGACGGCGTGTGCCTGTCGTATCCGAAGAGTGAATCCAGGCGGGGGCGTGTTGGGAAGGGTTGTTCGCAGACGCTGGATACGGGGTGCATGATGGGGACGGTGACGAAGTGCGGGAAGATCCGGAGGCTGACGCCCCGTGAGTGTTTCCGCCTGCAGGGGTTCCCGGATGAGCTGTATGCGCGGGCGGCGGCTGTCAATTCGGAGACACAGCTTTACAAGCAGGCCGGGAACGCGGTCACGGCGACGGTGGCTTATGCGGTGGCCATGGCGCTGCCGGAGAGCCGGGAGCTTCTGGCGTGGACGGAGGCTGTGTGGGAGGACTTTGGCGATTCTGTCCGGGTTATATTGCGGGAAGATTTCAGCGGCTCTATACGGGATACAGCATGGGAAGATTTTTCTGATTCCGTGGAGGAAATGGAAAGCGGAGAATTTAAGGGTTCTGCATCAGATACAGTATGGGATGGTTTTGAAGATATGAAGGATAAGGAAGCAGGGGATGTGTCCGGGGATTCCGAGGCGGAGCCTGACGGGGAGTTTGAGTTTCTGAATTAGAAGGTGTGTGGGCCGGTACGGAGGGAGGTGAGCGCGGTGGCGCAGAGAGGGCGGAAGCCGAAGCCTACGGCGGTGAAGGTGCTGGAGGGGAACCCTGGGAAGCGGGGGCTGAATGCAGGGGAGCCGAAGCCGGAGAAGAAGGCTCCCAGGTGTCCGGCGTGGCTGGAAGCGGAGGCGAAGAAGGAATGGAAGCGGATGGCGAAGCAGATGGAGCGGCTTGGTATCTTGACGGAGATTGACATGGCGGCTTTTGCGGGGTACTGCCAGGCGTATGCCAGGTGGAAGGAAGCGGAGGAATATATTTCCGAGCATGGGGCGATCATGGAGACGCCTTCGGGGTACTGCCAGCAGGTCCCGCAGGTGTCCATTGCGCAGACTTACCTGAAGATCATGAACCGGTTCTGTGAGCAGTTCGGGCTTACGCCTTCTTCCCGGAGCCGGATCGTGGCGGATGCCGGGGAGGATAAGGAGAGCGACGCCATGGAGATCCTGTTGTTCAAGGGAGGCGGAGGATAGTGTTTGACGAGGCGAAGGCGCAGAGGGCTGTGGAGTTTATCCGCTGCCTGAAACATACGAAGGGGAGATGGCGGGGGCAGGCGTTTGACCTGCTGCCGTGGCAGGAGACGATTATCAGGGATGTGTTCGGGACGGTGAAGGAGGACGGGTTCCGGCAGTATAATACGGCCTATGTGGAGATTCCGAAGAAGAACGGGAAGTCGGAACTGGCGGCGGGGGTGGCGCTTTATATGACCTGCGGGGACAATGAGTGGGGCGCGGAGGTGTATGGGTGCGCTTCGGACCGGCAGCAGGCTTCCATTGTGTTTGATGTGGCGGTGGACATGGTGGAGCAGTGCCCGGCGTTGAAGAAGCGGATCAAGCCGGTGATGTCGGTGAAGCGGCTGGTGTATAAGCCGACGAGCAGTTTTTACCAGGTGCTTTCTGCGGAGGCGTATACGAAGCATGGGCTGAATGTCCATGCGGTGATTTTTGACGAGCTGCACAGCCAGCCGAACCGGGAATTGTTTGACGTGATGACGAAGGGCTCCGGGGATGCCAGGACACAGCCTTTGTTCTTCCTGATCACTACGGCGGGGACGGACCGGCATTCGGTTTGTTTTGAACAGCATCAGAAGGCGGAGGATATTCTGTGCGGGCGGAGGGCGGACCCCACGTTTTATCCGGTGATCTACGGGGCGGCGGATGATGCGGACTGGACTTCGGAGGAGGTGTGGTATCGGGCGAACCCGTCTCTTGGGCATACGATTGATATTGGGAAGGTGCGGAATGCGTGCTTGAGCGCCAGGGACAATCCGGCGGAGGAGAATATTTTCCGGCAGCTTCGGCTGAACCAGTGGGTGAAGCAGTCTACACGGTGGATGCAGATGGAGAAGTGGGATGCCTGTGCTTTTCCGGTGGATGAGGGGGAGCTTCTGGGGCGTGAATGTTATGGCGGGCTGGATCTGTCCAGCTCTATTGATATCACGGCTTTTGTGCTGGTGTTCCCGCCCAGGGACGATTCGGAGAGGTATGTGTTCCTGCCGTTTTTCTGGATACCGGAGGAGAACATGGTGCGGAGGGTGCGGCGTGACCATGTGCCTTATGATGTGTGGGAGAGGCAGGGGTTTCTGGAGACTACGGAGGGGGATGTGATCCATTATGGGTTTATTGAGCGGTTTATTGAGGAACTGGGGAAAAAGTTTCACATAAAGGAGATTGCTTTTGACCGGTGGGGAGCGGTGCAGATGGTCCAGAACCTGGAGGGGCTTGGGTTTACGGTGGTCCCGTTCGGGCAGGGGTTCAAGGATATGTCGCCGCCTACAAAGAGGCTGATGGAGCTGGTTCTGGAGAGGAATGTTGCCCATGGAGGGCATCCGGTCCTGCGGTGGATGATGGATAATATTTTTGTGCGGACGGACCCGGCGGGGAATATCAAGCCGGATAAGGAGAAGTCTACGGAGAAGATTGACGGTGCGGTGGCGGCGGTTATGGCGCTGGATCGGGCGGTAAGGAATGGAGGGAGTACGGGGAGCGTGTATGATGAGAGGGGGATTTTGAGCTTTTAGCCGGATGGGATAAATTTGTTTGAAAATCTTTTGTTATGGGGTTGACTCTCACACTATGGTATACTCTAAAGTAGGATTGAGCTCAGGAATGCACATATATGTGAGGTGGAACGAATGTTAAGGATAGGAGATTTTTCAAAGTTGTCAAGGGTCAGTATCCGTATGCTGCGGCATTATGATGAGATCGGTATCCTGCATCCGGAAAGTGTGGATGATTTTACCGGGTATCGTTATTACAGTGAGTCCCAGCTTCCGCTGGTCGGGAGGATACAGGCGCTGAAAAGCCTGGGCTTCGGGCTTTCCGTGATTAAGGAGATATTGGTCAAGTATGAGGATGTACGGGAAATGGAGAGGTTTCTGCTGGTGAAACGGAAGGAGCTGGAAGAGGAAGCGCTGGAGACGCGGCAGAAGCTGATGCTTCTTGACAGTACGTTGAAATGGATGAGAAAGGATGGTAGTCTTATGGATTACAATGTTACATTAAAGACAGTGCCGGAACGTTATGTTGCGAGTGTGCGGCAGGTGATTCCTGCTTATGACCAGGAGGGGCTGTTATGGGAGATTATGTGCCGGGAACTGGCGGGACAGAATGTGCAGCAGGCGACGCCGTGTTACGGGATGGCGATTTTCCATGATGAAGGGCATAGGGAGCATGACCCGGATGTGGAGATTCAGAATACGGTTGTGGGGACTTATCAGGATACGGAGCATGTGAAGTTTAAGACCGTGCCGCCGATTCAGGTTGCGTCTGCCACATATAAGGGCAGCTATGACCAGATTTCAAGGGTGAATAAGGCGGTTGCGGACTGGGTGGTTGCGAACGGGTATGATTTTGACGGGAAGTCTTTTTGTATCTATCATGTGAGTCCGAGCCAGACGGACAATCCGGAGGAACTGGTCACGGAGGTTTGTTTTCCGGTAAAAAAGAAGTAATGGTACATTAGTGTTATGTAGGGAAAGGCATCTCTTCGGAGGTGCTTTTCTTTTGCGGATTTTTAGGAGGTGTGTATGGGGTTAGCGTCGATTTTGGGTATCAGGGGGGCGAGGGATAAGCCGGAGGACAGGTACAGGGGGCCGGCTTATTCTTTTTTCTTTGGAAGGAGCAGCAGCGGGAAGGTTGTGAATGAGCGGACGGCCATGCAGGCTACGGCGGTCTATTCTTGTGTGCGGATTCTGGCGGAGGCTGTGGCGTCTCTGCCGGTGCATTTGTACCGGTATGCGGGGAAGGGGAAGGAGCGGGTGTATGACCATCCTTTGTATTATCTCCTGCATGACGAGCCGAACCCGGAGATGACTTCTTTTGTGTTCCGGGAGACTTTGATGAGTCACTTGCTGATATGGGGGAATGCTTATGCGCAGATTATACGGGACGGCGGGGGCCGGGTGCTGGGGCTGTATCCGCTGCTGCCGGACCGGGTGGAGGTTGACCGGGACGGTAAGGGGGAGATTTTTTATGTTTATGACCGGTACAGTGACGAGAATCCGAATTTTGGGGAGTACGGCAGGGTGTGTCTTCGGCGGGAGGATGTGTTGCATATCCCCGGGCTTGGGTTTGACGGGCTGGTGGGGTATTCGCCTATTGCCATGGCTAAGAATGCGGTGGGGATGACGCTGGCCTGTGAGGAATACGGGGCGGGGTTCTTTGAGAACGGGGCCACGCCGGGAGGCGTTCTGGAGCATCCGGGGGTGTTGAAGGACCCGGCGAAGGTGCGGGAGAGCTGGCACGCTGTTTATGGGGGTTCTAAGAATGCGGGGAAGGTGGCTGTTCTGGAGGAGGGCATGAAGTACCAGCAGATCGGGATTCCGCCGGAGGAGGCGCAGTTTCTGGAGACCAGGAAGTTCCAGGTGGATGAGATTGCCAGGCTGTACCGGATTCCGCCGCATATGGTTGGGGATCTGGATAAGAGCAGTTTTAGTAATATTGAGCAGCAGTCTTTGGAGTTTGTGAAGTATACGCTGGACCCCTGGGTGGTGCGGTGGGAGCAGTCGCTGCAGAGGGCGCTTTTGCTGCCCCGGGAGAAGCGGGAGTATTTTGTGAAGCTGAATGTGGACGGGCTTCTGCGGGGGGATTATCAGAGCCGGATGACCGGGTATTCTGTGGGGCGGCAGAATGGGTGGCTGTCTACGAATGATATCAGGGAGATGGAGGATATGAACCCGATCCCGGCGGAGGAAGGCGGGGACTTGTATCTGGTGAATGGGAATCTGTGTAAGTTGAAGGATGCGGGGCTGTTTGCGGGAAAAGGGCAGACGGGGCAGGAGCCGCCGGACGGGAGGCAGTTTCGGCAGGGGGATTCCGGGCTGGGGCTGTGAGGTACGGATATTTAGAAAGTGGAGTGTTCCGGCTTTCATGGGCGTGGCGCTGTAGAGATGAACCGTGGTAAATGTTGTTTGGCGGGTATGGACGGCAGGTTTCGGGATTTGCTGTGTTAGGATTTGTGTGAAGCGGAAGAGATAGAGTAGAGAAGTAGAGGGAGAAGGGCATACAGGGAGTTTTGGGAGCTGGCAGGCGGGTGTATCTGCTGGCTTTTTTGTGTGCCGGTTTATATGGGAACCGGCGGGAAGTTTTGGAAAAATCGGAAAGTGAGGTGCAGGGATGAAGCGGAAGTTTTGGAACTGGGTACGGAATGAGGCGGACGGGGAGAGGACGCTGGTTTTGAATGGGGAGATTTCGGATGAGACCTGGTATGGGGATGAGGTTACGCCGGCGCTGTTCCAGAAGGAGCTGGACGCAGGGACGGGGGATATTACGGTCTGGATCAATTCTCCGGGAGGGGATGTGTTTGCGGCGGCGCGGATTTATAACATGCTGATGGAGTATAAGGGAGACGTGCGGGTGAAGGTGGACGCTCTGGCGGCTTCGGCGGCGTCTGTGATCGCCATGGCGGGGACGGAGGTCCTGATGTCTCCGGTGGGCATGATGATGATCCACAATCCCATGACGATTGCCATTGGGGACAGTAAGGAGATGCAGAGGGCGGGGGAGATGCTGGACGAGGTGAAGGAGAGTATCATGAATGCCTATGAGATTAAGACGGGCATGAGCCGGGCCAGGATTTCCCACCTGATGGATGCAGAGAGCTGGTTTAACGCAAGGAAGGCGGTGGAGCTTGGGTTTGCGGACGGGGTTCTGCATGGGAGCGGTACGGAGGATAAGGCCAGGAGCGGGGAGCCGGAGGGCGTGATGTTTTCGCGCATGGCGGTGACTAATTCGCTGCTGTCTAAGCTGATACCGGAGCATAAGGAAACGGAGAAGAAGGTTCCGGTGGAGCAGTTGGAAAAGCGGCTGGGGCTTTTGCGGCATTGAGGCGTTATGGCTTTGAGGTGTTAAGGCTTTGAGGTGTTAAGGCATTCAGACGCTGGGGCCGTTAAGATATTGAGACGTTGACGCTTTTAAGACAGTGTGGTTTTTGGTGAGGTTATGGGCTGCGGCGGTTCGGGAATCCTGGGAGCCGGGAGATTTGGAAACGGTTGTGAGGGGCCGGGGCTGTGTACAGACTGGAAGTGTTGGTTCTGGAAATTTTATAAAAAATTGATTGATGGAGGTATGGAGATGAAGAAGATTTTGGAGTTGAGGGAGAAGCGTGCGAAGGCATGGGAGGCGGCGAAGGCTTTTCTGGACAGTAAGAGGGGCGAGGACGGCCTTTTGTCGGCGGAGGATACGGCTGCTTATGAGAGGATGGAGCAGGAGGTTGTGGATCTGGGGAAGGAGATTGAGAGGCTGGAACGGCAGGCGGCGATTGACGCGGAGCTGAATAAGCCTACTTCGGAGCCGATTGTGAATAAGCCGAACAATGACCCGGAGGGGGACGGGAAGAAGGGGAGGGCTTCGGACAAGTACCGGAGGACTTTCTGGAATGCCATGCGGCGGAAGAGTTTTTATGATGTGGAGAATGCCCTGCAGGTGGGGACGGATTCGGAGGGCGGGTATCTGGTGCCGGACGAGTTTGAGCATGCGCTGGTGGAGGCTCTGGAGGAGGAGAATTTTTTCCGGGGGATCGCCACGGTGATCCAGACTTCCAGCGGGGACCGGAAGATCCCGGTGGTGGCCACGAAGGGGACGGCTTCCTGGATTGACGAGGAGGGGGCTTACCCGGAGTCGGATGATTCTTTCGGGCAGGTTTCCATTGGGGCTTATAAGGTGGCTACGATGTTGAAGGTGTCGGATGAGCTTCTGAATGACAGTGTGTTTGACCTGGAGGCGTATATCTCTAAGGAGTTCGGGCGCAGGATCGGGACGAAGGAGGAAGAGGCGTTCTTTACCGGGGACGGGAAGGGGAAGCCTACGGGGATTTTTAATGCCGTGGGCGGGGCTTCTGACGGGGTGACTACGGCCGCGGCGGGTATTTCTTTTGATGATGTGATGGATCTGTTTTATGCTTTGAAGTCGCCGTATCGGAGGAAGGCGGTCTGGGTGCTGAATGATACGACGGTGAAGGCCCTGCGGAAGCTGAAGGACAATAACGGGAATTATATCTGGCAGCCGTCGGTGCAGGCGGGGCAGCCGGATATGATCCTGAACCGGCCTTATTATACTTCGGCTTATGTGCCGGAGGTGGCGGCCGGGGCGAAGGTGATGGCTTTCGGGGATTTTTCTTATTACTGGATTGCGGACCGGCAGGGGAGGTCTTTTAAGAGGCTGAATGAGCTGTTTGCGGCCAACGGGCAGGTGGGTTTCCTGGCGAGCCAGAGGGTGGACGGGAAGCTGATTCTGTCGGAGGCGGTGAAGACTATGGCGATTAAGGGGAGCAGCGCCGGGGCGTAAGGTTCCGGCGTATGGTGAATGGATGATGCCGGGGGTGAAATCTCTAGCATGAAATAAAGTATGAAAGGCGGGAGGGATGCAGGATGGCGGTTGTGACATTGGAGGAAGCAAAACAGTATCTCCGGGTGGACAGCGGGGACGAGGACGGGTTTATTTCCGGGCTGTTGGAGACTGGGGAGAGTATGTGCGCGGATATGGCGCGGATGGAAGCGGAAGAGCTGGAAGGGCATCTTCCTATGGCGCGGATTGCTGTTCTGTATGTCACTGCGTATTTGTATGAGCACAGGGAGCAGGCGGACCATGAGGAACTGGTACAGACGCTGCGCTCTCTGTTGTTCGGTATCAGGAGGGAAGTGTTCTGATGGCGGAGTGGAGCGGGGGCAGCGGCAGCAGGGACGGCGGAGGTTTCCGGAAGGGGTATCCTCTGGGGGAGTGGAAGGAGCGGATCATGATCCAGAGAAGTTCCCTGGGGAATGATAAGGCCGGGAACCATGTGCTGGTCTGGGAGGATTATTTTTGCTGTTCTGCTTTTGTGAACGGTCTTTCCGGGAAGGAGTATTGGGAGGCGGCGCAGGTGAACGCGCAGAGGGATGTCTATTTTATTATCCGGTATTGTTCGGAGGTGGCCGGTATGGACACGGAGCATTACCGGGTTTTGTTTCGGGGGCAGGTTTATGATCTTGTGTTTATTGACAATGTGCGGTATCAGAACAGGATGTTGAAGCTGCGGGCTTCTTTGGTGAAGAGGTGATCAGGTGTCGGAGGATCAGAGGGTGTCTGTGGACCGGATGGCGGATGTCATTATGGAGGGGCTTACGGAGTATGCGGAGCTTGCCGCGGACGTGATGAAGGACTGTGTGAGGAAGGCCGGGGATACGGTGAAGCGGGAGGCAAAGGCGGGCGCGCCGGTGAAGACCGGGAGGTATAAGAAGAGCTGGGCGGTGAGGCGGCAGAGGGAGACTTCCAATGTTTTGGAGGTGGTGGTGCATAGCAGAGACCGGTATCAGCTTACCCATCTTCTGGAGAAGGGTCATGCGAAGCGGGGAGGCGGGCGGGTGAAGGCTGTGCCGCATATTGCCCCGGCGGAGGAAAAGGGTGTCCGGGAGCTGGAAGAGGGGATAAAAAGGGGGCTGTCTAAGTGAGCCATGAGGATGTGCTGAAAATGATGGAGGAACTGGGGCTTCCTTTTGCCTATGGCCATTTTGTGGAAGGGGAGGCCCCGGAGCCGCCTTTTGCGGTGTTCCTTTATCCCAGGGCGGATAATTTTTCTGCGGACGGGGTGGCGTATTTTAAGAGGAATGCGCTGGATATTGAGGTGTATACGGACTTGAAGGACCCGGAGCTGGAGGAGGGCATAGAGGCGGTGCTGTTGAGGCATGGGATTTTCTATGGGAAGAGTGAGGTCTGGATTGAGTCGGAGCGGCTGTATGAGGTTTTGTATGAGATGGAGGTTTAGGGCGGATGAATAACAAGGTGAAGTTTAATATCTGTAATTGTCATTATGCGCTGCAGAGGGTGGCGGAGGACGGGGAGATGACGTTTGACGTGCCGGTGGCGATGCCTGGGGCGGTTTCGCTGGCACTGGACCCGAATGGGGAGCCGGAGTCGTTTTATGCGGACGGGATTGAGTATTATATTATTGCCAACAATATGGGGTATGACGGGGACCTGGAGCTGGCGCTGATCCCGGAGAGTTTCCGGACGGATGTGTTGAAGGAGGAAGCGGACGGGAATGAGGTGCTGGTGGAGAACGCCAATTCGGAGACGGGGGCTTTTGCGCTGCTGTTTGAGTTCGACGGGGATATCAGGAAGATCCGGCATGTGCTGTATAATTGTTCTGCCAGCAGGCCGAAGATTGAGGGAAAGACCAATGAGGAGAGCCGGGAGGTGCAGACGGAGACGCTGACGGTGAAGGCCAGGCCGCTGGCAAGCGGGTATGTGAAGGCGAAGACGGGGAATAAGACTTCGGCGGAGACTTATGAGGGGTGGTATAAGAGTGTGTATCTGCCGGTTCCGAAGACGGAGGCTGGCGGCGGTGTCGAGGAAGAGGGACAGGGTTGAAGGAGGCTGAAAGGGTATGAGTATTGTGAGGAAGGTCGGGATTGACGGGAAGGAGGTGCTGTTTAAGGCATCGGCGGCGATCCCGAGGATTTACCGGTTGAAGTTCCAGAGGGATATTTATAAGGATCTGCGGATTCTGGAGAAGAGTATTGGGGAGGGGGATGAGGAGCGTTCCAACTTGGATCTTTTTTCTTTGGAGATGTTTGAGAATATCGCTTATACGATGGCGAAACACGCAGACCCGGCTATCCCGGATGATGTGGAGGAATGGCTGGACGGGTTTAATACGTTTTCGATTTATCAGGTGCTGCCGGAGCTGATCAAGCTGTGGGGGCTGAATGTGAAGACGGATGCGGAGGCTAAAAAAAACTTCGGCCAACAGAGCGGGAGATGACTACGCCGCTGTTTCTGCTTCGGTGTGTGCAGCTTGGGATCTCTATGGCGGATATGGAATTGCTGTCCATCGGGCTGGTGAATGATATGTTTGTGGAGAGCCGGAATGACGAGTGTAGGTATGCGGAGATTGGGACGCAGGAGGATATGGACCGGTTCTGAAATCTGATTGATATGGCGGCCTTTTTCTGCTATGATGGGTAGTGGGAAAAGGCTGTCTGGTGACAGCGGTAAATTGGGATTGTGGAAGTGTACACTATATGAAGAAAAATAGCAAAAGGGAATGGTTGTATGGATAGAAATCAGTTTAAACTTATACATAGTGAACTAATTCAACAAGTTCAATGTGTAGAAAATAATTTGAAGATAATATATGCGGCAATGTGCAAAGGGAATTTTAACAATAATTTAAAGTCCGTTGAGAAGATGAATTTGGGTAAGATAGCGAGAGAACTTGAAGAACTTGATAATAGCGATGATATGCCTGAATTTTCTGATGAAGAATATAACACAATAGATGAAATTAGGGAAATAAGAAATTATTGGTGTCATCAGTGTTACTTAGATTTTATCTATATTGAAAATGATTATGAGCGAGAGAGGGCATTTCAAAAAGTTGCCCAAAAATTACATTATGACGAATATAGGACATATGACTTATTTAGAAAAACGGAAGAAATGCGTTTGATTATTATGAAAAAATATAGATAAGATAGGGAATGTGTATGTATGAGAAAATGAAAGAAATAGTTCGTTAGCGACAAGAAAAAAGGGAACAAAAAGAGATTTCTTTTTTGGAATAATTAAGAGAAAGGATGGCCGGTTCTATGGATGACCAAAATACAGAAGTTGTGAAAGAAGCTAAGGACTGGATGTTGATTATTTGGATGTTTTTACAGAAAACAACAAAATTATGGAGAGATTTTGAGAAAGAGATTAAGTATAATAATCGTTTTTTTCCAAAAGGGGAATTACTGGGTGAGTTACAGAGGATACAAAAATATGCAGTACATGAGATAAAAAAGGAAGAGACGTTTTATAGAGCAAGATTATTTGCTTATCCTTATGAATATTATCAAAAAGAACTGAAACAAATTACAGATGCAATAACAAAGTATTATCCAAATATAAAAGATAAGGATGCCCAGTTTGATTTAAGGGATATGTCAGACGTAACATTTCTTTTTGGTGCAATGTCTTGCTTGGACATAGACAATCAGCCGTTATGTGATGAGCTTGAGAAAATTTTTCGGAAGAAAAAGAGGTTTTGGGGTTATGGAGCGGAACAGTCAGATGCACCGCCAAAAGAGAAGACATCAGGAGGACGGGCAAATCCTAGAAATATCAGTTATCTATATATTGCCGAGGATGTGAAGACGGCAATTTTAGAGGTGAGGCCGAATGTGACACAGGAAGTTAGCGTCGCAACTGTTAAGATAACAAAGGATTTAAGATTGTTTGACTTTTGTTATACTGATCCAAGTGAAAGTGAAATGGGCAAAAGTTTTGACTTGGGTATAATTTCGGCTGCATTTTCAATGCCCAATTTTGGGGATGAAAATAATTATTATGCGACTCAATATGTATGCGAATATATTAAGGAAATGGGGTTTGATGGAATAAGGTTTTATAGTTCATTAAATCCAGAAGGGAAAAATATAGTGCTGTTTGATACAGAGGCAGATCCTTTAACTAAAAGTAAAAATTATAAGATAACCAATTCTAAAGTCTATTCGGTTACAAAATTAGGAATAGATTTTCAACAGGTGATGCCTTTTAAGCAGAAATAATAAGAGGAATAGATACATAGGCGTTTGTCGGAAATGGCAGGCGCTTTTTTGTTGCATTTTTATGGGAGCCGGGGTGGCTCCTTTTTTCGTTGGAGAAAGGCGGGTAAGGGTTGTGGCATCCAGGATTCAGGGGATTACGGTGGAGATCGGCGGGGATACTACAAAGCTCTCCACGGCGCTTTCAAAGGTGAATAAGGAGATAAGGGACACGCAGGCGCAGTTGAAGGACGTGAACAAGCTGTTGAAGCTGGACCCAGGCAATGCGGAACTGATGGCGCAGAAGCAGAGGCTTCTGGCCCAGGCTGTGGGGGAGACCAGGGAGAAGCTGGAGGCGTTGAGGCTGGCGGGGCAGCAGGCGAATGAGGCTCTGGCGAAGGGGGAGATTTCCCGGAGCCAGTATGATGCTTTGCAGAGGGAGATTGTGGAGACGGAGCAGGCCCTGCGGGACTTGGAGAGGCAGGCGGAGCGGTCTTCGGTGGCTTTGCAGAAGATTGGGGCTGCGGGGGAGAAGCTGCGGGATGTGGGTCCGGCTATTGAGGGGGCCGGGCGGAAGCTGATGCCGGTGACGGCGGCTGTGGGCGGGCTTTCTGCGGCTGCGGTGAAGGTGGCTTCTGATTTTGATTCTGCCATGAGCCAGGTGGCGGCGGTGTCCGGGGCTGCGGGGAAGGAGCTGGATGCCCTGCGGGACAAGGCCAGGGAGATGGGGAGTAAGACGAAGTTCTCCGCTTCGGAGGCGGCGGAGGCTATGAATTATATGGCTATGGCCGGGTGGAAGACCGGGGATATGCTGGAGGGGATTGAGGGAATCATGAACCTGGCGGCGGCTTCCGGGGAGGACCTGGCGACTACTTCGGATATTGTGACGGACGCTCTGACGGCTTTGGGGCTGTCGGCGGCGGATTCGGGGCATTTTGCGGATATTTTGGCGGCGGCGAGTTCTAATGCGAATACGAATGTTGCCATGATGGGGGAGACGTTTAAGTATTGTGCGCCGGTTGCCGGGGCTTTGGGGTTCACGGCGGAGGATACGGCGGAAGCCATCGGGCTGATGGCAAATGCGGGGATTAAGTCTTCCCAGGCGGGTACGGCTATGCGGACTATGCTGACGAGCCTGACGGGGGAAGTGACTTTTGTTGGGGATGCCTTTGGGGAGCTGACGGTGCAGACGGTCAATGCGGACGGGAGTATGAGAAGCCTGGGGGATATCCTGGGAGACTGCCGGGCGGCGTTTTCGCAGATGTCGGAGGCGGAGAGGGCGGCCAATGCGGAGGCTCTGGTGGGGAAGAATGCCATGAGCGGATTCCTGGCGGTGATGAACGCGGCTCCGGGGGATATTGAGAAGCTGAACAGTGCCATTAATAACTGTGACGGTACGGCGGAGCGGATGGCCGAGACCATGCAGGACAATCTGGCGGGGCAGCTTACGATCTTGAAGAGCCAGTTGGAGGAGCTGGCAATTTCCATAGGGGAGATTTTGATGCCGTCTATCCGGCAGGTTGTCGGGTGGATTCAGGGGCTTGTGGACTGGCTGAACGGTCTGGACGAGGGGACGAAGAAGGTCATTGTGACGGTGGCTCTGGTGGCGGCGGCTCTGGGGCCGGTGCTGATTGTGGTCGGGAAAGTTGTCGGGGCTGTCGGGACGATTTTGACGGTGGTTCCGAAGGTTGCGGGGGCTGTTTCCGGGGTGATCGGGTTTGTGTCGGGGACGGTGGTTCCGGCGTTGTCGGCGGTGGTGGCGGCTATCGGGTGGGTTCCCATTGCTATTGCTGCGGTGATCGGGGCTGTGGTGCTGCTTTATAATAAGTGTGAGTGGTTCCGGGATGCGGTGGATGCGGTCTGGGCGCAGGTGAGGGACTTTTTTGTTTCTGCCTGGGAGGTTATCTGTTCGTTTTTTACGGAGACTATACCGGCGGCCTGGGAGGCGCTGGTTTCGTTTTTTGAGGGGATTCCGGCCTGGTGGTCGGGGCTTTGGCAGTCGGTGGGGGATTTCTTCGGGAGTGTCTGGACGGGCATGATGGAGAATCCGGTGCTGGCCGGGATTGTGGATATGATCCGCTCTTTGTGGGAGAATCTTTCTGTTACGCTGCAGGGGATCTGGTCTGGGATTCAGGCTGCGGCTTCGGGGGCCTGGGAGTTGATTAAGAATGTGGTGCTGGGGCCGGTTCTGCTGCTGATTGACTTGGTGACGGGGAATTTTACGAAGCTGAAAGAGGATGCGCTGCATATCTGGACGAATATCCAGCAGGCGGCTTCTGCTATCTGGACGGGGATTGGGCAGATGGTTGGCTCTGCGGTGCAGGGGCTGGTGAACCATGTGTCTATTCTGCTGTCGGGGCTTCGGGATTTTATGGGGAATTTGTGGTCTGTGGTGTCTTCGGCGGCGGTTGTTGCCTGGAACGGGTTGAAAAATCTGGTGGTTTCCGTGGCGGGGAATTTGAGGCAGTCGGCGGTGGAGGCTTTCCGGGGGATGGTGTCGGGGATTGGTTCGGCGCTGGCTTCTCTGGGGAGTGTGGTGCAGAATGGGTTCCAGTCGGCCATTGGGTTTATTACGTCTCTGCCGGGGCGGGCTTTGCAGTGGGGGATGGATTTTATCAACGGGATTGCGGAGGGTATCCGCAGTGCCATAGGGAATGTGGTGAGCGCGGTGTCTGACGTGGCGGATAAGATACGTTCTTTCCTGCATTTTTCTGTGCCGGACGAGGGGCCTTTGACGGATTATGAGAGCTGGATGCCGGATTTTATGGGCGGTCTGGCGAGAGGGATTGAGAGGAGCCGGGGGCTGGTGCGGAAAGCCGTGGAGGGTGTGGCCGGGGATATGGTGGTGAGCCCGAAGCTGGCGGATATGCAGGCGGTCCAGGCGCAGGGGGCTTCTCTGGAGGCTGTGCGGCAGATGGTTTCGGGGCTGCGGGAGATGTTTGCGGGGATGCAGAGCGGGGAGAATTTTGGGACGATCTGTATTCCAGTGTATGTGGGCGGCACGCTGCTGGATGAGGTGGTAGTGGACGCGCAGGCGAGGCAGAATCTTAGGTCGGGAGGGAGATAGGGATGGCGTTTGTACAGTATCTGGTGTTTGACGGTGTTCTGCTCCCTCTGCCGGATTCTTATGAGGTGCAGATGGTTGACGTGGAGGCGGATTCGGGCGGGGAGACGGAGGCGGGGACTACCCAGAGGGATGTGGTTAGGCTGGGGGTGGTGTCTATTGCGGTGAGTTTTTCGGTTTCCCCAAAGTGGCTGAAAGTGCTGACGGGGTTTAAGCAGAGGGAGAAGATTTCTGTGGGGTATTTTGATACGGAGTTGTTGGAGATGAAGGAGGCGGAGATGTTTGTTGAGGGGTATAAGGCGGTGCTGGTGAAGGATACGTCTTTTAAGGGGCTTTGGAAGGTGAGTTTTACGTTGAGGGAATTTTAAGAAAATAGAGAGTGATTTTTAGCGGGATATCCTGTATAATGGGAAGCATGGATCAGAATTTGGTGAGGAAAAATGTATGATTAGAATAAGACCATATAAAGCTTTGGATGCAGATACGATATTATCGTGGTGCCAGGATGAAAAAGCATTTTATCAATGGACAGCAGGTATACTTGGTAATTATCCTATAACACAAAATGAATTTTGTTTTGTTGAATCTCTAATGCCGTTTACTGCATTTGATGAAACGGGAATTATTGGCTTTTTTACACTAAGGAATCCTGATGGATCACTGGATGAATTGCGCTTTGGCTTTGTTATCGTTAATCCTCAAAAGAGAGGAAAAGGCTATGGAAAAGCTATGCTCCGGTTAGGTCTGAAATTTGTATTTGAAATATATGGGGCAAAAAAAGTATCATTGGGCGTTTTTGAGAATAATCTTCCGGCTTATTATTGTTATAAAGCAGTCGGTTTTAGCGATGTAGTTCTTGATACAACAGAAAAATATTGTATTCTGGGTGAAGAATGGAAGTGCAAAGAATTGATTATGGAAAAATAGATAAATGTCCGTTTGGCTTTGAATAGACCAAACGCGGCAGTGAAAGGCAAGGGTGTTATTATGTCGATGGATACAGCAGAAGCATTTGAATTGCTGTTTGATAAAAATAATAAGACGGCATACAGGGCATTACAGGAATTGCAGAAAGAAAGCGTGGAAACGGACAAGGTCTATCCTTATATGGACAGGCTGGGTGATATGCTTGACAGTGACAATTCCTATATCCGTACCAGGGGGCTTACGCTGATTGCCTATAATGCGAGATGGGATAAGGATAATAAGATTGATGAGATTATTGACGGATATTTGAAGCATATAACAGACGTGAAGCCGATCACGGCAAGACAGTGTATAAAGCTGCTGCCCATGATCGCGAAGGATAAGCCGGAGTTGAGAAATGATATTTGTTCGGCGCTGGAGAGGGCGGATATATCTTTTTATGATGACAGTATGCAGCCGCTTGTTTATAAGGATATTCAAAAGGCGTTGAAGGAGATACAGAAGTTATAGGAAGGGATAGATTTTGGTTTTTAGCGGGAGTTTATCCTGCTGGAAATATAAACAGCAAAGATAAAAACGCAACGTGCATCTTTTGGATGTGCCAGAGCCGGTAGGTAGCCCGGCCGTCCTGATGGTATCAGGGTAAGTAACCTGCCCTCCTGGGTTGTCCGTTCTTTGTTCATAACACATTTTAAGGAGGGATTCGTTATGGACAGAGGAAAGGCAGGCTTGACGGTATTTTTTGAGGGGCCGTTCTGGGTTGGCGTGTTTGAGCGTGTCGAGGATGGGAAACTTTCGGTATGCCGGGTGGTTTTTGGGAGTGAACCCAGGGACTATGAGGTGTGGGAGTTTATCCTTAAAAATTATTATGGCTTGAAGTTTAGTCCGGCTGTTGAGGTAGTCGTGAAGGACGAGAGGGTGAACCCGAAGCGGAGGCAGAGGGAGGCCGGGAAGCAGACCATGCAGGCGGGGATAGGCACGAAGTCCCAGCAGGCGTTACAGTTGCAGAGGGAAGAGAGGAAGACGGAGCGCAGGCAGGCCGGCAGGGAGCAGAAGGAGGCCGAGAAGCAGCGGATGTTTGAGCTGAAACAGCAGAAGCGGAAGGAGAAGCACAGGGGCAGGTAGGATTTTGTGTATCGGGTATGGTTGTATCAATGGGCATCAGTCGGGAGCTTTTGGCGGGATGTCTTGTATAATGGTGGCAAGGAGCCGAAAACTTTTATTATGAAAGGAGCGCATTATGGAAGAATTAAAATCTATTATGGAGAAGTTTGCTGCATCGGGGTGGGATTTGATATCTGTTCCGGCACAGCAATGGTTAGACGGGAAATTTGACAGGGAAGCATTCATATCAGCGATCAAGCAGGCGGATAGGGAATGCGGGAGCTGCGGCTGTGAGATGGACCCGCTTTATAAAAGGGCTCTGGAATTGATCTAAAGGTATTTTCGATTCATTTTTGTTGGAGATAGCGGGCCTTTTGCGGATGAGACATAGGAAAGGGGTGGCGCGTAATGAGCGATCTAATGGAATTTGGGAGCAGGGATGAGTTTAGAAAATGGCTCTGTGATAACTGTCTTTCAAGTGCCGGTATTTGGGTTTTGTTTGGCAAGGCTGGCGGACCGAAAACAATAAAGGCGGGAGAAGCGCTGGAAGAAGCGCTCTGCTTTGGATGGATTGACGGCCAGATGGAAAAGATTGACGAGAAAACTTATAAAAAGTATTTTTCGATGCGCAGGGAGAATAGCAAGTGGTCGGACAAAAATAAGGAATTAGCCAAAAGGCTTGAAGAGCAGGGGCGTATGACTGATCATGGCAGAAAGAAAATAGAGGATGCCAAAAAGAACGGCCAATGGGATGCGGTAAATCCGCTGGCGGTTATTACGGAAGAGCAGATTGCGCGGCTTTCTGCGATATTGGAAAGCTATGAGCCAGCTTACACAAATTTTCAGGCAATGTCTTTATCTGTGAAGAAGACTTATACACGGGCGTTTTTTGACGCAAAGACGGATGCCGGACGGGAAAAGCGGATTGCGTGGATGGTGGATAGGCTTAATAAAAATCTAAAACCTATGTAATCGGTGCATGTGCTTATTGATAGAACGTGTTTTGAAAAATTCTTTTTTAGGGAGATTATGATTGTTTTAGGGAAGGCATCAGTCTGGAAGGGCTGGTGCTTTTTGCGTGGAAGGGGGTGTTTTCATGTATCCGGTGAGCGAGGCGTTCCTGCGGGCGGTGCAGGAGAATACCCGGAGGTATTATTGGACAGGGAGGATTACTACGAAGGGCGGGGCGGTGTATCCGTTCGGGTATGAGGATATTGTGAAGGGGAGCGGGTATATTTCGGCTCAGTGCTGCGGGAGCGCGGAGATTGAGCTGGGGACGGTGTATGCGGCGGAGATGGGTGTTACGCTGTTTTCACAGGTGGACCGATATGTGCTGGATGGGGCGAAGGTGGAGCTTTTCTATCATCTGCGGGTGGAGGGCGGTGGGTTTGAGGAAGTGCCGATGGGGATTTTTGAGGTGAGCGAGGCGAACCGGACGGCACACTGCCTGGAACTGAAAGCCTATGATTATATGCTGCGGTTTGAGAAGAGTTTTAACGGGTTTGAGTCTGTGGGGAATGCCTGGGCTTTTCTGGAGTTGTGTTGTAAGGCCTGCGGTGTGGAGATGCAGAACACGAGAGCGGAGATTGAGGGTATGCCCAATGGGAGGGAGCTGCTTTCGGTCTACCCGGAGAACGATATTGGGACGTACCGGGACGTGCTGTTTTTTGTGGGGCAGGTGCTGGGCGGGTTTTTCTGTATCAACCGGCGGGGGAGGCTGGAGCTTCGGAAGTATGGGGCGGAGCCGGTGCTGGAGGTGCAGGGGAGGCATCGGTTTTCCAGCAGTTTTTCTGATTTTATTACCAGGTATACGGCGGTGAGTTCTACGAACCTGCGGACGCAGACGGCGGAGTATTATGGGCTGGAGGTGGACGACGGGCTGACCATGAATCTGGGGGTGAACCCGCTTCTGCAGTTTGGGTTGGAGGAGACCAGGAGGCAGTTGTGCGGGAATATACTGGCTGACCTGGCGGCGGTGAATTATGTGCCTTTTGACTCCAGTACCATAGGGAATCCGGCTTTGGACTTGGGGGATGTGCTGACGTTGACGGGCGGGCAGGCGGACGGGGAGCAGATGACCTGTATCACGTCTTTCCAGTGCAGGATTGGCGGGAGGCAGAGCCTGAAATGTGTGGGGAAGAATCCCAGGCTGGCGCAGGCGAAGTCTAAGAATGATAAGAATATTTCCGGGCTTTTGAACCAGATTGAGGCTGGGAAAGTGGGGATTCATACGTTTACCAATGCTTCGGATTATGTGGTGGCGGAGGACAGGGTGCGGGTTATCAGTATTGAGTTTGCGGCGAAGGAAGAGACCCATGTGCAGTTTTTCGGGCAGGCGGTTTTGGATGTGAGGGCGGCGCAGGTGGAGCGGAGGGCTTGTGCGTCCGGGAGTGTTGTGATCCCGGTTCCTGTGGCGGGGGCTGGCGGAGGAACGGGCGGCGGAGTGGCTGTTGGTGCGGTTTCCGGTGACGGAGAAGAGGCCGGGAGTGCCGGGGATGATGGCGGAACCGGGGAAAGTACGGAGAATGTCACGGTGGAGGTGGAGCTTCCGGTCATTTGGACGGAGGACGGGCAGGCGGTTGTTTATGTTACTTATGAGTTAAATGATTCGGAGATTCTGGCCCACCGGCCGGTGGAGACCTGGGGGAGCGGGAGGCATATTCTGTCTTTGTATTATCCGATTGATGGTCTTGTGCCGAACATTACCAATACGTTCAATGTGTATCTGCGGATGGAGGGCGGCACGGGGGAGATTGAGACGGGTGGGTGTATTGCTTCTATCAGCGGGCAGGGCATGGCTGCTACGGCGGCCTGGGACGGTACGGTTACGGTGGAGGAATCTGTGGGGCGGTTTGCTTTGGGCGGCGGCCTGGGGATGAAAGTGTTTGCCGGGGATATGGGGATTGAGACCATGGAGCTGGTGAAGAAGAGTTATGGGGACAGTATGGGGAAGGTATTGATCGGGGCGTTTGGGAAGCCTTTTGAGGTTGGATAGGAAGGAGCGGAAGTGTATGAGGCTGAAAGGGACAATGGTTCTGGAACTGACGGATGGGGCCACGGGGGAGGTGGAGACGGTCACAGAGGAAAATATGGTGACGGAGGCGGTGAATGATATCCTGGGGATGAACCCCATGGGGGTGTTTTATTCGGAGGAACGGCTGGCGGATGTGTTGTCGTGGAATGATGTTTTGCTGCCGGTCTGCCCGAACATGGTAGGGGGGATTCTGTTGTTTCCCAAGGCACTGGAGGAGGATGCGGGGCATATTTATGAGATGTCGGACAATCTGCCGGTGGCCTATGCTTCCAATAATGTGAATACTACGGCGAATGCGGCCAGGGGGAGCCTGAACCAGACGGAGAGCAAGGTTTTGGAGGATGGGTATAAGTTTGTGTGGGAGTTTACGCCGAGCCAGGGGAACGGGACGATTGCGGCGGTGGCGTTGACCAGCGCCCAGGGCGGGCAGAACGGGTACGGGAGTCTGGTGGGGGATGGCAGCGCGTTTTTGCGGATTAAGAAGCTGGATATCGGGGATCTGGGGAAGGAGAGGCAGGTTGTGTTGTTTGAGGCGGTGGAGATGGATTTTGAGAGGGATCTGCTGTATTCGATTTGTTTTGAGGATTCCAGTGTGAGGGTGCGGAAGGTGAGGCTGCCGGTTTTTAGTGTGGGGCTGAATGAGAGGCTGGATGATTCTTCTTATAGGGTGCTGGAGGACCATGCGGTTTCGGTGGAGACGTTTTTGTTTCTGGGGAGTTATACGTTGTATGGGGAGTTTCTGGACGGGAAGGACGGGTATTGGTACGGGTTTTCCAATGAGGGCAATTCTTCCGGGAGTGCCAGGGTGCTTTGGGTGAGGATTTCCAAGGCGGATTATTCGGTGACGGAAGGGGAGTGGACGCTTTCCAATGCGAAGCTGATGGCCGTTGGGGAGCGGGATATGAGCGGGAGTTATCCGGAGCGGAAGTGCCGGTGCTGTATGAGGAATGGGTATCTGTATGTGCCGGCCTATGACAAGAAGGGGATTTATAAGATTAATGTGGCGAATACGGCGGATGTGTCGCTGATTGCTTTTGGGTTTACGTCTAAGATGAAGCCGCTTTGTGAGTCGGGGACTTGTGAGTTGTTCCTGACTTTGGTTGGGGATTTGATTGTGGGCGGGGATTTTCAGGTGACGGTGGAGGATGTGGTTATCCATACCCAGGGGAGCGCGAGGCTGGGGAGCGCGGCTACGCCGCTGTTTCAGTATAAGCAGTTTCTGGTGGGGTGGGGAGGCAGTTATGGGAATGAGTACCGGCATATGTATCTGCTGACGCCTTATCTGGCTACGATCAATAATCTTTCTTCGGCGGTGGTGAAGGATGCGAATAAGACCATGAAGATTACTTATACGCTGACGGAGGCTGCGAGTGGGGAGGGGTGAGAAAGGTATGGAATGGCGGAGAATGATTGAGATAGGCGGGAACGGCATGGGACGGCAGGGATGAGCAGGGGATGGTTTGGGATATGGGAGAATGGTATGGAGTGCAGGGAAATGGGCTGAGGTGTGTGGGAATGGGATGAAATGTTAGGGAATGGTGTGCGGATATTGGGATTGGGAACAGGGCGGCGGCTTTTGGGAGCGGGCCGCTTTTTCCATAGAAAAATCAGAGAAAGCGAGGGATTTTGTATGAAGGAGTTTGTGAGTGTGATAGAGTGCGGGTTTGCGGCTATGGGCGGATACCTGGGCTGGGCCATGGGAGGGTTTGACGGTTTTCTGTATGCCCTGGTGGTGTTTGTGGCGGTGGATTATGTGACGGGGCTGATGGCCGCGGCGGTGGAGAAGAGGTTGTCTAGCGGCGTGGGGTTCCGGGGGATTTTTAAGAAGATTGTGATTTTTTGTCTGGTGGCGCTGGGGCATATTTTGGACACGCATATTATTCAGAACGGGAGCGCGGTGCGGACGGCGGTGATTTTCTTTTATCTGTCCAATGAGGGGATTTCGATTCTGGAGAATGCGGCCAGGATTGGGCTGCCGGTGCCGGAGAAGCTGAAAGGGGTTCTGGCGCAGTTGCGTGAGGAAAAGGGGAAGGAGTAGGAAAGTACGGAGGATAAGGGCGGGAAGTACAGAGGGAGATATTTTTTAGGGTTTTTGTGAGCGGGCATCAGTGTGAAAGCTGGTGCCTTTTTTCGTGCAGTGAATTGGAGAATGTTCCGGGCAGGGAACGGGAGAAGGAGAGTGATTTTGTATGAAGCTGATTCAGAAGTTTTTAACGGAGTCCGGGTGTTACCGGGCGGGGAGGAAGATTGCGGTGAAGGGGCTGATGATCCATTCGGTGGGGTGTCCACAGCCGAAGGCTTCTGTGTTTATGAAGAATTGGGATAAGGCGGATGCGGGGGCTTGTGTCCATGCTATTGTGGAACCGGGAGGGGATGTGTACCAGCTTCTGCCTTGGGATTATAGGGGATGGCACTGCGGCGGCGACGGGAACGGGACGCATATTGGGGTGGAGATGACGGAGCCTGCCACGATCCGGTATACGGGCGGTTCGGCCTGGACGGAGACCGGGGACGGGAGAGGCACGAGGGATCATGTGCTTGCCGCTTATGGGTATGCGGTGGAGCTGTTTGATTATCTGTGCCAGATGTTTGGGCTGGACCCTCTGGCGGACGGGGTTGTGGTTTCCCATTCCGAGGGGCATAGGAGGGGGATTGCAAGCAATCACGGGGACGTGGAGCATATCTGGAAGCGGTTTGGGCTGTCTATGGGGCAGTTTCGGAAGGATATCAGGGCGGCTATGGACGGTGCGGAGACTGGGAATGACAGCGGCGGGGACGGCGGTTCTGGCGCGGGTGTTTCCGGGCTTACAAGGATTATGGGGAAGGCTGTGGCGACGGCGGAGCAGATGCGGGAGTATGTGAAGGGGAAGAATCCGGGGGTGGCGCAGTCGGTTTTGGATATGGTGCCGCTGTATCTGTCGGAAGGGGAGGCCGAGGGCGTGAGAGGGGATGTGGCTTTTGCCCAGTCGTGCCTGGAGACGGGGAATTTTACGTTTTCGGGTTCGGCGGTCTCTTTGGAGCAGAATAATTTTGCCGGGATGGGCGTGGTGAAAAACGGGGTGAAGGGGCTGTGTTTTAATACGGCGCTGCTTGGTATCCGGTGCCAGGTGCAGCATTTGAAAGCCTATGCCTGTACGGAGGATTTGGTGAATGGGAATGTGGACCCGCGCTTTAGGTATGTGGCAAGGGGGTGTGCGCCTTATGTGGAGTGGCTGGGTGTCCAGGAGAATCCCCAGGGGAAAGGCTGGGCTGCGGGAGCCGGGTATGGGGAGAAGGTCCTGGGGATTTTGAGGGAGATTACCGGGGAGGCCGGGAGCGGCGGAAGCGGTTGCGGTGTGCCGGGGAATCCGGTGGAGCCTATGGCCGGGTTTGTGAAGGTGTTCTATAAGGGCAGGGACGGGGTGAATGTGCGGACTGCTCCCTGCATGGGGGACAATGTGGACCAGGTGGTGTATGAGGGGATTTATACGGTTACGGGCATCAGCGCGGACAGGCGGTGGTACAGGCTGAAATCGGGGCTTTTTATCACGGCGGATGCGGAGTATGTGATGTTTATGGAGAGGCTGCCGGGGAAGTCTTCTTATCTGGTGCGGGTGGATATCCCGGATCTGAATATCCGCAAGGGGCCGGGGACGGATTTTGCCCGGACGGGGCTGTTTACGGGTGTGGGTGTGTTTACGGTTGTGGAGGAAGCGGACGGGAAGGGAGCCGGGAAATGGGGGCTTTTGAAGTCGTATAAGAGGGAGCGGAACGGGTGGATTTCGCTGGATTTTGTGACGAGGCTGTAAGGGCGTTTTTGTTGAGGGGCAGGGATGCCTTATTTTTTTGTCTTGCTATATGCTGCCGGAGGGCTGTTGAGGTCTGGGCGGCGCGTCGGCCGGGGGATTCCCCGGCGGTACATACCATGCCGTTGGTATGAATTTTGGAAAGGTAAGGGAATTGGTTATGACGGTGATGGAGCTGGACGCGCTGAAAGACGTGGATGTGAGGACTGTGGAGAAGGAGGGGCTTGTGGATATCCGGGAGGTGGAGATTGACCGGAGCCTGCCGCTGGAGGAAAGGAAGAGGGCTTATCTGGAAGCGGTGGGGAATCCTTATGCGGTGCGTGTGGGGGATATGAAGGTGAGGGTGCGGTTTATGGAGGGCGGAGGCTCTTTTGAAGAGGCTTTTGAAAATATGCTGCGGAATGTTTAAAATAACATTGGACTTTTGGGGGCGGAGGCGCTATGATTGTCTTAGGGACAAGTTAGTGCATCCGCCTTTTTGATTTTGCAGGTGATTCTGGCAAATTAGAAAGGAGCGGGAGCACATGAAGAACAAACAATTCAAGAAGATCTATCATGCCGCCATCTATGTCCGGTTGTCGAAGGAGGATGGCGATGTTGCGGGCGCGTCTAAGGCGGAGAGCAACAGCATTTCTAATCAGAAAGAGCTTATCAGAGATTTCCTGAAGGACAAAGAGGATATTGTGGTGGTTTCGGAACGGGTGGACGACGGGTACAGCGGTTCCAGTTTTGAGCGGCCTGGGTTCCAGCAGATGCTGGAGGATATACGGCGGGGCGCGGTGGACTGTGTGATCGTCAAGGATCTGTCCAGGTTCGGGCGTGAGTACATTGATACGGGACGCTATATTGAGCGGCTGTTCCCGGCTCTTGGGGTGCGCTTTATTGCGGTGAATGACCATTATGACAGTTTGAGAGGGGACGGGCAGGGGGACGAGATTCTGGTTCCTTTTAAGAACCTGATCAATGACGCTTACTGCCGGGATATTTCGGTGGAGATCCGGAGCCATTTGGAAGTGAAGCGGAGGAACGGGGAGTTTATCGGCGCTTTTGCGCCTTATGGGTATCAGAAGGACGGTGAGGACCGCCATAGGCTTGTGGTTGATGCTTATGCGGCCGGGGTGGTGCGGGATATTTTCCGTATGAAGCTGCACGGCATGAGCCAGGATGCCATTGCCGGGAAGCTGAATAGGGACGGTATCCTTTCTCCGATGGAGTATAAGAACAGCCGGGGTATCAATTTCCGGACGGCGTTCCGGGTGAAGGCGGCGTCCGGGTGGAGCCCGGTGGCGGTGAGGCGTATTCTGGAAAATGAGGTCTATATTGGAAATCTGGTGCAGGGGAGGCAGTCCACGCCGAACCATAAGGTGAAGAAATCCATACGGAAGGATAAAGGGGACTGGGTGAGGGTTGAGAAGAACCATGAGCCGGTGGTCAGCGAGAGGGATTTTGCGGTTGTTCAGAAGCTGCTGGGGATGGATACGAGGACGGCGCCGGACAGGGAGGGCGTGTATCTGCTGTCCGGGATTGCCGTGTGCGGGGACTGCGGGGCCCCGATGGTGCGGAAGGTGTCTTCGGTGAATGGGAAGAGGTATTGTTATTATATCTGTTCCGGGCATAAGGCGGGCGGGAGCTGCGGCCCTCACCGGATTCCGGTGCAGGCGCTGGAGGATGCGGTGTTTGTCCTGTTGAAGAGGCATATAGGGTGTATCCTGGATCTGGAGAGGGTGCTGGAATATGCGGGGACGGTGCCGTTTAGGGACTTGGATGTCCGGAAGCTGGAGGAACGGCGGGAGAAGCTGTTAGGCGAGGCGGAGAGGTGCCGGGAGCTGCGTATGATGCTTTATGAGGACATGAAGGACGGGGTGATCACGAAGGAGGATTATGTGGAGCTCCATGCCGCGTATGAGGCCAGGGGGAAGGAGGCGCAGGAGGCGGCAGGGAAGGCGGAGAGGGAGATCCGGGCTGTCCTGGAAGGGCATGAGGACAAGTACCGGTGGATTTCTTATTTTAAGGAGTATCGGGATATCGGGGAGCTGACCAGGAATGTGGTGGTGGCCCTGATTTCGGAAGTGCGGGTGTATGACAGGGAGAATATTGAGGTGGTGTTTGATTTTGCGGACCAGTACCGGCAGGCTTTGGAATATGTGGAGGGCAGGGAGTGTCCGGGACCGGAAGGGTTGTCTGCCGGAAGGGAGGCGGTCTGACATGGCAAGGAAGAGCAGGAAGAAGCTGAACGGGGCTGTTGGGAAAGTGGAGAAGGCTGTGCTGTTCCGGGCGGGGCTGTATGCGAGGCTTTCTTATGAGTCCGGGGTGAACCGGGAGCGGGGAACTATTGAGACGCAGATGGAGCTTATGAGGGGCTTTGTGGAGGGGACGGAGGATATCGTGGTGCAGGAGACGTATTCTGACGCTTCTTTTACGGGGATCACGTTTGAGCGTCCGGGTTTTGAGCGGATGATGGGGGATATCCGGGACGGGAAGATTAATTGTGTCATTGTTAAGGATCTGTCCAGACTTGGGAGGAATTATGTGGAGGCCGGCAATTATATTGAGAGGGTGTTCCCGTTTCTGAATGTGCGGTTTATTTCGGTGAATGACGGGTTTGATTCTTTCCGGGGCGGGACGGATTTGTCCATGCCTTTGAAGAATATCGTAAAGAACACGAGGCATTTGGGAGGGGTAAACTGCTAATTTCTCTCCAATTCGACAAATCAGTGTGCAACAATCAAATATCGCTACTGTTACAGAATGTTTTCGTCTGGCTGCTGATGCGGTCAGGCGTTTTTTCGCCCGATCACACCAGCCCAACAAAGCGGTAGTAAATTTTAATGTCCTGGTGTCTTTGACCGTCAATAATGGTCCGTTCTCCAACTTCAATGCGGTCAATCAATTCCTCAATGGTTTCCCTGTTCAATTCCTGCAAGTCCAGATACTGCCGTATGGTTCCGGCCCACTGGTGGATATTGGCGATGTCCTGCTGGGCTTTCCGTTCCCTGGCTAACAGGCTGTCCAGGCGTTCCGATTTCTGGATGCGTTCCTGCTCGTTCTTTTGAATCAGAACCGAGAAGGAATCGCCGCTGATTGCCCCGCTTACCTTATCTTCATAAAGTTTTGCGGTGATCTGTTCCAGCTCCTCCAAACGCCGCCGCAAACGGCTGATTTCCTGTCGGCAGTCCTCTTGTTGCGCGGCGCTTGCGGATTGGATGTGCTGTTTCAGCTTATCCAGTACAGCGGCTTCATCGGCTGCAACCGCTTTGCCATGCGCCCGGATTTCACTCAGCACCAAGTTTTTCAGGCTGATCTCAAAAATCCGGTGCCAGGAGCAGATGCTGTGTCCGGTAGTGGCAAACCGGGAGCAGAAATAAGAAGTATAGTGCTTGACAGTGCCATTTTTCCGGCGCTGTGTTTCGCGGGCGGCAACCAGAGGATGCCCGCAGTCCGCGCAGACCAGCTTTCCGGTAAACAGAGATGCTTGGGGCGGCGCATTGTTAGCGGAAATCTGTTTCGCCGCCCGATTGATTTTCTGGACCGCCTCCCACAGCTCCGGCCCGATAATTGCCTCGTGCGCGCCCTCATGGGAAATCCATTCCGATTCCGGTTTCCTTATCATGGTCTTATCCTTATAGGAACGGGAACCGGTGCAGTTCTGTGTGAGCGTACCGGCATAAACATCATCGTTCAGAAGGCTTCGGACGGTTGCGTAAGCCCACAGCCGGGAATACTTGCAGTTGCCATTTCCGTAATGGACCGCCCAGTACCAGCGGGGAGGGAGAATCCCTTTCTCATTCAAAGCAGCAGCGATTTTCCCATAGGCCATGCCGGACTGACGCATCTGGAATATCTGCCGCACAACAGCGGCGGATTGCCCGTCAATGACCAGCTTGTGTCTGTCCTCCTCGCTTTTGCGGTATCCGTAGGGAGCGTAGGCGGCAAGATACTGGCCGCTTTTCTTCTTGGCATGAAGCACCGACTTGACCTTGCTGGACAGGTCCTTGAGATGGTAGTCATTCATCAGACTGCGGAAGTGCAGCATATCGGTGTTGTCCCCCTCGCTGTCCAGGCAGTCCAGAACCGATACGAACCGGCATCCGAGGGAGGGGAAAATGACATCCGTATAACGGCCTACCTCCACAAAATCCCTGCCTAAACGGGAAAGGTCCTTCACCAGAATCAGGTTAATCAGGCCATGCCTTGCGTCCTCCAGCATTTCCAAAAATCCGGGCCGCTGGAAGTTGCCCCCGCTGTACCCATCATCCTGATAGGTCTTGACCTCGATCCAGCCGTTCAGCATGACGAATTTGGAGAGGATTTCATACTGGTTCTCAATGCTCACCGATTCATCGCTGGGGATATAGCCCTTCGCTTTTGCGGAATTGGAGGCGTCATCCACACTCAGGCGGCAGTAGATACCGACTTTATATTGCTTCGCCATAATCCTGCCCCCTTTCCTGTGCCAGCGCCCCATCCACATTCCCGACATAGCGGTAGTAGACCTTGACCTCACAAATCCGCTGCCCGTTGACCTTCTTGGTATCGCCAACCTCGATCCGGTCTACCAGTTCAAAGAGAATGGTTTCGTCCAGTTCCGAGATTTCGGTATAGCGCCGGATAATTTCCAGCCAGCGGTCGGTATCCACCTGGTTTTCCAGGTGCGCCCGGACTTTCCTTTCCAGTTCCGGGACTGCCTCCGCCTTTTCTGCCCGTTCCGCTTCATATTTCTGCATCAGGGTCTGAAATACCGTCTGCGGGATGGAGCCGGTGCATTTGTCCTCGTAGAGATTCTGCATCAGGCGCTCCAAATCGGAAATACGGGCTAAGGAGGATTTTAATTCCTGCTCATAGGAGAAAAGCCGGGTGTGGGATTCCTTCTCCTTCAGCCGGAGAATCTCGCCCATCAGCCGGTCCGGGTCATATTCCGCAAAGCGGGCCTTTTCCCGGATGTCCTCCAATACCAGCTGGGTCAGCACCGTTTCATAGATGGTGTGGATGGTACACGCGCCCCTTCCGCTGCGGGAGTAGTTGCCGCAGATGAAAGAGCTGTACCGTCCCGGCCTGCCATCCTTATAGGTGAATTTTTCGATGTGGTTCCGCATTTTGAAACCGCAGTCGGCGCAGTACACAAGTCCGGTGAAGATGCTCTTGCAGCCATCGGACGGGGCGCTTTTCCGCACCTTCTTTTTGCCGATACTGGCTACGGTATCCCACAGTTCCCGCGAAATAATGGCCTCGTGGGTCCCCTCCACCCGAATCCACTCGTCCTCCGATTTATTGACGAGCTTGCGGGATTTATAGGAGAGTGTGCCGCTTTTGCCCTGTACCATGTTCCCGATGTAGACCTCGTTGCGGACCATGTTTTTTACCGTCTGGTCAGCCCATTTGTGGTTGACCCTGCGGGGGTCGCTCTGGCCCTTGCGCTGGTAGTACAGCACACCGGGCGGCTGAATCCCTTCTTCATTGAGCGCCACCGCGATGGCGTGAAATCCCATGCCTGATGCCCGCATTTCAAAGATACGGCGCACAACCGGCGCGGTTTCCTCGTCAATCACCAGATGGTGCTTATCCAGCGGGTCGCGCCGGTAGCCATAGGCGGGGTAGGTTCCCATAAATTTTCCGTTTTCGGCACAGGCTCTCTTGACCGCCTTGACCTTCTTGCTGGTGTCCCGGCTGTAAAATTCATTAAATAAGTTCAAAAAGCACATGACATCGGTGCTTCCGTTGTCGCTCATGGTGTCAATGCCGTTGTTCAGCGCGATGAACCGGCACCCAAGAGAGGGGAACAGGTAATCCGTATATTGCCCAAATTCGATGTAGTTGCGGCCAAAACGGGAAAGGTCCTTCACCAGAATCACATTGATCCGCTTTGCCTTTGCGTCCTCAATTAACCGCCTGACGCCTGGGCGGTTGAAGTTCGTGCCGGAGTATCCGTCGTCGATATAGACATCGACCTCATTCCAGCCGCGCTGCCTGACATAGTTTTGAAGCAGCAGCTTCTGGTTCTCAATGCTGACCGATTCCCCGTCACGTTCATCGTCGTTGCTTAACCGGCAGTAGATGCCCACGTTGTATGTTGTATCCATCATCTTTCTTTTACCTCCCGACCATCTCAGAATCCATACCTCGTGCGGCAAAATGGCTCCGCAGGTTTTACCCTGCATGAATATCTTACCGGAGAATCCACCGCCGCGCAATGATACGGCAGGCCGCGAGGCTTTCTGTTATTTGGAACCGCTGGCAGCTGGAATGGCTTCCGACATGGCGCGTCTGACTGCCAGCTGTTCCAGCGTCTTTCCCAGGTCCTTTTCTCCCGAAAAAAAGCTGGTGACGCGATAAATTGTTTTCCCGATCCGCACCTCTTTGTAGGAGCTTGTCGGGGTTGTCTGTTTGGTCATAAAGACGCACCTCCGTTCAAAAATTGTTTTTACTCTATGGTTAAAAAGCAGCCGTATCGAAAGATAAGGGCGGCGGTTGCCGCTGGATACCGTCCGGTACGGCTGCTGCAATTCTGTTTGGATGGTTCGTCATATTTGCCACGCCCCCTGACGATGGGGACATAACAGGCCGCTCCCGGCAGAGCTGTCATAACTCCGCAGCGCCGTTTTACTCGTGCGCCGCAGGGTTCCCCCCAAGTCTTTGGCGGGCCGTGAGGAAGTATCTTTAAGCCCCCGCACCATCATCGCGCCCGGAACGCCATCTCCGGGTTTAAGGCTGGACGTAGATCGCTCGGATTGCCTGTCTGTCATCACCTCCTGCAAGCAACCGTCCTGGCGGCGCGCCTTTTCCGCTTCGATACGGGTTATGTACCTGTTATGCCGTATATTCAGTTGTCAAGCTGCAATGAGGGGCAAGAGGACTTGTCCCTTCAATGTGTAGGCATTGGGAAAGGCGATTTGTTAAGCCTTTTTCAAAAAAATCTTGATTTTATTTATTCGCTGTGTGATTGCACTCCGGGAACAGTTCCACAGCCTTGCGACATCGGCCTGCCGGTATCCGTCCACAATGAGCAGGGTCAGCAGTTCCAGATCGTCCTCCGGCAATTTGCAGAGCCGCCGGTACAGCAGTTCATCCTCCAGGGAGGACAGCCAGCCAAACCGCCGGGAATCCACATCGCCGGTGTCCCAGGTGCAGGACAGGGATTCAAATTTTCGGAACAGGCAGGACTGCTCGCTCTCGTCCTCACACTGTTCGCTGGGAAGGGCCTGTACGCGGTTCTGGTAGGTCCGCTGGCTGCAAAACCAGGTCCAGTCATATTCCTTCATGGCCGCGATCTGCCTATCGTCCATACCGGCTGCGCGGTATTCCTGTTCCAGCCGGGTCCATTCTGCATCAAACTTCCTTTTCTCATATCCATAGTGAAAGCCCATAGTTTTCCTCCATTTCGATTCAGGCGTGGTTGACGGGTGAATCGAATGGAGGTGGGGACCGGCAGCGGTACACATCGGGAGGTTTCCCTAAAAATCGACAATAAGAAACGCCAGCTTCTCGCAATGAGAAACTGGCGCAACAAAAAACACCATGATTATGCTGATTTATATGGATTGATAATACTGATAGATAACTATAATATCCCGGAGGAGGGCCTATGCTTTTTTTAATTGATATATGTCATAGCTATTACAAATGAATATTGCAGACATGGCGGTATCCTCCTATACACCGCCCATGCTGATTGCTGAGGGTCATCTGGAGGTCTGCTTTTTAGCAAAAAGAAACGGCGGCCTTGATCTACTCAAAACCGCCGTATCCGTCAATGATACAGGAAAGCGCAAGAAATCCTCTGCCCGTCAGCGGTTTTTTTCTTTTCCCCGCTGTGGAGGCAGATGTTTGGATATGTAGGCTCGTTTCATTCCACAAAGAACAGAACCCGCCGGGCCAGCTCCGGGATATTTACCGGGGCGGTTATATAGTCGTTCACGCCCTCATGCCGGTATTCATATTCCGTGGCAAGGTCGTTGTTCTCGGTGAGGATAAAGAACGGCAGAAGCCGGACAGGGGGATTCTTCATTTGGAACATCCCTGCCACCCGCCGCAGCGTATGAAACAGCTCCATTGCTGTGCCATCCGGCAGTTCCAGATCGCACAAGATCAGGTCTATTTCCTCATCCTCAAAAATCCGGCACTTGGCCTCCCCAATCGAGGAAACCAGAATCAGGTCAAGGCCCTTTTGCAGCATAGCAGCCCGCAGCACTCCGGCGCTGGTATCTTCCGCATGGACAAAGAGCAGCTTATGAAAAGTTGAATCTGGTTCGCCGGATAACTGCCGGTAGGCGTATTCCACCAGCTTATCTTGCAGCAGCAGTCCTTTCATTTTGTCCATGCACAGCGTCGCGCCCCGGCGCATAGCCTCTTGTTCGTAGTCGTCCTTGTCATGGCAGGACGCCAGAATAAAAGGCAGCTCCTTATCTGCGGCCCGCACCTCGTTCAGAAAGTCCATGCCGGAACCATCCGGCAGATCGAGATTACAGCAGACCACCAGCGGCATTTCCTCTTGGATGGCGGCCCGCGCTTCTTTCAGTGTACAAGCCGTTTTCACCGGGTAGCCCCGGTGCTGTAAGTATTTTTGCAGACACCATGTATAGGTGTCGCTGTCGTCGATCAGCAGTATCTTTTTCATGTGTCCTCACCCCCAATATTGATTTACCACAAGCATAAACTACAAATGTTACACAAATGTCCGAGGTGCCTTTGATTTCGACAAAAAAACAGGCTGAATTGTTACAACGCTCGGACATTTCAAAAATTTTTTTGAGAAAAGGCGAAAAAGGCGGAGCAGCACACGCCGCCCCGCCGATCCCATACTATTATTCCATCGCCCGCATTTGTTCAATCAGGGATTGCTTTTTCTGTCTGCGGATTGTCCATACAGACAAGATCAGCTCCATTCCGAACAACACCAGAATGAACAGGCCCATTTCCAAAACCGGGAATTGATATGGCACTACTTTTCCGGCAAAAATGGCAATGCTCATTTTTCTGCAAGCAAAGATGGAAGCCGGAAGCCCAACGATCAGCGTCGCCAATGTTGCAAAGAGCGCATAGCACAGGCCCTCGCAGATGTTCATTTTACATAGCTGTTTTTGTGTTAGACCGATGGAACGCAAAACACTGTTTTCCTGCTTTCTGGACATCTGGTTAGAGAGTGTCGTATTGATAAGATTGATAACACCAAAAAGGAATACCAGCCATGAAAGTACCTCCATACTCCCAAATGCTGCCCTATCTTCCGCCTTTTTAACTTCAATCAGCGTACTCACTTCGTCTAAAGCAAGGTTGCTATGGCTGGCTACAATATTTTTTAATTCACTTTCCACATAGTCCGCTTTCTTCGGATCACTTACAATACTCCATGAATAGTCAAAAGAGGTAATTTCAGGGTGTAGTTCACGGAACAAATCATGTGGTGCAAATGCAACAGCCCCATCAATAAGTAATTTACCATGCCCGGTATATGTGCCTGCTCCAAATAGTCCTGATATAGTAACAGGAACGGATGACTGCCCCTCTCTGAAAGATATTTCGACCGTTGAACCAACTCCCATATCTTCATAAGAATCTACAATCGAGCGTGAAATTACGATACTATGAGAATCTGTCGGCATCGTTCCCTCCGTCAATGCAGCCTCAACCTTAGCATAATTCTGGTCGGTCAGCATATCACAGTTTCCAGTGTTCTGATTGATGTCCGTCTTAAAAGTTGTATTAACTGCTTGTCTTTTTACAATTACATCTGTGATGCCATCAATAGCCAGTATTTCCTGCTTTAATTCCTCATTCAGTGGATTTCCTGCTGCCATAATTTTTTCTTTTGACACCTCGCCGGAATCCAAATAAATTTTATAGTCTCCATCTGGAAAATAAGACCTTGCCTGCGCTTCCGGGGAGCGCGTTAATACAATGGAAGATACCACAAGCAGAATAATTCCGCCCAAACTCAATGAGGTTACAATAGCAACGGTCTTTTTTCGGTCACGCTTAAAATTCGCAATTCCCATTGAAACAGGATTGAGCTTGATATTCTTTTTCCGGCTGCGGATGTCCTTTTGCACCGGGGTAAAACGGACGGCTTCAATAGGGGAAATTCCTGCCGCAATCTTTACTGGCTTACGGATGGAAATAGACACCATAAACCAGCAGCTTATGAGTGTCAGGGAAATCATAATCACATAGGAAACAGCGTTAAATCCCTTGGAAAACAGGAGAAAACCAGCGCATACGCCCAGCACTGTACCAATCAAAATTCCGATACTGCCGAGTTTGCGTCCCTCCCGCTTTACAATCCGCTTGATTTGTTTTGGCGTTGCACCAATCGTCCGTAGCTGCCCGTAGCTCCTGATTTTGTCATTGATGGAGATACGGAAGATACTCTGGATCACAATATAGCCGCCGATCAGCACAATGGCAATCACGCCAGCCATCAGTGCAAAATTAAAGGACTTAGAAACATAAGTAAAATACCTGTTGTTCATGCGGAGATTAGGAAGCTGATATTCCTCTGTAATCTCCCTGCAATAAGAAGTTATCAGTTCTTCGCCCAACTGGTCGCTGTTTTTGAAATGGACATAGGCGCGATAGCCAGTCGGGTCAAACCCTTTCCATTCTGTCAGGGCAGCGTTGGAAAGAATGATAGCGCAGGTATTCGCTTCTTTTTCATTTACGCTGTCCATAATGCCGGTAACGACATAATCACCATGAAAACTCTCGGTATCTAAGGTCACAGTGTCCCCGATCTTGGCATTGTTTCCATAGGTGGAAAGAAAGTATTCGCTTACGACAACTTCATTTGCTTTTTCAGGAACCCGGCCCTCTAACAACTTCATCTGTGCCTTGGTAATCTCCATCATTTGCGCGTCGCAATACACATAGGACGCATGATAGCCTTGTTCCGAAAGTTCCTCACCCAGCATATAGTAGCCGCCTACGCGCTCAAACTCCGGCAGTCCTTTCAGGGTTTCAATGTCGTTTTCCTCTACGCCCAGCCAGACCGCCTCATAAGTATCGACAACCTGATTACGCTGCATTTGTGTCAGGGAAGTAGATACAATTCCCGTAAAGCAGATCAGAAATGCCGCCAGCGCAACGGCGATCACCACCATCAGATTCCGGCGCTTCTCGCTTTGTAAACTTTTCTTTGCCAGCTTCTTTGTAATGGCGCTGGTATCATTTTCAAAAGGCCATGTCATAGCCTGCCACCTCCTTATTCCACAATCTTGCCATCCTCAATGCGGATAATCCGATCTGCAAGGCGGGCAATGTCATTGTTGTGGGTAATCATTACGACAGTTTGCCGGAACTCCGCACTGGTGCGTTTGATAAGCCCCAGCACCTCGGCGCTGGTCTTACTGTCAAGGTTGCCGGTCGGCTCGTCGGCCAGCACAATGGCCGGTTTGGTAATCAGGGCGCGGGCAATCGCCACACGCTGCTGCTGTCCGCCGGAAAGATTGTTTGGCATATTTTTCAGTTTATCTTCCAGCCCCAGCAGGTGAACGATCTCGTCCAAAAACTTCTGATCCACCGTGTCCCCGTCCAGCTCCACCGGCAGGACGATATTCTCATACACATTCAGGATGGGAACAAGGTTATAGTTCTGGAAGATAAAACCGATGTTGCGGCGGCGGAAGATGGTGAGCTGTTCGTCGTTCTTCTTTGCCAGTTCTTCGCCCCGGACAATCACGGTTCCGCTGGTGGGAGTGTCCAGCCCGCCCATCATGTGAAGCAGGGTAGACTT
>NZ_KE159718.1:5720-29725 GCF_000403455.2 Dorea sp. 5-2 | reverse complement strand
TTTACTAATTTCGTAATGGTATCATTATCGACTTCATTGATGATTGCTTGATAACGCCCAGCCGCATCATTTAATGATTTTCGCTGCGAAGCAAAAAAATACAAGGTCGTTGTCATTATCAAACAGGCAGCTAAGGCAATCGTAATGATAATGAGGATGTTTCTGCTTTTATCTGCTTTTAAGTTTCGTTTTGCCAACTTTTTTGTAATGGCGCTTGTATCGTTTTCAAAAGGCCATGTCATAGTTGTATCACCTCCATATTTGATAAGGCTATTGTAAAACCCAAATGTCCGCGAAATGTTACAGCGGCCAAAAAATTTCATTGAAAATCAGGGTGAAATGTTACAATGCTCGGACATTTCAAAAAAACTTACGGCGGGCAGCCGGAAATGGCCGTCCGCCGCGTTCTATTTTGTAGGCAGCATAATAGAAAATTCCGAACCCTTGCCCGGCTCCGAAACCACTTTGATATAGCCGCCCTGCCGCGTTACGATCTCGCGGGCCAGATACAGGCCAATGCCCACGCCCTGTTGTTCGTGTACTTCTTCCTCACGATAGAAGCGCCGGAAGATGGCGGCCTGATTGCTTTCGGAAATGCCCTTGCCGGTGTCGGCCACTTTGATCTCCACATACATTTCCCACAGCACCACTGACACAGCGATTTTCCCGCCTGCCGGGGTGTACTTCACCGCATTGTCCAACAGGTTAAAAAGGGCTTCGGATGTCCATTTGCTGTCATGGGAAACGGCCAAATCCTCCGGGCAGTCCACAGACACGGCGATTTCTTTTTTCTCCGCTGCATATACAATCCCACTCATAGCCTGCGCTACGGTATCAAAAAGGTGGCCAGGTTTCTTATCCAACTGGATCACGCCCGTTTCCAGCCGGGAGGTTTTCACAAGGGCCTGAAAGAGAAAGTCCAGCTTATCCGTCTGGCTGCGGATTCCCAAGATAAAGTCAGTGCGCTCCGCCTCGGTCATGGGCTTTTCCAGCAGGGTGTCCGCCGCCATTTTCAGATTGCTTACCGGCGTTTTCACCTGATGGGAAATATCCGATACAAGGGTCTGTAACTCCTGCCGTTCCTCGTCCACAAGACGGCGGTTCTCCTGCATGATCTGATAAAGCCTTGCCAGCCGGTGTCCGATTCTGGCAAGCTGGGTTTCGCTGTCCTCTGGTCGCTGGGGCGCTTCATTTCCGGCGATCATGTGGTCTAAGGTCTGGCATAGGTCAGCGGTAAACTGCGACAGCCGCTTTCCAAACACCTGCGTCAGTACAAAAATCCCCACAAGGGCGCACAGTAGCAGCGCCCCGCCAGTCAGCAGCGCCGCCGTTTGTTTTGTCACAAAAAACAGGGCTATGGTAATCCCGGACATAGAGAGGACAAGCCCTATTGCCACCCGGCCAAACAGCCGCTTTACAGATAGGTTTTGAAACTTCATTTCGCCTCGCCTCCCGTCCACTGATAGCCCATGCCGTAAACGGTCTTGATGTAGGGCGTGCCACCATCGGATTCAATCTTGCTGCGAATCCGGCTGATGGAGGTTGTCAGGGTGTGTTCATCCACAAATTTCTCGTCTATATCCCACAGCTTTTCCAGAAGCTGCCCACGGGTCAGCACTTGCCGGGGATTTTTACGGAACAGGTTCAGCATTTTGTATTCCATCGGGGATAGGGTCAGGGGCTTGCCGTTTAGGGAAGCTGTCTGCTCCGAGAAGTCCAGAAACAGCCGCCCGTCGTCGTAAATGTCCTTGGCCGGTTTGTGGTGTTCCAGCATGGCGAACATGGCTTTGATTTTCCGCTGCAAGGCCCCGATCACAAAGGGCTTTGTGATGTAGTCCACCGCGCCCACCTCATAGCCCCGTATCTGGTCGCTTTCCTGATCGTTGGCGGTCAGGAAGATTACAATGGTGTCCGGGTGCTGGGGCTTTATCAGCTTGCACAGTTCAAAACCATTCCCATCCGGCAGGTTGATGTCCAGCAGCACTAAATCAAATTCCCGCTGGCGCAGGACATCAGCTGCGGTCCTGGCATTCAGGGCAGAAGTCACGCCGTACCCGTCTGCGGTCAGGTTATAGGCCAACATCTTATTCAAAAAACTGTCGTCCTCGACAATTAAAATCTGTTTCATATCCTCACTTCCTTTGCTTTTTGCAGATAGTATAACAGGCAAATGTCCGCGAAATGTTACAGCGGACGGATTTTTTTCAAAAAAATATCCACCTCTATTATAATTTGATTTGGTTAGTGATACAAGGATAGCGGTTATATCTCACTAAAAAAACAGTATAATCATACCTGTTAGTCGGTATAATAAGGTTATTCCTTTGCGTAAATCGGCACGATAGAATATACTTGAGGTGAATGATTATGCCGATTGATGATTTAACCGCTTTAGGGCAAAAAATGCGGGAAGCCCGAAAAGGAAAAAGCCTGACACAGCAGGAGCTTTCTGATTTGAGCCATGTATCTGTCAAGCAGATTGCCAAGATTGAAAAAGGGCAGATGAATCCGTCCTTTTTGATTTTGAAGGCACTGGCAAAGGTACTGCCGATTTCTCTGGATTCTTTAATCAATCCGGATGTTTCCCCGGAAGACGAGGGAGCCGGTCAGATGAAGATGCTGTATTGCAGCTGCCCGTCAGAAATGCGTGAAACCCTCTTGCACCATACGCAGGAAACCATGAAAGAACTAACCGAACTATCCGAGAAATTTGAAACGAATTGAGCCGGTGAGTGAATTTAACAAATTCCTCACCGGCTTTGTTCTTTTTCGAGAAAAAGAAGGTTATCCCGTTCCGGGATAACCGTGGCAAGCAATGCCCCAGGATAGCCATCCGGCTCCTGGCGCTGCTTGTTGGGGATTCCCCAAGCCCCTTTTGAACACAGAATTTCATTCTGTGGCTGCGCGTTCCTGCGGAACGCTTTTCACCTGCCTGCGGCGGTGAGAAAATACGAAAAAACGGGCGCGTCAGCGATCCTGCCCCTGTTCCTTTTCCCGGTCAATCTGGCGTTCCTCCCCGTATCCCATCAGCCGGTCTACGTTGGCTTTTGCGGCCAGCAGTTCCCGCATTTCCTCGCGGGATTGCCGGTACTCGGCATAGTCTTTTTTCTTTTCTTCCAACAATGTTGCGTACTCGGCCTGCAAGCTCTTGACGGTGGGCAGCTTCTTGATACCCAAATCGTCAAATGCCTGTTTTGCCGCCTTGTGGAGCAGAATATCCGCTTCATGTTCCGCTAAAAATTTCTTGGAATATCCCGCCTTGCGGTAGGCCGCATAGACCTCGCGGGTCTTGGCGTAATTGATGATGTGGGTCCGCAGTGTGGCAATCTCCGCCATGCGGGTTTCCGCCGCCTTGATCTGCGCCGACAGCTCATTGTGGCGGGTGGTAGCAGCAGCCGCTTTTTCTTCCAAGACTGCATATTCCAGCAGGCCATGCTCGGTGAGGTAGTTCATCGTCTGCGCCATCTGTTTCAGATTGAATACCTTTGCCCAGCGCGCATAGCCAGCGCCTTTTCCGGCCTGCAATTTTGCCTGAATATCCACCAGAAGATTGACCTTGGGAGTGGGAGTTGAAACCGCGTCTTTTCTGCGGGGCGTATGCTGCTTTTCTCCGGCAAGGACCGCCCGGATTTCATCTTCGCTGTACCCTTGTCCCAGCTTTTCATCCATGCGGGCAACATTCTTCCAGCCGGGGGCTTTGAGCCGGATTGCCTGTCCCCGGCGTGACACCTCACAACCCATTTCCGCAAGCAGCTTTAACAGAGCGTCAAAGTCAGCCGGTTTCTGTTCCAGCGCCTGGTCGATCATCATGCGGAGCTGTTCCCGGTGGGAGGGCTTTGCCTGATCCCCCAGCCATTTGTTGTAGCTTTTTCCATGCGGTTTTGGGTCCTCTACAATGGAATAGCCATTCTCAACGCAGATGATATCATTCAGCCGCCGGACCGCGCGGGTGCTGCCCCAGAAGTTTCGGAATTTCCGGTCACAGTTCACATTGACTGCGTTCCAGATGATGTGGTTATGGATATGGGATTTGTCGATATGGGTGCAGACCACAAAGGCGTGATTTCCCTTGGTGAACCGCTTTGCAAACTCCACGCCCAGCCGGTTGGCTTCTTCCGGGGTGATCTCACCGGGGACAAAGGACTGCCGGACATGGTAGGCCAGCACATCGTCCGCGCCCCGTACCCGTCCAGTGGTGGAAATGTACTCACGTTTTGCCAGCAGAAACTCGGCGTCGGCTACTCGGCTGTCACACGCAAAGCCGGTGACGAGCCTGCCGTTGTCTGTCTTTTGTGGGTTGGCTACATAGTCGATAATGTCACTGACCGCCTGGCTTTCGGTGCGGCCCTTACCGGTGTGCAGCGGCATGATGCGTGTGGTTGCCATGATGGAATCCTCCCTTCATAACAAAACGGCCTGCATACGCAGACCGCTTGTTTCTTTTTATTCAACATTTTTATATCGGATTATCCTGTTTCATGCCAAAAGTAAATCACCCAAAGCTATCTGGCGTTTCCTTTTTCCCACTTCTCCAAACGTGATTGGCACAGTGCGGTAATTTCGTTTTTATCTTCCTCCGTCACATCTCTGCGTCCTTTTGTCCGCTGGATTTCCAGATAGCTTTCATAATCGGAAAGCAGAAGGTCAAAAAGCTCCTTTGGGGTACGGCAGACCATGCCGCTGCAATAGCCGGGTAATTCCCCTGTCCCATGAAACTCCACCCGGATATACCCATACCGGCTTTTGCAGACTTCCATTTCTGTATCCAATGCCAGATAGTCCCCAAAAATGTCTATCACCTGTTCAAATGACATCATAGCAGTCCACTCCTTTCGTAAAACCCTGTTCTGCCGCTATTATCCATGATTCCGGCACATCCGGCAAGTTTACCGTCAAAAAGAAAAAGCGGAGGAAGGCGCGGCGAAGAACGCCGTTCCTCCCTCCGCAGATGGGGCAAACTATCCGGTCAGGAGAGCTTGGAAAGCTGGGCCAGTATCTTCTGCACACCCTCCCAAAGCTGTTCCTGCCGCTGGGATATATCCTCCAGGTCAGCGTCATAAACCCGCCCGGTTTCATGCACTTTACGGGTCAGCTGGTTCAGGTTGTTGCTGGAATAGCGCATCAGGGACACCAGCTCCTTCAGCTCCGGCAAATCCAGCTTTACCACATACCCGTCCAGCGCCATTTTCCGCAGGTAGGCTTCCCGGTTGACGGTTCCAAGCTGGGACATTTTCTGCTCAATCAGGGCCAGCTCCTCCGGGGAAACCCGGAAATTCACCTGTACCTCCCGTTTCCGCTTTGCCGCGCTCATCGTTCCGGTTCCCGTTTCTTAGGGGCGGCGGGTCTGCGTTCCGGCGGCTCCTGTTTGAGTTTTTCCAGGACGGAGCCTTTCTCCGGGGCTTGAAGGACTTTCCGCGCCTGCTTCAAGAACAGGTCGGTCAGGCCGGGGTTGACCTTATCCACCACCAGGGCATAGCTGTGGCGGGGATCGCCGCCATCCTCCGGCATGGGGATTGTTTTCGCCCAGGCTTTGTTATCGCGGGAGATACGCCCGTCATGCTCCTTTTTCAGCACCGTATTGGCAAGGATAACCTGCATACGCTCCGGCCCGAACTGTTCCAGCACTTCTTTGACAGCGGCCTCGGTATTCAGGCGGTTATCCCCATAGTGGGCGCTGATGGCCTGCTCAATGGCTTCTTTGCAGGCAAGACTGGCTTGCAGGGAGGCGCGGTACTGCGCCATCTCCCCATGCTCGGACGCATAGGCGGCGGAGTGGGGATAGATCGGGACGGCTCTCTGTTCCTCTTTTGCCCTGTGCATCTCATTTGCCCGTTCCTCAATGCTGTCCCGGATCACATCCATATAGCCGGTTTCCAGCTTTTCAAAATGGCGGTACACATCAGCCAGCGGCGAGGGGGAATCCAGAAGCGCCTGTGCCTGGTTATCGGAGAGTTCCAGTTCCTCCATCGCCAGCACAATGTCCTCCCGGACGGTGTACTCATAGGCATGGTTTAAGACCTCCTCCGGGGACTGGCTTTTCAGCCAATCCCGGAAGGTATCCTGTTCAGCGGCCATCTTCTCATAAAGGGCCGTATTCTTTTCGTTGCTGTTCATATTATCTTGCCTCCTGTTCCTGTTGTCTGGGTTTCTTTTCCATGCTGCGGGGCGGGAGGGGGCGTTTCAGCCCTTCCAGCACCGAGGGCCTTGCGCGTTTGGCAATCGCCGCTTCTGGACGGGACTGCCCCTTGCTGTCCATGTTCAGCTCCATATCCAGCTCCACCAGACGGGCGTTCTTGACCCGCAATTCCTCCTCATAGGGGAAGGCTTTGCCCACTTCCTCCTTTGCGGCGGCCTGCTGCTGGTAAAGGTTATCCAGCTGGACTTTTACGCTTTCCAACCGCTGGGGCATCTGGGAAAGCGCGTTGTCAATCCGGGTCAGGTTGCCGCGCGGGTCCGCGCCCAGGGCGGTACGGTGGGTCATCCTGCCTTTCAGTTGGAGCATATATTCCTTCTGGAAAGCGTCAAAGGTTACAAACATAGCAAATCCCCGGTAGCTGCCGACCTGCACCGGCTCGGAGCCTTTAACCTCCTTGCAGGCGTCCAGAAGGGCGGCTCCGGCGTTCTCTTTGTCGGTGAGCGTATCGCCCCGGACTTCCATGCCGGTAAATCCGTCTGTCGGGTGGGGGTGTGCCGCCAGGGTTTCCATATCCGTTTCCAAGCCCTGGATAAAGCCCTTGTGTTTTTCAATCTCCTCTGGGAAGTGCTTTAACAGCTGATCTTCCAGCCGGTACTGCTTGCTCTGGTGGTCGGCCTTCATCAGCTTTAAGCGGGATACCTCCACATCCAGGTCCATACGCTCCTTGATGCGGGGGTCCCCGGCACACAAGGCCTTGATCTCCGCAAAGGACAGGGCGGTTTCGTCCACATCGTCACAGCTGCGGACCGGAGATTTTGAGGTCATGATCTGGGAGATGAATTTCTGCTTGTTCTCCACCGTCTGGTCGAGTAGGTCAGCGGTATTACTACCGCCTTCCCCTCTAAGAACCGTGCATGAGAGTTTCCCCTCACACGGCTCAAGCACTTATAAGCCCTGTATCACCAGAGCCGGTTCACCAACTTCTTTTGAGTAATGCAGTTTTCTGTGACAGCCTGCGTCTACTAAGATTCTTGTTATCTTATAATCGTTCCCCGTGGCTTCATGGATTCTGTACCCTTCCTCTACTGTGATAGCACCGCCGCATATAGGGCAGATTCCTTTTTGTGCTTTGTAGAGGGCATTCAGCTTCCTTCTGCCCTTGATTTCACGAAACATTCTCTCTGTATCTCTTTCTTCAAAATATCCTGTAAACCTGCTGTCAAATGGCGTCGCTTCTGATTTTGTTTTCAGCCACCTTACGATATTGGTATCCGTGGCATATATCAGATTAAGTTCAAACGAATCAGACATTTTAACGCTGAATGTCCAGCTTCTTGTGCCAACCCGTCTGAAATATTTCTTTGCTATCCATTTATGGCTCTTTTTAGGGTGTCTCCGTTTGCACCACTGCCATAAGCATCTCCACACATCAAAATCGAATCTTTCAAATGCCTGTGACGAAACATTGTATTTGTGGAAATTCACCCACCCACGGATGACCGGATTTAATTTCCGTATCAAATCTTCCTGCTTCATGGACGGATTTTTCTTGATTATCTCCCTTATCTTGCTCACTATGGCTTTATAATTCTTTTTGGACGGTTTAGTCAGGAGTTTGTCTTTGTACCACCTTATATTGCTTCCGAGAAAATCGAAACCGTCTTCGATATGGGTAATGACTGTTTTTTCTTCCGACAGTTCCAGCCCTCTCTCTGACAGGAATTCCCGAATAATGGGAACCACACCGTTTTCCAAAATCTCCCTGCTTTCGCCAGTGACAATAAAATCATCAGCGTAACGTACAAAGTTTACTTTCGGAAAATATGCTTTTCCATTTACTTTCGTTTTGTGGTATTTCTTCTTAATCTGGACTTCCAGACCGTCTAAGACCATGTTACAGATAGTTGGCGAGATAGCCGACCCCTGTGGGCTTCCCAAATCAGTCGGGAATAACTTCCCTGTTTCGATATACCCACTTTTTAACCATTTCCGCAAAATATCCTTATCCATTGGAATGTGGTTTAAAATCCATTCATGGCTGATATTATCAAAACAGCCTTTAATGTCTCCTTCAAGCACCCATTTGGGTGATTTTCCTTTATTCAGACAGGTAAAACTCTGCTCAATAGCGTCCTGCACACACCTTTTTACCCGGAATCCATAAGAATTCGGGTCTGCTGTGATTTCTGCTATCGGCTCCAACGCAAATTTATACAATGTCTGCATTGCCCTGTCCTTCATACATGGAATGCTTAACGGGCGCATTTTCCCGTTTTTCTTCGGTATATACACCCTTTTTAGCGGCAGTGGATTATAACCCCTGCGTTTCAAGTTGAGAATTGCTTCATATTTCAATTTGGGGGTAGACCATAAAACTTTGTCTACGCCTGCTGTCTTTTTACCTTTATTACTCGTTACCCTTCTTACGGCTAAAGCACGTCCATAAAAAGAGTGTGTGAGCAGCCACTGCAAGGATTTCACTTTGCCTGTCCTGCCCTGTTGTTGAGCCTTTACGATACGCATTTGCAGTTTTTTAACATATGCTTCGGCTTTATTCCAGTCAATGGAATCCCATGCCTTTGCAATGTCAGAAGTCGCACACGTTTTACCGTTCATTTGCTTTACTCCTTTCAAAAATTCTATAAACTCTCTCGTAATCAAGCACCCTGCGGAATTCTGCCCCCTTTCGGGTGGGGCAAATCTTGAACCCCTGTCCGTCCTCATTACAAGGTCGGCATTCGCTTCTTCCGCAATCCTATACCCGCATTCCCAACGGCTTCCCTTACGGTCGGCTTGCCCATATGGGCAGGAATACGGGCTTGACACGTTCCACTTAACCAACAATTATTTTGATAGTTTAGGTTCCACCTCTACTCCGGCAGTCATAACGTCCGTGTACTCCCAAGCGTGGAGAGGAGTAACCGACTGCACACCTTTTGGTTCAAGCCTGTCAGCTACTTTGGCTTGTTCAGCCTTAACGAAGCTTGCGGTGATTCAGTTAATTAACCATGCTATCAGTAAAAGCCTGCACCCTAACCGCCTTGTAGCTAGCAGTTTCATCCGCCCCTCACGGTTTGGATTCCAAGTAGGGTTACGTTTATATCCGCTTCCGAACAGTGCCATTACTGGCAGAGCCGGGGATAACGGCTTCATCCAACGGAATGGATGGTTTGGTCGGCATTGCCGCCAAACAGTTAAATTAAGCGACTTCGTGTCGCACCCAGAGGTATGCGTCGAAGGTCCCCTCGGTCACATAGCGGTAAACATGGACCAGCGGGTTCTGGTTGCCCTGGCGCTCGATCCGCCCTTTTCGCTGTGCCAGATCTCCGGGCCTCCAGGGGCAGTCCAGATCGTGAAGCGCCACCAGCAAATCCTGCACGTTGGTCCCGGCCCCCATCTTCTGGGTGGAGCCTAACAGGACGCGCACCTGGCCGGAGCGGACTTTGGAAAACAGCTCCTTTTTGCGGACTTCGGTATTGGCCTCATGGATAAACGCGATCTGGCTGGCGGGCATACCCTGTGCGATGAGTTTCTGCCGGATGTCCTCATAGACCGTAAAGGCCAGCGGTTTCTCCGGCTCTGGAATTGCTTGTTCCAGCGCGTGAAGCATCGGGTTATCCAGCGTTTTAGCCACCTTTTTGGAGCCAGCAGCCTGGGGTGTGGAAATATCGCAAAACACCAGCTGGGTCAGCTTTTCCGGCTGTCCGTCCCGCCAGATTTGCAGGATATTGTCCACGCACTGGTTGACTTTTGTACCGGGTTCGTCCGGCAGCATGGGGTTGATGATGCGCTGGTCCAGCCCCAGCTTTCGGCCATCCGAGGTGATTTTCAGCATATTGTCGGTTGATGGGTCAACAGTCCCCGAATGGACTTTGGCGGCGCGCTCGGAGAGGGCCTTCACCATATCCTGCTGGTGTTCGGTGGGCTTTGCCACGATGTTGTGGTATTCCACCTCCGGGGTGGGCAGGTCCAGCTGGTCGGCGGTCTTGATGTCCGCAACCTCTTTGAACAGGTTCATCAGTTCCGGCAGGTTAAAGAATTTGGAAAATCTTGTCCGCGCCCGGTAGCCGGTCCCCTCCGGGGCCAGCTCCAGGGCTGTCACCGTTTCCCCGAACCGGCTGGCCCAGCAGTCGAAATGGGTCATGTTCAATTCCTGGAGCCGTTCATACTGGAGGTAGCGTTGGATGGTATAGAGTTCGGTCATACTGTTGCTGACCGGCGTTCCGGTGGCGAACACAACGCCCCGGCTGCCGGTGATCTCGTCCATGTAGCGGCATTTGGCAAACATATCGGAGGATTTCTGCGCGTCTGTGGTGGAAAGTCCCGCCACATTCCGCATTTTGGTGTATAAAAAGAGGTTCTTATAATTGTGGCTCTCGTCCACAAATAGCCGGTCCACGCCCAGCTGCTCAAAGGTAATCACATCGTCCTTGCGGCCCTCGGCCTGCAATTTTTCCAGCCTTGCCTCCAACGATTTTTTGGTGCGTTCCAGCTGCTTGACGGTAAAGCGTTCCCCGCCGCTGGCCTCCACCTCGGCAATCCCGTCGGTGATCTCGTTGATCTGCTCCCGCAGCAGGCGCTCCTGCCGTTCCCGGCTGATGGGAATACGCTCAAACTGGGAGTGTCCGATAATCACCGCGTCATAGTCCCCGGTGGCGATTCTGGCGCAGAATTTCTTGCGGTTGTGGCTTTCAAAATCCTTTTTGGTGGTGACAAGGATATTCGCGGAAGGGTAGAGCCGTAAAAACTCGGAGGCCCACTGCTCGGTCAGGTGGTTCGGCACCACAAAGAGGGATTTCTGGCACAGGCCCAGCCGCTTGGATTCCATTGCGGCGGCTACCATTTCAAAGGTCTTGCCCGCGCCCACCTCATGGCCCAGCAGGGTATTCCCGCCGTACAGCACATGGGCGATGGCGTTTTTCTGGTGTTCCCGCAGGGTGATTTCCGGGTTCATGCCCGCAAACCGGATATGCTGCCCGTCATACTCGCGTGGGCGGATGCTGTTCATTTCCTCGTTGTACTGGCGCACCAGCGTCTGCCGCCGCTGTGGGTCCTTCCAAATCCAGTCCCGGAAGGCTTCCCGGATCGCCATCTGCTTCTGGGCGGCAAGGGTGGTTTCTTTGGCGTTGAGTACCCGGCGCTCCCGCCCCTCGGCGTCCTCAACGGTGTCATAGATGCGGACATCCCGCAGGTTTAAGCTGTCCTCCAGAATCTTGTAGGCGTTGGCCCGGTCGGTTCCATAGGTGGTGTTGGCGGCTACATCGCCGTACCCAACGGCGTTTTTGCTGGTGATCTGCCACTCGGCGGTGTAGGGGACATACTTGACCTCAATCTTTCCTTGCAGATAGTACGGGGTGTGGAAGGTTTCGTACATGAATTGCTGGATATAGTCTTTGTCAATCCAGGTAGCACCCAGGCGCACCTCGATTTCCGATGCGTCCAAATCCTTGGGCTGGGCGGCGGTGAGCGCCTCCACATTGACAGAAAAGGCGGGGTCTTTGTCCGCCGCCCGCTGTGCCTGCCGCAGTTTCCGGCGCACGTTGCCGGAGAGGTATTCATCCGCTGTCACATAACGGGGCGATTCCCCCTCCGCCAGTGGTCCGGGCAGACGGAAGATCACGCCCCGCAGCTCCTGCGCCAATTCCTCCTGGGTTTTGCCGCTCAGTTCGGCCATGTACGCCATATCCACCTCGGCCTTTTCCGCGATGGAAACAGCCAGGGCTTCACTGGCGGTGTCCACCGCAGTAACAGCCTGATGGGGCTTGATGGTGCGCTTGGTGAACATATCCGCCTTTTGCTTCAGATGTCCGTCATCGTCAATGACTTCCAGCGCGCAGAGCAGATAGTAGCTGGAATCATCGGCAAAGGCCAGCCGGTTCCCCCGGTCATTGATAAGCCCGTACTTTGCGGAAAATGCGTCATAGAGCCGGTTCAATTCGGCCTGGGTTTCACGGATTGCCGTATCCGAAACAAAGCTGTCCATCTGCTGTGCGATGAGCTTCTGCACACAGTCCCGCAGTTCCACCAGCCCTTTTACGCGGGCCTCGGCGGTGGCGTTTAAGTCAGGGCGCACCATGCGGCTGTTTTCCCGATAGTACACCGCACCGTCCACAACGGTATAGGAATAGTTTTTTACATCAGGGTCAGCGGGGATAGAAGTATCAATTTCTTCCCCCTCGCCCAGCTCCGGCAGTTCGGCCTCCTGGTAGGTCCCGCGAATATATTTTATGGCGTCGTGCAGCTGGTCGGAAAGTTCCAATCCCTCAATGGGATTTACGGTGTAATCCATGCCATGAGCGGTGCTTTCCGGCTCCTGCCTGCCCAGCACCATTTCCGGGTGGTCCAGGAAATAGCGGTTGATGGTAAAATCATCTTCGGTCTGTCCGGTCTGCGTCCAGTCCGGGGCAATGTCAATCGGGCGGTCACGTTTTTGCAGGAAAATGATGTCGGATACCACCTCTGTCCCGGCATTGGCCTTAAACGCATTGTTGGGCAGACGGATCGCGCCTAACAGCTCCGCCCGCTGCGCCAGATACCGGCGCACCGTAGAATCCTTGGAATCCATCGTGTAGCGGCTGGTGACAAAGGCCACGACGCCGCCTGGACGCACCTGGTCCAGCGATTTGGCGAAAAAGTAGTTGTGGATGTTGAAGTTCAGCTTGTTATAGGCCCGGTCATTGACGGAATACTGGCCAAACGGCACGTTTCCTACGGCTAAATCATAAAAATCCCGCCGGTCAGTGGTTTGAAAGCCCGCGATAGTGATGTCTGCTTTGGGATAGAGCTGTTTTGCGATGCGCCCGGTGATGGAATCCAGTTCCACGCCGTACAGTTTGCTGCCCCGCATTTCCTCCGGCAGCATACCGAAGAAATTGCCCACGCCGCAGGAGGGTTCCAGGATGTTGCCGGTCTGGAATCCCATTTTCCCCACCGCTTCATAAATGGCCTGGATAACGGTAGGGCTGGTGTAATGGGCGTTTAAGGTGGTCCCTTTGGCGGCTTCATATTCCTCCGGGGACAGCGTTGCGTAGAGTTCCGCAAACTCCTTTGCCCAGGTGGGCTTGTTCTCGTCAAAAGCGTCTGACAGACCGCCCCAGCCCACATACCGGGAAAGGGTTTCCTGTTCCTCCGGCGTGGCCTGCCGGTTTTCAAACTCCAATTCTTTCAGGAGATTGATTGCGTCCATGTTGGCCCGAAACTTTGCTTTTGGTCCTCCTTCGCCCAGGTGAATGTCGGTGATACGGAAGTTCCCGGCAGTCGGCTGGGGAGGGGTGGTTTCCGGTTCATCAAAGTGCAGCGTATGAATCTCTATATCGTAGGGCAGATGGTTCTGTTCGCCCGGATAACGGGTGACAGGGGTGGTAGTCATTCGCGGCGCTGGTTCCGGTGCGGGAGGATTCCCCAAATCCGGCTGTTTCTCTGCTGGCTGTTCCTTTAGCTGTGCCGGTTCGTGGGAGAATCCGTCCAGTTCCTGCTGGTAGAGGGCGCGGAGTGCGGCGGCAACCGGTTCCCAGCTTTCATACAGCGCCGCCAGAACCGTTTCATCCTCCCGCAAAATCTCTACTTCCATGCCTTTGTCGGTTGTTCTGTAATCTGCCGTATCCCCGGTTTCCAGCTGCATGGTTTCCACTGTACCCGAAAACCGCTGGGAAAGATGCTGGGCAACAGCCGGATTGCCTGCGCCGCTTCGGAGCAGTACCGCTATATCCTCCTTTGCCAACCCATCCAGTAAACCGCCCTCCCCGGTCAGAGCCTCCCGTAAATCCGGGGAAAACTGGTCCAGATCGGCGGGGAGATAGTCGGTGATGGCGCTGTTGTGCGGGTCCTGCCGGATGGCGCGTTCAAACTGTTCTTTGCTTTCCGTCCGGTAAATGGGGTAGGCCAGCGCGGGGTCATTCAGCTGGACATAGCCCTGCTGCAAATCGGTGATGCGGTACTCGGTATCTTCCAGAAAAACAAAATCCCCTACGCCATAGGCCGATGCCAGCGGGTCGCGGGGAAGTGTTCCCGGTTCGTCCGCAGCGGGTGCGGCTGTTTCCTGTGCCGGTTCCTCTTGCCGGTCCGCCTTTATCTCTTGTGGTTCCAGCCCGGCCAGGAATTGCTCCGCAGCTTCTTCTCTTGAAAATGTCCGTACCGTTCCATCGGAGGCGGTATAGTAATCATTGGTCTGATTATCCCAGACAGCAAACGCATCTTCCGGGTCGGGAAACGCATCGCTGGTCATAACAACGGAAAAGCGTGGTTCTGCTTCATCGGCGGCAATCTGTTCCACATCAGCCATGACCTGCTGAATAAAGGGGTCATTGTCCAGCTTCTCCGGTTCCACTACCTGCCCGTTTACAATGCCGCGCTGGGCCAGATTTTCCCGGATTGCGATAGGGTCTATATCGTCCAGATTGTCCCGTTCTGCCTCTGTAAAAAAGCGGTCCTCTTTGATAAGCTGGGCGATCCGGCGCTGTACCTTGGGCCAGGGAAGTTCGATTGTTTCAGGGCTTCCGGCTCGGACAATGAACAGGTTTTTATTTTCAGGACCGCCGTACTCCCTGGACAGCCATGCGGCGGTGTCTTTGTCCCTGGCATGGTCCTCCATGTAGCGGACTACGGCCCGTTTGCTGTCCATATCTCCGTTCCATGCACAGAGGGCTTCGTCAATATCGTCCTGGGAGAGAGGGCGCAGAAGCTCATGGAGCTTTGGATAGGTTTCGGCAATCACCTCTTGATGCAGGCGGTGGCGGAACTCCGGCACATCCGAATACTGTTTGAGAAGCTGCAAATCACCGGAGCCAAGAACCGCGCGGCGCACAGCGGCGTTGCCCTCAATCACAGCGTTTTCATGGTCAGTATGGCCGCAGGCGTTGCGGTATGCCGTATCCTCCATGATGGCGGCGGTCACAACCGGCTTGTACTGTTCCAGCACATCTTCCAGCGCGGGCTGGGGCGGTTCTGTTTCCGTTTCATGGACAGGAGCAGGCTGGCTCTGTGATTCTACAATGCCCGCCTCTGCCAGTTCCTTTTCTGCCTGGATTTTCTCATACTGTTCCCGTTCTGCTTCGGTCAGATAACGGTCCTTTTGGATCAGGCCGGCAACCAGCTTCACGACCTTATCCCAGGTCAGGCGTACATCGTCACAGCCGTTTTTCTGGTAGCGCAGGCCCTTTCCATCGTGATCTTCGCCACTGTGCGTTGCACCGGACAGTGCGTGGGAGCGTCCGCCGGTTCCGTATTCCTGCCGGAGAAACGCGGTTTTTTCCTTGTCGGTATGGGGCTGCTGGAAAAAGGCATAAATGCGCCCTTTGCCCCCGGCAAAACCGCTGCCGCCAGAAAGGGCCGCGCCGATCTCATCCTCCGTAATAAACTGCTTAACCGCAGGAACCTCTGCCATTTCAGATGAAAAGGCTTTGCGGGGCAGTGACAGGTCTTTCAGGTTTTCCCAAATCTCCTTTGGCTTGTGGTAATGGAAACGCAGCAAGTTACGGTCTTGCGTATAGGCAGTCCAAAAGGCGGCGTATTCTTCTGTGAGGGGCTGGCGGAAAGCCGGGTCACGCAGCTGCTCAGTGAGCCATGCGGATTCTTCTGGAAACCCGTTGCCCTTGATTTCTGCCAGACTGGGTAAATAACCGGATTCTCTGGCTTCATCACTAAAATCGTGACAAAGGTTCCAAAATTTTTCTGCCAGGAGGGAGCGCTCATATCCTTCGGCCTCGGTAAGCTCTACATTGGACGCAAATTGACCGGATTCCAACAGCTCGCCAATACGCTCCGCCGCGCCCTCCCAGGAAATAACCTGTGCGGATTTATCATAACGGGCGGATTTTCCATGAGAGAGATGGATTCCGTCCTCGCCGTACCAGACTGTGATACGGCCTGCATCGGTGGTAAAACCGTTGCCGCCATGATAGAGGGATTGCAGGGCGGCGGCTATTTCCGGGATCGGCTTCTGCTTTTCAAATTCAGCTGTCACGCGCTCCCGCAGACGGTCGGTATTGCCGCCCAGCCGCAGCACATGGTCAATGTCCTTTTGGGCAAAAGAAAAAGCAGAGGATGCTTTCACATTCTCTGCTTCATCAATATTCTGAATCTGTTCTGCTTCGGAGAGAAACAGGTTTAAGGTCAGCTGTTGATAAGTTCCGCCAGCAGAATCTCCTCCGCCTGGGCCTTGCAGCTGTTCATCAGGCCCACCCACTGCATCATGTCGCGGGCTTTCAGTTCCTCGGTCACGCCCGCCGCCTGCGCCAGTTTTGGCATCAGCTGCTCCAATCGGCTGTTCGCGGTCCGGTCGATCTCCAACAGGTGCGGGTACAGCTTCTCGCTCATCAGCAGACGGTTGTAAAGGATGGGCCGGTGTTCCTTCAAGTAGGTTTTCCGCATCCTGCCGTACTTGCCCAGGGGCGTTTCGGGCTGTTCTGTCAGTTGCAGGTTGGGAATCAGATAATCCCCGTTCTGAATGTAAGTTAAGGTGTTGTTCATTTTGCTGGCTCCTTTCTTTGTTGGCCTCTCGCTCCGCGTTTAGAATGGTTACGCCGATCTGCCGCAGCACCTGCTGGTTGATCTGGCTGACCGCCGTTCCCAGCGCCCCAACGGTGGCCGGTGTGTTGAAATCGAAAACCGGCATGAAATCCTCGTGGGTGAAATACTGCTCCGGGGCCAGCCCGCAGCGGGACATCAGGGAATAGGCGATGCTGACGGTGGCGGCGGCTTTGAATTGGACTTCGATGTTAAGTTCATCGTACTCCTCCAAAAAGGAATCGTCAACGATGTAAAGGAAGTCCCGCCCGTTGTCCGCCCAGTATTCCCCGGCCAGCCTGCGGGCGATCTCGGTCAGCTGCCCGCCTAAATCATCGCCGCCCACCCCATACCGGTTTTCCAGCATGGCGGAGATGGAATCTATATGCCGTTCCTCCATCTTCCAGAGCCAGGGTGTGCGGGAGTGCGGGCGGGTTCCGGTGTCGGAGATGTCAAAGACATACCGCAGCCGGGTCCGGTCCCCGGAATCGTCCACCAGGGCGATGCCCTTGGAGCCGCGCCGGACATAGCGGCCCATCTTGTCATTCCACAGGTCATACTCCGCACAGGCGGTAGCGTCCGGGCGCTGGGCGTAGATCATCAGCTGGTCATGGAAGGGGTATTTGTATAGCCTGGAGGCTGTGTCCAGAAACCGCATCCACTCATTCCAGCTGGAAGTGAGCTGCACCGCCGCATGGTCGGCCATCTGTGCGTACATCTGCGCTTTGGTTGCCATTGTTTTCGGCCCTCCTTTCGGGTTTTGGATAAAAGGAAGGGGCGGCACAGCGCCAGCCCCTCCGGTTTATTGGTTCCTATTCGTCAAAGTCCGGGTACAGTTCCAGACTGTCAAACTCCGCATCCGTCATGGCGCGCAGCTTATGAAGGGCGCTGTCGGTCAGCTCCATCAGCTCCGTTTCCTCCGGCGAGAGATAGCCGCGCATCTCGGTCAGGCTCTCCATCAGTCCGGCGCGGGTTCCGGTGTTGTAAATACACATCAGATTCATTTCTTCAAAGGTAAAGTGTCCCATATCAAAGCTCCCTTTCCGCGCTCTTTTTCGGCGCTGTCTTTTTGCTTTCCTGCTTCGGCTGCTGGTGGAGCTGTTCCACCACCGATTTCCGCTTGTCCCGTTCCTCCCGGTGGACCGCATCCGCCAAATCCATCAGGGAGATCGGCTGGCCGCTTCTGGCCTGCTGTTCCAGCTGGGCTACGGTCGGCTCTTTGGGGCCGTTGTTGATGATCCCGTCAATCATGCCGTAATCGTCCTCCATAGACATTTCCGCATTTTTCAGCGGGTTCGCGTCAAGAAAACCGGTGATCTGCTGAAAGCCAAAGCTATCGCAGTAATGACAGGATAACGCGCCGTCCCTGCGGATGGCAACGATGTCGCTGACGCTCATGGAGGGGCTGTGATAGTCCCTGGGGGGTTCGTTGTTGAAGCGGTAGAACAGCTGCTCCGCCACAACCTCCGGCGTATCTTTGCCGGAAAGGGGCGCGGTGTAGATCAGGTTGTAATTCTCGCGCTCCACCTCGCGCCCGATGGATTGGAGCCAGTCCAGCCCCTCAAAGCGGATTTCCCGCAGGCTGTCATCGTCCTTTACCTGATAAATGGCAAAGCAGTCCCCCTCATGGGAGAGAAACGCCTGCTCCCGTTCCTGCTGGCGGTTCAGCCGGTCCTGCACCAGCGCGTCAAAGGCTGGGCTTTCCTCCCATTCCTCGCGGGAAAGGGCGAACACCGTACCGGGCAGCTGGGTTTCAAATTCCTCCCGGTCAAAGAGCATTTCCGCGCCGCCCCCGTCCACCACCGCGTACACCGTCAAATCCTGCTCAAACAGTTCCAGCGCCCGCTCTTTGGAGAGGGGCAGCAAGTCCCCGTCCTGATAGCCGCAGTTTTTCAGATCGTCCTCCCGCAGCAAAGGGTCCGGCATCGGGTATTCATCCAGCGCCTGCTCCGGCGCGTCGGGCAGCTGGGCGGCTTCTGCGGCATGGCCGATGGAATCCAGCGCCCGCAGGTTTTGGCTGGCGGGCAAAAGGGCGTATTCCCGTTCCTGTTCGGCGGTCAGCGGCTGGGGGTAGTCGATACAGCCAAAGGCAGTGATGGAATCCTGTTCCACCTTTACCGGCGCGGCCAGTTCAGTGATGGTTTTCCCGTCCATCAAAGGATAGGTTCCCACATTCAGAGATTCCTGGGTAAGGTAATAGCGGAACATGGAGGGGTCCTGCTCCGGCAGTTCGGCGGGGATTTTCCAGGAGGGTTCCGGTTCAGGGGAAACCTCTTGATTCTCCGTATCGGCCTGCGGGTTTTCCGGCTGCATGGTTTCTTTTCCGGCGTCCTGCTCCGGCCCGGATTCCAGATCAATGCCGCGCTCCTTGCAGACCTCCTGAAAATGGCGGTCAATATCGGCAATCAGAGTACCGGCGGTCTTGTTGATGGTTTCCAGGCTGGCCCGCAGTTCCTTCAGCTCCTTGCCCTGGCTCCAGTTCGCAATGTACCCAAAGCTGTTTGCGCCGGTCTGAATCCCAAAATATTGGCAGACCGCGTAAGAGATGCTCTCGGCCTCCACCTCCTCGGTGCGCCGGTCCTTTTTATGGTCCTGCAAAAACCGCTGGGCGGTCTTTTCGCCGCCGTTAAAGTCCAGGCCGGATTCATCGGTCAGAGGGAGATACCCTTGCTCCGGCAGTTCCAGCGGCTTTGCGGTTATGACGGAACCGGCGTGGTTGACGATAACCTGTTCCTCTACGGCAACCGGCGCGCCGGGGTCATCATCGGAACCGCGCAGGTCATAACAAAACAGTCCGTCCGGCAGATCGTCTGGGGCAATCCGGTCATTGGAGAACAGGGCTGGCTGTCCAAACAGCTCCACTTCCTGATACAAGGGCGCGTCCGGGTTGTCCGGCACATCAAAGTTGTGCAGCTTGCTGTGGGCGATCTCATGGACAGCGGCGGAAACCGTCTGCACCTCGCTCATGCCCTGGCGGATGGCGATGCGCTGCTGGCTGGAAGAAAAATATCCGTCCGTATCCGCGTCCATTTCCTCAAACGCAAGGGGAACCGGGGCGGAGCGTTTCAGCGCCTCCATAAACGCCTCAAAGTGCCGGACATTCCCGAACAGGTCCGCCGCCAGGGAGGGCAGGGGCTTTCCGTCCGTCTGGCTCACATCAAAGACCTTGACCGGACGGAACAGCGGGATTTCCACCTCTTTTTCCTCCATGACCACCCTGCCGTTTGCGTCCAGTACCGGCGCATGGGTGTCAGGGTCCAGCTTCTGCTCCTCAATTTTCTTCTTATAGGGGGTGGGCGCAATAATAGTGATGCCGCGCTCGCCCTTTTTCACATGGCGCTCAAACTGATTCTTCCACTTGTTATAGCCAGCCACATGGGTCGCGTCCGGCTTCTGCATATAGATCAGCATGGTATTATTGACCGAGTAGCGGTGGAACCGGGACATCACCGACAGATAGCGCATATACTTTTCGCTCTCAAACAGTTCCTTGATGTTCTGCTCAATGCCCTCGGTGATTTCCCGCAATCGCTCCCGGTTGGTAGGTTTCTCTGCCATTTCCTTGTTTCTCCTTTCCAAATCCATGATTTTTGTTATGTGTGTTGCAATCCATGTTTTTTGTTCCTCGATGCCATCCTCCATCAGAAAGTCCAGAAGATACTCCACATAGTCCTTTTGGTGCAGCGCCTCCACAAAAAGGGGGTGCGGCTCCGCATCCGGGGTCAGGGGCGCAAGGTCTGCTTCCCAGCCCCGCAGCAGATGGGCGTAGTCTGCCAACGCGCGGAAACACCGCTGTTTTGTTTCCTTGAATTTTTGCGCTTCTGACTTTTGACGGACATAGGTTTTCTTCGGGGGCGCCTGGCTGTCATAGAGCAGGCCAAAATCCTGGGCCAGTTTTTCCGCCGCCTCTTTGGGAGAGAGGTTATACAGTCTGGCGGCAAAGTCGATCACATCACCGTCCGCCCCGCAGCCGAAACAGTGAAAGCGGCGGTCTAATTTCAGGCTGGGCGTCCTGTCATCGTGGAAAGGACAGCAGGCCATACTATTTCGCTTTACTTCGATTCCATAGTGTTCCGCCGCTTCTCTGGTGGTGATGGACTGCTTTACCGCTTCAAAGACATTCCCGCCCATGCTTATTGACCGGAGGAGGATTTCAACGGCGGCTTATAGCCTGCGGCCCTGGCCCGTTCACTGGCGGCTTTGCGCCGCTTTTCGCTGTACGGCTCCCGGACCGATACGCAGCGTTTGGGGACAATGAAGTTGTGGTCGTCCTTTTTGATGATCTGCTCCGGGTGTTTACCGGCAAGGCGGTTCAGTTTTTTCATCAGCTTTGGGTCATGGGTATAGACCTCTGCCGCAGACTCGGCCTGGTTATAAAGGAGAACCGTTTCCTGTTCCAGCAGCGACAGCTTCATGACGGGCCTCCTTTCCGCTGGCCAAAGTCCAGCTTGAAGTTTACATACTCGCCGGTATCCTCCAAAAGTACATCCGCGTCATAGGTTTTTCCGGTTTTTTCCGAGTAGCAGCCGGTGAGCCTTGCCCGCCCGTCTTTTAAGAGGGCCGCGACAATGGCCTTGGTGGGCTGTTTCTTCTTGGCGCTCCACCACTTGCTGTCTTTCCAGATGGCAAATCTGCAAGTTTCGCTTTGGCAGAAAAATCCCTTTTGCGATTCTGTAACCTCACCGCCGCACCGGGGGCATCTGCCTACTGCTTCGCGGGGCGGGGAGAACAGGTACTCGGTCCCCTTAACCACCTGATAGGTTGCCGCCAGCTCCCGCAGCATGGCGTAAATCCCGGACAGAAACTCCTCCGGGGAAAGCTCGCCGCGCTCAATCTCGCCCAGCCGGTACTCCCACTCGGCGGTGAGAAGCGGGGATTGCAGCTGTTCCGGCAGAACGGTAATGAGGGAACGCGCGTCGCGGGAGGGCATCAGCTGGACCGTTTTTTTGCTCTTTTTCCGTTCCAGAAACCCGGTGGAGGCCAGCTTTTCCAGAATCCCGGCGCGGGTGGCAGGCGTACCCAATCCCTTGCGCTCGGCGGTATCCGGCATATCTTCTTTACCGGCGTTCTCCATAGCCGACAGCAGGGTATCTTCGGTGAAATGTTTTGGCGGGCTGGTTTTCCCCTCCTTGACGGAGGCGTTGGAAACGGACAAAGATTGTCCCTCGGAGAGTTCCGGCAGCGTCTTTTCCTCTGGCCTTTCCTCCGGCTCCGGGGCATTTTTCAGACCGGCGTGATAAGCGGAATCCAGCCTGCGCCAGCCGGGGCGCTGAATGGTTTTCCCTTTTGCGGCAAACTCCTGACCGGCGCAGACCAGCGTGGCGGCGGTTTCCTCGTAAAGATGGGGTTCCGCCACCGCGCACAGCAGCCTTGCGGCCACCAGCTCCAACACCGCTTTTTCCCCCACAGGGAGGGCGGACAAATCCGCATCCCGAAGATTGCGGGTGGGGATCACCGCATGGTGGTCGGTCACTTTCTTATCGTTGATGACCGCCTCCGGGTTGCAGGCAATGGCAATCCCCTTTCGGAACGGCATGGCATTGGCGGTGAGGTTGACCAGCACCGGCAGGCCCTCCGCCATATCCGAGGTCAGATACCGGCTGTCCGTCCGGGGATAAGTACACAGCTTTTTCTCATAGAGGTTTTGCAGATAGTCCAGCGTTTGCTGGGCGGTAAACCCCAGCAGGCGGTTGGCGTCCCGCTGTAAGGTGGTCAGGTCATAGAGGGCGGGCGGCTTTTCGGACTTCTCTTTCCGCTGCGCCTGCTTCACCACCGCAGAACCTCCCTGGCAGGCGGTTTGCAGCTCTTTCGCGGCGGTTTTGTCTTTCATCCGCGCCCCCACAGCGGTAAATCCGGGCAGTTCCAGCGCCACCGTATAGAACGGCTCCGGCTGGAAGGCTTCAATCTCTGCTTCCCGCTGGACGATAAGGGCCAGTGTCGGGGACATAACCCGCCCGATGTTGAGGGTCCGGCGGTACAGCACCGAAAACAGCCGGGTAGCGTTGATGCCCACCAGCCAGTCGGCTTTGGCGCGGCAGAGCGCCGCCTGATGCAGACCGTCATAGTCCGCGCCGGGGCGGAGGTTTTCAAAGCCCTCCCGGATTGCCGAATCCTCCATGCTGGAAATCCAGAGCCGCTTCATGGGCTTTTTGCAGCCCGCCAGCTCATAGACGTTGCGGAAAATCAGTTCGCCCTCCCGTCCCGCGTCACAGGCGTTTACCACCTCGGTCACATCCGGGGCGCACAGCAGCTTTTTGAGAATATCAAACTGTTTCTTCTTGTCCCGCCCCACGCTCATTTTCCAGTCCGAGGGCAGGATCGGCAGATCGTCATAGCGCCACTTGGCGTATTTAGGGTCATAGCTGTCTGCATCGGCAAGCCCGGCCAGATGCCCCACGCACCAGCTGACCCGCCAGCCGTTCCCTTCCAGATACCCGTCCTTGCGGGCATTGGCCCCGATTACAGCGGACAGGCTTTGGGCCACCGACGGTTTTTCAGCAATCACAAGGCGCATAATCTTCATCCTCCCATTCTTCCCGCATAGATGTACGCAGTTTTTCCTCAATGCTGTTATCCTCTGTCAGCATCAGGTCATAGCCAAACCGGTAATCATATCGGTACAGTTTTCCTACCAGATCATTGATGAGGATACGGCAGGCCAGAATGACACGTTTTTTATCCACCTGCATCAGCTGGTAGCGTTGATAATCGCTGTAATAGGACTCATGCCGGTGCGCGCGGCTGTTGGCGTCCTCCAGCAGCCAGTCTACCGGGTCCTGGCAGCCTTCCTCTTTTTCCCCCTCCATATATTTCAGCAGTTCCATCACCATCGGAAAACTCTGCTCGTCCATGCGGGCTTCTTCTTTCAGATAGCCGATCAGGGCGCATAAAAGCAGGCGGGCCGCTGTCTGTTCCCGTTCCGTTAAAGCCTCCATCGTCTTTGCGGCGTCCGGCAGAAGCCTTTCTTCTACAAAAGTTTCCACATCGCCGGAGTACAGCTGGCGGATGGAATCTATGGACAGCGGGGCGGCTGTGTCGCCATCCATAGAAAAGTCATAAAGGTCGTCGCTCTGTGCAGGCTTTTTCCGAAGTTTGCGTATCAGGGCAGAAACAATGTCGCCGCCCAGATACACCGCCAGACAGCACAGGTCAAAAACAGCGATGCCTTTTATCAATAAAATAAGATACTTCATTTCCGATCTCTCCTTTCTTTCAGCTGCTTTTCCAGTTCCCGGTGGCAGAATCCCACACAGGGCCTCCCGTAGTTGCCGCAGCCATAGCAGGGGTGGCTTTTGGGTAAAGAAGGAGGGCGGGAAGTTTTCTTCCTGCCCTCCGGTTTCTGTGTCATCATGCGCTCAAAGGGGCT
>NZ_KE159718.1:3210-5710 GCF_000403455.2 Dorea sp. 5-2 | reverse complement strand
CTTTTTCTCATAGAGGTTTTGCAGATAGTCCAGCGTTTGCTGGGCGGTAAACCCCAGCAGGCGGTTGGCGTCCCGCTGTAAGGTGGTCAGGTCATAGAGGGCGGGCGGCTTTTCGGACTTCTCTTTCCGCTGCGCCTGCTTCACCACCGCAGAACCTCCCTGGCAGGCGGTTTCCAGCTCTTTCGCGGCGGTTTTGTCTTTCATCCGCGCCCCCACAGCGGTAAATCCGGGCAGTTCCAGCGCCACCGTATAGAACGGCTCCGGCTGGAAGGCTTCAATCTCTGCTTCCCGCTGGACGATAAGGGCCAGTGTCGGGGACATGACCCGACCGATGTTGAGGGTCCGGCGGTACAGCACTGAAAACAGCCGGGTGGCGTTGATGCCCACCAGCCAGTCAGCCTTGGCGCGGCAGAGCGCCGCTTGATGCAGACCGTCATAGTCCGCGCCGGGGCGGAGGTTTTCAAAGCCCTCCCGGATTGCCGAATCCTCCATGCTGGAAATCCAGAGCCGCTTCATGGGCTTTTTGCAGCCCGCCAGCTCATAGACGTTGCGGAAAATCAGTTCGCCCTCCCGTCCCGCGTCACAGGCGTTTACCACCTCGGTCACATCCGGGGCGCACAGCAGCTTTTTGAGAATATCAAACTGTTTCTTCTTGTCCCGCCCCACGCTCATTTTCCAGTCCGAGGGCAGGATCGGCAGATCGTCATAGCGCCACTTGGCGTATTTAGGGTCATAGCTGTCCGCGTCGGCAAGCCCGGCCAGATGCCCCACGCACCAGCTGACCCGCCAGCCGTTCCCTTCCAGATACCCGTCCTTGCGGGCATTGGCCCCGATTACAGCGGACAGGCTTTGGGCCACCGACGGTTTTTCAGCAATCACAAGGCGCATAATCTTCATCCTCCCATTCTTCCCGCATAGATGTACGCAGCTTTTCCTCAATGCTGTTGTCCTCTGTCAGCATCAGGTCATAGCCGAACCGGTAATCATATCGGTACAGTTTTCCTACCAGATCATTGATGAGGATACGGCAGGCCAGAATGACACGTTTTTTATCCACCTGCATCAGCTGGTAGCGTTGATAATCGCTGTAATAGGACTCATGCCGGTGCGCGCGGCTGTTGGCGTCCTCCAGCAGCCAGTCTACCGGGTCCTGGCAGCCTTCCTCTTTTTCCCCCTCCATATATTTCAGCAGTTCCATCACCATCGGAAAACTCTGCTCGTCCATGCGGGCTTCTTCTTTCAGATAGCCGATCAGGGCGCATAAAAGCAGGCGGGCCGCTGTCTGTTCCCGTTCCGTTAAAGCCTCCATCGTCTTTGCGGCGTCCGGCAGAAGCCTTTCTTCTACAAAAGTTTCCACATCGCCGGAGTACAGCTGGCGGATGGAATCTATGGACAGCGGGGCGGCTGTGTCGCCATCCATAGAAAAGTCATAAAGGTCGTCGCTCTGTGCAGGCTTTTTCCGAAGTTTGCGTATCAGGGCAGAAACAATGTCGCCGCCCAGATACACCGCCAGACAGCACAGGTCAAAAACAGCGATGCCTTTTATCAATAAAATAAGATACTTCATTTCCGATCTCTCCTTTCTTTCAGCTGCTTTTCCAGTTCCCGGTGGCAGAATCCCACACAGGGCCTCCCGTAGTTGCCGCAGCCATAGCAGGGGTGGCTTTTGGGTAAAGAAGGAGGGCGGGAAGTTTTCTTCCTGCCCTCCGGTTTCTGTGTCATCATGCGCTCAAAGGGGCTGTCAGTGAAGCGGGTCATTCCGGTTCTTCCTCACTTTCCTCCGGTTCCTCCTCCGCGCCCTCCTCGGATTCCCACAGCTCATCTTCCTCATCGCCGTAGTCATAATCGTCCAGATTGTCCGGGCCTTTGGTTTTCGGCTTGTTCTTCATAAACTTGAAGTAGTAGAGCGCGCCCCCGCCGCCTAACAGGGCCACAACCAAAAGCAGGACAGCCGGATTCATGCCGGACTTTTTCTCCGGTTCCGGCTCCGTTGCAGGCGGCTCCTCCGGTTCCGCCGCCTTGCCGGTGCAGCTTGTCATGGTAAAGGCGCAGACCGGGCAGTTCCGGTTGATCGCGCCTGCCTGACATTTCTCGGTGCAGCCGCAAACGGCGGGGGGTTCCTCGCTGTCCCCGTCCTCCATCAGCGCCATCAGGTCGGCTTCGTCTACCTGGTTGAGAAAATGGACGGTGTTTTCCCCCTCGTCATCCCGGTCCACCAGGATGTAAAAGTAGTTGCCGTTTTTGGTGGTAACGGTAATCAGCTGCTTGTTCCCGCCGTAATCGTCCACCAGGGTGGCATTGCCATCCGGGGTGAGGGGCGGCGTTTCCTCCGGCTGCTCCACCTGTACGTTGGAATCGTTGGTTCCATCAGCCGGTTCCTCGCCGCCGCCCGCGTAGGCGGGGACAGAAAAACCGCCCATGAGGACCAGGGCGGTGCAAAATGCGGCCAGTGTCCGCAATAACTGTTTAGATTTCATCGTGATTTTCCTCCTTTTCCTGG
>NZ_KE159718.1:0-2620 GCF_000403455.2 Dorea sp. 5-2 | reverse complement strand
CGGGTCTTTGCGATCTCCCGGTCAATCCGGTCGATTTTGTTCGTTGCCATCTGTAAACACTCCTTCCCATATGGTTTAGTTCCAGTTCATCAGGCCGTAGCCCTTGATGCACTGGTAATTCAGGTCATAGCTTTTGATTTTGCAGGCGTCGCCGGAATTGCCCTCCACCGTATAGACCCGGCTCCCGTCTGTGCCGATCACAATGCCGACATGGTCGGCGGAACCGTCCAAATCCCAGTCAAAGAAAATGGCGTCGCCGGGGGCGATGTTGGCATATCCGCGCCCGCCCCATTGTCCATGCGACTGGAACCAGGGTACGCCCTGGGACTGGCAGCCCGCAAAGCGCGGTTCGCTTTTCCCGGCCTGGTTATAGCACCAGCTCACGAAGCAGGCGCACCATTCCACCCGGCTGTTAAAGCCGTACCAGCTCCAATACGGATAGCCGCCCACGTTTCCCACCTGACGCTTTGCCAGATCCACCAGGCCCGGATTGCCGGGGCGGGTCCCGTTTATAAACTCCACGCCGCTCAAATCCTCGGAATTTCCCATATCCGGGGAACCGCCGCCAAACAGCAGCGGCTTGTTGCCCCTGGTGGCGATATAGACCTGGTACATCTCATATTCGTCCGGGGTGAGAAGCTCCGGCGCAAGGGCGGAAATCTGGGTGTTCACAAGCTCCACATGGAGGATGTAGTATTCATAGGGGACTTCCTCGCTGGTCGTTTCCCCGGTTTCCGGGTCGGTGCTGGTTTCGGTGCGGTAGCGGATTTCCACCTCCTCGGTCAGTGTCAGGACATATTGGAGGTCAAAGACCCGCTGTAACTGTGCCGCCGCGCTCTGGGGCGTGTATTCATGGAGCAGGGCGCTTAAATAAGCCGCCAACTCATGGGGGTTATGGCCGATGGGGTCTAAATTGTACCGGTACTCGTCATAGCCGGGGTGCAGGCTCTCCATGTTGTCCAGTTCGGCTTGCAGTTGTGCCTCCTTTGCGGCATAGTCCGCTTCCGTCCCCAGCATATCCTCGTCTTTGGAGGGATAGGTGGAGCCGGACACCGCCGAGCCGATGCTCTGGGCCAGCATGGAGCAGGAGGACAGGGTATTCATCAGCAGGCAGACCAGCAGAAACAGCGCCAGCGCAATCAGGAATCCCTTCTTGTGCCGCATGACAAACCGGCCTGCCTGTTCCGCTTTTTCTTTGACGGACTTTGCCGCCTTGCCGGTCTTGGCAGTATGGCCTGCGGCCTGTGCCGTATGCCCAGCCGTTTGACTGGCGCGTTTGGCGGCGGCATATTCCTTTTTGATGGCCTGCTTTTGCTGCCAGCGGGAAAGGGGATTGCTGGCAAGCTGGGGGTTCTCCGCCAGTGACTTTTGGTACAGGGCGTTGATGTTTGCTTTTTCCAGCTTTTGCTCCGCCTTTGCCGCTTCGCGGTAGGGTTTCAGCTTATGGCTGCGGTATCCCTCCCGCACCAGCCGCGCGCTGACTTCAACAGCCTGCTCGGTCTTGTGCGCCCCTTCCACGCCCACATTGTCCTGTTCGGACTTGCGGATTTCCTTATGCGCCCCGGCAAGCAGCGCGTTGGCCGGAGCGCCCCGTACCGCATGGGACAGCTTGGAGGGCGGCTTTGCCTGTTCCTCAAAGGTCAGTTTCGTTGTTTTCTTTCCGGTATCGGGGTCCATAACGGTCTGCCGGACCTTCTTTTTGGGTATCCTGGCCTGCGCCTTGTCTGCCCGGACAGCCGCTTTCTCCGCGCGGCGGATCGGCTTTTCCAGCGCCGGGTCGGTCCGTTCCTCCTCGGTGAAGCGCAGGCGCGGCTCCTTAATCAAACCATTCCCCCAGCATCAGCGCCTCCATCATATAGAGCAGTTCCACATAGAGGCCCATGCCAGCCGGGGTGTGTAAGGGGCGGAGGACCAGGCAGGCATAGACCTGTGCCAGCACATCGGCCAGAAGCTCCGCGCCCCGGCCCTCCATAATCCTGCCGCCGGTGCCGGGGGAGAGGCAGCACCAGATTTCCGCAAGGCGGAGCAGGCCCGTTTCCCCGTCACGGTTCAGTTCCGCCTCCATGCTCTCCGCAGTACGGCACTCGCTTACCGCGTCCGCCATCGCCAGAAGCAGCTGGCGGCGCTGAATCTCCATCGCCCGCTGCAAAAACAGCCGGGGATTGTGTTTGATTTTCTGTGCAGTCATGATTGCTTTCCCTCCTTTAATTCCTGTAATTTTGTTTATTAAAGAACTATAGTTATTCGAGAAGAAAGCATTATGCCACTAAATAAGCGGATATACTACAATCTTCTCGAATAACAAATCATTGCTAACGGAGAAAATCGGGCATATTCTGCTTCTCCTGTGGCAGTGATGGTTCAGTCTTGTTTTGCGGAAACCATTTGTTATTCCATTCCTTCATTGAACGGTCAACGGTCTGCTGTGAAATATCCAGGTAGATCTGGGTCGTCTGTATGGAAGAATGTCCAAGGATATTTTTTACAACAGCCAGTGGTACACCTGCTTCAATTAGATGTGTTGCCGTTGTATGCCGCATTACATGCGGTGTATATGGCCCATTACAGAACTTATCCGGGTGGACGGATTTTGCAGCTGTAACGTATTTTGTGAAAATTT
>NZ_KE159717.1:222270-261729 GCF_000403455.2 Dorea sp. 5-2 | reverse complement strand
CGACAAATGCAAAAGCAAGAAGAAAAACGTGGCTGTTGGGGCTGTCATGCATAAAATCTGCAATATCATTTTTGCCATGCTCCGGGATAATAAACCATTTGAGATCATCACTCCTCAGGAACACTGTGAGCGGTATCTGGCAGCGCATCCCGACAAGATACAGAACGCAGCCTAACAGGTTTATCATGAATTTTAAAGATTTCCACATGGGTGGGCTTATTAAAGTTACCCTTTTTTACATCAACTGCTTGAAAAAAACTTTTTAACATTTTTCATTTTACCTATTGACATTTCTTAGCTGGACTTTTGTTATCCATTTTACAGTAACTCCTCTCTTCTTACAACCAGGCACATCTGATTTATTTGTTCCATACTGATAGCTGCTGTCGGAAAAGTTTGCATATTTTTTCCCTTTATAATATAATAAGAAAATAGACGCTTGCTGTTACGGAGGTGAATAAGATGTCAGATATGATAGATAGCAACCAATATGAGAAATATGAAAAGATAGCATTATTCATCCAGCCAAATATCCACAAAAACTTGATTGCCACTTATGAGAAGTATATCAGGGGTAAAAAGCCAGAGTTATATATAGATGAAAACTACATCAAAACCACAAAACCTTTATCCAGGGCATCAGATACGGAGCCTTCTTCCCAGGACAAAAAAGATTCCCGCAGAAAGTCCGTATCACTGGAGGATATTATCACCGTCTGTACATATATTGCACTTTCCAAGGAAAATATTGAGCAGTCGATTCGTACCTACCGCGAGAACCGGCGCGTATATAAAAGGAACTGGTTCAACAGTATCAAGGAAGAAATGGGGCCTCCAGAGAAAATGAGGCCAAAAAATCCCCGGTTATTGAGAAAATATGCGGAATCCACGTCATTAATCAATAATATGGACCGTTCACAGGATGATGACCGAACCATTGAGGAGATCATGCTCGACAAATACAATGAAATTGACAACTGGCGTTCCGATACGACCGCTCCTATTACAGATTTTTCTTTTACGGCCCAGAAGCCGACCAAGACCCTGGCCAACGCTTTCATCAATGACATCACTTTCGAGTCCCTTCTAATTATAAAGGATGCCTTTGGCGGATCGATTGAAGGCTTTAATACAAAATACCCCACCGAATTCAACGAGCATCCACTATTCTCGTTCCGAAGCACGGTAATGGATTTCGAGCCGCAACTGTTAGAAAATGAACTTACTTTTTTCAACCAGTACAGCTATAAGGACGAAGACAAAGGGATAGAAGGCGATATTACAGTAAAATATAATCCGGACGTGGATCTTCCAAGTACAGTCACGGAAAAAAATCTCTCTAAGATTATGAAAGAGTTCCAGATTAACCTGAAACAGCGGGAACTGGATATGAAAGACCGCGAAATTATGACGCAGCTCTTTAATCTGATCAATGGAGAAACGCTTTCAACCCAGCACATCCGGGTTGATTTAAGGGAATTTACAAGAAGGGTTTTCAATATCCGGGTTCCAAAGAAAAAACACTATGAAGACATTGGAAACCGGCTGGAAAAACTGAAAAACTATGATTATACGATTACTGTGCGGAGCCGGGAGACCGGTGAACTTATTGAAACAACATCCCTTGGATTGCTGAATTACCTGTACATCAACTTCCAGGAGAATTATTTCCAATACACCCCTTCTGAGCAGTGGATCCGCACCTATGTCCAGAAAAAGTACATCAATATTTTAACAGACTCCTATAAAAGTGTTGACTCTCCGCAGACAAAGGGCATCATGATGATCCTTCAACAGGAGCGCCTTACGGAATATGCAAAGAACTCCTATACCAAGACCCTTCCGCTGAATTATTTCCGCCTTCACATGAAACTTCAGAAAATCGGAAACGCTGCCCTGGTCAAAGAGCTGACAAACCATATGTCCATTTTGAAATCAGAGCAGATTGTAATTAAAGATTTTGAGTTTATCAATAAAAACTCTGCTGTTACAATCCAGTTCCTCCCACTGGACTCCAAAGAACTGATTGCTTATGAGTTTAATACAAAAGCGCTTGATGATCCTTCAAAGATTATTGATGTAGAATGTGTCGATATCACAAAAACCGCAGGAGCAGATTAAGCTTTCTGCGGTTTCTTGCCCTTAAAACTTTGTCGCTATCTCAATCCGGAACTTTGTCTCCATCTTCCATCACCTATACCGCATATCTCGATTTTGTCGTTATCTTTTGCTGATATACCCCTCATTTTTATCATTTAGTCCGCTTTTTTGGGTGCACTTTTTATCTCTATATGCTCCGATTCATCATTTAGTCCGTTTTTGAGGGTATGTTTTTCTGCTACTCTTTATACCAAACTTACTTTTAGTCCGCTTTTTACGGCACATTTTTTCAGTCTGTACACATTCCCGGTTTCTATTTAGTCCGCTAATCCGGGTGCATTTTTCATGAATCTGTATCCCTGCCCCTTTATTTAGTCCACTTTTTCAAGCTCATTTTTTCTATCCATTCCGTTCTCGTTCCCCCATTTAGTCCGCTTTTTCAGGTGTTCTTTTTCACGGAAGGCTGCCGCCATCTGCACTGGATATCACAATAACTGCCGCAATTTAAATACAAATTTTAATTTTGTCGCTATCTTTATCATTCTGTACCAGATAAACTGATTTTGTCGCTATCTTTTTGTTTCAGATAGCAGATCCATTAATTTTGTCGCTATCTTTCCCACGATTCACCCCACAAAAAATGAATTTAGTCCGCTTTTTTAGGTGTTTTTTTCTATTTTTTTTCATTTAGTCCGCTTTTTAAGGGTACTTTTTTCTTTCAAATTTATTCAGTCCGTTATTTGGGGTGTATTTTTTCTGATTTTTTTATTTAGTCCGTTTTAAAGGGTACACTTTTTTCATTGTATGATTTCCCCCAATACAGATCTTTTGAGGAAAATTTGAGAACTCAGCCCTGATTCCTGTTAAAATCTTCTATTTAGTCCGTTTTTTACGGCTTCTTTTTTATAATCTATCATGATTTCCCAATTTAGTCCATAAAAAATGGCTCATTTTTATAAAAAATTTTTTTCACTTTTTTTCTAAAAAGTCCCGAATCCTTAAAAACCCCGTAAAATCAAGGCTTTTCCGCATTTTCCCATTTTCTTGTATCATAAATTCGCAGAAAAAATATATTTAAAATCCCCTTTAAACACATAGTTTTTTCAATTTAGTCCGCTTTTTCGGGTGCGACTTTTTGATTTTACAAATCCCAAAATATGTAGTATATTTAGAATGTTGATAAAAAAATGTGAATAACTTTGTGAAATTTGGCGGTTTCAAAAAAGTTATTCACATCGAATATAAAATATACTTACAGTAGCTTTTCTTGGCGGTTTAGCTACTACTACAATATCAATCAGAGATCAATCATATATACTGCTATTGACCAATGGCTGATACTGCATTAATATTATAGACTATTCTTTCTCTATTTTCAAGTATTATTGCCGAATCAGTCAATATTGGGTGTTTTTGTGGTACAGTCACATATTTTTATTGTTTGTCCTGAATCAATATTCTGACATGAGGTGATTAGCTTGGAATTATCAAAATATGCACGGATTGGTAAAGCTCCTTTTATCAAAGCAATCGGAATTCAGAAAAACCATAAAGAAGTCATATATACAGAAAGCCAGGAACTGGATTATGCAGCGTCTGGCTGTTTTGCGTGCGATAATTACAAGAACATTGATTTTTATGAGTTTATGCCGGAGGAGATTCAGAAAGAAGCCAAGAACCGTTGTAAGAACTGCCCCTGTGCCGTTTACAAAACAGTTGTACATGAAACGTGTAAAAGCGTGAACGAGAAAAATATTTTTGGAAATGCCAAAAGGTTAAAATCCATAGCCTTAAAGCTGCTGCTCATCTATCATTTTGCCAGTCCTGATGAGCATGGCTTAGTGCGCGGCCTTTCCCCCAGAGAGCTGGCCGGCATGCTTGATTGCACCGTCCGTTCCGTTAAAAATGCTAATTCTGTATTGCAGGAATATGGATATATTATGTGTTCATCTGATGGACTTTCTAAAAAAAGGATCCAGGTCATCCTGACTGAATATGAAACATATTCTCTTCCTGCTGATAAAGGCGGCCGGGGATATGCCACATTTAATTATGAATGTCTGGAGAAGCTGATTCAGATTACAGACCTGAACCAGCTCCGGATTTTTCTGCGCGCTGCTTTAGATATTGATACGAACCGTAATCCGGAAAAAGAACTGACTGTCACGCAGGATTATGATTTCCTGCGCCGTTTTCTTCCTAACTACTGTAAGCCAGGAATCATACGGCATGCTTTATCTTCTGTTTCGGAGCTTTTTTCGGTCGCTTTTGACGGTGACGAAGAACATATCCATTTAAAAATGAATCCCCTCTGCCATGGCCGCAGGAATTATGATAAGAATGTTGCACAGAATACTTCCCTTATAAAAGATTACATTTCCAGCCTCGATAAAGCAATGGACTGTATAAACCAGAGTATCCTTACAAAAATCCGGCCCGACGAGGCTGACGCATCCTTTTTGGCCCAGGAGGGAATTCTGACCAAAACTCTGACAAAGCTGGATAAATCCTTATTTGTTCCTTTCCACTTATCCGCAAAGGAATATAAGGACTTAGGGGTTCTCTGCACTACATATACATTTGATGCAGTCAAAAACTGTATCGGTTATGTTTATGAAAATTATAACTCACAGTTTAAAGTCACAAGCATAGGCGCCCTTATACGGACCATTCTCCACGATAAGAATAACCGGCAGGAATCTTCATTATTCCAGACGGCATAATGGGTCTTTTTGTTGTGCCCTTTTTTATTTCTAGCCAGTGATTCCCCTTCTTTTAGCCGGAAAATCAATAAATCTATTCCATTTTTGAAAGGATAACTTTACCTTACCATATAAAAACTATTTTGCGATTCATCCATATCTATTGTTTTGGGAACAAAATGGAAAATTTTCATCCACAAGTGAAAAATATCATCCTTCTGCGAAAATTTTCATCTACATTATAAAAAAATCTTCCACAGAGGCATACTTTCATCCACACTGGAAGTTTCTCATCCGTCTATATTTCCATTTTCCCTTGTAAATACGGGGTTTTTCATATTCAGCATTTATCAATTATATATATAACTATATATGAATTATATTATGATAAATATATATATAAGGTTTTACTCCCCTCCCCATACATATATCCACAGAATAATCTTATCAGATCCATAGAACAATTTTAGTATAACACGTTTTTACATTAATTTATAGTTTATTTTCAGAATACCCCATAATCATAGATGAGGTATTCTGAACTACTTAACGTATATATTCGATTTTACAAAAAAACAGCCCACAGACATCTATATATTTTGCTGCAATCACGTATACAGGATACAGATTTGTCTTAAAAGAATAGGAATCAGACGTTCTTTCACAGCATTCCAGAATTGTTGCAAATAAGAAATGTTTTCTCTTCGCATTCTTATATTTCCATTTATAGTAACCTGTCTGGGAAAATATATAGCTATAATCATACCATACAGCAGGAAGATTGGCAGAGTTAAAGATGACCTCCGAGTAAGCTTAGTATATAATCATCTATTCCGTCATCGGTATCTTCTTTCACATCCTGTGCCGGAACCAGGCCGGCCTGCTCATTTTCAAATGTTTCTGTGTCAACTGTAAATGGATTTTCATCCATGTCTGAGCCTGTATGAAAACTGTCATCGGAATCATTGACGATGTTATCGTTTAATTCAATTTTGTCGGAATCTTCTTTATGCACAGAACCGCATTCATGACTGAGTATTTTTTCCTCCAAAACACTGATTCGTTGAAGCAACACTGCTGTGTCACTTTGAGGGAGTTTTATGTTGCAACATTTTATCAGGTATACAAGGACGTCCATATAAGGATTCAGACTGTTCCTTATTTTTTCACGAAGAATACTGAATTGCTCCACATACCAGAATAATATTTCAATTTGGCAGGAACTAATTATTTCATACAGTGCATCCTGATATTCTTTTGTATTATATAAAGCTGCAGTTCCAGATGATGCAGAAAGAACGATCCCATCCGTACAGCATTGGAGTATATGATCGACCAGCTGCACCAAATTTTTCCCTTCTTCGCAGATTCTCTGAAGCAAGAGGATTGCCTGCCTGCCGTCACCATTTACAAGCGAACGCATGATCTGCAAAGCAACCTCGCTATCCATAAGGCAAAGGGATTTCATCACATGCTCTACTGTTACTTTTTCACAGGAGATCATTAGCTTTTCTGTGATACTGAGGGCATCCCTCATAGACCCGTCAGCCTGTTTTGCGATCAGCTTTATGGCATCATCCTCATACTGTTTTCCCATTTCAGTTAAAACGAAGGACAGTCTGCCGCAGATGACATCAATTGATATAGTCCGGAACTGGTAAATAGAACATCTGGAACGTATAGTTGCAGGAATTTTATGCATTTCTGTCGTACAGAGTATGAACAGACAATGTTCCGGCGGTTCCTCGATTGTTTTCAGGAGTGCGTCAAATGCAGCTGCTGAAAGATTATGTACTTCATCTATGATATATATCTTTTTCGGCAATATGGTAGGCATATACTGGGCTGATACAATAAGTTCCTTTATGTCTGTAATAGAGTTATGCGATGCCGCATCCATTTCAATACAGTCTAATGTTTTTCCTTCCAGAATCGACCTGCAGTTTTTGCATTGATTGCAGGGACCGTTTTCACTTGGGGCCTCACAGCATACTGTTCTTGCAAGGATACGTGCAATGGTCGTCTTTCCTGTTCCCCTGTGGCCTGCAAAAAGATAGGCAGAATCCAATTTTTTTGTTTTACACTGTTCTTTCAGCGTTAAGATATTATTTTCCTGCCCTACTACTTCTTTGAATGTTTGCGGCCTATATGTTGAGTATAACATAAAATTCCTCCTTATTTTATTTGGATTATATATCGTATCAGATTGAAATAATCGTTTTTCGTATAGGAACGTTGAGCCATGGATAAATGCTCCAGTCCATATTCCATGATTTCTAATGCTTGTGCTCTTGTATATAACGTATCCGGGAAGGGATATCCCTTACTGGGAACTTTCCGGGGAGATTCTGCTAAAAACTGATAAAAAGGATATAAGAATGTATTCATTTATCCCTTCCATAGATGCAGTAATGGAATAAGGAGCATTTTCCGCTAAAAAACCTACGAAGCCGATACAATTCTTATCAATTTTTAATTCCTTCAGATATTTTTCCATCGCTTCTTCCCTAAGCGGGTGAAAAAGGACAGAATAACAGCGGCTTTTGATGGTATCGAGCAGGCTGTCTTTTTCCGAGACAATAATCAGCTTATTACTTGAAGCTCTGTCTTCTAATAGTTTTAAAAGACGGTTTTGTGCTGTCCTCGATACAGTATGGGCACAAAAAAGAATAAATACTTTTACATCTCCAATACTGTTACGGCGGCTCGCTTCGAGAAGCTGTTCAATATCATCTACTTTCAGGGCCGATTGGGTTGTCTGGTAATAGTCGGGATTTTTTTCTAAGTCTGACTCCTGGCACTTTAGAAGCTTTGCAGCTATATATCTTGCCGCAAGCTCTTGCCCAAGCCCTGGAATACCCTGTAGTATAATACCCGGCGGTTCGGTCAATGAGAGATAATTTTCAATCTCGTCCATTGTATCTCTATTTATGTATAGATGTTGGTGCATTTCCAATTCCTCCTTGTAGCTTCGTTTTAGACAAATATAAATAGTTATTGAGTTTTGAAACGTATACTGCCCCACTTTTCTGTTGGTTTTCTGTCATATAAAATTCCATACTACTGATCTGCAAATAAGATGTGTATGCAAGGTTCAATATTAATGCTTCCCGGTTCATAGCCTTCCATCTTTCCTTTTTATAAGCTGTTTGGATCACATTATAAAGAAGATTTTTATCTTCTGTCGAAATATGGTGTTTCATTTCTTTTATATATGATTCAATGATCTGTATGCTTAGGATATCTTTAGGGAGCAGCGCATACTCACTGACTTTTTCCGCTTCGGGAAAAGGTGTATAAAGGTTTGTAGTTCCGATGCCGAACAGAAGGGAGCCAGTGATTAGCAAGTCTTCCTGATATGGAATCTTGAGGTCCGGATGGTATGCGTACATCTTTTGTGAACGTATAATCTGGATTGCAATGCTTGTGACAGATACGGTCTGGACGAGCAGGGCGCCGTTATATGCGCCCGAACAGGTCAGGCCGGCAGGAGTTTCAGCCAGCCTGTTTTTTTGACCTTTCAATACCAGATTTAATAGTTCCCGGAAGGGGGCATGTGTGACTAAACTGCTCTGTTTATCCAGCAGGTTTAAATAATGTTCTTTTTCCAGCTCATTTAAACCGTCAATAAAGCTGCTGAGCGAATACTCGGTTACAGGGCTTATTTTTTGAATTGTGAACTCTAACTGGTTCTTGTAGTTTTTTAGCACCTCGCCCCATATTTTGATGACTTTGCCTTTAAAATGAAGGTATCTCTCGTCTATATTATTTTCCCATATCCGTCCGTAGATAACGCCGGTTTTATCCTGGAGTTTCAGGAACAGATATGGGATTCCATTTCCTTCTGTATAGCTTAAGGCAATTTCTTTTAGATAAAACTCTTCTTCCAGTTCTTCTGCCAGATGTTCAGACAGATGCGATATGTAGATCTTTTTCATATACATCTTCTCCTGTTTTATAAGATATATTTTTCATTCTGTCTAATAAGTTTGTATAATATTCCCCAATCATACTGTTTAGGATTTTATCATCCGGGTAAGCGAAATAATGGGTTTCTTCAGGCTTTAGAAGGGAACTGACAATGTGAAGATTGCGGAATAAATGTATTTCGCCACATCGTGCAAAAATTTCACACTTTCTTAGAAAATAGTTAAGATTATATTTCCCCTTTTTTGGCAGAATTTCCTTTCCCTCCTCGCGTTCTTTTTCCACAGAAGATATCAGAAGCTGCTGGTATTGCAGTGCCACCTGGTCAAATTCACATTTCATGGACAGGTCGCCGAGCATATCATCAAGCATATGAAAATATTCATGGATAAAAGATGTTGGATGCCTGAAATCAACTACCATAGTATCAATGGAGGGATAATACAGACCAGTTGCATGGTGTTTCCCAAGTTTCCGAAAGCGCAGAGCAACGTTTTTGCTTATATAGCCATTGAAAATATTCTGGTTTAATTTCTTGAATTCTTCCGTTATGGAATCAACCAGATTCAGGTCTACATCTTCGTCAAATTCGATAAAGCCGAAATATGTTTTTAATTCTGAGGATTTCATTTTATGTACGACATGCTTTGGAATATTTTTCTTGGTTTGGTAGGCACGTGCGACTATCCTTTTTAGTTCATTTCGATGTTTTTCTTCCTCTGCAAGATCATGTATGTTTGCGATATAGTGCCTTAATGTCATGAATATGTATTCTCTGTAATAGTAAGGCAGGTCTATCATGGCAGATTTCCCGGAAACATTTAGTAAAATATCATAAGACAGATAGGAATCCCCATATACAAAAGAAAGTAGGTTAAACAGTTCGGAATGGCTTTTGAAATAATCCTTATAGAGTGTTGCCGGTTTGCTTTCGGAACCGGATGCTTTGATATAACAGTTATGTATTGTATCCTCCTGATAACCACAATCGATCAGATAGCTGGAAAACCATTTTGGCAGATCAGTCATATCCCATTTATAATTTTCCAATATCGATACCAAGTCACGAATCAGGTGCTTCATGGTATTTTCGATATCCGGATCGTCAAAAGAATCCATTTTCAGCTGGTTAAGCCAGTTTATTCCGAACAAAGGATAAAAAAAGTTTTCGGCATGGTACATATGGATGAAATGACGAGGATTTGATTTGTAATGATAGCTGCCATTAGAGAAACGTTTCCCAGGACTGCATGGAAGATAAAATGTTGTGTCTTTTATTTTAATTGTTAAAATAATGTTCGACCGGCTGACATCCCTGGCTAATCCTTTTTCAAATAAGTTGGATGCAGATTCGATTTTGCAGCCATAGTTTTTATTAACAAAGTGCAATAAAAAAGGAATGCCTTTGCTACTTAGACATTCCTCCGTTTTTATTTCTTTTAGATTTTTTTTAATTTCTCTTTCTATAGCACTTTGTATTTGCTGCTTGGCTTTATATTCTTCCACATCAAGCCGGGGATATTTTAAATCGCACAACCTAACCGTTAGGTTATGAGTTTTAAAAACGACCCGTTCTTTTTTCTCCCTTGCTAATGATAATATTCTTTCCCCTTCTGACAAGTAATTCATGCAATCCTTATCTTCTTGACTTTCATTGGATTTATCTGGTTTATCCTCGATAAGTCCAAGCATAATAAATAGATTTGTTGTTTCATTCATGTTTTCCTCCTTTTAAAATAAAAAAGACATCAATGGATGTCTGCCTACATAGTATATCAAAACTTATTTCACCTATCGCTAGGGATTGAAAGAAACGGAAAACCAAAGGTCATCCGGGATCAAAAAACAAGTTTTTTAAAGTATATCAATCATGTGTCAGATTGTCAATTCATATGTATGTCTGAGAAAATATTTCGTTACGGTTCAGCTTTTTGATCCATTTATAGTTCGCTTCGCAAAGGGGTGGATTTTTTTGCTGTCACCCTAACGGTTAGGTTCTGTGTTTTATACGAAATGTGGTATGGCCCTATGGTCAGGGATAACAAAATGTTTTTTTAGAATGACCCTAACGGTTAGGTTTTATGATTCCGTAACTGCTTCAGAGTAGCTTTAAAAGCATGCGGAAATGCAGACGGCTGGTAAATAAAATTATATTCATTTTAAGGATTATATAAAGCGATTGTATGTATACAAAATACAGTATACAATAATAATATTGAACATAAATGAGGTGAATAGTGTAATTATCACAACCTAACCGTTAGGGTTTTGGCTTTTACCTGTTTAAACTCTCAGAAAATTAATTCGAGGAAAATGTCAGAATTTCTGGTTTTATTTTTTATAATAAAGTCGGATAGTTTAAAATGAAAAATATATTTTTATATTTTTAAAAGATATAAAATATTAATTTATTCTTAAAGATAAAATTTAAGTTGAAATTATAATTCATATGTGTAATAATAAGAAAAGTAATAAAATATGAAACCTAACGGTTAGGTTTTGCAAAAGGAGGAAACGGCGTGGCTATTGTAATAGGGGATTATAACAGAAAAGGGGGCGTGGGAAAGACCAGTTCTATCATCAACCTGGCAGCCGAATTTGCATTAGCGGGGAAAAGGGTTCTGTTGATTGACGGGGATTCCCAAATCAATCTGACTCAGTTCTTCTATGAAGACAATGAAGATATTCTGGAGAACGGAAGAGTAAAAGAAGGGATTGATACACTTTATAATTTGTTGGAGGAAGATCTGAATATCCATAATCATATCAGGACCTGTGAATTTTCCGCCCGCAGGAAATGGAGGAACAAATTCAGGAAAATCAATTTAAAACTGGATATTATTCTCGGAAGCGGGGATATGGATTATTACAGCGGAACCGACATGAATCTTCTGAAACGCAAACTTGATATGTTGGATGGATATTATGATTATATATTTATAGACTTTCCGCCCGCACATAATATGGTGACAATGACCTACCTGGTAGCCTGCGATTATGTAATTGTTCCTCTGCATCTCGCCAAGAACACCAGTACGCATGGATATGAAGACGTCATTGACAGGTGCCGCGAAGCGCGGGAGGAATATGGGAACAAGAGACTGCAGGTACTGGGGTTGTTTTATATCAGTACACAATTATATAAAGGAGATCAGAAAGCCTTATATGAATACAGCATGGAGGATGAAACAAGGACTTCCATGCGGTTGTTTCGGACAACGATTCGCCACGATTATTCGAGTATGCAGATTAGTGAGTGGGAGAAAAGGCCGCTTTGCATCAGCTGTGGAAGCAGTGAGATTGCAAAGGATTATAAAATGCTGATGAAGGAGATGGAGGAGAGAATCCAGGAAGAAAGGGGAATATAAATGGCAAAGAGGAGTTTGGCAAGCCAGGCGCTTACAAAACGTAATACGATGCAGAAAGCAGCAAGTAAATCGGAGGATTTCCAGAAAGAGATAACGGATGAAACGAATGTAAATGAACTTCCAGACGAAGTAAAAGAGAAGATAAGGTATCTGGAAGATAACATGCTGGAAGATGATCCTTATAATCTTGAAATATACGGTGAATCTGAAGTGGAAATGCTGTCCCGATCCATGAAGGATTATGGTTTCCAGGGGATCATTCTGGCATATCCGCATGAAGGGAAATACAGGATAGAATCCGGGCACCGCAGGAGAGAAGCGGGGCGGCTGGCCGGTATTGATAAATATCCGGTTCTGGTTACAGAAGCACCAAAAGAGGAATGGGAGCGAAGGATGCGGCTGTTTCTTGGCAATCTGCATGGCAGAAAGGAAAAGCCAATGATTCTGGCAAGACTTGCTCAGGGACTTTTTGAGGCCCATGAAATGGAGATTAAGCATAAGAAAAGGGAAGGGTTGCTCAAAGAAGGGGAGATAACGGCAATTAATGAACTGGTCGCTATTGACATGGAACTGGATATCAAATCCGTTGAAAAGTACCGGGCGCTTTTGAAGCTGATACCGGAGTTGCAGACAATGGCAGATTCGGAGGTTTATTCCTGGTCCGGACTTTCCAGTGCAAGTACATTGAATGAAGAGAAGCAAAGAAGCCTTGCAGAGATGATACGGAAACAGACGGAAAAAGAAGGAGCTGAAAGTGTAAAAAAGGTTCGGATTTTAGAAATGATTAGTAATCTGAAATTAGAACAGCTTTCATCCGATGTGAAATCTGCTGTTGGAAGAAATGAAAAGCCAGAGCAAAAAACGGGTGTGCGCGTCAGGCGTAAAAACGGGACTAAAATAATCATGAAGTGTGCGAAGAGCCTCCATGAGGTATTAGATGAGGAGTCCTTAATCAAGGACAACGAAGTCTCGGTGGTCATCGAAACGCTGGAAGGGCTGAAAAAGAGCATTGATGAGAAGATTGATGCATTAAAAATGGAAACCTAACGGTTAGGGTCTGAGAGGATGGGTACACCATCCTCTATTTTAAACTGGAAATACCTGAGGCTTTACCCCAAGTACCAGAATGTCATCTAATCCTTTTCCGAAACCTGGATTCCAGCTGCCGATATACGTATAAAATGAATGATTTTTTAAAAGTGCTACTAATTTTTTTTCATGCCGATGGACATGCTCATTAACATTTTTATCGGCGTCATAGGCAACAACCGCACTCTTGCATCCCAGAGTTTTCAAAAAATCAAGAACGGATCTACCGGATTTGTCCGTTTTGGTTAATTTGGCATGTGAATTTACACCGGGAAGCGAGATTACAATGCAACGCAGAAAATAGTTTGCAACGATTGCTTTTTTCTCACCCTCTGTAATATAGCATACGCCAGGGTCATCTGTGGAAGGGTGAAAATAGAACCCGATATGGCTGCCGGCCCGGCAGCCATTAAGATATTCATTCGAAAGAATGTTATTGCTATCTTTTGAAGGGTAAAATGAAGAAAAGTTTTTATACTTATCCTTTTCCTTCCCTTTCTCATCTTTTCCTGGATGGTCGAGGCGCAGCCGAATACGGTACAACATTCCGTCAGTATCATAGATAGGTATCAGCATTCCGGGGTGTCCTGTGAAAGTCCATTGAAGATCAGCCTCCTGATAAAAACCAGGAACTCCCTTCAGAGTTTTGTGTTTTTTCAGCAAAAGCTGGCAAATCCTGTGCCGTTCCACATGGTCACTGTAGAACTAGTGTTAGAATATAATTAGTACAAGTTAGACGTGGAAAATTCTCAACAGGAAAGTATAATAGAACAGATGGAGGAATGAACATGGCTACACAATATACAGAAGAATTTAAGAATGATGCAGTAAGATATTGGAAGGAACATCCAGAGCTTGGGATTGCCAAGTGTGCAAAAAATCTGGGGATTAGTAAGACAGCTCTTTCTAACTGGAGAAAGATATATGATACAAATGAGGGAACAGTCCCAACCAGGGGAAGGGGGAATTTTGAAAGTGATGATGCAAAGGAACTAGCACGCCTGCGTAAAGAGCTGCGTGATACACAGGATGCTTTAGACATATCTGCCCGGAATGTGGATGCTGCAGTATGCAACACATCGGAAGGACATATGGCACTTCCTGATAAAGAGCCACTGCTACTGAATATCGTTTTTCAAAGACCTCCGCAAGAAGGTCTGCGAAGCATCCCCTTTTATTGGATTCGTTTAAGCAATCAGCCTAAAAAAGTTTTTCATATGTCCAATTTCCAAGCAGGACTTCAGCGTTTTCACTAAAAGGGAAGGATACTATCCCCATACGTTTCTCGGCAAAATGTCCGCGAATTGGTACAATCGAAAAGAATCACATTCAGAGCAGTTCGATTTTTTCAGAACTGCTCTTTTTCTTTCTGCTCTGAATCTGATACTTTTCTAATGAATTATACCATAATAACATGGCATATATTAATGTGAAAAGTATAAAGCGTAAAGGAACAAAAATAATAAGACAAATTTTTAGTGAACAATACAAATCCGATAATTTTGCTGTGAAACCCTAACGGTTAGGTTTTCCCTTTTATCCATGGCAAAGTGAAGCAGCCATTCCCAAAGAAATCTTGCTGATTTTACATCTTCCGGAGTCTTCTTCGATTTCACATTGGTATAATGCATCAAACAACGGTTGAACCAGTACGTTTGTATCCAAAGTAAAATAAAGTGGATACAACGAATCTGTAATGCCTGTTTTACCCGACATATATGGCTTGCGAACCTGAAGATAAACTGGGGGAATATCAGAGATACTCTCTAACAGAAGCAAAATCATATGGCAAGGATATTCCTCTTTGCGCCGGTCAAGCCAGCAAAAGAGCAGGCGGCTGCGAAGAACTATATCAGCATAATTGTCCCCGTTATCCCTTCCGCATAAAAGAAACAGATGGACAGCAGGAGAGGAGCTGTCCCCCTGGCTGGCGGAATAACGGATGTATGCATCCAGAAGGAGCAGATGAGAGCCAATCTGTTTATGCAGATTAAAAAGGATCTTTTTTACGGAATTGCGGTAGGATGCCTGAAAACGAATCAAAAGCTGTGCGGCTGCCATCAACTCAATGATCCGGTAAGCAGGCAATGTCTGGTTGGAGATATATGGGACTTCCATAAGGGAAGAAATATAACTGCGCGCTCCGGGGGATAAGGAATAAAACCGTAAAGGGGAAACAATCTGACGGGCGCTGCCCTCGCCGTCAGTCTGCATACAGATGGAATGCTTAAGGAGAATTCCGGCATCTGACAGCTTTTTCAAATTTCTTTTGTAATCTTGTTTTCGGTAATTTTCCGGAAGAGTGTGGTTTAAAGCATAGTTCAGGTTGTGGGTGTTGACATAGCAGTAGGTTCCGAGAAGCTTCAGGATTTCAAAGTCAACAGAGTTTAACAACCCTTTTAATGCAAGGGTGTCGATTTCGGTGTGCGAGCAGTTTTTGTTCCTGTTTTCAATCTGTATTTGGTATCCTTCTTGAAAATGAAATGGACTGTGGGTCATAAAGGCGTCGGTTTTATAATTTTTTAGTTTTTTTATTGCCATAATATCCTCCTACTATATTAGGGTGTAATCAGAATAAACCGTCTAAAGATTCGCTGCCATCGGGTACAGGCGGCCGGGATTCCTGCGTCTGGGAAGGAGACGGCATTTTTGGCGCTGCACTGCGTCTGGTTTCGGAAGAATCAAAATCATAACAACAGTATTCAGAAACAAGTTCTCTTCCAGAAAATGCAGCACAGCTGTTTCCGGCTAAGGATGAGGCGGGGGTGGCAGAAGATGCAGGGCCAGTATATGGCCTGAAAATTTCAGCAGAGAAAGACTCTCTTTTTTGGGGAGACCAGTCTTCGGGCTTTAAAAATTCGACTCTTGCATGCAATGGCGGGAGCGGACGGCCATTCTTGGTGGTAAAAAGAGTGATTTCCTGAAAATCCTTCATACGGATATCTGTCTCCTCCACCAGATTTTTCTGCGTACATGTCTCTCTTGAAGAATAAGAGAGAGAAGGCGAATCATCTGACAGGGCTGTCTCAGAAACGGTTGACTGTTCCTCCACCTCATCATGGATTCCTGCCATTGCAGAAAATACTTCCATATCTGACAGTGAAGAACGTCCGAATACAAAAATATGGGCGCAGCCTAAGATTACGCCTTTCAGATACTTTGTGGTTTCGTTTTTCTCAAACTGGTCTAAAGTCTGGATTGCACAGAACATGGCTACCCGGAATTTCCTGAATAAGGAGAAATTTTTCTCCAGAGAACTGTGGATCAGCACAGGAAGCTCGTCAACATAGAAGAAGTGCGGAATCCTTGTTTTTTCTGTTCCTGGACGGGACAATACCGCATTGTTGAATGAGAGCAGAAAAAACAGACCGAATGCAATCGCGTTGCTGTCACCGGAGGCAAGGTCGTAATTGCAGACTGTAATCTCCCCGTTTTCAAGAATCTGGTCAAAGTCAATGGAGGCTTGCGCACAGTAGACATCTTTGCTTTCTGGCATCAGTAAAAACTCATTGATGATATTCCTGGTACCACGGCTCTGATCCTCCATCTTTGGACGGCCTTTCCCAAGGAGGTCCTCCCGGATATATTGGGAGATAAAGGAATAACGCTTCTGCTCCCTGTCAAGCTCGTCCAGTTTGCTCACATAAGGCGGCAGGAGGTCGAAGTTGTTAATGAGCAGCTGCAGGTCAGCAGGGGTGGCCTGGCGTTTGTAAAGGACAGGAACCGTGTTCATGACAAGAATGGCCAGGTTTGCAAGCATCTGCCTGTTGAGTCCGGTGAAATAGGAATCTGCCTTCCCCTACAGATCGGTAATTTCCTGCATGACATCTGAAAAGATGACCGCTTTTTTAACAATAGCCTGATGGAGTGCATTGCCGCTTAGAGAAGGTGATATAAAAAATGGGTTCATGCCAGTCCAGTTTGGCTTGAGTGTTCCTTCAAAGGTGTGTGTTGCGTCAATTCTGTGATAGGGAATGCCGCGTGCCTCACACAGCCTGCATACGTCATCTGTCAGAGAATCCTCCGGTGCCAGAACCGTAATTCCGCAGACCGGATACTGCATGCGGATAGATTCGGGAGAGGCGTAAGTGGCGGCAGTTTCGGTGCAGCTGTCCGGCATTGCTTCTTTGGCAGGACGAAAATTGGACAGGGAAAAATATGAGAAAGAGCCGGTATAGGTATATAGGCCGTCCTGCACAAGCTTGTGCATAGCCTTTATCTGTTCCTGCTCTGCCTGACAACGCATATCCAGATCGTCACGGATTGCGGGCAGAATCGTGGAAGACGTTTTCCCGGTTCCACTGGTTCCGTCTACCAATGTATGCAGAAAACGGTCTGTTTCTGATATGGTAATACGTTTCCCGCTGCGGATGTCCCTGGCGATAGACAAAGGATACTGGATCCTTCTTTTTTGCTTTCCGGTTTGCAGATAATAGGTCAGCTTAAAGGAAAGAATAACACTGCGGCTTTTTGCGTCCCTGGCTGGGCGGAGGAAAGACTTCATCAGTATATAAAAAAGCGGCAGGAGAGGGAGCTCTGTAATCAGGCGGGCAAGAAAAAGAACCATGCCCTTTGTAAAGATTTCGTCTGTCTCAATCGCAAGAACAGAGGGAAGGAATAACTTTGATAAAAGCTGAAATACAACTGTAATGATTATGAGTGTTTCGTAATACAGGGTTGCAATATAGGCGGCAAGCTTAAAACGGTGATAGTTAAACGCTTCTGAGACGGTAGATAAGAGCCAGAGAAGTATCGGAAGCGTCATAGCGCAAAAACGATAAACAAAGCCGCAAGGGAGCAGTGAATAGTCGATTCGGTACAGTGCAAAGATAAACCGAAGGCTGTACGCAAGCAGATGGCAGAGGAACAGACCATAGGCAACTGCAGGAAAAGAACGGTTTGTTTTATTCATTAACAGGTCTCCTTTCTGGTGACGATCCGGAGTTGGCCGTCAAATTCGTCACATTCAAAAATAACGGGAAGCTTGCTGCCGTCAGCCAGAAAAATAGCTGGCGGCGGGTTAAGATGAAGAGGGCGGCTGCAGTCAATCATCAGTACAGTAGTGTTTTTGCCAGGTGTTTTGCAGAGGGATTCTATATCTGTAAGATTCTGGACGGATGAAAATAAAAGGAGGAAAAAGCGATTTCAGTATGGAGCGTCCTTTTGGGGTAAGGAAATAATATTTATTTTGATGTTGGTTTGGCAGTTTTCTTGACTGGATAAGCCCGTCTTTTTCCAACGTCTTGAGAGAAAGCCTTCCGGCGGTCTCTGTTTTTCCATGAAGATTGCAGAGGGCAAGTTGTCTGTAGGTAATCAGGCCGGTCTGTGACAGCAGGAACAGGTCTGCCTGTTTCTTTTGCAAAGAAAAAAGCCCGGCGCTTTCGCACAGGCTTTTTTCAAAATATGTCTTTATCTGCATGTTTTCTCCTTTCGTTTGATAATGGTTTCGTGTAGAATCAAGAGACCTGTCTCCAGGAATTGCTAAACGAATGTTTCCGAAAGGAAATAAACTGAAAAAGTATCTTAAGTATAACAGTAAAAGTTGAGGCAGGCAAGTTTTATAAAGAAATAATTTGTAATACATTGTATTACAATGTAGTGTATTACATTTATTTATAATAGCTTATTATCAAGGTTGTATTAATAGAATTCACGTGTTACAATCAGATGAAAGAGAAAATAACGGAGGAAAGTAACATGGCTGAGACAAAACCCAAATCGTATCGGATCGATGAAGAGACCGCCGAGCGGATACGGCAGATTACAGAGGAGATCGGGGAAGGGCAGCAGGCGGCGTTTGCCCGGATGATAGAGGCATATTCACTCCAGAAGGCAAAGGTGGTACTGGTAGATGACAGGGAGAATCTGGAGCAATTTGAGAATTATGGCAGTATCTTAAACCGGATGTATATGGATGCGGTGGAAGGAAAGCATAATATGAAAGAAACTGTCCGGGCGGAGTATGAGCTTTTGCTCCGGTCAAAAGACGAGACGATTTCAGACCTGCAGATAAAGAACCGGACGATGGCAGAATTAAAGGATGAAAATTATAAGAGGATCTCTGCGCTGCAAAAAGAAAATGAAGAGCTCGTTGAAAAAATCCATGCACAGGATGCAAAGATTATGGAACAGCAGGAAGATTTTCGTAGCAAACTGGTTGATAAAGATGCCTTAAACCGGAATTTGAGCGAGTCATGCAGTGATTTGCGCAATAAAATTGCCAGTATGGAATCGGCCGTTCAGAAGACAGAAAGTATTCTGGCAGAGAAAGAGGAGCTTGCAGACTCCAATACAGAGCTTCAGAAACGCATTGAAAATCTGGAACGGCTGCAGAAGGAAGCAGAGTTGGAGAAGAAGCGTGCGCTCATGGAGCAGGAAGAAGCGCACAAAAAGGCAGTCGCCGAGATGGAAAGCAGACTGGCAGAGTCAGCCCTGTCGGGTGAAAGGGAACAGCTTAAGTTAAAACAGCAGCATTCGCAGGAAATCGAAAAATTAAAAGAAAAAATGCAGGAGAAGGTAGATTCCTACCAGAATAAATATATGGAATTATTGGAGAAGCTTGGAAGTGAAAGTATATAGATAAGGGAACAGCCCTCTGATGTTCAGTAAGGAATTATAGGGGAATTATGTATAATATTATAATTTGTGATGATGATCGAGCGTTTGTTGATTATATAAAAGGAGTTATGGCAAAAAGCGGAATGGATAAGGGAGAGATTCTGTTTAGCGAGTATTATTCAGGTGAAGAGCTTGTGCAGGGAATCCGGAACAGAAAGAGGTGCGATCTGCTGATTCTGGACATGCAGATGGAGGGGCTTGACGGACATGAAACGGCGGCAAGGTTTCGGGAGGTCTTTCCCAGGAGTATCCTTGTATTCTGCTCAGGTGTACACATGCCCACGGATGAGTCGTTTAAAGCGACACCGTTTCGTTATCTGCTTAAAAGTTATTCTGAGGAACGGATGATTTCAGAGATGTGTGCAGTGGTCAGGCAGATTAAGGAGAATCAGAATGTTCCCTGTATTGTTGGGAATTATTACCATAACAGCGTAGCCCTCGTTCCGGATGATATATTATATATTGAGAATACAAAACATGGGAGTAGGATTCATGTGGGCAGGGAACAGATAGAGTATTCTTTTGAACATAAGCTGACCACAAGGCAGAAGCTTGGGGAACTGTATGAGATTCTGCACCCCTTTGGGTTTGCATACGCACATAACAGTTATATTGTCAATCTGAGGTATGTGGTCAAGATGTGCTCGGACGGGGAGATGAAATTAAAGGATGGCACGATTCTGACGATTTCCCGCTCCAGACTAAAGGAATTCCGGAGTTATTTTGCAGAATGGGTCAGCCGCAAATATATGGAGTGATGCTATGAATAGTATGAACTTTATTGATAAATATATATTACTGGTGTACTGTATCGTGGAGATATATCTTGTCTATACCTTTTTTGAATGTTTTTTTGAAAAGAAGTCCTGGGCGCTGGAACCTAAGAAGCTTTATCTTACGAATGCAGGGGCGGTGTTCAGCCTGTATGCGGTGAATCTGGTGGGGAAACGGGAGCTGAACCTTGTCATGTTCATAGTCATAAGCTTTGTCTTTGTGATGGTTTTATTTGAAGGAAAGACGGGGAGCAGGGTTTTGTGCTACGTAGTCGCATATTCCATTATATTCGCGAGTGAGTGTCTGTTTGCAATTATCTTCAACCAGACGAATGAGAAGAATATGCTGATGTCAGGGGTTCATCTGGAGATCCTGTCCCTGAAACTTTTAACCTATATTATGTTTGTACTGGTAGAACAGTTTATCGGGACATCAAAGAGGAAGATGGATAATCATATCTTTTTGGAATATCTGTGCCTGCCGGTGGCCGGTTTTGGTATCATGGCAGGAATTTTCTATTCGGGTTTTGATTTTGGTACGAATGTCTATGTAAAGGTACTGATCACCGTTTGCTTCAGCCTTCTGCTGACCGGGAATATCCTTGTGTTCTATGCATTTAACAGATATTCGGAAGAAATGTACCAAAATGCGGAAAATCAGATTCTCATTACAAAACAGCAGGCAGATTTAAAATATTATACGCAGATGGACGAAGTGCAGGGAAGCCATAATGAGTTCGTTCATAATATGAACCATTACCTGTCTATGATTCATAATTTTGCAAGGCAGGGCGACTGTAAAAGTATTATGAAGGCAGTGGAGGAGATGAACGGGCATATAGAGGACAGTGGGACGGAAATATTCTGCAGCCATCATGTACTGAACATGATATTATCCGAGAAAAAAGGACGGGCGGAAAAGAACCAGGTTGAATTTGATGCTTATGTGGAGCCGGGAGTAAGATTAGAGATGGTTTCCGATATTGATCTGGTCGCAATACTGGGAAATCTGCTAGACAATGCGCTGCGTGCCGCCGGAGAATGTCGGGGACAGAAATATGTGAAGGTACGTATTTTTATGCAGGATGTCGGAGGGTTTTGTGTATTCAGGATTATAAATGGATATTCAGGGGAGATTGCCGTGCAGGGGGATACGCTCCTGTCAACCAAAAAAGAAAAAGGTCTGCATGGCCTGGGGATTGGCAGCGTAAATAAGATGGCGGAAAAGTATGGGGGTTATCTCTCTTGTAAAGTAGAAAAAGATGTATTTACAGCAGTACTGTTATTGTCAACACAGGATTAAAAGTAGAAAAATAGAATGCCTGATAGCAGGAGATCCTTTAACTGCAAATATGGCACCTCATTCTGCAAAAATGGACAACCTTGTTGCAGGAGAAAGGTAGGGTTGATAAACTTATATTGCGTATCTGGGGCTTAAAACCAGTGCCGGCAAGGCACAGGCATAGCAAAGGGAGATGTAAGGCAAAGAAAGAGAGATGATATGGAGTGGGATGAAAAGTTACAGAGAATAATCAGTTGTATTGAGAGTAGCCTGGATTATGGAGAGCGGGCTATAGATGAAAAGGAAATTGAAGAGATTGCCGGTTGTTCTTATGCTTTTTTCCAAAAGGTATTCTCTTATATAAACGGAATCAGCCTGTCCGAATATATCCGGCTGCGTAAGCTTACATTTGCCGGATATGATTTAAAAGGCAGCTGCATTAGGATTGCAGAAGTAAGCAATAGATACGGATATGAATCACCTACCTCTTTTACTAAGGCGTTCCGCAGGTTTCATGGCGTTTCACCGAGAGAGGCAAGGAAGCATGAAACAAGGTTGCAGATTTATCCCCAAATGGAGAAGATACGAAAACAGCAGTATTCCTGGAATATTCAGACAAAAGAAGAGATCTGGCCGGCAGGGGTCTCTGATAATAAAAATGAATGGCAGCATTCAGTTATGATTGTATTGTCACAGCAGCTGGAAAGTGATTTCAAAGGAGGCATTTCGCTGGGTGAAGTCCGTCCATCCATAAGGCATGAATTACGGAATGTTTCTGAATATAAATTATCAGGACATACTTGGGCGATTATAGAGTGCAGGGGTGAGGTACCGCATGCAATACAAAATGGATGGAAATATTTAAAAGGGGAATGGCTGCCCAGACATTCATTCCAATATGGGGAATGTCCGGCGGTGGAATGGTATGGTGAAGGGAATCCAAAGGATAAGGATTATGTAAGCCAGATATGGATTCCTATCATTATATGAAAGATAAGGAAAAGTCCAGTCGTTTCTGGATACGGAGGACAGATCATGGATGAAATATTGCAGATTAAGGATTTGACAAAGAAATATGGGGATTTTAAACTGGATCAGGTTTCCTTTTCAATTCCTAAAGGTTCCATTATGGGATTAATAGGAGAAAACGGAGCTGGAAAAAGCACAACAATCAACGCCATTCTGGGTCTTATAAAAAAAGATAAGGGAACAGTAAGATTCTGGGGGAAGGAACTTGATTCGACAATACAGATCAAAGAAAATATAGGCGTTGTATTTGATGGGATTAATTTTTACGAGACACTGACACCAGAAAAAGTTGGAAAAATTTGTGCTGCAGCATATAAGCAATGGGATAACCCTGCATATCAGAATCTCCTGGAGCGTTTCAGTATTCCACAGATAAAAGAAATTAAAACCTTGTCCAAAGGGATGAAAATGAAATTGAGTATTGCTGCTGCATTGTCGCATCGGCCGAAGTTGTTAATTCTGGATGAGGCAACGAGCGGACTTGACCCGGTTATGCGGGATGATATTCTTGAGATATTTGCAGGATTTGTCAAAGAAGAGGGGCGTTCCATCTTGATGTCGTCGCATATTACTACAGATCTGGAAAAAGTGGCAGATTATATTACATTCATTCATCGTGGGAGGGTTATCTTCTCTAAGAGGAAAAGTGACCTGTACAATGGTTACGGGGTAATTCGATGTGAGTCAGGCTTGTTTGAGAAAGTTGATAAAGCAGATATCTTAGCGTGCCGGAAGGATGGGACCAGATGGAACATACTTGTTGGGGATAAGGAAAAGGCAAAAAGAAAATATAAAAATGCTATGGTAGATACAATATCGATAGAAGATATGCTTTTGATGTATGTAAAGGGGGAGCAGTCAAATGAAGAGTCTCATTTTAAAAGATTTATATAATATTGGTCATAATGCAAAGTCGATGCTGTTAATCTTACTGGTGTTTGCTATTGGTTTGATTATGGTTTCGGGGGTGGAAAGCTATATTATTTCATCAGGAGTGTTATGCAGCATGATGATTGTAACAACGTTTACGTTTGATGATCATTGTAAATGGTCTAAATATGCTTTGGTTATGCCGATATGTAAAAAAGATATAGTTAAGGCCAAATTTATTGTTCTTATTATTTTCTGTATTGCTGGTATTTGCGTAGGAACCATTTTTGGTGTGGCAGGGGGAGTGGCTATGCATAAGATGGCGTTAAGTATGGAAGGGATAGTAACAATGCTTTTTATGGGATTTGTCGGACTCATCGTCTCAGTTATTTTCGGAAGTATGTCTATTCCATTGGTCTTTAAGTATGGTGCGGAAAAGGGGCGTATGCTTTTACTGATTTCATTTGCTGTTCCTTTGGGAATATGTTTTATGGTGTATGAAATATTAATGATGCTCGGTGTGAAAATCACGGATCAGCTTATTTTTACAATTTATGTGCGTCTCCCTTGATTGCGGCGATCTGGATTTACACAATGTATAGAATAAGCTGCAGAATATTTTATAAGCAGGAAATAAACGGGTGATGAAAAGAGAATTTAAGAGAAGAAAGTATATATTTATGCAAAATGTATCCAGCCTTTTCTTTATGGAGTCAAAGTGGTACAGAATAGTCCGGTATGGTATGAGGAATCCATACGGATCAGAGGCTTTGCATGTTATACTTTAGATAGATGCAATATTTTAATTTTGGCAGACAGCTTATGCTGGATGTAGTTTGGAACAGAAATAACTTTGCTTTTTGGTGAAGTTTTTTTGTTTTTAGGAGACAGGAAAGTTTTATATTGCATTGTGAGATTATAGAGAAAAGGAGGGCTTGTCTATTTCATGAAGCTGCCGCTTAAGATAGGCTGATAGGATTCACATAAAATTCATTTTTCTTAAGACAGTCACTTGTAAAGCAATAAATAGAATGATATAATTCTTATAACAAAATAAACAGGGGAGCTTGTGTGACAGGCTGAGAGGAAGGTAGACCTTCGACCCTTGAACCTGATGCGGATAATGCCGCCGGAGGAAGTCGTGGAGATCGGTACTTTTTCAGGGGGCATGCTATGCAGATGTCTCCTGTTTTTTGTTGAGTTTTTGCAGCTAGTACAGCTTTGCATTAATTCTTGAGTAATAAGCACTCGCTATCCGCGCCATCTGCACGTCTCTTAACCTAGACGTAGCCCGCTACGCCGTCGGTTAAGAGACGCACAGATGACACGAATATCGAGCACTATTACTTCAAGATTAATGCAAAGTTGTACTTGGCAGACGATATCGGCCTGCCATCAACCGGGAAAGCGCCGCCATGCAGGGATGTTTTTTCTCATTTTACAAAGGAGTATCATACTATGTTTGAACAGATTTTTGAAAATGTACGGGGGAAGTCACCCCTGGTTCATTGTATCACCAACTATGTCACCGTCAACGACTGTGCCAATATGCTGCTGGCCTGCGGCGGCTCACCCATTATGGCAGATGACCCGGAGGATGCCGTGGAAATCACCGGCATCTGCAAAGGGCTGGCTATCAACATCGGCACACTGAATCAGCGCACCATCCCGGTTATGCTTGCTGCCGGGAAGCGTGCCAACGAGCTGAGGCATCCTGTGGTGCTGGATCCGGTGGGAGCTGGGGCCTCCGCGCTGCGGACGGATACGGCACTTCGGCCGCTTGAAGAGCTAAAGCTTACGGTAATCCGGGGCAACATCTCGGAGATGAAGACGCTGGCTTACGGCAGCGGCACCACCAAAGGGGTGGATGCCGACGTGGCGGACAGGGTGACAGAAGACAATCTGGACGGGGCGGTATCCTTTGCCAGGGAACTGGCCCGGCGCACCGGGGCGGTTATTGCTGTCACCGGAGCCATTGATATCGTGGCGGACAAAGAGCGGGCATTCTGTATCCGCAACGGCCATCCGGAGATGTCTTCTATTACCGGGACCGGCTGCCAGCTTTCCATCCTGACGGCGGCCTTTGTCACCGCCAACCCGGAGCATCCCCTTGAGGCGGCAGCCGCAGCCGTGTGCGCCATGGGTCTGTGCGGGGAGATTGCCCACAGGCGTATGACCGAACTGGACGGCAACGCTTCCTATCGGAACTATATCATCGACGCCATGTACCGCCTGACTCCTGCAAGGTTGGAGAAAGGAGCAAATTATGAAGTGCGATAAACGCTATATGCTGCTCTATGCCGTTACTGACCGGGCCTGGACAGGGGAACAGACGCTCTATGAGCAGGTGGAGGCGGCATTGAAGGGCGGTGTGACTTGTGTGCAGCTGCGGGAGAAAGAGATGGATGAGACGGCGTTTCTTCAGGAGGCCAAAGATATCTGTGCCCTGTGCCACCGGTATGGCGTGCCGTTCATTGTGAATGACAATGTGGACGTCGCCATCGCCTGCCAGGCGGACGGTATCCATGTGGGCCAGGAGGACATGGCGGCGGGCGAGGTTCGCCGCCGGGTGGGGGACGCTATGCTCCTGGGTGTCTCTGTCCATACGGTGGAAGAAGCACGACGGGCTGTTCGGAACGGTGCGGACTATCTGGGTCTGGGGGCGGTGTTCCCCACAAGCACGAAGACAGATGTGGATCAGATGACGAATGAGACCTTACGCGCCATCTGCGATGCGGTTGACGTGCCCGTTGTGGCCATCGGAGGCATTAACCGGGGCAACCTTCTTAAGCTGTCCGGCAGCGGTGTGGACGGTGTGGCCCTGGTATCAGCCATTTTTTCGGCGGAGGATATTGAGGATACCTGCCGAAAGCTTCGCCTGTTGGCAGAGGGGATGGTGAGGGCATGAGGATTCGCGGCGCGATTTTTGATGTGGACGGCACGCTGTTGGACTCCATGTTTATCTGGGACACCATCGGAGAGACTTATCTGCGCTCTATCGGATATGAGCCGAAAGAGAATCTGAACGAGGTGTTTAAGAATATGAGCCTGCGCCAGGCGGCCCGCTACTATCAGACCGAGTATGGCGTGAAGCTTGGTATTGATGAGATCATGGATGGGGTCAACGCCATGTTGGAGCGGTATTACTGTTTTGAGGTTCCGCTGAAACCGGGGGTGGAGGAGCTGCTTAAGCGGTTTAGGGCAAGCGGCGTCAAGCTGTGTATCGCCACTGCCACTGACCGGTATCTGGTGGAGGCCGCTCTGAAGCGGTGCAAAGCGCTGTCTTATTTTGGCGAGATTTTCACCTGCAATGAAGTGGGACACGGCAAGGATGAGCCGGATATCTTTGAGGCGGCGCTTCGCTTCCTGGGAACAGAAAAGTCAGAGACGGTTGTGTTTGATGACGCGCTCTATGCCATCAAAGCGGCGAAAGAAGCCGGGTTCCCTGTGGCGGCGGTCTGTGACAGCCATGAAAAGAATCAGGAAGAAATCCGCGTTCTGTCCGATGTATACCTGAAAGACTTGGCGCAGCTGGATAAACTTCAGAAGCTCCTTCCGGTTTAAGGAATTTACTTCCTGACATCCGAAAGCTTCAAGCGGCGGATCGGGGGCACCACTTTCCGTCGCTTAATAAAAATAATGCAAAGGAGAGATAGCAATGAGAACAGCATTATCAATCGCTGGGACAGACCCTAGCGGAGGCGCCGGGATTCAGGCCGATCTGAAAACGATGACCATGAACGGTGTTTTCGCCATGAGCGCCATTACGGCGCTGGTAGCGCAGAATACCACCGGTGTAAGAGAAATTGTAGAGATGACGCCCGATTTTCTCGGACAGCAGATTGACGCGGTATTTGAGGACATCCCGCCCGATGTGGTGAAGATCGGTATGGTGGCCTCCTGCGGACTGATTGAGAAGATTGCCAAGCGGCTGCGCTTCTATCAGGCGGGGAACGTTGTGGTGGACCCGGTAATGGTGGCTACCAGCGGCGACCGGCTGATTTCCGAAGAGGCGGTGGATACACTGAAAACCTGCCTGCTCCCCCTGGCGGCTGTGGCTACGCCTAATATCCCGGAGGCAGAGATCCTGTCTGGCATGGCCATTCAAAGCCAGGAGGATATTGAAGCCGCGGCCAGACAGATCAGCGGCGCCTATGGATGCGCGGTCCTGCTCAAGGGCGGGCACAACATCAACGACGCCAATGACTACCTCTATGCGGATGGCGCGGGGACATGGTTCTACGGAACTCACATTGATAATTCCAATACCCATGGAACCGGCTGTACGTTGTCCAGCGCCATAGCGGCAAATTTGGCCAAGGGATTTGACCTGCCCACATCCATCCGGCGGTCCAAAGAATACATCTCCGGCGCGCTTAATGCCATGCTGAACCTGGGGAAGGGCCGAGGACCCATGCAGCACAATTTCAATCTGACCGGTGAATACGCAAAGGAGGCAGAGTCATGAAAACAACCATAAAGACAACAGAACGGCTTTTATCCGCAACAAAAGACATTTGGGCGGCTTACAATGAGAATCCCTTTGTGAAGGGTATCCAGGACGGTACTTTGGAGCAGGCGAAGTTTAAGTATTACATCATTCAGGATTACCTTTATCTGGAGGAGTATGCGAAGGTGTTCGCCCTGGGCATTGCCAAGGCAAAAAGCCCCGAAACCATTCAGCTTTTCTCCAGGTATGTGACCCTGCTGACCGAGGGAGAGATGGATATCCATCGGGGCTATATGGGTAAGTTCTCAGTTTCACGGGAGGAACTGGAGGCAACGCCCCGGTCGTTGGACAATCTTTCCTATACGTCCTATATGCTCCGGGTGGCTTATGAAGAGGGGGAGGCGGAGATTCTGACCGCTATCCTGTCCTGTGCCTACAGCTATGAGGTGATTGCCAAAAAGATTGTAGAGAACAATCCGTCGGCACAGGATCATCCATTCTACGGCGATTGGGTCAGAGGCTACGCTGATCCCCATTACGGCGAAGCGAACGTCCTGCTGCTGGAAATGACAGACCGGCTGACCCTGCACTATACCGAACAGCAGGTGCGGCATCTGGAAGATATTTTTGTGGCCTGTTCCCGCTACGAGCTGGCTTTCTGGGAGATGGCCTGGAACATGAGCAAATAGGGCGCTAATTGTTGTGATAATGGAGCCTGCCGCTGTCTGTCTCTATAAACCGGATGTCATATATTTCCCCTAGTTGTGCGGGATAGGATTCCATAATTTCACCGTTATACTGGATGCTGATGATATCCCCAACCTTTGGAGTGGGGGATTTTGGCATATATTCTATAGGAATTGAAATGCGGTCAGAGGATGATAATTCAGCAGAGCCCTCTACAGGTTCGACCAGTAAGGAATGCTCGTCGGCTTCTATAATGGCAGCCGAAAAAGAAGCCGAATGCTTTTTGTCATCCGCTGAAGCTGCAGGATTACTGCTGTCTTCCTTTAAGTTTCTGGAAAAGAGTATAAATACGGTAAGGCATATTATGGCGGCTGCGGTTATTATCCAGAATGTAGGTTTTTTGTAGTATGGCATGTGTTTGATCCTCCTGTCATTTTTGATTATATCTGCAAATAGAAAGTACTTCCGCCGCCGTCTGTATCCTGCACGCCAAGCTTTAATCCCTGGATTTTTGCAAGGGTAATGGCAATGGACAGGCCAAGTCCGAAATGGTCTTTTTTATTTCGGGATTTTTCACTTTTATAAAAGCGGTCGAAGATAAATTCTTTTTCCTCGTCAGGGATTCCGGGGCCATGGTCCACGACGAAAACCAGTGTATGGGGATGGCAGTGTTCAGCCCTAAGAAGGATTTTTCTTGAAGGCCGCGTCAGAGAATATGCGATGGCGTTATCGAGCAGGATGGTCAAAATCTGTCGGCATAGTTCGGGGTCTGCTGATACTGGCGGAAGCGGCTCCTCCGGCAGGCGTAACTGCAGGGTTCCGTTTTTGGACAGGCAGAGCGGTTCGTAAAGCTCCAAAAGGCTTAGGAGGAGATCGTCTATTTCAAATTTCCGTTTTCTTACAGCCCATTCCCTCTGTTCGGCAGAAGCAAGGAGCAGAAGATTTTTAATCAGGGCGCTTCCCCTGCGGCATTCGTTTTTAATAACAGAAAGCAGACGGGTATCCTCTGCTGAATGGGAAGAGACTGCATCTGCGGTCATTTGGATGACTGCAATCGGAGAACGAAGCTCATGGGAGGCTGCGGCTACAAAATCCTGCTGCTTTTGGTATGTTTCTTCCAGAGGGCGCAGGGAACGGCGGACGAACCAGCGGCCGCTCAGAAAGAGGAGCAGGATTCCAAACAGGTCGATAAATAAATAGAAACATCCGGTTTTCAGGGATTTCTTCCTGCTGTCAGAGATGTCCTGCAGCAGGGTGAGCTTTTTATATCCGGCAGGGGTCTGGAGGACAAGGATATTCCCAAGATAGACATCCCGGCTGTCTCCATGGATTTGAAATATGGAGGTCTGCAACATGTTTGAGGAGATAGGGTAGGAATCTATGAAAATGCCTTCCTTGTCCGCAGCTTTTTCTGCATATGAAAGAAGAATCTCCCGTCTCGTATCCGGTCTGTATGAACCAGGAAAGAAAAGGGGCGAGTTGTTTTCTTCTATATGAATGATGAGCTGGTTTTTCTCCTCCATCTGTGCCAGAAACAGATCCGTAAAGTGGGAATTACCCTGAAGCTGGAACATCAGAGTAAAAAGATGTTTTTGGAACAGTGATTCCTGGCGGTTTTCCTGTGAGGTAAAGTAGAAAAGAAATGTTATGGACAGGATAAAAGTTATGATCAGCCCGGTACTTAAGGTATAAAGAAAAACTAATTTTCTCTGTAGTTTAGGAAACATTGCCGTCCTCCAATCGGTATCCCATGCCATGTACTGTGGCAATATTTGCGCAGCTCCCTAAAGAGCGCAGGTGTTTTCTGAGGAAATAAATATATGTATCAAGATTGCCGTCTTCTACGGCGCTTTCCGAACCCCAGACACGCAGGAAGATCTGTTCCCTTGTCAGGGTCTTTCCCGGATTGCGTAAGAAGAATTCCATGAGGAGAGCCTTTTGTTTGGAAAGGCGTTGCTCTTTTTCGTTGCAGGTCAGAATCCTGGCCTCCATATCGAACTGGATATCCAGAAAGGATAGACAGGTCTGGTCTGAAAATGCAAGGGGCCTTCTGGAGAGGGCGCGGATACGCGCAAGGAGCTCCTCTATGGCGTAGGGTTTTACCAGATAGTCGTCTGCCCCGCAGTCCAGGCCGGCAATCCGGTCGTCTACAGAACTCAGTGCAGTTGTCAGGATGATGGGTATGCTGATGTGATTCTGGCGGATGGCTTTCAGGATGGCCAGTCCGTCGAGCTCCGGCAGCATGCGGTCCAAAAGAATTAGGTCGTAAGCGCCGGACATGGCAAGATAGATCGCCTCACTTCCGGCGTGGCAGCAGTCAACAGTATGTTTTTTGGCAGAAAGCTGTAATTTTAAGGCGCTGCATAATTCTCTGTCGTCTTCTACAATTAAAATACGCATCTTTCACACTCCTTACTTTGAATCATATAAATCACAATGCGATTCTATCATTAGGGCAGACTGCGGACAATAACCTCGTTCTCTTTTGCGAAATGAAGGGCCGTTTTTGTATTTTATAAATCTTTTCATGTTTGGTGGGAGGGGATGGGGCGAGGATAAAAGATTGGATTTTAATTTCACAAAAATTTTAGCAGCTTTAGAGTTTTTTTAGAGAATGGATTGGTAGGATATATATGACAAATATTTTAGAAAGGCAGGATTTTAGAGATGGCAAATGAAGGAAAGAACAGAAACCGAAGATTATGCGTCATGGCAGTTGCAGCCCTTCTGGCGCTGCTGCTTGTGGCATGCGGAAGCGGAAAGGAAGACAGCACGAAAGATACAGATACACAGGGAGCTTCAAAACCGGAAAAGAAGACGGAAGATACACAGGCAGGGCAGACGCCGGACAGTGACAATCCAGAGATAGCCGGGGAGACGGAAAGCACAGGCACACCGATAAACGGGCTGTCAGTAGAAATAGGAGAAGTTTTAGAAGGCTCTTTTACGGGAAAGGAGATTCAGACAGACGACCAGGGAGATGCGGGGCAGGTTGCGGTGCTTGATCCGGAGGAAGCGAAACAGTTGGAGATTATATTTACAGAACAGACCACCTTTACGGTGCGCTCATCTACGGATATGGGGGCAACGCATACAGATACACCGGGCAGCAGCGCTGATTTGGTAAGCGGCAGGTCGGCAGAAGTATCAGGTACGAGGGATGGCGATACCATACATGCTTCTTCCGTAATGATTATGGATTTTGGTAATTGAGCAGATGAGCTGTTTTATATTGGCAGGATGGAGTGGATGTACATAATATGAGATGGTACTAAAAAGGGCTCGCCGGGAAACAAATCATTTTCCGGCAGGGCCCTTTTTAGCATCCTCTTGGTTACAGGGGAGGAATCGAGGCAGATGTGGAGGAGCCAGAGTCAGGGGCGGTGGTGAATGTAAAATGCTGTGAGATGATGGAAACCTCAAAAAAACCTTAACAAAGGGCGGAAAAGTAGTTTTGTTCTTGGAAGTCTTTTTGAGGAAAAATGTGTATAGTGGTAGATAGCATTTATGACCTGCCTGCTTTCAGCAAGCTGGCGTGCAGCTGTTCATAAACTGCGCATTATGTATGTATGAAGGGAGATTATGTGAATGAAAATGGGAAGGCATGGAAGATACGTAAAGCGTACGGCGGCATTTTTGTTATCTGCCGTATTGGCAGCAGGTTTATTATCCGGCTGCGGCAAGGGAAAAACGGAAGAACAGAATAAAGAGAATACTTCTGTGAAGGGCCGTTATGTGGAGAATGATATGGAACTGCCGATACAGGAGGGGGAGAAGATCCTGAACATGGCAAAGTCAAAGGATGGAAACCCGGTTCTATTTTCAGAGGCAGAAGATACGAAGGTGTTCCGTTACGAATATAAGGAAGGAAACTGGGAACAGACCCCGCTGGACTGGATTGGCCAGCTTTACGGAGGGCAGAACCTCCGCCTGCAGGAGATACAGGAAACAAAAGAGGGGGCACAGATTGCAAGAAGTACGGACGAAGAGATGCTTACGCATATTGCAAAAAGTGAGGACGGACAGACAGGTGCTGAGCAGTCCATTCCTTATCTTAGCCAGCAGGGCGATAACGGGTATCCTGCGGTGACCAATCTTCAGGTTGACGGTGCAGGGAACTACTGGCTGAGTGACATGTACCAGTCAAAGGTGGTAGTGATCGACGCCTCTTCGATGGAGGTCATGCAGGAGCTTAACAGTGTAGAAGGCAGTTCCAGCGAGCAGAGGATGCTTTTTGCGGCGGAAAACGGGGATATGGCAGCAAATACGGAGGATGGCGTGGTTACGATCTATGATTCCGGGGCAGCAGAGAAGGGCACGATGAAGATTGACCAGCAGGAAGGGATCATGATGTGCGGGAATGAAGAAAACTGGTACATCATTTCCGGAGAAGGTATCATGCGGATGGTATTGGGCAATGAGGTTGGAGAAGTAATCCTGGATGGCACGATGGCGTCAATGGGCTCTTCTTTGAACCGTATAGCGGGGTTCATAAAAGGGCAGGAGGATGATTTTTATGTCCTCTACAGCCAGCCAAAGGCGTCAACGTGGAGTCTTATGCATTATGTGTATGACGCCGAGGCAATGGCGGTTCCCGAAAATACGCTGAGGGTATTCGGCCTTTCGGAAAATGCGACGGTAGAGGATGCGCTTCTTGGATTCCAGAAGGCACATCCGGATGTTAAAGTAGAATTCCTGACTTCGGGGAAAGAGGAAGGGATTACCATGGACGATATCCGTACCCTGAACACAGAGCTGCTTGGAGGAAACGGGGCAGATGTACTTCTGTTAGACGGACTCTCGGCAGAGTCGTATATTGAGAAAGGAATCCTGGCTGACCTGACGGATCTGGCAGATGGGCTGACAGCGCAGGAGACGTACCTGGAATCCATATTGAAAAGCACAGCGCAGAAGGACGGAAAGATATACGGGATGCCGGTGAAATTCAGCGTGCCGGTGATATACGGGGATGAAAATACAAAAGCAGCGCTGTCATCCCTTGACAGCCTGAAATCCTACTTGGAAGAGCATCCCCAGGCAAGCATATTTGGAATTGCGCAGAGGGATTATATCCGTGATTTCTTATTTCAGATGTATCAGGATGAGGTTATTAATAAGGACGGCAAGGTTGACCAGGAGAAGCTGGCAGATCTGCTGGAGATAGAAGTTAAGATTGCGGCAAATGCGCGGGCGGAGATATTCGACGAGGACGGGTCGGCCCAGATGGATATGGGAACGGCGGCAAAGATTTTCCAGCAGGATATGTTCAGCAACGGAGGAAGCGCAGCCATTATCAACCATCCGGACAGCGTCGCCACCAGTAAGATTGCAAGCGTGACGGATATGATGACCCCGTATACGCTTATGCGTCAGATGAGTCTTTCACCGGATACACTGGATGGGCTTTATATACCGAAAGGTATCATAGGAATTAATAAAGACACAAAGCAGAAGGACATCGCAGAGGAATTTGTGAAGTATCTGTTTTCGCCGGAAGTACAGGGCAAGCCAGTAGGAGACGGATTGTCGGTATTGGAATCCGGAATGGGAATCCTCAAGGAGGAGCTGGCAAGTGAATATGCAACAGGGCTTGTGACCATGTCAAGCTGGAAGTTTGAAGGCGAGGAAGAGATTGTGCTGGATGTAAGCTACCCGACAGAAGAGGAGGTCGATGGCCTGATTGCCATTTGCCGCACATTAGAGAAGCCGGCTACACAGGACTGTGTCATCTGGAATATTTATCAGACAGAGGCAGATGAATGTCTGGGAGGAAATGTTGATGCAAAAACGGCAGCAAAAAACATCGCACAGAAAGTGGATACGTACCTTGCGGAATAAAAAGAGATCGGAAAGACAAGGAAGGGAGGTCAGGAACGGATACCTGTTCCTGCTCCCAAGCCTCCTGGGGACGGGGGGCTTCGTGCTCATTCCATTTATGGATGTTGTCAAAAGGTCTTTTCAGCAGGCAGTAGGCAGCGGATTTGTGGGCATGGAAAACTACCGGATGGTGGTGGAGAATGAGGCGTTTCGCTTGGCAGCAGGGAATACGGCGAGATTCATGGCGGTCTGCCTTCCCCTGCTTCTGGTCCTGTCGCTTGGCACAGCGGTTTTAGTAGGCCATGTGACAAAGTTCCAGAGATGGATGAAGACAGGGTTCCTTCTTCCGATGGCGATTCCGGCGGCATCTGTAGTGGTTTTCTTTCAGATGGTATTTGATGAAAAAGGATGGCTTGGGCAGCTTGTAGGAATATTCGGGATTACTGGACGTGACTGGCTTGCGTCTGACTCGGCGTTCTGGATACTGGTTGCCTGTTATATATGGAAGAATCTTGGCTATGACATGATACTCTGGCTCGCGGGGCTTGGCGCGATTCCAGAGGAGCAGTATGAGGCGGCAAGGGTACAGGGGGCGGGAGAATGGGCCTGTTTCTGGTATATTACCCTGCCGCAGTTAAAAGAAACAACATTTGTAACGGGGCTCCTTTCGTTTGTAAACGCATTCCGGGTATTCCGGGAGGCGTATCTGCTGGCGGGAGACTATCCCCATGAGAGTATTTATATGCTGCAGCATCTTTTCAACAACTGGTTTGTGAATCTGGATATTCAGAAGATGACGGCGGCGGCTGTGATGTTAGTCATTCTGACAGGAGGGATACTGGGTGCGGAAGAATGGTGGAAAAATCATACAAAGAAAATCGAAGAGCGGAGGATATAAAGTGCTGGTGCAGTGGGCTCTTAGGGTGTTCCTTCTGATTGTCCTTGCGGTTATGGTATTTCCGCTCTTTATGCTTACTGCAAATTCTCTGATGGGAAGACAGGAACTTCTGGAAACATGCGGCGCGGTGCTTGCAGATTATGGGGAAAGTGCAAAACTGCGTGTTTTCCCCATGTACCCGACATTGCGCGCGTATGTCCGCCTTTTGCTGGATTCGCCGGAGTATTTTACCGCTTTCTGGAATTCCATGATACAGACCATCCTGGTGCTGGCAGGGCAGCTCCTTGCAGCGGTGCCTGCGGCATGGGCATTTGCCCAGTTCCGTTTTCCGGGGAAAAAGGTGCTGTGGTTTCTTTATATGCTTCTGATGATCCTGCCGTTTCAGGTAACAATGGTATCTGGGTATCTGGTCCTGAATACGATGGACTTAATGGACACCCGTGCGGCGGTGATCCTGCCGGGTATTTTCTCCACACTGCCGGTATTTATCCTGCAGAAGACCTTTGCAGGTATTCCGAAGGAACTGCTGGAGGCGGCAAAGATTGACGGCGCCGGGGACTTAAGGATATTTGTATCTATGGGCATACCGCTGGGGATGCCAGGTATTTTCTCTATCCTGATACTGGGATTTCTGGAATACTGGAATACAATCGAACAGCCAATGACATACCTTAAGACAGAGGCGCTGTGGCCCCTGTCGCTTTATCTGCCGCAGATGGTAAATACGGAGATTGCGGCAGCTTTTGCGGCATCCATCATAACACTGCTTCCGGCGCTGCTTTTGTTCTTCTATGGCCAGGACAGCCTGGAACAGGGGATTGTGGCATCCGGGGTGAAGGCTTAACCACTTTTTACAGGGATATGTATGGGTTCGCTTGTCTGTCAACGAGACAAGACACTAATTATGGAAGGATTGACGAAGTGGACAGGAAAAAAAAGATAAATCAAAAATGGATGATTCGGATTATTGCCGGATTTCTGATCATTATGGCGGCCGGCGGGGTTATTTCCAGAGCGGCAGCCTCTATGCTGGTAGCTCAGGTGGGAGTAGAGAAGGTGGGACGGGGAAAGCTGTCTTATTCTTACGATGGGAACGGTACTGTGGTGACGGTACAGCAGGACCAGTTATTTTTATGGCCTGAACAGCAGGTGGAATGGGTGGCAGATCCGGGAAGCACGGTAAAAGCGGGGGAGCGTCTGGTTCAATTCCGTAAGGAGTATCTGCAGCAGTCAATTGATAAGAAACAGGCTGAACTGAACCAGTTAGAATTGCAGGTATCACAGCAGCAGGTGTCTGCCAGGGAACCGGCGAGGGTTCCGGCAACGACAGGGGCAGGACAGACGCTTTCCGAGGCGCAGCTTGGGCTTCAGACGGCCCAGCAGAAAGCGGCGGAGGCGGAGGCAGCCTACAACCAGTTTATTAATTCGCCTGTACCGGATGGGGAAGAGGACGACGTTGCTGCGAAGAAGCAGGAGCTGGAAGCAGCACTTCAGGAAGCGAATGCAGAAGTACAGACAGCCCAGCAGGCCGTAAACCAGGCACAGAATGCTTATGAATTGGCAAGACAGGAGGATGCGGCCCAGAATACGAATGCAGCAAATGCAGCCCAGGCGGCACTTTTGGGAGCCGAAGCAGCGCAGGTGCAGGTTGAACAGGCCAGAAAGGAGCTGGAACGGCTTTTGTCCTATCAGGCGGCAGACGGTAAGATCTGCGCAGTTTTAGATTGTACCGTATTGCAGGTTGGTGTGCAGGCCGGCGCGGTGACTACAGGCTCGGAAATCTTTGTGACTGGGAGCGGCGGTTTCCAGCTAAAGGGCATGGTCAAGGCAGAAGATAAAGAAAAATTAAAGGTCGGCGCCGAAGTGGGAGTCCAGCTTGCAGCAGGGAAGAAAAAAACCGTAAAGATTGAATCCATAGGAATGGAGACGGGAGAAATAGCAGAGGGAGGCAGCGGGGACGATGCGGCAGGCCAAGGCGCTTCTTCTATGCAGACATTCTGGCGAGCGCCGCTTCCGGAGAATACAAATGTGGGAGGCGGGGAACAGTTTACCTGGAGTATTGAGACCTCATCAGAAAAAGAGTATGACCAGATTATACCGCTTAGCGCACTGCGGGAAGATGCAAATGAAGCGTACTGTCTGGTTCTTTCCGAGGAAGACCGTATGCTTGGCACGCTGCAGACTGCAAAGCGCGTTCCGGTTACTGTGTTAGAGAAAGATGCGAAAAGTGCGGCAATCACTTCCACGCTTACGAACACGGATCAGGTGATTGTATCATCTGAAAAGTATGTGGTAGAAGGAGACAGGGTAAGGCTGAAAGAGTAAAAACGGATATGCGGATGATAATTATCTATGAAAGTGATAAGAATGGGATCAATGCATTTTGTATGGAAACAGGCATAGGTGAGAGAATGAAAATAAGATGGCAGAAAATCAGAATCCTGGTGCTGATGTTGGTATTTGTCATGGTAAATATCTGGATCATAAACGGGCTTTTGCGGTTAAAGGAACAGGCAGACATGATTTCCTTGTCTTATCCGGCAGGGGCAGTGACAGAAACGGCTTTTGAGCAATGGAAAAAAAGTGAAAACAGTGAGATTTTTTCAGAAGGGGCAGTCTGGAAAGCATGCGGGGATTTCAAGGTGTTGTCCGAGGATACCGGGCACGACCAGAAAGTATCCTGCTATCAGATGAAGGGGCAGCCGGCCGCCGTCTTTGGGAAGGAGCTGGCTGACGGAAGGTATTTTACGGAAGGAGAAAAGAATGTCTGTCTGCTTGACCAGGATACGGTCCGGCAGTTGTTTGGCTCGGATAGTGTGCTGGGGTTGGAAGTCAGAATGGATGAAAAGAACTGGCAGATTGCCGGAGTGCTGAAAGGGAGTGCTCCTATCTGTGTGATTCCGGCAGAGGAAGGAGAAGTATTTGACGGGATTACGGTACGCAAAAAAGAGGAGGACCAGTCTGTAAATCAGGCGGTCAGTATCATTGAAGCGCTATTTGGAAGCACTGACGGCCAGCAGATAGACGGCCAGCTGTATTATGTTCTGGATAGTCTGCTGTATTTTATGATTCTGGCAGTTTCCCTGATTGTGATTGGAATTGCGGCTTCGAGGAAAACCCGTAAGAAGCCAAAAGAGATGGAGAATGAAAAAGCGGGGGAACAGATGGGTGCTAAAGCGTCGGAGATCGTCAGACGGTGTATCTTGCCGTGCTGTCTGGCGGCAGCGCTTGTGATAATGATAGCGGGAGTAAATGCGGCGAATCCGGGAAGCGATTACCTGCCTACCTACTGGTCGGATTTTGAATTTTTCAGCAGGCTTTTTAAGGATAAGGCAGAGCAGATACAAAGTCTTGCCGTTCATCAGGAGTTTTTTGTCTGGCAGAAGATGTTTGGCCTTTGGCGGAGGGTTATTCTGGCGGAGGTTCTTGCAGGGGTATTGATACTGCTGGTCTGTATGGATTTCCTTTTGCACCTGCGGGTTCGCAGGAAGAAAAAGGGGAGAGGCTGGATTGCTTCACTTGTACATCAGATTAGGAGAGTAGGAATGTGTGGTGAGAGTTGTGGTAGAGTAAAATAGAAATTATTATTATTTTCTGAAAAAGTGGTGCTGAGAGGTTCAGCACCACTGGTGTAGTAATTTAAAATTATAGCTAAGATTTAAAATTTAGTATCTTTGGGTGGACAAGGATCATACCGTAGCTATCCTTATCACGAATGCGGCCATGTCGGTCATGAATTACAAGTTCTGACTGCTGGCGTATCGCAATATCTCTGCCGTAAGCAATTATTCAGAATCTAATATGCTTGAATGTATTAAGCTGTAACGATTTCAAAATTAGGTATGCTAT
>NZ_KE159717.1:79126-220780 GCF_000403455.2 Dorea sp. 5-2 | reverse complement strand
AATTAGGTATGCTATAAGGATAGCACAAAACATCTAAGGAATCAATAAAAATGGCATATTTTAGGGGTTTTTTCGGTCTATGCCAATTTAGTAATAGGTTATGGCATACCTAATTACAATCGTTACAGATTAAGTATTGTAGGGATAATGGATATAAATGTTATATTGCGAATCCTTGTTTTGAGTTTTGGTTGCTTATGCATTTAGCTGATATAGAAGTGGAATTTGGCGATCAGTTAGATGAAATTAAAGAAAATAAGAAGGTTTCGGAGCAGCATACTTTTGTAAGTAAGGAAGTATCGGACAGAGCACATCACGGGAAAAGTGGTATTAATTTTGCCAGAAAATATTTGCCTTATATTGATAAAGCAGTCATTCAAGCAAAAAGGTTCCCTGGTGATGAATATGAATTGGTGGATAGCATAGGGTGTAATTTATGGAGATTGATCGAAAAACTAAAAATGTATGGGAAATAGACAACGTTATAGCAAGGGAGACCGAAGGGAAATTCTATATTCCCTTCTACAGATTAAATTAGCGATTATAATAATTTTCAAAGTTTTTAGTGGAGCGTTTGCTGTATTGTTTGTACAATATTTCAAAGTCTCTGTCTATCAAGGCAATAATATCAAGTTCATTAATAGCAATTTTTGTCTCATTTTCTTTACATAGCAGAAGAAATGTATTGCGGATAATATAGTAAAGCATAATAGAGATTTCAAAATAGTGCAGTATGGGATATTTTACTATCTGTGTATTGCCATGAGTGTATATATGACATGATTTATAAAAATGCTCGAGTTCCTCCAATTCTGAAATCTTGCATATCTTCTTATTCTTGAGATATGTGATAATGCCATAAACAGAGTACGGAAACTTTTTTACCACGTCATGATATCCGTTTATAAAATCTACCCAGCCAAAATGAAGATAATCAACCTTATTTTTTGCATTTTTACAGATGCGATTCTCAAATAATATATCAAATTCTTCAGGATATATCTGAGTACAACAGGATTGTTTAATCTCAAATGTTGTGAATTTTTCATGCCATTTATATAGTTCACTTTGCGAATTTGATATCAGAAGTTTAAGGTATATTTCGATTGCTCCCCGGCATAATGGATATGCGCCGCCAAGCAGATTGTCTTCCATGAGCGATAGAGCCGAAAATCCATTATGTAATATACTGTAATAAAACTGTATGATTCTCTCGTAAAAACTGTACAATAAAGTATAACACAATATAAAGAGGCTGTGTAAAGTAATTTATTTCGTGAAATTTGTGGATTTCATTGGACAATATGCAAAGATGGCCTTTCATTTTGCAAAAGACGGGTAGTTTATTGTAAAGGATGTATATAGATGGTATAATAAATGAACGGGGACGTAGCGATACATGTAGAATTATAAAAGAAAAATCCAGAGGAAGATAATATAATGAAACAGATTTTACTGGTGGAAGATGATTTAAGTTTAATTAGCGGACTTTCTTTTGCAGTCAAAAAAGAAGGATATGGGATAGATGTTGCCCGCACAAGCCTGGAAGCTGATACGCTCTGGACTGATGGAAAATACGACCTGGTTATTCTGGATGTCTCCCTCCCTGACGGTTCCGGTTTTGATTTGTGCAAAAAAATGCGTCTGACTTCCAGGGTTCCGATTATGTTTTTAACTGCTGCGGATGATGAGACGGATATTGTCATGGGGCTTGATATCGGCGGGGATGATTATATCACGAAACCATTTAAGCTGGCTGTGTTCCTGTCAAGGGTGAATGCCCTGCTCCGCAGAAGCGGCAACTTTGCTCAGGAGAAATCGGAGCTTAGCTCCAATGATATCACGGTGGAACGCATAAAAGGAGAAGTTTATAAAAGAGACGAGCAGCTTGACCTTACGGCAAGTGAATATAAACTGCTGTGCCTGTTTATGGAGAATCCTGGCATTGTACTTTCACCTGAGCAGATTTTAAACAGGCTGTGGGATTGTGATGAAAACTATATCGACAATAATACGCTTACGTCCTATATACGGAGACTCCGTATAAAGATAGAGGATGATCCCGGAAAGCCGGAAAGAATTGTAACCGTCCGCCGTATGGGCTATAAATGGAATCCGGTGGAGGGAGGCATGGAATCCAGGAAGATGTAAAGGAAACATCTTGTAGAGGTGTATTATGAAGATACTGGCAAATCAAAAAATAAAAGCGCTGTTCTGTAAAATTCTTCTATATATAATAGGGTTTTCAGTGTTTTTTATTGTTTTCATGCAAATTGGCGCCACACTGGCAGCTCTCTACATTGGAATTGGCGCTTTCGTCATGGGATTCCTGATTATATTAGCATGCTATGGATATTTTAAAGAACAGAATGAGATTATGGAGAAGGCAGTGTGGCAGATCAGGGAATATATTTCCGGCAGCAAAGACGCACGTATCGAATGTTATGATGAGGGAGAACTATACAGGCTGTTTCATGAAGTGAATTCTTTGGTTTCTATCCTGAACGCACATATTGAGAAGGAAGGGAAAGAGAAGGAGTTCTTGAGAAATACGATATCGGATATTTCCCATCAGTTAAAGACTCCCCTGGCAGCCTTAAATATTTATAACGGGATTTTGCAGGGAGAGGCGGAAAATCTGCCTACGATTAAAGAGTTTGCCGATCTTTCCGAGCAGGAACTGGAAAGGATTGAAACATTGGTACAGAATCTGTTAAAGATTTCAAAATTTGATGCGGGTACAATTGTAATGGAGAGGAAAACGGAAAATATATCTGAGATGATGGAACGTATCAAAAAGAGTTTCCGTTTTCGTGCCGGACAGGAAGAAAAAGAGATTATTCTATCTGGAGATGAATCTACAGACTTTGTCTGTGACCGTAACTGGCTGATGGAGGCAGTGATAAATATTGTAAAAAATGCTTTGGACCATACGGAAAAGGGAGGTTTTGTCTGGATTGAGTGGAAGATGTCAGCGTCTTCGCTGCAGATTGCCATAAAGGATAACGGGACTGGAATCCATCCGGAGGATCTGTATTATATTTTTAAGAGGTTTTACAGAAGTCGGTATTCCAAGGATACACAGGGAATTGGTCTTGGCCTGCCTCTTGCAAAATCTATTATTGAAGCGCATGGGGGCAGTATTGCAGCTGACAGCGGATTAGGGGCCGGCTCGGCATTTTATATAAATTTTCCTACTCTCTGAAAGTTTCTTGATATTTTCGTGCTAAAATAGAGATCTATCAAACATTTGGAGGAAATCAGATGCGATATAAGATACTGATTGTGGACGATGAACCGGGAATCACCGACATGATAAGAGAGTATTTTGAGCCGGAGTATGAAGTGTATACCGCTGACAGCGGCGAGGAAGCGATAAAAAAACTGTCTGTGAAGCCGGATTTGATTCTTCTTGATATCAATATGCCAAAGATGGACGGCCTGGAGGTCTGCCGGAAAATCCGCGGATTTGTCACCTGCCCCATTCTGTTTCTGACTGCAAGGGTGGAATCTCCGGATAAGATTACCGGCTTTCAGGCAGGGGCGGATGACTATATTGTAAAGCCCTTTGAACTGGATGAGCTTGGCGCGCGGGTGGCGGCGCATTTGCGCAGGGAGCAGCGCACGCTGGATAACCGGGCGGCCGGCAGGGCAGTTCGTTTTTTCGGCGAACTGGCGGTTGATTATGGGACCCGAAGTGTGTCGGTAAACGGAAATCCGGTTTTGCTGACGAAAAGAGAGTTTGACATCCTGGAACTGCTCTCTAAGAATATGGGACAGGTATTTGACCGGGAACGGATCTATGACATGATCTGGGGGATTGACGGGGAAGGAAACAGCGGCACTGTGATGGAGCATATCCGCAAGCTCAGGGCAAAACTGGCCGAGCATACGCTTCACAGCTATATTGAGACAGTCTGGGGGTGCGGATATAAATGGAACGCCTGAAAAAAATGGGTCTAAAGAGAGCGTTTTTTGTGCTGTCTTCCCTCTGTGTCGTTCTTTCGCTGTGTCTCCTTTTACTGCTTTTCGTGTGCTGTGAGAAAGTCCGGGACAATTACCCGTCCGGGGGAATTGAATTCAGGGCGGATGGAACGAATGTACTGCTTCAGCAGCCGACAAAGGGGCAGCGGAGAATCCTGCGCATGATAGACGGCTTTCAGCTTTTTGCATGGTGTTAGTCAAAAAATATGTTGGTCTTGCTGAGTGTCCAGATTTTGGGACACCCAAAGTAGTATCATATGATTATCTAATGAATTTTGAGGTGATAATCATATGAAAGATAAAATCAATACGCTGTTTGATTGCATTAAAAACCTATGTAACTCGGACTTGGAACGCATCATTAACTTTGTAATGGGGATCGTTTCCGTTAATCAAAGCCTAGCTGACAGACCCCAATGCCCGTACTGTCAGAGTTCAAAAGTTATCAAGTATGGTCATGCAAATGGGAAACAGCGTTTCTATTGTCATGAATGCGGAAAGACCTACCTATACTCAACCGGTACACTGACGGCCAATTCGCATTTTAGCCGATCCATTTGGGCCGATTTCATTCATGACACACTGGTTGGTGCATCTCTGGACTTCTCTGCTGAAAAGTTCGGATTTTCTCATCAAACAGCATTTAATATGAGGCATAAAGTTCTTATGGCACTTCAGGACATGCTTGAAAAAGAGCCTGTTCTTCTTTCTGGTATCGCTGAACTGGATGAAACATTTGTCCTTGACTGCTATAAAGGAAAGACCGTTCCAACGGAAGCGAACCGTACTGCCCGTAAGCATGGGGCTACAGCAGCAAAACGAGGGATTTCAAATGAATATATCGCAATCTGCACAGGTATCCAGCGTGATGGCAAGGCAATAGCAGAGACCGTAAACCGCGCAAAGCCATCAGGCAAGGAATTGTATGAAATATTTGGCACACATATCTGCGAGGAGACTCTAATACTTACAGATGGACTTCGAAGCTATAACAGTCTGGGGGCAGCGACGGGTTGTACGGTTATGGATGTAAACCATGAAGAAAATAAGAAGCTGTTTAATCTGAATACAGTGAACAGCATGCATTCCTATATTAAGGAAACATACAACCATTACCGCGGAGTGGCAACAAAATATCTCAATCGTTACAATGCACTATTTTCGATAGCTTTCCGGTGTGCAGGAGGTTTAGCAACTTCTCTGTTTCTTTCATTGTGCAATATTGGAAACAGTTGCTATTGGCATGGTGTCTATGATGTACGCAATTATCGTCTGGTAATACTGTAATGAGATTAGACCAACATATTTATTGACTAACACCTTTTGCATGTATCTTGCTGCCTGCCGGCGGAATCGGGACTGCAGGGCTTCTGTTTTACCGTATCAAGCTGAAAACGCCGATTTCTGTCCTGAAGATGGGGACGGAGCGTATCCTGAATCGGGATCTGGATTTTTCCATTCCGGATATTTCAGAGGATGAACTGGGGCAGATCTGCAGAGGATTTGAGATTATGCGGGCAGAACTCCTTCAGGCGAACCAGGAATTGTGGGAGCAGGCGGAAGACAGAAAGAGGCTGAATGCCGCATTTTCCCACGACCTGCGCAATCCGGTTGCTGTTTTAAAAGGAACGGTTAAGCTGATACAGCAGGGGAAAGGCGACCAGAGAACCTTTGACAGGCTTGCGGGTTATACGCTGCGTATCGAGAATTATGTTGAGGCGATGAGCAGTATCCAGAGAATGGAACAGCTTCCGGTCCGGGCCGTAGAATGTACCTATTCCATGCTTGAGACAGAACTGGCGGATACGATAAAGTTTCTTGCTCCGGCATTAGAATCTACAGTTACGGTGGAGCCCAGAGGAAGTACCCGGGTGGATTATGGGATTTTCCTGAATGCTGCCGAGAATCTGATCAGTAATGGGGCGCGGTTTGCTGTGAAAAAGCTGTCTGTATTGCTAAGGGAGAAGGATGGCAGAGTCGTTTTGACGGTTATGGATGACGGCCCCGGATTCCCTCTGAAAATGCTTCAGGAGGGTCCGAAACCTTTCGGAAAAATGAACGAGGAGGCGGAACATTTTGGAATGGGATTATATAGTACCCATGTTCTTTGCCTGAAACATGGAGGGACGCTTAAATTAGAAAATCCGGCAGGCGGAGGAGCAGCGGCAGCCGCTTCGTTTAGAATTATTTGACAATTTTATAATCTTGAACGTTTCTTGAGATTTATGAGTTACACTCTTCTTATACGGATATCCAATGGTTTACATTCCATTACGGACATTTGGCCGTTTTACAAAATATAAGGAGAGTGTTTTTATGATCATTGAGGCAAGAGAACTATCGAAAATCTATGGCAGCGGGGAGAGCCGCGTGGTAGCGCTCGACAAGGCAGACCTTAAAATCGGACAGGGGGATTTCCTTTCTATTACAGGCCCTTCGGGCAGCGGGAAGAGTACGCTGCTTCACCTGCTGTCCGGTCTGGACCGTCCCACATCAGGGCTGCTTTCCTATGGCGGCAGGGATATTTACAGTTTCCATGATAAGGAGCTTTCCGCTTTCCGGCGCAGGCGTATCGGATTTATCTTCCAGCAGTTTAACCTTCTTCCGGTTCTGACGGCCAGGGAAAATATCATCATGCCGCTTCTATTGGATAAAAAGCAGCCGGATGAAGCTTACCTTAGGAAGCTTACAGAACTTCTGGGAATCCAGAAGCGGCTGAATCATCTGCCCCATGAGCTGTCCGGAGGGCAGCAGCAGCGTGTGGCCATTGCCCGTGCCTTAGCGGCACAGCCGGACATTATTTTTGCGGACGAGCCGACGGGAAATCTTGACAGCAAAAGCGGCGGCGAGGTGATGGAGCTTCTTTGCAATATCAGAAGGGAGCTGGACAAAACGCTGGTGGTCATTACCCATGACAGCCGGATTGCGAAGATGGCTGACAGGCAGTTTGTAATCGTGGATGGAATACTTTCAGAGACAGGAAGCGGGGTGGAAGTATGAAGTCCTACAGAACTTTGGCATGGAGGGAGCTGTGTGTACAGAAGGTTACTTCCATATTAATACTGATTGCGGTGGTTCTATCTACAGTCATAACAACCGTAATCGGCCAGTCGCTTGGGATTCTGAATGCGATGAAGGAGCAGCAGGCAGCCGCCCTTGCAGGGAAAAAGTATGGCTCTTTCGTGCAGCTTTCAGAAGAGCAGCTTGCAGAAGTGAAATCCGATTCCCGTTTTTCCTATGTCGGAGCGGCCATTGACCTTGGGACAATCCAGTTGAACAGCCAGCTAAAGCTTAGCCTTGTAGAATATCTGAACCATAGTTATGAGATGTATCCGGCTTTTACAGAGCTTCTGGAAGGACGGCTTCCGGAACATCCAATGGAGATTGCACTGTCAGAGGATGTGTTAAGGTTTCTTGGCTTTCAGGGAAAATCTGGAGATCGGATTTCCCTGACGGCTTCTAAATCGTGGCGGCATGGGATTCTGCCTGCAGTGGATTATACGGAGGAATTTACCCTTACAGGAATCACGAAGAGCAACTATGTAGCCTATACTTATGGCATGCTCCCTGGTATTGTGGGGGAGGGGACGGCTTCCCGGCTGTTCCCGTCAGAGCAGATATATTATGTGGCGGATTTCTGTACCGCGGATAAGAAGACTATGCAGAGTACGGTGGAGGATGTGGCAGAGAACCTGCAGATTCCTGAACTGGATGTGACCTACAATATCGTCTATCTTTCGGCAGTGGGCATCCCCTATGAGAATCCGGAAGGAGGCGGGGAGGATGGAATGGACGTTTCCTTCCTTAAGATTGCGGGTATCATGGTAGGCGGCCTTGTGCTTCTGGCATCAGGGCTTGTGATTTACAATGTGCTGAAAATTTCCGTGTCAAAGCGCACGAAAGAATACGGCGTGTTGCGTGCCATCGGAGGCGGGAAAGATCAGCTCTGGGAGATTGTTTTCCGGCAGATATTGTTTTTGTGTGCAGCCGGAATCCCGGTTGGGATGCTGGCAGGATATTTTTCAGCAGAAAGTATCTTTTCGATGGCAACGAGCTTTGTGTCCCCGGAGATCTTTATGGTAAATGATACTGCGGGATTAAAGGAGCTGATCCGGGAAAACAGCGCAGGGAAGCCACTGTTTCTTGCCGCCAGTGCATTTCTCACCTTGTTCTTTGCATTTGCCGCGGCAGTACCGGCGGTCCGGTATGCGGGGAAGGTGGCGCCGACTGTAGCCATGTCAGGCGGGAATACGAAGATCCGGCGCAGAAACCGCAGGACAAAAAGGATTAAGAATTTTGCGGCTTATTATGCCCGGCTGAATCTGAGGCGGAGCCCCGGACGGACGGCCATTACAATCCTGTCTCTTGTGATGAGTATTTCGGTGTTTATTGCCCTGCAGAGCTTTACTTCGCTTTTAAATGCTGCCAGTCTTATGGAAGAAATGCGTCTTGGGGATTATTCGATTATCAATGAGACGGCCGGCTTTACAGAAAAAGATTTAGATGAGTTATCTCAAAATGATGCTGTTGAATCTGTTGCGGCAATCCAGTTTTCTCTTTATGATACGGAAGAACTGGTTGCCGGGATGTCTCCGGGATTTGAATTGAAGCCGGGGGAGACCTTGCAGGTTGTAGGGTTCAATGAAATGTATATGGACGCTTATACGGAAGGGAAGCTTTCAGAAGAAGAGTTTCAGCGTCTGATGGCAGGAGAGGGCTGTGTGATAAAGAATCCGTTCCCGGTAGTTTATGAGGGGGAGGAGCTGGAACATTCAGAGTTTGCCGCAGGCGATACAGTTTCCATAAAGGGATGGGAGCTTTTGGTCATGGCTGCATTTGACGGAACGGATGGATACGCGGGAATCGGGAATCAGGGATTTACAAATGGTGTGCAGGTGATTGTATCTGACCGGATTTATTCGGAACTGACAGGAAAGAGCGAGTATCAGGAAATGCTTCCGGTGCTGAAGGAGACGGCGGACAGGAACTTGTTTGACCGGGCGGTGGAAGAACTATGCCGGGAAATTCCGGGCACGACTTATCTCTCTTATGAAGATACGGATCGGCAGCTTGCGGAGAGCTATGAGCAGATCCGGCTGCTGGCATGGGGGCTGATTTTGTTCGTAGGTCTGATTGGCCTTTTGAATATCGTAAATACGGTGTATACGAATATCCATACCAGGGTGACGGAGATTGGGATGCAGAGGGCAATCGGCATGAGCCATGGGGCATTATATCAGACATTCCTGTGGGAAGGGGCGTATTATGGAATCATTGCTGCTGTGATTGGGGGTGTGACTGGGTATATCTGCACGATTTTTGTGGAAGCTGCCTGTACAGATACCATCCAGCTGGTCTCGATTCCTGTAGTTTCCCTGGCGGAGGCGGCCGTAATGTCTGTGCTTGCCTGCCTGATTGCAACGTGCATACCATTGAGGCGGATTGCGAATATGAGTATTGTGGAGTCGATTGAAACGGTAGAGTGATAAATACTATTCGGATTTATTTGCTAAGTAGAAAGACGTATTTTTTAAAACTGTCTCATTGCATATGGGCAGGTATTGTATTATGATTTACGAAAAAGGAGGTAAGAGATATGGCGAATGAAGATAAAAAAGATTTTAATGCAATGTTGCATGAAAGTAAGGATATGCCCAAGATTCAAGTGATTACGGATCAGAAGAGTATTGACAAATATGGCGGTGACAGAATGTATTTTGCACCGCCAATAGAGTATGATAAAATTATGAAAAGGATTCCTTATGGGAAGGTGATAACCGTGGGAAAGATCCGTGAGTATTTTGCTAAATTAAGCGGTGCTGATTTTACAGAACCTATCACTGCCGGTATTTTTGTTACTATAGCAGCATGGGCAAGCCATCAGAGAACAAAGGATGAGACGCCTTATTGGAGGACATTGAAAGCAAAAGGAGAGCTAAATCCCAAGTATCCCGGCGGTGTTAAGGCCCAAAAATCAAAACTGGAAGCAGAGGGACATACGATCATTCAAAGGGGAAGAACGAATATCCGGTATTATGTAAGTGATTATGAGGACTTTCTGTTTGATTTAACATAAATGTGCTAAACTGAACGCAATAATAATTCGGAGTTAGGAGGATAACTTTGTGAACATAATCGAATATTTCAGTACAAATAACAAAGAATATTGGCTTTCAAAGATTAAAGAAAGTGATTGGGGGGCAGGTCAGTTTTTATATGAACTGTTAAAAAATCAAAAGTTAAAGGAATATGTCGGTGAAAATACAAAGGTACTTATGTTGACAGAGGGAGGAGATTTGATTTCTTTTTGCACATTTGCTGATAAGGACGATATTCAGCCAACAGAATTAACACCATGGATTGGGTGGGTATATACCTTTCCGCATTATAGAGGACACCGTTATGTTGGAAAGCTGTTAAGTTACGCTGAAACATTGGCAAAAGCAGATGGAATTAATAGCATTTATATTTCAACAAATCATAATGGGTTATATGAGAAATATGGGTATGAGTTTTTTAGAATGATGAAAGATATGCATGGAGAAGATTCAAGAGTATATGTAAAATATCTGTAATTTCCAGCTTGCTGGGAAGCTGCATGGAGTTTAAAATCGGGATTTTTTAAATAGCGTAGAAAATATGGATTATTTAACAGAATTTGATTTCCAACTTGTCAGCAACCCTCCAAAAAAGGCAGCCGCTCCCCTCAAAGCGTCTGCCTTTTCCTGTCCCCGTCCTTTTACTCGTTCCTGAAAACCTCCGCCATCATCTTTGCCCCCAGCTTAAAACCGTCAATGAACATTTCCGAGAATTCAACGTAATCAAGACCGTTGGTATCGTCATGGATTCTTTCTGGCAGTTCTTTCATTTGTGACCTCCTGTATTCAGTTTTCCAGAATCCAGTTGTTCGTGTCCCTGTTCATGTGAATTTATTAGGCAACTGAACTCTTCACGAACAAGTATGGCATATCTTTTCCTTTTCTTTGTGATTTAACCCTACCAATAACAAAATCGAAAGACAACCGCATAACAATAGAATTATAATACTTGCAATTAATTTCTCAGTAGTAGTTTCATAGTAACCTGCAACACCCAATACCGCCGTAATAGGATAGAACGCTCTTAAAGTGCCGGACATACTCATAAACATTCCTGCAAAAGAGTACATTTCTGTTAAGATTAGTGCTAACCAATAGCTTTTCTTTGTATATGTTACTAATGCAATGATAGGAGAAACAGCTAAAAATACGCCTATTCCCTCTAAAAAGTATGTTTTCAAAAAATCGAAAACCATTCCTGCCGACAATTCGGAAAAATGTAAATATGCTTCCGTCAAAAAAGTTATAATAAAAAGCAACACATAGACAAATATACTGAAAGCAAGAGTAATCACCAGCTTTACGATAGTCAATTTTACTTCATTGACAGGAATCAGCCTTAGCGTTTTCATTGTGTCGTCCTGTTCCTCCCGGCAAACCATATAACTTCCCAACAGAGCGATAACAGCAGGAATAACAAGCAAAGTAGCCCAAGGCTGAACCATTGTCATGTACCACCCCGCATTATCAATATACTGTCCTTCTAAATCCATACTGTTCCCGCCGATAAAAACAACAATAGCGACTAATACGGTTGCAAATATGGTAAGTAAGACGATACTTGAGCGACGAAGCTTTTGACGTTCCGCCCAAAGTAATTTCATCATGGAACACACCTCACTTCTTTTTCAAAGCAATATTAGCAAGCAGGATAAAGATAATATCCCAAGCAGCAATACAGAGCAATGCAAATGGAACATTTATCGTCTGTGAAAAAGCAAGCCCTGGAATATCGCTGTCTCGCATGATGATAGCCGCAGTTGAACAAATCGGGTGTAGATATATGTTCGTGTTCATTAAGAAAAATCCTAAGAGGGCATATATCAATGTGATACAGGAAGGGAGAATATATCCCTTTGTCATTGTTGCGATTGACAGAACAGGTAATAGTGCAAAGGCTGTAATCACTCCTATTTCTAAACATCTTTCAAACAAGTACAAAATATGATTCCCGTCAAATCCGATATATCCGGGAAGCACACCAAACGCCGCAGAAGCTATTGCAGTAATCATCATAAAAACGACTGAATAGAATAAAACCACAAAAAACTTACTGAAAAAATAGCTCATTCTGCTTATCGGTACGATCCAAAGCTGCTTTGCTACATCATGCCGCTTTTCTTCATAGATAAGCATTACACAAAATATCCCCAACACGACTGGTAGAATAATAAAAAGCGTATAACCAAATGCAGACCACCGATAAAACTCTAATGGGTTTATTCCTGTTTCTCCTTTGTAGCGAAACAGCAGCATTGCGAAAAAGGGCATAATAAGTGCTGCGAGCAGCATAATCAATAAAAGTTTTCTTCGGCGAAGTTTCAGCAGTTCGGTTTCAATCAATTTAAGCAATGCCTTCCCCTCCTGTAATTTTTTTGAAATAGTCCTCCAATGTATCGTTGCAGACCAGAGAACTCATAACGGTAATATCCTGCATGAAAAGTACCTTGTTGACTTCGCCCATATCAAGGGAAGCGTCATAAAGCCGTAACGTATGGTCGTCTTGAACAGAATAATCGGTCAAATGGAATTGACGTTCTAAAATCAATGTCGTCTTTGGAATATCGGACACTTGCAGCAGGATATATTTACGGTTTTTCTTTTCCAGTTCCCGCATGCTGCTTTCTTCCAAAAGAACGCCATTATCAATAATTCCAATATCGTCGGCCAACAGTGAGATTTCAGAAAGAATATGGCTGGATATAAGAATCGTTTTACCCTGTGCCGCACTTAACTCTTTGATAAAATCCCTTACTTCTGCAATGCCGATAGGGTCAAGCCCGTTTGTCGGCTCGTCTAAAATCAACAATTCCGGGTCATGCAGGATAGCGTTTGCAATCCCAAGTCGCTGTTTCATGCCAAGGGAATATTTGCTGAATAGCTTTTTATCCTTATAGGGCAATCCAACTATTTCCAGAGCGTTTTTTACTGCATGAGGGGCGGCTGTGCCGCGTAGCTTTGCAAAGATTTCCAGATTTTCTGTTCCGGTTAGGTTTGGATAGAAACCCGGCGTTTCGATAATTGCACCAATACGGGGATATACAAGTTTTTCCCGTCCTTTGACATTTTTACCGAATACATCCACTTTGCCGGAAGTAATAGAAGCCAGTCCTAAAATCATTTTCATAATTGTTGTTTTTCCGGCTCCGTTACGCCCTAACAGACCATAAATCCGTCCTTTTTTTACATGGAGATTTACTTTACTGACAGCCGTTTGTTCTCCATATATTTTTGTCAGCTGCTTTGTTTCAATTACGAAATCATTCATAGATGTTTCCTCCTTTTGCACTCCCTATTATAAATCACTAACCTTGCCATAACCTTGCCGATACCTTGCTTTTTTCTTGTTTTATTAAGAAAAGCCCTGCACTTTTTACAGGGCTTTCGGAAGCAATATGGTAAATTTGGTCCCATGGCCGGAATTGCTTTCGGCGGTGATGGTTCCTTTATGAACGCTGATAAGTTCCTTTGTAATCGCCAGACCTAATCCGTTTCCTTTCGCGGACCGCGACTGGTCGCACTGGTACATTCTTTCAAAGATATGTGGGAGATTGTCGGGAGTTATTCCTTTTCCATTATCCGATATTATAATTTTAGCTTGCCGCATATCCTCGAAAATATGCAATTCCATTTTGTCACCCTCACTGTGAACAATCATGTTTTGCAAAAGGTTATTAAGGACGCGGGTATATGCATTTACATCTATACGGATAAAATACTCTGTTTCGGGTATGACAAATTCATATTCAAAAGAACTGTTTTCCAAGACAGGAATCCAGTCTGCTATAATGTTGCGGGATAGTTCATTCAAATCAAATTTTTCAAAATGAAAAATCTGCTCCCCAGAATCCAGTTTTACCCACTCAAACAGATTTTCCACAAAGGATTTCAGATATTGTGCCTTTTCATGTGTGACATGGATATATTCGTCTTTTTCCTCCCCAATGACTATTTTGTTTTCTACCGCTTCCAGATAACCCACAAGGGAGGCAAGCGGGGTTTTTACATCATGCGAAAGGCTTGTCATCAGCCGTTTATATGCCTGTTCAGATTGTCTTTGCCGTATAAGCTGCGCCTGACTGTTTACGGCTATTTCGTTAATACCATAGCAGATTTTCTTTGTCATGTCGTTTTCGCCTGCTAAAATACGTCGGTTCAAGTTCCCGCCCTCTATGTCCTCTAAGGCGTCTTTTATCAGCGCAAGCTGTGTTCGCACGCGCCGTAAGGCAGAAATGAGATACACAATGATAAGCAGCATGAGGGCTGACACAATGAAAAGATAAACAGTGATGTCCATGTTATGCCTCCTTGTTAAAACGATAGCCGACACCCCGGACAGTTAAAATGTAAAAGGGGTGGTCGGGGTCCGGCTCAATCTTTTTCCTTAATTTGCTGATAAAAGACATAATATTGCTATCGTCAAAAGCATATTCTTCCTCCCATACCTGTGAATAAATTTGCTTTTTGGTAAATACCCGTCCTTTGTTGGAAGCAAGAAAGAGCAGTAAATCAAATTCCTTCCCTGTAAGCGAAACAGGAATATCTTTGACCGAAACTGTACGGTTTAATTTGTCAATTACCATATCTTTCAGCGATATATAATCTGTATCTGCCGTAGAGGGATTTAAGGTAGTGTATCGTCGGATCAGGGAATTGACACGCGCCATAAGCTCGTTAATGCTAAATGGTTTTGTCAGATAATCGTCTGCCCCCATTCGCAAGCCGGACACTTTATCTTCCTCGTCGCTTTTGGCAGTGAGCATAAGGACGGGAACATTGCTTGTCCGCCGTATTTGCTGCAACACTTGAAATCCGTTTAAATCGGGCATCATTACATCCAGAATAATAAGGGAACAGCTATCTTTGTTTTCATCGGCCAGACGCAGCCCCTGAATGCCGCTATATGCAACTATGGCTGATAAATTTTCCTGCTCTACGCATTTTTTCATAAGAGCGCAAAGTTCTTTATCATCATCTATAATCAATACATTATTCATGGCGTAACTCCCTTCCATCAATCAGCTTTTTTGCGTCTTTTTGCATCAGCCGCATATACCCAGGTCTTGAAATGTCCGGTATGCGGTTCTCGCTGCAAAGTATTTGTACCTGTCTTTCTTTAAACTGTATCAGTATACAATAGGAATTGCGCTGAAGCGCAAGCAGGTCATCAATTTCCTGACGGAAATTGGTGACAAATATAATTGTATATGGATACTCGAATAATAGCAAGTGTCTGATTGTGTATTAGAATGTATTTTACACCGCCATTTGAGTATGATAAAATTATGGAGAGAATCCCTTAGCGGAAGGGCTTTCTAAAATGTCGTATTTTAAAGGGGCAATACAGATATGTTGCAGATTTCATTTATTCTTTTTTTAATACCATTTTGCATATTTGCGAGAATTATGCTGCATGATCCCAGAACATTATGGAGCGGCGTTTCATTTTTCTGGATGATGACAAGTCTGGCAGTTTTTTTGTTTTTTATACTTTCCCAGTACTCAGAATGGCTTGCGTCACATGATGCAGTCGTCGGACTTCTTGTTTTTCTGTTTATTTTGGCAGTAGTCAGCGTAATCGCATTTCCGGCAGTTTTGATTGTTACGTTTTTTATAGAAGGAATAAAAATTATCCGGCATGAGGGAATGAAGCCTTCTAATTTATTATCTATGCTATTTTCAATCCTGCTGTTTGGATATCTTGCAGTCTGGCCAGTGATTGGGAGTCTGGAAAAGGGCAGATTCAGTACAATACTTTATGTAACGATTAGTTTTTCTGCTGTATATGTATTGTCACTGATGGCGATGTATTCACTATCTGCGGTTCTTAATCTTATTCATCTGAGAAAAAAGAGGAATGCGGACTATATTATTGTACTGGGCTCCGGGATTATTGGGACTAAGGTTACGCCGCTGCTTGCGGCCCGGATTCATAGAGGAATAGAGCTTTTGCGCTGCAACCAGAATGCGGTACTGATTATGTCCGGAGGGCAGGGGCCAGGCGAAGACATTTCGGAAAGCGCCGCTATGGCGGCATATGCTGTCGATCAGGGAGTGGATGCTGAAAAGATCATAATGGAGCAAAAATCGGTATCAACTGAGGAAAACCTGATGTTTTCAAAGGAGTTGATAGACAACGAGAATGCGAAAATTGTTATTGTTACAACTGCTTATCATGTCTTTAGAGCTTTAATCCTGGCGAAGCAGCAAGGAATAAAATGCGTAGGGTTTGGTGCAAAGACGAAATGGTATTTTACACTGAATGCATTGCTCCGTGAATTTGCAGGATATCTTCGGCTGACCTGGAAGAGACACGCTATTGTAATAGGCATCATTATAAGCGTTGCAGCAGTTTTTTAGATAATAGACGTGAAGTCAACTTGCATTTGACATGTGAAGCTATCGTTTCTATGATTTATGGAAGCTTTCTGACATTATATAGTGTGACTTTTCAGGATATTGGGGGTTTTTTCGCTAGTGTATGTCTGATATTATGGAAGAAATTAGCGCTTGAATTGTAACGACAAAAGCGTTACAATATAAAAAACTAGGAGGTGTAAGTTTGAAACAAATAAGTAGTGGGTAGAGAGAAAGTAAAGGGCATAACGACAAAGCCATCCCTTCGGTGGTGGCTTCAAAAAAGGAATATAGACACACATTACCTAATTCAGGGCAGGTTCTGCATCATCTTTGATGATATAACCACGCTGCTTCAATAAATGAAGAGCCTGTGATTTCGTCAGAACTTTTGATTCTTTCACAGGTCGCGGCTCAAGATAGCCTTCAGGTGTATATGGCTTTAAATCTGAAAGTATGTGCCAGATAGCGGTCAGGAGCATACGACAGATTGCAATAATGGCTTTCTTGTGTCCGCGGTGCGATTTAATACGCTTGTAGCGGTCAGTTATTTCAGGATGTTTCTTAGAACGCAATAAACCATTTGCAATTTGTACCAGTATTGGTTTAATATAATTACCAGCACGGGAAATTCGAGTCGATTTGATTTTTTTGTTGCTTTGGTCATTGCGGGGACAACATCCTGCCCATGAAACGAGGTGCTTAGCTGTGGGGAAGACAGACATATCACCGCCGATTTCGGAAAGGATTTGTATGGCAGTCATGGGACGTTTACCAAATCCTGGAACTGTACGAATTAGATCAAGAGCAGCTTCATATTTATCAGAGAGACGAAGGATCTCCCGTTCTATTTCTTTAAGATGCTTTTCTAATTCATCGATATGGCTGAGACACTGGCGAAGCTTTACGGCCTGTTCGGGAGAAATAGCTCCATCAACAGCAGCCTGGATTTCTTCGACAGGTGTTTTACAGCGGCCATCTACGAAAGGCGCTACATCAAAAATTTCCCCGGGATGAGCGAGCATATATTCCGTAATGGAACGAGAAGATTTTCCAAACACATCACTGAAGACATCGTCCAGTTTAAGGTTTGATACGGTAAGACAATTTTGTGCACGGTTCTTTTCACCGGTAATCATACAGGTGAGTTTGAAACGGTATCTAACCAGATCTCTTAAATGACGGATGTCGGCAGGCGGGATAAAGGAAGGCTTAATCATTTCACACATGAATAAGTTGCAGATCCATTTTGCGTCCTTTCGGTCAGTCTTATTTCCTTTTTGAGGTTTTGTATATTTGGGATGAGCGAGGATAACAGAAATATCCGCTTTTTCCAAAACATTGAATACAGGGATCCAGTATTTGCCTGTCGATTCCATGCAAACTTCAGAACAATTGTACTTTGCAAGCCAATCACACAGTTCCTTCAATCCTTTGGAAAAAGAAGAGAAACGAGCCTGCTTGTAATCAGTTCTGCCATTCGAATCTGTGATACCGATACAGGCATAGATCCAAGTTTTGTGGACATCAAGTCCACAGCAGTTGAAACGAAAAATTTTAAAAGCCAATAAAATAACCTCCTGATATTTGTAGGAATAAAACTGACAGGGACTGGTCATCCGGCAAAATCGAGTCGACTTAGGAAGAGATAAGTTTACGGGCTACTGGAATGCGCCATTCATTGATGCCTTAACGGATGACCGACAACATATAATTATGCGAGGTCGCCGCTATACAGCCCCGCCACTCACCTCCACGTGTTCTGTAGTGTGTCAGTCTTATTAAGAAGATAATACCAGAAGGAAAATAAAATAGAAAGCGAAAGTGGCTAAACGGGTTTCATAACCCCATCGGTGCCTTTCGCAGAAAGGCGGATTATAATTATGGAAAAAACAGCAACATTGAACTTAAGAGTAAATCCAACTGTTAAAGAACGGGCAGAAAAAGTATTGTCTCAGTTAGGTGTTCCCATGTCAACAGCAATTGATATATATTTGAATCAAATTTCTCTTACAGGTGGAATTCCTTTTTCTGTTTCTTTACCAAAAGCACCAGTACCGATTCATGCAGATGCCATGACAACGGAAGAAATCCATCAAAAATTGGAAAAAGGCTACAATGATATAGCAGCAGGTAGAGTGCAAAATGCAGCGGAAGCGTTCGCAAAATTTAGGGAGACTCATTGATATGAAACAGTATACGGTTGAGATTACAAATGAAGCATTGGCTGATATGGATCAATTATACAATCACATTGCTTATGTCCTTCAGGCACCGGAAAATGCAATGGATCAGTATAACCGGATTGCAGACGCTATTTTGACATTGGATACTATGGCTGAGAGAATCTGTATTATGGAATCAGAACCGGAACGAAGCAAAGAGATGAGAAGATTGTTGATAGACAATTATTCTGTCTTTTTTATAATCCAGGGAGATAAAGTGATTGTAACAGATGTATTATATAGTGCATCAGATATTGAAAACCGATTAAAAGGTTAAATGATAAAATCAAAAAAGGAAATATGAAACATGAGGCAGGATATGTTCCCGTAAAAAGGAAGGTGTCCTGCCTTTTTGTATCTCTTTTCAGTTTTACAAATATGAATCTACAGCAGAGTAAATTGATTTTTCTCAAAGGTCAGAAGTCCTTCATTCCGCATCCTGCACAGCTCATTGGACATAGCGCTGCGGTCTACGGAAAGAAAATCCGCAAGCTGCTGTCGGTTGAAGGGAATGGTAATGGAACTACTGTTCTGTTTTTTTGCCTCTTCGGACAGATAAGAAATCAATTTTTCCCGTGTGGTACGCTTTGATATATGTCCAAGCTTCTGTACGAGTTTCCTGTTCTTATCAGATATTGCAAAAAAAAGATTCTGCAGTACGATTGAATGGAAACGGCAGGCTGATGAGCAGACGTTCAGCATTTTTCGTACGTCAAAGAATATGACGGTGCTGTCGTCCACAGCAATAACATCATTCAGAATCGGTCCGCTTCCGGGGGAGACATAGGCTTCTCCGAACATTTCACCGACATGGATGACATTGACAATGCTCCGGTTTCCCCAATAGTCATCCCGCTGGATGTGCAGCTTCCCTTTTACCAAAACCGTAATATGGGTCAGGTGTTCCCCCTGCCTGAAAATATATTCCCCTTTTTTATAAATACGGGATTTTGCCTGGAGACATCCGAGTATTGTATTGACTTCGTCTGTCCTTACACCAGCGAACAGCTGTGTCTCTTTGAGCACAGACACATATTTTTCCATATAAAATCCTCTTTCTGTTGTAAATACAACCGAATTGTTTTGTTTATTGTATTATGATAGCTGCAGAAAAGCAAGGAGGAGTTCATATGATCAGAAAAATTATTAAAATTGATAAAGAGAAATGTAATGGATGCGGAGCCTGTGCGGCAGCCTGCCATGAAGGTGCGATTGAAATGATAGATGGGAAGGCAGAGCTTACTCGTGAGGATTACTGTGACGGTTTGGGGGATTGTCTGCCAACATGCCCGGCTGATGCGATTTCATTTGAGGAACGGGAGGCGCCTGCCTATGATGAGGCGGCCGTACTCGCTGCAAAAAAGGCTGGCTGTCCCGGATTAAACGCAAGGACGATTACAAGAAATGCAGCGGATTCGGATGTTTCTGTTACCGCTGTCCCTGTCAGCAGCCAGTTAAAGCAATGGCCTGTACAGATAAAACTTGCACCTGTAAAGGCACCATATTTTGAGAATGCTAATCTGCTGATTGCCGCGGACTGTACGGCATATGCCTATGGGAATTTCCATAGCGAGTTTATTAGGAACCATATTACGCTGATTGGGTGCCCCAAGCTTGATGAAGGGGATTACACGGACAAACTGACGGATATGATTGCAGGAAATGATATCAAGAGTGTGACGGTTGTAAGGATGGAAGTTCCATGCTGCGGCGGAATCGAATATGCGGTAAAAGAGGCTCTTAAAAGGAGTGGCAGATTTATACCATGGAGAGTTGTAACCATTTCTACGGATGGGAAAATTCTTGATAATTAATTGTTTTTCATGAAAGAAATATCTATAAAAGTATCTTACAGAAATTGGTCTGACGAACCTAATCGTTCGCAGACCAATTCCTGACTGGAAAAGAAGTTTCTGCCTTTTTCCCCGAATTGACATCAGATGATGTAGAAGAAATCGAAAGAGCGGTTATGCAACTGGTATAATCAACTAACGGTGTTTCTATATCTTGAAGGAAAGGGAAACATTTACATTTTTCTCTTGACTTTCAAATCCTACATATGTAATATTAATTTTGAGACAATAGCTTAATAAATTTTTTTGGCTTTAAATCCTACATATGTAGTATTTCTTTTGAAGCCAATAGATACTCGGGATTTAGAACAGATGAATGGAGGCAGATATGAGGTTTGAAGGAAAAGACAGATACAAGCAGAAGATGGGAAGAAACTGGTTCGTTCTTCCTCTTATTATTATCTTGCTTTTGAGTATATCTGGGTGTACTGATACATCCCAGACGGAATCTGGAGATGATGAACAGGAGAACAGGGCGGTAAAGTCCGGGAAGGAGGCTCAGGAGAAAGCAGACCCAGTGATCGAGATTGGATATGAGCTTTTTAGAGATGCCGAGGAAGCAGGACGTATGGAGGATTTGGAAATGTTCCGCAGTATTGTAAATCAATTTGGCGGTCATGGTTATGCGGCTGTTGACGGAAGGAACCAGATTGACATGGCAGAACCGGAGCAGGTCATCAGCTTCTGCGGGAAAGTAGACGCAAAAGAGGAAGGAAAGCTGACGCTTATAAAAATCAATGACCTGGAGGGGGCCTTGGACGGGATTGTGAAATATGACTTGAAGACAGAAGACGGGGAGGTAGAGGCAACCACCAGTTATTACAAGTATAAGGATCAGGACATGGAAAAGGTGTCTACAGCCGGTTTTCATGCGGACCGGTGGGAATACACGGAGGACGGATATCTGATGTTTTCCGGCAGTTATTTTTCCGAACAGTTATATGTGCTCACTATGAGTGAAGCCAGCGAGTATGCCGCGTTTCGGGTGCTGCCTTTAGACGAAACATGCAGGGAGCTGAACCGGCAGTATATCCTTCCTGCCGGTTATGAGAGGAACAACCTGTTTCTGGTGGATTGGAATGAGAATGATTTTGGGACGTTGGATTTCTATGATCTGTATGACCTGTTTTACCCCAGGGTAAACGGCGGGCAGATCCCGTATGGTATGGACGATAACTTAGGGGTTGGCGCGGTATACAGGATCCCGGAGGATGAATTTGAGAACGTCATTCAAAGATATATCAACATAGACAGCGGCACATTGCAGTCAAAAACGGTTTTTTATCCAGAGGATGGGACATATGAATATAAGCCGAGAGGCTTTTATGAAGTGGAATATCCGGAGTATCCATATCCGGAAGTAGTTCAGTATACGGAAAACAGCGACGGAACCATAACGCTGACAGTAAATGTGGTATTTCCCTATGCTAGCATTTCCAAAGTATATGCCCACGAGGTGGTGGTCCGCCCTTTGGAAGGCGGAGAGGTGCAGTATGTATCGAACCGAATCATACCGTCAGAGGAGAACCAGGAGGGAACCTGGCATAAGCCGCGTCTGACTCCGGAACAGTGGGAAGAGATGTATGGAGGCATGGAATGATGGAAAATGTGAAATGGCTGATTCAAAAAAAGGGCGTTTTCATCATAGAATTGCTGGTTATTGTTATCGCCTGTGTCATAGTTTTAAAAGGACCAAAGCAGGATAATGCAGGAGAGAAAAACATAGAGGAAATCAGAGCGCAAAAGGCAGAAGCTCCTGTTAATCATATGGAAGGAATAGATGCTGACGAGATAGACGGAGACGAAATAGATATCGGCGATATCACTGCAGGATCTTCTGATTCCCAGACACCAGTTACCCCGGAGAGAATGGTCTGTCTTTTTACAGAGGAAGAAAAGAAGCAGATTCAGGAGACGGCTTTGACGGCAGCAGAGCAGGTAAAAGGTATTTATCAGAATATAGAGGTTGCTAACGGTCCTGCTTTTTCATCGAATATTGCAGAGTTTACAGGCGAGCAGTGTAAGGAAGTGGTCTTACTTCTTGGACAGGCAGGGTTTGTAAGCATTACGGAGGACTGCAATATGGTAAATCCGGAAAAGCTTCATGCATTTTACGCCGATTATCTGAACCAAAAAGAGTCCATGTTCACAATCTTCCAGGTGAATCCGGACGGCCTGATCGGTGTATTTACTTTCCTGTACAGGAAGGATGAACTGCAAACCTATTATGTAGGGGTAGGCTGGCAGCAGGGCGGCATACCTGAGATAAGGAGTACTTTGGAGAACAGCATAGCAGAAATAAAATTAACGGAAAAAGGATATTTTATCTATTCTTATGAAATCCTGATTCCACATTCAAGCCTGCGCCAGTGCTTCAGAACAAGTCCCATATCAGATAAGTGCAGGGAATTAACCAAAAAGTATTTATCCGGCCTAAGCTATGTAAATTATAATCTGCTTGTGACAAACTGGGACAGCAGTAATGTGGAGGATATTCTGATGCCTCGTATGTTTGAAGATATTTATCGTATTTACACAGGTGAGATTTTCAGAACGAAGGACAGGACTGTCCCTGCAGAAGTGTATGAACAGGTCATGACTGCATGTTTTCCGGTATCTGTAGAACAGGTACGAAAGGTATGCGGCTATGATGCAGGCAGCGGCAGTTACCCCTATGAAATGATATATGCAAGGCCATACCCGCCTTTTGGAGAAGTGGTTGATTATACGGAAAACGGGGATGGAACGATAACGCTGTTTGTCGATGGTGTATGGCCGGATTATAATTCGGATTATGCGTTTACCAATAGGATTGTTGTACAGCCGTTTGGAGACGGGACTTTTCGGTATCTCTCTAACGTGATAGAGCAGAAAGAGCTGGAAATCCCGGTAATAGAGTGAAAGGAAAATAATATGCCGTTGCAGAAGAAATGTATTTTGGTTATTGTGTTTGTGCTTGCTGCTATTTTGTGTGCTTGCGCAAAGACTCCGGACAGGAAGGAATCTTCTTTAGAAAAAGAAACACAGAAAAGGAAAGAGGATGCAAAACAATGGGAAAAAGGCTACAATCTTCCCGTCGATGATAAGGAAAGGGAAGAGGCAGAGGAGGATTGTATCAGGATGGCGGAGGCGGTTTCTGATGTGTACACTTTATCAGACGGATTCTCTGATGAGACCATTCAGATGATGCAGGAGAAAGCTGGGGAAACAGGGGAAGCGGTTCATTCAACTCTGTTGTATTCCAATATGGAAAATTATGAGAAAATGGATGACTTCCTGAAAGAATGCATAAAAGGAAACAGTGGATTTGCGGTAGTTTATGAGATACAGTCTGATGGAGGGATAGGAAGAAGAAAATATACGTTTGACGGGAATGATATGTATGTCCTAAGTGCAAGGGCAGCGTGGCGGGAAGACAACCATCCAAGGGTGGAGTATATTTCTTATACCAGAATAAAGGACTGGAGTTACACAGACAAGGGCTGGTTCTGCTATGAAATGTGCGTTCCCGAACCGCCGGAAGTAACGGAGATCGTGGATGGAAGCTGTCTGCTCCGGATAAGACCAATGTCTGAGGAACAAAAAGAGCTGTCTGAAAAGTGCGTCCGGGATATCGGGTATAAGGGAAATAATCTGCTGTGTTCTGATTGGGACGCAGGACATATGGAGAAATTGGATTATAATGGACTGTATGAATATCTGTATAAGATGAAATACCAGGAGACCTTTTTGCCCGCAGATGATCAGGATGGGATACCGCAGGATGAGTTTGAGAGTCTGCTCATGGAGTATCTGCCAGTGACAGCAGAACAGATACGGGAATATGCCGCATTTGATGAAGAAAGCCGGAGATACACGTGGGAACGGCTGGGATGTGGAAATTATGATCCGAATTTCTTTGGGACATCGCTTCCGGAGGTTACGGATATCAAAGAAAATGAAGATGGAACGGTTACGCTGACTGTCGATGCAGTGTGTGACATGGTTATATGTGATGACAGGCTCATAACCCATGAATTGACCGTAAGATTTGCAGAAGACGGCAGTTTCCGCTATCTGGGCAATCGGATTCTTGGTGACGGGATCAGGGAAATCCCAGAATACTGGTATCGGGTTGGGGGCAGATAAAAGGTTTGGATATTTATAGGATATTGACTTTAGATATTTATTCTGCTATGATGAAAGCATGTACTTGCATGAAAGGATATTATTAATGATAAAACTGCAGAGAGGGGGAATAGAATGTGGATGAGACAAGCCAGAAGATCATTGATGCGGCGATGGCGTTAGTCCGTGACAAGGGATATGTCGCAACAACCACGAAAGAAATTGCAAGGGTAGCCGGCGTAAATGAGTGTACCTTGTTCCGCAAATTTGAGAGCAAAAAGGATATTGTTTTACAAGGGGCAAACCAGGCTGGCTGGCGGGCGAATGTGACACCGGAGATTTTTGAAAATGTAGAGTGGGATCTGGAGGCAGACCTAAAAATGTTCATGGGGGCATATATTGACAGGATGACGCCGGATTTCGTGAATCTGTCAATCGGTCTGAGGGCGCCGCAGCTCTATGAGGAAACCAAAGAGCTTATTATGAAGGTTCCCCAGGCTTTTTTGAGGACATTTACCGATTATCTGAATAAAATGTGCGCGATGGGCAAAATACCGGAGAAAGATTTTGAGGCTCTGGCATTGACCGTATTTTCGGCAACATTCGGCTATACATTTCTGAATGCATCGTTCGGAAAAGAGCTTACAGAGATTGAAAAAGACAGGTACATTAATGAAAGCGTGCAGATGTTTGTAAAAGGAATCGATCCGTAAGATTTGGCGCTGTCAGAGGGCAGTGCCAAAAAAAGAAATATAATGCATGCAAGCACACGCATTGAAGAATGGAGGATGCTATGAAACAGATAACAGGTGCGGATTTATTTGTAAGGGCGCTAAAAGAAGAAGCAGTTGACACATTGTTTGCTTATCCGGGGGGACAGGCGATAGATCTGTTTAATGCACTGTATGGGGAAAAAGAAATAGATGTGATCCTGCCTCGCCATGAGCAGGGGCTGATCCATGCGGCAGACGGTTATGCACGTTCTACGGGTAAAGTTGGTGTCTGTCTTGTAACAAGCGGGCCAGGGGCTACGAATCTTGTCACAGGGATTGCTACGGCAAATTATGACAGCGTTCCGTTAGTATGTTTTACGGGCCAGGTGGCGACAAACCTTATTGGGAATGACGCCTTTCAGGAGGTAGACATTGTAGGTATTACAAGAAGTATCTGTAAATATGCCGTAACGGTACGAAACAGGGAAGATTTGGCGGAAACAATCAAAAAGGCTTTTTATATTGCAAAGACCGGAAAACCGGGGGTAGTGGTTGTTGATCTGCCAAAGGATGTCCAGCGGGCTTATGGCAGTGATTTCTATCCGGAGGAAATTGCGGTCAGAGGCTACAAACCAAATACCTCCGTACATATGGGACAGTTAAATAAGGCGCTGGACATCTTAAACCATGCGGCGAAGCCTGTGTTTCTGATTGGCGGCGGAGTTCATATTGCCCATGCAGAGAAAGAGATGACACAGCTTGCAGAGCTGACAGGTGTGCCTGTCATTACGACAATCATGGGAAAAGGCGCAATTCCGACAACGAACAGTTTCTATGTCGGCAATATAGGAATTCATGGGAGCTATGCCGCCAATGCAGCGATCAGTAATTGTGACGTCCTTTTTTCCATAGGGACACGGTTTAATGACCGCATTACGGGGAAAATAGAAGAATTTGCGGTAAATGCAAAGATTATCCACATTGACGTGGATGCGGCATCTATTTCCCGCAATATTGATGTGGATGTTCCGATTGTAGCTGACGCGAAAAAGGCCATAGACGCTTTGCTCAAAAAGGCAAAGCCCCTTCATATCTCAGAGTGGACGGATAAAATCAGCCGTTGGAAAAAGGAATATCCGATTGATATGGGGAAGGTTGGTCTGACGCCGCAGATGATCATTCAATCCATAAATGAAGGGTTTAAAGATGTTGTTGTCGTTACGGATGTAGGGCAAAATCAATTGTGGACAACACAGTTTCTTGATAGCGGTGAGAATAAACAAATGTTGACATCGGGCGGTCTAGGGACAATGGGGTATGGTTATCCTGCGGCAATCGGGGCAAAACTTGGCAATCCGCATAAGGATGTTATTGTCATATCCGGCGATGGCGGTATGCAGATGAATATCCAGGAAATGGCGACTGCGGTTGTTTATGAACTGCCAATCATTATCTGCATACTGAATAACGGATACTTGGGGAATGTGCGGCAATGGCAGGAAATGTTTTATGAAAGGCGGTATTCGAGTACATGTATGCGTTATCGGAGAAGCTGTGAGATTGGCTGCAGCCAGCCTGGTCATGATTGTCCGAAATATACGCCAGATTTCATTGCACTGGCAGAAAGCTATGGTGCAAAAGGAATCCGCGTCACAAAGGCAGAAGATATAAAAACAGCTTTAGACAGTGCAAAGCAGAATACAAAAATGCCTACGGTGATTGAGTTTATCATAGACAGAGAAGCCAATGTCCTGCCGATTGTTCCGCCGGGAAACGCCCTGAATGACATGATTTTAGAAAGAGAGGAAAACAGGGAATGAAAAAGAGATGGATTTGTCTGTTTGTTGAAAATGAAATAGGTGTACTCGCCCGTATTTCGGGTTTGTTTTCCGGAAAATCTTATAATCTGGACAGTCTGACAGCCGGAGTTACTGAGGACAGCACCATATCACGGATGACAATCAGCCTGACAAGTGATGACCGGACTTTTGAGCAGATAAAGAAGCAGCTTAGCAGGAGTGTTGAGGTGATCAAAGTGGTAGATTATACAGATATACCTATCCACATGAAAGAAATTTTATTTGTTAAGGTGAAGCATTGTTCAGATGCGGACATAACGGAACTATTCCGGATTTCAAAAGTATTCGGGGCTGCAATAATTGACTATGACGGCGCTACCGTCCTTTTGGAATGTACCCAGACAGAAAACAGGAATGATGATTTGATCACATTGCTGAAAAGAAAGTTTGTAAACAGGATTGGGATTGTAAGGGGTGGAAGTGTTGCGGCTGAAGCTGTCAGTGTCTCGGAAAGATAGAGAAACCGTACAGGAGTCAGCCGCTGCTATGAAGTGAAACAATAGTATCAAGGGAAAAGGGGCTCCTGAGAAAGGCAGTCCCTTTGTTCCTGCAGGCAACGAGCCAAGTGGGCATATTTGTTGTATGGACATTTGACTTTCTATCCAGAAGCTCCTTATTGCCATATATTTATCTTAGAAAGAATGTGCCGCGTTATTTCTGCCGCGCGGCTGCCGGAGGCACCGCCGTTCGCGGCGATATTTGCTGCAAAGAACCACATATTGTCAGGGGCTTCCACATATCCTACAAACCATCCGTTTACATCCTTGCCGTCGATACAACCGGTGCCGGTTTTTCCATAGAGGTTTCCGGCTTCGGAAGAGGACAGGAGGATAGAGTCCTTTACTGCATTAACATTTTGGATGCCAAAGCCGAGGTTGTTTTCATAAAGCTTTCGCAAAAGCTCCACCTGTTCGATGGGGGAAATCTTTAAAGAAGATTCCATCCAGTAGGAGGAGAGGCCGCCTTTGGAATTCTCATTGCCGTATCTGATTTCCCGGAGATAGCGGTCAATGCCAGAGAGTCCAAGCTGTTTATCTATTTCCTGAAAGTACCAGTTCACGGAAGCGCTCATGGCGGACTGCAAAGTCTGGTCAGCGTTCCATTCTTGGAACGAATAGAGTTCATGGTTCCATTCCATGGCGGAAGCTTCCGGTGTAATGGCACCGGCCTCCAGCCCGAACAGGGCGTCATAGATTTTATAGGTAGAGTCAGGAGAGACCCGCAAGGCGGCACGGTCCATATCATAGATATTCCACGTATCCTGTGCCATGTTGTATAGGACGAAGCTTCCTTCGTATCCCTGAAAGCAGGAAGACAGATCTATGACGTTGATATTTTTATGAGATGTATCCCATCCATAATAATCATCCTTTGCTGCATTTGCAGACAGCAGGGGAGCCAGGCTTGTGAGGAGAACTGTTACCATCAGGAATGCCGTCATGCCTGTAAGCCGTTTCTTTGCGGTGGGCGTCTCGTAGGCGGCGATATTGAGGATACGCCGCTTCATCTGTGACATGTTTCCGCTTAATCCAACGGAAAAGGGAAAAGCAGGGCGGGACAGCTTTTCGGCAAAATGGATCAGCGTCATTCCGTAATCCTCGTAGGAATCTGGTTCAAGCATATTCAGTACGGACGTGTCGCAGGCGATTTCCCTGTCATTTCGCATTTCCTTAAGTGCAATCCAGACCATGGGATTGAACCAGTAGAGGATTCCCGTGAGGGTCATCAGATAGCCTGCAAGCGCGTCTTTGTGCCTGTAATGCTGCAGCTCGTGCAGCAGCATGTAGCGGATCTGGTGAAGCCCGTTCATTCCGGATGGACTTGAACCGCAGGACGCTTGGCAGAATTTGTCGGTATCTATCTTACTGTAATCGGAGATGATGTGGATGGGAAGATAGATATGCGGCCTTAGGAACCCTATGATAACCGGCGACTGCAAAAATGCGGTACTGTATATGGGAATCTCTTTTCTGATATGGAGTTCTTTCAGGCAATGGCGGTATAGTCTGCGGATTGCCGGATTTTGGAGGGGAAGGGCAGATTGTCTGATGTTCTGCAGGCGGAGGGAGGATCTGGCTGTCAGAACAACCATGACAAGGATACCGGCGAGCCAGATTCCCAGTAAAATGGTTCCGGCAATGGATGGCGTCTGATTGCTTATGGAGAGAGTAAAATCATTCAGCCAGCCCGAATCTCCTGCAGGAGTCGTCACATCTCCTTGATTTACAATGTTTCCGGTATCGGGCAGGGCGGGGTTACAAAATGCCAAAAGCCGGGCAAGAAGCATTGGGAAACCTGTCAGGCGAAACGGCAGGAACGGAACGGTAAGCAGGCCGAGCAGCAGAAACCACAGGTGATACTGCATCCGGCCTGACAGGATATTTCTCAATAAATGCCTGGCGGCCAGAAGGATTCCAACCAGGGCACAGATGAATAGGTTACATATAAGAAAACGAATCATAAAATCAGCCATAGGTATTGTCTCCTTTTTGTTTCCTTAACCCGGACAAGCCGGAGCGCAAGATTTCGTTAGGAACAGTTCCTGACGAAAGTTACAAACTCATTTATCCTTTTTTACAGAAAGCAGGGTGCGAAGCTGTTCAAGCTCCGTATCGGACAGACCGTCATTTTCTATGTATGCGGACAGCATGGCAGTAATATCCCCGCCGTAAAAGCGTTTCAGAAACGAACGGCTTTCCTGGCCCACATACTCCCGTTCCAATACAAGCGGGGTGTAGACGAATATCCGGCCCTGTTTCTCATAAGAGAGGGCGCCTTTCGTCACCAGACGTTTGATCAGGGTTTGTATGGTTTTGGGGCTCCAGACGGTGGTTTTCAGTAACTTCTCAGTGATCTCATTGGTATTGATGGGCGCGTACTTCCATACGACCTTCATCACTTCATATTCAGCTTCGGAAATCTGCGGCAGAGCAGCCATGGTAAATCCCTCCAAATCTTACGTGTGTAATAAAGATATTATAGAGGGGATTCAGGGGATTGTCAATTGTAGAAGAACATAGAGCGGATCAATTAGGTTTATTGGATGGAGTGAGCATGTTTCAGCAGATCCGTTTTTATTTGTATGAAGGCATGGTAGTATCTTTGGTTTAAGAGGTGGATGGAATAGTTTACATATAAATTAAAATGATGATAAAATGAATGAAGGTGGAAATATGAACCTATATTTCGAACTATTAAAAAACCGGTCTTCAACATGGAAGATGTAAATGTGTTTTACAATAATATAGATAGCGCACGTTCGGCGATCAAGCGATTGATGAAAGAGGGAATGGTGGCCAAGATTCGTAATAATATGTATACCTGCGTTAGCGGAGAAACTGGCGCACCGGTTGCGAATCGTTTTCAGATAGCCAGCCACATTACGCCAACATCATATGTGTCTCATCATACAGCCATGGAGTATTATGGAATTACAGATCAAGTCTATTATGATGTGTATGTATCATCAAGGACTAGCTTCCGGAATTTTACATTTGATGGTTATACGTTTTGTTTCGTAGCGTCAAAAAATTCAGAGGGAATTGAGAAGCCTCCTTATAGCGGAGGTGTTGCAGTGACCAATTTGGAGCGAACCATTGTTGACAGCATCAAGGATATGGACAAGATTTCGGGCATTGAAGAAGTGGTACAGAATATGGAAAGTATGCACAGAATACAGGAGAAAAGACTGATCAAGTACCTGGAACTTTATCAAAATCAATTCTTGTATCAGAAGATGGGATATTTATTATGGCAGCACAAGGAACAAATGGGATTGTCTGATTCGTTTTTTGTAAAATGTAAGAAACAAATAGGCAAAAGCAAGCGTTATCTTACATGTGATCAGGATGGCGGCTGCTATGATGATACTTGGAAACTGGTTGTTCCGGATGATTTGCAAAATATGAAGAATGGGGTAATGATGGATGCCGATGTATAATAAAACAGAGATTGGACGTATTGCACAGCAGCATGGATTTGTGAGAGATACCTTTGAAAAGGTCTTGCACTTGAAGGATGTATTGAATTATCTGAATGAAGAAGAATATCTAAGAGACCATCTGCTTTTAAAAGGTGGAACAGCTATCAATCTGGCGGTGTTCAATCTACCACGTTTGTCTGTGGATATTGATATGGATTACACACCAAATGATACGAAAGAAGAAATTGTGGAAAGAATTAAGGAACATCCGATGGCAATTTGGAAATGCCAACAATAACATATTGAGTTTGAAGTGATGACTGGTAGACTGAATAATATAAAATCTGCAAAAACCGCCCTTTATTCAGCAAAAAGGGAATGATTTGTTATAGCCAGGCATTTATTTTCATATGTTCTACCTGACAGAAGAATTGTAAAGCATATTATCAGGAAGGGAGAACGATAGAGTATATGAAACGTACTTTACAGAAATGCAGCGTATGTTTTTTATCAGCGCTATCCTTGGCAGCCGTTGGGCACGTGGTTGGGGAGATGAAAGCAGCAGTGTATCCGGCCGGCAGCAGGGGAGTAAAAGTGCCGTTTGCCAGGATTGAATCCCAGGAACAACCGGGGTCAGCTGATGGGGAGCCGTATGCGTATACGGAACCGGAGTGTGTCCTGTCAATGGATGAACAGAAAAAAATACAGAATGAAGCAGTATCGGCGGCAGAAATGTGTGCAGGTTATTATTCTGCCGAAGAGTCAGTAAATAGCAGCAAGGACAGCGGTTATGCTGCGGTTATTGAATTGACAGAACAGCAGAGAAGAGATATTGTCAATGTGTTGGGCGACAATGGAATGGTAAGTGTTTCGGATGATATGAATATGCGTAACTATGAAGAGGTAGAAAATTTTTATTCCCAATACCGCACAGGGCAGGAGGCACTGGTTACAATCTACGAACCTTTTATAGACGGGACATTTTCTTCCAGAACCTTTGTCTACCGGCAGGGAATACTGCAGACCTACTATATCGGGATTGGATGGCAAGACAATGGAATACCGGTTATACAGGCGGCCAGAACCAACGATATTACAGAAATCCGGCTGACGGAAAAGGGATATTTGATTTATACACATGCAGTAATCGTTGCACATGGTAATTTGAAGGAGTACTACAGGGTTAAGCCTCTGCCGGAAACCTGCCGGGAGCTTACCCAAAAATATGTTTCTGGACTTAGTTATGTGAGTTATACGGTGATGATAACGGATTGGGACAGCGGAAATGTGGAAGAAATTTTAAGGCCATGCATGTTTGAGGATGTTTATCGGATTCATACAGGGGAGGTATTTGTGCCAGACGGTGAGGGGATCCCGGCAGAGCTTTATGAATCTATTATGATGACTTATTTCCCGGTAACAGCAGAGCAATTAAGGGAGTACTGCAATTACGATGCAGCCACGGATACATATAAATATGAAATGAGTATCTCGCAGCCTTTGCCGCCGTTTCCCGAAGTGGTGGACTATAAAGAAAATGTGGATGGAACGCTTACACTGTTTGTGGACGGTGTATGGCCGGATTATGGTTCGGATTATGCCTTTACAAATCAGATTGTGGTAAGACCGTTAGAGAATGGGGCCTTTCGTTATTTATCCAATTCCATCCAAAAACAGGAATTAGATATTCCGGTAGTGGGGAAACGGTGAGAAAATAAGACGGGGCTGTAAGATTGTAGATAATATAAGTTATTCTTGACTTAAAATCTTACAAATGTAATACTATATATAGATTATACGACCAGAAAAGGTAAGGAACGTTATGAAGCATAGTAAACAGAGAAAAATAGAATGCCAAAGGAGTTTATTTGAAAGTATCTTTTTTGTTGCCGCAGGTAGCTTTGTTGTCTTATTACTTTATTTCGGTTGTGATAAGGCAATCTCCCCTGAAAAGTAATTTTCAGGGGAGCCGCAGGAGCAGCAGGCAGAAGAAAGCAGGGAAAATGTGGATGGCAGCTCTTATGGGAAAGAAATAGAAGAGGCGGTGAGCATCCTGGAAAGCGAAGAACAGGAACAGCTTCAGGAAGCCGCAATATCAGCCGCCGAAGGATGTGCAGATTTATATAAGGACATCAAGGTGCTGGATACGACTTTTTATCAACTGGGGCAGAGGACAAAAGAACAAAGGCGGGAGACAGTCAGCCGGATGGGCGGGCTTGGATATGTTTCAGTGTCAAAAGGCATCAATATGGAAAATTATGAAGAGGTAGAAATGTTTTATTCCAGATATTCAGATGGAGAGGAGGCCCAGGTTACAATATGTGATATCTATGGGGACGGCCGGTTTGGATGCCGCACTTTTCTGTACCGTGCAGGGAAGCTGCAGGTTTACTATGTGGAAATTACATGGCAGGAAGGAGGCGTGCCCATACTGTCCCATACATCCGTATGGGATTTGGAAGAAATCAGGCTGACAGAAAAAGGGTACTTTATCTATACCAATAAAATAAAGATATCACATGGAAATTTGCGGGAGCACTACAGGATAAAACCATTAGCTGAGGACTGCAGGGCGCTGACAGAGAAGTATATATCCGGCTTAAGCTATATAGATTATAATCTGCTGACTGTTGACTGGAACGGCAGCAATGTGGAAGATATAATAATGGATACTATGTTTGGGGATATTTATCATATGCATACGGGAGAATATCTGAAAGTGCATGGAGGAAGAGTTGACGCAGAGATATTTGAAGAGATTATGACAATATATTTTCCTATAACTATAGAACAGCTTCGCCATTGCTGCGGTTATGATGCGGATAGCGACACTTACGAATGTGATTTGTTTTCAGTCAGGCCATATGCGCCGTTCGGTGAAGTGGTGGACTACACAGAGAATGAAGACGGTACATTAACTCCTAAAATCCCGTATCAATTATACATATGTCAGCCGATGTTTAGCCCAAAGAGTTCAATAATCTCTCTCTGAAAAGCTGTTGTCGTTGTGTAGATCGGCTTACGTTTCCCTTCAACAGAAACTACCCGCAGGGATTTCATCTCATCTATCACTTCCTGCATATTATGGCTCTTGAACCATCCGGCCTCATTCATGATGTTTTTAATCTGGGAAGAAAGTATCAGGGCGATATACTGGATAAACAGCCGCCCGTCCATTGCTGCTGAGGAATGGATACGCAGCCTTTTCATATCAAGGTCATTTTTCAGGTCATCGAAATGCTTTTCTATTGTATCCTTCATCCGGTATATTTCAAGTGCTTCCACTGCGTCTTTGACATCATTTGTCGCAAGCACAAGCCAGCCGACACTGTTCTTTCTGCAGGCATCTATTGCTTCCTGATTGTATTCAACCTTCCTGCCCCGCTTAGGAGTCTCCTTGACAGTAAAAAATCTTTCGTAGTCTTTCTGATGCTCTTTTACCGTACTCCCCGAGCAGAGTTCCTCATATTCCATCAGGATCCGGTGGCTGAACTTTTTCTCATCCAGTGCTGCTTTGATACTGTCAAAATAAACATGAAGGTAGCAGCGGTGCCCTTTCCACTTTATGAGTTCTGTGTCCGCATAGAGTTCTTCCCCAAGGACATTACAGTAATGGCGGTAAGAGACCATTTCATCATTGCGGTGGCGCTCTGCCGCATCCAAAGAAAGGGATGTCGTAAACGGAACGCCAACCAGAAACCGCATATGCCTTCTGTACATAGCATCCACGTTATCCTCGCTGTAAAACCCCTTATCCATGACCATATGCAACCGTTTCGCGTCAACGAGGTCAAACCTTTTAAGGCTTTCCTCCATCGTGCTGACATCATGGATGCTCCCAGGCATAGCCCTGAAGAATAAAGGAAGACGGCTTGTATGTCCGCTGACCATCAGGAGATTGACCTGCGGAAGTTTTTCTTTGTCTCTGTTGTACCCATAGGATACAAATTCGTTCATCTCACTATAGGAGGAAACGCTTGTGATGTCCATGCAGTAATACCTGTCACAGCTATTATGTTCCAGCCATTCTGAAAAGAAGCCCTGGACGAGTTCCGGCGTGATCCGTATCAGCAGTTCACTGATCCGCTGGTCGGCAAGCACCGTCCCATAAGGCGTGACTGCCTGCCGGGACCATTTTTCAGCTCTGGACAGCGCCTGCCCTTCGCTGACAAGGTAATAGGCGCATGTCAGGATGGCATCCCAGTCATTGGGAAAGGATCTTTTCAGTATATGGCCGAGCCCGATATCTGCACATACCTTATCCAAAAGGGAGGATACGCCACAACTGTAAGTGAAGCATTTGGGCGGCTCTTTTTCTGATTTGGTCGTAATATTTTTCTGATTGCCGCCACGCATGCCATTTGGCTGCACTGTTCCGGTTTCCGGGTCAAGATGCCCGATGCACTTACGTTTTGATTTTGGTTTTTTTGACTTTTTATCCCAGTATGAGACGTTTTCATAAACGTATGTGGTGCCATTTTTGTGTTTTAGATAGACCAGAGATGCCATGCTGATTCCCTCCGACATATGTATAATTCCTTGTTTTTAGTATACCATTTATACATATGTTTGTAAAGAAAAACATTGGCTAAACACCGATTTTATAAGGGATTTGGGGAATAAGCTTAAAACCTATGTATAACAATTTCGGGAGATTAGGTTAACTCTCTTTGTGGATGGCGTATGGCCGGATTATGATTCGGATTATGCGTTTACAAATCAAGTTGTCATACAGTCATATGAGGACGGTACATTCTGCTATTTGTCAAATGTCGTAGAACAGCAGGAAATGGAGATTCCGGTCATAAAGAAATGAATAATATACACAAAATACCGATACATGACATAATTTGATTACTTAAAGAAAATAACTTATTTGGCGCATTTGAAAACATCTTTCCCTTTATCAACGGAAAAGATGTTTTTGAATAATACAGATAATTAGTCATTTAAAGGAAATATATACCCTAAAAATGTAAAAGAACTATGCAAAAATTGCCCCTCATTTTGCAAAAACGGAAAGGACTGTTGTTTTGGGCAGATGTAAATGATAAAATAAAACATTGAGGTGGCAATCATGCAGGTAGAATTATTATCAGATAAATATAAGGTTCATATACTTACCAACAAGAACGTAGATGAAATATATGATCTGCTTAGCAAGAATATCTTATATTATGAATATTGCCCTCTCTTTGTTACACGGCAGACGATCCAGGAGGATATGAGAATATTGCCGCCTGGCAAGGCGATCGAAGATAAATATTATATCAGGTTCTGTCAGGATGGAAAGTTGATTGCAGTTATGGACTTAAACGATGGTTATCCCGAAAAGCTGATTGTATATATCGGTTTTTTTATGACGGATATTTCGGTACAGGGTCGTGGAATAGGAACGGAGATTATTGATTATTTGTGCAGATATCTTTCTGGTCTGGGATATGAGTCGGTTCGGCTGGCATGGGTAAAAGGGAACCCGCAGTCGGAACACTTTTGGCTGAAAAATGGTTTTACACCATTGATGGAAACGACGAGCAACGTTGCAGAGGAAGTCATCTTGGCTGAAAGAATCCTGTAAAATGGAGATTAAAAAAACAATGAGTCAATTTATAGAAGGGCTGAAACGGCATAGTTTAGAAGATATAAGAGTTTGTGCAAAGGCGGACTTACATAATCATTTTGTGCTTGGAGGAAGCCGCGAGTATATAAAACGATATAAAAATATAGAGATTATGCCGCTTGAGAGGCCGCTTTCATCCATGCAGGAAATGAATGGATGGAGTGATAAGTATATCGGTTCAAGATTTGATTCTTCGGATATGAGAAAGTTTCTGATTGAAGCGACTTTTCAGCAGGCAAAAAACGATGGTGTGACGGTTTTAGAGATTGGAGAGGATGTCTGGGGGCTTGGAGAGTTTTTTAGAAATGACATCCATGAGCTTATCAATGCTTTTTATGAAGCGAAAGCGAAGATTGCTCCTGAATGTTGGAGAATGGGGAAGTGCACAAGATATCCAAAAAGCAGTGGAATTGTTAGAGTTGGATGAAGTACAGCATGGTATAGCAGCGGCTTATGATAAAGGGATTATGAGGTTTTTAACGGATAATCACATCCGTCTTAATATTACACCTACAAGCAATATATTACTGGGCAGAGTGGAAAAGCTCAAAGAGCATCCGATCTCATTGCTCTATAGGAACGGGGTTGACGTTACGATTAATTCAGATGATGTCCTGATGTTTGATTCGGATGTTTCAAAAGAATACCTGCGCCTATATGAGTCGGGATGTTTGTCAGCGGAAGAGTTGGATGATATACGAGAAAATGGATTGAAAAGTATTGAGGAGATTATTACGTGAGTATAGGATTGTTATTTTATTCCCCGGACAGAACGGGGGTATCGGCTGGCAGGAACTTTTATGATTGCAGGCGTAGGATATGACATCTTTCCGATGGACTGGGAACGTGTCCGAAATATTGCAAATTTGGAAGAGGGTCTTCTTCCGCTCGTCGGAGATGTGAAAGTTCTTTATTCTGCTTCGGAAGAGGATCTAGGGAGATTCCGAGGGCTGCAGGTTCAAATGAAAGATAATCTGGCTGATAAGCAGAAATCGCAGACGGCCGCACGAAAGAGGGCCGAATCCGCTTGTGGAAATTCGGAAACTGGCCGGACATATCATTATGCAATTTCTGGATGGGGCCGTTAAGGAGGTTTCAGAAGAGGCATTGTCTAAGGGACGTGTACTTGATGTACGCTGGCGGGGAAATGTACATTTTGTATTGCAGACATACCATTCAGATTGGGGCTGGTATTTTGCAGAGCGAAACGGGGAGCGTGTTTCCAGCCTTTATCGCGTGGGTAGAAGAGATGCCTCTAAAAATTCCCTATGCTTATCGTACACTTTTAGATGTGGACGGAAGAAACGATGACTTATTTTACACTTGCTATTGCAGTGAATGTTTTAATGGTCATGACTTTAAATCATTAGAATGGGTAAAAGTTAAGCCGAAATTTTGCGAGAGAAAGTACCGGGGAAGGCTGATTGAGGATGAAGAAATCTGGCATGATTTGGAAGGGGAGTTTATCAAAGGGATGAAGAAATATTCGATTCCATATGAAGCGGAGGATGGGATGTATATTGTTTATGGCTACCGGTAGAAATATAAGTTTTAGTCTTTGGATCAGGAGTGTACAATATGCTTAACCCTTGGGAAGAAATTTTATTAGATGATTATGAAAAACATATGCAGTTAGATACTGTTATGCAGCTGCAGGCGATGAATAAAATGATGAAAGGCCAGCTTGGGGCTTATTCAGTTTCCAGTGTGATGATATTAGGCATTGCCGTAGGAAACGGTCTTGAGCATATACGAAAAAATAAATATAGAAGAGTATATGGTATAGATGTAAATTCTTCCTATTTAAAAGAGGCCGCCCGCAGATACCCCGATTTAGCAGGGATTTTAAAATGTCTATGTTTTGATTTGACGAGAGACGCAGGCAAGCTGCCAGAAGCAGATTTGCTTATTGCAAATTTGCTGATAGAGTATATTGGATACGAATGCTTTCAGGAAGCGATTTTGCATGTAAATCCAAATTATGTTTCTTGTATCATTCAAATTAATATAAACAATAACTGGGTTTCTGATTCACCTTATCTCCATACCTTTGATGGGTTGGAGAAAATATATGCTCAGATAGAGGAACGGCCATTGGAGATTTTGATGAACAAAACAGGATACAACAAAATCAAGACATTGAAGCATCTGCTTCCTGATGGGAAGAAACTTGTGCAGATGGATTTTGAAAGAGGGAGGGGATTTGATGAAACGGTTCACAGTCGTAGCGGAATTTCCTTGTGACTGCAAGACGGTCTGGGATATTGTTACGGATAATAAAAATTATAGATGGCGTAGCGATTTGTCTAGAATTGAAGTGATTAATGAAACGTGCTTTGATGAATATACAAAGGAAGGATTTGTGATCCGTTTCCGTATCACAGAGAAAGAGCCTTATCAAATATATCGATTTGCTATGGAGAATAAGAACATGTGCGGAAACTGGATCGGCCTGTTCGAGAAACGGGACGGTGGGACACAGATTACTTTTACAGAAGAAGTCCAGGTAAAAAATCCCATTATGAACCTGTTTGTAAAGGGCTACCTAAAAAAGCAACAGGCAAAATATATTGCAGATTTAAAAGAGGCTATTAGGAGTTAAAGGAAATGAAAAGAAATGGGGACATGTAAAATGGAAATACAGTTTAGGCAACCATCTATAATGCAGATATGCGACCATATGGCAGAAAACCAAGAAGAATTGTTTATCAAGGATAACTTAATATTAGTGCATCTGTTTGCAATGTGAAACGGCTAAAAGCAGGGAGAAAAATATAGTTTACGAAGGGAAAATACGTTAATGAGCGAAAAATTTACATTTAGATATGCAAAAAGGGATGATATTTCTTTAATTCTACAATTTATAAAAGACCTTGCAGCCTATGAAAAAATGATAAATGAAGTTGTTGCAGATGAAAAAACGCTGGAAGAATGGATTTTTGATAAACAGAAAGCAGAGGTCATTTTTGCTGTCGTGGATGACGAGGAGATTGGTTTTGCGCTTTTCTTTCATAACTTCTCTACGTTTCTCGGAAGGGCGGGTATCTATCTTGAAGATCTGTTTGTAAAACCTGAATATCGTGGGAAAGGTTATGGAAAGGCGATTCTGAAAAAGCTGGCGGCTATCGCGGTTGAGCGTGGGTGCGGGCGATTGGAGTGGTGGTGTCTTGATTGGAACAAGCCTGGTATTGATTTCTATCTTTCGCTGGGGGCAGAGCCTATGGATGATTGGACGGTATATCGGATTACTGGCGATACACTGTCTAATCTTGCAAGCTTTTGAACAATGGATTCTAACAGATGGTCTTGTTTTGCCGGATATGGAAACCGAGGCTGGCTGCAAGTGCTGCAATATGCATACATTTATATGTCGGTTGGAAGCGATGGCAGACGAAAAAACTGTACGGAAAATTCTATACAGAGTGCGGCATGGAATACATCCGTCTCAGTCTGCGTGGGCAAGGGAAGAGTTTCTTGAAATCGGTGATTTAGATATGTTTCTTCAAAAGCATTGAAAACAGAGACAGAACGTTTTATTGAATTAAACCGGGAACTTGAGAGCAGAGTGGTACGTTCTGTGCTGAACAAAGATTTGACCTGTGAGTATGAAATTACGATTCCAGAGGATATTATGACCCAGTACATAGCACCGCGCGGAATGGAGAATGTTATAGACACAAGAAAAAATGAATAATATCAAATCATGGAAGGGTATGGAATGCTGCTGGAACTGAACGTTTTGTCAATAATTGGTATTATATTTTTGATTGTCGGCTGGTCCATTTGGAAAAGGGAGAAGATAAATCTCATACATGACTACCATTATAAGAATGTGGCGGAGGCAGATAAAAAAGAGTATACTGCGCTTATGGGAAAAGGTGCAATCATAATTGGAATAGGAATCATTCTTACAGGAATTATAGATTTTATTACGCAAACTGGATGGGGTTGGACTGCATTTGGGGTTTGTTTTGTGAGTGGATTTGGACTTATGGTTTATGCAGGGATGTAATATAATTAAAATTTATCGTCAGGAGATATCATTGTTTTGGCAAGGTTTAATGCTCAATTATGAATTGTGAAATCAGATGAAAGAATATGAAGATTGGAAATTGCAATATGGAGGTGGCGTTTGGGTGAAAAGAGAACTTGGGATTGCAAGATGTGGACTTGCTTGCTGTTTATGCTCTGAGAATGTCGGCTGCAATGGCTGTAACTCTGGTGAATGTCCTGATAAAGAATGGTGTGAAAATCGTACTTGTTCCATCAAAAAAGGGATATCAAATTGTTTTTTATGTGAAATTGATTGTAAAAAGGGACTTTTAGCAAAGCTCAAGCCATATGGATTTACGATATTTGCTAAAAGATATGGTTTGGAAACTTTGCTTGATTGCCTTGAAAGAAATGAAAAAAACGGAGTTGTCTATCATAGAGAGGGGATATATGGAGATTATGATGGTTTTACTGATTTGGAAGAGTTAATTGCGTTTATTAAAAATGCCCCTGATTTATTGGTGAGGTAGAGAGAAAGTGGATATTGAATTTAAGAAAATAACAGAATTTCCTCGGGGAACGCTTGCCGCCTTGTTGAAAGACAGTTATTCTTTTGAGCCGAAATTCGAGCTTAATTGGCATAACCAATGGCAGGACTTTGATGATTTTTTTTATGATAATCCCCATATTGCCGAGGTTAGCGGGTTTATGACAGTTCTGGAAGGAAAGCCCGTTGGATTTGTTTCATGGAATCCGACAAACCTGCCTGAATCAGCAGAAGTCGGGCACAACTGCATTTTGACGGAATACAAGGGAAACGGCTATGGGAAACGACAAATGCAGGAAGCGGTTCAGCGTATGATTGCGCAGGGAGCAAAAAAGATAGTTGTTTGGACAAATGAGATTTGCGTTCCCGCTCAGCACACTTATGAAAGTGTGGGATTTCAGTTTGTAAAAAAGAGTGAGGAAACATTCTCCGAATATGCGGGGCAAAGAATACATTATGAAATTATAGTATCGTAAAGAATCGATAAATGAAATCAAGAGGGATAAGAAATATGAAGATTGATAAATGCAAAAAAGCCTCTTTTGTTGTGATAGGAAAAGAGGGTTCAACATCAGATGGAGAAGGATTTATCCAAAAGCTTTGGGATGATGCAAATTCTCATTTTGGAGAAGTTCAGCATTTGGCAAAGAAAGACGAAAATGGCAATATCGCTGGCATATGGGGAGCAATGTCTGATTTTTCCCGGTCTTTTCATCCGTGGGAGGACTTTTGCAAGGGGCTTTATCTTGCCGGAGTAGAATGTAATGATGATGCAGAAGCTCCTGACGGGTGGACAAAGTGGGTGGTTCCCGGCTATGAATATATTTATGCGGAACGTGAAAATGAGGACACTTTTTCAGAGGTGATAAAGTATCTGGGAGATAATGGTCTTCAACTGACAGGGGCAGTTCATGATTTTACTTGTCCGCAGACTGGAAAGGGATATATGTTTTTTCCGATTAAAAAGCTGTAAAGAGATAAGAGCTGAGAGATATGGATAATATCTTACTTCTGCAGGGTATTTATGCATGTCAGAAAACAGCCGGCGCTTATCGTTTAATAAAGGATATACGGAAAAGGGCTTTGCAGAGAAGGTTTTTCATCTGCATTTGCGCAGGGAAGGCGATAACGATGAACTGTATTTCCGTGATTATTTGAATCAATACCCTGATACAGCCAAAGAATATGAAAAGTTAAAACTTGGGTTATGGAAGCAATACGAGCATAACCGTGATAGCTATACGGATGCAAAAACAGATTTTGTAAAGAAATACACTTTAATAGCGAAGGATATTGCAGTTTTTAAAACAATGTAACTAGGACTGGAACTTGGAGGAAACAGATGGAATATATCCCTGCAAAGACAATCGTAACGAAAACGAAGGCTCCTGCAAAATGGTTTGGGATTGATTACAATATGAATATTTACAAGGGCTGCTGTCACGGCTGTATTTATTGCGACAGCCGTTCGGAGTGCTATGGAGTAGATGATTTTGACAAGGTGCGCGTTAAGGAGAATGCGCTGCGGATCATCAGGGATGATTTGCGCAGAAAAACAAGAAGCGGGGTGGTAGGAACCGGAGCCATGAGCGACCCATATAATCCCTTTGAACGGGAACTTGAACTTTCAAGGCATGCGTTGGAATTGTGTGATGCGTTTGGGTTTGGCGCGGCGATTGCGACAAAAAGTTCGTTGCTTTCCCGGGATATTGATATTCTGCAGAGTATCGCAGAACATTCTCCAGTGCTTTTGAAGATTACAATCACAACGGCAAGGGATGATTTGGCAGAGAAGATAGAACCGAACGTTTCACGCCCGACGGAGCGCTTTGAAATGATAGAAAAGCTTGCCAGAGCAGGGCTTTATACAGGCATTTTGCTCATGCCGGTTCTGCCTTTTATTGAGGACAACCGGGAAAATATCGGTGAGATTATCCGGAAGGCAGAGGATACAGGGGTTAAATTTATCTATCCTGCATTTGGCATGACTTTGCGGGGCAATCAGAGGGCATGGTATTTTCAGAAACTTAACGAACAGTTTCCAGGAGAGGGTCTGGTGGCAGCCTACCGAAAAAGGTATGGGGAATACTATGAATGCACCAGCCCACAGGCGAGAAAACTGTGGGAATATTTCTCGGAAGAATGTCAGAAAAGACAGATTGTATACCGCATGGAGGATATTATAAGCCAGTATAAAAGACCATATAAGGTTACGCAGATAACGCTTCCGTTTTAGGTAATATCCAAAACCTCCTAAGCAGACTTGGTCTTATGCCGGAGGATATGTCGGTACACTTGCCGTACAGCCGGATGGTGCGATGAACATGATCCACATGCTCTAAAGCTTGATTCTAATGACCATTCAGAAAGTCCTCCAAGCCATTTTCGATGACCCGGAAGAAATATATTCGGATCTAATTCAGATAGTATATTTCAAGCGAGTTAAGGCAAGGGTTCCTTTATGGGCTTCTAGCATTTTGGTAAAATCAACTCTGGTAGCTGATACACGTTCATTCCGAATTTTTACACAATAACTGTGACAACATATTTTGAAACTGCGCATTTTCCTTATTAGTACTAAAGAAAAAGGCTTTATCAATCCCTTCAACATCTATAACCGCTTGTTTCAAACAGTTTTTTCCTTCCTCAGTATTGGAAATGGAATTTGCCCTTGTATCTGTCTTATGCGGTAAACGATAGATCAGCCCTTTTTTCTCAAGCAGTCTAACGGTAGAAGATACAGTCATAACATCAATCATAGAAAAATCAGAAATCTTTTTTTGTGTAATACATACTTCCTGTTCAGAAAGTTCTTCTATTACAGCTAAAATTACAAACTGTGTATGTGTTAGATTGTATGGCTGTAATATCTGCTTAATTTTCCTTTGCCAAAGCATAGATGACTGCCAAAAGAGTAGTCCTATACTTTCTTTGTGGTTTTTACATTCTGCAAACTTCATAATAACATATTATGCGGAAAAGAGCTTGCGTAGACAACCAGGTATTCCTGCCGCGATGCCTTCCCCCATACCTTTCATTTGGTTTTCTTCTCCGCCCTCAATGGTAACGGTATGTGTAATCGTAACTCCATTTGTGTCCTCTTTCAAGAGATGTCCAAATGTGACTGTAATAGGGCCAAGTTCGGATTTTGTTGTGAAACTTTTCTTATCCGAGCACTCGGTCAGCACGATAGGCAAGTTCGGTCCGTGAGTCATTTCCATAACACCGTAAGTACCAGCACAAAAGGGGCCGGAGAGTTGGACAGATTTAACGCTTTCGTCCCACAAATTCCACTGGGTTACATCGGAATAGAGTTCCCAGACCTTTTCAATGTCAGCTTTGCCTGTAACAGATTTTTCATAGGTAAACATATTTTCTCCTCCTTATTATAAGTATACTTATAATAAGTGATATTACAATAAAAGTCAAGTGCCATTTTTTAGCTGTTGATTCCAGTATTGTTTTTTCAGCGTATCTATTTTGGAGAGTTTTTCGTTTTTCACCGCCTGGAATCAATCATAGCGGACAAGGCTGCCGCGGTAAGTAAAATGGTATGCATTGTTAATTGACAATTTGTCAGTCGTGTGCTATTCTAATGCATAAGGAGGTACCATATTATGCGTGATGTGAAAGAGCCAGAGGTTCGCAGGGCTGAAATCATGGATGCAGCAATCAGGTTGTTTACCGCAAAGGGATATTTGAATACAACAACACAGGACATCATTGATGAGGTAAAAATATCCCGTGGGCTTCTCTATTATCACTTTAAGAACAAGGAGGATATTTTATACTGCATCATCAATAGATATTCCGAACCGTTGCTGCGGCAGTTGGAGCATCTCACATATGACGAAAGTAAGAGTGCGCTTGAAAAAATTCGGTCTTTTGTTACAATGACTACTATCTCAGATAAAGATATTACGGTCGAAAATTCAGTCCTTCAGGAAGCAGTAAACCTGGAGGAAAACCGCTACATGCTGGATCGGTTTTACCACAGATTATGTAGCTGTGTGATAGAATATTTTGCATATATTCTTGAGCAGGGAAATAAGGAGAATATATTTCATGTGGATTCTCCGAAGGAAACAGCCTCATTTTTAATGACAGGATATATTTTCGTATCCAATGACGTTAAGCTTGCCGGCCGGGACAAAGGGCAATTAGAGAGCTATTTAGAGACATATAAAAAATTGTTGGAAAGAGCATTAAATCCCCAAATACCGCTTTTTTCATAAATCAGAATGAGAGTTTGCAGAATGACAATCTCATTCTATTTTTTCACATAACAACTGACAAAATGTCAGTTTACATCCGATGGATTATGCTATCGGTTATTTTTGAAATACTAACTGACGAAATGTCAGTGAAGGAGGACATATCAATGTTGAAAATTGAACACCTTATAAAGACTTATCCAAACGGAAAAAAGGCTGTTGATGATCTATCCCTATCGATACAGGAGGGGGATATCTATGGATTTATCGGTGCAAATGGAGCCGGGAAAACCTCTACGATAAAAGCTGTGGTCGGTATCCATGAATTTGACCAGGGGGAAATCTACATCAATGGTAAATCCATTCGCACAGATCCGCTGCAGTGTAAAAAAGTACTGGCTTATATTCCAGATAACCCGGATTTATATGAACATTTGACGGGATATCAGTACATTAACTTTATTGCGGATATTTATGATGTGGAACTATCTGAACGAAAGCAGCAGATTGAGAAGTATAGTGAACTTTTTGAGATGAGTTCCAGCCTGGGAAATGTAATTGCATCTTATTCCCATGGGATGAAACAACGGACGGCTATTATTGCTGCCTTGGTTCATAAGCCCAAGCTACTGATTTTAGATGAACCTTTTGTCGGACTCGATCCCAAAGGGGCATGGCATCTGAAACAGACCATGCAAGAGCTTGTACAGAATGGAGGAGCAATTTTCTTTTCTACGCATGTTTTAGATGTTGCAGAAAAACTTTGCAATAAAATTGCCATCATTAAACGAGGAGAGCTGATAACATCTGGGAATATAGAAACAGTCAGGGGGAACCATTCTCTGGAATCTGTTTTTATGGAGGTGCAGGGTCATGAATAAAACAACGCTTCTGTTAAAAACACAGATATATAATTATTTCTCATTAAACGAGCTATTTCATTCCGAAAAGAAAAGGAGCAATTTTGCCTTTATCACAGCAGTTGGGATATTTACATTATTGGCCTTGTTGAGTGGCTATAATATAATGACAGCGCTTGCGCTTGCAAAGATGGGGCAGGCGCAGCTAATTCCGGCTTACATGGTGTCCGTTTCCAACTTTATTATCCTTGTATTTACTGTGCTGCGTTCAAACGGCATACTTTTTGGCTGCAGGGATTATGAGATGCTTTCTTCCCTGCCGGTTCAGGCAAAGGAAATTATCAGCAGTAAATTTGGGTTTCTTTATCTGCTGAATTTCTTGTTAGGGATTCTCTTCATGCTCCCGGCAGGGATTATATGGCAGATTTACGCGTCGGCGCATTTGCTATTCTTTTTCATGTACTTGGCATCTGCCGTTTTTGTGCCTTTTGTACCGATGTGCATTGCCTCTTTGCTCGGAGTCCTGGTTACGGCTGTATCTTCTAAATTCCGAAGGAAAAACATAGTTTCTCTTGTTTTTTCATTTGCAGTTTTAGGAGGTTTGCTGGGGATTGGGATCTACAGTATGCAGACGGGTGCTTCTGGCGGCAGTTTAGGAGTCATCCTCATGGAACAAGTCAGCAGGCTGTATCCCTTATCGGCATGGTTTCGATATACGAATTACTTTTCATTGGCTGGGAATGTTGGGTTCTGGAGCTTATCGGCTTTGGTTTTCTGTATATTTGTAAAAATTGTAGAGTGCCGTTATGCGAGGCTGAATTCTTATGTTTTGCAATACCATGCAGCCTCCCCAGGAAGGAAAGCCAACCTCAAGAAACATTCTGTATTTACGGCTGTGTATCTAAAAGAGATGGGACGTTATTTTAGTTCCTACCTTTGGGTGTTGAATACAGGTCTGGGAGTTGTCCTTCTTTGTGTGACCAGTTTGGCTCTTTGCGTGGTATCTCCTGAAATACTAGGGACGTATGCAGGGATTGAAGATGTGGATTTATTTTTAGGGCAGTATGCCCCTTTAATAATCGCAGCAATGCTTTCAATCAGTTGTCCGGCAGCTTCTGCAATCTCTTTGGAGGGCAGGAATTTATGGGTATTACAAAGCATACCACTATCAAACAAGACATTTATAAAAAGCAAAATTGCCCTTACCCTGACGGTTCATGCTATTGGCTATATGTTGTCTGTCGCTGTGTTTTTGATACGGTTCCAGTTTAATGCTATTTGGTCATTCACACTTTTGGCTGTACCGGCATGTTATTCGGTATTTACTGCGGTACAAGGAACTTATATAAACTGCTGTTTTCCCAGATTTGATTGGGATAATGAGATGGTAGTGGTAAAGCAAAGCATATCTGTTATTTTATCTGGCGTAATTGGAATGATATGTATTGCTGTACCAGTATTACTTCATTGGTTTTTAGGGCTTCCGAATGTGGGAGTGTTGTGGGGGATGGCGGCTATTCTTATAGTTCTGTCGGTTATTCTCTATTTTAAAGCATGTGGTAAAAAAATTATTTAATGTACGAGGAGGGTGTTGCTATGAAAAAAAGTATCTTGAAGGATGTGATCGTGTTTTTGGTTATGCTGGCAGTAGTAGCGATTGTATGCTGCTTTCTTCCAGACAGTATTCCAATCCATTTCAATGCGCAGGGAGAAGCAAATTTGTTCGTGAATAAATGGTTTCTTCTTCTGGGAACGGTGATACCTTACTCAGTTTATTTTCAGTTTTTGCGCCATGGCGGAAAGGGGGATAAATGAGCGGAAAATATCCATACCAAAAGCTTGCCAAGAAATTGAAATACCGTATATTGATAAATGATAATGGTGTTAGTCAATAAATATGTTGGTCTAATCTCATTACAGTATTACCAGACGATAATTGCGTACATCATAGACACCATGCCAATAGCAACTGTTTCCAATATTGCACAATGAAAGAAACAGAGAAGTTGCTAAACCTCCTGCACACCGGAAAGCTATCGAAAATAGTGCATTGTAACGATTGAGATATTTTGTTGCCACTCCGCGGTAATGGTTGTATGTTTCCTTAATATAGGAATGCATGCTGTTCACTGTATTCAGATTAAACAGCTTCTTATTTTCTTCATGGTTTACATCCATAACCGTACAACCCGTCGCTGCCCCCAGACTGTTATAGCTTCGAAGTCCATCTGTAAGTATTAGAGTCTCCTCGCAGATATGTGTGCCAAATATTTCATACAATTCCTTGCCTGATGGCTTTGCGCGGTTTACGGTCTCTGCTATTGCCTTGCCATCACGCTGGATACCTGTGCAGATTGCGATATATTCATTTGAAATCCCTCGTTTTGCTGCTGTAGCTCCATGCTTACGGGCAGTACGGTTCGCTTCCGTTGGAACGGTCTTTCCTTTATAGCAGTCAAGGACAAATGTTTCATCCAGTTCAGCGATACCAGAAAGAAGAACAGGCTCTTTTTCAAGCATGTCCTGAAGTGCCATAAGAACTTTATGCCTCATATTAAATGCTGTTTGATGAGAAAATCCGAACTTTTCAGCAGAGAAGTCCAGAGATGCACCAACCAGTGTGTCATGAATGAAATCGGCCCAAATGGATCGGCTAAAATGCGAATTGGCCGTCAGTGTACCGGTTGAGTATAGGTAGGTCTTTCCGCATTCATGACAATAGAAACGCTGTTTCCCATTTGCATGACCATACTTGATAACTTTTGAACTCTGACAGTACGGGCATTGGGGTCTGTCAGCTAGGCTTTGATTAACGGAAACGATCCCCATTACAAAGTTAATGATGCGTTCCAAGTCCGAGTTACATAGGTTTTTAATGCAATCAAACAGCGTATTGATTTTATCTTTCATATGATTATCACCTCAAAATTCATTAGATAATCATATGATACTACTTTGGGTGTCCCAAAATCTGGACACTCAGCAAGACCAACATATTTTTTGACTAACACCATGATAATTATTCTTACATTGAAAGAGAGCGTACTAAGGAAATTGCTGCGTTTCATAATCATTTATATACAAATCTTTCTTTCTTAGGTTTTTCAAAGCAGGAAATTTTGGCAATGATCCAAAAGTATATTGAAGAGTGAGGGGAATTATTTTCCGCATAAATAAGAGTAGGTGGAAGAGACAGATTTTACCACCTAAAATTTTCAAAAAGGTATTGCTTGTGACGTCGCGTAATGACTTATAATATTTAACTATAGGGTTCGCGAAATGGTTCTTATAATATGTATCAGGAGGCAAAAAGATCATGATAAAACACAAAGCGATACCGCAAGGCTATATGACAGTTGGAGAAGTGGCAAAGAAAATGGGCGTTACCGTCCGTACTCTGCAATATTATGATAAAGAGGGGCTGTTCTCTCCATCAGCAGAAAGTAAAGGCGGGCGAAGACTTTATACGGATAAGGATTTGATTACGCTCCATCAGATTATATCTCTGAAATTTTTAGGGTTTTCTTTAGACGATATAAAAAAACGCCTGACTTCTTTAGATACGCCGGATGATATTGCAAATGCCCTTACGGAACAGGCAGATGATATACGAAAAGAAATAGAACGTTTAACAGCTTCTTTAACCGCGATAGAACAGTTTAAGAAAGAAGTGCTTCAAATGCAGGAGGTAAACTTCAAAAAATATGCGGATATTATTGTCAATCTGCAGATGAAAAACGAATTTTTTTATCTTATTAAGCGGTTTGATGATGACACGCTTGACCATATACGTAATCGATTTGACAAAGAAAGCGGCCTGGATTTTATGGATAGATTTAACCGTTTGAGTAATGAGATCTTACGGCTGCAGAAAGATAACGTACCGCCCGAAAGCGAAAAATGTCAGCAAATTACAGAAGCTTATTGGAATTTGATCATGGAGTTTACAGGCGGGGATGTGAGCATGATCCCGAAACTGGTGGAAATCGGAAATATAGATCATGCAGCAAATGAATGGGAAGAAAAGCAAAAGATAGTAAACGATTATTTAGAGCCGGCTTTGCAAGTTTATTTTTCAAGACTTGGGGATAATCCGTTGGGGGAGGTGGAGAAATGAAGAATGCGATACAAGTCTATGGATTAGAGAAAAGCTATGGCAGCCATATTGTTCTTCGAGGACTTGATCTTCAGATTGAGACAGGGGAGATTTTTGCCTTGCTTGGCGTAAATGGTGCAGGAAAAACAACGACTCTCGAATGTATCGAAGGTTTGAGAAAATATGACAGCGGTATGGTTACTGTAAACGGGAAAATGGGTATCCAGTTACAATCCTCGTCGCTGCCGTCCTACATCAAGCCGATGGAAGCCGTAAAACTATTTGCGAAATGGAATAAGGCAAAGATTGATTTCTCTATGCTTGATACTCTCGGCATAAAAGAAATTGAAAGGAAGCAATATATTCAGCTGTCAACAGGGCAAAAAAGGCGGCTGCATCTCGCTCTTGCTCTTTCCGGCAATCCAGATATTATTTTTCTTGACGAGCCGACTGCAGGGCTTGATGTGGAAGGCAGGCTGTCACTGCATGATCAGATCCGAAAACTCAAGTCACAAGGAAAAACCATTGTTTTGGCAAGCCATGATATGGCAGAGGTAGAAGCCTTAAGCGACCGTATTGCGATTCTGAATGATGGAAATATTGTGTTTTGCGGTACAGTTTTGGAACTGACCGAGAAAGTCGGAAAAAAATATATTGTCCATATCAAAACACAGCAGGGAAATAATACGTTTGAAACGGACAATATAGAAGATACCTTGCTTTCGCAGCTCGGAGAGTTAAAGCACAAGGGAATCGGAGTATTAGATATTAAAGTTGACAGAGGCACGCTGGAACAGCATTTTATTGAAATTGCAAGGAGGGCAGAAGAATGAGTGGTTTTTTATATGGCGTGGCGTTACAGTGGAAATTGGATATAAGAAGCAAATCTTTGTTAGTTACCTGCTATATCGTTCCGCTTATTTTCTTTCTTCTCATGGGAGGTATCTTTACCTCTGTTATGCCTGAAATGAGAAGCACATTGATACAATCCATGATTGTGATGGGCGTATCAATGGGGGCGTTTATCGGATTGCCGCCGTCGCTGGTTGAAACTTATGGAAGTAATATTAAAAAGGTTTATCAAGCAAATGGGGTGCCTTTATACCTAGGCCTTATCACAATGTTTCTTTCAGCCTTTGTCCATTTGATGATTACCTGTATCATTATACTGCTGCTTGCCCCGATACTGTTTGAAGCAGCTTTACCGGTACATTTTCCGGAGTTTTTTCTTGCTCTTGCCATATATATTATTGTATCGCTGAGTATTGGAAGCATATTAGGGCTGATTGTAAAAAATCAGGCGAAACTGACGATGATAGCGCAGCTTGTATTTTTACCCTCTATCATGCTTTCTGGGATTATGTTCCCCACTCATATGCTGCCGGATTTTCTTAAAACCATAGGACACCTTTTCCCTGCTTCCTGGGGATACCGACTGATGTTGGATCATGGATTTCAACTTGAAAATATATGGTATTTGATCCTTGTATTTTGTGTGGCAGTAATCGTTTGCGGCGTACTTTTAAAGAAACAAAAGTCTAAATAGTTAAAGAATAGGCAATCGGACATCTTATTCGCCAAATAGAACAGGCGGCAGGAAAAACCTCCTTATCTCGCCGCCTGTAATAGCTAATTTGTTATGCCCCGTAATAATGCTGAATGGCATGAGCAACATATGCAGAACAGCCTGCACCAAACTGGCTATCAGTTGCTTCTGCAAGTTTTGTGCTCTGTAAATATTCTTTGGCCAAATCAAGCAAGATATTTCTTGCATTATCAAGTGCAAACATCTTCTTATAATTTTCTGCAAGCATTTCAACAGCAGAATGTGCCATATCCATATCGTTAGACTCTTTTGCAGCCATAAATTGTTTATAGATTTTGGCATTTTCTTCTTGTTCCTGTTTTATTTCTTCGATATTCCCGGTTGACTGCATAATGGCTTCTATTGCTTTTTCTTTGCTGCCATACCATTTCAGCAAGTCCGCAACAGCCTGTTCGTTTGTAAAACCTGATGATAAATGCTCTTTGTATTTTTCTATGCTCCCCCAATTTTTCACTTGTTCATCAATATGCTCTTTCGACATAGATTCCAAAGTATGGTTTACGATTTTCTGTACATCTTCGTTAGTAAATGCTTCAAAACTCATAGTATTAACTCCTTTCATCACATCTGTTATTAATTCAATGATTCCATTCAACCGATTACGTTTCTGTTCCAGTAAATTTTTTTGAGTTAGTAAAGCCTGTTCCTTGTCATAATTAGGGTTTTCCATGATTTTTTTTATATCAATCAATGGAATATCTAATTCTCTAAAGAACATAATTTCCTGCAACTTTTCTAATGCTTTGTTGTCATAGAGCCGATAACCGGCTTCCGTTAATTCCGTTGGATTTAGCAGACCGATTTCATCATAATATCTTAACGTCCTTATACTTACTCCGGTTATTTTTGACACATCTTTTACGGTTTTCATTATTTCCTCCTTTCGGTTTAATCGTAAACCGTTACGTCACGAGAGAGTCAATACGTAAATTAAAAATTTTATCTTTTTTTCTTCTGACAATTATAAACAAATATCAAAAGTTTTCGTACTGGAAGCAGCATAAAAATGCCAAGTAACAAAAGAAATAGTAATAGCATTATCTGCCGCACATTTTAGAATGTATGCAAAAACTGTCCCTCAGTTTGCAAAAATGGAACAGTGTCTTGTGAAAGGAGTATATAGCTGATAAAATTAAATAATGCATTCGCTGCCGTTCCATGTACGGAAAAATAAGGAAACCTCTGTATTGTGGGAGTTGAGATTGGTGAAAGAATAGGAAGGTATTTATTGATTATAGATAACGGAGTACATAAACAGGCAGAGTTTTATGTAAACCTTGTAGATATTTTTTCTAACCATTGGTTAGAAAAAATTGAAATATATTTAACTGTGCCTCCATTGTGTAAATTTTCTTTTTTGCCTATACTGAAATTATGAAGCGCAGGATAATCAAAAGGGGGAATGTGCGGTGGAATTAAAGCTTGGCGCTAATATAGCGGCGCTGCGCAAGGCAAAGGGGATGACCCAGGAACAGTTGGCGGCGGCGCTTGGGATTTCTTCGCCTGCGGTCAGCAAGTGGGAGACCAACAGCTCGTATCCTGATATTACATTGCTCTGTCCATTAGCAAGAGTGTTGGATACCAATGTGGACATGCTGCTGAACTATGAAAAAATACTGTCCAGTGATGTGATTGAACAAAAGCTGAATGAGATTCTGTCTGTTGCCCGTGCTGGAAGATATCAGGAGGCTGGGAATACACTTGCGAACCTGCTTCACCAGTATCCGGCCAGTGTGGAATTAAAATATGAGGCGGCCGGTATTTTTACAGTATTTGAAGCAGTCTGCCCGGACGCGACGAGGGAAGAGAAGAAGAATTGGAAAATGCAGAAAAAAGAGCTGCTCTACGCGGTATATAAAAGCGGAGTGACCGAGTATTGGCAGCCGGCAGCTACTGCGTTAGCGGCAATGGCAGTTCTGGAAAATGATTTAGAGGAAGCAGAAAGGCTTCTGGGAGAGCTTCCAGAGCTGACAAGTGATCCGACAATTATCCGGATGGAGTTGTACCTGCGCCGGGGAGAACGTAGACGGGCTGTGGAACTGATCCAAAACCGGTTGCTGCAGCTTGCACGCCAGATACAGACCTGTATGACGTGTCTTTTGGATGAAAAACTGGAACCAGATGCAGAAAGGGCTTTAGAAATCGGAGAATTGAGCCGTCAGTTTGAATCCTTGTTCTTTAATCGGACTCAGCTGAGTGATGCCCTAAAGATTGATTTATACCGCCGTATCGGAAAGCCTGCGGAAATGATTGAAAACCTCTGCTGGTATCTTGAAACGCTGGAAGTCCCCATGCAGTCTCTGAACAGAACACTGTTTTCTGCGATAGAAATTAAGCCGGAAAGCAGCGAGGAATTGAAAAAACTGCAGCAGATTATCTATATGACAATGCAGAAAGCCTGTAAAAGTGATGATTATAAAAACAGTCCTGCATTTTGTGAGGCGATGAAGAAGCTGAAAGACAGTCTTTCTGAAAGGAAATGACAGAAAGGAGCATATTATGATTCGAAGACTATTAAAAAACGTTCTTGGGGAAAATTTTACGGAAAATAATGCAAAACTGGCGACTGTAAACTTTGGTGTCATATTGCTGATGTTTGTACTATCCGGAATTATGCTGCTGTTCCTTCCGGAACAGATTTCTATTCTGCATATGGGCGAAACTTATTATCCGATACCCAGTGTTCTGGGAGTGTGGCTGTTTCCGATTATTGCATTGATTGTAAACCTGCTGTTTATCCGTCAGAACCGCCTGACTAAGATGAACAGTGGTGTTTTTGTGATTCTTCTGGCAGTTATGATGTTTTCCTATGTGAATATGATGTGAAGACTGTGCTTGGAAAGGCTGCCTTATGAAACATATCTTATGTAAAATTTTACTTCATAATAAGACGCATCCGGTGGTTGCCGCTTCCTTTATGATAATAGGCGCCTATATAGGATATTTAATCTGGTATATATTGGATTCGTATCTTCCGGCTGCGGCAGCAGATAACGGCTATGTGTTTGTATCACTGATATCGGTTTGGCTCTGTGCGTTTTGGGGAATCTATCAGCTTCCTGACCAGTTGTGTATGAACCGTCGGATTAAAATGATCCTTTGCTATCCGGTGGAGGCGCAGACGATTGTAAGTTGAAGCACATCGTCGAAGAGAGGCAGTTTTGGCAATGTTGTTTTGCTGCATCCTTACAGGTGTTATGGATATCGGGGTTATCTTGTTCTCGATCTTGCTTAGCAGATTTTGTGCCTATGATATAGTGGGATATGCCTTTGTTGTATTTCAATATGGTTCTTTTTTAGTGCTTGCCTGGCTTGCGGGGAATGTAGTTTTTGCCCTTTGGGGATATATTGCCGGAAAAAGTCAGGCCGTCCCGAAGGAACAGGAATTACATGTTGCTCTTTGGGTATGGGCTGTGGCATTGCTGGGGTTGACTGTTTTGATAATGGCTCTGAGGTTTGCCGCGGAGCATTGGTATGTGAGGGGCTATCTGAATGTACAGGACTTCCGCCATAGAGAAGCCGGGAAACGGCCGACAACGTCCCATATTACACACCCGTATTTCCTGCTGGAGTGGAAACGTGTTACCAGAAATAAGGAACTGATCTTCTTTTCCAACATCAAGAATATGATAACAGTGATGATTTTATCCAGGCTTCTGTTCTACAATTTCAGCCAGATTGGCCTGACAGGAACCTATGTGGAAGAACTGTTTCAGGGATTTTTATGGGGAGAGATTACAGTATTTCTATTTTGGTCCATCCTGATATGTTTGGAGAGGCTGCCGGTTCTGAGCGCTTTCCTGCTCCTGCTTTATGGTACTTCCATGAATTATGTCTGTTCGTGGTTAGGCGTCCTCATTGATTTAAAAATGCCACGGACTGTAAACAGTACGAACGAACTGCTCCATGGAAACATAAGTAAAGTGCTTGTGTTGATTACAGCAACAATTTTAGCTGTCGGGGAAATATTTCTGTCCAGTAGGAAATGGCTTCCTGTGCCGCTCCTTCCATTTGCTTGTCTTGCGGGTGCGGGGGTGGCTGCAGGAGAGATTTGCTTCTGGCGATTTTGCAAAGGAGTTTTTTATGATACAGATTCATGAACTGTCAAAAAGCTATGGCGGCCGGAAGATTTTTGACAGGGTATCCTGCCAGATGGAAAATGGTCGGATTTATGCCCTTGTGGGGATGAACGGGATTGGAAAAACAACGTTGCTTCAAGTAATTACACAGCCGGAATGTATGGATTCGGGGACAGTTATCATAGACCATATCGAAAGCCGCAGTTTTCAGTCTAAATACCATTTCTTTTATGTTCCGGACAGTAAGGAAATGTTTCTGAATCTTACCGGGAGGGAGTATTTACGATTTATAACCCGTCTGTATCGGCAGGAACCCGAAAAAGCGGAAATAATGCAAAAAGGACTGTTGGAGTCCTTCAGGCTGGAAGAAGCGATAGACACATATATCGCGAATTATTCCCTGGGAATGAAGCAAAAAATCTACATGGCTGCGGCGCTGTTGTCCGGGGCAGAAAATCTGATCCTGGATGAACCGTTCAACGGGCTTGACCCGGAAAGTGTCTTGACATTGAAGGAAATATTGGCAGAGCGGCGTGATGATGGAGCTATGATTTTGTTTTCTGTTCATAACCTGGAGCTGGCGCTTGATTTTTGCGATGAAGTAGTGCGGATTGATGGGGAGCATAATCTATCTAGAATCCAGTAAAATATATGGTCACAGATGGGTGGCAGGGGAACGTAGATATTAAAAAGAAGAATGAGTTCAGTGTAACGATGGTGTTAAAGGAAAGGAGACAGGTATGAGTATCAACAATGTAAGCAGTATGGGGATGAACCTGTATGACTACGCATGCAGCAGAAGGAAAACGATGAGTACAAGTAATTTTGCAGAGAAGGCGAAGGAAGCCTCGGAAGAAAGGGATACAGTTCAAAGAACTGTTTTATCTGCATGGGCGGGGGTATGGTAATCTCGCAACCGCCGAACTATTTTGGTTTTATATATGACGGCAGCATATCGAATAAATCCAAAGAAGAAATGACCATGGACGAATACAAACAGTGGTTTATGAATGAAATGTCGGGCATGCCTGTCAGCGGATGGTATCGTTCTACCTGCGTGGGAGGGACACTGACAATTACGGAAGAATGTTTTGAAAAAATGAAAAATGACCCGGAGTGGGAGAAAACAGTATTGGGTATGATAAGGAACATGTATTCCAGTACCGGTCTTATGGGTTCTAAGATGATTGGGAATCAGGTCATCGGGTCAACGCCGGAACAGTGCTACGGGGAAGGGATACCTGTAAAAGATGCTTCACCACTTTCCGAAAGTAATGAAGAATCATGGTGGGAGAAACGGCATGAAAGGATGGAGAAACTGATGGAAGAGCGGGAGAAAGAGGCACTGAAAATAGTACGTTCACAGAAAGCTGCGGTGCAAGGGAATTATCTGACAAGTCTGATGGCAGGCGAGTAGATACAAAGCGGTAAAAATGGCAGAAAAACGGATAATCCCCCTCTGAAAGAGGGTGCAATTATACACCACTTGGGAAGTGGTGCATTGCGCCCGACGGACAGCAAATGATTTCTGTGGATTTTCAATCTGCTCCAATCATTACAGGGAAAACTACACTTCCCCTGCGCTGGCTCCGCCAGCTACCCCTTTGTGGACTTTTTTTATGAGATAGCGTATAATAGAGCCAGCGACAAATAGGAATTCGGGAGGTATCAGCGATGAAATATAATAAAGTGATAATGTTAAAAAATGGTATTGAATGCTGTTTGAGAAACGGAATGGAATGTGATGGGCAAGCTGTATTTGACAACTTTAATTTGACACATGGAGAAACCGATTATTTACTTAGCTATCCAGACGAAAATTGCTTTGATGTTATGCAGGAAAGTCAATTCCTAAAAGAGAAATCTGAAAGTAAAAATGAAATCGAAATAGTTGCCGTAGTCGATAATGTAGTTGTGGGAACCGCTGGGATTGAAGCAGTGGGGAAAAAATATAAGGTACGACATCGTGCTGAATTTGGTATCAGTGTTGCTAAAGAATTTTGGGGGCTGGGGATTGGACAGGCATTAACTATAGCGTGTATTGAATGTGCAAAGGTTGCGGGATATGCCCAGCTTGAACTGAATGTGGTTGCCGACAATGTAAGAGCATTATCCATATATAAAAAAGCTGGGTTTGTTGAATATGGCAGAAATCCTAAAGGCTTTAATTCTCGATTAGCAGGATTTCAAGAAGTTATTTATATGAGATTGGAATTATGATAAACATATAAATCGGAGTTTAGGAGGTAAAAGACATGATATTGAAGAATAAATATCCCATATGTGAATTTGATACCAGTAAAAATCCAATTATTCATCCAACTAATTTTTGTCATAAAAGTCTTCCGGAAAAATGTGTTATTACCTTTTTTAGGAAGGAGTTGGATCAATTTGTTGTGGAAAACAATCTTCCAGTCATTGGTTATCTTAATTCAGAAGTATTTGATATACCTGTTTATGAATATGTATATGGTGCAGATAGACTTTGTATTACGATGGCATTTTGTGGCGGGCCAGGTGCGGCTGTAACGCTTGAAGAACTACATGCTATGGGATGTAAAAAATTCATAATTTGTGGGGGCGCAGGGGCCTTAACAAAGGATACTAAAGTAGGAGAAATTATTATCCCGATCTCTGCGATTAGAGATGAGGGAACATCCTATCATTACTTAGAGCCATCTCGAGAAATTGAATGCCATAAAGAGACGGTTGAGATTGTTGTTTCGTGTTTGAAACAAATGGGGATTCCATTTACAACAGGAAAAACATGGACAAGCGATGCCATATACAGAGAAACCCTTGATATGATTGAATTAAGACGAAATGAGGGATGTATAACTGTGGAAATGGAAGCGGCAGCTTTTTTTGCGGTGTCTCAATATTATAATATTCCGCTTGCTCAGCTATTATATGCGGGTGATGATGTAAGTGGTGAAGTGTGGGATTCTCGAAATTGGAATATGCAAAAGAATATACGATATAATTTAATTTCCTCTGCAATTGAAGTTGTAAAGAGATTGTAATAGATTTTGTGCGGAGGCTGTATATGGAAGTAACATTATTAAGGGCAAATATTGACAATGCAAAAGAGCTACACGCTATGCAGGTCGAAGCTTTCAAAGAATTATTGGAGAAATATCAGGATTTTGACACCAGTCCTGCAAATGAAAACATGGAAAAAGTAGAAGCACGCTTGAAACAGGACTTTACATTTTACTATTTTATCTGTATCGGACAACAAAAAGTAGGAGCTATCCGTATTATTGACAAAAAGGAAAACGGAAAAAACAAAAGAATTTCCCCAATATTTATATTGCCGGAATTTCAAGGGAAAGGCATTGCACAGAAAACAATCCGGCTGTGTGAAGAAATGCATGGAAACGAAAATTGGGAACTTGACACAATTTTGCAGGAGTCTAAAAACTGTCATTTGTATGAAAAAATGGGGTATCGCCAAACAGGTAAAACAAAGGTCATTAACGAAAGACTCACATTAACATTTTATGAAAAGAAGGAGGCAGACATAACATGAATGTAATCATACTTGGTTCCGGAGGCTGTGTCAGCACGCCAAGGGCATGTTGTAATTGTCGTGTTTGTATAGAAGCGCGGCAGAAAGGATTTCCTTATGCAAGAACGGGGTGCAGTCTGTTTGTTGAAGATGTGAATCTATTGATTGAAACGCCGGAAGATATCAATGCTTCTTTGAACAATTCCGGCATACAAAAAGTCGAACATATTTTATACAGCCATTGCGATCCCGATCACACAATGGGAATGCGTGTAGTTGAGCAATTGAAAATGGACTGACTTGCCAATTCACTGGGAAAGAAACCCGATCATCCGATAGAACTGGTACCGGTAGATGAACAGGAACACGTGGCAATATTTATTATTTCATCCAACAGTAAAAAGATAATTTATGCCCCATGTGATGTAAAGCCATTTCCAAAGTCAGAGAAATTTCAAGGTGCAGATGTTTTAATCATTGGCAATACAATTGTCGGGGATATATTAAAAGATGGCTTTGTATTAAATGAAAATAACCCACTGCGAAAAGAACTGTTTACTATAGATGAAATTGATACAATACGAAAACAGTATGGAATCAAAAGAGTTATTATTACCCATTTAGAGGAAGACTGGGGTTTTACTGATTTGTATTTTGACATTGCTACTTGAAATAGTATTGAAAGCAATATAAATTCAATTTGCGAAGGAGATATTATGCTTGAAAATAAACCATCTCAATCAATTATGACTGAATTACTCGGACAATCCTTGTATTATGTTTGGCAAGCATTATGTTCGGCTATTGATGAAAAATACGATATTATTCTGCGTGTGGAATTAACAGACGGATTGTTGTTCTCGCATGGCACAAGATATGAATTTTAACTATAAAATTCCTTGATTTGTTGGGCTAAGTATTACAAAGTTTATCTTAGTTTGAGTGTTTGCAGGTAAACTGTTTTGGGAAGGGAGAGACAGCATGAAAGGATTTAACCGAGAAAATCAATTATTTTCTCTCTGCGGTTTGAATTGCGGGCTTTGTCCGATGCATTTGAATAAATACTGCCCTGGCTGCGGCGGTGGTGAAGGAAATCAGTCATGTAAAATCGCAAAGTGCAGTATGGAGCATGACGGTGCTTTTGTTGCTGGACTACTGCAGGATACAGCGGCAACGAAAAATATCGACTTAAAGCTCCGTAAGAAAAAGAGATAATTGCTTTTTCTTTGCAATCGGACAATAAATTAAAAAATCTATTAGATAATGTATAAAACGGAAACAAATAAGCGTATAGAAGCGAAATCAGCGCTCTGTCTGTTCTGTCATAATGACCCATCGAAAGCCGAATTTATCTATAAAACTGACACTGCAGGAACTGTATGTAGTGCTGTGTACCGGATAAATGATCTCGCTTCCGTCCTGCATAATCTCAAAGACCCGCATAACATCCTCTTTTGTTTCCAGTGTGATAGTCAGTGAAAGGGCAGTGCTTGGTTTAAAAGGGATATCCAGATTATCCGCCATCATGATCCGTTGATTTCCGATAAGGAGTTCCGCATGATAGATATATTCTTTCTGTTCTTCTGACAGTTCTCTATGAAAATCTTCCCATTTTGCATCGCTGTACCGAAGCAGGCAGTTGATTTCTGCGTCGAATGCTTTTTGGTAAAGATATACTGCTTCTTCACATTTCCCATCAAAATTGAAATTCGGTGTAATAATTGCCATATTCGTATTCCTCCAATATGATTTTGCTGACAGATTCTATTTACAGTTATTTTATCAAAGAAAAATTAGAAATGCCATGTAAAAACCGCCCCTCATTCTGCAAAAACGGGGCGGCTTGTTATGCTTTGTTTTATGATAAGATTTTTTGCCAATAGGATTCTAATATTTTATTATCGGAATTGAAGATTTCGTGTCTACTCCCTTTTACCCGGATAAGCTTTGCGTCTATATTTTTCCTCCTGCATAATTTCTTCACAAATCGTTCCTGTACCTTTTTGGAAACATATGTCTCGTACTCTGCCTGGAAGATCCGGGGCTCTTGTGCCGCTGCACAGGCCGCAATCCCGCCGCCCATAGAATGGCCATACAGGCATATGGGAAGCTCCGGGAATTCCTGTGCCGCAAGGCGGCTTACAAACAGCAGGTCATCTACATATCTTTGATAATCATCAATATGTACCAGAGAGAGGTCTCCGGTATCCCTGCACAGCCTGTAGCTGCGGCCGTGTCCGCAGTGTTCCGGCATGAAGACATGGTATCCCCTGCAAAGAAAATAATAGACATTTTCCAGATGCTTGTCGGCTGTTTCTGTATAGCCGTGGGACAGGATGACAATGCCCTGAGGCTGGTCTGCAAGGCAGCGCAGATAGAAGATCTTTTTCCCTTGTTCCCGCTCACAGTACCTTTCCGTTTTCCTCTCTGCAAGATAAGGCAGAACGGCCGACTCCATTATTTCCGCATATCCTTCTGCAGGTATGATCAGATTGTGAATGGTTCTTCTATCCATGTAAGGGTTCTCCTTTCATTTCCATGGCGGGTCATGGCGGCCCATACAGGTTACAGCAGCCTTGACCATGTATGGCAAGTTCCTACCGTATATCCCGGCTGATTTTGTGTTCGTCATAAAACAGGAAGAGAATCCCGCCTAAAAAGCAGAAGCAGGCCGCCGAAAACGCTGCAATGCGGTAACCCGTTCCTGTGGAATTCCCAACTGTGGAAACCGCTGTAAACAGGAGCATGGAGAGGCTCTGGCCCAGCTTAAATGCAAAAGTCCTTGCAGCATAGAGCATCCCCTCCCGGTTGCTTCCGGTGCGCTTCGCATCACTCTGGGCAATATCGGCAACCACTGCCTGAGGAAGGATCCCAAAACCGTCATAGGTAAGGAAGCCGTAACCAAGCAGGCTGGTGACAAAGAACGGAAGACCTGTCTGGAACATTGTAATGGCAATCCAGTACAGGATGTCCGACCCGACGAATTTCAGGAATTCCCGATTCCGGAATGTGGAAGCGAGGGAGGAAAACGCGGTATCCTGCGAGGGAACAGTATCCACATATTCTTTTTCGCGGATCGACCAGACCGGCACCTGCATACAGAAAAAGGCGACGACAGCCATAACCGTGAACGTCGCGCGGATTGCGCCTACACGACCCCATACCGGGATGAAAGCTCCCCAGATTACCGGCGCCAGATAGGCAACTGCGGTTCCGGCAATATTTTGGCTGTACCGGCATGTTATTCGGTATTTACCGCGGTACAAGGAACTTATATAAACTGCTGTTTTCCCAGATTTGATTGGGATAATGAGATGGTAGTGGTAAAGCAAAGCATATCTGCTATTTTATCTGGCGTAATTGGAATGATATGTATTGCTGTACCAGTATTACTTCATTGGTTTTTAGGGCTTCCGAATGTGGGAGTGTTGTGGGGGATGGCGGCTATTCTTATAGTTCTGTCGGTTATTCTCTATTTCAAAGCATGTGGTAAAAAAATTATTTAATGTAGGAGGATGTTGCTATGAAAAAAAGTATCTTGAAGGATGTGATCGTGTTTTTGGTTATGCTGGCAGTAGTAGCGATTGTATGCTGCTTTCTTCCAGACAGTATTCCAATCCATTTCAATGCGCAGGGAGAAGCAAATTTGTTCGTGAATAAATGGTTTCTTCTTCTGGGAACGGTGATACCTTACTCAGTTTATTTTCAGTTTTTGCGCCATGGCGGAAAGGGGGATAAATGAGCGGAAGATATCCATACCAAAAGCTTGCCAAGAAGTTGAAATACCGTATATTGAGAGGTTATTATAAGCCAGGAACACTTCTGCCGGTCATCCGTACTCTGGCAGAACAAGAGGGATATAATCCGGCTACGGTTCGGCGGTCACTTGAAATGTTGAAGCAAGAAGGTTTGGTAGTTTGTAAAGATACGTTAGGTTTTTCAAAGCAGGAAATTTTAGTAATGCTCCAAAAGTATATGAATGGATGAAAAGGTTTGCAAAAATTGCCTCTCATTCTGCCAAAATGGAAAGGCCTGTTGTTTTGGGCAAATGTAAGTGATAGAATGAAAAACTGAGGTGGCAATCATGCAGATAGAATTATTTTCAGATAAATATAAAGTTCATACACTTACCAACAAGAACATAGATGAAATATATAATCTGCAAAGCCAGAATGTCCTGTTCTATGAATATTGCCCGCCTTTTGTTACGCGGCAGGCCATTCAGGAGGATATGAGGATATTGCCACCTGGCAAAGTGATTGAGGATAAATATTATATCGGGTTCTATCAGGATGGGAAGCTGATTGCGATCATGGATCTGATTGATGGTTATCCGGAAAAGAGAATCGTATATATCGGATTTTTCATGACAGATACTTCGGTGCAGAATCAGGGAATAGGAACAGAGATTATTGATTATCTGTGCAGGCATCTTTGCTCCCTGGGATATGAGTCGGTTCGGCTGGCCTGGATAAAGGGAAACCCGCAGTCGGAACATTTCTGGCTGAAAAATGGTTTTACGCCATTGATGGAAACAACGAACAATGCTGCATATGAAGTCATCCTGGCCGAAAAGAGATTAATACGTGAGTACGGCAATAAACGAGAAATTAGTGGTTTGGATTGAAGAAAAAGTAAAATGCGAATATGCAGAGGATATCAGTCTGGTATTGCTGTATGGGTCATTCATAAATGGAACTGCAAATCCTAAATCAGATATAGACTGTTATTTTATTCCCAGGACGGAGCGGGGATATGAGCTGGCAAAGACTTTTATCCTTGCGGGCGTAGGGTATGACATCTTCCCGATGGACTGGGAATGTGCCGGGAACATTGCAGAGCTGGAAGAATGTCTAATTCCGCTTGTCGGAGATGTGAAGATCATTTATTCTTTTTCAGCAGAAGAGCTAAAGCGGTTTCAGCGGCTGCAGGCCAAAATGAAACACAATCTGGCAGACAGGCAGGTCTTGCAGGCCGCTGCACGAAAAAGAGCCGAAGCTGCTTATAAGCTGTATCAGGATATATGTAAGCCGAATCCGCTTGCGGAGATTCGGAAACTGGCCGGACATATCATTATGCAGTTAGCTGATGCCGTGTCAATTTACAACCATGACTACTTTCACCGCGGCCTGAAAATGCAGTTCCAGGATTTGCTGAAGCTGCAGAAAGAAAAGGACATACCGCTCCGGAGCTGTGAGGAATACTTACATACTATTCAGGCGAAAACGGCAGAGGAATCTATCCGGCACAGCTATGGGCTGCTTTGTACGGTGGGAGAGTATATTGGAGCAGGCTTTTCGGAGGAACTGGCAAGGGATGACGGAGAATCAGGAGAAACAGCCGGAATGGTAAAGGATATCTCGCTGTCTGCCGTATGTCTGCAAAGGGAATTAGATGATGCACACAGGGAGTATGGCTCTGAAAGGTATGATATTCTGAACTTTTATGAATGGGATAATCTGCAGAAAATAAACCTGGCAGTTAAGGCTGCAGAGGGATGATTTGGTCCAGTTTATAGCTGACAGGGGAGGAGTCATTAAGAGATACGGAACATTTGAGGAATTCCAAAGGAGCGCTTAGGTAACTACAGGTATTATTTTATTGTGGTTTCCTTTCTGCGGGAATATCAGATTTGCTAGGATGGAACGTATATTGTTTATGGTTATAGAAGGAGTTAGTGCAAAGCAGATGTTAAACCCTTGGGAAGAAATTTTATTAGATGATTATGAAAGCCATATGCAGTTAGATTCTGTTATGCAGCTGCAGGCGATGAATAAAATGATGAAAGGACAGCTTGGAGCTTATCCAGTTTCCAGTGTGATGATATTAGGCATTGCCGGAGGAAATGGTCTTGAGCATATACGAAAAAATAAATATAGAAGAGTATACGGGATAGACATCAATTCTTCCTATTTAAAGGAGGTTGTCCGTAGATATCCGGATTTCACAGAGATTTTAAAATGTCTGTGTTTTGATTTGACTAAAGATGCAGACAAGCTGCCAGAGGCAGAATTGCTTATTGCAAATCTGCTGATTGAGTATATTGGATATGATTGTTTTCAAGAAGTGATTTTACATGTAAATCCAAACTATGTTTCCGTTATCATTCAAATCAATATGGGCGATAGCTGGGTATCTGATTCTCCTTACCTCCATATTTTTGACGGGTTGGAAAGAGTACATGCCCAGATAGAGGAGGAGCTTTTGGAGATTTTGATGAAAAAAATAGGATATAACAAAATCAAAACATCAGAGTATCTGCTTCCCAATGGGAAGAAACTTGTGCAGATGGATTTTGAAAAAGCGAAGGAAACTGAGCAATCTGTCCAACCGTAATTATGGTATTTGGCGACATGAAAGGAAATGTGTTAATGAGCGAAAAACTTACATCTAGATATGCAGAAAGGAATGATATTCCCTTAATTTTACAATTTATAAAAGAACTTGCAGCTTATGAAAAATTGATAAATGAAGTTGTTGCAGATGAAAAGACATTGGAAGAATGGATTTTCGATAAACAGAAAGCAGAGGTTCTATTTGCTGTTGTGGATGGCGGGGAGATGGGATTTGCGCTTTTCTTTCATAACTTCTCTACGTTTCTCGGAAGGGCGGGTATTTACCTTGAAGATCTGTTTGTAAAGCCGGAATATCGTGGGAAAGGTTATGGAAAATGGGAGCAGAGTCTATGGCCGATTGGACAGTGTATCGGCTCTCTGGAGATACACTGTCTAATCTTGCTGTTTTATCAGGCGACTGAGAAGTAAGGCTCACAGCCGCGGCATTGATATTTCTGCCAGACTTGATGATGGAGTATGAGAACGAATGGAGGGTGAGAGATGGGTGATACGAGAATCAACTACGATGAAAAGTTTGGTATCGAAACTTTTAAGAGGAGGATTTGCTCGGAACTGGGCGAACCATTTTGGCTGAAGCTAGCAGATGGCCTTGCCTTGCCGGATATGGAAACCGAGGCTGACTGCAAGTGCCGCAACATGTATTCATTTATAAGCCGGTTAGAAACGATGGCAGATGAGAAAACTGTAAGGAGAATTCTTTACAGAGTGCGGCATGGATTAAGGCATTTCTTGACAGGGAGCTTGAGGGCAGAGTGGTACGATCTGTGCTGAACGGAGATTTGACCTGCGAGTATGAAATTATGATTCCAGAGGAAATTATGAAGACAGAGAATGTATAAGAGCTGCTAAGAGATATGGGGTGTTAGGATGGTGGAGGAGCATAAAATGTTGTTAGAGTTTATAGTATTATCGGTAATTGGTATTGTTTTTTTAATAATCGGCTGGCTTATTTGGAAATGGTGCGGTCACAATTGGAATAGGAATCATTCTTACAGGAATTATTGATTTTATTACACAGACTGGATGGGGGGATTGCATTTGGAGGTTGTCTTATCGGTGGATTGGGGTTTATGGTTTATGCAGGGATGAAATATAATCAGTGGAGATGATGAATATGAATATAAAAACAAAGCAATTTCAGATATTAACCGATATTAATCTTGTATGGAATTTTATGACAGATATATACGATCCTTATTTCGCTAATGGAGTGGCAGCTCCTTTTTTCGAGTATGCACTTACATCTAAATGGATGGATAAAGAATATCTCCATTTGAACAGGCTCTGGATGGCTGGAGATATAGTAGTGGGGTTTGTATTTACGGAAGCTGTTGTCACGAGTGTCTTTTTTAATTTACGCCCTGGATACGAAGGACTAGCTGATGAAATGGTTGAGTATGCACAGAACAGCTTCCCGGATTTGGGCGGAGAAAGAGAATTAGTGATTTTTTCAGGCCAGGAAGCGCTGATACGGGCGGCAGAGAAGGAGGGATATAAGGTATCATATGAAAATGCGGACTTTCTCTTTGATTTCAGGAAATCGGGATTAAGTTATGATCTTCCGGAGGGATTTCATTTTGTTGACCCGCTTAAGTGTGATTTGCTGAAACTTGCCAAATGTACATGGAATGGTTTCAACGCCGAGGAACTTGGACCTTTTAAAAACTGGAATATTCCGGATTCCGAAACACCTTGGAATCCGCATAAAGCATATACTGGTGTGGTGAGTTCTGCGGTCGCGCCGCCGCCACACGCAACCCATGAGTATAATGTCATTATTGCCGATGAAAATGAAGATTACGTGTGTTTTTCAGGAATGTGGTGGATTCCGGAGAATAAGCTTGCCTATATGGAACCGTTGTGTACGGTGCCGGAATATCGGAGAAGAGGATTGGCAGCGGCAGCGCTGACACAGCATTATAGACGTTTAAAAGTATTAGGGGCAGAATACATGACTGGCGGCGGTGATGACTTCTACAGAAAGGTAGGTTATGAAGAAGGTATACACTGGCTCCATTGGAAAAAGCGGAGAGGACATAATTGGCTAATGGAGGTGTGTTAATGAAATACGAAATAGCAAAAAAAGAGAACATTGAACAAATTTATCAATTGGTACAGAACACGATTAACGCTATTTATCCTTTATATTATCCTCAAGGAGTAGTTGGATTTTTCCGTGGGCTTCATTCAAAGGAAAGCATTGCTGCAGATATAGAAAATGGCTTTGTTAGAGTTTTGTTATCGGGTGATTGTTTAGTGGGAACAGGAAGTTGCAAGGAAAATCATATATCAAGACTGTTTGTTTTTCCCGATTTTCAGAAAAAAGGATATGGCAGTTATATTATGCAATGTCTTGAAAAAGAAATATCTCTTAATAACACCAGTATTTACTTAGATGCTTCGCTTGCGGCAGCCTGTTTTTATGAGCATAGGGGATATCAAACTTTAAAGCATGAAGAATTATTTATCAATGGAAATGTAAGGTTAGCTTATGAAGTAATGGAGAAACATATAGCAGTTCCTAATACAGATATTTTTTATGATGGAAAATGTTTTATACCAGAGATGAATACTGAAAATGGTGAAGTGGATAATCAAACGCTTTTTTTATATCATCAAAATGAGAATATTTTATGGGCGGATTACTATGGCGGAGAAATAAAAAAAGGAAATATATTTGGAACGGTTGCTTTGAATGGAGAAATAGATTTTTATTATCAGCATATTAATTTAAGCGACCAGATAAGAATTGGGAAATGTCACAGTGTACCACAGATTTTAAGTGATGGTAGAATAGAACTGTCAGAACAATGGCAGTGGCTGAATGGCGATAAATCAAAAGGTTCATCAATCGTTGTAGAAAAACCCACCGATGAAAAATGAATATCATCATAGAGCCAGACGCAGATGACCGTGTGAAATCAAATTGGGGCAAGTGATATTACTGACCTTTTAGCGAACACTTTGGGCGGAGTAATAGGCATGGGAGTTTTCTTCATTCTATCGAAAATATTTAAGGCAAAAGTAAATAAAGTTGTAAACATTTTTTCTTTAATAGGGGCGATCATTTTAGTGATATTTATATGTCTTCTACTTTTGTTAAATTGAAAAACAAATTCCAGTTTATCTATTCACTCCTCTGTAAACCCTGTATTTTCAAGGAATATCGCCTATTAAATGTTCAAACCTTATGTATTTTCCCTTGTTTTTGCCCTTATGAGCCGAAACAAGGGAAATTTTTATTCTCCGCCGATTACCTTATCCAGCAACCTTGCGGAAGTACGCTTTGCTTCCCTTGTAGCGTGAGCGTAAATGTTCATTGTGGTACTGACATCAGCGTGTCCGAGAAGTTCCTGCACATCTTTAGGTGCTGCACCGTTTGAAAGCAGATTGCTTGTATAAGTGTGTCTGAGCATATGGAAGTGAAAATCCTCCAATCCCTCCACCTTTTTTCTCGCTGTCCTGCACATAATTCCCACCGTACTTGGTGCTTCAAATGCTCCGTCAGGTCTAAGGCAGACAAAGGATAGTTCCTTGTACCCCGCTAGGACTTCCTCCGACCTCGGCAGACTGTAAACCTCATAATAGGTGCGGTCTTTTTCTTTGACCTCCAAATAGTAATTAAGGCTGTACAGTTCCCCGTATCGGAAACGGTTTTTGTGCTGTTCTGTTTTCGCAGCTTTCAGGATTGCGGCAAGCGTATCGCAAAAGTCCACGGTGCGAATTTTTTTACGCTTCGTTGCCCCTATTTCTGTTTTATGCCTTGCCCCGTTGTAACGCATACTGCGGCGTACTGTCAGATATTGTTCTTCAAGGTTGATGTCCTGCCAAGTCAGACCACAGACCTCTCCAATACGCAAGCCTGTATAATAGGCTATCTGTATAGGCAGAAGTGCAGGATTGTTTTTCTTTTTCAGGAAGTCCTCTAACCTCTGATACTGTTCGTAGCTGAGCGTTGGTGTGGAAGCAGTTTCTCCGTCCTCGTCTGAGAACAGTTCGTATTCTTCTTTCTTTCCTCGCCATACCACATACTGCATCGGGTTAAAGGTTATCAGCCTTTTCGGGAATACTGCAAAACGGAACGCCCCTTGTAAAACAGCCGAAAATAATCGGAGATACCCTTTGCTGAGTGCCTTTGCGGTTGTGCCGTCAGGATTTGTACCTCCAAAGCTGAGAAAGTCTATATACGCCTGTAAATGGTCGGCGGTTACGGTTTTCAGCTTTCGGTTTCCTATCGGGTGCTGTTTGATACGGTTGACCGTTCCTTGATAAGACATTACCGTTCCATTGCTGAGATTGCCGGGTTTCAGTTCTTCCTCCACCCACAGATCGAGCAGCATACCAACCGTGATGTTTTCAGACTTCGCAACGAATTTCTTTTCCTCATAGTCAGCGATTGCCTTTCTGAGCAGGGCTTCTGTTTCAGACTTGCTTTCTGTTCCCACAAACTCTTTCTGTACTTTTCTGCCGCTTTCATCTTCGATGTAGAAGCGTGCGTACCACTTTTTACCTTTTTTCCTTACAGAACCTTTTGCCATAGATAAATTTCCCCTTTCTATCCGTGGCAATCGGAACTGTGACATATGGTGTGCGTAAAGTAATAAGGCTACTTATGCCGATGAGTGTCAGTCATCGTTTTCACTTGTCAAAGAGCCACGGAATTTTTCTTTTTCAGCAACCCTTTCTTCGGCTGCTGTCACTATCCCGAACAGGTCACCCATCTTTACAGCGGTGTGTTCCTCATCGTAGATATGTAAAATCCCATCTAAAAACTGCTTCATATCCTCGATAGGAAGTTCCATTTCTTTACGGTAAACCCTTTCCATAATCGCCCCTGACTCAATCGCATAGCGGCGTAAGGACTGCTTTAAGCCTTCGTCCCCCGCTACACGGTCAACCTCAGCCATAGCGTCTGCAAAGTGATAAGCCATGACCGTATAGAGGTCAATCATCTTTCCGAGGAATGTCGTGAGCAGTTGTTGGTGCGGTTCTCCCTTTACCACGGAAGAAACCGTATCAAGATATTTTTTGATATGTTCCTCCATATCCCTTGCACATAAAGTGCGGCTGCCATATTCCTTATCTTCGGAAAGTCCTGTCAGCCATTCGGGAGTGGTCAGGAGTGCTTCTGCCAGCCCGTTGATAATCATTGTGCGTTTCGGGTCTACTCCGTCCGCTTCATATCTTTGAATGGTAGACTTGTTTACCCCGACACGCTTGCCAAGTTTGGGCATTGTTAAGTTTAATTCTGTTCGGCGTTCTTTCACTCGTTCACCGACCTGTTTTGCGGTGAATGTAATTTCTTTTTTCAAGGTTTTCACCTCCTATTGCTGATAGTATAGCATAGTAAAACCTATTTTGCAACCGTAAATTTAATAATAGGCAAAAATATTTCTTAATTAGTTGCAAAACGAGTTGACAAGAGATAGCAAAATAAGTACAATTACAGATACATAGTTGCAAAATGCGTATTTTGAAAGGAGGTCGGTAAAATGAGCAACATCAAAATGGGTTTAACCATAGAAGAAGCAGCAGAATGTACGGGTATCGGAAGAAATACAATGCGTAAGTTGGTAGACTGGGGCAAGTTGCCTGTCCTCAAGGTCGGCAGAAAAGCGATTATCCGCAGGGATACTTTAGAGCGATTTATGAGCGTCAATCAGGGAAGAAACCTGCTCAATGAAAATGATGTCCGCAAAGTAGAATAAGCATTCTCCAAGCCCTCGGCGTTTGAGAGCGAAATACACCCCTCGCACAAATCTTCGATTTGTACTCTGGGTATTTCGCCCTTGCAGGGGGCACTGTATCACAGCTTCGGACAAAGCACCGCCGCTATGATACAGAAGAAAACAGCCCTCTGTTTTCTTCGCTGTCCGTCTGCTTACGCCGCCGAAACAGCGGCAACCGATTTATCGGTTGCAAAAAGAGTATGCCCGTCACGGGAGGAAGGAGTATATGGCAAGACATTCATTTATACAAATGTCGAAACTACCAAATGTCAAGGGAAGAATATCCTATATCACAAGCCACGCAAGGCAGGAAAATCTCTATGCCACCTACCGCACCGCCGACAATGAATTTTGGAGTAACCTTGCAAGGGAAAGCCAGCAGGAATTTAAGCGGAGCGGCACAGAGGGCAAATGTATTGAAGCAAGGGAATTGATTATCGCCCTGCCTGAAGTATATACAAGATACGAGCCGCAGGAAGTCCTTGAAGATTTTACGGAGGAGTTCCGCAGGCGGTATGGTGTGGAGTGCGTGTCAGCCCTCCACCACAACAAACGCAAGACGAATTATCATATCCACCTCATCTTCAGCGAAAGAAAACTGCTTCCTGAACCTGACATCAAGATAGCCACACGCAGCGTGTTCTATGATGAAACGGGAAAAAGGGTACGCACCAAGAAAGAAATCACAGGGGAGGACGGGCAGATACGAAAAGGCTGCACCGTCATAAAAAAAGGCGAGGTTTACGAAAGCCACCTCTTTACCGTGAAAGATGATAAATTCAAAAGCGAGCCTTTTCTTCGGGAGGTAAAAGAGATTTACACCGGCCTTATCAATCGGCATATCTCTGATCCCGAACAGCAGTTAAAGGTATTTGATAAGAACAGCGTTTATTTTCCCACCAAGAAAATCGGCAAGAACAATCCCAAAGCCGCCAAGATTGAAGCGGACAACACCGCAAGGCAGGAATGGAACAGGACAGCGGATATGGCGTTGTTATCAGGTATTTCCGAAGCAAAGATTTTAGAAGTCAAGCAGACCGAAATACACGAAAAAGCAAGCCAATCTATCAAAAGCAAAGGCTGGCTGCCGAATCTGTTCCGTGGGATTGTGGCAAGGGCAAAAGATTTTCTGCAAAACCTTATTCGGGAAAAAGATATGCCGCCCAAGCCTACGCTTGATATTGATATGGCAGAGTTCCACCATATGAGAAATCTGATGATAAAAGTACAGGATAAGGCAAGGGAAATCAAAAACTTGCAGGATAAAGTTCTGCCGCAGTTGAAACAGCAGCTTGCCGATACAAAGGGGCTTTTCAAAGGCAAAGAACGAAAAGCGTTGGAGGTAAAAATCAAAGAAACCGAAGCGGAGATTGCCGACAGGCTGGATAAAATCCCCGATACGCTCAAAGAGGACGGTTATCCCGATGTGCAAGTTTTTATGCGTACTTTCCGAGAAATGGAAAGCGTTGTGGAACAGTACAACCGTGACCTTGCTGAGTGGGAATACCAAGCCAGCAGGAAACCGACAGCCGCCGCTAAAGAACAACGCAGACCGCCCGAAAGGCAGAGCGTGCTAAAACATCTGCGAGAAATACAGGAACGCAACAAGCAGAGACTACCGCAAAGACAGCGTAAGAAATCCTTTGACAGAAATAGCCGATAGGCATTGAAAAACCGCCGTTATGGCGTTTCCCGTAGCGGCGGCATACATAATCATTTACTGACTGCAAGCGTGATTTTCATATCCTGAACATTGATGATTGTTTCTTTCTTGCACTTCGGACAGTAGAGAGGAAAGTTTTTTAATTCCGTATCTTCCCGTATCATAGTACGGGTTTTATTGCCGCATACAGGGCAATATATCCATTCTGAAATAATAGTTGGCATATAATATCATCACCGCCTATCATTATTTTCATATTCATCAAATTGTTTTGTTTTTTTCAATATCCACAGTGCGTAACTTAAGCTAATAATACATAATACTGCACTTGAAATAATATGAAACTTCATTGAAGAATTTTCAACAGCAAAAACGCTCGAAGAATTTACAAAACTATGTGCAATAATACACGGTAAAAGGCTCTTTCCTTTGTAAAAAATAATTGTAAAAAGAAAACCTATTGCGATTGCATAACAAACTTGTAAGAGTGTAGGTATTAAATCTTTTCCGTTCAGTAAGTTTACAATATGTCCAATTCCAAAAGTAACACTTGAGATAACAATCGCCAACTTTACATTGTCATTGTATAATGCTTTGAACAGAAATCCACGAAAAATAATTTCTTCAATGAATCCAACGCAGAGCATACTTAAAATATATAACACAGTTTCTAAAACAGACAGCTTCATCGTAACGCCATTCCATAGGTTAATACTCATAATTAGAAGTAGCGGAGTAAAATATAAGAAATTTCTAAGGCTTCCATCAAAAGAACACAGACCGTATTTTTCTTTTAAGTTGTGTTTACTCACAAAAACTAAAAGAAGCAATGTAAAAACTATAGCAACGGGTGCAGCAATTATTTTTTCAGTGCCAAGCGAAGCAGAAAAGCTGTCAGCAACACTAAACAAAACAACATAGGAAATAATCCAAACCAATGAGAAATTTAATTCATTTTTCTTATATAAACGATACATTATAATCCTCCTTTTAATGAATAAACTGTTCCGTCAAATACCAAGTCTAAATCAGATATAATCGTCTGTTCGTCATAGGTCATTTCGTTATTTGCAAACATACTTGCATATCCATGTGCAATCAGGAATAATGAACGGAAAATGGTTTTCGCCTGTTCTGTATTGACCTCTACTTCTTTACTCAGTATAGCTATAATAGGCTGTAATTCTTCAGAATTTATCAACTCAGAAATATTTTTTCCTATAAACTCATTTGTTTGAAATAGAAACCGAAACAAATTTTTTTCTGTTTCAGCAAAGCGTATATAATTCAGTCCAATATCTTTCATCGGATTTTCACTCTGAATATTAGTTATATATTCGGAATGATACTCATCTGCCTTGACATATACAGTTTTTTTCAATTCCTCTATTGTTTTAAAATGATACATAACAGGTTGAGTGGAACAGCCTAATTTTTTTGATACAGTTCGTGCGTTGATATTTTCTGCTCCATCACTTCGTGCTATCTCAAATGCTGCATCTATAATCATCTCTTTTGTAATTTTCACCTTTGGTGGCATATTTTTCACCTCTCTGTCATATTATAATTGTTGTTATATAACATAAATTATAATAAAAAGAGAGATTTTTGTCAAGTTTCGTAACGAAAATATAGTAAAAATAAGCGACAGAGAATTTACTCCCTGCCGCCTTGTCTACTTATACGAATATAATTTCCCTCTCCACAATCTCCATAGCACAAGCCCAAATGTTATTCATTTGTCCAACCCATTCTAAGGCATTTTTCGCCTTTAGGCGTTCTGTGATACCCTGTGCCTGCTTCATCTGTTCTACAAGTCTTTCAAAGCGTTTCTCCGCCTGTTTATCGACATCCGCAAGATAATCATTCAACTTGCCACTTGTGAGTAGCGTGGCGTAAAGCGCCCTCTTATGTTCCTGTAAATATCGCTCGTGTCGCTGTCCCCATAAGCCGATAGGCTTGTGTTCTTTTTCGGTTGGTAATGTAAGACAAGGAATATAATAATCTCCTTGTAGTTCATACCACAGACCGTTGCTTTCATCATAAATATACTTTTCCATTAAAAAATCCTCCGTTATAATATATTCGCACATATGTCACAGTTCTCCGATTGCCACACTCTGTTATATCTTGTTATCAGATTTTCTTGCCCTTGAATTTGCCCTTATGAGCAATCAGGGAAAGAGTAAACTTGTGTGAAATCATATAAAGAGATAAGGCGAACACATTGCGATAAATCCTTTATTTTCAAGGCTTTTGGAGGATTTTATTGATAACCTACGGAGAGCAATAATCACTCATAATTTTATGGTTTTCAAATTCCGATTTAGTAACAAAAACGCAAGGGTTAATAAATATCTATCTGTTTCGCTTAATGTGCGGAATCGTTAAGATCAGGAATACGTTGTCTTGTTGCCGATGAGATGCAGTTTTACAATTTTATGACGATTGTGGCCGCACATACCTCAAAGCTTGTTGTCTACGAGGAATTGGCAAGCGCCGCCGGCATTTCGGCGCCAACGGCAAAAAATGGCTTTCTATTTTGGTATCGTCCCATATCATTGCTCTTGTGCAGCCATACCACAACAACGCATTGAAACGCGTTGTGAAAATGCCACTCCTTCACTTTTTAGATAGCGGCCTGGCAGCTTATCTCTTAAAATGGGGAAATCCCGAAGCATTGGAAAGGGGAGCAATGTCCGGGGCGTTCTTTGAGAGCTATGTGTTTTCAGAAATCTATAAGAGTTATTTGAATGCGGGGAAAGAGCCTCCTGTCTTCTATTACAGGGATAAAGACCAAAAGGAGATTGATCTGTTGCTTTATCAAAACGGCGAACTCTCCCCGATAGAGATTAAAAAGGCGGCGTCGCCTGGCAAAACTGCAGTTAAGAATTTCAATGTATTAGGACCAGTTACCCGCGAGGGAACTTTTCGAAGGTTTGGATTCATTAAAAGTAGAGATAGGAACGGGAAGTGTCATTTGCATGGCCAGCGATTTGCTGCCTGTAGATGAAAAAAACTGGTATGTGCCAGTTTGGTTGATTTAGTTATTATGAAAAATGTGAAGGAAGGATGAGGGCGTTTCGGCCCTCATTCTACCAAATATAAAAAATGAATCGTTCTTGGACAAAAACAGGATAAATCTTGGACAAAACCGGATAGGAAAAAGTGGAAATATAGGCTGTTCTATGGTAAAATAATTGTTCAACCGTGATGGTCAGTAATAATTGCTATTGTATGGTTGGCGAAAAAGCAATTAGAAGTTGAGGAAGGTTAAAAATGAAACGAGAATTAGGAATCGCAAGGTGTGGGCTTGCCTGTTGCCTGTGTTCAGAAAATGAAAAATGCAATGGCTGCTATTCGGATAACTGTCCTGACTACACCCAATGCGAAAACAGAAAATGCTCCATGGAGAAGGAACTACCAGGCTGTTATGCCTGTGAAATGGATTGTAAAAGAGGTTTGATGAATAAAATCAAGCCATATGGATTTACATTATTTATTAAAAGATATGGGATAGAACGTCTTCTTGACTGCCTTGAAGAAAATGAAAAGAGAGGAATCTTATATCATCGTAAAGGAATTATTGGCGACTATGATGATTTTGATGATGTGGAAAAGCTGATAGAATTTATTAAGACGGGGAAATGCTAAACTTAATTTGGAGGAGATAGAAATGGAAACTACCCCCCATCTATGTTAGACTTGTCGCTTGAAACACATATTGAATTGGAACTTTTGGAGGTATAATAATGGAATACAAAGTGGATGATAAAGAACTTAATGCTTCAATTTTTCTCTCCTTTGTTAATCAAGTATGGCAGGGCGATTATGACATCGAAAGAACAAAGGAGGCATTATCTAAAACGCTAAATATAACCGCCTATGAAAATAAAGTATTGGTTGGGTGTTTGCGTATTCTTTCGGATGGCTATTATTTTGGAACAATTACAGAGTTACTTGTTCTTCCGGAATACCAAAAGCGAGGAGTTGGAAGTAAACTTCTTCAACTTGCGAAAGATAATACGCCGACTATGTTATACTTTGGTTCCCAACCAGAAGTAGAAGAATTTTATGAGAAGAATGGCTGTCAGAAGGGTCTGCAATCCTACACAATAGAAAAGACAATAGCTAACCTAACTTCCCGTTTATCGGGAAGCTCACTATAAAGAGAAATTGGAAGCGCAGGGGCTATTATCAAAATAATTCGGAACTCGAAAGGAGTATGCAGACGATGGATAACTGGTTTACAATAGATAGAGTGGATGATAATACTTATATTATCAGTGAATATCGACATTGGGAAGAAACGCATTGCTATTTATTAAATGGAAGCGAGCGAAGCCTGCTTATTGACACAGGACTTGGCATTTCAAACATATACGATGAAGTTATAAAATTCACAAATAAGCCTATTACGGCAGTTGCAACACACATTCATTGGGACCACATTGGAGGTCACAAATATTTTCCTGATTTCTACGCTCACGCTGCTGAATTAGATTGGCTAAACGGTAAATTTCCACTGTCGATGGAAACAATTCGGGAGATGGTAGTTGATCGCTGTGATTTGCCGGACGGATTTGATGTCGGTTCTTATGAGTTTTTCCAGGGAACGCCGACAAGGATTGTAGCGGACCATGATATGATTGATCTTGGTGGACGGCAGATTGAGGTGTTGCACACCCCTGGACATTCGCCAGGGCACCTGTGTTTCTGGGAAAAAGAGACAGGATATCTTTTTACTGGCGATTTGGTATATAAAGATGTATTATTTGCCTACTATCCATCTACCGATCCGGAGGCATATCTCATCTCGTTGAAAAAGGTTGCGTCTTTGCCCGTTAAGAGAGTGTTCCCCGCTCATCATTCCTTGGATGTCCAGCCGGAAATCTTATGTCGTATGAGGGATACGTTAAAGCAGTTAAATACTGCCGGGAAACTGCATCATGGAAGCGGTAAGTTTGACTATGGAGATTGGGGGATATGGCTATAACTTCCAATTTGCGCCACAGCCCTGGCAGGCCATCGCGCAGCGATTTTGCTCAATCGGAATTTGTGGAGGACAACTATTATGGATAAAGCAGTTATTTATATACATGGAAAAGGTGGAAATGCTGAAGAAGCTATTCATTACAAACCGCTCTTTAGTGATTGTGATGTGATTGGTCTTGACTATAGTGCTCAGTTTCCATGGGAAGCAAAAGAAGAATTTCCATTACTTTTTAGTTCGATTTGTAAAAACTACAGGTCTGTTGAAATAATCGCCAATAGCATTGGAGCATATTTTGCTATCAATGCATTACCAAATCGGCAAATTGAAAAAGCATATTTTATTTCGCCCGTTGTAGATATGGAAAGGCTCATTGCTGATATGATGATTTGGGCAAATGTTACAGAAGATGAACTCAAAGAGAAAAAAGAAATTCAGACAACCTTTGGAGAGACCCTTTCATGGGATTATCTTTGCTATGTAAGAGAAAATCCTGTTACATGGAAAATCCCAACGCATATTTTGTATGGTGAAAAAGATAATCTTACCGCTTATGGAACGATATTTGAATTTGCACAGAGAACTAATTCAACACTTTCTATCATGAAAAATGGAGAGCATTGGTTTCATACTGAAGAACAAATGAAATTTCTTGATGAGTGGATAAACCAGGTAGTTGAAGCCAATGGAGGAAATGTATATGGATATTCAGAAAATTATCAGTTTAGTAACAAAGACGCAGGAGTTCATAAAGAATCGTGAAATGGCTGCTCATGTAAAAGAGAAAGGTCTTGCAGACTATGTAACGCAGGTAGATATTGCCGTGCAAAATTTCTTAAAGAAGGAACTGTTTGCCCTTGCACCGGATATTCAATTTCTTGGAGAAGAAACCGGATTGCAGGAAATAAAGGCGGATCGCTTTTGGATTTTAGACCCAGTTGACGGGACTACAAACCTTATGCACGATTATCAACACAGCGTTGTATCTTTAGCCCTTTGCCGCCAGGGTGAAATTGTTATGGGGATTGTGTATGATCCTTTCCATGAAGAAGTGTTTTCAGCGGTTAAAGGCAAGGGCAGCTTTTTAAATGGACAGCCCATACATGTATCAAACGCAGAAAAACTATCCGGCACGATGATTGGATTGGGAACAGCAAAAAGAGAGCTGGCGGATGAAAACTTTGCCCGGTTCCGCAGGGTATTCGGCCAGTGCCAGGATGTTCGCAGGATTGGGTCTGCAGCTTTGGAACTGGCATATACCGCCTGCGGCAGACAGGGAGGATATTTCGAGATTTATCTGAATCCCTGGGATTATGCTGCTGGTATGCTGTTGATTCAGGAGGCAGGCGGACAGGTAACTGATTTCATGGGAAAGCCGCTTAATCCAAGGAAAGGTAGCAGTGTAACAGCAACAAACGGATTTATCCATGATGAACTGTTAAAGCTGCTGAAGGAGAAGAACGTATGAAAATGCCTAAAGAAAATATTGACACAGGTATGTTTGCTCCATGTGGAATGAATTGTCTTGTTTGCTATAAACATTGCTATCACAAAAAGCCATGTGCAGGCTGCTTAAATAGTGATAAAGGGAAACCGGAGCATTGCCGCAAATGCAAAATCAAAGAGTGTATTAAGATCAAAGAACTGTCTTATTGCTTTGAATGTTCCGAATATCCATGTAAACAGATAAAAAATCTTGAAAAAAATTATAACAAGCGGTACCAGGCAAGCCTTATGGAAAATAGCGAATTTGTCCGTCAATTTGGTTTGGAAAAATTCATGGATATGCAGAAAGAAAAGTATATCTGTTCCCAATGTGATGGCATTATTTCTATTCACGATAGAGAATGTAGTGAGTGTCAAGAAAAAATGAAATAAGGAAACCCGTGTCGTTCTGAAGAAGAATAACAAGGTATCAGGTTTTCCAGAATTATATAATAAATCTAAGAAAAAAATAGTATTTTAGGAGGTACATAATCATGAGAAATATGATTGCATACTGTGGGCTGGATTGTGAAAAATGCGACGCGTATCTTGCAACAATCAATGACGATCAGGCGTTGCGTGAGAAAACTGCAAAACGGTGGGCCAAGTTAAATAATGCTCCCATTTTGCCTGAACATATCAATTGTGAAGGATGTCGTGTTGATGGAATTAAAACTGTATTCTGCGATAGTCTTTGCGGGATTCGTCAGTGTGCATTGAAAAAAGGTGTGGTGACATGCGGTGACTGTCCGGACATGGAAAGCTGTCAGACTGTTGGAGAGATTATCTCAAATAACCCCGACGCTCTAAAAAATCTGAGGGGATAGATTACATATCAGTTTGGAAACTTGGAAGTTACTACAAAGATTATATAACGAATGGGGGTATGCCTTTGGAAACAGTAGAATTAAGATTTCAATATACTCAAAGTGAATATATAAAAGCAGAAAGGCAATATTTAATTTCTAGTAAAACTATACATAAATATGATATGGTTTTAGTCGCTGTATTGCTGTTGATGTCAGTAGTTTATATGCTGTTCTCCTCTTTTGGTGTATTTAGTATTTTAATATTTGGATTGATAATTGTTGTAACTGCATTGGGAAGCTATTTATATATTTTAATGCCTATACTGAAATTCAAACAAACTGAAAAATATCATGAGGAATATACGCTGGTATTTTCTAAGGAAACCATTAAATTTAAAACACAAAGCATTGAATCAGAAATGAAGTGGGACATTTACGCTGCACTATGGGAAAACCATGATTTTTATTACTTAATTCAAGCACCACGAATATATACGTTAATTCCCAAAAGAGTTTTTAAAGACCCAAACGAAGAACAGCTATTTGAAGAAATTGTACAATCAAGAGTAAAAACAACAAAGCATGTATAATGAACATACCCCACAATGTAACAACTTTCGGTTTGCCGAGACTTTGAACAGATCCGAAAATGTAATTTGAAGGGAGGAAGATTCAATGAAAGAATTAAGTCAAGAAGCAGAACAGATCATGATTAGGCGTTTTGGGAAAGATACGATTATATCATTAGCGACAACAGAAAAGGCAATGCCCTATGTGCGATATGTAAATGCCTATTACGAAAAAGGGGCATTTTATATCATTACCCACGCACTCTCAAACAAAATGAAACACATAAAGAATAATCCTGCTGTTGCAATCGCCGGTGAGTGGTTTACGGCGCACGGGAAAGGCATCAGCCTGGGTTATTTCGGAAAAATAGAAAATTGTGTGATTGTAGAAAAGCTAAAAAAGGTCTTTGCAGAATGGATAAATAACGGACATACTGATTTTGACGATGAAAACACCATCATTCTGCGTGTAGAATTGACAGATGGCCTATTGCTCTCGCATGGTACAAGATATGAGTTTTAATTCTCTCTGGGTCTAATTCCCCGCAGCTCTGCTGCGAGGAATTTCATCACGATACAGAATTTCGAGAGACATAAAAACTTATAAACTGCGATCTGGTTCCTCGCCGTTTTGCATCTGCTGTAAATCATTTATTTTGACAGCAAATTCCTGAACCGCAGGGGAATCCTCCGTATAACCATTTTCAAGCAGGAGCCAGATGGTGTGAGAATAGCTGGTAATGGCAGTCTCATAGTTTCCCAGTGTGGTCATGAGATTGGCGAGGGTACAGTATGGATAAATGAGCTGGTGCGCATTTTCCGGAAGCATTTTCTGATATATGTCAAATGCTTCATTTAGATGTTCCATTGTCTTGTCCCCGCTTCCCTCCAATAAATAAGCGCCTGCAAGATCTGCGTGAGTAAGGGCAAAATCCAGATTGAGTTTGTCAGGATATGCCGTTTTATAGATTTTTAAGGCATGCTCATGTTCCGGAATAGCCTTTTCAGGATGTTCTGTTTCTGAATATGCCGCGCCGATGTTATTATAAATATATGCTGTTGAGGGATGGTCTTCGCCATAAACAGATATGTTGATCTGTATGGCTTTTCTGTAATTCCTGACAGCCTCTGCAGGCTGTCCCATGTAATAAAAGCAGAGTCCGATATTGTTGTGGATGGTTCCTACCTGTGGGTCATCTGGTCCGTATGCCTTTATGAATAATTCCAGCAGATGCTGAAGGTCAGACAGGACTTCCGGGTAATTGTCCTTTGTCGTAAGTTCAAGAGAACAGATAGAATTCAGGACATCCAGGGTATCCGGGTGGGTAGGGGAAAGGATATTCCATAAAATATCTTTCGCTTCCATCAGGAAAGGCATTGCTTTATCAGGGGCATAGTCTGAGTATATATTCCCGATATGATGAGCAACGGAGGCGCGCAGCAACAGTGTGTCATAATCATCCGTATCTTCTTTGCTCTGATTATATATTTCTTCATATATATTTTCTGCTTCCAGCAAGTGGCCGGTATCCTCTAAAAACATTGCCTTATGTGCAAGGGCGTTTTGTGTAAGCTGGCTTTCCCTGCCTTCTTCCAAAAGCAGCACGTCATAGGCACGGTCAAAGAACGTACCTGCCTTGTGATAATCGGTCTTTAAATATGTTTTTCCAATATTCAGGTCAAGTTTTGCAAGTTCTATTTTTGCCAAGGAAGAAACTGCTTCAGGGGTAATATGTTCATCTATAATATCACGGCTTTTTTGATAAAAATCCAGTGCTGCATCAAAATGGGACAGGTTATATGCAATCATCCCTTTGCTGTTGAAGACGGAACCAAGCTGGATACAGTTATCCCCGTATAACTCTGTATAAAGCTTAAAAAGCAGATCCAGCAGGGGAACGGCACGTTTATAATAACCAATATCCCGATAGATTTCAGCCAAAGCCCACAGAAAGTCACAGTCGTTTTCTGAATGGAACTGCCCCTGGAAAATATCATTCAGTGACCAGCTGAACTGAATCAATTCCTTTTTAGCCGCGTCATTCTGGGAGCGGATTTCCTTCATTTCCAATGTAATTTCATAAATGAAGCTCTGACATGCCTGATAAAGCTGCTCTGTAAATTGGGCGCGGATTGCGGATGCTATAACAGAGTGCATGTAATAGAGATAATGCTGCCGGCCATTGTCATAAAGCGGTTCTTTTTTTATCCAGCCTTTTTTGGCTAACTGATTCAGCGGGGTACGGTTTTTTAAGCCAAACCACTTTTTCGCTTTTTCAAATCCGAACTGGATATTGGGGATGGTCGAAATCTGAATCAGTAAATGCTGTGCTTCAGGGTTGCAGCCATACACGGCAAAGAGTTTTTTCAACTGTTCGATTATCCGGCCTTCGGAATGCATCTTTTCATGAGCCGTAGTCACCTCTTCGGCACTGATGTGGAAGCCGCATTGAACCAGAGAATCGTAGAATTCATATAAGAGAACTTCCTCCGAATCTGCAATTTTTGCAAGAAGCTCAATGGTAACGGTATGGCGGTCTGCAAGCTGTATAATTTTCTTAAGCATGATATCGTCTTTTTGGCCAAAGTAATAGGAATAGAATAAAGTCATGCAATCGTTCTCAGAGAGCGCCGGGACAGGTATTTTGGTAAAAGACGGGAATCCCTCGCAGCGGCTCGTAATCAGAAAACGGCAGTTAAGGTATCCGCAGAGTCCAAGCAGGTGCTCATCATCAGCATTTTCTACGTTATCTATAATAAGCAACAGATTTTCATGGTATTGGTTTATGATGGAAACGGCCTTCTGGAATGCCTGTTCCATGTTATTGATTGTCCCATCCAGATTCAGGGCGCGCACGAGGGAAAGGGCGAAATCTCCATCTGTGTAATTCACCCATACAATGTGGGTAAAACCATAACTGGAAGAGGTCATACTTAGAATCTGTTTCAGAACTGATTTTGCAATTTCGGTTTTACCAATACCGCCTATCCCATGCAAGTAACAGGAATGTCCGGAAAGTAACTGCTCCATCAGGAAAGAGGTTGTATTTTGGCGGCCAAAAAAGTTGGAAGCCTGCTGGCAGGGGGCAGGGGTCAGCAGTTTTGGATATGTGGGAGCAGGCATATTTTCGGCAGAATGGATTTCTGTCATATAGTTATTTAGGGAATCAGCAATCTTTTCTGACGGCAGTAACTCGGTCCCTTCTATCGTTCCCAGAACCACATCAAGACAGGAAAGCAGATGGGAGCGGCTGGTACTGTTGTCTGTTGTATAATTATTTTCCCAGACGGATAGATTGATATGAAAATATTTTTCTGCAAGGGAAATAAAGGCATTTGCCGCTTCAACTGCCTGTGGCTCCTGAAATTTTCCTTTACGGTTATCGGGAGAAAAAACATTTTCAAAAAGGCGTTTCAGCCTCTGGCGTGTGAGGGTATTTACCGGAACTGGGCGCTTGAGCCGGTCATTAAAATAGCCTCTGTCAAAGGAGGGCTGGGGGAAATCCCATTGTTCCCATTCAATCATAACAGTGCCAATGCATTTCATTAATAAGGTACGAAGGAAAGCGGAAGTGGTGATGATATCTGCCATGAGATTTTCTCCTTTCGTCAGGTTTAGAAATCCAACCATAATCTGACTGGAATCCAACTTCTCAAATATATTACAGTATATGCGTAAGCAAAGGTTATAGCTGTACAGACATTATACCATTGTTGGAAACAGAACGGTAGAGAAAGGAGAGGTTTGTGTATGAGTATTTTGGAGGTTGTATCAATTATTTCATGTATCTTTGTAATTCTTACATATGTTGACCGTAGGAATAAGAAAGATGATTAGAGGAAGAAGCGGCTGCTCCATGTTTGGGTGGCCATTTTCTGAGTACAAAAACCGCCCCTTAATCTGCAAAACTGGCCCAGCTCATTGTAATAGGTGCATATAAATGATAAAATAATACATCTTGCAGAGCCTGGAATGAAGATAAGAAAAGCTGGAGGCCAATATGAGCGATATACTAAAGACAGAAAGACTGACAAAGACCTATAGGAAATGCATAGCCGTAAATCAGGTGAGCGTAACAGTGCGCCGGGGAGACATATACGGGCTGATTGGGAAGAACGGCGCAGGAAAAACTACTTTCATGCGTATGGTGTTGGGGTTTGCCTCACCGGATAGCGGACAGATGGAGCTCTTCGGCAAAACAGATTTAGAGCAGCAGAGAAAGTATATCGGAAGCCTGATTGAAGAGCCGGGCGGTTATCCCGGCATAAGCGCAAGGGATAATTTGGAAATCATCAGGAGGAATCTGGGCATTACAGATAAGGCAGTCTCAGATCGTATGCTGGAGCTTGTAGGGCTTGAATCGGCCGGGAAGAAAAAGGTAAAGAATTTTTCCATGGGGATGAGACAGCGTCTTGGATTAGCCATTGCCCTGATAAGAAGGCCCAATTTCCTGATTTTGGACGAGCCAATAAACGGATTGGATCCGTCTGGTATCAGGGAAATCCGGGATTTGCTATTAAAACTGAATCGGGAGGAACATGTGACGGTATTGATTTCAAGCCATATTTTAGGGGAACTGTCAAAGATTGCGACAAGGTATGGTATCTTACGGGACGGCGTACTGATTGAAGAGATTGGCGCTGATCAGCTGGACGTAACATGCAGGCGGTATCTGAAGCTTACAGTGGATGACGCACAGAGGGCAGCGGCGGTTCTGACGGAAAAACTGGGTATCTCAAGTACGGTTGCGGATGCACATACCATATGTGTTTTTGAAAAGTTGGACACGACCGAAGAAATCAACTATGCAGTCGCGGCAAATGGAATTGCCTTGAAAGAGAGCCGTTTGGCCGGAGAGGATTTGGAAAGCTATTTTATGGAGAGAATGGGCGAGAGGCCCCTGCCGGGAGGTGGTTTCAATGCGTAATCTTTTGTATGGTGAGTGGTATAGATGGAAGAAGAATAAAGCATTTTGGATATGCCTTTTATCTGCGGCAGGCATGATACTTCTTGTCTATTTGACCATGACGGCAGCAGGCCAGGCAATGGGCGCCGGCGGGGATGTTTTGCAGGAGACCGGCATTTCCGGTATGGCGGCACAGTTTGCTGGCGGAGGGCTTGTAACGATGTTTGGGATGATATTCCTTTGCATATGGATGGTAAGCGATTATACGCATGGAGCAATGAAAAATGTAGTCGGCAAAGGCTATTCCAGAATGAAGGTATTTCTGGCAAAGCATTTGTTTGGAATGGCAGTTACCCTGATCATGAATCTGATTATATTCTTTGTGATATTGATAATCGGATTAGTCCTCATCGGAACGCCGGAGGGGGACAGGCTATTTTTCCAGAACCTGCTGATCTATTTTGGTCTCCAGCTGCTTTTTGGAGCTGCTGTCAGCAGTATTGTCATTGCCATTTGTGAGTGGAGCCGGAATATGGCAGCCGGGATTGGGATTACGATGGCAGTGATCATATTTTCCCCGTTGCTGGTACAGGGACTGGATTTACTGTTTTCTGTGCTGCGGTTGAATATATCAATCAGCAGATACTGGATATTGAACCTTATGGCAGACTGTCCAACAGAAGCATTTCCACTGGAGTTTTTATTCCGTGGAATTTTGATGTCGGTTATCTGGTTATTGTTGCCGCTGGCATTAGGCGCTGCACATTTCCGTAAAACCGATATTGGATAAAGACAGTCTGAGCATGGAGGCAACAGGCAGCTTGGGGAGGGGAGATTTCATGCATAAAGATACGAGGTGGGCACAACAGATTATTTCCATGCAGGAAAAAGATGGCAAATGGGGTTTCTTCCATACGCCCTCTGGCTCTTCCAGAAGGCCGATTACAACGGAGCAGGCGTTTTGGCGGCTGGAACATCTGGGCTATACAATACCAGAAAGCGTGTTCCTATATGAATAACTGTCTTGTTGGACAGGCGGAGGTCCCGGACCGCAGGGAAAAGATTTTGGACTGGGAGATTTTCGTTTCCCTTATGCTTACAGCATGGAGCAGAAGATTTTCGGATGGATATCCGGCGGCCAATAAAGTAGCCGGCCAATGGACGGAAGGCTTATTGATTATACGTGTTTTTACCAAATATCCCTTTTGGTAAATTGCCTGGACAGAAGAACCGAGGAAGCTCTGATGGACTATGTTTTAGACAAAGAGGGTGGAATCTATTACATATATAGCGAGAGAATCCTGTTCTTGCCCAAGGTTTTTGAAAGCAGGCAGGCCCGCCGTTATCTTGTGGCTGTTGAGCTTTTATCCGAATACAAACATGCGGCATATAAGCTGCGGTTTGTTGCGGATTGGTTAAACGGGCTGAAAAAAGAAGATGGTAAGTGGGATATGGGGAAATCAGTGAATGATAAGGTATATTTCCCGCTTTCCAATGACTGGAGAAAACAGGAGACGCGAGAAGCAGACTGTACAGAACGCATTTCAAGTTTGCTCTCTGTGTTGTCGGGCATACGATGATAATCCTTGTGAATCCATTTTGCATACTAATTCTGAAAAATAGCAGGAATAACGATAGGGATTAGCATGGACAAAAACAGGACAAATCTTGGACAAAACCGGAGATGAAATAGTAGAGATATAGGCTGTTCTATGATAAAATGAACTTTCAATAGTGAAGGTCTGTGAAGATCCGGTCAAAAATAGGGAACCACAGGTTGAAAGGAGTATTTATATGAAACATGTATGTATGCTTTATCGGTGGCAGATATTAACGCCGCAAGAAAATTTTATGAGGATCTGTTTGGATTAGAGGTGTTTCAGGATTACGGTAAGAACATCGCCTTTACCTGCGGCCTGGCATTGCAGCAGGATTTTGACTGGCTTGTGAATCTGCCGAAAGAAAAGATATTAAAAAAATCCAACAATACAGAAATCGTCTTTGAGGAACAGGACTTTGACGGTTTTCTAAACAAGATAAAAGAATTCCCGGACATGGAATATCTGGGAGAAGTGATCGAACATAGCTGGGGCCAGCGGGTGATCCGGTTCTGCGATTTGGACGGCCATATCATTGAGGTCGGCGAGGATATGAAAATGGTGATAAAACGCTTTCTTGCTTCCGGCATGACCATGGAAGAAGTTTCTGTGAAAATGGATGCTTCCGTGGAGGATTTGACAAAACTTCTAAATAGCTAATATATGATGGGCGAATAAACAAATCTAAATTTGTCGGGAAGATGTAGATAGAGGAAAATTGGAGTTGACAAAAGCAAGAAGGGAGAATTTTTTATGTGCTTAAAAGTAAGAATTATTTTACCAACTATTGCAATCATGCTTTTATTTTCATCATGTTCATTTAATTCAATGTTATCTATTTATAATAATGATAAAAAAATTGCAAGCGAAACCAATACATTTAATCTTGGAGAAATAGAACAAGAAATCGATAACAAAAAGATTGAAGCAAAAATTGACGATATTGAAGGAATGGAAACTATTTGGTCTTTTACGTCTGATGAAGATATGGATATTGAACTTTCAGGTGAGATGTCCATCAAAAGTGGAAAAGCAAAATTGGTACTTATTTTACCTGATAACACATTAATCCTATTAGCTGAAAAAGACTTCGCCTCTAACAGTAATGAGATAACGCAGACATTCTCAGTTAAACAAGGTTTAAATCGAATAAAACTAGTAGCAGAAAAAAACACAGAATTGGATTTAGTGCTGGCTTCTACAGACGGAGATTTTCAAGAATTAGGTATTAATTGGTAACAGGAGTTAGAGCATAAAACTCTACACCACAACTTTCAGTTGTGCGCCCAGCAAAGGGCAATTAACCTAACAGGTGCAAATCCTGTCTGCGAAGGTCTAGCCAACCAACAGTAGCGAGTCTTGCGTGGCGGTCAGTAATGGCTGGTGCGAAGCGTAGACAGCGAGCAAGTAGGGCTGCAATGCGATTGAGCCTCGAAATGTTGAAGTTCAGAGGGCTGACGTCTTAACTGGTGCGGAAAGCAATATCGGGCAGTTCGTATAAGGCGAGAACTGTCCGGCACTGCGGGGTCAAAGAGCCAGTCATGCTTGACATTGTGGTTAATTGTCAACTGGGGAGAGCCTGCCGCTTCTTGGAAACAAGTACGTTTTATCAACTAGAAGATGGAGATAAGCGGATGGGTGGCAGGCAGTCGGATAGTCTCATAGTACCATAGAAGCCGGGTAATGCCGGTGGAGGGAAGGGGGCTACATAGTAACGGTCTTTCTGATGACACATCAACCGTGCTCAGGAACGGAGGTATTGATGGGAACAAAATTAGAAAGGATAGCAGAAATATCGGCGACAACGCCGAAGCCAGAGTTCACTTCTCTGTACCATCTGATAAATGCTGAAATGCTCATGCAGTGCCATAAGGAACTGGATGGGAAGAAGGCAGTAGGGATTGACAGGGTGACAAAAGCAGAGTATGAAGAACACCTGGAAGAGAACATCACAAATCTGGTGGAACGGTTAAAGAACAAGGCATACAGGCCACTGCCATCGCTAAGGGTGTATATACCGAAAAGCAACGGAAAGATGAGACCGCTGGGGATTGCCTCTTACGAGGACAAGATTGTGCAGCTTGCGGTAAAGAAAATACTGGAAGCGATTTATGAACCGAGATTCCTTAACTGTATGTATGGGTTCAGACCAAACAGAGGATGTCATGATGCGATAAAGGAAGTCCACCGCCAATTACAGAACGAATGGATTAACTATGTGGTGGACGCAGACATCAGGGGATTCTTTGACCACATGAGCCATGAATGGATTATGAAATTTCTGGGGCTGTATATTAAGGACAGAAATCTCCTGTGGCTGATAAACAAATATCTGAAAGCCGGAGTGGTAACAGAAGGTGTCTATGAAGCAGGCGAGGAAGGTTCAGCGCAGGGAAACATCATCAGCCCGATTCTGGCAAATATCTATATGCACAATGTACTGACGCTTTGGTACAAGTTTGTAGTGCTGAAAGAGACAGAAGGGACGTGCTTCCTGGCGGTGTATGCAGATGATTTTATTGCGGGATTCCAGCACAAGTCAGACGCAGAGAGATACTATGCCGCACTGAAGGAAAGGCTGGGGAAATTCAATCTTGAACTGGAGGAGAGCAAGAGCCGGCTGATTGAGTTTGGAAGGTATGCGGAGAGCAACAGCAGACGCAGATATGGAAAGAAGCCGGAGACATTTGATTTTCTGGGTTTTACTTTCTACTATGGGAAAGGCAGGAAGAGCGGAAATTTCTGTGTGAAGCCGAAAACAAGCAGAAAGAAATATGCACAGAAACTAAAAGCCATGAAGGAATGGCTGTATGCCAATAACGACCTGCCTGTGAAGGAACTGATAGAAAAGCTGAATAAGAAGCTGGTAGGGCACTATAGGTATTATGGTGTCTCCTATAATGGCAAGAAGCTGGGTTCTTTTCTGCATTTCACGCAAAGATATCTGTGCAAAGCACTGAACAGACGAAGTCAAAAGAAAAGCTATACATGGGATGGGTTTGCTGACATGCTAAAAGTTTATCCTTTAGCAAAACCAAAGATTTATGTGAGGTTATTCTAAAAGTGAATGTTACTATGAGGAGCCGTGTGCGTGAAAGGCGCACGCACGGATCTGTGAGGGGCTTGCGGCGTGAGCCGCTTGTCTACTCGACTATCAGAGAGTAACACAACAAAAACAAATTCGGGCTTAAAAAAAGGAAAATTTATGTTTGAGGACGGTCGAAGCAAAAAAGTTATTTTTATAGCGCATTGTGCCATGTCCTGAACTTTGCTGTTTAGGGTTTAATAGAGAAAACAATGATGGGGCAGATGTTCCTGTCGTTATTGAAAATACCCGTATTTGTAAGGAAATGCAAAAAGCGGAATCTTACAAAATGCTAATGGTTCAATGAGATAATCGGGATTATTGGTGCAAATCGCTCGCCGAACTGCGGTGTTGAAACCACATCAGATTTTAACAAAGAGATAAGCGGTAAAGGTATTTTTATGAGCGAACTTAGCAATAGAATAAATGCGGAAAACTTGAATATTCCTATGCTGGGTATCAAAGGCACTGATAATGTTCTTGAGCAAGTAAAGTCTATCATTCCAGTTTGTCAGGACTTTGAATAGATATGGAAAATGTAATTTGAAGGGAGAATAATTCAATGAAAGAATTTAGTCAAGAAGCAGAACAGGTCATGATTGAGCGTTTCGGGAAAGATACGATTATATCATTAGCAACAACGGAAAATGCAACGCCTTATGTGCGATACGTCAATGCCTATTACGAAAATGGAGCATTTTATGTCATTACCCATGCACTCTCAAATAAAATGAAGCATATAAAAGATAACCCTGTTGTTGCAATCGCCGGCGAGTGGTTTACAGCACACGGGAACGGCGTCTGTCTGTGTTATTTCGGGAAAAAAGAGAATTGTGTAATTGCTGAAAAGCTGAAAAAAGTCTTTGCTGAATGGATTGATAACGGTCATACTGATTTTAACGATGAAAACACCATCATTCTGCGTGTGGAATTGACAGATGGCCTGTTGCTCTCGCATGGTACAAGATATGAGTTTTAATTTTCAAATTTCCTACTGTGTTAGGTCAAGTATTATTAAAGCTTATCCTAACCGTTTGCAGGTAGGCTGCTTAAGGAGGCTCCATGAAAGGATTTAACCGGCAAAACAAATTATTTTCCCTCTGCGGTTTGAATTGTGGGCTTTGCCCCATGTTTTTGAATCAATATTGTCCTGGCTGCGGTGGCGGTGAGGGGAACCAGTCTTGTAAAATCGCAAGGTGCAGCATGGAGCACGACAGTGTCCAATACTGTTTCCAATGCAGCGAATACCCTTGCGAAAAATACGATCATATTGACGATTTTGATTCCTTTATAACACATCGAAATCGAAAATCCGATATGGAAAAGGCCAAACGCCTTGGAATAGACGCTTATAATGCAGAGCAGGCGGAAAAGGCCAACATTCTGGGGATTTTCCTATCCCAATATAATGATGGCCGTAAAAAGACACTCTTTTGCGTAGCCGTCAACCTGCTGGAGTTGCAAGAACTGCAAACGGTACTTAAAGAAATCGACCGTCAACCTGATATGGAAACACTGACGCTCAAAGAAAAAAGCGCTTTTGTTGCTGGATTACTACAGGATGCAGCGGCAACGAAAAATATTGATTTAAAGCTACACAAGAAAAAGAGATAATGTATTTGAAAAAGCGCCACATCACTATCAGTTAGCCAAAATAAATCTATATTACTTAATGCGAATTTCTGTTTGAAGTATCAAAAACTATGGATATAATGATAGATAGGTGGTGATAAAATGTTTAGAATAGGTGAATTTTCAAAGCTGGTGCAGGTATCTATTCGTATGCTTCGCTACTATGACGAGGTAGGACTTCTGACACCGGCAGAGGTTGACAAGTGGACGGGACACCGACTGTATTCAGTAAAGCAAATACCGCGTCTAAATAAGATTCTGTATTTGCGGGATAGTGGACTAAATGTTTCGGAAATTGCGCTTGCCCTGACGATGGACGAGCAATCACTTCTTGCACAACTTGACAAAAAGCGCATAGAGATAGAAAATGCAATACAGACCGAACGAGAAAAACTGCGGAAGATCGAACTTGCAAAAAGTGAAATACAGGGTGGTAAAGGAGAACTGCACTATAACATCTCCGTTAAGTCGATCCCCGCGTATCAGGTGCTATCCTTGCGGAAAGTTGTACCAAACTACTATTCCGAGGGCGACTTATGGAAAGAACTTTCTACTTTTACAGGTGCGCAAAAAATAGAAATAACGGGCAATACATTTTCCATTTATTACGATACAGAATTTCGAGAGACAGATGTTGATATTGAGCTATGCGCCCCGGTAAAGAAAATGGGAAAGACAAAAGAGCCGTTTTGTTTCCACATGACAGAACCAGTCCCGTATATGGCTTGCACAATGGTTTATGGCGATTTTGCAAATATAAAAGGTGCCTACCTTACCTTTGCCGAATGGTTGCAGACAAACAGCGAATACAAAATGTCTAACCCGATGCGCCAAATCGTGCATAGAGGTCCGTGGAATGAGAATAACTCTGAAAAATATTTGATTGAGCTTCAGATTCCGCTGGAACACGCATGATTGTATAGACTTTGAAATGTCCTGCTAAAAATGTAGGGCGTTTTTTATTTTTCCCTATTGCATCTCACATGATGTGAGGTCTTATACTGGTTTTACCAACAAAAGCAAGGAGGAAAAATATGACCTATCAATTAAAAGCCATTGGCAAAGTAAAAAATGATGAAAATGGAACATTTATTCAGTTAGAGCCGGAGTACATTCCCGGACTGCAAGCCTTAGAGGGCTTCAGCCACATCAATGTCCTTTGGTGGTTCAGCGATTGCGACAACGACGCAGACCGGAATGAATTACAGACAGAACAGCCCTATAAAGGTGCGCCCGAAGTCATGGGTGTATTTGCAACACGATCTCCTGCGCGTCCGAATCCTATTGCATTAACAGCGTCCGAAATTATTAACATTGATTTCAGTAACGGCATGATTCGTGTTACATTCATTGACGCAAATGACAATACGCCCGTGCTTGACATCAAGCCCTACACTCCGAGTTTTGACCGAGTTGAAACGCCTGGTGTTCCCGTATGGTGCAGCGAATGGCCGAAAAGTACAGAAGAGTCCGGCTATTTTGATTGGGGACAGGTATTCAAATTTTAAGAGGTGGCTTATGAAATTACAGGATTATGCGCAGAATAAGCCTAAGTCATCGGGGATATGTGGGTGTATCTCATTGAAAATGGCCGCATGGCAAAAGTAGCATTTCGCCTTTCTACTGCCTATCAAGGCAACCGACTTATGACAGAAGCGCTGGCGAGAGTAGCTATCTTCTGTTTTGAAGAAACAGAATTTCAATCGCAGCCAATCTAAATACTACTGTTGAAATGGGAATGTCCCATGCGGAAGGTACTGCACAAAACCTTTTCACTTATTTTGCAGGCGGCCTTGTCCAAAATATTCCGGACCGGCTGCAAGATGGTTTTGTTAAGAGAGAACTCTCGGCAGGAGAATACATCGTTTGCAGAGTCGAAGCAGAAAATTTTGAGAATTTGGTGACGGTAGCTTTGGATCAGGCCAGCAAGTACCTTTTTGGTACATGGTTGCAGCACCACAGTCTGGCCACAGAGCCCTTCTCTGCGGAGAAGTATTACAGAGATGCGGAGGATATGGCCTACATGGAAATTTGGGTTAAGCCCCTGTCGCTGAAAAATAAAAGCTAAGGAGGAAAATAGGGATGGATTGGAATTCGCTCTATTCAAAAGGAAAGAAGTTACTTTCGTAAGACAGTCAATAACCATGTAAGCAATCTGCGGAAGAAACTGAAAATCGCGCCGGATTCCCCGGACTACATCAAAAGCGTTGTTGGCGTTGGTTGAACAAATAATGAGGTTTGATTTTCTTGACACATAAATACTACAGGTGTAAGATATATGAAATAAAAGGTATTGTATCTACAGACGCAATGGAACATCCAACCGTACAGGTGGAATATTTTCATGAGGATGGAGGCAGATATGGAAAGGAAAAGGAGGCAGCCTTGCAAAAGGAATAAAAAGCGTATCCACATCGCTGCGGCTGTCCTGTCTGTAACCGCAGCATTTGCAGCAGTCTGCGGGATTGTTTATTTCATGAGGGGCAGCGGCCGGGAGACGCCGGAAGAGCTTCTTGTCAGATATATGGAACAGATTGGGCAGCAGGAATATGAGGAAATGTACCGGATGACGGATCCGGCCCATTCCGCATATACGGACAAGGAAGCTTTTATAAAACGGAATTCTGCTATTTATGAGGGAATAGAGATTGAAAATATCCGGGTCGAGGTTCTGGAAAATGATAGAAATAATAGCAGGGAACAGGATAACGTAGCTTACCGGATGTCCTTTGACACCCTTGCCGGCAATCTCCGGTTTGAAAACGAAATGCAATTTACAGATACGGAGGATGGATATAAAATCATTTGGCATGACGGCCTGATCTTCCCGGAGCTGGCCTCCGAAGACAAGGTGCGTATCGAATCAAGCCCGGCAGAGCGGGGGAAAATATTGGATCGGAATGAACGGATGCTTGCCGGGCCTGGAACCGCCTCATCAGTGGGACTCGTACCTGGAAGGCTGGAGGATCGGGAAAATGCCTTACATCAGTTATCCAGGCTGTTGGACATGGATCCGGAAACAATCCGGAACTGTCTGGACGCAGCCTGGGTGACGGAGGATTCCTTCGTTCCGCTCAAAACGGTTCCGAAGGTCAGTGAGCTTGATCTGATGGCGCTGGATCCGGAGGAAGATGTGCTTGCGGAGAAAGCACGGCAGGATGTGCTGCTTGCCATCCCGGGTGTCATGATCAGCGACGTGGAGGTGCGGACATATCCATTCGGTGCTGCAGCCGGGCATCTGACCGGCTATGTAAGAAATGTGACCGCCGAGGATCTGGAGGAGCATGCGGGGGAGGGTTACAACGAAAACAGCGTGATCGGCAAAAGCGGTCTGGAAGCGCTGTTTGAAAAGGAATTGAAGGGGCAGGACGTCCGGCTGACTATCGACATGCAGCTCCAGGAAGCTTTGTATCAGCAGTTCCAGGAAGATCCAGGCTGCTCCGTTGCGATGGATCCCTGCTCGGGAGAGGTACTGGCACTGGTCAGTACACCCTCCTTTGACAGCAATGAATTTATCCTGGGCCTGTCTGATGCCCGGTGGAATGCCCTCAATGAGGATGAACGAAAACCGTTGCTGAACCGTTTCCGGCAGATCTGGTGTCCCGGGTCTACGTTAAAGCCGGTCATTGCGTCCATCGGTTTGAAAACAGGTGCGATCAATTGGCAGGAGGACTTTGGAAATGAGGGGCTGAGCTGGCAGAAGGACGCTACCTGGGGAGACTATTATATAACGACGCTTCATGCGTATGAGCCTGTGACCATGGAAAATGCTCTGATCTATTCGGATAATATTTACTTTGCAAAAGCGGCGCTGGGGATTGGTGCAGATGTATTGGAACGAGAGCTGAACATCATGGGGTTTGGGGAGCAGATTCCCTTCGAGATCGTGATGCCCCCATCACAGTATTCCAATACGGAGCATATCGAATCGGAGATTCAGCTTGCGGACAGCGGCTATGGCCAGGGGCAGATCCTGGTCAACCCACTGCATATGGCCGGCTTGTATACAGCGTTCTGTAATGGGGGAAATGCATTGAAGCCGCGGCTGGTATATGAAGATGAAGCTGACATGGACGCGGGCAGCAATACCGGTGCTGAAATCTGGCTTCCGCAGATTTTTTCGGTGGAAACTGCAGCGCAGGTTCTGGAAGGCATGAAAAAGGTGGTGAACAACCCGGAAGGAACCGGCTATGCGGCACATCGTGAGGACATCGTGCTGGCCGGAAAAACCGGGACAGCAGAGATCAAGGCATCTGTGGAGGACACCGAAGGGACAGAGATCGGCTGGTTCGCCGTATTTACCGCAGAAAAGGACGCGGAGGATTCACTGCTGATCGTGAGTATGGTGGAGAATGTAAAAGAAATCGGCGGCAGCGGGTATGTAGTCAGTAAAGACAGGAACGCGCTGGATGCATATTGGGGGAGCGGACAGTAGGTGGTTTACTGTCCGTTCTAAAACTTCCGCATAAATGGGGGCGGCTTGTTATGCTTTGAAATATGATAAAATTTTATCCCAATACGCTTCTAAGGTTTTAGGATCGGAATTGAAGATTTCGTGCTTACTCCCCTTTACCCGGATAAGCTTTGCATCTATACGTTTCCTTCTGCATAATTTTTTCACAAACCGTTCCTGTTCCTTTTTAGAAACATAGGTCTCGTTTTCTGCCTGAAAAATCCTTGTGGGGCAGGAAATCCGACGCCATGCTTTCTTTTGAAGATTACGGTTTAACCGGTGCGACTGCCAAAGCCACCCATAGGAGGCTGCGTTCATCTGAAATAACGGCTCCTTGCTGCGTTTTTCCTGATAATACAGGAATCTGCATTGAGAAGCGGACGCACTGTCGGCATATTGCTCCGTTCCATCATAAGGGTGGTTTCCCGGCAGATAGCGTTCTTCCCCGCCGGCCATACAGAACACCTTTGCAATGAGGCATGCCAATGGCCAGGGGGTCGGAGCAGTGTTTGGGCGTATCATTGGTGAAGAGAGGATAAGCCTGGAATAGAGCCGGGGATCCTGCGCGGCTGCACATGCGGCGATTCCGCCGCCCATAGAGTGGCCGTACAGGCATATGGGAAGGCCGGGAAATTCCTGTGCCGCAATGCGGCTTACGAAGAGCAGATCCTCTACATATCTTTTATAGTCATCAATATGTACCAGAGAAAAATCTTCAGTATTACTGCATAATCTGTAGCTGCGGCCGTGTCCGCAGTGTTCCGGCATGAAGACATGATACCCGCCGCGGAGAAAGTAATAGATATTTTCCAGATGCTTATCGGTTGTCTCCGTATAGCCGTGGGACAGGATGACAATCCCCTGCGGATGGTCTGCAAGGCAGCGCAGGTAAAAAATCTTTTTTCCCTTTTCCCGCTCACAGTAATTTTCAGTTTTCCTCTCTGCAAGATAGGGCAGAACCATCGACTCCATCCTTTCCGCATATTTTTCTGCCGGTATGATCAGATTATGAATTGTTCTTTTATCCATTTTATGAATCTCCTTTGTAACCATTTGCACAGTTACCGTAGATCCTGGTTGATTTTGTTTTCATCATAAAACAGGAATACAATTCCACCTAAAAAGCAGAAGCATGCGGCTGAAAATGCTGCAATACGGTATCCAGTCCCCGATGCATTCCCAATTGTAGAAACCGCTGTAAACAGGAGCATAGAGAGGCTCTGGCCCAGCTTAAAGGCAAAAGTCCTTGCGGCATAGAACATGCCTTCCCGGTTGCTGCCGCTGCGCTTCGCATCGCTCTGGGCAATGTCGGCGACTACTGCCTGCGGAAGGATTCCAAAGACCGCCATGGGCAACGAAGCCGCAATCATAAGAAGCAGGCCCTGCGCATTGGCGGAAATAAACGAGATCCTTCCAAGGAATCCGGTATAAAGATAGGATGACGAAAAGATTACAAATGCCACAACTATCAGTTTTTTCTTGCCAAGCTTCGGTGCCAGCTTATTGATTGGGATATAAAATATCAGTGACAATGCCGTCATGCCTACAAAATAGAGCGTGGTCATTGTTTCCGGAAGCTTCAGCAGGCTGGTGACGAAAAACGGAAGGCCTGTCTGGAACATGGTAATGGCAATCCAGTACAGGATGTCTGAGCCTACGAATTTCCGGAATTCTCCGTTGCGGAATGTGGAAACAAGAGAAGAAAACGCAGTATCCTGTGAAGGGACGGTATTGACATATTCTTTTTCGCGGATGGACCAGACCGGTATCTGCATGCAGAAAAATGCGATGACAGCCATAACTGTGAATGTTGCGCGGATAGCACCTATACGGCCCAATACCGGGATCAGAGTTCCCCAGATGACCGGCGCCAGATAGGCGACTGCGGTTCCTGCAATAAAAGTAAAAGAAATTACAGTGGAAATATTTAAGCGTTCCTGCTGGTTGTGCCCCAACTCCGGAATCAGGGCATTATACGGTGTACAGTAAGCTGTAATTGACAGATAATATACCAGTACCATTACGAACAGGAAAATGGCATTGGCCCAACTGTTCCTGTTGACCGGGGACCAGAATATCAGTATGGTAGACAGAGAAAGAGGCAGGGCCGCCCATTTCAAAAATGGGATTCGCCGGCCATTTTCAGAGGTACAGCGGTCTGAAAGCGATGCGATCAACGGATCTGTGAATGCGTCAAAAAGCCGTCCGAAGGCAGTAATGCCCCCGATTACCGTAAAGATTCCGAGAATAACCAACCCCTGGGGAATAAACAGCGGCTGTCCCTGTGCCACAGACACCTCATCCGGCTGATAAAAGTATACCAGCCAATTAGAAATCAGACCAGACAGTAAAGACCATCCAAACTGTCCGGCTGCGAAAAGCCATATTTTACCTGTAGATAGTGATTTCATATGTATCCTCCTTGTTCCCTCTATGTTATCATTCTTTTGCTGCCAAGCCCTTAAGGAGCAGATTGCCCGCAATCTCTACCTGCAATGCCAGGCCGACCCGCTCGTCAGATGAAAGGATGTGCCCATTTAAGGACAGCTTCTGCATCAGACTTATCAGCGTATGTGTCACGGAAAAATATATTTCATCTGCTGTATATGAAAAGGCCAGGCTTCCGTCCCTGAGACCCTTTTCCAGAGCATTTGTCATATAAGGCTTCAGATTCAGAATGTATTCTTCATATTCGCCCAGCCGTTCTTTTGAAATGTGATATCTTTGGACAAAGATATCAAACTCCTGGAGAAATTTCAGAAATAGAAGTTCCTCCTGGAAAATCTCTGAAAAGATATGGAAAATACATTCCATCTGTTGGAGTCCGCTTAGTTTCTGATATGCGATTTGGGACAGGGACTCCAGATATTTCCCTGCAACCTTCTGCCAGTATGCAATCCCTGCCGAGATCGCAAGCTGGGCTTTGGTTTCAAAATAACGGTAGATTGTAGCTGGTCCGACACCGGCGGCTTTCGCAATCTCCTCCACTGATGTGTCTTCAATCCCTTTTTCACAGAACAGCTTTAGAGCAGTGTGAAGTATCTGCTGCGTGCGCCGCTCCATCTGCTGTTTCCGAATCATAGATTCTCCCATAAAGAATCTCTCCTGTCTGTCTGGATTTTATGATAGTTATACTATCACTTTTTTTGATTAATGTCAATGAAAGTTGCTTTTTCTATACCTGCATGATAACATTTATATCAAATCAGCAGAAAACATCCTGAAAAGAGGAACGAGAGATGAATGAACAGATATATGGTTATATCAGCAGTATCGTAACTGGTCTTGTTACAAATGGGATACAGGGGATATTTGACTATATTACAAAAGAAACCCTGCAGGACAGGATTATAAATGTGATTGAGACTGCACAGGAGATATATGAAAAGGAGTATCAATGCAGTAATAGCAGCCTGTTTATATGGCAGAAAAACATTGAGTTTTATACGCAGTGGTTGATGGAAGGTTTCCTTCCAAGAAAGGATGTATTTCCCCCTGTCCAGTATGGTGAAAAGGCGGACAGTATCGTTACGCCGGAAGAAGTGGATTTTATTTACCGCCATATGGATAGGCTGGTAAAGAATGATCCGGAACTACGAAGTCTCCATGCCTCTATCGTGTGTGATGATATATACCGGATGTTGGAGGGAAAAGAAAAGTCAGAATGTAACCAGGATTACTATGGTTATGTCAAAAGCTACGGAAGTGTATTGTTTCTGCATAAGGCAGAAGACAAAAGGGCTATTACTTTGAAGGATACATATGTCAGACCGGATTATGATATTGCACCCCGCAGTTCCATGAGATTATGGGAAAGTCGGCCAGATATTGAGAAGCTTCTGGCTGAGTTTCCGGCGGATAGGAAAAACCGTGTTATGGTGATGGAAGGTGATGCTGGTGTAGGAAAAAGCAGCTTGATTTCACATCTTGCTTTCGGCAATGAGAAGGCCATGCAAGAATCCGAAAACGGCATATTTGACGGATGCGCAATGTTTTGTGTCCGTTTGAGGAATCTGACTATGAGCAAAAAGTTTATAGAAGCACCGGTTAAGGGCATTTTGGGAGAGCTGGGATTTGAGACATATGAAGTGTTTGCAGAAAAGGCAGGGAAATCGGTCTTATTTCTGGATGGATTTGATGAATTATGTATGATTGACGGAATGACGGACTTTGCGGAGCAGATTTTGAGTGAAATCATCAGAGGATTCTCGGAAAGCCATATTATCATAACAACGAGGCCCAAATTTATTGATGTATTAAAACTGAAAGAGGAGGGAATCGGCACCGGCATCGCCTATGTATTGTTAAAGCATTTCAATGCGGGAAAGCGGGAGGAATGGATTGAAAAATACCGGAAGGTGTGTGACCGGGAAGAATTTCCGCGGCTTGATCGGATCCTTGGGATTGAGGACGATTCTTCGGATGGAATCTGTGATACCCCGTTGGCTCTATATATGCTTGCGGCAGGGAAGATTACGGATGAGGCATGGGATAATCCATGGGTCTTATACCATCAGATATTTTCTGTGGAGCTGAGCAACACGGAGTATAACAAGCTGTTTTCAAGGGATTCCTATACACATATGATTAGCAGGTATAAGGATGTTTTGTATCGGGTTGGCGCTGAGATTGCTTATAAAATGTATGCGACCGGGAATAAGAAGCTGTATGTAACACAGGATGATATCGGGGAAATCATACGCGGCCTGCAGCTGGAATCAAAACAGACAGGGCAGATTGTAAGACGGTGTTATGCGCTTTGTAATTATTGGAAAAATGATGGTAAAAGAGGCGTTGCTGAATTTTATCACAATAATATAAGAGATTTCTTCCTGTGTGAAAAGATATTTTATGAGCTTGAAACCATTTATCAGTCTTTTGATGAAGAATGCATGAGGGATGAGCAGAAGCGTAGTACGGTCATTGAAGCATTTATCTGTGCTTTCAGCCGTCTGTTTGCTGATTCAGATGTCAGTGATAAGGTATCTGAGTTTATCTATTACAGATCTTTGTATAAGATGTTATCTAACGAGGAAGAAGAATTTATCCGGCAGGAATTAAAGTACCAGTTTTTAGGTTATTTTTTTGAGAAGATGTTCTTCCATGGTGCGGTTCATGATTACCGGTATGATGGGAAACGCAGCCTGTTTCAGGAAAATATAAATGTATTAAGGTGCATAGTGCAGATATACAGACATATTTATGAACCATATGCCGTCAGGGGAAAGAAACGGTTGGAATGGTTTTTTAATGCAGGTTCAGAAATGAATGATATGGAGGGGCTGCCGTTTTTGTTCAAGCCTGTTTTTATCAGGACGCCTGTAACAATAACGTCAGATTACAGTATTCCGGTTGCAGGATATGCCAATTTTAATTTGTTTGATATGAAAAAGGCAGATTTACGGTATGGGATGTTTAATCATTCAAAGTTTTTGAGCTGTGATTTCTCGGATACGATTCTTGCAAGTACAGATTTCTCAAATGCGATGCTGGTAAACTGTAATTTTGAGAATGCGGATTTTAGGTTTTCAAGTCTGGCAGGAGCAAACATTAAGGGTAGTAAGTTTGACAACTGTATTCTCTCTGGAACAACTCTTCCAGATGGATTTTGTTCTAATGTAAATGAGGAACAGATGGAACATTTAAAGAAATTGTTGCAGGCTGCGGATGAAGGATCGGCTTCGATGGACGGCGGAGTGAAAGAGTGAGTCAGATTTTAAAACGAGTTTAACAGGAGGTTGGAGATTTGAGTGAGCAAGGATTTACAAAGAGGGACTGGATAGACGCCTTGCCCGACCCGGAACTAATCCAATCCTTATTAAACCTTAAAGGAAAAGCTGCCATCTGATAATACGATAGAAGGAAGCACCAACTTTGGTAGATTTATTGAGAATTTTTCAACAGATGATGAATACGGGGAGTGAAGTCAGGCGAGATGGATTGTAAGTTCTGCTCTAAAGGCTTTTGAGGTAAAGTCAATATGCATGCAAGACTGCAATATATGAAAAACTCAGAGGTGGAATTAGGTACTTTATCAGTGGATGAATGTGCAACAATTCCACTTCTGTTTTTTGTCAAAATATATTTACTTTTAGTTGGATACTAGATGAAAAAGTTGCTTCATTCAATCTTTGTTAGTGAATTTATTTCTGTCATCACATCAAACATAAAATAATTACTCCAGTGTTTTTAGTAATAAGAAGAAGTTTCTCCCCGGTTGACTTTTTTGCGAAAAAGTGGAATACAGTTCGATTGATAGGGAATCCCCTTTTTATTATAATGAAGAAAAGAGGTAATACAATAGAGGATAAGGAGAACAATAACAGTATGGACAGACTAAATTTATCGGACAATATTATCCGGCTAAGGCGCGAGCGGAGGATTACCCAGGAGGAGCTTGCAGACTTCCTCGGAGTAAGTAAGGCGGCAGTATCCAAGTGGGAAAATGCCCAAAGCACACCGGATCTTATGCTTCTGCTCGAACTTTCTGCCTATTTTGGCACAACGATAGACGAGCTGATCGGGTACAAAGCCCAGCTCTCCAAAGAGCAGATCCGCTACTTCTATGCGGAGCTTGTAAAGGATTTTGCCAGGCTTCCTTTTCATGAGGCCATTGAAAAGACCCGCACTCTGGCCCACAGGTACTATTCCTGCCATGCCTTTTTGCTGCAGCTTACTGTATTGTACCTGAATCATTACATGCTGGCAGAGTCAGAAGAGGAACAAAAACAGCTTTTGGAGGAGGCGGCTTCATGGTGCGACCATATTCTGGAAAGCTGCAGCGATGTAAGCATATGCAGTGATGCTTTGGTTTTGAAGGCTGGCATCAACTTATGGCTTGGGAAAGCGGCTGAAACGATAACTATGCTGGAGCCTTCTTCTGACCCCGCCCGTCTTGCAGGGCAGGACGGAGCCATACTGGTCCAGGCATATCAGATGGCGGGGGAACATGAGAAGGCAAGAGGTTATATCCAGGCAAGGGAATGGCTGGATATTCTGAACCTGGTCAGTGATGCCGCGATATCCCTGGCTTTATATCAAGATGACATAGAGCGGTGCAAAAAGACAGTATGCAGGATCAGAAATGTAATGGAAGCCTACCTGCTGGAGAAGCTCCATCCCAATCTTGCTGCACAGTTCCATTATCAGGCGGCAGTCATGTATGCAGCGGTCGGGGAGGAGGAAGAAGCGCTGAAGGCCCTCTTCCTTTTTGAGAAATGTGTTGACGGGCTCTTACGGGCAGAGAGGGTTGTACTCCACGGAGATGAATATTTTGACCGTTTAGACGCATGGATTGAAGCCCTTCCATTGGGAGAAATGACTCCAAGAAGCAGGAAATTCGTTTTTCAGAATCTGCAGGAAGCATTCAGCCACCCGGCTTTTGAGGCTCTGAAAGAGAATGCTGATTTCCAGAAAATACTGCAGCATTTTGCAAAAACTGACACATAGAAGATTGGCAGATGCGAAGCAGCTACAGAGACTGCTCTCGTAAAACAGGAGGAAAACAATGCTTATTATCAATCATTTGACGAAACACTATAAGGGCGGCAGCAAGGGCGTCACGGATCTGAGCCTTCATGTGATGCCGGGTGATATCTGCGCATTCATCGGGCATAATGGAGCCGGGAAGACAACAACGCTGAAATGCATTGCCGGGATCCATGGATATGATGCGGGAGAGATTCGGATCGGAGGAATCAGCCTTCATGATGACCCGCTTGTGTGCAAACAGATGACGGCATATATTCCGGATAATCCGGATCTGTATGAGTATCTGACAGGCATCCAGTATCTGAACTTTATTGCCGATATTTTCAAGGTTCCGGCAGGAGAGAGGAAGGAACGGATCCAAAGGTACGGGGATGAATTTGAAATAACGGAATCCTTTGGGGATCTGATTTCTTCTTATTCCCATGGTATGAAACAGAAGCTTGCTATTATATCTGCGCTGCTGCATGAACCAAGGCTGTTGGTTTTGGACGAGCCTTTTGTGGGGCTTGACCCGAAAGCTTCCGTTATTCTGAAAGAGAGGATGAGGAAACTTTGCGCCGGCGGGGGCGCCATATTCTTTTCCACCCACGTGCTGGAGGTGGCTGAGAAGCTTTGTAACAAGGTAGCGATGATCAAGGAGGGACGCCTGATTGCCGAAGGCACCATGGAGGAGGTTGTAAAGCAGGGCAATACGCTGGAGTCCATTTTTATGGAGGTGGTAAATAATGCTGGCGCAGATTAGGATTATGGCCAGGCTGGAGCTATGTAATCTCCTTGGCATAAATATTTTACGGTTCACGAAAGATAAGCGTAAAAAGAAGAGGGCCGTAATGCTTTCTGTCCTCTGGATACTCCTGATTATTATGCTGCTATTTTATGTGGGCGGCCTTTCCTGGGGACTGGTGGAGATTGGAGCAGGAGAAGATGTTCCGGCTTATGTCATCGCCATATCCAGCATGCTCATTTTTGTATTTGGAATCTTAAAGGCGGGAAGCATCATTTTCCGGAGACAGGGATATGATATGGTAGTATCCCTGCCTGTAAGGAAAGGCGCAGTAGTGCTTGGACGGTTTTTGCGCATGTATACGGAAAATCTGCTGATGGCTGCCCTGGTACTGCTTCCGGGGATTGCAGTGTATGCATGGCAGATGAGGCCGGATGTGTCATTCTATCTGTGTGCGTTTCTTGGGATATGGTCAGTGCCGTTACTGCCAATGACAGGGGCGATCCTTATTGGGGCTCTGGTTACGGGAATTTCTTCCAGGATGCGGCATAAAAGCCTGGTAGCGTCAACGCTTACGATAGTATTTGTTTTTGCCATTATGTATGGTTCTTCGCGTCTTACGTCAGTGGAAGGGATGGAAAGTCTGGAGATTATGGAGGAACTGTCCGGAATGATTTCGGCTATGCTTGAGAGATTCTATCCTCCGGCTGTGCTGCTTGGGACGGCGATTGTAAATGGGGAAATCAGCCGGTGCCTGATGTATACAGGTTTATTTCTGTCTGTATTTGCCGCGGCGGCCGTATCCGCCTGTTTTCAGTCCATCTGCCGGAATCTGTATACAACGGCGGCAAGGCATGATTATCAGATGGGAGATTTGAAAGCAGACTCGGCGTTGGTTTCCCTGTGCAGGAAGGAATTCCGACGGTATTTCTCATCGAGTATTTATGTATCCAATACGATCATCGGACCGCTTATGGGCTGTGTCATATCGGGGGCGCTCCTTTTTACAGGCCCGGCGAGGGTGAAAGAGCTCCTGCCGGTTCCGGTTGATCTGGCAGTAATCGCACCGTTTCTGCTGGCAGGCACTTTTTGTATGATGACAACTGCAGCCACATCTGTTTCCATGGAAGGGAAGGAGTGGTGGCTTGCCAAAAGCCTGCCGCTGCCGGCACGGACAGTCCTGGACGCAAAGCTTTTGATGAATCTGATCCTGATTCTGCCTTTTTACCTTGTGTCGGAGGTTTTCCTGCTCCTTGCATTAAAGCCGGGATTACAGGATAGCTTCTGGATGATGGTGATTCCGGCGGTGATCCTGCTGTTTGCCTGTGTATACGGGATTACCGTTAATCTGCATTTCCCGGTTCTGGATTGGGAGAATGAGGTAAGCGTGGTCAAACAGAGCGCTTCAGCCGTACTTGGCGGCATGGGCGGGGCTGTCCTTGCAATCCTTGGCGGCGCGGGCGCCTGTCTGGTTCCGGAAGGATATTCCGGGGGATATCGGGCTGTTCTGTGTGTGCTGCTTCTGGGGATAACATGTCTGATGTATCGAAAGAATAACCGCATAGATTTGCGGGAACTTTGAGCAGAACAGGACTGATATCTGACATCATGCAATATTGTATATGGGAGCTGTGATGAAAAAGGGCATAGGGTGAAAAGCCTGATAAAAAACAGTGTGGTATGATTTGAGCATCAAATAAAGGAGGTGCCGCAATGCACGCATGGGAAACTATAGACCAGTCATTGAATTATATCGAGGAACATTTATCAGGAGAAATCTCTACAGAGGAGCTTGCCGATATGGTTGGCTTGTCCCAATTTTATTATCAGCGTCTGTTTAAACGTCTGGTCAGAAAACCGGTCCAGGAGTATGCGAAACTCCGCCGTTTGGCAAAAGTGGTTGAGGGGTTAAAGGATACGGACCGAAGGATTCTGGATATTGCTTTGGACTACGGCTTTTCAAGCCATGCAAATTTTACTAGGGCTTTCAAGGAGACATATGGGATTACGCCGGAGGAATACAGGAAGACCTTACCGATGCTTAATACTTTTGAAAAGCCGGAAATTTCTATGAATTATGTACTGGTGGACGAAGGGGTTCCGCTGGTGGTGGGCGGTATCGTCCTGGAGATCCAAAGAAAGACGTTGGAAAAACCGGAAATTTATCTTGGCTTTGAAGCAGAAGTTGAAATTTCCAGACAAATACCCGTCGGTGAAAGCACCGGCATAGATGTGCCAGGACAGCTTTGGAAACAGTATCATGCGAAAAAAGAACTGCTTGCAGCGAATCTCAACGGCAGGGTGGAAATAGGGATGTCCCATATGGGAAATTTCGCACAAGGGGTGTTCAATTATTTTGCGGGCGGAATGATCCAGAAAATGCCGGAGCAGCTGCCGGAGGGATTCGTAAAGCAGGAACTTCTGCCGGGCAAATATATTGTCAGCAGAATCGAGGCGGAGAATTTTGAAGACTTGGTAACGGTGAAGCTTGACCAGGCAAACAAATATCTATTCAGCACATGGCTGCCTCGGCACAACCTCACTACAGAACCATTTTCGGTAGAAAAGTATTTCCGGGATGCAGAAGATATGGCGTATATGGAAATCTGGGTGAAACCGTTGCTGCCTGAAAAGGAAAAATAAATTTGGGAAGATGAGGTATAAGCAAAGCCGGCAGGCAGGGAGTTCCCTACTGCCGGCTTTGTTTCGATTTTATTCATTATTTTTTATTCTGGCCTCAAACATTTTCACATCACGCATGGAATATTTCGCCGCTTTCAGTATTTCTACTATAGCAATAAGCGTTGTCAGGCTGACGCTGGAATTACCGGTTTCAATATTGCTGACATGCTGAGGTGTAACTCCTATCTTTTCTGCCATAATTTCCTGAGTCAGATCGGTTTTAAGTCTTGCTATTTTGATTCTCTTACCTATGGCTTTAAAATTAAGCTCCATGGATGGGGGTACTCCTTTGATATAAGTATTTCTGTACATTGTAACCTTTGTAAAACTATATTATAATAAAATTATAAAGTTAATCATTCTATGAGTTATAGTTCTATCACAGAATACATTTTATTCATGGAATTTAATTTGCAGATGACAGGCAAATAAGCAGTAATAATTTTACAAGGGCTATTTAAGCAGTAAAACAATAAAATCTATCCATGAGGTTCCGAAAATAAGAGATATTTTATATTTTTTATTGAAAGTATTCATATAAAGGTATACCATATAAAAAGACAGATATATGTTTGCAGTTGGCGGAATGATAGGAAATCGTGATGTAAAAATATAGATATGTTTAATTAAGCTAAATAGCGGGGATTGCCGTATTTACCTGTGTCTGAGGTGTTTTTTGCAACTTGCCGAAAGAAATATCCGGAAAGAAATAGATGGAAAGAAAATTTTGCTTTTTATATGGTAAATAATGGTAATTAGCAGGAACTGCTGGAATCGTATATTGGTATCTGATATAATTTCAACCAATTTGTGGCGCAGATATGAAAGGTACAGGAGACATTAATATGGATTTGATGGGAAGATTTACTGGTAAATTAGGTGGAGAAACGGATTTTAACAGCGTAAGAAATGCGATTGAATCTGTTGATGTTTTTTTTTCAAGCGTACTGAGGAAGGAGGCAGAGTAAGAGGAATGTCTTCAGTTCTTTTTTAAGTATGAAAAGGCAGCACAACCCAATGAGCATTACTTTGATATTATGGACTTTTGGAAAACAATAGAGCCTTATGTATGGAACTGGGCTGGGGAAGATTTAAAGGATTTTTGGATTATCCGCGTTATGAAAGAGGTTGAGACTGTTCGGGAAGTAGCGAACTATAATAAGATTTTGGATCAGGAGACGAAGGAACACTTATATATTCTCAGGAGGATGTCGGAGTCTATTGAGGATTTGCCCGAAAAGGGAACAGCTCTAAAGCTTTGCAGGGATGAGAATGCTGACAAAATAGAAGTGGTATATTCACTGAGATATTTTGATGAGCAGTGTTACCATCCATACCGGGAATTCATCATGCAGAATCTCTATATGCTGCTGAAAAATGGTGGCAGGCTCCTGGTTACTACGAGTCAGGATGAGTATTTTGTGTATGAAATGGGTCATTTTGAATGGAAAAGAGATAGGATGGACAATCAAGAGGCATATAAAATATGTATGAGCAGAGAGGATTCAGCGATTAGAAAAGGACTGATTGCCGGTTTTGTCTACGATGAATTAAAATAGTAGGAGAAATATAAAAATCAGGAGCTGTCCAGATGTCTCAAAACGGTCAGTTATCCTGATTTTTGTATTACATTTATGTTATAGTATGAAGTATACATATAACATCATTTACTCTTCCCCGCTATTTTTTCTCACTGCCACCTTACATTAATCAAGGCACTGCCACACATTTTTCATTCTGACTGCTCAAAATGTCTTCGTCAATATGTACCGGCAATTTTTTATTTATCTCTGCAAAATAACATGCAATATTATTTACCAAATCACATAAGTAACCATATTCCGAGGGAAGTATGGAAAATATCATATTATTTTTACTATAGGATAGCAGTAATATTTCATGAATTTCCGGAATTCTGTGCTTCGTAATTTCCGAAAGCATGGATTCAATTGGAAATTCATCTTTTGATTCCCATCGGATCTGATAGCGGACAGCCATATAAGGAGCCATTAATGTATCCTTTTCGGTATAAGCAAACTGATAGCCATCCAGGGCCTCTTTTAGAAACAGGGGTTTTCCTGTTAAACCGTTTTCTTTTCTATGATAAGAATATCCTAAAAATTTCATGATATAATATCTTTCCCAGTACATCTTCTTTTTTTCTAAACCAGTCTTGCTTAAATATTGGAACATCTTATAGTAGTTCCGCATGCTGTCCATTACTGCAGGGGCATGATCAGGATTTTCTGTTTTGCATATTTCATGCAGGACAGTATTTATATTACATTTCCATAAAGCCGGGGAACAGGCGAAATCCATTCCAAGCCGGATGCTGAACAGGGTTATGCCATAGACTTGCTGCCGGAAAAAGTATTCATACAATTGATAAGGCTCGTAACAAATGATTTTGCGGAAAGCACTTTTTTCAATATAGGGCAGTATGGTATCTAATATGGTCAGATTACTGCTGGAATAATAATAAAATTTGCCTTGAACATAGAGAAGCACCCATGACGAACCCTTATTATCTATCAAGGTTTCCATAGGAAGCAGGGGCGTCATTAGCAGTTTTTCAAGAAACAATCTCATCTGCCATTTGTCTGCTGTATCCAGGTTTATTGCCGGAAAATCTTGAAGCTCTTTATAGGTTATCTGCCATATATGGGGAGGGCGTTCCATAGCTGCAGCGGAAATTGGTTTTATTGGTACAGATGAAATATCTTTTGTATAGCAGGTGTGAACTGCCTTTTCACGCTTATCATCTGTTACTTTTTTCTTACTGGCAGTTTCTTGCAGAGGATTTCTGTTTCCCGCTGTTGTCAGAGATTTCCCTGCTAGCAGGCCCTCCAGGCGCAGAGGGCTTTCTTCCATAATTTCTTCCTGTTTTTCCTGTTGTGTTGAAGGCTCAGGAGCCGGTCGGAAATGCAGCTGAAAGCATTTTTTCAAAATGTTTTCAATCTTTTCCGGCGGCAAAGCATGATAATTACTTAGGAAGAGATTATCAAGGTATTTTTTTGCAATTTTAAAATCATCTGCAGAGAGCTTATTTTTATTATTCTGTTTCAAGGTATGGATGATATTTTCGGAGATGGACAACATATCCGATTGTGATTTTGGCACCTTTTCCATATATTCAAAAGCCAGCCGATTTAAAGGTATTACTGAGACGGATGATTTTTCCGATACGGGAATCATTGCCCGGAAGTGGCGGCAGGTAAGACCGGATTCTAAGAGAGCCTGTAAATTATTCCAGCTTCTCAGGGCATAACCAATTAATATGGATTCCTGCATTTCCCACTGGTTTTTAAAGAGCGGAGAATAGGCACATAATTGACAGGTTGAATTACATTTATATTGGGAGATAATCGTAAAACAAAGTTCCGGATGCTCCGTATTCAAGTCTTCCCCTTTCGTTTCTTCCGGAATCACATGGTTCGCCTTTAAGAAACTGATCAGTTCCCTATCTTCTAATTTCTGATTAGGATATTTTGCTTTAAATGCAGACTTTGCAACGTTGAATATGCGCTGCTGGTCGGGAGTACCATCTCTTTTCCTGATATATTTGTGGCATGCCGGGACATATAATCCTTTTTTCATCTGTATTTCTCTCCTTATTGTATTATTTTGTCGGAAGTCCTTTTGAAATCCAATATCGTATACCCATAGCTTAACAGAGCCCTCCGGAATGCTCAATGAAAGAATAAGGAGAAGATGTCGCAAAACATGGAATGGGCAACAGAATAAAAGAGAAAGGCAGGGGAACAGATAAGTTGTCTTAATATCAGATATGTTTTCCTCGAAGAACAGCTGTAATATGTATTTGGCAGTATATGGCGTTTTGTGGATTTGAAAGAGCATGTTTCTTTCTATATAATAAGGATATATTTTTTTAGCGAGCCAAAGTGCGGAAGGCTTTTTGTACAATTCCTGGAAACAGGTATCAAGAAGCAGTCTGCCTTTGGCTTTTTTGGGGCTTGCAGGAGAAAGGAGGAGAGAAACAAAAAGGCAGATTTCCCGCACTTAAAAATTTATTTAGCCGCAGGGCTGGCCGGGCAGGGATATTCCCTGCCTTTTCATTATTATATCAGGAGGAAAACGATGATTAGAAAACAAAGAATTATGTCAGGAACCCTGGCATTCTTAATCTGCTGCACAACAATACTTCATTCAAGTATGACGGCGTTTGCAGCAGAATCTGCAAAGCCAGAAATCCAGACAGTGGAATCAGCAGAGGATAAGGCACCGGTTCAGGAAGATAACTTTATTTTGTATAATGAGGGTGCATCCAATCTGCCTTTTTTATCTGAAATGAAGGAACGCTTAACAGAAGACGAGTTTGTTATTGCCCAAGATATATCCATAAAAGCGCAGACAGACTTCGATATCGAACATGATTTTACCAAACTATTTTTTGCAGAAGAAAAGGTAAAAATTATATATTGAGACAAAAAATCCTGTGGCAGGAACCATTTTCGGCCTTTATACAGCAGAGGATATTTTAATAGGTGAGGGTATTGTCATTCCCGCAGATACACTGATTGAGACAGTATTCTCTGATGAAAATGGAGTGGCAGCTTTTACGAAAGATCTGCCCATTGCGCACTATTATGCGAAGGAGCTGAAACCATCTCCAGGATATGTACAAAGCGAAGAGCTGATTGATTTCAATCTGCAGTATACGAATCAGGAACAGACAGTCATAGCCGCAGAGCAGGAGGTCACAAATGATTTCACTAAAGTAGATATCAGCAAAGTGGACATCGGCGGTAAGGAGGTAATCGGTGCAAAGCTTACCATTAAGGATTCTGATGGAAATGAGGTAACATCCTGGATTACTGACGGAAAAGTACATAGGATTGACCGATTAGCGCCTGGCGATTATATACTGATTGAAGAACAGGCTCCGGATGGATATGAGCTTGCGGAAGAAATCCCTTTTACTGTTCTGGAAAGCGGTGAGATCCTAAAAGTAGAAATGGTAGATGAATTTGAAAAAACCGGAACCATCACAATAGATAAGGTTGGAGATATGCTCACCGGAATCTCAACATATGATTCTGATTTCGGGAAAATCAACCGTATGGAGTATGAAAAGCGGTCTTTACCAGGCGTGGAATTTACAGTTTATGATATGGATGGAAATGCCGTGGACACCATCACAACAGATGAAGAAGGCAAAGGAGTATCGAAGAATCTGCCGTTAGGTGAGTATATCTTAAAAGAAACGAAAACACCGGCGGATCTGGCCATGAATCATAAAAAGTATGAGGTTGTATTGACCAAGGATAAGAAAGATCAAGTTGTAGAAGTCCTGTTTCAAGCTTTACACAAAACAGGATATAAGAGGAAACTGCTTTCTATATCTCAGACCGTTTCGGCTAAATTTCTCTTGCATTTTGGGATAATTTAGGACTATCTGTTATTGCCCAAATTAAAATATGTGTGTCTGCTAGATAATTCATTTTTTTTTATCCTCAAATAAATCAGCAATTTCCTCGTCCCATTTATCAAAATCAGTTGGCTCTTCAATAATTCCCTTTCCAACGCCGATTCTTTTTGATACATCTATCGCCTCTGTAGTAGATTTTAAATTATTTTTTCCTATAAAAAAAACAGGATTCATATTATTTATTACTTGCTCAATAAAAGCAGCGCCTTCATCTGACATGTTAATAATGCGTGCGCATACTTGTTGCTGTACGGTCATTAAACCACATCCTTTCTGAATTATGATTTGCATTTATAGTGTTAATACTTTATATTATATGTATCATAACATGGTAATCTTTAAAATTCCACCCTCTTTTTATGTGCTTTTCTCATGTGTTTTTTTCAAAGGGACAATATTTGCCGCACGTTTCCGATTATCATTGGTCATCTCGGCATAATGCTTTTTGGTAGTATTTACATCTTTATGCCCAAGAACATCCGCTACCAGATAGATATCTCCAGTTTCTTTATATAAAGCTGTTCCATATGTACTCCGAAGCTTATGAGGGGTAATTTTCTTATTTGTATTTATCATTGTACAGTATTTTTTAACCATAACCTCGATACTGCGGACCGCCATACGATTCCCTCTAAGCGAGAGAAATAATGCTTTCTCTTCATCATTGCCTTTCAATAGGGCATCCCTGGGGGATAGTTGTTTTATCTCTTCGTTCGTATTTTCTGGTTCTTCCTGAATAGCCAAATAGTAGCAGAGGGCGTCCCGGACATCATCTCCAAAGTATATGTATGCTTCATTTCCGCCTTTCCGGATCACACGGAACGTCTGATTATTAAAATCTACATCTGTAACATCCAATCCTGCCAATTCTGATACCCGCATTCCGGTCCCCAAAAATGATGTTAAAATAGCACGGTCACGGGCCATGGTAAGATTATGAAACTTTTTCTGACGGTCTGTCATATTAGTCGGGCTTTCGACTGCATCCATTAAATCAAATATCTGTTCCTGATCCAGTGTAATAATTACTTTATCATGGACTTTGGGCCGTTCAATGGCATTTAAGGGATTATTTGAAACAATCTGCCGTTTATTAAAGAAGCTGTATATATTACTAAGGGCAGACAGCTTTCGTGCTTTTGCAGATTCACCGTTTCTATATTCAGTACCTTCAAATATATAGTAGTTAAGATGTTCCAGATATTCGTCGATGTCCGCCGGCGTCATTTCCTCAAGGACTTTAAGGGGAATATCCTTAATTTCGGAATCTCTGTATAGAGGATTTCTCATAACAACAAATTGTAAAAAGGTATAGATATCCCGGCAATACCCAGTCTGTGTCCTTGGAGATGTTGACGAAGCAATTCCCCTGAAATAATCCGTACAAAAAGGAGGCATTTGCTTCAGCAACGCCCTCAAAGCCAGTATATTCTGTGTTCGTACAGTATCCGTATATTCACTCATAAAATAATCCTCTATTCTCTTTTATACATATTATTGCGTAAAATCTGCATTTCACGCAATAATATGGTATACTGTCACAATATCTTTTGATTATAATTTTTTTACTGCTTTCTCAAATTCCTTCTCTGTGTCAATAAATTGATATGGCTCATATTCTCCATATGCCGATGGACGGCTGATCGTAACTATAAGACGAAAACATCTCCCCTAATTCCGCAAGGTTATCCAATTTCCTATGGATCATTTCAAGCATCCTGCGCTGTTTTTCCTCCGTCTTATAGTATTTCCGCACCAGCTTTTCCACCGATTCTATTGTGACACGCTGCTTTTTTATCGCATAGGCGCCGAAGTCTCCAGTGAACTGATTTGGCTTTCCAAGATACTGCATTCCCATTAAATGCGGTATCTTAATCTCTGAATTTGTAAGGTGGAGGATACGCTTCTGTGTGTGGATATAATAGTCATACTCACACAGCACCTCTTTCGTATCCCGAAAAATTTGCAAAAGTGTCCGCATTTTTTCATCCTTCCGTAAAAAGAAACTGCCTGAGCGGTTAGACTCAGGCATTACATTTCTTTTTTGAATTGCAATTCTGGGAGCAGTCCTATGATAATTCCATAGGCAGAGACGACCTTTGTATTTCTATTGCCCGCAAAGTCGGGACGGGTAGCTCCTCTCTATCGCCGCAAAAGCACAGAAGCTTTTCATTACCTATAATCTATCATGCCCCTGCCGCATTGTCAACTGCTTTCCTGCTCTTTTCGCGGGGAGGGGGATTTTATGCCCTTTTGACATCTTCTTATGCCGCAAAGCTTTCATACTTATTTATTGGAAGGAAACGGAGACAAGACAATGGAACCTTTAAAAGAAGCATTTGACATATATCAGAAAATGCTTCCGGAAAATGCGCATCAGCTCATTTATTCGTACTGTACCCTCGCCAATCTCATGACTGCACTGAGAAACTACGAGACTGCCATTACCAGCTATTCTCACACCATCTGGCTCTTGCTTGAAAATAATTATACGGAGGATTCCTCTGTAGTTTAGGAATTTGCTGTGAAAATAAATGTTTTACAGCAAATACAAAACAGCGATGAACCGGATATTGGCGTATAATTGTACCTTTTCACTGTCTGCCAAAATCAATGAAATATCTTTACAAATTCATGCTTACTTATACACAAGAAGCGATGGAGAATTACCCATATTTCCCATCGCTTCATTTTGCTGATATAATTTATAATTAATACCGGATTTATCAGATTATCCCCCTGCGCCGTGGCTTTTTTGGTAAGTACTCTTTTATACTGTCATCTCCTACTATTTAAATACTCCACCAAATCTGCTACTGTTGTCACCGGATTACTTTGCCTGCAAATAATCTCCAATTTTTCCTCTTTCAAAGTGCGGACACGCTCTTTTGCATATCGAATAGCGCTTTCCTGTAAAGGTTTCAACTGATCATATACATCCTGACTTTTTTCGTAGCGCTCCAGACGTCCTGTCTGCTTCAACATTCTTATCACCGATTGACAATCTGCAATTTCTGCTTTTTGGTTTACAAAATGAAGAAGAAACCACAACTCAAATGACGGATTGGAATATGCAAGTCGATATCCTTCTCTCATCGCTGTCTGCTTTGCTTTCTGCAATGACCCGTCGGAGTTCTCGTCACGGTCAAACACGCACCAAATCATATCTCCCTCATCCGGATAGTATGGATTTGTCCCTATCGTTGACCTAACCTTTTGGACAAGGCGGTCTGCAGCTTTGTATTGTGATGGAATCGGTATAATATCGATATGGCATCCACGGCTTCTGAATCGCTTAAAATATCGAATCTCTGTTTCTGTCCCTTCACAAATCAGGTATACTACAGGATTGCGTTTTCTCCGATAAGCAGATTTGCGGCTTATTTCCTTTATTCTTCCCATGGAACCTCACCTCCGATAAATGGAATCGCTCCGTATCGTCCCTGCAGATACCCTTTGGAAATGTTTTCACCCTTCCTTGGGGAAAAATCTGTCAGGGCGTAAACATCCGTCTCCATTGACTTTTCGTCTTTTTCTACAAACCAAATCTGATCACGCCTTAAAAGAGTAAGATCCAGGAATCCCGTATCATGTGTGGTAAAAATCAGTTGCGCATGGCTAGTGTTTACTGCTGCATCCTGAACCATTTCAATCAGATGCCGGGTAAGTAATGGATGCATACTAGACTCAATCTCATCTACCACCAGCACAGAACCATTTTGTAAAGCTTCCATCCACATCCCAATCCGCGAAAAAAACTTCTGCGTTCCTATGGACTCCTGCCCCATGCGTAGAGAATATTCTGTCTCTATTCCTTCCTCGCTAACCAATCTGTGTACAGCCTCAATCTCTGAATTTTCTTTAGAACCAATTACCCGTACATCTTTAATCCCAAGATCTGCATACAGCATCTCCCTTAGGATAAGCTGCTTCTTTCTTCCGCCTTTTTGAATTGCCGATAAAGTAATATCCAAAGCTTCTGCGCTGCCAGTAATCCCCTTTAGTTTTTCAAAAAACCATTGATACGCTTTTTCAGTCTGGGCACAATTCCATTCATTGGAACTGACCAAATACAGGCGATTTTCCGCCGTCCTGCTTGCCAGTGTCATTTGCTCTTGAATATTCTCACGGAATTCAAAAGTATCTTTTTCTCTGGAAAATACGAGTGCCTCCCGACCCTTTGGCCAGTGATAAAGATATTCCGTCAAAATACCAGATTGGTTGAAGGAATAACCGTATGCATATTTAATCCCCTTATAAAAATAGATAATCTCAAAACTGGTCGGTTCCAGGCTTGTGTCCATAAACGCAAACGGCTCTTGCGGCAGGTTTTCTCCTTTCAGCAATTTTGCATAATTGCCACAGATCATCTCTTTCATCAAAAGAAGTGCGTGGAGAACATTGCTCTTACCCGCTGCATTAGCCCCATATAATGCCATAACCGGAACTAATTCCTTTTTTTTATCTGGCGAAATGAGACTATTCTTCATAGAACTGTCCTTAGATGCCTTCATACTAATAGTTGCTGTATCTTTTATTGACCTGTGGTTTGTCACAGAAAACTGCAATAACATAAAGTTTCCTCCTTAGGCTTTGTTTTCATTGTATCATTGTTCCTTTTTTAGTCAAGTTTTATTTGTAATTTTTGCAGGAAATAAGCGATTTTCTCAAATAAATTCTCCCCTAAGGGCCCGATGGATTCTTCAGTTAAAAAACCATATGTCTCCTTCAACTCCAATACTTTATGAAAATATTGACTTCTTTGTTTTGCTGTGCTGTACTTTCCAAAGTTAAATAAATGGTAATCTGCCACCGGGTAGATAAGCGAAAGCATTCGTTACACATCGTTAGGTCATTGAAGATGTATAAGCGGATGCTTATTTTATTTTAGGAGTTAATCATGTGTATGCGAAAGAACAAAATTATCATTTATTTTGCAGGTTTGAAATTGCAGCTGCGAAGCCTCAGGCGTCAGCTGGAATCTCGAATCAGCGCCCCGGTCAAAAAGCCGCTTGCACTGGAAATGCAGGATAACGACCTGAAGGCAATGACTGCAGCTTTAAATCAGATATTCAGACAGGACGAGGAGTTCCGACAGCTTCAAAAAAGGAATGAAAACGAATATAAAGATTTGATTACCAATATTTCCCACGATCTTCGGACTCCTCTGACCGTCCTGAGAGGATATCTGCAGCTATTGGAGCGCTGTGAGACTGATGATACGGGTAAAAAATATCTGTCCGTCTGTTTCCGGCATACGGACGAATTAGAGCAGCGGATCAGGCAGTTTTTTGAATACTCCTATTTGATGAATCAGGAGCAGGAGCCGCAGCTGAAAATATTAAATGTAACCAACCTGATTGCTAACATTATGACAGATTTTATACCCATGTTCGAGGAAAAGGGTCTCACAATGCGCTTAAGCCCCGGTGCCATCTACAAAGGCCTGGCGGAGGAAGAACTGCTTAAGCGGGTGATGCAGAATCTCCTGAAAAACTGTCTGCAGTATTCTGTTGGAGAAGTGGTGGTTTCCATCACAAAAGATACAGATATGCCTGTGCGTCTCCCACATATCCATGCACCAGGAGACTTCATCTGCATCTGTGTCCAAAATCCAATTGCCGAAGATTCAAGGCTGGATCCTTACAAAGTATTCCAACGGTTTTATGTGGAACGCCAAGAACGCAACCAGTCTACCGGCCTGGGATTGTCCATCGTAAAACTCCGCGTAGAAAAAATGCAGGGGGAAGTATTTGCCATACGTGATGAAAATCTGCTTCATATTGGATTTTATCTTAGAATCGGTTTCTGAAATAGACCAATCCCTTTCTCCTTGTAACTGGTAAATCGTATTACCTCGCTTCAAAGGGAAGCCTGCCAAGAAAAATGATTGCCGTACCACTTCCCAGTAATAACGGAACTTGATATACACATACGAGACCGCCGCATATGGCAATGAAGGTTCTTGCCCAAGATTAGGCATGAACCGCAAAACCTAGCGGCGGTCTTTACATTTCACTGATATTTCATGTTATTACTTGTTTTTTGAGGCATTTTCTGAACAGTCTCTCCATTGCTCCATACTCACAGAGGAAAGACTCCCTGCTCGCCTCCAGCATTTCATCCTTGTCCGCATTCACGAAATTTATCACATATCCATTATGCAGCGCCAGGCAGCGGATGAATTCCCTCTGGCTCCGGCCGTTGCCTTCCCGGAACGGATGCAGGGCATTGATTTCTGAAAAATAATATGCCAACCGGATGGCAAAGCCATCCTCTTCCAGCCCATGCAGATAATTCTCCGCTTTCAGCTTCCCAAAAATCTCCTCCGCCTGCCCGAAAAGAAACATGGCATTGCAGAACATATTCCCCTTTGCAATATCAAGGTAGCAGTATAACTCATCCGGCATACGCTACTTTGCACCTCCCAGAATTTCCCGGCGCAGGTCATCACCCGAAACATCACCATTCTTATAAGCATACAGCATCCGGACATCCTCTTTTGTCAGATCCATGTTTTCAAACGCCATTGTCGCCCTCACTTCGTCTACCGCCTCTTCTGCCGAATACACAGGACGGCCCATCTTTACCTCAAACGGAATCCCTTCCGTGATAATTATCTGCTTGATGAGCATATTTACAACTGCTGACAGGTTCGTCCCCAGCTTTTCCAGTATCGCGGATGCCTTTTCCTTATCCTCTGCAGAAGTCCGCACCTGCAGTAATGATGTGTTTGCCATAATCATCCCTCCTACAGCTATTATACAACATTGTCATTACATTGTAAAGCAGAAAAAGCTTCGGGTGCTCTCCACGCCCCACACTGACAACAATTTCAAATAATATCCATCCGTTTCTTATTCCTGCCCGTATACAGACATGAAGCAAAAAAGGCAGGCATCTGTGGTTTCCTGAATAAAAATATCAGTCCGGATATTACAGCTGATCAGTGACGAGAGGGTCCCCCCAACTATTTTGATTTTTGTTTCTTCAAAAGCATACCACATACAATTACTGCCGTAAAAAAGACAAGGATTAGATACCACAGATTCTCAAAGCAAAAACCATTATCCAGCATCAATCGGTATCCCCAGGAAGCGGGGAAAAAACGCCCTGTCGCTTCAAGAAAAACAGGTAACAAATCAATGGGAAACATAATTCCCGAAAGCATAATTGAGGGCAGAAACACTAACTGCGCTATCATTGTCAATTTCGCTTGATTTTTTATAATCAATCCTAAAATACTTCCAATGCTTAATGACACAATAATGTATATGGCAAGTGCAAAAAAGAAAATCGGAAGTTGTGCTGGTAAAACTGCTTCAAATAGCACGGGAGCCAGCAGCACTATCACAGCACAGGAAATCATCAAATGTATAAATGCGGAAAGAAACATTGTAACAAGACCTAAATAGACAGGCACTCCGTTTGCTTTATAAACTTTGTTTATATCGCTTCCATATGTTTCAATCAGCGATGGTGGCAATCCAATAAACGCCCCCATTGAAACACTCATTACAACCATAGATTGGATGAGCGTACATCTCATATCGGGCATAACAGAAGTGAAAATACCGCCCATAAGAAGAAAAAATATAAGCGGAATGACATAGCAGGTGACTAACAAGGATTTGCTTCGTATATCCAATTTCCACTGTAACGCAACGCCGTATAAAAACCCACTCATTCTGATCCCCTCCTTGTCATTTCCATAAAATGCTGTTCCAGTGTGCCACGGTCAACTTTAATATCTATCACATGGGTTCCCTTTTCTTTCAACTCACCAAGCAGAGCAATCAAACTATCTTCTATATTGTCCGTTTCAAAAGTCCTCTCCCCTTGCTGTGTTTTGATATGGATAAAATATTTTTTCCCAACCTTGTCTGTAAGTTCCGAAGCTGTGCCGCAAAAAACAATATTTCCGTGATTTAAAATGGCAATACGGTCACATAAGGCTTCTACCTCCGCCATATCATGGCTTGCCAAAACAATTGTTTTTCCTTGTGATTTGAGCTTTCGGATTTGCTCATGAAGTGAAAGTCTGCTCAGGGCATCTAGCCCCGCGGTCGGCTCATCGAGGAAAATAATATCTGGATTGCTGATAAGCGCAAGGGCAAGATGCAGACGCCTTTTTTGCCCTGTGGACAGCCTGGCATACTGCTTTTTCTCAATTTCTTTGATACCAAGAGTATGAAGCATAGAGTAGTCAATCTCTGTCCTATTCCATTTTGCAAACAGCTTTATAGCCTCCATAGGTTTGATGTGAACGGGCAAAGATGATGATTGCAGCTGGATACCCATTTTCCCATTTACGATAATTGTACCGCTGTCGTATTTCTTCAAACCCTCGATACATTCCAGAGATGTCGTTTTTCCTGCTCCATTTACGCCAAGCAGAGAAAATACTTCTCCTTTTTCGATTTGAAAATTAAGTCCCTTAAGAACAATATGGCTGCCATAGCTTTTCCTTAACTCACTAACTTGTATTGCACGGTTCATCATTCCACCTCCTCCTAAGCGGTAGATGGTTCGAGTCTAAATCTTGCATACAACTTAATATTTTTGATAAATGTCCATGTAGCTCAGCTGGATAGAGCACACGCCTCCTAAGCGTGGGGTCGGAGGTTCAAATCCTCTCATGGACGCCAGAAACAACGCTGTAAGCCTTTGTTTTCAAGGGTTTACAGCTTTTTTGTTCTGCTGCAAACCTTAGACGAAACCATCTCCTTTAGTTGGAGGGTAATTGAATGTTTATGAGTTACGGTGTATATTTTGCTAATTGGAAACGAACAAAAATCTGTGTCTTGCTAATAAAAACTGTCTCTTTGCTAATTTCAGATTTCAGACCGCTTTCTGACCTGAGATCAGAGCTGCCAGGGTACTTGCAAGTTCTGGCGATTTTTGAAGCTGTTCAATCAACGCTGCCAGGTCTAATGTTTGCGCCTGGGACTGTTCCTGTGGAGGTGCCACATTCCTCAAATCAGGCTTTGCATAGAAAGCACTCTCAAATTTCTGTGCATTGATTTTGCGATCCTCGTCGAGAATGTGGGCGTAGACTTTGGTAATCATATCTATCTCCGCATGACCTGTATCGCCCTGTGTAGCTTTCAGATCGCCGTGATTGAGCTTCAGCTTGTAAGTCGTACTGGAATGTCTCAAAGAGTGAAATACCACATTTGGGAGCCCTGCCTTTTCTTTCAGCAGCGAAAACTCTTTTTCGATAATCCGATTCTCACAAGGCCTGCCATTCGGCAGCGCAACTACCAAATCAAAATCCTGATACTCGTCGCCGAGGAAACCTTTTAATTCTTCTTGAGACTTTTTCCATTCACGGAGGATATATGCAACCGTCTTTGGAAGCCAGACTTTGCGGACACTGGAATCAGTTTTCGGCTTCTTAAGAATCAGCCGGGTACTTGTATTTGGCATGAGTGGGGTAAAGATATAGTAAATGTCCTTCTGTCCTAACATTTCAATGGCCTGCTTGGAAGCTCTTGTTAGTTCTGCCTCTATGTAAATATAGGCATTGTCCGCCTCTATATTTTCATCTTCAATATGAACGTTTTTCCAGGTCAGTCCAAGAATTTCTCCCATACGCAGAGAACAAGCAAAAGCAAGATTCATAGCGATATACAGCTTACTATCCGTACACTGATCCAACGCCAGGCGAATTGTCTCCGCATCCCAAATGTCCCGCTTTTTGTATTCAGTCTTTGGAAGAACTGCGTTCTCAAAAGGATTTTTTCCAATCAGTTCCCATCTGACCGCCTGCTTGAAAGCACAGCGAAGCAGCTTAATGATTTTTTCAATGGTTTGGTTGGTAACAAATTCTGTTCGGGCTTTCCGATTCTTCCGAGATACAGAAGGCGTTTTTTGAAGGGTCTGAATGTACTTGTCCACCACACGGGGCGTAATGTCCTGAACCTCCATGTCTCCGATAATCGGATTGATATAGTTAGCAATCAGGGCTGTTTGGCCGTCATACATAGACACGCCCCATTTTTTCTCTCCGTAGGTGGAAACAAAGTCATACAGAAAATCCGATACCTTTTGATTGTTCGGAGGAAGAAATGTGCCGTTGTTCTGCTGGTTCTCAACTTCTGCTTTCCGTTTCAGGGCTTCTTTATGGGTATGCCAGGTTTCCCATTTCTGTTTCGTTTCTCCATTTTCATCAACATAGTTATAAACAACGGAATAAGATTTTTTACGTTTGATAATAGATGCCATAGTCGCTTTTCCTTTCTAAGTTAGAACGTCTGTGCGTCTAACCATTCGTCAAATGATTTTTTGGAAACTCGTATGGCATTACCAACCCGTACAATTTTGAAATGGCCCTCTTTTACCAGACTATAAGCAGAAGTGCGGCCAATATTCAGCATGGCAGCAATATCCTCCACTTTATAAGTTCTCTGTTCGGGAACATTTCTTTGCACACTGTTTGTTGTCTGGCTCATTTTCCCTCCTTTCTGCATCCGACAAAGACAGTGTGCGGGATATGACTTCCTACTATTATTCTACCGCGCCGCCTGCCATTTGTCTGCTGTTAATTGAAAAATTTACGATTTATCCATAGTTTGAATTTGTGTGTGGAATTATCAAAACCACATGAATAGGTCGGGCCTGCGGCATCCAGAACCACAGACCCGGCCCATTGTATCTGATTTCGATTTTGTTTGCCGTATTTGCCACGCCCCCCGGCAGCCCTGTTTACACAAAGCGGGGCTGTTACAGGCTGCGGATAGCGTCACCGCATCATAGCCCCGCATACGCCACCGCTTTGCCAGAGCTGGCGCACGCCGCAGGAACTCTCCCCAAGTCCTTAGGGAGCCGTGAAGAAGTACCATTGTGATCTGCGTCGTTATCGCGTCCGGCCTTCCACAGCCGGTTTCGTGGGTTGCGTTTATCGCTCGGACAGCCTGGATTCATCACCTCCTTAAGCTGTCTGTCACCGCGCCGCCCCATCTGCCGCTCGGAACACAGAATGAAGTACCTGTAACAGCGTATATTCGGTTGTCAAGGAGCAAGCGAGGGGGTGTGGCAGTTATGACAATATTTCAGTTGGGCGAGCCGGAGCGTATGTTGCACAGCCACACCCGTCAGGCTTGTCCTGCCTAAAAATATGTCCCTCTATTATTCCGTACATTTTTCGGAGCAAAGTTGCCGTCTGTCAGAAAATTTCTTTGAAATATTTTTCCAGGCTACGCAACCCGGCTTCGATAGAACGGGTGATCCGGCTTTTATGCGTCCCCTCTGCTTTGGCAATGTCCGCTTTGCTCATACCAAGGAAGAAATGTGCGTAAATCCGTTGGCGCTGTTTCTCTGGCAGCATGGCAAGCCCTTTGTAGAGGGCTTCCGTCATTTGGCGCTGTTCAAAAATTTCTGCCGGGTTAAACGGTTTTTGCATTATCTCACGTTCAATACCTTCATCACGATCCAGAGAGTAAAATGCTTTGTAGCGGTATGTACGAATCCGGTATGCTGCTTCCAAAAGCATATATTCACGAAGGAGCAGCGCCACCTCATCCGGCACTTCCACAATAACATCTTGTGTATAAAACGGGTAGTAATCCCGCAGATTGATTTCTTTCATGTGTAATTCCTCCAATTTCGATTTTTAAGTTGTTAGGCAAAATCGAAATCAGAGGGTGGGGAGCGGCAGCGTGGATAATTCTTGCTGCCGCTGCCACTTGTATATGAAATGCGCGTCCGCAAAAGATTAGGCGCATGGGAAGGGGTATAAGAAAAAGTTCCCGCAAATATGGTTAAACTAAAAAATGCCGCAATCCACACCACATGGATTACGGCGCATAAAGCTCTATATGCAAAATAACCTTTTTGTTGAATATTCCCCTTTGGCAGCATTTATCAGCCCTCCCCGAAAAGGAAGCGCAGAAGGCTTATCCTTTCAGCCTCCTTTTGGGGAAATTATATAGGGGTAAATTCTATATTTTTCCTTGAAATATCATAGTTCTGGTAAGGCTTATATAAAGTGTGTTTTGAGGTAATCACGGTCTCGAACGGATTTTACAAAAGATCCCCATATTATGATAAAGACCACAAGACAAATAAAATTGCCTCATGGTCTTTATCACAATACTTCAAATTTGTAACCAACACCAATAACACTTTTAATGTAGTCTGGGGAACCAGGTGTAGTTTTCAGTTTCCTCCGCAGATTACTCACATGGTTATTGACTGCTTTTCGGGAATAGAGTGAATAATCCTCGTTCCAGACCAATTCCATAATCAGTTCATAAGTAAATACTCGCTTCGGGTGAGTATTTAACAAAGCAAGAATGTCAAATTCCTTAGCGGTTAATTTGATTACCTGCTCCCCAATACATACAAGCCGTTGTTCCTGGCAGAAGTATAAATCACCCATGTGAATCTCTGTAAACGGTTTATCAATGACTGTCTGCACTATATTAGTTTCGGAAATGGCGAATGGGCTGTCAGCCGGATTGTTCTGTTGCTTTTGAGAATCGAGAAGATAATTTACTAACTCCTGACGCTGACGGGCGCTTAACAACATGAGCAGCTTTTCCGCAATTCTGCTGCCCGGTTCAGATATATCAAATACAGCTAATTTCCCATATCGTCACATCCCTTCCGCCAGTATAGGCATTTATTTCGTCGTTTCAATCGAATACCCAAATTTTACTGCCTTTTAAAAGTTAGCCTTAATTGTCCTCACTATCTTTTGAACGATTGTTTGAATTCTTCTTATCATTATACTTTTTCATAATTACAATTTTGAGAAGCCCAATAGCAATTAAAACACTAATTAGTATCAGCCACCAATACCAAGCCATATTATATATCACCTCCTAACCAGCTAATTTTTTCAATAACTTGCTTATCAATACATAGAACCATATAGAAGCAACGAGTAAAGCAATCAGCAAATTTATATAACCATTGTTCTGTATTGCTTTTCCCACCCAAAATGAGGGTAGAAAACCAACTACATATTGAAATATACCCTTTACAAAAAAAGGGACTGGAATACCTAATAGTGTAAGTGCAGAGAGTTTTGTTACAGCCATACCCTCTAATTTATTACCTGATAACGTAATAATCATAAGTGAAACAATGATTGCCTGTACTGAGCCGAGAAGCGCCAAACATATTGTCATTCCAATGGACAACTTTTCTAATGAAAAAAGCAACAGTACGATAAAAGCAATGACCGCTGAAATAATTGCGGGTACTACCAACCTTGTAAAGAGATACCCCGCCTTACCAAGAGGGGTAATTGAAAAGTACCGCGATACTTTATCATCGATTTCCTCTAACGTAATCATGGCAAATGCAAAACAAAGCAATACAGGAGCCATGATAGAAAGCAATAAATCAAAAATCGGATAGTACCCTTGCAAAGAAAACTCTGTTATTCTTTCAAGAAATGGAATACCAAACTTAATCAAGGCACCCATAATAAACGGTGTGAAACAGGCTGCAAACATCATAGGATCACTCTTGATTTGCCTAAATACCTGTATGGTACTGGATAATATCTTTTTCATAGCTTTACACCCCCTAAACTTCTCCACATATGCTCAACCGTATGCCGCGCAACCATATAGAGAATAATCAGTGTAGAAAATACAAGTATCGTATCAAATGATAGTAAAGAGCTTGTTCCGGTTATAAGGTTCATGCAGGATATAAACGGGAAAAAGCAAAATATTTTTGGCAATTCCACAAATAGACCAACAATAGGTGGAACAAAACAAACAATTTCTATCGGCATAATTACAATGAGAAATTGGTTCAAGTTTGAAATTTTTGTAGCTGCAATTATGCCGAGCATAGTAAAGATTGCCGATGTTAAGGCGGTTCCAACGGCGATACCGAGTAAATGATTGCTCCCGGAAACTAATCCTAATATCAATGCAATAATTGTGGAAATAGCAATCAGCGCGATTATTTTTGAAAGTATATATTCCGATATCTTTACAGGTGATACTACCATAGCATTTAATACCTTTTGACTTTTTTCTAAAAGTACAATCGCCCCCATAAAAAACAAGCCCATAGCTGCCGGGTCAGAGTAAATCATGATAGCAGCAATATCTTTTTTCCAATGCTCCGGCAAGGCCGCAATCGCGCATACATACAAAAGCGTTAAAATAAAGTAAATAAAGTAGAAACCATATTTCCATTGGAAATGTATATCTCCACGGATTAAACGTCCTAATCTCATTGAAGTGTCCTCCCCGTAATATCAACAAAAATATCATTTAGTGTAGGCTCACTACTGTGAATAGAAAGCAGACGGTTTTCGGCAATTAAACTTTTCAAAGTCATATCTTCTACGGTTCTGTCAAGCAGACATTCCCCTGTTTTTTCTCCATTGTCAAAATAGGTATATTGAATTTTTGCAGCTCCCCTTGACATAATTAAATTATGCGGGCTATCCAATGCACTAACCTTTCCTGCAACGATAAAAGCCACTTGATCACATAGTTCTGTTGCGTCAAACATATTGTGAGTTGTGATTATGACAGTTTTTCCGCGCTTTTTCTCTGCAAGAATAATGTCTTTCATCAAACGATTATTCGTAGGGTCAAGACCGCTTGTCGGTTCATCAAGAAATAATATATCTGGGTCGTGGATTAACGCTTTGATAAAATTCAAGCGGGAGCGCATACCTTTGGAAAAGTCGGAAACCTTTTTATCCCCGTCATTTTCCAAGCCTACCATATGTAATAATTCGTCAATAGACCGGGGCTGCTTTTCATACAGCGAAGCGAAATAGGCGAGGTTTTGTCGTGCCGTAAATTTCTCATAACAGGTAGAAAATTCAAAGTCCACACCGATATTCTCATAAAACCGATTTGTACGTTCCTTTATTTCAATACCTGCAACTTTTACGCTGCCTTTATATTTTGTATTAAGCCCAGTCAATACTTTTTGTATGGTTGACTTCCCGGCTCCAGAGGGTCCTAAAAAGCCGAAAATTTCTCCCCTCCCAACATGGAAACTCACATCTTCAACAAAGGGCTTTTCAGTATAGCTGAAATACAGTTTTTTTACATCAATCATTATGGTGTCCTCCTTATACGATATGACATATTTGAAAATATAGTCATATAAATTGTAAAAATTTTGTTTGGCTATCTTGCTATTAAATAACCAAACAAAAAATTTTAATCGGCTACTACTTGCTGCACAATACCATTTACTAAAAGATTTTGTATCTTTTCAAGTTCTTTATCCTCTTTGAATTGTTCCATGCAGGATAAAACAGAATATAAAGATTTTATAAGAACCGTATGCGGGACCAAAAATACAACTCCTAAACTTTCCAGTATCTCCAATATACGAATATCATTGTGCATATGGCTTTCAAAAATATCTGGTGATAATTTTCTTTGCAGATAGTCCAATATAGATAAGTCAATCTGCGAAAGAATAGGTGAAGTAATCAAACCCGTTAAACTTAACATAATAACGTCCTTTGCTAAATCTCTATGGTTCTTATATTTTTTCTTTTTAATTGTTGCTTCTATACTTGCAAATAGCTCTTTTTGTAAGCGAAAATTGATTTCCACATATAGGTGTTCTTTACTGGGATAAAAAGCATAGAAAGATCCCTTTGATATGTTTACGGAGGCCACTAGATCATCAACCGTTACTTTTTTCAAACCGTGTAATGCAAACAGCTTTTCTCCCTCTATCAAAAGTTTATTGCTGATGATTTCTTTCTCTTGTTCTGTAAATCGTGGCAATTTTTATAACCCCCTTATGACTAAATTGTTAGTATCGTCATGAAAAGTATAACATTCACTGCTCATATTATCAATATACTATCCGAGATATTTATGCAATGTAGGTTCCAATGCGTTTATTGTAGTGTCCGTATCCTCATTAAAAATCATGTGACGATTAAGCTCTAAAGCAAGTAATTCCTTTTGCGGTACATGAATTAAATCAAATACTTTGTTGGTATAATCAAAGTTAAAAAGTGGGTCGCCTTTGGCAGTAATTAAAATAACAGGACATTGTATAGCCCCATTCTCCAGGCACGATAAGTCAGCATTAAATAAGCTGCCGACAAATCTTAAAGGATAATAGGATAAAAGCATAGGGTCATTTAAACAATCTTGTTTTGCCTGTTCACTATAAAATACTCTGTCATAGTCTAAATAAGCGTCTCCTGGAACCTTGTAGTTAGGCAGCAATTTTCCACCTACACGAAAGCCCCACTGTATCAGCCCCATAAAACGGTGCGACCATGCGGGATATTTTGTTAAGCTCACAGTTTCTTTTAATGTAGTCAGCATGATATTATGTGGAAAAACGGCTTTTAACCTTGTGTCCCTCCCCGCCGCCATTGCAGCTAAAATCCCGCCTTGACTGGAACCCATGACAGCTATGTTTTCACCGAAATTTTCTATTCCGTAAGTTGTTGCGTCATATACATTATGCAACATATTTTCCATTATATAATTTTTTTTGATTTTAGGGCTTTTTCCGTGTGAAAGATAGTGAACACCTATTATATTAAACCCTCTTTCGCTCAATCCACATAGAAAATTCTCATACATGAGAGGGTGTGACATAGTACCCGGCAAAAAAACAATGGTAGGACTACTTCTTTCTGTATACCAAATAGAAAGTGTTATCGGAACATTATTTGAAGAAATGCCAACTTCTTTATACATACATCACGCCTTCTATATGACTGATTTGAATTTATAGTTATATTATAGCTTATTGCAAGCAGAAAGTCAATAGCTATAAATACATACCATATTGCTGTGAGAATATCGAATCCTCACGGTGGGACTGTGTACTCACTGTGCAATCCATATCCGCAGCAAAATGCCCACTCATGGCATTTTGCGAGCCTCGCCGAACCACGGACAACGATGTAAGGAGATTTAGTATCTTCTATATATACACAGCCCCTCCTCTTGACAAACCCGTTTTAAATGAATATAATGTACTTGTACGATAAGCACAATAATGGACATAGGAGGGACATTGTGGAAATTATCATAAGCAGCAATACGAGCAAGCCGATATATGAGCAGATAACTTCGCAGATAAAAGCCCTGATTATGAGCGGAGAATTACAAACAGGCGACCCTATTCCCTCTATGCGGGCGTTGGCAAAATCTATCCATGTAAGCGTGATTACCGTTCAAAAAGCGTATGAGGATTTACAAAGGGACGGATTTATTGAAACAACTATCGGCAGAGGAAGTTTTGTATCGGCACAGAATAAGGACTTTTATCAAGAGGAACAGCAGCGATTAGCAGAGGAACATTTACAGGAAGCCGCTGATATTGGACGAACAAGCGGTATATCGTTGAAAAAACTGATTGAGCTTTTATCGCTTTTTTATCAAGAGGAGGAGTGACTATGGACGCTATTTTACAGGTTGAAAATCTGACAAAACAGTACGTCGGTTTTATGTTAGACCATGTTTCGTTCTCTGTTCCCAAAGGAACTATCATGGGGCTTATTGGCGAAAATGGAGCCGGAAAAAGTACAACGATCAATGCAATTCTTGACCTTATCCATAAAGACGATGGTACAGTTACTTTTTGGGGACAGGAATTATCCTCATCAAGTCAGCTTAAAGAGGATATAGGTGTTGTTTTCGACGACATCAATTTTTATGACACTTTGACTCCTGCCAAAGTCGGAAAAATCTCAAGTGCCGCCTATAAACAGTGGGACGAATATTTATATCAGGGTTTTCTGAATCGCTTTCAGCTTCCATCAGATAAAGAGATTAAAACACTCTCCAAAGGAATGAAAATGAAATTGTGTATAGCCGTTGCGCTTTCCCATAAGCCAAAGCTGCTGATTTTAGATGAAGCTACCAGCGGTCTTGACCCTGTGATGCGGGATGATATTCTTGACGTATTTCTTGATTTTGTGCAGGACGAAAACCACTCCATTTTGATGTCGTCCCATATCACAACCGATTTAGAGAAGGTTGCAGATTACATTACTTTTATCCATCAGGGTAAAGTGCTTTTTTGTAAAACAAAAGACGAACTTCGTTACCACTATGGTATTATCCGTTGTGGAGCTGCAATGTTAGATCAGCTCGATAAAGATGAGATTTTGGCATACCGAAAAGATGATTACCAATGGAATGTGCTTGTAGCAGATAAAGGAAAAGCCAGAAGAAAATATAAAAATGCAGTAGTGGACGACGCAACAATCGACGATATTCTGCTGCTGTATGTGAAAGGAGAGTAAGCCAGATGAAAAGCCTTATTTTGAAAGATTTATTCAATATCGGCTACAATGCGAAATCCATGCTGTTCATTCTCGTGGTTTTTGCCGTTGCGCTTATCCCATTTTCCGACGTAGAGGGATATATATTTGTATGTGCAATTTTGTGCAGCATGATGATTGTAACAACCTTTTCTTTTGATGACAATTCCAAATGGACGCGATATGCCATGATAATGCCTGTTTCAAAGAAGGAATTAGTGGTCGGGAAATTTGTTGTATTAGCAATCTTTTGTGCTGTCGGCAGCCTGTTTGGTCTGGTGATTGGTTCCATCAGTGGATTTGCTATGAGAAAAATCACTTTTGACTTCGCGGGAATTGGAGAGCTGTTATTTTTGGCTTTGGCAGCATGGGTGATCTCCCTGATCTTTGGAAGTATGTCAATCCCTCTTGTGTTCAAATTCGGAGCCGAAAAAGGCCGTGTGCTGCTGTTAGTATCATTCCTCATTCCGGCAGGGATTTGTTTTGGGATATACCAGCTTCTTACCATACTGGGAGTTGAATTGACAGACCAGCTTGTGTTTATCCTTCTGTGCTGTTCTCCGCTCTTTGCATTGGCATGGTGCTATGTAATGTACCAAATCAGTTATCATATCTTTTCAAGACAGGAACTTTGATTTTAACCTATACAGGAGGCATTTTTTATGGAAAGCAAGAGATTTGAAATTACAGAAACCGAGGGAAGCGTTAAGGGCTTTTATGTGGTAGTAGATAAAGAAACCGGTGTTAATTACCTTGTCGCAAAGTTTGGAACGGGCGGGGGTATTTGCCCATTAGTTGACAAAGACGGAAAGCCCCTCGTGACAAAATAAAGTAATCGAAACGAAAAGCGGAGAGAAAATCACTCTCCGCTTTTCGTTTAGAAATGACGAATATCATCAGTATACCAGTTCAGTTAGTCATGAAATGCGAAATTGAAATATGTATCAGGGTACGGTTCATCTGCCAGGACATAATGCCACCACTCGTTACAGTAGACTTCAAATCCGCTGCTTTCCATGATATGCCTTAGAACATCCCGGTTCCCTTTAACGCATCCGTGCCATTATAAAATTTATAAACGGTATATCCATCGTTTTTCAGATAGACTTCCACTAAATCAGCCAACTCTTTTTCGTCATCACCCACTAAAATTTTTTCATTCATTGCATTACTCCTTACTGCTTCGATCAATCTATCTTTATTATGCGCAAAAATGCTATCAAATTATCAGCCGATGGTAGCATAATTACAGATAATCGGCAAGGGAGCTTACTTCTAATCTTGACGATTACCTACATTAAGCGAAGCAGATAGCTACGGCAGCCACACCTTAAACACATTCAACTGCCGTCTGATTTCATAGTTTAAATTACGGCACTTCAAATTTATAACCAACGCCGACAACGCTTTTGATGTAGTCCGGGAAATCCTGCGTAACTTTCAACTTCTTCCGCAGATTGCTCACATGGTTGTTGACTGCTTTACGAGAGTAGTAGGAAGAATCCTCATTCCAGATCAATTCCATAATCACCTCATAAGTAAATACCCGTTTCGGGTGAGTGATTAACAAAGCAAGAATGTCAAATTCTTTAGCGGTTAATTCAATTACCTGCTCGCTAATGCATACAAGCCGTTGTTCCTGGCAGAAATATAAATCGCCCACTTGAATCTCTGTAAACGGTTCATCAATAGTTGTTTGCACTTTATAAGTTTCGGAAATGACGCATGGGCTGTCGGCCAGATTATCTTGTTGTTTTTGGGAATTGAAAAGATAGCTTAACAATTCCTGACGCTGACGGGCGCTTAACAGCATGAGCAGCTTTTCTGCAATTATACCGCCCGGTTCAGATATATCAAATACAGCTAATTTCCCATGTAATCACCCCCTCTGTCAGTATGGGTATTTGTGCTTTCATTTCGACTGTATACTAAAAGTTTTCCGTTTCTAAAACAAGTATAACAAACCCCGATTCATTAAAATGTTAGCTCACCGCACAGTCTTTTTCCAGATAAAACATATAATTGTTCCAATCAGCGCTATCGCTCCCATGGTGATATTAGGCAATTCAATACTACGCTCATACAGATACCCAGCCAGCAGAGGGGCAATGACTTTACTAAGATTTCCGGCGGTGCTGGCAAAGCCCATGAGTATTCCTTTGCGCTGATTGGCCTCCTTGGAAAGGCTTGCGTTTAGCGTGGGTACTGTTAAGGCGGAAGATACTGCAAATAGACCGAAAATAACAAGTACACTGATAAATCCAGAGGTTAATACCATAGCAAAGGCAACCATTGCTTTACAAAATATGCCTATCAGTATTAGTAGCTTATCGCCCATTTTATTTTCCAAAGGGCCGGTAAAAAAACCCTGTACTACAATTAAAACACCTGCTACCACCATCCAAACAACACCAACTTGCCCGGTGGTAAATCCAAACTTGTCAACGACATACAGCCCCGTAATCCCCTGCAAACCGGTTTGACAGAAGTTTACGATAAAAATAAGGATCAGAATAACTCCTGCGGGGCCAAGCAGCATGCTTTTCAGGGCTAAAAAATCAAAAGAATCTTTTTTGTGCGGATAACCTGACTTCTCTATGGACTCTGGCAAAACTGTTACTATGAGTAGAAATGCAATAAATGAAATTCCGGCTCCTGTAAAGAATGGAAGTGCAAGTGAATAGCCAGCCAGAATACCGCCAAACAACGGTCCTAACATGACACCTATACTCATTGCAGCCCCAAGCTGGCCCATATTCTTGCTTCGTTCGTCCTCTGTGCTGGAATCACCCACATAGGCCAGGGACGCAACTGACGTAGCAGATGACAAAACACCAGATAAAGCACGGGCGATAAACAGTGTCCAAAAAGAGGAGGCCAAGCCAAACAGCAATAAACTAATTGTATAGCCTAACATGCCAATGCTGATAATCGGCTTTCTGCCGATTCGGTCGGACAGCACTCCCCAAAACGGGGCGCACAATGTTTGCGTCAGCGCATATATGGCCGTGAGCCAGCCAAGTTCTTTGCCACCCGCTCCGAGATTTTTCATGTAAAACGGCATAACCGGAATAATAAGGCTATATCCTAACGCAATTACAAAAGTTGCAAGTTTCAAGGCAAAAATAGGCGTTTTATTCATTGAGTGTCACCTCCCCTGTCGTACCGTCCACTGTTATCATTTGTCCGTTTTGTATGGTTCGCGTAGCGGTGTGTGTTGCCATAACAGCGGGAATACCATATTCACGGGCAACAATGCTTGAATGGCTAAGAGGGCCGCCAATGTCTGTTACAATCGCACTTGCGGAGGCAAACAGCTGCGTCCATGCAGGAGTTGTGGTAACGGCAATCAAGATACTTCCCGGCTGGAATTTCTCAAAATCTGCCGGGCTGTTCAGTACACAGGCGGGAGCCGTAACAACGCCTGGGCTGGTTCCTATACCCGTCAATACAATTTTCCCATCTTTCTGTATTTGGGTTGCGTGTGATACGGCTTTTTTGCTTTTTTCCGGCAACATGGAAGGTGCCACATAACCTCGGAATGTATCATGCTCTGCTTGCCTGGCAGGGATTGCCTCACTCAGATTAGATAGGGGTATATTTTTATCAAGCTGTGTTATGAGCGTTTCCAATTCTGTTTTTGTGAGCCAGTAAATATCGTCCAGATGTGAAATAGCTCCACCAGTTAAGAGACGTTCAGAAATTTCTTGTAACATACGGCGAATCAGCGGGTGCCCCATCCCCATCAAATAAATAGCGTTTTCACGCATGGGGGCAGTATTTTGTGCCCAATGGAGCAGCTTCAAAAACAGTTTTTTTCGGTGGCCGCCTATCTGTTGCAAAATCTCTTTTTCGGCTTGTTTCCTGCGCCTTTCAAATGTGATTTGGCGCGAATACGGATTTTCCCCTTTTTCCTCCAAAAATGCTTTTATGGATTCAAAAGTTGGCGTAAGCATCTCCTGTGGTGTGGCATATGCAAAATCAAATTCATACGCAGTACAGCCAAATTCTTTGAAATAGGCGTTAATTCGGCTTTTCCACTCTATCCACAACTCCTGCGAAACTTCCGCAGGCAAAATGGAGGACTTGAAATCTTCTGCTATCTTTGTTGCAGGATTGCTTTTCAGATAGAAGCTTAAAGTGTTATTTTGCTTTGCCCATTCCGAAAGGTCCCACAAGTTCTTTTCCGATTGTAGCGCAATCGTATCAAACCCAAGCAAGAGAGCGGAAGTGTCTGTTATACCAGCACGGCGGACCGTACCCTGAAAGAATTTTGTGAATAACGTTTCGCTGATAGATGCGGCGGGCAATGTAAGCTGAATCCTTGTGAAATAAATACATGCGGCGTAAAATACGGCTTGAAGCCCTTCATAATTTGCTGTGCGCTTAACGTATGCAGGGACGTTTCATCCCACTGCTTCACCACATCTTCAAATTCTTTTCTTGCCGCTTCAAAGCGCATAATGCTGTTCGTAAGCGTCCGGCGCAAAGCGCGGGGTGAAAGGGATTTGACTGCAATCAAAAGAGGCTTTGAATTAGCGGAAAGATAAACATATCCGTTAATAATCGTATATGCTCCGTTTTCTGGCAGTAGCTTTTTCGCACTTTTACCAAACATATCTATCCATAAAAGCGCCGACGCACGGTTGACTATTTCAAGTCCAAGTGTGGCGAATAAGGGTGTAACAGGATTCGGCAAGTGCTCCGCTAGACTGCCTTTTGTATATACAACATCCTTTTCCGGCAACGTCCATTCCGGCGGTAGGACAGTAATGGGGCGCGCCTGAACAATATACAACTTATCTTTTTCCAGCGCCCACTCTACATCCATAGGCATTTCATAATACTTCTCAATTTTTTTCCCAAGCTGTGCCAATCGCATAACTTGATTGCGAGTAAGAGCATGTTTTTTCCTCAACTGTTCAGGAGTTGGGATTTCTTCTGTTCCATCTGAGTTGCGGACTGTCATAATCTCTTTGTTTGCTACTTCATACGATACAATTCGTTCAGCATTTTTATCTACAACAATTGTATCAGGGGTGACTAAGCTAGAAACCACCGATTCGCCAAGTCCCCACGCGGCGTTAACAATCATTTCGCTACGTCTGCCATTGATAGGGTTTAGCGTAAACATAACGCCGGACGCATCGGAAAACGCAAGCTTTTGTACTACAACAGCAAGTGCGACGATTTCCTGCTTTATATCATTCTTCACGCGGTAAGCAATAGCACGAGCTGTCCATAGGGAAGCCCAGCACCGCTTTACAGCGTCAAGAACTTCATTCTCACCTTGTATGTTAAGATAGGTTTCCTGCTGGCCTGCAAAAGAAGCGTCGGGCAAATCCTCGGCGGTTGCGGAGGAACGGACAGCCACCGCTATATTTCCCAAACCGGCATATGCGGTTTTAATTGCATCTGATACTTCCTGCGGCATTTCTCCATTATGGAAAAGCATCCCTATCTGCGCAGATACATTTTCAAGCTGGCTAGTATTATTAGAGTCAATACCGTCCAGCAACTTATTAATGTGAGGCTGAATATGGTTCTTTTCAACAAAAATCTTGTATGAAGTAGTCGTAACATGAAAGCCCTCCGGCACAGGGATGCCCGCTGTCAAAAGTTTTGATAAAGACATACCTTTTCCGCCGACCATTTCAAGGGTTGCCTGTTTATGCAACAAGGGCAGAGTATAATAAATCATAATAATTCACCTCCATCATTCATAATTCCATGTAGAAATATATCCATTGTTTCATCAAGCATTTTCTCCGGACTGGCTGATGGTCGGGATGTGTAAATGATTGATATAATGGAGTTAATTAACAAACGCGACATAAGATCGGCATTCGTCTTACGGAAGACGCCTGATTTCACTCCATTTTCAATTACAGATTTGATAATATCCTGATATGCGTAACGCGCAGTTTTCAGCCGCTTTCGATAATCTTCTTCTAAATAGTCAGATTCTGTATTTAACCACATCTGCACCGTTCGATACTGCTTTGGTACTCTAAGATGATTCAACATGATTTTTCTAAGACACTGTTCCGGCGAGGATTCATCGGCAATGATCTTATGAACCTTTTTAATTGTTTCTTCCATTTCTTTCTCAACTGCATATACAACAATCTCGTCTTTCGTTTTGAAAAAATCATACAGACTGGACTTTCCCATGTTTGCTAAAATCGCAATTTCCCTCATTGATGTTTTTTGGAATCCATTTTTCTCTATGAGCTGCAAAGCAACACTGATTATTTCTTCTCGACGTTCTTCTTGTTGTTCTGGTGTAAGCATAATTCCTTTTGGCATATTTATGATACCTCCTTATAGCGACCACCGGTCGTTTCATATTTCGTTTTCATTATATAGCGACCGGTAGTCGCTTGTCAAGATTAACTTTTTTCCTGCATATACTGCCCAATAGAAAAGAGATGTTTAGGCCATGACGCTAAACGGTTATACCGAAAGTCAGATTATCCCGAATACTTCAAAGAAAGCCAGCAACAGCGGCATTTCTTAGAGAAATATTCGGGATAACTTTTTAGTCATTTACACTGTCAGTTTCCTAGAACTTCTGATTAAGGAAAAATAATTCGGGATAATTTTCTCTTGCATCACAAACTGTAAAGCCGCCTTAATGTTTCTTCATCACTTACCGTATCTAATAAAGGCCACAAGGAAAGTAGAATCTTACCCTATGACCTTTGCTATGGCACATCAAATTTATAACCAATGCCAACAACGCTTTTGATGTAGTCCGGGGAATCCTGCGTAACTTTCAGCTTCTTCCGCAAATTGCTTACATGATTATTGACTGCCTTCCGGGAGTAGTAGGAATAATCCTCATTCCAGACCAATTCCATAATCAGCTCATAAGTAAATACCCGTTTCGGGTGAGTAATTAACAAAGCAAGAATGTCAAATTCTTTAGCGGTTAATTCAATTACCTGCTCGCTAATGCATACAAGCCGTTGTTCTTGGCAGAAATATAAATCGTCCACTTGAATCTCTGTAAACGGTTCATCAATAACTGTTTGCACTTTATAAGTTTCGGAAATGACGCATGGGCTGTCGGCCAGATTATTTTGTTGTTTTTGGGAATGGAAAAGATAGTTTAACAATTCCTGACGCTGGCGGGCGCTTAACAGCATGAGCAGCTTTTCTGCAATTATACTGCCCGGTTCAGATATATCAAATACAGCTAATTTCCCATGTCATCACCCCCTCCGTCAGTATGGGTATTTGTCGAATATTGTGTTTTCCTTTCCTGTTATGACGGTATATGCTTTCTGAGATTGATGAGGCTAAATACATCATCCATAATCCCTCTATCCCTTACATCCAGCATCAACCATTTCTGTCCATTACCGATTTTCGTGTTTTTGAATACTGTCTGCACATAGTCGGAACATTGCGGCATAAGAAACTCTGCCTCCGTAAGTTCACGACTTCCTACAACCACGAGAACGATAAAATAGCCTTGCATCGGATAGAGCGTACAAAGAGACTTTCCACCTTTTTTATACTTAATATTCCAGCCTGCCTGCATGGAACAGCGGCTGTGTTCCATGCAGGGCCTGATCCGATAGGTGGACTGGATATGGTTATTAAAATCTGTCCATAACGGATTGTTAATGTATTCCGTGACTTGCTCCAGTGATGGAGGTTGTTCATTTGAATATAGCGCATTCCAATCCATCATAAATTCCTCCTTAGCTTTTATTTTTCAGCGGCAGGGGCTTAACCCAAATTTCCATACAGGCCATACCCTCCAAGTCACGGTAATACTTTTCTGCCGAAAAGGGCTCCGTGGTTAAGTTGTGATGAGGCAGCCATATATCAAAAAGGTATTTGCTGGCCTGATCTAAAGCGACCGTTACCAAATCCTCAAAATTTTCTGCTTCGACTCTGCAAACGATGTATTCTCCTGCCGAGAGTTCTCTCTTAACAAAACCGTCTTGCAGCCGGTCCGGATTATTTTGAACAAGGCCGCCTGCAAAATAAGTGAAAAGGTTTTGTGCAGTACCTTCCGCATGGGACATTCCCATTTCTACAGCAGTATTTAGATTGGCTGCGATTGAAGCCTTCTCCATATGATAACGCTTCCAAAGCTGTCCTGGCACATCTACACCTGTGCTTTCACCAACCGGCATTTGTTCAGAAATGCGAACTTCCGTTTCTAAGCCGAGATAAATTTCCGGTTTTTCCAATGTCTTTCTCTGGATTTCCAAGACGATATTTCCTACCACTAGCGGAACCCCTTCGTCTACCAAAACGTAATTCATAGAAACTTCCGGCTTGTCGAATGTATTGAGCATTGGTAAATCCCTCCTGTAGCTTTCAGGCGTAATCCCATACGTTTCCTTGAAGGCCCGTGTAAAATTCGCATGGCTTGAAAAACCATAGTCCAAGGCAACGTCAAGAATCCTCTGTTTGGTACTTTTCAGATTTTCAATAACCTTTGCCAAACGGCGGAGTTTCACATATTCCTGAACCGGTTTATTTACCAGCCGCTTGAACAAGCGCTGAAAATAAAAGGTGGACAGACCGACAGTATTTGCCAGTTCTTCCGTTGAAATTTCTTTTGTCAGGTGTTCCTCGATAAAAGTCAAGGATTGTTCGATTGCTTCATATGCGTGCATTGCGGCACCTCCTATATTTGATGTTCAAATTATATCATTCTATTTTTTGCCGGGCTTTTCACGCAATGCGCTTTTTGATTAGGAAAATGCACTTTGTAAAATAGAGACATGGAATAAGGGTTGCTGAACGACGGCTTTTTTCTTTTGCCGTCGTTCAGCAGATTGGGGCTATATGGATTCAGTTTTTTCGGAAAAAGCGTTCACAGTGCTCGTAAGGGGGTAGCCCCCTATCGGTGATTTCAATATAATCAGCCTTATTCATACCATACAAATAGTAATCGCAGTATGTGTTTACCATTTTACCCTCACGGATAAGACCCTCACGCTTGAAGCCTGCTTTTTCCAAAGTTTTATACGATGCAATATTTTGTGCGTGAACATCGGCCCATAAACGCTGTAATTTCGTTTCTTCAAAGCAGAAGATAGTTACTCTCGCCAGTGCTTCTGTCATAAACCGGTTGCCTTGATAGGCAGGTGAAAGGCGAAATGCCACTTTTGCCATGCGGTCATTCTCAATGAGATACACCCACATATCGCCAATAACTTTATTATCCTGTTTGTAGACAACACCCCAATGAAAACTTTTTGTAGGTTTCTCTGGCTTTTGGAAAAGTAATTCTGGATTTAAGTCGCTTTTTCCGGGACGTTTGCCCCAATACCGATAAACGGAACTGTCTCCCAGCCATTCTTTCAAATCTGCAACATCTTCTTTTCGCAAAGGGCGCAGGATAAGTTGTTCCGTTTCAAGAATAGGTTTATCCTGAACAAAATCCTGTAATTTCATAAGCCACCCCCTCTTAAAATTTGAACACCTGTCCCCAATCAAAATCGCCGGACGCTTCTGTGCTTTTCGGCCATTCGCTGCACCATGCGGGAACACCGGGCGTTTCAACTCTGTCAAAACTTGGAGTATACGGCTTGATGTCAAGTACGGGCGTATTGTCATTTGCGTCAATAAATGTAACACGAATCATGCCGTTGGTGAAATCAATGTTGATAATTTCGGACGCTGTTAATGCAATAGGATTCGGACGCGCAGGAGATCGTGTTGCAAATACACCCATGACTTCGGGTGCGCCTTTATAGGGCTGTTCCGTCTGTAATTTATTCCGATCTGCGTCGTTGTCGCAATCGCTGAACCACCAAAGGACATTGATGTGGCTGAAACCCTCTAAGGCCTGCAGTCCAGAAATGTACTCTGGCTCTAACTGAATAAATGTGCCGTTTTCATCATTTTTTACTTTGCCAATGGCTTTTAATTGATAGGTCATATTTTTCCTCCTTGCTTTTGTTGGTAAAACCAGTATAAGACCTCACATCATGTGAGATGCAATAGGGAAAATTAAAAATGCCCTACATTTTTAGCAGGACATTTCAAAGTCTATACAATCATGCGTGTTCCAGCGGTATTTGAAGCTCAATCAAATATTTTTCAGGGTTATTCTCATTCCACGGGCCCCTATGCACGATCTGACGCATCGGGTTAGACATTTTGTATT
>NZ_KE159717.1:77367-79116 GCF_000403455.2 Dorea sp. 5-2 | reverse complement strand
CCTCGTATAATAAGTTTATAGCCAATCAAAACAGGCTATGGACTTATTCTTATTTGTGATATAGATGAAGGATAATTCAGAAGGAGAATCTTCCCCATCCTGTCCCATCTATACTGTCAACAGTTACTTTAATTATCCTTCTTATTGATATAGGTGAAGGTAATCAGGAGGGTTCCCCTCTCACCTTTTCATCACCTGTACAACCCAGTTTCATAATCGTTTATCCTGTGGTATGATATCAGGTAGAGTCTGATGTCCGAAGGCACTGCTGTTCCTCCTTTCAGCCGGCTTAGTCCGAGACTGCTCCGAAAGCATTCAGCCTGGCACATACGGCACATTCCGCTGACACAGAATTTTCATCCCCAGCCGTTAGCCCCAGCAAGAAAGGCTGACTGGGTGCATGCTCATTGCGCGAGGTTTCGGTCACCGTATGCAGCACAGGATAAACCTTTAGCCTCAGGCTTCACAAATCCTGACCAGAATGGAGGTGATATCATGTTAAAGATCAACTATATGTCCACCTTGTTTGTTGGTATTGATGTAAGCTCAAAGGCCAATGTTGTCTATGCCATGGACTTTGAGGAAAACAAATACATCTCATCATCGTTTGGCAATAACCAGCCGGGTGCCGATAAGCTTGTAAATATGATTGCTGAGTGTATGCAGAAGCATAAAAACCTAGATACACTCCTTATCGTGCTGGAATCTACTTCTGTGTACAGCGTGCATATTTCAAACTTCCTGTCGGCCAGCGAGGCCCTCATGCCCTACAGGCCTTACGTTTTCTGTGTAAACCCAAAGGCCACTTCCAATTACCGCAAGTCCTATATCGGAATGGAAAAGACCGATCCCACAGATGCATACCTCATCGCGGACTTTGGCAGGGTCGGCCGTACAAAAAAACTGGAGCCATGGCGCGGCGGGCAGTTCATAGCCCTCAAACGCCTTACAAGGCACCGTATGCACCTTTCTGAGTGCATCACCAGGGAGAAGACTTATATGGTTTCTAATCTTTATCTGAAGTTCAGTGAGCTTCAGCTCCTCGAAGGTGATGATAAGCCCTTTGGCAGCCTTTATGGCGCTACGTCCTCAGCTGTCCTGACGGAATTTTTGTCCCCACAGGAGATTATCGATATGCCGGAAGAGGACCTGCTTGCCTTCCTTGCACAAAAAAGCAGGAACCGCATCTCTGACATATCCAAAACTTCGGAACTCCTGCGCAAGGCAGCCAGGGATTCCTACCGGTTGGACAAGTGCATGTACGAGCCACTGAACATATCGCTGGCAAGTTCGTTTAACTGCATCCATGCCTATCAGAAAGAAATCAGGCTGATAGAGCAGGCGATTGAGAAATGCATCAACGGAATGAACCCTAACGCCCTGATCATCCTTAGGTCCATACCCGGAATAGGCCCGGTATGGGCATCCGGGATTCTGTCAGAAATAGGCGATATAACAGCGTTCCATTCATCCGATGCCCTTGCCAAATATGCTGGGCTTTACTGGCCTAAGGGTGATTCCGGAGATTTCACTTCCGAGGACAACCAAATGTCGAAAGCCGGAAATCCCTATCTTCGCTACTACCTTGGCGAAGCGGCAAACAGCGTCAGGAAGCACATCCCTGAATATGCTGATTTCTATGCCAGAAAATATGCTGAGGTAACCAAACATCAGCACAAAAGAGCACTCGCGCTTACATCTCGTAAATTTGTACGACTCGTTTTTGGATTGCTGGTCAAAAACCAACTG
>NZ_KE159717.1:40289-76207 GCF_000403455.2 Dorea sp. 5-2 | reverse complement strand
GCGCCTTTTATATTTGCAAAATCGCCATAGACCATTGTGCAAGCCATATACGGGACTGGTTCTGTCATGTGGAAACAAAATGGCTCTTTTGCCTTTCCCATTTTCTTTACCGGGGCGCATAGCTCAATATCAACATCTGTCTCTCGAAATTCTGTATCGTGATAAATGGAAAATGTATTGCCCGTTATTTCGATTTTTTGTGCTTCTGTAAAAGTAGAAAGTTCTTTCCATAAGTCGCCCTCGGAATAGTAATTCGGTACAATTTCCCGCAAGGATAGCACCTGATACGCCGGGATTGACTTAACGGATATGTTATAGTGCAGTTCTCCTTTACCACCCTGTATTTCACTTTTTGTAAGTTCGATCTTCCGCAGTTTTTCTTGTTCGGCCTGTATTGCATTTTCTATCTCTATGCGCTTTTTGTCGAGCTGCGCAAGAAGTGATTGCTCGTCCATCGTCAGGGCAAGCGCAATTTCCGAAACATTCAGTCCACTATCCCGCAGATACAGAATTTTATTTAGACGCGGTATTTGCTTTACTGAATACAGTCGGTGTCCTGTCCACTTGTCAACCTCTGCCGGTGTCAGAAGTCCTACCTCGTCATAGTAGCGAAGCATACGAATAGATACCTGCGCCAGCTTTGAAAATTCTCCTATTCTAAACATCGTTTCACCACCTACTCCAACTATATTTGTATTTTTATCTCACTCCAGCTTTTATGTTACTTGCTGGATCCTTATTATACCGCCTTTCTTTCAGTCTATCAATGTCGTTGCGTGGTGCAAGAACTTTTTCTGGGGTTCCACTAAATGGCAAGCAATGCAATCTTCCGTAAGATTGCGTATTTTGGCAGGAATCCGTTTCCGGTATTCCTGCCAAAATGCTTGTTGGTGACATGTCCCCAAGCCCCTGAGATCATCACCTGCGGTGATGGCTGCGCGTTCCATTGGAACGCTGAGATCATCACCTGCGGTGATGGCTGCGCGTTCCATTGGAACGCTGAAATCTTTATACATGAAGATAGAAAAAGAAAAAAACCTTATCATAGCTATAGTAAAACGGCATGGCGCTCTTGATTTCTTAAAGCAACCGTCAGTAAAATGTAATAGGAGCGTGGGAAAGGAGCTGCTTAGCAACGTTTTTCTTTTCCACCGCCAGGTAGATACAATAGGTTATTAGCGATTACAGCAATATACTTTAATTGCTTCACCAAAAAACTCTGCAACATTCCATGTAGCAAATCTGTTGATGTACTCGGCAAACCGTTCGTCTGTTTGATAGAGTTCGCCCAGATACATCAGCATATCATCCGAACAGGGATAGAAGTTTTCAGAAATATACTCTTGCCACTCTGCAACAATAGATTGGACGGCGGGTAAAGTAGGTGTTTCTGCCTTATATTCCGCCAGTCGTTCAAAGACATTTTGGGAATATATTAAAAAATCATTCCACTTCTGATTTCTCTCTTTTTCGGCTCTGGCTGAAAAAAAAGAAGAAAACTCTTGATACTCATGGGTGCTGCCCCAACGTTCGATAACTTCATTCCTATATTTTTCTTGTAGAGCAGAAATTTCTGCATTTGAAAATGCTGTAAACGAGTAATCACTCTTTCCGGCCAAAGTATCGTTGACTAAGCAAATAAGTCCCTCTATTTTCTTTTTTCTAAGATTGAGAAGTTCTAAATGTCTTTCTAGCGCTTCTCGTTTATTATATACGGGTGCTGATAATAATGCCTTGATCTCTTTTAGAGAAACCCCCACTTCACGGTAAAATAGAATTTGTTGTAACTTCTCTAAATCATTCTCGGAATATAAACGATATTTTGTCTTATCTGCTTTGGTAGGTTCCAACAGACCGATTTCATCATAGTAATGCAAAGTACGTATCGTAATACCGGTCAGCTTTGCAACCTCATGAATCATCATTTTTTTAGGATTCATTCCAAAATCTCTCCACTTCTTTTAGTATTTCATCAGCAGGTGTCATGGTAGCTTCAATGATAGATTTTCCTGTTTTTTTCAGATAATATTTTATCATATGATAGCCACAAGCATATCCAGCACAATAGGGTAAACCAACAGGAAAATAATTTTGCATTTGAGCCATTTCATCACCATATAGATATGCTGTCAGGTTATCTAAGCCTTGTACATCCAGCCCTTCCTGGATGATGGGTTTAATATATCCGTTCAAAGTTTCCATATCTGTCTTGCTTACCCACGGTCCTACATTTTCCTCACCATATAGGTAAGTAGCAAAGTTTTCAGCAAGGCCCTCACTTATCATCATTTCAGCAAGAGTAATGTCATTGTGCCATTTTGTAAACTGGAAACGGACATTATGATTTGTTTCATGTGCCAACGCTACGGGAAGTCTGCTCTTAGTGTGTTCAGATGGAACAAGCCATGTAAAAATGTAGCCGGGTATACCTCCATCTCCACAGTAATTGTCATTCATTATCGAATAAGGATTTTGGGGGTCAGCCAGCAAAACAGTGTATAGATATTCTTTCACAGGAAATTCTATTCCAGCATCGGAAAAACACTTTAATGACCGCTCGATAGACTTTTGACAGTTATCCCAAAATTGGTTGTCGTCCAACAGTGTAATACTTTGGGCCCATGTTTCATCAATTTTTTCTGGCAGAAGAAAGCCCAACATACCACTTGCCATAATAACATCATAGCCATTCGGTTGTGCAGCCTTCATTGGCACATTGTAGCAGGCCCATTTCTTTTCAAAAGGCTTCATCATTTCATAGCGATAAATATCATTTTTTTTAGAAGCTGGCGCTTCCATGATTTTTCTGTAGATACCGTCAGAACGAACGGCCTGTACTTTTAGGATGCTCATATTTTGTACTTCCTTTCAATATTTTGTAACCTTATTCTACGGTATGACGGAACGTCAAAGTCAATAGTTTTTGAAAAATTTGTTTCCTGAACATTGAATTATAATTTAAGCAATCGGATTAAAAAAACAAAACTATCACTGGCGTGCATTATCCCGCTCCCGTTCCATCACAGACTCGCCCAACAGATAGTCCACATTGGCTTTAACATTATAAAGCTCTTTCATATCGGCTCTGGCCTGCTTATAGGCAGAATAGGCTTTCCGTTTTTGTTCCAGAAGTCCGGCATATTCCTCACGCAGAGATTTGACGGAGGGCAGCTTTGTGATCCCCAGCTCGTCAAAATGTTTCTTCGCCGCCTGGTGCAGCAGGATTTCCGTCTCATGAGCCGCCCGGAATTTTTTGCTGTACCCGGCTTTCCGGTATTCCACATAGACCGCCCGCGTCTTGGCATAATTTACGATCTGTTTCTGCAGCTCCCCATTAGCGGTCATTTGAGATTCCAGTTCCTTGATCTTTACTGACAGCACATTGAAGCTGGCGGTAGCGGCGTCTGACTTTTTCTGCAAATCCTCATAGCTCATATCGCCATGCTCTTTGAGCCAGATTACCGCCTGGGAGAGCTGTTTTAAGTTGAACACTTTCGCCCAGCGTTCATACCCCGGACCTTTGCCGGAACGGATCGCCGCCTCAATGTCCACCAACAGACCAACTTTGGAAACCGGATTTTGGAGAGAGGTACGGCGCGGCTTCACCGTCCGGGTGCCGGCGATCCGTTCTTTGATGGCCTGCTCGGTATAGTCGCCCTTTAGCGTATCACACCGGGTATATCTATCTTCCGGTGACAGGCGAAAACGGAGGTACTTCCGCTCTTGGTTGACTTCAATCCCAGCCGCCTCCAGCTTTTTCAAAAGTTCTTCAAAGTCTTTCGGCTTTTCTTCCAGGGCAGCATCGATAGCCCATCGTAGCTGCTCCTGGTGGGAAGGCTGTTTCTGGCTTCCCATCCATGTGCCGTAATGATCCCGGCTGGGTTTCGGATTCTCTACAATGGAAAGCCCATGCTCCAGACACAGCTTGTCATTCATACGCCGGATCGCCCAGGCAGAGCCCCAAAAGTTGCGGAACTTTTTCTGGCAGTCCAGCGTGGTAGAGTTTATGATAATGTGATTATGAACGTGGTGTTTATCCACATGGGTGCAGACAACAAAAGCATGGGTTCCCTTCGTCAGCTTTAATGCCAGCTCCCGCCCGATCTGGTTTGCTTTTTCCGGCGTGACCTCGCCGGGCTTGAACGCCTGCCGGAGATGGTAGGCAATCACATCATCCGCGCCCCGGTTACGTCCGGTTAGGTTCGCATACTGCCGTTTGGATAAAAGAAACTCCGCATCGGCTGTTCGTGTATCGCACTCATAGCCATATCTTTGTAATTGCCATATTTCCGCCAGCGCCCCCTTTATGTCCTCCACGTCCTGCGCGTATACCGTACCCGTGGAGTTGATCCGCTTCGCAATCTGGTTGACGTTGACGCCAATCTTTTGCAGCTCTGCGGTCTGTGTCCGAATGTCACTGTGGTCTACGTTGATGATGTAACCGTCAATCAGCATTTTCCGGGCGTAGGCCGAAAAGTTTTTCGTGTGGAGCTGTGCCATCTTCTTTTCAATCAATTCCCGTTCTTCTGTTGTCACTGGGACGCGCAGCACAATAGGCCGTTTCCGGTTTGCCACGATGTTTCACCGTCCTTTCTTTCACAGGGGTGTGGGGATTTCCCCAACAAGCAGAAACGGACGGGGCCGTTTACCCGTTACCGTTTCTACGTCTATAAGGCGTTTCCGCCACAAAAAAATGCCCGCCAAATGCGGGCTGGAAGCGATAAAAGCACAAAAAATAGAGAACGCTTTTCACGTCCTCTACTCTTTGATTTTGATAGCTCCGTCAATGGCTCCCTCGATAATCGGCAAATACGGTTCGGGACACAGCTTTAATTTGTGGCCGACCCTCTGGCGCTGTTCGCTGCCCTCTGGCTCTGCTTCCGGGTGGAAGTAGCGTTCTATGGGGAGCTTGCATATCCTCGCCAGCTCATAAAGTACCGGGACGCTGGGAAGATCGCCGCTGTTTTCCATATTTGCAAGATACCGGGGATCAATACTGACTTGTTCAGCCAATGCCCTGCGGGACAATCCCAATGCTTTCCGCGCTTCTTTGATGTCCGCTCCAAGCGTTTCAAAACCGGGATATTCTGTTCCTTTCGCCATATCATTTCACCCCTTTACATTGTATAGTTCATACTATGCGCGGGGAATGACGTAATATGCACTTTTATTACAGTTTATAATTCCTGTTGTCGTGTCAACTCAAATGATAAATTCCTCCCGCTGGATCACCGTCTGATTTTCCTTTATAAGCGTTTGAATAATCTGCAAACCGTTTTCCAGATCGGCCATTGTCCGGGGGGAGCAGGTAGCCAGCCGGATCGCGGCGAATTGGGCGGTATTCCCCACCGCAAAACGGTCTGAACACAATACCTTTACGCCGTGATTTTTTGCCTGCACTTCAAAGTTGTAGCCGTTGCAGCCTGCGGGGAGCGGAAGCCACCTAAAGAAGCTGTACGGATTCGTTGGCGGCTGTTCTGGAAAGTATCTGGTATACAGGCGGCCCCGTTCCTCTGACAGCATACACTTCTTGTCGATGATCTCCCGCGCGGCCCCGCCTGCAATCAGCTCACTTGCAATCTCCGCGTTGAGCAGCGGGATTTTCAGGTTAATGTTATTGGCCGTATTCAAAAAGGTTTTCTGGAAGCGGTGCGGAAACACCAGATAAGCGATCCGCAGCCCGGCAGACAGGGATTTTGAAATTCCGTGCAGGTAAATGGTGTGCGCGGGGATCATGGTTGCCATCGGCGGGATTTTATCGTCCGCGATAAAGCCGTAGGTATCATCTTCAATCAGAACCATGTCCTGACTGCTGATAATCTGGCTGATTGCTTTCCGGCGCTCTGACGGCATGGTGATCCCCGTGGGATTTGTGCAGGAGGGCATTAAATAAATCCCCTTTATTTCATGCAGCTTCCTCTGCTTTTCCAGCGCGTCCGGCAGCATACCCTGTCCGTCGGCCTCTATCGATATCAACTGGATATTAAGCTGCTTTGCAAGAGTGATGAAATTGGAATAAGTATAGGTATCAGTGGCAATCTTATCTCCGGCCCGAAACAGGGAAAGAAGCGCAATCGCCAGCGCGTTTTGTGTACCGGACGTTAAAATAATATCCTCCATAGCGGCGTTGATCTGGAACTCGGCAAGCCATTTCTGCGCGACCTGTTTATGGTGGGCTGTCCCCAAGGTAAAGCTGAACTCAAATAGCTTTTCCGACTTCGGGCCTTGCAGGATTGCCCGTGCGGTATCGGCCACAATGGAATTGAACTGATAGTAGGGCTTGATGGGGCCAAGGTCTATGTACTCCGCTTCCTCCTGCGTGTCTGGATTCGGCAGGGCCGCATTGGGGGAAACATACGTCCCGCTTCCCACCGCCGCATAGATTAAGCCTTTTGTTTCGCACAGCTTAAAGGCGCGGGTGATGGTACTTAAATTCACGTCCAGAAAGTCCGCTAATTCCCGCTGCGGCGGCAGCTTTGTTTTGGGCGGAAGCCTCCCGCTTAAAATGTCCTGTTCCAAAAGCTCTGAAAGGGATATATACATCGGGAATTTTAACAGGGCCTTGCTCGGCTTCCATGTAAGCGGATAATCTTCAAACGAGTTTACAGGCATAGCGCACCTCCTTAAAAACATTGTCTTGCATACAATTCTACTGTTGAAACCGTACAAAGTCAATGCTACTGTTATAATTGTTATGATTATATGCAGCGCAAGGAGGTAAGAACATGGAACAAGTAATCAGGGAGCAGCTTCTTCACATGTTGGAGAACAATAGTAAACTGACAGAACATGAAATTGCAATTATGCTGGGGATTTCGGAAGAAGAAGTCCAAAGGGAAATAGCCGGTCTGGAAAAAGCGCATGTGATCTGTGGCTACCATACATTGATTGACTGGAACAAAGTCAATGATGATGATGTGACCGCTTTGGTAGAGCTGCGTGTTACGCCGCAGGGCGGCGAGGGCTATCAAAAGCTGGCAGAGAAAATCAATGCCTATCCGCAGGTAGTGACGCTGTACTTAATGTCCGGGGCTTACGATTTTCTTGTCATGGTAAAGGGGAAAACACTGAAAGAAATATCCCTTTTCGTGTCGGGAAAGCTGGCCTCCATTGAGGAAGTCCAGAGTACCACTACCCATTTCACGCTGACAAAATATAAGGAGCTGGGCGTGAGCTTTGAGGCAAAGCAGGCGGACGAAAGAATGGTGGTGACGCCATGAGGGAAAAGCTGTCACAAAAAGTATTGAACCTAAAATCTTCCGGCATACGGGCCTTTTTTGATATGGCGAACGAAATTCCCGACGTGATTTCCCTCGGCGTCGGGGAACCGGATTTTGATACCCCGTGGCATATCCGGGAGGCAGGCATACAGGCGTTGCAGTCCGGCAAAACCTTTTATACGTCCAATGCGGGGCTGCAAGAACTTCGGGCTGCAATCAGCAGCTACACCAAACGGAAAACCGGGCTTACTTACAATCCTGAAAACCAGATCATTGTCACGGTTGGCGGCAGCGAGGCCATTGACCTTGCGCTGCGGGCGCTGCTTAATGCAGGGGACGAAGTGATCTATCTGGAACCGGGCTTTGTTTCCTATTACCCCTGTATTAAGCTGGCTGACGGCGTTCCCGTCCCAATCCGCTTGACAGAGGAAAACCGGTTCCGTCTGAAGCCGGAGCAGTTGGAGGCGGCGGTTACACCCAAAAGCAAGGTGCTGATCCTGTCATACCCCAACAATCCGACCGGGGCCGTGATGGAAAAGGAGGATTTGGAAGCCCTGTTACCTGTCATTCAGAAACACGATTTGATTGTTATATCCGATGAAATATACGGGGAGCTTACCTATGGCGTGAAGCATTGTAGTATCGCCGGATTGCCCGGCATGGAACAACGAACCATAATTATCAACGGTTTTTCCAAGAGCTTTGCCATGACCGGCTGGCGGCTGGGGTACGCGCTGGGAAACCATGAGATTATCGAACAGATGGTAAAAATCCATCAGTTTGCGGTAATGTGTGCACCTACCATCAGCCAGTATGCGGCCATCGAAGCGATGGAACAGGGGGACGGGGATATAGAAGCCATGCGTGAATCCTACGACCAGAGAAGAAAATTCCTCTACCATGAGCTGCAAAGGCTGGGCCTGCCCTGTTTTGAACCGCAGGGAGCATTTTATATGTTCCCCAATATCCGGGAGTTTGGTTTATCCAGCGGCGAATTTGCGTTGAAGCTGCTGAAAGAGGAAAAGGTGGCGGTTGTCCCCGGCGATTCCTTTGGTGAGTGTGGGGAGGGCTTTGTACGGATTTCCTATGCGGCTTCCCTGCAAAACCTGAAAGAAGCCGTCAACCGGATTTTCCGGTTCCTGTCCCGGTACCGGACTTAGAAAGGGGCTGCTTATGAAAACGTGGGAAAAGAATATCCGCCAAGTGCTTCCCTACATACCGGGCGAACAGCCCAAACAGGCGGACATCATCAAACTGAATATGAATGAGAATCCCTACCCGCCCTCTCCCCGTGTGGCCGAAACACTGGAACAATTCCAGACAGGGGAACTCCGGCTATATCCCGACCCGGATTCTAATATTCTGGTGGAGGCCCTTGCGGATTTCTACCAGATTGACCGTAGCCGGATATTTGTAGGTGTCGGCTCTGACGATGTGCTGGCCGTATCATTTCTGACCTTTTTTAATTCCGGGAAACCTGTGCTGTTCCCGGATATTACCTATTCCTTTTATGACGTGTGGGCGCGGCTGTTTCAGATACCGTTTGAGCAGATTCCCTTAGACGGTGAATTTCAGATCAGGAAAAGTGATTATTTCCGGGAGAACGGAGGCGTAGTCTTTCCTAACCCCAACGCCCCCACAGGGATATTGATGGGCTTACCGGAGATAGAGGATATTATCAGCCACAATCAGGACGTGGTGGTGATCGTGGACGAGGCTTATATTGATTTCGGCGGCATATCCGCGTTCCCGCTGCTGGATAAATACGATAACCTGCTGATTATCCAGACCGTTTCAAAATCCCGCGCCCTTGCCGGCCTGCGTGTCGGCTATGCGTTTGGAAGCCCGCAGCTTATCAGCTACTTAAACGATGTCAGGAACTCCTTTAACTCTTATACCATGAACCGCCTGACGCAAACACTGGGCGCGGCGGCAGTCCGGGACAGGGAATACTTTGAGCGAACAAACGCCCTGATTATCGCAACCAGAGAGCGTATAAAGCGGGAATTGAAGCAGTTAGGCTTTTCCTTTCAGGATTCCAAAAGCAATTTTCTGTTCGTTACGCACCCGTCTGTAAAGGCCGGTGTGATTTACGAAAGCCTGCGGGCCGCTGGGATTTATGTGCGCCATTTTTCCAAGCCGGAGCGCATTTCCGATTACCTCCGTATTGCGGTGGGAACGGATCAGGAAATGGACTGTCTGCTGATAAAGCTAAAAGAGATATTACAACAACATGGTGACTTGCACGGAAACACAGGAGAATGTCAATGAAAGATTTAACACAGGGAAGCGAGCTGAAAACGATCTTTTACTTTTCCCTGCCGATTCTGGTAGGAAACTTATTTCAGCAGCTTTATAACGTGGCCGACAGCGTGATTGTCGGAAACTTTTTGGGGAAAGAAAGCCTTGCGGCGGTGGGATTCAGCTATCAGATCAATTTCCTGCTGATTGCGCTGTCCACGGGGATTTCTCTGGGCGCAAGCGTCCTGACCTCCCGTTACTTTGGAGCCAGAGATATGCGGCAGGTGAAAAAGGTGGTTGATACCGGCTTTCTGTTTTCAGCGGTTCTTTCCCTTGTCATAGCGGCAGCCGGTGCCTGCTTTTCCTATCAGATTTTAGTGCTGTTCCGGGTGCCTGAAAATCTGCTGACGATAGCAGATACTTACTTGAAGATTATATTTATCGGTGTGATCCCCACATTCGCATACAATTCCCTGACGAATATCCTTAGAGGCGTCGGGGATTCCAAGACACCGACTTATATTCTGATTGCGGCAACGCTTATCAATATCGTGCTGGATATTTTCTTCATTACCGCCCTGAAATGGGGTGTGGCCGGGGCTGCGGTTGCGACCGTGACCGCGCAGGCTTTTTCATTCATTACCTGTATGCTTTACATGCGGCGGCGTTACCCCGACCTGTTTATCCGACTTTGGGATTTACAGCTTGACCGCCACGAGTTGAAGAAAAGTCTGGTGATCGGAACGCCCGCCATGCTGCAACAGGTATTTGTAAGCGTTGGTTTTATGTCCATACAGTTTCTAGTCACCAACCACCAGTTCAACTGGTGGTTTGATTTTAGCCCTCCAAAGGGCTATGTTACTGCTCGCCCCACAGGGCGATGTCGCAAGCACTTTTACTGGTCCGCTATAAAGCGGTACTACTAGAATCTTCTTTTCTTGATTCTTCTGCTTGCTCTTTTATATACTTCTGTACAGCTTCATCAGTTATATTACCAATTGTTTCTACATAATAACCCCGTGCCCAAAATGCTTTATTCCATTTACTTTGCAATTCCGGATGTCTATCATAAATCATCAATGTACTCTTTCCTTTCAAGTAGCCCATGAAACTTGAGATGCTTAATTTGGGTGGTATTGCTACACTAAGATGCACATGATCCATACAGACTGCACCTGCAATTATTTCTACATCCTTGTATTTGCACAATGTTGTAATTATTTCTCTAACATCCTCCCTCACTTTCCCATACAGGGTTTTCTTCCTATACTTTGGAATGAAAACTATATGGTACTGGCATTTCCAGCGAGTATGTGATATGCTTTTATTGTCCATTTGGACCGCCTCCTATTCTTTGAGTTGGCTTGCGACACCATACTCATTGTATCATAGGAGGCTTTTTCTTGATATCCTCACCGTTTCCACTTACACTATTCTCCCCAGCATAGCTGGGGGTTTAGTACTTTCAATCAACAGCATTGTTTTAGGGATTGCTTCCGGCATATCTATCCTTGTGGCGCAGCTATACGGCTCCAAGGATAAAGGACAGATTTGTAAATGTTATGGTTCCGTGCAGACGTTGATAGTAGCCGTGGGCTTCGGGCTGGCTGTGCTGTTCTTTGCTCTTGCCGGGTGGATTTTTAAGGCTATGCAGATACCGAAGGAAATCACAAGCCCTGCGGCCCTTTATCTTCGGATTGTAGCGGCTGGGATTCCGTTTTTGGCAATCTACAACTTTTATTCTGCGCTGATTAAGGCAAAAGGGGATTCCCGAACACCGATTAGGTGTATCTGCCTGTCCTGTGTCCTCAATATTCTGTTGGACTACTTATTTGTGGCCTGTTTTGGCTGGGGGATTGCCGGGGCTGCGTCCGCCACGGTTCTTTCACAAGCTCTGGCGGCTGTATTGGTTGGCCTGCACTTATACCGGCAGGAACACCCGGTAATAAGGACAGCCCCAAGTGCCGGGCTGATTGTCCCGATCTTGCAGCTTAGTATCACGGGGATTGTCCAGAACGGGGCTTCCGCCATCAGCATGTTTTTCATACAGGGCATTATCAATACTGGTACTATGTCAAGAAAAAGTACAAGTTAAAAGTGAACTTTTCTTACAACCTTCCATTTTTTATCCAGCCAATCTTTCCATCTTATTCAATTTCTGTTCATACACATTCTCGTATTCATTTGGTGATAGATATCCACAATGACTGTGGATTCTTACCGTATTATAAAATGTCTCTATGTATTCAAATACCAATTTATAGGCATGTTCATAATTTTTTATTTTAAATCGATTCAGCCATTCTCTTTTGATCAATGCATGAAAGGATTCAATACAGGCATTATCCCATGGATACGCTTTTTTCGAATAACTTCTCTTCATTCCAATGGTTGCCTCTACATACTCCCTGCACACATACTGGATCCCCCGGTCTGTATGCAGAATTAAGGGTTTCTCCACATTCCTCCTTCTTTTTGCCTTTTCTACCGCTTTTACGACATGTTTTGCTTCTAATGTATTACTTAATACCCATGAGATGATCTTTCTCGAGTACAGATCCATAATACTCGTTAAGTATACAAAGCCCTCGTAAGTCCAGATATAAGTGATATCCGAACACCAGACTGCATCCGGTTCTTCCGGATTAAATTTTTCTTTCAGAATATTTCTCAGCCTACTGCTTAGATCCGGTTCGATTGTTGTAACGGTATAAGGTTTCACGTACTGTGCTTTGATCCCCAATTCCCTCATATAATTCCCCACTGTTTTGTCTGCTATTTTTTCTCCTTCCCTGCGCAGACATTCTGCTATTTTGGGGGCTCCATAATTCTGATGGGATTCCTGATAAATCTCAACGATCCTCTCTTTTATCTGCTCCTTTCTCTTCTCCCGGGTGGAAGGGAGGCGGTTTTTCCATGCAAGGTATCCGCTTCTTGAAACACCTAATGATTTCAAGGACAAAATCTGATGAAGTATAACTAAATCTTTATCCGTATAAAGCCTGCGCCCGCCCTCACTTTCTGCTGATGGAGAGAGTAATCCCTCTTTGTCGTAATATTGCAAAGTTCGGACAGTTGTTCCTACTTTCTTCGCAACTTCACCAACTGTCATATATCCGTCTGGAATTGCCCTGTATTTTGACATAGTCCTTTACCTCCTGAAACGTATTATAAATCATTACGCGACGTAACAAGCAAGATATTTTTGGGAAATTTTTAGGCGGCAAGATTCCTCTGCCGCCTTTCGTACTTATGCAAAAATAATTTCTGATACCTCTCTTACTGAACAAAATTGATAAACAGGGCAAGAACAACAATCCCCGCCATCATCAGAATCCACAGGACACTAACCACCATAGAAATGATATTTACGGTACTGCGGCTTTCTTTGTTTCGTACACAGACCACCGACAGAAGCAGCCCCAGCAAGACAAAAATAATATTTGAGCCAGCCCATACGGTACGCACCCCATCCGACAGGGTAATTTTAAAAAAAGCAGGAATCAGTGCTGCTGCAGGCAGGGCACTCACAATGAGCGCCACCATGCTTAAAGATTTCATTTTCTTATTTTTCATAGTTTTTACCTCATTTCTTTTTTACCAAATTGTGTGACTGCCAGGGCGAATACCAGGCTAAACATCAATATCGCACAGGGCAGGAACGGAAAATACGAAAACGCAGTACCGGAGGATTCTGCTGTAAAGTCATGAAGTGAGCAGGACACCAGATAACCGCTGTAACAATACGGGTATGCAATCCAAAGCGGCGTATTCGCTGCCAGAACGCCGGGAATTACAAGGAGCAGGTTCATTCCCACGGAAAGAAGCGGTTTTTCAAACAATACGGTAATCGCCCACATCATCGCTACACAGGGCAGCATGGTAAGGAATAAACCAACACACCATTTCAGTAAATAAAGAACGGGCAATGTTTCCGTAATCCCCATCGTGTGCGTGGCGTACAGCCCTGCTGTTACGAATACTACAAGGAATACAACCATTTCCATGAACAGGTAAAACACCAGCACGCAAAATTTGGCAATAGAAAGCATATGCCGGCTGACCGGTAAGGCCAGCATTTTCAGGATGCCATTGTTTCCCGTTTCCCGTCCTGCAATCATCACACAGACCACGATCATGCTGAACGGAAGCAGATAGTAAGCGTAAACCAAAGCGCTTTGAATAAACATGGCAGGCCACGCATTTGTATACTCCGGTGTGAAATAACTGCTCAGATTCGCAATCCCGGAAGCGACCACCAACAGCGGGGCAATAAAGATCAGGGGCACGATTTTGGATCGTTTCACTTTCATAAACTCGATTTTGAGTAATTCCAAAAAACTCATTTCAGTCATCCTCCTATTCATAACGAAGATTTTTTGCCATCCATAGGCCGATGGCAAGAAACAAAAGTGTTTCAATCAGAGAAGCAATGATAACGGTTCCATCCGGCTGTGCGCTCATTGCAACCGCCGGTTTCAGCATCACAACAAAAGGGTGTGCCATCAGAATAGCCATATCCGAATTTGCCAGCGCCATACCGCTTAAAAATCCCGCGACACCGACGCCGAGGGGAACCCACATGTTTTCAAACCGTGAAGAAATCAGCAGCATAAAGGCCAGTACCGGCATAGCGGTAATAAACGAATATGCCGTAAAGCGGATGACCGTCATCATTTCAAATGAGCCCTGCGGCAGGTCTGTCAGCCCGATTTTGGCAAGCGCAAGATTTTGCAGAATTATCGCTGCCAAAAGCATAAAGGTCAGGATCAGAAATTTGCAAAGGTACATCCCCGGAACGCTCATAGGCAGCATATACATTTTTTTGACTGCGTTTCCCTTAAACTCCATGTTGTAAGCCATGCAGGAAGCGACTACGATCCCAAACATATTCAGAACCACGATCATGCCATAAAGCTGTGTCAGCAGAACATCCATAGGAGCCAGCGGCAGGTTCAAAAGCGTATCTTTCCGCACAATAAAGTTGACAAATGCGTATGCAGCTCCTAAAATGCCTGCGGCCAGCAATACGGAAATGACGCCGGTTCTTTTCTCTTTCCGAAGTTCGATCCCAAGTGCATTCATAAGTCTGCCCTCTGCTTTCTGACGGAGTTATCCTTTTCCACCATAGAGAGAAACATATCTTCCAGATTATCCGCTGCAAATCCAGAATGCAAAGCTCTCTGACGCAGATCGTCTAAACTGCCCTCAAACAGCAGCCGTCCATGATTGAGGATACCGATGTCATCTGCCATCAGCTCAATTTCTGACAGCATGTGAGACGAAATCAGAACCGTACAGTCATACAGGTCAGGCAGAGACTTTACCAGATTTCGGATTTCATGGATGCCGGAGGGGTCGAGGCCGTTCGTCGGTTCGTCCAGAATCAGGATCGGTGGCCTCCCCAACAGTGCTCCGGCAAGCCCCAGACGCTGTTTCATACCCAGCGAATATTTCTTTGCCAGCCGTCCGCCAAATTCGGTCAGGCCAACCAAATCCAATGCATCCTCAACGGCATCTTTCGGCAGCCCCAAAATTCTGCGGATGATGTCAAGATTTTCCCGGCCGGTCAGATTTGCATAAAAAGAAGGTGATTCAATGAATGAACCAATCTCTTTGAGAATGGCAATCCGGTCATCGGGAAAGTGCTTTCCGTCAATGGTAAAGCTGCCCTTTGTGGGAGCGGTCAGTCCCAACAGCATTTTCATAGTCGTAGATTTGCCAGCGCCGTTGGGACCTAAGAAACCATAAATACTGCCTTTTTGAATGTGAAGCGAAACATTGTTGACGGAAGTAAAGTTTTTGTATTTTTTCGTCAACTGTTCTGTTGTAATAATGTAGTCCATACAAACATCTCCTTTCGATATTTCTATGGTACAACATCAATCTGACATCTACGCTCCCACGTCCTTACTTTTACCTTACTTTTTCAAAGAGCCGTTCACAAGGCAGACAGGCTATGCTATAATCAAGCTGACAAAAACACAATTTATGTAGGTTGTACAGCTTGTCGGGGAGGTGCCGCAATGGACAATACATTTTTACACAGTAAGAAGCTCCTGCTGGTTGATGACGAACCGGAGCTTTTGAAAATGATAACAGCTATACTAACAGATGAGGGCTTTCAGTATCTTGTTACTGCCCCCAATATGAAAGAGGGAATTGCCGCCGCCAAAGCGGAAAAGCCTGATCTTGCGATTCTGGATGTGATGCTCCCGGACGGTGACGGGTTTTCCCTGATGAGACAGATACGCACATGGACGGACATTCCCATCATTTTTCTGACAGCCCGTGACGAGGCAGCAGACAAGCTGGCAGGCCTTGGCCTTGGAGCCGATGATTATATCGCGAAGCCCTTTCTTCCCCAGGAATTTTTACTGCGGATCTACGCGGTTTTGCGCCGTTGCTACAAGGAGGACGAGCCAATTTTGAAGCTTCATAGCTGTACGGTGGATTTCAGCCGGGCCGAAGTAGACAATGGCAGTGAGGTACTTCCTTTGACGGCGATGGAGCATAAGCTGCTGGAAACCCTTGCGAAGAATGAGGGACGCATTGTGACTGTGGACACGCTCTGCGAAGCCCTGTGGGGCGACAATCCTTTTGGCTATGAAAACAGCCTGAACGCCCATGTGCGCCGCATCCGGGGGAAGATCGAGGCAGACCCGTCAAAGCCGGTTTCCCTGCTGACGGTTAAGGGGCTGGGCTATAAGCTGCTGGCGAGGAAATAACCGATGAAAGCATTTGGAAAATATATATCAAAGTATCTCCTTTCCTTTTTTGCCTTTGTTCTGATCCTTTTACTTGTCAACATCCTGGCGTTTTCTCTGACATTTGGGGGGATCGTATTCCAGGAATACGGCGCGGCGTCCCCTGCAAATATGCTGGAGAGAGTGGCCGCTGATCTGTCTGTTTCCGGCATATCAGAAGAAACGGTGCAGGAACTGAACCGTAACCAAATCTGGGCCATGTATCTGGATGAGGGCGGGAGCTGTGACTGGTCGGTGTCTTTGCCGGAGGAAGTACCAACACAGTACAGAGCCCAGGATATCGCCGTATTCTCAAAAGGCTATCTTAAGGAGTATCCCGTTTTTGTGCGGAGTATGGAAGATGGCCTGCTGGTACTGGGCTACCCGAAAGACAGCTTTATGAAACTGACGGGAAACTATCTTCCCATGCGGGCAGTCAGGATTTTTCCACTTTTCGTAACGGGCATCCTGGCGGCAGACATATTGCTTTTGTTCCTGGTCTACTATTTTTCCAAACGTAAGATTTCCAAAAACACGGAACCGATCATGACCTCGATTAAAACACTGTCTGCCGGCAGGCCCGTCAGCCTGTCTATTCACGGCGAGTTGTCGGAAATTGCTGACAGTGTGAATCAGGCATCCCAGGTATTAAGCAGGCAGAACCAGGCCCGCGCCAACTGGATCAGCGGTGTCTCCCATGATATACGCACCCCGCTTTCTATGATTATGGGTTATGCTGAGCGGATTGCCCGCGACCATGCAGCCAGCGGAAATATTCAGCAGGAGGCAGAGATTATCCGGGCACAGAGCGCAAAAATCAAAGATCTGGTACAGGACTTGAATCTGGTATCACAGTTGGAATACGATATGCAGCCGCTCACAAAGGCTCCGGTACGCCCCTCCAGACTGCTGCGCACATATGCGGTGGAATTGCTCAATGCCGGTATCCCTGAAAAATATTCGTTAGAAACGGAAATTTCCAAAGATGCTGAAACTGCGGTCATAGAATGTGACGCGCGGCTGATCTCACGGGCAGTTGGCAATCTGGTACAGAACAGTATCCGTCACAACCCGCAGGGTTGTACCATCAGCTTGCGGCTTGCCTGCTCTGACACGGCTATTTTTCTCACCGTTGCCGACAATGGCGTAGGCCTGTCCGCCGAAAAGCTGCGGGAACTGGAAGAAAAACCGCACTATATGAAGAGTACCGACGAACGACTGGACCTGCGGCATGGGCTTGGGCTATTGCTGGTAAGGCAGATTGTGGAGGCGCACGGCGGAACAATGAAAATGGAAAGTACGCCGCAGAATGGATATAAAACAATTTTGGCATTTCAAAAACTGCTTTCCTGAAAGGAAAAGACAAGGCTCCGATTCGCACCTTGTCTTTTCCTTTCTCTTTACTCCAATTCGTTTTTATCTCCCTTAAGTCTGCCATTATATTCTTCCAGTGTGATATTTTTTTCTGTCATTTCTTTTGCTGCCTCCTGCCCCACATAACGATAATGCCAGGGTTCATAGATTATCCCTGTTACATCTGCCTTTTCAGGAGGATACCGCAGTACAAACCCATATTTCCAGCTGTTAGCGGCAAGCCACTTCGCTTCCTCTGTATCTGCCTGCTTCTCATTCAGTTCCACATACTGTGCGGATGTAATGTCCAGCGCAAGCCCGGTGGCATGCTCACTCGTTCCCGGAAACGCCACGGATTTTTTTGTTTCTTCATATGCGTCCAGCGATCCATACCCCTGAGAAAGCCGGTCTGCCATGCTGCTGTCGAAAATCTCCCTTTGCTTTGGGCTTTGTATCGCACAAGAAATCGTCCATATGCACAAAGGGAAAATCCGGGTGGAAGATACACCGGGAGGCGGTACAACCTTTGTGGTTATGTTAAGTTAATACAGTCAAAACCATTTCACAAAAAAAGAGACCATATTTACAGAACTGTATCATTCCGTAAATATGGTCTCCTTTTTCACAACTTTTTCAATTTACCTATTACTGACTTATATGCGGTGTCAATGTATTCCATCCGTTCCACACCTCATGAGTACTTTCAAAATCCTCCTTTTTCACAGCTACTGCGCCTTCTCTCCATTGAGGGCATAAATCCATTTCTATATCTGTCAGCAACGCCGAACCTGTAAGAAAATGCTGGCATTTTTCGGGATATTCTCTTCCAAATCTCCAGCTTATTACCCCGTCACTAAAGCTGCTCCCTTCTACAAATAAGCGGGTCTTTTTATCCGCATGGATTAACAGCCTTCCGCTTAATATACATGGTCCAAGGATATACTTCTGACCATCCATGCCGCATACACATCTTCCTATATCATCCATAAACCTTCTTCTCACTTTCCGACAAGGATTGCCGACATTCATCTCCTGTATGGTTTACTGCCTGGCATATTTCCAGAACCAGTAAGAATCCATATTTTCCGTAGCCGGAACCCTTGCCTGTCTCATTTTTTCAAATTCTGCTTCCAAATCCTTTAAATATCCACATTTAAGCACGCTGAAACAAATCTGTTCTTCCACCATCTTTGCTTCTTCAAAAATATCCCGATGGCAGCAGTATACCTTGTACCAATGCTGTTTCCCGGCTTTCAGACATCCAATACAGTTTGCATGCTTTGATTCAAAGTACACCCTTGGCCTGGAAATACCTATTTCTTCTATATTATTGATCGTTCTCGGCCACTCCACTAAAGGATAGAGGGTATCATATCCCATGCTTTCCAAATGCCTGCGCCTTCTTGCAACACGGTGTATCTCATTTTCATCAAAACCATAGATAAGCACAATCTCTTCGGACATCTGGCCGTCATAAACCGGATAATTTTCTTCCAGCCACCGGTAAAATGGCTGTGTCTTTAAAAAATATGTACAGATTTCATGGCCTGAACGGAACTTTACTCTCCCATGCTCCAGACATAAAGAAAGCGGAGTCTTCTGCTCAAACCCTTCGCAATTTGCGTAGGTTATCGGCAATTGAAGATACTCCGCTACCTGGTTCTTAAACTTTTTGATTTTTATTGACTCGACCTTCGAGCTAATATCATGATTTAGAAGAATAACATTTTCATTTCCAAACCGTCTTACTGTTTCTACCGCTGCAAGAGCCGAACTATACCCGCCGCTATAACATACAACATACTGCATCCTTTTTCTCCCGATATCTTATTCCTCCATGGTGAATATCAAAAAGACGCATGGTTTACAGTCTCTGCTCCATGCGTCTTTATGTTGATATTTTAAGAAACTTTTTATACCAACTGAACAATCTCTTCTTCAAGTTCTTTTATATCACTTTCAAGCAATTCTGGAAAGTATAAACTCACCTCATCTATTGTAATTTTACCATCTCTCAACATCAGTATAGCCTTCTCTTTGGCTAAGTCATACTTTTCGCTTTTAATAAATGATCTCATAATCTGTTCTTCATCAAACAAACTCATCATAATCGTCACAACCTCCTTTTCCTTTTTAAGCAGATAATCCCTTAAAACATTTCTGTCCTTGCATATACGGATTGTTTCCGTAACTGCCTTCCTTGTCATACCGTGCATTTTTGTCTGCTCATTAAAGACTTTACAGAAAATAATATACTGATTAATGATATCGTCCTCATTGCTTTCATAGATAACCTTTGCTTTTACTTCAATGTCAATATCTGCGCCTTCAAAAAATTCTTTTGATAAAGATATTCTATCAGGCTTTCGTCCTTTATTGCCCGTAAATATCACATAAAGCTCCGGCTTCGGTATTTTTACTTTTTTGCTTTTATAGTAGTTTTGGCTGGTACGTTGGAAATATTCGTGATAGCTTTGCGCCAGATATAGCAAAACTCTTACTAAAATATTCATTGTCCATGTGGACTGAGCCTCTACCAGTATCATCAGCTTATTGCCCACAATAAAGCCTAAGTCATTATATAAATTGTCTGTCAGCACATTTTCTATGGTTACGTCAGTTAATGAATCTTCCGTAGCTGCGGTATCCTCTGGATGGAGTGTTTTATACAACTTTAACAGATAACTTTTATCTTGAAAGAGGTTCAGGAACACGCTGTTTTTTGCGGTGCGCTTTGCCATAATTTCCTGTACCTGCTTTGTCTCGTCCTGCATCCTATCACCTCAGTTCCTTAAAATCTGTAGCAATAATACAATATTATTTACTCCTGCTACATCTCAATTATACAAAAAAACACTCATGTTTACAATAAAATTCCTGCGAATTCTCTATGTATTATATTTTTCCTTTCTTAAGCAGCTCACCCTGGTTATTTCCTTCATGTTCGTTCTGCAGACAGCACAGCTTCGCCAGTGCAACCTTCAATGCGATATCCGGCCGATAGGTGCCCCGTTTTATCAGGTTCACCATATCATCCAGAACATCCATCGCCTCACTGCACCTGTCAGCAGACATCCTTGGAACGAACGTGCGCCCGTTAACCCCTAATGCACTCAACGAACAATGGCACACCTCCATTTTATATGCCAGCCGGTAGCTTCGCAAAAGCAGCGACAGCACACCAATCACATTATTGGGCTGATTCTGCAGGATTAATTCCGCCTGCCGGAACACATCACTGTATTTTCCTTGCATAATAAGCTGTATCAGCAGGAAAATATTCTCCTGTTCCCGGTCCAGCACCGTATACTCCACGGTTTCCTTCGTAATCTCCTTCACAGCACACAGCCGTTTCAATGAATGAAGCACATCATACAGATTTGTTTCCTCTGAATCATAATTAATCAACTGCAGATACCGCTGATATGCCTCTCATCACAAAATAATTCCATGGCACGCAGTATTGCCTGCCGGGCTGGCAGGACAAAGCATTTCGCGGCCCGGTATATTTTTGAAAAAGCCTGTAAAATACGGCTGTCAGAAGCTGTGACACTCAGATATCTCGTCTCCTCCTCTCCGGCAAGGGGATAAATCATCCCCCTCGCCAGGTAATCCTCGTAAAGTGTCCGTTTCGGTTCTCCTTTTTCAGGTATTTCACCCACCATATTCAACAGCCGGAACCAAACCATATCATCGGAAAAGTCACCAAGATAGATTGTCAGCAGATCTAAAATTGCTTGAAATGTAGAATCATTACAAAGATAATATTTCGGTTTATTGAACCCAAGCATTGTTTCATCCGGATGCGCTTCATTATATTGCCCTAGCATACTGCACATGCATTCCAGCTCTTTATTCGTCCTTGCAATCACCGCGATATCTTCCTGCCGGTATCCCATGTGAAGCACATCCTGGATAAATGCACCTATCCGGTTTGCCCTGAAATTATGGATTAAGACAGGCAAAAACTCCGTCTTTACGTGTGCATTCATTTGAAACGCTACCCGTTCTATATTATGGCTTATGAGTGTATTCGCCGCCGTCATAATCCCCTTTGCAGAACGGAAATTATCATTAAGCCTGATATCCGCCGCATCCGGATAGATTTCTGAAAATCTTAACATGAACTGATTGCTTCCGCCCCGAAAGTCGTAAATGGACTGATCTGCGTCCCCATATAACGCAATATTATTACAGAGCGGGTCCGTCACAAGCCGAATCAGGCGTGCCTGCATCTCATCCAAATCCTGGGCCTCATCCACCATAATATAATCATATGCCTTCTGCATTTTCTTTTGCACGCCCGGATATGCCTCCAGTATTTCCACAGCCAGGCGCACCTGATCCTCATACAGAATATAACCCATTGCACGAAACTTCTGCTCATACTGCTCCTTTATCTGCAGAATACCGGCCACATCCTTCTGAGGATACTGTTTTTGCAGTTTTTCTGCCCCATACTGGTTGATAAAAGAGAAATCTTTCAGCAGGCACTCCAGGAGTCCGCCTGCGGTACATATCCTCTCATAACTGGCTCCCTGGATGACCGGCATTCGATTCAGTATATAGAGCAGCATCTGCATACAGTCAACCTTGTTTACAAGTTTCTTTTTTCCGATCAGGTGCTCATGCTGGCGAGCAATTCGGTATCCCAAAGCATGAAGCGTCATAACATCCGGCTTTTCCTTTGACTCTATCCGTTCCATAATCTCTCTCCCAGCCTTTTTTGTAAATGTAACTGCCAAGATTCTTTTAGGACTGACTCCATTTTTCATCAGCCGGCAGATACGGCCAGTCAGAACCTCTGTTTTCCCGGCTCCCGGACCGGCGCACACCCGCAGCGCCCCGTCACGATGCCGGACTGCTCTTTCCTGTTTCTCAGTATAGCTCAGCGGTTCCCTCACTTTCATTTTATCCGTGGCTTCTCTTTTGAAATGTATCTGTACCGGCGGGCTGCAGATTTCTGTAAAAATGCAGTTCCTGCAGCTCTCCGTATGTACACGGCTCATAATTTCTCCAAGCCTTTCCTCAACGCTCTCCACGCCGGATTTCCAGAGTTCCTCCTCTGTAAAACGCAAGATATTGTCGCCTCTCTTTTCCTCAAACATTGAAAAGTACCCTGCCCTGTCACTTGCAGATTCCGCCCGAACCATCATAACCTCCGCCTGTTTTTCAGGATAACAAATCTTTATTCCACCCATAAGGCAAAGTAATTCGGCAGAGAAAAAAACGTGATTATCTGCCTTTTTCGCATAATAAGAATATGGGCGGGAGAATCTCCGGTATAAGATAATTCCCTGGATTTTTCCATCCGGCTTCTCTATGACTAAATCCGCCTGAATCTGCAGATTATAGATTTCATGTCCGGCATAGGAAGCCACAAAATTTACTTCCAATGGCTTCAGCGCCTGTACTTTTCCCGCCGTACGCCCTGATAACCAGCAGTATAAGCGTCTTATCCGAAACAGGTCATCCCCGACGGCCTGTTTCTTCTGCCAGCTTAATTCAAACCATTGCTCCGCGTATTCTTCCCGAAGGACAGACTCTATCTTTCCGGCCGCATCCTCCCACCCCGCCTTCCCGGCGAGCTGGATGGCGGCTATATCCAGAGCTTTCCGAAAGGATGCCTCTTTCTGATTCTCGTAATGAAACACGGTCTGTTCCAATTCATATTTCTTTGGACATTTGAGCAGAGTCATTAAATTATCAGCCTTCATGATATAAGCCCAAACTCCAGCTGAATGTCCATGAGCTGGTATACCTTGTCTCTAAAATCCCGAAGCAGTTTTCCTAATACTACACAGGATATCACCCACTGCATACTCAGCATTGAAAATGAAAGGTGATTATATCCATCACATCCCGTATCAAAATAAATATAGTAATTATCTCCCAGGTATCCGTTATCATGTACATTCGTATAAGTCAGAGGATACATCAAGTCATCCAGCACATCCTCTATTGCCTGTTCCTCTTCTGCAAAGTAATTATGAACCATCTCTTTATGTTCTCTGCGAAATTTTTTATATGCGCCAATCGACCTGTTCTGCATAATAATAATCTCTCCATCTTCCATAGAACCATACGACCTTTCTATCTTGGATAAATTTTTCCAGAAAAGTGGTAACCATGAATCCGGGAATCCCCTTGTATGCAAAAGATCCAACAACGCTCTCTTCCGTCCGACATCCTCCGGAAGGAACGGCTGTCTGGAGACATTATGTTCCTCCACCAGATCGCCGTCTATTAACAGTATGCTGCAGCTATTTTTATTGGAGGCTCTATATAAAAATCTGCCAAGTTCTTTGATAAAATTACCTCCGGTTCCTCCGCAGCCAACAATAATAATATTATATCTCATGCCTCTGACCTTCCTTCAAAAATATCCTCTAATGCCACTTCACCGAATATGCCTGCGACACCTACTCGAAGCGCATACCCAGGCGTATGCCTGTCCAGATTTCCAAACACCATATACAGCCGTATGCCTTTCTCGTCTTCATTATCTACGCTCGAAAAAAAGGCTGAATACATTCCGTGGCTATGGATATCCATAACCAGAATATATTTCTGCTCCATCTGCAGATCTCTTTTGAATTTAACGGAACCTCTGGTTACACATTGCTCTGGTTCAAAGAGAATGTAGGAGTCTTTGGAATTATCATAGAAAATCTGCAGCGCATGCTCAAGCGCCGGCGTCTTCTTAAAAATCCTGATTACATCCTCCAATATCCGTCTCGGAATTTTGTGGGCAGACAGCTGAAAGGCTGCCTGATCCTTTTTTGAACTGTTACATCTGAAAACGCCAAATGGCGTGGTTTCCACACGCCATTTGTCCTGATACTCATCTTCTATGATCTCATGCTTCCATCCTGGGTTCAGCGGCCGGATTTCAAGCCCTTTCCTTGAACTGATCAATACCGGCACAACAAAATGCCTCTGATCGTACTGCATATCCGTCCTGTCCTTCGTATATTCGGGATAAACACCTTCGAGTACCTCTCGGATCTCCTCCAGGGTCGCGGAACGTTTCCCCTGAATATCCTCCGGATTAATCGTAAGGGAGAATCCGCTCGTCCTTACTTCCACTGGAATTGCAATCGATTTATCCTTCTCTTCCTGACCCGATTTCATAACTGGAAACAGATGATTCTGCTCCTCAATATAGGCAAATCCACACTCAGAAAATTCCGGATAATGACTGGCAAACTTCTGTTGGAGCTCTGCCTCTGTCACCTCTGAAACGCCGAAATCCTCCTCCCCATATGTTTCCTGTATCCCAAGATATCCAACCGTAACAGGGAAGGTATACTTTTTCCCGCCTGGAGCATTTCTCTCCATAAATGGAATCTGCAGCTTTTGTTTTTCATCATACTGGAATCTGCAGCCGTCATATTCAGGATGTGCTTCTACCCACAATGCCCTTATCTCATCCAATGACATCTTTGTGTCCAGCCATAAAGACTCTGTACCGGCTGTTACTTCCAGTGGGAATTCCAGTTTATCTTCATTCGTAAACTCCTTGTACATAATCTCCGGCCGGATATAGGTTTCTATTCCTTCTTCTTTTTCTTCTACATTCATAACAGAAATTTTGAAGAAGATACCGGCCAGTTCCCTGAACGTGCTGCGGATGTTTTTCTTGAGCGCATCTTCACTCCACGTGCCCGCAGCCTCATCATAAAATACATGACGCAGATGCCCCGCACAAAATGAAACCGGCAGCTTGTAATTTGTTCCCTGCTTCTTTTCTTTTTTCTCTTTCTTTTTAGGCTTTGCAGATGCCTTCTTTTCATCCTTCAGTTCTTCTTCTGTAATTCCAAAAATATCAAATAGATCCATTCCTGTCCTCCTTCTTTATGATACCCTTAATCATGGTGCCAATATTTCCCCTGTCGCTCATTACAAGCAGCTTTTCCGGAAATTCCTCTTCTTCTTTTAATTTCTCCAGCACATTGCGCAGGTTGTCTGTCTTCCATTTCACCGAGCGCTCCGCAGTAAAATAATCATTGTTGCAGGGACTGTCATAAAACAGAGAGCATACTACATCTAATTTCCTTAATTCCGTAATCTCCGGCAGACTGTTGCTCCCCCAGCACACTTGATGTGACTGCACATTTACATTTCCATACGGATAATTATATAAGACAGACTTCTCATTCCACTGTGTACCCGTCAATGCATATACCTCCGTTGAGCAAACCCGCCCGTGTATAATATGAAAACAGAACAGAAGTGCAGGAAACGGGATTATGTACTTCGTCTCCTCAAACTGTAATGGGATTCTCTGCTTTGAAACTGTCAGCAGCATATGCCCGCCTATTGTCATATCGGATTCCCTCCGGATCGTCCCATCATAATAATTCTGAGGCAGCCTGCCAATTCTGTAGAACACATCCACATTCCTGGCATTTTTCATTGCTTCCAGCAGTCTGTCAACATCCACATACTTTGCACTGCGCGTTTTGTCTCCCCGGATTACTTCTACATGTGCAGCATGATAATAATTACCGCCAAATTTTTCATCATCCAATGTTATAACCGTCTTCATACTCAGTACCTCATATTAAATAGCCCTTCTCATTGCTGTACTGCATCCTGGCATGGATTCCAGTTTAATCACCGGATAATCTTCCTGCAGTTCATTATTTAAGATAGTCCCCAGATGATTTAGCAGATAAACAATATCTTCCAGAGAAGCCTTTTTTAGACATGCTTTATTCCCTGAAACAATTCCCATTACCTGTTTAAAATCATCGTTATCTCTCGGTTCTACTTCCTCCAGTTTATCAATCAGCGCTATCAATTCATTTACTTTTATCATATTCCTTCCTTTCAATGTGCAAATCCACAGTAATTCAGCACATAATCAAACCCAAGCCCATTTTCATACAGCGGGCGCATACAATAGTTGTAAAGTCTATAGTCATCAGACTTCATCCTCTCAAAGCGGTTCGGATGAGGTTCCAGCTGTACCCCCATGCAGCAGTAGACACAGCCGGATCTGTAAACCCCTGTATTTTGGAACACGCCATTGCGGCACTCTATTGTCCCATAGATACTGCAAATGTTGAGATTATTTACGGCAATATACCGTAGGATATCCTGACGGGTCCAAAAACCTAGGGGCTGGGATTTTGGGTGCTTTGCATCATATACATTGCAGCCTGTACGGTTATATTCCCTCTGCCTTCTGTACCCTTCATCCTGTGTGATCCCAATATAGGGAACCCTGCCTGTCTCCTTGTTATATGCATAAATTGGCTGCTTTTTCGTAATGTCACAGCACAGTTCGCTGATATCAAAAGGCACATTTACAAGGAATTTCCACTTTTCGGCCAGCTTTCCAAAACTTCCTCTTTCGTCTCCGTTCAGAAGATAATTTCGATAACGGGCGCTTAGGTTGCCATGCCGCAGCTTTCTAATCTTTGCTGCCGTCTCTTTACTGACCAGCGGGTATCCATGCACTTCCAGCACTTCCTTGAATGACATCTTTGGCCTCAGAACAGTCACATTATCATATAAAGAAACAAATCTGACGATTTCCGGATACTCAAGCCCAGTATTCACAAATACCAACGGAACATCCCCGACCGTTTTTCTGGCAAGATCAACAAGTACCGTTGAATCCATCCCGCCTGAAAAAGATACATAGACGTCACCCTCGTGGAAATCATACCAGTCCTCAATTCGTCTCCTGGAGAGGATAAGCTTTTCTTCAAAAGGAAGATACTTTCTCTGGGCAAACTGCCATTCATTCAGTTTCAGTTCATTGTCCATTATAAACATCTTATCCGCCCTCTCCTATAAAGCCATAATCAATCTCTTCTCCTGCCAGGTATAGGATAAAAACTGCGACTTCATATAAAAAAAAGTCCTGAGAAATGCTTTTTTCTTTCATTCCATCAGAACTTTTTCCTGTATTTGCCGCCTGTCTCTTTTTGAATCTGGCCAGCCACCTCCGGGCGGTTTTTACCGCATGATCCTTATTCCCGATAATCCTGCCGTTCTCCAGTCTTGCCTCTTCCAAAGTAACTGTTTCTGCTGTGTCAAATTCATAATTCCCTATATTCAGTTTGTTTTGGAAATATTTTAATGCCTGATACGAAACATGCAGATTTTTTATCACTGCGCTTACCACGTATTCGTTAAATATTTCCCCGTCCTCGATCATTTCCGCATAACGGAATGCGTCTGCGGAATAGGCATAATAGAATCCCAGCGACATATGATAGTTATAATCATCATTTCCCGCTGACATCCCATGAGACCTTAGAAATTCCTGGACATCTGTATCCTCCTTCTTCTTCACTCGATCTGCCATTTCTTTCTCTTTGTTGTACGCATAACAACTTCCTCCTTCTATTAATATTTTTGCATAAAAAAACATCTGGCATAGTACCAGATGCAAAATTCTTCCCACGCTTCCCCCTGATGATAGATAAAAACCTGTTACCAGGGATTTCACGCTTTCTCCTCTTCCTAAGAATCAGAGTATGAAAAGAATCTTTATGCGTTCATTATATTGCATACGAAGCAGAATGTCAAAAACTTTATAATGTTAATCCACACTAATTCCAACCGCCCTTTTCTCTTATTTGACATTTTACAAGCATAAAATACAAAACCTTACTGTTAGGGTGAAATGTATCCGCAGCCTTTCCCTACTTCGGAGGCTCCACCCTTACTTTCACTAACTCATTCGCTGCACGGACAAGGTTGTCCCGGTAAGACAGATTCTTATAACGTTTGATCTGAATCTGTGTGACCCCCATCTGCCTGGCTACCTGCTCCGGGCTTGCTTCATATGCAAACATTGTGACCGCACAAGTATTTCTCAGCGCTTCTGCACTGTAATTCGGTACGCCGGCAAGTTCTGTATATTTCTTCATGAGCCTGCTGATATACATGGTATTCAGCTTATTCCCGCGGCTGTTATAGAACAGATATTCATGTTCTTGCCTCTGGGCAATATACTGCCCTAAAATCACAAACACATCCTCCGGTATAAAACAGGGGTCCTTCCGGCTTGGCAGTTCCGCATACACACCATTGTCATATGCAACAATATCACACAGCTTCAATCCTACAATCTCTGTCGATGAAAGCCCTACCCTCTGAAGCAGGGCAAAAATACAATATGCCTGGAGGTCATCCTGCGCTTCGGTAAATATCTTATCAATATGTTCTACCGGGATCGTCTTTGCGTATTTATCTATCTTTGCAATCCTTTTTAAATAAGGAAGGAAGTAGTCCCGAAATGATGCCGGGACCTTGTATTTCCCACGCTCATCACAGATATATTCAGCCAGGGAATGCAATTCCCGGATTTTCTTTGTCATTGTGCTTGGCTGCATCTTTCCTGTCTCCAGTTTCTTCTGCAGATATTCAAAATAGGCTTCTGCTTTTTCATAGTCCAGCTGTAAAAAATCACTCTCGCAGAACCGCATAAATTCGGCCACATCTACTTCATATGACGCAATACTGACTTCATTACGGAAATGTGCAGTAAAATCTGGCCAGATTACTTGCAGAAACTGGTCGGAAGCGTGTATGTTGTTCATTTGGCCTGCCCTCCCTTGTTGACTGATCCGCGGAAGCGGATTCACAATATGTTATAAGTATATATTCATACTATAACATATATTATATGTCAAATTCAAGTGATACTATAAATTTGATTACTCCGCACTATCTTCTACTTTAGCATTCCCTACCACAGATTCCTTAAAATCTTTTCATAATCAACACGCAGCGAATTTACCTGTCTACTTGGCAAGGAGCAATATCAAATCAATATACCATTTTTCGGAACTCTAAAAACTCCGTAATTGATAAACAGACTCTAGGTCTAACAAAATAGCGCATAGCCCGCTGGATTTCCACAAAAACTATACGCTAAATACACATAACTATATTTTTATACCCGGGGTCTTAAGCCAAACTACAGATTCCCCTTCAGTCCTATTTCCGCAGCCTTCTCCTTCATGCCTTCTATAGTTTCCCGAATCACTTCATCCAGTTCCATCCCCAGCATCTCACAGCCACTGCGGACAACATCTCGATTGACGCCGAACGCAAAAGACTTATCCTTAAATTTCTTCTTTACAGACTTTACTTCCAGATCCAATACACTTTTGGATGGGCGCATCAGACATACCGCATTAATCAGACCCGTCAGTTCATCCACTGTAAACAATACTTTCTCCATCCGGCTTTCCGGTTTCGTATCCGTACAAAGTCCATAGCCATGACATTTCATAGCACGGATATAGGCTTCATCAATTCCCCGCGCCTGCATGATTTCTTCTGCCTTTTTGCAATGTTCCTCTGGATATTTCTCATAATCCAAATCATGCAGCAACCCGGCCACACCCCATACGTCCTCATCTTCGCCATTTAAACGTGCAAAATGCCTCATCACTGCTTCCACAGCCAATGCATGCCTTTGGAGCGCCAATGTCTTTGTATATCCCGTCAGCAGCCCCCACGCTTCTTCCCTTGGTAACTTTCTTTCCATTGTAAAACCTCCTAGTATAATAATGTAATGTTTCCCACCGCTGGTTCAGCGGCAAATTAAAAAATTGTATAAATGGCCGCGGTACCCATCATACGGCGGCATGACATTCCCGTAAGGAAATGCTAACGAAAACAAACCTGTACCAAAAACATGTACTTATCAACATTCTTTTTTGCCTCCCTAAATATACTATCTGAATGTTTGACTAATCCATCAAAAATTTTCTTTGCCTGCTCTGACATTTTTTGTATATCAACAAGTGTTTTATCATTCACAGATGAACGCATAAAATAAAAATACTCCATCAGATTCTTATCTCCTATAGGTGGCTTGATTTTAATCCACTGTCTCACCCATAAGTCGTCTTTCCATGGAATAAGAGCTTTTAGAGCCGATTCATCTTCTGATTCAAGAGCTCTCAGTTCTGTTTCCAGTAAGTTCTTCCCTAATAACTCAACCATTTTTCGGAATAGAGATGGATTAAAATACTCTACCTCCATTATCTTTGCCAATATCTGACTATTCAAGGTTATTCTTTTAAATCTCGCCATTTTCTGTCTCATATCCATTGTATTTAAAAATCTTTTACATTGCCTTGGATTGCCATTTAATCCACTTGACAAGATTCCTGATAATTGCTTTGACAATATAAGACTCTCATTTAGTTTTGTTGCAATTCTGTCATCATATCCCTTTAAAACTGTCATATCTATTGAAAATTCCAATGGACTTTCCGCCCTTTTTTCTTGCAAATATGATAACAAACCATTAAACTTCTGTTCTTCTAATTCATTTTCTGCTAAAAGACACAATATATAAAATTCTGTTTCATCTTTATTCATACTTGGTATTCGAATCGGATATTGGATAATTTTTTCCTGATATTCTTTTCCAATATCCATATTAATGCCCTCTATGTCTTTAAATTTATTTTTGATTGCATAGGACACATGTCTTTCATCAGCGCCAATTACAAAAGCTACTTTTCCATTAAATAAAAACAGCCTCATTGCTTCTAATGTATCTAAAATAGTATTTGGACTGCATCGATCCAATTCATCCACATAAATAACAAGTTTCTCAATTCCTGCCGCTTCTATCAACTTTGCAAATTTCTCTCTGAACTCTTTTATATCTTCCCGCAGTTCCTTATAATCTAACTTCTCCTTTATATCTTTAATTACTGCTTCTTCATCTAATTCCCCTAAAACTTTTTTTGATTTTTTTATTACAGACTTCATTGTCAAATTAGCAATTGAACCGATTCCACCTGTTAGTGCCAAATCAATTCCAAATTTTATTCCTCCTTTAATTAGTTTAAATTTATCAACACTTTGATAGAGTGCCCGTATTATCTCAAGCGCTGTTCCTTCCAATTTTCGGTTTTCTTTTATTCCATCTAATATTGATGATAAAATTGCCGTCTTTGCATCGTCATAGCTCTCATACAACCAGCCATTAAATAATAAACAGACTGTATCATCTTTTTGCTCTTTAAGCTTTTTCATACACATATGCATCAAACTCGATTTGCCACTTCCCCAGTCACCATACAAACCTATACAAGATGGAAGCAACTTTTCATCATTTATGGTATCAATCATAATATCAACAATATACCCATAATCTAAATAATCAATTTCTGTTTCACTATCTCTCCACATAAATTCCTCCATGATTCTGCCTATAGTAAATATTTATTGGCTAAATTTACCTTTTTCTTTATTTCCTCCACTAACTGGTAAACCGTCGTACATGGACACATCTTAGATGGTATCGTTTTTCCTTCTCGAACACACTGCCCATACTTCTGCCTTGCTATTTGTAGAGCTTTTTCTTCATCTCCTGTCCGGGAAATCTTTTCATACAATCCCGCATCTGATTTTGAATATTTTTGTCCTGTTTTTCTTTGAAAAATCTTTTCAAACTCATCACAGCATACCCAAGATTCCATAATAGCTGGCATTGCTCCATAATAGGAGTACATCCATATTTCAAAACATGGATTTGACCAGCCCACATTTATGCCCAATGCCTCCGCTTCCTTTATGATTTCATCAAAATCTTTTACCTCATCCCTGTCAAACACAATCCAAGGCATACGATATTGCGCATCATATGCTGTCATTTCCAGACATTTATCAATCATTACCCTTGTCTTAGTTTCCACTACCTTGATTACTAATTTATTCTGTATGTCTTTCGGAAGCTCTTTATGCAGTCCCTGAAAATAGCATCTTTCTGTTGCCTCTGTATCTGTAACCACCAAATAATAACCCAATTCCGGAATCTTTAATGGCTGTCGCTGTTCTCTGGTCTTTCGGTTACCAGTCCTGTCTTTTCTTGCCATATTATGATCATCCCTCCTTAAAGATATCAATACTCTTTAATGTTGGAATCGCACCATACTTTCCAATCAGATAATTTTTTTCGTAGCTTTCATCTTTTCGAATCCTGGCACCAGATTCATCTACAAAGTCCGCCAGAGAATACAATTTAGAAATCCCCTGTCCATCTTTTTCCGTAAACCACACCTCATCCCTCCGAAGAAGCTGATTAGACAGCTGCCATGTATCATGTGTTGTAAAAATCAACTGTGCATGATTCGTATTGATTTCTGGATTCAGGAAAGTAAGCAAAAAGTTCCGAACCAGTAACGGATGCAGACGAGCATTTAATTCATCAATGAAAAATACGCTTCCCTTTTCCAAAACATCCTGTAATTCTGGATACAATGCAAACATTTTCAATGTCCCCGCCGATTCCATGCCCAAAGGAATAGCTGCAAATTCATCAGAATCTATTTTTTTGTGCAATGCACTGATTTTATATGTTTCTTCTTTCGTTTCAGTGTCATGCGGAACCCTTTCTATCTCAAAATCTTTAATGTGCTCATCAAAAGAGGCAAAATACTCTATCACTTTCTTTTGCACACTATCATCGTCTACAAATCCTTTCGGCAAACGACGTGACAAAAAGAAATTGGTAAATGGATCCCCAAAATCTGCGAACTCATTTGCCAGAAACCAGTCCCGAATGTCTTTACACTTATTCACTTTCAATTTTGCTCCAAGAGAAACAATTAAAACCTGCTTCTCCAATGCCACCTGAATATTCTCCCTACTGCTCTTTGGAAGACCTGACAAGTCCAGTGTATTTTCTTCAATAGAACGATAAAAAACAGACTTAAACTTACGCGCTGTCTTAGCCTTCGAATTCAGCCATTCCTCTGTAACTCCATGTCTGTCAACACAAAAGCCATAATTATATGTTTTTTCTGTCTTATCCCCTGAAATTGTAAAATATATTTCAAAACTAGACTCAGCATTACCTGAAATACTATCAAACAAAAATGGAGTTGGCCGATATTCCTCAAATTTTTCTTCTTCATCCCCATATTTGAAAGATTCAATCACATAATCTGCCATATATTCAAACGCATTATATATATTAGACTTTCCACTGGCATTTGCACCATATATAGCCGCCATAGGCAAAATTTTTTCATTTCCTTCCGAAACCACCCTGTCAGAAAATTCTGTCATCTTTGCCGCAGATAAATCCAAAATTGCTTCATCTCGAAATGATTTAAAATTTTTAAAATTAAATTGTATAAGCATGCTTGCACCTCACATTTTTCTTTACTAACTATTGTATCACATTTTATCATTTTTTCAACATGTAAATTCGATTTATTCTCACTTATATGTATTTTATTATCGCATTTTAACATAATTATCTTTGTCTATCCATAAATTTACAATAAAAAAAGATGGGTCCAGCTACTTCCTGCCAGATACATCTATTGCTATCCTCACTTTATGTTATTTATCTGCTAACGCTATACACACTTTTTACAGCTATCTGTGTATACTGTTCCTTTTCCTGCCCTTATGGGAACACGATACACATAATACACACTCAAAACGGGGCTACAGTTTAGGGTAGCCCAAATAAATTTCATCATAGCTATCCAGACTTTCCGGCACGGATACCAGCTCTGGCCTCGCCTTTGCCCTCAAGTCATTTTTTGCCTGCTCAATACAAGTATTGTAATCGGCGGCATACGGAACCTTTTGCTCAATCTTGAACAGATCGGCTCCAACTGCGGCGGCGATCATTTTTGCCACCTTTTCCGAAGCCAGTACCATGGAAATCAGTTACAATGTAACCGGCCCCCGCCGAAAAGAGCTGGCAACTGCAGTAAGCGACTTCATCGGAACGGCTCCGGCAGCGGGGTTTTTGGTGCCTACAATTTTTCCAAGGCAATTCCGTATATAAAAATATCCGCTAAAATGTTCTCACGGCATAATGTCGGAATTATACTTTTTAGCGGATATTGTTTTTTGCCCCCAACTGTGCCTCCGATATCCAAGGCCTTACCGTCTTTTTACTCCCTGCTTATTGTATCCACCACAGTCATTTTCTTGATCTGCTTCACCGGCCCCATAATCGCCAGACATACGGAACCAAGCATAATGAACACAATCACCAAAAGCTCCCATCCCGGAACGCTCCATTCATCTCCCCATCTGGAAGTCACAAGGTTTTGGAACAGAACCTTATTAAGAGGCAGCCCAATCACACATCCTAAAAGAACACCAAAGACCGTATATGTCATTGTCTCACCCAATACCATCCTGTTTAACTGCCGCACAGTCATTCCAATCGCCCGCATCGCGCCATACTCCCTCATCCGCGCCGACACGCTCATAGCAATATTATTGATGATATTAAAGAAACCAATCATAGCAATCACTGCCAAAAAACCATAGAGAAATACAGACATCGAATAGCTTGCCCCTTTCGTTTCCTTGTTTCCGATCCGTTTGTCAGAAAATGCAACACTGCCGCCACATTCCTGTTCCATTACCTTGCGGATTTCCTGCACCTGTGAATCCGTTGCATCCCGATTAAGCTGTACATCAAGAACCGCATACCCGTCTTCCCCTGTCAGTTTCCGGAACAATTCTTCCGAGCAGACTGCCATTCCTGTCATACTGTCTGTAGTACTGTCCGCTCCATAACTATACGGAACATCTCCAAGGGTACCGACTATGGAAGTTTCTTTCTCCCCACCGCCTGCCGATACCGTGACATTGCTGCCTGCAGCAAATGTATTCCCTTCCCGATGTACGGAAAGCATACCTTTTCCATCTATCGCATCCTGAAGATTTCCCTCAATCAGAGAATCCTTTGCCCACTGAAATTGCTGGTCATCATAAGAAATCACGATAAGCGTGCTCCCTTCTCCTGGAACCGTAAACTCTGCATAACCCCTGCCAAATGCACGCTTCACGCCCGGGTATTTTCTGATTACTTCATCAAGCTCTGACGGAATCTGATTAGTATAATCTTCCTTATAAATATAAAGATCAGGAGCGGACGCACGAAGCGGCGTAAGTGATTATTTTAATGCTTGAGAGCCACTGTTCTAAGGCTTCAGAGCCATCAATACAAGTCTATTTTAATCTTTCAGAGCCACCACAATATATAGTGTATCTATGATCAAAGTACACTTAGCCTTAACCGCTTGATTATCCTATCTCAGAATTGTTTTAAACCTACAAGGGGTGCAACGCAGTGTATTTACCCTTGCAGGTTTAAAGCAATTCTGAGACAATGTTATAAGCGGTAAATAATAGACATACTATATCTAGTATATTGTAATGGCTCTCAAGCATTAAATTATAAGTGGCTCCCAAGGATTAAATTGGTGGCTCTCAAGCATTAGAATAATCAGTATGAAAAAAGGGAGAATGTGACCGGAATCAACATTCTCCCTTAGAAACGATATGTGATTGTGCAATAATCTGTCTTTTGTGAGGTTAGCTTTTG
>NZ_KE159717.1:0-40279 GCF_000403455.2 Dorea sp. 5-2 | reverse complement strand
GTCATTGTCTCACCCAATACCATCCTGTTTAACTGCCGCACAGTCATTCCAATCGCCCGCATCGCGCCATACTCCCTCATCCGCGCCGACACGCTCATGGCAATATTATTGATGATATTAAAGAAACCAATCATAGCAATCACTGCCAAAAAACCATAGAGAAATACAGACATCGAATAGCTTGCCCCTTTCGTTTCCTTGTTTCCGATCCGTTTGTCAGAAAATGCAACACTGCCGCCACATTCCTGTTCCATTACCTTGCGGATTTCCTGCACCTGTGAATCCGTTGCATCCCGATTAAGCTGTACATCAAGAACCGCATACCCGTCTTCCCCTGTCAGTTTCCGGAACAATTCTTCCGAGCAGACTGCCATTCCTGTCATACTGTCTGTAGTACTGTCCGCTCCATAACTATACGGAACATCTCCAAGGGTACCGACTATGGAAGTTTCTTTCTCCCCACCGCCTGCCGATACCGTGACATTGCTGCCTGCAGCAAATGTATTCCCTTCCCGATGTACGGAAAGCATACCTTTTCCATCTATCGCATCCTGAAGATTTCCCTCAATCAGAGAATCCTTTGCCCACTGAAATTGCTGGTCATCATAAGAAATCACGATAAGCGTGCTCCCTTCTCCTGGAACCGTAAACTCTGCATAACCCCTGCCAAATGCACGCTTCACGCCCGGGTATTTTCTGATTACTTCATCAAGCTCTGACGGAATCTGATTAGTATAATCTTCCTTATAAATATAAAGATCAGGAGCGGACGCACGAAGCGGCGTAAGTGATTATTTTAATGCTTGAGAGCCACTGTTCTAAGGCTTCAGAGCCATCAATACAAGTCTATTTTAATCTTTCAGAGCCACCACAATATATAGTGTATCTATGATCAAAGTACACTTAGCCTTAACCGCTTGATTATCCTATCTCAGAATTGTTTTAAACCTACAAGGGGTGCAACGCAGTGTATTTACCCTTGCAGGTTTAAAGCAATTCTGAGACAATGTTATAAGCGGTAAATAATAGACATACTATATCTAGTATATTGTAATGGCTCTCAAGCATTAAATTATAAGTGGCTCCCAAGGATTAAATTGGTGGCTCTCAAGCATTAGAATAATCAGTATGAAAAAAGGGAGAATGTGACCGGAATCAACATTCTCCCTTAGAAACGATATGTGATTGTGCAATAATCTGTCTTTTGTGAGGTTAGCTTTTGAGAGCCATCTCGCCGCAAACCCGCATGAATACTGGATTTTTGCCTGTTTGCTTTCCCTTTCCCCAATAACCTGTGTTCAATGAATGGTATGCGGCGCAGACCTCTAAGAAAATCCGTGCGGTGTGGCAGTCTAAAGCGGAACATGGGGAGCGTATCGCTTCTATCGTACCCTATGGGTACAGGAAATCGGAAGCTAATCCGAAGCAATGGGTAATCGACGAACCGGCGGCAGAAACCGTAAGGAAGATTTTTGCCCTGTGCCTTGCAGGGAAAGGCCCGATGCAGATTGCAAGGCAGCTTGAGGAAGAACAGATACTCTCCCCCGCCGCCTATTTTGAATCCATCGGCAGGAAACATGCGCAGAAAGTCCCCAAAAACCTTTATGGGTGGGAACAGGCGACCGTTGGGTATATCCTTGAAAACAGGCAGTACACCGGCTGCGCCGTCAATTTCAAAAGCACTACCGTCAGTTACAAAGTCCATAAGAGAATCCAACACAGCGAGGAAGATTACCAAATCATACCTGACATGCAAGAAGCCATCATCTCCGAGGAACAGTGGCTAAGAGTGCAGGAGCTTCGGAGACACAAACGCAGACCGACGAAAACTGGCAGGACAAGCCTCTTTTCAGGATTAGTATATTGTTATGACTGTAAATCAAAAATGCACTTTGTAGCCGCCAAAAGCATGACAAGGAAACAGGAGCATTTCCGCTGTTCCAAATATAAATCCGGCAGAGGGGAATGCGCCATGCACTATATCCGTGATATTGTCCTTGAAAGGCTTGTGCTAGAAGCTGTCAGCGACTTATCCGATTTTGTCCGCTGCTATGAGCCTGTATTCCTGTATCTGCTGGCAAAGAAAAACAACGCCATGCGGCAAAAAGAATACAAAAGACTCAAGCAGGCGGTTGAGAACGGCACAAGGCGGATAACAGAAATCGACAAGCTGATTGAAAAAGTATTTGAGCAGAATGCCGGCGGTGTACTCCCTGATGAACGGTTCGCTAAAATGCTCCAAAGCTATGAAAAGGAACAAAAATCATTGACGCAGGAAGTTTCCAAAAGCCAACAGACCTTGCAGAACGCCGAACAGCGGATAGTGGATTTACGGCTTGTCTTACGCACACTTCGGGAAATGACTGACATTAAGGAACTTACCCCTACGCTTGTCAATTCGCTGATTGAGCGTATCGAAGTCCATAACAGCGACAAATCCGGCGGTCACAGCCATGTGAAGGTGGATATTTACTTCACGGCAGTAGGGATGATAGATATTCCTACCGAAAAAGAAATCCTTGCCACGATGGAAGAAATACGGAACAACCCGCAGGACTTCAAATTTGTGGCGTAACAAAGAGATACGGTGCAACCAATTTTAGTTACACCGTACCCTACATAAAAATATCCTTATCTGGCGACAACAAAGGCTGTCACACCTTTACGGTCTATGGAGATTTTTTTTCTATTATGTAGAGATTTGACTTCTACTTGCAGGGTAGAAAGCCCCCATGTGTTGACGAGGATTTTTTTAACAGGTTATTCGTCCATCCTCGGTATGGTATATGTAGATGCAGGTGAAAGCTGCTTGTAGGCAATAAAAATCCCTCCAAACTCCAAAAAGCGAAGTCGGAGAGTGTTCAGAGCATGGCTAATCAGCCCACCGATACATCGTTTTTTTTATTCGGTGGGCTTGCACTGCCCGTGGTTATATAAAGAACAGAGCCGATAAACCGTGATTGCTCACTTGTTCATCGGCTCTGCCCGTGTCAAGTAAAGGACAAAAAATTTTTCAACTTTTTTATTCCTTTACATATGTATTTAACCTTCTTCCCTTAATCAATATCTATGTCATCCCAAAAACCTTTAAAATCCTCTTCCTCCAATCGTTTGGCATTCACTTTATCCCGTATTTCCAAAACCATCTTCATTATCTCTTCCCTTGTATGCGGGCTGTCCTCCATCACTTTGTCTATATCAATGTCTTTATGTCTCATTTTTATCAGACCGTCTATGATATGAGAAACATGATCCACAAATACCTCTTCCATAATCGCATTCTTCGTTTTAGCATCTGTTCCCTCATATTCGTCATAATACGCACTGATATATTCTGAAAATTTCTTTATCTTCTCCGGGGATTCCAAAAAAGCTACTAATGTTTCATCCTCACAACTTTTCTTACTCCGTTTCAGATATGAAACGATTTTACCAAATACCTTTTTAACAATGTCATATGACATATTTCCAATCAAACCACTTGCAACAGCCACTGCCACAAAATTTAATATCTCACTACAGGGTTCTGTATAATAGCGCCTCCCATCGTCCTCTACACCATCATACCTTTCCCTGCATGTCCATCCTCCAAAAACAGCCTGCCTAATACCTTGCATTACCTTTTCATATTCTGATAACAGTATACTTTTTCCACAAACCGGACACGTCAATATTTCCTCGCCTTCCATCTCATAAATGGAAGCACAGTGAAAACATATTTTTCTAAAGTCGCCTTCTTTATGATCCATTTTCCCTCCTATGCCGTTTCTGCATTTCCTGATTTTTGCTCTTCAATTATTTCTTGAACAATCGTTATGAAATCCGAATAAAACTCATTCTTCAAATTATTACTTCTAATTCTAACAGACGCAAAGAATAAAAACATCAAAACAATCAATCCCATTAAAAAAGCTCCCCAAATATAAAACCACATTCCGGAATGTAAATTTTGTTCCAATGCCTCATATATTAGCTTTGGATTATACCCTGTATACTCCAAAAATTCTTCATCTATCAACATATTTATAGAATTATTATAAGTATTTATCACATTGACCACTGAAAATACAAATGTATATACAATCGTAATGAACACCGTTAATAACGGCATTGTACACCCATTCCACATTTCTTTTCTGCTCATAATTAGATTTTTCTCACGCTTCAAATAATGCACAAAATTTTTCAATGTAGACTCTGCATACTTACCGCCTCCATATTTCTCACAAATATAACCATGCCATTCACAGTAATTTTGATATGGTGATTTTTCCTCCCCTATCCTACTATATATTGTCAGTTCTTCGTTTATATCAAATCCATACGCATATTCCTTAACCCTTTTCATTCCAAATCAAACCTCATCTATACTTTTACCTATATCAAATATATAAATGCCACTCTTTTCCACTGCAATATATTATACCCCAAAACCACCAAAGCCACAAGCACCCCGCTCATGGCTCCGTCAATCTTCCTACAAATTTTTACGAATCTCCCCCGCCGAACATATCCCCACCCTTCCAAACAACCTCAATCTGCCCTTCTCCAAACACTCTGATCCTCTCAATCCCCTTCCGCAACACCCCTTTATCAAATTCCTTCAAGACCGCAATCCCCTCCAGCGCAGCCTCCCCCTCCTGGGAGCCGCACCCTTTCAGCCTCTCAATCCCATCCTCTGCCTCCCCCATCTCCTTCCCAATCTCTTCAACCCTCACACCCATACTCCCCGTCCTCCCCACAAACTGCTCCCGCGTCATACCCCCGGACCGGTACTTATCATACAAAAACATCTTCTCCGCCGAAAGCCGCTCCTTCTCCTTCCGCAAAGCGTCCAACTTCTTCCCCAGCGTCTCCCTCTCCGCTCCCACATCCTTCCTCCCGGAATTGCCCAGCATCACCTCCGCCGTCTTCCGCACATACTCCATAACGCTCCCTTCCAGCTTCTCCATATCCTCCACCGCCCTCCTGCACTCCGTATCAGTCCCACAGGTCCGGTAACGGCAGCAATACTTATGGTTCTTCTTCACCATAGACCGCCCGCAGTACCCGCACACAAACAGCACCTCCCGCTTAAAGCCGCTCATATCCACGCCGCTCCTGTCCCTCTTCTTCGGCTTCGCCCTCTCATTCGCCAAAGCAAACAATTCCTCCGACACCAGCGGCTCATGCTGCCCGTCCACAACCACCCACTCCGAACGGTCATGCCACAGCATCCGCTTCCCCGTAGTAATAGACTTCTCCGAACGATTCCACACCACCTTCCCGATATAAGTCTCATCCGACAGTATGGAACGCACCGACTGAGTCCCCCACAGCTTCTTCACCCCTCCGCCCGGATGCTGATACCGGCTGTTCTTCCTCTGCTTATACTCCACGCAGGTAAGCACGCCATTATCATTCAGATACCGTGCAATCCCCGAAACCGTAACCCCTTCCGCCGCCATAGTAAAAATCTTCCTCACCACCTCCGCCGCCTCCGGGTCAACCACAAGCCGGTGCTTATCCTCCGGGGATTTCTCATACCCATACCTGGCAAACCCGCCCAGGTACTCCCCTTTCCGCGCCCGCGCCATCTGCGCAGACCGTATCTTCTTAGACAAATCCCTGCTGTACAGCATATTAATCAGGTTCTTAAACGCCACATTCAGACCGCCAGCCGTCCCCAGCACACCCTCACTGTCATAATGGTCATTCACCGAAATACACCGCACCTCCATCAGCGGGAAAATCTGTTCCAGATAACTCCCCACCTCAATATAATCCCTCCCCAGACGGGAAAATCCTTCACAATGACACAGCCAATCTCCCCACGCTTCGCCGCCTCCATCATGCCCTCAAAACCGGGGCGCCGGAAATCGGTCCCGCTGAACCCGTCATCACAAAATTCCAGCACCCGGCACCTTCTAAGCCCCGCATCCCCCTCAATAAACCCGTCCAGAAGCCGCCTCTGGGACACAACACTGTTGCTCTCCTGCTTCACGCTCCTCCCGGTATCCACATCCTCATCCGACAGCCGGATATACTTAGCCACCACATCAACCTTCATCCTTCTCCGCCTCCCTTTCCCTCACAGCTCCCAAAAGCTCCGCAAGCATATCATCATAGGCCAGGACCACCTCACAGTTCCCATCCCTGTCCACAGAAACCCTCGTCACAAAAGCGTCCACCATCCCCTGGGTCAACTCCCGCTCCCCCAGGGACCCGCGCACCGTCTTCTCCCAGCCTTCCTCTATATGAAAATCCCTCTCATACCTCTTCCGCTCCTCCAGCAGCCGCTCCAGCTCCGCAGAAAGCGCCTCCGCCTCCTTCGTATACCGCTCCGACAGCGCCGCATATTCCTCCCCGTCAATCAGCCGCTCCGCAAAATCCGCATACAGCCCCGCCTTCTTCCCAGCAGCCTGCCGCATCCTCTCCCGGATACGTTCCGCCTGCCTGGATATCAGCCTGTACCGCTCCATCCCCTGCCTCCCGGCATTCAGCTTCCGGACCAGCCGTTCCGCATCCAGACAGGCATCCATATGGCTCCTGATAACCCCGAACACCGCAGCCTCCAGATCCTCCAGCATGACCTTATGCCGGTACGGACACACCTTCCGGCTCCTGTTATGGGAACTGCAGCCATAAAAAAACTTATCCCCCTCCTGCGATACCGCCCGGAACAGATACATCGTCTTTCCACAGTCACTGCACACCACCTTCTTCTTAAACTTATTCCTCCCCGCCGCACAGCGCCTGCCCTCCGCACGTTTCCCGTTATAAACCCGCACCTGTTCCGCCTTCATCTCCTGTACCCTGTCAAAATCAGCCCTAGAGACCAGCGCCTCATGGGTATCCCTTACCACATACCCGCCGGCGTCCGCTCCCCCGCCGGAGCCGCCCCCAAACAGCTTCCCGCCGGTCTTCCCATGGACAGAATCCCCCGTATAATACTCATTCGACAACAGCCGCTTCACCACGATCCCCGTCCATTCCACACACCCCTTATGCCCCGTCACCGGAAGCCCCCTTGACTTCCGGTAGACCTCCGGACATGGGATGCCCTCCCCGTTCAGGATTCCCGCAATCCTCCCATAGCCGTTACCCTCCAGGAACAGCCGGAAAATACGCTTCACAACCCCCGCCGTCTCCCCGTCCACCACCAGGCTCTGCTTATCCTCCGGAGATTTCAGATACCCGTAAGGAGCCAGCTTGATCACAAACTTCCCCTCCGCCCGCGCCGTATTCAAGGCAGAAGTCACCTTCCGGGAAATATCCTTCGCATAATACTCATTGAACACAGGTTATTGGGGAAAGGGAAAGCAAACAGGCAAAAATCCAGTATTCATGCGGGTTTGCGGCGAGATGGCTCTCAAAAGCTAACCTCACAAAAGACAGATTATTGCACAATCACATATCGTTTCTAAGGGAGAATGTTGATTCCGGTCACATTCTCCCTTTTTTCATATCAAGAAACGAGGTGATTATCTTGAACACGCAAATCATCGCCATCGCCAACCAAAAGGGAGGTGTGGGCAAGACCACAACCTGTGCCAACTTAGGGATAGGACTGGCACAGGCGGGAAAGAAAGTGCTACTCATTGACGGGGACCCGCAAGGGAGCCTGACCATCAGCCTGGGCAATCCCCAGCCGGATAAGCTGCCCTTTACCCTCTCTGACGCGATGGGCCGTATCCTGACCGATCAGCCGGTCCGCCCCGGCGAGGGGATTCTGCGCCACCCGGAGGGTGTGGACCTGATGCCGGCGGATATTCAGCTGTCCGGCATGGAGGTGTCGCTGGTAAACGCTATGAGCCGGGAAACGATTCTGCGGCAATACCTGGACACCGTAAAGGGGCAGTATTCCCATATCCTCATAGACTGCCAGCCCTCCCTGGGTATGCTCACCGTCAACGCCCTGGCCGCTGCCAACAGGATTATAATTCCCGTCCAGGCGGAGTACCTGCCCGCCAAAGGGCTGGAACAGCTGCTCTCTACGGTAGCCAAAGTCAAGCGGCAGATCAACCCGAAACTGCAAATAGACGGTATCCTGCTGACGATGGTGGACAACCGCACCAACTTTGCCAAAGAGATTGCCGCCCTGCTGCGGGAAACCTACGGCAGCAAAATCAAGGTATTCGGCACAGAGATTCCCCATTCTGTCCGGGCAAAGGAAACCAGCGCGGAGGGCAGGAGCATTTTCGCCCATGACCCAGGCGGCAAAGTAGCCGAAGGCTACGCAAATCTGACCAAGGAGGTGTTGAAACTTGAAAAGCAGCGCGAAAAAAGTAGAGCTGGCATCGGTCGATGATCTGTTTACCACCGAGGAAAGCCGCGCCGACGCGGGGCGGGAAAAGGTGGTAGAAATCCCTTTAAGCGAGCTGCACCCGTTCAAGGGCCACCCTTTCAAGGTCAAAGATGATGATGCCATGATGGAAACAGCGGACAGCATCCGGCAGTACGGCGTTCTTGTTCCTGCTATCGCCCGTCCTGACCCCAGCGGCGGCTATGAGCTGGTAGCCGGACACAGGCGGCATCGGGCCAGTGAACTGGCAGAGAAAGAAACCATGCCGGTGATTGTCCGGGATTTGGACGATGACGCCGCCACGATTATCATGGTTGACAGCAATTTGCAAAGGGAAAGCCTTCTCCCCAGCGAGAGGGCTTTTGCCTACAAGATGAAATTAGAAGCTATGAAACGGCAAGCAGGTCGGCCCTCCAAAGAAAATTGTTCCCAAGTTGGGAACGATTTTGGGAAGAAGTCCAGCGAGGTTCTGGCGGAACAGGTCGGTCAGAGTAAAAACCAGATTTTCCGCTACATTCGCCTGACCGAGTTAATCCCCGAACTGCTGAACATGGTGGACGAAAAGAAAATTGCCCTGAACCCGGCCTATGAGCTGTCCTTTCTCAAAAAAGAAGAACAGACACAGCTTTTGGACGCGATGGACAGCGAACAGGCCACCCCCTCCCTTTCCCAAGCCCAGCGGCTCAAGAAATTCAGCCAGGAGGGGCGTTTATCCATAGACGTAATGCGGGCGATTATGGGCGAGGAAAAGAAAAGCGATCTGGACAAGGTGACGTTTACCTCCGACACCCTGCGGAAGTATTTTCCCAAAAGCTACACCCCTGCCCGGATGCAGGAAACCATCATCAAACTGCTGGAACAGTGGCAGAAAAAGCGTCAGAGAGATCAGGAACGCTGAAAGGAGCGCCTATGAGAGATCACGTTGCCAGGGAGTTAAAGGGCCACAACATACTGGCTGTGGAACGGTTTCAGGATAAGACCCGCTGGATGGTGGAGTTTTCCGTCCTGCGGCCCCGCGCCGCCTACGGCGCACCCGGCGATGAAACGCGCCTGTTTCTGGACGAGGACGGCTACCAGGCCGTTCTCGCCAGCCAGAAACGCCGGGACATCAAAATCAAACGGTATGCCCGCGTCATTGAGGGGCATATCCTGGACTTCAAGCCCAAAAAGAAACGCCACCCGTAAACCTGACAAATTGAGAGGAAGGAATGAATATGTGTACCGTTAAGGAAATCAGAGAAGCCATCCGGGAGGACTGCCGCTCCCAGCGCAACATGGAAACCATTGAGATTGACCGGATTTTCCAAACCCTGACGTTTCCGCAGTTAGAGAGCCTGTTTGACAAACCGCCCATGCCGCCGGTTTCGCACCGGTACAGGAAGAAGTCAGCCAGCAAATGAACGCCGCAATTCTTTTTAAGGGATTGTGGCTTTTTTCATGCCCTGGGAAACGAAAGGAGTGCAGAAAATGGCCGTTTTTCGCGTAGAACGCACACAGGGATACACCGTTATGAGCAACTATCATCTGCGGGACAAGAGCCTGAGCCTGAAAGCAAAGGGCCTGCTGTCCCAGATGCTCTCACTGCCGGAGGATTGGGACTACACCCTTTCCGGCCTGGCTGTTATCAACCGGGAAAGCAAGGACGCCATCCGCTCCGCAGTCAATGAGCTGGAAAAGGCGGGGTACATCAAGCGCCGCCAGACCACCGACGCGGGCGGCAAGTTCAGCGCCAACGAGTATGTGATTTATGAGCGTCCGGTAACAGAGGAACCGCCCGCCCAACCGTTGCCCCCAAAACCGTTGTTGGAAAAACCGTTGTCGGGTTTTCCGACAACGGATAATCCGGCAACGGGAAAACCGTCAACGGAAAATCCAACGCAAATAAATATAGAGAAATTAAATACCCAAAAATCAATTACTGACGGATCAATTACCGATTCCCTTCCCTTCCGGGGAACGGCGGCGAAGCCACCGGAACCGAAGCGAAGGGAAACGATGTCACTGACAGAGATGGAAAGTTATCGGGAGCTGATTTTGGAGAATATCGAGTATGACTGCCTCAAACAGCGGTTTGGGACCTATCGGGAGGATTTGGACGAGATTGTGGAGCTGCTGGTGGAAGCGGTCTGCGCGAAACGTACGACCACCCGGATTGCCGGGGCGGACTTCCCCCATGAGGTGGTGCGTTCCCGCTTCCTGAAGCTGGACAGCTCCCACATCGAGTTTGTCATGGACTGCCTGCAAAAGAACACCACCGAGGTACGGAACATGAAACAGTACCTTTTGACGGTGCTGTTCAACGCGCCCACCACCATGAGCAACCATTACACCTCACAGGTCAACCACGATATGTACGGCGGCTTCTGAAAGCTGGCCGTTTTTGTCTGCCCGGAACTGCCGGGAGAAAGGAATCTGTTATGAAACGACCGCTTGCGTATATCACCGCTCCCTGGAGCAAGAACCCCCATGAAAACGCGGCAAACGCCGCCAGCTACTGCCGCCAGGTGTATGACGCCGGATATTCCCCCGTCTGCCCTGTTTTGTTCCTGCCGCTGTTTTTGAAGGATGAAATCCCCCAGGAACACAAGGACGGAATCGACATCGCCAGAGATTACCTGCGCCGCTCCCATGTGCTGGTGGTCTGCGGCCACTCGACCGATGAAACGGTCAAAAACGATATTGCCACCGCTGAACGCCTGCGGATCACCGCCACCACGCTGGACGGGATTCTGACGGTGAAAGGCCAGGGCCGGGAGAAAGGGGGCGCACACCATGCCTGAGCAAAAGACCATCGGCCAGCTGATGGAGGAAATGCGGCTTAAAGCCGGGGCGCGGGAGTATTCCGGCCATAGTTACATGGACTTAAACCGGTTCGCGGAGGACACCCGGCACATGATTATTTTTGATACCCTGACCGCTGATTCCCCTGTTGGCTGGAAAGGGGAACGCAGCCGCGCCTTTCTCACCGAGGAGGGATATAAAAAGTCCCTGGAACGCCAGGAACAGGGGCATATCAGGATTGTGAGCCATGCGAAGGTCCGAAACGGAAACCTGCGCTATGACCGGCAAGACCAGCTCCGATAGAGAAACCATGCAGAAAATCCATAGAGAGGAGGCGAAACACCCATGCAGGACGAAGTGGAAAGCAAAACCCTGACGCTCATTGTCAGCGGCACAAAGTTCACCGGCAGGCTGTTCAAAGCGGCAATTATGAAGTATCTGGCGCACCTGAAAGAGCAAAAGATGCAGAAACAGCGGGAAAAGGGCGCGGAGGTCAAGCCCCAGGGAAAGCAGACGGTGAAGCAGCTCATCGGGCAGAACCAGGGCGTGTCCAATCTTGAGATCACAGACCCCTCCATCAAGGCGTTTGAACGGGTTGCCCGGAAGTACGGCGTGGATTACGCGGTAAAGAAGGACCGCAGCTGCTCCCCGCCCAAATACCTGGTCTTTTTCAAGGCCCGCGACGCGGACGCGCTGACCTCGGCATTTACCGAGTACACCCAGAAGAAGGTCCGCAAGGCGTCCCGCCCGTCTGTGCTGGCGAAGCTGAACCAGTTCAAGGAGCTGGTGAAAAACGCGGTGGTGGACCGCACAAAGCGAAAGGAGCTGGAACGATGAAAAGACCATTGAACATCAAGAAGCTCGTTTTGCTGAACCTGCCCTATATCCTGATGGGGCTGTTCGCCACCAACTTCGGGGAGGCGTGGCGGATGGCCCAGGGCGCGGACGCATCGGAAAAGGCGCTGTCGCTAATCTCCGTCCTTCCGGCGGCGCTTGGAAGTTTCTGGCCCAGCTTTCACCCGCTGGACCTGCTGGTCGGGCTGTGCTGCGGCGCGGCGCTCCGGCTGGCTGTTTACCTGAAAGGCAAAAACGCCAAGAAGTACCGCCCAAATATCGAGTACGGTTCTGCGAGATGGGGAAATTCCCAGGACATCGCCCCTTATGTTGATCCGGTATTCCAGAACAATGTCATCCTCACCCAGACGGAACGCCTTACCATGAGCAGCCGCCCCAAGGACCCCAAGACCGCCCGCAACAAAAATGTGCTGGTAATCGGCGGTTCCGGCTCCGGCAAGACCCGGTTCTGGCTCAAGCCCAACCTGATGCAGCTCCATAGCTCGTATGTGGTTACTGATCCGAAAGGCACAATCCTGGTCGAATGTGGAAAGCTGCTCCAACGGGGTGCGCCGAAGCTGGATAAGGACGGAAAGCCCATGAAGGACAAGAACGGCAAAACCATCTATGAGCCGTACCGGATCAAGGTGCTGAATACCATCAACTTCAAAAAATCCATGAAATACAATCCTTTCGCCTATATCCACAGCGAAAAGGACATCTTGAAGCTGGTGACAACCTTAATCGCCAACACCAAGGGCGAGGGGAAAGCCAGTGACGATTTCTGGGTCAAAGCGGAAACGCTGCTGTACTGCGCCCTGATTGGATATATCCACTATGAGGCCCCGGTGGAGGAACAGAACTTCTCCACCCTGATTGAGTTTATTAACGCGATGGAGGTCCGGGAGGACGATGAGGAATACAAAAACCCCGTTGACCTGATGTTTGACGCGCTGGAATCCGAGAAACCCAACCATTTCGCGGTGCGGCAGTACAAAAAATACAAGCTGGCGGCGGGTGTTATATGCTCTAAATGACTTCTTAATCACGAGATTTTCTCATGGTTAGTGAAGAACCCATTTAGAGCATATTTCATGTAAGGAGGCAGACGCTATGACGAAAACCAAAATCACTCCATTATACGAAAGATTGAGCCGTGACGATGAATTGAATGGGGAATCCAATTCCATCAGCAACCAGAAATCCATGTTGGAAGATTACGCCCGCCGCAACGGTTTTCCCAACCCGACCCATTTCACGGACGATGGAATCTCCGGAACCCGGTTCGACCGCCCCGGATTCACCGCCATGATGGAGGAAGTGGAGGCCGGGAACGTGGAGGCAATCATCATCAAAGACATGAGCCGCCTGGGGCGTGACTATCTCAAAGTCGGCCAGGTCATGGAAATCCTGCGGCAGAGAGGCGTCCGGCTGATCGCCATCAATGACGGAGTGGACAGCGCCAAGGGAGAGAATGATTTTACCCCGTTCTTGAACATCATGTATGAATTTTACGCCAGAGATACCAGCCGCAAGATTAAGTCCGTATTCAAGGCAAAAGGCATGAGCGGCAAGCACCTGACCGGCACGGTCATTTACGGCTATTTATGGGACGAAAAGCGGGAACACTGGATTGTGGACGAAGAAGCCGCTGGCGTGGTGCGCCGGATATTCGCTATGACTTTGGAGGGATACGGCCCCTACCAGATTGCGAACCGGCTGTCACAGGAAAAGATTGAGATACCTTCCCTGCACCTCTCCCATTACGGGGAGGGCGTGAACCAATCCAAGACGTTTAAAGACCCTTATGGCTGGGGTTCTTCTACTATCGTCAATATCCTGAAAAAGCGTGAGTATTTAGGCCACACCATCAACTTCAAGACCCGTAAGCACTTTAAGGACAAGAAAAGCCACTACGTTGATGAAAATGAATGGGTAATTTTTGAGGACACCCACACCGCCATTATCGACCCGGAAACCTTTGAGAATGTGCAGAGAATCCGCTCCAACGTGAAGCGTTACCCGGACGGCTGGGGAGAAGCCGCCCCGCTTACCGGCCTGCTCTACTGCGCCGACTGCGGCGGCAAGATGTACGTCCACCGCACCAACAATGGTAAGCGTATCTCACAGTATACTTGCTCCCAATATAGCAAGGTTCCGGTTGGCGTCCTCTGCTCCACGCAGCACCGAATCAATGAAAGCGCCGTCCTGACACTGGTTTCCGATATGCTCCGGGCGATTGCGGAGTATTCCAGAAATGACAGGGCAGAGTTTATCAAAGCGGTTCAGGAAACTCAGGCCGAGCAGCAGGCCAGCGACATCACCAGAAAGCGGAAACGGCTGGCGGCGGCACAGAAACGGGCCGGGGAACTGGAAAAACTGATATGCAAGATTTATGAGGACAATGTGCTGGGCAAGCTGCCTGACGCAAGGTACGCCGCCCTGGACGCACAGTACGCAAAGGAGCAGGAATCCCTTTCCGGCGAGATTACTGAACTGGAAAAGGCAATCGCTGGATATGAGCAGAGCCGGAAATCAGCGGAGAAATTTATCGCCCTTGTTGACAAGTATGAGAATTTTGACAACCTGACTACCACCATGCTGAATGAGTTTGTGGAGAAAATCCTTGTCCATGAGCGTGACCGAAAAGGCAGCATTGAAACCACGCAGGAAGTTGAGATTTACTTCAATTTTGTCGGAAGGTACATACCGCCCCATTTTGGGGAAATGAACCTCACGCCGGAGGAACTGGAAGCCCTGCGGAAGAAAGAGGAACGCAAGGACAAGCTGCACCAGGCATATCTCCGGCGCAAGGCCAACGGGACACAAAAACGGTATGAGGATAAAATCAAAGAAAAGAAAAGGGCTGAAATTGAGGCGAAGAAAGCCGCTATCCATGCCGAGGATATGGAAAACGGCGTTTTTATCTCGGCCAGCAGCCTGCCAATGAAAGAACCACGAGTGGGAAAAATATGATTTCAACTATTGCATAATAAACAAAACTTTTTCACCTTGACAATATGTGTTACAAATGTTATTATTTACTTGCGAATATTCATAACGAATATTCGCAAGTAAAATTCATCAGAAGGGAGAAATAGAATTATGCCGTCAAAGCCAGTCCTTTCGGACGTTGATAAAAAAGCAATCCGCAAAAAGCTGGAAGAACTATGCGAGGAATGTTGGATAGCGCAAGGGTACAAAAAGACAAGCATTAAGAATCTATGCGACAAGGTAGTTATATCTATCGGTACTTTTTATACGCTCTACCCGACAAAGGAAGATTTATTCCTTGAAACAATCACAGACATACAAAGGAGGTTGACAGAAAAGATTATCGACATAAACAGGAACAGCCGGACGAAAGAGGGCTTTGCACAGTCCATGAAAAGGCTTTTCCGGGAATACGACAGCAAGCCGTTCCTCTACAATGTTAATACGCCGGATTTTCAGTCTTTTGTGACAAAGCTGCCGGAAGAAACGATTAAGAAAATCAAGTTTGACAGTTTCGATTTTTTCAGACAGGTTATCCATGCCGCAGACCTCAATCTGAAAATGGAGGAAGCACAGGCATATGGAATTTTGAGTGCGCTGCTGTCAACAATCAATGCAAAAGAAACGCTTTCCGTCACTTGTGATTATTTCGCTGTTTTTGATTTTATGGTGGATAGCCTTGTGGCAGATATTTTTGAGTAAAGGAGATTTTTATGACAGAATTTGAGTACACAACGGTAGTAATTGACAGCAAGGAAACAGAACATTCCGAAAAGTCGCTGTCTGATAAGCTGAATCATTACGGTAAGGACGGTTGGGAACTGGTTACTTGTTTTTCTTATCCATGTATAGGCAGCTCCCAATATTCCCTTATCGGAATCGCACAGAAAGCGACTTTGATATTTAAAAGGCGGCTATGCCCCGAAAAGGGGGCGAGCGAATGACAAATGCGGTTGAAGTCCGGCATTTATCAAAATCCATAGAGGGCTGCCCCATACTGAATGATATTTGCATGAATGTAAGGCAAGGGGAAGTATACGGATTTCTGGGCGCAAACGGCGCAGGAAAAACTTCGCTGATGAAAACACTGTACCACATCATTTTCCCCGATACAGGTACGGTATGTTTATTAGGCGAAACTATCAACAAGGGGAACAATCCCGTTTTCTCCCGTATCGGCAGCATTATTGAAAGCCCTGTTTTTTACAGCCATTTAAGCGCATACGAGAACATGGAACTCCATTGCCGGTACATGGGCGCAGGCTATGAAAACATCATGGAAACGCTGTCATTATTGGGAATTGCAGAAACGGGCAATAAAGCCGTAGGGAAATTCTCTTTGGGAATGAAACAGCGGCTTGCGCTTGCAAGGGCAATGCTCACAAATCCGGATTTGCTCATTTTAGACGAACCTATAAACGGCTTAGACCCACAGGGAATTATCGAAGTGCGGGAACTACTGTTGCGAATCAACCATGAATACCACACAAGCATTTTAATATCCAGCCATATCCTTGACGAGCTATCTAAAATTGCCGACACAATCGGAATTATTGACCACGGGGCTATGCTTGCGGAAGTATCTATGAAAGAACTCACGGCGAAAGGGATAGACCTTGAATCCTATTATTTAGGCTTATTGGGAGGAGGTGGAAAAAATGTGGAATCTTATCCGCATGGAAATTAAGAAAGTACCGTTTAAGCCGCATATCGCCGGATTGTTAATTGCTAACTTTATCATTTTTCTGCTTTCGGTCTTTACGTCCAGCCTTTTAACTGCAAGCGGCAATATATCCACACTTCCGGGATTTGCCCCAGTCCAGTTAGATACGGTTACGTTAGCGGCAATGCTTGTAAGGGCTACTCTGATTGTATGGGAAGCGGTACTGATTTCCGTATTTGTGATTGAAGAATACAGAAACAAGACAATCGGCTTGCTTTTCACTTACCCGATCAGCCGCACGAAACTGATTACGGCAAAACTCATTTTGATATGCTGCATTAGTTTTACGTTCCATGTGCTGTCAAATATCTTCCAATATGCCACAATCTTTCTTGCGTCAAAATGTTTTGATTTTGTCACGTTCAGCTTTGGAAACATACTGGCACAGGCAGTTACAACAATATCCGCTATCCTGTTGGGGCTTCTCCCACTGTATGTTGGAATGATAAAGAAGTCAACGATTGCAACCGTTGTTTCGTCTATCATCATTGTTGCCATAGCGTCAAACTCACAGGGAATCAATGCAGGATTGATGTCAATTCCCGTTGCGGCAATTATTTTCGGTATCATAGGAATCATTTTTTCAGTAGTCGCAATGAGAAAAATGATTTTATCAGATTTGAGCAATTAAAAGAAAGGGGGCAATAACATGAATTTTCCAATTCCCGATTTTGTACCCGTTCCAAGTGCGGAAATCATGCAGACTATTTCAATCGTATCATTGATTGTTGGTATCTGCCTTGTGGGTGTGGGATTGATTTTCCTGTTTCTGAACAAGAGAAAAGGGAAAGAAAAGAAAACCACAGCCCTATGGATTGTCATAGGCATTGGCGTGTTGCTTATTGTAAATCACGGCATACAGTTATTGTTTTAAAGGAGGACAAAATGATTAAAGAAGTAAATCAGGCTTGCGAAAAGCTGAATGGTAGATTGGGGATTTCCGTAGAACTTCCCAACCCGAAAAAGAAAGCGTTAAAAACGGCTGCGGCTTGTAACTTAGTTGTCGGTGCTGGTCTGGTGGCGGCAGGAATCCTTTTCCCGTCAAAATCTTGTGCGTTGTTGGGCGGCATCAGCGTTATCAGCAGCGTTGTACTGCGAAAAGAAAGCAAGCATAAGAACCATGAATCATGACGGGAACGAGCAATTCAAATGGTTATTATGCCCTGTTTGCGGAAGCAAGACACGCATTAAAATGCGGTCAGACACAGAGCTTCGGAATTTCCCGCTGTTCTGCCCCAAATGTAAGCAGGAAATGATAATCCATGTAAAAGATTATAATGTATTAGTTATCAAAGAGCCAGACGCACAGACGCAGAGCCGGTAACATTGAGCAAATTCACTCATTGTTATCGGTTCATTTTTTTAATAAGCCGTTGCTCTTTTAACTCTTGAAGGTATAACATTTTTTGACTTGTAGACAACAGCGGTTTAGATGGGAGCTGTTATGATACAAGTTATCTATAAATGTGAACTGACACAAAATATATTACTGTCAAAAAAAGCATATTAGCCAGTTGGGAACACCCTGACAGCAAATGCGAAATTTGTCATATTCTAACTGAATACCGTATCTTATGCGTCCGAATGGAATTTAACCATCCGGACGCTTTTGTTTTCTTGGGAGGCGTACACGCTCCCCGCTGTCGTTCTCCGCCCTACTCCGTTCAGAAATCTTTGCAAAAAATCTGAACGGAGGAAAGGAAGATGGAAGTCACCATCAACATAGACGGACAAGCCCTGTCCGTGGAGGTCACAGTTGAAGTATACAAGTACCTGGACAGAGCCGACCACAAGGAAGAAAACCTTGCCCATGAGAAGCGGAGGCACTGGGACAGCCGGGAGTTTGACGAGTACATAGTCCTCACCGAAGGGCGCTCCTGCTACTACCAGACGCCGGAACAGTGGGTATGCAGGAAGGAAACCATGCTGGAGATTAAGGCTGCCCTTGCGCTCTGTACCGAGGTGCAGCGCCGCCGATTCCTGCTCTATGCACTGGAGGGTTTGAGCTATACCGAAATTGCCGGGCTTTGCCGCTGCTCCAAAGCAGCCATACAGGACAGCATTGAGGCGGTACGGAAAAAAATTAAAAAATTTTTCTGATACAGACCCTACGATTGGCCGTTTTCGGGCTAACCAGTGAAGGGAACTTTTTCCCTATCACATTATCGGGGAGGACAGGCAGGAAACCGCTGCCTGTCCTCTCCGCATTTTAGGAGAGATTAGCCATGAAAACAATCAACCTGAAAAAGTATTATTACCCGCTTTTTGCCACGGACACATTGATTGAGGTATCGGACGAGGTGGCCGAGGCTCTGCTGCTTATGCGGAGGGAGGAAAACAACCGCACCCACAAAATCTGGTATCACAAGGCGTACTATTCACTTGACTGTGAGGACGGGATTGAAAACTGTGCCTTTGATTTTACCGCCAAATCCCCGGAGGAGATTCTGCTGGAACAGGAGGAAGAACAGCTTTTCCTTGCCACACTGGAACATCTGTCCGAAGCTATGAATAGTCTGACGGACATACAGGCGAGGCGTATCCATGCCCGCTACATACTTGGCAAAAAACTGATTGAGATTGCCGCAGAAGAAGGCGTGAGCGTATCCGTGATACAGCAGACCGTTAAGAGCGGCTTAAAGCGAATGCGAAACTATTTTGAGAAAAAGAAGTGGAGGGAATGAGGCAAATGAATTTTAACAAAAGCGAACTGGAAATGCTCTACCAGTATGCCGCACCAACGAAGGAAGAAACCCTTGCCGGGCTGAAAGAGATTGTGCCAGTTCTGGAAAGGAAGGACGATTTACTCTCAAAAGTGATTGTCGAGAATACCATACGGAAACTGGAAAAACTGGCAGAGCCGGAGTGCAGCCGCTTTATTGCGGATAACCGGGCCGCCTTTATCGAAAAGCGGGATAATTCTATCCGCCAGAGGCTTGCCGCCACCAAAGCCGGGAAGGGGGAGCCGGTTCTGCAGGGGCATGACCTGGCAAGCATGGAGCGGTTCCTGCCGGAAACAAGGCACATGGTAACGGTGGATATTTTGAACAGTGACAGCCCGGTGGGATTCCCCGGAGAGCGATACCGCGTTTTCCTCTCTGATGAAGGCTATAAAAACGCCAGAGCCAGTGAGAAGCGGGGAGAAATCAAAATCAGGAACCATGCCGCTGTTATGGCCGGGAAACTCTATCCGGACAAGAGGCCACCGGCGCAGGAACGGTGAAGGCAACAAAAAAGAGGCTCCGCAAATCCAAGTCCGCATTGCCCCTTTAGTCCGTATCTTCGTCTGGTACATACTCCATGATGTCCTCAATACGGCAGTTTAGAATCCGGCACAAGTTGTTAAGAATCATGGTTTTGACAACCATGTTTTTCCGCAGCCGATGAAGCTGTGCTTTATCTATGCCGAAATCCTTGATTAGTCTGTACTGGCTTATCTCCCGCTCTTTGAGGGTAGACCAGAGCCGGTCATATTTAATCATGCTGTCAGCTCCCTTCCCTTGTATTTTAACTGTCAGCAAGCCTTAATCATATGGTGTGTGTATGCTCCCCTTTATATGCTAAATTGGAATATAAAAAGCGATTATCAGAGAATACAGACAGCAAAGGGGGAACGGAATCACTTCATGCAAAAACAGTAACAACAAATTTTTTATTATACGAGGCAACCGGAAACGGCTGTCTTTTTTACCGCCCGAAAGGAGGTGACTGCAAATGCCAGATATAGACAAGCTGAAAAACCAGCAGGAAAAAGTAAAGACGGAAATCCGCCAGTTGGAGAACCGCCAGAAGATTCTCCTGAACCGGAAAACGGACGCAGAGCGGAAAGCCAGGACACGCCGCCTGATTGAGCATGGGGCAATTCTGGAAAGTATCTTCCCTGCCGCTACTGCCATGACCGGCGAGGAAGTCAAAGCATTTTTATCCGCCATTTCCTGCCTGCCGGAAGTCATGCGGCTGCTGAAAAACGAGCCTTAAAGCCAGGGTGTGCAGCAATCTTAAAAATCCAACGGCGCACTTATACACCGTTCCGGTGCGTGCGCCCTGCCGGGGGCGTGGCGTCCTCTGGACGCAATGGGGCGCTACACTCCCCAAACCCCTTGTATGCTCCGCTGGAAAGGACACCCGCTCTGCGTCTGCCCTTTCCAGCGAAGCCAATCTATTCCCACCCGAAAGGAGGCGAACCGCCATAGCCATCTTCCATATGCCCGTCCAGATTATCAAGCGCAGCAAGGCCAAGTCCGCCGTGGGCGCTGCCGCTTACCGGAGCGGAACCAAAATGACCAACGAATGGGACGGGCTTACCCATGATTACACCAGAAAGAGGGGCGTTGTCCATTCCGAGATTATCCTGCCGCCCCATGCCCCGCCGGAATTTCAAGACCGCAGCACTCTCTGGAACAGTGTGGAGATGGTTGAAAAGACCCGTGACGCACAGCTTGCCCGTGAGATAGAGATTTCCCTGCCGGTAGAACTGAACCGGGAGGAACAGCTGCGGCTTGCCCGCTCCTTCATCAGCGATACCTTTGTCGCCGCCGGTATGTGTGCGGATTTCTCTATCCATGACAAGAAAGACGGAAATCCCCACTTCCATGTCATGCTCACCATCAGGCCGCTAAAGGAGGACGGGCAGTGGGGAGCGAAATGCCGGAAGGTCTACGAACTGGACGAAAGCGGCCAGCGAATCCCCAACGGTAAAGGCGGCTGGAAGAACCACCGGGAAGACACCACCGACTGGAACGACAAAGGAAATGTAGAGAAGTGGAGGGCTGCCTGGGCAGCTTACGCCAACAGAGCGTTGGAGGCGGCGGGAAGGCCGGAACGGATTGACCACCGCTCCTACGAGCGTCAGGGCATTGACAAGATACCTTCTATCCATCTGGGAGTTGCCGCAAGCCAGATGGAGCGGAAAGGTATTGCCACAGAGAAAGGAAATATCAACCGCCAGATTGCTGCCGACAATAAGCTGCTGAAGGAAATCAAGGCACGGATTACCCGGCTCTATAAATGGACGAAAGAGCAGGCAGAGAAACCAGAAGGAAAAGACAGTATCATGGCGCAGCTTTACGAGGCACAGTTGTCAACAGGGAAACACGGCTCCCGGTATGGGAAGATAAGGAACCTGAAAGAAAGCGCTGCCCTGTTCAATTTCCTGAACGGCAACAACATTACTTCCATGGAGCAGCTTTATGAAAAAGTGGCCGCCATGAACAAAGATTACTATTCCCTTCGTGGGAAGATTGTCACCGCCTAGCGGCGTATCAAAGTGCTGGGCGAACATCTCTCCATGTGGGAGAAATACGAGAGGAACAAAGGAACCCACCGCCAGTTCGACAAGATGAAGCCGGGGAAGAAAAAGGAGCAGTTTGAGCAGAAGCACAGTGCGGAACTGGCATTATATGAGGCCGCCGTCCGGTATCTGGAAAAGCTGAAAGCCAACGGCGAAGAAATCACCCCGAAGAAATGGCAGGCCGAAGCCGACCGCCTGAAAGCGGAGAAATCGGTACAGTACCAGAAAATGAAATCCATGCGGGAGGACATCAAGGCGGTGGAGAATCTGAAAAAGACAGCGGAACAGTTGGCCAGGACGGAAAATGAACCAGCCAGAAAGAAGGAGGAACAGGAATTATGACACAGCAGTTTATCACCATGACAATCACCATCACCATAAAGATACCCGTGCCGCCCACGCCGCCAGCGCCTACGGGGGCGAAAGCGCCGGAGCCGGTTTTCCTTTTCAGGGAAGGGCAGCCGCCTTTGTGCCGCTGCAAGGTGAGATATGGGAAACAGGCGGCATGAGCGAATCCCGGCCATGGACTACCGGCAGTACCGCAGGGCGAGGCGGCTGGTGCGTGAGTGCTGCAACTACGACAACGGCCAGTGCATGGCGCTTGACGAGGGGGACGGGTGCGTCTGTGTCCAGAGCATTTCCCACTCCCTGCTCTGCCGCTGGTTCCGTGCGGCGGTGCTTCCCTTAGACCACCAGCTGGAAACGGCCCTTTACCACCGGCTGGAAAGCAGGCGGTGCAGCGAGTGCGGCGCTCTTTTCCTGCCCGGCTCCAACCGGGCGAAATACTGTAGGGAATGTGCCGCCAGGGTGCGCCGGAGGAAGGAGGCAGAACGCCAGCGGAAAAGATACCATGATTCTACGCATTTAGGAACGGAAAAAGCCTTGTAAATCAAGCACTTTCGGAGCGTGTCGGAGGGGAGGCAATACTTTTTATCATTGACACCCCCAAAGCCCCCTTAAAATGCGTACAGAGGCTTAAAAAAGCTATTCAGAACAAAAGGAGCAACTAAATGACAGAGAACCGACGATTTTATTACCTCAAGCTGAAAGAGAATTTTTATAACAGCGAAACCATGGTCATCCTGGAGAGTATGCAGGACGGCCTTCTGTACTCCAATCTCCTGCTCAAGATGTATTTGATGTCGCTGAAAAGCAGCGGCGTACTCCTGCTGAATGACTGCCTGCCCCATACCGTGCAGACCATAGCCACCTTTACCCGGCATCAGGTAGGCACGGTGGAGCGGGCTTTGAAGATATTCCAGGAGTTCGGCCTTGTGGAGATACTGACGGACGGAGCCTATTACATGAGCGACATCCAGCTGCTGATCGGCCAGTCGTCCAGCGAGGGGGAGCGGAAGAAAAAGGAGCGCATGAGGCTGAAACGCCAGAACCTGCTCCCGTCCGGGGAAACGGACATTTGTCCGTCCAATGGCCGGGTGGACAAATGTCCGCCTATATTAGAGTATAGAGATAAAGAGATTAGAGATAAGAGTATAGAGAATAGACAGGGGGATAAGACACACGCCTATGGGAGATACCGGAATGTATTTCTGTCTTCCGCAGAACTGGCAGAACTCCAAACGGAACTCCCCTCTCTTTGGGAACAGTACATTGAACGGTTATCCGAGTACATGGAATCCAGCGGAAAAGGATATAAAAACCACGCCGCCACAATCCGGCGATGGGCGAACGCCGACAAAAAGAAGGAGAAACCGCCTGCCCGGAACCGGGATTACAGCGTAGAGGAAGGAGAAACCATATGATTGAGATTACCGCAGAAGTCCGGGCGGCCATTGACCGGGCCGCCGGGGATATGGAACTTGCCGGGGACGAATACATAGAACCGGCTGACGGGCTTATCCACTGTAAGAAATGCCATGGCAGCCGCCAGACTGTCGTGCCCAGGTTCGGAGGCTCCGGCTATTTCATGCCCCGCTGCCTCTGTCCCTGCCAGCAGAAGGCGCAGGAGGAACGGAAAGCCATGGAGGAACAGAAGGAACGCATGGAGCGTGTCAAACGCCGGAAGGCGCAGGGGCTTCAGGACAGATACCTTTATGATTACACTTTTGCCAATGATAACGGCCAGAATCCCGTCATGGAGAAAGCCCACGCCTATGTGGAGCATTGGAAGGAGGCATACCGGGACAATACCGGCCTTCTGCTCTTTGGTGACGTGGGAACCAGGAAATCTTTTTTTGCAGGCTGTATCGCCAATGCCCTGCTTGACCGTGACGTGCCGGTACTGATGACAAATTTCCCGTCTATCCTAAACCGGCTGACCGGCGTGTTTGCCGAGGACAGGGCGGCCTTTATTGCCAGTCTGGACGATTACAGCCTGCTTGTCATTGACGATTTAGGGGTGGAAAGGAATACCGAGTATGCCATGGAGCAGGTGTTTACCGTCATTGACAGCCGGTATCGGAGCAAGAAGCCGCTGATTGTCACGACAAACCTGAAACTGGAAGAAATCAAGAAGCCGCCAGACCTTGCCCACGCAAGGATTTATGACCGCATACTGGAACGGTGTGCGCCGGTTCTCTTTTCTGGAAAGAATTTCCGGGAGGAAGGAGCCATGGCGACTAAAGCGGCGGCGAAGGAGATTGTGAGGAAAGGATAACAAAACCTGATTGCATGAAAAGGAGCATTTATGAGTAACGAGAAAATCATAGAGGACACTACCACCAATGCACCGGCTAAGGACGCTCCTGCACTGGTGAAGAAGATTGGCCGGACGACCTACATTGTGCGGGTTCATTTCAGCAAGACGAGCAAGGAAACCATGAGCGACAAAATCAAGCGTATGCTGAAAAATGAGATACAGCAGATGTAAAAACGATAATAGAAACAGGCCGGGAATCAGAAATGCGCTGGCTCCCGGCTTGTAAAATCAGGAGGTTTATGGTAGTATGGAGATACGAAAACGGAAGGGAAAGCAGGTGGGAAGATTGACAGTGACGGAACAGATAGACCAGAAACATCAGGAAGATTTACAGAGATTAAGAGGTTTTCGCCTGCTTGATGATGACTTCCTCACAAAGTGTTTTGAGGGAGATACGGCAAGCATAGAACTGGTATTGCAGATTGTTCTGGAAAAACCGGATTTAAAGGTGCTGGACGTCCGCACCCAGGTATTTGTGGAGAACCTGCTGAACCGTTCAGTGAGGCTGGATATCCTGGCTACGGACAGCACAGGGGCAAAACTGAACGTGGAGGTACAGCGCTCCGACAAAGGAGCCGGGAGAAAAAGAGCCAGATACAACAGCAGCATGATGGACGCAAACCTTTTGAAGAAAGGCGAGGACTTCGACAAGCTGCCGGAAACGTGGGTAATCTTTATCACAGAGAATGACGTAATGGGAAAAGGGCTGCCGCTCTATCCGATTGAGCGGTGCTTTTTAGGAACCGGGGAAAGATTTGAGGACGGTTCGCACATACTGTATGTAAATGGCGCTTACCGTGGAGATACTCCAATCGGAAAACTCATGCATGATTTTTCGTGTACTAATGCGGCAGATATGTATTATACGACACTGGCAGACAGAGTTCGTTTTTTCAAGGAAAGTAAGGAGGGTATTTTAATCATGTGCAAAGTCATGGAGGATATGAGAAAAGAATCTTTACAAGAGGGCATAAAAGAAGGGGCAATAAATACTGCTAAAAGAATGTTGACAGATGGAATATTGACACTTGAAAAAATTGCGGAATATGCAGGACTTCCTCTTGACGAAGTAAAAAAATTGAAAGCAGAGCGGACAGCATAAAACAAAGCCGTAGGCCGGGAATCTAAAAACAGGTTCCCGGCCTTATTTTTTTGCCCTGAAATGTAAATTTTCTGTGAATTTGATTAAAAAGTCCTTTACAAAACGTCACTGGCAAAACCGCGAAGTCGATTCTGATTTCCTGCGGCGCGCGGCTGGCGGTATTCGATATTGCCGAGCTGCGGGAGGTCACAGCCTATGATGAGCTGGAACTGGACACCCTGGGGGACCGGAAAACCGCCTTATTTCTCATTATGAGCGATACCGATGACAGCTTTAACTTCCTGATTTCCATGTGCTACACCCAGCTGTTTAATCTGCTCTGTGAAAAAGCGGACGATGTGTACGGCGGCAGGCTCCCGGTCCATGTGCGCTGCCTGATTGACGAGTGCGCCAACATCGGGCAGATTCCAAAGCTGGAAAAGCTGGTAGCCACCATCCGAAGCCGGGAGATTTCCGCCTGTCTGGTATTGCAGGCGCAGTCCCAGCTGAAGGCCATCTACAAGGACAACGCCGACACCATCATCGGAAATATGGACACTTCCATCTTTCTGGGCGGCAAAGAACCCACCACCTTAAAGGAGTTAGCCGCCGCCCTGGGAAAAGAAACCATTGACACTTACAACACCGGGGAGAGCCGGGGGCGGGAAACCTCCCACTCTCTCAACTATCAGAAATTGGGGAAAGAATTGATGAGCCAGGATGAGCTTGCGGTTATGGACGGTGGAAAATGTATCCTCCAGCTGCGGGGCGTCCGCCCGTTTTTGTCAGATAAATATGACATCACCAAGCACCCCAATTTTCAGTACACCGCCGACGCGGACGATAAGAACGCCTTTGACATTGAAGCGTTTTTGTCCACCCGGCTCAAACCAAAACCCAACGAGGTCTACGATGTGTTTGAAGTTGACGTAGACACCGAGGGCGAATAATCCCGTTCCGCGAGAAAGGAGTGATCTTATCTACCCGCCAGGGTCCCTGAAACCTGCCTCGGTTGAGGCCATTGGCGTACAAAGCGGACAGCTCAACAAAAAAATGAAGAAGGAGGATAGCCGGAATCGAGCCGCCCAAAACGCAGGGCGGTTTTGTTGTCCGGCTTTTGTATGCCTATGAACCAACACTAACCACAAAGCGATTCCGGCTAAATTAAAGTATGGAATTTTTCAACAGCGCAATCGAAGTTTTGCAGACCCTCGTGATCGCACTGGGAGCCGGCCTCGGTATCTGGGGCGTCATCAACCTGCTGGAAGGTTATGGCAATGACAACCCTGGGGCCAATGCTCATGTATGGTAAAGAAGTAAGCAACCGAAAACAAGAGATAGACCGCCAGCACCACACTATTCCGAACCAAAGAAGCCAAAGACCAAAAGACAAGCACCGTGGAAATATGTATAACTTGCTATTCCGTCATGGAAAAGTCTGTTCACAGAACATGGAAAAGCTAAAGGGCAGCTTTCCCACATTCTGTGAACAGACTTTCCCACAACTCCATAAGACAGCAAGTTATGCACATTACACACAGTGCCGACTACTACGGAATCCCTCTCATTACTTTTTTGTATTAAATTTCTTAATTGTGTACATTACGTTATGTAATATGCTATAATAAAGCCGGAGGTGAAAATCATGGACGAAAAGCAAATTAGTACAGGCGAAGTGGCAAAGATTTCCGGTCTTACGATACGGACTTTACAGCATTATGATAATATTGGGGTTCTTCCGGCATCAGGACGCACAGAGGGAGGACGACGTTTTTACACAGAAAGTGATATGATTCAGTTAGAACATATTATTTTTTATCGTGGTTTAGGCTTTTCACTGAATCAAATCAAAAGAATACTTGCCGAACCTAAAACAGATAAAAATGCCGATGAATTGTTATCCGCACAAAAAGTCATGCTGTACAGCCAAATATACAATATCCAAAACAGCATTGCCGCTATTGAAGCAAGCCAGGAAATTATCAGTGCCGGAAAAACGCCGCCGTGGACGTTGTTAGCGGCTTTTATGCAGTCACTCGGCAAGGTTGACCTTTCTATCTGGGGGGATTACGAGTTTTCAGAAGAACAGACAGAAGTTTTTGGGGAACATTTTCAGACATTGGATGATGTTATGGACTTTTACAACACATGGAAACGCCTTTCCATAAAGTCGGCAGCATTCAATGAAGCCGGAATAAAGCCCGGTGAGGCAATCGCCCAGACACTGGCAATGGAGTGGACGGAAATGGTGCAAAAAGTCACAGGGGGAAATCCCGAACATGAACAGGCATTTCTGGCAGTTGACAACCAGAGGGAAGTGTGGAATCCTGCTGAACGGGAACTGATTGAAAAGGCAGAACCATTTTTGGAAGAAGCCTTAAACATTTATAATCAAAAACAAATTTTTTAACAAAAATGGAATAAAGGTAAGCAAGGTATCATTCCGGGGCGTATCAGTCCCGGAATTTTTTTTAAAAACACTTGCTAATAACGTAACGTAATGAATTAAGATATGGAAAGAAAGGTTGGTGACAAAATGAAAAATATCATAGAGATTAAAAATTTGTGCAGACAGTTTGATAAGTTTGTCGCTGTAAATAATATCAGCTTTACAGTGAAACAAGGTGAACTGTTCGCGTTTCTTGGAACGAACGGCGCAGGAAAATCTACAACAATCAGTATGATTTGTACATTGCTCCCGAAAACTTCTGGCAGCATAATTGTAGATGGTTTTAACACAGACAAAGAAGCTGCAAAAGTGAGAAGCCGTTTGGGTGTCGTTTTTCAGACCAATGTTTTAGACGATTTATTGACGGTTGGGGATAATCTGAATACACGGGCACGTTTTCAAGGGTTATGTGGTGATGAACTCCATTGCAGAATCAATGAATTGCGTGATGTATTTGGGCTTTCCGATATTTGGAAGCGTCCTTTCGGAAAACTGTCCGGCGGGCAGAAACGAAAATGTGAAATCGCCCGTGCAATTTTAAACAAGCCGGAAATTCTTATACTGGACGAACCGACAACAGGGTTAGACCCACAAACACGCACAGCCATCTGGAAACTGATACGGGATATGCAGACGCAGCAGGGAATGACCGTTTTTCTCACAACGCATTATATGGAGGAAGCGGCAGCGGCAGACAATGTACTGATACTGGAAAAGGGCAGAATTTGTGCAGAGGGAACACCAGACACATTAAAAAGCAAGTATGGAAAAGACACATTAAAGCTGCGTTTTCCCAATTTAGAGGAGGGCATGAAACAACTGCGGGCAATAGGCTACACCGCAAAGCAAAAAGCGGATTATGTTTCGCTTTCGATTGAAGATAGCCATGAAGCGCTAAAAATAGTAAACAGCTTAGATGATTTTCTTGATTTTGAATTGATAAAAGGAAATATGGACGATGTATTTTTAACTGTAACAGGTCATACGGAGGTGCCGAAATGAAAGAAATACGTGTATTAACTGGCAGAACAATGAAACTTTATCTGAAAAACCCATTATCCATTTTGTTCTCTTTTGTTTATATGCTGTTATTCATAGTCCTTATCAGTCTGTTTCTTGGTGACTATATGGCAAAAGGAATGATGGACGTATACGCCGAAGTGGAGGGAATGGACTTTGCCCATATACGCTGGCTGGTTGACACAACATCAATGGCGGGCGTATTGATGATTAACTGCATCTTAGTTCCGCTCAATGTACTTACAATCATGGTACAGGACAGTAATGATAATCGTTTAGACAGCTTCCTTGTCAGTGCAGTCGCCCGTAACAAGCTGGTTGTCGGTTATTGGTTAGCCCCGTTTCTTGTAGGCATTGTGATGAATATACTCTGCCTGTTCTTATCAGAGGGATTTATCGTAATGAACGGCGGCGAATGGTTAAGTATGCGGAGCAATTTAGAAATGGCGGGCTTAATTATTGCAAACACATTTTCGGCAACAAGCATACTCTTTGTGGCAGCCATATTGACAAAAAGCGTAAGCCTGTACAGTACATTTACAGGAATTATGTCTGCGCTGGTTGGCTTTCTTACAGGGGCATTTTTACCAATAGGCATGTTTCCCGCAAATATCCAAAAAATATTCGCACTCGTTCCAGCCCATCATGGTGCGACGCTTATGCGCAGAGTAATGACAAGAGAACCGCTTATGGCAACTTTTGGAAATGTAACAGACCAAACAGTGAAAGGCACGTATATGACAGCGAAAGAAATTATAGATATATATGCGTCTGAAAATGGAATCACTTATATGTTTGGAAATGTACAGTTTCCGTTTTCTGCAATGCTTATCATAGTGATTGGTTCAGGTCTGTTATTTATGGCATTTAGCATTATTTGGATGGAGCATTACAAAAAGCATTAGTTTTGATTGACAGGCTATTGTTGGAGAAAGGGGGAATTTCCGTGAACTGTACGGAAGCATACAAGGAACATATCGAATACACATTTAACGCCTTTTGCAGAGTTGTTATACACTATGCAGCAATCAACGCATGGCGTGACAGGGACAAGCGGCGGCAAAGGGAAATATCTTTTGAATACCTCACAGAAGAAAAGTTTTATCCATTTTGTACGTCAGACACATATTTCATAGACCCTTATAAGCAATACCCTGTTACGATATGTGGTCAGAGGGTTATCCTCACAAATGGAAATCTTGCCGAAGCCCTGTCCTCTCTGCCGGAGAAAAAGAGGGAAATCATTTACCTTTATTTTTTCGGGCGTTACACACAGCAGGAAATCGGGGAACTATACGGACGCTGCCGGAGTACGGCGTGGCATCACATACACAGTGCCTTGCAAATGCTGTATGAAGAAATGGAGGTGCTTTTCCATGAGGAATCCTAAACTTGTGCCGTATGAAACCATTGTCAGAGCAACCAGCGGAGAGCCGGAAGCCATTGAAGAGGTTTTGCGGCATTACAGCAAGCGAATCCGGCTTGCTTCCCTTGAAAACGGACACGTTAACAAGGATAGCGAGGACAATATCAAACGGCGGCTTATCGCTGCCCTGTTCCAGTTCCGCTTTGACGGACAGCCTACCTAACAGGAGGTGAGATTTGTCGCAAAAATAGTCATGCTTATATTTAACGACACAGAAGAAAAAGCGGTTGAGAAAGCCATAGCCGCCCTTGCTGATATGATACCGCTGGAAGCCATGCAGCCGCCCCACTCCCGCGCACTTACTTTTCCGGGATTGGAAATAAAATTGCACCAACGCCGGGTATTAAAAAACGGCACAGACATTCCCCTCACCCGTTTAGAGTACGGCGCACTCTGCTACCTTGCCGCCAGTCCGGGGAGGGTATTCACAAAGGCGCAAATCTTTGAAGCCGTGTGGAGCATGGAAAGCGAGAGCTGCCAGTCAAACGTGGCGAATGTGATATGCAACCTACGGAAAAAGATAGAGCCGGACAGCGGCAAGCCCACTTACATAAAGACCGTTTTAGGCGTGGGCTACAAGTTCGCTTCCGGGGAATGATAACAGAATAACCGCCGCCCATCAGCGGCAGCCAAAGACAGGAAATCAAGAAAAGGTTTCCTGTTTTTTTGCGCCCGAAACAAAGCTGGATTTTGCGCCGCAGTAAAATAATTTAAAAACTTTCGGAAAACATTGCCAAAATTTTCATTTTTCCCGTAGTAGGTAGTAAGGGGAAAAATAATTGCCGGGAAGTTTGGCATTTTTTGAAACCGTCCGTATATCACTGCAAAACGGAACTGATTCTTCCGTTTTTGTCAAATTCTGTTGCGAAAACACGAAAAGAAATTCCGGGGAACTTTGCCAGATTTGCCTTGCCGTGCGTAGTAAGTAATAGAGGGAGAAATACCGCCGCATAGTTGGCAGAATCCACGCCGAACAAGCCGGGGGTATCAGCAAAAGCCCACACAGAGGAAACCGCCACTTTCTTAGAGCAAGATTCTACCACAGTACCAAATTTCGCCTACCGGCTCATTTTGTCCTATGGGAATCTTGTTGGGGTTGCCACCCCAAGCCCGCCTTTTTGCGGCTTGCGCCGCTTGAAAAATCTCCGAAAAAATTTTTCGGATTTTTCAAAAAACACTTCCGTTTTGCCCCCTGTTTTTCTCCTATTGGTGAGAGGGCAAGGCATAAAAAGAAAGGAGTTGAAAGCCATGAAAAGATACAACACGCCCCACCGCCACCGGGTAATCAAGACACGCTTGACCGAGGAAGAATATGCCGAGTTTTCCGAGCATGCCGCCCTCTGCAAAATGAGCCAAGCCGAGTTTATCCGGCAAGCCTTAATCAAGTCAAGCATACGCCCGGTCATTACCGTTTCCCCGGTCAATGATGAACTGCTGTCTGCCGTTGGGAAACTTACAGCCGAGTACGGGAAAATCGGCGGCAACTTGAACCAGATTGCCCGCTGTCTGAACGAATACGGCGCACCTTATAACGCCCTCTCCCAAGAGGTACAAGCCGCCACAGCGGAGCTTGCCGCCTTGAAGTTTGAAGTCTTGCAGAAAGTAGGTGAAGCCGTTGGCAACATTCAAACATATCAGCTCTAAAAATGCCGACTATGGAGCTGCCGAGCAGTACCTAACCTTTGAGCATGACGAGTTTACCATGAAGCCCACACTGGACGGGAACGGGCGGCTTGTTCTCCGTGACGATTACCGCATATCTTCCCTTAATTGCGGTGATGAAGATTTCGCCATAGCGTGTATGCGCTCCAATCTGAAATACGGCAAGAACCAGAAACGGGAGGACGTAAAGAGCCACCACTACATTATCAGTTTTGACCCCCGTGACGCACAGGACAACGGCTTGACCGTAGACCGGGCGCAACAGTTAGGCGAGCAGTTCTGTAAAGAGCATTTCCCCGGACACCAAGCCATTGTATGCACCCACCCGGACGGGCATAACCACAGCGGCAACATTCATGTGCATATCGTAATCAATTCCCTACGGATTGCGGAAGTGCCGCTGCTTCCCTACATGGAAAGACCAGCCGACACAAGGGAGGGCTGCAAGCACCGCTGTACGGACGCAGCTATGGAATATTTCAAAGCGGAAGTCATGGAAATGTGCCACCGGGAAAACCTCTATCAGATTGACTTGCTGAACGGGAGCAAGAACCGAGTTACCGAGCGTGAGTATTGGGCGAAGCGGAAAGGACAAGCCGCACTGGATAAGGAGAACGCTTCCCAAGCCGCCACGGGAGAGCCGCCCAAACAGACCAAGTTTGAAACCGACAAGGAGAAGCTGCGGCGCACAATCCGAGCCGCCCTGTCCTCTGCTGTTTCCTTTGAGGATTTTTCCGGGAAGCTGCTACAACAAGGTGTGACCGTCAAGGAGAGCCGGGGGAGATTATCGTATCTCACACCGGACAGGACGAAGCCCATCACCGCCCGGAGATTAGGTGATGATTTTGACCGTGCCGCCGTACTGGAAACACTCACCATAAACGCACAGAACGCCGCCAGAGCCGCCCCAAAGCCCCTACCCAAGCAGGAATACCCCCGCAGTATAAAAGACCGTTTACAGCGTAATAAAGCCGCTATAAACGCCCCGAAACAGGACAGCGTACAGCGCATGGTAGACATAGCCGCCAAGAAAGCCGAGGGCAAGGGGAAAGGCTACGAGAAATGGGCGACCCTGCACAATCTGAAGCAAATGGTGGCGACCATGAGCATTTACGAGGAATCCGGCTTTTCTTCCCCGGAGGAACTGGAAGCCGCCCTTGCCGCCGCCAGTGCCGGACTGCATGAAGTGACCGGGAAACTGAAAGCCGTGGAAAGCACCTTGCGGGAGAAAAAGGACTTGCAGAAACAGTTATTGGCGTACATCAAGACCAAGCCAGCCCGTGACGGATTACGGGCGCAGAAAACAGAGAAAGCCCGGAGAGCCTACCGGGAGCAGCACGAAAGCGAGTTTATCATTTCCGAATCTGCCGCCCGGTATTTCAAGGCACAGGGAATCTCCAAGCTGCCAGCGTCCAAAGCATTACAGACCGAGATTGAGCAGCTTACCAGAGAGAAAAACGCCCTTTACAACGAGTACCGGGAGAAGAAAGAGAACGTCCGGGAATTGCAGACCGTAAAGGGCAATATTGAGCAAATCCTACGGCGTGAGCCGGAACGGGGAAAGGGGCGGGATAATGAACGGTAAACGCCCATACATGGATTATCGCCAGCACCGGGCGGCGTGTCGGCTTGTACATGAGTGCTGCAACTATGATAACGGCAACTGTATTTTACTGGATAACGGCGAGCCTTGCGTGTGTGTGCAGAGTATCAGCTATTCCCTCTTGTGCCGCTGGTTCACCGCCGCCGTGCTGCCGCTGGACGGGAAACTGGAAGCCGCCCTACTCCACCGGGCAGACAGGAAACGCTGTACCGAGTGCGGCGGGTATTTTCTCCCCAAGTCAAACCGGGGGAAATACTGCCCGGATTGCGCCGGACGCATGAAAAGAATCAGAGCCGCACAGCGCAAGCGGAAACAGAGGGATAAATGTCACGCTTTAGGATATTTCAAACCCCCGTAAATCAAGGCTTTTTTGACCGCCCTCAAAGGGTAGCCGATACATTTATCCTTTACCCCCGAAAAAACCGTTTTAACTGCGTAACAGGAAGCCACAGACAGGAGGTGAGAACCATAACCGATTACATCACAGCCGACACCATATTGCCCCGTTTTCTGCCCTATCCCTATTTTCTGCTGAAAATGGACTTGTCGCATACTGCAAGGCTGCTCTATGGGCTGCTTCTTGACCGTTCCACCCTCTCACAGAAGAACGGCTGGCAGGACAGCGAGGGCAGGACATATATTGTCTATCCCGTTTCGGAGATAACGGAAACGCTGGATAAAGGCAGCACCGCCATAAAGTCCGCACTGAATGAGCTGGACGCTGCCGGGCTTTTGGTGAGGGAACGCCGGGGCTTCTCCGCACCCAACCGCCTTTATGTGAAAATACCGCAAATGCCAGTGGTACAGTTTTCCGACCATATGACAGCCATACAGCCGGAAAACCGACCCTCTGATAGCCGGAAAACCGACCCTCATAAGGACGGAAAACCGACCTTTGCGTTGGACGGAAAACCGACCCCTAACCAACTTACTATAAACCAACTAAAAGAGAACCAACGAAAAGGAGTGAGTGGGGAGCAGCCCGCACCATTTGGCAGATATAAAAATATTTTCCTCTCTGAAAGCGAATATGCGGAATTGAAAGGGGAATACCCGGACAGGCTGGAACGGTTCATTGAGGAATTAAGCCAGCATATAGCCGCCAACGGGAAAAGCTACATCAACTATGCCGCCGCTATCCGTATATGGGCGGGGCGTGACAGGAAAGGCACGGGGAAGAAAGGAATCCCCGATTATTCCTACAAGGAGGGCGAGAGCCTTTGACAACAGAGATAGAACGCCCCGTAAACAGGGCGTAAAAAACCATGAACAAGGAGGAACGATTTTATGAGTGATTATGATAACGCCATTTTCCGGCTTGCCACGGCACAGGAAGCAGAGCCGGAGGACTACACCGGGGAGGACGGGCTTTTATACTGCGGGAGCTGCCGCCAGCCCAAAGAAGCCTACTTCCCGGAGGGCAAAACCTTTTTCGGGCGTGACCGCCACCCGAAAGAATGTGACTGCCAGCGGAAACGCCGGGAAATGCTGGAAGCCAGCCATAGGGAATACAAGCACCGGGAGGAAGTGGAACGGCTGAAACGGACAGGCTTTACCGACCCGGCTATGCGGGAATGGACGTTTGAAAACGACAACGGGAAATGCCCCCAAATGCACAAAGCCCATGCTTATGTAGAGTGTTGGGAGGAAATGAAAGCCGGGAATATCGGCTATCTGTTATGGGGCATGGTAGGCACAGGGAAAAGCTATTTCGCCGGGTGTGTTGCCAATGCCCTTATGGAGAAAGAGGTTTCCGTGTGCATGACAAACTTTGCCTTGATACTCAACGACCTTGCCGCCAGCTACAAGGACAGGAACGAGTACATAGCCCGCCTTTGCAGCTTCCCTCTGCTTATCCTTGACGATTTCGGCATGGAGCGTGGCACGGAATATGGCTTAGAGCAAGTCTATAACGTGATTGACAGCCGATACCGCAGCCAAAAGCCGCTGATTGTCACAACAAACTTGACGCTGGAGGAATTGCAGACCCCGGAGGACACCGCCCACGCCCGCATTTATGACCGCCTTACAGAAATGTGTACCCCCGTCCGCATTACCGGGGAAAATTTCAGAAAAGCCAGAGCAAGGGAGAAAATGGAACGCCTTAAAACGCTGCTGAACGGAAAGGAGATTTGCCTATGACCGACACCACGAAAAAAGACCGCCCCACCCGCCGCCCGGATTGCGTGACCGAGGTACGCCGGGGGAACACCGTCCTTGTGGTTTCCGGCTACTTCAAGCAAGGCACTACCGCCACCGCCGCCGACAAGATGATGAAAGTGCTGGAAGCGGAAAGCGCAGCCGGGGGAACAGCCGCACACGCTATGTAATGCGATAAGCCTTAATAAAATAATGTGATATTTTTCGACATAAAGTAGCAAAAAGGACTGTACAGCAAGCCCCGCCCTATGGTATAATAAACCTACGGAATAGTGGGGCTGGCTGTCGGAAATGGAGGAAACCATGACAAGACAGACCACCCAAAAACTGATTACCGCCCTATATCCGAGATTGTCGCACGAGGACACGCTTCAAGGCGAATCCAACTCCATAAGCAACCAGAAGCGAATCCTTGAAGCCTACGCAAAACAGAACGGCTTTTCCAACCTCAAATGGTACACGGACGACGGATTCTCCGGGGCAAATTTTCAAAGACCCGGCTTCCAGTCCATGCTTGCCGACATTGAAGCGGGGCTTGTGGGAACGGTTATCGTAAAGGATATGTCAAGGTTAGGGCGAAACTATCTTCAAGTGGGAATGTACACCGAAATGATTTTCCCACAGAACGGCGTCCGCTTCATTGCCATCAATGACGGCGTTGACAGCGCACAGGGCGACAACGATTTTGCGCCCTTGCGTAATATTTTTAACGAATGGCTGGTGAGGGATACGAGCAAGAAAATCCGGGCGGTAAAACGCTCAAAAGGCATGAGTGGGAAGCCCGTCACAAGCAAGCCCGTGTACGGCTACCTCATGGACGAGGACGAAAATTTCATCATTGACGAGGAAGCCGCCCCCGTGGTAAAGCAGATTTACAGCCTTTGCCTTGCCGGGAACGGACCGACCAAGATAGCCCGTATGCTCACGGAGCAGGAAATCCCCACACCGGGAACGCTGGAATACCGCCGGACAGGGAGAACCCGCCGCTACCACCCCGGCTATGAGTGCAAATGGGCGGCGAACACCGTGGTACATATCCTTGAAAACCGGGAATACACGGGCTGCCTTGTGAACTTCAAGACCACCACCCAATCCTACAAGTGCAGCAAGATTATCTACAACAGCGAGGACAAACAGGCAATCTTCGAGAACCACCACGAGCAGATAATCGACAGGGACACATGGGAACGGGTGCAGGAGTTACGCAAGCAGCGCAAACGCCCTAACCGCTATGATGAAGTGGGTTTGTTCTCCGGCTTGCTCTTTTGTGCCGACTGCGGCAGCGTCATGTACCAGCAGAGGTATCAGACCGAAAAACGGAAACAGGACTGCTACATCTGCGGCAGCTACAAGAAGCGCACGGCAGACTGTACGGCGCATTTTATCCGCACCGACCTGTTGACCGCCGGAGTGACCGAGAACCTACGGAAAGTCACCAGCTACGCCGCCAGGCACGAAGCCCGGTTTATGAAGCTGTTGACCGACCAGACCGAGGACGGGAGCAAACGCCGCAACGCCGCAAAGAAGAAAGAGCTGGAAGCGGCAGAAAAAAGGATTGCGGAACTCTCCGCCATCTTCAAGCGGCTGTATGAGGACAGTGTGACCGGGCGCATATCGGACGAGCGTTTCACGGAACTTTCGGCAGACTACGAAGCCGAGCAAAAGGAACTGAAAGAGAAAGCCGCCGCTTTGCAGAGCGAACTTTCTAAAACGCTGGAAGCCACGGCAAACGCTGAAAAGTTTATGAAAGTGGTACGCAAGTACACCAGCTTTGAGGAACTCACCCCTACCCTGTTACGGGAGTTTGTGGAGAAAATCGTAATCCACGAATCGGAAGCCCTTGACGGGAAACGCCGGGGGAAGCTCCGCAGACAGGAAATCGAAATCTATTACTCTTTTGTCGGCAAGGTAGAATTGCCCGACTAAAGCCCGACCCGTCCGGCAGTCAGCCGGATAGGGAACGGCAAAATTTTTTACACTTCTTTTACTTCTTTATCTCACATGAGAAAAAAGCCAGGGCATGAAACAGCTTATGGCGGGCGGCGGCGTTGCCCTGATCGGCATGGTGCTTGTACCCCTGCTCTCCGGTCTGTTCGGCTAATCCCCGCACCAGAAACACCCATACCTTTGCCCCTCCCGCAAACGCGGGAGGGGCGGAAAGGAGGTAGCACTGTATGGATTTTCTGCTGGATGCAATCACCACCTGGCTGAAAGAAATGCTGGTGGGCGGCATAATGAGCAACCTTTCCAGTATGTTCGATTCGGTCAACAACCAGGTGGCGGACATATCGGGGCAGATCGGGCAGACGCCCCAGGGCTGGAACGCGGGTATTTTCAGCATGGTCCAAAGCCTTTCGGAAACGGTCATTCTCCCCATAGCAGGCGTGATCCTGGCCTTTGTGATGACGCTGGAACTGATTCAGATCATCACTGACAAGAACAACTTCCACGATATTGAAACCGCTGTGTTTTTCAAGTGGATTTTCAAGACCGCCTGTGCCATCCTCATTGTCACCAACACCTGGAATATCGTGATGGGCGTGTTTGATCTGGCCCAGGGCATTGTGGCGCAGGCTTCCGGCGTCATCGGCGCGGACGCTTCCATCGACATTTCTTCCGCGATGGCGGATTTGGAGCCAAGGCTCATGGAGATGGATTTGGGGCCGCTGTTCGGGCTGTGGTTCCAGTCCCTGTTTATCGGCCTTACCATGTGGGCGCTGACCATCTGTATTTTTATCGTCATTTATGGCCGTATGCTGGAAATATATCTCGTCACCTCGGTCGCGCCGGTCCCGATAGCCGCTATGATGGGCAGGGAATGGGGCGGCATGGGGCAGAATTACCTGCGTTCCCTGATGGCGTTAGGCTTTCAGGCGTTCCTCATTATGGTCTGCGTGGCGATCTACGCGGTCCTGGTGCAGAACATCGCCACCGACGAGGATACGATTGCCGCCATCTGGTCCTGTGTGGGATATACGGTCCTGCTCTGCCTGACCCTCTTTAAGAGCGGCAGCATGGCCAAGGCAATCTTCCAGGCCCACTAACGAAAGGAGTGTGCAAAAATGGCTTATGTACCCGTACCCAAAGACTTAACGAAGGTCAAGACAAAGGTGGCCTTCAACCTCACCAAGCGGCAGTTAGTCTGCTTTGGCGGCGGGGCGCTCGTGGGCGTGCCGCTTTTCTTTCTGCTTCGGGGGCCAGCCGGGAACAGCGCCGCCGCCCTGTGCATGATGCTTGTCATGCTGCCCTTTTTCCTGCTGGCGATGTACGAGAAGAACGGCCAGCCGCTGGAAAAGATCATCGGCAACATGATCCGGGTATCCTTTCTCCGGCCCCGGCAGCGCCCCTACCAGACCAACAATTTCTATGCCGTATTGGAGCGGCAGGACAAACTCGACAAGGAGGTGTATGACATTGTTTACGGCAAAGAAAAACCGGACAAACGGCAGAGCGCCGGAGGGCGAAGGGCCAACCCCGGTGAAAAAGAAGCTCTCCCGCGCGGATAGAAAGCAGATCGAAGCCGCCATTTCCCGCGCCAGCCGCACTGACCAGAAGGGGATTTCCGCGCAGGACAGCATCCCCTATGAACGGATGTGGCCGGACGGCATCTGCCGCGTGACCGGCTGCTATTATACCAAGACCATTCAGTTTCAGGACATCAATTACCAGCTGTCCCAAAACGAGGATAAGACCGCCATCTTCGAGGGCTGGTGCGATTTCCTCAACTACTTTGACAGCTCCATCCGGTTCCAGATGTCCTTCCTCAACCTGGCCGCGTCCCAGGAAACCTTTGCCCGGTCCATCACCATCCCGCCCCAGGGGGATGATTTTGACAACATCCGCGGCGAGTACACCCAGATGCTGCAAAACCAGCTGGCAAAGGGGAACAACGGCCTGATTAAGACAAAATACCTGACCTTCGGCATTGACGCGGACAGCATCCGGGCGGCAAAGCCCCGGCTGGAACGGATTGAAACCGACCTGCTCAACAACTTCAAGCGGCTGGGCGTAGTGGCGGAGCCGCTGGACGGGCGGGCGCGGCTGTCCCAGCTGCATGGCGTATTCCACATGGACGAACAGGTTCCCTTTTCCTTTTCGTGGGACTGGCTGGCCCCCTCCGGCCTTTCCACCAAGGACTTCATCGCCCCCACTTCCTTTGAGTTCCGCACCGGCAGGCAGTTCCGCATGGGGAAAAAGTACGGCGCGGTCAGCTTTGTGCAGATTCTCGCGCCGGAATTGAACGACCGGATGCTGGCGGATTTTCTGGATATGGAAAGCTCCCTGATTGTCAGCCTCCATGTGCAGTCCTTAGA
>NZ_KE159716.1:270616-275009 GCF_000403455.2 Dorea sp. 5-2 | reverse complement strand
CAAGGGTTTCCGGGTTCGGGTAGTAGATTTCCTGGGTGACAAGTTCCCCGGTGGACAAATCCCTGATCTGGAAGCCGGTGCCCGTCATCGGGATAATATTGCCGGTCTCCGCATCGCATTTCTCCACACGCAGCCTTGCGGTAATGGTACGGTTATTCAGGATATAGCTGTAAGTCTGTCCGTTGGAGGAAACAAAGACCGTAAAATCCGGGATAAATGCCTTCCCTTCCTCGCCGGAAACCTGATGCACCGTGTAATGTCCGTAGGGGAGCATTTTGGAGGAAGCGAAGCCGTCCCCGTCCGTGGTGAGCAGGTCACGCTCGCTTTCCTTCGCTGCGTCATAGCTGCCAGCCGCTTTCAGATAGACCTCAAAAACTGCGCCGGCCTCCGGGCGCTCAATGACGCCCTCATTGGGCTCGTCCGTATTTTCATCCCCGGACACATCCGGGTCCAGGTCCTCCGTATGCTTCACAAGCTGGATGTTTCCGTAAATGACCGTTTCCGTGACCTGGTTCTCGGTGGTGTTCAGCTCCACTTCATAAAGCGTGGGGGAAGCGCCCACCTCATAGACCGTATCGTTTAAGAGGTAGCCGGTGCTCGGCTCGATCTCCCGCACGGTCCAGTTATCGCCGCAGACATAGTACCGGGTCATAAAGCTGCCGTCCGGCCCGGTAGTGTAGGTGTCTACCAGCTCGCCGTTGTTATAAATTCCGTAGGCTGCCCCGGCAAGGGTGGCGTCGCCCTGGGCGGCGCCGGTATCTGCGTCGCTCTTTACCACATGGGCACGGAATTTTTTCAGGATATTGCTGAAATGCACCGTGGCGGTCTGGCCGCTTTCAATGGTGACATACTGCGCAGAAGGGGTCACATAGCGGTCCACCGGCAGCTCCTTCACCAGATAGGTGCCGGGCAGCAGCTTTTCCTTGATCTGCCCGTTTTCCCCGGTAGTGACGGTTTCATCCACCTTGTTCCCCAGGATGTCCGTGCCGGAGATTTGGAAAGGAATCCCGGACACAATGCCGTCCTCGCTGGTCTTGACAATCTTTGCGGTGCCGTAGGTCTCGGTCTTGATCTTTACAAAGAAGGAGACCGGGTCGCTGGCGCCGGTCATCATGGTCTGGTAACCCGGCCTCCCCCAGATCAGCATGTCGTTAGCAACCGGAATATCCTTTCGGAATTCAAAGGTGACAGGGTCCATGATCATGTTCTTACTGGTGAACGTGTACTTGTTCCCGCTCCTTGTGACGGAAACGCCGCTGCCCTTCAAGGTCTCCAGGTTGATTTTCAGGTTATTGGTGTCCGTGACGGTCAGGGTATAGACTTTTTTCTCCGTGTCCCATTTCAGCTCCAGCTCCGGGGCTTCGCTTTTCTTCGTGGAAGTAAAGGAGGGGACTGTGGAATGGGAGGCGACCTGCGAAAGAATCCAGTTATATGCCTTTTCCGCAGGACGTCCGGCAATCACGCTGAAATACTGGTCTGCCTTTGCCTGGCCGTTCCCGTGCCGGCTGTAAGGGTCGCTGCGGAGCTGCTGCTGGTATTCCCAGAGGATGATCTGTGTCGCCATTTTATAATCGTCCTCGTTAATGCCGGACACAGGGAGGGAAGCGCCGGGTTTCCAGCCGTAGATCGCCGTCAGGGTAATGCCCCGGCGTGCTTCTGCCGGAAGGAGGTTTAAGTAATTGCTGTTCGTACCGCTTTCCGATGTATAGGTATTGTCAGAAGTATTATAGGCAATGCCGCTCTCCACACAATAGACCTGCTGGCTGCTCCCGTCCGAAGCTGTCAGCATATAATGCCGGTAAGCGCTGCCCCCGGAACTGGCGCGCACATCCATCGTCCCGTCAGAATTGTAGACAAGGTAGGTGTAAGGCGCCGGCGCATAATAATGCTGCCCGTCAGACCCCACATATTGGTCGCCCAGCCAGGAGCTTGCTTTCTGTCCCGGCGAAAACGCAAACGCCTGAGTAGGGATCAGCCCAAAGACGCATACTGCGCAGAGAAGAAATGCCAGCAGCCGCTTTAGGCCGCTACGGTGATGGATTGTTGTTTTCTCCATGTAATATCCTCGCTTTCTTAAAATAGTAAAGGACAGCTTTATTCGCTGTCCCTGTCGTCAAAATCGTCCTCGGAGAGAAATTCCGTCTCGCCGTAAGCCTCGTCCGGGTCAAAGCCTTCGCCGTACCCGTCATCCTCGAAATCTTCGTCATCCTCTGCCTGTTGTTTCGGACGGACGATCTTCACATAATAGCCAACGCCTCCTGCTGCAAGCAGGGCAATGATAATAAAAATGATCGTGCCGGCGCTGCCCTTGTCTTTTTTTGGCTGCTCGGCCTGCGCGGGTTCCTCCGTTTCCGCAGGTTTTTCCTTCCCGGCACAGCCTTTCAGGTCATTCTTGCAGACCGGGCAGGCGGTATCAACTTCCCCGGCTGCGCATTTCTCCGTACAGGTGCAGACATCCTCTGCCGGGATCGCACTCATGGTGTCCTCGCTCTTTTCCGCCAGCGCCATCAGGTCAGCCTCGGTAACGCCGTTCAGGAAGTAGACGTTGTTGCCGTCCCGCTTTCCGTCAATAATCAGATAGAACACATTCCCGTCCTCGGAGGTGATGGTGTAAAACTGTTTATCCCCATCTTCCCCGGTGGCCGTATCTAACACCGTGCCGGTGCCCTCCGGGGTAAATGCGCCGTCCGGGATAGCGGAAGCGGATTCCGTTTCCTCCTGGGAATCGGGGCTGCCGCCGTTTGTGCCAGAGGCTGTATTACCGCCGCCATTGGCGCCCGTATTCGTACCTGTATTAGAACCATTCCCTGAATTGCTGCTGCCGGCATTGCTGTTCCCGGCATTGCTGTTTGTGCTGCCGGGGGAAGCAGCCTGGGCCTGCACAGGTTTTGCCGCCGTGCCGCCCTGGTTCTGCTGTGTTGCAGCCGCAGGTTTTTCCGTGGGCGCCGGTTCCTCATAATAGGGATTCTCAAACTTCACGGTCTTTGAGCGGTTCCCGGCATAGTCCTGGGCGTACACGCTTACCTGCTTTTCCGTGCCGGCATAATCCTTTAAGGTGACGGAAGCCGCCCCATTGGTTAGGGAATTGATACGGTTCCCGTCCACAAAGACCGCCTCCACGCCGGAATTATCGTCGCTGCTTTCTATTTTCAGCGTGTCGCCGTCCAGGGAAGCCGTAAGTTCGGGCGGCGTGGTATCTTTGTCCCCGGCTGCATAAGCCGTCAGGGGCAAAGATATGGCGCTTATGACAAGCATAAGCGCCAGTAGCAGAGAGATTTTTTTAGTCCTCATTCTTATCCTCCTGTTTCTGCAGCGGGCCATCCCCGGACGGGGCGGACTGCTGCGATTTCAGAAATTCGGCCAGCTGCTGGGGTGTCAGATGGAAGCTGCGGGCAATCGCCACATAATCGGTATTCTCCAGCTCCGTTTTCTGCTTTTCCAGGTCGCGGAGCTTGGCCTGCATCTCCGCAATCTTTGTTTTTGTCTTGTCGATCTCTTTCTCCAGTTTCTCAATCTTAGGGTTCAATTTATTACCTCCAATCTGTCTTTTTGCAAAACAGTTTGATAATAATAAGCTCCATAATTACAATTAAGTTTGATAATTTACTCCAAAACTTAATATCACGAAGCCATGTTGCAGAAAAACAAAGAAGCATAATAAGAACCGTGCTACTTTAAGTTCCACGAAATCTCCGTTTGTATCAACTTAAATTGTCATTTTCTTTGAGTTTTATCAATCATAATTGTCAATTTCTTTGTGAAGCCGTTTTTATCAAACAAAGTTGTAAATTATCAATCTTTATTGCAAAATTATCAAACTTAATTGTCACTGGACACCAATTGTCCATCTGCAATTAAGTTGGATATTATAAAATGCTTTTTTTGTAATTAAGTCTGATAATTTCTTATCCCAGAGCGCAATCAAGGACATAACTACATCACATTTTGGTCGAAAAAGATACTTAGACTTTTATAATCCTGTATCTTCGACCTATATTCACATTTTTTTGATATAGCTGTCGCTTAATTATCAAACTTTATTGCAAATATCTCCGAAATGTTATCAGACTTTTTTGCAAAATCATGTTTTTGTTGCTCTTATCAATCTTTTTTGCAAAATATACAACTTTGTTTCAAAAATTATCCAACTTTATTATTTCTGGACACCAATCTGTCAGGGCAGACGCGCAAATGTATAAAAGTGCTGCTGCCAGTAGCTTGTGTTGATATTTGCGTAGGAGATCGGGTCCCCGCAATGGATCATCATACCGTTACCTACATAGATTCCTACATGGCTTGCGCCGCTGGTATTATAGGTGCCCTGGAAGAATATCAGGTCGCCGGGCCTTGCATCCGCGCTTGATACAGGCGTGCACACGCCTAAAAGCCCGTC
>NZ_KE159716.1:267877-269896 GCF_000403455.2 Dorea sp. 5-2 | reverse complement strand
CAGCCAGTTCGTGCCAAATACATTTTTTACATACTGCCTGTTGCCTTTGGTCTGCAATAAAATCTCGCAGATTTCCTTCTGGTCTGCGTTCATGCGTGAGACAACCAGGTTTTCAAGCGGTGTAGAAGTAAGCGTTACATTCAGGATGTGCCACTCATAAGGCACTTCTTCCTCTGTTTCCTCGCCGGTCTCCGGGTCAACGCTGGTTTCTGTCCGGTAACGGGTTTCCGTTTCTTCTGAAAAAGACAGGGAATACTGCCCGTTAAACAGCTCCCGGAGGACGCCCTCGATCTGCGCATAGGTAAAATTCTGATAGGCAGAAGTGAGGTACCCCATTAAGACATAGGGATCGTGCTCAATGGGGCCGATATTATAGCGGTACTCGTCATAGCCGGGCCGGTCCGATTCCACACGGTTAATCTGCATCTGCAGGTCCGTTTCCCACTCGGTATAAGCAAGCTCCGCATTGTTGATGTCCGCATCGTCCGCCAGATAGGTAGAGGCTGCAAGGCTGCCCAGCCCTCCGGCCCCCAGGTTGGAAAAGGAAGAAATCATGGACGCGATCAGGAAAAATACCAAAAGGAGCAGGAGCACGATCCCGCATATGACCGGGTGGCGCCTGACGGCATGGACCACGCCGGCAGCGATCTTTTCCGTAGTAACGGCGGTGTCCTTTGCACGCTTTCCCGCTTTTTTCGCTTCTCTGGCTGCTTTGGCATACTGGCGTTTTATCTTTTGTTTCTGCCACATCCGGGCAAGAAGGTTTTTCTTCAGTTCCGGGCTGTCATGCAGGGTCTGCCGGTAGGCAAGCCGGGCATTGGCCCTGGCTGATCTCTGCTGTAATTTTGCCACCCTGCGGTACGGCGCCGTCTTATGCCTGTGATATGCCATACGCAGCCCCGATTCGCTTACAAGCTCGGTGCGGTGGGCCGCTTTAATGCCGACATTTTCATTCTCTGCCTGGTAAATCTTTTTATGGGCGTAACCCACCGCCATATTTGCGCCGGCCTTTACCGGGCGCATCGGAACGGAACCCTTGACATGGGCCCGCTGGGATTTCACCTCCTTTTCAAATTTCAGGCGCTTTTTGGCTTTGCCCGTATCGGGATCAGAAGATGTTTCCATCCGCAGCTTACGGCGGGCAGGAAGGCGGTTTTCCGCCTGTTCCAGTTTTTCCGCTGTCCGTTCTGCCTTCCGTCGGGCTTTCGTGAGCTTCTTATCCGCTGTTTCCGGTGGGAGTTCGTCAGCGGTAAATTCCAGCTTGGAAGGCCGTTTTGGTTCTCCTTCGGCTGCCTCCGGCGGTTTCTCCTGAGGTTCCCCGGCTTTTGCCGCCTCCTGAAAGCGCTGTTGGTATTTATTACCATGCTGCCGTGTCCGGTTCCGGTGTCCTGCCTGGCCGGATTTTTCTTCCCCTTTCTGTGCCCCGGCTCCTTCCTGAAATAGTTTCCCATACCGGGAATCCGCACCTTTCGGACCGTGTTCTGCAAAAACTGTCTGTCTGGAATTCTCCTGTGGGGATTCTTCCTGCCTGAAATTCTGGTAAGCGGCATTGCGTCTCCCTGGGCTCTCCTGGCTGAAATCTGCTTGTCTGGGTTCTTCCTGCTTGAAATTCTGGTAAGCAGCATTGCGCCTCCCTGGGCTCCCCTGACTGAAATCCGCCTGTCTGGGTTCCTCCTGCCGGGAATCCCGGAAAACGGCATTGCCCTGTGCCTGGCTGCCCCGCCCGGAATCCTTTGGCCCGGTTTCCGGTGCGTATGGCTCTGATCCGGTTGGTTCCTGTCCGGGAAAAACCTGAATAGGAGAATCCTGTGCTGCCGTATCACTGTTTTCGCAACCGGCAAATATATCTGATCCATAAGTTTCCGTCTGCACCGGCGCCGCCTGCCTGCGGTTCCTTGAAGTGCCGGAAGAAGGGGCGTCCCTTGCCCGGCGCAGGTCATAATCCGGCTCTCCCTGCCGGGCCGCCATGCGGTCCTCCCCGTGGGAATCCCGCGCCGGCATCCGGGCATCTTTCTGTTT
>NZ_KE159716.1:262191-264052 GCF_000403455.2 Dorea sp. 5-2 | reverse complement strand
GCGATGTTCTCCACCAGTACCGTGACTAAAAACATCCGCTCATTCCGGCTCTGCAAATCCTGTAAGAGATTTTTTGCTTCTTCGCCATAGGTGGCAAGGTCGGTAGGTATGATGTCCATGTCATATCCGGCACGGACCGCTTTCTTCTGTTCCTCTATGGTCATTTTCTGCAGGTCTGACATTTTACGCTTAATATTTTTAATAGCCTGCGCCTGGTCGATGGACTGGATATGCAGGTTCACCGTCACAGCATCGTCCAGGTCAAGGAGCTCCGCCAGCAGCCGGTCCGTCAGCTCCGGCGCTAAAATCTGCAAAAAGGACGCCGCCCCGGAATGGTCGGCCACCCGGAAGGTCTTTCCGTCATTCGAGAAGGACAGGCCGGAGGGCGCAATAAAATCTTTTGTGGACAGCCCGGTTTTCGGGAGGTCCGCCCAGGTAAAATGAAACTTTTCCTGCCCGTCCGGGTGGAGCTGGCTGTGAAGGAGCTCCAGGCGTTCCAGCCCGTCTAATGGCTTTGCCTGGGCTCCCAGGGCCTTGAAATTCGCCAGCACGTCGGCCTCGATCCGCTCCAGGCGCATTTTCGCAGTGCGAAGGTCGTCAGCCTCAATGCCAAAAGTGATATATTTCCGCTTGGTAAGACCGTTGTTGCCTTTTTGGAGCTGACCTTTCAGCATATCCCCATACTCTTTGCGGATTCCGTCATATTCGTCGCCACGGATGGGGATATCAATACTGCGGGCGAAATCCTGCATGTTGGCCCGCTGGTTGATAAAGGTAAGCTGCACATGGATCGAAGCGTCAAAATAATTGAGGAAATCACAGTAGCCCTCAAAAATCTGCGCCTTGTCATCCGCCTGTGCGAGCTGGTAGTTAATATCAAAAAACTGCACCGTCTTGGTGTAGAGCTTATCCGTCAGCCGGCAGATCCCGTCACGATACATTTCTTTATAGGGAATACTCTGCTGGACCGTCTGCGGGGCGTCCGATTTAAGCCCACTGAAAAAGCCGCCTTTCCTGGACGGCTTTATGCGGGAAGCATTACGCCCGCCTGTTTTTGCGTCTGCCCTGGCCTTTTTTGCCTGCCTGATGTTTCTTTGCAGGCGCTTTTCCTGGGCCTCCTGCTGTCTGGTTTTTGGCAATCCTCATAACCTCCTTCTCTGACATGGATTTATACAAATTTTCCGTCCGGTATGGCCGTTTCTTCGGCCAGAGCTTATAGCGGAGCCTGTTTTTCAGAAGTTTCTCCGCCGGCTGCCCGTCCCGCTCATACATGGCGAAAAAGAAAAAGGGCATCATAAGCCCGATCATCAACAGCACCGCCGCCGAATTGCCGACAGCGCCGCGGGTAAGGAAATATACCGGCAGCCCCACCAGCGCGGCCAGGCTGAAACAAATAAGCTGACGCTTCGTCAGGTTAAACGCCAGCTTGGTCTTGACTTTCGTTAAGTCTTTGGGTACAGGTACATAGGGCATGTAAATTCACCTCCATTCATGCTGTATATCACTTATTCCGTTCCTGCATCGTGATTGTGGATTCCACTTCATTGCCCCACACATCCCAGCCGGGGGTCTGCTGCCTCGCAAAAAGTTCTACCCTGGGCTGGTCGCCCATGAGCCTTACGATCTTATCCCGTACCTCATCCGGTTTCTTACTGTGCTGCTCAATATGGGAGATTACAAACTGGTGGATTCCCGCGCACTGGCGTTTCGGGCGCCCGCGTGTCGCCAGAAGGCATACCTCCGCATTAGAGCGGGTCCAAAACCCCATCCCGTAAAACCAGGAATCCGCTTTCCGGTTCTGTTTGAGCCAGAGGAAGGCCAGCGTCTTATATTTGAACCCCCATGCTTCGATCACCCGGAA
>NZ_KE159716.1:211261-257516 GCF_000403455.2 Dorea sp. 5-2 | reverse complement strand
CCAGCAATTCAGCCTGTTGCCGTATGGACTTCCACCATACGCTGCACGGCAATTACTTGTCCGTGGAGGGCGTAGCTTACCCCTGCGACTTGGCTCCGGGATTGTCATTGCCATAACCCTCCAGAAGGTTGATGACGCCCCATGCGCCGAGGCCGGCACCCAAAGCAATCACCAGAATTTTCAAAGTATCAATCGCACTTGCAAAAAAAGCCATATAAAAGTCCTCCTTTAATTTGAATAATCTTGATTTTGTGGTATGGCCGTATCTGGCCGGAAACGAAAAAACGCCCCTGTGCTTTAAGAAAATCTGCATAAAGCACAGGGGCGGCATAGTCCAGGATCATCCTGGAAAGGTATACAGTTGTCAGGGAGGGGCGCGAATCCTCAATAGAACCTCCTTCCGGTGAAAAGAAAAAGCCCGCCAAAGCCAGAGACTTTAACAGGCAGCTACATCATCATACAGCCGGCGCCTCCAAATCCTCCGCCGTGACCTCATAATTGCGGTACAGCTCCCCAGGGCTGACGGGCAGCCTGGTTGAGAGGAATCTTTCAATGTCAAAAGCATTTTTAGGGGCATAATCCGACAGGTATTTATAGTTCGAGTGTTTCGTAATATCATATTTGCGGGAGAGGAAGGGCCGGACGCCCCTGATCTGCAGGAGGCATTTCCCGCCGTCCATCACGGCCAGCTCGTCCACCGACATCAAATCCTTTCCCAATTTCTGAAAATTCTGTCCGTGGGATTCCTGGCTGCCTTTGGTGACGCTGGTGTTATACATATCGATGGTCTCTTTTCCCAGCAGGGAATTCCAGCTTTTCAGCGTGGTTTCCTCCTTGCCTCCCAGGAAAAGGGAAGCGTCACAATTCCCGATGATGGTGTCCATGTTGTCCTTATAGAGCGCCTTTAACTGGCTCTGCGCCTGCAGGACCAGACAGGCCGAAATCTCCCTGGAACGGATCGTCGCCATCAGCTTTTCCAGGTTCGGAATCTGCCCGATATTGGCGGCCTCGTCGATCAGGCACCGCACATGTACCGGCAGCCTGCCGCCATACTTGTCATCGGCACGCTCGCACAGCAGATTGAACAGCTGCGTATAGGCCATGCTGACAAGGAAATTGAAGGTCGCATCCGTATCGCTGATGATAAAGAACAGCGCCGTTTTCCTGTCCCCGACCAGGTCAAGCTCCAGCTCGTCATACATGGTGATCTCCCGGACCTCCTTAATATCGAATGGCGCCAATCTGGCGCCGCAGCTAATAAGTATGCTTTTCGCTGTCTTGCCCGCCGCTAATTTATATTTCTTATACTGACGGAGGGCGAAGTGGTCCGGGTCTTTCTGTTCCAGCGCATCAAAGAGAAGGTCAACGGCATTTTTGAAACTTTCGTCGTCCTCCCGGACCTCCATAGCGTTTATCATTTCTACCAGGGTGGAAAAATTCTGCTCGTTTGTCGGGGCCTCATAATAGATATAGCCGATCAGCGCCGTATACAGCAGGGTCTCGGCTTTGACCCAAAAATCGTCGCCGGATTTTCCTTCCCCTTTGGTGTTTGCAATCAGCACCGTTACCAGTTTCAGAATGTCCTTCTCATTGTGGATGTAAGCAAAAGGGTTATAGTGCATACTTTTTGAAAAATTGATCGTATTGAATACCTTGATCTTATAAGGCTCATATACGGTTTTTCCATTCTTTCCCCTGACCGGTTTCCCATCCTTATCCAGTTTCGGCGTGCCGCGGCTTAGCAGCTTTCCCACTTCGATCAGGACCGTACCTTTCGGATCGGTGACGACATACGAACTATGGAGCTGCATAAGGTTGGGTTTTATAAAAAATCTCGTCTTGCCGGAGCCGGAACCGCCGACTACCAGCACATTTTTATTGCGGGCATGGGCCGGGTTCTTCGGCCTGCCGGACATCATAAGCCCCTCGGTCTGCGTCAGGATCATGTTGTTTTCCGGTTTCGGGTCCATGAAAGGGGCAATGTCTGTTTTATTCCCCCACCGTGCAGAGCCGTACTCCACATCCTTGCGGTACTTTTTTGCATTTTTCCCTTTCACATATACCGCCAGCCTCACTACGGCGGCACCGCAGAGGCCAGCAAGCCAGTCCAGCGTCGCACCCGGCCACATGCTTTGAAATGCCAGCGAGAAGCCCTCGGACAATCCTAACAGTTTCTGTGAGGCGTCCGCTCCAGGGGCAAGGCGCACCGCCTCGCCCAGCTTCGCAAATACCAGAAGGAACAGGAGATAGGGCAGGTGGAGGATCACCTGCTTTTTCAAGGTATCGGTATCTATCTTCAACGTTCCGGCCCTCCGTGTTCCTTGTTCTTCACCCGGTCACGGCCAAGCGCCTGTGCCAGCTCTTTGAATTTATGGAGCTGGGTAAGCAGCGACGGCCTGGCGCTCCGGGCAAGGTCTTTCTGGGTATATTCCTTAAAAGCCGCCGTCAGTGCGTCCGCCTGGTTCGCTTTGAAATAGACCGTCCACTTCGGCGGGTCGGTCCCCAGCTCTTTTTCAATATGGTAGCGGACCTGGTGTTTCCTGGCGTACCGCTCAAAGGAGCGGATTCTGCCGGACACTTCAATAGTGTTGGCTCCTGGGTCCTTACAGGTCAGCCGTTTCATGCTGTTCCTGCCGACTTTCGGGGTCGTGCGTTCCTGCTCCATCTTCTGGAGCACGGCGGCAATGGCAGAGCGCAGCACCCGCCCGGACAGCTTCGCCGCCTGGATGGAGACCGATACGGTCCGCTGTTCCAAATCTTCCTGCATAAGCATCCTCCTTCCTGATAAAATCTGTAATTATAAATTGGGAAACAACTGCCTTACCGGGCGTCCCCGATCACCTGCTGGCGGGGTGCGTGCTCAAAGGCTTTTGCCGCCTGGTCTGCCTGGATTTTCGCATGTTTCAGAAGCGTCTTAATGATGGTGGCCGGGTGGTCCTGTTCCTCTAAATGCGCCACCATACCCCTGCAGCCCTCCGGGAGATATGCAGCCATATCCTTACAGGCATCCTCCAGGCCGCCCATGAAGCCCCAGCAGCTATCCGACAGCTCGCCGTTTTTGTAAAGCTCAAAGCCGTAGCACTCGCCCCGCAGGTAGGAATCATAAGCGGCCACTTCGCTGCGCATCAGGTCCTCCGCCTTTTTCCGAATGGCGCCGGTCATTTTTTCGCCGCCAAATTCCTTCAGCGCATCCTCTTTGGCAACATAAATCCATCCGACCTGCCCGCTGTCCCAGGGGTCATTGAAACTTGTGGTCTGCATGGCAAGGCCGCTGTGGTCCATCAGATAGAGGGGCAGCGTAATGTATTTTTCGGAGATCACCTTCAGCATGGCGTCATCAACCGCCCGTTCCTCCGTCTTTGGCCCGTGCCGGAACCGGCTGCTCACAATGTTTACCATGTGTTCATAGCGTTTCAGCCCCGCTTCATCATGCCCCACGGTGTCTAAATACATCTCCCGCAGGAAATCGTCTTTATCCATGTAATTGTGGCTGTCACCCAGCGCATAGCGGGAATGGAAGCAGGCCATTGTCCCAAAATGTTCGTCTACCTCACGGGGAGAGATTAAAATGTCGTCCGGCTGCACCATCAGCGCATACGGGCCTTCTACTGCCATCAGCATAAGCCATCAACTCCTTTCCGGTTCCCTGGGCTTTTTATCCGGCGCTTTCGGCCCTGCCTGCGCCGCCTGTTTCCTCGCACTGTCAAGCTGTTCCCGCACGGAAACATCCCGCTTTGTCTCTGGTGTTCCTGCGCCGAAAAAATCCGGCAGCTCCTTAAAGCCGATACTGTCCACGTACCAGGCGGCATCCGCGCCATTTCCATGCAGGACTACCACATCAGAAACGGAAAGGGAATGGCCCTTGAAATCTTCCGGGTGGTCGATATTGAACCGCCGGTAAATATCCTCCAGCGTTTCGCCCGGTTCCCGCTGCATGGCATAGACCATCCGGTAATTGTCCCGGTCCACGGAGAGCCCACTGCTTTCCAGCCAGTCCAGGGACATAAAACGCAGGTTGTCTGTATTGTCCGATAAGTCAAGCTGGTAAATGGAATAAGCGCTGATCCCATACTCTTTTTCATAGGAAGAAATACGCTCCAGAAGCGGCGCCGTTTCTCCCTCCATGTGTTCCTCATGTTCAAATGCCGCCAGCCTCATGCGGATTTTCCCGGTATCTCCTGAAAGCAGCTCGTCCGCCATGCGCTCCTTTTCTGCATGGAAATCCGGGTACAGGTCTGCATAGGCCCTGCTGTTCTGCCTGAAAAATTCATCCAGGTCGAAAGCCAGGTCCGTGGATTCGTCAAGCCTTATATCATCCCCGCCCGGTTCCTCCATGGCAGGTGCCGGCTGCTGTTTTTCCTCTGGCGGGAGGGGCTGCTTCACCGCAACGATCTCACCCGCCAGCCGGACAAATTTTTCCGGGTATCTGAACTGTTCCTTATACTGCTCCATGAAATAATCGGGAAGGTCGGTAAAACTTTCCTCACCGAGACCGGCTATGAAAAAGGTGCCGGCCATGATCTCGATCATCTCGCCGTCCTGGTTGTAGATTGCCCGGTTCAGGGGCAGCCCGTTTATTTTCCCTTCATCATTGCAGACAATCGCGACGGGTTCCGCATAAGGGTAGTAGCCCTCTATGCCTCCCCCGACTGCCTCCTGCATGGATTCAAGGCTCCCGTCCAGCTCGGCCTCATAAGGCGCTTTCCCCGGCTCTATCATCAACACTTTCAAATCTGCATATCCTCCTTCTTTTTAATTGGCGCCTTCGGTTCTGCCGCAGCCTTTTCCCGTTCCCTCGCCGCAGACAGCTTTCCCAGCACGGAGGGCTTTTCCTCTTTTCCGGGCGCGGAAATAGCGCCCTCCGAAACATCGGCGGCATGGCTTGGTTTTATTGGTTCCCGGCCCTCCACGGTATATCCAGGGAGAAGCACACCATTGACCGTAAAACAGTTTTCATGCTCTTTCGGAATAGGCGGTGAAATCTCCGCGAACAGATGGGAATAGGCTTTCTTTCTCCCGTCCAGGTACCTCTCGGCGGCGGCCTTGTCCGTGTAGCGTTTCTTATCCTGCCCTGCAAGGTGGATGTTGTAGCCTTTCCTGGGTGAATTGATATACAGGTCCCATGTTACATACCAGGCAGTCGGAACATCCTGTTTTGCCTCCCTGTTATATGTTGTCTGTTCCCTGATCTGGCAGAACATCTTATAAACCCGGTTGCTGATCTCCATCCAGTCCTTGTTGTTGGAAAAGGGCTGCCAACAGTTCCCGGTATGCTTTACCTCCGGGGTGCGTAAGTATGCCAGCGCCCGGTCAAGCCGCTGCGTGGCCGCCGCCTGCTGTTCCCATTGCTTCGCTGCCGCCACCACGATGTCATAGGCTTTCTTTTCTCCCTCAATGCTGTCCTGGCGCATGGCCTGTACCGTTTCTGCCCCCTGCGCAATCAACGCTGAAATATCTGTGTTCTCGCATGATACCGTGTGTTCCACCTGCAGCTTGTAGCCTTCCGACAGGTCCCCGGAGCGGTGCACCCGGTAATCTTTGTTTTCCTCCAATCCTTCCACCTCCTTAAATCTCCGGCGCATGGCTCTTTTTCGGTGCCGCCTGTGCCGGGGTAGTTTTTTCTGCCGGTTTCACCGCTGCAAGCTGCGCCATGACCGAAGGCCGGTCCGACGTAAATATGGAAATCTGTTCATTCTCCGCCAGCGGCTGCGCCGGAAGGGGCAGCGTTTCGTCCGAATGGGTCAGTATCTGCTCCCGTTTCAGGTCTGCCACGATCTCGTCAAATACCGCATTGATGGCTTTCCGTTCCGCACCCTCCGGGAAGGCTTTCAGGACTGCCATTTCCCCGCCTTTGTCTGCCACAAAGGTAACGGCACAGTCCGCGTGGCCCGCCAGATAATCCGATTGGCAGGGCAGCTTATCCTTGATATAACAGGCAAAAGCCCTGGCGGTCATTTCCGTATTGCTGTCCCAATAGCCGCCGTCCTTTTCGCACTCCTTACCCATGCGCATGGAATTCCGGTAAAAATCGGTTTCCACCCGCCCGATTTGCGGCGCCTCCTGTGCCTGCATCCCGGACAGCATGTGCTCGAATATTTCCAGCCGTTCCCGCTCACTTTTGGGGATCACCCGCCCGGTGACAGACTTCTTGAAAGCGCTGATCTGCTCCACGGAACCGGCCTCGCCGGACAGGAACGACTCTTTAAGAACCGCGTAGGTTTTCATCTGTTCCTCATTGCCATGCCGTTTCAGGGAACCGAGCACCGCCGAATCCAGCCAGCCTGCCGCATTTTTCCGGGTTCGTTCTGTCTGCGCTTCGGTGCGGGCCGCAGCCTGCTCCAGTGTCTCCGGCTTATATTTCATGGTATCAATCAGCTTCTGGAACGGCGCATAGAGGCGGGGTTGTTCCGAGAGCATCCCATTCGCGCCCATCTTCGTACCCAGGTAATCGTCAAACCCGTGCCACCATTCATGGGCTAAAGAGCCGGCCCCGTGCATCTTCGTAAGGTTGATGACCTTCCGCAGCGGTTCATAATGGGCCGCCGCGTTGCCGCTGCCCCTGGCGCCGAAAGCGATGGCAAGCGTTCCCTGATAGGCAATATCTTTATCACTGATCTGCAAGGCCGACGCCAGATCCTTCAGCGCCTCAAATCCCATGTTGAGGGAAGCCTGCCGGTCATTCTGGTTCATCCAGTTCCCAAATTCACCGCCGCGGAACCCGAAGGCATCAAGGTAGTGCTGCCCGGTGATCTCCATGCCGTTTCTGTAATCCGGCCCGGTGCGCCGCACATGGGAGAGCTGGGGAGGCACAAACCGCGTCTTTCCGCTTTTGCTGCGCCCTTTTGCCAACGCCTGCACCCATTTCAGGGCGGCCTCCCGCGATTCAAAGTTTGTCTGCAAGATGGAATAGCCCTTCGTCACATAATAGGTGTCAGGTTTCCAGTCATTATTTTTGGAATAAGTATTCTTCCCGTCGTTGAAATGGATCGCATAGCCCTTCGGCACCTTCTGGTCTTTGGAAACGCCAAACTGTTCCTTCTGCGCTTTCTGTGTGAAGTTCCGCTCAAAATGCGCGGCAGAGTGGACCATCAGGGCATTGGACAGCTTGTTTGTAATGGCCGGGTTCTCCCGGCCCTTTTCCGTCGCCTGGTAATGGATGCCGCTGCCCCAGCCCTGCACCTGTTCCAGATACCCGTTTTCCACAAAGAAACGGTCATAGGCTTTCATGGCATCCTCCACGGTGCGGACTTCCGAGACCACGCTCTGCAGCTCCCGTACCGTCTGGATATATTCTTTCTGTCTTGCAAGGCGCTTCTCCGGCGTGTCGTCCTTGCGGTAATACTGCGGGGAGGCATTTAACCCGTCCCGCGCCTTTTTGATGAAATAGACCACGCCGAGGGGAACCCCGTCCTCCAGCATGGCCCCATAGTCCGGTTTCTTCCAGATATTATCCTTTTTTACGAATTTCTCGGCCTCGCGCTCATTCATGGCATCCAGGTCATTCACATAGAGCCCCCGGTCCTTCCATAGATCTTTTTTTGCGCCGCCGATCTTTTCCCCGAAATCTTCATGCTGCATGTTATCCGCCAATCATTATCACCTCCAGTCTGTCATAAAAAATCACCGCTCCGGGGAAGGGCGGCGTTCCTGTAATTTATCATGCTGCGGGCGTATTCCCATGATCCGGTCCGTCTCCCTGCGGACCAGCCGGTCAAGCGCGCCCAGGTCCTCCGGGGTAACGGCAAACTCCCGGTAATTCTCATACCAGAGACCCGCCCGGACAGCCGCAACAGGCGCAACTTTTTCCGTTCTTCCTGGTAGGAGGCGGTAGACCGGGGCCCCATCAAGAAGCAACTGTTTGGCCGTCCCCAGGGGTATGCGGTACATATCTGTGTCCGGGTTCTGCGCCTCCTCCATATACTCCACATTCAGACGTTCCTCCAAATCCTGGGGCATATAGGAAAATGCCTGCTCCTTCCATTGGCTGAAACGGTTAGAATAGCGGTACTGCCATTCCGTCACCTGCTCCGGCGCATAGAGGTAGCGCCAGGTTTTCAGGGCGTCCTTTTCGCACAGCTCCATTGATTCCCATTTTTCAATGCCTGCCTCCGCCTTCGTGCCGTCCCGGTATTCCATGCTGACGCCGTAAGGGTAGAGGGTATTCCTTTCTATATCCTGCCGCAGCGTGTCAAGGCCCATCATCAGGACATCCCCGTACAGCCGTCCGTCCTCTTTGCGCTCCGTGTGGAACAGGAAGGCCCTGGCACCGGGGTATTCCGTCATGGCGGCCGTCCGGTAAAGCTCCGCCGAAGGGCAGTAGGCAAGCAGCGCGTCCGAAAGCCACATGTGATTCTTCCCCATGACGGCAATGGAATCCGCCCCGGTATTCGTGGCAAGCGCGCACAGGTTATATTCGCTGTCCCGCAGGAAATCCCCGGCCAGGATATGGAGCTCATAGGCAAATACGCCTAAATCCGTATCGCGGACTAAGTGAATCTGCGGAAGTGGTTCCTGTTTCAAGTTCATTTCCTCCCTTCGTTCTGTTTTTATCACCGGCTGCCCCTGTCATGGGACCCCTCCGGCTGGTGCTTTGCCGGCGCTGCTTTCGCCGCCTGCTCCCGCATGGCCTCCAGGACGGAGGGCCGGCGCTGTGCCTGCCGTTCCAGCCCTTCCAGGGCGGCGATTGCCTTTTCAGCCTGTTTCTTCATGGCGCCCATGCACGCACGGCTGGCACGGTAGGGAGCCTTGACATAGCGGGCAATCTCCCCGCCGGCCTTTGCCTGCTGCACCGGTTCCTTTCCCATCAGCGCCAGGCACATATTTTTTAGGTGCTTTCCTGCCTCATGGTACTCGGAAACGAAAGCATCGATCCTCTCCATTGCCCGGTTACTGGCCTGCTGGTGGTTTTCCGCCCCCTGACGTACCGCCTCTAACGCCGGTTTCAGGTGCAGGAAATTGGCGAGCCCGTTCAATGCAATCGTACCGCGTTCCTTGAAATCCTCCAGGATATGCCTGCATCCCTCAACAATCTTTCCCTTTAGCTCTGATAATTTCTGCTGCATGGAGGCAATATTGCCCTCCAGCGTCTTGCAGGTCTTTTGTAAGGAGGCTTTCAGGGAGCGGTCCTGCATTTTCTGCAGGTCCTCCCGCATGGCCTCCAACTCGCCGACCGCTATGGAAAGGCGGTTCTCCATCCCTGTGACAGATTCGATCAGTTTTGCGAAGTCCACATAGGCGGGGGAATCATTTTCCTTTAAGAGCGCAAGCAGCGCCTTAACCTGCTCATTTTCCGCAATCGGCGTTCCCGTGCCGGAATCCGTATGTGTCCTTTCCTCCGCCATTTACAAATCTCTCCCCTCTGCCGGCGGCTGCCCTCCGGCAATCTTGCCGACAATCTCCGGCCCGGTCTCGTAAATCTGCATGAGCCGCTTGGCCGTCCCGCATGGCTGCGCGGCGCCGCTGGTCCAGAGCCGGACCGTGGAAGGGGCGACGTTCATCAGGAGCGCAAATCCTTTCTCGTTCATATCCAGCTTTTTCATCAGGGTCTTAACCATATCGGGGCCGTAGTCCGGGCACCGGGCAGCTTCGGCAATCATCTGTAAAGCCGTGTTCTCTGTGTTCGTCATTTCTGAAATCCTCCTGTCAAATTGAAATAGCCGCCTGTTTTTGGCGGCATTGCCGTTGTTGGTCTTTCATCTGCCCTATAACGTGGAGCAGCATTTCGTTGTAGTCCTTTCCTGTACGGGGTGGGTTGACGCCCACACGGATATGCCGGAACCGCTGATCTTCATGGAGCATTGCCTTGATTCTCCTGGCATTTTTAAGGCCGCCGAGGTCATTGTCCATGTAGAGGCTGACGCGCCGGATTTCCGGGTGTCGTTTCAGAAATGCGGTCAGCGCCACATGGGAAGTGCCGCCCAAAGACAGACGGTAGCCGTCCCATTTCCAGCCTTCTAACTCCTGCAGCGTGGCATGGGAGAGGGCGTCAATGGGCGCCTCAAATACCGCCACATGCCGGCTGTCCGGATTCCTGGGTGGATAGCAGAAGCTGTATTCCTTGTCGCTGCCGTAAACATCTTTCCTAAGGCTGCCGGCAATGCTCCGCATACAGGCAAACTTTGCTTTGCCGGCTTCATCCTTTCCCACAAACACACAGACCGGCTCGCCATGATGCCGCGCCTCATAGAACAGCCCGTCCCGGAAACACCGGCTGATCACATCCGGGCTGATCCCGCGCCGCTGCAAATAAGAAACGGCAGAAGTGGCGCACCGTCTGGCCCAGGGGAGGGAAAATGCTTTCTTCTCCGGTTCCTTATGCACACGCCCTGCCGCTGCCGTGCTCCGATAGGCCGGCGTCTGCTGGATTTCCCCGCCGACCAGCGTATGGACCGCATCCACCAGCCCGTAGCCCCGTATCTGGATCAGGTAATCCAGGGCGTTGATACTCCGGCTCCGGCTGTTCCAGTACCAGTACCTTTTCCCGGTCACATAGACCAGGCTGTCATGCTCCTTGTGGCGGTAATTCGGGCCGTCCCGTTTCAGCACCCCAGGCTCATGGAACTGCAGGTAGGCAAACAGGTCCGCCTCACGCGCCGCCTGAATCTGCTCCTTTGTTACGCCGGGCATGACACCGGCACAGGGATTCTTTTCATCGTGCCCCGCCTCCTTTCTGTGATGAAAAAAGATGCCATAAGGCGCCTAACAGCCGTACAGGTCATGGTTGACCTCGGCGCGGTAATAGCTGTCCATTGTTGCCGGGGCATTATAGAGCGCCGCCAGCAGGTATGCCTTGATGTTCCCGACTTTCGTGGTGTTCCTGTCAATGCAGTCAAAGACATACTCCAGGTGGCCGGAATTGATTTTCAGGAAGCGGCCCTTTACCACCTCCCTGGGAAAATCATCCCCGGCGATACGGATATATGGACGTTTGGATAAAACCACTTCAAGCATAAGCTCCACCGTCTCGTCTAAGCGTTCTTTCCCATACCGGGAAACCATACAGCCATACTCAATATTTTCTTTCAGGATTTCACGGTAAGCGTCTGCCAGCTCTATCCGATCCATCCCATCCGAACGGCCTGCCGCCTCCGGCCCTGACGGATAGATTGATGGATGGGTCCTTGATATATCCGTTTTTGATTTTTTAGTTTTTAATGGATTAGTATTTAATTGTGCGGGATTTCCCTGTCCAGGTTCCCCCTGTTCAGGTTTTGCCTGTCCTGGATTTGCCTGTCTTGGATTTTCCCGTTTAGGTGAATCCCCCTGTTTTTCAGCATTTACAGGCTTTTCATGGATCGTATACTCGATGTCTCCGAGCTGCCCGTTCTCATAGCGGAGGCGCTGCCTGGTGAGGTACCCGTGCCGCTCCAGCTCTTTCAGGGCGGTAGTGATCGAATCCACGCCGTCCTTGCAGATATGGGCGAGCCCCTTTGTGGTATAGTCCCAATCTTCCGGCAGCGACAGCATGAGCGAGAGGAGCCCCTTTGCCTTTAAGGACAGTTCCGTATTGCGCAGATGGTGGTTGCACATGATCGTGAAGTCCTTTGTTTTTTCTACCCGGAATACAGCCATTTCAAAGCCTCCTTTCTCCGGTTATCCTGTTACAAGACGCGGTCCCTGCGGTCATAGTGGAGATGCCCGTCTGAGACCTTCGCATGGTTTTTCAGTTTGACTTCGCCCCGTTCCTGGCTGTCTAAGAATTTCTGATAGCCGGCATCCGTAAGGAACAGGCGCATCTTATCGCCCTTATCGCCGACAGGAGAATTATAAGACAGCACGTTGAAGATGATCATGTGCCGTACCTCTGGGGCAAAGCGTTCCAGGGCCATGATGTCATGCCCTTTCAATTTTTCCGCGCCGGATCGCTGCCTGGCCTCCGCAATCTTTTCCCCAATCGTCCGGGGCGGGTAGGGCAGGAGGTAATTCTTCTGGATATCCCGCACGATGTCCATGCACTCGTCATCCGTCAGGACGCGCAGCTTTGCCATCAGACTTTCCGCTGCCTTCCGCTGTTCAGGGTTCTTTGTGTACCGGGCAGCCATGTGGAGCTCGTTCAGGACTTTGTATTGATAGTCTCCCTCAACCTGAAACAGCAGCCGTTTTTCCATTTCGTTTAATTCCATGTGGATCTCCTTTCTTTTGAAAATGGGTATAAAAAAAGGGCGCCCACCTATAAAAGTGAAACGCCCACGGCAACCAGCGGTCAGGCAATACACCGGACCGCTGGCACTATTAAATTTTGTCGTTAATGAAACAGCCTCCTTTTTTCGATATTTTTCTCGCCATGTTTCAACTTGGAAAAGGAATTGAATAAATGACGGCAAACGCTCAAACCCCTTGAAAATAAAGGCTTTTTCCGTTTGTCGTTATTATACCGTAACGGCACTCCCATGCATCCACGCTGATCCACCTCGGCGCGAATCCAGTACTGGTTGCTGAAAGACTCGGTCATGAGTCCCCTGATATCACGCTTAAGACTTATTCACACCTCTTTCCTTCCTCCCAGGCGGAAATCGTGCAGAAGATAACCAAAGTCAATTGATATTAAAATGATATTAAAAATCTATGCAAACAGAAAAATGAGCACAACAAAGAACGGAAACACGCCGTTTCAAAGCACAAAATAATTAGAAATATGCTTAAAATACGGCAAAAGATACCTTTTAGATAACTATAACAACGACGAAACCCCTGCGGATTGTATGATTCGCAGGGGTTTCGCTGTTGCTCTGCCAATTCTTTGTTCATTTTACATAAAATTCTCTCTTTTTCTAATTTTTGTTTTTATTTTCGGCAATACACCTTTATAATAAGTAGTGGAGTTTATTGTATGCCACACATTTTAGGAGGATACATATGTCAAAAAGAACAGACATTCACAAAATACTCATTATTGGTTCCGGCCCGATCATCATCGGGCAGGCCTGCGAGTTCGATTATTCCGGAACACAGGCCTGCAAAGCATTGCGGGGGCTTGGCTATGAGATCGTACTGGTGAATTCTAACCCTGCCACGATCATGACTGACCCGGAGATGGCGGATGTCACCTACATCGAACCACTGAACGTCGAGCGTTTAGAGCAGATCATCGCCAAAGAAAGACCCGATGCACTCCTGCCGAACCTGGGCGGACAGTCGGGGCTGAATCTCTGCGCGGAACTTGCCAAAGCCGGAATCCTTGATAAATATAATGTAAAAGTCATCGGCGTTCAGGTTGATGCCATAGAACGCGGCGAAGACCGTATTGAATTCAAGAAATCCATGGACGCCCTGGGTATTGAGATGGCACGAAGCGAAGTCGCATACAGCGTAGACGAAGCGCTCGCCATCGCCGACAACCTCGGATACCCTGTGGTCCTCCGCCCTGCCTACACGATGGGCGGCGCCGGCGGCGGATTGGTATATAATAGGGAAGAGCTAAAAACTGTATGTGCCAGAGGCTTACAAGCCAGCATGGTCGGCCAGGTCCTGGTAGAAGAATCTATTCTTGGATGGGAAGAACTGGAACTGGAAGTTGTCCGCGATGCAGATAATAACATGATCACGGTATGCTTCATCGAAAATATCGATCCCCTCGGCGTACATACCGGTGATTCCTTCTGTGCCGCCCCGATGCTCACCATCTCGGAAGAATGCCAGAAAGAGCTGCAGCGGCAGGCATATAAGATCGTAGAATCCGTAGAAGTCATCGGCGGAACTAACGTGCAATTTGCCCACGATCCTGTAACAGACCGGATCGTCGTAATAGAGATCAACCCCAGGACATCCCGTTCCTCCGCGCTTGCCTCGAAGGCTACCGGCTTCCCCATTGCTCTAGTATCGGCAATGCTTGCCTGCGGACTGACTCTTAAAGACATTCCCTGCGGGAAATATGGCACTTTAGATAAATATGTCCCGGACGGCGACTATGTTGTGATCAAATTCGCCCGGTGGGCATTCGAGAAATTCAAAGGTGTAGAGGATAAGCTCGGCACCCAGATGCGCGCCGTCGGAGAGGTTATGAGCATCGGAAAGACCTATAAAGAAGCTTTTCAGAAGGCGATCCGAAGCCTGGAGACCGGTCGCTACGGACTTGGCAACGCCGGAGACTATTACACGAAAAGCAAAGAAGATCTCCTGCATATGCTGATCACACCATCCAGCGACCGTCACTTCATCATGTATGAGGCACTCCGCAAGGGCGCTTCTGTAGAAGAGATCTTCGACATCACAAAAGTAAAGACATGGTTCATCGAACAAATGAAGGAACTGGTTGAAGAAGAGGAAGCCCTTATCGCCTCCAGAGGAAGCCTTCCATCTGATGAAGCGCTGATCTCGGCAAAGAAAAATGGATTCTCTGATAAATATTTAAGCCAACTACTTGAAATATCCGAGGATGATATCCGTAACCGCCGTATCGGATTGGGCGTGGAAGAGGCTTGGGAAGGCGTGCATGTAAGCGGTACTTTGGACAGCGCTTATTATTATTCTACCTATAACGCCACGGACAAGAATCCTATCCATACAGACCGTCCGAAGATCATGATCCTTGGCGGCGGTCCTAACCGGATCGGTCAGGGTATCGAGTTCGACTACTGCTGTGTCCATGCATCCCTGGCGCTTAAGAAATTAGGCTTTGAGACGATCATCGTCAACTGCAACCCGGAGACTGTTTCCACGGATTATGACACCTCCGATAAATTGTATTTTGAGCCGCTGACACTGGAAGACGTCCTAAGCATCTATAAAAAAGAACAGCCGGTAGGCGTCATCGCGCAATTCGGCGGACAGACTCCTCTGAATCTCGCTTCCGAACTTGAGAAAAATGGTGTAAAGATCCTTGGAACCGCTCCTTCCGTCATTGATCTTGCGGAAGATCGTGATCTGTTCCGCGAGATGATGGACAAGCTTGAGATCCCTATGCCGGAATCCGGAATGGCAACAACCGTAGATGAAGCGCTCACGATCGCAGACAAGATCGGCTATCCGGTAATGGTCCGTCCTTCCTATGTCCTTGGCGGACGCGGTATGGAGGTCGTATATGACGCCGAAAGCATGACCGGCTATATGAAAGCCGCCGTCGGAGTGACGCCTGACCGCCCGATCCTCATCGACCGCTTCCTGAATCATGCCCTGGAATGTGAAGCAGACGCCATTAGTGACGGAAATCATGCATTTGTGCCGGCAGTCATGGAACATATCGAACTTGCAGGCGTGCACTCTGGAGATTCCGCGTGCATCATCCCTTCCGTACACATTTCCGAAGAAAATGTGCGTACCATCAAGGAATACACCCGGAAGATCGCGGAAGAGATGCATGTCAAAGGTTTGATGAATATGCAGTATGCCATTGAAAACGGCAAGGTATACGTCCTTGAAGCCAACCCGCGTGCATCCCGTACCGTACCATTAGTATCCAAAGTATGCAATATCCGTATGGTGCCGCTTGCAACAGATATCATTACTTCTGAATTGACAGGACGTCCGTCTCCTGTGTCCGGACTGACAGAAAAGACTATTCCATACTATGGTGTGAAAGAAGCCGTTTTCCCCTTCAATATGTTCCAGGAAGTAGATCCTGTACTGGGACCTGAGATGCGCTCCACGGGAGAAGTCCTTGGATTGTCCGCATCCTACGGCGAAGCCTTCTATAAGGCGCAGGAAGCCACCCAGTCAAGGCTGCCGCTCAAGGGCACGGTACTGATCTCCGTGAATCGCAAGGATAAGGCTGAGGTTGCCGAGGTCGCTAAGATTTTTGCCGAGGACGATTTCCGGATCCTTGCCACCGGCACTACCTGCGATATCATCCGCGAAGCCGGAATCGAAGCCGAGAAGGTAAAGAAGCTATACGAAGGACGCCCGAATATCCTGGATATGATCACAAACGGACAGATCGATCTGATCGTAAATTCTCCGGTGGGCAAGGGCAGCATCCATGACGACAGCTATCTCAGGAAGGCGGCCATTAAGGCTAAGATTCCTTATATTACGACGATCGCCGCCGCAAGAGTGACTGCAAATGGAATCCGTTACATGAACGAGCACAGCAATGGAGACGTGAAGTCCTTGCAGCAGCTTCACGGAGAAATCTCTGAGAAGTCAAATACCCCAACTTAATTACCTTACTGTTGCGGTGAGCATGCTTGTTTGAGAGTGCATGTGTAAAAACGCAGGCGCAGCGGGCTACGCCGAGGCTTTTACACATGTGCTATCGGAAAAGCAGGCAAGTGAAACATATGGTTGATTAAGCTTATTTCTGCCGATTCAGGATCAACGTGACCATACCGCAGATGAGCCCTCCAACAGGATAGACGATCCAACAGATCTCCCAGAGGCGGAACACAAGTCCTGCGATCAGGAAGAGGATCGTAGCTATAAGCATGATGCACCCGCACCAGACCGCTACAAGACTATTTTCTTTTTTCGCCTTAGGATCATTCTCTTTGTTATACATCTCAACATTGAACTCCTGTTTCTGCAGCCCTGTATAAGTCAATATGGACACTGCTGCCATCACAAAGAGCAGGAATATCCCGTAATAAAATTCTTCATTCATATACTTCGGCAAAGGTAACGAATCCCCGTTCATCCCCACCAGGCCGCCGATCAGTATCGTGCCAATACCCGTCGCGATCTTAGTCGGATAATGTCTGTCAAACTCTTCCTTTTCTTCCGCGGTATAGAAATCCTGAATGACCGGGTGTTTCTTGCGGTAATCCGAATCCTTCATCCCCTGTACCACCAGGATCAGGATCGCGACAATGGCGATCATCATAAACAAGATATTCAGGATCACCTCATCCACTCTTCCAAAGCCTGCAAGTATCTCATAGACGGCAACGGAAAATATCAGCATCGCTGTTCCGCAGGTAATCCATTTCCGATACTCCTTCATATGTTCCCTGTGCTGCCGGTTATCCTCCACCTCAGTCGCGCTTGCATCTTTTCTCAGTAATGTATCCAGATCACAGGAAAACAGGCCGCACAACTGCAGCAGCTTCTCCATCTCTGCAAAGGAAGCGCCCGCCTCCCATTTCGATACGGTCTGCCGGGATACTTCTAACCGTTCCGCAAGCTGTTCCTGTGTCATATCATTTCGTTTTCTGTAGTATTGTAGATTCTCTCCGAATAAACTCATGGTCTTTCCCTTTTCTTTCTTCATATTACCTTTACGCGCTTCAGGTTGGCATTATCTTATAATATTTCCCATGTAAAATCTATAAATTTCCTGTTGCTTTTAGAGAAATCCATGTAAACTTCAGGTTGCATAGCCCGCCGTCAGAAAAATGATTTTACTTTTTCCTCCGGATAAGCTATACTTTTGGTACAAACAACGCGAACCAGAAAGGCAACAGAATGAACATACACTACAGAGAACTAAATGAAAATGAAATATGCCGCGATCTGTTCCGGCAATTCATCCGGCGCCAGAATGTGGTAAAATGCTGGCGAAAAGAAGATAACCAATGGAAGATAAAGGATGCCCCCTTCGTAGACGACTGGTCCGAAGAAGATTATCAGATCCTGGTTGCATGCCTGAAAAATACGCTTGCAGCAGGAGGTATGGTATACGGCGCTTTCTGCGGCGACGCCCTGAAAGGGTTTGTCTCCGTCGAATCCACATTTTTCGGAAGCCAGGAAGAATATCTCGATCTGACAAGCCTGCATGTCTCCGAAGACATGCGCGGAAACGGGATCGGAAAGACATTGTTTCAAAAGGCAGGCGTCTGGGCAAAGGAGCAAGGCGCTAAGAAGCTGTATATCTCAGGCCACTCGGCGGTAGAAACGCAAGCCTTTTATAAAGCAATGGGATGTGTAGAAGCTGCGGAATATAACCAACAGCATGTAGAAGCAGAACCCTATGACTGCCAGTTAGAATTCCCTTTATAGATGAAGGATCTTACGCCGTATACCTACGCGGACCTAGCGTGTCCGAAATTGCTCTAGCGCATATCTTTTCTGCCAAGCCTGACATCTTCCATCTCTTCCGCCAGCTTCTCGTCCATATGATCGAACAGGTAATTCTTCCCGGATTCCCGTCTGTTCTCATATTCCTCTCGGATCTGCCGTCTTACAAGCTCTACCTCGTCCCGGAATTCCCGTGACGAGATCAGGGTTCCGCCCTGTCCCCGGGTGATGACCTGTTCTACCCCATCAGAGGTTACCACCGTCACATGGTATTTCCTGCCGATCTGGTGAACCACCTTTTCTATATACTGATCCGCCGTCTCCGCCTGCTTCGTGTATACCACATGGATATTGTGGTATTTTTGGATCTCCATGGCATATCCTTCCACCTTATACGCATCAAACACCAGGATTACGACACATTTCCGAAATCCCTGATAATTAGACAGGATGTCCATCAATTTATTTCTTGCCGCCTCAATATTCACTTTTGCCAGATCTTTTAAGTCCTCCCACGCAAATATCACATTATAGCCGTCTACCAGGAGATATTCCGGAACCGGCCCGTCTTCTCTTCCGGGCTTTTGTTTTGCCGCTGCGGCAACGGTCTTAGAACCGGAAGGTTTCTTCCTCTCAACTTTTCCGTATGTACGGATAAAGATCTCTTCTAACTCCTGCTCTTCATACGCGTTCTTTCCTGCTGTCCGCACGCCTCGATCTGCTGCTTTTCCTTCCGGCAGATCCGCCGGTTCCAGGAATCTTTTCAGCTGACTCTCGATATGCATATATTCCGGCACCTGATCCCACGGTACGACAAAACCTGCGCCATGAGCACAGAATACAGATCCCGCCGGGTTATCAAGATCCCGCTCCGGGTCATACCCTTTCTCCGTTATGATCTCTTCTTCATTGTGACACGGCTCATATCCACCGAAAACACAGGTAAGCTTCCCCCGCCCCCTTGTATAACTATTGACTTCCACCTGATAATCCCGCATATTCACTACCGGCGCCTTCCCCGTCAGTACAGACATTTCTCCTGTCATCTCCGGCTGCGTACATTCTCCTGACATCTTCCGGATATCATTCATAGCGCGCCCTACCATCTCCGAAGGCAACTCCAACCGATACTCATAATATGGCTCCAACAAGATACAGCCGGCTTGCATCAAGCCCTGCCTCACCGCCCGGTACGTAGCCTGACGGAAATCTCCGCCTTCCGTGTGCTTCGGATGCGCCCTGCCTGCTGTCAGCGTGATCTTCATATCCGTGATCGCAGAACCCGTCAGCACGCCTCTGTGCTCCTTCTCTGCAAGATGGGTAAGCACCAGCCTCTGCCAGTTCCGATCAAGCTTATCCTCACTGCAGTCAGCCTCCAATATAAGCCCGCTTCCCGGCTTCCCCGGCTCCAGCAGCAGATGCACTTCCGCATAGTGGCGCAGAGGTTCAAAATGCCCGACACCTTCTGCCCTCTCTCTTATGGTCTCTTTATACACGATATTTCCCGTATCAAAGGACACCTCCGTATGGAATCTCTCCCGGATCAGGCTCTGCAGAACCTCGATCTGCACCGCTCCCATCAGCTGCACATAGATCTCGCCAAGTTCTTCATCCCACATGACCCGAAGCATCGGCTCCTCTTCTTCTAACTGACGAAGATGAAGGAGCATGCGGTGAACATCGCACCCCTCCGGCAATCTGAGATGATAATTCAGCACGGGTTCCAGTATCGGCGCCTGTGACTCTTCTGCCGATCCCATGCCTTCCCCCGGAAATGTGCGGCTTAACCCGGTCACGGCACAGACACAGCCGGCTTCCGCCTCCTGAACCGCCTCATATTTCTCCCCGGAATAGATACGGATCTGGTTGACCTTCTCTTCCCATGGCTCTGCTGCCTCTGCCCCGGAAGTCAGGATATCCTTCACCTTAAGAGTACCTCCGGTCACTCTCAGATGCGTCAGCCGATTCCCCTGTGTATCCCGGGATATCTTATATACTCTGGCTCCAAAACGATTCCCGGCGCCTTCTTGTGCCGGCATCCTTCCTGCGATCGTATATTTCCCAAGCCCTTCCAATAGTTCCTGCACGCCCCGTACCTTTAAAGCAGAGCCAAAGTAGCACGGGTACGCCTTTCTTGCGGCAATGAGCCGGACGATCGTGTCTTCCTTCAAGCTTTGGCTTTCCAGGTATTCTTCCAACGCATTTTCTTCGCACATGGCAAGCTCTTCCAGAAGCACTTCCTCTTCTTCGTCAAAGGCTATACAGGCTCCGTCCAGATTCTTCTTCACTTCCTCCAGAAGCCTTGTCCTATCCGTTCCTTTCTGGTCCATCTTGTTGATAAACAGGAAAACGGGAATCCGATACCGTCTAAGCAGGCTCCAGAGCGTTCGGGTATGCCCCTGTACCCCGTCCGTCCCATTGATGACCAGGACGGCATAGTCCAGGATCTGCAGTGTCCGCTCCATCTCCGCGGAGAAATCGACATGTCCCGGGGTATCAAGAAGCGTCGCCTGCCTCTCTCCCAGATTGAATACCGCCTGCTTCGAGAAGATCGTGATCCCGCGATCCCGTTCTAACTCATGGGTATCGAGATATGCGTTCTTATGGTCTACACGCCCAAGTTCCCTGATCTTACCGCTAAGATACAGGATACTTTCTGACAAAGTTGTCTTCCCTGCATCTACATGCGCAAGCATACCTATACATATATGTTTTTTCGGCTTATTTTCTGATGTAACAGTCATCGAAAATACTCCTTTCTGTCATCTTGCTGCCTCTTCTTACTACAACTTATATCCTCTGATTTGTCACTTTCTCATCATACTACAACTCCTATCCTTTTTCCAGAGTGTGTTTGAAAACTTCCGCTTTACAGCGCTTCTCAGATCTTTTCTTAAGATTTTTCATTAAGTCCGTGTATTTTCTTTTCCAGTGTGCTATAATTTGTTATGCCTTAACATGATCAAGTTGAGGTATACCGGAAAACACGCCGAGACGTGTGCAACTAATTCTATTAAAGAACAGGAGTGATTATCAATGGACATTACAAACGATATCAGATACGCTGGTGTGAACGACCATGCCGTAGATCTCTTCGAAGGCCAATATGTAGTCAAGAACGGCATGTCCTATAATTCTTATGTGATTATGGATGAAAAGATAGCCGTAATGGATACTGTGGACGCTCATTTTACTCATGAGTGGCTGGATCATATTGAGACCGTGACAGGATCCTGTCAGCCCGATTATCTGATCATACAGCACATGGAACCTGACCATTCCGCTAATATTGCAAACTTCATGAACGTATATAAAGACACGAAGATCGTATCCTCCGCCAAGGCATTCGCCATGATGAAGCAGTTCTTCGGCACGGATTTCGAAGACAGACAGATCGTTGTCGGAGAAGGAGACACCCTTTCCCTCGGGAAACACGAGCTGACCTTTGTCACCGCCCCAATGGTGCACTGGCCGGAAGTCATCGTCACCTACGACAGCTATGATAAAGTGTTATTCTCCGCCGACGGCTTCGGCAAATTCGGCGCACTGGACAGAGAAGAAGACTGGGCAGACGAGGCACGCCGTTACTATATCGGAATTGTAGGCAAATACGGCGCGCAGGTCCAGAGGCTTCTGAAGAAAGCTTCCTCTCTGGACATTCAGGCTATCTGTCCTCTGCACGGGCCTGTATTAAAAGAAAACCTTGGTTATTATCTCGGACTCTATAATACCTGGTCTTCTTATAATGTTGAGACAACCGGCATCGTCATCGCTTATACTTCCATATACGGCAACACAAAGAAGGCGGTAGACGCCCTGGCGGACAAGCTTCGGATGAAAGGCTGCCCGGAAGTCATCGTCCATGACCTTGCACGCTGTGATATGTCACAGGCAGTAGCGGACGCATTCCGTTACGGAAAGCTGATCCTCGCCACAACTACTTATAATGCCGGGATCTTCCCGTTCATGCGGGAATTCATCGAACATCTGACCGAACGCAACTACCAGAACCGTTTCATCGGACTGATCGAGAACGGCTCCTGGTCGCCGCTTGCCGCCAAGACGATGAAACAGATGTTGGAAGGCTGCAAGAATCTGACCTTTGCAGATACTACCGTCCATATCCACTCTGCACTGGATGAAGAAAGCAGCTCGCAGCTTGAGTCACTGGCAGAAGAATTCTGCAAGAATTACCTGGCGCAGCATGACGAGACGGCAGATAAGAATGACTTGACCGCATTGTTCAAGATCGGCTACGGACTCTATGTAGTGACTTCCAATGACGGCAAGAAGGACAACGGACTGATCGTCAATACGGTAACACAGGTCACAAATACTCCGAACCGTATCGCCGTCACCATCAACAAAGATAATTATTCTCACCATATCATCAAGCAGACCGGCATCATGAACATCAACTGCCTGTCTACAGACGCGCCATTCAAGGTGTTCGAGAATTTTGGTTTCCAGAGCGGACGCACCGTAGATAAGTTCGCGGATTGTTCCCCTCTGCGTTCCGATAATGGGTTGGTATTTCTTCCAAGATATATCAATTCCTTCATGTCGCTTAAGGTAGAGCAGTATGTAGACCTGGATACACACGGAATGTTCATCTGTACCGTTACCGAGGCGCGTGTGATCTCGAATGTAGAGACTATGACTTACAATTATTACCAGAGCAATGTAAAGCCGAAGCCTGAAACAGAAGGCAAGAAAGGCTATGTATGCGTAGTATGCGGCTACATCTATGAAGGCGACGAATTGCCTGACGATATCGTATGCCCGCTCTGCAAACACGGAGCGGCAGATTTTGTAAAAATATAAGTGTGTCCGCACCGTTAATACAGATACACACAGAATACCGCAAAGCGCCGTCCGCTGAATGAAAAACCCCGGACGGCGCCTTTTCATTCCCTTATTGATTGATAAATCCTCCGTATAATTCTTCTTCATATGCACAAAATAAGGAGAGAAATTCAGCAGACGGAGGAATGTAAATTGGTGCGTATGGATTCAATCTGGAATGAAAATGTCAAACTGCCGCATTTCAAGAAATTAGAGGGCGACGCCGCAACGGACGTATTGATCATCGGCGGCGGAATGGCAGGGATATTATGTGCATATTTCCTGCAGCAAGAACATATCAAATACATGCTTGTGGAGAAGGGCCGCATCTGCAATGGGATCACCCGGAATACTACTGCAAAGATCACAGCTCAGCATGGACTGATCTATCACAGACTTCTTAAGAGTCTCGGAACCGAGAAAGCACGGATGTACCTGGACGCTAACCAGAAAGCAATACACCGATATGCCCGGCTCTGTAAAAAGGCAGACTGTGATTTCGAAAGAAAGACAGCTTATGTATACTCGAAAGACAACCGAAGGAAATTGGAAGAAGAAGCCGACGCCCTGTCTCAGCTCGGATTCCAGGTTCAGATAACAGATACTGACAAACTGCCCTTTCAGACAGCCGGCGCGATAGGATTCGCAGACCAGGCGCAGTTTCACCCATTGAAATTCATAAGCAAGATCGCGCAGGGACTGCACATTTATGAGAATACATTTGTAAAGGAACTGGCAAAAGGCGCTGCCATGACAGAATGCGGTAAGATCACCTTCCAAAAAATGATCATCGCCACACACTTCCCGATAGACAATAAGCACGGACTGTATCCGCTCAAGATGTATCAGGACCGCTCTTATGTGATCGCACTTGAGAACGCCCCGCAGATTGACGGAATGTATATTGATGAAGCGCAAAATGGGCTGTCATTCCGCAATTATAAAGATTTCCTCTTCATAGGAGGCGGAAGCCACCGTACAGGTAAAAAAGGAAAGAACTGGGAAGAACTCAGAAACTGTGCGCGTCTCTATTACCCTAATATGGAAGAAAAATATTGTTGGGCAACGCAGGATTGTATGACCCTGGACGGCATCCCCTACATCGGCCCGTATTCCCGCAGCATGCCGGAGTGCTATGTGGCGGCGGGATTCAACAAGTGGGGGATGACCTCATCTATGGTGTCCGCAGCAATCCTGACAGATCTGCTCCTGGAGAGAGAGAATCCCTTCGCGCCGGTCTTCCATCCCTCCAGAAACATGATAAAACCTCAGCTGTTCATCAACAGCTTCGAGGCTGTCTCCAATCTGCTCACTATATCCGCTAAACGCTGCCCTCATATGGGATGCGCCCTTCGATGGAACAAGGCGGAACACTCCTGGGACTGCCCCTGTCATGGTTCCCGCTTTGACAGATTCGGCAAATTACTGGATAATCCGTCAAATGGAGATATCATGTGACAATAAAGAAGGCTTCCGGAAACCTCTGCCCTCTGCCGGAAGCAATAAATCATAACATTTACAGAAAAATCCCTGCCTAATCTCCCCTCCACAGCTTGAGCGCTGCTATTAGATATATAGACATCATCTCTTTTCTTCCATTAATTGCAAATCATTTTGGGAAATATTCCGGATTTTCATGAATCTTCCAAGAAATACAGATATAAGACTCCGTTGGCAGAACGCCATATTCTGATTAGATATAATTTATCATAGGAAGAAACTTCCGTCAAGAAAAAGTTGGATTATATTCTAATCAAATTGTTATTTTTGACGATATATTATTATGGCAATTTTTTATTATACTTGCTTGTAAAATCAAACATTGCACCTTACGGGCATATCTTGAATAGAAAGGATAAAAACATTGAACTTGGCAGTAATTTACGATATACTTATTAAAGTAGTAAAATTTTATAATTGTACTGCAAATTTAAACAAGATTAATCAAAATTTTACAAATGTACTGCGAATCTAAACAAGATTAATCAAAATATAGAATAATAATTTAATAAAAGAAAGGAATAGAATGATGCAAAAAAAGAAACTGAAATCAATGGCGGTGTTTTTGGCAGCTATTTCAACAGCGCTTTTTATACCATTGACAGCAAATGCAGACAGCGCCGGGACGATCACGGAAAGCGGCGATGGTACGGTTGACTGTTCAACAGCATGTCCCGGACATACGTTTACCGGATCGCCTGGTACTATTAAAATTGCCGGGGGAACACATAAGATTACACTTAAAGACGTAACCATCAACGCTGCTGCTGCTACACCCCCCGCCGATGTTCCTGCCATCGAAATCAATAAAAGTGCAACAACCGGTATGGGATCAACTGTTGAGATTGTATTGGAAGGAACAAACAAGCTACAAAGCGGCAACGGCTATGCGGGGTTATACGTTCCATCAGGAAATTCTGTAAAAATCACAGGAAGCGGTTCATTAGAGGCTATAGGCGGCGATACCGGAGCTGGTATCGGCAGTCAGGGATTAGACGGCGCCGCCGGCACTATAACTATTGAAACTACCGTAGATCCTACAGGTACGAATAAAAATCAAGGAAAAGTTACCGCAAGAGGCGGTCTTACTGCCGCAGGTATTGGCGGCGGGCAAGGCGGCGGCTGTGGTAAAGTGATCATTAACAGCGGAATTGTAGATGCAAGAGGCGGTTCCGGCGGAACTTTAGCATCTGCTAACGGTGGATCTATTCATATTTTCGGCGGCGCTGGTATCGGCGGCGGCGGCGGGCAACGCGAAGGCGGCGGCGGTGAGATAGTCCTGAAAGGCGGTGAGGTAACTGCTATTGGCGGAGAAACACCTCCCTCCAAAGAATTACGTAATGGAATTGACTGTAAGACTCTATCGTCTGACGGAGGAAGTGCAAATATCTATTCCAACAGTGCGATCGCTACCACTACAAATATTGACAAATTTAACGGAATCGTATGGATGCTTGAAAAACCAGATTTTGTTAAAACGATCAGCGGCGAAGCATACGGCAATGCAATCCTGAATAAAGATTTGATGGAAAACACCTCCCTTTTGATTCGTCCCGGCTGTTCTATTACAATTCCGTCTTCACAAAAGATACACATGAAGCCTGGCAGTTCTATTGTCGGGGATAAGGACACCAGTATTATCAATGCTGACAATATCATAGCCGAAGGGTTATGTACAATCCTTGGTCCTCAACTAAAAGTATCTATATCCAAGGATGTTGTGAAACCAGCAAGTGACCCGAATCTGATATACACAGGAAAAGATTTAACCGATCAAGCGATCATCGTTGAAAAGACGCAGATTAAAAATGATAAAACCTATATCGTAGTTGATGATGGTTGGACAAGAGAATTCCACATTGATATATTAAAAAAAGATTGTATCTTAGAAGCCGGAACATATACCGTTACTTACAAAAATCCAAATTATACGGATTTTCAGATACGAGTTACCATTGATCGAAGAGAGCTAAAAGAAGATATGATCGGCTCTATTGATAATGAAGTTTACACTGGGCAGCCCTGTACGCCAGTTCCGGTTGTAACTTATAATAACATGAGGCTAGAGGAAGGCATTGACTATCAACCGCCTACATACGAGAACAATACTGAGATCGGTACGGCTTCTCTTACGATCGAAGCGGTAAAGAACGGAAACTATCAGGGCACTGTCACCAAAGAATTTACCATAAGCCGGGCTTCTCTTTCCAAAGCCGTAGTGACAATAAAGCCGGAATCCGGTCAGTACAACACAAAGAAACATACTCCGCAGATCACGGTAACCCTTGAGGGTGAAGCACTAAAGGAAGGCGATGATTATACCATTACACCTTCTACAGATGATTTCACCAGCGCCGGTACGATTACCTACTCCATTGAAGGTACCGGAAACTATGCCGGTTCTGCTCAACCTGTAAAATATACCATCACTCGCGTTCCTATCACGATCAATCTTGATAAGGAACTGAAGGCGGAAAGCAGGGAGTATGACGGAACACCAGGTGTGAAAATGCTTGGTATAGAATTCAAGGGTATTCTTCCAGGCGACGAAGGTGAAGTCGAACTAAAGACAAGAGGTATCGTCGAAAGCGCAAATGTCGGAACGTACACAGAAGTTACGTTAGCAAATCTTGAACTTACAGGCAAGAAGGGCGGCAATTATAAAGTAGACTTAGACGGCGAAGCTAAAATAAAATTATCAGAGCCTGTAGAAATCTGGAAGAAAACACCGAAAGAGGCTCCGGTTACCTGTACACACACAATCAGCCCAACCGATGGAACTAAGTTCCTTTGTACCGTAGAAGTACCTTTGGATGATGGTGTTGATTACTTATTCGCAATGGACAGCCGTGAAAAACTGGAAGCAGGCGGAACGATCGTCGAAAAAGAAGACGGCAAAAAAGTTGTTCAATATACCTTTGACGGTATTGAACCAGGAACTAAACATACCTTCTATGTCCGGTCAGAAGCAACGGATAATGTAGACGGCGTTGAAATCGGAAGTAAAGATCATGAATTTACACTTCTTCCGAGAGATGAGAAAGATATCCCTGGTGCGTTTACCTTGACATTCGCGCCGAACCCGGCAGATCCATCACTTTTCATCGCCACGATACCACCTGTAGAAGGGGCTGAATATAGTTTTGACGGCGAGCACTTCTCGGCGGATAATACAAAGACAGATTGTAAACCACTCACAGAGTATACCGGATATGTAAGATTCGCCGCAACATCCGTCCTTCAGGCTGGCGGAAGTGTATCCGATACACAGACTACACCGGAAGCGCAGGAAAGTTCGACGCTGATAATCAACTTGCAGAGAATTGATCCGAATAACCCGGATGAAAGCCTTGTACCTCCTGGATTGAAGAATTCGCCAAATCTGGGAACTATGAGTGATATTATTAGGGAATTAACCCGTACGCTTTCTGCTATTAAAGGTCCTTACACTTATGATAAAATGGCATTCTATGATCTGACCGTTTATGTGAAAGAAATCACGGCAGACGGTACGGTTAATGAACGTCCTGCTAAAGCAGAAGACTTCCAAAACGGCGGATTAACTATTACCATAGCTCCTCCGGAAGGAACAAGCATCGAAGCAAATGATTTTGTAGTAGGTCATATGTTTGGAGAAACGACGGGTGCAAATCTGGCTGGATCAATTGAGACACCTTCTGTATCAAAATCTGCCGACGGTCTGACATTCCAGATTAACGGCGCCTCTCCTCTTGCAGTAGCTTGGAAGGATGCTGCTACACAAACACCGGGCGACGACCAGACCCCCCCTGGAGACGGCGACGGTAACGGTGATGGAACTGGTAACGGTGATGGAACTGATAACGGTGATGGAACCGGCAACGGTGATGGAACTGGTAACGGCGACAATCTCTCCGCCACCGGCAGAAACGCGGCAGACGGTAATAACGGAGCCGACGCCGGTGCGAATGGCAACGGTACTGATGCCGAGGGTGATGCCTCCGTGCTTGAGCAATTAAAGGAAGCTATTGCAGCCCTCGCTCCAAAGACTGGAGATACCAATAAGATCTTTATGTGGATCATCATAGCAGTGGCTTGTATAGCCGTTATTGTCGGCGTCAAGATCAAGTCAGGCAAGGGTAAGAAGGGTAAATCATCCGGTGCAGCAAGCACAAAGACTGGCAACACTTCTAAGCCAACGTCAACCGCTAAGAAGACCGGTACTTCCAAACCTGCCACTACTACGAAAAAGACTGGCAATACCAAATCTACTACTAAGAAAACCGGTACGTCTGGTTCTAAAAAGAAATAAGTTATAATAATGACAGCCTGATACGAGAGTTGATTTCTCATATCAGGCTGTTATTTAATCAGACTAGATTTTCCGAATTGCATTGAAATAATTTTATTACATACATCTTCAACCAATGGCAAATAAACCTCATAGGCTTCTGATGCAATTGGACTATCTGCTCTGCAATCTGATAAATCTTTTCATCCATTAGATTACCTCAAAATATTTAAGCGCATCTTTTATCGCCTCAACTTTTTCTTTCGGCGGATGCTTCACTGCATTTGGCGCGTCATACATTGTCAGACCTAATAATCTCTTTACCTCCGCAATATATGCAGTATGTACTTTTAATCCATATTTCTTTTCAACATACTCTTGTATCATTTTATATGTTATTTTCGGTTTCGGCTGATATTTCTTTGCCCGTTCTGCAAATTCCGCACGAACGGCGTAGCCATTCCGCTTCTAGCGGCGTAATCATTCCACAGTAACGGCGTGCTCATTCCGCTTCAAACGGCATATCTTCCTTTATACTTTGAGATGGAACAATCAGATCCGAGTGTAAAGAAAGGAGCATGTCATGCAAAGTTACACTACCTATTATCGATGTTGTAGAACTACGCCTACAAAAACAGAGTTACACCACTGTACAAAAGCGTTATTCCATCGGATCCAGTACAGTGACGCTCATTATGAAACGCTTTAAAGAATTAGGACTTTCTCTCGATGGTTTGAAGAGGATGGAACCTGTAAAAGTGGAGAAGGCATTTTATCCGTCGGAAAATCTCCGCCATCAAGATATTCCTCTCCCTGATTTTGAAGCAATCCATGACCGCATGATCGCCATGGGGAAAAATGCGGATCTGGGATTCTTGTGGTTGGAATACAAGGAGGAGCACCCAGATGGATATCAGCAATCGCAGTTTTATCATTTATACCGCCGATTTGTCGAAAAGCTGAAGGAAAGTGTATTTACCGACTTGTCGATGCTCCCTCCAATCGTTTGACATTCACTTTATTCCTTATCATGGAGCAGAAAATAAGGCGGATATTCCACCGCCTTCTCCCAAATTTTGCAAACAAAACATCTGTTCCTTGACATTTTTCTGTTTTGTAATACGATTTACTTAACATCTCCCTCAGGCCTCTGTGGAAACACACGCACACTTGAGGACGTTTTGTTTATAAGGAGTAATGATATGGCAGACAAGGATTTTAAGACAAGGTACGACACAGAACTGGATGTGGGTGTGGGTGTGGGTGTATCTTACGGATGAGAATAGTGGATCTCCGAGAATGGTACTCTTCCAGTATGAGAGAACCCGGGGCGGCTACCACCCGGTGGAGTTTCTGGGAGATACATTTGAGGGTTATCTTACCTGTGATGGATACCAGGCGTACCATAGTCTCCCGGAGAAGATCACCGTGACAGGGTGTATGGTCCATGCAAGGCGGCGTTTTGATGAAGCCCTTACAACATTGAAAAAGGATTTCACCAAAGAGCAGCTGAAAGAAACGATTGCATATCAGGCAATGGAGCGGATTGGCATGCTCTATAAGATAGAAGAAATGCTCCGAGGCAAATCGCCGGAGGAAAAATATACCGGTGTCAGAAGCAATCAAAACCGCTTTTAGATGCCTTCTTTGAGTGGCTGCATTCTCTGGAGGATGCAGTAGACAGATCATCGAAAATAGGAGAAGCGGTATTGTACACGATAAACTAGGAACAATACATAAGAAGATACTTGGATGACGGACATTTGAGTATCGACAATACGGTCGCTGAGAGAGCCATTAAGAACTTTGCGGTAGGACGCCGCAACTGGCTGTTTTCCAAGAGTATCAAAGGAGCAGAGACCAGCGCAACCGTATACAGCATAACAGAAACGGCGATCCTGAACGGACTCAAGCCCTATAATTATCTGACCTACATATTGGAAAAGATGAAAGATTTGGCTCCATTTCCGACAAAAGAAGACATTCTTCCACTATTGCCCTGGTCAGAAACAATACCGGAAAACTGTCGTACCAAACGACCAGAGGGGACATCCACTTAGCAGAAACTGTTAGGTGGATTTTTTTGTCAAAGTACGGATGAATCTCTATTCATCTTTAAGGAATATTTTTCCAAATGCGTAGATTTAGGAACAGGTACGGATATTTCCTACTTACGTTTTTCCAAACAAAACCACATTCAGCATATCTGCTTCATTGGCGTATGTATAAGCAATCTGTGCAGGAGTTAATTCTGACGGAATCAAATTGTCCTTAATGGCATCTGTATGTATCCTGTAATTTAACTTAGAAATTTCCCTGTTCAAATTCCAGTTCCGCCATAACGTCCTGCTTTTGAGACAATGCCAATAGCATTCATTTGTGTAATCCACTTTGTGGGAGTCATAACAAAACGATTTAAACCCGCCTCATTTTTAACCGCCTCGAATTGCACACGGTTAAAATCCGGATTATGCAATTCTTCCCAAACACCTAAAAATTCTATTGTATTACGATTTCGCATCCAGTTTTGAATCACAAATCTTGGGTCATCTTCATTTCTATATTTTGCAATATCCGTCAGTGAAATAAACTCGTTTTCAAAATTTGTAGTATAGATGCCAATATCAATACCTTTTACATGAATAGTTTCCTTTACAATTTTTGTCATACACGCTCACCGCTTCTCCCTTCATAATTTTTTTAATATCTTATCCGCTTCCCTTTAAGGGATTTCTGCTGAGTAACAATCTTCATCCCACATTTCTCGATATGCTTCAATATAAAGCTTGATACAGCCAGGATATACATACAAATATCTTCTACACACCCTTTTATACAATTCCAATATTTTTTCATCACATGCAAAGTCCAGTAGATACTCCAACAAATGTGACAATTCATCTTCTGACACGATTCTGCTACACACATCTTCAACCAATGGCAAATAAAACTCATAGGCTTTTTGATGTAATTGAACTATCTGCTCTGCAATCCGATAAATCTTTTCATCCATTAGATTACCTCAAAATATTTAAGTGCATCCGTTATCGCTTCTACCTTCTCTTTCGGTGGACGCTTCCTCGGATACTTTAATTCTTCTACTGCATTAGGCGCACCATACATCGTCAATCTCAAATACCTTTTTACCTCTGCGATATACGCAGTATGTACTTTAAACCCATATTTCTTCTCCACATACTCCTGTATCATTTTATATGTAATTTTCGGTTTCGGCTGATATTTCTTTGCCCTCTCTGCTATTGCATCTAAAGGTACTTTCCCCTCACCTTCTCCAAATTCCACCGTAACATTAATGACACTATCTGGTGATTTGTGGGACAAAAGTACAATGGTTTCCACGGTATTACCTCTTTCCCACAAAATTGAAAAGGCTTTTTACCTTTTAATTCTTAAAAGTTCTGGTGCAGTCATAATGTCTAATTTTTCTTTACCAATAAATTTAAGAAACTCAAAAATAATTTCTTCAATATTTTTCTGCAAATCATTTATTTGTTTCTCTAAATCTGAATTTTCTCTGATATATTTTGAATAAACCGTCTTGACAACTTCCGACAATTCAAAAATATGAATACATAGATACCTATCTATAAAATATGCATTTATATTTATTACCATGGGTGTCGTGTTCAATTCCATTTTACATTTATTCTCTGCAATCGTTTCAAGATAGATATTCCAATTCGCCTGTTCTGGCGTACAATGACTATAGGCATTTAGTGACGTTCTAATCATTTTTCTGTATTCAGAACTGTTCGCATTATCTGAATTTGAGACAAATGTCCATATTTTAGCTGCATCACTACTTTTTAGTTTACCTTTATTCCACTTTATCGCAGCATTTCCATTAATTCCCACAGCTGCAAAGCAATCTGTGGCATCCTCTATGGCACGCAAAAGAGTTATTGCCGATGAATGAAGCCCTCTACAATTTATCATCCCTACACTAGTCATCAACCCTAAAAGATGTGTTAAAATTAGTGCACTCGCCGATTTTGATTCAATTGTATTCGCAACTGTTTCTGGCTTAGCTTCGGCGAAATGCCAAGCAAGCTTTAGCATTTTTTGAACAGAGCTTTTCTCTCCAATAATATCTGAAAATGGTTTCTGTAATTGATTACTCATATATGCATTCTGTCCCTATTTTATTCTTCATGCCGACTTATGGCAAATTTCGGCAAATTATTTAAACTTACTGTTTCCAATGTCTGTAACTGCTGCACTGCTAACTGACGAAGTAATTCCATTCGTTCTTTTTGACTTTTTCCCTGATTAATCAGAACTGCATTATAACTTTCTAGATTCGCAAGCACTAATAATTGATTCAGCGTTGCCACATCCCGCATATTTCCTTTTTCAGTTGGATTTTCATCTTTCCACTGCTTCGCTGTTTGTCCGAACAAAACAACATTCAACATATCTGCTTCATTAGCATAGGTATACGCCACCTGTACGGGCGTTAATTCTGGCGGAATCAAATTTTCTTTAATTGCATCTGTATGTATCCTGTAATTCAACTTAGAAATTTCTCTATTCAAATTCCAAGTCAAAGATAACCGACTGTTTTCGTCTGTCTTTAAACGTCTGTAGTCTTTCATAATATATAGCTGAAACTCAGGAGAAATCCAGGTTGCAAAGGACATAGCAATATCACTATGAGCATATGTTCCGCCATAGCGTCCTGCTTTTGAAACAATACCGATAGCATCTGTCGCTTCTATCCATTTCTTGGGTGACATTGTAAAAGCATTCGCTCCAGCCCGTTTTTTAAACCCCTCGAATTCGAGGGGTTTAAAATTTGGATTATGTAACCTTTCCCACAGTCCCAAAAATTCTATAACATCCCGATTTCTCATCCAGTTTTGAATAACCGCCGTCGGGTCATCGCTCTTATACCGGGCAATATCTGTCAATGAAATAAATTCATTTTCAAAATCCTGCGTATAAATTCCAATATCTATTCCATTTGCATGGATTGTGTCTTTAATCATTTTCCCCATTGTTCCTCCCACAATCACATTATAATCTTTTCGAAACACTTAATTCTCTTTTTTAAGAATCTTCTACTGAATAACTACCCTCATCTTCCCACATTTCCCGATATGCTTCAATATAAAGCTTAATGCAACCAGGGTATATATACAAATATCTTCTACACACCCTTTTATACAATTCCAATATTTTTTCATCACAAGCAAAATCCAATAAATAATCAAGCAAATGTGACAATTCATCTTCTGACACGGTTCTGCTACACACATCTTCAACCAACGGCAAATAAATCTCATAGGCTTTCTGATGTATTTCAACTATCCGTCCTGTAATCTGATAGATCCTTTCATCCATTAAATCACCTCAAAATATTCAAGAGCATCTGTTATCGCTTCTACCTTTTCTTTCGGTGGATGCTTCCTCGGATGTTTTAATTCTTCTGCCATATGAGGAGCATCATACATTGTTAGTCCCAAAGACCTTTTCACCTCTGCAATATACGCAGTATGTACTTTAAACCCATATTTCTTCTCAACATATTCCTGTATCATTTTATATGTGATTTTCGGTTTCGGCTGATATTTCTTCGCTCGCTCCGCTATTGTATCCAGCGGCACCTTGCCCTCACCTTCCCCAAATTCCACTTTTACATTAATAACACTGTCTGGTGATTTGTGGGACAAAAGTACAATAGTCTCAACATGATTATCGTTGTCCAAACCAAATCACATACCTTTTTATTTCTTATCTGTCTTTTGTTCCAATAGTTTTATAGAGTTCAAATAATCTTCTTCTACATCACTGATGGTTCTTGCTTTATATTTTTTATATTCATCTGTCGCCTTATCAACAGCTTGCTTATGAGAAATATTTCCATTTCCCTGTAACAACTGTTCTCCACTCATTATAAGTATACGATCCAGATGTTCTGCCCAATCCCTCATAGTCATTACCTGTTCACGTTCTGCCTGACGTTCTGCAAAATCCAAATACCCAGACACAAGCTGCCCCATTGCCCGAAGTTCCTTTTCACTCAAATAATTCTTGGCTATAACAGCTTCTTTCAAAGTTGGTTGATTTCCCACAAATGTTGTAAGCCCCATGAAATCTTTTTCAGCATCTGCCCGTGTATAAATAACCTCAGCTGCCGTTTGTCCATGAATGGCATAATGAATTTTGTTCTGCACTTTTTTAAAGAATAAAATAGATATTTCTGCTTTTGGGTCATAATCAATACTGGTAGCGTAAATTTCCAAAACTTGTCTATAAAATACTTTTTCAGAAGCACGTATGTCTCTGATTCGTTCAAGTAATTCTTTAAAATAGCCACCGCCCCCCAGATTTTTCAACCGTTCATCATCCAGTGCAAAACCTTTTCGCATATATTCTTTCAATACATTGAGCGCCCAAATTCTGAACTGCGTACCACGCTTGGATTTCACACGATAACCCACAGAAATAATGACGTCCAAATTATAATAATCAACCTGATATGTTTTTCCATCTGCCGCAGTTGTTGCAAAATTTGCAACAACTGATTCTCTCACTAGCTCTCCTTCAGAAAAGACGTTTTTTATATGCCTCGAAATCGTTGATTTGTCTCTTTGGAATAATTCAGCCATCTGGTCAATGGATAACCATACGGTATCTTCATCAAAAGTCGTTTCAATTTTTGTCAGGCCATCTTCTGTTGTATAAATAATGATATTCGACTTCTGCTCCATAGTCTCCCAGTTATTCACCTATACACCCCATTTCTAAATTATACAACACTCGTTACACTTTTATCATATAATTACTTTTCTGTGTCTTTCGTACTCTAATATTTATGCAATTAGCAATATCAAAGATTGTACTCTTTCAATATAGTAATTTAATATAAAATTATATATGTCTTTTTGACTATCTTTTTATATCTTCTCAAATGTCCGAATAGCCCCATTTTATCAGCTATTCGGGCATTTTGTATTAGTGGTAAACCTCACATATCAAGGTCTAACTTCTTATATTTTTCCTATCAAACGTGGTTAAAATCGTGGTAAATACTTTTATGCGATTAGACGCTGAACCTCTGATTTTGCCGTATCTATGGACGCATGAGCATACCAGTTCATCGTGATACTGATGTTTGAATGCCCCATGATATACTGTAAATCCTTTGGGTTCATATTCTTGCTTGCCAGCCTTGTGCAGAACGTATGGCGTAGCGTATGCGGTGTGATATGTGGCAAGGGCTTGTCCTTGTGGTGCTTGTTATATTTCTTTACCATACGGACAAATAATGTTGTGTAATCAATCGCCACCTTTGGTTTGCCTTTGGAATTGACAAACAAGAAATCCTTATGTCCGTCTATTTCCATTGACCTTATCTTTGGGCGTTTCTTCATCACTCTGTGAAATGCCTGAATGGTTTCCTTGCTCAATGGCACGTTCCTTACTCCGCTTTTGGTCTTAGGCGTTTCAATGTAGTAGCCCTGTTCCTTGCTTTTCAATAGCTGGTGGCTGACTACGACAACCTCATTCTTGAAATCAATGTCTGCCATTGTCAGCCCACATAATTCAGAAATACGAAGTCCCGTTTTCAACAGTATCAGCACTTCATCATAATACTTATGATACACATTGTCTGTCTTGATGAATGACAGTAAGGCTTGTTCTTCTTCCTCTGTCAATGCAACTTTCTCTTTCGTATCATTTTCTATGACTTCACTTAGTTTGAAATCAAAGGGGTTCTTCCTCACATAATCATCTTGTATGGCGATGTAGAATGACGCTTTTAACGAGCGTTTATGGTTGTTGATAGTATTGTAGGAAAAACCTTTCTCTTTCATGCGTAACGCCCATTCCTTAGCGTCAGAGGGCTTAATGGTGTCAATGCTCCTTGCACCTAACTTATCCTCTTTTAATAACCGCATAAGTTGTTCCCTTTGTTTCTGTGTGCTTTTCTTCACATTTGCCCTCTGTGCGTTCTGTTTGGCGTACAGTTGGCAAAGCGTCATTTTCTTCCCCTTGCTGTCAATACCATCTTCCATATCACGTCGTATCTGCTGTTCCATTTCACGAAGTGAGGGCTTTTCCCGTTTTCCCTTTGGTGTCGGGTCTGCTGGTGTCAATCTCCAAGCATACACATATCTTGTGTTTCCAAATGCGTCTACATATTTATATAAGTATTTTCCGTCTGTTCGTTGGCTCTCTCCAGTGTGCAAGATACGTCCTTTGTTATCCCGCCTTTTTTCTTTCATGGTGTCTGCTCCTTTCCTTGTTGGAAAGAGCCTTGATATGACTTGTGTTCATCATAACACATACAAGGCTCATTTGCATTAGATTGCGTCTAATTTGTCAATGACACGTTCAAACTGTCGGCGTTTAATCTGTATGCGGTTGCCATTCATAATGAGCCAGCCAGCGTCCTTATTTTCCTCTGCCAATCTTCTCAGCTTGTTTTCTCCAATACGGAAATATTTTGACGCTTCTTCAATGGTAAGGGTGTATTTCTCCCATACGGGAATATCCTTTTTATTTGGCACAACAAAGCGTAGATTATCCGCCAGCAAACCGAAAGCCAATGCTCCAAGTTCCAGCGGTCTGTCCTTAAATGTCATGGCAAAGGCATGAGCCTTATCATCACACAGTTGCATTTCTGTGCGTTTCCAACTGCCGACTTCCTCAAGTGTCTTGTTGTATTTTGAACAAACTTCCTTGTCTTTGTCATAAAAACGGTAGGACAATCCCGACTTTCCAGCACCGATATAAATCGTCTTTGCGGTATCAAAATCATCAAACTTGCTTTCATCAAAGTGATAGCCCTCACTGTTTGCGATAAATTCCTCTTTTTCGCATTTCTTCTTTATCTGCTCTACGGTAAAGAATGGTATTTCGTTCTTATCATCTATGGCAACATCAAGCCTTGTGAAATGGAAATTATCCAGCCCGTATCTTAGTTCACAGCGTCGGAACATATCTCCAAAGGTTGCATTTCTGCTGTCGAGGATTTGAAAAATATCATCACACCCTCTGCCCGTCATCACAAGATAACAGCCAAGTCCTTTCGGGTTGTCCTCTGTCTTTTTTGCGTCGCCCGATACATAAATATCTCCAATCTCCCAACGTGTCTGATAGGTCTTGAATTTTACGGTTGCCGGATAAACATTGAAAATGTCAGGCGGTAAATCTAAAATGTGTGTGATTACATCTTCAGCGGTTACAGTTTCAAATACAATGCTGATGTAATCAATCTTAACGGATAAATTTTCGTGTGTTGCGATACTGCATTACTCCTTTCGTACTTCCCGATTTTTTGCGGGGTATAAATTGCAAATTTTCCTTTATTTATCACAGTTTCTAGGTACTATGACATGTATACGCAGGGCGGTGTTACATATACGCCCTTGCCCAACGCCTACGGCGTTGCCTTTCCAAAAGGAACTGTCTGTCCGAAACACGTCTGGGGGACGTGCCCCGTCCAGCCAGCCCTTTTTGGAAACCACGATTTTCTGTCTGACAGTCCATGCTCATTCATGCTGTCAAAGTGAAAATATCTTCTTTAAATGCTTACTCAAGCGTGTGATTGACCCTAGTGTGCTTAATCACTCTATCTGCTATGATAATAACGCCAATAGAATTACTTGTCAAGAACTTTTTCTTGACTTTTTCAAAAATAATAAGTATGATAGGCTTATAAAGTGATTGAAAGGAGAAGATATTCCATGAATTATAAGCATTTGGGACAAAATATACAGACGGTCAGAAAACTAAAGGGAATGAAACAGCAAGAACTTGCTGACGCTATCGGTATCAACCTACAAAGCCTTTCCAAGATTGAAAGAGGTGTGAATTATCCTACTTTTGAAACGCTGGAAAAGATAATGGCAGTGTTAGAAGTTGCACCGAATGAAATGCTGTCAGGCACATGGAAATTTGCTTCTCACATAGAGAAAGAAGTCTGTCAGTTTGTCAGAGGGGAAGAACGATTAAACGCTGAATTGAAACACGGTCATTATGATAACTTCTTTGACAGCGAGGAAGAATGGCTGGACTATGAATTAGAGCAGTTACGGGAGTATATCACGGATTACATCAATGGCAAAGACATCACAGCGTCTGACCTTTACCCAATCAAAGAGTTTGTCCAGCATTTGAAATTTCAGAAGATTTTAGACCGCTATGATGAGTTTTACAGCCTTGATATGTTCGGGGAAAGCACTGAGGGACACAAGCACATGAACCCTTATGTTCCATTCGGCAAAGGCAAGGTTATCGTAAATATGAATTTTGATGATGAAGATGAATAGCCTTTATCCTCTCACAGAAGATACAGCAAACAAAAAGTCCGATCAAGAGTGCAAGCACCACCTACGGTGGCAAGGCTCTTGACAGGATTTTTTCTTTACTGTTTTGAGGTAATCAAGAGGAATAAAGAATAAGAATGTTGCATTGAACAAAAAAATATTGACATACGTGCATACTGCATGATAATGTATACGTGTAAAGTGTATGTATGAGGAGGTGCAAGATTGCCACGTAATAAATATCCTGAAGAAACTATTCAAAAAATTTTAGATGCTTCTTTAAAATTGTTTTTAGAAAAAGGTTATGAAGAAACAACAGTATTAGACATTATAGCAGAAATGGGAGGCTTAACAAGAGGTGCTTTTTATCATCACTTTAAGTCCAAAGAGGAAGTATTTGAAGCGTTATGCGAAAAACTTTTTGATGAAATAAATCCTTTTGAAAAGGCAAAACAACATAAAGAGCTAAATGGTTTAGAAAAACTAAAATTTGTTATGAAGACATCTTTTGATGATACAGAACACCATAAATTAAGCATTGCTTCTATGCAGCTTATGGAAAGTCCTGCTTTTTTAAAGAAATTGATAGAAAGTAACAAAGAGCTAGTTCCTATGTATCAAGAACTAATAGAAGAAGGAATAAAAGACGGTTCTATACAAACAAAACATTCAAGACTATTAGCAGAGTTATTTGTCCTTTTAACTAACTTTTGGTCAATACCCACCATATATATGGTGACAGAAGATGAAGCATGGGAAAAATTTTTAATGATTAAAAAAATCATGGATAATTTGGGGCTTCCGATAATTGATGATGAAGTAGTTAGATTATGTAAGGAAAACGCTTAGCAAAAATAAGATTGTCTAAAGGCAATTTTATTTTTAGAATTATACATACATACACCATGTATAATTATGATTAAGGAGGATTTTATGAAAATATACATGAAACAAAACAAGGTATTACTTCTTTTCACTATTTTAACAAGCATAATTGCTTCCCTAGGGTATGTATTTATGGCTGTACTCTTACAGAAATTATTAGACATAGCTGTGGAAAAGAATATGCAACAATTTATTCCAATGGTTTTGTTCTCCATTTTTTATTTTGTTATGCTGGGAATTTTTCTATATCTTCAATCCCTGCTTAGCAAAAGGATTACTTGCAAAATCATTAAGCAAATTCGAACTGATGTATTTAAAGGGATAGTTAGTCAAAGTATGGGAGATTTCGGAAAAAGGAATACTGCCGATTATCTATCCATTATTACAAATGACGTAAAAATGATAGAAGATAACTTTTTACTCCCATTCTTTGAAGTAGTTCAATATACTGTTATTTTTATTTCTTCCTTTGTATTGATGATTTATTTTGATGTTATTGTAACTATCGTTGTATTTGTTGCAATTACTTTGATGTTTCTTGTTCCAAGTCTATTAGGTAAAGAGTTGGAAAAAAGGCAAAATACACTTTCTTCACAATTAGCAGATTTTACAACCAAATTAAAAGATATTTTATCTGGATTTGAAATTATTAAATCTTATTCGATGAAACAATATGTAATACAAAAATTCGATAAAGAAAATAGTGATACAATCCATACTAAATATAGTGTTGACAAATTATTTGCATTGAATGAGGGCTTATCTTCCTTTCTTGCACTCATGGTTCAAATAGTTGTTCTGTTTCTATCTGCCTATTTTATCATTACAGAGCGTATAACTGTGGGAACTCTGTTGGGTATGGTACAAGTAAGCAGTAATCTAGCTAATCCGTTGATTATGATATTTACGAATATACCAAAAATCAAAAGCATACAACCGATTATAGAAAAGCTTACAGTATTATCCAAATATGAATTGAATGAAGTACCAAAAAAGCAGTCAGCTACATTTAACAGCGTTGTTTCCATCAGCAATTTATCTTTTGCTTATGAGAAACAAAACAGAGTTTTAGACAAGATAAATCTTCATATTGAAAAAGGAAAAAAATATGTAATCGTAGGAAAAAGTGGTTGTGGGAAAACAACCTTAGTGAAACTCTTGGCTGGATATTACACCGAATATAGCGGAAAAATCCTTTATGACAATACCGACTTAAATATGATGAATGAAAATGATATTGTTCAACTATCTTCTATCATTCACCAAAATATCTATATGTTTAATGAGAGTGTCTACGATAATATTTGCCTACATGAAGACTATTCCAAAGAGTCCATAGATAAGGCTGTAAAAGCCAGTGGTTTAAATGACGTTATCGAAAAACTTCCAGAGGGGTTACTCTATGAAGCAGGAGAAAACGGCTCTAATCTTTCAGGAGGACAAAAGCAAAGGATTGCAGTAGCACGTGCTTTAATAAGAAACAAACCCATTCTGATATTAGATGAGGGTACTTCTGCTATTGATATGCAGACAGCCTATGACATTGAAAATCATTTGTTAAAGATAGCGGGCTTGACAATCATTACCATTACTCATAATTTGAAAAAAGAACTGTTAGAATTATACGATAATATTATTTATATGGAAAATGGAGAGATTATTGAACGAGGTACTTTTGAAGAACTTACAAGCGTACCGTCACGCTTTTTAAAATACCTTACAATAAAAAAAGAATAATGTAATAATGTGTTGCCCGTACAAACTATATGTTTTGTTCGGGCTTTTTTCATAGCACCACTCTTTTCTATATATCCTCTAAAACGGTATAAACGGTATTTAATATTTTCCGTTTATATATTTAGGCTTTTGCGGAAAGGGGGTGAGATTATGGGAACATCTTCTTTTGAGAAAGCTGTTTGTTTACAGTTTAATGCTTTGATGATGATTTTGATAAAAGGTACATTATCAAGCCACAGAAGACAAATTGCAAGACGTTCTAGGCATGAAATTTTGTTTTGTGAATTGTCTGAAATGAAACGTGTTGAACATGGCATAAACGATGAATATTTTTTTGATTTTACATCATTTCAAGTTTCGAATTTTACAATTCGTGTATCTAATGAAGAGCTGGGTATAGCTTTACAAGAATTGACAGAAAAACAGCGTACTGCTATCTTGTTACATTTCTTTCAAGGCATGAATGACAGAGAAATTTCAGAATTGTATCATGTATCACGTTCTGCTATTAACAGCAGACGGGATAGAGGACTAAAGAAATTACAGAAGTTATTAAACGAAAGGAAATAGAACAAATGAAAAAAAATTATGGTTATCCCTCTTATAACCTCATTTGCAAAGCGACCAGCGGAGATGAAAAGGCAATCAGAGAAATATTAGATTTTTATAACGCTTATATCTCCAAAGTATGCTTACGACCATGCTATCACGCAAATGGTGCTCTACTTATGCAAGTTGATGAAGAATTAAAAGGAGAAATCCATGCGGAAATGATGAAAGCTATCTTGAAGTTTGAAATCAGAGTAAAGTAGTCATTTAGCATGAACAAAGGGAGATACACAGCTTTCATGTGCTATCTCCCTTATCAGTTTTATTGTCATATCAAGGCTCATTCAATCGTGGTAAATTCGTGGTAAAATGAATGTTTTTGCAATTATGAAATCAATGTTAACAACCTAACTCAAGCAACTACAACATATTGTATTTTTACTTTTAATTGGCACGGGGTCCCCTGTGCCTTTCTTCATTCAAGATCACTAACTCAATTAAAATATTGCACAAATTTTTCGTCGAAAAATCAGCAGATTTACTATTGACAAAATCGCCCTAAAATGCGGCGCAGCCCTTGTTTATATCATTTTTTTGAAGGGAGCTGCTTCGTATGAAATTAATTCAAATCTTAGCTGATATTATCTGTAACACATTACTTGATCCACATGTCCTTGAACGGGCCAGAAACAGAAAAGGGGCTTTTACACGCAATTGCGGGAAACTTCCCTATTGGACATTGATCAAACTGTTATTAAGAAATTCCAAGAAAACCATCTCTGCATCTCTTGATGAATTCTTTACCGAATTGCGGCACCTGTCTGGGGCTTCCATCTCTGATACTGTGAAATGTTCCCAACAGGCTTTCAGCAAGGCACGCTCCGGCATTGACCATTCTATTTTCAAAGAATGCTTCGAACGTGTACTTGACTTCCTTTGCAGCAGGGATTCCCTGGATTTCCATTCTCGTTTCATGGGTGTATGGGGACGGCAGATCATCGCTATTGACGGCTCTAAAATACCTCTTCCTAACCGTAAGACTCTTCTCGATAAATACGGCAGTATAGGGAGAGGCTCCAGCTCTCCCACTGCCATTGCCAGTGTTGCTTTCGATGTACTGAATCACCGCATCCTTGATGCACAGCTCGAACCCATGAGCATCGGTGAACGTACCCTTGCCATAAGGCATATGCAAAATATAAAAAGCAAAGCACGGACAAATCTATTATACACCATATTTGTCTTCGATAGGGGATATGCTTCAAAAAATTTATTTTCTTTTATCGAAGATTCCTTACATACCAGGTATCTGTTCCGCTTAAGGTCTAAATTTAACACAGATATCGATGCACTGCCTGCACCAATGGACCGAAACGGGATCAGTGACCATATTTTCTTCCTGGATGGCAGGAAAGTACGCATCCTTAAATTTTATCTCCCAAGCGGAACTCTGGAAACGTTGATCACAAATGATTTTGACCTTGCCAAAGGACTGTTCCGCCAGTGTTACTTCCTAAGATGGCCGGTGGAAGAGAATTACAAGCTTGTCAAAGAAAAGATCGGACTCACCAATTTCAGGGGCTATTCCGAGAACTCCGTTCTCCAGGAATTCTGGATATCGGTATTACTTGCAAACCTGGCTCTTGCTATAAAGAGAGAGACAGACGGCATTATTGACCGTACCATAAACCAGAAAAGGAATCAGAACAAATATATGACAAACATGAATGAGCTTGTCGGATACCTGAGCCGTCACATAGGAGAATATATGGATGCTGATACAGATACGGAAAAGTGTGGCATCATCCGCTGCATATTTGATTTTGCCATATCACACCGGGTGCGGAACAAAAAGGGCAGCGGGGAATCAAATCCACGAACAACTCCAAGGAAAGTCAAACATCATTACAATAACAAGACTACACACTAATACCATTTAAGAAAGGTGGTGATGCCAACTTCTTTACATTCTACAATATAACCACTATATGAAAAAACATCTGATAGCACCAAGGGGGAAGTCCGCCCTTTTTTAGTGTATTTTTATCATTCCTATCATCTATTATTATTGGTTCAATGGCTTAATCCTGTTGTAATGTCATACCACTACTAAGTTGTTAACATTGATTATGAAATTGCTTATAAGTATAGTGTTTATGCGGATAATTCAAAAACTTATATAAAAATTAAAATAACTTACTTTAATTCATTTAAAAACTTTTCTGTTGTATAATCGGCAGGTGTTTTTTGAATAATAGAAAAAATTCTAGATATTCTCTTAAATTCTTCCTGCCTATTATTTTGAAGTTCTTCTACAGAAATCTCAAAAAGAATTGCCCATAAAAATAAAAATTTTGATCTGTCTTATATTGAATTCCTTTATTTGAATGATTAAATAAGGCTCTCAATTGTTCGGGATTATTCTCTATCAACATTAATATTTTATCAACAAAAATTTCTACATTTTCCAATGCCTTCACAAAAACTTTTGGATTGCTATTTGATAAATCACTTAATGTTTTTGTAACATTATCTTTGCTCATTATTCTGGCACACATTCTATCATTTCGTTTATATATATTTAAAACATTTATAATTTCTGTGTGGGGCTGATTCATCCTATAATCAATATATGCTAAAGAAGTTATTAATTCTTCAAGTTTCATTCGAGTATCTCTACCTCTAAAAACCTTCTTTTCATATCTGATAGCTATCTCTTTTACCTTAATAACTATATCTTTATCTATATATGCGTTCCACATTTCAAAAGTATTTTCTTTAATCGGATAAGGTTTTGTATTTAATCTTAGAAACAAGTCTATCTGACTAAAATCTGGATTTTGTTCCGAATCTATTTCTATTATATCCATAGGAAATTCTAAAATCTTTTCTTCAAATTCATCGTCTATTGTATCTATCGTTTTCCCATTTAATTCGGACAGAATTTTTAATTTAGATAGCTTAAACTTATCCTTATCAGAACATACACTTTCTCCACGTTCATTTATATATGTCTTTCCCAAAAAACCTAAAATTGTAAGTAAACGCTGTTGTCCATCTACAACTTCCTTTATCCTATCCTTTTTTTATAAATAAAAAGTGGAGGAATATTGATTCCCAACAAAATACTTTCCATCAGATATGAGGCCTTTTGTAAATTTTTCACCTCTGATCTCTGATAATCTGGTCTAATTAAAAATCTAGATTTTTTCATATCAGAAATAATGTCCTCAATCGTTAAAGTTTCTGGTAAGGGTTTATTAATTTTATAATGTGAAATTTGATCTTTTTCACTTCTGCTTTCCATCATCTCTGAAAAAGCTTCTGAATTCTTTATATACTTTTGATAATTAATTTTAAATATATCTTGAAATATATTGGCTATAAATCTATATCTGTTATTGATTGCCGAATAATAATGACTGCCTGTAGACTCAAAAATTTGTTCTACACTTCTTTGTGGATTATTTATTATATTGTACCAAGTCGCTACCGCGACGGCTAGCCCTAAGTACGTGAAACCACCACTTTTTTCAAAAAAAGTAGCAGTTTTTGAATATATGTTGTATTATTGAGATACCCCTATCACAATAATAAACACAAACCGCCAACTGCTATGTTTAGTTTACCATGGATTTTTCTACTCAACAACTACATATTTTATTTTTTTATCCGTCCACCGCCTCTTTTGGGAATGTAACAGGATTACTTTTTCCACTCATTACATTTCAAAGGAGATTTTTACTATGGACAAATATTTAGATTCCTTCAGGGAAATGATTTCCCTTCGTGGCCTCACCGAGCATACCCTTAAAAGTTATTGCACTTACATCCGGGCTTATCTGGATTATCTCTCTGCCTTTCTCCATAAAACACCCGAAGATGTTTCATGGGACGAACTCCGTGATTACATCCGCTGGCTTCAGAAATCCAGAGCCCTTTCTGACCGCACCATCAACTGCGCCATTTCACAGCTGCGTTTTTTTACTCTTTATGTCCTTCATCAACCTTGGGATGATACGCAGCTTCCCTTGCGCAGGTTTGATGAATTCCTTCCTTATGTCCCTTCAAAAGAAGAAACCTGGCAGTTTATTTCTTCCATGCCTGATTTAAAGCCTAAGGCTATGGTTACCCTCCTGTATTCTTCCGGCCTTCGCATCGGTGAGGTCTGCCGGCTCCGCTATGAAGATGTCAGCCGCAAAAATATGCGCCTCCACATCACACACTCAAAAAGCAGGAATGACCGCTATGCCATTCTTTCAAAATTGGCCCTTGACCTTCTGTC
>NZ_KE159716.1:162240-210461 GCF_000403455.2 Dorea sp. 5-2 | reverse complement strand
CATGCCCACGAGGACAGGCTTGGATGGGAACGCAGGCTTACCTGTCATTCTTTCCGCCATGCTTTCGGTACACACCTGTATGAAAACGGTACGGATCTGCTTACCATAAAAGCTCTTATGGGGCATAAATCCCTGCTGTCCACCACGATCTACGTCCATCTTTCCGGCAATTCCATCCGGCAGGCTGTCAGCCCTCTTGACCGTATGGCTGGTGTTTCCCATGAGTAGTTACAAAATCCGGCAGATATTCGAACAATCCTATGATAGCTATTCTGCCCAAAGCGATCACCAGACCAATGTACAACAGAAAGCTGCACATGCCATCTTAAACTGTAAATCCGGCAAGCTTGGCATAAACTTAAGCCAGTGTACGGATTGCGGACACGTGGAAATACATAACAACTCCTGCCGCAACCGTAACTGCCCCAACTGCCAGGCTGTCCTGAAAGAAATCTGGGTGGATAAGCGAAAGGCCGAGGTCATTGATACCCCTTACTTTCATGTCGTCTTTACGCTTCCCCATCAATTAAACCCTCTTCTTTACTGCAATCAAAAGCTTTTGTATGGGCTGCTGCACAGATGCTGCGCTGAAACACTTCTGGAATTATCTGCCGATAAGAAGTGGCTTGGGGCAACACCCGGTATCATCCAGGTGCTCCACACATGGAACCAGGAGCTGGGTTACCATGTGCACATGCACTGCATCGTCTCCGGCGGCGGGCTTACGAAAGACGGGAAGATCCGAAAATCTTCCAAAAGCTTTTTTATCCGCACAGAAGTACTGAGGGACAAATTTAAAGGAAAATATATGGCCTGCCTTTCCTCTCTTTACGAAAACGGCGTACTTACATTTTCTTCTTCCTGTGAAAAGCTGCGTAATTCCTATCACTGGAAAGAATGGAAAAACAGCCTTTATGGAATGGACTGGTGCCCCTACATCAAAGAGACCTTTAACGGTTTTGGCAATGCCATTGAATACCTCGGGCGTTATACCCACAAGATTGCTATTTCTAACAGCCGGATCCTTTCCGTTTCCGATGATACGGTCACTTTTTCCGCCAGAGGGAAGATATCCGGTGAACCAAAGCGCCAGATCACCCTGGACCATACAGAATTCATCCGGCGCTACCTGATGCATGTGCTGCCATCCGGTTTTCAGAAAATTCGGTACTATGGCTTTCTAAATAACCGGTATAAGGCCAGAAACCTAAAACTGATCTTTAAGCTCCAGGGGTGCCAGCGTTTCAAAGCGAAATATATCCATCTGTCCATGGCAGAACTTCTGAAAACAGTCTGGAACTTAGATATCCATATCTGCCCGGAATGTGGATGCTGCAGTATGCAACACATCGGAAGGACATATGGCACTTCCTGATAAAGAGCCACTGCTACTGAATATCGTTTTTCAAAGACCTCCGCAAGAAGGTCTGCGAAGCATCCCCTTTTATTGGATTCGTTTAAGCAATCAGCCTAAAAAAGTTTTTCATATGTCCAATTTCCAAGCAGGACTTCAGCGTTTTCACTAAAAGGGAAGGATACTATCCCCATACGTTTCTCGGCAAAATGTCCGCGAATTGGTACAATCGAAAAGAATCACATTCAGAGCAGTTCGATTTTTTCAGAACTGCTCTTTTTCTTTCTGCTCTGAATCTGATACTTTTCTAATGAATTATCCCATAATTTATGATTTCCACTGGCATTACTTATATAATCAAAAACCAGTTCAATTTTATTGTCTTCAATTTCTCCTCCATTTTGTAATACAATACTTATAGCCCAATAAAGCACCTCATAAAATAATTTGCTATCATATAGATAATTGTTTCGTTCTTTACATACAGAATTGAATTTCGATATACAATTAATAACAGTCTCAAATTCTTCCATTATCTCTTCTGCGCTTTTATTTTCTAATATAAAATAATAGTATTTACATATTATATCAGCTTTTGAACTCCCTTTCGAATAACTAAATATAGGAACAAAGGGAAGTGTTACTAAATTTCTTATTAACGAAACTATAATATTTACTTTATCCCGTTTACTTGCTTTTTTCTTGCTTCTGGGAAGAATAATTTCACACAAAAAATTATAAAGTCCAGTATTATTATATATTTTACTATATAATAAGTTCGACAACTTATCATTAATATAAGCAGCTCTATCAATATCATATTTTTGTAATGGTGTAATTCCTGAATTATATCGTCTAAATATTTCTTTTTTTATTTTTTCTTCTTTTTCTTCATCCAATTTAGGTTCATCAACTACGTTAAATTGCAAAATACGAATTCTAGTATCTTCAAATAATTCTTTTGTGTCTGAATCTAATTGACTGTATCTTTTTCCAGCAAGAACCTTTAAACTATGTAATCCTTTGTCTTTTAAAACAAGTTTATCCTCCAAAAAACGTTTTATAGTTTCATATCGCTGTCTTCCATCAATCACCTCATTCTTATCTTTAGTTTGAAATAAGACAAGCGGCGGAATTTCCGTTCCCAGCAAAATACTCTCTATAAAATATGTAGCTTTCTCCTCATCCCAAACATAATTCCTCTGAAAATACGGCTTATAATTTATTTTTCCTGCATATCTTTGATTCAGAAAAATAGACGAAACTTTTTTTACTATATTATCTATTTTTACTGGACAGTAAAAAGTTTATATGCTTAAGAAGCCAGTAAATCCTTATCAATTACTGACATTTCCTGCATTTCCTGAATTAATTGTGTTATGCGTAATTCGGGACTTTGACCCATAAAATGAAAAATATATTTCCGTAGATAACACATCATGGCACCTTCCGATATCTTCCCTTTTGACGGAGTACGTTGGTAGCGGATTTGTTCGGAACGAAGCTTTCCTTCTGCTTGGATTGCCAGGGCCTGAATTGTCCCCATTGCAATACATGACAATGCCATATGCATTTCAATTGCACGGATTGCTTCCATGATCTTTTTACGCGAATAGTTGTCGGTCACTTGCTCAAGAGGAGTTGGTTCTGTCTTTTTACGATAATAATCAATCTTGGGCATATGCTTTGACCAGAAATGGTAACAGAAGCCTCCCAGCTGTTGCTTCAGTTCCCGAAAAGTACATTCGATCCGGAACCGATAGCTATATAAGCGAATCATGGACAAGGGCTCTATGGAAAGGCTGGTTCCAGCCAGAATGCTCTGTACCCCATTATATTCCACCAGAACAAAACGCAGTTCCTGATACAGCTTCTGCCCCCAAAGCAGGTCGATGCTGTAATAGCGAATCTTTTCTTTCTTCCCATAAAGTTCCAGCTCTGTCTGAAGGAACTTCTCCTTATGGGAATGGAAGACTTCCTTCAGATGGACGGCATTCCCTTTCTTTGCGGGCCTTCCCCTTCCAGGTTTTCGGGCGCTGGGTTTTTCATAAGCAATGCAGTTACGTTTTGCTTTTGTTACGATCTCCATGTGGACAGATCCTTCCTTGGTAAGTTCCCGAAGTCTTGTAAGAGCCGGCACGGAAAGAAAATACCGGTCAAGCAGGAGCAGAGAGTCTCCAAAGACCTTTGCTGCCTCATAAGCATCTTCTATCATCTGTATCACGTGGGAGGCGTTGGAAATACAGGGGGAATCCCAATTGCGCAGTTCTTGCAGACCATCATGGAGCCGGATGCTCAGTGGAATGCAGGTCAGGCTATGAATGGATCCGGCAAGAATCCCCAGTCCACCGAACATATGGCCATGGATAAACTGGGGCTTTGCAGAGTTTTCCGATTCCTGACAAAGCTTTTTCACTCCTGGAATGCGCCGTCCTTCTTTTGACTGCTTTACCCCATCACCCACCAGGATATGGAAGCCATCTTCCTGGCATAAAGGAAGGAAACGGAAGACTGTCTGAAACCAACACTGCCGTATTCCTTCTAGAGACCAGGAAGAAGCACGGAAGAAATGAAGCATAGAAAGATAACAATCTGGCTTTAGGGCAAGATCGCGGATCACAGATGTGACGCCAAGTTTATCTGAACGGAGCATTAGCCCCACAGTAATAATCACAAACCAGCGAAATGCCGCCTTTCGTGAGAAACAAGATTCAAAGCAGGATAAAATTTTATTCATAAAATCTAACATAGGCATATGGTCAACCACCGAAAAGTATGGTAAACTCATATACAAGATAACTCTTTCAGGTGGTTTGTATCTTTCGTGAGTTTAGCAACTTAAAGATACCATAAATTTGCATGAAAGAGTTATTTTTTTGTTAGAACTTTTTACTGTCCAGTATTTTTAGTTTCTCTTTAAAAATATCCATTATATCTGAATAATCTAACTGTATATTCGACATTGTAAATTTCCTCCTTAGTCTCAATTTAAATATTAAGTCACTTTTACTCTATCCTGCAACTTTTTACTTGAAAACTGTTCTACAGTATTTGAAACAATAGATCCTTGAAAAAAAAATTCATTATTATAATTTTGTCTCATTTTTACCAGTCCGTCTAATGCAAAACGAAAAACATACTGCCATGACATATTTTCAAAAGATGATACAATTTGATGAAATCCTGGTAACCATTCATAAATATATCTGCATTCATCATATACCGTAACATCTGTAAACATACAATTCGTCTTTGCAATATATTGAAATCGTTTGTTGTGTAAAATGTTATTATGCATTGGATATGATAACTGATTAAGAACAATATCAAAAAACAAATTACTATGAGGTTTATCAAGAAATTGGTATAAATTTCTATCTGAATCAAAATATTCTTTTATATTTTGTACATCTTCCTTTAATTTAATTTTTCCATTTCTCAGCAAAACAATTATTTTTAATCCCTTTAGTAATAACTCATAGCTTCCAATCTCTCCCAAAAAGCATTGGCTCTTCTCTCCTAATAAACCACACTGTAATAGCTTTCTTGCAGTAAAGAAATACTTAGCCACAGAATTCCCATTCGATATATTCATAAACTCCTCATCATCTTTATTTATATCTGTTAAGTCAAATAATTGATTTAAGTATGGGTTTTGTGCAATCCTTTGTAATGGTATAATAACTGCTGGTATATCGCGCAATATTGCAGATAAAAATTCGCCATAATATAATTCAAAATTCTCGGTTACTTCCTCTAAAACTTCATGATATTCCAGATTACTTATCCCATTTTCATCTATTTTTACTTCTAATGATGGATACTTCTTAAAAAATAAGTAGTGAGATACTATCTCATAATAATCATCTACAGATTCCTTCATAATATCTGGCATAGCAAAATTTGTTATTATAACTCCCGGAGAATTCAAACGGTGATTTTGACATATTGTTGACACACACCTCAATGCATGTTGTGTGGATGGGATACTTCCGCAAGCATCTATGTATATAATATCAAATTTTTTTGGGGTCTGTTGAAAAAAAGTTTCTATATTCTGTTTTAAGATTCTTGGTTGTGGATATTCCCCTTGCTCATAAGTTGCAATTGCTTTTTTATATACTTGATTATTTGACTCAAATCCCCAAATATTTTGAGGAAGTATACCAAGATTAATCAGTTCCTGAAAATCATTGTCTGGCTCTGGGCCACTCAAAAAACAAACCATTAAGTCTTCTGGTCTTTTTGTTTCCACAAAAGAATCATGTAATTTTTCCCAATTTGTTATATACGAAACATTAATTTTTTGCGCCTCTGCTTTATTCTGGCTTATGTCTTCTGATAAAGTAAAATAATCATATAATCTACGCACATAATTTCTTTCAACACAACATGACTGCCCTCTTTTAGAAGTTAAAATCTCTACCGCTTTAAATAGTGCCGAATGTCTTACATTTTGCTTCGTATATTGATTATATTTATAATGTTCTTTCGTATTGACCCACTCCTTTACAAATTTATTCAAAATTAAGTTTTTCTCCACCCAGTAGCACAAATGCCAACTCATATCACGCAAATAATTTTTCTTTTATAAAGCCACCGTCCTTTTATAGTTTCCTTACTAAGAAACTGGCGGTAACACTCAAAGGTATAAATCAAAGAAAAACCCCCACCATTCCTAATCTACCATCAAATCATCCGAAAATATTCCAACGCATCCCTTATCGCCTTTTCTTTCTCTGGCGGACATTTCGACTGTCTGGAATTTTCCGATTTTGGCAGATTATAGTTCACCCTCTCGATAATCCCACATTTCTCTTTTACTTGTGCGATATACAAACTGCTGACTTTCAATCTCGTATGCCCCAACACATAATCCTTGATTTCTTCATAAGTGGCTTTACTCTCCGCCGCAGTCAAGTCCATCTCACTCATTTCCAATTCCACTTCTATATTCTGTTTTGTATGAAGTTTTGAAAGCAACACGATACTTTCGACATGTTCACCATTGTCCAAACCTATACTTAAATCATTTTCAATAATCGGCAGCTTAAACCGAATTGATTTAAGCCGCTGACCACTCATCATAGCTATTATCCTATTTGTGCAACGGTCGTTGCACTTTTGCTGTTAATTTTGATATTATTCTAATTCTTTTTCTATTTCTTCAATAGAAGGCAAACTGCTCTGGAACTCCTCTGGCAAAGACTGTGTGAGCTGATTCTGCCAATCTGCAACACCAATCGGGTTCTGATAACCAGACAAAGAATATTCCACTACAGTTTTATTCTTACCCTTAACCAACAAAAGTCCGATTGTAGGTTTATCATCAGGATGGCACAAAATATCATTTACTATATTCTGATACATATTTAACTGACTGATAAATCCCGGCTCAAAATCACAGGCTTTCAACTCTATCACGACATAACAACGTAATTTTAAATGATAAAACAAAAGATCAATATAAAAATCCTGCTCCCCAACCTCTAAATGAACCTGTCGCCCAACAAATGCAAATCCTTGTCCTAATTCTAATAGAAAACTTTGAATATGTTCTGTTAGTTTCCGTTCTATTTCCACCTCACGTCTTGGCATATCGGTTCCCAAAAAGTCAAACAAATAAGGATCTTTAAATACCTGATTCGCCATATCAGAATCAAGCGGTGGCAGTGCGACCGGAAAATTATTGACTGTTTTTCCAGTACGTTCCATTAGTTTACTTTGTATCTGTAACTCAAGTATCGTTTTACTCCAACCATTTTCTATTGTTTTACCAGCATACCATATGCGTTCTTCCTGTGTTTTTAATTTATCCATCAAAGTAATATTTGTCCGCCATGGTATTTGTGCAACGACCCGTTGCACAATTTCATAATCTACCCAACACTGGGCAAGTTTACGCATATACTTAATATTACGGGAAGAAAAGCCGGACATTTCTGGAAAAGCTGTTTTCAAATCCTTTGACATTCGATCAATGACCTTTGTACCCCATCCTTCTTCCTCTTGTTTTTCTAAAATAGCCCTGCCAATATTCCAATAAAGACAAATCATACCTGCATTGGCGTTCATTACAACAGATATTCTCTGCTTCTGAATCTCTTTCTTGATTTCTTCTATAAATTGCAAATAACTATCACCCATTTCAGAAAGTTTCGGAGCAACCGGAAAAATCACTCCTACTTTATCTTTTCCCATATGCTTTCGTTTATCCATAGGCGCTCTCCTTAATCTATTCTTTAATTATGACTGACAGAATTAAACTTTTCTTCAAGCTTCTTACACTTTGTTGAATTTTTAAAAATATTGGCGGGATAGGACTCTGGAAAAAGTTCATCTATAAATTGTGTTGTTCGATCCACAAACACATCAAGCAAAGATATCACACTATTTCGTATATTATCTTTATCTATAACAGACATATTAAAATTCTCATTTTTCTCTTTATCTTTTAAAATAAAATGCAAAATAAACCTATTGGCATGAATACAAACCAAACGTTCTCTATTGTTGTTTGCTTGCTCCTTCTTATCTTGTAAACAGCGCTCGACTTCTCTCATATATAAAACAGAATTTAAAAGCGCATATGAATTTGTCGCTCGGTTCATTAATGCTTTATATGGAGTTTTTGTAATATCTTCAGATAACGCTCCAACATTACCCTTAGCAATTACAGTATAAGATATATCTGCATTTAAACATGCTAATGCCACAATCGCTTCATCAAAAGATATTTGCTTCTCTAAATTTGTAATTTTATCTCCACTCTTATAGAGATACGAGTAATGAGTAAATGTCAACTCTGTCCGCAGTCTATCTTGTTCAGGATCAAGTGCCGCAAAATCTTTATTTTCAATTCTATTTTGCGTATTAGATAATCTTGTAATTTGTGTAGCCGTTTCTGTGTCAACACTACTCAGATCAATTATTTGAATCATGACTATCGCTTTTGAAACTTGTTCTGGATTATCTAAAAACAAAGATCCTATTGTACCTGTTGTCTGCGCTCCATTAACAAGAGAAACTCCTTCTAAAGCAAATAGTCCTGTCGCATTAGTTGTACTGTCCTTTGCTTTTCGCTTGATAGATTTACATAATAGTTTAATCCCGTTATTGTAATAGTAAAATTTGTCTGGTTCTTGCAAAAGGACTTTTTTCATGCCTTCATTTACATCTGTATTTCCTTTATAAAATCGAATATTTTTTGCAAACAAAGCATTTCCAAAATTTTTATACCATTCGCCTACGGTTGCTGCTGAAATAGTTCCATAATAAGAAACAAAAGGAACATCCACTTTTCCCCAATTGGATAGAATAACATCATCAATATTAATACCAGGTTGCTCTTGCCCATTTGCCAGAAAAGAATATATATCTTTAAAATTAAATTCATCAAATAATAAAATAGTACTTATCTCATCATTTGTTTTCCTCATCAGTTGCGAAATAGGGCGTAATACATAATCATTTGCTTTTTGGTTTCCAGTATGTATAAATATAGAATGTATTTGATACCCCATCTGTGTTAAAGCTAGATCTATATCAATACTCTTTGCAATTATTTTAGCATTTGCACCTGCCAAATCTTCTTCCAGCACTCTCTGAACTCCTTGAGCAAAATTAGTCATTTCCTCTTGAGTAATAGAACCTGCTCCATCTGCCCGCCATTTACTTTGAACAACAAATAACTTTTTCTGAGTCTCATCCAAATATATTGCATCAATTCCCATATCATGGTAACCATCTGTAACCTGAGTACTTGCCTGTGACACTTCGAGCCCAGATGTCATAATTAATGCAAATGCAGCTAAAGCCCTTGTTTCAAAATGCCTATTTGTATCGTTTGGAAAGTCTATCATGTCAACTTTACCTTGAAACATTTCCTGAATTCGCGCCTGTACACGACGCATATTAATATTATTTGCCATCTTTCGTTTGCACCTTCTTTACTATACCATCTTAAAATACTCCAAAGCATCCCTTATCGCCTTTTCTTTCTCTGGCGGGCATTTAGGCTGTCTGGAGTTTTCCGATTTTGGCAAGTTATAATTTTCTCTCTCAATAATACCGCATTTTTGTTTTACCTGTGCGATATACAAGCTACTGACTTTCAATCCCGTATGCTCCAACACATAATCCTTGATTTCCTCATATGTTGCTTTGCTCTCCGCCGCAGTCAAATCCATCTCGCTTATTTCCAATTCCACTTCTATATTCTGTTTTGTATGAAGTTTTGAAAGCAACACGATACTTTCCACATGCACAGAATGTGGGAACTGATCTACAACTCTGACTTTCTTAACTTCATACCCACCCCCGCACAGATACTTCACATCCCTCGCCAGTGTCGCCGAATCGCAGCTCACATACACGATTCTTTCCGGCTGCATCCTGACGATGGTCTCAAGCAAAGCCTCATCGCATCCTTTCCTTGGCGGATCCACGACCACCACATCTGCATAAGCCTTCTTTCCTCCATGTTCTACGGCATATCTCCTGTAATACTCCGGCAATACCTCTTCCGCCTTCCCTTCAAAGAACTCCGCGTTGGTAATTCCGTTGATCTTTGCATTATTCCTCGCATCAATAACCGCCTGAGGCACGATCTCCACCCCATACACCTGCTTCGCCTGCCTTGCCAGGAACAAAGAGATCGTGCCGATCCCACAATACAGATCCCACACGGTTTCCTCTCCCTTCAAACCTGCATAATCAAGAGCAAGCCCGTACAAGATCTCTGTCTGCACAGGATTCACCTGATAAAATGACAAAGGAGATATCTGATACTTTACTTCACCTATATAATCTGTTATAAAAGGTTTCCCCCATAAGACCTCATAACTGTCTCCCATGATAACATTCGTCCGCCTGGCGTTCGGACTGACCGTGATACTGGTCATCCCGTCCAGCTTTTCAAGCCTCTCTGCCAACGCATCTGCATAAGGAAGCTCTTTTCCGTTGATCACGATACACACCATAATTTCTTTCGTCTTGAACCCATAGCGGATCAACACATGGCGGATCAATCCTTTTCCGGTTTCTTCATCATACGCCTTAATGTGATATTCTTCCATGAATCGAAGCATTATCTTCAGGATATCCTGATTCACCGGAACTCCCAGCGCGCAATCCGTATTTGCAATAATATCATGGGTACGCCCGGCATAGAATCCTGTGATCGGATGCCCGTTCTTATCCGTTCCGAACGGAAACTGTGCTTTATTCCGATATGCATAGGGATGCTCCATCCCGATGATCGGTTCCATGGTCTCGGCAAGAAGCGCCTCCGTAAGTCCCCCGATGCGCATAAGATTCTCTCTTACCTTGTCCTCCTTGAACTGAAGCTGTCTTCCATATTCCATCTCCTGGATCTGACATCCGCCGCACTTGCGGGCAAGCGGGCATACCGGCGGCTCTACCCGGTATTCTGACGGTGTGATGATCTTCATAAGCCTCGCATAACCGTAGTTCTTCTTTGCCTTCATGACCTTCGCCTCTACTACATCTCCTATTATGGCATCCTTGATAAACAATGTATAACCGTCAACCTTCCCGATCCCTTCGCCGTTCGTTCCTATATCCTCAATTGTAACCCTGACCATTTCATTTTTCTGCATAACTTCCCCTCCACGTTCACTCAAATATTGCGCCCTGCATATTTACACATACAAACAAATTTTTCAAATCGTTCTGTCAACTATACCTAGTCTCCATCCGGCTAGAATTTGAACTCCTGAACTGTCTGATCCGCACCATTGTGTCATTAAAAGTTCTAGTCGATGCGCCACATCGCCGTCGAACTTTTGCCTAGCACTGGCACGAACCAGCTAGCTCATTAGTTCAATTTCTATCCGGACAGAGTACTAATACACCGAATAATAAACTTTTCCCCGGATGTATTAGAGCGTGTCTGAAAATATTTTCAGACACGCTCTATAGATATAGTAAATCCACATATCATTTACCGGAGCTACGCCTCATTCCTCCGCCATCCCTCTTATCCCTGGTTCCCTAACGAAGTTTTCCTCAGATTCGATTCAAACAGTCTGCTATAGCCTATCCAGTCATTCGTGTTCTTCTCTTTGAACAGCTCTGTAAGCGTCTGCATCTTCGCATCCGTACAATCTGCGAAATTCAGAGCAAGCGCCTCCGCAAGAGCCGGCTTCTTCGGCGATCCATACTCCAGTTCGCCGTGATGCGCCACGATACAATGTTTCAATTCACTTGCCAGCTTCTTCGGGAAATCCGGTATACTCCTTACCGCATCGCCGATCATCTCCACACCTATGATAATATGCCCCAGAAGCTGCCCGTCGTCCGTATAATCATTCATCGGAAATGCCGACAATTCCTGGATCTTACCGATATCATGACAGATCGCTCCTGTGATCAGCAGGTCTTTATTCAAGATCGGATACGCGCCTGCCATGTATTCGCAAAACTTCACTACGCTTAATGTATGTTCCAGAAGCCCTCCTGAGAATCCGTGGTGTACACTCTTTGCCGCCGAATGCGCCTTAAACTTCTTGGCAAACCCTTCGTCCTTTACAAAATAATATTCCAGTACCTGTTTCAGATATTGATTGCCTACCTTATCTATATATCTCAGAAGTTCCGCATACATCTTGTCCGTACTCTTATCGGTGGTCGGCATATAATCCGCCGGTGTATATTCTCCTTCCTTAGCGATTCGGATCTGCTTAATGTTCAGTTGAAGATTATTATTATAATTAATTACCTCTCCATATACCTCTATAAAATCCATCTCTTCATAATCTGCAATTCCGCCGGAATGGGGATCCCAGACCTTCCCGTCCAATGTTCCCGTCTTATCCTGAAGAATCAGATTATCGTATGGTTTCCCGTTTCTTGTCTCTGCTGAACGCTTTCCTTTACACAGATACACGTTCCTGATTGTCTCCCCCTCATGCAGGGTATTGATATACCTCATATAATTGCCTCTTTCTTATTCTGTCTTATATTATCTTGTCTTTTATCCGCCTGGTTTTTTAACTCGCCTTTATTATCCTGGCTTTTCTAACTCGGCTTTTATCTGCCCGGCTTGCCTTCTTCGTCATCTGACGCTGCAAAGTATCCTCTACTCCTTGCTCCCGACCGTCACACTGAACTCTATATCCACATAACCGTCGGCGCCCTGCCGCTGCCCTCTGACCGTGATCTCGTTCCCTACGGAACACTCCATCAGCGCCCTGTGGTAAACCGAATACGCCGAAACTTCCGCATCTCCCACGCTCATGATCACATCCCCGCTCTGGATTCCTGCTGCCATCGCCGGAGAATCTGCATCCACGTTCTTCACGTACAATCCCTTCGGGATTCCCTGCTCTTCTATCTCCTCTGTGACATCCACACCATAGACCCCGATATAGGGAACTCCCTGTCCGTTGGACAGATGCTCTATCACTTCCTTAATATCCGTGATCCCGTACCCTATGATCAGCTCTGTGCTCCCTTCCTCCGCCGTATCCTGGTCGATCAGTGCGATGATCTCACCCTGGAGATTCACGACGAAACCGCTTCCGTTCTTAGAACCCGCGATGTCCGTGTTGATCAGCCGGTACTGGCCGTCCGCACGGTCCAGTACATTTTTACCGGAAGCGATCGAACCAAATCCCATGGCACCCGCATATCCAAATGGCTTTCCAAGCACGATAGCCACATCTCCCTTAGACACCGCATTCGAACTTCCAAGAACCGCCGTCTCTATCTGCGCCCAGGTAGATTCCTTGATCTCCCCCCGGTTTACAGCATAGATCCCAAGCCCCAGATTCCCGTCGCCTTTTTTGAATATCGCCGGACAGATGGCTCCGTCGTTGAATATCACCCGCAGTTCCTGAACGCCTTTTGCTACAGATGCTTTCCCCAGTATCAGAAGTTCGCGTCCATTGTCCGCAACGATCACTCCTGAGACGCTTCTCTTATAATCGCCCGCCTCTTCCGTCCAGTCTGACGTCTCCTCCACACCGACTATCTCCACCACAGACCGGTTCGCTTCCACCGCAATAGATGTCAGAGAATGCTGCATCTGCCGGTAACTGTCGGCATCAAGGGGTGCCTGTACGACTTCTTCCTTCACTTCCGGCTCCTCTGCCGCCTCTTCTTCCAACTCTTCCTCCGCAGGAATCGTAACCTTTGCAGGATCTTCCTGGAAGATCTTATCCATGACAGGCCGCAGCGCGCTGAAACTAAAACAGGCGAATACTCCGAACACCAGCCCAAAGCCTGCCATCCGAAAGATGCCTCTTCGCACCGCGCCCTTCTCCTTCTTTATCGTCTCTTGTATGAAAGAATACTCCTCGCCATCCTCTTCTTTCGGATATCCTTCATCTATCTCTTCCCGGGGCTTCTCTTCCTTCCTGGAATCTTTATACTCTTCCATAGACGCACCCTTCTCCTTCTCATTACAAATCATTCCTTCGACGCAACAATTGGTTGAACAGTAATTATAGTATACTCCATGAAGAGCGAATGTTCAATATTTATCCTACTTTATCCTTTCCTTTATGAAGCAAATAGGTTAGAATAGGTCTAGGTGATGAATATGAATAAGAAAACATTAAGTAAATTAGAATACCATAAGATCATTGAACTACTTACAGACCACGCTTCCTCCTTTAGCGGCAAAGACCGCTGCAGGAAGCTTTGCCCTATGACCGAACTGGCAAAGATCAATGCGTCGCAGCAAGAGACTGCCGCGGCATTTACCCGGATCGTGAAAAAGGGACGTCTCTCCTTTAGCGGATGCAATCCGGTAAACGACTCTTTGAAGCGTCTGGAGATCGGCGCCGCGCTTGGAAGCGGAGAGCTTCTGCGCATCTGCAAGCTTCTGGAAGCGGCAGGACGTGCAAAGGCATACGGGCGGCATGATAACAACGATGAAGAAGAAGACTGCCTGGATCCATTTTTCCAACAGTTAGAACCTCTGACCATACTAAGCACGGAGATCCGCCGGTGTATCCTGGAAGAAGACGAGATCAGCGACGACGCCAGCGGGACTCTGAAGTCGATCCGGCGTTCTATCAGTCAGATGAACGATAAGGTGCATTCCACCCTGTCCGGCATGGTGAACGGCTCTCTGCGCACTTACCTGCAGGATTCCATCATTACTATGCGCGGGGACCGTTATTGTATCCCGGTAAAAGCTGAGTACAGAAGCCAGGTATCCGGACTGATCCACGACCAGTCTTCTACCGGCTCTACTCTATTCATTGAACCAATGGCAGTGGTAAAACTTAATAATGACTTAAAGGAACTCTATGCCAAAGAGCAGGAAGAGATCCAGGTGATCCTCGCGCGCTTAAGCGCAGACACCGCAGAATACATCGAAGAGATCCGTACCGACTACAGCGTACTTGGTGAACTGGACTTCATCTTCGCAAGAGGAAGCTTCGCGCTGGATCTGAATGCCTCTATGCCTCTGTTCAACACAGAAGGGCGTATTCATATCCGGGAAGGGCGGCATCCCCTTCTGGAGAAGAAGAAAGTCGTACCGATCACGGTCACTCTGGGAGACGCTTTTGATCTCTTGATCATTACCGGACCGAATACCGGCGGCAAGACCGTTTCCCTCAAGACAGTAGGGCTCTTCACACTCATGGGCCAGGCGGGGCTCCACATTCCGGCGCTTGACCGCTCCGAGCTTGCCGTATTCGAACACGTCTATGCGGACATCGGAGACGAGCAGAGTATCGAACAGAGCCTCAGTACATTCTCTTCCCATATGACCAATATTGTCTCCTTCTTAAAGCATGTAGACAAACACTCTCTGGTCCTGTTCGACGAACTTGGAGCCGGAACGGATCCGACGGAAGGCGCCGCCCTTGCAACGGCAATCTTGAATCATCTGCATCAGCAGGGCATCCGTACTATGGCGACGACTCACTATAGCGAACTCAAAGTGTACGCCCTGTCCACCCCGGGAGTGGAGAATGCCTGCTGTGAATTCGATCTGGAGACCCTGCGTCCCACCTACCGCCTGCTGATCGGAATCCCCGGCAAAAGCAACGCATTTGCCATTGCCGGGAAGCTTGGACTCCCGGATTACATCATCGACGAGGCGAAGCTTCATCTGACCGAGCAGGACGAATCCTTCGAAGACCTGCTCACCGACCTGGAGGCGAGCAAGAAGACCCTGGAGAAAGAACAGGATGAGATCGCAGCCTATAAGCGCGAACTGGAACGGCTCAAGTCAGAAGCCGCCAAGAAACAGGCTAAGCTTGAAGAACAACGAGACCGGATCCTGCGGGAAGCCAACGAGAAGGCATACGCCATTCTGGCAGACGCCAAGGAAACCGCAGACGAGACGATACGCAATTTCCACAAATTCGGCAAAGAGAACATCTCTGCAGCCGAGATGGAGAAAGAACGCGAGCGCCTGCGAAAGAAGATGGCGTCTACCAATTCCGGCACGAAACTGGAACCCCAAAAGCCGCGTAAGACATATAAGCCGTCCGACTTCAAACGCGGGGAATCTGTCCGGGTTCTGAGCATGAATCTGAACGGAACCGTCGTATCTCTCCCGGATAACAGAGGCAATGTTACTGTACAGATGGGTATCCTGCGCTCTCAGGTCAACATCTCTGACCTGGAGATCATAGAAGAAGCGGCGTCTTATACCGCCAAGCAGATGCACAAGACCTCCAAGGGAAAGATGAAGATGGGCAAGTCCCTGTCCGTAAGCCCGGAGATCAATCTTCTCGGCAAGACTGTGGACGAGGCTGTCGCCGAGCTGGATAAATACCTTGACGACGCCTCTCTGGCGCATCTTTCCTCAGTCCGTGTCGTTCACGGCAAGGGAACCGGCGCGCTGAGAAACGGCATCCATACCTACCTGCGCCGTCAGAAGCATGTCAAGTCCTTCCGCCTTGGCGCCTTCGGCGAAGGCGACGCCGGCGTGACCATCGTAGAGTTGAAATAAAAAGGAGACACTTTTAATGGTAAATAAACAGAAAATCTTAATCGTAGACGACGACGAGAATATCGCCGAACTCATATCCTTATACCTCACCAAGGAGTGTTTTGACACCATGATGGTACACGACGGTGAGAAGGCGCTGATCGCCCACGATACCTATCAGCCTAACCTGATCCTTCTGGATCTGATGCTTCCGGGGATCGACGGTTATCAGGTATGCCGGGAGATCCGCGCCAGATCCGGCGTACCGATCATCATGCTGTCCGCCAAGGGCGAAGTATTCGATAAGGTTCTGGGACTTGAACTCGGCGCCGACGACTATATCATGAAACCTTTTGATTCCAAGGAACTGGTCGCCCGGGTCAAAGCGGTCCTGCGCCGCTACCAGACAGCCCCCAAGGCGGAAGCGCCGAAAGCAGATAAGGGAAAATGTGTGGAATATCCGGGCATTATCATCAACCTTACCAATTATACCGTACTGGTGGACGGCCAGAGAGTCGATATGCCGCCCAAGGAACTGGAACTCTTATATTTCCTTGCCTCCTCCCCCAATCAGGTATTTACCCGGGAACAACTGCTTGATCAGATCTGGGGATACGAATATATCGGCGATACGCGGACCGTAGACGTCCATATCAAACGTCTGCGGGAGAAGATCAAGGATCACAGTATGTGGGGACTTGCCACCGTCTGGGGGATCGGCTATAAGTTCGAGGTAAAGTAAGAGATGCGCAGTACATTATATTTAAAATTTATTATCGTATATATTCTATTCGGATTCCTTTGTATCTTTTCCGTAGCCACACTGACATTCAGCCTGACGGAAAGCCCCCTTGAGAAAGAACAGGCGACGTCTCTGTACCGGGAAGTGAATCTCGTTGCCAGCAACTACCTGCCTTCTTATTTCTCAGAAGAACTTGACGGCGAAGCGGTCTCTCTGCAGTTATCCGGCATGGAACTTCAACTGGAGGCAGCCATATGGTTCGTGGACAGGGACGGTAAGATGATATCCTCAGCGGCGCCCGACAATTATCCTGCGGCGCCGCGTTATATCCGTGATTTTGATCCTGTTGAGATCAGCGGGCGCCAATACCAGACCGGCCGTTATCATGAGTATTTTGACGAAGATGTGATCACCGTCATGGCGCCGGTTGTATATGGATATTCCCCCAACGGTTACCTGCTCATCCATAAGTACCTGGACGACTTAAAGGACACACAGCATATCCTGCTTCGCGCCGCGTCTCTCACCGTGCTTCTGGTCTATGTTCTTTCCTTTGTCATACTGCTCGCCTTCCAGTACTTCGTGTACCGGCCTCTGTATCAGATCACGGAAGCCGCCACCCAGTATGCCTCCGGTAATCTGGAATATGAGATACCGGTTTACACGGAAGACGAGATGGGATATCTCTCCGCATCTTTGAATTATATGTCGTCACATCTGAGGGATATGGAAGATTATCAAAAGAAATTTGTGGCAAATGTGTCTCATGATTTTCGTTCTCCGCTCACCTCGATCAAGGGATACGTTGAGGCAATGACAGACGGGACCATCCCGCCGGAATTATATGGGAAATATCTGAAGATCATATTATTCGAGACAGAACGTCTGACAGATCTGACCCAGGATCTGCTGACCCTGAATGAATTTGACACGAAAAACCTGCTTCTGAACAAAGAAGTCTTCGACATACATGAGATGATCAAACATGTCGCCGCTTCCTTCGAAGGAACCTGTACACAGAAAAAGATCTCCATCAATGTCCTGATCGCAGCAAAGCATCTGAATGTCAACGCCGACAAGCACAAACTCCAACAGGTACTCTATAATCTGTTGGACAACGCGATCAAGTTCAGCGATCCTGATTCCGTCATCACCATCGAGACCACGGAAAGAGGCGACAAAGTCTACACCTCCGTGAAGGATGAAGGGATCGGCATCCCCCGCGGCTCGCTCAATCGGGTATGGGAGCGTTTCTACAAGTCCGACCTTTCCCGCGGCAAGGATAAGAAAGGAACCGGCCTGGGACTTGCAATTGTCAAGGAAGCGATCCAGGCACACGGGGAGAATATCAATGTCGTCAGCACCGAAGGCGTCGGAACCGAGTTCATCTTCTCGCTGCCGAAGGGTTAAAAGGCAAGCACATCATTACCCAAGAATTAATGTAATGATGTGCTAAGTCCAAACCACGCTAATTTAATTCTACATAACTATATTTGCCGCCCTTGGCGGAATTATATTCTCCTTCCGACGGTCTGTAGATCATGATCTTGTTCTTCACCGTATAGATGCTTTCCGCCGGTCCGGTTATCTCCACTGTTTCAAGTCTTTCTTCTGAAGGAAGGAGAATAACCACACTTTCCTCCGATAAGGACAGGATACATAATCTGCCTTCTTTCCCATAAGCGTAATTAAGCCCCCGGATCGGCTGTTCCGCATCATAGATCTTCCTCCAGCCTCCTTCTTTCTGCTCCAGGCTAAAACTCGTTACAGCCAGATTCTCTGCATAATAGAGGGTATCTTCCACAATAAAACGTCCTGAACCGCTTCCTGCATAATCATCCGGATAAGAGACGAGTTCCTCGGCTTCCTCTTCTGTATACCTATAGACATGTACGGTCCCCGCATCGGTGAAATCATCCGCAAAGATCGCCTCGCCGTCCTGATAATCCAGCAGTACTCCCCGGGAAGTAAAATAAAGCAGCCCCGCCATCTCTTCTGCGCTTATATTTTTTGATTCCTGCTTTTGCAAGATCGAATACAGACGGCTGATAACGGAATCGTACGTAAAGCTGCCGTCCTCCAGAAATCCGTCTATCCATCCTCTGGCGACAGTCTCGCCCTTATCCTTCTCGTCCTTCTCCCGGTTAAAGAGGACTGCGTAGCTTTCTCCGTCTTCCTGCGCAGACACAGCGAACCCGAGATCTCCTGCATATAACATCGCCGCGGCATGTTCTTCACAGAAATAATTATCACCCATTGCGTTCCATTCTTCCGGAACCTTGCTGTTGTGCCTGCGAAGCCCCGTCCAGTCATTGACCCACAGCCAGCTTCCTTCTGCGGCTGCACTGCGCCTTGCATCCGACGCTTCGATATTGGCATTCGTTCCGTTATGGATAAACCTCTGATAACAGCCCTTGGTAAATTCCGGATTCTTTCCCTGGCGGATAAACCGCTGATCGTCCTCTGTCACCATCTTCCATGCCCTCTCCACGGGGCCTAGCCGGAGCATCGGCGGTAATTTGTCTGTTATGGACGCCGCGCTCCAGACCAAGAGCGCCAACAGCACTCCATTGACTGCGGCTTTCCGGTCATAGGATCGGGGAAGCGGTTCTTCCTGCGGCTTCCCTGCAAGCTCCTCACATTCTTTACGATCCCATACACGTCCGATCTCCTTCTTAAAACGCTCCGTCATAAAGAAACGCCATACCTTCATCTCCGCCTCATCTGCCGTATCATCCGGTATCTCGGCGGAAGCATCAAAGGGCTTGATATCCTTTATCATCTCTGTAACCTGCAGAGCCGTACTAAAGGGATTCGGGCGCACCTGTCTGGTCTCTGCCCATATGATCTTACCATGGAAACGTTCTTCCTCCGGGATCTTCATCTCATAATCCATGAATTCAACTTTGAAAGGTTTATCCAATTCATAGACGATATGTAGTTCCTCTGCCTTCTTCCTTGGTATCCCCACTGCTTTCAACGTATTCCCCAGGAAGACCGCATACCCCTCCTCCAGTATCATCAATTCCTCTCCGACGCATCTTTTTGTAGATTCGGAGGTCGTCGTAGTCGCCAGCGCCTCATTGATCCTCTTCTCGCCTTTTTGCTTCCACGCCGTATGCTCATTGATCCCGATCGCATCAGCATTCAGCAGCGCATCCAGGTTGGAATTAAAAGTTTTCAGCGCTTTGTCTACGTCATAGCTTGTGGTCGTAGTACGTGTCGTCTTCTCAGTCAGCCTTCTTGCGGCAATCTCATAGATCTTCTTGATATAGATCTTCTCCCCCTCTGCCGCGCGCAGCCCATCCATATCCGCATAAAGCAGCAGATAATCATCCGATAGTATCTCCCGCAGCTTCTCACGCGTCAATTCATAAGCGTAAGCAAACCCGTCAAGCCGCAGCTCTTTGTCTTCTTCTTTTGTCTTTATCCTCCCACAGCACGTCGAGAATACATCCAGAGCCAGATTCTCTCCTATTATGGGATAATCCCAGCGTGATACGCCATACATATTGCTGATCAGTTTCTTCGTCTTCTCTTTTAAAGGCGAAATGTCAAAGACATACTGGCTATCCCGGCTCCTTCTGCCGTCCTCATCCACTTCCTCATCGGCAAACGAATACTCCAGCAATTCTTTCTCCAGGATCGTCTTTGCATCTTGGGCGAGTTTCCGTTCTGTTGCATTCTTCCGGTTTTCCTTCTCCCTTGATCTGTTGATGAACGCCAGTCTCAGCGCACGCCACAGGAATATCAGCATCCCCTCTCTTGCTTCGTCTCCAAGACCTGGGAGAAAAGCTATAAGCAACCAGACATAGCACAGGAAGCTCACCACATAGGTTCCGTAATAAAGTACCCCGTACAGAAGTATCATATCCGTATCTATATCTTCCATCCACCCCCTGGCGAAACGCAGTCCCTGGATCGCCAGTATGCCCACGATCACCATCAAAAGCGATATCCAGTCCCTTTTTACTAATTCTCTGAACTTTACTTTGGGCAGCACCCGATAACTTTGCAGCGTGTCCATATACGCTTCTAAAGCCAGCATATCTTCGCATTTTTTCCTGAATTCATCTTTTTTATTTATCATTCTCTCATCCTTCCTTTTCCAAAATTCATTTCTCTTCTTTTGCGGGGCTTATCTTCTTATGCCCGCTATAGATCCAATGCCTTAAAATGCATGAACCGAAGCCTTGAACAACCCTCCTTCTTAAAAACCTCGTCCAATGTACGGCATGCCTCCCGAAACCAAATGCCGGCACGCACGTCATCCGTTTCCCTTCGTTTCTCTTCATACATTTGGATCAGCCTGATCAGCAGCCAGTCAAGCCTCTCCCCCCTGGCCATCGTATGTTCCTCCTCAAGCGGAAGATATCCGAAGAACCGCAGCTGCCTGTTCATCTTCTTAAGGGTGACATCCGGCATCCCCAGGATCAGAAGATGCCGTATCAACGCCTTGCGGGGAATCTCTCCGCTCAGACGCATCTGCCTGGCAAATTCCGATTCATACCGCAGGCTGGTAATATGCTTATTGATGATCTCAGGCTTCAGCTCCCCCGATCCCTTGATATACCGAAGCGCATCTGTAAAATAGATGTGCCGCAGGAACACTCCTGCTTTCTTCCTCGGAATATGAAGACTCTCAAGCTTATTCTCCGGCACGTTCCTTAGATATGCCTCCACGATCTGTTTAAGATATGCCCGTCTCTCCCGGTACGCCGGATCCGCCGCGTCAGACACGGCGTCATACAGCTCCATCCCCCGGTCATAATACTGCTGCACGAAGAATTTCATCTCTGTCTCAGACAACTCCAACGCTTTGCCGAACAACAGACAATGCTCCCTGTTGCCGGGCATACACTTCCCGGTCCGCCAGTACCTGAGTTTCAGGACTTCTGAATCCTTCTTTGGCGCTCTTCCATACATACGCTCATACAACAGCTTATCCGTCTCCGTCTTACTTCTCAGCCCGCACCGCTTCTTCACACGGTCATACCTGCGATTCAGCCACCGAAGCTCCGGCCGCGGACGTCCCCCAAGAGAAATGCACTCCATGGCAAGCCTGGCCATATCATCCTTCCTATACTGATCCAACATCTCATCCCCCTTTGCATCATAACAACAAAGACAAAAAGAAACTGCCTGTGACCAAGTCTTATCAGGCAGTTTCCCAATCTCCCTTTATATATATTCGCACCAGAAATGTAAAAGGGGACAAAAATAATACAATAATTAATTTACAGTGAAAGTAATATCAAAGCTCTGATTCCACCGATAGTTGATAACATCGTCTTTTCGGAATCTGAGATATGCATTCTTTACATATTCTCTTACCATACTTGTCCGAAGAAGATATTTCGTCTCCAGATCCCCCAGATCTTTAGATTTCAGTGATAAACGGATTTCTTCTTCATAAGGCTCCATGTGAGGGGGCGTTGAAGGTTGTTCCAGTTCCAGGTTTATATCAGGTTCCGGATTAGGATTCGGATCTGTCTCTGCGTCTATCGCGTAAACTGACAGAAGTGAAAGTTCCGGATCGTCCGAGATGTATCCAATCTTCAAAGACCGACATTCCATCAAGCTTTCCCCCAGATCCATATCCCCAATATCAGGAAACGGCTCTTCAAAAAACTCTTCAAAGGCATCCTTATCAAACTCCGGATCCCCAGACAGAAGCTTGCACTCTTTCAAATATACACTTCCGCCGTGAACCGGATACTCCCTGCTGTCCCATGTATTATTCTCCAGATCGATCGTTATCGTAAACTCATCCCCCAGCTCCCGCTCATAACAAAGCGACGGGACATGCAATGTATACTTTCCCGGAGACGCCGCACCAAAGTCCCATTCATAATAGGTCTTAATATTCATAGGCGAGTACCACAGGCATCTCCCCTGCCGCTCTGTCCCGTCCTCTCCTGTCACCGTTACAGCATCGTCTGACATCTCGCCGGCAGAATCCCTGATAAGCCCCGGCAGCAGCTTATATTCATCATCATCATCCAGAGGATGGATCTCAACGATAAGCGAACCATCCTCAAGCCTTGGGATCGCCATCACACCGCCGTATTTCCCCACCTGATAAGGATGATCCTTGATCTCATCCTGCTTAACGGTACTCAGATCGAATACAAATGCCGGACATCCCTTTATCTTAAGCGTCAGCGCCTGAAGCCCCTGTTCAGAAGCAGGAAGCGAAACATTTTCAAATTGAAGATATCGGACACGCGAAGTAAAGTTAGGCTGATATTCCGTTTGACTTGAAAATCTCCAACTGCTTCCGTTGTATTCCAAAGTATAATCCCTGAATATCGGTTCGTCTCTGTTAGCCGTATCTTTCATCTGGAGTGTCAGCGTGATAATCACTTCATTATTGATATAGACAAACTCATCCAGCGACAGCGTATAGTCCTGGTCTTCATAAACCATCTTTTCCGTAAGAGAATACACAGCTTCTTCCGGATTGAGATTGACACCGTACCCGGGACTGACCGTATATTCATCTATGACAGCTTCCATCGGACCGTATTCCGTATGTACTTCCTCTTCCTGCCTGTTTTCGATTATATTGACTGACGGAATCCCCGCGTCCGCCTCTGATACTTCCGCCAGATCGTTCTCTTCTTCCGGTACCGGTCCCGGTTCTGGTTCACGGTTCCTGTCCCGCCATCCCTGGTCATTATTGATCACCAGTCCGTCATCCGGAATGACTTCCGGATCTTCTTCTTCCTCTTCCTGCACCCAGAGCGGCGGAATGATATCCAGATACCGCAGGACGCCATAGACACATGCCGAGAAGGATAACAGAAGCACCAGGATCAGCAGTAACATCAGCATACTCTGCCCCAGTTTCAAGATCCCCCTCTGATGCCGCTTCTTCACGGTCTCATAAGGCAGATCTAGAGACTCCGCGATCTCCCGTACTGTCATCCCGTCATAATACTTCATCCGGATGATCTTTAGCTCATTGGGCTTAAGTACAGACATGGCACGCTCCATATCCACCTTAAGCTCCGCACGGTTAAATCTTCTGTCCTCCCTGCCTTCTTCCGCTCCAAGCGCGCTCTCATCCAGAGACATACTGCGCCGCAGCTTCTCCTTCCTGTAACGGGAGATCGCAATCTTACGGGCTATCGCAGTCAGGTAGACTGGCAGAGATCCTCGTTCAGGATCGAATCTTTTCCTCTTGAAATAAAATCCTGAAAACGTATCATTCGTACATTCCTTAATATCCTCCGGGTTCTCCACATGGAAAGAGATCACATGCCAGACGAGCCCCGTGTATTTCTCCATCAGAAGAACCATGCCCTTCTGCGGATCTTTCCCCAAAACATCCAAGATCTTTTCATCTGATAAAATTTGTATATCCATAACTTTTCCCCATTAAAATGACATTTAACCTTATCAAAACACAGATTTCATTCTGTTAAAAATAACACATATCCCCCACCATATCAACAAGGTAAATTTTAACAAAAGTGAACGGACTTAACTTACGATCACCGTAGGATATCCTGCCAGTTTCAACTGTCTCTCCAGTTCGGCAGCGTCATCCATATCGTCAAATTCCCCCACCTGCACACGCAGGTAGGAACCCGAATCCTCTATAAATGCCGGATACCCCTCTTCCAACAGCTCATTCAGCAGCCTTTCCGCATATCTTCGGTTCCGGTACGCCCCCACCTGTACATGGTATTGACCGTCCTTGATCACTCCTGCCGAATCAAGTGAATCGAGTATGCCAGATGCGATCGCCTGTGCAATATCCTGAAAATTATCGTCGAATAACTGATTGTCAATATCCGAATTGATAAAACCTGCCTCCACCAGGAGCGCGGGCATCTGTGTCCTTCTAAGTACCGCCAGATTCGGCCTTGCCTTCACTCCCAGATTCACGAATCCAACCGCCTCTAACTGATCGTTGATATCCTGCGCCATCTGGTACTTAAGTCCGGACAGATCATAGACAAGAGTCTCCACCCCGGACACTTCGTTATCCGTCGGATAGGAGTTCCGATGAATGGAAACGAAGAAATCCACTCCGGCGCGGTTTGCCTCCATAGCCTTCTCATAGGGTGTCTGATAGACGTCCGTCGTTCTTGTATATTGTACGTCGATCCCGTTATTCTGAAGGATCTCCCCAACCGCAAGCGCAAGCCGCAAAGCGTCGTCCTTCTCCTGTCGTCCGTTATATACGGCTCCCGGATCTCGTTCTCCTCCATGTCCTGCATCCAGCATGATTGAATAAGGCATAATTAGCCTCCTGATACTTTTTTCATTATTATATGCCAAAAGGCAGGATTCCGTGAACCCTGCCTTCCATTATGCGATCCTTCCTCCTGTATACATAATTTCTTCCAACTTATCAATAATCCTGTCCGCCGCGCTCATATCCTGCGCTCCGGAAGTCGTATTCCTGTAACCATAGCAGAAGATACCCGCATTCTTCGCCGCCAGCATCCCCGTATGCGTATCCTCCACCGCCGCCGCATACTCCGCCGGGATCCCTGCCATCTCAAGTACTCTATGGTACACATCCGGCGCCGGCTTCTTCGCCGACACTTCATCCCCTGATACCGTATGATCAAAATACCTTTCTATCTTAAGAAGCCGAAGAGCGTCGTCTACCAGAACCCTGGTAGATGATGACGCCAGACCGATCTTGATCCCATTGCCTATCGCCCATAAAAGCAATTCCTTAAGCCCCTCTGACGGAGGGATCTGATCCTCTTCTATCTGCTGTGCTACTAATCGGTACTGTTCCTTTTCCAGATCGACGGGCTCTCCTTCGATCCCGCATTTTTCGATCACCTTCTTCCAGAAGCCACTGGAAGAATTCCCCACCGGATCCGGGAACGTATCATCCGGTACGATCCCAAGTCTTCGGAACATCATCTGTCTTGCATTCTCGTGCAACGGCTCGCTGTCTAAGATCACGCCGTCCATATCAAATATCAGAAGTTTTAATCTGCTATCTATCATTCTCTTCTCCTGCTTCTGGTCATTGCCATTATCACATGGCTTACTTTTCCTATCTCTGTCCATATTTGTTCATAAAGAAATCGTGGAAAAAATCAATATCCTTCTGTGAAATCTCCACTCCGCCTCCTATGCTCTGGCAATTGATATATACCATGGCGGTTTTCTCCAATACCTGCGAACCGGTATATGCCTCTGCAAGGGTACGGCCCACCGTGATCGCGCCGTGATTTGCGATCAGCGCCCCCGCGCGTTCCTTCAGTGCATGCACAACTTCGTCCGCCATCTCCTTCGTTCCCGGCATGGTATAAGCCGCAAGCCTTACGTCCCCTCCGAGAATCTGTACCTGGTCGTCACAGATCGGCGGGATCGTCTTCCTTGCCGCCGCAACTGTCAGCGCGTAAGTCGAATGTGTATGCACGATCCCATTCACCTCAGGACGGTCTTTATAGACTGCCGAATGTACGACCGTCTCTATGGATGGCTTCAGGCTGCCTTCATATTCTAGTGTATTCATATCTACCACCACCATATCTTCCGGGCACAGACGCTCATAATCCATACCGGACGGTGTGATCACCATGTGATCTTCATCAATACGTGCCGAGATGTTCCCCCAGGTTCCTGCGACAAGCCCGCTGTGATACATCGCCTTCGCCGTCTTACATACTTCGATCTGCATTAATCTTGCCTTTTCTCTGTTCATCCTATCTTCCTCCTGTGGTTAATCAGAATCTATATTGGTACAGAAGATGCTCCCCGTTCAGGAACCTCCTTACATCTGCAACAATCTGTTTCGTATGGTTTACCAGTACATCGTCCGTGGCGCCGGCAATATGCGGCGTGATCACCACATTGTCAAGCTCTGTCACATAAGGATGGACGCCTGACAGCGGTTCATTGGCATATACATCGAATGCCGCTCCCGCGATCTTCCTCTCTCTCAGCGCCTCAACCATCGCTTCTTCATCCAGGATCGCCCCTCTTGACGCGTTGATAAAATATGCCGTCGGCTTCATATAAGAGATCATCTCACGGCTGATACAGCCTCTTGTCTCATCTGTGATCTTCATGTGGCAGGTCACAAAATCCGACTCCTGCATGAGCTGCTTTAATGTAACAGCCTTCCTGACTCCGAATTCTTCTACGTCGATCTCCCCCACAAACGGATCATAGATCAAAAGCTCCATGCCGAATGCTCTTGCGATCTTGCCGACTCTGCGCCCAATACTTCCATATCCGACGATTCCAAGCGTCTTCCCATGCAGCTGTGTCCCTTTGAACACCATATACGGCGAATCCATGTCCATATCCCATATCATGTCTACTTTCAGCCCATCCTTGGTTACCTTCTTTGCGTCGGGATCCCCTGTGAACTTGCCTGCCTTCAGCGCGCCGTGCGCCATCGGGATCTTCCGTGCAATGGAGAGCATCAGCCCGATCGTCATCTCCGCCGTTGAATCGGAATTCCTCCCGGGCGTATAAAGAACCGGTATTCCCCTCTCTTTTGCCGCCTCCATGTCAACATTCACCGGCGTAGCCCTGGTACATGCGATCAGCTTCAGATTGGGCGCGCTCTCGATCACCCTGCGTGTGATATCGTCATAACTGGTAATGATCATATCTGCGTCCCGGACCTTTTCTGCCAACTCATCTTCCGCCATCTTAGGAAGCCCCAGCGCCCATCCGTCTTTGACTACTTCGCCCATCTCGTATAAAGGCTTCAGCTCTTCTTCGTTATACTCCGCTGTAAAAAATATCTTCATAGGTCTTATTCCTCCTCGCTGATCACTTTGATCTTCTTATTCATCTGATGTCTATAATCCCAGATCTCCTGATTATGGATCCTTACTTTTTTGTAGAGTTCATAGATCAGATCGTATTTCTTCGTATTCATCAGATCCGGCTCGAACACCTGACGAAACGTACAGGCTCTGTCGGCGGCATCCTCATAATCCTTGTACAGTCCCTGGCTGACGCCGATCATCAGCGCCACGCCTTTCGCGCCCAGTTCCTTTCCTGACGGGATCATCACCCGCCTCCCCAGCACGTCCGCGATCATCTGTGCCCACACCAGACTGTTGGCGCCTCCTCCTGCCAGGAATATCGTCGCATTCTTGTCCAGATCTCCCAGACAATCCCGGATCGACATACTGATCCCCTCATATACGGCGCGTATCAGATCCCCTCTCGTCGTTACCTGGCTGATACCAAAGAAACTCGCCCGTGCATAGGGATGATAGAACGGGGCGCGTTCCCCGGCAACGCTTATGTACGGATGATACACAACGCCGCCGCACCCCACCGGAGTATTCTTCACGATCCGGTCGATCTCATTGAAATCTTTGGTCTTCGCAATATTCTCCATCATCCAGTCAATATTCGGAGTCCCGTTAAGAGTCGGCTGCAGCTCGACAAAGAACTCTCCCGCCGGGTGTTTCTCATACCTGGTATTCCCCGCTCCGAAATCACAATCCTCTTTCCTTAGTACGATCTCGTTCGCACATGTCGTCCCCAGGATCACACACACGTCCTTTTCATGGACTGCTCCCAGTCCTACCGCCGTAGCCGAGGTATCAAGCGCTCCCGCAATGACCGGGAGCCCCCGCCTTAATCCCACTTCATCTGCAAATGTATCAAGGATCGTTCCCACCACCTCGTCAGAACATACCGGATCCGGCAGATAATCCCTGTATTCCGCAAGATCAAGCGCCTCCATGAGTTCCAGGGCGATCTTGCCGCTCCTTACGTCGACCAGAGAAGTAAGGCTGTCCGTGATCTCAGCTTTTACTTCGCCGGTCATCTTATACCGGATCCAGTCCTTACAGAAGATCAGCTTCGCCGCCTTGTCAAGCACCTCTCTGCGGTTCTCTTTCATCCATTTCAGCAGCATCATCTGATTCCCCGGAAGCGGCGGCGTGCCTGTGGTCCGATGATATAATTCTCCGACCTCCGGATGATCCTCCGTAATCTTCTTTACTTCATTTACCGCCCGTCCGTCGCACCACAGGATCGCACTCTGAACCGGGTTGCCGTCCCGGTCGATCAGCCAGCAGCCCTCTCCCTGTCCGGTGACTCCGATCCCGATAATATCTTCCTTGTCCACCGGAGCCGATCCCGCCACATCCTTTACACATGCCTTCACATTCTCCCAGACAATATCCATGTCCTGCTCTACATGATTGCCCTCGCCGTGCGTCTCGCTCTCGCGGCTCGCCACGCGTACCTCATGCCCGTCTTCATCAAACAATACTGCCTTTACATTTGATGTTCCTGCATCTATTCCAAGAATATACTTCATTCCAGTATAACCTCCTAAACCCCTTCCATTACGTTCTTTGCCGTTGTCTCGTCTATGATCAGCGTATCAATACATCCCGAGCGAAGCGCCGCCCGGATCGCTTCTATCTTCTCTTCGCCCGTTGCGACAAGCACCGTATTATCAATCTTCTTAAGACACTCCATATCTGCATTCAGAAGCCGTTCTGTCAGAGGGCAGTCATCGTAACTTCCGTCTCTCCGGATCGGATTCATGGCAAGATCTGCCACGAAGCCCTGCGCCCTTAACACCCGTATATCATCTTTCGTAATATGGCCGCGCGCGCACATGGTGGACTGCTCTGATAACTCTCCCACTCCAAGCACCGCAATATCACATTCCCGCATCAACTCATAAGAAGCCTTAATACTTTTCTCCTGGAACAGCCATCTCTTCGTCTCCGCGTGCTCCACCACCACGGGCGCATACAGCATATAACTTGGACAATCCAGTTTATTCGCGATCCCTCTGGCGATCTCATCACACTTCTCCACCGGACGTTCGATATTCTGGGCTCCCATCAACTGGATGACCCGGCAGGCGCTGCGGCGTCTGTATGACATCTGATCTGCCACCTCCGCAAGCGTCCTTCCCCATGATACCCCGATGATATGTCCCTGCTGGATGATCTCATCCAGGTATTGCGCGGCTACATTCGCCACTTTATAGATCGCCGTACTCGGCTCTCCGTAATCCGGCGCGACAATGGCTTCCCTGAGACGGAACCTCTCTTCGATCTGGTTCTCAAGCTCAACATTATTCCGCTCATATCCGTGAATGTTCAACGTTACGATCCCCATATCCGGCAGTGCGTTGATGATCTGATTCACCTTCTGCCGTGTGTAGGATAATCTCTTTGCGATCTCATCCTGGGTCATCCCCAAAGTATGATACCAATACGCTATTTTTACATACAAATTCCGGTTCATATATCCCTCCATCTGATCTAGAGTGCTCTTGACAATCCACACCCTGATCTTATAAAATATCATATAGAGAAATCACAGACCATACAAGCAGACGTTACAAATGTAATTCAGAGTTACATTTGTAATCAGTATATCATTTTCCTGTATTTTGTCAAGTTTATTTTCAAAAAAGTGCGGGTATACTTTATCCCCCGCACTTTCCTGCAAAACGGCGCTATGATCTGCCGTCCGAAATATTACAATAATTCTATGATCCCGTCTGCCATCGCTGTCAGAATGATACAGCAGGATGTCGCTCCCGCGTCCAGAACGCCTCTGGAACGCTCGCCCAGACGGCTGGAACGCCCGAATTTCGCCACCATATCTTTGGTAGAATCGCGGCCTTTTTCTGCTGCCGCCTTCATCTCTTCCAACGCTTCCTTATAATCCTTCCCGGATCCTCCTGCCGCTTTCAGAACATCTACCGCAGGCGACAGCGTATCCACCAGAGTCTTGTCTCCAACCTGCGCTTCAACGATATCCTGCAGTTCTTTCAGCCCGTTCTCCAGCATAGCCGCAAGATCTGCCACACCGATCTCTTCCAGATCCTCTCCTGCCTCTGCCATGCCCATCAGGATATTTCCATAGATCGGTCCCATAGACCCGCCGATCTCATTGAAAAGAATCGTTCCAAGATCATCCAGCCCTTCCGAAAAACTAAATTCCTTGTCTTTAAAACGTTCCTCAAACAGACTGAATCCTTTGTTCATATTCATACCATGGTCGCCGTCTCCGATCAGTCCGTCTACCTCGCCAAGATATGCCTTATTATCCTGGATTCCTTTTACCATCTTAAGCAGAACGGATTTCCCGTCCGCATTCTTGAATATGCTCATTGCACTACCTCCATGCCCTCTCATACAGATTCTTTTAGAACTGCTTAAGTCCCATGCTGTTTGCCGGCATATCGATCAGTTCTTTTAATTCATCATCCAATTTCATGATCGTGAGTGTTGCTCCCATCATCTCCATAGATGTGAAATAATTGCCTACATATGCCTTATGTGTCTTGATCCCTTTCTCAGCAAGAAGCCTGTCGATCTCATCATACAGAACATACAGTTCCATTACGGGAGTTGCGCCAAGTCCGGATACCAGTACAACCACCTCGTCTCCTTCTGCGAACGGGTAATCCGGTACTACCACATCAACCATTCTCTTAGCCATCTGATCCGCAGTTTCAAGTTCACATACCTCGATACCCGGTTCTCCGTGATGTCCGATCCCTACTTCCATGGTCCCGTCTTTGATCTCGAAATTCGGATGTCCGACTGCCGGAAGTGTACAAGGCGTAAGCCCGATCCCTACGGAACGTGTATGATCGATCGCCTTCTGTGCCGCCGCGATAACCTCGTCGAGATCTCCGCCCTGTGCCGCTTTTGCCCCGCCGACTTTCCACATCAGGACTTCACCGGCAACACCGCGGCGTTTCTCTCTCTGATCCTTGGGGGCGGATGCAACATCGTCGTTTGCCACTACCGTCTTAACCGTGATGCCCGCCTTCTTTGCCATCTTCACTGCCATCTTTACATTCATGTTGTCTCCGGAATAATTCCCGTATAAACACGCGACGCCTTTCCCCTGATCAGCCGCCTTAGCCGCATCCAGGAATGCCGCCGCTGTCGGGGACGAGCAGATCTCGCCGACCGCGACTGCGTCGCACAGATTCTTTCCGCAGTAGCCTACGAACGCCGGCTTATGTCCGGAACCGCCGCCGGTGATCACGCCGACTTTCCCTTCCGGAATATCCTTTGCCTTGATAACCCGCGGATTCTCGGTTGCCTCCACGATATCGCTGTGTGCTTTCAGGAAACCTTTCAGCATCTCGTCTACGATCACATCTGGATTATTCATTATACGCTGCATATCTTGACCCTCCTAAGATGATTTGTTATATCTACTATGCTTCCATATCCGGTACGAGAACAACCTTAAGCGCTCCGCCTTCCCCTGTCTTGGCAATATGGAATCCTTCTTCCCATTTCTCAAGCGGGAACTTGTGCGTTACGACGCCCTCTGTCGGCAGCTTGCCGTTACCGATCCACTCGATGACCGTATCATAGCAGAACGGACTTAAGTGTACGCCCAGAAGGTCTAATTCTTTTCTGTCGGAGATGATACTCCAGTCAACTGTTACCGGCGCGCCGAATACGGAGAACTCTACGAAACGCCCCATCTTACGGATACAGTCAAGCCCCTGCTGAACACTTGACGGATGTCCGCTTGCCTCGATATAGATATCACATCCATAACCGCCGGTCATCTCTTTGATCTTCGCCACGACATCCTCTTTTCCTGGATTCATCACGATATCAGCGCCGAATTCTTTCGCTTTCTCAAGACGTGCGTCGTTCATATCTAATACGATAAGGCACTTTGGATTCGCCTGTTTGATCGCTCCGACCATTCCGAGTCCGAGAGTACCGACGCCGGACTGTACCACGACGTCCGTCGTCTTGATCTGCGCACGGTCTACACAATGGAAGGAACATCCATAAGGCTCGATCAGCGCAGCCTTCTCGATCGGCATATCCGCAGGCACCAGATACGGGATCGCTTCCTTTGTCAGCTTCACGTATTCAGCCATACCGCCGTTTACATTATTCTGGAATCCAAAAAGATCATGCTTCTCACACATCCAGTGACGTCCCGTCTTACAGAACATACACTCGCCGCAAGGAACGATCTGCTCCGGACAGATCCTGTCGCCGATCTTCCAGTCGCCTTTTACATCCGGTCCTATCTCAACAACTTTTCCTACGAATTCATGGCCTGGGATCATAGGCTCTTTGATATACTTCGGCTGTCCGTCAAATCCCCAGAAGCTTGCCGCGCCTGCGAATGCTTTGGTATCGCCTGCACAGATACCGCATGCCTCTACCTTCAGGATCATCTCCCCTTTGCCTGCCCTCGGCGTGTCCACCATCTCGAACCTGTAATCTCCCGGCGCATACGCTACGATCGCTTTCATTTTCTCTGGCAAATTGCTCATCATACATTACCTCCTGTTATATATTGTGTATTTATTGATCGACGCTCTGTCGATACTGCACCTTTTCATACACGCTGCCTGCTGATACGGTTCCCCTCCCGTCAGGCAGCGTGCCGCGCGCCTCTCTTTGACATACCAACCTAACTTACTCGCGGATACGTTCTCCGCTCTCAAGATCAAATAAATGCGTCTTCTCTCCGCGTACCTCTAACTTGATGATATCCCCTTGTTTATACCGCGTCTCATCGTCCGTGATCAGCATCAGCAGCGTCTCTCCGACATGAATACCGATACGTCTCTCATCTCCAAGATTCTCGAACGTAGCGACCTCTTCCGGCGTACCCTTAGAATCCTCTCCGCCGATCAGAACGTCCATCGGACGGACTCCCATCTTACATTTGAAGCCGTCGCTTACGACATGGTCATAACGATCCGGAACTGCGATCTCAAGATTACTTCCTTCGAATGTAAATACAAAGTGATCCCCTTTGCCTCTGATCACCGTCTCCAGAATGTTCATAGGCGGCTCGCCGATAAAGGATGCTACAAACTCATTGACCGGATCGTCGTATACCTCTGCCGGCGTACCATACTGCTGAAGGACGCCGAAGTTAATGATCGCGATCTTATCTGCCAGCGACATCGCTTCCAACTGGTCATGGGTTACATAGACCGTCGTACACTTAATGTCATTGATCAGACGCTTGATCTCCGTACGCATTGCCTGACGCGCCTTGCCGTCCAGATGAGACAGCGGCTCATCCATCAGAAGCAGTTCCGGACGGCGGATGATCGCACGTGCGATATTCACACGCTGCTTCTGTCCGCCTGAGAGCTTCACCGGCATCTTATCCAACAGGTCGTCGCACTGCATCAGGGGCGCGATCTCACGGACGCGCTTGTCAATCTCTGCTTTATCTACGCCCTTCGCCTTCAGGTTAAACGCAATGTTATCATATACTGTAAGCGGCGGATACATGGCGTAATCCTCGAACGCCAGACCGATATGCCTATCCTTCGGGTGGAGGTTGTTCACAAGGGTGTCCCCAATATAGATCTCGCCCTTCGTGATATCCTCAAGGCCTGCCGTCATACGCAGCGTCGTCGTCTTGCCACATCCGGAAGGCCCTAGCAAGGCGATGAACTCCCCCTGTTCCGCCACAAGATTCAAGTCTTTTACCGCATAGTCGTTCTGCACGGATTTCTTCTTACCGGAATTCTCATACCGTTTATAAAGATGTTCTATTCTCAATCCTGCCATATTCTTAATCCTCCCGTTTCGCAAAAGATTTAATCTCAGCTTCGTTGTATCGGGCTACATATTCTTTCGTATCGGCATTAAAGAACATCGCATGCTCAAGTTTCATATCAACATAAACATCCTGATCGATCTTTACAGATAACCCGTTCGGCGCGATCATACGAAGCTGCAATTCTCCCATCTCCGCAACAATAACCGATTTGTTGCCAATACTCTCATAACTGTATACGGAGCACTTAAGATAACCTTCCTTCGGTTCGAAAGAATATTTCAAATGCTGCGGCCTCATACCCATCTCGATCTTCTCAAGGCTTGCCTCGTCAAACTTTGCGAACAGATCTGCGTCCGCCGGCAATTCGTATGCCTTGCCGCCTGCATTCATCGTATATGTATAGCCGCCCGCAGTCTTAGTCAGGGTTCCTCCGATGATATTGATCTCCGGATCTCCCATCAGCTGGGCTACAAACTCATTGCACGGCATATAATAGATCTCATCTCCGGTTCCGATCTGCACAATGTGCCCTTCGTTTACAATGGCGATCCTGTCGCCTAACGACATGGCTTCCATGAAATCATGTGTAACATAGATACTGGTCGTACCAAAGTTTGCCTGGATCTCTTTCAGCTCCGTACGCATAGCGTTGCGAAGTTTTGCGTCCAGATGTGCAAGCGGCTCATCCATCAGGTATACTCTGGGAGAACGCACCAGAGCCCGCCCCATGGCGACACGCTGCTTCTGTCCGTTGGACAGCTGGCTTGGGAGACGCTGCAGGAGATAATCCATCTTCATCATCTCGGCGATCTCCTGGATCTTATTCTTGATATACTCTTCATCTTTCTTGTACAGATTACTTCTTAATGGAGACGCCATGTTATCGTACACCGTCATCTGCGGATACAGCGCGTAATTCTCGAATACCATCGCCGTGTCTCTGTGCGCCGCGTCTACAAGATTCATAACCTCTCCGTCGAATTTCACAACGCCTTCTTCCGGAATCTGAATACCTGCGATACAGTTAAGGATCGTAGTCTTACCGGCGCCTGCAGGCCCAAATAGTACGAAGAATTCTTTATCCTTTATATCCAGCGTAATTCCGTCAAGTGCGGTAACTTTTCCAAATTTTTTCGTAACATTTTCCAACTGTATTCTTGACATATTCTCACACCTATCCCTTCACTGCACCGAAACTCAGACCACGTACCAGATGTTTCTGAATACAAAGTGCAAATATAATAGCCGGTAATGCAGATACTGTCGCCGCTACCGCAAGCTGTCCATAATGAGCGCTGTCAGTACCAAGGAACTTGGTAATCGCGACCGTGATCGGCTGAACATTCGTACCTGCCAGGATCAACGGGAACGTGAAACTGTTCCATGCGAAGATAAATGCAAGGAGCGCTGAGGATACAAGACCCGGCTTAATAAGCGGGATCAACATCTTGAAGAAGATCTGATACCATGTGTAACCGTCAACCTGCGCCGCATGCTCGATCTCCACGGATATATCTTCAAAATATCCCCTCACAACCCAGATCAAAAGCGGCATAGAGATCAGCTGATATACCCAGATCAATCCAAAATGCGTATCATAGATCCTCAATTTCTGGAAGATCATGAACAAAGGCAATACTACAAGGATCTCAGGCGCAAACTTAAAGGAAAGGATCTGGAATGCGATATCCTCCTTCTTCGGGAAATTATATCTGGCGAGCGCATACGCCGCAGGCACTCCTGCAACCACCGATACGATAACCGCGCCGCCCGATACGATCAAACTGTCGATCATGTAGCTGATATAATCGGAGTTAAACAATACTTCTTTGTAGTTATCCAACGTCGGATCGAATACAAACGTCGTCGTATACATCTGCGTATCCGGCTTGAAGGTAAGGATAACCATCCATATTAATGGAAACAAAGCAAATATCGCATATATAACCAATAACAGATTCTGGACGACCGCGCCCAATAGTTTTTTATTTGAATTCATGCTTTACATCCTTTCTGACTTATTTTTTGACAGTAAACTGATTGAAAATCACTCTTCCAGACCAGCCGCCTGCTTCTGAGCCGCACGCTGTCTCTTAACGATCTGCTTCGCAACCATGTTGATAAATACCCACAGCACCAGGATATACGGCAACGCGAATCCGAATTTCTGGAACTGGAATCCTGTCTGGTAGGAAGTCAGCGACAAGTTCATCAATGTGTCTCCGGGACCTCCCTTTGTAAGTCCGAAGATGATCGCATACTCTTGAAGCGCCGCCATCAGACGGAACAACAATGCTATGTACAAACTTGGTTTCAGCATAGGCAGAGTCAGATTACGGAAATTAAACCACGGGCTTCCTCCGTCGATCTTAGCCGACTCAAACGGCGACTTCGGCAGAGACTGCAGGCCGGCCAGCACAAGCAGCATACAGAATGATGTATTTACCCATACGTCGATCATGACTACCGTCATCATGGCGGTAGAAGCGCCCGCCGCCCACGGGAAGTTATACACTCCAAAGATGTTCAGGAATTTCTCTACGATACCTACAGAGTTATTCAGCATCAGCTGCCAGATGATCGTCGCAGTGATAGGCGCTACCATCAGCGGGAAGATCAGCGCAACTCTTAAGATCTTAGAAAAGCGATTATTCAGATTATTCAGGAGCATCGCAACTCCCATTCCCAATAACATCTCAAACGCCGTACTAAAGAACGCATAACGAAGCGTCACCCAAACCGCCTTCCAGAATGCCCCGGATGAAAGGATCGCGATCCAGTTCTTCAATCCTACAAAACTGTAGTTCGGCAATCTGAAGGAATAACTCGTCAAAGAATAATAGATCGACATTATAAACGGAATCATAATACCGATCGTGATAAGCAATGCAGGAGCTACGATCAAGTACGGACGCATTCTCGTCTTAAACGGCACTACATTCAGTTCGTTCACGGCAGTACTGTTCTTATTCTGCTCTTTCATTATGTTTCCTCCAATTCTGATTTTCTTCTAAATCCAAAAAATCAAGGAGGGTCAGGTAACCCCTCCTTGCCTTTAACCCACATAACCGCACCCTTTACGGGCAAGCGGACTATCGTCCGATTATGTATCATTAAAATCTAATCTCTACAGGGCCGTATCATCCTTATTCAGATACTTCCAGATCCATTACGACTCCATCAAGATCTTTCTTAAGCTGCTTCATAGCCGCTTCCGTAGACTCGTATTTATCTGTAAGAACCAGGTCCTGAAGAACTTCCGCCCATTTCGTTGTACACTCGAAGAAGTATGGCTGCGGTGTAAACTGAATCGTAGCGTTCTTTGACAGGATATCGATAGACTCAAGATAATTCTCTGCGGAACCAACAATCTCTTTGTACTCGGCGCTATCCATTACAGACTGACGCGGAGTATCCGGGCTTGCACCTTCCGTACCGGAATACAGCATATATTCCGGACTTGTAAAGTACTGTAAGAATAACCATGCAGCATCCTTATTCTTGGAATCTGCGTTCATAGCCATAGACCAGATCCAAACGTTCGCCTTCATGTCGTCTTCTGTCTTTCCTTCCGGAAGCGGAATGGTAGACCATGCGATATTACCGGACTGATCGGAAGCTCCTTCAAAGTTCTGGAAATAACCGGCGCTTGTAGCGTCGAACAGCATCGCTGCTTTTCCTGCGCCAAGGTCAGAGCTTGCTTCATACCATGTATAGTTGGACCATTGGCTTGGTCCGCCTGCCTTGATCAGCTTAACCCAATAATCCGTCATATCGATCGCTTCTTTGGAATCAAGCTTACATACCAGCTTGCCGTCTTCGATCGCAAAGTCCTGTCCGCCCCATGTTGCAAACAATGACATATATCCCGGATGAATGGTAGCCCAGTCACGTGTACCGCGCACTGCAACACCATAAGAACCAGATCCGTTAAACTCGTTCAGAGCTTCTGCCGTCTCTAACAACTCATCTGTCGTCGTCGGAACAGTCAGTTCCTTATCGGCAAATACATTCTTGTTATAAGCCAGGTTATTAAGCTCCCATCCCATAGGCAGCGCCCACTGGGAACCTTCGCCCACCGCATGTCCGGGAACCAGATCCCAGCGAAGGGAATCTACGGTAGCCGGAATAAAATCGTCAAAGTTGTAATCTTCTGCCGTCTTAGCCGGATTGTTGATATAATCATCCAACGGCTCCATATAGCCTGCCGATGCATATTCCCATACCTGATAAGCGCCTGTCATGAAGATGTCCGGCGTACCGGAACGGCTGCTAAGAGCGGTATTCAGCTTATCGAAATAGTTACCTTCCGGTGTAGATGAATATTCAACGGTGATACCTGTCTTCTCTTCGAACTCATCAATCTTGGAGATAACAGCCTTTGAATAGTTGTGCTCGTTGAACATTACATTGATCGTCGTTCCGTCGCAGTTCTTCCAGTCAAAATCTTCTGCGCTTCCCATCTCAGCCGGTTCGTCGCTTCCGCCTCCGCCTTCATTGCCGCCGCCTCCGCCGCAGCCGATCAGCATCGTTGATACCATCGCCGTACAGAGAAGCACGCTTACTAATCTTTTTTTCATACTTTCTTTCCTCCCTTTTCTGGTTTGCCTTCGTACACAAAGCTCCTGTATTCAGTTTACCTGCCTGAAACCTTATTTCTTTCCGCCAATAAATATTGGCGGAAAGAAATCATCCTGCCCCATGCCGTTCATCTGTGATTATTATAGAGCCGCTCATTATTTTTGTCAAGTCTTTTTACATTTTTCCGATTTTTACAGTGTTTTCATGTGGTTTTTGCACTAAAATGTGGGTTGAAATCAGACTGATTTTGTTTGTTTTATCTTTAACAATCATTTCAAAGCATATCCAATGTCTCTTGATAAGCGAAGGCTTATAGTGTATGATGGATAGCATGGGACAGACATGGCACGACTCTGTCTGTCGTCCGGAAGGAGGAATCATCTATGAAATTTTTCGATTATAACAGCGGATTTATGCGATCCGCCTTACTGCTTAGCCGCCTGACGATCCTGAACCTGATATGGCTGATCTGCTGCATCCCGCTCATAACAGCCGGCGCGTCCACAGCCGCACAGTACTACTGCATCCGGCAGCTCATGGACGGCGACACCGCCGTATTCCGGAATTTCCGCACCGGCATAAAGCTATATTGGAAAAAGGCGTCTGTCATCTGGCTGATCCTGTCAGCCCTGACCGCCGCCTTCTGTCTTGCTTACTATATCCTGACCGATGCCGCCGTTCCCGGGAAAAGTATCTTGGTATCCGTCGCCGCCCTTGCCTTCCTGACGCTGGTCCTGACTATGCTCTGGGTATATCCGGTCATGGTGAGTTTTAAAGGCAATCTGCGCGAGATCCTGTTCAACGCATTCGTCTTCACATTCATGTATGCGCCGATCACCCTTATTGCCGCCGCCTTCTATGCGGGCGCAGGATTCCTGTTGGTACGTTATCTGCTCGCCAGAGGGCTTGTCATCCTCTTTGGACAATCACTGGTCGCGTATGCGAATATGAATCTCTTCGGAAAAGTATTCTTGAAATATCAAAAAAACATATGAGTCAAGACTTTTGTACGAATGCATGACAAAAGTCTTGACTTTCAACCATATTCTCTTATATGATATGGATATAGAATATTGATCGGAGCGATCAGATGAAGGAGGATATGATTATGAAGATAGCTATCGGTTGTGACCCGAATGCCCAGGAAGCCAAAGAACAGCTTATTGCATTTATGGAGTCCAAAGGATACGGTGAGATCAAAGATTTCGGAAGCGAGGATCCCATCTACGCGAATACGGCGATCGCAGTCGCAGAAGCAGTCGGCGCCAAAGAATATGACCGCGGGATCCTGCTGTGCGGAACCGGCATCGGCGTATCCCTTGCCGCCAACAAGGTCAAAGGCGCATATGCCGCCCTGCTCTCAGATGTATATTCCGCAAAGAGAGCTCGTCTGAGCAATGATGCGAATATCGCATGTCTGGGCGCTTTCACTACAGGAAATAAGCTGCGCGAAGAATTGATCGACGCTTTTTTAACAAATGAATTCGTCCCGGGATGCTCTTCACAGCCAAAAGTAGACGCGTTCATTGCGTACGAAAAAAAGCATTGATCTTCTCCGGATCAAGAGAACATGTCAAAGGGGACGCCGGATACAAACGTTATTCTCCGACATCCCCCTTTTATCAACCGCACTTTATCCTTCATTCATAAGCAAGATCTTTCCCTTCACATCCATCGGGTTCTTATACAGATCGAACGCCTCCTGCGCCTGGCTCATCGGGAACTTCCGGAACACAAACGCCGGATCGAACTTCAACTGTCCCGTCGCAAAATAATGCGCGGTCAACTCCCATTCCTTCCCCGGGAACGGCGCGCTGTAGGACATCCAGGAACCGGTGAGCTTAAATTCCTTTCGGTTCATATTCTCCCACATCGCCGGCGTAAAGGAAAGCTCCACATGAGGCGTTCCGATAAAGCAGACGTGCGCCTTATTCGCCGCCAGTTCAAATCCCATCCGCATGGTCACAGGCTGGCCGGCTGTCTCGAACACGTATGCATAGCCCTTACCGCCCGTAACAGCCATCGCCTTCTCCATGAATCCATCCTCAAGCGTATTCACCACTTCATCCGCGCCGAGACGCTTTGCCATCTCCAAGCGTTCTTCGCTGATATCGAATACAACGGCCTTCTTACTCCCGAAGATCTTCGCCCACTGCATCGTGAACATCCCGATAGTCCCGCCGCCAAGCACGGCAACAGATTCCCCGCCCTTGTAATTATTGCACAACACACCGTGAAGCGCGACCGTAGAAGGCTCGAACATCGCCCCCTGCTCATAGGAAATGCTCTTGTCAAACACCACCGCATTTGCCGCCGGGATCACAACATATTCGGCATTACTGCCCTGCTGTCTGGAGCCGATAAAGCTGTAGTGCTTACACAGAGAATAATTTCCCTTCTGACAGTCCTCACACTTCATGCATGGGATCAGCGGAGCTCCGGACACCCGGTCTCCGACGCGGATATGTTCCACGCCCTCTCCTGCTTCCACTACGTCTCCTGAGAATTCATGTCCCAGTACGATGGGGTAGAAATGCACTCCGTTATTAAGAACCCTTGGCACATCCGAACCGCAGATACCGGACGCCTTTACCTTCACCTTGACAGTACCCGGCCCTGCCTTTGGTTCTTCTATTTCCTGGTACTTAACGACCTCATTTTCCACAACAACTGCTGCTTTCACTGCTCCATTCCCTCCTGTTTTCCTGCTTCTTCATAGTCTCTTTCAGATTCTTGTAAAGCTCCAGATAGATCTCATAATTCCTGTCATAGACCTCCTTCACTTCCGGGTTGGGCTGATGCTTCCGCTTCACCGTTACCGTCAGTTCCACCGCTTCTTTAAAATCACGGTACAGCCCGACTCCCACGCCTGCCAGTATCACCGCCCCCAGAGTCGTCGCCGTGTCCGAATCGGGCACCTCGATCGGCTTGCCTGTGATATCGGACTTGATCTGCGTCCACAACAGAGAATTCGCGCTTCCGCCCATGCCCCTTAATACCTCCACAGACGCCCCTGCTTCCTTCGCGGTCTCAAGATTGTGTCTGACCGAATACGCCACGCCTTCCATGGCGGCGCGCACCATATGTCCCTTGGTCTTACTGAAATCCAGTCCATAGAACACTCCCTTAGCATAAGGATCCCAGATCGGCGTCCGCTCCCCCGACATATACGGAAGAAATACAACGCCGTCCGAACCCGGCGCAACCTTTCCGGCAATCTCATTGAACTGCATCAGAGAACTCTTCCCCAGCTCATCCGCCATCATACGCTCGTAATCTCCAAATTCACGCTCCATCCAGCGCATCACACCGCCGCCGCCGGTCGTTCCGCCCTGTAAGATCCAATACCCGGGAACCACATAATGGCTTAAGATCAGCCTTGGATCAGCCTTATAGGTATCCGTACAGATACTGATCCCGCCCGCCTGGCCTCCCTGCTCCTGTGTCTCGCCATTGTTAAGGACGCCCGCCCCCAGCGTACCGCATGCCGCATCCAGCCCGCCCGCCACGACCGGGATCCCTTCCACCAGCCCGCTCTCTTTTGCCGCTGCCTTCGTCACCGTCCCCACAACCGCGTGGCACGGACTGATCTCAGGGAGAAATCCCTCCGGGATCCCCATTGCTTTTCGCATATCTTCATTCCATGTCCCGCGTTCCATATCAAAGCAATGCCATCCATAGCTCTGGCAGATATCCTGTGAGATCTTCCCTGTCAGCCTGTAGACGATAAATGCATTGGACTGCAGGATCTTATCCGTCTCCTGATATACCTCCGGCCGGTTCTCCTGATACCACAATACCTTGCCCGTCGTATACTGCGCGGTCAGAGGATTTCCGCTTGCCCTGAATATCTCATCCTCCCCGATCTTGCGGTTCAACCGGCCGCAGATAGCAGAGGAACGATTGTCCATCCAGATCGGCGTTCTTGCCAGGACATTTCCACGCTTATCGACCGCGATCGCCGACCAGCTCTGCCCGTCTACTCCGATCCCGGCAATATCGGACGGATCCACCGCTCCCTTCGTGATACACTCCTTCGTCGCCTTGCAGACAGCTCTCCACCACTCGTCCGGATCCTGCTCTGCGTAACCCGGCTTCGGATAATACACCTTGTAATCCCCGTTCGCCGCCGCCACCACTTCACCGTTCTTCCTGAATATGGCGACCTTACAGGCGCTGGTCCCTATATCAATCCCCAGTAGTAATTCCTTCATCTCGTTCTCCTATATACTCTCACATACGGCACAATATCCTGACAATCCATGCATCATCAGATCTTGCCGTCACACCCGCACACCTTCATCCGTTCCATGACAAGCTTGGTAACGGCAGGGATTCCAACCTTGCCGAACGCCTTGGGATCAAAGGTCTCCGGCTTCTCTTTCAGCAGAGCCTTCACCGCATCTGTGTATGCCGCACGAAGCTCCGTCGCGAAATTCACCTTGCAGATCCCCCGTTTCACACAATCCGATACATCCACCTCAGACAGCCCCGACGCGCCGTGAAGGACTAACGGGATGTCGACCACCTTGCGGATCTCAGATAATCTCTCTTTATCCAGTACCGGCGTCCCTGCATAGAACCCATGCGCCGTCCCGATCGCTACGGCAAGAGAGGATACTCCTGTGCGCTCCACGAATTCCGCCGCCTGTGCGGGATCTGTGTTTGTGTCTGCTTCTGCCTCCAGATCGTCCTCTTTTCCTCCGACCTTTCCAAGCTCCGCTTCCACCGGTATGCCGTTCGGCTCCGCCACCGCGACAACCCGGCGTGTCACGTCAATATTATCTTCAAAGCACAATCCGGAACCGTCTATCATGATGGACGTATAGCCCTCCTTGACCGCCCGTACCGCCAGCTCAAAGCTGCTTCCATGATCCAGATGAAGCGCCACCGGAACCGAAGCCCGCGCCGCCTCCGCCCGGACGATCCCCACATACGTCTCAAGCGTGCCGTACTTGATGGTAGACGGCGTTGTCTGGAGCATCACAGGCGCCCTCAACTCCTCCGCCGCCGCGATCACAGCCTTGACCATCTCCATATTCTCCACATTAAATGCGCCTACTGCGTATCCGCCCTTCTGCGCGTCCAATAACATCTCCCTTGAAGTAACGAATGACATATTCTTCTCCTCCTTCTCTTCCTGTCCTTTACTCCGGATAGATACACTCTATCTGCTGTCTCTCAAACTCATCAAGCCACTTCTGCTTTGGCTTCCTGTCCGTCACAAGCTTCGTAAATGACGACCAGTCCGTGACCTTCGTAAATGCGGTCGTATCGAACTTGGTATGGTCCACGGCAAGGATCCTCTCCCTTGCCGCCCTAAGCATCATCCGCTTACTGCTCGCGTCCTGCTCCACATAATCCGTGATCCCGCTCACAAGATCCAGTCCCTTGCAGGAGACGATCGCCTTATCCACATGATAGGAGCTTAAGATCTCGTCCGTGTGCGGTCCTCCCAGGGCAAAGGATCTCGCCCTGACCGTGCCGCCGGTAGAGATCACCGTCCACTTCGGCATATCATAAAGCTCCACAATGATCTCCACAGAATTGGTGATCACCGTCAGCTCTTTCTTCTTCTTCAGCTCCTTCGCAATATAGACCGCTGTAGAGCTGACATCCAGCATGACGGTCTCTTTGTCCTTCACCATATCGGCGATCAGTCCTGCGATCGTCTGCTTCTCTGAAACACACTGGTTCTTCCGGATATCGAAGGGAAGCCCGACTATGTTCTGTTCATTCAGAACTGCGCCTCCATAGCTCTTCACCACAAGCCCGTCATTCTCCATCTTCTCCAGATCACGCCGGATCGTCTCCTCCGTCACCTGATAAAGCTGGCTTAATTCACTCACTACAACCCGCTTCTCCTTCTGCAATCTCTCAAGGATACTGTTGCGCCTCTCTATGGCAAGCATTGCGACACCTCTTTTCAGCATTTTAGTGGTTTTTCTTTGTTTTATGTTGTTTCTACGATTATAATAGCAGATAAAACCACATGAGTCAACTTTATTTTATGTGGTTTTGTATCGTTTTTCTTTTAACAATCCTGCCTGCTCTTTGCCGGGAACTGTCGTATGAAAGTCCCCTGCCACAGATACAGCCTACACGTTTCGGACACAAAAAACCGCCAGGTTTCTTCCTTTCGAAAACCTGACGGTATAATACTGCCTCAATCATCATAATGTCCTTTACAGGAAACAATTTCCAACACATCATCCCTGATCCGGTATACCAGCCTATTTACGTCATCAATCCTGCGGCTCCACAGCCCGCTCAAATTCCCTCATATCTTCCTCTCTCAATATCTTTCAACAACATGTTAATACGCTTTAATGTTTTTTCATTCATCTGCCTCGATGATCTCATGCTCCACACCTTTTCCGGCATCAAGGGCTTCCACGCCTCTGCGCAAATGCGCCATATTACTTTCGGAGTAAAACAGATCAACAGATACTTCTTCATCCCTGCGGATATTTACCGGTGCCTGTGCCATAGTTATGCTTCTTTCTTTCATCTTCTCTATACACTATCACATAATAAAGACAAATTCAATACATCATCTTTACAAAAGCACCTTTGATATATGCACAGACAAAGGGACTGCCCCTTTGCCAAATGCAGCTCTAAATGGGCAGTCCCAGTTACAATTCACATCTATGATCACATATTCCGCAAATCCGCCGTCAACCATCGTTCCTACGCCGACGTTATTCGTACAGAACTGCTGTATCGATAAAATTTTCAACACGATATTCAAACTGTCTTGAACAAATTAAATTTTAATGATAGGGCTTGTTAAGGACAGCCACATTTTCCTTTGTCATCAGCATTTCCATAAATGCCACATATTCATCAAAGATTAAAAAGTGCGGCGGCAATCCCAAGTAAGCATAGTTCTTACCCGTCTTATAATTCTCCATGAGTTTCATGGTTTCCGAGCGTTCCATCATGTTGTTATAAAAACGGTCAATGCAGGCGGTAATATCCTCTTTTTTATAGTAGACTTCGGGCATGACAGCGGAGATGTCGGCAAGGTCAGCGTTCTTCGAGTCTAACACATGCATCATCGAATCACAGCGTAACAGAGTTTCAATAATGGTAAGGATAAAATAAGTCTTTCCACCACCTGTACGGTCAACAATGAGCATGTGGGGAAGCTTCTCATACTCCCACCAGACATTTTTCATCAGACGGAGCTTGCCATTTTCTGCCCGTACCTCATTGATGGTAATGCGGTTTGCAATCGTATCATAGAGCAAGACATACTCCACATAGGAATCATGCAGCTCTTTAGATACTAATTCACAATATACGTCTGTTTCTAGCTTTTTCTCCAAGTGCAGGAGTTGGTCTTGATATTTCCCCAGCGTGATTTCTGTATGGATATAGAGTAAGCCATTCTCCATACGATAATACATCTTTGGAAAATAGGTAATCCGTTCCTTTTTCTCGTTAGACGGTAGATTTTTGAAGATACCATTGTCCTGTGAGGTTTCCACTTCATACTAGCCATTTTCCAAAATCATGCGCGCCATCTTTTGCCGGTGAAAGAGCTGCTTTACCTTGTCATATCGGAATTGGTAATAGAGCAGAGCAGCAGCTAAACAGGTAAATGCTGATATATTACTGGCTCTGATACGGTTTCCTTTTCTATCAAATTATAAATGCTTATCTGTATCTCTAGCACCATACAGCAAACGCCGAACTTCCATTACATCATCAATCACCACATAGTAAATAACATAATTTCTCACATAGATTCTATAATAGGGATAGTCTCGTTTTTTTGCGGAAACATATGGTTCAAAAGCAACAGGGTTATTCAGCCTTTCCAGGATCGCAGCCTCAACATCGTCAATTAAACGCAGAGCAGCGTCCTCATTCTTTAAAACATTAGTAATGTAACTCGTTGTACTGATTAAATCCTGTTCAAAAATCGGCAGGTAACGAAGATGATAAATTTTATTTTCCATGTATCATACTCCTTACATTGCTGAATACGGTTTCATGGGAAAGTCTTTCTTCCGTCATTGCTGCCTGTCTGTCGGCTTCGTCAAGTTTCATCTCTATATTATCTGTCAGATTTGCGTATTCTTCCAAGCTCAGAACTACCATAGCTCCGTAGCCATTCTTTGTAAGGTAAACAGGTTTTCCGCTGTTTACGATGGTTTCAATTTCCGGGAATTTATTTCTAAGATCAGAAACAGGTCGAATTTGTATCATAATCTAAGCACTCCTTTTTTATTTATTTTATCCTAATTTTATCAGAATATTATCGTATAGGCAATGCTATTTGTGATTCTTAATTTCCTTTTTTTCATGTGGATTAGGATTCTGTAGGTTTCCCATTGAGCGTCCATCTTTATTTTTCAAGACAATATCCTCTGGATTTTAAATCGTAGGTGCGTTCTTTGATTTCTTCAAAAATCGTCCCGTCCTTATTCTGCTTATGCACCTCACGCCGCAATGCGGAAAACTTCATAACCCTCTGCGGTAATCTTCGGGCTGATAAGCCGTACTTTCTCCTCAACCTCGAAATGTCTCCAAAGATGAATTACTTGATAGCATATCCAGAGCAACTGTCGAAAAAATGAAATGTGCAGATGCAGAGTGGATTTTAGCGATCCTGGATGAAAGTTTCCGATAGCTGAATAACATGAATGAGACGCCCCAAAGGGTGCCAGAAGATATTCCAATATTAACAGTATGCGACCGGGAGGAAGATTTCTATGAATTTTTCTCAGAAGCAGCCGACTCAGGAGCAAATTTTTGGGTTCGGATCGTACAAAACCGTATGGTAGATGATGGGAAGAAGATTTTTAATGAATTACGCAGTGCTCCAGTAGCAGGGAGTATGGTTGTCAGAATGAGCCGAAATCCAAAAGAACATATCCCATCAAGAAATGTAAAAATGGATTATCAGAGTAGTCTCGGAAAGTAACTGTATAGAGAAAAAAAATAGCGGATTCTGTGTATCAGATTTGGAGAAAAAGCGGACAGAGAAACAGCGTGCCTGATATTGTGGCGGAGTTTATCAATAGAGGGCATGACTTTAAGACCTCCCTTATGGCAGGTTTTTGAAAAATACAGATAGAAATGGAAAGCAGATTTATGCA
>NZ_KE159716.1:19773-158850 GCF_000403455.2 Dorea sp. 5-2 | reverse complement strand
TTCTTAACCAAAGGGCCGCGTTATTCATTGCATTTTTTGGCAATGAATAACGCGGCCGCACAAACTGGCAGATTTGTCAATAGGAATTTGGAAATTTTTTGATAAAAATATAAAAAATGTAAGCCCCCCTGAAAAGTGGAGGTGAAGAAAAATAAGGGAACTCTGGAAACGCAGTGATTTCAAGGGCTGTGAGTTTCCGAGAGTACTCTATCATTGTAAAGAGGTTGTGATTCACCGTCCGCAAAGAAGACGTGAGAAACATTTACGAGAAAAGCTGACGCTGATAGCACTGTATTGCATGAATATAGGGAAAATATATCCAGAAATATCAAGTAAGATTGTATTTGATGAAGAGGAATGGAAAGTATTATACTGCTTGCAAGAAAAAACAAAGAAGTTCCTGAAACGTATTCGCTCAAAGAAGCGATTTATGATTTGGGAATTCTAGGAGGGATGAAAGATGCCCCGGGCGATGGTATGCCCGGAGCACGTTCTATTTGGCAAGGGTTAGAGGTGCTATGCGTATTGCTTGCTTATCGAAGTTATCTTGTATAAATGTGGGGCAAATCAAGTGCAAGCAACGGGGCATTAATCATCCTAATCCGATATCTTGATCATAGCCTTCCCGGCTCTTCTAAATTCCGGCTTCGTAAACACATCCACAATATCATCAAGTGGAACCACATTCGTGATCAGGCTCTCAAGCTCCAGCATCCCGGATTCCAGCACGCGGATCGCACGCTCGAAGGTATAAGGATTGATGAAGGAAGACGTAATCGTAAGCTCTTTCTTGAACACATCATCCGGCTTCAGCGGATACGCATCCTCCGGTGAAGCAAGACCGAAATACATCACCGTAGCGCCCTTTCCCGCGAACTTCACGGCATCCGCCTGTGTGTGGATATTCCCGACACACTCGATCACCACGTCCACATTCTCGCAGTATTCGTCAAGCGCCGCCTGCACATCCTCTTCCATGGGATCGATCACCTTCGTCGCCCCAAGCAGCATCGCCTGTTTACGTTTCTCTTCCACCGGCTCGGACATGATCACCCTTGCCGCTCCCGCGTTCTTCGCAAGCTGCATCATGATCATACCGATGGGACCGCCGCCCATCACAAGAACCGTGCATCCCGGCCGGATATTACACAGGTCGATTCCATGAAGACAACAGGAGATCGGCTCAGCCATCGCCGCCTCCATAAAGCTTAAGTTGTCACCGAACTTATACACCTGCTTCTCACGCATGATCACATATTCCGCAAATCCGCCGTCAACCGTCGTTCCTACGCCGACGTTATTCGTACAGAACTGCTGCATCGCATTCTTACAGAAATAACACTCTCCGCACATATCGTTGGGATCTCCGCTTACTCTGTCCCCAACCTTTACCGCAGTGACCGCCGAACCAACCTCCGCCACAACTCCGGAGAACTCATGTCCCGGGATCAGTGGGGGATTCACTTCAAATGAACCCCCGTCCCCGTTAAAGATGTGCATATCCGTACCGCATACTCCACAGTACTTCACCTGGATCATCACTTCATTATCCTTAAGCTTTCGTACAGGCACTTCCTCCACCCGCAGATCCTGCGGACCATGATATACCGCTGCTTTCATAAACCAAACCTCCAAACCTATCTTTCCATCAAATTCTTACACCAGACACTCCTATTCTCACCAAAACTCTTCCACCTGCGCATTAGATATCCATTACCAGGACACAGGCAGTTCGGAGCGGTTCTTCCCCTAAGCAGACATTCCAGGGCGTCCTTAACGGAGGTGAAATCCACACCTTACGGAGACTTAGGCACGAGGGCTCTCCCGAGTGTCTTAGTCGTAGTTAGGTGTTAGTTCACCGGAGTGTTGCCCAGTCTGCGTGGGGAAGAACCGCTCCAAACTGCCGTCCCCTGAACAACCTTCCCAATGCACAGACGAAAGAATTAATTCGCCTGTTTCTTCTTCTGCCAGCAGTCGAATCCAACCGCCAGTACCAGTACGATACCCAGCACGATGTTCTGGATCCAGGTATTCAGATTGATCAGTACCATACCATTGTTAAGCGCACTGATGATGAACGTACCAGCCACAACTCCTGACATTCTTCCGGAACCGCCGGATACGGACACACCGCCCAATACCACGCAGGTAATCACCTTGAACTCATATCCAAGTCCCGCATTACTCATACCGGAATTCACACGTGACAGCAATACCAGACCTGCCAGACCTGCGAAGAATCCAGATAATGCGAATACAAGGTATTTTACTCTTCCCGTGCGGATACCAGAGAGCCTCGCCGCCTCGATATTTCCGCCTACCGCATAGAAATAACGTCCGAAATACGTCTTATTTAAGATAAACGCACCCAGTGCGAAGCAAAGGATCATGATAATAACAGGAACCGGCACCGGACCAATCTTACCCTGGCCGAATACCTTGAAGGACTCCGTAAAACCGTTGATCGGCTGTCCGTCGCAGATGATCAGCGCAATACCCGAAAATGCCGTCTGCGTCGCGAAAGTTGCGATCAGCGCAGGGATCCCTATCGTGGATACCATAAAGCCGTTCAACAGACCAATCAGCGTCGCCGCAGCCAATGTGATGATGATCGCCAACACCATGGGCACACCCTTATTCACCATCAGATATGCACATAATACATTTACAAATGTAATGATAGAGCCTGTTGCCAGGTCAATGTCTCCAAGCAGGATCACAAACGTCATACCTACGGATGCAATTCCCCATACCGCAACCTGACGGAGCATGATCAACAAATTTGTTCCCGTAATAAATCTTGGATTTGCAATTGTGAACCCGATACAAAGCACGAAAAATACTATCCAAATTCCCTGACTCCTGATTATATTTCCTATTTTATTCTCCTTCATTAGTCACCCTCCTACTCATTCGCCGCTGCCGACGCAAACGTCATGATCGTCTCCTGGCTGAATTCTTCCTTCTGGAGTTCTCCGGTCATATTGCCCTCAGCCAGCACAAGAATCCTGTCAGACATGCCCATCAGTTCTTCCATCTCGGAAGAGATCATCAGAATTGACTTTCCTTCCTTCTCTACCAGATCGTTCATTAACTTATATATCTCATACTTCGCACCGATATCAATCCCTCTGGTCGGCTCGTCAAAGATGATCAGCTCCGAATTCGCCGCCATCCATCTTCCAAGGATAACCTTCTGCTGGTTACCGCCGCTTAAGTTCTTGATCAGCTGGTTCAGATTCGGCGTCTTGATCGCCATGTTCTTGCGGTATTTCTCCGCGATCTCCAGCTCCTTCTTCTCATCTATGACACTGAGATGAGAATTCCGCTCGTAGATCGGCATATTGATATTATTCTTGATAGAAACACCGAGCATGGCGCCGTGGCGCTTTCTGTCTTCCGGCACCAGCGCGATTCCAAGGTCGATGGCTTCCCGCGGGCTCTTAGGATCGATCTCTTTCCCTTTATAGATCATCTGCCCGGACTTCTTCGGCACGGCTCCGAATATCATCTCCGCAAGCTCCGTCCGCCCGGCGCCGACAAGTCCTCCAAGCCCCAGTATCTCTCCTTTGTGGAGCTTCAGGTTGATGTTCTTGTCTCCATTGCCGTTCACATTCTTAAGCTCCAGAACGACCTCGTTCTTATCAATACAGTCGCCCCTTGGCGGATAAGTCTCGGTAAGCTCTCGTCCGACCATGAGCTGGATCAGCTCCTCCACCTGGCTCTCCTTCGTGATCAGCGTCTTCACATACTCGCCGTCCCGGATGACCACGATACGGTCTGACAGCCGGTAGATCTCCTCCAGTCTGTGTGAGATGTAGATGATGGACACGCCCTTCTTTCTCAAGAGCTCTACCACCTCAAACATGCTCTCTACCTCCGCGCTGGTCAGCGGTGCAGACGGCTCATCCATGATCAGGATCCTTGCATTCTGCTGGATCGCCTTGGCGATCTCAACCATCTGCTGATAACCTACCGTCAGATCCTTCATCATCGCCTTCGGATCGATCTTGATATGTAACTGGTCAAACGCCTTCGCCGCCTCTTCTTCCATCGCCTTCTTGTCTACGATGATCCCTTTGCGGATCGGGCGTCCCAAGAATAAGTTCTCCGCCGCCGATAATTCCTTTACATTATTAAATTCCTGATAAATAATTGCAATTCCATTCTCCGCCGCAAGCTGAGGCGTCATGCTGGAAAATTCCCTGCCATTTACGATGATCTTGCCGGAAGTCGGAATGACCGCTCCCGAACAGCACTTGATCAGCGTAGATTTGCCGGCGCCATTTTCTCCGATCAGGGCTAGGATCTCTCCAGGCCCCAATTCCAGCGTAACATCCTTAAGCGCGACAACACCCGGGTATTCTTTTCTTATATGCTGTAACTGCAATACATATTCTTGGCTCATATTCGTTCCCCCTGTCACTCCTACATACCCTTTAGTATCTCATCAACGTTTTCAGGCGTGATCGGACCTATGGTACGGTAAACATTCCTCTCAGAAGAGAAGTCCTCTCCGGACAGGATCCGTTCGAACATCTCTGCACAAGCTTTCGCCGTATCTTCATTCGAACCTTCAAAGCCTACGATCGCCCTGACTGCCTCTTCTCCTGACTTCAGGGAATCCAACTGCTGCTGTGTAACGTCGGTCGTGATCACACCGTAATTCTCCGGGATCTTACCCTTGCCGAACTCTGCAAGAAGAGCCTCGTTCGCACCGATCATCGCTCCCGCGCCTACACCCACGAACACATCCGCATCCGGATGGGCGGACATTACCGTCTCCACATTGGTCTGTGCTTCCGGCGCTTCAAGACCATCCACCTCGGCGATGATCTCATAGTTATCTTCGCAGTGCTCCTCAAGGCCTTCCTTGATCCCGTCCGCTCTCTCCAGAAGAACCTTCGTGGACGGATAACCAATGACTGTCACCTGCGCCTTCTCATCTTCTGAGTAGTTTTCGTTGATGAATTCTGCCGCCGTCTTGCCGATCTCTCTTCCAAGCTCCGTGTTGTCGAGAACCCAGTTCGCCGTGGTATTCTCCATCGGATCGTCCCAGCACATCACCTTGATGTCCGCTTCCATCGCTTCACCGCAGATTCCTTCCAGAGACTTCGCATCTGCGGGATGTACCATGATCAGGTCACAGCCCGAGATGATGAAGTTCTCCACCTGCCCTACCTGTGTTCCGGCGTTGTTCTCGCAGTCAACGATCGTGTACTCCCAACCCTTCGCATCCATCTGCTGCTCAAGCTTACCCATGACGCCCGCCCAGTAAGCATTGGACAGAGACTGGAGCGTGATACCAACCTTGATGGTTCCGTCGTCGCGCGTATCCGCACATCCCATCAGCGTAAGCCCGGTCATTGACACGCACAGAACCGCTGCCGCAATCCTTTTCTTCATACCTCATCCTCCTTTATTGTATATTGCATATCTATTTTATTAGAAGCAGGTAAATGCTCCATCCACAATGATATCCGAGCCTGTGGTAAAGCTGCTGGTATCGCCCGCCAGGTAAACAACGATGGACTGCAATTCTTCCGGTCTTCCAAGCCTTCCCATCGGCGCCATGGCGTTCCACTTCTCGATCAGCGGCTTCAATGCCTCTGAGTTAAGTGTCAGGTCGGTTCCGATGTATCCAGGGCTGATACAGTTCACACGCACGCCCTTCTTCGCCCACTCGATCGCCAGTGACTTGGTCAGCATGCTTACTCCCGCCTTGGATGCGTTGTATGCGCACTGCGGCTGAGGTACGTTGACAATGTGGCCGGACATGGACGCCGTATTGATGATGGAACCGTAGCCCTGCTTCAGCATCACCCTTCCCGCTGCCGTCGCACAGAGGAAGACTCCGTTCAGGTTGATATTGATAACCTTATTCCACTGCTCATATGTCATCTCTTCCGCCGGTACATTCAGACAGATCCCTGCATTATTAAAGCATGCGTCGAGCTTCCCGTATGTATCCACAACCTTCGCGACCATTGCCTCTACATCATCCTGGTCCGTCACGTCGCACCTGATCGCGATCGTCTTAGAACCTGTCGCTTCTGCGATCTCCTTCGCCACCGCCTCGGCGCCTTCAAGATTGACATCCACGATCGCCACATCCGCCCCGGCTTCCGCCAATGCCGTTGCCACGGACTTGCCGATCCCGCTTGCTCCGCCTGTTACATAGATTGCCTTGCCGTCCAGTCTCATCTTCTCAATAATTCCCATCTTGTTTTCCTCCTCATTCATCTTCACATTTTGTTTTCACAGAATAACTGATGCTTTTCTCTTTGATTTTTAAATACATATTTTATATATGTATTTTATAAAATCGTTTCATAAAAGTTATTTGTATTATATATCTTTCTTTCCTTATTCACAAGATGTAATATCAAACAAAATCCCATAAGTGTTTTTATCTATCTTGCACAAATTTTTGCTTGATATCATAGTTTTCTAACGGCCGTTACGATGCTCCTTTCTTTTTATTATTTACTTTCTTAATGTATTTAATTAAGTCTTTATTAAATTGCTTATATATTAACACATGTGCTGTTTTATTTCAACATATTTTTATAATTTTTTCATATTTTTTTGTTCATTAAGAAGCACAACAAAAAAGAGACAACAAAAATAACAGCCTCCTCTTCTCGGATGCTGTTATTTTATCCTTAATCCAAAAGTTTTGCCATACAGAGCGCCGCGCCACACGCCGCTTCCTCCTGATATTCCGGCACCTTGAGCTCTAATCTGAACATCTCCTCTGCCATCGCCTGCATCAGCGGATTCCGGCGCAGTCCATTGCCCGAACCCACCAGTCTCGCCGCCTTCTTTCCTGTCAGCTCACACATCTTCGCATACTGCAGGTACAGCTCTTCAAGAATTCCCCTGATCACGCCCACGGTCATGGCTCCAGGACGGAAATTCTCCACTCCGATCCCTGTGATGCTCCCTCGCTCGTCCGGGTTGTCCCTGGTTCCGGAGAACGCCGTCGTAACCCTCCACGCTGCTTTTGCGCCATACTGCCTGACAAACTCCTGCGCCTGCTCATACATGACATCGTAATAACTCTTGCCGCCGGATATCTCCCTATAAAACTGCTCAAGCATCGCATAAGCCCTTCCGCCGCACAGCGGTGAACCTGCAAGCAGATAGCCATTCTCTGTAAACGGCCGAAGCTCGATCGAACCTTCACAGGACACAAAATCCTCCGAAGCAAAGGATACCTGGCTCCCGGTTCCCACGTTGATCAAGACCGTATCAAAGAGACTGTCAACCGCCCCGAAGAAGCTCGCCTGATTATCTCCGACCGCCGCCATGACAGGAATACCGTCCTGCGTTCTTCCGGCGATAAAATGCTCCTTCCTGACCTCCGGCAGATATGAGACTTCCATTCCTGCATTCTCCAGCGCATCATACCGGAACGCCTTCTTTTTCAGGTCAAAGCATCCCCAACTCGCCGCCATATCCGCGCCGATCACAGGCTGCGTATTGCCGCACAGCTTCATAGCGATATGATCACTGATGGTAGTCATCTTCCTTGCCTCTTCCGGTATCCTCTTCACCGCCTGAAGATAATAGTGCGTCGCTATACCATACCCTGCCGCAGACGCGCCTGCCTTCTCACGCAGGATGCCGGCGCTGCTCTTTCCTCTTTCGAAGAAACCGTCTCCGCCTGTATCCCGGTCCGGACCGGATGGAATATTCCCACAAGCATCCCGACACATAACAAGGGGAATATTCCCACAGGCGTCCTGCCACGTGTACAGCGGGCTCACTGCATTGCCGCCTCCATCCACATAGAGCATTCCGTGCATCTGACCGGTAATGCCGATCCCGGCAGGCGGCCCGTAGGTATGGATCAGCGAATCCACCTTCTCCTTCGTGATCCTCCAGATCCTCTCCGGATCCTGTATCTTCTCTTCGGGAATCCGCCCTGTAAGAAAGGACTGATGGCTCACGGTCTCGGACGCTGTCAATTTGCCGCTCTCCGCATCCACCAGAACAATGCTTATGGTCGTCGTCCCTATGTCGATCCCCATGATCTGCAAGATTACTTCACTCCTTCTTCATACATTTTACACCGGCATGACCTACTTGGCGATCTTCACCACAGCTTTCACAATCTCCGCCTTCTCATTGACACTCCTGTCCATTGCAGTCTGGATATCGTCAAAATCAAAGATATGTGTCGCGATCCCTTTCAGATTCACCTTCCCCTGTTCTACCGCTTCAATCGCCATCGGATAGATATGGCGGTAACGGAATACGGTCTTGAAAGTGATCTCCTTATCTAACGCAAGACTCATCATCATATTCATCATACCTGACTTGCCGTAGCCTACCAACACAATATTGGATCCCTTGCGTACTGTCTGGATCGCTTGGTTGGTGGTAATCTCTGTACCTGCGGTCTCAATAGCAAGGTCAAAGCCCTCCCCGCCGGTCAGTTCCTTTGCCTTCTCTATGATATCCGCTTCTCTTCCATTGATCACGCCGTCCGCACCGAGTTCTAACGCCTTCTCAAGACGCTTCTCCATGATATCCACCACATAGACCCTGGATACGCCGCACGCCTTCAGCGCCATCATGGATACCAGGCCGATACAGCCCGCTCCAAACACAACTGCCGTCTGGCCTGCCTGCGCGCCTCCCTGCTTCGCAGCATGGAAGCCGACTGCCAGAGGCTCGATCAGCGCCCCCTCCAGCGTGCTTACATTGTCCGGCAGCTTGAAGCAAAGATCTGCTTCGTGTGCCACATACTCCTGAAATACGCCGTCTACCGGAGGCGTCGCGAAGAAGACCACATCCGGGCAGAGGTTATACTTGCCCTCACGGCAGAACTTACACTTGCCGCAGGTCTTTCCCGGCTCTAACGCAACCCTGTCGCCTGCCTTCAGATGCGTCACATCCGCTCCGACCTCCACGACAACGCCTCCCGGCTCGTGTCCCAGTACAAACGGCGGTTCTACCACATAATCGCCGATCCTGCCAGTCTCATAATAATGCATGTCGCTTCCGCAGATACCGACATACTCAAGCTTCACCAACACCTCGTCCGCCTTTGGCGCCGGGATCGGCCTCTCCGTATATCCCATCTCTCCGATCCCATTCATCACTGCAACTTTCATTGTTCCTTCCATCTTAATGCTCCTCCTTAATTTATATCTTTATTTTATATCTTTGAAATATACCGTTCTATCTGGTACAACGCCGCTCCATATGCCGACGCTTCCTTGCGGCACCGGCATACCCTGACATACTCTCCGTTCCCGCCAAAGAGATCCTTTGACGCGACCGCAGACTTAAGCCGTCCGATATAAGGCTCCATATAGCTCCCCACATACCCGCCGAGCACCACTTCACAATCCAGGCACATGCGGAGATTGTCAACCACTATGGCAAGATCGGCAAGATATTCTTCCCAGATCTGCCGGTACTCCTCATTCCCCGACTCCATCTTCTCAAAGAACGCCCCCAGGTTCCCGTTCTCCAATCCCGCCAGATTCAGGGCGGAACAGTATGCGTCAAGACACCCCTTCTTCCCGCAGTAACAAGTCTTTCCCTCCGGGTGGATCACCATATGCCCGAATTCACCGCTGCGCCAGTTATTTCCCATATACATGGCTCCGCCGTCGAAATCACTGCGTATCCCGTCATTGCTCTTCATCTCGTCCGCAAAGATCACGGCGCCTCCGACCGAATTACTAAGCGACAGGTAGACCATATTACTCTCCGGTCTCTTGCAGCACACATCCTCCGTGATCGCCGCTGCATTGGCGTCATTCAGCAGTTCACAGGGATAGGGGATATATTCTTCCCATTTCTCCCGGGAAATGTCCCTGAGATTCAATATATTCGACTGTGTAAGAATATTATCCTGCCTGTTCACAATTCCCGGAAGGGAGATCCCTACTCCCTCAATCTTCTCTCCCGGGATCGCATTCTCTTCTATAAAACTTTCAAGGATCTTTGCAACCTCCTGAAAATACAAGTCCGTATAGGAAAATGGCTTGCGTATCCGCTCATGCTTTAACACCTTCTTATTCAGATCCGTGCAGGCTAGTCCCACATGGTTCGCCGTGATATCCAGCCCGACCGCATATCTCACATCCTTGACCGCTGCGATCGCCTTCGCCTTCCTGCCTCCGGTTGACTTAAGTTCTCCCACTTCCGCCACCACGCCGGCTTCCTTAAGCTCCTTTACGATCGTAAGAACCGTAGGCCCGCTGATATCCAACGCTGCAGAGATATCCGGCATACTCGTCTCAGTCTGTGCATTCACATACCGAAATACCCGGTTCCGGTTCAGACGCTTCACTTCCAAACTATTCGTACCCTTTCTCATCGCTCCTCCTTTCCTATTTATTAATCAGTTTAATTAAGTGGTTACTAATTTTTCTATATCGTATCACATATTGTAAGGAACTTCAATAGAAATTTTCTTTTGTATCTCATTTTCTGCCGGCCGGCAGCCTTCTTAGATCTTATCCAGGAATTCATCTATATAGAACAATGCCGCCCCTGCCGCCGAGGCTTCCACCTTATACCGGCATTCTACCAGATAATCCTTTGCCCGGTCTCCAAAGGGATTCCTCTCGTCCACACGCCGGCATATGTCGTCCATATACCTTCCGGCATATGCGCCCACATATCCTCCCAGTATCACCATTCCGTCAAACAACATCCTGACATTATGGATCGCCATAGTCAGATGATCCAGGTATTCGTCCCACAGCCGCTTTGCCGTCTCATCTCCCTCTTCCAGAAGCCGGAAGAATTCCTCCACACTTCCGTCCGTATAGCCGGTCAGCCTGCCTGCCCGGCACACCGTGTCAAAACATCCCCGCCTTCCGCAATAACAGAGCTCGCCTCCCTCCGGCACAACCGTCATATGGCCGACTTCGCCTCCCTTGTGCGTATTCCCCTCATAGATCGCGTCGTCAATGATCACCGAACCGCCCACACTATTGCTCAGACTGATATAAAATGCATTCTGGAACTCCCGGTTGGTCCAGGTCTCCCTGTATCCCGCCGCATAGGAATCATGGATCAGTCTGTTGCGGTACGGAACATACGCTGCGATCTCTTCCCGCTTCTTCTTCGCGAAATTCAGCGCCATACCGTACGTAATCTCACTCCCGTCATCCGAGACCAGACTCTGTACCGATATCCCCACTCCGAGCAGGTTCTCATCCATAATATCCGCATCCTTCTTCACACATTCCACGACTTCCCCGATCTCCCGAAGATATGCGTCGTCCTCCAGATCAAAATTACTCCTCCGTCTCTCCATGCTGACAATGTCGCCCGACAGATTTACCGCCACCGCCGTAATGTGATTCGCCGTGATATCCACGCCGATCGCCATCCTCGCATTCTTCACATAAGTAAATGCCGTCGCGTTCCGTCCGCCCGTGTTCTTAATCTTACCGGATGTATCGATCAACCCCTGCTTCTTCAGAAAATCCAGATTCGTTGTCACCGTGGGCAGGCTTAGCTGCATCTCCACGACGATCTCCTGCTTAGAAACCGAACCTTGTTTCCTGATGTAGTTATAGATGATCTGTCTGTTCTTCGTCTTAATCTCGTTGACCCCTATTTTCTCTGTACTCATTCTTACCAGTCCTTCTTCCATTACACTTCATTCTTTCGCCCCTGCATCACGATGCACTAAAACTTATCATAATCAATCTCAAGCAGTTCGCCAAAAGACTGGAGTGTCACATACTCTCCCTCCACTTCTCCGAATCCATAAGCAGCGAAGATCATCGGTATCCCCGCCATACGGCACGCATCGGCATCCCCCTGGGTATCGCCCACGTAGACCGCCTCTGTGATCCCGTTGCGTTCCATGATGATACGGATATTGTCTCCCTTGAGCTTCCCCGTATCCCCCGGACAGGTAAAGTCTGTTATGCAATCGCCAAGCCCTGTATTCTTAAGAAATGCCTCTATATATCCGGATTGACAGTTGCTGACGATGAACAGACGGTATCTCTTGCTTAGAGCACGGATCGTCTCCGGCATCTTATCATACAGGATGCACGGCGCGCTCTCCACCCACTGATTCTCATACTGATACAGATGAACCGCCAGTTCTTCCTTCTCTTCCTTACTGAGCATCGGAAACAGATCATCCGCGATCTCTTCAAGAGGCTTGCCGAATTCCTTCTTAAGCTCACTGCCGGTCAGTACCCGGTTCAGATCCGTCTGCTCCCGGATCGCCTGATTCCAGGAAACCGCCACCTCTTCTGTCGAATCCCATAATGTCCCGTCTACATCAAATATAATTGCCTCCATATATCTTCCCCGCTTTCTATATCATGATACATTTCCTTGATTATACTATACAAAATATATGAAAACAAGCATTACGGACCTCTATTATCCGAGCACGCTAACTTGCAGACAGTCATATACCCCGCTTCAAGCATGCCCCCTTGGCTCGCTGCCCGCGGGAATAAATTACGGAGGCGTTCTGCCCATCACAGCAAACACCTCCGCTCTTTCCCGGTCTACATCAATATTATCGTCTTCATCACTTCTCTATTATCGTGAGCAACCTTCTGAAATGCCTCCTGCCCCTGTTCAAAGCCAAACGTATGGGACAACACCGGCATAATGTCCGCCCGCTTATACTCTAACGATCCGATCGCTTCTGCAAACAGATTGCTATAGCGGATCACAGGCACAAAGCTGATACCGTGCATGACCACGCTTGCCATAGGCATAGGCGTATGGTCATGCGCCATCAGCCCTAATAAGGTCACCGTACCTCCGTCACGCACCAGCTCCGTAGTCTGCCAGAAGGTCTCGTCGCTTCCCACCGCCTCAAAGACATGCATGGCGCCGTAACCGCCCGTCAGTTCTTTGACACGCTTCTTAACGTCCTCTTCCTTGCTGTCGATCAAATGTGTCGCTCCCATCCGTCCGGCAAGCTCGAGTTTCCACGGATTCCTTCCCACACAGATGATCTTATTGGCTCCGATCACTTTCAGGCTCTGGATCGTCATCATAGCGATCGGTCCGGTGCCGATCACAACCGCATCATCTGTAAATCTGATCCTGCTGTTGCGCATTGCCTGCATGCCTACGACAAAAGGTTCCACCATCGCCCCTTCCTCATAAGACATACCATCCGGCATCCGATGCACCAGCTCCGCCGGCCATGCCACATATTCGCACAGGCATCCGTCTGTCGGCGGCGTCCCCATGAATTTCATATCATTACAGAAGTGGTATCTGCCCGTCTTGCAGTCATGACAATGAAAACATGGTATCCCTGGTTCTACAACCACTCTCTCACCGATACGGCGCCCTTCCACGCCTGCTCCGATCCCCGCGATCTCTCCGGCACACTCATGCCCCAGAATGATCGGTTCCTCCACGACGAACTGCCCAATACGTCCCTCTTTATAAAAATGCATGTCAGATCCGCAGATCCCCACCGCCCTGATCTTCACCAGAACCTCTCCTGGTCCCGGAACCGGCGTTGGAACTTCCTTCAATTCCATCTTCTCCTGTCCATATGCCATCCACGCTCTCATCGTCTCCATAATCTTACTTCCTTTCTCTGTCCTATACTCTTACAGTTACTTCATCTGTAAACTCTAAGCCGCAAATTCATTCTTCGTCAGCTTACCGCGCCTGATATTGTCGATCAGCAGCGCAAGAAGAATGATCGCTCCCTTTACCACATTCCGCAAGAATGGATTCACGCTCTGCAGCGTCATCCAGTTGGATATAACCTCTATGATCAAAGAACCCGCGATCGTCCCCACAATATATCCATTGCCGCCCGCAAGGCTTGTCCCTCCGATCACCACCGCGGCGATCGCATCCAATTCCATGCCTTCGCCGAGTGTAGACGCCGCCGACATCAGCTTGGAACTTAAGATCACTGCCGCCGTGGACGCCGTAAGCCCGGCGATGATATATGCGGCGATCGTCGTCATCGTAACGTTGATCCCGGAATACCATGCGCCTTTTGCATTGCTGCCGATCGCCAGGATCTTTCTCCCGATCGTGAATTTCTTAAGCAGCAGCGTACCAATGACGATCACCGCCGCAAAGATATATACCGGTACCGGGATCCCCCCGATCTTACCTAATCCAAAAAACTCAAAGCCTTCCGCCTTAATAAGGATCGACCGCCCTTCCGTCATATATAACACGACGCCGTATGTGATCATCTGCAGCGCCAGCGTTACCATGAACGGCGGAAACTTCAGCACGGAAGCCCCCAATCCGTTGAAAAGCCCAAATAACAGCCCCAGGACATAGATCATAAGAATGACTGCCGGAACCGACCAGCCCTTTTCAAAAAAGGTCGCTCCGATCACTGCCATCAAGGTGAGCTGCCCGCCCACAGACAGATCGATCCCTCCCGTCGCTATGACAAAGGTCATCCCGATCGCAAGTATCCCGGTCGAGGAAGTACGCAGCAGCAGGCTCATAATGTTCCTTGTCGTTGCAAAGGTAGGCGTAATGACCGAAATAACGATACACAACAGAACCAACACTAATATGATAGACATTTCCGATGAAAGTAATTTTTTCAGTTTATCTTTATTCATAGTTATTTACCACCTCACATATATTTCTGGAAATCCTTGTCGCTAAGAAGCTCATTTTCCCGCATGGATATCACGCCCGATATCCTTCCTTCTTTTAACGTTACGACCAGATCCGACATATTCACAACCTCATCCGTCTCCGAGGACATGATGATCACTCCGATCCCTTCCGACACAAGCTCGTTCATCAATTCGTAGAACGCCACTTTTGCCCCGACGTCTATGCCTCTTGTCGGCTCGTCGAAGATGATCAGCTTCGCCCCCAATGTCAGCCATTTTGCCAGAACGACCTTCTGCTGATTTCCTCCGCTTAAGTCCCCTGCTCTTTGTTCCATACCGCTGCACTTTATTTCCAGCGATCTTATCATCTTGTCCACGGAAGCCTTCACAGCCTTGCTGTCGATCCAGCCAAACTTAGCCATCCTCTTCAGTGAGACCATGATCACATTATCCATGACAGACATGTCCGTGACCAAACCCTCCGAAGCCCTGTTCTCTGGCACAAGCCCGATCTTATTCCGGATACTTTTCCCGGGATTTCCGGCGTTTATCTCTTTCCCTTCGAAGTAGATCTTCCCCGATATATTATAATGATTCTTTCCAAAAACTCCGAATATCGTCTTGGCGATCTCCGTCTTCCCTGCTCCGAGAAGCCCGGCAAACCCCAGGATATCCCCTTCATACAATGTAAATGATATATCCTCCAGACAGCCTTCTACGCAGACATGGTCAAACCGGAGTAATTCCTTCCCCTGCGGATAACGTTTCTTCGGAAATTTTGCCTCCAGCTTCCTCCCGGCGATCAGCTCAGATAATCTCTCTTCATCCAGCGTCTTCGATTCATATTGTCCGATCTTCTTCCCATTCCGAAAGACGATGATCTCGTCTGTCGCCGTCAGCATCTCCTGCAGTTTATGGGAGATGTATATAATGATATAACCCAGCTCCTTCAGGCGGCGGACCGCGTCAAGAACGATCGCGCTGTCCTTTTCCGTCAGTGCGGAGGTCGGTTCATCCAGTATCACCACCTTGCACTCGATAGACAATGCACGTACGATCGCCACCAACTGTTGATGCGCAACCTTCAGTTCCCCAAGCCTGGTGTGTGTATCCAGTTTCAGATCCAGCATCTTCAGCAGTTCCCCGGTCCGCTCATGAAGACTGTTCCAGTTGATATATCCACTCTTGCGGTCGGATAAACGTGATATGAATACATTCTCCGCAACCGACAGATCCGGCAGCATATTCAGCTCCTGGTATACCATGCCGATCCCTGCTTCCTGGGCGGAAAGCGGCGATGTGAAATGTGCCGTTTCCCCGTCTATGACGATCTCCCCCTCATCCGCAATGTAGGCGCCGTTGATGATCTTCATAGTCGTAGATTTGCCTGCTCCGTTCTCCCCCGCAAGGCCATAGATCTTCCCGCCGGTCAGTTTGAAATTAATATCATCCAACACCCGGACTGCGCCGAAACTCTTACCTATATGTCTTAACTCAAGGCTTTCTTTAATCATGAAATCCTCCTTATTGTCAGTAAGGCTGCTGCAAAATATAAGGATTCTTTTGCAACAGCCTCATCTTCATGCTCTCTTATTTCCCGGTGCGGCACGTATCAAACACCTCTGCCCAAGCCTGCCGGCACCGTCCGCTGCCATCAGTCATTCAGATAGTGATCCCATGCATCTGCAGTTCCCGCCCAGAATGTATCAGAGTCCGTATCATACGACGCCCAGCGTTCTTCCGAAGAAGTATCGTCGATCGAGATCACATTCGTCTCGATCGCGATCACCTGACCGCCAAGATCAGCGTCTTTCAGCAGATGATCCAGGACACCTTTTACGATCACTGTAGAAAGCGCCAGCGGATTCTGCTCTACCGCCACGTCCATAAGCCCGGAATCCAGAGACTCAAGCCCTGTCGCGTCTCCGTCGATCCCCGACCAATAGATATGGTTATCAGAACCTGCTTTTCCGTCCAGGCTATTCTGGCGAAGGGCAGAGATCACTCCCTGATCCATACAGTCACTATGTGTGATCACTCCGAAGAGATCCGGGTTTGCCGTCAGGACGTCACTCATCGCACTTTCAGACTTATCACTTGACCATTCGCAAGGTTCTTCAAGCAGTACAAGCCCTTCCTTTTCAGCTACCTCGTCGATCCCATCCTGGCGGAGATAAGCGTCGCTCTGCGTCATGGTTCCCTGGATCACTGCGATCTTAGGCTTCTCTACCTTTTCCTCCTTCGCCTTATCCGCAAGCCACTGTGCCGCAGATGCACCGGTCGCCACATTGTCGCTTGATACTACGGCAAATGTCAGATTATCCGTTGAGATCTCCTTATTGAAACCAACAACTTTAACGCCGGCTTCGGCCGCTTTGTCTACAGATGATGCAAGCGCGTCGGAATCAGCCGCATGAAGCAGTATGACATTACATCCCGCAGAGATAAAATCATCGATCTGAGACGCCTGCGTATTGGCATTTTGCTCTGCGTTCACCAACGTAACTTTGGCGCCGGAAGCCTCTAATAATTTCTGTGCATATTCTGCTGCCGCTACAATATATGTGGATGCAAGATCGCTGACTGCGATCCCCACTTTCACTCCCTCTCCTTTTTTGCCGATCAGTTCCATTACCTCATCATTGATCTCATTGCTTCCTTCAGCAGACGTATCGTCCGCTTTGGACTGCTCTTCCTGAACGTCTTCCTCTTTGGGTTCCTCTCCGGAACCGCCGCTCCCGCAGCCAGCCAGCAGACCACACATCATTGTCACCACGATAAGACATGCCAAAAGCCTTCTTAAGTTTTTCATAAAACATCCTCCTTATAATTTGTCGTTAGTCCATTACTTTACAAATACCGAACCGTCATTACTATGTTTCAAATGATCCTACAATCTCTAATGCCGACCGGGTATTGATACCCATTCTTTCCACACCCATCTCATACAAAGCCAGAAACTCTTCCTGCGTACGGATACCTCCCGCCGCTTTGATCTTAATATCTTTCCCGCAATACTCCTTCATCTTACGGATCCTCTCGATATTCGCATTCCCGGGAACCCATCCGGTTCCCGTCTTAACAAAGTCGGCGCCGCTCTTGATCGCGATCTCACACGCTTTCAGCATCTCATCGTCATTCAATGTATTGATCTCAATGATGACTTTTGTTAAAACGCCTTCATTCTTTATACCGATTATTTTTCTCAAGTCTTCCTGAACATATGTATATTCCCTGTTCTTAAATTTCCCAACATTCATTACGATATCCATCTCTTCTACGCCGTCCTGCAATAACTGCTGGGCCTCTAACAATTTGACAGAGGTACAATGCGCGCCGGAAGGAAAACCTACCGGGGAACCCACATACACCCCCTCCACATCTCTAAGCCTTCTTGCTAATTCGGAAACCCACGCCGGAAGAACATGCACATTGATAAAACGATACTTCTTCGCATATTCAACCAGCTCTTCCATATCAGCCAGCGTATGATGTGTTCTCACTGCACTGATGTCTATTAATCTGGCAGCCTCTGCCGCAGAAATCATCCTTTCTCCCTCCTTTCTCAGAAAATTTCATATCCTCTCCCGTATTTGTCGTAATGTTCTTTTCTCTAAATTATCATAATTACCTTTTATCGTCAATAGTCCATCCAGATTTAATTTTACCAATAATGTCCATTTTATTTTATGCATTAATTACAAATCATATCTAATTATAGATGTTTTTAATGATGTTTTATACAAATAAATCGAATTCCAAAAATAATCCTCTTTTATAATTTGTATTTATCATTGACATTCATCATTACCTTTATTATAATTACCTCAAGACTTATCCTTAACCGTATTCCTGTTTTTTATGTTCTTTTACATTTTCCAAAGGAGGTCTTTATGAAATTTATTTCTTATGATCTGGGGACCGGAGGCGTCAAGGCTTCTCTTCATGATGAAAAGCTGAACACGCTTGCCAGAAGTTTTATTGAATACAAGACATACTACCCCAAGCCAGGATTTCACGAACAAAAACCCAAAAACTGGTGGCAGGGCGTTATCAAAAGTACTAAAATATTATTAGAACAATCCCATACCGACCCGAAAGAGATCGCATGTATCGCCCTGTCCGGACACAGCTGTATCGCCGTCCCGATCGACAGCGCACAGGATCTTCTCATAGATTCCGTTCCGATCTGGTCTGATACCCGCGCCCAGGATGAGGCGGAGGAATTCTTCCGCACGGTCGACAGATCGTCCTGGTATATGACGACGGGAAATGGATTCCCGCCTTCCTGTTACGCCATATTCAAGATGATGTGGTACCGCAGGCATATGCCCGGGCTGTATTGCCGGACAGACAAATTTATCGGGTCGAAGGATTATATCAACATGAAACTCACCGGACAGATCGCCACCGACTATTCTTATGCTTCAAGCTCCGGCGTCTATGATCTGACAGCCCGCCGTTACGAACCTGATCTTTTGAAAGCCGCAGGAGTTTCCGGATCACTTTTCCCTCCGATCACGGCTTCTCATACGATCATCGGAAATATAACGGAAGACGCCGCCAGGGAGATCGGGCTTACAACCGCCGTAAAAGTTGCCTGCGGCGGAGTCGATAACGCCTGCATGGCGATGGGCGCCGTCGGCGCAGTGGACGGCAAAGCCTATACTTCGCTTGGTTCCTCCAACTGGATCCCGGTCAATTCCAAAGCCCCGGTCCTTGATCCGGTCACACGGCCTTATGTATTTGCGCATATTCAGGAAGATATGTATACTTCCGCCTATTCCATCTTCGCAGGAGGAAGTTCTCTGAAGTGGGTGCGCGACACTATCTGCAAGGATCTGAGCGGCGAACCCGACGTCTATGATAAGATGAGCGAACTTGCCGGCAAGTCACCGGCAGGCTCCAACGGGATCCTCTTCAATCCAAGCCTTGCCGGCGGGACCAGCCAGGATAAAAGCATACACATCCGAGGCGCCTACATCGGGCTTCATCTTGGGACGTCAAGAAACGACCTGATCCGCGCCGCTATGGAAGGGATCGCCCTGAACCTTAGGATGTCTCTCGATCATCTCGGCAGACATATACATCTTGCCGATGAACTCTTGTTCTGCGGCGGCGGCAGTAAGAGCCTGTTCTGGATGCAGATGTTTGCCGATGTCTTTGGTATGGATATCATCAAGACCAATATCGACCAGAACGCCGCTTCTCTCGGCGCGGCTGCGATCTGTGCGCGCGCCGTCGGCTTGTGGAAGGATTATACGGATGTTCCGAAACTTCATACCATAGAACATCGCTGCGTTCCTGACAAAGAGAACCACGAGACATACCGGAATATCTTAAAAGTATTCGAGCATATATGCACTGCAGCCGCCGATCTGGGCGATTACATGCATAAGAATCTGATGCCGTCTATCGAAAAGAAAGGAGCCTATCATGACGACCAAATTATCTGACGCAGAATTCAGGCTTGACCATAAAGTAGCTGTCATCACCGGCGCCGCATCCGGCATTGGGCTTTCTATTTCCAGGATGTTTGCGGAAAAAGGAGCATCTGTCTGTATGGTATGCCTGAACAGTGAAGAGATGAAAAAAGCCGCCGAAAGCCTTCCCGGTGCAATGACCGTACAGGCTGACATCTCAAATCCAAAACTCGTATCCCAGGCTGTCGAGAAGATCATCGGCAGATTCGGACGTATTGACGTTCTTGCCAACTGCGCCGGAGTCGGCGACATCGAATGGGCGAAGGACATGCCCGTCCATATCTGGGACAAAGTGATCGCAGTGAATCTAAGCGGTACGTTCTACATCTCTCAGCGGATCGGCAAAGAAATGATCCGCCATGGAAACGGAGGCAAGATCATCAGCATAGCTTCCCAGGCAGGCATCGTATCGATCGACAAGCATGTGGCATACAGTGCAAGCAAAGCCGGCATAATCTCCATGACCAAGTCCCTCGCCTACGAATGGGGGCAATACGGGATACAGGTCAACGCCATCTCCCCGACTGCAACGGAGACTCCGCTGATCGTCGGATACTGGGATGTGGGCAAGGTACACGACGACGCCATCGCCAATACCCCTGCCGGACGGTTCTGTAAACCCGAAGAGGTTGCCGCCGCCGCGGTATTTCTTGCAAGCGAATCCTCGAACATGATCACCGGCGCTAATCTGGTGATCGACGGAGGTTACACCATTCACTGATGCCTGTCCTGTTTCATGGAAAGCCAAAGACCCCGCACCAAACTGACGGGGCATCAAATGAAGAATATTGGAGGTATATATACATGAGTACAATTCCCGCTTATCGCCAGGTCTACACAACCATTAAGAATCGGATCCGTGAAGGCACCTACAAGGCAGGGACCATGCTTCCCACCGAGACACAGTTAGAGAATGAATTCGGCGCAAGCCGGACGACCATACGAAAGGCGATCAGCCTGCTTACAGGCGACGGCTATCTTAAAGTACGGCAGGGACGCGGCACCGAAATACTCGATATCTCTACCACCCAGAAACTGAATTACATAACATCCATCACCGAGACCCTCACAAACAAGGGCTTCCAGGTGACCGTACAGGGGATGAATATTGATAAAGTAACCGCGCCGGGGATCGTGCAGGAAGAACTGCTGCTGCCCCCGAACGCCAAAGTATACCGCGTCCAGCGTGTACAGTGCGCCAACGGCCAGCCCGTGGCGCTGATCATCAACTACCTGAAGGAGAACCTGGTACCGAATCTGGAAGAATACCAGGATAAGTTCACCGCACTCTATAAGTTTCTGGAAAGTAAATACAATATTATTTTGACGGAAGCCACCGAGACATTGTCCGCGGCAAGCGCTGATTTTATGGAAGCCCAGATCCTAAAGATCCCGACGGGTTCTCCTCTGCTGTGCAGCAAACGTGTCTCTTATGTGGCACAGGGCCCCCTGGAATACAGCATTATCAAACTCGTCGCAGATAAGTACGAGTACAGTATTCATCTAAAGGGAAGGGGATAGCGCCCCATGAGACAGGACTATTCTGTTATTCATTAAGAAAGGAAACATTATGAAACAGGCAATCTTAACTGCCCCGAAGACCATCGAATTCAGCGACGTTCCAAAGCCTGCGGTCAAAAGCAACGAAGTCTTGCTGAAGGTAAGATATATGGGTATCTGCGGATCTGATATCCACGCTTATTACGGCAAACATCCCTTCATGTCATTTCCTATCCGCCTCGGACACGAGATGTCCGGAGAGATCGTAGAGATCGGCAGCGAAGTGACGGAAGATCTAAGGCTTAAGGATCTCGTGACGATAATGCCCCAGGAATATTGCGGCAAATGTGAGCCTTGCCGTTCAGGCAGATACAACATCTGTAATACTTTAAACGTGATCGGCTGCCAGACGCCCGGCGCCGCATGTGAATATTTCTCCGTCCGCGCCGATCTGGTCAAGAAGATTCCGGCAAATATCCCCGCCGCGCTCGCAGCAGCCGTGGAACCTGCAGCAGTCGGCGTACATGCCGTCAGAAGGTGCGGGAGTGTCAAGGGAATGAATGTCGCCGTCATCGGAGCCGGCGCCATCGGGAATGTAACCGCCCAGGCAGCCCTTGCAGAAGGCGCAAAAAGCGTCCTGATCACAGATCTCTCCGACCACCGACTGGCTCTTGCACAAAGATGCGGCATTCCTCATACCGCCAATACAAGCCGATGCTCGCTGTCAGACGCCATCCATGAAGCCTTTGGCAGCGGCGGGGCTGACATCTTCTACGAATGTGTCGGCATCGGCGCAACGGTCGATCAGGCGATCGAGTGCTCTAAGAAAGGGCACGATATCGTGATCGTGGGAGTATTCGGCTCCAAGCCCCCTGTCAATCTTGCCTGGATACAGGACCGGGAGCTTCGCATATGCGGAACATTGATGTATGTGGAACGGGATGTTCAGGATACGATCAACTATATGTCCGAGGGAAAGATCCATATGGAACCGTTGATATCGAACGTCTTCTCCTTCCGCGAATTCCCCGACGCATTCACATACATAGAACACAACAGTGATACCAGTCTAAAAGTCATGATCAAAATGTAAGGATAATTACAGAGAAAGGATAACAAAATGGCAAATATTTATGAAAAAGCGATCGCTCCGACTCTATATTTTATCGGAGTGACAACCGGACAATCTTCCATCATGAAAGTGTTCCCCCAATGGGCAAAGGCGCTTAACCTGAAGGACGCCGTTATCAAGGGCATAGATTTTATCCCACATTCTTCCGCGGAAGAATACCGCGAAGCCGTTCTATTTATAAAAAACGACCCGCTGTCTATGGGCGCCCTTGTCACCACTCATAAGATCGATCTGTTCAATACCTGCAAGGATCTGTTCGATTACATAGATCCCTATGCCGAAAAGCTCGGCGAAGTATCTTCCATCTCAAAAAAAGACGGAAAACTATGCGCCCACGCCAAAGATCCCATCTCCAGCGGTCTTGCTCTCGAGCACTTCGTACCTGCCGGTTACTGGAAGGACTATGGCGGCGATGTCCTGCTTCTTGGCGCAGGCGGAAGTACGCTTGCCATGTCCGTCTATTTCGCCCAGGAGAGATTCGGAGACAATGTTCCGCGTAAGATCATCATTGCCAACCGGAGTGTGCCAAGGCTTGAGTCCGCAAAGAGAATCTTGAAAGATATTCATCCGCAGATTACGTTCGAATATATCCATAACCCGTCTCCTGCAGACAACGATAAGACCCTTGCTTCTCTGAAACCGCATTCTCTCATCGTCAACGCAACCGGACTTGGCAAAGACGGTCCCGGATCGCCGCTTACCGACGCCTGCCGCTTTCCGGCGGACAGCCTGGTATGGGAGATCAATTACCGCGGCGACCTTCTCTTCAAACGCCAGGCACAGGCACAGGCGAAGACAAGCCGTCTCCATATCGAAGATGGATGGATCTATTTTATACATGGATGGACCCAGGTAATCTCCGAAGTATTCCATATTGATATTACCGGCAGCTTATTAGATACGTTAAGTGAGATCGCCAGAGCTTCGGTATAACTGCCGTATGAAACGGACAAGCCATTTGCCGTGCGATTGGTCACAAAAAGGAGGATTTCTATGAATAATTTTAATTGGGATACCAGTTTCCGTGTTGATCTTGATCTGAAAAGCGGATTTTCAAAAAATGCCGTAACTACCAAAAGATACCTCTCACAGATGAAAAATATGTTCTGTGATACGGATGCCGCCGCAAAGATTCTGGAAGACTCAGATCCCCTGATCTATGAGTTCCATGAATTGGGATGCCCCGAGAGGGCGGGCGACCTTGCATTCGGCACCACGATCCTCTATCCCGGAACGATCGGTGATGAATACTATATGACAAAGGGACATTTCCATACGATCCTTGATACCGCCGAAGTCTATTACACACTCGGCGGCGAAGGATATATGGTCATGGAGAATCCCGAAGGAGATACTCTTGAGATTCCTCTTCGGACCGGAGAAGCAATCTATGTACCAAGGCGCTACGCCCACAGATCTGTCAATACCGGCGACAAGCCTCTGGTCATGTTTTTTACTTTTGCCGCGGACGCCGGGCACGACTACGGCACCATCGAGACGAAAGGATACCATAAGCTGATCGTCAAAAAAGGGAATAAACCTGTCGTCACAGACAATCCCCGCTGGAAGCAAGGGGCGGACGCATGAAAGAAATCATCACTGTTACCGGAGCCGTCGCGCCAAAAGAGCTTGCATTCTGCCAATGCCATGAACATATTGCTTTAAGCAAAGGAACCTCTTTCGCCGTCAATCCGGCGCTTTGTATCGATCAGATGACAAAGAGCCTAGAGGAATTAGAGCGTTACCGCTCTGCCGGAGGAAATTCTATTATAGAAGCCCAGCCATGCGGATGTAACCGCATGGCGCGGGAGCTTCAAAAGCTTTCCCTGGATTCCGGCGTGAAGATCATAGCGTCTACCGGATTCCATAAGCTCATATTCTATCCCAAAGACCATTGGATCCGCACGCTTCCGGTTCCTGAGCTTACAGATCTCTTTGTCCGGGAGCTTACACAGGGTATGTATATCGACGGCGACTTCTCTTTGCCTTCCAGACAGAGCAATATCCGCGCCGGGATCATAAAAACGGCTTATGATAAGGAAGGGCTTACCGGAAGATACACAGAGCTGTTCCTTGCCGCCGCCCTGGCTTCCAGCCGGACGTCCCGGGTGGTCATGATCCACGTAGAGCAGGGCGCCGATCCCAGATATCTGCAAGAACATCTTCTGAATCTGGGTATTGCTCCGCAGGATCTTATGTTCTGCCATATGGACCGCGCCTGCCAGGATATCCAAATACACAAAGACATACTAAAACAAGGTTCCTACCTTGAGTTCGATACGATCGGCAGGTTCAAATATCACAGCGACGAGCACGAGATCACTCTGCTGGCAAGGCTTGTGGAAGCCGGTTATGTCCGGCAGCTAGTCTACGCCCTGGATACTACCCGGGAAAGGCTGCGCGCTTATCATACGCATGCAGTCGGATTAGATTACATACTCCGCACATTCAATCCGGCTCTCCTGGCATCCGGCTTCACAGAGAAGACGATCCGCATGCTCTCTGCCGAGAATCCGGCGCGCTTACTTTCTTAAAAATACAATGATACGAATTACTTCGTTCTAAACAGGAGGGTTCTACTATGAAAATCTTAATAACTCCGACATCTCTGCAGCCCGGGAAGAATCCCGAAGCATTAGATGTTCTGAGAAAATTTACAGATAACCTTGTGTTCAATACAACCGGCAGGCCTCTTACGGAAGACGAACTGATCCCTCTTCTGGATGACTGTGACGGTTATATCGCAGGCCTTGACTTTGTCACGGAAAAAGTCTTACGCTCCTGCAAACGGCTGAAAGCCATATCCCGCTACGGCGCGGGCTATGACCGTGTGGATATCGACACGGCAAAATCCTGCGGCATTCCCGTCTCCAATACCCCTGGCGTCAACGCCGAAGCAGTCGGCGAGCTTGCATTCTCCCTGATCCTGTCACTGGCAAGGAAAATCCCCTATCTGGACCACTCTACCCGGATCGGAGAATGGAACCGCTCTACCGGAATGGAACTCAAAGGAAAAAACCTTGGGATCATGGGACTTGGCGCGGTCGGCAAAGTCGTCGCCAGGTGCGCCAAAGGATTCGAGATGGATGTCGCCGCATATGATCCCTATATTGATACAAGTTACTGCGCCGCACATCACATACGCGTATCTACTTTCGATGAATTGATAAAACATGCCGATGTTATCAGCCTTCATCTTCCGCTGAATGCGTCCACAAGACACATGATCGATCAGAAGGCACTCTGCCGGATGAAACCCGGCGCCCTCCTGGTCAATACCTCCAGAGGCGGGATCATAGATGAAACTGCTGCGTATGAAGCATTGAAAAACGGCACGCTTGGAGGACTTGGACTCGACGCGTTTGAAACAGAGCCTCCTAAGGACTCTTTGCTGTTTCAGTTGGACAATGTTGTCGTAACGCCTCATACCGGCGCGCACACATTCGAAGCGACCCGTAACATGGCTCATGCAGCCGTCCAAAACCTGATCGACATACTCAGCGGGCGCGAATGTCCCTATATTGTAAATCAGTCAGACACGCTTTAAAGCGTGTCTGACCCCATTACTTCTCCTCGATCGCCATGATCATGTCCACTCTCTCCTGATGCCTTCCGCCTTCGAATTCTGCGTCAAGCCATGCCTTCACGATCTCTTTCGCCGTCTCGATCCCGATGATCCGCGCTCCGAATGCAAGAATATTGGCATTATTATGCTGTCTGACCAGTCTCGCCGTACAGGATTCGGAACATACTGCCGCCCGGATTCCCTTCACCTTGTTCGCCGCCAGTGAAATACCTACGCCTGTCCCGCAGATCAGGACGCCAAGATCCACCTCCTTCGCTGCAACCGCTCTGGCAACCTTCTCCCCATACACAGCATAACTGCAGCTTGCATCTTCATCCGTTCCGTAATTTACTACCTCATGCCCCAGCTCCTTAAGATAATCGGATATCTCATTCTTCATCGTCACTGCTGCATGATCATTTCCTATTCCTATCTTCATCTGTCTATCCTTTCTTTTCATTTCATTTGGTTCTTATATTATAATCTCCCGGCACATAATTCGCAATGTGTAATTCATGATTTCCGTCCGGAAAATCGGAAATCAGCCCGGAAAGCTCACTATTTCCCCACTTTCGGGATTGTGGCAGAATAGAAGAATGCGCCGATCAAAACACTTGACTTTCGCATATTAACATTATATAATCCTGAAAGTATACGATACGGCAGTATAATGACTGAATAGGAGATAGATATGATAAAATTAATCGCAAGCGATCTGGACGGCACCCTTTTAAAAAACGGAGCCCAGGAATTACCGCCTGATATATTCCCGATCATCCGGGAATTACGGCAAAAAGGCATCCGCTTTGTCGCTGCAAGCGGAAGACAGTATTATAATCTCCGGCTTCTCTTTAAGCCTGTAAGGGATGAGATCTTTTACATCGCAGAGAATGGTTCTCTTTGTATCTGCAATGATAAGATCCTGTCAAAAGGACTGATCAGCCGAGAACTTGGAATCCGTATATTTCACGCAGTCAGAGAACACGGCGGCTGCCATTGTCTTCTGTCCTGCGAATCAGCCTGTTATACAGATTCGAAAGACCCGGAATTCATCCATCATATCCGGAACGTTCTGCGCAACGACTTACGAGTCGTAGACCGTCTCGAAAATATTACGGAAGCATTTCTGAAAGTTGCTGTCTGTGATTTTAAAGGAACGGAAGATATAGAACCATATTTTCAAGGAAAGTTCGGCAAAGAGATCAAGATCACGACCTCCGGACTGATCTGGATTGATTTCATCGCCCCCAACGCCGACAAGGGATCTGCTCTTTCCCATCTGGCGTCGCACCTGGGGATCCGCGCAGACGAATGTATGGCGTTCGGAGACCGCTATAATGACCTGGAGATGCTGCAGTTCGCAGGAAAAAGCTACGCCATGTCCGACGCCGCGCCCGGCCTGTCAGAATACACAACAGACGTTACGGATTCCGTAGAAGATGTGCTCCGTGATTTTCTTAAGAAACTCTGAATAATCATGGGGCAGACATACATTCTCTTTACAAAGCTGTGAAAATATGGCATATTAAGACCTGATACATAGTAAAATGCCATGAGGATTTCATTATGAGAAAGATAATATTATTTTTTTTGAAGCCGCTTTCCTTTCTGCCTGCTCTGTGTATGATGTATGCAATCTACAGTTTCTCCGCACAGACAGGCGAGGTCTCCGGAAATCTAAGCTTTACTGTTAGTTATAAGATTGTTGAGATTGGAAATGATACGTTCGGCGTGGGACTGGATGAAGAACAGATCAGTTACTTTGCCACACGCATCGAATACCCGGTGCGGAAACTTGCGCACATGACCGAATACTTCTGTCTGGCGGTCGCCGTTTCCTTTCCTTTCTACGTGTATGGCCTGCGCGGATTTCCACTTATGTTGGTCGCCGGATTGATCTGTGTCGCTTTCGCCGCCGGGGACGAATACCACCAATCCTTCGTTGCGGGACGCGGTCCTTCGAAAAAGGACGTTATGATCGACAGTATCGGCGCTTTCGGCGGTATCATCACCGTCCGGATCATCTGTTGGACTTTCCTTGCCCCCTTCCGCGTCGCAAAAAGGATAGAAGAACGGGCAAGAAGAAAAGAGATGGCACGCCGCAGAGCTGAGGAACGGGAAATGGCACGGCGCAGAGCTATGGCTCGCCGCAGAGCCAGAGAGCGGGATTATGATTATGACTATGAATACAAAACGGAAAACTCCGGAAGGAAAAGAGCTATACGGCAGACAACCAGACGGACAGCCCCGCAATCCGGACGCGAGTATCCGGAACATCCTGCGCCGAGGCGAAGACCAGAACATTCCCGGCGGAACGCACGCGGTTAAACGCTAGTGTGATGTATCATTGCATTAATCTTGAAGTCATTTATCGAAATGTAAATGTGTCATCACACTAGGTTCGAAGGCGTGCAGATGGCATGGATAGCAAGCGCTTATTCGTCAAGAATTACTTCTTCGATGTACTAACCACATTATATTCTAACATCTGAACAACTCTTGATAAACCTTCTCTGTCTTCCTCATCAAATCTTGCAATAAGCGGGCTGTCAATATCCAGTACGCCGATAACTTCTTCATCTTTGTGTATCGGGAGTACAATCTCTGACCGAGAGGCGCTGTCGCAGGCAATATGTCCCGGAAACTCATGGACATCCTCTACCAGTATGATCTCGTCTTTTTCCACCGCCGTTCCGCAGACGCCGCACCCAATCCGTATCTCTACACATGCCGGCTTCCCCTGAAATGGTCCCAAGATCAATCGTCCGTCCTTTATCAGATAGAATCCGACCCAGTTGATATCTGTCAGCGCCTGGTTCAGTAATGCGGATACATTTGCCAGGTTTGCTACCAGATCGGAAATCCCGTCTGTCAATCCTTGAATCTGGGTGCTTATAAGGCGGTATAATGCCTTCTTCTCTGTTGGATAGGTAATTGCCTGTTGTTTCATATATTTTCCCTCACATCTCTTTTAAATACTAAAATATAATTAAAAATTTCTTCCACTTTAGATCATGATGCTTTAGAAAGCATATCGTGGATATATTCCCGCAAGCCAATCTCTGTATCTATACCATACTTCTGGTTCACCGCAATATAATATTTCATAATCCTACCCTTCGGCAGAAACTCGCCGGACGGAATACTGTCCCCATAACCTTTCCTGGCCTCCATCCATGGATCTTCATTGTGGGTAATTTTCTCCATTGTTTTCCCGCCATACATTCCAAATGTATTTACGACAAGATCAATTACCTTCTTTTCATCATCTGTCAGTGCATCTTCATTTCCTTCCAGAAGCGCAAAGCGCGCATCATCGATCGGATTATACTTAAAATCTCTGAACAGGTCATATACCTCCGGATAAACCGGGCCATGTATCCATGCCCTGCAATCTTCCGCAAAGATAGGTTTTCCATATAACGCCAAATAAATGCCCTGGATAAAATACAGCAGTTTCTGCAGCATGAGCGGAGTTACTTCTTCCAGTTTTTCAAAGACATATGCAATCACCCCTAGCATCTTATCTGAGACGGAGAAAAGACTCTCTATACTGTCTGCTGCAGCTATTGCCTTTTTATATGCTGCATCCGTCAATTTCTCCCTGTTCTCCATAAGTTTCTGCTTCATATACACCGGAGAAGCCAGCGCTGCTTTGACAATATCTGAATATTCCTTAGACGGCACCTGTCCTTCCAGATATCTCGGTATTGTCACCTCTCCGAAACCAAGCGCAAGTGAAAGCGGTGCCTTGCCAATCTTATAAATCTTCATTAGTCTTTCAATATCTTCGTGCAACACAAGGCCTTCCGCTGCTCTATACTGCCCATCAATTTCCTGAACATTCTTATCAATGAGTCCGGGTATACTCATTTCCCCGCCGCATTCTGCGCATATAGCCACGGTGATGCTGAATGTGTAAGCCTTATCCCTTATAGACTTTACGATGTCCTTCTTCTGTAAAAGATACTCCACTTCTTTCCTGCACTCTATGCAGAAGTCTCTTCTTCCCTTCTCTATCATAATGGCCACCTCTTTTCCTCCTAATTATTTGAAATAATATGTAAGCGGATATTTTTGTTCATGGAACGAGATCACAATCACAAAACAGTTCTCCAACTTGTTGAATTTGATATAAAGAGACACTGTTTTCTCTTCCGTTCCATTTCTCTCCAAAAGAGTGACATCCTTACCAAATACATATAGTCTTTCATGTTCGAATCCTTTATGTTCATTCTGTAGGATGTCTGAAAAATCTATTACAGTCAGACCCAATATAATTTCCTTTGCTTTTGCTTCATCTATTACATAATCCAGAAACAGATTGATGTTATCCTGCCGTTTGGCATTCTGGTCAAGTCGGTATCTATTATTCTCAACAGCTTCCTTCACTTCAAAAAGATACTGCTCTATATCTTTTTCCCTTATATTCAATACTTCATCCTCCGCAGAGACTGTGATATGCTTTTTAATTTTCTTATCATTAGGATAACGCCATGATTGCTTTTTGTCAATATCCTATCACCAAAAGCGACAGGCATTTTCTCTTCCACTTCCCCATTTCCGCCTCCCGAAACTCCCCAAACATAATATCTGTTCCTTGATATTTTCTGTTTTGTGGTATTATATTTAAAGAAAGTGAAGGAAAAAGCCCCAATTTTCATTCACCACGCATGATTCCTATCTGTTTATCAGCCTTCGGACAATCTCCCTCACATCTCTATAAACACCCGATATTTAATTAAATTTCTCACTGAATATTTGCGCCTCTTTCTTGGAACTACAGAATACCAGACCTTTTACTCGTTCTCCACTATAACCATAATACTATGCGCGTTCAATCACATAATCTACACGTGTATCTGATGTCAACAGATTGTAATCTGATTTATCATCTACAACTTTCCCATCCATTCGAAGATCTGTGATTCCAAAGTAGTGAAATAGACAAAGTAAATTCTCTTCCATAGCCTGCTGTAATCGGATCTCATATGCGATATGGTGACCAAATGCTTCAAATACATCAAAATCATCCGTTCGTTCTGGCGATGCCGTCATTCCTAACCAGAACGTCGGTTTGAAATAATCCATAATATTTTGATAACTTTCAGCTCCGGTTCGGCGGGCTTCATCAGCGTATGTCAAGATAGATCTAACAATTTTTTGCATAATAAAAGGACCACGTATCTCTACATGATCCTCGCATCAACAATTTTTCTATCTAGATTTGTAAACTTTCAGCATATTTGAACTGAATAATATCCCTCGGTGCAGTTTCAACATATGCCTGCTCTTTATGCATAAAGTTTATTATTTCATTCTTACTCATCTTTCCAAGCTTCTCTATTACTACATCCAAAATATCTTTCTCTTCATCTGATAATTCGGAAAAAGCTTGTTTCCCACTCAAAGAAAAATAATAAGCATTTGTCTCACCCATATCTACTTCTTCACAAGGAACATCCTAGACTCTGCTGATAGATTTGCTTTCGCTCCATTTAAAAGAGACAAAAACCATTCTGGATCCTGATTTATTTTCTTAAGAATGGTATCATGTGCCTTATCCTGCACTTGGTGGCTTTCGTATCTTGTAATAGTTTTACCACCCCAACCTAACAATAAGCATAAATCGCTTTGGCTTATACCATACTTTGCTCTAATTTCTCCTATTTGTGCTGATGTTAAAAGCCCTTCCTTTTTTCTATATGTATCCTTTAATCTGATGTCGTTATCCTGCATCTGCTGTTCATCCATGTAGAGTTCTTCTGCTAATTCGCAGAAGAAATACGACGCCTCATAATCGACTGTGCTATTCTTAAACGTAGCCTGATCCATAACAAGAACGGTTTTCACTTCATGTTCTTCCATACAGCATGAGCAGATTCTCTTTTCACTTTTAATGATCTTCATGTCCATGAAAACACCTCCTATTTTTTCTTATAAGGGAATCTTCTGTCCCGTTATAGACCTTTCCAAACTCACGCATCTCGCCTCTTTTCGGAAATCTTGTATCCTTTACTGTCTGCATATAGTCTTCCACTGATAACGTTAATAATTCTCGTTTTAATGCATCTACAGGATTTTCATCCGGAAATAGCTTATTTACAGTGTATTGATTTGTATATTTCTCGTCACGTTTTTCATCAACAACACGTTTAGCCCGAAAATCTATCTGCGCACCATTATTTAATGCGAATTTCAAATCTTGAATATACGCTTTTACTTCTAACTCACTTTCAATTCGAGCTTTTGTTTCTTCAGCCAACTCATTCCCTCCAAGGTATCAATTGATACCTATGTAATATATCCATTATTCGGTTTTGTCAACTGTTTATACCCCCATATTCAATTTTGCGACTGCGCACAAAAGACCCACCCGCCGTTCTATAGTAGATAGGTCTATAGAGATTTCGCTCCCCCCTACCGGTCATGCCAGCGATATTATTTTTCTTCTAAACTTTGGCGCAAAAACGATATGATATTTACAATTCCATTTTGTATGTGATAGACTATTATTATCCATATGGAAACTCCTTTGTTCTTAATGTGGCTAGCAAACCAACCTTATTATAACATTGGAGGTTTTTACTGTAAGCTGAAGCAACTCCAACCACCCGCAGAGCAGGTGGTTTATTTGTTTACCAATATTCCATTTTTCGTATTCCGAAAAATGGAATATTGGTAAACAGGCCCTTGGCCTAACAAAAAAATCCATTTAGCAAAATGCTAAACGGATGCCATCGCTCAAATCTTATGTTTTTTATGTATGTTTTAAGTAAGATCTACATACACATGTACTATTATCCCCATGGTCATTATCATACCAGAGTACATTAAAGACCCTACCTGTCATGTAGCCATATAATCTATGATTACCACTCATTCTCAACGAAATCAACGACTCTGCTTCTATATACCTTGAGGCAAGTCTATCCTGCGCCACCTTGTTCAGTTCATTCAAGTCCAACGAGTGATTCTGCTTCTTATCGCGAACTAATATCTCGTTCCAAGTCTTTGATTCTAATGCTTTTAGCCTTGGAAGTATCTCCGTCCAAATAACATCTCCGATATGATCTTGAGTGAACGCCCACATCTCTTGATCTGAATTTGCAAATGTCCATGCAGGGTTTTCTGAATAATACCGCTCAGGATCTCCACCCTGAGCGATAATTTTTCCTTTGGGAACTTCCTTTTGTTTTACTTCTTTTTTTCTCTTAGAGCCCGCCATAGTATACCGCCATGCTTTCCTTTGTAATCACATTGTTGCACCCTGTACCAGACGGAACACCTTCTCTCGCCTTAATCCACGGATCCTCCATATGTGTCAACTGACTAAGCCATTGAGCGTTATGGCCACCATAATGTTCTAAAACCTTATCTATGGTGTCTTTCTGATTCCCAGACAAATCGCCCTCTCCACCAGTTTCATCACTGGCACTTGCTGAATACTTCCCCTGTGTTTTGAAAAATAATTCAGGGCATACCGGACCATTAGCCCATGCCTGAAAATCTTCCTCGAATAAAGGAGAATCATCCCAAACAAGTGACCATGCTTGAGAATAATAGCACAGTTTCTGAAGCTTCATCGTTGACATAGAGCCAGAATGCTCTAAAATATATTTTGCTGTATCAAAAACATTTGCCATTTTTTCGCCCTCCTTCTAAATATATAATATACCACAACCTCCGGATTCTGAACAGTAGGCAAATTGTGAAATTTATATGACTAAGATTCCTCAATGACTTTCTCAACATTTTAATGAATACTTTTGGTGTTTTCAATTAACCAACAGTTTAATCTTTTTTATAAAACTATGTTTCGTAGCCATCGGCTCTTAATACCAAGCCTTTCGCCCAGGGCGGCGTCCGTCCCATCTGCTCACATATTGCAGGAAGTGAAGCATATTTCTCATATAGTATAAACTCATTCTCGCGTTGCTTATCCTTATACAAATCATGAAGCCTTGCTCGTGATGTCTATCCCTAAAGTAGGATAATATGTACTAAAAACCTCTTTCAATTGGTCATAACACCCTTTGAACCTTAAAAAAGTGCCGATTTTACGCCATTTTTGCTTGATTTTTATTTGAGTGTGTATTATAATAATGATGGATATAAATATACACTCAAATAAAGGAGATTGTTATGCCAGCAAAACCATCAGGTACGATCAAAACATCACGTGTAAATGTTAAGCAGAAGAACGGTGATATCTACGTTATGGAGCGTCAGACCTTGTATGACCCGGTTAAAAAATATAACAAAGTTGTGAGCAGTAAGCTCATCGCTAAAATTCCGAAAGGCGAAAAAATTCAGGTGCCTACACGCCCAAAAAGACCTAATGGGAGCAAACTCCCAATAAAACCACAGAAAGTATCTGCTTCCAGAAAACGTGTTGGAATGATGGATATCATAGGACATATAGGATTTATTTCCGGTATTGATGCAGCTATATATGCATCCACAGATATCGGGACCGCCCAGAAGATCATTTCCCTCGCAAGATATCTTCTGGCAACAAATGGACAAACACTCCCGGGAATACAGACCTGGCAGTATACCCATCCGCTTCCTTATGTGAACGGCATATCAGAGGATGTATACCATTCCCTGTTCCATGACATCGGGCTGGATGAATCGCTGCAGCAAAATTTCTTTCACGAGCGCTGTGCATTGCTTGGGGACCATGGAGCGATTGCTTATGATTCCACTACCATATCGACTTACTCCGGACAGCAGCCGGAAGCACGGTACGGATACAACAAAGCAAAAGACGGACTGAAGACGGTCAAACTGCTTACGCTGTATTCTATTGAAAGCAGACTGTAGAGCAACATTTACCAAACAGCCTGGCAACCTGCCTGATGTGTCGTCAATCGAAAACGCATTAAAACAACTTTCTGTCCTTGGCGTGGATCATGCCGAGATCGTAACAGATAACGGTTACTACTCAGAGTCTAACCTTTCTGAGATGCTCCAAAAAGGATTCGGGTTTGTCACGCTGGCAAAAACAAACATCAAATGGATCCGGCCGGAAATAGAAGCACGTATAGAGGAACTTTCTTCTATACACAGTGTATGTCCGTTTGACCCCACAACCCATGGTGTTACAGTTATGTTAATGCATGATTTTGACAAGGTGCGCAAGTATGCCAGCCACAAAAGCGGCGCTGAAAAGGGCGCTGTTGAAAGATTCAAAAGACGGGTGTATCTTCACATTTATTTTAATGCTTCACGGCAGGCGGAAGACCGGATTGAATTTGAAACAGACCTTATGGAATTAAAGTCAATGATAGAAGACGGCATACCTGTAGATGAGCTTTCCAGGAGTGCGCAGGAGAAGGTAAAAAAGTATATGTCGATAAGCACCTGGGGAAAGAAGACAACCGTTCGTTTTAAGGACAAGGAATGTCAGGAGGCATACAAATATCATGGCTATTTCACCCTGGTCTCCAACCGGGAGAAAGACTGTTTTGAATGCTTAAGGATCTACCGGAAAAGGGAGACCATCGAAGCTTGTTTTGAAGCGGAAAAGCAACATGCGGATGGAAGCCGTATCCGTGTTTGGAGTCCAGATACTTTGCGGGGCAGAATGTTTGTACAATTCGTATCGCTGTGTTATTACGAGTATTTCAGTGATCAGCTACGTAAGATTAAGCCTACTCTGGGCAAACAGAATAAGGATGGTATCAGAACAAAAGAGACGGTTGACCTTGAAGAGAAACTGTTAAGATGGATGGAGAATACGCCGGTTTATCTTCAGCTGCAATGGTTTGACACTGTGGAAGAGGTAAAGGTATCGTCCGAACTGCGTAACAAACGATGGAACACAGAGATTACCGCGCGGGATGCTCTATATCTTGAGAAATTGGGGATGTCTATGCACTAAGTTTTTTAGTGCATATTATACGACTTTTGGGGTCTATACTAAGTCCTGCATATAATTATAAAATAACGGATGTTTTAATCGCTCATAGAAACTCTGCATTCTCCTGATCATTCCAGTTGACATACTCTGGATTATTTCAATCTGAACATACCTCTTACGTTCATCCTCCTTACTGACAAACTCACCTCTCAGATTCGAAATTGCAGACTCAATCTCTCGTTCAGATATTTTTTGATCATACTCTTGTTCGATTCTGCTAATTATAAAATTTTTATTATCCTGACCTCTTTCTATAATCTCCGAAAGAATCTCAACCTCATGTGGTCTTTTTCCTCGAGCACCAAAGGGCGCATTATCCGAGATTTTTAATTATCCGAGGAAATTCTTAAAAACCTTTTGTATGCGGGGGTTCATGCAAAAAATCTCGGATAAAATTTATCCACATGGGCATAGTACAGTTAAAGCTATCAAACAGGAGGTTTTAACTATGGGTTACCATACAAGGGAAACCAACACAGTGCCATGCGGATACCACGAATTGAATCCGGAAATGGAGGCTCTTTTAGCGGAGTACCTTGAAGACGGGAAACGCAAGGGGCTTCAGGAAAGCAGCATCCATCTTCACGATAAGATTGGGCACTACTTTTTATCCGCCCTGGCTGATACAGGCTGCGCAGCGCCGCAGGCAATGAACGCCCAAAATGTAGGAGCCGCGTGTTTAATGGTCAGCAGCAACTGGTACCTTTCACACATCCGGACATTCCTCAGATATGCATATCAGGCCAGACATACCGACAGGGATTACAGCGGCATCGTTCCTCTTTTCAAGAGGCCGCAGCCGTACCCTTCTGTTTATACAATAGAAGAAATCCTGAAAATTGAAAACAGCGTAGACCGGGACTCCCCACATGGAAAGCGTGATTACGCAGTGCTGCTTCTTGCGACACGGCTGGGGATCAGGAGCGGGGACATCTCATCCATGACATTCCGGGAACTGGATTTTGGCAGGAACCTGATTCTGCTTACACAGCACAAAACCGGCGTTGACATTGAACTTCCCATGGTCCCGGATGTAAAGGCCGCCCTGAAACAGTATTTAGAGGAAGAACGGTCCTGCTATGACAGCCCGTATGTATTTCTCCGCATCGTTCCCCCTTACAGCCATATCTCTGTGCAGGCAATCACCAAGATCGTCAGGACTGCCATTATGGCAGCTGGAATTGATCCGGCGGGACGCAAACAGGGCGCACATGCTTTCCGGTCGTCCCTGGCAAGTTCCATGGTCAATGACAACATCCCTTATGAGGCGGTAAGGAAAGCCCTTGGGCATACAGACCAGAACGCCATCCAATCCTATGCCAGTCTGGATGTGGAGCAGCTACGGAACTACGCCCTCCCGGTCATGGAGGCGACAGGTACATTTGCCGCTTTTCTGGAGGGGAGGTGGAGCCTGTCATGACACAGTTCCAGTCGGTTTTCAAACATGAGCTTGCAGAATATCTGGAAATCAGCCAGGGGACTGTCAGCGATGATACTTTGCGGAGTACACGCAGAACCCTTTTTTCGTTCGATTCACTGCTGGTGGCAGAAAACGCCGACAGGGTTACGGAAACAGCCATCAATCACTGGATCAGGGAACTCCAGCAGATAAACGCGCCCAAAACGGTCAGCGATAAGGTAAGCTATCTCCGCAAATTTTTACGGTACCTTCAATACAAGGGGTACAGTGTTTTCATGCCCGCCTGCCCCAAAACATCAGACAGCTATGTCCCATATATTTTTTCGGACAGGGAAATCCAAACGCTTCTGTCCTGCGCCGACAGCTGGGCCAACAGGCATACAGACCCGAAAACCCGCCGGACGGACATGGAGTTCTGTATGCTGCTCCGGATGCTCCTTGGGTGCGGGTTCCGCCTGGGAGAACCGCTTGCCGCCAGGGTAAAAGATATAAATTTCCGCAATGGGACCATCCTGATTCGCCATGCCAAGAACAACAAACAGCGTGTTGTTCCAATGGACAGGACATTGACAGAGATGCTGGAAAGATACTGCATTGCTATGGGGATCAAAACAGAACCGGAAAGCTGTCTGTTCCCGGCAGCCAGGGGCCAAGAGTTTTCCGTCAGTAAAGGAACCTTTGATTTTCGGTTTAGGAACCTCTTGCGGGAAACCGGCCTGTATGTACAGGAAAAATCCCATTCCAGAGGGCAGTGCCTTCATTGCTTCCGTCACTATTTTGCCATCCATTCATTTGCGCAGGCAGAGAAAAACGGACGCCCGACAGATGACTCTGTTCCTTTCCTGTCAGTCTATCTTGGGCACCATGACATGGACGAAACGGAGAAATATCTGAAATTCAGTGGTGATATGTTCCCTGAATATACGGAGCTGTTTGAAGATTATGCCGCTGGCGTATTCACGGAGGTGGCGTATGAGGAAAAATAAACTTCCTGAATTCATGCTCCTCCTGGAACAGTTTTTTACGGAATATATGCCGCTCTCGTCAGGGCTTTCCCCTAATACCACGAGATCCTATAAACATGCCTTCCGCCTTTTGTTCCAGTATGTTTATCAGGAAAAGAAGAAAAATGCTGGCGAAATCCTCTTCCGGGATTTGAATTTCGAGACTATTGACGGCTTCCTGAAATGGATCGAAGCAGAACGGGGATGCTCAGTATCCACAAGGAATCTCAGGCTTTCAGCATTGGCCTCTTTTGCCGGTTACGCACAGAACAGGAATTTTGAAGCAGCGACTGTGTTTGCAAATGCGGTGAAAAGAGTGCCTGTAAAAAAAGAGGCCGTCCAGCCGAGGATCACCTTTACGCTTGATGAAGTTTCAATCCTGCTCCGGCTTCCTGATCCCGGGAAACGGATGGGCTTCCGTGACCAGGTCCTTTTGAACCTGATGTATGCCAGCGGAGCCAGGGCACAGGAAATCTGCGATCTCAAAGTCAGGGACTTCCTGGCCGAGAAAAACCTCTATAAGCTTACAATTACTGGAAAGGGAAACAAAACCCGGAGGATCGTGATTGCAAGGCCTAGCGGAACTCTCCTGGAACGATATCTGGAGGAAACGGGAAAGGCCGGTCGGTTGGAGGCCTACATCTTTTCCAGCCAGACCCATCCGCAGATGAGCATTTCCTGTATTGAGGAGATTTATAAAAAATATATCATGCTCGCAAGAACCGGGCATCCGGAAATGTTCCTTGAAAAACGCTACACCCCGCACACCATGAGGCATACGACCGCCACACATATGTTGGAAGCCGGGGTACCAATTATGGCAATCAAAAATTTTCTCGGACATTCCTCGATCTCCACAACAGAACGGTATGCTGAACTTTCACAGGGAACCGTAAACAGGCATATCCGGGATTGGAACGAAAAGTGGTTTTCCCATCAAAAAGAAAATCCTGTTACACAAAAGAAAGAGCATCAGCTCCCTGACTTCCTGAAATAGTTCTTACATTATCCGAGGCAACTTCTCTGAAAGCCTTTTATGCTGGAGGTTTTGAGAGTTTCCTCGGATAATTGATTATCTCGGATAATGCGCCCTATCCAAGAACTCGGATAGGGCGCACTTATATACCACAATGAATTGTGGTATGTGCGGTCTTGCAGACGGCGTTTTGTGCCTATCTGCACAAAAGAAAACGGCGGGAGTTACCCGCAGAAAGGAGCGCGGCGCGTGGCAATCTATCATTGCAGTATCAAAGTCATATCCCGCGGCAAGGGCAAGTCCGCTGTTGCCGACGCTTATCGGGCGGGAGAAAAAATCACAAATGAGTTTGACGGAATGACCCAAGACTACACCCATAAGGGCGGCGTAGTCCACACCGAGATTTTACTCCCCGACCACGCCCCCGCCAAGTATGCGGACAGGGCAGTTTTATGGAACGAAGTGGAGAAAATCGAGAAAGCGAAGAACGCCCAACTTGCGCGGGAGATTGAAATTGCCTTGCCCCGCGAACTGACGAGGAGCAAGGCATTTCCCTTGTCCGCGACTATGTGAAACGGCATTTTGTGGCGGCGGGAATGTGCGCCGATGTATGCCTGCACGACACAGGCGGCGGCAATCCCCACGCCCATATCATGCTGACAATGCGCCCTTTTGACGAGGGCGGCGCATGGGGAGCAAAGCAGAAAAAGGAGTACATTCTTGACAGGGACGGGAAGAAAATCTATGACCCGAAAAGCGGCAGTACAAATGTAAATCCATTCCCGCTACCGACTGGAACGAACAGACCAAAGCGGAGGAATGGAGGGCGGCATGGGCGAGGCTCTGCAATCAGGCTTTGGAGCAGAACGGACACGCGGAGCGTGTAGACCACCGCAGTTATGAACGGCAAGGGATAGACCAGATACCCATCGTCCTTTTAGGCGTTGCCGCTTCCGCTATGGAGAAGCGCGGCATCCGCACCGAGCGCGACGACCTTAACCGCGAAATCGAAGTGACTAACCAGAAGTTACGGCAGTTAAAGGCGCGTATCTCCAAACTGCAAAACTGGTTGAAAAAAGAAAGCGAGAATACCGAGCCACCTACCCCCTTGCCGACTATATTCAAAGCATTTTGTCACGCAAGGCACAGGTGGGAAAATCGGGATATTCACAATCGCTGTATAACCTCAAAGACGCGGCGAAAATGCTGAATTTCCTGCAAGCCAACAACATCATGGATATGACGGGGCTTGATGAAAAATTCAAGACTATGATAGGGGAACAACTGGATATTCAAGGCAAGCTGAAACCTGTTGAACGGCGGCTTGCCACTCTGAAAAAGCACTTAGAGCAAGCCGACATTTATTTCAAGTATAAGGGAAAGAAGCCGCTGAACGAAGCCGAGCAAATCTTATTCACAACGGCGAAAGATTATCTCAAAGGCGTGATGAACGGCAAGACCACAATCCCGACAAAGACATGGAAAGAAGAATACACAAAGTTGACCACCGAGAGAAAAACGCTCAATCAGCGGTATCTTGCATTGAAAGAGGAAGTAAAAGAAGCGGAGAAAATCAGAAAAAGTGTTTACAGTATCTTGCGGCAGGAACAGCGGGAACAACCGCCCCACAGAAAGCAGGATATGGAACGGTAACAGACAAATCGGCGGGATAGTAAACACCTACCCCGTCGCCCTGTTTTAGACTTTTATTAGAGCTATAAACTGGAAGTTATTGTATCGGTAACAATTCCATATTTTTTGCTCGTTTTAGATTTATTTTAAGGTCTTCATATTCAAACGGCTTGCCATGTCCCGGATATATTAGATTTGGTTTAAGTGCAATGATTGTTTCCCAAGATTTCAGAAAAGCCGTTTTGTCCTCTGCCCAAATGGTTATTCTATGTAAACTTGGCAAGCCGTTCATAGCAGCATCACCGCAGAATAGAGAACCGTCATTTAGTAAAAGCGATATGGAATCGGCGGTATGACCAGGAGTATCAATAATTTTTCCTTGCAGTAAAAGTTCCACTTGCTTACGGTTTTGTTCGGTCACTTGAATACATCTACATTGATATTCTTGCTTTATTGAGGGAAACAAATGCTTACCTTTGCCAACGAACTTCATTAAATAACAAAAGAACAAGGCAATCTTAGTTGTGCAACCGCCATGAAAAGAGTTTTGCCCTCTATATAATCTTTCTAATGCTTTGTCGCTCATAATGATTTGGAGGTCAGGGCATTCCGAAAGTACTTCATTCAGATAACCTGCGTGGTCATCGTGAGCGTGTGTCAAAAAAATATATCGTATCTGTTGAGGGGATATTTGCATCTTTGCCAGTTGCTTTTTAAAAAGTGCAAATCCGCTTTCATACCCTGTATCAATCAGTATATAGCCTTTGTCAATAGGATATATCCAATTATTTACTATCCTACTTCCTGCATTGAGCATAGGTGTTCTCTCCTTTCATTCATTTTCGTCGGCGTCAACTTTCATCTTGTCGGTCTGTCTGTGCCGTAGAAATTATACCACATTCACTCACGGAAACCAAGCTGTACTTTACTCCGTTCCGACTATCCAGACGGTCAAGGGACGAGTAGTATTTTTTCGCAAGGGACGCGAAAAAATCTCCACTCTTAAACCCTTGACCGTCTGCACTACTGCGGCGGCTGACGGTAGGTTATTCGGTGGCTCTGCCCCGCGCCCCCGACCTCTCCCAAAGAACAGAATGGAATGTTACGCAATAGGGCTTGAAAAGGCTTGATTTTTAAGGCGTTACAGACGCGAAAATCCACAGGGTAAGGTTTTTATACTCCTACCCACGAAAACGGCTTCTAACCGTCCACAGGCGCGTTTTGCGCCTGTTCTTCCTGCCTGTTTCCCATCGCGCTGAAAATTTTTGCGTCAATAACTCAAAAAAGCACTTGACAAAACGCTTCATGTATAGCATGACGATCATCCGCAATCTGTGCGCACACGGAAGCCGGATCTATTCCCCGCAGCTGTGCATCCTCGGTCTGCATCACAGTTTTACCCCTGTCAGAGGAGTAATTCCACCCACAGCGACGTTCTCCCATCTGTTTACAGACCGCATCCAGGTCACTCCTTCACCCCTCTTATTCTTCCTCATTTTCGCCAAGTTTAATATCAAAAATTGTTTCTTCAATAACCCGGATACATTCATCTGTATTTTTCTTTATATCATTGCCCCAGAAACGGATCACTGTCCATCCCATAAACAGAAGCTTCTTATTGACTTCATCATCACGCTCTCTGTTTCGGGATATCTTGCTAATCCAGAACTCACTATTATTGCTCTTCTCCAGGCAAGGCTTAAGGATCTCCCAATCCTTACCATGGAAGAACTCACCATCACAGAATATAGCTATTTTATATTTTGTTAAAACAATATCCGGCTTTCCTGGCAACGCTTTATAATTCTTCCGGTAACGATATCCCTTCTTCCATAGCGCCTTACGTAGCACCACTTCAATTTTGGTATCATTTGACCGGATATGCTGCATATTCTTGTGGCGTTGCTCCGGTGTCAATACATCAGCCATCTTTTTCCTCACCATGTGTCATCGCACTTATCCCCTGAACATAACACATAATTCTTTTAGCCAATCCCTCGTTGGGTTTCGAAGTAAATTCTGCAGACCATTGAGTATACTCGCGAGCACTTGGATCCATAGCATCTCCAGTCTGAATGTTCAACTCGTACATTTCGAAATCTCCAAGTTCTTCCTCTGTCTTTGGATTCGGGAAAATGAATCCGCAACGTGTTACGTTTAACAGTAGTGTGTAAAATAATAACTGATGTGAGTTATGCCTTCTTGTTTCTGTGTAAACGGCATTTGTACTATTCTGATATTTTACATCAAATACTGCAATATACTTATCTTCACCGCCTTCTTGATCAATCAATGCAATATCCGGTACATAGTTATTCATTAAATATGCTCTCTGATCAGAATCTTTTAAAGTCAACAATGGATTCTTCTGCGGCATTCGATATTCATCAAGCACAATTTTTGAGCTTTTGTCTTTGCGCAAATACTCCTTTAACGTTGCTCTTACATAAAATTCAAACAAACTTTCCATGTTTATTGTATATGGAATCACATATTTTATGTCCTCAGTCTCTTCTCCATACAGGTCATTTACACCACTGCCTAAAAGAACCGTTTTTGCCAATTCCATTACGCTCTTATAGTACGAATTAAATCCAGATATATTAATTCGATTAAAATCACTTTTTGAAATTCCTGTTGTACGCACGGCCTTGAGAGAATTCTCGCAATAACTATAGATCCTTCCAATATCCTTTACAGTTATTCCATTCTTCTTAAAGATCTTTTTTGACTTTATCAATGCGGCTTTCATAATCCGGTTTTCCACTGTATCTACTGTAAAAACCGGATATCGACAATATATTCTATCCTCTCTTGCCTGCATTATATTCTGTTTTATATGCTTCGACACCTGGATGTTTCCTACTACTTTTCCATTAAAGTTCTCTTCTCGAAAGGCCATTTCCTGCCGAAGATGCTTCTTACAAATTTTTTCACATTCCTTCACAAAAGAAATTGCCGCCAGCAGTTCTCCACCGCTTTCAGTATTAGATACTGGTATTAATTCTTCATCCGTATATATTTCAAAAAAATCGCCATTAGTTCCAGATGTGTAGAGTTCATACTCGGGATCATTCATTACCTTGATTAGCATTTCCCAAGGATTCATCAATGGAAATCTCGGCGTAATAATCAGCGCATTTTTCTCACCTGTAATCGATGTGGTTATGGTTCTTCCCTGAAAATCTTTCAACCAACCAACTCCCACATATCCCGAAGTATGATAGTATCCCTTAGCATCAATATAAAGGCCCATTTCCTTTTGAACCACACCATTCATACTTTTCGCTGCAGAGGTTCCCTTCGGTATCAACTTATCATAATCTCGGGTCCAATCCTTCAGGCCTGAAATAAGCTTTACTTTTGATTTCATTACAACCTCCGCTATTCTTCGGTCAAAACTTTTTTCTCCGTCAAAGCAACTTTTATACCAACTTCAATATCACTATTCGAAAGTTTAGCAACAATATCACTATACATGCTTTCAAGTTTGTCCATATCTGATTCGTTAGTCATTTTCTTAATGATCTGAATGCAGTCCTTTTCATACCCGGATGGTTCTTTACCATATATATCGTCCATTAAGATACCGTCATTATAGTATTCTCTGATAACCGGAATAACCTGATACAGGAACCTATTTTTCATCTGATCTTCCGCAGCCGCTCCTTCTTCTTTTCTAAGAAAATATGTATGGCCAATCTGCACATCATTCCTGTTGTAGTCATCCGTATTCATATAAGAATCGAACATTTTTTCAATAATATAAAAGAGCTTCAACTCTATTGCAGATTTCCAGTCAAATTTAACGGTTTCATAAACAACCTTTATATCTGGAAGCACCGGGAAAAACAGGAATCTTCTTCTGATGGCATAGTCAATCGACGCAATAGACTTATCGGCCGTATTCATTGTCCCGACTATATAAAGATTACTAGGTATTCGTAATCTGGCATCTGTTCCAACAGAATAAGGAGTTGCCACTTCACTGTCTCTATATTCGAGAGCATAGATTAATTCTCCGAAAACTGTTGCTAAATTTGCACGATTGATTTCATCTATAACAAGATAAAACTTTGGGCTGTTCTCCGGATTATCTTCATTATAGTAATCTCTTGCGATCTTCGCCATCTTTCCGAGAGTTCTGTTTACCGTTTTATACATTACCGGAGTCGGCTGCTTCATCTTCAATGAATATTTTGCGTTTACACCTTCCAGTATATCTCCTGTGATTTCCGTAAAATTGCTGTCAGACGCTGAAACAGAAATACCTCTGACAAAATCCTCGTAAGTATAGGACGGATGGAACTGAATAATATCCCAATACACATTGTTATTCTGCGGAACATCCTTTGTCGGCAACACATACTCATCATTTCCTGTTAAAAGTTGCCTTGCATTTAATGCATCATCATCCCATTTTTCACCCTTGTGGTTTATTAAACCGGCCTGCATTGCGAGAAATTCTTTAACACCATATGTTTTTGATGTTCCAGGCGGCCCCTGTAATATCATCTGGTGAATTCCTGTACTATTCATCACTGATTGATATCTATCATCCATTTTCTTATATGCTCCTTTCAGCGTTCCACTTGTCATACGTTTCCAAGTATCCAAATTCTTCACCTCATCTATCAGATTCCAACGGCGCTCATCTGCATCCACTCCGTGCCATTCCATCACATCCATCTTATCCAAATCTTGCTCTACCATACGAATATCAGCTCTGACAGCAGCAGCGGCTGTAGCATCAATTGTTTCGTGCAATAAAGCTTCAAGGTTATCCTTAAATATCCTTAAATATTCAAAGACCAGGACTTTGACGATCGGATAAATATTATGGTATCTGCTTGTTACCGGTGCTGTTAACTTGCATGTTTCCACACTCTTATTGCAGACATTGTTATCTAACCCTATTTTTGATAGTAGTACATATTTCTGTCCTTTGTAATAAAAAGCATGCAAGTCCCTTTTATATGAAGTCAGACTTTGATTTCCAGGTGTATTATCTGTACCGGCTGTTATAATTTTATCCGATAGTTTACTAAGAGCTAACAGGCACCCTTCGTATAAGTGAGTAACATCTGTCTTAAAATATATTTCCTTATCCCTGCACAAGAGATCCATTAATCTCCATGTATTAATAAGCGGGTAAGTAATCATGTCATTTACAATTTCGAAGAGCACACCATATGTTGGATTATATGGTTGGCTTTTGTTCATTGGATTTTTTATGTTGGCTGTGGTTTTATGACCAGAATACAAATTTGTGAAAATATCTCTGTACTCGTCATTAATTGCAATTTCAATTTTTTCTTCGCCCACCTCACATCTCTCACGTGTATAAGCTGTTGATGTCCGCTCAATATCAGGCAGTCTGCATCCCACTATTATTCCTTCATTTTCATACTGTCGTAACAACGGAATAACCTGTGCACGAATCTTATTCTGTAACAGCTCACTTGCACTCCACATTGAGAATCCGTGTCCAGGTAAAAAGTAGGTGTAGCCAATCTGATATTTCTGCTTATCCGCATGATATTCCGGTGCTATATGATCAAGATATGAATTGTAATATTTATACTCTTTCTCTACCTTTCGTTGAAAACCATCCAGGATCCCCAGAGTTTTTTCCGAACAAAATTTAGAATACATTTCATAAGCTTCGTTTAATTTTTTGCAGAATCGGTCAGCTATGTCATTATATCTTTTCCTGTACTTTGTTTTTATATCAGCTCTTTTGTCCCAAATAACCGGAAACTCTATTTCTAATAAATCTGCTGCTGTAAGATCGTCAAAGCAATAACTCATATCCACATCAAATAAATGCTCAACTTCAAAAATCTGTGGAATATTATCACCGGCACTGTAAACTTCATCAATCAAAGCATTATATTCTGCCTGCTTGTCTATAAGATCGTTAATTATATCAGCAGCAATATTGTAATACGCTGATTTATAATACGATTCCTTAACTGCATTTTTCAGACAGTCTACTCCACTATCCATATACGAGATCTGAAAGCTTCCGAAAATCGATGGATCCAATGGAAACTCTGGTCTTAATGTATTCATCGTCAGATATACATACAAATTTTCTGGTACAGATATTGTTCTTCCTGAAGACAACGTTATATGATCTCCGCGGTGAGAAAAGGCGTAAAGCAGCTCTCCCAACACTCCTACGAGATTTACCCTATGGATATCATCAAGAATCAGAAATCCCGGCTTATCAGTAGCATTCATTTCCGCCAATAACTGCAACACTATTTTATCAGTATGGACAAATGAATTCGCACCATCTTCTGTACTTATAGATATTCCTTCAATAAAATCCGAAGTAGTCATTCCTTCATGTAAGGAAGCTAATTTAATCTGTGGAAAGTAATGCTCCTCGACATAATTAAATGCTTCCTCGCAAAAATTTATCGGATTATAGTATCTTGCCTCTTTGGTTTTTCGCTCATCGGGATCCATCTGTTCCCATATTGTTCGAATAACTTCGTATTTCGCACGATATGTCTTTCCGGAACCGGGCGAACCCACAAATATTCTATTATTCATAAATCATTATTTGCCATAATCCTTTAAGATATCTGCAACCGCATCAGCCAGTTTTCTGGCGAATTTAGGCGGCACCGCATTTCCTATCATCTTATAAGTTTCTACATTACTTCCATCAAAGATGTAGGCATCATCAAAGGTTTGTAATCTGGCAGCCTCCCTTATAGTTAAAGATCTGCACTGAGCAGAATCCGGATGTATATGACGCAATCCATCTTTATACAAGTGAGCCGGAATTAAGTTGCTAGGCTCATCCCATCTGATCACATGATACTTGTGTACATTAGATGTTTTTCCTGTACGTTCAGTATATAAGGCTTTTAAAGCTTCGATAGATGTGTATTCTTCGCGACCAGATTCTATGTCTTCTGTCAGCAGTCTAAAGATGCTTATATCTCTGTCATTCTGCCAACGCGCCACATGATTAGCTACATATGGTTCCGGTAAAGAATGAGAAATACGCTTTCCCTTATATTTCTCATCGTGGCCAAGTGGATAAAGTTTTGGCAAATCCCCGATAGCTTCGAATACAGTCATCTTCTTTTCTGTCTTGTATTTTGGCAGGTATTCTGTATAGAATCGTTCTGCCATTTCTTTACAATTTTCTTCACCAAAGTATTCCTTACTAAAACCGATAATAATGATTCTCTTTCGCTTCTGTGGAACTCCATAATCCGTGAAATCTATAATTGCATCTTTAAGATCTGAGAGAACATAATACCCTGCCTCATCAAAGCTTTTCTGTATGATTTCAATTATCGGTCTGTCTCCTGGCTGTGCACTTAAGATCCCTGGAACGTTCTCGAAAACAAACAACTTGGGTCTGTACTTCTTAACCACCTTAAGATAACTTTCAAACAAATAATTCCTGTAATCATTTTTCATATTATGCTCATCTCTGATACGACCGGCAATAGAATATGCTTGACAAGGAGGTCCGCCTATAATTACATCAAGACCTCCTCCTGCAGAGACCAACTTATCTAAACCTTCTGAGGATCCATAATTCTCGTCATCTTCCCATCCGACAAACAACTCATCCGTTCTCTGAATGTCAAACTGTAAAACCATATCATCAGCATTTTTATACTTCCATTTATCTCTAAGGCGATTTCGAAGATTTCTGCACGGTCCTTTTTCCCACTCAACTGCTGCAAGCGTTTCATATTTTCCAGACTGCTCAAAACCATCCATAAGTCCTCCGCAACCGGCGAACAGATCAATTGACTTTATCTTTTTGTTACCCATTGGATCCCTCCGAAATAATCTTAAGCAAAGCTTCTCCCAGTGCCTGACCTAAAAGTGGAGGCACTGCATTTCCCACCTGACGGCACTGTTGTGTCTTTGTTCCTGTAAATACAAAGTCATCAGGAAATGACTGCATTCTGGCACTTTCACGTACTGTTGGTATACGATTATACTCGTAATGGAACAGATTCCTATGGCCAGTATCGACAGTTCTCGCCGGAGCATTTCCATCAAGACGAGTCCAGGCCATATGGAATTTTCTGCTTTCTCCCCATCCCGCCGGAAGATCTTTATAATTTCCGCCCTCCGGAACAAGAGCAATTGTATCTTTCACCATCTGTGTATGGTTGGTTCCAAGATGATTATAAAGCACTTCGCATGAACCTCTCATTTTTTTCTGGTACTCTGTTTTAGGAGCTTGAATATAGGCAGACTCATCTGAACCCATTTCATTTTCGAGTGATGACAAATCACTAACTGCATCCCTACATGTCAAATAATTATCTGGTGTAAGTTTAGGCTCCGGGAACTTGGGACTGCCTATATCTTTACGAACTCCTATAAAGATGAGACGTTTCCTCATCTGAGGAACACCATAGTCAGCAGCACAGAGAATTTTGCAGTCAATGTTGTACCCCATATTAGTAAATCTACGAAGGATCTCATCTTTTATCTGTCCTTCATATAATGTAGCCATTCCAGGTACGTTCTCAATAATGAATGCCTTAGGCTTATACTGTTTCACCATTTCTATAACTGCCAAATAAAGCTTATTCCTCTTATCATCAAAATTCCTAGGACCCGTTAAGGAAAATCCCTGACATGGAGGACCTGCAATAATTACATCAATTTCACGCTCTCCTGCAATTCTCTTAATCTCATCAATTGCTTCCTGCTGAGACAGATCAGCATTCATGGCAACTGCGCCATTATGATTTTTAGCAAATGTATTGAGTGCCGCCTGATCATTATCTACACCAATAATAATGTCAAAACCAGCATCCATAAATCCTTTTGAAAGTCCACCGCAACCGGCAAATAAATCTATAGCGTTCATCTTCACAAAATCTCCCTTACACAAATGTCGGAAATATCACAAGCAAGCAAATTTTTATCAGCACTTCCATACTTACCTGCTGATTCTTACTTAGCCAACATGTTTGTTCCTATGCCTGTTAATGTTCTAAAATCACATTTATCAGGCATTCCTTTATCTATCATCAGTTTCCATAACTTACTGTAACTAACTTCCATTTTCTTTCCTCTGTCTTCGCTTTCACGAGACAATCATTGCATTTTCATTATAACTTGCGGCGTCCTATTCATCTTATTTCCATCTCCCCCCGCAACTCCCAATAAAACACATACTGCTGCATCACGCCTTCATACCCCTTATATCTCCTCTTCGGAAATCCTCTCTTATAATGCTTCTCCAACGCCTGCAGAATATGAGTATCCACCGGGAATGCCTCCAGATGATGCAACCCAAACAAGCAGATACAATCCGCCACTTTCTCCCCCACTCCATACAGCTTAAGCAATTCCGCCTTCGCATCCTTATACTTCATCTTCCGTACCCCCGCCAGATCTGTCTCTCCATCCGCGATGCTCCTTGCCGCCCGTACCACATATTTACTCCGATACCCCAGATTACATGCCTTAAGCGCATCTTCCGTAAGAAATGCCAATGCCTCCGGCTCCGGAAAAGTATAATACCGCATTCCCCGGAAATTCTTCCTCTCTTCTCCGTACTGTTCGCAGATATTCCTAATACATCTACGTATCCTCACGATATTATTCTGCTGTGATATAAGGAAGGAGACGATCATCTCCCACAGATCCTGGCGTAAGATTCGGATCCCTGAACCAAATTCTATCGCATTCACTAAATATCTGTCATTGGGATTCACATTCTCTATATATGCCCCATAATCCTGTTCCAGATCAAAATATCTTTTCCAGAACGCTTCAAACTCTTCTTCCCCGCAAGAAAATATGACCGCATCGCTATTCTGCTCTATTTCCAGATATCTCCCCGATGCGATCACACTGTATGTATCCGCATTTTGCTGTTCCATCCGGAAGCATTGTCCCGAATCGCATATCTGTCTTATGTCAAAATTATCTGTTGTTATCCTGACCATCTATCTCACTCTTAACCTTATCTTTTATCCTGATCTGTGAAATGAGTCTGTTCTCTTATTAGTCTGTATATTACCATATTTTTATATCGAACGCAAGTTCTATCCTCTATTTCTAAAAGAAAAACTTTCCAAAAAATTTCAGATTATTTTGACCCCTTTTTACCACAAAAGAGGTTATATTTATTGTAAGACGTTTTACAAGACCCTTCGGAAAGGAGACACATTTTGGAAGACCGGGAGCTGATTCGGCGGATTCAAAACGGACAAACAGAATATTTAAACGATGTTGCCGCCAGATACTACGACGACATCTATTACTTCTGCTGTTATCAGACCGGCAGCCGTGAAGATGCTTATGACCTGGCACAGGATACCTTCCTGCGGTTCATAAAATACGTGGATCATTATCAGTACCGTAATCTGAAAGGATATCTTCTGACGATCGCCATGAACCTATGCCGCGAATACCTGAGGAGCGTTTCACAGCCTCTTTGCACGGCGGACTCCCTGGATCAACTGCTGACAAACGCCGCAGACAGCCCTATTTCGCCGGATTCTTCTTGCAGTACGGAATCTTCGGAGAATTCCCTGATGCTCTTAGAGGCGCTTTCCGGACTCCCTGAAAATCAACGGGAAGCCGTGCTTCTTCATTATTTCTACGGGTACAAGAAACGTGAGATCGCCCGGATGACAGGGGCTTCCTATGAAGCAGTCAAGTCACGTATCCGCCAGGGACTCAGAAAACTAAGAAAGGAAATCTCATTTTCATGAAACACACAAAAAACACAAGCGATCACATGGACGGATACCGTTTCCCGTTGGATGAGAGGAAAAAAGCACAATGCCTGTCCGCTATCCGCCTGGAAGCCTCCCACAAGCGTATCCGACACGCCCCGGCATTCCGGGAATTAATATGGGATCAGCTCCGCTTCTATTCCTGGAAGCACTGGGTACTCCAGGGCGCCCTCCTGCTTGCCGCCATGCTCCTGTCCCTTATCTTACGCAGACGGCAAGCGGACGACTTTCATACACTCGCCGCCTGTTCCGTATTCCTTGTATTTGCCGGGAATATCTGCTTAAGCCACGTAGGCAATCTGTTCTCCTTTCACATGGCGGAGCTTGAACAGACTCTGTACCTGAACTTGAAACAGATGGTATGCATACGGATGCTTGAGGCGGGAATTGCTGACCTTGCCCTACTTGCCTTGTTCCTGGCTACTACAGGCGGAAGTCCTTCTAAGATCGGAACCTCCCTCATCTATATGTTGGTACCGTTCCTATGGTCGGATGTTCTGTACCTGCACATGCTGACAAGCCTGCGGAGCACATCTTCTGCTTTCCGCTCCTTCGCGCTTGGCTTACTGTGCGGCGCTCTGGCGATCTTTCCGCTATACTGGGAATTCCTATACCAGTCAGAATATTTATTTCTGTGGCAGGGGCTCGCCGCCGCCGGATTATTTATGCTATTTGCGGAAATCAACAGGCTTATCTGCCGGATCGAAGAGGGCGACAGTATGTGTCTGAATTAGACAACTGCCTCTGCCCTGCTTTGTCCGTCAATACAATGATCAGAAAGAGAGAAAACAAATGCCCGAATTAAGATTAGACCGAATAACCAAACAATTCAAGAATAAGATCGCCGTAGACAACGTGTCCCTGTGCCTTAGCGAAGGCGTCTATGGATTCCTCGGCGCAAACGGCGCCGGAAAGACGACTCTTCTGCGTATGGTCTGCGGCGTACTGAAACCGACCGCCGGCGAGATCCGGTGCAACGGCACCAAGATCGGAAAACTGGACGGCGATTACCGCTGTCTACTGGGATATCTTCCCCAGGATTTCGGCTACTACCCCGACTTTACTGCAAGACGATATCTGGAATATCTGGCGGCATGCAAAGCAGTTCCAAGAGATCTTGCCAGGGAGAAGGTTCAGGAAATGCTCCGTCTGACCGGTCTCTCCTGTGATCAGCGCAATAAGATCAAGACCTTCTCCGGAGGAATGTTAAGGAGGCTTGGAATCGCCCAGGCGCTCTTAAATGATCCCGAGATCCTGATCCTGGATGAACCCACCTCCGGGCTTGATCCAAAGGAACGGATCCGTTTCCGCAACATCATCAGTTCCTTATCCAAAGGCAGGATCATCATCCTGTCCACTCACATCGTGTCTGACGTGGAATTCATCGCAGACGAGATCCTGCTAATGAAGCAGGGGCGCATCATCGAACAAGGGACTGTCAAAGAAGTCACGCAGAACGCAGACGGCAAAGTATGGGAATATCTCGCCGGACCGGACGAATCCCTCCGTCTGAACGAAACTTTCTCCGTCAGCAATCTGAAGAATGAAGGAGATAAGGTGCGTCTTCGGATCGTGTCAGACACATGCCCCTGCGACGGCGCCGTCCCGGTCCGCCCCGGATTGGAAGACGTATATTTATATCACTTTGAGGAGGTATCAGAACATGTGGACCATCTGGAAAGAAGAACTTTATAAGATCAGCTCCCGGAAGATCATCTGGCTTGGCGTATTCCTGCTGCTCGCTTTCGCAACCATACGCCTATATGGAGAATGCACCCACTATACCACCGTCATAGACGGAAACACTTACCAGGGGCCGGAGGCGATCCGCAAAGATAAGGAATTGACCATCCGCTTCCGGGGACTGCTGACCCTGGAAAAGATCAGACAGATCTACAATGAATATGGTTTCTTTTATTATGACGCAGATACCGGAAACGCAGCGGGAAACTACTTAAACCGCTTTATAACAGAAGAATTTACGAACTTCCGTCAGACAGACGGGGTTGACCCTGAGGAAATCCATTTCCGGAAGGGAGCAGACTGGGAGAACAATTCCGCATATCTTCTTGATCGCAAAGTGCGGTTCGACTACGTCTATGGATGGAATGATTTTGCAGAAATGTACGTCTTAGTGATCGTCGCGCTGTTTGTCATACTGATCCTGGGGATCGCCCCGTCCTTTGCCGAAGAATACCAGTTAAAAACGGCGGATATCCTTCGGACCACACGCCGCGGAAAGGGAGCGGGGATCTGGATGAAGATCCTTGCAGCATTATGCTTCACCGTTACCCTGACCTGCGGAGCGTGCATTTATCTGTGGTGCATCTATCTTGCCGTGTACGGTGTCCAGGGACTTGACGCGTCGGCAATTCTTCTGAGCTTTGCCACTCCTTACGGCTACTGCCCGGAGAATGTCCTTGGATTCTTCCTGTACATCACGTTCCTGGGGATCTCAGGCGCCATTCTTCTTACCGGCATCGAGATGCTGATCTCGGCTCTGTGCAAGAATTCCTTTCTTGCACTGATCTTCTCCCTTGCCGTATATTTGTTCCCCGTCCTTTGGATGAACGTGCTCAGATTCATGTGCCCCTTTGGACAGACGATCTTGTCACATATTACACATTTTATGGTCTCCATGCCGGTATACCTTCCGGTGAGCACAGGGTTCGCACTTCCTTCGGAACAGATGGTAATACACCTGTGTACTGCGCTGATCGTCACCGCCGGCGGAACGTATATGAGTTATCACAGATACCGGAACGCTTAGCCTAATAAAGCGCGTACCAGTATCTTACCTTGAGCCTTACCCATACCCCTGCCTGCCGGGTCAAATACCCGGCAAGCCTCTTCATGAAGCATTCCAGCGTATGCATCTCATAAGGCATCAGCTTCTTCCCGCCAAACCGGATCTTCTGGAGAAGCTTAACCGCTCTTACATATTCTTCCCGGCTGATCCCGTCAATCTTCTCTTCAATCTGTGCCGCCAACTCCAACGGATGATCATAATTGCCCGTCACCTTCCCGGCAAGGAGCAGCCATGTCATCTCCTTCACATACCGGTCTACAAAGACCGACTCATCTTCCCTGCTTTGCATCCTCTTTTGCCGTATCCGCCGCACGATCCGCTGAATCTCAAGCAGCAGATAGAAGAACAGGCAAAGATACATCCCTGACACACTCAGCGCAAGAACCCTGCGGACCGGCAGGAAGAACGGTTTCGTCTCTTCCTTTGAAGCTTCCCCATTCCCGGAACTCCCGTCAATCTCCATGCCGTCTTCGCTGACATCGGCATTCACCTGGAAGGTCGGCTCACCCTCTACAATCTCATTCGTATACATCTCTGTATACATCCCGGGAACTACTTCCACCGGCATCCATCCTACCCCGGGAACATAGACCTCTGCCCAGGCATGTGCATTTTTATTCGTGAGCACAACCGTAGTCTCTTCTGCATCCTCTGATCCGGCATCCGCTCCCTGGCTCCCGTCTGTCTCCTGCGCATAGTGATATCCTTCCACATATCGCGCCGGATACCCTGCCGTCCTGTAGGCAAGCACTGCCGCCGACGCATAATGTACCGCATTTCCTCTGTGAGACTCATTCAGAAACCACTCTACAAAATCCTTCCCTGCAGGCGCCGCCGGCGGCTGCTCCATATATCGCGTCTCCTGGCGAAGAACCTTGCGGATCTGTGCCGTCACATCGTTAAAATCTTTCTCCTCCCCCTTCGGGAAAAACATCGCCTCGATCTCTTCCTTCGTCTCGTCTTCCACCTCCATATAATATGCTTCCACGAAGGAATGATAGACTGACTCTGCATCCAGATATTCCTTTTCCGCCTTTCCGGATGGGTTCTGTGTCCAGGGGGCGCCAGAAATCCCGTCTGCCGACACCACCCCGTTCACTGCCTGAAAATGATATTCATCCGCCCCAAAGAAACTCTTTGAACAGACATGCCAGTCCTTTCTTTCTTTTGCTCCGCCTCCTTCCCAGGTTTCCACCGTAGACGGAAGATAAACATACTTTCGATAGGCGCCGACATTCTCCACATTTACCTTTACCTTGCCAACATCCGTCCCTTCTGCCGTCTCTGTAAGATCATTGTACCGGGCAAACTGCGAGAGAGCTGAGAATCCCTTTGTCTCCAGCCATTTTAAAAGTCCTTCATATTCTCCCTGATAGGCGTCTGCCGGCAGATTCTTCCACATCATCCCGTCGTATTCTGCACCCACGAAGCCTTTCAGATACCATTCCTGCGTCTTGTCCGTCTCGATCTTCAAAGTCTCCTCCTCTTTCTCAAGAAGCTCTGAAGCCTTCGCAAGATCTCCCTTTGGAAGCGTATCCTCACCATAACGGAATCTCTCGAACCATGCGACGGCGTCTGCTCTCCATCTTGTGATCCGCTCCAAGCCCTCATAGCCGCCTGACGCCAGGAAAAATCCAAGAAACACCAGACTCGTCAGCGCGGCACACAGCATCCCTCTGAAGCCGTTCTGCCGTCCGGGAGCCGACGTAAATGTGAATGTCCCAAGAATCCCGCCGAAGAGGCACGCAACACAGCCCCACATCTGCGAACGTCCCAGGACGAACCCTGTAAACATGCCGCAGACCACCAGCAGGGAGAGCATCCCTGTGCTTCTCTTTCTTACCAGCATCAACAGCAGCGCGGCAAGAGGAACCGAAACCAGGCACCAGAACACAAGCGCCCCCGGCGCCACCCGGCTGTTTACCGAGAACTGCTCGAATTCTGTCTGAAACCGCAGGTTGCACAATATCATAAACCGGTTCACCGTATCCAGAAATCCCTGTGCGACGTAAAGAATGAAGACTGCAAAACACAGAAGACTCGCCGCATAGATCCCGATCCTTGTGATCCGCGCAGCTCCAAAAGACAGCTCCGATATCTTTAAGACCAGGATCACCAAAACCCCCGTAAGGATCGCCCCTGCAAGAACTGCGGCGTCATACATCATATCCCTGCAGGCAAAGAGAATTCCGGACAGCAGAAAAAGTGCCGGAATCACTTCAGTGACTTTGTGAATGGGTATCTTCCAAAAATTAACCAAATAGAATTAACCAAATCCATGCCTCTGAAGCCTGCTCCTGACCGCCCCCTTGGTTCTGCCGTGCGCCTTCGCGATCTCCGACACTTTCATCCCGGACCGGAACTCGGCAATCAGCCTTTCATCTTCCTCATCTGTCCACCGCATTCCTACATTCGTCTGCTTCTTGCCGCCGTGATCCTCACTGCCGTCGCCGCTGACTTCTGCATTCTCTCCTTCAAGCTGTACGCTGACCACAGAATTCGGATTGGCTCCGATAAATTCTGTGACCACATCCATAAAACGCTGTCCATACTTCCGGAACTTATTCTCTCCGACTCCGGATACCCCCAGCATCTCCTGTCTGTTTTCCGGCATCTTCGCGCACATGTCGATCAGGGTCTTATCGCTGAATATAATATAGGGCGGCAGCCCTTCTTCTTTTGCGATCGCAGTCCGCAGGCTGCGAAGCTCCTCAAACAGCCTGTACCCCGCGCTGGTCAGCGAATCTGTGCTCCTTGCCTTCTTCCTTCTGTCTGACACAGGCGCCGACTTTTCCTCGAACTTACGTATCAGCACACGGGTATCTTCTTTCTTCAAAGCCGTGATATCCCCCATCTGAAGAACCGGATATTCCCCGTTGGACTGCACGATATATCCTTCTCGGAGCATCTGGTCGATCAATATCTGGACGTCCTTCTCATTGACCTGCTCCAAGGCTTTGTATGACCTGTATGCAGTTGCTCCGATCTCCTTTAATCTGGCGCGGTTTGCTCCGACTAATGTCCCCGACACGATATTCCTTCCATATCTTCCCCGCGTCTCCGCGATGCAATTTACCACCCACTTCGCTTCCGCCGTCATATCCGTCTCCGTATAATCCCGGTGGCAATTCCCACAATTATTACACGGCGAAAATATTTTCTCGCCGAAATATTCCAGTATGTAATTCCTCAGACAGGAGGTGGTCTTGCAATAGCCCTCCATGACCTGGAGGCGGTAAGCGTCTCGCTGCCTGATCAGCTCTATATCCTCTTCGTCCATTTCCTCAAAACTCTTATTGTCAAGAAGATACTTGCCGATCATCACATCCTGCGCCGAGAACAGGAGGATACACTGAGAATTCTCCCCGTCACGTCCCGCGCGCCCTGCTTCCTGATAATAATTCTCCATGCTCTGGGGCATATTGTAATGGATCACGAACCTGACGTTGGACTTGTCGATCCCCATACCAAACGCATTGGTCGCCACTACCACCTGCGCCCGGTCATAGATAAAATCATCCTGATTCTTCTTCCGTACATTGCTGTCGATCCCCGCATGGTAACTGGTCACGGGAACCCCGCTTCTAAACAGCATCTCATAGAGTGCATCCACATTCTTCCTCGTCGCACAGTATATGATCCCGCTCTCATCCGGATGCTTCCGGATATAATCTGCCACAAAGGCGTCTTTCTTCTTTCCTGCGACATGCTCGACACTGTAATACAGATTCTCCCTGTCGAATCCTGTGACCACCACACTGGGACGGTCCAGCTTCAGGATGCATTCAATATCTGTCTTCACTTCCTCCGTAGCTGTTGCAGTAAACGCGCTCACTACCGGACGCGCCGGCAGACGTCCGATGAATTCCACGATCTTCAGATAGCTTGGCCTGAAATCCTGTCCCCACTGGGAAATGCAGTGCGCCTCGTCAACCGTGACCATCGAGATCTCACTATTCCTTGCGAACTGCATAAACCGGTCGCTTTCTAGTCTTTCCGGCGCCACATAGATGATCTTATAGATGCCTCTTGACGCGAGATCAAGAGCTTTGGATATCTGGGTTTCTGTCAGAGATGAATTGATGAATGCGGCATGGATCCCCGCTTCGTTTAACGACTTCACCTGATCCTGCATCAGAGAGATCAGAGGTGATATCACAAGAGTGATGCCCGGAAGCAGCAATGCCGGAACCTGGTAGCACAGGGATTTGCCGGCTCCGGTGGGCATGATCGCAAGGGCGTCTCTTCCTGACAGGATGGACTGGATGATCGGCTCCTGACCCTCTCTGAAAGAATCGTAGCCGAAATATTTCTTCAATATATCTGATGCGTTCATGTGGTTCTTATTCCTTTCCTTTTTGGGTCTGTGTCTTTATGTATGAGCATATCACAAATGCCGGATGATTTCTACGAAATTCTGCATCGTGATCATGGAAAACAGCAGTGCAGAATTCAAAGCATTTCCGGATTCCTATATCCACAGGGGCGAATGGAAATTCGATACCGGCTTGAAAATGAATCTACTGCAGGAATTTTACTTCATACCGCTTGATATTTTTCTTGAAACGAAGGATAATAAGAGTAAGAATACCATTAGAAACGAATTGGAGGCATGGCTGTATTTTATCGGATCAGATAAGCCGGAGCATATCTGCAAAGTATTACAGCGCTATCCAAAATTCGAAGAGTTGTATCGGGATATAGAATATTTCCGATATCACCCGGAGGAGGCAATCAATATGTTCTCAGAAGCATTACGGATCATGGATGAAAATACGGCAACCTATATGATCGCAGAAAAAGAACGGATGATAAGAGAGAAAGACATCACACTTAAAGAGTTAGATTCTGAACTTAAGAAGAAAGAGACTACCCTTAAAGAGATGGACTCTGAACTCATGCAAAAAGACTCCGAACTCAAACAGCGGGATCTGCTAATAGAAAAGATGTTATCTGAGAAGAAAGAGGCGGAAAACCAATTAGCAGAACTTAAGAATTGAGCCCTATACCTGCATATTTACATCCGCTCCAACAGCGCCCCTTTCATTCCACGTGAAAACATACATTTCTCCCCATTCTTCATAAGGATCTCCCGTCCCTTCAAATTCAGCTGCGCAATCTGTTCCACATTGACCAGATAAGCCCTGTGAACCCTAATGAACCGCTCTCCCAGCTGCTCTTCCAATTCCTGCATACTCCCGATAAAATCAATCCTGTCATTCTCCCCATGCAGCTCAATTCGATGCGTCCTGCCCGCTGTCTCGAAGAACACGATCTCATCCACAGGAATATGTTTAACCACATCCATCACCTTCACAGAGAAAAACTCTCGTTCTTCTCCTTTCTCCTTCTGCATCCGCTCCGTGATCACCTTCAGGCAGTGACGGATTCCCTCCTGCATTTTATCTTGATTCCCTTTCACGATATAGTCCAACGCTTCCAGATGATACCGGAACGTCTCAAAGGCAAGATCAGGGAATGCGGTCACATAGATCAGGAAACCTCTGGAATCCAATTTCCGGATCTCCTGCCCCAACCCGAAACCATCCATCGGCTCCCCTACAAGCTCTATATCAAGAAAATAGATCCCGCGCCCCGGTGACTCCTTCACAGCCTGAATAATCTCCCGGGGATGCCCGCTGCACAGCACAACCTCCATATCATAGCCTTCCATCAGAATCTGCTTTTCCAGATATTCCTTCTGTGCGGCACGGATCTTCTCATCATCTTCACATATATAAACCGGAAGCATTCCCCATCCTCCTATCCTTCTTCATCCCAACATGCCCGTACCAGAATGACAGCATCACGTATTGGATACGCTGTACTCCGCCGCCGGCGAGTCTGTAAATACTTCCGGCTCATCCCTGCGATACTGTTTCGAAAAGATAAACAATCCGAACAGAAGTACATCTATCAAAAGTGTGATCGGGATTTGCATCCAGGACACACTGTTATTTTCCAGTACCTCCGCTGAAAACGCCCCGGAAATAACCATGATCAGGTTATTATTCAGGAAATGAATGATGACCGGCACCCATATATTCTCTGTCTTCATATACGCAAACCCAAGGAAGATCCCAAGCGTCACACAATTAATAATCTGGTTCACCGTCATGGCAACGCCATACTCCGGCGTCACATAGTAGAAGAAATCCAACGGCAGATGCCAGATCCCCCATACCACTCCCAGGATCAACACGCCTTTTCTCAATCCAAATTTCCTCTGAAGAAATGGCTGCAGATAATACCGCCACCCATACTCTTCCCCAAAGAAAGCAAGATATCCCAACAAAAAGTCCAACGGCATGACCGCAAAATAAATCCACGCCTCCGCACTCGTCAAAATCGCGGCAAACTCCTCCAACTCTCCGGACAATCCATTGAAAACAGCCACCCGTGCCAAATACAATATCACAAACAGTACGATACACCCTACGGATGCCTTCCAGTTCTTCCATTTGATCCCAGAAGCCGCCCGTTTCTTCTTTCCTGCTGCAATGAAACAGATCAGCCCGATAACGCTTCCCGCCGCCAACAGATATTGGATAGCCAGACCGAATACTGACACCGTCCCTCCCGGCAGAGTAACCACTGCATCCGGCATCAATACGGAAAGTATCGTGAATATAATTGCAATAACCGTCGTCAGAATAAAACAGATATAAAACGCCCGCAGAATCCTCTCATCTCCCTTTCGGGTCAGGAGATACGCAAGCATAACTCCCATCGCAGGATACAACATCTGTGTAACAGGGAACGCGCTCAGATCCATCTGCTTCAAACTGCCATACCACATCAAAATTCCTAATAAATACGGAATTCCATAAGCGATCGCAATAAAAATAATAAGCTGCCGTTTTTCTGTTTTTGAACCCATCTTCTCTTCCTCCTTCTTCCCGCCTTACAGCGCAATACATTCAAGGTATCAAAAAGTTAGTTTCATTATACTCAGCTTCTTATCTTCTAACGCGGAAACTGCCCCAATTGTTATTCACAGTGCCCGAATGCACTGCCTCACACCTCCTGGATCTTTAATTCCTGGATAAAATACCCGTCCTGTATCGTCGTAAGCGGCAGCGTCTTCTCATACTTCCCCAGTATCTTCTTATAATTATCAAGTCCGATCCCCCTGCCTTTCCCTTTGGTAGAATACCCTGGCGTCCCTACCTTATGAAAATCAACGGCTGAATACAGTGTATTCTTCACCCGGAACGTCGTATATCCACTCTGGCTGCTGATCATGATATGAATCTGCCCGTCTTCCCTGCCCTTCACCTCTTCCATGGCATTATCCAGCAGAATCCCCAGACACCGGCACAGATCCGTATTGCGAAGCCGTGTCTTCTCAAACGGCTTCAGAACCTCAAGCTCCCAGTGAATTTCCGCCACCTGCATGGTCTTCATTTTCTCCAGGAACAATCCCTTCACCTCCGTTACACGGATATTGGCAAGCTGGTTCATAAGACGGATCTGGCTTCCCACCTGCAGATCAAAATCCTCCGTCATCTCATGGATATAGCCCTGGATCGCCTTAAGATCCCCCTCTTCCGCCTGCAAATACATCCCAGACATCATATTTTTAAAATCATGCCGGAACTTACGCACCTCCCTTTGCAGCCCTTCCAGGTTCTCAATATATGCCCTCTGCTGCCTAAGGCTTACCTCCTGGTCTTCAATCCGTTTCTGCTGGACACCCTCCCGCCCGGTATACATGAAGATCATATATACCACCAACAGGAAGATCATCGCCGTAGCCGGATTATAACCAACCTCCCTGGCGCTTAGATCCACCGTTTCCTGGACGATCTGGCTCAGGATCGGATAAAACCCAAGAAAGACCAGAACCCCAAGCTTCGGTTTCTGCTCTTCCCACTGGGCGAACAATTCCCGCGCATTGGTCTTATACAGCAGCAAAATGACGAGAATAAGGCAAAGCGGAGTCGTGATCCATTCATTAAATAAGTACTCTCTCCTGTCTGATATAAGGCTCAGATCATAGATCTTGTTCGGCGACAATATATCCGCCAGGTTCCACCCCACATCATAGAGGATCGCCAGAAAAACAGAAGTCGCCAGACAGACCCCAAAAGGCTTCCGGTACATCACCTGGAGAACCAGCATAACCCCGGTGATCTGAATGTACGCGTATATCATTTCCCCGCCGTTATGCGGAACGGCAAACAGACCTGTCTTATAGAAAAGTGTTCCGGCAAACGCACAAAAAGCAATGAACAGAATCAACGATCCGAAGATCCGGCAGTAATGTTTTCTATTTTTATAAGGTATCTCACCGAAAAGCTGGATTACCGCACCCACGAAAAATAATGTCGTCATGCTTAAACTCACTGTATTTCCACAAAATGCATCGAAGAATGTCATTTCTCTATCCTCCTCATGGTGCTGTCACATTGTCTTGAAATATATATTTATTATATATATTTCACCTGAAAATGTCATCCCTTAATACATTACTTTCTATTCTCCTCTTTTCTTAATATAATTAGGATATCTTTCTCTTCTTTCCCAAATATATAGGATATCTTTCTCTTCTTTTCCTAATATATCGGATATATGAAAGAGTAGTATTTAGATATTTTTCTAAATAGTTATTGCTTTTCTTATCCTCCTATGCTATTATCTATTTAGAAATATTTCTAAATACCCATCCATTTTCCAAAAACACACGGCAAATGGCGCGGAATGATTTTCAAACACGAACAAAGACAGGAGGGATGCTTATTGAGTTTCGGACAGACATTTAAAGCATTGTCAGACCCCGTCCGGCGTGAGATCCTTACGCTGCTGAAATCCGGCCGCATGTCAGCCGGAGAGATCGGGAGTCATTTTGACATGACGGGAGCCACCATTTCCTACCACCTGAGTATTCTGAAGAAAGCGGATCTACTTCATGAATCAAAGTATAAAAATTTTATATACTATGAACTGAATACTTCCGTGGTAGAGGAGTTAATGGCATGGCTTTCTAATTTAAAAGGAGGGAACGAATCATGAATAAAAAAGACAATCCATCTATGCTGAGAAAGCATCAGATCTTCATCATCATCACCAGTTTGATCACTTTACTGCCCATACTGATCGGGATTTTGTGCTGGAGCCGCCTGCCGGATACCATCGCGACACATTTTGCCTCTGATGGGACGCCCAACGGCTTTAGCTCTAAGACATTTACTGTTTTTGGGATTCCTGCTTTTATGTGCGCAGCCCATATTCTCTGTGCATTTTGTACGGCGATCGACCCGAAACATAAAAATATAAGCCAGAAAATGTACCGTCTGGTCCTCCTGATCTGCCCGGTCCTCTCCATCGTGTGCTGTGCCGCAACCTACGGATACGCTCTCGAGCTTTCCATGGCAGACTGGCTGAATTCAACGTTTTTTATGAATCTGCTGATGGGGATCCTCTTTTTCCTGGTTGGAAATTACCTGCCTAAATGCCATCAGAATTATACGGTTGGCATCAAACTTCCATGGACTCTGGCAGACGAGAATAATTGGACTCTCACCCATAGATTTTCGGGACGGCTGTATACTATTGTAGGAATTCTTTGTATTGTGAATGCATTCCTTCGGTTGGAATGGGTGCTGCCGGCGGTGGTCATCGCTATTATATTTCTGCCTGCCATTTACTCGCTGTCGCTATATCTGAAATGTAAAGGCAAGGCTGAATAAGGGCAAAACAATATCGTAAATTAGATTCCTTGCTGTTTATAGCGGAATCTAATTTACGATGTACAGCGCTAAACCTATTTTTCACTCATCCTCCACCTCGATCAATTCATGAACCGTCCCTTTTCCTTCCCGTAACTCCTGCACTGATTTTTTTACATAAGCGATATTAGATTCCGAGAAAAACGGGTCGGGAGACTGCGCAATTTCAAATGGGATTCTATTTTCACGCAGAACTGCCTTTACAAATAAATTTATTGCTGTCGAAGTATTCAGTCCTACATTAGAACAAAATGCGTCAAAACTGATCTTATCTTCCTCATTCACTCGTGCGGTTAAAGTTGCTAATGCCATAAATAATATCCCCTTTCTTTCTCTATTCTATATTTATAATATCACTATTGTATGCCAAAAGCAAATATTTGTATTACAAATGCAACATCTTTCCCAGGCTGTATCGACTATATACTCTCTAACAGCGCCTTCGGCGTAATCCTTTTGATCTTCAGGGATAGCAGGCACACAATCCCGAACGCCGCCAGTATCATCCCTATTCCCGCCAGTATATTATACCCCACGGGAACCGTAAACGTACATTTCACGATCCCCAAATCCTTTAAAAATACAGCCACCATCGGATTGATCATAAAGCTGCACACGGTCACTCCCACAACGGTCGAGAGAACCACTGCCGGCATGAAGGAAAGCGCCGTCTGTAAGATTAACTGCCCCGTCGTGAAACCAAGGGATTTCAGGATCCCGTAGTCACGCTTTTTATTGCTGACAATCGTCCGCACCAGCAGATACAGCACGAAGGTGATCACGACCACACTCAGCACGAGAACTGCAAAAACAATCATCTTCATCAGCGCAACATAGACTGAAGCCGCTCCTTCTACCGTTGCGTCTATATCAATCGTCGTGTTTACTTTTCCCGCGAATTGATCCTTCATTTCCGAATTAAACTTCCCGATCTCCGTCTCCTCCGTTAGATTCAGATAATAGCTCATATTCTGCATTTCCCCTATACGTTCGTAGCCCTCTCTTGTAAGCAGGCAGTCTTTCCCAAGATTATTGGTGATCTGAACCAATCCCGATATGATATACCCGTCTTGTTTGCCGTCTGCCGTAAGCTCGATCTCATCTCCTGTCTCAAGCCCTCTTTCTTTGGCATATTTTGCGGCAATCGCCATCTCATTGTCATATTTCGGAAATCTTCCTTCCACTATCACATCCTGGTTATTCACTTTAGAAAAATCGTCCGTAACCGTGACCATCAACACATCGCCGCCCACATGGAGCAGTTGGATACTGTTGTATAGATAAACCTTCTCCACCCGCTCATCCCCATTCATTTTTTCCAGAAATTCTTCCTCGGCGTCTGCCTCTATATTTATACAGCTATCCGCAGTTTCCCCCACGATCATGTTCAAAAACGGGGTCATATCTGCAATCATATTTTCAATCATTACTCCTGAAAATACGGCGACAAGGGATAACACCAGCATGGTTATGCATACCGTCACATTATGCTTCATACCGGAAAAAGTTGTCTTGAGCGCCAGTGCAAGATTAAGCCCCGCCCGTGTCTTTTCAAGGGGGACATGGTTCCTCTTAAACGTGTGGGTCTTGATCCCCTGCCGGAGCGCGACGATCGGTTCCACCTTCCTGATCCTGCGCGAGGACAGCCATACCACAAAGGAAACAGCCCCTCCTAAGACTCCAAGCGTCAGGATGAAGGGAAGCGGCAAAAACCGGATCGTATAAGGAATCCCCGTCTGCAAGACCATCATTTCATTGATATATGGAAACAAGACGTATGACAGGCCTGCCCCCACAAAAGCAACCGCCAGAGAAATCCCCGCAAACTGTAAAAGGAGCGTACAGACGAGCTGCCTGCTGGTGTACCCCACTGCTTTGAGAGCTCCTAAATCCTTCATATTTTCCTGAATGTAATTCATAATATTGGAGGCGATCACAACAAGGGCAATGAGAAGGATCAGAAATGCCATGGCGCTCATGATCCCGGAACAGATCATCTGGGAAATGTAACGGGAACGGGATACCATGTCATAGGTATTGCTTACGGTACGGGCGGCTGCGAAACGTGAAGAAACGGCGTCTTTGAGCATCGCATCGTAATCTTCACATTCTGATCTGTCCTCAAGACGAATGGAACACAGCGTAGCCTCAGGCGCACATCCGGTCTCCTTAAGCTCCTCATAACAGTCTTTCGTCAGCAGGATCCCGCACATGCCGCAGTTGTGGGAGCCAGTCATGGCGCTGTTGAAAAAACCGCATACGGTATAGGACATTTTCTGGCTTCCGATCGAGATCTCTATGGTCTTCCCAATTGCAATATCGTCTGATCTGTACAGGTTCGGCATATAGACTCCGCTTTTATAGCCGCTGTCCTCGGTAATTTCAAACTTCCCCACCTGGCGCGAAAGGGCGGCTTCCTTCTCCATGAAAATAAATTCTGAGTTCATTTCACCGTCGTTATATTCAAAAATTCCCACCATATGCATGACCGAATCCATGAAAAATTCTGCCGTACGGTTATCTTCCTCCACGGTGTCCTTTAGAAAATCCCGCACTTCGCTGCCGACACCGTCGATCGCGAAGGTAACATGCTCTGCATTCAGCCGCTCGTGGCATCGTTCAAAATTCTGTCTGTAATCCATTGCAAGCATCAACCACAGGTTCAGCATGAGAGCCGCAAGGAACATCAATACGATAATGGCGGCAGTCTGTCCCTTTGCCTTACGTAGGTTTGAGCGGGCAAGAAGAAAACTTTTTCCCATATCTACCACCCCATTTCCGTGAGAAAAGCGGAGAGCTTTTCCTGCCTGCCGGCGTCATCCTGCAAGGAATTCGCTGCAGACATCCCCTGATGCACGCTTTCATATTTTCCTAGATCACACTCTCCCAGAATTGCACCGTCCTTTAAGTACAGAATGCGGTTTCCTCTTCTGGCAGAGCGCATATCGTGCGTCACCATGACGATGCTCTGCCCCATCTCATTGAACCGGGTCAGCGTATCCAGTACGTCCATGCCGGTTCTGGAGTTAAGCGCGCCCGTAGGCTCGTCGGCGAACAGGATCTCCGGACTGTTGATCAACGCCCGCACCATTCCCGCCCGCTGGGCTTCCCCACCTGAAATCTGCGTCGGGAACTTCTTCTGCGTCTCCTCGGAAATGTCCACGGCGGCAAATAATTCTTTTGCCTTTGTAAGGACCGCTTTCTTATCTTTGCTGACAAGCAGACCCGCCGACATTACATTATCCATCACGGACATTCCGTCGATCAGGTAAATCTGCTGGAATACAAATCCACAGTGACCGCGCCGGAATACGGCAAGTTCGTCCTGATCCAGCTTCGAGATAACCTGCTCCCCGAAGGTGATCGTGCCAAGCGTCGGCGTATCCATTCCTGACAGTGCGTACAAAAGCGTCGATTTTCCGGCTCCGCTCGAGCCCATGATCACAGTAAAATCACCCTGGTACAGTTCAAGGTCAATATTTCTCAGAACGTGTTGGAGACTGCCTCCGCTTGAAAAAGATTTGCTTAGGTTCTCGGTTTTCAATATTATTTTTTTCATAGCGAAACTTCCTTTACTACGGTTTGCGTACCGCCTTGCGTGATGAACGATAGATTCTGCAACGCGGCACGGACTATTGATCACACGTTCTATTTTATTGTGTTAATTCTTATATGTCTTTAGGCAATCCTTAAAAAACCCTTAAATTTCTGGCATCGGATCTCACGTATTATAATTGTTTCCTGTCAAAGCAGGCCACAGCCGCAGCCATACACAGCAGGACCATCGCCCCTGCCACGGCAATGCATCCATAATAATCCCCTGGATCTGCCGCTTTCTGCAAAAGCGCCGTACCGTTCATCAGCTTTACCGGGAGAAGATCAGCAAGCTTCGGGATTATGCCAAGAAGATAAGTTCCAAGCGCCACCCCTCCGGTCCCTAAAAGTACCTGGGAACTGCTCTTTGACACGGAAGAAAAGAAGACCTGCAGCGCTGCCGCCCACACACCGAACAACCACGTGCCTGCGGCGGCAAAGAACAGATTCCCTGCAATCCCATTGTCCCAGAAATATGCATTATACCCATACGTGATCCCAAAGCAGAGCGCATACAGCACCGTCCAGGCTGCAATGAGAAACACAGCCTTCGCCGCCAGGATCTTCCGGCGCGCCAGTCCTCTGGTAACAACCGGGATCAGCGTGCCCTTCTCATACTCAGAGGTAAAGTTCCCGCTGGTGACCAGGATGAAGATGATCAACCCTACCGGAATATTTTTATAAAACTGTACCCAGGAGGTCATGGCATCCACCTGGACAGCCGTCGCCACAAGCCCTGCATCGGACAGCGATCCTGCCATATTCTCCATCATCCAGGGAGTAAGCTTAGCAATAGCAGGATTCATGATCCCAAACAATGCAAAGACCAACAACAATATCAGCATCCGCCCGGTCCGGCTCCATTCCATCCATTCTTTTTTCAGAAATGCTTTCATCTGCCCACCACCTCCATGAATAAATCTTCAAGCGCCTCTTCCTGCCGCTCGATCCGTATGATCGGACACCGCCTGTCCGCAATAAGACGCAGCAGTTCAGGAAGTCTCTCCGCCTCTTTAAGCAGAAGGCTGTTCTTCCCGCTATTCTTAAGAAAAGGAAAGGTCTGGCGCAGGATACCGGCGTCTTCCGGACGTTCCATCTCTATCGTCACCGCCGAGGCTTTCCTGATCTTACGCACCTCATCCAACGATCCCTTAAGAGCGATCTTCCCCTCATGCAGAAAAGCCATCTCGTCGCAGATATGTTCCACATCCGAGAGGATATGGGTGGAGAAGAGTACGGTCGTCTCTTCCTTTGCCGCCGTCAGGATATCAAGCAGCTCCTTTCTGCCCGCCGGATCAAGAGCCGAAGTCGGCTCGTCGCAGATCAGCAGTTTGGGACGTCCGAACAGTGCCTGCGCAACCCCCAGGCGCTGCTTCATCCCCCTTGAAAATCCCTTGATCCGATGCTTCTCCTTGTCAAGCCCCACCAGACGCAGGAGCTCTTCGCTACGGTTTTTGATCTCCTTAGACGGCATGCCTGAGATCTCCCCGCAGAACCGCAGATATTCCGCCGGAGTCATATACGAATAGAATTCCGGTACGTCAGGCAGATATCCTACGAGCCGGTTTGTCGGGGTATTCCCATACCGTACCGGCATACCCTCCACCCGGATCTCTCCCCCGCTTACCGCAAGGAGTCCAAGGATCATCTTCATTGCCGTCGTCTTCCCGGCGCCGTTTTGCCCTACGAAGCCGAATACCGTATGCTCCGGAACAGCAAAACTGACGTCGCGGAGCACCTGCTTCTCTCCAAAATTCTTCGCCACATGCGAAAGCGTCAGCATATCCATATCAGCTCTCCTCTCTGCCCAACAGGAAATACAATATCGGTCCGATAAACTGCATCCCCACCAGTGTAACGATGATCCATAATGCACGGCTGCCGTGTCTGTACGTGCGATGTGTCAGGATGTGACGGAGTGTGTAAATAAGCAAAGCAAACTCCACGATCGCCAATGGGATTAAAAATGGTAATATTTCTTTGATTTCAGGCATTATCTTCTCCTCCTTTATAACGCTGTATCAGCTTCTGAAATTCCGGGCGCTCTCTCATACTTTCAAATACCGGATGGGCAAATGCCTCCCGCACATTCTGGGATATAAACTCCCTGCTCCTTGGCGCAATGGCTCCAAGCGGCAGGTTTTCGATCCACTCATCCACCCGGTCAAAATATTCGTCTCCCTGAAGCACGATCTTCTCTGCATCCAACAGCCTGCCGATGCAATTTCCAAAAAGGGCAAGAGCCTCAAAGGCATCTTCCGTCTCCTTGTTTGCCGCATACATGACTGCCGTCTGGTAATGGAACTGTGCCGCCACATTCGGGTGGAGCTGCTCTAGCCGGTATTGTTCCATTACAGCCCGGATCCTTCTCACAGTCTTTTGACATCTCTTTAAGTCATCCTGATACAGAGCCAGAGTCATTACTGCATCCCCCACAAGGTTCAGCATGTCCAGATATTCTCTTGCCTGGATATATCTTCTTGCCTTCTCCTGTTCTCCCGCCATCTGGTATGCCCGGACAAGCAGCGTACCATTTTGCCCGGAAAACCGCACCGGATCAGACGCCGGTTCCAACATCTCGATCGTTTCCCCCGCATTCCCCAGTTGAAGGCTTAAGCCCGCCTTCACAGCCAGAGCATCGCCGCATACACCTACGTCGCCGCAAGTTTCCAGGATATGGTCACACCAGGAGACTGCCTCCTTTAAGATCTGCTCCTGTTCTTCTTCTGTTTCCGCCAACATGTAATGATTCCAGTACAACACGCAAAGCTGCAGAAGAAAAGGATAACAGGAATAATACCGATGTGCCAGCGCCCGGATCTTATCCAGCGTCTCATGAAACGGCTGCTTCGCGAAATCCTCCGAAAGCTCCGTATAAAACCGGCGGATCTGCTCACGGGTCAGCTGCGGATCATATCCGATCAACTCGTCTATCGTAATATCAAAAAACGCCGCAAGCTGGAGCAGAAGCAGGATATCCGGCACACTCTGGGCATTCTCCCACTTGGATACGGAAGCCTTGGTTACCCCCAGGAAATCCGCAAGCTCCTCCTGCGTGATCTTTCGCTCACGCCTGAGCCGGATAATATTATCCGATAAATTCAGTCTCTCCATGTTATTATTCTCCTCATCAACAATTCTATTTCCTCCTTTTCTTCATTATAATAAAAAAGAGGGTTCCCTTCAATCGACCGTTTTTCTACTTTTCAGTAAAAAAATCAATCGTCAGGAAACCCGCCAAAGGCTCATCACAACACACCGGCGTTTAAAGAAATACACACGGTCACCGCCAGTCCTCGTTCTCCATTTTCAATCACAAGTTCTCCGTTCATTTCCTTCATAAAATAATCCGAAATATAAAGGCCAAGCCCTGCCCCTTCCACATCTTTTGCATTGCTTCCCCGCTTAAACTTCTCCCGCAGAAGCGGCAGCTCTTCTTCACAGACGCCGCCTCCCTGATCTTCGATGCGGATATCCAGCCGCTCTCCTTTTCTGTGCGCCGTCACGTCGACCTGTGTACCTGCATATTTATAAGAATTTGCGAAAATATTGTCGAATACCTGCTGCAGGCGAAGCCTGTCCACATACAACATACACTCAGGGATTTCGGAAATCACTGCATAATGAAGATAATCCGCACTTTCAAGCATCTCCCTTATTCCCCTGCTCTCCATATCTCCCGGTGATACCGTAAGCTGCCGGAGTTCCTCAAGAGCCGCCGTGAACAGATCGCTGATCAGTGTATCAATCTGGTCCGCCTTACGGATGATCTGCGTATAATTATCCCGCAGCCTGTCATTGTCCGCAAGCGCCGCCCCCACCTCGGACGCCGCCTTAATACTTGCGACAGGCGTCTTGATATCATGCGATAGTTTAGCGACAAGTTCCTTCTTCCCGGCATTCGCTTTCGCTTCGGCGATCTTCGCCTTCTTAAGCTCCGAACGCATGATGTCGAAACTCTCCGTAAATGCGCCGAATATATTCGCCCTGTCCATTTCTAACGGAACGTCCAGATTGCCTCCCGCAATACGCTGCGCAAAACCATTCAACTTTTGAAACGGCTCTATGACGGCATAGTTCAGATAGACATAATATCCTGCGCAGATACCACACTGCAGGATCGTAACCGCCAATATGACAAAGAAAAATGTCTGTTTTCTCTTCTTAAAGATCTGTTCACTGTCATTTGCAATAATGATCTTCCCCACTGTCTCGCCGTCAACCACAAGATCCAGCATCGTATCCCTGTGAACCACCGCCGCATTAATACTTGTGCTTACCCCTGCGTCAGTCCGCAATAAGACCGTTCCCTCCCTGTCCAGGACAGCATAGGAAAGTTCCGGCAGTTCTCCTTGCTCTTTGGAAGGATTCCCTCCGTCCGATAAGGCGTCCCAATCCGCCTGGACAGTCTGGACGATCTCATTGATCCGGGCGGAATCCTGCCGGTCATCTGCATCCCAAACAGTGAACAAAAGCAATATTACCGCTTCCACAGCAAATAGAAATAATAACCCGGTCAAAAAAATACGCTTCTTCATCATCTTCCTCCGCAAAACCGATAGCCGTCTCCCCAAACTGTGAGGACGTACTCCGGCTTGCCGGGATCCCGCTCGATCGCCTCCCGGATCTTACGGATATGCACATTCAATGTCCCGTCGCCGGTGAACCGGTCTTCCCAGACCTTCTCGAACAATTCCTGCTTAGATATTACCTTATTCTCATTCTTGATCAGATAAGACAGTAGCTTGAATTCCAACGCCGTAAGTTTTACCGTATTTCCCTCGACCGATACCTGTTTCGCCTGAAAATCTACGGTCAGCCATCCGTCGGAATATCCTGCAGCTTCCTTCGCCGCGCCGTAACCGAAGCGTTTTTGCACTGCCTGTACCTTCGCAAGCAGCACGGCAAGGGAATATGGCTTCTGGATATAATCATCCCCGCCGATATGGAATGCGATGATCTTGTCGTCGTCGCCGGCACGGGCAGAGATAAACAGAATGGGGATCTGCGTCTTCTTACGAAGTTCTCTGCACAGTTCAAAACCGCTGCCGTCTTCCAGATTGATATCCAAAAGCAGCAGATCCGCCGTGTTCTGCTCAAAGAACTCTCTGCATCCGGACACACCGTATACGGCTTTCGTCCTGACGCCAAATAGGTTAAAATATTCTGCCGTGCTGTCTGCGAGGAGTTTCTCGTCATCTATCACCAAACAATCGTAGCGCATTTTTTTACCTCCGTATTCTGCCAACTGCCTGCATTTAGATTACTATAATATCCAGGAAAAAGAAAGAGCCGTTGTAAAATATACGTGGAATGTTGATTTTATGCCGGAAGTTCTGGACTATTGCCGGAAAGAGAAGATCCCGTCTGCCGTATTGACCAACGGAAATCATAAGGGACAGTGGAGAAAGGTGTCTGCCCTGAATCTTCTGAAATGGTTTACGCCTGACCAGATCTTTATTTCCGGGGATATCGGCTATCACAAGCCGGATGTCCGCGCATTCAGGACTTTGGGCGAGCGGATGCATTTTCTTCCGGAACAGACCTGGTATATCGGCGATACTTATGAATCCGATGTAGTTGGCGCATCCCGGGCAGGATGGCGCGCGATCTGGCTGAATCACAGACTGCGCGCCTGCCCTGACAAGGAAAGCCTGGCTGACAAAGAACTTACCCGCGGGGAGGAACTGCTTTCATGCATAGATTCGCTGCGCTGAATCCCTGAATCCTCATCTTCTTTCCTTCCTCCCAAAGCAAACACATGCCGCCGCCAGGCAGGCAGCTGTGAAACCAACCGCCGCGGGAATCCACGGGATCGGTTCCATCTTCATTCCCGAAATATGGGACGCCAGGCCACTATATTTTGCCGTGATCATATAGAACGGATAATCCATCGGATAGAGAAACCACACCTTCGTGTTGATCATCAGGACAGACGGGACGATCGACGCAAGACCGATCCCTACGGAGAAGACCGATATATGGATAGACACTGCCAACATCCAGAAAAATGCGATCATCGGGAATGCCGAGAGATACATCGCTCCGACCGTCTTTATCACAAATACCGGCGGCAGCAGGAACTCGTAATCCTGCATCTGCGAAACAGCCGCTGCGCTTAAATAATACATCCCCGTCATCATCGCCATCTGGATCGCCGCCAGGATCAGCAGTACGATATATTTCGCCATGCAGAGCATCCCTGTGCTGACCGGAAGCGCCAGCATCCGCAAGATCCCATGGCCGCCGCGCTCTGTCTGGGCAAGCAGCACCGTTCCGACCACCATACTTGCCGGAAACATGAACCATGCCATTCCCAAGAGTCCCTGTATGAGGAAATTATGCTCCGGCGATATCCCCTCTGCCTGCATCTCAAAATTCAGATGCGCATTCAGAACGGACGGGATCCAGAGCATCACCGCCGCGATCCCCAAGATCAGCAAGATCCTGGAACGGCGTATCTTCCTCCATTCCACACTCACTAAAGTCAAAAAATTCATGCCAACGCCCTCCTTACCTTCAAAAATATCATTTCCGCTCCTCCGATCAACAGGATCTCCGCCGCTGCCGCGATCAGATAATCCGCCGCCTGATCCATGGGTACTCCTTCTAATATCCGAAAGGGAAGCGCGAAAGGAACTACCGACAGAGCAAAGTACTTCTCTGGGATCATGGTCGCCATAAATACGCAGGTCACGTCAATCCCCAGGGCAATCCACATATTCCTGCAGGCAGACGCAACCAACAGGCTCATAAGGATGACCGGGACCAGCATGCACAGGCAATAGCCGAAGTTCAGCGCAAGATCCTTCATAAATTCCGGATATGCTCCTGCAGAAGCCGCTCCATAACATGCCTCATAGGCTCCCCCTTCTTTACCGAACCAATGCAGCGTGCAGAAGAGCACAGACAACATCTCTATCACCAGGGCCATGCCGCACAGTCCCGCCAACAGAAGAAACTTTCCTCTGAACACCGCTTCTTCCCTAAGCGGCAGTGTCGTGATCCTTTGGATCGCATGATCCGCATACTCCGTATGGTACAGCATACATGCCGCCGTCATTGCCAGCAGCATATTCAGCATTGCCATCATCTTCCAGTCCGCCTCAAGAATGATCTGAAGCGGAGACTGTATGAGCCCTGCATACTGTTCTGACCGCACCGTAAGCTCCAAGACCGGGATGCCTGCCGCCAGGACTCCTCCGGCAATACAGCCGAACATAATCCCGGTTCTTTTTATCTTCTTGTATTCCAACAAAATATTCATTACATTGATACACCTCCGTCTGGCTTGTATGTGCTGTTTCTCTTATTATCTTCCTCGATCATTGCAAGAAAAGTCTCTTCCAGATGATCTGTCGGGAAACCTCTTACCGATGCTGTGCGTTTTAATTCTTCCATCGTCCCTTCGAACAGAAGCCGTCCATGATTCAGGATACCGATATTGTCCGCCATCAGCTCAATCTCCGAGAGCAGATGCGAAGAAACCAGAACCGTACAGTTGAATTTCTCCGGCAGCGAACGGATCAGCGAACGGATCTCATGGATCCCTACCGGATCCAGTCCGTTGGTGGGCTCGTCAAGGATCAGGATAGGCGGTCTTCCGATCAGTGCGCTTGCAAGCCCGAGACGCTGCTTCATACCCAGAGAATATTTCCTCGCCAGGCGTTTTCTCCACTGTGTAAGTCCCACCAGTTCAAGTGCATCATCCACCGCCGCCCTGGGAAGCCCCAATATCTTGCCGACGATATCCAGATTCTCTTCTCCGGTCAGATTACCATAGAATGCCGGCGCTTCTATGAAGGAACCAACCTCCTTGAGAATCCGGATCCTGTCCTGCGGATACTTCTTTCCGTCGATCACAAAGTCTCCTTTCGTCGGTTTTGTAAGCCCCAGGAACATCTTCATGGTCGTGGACTTGCCCGCGCCGTTCGGTCCCAGGAAACCGTAGACCGTCCCTTTGGGAATGTGGAGGTTCACACCGGAAACCGCCGTGAATCCCGCGTAAGATTTGGTCAGATTACTCGTCTCGATGATATTCATCTTCTATCACTCCTTCCTTCTGTCCGGACGGAACATTAGAACGTTCCTGTACCGGTACTCTTGCATTGTACACCAGCAGCCTTACATCCACATTCTCTCTACCTTACATCTACCTTACATTTTCTGCGGACGGCTCGATTTCCGCGGTCTCCTGTGTTATGATATGTTGGAAAACAAGGGAAAAACCACGAGGAAAGGAATTCTTATGATAGCAAATTATCTGAAAAATAAGCGAATATTGCTCGTAGACGATGAACCGGAATTACGTGACATGGTAACTTCTATCTTGATCAGAGAAGGCTTCTCTAAGATCCAGACCGCGGGATGTGCCAGGGACGCCCTGTCGGCTGCCAGTACATTTCAGCCGGAATTGGCGATCCTTGATGTGATGCTTCCGGACGGAGACGGTTTCACTCTGATGGAACAGTTAAAGTTACTCGCCGATTATCCGGTGCTGTTCCTCACCGCCCGGGGAGAAGAGGAAGACAAGTTCCGGGGGTTCGGGCTTGGCGCGGATGATTATATGGTCAAACCATTTCTACCGAAAGAACTCATCTTCCGCATCACGGCTATCCTTAGAAGAGCTTACAAGGACGAAAACCCTGTGGTCTCCCTGCATTCCTGCAGGATAGATTTTGAACGCGTCGAGGTTATACGGCTCCCTGGCTCCTCCCCGGCGGCACAATACATCCCTCTCACCGCCAAGGAGCATGCCATCCTTCTCGCCCTATACCGCAATGCCGGACGCATCGTGACCATCGACGCCCTGTGCGAAGCCGCCTGGGGGGATAACCCTTACGGCTATGAGAATTCCCTGATGGCGCATATCCGCCGGATCCGTGAGAAGATCGAAGAGCATCCCTCGAAACCCATATCCCTGATCACCGTCAAAGGTTTGGGGTATAAATTAATCGTATTATAGAAATCCGGAGGAAATCAGTATGAAAAGTGTCCCCAAACTAATCCGGCGCTTCCTCGCCATCCTGCTGCTCAGTACCATCCTTCTCTTCATCCTGAATATCATAGTCCTTGCCACGCTCAGTCTTAGCCAGACACCCGCCGCTTCCCCCTGGACCACTGCCCGGGAGACCGGCGACGCCCTCACAAAGACAGCGGCGGGCGGCTATGTCCTTGCCGAAGATGCCGCAGAAACCCTTAAGAGTGAGCACGTCTGGGCGATATTCATAGACAATACGACACATCGGGTCGCCTGGCACACAGAGAATCTGCCGCCGGAGATCCCTATGGAATACACATTAGCCGACACTGCATCCCTCACCCGCGGATATCTCATGGATTATCCCACCTTTCCCGCAGAGGCTTCGGAAGGGTTGGTCGTCCTTGGATATCCCAAAGACCGTTACTGGAAGCATATGTATCCTAACTGGGACTATCATTTTATCGCAGATCTTCCCAAGTATGCTTTGAATACGCTGCTTATAAATGCACTGCTCATTTTCCTGATCTATTTTATCGCCAACCTAAGGCTCCTGCGGTCCGTAAGCCCCATTACAGAGGGCATACAGACACTGCCGACCAGAAAGCCCGTCCACATCAAAGAGAAAGGGCTGCTGTCCGAGCTTGCCGCCAGTATCAACCAGACCTCTGAGATCCTTAAGTCGCAGAATTATCAGCTCAGGAAGAAGGACAGTGCACGGGCAAACTGGATCGCAGGAGTCTCCCACGACATCCGCACGCCGCTGTCCATGGTCATGGGATATGCCGGACAGTTGGCGGAAGATCCGTTTCTTACGGAAGACGCCCGCTGGAAGGCTTCGGTCATCTTACGGCAGAGCGAACGGATCCGCAACCTGGTCAACGACCTGAATCTTGCTTCCCGGCTCGAGTACGATATGCAGCCCCTTCACCGAATCCGTGAAAATGCGGTCGCCCTCGCAAGACAATCTGTTGTAAATTTCATGAATATGGAGATTGACGGAATACATGCGATCGAATGGAAGACTTCACCGGAGATCACGGATTGTCCAGTTTCCGTGGATAAAGACCTGATCCTGCGAGCCGTTACGAACCTGATCCAGAACTGTATCAATCACAATCCGGATGGCTGCACAGTCTACGTCTCGGTAACGATGCGATCCGAACCCAACGCACCCATGTATCGTACCGGCGCTATGCAGAACGGATCCGGCATCGTCTGCCTCCGTGTAGAAGACGACGGCGCAGGTATGCCTCCGGAAATGATCCGGAAATTAAATGCCGCACCCCATTATATGATGTGCGACAGTAATGTGAAAGAGCAGCGGCATGGACTGGGATTACAGATCGTCCGGCAGATCGCCGGATCACACGGCGGGGATATGATCATGCGCCAGAGCGGTTATGGGGGATTGTGTGTAGATCTTTTGCTGCCTACATATATGGAGACTTGACTCGTTACGTGATATATTACTCTTTCACATATTTTTCGATCGCACACTCATGGACTTTTTTCCCTTTGTCATAATTTATTGCAACCAACAATATATCCCCCGTATATCCCTCGATCCATGAAGTATATTCCCTGCTTTTTATCTGTGTGATCGCTCCTCTGACAGATTTAAGGATGCTGTCTCATCATGAATCGCGGCAACACCATCCGCCACCGCGTCTCCATTCATTGCCCATGTATTTTTCAACAATTCTTCGGAACGGTCAAGCGCGGGTTACGCCCTCCCACCCCGGATCGTCTACTGCATTATAGAATTCATGGGCGATCTCCTGATTCGGAATAAATACTTCTCCCTTCTCTTCATCATAAGCCAGATATCCAAGATGAACAAGAAGTGTCAGCACATCATCCTTTGTCTTGAATGTAGTCATATCATTCTGGAATTTATACGCATTAACCTTACACCGCCCATTTCCAAGCATCTCAATTACGGATTCCTTAAGACCGTCAAAGTTCCGGTCAATATGGACCTTTAACGCTTCATAAGTCTCCGTTCCCGTCCAATAACTCTTTATCTTCTTTCTCCGCATAACGTCAACAACTGACTTCGGATTGTAGATATGAATCCCATTAAGCAGATACCCGTCGTACCACCTCTGAACTTCCGAAAATTCCACATTATATCTTCTGCACAGATCAGAGACCTCTTCTTCCGTAAAACCAAAATACTCTGATAATTCCGCCGAATCAATCATGGAATATTCATCAAAGATATTAATTGCAGAGTGATCCCCATATTTCTTGATCGGAAGAATTCCTGTCATATAAGCTAACTCTACATAATCAGCTCCTTTAAAAAGTCCCCGCAGGAAATTAAACAACTGATCAAGAAATACTTTTAGCTTACGATCAGCTGTTAAATCTGCGTATTGCGGAAATTCTTTTATTAATTCTGAAGCCACCCTCTTCTCAATAGCGGAGATAAATATATCCAGATTTTGTATTCAGAATCTGGTTCATATAAGAAATCAACCGGCTTTTATCTACATAAACTCTGGAATTCACTGCTTCTTTATATGCATGATTGCCCGGATTCACAAATATTCCCATGCCATTCCACCTCCGTTTGCTTCTATCGTTTTAGTCTATTACGATTCGGACATATACTCAATCTCAATATTCTCTTTTTGTATCTATGACGCAGAAGAATGTGTAGATTTTACACTGGAATCACCTATCCTATCGTGGTATAATCAAAAATATCTCAAGTGTAATAAGACTATAAAACGGAGGTACAGACAATGAAGAAAAACGACAGATTTGAAGTAGTTTACTCACAGGGCACATTGAATGTTATGGAGATCTGGATTGACAAGGCAACCGGCGTGAATTATCTATATCACCAGGGCGGAAATGCAGGCGGATTGACTCCTCTGCTTGACCGGGAGGGTAAACCGATCATCTCCTCAGTCATGAATTAATGCAGCAGCCTTCGATACACCTGCAGATACATCGCTATGAAGCAGGAACTCCCCCCGATCACATTGGAAATAGGCTCCGCGAGGAACACACCGTGCACTCCCAACCCAAGCCGCGGCAGAAGTACCGTCAGCGGAGCAACAATGATCGCTTTTCGAAGAAGCGAGAAGAACACCGCCTGCTTCGACCGCCCCAACGCGACAAATGTACTCTGTCCGCAGAACTGGAACGCCATAAAGCAAAATCCCATAAAATACAGATTCAACGCCTCCTGTCCTGCATCCAGCATCTCCCTATTGTTCGTAAATACAGACAGCAGCAGGCGCGGAGAGATGATGACCACGATCCAGGCAAGAATGGTATAGCCGATCCCCACAACCGTCATAAACCGGATCCCGCTGCGTACCCGTTCAAAACGCTTTGCACCATAATCGTAGCCCAGAACCGGACGCGCACCGTCCGTAAATCCGAAGACCGGAAGCGTCATCACTTCCCGGATAGAATGGAGCACCGTCATGATCCCCACATACAGGTCTCCGCCATAGGCACGCAAAGTTATATTGCATACGATACTCACAAGACAATTGGTAGACTGCATGATAAATCCGGACAGCCCCAGCGAAGCAATCTGCCCCACAAGCTTATAGTCACTTCTGATATATTCTCTCCTGATATGCAGGATCGCTTTAGGACCTGTGAGAAACCGCACCACCCACAGCGCCGATACCATCTGGCTGAGCACCGTAGCCAACGCCGCCCCGGATACCCCCATATGAAATACAAAGATAAAGACAGGATCCAGGATCAGGTTCATCACTGCCCCGATGACCGTCGTACCCATACCGGTTCCCGGGAATCCCTGCGCATTGATATATCCGTTCATTCCCGCAGATATCATGGAAAATGCCGTTCCAAACAGATAGACCTTCAGATACGCATCGGCATAGACATAAGAAGCCTCACTTGCTCCGAATAAAAACAGAATGGGACGGCGTAAAAGATAACAGAACACAAACAGCACAACCGCACATCTAAGCAGCATAAAGAAAGCATTTCCCATGATCTTCTCCGCCTGTTCATCCTCTCCCGCTCCTCTTGCCATGGAGAACAAAGGCGTGCCTCCGGCGCCGAAAAGCTGCGTGAAAGCCATGACCAGCGTGATCACGGGGAACGCCAGACCGATGCCTGTCAACGCCAACCCGTCCGCTTCCGGAAGATGCCCGATATATACACGGTCCACTACATTGTAAAGGATCTGTACGATCTGCGCCATGATCAGCGGAACTGCCTGTGAGATAATATTCTTTGATACGGTACTGCCTGCAAAATCTGTTGCCATCTTCTCCTCCCTCAGAGCGTCTTTGAAAATACAACTCTATGCTTTCCGCAGGAATAAATTCCTGTCACTTACTATTATAAATCCATAGGAAACATACTACAAACAAAATTTCAAAAGTTTATCTCTTGACATTTACTCTTCTACAGAAGTATATTTCTAATAGAGAGGTGAAAGATTTGGAAAGAATAATATACCATGGCTCATCAAATCTCATAAAGCATCCCGTCTACGGAAAGGGAAAACCTTATAATGACTATGGTCTTGGATTTTATTGCACAGAAAATCCGGATCTTGCAAAAGAATGGGCAGTCAATGAAAGTCAGGACGGATATTTAAATTCTTATAAAATAGACGATACAGATCTAAGTATTCTAAAACTTACCGATAAAGAATTTGGAATATTGCATTGGTTAAACATATTGCTTCAAAATCGCCAATTCGATATGCCCTCTCCACTTGCAAGAGAGGCAAAAAAATATATCAACGAGAACTTTTCCATTGCTTATGAAGAATACGATGTAATAATCGGATACCGCGCAGATGACAGTTACTTTTCCTTTGCCCAGGACTTCCTGAATGGAACAATCTCCTTCCGGCAATTAAATCATGCTATGCGATTAGGAAATCTAGGGGAGCAATTCGTTCTAAAAAGTAAAAAAGCATTTGATAAACTGGTATTCTGTGAATATGAGAAAGCTGATAAGAATCTCTGGTATCCCAGAAAAGAATTACGTGACCGCACTGCCCGGCAAGAATATTATAACATGGATAAAAACCAGTACCAACGGGGCGATATTTATATAGTATCCATCATAGATCAGGAGATGAAATCTGATGACAAACGCTTACGATAAATTATATCTGGAAAAAGCAAGGGTTTCCCTTGGCAGAATGTTAGACTTTGCAGTGAATCAATTAGATTATGACGCAGATGATTTTTTTCGGAGATTTATTGCTTCTGGTATAGCCACCCGGTTTGAACATGGAGACTCCTCTACGATCGCCGGAAAATCAGGTATAGAGACTGCATATGCCGTGATTGAATATACCTTGACACAAAATTCTGAATTAAATGAAGCACTGCAGATAGAGATCGATCACAGAGTGGACAGAAGCCCCCTCTACTGGGCGGGATGGGCACTTGCATACTACCAATGGTCGACATGTCTTAAATTCCAACAGATTATTGACCGCATTTCGGTTTCAGAGATTGTAAAAATGTACCATCCCTATCACGAGATGGACATCCGCCAGTTTTGCGATCATATGGATACCCTATACCGGGACAGAAAGACAGGATAAAAAACGTAGTCCACTACGTTTTTTATCCTGCACTCAGACACGCCTTAAACCGCGTCAAAGTCATCTCTGTGTTTCTTCTTGCGGAACATGACATACAACGGTCTGTGATAGGTCAGCGCAGGGATCGGATAAAGCGCCGGCTCTTTTGCCATCAGATACTCCTTCACTCCCTGATCGCAGACCCCGCAGTCTACGGTTCCGTCGTAGATCCCCTGCAGCACTTTCGCCGCATCGGCAAATTCTGTCTTACAGGAAGCCGGAAGGCTGTCTATCTCCGGACCATTCGCAAAATCTGCGATCACCCCGACCTTATATCCTTCCAGTTCCGTATATTTCCTCAATCCCGTCAGCCCCCGGTTCACAGTCACGACCTCCGTCACCGCATGGCGCAGAAGCCTCGATAAGTAGAATTTCTCCAGGCGCTCCGGGGAATCCTGCGCCTGGAACAGTACGTCAAACTCCCCGTCCTCGAATTGGGGATAGATCTGATTCCACGGCGCAATGTGCATCTTAGGGCTATACCCGGCGGCACGAAGCCTGCTCATCACCAGTTCATAATCCCGTCCTCTCATCTGTCCGTCTTTATCTATGTACTGATAAGGCGGAAATGGATCCGCACATACTTTTATCTTCTCCATGCTTATTTCCCCAATTTCGCCGCAAGGGCAGCAAGAGTCGGCTCTACATATTTTCCATTTTCCAGGATCATCTTATCATCTATATAGATCGTACAATTCAGACAGATCCCGTCGATATGGCTCTTCGCCTCTCTTGGCGCGCCGCCGGAATAGCAGGACCCCTGATGCCCGAATCCCCACTGTGTACTTCCCCATACACGCTCGTCCTCCGTCGTACATCCCTCAAGCTTCGCATTCGGATTCACGCCATAGCAGACATGGGCGGCAATATACATATTGGGATCATCAAGCTTCTTATAATAGGCGCGCAGGATATCCGCCTGTTCGCCGCCTCTGATCTCCTGGATCCTGCCTTCCTTCACGATATAGGACACCGGTTCTGTCAACTGTCCCAGTTCCGCTTCACCGCCCCCTGAAATAGTTCCGTCAAACGCGATCACACCATTGATCGTCTCCTCCTTCGGCGCCCATCCGATCTGGCCTAACAGGAAATGCCCTCCCGGGAAACTGTAATCGCATTCATTTGCAACCGGGCGATCCGGGTCATTCTCAAAACGGATATCCGTACCAGCCGCGTTCGTAATACGCATACATTTCCCATCCTTCGTCATCTTCGCCAGTGTATTCTGGAACTCCTGCTGCGCCTCAAGATCAACCTCCCCAATGCAACGTACGATCCTCTCAATACTCAAACCGCCCAGCATCACCTGGCGGGTGCGCCCATTTGTCACAGCCTTGTCCCAGATCGGGGAATACAGAAGCCACTGGTCGTTCATCTCCACCCACACATCCGCTTTATCCACACATGCGATCAGCGGTTCCGGGAGATAAGGCATGGTAAGCGCCCCGTACCCTTTCGGCGTAGAATGCCATGCGACCATCGTCTTCGCGCCCAATACTTCCGCCGCCTTCGCCATTTCCTCGACAACACGGAAATCCGGTTTCGAATCCACTGTGATCAGTACGCTCTCCCCCTTCTTAACCTGAATCAGATCATGCATCAACTTATAACTCGCGTTCGCCAACTCCAAATCCATATACTTCGGCATACTTATTTCCTCCTTTTCGTTTTTATAAATTAATCTTCTATCGACTCACCGATGATCCCGCTGTTTGTCTTGCCGAACATCTTCATCAGTACATAATAAACGATGATACTGACTACCAATGAATTGATAGAAGCAATGCCCCAATGAACTGCAAATCCTACCGCCGCGCCGACGAACAATCCCACGAACGCCCATATGTTGACCTTGCAGTATCTGGTTCCCGGTCCATACTCATACTTCTGCCCCTTCAGAAGATAATAATCGCAGATAATGACTCCTGCCACCGGCGGGATCCCGACGCCTAGCAATGACAGCCATGTAGTAAAATAATCCGCAAGTCCCATCGCACCTACGATGGTCGCCGCGATCCCTGTAACGATCACGATCTTATGCTTCGTAAACGGAAGGCAGTTCGCCAGTCCGAGGCTTCCCGTATACAGGTTGTTATCATTCGTCGTCCACTGCGCGAGGATCAGTATCAGAAGCGCCGCCGCTCCAAGTCCCATTGCCAGGAACGCCACCGGCGGATCGCTCTCTCCTGTCGCCGCCGAGATCAGATAGCCTGCCATAATGACGAACGAGTTTGCCACCAGATAGCCAAAGACTGTCCCTGCCCACGAGGTCTTCGCATCCTTAGCATAGCGGGTGATATCTGACTGCGCCGCCGCGCCTCCTGCAAATGAACCTACGATACTCACCACCGCCGCGCTGACCGTCATCGGCTCTTTGGGTACGATATTCATAACCTCGCTCCATCCTCCGACGCCCTTTACTGCCAACGTCACGCCGATCAAAGACAAGATCGCGATCGCAGGTACCGCCACATAACTGAGCAGATTCAGACCCTTGTACCCGAAATACGCAGTCAGCATCATCAGGATACCGCCCCATGCCGCCGCCACGTACTGCGACGTCAGAATCCCGCCGCCCGGGAACAATGCGGACATGGTCGAACCAAAGAAACCTACTTGCACCGCATACCATCCAAGCATGACCACCGCCAACAGAATCCCTATAACCTTCGATCCCTCACGCCCGAAGCTGTGCCGTGCCAGCATCGCCGACGCTACGCCTTCCTTCGCTCCGGCAGCGCCTACTGCGCCTCCGTAGATACTAAGAACCGCATTCCCCACCAGCACCGCGATCACGGCGTCCTTTAGGCTCATGCCAAACGCGATCGCCGTACCGGTATAGAGTCCCGACATACAGATACAATACCCTGCCGCCACAAAAGCAACGCTCAAGAATCCCTTACGCTCCGAATCTGGTACGCGGCAAGTCGCGTTGTCATTCTCTGCCTGAGAGATCACTTCTGTCTGCGCCTTTTTACTTACGTCTTCCATATTCCTTCCTCCTTTTCCTATGTACTCTCGAAAATCAACTGAATGGCAGGTGTACAAGAGACTCCAAGAATACATTAATATAATGGTTTCTATATCTAATACTATACAGCCTCACTGCCTTTCTGTCTCCGTGTAAACAACCACAAAAAAAGCCGCGATGTGTGCAAATGCACATATCACGGCTGACACCCGTCCTATTTACCTTTCTCTCATAATATCAAACGCGATCAGAAAATTCAACAGGTGAGGCATTTCAAACGGCGTGTATCCGAACAGCTCCGTAATCTTCCCTTTTCTTTGTAAAATAGTGTTCTTATGCACATACATCTGCTGTGCCGCCCGCATGGTATTACCATTGTTTTCCATAATACATCTCATCGTGTGCGTAAGGTCGGTTCCATGCCTCCTGTCGTACTCAAGCACCGGAGCCAGGAAACGGCGGCAGATCTCCTGTGTCTCCTGCTGCCCTCCCATATCCCGCAGCTTCTGGAAGAAATACACGGATTCATGGAAGACTACCCTGTTCTCCCCATAATACTCCCGTCCGATCACAGCGGCCTGAAACGCCTGGTGATAGGCACACGGAAGCGCAGTCACACTGGCAAAAGAATCGCTGACTCCGATCGAAACCGACAGATTCGGCTTTCCTTCAAAGATCTTCAAGATCTGGCGTCCGAAATCCGCAAGATCGATCTCGTCCTTCCTGTCACTTAGAAACAACAGGATCGTATCACTTCGAAGCGCCAGCCAGTTGCCCTGGTTATACGTCTTCATAAAACTCTCAACCTTTGATAACAGGACCCGTTTCACATAATCCTGCATCTCTAACTGCACCTTCGGATCGACCATCTGCTGTATGGAATTGATGTTGATCAGCACCACCCTGGACTTATCCTGGATAGACAGACCAAGCTCCGTCCCCCTCTCGATCGCCTTGTCGTCGCTTGGGAAATTCCATACAAGAAGATCCGCCACATATTCCTGCAGCGCCTTTTCCCGGAATTCCGCAGTCCGGTTCCTCTTTCGAAGTATCAAAGCCCCCGACACAACCAGGGAATTGATCAGATTCCCTTCCTTATCATAAGAAAATCCTTCGTCGCAATCCGTAATAAAGAGCCCGAACAGATTCTTCTGCGAACGGATGAGCACGATCAGACACGGCTTCCCTAAGATTTCCTCCACCGTATACCCGTCTCTGCTGCAGGCATACAGAATATGATTAAAATGCTCCCTTAGATATTCCTCTTCCGCCTGCACCACCGGTTCGCCTCTGTCCGAATAGATCGTCTTCCCGTACGTATCATAATAGGAAATCTTCTTCTCAAGCCTCTGATTCATCTGACGGAAGACCACGTCCATATTCTCTTCATTCACGATCAGATTCAGAAAATCATTGCGGACCATGGAATAATCGTTCACATCTGCCGCCTGGATATTCTCTTCATACAGAAGGTTGATGATCGGATTCAGGATCTCGATATAAGACACGTCTGTTCTTGCCTGGATCAGAGGAAAACGATTCTCATCACAGATCCTTATGATATCCGGATCGACCTGCCTGATCCATGTCCCGATGTAGCACAGCACCAACCCGCAGCACCCGTATTCGATCAGTGTCTCGATCACGATCTTCTGCTGCTTTACATTGTCACAGATCGCATAGAACGATGTAATATAGAGCTGATTCTTAAGAACCCACCGGGAAATACTTCCTTCCGCCACCTCCAGCACGCTGATGCTCTCGATGGGCGTATCCAGTCCCGTCTGCCCGGCTACCACGACAGCGCCGAACAGGCCGCCGAACTTCAATGCCTCTCTGATCGTTAATGCCACTTGGTTCTCTCCTTTCCGCCTTAAATGCTATTCCTCTTTACCTGCTCCTGCCGGATGATCCGCTGGATACTCTTTTCCGCCAGATAATATTTCTTTGCCAGCTCCTTATTCGACCTTCCCGCCAGATGATCCATGTAGATCCTTGCGTTCCTCCTGGCAAGCTCTATCTTTATATTCGTCTTTTCTCCCCATGCCTTCTTCTCTTCCTCTTTCTTTGGGATATAGACTGCGGCGCCGTCCACATATTGCTGTAATTGTTCGATCAGTTCCTGTGGCAAGATCTCTGCCGCACGTATGTAATCCATCTTATGCACCTCCCTGATAACACTGATATCTGACTATCCCTTCATCATTCACTGTACATATCAGGATTCTTTCACTGTTCCACTTTGCAATTGCTGAAGCAGCCCTTCTATCTTCTTGTTGTATTCCAGCTCTTTCTGATAGAATGCGTACACAGACCCTAACGCATTCGGCGGGCTGACCTGGCATTTTCCCTGTTGGATCATAGATAAGACATATTCCGTATACTCCGTTTCACTTTGTGCCTGCTTCAGATAATTGCCGGAAAATGTAAAGTCTCCCCCTTTCGATTGTCCATGATCAGGTATGAGCATAGACGTACAAGGCGGTATCTTACGGATATACTGTCTCTTCACTTCTTCATCCGTAAGGACTTTCATATCCGCCAGACGCTTCAAAAGGTCTTTATATTCCTCCTTCATCATATCTTCCACATCATAGCTCTCTTTCAATTCCCGGATCTGTTCTTGCGAAAGCACCCCCGTACCTTCACACTCCCAGTCCACATCATAATCCGAAGAAAATCCTGCCGCTTCCGCCAGTGTCTTGTTCCCGAATACCCCCGACTTCGTCTCTGCCTTCTCAAACAAAGTGTGTTCTTTCTTCGCACCAAACTGAAGCCGTCTCAGGCTCTGGGAAAATAATTCACTCTCTACTTTTTTCCGAAAGAGTTCCGCCTGCTTCTTATGATCCTCTGTCTGTGTCAAAATGTCATTATTTTTAAGTCCTGCTACATTCATGATATTCCCATTACCTTCTGCACGGATTGAATCATCGAAAATTCATTCCCGCATACAAAAGTGCTCAGTTAATCCGTCATTCATAACTGATGTTATTCTCTCCCGAGTCCATAACAATATACCTTCTTAATTCAATCAATGCATTCCTTTCCATTTGATTTTATGAGGAATCGTCCGTCTGCCCCACCCTCTCTGTTTCTCTTTTCCGCCGCCCTCCTTCTCTCATTCATTCTTTATGGATACGCTGTACGGTATGATACCCCATTTTTATATTGTATCATGTCGTACGCAGAAACACAGAACAAATTTTTTCTAAATTAAGAATGTGCCAGACACCACTTAGGTGTGCTGACACATTCCTCGGTTAATTCGCGCCTTCCCTGCGGATCATCCTCATGATCAGATCTACCGACCCCTGAATCCCATAACTCGCACTGTTGATACAGAGATCGTAATTCTTCGCCTTCCCCCAGTTACGCCCGGTGTAATATTTATAATACTTGATATGCGCCTTATCAAGCTTCGCCAGCAAATGCCTCGCCTTCTTCTCATTCTCCACGCCGCGCACCTCCATAACCCGGTGGATCCGCTGTTCCAGGGGCGCCGTAATGAAGATGCTGATATGGGGGATCCGGTTATTAGTCAGGATCGCGTCCGCGCACCGTCCCATCACGACAAAATCCTCTTTCTTCGCCATATCGCACAGTAAGTCGCTCTGGTTGAAGAACACGGCGTCCTTCTTGGGCAGTCCGTGGTAGCGGTTGAATTCCCGGAACTTCTCTTTCAGGGTTGACTTCGGCGCCGGCGCAAATGCTGGTATCTCATTCAGATACTGACGGCGGTCCTTCCCATCCTTCTTATAAGGATAGCCTCCCCGGTCCATCACCGACTCCTTCTCTGCCTCCAGACGCTTTAACACCTCGTCAAATATCTCCACATCATAGTAGTTGATCTTCAAAGTATCCGCCAGTGTGAACCCAATCTCGCTGCCGCCGCAGCCGTAGGTACGTCCGATACAGATGATCAGATGATCGTTTTTTGAAAAACGCGACTGCAGGTTCAGCATATTAAGCTGTGCGATCTTCTGATCCAGGATATCCCCTTTGATAAAACTGGTCGGAAGCTCCGTCACTTCTTTCAATATCTCATCATACTTTCTCATTATACCGCGCCTTGTCGACCGGTCCGGGATCGTCCGCGCCATGTTGCTGATCAGCGCCAGTTCACTTCTCAGGATATACGCCTGATTCCGCTCATGCATCATCCGCACGGTCTCTTCGATACAGTCTTCCTTCTTCCCGTTGAATACACGTCCAAGCGCCGAGCCCAATTCCCGGTAGACTTCTTCATCCAGATCATAGATCCGTCCGGCAAGCTCTCTTAGATTCTTCTCTTTATTTGAAAAATTCTCCATCTTAGCAGCTCCTCCTTATCTGAAAAATATGAACGTATCCAACAGGAACACCGGAACCAGTACCATCAGCGACCACCCGATATACCGGAAGAATGACGGCATGTGGATACCGTTTTCATCCGCGATCGCCTTCACCATGAAGTTCGGCGCATTTCCGATATACGTGTTCGCTCCCATGAACACCGCTCCGCAGGAGATCGCCGTCAGCACCTTCACAGGCACCATACCCAGAGTCGTGGCAAGCCCGTCCGCGAAACCGCTTGCCCCGGCTGTCGTCAAGAACACCAGATAAGTAGGCGTATTGTCGAGGAAGCTTGAGAGCACGCCTGTCGTCCAGAACATTTGGTAAGGCTCCGTGATCCCAAGATCCGCGCCCATTCCCTTCAAGATCGCAAGCGCCGGCTGCATGGTGATGAAGATTCCGATAAATAAGACCCCGACTTCCTGTATCGCTCCCCAGGTGAAATGATTCTTCTTACGGATCACCGGGTCCGTCGTCCGAAAGGAAAGAAACGCGGCAAGCAGTATAACCGCGATCTCAATGATCGCCGGATAACTTAAGAGCACTTCCCCGAAGATATGTATCCCCCGGACATTGCCCTGGGCATCCTGAAAAAACGGCTGATCCGGCAGGATTCCGCTTAGGACTACCGCCGCCACGATCATCACAAGGAAGATCAGGTTATGAAGCCCGCGAAGCTGGATCTTCGTCCCCGGTTTACTGATGTCCGGTTTGCGTCCCCTTGCCATATCACGGCAATACCGTTTCCTGTCGATAAAGTAGAAGATCGTAAGAAGAACCGCCATGTTAAACAGCATGATCGGGAACAGGTGCAGGCTCCAGAAGAAGGGAACCCCTCTGGAAAATCCCATCAGCAGCGGAGGATCTCCGATCGGCGTCAGGCATCCTCCAATATTGGATACCAGAAAGATAAAAAACACCAATATATGCGAACGGTTTCTGCGCCATGCGTTCATCTTGATGACCGGACGGACCATCAGCATACTGGCGCCCGTCGTCCCGATCCAGCTGGACAGCAGCGTTCCTATCGTAAGCAGGATGATATTTACCCTGGGAGAACCCGCCAGATCTCCCTCCATGGTGATATTTCCGGCTACGCAGAACAGGCCGAACAGCAATACGATAAAGGTCAGATAGTCGTTGACCAGACACTCAAGAACCGTCTCTGCCGCCCTCCCCGCTCCGAACAAGAACCCGAAAGGCAGGATGAAGAGAAGCGACCACCCCGCAACCACCAAGGGCTGATGGGATTCCCACCACTCACCCTTTATCAGCGGCAGCACTGCGATACAGAACAGAAGCCCTGCAAACGGAATACAGAGCCACAGCGGTACCGCCACCTTCACCTCCGCAGATCCCTCTGCCGCTAATGCAGTCAGCGGGCTGCAGGCAAGCAGGACAAAGAGGCTTCCGATATAAGCAATACATTTCTTTAACATAATATCCCCCTCTTGTGAAAGATTTATCAAATCACTAGTATACTGACACATTATAATCAAATGCATTTTCAGAATCAAGTACAAAATGTACCAATTCTTGTCACTTATTGACCGAAGGAACTATACAATTTGAAGAAAAGCTTCAAATACGATCCGTACTATGCTACAATATGGAGGATCATTTGCAAATATTATATATTAGGAAGGAACATTTTATTATGTCTGAAAACCATAGACAACCGCGCCCCGCATTTCACGGGAGCGATATTGAACAGATTGAGAAATATTACGGGATCCCCAAAGAAACCATCGTAAAATTCGGCGCCAACGTAAACCCTCTGGGCTTGTCGGATTCCGTACGCAGCTCCTTATCCGAGCATCTGGACATCATCACCAGCTATCCGGACAGGGATTATCGAAGCCTCAGGCAGGTGATCGCCGCCTACTGCGGCACGGATATGGAGTATGTTGTTACCGGCAACGGCTCCACCGAGCTGATCTCCCTGCTGATCGGCCAGCGGAAGGCACGCCACGCGCTGGTGATCGGGCCTACCTACTCGGAGTATGCAAGAGAGCTGTCCCTTACAGGCGGCAGGATCTCCCACTATTATCTGGATGAAACCCGGGTTTTCCGGTTAGACATGGATGATCTTAAGAATACGCTTACAGATGATGTGGATTTCCTGATCCTGTGTAATCCCAATAACCCTACTTCGTCCGCTCTTACCCTGGACGAGCTGCGCGCACTTGCCGCACTTTGCCGGGAACGAGGTATCTTCATCATGATCGACGAAACTTATGTCGAATTCGCTCCGTCTGTGGAAGAAATCTCCGGAATCCCTCTGGTATCCGAATTCGACAACCTGATGATCATCCGCGGCGTATCCAAGTTCTTCGCCGCTCCCGGTCTTCGGCTAGGCTATGGCGTGACCAGTAACCGACAGTTCCTAGAGGAATTAAAGAAACACCAGAACCCCTGGTCGCTGAACAGCATCGGGGCATTCGCCGGAGAGCTGATGCTGGAAGATACGGAATATATCCGCCGAACAAGAGAACTGATCCTCTCGGAGCGTTCCAGGTGCCTTGACACATTGAAGAGCTTCCCATATGTGAAAACCTATCCTGCCTATGGGAATTTCATCCTGCTAAAGCTTTTGAAAGAAGGGCTGACTTCCTTCGATGTGTTCGAACATGCCGTCCGGCAAGGCATGATGATACGGGACTGTTCCTCCTTCGAAGGGCTTCCGGGGGAATATGTGAGATTCTGCATCATGAATCCGGAAGATAACACACGGCTTCTCCGATGTCTTGGGGAATTACTGGCTTAAGGTGAATACTTGGCGAAGGAAAAGGGCTGCTGCGAAATAACCGCAGCAACCCTCTCTTTACTTCAAGATCTCCTTCAACAGCTCCATCAACTTCGGAATATCGATCGGCTTGGCGATATGCCCGTTCATCCCCGCTTCAAGCGCCGCCTTCCTGTCCTCATCAAAGGCGTTTGCCGTCATTGCAATGATCGGAATACCCGCGATCTTCTGATCTTCAAAACTTCGGATCCTTCTTGTTGCTTCATATCCGTCCATGATCGGCATCTGGATATCCATCAGAACCAGATCGTACTGTCCGGCTCCGGCTGCTTCAAGCCTCTCTACGGCGACCGCTCCGTCATCTGCCACATCGACGGTAAATCCTGCCTCTTCAAGAATCTCCACCGCGATCTCCTGATTCAACTCGTTATCCTCAACCAGGAAGATCTTCCTGCCCTCGAATGAGATCTCCTCTTCCTGCATGGACAGATCCGCTTCTGTATCTATAAACGGCGACTCCAGGATCCCCCGAAGCTCTGATAAGAAGATCGGTTTGGAGCAAAATGCCGTGACGCCTGCATTTCTTGCTTCTTCTTCTATATCGGACCAGTCATATGCCGTCAGGATGATGATCGGCTTCTCATCTCCGATGATCCCCCGTATCCTTCTCACCACTTCAACACCATTCATATCCGGCATCAGCCAGTCAATAATATACGCGGCATACTCGTCATCCTGTTCTACCGCAAGCCGGGTACGCAGTACCGCCTCTTTCCCGGAAGTCGTCCAGTCAGGGCGCATCCCGATCGTAGACAGCATCTTGGTAACACTGGAACAAGTGTTGAAATCATCATCCACAACAAGCGCCCGGAGCTCTTTCAGCTGCGGGATCACTTCTTGTCTGACCGAACCGGAGCTAGTCTTAAAGAGCAGCTCAACGGTGAACGTCGAGCCTTTCCCCTCCTCACTCTCTACCGAAATCTTTCCACCCATCATATCCACTATATTCCTGGTGATCGCCATCCCAAGCCCGGTTCCCTGGATCCCGCTGACGGTACTGGTCCTCTCTCGCTCAAAAGGTTCGAAGACATGCTTCTGGAACTCTTCACTCATCCCGATCCCCGTATCCTTCACCTGGAACTCATAAGCCGCGAATCCCTCGGGAGCATTCCCCTTCTGGATGATACGCACCCCGACGACTCCGCCCGGTTTTGTAAACTTCATTGCATTACTCAGAAGATTCAGAAGAACTTGATTCAGCCTGAGTTTATCACACAAAACATGTTCATTGACCACATCGTCCGTATCAATAAAGAACTCCAAACGCTTAGCCGTAATATCCGCCTGCACGATCGTCTTCAGATCATGCATGATCTCCGGAAGCGAAGCCTCTTTCTCCTCAATCTTCACCTTGCCGCTCTCGATACGGCTCATATCCAACACATCATTGATCAGGCTCAGCAGATGATTGCTGGACGTTGTGATCTTAGCCAGGTAATCCTGCACCTGTTCGGTATTATCAATATGTGCCGCCGCAAGGGATGTAAATCCAATGATGGCATTCATCGGCGTCCGGATATCATGGGACATATTATTCAGGAATGTCGTCTTCGCTTTGTTGGCATGCTGTGCCGCCGCCAATGCATCCTGCAGGTTCGTCTTCTGCTTCTCCAACTGCTCTTCCATCCGCTTCTCGTCATCTATATCAACAAATAAGCCGATAAAAGTGATCGGCGATCCGTCTTCACGCCTGGACAGCCTGCCGGCGGCATGGAACCATCTCCATCCGCCATGACGGGTAAGAAGCCTGTATTCTACATCATATGTTTTCTTCCCGGTATAATCTTTTACCGTATCCCAATACTCTTTGAGCACCCATGCCTTATCTTCCTTATGCAGCAGATCCGACCAGGATTCCAGCTTGTCCGGAAAATCTGCCTTACTCTCATATCCTAACATCTCACGGAAAACATCCGTCCATGTACAGGAAATCATCTCCGCTTTCTCGTCAAACTCCATACTCCATCTGCCGGACCCCATTGCCGTATGGATATTCTCCATATCCGTCTGTTCCCGCTCGATCATAGCGTAAGCCGCCCGGATCCGTTTCCCGTCTGCTTTCTCCTGCTCTAGCAGGATCCTTGAATTTCTTCTCGACTGATAAATGATCCCAAGGAATACCACGAGCATTGCGACTACCGTAATGACGATCTGTACAATACCGTTATGCATCATCTCCTCGCTGATGGAACTGATCTGGTCACTGATCACATTATTTCGGATCAGGATCGTCAGCATCCAGTCGGTTCCTTCTACCGGAACATAACAGAGGTCTTCCGCCGTATCCGAGTATGTAAATGATATCTGTCCCCTGCTGCCGTTTGCGAAGTCTTCTTTCAGCTTTTGATAGTCTGTTTCCTTCTCCATCACAGCCTCTTCAAGCGCGGAGAGCACATTCTTTCCTGCCGTCAGATAACCGAAATCATCATTGGTCAGACTTTCGCCGTTGCGGTAATATAGATTACAGTAAGTCTCGTTATCGCTTGCCTGCAGGGTCAGGGAACTTAACATATCGGCTATATTGATCTGTATGAAGCACACCTTGATCTGCCTTCCCTGAAAGTAAATGCCTTCCACCGGCATTGCCAGGATCACCTGCTTCTTTGCTCCGTAGAGATTCGCCGTACTGATCACAGGCTCCGTCAGCTCTTCCGCCAGAAATGCATATCGGCTAAGCCCCGACGTCGTGCTGTGCTGCGCATAGACGATCCCGTCCTCATCCACCATCGCAAACTTATCCACCCCAAACAATCTCCTGGTATTCCCAAGAAAACTGCGAAGCGTTTCTTCTGATTCCAGGTCAGAATCTTCCAATACATCCAACGCCTTCTCTATGTGCCTGAAATTATTATTCAACTCTTCGGAAACTACCCGCGCCCTTCTGCCGGCTAGTTCATCCAGATAGAATTCACTGACTCTGCTCACCGCCTGGTCCGTGCCGATCCGCGCACTCTTCGATATCCATAATGTCGTAATGATAAGAACCGCCGCGATCGTGATCCCGCCCCATATAGCGTATGCAATTGTCTGTCTCTTCTGCTTTTCGTTTATATTAATCTGCTGTGATCGTCCCATTTCCTGCTCCTTAATCAATTACACCAAACAGCATCTGCAGCGTTGCCGCAGCATCTTTTTTATAAATAATCGTTGTAGACTCTTCCGTCTTCTCCGGATAAAGCTCTCCCGGAAGACATCCGTCCGCGATCTTGACAGCCACTTGAACGGTATCAAAACCGATCGAATAACAATCCTGCACCCCCAGAGCATAGATGACATCATCCCTGAGATACCGGAGCGCTTCCTGGTCATGGTCCATTCCCACAATTACGATCTCATCCTCTCTCCCCGCTTCAAGAACCGCCCTTGCCGTACCGACCGGATTACTCATATTACAGCAGACAAACCCTGCCAGATCCTTATACCGCGCCAGAAATTCCTGTGCGTATTGATAGGATAACTCTACGCTGTCTTCATCATATGCGATCTCCACGATCTCCATATCCGGATACTTAGCGATCACATCCTGTGCGCCCCTTGCCCGTTCCTCATGGCACGGCGCCCCCTTTGTCCCCACCAGGACCGCTATCTTTCCCTGATATCCAAGCTTCTCACAGAGGACTTCCGTAAGATCAGCGCCGTCTTCATAATTATGTGTATTCCCGACATAGGCAATACGGTTACAGCCATCCTCACGGTCGGCATCCGAACTTGAAAATGTCATGATCTTCTGTCCGCTCTCTAAAAGCCCGTTGATCACAGGCGTGACTACAGCCACATCCGCTACGTCCACTCCGATCACATCAAAACCTTTTGCCGAAGCATCGGTCAGACGCTGGATCTGATCCTGTGCAGACACCGCTTCAGGCGCAAGATACTCATAATTAATGATGATCCCCGCTTTCTCATACTCCTTTGCCGCATCCTCGATCCCGATGGCAACCGCATCCCACCACGGATGGACCACCTTGTAGGTAAGACAGAGATTATATTCCTTCTTAAGCGGCTGATAACCGTCCAGCTCATGGTCAAACTCAACCGCATGCGCCGCCTCTTCGCTGGATACGCCGTCCTCCCCCGTGTCTGCCGTATCTTTATCCTCTGCTTTTTTATATACATTCACTCCCCCCGAACTCTGTCCGTCCTTCGTTGAGGGGGGATTCTCATCCCTGTCCGTCTTTTTACAACCGCTTATTCCCAGACAGCAGCCGCAAACTGTCATACCGATCAAGACATATAGGAAAACTCTGCTTTGCACTTTCCGATTCCCCATATATCTTCGCTTGTCGCCCGTACCTTCGGATCTCTTTCCAAACATAGCCGCACCTTCCCCTCCCTTACTCTGCCTAAGCGCATCTGCAGCAGATCGTAGAAATGAATTCCAAACACACTAAAATCTGTTCCAATACAGCACGCTCAATTCTTCCGGAAAGATAATCCCTCAAGATCAGCCATCACCGGCAGAAGATGGGCTATACAGGAACAGCCGCAACCGTTTTCAATGCGAATATTATACCACAAGAATACCAAAAACTCTACCTCTGAAAGCATAAGATTTTACTACAAAACAGGAATCGGTCACTGACCGGTCCCTGTTTTCCTGACGTATATTCCATCCTCCCTGGCAAATCCCATCTTCATCAGGTACGCCGTATGTGTATCTGATCCCTTCTCCGAATATGTAAGGGTGTGGATCCCTTTTGCCGGCAGGATTCCCATTGCAGCACACTACATATGCCTGATCCAGCTCCGCAGAGACTCCTGCAAAGCCCGGGAAGAACTTCCCCCACCATTTCAATGACCATAGAGACGTTCATATTTAGTACCCGCTTCCTGCATCCGTGTTCTTCATGATCTTAACCAATCTGCTTGTTCCAAGCCTGTCTGCGCCAAGCCGCATGAATTCTTCCGCATCGTCAAAAGAGGAGATCCCGCCTGCCGCTTTTATCTTCACCTCTTTGCCGACATGCTTTCTCATCAGCTCCACATCGGCAAAGGTTGCTCCGCCTGATGAGAATCCCGTAGACGTCTTGATATATTCCGCCCCCGCATTCGTAACGATCTCACACATCTTGATCTTCTCTTCTTCCGTAAGCAGACAGGTCTCGATGATCACCTTCAGGATCTTCTTGCCGCACGCCTCATGGATCCGGCAGATCTCGTCTTCGACCTCCTGGTATCTCTTATCCTTCAGATATCCAATGTTGATCACCATGTCGATCTCATCCGCCCCGTTCGCAATGGCATCCTCCGTCTCACAGACCTTCACGGCTGTCGTACTGTATCCGTTGGGGAACCCGATCACCGTGCAGATGGGCAGCTTCCCTTCGACATATTCTGCCGCCTGCTTCACATAAGCCGCCGGAATACACGCGGACGCCGCCTCGTACTTTACCGCGTCGTCCAGGATCTGCCGGATCTCCTCCCATGTGGCAGTCTGGCTTAACAATGTATGATCAACAATTTTTAGAACTTCTCTTTTTTCCATATTAATCTCCTTTTCTTTCTATCTCTTTCCATTTGTTTATACCTGGCAGATCCTCCGCATCTTTGCTCCCGCGAATCCATCTATCAGAAAAGCGAAACGATACTGACCAACAATGCGCTCATGATACTGACAAATACTCCGCCGATCATGGACTTGAAGACCAACCGTGAAATGGTGCCCCGCTTCTCCGGGCAGAGCACTCCGATCCCGCCGACACACATCCCCATGCTAGAGAGATTGGCGAACCCGCAAAGAGAGATCGCGCAGATCATTCCCACTCTTGGCTCCAGATCGCCGAGCCTCCCGGCGAGATCTGCAAAAGCAATGAATCACCATCTGCATACCTGTCGACGCGCCTTCGGCAAGGGCGTCAATGGCATTCGAATTATTTCCTTTGTTATCCATCTTAACATCCGTGATGGATTTGATCTGCTCTGTCTGCGGATAGATGATCTTGGAAACCATGATGCTGCCGATCGGAACCAGCGCACTTGCGATCAACAGATATTCCATCGGAATTCCCAGTGCATGATTTGCTGACCAGGATCGGACTGTCCGTGTGCCCCAGGAACATATTGGACAATAAATACACTCATCTTAGAACGATCGAAGAGATCTCCGAATACAAAAGTCAATCCTTCATTTCCGCAATTGATGACAGCCGTCAACCCGTTCGACAAAACTGTGACGATCTTCTGTCCCAGCGGGATCTTAACGAGAACTGCGCTCCCGGAATCTTTCCGCGAGCCTATATTATTTTCTCAAGAACAGAACTCCCAATGGTTCCATCCGGCATATCAAGCCCAAAATTGTCTGCGATCGTCGCGCCTACCACCCCGAAGGTCTGTGCGTCCTCAAGCTTCCCATATCCCTCCATCGCCGGAGAATACGCAAGGAACGGAACTCTTTCTCTCGTATGGTCGGTGCCAGTATGTGTCGGATCATTGCCGTGATCTGCTGTAATGATCAATAGATCCTCTTCTCCAAGCAGGTCTAATAACTCTCCCAGTTTCGTGTCGAACCTCTCCAGCTCCTGCGCATAGCCCTTCACATCGCGGCGGTGCCCCCACAACGCGTCAAAATCTACCAGATTCACATAGCAAAGCCCTTCAAAATCCTTCTTTGCGATCTCGATGGTCTGCTCCATCCCGTGTACGGAGCTTTTGGATTTGTTCGATTCCGTAAGTCCTTCTCCGTCAAAGATATCAAAGATCTTTCCCACAGAGATCACATCAAGCCCGGCGTCTTTCAGTACGTTAAGCGCGGTTCTCCCGTAAGGTTTCAGCGCATAATCGTGGCGGTTGCTGGTACGCTTGAACTCGCCCTTCTTCCTGCCCACATACGGCCTTGCGATCACACGCCCGACCTTCCACTCGTCCTTCATGGTGATCTCACGGGCAATCTCACAGCAGCGGTACAGTTCTTCCAATCCGAAGGTCTCTTCATTTCCGCAGATCTGAAGAACCGAATCTGCCGATGTGTACACGATCATATGTCCCGTGGCGATCTCTTCCTCCGCAAGCTCTTCTAGGATCTCCGTTCCGCTGGCGCTCTTATTTCCGATGATCACACGGCCCGTTCTCTCCGACAGTTCATCCAGCAGCTCCTTGGGGAATCCGTTCTCCGTAAATGTCTGAAACGGCTTCGTAATATACAGCCCCATCATCTCCCAATGGCCGGTCATCGTGTCCTTCCCGGTGCTTGCCTCCCCCAGATAAGTGTAGTATCCAAGCGGCCTTCCTGCCGGTTCCACCTGTTTGAGCGGATGCAGGTTCGCCATTCCGAGCTTCTGAAGATTCGGAATATGAAACGTATCCATCCGCTGCGAGATATGTCCAAGCGTGTCGGTTCCCGCATCGCCGTAATCCGCCGCATCCGGCAGCGCCCCCGCGCCGAGCGAATCCACCACAATGGTAAATATTCGTCTGTATCTCTTCATTCTTATACCCTCTTTCTTATCTCTTTCTTATCTCTTTATCTCTCTCGGAAAATCTCGCGTCCGCCTATAAACTTAGCCGCTATGTGACGGTCTTCGGCAAGATAGATCAATCGCTCCAGGCGTTCTCTCACACGCAGTTCCCGGGGACTTCTGATCGAAGAATCATCCATCACCACCGCGTCAAATTCATATCCTTCCTCGAAGCTGCCCGCCTTGCCAAAGAACTCTCCGCCGCCTTTTGTCGCCAGGTAGAATACCTCCTCCACCGTAAGCGGCGCCACGGACTGGTCATACAGCCTCCACCTCAGCTTCGAGCACTGGACTGCCGCCGCCATTGCTTTGAATATGGACAGGGAGGATCCCGCCGCGATATCCGTACCTAACCCCGCCCGGATCCCTCTCTCCAGGTATAATTTCACAGGCGCCGCACCCGAAACCAGATTGGCGTTAGACTCCGGACAATGGGCGACGAATACCCCGCGCCTCTTCATCAGGTCCATCTCTGCCTCCCCGCTGTGAACGCAGTGCGCCATGACCGCAGGGCAGGAATTCCCGAACAGCCCGTACCGGTCATAGGATTCTCCGTAGAATTCTGTCCCGGGACAGAGCTCCTTCACCCACGCGATCTCTCCTAAGTTCTCCGACAGATGCGACTGCACCGGCAGATGATATCTCTTCTGCAGCTCGGATAATTTCTCTAACAGCTCATCCGTACACGAGGGCGTGAACCGGGGCGTCAGGATTGGCATGACATGCTTGAAGTTCCGGCTGTCATGCAGCCATCTCTGTGTATCCCCGGCTGACCTTTCGGCGCTTTCTTCACACAGACACTTCGGACTGTTCCTGTCCATGTTCACCTTCCCTACGTATGCCGTGATCCCCGCGTTCTCCAGCTTCTCCATCAGCAGAAGCGTCGCGTCCGCATGGATCGTTCCGAAGACGCACGCCCTGGTCGTCGCGCTGTTTCTTAGATCCTCCGCGAAAATGTCATATGCCCTCCCGGCATAATCAAGATCTGCATATTTGGCTTCTTCTACAAATGTATGCGTGTTCAGCCAGTCGATCAGCTCCTGGTCCATCCCCAGCCCGCGGAACGGATACTGCGGCGCATGCACATGCAGATCCACCAGTCCGGGAATGACAATCTTATTCTCATAATTGTAACACGGAAAGGCTTCGTAACTCTCCGGCAGCAACTCATAGACGCCTGCGCTTTTGCCGTCCCTGCATACAACATAGCCGTTCTCTACTATGCAGAGTTCTTTCCTTGTCCTGCTATAGCAGATATTTCCTTTTATCACATAGTTTCTCATTACTGCCGCACTTCCTCTTGGTTGTTATTTCTACATATTTGTGACGATCATAGTAACCAGTTCTTTGAAAGACTTCGCCACACGGTCCGCCGTCTCCTGCACCTCTTTGTGATTCAGTTCCTGCTTTGACAGCCCTGCCGCCATGTTGGTGATACAGGAGATCCCGCCGATCTCCATTCCCATATGGCGCGCCGCCATTGCCTCGCATGCCGTACTCATCCCGACTGCGTCGCCGCCCCAGATCCTTGCAAGGCGTACTTCCGCCGGAGTCTCATAATTCGGGCCGGTGAACTGTACATAGATGCCTTCCTTGATGTCGATCTTACACTGCGCCGCACATTTCCGGATCACACTCTGCAGACGCACACTGTATACCTCGCTCATATCCGGGAACCGGGTTCCTAATTGGTCCATGTTCGGCCCGATCAGCGGACTTGGTACTCCGGTTGTAATATGGTCTGTGATCAGCATAAAATCTCCCGGCTTATAAGTGTCGTTCACACCGCCTGCCGCGTTGGTAAGGAGAATCTTCTTCGCGCCGAGCATTCCCATCAGGCGGGTCGGGAGAACCACATCGGACATGGGATATCCTTCATAATAATGTACGCGTCCCTGCATGATCACAACAGGGGTTTCCTCCACATATCCGAATACGAACCTGCCCTTGTGCCCTTTCACCGTCGACACCGGAAAACCTTCGATCTCGGTATATTCAATGGTATCTACGATCTTGATCTCGTCCGCGTAATCGCCTAACCCGGAACCCAGGATCAAAGCAACCTCCGGTTTGAAATCAATCTTTTCTCTTACACTGGCTACACATGTCATTAATTTGTTATACATCTCTTCACATCCCTTTCTCTGTTCATTAAAATTTTTCTTTTTACCGCACAATACATAATAACTCAGAACTATGTTGTAAATAAATTATACATAATTTTCATTCTTTTCAAAACGACATCTGTCGTATTTGTTGAATTTTTATAATTTTAGGACATATGCACAAAAATATATACACATTTTTAACTACTTTTCACAAAAACCTTGATTAAAAAATAGAAGGGGCTGTCGGGAAATAGATAGTCCAATGCATGGGAGGCGGCGATACATGTGTATCGTCGCCTCCATTAAAATTAATGATAAAATAGAAAAAAGATGGCTAAGGTTGTCACCACATAAGGAGATAATTTGAAAACATTATTGGAATACAGCTTATGGGCAATAGCAAAGGCAAAAGCCAGCGTAAGAAGCAGAAACGCTTCTTGCACTGGCTTTCTTTAATGTCAACAATAAAATCGCACATTCGCAAAATGAAAAATTCTTTGCTACACTTTGGCCAAAGGAGGTCGAGAAATGTATGATGTGAAAAATGTTACATAGCAAGTGACGAAAATGAACGGCGAATTATCATCAACAGCTTAAATAATCTACGAAACAAACTAATTGAGAACAACAGATACACCGATGCGATTGGGCGGCACATATACACAGATTGAAGATTACTTTCTTCCCGATTTAAAACTGTCCGAAGAAGAAACAAAGCCCATCGGCATATGGGGACAGCGACACAGGCGCTATCTGAAAGAGCATAAAAGAGCAATTTACACTACTCTGCTCACAAGCGGTAAATTGAACGGCTACCTTGCTGATATTGACGAGCAGGCAGAAAAATTGTTTTTTCGGCTGGTAAAGCAGATGGCAGAGCGTGAAAGCGTGACGGAACATTTAAAAGCAGATATGCAGTTCGAATGGGTACAAAAAATGAACAATATTCGCAATAAGCCGCCTTCTTGTTTTCTACAAATTGATTTTGGATTTCTACCCTTGGTTGCGTAAATGTATAGGAAGCTGTATGGAATGTGATATATTTTTTTGATATCATTTAGGCAACAAAACAAGGAGGATAGAGTAATATGAATTTTTCAGAAAAATTATTGACACTCAGAAAAGCAAAAAATTTAACGCAGGAACAGCTTGCCGAAAAACTTGATGTTTCAAGGCAGTCTATTTCAAAATGGGAGAGTGGTCAGGCGGTTCCAGAAATGGAAAAAATAGTAGCATTGAGTGTGGTTTTTGATGTTACAACTGACTATTTGCTAAAGTCATCAGAAATAGATGATTTATCTGTAAAAACAGAAATGTTGGAAAAGCAGCAGCAGAATATACTTATTAGAGAACAAAAGCAACAACAAATTATGAGTTGTATTATGTACTCTATTGCAGTATATATGATATTCTTTGCGGTATATTTTATTGGACATTTTCATTTTTGGTCTTGGGTAGCAAATCCCTCGGTCTTTTTTGCAGGCTTCCTTATCGCTACTGCTATTGTAATCTTTATATGCGTAAAGAAAATTAATAAAAGACAATAAGGAAGCATTCAATATTTATATTGTGATGAAAAGAACAGGCAAGGGGCTTTATTCATTTTCCTGTTCTTTTCATCACAGCCATGTTTTTGGAAAATGAAGATATCTTACAAGAAATCAACAAACATTTTGAGTATAATATAGGGTGCTAGGAGGTGCTGCCATGCAAAAGGAAATACGGACAGTCTGTTATGATGACGATTTACACCTTGAAGCATATCGTTTTGAGGGCATTGTACAGCCATTCCCGAATCACTTTCATGACTACTATGTGATTGGCTTTATAGAAGCAGGAACACGCTGCTTATCCTGCAAAAATAAAGAATATACGATAGGTCAAGGGAATATTCTTTTATTTAATCCAAACGATAATCACAGTTGTGTCCAATGTGATGGCGGGACGCTTGATTACAGAGGCTTGAACATTCCAAAAGAAACAATGTTGTCATTAGCAGAAGAAATAACAGGACAAAGGGAATTACTTGGTTTTTCGGAAAATGTCATTAAAAATGATGAGTTAAATCATTATCTCCATTCTTTGCATCAGGTAATTATGGACGGCGGGGCAGAGTTTGAAAAGGAAGAAATGCTCCTGCTTCTTATTTCATTACTTATCGAGCAATACGGACAACCCTTTGAGAATTGTATTCCAGAGTGCAGCGAAGAAATAGAAAATGCCTGCGTATTTATGTCAGAACATTTTGCAGAGCATATCACATTGGAAAACCTCTGTAAATGCAGCGGTCTTAGCAAATCAACATTGCTCCGTGCGTTTACCAAGTCAAAGGGAGTTACGCCATATAGGTATCTTCAAACAATACGGATAGGCAAGGCAAAGGAACTGTTGGAGAAAGGCGTATCTCCGATTGACGCTGCTATACAGACAGGCTTTTCAGACCAGAGCCACTTTTCTATTTTTTTTAATATGTTTATCGGATTGTCACCTGCCGCATACAGACGCATTTTCAAGGAGGGCGGCAAGAATCATGAATAAAAAAGCTACCGTAGGGCATATCACGGCTCTGATTACGATTGTGATATGGGGAACGACTTTCATATCCACTAAAATACTGCTTACGGATTTCACACCGATAGAAATACTGTTTTTCAGATTTTTGCTTGGATTACTTGTGCTGATAGCCGTTTATCCGAAACGATTGAGAATAAAGGATAAAAAACAGGAGCTTATATTCGCTGCGGCAGGACTATGCGGTATATGCTTATACTATTTGCTTGAAAATATAGCCTTAACCTATACGATGGCTTCTAATGTTGGCGTTATTATTTCTGTCGCTCCGTTTTTTACTGCCGTTTTATCTCATTTATTTCTAAAGACAGAAGAAAAACTGAAAGCACAATTTTTTGTTGGTTTTGCAGTTGCCATGACTGGAATATGCCTTATCAGCTTTAGCGGCTCAGAATTAGAGCTGAATCCTATTGGTGATATTTTGGCGATTGTTGCGGCATTCGTATGGGCAGCCTATTCCTTGCTTACACGAAAAATCAGCAGCTACGGATACAATACCGTCCAAACGACAAGGCGAATATTTACATACGGAATACTTTTTATGCTCCCGTTCCTTTTTGTGTTTGATTTCCATTTGGATTTTGAGAAATTCATAAAGCCTGAATATGCTCTGAACCTTATCTATTTAGGTCTAGGTGCATCAGCCCTTTGCTTTGTTACTTGGAATTATGCCGTCAAGATGCTTGGAGCTGTTAAGACAAGCGTATATATCTATATAGTTCCTGTTATCACCGTTGTAACATCCGTTATTGTGTTAAAGGAAGAAATCACATGGATAGCTGCGATAGGAATAGGGCTTACCTTAATCGGCTTGTTTCTTTCGGAAAGCAAATTAAAATTTAAGAAAAGAGGAAAACAGAATGAATGTAGAGAATGAAAAATGTGTAATTGTGGTCGATGAAAATTTACCGCTTGGGATTATCGCTAATACCGCCGCTATCCTCGGCATTACTATGGGAATGAAAATGCCCGATGTTGTTGGAAATGATGTGCTTGATTTAGAGGGCAATTCTCACATGGGAATTATACAGTTTCCCGTACCGATATTAAAGGGAAATACTCAGATACTAAAAACCCTCAGAACAAAACTGTTTGAGCCTCAATTTGCAGAACTTACGGTTGTTGATTTTTCTGATTTGGCACAAGGGTGTAAAACTTACGATGAGTTCATCGGTAAAATGGCGAACACCTCAGAGGTTAAATTGAATTATATTGGCATCGCAATTTGCGGCAATAAAAAGCAGATTAACAAGTTGACAGGAAATATGCCTTTGTTAAGATAAAGAGGAGAAATGGTTTATGAGAACTGAATGGGTACGTTGTCCTGTTTGTGGAGCTAAAACCCGTGATAGGATTGGAGAGGATACTATTTTATGAGAACCACAACCAATTACATATCCTCACAGAATTTGGGAGTACGGATTTACGCCGCACACGCCCGCAGTATGCGAAAAAGAAATACTGCCGCTTCTGAAACTGCTTTGAACTGTCGTCAACAGATAAGCGTAACAGACAGTTTCGACTTTGAATCTCAAAGCCGGTTACATCATTGTGAAACCAAAAACCGCAAGGGATAGGTCTATCCTTTTGTATTGGTCGGTACACATTGATGTGCCGGCTTTTTTTGCTGCCCAAATGCCGGTTACAACTGAATGACCGGCTGGATGGGATATGATTTTGCGATAACCTCTTTTTTCGGAGAGTGAGCGAAACAACGCCGCCTGAGACGGGGGCAGGGACAGAAAAACGACATTCAGACAGACCGGCGGAAAACAACAGACCGTATGCGGCAGAAAGAGTGTCGCATACCGCAGCAAGCAGGGGGCTGTCGGGAAATAGACAGCCCCCTTAAAAAACAAGATTCAGATATTGGTTCTCTACCTCCCCCTGCATCTCTCCCTGTCACAACAGCACGGGTTCGGCATTCGGCAGAACAATTTGCTGCCGGTCATCACAAACGGTATCAGTACGACCAGGATACAGATCATCAACAGACTCCTCATTCCATACAGGTCCATCACAAGCCCGGAATACAGCAGGCTGATGATACCGGTCAAGCTGCTGTAGACCGCATCCGCAATGTTATGTCCCAGATTGCGGAAGGCAGGAGCTACATTTCTCTCTGTGACGCTCCGCATCGTGGGGATCAGGATGCCGACCCCCATATTATAGAGAAATGATCCTGCAAAGATCATAACCGGTGAAACGGCGTAAAACGCAAGCAGCAAAGTCAGGAACGGCAAGCACGCAAGCAGCAGATAACGCAGACGGAGGGAATATCTTTCTATCCTGTCCGCCAGTGCGATAAAGGGCACCTGCACGACGGCGCAGATAAATGCATCCACCCCCAGATCTGAAACATTTCCCCCTACCTTCTCAAGAATCGGCGCCTTCAGATTATTAACGGGCGCGACCGCAAGCCCCACCAGAAACAGGATCAGGATCAGATAACGGTAGGATGCGCTCGCCAATACCTGTTCTAGGGAATGAATGTTAAAGCTCTCTTTTACTTCTGCCTTGTCCTCCCTGCTATCCTGCACCGCCTTCCTGCCCTCCGGAAGTATACATGCCGCCGCGATCCCCATAAGCAGAGCTATCGTTCCAAAGACCAGCATCATGGAATAACCATAACCCGCGATCATCCTGCCAAGCACGAACGACGTAACTGCATAAAAAAGCGACGGCAGACAGCGGATCTTTCCAAAGACCGACAGATTGTTCCCGCAGGCAAGCAGAAGCCAGGAATCTATGTTCGTCGCATGAGGCAGGGATACGAACCCGATCAATGGATACAATACGGCAAGCAATGGGATGCTGTCATAGGAAAAATAGATCAGATACATCGCTGCTCCGGCGATCAGGAAGCACGCCACCGACACCTTCCGGTTCGTACGGAATCGGTCGCAGACCATTCCCCAGAAAAAGGATCCCACGAATGACGCCAGTAAAAAAGAAGCCATAAATATACTTACCATCGTATTGGTGATCCCTTTCGACATCAGATAGGACATCAAGAAACCGATAAACGAGGCATGATAACACCAGTATGATATCTCCAGCAGGGAAAATCCGATCCAATATGATTTTTTCATAGCTTTCTCTCCTCTCAAAAAATATTAATCAAATTATAGAAAACCATTGACCTTATGGGAATATCTTTTATAATCGGATATATAGACAAAATTGAACTTATAATATATGAACAAAAGATATCCATGGAAGGAGAATATTTTATGCTGCAATACTCCGCATATCTATACGACCAGGATCTTGACGACTATAACGTGGCGCTCCCATTCCTGGTCCACAGCTGCGGCAAGGTCTCCGCTGACTGCGGCAGGAATCTGAACACAGACCGGCAAAATGGCAGAAGAGATTTTCAAATCATCTATATCCACCAGGGAAAGGGGCATTTTATCCTGGATAACAGGGAGATCGTACTGGACGAAGGCTGCACCGTACTCTACTATCCACTGGAGGTACAGCAGTATTTCTTCCGGTACTCTGAGAATGCTCAGTTCTACTGGCTGCATTTTTCCGGAACCGATATTCCGGGGCTGTTAAGAGAAGCCGGACTGGACCGGCAGATCATAGACGCGGGCATGGCGTCCTACATTCCCTCCTTATTCGAGGGAATCATCCGGGAGCTCATCATGAAGCAGCCCGGATACTTACAACTCGCGAACTTGAAAGGGCAGGAACTGGTCTGGCTGCTAGCGCGGGAGGCAAGGAAACAGGCAAGCCGGAACCGGAACGGCTATCACGCTGAGCTGGAAGAGATCCTGGAGTTCATCCACCGGAATTATGATCAGGATCTCGCCATCGAACAACTGGCAAGAAGTTACGGGACAAGTACAGGCTGGTTTATCAAGGAATTCTCCCGATACACCGGTCTCACCCCCAAGAAATATATCAATGAAGTGCGGCTGAATCATGCGAAGGAGCTCTTAAGTTCTACCAATTATAATATCAGCAAGATCTCTAACGTGTGCGGCTTCGAGAATCCACTGTATTTCAGCCGGTATTTCCAGAAGAATTATCATATGGCGCCGACAAAATACCGGGATCAGGGGCGGCGATAGCCTGCACATCAAAAAGACATCCCATCAAGAGAGGAAAATACTATGCTATATTTAAGACAATTCTGTATCATCCTGTTCGTCTCATTCCTGGGCGAACTACTGCACGTCATGATCCCCCTGCCGATTCCGGCAAGCGTTTACGGGTTGGTCCTTATGCTTCTTGCGCTGTGTACGGGAATCATCAAGCTAAACCAGGTCAAAGAGACCGCCGGATTTCTGATCGAGATCATGCCGGTCATGTTCATACCTGCCGCAGTGGGACTTCTGGATTCGTGGCCTTTTCTGAGACCGGTCTGGCTTCCCGTCATTGTGATCACACTTGCCTCTACCGTTATTGTAATGGCAGTCACAGGCAAGGTCACGCAGAAAATGATCCTGAAAGATAAGAGACACACAGATGCTAACAGACATGAACATGGAAATAGAAATGGAGAAAAAGATGAAAGAATTTCTGATTGATTCCGTATTTTTCGGCGCAGTGTTAAGCCTTGCGGCATATGAAGCCGGCGTTTTGTTAAAGAGAAGATTCCGGTTGGCGCTCTTCAATCCCCTGCTGATCGCAACCGCCGCAGTCATGCTTATCCTGGCGCTTTTGAACGTAGAATACAGCCACTATAATGAGAGCGCCAAATATATCAGCTACCTGCTGACCCCGGCAACGGTATGTCTTGCCGTACCGCTCTACCAACAGCTCGAACTGCTTAAGAAGAATCTAAGAGCAGTGGCGGGCGGCATTGCCGCAGGGGTACTTGCAAGCCTTGTAAGTATCCTCCTGCTGGCAAAGTTATTTTCCTTAAGCCATGAGCAGTATGTGACTCTGCTGCCCAAGTCCATCACCACCGCGATCGGAATGGGCGTTTCGGAAGAATTAGGCGGCATCCGGACCATTACCGTGGCTGTCATCATCATTACGGGAATCTTCGGAAATGTCACGGCAGAATTCATCTGTAAGCTGTTTGGGATCCATGATCCTGTCGCCAGAGGGCTTGCCATCGGAACCTCCGCCCACGCCATCGGCACGGCAAAGGCGATGGAGATCGGTGAGATCGAGGGCGCCATGAGCAGTCTTGCCATAGCTGTCGCCGGGCTTCTGACCGTCCTGGGCGCCTCTGTATTCGCGGCATTCCTATAAAAATAGAGGGGCTTGTTTGGCGCCCCTCTTATCTACCTTCAACTCTCGTTCTTATATAACTCATAATAATCGGAATCCAGATTGTCCATCATCCTGCCAAACCATTTCTTGGCGTCATCCAACGCCTTATTATAGATCACCGGCGCCATATGCTGCTCAAACAGCTCCAACAGCTGCATCTGTTCGATCATCCCAAGCTCTTCTCCGCGTACATCCAGATAGAAGGCTTTCATCTCATCCTTCAATTTCTCTTTCTGTGCATCTGACAGTTTGATCTGTGATAAGGACTGCCGCTTTCTCATAGACTTCCTTCCTCCTTCTGCTTTGTCAACATCTGATACAACCATGATCCGGACTCGCTTAAATCTTCCTGTGCAAATCCGGACACCTTATCCACAGAACTTCGGAAGATTGCCGAGGTCTCCTCCTTATTGGAAAGATTCCATGCCACACAGCTTACCTTGTACTCATCCATCACCTGTATCCAGGCGTCTGCCTGTGCTTCGTCAATCCCACCGCTCCCGCTGGCGTCACAGATCCCATACTCTGTCACAAATACGGGAAGCCCTGCATCGATCGCCGCAGTCATTGTATCCCTCAGCGCATCGGTATGCGTCGCGGCATAGAAATGAAGCGTATACATGATATTCTCAAATCCAACAAGCGGATCTGCCGCCGCCTCATTCACATACTGGGACCAGTTGGGCGTCCCCACGATGATCACCGCATCCGCGTCATTGGCGCGAATGACCGGTATGACTTCATTGGCGTAGGACTTGATCTCGCCCCAGGAAGTCCCGCCGTTGGGTTCGTTGCAGATCTCATAGATTACATGGTCCATGCCTGCGAATTCCTTCGTCATCTCATCAAAAAACGTAAGCGCTTCTGCCTTATGCAGATTCGGATCATTATCTGACAGGATATGCCAGTCCACGATCACATACATATCCTGAACCGCCGCATACTCCACACCGCGCCGCAGCAGTTCCTTTAGCTCTTCCTTATCGCCGTCCGTACAGTAGCCGCCTGATTCTGCCGTATACATGGCAAGCCGGATGACATTGACATCCCATTCCCTATGCAGTTCTCCAAACAGCTCTTCGTTGACATACTGAGGGAACCAGGCAATGCCGTGTGTACTGATCCCCTTAAGCTGCACCGCCTCTCCCTGCTCATCCACAAGCTGCGTTCCCTTGACGGAGAGCCTGCCGCTGACAGACGGCGCCGGAATCCTATGTTCCTGCTCTTCTTCCTGCTTCTGAGCCAATTCCGGTTCTTCCTTCTCCTTATCAGTCTCTTTCTCTGCCTGCTGATCCTCCCTCGCCTGTTGTGGCTCCTCCGACTTACCGCAGGCAGAAAAACAGCATACGGAAATTACACATAAAAATATAAGCTTTAATCTGCGGTATCTCTTTCCCACAATCTCATGCCCCTCCCAGTTATCCTTCTGTAATCCCTCTTGGCATCTTCCCGATCCGTGCGCCGCGTCCGTATTTCCGCGCCGCATAGATGAAGGCTTCCACATTCTCCTTGGGCGTTCCGATGGGCAGCTGGCATCCCGTGTTCAGGATATACCCCGCCGGGCTGTCCGCACATTTCTCCAGACACTCCTTGCAGGAAGCGATGACATCATCTATCGTCCCTTCCTTCATCACATCCACAGGGGGCACATTTCCCGCGATCCGCATCCGGTCGCCTACCGCTTCCTTCGCCACCGCAAGATCCTCACAGTTATCTATACTGAATGAGAACAACCCTGCATCCGCCAGATCACGCCAGATCGGACTTGTCTTCCCGCAGATGTGCGCTCCGGGCCTCGAACCCATGATCTTCTCGGTTCCGTCGATCAGCTTCTTGATATATGGCAGGGAATATTCGTCAAACTGCTTCTTGCTGATGACGTCCATGCAGGTCACAGGATCCGAAAAATTCGTTCCCACAGGACCAAATTCGCGGCAGAACGCCTCGAACCATCTCAGGGAACACTCCACCGTCAGATCCAGAAGCTTGTGAAGCATCTGGGGATTCTTCCTGGTATCCTTAAGCACCATCTCCACCGGGCGCACCGCGATCGCCGTGGACATCGGCCCCGCAACACTGGTCGTCATGCTCACATCCGGAAAACGTTCCTTCAGACGCTTGGCGCTTTCCAGGATCGGCGCAAGCACCGGGTTCTTATAAGGATCTGTCACCTCAAGCTTATCAAAATCCGCGTAATCTCTCAGCACATGCTGTTCCACATAGTCGATTCCATGCTCCGGCGCACGAAGCCTCGATCCCAATGCACCGCCGATGGTTTTAAGCCCCAGCCCTACATTAAAACTGTCCAGCCCGAATTCCTCTTTTCTCCTGCGGATCACCTCGCTCTTCACCTCAAAATCTTTGGCAAACTGCGTCGTGGTAAATCCAAAGATATCCGCCATCGCCGGATCCGGCGCCTGCAGAGTGTACGGAATATAATCTACCTCTTCTCCCTCATTATACGCCTTCATTCTCTCCGCCGCCGTCATCTCATCCTTTTGTGTGCTCATTAATCTCTTTAACTCATCATATTCCATATCCGTCCGTTCCTCCTGTCGGCACATAACGGATCCCGCCGGTATACATGTATCCGGCGAAATCATACTCTCCGCCTATATCGCCCATCCTTATCCCGGAAAGATCATACTCTCCGTGAATATCCGCTCATAATTCTCTGTCTCGGCAAGCTCCATATATTCCATCTTCCCGGCAAGCGCCTCGATCTCCCGCTTCACCTTCTCAGACATAAGCGCCATGTAAGCGCCTGTCTTGGAGGAATTTCCAACATAGACCAGTTTACCTTCCGCTTCCTTTGGAAGGATGCCCGTACCGATCAGGGATGCCGCCGGAAGATGTGCCCCGAACTGCCCCGCGATCATCACCTTATCCAGACCCTCCATGCCAATTCCCGCTTTCCGAAGAAGCGCCGTGAATCCCGACAAGATCGCTCCCTTGGCAAGCTGCACCTGGCGTACGTCTCCCTGGGTCACCAGAAGCTCTGGCTCTTCCCACAGAATGAATTCCCGCTTCGTCCCGTTCAGACGGAGCATCGGATAACGATAATCCTCCTCACGGAGCTTCTCCTTCTTCACAAATACCCCGGTCTTCTTCACGATCCCGGTTCGCAGAAGCTCTTTTACCACGGCAAGGATCCCGCTGCCGCACAGGCCCGCAGGCTCCTGTCCTCCGATCACATCCACCTCTATTCCCTGTTCCGTGATCCTTACGTCTTCGATCGCACCCTCTGCCGCGCGCATCCCGGAGCTGATATTCATTCCCTCCAGGGCAGGCCCCGCCGCACAGGAACAACACAGAAGCCGTCCGCCGCTTGCCAGAACGATCTCCCCATTGGTTCCGATATCAATGAAGAGTACATTGCCCCGCTCCTTCTGAAGCTCACATACATAGGCTCCTGCCACGATATCGGCGCCGATATATGCCGATACCTGGGGAAGACAGTAAAGCCGCGCATCCTCACCTGCTTCAATCCCGATCTCCCGTGCGGGCAGCTCCTTTGCCTCTGTGAATTCCGGTTTATAGGGCGACTTCCCTATGGTTCTGGCATCAACCCCCAGGAGCATATGCATCATGGTACAGTTTGCCGCTACGTCAATCTCCCGAATCTCATTTTTCTCTATGCCCGCTTCCTTACATGCTTCCTCGATCATGCCGTTGACCGAATTCACGATTGCCTGCTGAAGCTCGCAGATCCCGCGGTCCGGATGTTCATATTCATAAGTGATCCTCGTCAATACATCCAAGCCGTAACGCTTCTGCGCGTTGATCATAGACGCATTGGCAAGCTCTTCTCCTGTCTTGAGATCGATCAGCGCCGTGACTACCGTCGTCGTGCCGATATCTATGATAACCCCATAGCCGCCGTCATATCTGTCTCTTTCAAATTCCGGCATATAACCTTTGGTCAGCACCTCATGCTTTCGTTCCTTCGAAAGCAGCTCGATCTCTATATCCCCCGTCACCTCTGTCATGCATGACAAACGGACCCCTTCCGCCGCCTCTTCCGGTTTCAGAAGACGTTCTTCCGAGGCTGTCAGCTCGGACGCGCCGCCTGCGCACACTCTTACCTTACATTTCCCGCAGATTCCCTTGCCGTTGCACGGGTTATCTACGAATACTCCGGCACTCAACAAGGCTTCCAGAAGATTCTCACCCTTCCGGCATGCGATCCGTCTTCCGCTCTGCTTAACCTTAATCTCTGCCATATGGCATTCTGCCTCCTGTATCTATCAATATACTAAATACCCGCCGCCTCTGTCAAGCCGCCAAGGATCGCCTGCACATTCCGAAGCGGCGACTTCATCCCAAGCCCGCATGCCGGAGAGATGATGTCGGAACCACTCTTCACACAGCTTCTTGTCAGTATCTTCACCCGGTCCGGATCTCCGAATTCCAGCGCATAGGTACTTACATTTCCCATGAGCACCCTGCCCGGCAAATGCTCCCGCGCCTCCTTCATCGGCACGATAGAATCGAAGCTCAAGGCGCTGCTGTGCACCTCGTCTACCTCCTTGTAGACCGGGCTCATCTGCCCGCAGATATGTACGATCGTTCCCATCTTCTCATCCTGGAGGGCATCTAGGAGACGATTGATATAAGTCACGGCGAATTCTTTGAAATACTTCGGTCCCAGGATCTCTCCGGTGCCGCTGGGATCCGAGACCGCGATCAGGTCCGCGCCCGCCTCGATCTGTGCCCGCCCGAAAGCGATCAGCTGCTCCGTGATAAATTCCATATATCTATGCGCTTCCTGGTTCTTCTTCCGTAATTCCTTATAGAATGTAACCGGCTCCATCACCGAACTTGCCGTGCTGATCGGTCCTGTCAGGTTGCCGACGATCGGGACATCCTTCGTCTCCTCCTTCAGGATACGGATCGCATCCAGGACCACCTTCGCACGGCCTTTCGTCACATCCACCCGTCTAAGCTTTCCAACATCACTTACAGACTCGATCACGTATCCCGTCACATGGGGTTCATACACATTGGTTCCCATGTCGACCTTTGCTCCCATCTCCTCCGCCTCGACAGTCATACAAAAAGGCACCCCGTAATTCTCAAAACATCCCCCTTCATACACTGCCTTTGCAAGCTTCGCCATCTGCCGGGCATCCGTGTGCGCCTCCGGCATATAGACCTTTACCCGGTCCATCAGCTCGGAGGTCACCATATTCATCATTCCTCCCGGGCAGATACATGCCGGCCTGTCCGCCTTCTGCCCTTCTAATATCATCTTTAATCTCTCTTTTGGTGTCAGCATCTTCTACTCCTTAAGCAATATTCAGCAGTTTCTTGGCAAGCTTCACTGCCTCTACGGCATTCTGAGAATAGCCGTCCGCCCCGATCTTATCCGCATACTTCTGAGAAATCGGACCGCCTCCGATCATCACCTTCACCTTATCGCGTAAGCCCGCTTCGTCAAGCAGTTGGATGACCGTCTCCATTCCGCCCATGGTAGTTGTCATCAGTGTAGACAGACACACGAACGCTGCGTGCTCCTCCTTCGCCGTCTCGACAAATTTCGTAAGCGGAACATCCCTTCCAAGGTCGATCATGTTGAAGCCTGCCGTCTCGAGCATGATCTTCACCAGATTCTTCCCGATGTCATGGGTATCTCCTTCTACAACTCCGATGACTCCCGTCACTTTCTCATCACCGGAAACCTCCGGCAGATGCGGGCGCAGAATGTCAAGTCCCGCATACATAGCGTCGGAACAAAGTAATACGTCTGTTACAAAATACTCTTCCGCTTCATATAACTCACTGGCGCGGTTCATTCCGTCCACCAGCCCCTCCATGATCCCGTCGAATGCCGGATACCCTGCATCCAGATACTCCTGCGCCGCCTCAGCGACATCATCCTCTTCCATCTCCACAACTCCGTCTGAAAGACGCTTTAATAATTCCTCTTTTGAACTCATGTCCAATCCCTCCATTTATATTGTATTTTTATATCCCGCCGCTGACTGTCAGTGGTCAAGAACAACTTCCTTAAACACTGCATTTTCCAACCGGTATCCCACATTCTTGATACACATCTGACCGGCAAGCTTCACCTTCCCGGTCATCTCTATACATCCTTCTCCATACGACATCGGTTCCGGCAGCTTATGATCCCGGAATCTCGCCTTCCCGGTTCCCAGCAGGGCAAATGTCGTCTTTGGGCACAGCAGGATCATCGTCTGCGCGTCGGCAAGCGATTCCGCCTTCTTAAGAAACTCATAAGTGAAATCCTCCACCACCTGCTCTGCCATCTTCGGTCCTAAGATATTCAAGCCTCCGGAAGAATCCGCATAGCTTAAAAGATCCGCCCCGTACTTCTTCGCCTCTTCCATGAATCGGAAGATCTCATTTCCCAGTTTCCGGAAGACTTCCTTCATAAGCTCCGGTTTCTTACGCATCGCCTTGAATACATACTTTGCATCGATCAATACATTCAATATGGTAAATGGTCCCGAGACCTGCATCACCACATGTTCTCCTTCCTCCCGAAGCATCTTGCACGCCAACAGCACCTCATGGATCCTGCCTTTGGAAAAATCAATCTCCGGCAGATCTAACAGCTCCTCCGGCGCCGTGCAGATATACTCCTTCGCCCTGGGACCCGCAAGCTCATTTCCATAATTGATGACGCCGCCCATCGCCTCTGCCTCCACCGTATGACAGAACGGCAGCTCGCAGAACGCCGCCTTGTCATGCTCCTTAAGCGCCCTTGACAGCGCCGCCATCGTATCCCCTCGCAGATATGCATCCGGAAATGTCAACCCAAGCCCTCTTGTCACCTCGCTGTTAATCCCGGCAGAATTGTCATAAGTACATTGAAAATCCTTGATCTCTGCCACTTTCATCCCTCCTTTTTGTTCTTCCTTTCTTTACTATATCCCGATCAGACATTCGCGTATCGGATCTTCCATAAGACTGCATCCGATCACGATGATCTTACATTCCGCCTCCGGGGCGTTTTCTTCATCTAACAACTCAATCTTCGTCGATGCCGGAGTAACTTCCACATGCATCTTCCCGCCCTCTTTGGCTTCCACGATCCCCTTGACCCGCAGAACCCTGCCGTATGTTCCGCTCTTTAATTTCTCCAGGCACTCTTCTAATCTGTTCTGCGTCCATCTTCCCGGATCACGGACGGCGATACTCGAGAATACCTTGTCCGCCGGAACCGTCTCGATGGCGATCTCCTCCGGATCCTCTTCATGATCCGCCGTCATAGCCAGAAGCGACATAAGCGCGTCTTCATCCATCTGCCGAAAATCACCTTCATATACCAACGCATCCGGATTCACTTCGCGTATCCTTGCGATCTGACGGAACTTCTCTTCCTGTGACAATTGTTCCAGATTACTTAACAGCACCAGTCTCGCATGCTGGATCTGATCCAGATAGAATGCGCCGAATCCGTCTATGTAATCTTCAAACAGCGACAGATCCACCACTGCGATCAGCTTCGTGATCCGAAGATCGATCCCTTCCTTCTCCTTCGCTCTGCCGCATGCTTTGACGATATCCGAGAGCCTGCCCACTCCCGACGGTTCTATCACGATCCGATCCGGATGAAACTGCTCCCATATCTCCTTGATCCCCTTGCGGAAATCAAGCGCCAGGCTGCAGCAGATGCATCCCGCGAAAAGCTCCTTTACCGGAAGGTCTCCGCGGATCAGATCTCCGTCCAGTCCCACATCCCCGAATTCATTCTCGATCACGACAGTCCTGCCCTGCAGCACCGGCAGATACTGATTCAAAAACGTCGTCTTCCCGGCTCCTAGGAAACCGGAAACAATCTGAATCTCCATACCATTGATACCTCCTGTACATTACACATATATCCTTAAGCCCCCTTTTCAATGCTTGTGCATCACTATATATATTACTGTGTCTATCGTATCACAGATCGTGCGCTAAGCATAATTGATATTATGAATGTATATATAGGTATTATCTATGATCCTAGATTTCATTGCCTTTTTATAAGCCGTGCAGATTATTATTCTCCCCTTTTTTGCCGATATATTATATATCTTTTAAGAAATGTCTGCCGGTGCTCCAACCAGACGGAGTACCGGCAGGTTTCCCGCAAAACCATACGCATTAAAATAGGAAGGAGGATTTCCATGAAAGTTCCTGTAAGAAACCAGTCAATAAATACTACGCCTCTGCTCTACGGTCAAGGTTTTGCTGCAGCTTCGCAATACGACAGTACTGTTGAAAATACAAAAGCAGATGCAGACCATTCGGAAAATCGTTGGACAGATAGTCTGCTGATCAGCAGATATGAAGATGAGCAGTCCGAAAACAACATCCAAGATGCTGCCGGCAATGACGGAAAGAATCCCAAGGTCTCTTGTTCTCTTCCGGATGACAGTACCGGCCAGCTGGCAGCCATGCTGGCAAGAGCAGAGACCAAGATGGATGTACAGCAGGTTTCTTCCAAAGCAGTCCGGGCTCTCAGCGCCCTTAAGATGGCTTCGGTATTTGCAGAAGGAGACGATGCCAAGAAGGCGGCGCAGAGAATCCGGCGAATGGAGAAACTGATCAACCGCATTTCCAAAAAACAACAGCAACTGAACAAGGAGGAAGTTCTTGAATCACAGAGAAAGTCCGCCGAGAAACGCAAGGAGATGAAACGCGCCCAGGAGCTTAAAAAAGATCTTGACAATAAACGTACCAAACGGCGCAGAGATGAACGGAATTATGCCTCAAAGGAAATTGCACAGGATGAGAAAGAAGCTTCCCAGGAGATGTTTGCGAATATGCCAGGCGCTTCATCTTCTGCTTCCATGCCGATCTTTGCTGCTATGCCCTCTGTGCCTGTCTCTGACTTAACGGCAATGGTTGATTCCGGGGCTGCCGCAGCGGAGTCATCCGTGACGGAAGGAGTCAGTCTGGATATAACGGTTTAGGAAACTCCCTCTCCGCACTCTGTAATCCCCCTCGGCATGTACCCCTTCTTCGCCCCTCTCCCATAAATCGCGGCCGCATTCATGAATGCGGTCATATTTTCTTTCGAGGTGCCTACCGGAGTCGTACATCCGGGGCACAGATTATACCCGCATGGGTTATCCGCCGCCTGCCCGATACAGAACCTGACATTTTCGGCAATCTCTTCCGGCGTTCCGTCCCGCAGCACCTCCACCGGCACTACATTCCCACTGATCGCAACCCGGTTCCCGTATGCCTCCTTAAGCTCCTTTAAGCTCTCGCAATTATCCACCCAGAAACTGCTGACTCCTGCATCCACTACTTCGCCCCACCGGTCTTTTGTATTTCCGCAGATATGGATGGACGGCGCGCCCTGAAACTCACGCAGCCTCTCTATCGTCTGTCTCAGATAAGGAAGGAAGAACTCATTGAACTGCTTCTTGCTCAGAAGATTCCGCGCCGCCATCGGTTCCGACAGCCCGAACCCGATCCCAAGCTTCCGGTTCAGATCCCGGCAGCATTTCACGATGCAATCCGTACTGTATTGCAGCAGACGGTGCGCGCCTTCTTTCTTCTTCACGGTTGCCTTAAGGAAATTCTCGGTCCCGATCAGGCTCGCCGCCGTTGTCAGCGGTCCCGCAAGCCCGCTTCCTAAGACCCGCTCCTCCCCAAACCGCTCCTGCAGCCGCTGAAATGCCTCGATAATAATGGGAAACCGCCCGTCCTTTTCCACATTTACCAGATCCATATTCTCGATATCCTCAAAAGAACGCAGCGCCGGTTCCAGTATATAAGCCACATTCCCCTTCGGGTACGCAAGTTTCGTGCCCAGAGCCTCCACAAGTGTCCTAAGGCCCAGCCCGATCCCCATGTTATCTGCCTGAAAATCATTCGCCAGCGCGGTCTCCACCTCTACCATTGCATCGGCAGAAAAATAATAATCCCGGATATCTATTCCATAAAGCGGCGGCGCAGTCTCGCTTGCACTCAGGGATGTCGGTATACGATCCACTTCCTCCCCTTTCGAATAAGCGATCATCCGCTCCTTCGGCGTCATTTCCAATCTGATCAATTCCATGTTTTTCTCCTTTCTTCAGCCACACGCTAACACAACAGCATCATGAGCGGCGCCGTGCCAATTGAGATGATCGTTGACATCGCAAACAACTCAGATGCATATACGGCGTCCTTCCTATACCGCATTGCAAAGAGACTCCGAGAATTCTTTCTGAAATGAAATAAATAATAAAATCGGTGTGAAAAGTGTCAGCACCAGCTCTGATAGTTTCTTATTGACCGCCTCGTCTATGATCCCGGCTCTGTAACCGAAAACGCCTGTCAAGGCAAGAACCGTCATCACAATCGTCTTATTTAACGTGATCCCAGCTAATTCCATGTGAATCCCCCTTTTCCCGGACATGTTCTTTCAAAATCTCTTTGTGCCTGGTTTTACGGGATAATTATATGTAATACCTACAAAGGGGCGTTGTAAAATGCAACACCCCCTTATCTTATCCTATCTTTTATTCCCAACAAGGAATCTGTGTACCGGCTTTTTCTGTCTTAAAATATTCTGACAGTTCATCACACTGTACAGCTTCTGCAATCTCCTTTGCCCACTCTGCGTCTTTATCTTCGCTTCTTACGGCAAAACCAACTGCATATACATCGTTATCATCAGATTGACACAGATATCCTTCCGCCGAGAGCCCTGCATTCACCATGTGTCCTGCTGCGAGGCAGATTGCGTCTGCATCTCCCAAAGACTGTGGAAGCACTGACATTTCAGCTTCGATGAATTCAAAATTATGCGGATTTTCTTTTACATCGTACATCGTCGGAACCTCTACAGACTCATCTAACTTGATCAGTCCCTGTGACTGGAGCATATTCAATCCCCGTGCCTGATTCGTCGCGTCATTACAAAGACCTATAGTTGCCCCGTCCGGAAGATCATCCACAGAATCCCATTTATCTGAATACATTGCGAACAATGGATAGAATGTCTTTGGCTCGATCATGACAAGATCTGTGCCATTCTCTGCATTGTAACTCTCCAGGTATGGTCCGTGTTGATACCAATTCATATCAAGACTTCCCTCCGCAAGTGCTACATCCGGCTGTACGCTGTCGTCAAATACGCTCTCTTCAACCTTATATCCAAGTCCTTCTATCTTTGCCCTGACAGACTCTAACTGGTTTACCATATCTGCACGGATTCCAATCTTAACTACTTCTTTTTTCTCTGTAGAGTCTCCGCCTTCTTCCGCGCCGCTCTCAGATTCACTCTTGGTTTCATTTCCCGTATTGCTTCCTGCATCAGATTTCCCACATCCTGCCAACATAACACCTGCAATAGCTGCCGCAAGAATCGTACACAAAATTTTTCTCTTCATAATAGCCTCCTGTTTTCATATATTATCTAAAAGCAAGCTTTCACCTGCTTCTATTCCCGTTGTTTTTATTTCAATTTCTTGTAAATCCAGTCTCCGAAATACTGAATGAGCGCTACCAGGATAATCAAAATCAGACAGATGGAATACATAATCTCCTGATTGAAATTCTGATAACCATATGTAAGGGCAACTGCCCCCAGACCTCCTGCTCCGACCGCTCCTGCCATAGCTGTTGCGCCCAACAGATTGATGATCGCAAGACACAGACCAGAGATAATAGACGGAATGGATTCTTTCAGCATGACCTTAAACACAATCTGCCACTTTGATGCCCCAAAGGACTGTGCCGCTTCAATAAGCGCCGGATCGACCTCTTTAAAGCTGTTCTGGAAAATACGTGCCATAAAAGGCGTGCATGCTACGGTAAGCGGCACAAGCGCCGCTGTATCCCCAATGGAGCTGCCGACGACCAGTCTCGTAAACGGAATAATAGAAACCATTAGTATGATGAATGGGAACGACCGGATTGTATTCACGATAAAATCCAATATCCTGTTCAATACGACATTCTCATACAATCCGCCTTTTTCCGTCACGATCAAAACCACTCCAAATACAAAGCCAAACAAAGTCGACAAGATACCTGATATCAGGAGCATCTTCAACGTGTCAAAAAATGCAGGTACGATGATCATCTGACAGATCTGTGCAAATGTAAAATTCTTCAATGACATTATGCTTCTCCTCCCTTCTTACCATACGCAGCGGTCGTCATCTCCCGCCAGCTGATCTCTCGCTTGTCAAGATACTCCGTGACCCTCGCAAGGTGCGCGTCGTCTACATTGATCACGAAGATCCCCATACTGTCGTTCTGGTATTCCTGGATCTTTCCGTCCAGGATCGGGAAGACATAGTCTAACTCCTTCGACATCTCGCCGAACAGTTCCCCGTCCCGGATGTCATTTACCATGTGTGCGATCTGTATGTTATGTCCGTATGCCGGAAGACGGATCTCTTCTTCTCCGAGAAGCCTGCGCAGTGACAACGGCTGTTTGATAAAGATATCCTTCACCGTACCCTCGTCCGCGATCCTTCCTTGTTCCAGGATACATGCTTTATTGCACGCCTTTCTCACAACCTCCATCTGGTGTGTCACGATCACGATCGTAATACCGATCTTCTGGTTGATCTCCAACAAGAGCTCCAGGATCGAATTCGTCGTCTTGGGATCCAGCGCTGAAGTCGCCTCGTCGCAGAGGAGGATCTTCGGTTCCATGGTGAGCGCCCTTGCGATCGCCACTCTCTGCTTCTGTCCTCCGCTTAAGTTCCTTGGTTTGGCATTCATCTTATCCGTAAGCCCCACCAACTCCAGTAATTCCTTTACTTTCTTATCCGTCTCTTCCTTCGAGTATTTCCAACACTGCATGGGAAGCGCAATGTTCTGATATACCGTCTCCCTCTCCAGAAGAGAGAAATGTTGGAATATCATTCCCACACGTCTTCTGAATTCCCTCAGTTCCTTGTCTTTTAACTCCTTGATCTCACACCCGTCCACGGTAAGGCTTCCGCCCTGATACGTGGTCAATCCGTTGATACACCGGAGCAGTGTTGATTTACCTGCTCCGCTTCGCCCTACCAGCGCATAGATATCCCCGTCCTCGATCGTCAGGTTGATCTCTTCTAGAACGCTGCTCCCGTCGTCCTCCCATATCTTCTTAAGGTTTTTTATCTCAATCAATTTTTTTCCTCCTCGTAAATCCGCTTTTTGTATTTTAATAAAAAATTCGCATGATTTCATCATCTACAATTCCAATCTTTTCCTTCTTGGTTGTGCATAACGCACAATGAATTAGAAGATATCTATAAATACATTTTATATATTTGCTTTTTCTATAACCAAAAAACTGCAGGAAATGATCCCATTTCCTGCAGCTTCTTTTCTTTATGAAAGGTAATGTCCTGACTCAAGCATCTCTATAAATGCCGACATCCTGGTATTCAATTGACCGATATCGCCCTGCGAATAATCCGTGACCACATCAATATACGGAATATGCTTCTCTTCACTGACGAAATTGCGCACACTGATGGATTCCATATGGACCGAGTGGCAGCCCGATAAGATCATCTCCACAACACCGTCCGCCCGGAACTCGTCGATCATCCGTCCCAACAGCTCGATCCGGTTGTCGTTGGGAGTCATGATCGCGCATCCGATATAGAAATATTTCCTTGCAATGGCTCCATAGATATCCGGGTCTTCCTCGTCTACGAATTTATCAATCACCTTCGCGCCGGTGCAATTCTCAAACGCCACCACCACGCCGCCGTTATCTTCGATCGCCTTCACAATCTTCACGGAATCACCGCCGATGGGACACCCTGTGATCAGGATCCGGGGGCGTCTCTTCTTGCCGGGAGCCGGGTTGTATTCTTCCAGGATCCGGTCTGTCAGGCGGTTGATATCCTCCGCAACCTGATCCGTATCCAGCCGGTACTTGCTTCCATACAGGACGTTGAGCAGATCCATTCCCTTGATAGGAACCGGTTCTAATTTCATGACCTCATAGAGTCTCTTTAACGCCTTTCTCCTGCGGTTCTCCTGCCGGATGGCACGCCTGACATCCTCGTCGGATATCACCACCTGGAACTTCTCTTCCATATAATCCTTCAGCCGTATGATCTCTTCCCGCCACAGCCTGAGCCCCTTCTCGGACTGGATATTCGGAAGCTCCATGATAAAAACATCCTTAAATTCCGCCATCATCTCGTACATCTTCTTCTTGCCGTCGCAGGTTGTCTCTCCCACCACCAGATCCGAGAAATGATAATACGGACACCGGTCGGAAACAGCAAAACCATAGCTTGACTTGATCAAAGGACATACATTCTTAGGCAGTATGGACTCTGCGATCTGGACCGTCTCTTCCGACGACGAGCACAGACCGACCGGAACGGCTCCCATCGCCGTGGCTAACTCTCTCGGGAAGTAGGAGCAATATGCCCCGATAACCGGAATATGCTGATCCTTGCATTCCTTCACCCGCAAAAAAGACTCTTTCTTCTGTTCTGCAAATTCTTCAAATATATCCGGCAATTCCTTAATGATCTTCATAAATGTTCTCCCCTTGTCCTGATCCCCTTATTCTAACACACTCCCTCTCATAAAAACAATTGTTCTTAGTACAAACATGTAACTTTTCATTAGGCAGAATGCACAATCTTTTCTGCCTCCTGCAGGATCATACTAAGCAGCAGACAGTGCGATACCTCCGGGGCATTGATGTCGACGCCCAGGATCTCATTGATCTTCCCAAGCCGGTAGATCATCGTATTGCGGTGAATGAATAATTTCTTCGACGTCATGCTGACATTATTCCCATTCAGAAGATACTCCTTCAAGGTGTAGTAAAAGCAGGTTCCTTTCATCTGATCCTCGCCCTTCAGCTCCAGAAGCTCCTTTTCCAGATACCTTGCCCTTCCGATACAGGCGGCAGCGCAGGAACAGACGATCTGTATGTAATAATCATACTCCGGATAGATCCTTCTCTCCGGATCCGAGACCTGTCCGATCTCCAGCGCCCGGCTCACCATAAAATGCTTCTTCTCAACTAACCCGATATCCTCAAAAGCTTCGCTCACCCCGCAGCAGAAATCGTACATCCTGCAGATCCCCTCCAGGACAGGCGCGATCCTTTTCTCCGTTTCTTTGGTATGTACGCCGGAAAACAGCACATATATCCTGCCGTCCTTAATATAGATAAAGGAATCCGAATACTCATCCGCAAGGCTGTTCGCCGCCTTTTGAATCTTGAGCATGTTGTACTCCCTCATCTCCAGCACGGCTACGACAAAGCGGGGCAGCACATAGGTATCATACATCGACCGGATCTCTTTGATCTCAAGTCCATTTTCCGTATCTCCGTCAAAGAGACTTCTGGCGATCATGCGCCGAAGCGCCGACGCATGATAATATACCCGGTGCCCGTAACGTTCCATCAACATGCCAAGCGCCTGACACAGAATATCATTTGCCTGGCAGAGAGACTGTCTGGTGACACGTCCGTTCTCCTGTCCTGACGGAAGCTCCATGATACTGAAGCCCTCCGTATTCCCCTTGACCACGATCCTCCGGATGGCTTTTAGCCCCTCTTCCTCTTCCAACAGAACGAAGTCTTCCGGCGCTTCCTCTTCCTGCGTCTCTATATAGCCCGCGATCAGCCCCAGAATCGCCTCGCTCTGCCGCCTGCCAAGCGCCGGTTCCATATCCCAGTTCTCATCCGAGGAAGAAAGGATCTTTCCCCCGATATCCACGACCACGATCCTGGTACCCGTATACCCGGCGATATCACATACCATCTTCTCGATCGTACCTTCGTTCCCCAACATCTCGAATACTTTTTTGTAACAGACATTAATATCGAACTCTTCCCTCATGTACATATGCCCTCATTTCTGACGCATTTTTACATACTACTTTTTATTATATTAGCAGGGAAATTCTCTGTCCAATTGTTAATACCGATAATCGTATCTACTTATAGTTATCATCAATTTCTCCAGGCACGATCAATGGTACGATCCTGCTCTGCCTCACATCCACAAGCCCCTTGTCCGTCAGTTTCAGAGCCGGGCTTACCGGCAAGCCGAGGGTTCCAAGCGACATGATCGGGTTGCTGTGCCTATAACCAAGTTCTTCGAGGCTTTCCCGGATCGCTTTCAGCCCAAGCGCCGTATCCCTGACTCCGCGTTCGGAAAGTATGCCGCATACGGGCAGGGCAAGCTCTGCAAGGACTTTTCCGTCTCTGACAGTCAGGAATCCGCCCTGCATCTCCTCGATCCGTCTTACGGCAAGCAGCATATCCTCCGGGCAGTCTCCGGCAACGAAAAGATTATGATGATCATGAAAATATGTAGTAGCCACCGTTCCTGCATTCAGGCAGGCGCCGGTGATAAATCCATAGCCGATCTTACCGTTCTTTCCATGGCGTTCCAGAACCATCGCCAACAGGCAGCCGCTGTCTTTCCATTCCAACACATGGCCCCGTACCGGCATGGAGACCAGCTTCTCCGTCGTCTGGGTCCGATCGGAATGTACCTCGATCACACGTACGGTAACTTCTTCCTGGTCGGTATCCGCCTTAACCTGAAAGTCCTCAAGAGACAGCGGGGGCAGGCAGACGCTCTGATAAAAATCCTGCGGGAACGGATAGGACGCCTGCAGTTCCTTCCCATTCTTCTGCGCGAAGATCTGAACCCCATTCTTATACACATAATCCGGACGTAGCACGGCAGGATCCTTAAGTAAAAGGAAATCCGCCAGTTTTCCCGGGGCGATCGTGCCTCTGTCGTAAAGGTGCATCCTCCTGCTCGGCGTATAGGTCGCACAGTAGATCGCCATCTCCACAGGGAATCCTGTCTCTATGGCTTTCTGCACGACATAGTTTAACTGTCCCTTTTCATAGAGAACATCCGCCATCGTATCGTCCGTTACAAAGCCGCAATACTCGTAGAGCCGGTTCTCACATATATATTCCAGAACTTCCGGCTTCAACATCTTATCCTGTATCTCGAAGAACATTCCGTTCTCGATCCGTTGTTTTACTTCTTCCAGCGTATGCTCCGTGTGATCTCCGTCAATCCCCAGATATAAGAACCTGGCAAGATCCAGATCCAGAAGCGACGGGCAGTGTCCCTCTATCACATATCCCGGATGTTCTTCCTGAAGATAACGGAGAAATTTCGTGATCTCCAGATCATTTTCCTGAATGATCTGCCGGTAATTCATGATCTCTCCGACGCAGACCACTTCTTCCTCCTTTAACAGATGCTTCATGGCGCCGCAGTCAATGATCCCTCCGGTGGTCTCCAGCCGTTCATCCGTGGACGGCACGCTGCTTGGAATCCCGTAGAAGATATCAATAGGCGCATTCTTCGCAGCAGAGATCATCTCCAGAACCCCTCTTGTCCCCTTGACATTCGCCATCTCATGAGGCTCCGATACAATCGTGGTCACACCATATGCCGCCACGCACTCTCCGAATGGTTCCGGCGTCATCATGCTGCTCTCGATATGCATATGAATATCCACAAGTCCCGGGATCATATATTTCCCCTGGGCGTCCAACACCGTGTCTGCCTGGAACGGCGTGTCTTTTTTCCGGTCAATATAATAGAATTTCCCGTCTTTTACAGAAACGTCCGCAGGAATGAATTTCTTGAGATATGTATTAAATACCTTCGCATTTCTGATCAGCAGTGAAACTGATTCCATAACTCTTCCTCCGCTTAAACAATAGTATAGAAATAGAGCAGGCAGACCAGCACAAGGATATACATGACAGGCTCGATCTCCTTGATCTTACCGGCTGCGATCTTCATGATCAGGTATGCCGGAAGCGCGACACAGATACCGTTTGCGATATTATTCGCGAAGATCGTAAAGGTAACGCAGATAAACGCCGGTACATATTCCGTGATGTCAGAATAATTCACATTCCGCATTCCGCTCAACATATTGATCCCGATAAAGATCAGGATCGGACCTGTGGCTGCAGACGGGATGATCAGCGCCAACGGAGCCAGAAACAGGGACAATGCGAAGAAAATGCTTGTAAAAACCACCGTAAGCCCAGTCTTTCCGCCTGCCTCTACGCCCGCAGAAGATTCCAGATAAGTCGTCATACTCGGCATCGTGAACAATGCGCCGAAACTGGTTGCAACCGCATCCACTTTAAAGCATTTGTCAATCCCAGGAAGATTGCCGTCCTCATCCAGATATCCCGCCTTCGCGCCGACCCCCAGTACGGTGCCGAATGTAGAGAAGAAATCCGGAACAAACAAGGCGATCAGGAACGGAATATATGCGAAGTTCAGAGCTCCCGCAAAATCAACCTGCATAAACTGCTTCCCGATATTGGCAGGAAGAGAGAACAGGCTTTCCGGCAGCTTCGTCACTCCGAAGGGAATCCCGATCCCGGTGGTGAGCAGGATCGCCAGGATCATGCCGCCCGGAACATTGCGCACCTTAATGACAAGAAGCAGCATGAAGCCGATCACGGCAACGATCACGGACGGAGACGTCAGATCTCCAAAGGCAAGGTTATTCTTGTCTGCATTCGCAATGATGAGCCCGCAGTTCTTCGCGCCCAGAAGAGCGATGAACAGACCGATGCCTGCGCTGACCGCGTGCTTCATACTCACCGGGATCACCCGTACAACCGCTTCTCTGAGACCTAAAAACGAGATCACAATGAACAGGACGCCGCTCCAGAAGATGACGCCTGCGGCGATCGGCGCGCTGATCCCCTCGTTGGAGATCATAGAAGCTACGATCCCCACACTTCCAAGCCCCGGCGCCAGCGCAAAGGGACGGTTGGTATACAATGCCATCGCACAGCTCGTCAGGATGATCAGAAGAACCATAGCCGTAAGCACCACATGTTTGTCCAGATCGGCTCCGCCCAGGATATTCGGAACGGTCGCAAGGACATACGCCATGGTCACGAATGTTGTCAGTCCGGCCAGCAGCTCTGTCTTTACATCTGTGTGGAATTCTGACAGTTTAAATTGTTTTTCAAGCCAGTTTTTCATTTGTTCATTTTACTCCTTTTCCTTTTTATTATTATTGATAATCCTTCAACATCATAGTATGATGCCGGAAATAGAATGTCCAATTCATATTTTCCATAAAAACTATGCCAAATCGGAATATTCTGTGTTATAATTTGATGGAAAATGATTCGCCAAAGGGATGATCTTAAGGAGTACACTATGAACTTTCAGGAGATGAACTATATCTTATGTATCGCAAAGCACCAGAATCTTACCAAGGCGGCGCAGGAGCTCTACATCTCTCAGCCGACCCTTACCAAATATCTGCAGAGGCTCGAAAAAGAAGTGAACGGGAAGCTCTTTGTACGAAGCGGAAACAGCTATACCGCAACTTATCTGGGACGGAGATATATGGAATATGCCAAGAGAATACTCGCCGTGAATCAAGACTGGGAAAAGGAATTACAGGATCTGACTTCCTACAACGAAGGCGAACTGAACATTGCCTTCCCCCTGATGCGAAGTTCCTGCATGGTGCCGCAGATCATGGAGATCTTCCACGAACAGTATCCCGGAATCCGGGTGAATCTGCGGGAAGAAACCTATGCGATCCAGGAACGGCTGCTTCTGGATGATCAGCTGGATTTTGCCATCTTCAATGAAGCGAAGCCGCATCCGAAACTGGAATACGAGACACTATTGAAGGAAGAAGTGCTCCTCGTCATGCCGGCAGGGCATCCCCTGGCGGTTCATGCCGTGGAAAGAACTGATAAGAAATATCCCTGGATCGATCTGCGGCTGCTTGAACAAGAGCCGTTTATTCTGCATTTCCCCGAACAGACAACCGGACAGATCGCTCTGGAATTATTTGAAAAATACGGGATCCAACCCTCCGTTCCCATACGCACAAGAAATACCGTTACCTGTGTAAAGCTCTGCCAGAAGGGAATGGGGCTTTGCTTCATCCCGGAAAATTATATGAAAAATATCGAACTGAAGCAGACGCCGCTGTGCTTTTCCGTCGGCGGCGAAGGGGCGTTTAGCACACTGACGATCGCATACCGCAAAGGAGCCTATCTTCCTGCCTATGCACGGGACTTTATCCGGATCGCGCAGCAGATACTCTGACTTCTCTCTTAAAACCCTGCCGAAATACTGCCTAAAAGCTCCCAGGAGGCATCCCGTTCCTTCTTTTGTTCCGCCGTCAGCTCTGTATACGGGCACAGCATAGGATGCTGCCTTGCCCTGTCATCCCGCACAGGACCATAACTCCAGTTATAAAATGTATAAAAACGAAGCCATCTCATATGATCCAGCCTGCGGTACATCTCCTGCAAAGGCTCTGACGCCTTTGCCTTACAATATCTCTGATACGCTTCTCCTGCCATATCCGCCGTATATTCCGTAAGCGTCTCATCCTCCATCAGAATCCGGATCTTCATCAGGAGATGATCCGCGGCGGCTATTTTGGACTCTCTATGGAAATCATCAAGCTCTTCCCAACTAAGCGTGGGATAAGAAACAGATCTTCGGAATATATCATTGATCATAATCGCCGCCTTGTTCAGCTCCGTACGCATGATCTGATCCGGCGTATAGATCTCTTCATCTATCCCGAAATAAGAAACCCCAGGCGCCTTCCGATTACTGTGAAGGTCAATCTGTCCCCGATACCTGTAATATTTATTCAGCCTCCAGAATATATTCCACCCTGCCGGCACATCGTCCATACAGATAATAATACGGTCCGCCTCTTCAAGGATCGCAGGATGCCTCTCCCAGAATTCATCATGGAAGATCAGAGCATCCGCCTCCTCAGACTCTTTTCCCAGAGAAAAAGTCTCATTCAGATGCATGTGCATGGAAAAAAATTCTCCGGCGTCTCCAAAAATATGATAGGCAACATGCTGTTCCACCGAAATTATATTAGTCAGTATCGCCCGTTCAAGAATACATCGCCCATAATTTCCAAATCCAATGATCACGATCCTATTTTCATGCCTGCACAGCGGCTTAGAACGCCAGTACTGCCTGGCGCAACAATCATAGCTATGGAAGAAATTAATATTTCCCGACAGATGATCCTGCCCGTTTGTCGTCCTTGCATAGACATCCACCGGCAGCCTGTGCAGATCGACCGCCCGGCTGTTCACGCCGATATCATTTTCTTTCATAAGGAAAACCTTACATCTTGTGCCGATATTCTTCTTACATGCCACGATCCGGGCAGGAGATGCGCTGATAAACAGACAAGGATAATCCGGGAATTCCATCTGCTCATCTCTTTTCTCTCCATAGATGATCACAGCTTCCGGATCTTCCTTATAGATATTCACCGCCAGTGTATTCGCTTCCGCGCCGTAATCCGCAAAATAATACCAGTTCTTCTTCCGCTGAAAACCAAGCATAACAAACGGAAGCCCTTCACTTGTGACAAAAGATAGGGCGGCGCCGAATAACGTCATGATCATACCTGCGGATAATAAGAGAAATACTACTCCCACCGCATGCCCCAGGGGAGTTACCGGCGTCAGGTCTCCGTAACCAACCGTGGTCAGCGTGACCAACGAATACCAGATTGCATCTCCGAATGTCCTTATCGTCGCGCCGTCATCAGAATACTCAGAAAAATAAAGCAATATCACCAGGCCAATGTAGACAGCCAGCAAAAATACTGACATATACAGATAAATTTTCTTTCTCCTCTTCATGAAAATCTGCCTCCTGATTTACTGCAGCTCCATCGTTTTCCCGTCAAGCGCCGCAAAGACCAGGCGGTCATGCCCGTCGTAAACCAGTTTCAGCGAGAAGAACTCCTTTCTCTCATCGAGAAGGCGCAAGAAGATCTTATCTCCCTCCCAGATATTCAGATCATACACCTTGTCCTTCTCCACCCATCTTAGCTCCCCTTCGTCACAGGCGGCCGCCTCTCCTTCGAATCCGTCCGCGGTGAACAAAGACATGTATTCCGTGACGCCATTTCCCGATATGAAGGTCACGATCCCTCTGTACTGATAAGAAGTCAGCGTATACCCGGTCTCCTCCTTCACCTCGCGCTGCAGACACTCCTCCGGGCTTTCGTCTTCCTCGAAATGTCCGCCCACGCCGATCCATTTATCCTTATTCACATCATTTTTCTTAATGTTTCTGTGCAGCATCAAGTATCTGCCGTCCTGCTCGATGTAGCACAAAGTGCTTAACTTTGTCATATCCTGCTCCTTTTACAATACTCCGAACATTCCGACGATCTCTTCCTCATCCATCATCCGGCTGCTCTTATTTCCCACATTGGCAAGCATCGCCTCCACTCGGTTCGCAAGCGTCACGTCTATGAACCTCCCCACCTCTATCCCCCTGAGTTCAAAGAACAGAAGCGGATTCTCATCCAGGCGCGCTCCCACTCCATAGAGCGCTGCGGCTACATGCTTGCACAGAAGCGCCCAGTCCGGACAACTGCAATTGAAGCTGATCTCCCGCGGTGCAGGAAACAAACCGTCCTTCCCCTGGAACAGCTCCTGCATCTCTTCCGGGAAATCTCCCTCAAGAAGCGCCTCCAGATTCTCAAGCTTCCTTCCGCATCTTGCGATGATGGACTGACATTTCTCTTCTGACAACGGACTGATCCTGATCTCCACCTTATACGGAGTCTTGCGCGTCCCCTGCACCCTTGCAAGGATCTTCCCTTTCTGTATCTTAAGATCGATCACCGCACCCGTACGCACATAACGTTTTCCGCGGTCTAAGCGGCTCTCATAATCCGCATACCGCTCCAGATTATCACACCATGCCTTTCCCCACCACTTATTCACGATCGCTCTTCCATTTATAATGACTGGCTCAAGTATCTTTCCCTTCGCCTTCTCTTTCTTCCTGCTCGCCGCTGATTTCTTCTTAAGCTCCGCCGCGTTCGGCTGGCTGTATTGCGGGATATCGCCCCAGTATTTACTCATTCTGATCTTCTCCTATATTCTGCTTCGCATAAATCAACCCAGCCGCAGCAAAGACATCAGCTCATCATTCCCAAGCTCTGTGATCCAACTCTCGCCGCCTGCGCCTATCACGTTCTCTGCCAGTTCCTTCTTGGACTCGATGATCTGATCGATCTTCTCTTCAACGGTCTTCTGACACACCAGCTTATGCACCATCACATTTTTCTTCTGCCCGATCCGGAACGCCCGGTCTGTTGCCTGATTCTCCACTGCCGGATTCCACCAACGGTCAAAATGGATCACATGATTCGCCTTCGTCAGGTTCAGTCCCGTTCCTCCCGCCTTCACGGACAACACAATAAACGGAACATACGCTTCCCCCTGAAATGCCTCCACGATCTTCCCCCGGCTTGCGACCGGCGTGCCGCCATGGAGTACATACCCGTCCGCATGGAAGATCTCCCGCAGAAATGCCGCCAACTGATCAATAATCTCCCTGAACTGTGTAAATACCAGCACACGCTCCCTTTTCTCGTAAATGGTCTCGCAGATTTCCCGCAGCATGGCAAACTTGCCGCTGTCCTCTTCCAAAAATGTCTGCTGCCCCAGATACTGATCCGGATGATTGCAGATCTGTTTGAGCTTCACGATCGTAGACAGCACGATCCCGCACCGTTCGATTCCATCCGAATCCCTCACACGCTTCTCCATATCATCCACAGCCTTCCGGTACAATACCACCTGCTTCTTCGATAACCCCGCGTAATCAATGGTCTCTAACTTCTCAGGAAGATCCTTGATGATGCGCTTATCCGTCTTAAGCCTTCGCAGCATGAACGGCGCTACTATGGATTTGAGCTTTGCATAATTCTCAGGATTAACCTTTAACTGTTTACAGAAGCTTTTGAACTCCATGGATGTTCCCAAGAGTCCCTTATTCAGAAAATCAAACAACGACCACAGGTTTGTCAGGTCATTCTCGATCGGCGTACCAGTCATGGCGATACGCATCCTTCCGGAGAGCTGCTTGATCTCTTTAGTCTGCTTCGTTCCGGGATTCTTGATCGCCTGCGCCTCATCCAGTATGATGCAAGACCAGTCTATCTCCCGTAATTCCTTAATCCTTGATACCATCCCATAAGTCGTGATATTTAAGAATACCGGATTCTCCCGCACCATCCTTCCCAAAGTAACGGCTCCTCCCCCGTGGAGGATCGACAGATCCATGTCCGGAACGAACTTCTCTGCTTCCTTCTGCCAGTTTCCAAGCAAGGACGCAGGCACGACCAACAGGACGCGGGCGCCCTTCTCCTGCTTCCTCAGCTTCTCCAGATACGTCAGCACCTGCAGCGTCTTGCCCAGTCCCATATCGTCTGCCAGACAAGCGCCGAACCCCAGCCGATCCATATAACTAAGCCAGGCATATCCGTTCTTCTGGTAAGGGCGGAGTACTGCCTGTACGGTTCCGGGTACCGCTGTCTTTCCCATCTTCTCCGGTTTACGCAGATTCGCCAGAAGATTGGAAAGCCATTTCCCATTGGTGATAAGCGGCCCCACATCCGAAGCCTTCTCCTGGTCTGCGTCTCTGGTTCCCATCTCCATCCGAAGCGCTTCCATCAACGTAACCTCTCCGGTCTGTCCTTCCATCTCGGCAAGCAGCTGCCGTAAACGCGCATGGTCAACCTCGATCCATTTCCCCTTAAGAAACGCAAGCCCTTCGGTCTGCGCAAGAAGCGTCCTGATATCTTCCTCTGATAATTCCACCCCGTCTACCATCAGCTTCGGCTTCATGGAGATCAGTGCGTCGAACCCGACCATGGACGGTCTCTCATCTCCCAGGCTCACCGCCATAGATACAGACGCCGCATTCTTCTTCCACCAATTCGGGATCCGACACAGGATCCCCGTATTCTCAATGTCTTCGATCTGCTTCAGATATGTATATGCTTCCTCCGCCGTAAGGCGCAGCGGATGAAACAGCTCTCCGCTGTCCATAAACTCTCCGATCAATTCGGAGACCTCTGCCGCCCGGTTCAGACAGGCAAGGAGCGTTAACAACTTGCCCCGTTCGTTCTGATATTCTGTCAGGGCGTATTTCAAAGGCACATGTTTGATCTTCCCATTCTCTCCCCTGGTGGCATAGGTCGCCAGGAACGCAAACGGATAATCCGGATGCTCCGAAGCCTTATTCTCAACCAGATGAAAGAATACCCGCTCAGGCACTCGCAGCTTCTGGTTCTTCTCCGTCAGATACATCTCCACCGTACCGTCGTAACCGGCAATCTCCTTCGCGAAGATGGACTGCAGCTTACGGAATACCCGGCAAAGCCATTTCTTTGTAACATGCTCAGCGCCGATCACAAAAGGAACTGCCCACAGAAGCTCCTCTGCCAACTCCTCTGTCAATACTGCCTTTGCCTTTCCGCGGGCAATCTCAAGCTCCGGAAGATCTGTAAGCTGACGGAAGAATGCATCCGCCACCTGATATAAAAAATCTTCCGAAGCTCCTGCATTCTCAGGCTTTCCCTCGAGCCCTATCTGATAAAGCGCGGGGTAACCGCCGTCTTCCGTCCATCTTGCCGCTTCCTGCCGTTCCTTCTCCGAATTCATGGAAGACACATCCGGAATGAAACCCTCCGGGGTGAACATGAAGCGAATCGCTGTTCTTGCATCCTTTTTTGCCGCCATCTTCTGTACTTCTCTTTCTATTATATTTTACCGGTACTCCGGCACAACTCTGCTTTATTCAGTATAAATGATATGGACACGAAATGCAACAGCTGCTCCTTTCTATTCCGTCGAAAATCAGGCGCGTCTGTTGATCGCAAATGAACGTATGAAAAAAGCGGCGGGACACGGCTCTCATTACAGTGACAAGTAAAACAAATATGTATCACAGCCTGCTTATCGCTTCGCCTTACGATATCCCGCTTCCTGTGCCTCCTGTTCTGAATGGAAAATGACCAGATTCTTGGAATCTGCCATCTCCTCGTAGACTGCCTGGCCAGGACAGTGATAAATCTTAGACCGGGAATTGCCCCTGATCTCTGTCTCTGCCTGTTCCTTTCCGGCGGCAGATTCTGCAATGCTCCCCTGGCTGCTTGCTCCGGTTGCATAATCTATATGAATCCCCGGCTGCACATTGTAGACAAAGACATTGAAGCAGACGCCTTCTCCTTCATCCTCTACAGACCATGCTTCCATCTGCACTCCTTTTGCCAGAAGATCATCACCCTCGAAGACCGGGTCTACTCTGTAGAGCACATGATTCCCCGTCTCCTTCACATAATCGGCGGCAATATTCTCAAAAGGAAGCATCCCCTCCACGTTCATATACCGTGTTCCGGTTATCAGGTTCTTCTCATTCGCATTCTCTGCCGTAAGCTGGTAGCCGATCAGATGACAGCGATTATACAGATACTTCCCGTCCACTGAATCATACTTCACGGTCTGCCACCCGGTTGGTTTCACCTGTCCGATACTTCCCCTCTCTTCTGTAGGCATCAGATCCTGTCCGATGTTCGCATAAGCCGTCTGACATCTTCCCAGTTCATCCAATTCACTGTAGGTCTCGAAAGATTCTGCCGTGATATCTTCCTTGGAAAAATCCGGTTCATTCCCGTTAACCACAACATAGGGTTCACCGCTGTACTCCGGCAGATCTGTGATAGAAAAAGAAGACGGTACCGAGCCGGTTTGCACACGCCCGGTATCGTCCTTTCCGGAATATCCGGCAGGCACACAGGCTGTGACAGGCAGGGCGCAGATACAAATGACAAATAGTATTCGGATATACTGGTTCCATATTTTCTTAACATTCCTTAATCCCATTATCTTCTTTCCATTCTCATTCATATCTTGACCCTTTCTTCCATTGTAAAATCCTGTTTCAAAATCGGAGATCGTAGCTCTCTTCTGTGATCTTCTCGTGCGACGTCCCGGCGAACTCCCGCACATCCGCCCGCCTCTCCCCAGGCAGCTCCACATCCAATCGACGATCCGAAGGATATACCCGGTTCCATCTGAACACAATAACTTTCTCTATCTTTGCTTCAACGCCAGTAAGACTCTCCGTCTCCACCAGGCACAGTTCTCCTGTGCCTGCCCTAGCGAGAAAATCCTCTGCCTCTATCGTCTCCACTCCTTCCATGTCTCCGTACAACGCATAAGAATATGGATTCATCCACAGCTTCTTTCCCCAGGCGATCTGCCTGATCCGTTCCGTCACAGCCCGATCCCTGCTCTGCCGCCTGTGGTTAAATGCCATGCCTCCGTTCTGGTCCAGACATACAATTACGATCATTGACTCCGTCCTCCAAAAGTGTTAAACTGCCTGCCTCTTAATCGTGTCTAATGCCTTTATCACCGGCGGCAGAGACAGGACTGCAAGTGTAATAACCCCTTCCGCTCCAAGATAACTACCTTGATACAAAGAAGAATATACCCATGGATTCATGCCCTCGGGCGCATAAGCGGCAAAAAAGACCACTCCTGATAACGTAGAGAACACGAATCTCCCAAACACACCGGCTACATACCCCATCCAAAGTCCATGCTTCTTGTTGCAGAAGAATCCTGACAATCCCAACGCTCCAAAAGCAAGCGGATAATCTAAGATCACCTGCGGAAGCGAAACCATATAAGGATCTATGATAAACTGAAGGATCCCAAAAGCGGCTCCGGTGAGGAGCCCATACCTCGCCCCGAACCAGTAACCGATCAGGCTGATAAATAACATGGATAGTAAAGTGACAGAACCGCCCATAGGCATCTCCCACACCTTTATGTAGGAAGTGACCATCGCAAGCGCGATCCCCATAGCAGAAAAAACAAGTTTCTTGACGGCAGAAGACGCACTCCTGCCTGTGACAACATTCATCTGTGACATTATGAAATTCTCCTTTCCTTACGCCGGCATTACCCGGATCAAGTTATCAGGGTCTGTATGCGTCTGCATACATCTCAGCCATATAGGCTCCCCCAGGTACTTATTTATCATAATTCCATGTCCCCTGACTGTCAAGTATAAATTGAATTTTCAAAAGATCATAAAAAGAACGTCGGAAAACATGTTGTATACCAGAAAAGAATGTGTTATAGTATTTTCACATCAAAGATGATCAATAATCCAGGTAATCTTATTTTCTTAATCTGACATTCGTCAGGATTTACCCGTTATATGATTTGAAATTATGTAATCCCAAAGGACAGGTGGTGTTTGCCATGAAATGTATTTAATCTTATTTTTGTTTCATTTTACCTGAGTTAACGGCTCTGAACCCTTGCATACAGGCAGATAATTGAATATAATGGAGGTAGTGGATGGCAGACAATCTCTTGCAGTGGCATGACGGGTTTCATGCTTCACTTCAGATCGAACTTCGGGGAGAAGCTGCGCAGCTGGAATTCTATTCAGAGCATGAATTATATAAGAAGGCTCTGCGTGTCGATACTCTGGTCATAAAGAATTCTGATGATACGCCTGTACAAAAGAAGATTGGGAAAATTTTCCGGAAATACAACTTAATAGAGTATAAAAGTCCTGGTGATTATCTGAGCATCAATGATTTTTACAAAGTATATGGATATGCCTGTCTCTATCAATCGAATACGGAGAAGACCCATGAGATTGCCATGAAGGATGTGACCATAACTTTCGTGTGCAGCCATTATCCAAGAAAAATGCTGAAGATCTTGAAGGAAGAGAGAAAGATCGAAGCAGAACGGATAGAGAATGGGATCTATAGGCTGAAAAATGACTCGATCGCGATGCAGATATTGGTAACCTGGCAGCTTTCGGCGGAAGAGAACCGGTGGCTTACCAGCCTGACACGGAATCTGCCAATGAATGAGAATACCAAGATGCTGTTAAGAGAATATCAGCGGAATAAGGGATCTATATTGTATCAGTCGGCGATGGATCTGATCATGCAGGCGAATAAAGGAATTATGGAGGAGGACGGAAGTATGGTATGTGATGTATTAAAAGAGATCTTCGCGGATGAATGGAAAGAGAAAGAACTTCAGATGCAGCAGAAGGAGAGCCAGATGCAGCAGAAGGAGAGCCAGATGCAGCAGAAGGAGAG
>NZ_KE159716.1:0-19763 GCF_000403455.2 Dorea sp. 5-2 | reverse complement strand
AGCCAGATGCAGCAGAAGGAGAGCCAGATGCAGCAGAAGGAGAGTCAGATGCAGCAGAAGGAGAGCCAGATGCAGCAGAAGGAGAGCCAGATGCAACAGAAAGAGAGCCAGATGCAGCAGAAAGAATCTCAGATGCAGCAGAAGGAAAGCCAGATGCAAGAGCGGGAGTCTTGGCTACAGGAGCAGGAAATTTTACTGTTACAAAAAGAAGCGGATAGTAAAAAGAGAATCGAAAAAAGGGAGAATCGTCTGCATTCGCTCATCCAGCTTCTTCTTCATGAGAATCTTATGGATGATCTGAGAAGAATAAGCGAAGACAGGGGATATCTTGAACAAATGTATCAGCGCTATGGATTATAAAACCCTATCATTTTAGCATTTAAAGGATTATTCCCTGCTCTCTGGCACAATATTCTAAACATAGGGAATAACCGTAAAAACGTATTAGAGGGTGTCTGTCAAAAGCAGATGCCCTTTATTGCTTATGAAATTATACCTCCTAATCTGAAATTTCATCATATGTAGCAATATCAATTAAAGACAATCAGATCTCCTGGCTGTACTATGCTCTCTAATTTTTGCCATTGCTTACGCTCTGTAAAATTCTTACCGCTTTTATCTTCCCTAAACTCTAACAGATATTCAATATCATTTTCTTTTGCATATCTTTGTAATGCACTTTCCTGACGGGTAAACTTCTGTAAATCTCTTTCCTCTGATGTGCTTATCCTCATATAGCTATATACATTACACATAATAATACCGCCTTTCTTCTATCAAATAAACTATAGATATTTTGACGGTTTACACATCACCAAAGAACACTTGACAAAATTTAATAGGGGAATTACCACAAAAGAAAGAATATGATAGAATATCGGAGAGGAACAATCGTGTTGCAAGGTGGTAGCCTCCCTAAGCTTCACACCCGGTTTGCCGGAGTACATAAGAGGGGAGGTGGCGCAAATGACAGCTTTTGAAATCATTTCGATTTTCATAGGTATATTGGCTCTGCTGATTGCCTTTGGTAGTTTTGTTATAGCGTTGCTTGCCTTTCTCGATAAGAGGAACAAGCGAAAATAAATAAGCCTACCTTGTATCTTGGCGGAACAGGTAGGCTTATCGTCTAATCTTGTGAGGTCAACCACTTTGTGGGCGGTTGTTTCCTCTTTTGTATCTATAATATAGCATACTCCCCGGATAAATTCAAGAATAAATTCCGTTAATGCAAACCGTTAGGAAAGTAATAGACTGCTGCCCTTTGTGGCTCTATGGGCTTGAAATACTCGTCCGGGTTTTCTCCGGCTTCTATCAATTCCTGTCTGCATTGCTCTATCCTCTGTAAAAGTTCTTCCCGGCTCTCCCCGGTTATCGCCATCACATCATCTAAAGAGAAATACTCATGCTCATTAAATGCAGATGCAAGGCTCATTTTCAAACCGCTGTAGATAAGACAGCTTCTAGTTATCCATAATCCTCCCCCTATACTGCTATTGCTCGCCCATCTACAGGAATAAACTTTTGCGGTGTCCGTCCAATCAGCGTTACTTGATATGACGTTCTACTTGTCCGTATCACTTGTAAATCAATAAATTCTCCTATCCGGTATTCTTCCGGCATTGATACCATCAGCCGCACCTGCTAGTCACTATTTAGCCATAATTGAAAAATTAAGTGTTTTATCCAATATCTAAAATCCGATGCGCCTTAATTCCGTTCTGATTGCGTAAAGCCGTTGTTGTCTAAATATGTTTGTATTCCATAATATTTTACCTCCCTACCTAATCGAAAATGGTTTATTTTTGAATGTGTTTTCAGTCAACCGCCTATTGTGTAGCTTTGCCTGTTCGTCCTGCTCCTTGTGGTATCTCTCCCGGTACTGCTGGTATAATTCCGGGGATTCTTTAGCAAATTTTGATAATTCTCTCAATGTTCCCCTTTCGCCGCTATCTGATTTCTGGTACAGGAGATGATCCATTATAAAAATGGGCTTTCAGAGAAAGAAACGCCGGAAGCAGACAAAGTAAAGGAATATGAGAGACGGTACCGAGAGATACTTGACAGGGCAAAGGAGGAATATGAATACATTCCGCCAGACAAGTATAATAGAGATGGATACAACCTGTACCGAAGGATGGAGAAATATATGGGAAATCATCTGCTGTTCCTTCATGATCAGAGAGTACCTGCAACAAATAATCTTGCAGAGCGTCTGCTCAGGGCATATAAAAGAAAACAGGCGCAGGCCGTGTCATTCCGGAGTTTCGACAGTATCAAGTCGCTCTGTCAATGCATGAGCATGCTGTTTGCGATGCGCAAAAATGAGGAAACAAATCTGTTCCGTAGAGTGTCCAGAATATTTGGATAAAAGAGAAACCGATGACTGAACTAACTATAGATAGTTTAAATCATCGGTTTGTTTTAATCAAGCTAACCTGTGAACTGTAACCGGAAAGTAATGGATACACTACACAAATAGCCATGTGCTTGTAAAACCGGAAGGTTTATGGTAGTATGGAGATACGAAAACAGAAGGGAAAGCAGGTGGGAAGATTGACAGTGACGGAACAGATAGACCAAAAACATCAGGAAGATTTACAGAGGCTAAGAGGCTTTCGCCTGCTTGATGATGATTTCCTCACAAAGTGTTTTGAGGGAGATACGGCAAGCATAGAACTGGTATTGCAGATTGTGCTGGAAAAGCCGGATTTAAAGGTGCTGGACGTCCGCACCCAGGTATTGTGGAGAATTTGTTGAATCGTTCAGTGAGGTTGGATATTCTGGCTACGGACAGCACAGGAGCGAAACTGAACGTTGAGGTACAGCGCTCCGATAAAGGAGCTGGGAGAAAAAGGGCAAGGTACAACAGCAGCATGATGGACGCAAACCTTTTGATAAAAGGCGAGGACTTCGACAAGCTGCCGGAAACGTGGGTAATCTTTATCACGGAAAATGACGTAATGGGAAAAGGGCTGCCGCTCTATCCGATTGAGCGGTGCTTTTTAGGAACCGGGGAAAGATTTGAGGACGGTTCGCACATACTGTATGTAAATGGCGCTTACCGTGGAGATACGCCAATCGGGAAGTTAATGCATGACTTCTCCTGCACAGACGCAGCGGATATGTACTATGGAACACTGGCGGACAGGGTGAGATTTTTCAAAGAGAGCAAGGAGGGAATCGAGATTATGTGCCGTGCTATGGAAGATATGAGGAATCAGACATTGAAAGAAGGAATGATAAATGTTGCAAAGAAAATGCTGGAAGATGGAACAATAACGCTTGAAAAAATTGCGGAATTTGTTGGCCTTTCAGTTGATGAAGTGAGAAAATTGAAAACAGACCAGAATATGTAAATGGCACTAATGAGCCAGGAATCTAAAAAGCAGGTTCCTGGCTCTATTTTTTTGCCCTGAAATGTAAATTTTCTGTGAATTTGATTAAAAAGTCCTTTACAAAACGTTACTGGCGTATCTGAATTATCTTTATTCATATTCACTTCTCTATATACTCCTGACTTAATCGGAATCATCTTTTTAATGTGAATAACCGACATAATGTGCTTAACAATACTTTCCTCAGCACTTTGTACCCAAATATCCGCATCCCCCATTTTTGACTTTAAAGCATATTCATACACCAAATAGCATTCCTGATTAACATTCTTCCAGCTTTTATGCTTTTCTTTTGCAGAAGACAGCGGAATTACATATGAACGATTTACTTCATTTATCAATATCCCTATATATGGTTTGTTATCATAACCTATCGATTTATAATACACTTCCGGACATGCCAAATTTAGCTTTTTGACATAATCGGAATCTATATTAATAAATTTTATATTTCCATCAAGTTTAAACACTCTACTACCTCTTATCCAAAAAATGCGGGAAGTTATACAACATACAACTTCCCACTCGTTAATGTTCATCTCTTTACGGATTGATTACCGAAGGTTAATGGAGACCTTCTTTAATGTTCATCTCTTTGTGGATTGACTACCAAAGGTTAATGGAGACCTTCACTTTACTCATACTACCCAATAAGAGGTTCAACTGAACTTCTTACTTATATTATACTCATTTTCTGATAAATATCTACTGTCATTTTCTAACAAAACCAGACAAAATCCCCAAAACGCATAAGTTCTGGGGATTGAAATCCATATTTGATATTCCGTTTACTTATCTCTTACTGAACTGCGGAGCCCTACGTGCTGCCTTGAGACCGTACTGAAATTCTTTGATTGCCGTTTTTCCTTGATTTTACGGGCTTTCCCGGCTTTTCATTGTTCAGTTATCCTATGTGGGAACCACGAAAAATAGCAATTTCTTAATCATCGGTGGCCTGATGGAAAGCGCCATTTACCACGCCAAACAACTCCTCTGGCTTATTATACTTCACCTTTGCGTAGATGTCCATAGTTGTTTTGCTGTTTTCATGACCTGCAAGGTACTGGACAGTCTTAGGGTCCACCCCGGAATACAGCAGGTTGGTGATATAGGTGTGGCGCAGCAAATGTGGTGTCACATGGAAATCCAGTGTATAGTGAATCTTGGGATTATTTTTCTGCGTCATCCCCAGTGACGGTGTGACGGTGTACTTGATGCTCTGCCCATTTACATATTTATAATAGTTACGCGCCTGAGTAGAGCGGACCACCACATACTGCCATACCCTTTGAAATTGTGAGGCGGATAACGGCTCCCCGTTGCTGTCGGAAATCACATATTCCGAAACAGAGGTTTCTTTGACTTCCCGCAGGCAATCTACCAAGCACTTGGGAATTGGTATGTCCCTCCGGGCTGCTTTCGTTTTTAATGTGGTAGAAATCACCGGTCGGTTATGTTCTGTGCGCCATGCTCGCCTTACAGATATGTAGGGAGTAGGTTCGTCCAGAAATACACAGTCCCATTGCAATGCAAGGATTTCTTCCCGGCGCAGACCGGAATACAATCCAAGCACAATAAACAAGTGGGGAGGAAGTCCTTTGACCGTATCCAAAAGCACCTCTACCTGCTGATCTGTCAATGCCTCTTTCTTTTTTGCGGCCTTGCCACCCTTGCCCGATATGCCCACACAAGGATTGCTTTGAAGTATTTGGCTGCGCTCTGCCGAGTAAAAAACACATTTGAGGAGCATATTCACCTTACTGTATAATCCCTCTGATTTTTTCGACAGCGGCACAAGTGCCAGCCGAATATCGTCCGCTGTAACTTCCTCCATATACATCTCCCCCAGGGGCTTGATGATATAGTTCTTCATATCAGCGGTATAACCTTTCAATGTAGCAGCGGACACTTTGGCAGACTGCATAAGCAGCCACTTCTCGCAATACTCGGCCACTGTTGGATGCTGCCGATGAAAGATAATCTCCTCCACCTGCCGCCGCGCTTCTAATTGTTTCTCATATTGTTCTTCGCAAGTGGCAGCATACAAACTCACCTGCTTGCCGTCTGCATCCATAATCCGGGTTCTGTAATATTGGATTCCTTTTAACATGATGGTTCCGTACTTTGGAATCTCAGTTTTCTTTTTAGCCATTTTGGACCTTCCTTTCCTGAAATGTGCGGCCTATGTACCTACACTCCCTTTTTATCAGAAAGTCCCAATTTAATCAAAGATACGGCCAGCGTAAAGCAAAGAGCGAGACATCCTTGCCTCGCTCTTTCTGTGTTTTCTGTTTTATCTTATACAGCATCCCATTGGGCAAATGCACCGCCCATAGCTCTCACAAGCTGATCTGGCCTATTGTATTTGACCTTGGCGTAAATGTCCATAGTGATTTTACTGTTTTCATGGCCTGCCAGATATTGGACCGTTTTGGGGTCCACCGATGAATGAATCAGATTTGTGATATAAGTATGACGCAGCTGGTGCGGTGTCACTTCAAAATCCAGGCTGTAAACAACTTTGCCATTATGGGCTGCTTTTTCTCCAAGGACCGGTGTAACCGTATGCTTTACGCGCTTTCCATCTTCATACCGGTAATAGCAGCGCTCCTTAACCGTTCTGGTAACAATATACTGCCAAAGCCGCTTGAACTGCGTATAAGACAGTGGTTCACCATCTCGATTGGCAACCACATAGTCCGAAGTGGAAGTTGCCTTTGCTGCCTTTAAGCACTCTGCCAGACAAATGGGGAGGGGAATGTTTCTCTCCGCAGCCTTTGTCTTTAACTCGGTAAGAATAACCGGCCTGTTATGCTCTGTATGCCATGCCCGTCTTACCGTTAGATATGGGGTGTCCGTATCCAGATATACAGAATCCCATTGTAACGCAAGAATTTCTTCCCGCCGCAATCCGGCATACAAGCCGATCATAACAAACACATAAGGCGGTAAACCCCGGATAGCATCTAAAAGGCGTTCTGCTTGTTCATCTGTCAAAGCCTGCCGTTCCGCTTGAGGAACACCCCCGCCCTTTGCATCCAAATACATAGTCGGATTTTCGTCAATCACATGGCTCTCTTTCGCTGCCCGGAAAATGGACTTATAAAGAATCACCACCGACTTGTAAACCGAAGCTGATTTTTTAGAAACGGGAACAAGTGCCAGCTGAATGTCATCCAATGTTACATCTGCCATCCGTTTCTGCCCCAGCTCTTTGATGATATGCCGCCGCACCTTAGATGTATAATCAGTAAGTGTGGTGGCACGAATATGAACCGACTGCATCAGCAGCCATTTTTCGCAATATTCAGTAACAGTGGGCGATTTCCGATGAAAAGTGGCATTGTCAATCTGCTCCAATGCCTCTATTTCTCTATCGTACAGTTCTTCAGGCGTTCTTGCATAAAGAGCGATGAGCTTTCCATTCGCATCTCTTATCCTGGTTCTGTAATACAGGACACCTCTTTTCATGACAGTGCCATATTCTGGAATTACAACTTTTCTTTTTGCCAATTCCGTCACCTCCTAAAAAATAATCTCCAGCGCTGTATCTTTGTTTTATCAGATATACGGGATTCCAGCAAGGATACGGAATGGGTCATGTTCTGGCACTTCGCGGTTTGCGGTAAGTCGCGCTCTTGTCCGCAGGCTTTGCCCTATGGGTACATTTTGCGATATACTCCTGAAGGCCCGCCGCAGTAAAATACACACAGCCATTCTGCACATACTGAACATAGGCAATCAGACCGTTGTTACGAGCCGCATCCAATGTGGCAATACTGATCCCCAAAATCTTTGCAGCTTCTTTTCGTGTAATAAGTTTTTCCATGTAACATATTCCCTCCAATCTGTCAAGTTTGTCATTGTGCTTTCAAAATCACATGAATACGCTGGCAGACGAAACTACCAGCGCATGGTATCTGATCTTGAAATAGAAAGCTATCACAGCAAAAAAGCCGAAGAATCACTTTCTAATTTATATATCTCTGCTTCTCGTCACATTTGCCACGCCCCCTGACGATGGGGACATAACAGGCCGCTCCCGGCAGAGCTGTCATAACTCCGCAGCGCCGTTTTACTCGTGCGCCGCAGGGTTCCCCCCAAGTCTTTGGCGGGCCGTGAGGAAGTATCTTTAAGCCCCCGCACCATCATCGCGCCCGGAACGCCATCTCCGGGTTTAAGGCTGGACGTAGATCGCTCGGATTGCCTGTCTGTCATCACCTCCTGCAAGCAATCGTCCTGGCGGCGCGCCTTTTCCGCTTCGATACGGGTTATGTACCTGTTATGCCGTATATTCAGTTGTCAAGCTGCAATGAGGGGCAAGAGGACTTGTCCCTTCAATGTGTAGGCATTGGGAAAGGCCGTTTGTCACCCTTGATCCAAAAATATTTTGATTTTTTTCAAACGTTTATAGATGACATTCCGGGAACAGTTCCACAGCCTTGCGACATCGGCCTGCCGGTATCCGTCCACAATGAGCAGGGTCAGCAGTTCCAGATCGTCCTCCGGCAATTTGCAGAGCCGCCGGTACAGCAGTTCATCCTCCAGGGAGGACAGCCAGCCAAACCGCCGGGAATCCACATCGCCGGTGTCCCAGGTGCAGGACAGGGATTCAAATTTTCGGAACAGGCAGGACTGCTCGCTCTCGTCCTCACACTGTTCGCTGGGAAGGGCTTGTACGCGGTTCTGATAGGTTCGCTGGCTGCAAAACCAGGACCAGTCATATTCCTTCATGGCCGCGATCTGCCTATCGTCCATACCGGCTGCGCGGTATTCATGTTCCAGCCGGGTCCATTCTGCATCAAACTTCCTTTTTTCGTATCCATAGTGAAATCCCATAGTTTTCCTCCATTTCGATTCAGGCGTGGTTGACGGGTGAATCGAATAGAGGCGGGGACCGGCAGCCGGGTCCCCACAAACAATGGAACCTATGAAATTGTCGGGCTATGTAGAAAAAGCGCGGGGCAGGGGGAGGTTTGTCGTTTCTCTTTCCCCATACAGTGCGCTTTTTGTCTTTTTTGCCAGAATATCCCTTCTTTTTGCCGAAAAAGGGCAGACAAAAACAGGGCGCAGATGATTGTTGCATCATCTGCGCCCTGAACGTATCGGTTATTCTGTTATTCAAGCCTCTGCCCCATAAGGGCAGAGATAGATCAAAAGGGACGTTTACGCATAGACGGCCTCCATAAAATCAACCGCTATGCGACAAAGAAGGATTGGGTCAGCCGGGATTGCGGCACCTAATTACCTCACAACGGTATTCGGTTGTATCGCTTCAGGAATCTCCAAGGCTGATGCCGCTCCTTTCCCGTCCTATTTTCTGGCCCCGTCCGGGCCGATGGTGTAGCCGTCAATGGTGGTATTGGCTGACATGGAACCGTCCGCATAAAAGTAGTACCACTTGCCGTCAATCTGTTTGAAACCGCCGGCAAACATCCAGCCGTTACTGTCCAGCCAGTACCATTTTTTATCGTCTTGCAGCCAGCCGGTGACGGGCTTGCCGTTTTTCAGATATTGCCAGGAGCCGCTGTGGTTCTGCATCCAGCCCTGGGCGGTCTGCGGGTCAATGACGATTTCCACGAACCGCCGCAGGACAGTAGCGACTTCGGCGCGGGTGGCGGTTCCTTTCGGGTCAAAACGGTTGCCGCCTTTCCCTGCCATGATGCCCGCCTGCTGCATGGCCTTGACTTCCTTTGCCGCCCAGCCGCTGATCTGCGCGTTGTCCGCAAAGGTCACAGCATCATGGGCAACCGGCAGGTCATAGCCCAGCTTTTTCGCGTAATTTGCCATAATCACCGCCATCTGTTCCCGTGTGATATTGGTGTCCGGGGAAAAGGTGGTGGCGGAGGTGCCGTTTACAATGCCTTTTTCTGCCGCCCAGTTCACATAAGGGGCGTAGTAGGCATCTGCTTTCACATCAGTGAATTTCCCGGTTTTATAGTCGGCTTGGTCGATGCCTGCCAGCCGCCCCAGGGCGGTGACGAACATTCCCCGCGTCATGCCGGTGTCGGGGCTGAATTGGTTGTTTCCAGTACCGGCGAGCAGCCCCCGGCTGGCTACGAAGATGATGTTATCCTCAGCCCAGTGGTTCTTAATGTCTGTAAAGACCGGGACAGGGTTCTTGTAGCCGATGCCGTAGATGCTGAAATGCCCGGTTTCAAAAACAACCGTACCTAGGTCAGGGTCATAGCTGGATTTTGTCAGCCATTCCACCTTGCCCTTGCCATCTACATAGACCGCATAGAGATTTCCGGTCTTTTCGTCCTTTGCCGGAGCATAAGGCAGACGGACAGCGATGGTGTGGCCGTCAAAATCGGTAATCGGCGTTTCTTTCCCGCCGGAGAGATACACCAGCGACAGGTCATAGACCGGCCTTGTGCCGATGGCAGCTTTGGCTTCTTTGGATAAACCGGACGGGTCTGTTTTCTTTACCCGGAAAATAACGTCCCCGTTTGCCGACAGGGTATCCAGCCATTTCAGCAGTTTTGTGTCCATTCCTCCAACAACCACGCCCTCAATGTTGATTTCCAGCCGCTTCACCTTTTCGCGGACGAGGGTGTTCAGGGTTTGGGCGTTAATAGTTACGTTAAAAGAGTTCTGTCCTTCTTTTGGCGTGACAGGAATGACAACCGCCACGCCGTTTGCAGTATTGCCGTTCTTTTTGGCGTCGTTCTTTGCCGTGTTGATGGCAGACTGGACAGTGCCGTTATCCACCGCCACATTCCCGTTTTTATCCGGTGTTGCCGGTTTGGTCTGGCTGGTGGTAGGAGTGTCCGGCTTGGTTTCGTCGGGACGGGCTACAATCGTGGAGCCGCCGCCGGAGGAACCATTGTCACCGCTGGAAGAACCGCCGCCGGATGAGGAACCTCCCCCGCCACCTGAACCGCCAGAGTTTCCGCCGCCGTTGCTGTTCCTTTCAAATACCGCTTTGACAGTCACATTTGCGGCGGGCATGGTAAAGCTGTTATTACTGATTGTCACGCCGCCGGAGATTACTTGCCATTCCTTGAAGTGATAGCCGCCGTCCGGTGTGGCGTTCAGGGTGATTTTTGTTCCTTTCTCCGCTGATGATGGGGAAGCGGAAGCTGTGCCACCTTTACCGGCCTGCACTGTTACGGTGTATTTAGCAGGCGGCAGGGGTTTACTGGTAATTGTCAGGGTTCCGTTCTCATAGACGATTCTGTCTTTGTAATTACCGCCCTCCGGGACTTCCGCTCCGCTGGCCGTGACCGTCACAGAGCCGGTTTTGGAGGTATCCGGGGCTTCGGCATAGGCTACGGTTGGCGGGGTTTTCAGGTTTTCACCTTGAACAAGGCCCGTGATGTTACAGTCTGCCGCAGAGAATACGGGGGCAGTTTCCCCCACATAAATCGTTTTGCTTGGGGCGGTAACTCTGATTTCCGCCTGTTCAATCACAACGGGAATCGTTGTGCTGCCAGTGTAGTTCCGATCCTCCGGGTCCACGGAAACGGTGAGGGTGTAGTTCCCGGCATTGACCGGGGCCGCATGGTTCGGGGTATCCCAGGTGTAGACAAAGCCATTTACGTTTACCGTCTTGCCGTCCACAGAGGCGGTGGCGGTCTGCTGGTATTCAATGGGACTGCCATTATAGGTACGCCCGGTCAGTGTCACGCCGGAAATGTCCACGGACTGCTTGTTGACGCTCCGCACGTCGATGGTGGCGGTCATATCCTCGAAGTTTTGGGTATGGATGGTGACAGTGATGGTTCCGATTTTAGTTTCGCTGTCGCTCTCCACCGCCTTAATGGGCAGGGTGAGGGTCTGGCCGTCAATCATTGCGCCGCTGTCGTAGTAGCTGCCCAGATTGACCGGACCAAGCTCGTAGGTGACGGCGGTGCTGCCCAGGCTCATGCCCTCCGGCACATCGGGCCGCAGAGCGCCCAGGCCGTAGGTGTAGGTATGCTCCTGCTTATTGGCAACAGCAAGATCGCCGGTCTTGGGGGTGAGGGGCGCAGCTTTGCGGATGGTCACGCTGGCCGGGACCGCTCCTGCGGGCCGGGTAACAGTGTAATTCTCCGCGTCCGCGCCGGTGAGGGTCATTGCGGGCAGGGTGAGGTTGGTATAGGTTCCCGCGTTGGAGCCGTTCAGGGTTCCGGTCAGGCCGGTGGTATCAACGGATACATCATCGCCGTTCAAAATTCCGGCCAGCGTCACGCCGGTGATCTCCACCGAATTGGTTCCGTCATAAGCCCTGCCCTCCGCCGTTGCTCCGGTGGCGGTCAGCGGGGCGGGAGTGACCTCGAAGATGTCCATTTCAGTACAGATATTGCTTTCCGAGCCAGGCCATTTCACGGTAACGTGATACAAGTAACTCCCAACTGCCAGCGTCTCCGGCAGGGTAAAGCTGGCTCCCGTCCCCTCGGCAGTGCTTCCAATAAGGGACCAGCTAAAAGTTGCCCCCGGCAGGGTGGAGGAACAGGTAAGTGTGATGGGCTTTCCATATTGCATAGTTTGGCCGTGGGCCGGCGCTGTGAACGTACCATCCGTTTTCGTATAGCCGCAGTTTTCACAGCTGCGCCGGATGGTAACAGCGTTCTCATTATGTTCCGGCGTCCACGAGCCGTAGGTATGCGCCTCTGTTTTGGCCCTGCCGCAGAACTGACAAGCAGTGATGTGATGCTCCCCGCCGCTGTCGGGCGTATAGGTGTACTGACAGTCCTCCGCAGCTCCCGCATACCCGCAGGCCAGACAGGTCATGGCGTGGGTTTCCGCGCCTTCATTCGGCGTGTACTCGCAGACGCCCTCGCCGGTGTGGTTACACGCCTTGACCGTGTAACTGCCGCCGGGCAGGGCTTGCCCGTCCAGCCCCTCTGTGACCAGTGTTGTGTTATCCTTATAATAGGCGACTCGGGAGGTGCCCGCTTGATTCAGCAGGCCGGCAAGGGTGCCCGTACTACCGTATATCTTAACCGCCGCCGCTCCGCCCTCGCAGGTCCCGGCGGAGAGCTGGGCTATGGCCCCGGTGCCGGAATTGACTCCTAACCCAGTTCCACCGCCGGTGTTTTCTATCACCACAGCTTCGCCGGTGACAATCAACTTACCTACTCGGACATATACCCCGCTGTAGTCCGCCGCCCCGCTGATGAAGGTTCCGCCCTCCAGTGTGGCGGTTCCGCCCACAGAAAGGCCGTGTCTATGTTCAGAGAGGACCGTTCCCGCGCCCCGGATGGTCGCAGTGGCACCGCTGGATATGCCGAGTGCGGAGGCATACTCGCCCGTGCTGTGGATGGTTTTTCCGTTCAGGTCCAGGGTGCAGCTGATCTTGATGTTAAGTTCTGTCTCCCGCTCCATATTGTCCAGCAGGGTAAAGACCGCGCCCTCGTTGTTTTTGTCCGCGAGGGCGGCGTTCAGGCCGCTTTCGCCATAGTAGCCGATCACCGTGCCGCCCCGCTCCGCCTTTGCCACAGCGGTGATGTTGACCGTTGCCGTCCCCGCGCCGTCCGCCATATTGTCATTCCCAACGAATTTCGCGGTGAGGGGGATTTCCGTACCTGGGCCTCCCGCGGCAAGCAGCACATCGGCGGCGCTGACGGTCATGGTGTAGCTGCCGTCCTCGCCCTTGTCTGCGGAAACTGACACCTGTGTAGTACCCACAAACACCGCCATTTGTCCCGCAGTAGGATCACCCCTCAGACGTGCCGCCGCTTTGGCCGGAGCCTCCCCGGTTGCGGTGGGCGTGGCCTTGACGGTGATGGTGTCGCTGGCGGTGAAGTCTTTGGTTAGGGTATCGCCTTTGTAGGTTTGCACCTTGCCCTCACTGGTCAGGTCGGTGCCGGACTTCTGGAGCGTGATGGTTTTCGTGAACGTATTTGTATTATCGTTGTTGTTTGTATAAGTGGCGGTATAGGTCAGGTCGCTGTCTGCCGCTTTTGCAACCGCCAATGTCCAGCCGCTGACCGTAAAGGGCTGGCCGCAAATCTCAATTCCTTTGTTCAGCTCGGCGGAAAGATCGCTCTGTAATTTTGCTGTCCTGTCTGTCCCGTCATAATAAAGGTTCGTGGGGACAGAAACCATATCCTCCGACAAATCGGCGGTAAACGTTCCGCCGCCGGTCAAAGTTCCGCTCCCGGACAGGCTGGCCCCGGCGGGGATGTTCAGCGTATAGCCCGTAGGGACTTCGTAGCTCCCGTCAAAGGTCACATCGCCGCAGACCGCCCCCACGCCGTTCTCAAACACAATGCCGGTGGTTTTGTTGACGGTCGCTGTGCCGCTGGCGTTCCCGCCGTTGCCGATGGAAGCGCCACCTCCGTTTTCTGTAGCGTCCACAATGCCGCCGGTAATGGTGACGCTGCCGGTGCCGCCGGTAATATTCATACCATAGTCACCACTATACCCACCGCCGCCGCCAATGCCTGCGGCATTGCTGCCTCCAACAGCAGTTACAGTGCCGCCGCTGATGGTGACGGTGCCATCTCCGCTCTTCTTACTACCGCCACCGCCGCCAATACCCGCACCCAAAGAGCCGCCTGTGGCCCGTACTACGCCGCCATGAATGGCAATAGCATCCCCGGTGCCGCCATTTTGTTGACCACTACCGCCGCCAATACCAGCCCCGCCATTACCAGTCGAGTGAGATGTCGCTGTGATGCTGCCGCCGTAGATGATGATATTAGTTCCGGCACCGCCGTCTCCAGTACCGCCACTACCGCCGCCGCCAATACCTGCGCCAGTGGTATATCCTGTACTCTCAGCGGTGATCGTACCACCATATATCTTGATGGCACCACTGTTGCCGCCATTTCCAGAGCTGGGGGTGCTGCCGCCAATACCTGCGCCGCTATACCAGCGAGACGCACCACTGGTCGCATTGATCACGCCGCCATGAATGGTGATGCTGCCGCTATCAAGAGTTTCGGTGCTGCCACCGATACCTGCGCTTGCGTTATTGCCGCTGTCGGTTGTGCCGGTGGCGTTCAGCGTGCCGGTGCCACCCGACTGGGCGTAGATGGTCAGGCTGTTGCCGGCGGTCACAACGATACCCTGGCTTGCGTTCAGGGTGCAGCCGTCCGTCAGGATCAGGCTTACATCGCCAGTGACGGTGATGGGCTGGTCAATGGTGACGGTGCCGCTGACCGCGTACCAGCCCGTAGTCCATGTGACCGCCTCGGCGCTGTTTTCAACGAGGGTACAGGTTTCGGTCTTGCTCTCATAGGTCACTTGGCTGCCGTCCCAGGACGCCTCTTGATACTCGACAGATTCCGGTATTGGGGCAGGGTCGTTGGCCCCGTCCAGCGCCCCTTGCAGCTCGTAGCAGCGGGAAAGGTCGATCTGCTCCTGTTCGTCCTCTGTCAGTTCTCCAAAAAGCGCAAGTATCTTATCAAGCTGCGCCCGCACATCCTCCGCATTATCCTCCGTCACTTTATCCGGCAGGGCGGCGATCAAGTCCTCGATGGGGCAGATACGGCACTCATAAGTACACGGACTTCCTTCACTGTCCTCCGATTCCGGCTGGTAGCCGCAGGCATCGTCATGTTCCTGATGATGCTTGCAGATGCCGGTATCTTCCGGCTGTTTTGTATCTTCTTTTTCAGCTTTCCCTTTGCAGTCCGACAGGCCGGCATCCTCTGCGCCGCAGACCGGGCAGTCAGGATTGATTTGACCCTCTGTACAGAGGGTCAAACAAGAGCATTGCTCTTGTTTGATGATTCCTGTTTCCGGTTCCTCGTCGGCTTCGCCGCTGTCCTGCGGATTGCAGATTTCACACACATAGGTGCATGGTGTTCCCGGCGTACTTTCGGTGTAGCCGCACTCGCTGTCATGCTCATGCCGGCAGTCCAATTTTTCCGTAATACAGCCGCTTTCCCCATCGCAGATGTGGGGGCAGTTTTCCGGCTCCCGTTCCTTGGCGTTTGCCGGGGTAGCCTCGTTGTCCGATACGCTGTCCTCTGTTTCCTCTGGGTAACACTCCGACGTATGCTCGTGGACGCACTCGGTCACTTCGGTGTAGCAGTCCTCTGTGTGTTCGTGGCCGCATGGCGTTCCCGGCGTTTCTTCCGTGTAGCCGCAATCGTCCGTATGCGCGGCGTGGTGTTCGCACAGCCCGGTTTCCGGCTGTCCTCTGTCTGCCACCGCATGAACCGGAGTTCCTGACATGGTGACGATCATCACCGCAGACAGCAGGAACGCCAGCGGCCTCCTTAACTTGTTTCTCATAAAATGCCCTCCTGATATTTTGAAAAATGTATGGTTCCCAATTCCCTGTGCTTACAGGCAGTCTATTTCCATTCCCCGCCAGCAGGCGGGCATCCTCTGCCACGAATCAGTTTTTCCTGCCATGAGTTTCCTTACCGTCTCCCTGAACCGGGATTCCGCAAGCGGGCGGACGATAAAGTCAAAAATGTGCGTCCGTATCGCAACCCCCGCAAAATAGGGGTCATCCGTAATCCATATCACCAGCGCATCGCCAAACCGCTCCCGGTAAGCGCAGACAAGCTCCATCCCCTGCGCGCCATCCACGCCTACCACCACAATGTCGTACTTATGTTCCAGGTGGTAATGCCCGTCCATGCTGCCCTGCGACACACGCATTCCTGGTGACTCATCCGCAAGTATCCCTGAAAGCATCCCATATTCCTGCCTGCTCTTCGTAAAAACAACGGCATCCATTCCCGTTCCCTCCTTTTCCCTCCTGTGAAAACGCAAAAAGACCGCCGGGGAGCGCGGCATCCTGCACGGCATGATAAGCCTGCAGGAAATGCCCGCCCCCGGCGGTCCTGGTTCTGATGGAGCTATATGTAAAAAGACACGACAAAAGGATAGTATTATCCTGTCTGTCTGTCTGTCTGTCTGTCTGTCTGTCTGTCTGTCTGTCTGTCTGTCTGTCTGTCTGTCGCTAATTATCTCCCGCTGTGCCATGCCCTGTCAACCTCCTTCCGCAGAAAATTCCTATTTTTAAGATAGCAGAATTCCGGTAAAAAACAAGGCTTCTGGCAGGAACGTCAATTTTCTGGCAAGAACGTCAGGGAATTTTTTAAATGGGGGGCTGGCAGATTTGAAACTTATCTTCTTTTGTGCTATACTTAAATTGGATTTTTATACGAATTGAGGTGAAACCTATTTTAAAGATAGCTTTAGTGGATGATGAACAGGAATACCTGGACGGGATGGGAAAGCTCTGCAGCAGTTTCGGCAGAAGCGCCGGATACCCTGTGGAGGCAGTCCCCTTCTGCAGCGCAGGGGATTTTCTTGAGGCGTTTAGCGGCGGCAGCTTTGACCTTGTGTTCATGGATATCTATATGGAAGGCATGGACGGGGTCGCCGCCGCACTGGAAATGCGTAAGTCTGACAGCGGCTGCCTCCTTGTGTTCCTGACCTCCAGCACAGATTTCATGCCGGACGCCTTCTCCTGCCACGCCTTTGAATATGTCACCAAGCCTTTTTCTGAAAAGCGCATCTTTGACGTACTGGCGGATGCCGTGAAAGTGCTGCCGCAGGAACAGAAATACATAGAACTTGCCGCGGACAGGAAAACCGTGCGCGTGTTCCTGAGTGACATTGCTTCCGCAGCCACGGACGCACATTACATAATGGTCACACTTGCAGACGGCAGGGGGCTGCGGTGCCGCATGACCATGCCGGAATTCATGGAAAAAACAGGCGGCGATGCCCGCTTCATCCCCATCAATAAAGGTATTGCCGTGAATGCCGAATTCATCCTTGAATTTAAAAACGGATGCTGCATCATGGAAAGCGGAGCCAGGTTCCCAGTCCGTGTGCGTGACAGTGCCAGGGCAGAGCAGATGGCAAGCGATTACCATTTTGAGAAAATACGCAGCAGACAGCGGCACAGGAGGGGGGAATGAACATGGATATGCACAGGCTTCTGTCAGCGCTCCTGCAGCTGCTGGTCCTCATCCCCGGCGCGGTGTCCTGTTACCTTCCGGTAAAAAAGCAGATGAAATATACGCCCGCAAAGACCGCCGCCCTATGCACAGCAGTGATCCTGCCTTATTCCCTTGCCACCGCTTTCCTCCATGCGGCGTTTTCCATCAGCATGGAGGCGCTGTTCTTCCCCGCCCTCGTGCTGTCCTTTTTCCTGTACCGCCGAACGGTGGACATGGACCTTTCCCGCGCCCTCGCCGTTTATGTGGGGGTCTGCGCCATAGAAACCTTCCCTGCACAGTTCGCCTATGCTTTTGACGCGCGGCTGCACCCCTCGTTGGGCGCGGCGGATTTCTCCCCGGAAGCTGCCCTGTTCCGGCTTGGGCTTGCCACCCTTCTGCTTGCCGCCTTTTTCCGCCCTGCCACGGAGAACTTCTCATGGGCGTTGGATAGGCTGGACTCCCCGAAGCTCTGGTATTCCACGGTGGCGCTGTCCTCCGTGTTCCTGGTTTTCAATGTGCTTGCCGTCCCACGCTCCTACTCCACCCTTTATGCTGGGCGGATGTACGAGCTGTTCCTTGCTTTCGAGGCGGGCGCGATGGCGGTTCTTGTTGGCATTTACGTCCTTTTCTACCGGGGCGCCACACTCATACTGGAACAGGCGGAACTTAAGGAACGCTCCCGGCTCCTTGAGATGCAGTCCAGCCAGTACCTCTCCCTGCTGGAACACATCCGCCAGACCACAAAGCTCCGCCATGACTTCCGCCATTCCATCCGGCTGCTCGTCTCCCTTGCCGAGCAGGGTGATGTCGGCAGCATCCGGGCGCACATGGCGGAATATGAAACCGTACTCTACCGGCACTCTATTGCAAATTACTGCAGGAACGCAGCGCTGAATGCGCTTTTCGGCCATTACCGTGAAATGGCTGATGCTGCGGGTATCCAGACAGACTGGAACATTGAACTTCCGGAGCCTCTCCCTTTCGCGGAGCTTGACATGACAGGGCTGTTTGGAAACCTGATGGAGAACGCCATCGCCGGATGCCTGACCGTCCCGGAAAGCTCGCGGTATTTTTGCCTGACTTCCCAGGTTCGCCACGGGAACCAGTTGTATATTGTTTCCACCAACAGTTTTGACGGGAAGGTCAGGAAAGGGAAGGACGGCTACCTTTCCACAAAGCGCAACGGAAACGGAATCGGGCTTTCTGCCATCGCTGCCACAGCGGAAAAGTATGGTGGCTCAGCAAAAGCCTCCAACAGCGGCACGGAATTTTTTGTGGACATTGTGTTGAAGATATAGGGGAGGGTGCAAATGAACACGGGGGTTCACTTTTTCTGGACACATCTGATAGACACCCGACACCCCAAGCCTCCGAAGTGCGTGGGTTGTCCCAGAGTGCGGGACAACGTGGCAAGCAATGCCCCAGGATAGCCATCCGGCTCCTGGCGCTGCTTGTTGGGGATTCCCCAAGCCCCTTTTGAACACAGAATTTCATTCTGTGGCTGCGCGTTCCTTCGGAACGCTTTTCACCTGCCTGCGGCGGTGAGAAAGTACGAAAAAAACGGGTGCGTCAACGGTCCTGCCCCTGTTCCTTTTCCCGGTCATTCTGGCGTTCCTCCCCGTATCCCATCAGCCGGTCCACATTGGCTTTTGCGGCCAGCAGTTCCCGCATTTCCTCGCGGGAGCGCCGGTACTCGGCATAGTCTTTTTTCTTTCCTTCCAACAATGTTGCGTACTCGGCCTGCAAGCTCTTGACGGTGGGCAGCTTCTTGATACCCAAATCGTCAAATGCCTGCTTTGCCGCCTTGTGGAGCAGAATATCCGCTTCATGTTCCGCTAAAAATTTCTTGGAATATCCCGCCTTGCGGTAGGCCGCATAGACCTCGCGGGTTTTCACATAATTGATGATGTGGGTCCGCAGTACGGCTATCTCTGCCATGCGGGTTTCCGCCGCCTTGATCTGTGCCGACAGCTCATTGTGGCGGGTGGTAGCAGCAGCCGCTTTTTCTTCCAAGACTGCGTATTCCAGCAGGCCATGCTCGGTGAGATAGTTCATTGTCTGCGCCATCTGTTTCAGATTGAATACCTTTGCCCAGCGCGCGTAGCCAGCGCCTTTTCCGGCCTGCAATTTTGCCTGAATATCCACCAGAAGATTGACCTTGGGTGTCGCCCAGCAAACTAAAGTTCCTATCTCCCGCACAAAAACATCGAATTAAAATCTCATCTCCTTAATACTGTCTATCAGAGCGCGCTGTAGGAAACGGCGCATTTTCCTCTTGACCATTCCAGCCTGTTCCGATATAGTTTTTTTGGAACGAAAAAAAAGAGAAAGAACACCAACCTCCTACAGTTTGTTCTTTCTCTCATACACCAGCGTGCCTGCCATATACGGGATCATGTCCCACTCGTGAGGCTTTGGCACTGCCGACATATACTATGATAAGAGAAAACTCCCTATTTTGCAAGCTGATCCGTATAAAAACTTCATCAAAAGCACTATTTGAGTCTTTCATGGTTGGATTCCG
>NZ_KE159715.1:400718-609928 GCF_000403455.2 Dorea sp. 5-2 | reverse complement strand
AATGGAAATCCAGGGAATCCCTGCTGCAAAGGAAGTCAAGTACACGTTCGAAGCATTCTTTGAAAATAGAGTGATCAATGCCGGAACGGGCCTTGCTGAAAGCCTGTTGGGAACATTTCACAGTATCAGAGATTGGAATTCCTGATATATGCCGCAATTCGGTAAAGAATTCATCCAGTGATGAAGAAATAGTTTTCTTGGAATTTCTTAATAACAGTTTGATCAATGTCCAATAGGGAAGTTTCCCGCAATTGCGTGTAAAAGCCCCTTTTCTGTTTCTGGCCCGTTCAAGGACATGTGGATCAAGTAATGTGTTACAGATAATATCGACTAAGATTTGAATTAAATTCATACGATGCAGCCCCCTTAAAAAAGTAATATAAACAAGGGCTGCGCCGCATTTTTGGGAGCTTATGTCAATAGTAAATATGCTGGTTTTTATGGGCGAATTTTGTGCAATATTTTAATCGTATTAGTGGTTATAAATAAAGAAAGGCACAGGGAATCCCGTGCCAATTAAAAGAAACACTATATGTTGTAGTTGCTTGAGTTAGGTTGTTAACATTGGTTGTTTAATAGTATAATCAAAACTGCTCTTCACGATCGTCTCTAAACCAGGCAACGCATTCTTATCTACATATTCAATATTTCCGATCACATTATCATAATGGATATTGACTTCTGATTTTGGTGTCCCTGCCTTAATGTTATTGATATTAGAGACTGGTGTCGGCATATGATGTGGCATATATCCCGGCTGAGTCATTTCGTGCAGTTTCTGTACCTGTTGATTGTTGAATACAGAATCTCTGTAGTGGAGCCAGTTCCCATTTTCATTATAGGCTGTGGTAACCCTTCATGATTCGTTGATAATTGAATAGACATTATACCCTGGACATGATATAATACAAACTACCAAGACAATGGGCAATCACAGAAGGAGTGATATATCATGACATTGACAAACGAAGATTTATTAGCAATCTCTCAGCTACTGGATGTTAAACTAGACGCAAAATTAAAGTCAGAATTACAGCCATTAAAAGATGATATCAGAGACATCAAACTACATCTTGAAAATGTTACTGATAAAAACATCCAATTATTAGCAGAGAATTATGTACCGGCAGCGAAACGATATGAAAAAGCGGTTCCTGAAATACAGGCAATGCAAGCTGACATTGAGATAATGAAAAAGGTTATCTCTGATCACAGCGAAAAGCTAAAAAAGATTTCATAGTATCATCATAACAACTACATAACTTATATCACTAAAGGGTGTAATGTCTATTGAATTATCAAGGACTTTACATCTTTTTTATTTAGTGCCTGCTGATTAAGTCGCCATTACCAACTTCCCCGAAATCTCTTCGTGGAAGCCTTCTAAGAGACTCAACAGGGCGCAGAGAATCCTCCTCTGCATTTTGAAGAGGTTCGCTGTAAGTACCGATAACGCTATTGAGGTGAGTTGTGTTTCCTCCAGTTTGGTTACTATTAATCCTAATCCATAACTATGTTTTTCAACACTGAATTCCCGCTCCACTTCAATCCGGTCCGTATTGTCTTGATATTCCTGTTTCTTCTCTATCTTTGTCTGTTTTTTCTTCCCTGGCCTTCCCAGCTTTGGACCTGACATTCGAATCCCTTCGGTTTTCTCTCGTCCGGTAGATCTGATCTGCCAGATATTCTTTCCGGGCTTTTCTACGGTAACGTCTTGGCAACGGCATCCTGGGGATATCGGATGTTAGCTGGTGCACAGGTGGCATCTATGATCAATGTCCCCTCATTGCCTGCATCTTCCTGGTCCTTTTCATAATCAGAAACAGCCTTGCGGCACATTCCGATAAAAACGACAAAAGAAAAACCGCAAAGGCTGTTACCACATAAGGAGATAATTTGAAAACATCAATCAAATACAACCTATGGGCGATAGCAAAGGCAAAAGCCAGCGTAAAAGTAGGAATACTTTTCTCGCTGGCTTACTCTATATGAAAACATAATCACACATTCGTAAAATGTAATTTTCTTTGCTACAATGCAGAAAGGTAATGCAAAGTTCAAAATAGTACTTAGCGGTTAATGATATGCATATCAAAGCACTCAACAACTAACCCAAAAATAAAATTATGGAGGGTTAGAACTATGGAGAAACCATTATTTGAGCAGATGGGTGGAACATATACAAAAATTGGCGATTATTATTTGCCTGCACTCACTTTACCAACCGAAAAAGAAAACATATCGGTGTATGAGGACAAAGACATGCAAAGTATTTGAAGACAAACCCTAAGTTTTTATATACGAACCTTCTTACATATGGTAGGCTGAATAAATATCTTGCAAGTGTAGACGCACTGGTAATGAATATGTTTTTTCGGCTGGTAACGGAATATGCCGTCAGGTAGGACGTGACAGGATAGTTGAAAACCGAAAATCAACTCTTATGGCTTCAAAAGGTGAATAATATGCCTTGCGGTTACTATGCAGAGAGAAAAAGCCAAGATGACGATTGGATTATCAGAAAGCGATAACTTCAAATTTATAGAATTGAACAAATCGGGAGTTGGGAGGTGAGCGATAATGAGCATAACGGGAATTAGTTGCATTTTCCCTGTTCCAAATATAAAGAAAACGGAAAAATTTTATGTGTCGTGTCCGGGTTTTCGGGCAGTTGAATATCTTGAATGTAAAGAACCGCATATCTGCCTTTATAAAGATGAAATTGAAATTCTCTTACTACAAGCAAACACAAATCTTATAAGTCCAAACAGAGAACAGTATGGTTATGGCTATGATGCGTATTTGTATACAAATGACGGGGAAACCCTTGAAAGTGAATTCAGTTCAAAAGGGGTAAAAATAATTAAATCCCTGAATTTGACGGATTATCAGAATCAGGAATTTGTCATCGAGGATTGTGATGGGCGTTGGATTGCATTCGGTTTAAAGATAAAAATTTAAGAAAATCAAGATTAAGGAGATAAAGAAATGTGAAAAAAATAAGTTTATTTATTGCAATGAGCCTTGACGGATATATTGCAGATAGTAAGGGCGGTGTTGATTGGTTGAACGGACAAGGCAATGATGATGAAAATATTGATACCTATTCTGAGTTTGCAAAAACCATTGATACGATTTTAATGGGGTGGAATACTTATCATCAAGTTGTTACTGAACTTTCTCCCAAAGAGTGGATATATAACGAATTTACAACTTATGTTATCACACATAATAATCATACTTCTTCTGAAAATATTCGATTTGTAAACATAAATCCTGTTGATTTAGTAAAAGGACTGAAAGATGAAAAAGGAAAAGATATATGGATATGTGGTGGTGCCAATCTTGTTCAACAGTTAGTAAATGAAGATTTAATTGACTATTATTATATTACAGTAATTCCAACACTTTTAGGCTCTGGTATTCGGCTTTTTGAAAATGCAAAACATGAGATTAATCTAAGATTACTTAATACACAGTCATACAATGGTATGACAGATTTAATCTATACACGAAGATAATTTGACATTTGTGGAGGTAATTGCTTAAATGAAATATGAAATAATACGGTTAGTGGACAATCCAGAAATCAAAAAACAAGCTGCACAGTGGTTTCATGAAAAATGGGGTATTCCGTTGGAAGCATATACTGAAAGCATGGAAGAATGTCTGAGCAAAAGGAAACCAGTTCCTCAATGGTATATTGCAATGGAGGAAAATAGAATTATCGGAGGGTTGGGAGTTATTGAAAATGACTTCCACAACAGAAAAGACCTTGCCCCCAATGTTTGTGCAGTCTATACAGAAAAGGACAGGCGATGTAATGGTGTCGCTGGCGCTTTATTAAATTATGTATGTACTGACATGAAAGACAAAGGAATCTCTACCTTATATCTTATCACAGACCACACTTCTTTTTATGAACGTTATGGATGGAAGTTTTTATGTATGGTACAGGGAGATGGAGAATCTGATATGACGAGAATGTATATTCACAGAAACTGACAACTTCCCATTTGTCGGGAAGCCAAGTATAAAAGGAAAACGAAATTTCATAAGGTGAGAATAATGGTTAGAGAAGTAAAATGGACAAAATATTTATGGCTGAGCCTGCTCTCATTTGTAACATTTATGCTTGAATATCTGTCAATATTCGGAATTGAAGTGATATTTCTGCATGTAGACATACAGAATTATACAATGCAGCAAAGAAGTATTCATTGTATCATAATGGTTTTTATGTGGGCGTTTTTCATTGGCGTTCTCCTGCTTTTTTCAAGGAAGCATTATCATTTTCCAGAAAGGGGAAGCAAAAGGGATAAGATTTCCTTGAAAAATTGGATCGTAACGCTTGCTTGTTTCATTGGCTGCAAAATTATGACTTTCATTGATTGGCATACATTAAAGATTATTGGAGAAGCACAGGGGAAAACCGTATTTCAATTTTGTACGCAATATTTGTATTATATATTTGAAGTGGTACTTGTTGTTCTAATCATAATATATGGGCAAAAAGCGATTGAAACCTTGTTGAAAAAAGAAATCCTCATTCCTTTTGGTGGTATTATTTTAGCTATGACATGTGGACAGCGATTTATACGCCGCCCTGCGGTATGTTTCCAATGACCAAAAGACCGATGAGCGTATGTATGTCAGCGGTATCAACTGCAACGCAAAGCGGGCGTATGAGCGCATGACGGCAACGAAAAAACGCTTCGGGAAAACAGGCGGCAATGTGGCATACCACGGCTACCAGAGTTTCCAGACCGGCGAAACCACGCCTGAAGAAGCGCACAAAATCGGCATGGAAACCGCAAGGCGGATGTGGGGAAGCGAAAGGATATGGGCTATGTGGCAGAGGACAGTCCGCTTAGACCGGCTTGGGAAAGAATACAAGTTCCTATGCGGGAACAACATTGATTCCCCGCAGGAGCTTGTTTCTTTTATCGAAGAAAAGCGGGAGCAAATCGGCGCATTGGAAAAAGAAAGGCAGTCAGTTTACAACCGCAACCGTCATAAGAAAATCGGGAAATTAAATGCACAGGCAAGGGAAATCTCCGCCAAGATAAAACCAAAAAGAGGTAATTGAAGCCGAACGGCAGGCGGAAACCGCCGTCCTGAATAAAACAAGAGAAAGAAGGTATGCACGATGACAAATACAGAAATTAAAACCAAGAACCAGCCGAAGAAAAAAGCGGCGAATATCCAAGTAGATAAACTTCGTACTTTTGAGGGACATCCCTTTAAGGTACTGGATGATGAAGATATGGGCAGTCTTATCGAAAGCATCAGACAGCAAGGCATTATCTCCCCGCTGATTGTAAGAGCGATTGAAAGCACAGATGAATATGAAGTGATAAGCGGACACAGGCGTTTACACGCCGCCGTCAAAGCAGGACTTTCCGAAGTGCCTGCTTTAATTTATCCCCTTGACCGCAGCGAAGCGATGATTGCAGTTGTAGACAGCAACCTGCACCGTGAAAGGCTGCTCCCAAGCTCTTGATTACATGAAAAGTAATATTGACACTCCATACTGCTTATTTGCCTGTCTGAACGTTAGACAAGTCAAATGAAATTACTATTTTAAGTTACGTGCCTCTTAAGCACAGTAAAGCATTCATATATGACCCTATAACGCTATATACGGCTTATACAGGCGATTCACTCATCCATTCTATACTTCTTTCATATAAATAAATTCAGGCATATTAAGGCTCTTTTCTAATACTGTTGTAAAAGTGATGTAAATCCAACACATACCGTTCCACAAATGCTGTAATATCAAGGCTTCCCACATTTTTGTATCTTACAATTTTGAAAGATTATAACCGTGACTTTACACCCTGAACATGATATAATACAAACTATCTAGACAAACGATCTACGCCCTCCATGTCAGGACTTCCATACCTCCTGGCATAAATCTAGCAAGAATCAATATAATAAAATTAAAATCTAAAAGGAGGAGTCTCTATGTCAACTTTAGAAAAAACAATTGATTTATTGGAAAATATGCCGGACGATAAGATTGAAGCTGTCTATGCGTTTGTCCGGTTCATAGATTCCGATACTTATAAAATACTATCTGAAACCACATCGCCAAAAAAGAAAGATGTGCGAGCCATGCTTGGAATAGCACACGAATACGCAAACCCGTCACTAATAGAACTAGAAGAGGGCGCTTTCGAGCGTGCCATGGTGGAAAAATATGCATCTGATAGATACTAATGTAATTTTAAGATTCATTTTGAATGATAACATCGAGATGGCTGAACGTTCTGCGGAAGTAATTGAATCCGGTGCATATACAAAGCCAGAAATCATCGCAGAAGTGGTGTATGTATTGAAAAGTGTTTATTCCACCCCGAAATCCAAGATAAAAAGCATTATCTGTGGATTATCTGACATTATAAAAATTGAAAATTCTGAATGTGTAATCTACGCAATAAACCTTTTCGCCAGTACGTCCCTTGACTTTGTAGACTGCTTACTGGTCGCCTATCAAAAATTGAATGATGAGACGGTATTTACTTTCGATAGAAAACTGAATAAATACTTGAATGGAAAATAAACACCGGCGCAACAGATGATTTAGATGTAGACAAAGATTTTCCCAAAATTGCAGGGGGCAGCGAAGGATTGCACCAATATTACGAAATAGAGCAGACAACAGATTTATGGACTCTCAACTCTGGGCGGGTGCAGGCCAAAATCGGCGTCAATACCAAGAAAATGCCAGACAAAACACCTGTATCTTTTGTGGTAATAGATAACAGGCATTTGAATGAAAAGAATTATCACTAAGAAATGCACTTATAAAGCTCATATCAGAATATGGTTGCGAGCGGATAACAATACAGATCGGCGGCAAAGTGGCTATCCTCGATCGAAAGCGAAACGTAATCCGCTTTTTGCTTTGTGGTGTAACCCATCTCCTGCAGTTGATGAATACCTTCCTCTAAATCAGGAAAACGCAGCTTTAATGTGTCTTTTCCATACTTGCTTTTCAATGTGTCCGGCGTTCCCTCTGCACAGATCCTGCCCTTTTCCAGATATTATCATAAAGAAGCTGCCAGAAATATCATTTCCTGACAGCTTATCATCCATATTACTCGATCAATGTCGAGAAGATCACCGGATACTTCGCGATATTCTTAAGCCGGCATTCATACACCACATCATCCGCCTTCTCAAGGATCTCCTCCAAAGTAAGCTTATTCTCTTTCCCTTTGATCTCCAGAACACCATAACTGAAACTGCACTGGTATTTTCTGTAGACCTTCTCCTGGAATTCCTTCATGATTTCCGCAAGTTTCCGATTGATCAGCTCAGCCATATTACCGGAAAGAACGACGCAGAACTCATCCCCTCCGATCCGTGCAAACGTATCGCCGCCACGGAAATTCTTCTTAACGATCTCCACAAAGTTCTGGATATATTCATCCCCTTCATGATGACCATACATCTCGTTCACATATTCCAATCCATCCAACTGCAGATAACAGAGCGTCGCCTCCAGCTCGTCGCGCAGAACGATCTCCATGTATTCCTCAAAGAACAGGCGGTTCTTAGCTCCTGTCAGAGGATCATGATGCGCCGTACTTGAAAGGTTGCGGGCATTACGCTTCTCATCCGTGATATCGATCACGACATGCACATAGGAAGAGCGCTCTTTCCACTCCATCTGGAAAGAAGTAATCCGGTAGAACGTATCTGCAACGCCTTCCATCTCCCACACCTTATACTGCTCGTCGCTCTCCCACTTCAGAAGTTCTGACTTGAAAGAAAGGCGCCGCTTACAGGTCTCGCAGAAGGATTCGTCAATCACTCCTACTTGCTTCCTCTTATTACAATATATAACCTCTTTGCTGTCCTTATCTACAACAAGCAGCCATTCCTTACGCTTGCTCAGCATCTCCACCAGAAGCTCATTATAACCCTCGATCATCTCCGCCCGGCGTTCCGCTTTTTCTGCGGCTTCCTTAAGCTGTTCTTCCCTCTCCTTGAGCTGCTTTGTCATCTCGTTAAACGCATCCGAGAATTCGCCCAGAAAAGCTACGTGCTGAGAATAATCTCCCTTGGTAACCTGTTGCGCCTGCCACGTAAGATGGTTCAGGTTCGCATGAAGATTCTTCAGATTCTCGCACAGGAAATTATACTCCTTGGGAAATTCTACGGAAAGATTCCCCTTCGAAAGCTCTGCCGAATATGTAACCAGCTCGTTCACGGCATTCTGCATATACTGAAGCCCCCGCCCCAGATCCTTGTAAGGCTCCGCAAGCGCGCCGACATCAAAATGTTCTATCCACGAATCATATAAGATCCCCCGCATATACTCAAATAAAAGCTCGCAATTCTTAGTCGCATCCGTTCCCATGGTCATAGGTCACATCCTCCTTATTCCTCTATATCTGCCCGAAAACGGCATACTCTGTCCCCGGTCGCCCAACAATTCACCTCTGTCGCACTGTAGTTCTTCCCTGTATAGGAAGTAAGAATTCCGGCTAAAAAGCCTTCGTCATAATTGCACACGGTTTCCCCAAGAAGAGGCAATCCGGAACAATCCGCATCTTCAGAAACCGTAAGAACCATCTTCCCCGTCTCTTCGTCAAACTTCTCAATCCGAAGAACCCCTATCTTAAATTCTTCCAGACGCTTCTGCAGCTGTGACGTAAACTCAGACAGTTTCAGGGACGAATCCAGATATTTTTCTGCAAAATATGTTCCCGCCCGATAACCCGCGCTCCGGAAGATACTGACCTGTTCTTCTTTCCCAAGTCTTGCCGTCAGCTCGTCGCGAAGAGAGTATTCCAGAAGCCTGTACACGGCAACCGGAAGCTCCGCGCCCAGATTCTCCCTGCCATTCTCCTGTGCATTCATATAGTCTGTGAGTGAAAGCTTTTTACTGTTTTTCAAAAAGATATTGTCTTCCATCCTGTTTCCCTTTCTTCATAATTCAGTAGTCGTAATTTGTCAGCCGATGTGTTAGCTGCACTGAACCTATTCTATTATAACGGATTTCCCCCGCTTTGCCAACAATAAAACATTTAAAAATAAACCGAAACCAGACGAGACAGATTAATCTGCCTCGTCTGGTTTTGCTGTCTGCGGAAAAGAAGTGATCGCATCATTCAGCCGCATGAACAACAGTCCGAAAGATCCCGGGCCGCAATTGCTGGCGATCGCAGCGGACGCCTTCTGCAGATATACCCGTTCGAAAGGACAATACTGCAGTACCATATCCTGAATACGCTGCAGCCTCCCTTCATCCAGCCCCGCATAGGTGATGAAAAGGATCCTCTTATCTATAGTCCTTGTATCCCGAAGAACCTTTCGGATATAACTCTTCGCGACATGCGTAAAATTCCCCATCTCCATACTTCCGACTGTCATCCTACTCTTACGCAGTACAATAACAGGATGCAGCAGCAGGGCGTCGCAGAGAATCTGTATTCTTCTGGGTACCCTGCCTGACTGGCACATGATATGCGTACTGTCGATAATAAATGCAGAAGATATGGAGGCTCTAAGTTTCGTCAGGGCTTTTACGATCTCCGTCTTTGTCGCATGATGTTCCGCCATATAAGCCGCGCACAATACTGCCAACCCCATACTGCTGGAGAGATGCCCGGAATCAAAAACCGTAACATTCTCAAAGGATTTCGCCGCCTCAAAGGCATTCTCATAACCTTGGCTGACATGCTTTGCCATCGTGATATGTATCACGTTCTGAGCCTCGGTCAGCTTCTCCGCAAAGAACCTTTCATAATCCTCTATCTCAGGCGGCTGCGAATACCCGCTCCACCCTTCTGCAATATGCAAGAGCAGCTCATCCGCCCGGATCTCGCGTTCATCCAGGAACCGCCCCTCATCCGTGCAGACATAATAAGGACATACATCTATGCGCATCGCCTTCTTGAGCGATTCCGGCAGATCGCACACACTGTCCGTTGTGATGACAAGAGAAAGCCTCTTCTCCTGTTCGAAGATCAGGACATCTTTCGCCACCTCCGCCTGCTCTGCTTCCTCGCTTACCTTCACCAACTCTTTGGGAAGGATACTGAGCACGGCTGCTTCAAGCAGGGCGCCGCTGACCGGCTTTGCAAGGTACCCGCTGAATCCCTCCTTCCGGTAAAGAAGCTGGTTATCACTGCCCGCATTGGCAGTCAGAGCGATTACCGGCACATTCTGGCACAGCCCTCCCGGCTGCACACGCAGTACATGGAGACACTCGATCCCGTCCATCTCCGGCATCATATGATCCATCAGGATACAATTATAATGCTGCATCTGCGTCATTCTCAGACATTCCTCTCCGCTTGATGCAGTATCGATCTGAATCTTTGTCGCTGAGAGCAGTTTGCGCACCACTACCAGATTCATCTCATTATCATCCACCACAAGTATATGTGCGTCCGGCGCCTCGAAGCTCTGTCTGTATTGTTCCCCTTCATGGGCTTTTACACGCGATGTCAGAGTAAAGGTTCCAAGCTCGCTGTCGTCAATAATGTCCTGTTCCAGCATAACGATAAATGTTGAGCCCTTGGTATAGACACTGTTGACACTGATCTCCCCGTCCATCAGCTCCACCAGCTGCTTTACAATACTAAGCCCCAGTCCGGTACCTTCAATGTGACGGTTTTTCTCCTCATCCACCCTTCGAAAGGCATTAAAGATATAGGGGATATTCTCCTTCTTCACCCCCTGCCCCGTATCCTCCACGGAATACCAGACGCGCACCCGGTTAATACTCAGGCGTTCACATCGTACAGACAATGTAACGACCCCTTCACTTGTATATTTCACGGCATTATTAAGCAGATTGATCAGAACCTGCTTGATCCGCACCTCGTCGCCGCAGAGCATACTCGGGATCGAAGAATCTATATGAAGCTTGAATTCCAATCCCTTCTCCCTTGCCTTGATCCATATCATATTGACGATCTCAGAAAAAAGCGTGCCCGTCTCATAAGAAACATTTACGATCTCCATCTTTCCGGACTTGATCTTGGATATATCCAGGATGTCATTGATCAGTGTAAGCAAGAGTTTACTGGCGCCCTGGATATTCCTTGCATTCTCGGCAATATCCTCCGGAATATCGCCCCGAAGAATGATCTCATTCAGTCCGATGATCGTATTGATCGGCGTACGGATCTCGTGGCTCATACTGGAAAAAAAATGATTCTCAGCCTTATTAAGCTCTTCGATCTCCTTTTTCTGCTGCCTTGAGAGTTCATTCTCATCCTCATACAGTCTATTCAGAAACATAAGCAGCACACTGGTCAGCATCCCGACCATGATCACGGAAAAAGCGGAATCAAAAAATGTATGCGACTGTTCATGCCGCAAAATCATATTCGGGAAATAATAAGCAACATAATAACAAAGGATCGTCTCCGCCGCACACAGCCCGAAAAATACTGCCATCCGCCTCCCCTCAAGGGTAATACAGATATAGATAAAACAGAGCACGAACCATTCCGGCATCCCGCTGTAAAAACCGCCCGCCGTAAAAAAGCTGACCGGAAAAATCAAAAGAAGCATCACGGATATTGCCGTGGCTCCGCAATTGATACATCCTTTCCGGATACTGAACTTTACGATCATCGACATTGCGATCAGGCTTGCCGCCAATAACAGGATATTCCAGATATTCTTACCCATAGGCAGGATGCAGATTAAGGCAACCATACAAATGACTGTGACGATACGGTACATTCGCTCCCGCAGGCTGACCTTATGGTCAGAGACGATTTCAAACCATTTTTTTAACACTCAAAGTTTCCTCCTCTCGGCATGCCGTTTCCTCTCCCGGCATGCCCCCGGCAGACTGTCCAAAGACGCAAATGCAACCCTAAAGACAACCTGCCGGAAAATTCTATAGTCCGGCAATGCTCTCACAGATCTCTTCATACATGCGAAGCAACGCCGCATGATTCTCATGGATGTATTCCACATCCCCGCTCTTTCCCGCCATCTCCAACGCCTTCGCCTGTGCGGAAAGCTCTTCCGCCCCGATGGTCAGCGACGTACTCTTCAGCGCATGCACCTTAATGGCATAATCCTTCCAATTGGCTTCCTCATACAGGGAGATGATCTCGTCTCTCTTTGCCTCCGCCTGCGAATAAAACATCCGAAGCATTTCCAGATAGAATTCTTCCTCTCCGCAGCAATAATCAAGCCCCATCTCCACATTCATGCCCACCGAAACCAACCGGTCATAAGGCAGCAAAGAACCTGACGAGGCGCCCTCTTCCTCCTGGCTCATACCGCCTGACGCCGTCTCTGCCAGCGCTTCTCCACCTGATCCTTCTTGAAACTTCGCCTCTTTTGGCATGCCTGACGCCGCCAGGACATCCGCCACCTCCGCCTCTTCTGGCACTGCAATATAGCCTGCTTCTCCCGCTATGCCTGTCTTTGCCGCAAAATCTGCTTCTCCCGCTATGCCTGCCTCAACCGCAAAATCCGCTTCTCCTCTTCCGCCGGTCTCAACCGCAAAATCCGCTTCTCCTCTTCCGCCGGTCTCTATCGCAGGCTCCTCCAGGTCGGCACCGCTTTGCCTGGCAGCCTTCTCCCCGCCGTACCGGATACAATCCTTCGGCAGAACCTTCCGAAGCGTCCGCTCCAGAACGGCACGTTCGATGGGCTTGGGGATAAATTCCGTGAATCCTTCATTGCGGAACATCTCTCTCGCACCGCTGATGGTATTCGCCGTCAGTGCGATCACCGGAAGATCCTGATACATCCCGTCATTGATCTCCCGGATATACCGCAGCGTCTCCACACCGTCAAATCCCGGCATCATATGATCCAGGAAGACCACGTCGTACACCACGTCCATACACCGTTCTATCGCTTCTCTTCCGCTTAAGCAGGTTTCCACTTCTATCCCGTAAGTGCCCAGGACTCCCTTGGCAACTACTAGATTCATCTCCTCATCGTCCACTACCAGGACCCGGACCCCTTCGCAGGTGAACGGCCTTCTGCCTGCCGCCTGGGCTTCTTCAAATCCATTCTCCCCTGTCTCGCCGTTCAGAAGATTCGCCACGGCGAGCGCGGAGAACGGCTTATGGATCGCAAGAAGCCTGCTCTCTCTGCTCAGGACATACTCCTTCTCCGCGATCACAACTACCCTCAGCGTCTCTGCCAGTTCTTCATAATATTCCACGTTCTCTTCATATTCCCTCTGCGCAATAAATACATGGGTCAGATCATACATACGCTGCAGCTTAAGCAGCCCCTCGAAATTATGCGCCTGATGCCCTTCGATCCCAAGTCCGTACATCAGATTCGCGATCAGTCCGTCATAGTATTCACGGATCTCATCACAGACGTATTTCTCCGGTCTGAAATAACATGCGATACATAGCTGCTCCGGATGATTCAGCGCAATACACGGGCGATCGTCCGCGATCCGCTGCGGGATCGCAATATGCGCCTGAAGTCCCTCCTGTTCCTGGCTGTCAAAATGCAGAAAACCTCCCATGGCATTAAGAAGTCCTCTTGCAATGGGAAGCCCAAGGCCAAGCCCGCCGGCAAAACGGTTGCTTCCGGAATCTGCCTGATAAAATTCATCGTACATCTGCGTCAATTGAGAATCCGTCATTCCGATACCGGTATCATAGATATCTATGATCAGATTGATCCCATAATTCTCTTCCCGGTAATCAATACGGACGTCAAGCCCGCCCTCTTCCGTAAACTTAATGGAATTCTCCACCAGGATCTTAAGGACATGAGATATCTTTTCCGCATCTCCGATAAGAACCGCCGGAATCTTCGGGTTGATATCGAATATCAATTCCAACTGATGGATATTGCTCTGCATCGCCGTCATGGTGATCACATCATTGAGTACCGACGTGATCATATACTCTTCCCTTGCCGGCGTCAGCGTACCTTCTACGATCTCCGTATAATCCATCATATTGTTGATCTGGTTAGACAGCCGTCTGCCCGCCGTCTTGATCGACTGTATATCCGCCCTGAGTTCAGGCGAGATCTCTTTTCCTAAGATCACCTCGCTGATTCCGATCACCATATTAATAGGCGTACGAAGTTCATGAGACACATTCGACAGGAAAACCGCATTCTGCCGTCCTGCCGTCTCAAGCTCCGCAAAGGTACCCTCGTACCGCTTCCTCTGTTCTCTCCGTCTGTTGGTCCAGTATCTTGCAAGCGCCGCCCCGCCTAACGTCACCGTTGTTCCGAGCACAAGGCGCACGGCTTCCTCAACCTCCATGTCATACGATATGGTATGGAGGATCAGAAAATGATACAAAAGCCCCAAAAGATACAGCCCCTCTATCATCAATAACATCCACTTTTTATTCAGCATGAATAAAGACAGGATCATGATACATGCCATCGCGGGCATATCAAAAAGACTCTCTCTATGTACCCCGAAGAAAAAGAATTCAACCATCATAACTCCGGCGCACAGATTCTCATAGACCGCTCCCGTGCCGATCCTTCCGATGTGGAGAAACCATACGCTGAAATTACCGGTCAGGATCACCGGAACCATCCAAAGTTCCCATGGCATAACCACCGTAATCAAAATCATCATCCCGCTGAATACCGAGATGATGACCGCCAGAAGCAGATGCTGACTTGTCTGCCCTTCCGTTCCCATTAAGCCTCAAACTCCTTTGCAACCCGTCTCATAAGTTCATGCGGCTGAAACGGCTTCTTTAGATAATTCACTGCCCCTAATTTGATCGCACTCTTTACATCCTCTTCATCTCCCGATGCAGTCAGAAAGATGACCGGTATGTCAGCCGGTATATCCTTCATACGTTCAAAAGTCTCGATCCCGTTCATCCTGGGCATCTCAATATCAAGAAGGACCAGATCCACCTTCTCACTCTTAAGCTTATCAAGCGCCTCTTCTCCTGATTCTGCAAAAAGCACGTCGTAATACTTTCCCAGGATCATCTTCGTCCTCACAAGATTCATTGAGTCATCATCCACTACCAAAATACGTCTCTGCATACAGCTGCCTCCTATATTTCAATCTTTGAGATTGTTCAACCTCTGTCATATTCATTTTAAAACAGGTTGACATTAAAATCAAGTCACTTCTTAACTAGTCCCCTGACTTATTCCATGCCGATCCTCTTTCCGGCTCTGCGCCGTTTCTTGCAGCCATATGCAGGTTCCTTTACCTTGCGATCTCGCTTATGATATTCTCCCTCATCATCTTCCATGCAGGGAACAGGACTGCCGCGGCTGCGATCCCCACATTCAGCAGCAGGATCCCGATCCACACCAGGTTCGGGACACCCGCCGTCCGGTGCAGGAACTTTAGTACATGCGCCATATAATAATCCATCCCCCTGCGAAGAAGATGATTATAGGTCAGGAAGATGAACACATCTGCCAACACTCCATACAGGATCCCGGTCTGTAAGATCATCTTATAGAATCCTCCGTCTGTAATTCCCATTGCCCGGATGATCCCATATTCCCTCCGCCTCGCAAGAATCGTATAGTTCATGCTGTTCGCGATATGGAACAGGCTGATGACAAGCAGGATCACAGCAATACTCGTGAAAAAGACCTGCTGTTGCTTCAGATAATTCTTCTGAGTCTCGATCGCACTGATATAATCCTGTAATACGGCTTTCGGAACATCACGTATCACCTTAAGGATCTGGCCGCTTACCTCTTCTGCTTTTGAAGCTTCCTTTAGCGAAGCATGGATAAAATTATAATCGATGATCCCGAAGTTCTCTTCCATCTGTTCATTTGTCATGATCAAACTGTTCATCAAGGCATCCTGGTAAACTCCTTCCTGCAGGAATCCCTGTTCCCGCGCCAGAGGGCGGCTTACGATCGCCGCGATCTCAAATTCTTTCTCTATATAGTTCTCTTCGCCGCTTTGAAACTTCAGCAATTCATCCGTGTAACCATCCATCTTAGGAACACGCAACGTAATCGTATCTCCCGGTTTTTTGCCGTAAAAGTAATAATTCCCCTGTCCGTCCATGAGGGCGACCGCAATGATCTTATTCCCTTTCTTGAGGTCTTGGGGATCGACCTCGCCCTCCAGGGTAAATCCGCTAAGCTGCCGGATCATCTCTTCTTCATAGCCATATACGTCATATTTTATTTTATAGGCGCCATCCTCCTGCGGCAGGCAGATCCCTCCGTAACGCCGGACAAAATAATCCTCTGCATTCTGTTGTTCAAAGAAAGAATCCCACTCTAACTCCTCAATACAAGCCACTTCTCCAAAAGTGAATTTTGCAGCATATACCTGTTTTGTTCCCGGTATATTTTTGATCTGATCTGCCGCCGATTCCGGGATCGTATCGCTCAGCGAATTCGATTTCAGGGATACGCGGTATTGGGAACCAAGTCCGTCGTCCGATTTCAGGGAAAGCTCTGCATGAACCTTCAGATTCTCCGTCATGTAAGTCGTACACAAGAAGATGCAGCCGCCGACGGACAAGGACAAGAGGATTCCCGCCACTTTCTTCTTATTGGCAAACATGAATTTTTGCACCACCACGCCCGCCATATCCGGAGCCGGACGCAACGCATATATTTTCCTCCTTCTTGTAAAAGAAGTATCCCCGCTCATCACTTCTTTCAGGGACTGCTTTCCAAGCGAACGGACCACCATCAGCGCCGCCGCCCCCAATGCGGCAAACAGGAATCCGAAGCCAAACAGCATGGCGTCCCATGACAGATAGAAATGCACTGCACCCACTCCTTCCGCCAATGTCTGGTCTGCAACGGACAATCCCTTCTCCGTCACACCGACACCCACGCCTTTTCCGCCGAAAACACCGCTGAATTTCTGATATATAAGGCTTAAGATCCCATTTCCCATCAGACACCCCAAAGGATAGCCTGCAAAAAACAACATCCAAAGCTCCAGGATCAGTGTCCCGCAGATCTGTCCCCCGCTGATTCCTAACGCCTGCAGTATCCCATACTCAGAAGTTCTTTTTGACACTGAGATATTGAAGACACTGTATATCACAAAGATACTGAACAGACAGAGCAGAACGATCATTCCGTTATAAGCAAGATTGTAGTCGCTCTGTAATTTCAGGACGATATAGGTGAAGTTCCCTTCTTCATCCGTCAAGCCGAATTTCACGGTCTCATATATACTTGCCGGCTCTTCCCCGCCAAGATATTGGATCACTTCGTCATTTCCCTTGACAGCATCGGAAGAGATCTTATACGCTCTCAAAAAAGCGTCCAGCTGCTTATAAAGCTTCTCCTCCTCTGCGAATCCAAGATACAGGAACATCTGGCTTCCGCGCCCTGCGAAAGCATCGCTTACAAAGATCTCCATCTTGTCGGAATCTGCCGCCCACTCGCTTTTCAGGACGCCGGTCACGACAAACTCCCTCTCTCCGATCCGGACGGGATCGCCGGGATCACCGGAGAACCCCAGGTTGCTCAATACGAAGCCGTCCGCCGCGATCTCATTCTCCTTCTTTGGGAGCTTCCCCTTTAGGAGATCTCGGTGTACCATCTGCCGGTAAGTCTCGTCGGTGCGGACAAAGTAGATGAGAAATTCTTCCGAGACTACATCCCGGATCTCATATGTGCCGTATCTCCTGAGTTGATATCCGTTCTCCCGCTCTCTTCTCTCCTTTTCACTGCCCGATCCTTCCTGTTCCTCCTGTCCGCCGCGTACGATCGCCTGCAGCTGCTCCGGCTCCGTCTCGATATAATAATGCCAGTCTCCATGGATCGTCTTACTGTTAGCCAGATCGTTTTTCTGGCTGCTGTAGATGAGCGAACCGATCCCGGAGAGCAGCGACGCCGTTAATAAGATACTCGCAAAGATTGCCAGAGTCTGGCTCTTGTAATACCGCATATATTTCCAGGCAAGCTTTAACATACGCCATCACCGCCTTTTACCGGAAAGATTCTTTTTCCGGTGACGATCTGCCCGTCTTCCATATGGATCACCCTGTCGCAGGTCTGTGCGATCGCCTCGTTGTGGGTTACCATGAGGATCGTCTGCTTGTATTTTCTGCAGCTTGCTTTTAACAAACCGATCACCTCAATGGTGGTGGCTGAGTCCAGATTGCCCGTGGGCTCGTCGCAGAGCAGCACCTAGGGCTTATTCACCAGCGCCCTTGCAATGGCGACCCTCTGCTGCTGTCCCCCGGATAATTCACTTGGATATTTCGTGCGTTTCTCCCAGACGCCGAGTTCGCGCAGCAATTCCTCGATGTACTTCCGGTTGATATGCTTCCCTCTGTCAAATGTTACCGGCAAAGCTACATTGTCATACACGTTCAATACCGGCATCAGACTATAATTCTGAAATACAAAGCCAATATTCCTTCTGCGGAAAATGGTGAGCTTCTTCCTCGGCAGCGAGCCGATCTCCCTGTTTTTCACGAAGATCTTCCCTTTTGTCGGATAGTCCAGGCCGCCGATCAGATTGAGCAGTGTAGACTTGCCGGAACCGGAGGTTCCTACAATGGCGGCGAATTCTCCTTCTTCTACCTGCAGGTTGATATTTTGCAATGCATGCACCTGATTCTCTTTCTCTCCGTATATTTTCTCCACATTCTGTAATTCTAATATACTCATCCGCTGTCACTCCTTTATCCTAAGATATACATCAGTATACCCTCCGCATCTTGCAATATCTTTACAAACGGACGATCAGTTCTTACAGTTTTGTAAGAACACGGAGAAGCAGCTTCCTTCCCCATATTCGGATACTGCCGTAATGTATCCTTTCTCCTCTTCCAGGATCAGATCAGACAGGTACAGCCCGATCCCGGAGCCTTCCGCATCTCCCGCCTCCGGACTTCTGTAGAAGCGCTTAAAAATATCCGTCAGTTCTTCCTGCCGGATTCCTCTCCCGTTATCTGCAACCTGGATTTCTGTATATAATTCATACGGACGGACACGGATCATGACCGAACCGCCTTTTTCCGTATATTTGACCGCATTTTCCAACAGGTTGACGAACACCTCCGCCGTCCACTTTCGGTTATGGTATAACCGCCGGTCCTCGAATGGCTCCAGGATCAGACGGATTTCTTTTTGTTCCATCTTCTCATAAACCGTATCTACCGCATCTAGAATAGTCTGCCGGATCGTCGTATCGGAAGCTTCAAAACCCTCGATATTCTGCTCCAATTTCACCATCTTAGACAGTGACTCGATGATCCAGGTAAGCTTTTCCACTTGCCTGTGCATCTTATCCGCGAACTCGGCTCTTTGTCCCGGCGCAAGCTCTTCTCTGCCAAGGATCTCCGCATAAAGCGACAGATTCGCAAGGGGAGTTTTCAACTGATGAGACATATCGGACACCAGGCTTTTCACCTGCTCCTTTTCCTTCTCTGCGCTCCCGGCATGGCTCATCAGCACTTCCTGTATCTGCATGATCTTACTTACCAGGGCAGAATACTCCCCTTCCTCCATATCCGGATCCCCCTCGCATCCCGGGTATACGATCATTTCCTGGCTTAATACGCTGTCCAGAAGACGGTCGATCATACGGTAGGTTTTTCTTTTTTGACAGATACCATAAATAACAGCCAGACATAACATTGCCGCCAAGATCATCGCGATCCACATAACTTCATTCCTCATTTCCCGGACGAACGCCTGAATGGGCATCATGGATCATGGGTTTTCTTTCCAGATATACCCAATCCCATGTACGGTCTTGATCCAGACAGGGTTCGACGCGTCGTCTTCTATTTTTGCCCGAAGCCTGCTGATATTAACAGACACCGTATTATCATCCACATATCTTCCGCTGCTGTCCCAGATCTTCTCTAAGATCTGCTCTTTGGAAAGGATGTGGTTCTTATTCTCCGCCAGATACAGGAGCAGCCGGTACTCCAACTTACTTAAGGGAACTTCCTCTCCGTGCTTTTGCACCTTACACGTACCCGGATCTATGAGCAGGGAACCGGCGGCGATCTTCGCCGTTGCCGATCTTTCCTGAAGGATCCGCTTCATCCTCGCCTTTAATACGCCAAGAGAAAATGGCTTTGATACGTAATCATTTACCCCTAATTCCAGAGCCTTGATCTCGTCTAACTCCGTATCCCGGGCGGTCAGCATGATGATCGGGATATTACTATAGACGCGCACTTCTCTGCAAAGATCGAAGCCTGTCCCGTCCGGCAGGTTACAGTCGAGAAGGATCAGATCATAGCTATTCTTTGCGATCTTGCCCAGGCCGTCTCTTTTCGTTCCGCTCTCTGTGACTGCATATCCGTCACTTGAAAAAGAGAAGGATAACCCTTCTCTTAGATCAATATCATCTTCTACTATCAATATTCTAAACTTATCCATCCCTTTATTCCTTCTAACCTTAAGCCTCAAACGAATCTACATCTTATGCATTCTCACTGATCCAATTCCCGCTCTGATCCGCAGAATAAGAAGCGGCAGATCGCAAAGACAGGTTCATCCTCACGCCGTTCCCGTCTTCCAAGCTGCATTTAAAATCCAGCCATCCCATCACATACTGCTCATATGCGCTCTCGGTCTTCCCATAATAGCCAGCCTTCTTCTCCGAGGGATTTCCGAAAAAATCAATCCAGTAAAAACCGCTGTTTTTATATCTGTAGATTTCCTTTGCATATCCCAAATTCATCTTCTGTGCATATTGCGACCTTCCATACTCAGCCCCTTTGATCAGCGCATCCACCGCATTTCCAGAACGGCGGTACTCCTCCATTGTCCTCTGATACACACGCCGTACACTGTCTTTGTCAATTTCGGCATTTCCTTGAAGATCTGCTGCGATCTGTGCATTCTTCCGATTCATTTCAAGCTTACGGTCATACTGTTCTAAAAAGACATTCAGATATCCATTCAATGTCTTCTGTAAGGTTGCGCTTAATGCAGGGCTCACATCTTTGCCCTTGCTCAAGGTATCCGTCTTCATGGCAAGCATGGCAAGATCAAGCCCCATCTGCTCCTCGCTCATCTTATAAGGGTCGGTCTTTGCCGACATAACGGAGAGGCTGGACGCATACCGTCCCAGGGTATCCAGTTCCTGCAAGGAATATTCTCCGTCTTTTGCCGGTGTTCTCTCAGAAACAGACGTCCGACCACCACGCAGCATGGCGGCGATATATTCATCGTCTTTCAGAAGCCATGCGTCCTCTGTGCCTTCTAGCCCTGTAGATCCTCTGTTCTGCTCCAGAAATTCTCTGTACTTGGCCACTTTCTGCTCCACACCGCTCTTAAAAGACTGGCAGATCTTCTCCTTCTCACCGAAAACTCCACAATCCTCAAGAATGCCTCCCACGATCTCTGAATAACTCTTCGCCGTTCTTTCTAAAGTCTCCCCGTACATCTCATGCAGCCGGTTCAGCCGTTCTTTTTGTTCTGCCCCGGTATATGTGGTTTTGATCTTGTCTTCCATCGCCGCATAGCGGGAAGCAAGATATTCTACATTTTTATATAATTCGCCCGGTTCAACCGACGGATATGCCGCCCCTGTTTCAAACTGAAGCCCGGAAAGCTCGAATTGAAGCATACGAAAATCCAAGTCGCTTACCTCGTCCAACAGGTTCCCTTCCCGAAGCCGCTCTTCCACATCCTTCGCGCTTAATGTCCTGTTCGAAGTATCTGCCGTGCCGTTAAGTACGTCAAGGATATTCACCGTATTCATCTTCTTCCACTGCTTATTCACCGCATCCGCCTTGGTATACCCGGAACGGTCGGCGGCATACAGCGACTTCATCACTACAAAGGACTCTGCCGCCGACGGACCGGAATTGCCCGCTGCGGCAATTGGACGGTCACTCCCTGGTCTTGCCTGGGTTAATTGTGCCTGAAATGGTTTTGCGGTATTAACTGCTGCCGGCAGTCCGGCGATTCTTTCTGCTATTGTCATTGATCGTCACTCCCTACTCTGCTTTCCAACATCTGACATGATTACTTGTTCCAAGTATAACACAAAACACTCTAATACTCAATGAGTATCCTTTTCTTCTCTCCGTCCGGAAATGTATATAAGAACACTGCCGCAGTATCCTTACACGCCCACAGAAACGGGATCGTACACTCAATTTCAAATCCGGAATCTCCGGTCAGCATCTCAACCAGTTCTACCTTATCAAAGCATTTCTCATCGTCGATGTCCATACTCCGCAGTTGTTCCCCAAGCACCTGATACAGCCCCTCTTTCGTGATCGGATCCTCCAATATCTGCCGGAACCTGAACTGACGGTCCGCAAACCGGTTCGTGTTAAGCACCCTCAGCAGATATTCCGCCATCTGCTTAGGCATCACTTCCTCGATCCCTACCACCAGCTCCTCCCCTTCATGATCACGGATCTTAGAGATCAGGGAACCGATCACTTCGGGAAATACAACTACAAAATCCATTCCGCCGTTGATACGGATTCTATATTCTTTCACCGCCTCGTTATCCCCTTTTTCCCATGCCCGCTCTTCCCGCGCCAAAGATTATTCCATGAGCCCTTCTATAAGATGAACGATAGAGAATATACTGATATACTAGAATCAAGATACAGACCGCCGCGTTAAACCCGATCATCGGATATTCATTGGAAGAAATCACTCCGTCGTTCTGCCACAAAGTCATTGTATAATAGACGAACATCAAGATCACCGCCGCCGCTGTCGGCAGAACAAATACTTTTTCTATCTGTTCTTTCAAGATCCGGTCCAGATAATCCTGTCCGGCTCCCAGCTTCTTCACATCCATCAGCACACGCTTACTCTTCACAGCAACCGTAATACTTCTGGTGTACCCGATCACTCCCGCCGATACCAGACAGATCACCGATACAAAAATAAATATCAACAACAGCGTTGCATAAGTCAGCACAAAGTTCCGCTTTAGAAGTGGAACAAACACCGGGCTGTATTTCCAGTCCACTTCGATCTCCGGACGCTTTGGATAAAGCACAACCGGCTCGCCGTAATCATAATCCGCTTCCACCCCCGCCCGGTATTCATCATAGGACGCGATCACACGCATACGTTCCGATATCGAATCACAGTACCGCGCATACAATTCCTTGGAAAATGCGTAAGCATCCCCCGTCTCTGACACGTTAAACAGTACCTGCGTCATCTGAAACTCCTTGGACAATCCCTCTTTTAACTCGGCAAAATCCTCATCATTTAAAATATAGACCGCATCCCCGTCCTGCCCGCGGCCATAGAAGAAACTGCTGTATTCTACGGTTCCCGCAAAGGCAAGCTCTTTTCTTACCCCTGTATCCGTATTCTCCGCCATATCCAGATCATCCGGTAAAAACCAATAATTTTCCGTATTATTTTCCCGGTTGACATACAGGTAAGTTCCAGGCTCTACCTCTACTTTCTGTCCTGCCGCCTCCGAAAATCCGCCGGCACTGATAAAATTCTTATAATAGTCCTTCTCCCGGTACTCTTCCATCAGCATACCATTCTCATCATAATTCTCCCTTGCCACCCCGCTGCCAAGCAGACGCGCCATCTCTGCCTCCCGGTAATCCGTGATCTCTACGCCATACTCCGAAGCAGCAGCCTTCACATCATCCATCGTTAACCCTTCTGCATCCCCAAGATATCGGCAGGACATATCATTCTCCTCGCCCGCCGCGGCCGACGCCCCCTGGATATAATTCGTTGCAGAGTAGAATATCGCAAATAAAGCGCCTGCCAGAAGAAGCGTGATGATCAGCATATTGCGTACAACAGACACTCCCTGAAATTTCAACATTCCAAACGAGATCAGGTGCCTGTAGTATTTCTGCGGATTTTTCCCCCGCTTGTGGACCGCGATCGAATATACCATGATCCGGTACAGACCGATCAATACCAAAATGTAAAAAGCATACGTGAAACCGCCGAGCACCATTTTAAAGACCATACTGATCACAAACGGAACGATAAGTCCGCCCAATATTCCCAGCGCGATCAAGATCAGGCCTGTAACCAGATATTTCCGGTCAACATTTTTCCTGATCGGCTCCGTTCTGCGCTCCTCATTTAAGATCTCAATTAGATCTGCCCGTTTCAAAAATCTGCCCGTCATTCCCATGATCATAACAGATATCGTCAATACGAACGCAGCCGAGCCAATGAAACCAGACCAGGATAACCCAAATCCATCGCCTTCCACACTCTGGATCAGATACTCGTATAATTTGCCAAAACCAAATGCGATCATACCGCCCGCAAGAATGCTGACCGCAGATAATCTCCCAATAAGCAGGAGCATCTCTTTCATTATCGTTCTTGAAAGCATACCTTTCGCCGTTCCAAGCGCCATGAGGATCCCCGCCTCCCGGCTCTTAAAGCGCAGAAACAGCCCCGTTGCATAAATGGTGAACAGTACACATCCCGTTACAGCCACCGCATATACCATATACAGCGTTTTTCTGGAATCCCCGCCGGCCGGCAGCCGGCTCTGCACGAAGGGGCTTTGCATAAAAAGCGTCAGGGCTGACACCAATAAGACAGACAGCGAAAAGCACAGACTGAATTGTCTGTAGTTCCCTTTATTATATTTCCTCAGTTTATTTAACACATTAAGCAGCGTCATCGTTCTCACCACCATTCAATTTCCTCAACACATCCAGAAGCTTCTCTAAAAATGCTCTCCTGTCTCCATTGTTGATCAGTTCTGAATGAACCTTCCCGTCCTTCATCATGATCACACGGTCACAATAGCTTGCGGAGAAGGTATCGTGCGTCACCATCAGCGTCGTTGCTCCCAGGGTTTTCTTCGCCTCAATAAATGCCTGGATGACCGCCTCGCTGGAACGGCTGTCTAAGTTCCCCGTCGGCTCATCGGCAAGGATCGCAAGCGGATCGTTCATGAGAGAACGCGCTACCGCCGTCCTCTGCTTCTGCCCGCCGGAAATCTCTGCCGGATATTTATCTGCAATCTGTTCAATGCCGAATAACCGCAGGAGTCTTCCCGCTTTTTCCTCCATCAATTGATAATCCTCTCCCCGGATCACCTTCGGCACACACACATTCTCAAACACGGTGAGACCGTCAAGCAGCATAAAATCCTGGAATACAAAGCCTAACTGCTCGTTCCGCACCTTCGCGATCTCCTCTTCCCCAAGCCTTGAAAGGCTGATACCGTTCAAAGTGATCTCCCCCTTATCGCAGGGATGGAAACAGGAAATACAGTTGAGCATGGTTGTCTTACCGCTTCCGGACGCCCCCATGACCGCCGCAAATTCCCCCTTTTTCACCTCGAAACAGACGTCCTTTAACACCTCATACGTTATCTTTCCTGTCTTATAACTTTTGAATAAATGTTCTACTTTTAACATGAGAGTTCCTCCTTATTTCTCTTTATAACTCAGAATACTCCCATGGATCATTTTTTCAATATGCATTGCCTAAACTAATATAACGACCGCCTAAACTAATCAGAAACGACATAACAAGCAGTTGACAGAAATGCAAAAAGCCACAAGACTTTTCTCATCTCATGGCTTTCACTGAACTTAAGTTTCCGGTAACGGTATGATATTTTTCATTACAAACTTCCCATCCTCCTGCCGGATCACACACTCTCCGTTATACTTCTCTACTGCCTTTTGGATATTGGGAATTCCAAATCCGTGCAGAAATCCATCTTCTTTTGACGTACCATTCATTCTCCCCGCTGCCGCATGATTCTCAAACACGATCATCAGCACGTCATGGATACTGCGCGCTTTTACCGTGATCAGCCTCTGCTCTGGCGGCAGCTTCACACTCGCCTCGATCGCATTATCCAACGCATTGCCAAAAATGGTACTCAGATCCATCGGCTCGATAAAACCGCCATCCTCAAAGTGGAGCACCGCCGAGAAATCTATCTGCTGTTCTTTGGCTTTCTTCGCCTTATCATGGATGATAACATCCAAAAACTCATTTCCCGTGTGGATATACTCCTCATAATCCGAAATCCGCCGGCGAAGATCTGATACCATCTGCTTTGTCTCTGCACTGTTCTGTCTCTCCAGGATGAGCAGATGATTTTTCATATCATGGTACAGCGCACGCACGCGCTTCTCGTCATCTTCTTTTTCCCTGTAATACGCGAACTGCTCCTTCATCCTTTCAATCGTAAATTGCTCCTGCTGTTCCACCTTTTTCAACAACGTATAGTTTTTCATATATAAGAGCTGTACAGTGAATATAATTGCCAGGGCGCTGCTCATTATATGATGTTCCAGATTATAGTTCCCGCTTTTTATGGTTATATCATCCAGAAATATGATTATCAAAAAAATGTAACTTACAAATATCAATATAAAATCTTTCAGAGTTGTCTCATATTGAAAGTTACGGAACAGACGGGATATTCCAAAAGACAGCAGGAGCATCACGATAAAAAATCCAAAATACGTCTGCCATCTCATAAATATTTCATTTCCTATTTTCACCGTAAGCGGATCAAAAAAATGAGAAAGAATACTTCCGGCAATGGTTTCTCCCAAGATAATCTCCGCATAAAGCAAAAACATGCAGATAATGCCGTTAAACCATTTATCCCTGTAACACAATTTAATAAAAACAGTTCCCGCAATAATGATCGCCGGCATTTTGAACGTCTGATCCCGGATCACCCATGTCCACATATACACAAAACAGAAAAATAATACACACGGCAAATATTTCACATATTTATTTCTATTTTCTTTGCATATTCCAGTCATAATAAAGCCGAGTGCGATCACATCACCTAACGTACCCAGAATATCCATTACACGATATATCCACATTACACCCTCTCCTTGGGGCACCCCTTCCATCTCCCATCACAATCCTTCGCTTTGACTGCTCATTTTTCTTCCGGCAACGGCAAAATAATCTTCACTGTAAACTGTCCGAACTTCTGTTGGATCAGACATTGACCGCCGTATTTTTCTACCGCCGTCTTCATATTCTGAATTCCGAATCCATGCAAAAAACAGTCTGATTTGGTAGTATGCTTATATTCCGCCTCCCCCTGCCGGCAATTATTCTCAAATACGACAGATAACATTTCCCGTACACATCCCGCTTTTACCGTGATCAACCTCTGCTCTGGCGGCAGCTTCACACTCGCCTCGATCGCATTATCCAACGCATTGCCAAAAATGGTACTCAGATCCATCGGCTCGATAAAACCGCCATCCTCAAAGTGGAGCACCGCCGAGAAATCTATCTGCTGTTCTTTGGCTTTCTTCGCCTTATCGTGAATGATAACATCCAAAAACTCATTTCCCGTGTGGATATACTCCTCATAATCCGAAATCCGCCGGCGAAGATCCGATACCATCTGTTTCGTCTCTGCACTGTTCTGTCTCTCCAGGATGAGCAGATGATTTTTCATATCATGGTACAGCGCACGCACGCGTTCCTCATCTTTCGCTCTCTCCTGATAATACGAAAACTGCTGGTTCATTCTCTCTATGGTCTGCTGTTTCTTTAACTCCTGCTCCCGGATACAAACTGTATTTTTAGAATACAGGAAGCTTACAACAAAACTGACTACAAGAAATATATTAATAATATACACGAGTGAATTGGACAATATCCCTAAATTCAAGTATTCATAAGCAGATAACATGTTAACCGCTAATGCAATCGAAAAACTTAGTGATACAACCAGCGTATCTTTCCTTCCGAACCGATACCGCCAGTTCCTGACCAGCATATGGATACCAATTAGTACAAATGCCCTGATGATCAAAGCAAATACATATATTTCCCACCGAAGCATATGTACCCCGTCTACTTCAACCAGCGCAGCTTCCCCATATAACCACTGTAAACAGGGAATACTGATTATTTCAGGCAGGTATACTACCAGCAAAATAAACAATTCGTAACACACAATTCCCTGAGAAATAGAATCCTTGTAAATTATGTTTAAACAAACAATGTAGATCACAGCTGTTAAAAAAAATTTATATGCACCTAATGATGTTAACCATGTCGTAATCCATGCTATACAAAAATTGACACATGCCGGAAGAAATTTCCAAAATGGAGAAGAAAAACGAGGATTTTTACATAAATGTATGTAAATCATATACAAGCCTGCCACTTCTGACACTGTCATGATAAAATCCAGAATATAATAAAGCCCCATTACAACCTGTCCCCCCAGTAATCCGCCAGCTTCTCCATCACAAGCTTCCGTTTAGGCTGACTGATCGGCAGTTTCTCTCCAGTGGTCAATTCCAGTTCCAGCTTGCCCACCCTCTTTACAAAAAGGAGGTTCACCAGATAGCTGGAATGACAGCGCAGAAAATGAGCCTCCGTCAGCTCCGCCTCAAGCTCTCTCATTTTCTTATAGGAAATAATCCCGCCCTTATCCGTATGCAGTTTCACGTTCCGGTTATAAGTCTCCAGATACCGGAGTGTATTCAGATCTATCCTGTGCTGTCCCTCTCCATTCTGTACAAGGATGTATTTCTTATCGTCACGCCTGTAATTCTTAAGCCACTTATCCAGTTCATTCTTCAGACGTACATAGGCGATCGGCTTGATAATATAGTTCCAGGCACGGTATTCATATCCTGCCAGAGCGTATTTTGCCAGAGAAGTCAAAAAGATAATGCTGACTTTCTCATCCTTTTTCCGGATGTGCTTTGCCGCTTCCATGCCGTTCATGGTATCCATCTGGATATCCAGAAAGATAAGATCCAGTTCTATTTTATTACACTCGGTTAATTCCAAACCATTCTTAAATGTTACTGTACGTATTTCTATGCCTGTTTCACCGGCATATTTCCGGATCATTTCCTCAAGCTCTGCCACAAAATCCTGCTCGTCATCACAAATTGCAATGTTATACATAATACCGCCACCTCATAGGAAATCTATCTTTTCCATTATAATTTATCTGGCAAAAATTCTCAATCACCAAATCGGATCAATGACGGGAATACATCTGCTTTTCCTGCACATAATCCCCTTCATAATCGTTATTTTCTCTATCCACAATTCTCCTTTGTGAATTTAGAATAATTTTGTCGTGTTATTCTGTAACATACATATTGCTGTAAATATCCAAGATAGAATCCTTCGGGCGGTTAATCCCTATATCTGTTAAGTGGATCTCTGTCTCACGCATTTGGGCTATGAACTGTGTAATGTCCTCGCCGACAGACTTCGGAACAATTATTTTCTGCCCCTCCTGTATCAGTTGGAATAAACGGAATACATCCAGTCGGTGCTTTTTTATATCCCTTGAGTTTACATGGAGTCCTTCGATCTTTTTGCTTTTCAGATCCAACCATGCTTTCATTTTCAGAGGAATGATATGCTCTACATCCAATATGGAAATACCCTCAGTAACGGTTCTTCCATCTAAAAGAAATCGATAGTAATCGTCATTGAGAAGAATAGCAGACAGACTGGAAACTTCATCATCAATATGCAGCGGCATAAGATGTGTATCTGGCTGCAAAACCACATTACTCTGCGGTCGTGAAAACAACTCGATCATTTTGGGATAAGCTGGATTTGTCGGATCTATGAAACGATAGAACTCTGGCTTGCCGTTGCTGCGCTGTCTGGCATGATAACCGCCAGTTTCGATAAATAACCAGAAGGCTTTTGCGAAATCTGTAGTCAGAGCCTCGACCGTCAACACCATATCGATGTCTACGGTCTGCCTGAAATCAAGACCTGCATCGTTCATCAAAAGATCACAGGCAAAGCCGCCGATCACCGTATACTGATCTTTAAAATTACTGAAATATTCACGAAATATATTAATACCGTTTACCATTTGATCTTCTCCTTATTCTTCCTCTTTAATAGGCAATTCATGTTTTTCACGAATTTCATCCAGGCACATCTGAATCCGCTCGTTGGGATCTTTATCCAGGCTCAACAGCAGGGAAATATCATCTGCACAGGCATTTCTCGCCAAAATAGCAGGATCATAGGACCATACCTCAAAGACAGATCCTCCGAAATCTCCAAAATACTGTTTGGTACAAATAGCATCTGCCGGAATTTTCGCAGCAGCCTTTTTAGAAACAGCAATGGCACCATCCTGTTCATTTACACCGATTGTAGATTGCTGTGCCAGCGCCCGTATTCCACTTATAACCGGTGTTTCTACTTGAACCGGTGTTTTCACATAAAGGATCCGCTCAACAGGTGATTTCAGACGTTCGTATCCTTTTTTCAAAAATTCCGGTTTCCCGTATGCTAGATTGATCCATTTGTGTGTGCCTTCCGCATTTTGTGTGATCAAGCCAGAAGCAGTAAGATCATTGATAGCTCTCGTACAGGTCGCTTTTGAGAGGGAAAGATCCTTTGCAATCTGCGTCAGGTTTATAGGCTCTGTACTCCGACCATAATATAAATACAAAAAGACGAGTTGTGTTCCTGGAGCCATTTTATCGGCAATAATCATTTCCGCCTTAAAATGTTCACGGAAGGAACATCCCCAAAACGGAAGATATACCTGCTGAGACATGGAAACGAAAGGAATGTGATTTTCTATCAAGTTCCTCCTCTGCAGCGCAGTTAAATTTTCCAGACCCAGTGCACAGGGAATTATACAAAGTTCCTGAAACTTTTTTAGCTGCTTCTTTAATACAGGCAACCGCCAAGAAGGATCCTTTGGAGTCAAAATGATACATTGGTTTTGCCCCCAGATCAGCAGTTGCGGCGTATACCCATCCCGAATGTAATAAGGCGTATCATCCGCATAACGATATTCTCTCTCTGTAATATCCGAGCCGAATACCGATTTAAGAAAAGATAACATATTCAGAAAACCTCCGTTTGTTTCATTTCAATTTATATTGTACCGTTTCAAACAAAACATGTCAAGTATCTATGAAACAATCAAAAACAGAGCATCCGTATTCCATTAAAACCACTGTTACACCGATTAATCTTTCAGAAGATACCGGCTCACCGGGAATTCTAAAATCATCTCCGTTCCCTCCTGCTCCCTGGAATCTGCTTTTATCACGATCCCCAGCTTCCGGCACAGTCTTTCACACAGATAAAGTCCCATCCCCGTGGAACGCTCCCTCTTACGTCCGTTGCTTCCCGTAAATCCTTTCTCAAAAATGCGTCCTAACTCTTCCTCCCTGATACCGATCCCGTTATCCTTCACAACCAGCCGCACTCCGTCCCCATACTTTTCCGTATAGATCCAGATCCGCGCCCCTGTCTCTCTTCGGTACTTCACACTATTCAATACAAGCTGATTCAGGATAAAGGTGATCCATTTCTCATCCGTATACGCAGGATCACCGCAATCCACTTCGGCATGAATCCCGCTCCGAATCAGATACCCCTTGTTTCTCTTCAATACCACTGCCGCGCTCTCCTGCAGATCGGTCCTGCGGATCACATAATCCTTATATACTTCATCCGATCTCGCATAATACAGCGCCATATCCACATAATTTTCAATCTTCTGATTCTCAAGGCGAATCCGCCGGGTCACATCATCCTTATGATTTTCGCACATCAGGTCGATACTTGTGATCGGCGCCTTGACTTCATGTACCCAACTCTCTATATATTCCCGATACTCCTTCTGCTCGTCTTCAATCTGCCGGATCCGCTCAATGACAGACTTGTTAGAGATGCGGATCATCTCCCTATATAACTGATCCTCAAGCCGATGGGATACCGGCATCAGTTCTCCCAGAAGATACCGCTGGTCCATCTTCTCAAGCGTCGTCTCCAATTCCTGAAAATAACATTTCCTGTTATAATATCCATATCCCAGCCATACAGCCAGCACCAACACCCAGAAAAGGAGGATCAACATACCATATCCCGTCTCATATCCGGTAGCATGTAAAAATCCTGCCAGAAGCAGCATACACCCCGCATGCAGCACCAGAAGCAGAATCTTATCCCTCAGATATTCCGTCATTTTCATCCCTGATACCTCGCATTCCCACAGATCAGATCCGGTATCCTAACCCGCGCTTTGTCTCAATAAAATCGGAAATCCCGATCCCCGCAAGCTTCCCCCGGATACGTGTGATATTCACACTCAACGTATTATCATCTATAAATACCTGATCGTCCCACAGATACTCGATCATATCCGCCCGGGAGACGATCTCTCCCTTCCTCCGGAACAACAGATGCAGGATCTTAAGCTCGTTCTTTGATAATTCTGTCTGCACGCCCCGAAATCTTACCGTACCTCTGGCAACATGAAGCTCTACTTCTCTGTGAACGAAGCTCACCGGCTCCTCTTTGACATTCCGGCAGGTTCTTTTTAAGACGGCGCCGATCCTTGCAAGAAGGACGGGCGCCTGAAAAGGCTTCGTGATATAGTCGTCCCCGCCTTTCAAGATCCCTGTCAGCTCATCCATAGAATCTGTCCTGCTGGTCACGAAGATCACAGGCACCTCAGACTCTGCCCGTATCTTCGAACAGATATCGAAGCCGGATTCCTCCGGAAGGTTCAGATCCAGAAGCACCAGATCCGGTTCTGCGGACAGCACGAAAGAAGCAACATCCGAAAAATCATCAAGAGCTGTTACCTGATAAAGTGCATTTTCCAAAAGAAGCTTTAATTCCTGCCGGATCACGGCGTCATCTTCCACGATTACGATATGCATGCGAATCTCTCCTTCTCCTCTATGGTTGAACGCAATACAGGACGCAGCCTTGCCGCGTCCTATAGAATGCTTATATATTTTCTTATTTTATCAGAAGACTCTTACCCGTCATCTCCTTTGGCTGCTCCATTCCCATCAGCTCGATCAGCGTCGGCGCGATATCTGCCAGACATCCGCCCTCTCTAAGCTTATAAGAAGGATCCGCATTTACCAGGATAAACGGCACCGGATTCGTAGTATGCGCGGTAAACGGCTCGCCCGTCTCATCGTCGATCAACTGTTCCGCATTTCCATGATCTGCACAGATAAACATCTGTCCATCGACTTCCGTCACTGCCTCTACTGTCTTTCCAACACATACATCCACAGCTTCGATCGCCTTGATCGCCGCATCCTCCACGCCGGTATGCCCTACCATATCCGGATTCGCGAAGTTGATGATGATCACGTCGTATTCACCGGAGCGGATGGCTCCTGTCAGCTTATCACATACCTCGTAGGCGCTCATCTCCGGCTTCAGATCATACGTCGCTACCTTGGGAGAGTTCACAAGGATCCTGTCCTCGCCTGCGTTCGGCTCCTCCACTCCGCCGTTGAAGAAGAATGTTACATGGGCATACTTCTCCGTCTCCGCGATACGCGCCTGCTTCTTTCCGTTAGACGCAAGAAATTCGCCGAATGTATTGGTGATCTCTTCCTTGACAAATGCCACCTGCTTATTCTCGATGGTCACGTCATACTCGGTGAAGCATACATAACATGTCTTCACCCGCTCGCCTCTGTCAAATCCCGTAAAATTGTCGTCACAGAAGGTTCTGGTGATCTCTCTGGCGCGGTCCGGACGGAAGTTGTAGAAGATGACCGAGTCATGATCCTTAATGGTCGCAACCGGGGCGCCGTCCTTCGTCACAACGGTCGGAAGCACGAACTCATCTGTGGTATCCTTATCATAAGAAGCCTGGATCCCCTCCGGTCCGCTTGCCGCCGTCTCGCCTTCGCCGTAAACCATTGCACGGTAAGCCTTCTCCACACGATCCCAGCGATTATCACGGTCCATGGCATAGTAACGCCCCATAACGGTCGCCACCTCGCCGACACCGATCTCTTTCATCTTCGCCACAAGCTGTTCCACATATTCCTTACCGGAAGCCGGAGGAGTATCACGTCCGTCTAAGAAGCAGTGCACATACACCTTCTCGATCCCCTGGCGCTTTGCCAGCTCCAGAAGCCCGTAGATATGCGTGTTGTGGCTGTGTACGCCGCCGTCCGATACAAGTCCGTACATGTGAAGCGCGCTGTTATTCTTCTTTACATTCTCACATGCGGCAAGAAGCGCCGGGTTCTCGAAGAAGTCTCCGTCCTGGATCGCCTTTGTGATCTTGGTAAGATCCTGATATACGATACGACCTGCACCCATATTCAGATGTCCTACCTCGGAATTTCCCATCTGTCCGTCCGGAAGCCCTACCGCCATGCCGCTTGCATTTCCCTTGACGAACGGGCACTCTGCCATCAGCTTGTCCATCACCGGAGTCTTACCCTCTGCAACCGCGTTACCTTCTGTCTTCTCGTTTAAACCATATCCATCCAATATCATCAACACTGTTGGTTTCTTGCTCATAATGCCTAACACTCCTTTTTGAATTTTCTATTTTATGGTAATCCCTCAGACCACATACCTGCCGCTTGCAAATCATCTGCCTTTACGCAAATAATCTCTCAAGCCACGCATCCGCCAATTCAATCCATCTCGCACACTCAGGCTGGACTCCGTGTCCGTTCTCCCGCTCCACCACCGGGCTTGCAAGACTCAGCCCATGCTCTCCTTCCGGGAAAATATGCAGCTCAGACGGGATCCCTTCTCTGTGAAGCGCCTCTGTCAATAACAGTGAGTTCTCCACCGGTACCGTGTCGTCATCCATCGTGTGCCAGATAAAGCAAGGCGGCATGTCCTTTGTCACCTGCTTTTCAACAGAAACTTTCTCTGCCAGCGCTTCATACTCTTCCCCCAGAAGATTCTCGAAGCTTCCCTTGTGCGCATACCCTGGATCAGACGTGATCACCGGATAGCTCAGCAGCATCCCTCCAGGCTTCCATTCCTCCGCCGGAGGATCAAGATCTTCTTTAAGAAGCTCCTGATTCCAGAAGGCGCCGTAACATGCGGCAAGATGTCCTCCTGCCGACGAGCCCTGTACGACGATCCGCTGTGTATCTACTTTCCATTTCTCCGCGTTCTCCCGGATGATCCTGACCGCACATCCGACCTCCAGCAGCTGCGTCGGAAAATGAACCGGGGCAACCGAATAGCGCAGCACGCAAGCATGATATCCCCTGCTTAAGAAATGCAATGCCGTCGGCTCTCCTTCCCGGTAACTGGTCCGCTCATATCCGCCTCCCGGACAGATCAGGATCAACGGCCGTTTCTTTCTCTTCACACTTCCGTCCTGCGGAGTATCCTGGATGTAAACCTGAAGCCTCGCATAGTCCGCCGAACCCTCCGCCCGTACCGGTATCTCTTCATAGATCATAATATATCCCCTTTCGGTCCGCAATCCCGGCAGACTTCATTGCGTCTGCCGCCAGAAATAATTATACAATACTTCCTGATATTTGAAAATAAGATTTCGTTAAAAATATATTTTATTCATTGCTAAACATGTTCCAGAAAACATCCCTCTTCATGGGAATAAATCACCCCGATCGCCTGCAGATAGGCGTATATGATCGTAGTCCCGACGAATTTCATTCCCCGCTTCTTGAGATCCTTCGACACTGCGTCAGAAAGTTCCGAGCACGTCCGGTCATTTTCATAGACAATCTCCCCTTCCGTCCATTGCCAGATATATTCTGAGAAGCTGCCGAACTCCTCCTGAATCCTTCGGAACACCTGGGCGTTCGTCACTGCCGCCTGGATCTTGCGCCTGTTGCGTATGATCTTCGGATCCTCCTTCAGTCTCTCCAGATCCGCTTCATCATAGGCGCACACCTTTTCAAGATCGAATTCATCGAAAGCCCTGCGGAAATCTTCCCTCTTATTCAGAACACATTCCCAGGTCAGCCCCGCCTGAAAAGACTCCAACACCAGCATCTCGAACAGCCTGTGGTCGTCATGGACAGGGACCCCCCATTCCTCGTCGTGATAGCGGATATACTTCTCATTCTTCGGATTCGCCCACCAACACCGTACCTTTCCGTCCTGCCATTCCATATACCGTTCCCTCCCTATTCCTGTCTGTCTTATCCTGCATTTTTTCTCATACAGCAATGCTTATATTTCTTCCCGCTTCCGCACGGACAAGGATCATTTCTTCCGATCTTCTTTTCGCTTCTGACATACGGTGTGTCGTAATCATTCTGATAGATCACCTTTCCCATCTGCCTCTCCTTTTCCTTCGGGTATTTTTCAAAATACATCCCGCCGCCTACATACTGTGCCAGACGACAGTACTGTTTGAGCATACTGCTTTTCAGGTATTCCAGATTCTTTCCGTCTCTTAATTGTCTGGCAAAATCCCTGATCTTATCAAAATACAAGGGATACTCATCTTCTATGATATCCAGCTGTACCAGAACTTCTTCCCGTTCTTCGATCATACACAGCTTCATATCCAACTCTGCAAAAGTCTTAATATCCGATTTCAGGTCGCCCATTATGAAAAATGCTTCTATACCGCTTTTCATAGCCTCACTCAGGCGGGGATCTTCATATACCCATCCTTCCGTGCATGCTTCACGCAGTCTCGCTGCCATTTCCCGTTCCTCTTCCGAATGGCACGCCTCTTCAAAAATATCTACAAACTCCAGGATCTTTCTGCGATACTTCACCTCACTGTTTTTAAAACAGGCAGCGAAAAGCGCGATAACCTCCACCAATATATCCTTATTCTCGGCAAGATATATGGTATATTTCTCCAGAAATCCTTTCAAACATCCCAGTAAATCTCCTGCATCCTCCGTACTTTTTTCCGACAGTATCGCCAGTCCGGTGAACGCTTCAAAAACCTGCGGGATCTCTTCCTTCTGCCATCGCTTTTTCCTGTTGATAAATTCCTTCAGTATCTCAGTCCCTTTGTCAAATTGTCCGTAATCATTGCATAATATGGAAAATTCCAGAACAGAATCATTATCCCGGCATCCAAGCTCATAAGCTCTGTCATATGCAAAAAATGCTTTCCTCGTGTACCCCCGTTCCTGGTAAGAAACCGCCAGTTCTCTCCAGAACCATTTATTATCCGCCTCTTTTTTTACCAGTTCCTCACCGCTTTTTACTGCTTTCCCCGTATTCCCCGCCATACGCTGCGCCTTTGCCTGAAGATATAAAAACTGTATCTCATCCGGGAAGGCCTTTCTTGCCTCTTCACATGCATCCCGGAAAAGTTCGTACTCCCCGTTCTTCTGATATATCTGAATCTGATCTAGGAACTTCTTTGCCCAAGGATCCTTTGGCTGTGTAAATACAGGCGCCTGATCCTCATCCATACTTTTTAGACGCTCATATGCCTCCCTGATCTCTCTGAACTTTTCCGGATCTTTTTCCGGAGAATATTTCCTGACCAGAGAAAAATAAGCCTTCTTAATCTCCGCCTGCGCTGCTCCCTGCTTCAGTCCTAAAACTTCATAATACATATCCATTTCCATTTTCTGCCATCCTTTACCTTATCTTTGGTAATGTATTCTTCTTAATACTCCAACATATCCAGAATCTCTTCTTCCAGATCTTCCGCCCTCTCCAGGTCTTCTTCAATCAACGCACATTTCAGTTCATACAGTGCATCTTCCAGATCCTCTTTATATAACGGCATATCCTGGAGTTCTTCATTCTTAAGCCTGCGCTCCGCACGGCGGATGACTGTCCGGAATTGCTTCGCATGCGGCGCTTCTTTCCATTTTTCCACATCAACCTTCTCTTCGTCTCCGCTGCCCGGCAGATGTTCCATCATATTGATCGCAACCGATGCTTCCTCACCAGTACTTACAATCTGTGCCCTGACCTCCAGCATCCCGTTCAGATCATACGCAAATTCCACTTCAACCTTCTCTTCTCCCGCCGGCTTCAGCGGAATCTCTGATATGATAAATTCTCCCAGGAAATGGTTCTTACGTACATCATCAGATTCTCCCTGATATACCTCGATCTTGGCCTCCGGCTGGTAATCGGCGCTTGTACAGAAGCTGTCCTTCCTTACCGTCGGTATCGTTACATTTCTCGGTATGATCACGCTCATGTAATTCATGCTGAAATCAGATAATGTGCGAATCCCCAGAGTATATGGGTTCACATCCGTCATGACCAGGCTGTCTTCTCCGCTTATGCTTCCTTCTATGATTCCCGCCTGGATTGACGCGCCTTCTGCAACCGCATAATCCGGATTCACAGCGCGGGACGGCTCTTTCTTAAGATAATTCTCAAGATCTCTGCTGATCATCGGCATACGGGTTGATCCTCCGACCAACAGGATCCTGTCAATCTCCGCCGGAAGAACACCGCTGTCCGCCAATACCACATCGATCGGCGCATGCGTGCGCTCTACCAATTCCCGCGTCAACTCTTCAAACAGGCTGACTGTTACGGTCTCATCCAGAGCCACCGGCTCCCCGTCCTTCTTTGCAATGAACGGGATCATGACCCTATAGGAATCCTGTGCACTCAGTTCTCTCTTACACAATTCAGCCTGCTCCTTAAGCTTCACCATCGCAGCCATATCTTTCTCAAGATCAATCCCCTCCTTACTGCGGAACTGTCTAACCATCCATCGGATCAGGCATTCATCAAAATCCTTGCCGCCAAGCTTGTTATCCCCGCTGCTGGCTTTTACCTCCAGTACTCCCCCAAACATCTCCAAAAGTGTGACGTCAAATGTTCCTCCGCCAAGGTCGTAAACCAGAATATGGCTCTCTTCTTCCATATGTCCGATCCCATAACTCAATGCCGCTGCCGTAGGCTCGTTGATAATCCGTTCCACCATAAACCCTGCCTGCTTTCCCGCTTCAACAGTTTCCTGTCTCTGCAGATCGTCAAAATAAGCCGGGACAGAGATCACTGCCCTAGTGATCTCCTCCTTCAGATATTCTGATACGAATTCTCTGACATGGGAGAGCAGCATCGCTGAAATTTCTGTCGGAGTATAAGCCTTACCGCCCATATATATCATTTCTTTTGTCCCGATCTTACGCTTTACCTCTATCACTGTATCCTTTGGCGCCAGAAGGTACTGGGCTTTCGCTTTCTCGCCAAACACAATCTGCCGATCTGCATCTATCCCGACTGCCGAAGGCGTGATCACTTGCCCGCTGAAATTCAATATCATCTCCGGCTTTCCGTTCCGGATGACTGCCGCTTCTGTTGTAGACGTGCCAAGGTCTATTCCAATAATTGTATTCTTGCCCATATTCTTTTACTCCTGTTTTCTTTTGTTTTGTCCTGCCACCTTTTATGATAGCCCGTCTTTTGCTGTACTAGGGTGTATTCCCTCTGGTCTGAATATAGCGGTAAGCGGCTATCTTGGCTTTCTTTCTCGTCACTCCCCTATATACGCATCCCGGACAAAAAACTTCCGCGACAGTCTGTGACTTCTCCTTTTCCTCTGTATCCCTGATCTCGATCACTTCATGAAGAGTATAATCCACCTTCACATCTGATTCATCAACAGACCGGATCCCACAGCCGCTCTCCGCGCCCTTCACAACTTCCTGTGTCAGTTCTAGCTGGGCAGTCCATGCAGGATCATGTTCCGCCGCATATTTACTCATATTCCAGACCTGTTCCTGATACGTCTCCAAAAGCCTCAGCATCTTTTCTTCCATTTCCTCAAGCTCTTTGATCTTCTTCCGGCTCTGTGTCTCCGCCTCTTGCTGTTCTTCCAGCACATCCAGGCAGTCTTCCAACGCCATATTGTGCTTACGGATATCTGCACCCGCCTGCCGGACACCGCCTGACAGCGCATCCAGAAGTCTCTGTTCCTCTTCTTTTCCTTCTATAAGCTTTGACAGCTGCTCTTCTATCCTACGTCTGAATTGCGCTTCCTGCTCTTCCCTTCTGCCCTTATTACCAAATAAAAATAATCCCATACTTCACCCCCTAACCAGAAAAAAGGAGAGATCCATTACGATCCTCTCCTTTGCTGATGATTCTCATCCTCTACTTATAGTTCACGATCTTACCGAAATCAGCTTTCAAAGAAGCACCGCCAACAAGGCCGCCGTCGATATCCGCCTGTGCGAACAGGTCTGCCGCCGTTGCCGCATTGACAGATCCGCCGTACTGGATACGGATCGCTTCCGCGGTCGCCGCATCATAAACTTCAGCGATACAAGCACGGATTCCTGCACAGACTTCCTGCGCCTGCTCTGTAGTAGCCGTCTTGCCTGTTCCGATCGCCCAGATCGGCTCATATGCGATCACAGCGGTCTTTGCCTGGTCTGCCGTTACATTCTGGAATCCAACCTTCACCTGCTGACGGATAAAATCCATGGTCACGCCCTGCTCTCTCTGCTCCAGTGTCTCGCCGCAGCACATGATCGGAGTAATGCCGTGCTCGAATGCCTTAAGGACCTTCTTATTCACATCCTCATTGGTCTCGCCGAAGTACTCTCTTCTCTCGGAATGTCCGAGAACTACATACTTCACGCCTGCGTCTACCAGCATATTCGGAGAGATCTCGCCTGTGTAAGCGCCGCTCTCCTCGAAGTACATATTCTCTGCCCCAACCTGGATGTTGGTTCCCTTTGCCGCTTCTACAACCGGAACGATGTCGATCGCAGGTACGCAGAATACTACGTCTACCTCGTCATTTGCTACTAATGGTTTTAACTCTTCTACCAACGCAACTGCCTCGCTCGGAGTCTTGTTCATCTTCCAGTTGCCTGCAATAATTTTTTTCCTTGCCATGTTATGAAATCTCCTCTTCTCTTTACTAAAATAAAATATCTCTTCAAGCTTTTTACTTATCGTTAGCGGCTGCTACGCCTGGCAGTTCTTTGCCTTCCAGGAACTCAAGGGATGCGCCGCCGCCGGTGGAGATGTGGGTCATCTTATCGCCATATCCCAACTGATTGACTGCCGCCGCGGAATCGCCGCCGCCGATGATCGTTGTCGCTTCCGTATCTGCCAGCGCCTTCGCAACTGCCTCCGTACCATTCGCGAACTTCGGCATCTCGAAGCAGCCCATCGGTCCGTTCCATACAACCGTCTTGGCATCCTGTACTGCGTCGCAGAAGATCTTCACTGTATCCGGTCCGATATCAAGTCCCTGCCATCCTTCCGGAATCTCGCCCGCTTTTACAACTTTGCTGTTGGCATCGTTAGAGAAATCGTCCGCGATCACGGTATCTACAGGGAGCAGTAACTTCACGCCCTTCTCTTCTGCCTTCTTCAGCATGTTCAGCGCATATTCGCAGTAATCCGCCTCAAGAAGAGATCCGCCGACACTTCCGCCCTGCGCTTTAGAGAATGTATAGGACATTCCGCCGCCGATGATCAGGGTATCTACCTTGTCAAGAAGGTTCTCGATCACAGAGATCTTGCTGGATACCTTCGCTCCGCCAAGGATAGCAACGAACGGCCTCTCCGGATTGTTCACTGCATTTCCAAGGAAATCTATCTCTTTCTGCATTAAGTAACCTACGACTGCCGTATCTACGAACTGTGTCACGCCTACGTTCGAGCAGTGCGCACGGTGTGCGGTTCCGAATGCATCGTTTACAAATACGTCGCACAGAGAAGCCAGATCCTTGCTGAAAGCTTCGCCGTTCTTCGTCTCTTCGATCCTGTAACGGGTATTCTCAAGAAGTACCACGTCTCCATCCTGCATAGCTTCTACTGCAGCCTTCGCATTCTCGCCTACTACCTCTGCATCTGCCGCAAACTTCACTTCCTGCTCAAGGAGTTCAGACAGCCTCTTTGCCACCGGTGCAAGAGATAACTCCGGCTTCGGCTCTCCCTTCGGCTTTCCAAGGTGTGAGCACAGAATGATCTTTCCTCCGTCAGCGATCAGCTTCTTGATCGTAGGAAGCGCCGCGACCAGACGATTCTCGTCCGTGATCTTTCCGTCAATAAGAGGTACGTTGAAGTCACATCTTACCAACACTTTTTTGCCTTTTACATTAATATCATCTACGGATTTCTTATTGAGCATGTAAATTGCCTGCCGCCTGTGAGCAATATCCAATGAGATCCCTTCATCCGCATATCACTTCCAGACAGCTTTCCCCTTTCTATAGTTAATTTGTCCTAAATTCCTTTGCATGTCTTCTGCGCAAAACGCCGAAAGCATGCCGCATATACCATACATCACCGAAAAAAGATCCGGTCCATTATCTCAGACCGGACCCTTTGGGTATTCCAGAATTATGCTAATTCAGAGAAGTATTTGATCGTTCTTACCATCTGGCTTGTGTAAGAATTCTCATTGTCATACCATGATACAACCTGAACCTCTGTTGTGCCGTCACCAACTGGCAGAGCCATTGTCTGTGTAGCATCAAACAATGAACCATATCTCATACCAACAATATCACTGGATACGATCTCGTCCGTATTGTATCCGAAGGACTCGTTAGCAGCAGCCTTCATAGCCTCGTTGATCTGATCAACTGTTACTTCGCCTTCTACAACAGCAGTCAAGATCGTTGTTGATCCTGTAGGTGTAGGAATTCTCTGTGCAGCTCCGATCAGCTTGCCGTTAAGCTCTGGGATAACAAGACCGATCGCCTTAGCAGCGCCAGTGCTGTTAGGAACGATATTCACTGCAGCCGCACGTGATCTTCTTAAATCACCCTTTCTCTGCGGTCCGTCAAGTGTCATCTGATCGCCTGTATAAGCGTGGATCGTACACATAATACCTGACTTGATAGCTGCAAGGTCATTCAGAGCTTTAGCCATAGGAGCCAGACAGTTTGTTGTACAGGAAGCAGCGGAGATAACAGTATCCTCTGCTGTCAGCTTGTCGTGATTTACATTGTAAACGATAGTAGGAAGGTCATTTCCTGCCGGCGCAGAGATAACAACTTTTCTTGCACCTGCCTTAACATGTGCGGAAGCTTTCTCTTTTGATGTGTAGAAACCTGTACACTCCAGAACAACGTCTACTTTCAGATCTCCCCATGGAAGTTCTTCAGCGTTAGCCTTTGCATAAATCTTAATCTCTTTGCCGTCAACAATGATAGAGTCCTCTGTTGCCTCTACCTTGTCACATAAAGCGTATCTGCCCTGTGAAGAGTCATACTTTAACAGGTGTGCAAGCATCTTCGGAGATGTCAGGTCGTTGATCGCTACAACCTCATATCCCTCTGCTCCGAACATCTGTCTGAATGCAAGACGTCCGATACGTCCGAATCCATTGATCGCTACTTTTACTGCCATGATTAATTCCTCCTAAAGTTTGTTATTAACTGTTTACGCAGTCCTTTGATTCGTGAAGCCTTTAACCCGTGTAGATTGTTAAATAATCCTCAACTGGTAATAATTGTACTAAATCTGATACAAAAATTCAAGTGCTTTTCCCATTTTTATGTAACTTGTTTAAAAAGTTGCCGCCTTCCTATCAAAACTGCATAAATATCACTTTATCATTCATTCTCCGGACACCATAAGTCCCGCCGCCTTTACCGATGGACTCACCACGCATGCCCGGTCCGCCGTCCGATAAACCGGATCATCCCCGATCATCTCTATATCCTTCCACAATTCACAGATATTCCCCGATATGGTAAACTGATTGACAGCGCTTCCTAACTTCCCGTCTATGATACGATTGCCGGAAGCAAGCAAGGAGAAATCCCCGCTCTCTGTACTGCCGCCTGCAAACATGCCTTCAATCTTCGTAATATAGATTCCTTCCCGGACAGATCGAAGCATCTCTTCCCGTGAACATGTACCCGCCTCCGACGACAGGATCACATTCGTTACACTTGTCCCGATACCCGCCGTCACATCCGGCTTAAATCCATTTCCTGTGCTGCCGACCCCCGCCTGGCCTCCACTCTTACTATTATAAAGAACATTTTCAAACACGCCCTTTCTTAAGAGCGCTTTCTTCGAAACCGGGGTTCCTTCATCATCAATCCTGCGTCTGCAGGTACCTTTCCTGCTGAACGGATCCTCTTCAAGCCGGAGGAAATCACATCCCACTTGTTCATGCTCTTTCCCCGCCAATGCACTCGTATGATGCATAAGATTCTCTCCATAGAACATCGGGAGATAATGCCCTGTCAGTTCTGCCATCACATAATTCTCGATCACGATCGGATATCGGCCGGAAGCAATTTTTTGGGCATGAAGCCCAAGTCCGGCGTCTTGCGCCGCACGTCTTGCCAACTCACAGACAGTCTCCCTGAGGTTCTTTTGAAGACCGGCTTCCCATCCTCCTGCATCCGCAATCCCAAACTTTGTGGCAACGGCTGCAGAATCCCCGTCTTTTGCAACCACCCGGACCGTGACGGTACAATCGCCGTCATCGTCCGCAAGATAATGCATCTTTCCGTCGATCAAGACGACCGTCTCTTCATACTGCTGATATTCGCACATCTCCACGAAATCCACCTTCTCACACGACAGCGCCTCCCGCTCCGCACACATCAGGCATTCACTGACAGCTTCTTTATCGATCTCACGCCATCTCTGTCCCCGGAAATCTCTACTCTCTGTAATCCCCTGCGGGAGCTCACGATTTGTATATACCCCTGCCGTCTCCTTAAGCCGGCGCACAATCTTTGCACGTGAACCGGCAGTTAAAGAACTTGCATAAGCACAACAGTATTCTCCCTTCCATGCCGCCTCAACTACATACATCCCACTGTGCCCATATTCATAACGCTTAAGTTCCTGGCACTGCACTGCAAGAAACACCGACTTACGGGTGCTGATAAAAAGCCGTATATCTGTAAATCCCTGTTCCCCAAGCCATTCCATAAACGCGATCAATTCAGGATCTTCTCCCCACCATAACTTCCGGACGCTCTCTGTCATAGATCCTTTCCTCCCACCGTCATCTCTGTGATCCGTACCGCCGGCTGTCCCGCGCCGATCGGCAGTTGCCCGCTTCCGGCATAGCAATACCCATGCCCCAGAGCAAAATTATCAGACACCATATCCACCTTTGGAAGAATATCCCCTCCCGTGCCGATCAGCGTCGCGCTCATAACCGGTATGGTAATCTTCCCTTTTTCAATCAGGTATGTCTCTCCCGTGTTAAAATTAAACTCTCCTGTCACCGGATCGACAGAGCCTGCATTGATATTCTTGACAAACAGCCCCCGCTCGACGGATCCGATCATATCCTCAAGCTTGTCCGTCCCCGGGGCGATATAAGTGTTCGTCATCCGCGATACCGGGGCGAAACGATAATTCTCACGCCTGGAAGAACCGGTCGGCTTAAGTCCCATCTTTTTGGCATTCAGCCGGTCCAGAAGGTAGTTCTTTAAGATACCGCCCTCAATCAGAACATTCTTCCGTGTAAGGATCCCTTCGTCGTCAATTCCCAGGGAGCCCCACTCCCCGGCGATCGAGCCGTCGTCAATCAGCGTCACCTTCTCAGACGCGATTCTTTGTCCGAGTCTGTCCGCGAACTCCGAACACCCTGACGCAACCGCGCTTCCTTCCAACGAATGTCCGCACGCCTCATGGAAGAACAACCCTCCGAATCCATTGGAGATAATGACCGGCATCCGTCCGACCGGACAAGGCCTGGCGCCCAACATCCCTTTCGCATTTCTTGCGGCCTCCCTGGCATATCCTAAGAACGCCTCCGACTCCAGAAATTCCGGTCCGCACATAGCGCCCGGGCCTATATATCCCGTCTGTCTGCCAACGCCGCCCTCAGCCGCAGCCGTCATCATAAAACGTACCCGCGAACGAATCCTTCGATCCTGTGCATATACGCCGTCTGTATTCGCGATCTGTACTCTCTGGTCTGCGTCTACATAATAAGCACGCCCCTGGACAATACATGCCTCCTCCCTCTTTCCGGTATCCACCGCTTCCTTAAGATATCCGATCTTTTCCTTAAGACTCCTGTCGTGCGGAAGCTTTCCCTGCGTCACGATCCCATGAGGTGTGAATCTGGAAAGAGGCGTTCTCTTGCCGAAAACGCCTCCCGTGCCTAAACGCTTCCTGATAAGGCCGAGCACACACTCTTCCCTAACATCCGCACTGTAGAGATATTCACTTTCCAATCCCCTAAACACACGGATCCCGATGCCGCTCTCACATCCGCAGGCGCAGCGTACAACCTCCGAATCCACAAGATCAGCCCTTGTCCGTTCCACATCCTCAAAGAATACCTCCGCATAATCAACTCCGCAGGAAACCGCCTGATCCAGTATCCTCTCAATATATGATTCTGCCAGCATTCTTTCAACTCCTGTTTCTATATTATTATTCTCTACCAGTCTTCCTTGCCGCACATATGACATGCCACAAAATGCTCCGGCTCCACTTCTTTAAGTTCCGGCATCTCCTGTCCGCAGATCTCCTTCGCATACTTACATCTGCCTTTGAAACGGCATCCCGGCGGCGGATTGATCGGGCTTGGCACTTCGCCTTCCAGATGTACCCGCTTCTTGCCTTCTTCCTCGTCCATATCCGCCTCCGGAATCGCCGAGATCAGAGCCTGCGTATATGGATGGACCGGATGGTCATAGAGCGCATGGTTACCCGCAAGTTCCACCATAGATCCCAGATACATGACGCCCACTCTGTCAGAGATATGCTTTACCATAGACAAGTCGTGGGAAATAAACAGGTAGGTAAGCCCCATCTCTCGCTGCAGCTTGATCAGCAGGTTTACGATCTGCGCCTGGATCGATACGTCAAGGGCAGAGATCGGCTCGTCACAGACAATGAATTTCGGCTCCACGGCAAGCGCCCTGGCGATCCCCACGCGCTGTCTCTGCCCGCCGGACAGCTCATGGGCGAAACGGTTGGCATACTCCGCATTCAGTCCAACCTTATGAAGAAGGTCATTTACCTTCTCTTCCTTCTCCTTCTCCGACATATGGAAATGCACATTCATGCCCTCTGTGATAATCTCACCGATGGTCATACGGGGATCCAGAGAAGCATACGGATCCTGGAAGATGATCTGGGCGTCCTTACGGAACCCAAGCAGTTCCTTTCCCTTAAGCTTCGATACGTCTTTTCCCTCGAACAGCACCGTACCGCCTGTGGCTTCATATAGCTTCACCAGTGTACGTCCGCAGGTCGTCTTACCGCACCCGGACTCACCAACCAGCCCGAGAGTCTCGCCCTTCTTAAGCTGGATATTTACGCCGTCTACCGCTTTTAACATCTGGCTCTTGCCTGCCTTGAAATATTTACACAGATTCTTCGCCTCTACGATATATTCACCCATTATTTATCCCTCCTATCATAAAACGACTCTACCTTCGGAGCCTTCTCATGCATCAGCCAGCAGGATACCTTGTGTGTATCGCTAAGAACCGTCTCCTTAGGCTTACATTCTTTACAGATAGGCATACAGTACTCGCATCTGTCTGCGAACGGACAGTGATTCAGCGGAAGCAGCAGATCCGGCGGCGTCCCGCCAAGGGCGTAGAGTTCCTCTTTGGATTCGCTGCCAAGCCTCGGCACGGACCGAAGCAGCGCCCAGGTATATGGATGCTTGCTCTCGTTAAAGATCTCTTTCGTCGTTCCCCGCTCTACTACCTCTCCGGCATACATCACCTGGATACGGTCCGCAAAATTAGCCACAACGCCCAGGTCATGGGTAACCAGGATGATCGCTGTGTTCATCTTGGTCTTTAACTCCATCATCAGATCCATGATCTGCGCCTGGATCGTCACATCCAGCGCCGTCGTAGGTTCATCTGCGATCAGCACGTTCGGGTTACATGCCAGGGCAATGGCGATCATGACTCTCTGGCGCATACCGCCGGACATCTCATGGGGATAATTATCGATACGTTTCTCCGGGCTTGGGATATTGACCAGCTTGAGCATATTGACGGCTTCTTCCTTTGCCGCCTTCTTATCAAGCTTCTTATGGATCATCAGACTCTCCATGATCTGGTTGCCCACCGTCATCGTCGGATTCAGGGAAGTCATTGGATCCTGGAAGATCATGCCCACTTCATCCCCGCGGAACTCACACAACTCCTTCTCACTCATCTTCAGTACGTCTTTTCCGTTACAGATGATCTTCGACTCCGGCTTGATCACTGCAAAAGGCGGTTTCAAGAGACGGAGGATCGATTTTGCCGTAACCGTCTTGCCACATCCGGACTCTCCTACGAACGCAAGCGTTTCTCCTTTACTAAGTTCAAAGCTTACGCCGCGCACAGCCTTTACCTCTCCGGCATATGTATTAAAGGAAACATTCAAATTGTCAACTTCTAATATTTTATCTTTTTCCATATCCGTCTCTCCTATTTTCGTAATTTCGGATCCAGTGCATCCCGAAGGCCGTCGCCCAGCAGCGTGAATGACAGCATAGTAAGGGCGATCATCAGTGCCGGGAACAAAAGCTGGTAAGGGTAGAACATGAAGTTCTGCTGTGCCGCCGAAGCGAGCGCGCCCCAGCTTGTTGACGGCGGCTGGATTCCAAGTCCTACATAACTTAAGAATGCTTCTGAGAAAATATATCCCGGAATATCAAAGGTAATGGCAACGATGATCATTCCGATCGTATTCGGTATCATATGCTTTAATATGATCTTAATAGGAGCAACACCCAGCGCATTGGCCGCCAGTACATATTCCTGCGACTTAAGCTGCAGCATCTGGCCGCGTACAAGCCTTGCTATTCCGCACCACCCGGTAAGCGTCAGGGCGACCAGCATGGTTCCAAGGCTCTTGCTGTCTGTTACGACCGAGATCAGGATAACGATGATCAGGTACGGAATACTTAAGAGTACCTCTACGATACGCATCATGATATCGTCCACCGCTCCTCCGAAATATGCGGCGATTCCGCCGTAAATACTCCCCACAACACTGGCGATCACGGCGCCTAAGATACCGATGATGATAGAGACACGTCCCGCCTGCCATACTCTGGCAAAAAGATCTCTGCCCAGATCATCTGTTCCAAACCAGTGCTCCGCGCTTGGTCCCTGATTGATCGCATCAGAATCTATCTGTTCAAATTCATAACCGCTGATCGCAGGGCCGAAGATAATGAAAAAGATCAGTATCAGAAGAATGATCAGCGCCACAAACGCTACTTTATTCTCCCGAAGCCTTCTCCACGCGTCTCTCCAGTAACCGATCCGAGGCCTTGACGGTGCTTCCGCATCTTTATCAATTCCGATGATCTTGAATTTCTCATCAGGTATATTTTCCATCATATCTGTCACATCATGGTTCACCAACATCTGCTCTTCCTCCTACTTCACACGAATTCTCGGGTCCATAAGACTATACGCGATATCCACTATAAGCTGTACGAATACAAACAGCGCGGCCGCAAAGATCGTTGTACCGATGATCATCGTATAGTCTCTGTCATTGATTGAATTGATATAGTAGAAACCAAGTCCCGGGATACCGAAGATCTTCTCCACTACGAAAGAACCGGTGAAGATACCGGACACCTGTCCCACCAGAAGTGTCATACATGGAAGGAATGCATTCTTAAGGACATGCTTTTTGACCACGTTAAATCTGCTGACGCCCTTTGCCTCTGCCGTGAGGATGTAATCCTGTCCCATGACATCCAGCATATTGGATTTCACATATCGTGCATATGTCGCTATAGTTCCAAAACTCAGTACAATGATCGGAAGCACGATATTCTTCCAGCTTCCCCATCCCGTTGTCGGAAGCACCATCAGCTTCACGCTGAAGATGTACTGAAGGACGGATGCCAAGACAAAGACAGGCACCGTGATCCCAAGGATCGCAATAAACATGACAATATAGTCCGGCCACTTATTCTTATTAAGGGCAGCGACGATCCCCAGAAGGATACCGATGATAAGACCTACAACCAGCGCCATTCCGCCGGGTTTTGCAGATACCGCCGAATTGGTCATCAGCGTGTCTGTAACCTCGCGCCCCGGATATCTTAAAGACTCCCCCATCTCTCCTTTGGTGAGCAGATTCTTCATGAAGATCACATACTGCTCCGGAGTCGATTTATCCAGTCCATATTTTTCATAATAATTCTCTCTCGTCTGTTCCGGGAGATTCCTCGCCATATGCGCAAGGGGATCTCCGGGGATACTGTGCATCAGAAAGAATGTTGCCGTTATGACGATAAACAGCGTGATCAGCATATATCCGATACGCTTTATGATAAATTTTGCCATCTCTTCTCTCCCTTTTTCGTTCTGATTTCTTCTGTGCCCTTTCGGACGGGCTTTGCCCGGCAAAGTACAAAAAAAGATACCATCGCCTGGAAGCAGGCGACGGTATCTTCATGCTACCTATCTTCCTTCAATATATACATACTTCAATCCAGAAGTAGATGTGAACTTCTCGTCCACATTCTTTACATAGCTGTAGCGGAATATATGCTGCATCTCATTGACAAGCGGACAGATATTGCATCCCTCGTTGAACAGGATCTGCTCTGCCTGGGAATAAAGGTCTACTCTCTTCGCCTCATCCATCTCTTTTCCTGCCTGATCGATCAATGCATCGAACTCCTCGTTCGACCAGCCTGTCGGGATATTGCTGGAATTCTCTGTGGTAAACAGGGAGATCATGGACATCGGGTCGTCATAATCCGTACTCCAGGTCATGTTAGCCATCTGGTACTCACCGCTGTTAGTCTTCTGCTGGAAAGTGGACCACTCATTGAAATCCAGTTCAATATTGACGCCCAGGACGTCTTTGTACTTTTGCTGAACATATTCTCCGTAATTACGCGCCCACTGAGTTGTCGCGCTCAGAGAATATTTTACCGTGATCTTGGAAGGATCGCTTCCCAGTCCCAACTCGTCCATTCCTTTAAGAAGCAGCTCTTTCGCGTCCTCTTCCTTCGCTATCTTCTCAAGCGGAGCCTCTACCTGCTCCCGGTAATCGCCAAGCTCTCCTGTGGAAACTGCCTGCGGAACCCACCAGTACGCCGGGATATGCATATCCTGATAGATCGTCTTCGCCATATCCTCTCTGTCAACGGCAAGTACGAATGCCTTGCGCACATTCAGGTTGCTGAACAGTTCGTCATTCACATTGAAGAAATCAAAACGCATGGAAGGAATCACTGCATCGATTCTGTCCACACCTTCTTTTTTGTCAAAACGATTCACCCATTCCTCCGTACCCGTAGAACACCAATCCAACTGACCGCTGTCAAAGGAGTTGAACACAGCCGTCTCATCATTGATGATCGCATAATTAATCTTATCAAGCTTCACATTTTCTGCGTCCCAGTAATTCTCATTCTTCACCAGCTTAATCTCGGAATTATGCGTCCAGCTCTCAATCTTAAAAGGCCCGTTCCCAACGAAATTCTCAGCCTCTGATCCATAAGTCTCTCCATACTGCTCCACGAAATCCTGACGCACCGGATAACATGCCCTCGTATCGGTCAGCGACATAAAATATGGGGTTGGAGCTTCCAGGGTGATCTCCAGCGTCTTATCATCGACTGCTTTCACACCAAGTTCCTCCACAGAAGCTTCTCCGTTCACTACCTTGCTTCCGTTCTTGATGAAGCCGGCTGTAAAGAATGAGTTCGGAGAACCTGCGTCCGGGTTCAATGTCTGCGTAATACCATAAGCATAGTCTGCCGCTGTTACTTCCTGACCGTCAGACCACTTATTGTCACGGATCTTGAATGTCCATACGGTGCCGTCTTCATTAGACTCCCAACTCTCGGCGCCCGCCGCCTCCCTTACCTGCTCTCCGTCCTTTTCAACCAGACGTGTCAGCGGCTCCATGGTGTTGATCAGGATGCCTCGGCTGTAATTGTCATTTCCTTTGATGGAATCGAGTGTGGAAGGCTCTGTCTGAAGATAAGTATTATAATACTGCTCTTCTCCGCCGCCGGATTTTCCGGACCCTCCGCCCGATCCTCCATCGCCTTTTCCGCCGCAAGCTGCAAGCGATAATACCATCGTCGCTGCCAGCAATGACGCAACTAATTTCTTTTTCATAAATAAGCCTCCTTAATTATGTATTTTGTTTTTGATATATATTTTTTCTATATATATCATTGTCTTTGTCTATTATAGCAAATACTTTATTTTTTTGATAGTACATTATAGAAAAGTATGCAATTTTGTAAAAATTGCATATTTATCACCAGAGTATTTACTACATAATTACCAAAAACCAAGGGGCGGTCACTTTAAAACTTCTTTCCCTTATTATTCCGACAGACAACAAGCAAGTTTGCAAACAGCACGGATAACAAAAAGCAATTAAAAAGACACAGGAAACCCTGTGCCAATTAAAGTAAACACTATATTACAGTTGTTGTCCCTTTCTAATGAAAAAGCCCGCCGAACTCCTCCCCTATAATCCCTTCATCCTTGTCTCCTTCAATCTTGATCGCCGATGAAAGCATATTGATAAGCGCCATCGGCGTCGAAGCAGTATTCATGAACATCCTGGTGGTAGTACGCGCGGTCAGCAGAGCATCTGAGACCTTCGCCACCCCCGATGACTTCCGGTCTGATATCCCTAGCACGAATGCACCCTTTCTCTTTGCATATCTTGCCACCTGCTCCGTCATAAAATAGTAATCCGGGAATGATATCGCCACCAGCAGAGTGTCCGAATCCAACGCCGGAAGGACGGAATAAACACTCTCGTTCAGCTCTGTATTCACTATCATGGATGCAATCTGCGTTCCGGCAAGATTCGAGGCAAGCCACTGGCACAGGATATGTGACAGCCCTCTTCCGCAGAGTATAATCTTCGAATACTTCAGAAACAGCCTCGCGGTCTCGAGCAGATAACGGCTTTCAAAACTCCCCGCATACTCATCCATAAGTCCCTTTTCTTCCATACAGATCTCTCTGAGTAATTGCTCTTTATTATTCAGTTCATATTGCGGGACGGAGCTGCTAAAATACTCATTCTTCTGATAGATATCTATTCTCTGATTTATATTGCTGTACTTCCGGACTTCATATTTCATCTCATTAAAACTGTTATATCCCAACGCCTTACATGTATTTAGAATCGTAATCTCCGTCACTCCAAGCTCCTTGCTCAATTCCCTCAGAGTGATGAATGTCATGGTATCGATATTTTCCTTGATATAATCTGAAATCTGCCTCTGCTTCTTCGTCATAGACGGATAATGTTCTTCAATCCGCATTATTATATCCATATCCCGTTCTCCTCCTGTCTTATGCATATACGCCTTTTTCCGCCCATAACATGATCTGTCTAATAGAACAACTAAAAAAAATTATACTATTTTTTTTTATTTTTCGCAAGAACTCTTGCACAATTTGCCTTTTACATATATTATAGTATTTACTATAATAGCTGTTTTTCACAAAGACAAAGGAGGATTTTCTATGCAAAACTATATTTTAGAACAATTAAAGGCGCTTACAGCTATCCCAAGCCCAACCGGATACACCGGCCAGGTTACGGCTTATCTGTCTGAACAGATACGTGCTCTTGGATATGAACCTCGGATGTCCAACAAAGGAAATGTAAGCGTTGTCCTGGGCGGTGAAGGGAACCCTCTTGTACTGGCGGCACATGTGGATACGCTTGGAGCTATGGTCCGGGAGATCAAGGACAACGGACGCATCCGTCCGACAACCATTGGCGGACATCAATGGGATACCTGCGACGGAGAGAACTGTACCGTACATACCAGGAACGGACAGGTCTACACCGGCGTTGTATTGAATACGGAGCCGTCCGCCCATGTAGCAGATGAGAAGAAGGAGAAGAAGGAAGTGAACATGGAGATTCTTCTGGATGAAAATGTAGACTCTAAGGATGATGTGAAAAAACTTGGAATCCAGAACGGCGACTTTATCGCTATGGATCCGCGTACCGTTGTGACCGCCAGCGGCTACATCAAGAGCAGATTCTTAGATGACAAGCTGTCTGCCGCCATCCTTCTCGGTCTGGCGAAGACGATCAAAGAAGAAGGTATCACGCTAAACCGCAGGCTCACCCTGATATTCACTACTTATGAGGAAGTCGGACACGGCGCATCCTTTATTCCTTCTGATACGAAGGAGATGCTCTCTGTCGATATGGGATGTGTCGGAGATGGCCTTGAGTGTACGGAGCGTATGGTCTCCATCTGTTCCAAAGATTCCGGCGGTCCTTACGATTATGAGATTACATCCCGTCTTATCTCACTTGCGAAGGAAAACGGATTAGGCTACGCGGTTGATATCTATCCGCACTATTCATCCGACGTAGGCGCTTCATTGAAGGCCGGCTATGATATCCGCCACGGACTGATCGGACCCGGCGTGTATGCTTCTCATAACTATGAGCGTTCACATACGGATGGCGTGATGAATACTTACAAGCTTCTTAAAACGCTTATTACACAGTAACATATATCATCCCCGGCAGTTCGGAGCGCTTCTTCTCCTAAGCTGACATGAAAGGGGATGCTTAACGGAGGCTTAGGCTCGAATGCATTCTTTCGAGCCTAAGCCGTAGTCAGTCGTTAACTCACCGAAGTGCTGCCCAGTCTTTGTCAGGAAGGGCATCTTAAAGATTCTTAAATACAGCCTTTCTCTGTACAAATTCCGTGTAGTACCGGAAGCCGCAGCTTTTCAATATCTCCGGAACCTTATGGAAATCATATGCAACATGCTCCGGCTTATGGGCATCCGCCCCCACTGTGATGATCTCCCCGCCAAGCTCCCGGTAACGCCTCAGAACGTCCTTATGCGGATGTGCGTAGGGCAGGCCGTATTTCAGCCCTGCGGTATTCAGTTCAATCCCTTTCCCATGCCCGATCAGATACCGCAGGATCTCGTCTATGATATCTGCGAATCTTCTATAAGAATATTCTTCTTCCTTGTGCATCCCATAACGCGTCACATAATCCAGATGCCCAAGCACGTCAAAGTCCTCCACTCTCCGGATGTTCTCATACGTCTCCGCAAAGGTCTCCTCATAAGCGTCTGCATCGCTTCGTCCTTCATAGAACTCCTTATAATATGGATCCATGGACTTAACGACATGGACGGAACCGATCACAAAATCAAAAGGCTTCTGTCTGACATAATCCCGGTAATATTCCCCCAGGTGCGGCTGTAAGCCGATCTCAACACCGATCCGCACAGGAATCTTTAAGCGGTATTTCTCCTGCAGATCTTTCATCCGGTCAAAATACTGATCCACATCAAAGGTCCATTTGTTTCCTTCACTTGCGTAATCTTTATCCTCATGGTCCGTAAAGCAGACCGCATCCAGATTCTTTGCGATCGCGCTCTCTATCATAGCTTCCGGATCCGCCTCTGAATCCGGCGAAAATTGCGTATGCATATGACAATCCGACAACATTGCCTCATTCCTCCTTAACCTGTTACACTCGTTACACTGCTCCGGTGATCGTACCCCCTCCAAGCACGTACTCCCCGTCATAGAGCACCAATGCCTGTCCCGGGGTAACTGCCCGCTGCGCCTCCTCGAACACACACAGGATCTCGTCCGCCCCCGTCTTCCTTACCCTGCACCAGGCGCCCTTATGATTATAACGAATCTTCGCCCATACTCTTTTCTCCTCCGTAAGATCCTCCACCGACATGAAATTCACCCGATCCGCCCTTACTTCATAAGACAGGGATTCTTCATAAGTCCCGACCACAACCTCGTTGGTCTCGGGACATATCTCAAGGACAAATACCGGATGTCCAAGCGCCAGTCCCAATCCTTTGCGCTGTCCCACCGTGTAATGTATGATTCCTTTATGCTTTCCGACCACCGTACCGTCGCGCAGGATAAAGTTCCCTGGTTCTAACCTGCGATCCCCGCCCGTCTCACTGCTGACATCCACATACCGCGTAATATAAGACGCATAATCCCCATCCGGCACAAAACAGATATCCTGGCTGTCCGGCTTATCCGCTGTCCGAAGCCCGATGTCCCCCGCTAGCTTCCGGATCTCATCTTTCGTATATTCTCCCACCGGCATCAAGGTGCGTGAGAGCTGCTCCTGCGTCAGGTTATAGAGCGCATAGGTCTGATCTTTGTTATGATTCTTAGAGGTCCGCAGAGCATATCTTCCATTCGGCAGACGGTCGATCCTGGCATAATGCCCGGTTGCAATATAATCCGCACCGATCTTCATGCTCCTCCCAAGAAGCGACTCCCATTTTACATAGCGGTTACAGGCAATACAAGGATTCGGCGTCCGTCCGTTAAGATATTCGTCTACAAAATAATCAATCACGCTCTCCTTGAATTCCGCCCTGAAATTCATCACATAATAAGGAATCCCAAGGGATGCCGCCACTCTTCTTGCATCCTCCACCGCTCCAATGCCGCAGCATCCGCCCTGCTCTTCCTTCGCGGTCTCATCTTCCTCCTGCCAGATCTGCATGGTGACGCCTGTCACATCATATCCCTGCTCCTTTAACAGCCAGGCTGCCACGGAGGAATCTACCCCTCCGGACAGCCCGACCACAACCCTTTTCTTATCCATGCTCTCTCCTAATATTCCTCTTCTTCCTCTTCCTCGCCTTCGTGGATATCAGACTTCGGCTTCTCAAGCCCCTCGATCTTGATATCATTTTTCTCTGCATAATCCCACAGTGCCGCATGGATCGCTTCCTCTGCCAGCAAGGAACAGTGCACCTTCACCGGCGGCAGCCCGTCTAACGCCTCCATAACAGCCTTATTCGTCACCTGCAGCGCATCGTAGATGGATCTGCCCTTTACAAGCTCTGTTGCCATGCTGCTCGTTGCAACGGCGGCGCCGCACCCAAAAGTCTTAAACTTCACGTCGCGGATGATCTGACTGTCGTCAATATCCAGGTAAATACGCATGATATCGCCGCATTTCGCATTTCCTACCGTCCCTACTCCGCTGGCGTCCGCAATCTCTCCTACATTCCTTGGATGTTGGAAATGGTCCATTACTTTTTCTGTATACATTCTTAAATTTCTCCTTTCTTCTTAAGAAAATCCTCATAAAGCGGCGACATATCCCGAAGCCTGCCCACGATCTCCTTCAAACAGTCAACCACATAGTCGATCTCTTCCTCCGTCGTCTCTTCTCCCAACGTCATCCGAAGCGAGCCGTGGGCGATCTCATGGGGAAGCCCGATGGCAAGCAGCACATGGGATGGATCCAACGATCCGGACGTACACGCCGATCCACTAGAAGCACAGATCCCCTTGCCGTCAAGCATGATCAGAAGAGACTCGCCTTCCACGAACTGAAAACTTACATTCACATTATTCGGAAGCCGGTCTGCCTTATGCCCGTTCAGACGGCAATATGGGATCTCTTCCATGATCCGGGAGATCATATGATCCCTCAGACGACTCTCCTTCTTCCCCCGTTCTTCCATCGTAGCCGCCGCGCGCCGAACCGCCGTTCCAAGCCCTATGATCCCCGGGACATTCTCCGTACCTGCGCGGCGCTTTCTCTCCTGCGCTCCGCCATGCACGAAAGAACGGATCTTGACGCCCCTGCGGATATATAAGAATCCGATGCCCTTCGGCCCGTTCAGCTTATGTCCGCTGGCGCTCAGCATATCAATGTGGCATTCATCCACCTGGATCGGTACTTGCCCAAATGCCTGAACCGCATCCGTATGGAAAAGAATCCCATTCTCATGGGCAATCTCTCCGATCTCCCGGATCGGCTGGATGGTCCCGATCTCATTATTCGCATACATGACCGAGATCAGGATCGTGGAAGGACGGATCGCCTTTTTCAGATCCTCAAGCGATACCTTGCCGTCTTCATCCACGTCCAGATACGTCACCTCGAATCCTCTTTTCTCCAGATACTCCGCCGTATGAAGGATAGCGTGGTGTTCGATCTTCGTCGTAATAATGTGGTTTCCTTTATCGCCGTACGCCTCTGCCGCAGCCTTAAGCGCCCAGTTATCTGACTCTGAGCCTCCCGCAGTAAAATAAATCTCATTCCCCTTCGCTCCCAGCGCCTCAGCGATCACATCTCTCTGTTCGCTGATCGCCTCCTTGTTCCCCGACGCGAAACTATATACACTGGATGGGTTGCCGTACTTCTCCGTAAAATACGGAAGCATTGCCTCGACTACCTCCGAAGCGGTCTTCGTTGTTGCCGCATTATCCAGATAAATCATTTTCTTCATCTCTTTTCTCCTCCTGTCACTCGTCTGATCTTCCATCTATGCATTACATTCCGGATTCTCAAGCTCACCCTCCGGATTCATGATCCTGCTCTCCCGAACCAGTTCGTCCAACATCATCTTATCTACGGTCTCATTGATGCTCTCATTGATCTTCTGCCATACATACTTTGTCACGCATCCACCCGACGCCGTACAACCCTTTTCGGAATAAAAAGCCGCGCATTTAACCGGCTCAAGGCTCCCTTCCAACGCGCGCAGCACGTCTCCCACGGAGATCTCGCCCGCACTTCTTGTCAATATATAACCGCCTGTCGCGCCGCGGATACTCTGCACAAGCCCTGCTTTCCTCAAAAGCCCCATTAGCTGCTCCAGATACCGCTCCGAGATATCCTGTCTCGCTGCGATACTGCTGATGGATACCGGCTCTTCTTCACTGTACCTGGCAAGGTCGATCATTGCCCGAAGCCCGTATCTTCCCTTCGTAGAGAGTTTCACATACTCACCTTCTCCTCTAATCCCTAGCAAATTACTAGGATATTTTCCTATGTTAGAATAGCACTGCTTTTTTGTTCTGTCAAGCCGTCTTTTTGAATATGTATAAATAAATACCAACCAGGAGTACACTATGTCTCGCAAGCAAGCAATCATCAAAGGTACTTTTATCTTAACATTTACCGGATTCGCTACCCGGTTCATGGGATTCTTCTATCGCATCTTTCTAAGCCACACCTTCGGAGAGGAAGGAGTCGGACTATATCAGCTTATCTTTCCGGTCTACGCCTTATGCTTCTCCCTCACATCGGCAGGCATCGAACTTGCGCTGTCGCGCTGTGTCGCCACACGCACAACAAAGGGAAACCAAAAAGAGGCAAAAGAGCTTCTATATACTGCTCTCACCCTCACCGTCACTATTTCTGTATTGGTAATCTTACTCTTACAGAAATACTCGGTCTTCATATCCGAACATTTTTTACACGAACCACGCTGTGCCGGGCTGCTTGTCATCCTCTCCTATGCCTTTCCGTTCGCGTCGGTTCACAGCTGTATCTGCGGATATTATTTCGGACTAAAGCAGACGGGGATTCCTGCCGTCTCTCAATTTCTGGAACAGACGGCGCGGATCTTAAGCGTCTTTCTGCTCTATTTATATGGACTTAGGCACGGGATCCAATTCGGCATCTCCATCGCCGTTGCCGGTCTGGTCGCAGGAGAATGTATCTCTTCTCTCTTCGTCCTGCGCGCCCTGCTTGGGAAAGGATATGGCAGGATCTTATCAAGAATACCTCTTCACGGATGTCTCAGGCATGCCCGCGAACTGCTTTCCCTCTCCATACCGCTTACGGCAAGCCGTGTACTGCTGAATCTCCTGCAAAGTGTAGAGGCAGTATCGATCCCGGTTAAATTGCAGGCTTTTGGCATGTCTCTGTCCCAGTCTCTCGGCACTTACGGTGTCTTGACCGGTATGGCGCTGCCTTGTATTCTCTTTCCCTCCGCCATCACCAACTCCGTATCGACCATGCTCCTTCCTGCGGTAGCGGAGATACAGGCTCTCGACCGCCGGCATGAATTGACCGATCTGATACATAAGGTAACCTATTCCTGCATTTTTCTGGGCAGCATCTGCTGCGTGAGCCTGTTATGCTTCGGAAAATGGATCGGCGCCATCTTATTTCACAGTCCGGCGGCAGGCGATTACATCATCACTCTTGCATGGATCTGCCCGTTCCTGTACACGAACCACACGCTGATCAGTACGATCAACGGCATCGGAAAGACAACGCTGTCCTTCTGCATCAATTCCGCCAGCCTGAGTATCCGGATCGCCGCCGTATTCTTTCTGATCCCTGCCATAGGTATCAAAGGCTATCTGTGGGGGCTCCTTGCAAGCCAGATCTGCGTCTTCTTGTTCTGCCTTGTATACTTAGAATATTATCTGCACAAAAAAAGATAATATTTATACTGGACACAACAGATAAATTTCTTTAAAATAATATTCGAATAAATAAAGGAGATTTTCTTGAAATGCGAATGAAAAAAAGACTGACATTATTCCTGATCCTATTTGCCGTAATCCTTTGCACCGCCGGATGCCAGAAGGTCATGATACAAAAGACATCGAAAGAATCCACGGTCACTGCCGCCAAAATACCGGCAAAAGAAGTTCCAGCCGCAAGCGAGCCTTCTGCCGGGGACCCCGGATCCATATCTTATATCCAATGCCAGAAAGACGGCAATGTGGACGACGCCCTCATAGATATCGTGAACCAGCAGCTCTCCCTCCTTCCGGCGAATCTTCACAATGCGTTCGTCCAGGATAGCTGGTCGATCTATGTAACGGACATAAATATCGGCGAGACTTACTATAAAGGGCAATTCAGCCAGGTCATGGCGACGACAAACTATGAAGAACAGCGGATCCTGATCGAAGCAAGACGAAGCGCCGCCTATGAGTCTCCCCTCCATGAGATCGGGCACTGGTTCGATTATTATGTGGGACTTCCTTCTTACTCGGAAGCATTCGCCGCAGTCTATGCAGCAGAAGGCGACGTCTTTATCCGTTCTTATGGTTCCTCTTGTATAAGAGATGCATTGGAATTCTTTGCCGAAGGGTTCTGGCAGTATATCATTGATCCGGACAGACTGAAAAGCGTATGCCCGGGATTGTATCATTTTATACATGATCAATACTGTCAATTATGTGCCAGGATCGCCGCCTTTCAGCTGCCAGAGGATCAGAGGGTCTTCAAGAAGAGTTCCATGATAATGGGGTTGACGTAACACTCCAGGAGGACTCCTACGGCAAGGAACAATGCCGTACTGACCATCTTAGACAGATTCCATTGTGAATCCGGATAGGTAAAGAGATACCACAGCAGGATCAGATATCCTGCGATATAGAATACCAGATGCGGTGCGAGCGCGATCAGGCACAGGATCAGCCCCTTGATCCCCATCTTAAGAACTGCTGCCGTCATGATCATCCCACCGCAGAAGCCTGTCCAGATCAGGAAACCCGCTACCACTCCTCTTCGAAGCTTCGTACATCCAAGCGCCGCAACCAGTATTGCCGGCATGACCCGGATCCTTACAATATACCACAGGTATTCCGGCATATTGATCTCTTCCTGGCTGTATTGGTTCAGGAAAAATTCATTAAAAATACCCATTGACGCAATATGGTCTTTTGACATCAGATTCGCATAAATGATTCCGATCAAAAAACCCAACATACAAAACAGAGCCAGAAATCTCCGATTCTCCTGTATCTTCACAACAATTCCTCCCTTTGTCAAGATACTTCATTATATGCTGGGTAATCTATTTTATTCTATCCATATCAAACAATTAAGAGCAAATCTCCGTCACCGCACATAACGGGATTCATAAGCCAGGATCGCGGCGATCGTCTTGGAATCCTCGATCTTTCCTGAGAAGATCATCTCTTTCAGTTCTTCTAATGTATATGCTTTTACGTCAACAAATTCATCCTCATCCAGATGCTGGCAGGAAGGGATCAGATTCCTCGCAACAAAAATCTCTATCTTCTCATTACAGAAAGCCACCGTTGTACGCAATGAAAGAAGCCACTCCAGTTCCTCCGACCGGTATCCCGTCTCCTCTTCCAGTTCTCTTCGCGCACATTCTATTCCCGGTTCACCGGGCTGATCAAGCTTTCCCGCCGGGATCTCAAGAGTCATGCGCTCCAATGCATTGCGGTACTGGCTGACCATCAAGATCCTGCCGTCTTCCATGACCGGCACAACGGCAGCCGCTCCGTCATGACGGATAAAATCCCACTTTGCGGTATTCCCGTTGCTAAATTCCATATGGTCCTTATATACTTCCAGAATGGTTCCCTGATAAACCAGTTCTCTCCCTACGCGTTTTACTTCATCACTCATAATTATGTCTTCCGCCTTTCCTTCTTGTATATCTTGTTATACCATACTTTTCCTCTGCCGAAAACCCCCAAAGTTCCATCTACATTTCAAGGTCTAGCGCGCCGCTTCATAGATCCTCATGATATCCTCTTTCCCCAATGCCTTTACACACCCTACCGTGCGTCTGCCGAAGAAGGTGCATTTCTCGGCAAGTTCTTCGATCTGCGCATCTGTGACCTCTACGCCAAGCGCCTTGATAGATGTCGGCATATCTACGGAACGATAGAATTCTTCCATTGCGGCTATGCCCTTAAGCGCAGTCTGCTCTTTCTCCTCTCCGTGCGGGATCTGCATTACATTCTCGGCAAACCGTACAAAACGATCTATGCTGTCCCGATAGACATATCTCGCCCAGCTTCCCCAGACTGCCGCCAGTCCCGCACCGTGAGCCACATCGAACATACCGCCTAATTCATGTTCGATCTGATGAGACGCCCAGTCTCCGCCGTCTGTTCCGCACCCGGTGAGTCCGTTATGAGACAGGCTTCCCGCCCACATCACTTCTGCGCGCGCCTCATAATTCCGCGGATCTTCCTTCAGGATCCTTGCATTCTTGATCACCGTGCGCATCAATGCTTCACTGATACCGTCCGTCATCTCCATGTTCTCCCCATGGTTCAGATAGCGTTCCATCGTATGCATGAGAATATCCACACAGCCGCACTGCGTCTGGTAATCCGACAGCGTATAAGTCAGCTCCGGATTCATCACCGCGAATCGGCATCGGCATTTGTCATTGCTGTATCCGCGTTTCAGCCAGCCATCCTCATTGGTAATAACAGAAGAATCGCTCATCTCACTCCCTGCCGCCGCGATCGTGAGTATGGTTCCGATGGGAAGGCATGCTTTTGGCTCGCGCCTGCCGTCATAGAAATCCCACACATCCCCCTCATTTGCAGCCCCGTACCCGATCGCTTTTGACGAATCAATAACGCTGCCGCCGCCAACTGCAAGGATGAAATCCACTCCCTCTTTCTTACACAGCTCGACGCCTTCTCTCACCAGGGACAGATGGGGATTCGGCACGACTCCGCCAAGCAGCACATAGGCAATCCCTTCTTCTTCCAGCGACCTGCACACTCTGTCCAGTAATCCTGACTCTTTCGCACTGTTTCCTCCGTAATGCAGCAACACCTTTTTACAGTTCTGCTCTTTCACCAATCTTCCTGCTTCCTTCTCCGCCGCCTTGCCAAATACAACTCTGGTAGGCGTATAATATTCAAAATTATGCATAATTCTTACCCTTTCCTTCTCTTAATATTCTTTTTATCTTCATCTGCAGCAGGCTTCATGGCGCCGGCATTCGCCGGAATGAAACACATCTGCATTCCTGCAACAAAGGAATCCCCCAACCCTATGGTGGTCTTCGGCATCTCCAGATATCTTGACGGAACCAACACTGTCTTATATTCGGAATGATAGTTCTCCAGCTCCTTTGCAAATGCAAGCCCCGCACTGCTCAGTGCAAGCCCCAGCGTCTCCTCACAGTCGCAAAGACTTCCATATCTTCCGGTTCTTGCCCTGGTCCCTGACAACAGATTGCCCATCGTAAGCCCCTGCTCTATGTCTATCCCCGGCATATCCTTGCCAAAATACAACGCATAGTCCTTACTATGTACGACAAAACCATGGACCGGATATACTTCTGCCAACTCCTCCAGACCCCCAAGAACAGACATCAGGCTGCCTTTGTCTATCGCATGCCCCCTGGTCCTGGTAAGATCTTCCAGCTCCTCCTCATTCATTCCCATAAGATCGACCACGCCGGAAAGCGTCTGATACGTATACTCTCTTATCTCATTGTTGATAAAATGTGCGCTCTCAAAATAAATCCTGCAATCCGGATTCTCCACCTTAACCGCTTTATAATGTGCAACGAGCCTCTCTAACCTCTCCTTCATAATATCTTTTTCTATGACTGCGTTGAATCCTGAGATATCATAAGAGCACAGACTGCCGGCATTCTTTTCACAGTATGAAAGGAAATCCTCTTTCACAGGCAGGACCTTATGTATCTTGTCATATCCCATGATCAGCCGGTTGGACAGCTTTACCTTGTATTCCTTTCCCGCTGCCCGGATCACATCGTCTTTCGAATACTGTACGATGAAATGCTGTAAAGCCTCTTCCTGCGATACACATTCCTCCACGGGGACTACTCTGCCCTCCTTCACCGCCTCGATTGGTCTGCCGGACATCTGATCCAGTACATTCCTGGAACAATCCGTGATATGTACCAATACCGGGACCCCTATGCTTCCCAGTGCAGCCGCCCCCTGGGCACAAGTGCCGCCAAGCCCGTACTCCACGTCAAAATATTCGGTCAGGACATCTACGGCACTCTGCGACGTGATATCTACCTCGCCGCCAAGCCCATGAATGGCAAAATAACTTAATATACGCGCCAGGTCTTCCCCGTTTCTTATCTCTTCTCCTTCTTTGAAAGAAGGCTCTCCCTTAAGATATACCTCCAGAAGCCTGTTAAAACGATCGCAGTCCCACCTTACAAGAACGTCCAGATTACTGGCATACGCCAATACCGGACGCCTTTTTGTCTCTTCACACACACGGATCTTATCCGGAACCAACTGAAGATATTCCTGATACCGGTCTTTATACATACCTTTATTCCTCCTGTAACCATCCATGCATTCTATATTCTCCTATCATAACATATCCCGGCAAGACGCGCAAACGGAACATCCTGCCGGGAATCTGCTTAATCTAATAATGTATAATATTTCGCCTTATCGTCATCCTGGAAGAGTCTGATCTTTTCCGCAACCACTTCATTCATTGCCTTTATACTGTCCGGATATAACTCGAACGGCTCACGGATCTTCGGATCCTGTAACGTGATGCGAAGCCTCTGGTAGAGAGCATCCTTAATATCTGACGAGATATTGATCTTATTGATCCCCCTCTTAACTGCCTCTGCGATCTCAGAATCTGCATTCCCCGATCCTCCGTGCAGAACTAACGGGACGGATACCCTGCTCTTGATCTCAGAGAGCAGATCCTGGCGAAGCTCCGGTTTCATCCCTGCCGGATAGATCCCATGCGCAGTTCCGATCGCGACCGCCAGGGCGTCGCACCCCGTCTCTTCCACAAAACGCACCGCATCGTCCGGATTCGTATAGATAATGGAGTCCGTACCGCCTTCCGTATCACCGTCCGTAGTCCCGATCGTCCCAAGTTCCCCCTCAACGGATACTCCAAGGGGATGTGCCAGCTCACATACTTTCTTTGTAATCGCCACATTCTCTTCAAAAGGCAGAGAAGATGCATCGATCATTACAGAAGTAAATCCTGCGCGGATCGCTTTTACGATCGACTCCCAATCACTGTGATCCAGATGGATACAGACCGGAAGCTTAGATTTATTCGCCCTGTCAATACACATCTTTATGAAGCTCTCGCCCTGGAATTCCAGCTCGTTGGGATGGATCGCCAGGATCACAGGCGCGTTCAGCTCTTCGCAAGTATCCATGACGCCGTTAAGGATCTGTCCTGTACCGATATTAAATGCAGGTATTGCAAAATTGTGTTCCTTCGCTGTTTCTAGAATTTCCTTCATGTTCAATAACATATCTCTGTTCTCCTTTTATACATTCTCATTATTTTCCCAGACGGATCACATTCCAGGACGCTTTATGCAGCATGCTTGCCATCTTGCCTCCGTCTAACTTAGACCGGTCTGTTTCCTTCGGACATACGACTTCCATTCCCGCTGCGTTACAGATCTTCAGATCGTCATTCTCGAGGACGATATGCTCAAGAATTCTATATCCTTCGAACCCTCTGACATCCGATACCATTTCAATATCTTCATGGATATTACGGTTTACCGCAAAGATCGTCAGTTCTTCCTTCTCCTCATGATATACCGCAACGCTCTCCACGTCCGTGACATCCTCGTGGCAAGCCGTATCGTGCACAGGACTGTAGAGTACCGGTCTTAGAACGACTCCCCTTCCATAACGGGACGCATGCATGAACGGATAGAAGATGGTCTGTTTCCAGGCCGCGCCGCCGCCCTGCTCTGTCATGATCGGCGCGATCACATTCACCAGCTGGGCAAGACACGCCATCTTCACTCTGTCGGCATGTTTCATAAGCGTGATCAGCATCAGACCTACCAGAAGCGCGTCTTCAAAGGTATAGATATCTTCAAGAAGAGCCGGCGCTTTCTGCCATGGTGAATTCTCCGTAATATCCAGTTCCTGAGCCTTGGAATGGAACCACACATTCCACTCGTCAAAGCTTAGGTTAATATTCTTCTTTCCGCGCTTCTTCGCTTTTACATAGTCGCAGATCGAGATGACAGAACGGATAAACTCATCCATATCATCCGACTTAGCCAGAAAATCTTCCGTATCGTCAGCCTCATTGCCATAATACTGATGAAGAGAGACATAATCCACATGGTCATACGTGCATTCCAGAGTCTTAGATTCCCACTTCCCAAAAGTCGGCATCTCAAGATTGGAACTGCCGCAGGATACCAGTTCAATGGACGGATCGATCAGCTTCATTGCCTTTGCGGTCTCCTCCGCAAGCCTTCCGTACTCCTCCATCGTCTTGTGCCCAAGCTGCCACGGACCGTCCATCTCATTGCCAAGGCACCATACCTTGATATCGTGCGGCTCCTTCACACCGTGGGCAATACGCATGTCACTATACTTCGTCCCTGCCGGATGATTACAGTACTCCAGAAGATTGCACGCGTCGGCGATCCCTCTTGTCCCCAGATTCACCGCCATCATCAGCTCAGAATCTGCTTTTTTGATCCATTTGGCAAATTCATTCACTCCGATCGAATTCGGCTCCAGTGTCCTCCATGCCAGGTCTAATCTCCCCGGACGGTTCTCCACCGGTCCCACACTGTCCTCCCACACAAAATCAGATACAAAATTCCCGCCCGGATACCTGACGATCGGGACATCTATCTCCTTTACCATATCTATGACGTCTTTCCGGAATCCGTCCTCATCCGACATGGGATTCCCCGGCTGATAGATCCCGTCATATACGGCACGTCCGAGATGCTCGATAAAAGAACCATAGATCCTCTTATCCACTTCCCCGATCTTAAAATCTTTGTCTACAATCAATTTTGCCTGCTTTGCCATTCTTAACATACCTCCTGTATTATTTTTCAGCTTGCAGCCTCCGCGCACTCTGTCTTCGGATAATAACGATAAAATATTCTCACGAATAATTTAGATTCCAGATAAGCAAGCGGAGACGCCGCAAATAACATAATTACTATAAACCCTTTCACAAATGCCTCGATCGACACGAATGCCACCAACAGAGGCACTGCATGGATCAATAGGATCAGAACCGTGGACGGCAGATGCCGGATCGCTATCAGCACGGCATTCTTCATCGTCCTCATTACCGTATTGTCGAATCTTGCAAGCAGCGGAAATACATACAGGCTAAGGACTCCCAAGAATACCGCCGCGATCACCATCATGATCGCAACCACCGTCCCTAACTGCGTTCCGAAACCTCCCGCCAACAAGACGTCTAGTGCAATGACCGCCCATCCGATAAAAACAACAAGCCATATGGCCGTCGCCTGCTTAAGATTCATCTTAAAAGCCTTCCAATAATCACGCCAGACATAAGATTCCTTATTTTCCGCCATCTTAAGCGTCGTGTAATACAGCGCGGTCGTCGAAGCGCCGATCGTAATGACCGGAATACAGCTTAATATGTATATCAGATTCAATATAAACATATCCCCAATCTTAGACAACCCATCATATATCTTTCCGCTGCGCATTTCCAACCGCCTCCATATTCTTTCTTAAACTTATTCTTAACCCTTTACACCGCCTGCCGTCATACCTTCAATAAAGTAAGACTGGAAACAAACGAATAAGATCAGGATCGGAATGATCGCAAAACATGCTCCGGCGATCAGAATATCATAGTTATTTCCATAAGGCGACATCAGGCTCTGCAGGCCCACCGGCAGCGTAACATTCTCTGCGGAACGCACTACGATCATAGGCCACAGGAAGTTGTTCCAGCTCTGCATACCCTGATAGATTCCCATCGCCGCAAAAGACGGCTTCATCAGCGGGATCATGATCCTGAAGAATATACCATACTCCGTACAGCCGTCTACTCTGGCTGCATCCAGGAAATCCTTTGGTATTCCTGAAAGATACTGCCTGAAGAAGAAGATCAGCATCGGCACGACCATATAAGGCAAGATGATCCCCCAGATACTGTCTGATAATCCCATTCCGATGGTCAGCTTGTATAATGGAAGCAGGATGATCTCCGTAGGAACCATCATAACAAGCAGAACACACATGAACAACAGATTCTTGCATCTGAATTCATACATCGCAAATGCATACCCCACGCACGCACTTAAGAATAAAGCAAGGACCAACTGGACAACCGTGATCACCAAACTATTCTTATACCATACAAAATAAGAATTCTGGCCGCTGAACAATAATTTATAGTTGTTCAGATTTGCCGCCGCCCAATCCAGATTGAAATTCAATCCGTTACGCATCAGCTCGGAACCCGGACGCAGGGAAGATACGGCAAGCAACGCCAACGGAAGCAAGGTTATGATCACTACGATCACATAAAATACAAAAAGCAACACGGACTGAACCGCTGATTTTTTCTTCATATCCATAACTTACTCCCCTTTCTTGAACGTTCCATTGATCGTCAATTGTATCACATTGATGATCATAACAATGATCAGCAAGATTACGCCGATCGCACTTGCCAGTCCATAGTTATTCTGCTCCAGGCCCATACGGTACAGATATACGACAACCGTCGTACCCACATTATTGGGGTTCGTACTTCCGTTAAAGATCAGGAAGGACTCTGAGAACATCGCCATACCCGCGAAGATAGAAATCGTCAATACATATACCGTCGTCGGCTTCAGAAGCGGCAGCGTAATATAACGCATCTTCTGCCATCCTGTCGCACCGTCGATATCTGCCGATTCATAGAGATCACCGGGTATCTGCTGCAATCCGGACAGATAATACATCATGTTAACTCCGGTCCATCTCCACATACACAACAAGAAAAATACGATCCACACCGTGACCGGTTTGCGAAGCCAGATGATCGGATCCTTTCCAAACAAAGAGATCACCTGGTTGGCGAAAGAACCTTCCAGCTCGCCGAACATCATACGGAATACAACACCTGCTACAACGACGGACGTCAATGCCGGAACAAACATCGCGCTCCGGAAAAATCCTTTGCACTTCATATTCCTGTTATTCAGCATCGCCGCAAGAACCATCGGGATCGGGATCATAAGGGCGCATGAGATCACCATATACATAGCGCTGTTCTTCAATGCTTTATAGAATATAGGATTCAGCAGTGTCTTATAATTCTTTAACCCCACAAACGCTGTGTTCTCCGCCGCCACCTTCTGAAAACTCATCACGAAGGTACTTCCCACCGGATAAGCGAAAAAGATGAGGAACGTAAGAACAAACGGGAGTACAAATACATAAGGAGCTACTCTCTGAGAATATAAAAATCTTTTGAATACACTCTTTTTCTCCATCTCTTCTCCTCCAATATCATTCCTGTTTTGATAAATCTTTCCACAGAAAATCTGCCAAACAGATTTTCTCTAACTATTACATTTCTGAAAACCAACGGGCGTATTTAAATAAATATTAAATACGCCCGTCCGTTACCTACAGTATTATTACTTCTTAATACTTATTCATTATCATATACAATTGAAGCCTGTTCCATCTCCAGAAGATCCGCTGCCGGAGTCTCCGTATCTAGCTCAAATGCATTCGCATATGTTGTTGAGAACAATACCGCTGCCGTAGCTGCATAACCACCGGAAATATTCGGCGCCGTAAGATCCGTACCGTTCTTCTTCAGGATCTCGAACGGATTGGTCGTAAAGTAGGAAAGGAACTTATTGTCCGGATTCTCCGTAATCTCAGGATCTTCCCAAAGAGAAGTTCTGATCGGGTCAAATCCAAGGATATCCCATTCATACTTATTGCCTTCTTCTGAAAGCTTCGCAAAGGCAAGGAACTCTTTCGCTAAATCTGCGTTCTCCGAGAACTTAAGAACAGATGTACCGGTTCCGCCCTGAAGTACTTCACGTGTATCGCCTTCTTTCCATACAGGAACTTCGTAGATCGCGATCTTACCCTTCAGATCCGGGCAGTAATCTGTGAAACGACCCATATACCATAACGGCATGGAAAGAGAAGCAACTCCGCCGCCATTCAGATGTCCGTACCACTCTTCTGTATGTACGCCGCCGCCAGGAGCGATCTCGCAGATACCAAGTTCGATCATCTCTCGGATGTATTCGATCACTTCCGCATGCTCTTTGGTGTTGATATTCGGATTTCCGTCCTCATCTACGTACTGTGCGTCTTTCTCAAGCATCATCAGCTGCGGAAGGAAATAATCACTTGTCTCAACTGCACACATCGGCTTGCCTGTCTTTTCAAGGACTTTCTTTCCTGCTTCTACATAATCATCCCATGTAACGATACTTGCCGGATCGACTTCGGCTTCGTTCATGATATCCATGTTATAATATGTAACAGACGCGCCCAGATGGAAGTCGATCCCATACCAGTTGTCGCCGTCGCCGTACATTTCCACACGGCTCATAACGATGTCATCTTTATATGGCTCAACCACGTCGTTCAGAGGAAGCAGATAATCTCCCGCCACGAATGAAGCATAGTTACCGATCTCAATATCACAGATGTCCGGCGCCCCTTCTCCATTGGACTGACAAGCCATCAGCATCTTGCTCTGCATGGTACGTGACTCGCCTGTCGTAACCGTAAGGTTGATCGCCTTATCAGGATTCTGTGCATTCCACTGATCCGCCAGTTCCGTATAGAAACCTACATGCAGTTCCTGGAATGTCCACAATGCCATCTCTGTTCCGCCGTCTACGAAAGTATTCTTACCGACGGTACTTCCGTCATCCGCCGCTGCGTCGTCACCGCCGGCATCATCTTCCGTCTTTGCGTCCGAACCCGAATCACTTCCGGAATCTCCGGAACCGCCGCCACATCCAACTGCCATAGTCGCTACCATTGCAGTACAAAGCAGAATGCTTACGATTTTCTTTTTCATGAAACAATCCTCCTATATCTTTTCTATCTCGTGTTACTTTTGCAACCTCAAATAAGTACGGGCCCGTCTTATTTATTGCCGACATCCTTTTGTGCAATTTGTATGTTTTTTCTCATCCATTGCACAAACATATTGTACAATGGTTATTTTATATTGTCAATGGTTTTTCATATATGTTATTTATATTCCCATATATGGGAATACTCTTAATTTCATTTTTATCTGATTGCTTTCTTTCCACACTTCTGTTATATTAAAATCAATACAGCGTCAGAACACAACCGAAAGGAGCCTCCTATCATATGGAAAAGAATCATTCTTCTTCAGGATTCCCGCCCGCCGCAGAGAGGACTTTGCAGATTCTTGATCTTTACGCCGCAGACCCTGAACCCAAAACTTTGAAATACATTGCAGAACAGCTTCAGATCCCCGCCTCTTCCCTTTACCGGATCATCAACTGTATGCAGAAATACAACTATATTGTTGAAGAGCCCTTCCACCCCAATTATTTCAAACTTGGATATAAGCTCTCGCAATTTTCCAGTATCGCCTTTTCAGAAAACGACTTGATCAAGCTGGCACGCCCTTTCATGGAAGAGCTGACCCACAACTCCAATCAGGCAAGCCAGTTATGTATCTTATCCGAGAATTATATCTGTACGATCGACCAGTGCCTTCCGCGTTCCGCGATCACCTATATCTCAGAACTAGGAGAGAAGCTTCCGGTCAACGTAAGCGCCTCCGGCAAGCTTTTGACCGCATTGCTCCCGCCGCAGAAGCAGGAGGCGTTCTTGAAACGTGCGGAGAAGGTCTTCCGCCGCAATACTCCGTACACCATTATCGACTCCGAAAAGCTGCGGAAGGAATTCGAGAAGATCCGGTATCAGAAATACAGCACGGACGTCGAAGAATACGCCATCGGCATAGGCTGCCTTGCCGTCCCGATCTATCACAACAGCGACATGCCCATCGCCGCCCTTGGAGTAACCGGTCCCATCAGCTTCTACCGCAACACGCATAATTTTAATACAATACTGGAACGGTTACGGTATTTCAGCAAGAAACTCGAAGAGTTATTGCCGGATGTACTGTAATCCAAAGACGGCAAAAAAGGACTGCCGGGAAATTGTATTCTCATACAACATTTCCCGGCAGTCCCCTTTTATCTTCATTCAATGACACTATTTGGCATAGTCCGTAACACGCGATTCACGTATTACATTGACTTTGATCTGCCCCGGATACTCCAACTCGTATTCGATCTGCTTCGCAATATCCCTGGCCATCAATACCATATCTGCGTCAGATACCTGCTCTGGAACTACCATAACCCGAATCTCTCTACCTGCTTGAATCGCAAAAGATTTGTCAACACCCTTAAACTGATTGGTGATGTCCTCTAATTGTTTTAACCTGTTTGTGTATGTCTCTAATGTCTCTCTTCTCGCACCTGGCCTCGCAGCCGATATCGTATCAGCCGCCTGAACAACGCAGGCTATCAGACTTTCCGGTTCTACGTCACCGTGATGTGCTTCTACGGCATTGATGACCGTTGCAGATTCTTTATACTTCCTGCAAAGATCTACACCGATCTGAATATGTGAGCCTTCCACATCATGGTCTATAGATTTGCCGACATCGTGTAAAAGTCCGGCGCGCTTGGCTATCCTGACATCCAGTCCGATCTCGCCCGCCAAAAGCCCTGCCAGCTGCGCAACTTCGATGGAATGCTTTAATGCATTCTGTCCGTAACTGGTTCTGAACTTCATACGTCCAAGAAGCCTGATAAGCTCCGGATGGATCCCGTGAACTCCAACTTCAAGAGCCGCCGCTTCTCCTTCTTCCCGAATCATGGCGTCTACTTCTTTCTGCGCCTTCTCTACCATCTCCTCAATTCTTGCCGGATGTATCCGTCCGTCAACAATCAATTTCTCCAGCGCGATCCTGGCGACTTCACGTCTGATCGGATCAAATCCTGACAATACGACCGCTTCCGGTGTATCGTCAATGATAAGCTCGACTCCCGTCATTGTCTCTAATGTACGGATGTTCCGCCCCTCACGTCCGATAATCCTTCCTTTCATCTCATCGCTTGGAAGCTGCACGACCGAAATTGTAGTCTCCGCAACATGATCTGCGGCGCATCTCTGAATGGCAGTAACGACATATTCCTTCGCCTTCTTATCTGCCTCTTCCTTCGCCTGCGCCTCTACTTCCTTGATCATCTTGGCGGTGTCATGCTTTACATCGTCTTCAACAGTTTTTAACAAATATTCTTTTGCTTGTTCGGAGGTAAGTCCTGAGATTCGTTCAAGTTCCTGTACTCTTTGTCTGCCCAGCTCTTCCACTTTCGCTTCGCGCTGTCTGAGCTGTTCTTCTTTTGCTGTAAATCCTGCTTCACGCTTCTCGATGGCATCCGCTTTCTTGTCTAAAGCCTCTTCCTTGGAAAGAACGCGCTTCTCATAACGTTGTAATTCGTTTCTGCGTTCCTTAGTCTCTTTCTCAAGTTCATTCTTGTTCTTAATAGACTCTTCTTTAATTTCCAAGAGAGACTCCTTCTTCTTTGCCTCAGCCGTCTTTACTGCGTCGTCAATGATTTCCCTGGCTTTGCTTTCCGCATTCCCGATCTTAGACTCTGCGTTCTTCTTAAGATTGGAAACTGTCAGGAAATGACTGATAACCGCTGCCGCCGCGATCAGCACAACTCCTACAGCAATTAATATTCCCATCGGCACAGGAGCACCTCCTTATTTAGTTTTCATTGTACAAATACAACACTTAAATTTTATACTGTTTTTATAAAGATGTCAAGCATTCCGCCGATAACATTTGCTAGAACTTAAATGCAACCTTAAAATCACCGTATTTTCCGGATGCATGATCAAAAGCTTTCTCCCACTCTTCGATCGCAAACATACTGGAAACGACGCCGTCCGTCTTAAGATTCCCCTTCATCATATTCTCGATCACGAACGGGTAGGCATACGGGCTCAGATGTGATCCGAGAATATCTAATTCCTTCCGGTCTCCTATAATAGACCAGTCTACGGACGTCTCTGAACCGAATACACTAAATTCCACAAATCTGCCAAGCTTACGTGTGATGGTCAGTCCCTGGATCACACTGGAAGGGTGCCCGGTCGCCTCGATATATACGTCGCAGCCATAATCATCGGTAAGCGCTTTGATCTCTTTATCAATGTCACATTGTCCCGGATTGAATACCAGGTCCGCGCCGAATTCCTTCGCCTTCTCAAGACGTTTCTCCTGCATGTCCAGTACGATCAGAAGCTTCGGGTTCTTCATACGCGCATAAGTGATCATTCCAAGCCCGAGCGTTCCGGCGCCGGATATCACTACCACATCCTCATTCGTGATACTTCCGCGGTCTACCGCATGCTTCGAGCATCCGTAAGGTTCTACCAGAAGCGCCTGTTCAAGGCTCATCTCCTCCGGTACGCGGCTGATCACACAATTCTTCGGATATCTTACATATTCTGCCATACCGCCGTTGTTATAAGACTGGAAGCCCAGCATATCATGCGGCTGGCACATCCAGTAATGGCCGTCCTTACAGAATCTGCACTTCCCGCATGGAACGATCTGGTCTGCGATGATCCTGTCGCCCAGTTCATAACCTTCTACATTCTCCCCCATCTCTACGATACGTCCGAAGAATTCATGCCCTGGTATGAACGGCGGTTTTACCCATGACGGCTGCACTTCGTCGCCCCAGAACATCGCCGCGCCATGGCTGCACTTCAAGTCGCCTGCGCAGACCCCGCATGCCTCCGTCTTGATGATAATGTCGTCCGGACCGCATTCCGGCGCCGGATATTCCGGCTCAAAACGATAATCGTCCTTGCTGTACGCTACCAGCGCCTTCATTGTCTTCGGAGTACTTCCTTTGTTTGCCATAATTGTTTCCACCTTTCTTATTCTTAGAATCTTTTATACTTCAAACTGTCCCCAGACAGTATCAAGCGCTTTGCTGACCGCCCGGTATTTCTCATATTTTTTCTGGTATACGGCTGTCCGCTCCGGATTCGGATATACCCGTTCCGATACATGTACCATGTGCTTTGCCGCTTCCTTGTAATCCTGGTAGACTCCCGCCGCGATCGCTGCTGCCATTCCGCACCCAAGCGCCCCGAGTTCTTTCGCGTCCACCGTCTCGATCGGGAAGCCCAGTGCGTCTGCGAACATCTGCACCCACACCTTCGAATTCACGGCGCCGCCCGCCATACGGATCGCCTCCGGCGGCTTCCTGGAAGCCAGAAGTTTCTCAATGTGCGTCCGGTGCGAATAAACCACGCCTTCATAGATCGCCCTGAGCATATGCGCCTTGTCGTGATAAGTGGTCAGTCCGATAAACGCCCCCTTCCCCAACGGATGTGCGTTGGAACCATAGAGGAACGGCAGGAAATACACATCACTTTCTTCCGGGTCGACGCTCTCGACTTTCTCATTGATCTGTTCATAGAGATTACTCCCGTCCGGTATCTGCTCATTCTCCATACAGTTCTGAAGAAACCATTCCAGATTCCCCGAAGATGTCGCGCTGCATTCTTCCACAAGATAATATCCCGGCATCGCAAACAAAGAATTCATCGCAATGCTTCCATCCATGACCGGCGTCTTTGATATATATTCGTTAATACTCCAGGTACCTGCGATCGTACATAATTCGTCTGTTGAAGTCACATCTGCGGCAACCGCGCACGCGTCGATATCGAACATCCCTCCGGCAACCGGCGTCCCTTGCAAAAGTCCGGTGAGTTCGGAGGCTTCTTTCGTTATCTTTCCGCACAGATCGTAAGAATACCTGATCGGAGCAAGTTTATCATAGACTTCTTCAATCCCGAGCTTCTTAAGGATCTCTTTATCAAACCGGGCGTTCTTCACGTCCATCAGACCGGATCCCGATATATCCGTAGCCTCGCAATATGCCTCGTCCGTCAGGCGGAAACGGATATAGTCCTTTACCGAGAATACATATTGAATATTGTCATATACGTCTCTGTGATGCTCCTTAAACCACGCAAGCAGCGCTACCTGCTGGCATGCCATGAATTCCTGGCACAGTTGATCATGCACTTCTTCATACACGCCGTTCTCATACCATCTCTTCGGATACTTCCACGCGCGGCTGTCTGTGGAGATGATCCCGTTATACGCCGGCTTGCCGTCCTTCCCCCATGCATACAGTCCTTTTCCATGTCCGCATACCGCAATTCCCAGTACGTCTTCTCCGGCGATCCCCGCCTTCTCAAGCGCCCGCTTGACACAGCCGCAATTCGCCAGCCGCAGTTCTTCCATGTCTCTTTCCGTATAGCCCGACTTCGGAGTGATCACTTTCGTCTGCTTTCCCGCCGTCGCGATCTCTCTGCCGGCAAGGTCGAAGATCGCCGCTTTCGTCGACGTCCCTCCGTTGTCAAGCCCTATCACGTATTTTCCCATCTTCCATACTCCTTTATCCGTAACAGTTGAATTATACTAGCAGCTCCTGCGCCTTTCTGAACTGCTCGTCCAGAAATCTCCTGTTGCCCTTTATGATCTCTTTCCAGTTCTCTTCCCCGCAATACCAACACTCTGACACATATCTGCGGATCCCCAGTTCATATAACCTGGCGATAGCGGCTGGGAAATCTACCTGTCCCGTACCATACGGGATCTCCCGGAATTTCCCCGGAACAGTCTCTTTCAGATGGGCGGCGGCAATATGCCCTTTCCCCGTCAAAAGATCACCCGCCACATCATCCGTCGCATTCGATATATTCCCGATATCCGGATAAACCTGAAGATAAGGAGAATTCACACGGTTCACACTGTACATCGCCTTCTCAACCGTATTCATGAAATCATTCTCCATCGTCTCCATGGCAAGCATCACACCATGCGAACCTGCGAATATCGTCCCCTCTTCAAGATTCCTGTAGAATCTTTCCCGGGTCGTCTCATCACTGGTCTCTTCGTAATAACAATCATACCCCTGGGTCTGGATGATCCGGATCCCTAACTTCTTTGCAAAGATCACTCCCTTTCTCAGAAGTTCTTTTGCCTCTTCCTCCCAGATCTTACTTCCCAACGGGTATTTTCTCTGCGCGCTGAAACAGATTGTCTCAATGGGTAACCCGACCTTCTTCTGCGCCTCCAGAAGTTCGAAGATCTGCCCGTCGTCCCAGTCAAGCCGGGACATCCGCATATCTGTCTCATCCACGCTCATCTCTATGTAATCATATCCTGCATCCTTCGCAGACTCAAGCCGCTCTTCCCAGGTAAGTTCTGAAGGCATCGCCTTCTCATAGAGTCCGATACGGTAAGTATCCCTGAATTCCATATAAACCTCCTTTTGCCATATAAAAATGGTCTGAACTATATGTTTTTATTATACCTTTAATATAGAAAAAAGACAATTACATTTTTCCATCTTTTTTACTTTTGTAACATCAGGGCCCTTTTTCACACAGGGAAGGAACTATGGAGCCAAAGCCCCGCGGCAGTCTCCACATGTACATGCAAGCATGCCCGCCTGGCTCGTTGCTCGCGGAAATCAACAAAAAAAGACTGTCCGGAACACACCTGTATCCGGAGCCAGCCTCTTTTCATTCATATTCTGAATCCCTGCCGTCTCATACTCTGGCCGGAACACTAATCGTAAAATTGTATGATCCGGCAGATCTCTTCATACCTGAATCCTTTCCGCATCAGATAGCCGCCCATCTTCTGCTTCTCGGCACGGCAGGCAGTCTCCGGTTCAAACTTCTTCTTCCTGAGGATCGCCTTGATCGCCGCCCCGGAGTCTTCCTGGCAATAATACTCATCCAGCGCCTCTTCTGCTTCTTCTTTCGCGATCCCCTTCTTAAGCAGCGCTCCAAAGAGTTCTTTCCTGCTCTTTTTGTCCTTTCTTCCCTCTATGAAACTTCTGGCATATTCCCTGTCGTTCAGGTAGCCGAAAGATTTCACATAGCCGATCGCTTCTTCTACCGTCTCTTCCGGATATCCTCCCTGTCTGAGCTTTGCCTTAAGCTGCGCTTCCGTCCTCCCCATATCGTTCAGAAGGTGAAGTGCCCTTGCCTTCGCCCTTTTCAATACTACCGTGTTCAGGATCTCTTCATAGACTTCCGGATCCAGTTCTTCATCCTCCCTGATCTGATAACGGGATAACTCGCCTTTATACAATACAAAGACAGGCTGTTCGTCAACATATACCCTGGATCGGGTCTTAGATACCGGCTCTACCTTCGTCACCGTCATTCTCTATATTTCCTCCGCCGTATCTTCTGCTTCTTGTACAGTATCCGCTTCCTCCGCTTCTGTCGTCTCCGCTTTCTTATCCTGCTTTGATGCCTGGGATTTCTTCCCGCCGCTCTTCTTGCCATCCTTTTGCATCGGCTTTACGGCTTTGTCTTCCAATTCCTTATCCGCCCCTATGTTATAATGCTCCCGGATCTTCGCCTCAAGCTGCTCCATGACCTCCGGATGCTCCTTCAGATATACCTTGGCATTCTCCCGCCCCTGGCCGATCTTATCGCCGTTATACGCGTACCATGCTCCGCTCTTGCTCACCAGCTTACAGTCCACGGCAAGATCCAGAATATCTCCCTCTTTCGAGATCCCTTTCCCGAACATGATGTCAAACTCCGCCTCCTTAAACGGCGGCGCGATCTTATTCTTTACAATCTTCACGCGCGTCCTGTTCCCAACCATATCCCCGCTCTGCTTAAGCGTCTCGGTCCTCCTGACGTCCATGCGGATCGACGCATAGAACTTAAGGGCGCGCCCGCCTGTCGTCGTCTCCGGATTCCCGAACATAACGCCTACTTTCTCACGAAGCTGGTTGATAAAGATTACCACGCAGTTCGACTTACTGATGACCGGAGTCAGCTTCCGAAGCGCCTGCGACATCAGCCTTGCCTGTAATCCCACATGGCTGTCCCCCATGTCTCCTTCTATCTCCTGCTTCGGTACCAGCGCCGCGACAGAATCCACTACGATGATATCCATTGCTCCGGATCTGACCATAGTCTCTGTGATCTCAAGCGCCTGGTCGCCGCTGTCCGGCTGAGAGATATATAATTCGTCGATGTCCACTCCTATATTCTTCGCATAGACGGGATCTAACGCATGTTCTGCGTCTATAAAGCCGGCGATGCCGCCCCGCTTCTGCACTTCTGCGATCATATGTAACGCAACGGTCGTCTTACCGCTGGATTCCGGGCCATATACTTCCACGACACGTCCTCTCGGCACTCCGCCGAGCCCCAAGGCAAGATCAAGACTTAAAGATCCTGTCGGGATCGTCTCAACCGCCACCTGTGCCTTGGGATCCCCCAGCTTCATCACTGTCCCTTTTCCAAAATCCTTCTCCAGCTTCGCGATCGCCGCATCTAATGCTTTCTTCTTCTCTTCATTTGCCATATCATAATCTCCTTCTTACAACGAACGAATGTTCGACCTATGACTAATATACTATTATACTTGCTACCAAATGTCAACACTAAATTCAGGAAAATAGATGAAAATTCTTTGACTTATCAGATGTATGATGTACTAGAATAAAAAAGACAACTCCCCGGAACACGTCCTATCTGTTTTTAAAATAGCACACTTCCCGCCGCCCGTCAACCCAAAATTCAAGTATAATATATCAATACAACGACATCATCCGCAGGATCCACCGTACTGCCCACTCAAGATCCTTTTTGTCCATATCCCGCTCTGTCACCACGGCATATGAGGCAATCTCTTCTCCCTCCAGAAGATAACGGATCCTTCCTGCCTCTTCTCCTGCCTTCACAGGCGCCCGCAGCGAATCGTCGATCTCCGTTTTTACTTCAACGGATTCATCCTGTCTGAGCAATACATATAGCTCTTCTTTTCCTTTTGCACAAAGCGGGATCTCGGTCTGCGCCTTATAGGGATCGCTCTCTTCTATACCATCCGCAACGAATATATCCGGAAGCTTAACATCTTCCCACACATTCCGGTACTCATAATTGGCAATCCCATACTCCATCAGCTTCCTGGTATCCGCCCACTTATATCCCTTGTTATTCGGCCATCCGCATGCCAATAACGCAACAATGAAGGTTCTGCCGCCGTCTTTTAACGCACCGACGTAACAATACCCCGCATCTGCGGTAAATCCCGTCTTCCCGCTTAACGCCCCGTCCATCATATCCAAAAATGCATTGTGGTTATTGCAGGAAAAGTTCCTGCTTCCTTCAACATCCGTAAACTGATAGCTCTTGGTCCGCGTGATCTCAAGGAATTCTTCTTTGCAGGGCGACTGGCTGATACAATACCGCATGATCAGCGCCAGATCCCTTGCCGTCGTCGAGTGCGTCCCGTTCTCGTCGCTGCCGTCAAGCCCGTTAGGCGTCACAAAATACGTGCTTTCGCACCCCAGGTCCTTTGCTTTTTGATTCATCAGACCGGCGAACTCCTCCACCGTTCCGGAAATCCCCTCTGCGATCATCACCGCGCTGTCATTGTAAGATTCCAGCATCAGGGCATACAGAAGATCTCTCAGATAGAACTGCTCCTGTTCTTTCACACCGAGCCTTACCTTCGGCTGAGCCGCCGCGTTCGCAGACGCCGCGACGATCTGATCTCCTTTCTGGCTCTCCAGCGCCAGGATACAAGTCATGATCTTCGTCGTACTCGCCATAGGCCGCACCACGTCTTCTTCTTTTCCAAACAAAACACGCCCACTGTCAGCATCCATAAGCACTGCTGACCGGGCGTACAACTGTCCTTCCATCTCTGCGCCCTCTTCGGCGCAAAGCGTCAGATTCCCCAACCGGGCACACATAATACAAATAATAAGACCACACAATACTATCTTCTTTTTCATCTGCCACACCATATAACACCAAGTTATTACAATGTATGCATGCCTCCTTCGCTCTATACCTAATACATCCGTCCGTAAACAAGCTCAGGCACAGAAATTATATATCCAGCTTCAGCTGCACCTCTTCTTCCGCCTCTTCCTTAAAGCTCTCCATCTGCTCCGGATTCAGGCTTGGCAGGTCTTCTACCGACCGCACGCTGAACCTTCGGAGGAACTCTTCCGTAGTACCGAACAAGATCGGTTTCCCCGGCGCGTCAAGCCTTCCTTTCTCACATACCAGATTATATTCCACCAGCTTATTCACCGCATGATCTGACTTCACCCCGCGGATCTTCTCTACCTCAAGCTTTGTTACCGGCTGCTTATACGCGACGATCGACAGCGTCTCTAAGAGGACATCCGTCAGGACATACTTCTTCGGCTGCTTCGCCACACGGATCAGGTACTCATACATCTCCTTCTTGGTACACATCTGAAATGCATTCTCAAGTTCGATGATCCGTACCCCTCTGTCTTCTGTTTCATATTTGTCCATCATCTGATGTACGATCTTCCGCGTCGTATCCTCATCATGCCCGATCGCATCCGCGATTTTTAAAAGCTCCACGGAATCTCCCATAGTAAACAGTATCGCCTCTATGACGCCTTCTAATCTCCTGATCTCCACTTCTTCCATTTCTTCCTTCCCACCTCTAAGCGCATCACTATGTGATATTGGATAATATCATGATCTCCTCAAAAGGCTGTTCCTGCTCGATCAGGATCGCGCCTTCTTTCATCAGCTGCAAGACCGCAAGAAATGTAACGACAACCTGTATCCTGGAATACTGCCTTTCCAACAGCACACGGAAGCCGAACCTTCCGTGCTTCCTGGCATATTCCGTCACATACATAAGCTTGTCCGGAAGGGTCACCTCTTCCTTCTCGATCTTACCAAACTTACTGCGCACAGGATCGATCTTATCTGTCTGCCTCCTCATGACTTCCCGGAATACTTTATTGAGCCTTGCTAGGGTAATGCCGTCAAGCAGCTGATCCAGATCCACCGGTTCTTCATAGGCTAGCACTTCCCCGGGAACCGCAGGGCTTCTGTACATCGCCTGCTCGCCCTCGACCTGCCTGTCCCGTAATTCGTATGACATATATTTATACATCTTATACTCCAGGAGCTGTTCCACCAGTTCCTGCCTGGGATCTTCCTCTTCGCCTTCCTCATTGACTTCTTTGGGCAGCAGCATCCTGCACTTAATATCAAGCAGCGTCGCCGCCATGAGCAGAAATTCACTCATGATATTCAGATCTTCCTTCTCCATGGCGCGGATATACTCCATATATTGATTCGTGATCTCTACGATCGGAATATCATAAATATCAATCTTATTCTTATCTATCAGATGCAAAAGCAGATCCAAAGGTCCTTCAAAGACCTGCAGTTTTACCGGAATCCCCATCGTCTTCTCCTATACTCTTCATTATCGCAATTTTATTATTATACAGGATTTTTTACGATTCTACAAGTTCAATTACAACTATTTCCGCCGGATTCAGCAGACGCACCGGTATGGAATGCGTGCCTATCCCTCTGCTGACTACCGCCGCCGCATCCTTCACCTTATAGCATCCTCCCGAATATTTGGGAAATAAGGTGAAATCCGGAGCGATCATCCCTCCGATGCCCGGGATTCCGATGATCCCCCCATGGTAATGCCCGCACAGGATCAGATCCGCCCCCCATTCCTGATAAAGCTCTGTATATGCCGGGTGATGCGCAAGAAGGATCTCATAGACATCTTTGTGCCCGCCGATCCTTTCCTCTATCTCCTGCATACAAAGCCGGCTCTTTTTGAACCTCTCGTACCCTTTCAGCGGGATCTCAAGCCCTGTGACCCGGATCATACAATCCCCTAACTTAAGCTCTTCGGATGTATTTTCCAGGAAATGGATCCCTGCCCTTACAAGCTCCTTCTTATATTCCTTATACGACTGTTCGTACTTCTTCGGGCGCTCCTTCAGCTTCTGCTCATGGTTCCCGTTGGCATAATATACGCTGCCAAGCTTCGGCAGGCGGGATAAGAACCTTGCCGTTCCTCCATAATCATTCCCGTCCGTTCTAAGAAGCATATCGCCGCCGATCAGGATCAGGTCCGGCGCCTCCTTCTTAATCTCTTCAAACAGCTTCTCATTGTTACGCCCATAGCAGCAATTATGCAGATCACTCAGGAAAATTATTTTTTTCATGCCTTTAAGCCCTGCCAGTTTCGCAGAGCTTATCGTATAACGGGTCACCTTAAAGCTATGCAGCTCGCGGATGACCTCAAGAACTGCCAGGATCCCTGTTAGCCATACGGCTGTAAATAATCGTTTCAATCAGCATCTCCCCATCCATGTTATCTGGGCTTGGTTCCGTTCCCGTCCCGTTTCGCCGCCTTCAGGCGGTTCAGCAGGATCTCCTTTTCGCCAACGCGTGCTCTTGTCTCTACGCCGTCCTCAAAAAGATGCGCCTGTTCCACTTCATCATTCTTGCGCAGCTTCATCCCCCGCACCCCGATGGCTCCCTTCTTCTTCTCCGGCACCTCTTCTGCCGGGAATCTTAAGAAATACCCGTCTTTGGTCTGAAGGACGATATTCTGGTTCTCACTGATGACTTGGACGCTTACCAGCGTATCCTCATCCTGAAGCTTCGTCGCCGCGATCGTCCGCTTTGCCACCTGGAATTCCGAACCTTCCACTTTCTTTAACATTCCCTGCCCTGTAACAAAGAGCAGCTTCGCATAACGCATCTGTTCCGCGTCGCAGATGTAGACGATCTCTTCCTTCGTACTGTCGTAATTACTTACATTATCGATCGGCTGTCCTTTGTCACGGAATTTCCCGTACGGCACGTCAAGGATCTTGACCTGATGCATCTTCCCGGTGTTTGTGAAGATACACAGTTTCCCGGTATTCATACAAGAGATGACATATTTATTCTCGGCGTCCGCCGCCTCTTTGTTCCTGCCATACACATTGACGTCGATCGTCCTGGCATAACCGAACCTGTCCATCAGGAAGACGACTTCCTGTTCCTCCACCTTCTTCTCTTCATAGACAGCCTCCTTGGCATTCTCGACCACCGTACGGCGTCTTACGGCGAATTCTGCTTTCAGCCTGTCCAGATCTTCGATGATGACATCCGCCATAGATTCATAATGATTCAGGATATCTTCATACCTGGCGATCTTTCCAAGCGTCTCCTCATGTTCTTTCATAAGCGCCTCGATCTCAAGGCCGATCAGCTTATAGAGCCTCATCTCAAGGATCGCCGTAGCCTGACGTTCCGTGAATCGCAGCATGGACGCCATCTTCTTGGAGATCTTAGACTTGAACTTGATATTCTCCGTCGTTCCGTTCACCAGGCATGCTTTCGCATCCTTCACAGACTGGCTGCCCCGCAGGATCTCTATGATCAGATCGATCACATCGCACGCCTTGATCAGTCCTTCCTGGATCTCTTTCTTATCCTGCTCCTTATTCAGAAGATTCCGGTACTTCCTGGTCGCCATCTCGAACTGAAAATCCACATGATGCTCAATGATCTTCTTAAGCCCCATGGTCTCCGGCCTTCCGTTCGCCACTGCAAGCATATTAACGCCGAAGGTATCCTCAAGACGCGTCTTCTTATAGAGCATATTCTTGAGATTCTCGATATCTGCTCCCCGCTTAAGCTCTATGACGATCCGGATCCCTTCCTTGGAAGACTGATTCGAGATATCCACGATATCATTGGTTTTCTTCGATTCTACCAGGGCACAGACGTCGTTCAGGAATTTACCTATCCCTGCCCCGATCATGGTATACGGGATCTCCGTGATGACCAGGCGCGTCTTACCGCCTTTCATCTCTTCCACTTCTACCTTGCCCCGCAGCCTGATCTTACCTGTCCCCGTCTCATAGATGTCCAGAAGGTCGTCTTTGTTCACCACGATCCCGCCTGTCGGAAAATCCGGTCCCTTGATGTACTTCATCAGCTGCTTCGTACTGATCTCGTCATTTTTCATATATGCCTTGACTGCGTCGATCACTTCCCCAAGGTTATGGGTCGGAATACTGGTCGCCATACCGACCGCGATCCCTTCCGCTCCGTTGATCAGAAGATTCGGAAGCCGTACCGGAAGCACTTCCGGCTCTTTTTCCGTCTCGTCAAAATTCGGCACGAAATCCACAATATCTTTATCTAGGTCCGCCAGATATGCCTCCTGCGCAACCTTCGCAAGACGCGCCTCCGTATAACGCATCGCCGCGGCGCCGTCTCCTTCGATAGAGCCGAAGTTCCCGTGCCCGTCCACCAGGATCATTCCTTTCTTGAACTCCTGTGCCATGACAACAAGCGCTTCGTAGATGGAACTATCCCCGTGCGGATGATATTTACCCATCGTATCTCCTACGATACGCGCGCACTTACGGTACGGCTTGTCATAACGTATTCCCAATTCATGCATATCATACAGCGTCCGCCGCTGTACCGGCTTTAACCCGTCCCGGACGTCCGGCAGCGCCCGCGCTACGATAACGCTCATGGCATAATCAATATATGATTTCTTCATGACATCCGAATACTCGGTCCTGATAATCTGTGAATCCTGCATTTTCTTCTCCTTACTAAGAAGACAGCTTCCGACCCTTACGGCCTGCCGTCTTCACATTGATATAACTATCTATGGCGCAATGAACTTTTGTACGTCAGATATCCAGTTCTGCTTCCGTCGCATTCTCATAGATAAACGCTCTTCTTGGCGGCACTTCCGTACCCATAAGCATCTCGGTCACACCGGACGCCATTCTCGCGTCCTCGATCTCCACCCTCTTTAGGATGCGTGTCTCGGGATTCAGCGTCGTCTCCCATAACTGTTCTGCGTCCATCTCCCCCAGGCCTTTGTATCTCTGCAGTGTGAACGCACCGTCGTGTGTCCGGCGATACCGCTCCAGCGCCTTATCGTCATAGAGGTACTCTTCCTCTCCCTTCTTCGGCATCGCTTTATATAACGGCGGCATGGCGATATAGACATGTCCCTCATAGATCAGCTCCGGCATAAAACGGTAGAACAGCGTAAGAAGGAGCGTGGAGATATGCGCCCCGTCCACATCCGCATCCGCCATGATGATGATCTTATCATAACGCAGCCTGCTGATATCAAAATCATTGCCATACCCTTCCGAGAAACCACAGCCAAAAGCATTGATCATCGTCTTGATCTCCGCATTCGCCAGCACCTTGTCGATACTTGCCTTCTCAACATTCAGGATCTTGCCCCGGATCGGCAGGATCGCCTGATACATCCGGTCTCTTGCCGTCTTCGCCGATCCTCCCGCAGAGTCTCCCTCCACGATAAAGATCTCGCACTGGCTGGCGTCCCTGCTCTCGCAATTCGCCAGCTTCCCATTACTGTCAAATGAATATTTCTGCTTGGTAAGAAGGTTCGTCTTCGCCCGCTCCTCCGTCTTGCGGATCTTCGCCGCCTTCTCCGCACAGCCGATCACCTTCTTAAGATTATCAAGATTCCGGTCAAAATAACGGATGATCTCATCGTTCGTCACCTTACCGCATGCCTTTGCCGCATCCGGGTTATCCAGCTTCGTCTTGGTCTGGCCTTCGAATCTTGGATCCGGATGTTTGATCGACACGATCGCCGTCATCCCATTCCTGATATCCGCCCCGGTAAAGTTCGAATCTTTCTCCTTTAATATCCCAAGTTCCCTGGAATACTGATTGATCACCGTCGTGAAAGTCGTCTTGAAGCCTGTCAGATGCGTTCCGCCTTCCGCGTTATAGATATTGTTGCAGAACCCAAGCACATTCTCATGAAACTCATTCACATACTGAAATGCGGCTTCTACTTCGATGCCTTCCGCTTCCCCTTTAAAGTAAACCGGATCATGCACCGCTTCTTTCTTGGAATTCAGATCCTTGATAAAGCCCAGGATACCGTCCGGCTCATGATAGACGATATGCTCTGTCTCACTTCCTCTTCTGTCCTCGAATATGATCGTAAGCTCCGGATTCAGATACGCCGTCTCATGCATACGGCTCTTTACTTCTTCCGCCCGGAACCTCGTCTTCTCAAATATCGTATCATCCGGGAGGAAATTCACCTTCGTCCCGGTCTTCTTCGTCTTCCCGATCTTCGGAAGCAGCCCGTCCTCAAGTTCGGCAACAGGCTTTCCTCTCTCATAACGATCCTGATGTACATACCCTTCCCGGCTAATCTCCACGCTCATGTACGCAGACAGCGCATTTACCACCGAAGAACCCACTCCGTGCAGTCCTCCGCTGGTCTTATAAGCCGAATCATCAAACTTACCGCCTGCATGAAGCGTCGTGTAGACCACCCGCGCCGCCGATACGCCCGCAGCATGAAGCCCTACCGGTACGCCGCGCCCGTTATCTGCCACAGTAGCCGAACCATCTTTCTCAAGAGTCACGCTGATCTCCGTACAGAAACCTGCCAGATGCTCATCTACCGCATTATCTACGATCTCATAGATCAGATGATTCAGGCCCTTTGTCGACACGCTTCCGATATACATCCCCGGTCTCTTCCTTACCGCTTCAAGCCCTTCCAATATGGCAATACTGTCCGCGTCATATGTATTATTCTTAGCCATTTCTCATAGATCCTTTCCCTGTATCTTTCCACACTTCCCCTATCTTAGCACAAAATGCAGCCCGATTCAAATATAATTTATGAACCGTTTCCCAGTACCGTATGCAGCGTATCCGCCAGCGCCTCCATCGCATTGCGCATCTCTTCCACCGTATTCGTCTGGGCTCCTGCCTCGATCAGAAGTGTCTTCGGCTTCACATGCATGTTATACCGATACCCCCGCAGATAAATATGCCTGGTAAATCCGGGGTACTTATTGACCGCCGCGATCTGCATCTGCAGGGAAAACGCCAGGTTATCTTCGATATACGGATTCGCCAGATAACTGATATTGCCGTTCGCCCTGGTCCTGCTGAGCCCGTTGAAAAACATGATCTGCGCCGTAGGCTTCCCGTTCACCTCTGTTACCAGATGCGTCCCTTCTCCCACGCCGTCACGGTGAAGGTCGATCACCACTTCGATACTTGGATTCTCGCTTAATATCTTCTGGATCTCCGGTTCTGCCAGTTCATACGCCATACTTCGGTCCAGCTTTCCGTCTACCAGATCATAGACGCCCTCATGGTGAACCGTCGGGATCCCGTATGTATCGTTCAAAAGCTCTGACAGATAGGCGCCCATCCCCAGGATCGTCGACCCCGGATCCCCCTGTACCGAATCTATGAACGCTTCCTGTGAATGCGTGTGATAGATCAGAACCTTAGGCCCCTCCGACGACGTATCAAGGCTCATATCCTTGCCCATCAGCTTCTGTGCGTTCAGCAATTCCGGATCTGCCATCGTATTCGAATCTACCGCGTAGAAGTTCCCCAGCAGATATTCATAATCCATCAGCTTCTCCATGGAGGTATCAATCTGCGTGCCTGAGGTCTGTATCACCTCCTCTTCCTGCCCGTCCTCTTGCACAAGGTTGCCGTTCTCATCTACCATGTTCTCATCATTTGCCTGACTGGCAAGGATCATCTGATATGTCTCCATATCCTCCACATCCGTGTGGGAAGCCGCCCTCTCTTCCATATAGGTCCCGACCGGGATCATCTCCATCGCCCTGTGCACCACCCAGTCTTCCAGGCTCCCGTCCTCTCCTTCTTCCAGGTATGTGAATCCCGGAAGATACATCTTCTGCGACTGCTTCAGCAGCATGCGGTTCATCTTATCCTGGTTCCTCTCTTCTCGCTTCACACGTACAGGTAAATGCAGACAGGTGTATATGACCAGTATACATGTCACGATCCCGATCATGATCCGGCTGATCCGCTTTCCACTCTCCACAACATCACTCCAAATGCATCCGGTACATCACCGCACTATTTTTTTAGGATGAATGCGATGATATACCAGGTCTTAGAAACCATGTGGAAACAACCCGGTCCGTATGCCGGGGATCTCCACACCGTTCATTAACACTATATGACGCCCATTTCCTGATTATGTGCATGTCCCTTTGAAAACAGCATATTCAACGCCTCTGATATGGTATAACTGATCCTTTTCACCGTCTCGTCAATGTCCTTAGGCGTCACAAATAACCCGTTGAGATGCGGAGAGATCAATTCCTTCACCAGTTCGTATTTCTCTGCCGCATTGTATCCCTGCATCACCACGCCCACTCCCCGCAGTGTCTCAGAGCTCTCCAATGCCAGGATCAGGTTCTCCATCGTATCATTGACGATCGTCGCGGCGTCCACCACGGTCGGCACCCCGATCGCGATCACCGGCACACCCACCGTCTCCCTGGTTATCCCATTCCTGTGGTTCCCCACCCCCGAACCTGGATTGATCCCCGTATCCGAGATCTGGATCGTACGGTTCAGGCGCTTTGAACTCCTTGCCGCCAGGGCATCCACCGCAATGATCATATCCGGCTTCGTCTCCTGCACGACTCCCTTGATGATCTCTACCGTCTCCATGCCGGTCTGCGCCATGACTCCTGGGACAACGGCGCTTACTAACCGGACTTCGTCCTCTCCCATAGCGTATTTCCCATATTCCTTCACGATATGCCGGGTTATATTCAGATTATCCACCACATAAGGTCCCAGCGCATCCGGCGTTACTTTCCGGTTGCCGAGCCCCACCACCAGGATCGAGCAGTCCTCCTTCCCCGTCTCGACAAAACGTTCCAGAAACTTCGCCAGTTCTTTGGATATCTCATCATGGTAATCCTCATCCGGAACAGACATATTCGGCGCTTCCATGGTAATATATGTGCCCACCGGTTTCCGCATCACCTTCGCCCCGTTCTCCGTCTCGATCTTGACCGTCGTTACCTTGATCTCTCTTTCTTCATCATAGTCTTCTTTCAGGGAAACGCCCTGAACCTCCACATTGTCCGATTCAAACCGCTCTTTGTCCTCCAGAGCAAGGTCAGTTCTGATGCTATACTTCTCAATCATCCCATACATCCTCACTTTTATTGTATTTAATTGCTAGTTTTTACAATATTTTGAGAAATATGTATTGACAGAACCCAATACTTGCCCTAAAATGAATTCGTATGTTTCGTTAGAACGTCCGTGTCCGGCTCTAACGAAGTCAATCATCGATACGAATGAATCGAAATATAAGATATTGGAGGTGGACAAATTGGCTAATATCAAATCTGCAAAGAAGAGAATCTTAGTGAACGAAACAAAGGCTGCAAGAAATAAAGCAATCAAGTCTAAGGTAAAAACTTACGTAAAGAAAGTAGAGACTGCTGTTGCTAACAAGGATGCCGAAGCCGCTGCTGCTGCTCTCAAGGCTGCGACCGTTGAGATCAACAAAGCAGGAACCAAGGGTGTTTATCACAAGAATACCTGTTCAAGAAAGATTTCCCGTCTGGCAAAAGCCGTAAACGGAATCGCTTAATGAAGAGATTATTTGTGAATCATAGATGAAAAAACAGCCATACCGTCAGTGGCTGTTTTTTTCATGGCTATTATAAAAATGCAGCCCGAAAGGGCTGTATTTTTATACATCTCATTAAAATTTCTCTTTATGAACCTTCTCCATCGGAAGCTCGTCCAGTGAATACGCCGCCGGATGGTCCTTCGTCATTCCTAATGACAGGATCGCTTCCACGCCATACTTGTCCGGTATGCCGAGCAGATCACGGATGAAATCCTCCGTCGTTCTTCCGTCAGACGCCCCGCGAAGCCTTCCCTGCACCCAACAGCTTCCGACTCCAAGGCAATCCGCCATCAGATGCATGTTCGTCATGGCAGCCGAACAATCCTCCGTCCACACGTCGGTCTTCTCCGTATCGCCGATCACAACGATCGCACAGTCCGCATGCTCGATCATGGCAGCTCCCGCCGCCCTGCTCTTCGTAAGTTCTGCCAAGACCGCTTTATCGTGAACCACGATGAATTCCCACGGCTTCAGATTCTTTCCGGACGCGGACAGAAGCCCTGCCTTTAAGATCTGATCGATCTTCTCCTCCGGAACGGCTTCTCCCGTATATGTCCTTACACTCCTGCGGCTTCTCATTACTTCTAATAAATCCATATTCCAAACACCTCTTCTTACATTTATGATTTCTTTTAGTATACACCAACCCAGGCGGCAAATTCGATACTGTTTTTTATCTGCCGGAAATCTCCCTTGAATACAACTCCGTCTATACCGGCTTTCTTCGCGCCTGCTATGTTCGCCTCGATATCGTCAATAAAAAAGCAATCCTCTGCCCGAAGCTCATATTTCTCCAACAGATGCCGATAGATCTGGATATCCGGTTTTATCACATGGACATCGCAGGAAACTACGATCCCGTCAAAATAATCGAACGGGGCAAACCTCGGAAAATACCGGTAGAAAGAACTGCTGGCATTCGACAATACATAGATCCCGAATCCCTGCTTCTTCAGATACTCACAGAATTCCTTCGCCTGCGCAACCGGCTGCATACACATGTCCCATTCCACCGTACAGCGCCTGAGTTCTTCATGAAGCCTCTCCGGAACGCGCCTGCTCACTCCGTCAAATCGTTCCTCATCTGTGAGTTCGCCCAGATCTCCCTGTATCCACTCCGGTCCCTCAAACAGCTCCCTCCGGATCAACTTCCGGTCTTCCTCTTCCTTTACGATCTGCCTTAAGCACACCTCCGGATCATAGGTGAGAAGTACATTTCCCATGTCGAATATCACATTCTTCTTACATTCTCTTTTCATCTCTCTTATAAACTTTCTGTCGGGAACAGCGCTTCGTCTAACGCCGTCATATCAGACTGTTCGATAAAATATACCCCGTTGGCATCCGGCTTCACCGTTACCGTCACGGTTACCGTATCCCCGTACTCCGGAGACGCTATTCTCTCACTCATCAGATCGTACTGCTTCTGGAAGTACATCTCATTGATCGCGCTTTGCTCCGGAATCTCCGTCATATTCTCCAATTCTGCCGTTACAGCCGCCTCCGCTTCAGCCGCGATCCCGTCGAAACCTGCGAACGGCTCTAACATTACGTCGACCGTATACTCCTTATCTCCTGCCTCTTTTGCCTCTCCTACTTCATATTTTACCAGATTAATGATATTCTCAAATAACTGCCTGTAGTTTGCCACCAGTTCATCGGACAATCCAAGGCTTGTAAGTCCTGATTCCTGCATGATCACGTCAATATTCGCTTCATATAACTTCCTTGCTTCTTCCTCCGTCGACTTTGTCCACTCTACGTATGTACCAAACTCTCCTTTATAACTGGCGTCCAGAACAGACTTAAGATATGACTGTGCATCCTCTGCGCTCATACCGCCGCATCCGCTGAGCATTGTCATGACCATGATCAGTATAGCCGCTAATATTCCTCTTTTTTTCATGTTTCCTCCTCCTGGTTCACAAAGTATTATATATTATTACAATATTATACATCCAATATATTACACCTTTTGCCATGCAAAATCAACTCTTACTATCTTACTTATTTCGACAATCTTTTGCCGATCTCAAAGCAGTCAAATGTAGCGAAATAATCTGCCGGAGTCTCCGCCCTGCGGATCATCTGCACCGAACCGTCCTCTTTCAGAAGGAGTTCGGCAGACTTTAACTTTCCGTTGTAATTATATCCCATCGCAAATCCATGGGCTCCTGTATCGTGGATGACCAGCAGGTCCCCCATATCAATCTCCGGCAGCATACGGTCAATGGCGAACTTGTCATTATTCTCACACAGAGAACCCGCAATATCATACCGGTGATCACAGGGCTTCTTCTCTTTTCCCATTACCGTAATATGGTGGTACGCGCCGTACATCGCCGGACGCATCAGGTTTACGGCACACGCGTCCACGCCGATATATTCTTTGTGTGTACTCTTCCTGTGGATCGCCTTGGTCACCAGGCACCCATACGGTCCCATCATGAACCGTCCAAGCTCTGTATAGATGGCAACATCGCCCATGCCTTCCGGAACCAGCACTTCTTCATAGACCCTGCGCACTCCGTCTCCGATCATACGGATATCGTTAGGCTCCTGATCCGGAGTATACGGGATCCCTATACCGCCTGACAGATTAATGAATCTGATATGCACGCCGGTCTCTTTCTTAAGTTTCACTGCAACCTCGAATAAGACCTTCGCGAGTATCGGATAATATTCATTCGTAACCGTATTGCTCGCCAGAAACGCGTGTATCCCGAATTCTTCCGCACCTTTATCCTTCAGGATCCTGAACGCTTCAAATAACTGCTCGGTCGTCATGCCATACTTCGCGTCTCCCGGATTATCCATGATATCATTGCTGATCTTGAACAGCCCGCCCGGATTATAACGGCAGCTGATCGTCTTCGGGATATGGCCGATCGTCTTCTCCAGAAAATCAATATGTGTAATATCATCCAGATTGATGATCGCTCCCAGCCTGTCCGCATAGGCAAATTCCTCGGCAGGCGTATCATTCGATGAGAACATGATCTCTTCACCCGTCGCTCCTATCGCTTCCGACAGCATAAGCTCCGTATAAGACGAACAGTCGCAGCCGCAGCCATATTCCCGCAGGATATCGATCAGAAAAGGATTCGGCGTCGCCTTGACTGCAAAATACTCCTTGTATCCCTGATTCCAGGAAAACGCTTCCTTTAACGCCTTAATATTCTTACGGATCCCCTTTTCATCATAGAGATGAAAGGGAGTCGGATACTCCTTCACAATCTCGTTAAGCTGCTCCTTCGTCACAAATGTCTCTTTCTTCATCGTTACTGATTCTCCTCTCGCATTGATAGTAATTTGATCTCGTTCGCAAGCGCTGATTTATAAAGTTCCACAAAGTTCTTCTGTCCGGAATACAGGCAGGTATTCCGGCTTCCTTCGCCATATTCTCCCGTAAGGACATACCTTGAATCTGCGATCACGCCGATACGCATCTCCCGGTCCTCTCCCACATACACCTTTGCTCTGACAAATGACGTCGGCTGATCCGTTATGATCACGACTTTCTTCTTTTGCGCCACCAGATCTTCCAGTTCTCCGACAAAAAGCAGCAGATAATTCCTCGTCAGGCTTATATATACCCTGTCCTCTACCTGGTTCAGGATATTACGCACCTTGTCCAGTATATGGCTCGCGCCTTCGATCGTAATATAGCCTTCTATGTACGTCTTCTCTGTCGGCACATGCTTGGCAAGCCATTTCTTCGATTCTTCCAGCCTGCGTATACGGTTCTTGCAGAATTCCTCCAACGGTACCGGTACATATTTACGCGTGTTCCCTTCTTCCACCAGATAAGCGGCTCCTTTCTCCGTCATATTCGCCAGAGAATTATACGCATTGGACCGGGATATCCCCGTCTGCTTCGCCACCTCATACCCTGTCACCTTCCCCTCGGTGAGCAGGCACTGGTATATATTCGCTTCCTGACGTGTAAGATTGAATTCCATCAGGCGCTCTGTAAAAGATGTTTGCTCCAACTTTTCACCCCATTCTGTCCCTTTAGTAGTTCTTCCAGGGAACACTATAATCCATTTTTCATCCCTCTGTCAATACATTTATTCAGAAATATTTCAAAAACTGCACTGCGAAGGCAGCAAAAAAGCTGCCGGGGAAATAAGTATGAATGGTTTCCCCGGCAGCCTTCTTCTTTATGTAAATCTTACTCTACAACTGCTATTCTCATGATATTGCTCACTCCGCCGCGTTCCGACGTCACATTCGCCGACGGGATCCCTGCAGTCAGTACCACGATATCCCCTGACTCCGCCATCTGCTTCGCGCACACCAGATCGATCGCGCCGTTGCAGACATCTTCCGTAGAATTCAGCTGTATGGACTTCAACGGCCTTACTCCCCAGTAGAGCTGCATCCTCCGCAGCGTCGCCTCATTCGGCGTAACACCGATGATATCCATACGCGGTTTGAACTTTGAGACAACTCTCGGCGTCACTCCGGATACGGACGGCGTTATGATGCATTTTGCGCCGAGATTATATCCGGTCGTCACCGCCGCATGGCATAATGCGCTGGAAGTGCTCTTCTGCCGCTGTTCTTCCGCCTTGCGCATCATCATCTCATAATCCAGATGCTCTTCCGTATTCTCTATGATGTGAACCATCATCTGCAGCGCTTCCAACGGATACTTTCCATTCGCGGTCTCGCCGGACAGCATCACCGCATCCGTCCCGTCATATACCGCATTTGCCACATCTGTTACTTCCGCTCTGGTCGGACGCGGATTACGCATCATGGAATCCAGCATCTGCGTAGCCGTAATGACCGGCTTATAGTTGGCATTACACTTCTGGATGATCATCTTCTGCAGATACGGAACTTCCTCCGCCGGGATCTCCACGCCCAGATCGCCTCTCGCGATCATGATCCCATCCGCACACCGGATGATCTCATCGATATTCTTGATCCCTTCGGCGTTCTCGATCTTCGCGATGATCGGAATATTCGGCGCCTGGCACTCCTTAAGGAATGCGCGGATCTCGAAGATACACTCCGCATTGCGGACAAAAGAAGCCGCGATAAAATCTATCTTCTGCTGTGCGCCAAAGCGGATATCCTCCCTGTCCTTCTCCGTGATCGCCGGAAGCCTGACCGGTACGTTCGGTACATTCACGCCCTTACGCTCACCAAGCTCACCGCCGTTGACGACCGTACAGATGATATCATTCTCCTTCTTTGCCTTCACGCGCAGCCCGATCAATCCGTCGTCGATCAGTATCGTGCTTCCCACCTGTACATCGTCCACAAGCCCTCCATATGTAATGGAAACCCGGTCCGCATCTCCTTTTGTCTCTTCTGTAGTAAGGGTGAATGTCTCTCCTGTCTTCAGCGTAACTTTCTTTCCGTCTTTCAATACACCTGTACGAATCTCAGGGCCTTTGGTATCCAGAAGAATCGCAATCGGCTTACCTTCTTCATCACGTACCTTCTTAAGCTTATCCATCCGTGCCTTCTGCTCTTCATGCGTTCCATGAGAAAAATTGAATCTGGCGACATCCATACCTCTGCGGACCAGGCTTCTCATAACTTCTTCTTCGTCTGTCGTTGGTCCAAGCGTACATATGACCTTCGTCTTTTTCATCATCTTTTCGTCCCCCTGTTCTCTTAAAAATTGTGTATTATTTTATATGTGTATGTGTGAACAGATGCTCCTGACAGTATTCATAATTGCCGTTGCATTTCGAACAATATCTGAATTCCAGGTTCGGATCATCTAATTCAGTCCTCTTACAGACGGCGCACATATGCCTTGCGCCGTTCGCATACATCTGAACCGGATGCTGCGCCTTGCGGATCTTCTGCTTAAACTCTCTCTTCCTCTTGATCTGTGACGGCGTATACGGCTGCATATTCCTGGATCCCAGGAAAAAGACCAGGAAATTCAAGATCGACACGACTGCCGCCGCCGCGTTCGCCTTATAATAAATTCCTAAAACGCTTCCTCCGTAAGCCGGCAGGAACGCCTGTATCACCGGATAGATAAAATAAATCCCATCCAATATCGCCAGATACTTCACCTTGATCGGGAAAACCATGAACAACAAGAACTGTACTTCCGGATACAACGCCGCAAATGCAAAAAACAACGACATATTCAGATACCAGACCGACATCGGAAGTACAAGCCCCGTCACAACATATACCAAAATGGCGGCGACCACATGGAACAGCATCCCCGAAAAGAAATACAGGTTAAAACGGAACGCTCCCCATGCTCTTTCCAACTGCTGCCCGATCATATAGTAAAGGTGCAGCATGAATATGATAAAGATCAGACTGTCAGACGGCGGCTGGATAATGAATGTAACGATCCTCCAGACCTGTCCGCGAAGGATCGCCGGCGCATCCAGGCTCAGAAACTGATAGTAGAATCCCGGATTCACCAGATTCAACACGAATCCTACCGCATACAATATAATAATATAATACATGAGGTTTGATATGGCATACCTTCCAAATTTTCTCTCCAGTTTTGACAACCAGTTATCCATAGATAAACTCCTTATTATTTATTCCCTAATGAACAGTATAACTGTCTTATGAGGGTGATTTCCAGATATTTTATGGACAATATCCATAATTTAGCACTCTATTAACACTGTAGTAATTCTACCGTTTTACGCCCTGTTTGTCAATTCTGCCGTGGAACTTTACAACTTTTTAATATTTCTGGTACATTTCTTAATTGTTATTTTAAATTTTTTGTCGTATAATGTTACAGGCTGTAAAAAGATTGTTTTCAATCATAGATTCACGATCCAGCCGCAAAGGAGTTGTTATTATTATGAGTAAAACCGAATTATACACACTGGGTATTGATATCGGATCAACCACTGTAAAAATCGCGATACTCGACCAGGATAACGATGTCGCCTTTTCTGACTACGAAAGACATTACGCTAATATTCAGGAAACTCTGTCCGATCTTCTTGGACGGGCAATCTATAAATTAGGAGAGCTTAAAGCCTCTCCGGTCATCACCGGTTCGGGAGGACTGACTCTTGCAAAACATCTGGGCGTTCCCTTCGTCCAGGAGGTCGTGGCGGTATCCACCGCCCTGCAGGACTATGCGCCGCAGACAGACGTAGCCATCGAATTAGGCGGCGAGGACGCGAAGATCATCTACTTCGAAGGGGGAAATATCGAACAACGTATGAACGGTGTCTGCGCCGGCGGAACCGGTTCTTTCATAGATCAGATGGCGTCCCTCCTTCAGACAGACGCTTCTGGCCTGAATGAGTATGCCCGGAATTACCATTCCCTCTATTCCATTGCCGCCAGGTGCGGCGTATTTGCTAAATCTGACATCCAGCCGCTGATCAATGACGGCGCTTCCAAGGAAGACCTCGCCGCGTCGATCTTCCAGGCGGTGGTAAACCAGACCATCAGCGGGCTTGCCTGCGGCAAACCCATCCGTGGACACGTGGCGTTCTTAGGCGGGCCGCTCCATTTCTTATCTGAACTGAGGGAAGCTTTCATCCGCACTCTGAAACTGGACGAAAGCCACACCATCGCCCCCGGGCATTCTCATCTGTTCGCGGCGATCGGCTCAGCGCTGAATTCGAAGAAAGACAGACAGGTATCTCTGCGCAGGATGCAGAATCAACTGGACAGCCGCATAAAGATGGATTTCGAAGTGGACCGTATGGAGCCTCTTTTTGCGACAGAAGCAGAGTTCCATGCATTCGAAAAACGGCACGCAAGGCACCAGGTCCCTGTCAAAGACCTGGAAACCTATACCGGAAAAGCATTTCTGGGGATCGACGCCGGTTCCACTACCACCAAAGCCGCTCTGGTCGGCGAAGACGGGACGCTCCTGTATTCGTTCTACCATAACAATGAAGGGGACCCGCTTGGAACTACCATATGTGCGATCAAGGACATCTACGGCAAACTGCCGGAAGGCGTAAAGATCGCGCATTCCTGTTCTACAGGCTATGGGGAGGCGCTGATCAAATCCGCCCTCCTTCTGGATGAAGGAGAGGTTGAAACCGTTTCCCATTATTATGCCGCTTCCTTCTTCGAACCAGATGTGGACTGTATCCTGGACATCGGCGGACAGGACATGAAATGTATCAAGATCAAGAACCAGACTGTTGACAATGTGCTTCTGAATGAAGCATGCTCTTCCGGCTGCGGTTCTTTCATCGAGACATTTGCCAAATCACTGAACTATTCCGTGGAGGACTTTGCGCATGAAGCCTTGTTCGCCCGCAATCCGATCGATCTGGGCACGCGCTGTACCGTATTCATGAACTCAAAGGTGAAGCAGGCGCAGAAAGAAGGCGCGGAAGTGGCGGATATCTCTGCGGGACTCGCTTATTCTGTCATTAAAAACGCTCTGTTCAAGGTGATCAAGGTATCTAACGCTTCCGAACTGGGAAGCCATATTGTCGTACAAGGCGGCACTTTCTACAACAATGCCGTCCTGCGCAGTTTCGAGAAGATCGCGGACTGCGAGGCTATCCGTCCGGATATCGCAGGGATCATGGGCGCTTTCGGCGCCGCGCTGATCGCCCGTGAACGTTATGTAGAGTGCGAAGGCACGACCATGCTCTCCATTGAAGATATCGAAGCGTTGGAATACTCCACTACCATGGCGAAATGCAAAGGATGTACCAACAACTGCCGTCTGACCATTAATCATTTCAGCGGCGGACGCAGATTCATCACCGGAAACCGCTGCGAACGCGGCCTTGGGAAAGAAAAATCAACGAATCTGCTTCCGAACCTGTTCGAGTATAAGTTCCGGAGATATTTTGACTATACTCCGCTTCCGGAAACAGACGCCCCGCGCGGGACCATCGGCATTCCGCGTGTATTAAACATGTATGAGAATTATCCGTTCTGGTTTACCTTCTTCCATACCCTGGGCTTTCGTGTCGTACTCTCTCCTGCCTCAACCAGGAAGATCTATGAGTTGGGGATTGAGTCGATTCCAAGCGAATCGGAGTGCTATCCTGCGAAACTTGCCCACGGCCATGTACAATGGCTGATCAACCAGGGAATACGGCGGATCTTCTACCCAAGTATCCCTTATGAACGGAAGGAATTCAAAGAGGCAAACAATCACTACAACTGTCCGATCGTAACCTCTTATCCTGAGAATATCAAGAACAATATCGACGCCATCGTGAATGGGGACGTGGATTTCATTCATCCCTTCCTGTCACTGGAAAGCGAAGAGACTGTTTCCTACCGCCTGGTGGAAGAACTGTCCGAAAGATATTCTGTTCCGGCGTCTGAAATCCGCCTTGCCGTGCATTCTGCATGGGAGGAACTTGCCGCATGCCGGGACGACATCCGCCGAAAAGGCGAAGAAACACTCGCGTACCTTGAGAAGACCGGCAACCGCGGTATCGTCCTCGCCGGACGTCCCTACCACATTGATCCGGAAGTAAATCACGGGATCCCGGAATTGATCAATTCCTACAACATTGCCGTACTCACGGAAGATTCCGTCTCCCACCTGCATCCGGCGGAGCATCCGCTGAATGTCATGGATCAGTGGATGTACCACTCCCGCCTGTACGCGGCGGCGAATTATGTAAAGACCCGCGAAGACCTGGATCTGATCCAGCTGAATTCCTTCGGCTGCGGGCTGGATGCCGTGACCACCGACCAGGTTGCGTCCATCCTCAATGATTCTGACAAGATCTATACCTCTCTTAAGATTGACGAGGTCAATAACCTGGGAGCTGCCAGAATCCGTGTCCGCTCCCTTCTTGCGGCGATCCGCGTGCGCGAGAAGAGACATGAGAAGAGAACGATCCGGTCTTCCTCCATTACGAAGGTTCCGTTTACCAAAGAGATGCGCAAGGATTATACGATCCTGTGCCCCCAGATGTCGCCGATACATTTCAGCCTGCTGGAACCGGCGTTCCAGGCTTCCGGTTACCGGATCGAAGTACTGCCTAATGACAACAAGCAGGCAGTCGATATAGGGCTTAAATATGTAAACAACGACGCCTGTTACCCATCCCTTATCGTCGTAGGACAGATCATGGACGCCATACTGTCGGGAAGATACGACACGGATAAGATTGCCGTTATCATCTCGCAGACCGGCGGGGGGTGCCGTGCTTCCAACTATATCGGCTTTATCCGCCGAGCGTTAAAGAAAGCCGGTTACGAACATATTCCGGTCATCTCTCTGAATCTGAGCGGGCTTGAGGCAAATCCTGGCTTCAAGTTAAGCACAGGACTGGTACTGCGCAGCATCTACGCGCTGATATTCGGTGATATCTTTATGAAATGTATCTACCGGATGCGCCCCTATGAAGCGGTTCCAGGCTCTGCCGATGCGATGCATAAGAAATGGATGGGAACCTGCAGGGATTTCTTATCCCGGAAATATCCTTCCAGACGCCGGTTCAAACGGCTATGTAGAGAGATCATTGCAGATTTTGATACGAATATCGAATTGTCAGACGTGAAAAAACCACGCATAGGCGTGGTTGGCGAGATCCTGGTTAAGTTCCTTCCGGCGGCAAACAATCATCTGGTGGAGCTGTTGGAGAGCGAAGGCGCGGAAGCGGTTGTTCCGGATCTTCTGGATTTCCTTCTTTACTGCTTCTATAACCAGAACTTCAAGGTATCGCACCTTGGCATGAAGAAATCCAAGGCAATGATGGGGAATCTGGGGATCCGGGTTCTGGAATGGTTCCGTGCTCCGGCATCCAGGGCATTCCGTGAAAGCAGGCACTTTGATCCGCCTGCAGACATCCGCACTCTTGGCAAGATGGCTTCCGAGATCGTATCTTTGGGCAATCAGACCGGTGAAGGATGGTTCCTGACCGGCGAGATGCTGGAACTGATACATAACGGCGCACCGAATATCGTGTGCACACAGCCATTCGCATGCCTTCCGAATCACGTGGTGGGCAAAGGCGTCATCAAAGAACTTCGCAGAAGACATCCGGAATCGAATATCGTAGCGATCGATTTTGATCCCGGTGCAAGTGAAGTTAATCAGTTAAACCGCATCAAACTGATGCTGTCGACAGCGAATAAGAATCTTCATGTTATGTAATAAGAGACTGCTGCAAAACAAGACGATCATACGGTATAGGATGTATGCCGTATGATCTGCCGTTTTGCAGCAGTCTCTTCTTCGGTCAGGTTCCATAAGCGCCGTATATCCCGGCCTTCTTCTATATCTGCCCGTTCTGCTGGCCTTCTATATCCTCCGCGATCGCCCTTTCTTCCTCTGTAAGTTCTGCCTTCCTCAGAAGATCCGGGCGCAGCTTCGCCGTTCGGATCACAGACTGCTTCCTTCTCCACTTCTCTACATTGGCGTGATGCCCCGACAGAAGTACCTCCGGCACACGTTTGCCGTGCCAGACTTCCGGGCGAGAATACTGCGGATACTCCAGAAGATTATCCTGAAAGCTCTCAAACTCTGCCGATACATCATTATGAAGGACGCCCGGGACAAGCCGGGATATGGCGTCTACCATGATCATAGCGGGAAGCTCGCCGCCGGTCAGGACATAATCCCCCACAGACACATAATCCGTCACGATCTCCTCGAGGACACGCTCGTCGATCCCCTCGTAATGTCCGCACAGGAAGATCAATTCCTCTTCCTTCGCAAGCTCTTCGGCGATTCCCTGGCTGAAAGTCTCCCCCTGGGGGGAGAGATAGATGACTCTCGGGCTTCTGCCTGCCTCTTTGGGTCCTGCTCCATCCGCCTGCACGCTCCGCCTGCAGTCATTGACCTTCTCGATCACAGCCTGATACGCCTGATACACCGGCTCCGCCTGCATCAGCATCCCGGCTCCGCCGCCGTAAGGATAATCATCCACACTGTTATGCTTATTAAACGCATAATCCCTGATATTGACCGCCTCTACAGACAGGAGCCCCTTCTGTATCGCCCTGCCGGTGATACTGGTATTAAGCCCCTGCATCACCATCTCCGGAAATAATGTCATAATATAAAAATGCATCTGTCCACACTCCTATTCACACATCCTGCAACTATACCATCAGCCGGCGTTCTCTCATACCATACTAAACCAACCCGTCCATCACATGGATCTTCATCTGTCCTCCCGGAATATCCACGTTAAGGACGCACTCCTTAATAGCCGGGATCAGGACCTCTCCTGCCGTCGGATGGTCTATCACATACACGTCGTTTGCGCCGGTCGTCATCACATCCTTAAGGACTCCGAATTCTTCTCCTCCGTCCGTAACCACCTTCATCCCGATCATGTCCGAGATAAAGTATTCGTCTTCCTCAAGCGCCACCGCATCTTTCCGCTCTACCAGAAGCGGACAGCGTCTGTATCTTTCGATATCATTTATATTATCATAGCCCTTGAACTTAAGAATCACAAATTGCTTGAAAAACTTCACATTCTCGATCTCAAGAGGCAGTGTCTCTTTCCCTGTATCAAGCAGCACGTGCCTGAGTTCCCCAAACCGCGCCGCGTCGTCTGTCGTAGGAAATACCTTCACTTCCCCGCGTATTCCGTGGGTCTGTGTGATCACTCCGACCTGTAACAATTCTTCCATACCAATCTCCATTCTGTCTGTAAGATATACTCACATAGTCTCTCTTATAATATTCCGGTACAAAGAGATCTGAGGGTACATCGGGTATAAACAGGGGATTGCCGGGAAACCGTTCATTTCCCTACAATCCCCTGATGAAATGGATATCCTTTAATCCATAATATCAACGATAACCTTCTTATCCTCTTTGGCAGCCGCTGCCTTTACAACTGAACGGATTGCCTTGGCTATACGTCCCTGTTTTCCAATCACCTTACCCATATCAGAATCAGCAACATGTACTTCCAGGACCATCGTCTTCTTTTCCTCTCTCTCAGTCACAACGACGCTGTCAGGATCATCGACCAATGCCTTTGTAATAACCTCAACTAACTCTTTCATGATTGTGCACCTCAAAAACAAGATTTATTGATCAGCAGTGACTATTTCTCGATACCTGCAATCTTGAAGATCTTGCTGACTACTTCTGTCGGCTGCGCACCATTATTCAGCCACTTCTTAGCTGCCTCTTCGTCAACCTTGATCGCGCTTGGGTCACAATTCGGATCATAGGTTCCGATCTCTTCGATAAACTTGCCGTCTCTTGGGGACCTTGAATCAGCTACGATAATTCTATAAAAAGGAGCCTTTTTCTGTCCCATTCTTCTTAATCTGATCTTTACTGCCATTGTATCTTACCTCCATAAAAATATTAAAATATAATTGTCTGTACAGGACTCTGTCTATGACGCTTCCTGTATGCTGCTATATTATATAACGCGCGAAGCGCGGTATATCGAAATCTAAAACGGCAAACGGAACTTTCCTTTCCTTCCGCCCTTGCCGATCATCTTCATGAGCTTCTTCATCTCGCCGAACTGCTTCACCATACGGTTGACCTCACTGATGTCCACCCCGGCTCCTCTTGCGATCCGGTGCTTCCTGGACGGATTCAAAAGATCGGGATCCCGCCTCTCCTGCGGCGTCATGGAATGGATCATTGCCTCCATCCGCGCCATGCTCTTCTCCGCCTGTGCCGTCTGCTCGTCATCCAGCCCCTTCATCTTGCCCATGCCGCCCATACCGCCAAGTCCGGGCATCATGCTCATGATACTGCCAAGCCCGCCCATATTCTTCATCTGGCTGATGCTCTCCAGATAGTCCTCAAAATCGAACTGGTTCTTCTTCATCTTCTGAGCCATCTGTTTCGCTTTTTCTTCGTCGATCTCTGCCTCTGCCTTCTCGATCAGAGTCAGTACATCGCCCATACCCAAGATACGGGAAGCCATCCTGTCCGGATAGAACTGTTCAAGATCTGACAGTTTCTCTCCCATACCTACATATAATATAGGCTTTCCGGTGACAGCCTTAACAGACAGCGCGGCTCCGCCTCTCGTATCACCGTCAAGCTTCGTAACGATCACACCGTCGATGCCTGCTTTCTCATGGAACTCCTTTGCCACATTCACCGCATCCTGGCCGGTCATGGCGTCGATGACCAGGATCGTCTGGTGTACCGTCACGGTTTCCTTGATCTCCTGAAGCTCTTCCATCATGTCCTCATCAATATGAAGGCGTCCCGCCGTATCCAGGATCACGATGTTATTGCCGTTCTTCTGAGCATGTTCCAGGGCGGCTTTGGCTATATTCGCCGGCTTATGGTTGTCGCCCATGGCAAATACTTCCACACCCTGCTTCTCACCGTTCACCTGCAGCTGCTTGATCGCCGCCGGCCGGTACACGTCGCAGGCAACGAGAAGAGGCTTCTTGCCTTTCAGCTTATACTTGCCTGCCAGCTTTGCAGTGGTCGTCGTCTTACCTGCTCCCTGAAGGCCCGCCATCATGATGACCGTAACGGCGCTTCCCGGCTGAAGCTTGATCTCCGTCGTCTCGGATCCCATCAGCTTCACAAGCTCTTCATTCACGATCTTGATGACCATCTGCCCCGGATTTAGCCCGTTCATGACGTCCTGCCCGATCGCACGCTCCTGCACACTCTTGATGAAGTCCTTGACCACCTTAAAATTGACATCCGCGGCAAGCAGCGCACGCTTGATCTCCTTGAGCGCCTCCTTGACATCTTCCTCTGTAAGACGTCCTTTACTTCTCAGATTCTTGAATATATTCTGAAGCTTCTCAGTCAAACTGTCAAATGCCATACTACAACTCCTCTATAATCTCCCCGGATATCCTTCGGATACTGCGGATCAGTTCCCCCGCATTCTCTTCATTATAATCATCCAGAAGCCTGTCTATTCTCTCTACCTTCTCTTTTACAGCCAGAAATCTCTCGACCAAATGAAGCTTCTCTTCATATCCCCGAAGCGTCTGGTTACACCGCTTAATCAGATCATGGACTCCCTGGCGGCTGATCCCCGCCTCGCCGGCTATCTCACCGAGCGACAAGTCCTCTGTTATGAGGCGTCCATAGATCTCCTTCTGATGCTCTGTCAGCAATTCTCCGTAAAAGTCGAACAACAATGTCTGTTCCAGAATCTCATTCACTTCCATCACCTGTGCTATCATACAACAAATAAACGAGGGTGTCAAGTATTTTTTCTTTACGAACTTTCGTTCGTGTTGTTTTGTCTTAGTATCGCCCGCCTTTGATCTCCCCACTCTTCTGCAAAGTCCAGGAACTTTAACGCTGCCGGTGACAGCCGCATATCCGGAAGCCAGGCTGCGCCCAGCACGCGGGAGTAATGTTCGCCAAAAGAACGCACGCAGACATCAAACGGAGCATTCTTTAAGAGCAGCCTTGGCAGGATCGTAATCCCAAACCCTTTCTCCACCATCTTAAGAGCGGTAAAATCCTCCATGATCTGATAACGGATCCTGGGACAGATCCCGTTCATCTCGACCTGTACAAAAAACTATCCTTGATATTCAAGATCCCGGATACGGTATAAGCAAAATTTATAGAACAGATAAATAATCTTAAGTTTATTTTCCGGCAAATTTGATTTATTATAATCATAAGCGACATAGTATTGTCAAGATGATTTACGTTTGAATAAGGAGGCATATATGAGTACAGAATTTTGGAACGGAGCCGAAGCGGCGCACCGCCGCGTGATGATGAAAGCATCCGGCTATTCAGACCGGGATATCCGGCAGAAGCCGCATATCGGTGTGCCGAATTCCTACATGGCAGGTTCGCCGGGTTCCGCGCATCTTCGCCAGATCGCAGAAGCCGTGAAAGAAGGGATCTGGGCTGCAGGCGGCGTCCCTGTGGAATTCGGGATTCCCGCCACCTGCGGGAATATCGCCAACGGCGCCGAAGAGTTAAAATATGAACAGGTGGGACGGGACATTGTCGCCATGTCCGTTGAATTCGTCACAAAGGTACATAATTTTGACGGTCTTGTGATGGTCGCATCCTGCGACAATATCATCGCCGGATGCTATCTGGCGGCTATGCGGCTTGACATTCCGTCCATGATCGTAACAGGCGGATCCATGCAGCCAGGGCAATACTGCGGAAAAACCGTTGTAGAAGCAGACCTTGATACGGCTCGCTTCTCCGGCGCGACAGAAGAAGAATTAGCCGGCCTGGAAGACAGTGTATGCCCCTCCTTCGGCGCATGTCCGTCTATGGGAACGGCCAACACCATGCAGATGTTAGGAGAAGTCCTGAACCTGGTACTCCCCGGCACTTCCACCACTCCCGCATCTGACAACACCAAACTCCGCAGGGCACGGGAGGCAGGCGCTTACGCAGTAGAGCTTGTGAAGGCGGGACGTAAGCCCTCCCAGTTGATCACCAGAGAGGTGCTGATGAATGCAGTGATGTTTGACATGGCGGTCGCCGGTTCCACCAATGCGGTGCTGCACCTGCTCTCCTATGCCTATGAGTTGGGAATCCCTATGTCCCTGGCTGATTTTGAGACATACGCCGGACAGATCCCATGTATCAATGCGGTCGTTCCAAGCGGTCCGTACACCGTCGTTGATTTCCACTATGCGGGCGGTGTCATGAACGTCATGAAACAGCTGGAGAGCCGCCTCTTTACCGATGTCCCGGATATGTACGGAACCACCTGGAAAGAGATGCTCTCGAAGGTTACTCCCCAGGAAAATAAGGTCATCCACTCTCTTGAGCGTCCCTTATGTAACGAGCCCGGTCTTAAAATATTACGGGGAAATCTCTCTCCCAACGGCGCCATCGTACGCCCCACGGCAGTATACGAAGAAGTCAAATACCTCAAAGGAAAAGCGAAGGTATTCGACGGAGACCGGGCGGCATTCGACGCGATACAGGCGGGACAGATCGTCCCGGGAGATATCATTGTCATTCGTTACGAAGGATGCAAGGGCGCGCCGGGCATGAAGGAACTGATGCTCAGCATCGACGCCCTGATCGGCAAAGGGCTGCATAAGAGCGTAGGATTAATCTCAGACGCCAGGTTCTCCGGATTCAATTACGGAGCCATCGTAGGACACGTCTCACCGGAAGCCTACGACGGAGGGTTGATCGCCCTGGTTGAGGACGGAGACGAAATCGTGATGGATATCAACGGCGGCGAGATCTCCCTTCTGGTGCCGGAAGAAGAGATCGCAAGAAGGAGAAAGGCATGGGTATGCCCTCCGCTTAAGGAGGCAAAAGGATGCCTTAACATCTACGCGAAGATGTGCCGTCCGGCAGAAGAAGGCGGAGCGATGCAGCCGTGGAATCTGGACGCATGATCCAACCGCCGGCTCCCAGACAGCGAATATTCAAATGCAAGAAGACCAATCTACTCCCGGCAAACACACTCCGGCTTAAGAAATTGACGGCAGGAGGCTTCCGGGGGTACAGACGAGGAGGATAAATATGCTGCTTTTATCAAGAGAAGATATCAAAAAAGTTTTTTCCATTCAGGATGCCATCGTGGCGGATAAGAAGGCGTTTACACTTGTTGCGGATAAGAAGTGTGATTCCCCTCTCCGCACAAATATCCAGGCGCCCAAATATGACGGCTGCTTTCTTTTCATGCCTGCTTACATAGAGGAGATGGATACGGCGTCCCTTAAGACGGTCAATATCTTCCCGCACAACATCGACAACGGACTGCCGACATCACCGGCACAGGTTCTTCTGATCGACGGAAAGACAGGGATCGTGACGGCTGTTTTAGACGGTACTTATGTGACGCAGCTTCGCACAGGCGCCTCTTCCGGCGTGGCGTTCGACCTGCTTGCGAAGAAGGATTGCCGGATCGGCGCATTGATCGGCACAGGAGGACAGGCTGCCACACAGTTAGAAGCAATGGTGGCTGTACGAAACTTAAAAGAAGTACGGGTATATGACCTGAATTACGAGCGCACGGCAAGCTTTGCGGCGCGCATGCAGGAGGAATTAAAAGCCTACGGCACGAAGATCACAGCGGTGAGATCCTCCGATGAAGCCATTGACAACGCAGACCTTCTGATCACCGTCACCCCGTCCGCAAAACCCGTTTTCGACGGGACAAAGATTAAAAAAGGCTGCACGGTCAGCTGTGTAGGCGCATACCAGCACCATATGCAGGAGATGGACCCGGCGATCCTGCCAAGAGCCTCTAAGATCTATTTTGATTCCCAGGAAGCGGTTCTCTCAGAATCCGGCGATATCTTACTGCCGTTGGAGGAAGGCATCATTACGGAAGAAGATTTTACCGGTAATATCGGAGACGTCATCAAAGGAACCCTGACAGGCAGGGAGAATGACGATGAGATCATCGTATATGAGACGGTCGGCGTCGGAGCGCAGGATCTTGTGACTGCAAAGACGATCTATGAGAAAGCGCTTGCGGCAGGCGTCGGCATGCAGTGGGAAGCATAAATAGCATAAATAGCATAAATAGCATAAAAGGTAATTTGGGGATACACTTAAGGACTGTTGCATACGTTGCAGCAGTCCTTACTTTACACCCCTATCATCCGACCGGCAAACATACTGATCTTCTCCCTCAAGATAACAACCGGTCGATCCGGATACATCCCCACCCCTGGCTCTGCTCCACAGGCTTACGCTCACTGGTCTCCCGGAACTTAAGTTTCAGCTCCACATTCTCTGCCTCCGGATATTTGGACAAGAATAAAGCCGCCGCTCCCGAGACAACCGGAGTAGCCATAGATGTGCCGCTCTTCCTGATATATGGATTCTTATTCATCGGATAACGACTGTTGCAGGAGAGTATCTGATATCCCGGAGCTACCAGTTCCGGCTTCACGATGCACTGATCCGTAGGCCCGCTTCCTGAACATCTATTCTTCATGCCCGGCTCTTCTAGCGCGCCGACCGTGATCACCTTCCGGCTGTTTCCCGGAACTGCGATACTATCCTCCCCCGGACCATAATTCCCCGCCGATACCACGACCACAAGCCCCTGGTTCCATAACTCTTCCACGGCATGTATCAGGCATTCTTCCTTTCCCGGTTCCAGATCCTGCCGCGCTCCCACCGATATATTCACAACGCGGATCCCATATCGTCTGTGATTCTTCTGAAGCCACCAGATCCCATCCAGGATCTGCTCCACACTTCCCTCGCCCTTCGCGTCAAGGATCTTAATGACCACAAGCCGCACCTCGGGAGCGATCCCTTGGAATCTCCCCCGCGACATCCTCCCGTCTCCCGCAATGATGCCGCCCACATGAGTTCCATGTCCGCTGTCATCATACACGCCCTGACGGTGGTTGACACAATCCTGAAACATGACTACCTTACCCCTCAGATCCGGATGCACTGCAATTCCTGTGTCCAGGACAGCCACAGCCACGCCCTCGCCCCTGATCTTTCCCTGTACAGTATCCTCGCACCAGTAATGAATCTGTTGTTTTACTTTATTCATGATAAAAAAACCTTTTTTACCAAGATATTCCGGCAACGCAGGTTTTGTGTCATTGACGCTCGTTCATTCTGATGATCCCGCAGGCGAACCCAAACCATTCCTTATGGTCCATTGCCATTTTTTGAAGTGTTGTCATCCGGGGAAGAACTCTGCATTTCCCCTCTTCAAAGAGATTCTCCATCGCTTGTCCGGAATCCTCATAGGTACCAATGATCTCAAACCGCTCTGCAAACTGCCTGATCCTGGACTGACTGGAAAGATGCTCTGTCATCGGCGGATATAACAGCCAGCTGCCGCATAAAAAAGCACGAAACCGTATATCAGGATAATACGTCTGAAAGAACTCCCAAGCCTTGTGAAACGATCGGTCCACTGCCTGCGGATCAAGATCTGCACCATACTGGATATGGCAGTTTATCACCGGAGCTTTGCTTGGCAGAGATTTTTTCTGTTCTTCCTGAAATGTCATATATGCTTCACTTATGGTCTCTTCATCCAGATAGATCATTTCAAATGACTGAAACTGCAATACTCCGATCTTAAAAATCTTAACGCTCATGATATGGCGGAACCAGATCACATCCTCTTTACTGATACCGACTCTCCCCGTTCTTCGATAATACAGACCGGCGCGCAGCGAGACGTCCCGGAAGGTGTCAAAAATAATGTGGTCCGGAATGCCTTTTTCTTTATAATCACCGTATTTTGATAAGAGAAGGAATGTTACAACCGCAAGCCTTGTAAGAGGCTGCCGGTTACATAGCTCAAACTTAAATTCCTCTCCCGAATACGCAGTCTCCGAAATCTCCTTGATCTTACGGCATGTTCGTTCATTCCGGATCATCTGTTCCGTCTCTTCCGGATACTTTAACTCCAAAAAAAGTTTATCTAGATTCATACTTTCCAAGTAAATTTCCCCCCGATCACACATTGATCCATTATTATGCGCAGTGATCATGTAACCTATCAATTCTTTATAAGTACCTGTTTTCCTTCAAAAGCAAAACCATATTTTTTGATCTTCTCTCTTGGAATCCCTTTTTGAAGCAAAACCGTCTCATACTTTTTTTCACTGATCTGCATCAAAGCAGACTGCACCGTATCCTCCATCGTTTTTTCTCTCTTTGGATCAAACACTTTGAATTCAAGAATAACCGCGTCATAATCCCCGCACAATGGCTCCAACACCACGTCATATCTGCCATAACCACTCTCCTGATTGGACGTTATCAAATATTTCCCCCGTAATTCAACCATAAGACCTAATACAAAGCCATGATAAAAAAGTTCCGGCTGCTTTTTTTCGGAAGGCTTTCTTCCGGTATCAAAAATACTGAACGTAGCAAGTGCAACCTGGTTCATATACACGTTCATACTTTCCACATCACCTTTAAGCAGCGCTCTGATAAAATCATTATAATCATCCTCAGCTTCGGCAAACCAGTCACTGACCATATTCCGGAACATAATGCGCACTTCGCGATTCGTAATTTCCAATTCATATTCCGGAGCCTGCTCTTCTGATATTTCATCATATTCCTGATGACTTACTACCTTTAAATAACCACTGGCAAGAAGCAGGCTCCAAATAGCTCTTGCATTTCCATTCAGCTGGTTGTATACAATCTGCTCATTGATCGGAGTATGCAGATGTTCCCCTCTAAGCAATAATTCAAAAGACTGCTTCACCCCTCTTTTCCCTTCTCGGATGAGCCTGCCGACAAGATTATTTCCACTGGTATTCGCCCAATAAGTGTCAAATTTCCCTTTTTCCAGATAATTCAAGATAGACCACGGATTGTAGATATCTCGGATCTCACCGAACGTAAATCCGTCGTACCACTCTTTTACCTGCTGTTTCTGAGTCCTTCCCGCCTCATCCATTGCGTCAAACACCTCTTGCTCCGTGAACCCGAAACATGCCGCATACTTATCCGAAGTCGTAGTCACCACTTCAAGATTATTCAAATCTGAAAAAACAGATTCTTTACTGACTCTGGTAATCCCCGTCATAATAGCGCGCTCTAACCAGGGGTTCGTCTTAAAACTAGAATGGAACAAGCTTCTGGTAAAATCCACAAGTTTCTCCCAATACCCATCTATATATGCTTCCTGCATAGGGGTATCGTATTCATCCAAAAGAATAATTACCTTCTTTCCATAGTACCGATATAAAAAGTCTGATAACTGATACAGCGCAAGGGACACGTCTTCCTCACTCATATCCGATGCCATCCGTTCAAAATATCTTTTTTCTGCCTCTGACAGTTTATCACCTTTGCATAAAAATGCGTTTTTCTCATATACTTTCATCAAAAGCTGACGGATCCTGTAATTTGCCGTCTTATAATCTGCTTCTTTTACATTCGCAAAAGACAGGCTGATCACAGGATACGTCCCCTGTAATTCTCTATATTTATTTTCCTCCCAGATCAATAATCCTTCAAACAAATCCCCCCTGCCTGCATATTCCACAGAAAAGAACTGTTCTGTCATACTCATAGCCAAAGTCTTTCCAAAACGGCGCGGCCTGGTTATCAGCGTAACACTGTCCCCGCTCTCCCACCATTCCTTTATGAAGTGAGTCTTATCAATATAGAAATAATCGTTCTTCCTAATATCATCAAAAGCCTGTATTCCGATCCCTATCGTCCGCGCCATCTCTCCACCTCTTCTTCCATCCGCTTTCTCACACATACCGCCTTCTCCCTTCCAGGCAGTTCTTCTATCATTTATTATAGGTACAAATCCCTTCTGATTCAAGGTAAAATATCATAACCATCCCCATTCAAAAGAATCCCTCTCCATGCAAATCGCCGGATTCCGCGGCAAACCCAAAATTATAATTGATTTCTCCAATGATTTGTCGTAAGATAATAATGTTTGTATCCATATATTAGGAACTTGCGCGGTTCCTTAGTAACAGGAGGATATGATGGAAAGCAAAAATTATTACGATATATTAGGCGTCTCGGAGAAGGCTTCCTTAGAAGACATTACCGCCGCCAAGAACGAACTGGCTAAGAAGTACCATCCGGATGTAAACATCAAGGATGGAATTGATACAACAGAACAGATGCAGGAGATCTTAGAAGCATACCGCGTCCTGTCCAATCCGGACAAGCGTTCTGAATACGACTGGGAGATCAGAAGGAAACGTCCGGTGATGCAGACCTTCGACCTTCATAATATGGAAGAGTCCCATGACGAGACGACGCCGGCGTTCGTTTCCTACTGGAAAGCCGCCAATGATCTGTATGACATCGTACAGGACAGCGATCCTCTTTTCCGGGACAGGGCACGTGCCGATGAGCTGACACAGTTATCCACCCGGGCGGCAGAGTACGTACTTCTCTTAAGAAATGCTTCCATCCCCGAGAGGTACTGGTATCCCGATATCATGAACTGGCTGCTCTTCACCTGGTTCCAACACCGAAACTATACCATATCATACCTGCTTACGCTCTATGATGAATATGCCAAAGAAAATATATCCGCACTGGATAAGCTGAAACTCCAGAAGAATTCTTACCAATACCAGCACTCCATCAAGCGGCTGGTAAAGATATAAGAAATTCAGATTTATCCTCACACATCCATATACCACGCATATTATGTACTGTAAACATCAAAAATGGAGGATTTCAAAATGAGCGATTTAAGTGCTACGAACTGCGGATGTGGATGTGAATCCGGAAGAAATGGTGGAGAGTGTGGATGCGGATGCGGGTCTGGCTTTGGCAACAATAGCTGCCTGTGGATCATCCTTCTGCTCTTCTGCTGCGGCGGATGCGGCAGCAACTTCGGCGGCGGATGCGGCAACGACAGCTGTCTGTGGATCATCCTTCTGCTCTTCTGCTGCGGCGGAATGGGTAATGGATGCGGATGCGGCGGCGGTTTCGACTGCGGATGCTAATTATGAGAATCACCGGATACGGGGAATACATGTTCCCGTATCCCGGGGAAAAGGGGGCGGAGTATATCACTCCGTCCTCTTCATTTTGTAGATCGTCAGCACTTCCTCTTCTTCGCCGTCCCGTTCGGCGGCATTCTCCTTCATTTTCTCCTCTCTTTCCTTCAGCTGCTTTTTCAGCATACACTTCTCATCAATCTCATACACTGCATTCCCGTCAATGATCAGCCTTCTGTCCATGTTCATCCTTCCTTCCTGAATTCCTTTTACCATACCAATATATGATTTATCCCACATTTAGTTTTTCCATATCTCATAAAATCCATTCTTCTGTCATATATATTTACAACGTTATTTCAGGAAGCACCTATGGAACAAAATCCCCCAAGACCCATGACCCCCTTTGACAATATGGTCAACCCGCCTTTTCTGTATACCCTTAAGCTCCTGCTCCCCTACATGCCTGCCTCCATGCAGCGCTTCCTGGGAATCTATGTCAAATTCCTTGAACTGCGCCATGCGATGGAATATTTTCAAGGCTTCGCCTCTCACGCGCAGCCAAAGGATATGTTAGATGGGCTGAAGCCTTACATGAGCCAGGCAGAAAAGGAAATGATGGAACAAATGTCAGGCATGATGAATATGATGGAAATGGTTCAGAATATGCAGGCAATGTCCGACTCTTCCTCCCAGGGCATGGCTGGCTTTAACCCCATGGACATGATGAAAGGAATGTTAACCCCCGAACAGCAGGAAATGTTCGACATGTACAACGCTATGTTTGAAACTGAACTGAATGATCCCGATACGGGCAATGAGAAAGGAGAATCTGACAATGAATGAATGGATGAATAACCCGGCTATGCAGAGCATGGACCCGATGAAGATGGAGCTGATCCGCACCGCCGCGGCACAGACGCAGGGAAAGAGCGGAAAAGCCCTCGCTCCCGTCATGATGGCGCTGATCACCAACGCAAACAAGAAAGGGATCCAGTTTACCCCGGATGAATTCTCTCTGGTACTCTCCGTCCTGAAAGAAGGCAAATCCAAAGAAGAACAGGATCAGATCGAGAATATGGTCCGGATGGTTTCTGCTTATATGAAAAAATAGCTACAGAAGCAAAAATATTATTTGACTTTTCCTAAGTCTCCTTCTACAATAAGCAAGGTAAGCATTTTTGCCTGAGCATATCTGAAAATTGCTCTGAGATAACATCATATACTGGAGGTACATCATGAAAAAAACAGTTATTTTGCTATTATGCGCATTCCTTTTTTCTGCGGCTCTTACCGGATGCAGTTCTGATACCGCTGACACCGACGACACAAAAGCATCCGATACAGAAGGCAGCGGCAATGCGGACGATTCCGATCCCGCCAGGACTGGAGAAGATACGGACTCCGGTGATCCAGGGACCAATACCGGCCTGCAAAACGGACTACACCACGTAGAGATCGACATCAACGGCTATGGTACGATCGCGCTGGAACTGGATGCCGATACGGCTCCGATCTCTGTCACTAACTTCATGGCGCTCGCAGAAGACGGCTTCTATGACGGACTGACCTTCCACCGCATTATAGACGGATTTATGATCCAGGGCGGCGATCCGCTCGGCAATGGTACCGGCGGCTCTGATACGAACATCAAAGGAGAATTCGCCAAAAATGGGATTGATAATTCTATCTCACACAAGCGCGGCGTCATCTCCATGGCAAGATCCGGCGACCCGGACAGCGCTTCCTCACAGTTCTTCATCGTTCATGAAGACAGTACCTTTCTGGACGGCGAATATGCGGCTTTCGGACATGTGACAGAAGGCATGGATATCGTAGATCAGATCTGTAAAGATACGCCTGTACAGGATGATAACGGAACTGTTGGCACGGATGACCAACCTGTGATAAACACCGTCAAAGTGATCGACTGACCAAAAAGAAGGCTGATGTAACATGCGGCGCCAAAATCCGCCGCCTTACATCAGCCTTTTCTTTTATGAATATTCTTTCATCTATTCCGTCTCCGTATCCAACACATAATTCCTGGTTGTAATTCCGCTCATGCGCCCTTTCGCATTTACCAGTACTACCTTGAATAGAGTCTCGCCCTCGGGCATGTCGATGGGCTGGGTATACTTACTCGACGCGGTGGTCGGATCCTCACCCGTGGTAGTATAATACGCGTCATATCCCTCCGGCACCTTGACTTCGATCTGGATCGGTGAATTATACTGCCCGGTGGACGGAGATACCGCCGGCGCGTCTACGATCGGCAGTTCAACCGTATACGTCTTCTTTACCGGAAGACTTGGCACGCCTTTTTCATCAACGGCGATCGCCGTGATCACACTCTCGCCCTCCCCGATCTGGATCGGTTCCGAGAACTTCTTACTCTGTATTGTCGCTTCCTCACCATTATCCGTATAATAAACCGTACAGCCCTCGCCCGCCTGCAGCGTCAATTCCTGGACATCTTCAAAAGGCTCGCCGTCATCCAGGCTGAACTTCGGTCCCTCTATGATATAACCGGCAAGCAGTTCCGCCACTTTATCGTCTACATCTTCCAGAAGAAGCGGTATCTTTGGCTTCTGGTCCGTCTCCATATAGAACTTGACGAATGCTTCATAGATGTCCGCATTCTTCGGCTGTTTCTTGACCGCTTCCTGAAAGATGGATTCCGCCCAGTTCAGGTCACCCTTCGCGATATATACCTGCGCCAATCCTTTGTATGCATCCGCTTTCCCTTCATCCTTACGGATCGCTTTCTCAAAGTAACCGATCGCCTCATTATATGCTCCTGCTTTTAATGATCTGTTTCCCCTGTCGATAAACCCCTTATATGAATTCATATACAAAGTAACACCAGAACCAATGATCGCCGCCGCCAGAAGGAAGATCATAAAAAAGCACCCCATACGCATACGCCGCTTTGCTTTCTTTCGCTCAGCCTGCCTTCGCCTTCTCTCCCGTTCCTGCATGTTACCGGTGTTATTCCGTCCTGTATTTCCCCTTACGTCACGGCTGGTGCTCCGACCGGCTCCCGCCGTATTCCCTCTCACATCACGGCTGGTACTCCGGCCGGCTCCCGCCGCATTCCCTCTCACATCACGGCTGGTGCTCCGGCCAGTACCCCCGGTATTTCCTCTCACATCACGGCTGGTGCTCCGGCTGACTCCTCTTCTGCCCTGATCCACATTATTCCCGGGATCATATTCCAGATAATCTTCATAGCCATCGCCGTTGATCGCCCCCCTGATCTGCTGCGTAAGCATATCCTCCAGCGGATTATAGTCAGGAACAATGCAGACTTCATTACCACATTTATCACAATATAATTTTCCTTCTGGTATATCATGTCCGCAATATCCACACTTCATCTATAGAGAACCTCCTATACTAAAACAATCCGGTGATCTTCCCGTCGTCCGACACATCAATTCCATTCGCAGCAGGAACCTTCGGCAAGCCGGGCATCGTCATGATCGCACCTGTAAGGGCAACGACAAATCCTGCTCCCGCACTGACATATACTTCCCGGATATGGATATCAAACCCGGTCGGCCTTCCAAGCTTCTTCGCGTCATCTGACAGGGAATACTGATTCTTAGCCATGCAGACCGGCAGCTCTCCAAATCCCATGGACGTGATCTTCGCCAGCTGCTTCTTCGCCGCAGGTTCATAGACAACTCCGTCTGCGCCGTAGATCTCCTTTGCGATGGTCTCTATCTTCCCTTCCAGTGACAGCTCATCCGCATACAGCGTATGGAAATGGCTCTCCTTGTTCTCCAATGTATCCAGGACCTTCTGCGCCAGGGCGATACCGCCTTCTCCGCCCTTCTCCCATACTTCGGAAAGCGCGAATTCACATCCCTTTTCTTCACAGAATCTACGGATGTAGGCATTCTCTGCTTCTGTGTCTGATACAAAAGAATTCAGAGTCACTACGACAGGAACTCCATACTTCTGAATATTCTCAATATGTTTTTCTAAGTTCACGATCCCTCTTGCAAGAGCCTCCAGATTCTCTTTCGCAAGATCCTCTTTCGCAACTCCTCCGTTATATTTTAACGCGCGGACTGTCGCGACCAGAACCACGGCATCCGGCTTAAATCCTGCCTTCCTGCACTTGATATCCAGAAATTTCTCAGCGCCCAGGTCGGCTCCGAATCCTGCCTCCGTCACCGTGATATCACTCAGCTTCAGCGCCATCCGGGTCGCCCTGACACTGTTGCACCCATGTGCGATATTCGCGAAAGGACCGCCGTGCACAAGAGCAGGCGTATGCTCCAGCGTCTGTATCAGGTTCGGCTTGATCGCATCCTTAAGAAGCGCCGTCATAGCGCCTGTCGCATGAAGATCTTCTGCCGTCACCGGATCGCCGCTGAAATTATAAGCCACAATGATCTTCCCAAGACGCGCTTTCAGATCCCGGATATCTTCGGCAAGACAGAGGATCGCCATGATCTCAGATGCCACAGTGATAACGAAATGATCTTCCCTCACCATACCGTCCATCTTATTGCCAAGGCCGACTACGATATTACGCAGGTTTCTGTCGTTCATATCCAGGCAGCGTTTCCAGACTACCTGTCTCGGATCGATCTGCAGTGCATTCCCCTGCTGAATATGATTGTCAAGCATAGCGGCAAGCAGATTATTCGCCGAGGTGATCGCATGGAAATCCCCCGTAAAGTGAAGGTTCAGATCTTCCATCGGCACAACCTGGGCGAAACCGCCTCCCGCCGCGCCTCCCTTAATACCGAAACATGGACCGAGCGAAGGTTCCCGAAGCGCAATGAGCGCCCTCCTGCCAAGCTTTGCAAGTGCCTGCCCCAGTCCTACCGTCGTCGTCGTCTTGCCTTCTCCGGCAGGCGTCGGATTGATCGCCGTGACGAGTACAAGCTTACCGTCCGGCATGTCTTTGACACGCTCCCACACATCGTCTGATAATTTCGCCTTATACTTTCCATAGAATTCCAGTTCTTCTTCTCCAATCCCTATCGTTGCCGCCACATCTCTGATATGCGCCATCTGTGCTTCCTGTGCAATCTGGATATCTGTTTTCATCTTTCCAATCCTTTCTTTATATGATCATCTTATAGTTACCTGTAATAACAAAACGATATGCCGGCTGTATCTTGCCGGGCTATCCGCGTTCTGATGCATACTGCTCGAATTCTTCCGGGGACATCAGTACCTTCCTTGGCTTGGTCCCTTCTTCCGGACCCACGACTCCTGCTTCTGCCAACTGATCCATGATCCTTGCCGCACGGTTGAACCCAATCTTAAACGCGCGCTGCAGCATTCCGATCGACGCCTTGTCTTTATCAATGATCAGCCTGCCCGCCTCCGCAAAATACGCGTCATAGCCGTCTCCTTCCGGCTGTGCCCCGGCAGCAGCCGGGCTCCCGACAGGATTCGTATTGACATGATTCACTACTTCTTCATCATATGTAACTTCTTCGTTGTGATCCTTTAAAAAATCCACTACATCCTGCACTTCTTTGTCCGTCACGAAGGATCCCTGCACCCGCGCAGGCTTCTGATAGCCGGACGGATAGAAGAGCATATCGCCTTTCCCCAGCAGCTTCTCCGCGCCGTTCATATCTATGATCGTCCTGGAATCCACGCCGGAGGATACGGAGAACGCTATCCTGGAAGGCATATTTGCCTTGATCAGTCCGGTTATGACATTCACGGACGGACGCTGTGTCGCAATGACAAGATGGATTCCCGCCGCTCTTGCCAGCTGTGCCAGACGGCAGATGGATCCTTCCACCTCCCCCGGCGCAACCATCATCAGGTCGGCAAGCTCATCTACGATCACGATGATCTGCGGCAGCGGCTCCTGCCTCTGCGCTCCCTCTGCCGGCGGCAGCGCCGCGATCTTCTCGTTATACCCCTTCATGTCTCTGACGCCATACTCCGCAAACGCACGGTAACGGCGATCCATCTCTGCCACCGCCCAGTTCAGGGCGCCTGCCGCTTTCTTAGGATCCGTGACCACAGGGATCATCAGATGCGGGATCCCATTGTATACACTTAATTCGACCACTTTCGGATCTATCATGATCAATTTTACTTCATCCGGCGTAGCCTTATATAGGATACTCATGATCAGTGTGTTGATACAGACCGACTTTCCGGAGCCTGTAGCGCCTGCGATCAATACGTGCGGCATCTTCCCGATGTCGGCGACAACGGCTTTGCCTCCGATATCCTTGCCTACCGCAAAGGATATCCTGGACGCACTGTTGCGGAATTCACCGGCTTCAAGAAGATCTCTTAACATGACCGCCGAATTCTCTTTATTCGGCACTTCAATACCGACCGCCGCCTTCCCGGGGATCGGCGCCTCGATACGGATATCCGCAGCGGCAAGGTTTAATTTGATATCATCCGAAAGCCCCACGATCTTACTTACCTTGACGCCCATCTCCGGCTGCAGCTCATACCGCGTGACCGACGGCCCGCAGCTTACGTTCGTGACCGTTACTTTGACGCCGAAATTCTGCAGGATCTGCTGCAGCTTTATGGCTGTCTCCCGAAGCTGCGCGTCCGACTCTCCCTTCTGCCTTGCACCCTTCTTCAACAGATTAAGCGGCGGCACGCGGTATGCTTTCTTCGGCTTCCGGCTCTCTGCCGCTACCGCAGACGCCACCTCCTGTACTTGTGAAGCCTCGTCTTCTTCCTTCGCTTTCCGGTTTTTCTTTTTTGTCTCAGGTATTTCTTGATCCGGCAGATCCACTTCTACCGCGGCTGTCCGTACAGCCTGCGCTGCGGCCGCGTCCTCGTGGAGATCCGGCATACCTGCTAAGATCGGTTCTCGTCCTTCTGCCTCCGTCTCCCTTTCCGGCGTATAGACGTCTTCTCCCCGGTTGATCACAAAGCTCTCCTGGATATCCGGCGGCTCTGTCGTCAGCTCCCGCACATCCGGCGACTTCTTGGCGATCGCCGTATCAAATGATACCCCTTCCACATGCCGGTCGCTTCTCTTCCTTGACTTTGCCTTCTCTTTTGTCCCGGCTGGTTCATGTTCCCCAACTGACTCTTTCACCCGGGCTTCCTTCTGCCTCCGTCTCTCTTGTGCCATCTCCCGTCTCCGAACGGCGTCTCTCTTCGCTCTGTCATAGACCTTGTCACTCTGGCTCTTCACACCTTTCAGAGCCGATTTCCCCGTAATGATCACAAGGCATATGATCATAAAAATAATATCCAGCACATATGCTCCCGCGACTCCGACGGCAGGCACCAGCATCTCCGTCAGGACAGCCCCGAGCTTACCGCCCGCCTCGTCAACCAACTGTAAAAAAGTACAGCATAAAAAAGTCAGGCACAAACTCGCCGCTGCTTTCACATATGCATTCGGATTCCCCTGATTCGATATAATAAAAGTTACGATCCCAAATAATAAAAACGGAATGACGTATGCCGCCCATCCAAACAGACTGTCCATCAGTTCCGCGACCGCCTCCCCTGCAAAGCCGCCGAACCCGAAATTACTGATCATTAATAAGATACTGACTGCAAGCGTCACCCATATGATAATCTCTGTTCCTACAAAACTTGTCTCTGTATTTGTCTTTTTTGCCTGTTTCTTTGGCTGCTTTTTTGCCTGTGTTCTTCTCCCCTGACTTTTTGCCTTAGCGGCCATTATATCTCCCCCTTATTCTGGCAATATCTTTAGTATAGCATTTTTAAAAAGGACTGTCATTACATATTTTCACTCTTTTTCTGTCGGTACAGGTCGATCATTTCGTGCAATTTATTCAACGCGTCGCTCATCCCGCCGACTTCGTCGATCAATCCTTCCCTCACAGCGTCTCTTCCTTCCAGAAGCGTTCCCACATCCTTCACCAGTTCCGTCTGATTCAGCATCAGCTCTTCGATCCTCTTCTGCGTCATATGTGAATGTTCCGCCAGGAAACGTGTGATCCGATCCTGCGTCCTGATCATGTTGCGCAGGCTCTGTGTGATGCCGATAAACATCCCGTTCGAACGTACCGGATGGATGATCATGGTACCGCTTGGGACTATAAAAGAATATTTTGCCGACACGGCAAGCGGCCCGCCGATGGAATGGCTTCCCCCCAGCACCAGAGAAACCGTCGGCTTACTCAGCGACGCGATCATCTCCGCGATCGACAAGCCTGCCTCCACATCTCCGCCCAATGTGTTCAGCAGGATCAATAGCCCTTCGATCTCATCGCTGTCCTCTACCTCCGCCAACAATGGGAGCAGATGCTCATACTTCGTTGACTTGGCATTGCCGGACAACGCCTCATGTCCCTCAATCTCTCCGATGATCGTCAAAAGCTTCACCTTATGACGGTTTGCGTTCCCCTCCAGATCAACACTCCCCAGTTCCTTGATCTCTTCGGTTCTCTGTTCTTTGCGTGCTTCATCTGACATAAAAACACCTCCATACATTTTCTGTCCAAGAGTATCCTTTGCCTGTATTCCCGGAATCTCTTTGTTTACTAGTATGGAAGTGTTCTGTCTGTTTTATACCTTTTTAATCTAGTACATCATTGTATTATTCCACAGCATCCAGCGCCTGGCTCAAGTCTGCGATAATATCGTCGATATGTTCGATACCGACGCTGAACCGGATCAGATCCGGCTGTACGCCAGCCTCCATCAGCTCCTGATCGTTCATCTGACGGTGGGTGTGGCTTGCCGGGTGAAGGACGCAGCTTCTGGCGTCCGCCACATGTGTCACGATGGCGATCATCTTAAGGCTGTCCATCATCCGGACTGCCGCCGCTCTTCCTCCTTTTAACCCGAATGTTATCACGCCGCAGGTTCCCTTCGGCATATACTTCTTCGCAAGATCATAGTATCTGTCGCCGGGAAGTGACGGGCAGCTTACCCATGCCACTTTCTCATGGTCTTTCAGATACTGTGCCGCCTTCCGCGCGTTATCGCAGTGCCTTTCCATACGAAGATGCAGCGTCTCCAGACCGATATTCAGAAGGAACGCATTCTGCGGAGCCTGGATTGAACCCAGGTCGCGCATCAGCTGTGTGGTAGCCTTCGTGATATAGGCTCCTTTCCCGAACTTCTGCGTATAGACAACTCCGTGATAAGTCTCATCCGGCGACGTAAGCCCCGGATACTTATCGGCATGTGCCTCCCAGTCAAAATTACCGCTGTCCACGATGGCGCCGCCCACGCAGGACGCATGTCCATCCATATACTTTGTCGTGGAATGGGTCACGATATCCGCCCCCCACTCAAAAGGCCTGCAGTTCACCGGCGTCGCAAAGGTATTGTCCACAATAAAAGGAACGCCATGTGCATGCGCCGCCTCCGCGAATTTCTCAAAATCCAGCACTACCAGCGCCGGATTGGCAATACTCTCGCCGAATACAGCCTTCGTATTCTCCCGGAAAGCATCGTTTAATTCTTCCGGCGTACAATCCGGATCCACAAATGTCGCCTCCACTCCCATCTTCCGGATCGTATGGGCATAGAGATTATAAGTGCCTCCATAGATTGCGGACGCACATACAATATGGTCTCCCGCTTCCGCGATATTCATCAGCGCATAGAAATTCGCCGCCTGCCCGGAAGAAGTGAGCATCGCCGCAACACCGCCCTCCATATCGCAGATCTTCGCCGCCACGGCGTCATTCGTAGGATTCTGGAGACGGGTGTAAAAATACCCTGACTCCTCCAGATCGAACAGGCGTCCCATCTGTTCACTGGAATTGTACTTGAATGTCGTGCTCTGGTAGATCGGCAGCACACGCGCCTCCCCATTGCCCGGCTGATATCCGGACTGGATACATTTGGTCTCTATCTTATAGTCGCTCATCTTGCTCTTCTCCTTCTTATCTGCTACTCATCCCAGTTATGGTACACATCCTGTACATCGTCGTCATCGTCCAACATATCCAGAGTCTTCCTGATGCTCGCGATATCCTTCTCATCGGTCAGTTCCACATAGGTCTGAGGGATCATCGTTATCTCTGCCGCCGCCATAGGAACCCCTGCGTCCTCAAGCGCCAGGCGTACCTCGCTGAAGTCCTCGGGAGCCGTAAAGATCTCGTAGCTGTCTTCTTCCTCCGCGAAATCCTCCGCACCCGCGTCCAGCGCCATCATCATCAATTCATCCGGATCCGTCTCATACTCTTCTTTGTCCACCACGATCTGTCCCTTCTTATCGAACATAAAGGAAACACATCCCGGCGTGCCTACATTTCCATTTCCTTTGGTAAACGCATTCTTTACGTTCGAAGCCGTCCGGTTCTTATTGTCAGTCAGCGTCTCGACGATGATCGCCGTACCGTTCGGTCCGTACCCTTCGTATGTAATATGCTCGTAATTCGCCGCATTGGCATCGCTATCCGCACGCTTAATGTTACGGTCTATCGTATCATTAGGCATGTTATTCGCCTTTGCCTTGGCGATCACGTCCCGAAGCCGGCTGTTATTTGCCGGGTCCGCGCTCCCGCCTTCCTTTACCGCCACCGCAAGTTCCTTTCCGATCTTTGTAAATATCTTTCCTTTTGCCGCGTCATTCTTCTCTTTCTTGTGCTTGATATTGGCAAATTTTGAATGTCCTGACATGTTTCATCCCTCGCTTATATTATAATTCTCTATCATCTAACACACACAACGTCTATTATTTTATCACTCTTTCCAGCGTTTTTCAATCTTAACTCTCTGGATCGTATTATTATCTACGAGAAGTACCGTAAACCGGTAACCCTCATAATCCACGACACATTGCTCATCTTCGCCGGGAATACGGTCAAGCTGGTGGATCAGGAAGCCGTTCAGAGTCTCGAACTCTTCTTTTTCAAATACGATGGGAAGCACATCCTCCAGATCTTCCAGATCGATCATCCCGTTCACAAGATAATTGCCGTTCTGAACCTTCCGGATCCGCTCTTCTTCTTCATCATGCTCATCCAGGATATTTCCCACGATCTCTTCCAGGATATCCTCCATCGTCACAAGTCCGGAAGTCTGGCCGTATTCATCCAGCACGATCCTGATATGATTCTTGTCTGCCTGCATCTCCTTGAACAATGTATCTATGCTCTTCGTCTCCGGAATAAACGCCGCAGGCCTTATGTATCCCTTCAGCTCCTTTAACGGAACCTTCCTTAACTTCTCATCCAGATAACAAGCCATTGCCTCGCGAAGATGCATAATACCGATGACCGAATCAATCTCCCCCTCGCAGACAGGGAATCTTGAGAAGCTCTCATCCAGCATGAATCTCAGCGCGTCTTCTAACAGTTCCTGCGCATCAATTGTAATAATGTTCTTGCGGTGCGTCATAATATCCTTCGCATCCTTATCCAGATAACGGATGATATTATGGATCAGCCCCGCCGCTTCTTTCTGTGCACTCTCATCCAACTCGTCGTCCGTCCTAAGCAGATGCTTCATCCTCTGAAATAAACTACCGTCCTCCATAATCCTTGTTCCATACTCCTTTGCTATGTATGAAGCTCAAAACTTACCCGCAGAGCTTCATCTACTTTGTTCATTATCTCTTTATCCAGATGGCACACCAGGTCTTTCAGGCGCTGCTTATCTATCGTCCTGACCTGCTCCATCAATATTACCGAATTCTTGACGATCTGATAACGTCTGGCGTCGATCTCCACGTGAGTCGGCAGTTTTGCCTTATTCATCCGCGAAGTGATCGCCGCGCATATAACTGTCGGGCTGTGCCGGTTGCCCACATCATTCTGTATGATCAGTACCGGACGGATCCCTCCCTGCTCCGAACCCACAACCGGGCTTAAATCTGCATAAAATATATCTCCTCGTCTTACCTGCACTCTATTCACACTCCGATTTCTTAAGATAAGATAAGTATTTCCATCTTTTTCGGATGTATTCTTATAGAGTTTGAATAATCACGCAAAATAATCCATTTGCTCCACGACTTTCCCCTGGCTTAGATATTCTCTCGGCACTCTTTTGCCGAAACTGCAGATAAATTCATAGTTGAACCTGCCTGACAAAGCGCTCAGCTCATCTACCGAGATCCTCTCTTCCCCGTCTTCCCCGATCAGCACCGCTCTGTCTCCGAACCGCACGTCTTCTATCTCCGTTACGTCGACCATGAACTGATCCATACATACACGTCCGAGGATCTTCGCCTTCTTTCCATGGATCAGCACATATCCCTGGTTCGACAGGCTTCTCGGATAGCCGTCTCCGTACCCCACCGGGATCGTCGCGATCTTCGTGCTCCGGTTAGCCGTATATGTCCCGCCGTAACTCACCGGCGTCCCTTCTTCCACCCATTTCACATGGACCACATGGCTGATCAATTCAAGCGCCGGCTTAAGCGGCACGTTCGATCTACACACTTCCTCCGACGGATACAGCCCATAGGTGGCGATCCCGGCACGCACCAGATCCATATTCGCCTCTTTCACGTCGATGATCCCCGCGCTGTTGGAGCAGTGATGATACGTAACCTGAACGCCTCTTTCCTCAAGCTTTCTCTTCATCCACAGATAATCCTCCAACTGTCTTCTAGTGAAGGATTTCTCCGTCTCGTCTGCTTTCGCAAAATGCGTGTACATACCCTCTGTCACAAGATTCGGCATCCGGCTGACTGCCGCGATCTGATCCACGCTGGCATCGCACACCGGAAATCCCAGACGGGACATCCCCGTATCCAGTTTTATATGTATATATGCTTTCTTTCCCGCCCTCACTGCCGCCTCTGACACTTCCTGCGCCATTTCCTTTGTATAGACCGTCATCCGGATCTCATGCTCCAGCATAGCTTCTAACTGTTCCGGGAAAATACATCCCAGTACAAGAAGCGGTTTTTGTACCCCGCCCTTTCTAAGGACCACCGCTTCATCAAGCGCCGCCAGCGCATATCCCCAGATATAGTCTTTCGGTTCCAGGAATCTTGCGATCTGCAGCGCCCCGTGGCCATACCCGTCTGATTTGATCACACTGATGACCTTCACGCCGTCCTCCAGATTCTCTTCCATCCTGTCCATATTATACGCGATCGCATCAAGATCGATCCTTGCACACACTCTGCTATAATTCTTCACGCTGTTCTTCCTCCAGTTCTTTCAATGCCTCGCTAAGACACGACAGCAGGTCTCCGGCAAGCACGCTGTAGCTTCCAAGCCGTCTTCGTGCATGGTCGCCTGCTCTTCCATGAAGATAGGTTCCCAGAACCCCTGCGTTGTGCCCGCTAAGCCCTTGCGCCATAAGTCCGGAGATGACGCCGGCAAGCACATCGCCGGAACCTGCCTTCGCCATCGCCGCGTTGCCGGACCGGTTCACATAACTCCCCTGATCCGGCGACACGGTCACCGTCCTGGAATCTTTAAGCACACAGGTACAGGACATACGCCCGGCATACTCTTTCAGAAGCTTCATCCTCTGCGCCTTTATCCTGTCCACACTCTCATTAAGAAGCCGTGACATCTCCTTCATATGCGGAGTTAATACCATTATACTGGCGTCTGTCCTGTCCTTATTAAAAAGAGCCTGATATTCTTCATGTTCTGCTAGGATATTCAGTCCGTCCGCATCAACCAGACAGGGAACCTTCACGTCTGATAACACCTTCTTTACGATCCTCTCCGAGATTTCCCCCCTTCCAAGCCCTGAACCGATACACACCGTATCCGCCCACGAAAGGAGTTTCTCCAATTTCCCGCTGTCATATTCCGTATAGGTTGTAATGATCGCTTCCGGAAGCTGCTGCTGCAGGATGATCCGGTTCTCCTTCGGCGTATAGATCCTCACCAGTCCTGCTCCGGACAGATACGCTGCCTTTGCATTAAGATACGCGGCTCCTGCCATTCCTTCACTTCCTGAGATCATAAGCAGCCTTCCATAAGTCCCTTTATTCGAATCCGCCTCTCTTGCCGGGAGAAGACGGCTTAGATCCTTCCGGTCAAGCACATATGCCGCCGAATGCTCCTGCCCCGGCTGCTTTGTACAGATCCCGATATCCACCGTCTTAACATTGCCTGCATACTTTTTCCCGGGATATAATACCAGTCCTACTTTCTCTAGCTGGAAAGTCACAGTAATATCCGCGCAAAAAGCGGCTCCTAAGACTTCGCCTGTATCCGCCGATATCCCGGAAGGCATATCAACGGCAAATTTTACGGCGTCCGCGGCGTTCATCCGTTCAATTACCTCAAGATAATCTCCCCTGATCTCGCGTCCAAGCCCTACGCCAAACACAGCGTCTATGATGATACTATATTCACCTTCCGTATATTCGTGACGGATCTTTCCCCCGATCTCCGATAACTTCTTCATCTGCTGCTTCGTCTCATCGGTGCACCGGGACTCATTCCCAACGAAGCAGACCGCTGCCGGATACCCTTTCAGAAGCAGCATCCTTGCGATGGCAAACCCATCGCCGCCGTTATTTCCTGAACCGCATACCACACACGGCGCGGACAGATCAAGCGCTTCTTCCTCCATCACCTGTACACAGGCTTTTGCCGCCCTCTCCATCAACTCCATGGAGCAGATCCCAAGCTCCTGTATCGTATATGCGTCCGCACGCTTCATCTGCGCGCTGTTTACCAGATATCGCATTTTCCCTGTCCCCCTTCCCCTCTGCATACTGCTTTGCGGCAATAAGAAAGGACGTGTAGAATCTGCCTGTATACACATGCCTTCCTTACACGTCTTTGCTTTCATTATTTACTTTTTGTGTTCCTCATTATACCGGCTGATCTTATAGGACAATTGCATCAGGCTCTCTGACAGATGCACATTCTCTACGATTATATGCTCCGGAAGATTCAGATCCGTATGCGCAAAATTCCATATGGCACGAACACCGTTCTCCACAAGTTGATCCGCTACTTCAACTGCTTTATCTTTGGGTATCGTAAGCGCCGCGATCTCTACTTCATTCTCCCTCACAAACTCACTTAACTCATCCATCATACGTACAGGCACGCCTCTGATCGATATTCCCTGTAACCTCGGATTCACATCGAAGATCCCCTTCAAGATGAACCCTCTCTTCTCGAACGCCGCGTAATTCGATAACGCCTGTCCAAGATTACCGGCTCCGATGATGATCATATTATGATCTTCTTCTAACCCAAGAATCTTACCAATCTCCGTGTACAGATATTTCACATTATATCCATAACCCTGCTGCCCAAACCCGCCGAAATTATTAAGATCCTGACGGATCTGAGACGCAGTGACTTTCATCCTTCTGCTCAGATCGTTAGAAGAAATACGCTCCACGCCATTTTCTAACAACTCACCCAGATACCGATAATATCTTGGCAGTCTCCGGATAACCGCTTGAGAAATTTCTCTCTCTTCCAATTTGTCTCACCTTCCATTCCTTCTTAAAAATCATTATATAGAATAGTAAGATTAAAGTCAAACTTTTAGTTGTATTTTGTAATATTTTCGTTATAATGTTAGGTACGGATAAATCTGTCCGCTCAAAAAAACCGGCTTAAAACCGGCAAAACACGTCAGATATCAGGAGGACATTATGATACTAGCATGCCATGGAATCAGCAAATCCTTCGGAGAGAATGTAATCGTCACCGAAGGTTCCTTTCATATAGAAGACCATGAAAAAGCCGCCCTTGTCGGCGCTAACGGAGCCGGAAAGACTACTTTATTCAAGATGATCGTAGGGGAACTGCCTTCGGATGAAGGCGAAGTGATCCTGACCAAAGGGAAGACGCTCGGCTATCTCGCGCAGCACCAGGACATGGTAAGCAAAAGCACGATCTATGAAGAAGTAAAGCTTGCCAAAGCAGATCTTATCGCGATGGAACAGCAGATACGTGATATTGAATTAGAATTAAAGCATCTGGAAGGGGAAGCGCTTTCTTCCCGCCTGGAAACCTATCACCGCCTGACTGCGGCTTTCGAGCGTGAGAACGGATATGCTTACGAGAGTGAGATCGCCGGTGTATTAAAAGGGCTCGGCTTTCATGAAAATGATTTCTCAAAACCCGTCTCCACACTCTCCGGAGGCCAGAAGACCCGTGTCTCTCTCGGAAAGCTTCTGCTCACAAAACCAGATATCCTGCTCCTTGACGAGCCTACCAACCACCTGGACCTGAACTCCATCGCCTGGCTTGAGACATATCTGCTGAACTACCCCGGAGCGGTACTGATCGTATCCCACGACCGATATTTCCTTGACAAAGTCGTCACAAAAGTCCTGGAAATCGAGATGGGGAAACTCATGTCCTATCTTGGCAATTATACGGACTATGCCGCCAAAAAGCGCCAGCTTATGGATGCACGTCTCAAAGAATACCTAAACCAGCAGCAGGAGATCCGGCATCACGAAGCCGTGATCGAAAAACTGCGCTCCTTCAACCGTGAGAAATCCATCAAGCGTGCGGAGAGCCGTGAAAAGATGTTGGAAAAGATCACGCCCCTTGAGAAGCCCGCCGTGATGAATACCGAGATCCATCTTACGCTGGAACCTTCCCGCGTAAGCGGAAACGACGTCCTTGCCGTGGAACATCTTAGCAAAGCCTTCCCTGGCCAGATGTTATTTTCGGACGTTAATTTTGAGATCAAGCGCGGGGAACACATAGCCGTCATCGGCGATAACGGAACCGGCAAGACCACACTGCTTAAGATCCTCAACCAGGTCATTCCCGCAGACTCCGGAACCTTTACCCTCGGAACCAATGTAGAGATCGGATACTATGACCAGGAACATCACGTCCTTCACATGGAGAAGACCATATTTGACGAGATCTCCGACGACTACCCGGATCTTACAAACACAAAGATCCGCAATATGCTCGCCGCATTCCTCTTCACCGGAGACGACGTCTTCAAGCGGATCGGCGACTTAAGCGGCGGGGAACGCGGCAGGGTATCTCTTGCCAAGCTCATGCTTTCCAGGGCAAACTTCCTTATCCTGGACGAGCCGACGAACCACCTGGACATCGATTCTAAGGAGATTCTGGAAAAAGCGCTGAACGATTATACCGGAACCCTGCTGTATGTCTCGCATGACCGGTATTTTATCAACCAGACAGCCTCCCGTATCCTGGATCTTGTCAACCATACTTTCGTGAACTACATCGGAAATTATGATTATTATCTGGAGAAAAAAGACGAGCTGACAGCCGCTTACGCCGGACAATCCCATACCGCCTCTTACACTTCCCCCGGCGCTCCTTCCAAAGCCAAGCTCAGCTGGCAAGAGCAGAAGGAAGCCCAGGCAAAAGAACGCAAGCGTCTGAATGAATTGAAGAAAACGGAGGACCGCATCACCGAACTGGAAGAACGGGACGCCTCCATCGACGAGATGATGTCCCTGGAAGAAGTCTTCACGAATTCCGTCCGATGCCAGGAACTGGCGTCGGAAAAAGCCGCGATCGCCGCCGAACTTGAGAACTTATACGAGAGATGGGAAGAACTTGAAAATACGTAGCAGATCCGCCGCTTCGCGGAAATACGAAGAAGGGCTGTGTCACTCGCCGTAACCCGGCGTCTGACACAGCCTTTTTAAATTAAGATCACACTATTCGCTCTTTGGTATCCCGGTTTTCTTCTTCCACGGCCGTTCTTTTCCAAGCCACCCCTTCTCTCTCCAGTATTCCTGATCCACCGGATTCATTCCCTTCTTATGCATATGCCGCAAAACATAGAACAGAACCTCGGTCAAAATGGAGGGTTCCACCTTGTCAATCTCCCTGGTCAGCTTCAGAGACAGCTTATCTATCCCTTCGACGATCCTCTCCTTCACCGGCATCTCCACATCTTCCCAACGTATCGCACCTACCGCGATCCCGTAAGTATAGATCCTGGCGACTCCCCAGAAGCGAAGGCTTACCTTCATATCCCTGAGTGTCGAACGCATACCGCCTCCTGCCCCGGTAGTAATACATACCGCCTGTTTGCGGAACATACTCTCTTCCGGCCTATGTACCATAAAGCGATATCCATAATGATCCAGAAGCGCCTTCATGGCTCCTGTCACATGCAGGACATGAACCGGCGAAGTAAATACCAGAAGATCCGCCGCATCGATCATACGGGTCACACGCTTCATATACATCAGATAATCCGGACATTTCTTCTCGCTGTCCGTAATACATACGGCGCATCCTCTGCAGAACTCCGGCATATCTTTGGGAAGAAATAACTCTATAATCTCATCTTCATCTTCCGCAATCTTATCAATCACGAGTTTCCCTACGTGATAACTCGAACCCTGCCTTAATGTGCCGTTAATCATCAGTATCTTCATCTTGTCCCGTTCTCCCTTCTTCTCTCAGTCCGTACCCTGTCGTCTTTTTTCCTGTACGAAATAGATTATATCATCTTCTATAAAAAAATGGTATGTTTTTCACAGATAAGTTTTAAGATTCGGGCTCTGAAACCAAAATACGGAAAGTAAACTTGATATTTTACCCCATTTTTATTATACTTAATTCATGGAAAGTTCGTTTTAATTAAGAGGAAAGGAGAGTCGCTATGACAACCAAACAGAAAAAATTAACCATGCTTATCGCCGGATTTCTAATAGGTGCCGCCGCTTCTATTACCAAAGGGATGCATATCATTGACAGTCCGTTTCTCAATCTGTGCCTGGTCCTGCTCAACTATGGCGGAATGCTTGCATCCTTATTCGGACTCAACTACTTCGCCACCACTTACCAGTATGAGAAATATCCCAAGGAAAGCCTTCAGACCGTCATTGACCTGAACGATGAACGCACCAGACAGATCCATACACTGGCGAAGGCGAAAGCATTCGATATCATCACCTACGTACTGATCTTCCTTCCCTTCTTGTTGTTAGAGATAAAGGCAGGCGTACCTGCGATCGTCATGGCAGGTACGGCGCCTGCAATTTTAGGAATTTCCTACGCTTTTTTCCTCTCGAAATATTCTAAGGAAATGTGATCCGCGAAGAGGCAATAGCTGCGTAATCCATAAGCGAGAGCCGGGAGTAAGGAACGATGCCAGAAGGCAGGAGCATCGCATCTGCATGGCATATTACCGACATCTTTCGGCGATCGTCTTAATAAAGTCCTCACTGTTCAGCACAACCGGATCTTCAATCGACGTGATCAACGCAAGATCCTTCGTCATCTGCCCGCTCTCGATCGTATCCACCGTCGCCTTCTCAAGCCTGTCCGCAAAATCCATCAACTCCTGATTCCCGTCCAGTTCTCCCCGCTTGCGCAGAGCCCCCGTCCATGCAAATATGGTCGCTACGGAATTGGTAGACGTCTCTTCTCCCTCAAGATGCTTGTAATAATGCCGCTGCACCGTCCCATGCGCCGCTTCATACTCATAATATCCGTCCGGAGACACCAGCACAGAGGTCATCATGGCAAGAGAGCCAAACGCAGAAGAAACCATATCGCTCATCACATCTCCGTCATAATTCTTACATGCCCAGATATATCCGCCCTCAGACTTCATCACACGCGCCACGGCATCGTCGATCAGCGTATAGAAATACGTTATCCCCGCCGCCTCAAATCTCTCCTTATACTCCGCGTCAAAGATCTCCTGGAAAATGTCTTTGAAGGTATGGTCATACTTCTTGGAAATGGTATCCTTGGTCGCAAACCAGAGATCCTGCTTAATATCCAACGCATAGTTGAAGCAGCTTCTCGCAAAACTCTCGATGGACTGTTCTACATTGTGCATACCCTGCACGATCCCGGCGCCGTCGAATTCATGCACCAACTCTCTCGTCTCCGACCCGTCCTTCGCCGTGTACACCAGTTCCACCTTGCCGGCTCCCGGAATCTTCATCTCCGATCCCTTATATACATCCCCGTAAGCATGCCTTGCGATCGTGATCGGCTTCTTCCAATTCTTCACACAAGGCTCGATCCCCCTGACTACGATCGGCGCGCGGAAAACCGTTCCGTCAAGGATCGCTCTTATCGTCCCGTTGGGGCTCTTCCACATCTCTTTCAGATCATACTCCGTCATACGCGCCGCATTGGGCGTGATCGTCGCACACTTCACGGCAACCTTATACTTCTTCGTCGCATTAGCCGAATCCACCGTCACCTGGTCGTCCGTCTCGTTCCTGTGCTCAAGCCCCAGATCATAATATTCCGTATTCAGTTCAATAAACGGCTCCAACAAGTGATCCTTGATCATCTTCCACAGGATACGGGTCATCTCGTCGCCGTCCATCTCTACGATTGGTGTTGTCATCTTAATCTTTGCCATGTTAAATACCTCCTGATTTTTACTATATTTGCAGATTCTCCATTACATTCAGGATATGCCGGTTCGCCAGCTTCTCCGCCAGTTCCCCGTCATGTTTCTTGATCGCCTCAAGAATCTCCCGGTGCTCCTGTATGGACTTTCTTGCACGCTTCTTCTCACCCACAGACATCGCCCTTGCCATCTGCACGTATTTATGAAAATCCGACAGCACATGTTCCATGATCCGGCTGTTCGAAGCCTCATACAATACCTTATGGAACTTGCCGTCAAGCTCCGTCACCTGCTCCGCCTGCCCGCCGCTTTTCTTATGCAGATGAAATTCAGACAGCAGCAATACTTCCTCCAACTCTTCAATCTGTTTCTCCGTAATATGTTCCGTCGCCCATCTGGCGCACATTCCTTCCAACATCGAACGGATCTTATAGATATCCGCCACATCCTTACGGGAAATCCCGGTCACATAAGCGCCCTTGTTGGGAATGATCGTAACTAGCCCCTCCAGTTCCAACTGGCGCAGCGCCTCTCTCACCGGAGTCCTGCTGACCCCCAGTTCCTCTCCGATCGTAATCTCCCGCAGCTCATCTTGTTCCTGATAGACTCCTGACAGAATATCCTCCCGAAGCCGCCGGAACACCCTGCCCCGCAATGAACGGTCCTGATACTCTTCCATTCTCTCTCTTCTTTCTCTCATTCCCCTAACTGTCTCTTCGCATCCTTGATCACCTGAAGCAGCTCGTCATCGGTCAGGACCGTCACACGTCCATCCTCATACTCCTTGTCAACCCACGCTTTGACCATCGCAACCAGCTCCGTATTCTTATCCACCTGCTCTTCCTCCGGCAGATGAAAATATGTATTGATCCAGTGGGCGATCCCCGCAAGCCCGGACGTATTGGACACTGCCACAAGAGGCGGGCGGTTCAGGAACTTACCTGTGTCAAACACATTATAGATCTCTTCATTCTTCAACAGCCCGTCCGCATGGATCCCTGCCCGTGTGACATTAAAATTCCTTCCCACAAACGGCGTCCTTGACGGCACCCGGTATCCGATCTCTTTCTCATAATATTCCGCAAGTTCCGTGATCACAGCCGTATCCATGCCGTCCAGTGTTCCCCGAAGCTGCGCATACTCGAACACCATCGCCTCCAGCGGCGTATTACCTGTGCGTTCCCCGATCCCAAAGAGAGAACAGTTCACCCCGCACGCTCCATAAAGCCACGCCGTAGTTGAATTGCTAACCGCCTTATAGAAGTCATTGTGCCCGTGGAATTCGATCAGTTCGCTCGGCACTCCCGCATGGACGCGGATTCCGTAGATGATCCCCGGAATCGACCTTGGTATCACGGCTCCCGGGTAATTCACCCCATATCCCATGGTATCACAGACGCGGATCTTCACCGGGATCTGGTACTCCTCCATCAGCTTCATCAGCTCCAGACAGAACGGGATCACGAAACCATAGATATCTGACCTGGTAATATCCTCCAGATGACACCTTGGGCTCACCCCCGTCTCCAGACACTCGCGGACCACCGACAGATAATGCTCCATACATTCCCGCCTGGTCATCTTTAATTTATAAAAGATATGATAATCCGAACAGCTGACCAGGATCCCGGTCTCCTTCATCCCGATCTCACGCACCAGCTCAAAATCCTTCTTGCTGGCGCGGATCCAGCTGGTGACCTCCGGAAATTGATACCCCTTCTCCAGACACTTATATACCGCGTCGCGATCCTTCTTGCTATATAAGAAGAACTCGCACTGGCGGATCTTCCCCTGGGGACCTCCAAGCTTATGAAAATACTCATAGAGCTTCACGATCTGTTCCGTACTGTAGGGCGCTCTCGACTGCTGCCCGTCCCGGAACGTAGTGTCTGTGATCCAGATCTCATCCGGCATATTGTGCGGCACGATACGGTCGTTGAACGCAATCTTCGGAATCTCGTCATAACGGAAGAGATTCCGGAATACATTCGGCTTCTCCACATCCACCAGCGGATACATATGCTCCTCCAACTGCAGCAGATTCGTGTGTTTGTCCAGGTATACTTTCCTACTCTCCATAGATGTCATCTCCTTCGTATCATATCCTTATCCATCAATGTGTATAATTGTATACAATGATACATTTTTTGTCAAGAGAAATATTTCCAAAAATTCAGGACTGCCCCTCGCCGAAAACGACTCTGCATGGGCAGTCCTGTTACGATTCACATCTTATAGATTATTAACTTCATTAATACAGCTTCGCACCAATCTCTCTTGGCCGGAATCCTTCATCCTCTAATGCCTTCATGATCTCATTCTTATGTTCCGTTCCAAACGCCTCCATCGTAATACGAAGCTCTACCGCCGCATTCCGGTTGGTGCTGACAAACTGATTATGCTCAAGCTTGATCACATTCCCCTGTGCATCGGCAATGGTAGCCGCAACACGCACCAGTTCACCCGGTTTGTCCGGGAGCAGCACAGACACCGAGAAGATCCTGTCTCGCTGGATCAATCCATGCTGTACGATCGAAGACATGGTGATCACGTCCATATTGCCGCCGCTTAAGACCGCCACAGCCTTCTTGCCTTTCAGATCCAGCTGCTTCAATGCGGCAACTGTCAGGAGCCCGGAATTCTCCACCACCATCTTATGGTTCTCTACCAGATCCAGAAATGCCCCGATCAGTTCGTCATCCTCCACGGTCAGCATACGTTCAATATTCTCCTGTGCATACGGGAAGATCTTCTCACCCACCCGCTTCACTGCAGTACCGTCGGCAATCGTGTTCGCACTGTCCAGAGAGACCGGCTCGCCTGTCGCCAGAGCCGCCGTCATACTCGCCGCCTGAGCCGGCTCCACACCGATGATCTGGATCTTGGGATTCAACATCTTCGCAAGCGTGGCAACACCCGTGATCAATCCGCCTCCGCCTACCGGAACCAGGATATAATCCACAGTGGGGAGTTCCTGCACGATCTCCATGGCAATACTTCCCTGTCCCGTCGCGATATCTTCATCGTCAAACGGATGAACGAAGGTGTACCCATTCTCCTCTGCCAGCTTCCATGCATACTCACAGGCATCGTCATAGACGTCTCCGTACAGGATAACCTCCGCGCCGTAATTCTTCGTGCGGTTCACCTTGATCAGCGGAGTCACCGTCGGCATGACGATCACCACTTTGCAGCCGAACTTCTGAGCCGCATAGGCGACTCCCTGTGCATGGTTGCCTGCCGAAGCCGTGATCAAACCTTTCTGCCTCGCCTCATCGCTCATCGTACTGATCTTATAATAAGCGCCGCGTACCTTGTAGGCGCCTGTCTTCTGCATATTCTCCGGCTTCAGGTAGATCCTTCCGCCAGTCTCCTGGCTTAAATATTCACTGTATACCAATTTCGTCGGATTCGTAATGTCCTTCACAAGCTCACTCGCCTGCTCGAATTTCTCTAATGTCAACATGATCTTCTTCCTTCCTACAATCTCTTATTTCCACATCCGGAATATCTCTAGCTATGATATCCTCCTGTCCGCCTCAAAAAGTCAGCTTTCCTCTTCCGTGCTTTCCGCCGTGAACAATGCGCGTACGAATGTATCCGCATCAAACTTCTGCAGATCTTCGATCGACTCTCCAACGCCGATATACTTCACCGGAATCCCAAGTTCCGCATGGATCGCCACGGCAATACCACCTTTTGCCGTCCCGTCCATCTTCGTCAGGACAATCCCCGTGATATCCGCCACTTCGTTGAACTCTTTCGCCTGCTGCAGCGCATTCTGCCCCGTAGTTGCATCCAATACCACCAGAGTCTCCCGGTAAGCCTCCGGGAATTCCCGGTCAATGATCCGGTTCATCTTTCTTAATTCTTCCATCAGGTTCTTCTTGTTGTGAAGCCTGCCCGCGGTATCGCACAGCAGTACGTCCGCATGCCTTGCCTTGGCGGAAGCCACCGCGTCATAGACCACCGACGCCGGGTCTGAGCCTTCCTGCCCTCCGATCAGATCCGCCTGGGCGCGGTTCGCCCATTCCTTAAGCTGCTCTCCTGCAGCCGCACGGAAAGTATCCGCAGCCGCGAGCACCACCTTCTTATCCTGCGCCCGCAGCTTCCCCGCAAGCTTCCCGATGGTCGTAGTCTTACCCACGCCGTTGACGCCGATCACCATAACCACCGATGTCTTCTCCTCGAACTCATAAGCAGTCTCGCCTACATCCATCTGCTCCTTGATACTCTCGATCAGAAGCTCCCTGCACTTTACCGGCTCCTTGATATGCTGCGCTTTCACCTTCGCCTTCAGATCGTCCAGGATATCATAGGTTGCCTGTACTCCCAGGTCTCCCATGATCAGGACTTCCTCCAGCTCCTCATAGAAATCATCGTCTATATGGGAAAATCCACTGAAAATACTGTCCATGCCGGACACGATATTATCCCTCGTCTTCCCAAGCCCCTGTACCAGACGCTTAAAAAAACCTACTTTTTCCTTCTGCTCTTCCACCTTCTCGACCTCCTCTACAGCCAACATTATGCATCCAATTCGTCCTCCAACAGGCTTACGGATACCAGGGTAGATATCCCCTTCTCCTGCATGGTGATTCCATACAGCCTGTCCGCCGCCGTCATGGTTCCCCTTCGATGGGTGATGACAATAAACTGTGTATTCTTCGTCAATTTATGCAGATACTGGGCAAACCGATCCACGTTATTATCATCCAGCGCCGCCTCGATCTCATCCAACAGACAGAACGGCGAAGGCTTCAGGTTCTGAATGGCAAACAGAAGCGATATCGCCGTCAGCGCCTTCTCCCCTCCGGAGAGCTGCATCATATTCTGCAGCTTCTTGCCGGGCGGCTGGGCGATGATCCGGATCCCTGCCTCCAGGATATCCTCATCCTCCATCAACTCCAGCGTACCCTTTCCGCCGCCGAACAACTCCTTGAACACCATGTCAAACTCACTGGCGATCCTTGCGAACTGTTCTTTAAACTGCTTGCGCATCGCTGCGTCCAGCTCTTCTATGATCTGTTCCAGCGTCGCCTCTGCCTCTACAAGATCATCGTGCTGGTTCTTAAGGAACTCGTAACGCTCAGATACGCTCTTATACTCTTCGATGGCATTCACATTCACATTTCCCAAAGAACGTATCTCGCTCTTTAGCTCCTGGATCCGCTTCTTCATCTTCGCAAGATCAGTCAGGTTCACATCCCTTAACTCCTTCGCGCGGATATAGGTAATCTCATATTCCTCCCACATATAACTGATCTGCTTCTCCGAAGCCACCTCGTAGTTCTCCTTCTGGCTCTCAAGACGGAAGATCTCCTTGTCAAGATCCGACATATGCTTCGACAGGTCTTCTCTTTTCTGGAGAAATGTCTTGTGCTTCTGATTCAGCTCCTCCCGCTCCTTCTTGAAGCGTTCGATCTCGACCTTGATCTCCTCGAACAATTCTTTGGAATTCTTGATCGTATCCCTCAGATCCTCGATCTGTCTCTCCTTCTCCTCGATCTCTTTCGAAGTGCCGCCTTTACTTTCCTCCAGGCCTTTCATCTCTTCCTGGAACTTGTCGATCTCTTCTCTGATACGGTTTACATTCTCCATCACAAACGTGAACTTCTGCTCAAGGCTTGCGAATTCCAGATGAATCTCTTCGGTCTTCTTGACCTTTCCCGCTTCTTCCTCATGCTCCGCGTCAAGAATCTCCTGTTCCTTCTCAATCTGTTCTGTCAGCTCGCGCTCTAGCTTCTCGGAAGTATCTAACTCTACGTTAATAGACTCCTGATTATCAATGATATCTGTAATCTGGGCGTCTAACTTCTCTTCCTCTGCCTTCGTCGTCCGCACGAGTTCTTCGGCATTCTTGATCTTCGTCCTGGTCTGATCCATGTTCATCTTCGCCGTATTCTGGATCACATACGCCTTCTGAAGCTTCATGCTGATCTCATCCATCTGCTCATAATAGCCGGCGCGTTCTTTTCTCAAGAGATCCGAAGACGCTTCCATCTCGTCCATCTCACGCTTCAGCTGCCTGACCGTCTTCTCAAATTCCTCAATCTCACGCCGCCTGCTCAGCAGGTTGCTGGAATTCTTAAAAGCCCCTCCCGTCAGGGAACCGCCGGGATTGATAAGCTCTCCCTCCAAAGTGACGATCCTGACCGACTGCTTATATTTCCTGGCAATGGCGAGCCCGTGATCAATATGGTCCACCACCAGCGTCCTTCCCAGCAGATTATCTGCAAGTGTCCGATACCGCTCTTCTACCTGGACCAACGTGTTCGCAGCCCCGATCGCTCCCGGTTCTTTCAGGACTTCCGGCTTCCCGATGCCGGAATAAGACCGGATACTGGTCAGCGGCAGGAAGGTTGCCCGCCCAAACCGGTTCTTTTTAAGAAACTGGATCATCCTCTTTGCCGTCTCTTCATCCGCCGTGACGATATTCTGGATATTGCCGCCAAGAGCCGTCTCCACCGCGATCTCATAATCCTTCGGCGCCTTGATGATATCGGCGACCACTCCAAGGATCCCTTTCTCCTGGTTTCTCTGATCCATTACCTTCCGGATGCTATTCCCATATCCGTCATACCGCTCCGTGATATTTTTCAGAGATTCCAACCGAGATTCTTCTCGGTGATATGCTGTCTGCCCGATCCTGAACTGCTCCGTCTGTTTCGTCAAGCGAGCCTGCAGTACCGCTATCTTTTCTTCATATCGGCTGTTTTCTTCCGACAATTCGATGATCTTCCCTGATACCTCTTCTAGTTCTTTCTGATATTCTTCGTATTTTTCCTTCTGCTCCCGGATCTCCTCCGCCGCTTCAAGAATCTGCCTCGTCATTCCGGACTTTCTCACCTGGATCTGTTCCAGCATCGTATCATACTTCTGGATCTTCGCCTTGGTGGACGCCCTGTTGTTCAGAAGCTCCTTGATCTCGCCGTTACTCTTGTCTACCGACGCCGTAAGCGCCGCGATACGCGACTGTACCTGTATCAGCTCTTCTCTTGCCTGATTCTCAAGCTCTGTCTGCTCGGCAATCTGCTTCCGGATCGTCTCTTCCTCCTTCTTCAATTCCTGAAGCTGATCTTCACGTACCTGTATCTCGGAAGTGATCGTCCTGGCACGCTGATCATAATGCGCGTCATTCATACGCATACTGTTGATCTGTTCCTTGAGAAGCTCGATCTGATTCTCCAACTGCTGCTTTAGCAGGTTCGTCTCGTTCAACTGGCTTTTTGCCTTCTCAATGGATGAATCTATACCGTCTACCTGCTCTTCCACCGATTCATATTCCGTCTTCATATCGTCATACTTACGGCTGGCGTCGTCTAACTCTGTCCTGGTGATCGAGAGTTTTCCGTCTATCTCCCGAACCTGCTCTTCGAGACGCTCTGTCTCAAGCAGGAACATGTTGATATCATACGTCTTCAGCTGTTCCTTTTTCTTCAGATATTCCCTTGCCGTCTCTGCCTGTCTCTCCAAAGGGCCTACCTGTTTCTCAAGCTCGGCAAGGATATCATTGACACGCAGGAGATTCTGCCGCTCTTCTTCTAGTTTCTTAACCGACATGTTCTTACGGCGCTTGAACTTCACGATTCCGGCAGCCTCGTCAAAAAGCTCCCTTCTCTCTTCCGGCTTGCCGCTCAAGATCCTGTCGATCTGCCCTTGTCCGATGATAGAATACCCTTCCTTGCCGATACCTGTGTCATAGAACAGCTCGTTGACATCCTTTAGCCTGCAGGTACTCCCATTGATCAGATATTCACTCTCTCCCGACCGGTATAATTTCCTCGTAACCGTTACTTCTTCAAATTCTATCTGAAGCTGATGATCCGAATTATCCAGCGTAATCGCAACAGAGGCATAACTTAGAGGCTTGCGGTTCTCCGTTCCCGAAAAGATCACATCCTGCATGCTTCCTCCCCGAAGCTGCTTCGCCCGCTGTTCGCCTAAGACCCACCGCACCGCGTCTGCCACGTTACTCTTCCCGCTCCCGTTCGGTCCTACGATACCTGTGATCCCATTATGAAAATCAAACTTTATCTTATGCGCAAAAGACTTAAACCCCTGTACTTCTATACTCTTTAGATACATTCTCCACCTACTTTATATTCTTCGCACGCAGCTTCAGGATGCTCTGGTATGCAGCAACCTGCTCCGCCGCTTTCTTGGTATGTCCGGTGCCGGTGCCGTATTCCTTGTCTCCGATATATACGGCGACACAGAATAATTTGTCATGATCAGGCCCTTCTTCCCCAACCAGACGATACGTGATCGCCGCCTTAAAATGAGCCTGCACCATCTCCTGTAAGATAGTCTTGCTATCAAAAAAGAGTGTTCTGCTCTCAAGATCTTTCAGGATAAACCTTAGAATAAACTCTTTCGCATTAGCAAAACCACCGTCGATATAAATTGCGCCGATCAGCGCTTCCATCGCATCGGAAGTTACCGAACTGCGCTTTCTTCCTCCGGTAGCGTCTTCTCCTTTCCCAAGCAGGAGATATCTCCCCAGTTCCAGTTCCCTTGCGCAGAATGCCAGCGCCGATTCGCAGACCAGGCTTGCCCTCGTCTTCGTAAGCTCCCCCTCCGGCATCTTCTGATGCTCATAGAACAAGAACTCACTTGACACCAATTCCAGCACCGCATCCCCAAGAAATTCCAACCGTTCATTGCATCCATACTTCGGCAGATGCTTTTCATTCGCATAAGAGCTATGGATCATCGCCTGCTTCAGCAGAGCAAAATCCGTAAACGTGTAACCTATCTTTTCTTCCAACACTTTTAAATCCCGATTCATATAATTGCCTTTCGATTTAGAACGTGTGCCCGCCGGGCACACCAAAAAATGAAAAAGCCCGGATGGGCTTTTTCACAACATGGCTGCCAAGTATCCTGTATTAGTTATTCGTTGCATTCTTAATCTGCTCTACAGCATCTCCCACCGTAACGATCTTCTCTGCCTCTTCATTATCGATCTCAATATCATAAGTCTCTTCTATCCCCATGATAATCTGAAAAATATCCAGAGAATCTGCCCCAAGATCGTCTACAAATGTCGTGTCTTCCGTAATCTCATCCGCATTCACATTCAATACATCTGCTATGATTTCTTTTAATTTTTCAAACTCCATACCTATTCTCCTTTTCTTATCTTTTACTCTGAATACTGATACCTCTTTTATTCATCGGATCCTCCGTCCGCCTGAATACACTCCTTGATCTTTTCATTGATCCTCTGTCTCTTGAACGTTACGCATTGGATCAGCGTATTACTTACTTCCTTCGCCCTGGCGCTCCCATGCGTCTTCACAACCAGCCCATTCAATCCCAGAAGCGGCGCCCCGCCGTATTCACTGGCGTCAAAGGTCTTAAGCGTCGCCTTCAGCGCCGGCTTGATCAGCACTGCCCCGATCTTACTGCGAAGCGTAGACATAAGCCCTTCCTTCACCTTACTGATCAGGACCGCACCCACTCCTTCATAAAGCTTCAGGATGATATTACCCGAAAATGCTTCACAGACCACCACGTCTGTCTGCCCGTGGGGAATCTCTCTTGCTTCCACACTGCCGGTAAAGTGAATGTCCTTCTCTGCCTTCAACAAAGGAAAGGTCTCCTTCACCAATGCGTTGCCCTTCTCTTCCTCCGCACCGATGTTAACGATACCCACAGAAGGCTTCTTCACGCCCAGTACATGCTCCATATAGATAGAGCCCATCTTGGCAAACTGAACGAGATGAGAGGCTCTCGCATCTACATTGGCACCGCAGTCAAGCAGCAGGGATACCCCCCTCTTGGTGGGGATCAGCGACGCTAACGGCGGACGTTCCACTCCCTTGATCCGCCCGACCAGCACCTGCCCTCCGACCAGGATAGCCCCGGAACTTCCTGCCGACACGAACGCGTCTGCCTTACCTTCCCGTACCATCTTCATACCCACCACAATGGACGAATCCTTCTTCTTACGGATCGCGTTCACCGGCGGTTCCGCCGTCTCGATCACCTCCGAAGCGTGGATGACCTCGATCTGCTTCTTATTGGGCGGATACTTTGCAAGTTCCTTCTCTATTGCCTCTTTCTGTCCGATCAGGAATACCTTCATGGCAGGTTCCTTCCGGGCCGCATCTACCGCGCCCTTCACCATCTCCGCCGGGGCATTGTCCCCGCCCATGGCATCCAGGGCTATGTTCGTAATTTCTGACATCTGTATTCCTCCTGGCATTTCCTGCACATCGTCCATTAAATAGCAGACCATACCGGAATACTATGGTCCGTTATTTAATTTACGATGTGCTAGACTAATTTTACTAGACATTATACGAAAAAGCAATACCTCTTTTCAGTCCAATATGCAAAACATTCTAATGATCCTCTATACGATCATGCATTGCCTTACCTTGACGTTACCCCCTTCACAAACGGAATCCCCAGAAGCTTAAGCTCCTCCTTAAGCCTTGTATATTTGCTCCTGCTGACGGGAACCACCAGATCCCCCTTAAGTGCCGCCTCATATGTCTGTCCGAACCTACTGGAATTCACCTGCCTGATATCTCCCACCGGAATCAAAAAAGACTGATGGCATCTGAAAAATCCATAATCACTGAATATCCGCTCCAATTCATCCAGGGACATTGCCGACTGGTACTCTCTGCCGTCTTTTAGCCGTATCCAGATCTTCCTCTTCTCCTTACAGATATAACCGATCTCCTTCGGCGCCACAAGTACATAATCCTGCCCCGTCCGCACCGCCACTTTCCCGGCGGAAGGCGAAGCCTTCTTCTCCGCTCTCTCAAAAGCCTTTCCCAGGCGTGTCACGTCAACCGGCTTCGTAAGAAAATCGACCGGCTCATAATCATAACTCTCCACGGCAAAATCTGCGTGCCCCGTCAGAAATATATAGGGCAGTCCCTTATGTTCCGCCTCTAGATGCGCTGCAAGAGAGAAGCCGCTCATGTCCGGCATCTCAATATCAAGAAATACCAGGGATACCGGATGTTCCCGAAGCGCCTTCATGGCATCCGCAGCATTTTCTACATATAAAATCTGTCCGCCAAGTAAATAATGCTTCAAAGCGGCAATCGAATCCTCCGCCGCAAGAGGCTGATCGTCCACCAGAAGCACCAGTCCGTCATACATCATGACTCCTCCTTATAAAGCTGCAATGGGAGCTTTGCAACAAAAAATATAATATCCCCTTCCATTCTGGAGTACACAACCCCGCCATACCTGGATGCAAGCGCCTGGATCGACGCGATCCCGATTCCTTCGTGCCCCTTCTTTGAAGAATGTCCCACCTGATACCCTCCCATAGGATTAAGCCTGCTTACACGGTTTGAGACATTGATGATACAGAATTCTCCCCGTTTCAGGATAGACAGCCTGATCCCGTAGGATTTGTCCGGAACCGCCTCAGCTTCGTCGATGGCATTCTGCAGCAGATTTCCGATCACTTTATTCGTCTCATAGACATTCGTCGCAATCTGCGAAAGATCATTCTCAATCGTAATATCCATCTTAAGCCCGCTTAGAGCCGCCTTATTCTTGAAGGAAAGGATCAGGGCGCTGACTGCCGCATCCTGAAGCGGCAAGATCTGGTTCATCTCAATGGAATCCTTAAGCAATTCATCAAGATATCTTTCACATGCCTCGTAATCCTTCCTAAGAAGCAGTCCGTGGAGCGTCTGCACATGGAAATTATAATCGTGGCGCTGAGAACGGATCACGCTCATATATGCCTGCATATCATCCCGGTACTGCTTCTCCGTAAGCACCGTGATTCTCTCCTTACGGTTCGATATGATCAGATTCAGAAGCTTCAAGCCGCCAAAGAACGCAAACCACTCCAGGCACACCACCGGCACGGTATAGATCCCTGTCACGGCAGGTATGATCAAGCATCCCCCATATACAACAAGATAAACCTCAAGCTCCGCCATAGGACGGTCCATTCCTCCCGCGCCCAATCCCGTCTCCCTGGCAGCCGGTTTCCGGCAAGAGAAATATTCCTTCCAGCCCGCCCCCGGAAACTCTGCTGACATCCTTCCGCAGATTCCATATGTTGTCAGTATCACTAGCACCAGCAGCATAACACGGAAAAAGAGGGAAAGAAATTCTATACGCAATATCGTCCCTGCCGTCACCTGCAGCATGCCGTACTGCGCATATGCAATGGACAGCGCCGCGGCAATATCCGCCCATGTTCCCTTAGGCTCCAGGACAACAGGTATGAATATGGCAAGAAACAGGAAACAGACGATCCCACTGATTCTCACACTCACATTCAGGCAGGCAGACAACGCGCATACAACACCTGCAAGAAAAGAAAACGCCACACTGCGTCGCCTCTCCATCCCCAACCATTCAAAGGCAAAGTAACAGGAAACAACCGCACCTGCACTCAGAAAACCATATCCGGCAATCACCATGGCGCTCCCTCCCTTCTTGGCAATATACTCTTTACACCAGAGATTCAGCTGACGGTTAAAATATTACTTAGTATACCATCCCTTGCCTTACATTTCAATCATCTGAAAAATCCGTTCTCTATGTGTATCTTAAGCATGATACAAAAGTTCAGACAACTGTTTGTGAATCTGCTCCAGATCCATGCCGCCCACAGATTTATGCACCAATTCCCCGTTATGGTAATACTGGAACGCCGGAATCCCCATGATCTTAAACCGTTTGGCAAGGTCTCTGTGTACAGAAGTATTGACCTGGATGAACTTAATAAACGCCATATCATCCGCCGCCTCCCGATAGTACGGCGCAGTCCACGCGCATGCACCGCAGTGGTCGCCGTAGAAATCTACCATTACATATTCTGCCGAATTAACCAGCTCGTCAAAATTCTCGCTTGCCGCTTCTATAATTGCCATGTCTTTACACCTCCAGATATTTTTCTGCTTCTGCCATCAAAAGATGATAGGTATACTCCTGATACTTTGTCTGCCTGAACATAGTAATGTCCGCCTGCTTCATAAGGTCTTCCAGCTTCTCCCCGCGCTCGGCGGCAATCTTCTCCACCTCTTTTACGAATCCCTCCTCCGTCAGTACATAACCATTCTTCTCCGAAAAATAGGTGTATATCAGATACGGGATAAAATACATCTCCTGTGAATCGGACGCTCTCTTAAGCGCTTCTTCCTCCGTAATGCTCCTGCCGTCCTCAGTCTTCTTCATATCATGCCCTGCGGCAAGGAGTCCCTCGTACATAATACGCGCCCTGTTATCACACCACTCCTTCTTCTCATCCTCGTCGATATCAAAGTCACTATTCTTTGCCATCGCTTCCAGCCAACAGCGGGCGATCCCCATGCACGCTTTTTCCTTCCGCTCCTTATCATGCCGCTCATGATACCAGCGGTAGTAATCCCTGACCGTCTCTACCCCGGGAATACCAAGCTTTGCCGCAAGCTCATCGCCCACCTCCATCACATGGATACGCACCGCCTTTTTAACCCTTAACGTCAGAGATACGTCCTTAATACTGCATTCGAATTCCTCTCCTCGTTTCTTCCCAAGAACAGCCTCTTCCGCGTCTTCTGCCCCCGGAAGCTTACGACCGGGATACAAAAGGACCGCCCTGCCTTCCCAGTTCTCCTTCGAAGCCTTCACACAGATACAGCGCACGCAGTCTTTATCCCGGATCTCTCCTTCTGTCTCTTCTTCTCCGGAGTGATCCTTCGCCAGAGCCTCAAGTTCCGCCTCGATCTCACTGTCCGGGATATGCCAGCTTCCCAACTCCTCCGAGACTTCCAACAATTTATAATCATAGCAGCTCGTCATTCTTGACTTCATTTTTTGATTCTCCCTTTCTTCTGTCTGGTTTTATCTGCACATTCCCTGTCCGCAGATTTAATGCGCGATTCCCACGCCGGTTTTCGCAAAGGTACGATAATACTCATTCGTCTCAAGCAGCTCTTTCGGTGTCCCGCACCCCTTGATCTCTCCGTTGCACAGGACGATCACCTGGTCTGCAAATACGGTCGCCGAATAATTATGCGCGATCAGAATCGTCGTCCGGTTCTTCATGAGGTTGCTTAACGCCTCCGTCACAAGCTTCTCGCTCTTCACATCCAGGTTACTCGTCGCCTCGTCAAGGAGCAGATAGTCCGGATTACGCATCATAGCCCTCGCAATGGCGATGCACTGCTGCTGCCCGCCCGAGAAATTTGAGCCTCCGGGACCAACCTCTGCATCAAACTGCCCCGGCGTATTCATGATAAAATCATAGATATTTGCCATCTTCGCCACATGGATCAGCTCCTCTTCCGACACGGGACGTTCCACACCGTAGATGATATTGTCGCGGACCGTACCGGATAAGATCGGCTTGTCCTGGGATACGATGGCGAAGCTCTTCCGCCAGGACGATAGCTTGAACTGCGTCACATCCCGGTCTCCAAAATATATCGTGCCGGACGTTGGGTCATACATTCGTTCCAGAAGCTTAAACAGCGTACTCTTTCCTGCACCGTTCGTTCCTACGACCGCCGTAACCTTCCCCTTGGGAATGGCACAGTTCAGATCCTTTAAGACCAAAGCCGTCTGGTAGGAGAAGTCCACATGGTCAAGGATGATATCTGCATCCGACACATCCATCTCACATCCTTCCTCTGGCTCCTGCGAGCTTTCCAGGATTGCCCCGATCTTCTGGACAATCCCTGCATTCTGCGAAAATGTTCCAAAGTGTGTGCAGATCTCAGCCAACCGTACCGTGGCAAGCCCGCACAGCGTATAAAAGCCTATGAGCTTCCCGACCGTCAGCTCTCCTGCCACAACCATCCTGCTTCCCAGCACGAAGGAAATCACAATCGTAAGGCATCCCATGATCTCCATTCCTCCAAGTTGGATCATAGAAGTATACCCAAGGAAGATGTCCGCCTTGCATTGCTTCCCAAAAAGCTCCTCCGCTTTCTTGTGCTCTTCCTCCTCCATACGGAAGGACTTGATAAGCCTTAAGCCCCGTACATGTTCCGCCAGATATCCCATCGTAGCCGCAAGCCTTGCCCTTGCCTTCATACCGGTCTTGTAAGACAGGACGCTGTATAAGACTGTGATCCCCATCAGCACCGGGATCACCAGAAGGCTTGCCAGCGCCATCTTACTCTGGAAGGAAAATAATTTCTGGTAAGCCACGACTCCGGCATACGCCGCCACAAATATATTGATCAGCAGCTGAAAATAATTCCCGGCGTTATCCGCATCCGTCGTCACACGTGTTACTAACTCGTTGATATTATCCGAATCATAATAGCTGGTTGGAAGGTGCATCATCTTATTCCATACCTTCAGCCGGACCGCAAGGTTGATCTTCTGCAATACCAGGCCTGAGATATAGGTAAATGCAATGGTAATCACTCCCGCAAGCAACTGAAACTCCATGTAGCGCACCAACTCATCCGTCTTAATGGAATTCTGCGTCCCGTCAATGATAGACGCTGTGATGGTGATCGCCTCTACTTCCAGATGGGACTTTACCATGGAGATCGCCACCACAAAGAACAGAAGCAGCCACGGCAGTTTCATCCCTTTAAATATCTTCGTATATCCTTTGACCAGTTTCATCATTGTACCGCCTCCTTTTCCATAAATGGAGCCCCCTGCGAAGCTTCTTCCGTCCCGCAGGCTGCGATTAATTCCATAAATGCCCGGCAGTTTCCATACAGTTCATCATAACTTCCCACGCCTTCTAGTATACCATTATTCAGTACGATAATCTGATCCACCCGCTCAAGAAGAGACAAGTCGTGCGTGATAATAATCTTCGTTCTTCCCGGGAACATCTCAAAGATCGTATCCCGGATCATCTTTGACGCCGTAACATCCAGCGCCGACGTTGGCTCATCCAGAAGGATCATGTCGGACTTGCGCATAAATTCTCTTGTGAGGACAAGCTTCTGCCTCTGGCCCCCTGACATAGAGGTTCCGCCTGGCGCCACCGGCGCATCCAGCCCGCCTTCCCATTTTTGCAGAACCTCCGCAAATCCGGTCTTTTCAGCCGCCGCCCAGATCTCCTCATCTCTTACTTCACGGTGGAGCCCGTAGGTAAGCGCCTCTCTCGCCGTACCGCTGAAAATATCCGCCCCCTGCTGCACATATCCCATATGCCCCCTCAGCTCATCCAGAGACATCTCCGATACCGGGACTCCCCCAAAAAAGACTGTTCCCTCACACGGCTCATAGAAATGCTCAAGAAGGCTTACCGACGTTGTCTTACCGCTTCCGCAAAGACCGATGATCGCCGCGGCGCTTCCTGCCGGAATATGGAAAGAGATATCCTGTATCGCTTTCTTATCCCCGTAGGAGAAGCTCACCTTATCAAATGTAACCTCCGCACCCTCCGGCTTCCTGGTATCTGTGACAGTCTCTTCCTCCTCCGGCGCAAGCAAAAGCTTTGCCGTCCTTGCCATAGTTCCCTGGACCATCTTCAAGTTCGTCCAGTACTCGATCAGGTTGGAAAATGCAGTGGATAATGTCCCGGAGAACATATAAAACGCAACCCACTGGCTGATATCAATATCTCCCCGCTTAAGGAGGATCACTCCGAACACCATGACGACCATAACCTGCGCCATCCCCATCAGGGTAGTCAGCGCCGTAATGCCGCATTGTAATTTGTTAACGCGCATATTGGCATGGAACAGTCCATACGCGGCATTTTCCCCATTCTTAAGTTCCTTCTCTTCATTCGTATACGTCTTGATAAGACCCAAGTTTCTGACACGCTCCGCAAGATACGCCGTCAACCCGCCGATCTCCTGAAACAGCCCGTCCTGCGTCTTATATCGCATCCGTCCGATAAAAACCATATACAGAATCTTAACCGGCAGCAGAAGGAACACCGACACCGTAAGCCATATATTATAAGACGAGATTGTCCTAAGCGCTTCCACCACATAATAAAGCGTAGGAAAAAATCCTACCAGGAACTGCACCAGAAGCTGTGCCGCCGTTGTCGTATCATTGGTTATGGTACTCATAATGTCAGACGGATCGTTGCCGTCATAATAATCCATCCGGATATGAAGCATCTTCTTCCAGATCACCCGCCTTGCATTCCTCGCCGCAATGTGCTGCGCCGGAGTCCGAAGAGCTACGTCTCCGCATAATACGATCGTAAAGATTACGTAAAACCAGATCGCATCCCACAGTACCTTATTGTCCAGACTCCCGCTCATAAGTCCCGCCGTAATGGTCGGAAGCTTCAGCATGACCTTGTTATAGAAGAAATTACACAAAAAAGCGATAACGATCCAATGCCACGGTAACTGTATTTTCTTCAAAAGGTTCCAGAAATCCCGCCAGCTTCCTTCGCCGGATCCCTTCTTTTTTACCTTCCTGTCCACAATTTTCTCTCCTTTCGATCCGTTCAAACCTGCCGCCGGCTACTTTGCATCTTGTAATATACGACCGAACATCGCCGGCAGCCTCTTTCCCATATTCGGATATAGATTGAGGACAGGGTAAAATGAGTTTTACCCCGTCCCCGGTTCTTTGTTGTTCTATTCAAGTCTATTCATAATCGACCAAACCATTGAAACTCTTCATCATCTCAATATATGCTTCCAAAGTTTCATCCGCTATTGCACCCGTACCTGCCAGAGAGATGATCGATCCCTCAAGGGTATCACCGTCCACAGTGGCATAGAGCACGCTGCCCTCCTGCGTAATTTTCTGTCCCTGCGAAGTATAGAACTGCGCAAGAGACGCCGCGCTTTCCTCATCCGGCGTCACAAAATACTGATACTCTGCCACCGGCGATCCGCCGTTTGAGTAAATGATATCATACATTTTTAACGCTTTGTAACCCATATTTCCCATATCAGAAAGAAGCTTGCTGTTCTCATCTCCTACCAGGACATGACGCTGGTCAAATTCAAAATCCTGGGGATCTGTAAAGGTATAGCTGTCGGTCATCTGAAGATTGAAATCCTTGTCGATCGTCTGTTTTTCGTCTTGGACATCTGTTTTGCCCTCTGTCTTGCCGTCCGTCATCCCGGCATCATCCTTATCGGATGAGCCGCAGCCGATCATCATAATCCCTATCATCGCACACACTAAAATCGAAATCAGTTTCTTCCTCATATTACCTGTCTCCTTCTTCTAATTCTTCCAACCGGTACACCTCTTTGATATACTCCTGATATCCCTTTGGATTCGCCTCATATGCCTTCTCCATGCCCGGCAAACTGCCGATCAGGTTCGTAAGATTCTCCTGCGCCGTCTCTTCACATACTGCATTTCCATTCATGACAAAACAACGATATTCTGTCAATACTTTTTGGTCTTTTACGTAGAAGATGACGTATACGTCGGATACGACAGCATTTCTCTCGGCGGTAAGCATGGCGGCAAGCTCGCTGTCTCCGTCTTTATGGAACACATAGCGTGCGTCATATACAATGCCTTGCGGATCTGTAAAGGTATAATCCGGAGTGATCCGGATGTCCCTATTGGAACCCTCTGACGGCGCGGCAGGCGTCTCCGCCTGTCCTGCCTGCGACGGGTCGAAATTCTCTGTCTCCGGTATCTGACTGTTTCCCGCGGACGCCGGGTCAAATGTTTCTTCCGCCGCATCCGACGGAGGTACTTCCGGTGTTTGTCCGTCCGGCAGATCTGCCGCCTCTGGTATCTGTACGTTGCCCGCGTCTGCAGGGTTAAAATCTTCCTCTTCGGCTGATACCCCAGGCTCTTCCGTCTCGTCCGTTATATTACCTGCGTCTGTCGGGTTAAAATCTTCCTCTTCACCTGCCTCTTCCGAAAATACGTCTTTTACATCTGCAAACAGATTCCCCGACAAAACTTCTCTTTGAGATTCTATGCCTATACTTTCAGCCATTTCCATAAGCATATTTTCATTTTCTGCAACCGGATCGGCTTCTGGCAGTACCTCTGCAACAACATATTGTGAAAACACCGGCGCCGCGGCTGCCCTTGGAAACGGAATAAGTTCTATCATTGGAACACCTGATAAAGTGCCGGCCATCAAGAACTTCGCATATGCTTCTCCGGTAGCTTCTCCAAGTATTGATGCCAACATATTAATTGTCTGCTGTATGCTCTCATCATGTTGATATACGACATTTTCTTCTACTGTACAACCCGCTATAAATCCCATATCTTTTAGCGCCTGAGCCGCTTCATGATCCTTTGCAACATAATATTTACAATCCATCAATGCCGTCCCATCTTCTCCGACATACAAAATCTCGTACTGCTCTTTTAAGCCGCCCTGCTGTTCTTTATTTGTATACAATACATAACGGACTGCATAATCTTCCGGCCGTACCTTAGCTTCATCAAATACAACTTTTTCGCTGATCCTAAAGGAAAAGGATTCCTCCGGCGAGGTTCCTCTAAGCTCTGCGGGTACATCAGGCTTTACTTCATCCAAAGTCCCCTCCGTACATTCCTCCATACCGCCATTCACATACATCTCTTCCAAGTACGCTTTATGAAACGGCGCTTTCCAGCCTTCACCCTCTAATGTAGGACGCATATTATCAATTGTACTCTGTGTAAACTCAGCCTTAACCCTGAAAATCACAACATTTTTTATCACTTGTATGCTTTGAAGTTTCACGCTGTCTTCATTATCTTTTGCTTTTTGATCAGCCAGATCAGAATCTGTCATTACAAAGCCTTCATATTCGTCTACCACTGTATCATCTTTGCAATATATGATCTTATAAAACTCTGTTGCGCCCTCACCAGCATATCTTATAAACTGAGATGCGGAACTGTCTATTTTCAAGACGTATCGGCTGTCATATACAAGTCCTGCCGGATCTGAAAACCGACATGTCCCAATCTGAACCGCAAATGTCTCTCCCGCTGAGGTTCCTCTTAAAGTTGATGTCTTTGTCGGAACAGACGGATCGTCCGGATCATCCGGGTTATCTGATCCAGGTTCCGGATTCACCGGGTTATCCGGGTTACTCGGATTGCTGGGATTACTCGGGTTGCCGGGATTACTCGGGTTACTCGGGCTGCCGGGATCACTCGGGTTACTCGGATTACCAGGATTGCTCGAATTGCCAGAATTCCCTCCGCCATTCGAACCTGACTGCGGCTTATACTCGCTCATACCGCCAAAGTAAAACTGCATGCCAAGATATGCCTGTAGCGTCGCCGACGTGATTGCTCCGCTCTTATAATATGTATCGATCGATGTCTGCACATAACTTCCCGAACAATACTCATAGGTCACATCCCCCCAGTTTCCATAGCTGAACGCACTGCTGTCATTCTTTGAAGCAAACGCTGACGCAAGCCCCTTCGCATCCGACTCACCGGACATCACATAGCAAGTATACTGTCCCATTGCCTTTCCGCCTTTCGCATAGAGAATGACATAGACACCTTTACACTTGTATCCTATTGCTGCCACCTTCTTTGCAGGCATACAGTCAGAACCTCCGTATAGTACATATCTCGTATCAAAGCTTATTCCGGATGGATCAGAGAATGTACACAGATCACTCATCTTGATACTGAAGCTTTCACCGGGACTCGTTCCGCCCACACTGGCGCCTCCGTCGTCCACGAAGTTTGTCCTCTGGTTCCCGTCGGCTCCCATGCCTCCGGATACATCCCCGTTACCGGCATCACCGCCGCCGGCTCCCGCCGCATCTGCGTCAATACCATCATCCATATCCGTATCACCCTTTTTCGCATCCTTATTTTTTGTAGATTTCTTTGACAAGCCAGTCTCCTCAAGCAGCTCTTCGATTCCTCCGTTCCTGGATAAGAGGTATCCGCCGCCAAAACTTAGGCAAAGCACCAACGCAGATACTGCTCCTATAATTATTTTTTTCTTCTTTCCCATGCTTTCACGCTCCTTGGTATAAGTAGAAATATTATTTCTACTCCAAATACTCCTACTTTACTCATATTTATTTTCCATCGTAACAAAAATAAATCGAAGCCTCAACGTGTTTGGTCTATTCGGAAGAAATCGACGCTTATTCGGCATTTTCCATGAACCACCTCCACTCCTGTACCACATATCTGCACAAATATCATTACAAATCTTCAATCTGTATAAGACTTGTACCTGCACCTTCCAGAGAAGCCCTGCCGCCTATTATGCACACGCCTGCCTTTTCACAAAGCTTGTCAAGAATATCGCCAACCTGCATAAGATCTTCTTTTGATGTATGAAGAATCTCTCTTCTCTCTTCAAGAAGCATCTCGCTGGTCACGCCGCTTAAATAATTTTCCGCTGCGCGAATACCTTTCTGCCGTACACTCAACAGAGGTTCCATAGAAGCAATCGTGCTGACGATATATCTGTCAAATGATTCCCTGCCTGTGCATATGCCGCGAAGCGCGGCTCCGGCTTTATCGAAGCTTATTAATGAATCTGCCGTGTTCGGATCCCGGAATGACGTAAATGTCACATCACCGTTTCCCGATACGGCCATGCCTGTACCATACGCTCCGCCTTTTACGCGGATTGTCTCCCACAGATAGCCGTAGCTCAAGATCCTTGCCGCTACCTTCATTGCTCCGTGGTATCTGGCGCCACATATATTAAGGTTTGCACCCTTCCCTGCGAATCCAATCTCTGCCGGAATCCGGATTCCTGTCTTCCTGGCTGCTGCGAGACCGCCATATGCATTAACACACATCGAAGAACTATTTTCTGCAGCTTCCTCTGTCAGATCTGGCCTATCCGCCAGCAGACGGACAAGCCGCGCCGTCCACATTTCTTCTATCTCACCGGTCACACTGACTGCTGCGCGTCTCCGCACGAATATCTTCTTACAGAACTGTCCCATCCTGCGGGCGAGCTCTGTTCCTTCTTTCTCAAATCCATCATCTATCCTCTGAACGAACCGAAGCATCCGGATCCCCTGGAAGGCTTCCTGTACGGCGCCTCTTGCAGAGAATCCCGCTACCGCCAGACGGGCGGCATATGCATTTCCATTCATCAGGATATGCTGCTCCATGGACAGCCTAAGCTGCCGGATCCTTGTACGGATATAGGAGATGTCGTCAAACCTCGAGCCATTCAGCACTTCGCTCACCAGGCGGACAGCGTCATCCATCCTCTCTTTAAGCGCCGACACCTGCAACACCAGATACGGCATACAACTCTCCGTCTGACCGCGCCTTGCAAATACATCCACATAAGACTGGAAGCGTCCAAGCTTACCGGTAAGCTCTGCCTGAATCTCAAGCGCGCCATAATGAACCGTCCGTACCTGGCCCAGAAGCATACGCAGGAATGACACTATACTTAATTCTTCAAGCGACATTCCCGCCAACGAGAAATAATAGGACATATGGACAATCCCATCCGTCTCCAGCTTATGGATCAGAACCGTACTGCCATCCATCTCTTTTATCTCCTGCGGGATCTCTTCTATCCCCTCCGGGATATCCGACAACTGCAGCCGGGGCAGAGCCGCAATCTGTTCTTCTGAATCTGCCATTCCCTGCAGTCTCCTTAAGTGTGCCAGCTCCGCTATCACACCCTCCCTCTTGACCGGCAGCCACAGCTTCCTGATCTCTTCAAGACGGATCCGTTCCCTCTTTCGGCGTTCCTCCCCGATAGACTGGGACGGATACAGAATAAGCTTCGCATGATGAGGATTCTCGATCATTATTTCTTTTAGCAGTCGTTCAAAATACCCCTCGCCGATCTTCTCGCGAAGAGACTGAAAGATATTCCCATAACACAGATTCTGCGCCGGATCTCCGCCGTAGAGGCAGCTGTCAAGGATACGCATAGCATTCACGACGCCTTCCGGATACATCCCGGACTCTTTTTCCCGCATGTTGAATTCCATACGGCTTAGAATAGCTTCCAGCCTTCTGTGATCCAATCCATTCTCCGCCAGTTCTTCCAGTGTTGAGGAAATCGTTTCCCACACCTTCTCCTTTTTCTCATCGCTTGTATTGCGTATTACCAGAACAAGATACGGCTGCTGAATCCCGTCCATCCTCGCAAGCTCTACATTCTGCGCAAGCCCCTTGTCAAGGACTGCCTTTCGAAGCGGCGACTCGTTCGTTGAACACAGGATATCGGCAAGCACACCGCATGCCATATTTTTCTCCGGCTCATCAAACCTTCCATATACCCATCCTCCGGCAAGGATCATCCGGTCGGCGGGATCCTCATTCCTGCCAATCTCATAAGGACACCTGACTTCGGCATGCCGTACCGGATCCTGTATCGGAATCTCGGTATCCGGATCCTGCCGGTCATACTCGCTTAACACATTTCCAATCTTCGCAAGAACGGCAGCAATATCCATATCTCCGTCCAGTATAATGTAAGAATTAGACGGATGATAGAATCTATGATAACCTGCCGTGAATCCTTCATATTCAAGTTCCGTAATATGCTCCGGATCACCGCCGGACTGAAACCGGTAACAGTTATCCGGAAAAAGCATACGGTTCAGATTACTGTCAATCCATGTATCCGGCGATGCATATACGCCCTTCATCTCGTTATATACCACACCGTTGCAGGTCAGTTCTCCTACCGAGTCCTCCAATTCATAGTGCCACCCCTCCTGAAGGAACGTATCCCTCTTCGTCACACACAGAGGATGAAATACTGCATCCAGGTAGACGTCCATAAGGTTCAGAAAATCCTTATCATTCCTGCTGCACACCGGATACATGGTCTTATCCGGAAATGTAAAGGCGTTCATAAATGTCTGAAGGGATCCCTTGATCATCTCCACAAACGGCTTGCTTACCGGATACTTTTCTGACCCGCAGAGAAGAGAATGTTCCAATATATGGAATACCCCCGTATCATCAGAAGGGAGCGTCTTGAATGCGATCGCGAATGTCTTATTCTCCTCCCTGCGATCAAGCCACAAAAGCTTAGCGCCGTTCTTCCCATAGTACATCTGGTAGAGGACGGCATCCATCTCCGGCAGCTTCCTGACGCCGTCTAATACGAATCCTGCCTCAACAGCCAACTGTCTGATCTTTGTCTCTCTTTCATCCATTTCCTTTACTCCCTTTGTCTGCTATAACACTCCATTAACTGATTAAAGGATATAGAAAAAACGAGCAACCGTCAATATTGGTTGCTCGTTCGGCAATACCGAATGTCTATTCTGCAACAGGCGAGACATACTGCGATACAAAATCCTTGCTTTTTAAAAAGACGAGGTTGCTGCAAAATTGCAGCAACCTCGCCACTTATTACTCTTAACATCCTGATCAGATAAAGCACTGGAACGAACTACAATATCGTTCTTACCAGAAAATGTACTCTAGATCAGATAATTCAACATCATACCAACCGCATTATAGTTGCTCATGTTGTATGCTCCGCTTCTGGAATACATACCTAACACAGCGTATGGGTTCGTTGCAGAATTCTTAGAAGAACTTGTGCCGGAACTTGAATACACACTGGATGTATAACCATTGGTCAGTGAATTGGAACTCATGTTCAGGCCGCTTCGTGCCTTATTAAACATACGTTCCGCAATCCCGCCCGTACCGGAGACCAGATCTCTGGTCAGCGACGGATCCTTTGCCATGTTCTTTTCAAATGTCGACTTACTAAAGCTTAAGGTAGCGTCCTTATTGACCGTAATTCCCATCTGCTTCAGCGACTGCTCTGAACCAAGCCCGTTGAGAAGGCTCTGCATCTGCCTGCCTATGCCGGTTCCTCTGTCAAAATTATTGTTGAGGAACTTCAATGAAGAGTTATATGCATCTACTAGCTTACCGAGGGCATCCGCCGCCTTGCCGGTATCTACATCAGCCTTAAGCGTCGTCTGTCCTGTGCCCTTAAGCTGTGCACTGACTCCTACATAGCCCACCGAAACCGTATTGCTCTCGGACTCATACTCTGTCTTCATACCACCTGTTGTTACAGAATACTTCGCATTCGCCGCTTCTGTCTTCACATTCTCTGCTCCGGCTGCCGCGCCCATCTCACCGCTTACTTCGAACGCGTTGCTGGTTCCGGTTTCCTTGCTCTCGATCTGCAGGGAAGCAACACCGTCCTTCTCAATTACACTTGCGGTTACGTTCGCTTTGCTCTTATTGATCTGATCCGCTGCTTCTCTTAACATCTGAGCGTTCGTCTTAGATCCGCCGTTCGCTTTTACAGCGCTTACCTGGACATTCACAGAATTCTTATCGTCTCCCACGGTAAAGTTCATACCGGACTGCGCATAAGCCGATGCCTTCACGCCCTCGCTGACATTCATCTGTGCCTGCGCGATCTGTGTAACATCAAGTTCAAAGTCCTTATCATTCTTTAATAACAGCTTTCCGCTCGCCGTTGCCACCTTCTCGTTCGAACTGGTAACCGCAAGGTCGCTCATAGCTCCGCTCTTATTCGAATTCCTTAACTCATTTGCCGCATTCATCAGATCTGTCATGCTGCTGCTGTACTCCTTCACGAACGCCACATTCGCGTTCTTAGCAGCCTTCTGCGACGTAACAGACGACACAGACGACGATGAAGATGCCGGGTTAAGCTTGGGATTCTTATAGAGCGCCTGAGTCAGGCGAAGACTATTAATCGTTGACTGATAACCGTATAAACTATTCAATCCATAGGAACTGATTCCGCTGATCGCCATATTTCTTCCTCCTTTCTTCATATTATATATTATTCCACGATCTCCATCTAGCATAGAAATCGTTGGAATACTGGTATTATACTTCTGGTATCACGTAAAGAGATCCCTTCGTTAAGATAATGAGGTATCTTCCGTCTGTCCGGAAGTAAGGATAAATCTTCCATCCTTCATTGTAATATCGACATTCTGGATATAATTGTTAAGAGAGAATGGGAATTTTCTCTTTGTGACTTTATTTCTCCCTTTAAACAAGTCACATACCAAACATTTTCAGTGTATCTGTTACCTCTTGAACCTTGCAGCCTACTTTTTCTGCAATCTGTTCGATCGAAGACTGTGGATTCCGCTGTGCCTCTTGAAATATTTTTACTGTCAATACTCTTCCTTCTTCTCTTCCTTCTATTCTTCCTTCTTCTCTTCCTTCTTCTCTTCCTTCTTCTCTTCCTTCTTCCAATAATAATTCTGCAACCTGCGTCATACGCACAACCTCCTTGATATATTTTGCTGTTTCAGTATCGATGATTTTATCAGCAAATACCAAAATTCCAGATAATACAAATGCCTTTTCCTCTTTATCCACAATCTGCTTTGCCAATTCAACTGCTTCTTTTACTGCTTGCTTTTTCTTCTCTTTTCCCTTATAGGTCAAAGGTAAGATAATTAATTTCATTAGTTCATCATCTGATAATGACCTGCCTTGCCCTACTTTCTTCCTAATCTCATCTTGCACAGTTTCGGAATCTATTTTACTAAGAAACGCCTGCTCCATTTTTAAAGTCAGACAGCCTGCTGAAAATTCTTCAGGTGCTTTCTCCACATCTGCCGTATATATGACGATCATGCGGACCTGCTTCGGCATTTCTTCCTTTTTATATCTTTCCAAAATACGTACAATGTAATTCAGATACTTTAAATGGTTCTCCCACTTCACATCACTTTCATAATCTATAATTGCAATCGAATCATCCTCCAAGAGAAATAGATTGTCAATCCTCATTTCGTTTACCTGTATTTGCGGTAGATTCGTCGGCAAGATCTGTTTAATCTTAGGTACGTCAATCCCATAAACCTTCAAAGATTTATCTTTAAAATTCTCTGCTAATATCTTAGACAGAACATCCTTATTATGATATGTAATCTCATTCTTACTGTTCCCCATATACTTTTTAATTTCCTTCCCCTTCTATAATAAAAGCCTTTTAAATAATTCTAGATAACACTTCTCTTATTCTACCAGTCTACTATTTGACTCCCTGTCCATGCTCATATGTATTGTATTTTCAGGATACTTCTTTTTTTTATATTATCATACTTCCTTTAGAGATTCAATTAAGCATTTCAAGATTGAACGGATTACTTGCCAAATGACATGACGAAAAAAGGATTCCCGGTCACCCGGAAACCCTTTTTCTGTCTTGATTAGTCCTGTGGAATGATTTCTTTTTTGTTGTAAGCGATAATGTGGGTTTATCTCTTGCCAAATATCTCCATCACCAGTAAATCCGCACGGTTTCCGCTGATTCATATATTTATCAATAGCTATTTACATTCATCTACCTGACACCTTTTTGGTGTCAAAATTGGTGTCAGCAGTATCTGCCATATACTTTTTACATATCTTCCATTTTCTTTATCTCATTAATCACTCGTCTCTTATCGACATGATTATATATATCCATCGTCACAGAAATACTACTGTGTCCCATGATGTACTGCAATGTCTTTACATCAATTCCTTTTTCCGCCATTCGGGTACATGCCGTATGCCGTAACGTATGTGCCGATATCTGTGGTATTAGCACAGGTTCTCTCTTTTGCTTTCCTGCTTTTTCTATTTCTTCATTATTATATGTACGGATAATGTTAGCAAGTACTCTGTTTAAGCAATTAGGCTGCATTGGTTTTCCTTTTCTTGTTGTAAATACAAATCCCGAATAGCCGTCTATCTCATAATCATCTTTAATCCCCAATATCCCTTGATATTCTTTCTGCAATACCAAATATTCAGCCAATTCTTCCGTAAATGGCAGCACTCGAATCCCTTTTCTGGTTTTAGGCTGCTTCGCATAAAAACATATCCTATCGCCAACCTTTTTATATATCAATTGATGATTAATACTTACTTCCATCTTATCAAAATCAATGTCTTCCCACGTTAAACCAATTGTCTCACCACATCTGCAAGCTGTCAAGAGCATAAATTTTAACATGGGCAGATAAATATTGTATGTCTTACTATCGGCAACATAAGCCAACATTCTTTCCTGCTGTTCGATTGTCAGAGCTTCCTTTGCTTTTGATCCATTACCTTTAAAATCTTTCATGCATCCCTTACAAGGATTTTTACGAATCATATCATCATCTACTGCCAGCTCAAAGCAAGGATATAGAATATTCTGATAAAGCTGGATTGTTCCGTCCGACATGCCACATTCTTCCACCAATGAACTATAGAATTGCAGAATATGTGATTTCTTAATATCATTTATCTTCATTTGTCCTAATTTCGAGTCTTTAATATGCTTCTCCCATATTCCCATATAATTATTACGTGTTGCTAATGCCAACCGTGTTTTTGTCCTCATATATGTAAGGAACTGCTCGTTAAGCGTCATTTTTCCACCATTTGTATTGATATTGTCCTTTAAATCTTTTTGAACAATTTCTTCTAATTCACGGAGGCTTGGTTCATTACTGCTCTTGCCATCTACTCTGTCCGTAGAAAAAAGTTTACGGCTATATATACTATGCCGTTTTCCTTCATTATCTGTATATCTAAACATATATCTTCCATCTGTACGCCAGCTTTCGCCTGCTCTTAATACCCTGCCTTTATTATCTCGTCGTTTATCATTACCACTCATTAATTCCACCTCTTCCTTAATATAATTATCGGCGACGGTCTTTTCAAACCGTCGCCGGAATTTCTAATTTGCCAACTCCTCCATATATTTGTCGAGCTTTGGCACAAGAAATACTTTCCGCCGTCCAATATATATAATGGCATTAGCATCTGCAGCGATCTTATTAATTGTGCTTGTGCCCAAATTATATCGTTCCTTGGCCTGCTCAATCGTAATCGTTAACGGATTTATTCCAGTACTTTCAATTTTCAATGCGTTCATGATAACCCTCCCTAATCACTTCATGTTTTGCTCTACTCATGGTTATAATATACAAGTCAAATATTTCAGATTGCCGCTTTTTTGGCACTTTAAACAAACCACCCTGCAACAATCTACAGAGTACCGCAAACTAATGCTGTTCAAAGCGGGGCGCACATCTACGCCTTGCCAGCTTACGGTAGTTCGGATTTAATGACCTTCCTAGTTTTTTCTCTGCCTTTTTAACTTTACAAATAACAGGCTTCTGCCAGATTTCCGAGCAATTTTTGACAGAATAATTACCTGTCAAAACCGCTTCTCCTACTTGCAAGTTATCTAAAATCGCAGCCCAAAATTTAATGTTGTTTCTATCCACAATATCGGCACAGAATACCCGGTCTTTCACTGTAGGTTTGAACAATAATATATTGCCAGCCAGAAGGAGCAAATCCTGCTCCTCTGGTGTATAATTTCTTATAAACTGGCTAAGTAAAATGAGGGAAAGTCCATTTTTTCGGCTTTGACGTAATAGTTTCGGCAAAGCCCCATATTTTGACATTGATAAATGCTGGAACTCATCAAGTACAACTGTATCATACCCCACATTCCCGTCCGTCATGATTTCCTCCCACAGCATACCTATAAAAAATTCCGTTAAGAATTGACGCTGGTGTTCCGGGAAATCCGATAATTGAACAATTTTAATTCCAGTTTTGATATTTACTACATCGGAATATTCAAAATTGACATTTTCTATGTCGGAATAAGGCTCCAACCGAGTCAATATTTTTAGAAAACTATCCCGTTCATCCCGTACTCCTTCTTCCTCCAACTTCTGTGCATACAATCTTTCAACCGTACAAAAAAATTCTGCAAAACTGAACGCCGTATGTGACTTCATATGTATTTTGATTGCCTGCAATAAAGCCGTTTTTTGCAGATAGCTTTGAACCTTCAAGTCATTCGAAAGCACATTCAAAATGCTCTTGCAAAATCTGTCCGTACTCCCTACCTTTACCGGAAAATAATACTTTTCCCCATAGGGATTAAGTATCTCAACTTTCTCCTTATATTTAAACTGCGCTTTTTCTAATTCCTTCTCCCTGTAAGAACTCGAAAAATCATATACCAACACATTGCGCCCCCTTTCTAGCTCCTCTTCCATCCTTTGACAGCAAAAAAAGGTTTTTCCCTGCCCAGAACTCCCCAGAACTAAAACGTGCCGATTTGGACTATCCGAAAGCTGTATCCGGTTATTTTCTTTATCTGTCAGCACATTTTCCACCTCCTAACGCAAGCACATCCACATAACCCGATTTATTGAAAAAATCCCTTTTTATCTGGTATACTTCCCGGCGCTCACCTGCTATCACAAGTCGCTTCGAGAGACCTTCTGCATCTGTATCCAATATTTTTGACTCCTTCAATTCAGCCAGAACTTGCAGTTTAAATTTTCGTCCTCCACACTTGTCTATAATTTTATCCATGATCCTTGTTGGAATCATAAGCCATTCCTTATCATAATAAATCTGCATATCTGCCCTGAATTTTCCGGTATCCTTTGGTACAACTTCATAAAGTGCAATTCCTTTTCGGAAGCATTGAAGAAAAATTTCTAAATTTTCTTCATCTTCATATGACGTTTCTTTAAAAAAGTTCCCAAAGCCGATAGGATTATGAATGCCTGCTTCTTTAATCAGATTAAAACTGCGGCTTTTCCAGAATCTTTCCACAAGAATGCTTCCTCTAAAAATCATTGATTCCCGGTCGTCTTTCCATCCGTACCGTTCCGCTATAATTTCCTCGATTTCGTCCATGTGATTCTCGACAAATTTAACAAATGCCGAAAATACCCCTTCCATCACATTTGGTTCCAACGCCTCTCCTTCCTCCTTGAACCAATTGTCGTCCAGAAAGATGTTATAGATTGCCTTCCCCGCCTGGAACCGACTTGACAATGTGCATACACCTGCACAAATCGGTCCGTTCTTCCTTCCACTTATTTTTCTATTTTCCAAAATGGTTCGATAGGCTTTCTGGCACCGTTTCCTTTTTTTATCTTTTTCATATGGAGATTCATCCGAATGTTCTGTACAATCCAAGATCAAACATTCGTCCTTCAGAGTACGCAGTTCATGTGCAAATTCTTTTTCGGATATATCTGCACTCATAGGCGTACAGAATTTGCGATTAAAAATTTGCAACCAGCCACAAATTTTATCTCTCTTGAACTCCGACAATTTGACAAAATTAAGGCCAAAATTCAACGGATGCCTCTTGTCAGATAATATATGCGCTATGATGGAAAGAAACGGATATACCATAACCACCAGGCGGTCTTTTTCATCCTTTATCCGCCTCATCTCTTCAAAATATTTCTCCGCCATTTCCTCTGTTAAATCGAGCACCTTAAAATTTTTAGTATGTACCGGAAAATGTGTGATACCCTCTGGGATACCGAGCGGAAAATTTTCGCTATGTTGAAAGTGCCCATTTTTCCATCCGGCTAATACAGAGATTTTCACTATATTTTTGGTCATTAAAATTTTGTTCGCATACCCCTCGCATAGGACTCTTTTTGCATCGCTCACTGGAATTTTCCCATGCCATTTAATCCCCAAATGGTTGAATAAATTATATAAGTACGAACTTTTATCTATCTTTTCAATAAGTCCGACAATCCATTCATTTGAGCCTTTGTAATACAAACCAAAAATCCCGCAGTCCCAATCGTCTTCGTCGATTTCAAATCGGTAAACCTCGCACGGTCCCCAGAGGTTTGCCAGACAAGCGATGACAACTTTTGATTCATCTGAAAATGTGTCAATCACCGCAATTTCACCTCTTGTCAATTCCCCTAGTTCCCTCGATACTCTGATACGTTTACATTTCCGCAACGCTGTCTCAATTTTATTTCCAACCTGTACAATATTAGCCTGAATGGCATTCGTCGCACAATAAAGCTGCCCGCTCAAATTTTGCATTCTGTTGGAAATTTCTTGATATGATCCATTCCCTCCGTGATAATCCGTTCTTTCCTCTCGATTCATTTTTTTCTCCTTCCATATTTTGACATTTACAATTTTCAAAGTCTATTTTAATGCTATCATTTTGGAAAATAAACCTCCCTATCTTCCCCTTTTTAGGGAATTTTCTATATTCATTTTTCAACTTTTCCCCCTTTCTTAATTAGCAAATCATATACCTCATTATATTCTATTAAGAATCAAAAAAATAGAGAGGCAAATTCCTCAAATTTGGGAATTTGCCTCCTATACTTTCTAACTATTTAACAACTTTTCATACAGGCTTTCTTTTTCTTTCAATGCTTCCAAAATCGCATTATAGATATCATATTTTCTCCCCTTCGCAACTTTTTGCTCCTTGTATATCGTACAGAACTTTAAATAAGTATATGATATCACAAAATCTGCTCTCTGCAAATCTTTGATTTCAGATAAAATTTTAGAAAATTCTATATTTTCTATATTTCGTAACCACAGTATTTCTTTCCAATTCTTTTCATCCTTAAACATCCATAGCAATCCTAAAAATACCCGGTCATACATCTCATTAAATTCTTGTGCCTCCTCATCCACTATCTCAGCTATCTGCTCGACACTTTTCACTAATTCCAAATATCGGTTGTCCTTAACCGCATGTATGATTACTTCTATCTCATTTAGAACATGCAGCCTAAGTTCTAAATTATGTATCTTGCCAATGCTCTTTGATAATTTTGAAGTTGCTTCTTTTAAATCCTTATACTGATCATCAAATACAAATATCTCATAGACGATACTGTAAAGTCTCCATGCAGTAAATATGCCATGCTGCATTTCTAATACATACCTTTCAAAGTATTCAACTTCATTATTATCTTCTAAAGCCCTGTCTATTAAAAATTGAGGTTTCTTTATCTTTGTTCCTTGTCTCTTGGAAAGGAGCTGATATTCCAGGCTAAAAAACTTTTCCATAGAATAACTCTTATCTTTTTCTTTAGGTTCATCCCTAGTCCATATGAACGTTTTATCCCTATCCCCACATAAATAATAACCATTTATCGGATCATATTCTACCGTCTTACGTTCCCTCTTTGGGATTGTTGTTCCATTTAAAATGCAAAATAAAACATCCTTGGATGTACTCAAATAAAAATCCTCATAACAGATCGATATCCAGTTTGAAACGCTTCTATGAATTCCATTTTTCCAATCTGCAAATTTCTCATAACTTGAACTTACTTCAAAGAGTCTCTGCATTTCCCCCGTCCCACCAAAATATTTTTTATGAAGAGCGCCAAAGCCACGTTGAAAACTATATCTCATAAAGTTTTCACTAAATAATTCCTCTGCTTTTTTGGGGAAGGACCAAACCATCCTTTGAACCCATTCCTCCTCTATATCTGTCATGAGAATACTATTTTCTATTCTTTCTGTCTCATTATGTGTCCATAAATCTCCTTCATATGCTCCTAACACTCCTTGAATGCCCCTCATCAATTTATTATCAAAATACCTTTGTTTACGGCTTTTATTATTTAACACGATTTTCCAAAAATCTATCTCTGGAAATATATATTTACATAAGAAATTAAAATAAAAATCCATTGCATTAGACATTTTCCAATTCTGATACCGGTCTTTCAATTCCTCCATAAAACTCTTTTTGATTTCATTGATTTCTTTGGTATCATTACTTTGACACAACAAAATCTTTCTTTCTCTTATTCTACTATTTTTCCCCTTCTTTTCGGCATATATCCTCCAATTATCAACCAATTCAAAAAGCACATCTCTTTCCAGAAGCTCTGTCCAAAAATATCTCGATCTCTGAATAATCCATGATTTTTCATTTAAACTATTTATACGGATAAATTTTCGCATATTCCATAAATCTTTTTCTTTAATTCCTTTTATCATTTTCCACAAAGTTTCAACAGTTGTTTTTCTATCCTCAAGCAAACTTGAATTCAGAACCCCATACTCTATTAAATCTTTTAAAAATTCGTGGAAAAAATTACACTCTTCTTTCCTTTTAGTTGTCTGCAACTTTATCTGCGTTCTACTTGCGTTATATTCTAAAAATTGCTCAAAAAGATCTGTCCATTTCTGTTTATTATTATCCAATGCAAAATATAGGAGCTTTTCGTAAAATTCCGCCTGTCGTTCTTTATCATCCGAAAAAAAATCTTTATCCTGCTTTTCTTTTTTATCCAAAAAATCATTTTTATCTAAATACCCATATAAGGTTGTACGAATATAATTATAGATCTCATTTCTTTTATATTCTTCTATTTCCGTATTGTCATTCTTAATATTTTCTTGAATCTTCTCCAAAGTTTTCTGATATCTTTCAGTACCTAGTATTCCTACAAATACGCTTTCATCATATTTCAATAAATCCTCATAATAATTCTTTTCTTCATCAGAGAATTTTATTTCTATATCAACTAATTCTTTTTTATACCTCTCACTAAACGTATACTTATTTGCCATATTTATCACCCCCATTTTCAATCATTCCATAATTTTAATTAATACTCCGTGTCCTTTCAAAAAAATTTTTTCTTTTTTTCTTCGTAAATACCCCTTATTCATCATAAATTTATAAAAAATTTTTTTAACTAGGACAAAGTGCAAACCTTTTCTGCAGATGAAACGTTATCACTTGAAACTATATTCAGCAGCATAAAAGCTCATATTATGCAATTTCAAAAATCGTATACTCCAAAAATTTCATCCTATGGCAATTATCAAATCACCTTTTGATTCCCCACAATATTACTTTTTAAACGCTGTCAGATTCACTCCAACAGCGTTTATGCTATCATACAAAACTAAATTCTTTTTCCCTTCCCTTTGTGAGGATGGCTTTCTGCATATTCTTGCGCTTCTCTCCTTATCTGTCCCGGAGACATCTGGTCAAAATATTCTCTCTGCCATGCCGTATAATCAAACCTTTCTTTTTTAATTGTCGCAATAAAATGCTCTGCATTAATAATACCAAGTTTTTCAACCAGACATTCTAAACCCATATCCATTATTTCAGCCGTACTATACATCATCTACCCACCTCCATTCTTCTAATAAACTCTTCCGGTGTAACCAAAGGCAGTCCACCATCTTGATACTTTAACAAACGGTCGTCCGTTGTGATAAAATAATCACATTTCGCCAGAATTGCACACGCAACATGAAAGGCATCTTTTTCTTTTACCCCCGTTTGCATAATTGGTTCGGCTATCTTAGCAACATCTGAATCTCTTTCAACACCAACATAATATGATTCATTCGTCTCCATAAATTCAGCAATAACTTGTTTCCTCTTTCCAAACTTGTTTTTTCCATTTTCGTATTCAAGTATATATGATGTCACAAGTTCTATTTGCTTATCCTTTACTAAATTTTGAATATACAGTTTAGCCTGTGTTTCTAATGATATTCTAATCTGCGATTGGTCATCATATGGTCGATTATAACAACAATTATCCAAATATATCTTCAACAATACCACCTTCTTTTTACTATTTCAATGAACAGAATATAGTCCTTGCTATATTATTGTATACTAACTTTCTGATATAATGCAACTGCTATTTAAAATACACTTCACGATTTTCTAAAATTCCTTCTGATTTCCACAATTTTTAATTCACCAGTCTACTGCTATGCTGCAACCTCAACTCTGTCTTTATCCTTATTATAATAATAAACTGAATCCGACAGGCATTCTTCTGGATCTACCGTACCAGAACAATGATTGATCTCATAGACCATATTTTTTAAATCTTCTTCCGTAACAATCCCGTCTTCCTTTAGTACTAAAATTTCATGGACAGAACAGGGCAGGATATAAAAACTCCCTCCCTGCTCTTTTGCTAATCCCCGTAATAAATCCTTCCGCAGGATTGCCCTCGCGGCATACTTCCGGCACAGATTTGTGACGACATACATCTTCCCATTTTCTTCCATTTCTTCCATTTCCATTCCTTCCATATCCTTCCGAAACATCCCTGCATCCTCAGAATCCTTCATTTCCGTCAACATATTTTCTATGACAGCCTCCATCGTTTCTATCTGAAATACTTCTCTTTCCAGATTCTTTTTGGCTGCCTCCCACAAAGCCTTTACACCTACACCCCACGATTTCATACATTCCCTGCTGACCGGCAGCGTTGCCATCAAGCCTCCTTCCTCTTTTATGAAAACATAAAATACGATCGCCAAATCCAGATATTTTCTATAAGGCATCTGCTTCAATCCTTCTTTGTTCCAGTTCCTATTGATCACACGCATATGAAGCCTGCTCTTTGCAGCTTCCCAGGTTTTCGGGATATAACGCTCGTCGACGAACGGAACCTCCTCATATGCCCGGATCGCTTCTTTCACGCATTTTTCAAAATCTCCCGTATATTTATATTCCTCATACATATCTATCGGATAAATTGCCACTTGTACTGTTGCCCCGGACAACTGCACAATAAACGCCTCTTTGTCCGTATCATTTGTCTTCTTCACTATGTCATAATATACCTCTCCCCTTCCAAGGAAATACTCCTGCAGAGCCTCTTCCACTCTCTCTTTAAACTGTGTGTAGTCCATCTCTTTTTTCTCCATTCTTTTCACCTCATCATCTAAAATTATTTCTGTAATCCCTAAGCTAACGCCTCGCACATAATTTTTGCAAAGGCACGGAACCCTGATACAAATCCCTGCCGTTCCCCGATGGCACATGCCTGGCACATCAGATCCGTAAATTCCTCATATGTAATCTTTTGTAGATCCACATCCCGGAATAAAGCAGACAAGGCGTTGTTATATTACCCATGCCAGCAGAAATTCTTAAACTATCCAAGCTCAGGGCTTGCTCTCAGCCTGTCCATGGCTTGGCTCATTACTGGTCCTCAATCTCCCTATGGCTTGGCAGGTAAAATACTTCGTAGTCTGTCTCCCTATTTCTGCTGTCAGGTTATGCCGCTTCTTTGGTTTTGGATTTTTTCAGCCCGCTTAACGCCTTCGTATAAATCTCCGGCGTCATCTGTTCCAGCTTATGGATCTTATATCTGGCTAATACATTCTCAACGGGAACTCCTGTACGCTTTAACTCCTGCTCTAAAAGGGTTTTCTGCATATCCGTAATCCTGTTTTCCTCTGGCTTTTGACTGGATTCCTGTTTCGGCTTCATTTCAAATACTTTGAAGCCTTTTCCATTTACAATCACAAGGGCATTGATCTCCCTTTGTTCATTGTAAGAAATAAACTGCACCGAAAATCGGTCGCTCGTTGTAAACTTGTTGTCTTTCTTCTGAATCGAGACATTTCCCGCCGCAACCCAGATAAACGGCGCAGTATATAATTCCCTTCCCACGCCCCAGTTAAAGCAAGCCCGTTTAAAGGAATCCGAAGCCTGCCCTTTCTCCTTCTCCGAATAACTGGTGGTCCCTACGTCCTGCTTGGCAATCCACTGGCATTTCTCACTGTCCCAGATTTCCACGGTACAGTATAGGTTCCCGTCTATGATCTGATGAGTCCGTTTCCATCCAAAGGGCGTAAACGTCTCGTCCAGGATCTTCTGGTCTACACGGGCGTCCTTGAATAAGAGAAGGCTTAAGCCCCTTTCATTGATGGTTGATACCCGGCATTCAATCTCATCCGCCCTTAGTAAACGGACAAAGGCTTTCTCACAGCCTGTACCGTCAACTGCTTCTTCCGGTTCCGGCTCAGTCCCAGGCTCCTGCTTTCTGATATTTGACGCTTTCTTTGCTAATTCTTCCTTAATATCTGACATTTCTTACCTCCACAACTGCAGAATCTTCCCTCTGCAGCATCTTCCTTATACCTCATTAGGCAGAGCCCACTAACCCGCAGGACATGTATTATGATGTGCCCTTTGGATAATATTTTGACATTCAAAAAGGAGAGGCATTTTCATCCTCTCCCTAACATGCTGTATTCAAAAAAATGTTTACTTGCCACATTCTTCTAACATAGTATCTTCACAGGCTAACTCCTGCACATCTGTACAGTCTGCAATAAATTTTTATAATATCCATTCTTCCACCGTCACGCAGCGTATTTCTTTGAACTGCTTTAACTGCTTATCATTCGTCAAGAAGATATCACACCCTTGGATACATGCACTTGCAAGCTGTAATGTGTCCATCGCTTTAAAATATCCCTACTCAGCCCTGATCATGGAAGCTTTTTTCGCAATTTCCATATTGACGGAATACAACGGGATATCACAATCCGACACAAATTCCAAAAATTCACATCATTATCGAGGAAATAAATGATCGGTGCTGTATCTAAAAATACTTTTCTATAACCTGTCATAATCCCGTAACTCCCTTATTGCTTCCTGTGCGTCTGACTGGAAAAGTTTTTCTCCCCTCCCCATGTATTTCTTTAAGCCAACCTGTTTCTTCTGCTGTTCAAACTGGAAATCAAGAATCGTTACAATCACGTCTTTTCCGTCATATTTTTTTATATCTTCATCTTTGATAACTGCAGTATTGTCTTGTATCGTTCCCTTTACTGCCAACATGATTTTCACCTCTGCCTTTATAGTTCCGTTTATCGCTGTAATATGATTATAACCTATTTTTTATTCCTTGCATATTGCCTTTCTCGGTATTCTCTATATTCGTTTCCAAAATATTGACAGCTTTCTCCTCTTTACGCCACGTATAATCATTCCTGTCTGGCTGATTACGCCGCCTTCACCATAAGCCTCCGGCTATGAATCGTTTTCTGGTACTGGACATAGACCTCCGGCTTCTCTGCTTTCAGACGCTTCTCGTCGATCCTCTGGCTGTCTACCGCCTTCCATGATACCCGGTACTTCTCGTTCTCCGCTAATTCCGCCTCCCCAAGATACAGCTTCAGTTCCTGCTCGATCCGCTTCTTCTCCGTCTCCATCTCTGCCATGATTTCTGCTAATTCCTGCCGGCGTTCTAATTTCTCATTGAAGCCGTTTAACGGGATTGCCTTATCTATGGATTTCTTAAAATATTCTGCGATCACGCTGTCTGCCAGTTTTGAGCCATCAGGACTTGGTAATACGCGCTTCAATACATGGTTCTCCCAGAAGTCCTTCTCAATCTTTACCAAATCAGCAAACATTTTTTCATCCCTTTCCAAACGGTAAAACTTGAAATCCCTTCCATATATCAGGACGGCGATATACCAGGCCTCGGCGTTGCAGACGGACATATAGTGATAACACTGAATCTGGTAAGACAGCGGAATCCTGCCGTCCTTCCATTTATCCGCCATATACGGGCTTGCCGTCTTACATTCCAGCCCTGCGTTCTCCCCGACCACCATCCGGTCTACATCCGCAAGCATAAAGGGATTGGCTTCATCGTAAAACATTGCGTTGGCTCTACGTACCTTCTTTCCCGTTGCCTCTGTGAACCTCCTTGCTACATAATCCTCAAATTCCCTCCCTTGGCGCATTGCTTCATTGTCGATCTCTTCGGTTTCATTCGTGGTCTTGTCCTGATACACCTGCAGGGCTGTGCGGTAGGGGTTGAACCCGCATACCGCCCCTGCGTCAGAGCCTCCAATCCCCTGTTTCCGGTACTTTAGCCATTTTGCTTTCTCCATTCCTAATGTAGATACTAATTTCTTCATATGACCTTCTCCTCCCTATCTCTGTAATCTCTCCTGAGTTTTGCCAGTTCCTTATCTAAGCAATACTGGATATCTGCGGTATAGAAATCCTCATATCCCAGCCATTCCCTATAAAGGAAGGTCAGGATATTGGGAAACATCACCGCCGCCTCTAATGTTTCGATTGATAATCTGCTGCTCATTTCTGCCAGGAGTTCATAAATGCTGATGATACTGTCAATCTGATAAGCCGCCTCATAGATGGCTTCCTTTTCCTTCTTAAGGATCTCATACCGGAATACTGCTAATTCCCCTCTAAGTTTCAAGCAGAAGGCTTGTTCCAACTGTTTCCTATGCATGTCTTATTCTGCCTTTCCCAATCCTGTTACGCCGCGCTTACCATCTGGTACGCCTTGTCTATCATCGGATTCCCGTCTACGGTACGGGAAAACAGGTTCTCCTTATAATTCGCCGTCCTGCGCAACGGTTCCGCATGGGTAGCAAAATCGGATACCGCATTGACAAACCGATAAGCATTTTTCCCCACACCCTGTAAATCCGGCGCGTCAAAGTAACGGATTTTCATATCCTCCCGTAAACGCTTCATATTCTTCTCCTGCTGAGGCGTGGAACCATCCTCAATCGGCAGTAAGATCTCAATATATTCCATGACCTGCTTGTCCGTCAGCTTCTTCATGCGGAGCGCTTCAAACTCTTTCCCCAGTTCGTCCATATATTTTTCCGCCATGAAAAGGGTATCCTTTGCCTCCTGCATTTTCTCCCTGATATCCCCGGTGTGGATCATAGACCATGAACGTTTCGCTCTTGCCAACGCCAGATTTAAGGTGTTCTGGCACACCACCCGGATCGGTGTCAGCGCAACCTTAATCGCACCGGAACCGTCGTGGGTATTAGAAAACAGCAGGTACGGGCTGATCCTCTCGCCGGATATGATGTACTCATGGGGCATATGGGCAAGCAGCCATACCTTCCTGCCTCCCTGCAGGCTTCCGGCTGTCTCGTATTTCACGCCTTCCCCTAATAGACCGTCCGTAAATGCGAAGGCTTCGTCGTTCTGGATCACCCGGTAACGGTCTGTGACGACACCAAGTACCTTGCGGTCAGAATCCCGCACATTCGCCTTGTAGCCGTCTATCAGTTCTTCCGTCGCTGTGTAGATCGGTTCCTGCAGGACACGCCAGTTAAGTCCTGCCAACTGCAATGCGTCTTTAGAAGCAGGAGCCTCTAACACCTTTGTTCCCAACCCATGCCATGGGGTTTCCCTTACATAAAACATACTCTCAACATTTGCCGCCATAATCATAATCTCCTTTCTCAGTCACACTTTGTTTCTGTATTCTTTTCTATGGTTTGCCGGTTCTGGCGGTATCTCAGCCCCATTATATTTGACTGCCGCCAGTTTTCGGCAAACCTCAGACCATACCTTTCATTAATCTTCTTCTGCTATAATCTCTGCCAGCTTGACGCCACATCCGATAATGAATAATGCGATCTCAATACCTTTCATCCTTCTGCCTCCTTTCCCAACACCGCAAAACCTTCCTGACGATTGCTCTGCCAATGTTCTTTACTATAAGGATAATCTCTTAGATATGCCATTCCTCCTCTCTGGGCATAATAAATGGCAGGAAGATGATTTCCTCCTGCCACTTCTATGAATGGTTTCATGATGATAATATATAATTGAAACTTGCTACTTTTACTATACTTCCGAGAACTACTACTAATCGAGGAAAGTGTCCAATCTGGTCCCTCTCTTTATTTGGAAGCGTTTCACTTATCAATTCCTCTTCACTTTTCTTTAAGCCCGTTTTCCCGACTGCATCGATGTTAGCTAAATCTCAAGTTGATAAACACCATCTTCACTGTCACAATAATACAGATTCTTGTATTATCCAGAATGTTTATCCAACATTCATTGTTAGGATCGCCCTGGTAAATTACTATTTACGACCAATGACTTACAAATACATTTCATACCAACCATCTAATAGCCCATTCCCAGACATACTTCCCAGATTAATAGAACCATTTGTAAAATATCTCAAATAATATTCCTCTCCATCAATTGTAATAAATGTTAGCCATTCTTTCAGATCATCTTTGTACACCTCATATCTTGAAGTGATAGAATAGTTGAAATAGTCATCCATTATTTCACCACCCCAGCAATATCTTATAGTTTCCGATGACAGAAATTCCATTAATGGCTGTGAATCCTGCAAGTGAAAGGAATGACCTACGAGAAAATTATAAGCATCATTAATTGCCTGTTGCTGCTCCGCATTCGCCTGATTGGTTCCGTTTACCTCGTCTTCAATCCGTTTAATTAACTCCACGTTCTTTTTTTCAAAATCATTGAATACTGTTTCATAATTAAATTGATCTGACGGTACCGTTCCCTCATACCATGACATACTTTCAAAGTATGCTTTTAATCCCTCGTCTTGAAAAATATATCCGTGCCTTGCAAAGATTTCATTTCTCCCTATCATCATATCTTCTGCAGTAATGCTTCTGACCTCATCCTCGGATAAATATTTTTTATCACTATCCGGGAAAACATACTCTTCCTCCATATATCCCTGGAGTTCTTCCTGAAGCTCCTCTTCTGTAAGCTGCATCGCAGAGACCCCCGTGACAATACCGCCATCGTGCTCAAGCTGCACATACGTCCTGCTTTCTAAATCAAGATACCATTTCCTGCCTTCTTCCTCACCATCATTTTCATACTCATCCAACAGCAGGCCTTCCGCTTTTTCTATGGTCATTCCCAGGCTTACGCCGTGAAAGACCGGCGCATACTCTCCGCCACCCGTGATCATGATAATCCTTACTGCATCATCCGCACAACTTACAACCACATCTCCATCCAGAAGCTGATACTCTATATTATCTTCATCATATGTAAAATCCGTATCCTTCAATACAGCTTCCGGCTGTCCGATAAGCTCTTCCATGTCGGCATCCGAATAGTCGATCATCATCTCTTCTGCCACACGGTTCGATTCTTCTGGTTCTTCTGTATAATCGTCTGAAAACAATGCACTGCACAGCAAAATAATCCCGGCGATTACGGCAACGGCCAATACGCCGTAACCAATCAAAACGTTCCGTACCAGGTTCGGATGGGGATTTTTAAGTCGTGACAGATCACTTTCTGTTATCTCGCCGTTATATACCTTCGCTATGGCATTCATGTTATCAAACATGATGTATGTGGCAGCAAGCATTCCGATTCCCGGCATAACCGTACATCCAAGAATCTCCCATACCAATATACTACTCCCTTTCTCCCGTACTTTTACGTTATACTTCGGGGCAATACGATACAAACGCTCTCCCTGTACATACCACCAGTAAAGTCCGTAAATCCCGCAGGTAACCATGCTCAACAGAAGCACGACAATGTAATTCTTACTCTCTCTGCCGTCACCTTCACAGACCTTATTTAGATCCTTTACATAACCATAGAGAATATAGATTCCATAGATCCCGCAGGTAATGATGGAAAGCAAAAGATATTTCCAGAAACTACGGTATTGAATCTTTTCAAGTCCCAAAAATCGATTCTCATTATTTATCTGCCCAGCGGACATTGGTTCGCCAACACCTGCATATACCTGCTCCTCTTGTTTTGCATCTGGATAGATTTCTTCCAAAGGATTTCCGGCATTCTTATCTGCCATATCATTCATCATATTCTTTGCTGTCTCAGTTCCGCAATATGGACATTTTACCCAATGCTCCTCTAATTCTTTCCCACACTTTGTACAATACATAGTAAATTCATCCTCCCTTAATAAAGTCCCAATTTATTTCTTATCCCTGCCATCGCCGAATAATCCGTCGATATTTCTTCGGAAATCTCCTCTAATCTCAGACCTCCGAGATAATGAGATATTATCAAAGCAATAACTACCAACATCACACTTCCCGCCAGGATATTTCCACAGCATTTCAAAGCAGTAATCACTTTGTTTGATGCTTCACCACCTTCCTGCAGTTCCATCCGGTATGCCTGGTATCCTCCCAGAAAAACCGATACCAGACAGACGCCAGACATGATATGCAGCGCATTACATGGAGTGATATTGACGGCTGTCCCTTGAAAAGCATGAATTAATGCATTTTTAAAATACCTTATCATAATGACAGCCGCCCCTGTCGCAACTGCATTTCCATAAAAACTTTCTTTCACTTTCTCATAGTCTGCATGACCGTCCAGTTTCTTATAGCCCGTCATCACGGAACACAGGCCCATGAACGGGAACAAAGCCATTGTCCCGTATATGAGATTTCCTTCTATATCCTCGTTCATACATTCAAAGCCTAACGTCAGCTCCTCACCGCTTATCGTAAGTAATTCCTCTCCTGCACAGGAAACCATAAACAATGGGCAGAAAAAACATACGATTGCAATAACGGCCAATATCCTTAATATGTTTCTTGGCAAGGATATGGCGTTCCTTTTACCTGCGTCCGGCGTCGTACAATCTGCATCTGATATCGTACTGCCTATAACTGGCACTGTACTTCCCGTATTTATTACTGCTTCCCTGCTGTTTAACTTTTCGTGCTCTCCATTTCCGCCATCCCCCGCCGGTACTTTTTCAACATACACATCTTCCCCGCAATTCGGACAGCATGTCCACCCTTCTTCTATTCTGCCTCCGCATTTTCTGCAAAACATTTTCTCTCATCTCCTATCTTATCCTGTAACTTCTATCTTGAGTATATTTCTATACTCATTAGCCATACTTTGTCTTACAGCTTAGCCAGTTTATTTTTCAGTATCTCACAAAAAGAAACAATTGCCATCATATATGCCTTAAAGACATTTTCCGGAAATGCTTCTGCCTCTTCCATAAGGAATCTGTTTGCTTCTTCATATATCCTGTCGCAGGCGGTTTCCATCAAATTCGGATATCTCTAAAATAACCGCCAAAAAGAAACAACAGGAAGATAATCCCCCTGCCGTTCTTTTACTCTAAACCTAAACTCATTTGAAATTTCACAGATTCTTGTTAGCCCCTGTAAAATTTCTTTCTGCCAAAGAATCCGCATACTCCTAATGCAATCACACTAATCACCATCCAGAATACGATATCTGTCTCGTCGCCCGTCTTAACACTTCCTGCACCCGTCGTCTTAGGCTTGTTATCAGTAGATACCGGTTTCGGATTATCTGCCGGTGGATTAGTTGTACCCGGAGTCTGTCCCGGCTTCTCAATGGTGGAATCTTTTTCCTCGCTTACCGCAACTGCGAAGGTCGAAAATTTATCTACAGTAATTGAAACTGTTCCATCTGTATTTACCGTCAATCCGTCATGCTCAATTACCTGACCGTTATGTAACTGGAAAATAACCGCTTTACGTCCTGCATAATCTTTTCCAGCCTGTAATGTCAAAGTTACGCTGCCAAAGTTTTCTGTAATCTCTGCAATCTCGTTTCCTTCTGAAAATAATTTTAACAGAATCTCATAGGTGGCTGTTACTTTAAGTCCTTTGGAATCTGCCTCCCCTGCCAGCTTGTCAGCGTCTCCTTTTGATGGCGTTTCCTGCGATACGACAATCTCTGCCTTGTCCGGACTTACATTGTTGTCTTTGCAAATGCTGTTTATATCCATGCCGCTTGTATCAACAGATACTTCTTCCTTTGTCTGGTCGTTCACACCTGAAAGATTAACTGTAACCTCCATCAGTGTTGTTTCCGCCGGATTTTTGGTATCGAAATTATAGACCAGTTCTTTCGGAACCTCGCTGCCTTGGAATGTTACTACCCCATCCTTTGACATTTGTGTTCCTTCTGTAACAAGTGTTACCCTGTCCACATAATCCCTGCCTACAATAGATGCCATGTCTAATGTCCATACTCCATTCACTGATTTAACCGTTCTGGATAGGGTCTGTGGAGCGATAAATGCACCACCCATAGGATCATGACTCAGAGGTAAGCCATTATCACCATATTCTTCATCCACCAATCTTATATTATGATTAGACAAATCCAGATAAGGCAAATGTACATCATTGTAAAGTTTTATATACTGTAAGGTTGGAATTGACATTAAACTTGGCACCAGATTCCCATCACACCACAACCACTTCAATTTCAAATTACTTACATCTACATTGGTTATCTGGCTACCCTTAAAATAACCAAATCCCCTCAAATCAGAATTGAGAACCAGATTCGTTATCTGACAATTATTATAAATGTAAATTTCATCAAGTTTTGTATTCTTGCTTACATCAAGGCTCTCTACTGACCTACCATCTCCAAGAACCAAATCCCTCAAATTAGAAAAATATTCAATTCCTTTGAAGTTTTTGATATCATGACAACCCGTTGAGACATTATTGAATATTTGACTTACAGCTTCAATCTCACTTTGATTCAAACTGCCATTTTTATCTGTATCAATTTTAGCTTTGATATATTCCCTAAAATTTGCGTCTGGAAAATGCGCCTCATCAATCGGAAGTTCCTGTTCTGTCGTATCCTCTCCATCCACAGCAAGATTCGGCTTTTCCGGATCATTCTCCTCAACTTCTTTCAGTGTATCCTCTGCTATAACTGTGTCATTCTCTAGTGTCTTTGCAGGATCATCCAGGACTATGCCTTCTTTTTCTTCCGTTTCCTTTTCTTCACCCTCTCCATCTTCAATCTGTGTTATCTCCGTCCCATCTCCTGACGGTTCCGCTGCTAATGCTACCACACCGCACGATAGAACAAGCGTCATTGCCATCAGTGCGGCTACTAATCTCCTTTTCATTCGTTATCTGCTCCTTTTCGTGTTCATCTTGCTACATTCTTTCCCTGTAGCTACTTCCTTCACTACTTTCCTTTTCCCTTCGATTCCTCACCACCTTTCCCCTTCTTCACATCTCCCCTTTCACTTAGCTTCCATATTTTGACATTTTACATTGTCCATTATATCAATACTTTAGTATTTTGTAAATATACTTTCTATAGAGTAGCCTATGAAAAGGGAGGTTTCTTATGTTTGGTGATATGATGAAAAATTTACGGCAATCCCGCAGCCTAAACCAAGTCCAGCTTGCAAATTTGCTTAATGTTTCGAAACAAACGGTTTCCAACTGGGAGAATAATAACATTCTTCCTTCCATAGAGATGCTGGTCAAGATTTCCCAGTTCTTTTCCGTAAGTACCGACTACCTGTTGGAACTTGATAGTCGGAGTTATATCGAAGTGACCGGTCTTACTGATGTACAGTTAGCCCATGTCCGCCAGATTATTGATGATATCAAGGGGATATAAGCGGTTATTTTTTCGCACGCCCATTTTCCAACACTTCTATGGCATACCCATATCCCCTCATAAACGCCTTATCCTGAGCTTTGGTTACTATTTCAGCCAATGCCCTTTGGATTTCCCGCTGTTCCTTTACTGGGAAGGGCTGCGTCACCCTTACGATTTCCTGATATATATCATGTTCTAAATTTCCTACCCATTCTTCCTGTTCCTTCACACTTATCTCCTCCTCGTACCAAAATCTCTTTCATGCTATATTACTAAAAACACATTATAAACTAATTTACAGCATATCCGACAAAAAGTGTCAAAGTTCGATATTTTTTTATATAAGTTGACAATATTCGACATAAAAGACTCATACCTCTTTCCCCTATACCAGCAACCCTTCTGTCTGAAAACTAAAATACCCGTCCCCCACAATGATATGGTCCATCAACTGTATCCCTAGGATTTTTCCCGCCTTCTTTATCCTTTTCGTTGTCTCCCTATCTTCCTCACTCGGCACGCAGCTTCCTGACGGATGGTTATGTACCATTACAATCCCAGCCGCATTTGCCAGGATCGCATGTTTAAAGATTTCTCTCGGCTCTGCCAACGTCGCATTTACCGTCCCAATGGACACCACCTCGATCGCTGCCAGCTTTCCGGCATTATCTATAGACAACGCCAGTAAATATTCCCGGTCTGCGCCCGCTAGAAATTTCCTTGTAAATGCCGCAACTTTTTCCGGCCCGTCAATTTCTTCCATCGCATACGGAAGCTCTCTTTCCCGGACCATCCTTACCCGTACAAACGGCACGTAATTTTTCACTTCTGCTTTTCCCACTATCCAATCCCCCTGGCCTCCATATATTCTTCTAACGTAAAACTTCTTTCTCCGCTATAGTTCCAGTCCTCTCTTTCGAGAAAACATCGTCCCTCCTTCTCCACCTGTTCCAGGCTTTCCTGAACCAATAAGGTTCCATAAAAATTAACTAAGATTCCTTTTGCAATCTCTACTGGATTTCCCTGACATTCATCATCATGCCTGACCTCATAACAGGAAAACCCTTTCGGTACGGAATCCCTTAATACTCTCAGTTCTGTAAAAATTGCCTCCTTCTCCAATACTTTGGCCTGTTCATAACGAAGTTCATTTGCTTGATACCTCATTCTCTTTCCTCCTCACACAATTCCATCTAAATCAACGCCAATGCCCGGAATCTTCTTCTCATCCTTATGAGCCTTGCGGAAACTCCCCGCAGGGTAATGTTGCAATGCTCTGCAATTTCCCTGTAAGTATATCCTGCCGCCCTCATGCAGACCACCTCCTTCTCCTTTGCCGTCATATGGGACATCAACTGCCGTAACTGCACCCGATGTTCCAAATTCTTAGCAACACGGCTCATCTCCTCTGATACCTGTCCCCATGAAAGAGATCGTTCATAATCTTCGCAGTTCGTTCCCATAGGGGCAGTTCGTTTCGGGCAGTTCCGGTAAATATATTCGTTTATCATGCTGTATCTCATTTTCCTCCAGGCAATGGATGAAAATGGATATTTCGACAATTCCGGTTTTTCCAGATACTCCTGAACCGCTTCCAGATATCCAAAGATTACCACGTCATAAAATTCAGCCCGTTCCAAATGATTCATCCATAGAAACCGTTCCACCAGCATATGGTTCTGTTCTGCAAATATCTTCTGTTCCTCTGTCAATATGCGCATATTTTTCATCTGTATTTTCTTCTCCCTTCCCAAGCAGCAAAAACCGGGACATTTCTGCCCCGGCTTCATTATTTCTTAATATATAATATGGTGTCCAATTTGGACACCGCATGTTTCTATTGTAGTTTCACAATTCTTCCTGACACCGGATCATAATATCGTGAAGCAGATACAAATCTTCCTCGCTTACACAATCCGCCCGATTCATGATCACTCTTGTGAGAAATACTGCCCACTCTATATCTGACCATTCTTCTGATGTGTCCAAATCGGACACCTTCTGCATTGCTTCCGTAACAACTTGTGTAATAGCTGTCAGGTTCATACTTTCCCTGCCCCACTCCCGCAATATCTCCTGATGGCGGTTTCCTTTCTTGAACTGCCTAATATTCCCGCCTCCTGCAGACCATTCGTTCTTCTTTTCTTTTATTTTTCCCGCAAAATCATTCTTTTGTATTTCTTTCCTACTTTGAGGCTGTAAATCGGTGTCCAATTTGGACACCACGAAAAATCCCTCATTTTTTCTTCCATCCTTTCCTTCCCGACTCTTCATTGCCCTCTCTGTGACCTCCTTTGCCTTTATACCGCCTTCTTCTGCCGCTGCCTTTGCAATGGCTTTCTGTTCTTCGTCTGGTAATTTCGACGCCTCATACGCCGCACTGATATTTAAGTTTCCTTTCCGGAATTCTTCCTGAATCTCTGACACCGCATGATTATGGATCCGATCCATTCTTGCAATACCAGAACTGCTTTCATTCATAAGGTCTGCTACCATATCCCGCAGCTTTCCCTGTATCTCCAATCCCTCTTCTTCCCTTGCCCTTGTTAATGCCTCTTTCAATCTCTGCGCCTGCTGTGTCTTCTCCCATGACGTTAGTTCCCGATTCAAGGCATTTCCCATCAAAAGGGACAGTTCCAGCATAACCGGCGTCATATCCTTATACAGATATCTCACCTTCCCGTACTCCTGATAGCCCCGTTCAAGGTTCCTGATATTCGCAAGGTTTCGCCTGTGCCCGCTCACGATACAAAACTCCCCGTCCACCCTTGCTAAGACTGTCGGCTGCTGCTGTCCCACCGCAAGGAAACTGTCTGCAAGTTCTTCTATATTTTCCTGCGAATAAAAATTACTCTCCGAAGGTTTCACCTCCCTGGGATCCAGCCATATCTCCTTGTACTCCTCTACTGCCCCCTCCCTGGACTCCCTTTTCTTAATATCTATCAAATCGTTAATTCCAAATTTCGCCATCTACATTATCTCCCTATGCCTGTATATTTACTTACAAATCTTTTATAATCCTGTGCCGCTGCATAGCATGGGCTATGCACATAGATCAGTTTCCTGACAAATGAATTTTCAACTGCCTTTCCGAAATATCTTATCGCTCCAAGGATATCATATTTTATGTAATTCTTGCTGTCCACATTATTCCACTCCCGGCGAAGCCATTTCATCATCTTCCATGATGCCCCGAACAGAAACATATTCGAAGTGATAATGTCAATCTCGTCATAGTCAATCGGCTGAATCAATTCTTCCAGACTTATCCAATCTCCATTCAGCAATTTCCTAACCGGCGCTGTCTGCTCTGCATCATATCTTCCGAATACCTTGCTCAGATTTCCCTGTTTGTCGTTATCTAGCAGAAGGACTCTGAATCCTCTACACCATAACTCATATCCCATGTTCACCACTGAAAAACTTTTGGCTACTCCACCCTTTAAATTAAGTAAACTGATAGTCTTCATCTATTTCTTCTTCTGAAACTTAACCACGATCTCACCAATTGCTCTTCACACTTTTTAATGGTGATAAAGATTTCTCAAATATGCCTTCCTTCCATACACCTACAAGACCTACCTCCGGCAGTTCCTTCTAGATACTCGGACAACAAAATAGCAGGAAAGAATCTCTCCTGCCAATGTTACCTATTTCATAAATATAATATATTATTGAAATCTTTATCTTTACGCCGTCTTTATCTGATCATTTCGAACTTTAAAACAAATCTTCTTTCAGAAACGAAAGTATAATCAAGCATAAATAAAACAGAAATCATAACTTCCTATAAAACTTAAATAGTGTCATGTAATTTGTACATGACACTAAAAATGTTAAATATTTGATATTGCCTATCTTACTATATTATTTTTTTGATTCTTAATTAATAAATAATTCTTTCTTTCCTTTCAAATAATCATAATATTCCGCATATGTAATAGTTGTTAAAGGCTTTACATAAATAGAGGCAATTCCTAATGTGAAAACATTTAAGACATACCACCCCACAAATGATAAATCTATTTTAAATAATTCCACACAATGACCTCTCATTAAATTCCAACTTTCTTTAAAACATGCACCTATCGATTTATCACTGCTCATTAATTCATAATACAAAAACCGCAATTTATAAAAGGCGATTATTCCTGGAATATATAACAAAACGAATCCCACCCACAAAATAATTTGCTTTAATATTATAACAACCAGATTTTTAAATAAATTGTTATAAAATCCGTAAAATATTTCTACAAACTGCCCATTTTCTTCATTTGATATCTTTAACATACATTTTATATACCCTAAATTGAAGATTTCAATGATTAATGTTCTTACTAAAAAAAATCCAAGAAAATATTTAGCTGTCAAATTCCATATCCTAATTTCATAAATTAAAGATATTACTCCCAATATAGTAATAGTAAGTGACACCAACCAAATATTCAAACCTGCCCCCTTCATAATTTCTTTCGTTCTTCTTTTCATAGACAACAAATCAAAATCCAATTTTCTTCTCCTCCTCTATCTCTTCAACATAATATTTTCTATCCGTATATATCAATTGAAAATTTTATCTATAGAAACTAATGGTTTTTTTGCACTTCTTATCACATTCATAACATATTCTATATCTTTACGTAATTCTTGCCCTCCTATTGTTAAACCTCCTTTTCCATCACTAGAAATAATCAATATACTTTCAACAGACAAACTCTGTTTAACTTTTATTGGCTTTCTATCAAGCTTTATAATCTGTCGTTGTTCTCCAACCTGAACAACTATCGACTGCTCCCGATACAGAGTTCTTTTCGATTTATCAAAAGAAAATGACATTAAATATAAAAAGTTTGATATCTTCTTAAATATCCCTATATATTCCTTTTTGCCTACTGTTTCAAATTTAAAATATGTATCATCAAGCATACTATAATTATTTTCTAGTATTTTCTGATAAAGCCATCTATTATCTTCTTCAAGTTGTCTAGCTATCTCCTGCTCTCTTTTTTGCTTCTTTTCCTCTTCTAACTTTCGTAAATTTTCTTCTTCTTCACGTCTCCGTCTTTCCTTCTCCTCACATCTCCATTTTTCCTCCTCTATTCTTCTTTTCTCTGCTGCCTCTTGCTCCTCTCTTTTCTTTCTTTCTGCCGCTTCTTGCTCTTCTTTTCTTTTACGTTCTTTTTTTAACGTTTCATTATATTTCTTTTCTATCTCTATTTTTTTTTGTTCATATTCTTCATATTTTAAAATCAGTTCTTTTTTTTCTTTTATATTTGCTAAATCTAGAGCTTTATCAAAATATTTCTCATTGAAATAGTAGATCCTGTTTATATCATTTACTTCTTCCGCATATAAATAATCTAAAGGCTTAGAAAGTTCCCACCAAATCCTATAATCATTTTCAAACATATTTGATAAATCCAATAACAAATCCTGACCTTTTAAATAAAAAGCAGGGTTCTTTTCTCTATTCAAAGCTTCTTTTCTTTGTTTGCTTATTTGATAATAGAAGGACACTTCCTCTAATTTTTCTTCTAAATCTATTTTATCTAAAGGCGCACTATCTATACATCTTTTCGTAATTATTTTATATCCACATTGAAAACAAAAATTACATTCTTTTTCAACATCAATTTTTATATTTCTACCACATTCAGGACACACTACGTCTTTTAATTCCATTTCTGCACTCCTCTTACTCAAATTTTGTTCCACAAGACATACAGAATTTTGCACCTTCATTTCTTGTTTCTCCACAATTCGGGCAAACTTCTTCTAACAACTTTCCACAAGACATACAAAATTTTCCTTTAGGAATTCTGGATTTACAATATGGACATTCTATAATATCATCATCTTCTACCCTAGCTCCACATAGAATACAAAATTTAGCATCTTTAGGCAGAGTATTATGACATTTAGCACATACTAGTGTTTCACTATTACCTAATACTTCCTCTTTTGTATTTGTCGATTTAATATCAGATGAAACATTTCCCATCAAAGCTCCAATGGTATTTCCGATATTCATTCCCATTCCAAGCCCTAATCCAGCGCCCATAATTTCAGAAGATGTACCTTCATTGGCTGCAGCCGAATCCAAAATGTCATATGTCCTTTCCTGCTGGTAATTATATCCCAAAACTTGCATTTCTGCTTTTTTCTCCAGAACCTGTTTTAATCTTATATAAGAAGAGTCTTTTTCTGAGGGAGTAATATCTACTATATTAAAATTCACTAATTTCAAACCGTAATTTTCAAATTCTTTAGCAATACTTAACGCAATTCCTTCTGATATTACTTTTAGATTACCTTGTATCTCCAAAAAAGATATTTTATGATTAGTAAACTGTTGAACGATATAGTCCTTAATATTCATCATTAAAATGCCACGGAAATATGATATTAAATTGTCTTGATTAAACTGTTTTATCGTTCCTACTAACTCAAGCAAAAATTTCCTACTATCTTCCACCCGCACTGCAAACTGCCCTTCTGAACAAATCGGAAGGATAATCTTATATATAGGATCCTGAATTGATATAGGTGATTCTGTTTTCCATTTTACATCCATTGAAACCACCTTATTAACAAAATATACCTTACAATGGAAAGGCGACTCTCCGCCAAATGGAAGATTTACTATTCTTCTTATCAAAGGTATATTTTGTGAATGCAATGTATATCTTCCTGCTTTAAATAAATCCAACGCTACTCCATCTTTAAAAAAAACTGCTTCCTGAGTCTCGTGAACTACAAGCTGAGATAACGTGTTAAAATCTTCTCCCGGAAATTTCCAAACAAGTGTATTGTTTTCTCCTTCATATTTTATAATATCAAATACCTTCATTTTGAATCCTTCTTTCTAATTTGTAAATAAAATCCGTTTTCCGTTCCTTCTTTATCATTCCAAATCATGCTATTAGATTTTGAAGAAAAATTATACGAATATTGCAATTACAGAACATTAGCTAGCTGAAAAATCCAGATTAACCCAGTCAACTATTTCTTCATGGCATCGGAAGAATATGGTTCCTTCCATCCCCTTCCTTGAAAAATATGCTCTGCATTCGGCATCTCTCTTTCACAGTTCTTCCCTACAGAAACGGAAAATTTCTCCCTGACGTCACAGCAAAAAGAACTTATAATGAAAGCCGGACGGCTTAGAGAAACTCAACAGACTGCTCTCATTGAATTTTTTAAGACTTCATAAAATGTACGGTACACATCATGTCCCGTACATCTATCCTCACCATGCCTTTCATAAAACTGTCTTTTCATAGCTTTTTACTCTCTGATACATTCTAAAAACGATTGAAAAGCAAGCCGAAATCCCCTTACAACTCCTTTTTCTTCTCCCGACGCCGCTATCTGAAAGACTTTGTCTCTATCCCCCCATATTCATTGTCATCCCTCTGCTTTCATTTCCATTTGATTTTATCTGTATCATCTAATTTTCTACTAAATTCAGATACAGATTTTGAATAAACTTTTTAGAATCTATAATCCGCCCACCTTCTCCCTCATTCTGATACATTTCTGACAATTTCCATGTACTTCCTTTATTATTGTTTCGAAAACTCATTCTGCTGCACAAATACCAACATTTCTTATATCTGCTTTACTTAATAACCAGCCAATTTTTAATCTCATCATCTCTCTTGGCACTTTTACATACAATTACATTTTAATCTTTTGGGATGGCATATTATGTCATTCTAATTTATTTTTCAAAAAATATTCATCTGCTAGTTCGTTCCTTGCATTCCATTTTAGCAATACTTTTGTATTATGTAAATATATTTATTCTTAAATAATCTAAAAGTAATGGGAGAATAGACCTATACGCTATCAACTGCTGTCGGTTTATTTGCTGAATCTATTGATATGACCAGCAGATATTCCCTGTCTGCCCTCGCCAAGATCTTTTTTGCAAATGAAGCAACCTTCTCAAGACTTCCTATCTCTTCCCTCTCATAAGGAACTTCTTTTTGCTCCCCAACTGGCAGTTTTGCCTCCTCATATGCAACACAAAGATCCAGGTTTCCTTTTCTGAATTCTTCCTTGATCTCCAGTTCAGCATGGTTATGGATATGGATATGGTACATCCTTGCTATACCGAAACTGCTTTCGTTCATGATATCCACTACCACATCCCTTAACTTCCCCGGTATCTCCAGTCCCTCTTCATCACGCGCCCTTCTCAGTGCTTCTTTGAGCTTCTGCACCTGCTCAGTTTTCTCCCATGCCGTAAGCTCCCTGTTATACGCATTTCCCATCAGCAGGAATAATTCTAGCATTGCTAGTGTCATATCTTTATATAAATAACGTATCTTCCTATATTCTTCATGCCCCCCGCTCCAGATTCCTGATATTCGCAAGGTTTCGCCTGTGCCCACTCACGATCCGGAACTCCCCGTCCACCCTTGCTAAGACTGTCGGCTGCTGCTGTCCCACCGCAAGGAAACTGTCTGCAAGTTCTTCTATATTTTCCTGCGAATAAAAATTACTCTCCGAAGGTTTCACCTCCCTGGGATCCAGCCATATCTCCTTGTACTTCTCTACTACCCCCTCCTTGGACTCCCTTTTCTTAATATCTATCAACTCGTTAATTCCAAATTTCGCCATCCGCCTTATCTCCCTATGCCTGTATAACGGGTTACAAAATGCTTATAATCCTGCGCCGCCCCGCAGCATGGGCTGTATTCATAGATCGGCTTCTTTACAAAAGAATTTTCTGCTACCTTTGCAGAATAGCGTATCCTGCCCAGGACCTTATATTGCCTGTAATGGCTGCTCTGTGCATCGTCCCATTCCTGCCTGAGCCATTCTAAGCCTGCCGCTTCCCCGTCCGTATTCTGGTAGATCGTAATCAGTACGCCTTTTAATTCCAAAGACGGATTCAAGGCTTTTGCATCCTCAATCTGCCCTGCCACAATATCCAGTCCCTCCAACGCATTTTCATCAATCTTCACAGGGACAATGATTTCCTCCGTAACCACAAGGGCATTGACCACGTTGATCCCGATATCCGGTGGATTGTCTATGATACAGTAATCATATCTTTCACAAATGCTGTCTTCTGTCTGATTGCTGATACCGGCTCTTAGGAATCTCCGGTATCTCTCCGTCATGTCAGCCCCTCCCTCTTTCACCAACTTCCAGGCTGCGCCAAACAATGACAGATTCGCCGTGATAATATCTATCCCTTCATAATCTGTCGCCTGTATCAATTCCTCCGGATCCTGCCATTCGCCACTGAGTATCTTTGCTGCAGGCGCGGTCTGCTCTGCCTCATACCGTGCAAACGCCTTGCTCAGATTTCCCTGCTTGTCATTATCCCACAATAATACCCGGTTGCCCCTGCGCCACAATTCATAAGCCATATTTACCGAAGTAAAACTTTTCCCAACTCCGCCCTTTAAATTTAATAAACTGACCGTCTTCATACCGTTCCTCACCATCCTTGATCTATTTCTGATAAATTGTTCCATTTGTATTTTTTAGACAAATCTGCACATAAAAAAACGCTACCAGACTTACTCCGATAGCGTTAAAATAAATATAAAACTATATACCAAATATCTTCTTCACATTTCTAACATCCGACTCGCTACAGCCGACTTCCTCAGAAATCTGTCTATTGGTCAACTTGGGATTCTCTTTTACTTTCCGAAAAATCTCTCCCGATAAAATCATTCCTTGCTGCATTGCTTCTTCCTGCTTCACCTGTATATCTTCCTCATAGCTATACTCTGCAATCAACATATTCTCCACCTCGCTTCCCTTCCGCTTCAAATAATCTGACAGTATTCCCCGCTCCATACATTCCCTGATCGCCTTTTTAATGGCGCTTTCTTCATCCGAATACTTTCTTACCGTACTGATAAACTGGCTGTATTCCTTTAGTATCCCGCATTTTCCCAGAAGCTCATGCGCCTTATCCGAATTAATATTGATCACCTTCACCTTTAGCTCTACTGAATTTTCTCCTGCCGGATTCATAAATGCGTCTGACAAAGATAATACCCGTTCTAACGGCTGTTCCTTCTTTCCATTATAAAATGTATAAAACTCTGGAGTTGGTATCTTCACCAATGTCGTCCTGTAGCGCGCTTTACTATCTACCAACTGCTCATATGCCCTTCCCACATACATCAAACACCGCAGACACATGTTCATATTTACAGTGCTTTGATGCTCCCCAAAGACAAGCACCTGCCCATTCACCTCAAAGGAAATGTCATTCTTGAAGTTCTTATATAAAACATCATCAATCTTCACCTTCCGTACCAGATTCTCATCCTCATACTCCGTGTCATGCAATGCATTATATAAACTCAGCAGATTCTTCTTTGCCGTTTCATCCTGATAAAAGAGATCAACGAAAACGCTGTCCTTATGCTCACGGTTCTCCTTCTCCATTGTCCCGCACCTGCCTTTCCTTTATCTTTATACTACCACACTTCATTTGGGGTTTCAATTAAGGGTTAAAAACTATCAGAATAAAATACAAATTTCATTCACTTTATGTCAGCTATCTTTCATATACATTTCTGCACTTCTAGTTTTCGAATTTGCGGCCACTACATTTTAAATAATCTTTGGTTGAGCTGTAACTGCTGATTACTACTACAGGCTCTTCACATTCACAGCAAATGAAATCACCTTCTCCAACTGCTATCAGATTCCTACAGAATTCACAGATAGCCATTCTTTTCTTCCCCACAGATTTTCTCCCTCCTTCCATCTTCTTACCAAACACTTCCATTACTTTTTGTTCTGAAATCTTCAACAGACAATATTCCTGATACAGCAATGTGATCAGAGTCCCTTCTTTGTCGGATCTCTTTTGACATTTCGCCTAAAAACACAGAACACTACTGGCACTTTTACAAGTATCATCATAATAATATACAATTAAAATCACTCTCTTTTGCAAGCCTTGGTTTATTATGGTATGAGGCAAACATACTGAATCTACCCTCAGAAAACCCGGAAGGATATCAAGAAGTATATGACTTATAGATCCTCAAAACCGTCTATCCTCTCTCCTGTCGCAATGCCATAGTCCAGAATATCTGGCAGTTTCCCCTTCTCTTTCAAGATATCCTTAATCTTATAGAATAACTCTTCTGTCATCATTGGTTTTTTCATAATCTCAAATCCTCCTGCCAAATATCAGAATACTCCCACCATAAAATCCATAACATTACTGCTTTGGCTTTTATTCCTACCACAAGAATAATATGCCATCAAATTCACTTACTTTATCATCCTTTAACTTGAAAAATTCTCCTGCACAATAAAATTGACACATTAATCATTATTTTACACATATATCATACCATATTGCGAAAGAGAGTCGCAAAAATTTGCGACTCTCTTTCAAATTTTGAATATTGAGTTAATTAATTTTCACTTGAATTACAGTTTCCGCTCAGACCGGAGCATTCTTCTGCACACCCCGTTTCCTTTTGGGATTCTGATTCCTCTTCAACTTCTGATTCCTCTTCAACTTCTGATTCCTCTTCAACTTCAACTTCGATTTGATTTTCTTTAAACCATTCATTTAATTTTTTCATATATACTTTGTCACAATATGAATGAAAATCATGAATTTGTCCGGCCTCTCTAAAATAACATCGTGCAGAATCAAATTCTAAAGGAATCTCTATATTGTTGATAGCAATATACTCTCCCAATACTTCGTTTTCATTGTATAATTCGCAATCATAAGGAATCCGCAATAATTTCTTGCTTTCCTCAATCTCACCTTCTTCATATACTTCAAAATCCAACGTTTCCCGATTGAAAAATGTGACGCTATCCACCCCCACTGTGTTACGGATGATATTCAAATCATCAAAGGTTAGTTTTTTCATGTTCTTTCTCCTTCTTTTTTATTAATAAGGAGCGACATTTTCTTCATCTTCTTTAAATTAATTTCTACCCTTTTAAGTTCCTTCATAAAGTCACTCTATATTCATTTCAAAGTCTACAGCACTTTATTAAAAAAGTCAAATACTTTTTTCAATTTTTATTTATCTAAAAATCAGAAAAATATCCTTCAACACATTATACAACTGTTATAATCAAACAGAACCCACCAGAATCCATTATCAAATATTAAATTTTAACAGCAGCTAACAACATATTTTTAATTGCCGATGGTAATCATAAAGACATTTGTGTGTACAATTTTTTCATATAGAAAATCAGAAAGCCTCATAATATAAGGCTTTCCACGTATACACAATAGCCTGATTACCTGTTGGAATGCCGTCTCCCATATACAGGGGGACGACCAGCACACTATCAACAATATCTTTATCTACTTATACCATTATTATCTATTCTATTTACTACTTATACTTATATATCTTTATCTAAATATCGTATATATTATATATCTTCTTTTCATTACTTTTATGTTATAACAACTGATTAAAAGTAACAAAATATACCGTTATTTACATGAAATTAATAAAAGCTGAAAGGAGTATACAAAATATGAGTAAAACAAAAAATACGAATAAAACAGATCGGCTCGATATACGCTGCAGACCAGAAATTAAAAATTTAGCAAATAAAAGGGCTCATGAGCAAAACCTTACCACCTCGAAATACATATGTAATTTGATCGAAAAAGATGAACAGAATATATCACATGAACAACTGATTGAACAAACTTTAAAAGAAAATCACTTTATAAACAGCCTGCTTACCAATGAAGGATTATCCACCAGATCTAAACAGTTTATTGGAAAGGAGATAAAAAAATATGTCTGATATTCGCATAGAAGTTTTTGATGGAGATTACAGTAATGATGATGTATATGAACGTGTGTTAGGCTACATTGCACAAAAAGAATGTGTCAGCGGTTATGGCTTTACCTGTAACCCGAACCTGTCAATCATAGAACAATTTAAACTGAGTGAGTTTTATTCTTTACAAAAGAACCCTCAAAAAATCTGGCATTTCTGTATTACCTTCGCATGTCAGCAAGACTTTAACTGGCTGTTACCAATGGCTGTATGGATTGCAGAATTCTTTTCTCCCGGATACCAGATATTATATGGTCTGGACATGGAACGGGGCAGACACTCCTATTCCCCTACAGGTAAGTACCGTTATCCGTCCAAAAGTTCAAAAGGAAATGCCCCTCATCTGCATTTTGGAGTCAATGCATTCAGTTACCACCCAAAGGCTTCTGTCCTTACGCCTGAGATTATGAAGGACTGCTTAAAACATATCCAAGATAAGCTGTCAGCCATGTATCCAAACATGACAGTGACCTTACAATTCCAAGGAAAGAAGGGATAAGAATGTTTGAACAATATGACGATATCCTGACGATAGAGGAAGTTGCCGAACTGCTCCGGATTGGCATGACTCAGGCATACCGGATTGTACGCTCAGGCAATTTGAAAGGGTACAAAGAAGGGAAAGACTGGAAGATTCCAAAACAGGCTCTTATCAATTACGTGGTATCTCAAAGTCATCTGTAAACAAAATCCTCTATCTTCCTCTATAATTTTCCACAATCAAAAAGGTATCCTATATTACAGCACTATATCCCTTTGTATATCAACTTTTTAAATTCTGTTTCAATGATTATTCCGTCTACAATACTTACCAGCCTTTTCTTTTGGTGTCAAAATTGGTGTCAACCCATGAAAAAAGGGCTTCCGGTCACCCGGAAACCCTTTCTCTGTCTTGATTAGTCCTGTGGAATGATTTCTTTTTTGTTGTATGATCCACAAGCCTTGCAAACTCTGTGAGGCATCATTAACTCGCCGCATCTGCTGCACTTAACCAAATTTGGTGCGCTCATCTTCCAGTTTGCTCTTCTTTTGTCTCTTCTTGCTTTAGAAGATTTATTCTTTGGACAAATTGACATAGGTTACACCTCCTTAAAATTCTTAAACACATCGCGGATAACTGACATTCTCGGGTCCAAACCTGTATCTTCACAATTACAGCTTCCTTCATTCAGGTTCTGACCACATACATTGCAAATTCCTTTACAGTCTTCGCTACACAGAATTTTCGTCGGCCACCCTACTAATAACTCGTTGTAGATCAACTGTTCTACGTCAAAGCTATATCCGTCAATATAATTTGCTTCGTCTAACTCTTCTGTCTCATCCGCACCCTCCGGATCAACACTGACTTTCTTATGAAAATCAAGCGGTATCTCCACCTGAACATCCGTAAGGCACCGATCGCATGGGATCACTGCCGTAATATCACCCTTGCCTGTGATCGTAAGCCTCTTATCACCTGCATATGAAACACATAGCGAAATCAAAGACTTCTTCACAAGCTGAAAGCTCCCCATCTCACACTGGAATACATCCATCTCGACGGGAACAGACTGTTCAATTGGTTCGTGCTGTTCAGACAGAACACGGGATAGGTCTAATATCATAACTAAACTCCTATTCACACCTAGACTATTATACCATGTAAAATGAATTTGTCAACACTATCTTCTAAACTAATGCAACAGTTTCACGGGCAATCGCTAATTCTTCATTGGTCGGGATTACCATTACCTTCACTTTAGAATCTGCCGTTGAGATTGCAATCTCTTCGCCGCGCTTCTTATTCGCTTCCTCGTCAAGCGTAATTCCAAGATATCCAAGGTACTTCATCACATATGCCCGTACCGTTCCGGAGTTCTCGCCGATTCCTGCCGTAAATGCGATCATATCTACACCGTTCATAGCTGCCGCATAGCTTCCAACATATTTTGCAACACGATAGCAGAATACCTCAAATGCAGTCTTTGCTTCATTGTTACCGGAATCCATCCCTTCCTCAAGGTCACGGAAGTCGCTGGACAGATTATTAGAAAGTCCGAACACACCAGATTTCTTGTTCAGCATATTCATAAGACCTGCAATATCCAACCCTTCCTTCTTAGAAACGAATTCCAGGATCGCCGGATCAATATCGCCGGACCGAGTTCCCATTACAAGGCCTTCTAGCGGTGTCAGTCCCATAGAAGTATCTACGGATCTGCCATTCTCTACCGCACAGATGCTGGCGCCGTTTCCAAGATGGCATACAATCGTCTTTACCTGGTCATACGGCTTTCCGGCAAGCTCTGCCGCTCTCTTGGATACAAAACTATGGCTTGTGCCGTGGAATCCGTATCTTCTTACTTTATATTTATCATAATATTCGTATGGAAGGCCATACATATACGCCTTCTCCGGCATCGTCTGATGGAAAGCTGTGTCAAATACGGCTACCATCGGTGTACCTGGCATTAATTCCTGACATGCATTGATACCGATCAGGTTCGCAGGATTGTGAAGCGGTGCAAGGTCGTTGCACTCTTCGATCGCCGCTTTTACCTCATCCGTGATCACAACAGAGCTTGCAAACTTCTCTCCGCCATGTACCACACGGTGTCCAACTGCGCCGATCTCGCTTAAGCTCTTTACGACGCCCGTCTCTGCATCTGTCAATGCATCGATCACGAACTGGATCGCTTCTGTATGCGTAGGCATAGCCTTATCAGACTTTACCTTCTCTCCGCCTTCCGGCTGATAAGTAAGACTTCCGTCAATCCCGATCCTCTCGCAGAGGCCCTTTGCAAGAACCTGCTCAGATTCCGAATTGATCAATTGGAACTTTAATGATGAACTTCCACAGTTAATAACTAATACATTCATTTGTTTTCCCTCGCTTATTTTATTTTAATTCTTTGAAACACTAACCTCGTTGCATTGTACGGCGGTGATCGCTACTACGCCTTCAATGTCCTGGGCGCTGCATCCGCGGGACAGATCGTTAACCGGCGCTGCGATCCCCTGTGTGAGCGGTCCGTATGCTTCTGCCTTGGCAAGTCTCTGTACCAGCTTGTACCCGATATTTCCTGCGTCTAAGTCCGGGAATACCAGTACGTTTGCTTTTCCTGCAACCGGGCTTCCCGGCGCTTTGGAGGCGCCGATCTCCGGTACGATCGCCGCATCTAACTGGAACTCTCCGTCAAGCAGCAAGCCCTCCGGTGCATTCTCCTTCGCGATACGTGTTGCTTCCAATACCTTGTCCACATCCGGATGCTTTGCGCTTCCCTTGGTAGAATGTGACAGCATAGCCACAACCGGCTCCTTACCTGTCAGAGTACGGAACGACTCTGCAGATGAAAGTGCGATCGCCGCCAGCTTCTCCGGATCCGGATTCTGCTCCAGACCAGAATCTGCAAAGATAAAGGTTCCGTCCGCTCCCATATCGCAATCCGGCACTACCATTACAAAAAATGCGGAAACGAGCTTGGTTCCCGGCTTTGTCTTCAGGATCTGAAGGCACGGCCTTAACGTATCAGCCGTAGAATGGCACGCACCTGATACCATTCCGTCCGCATCCTTCATCTTAACCATCATAACGCCATAATAGAGATAATTCGACAGCAAAAGCTCTCTTGCCTGCTCTTCTGTCATACCTTTTTTCTGTCTTAGCTCCACAAGCTTGGCAATATAAGCATCCGTCTTCTCACTCGTTGCCGGATCCACGATCGTAGCGCCGCTGATATCAAAAGAACCTTTGTTCTTTGCGATCTCTTCTTCACTTCCGACAAGGATCAGGTTCGCCGTCCCTTCTCTCAGGACTGCCTCTGCCGCTTCATAAGTTCTGATGTCCTCTGTCTCAGGCAATACGATCGTCTTCTTATTTGTCTTTGCTTTTGCTTTGATCTCATCTATAAATCCCATGATTGATAGACTCCTTTCCATATATTCTCAATATTCCTTATTATAATACAAAGAGACCTTACAGACAAGGTCTCTTCTTCGAATCTTATGTCTATTTTTTAATACATGTTAATATTCGCCGTTTTCATACTGCTCAAGAGTAATCATTCTGGCATCTGCCGGAAGTTCTGCGATCTGTTCACAAGAGTCCCCTGTTACGTACGTCGTCACCGACGTATAACTCTCCGCCGCTTCCGCACTGTCGTCCGTAATGAAATTCTCATTCACATAGCTCTTTGCTTCTTCCGTTCCCATCCCTCCTGCGACAAGATCTTTCAGCCAGTCTAATTTGCTGCTCATATTCCAGAATGTTTTTACAGACGCACTTATTCCTTCGGTCTCCCCTTCCGTAGTGAAACGCACCAGACTGTGGTCTTCTGCGGAAAGATAATAGATGTCTGTGCCGCTCTTCGCATTATTCATCCGGTCTTCCGCAGCCAAATTACTTTCCTCTACATAAGCATCCACCGCATCTGACATGCCGTCTAGAAGCGCTACATCTTCTTCCGTCCACTTATACTGCCCTAACACAGATTCTCTGCTGATCTTCTCCTCTCCAACTGCCTTTTTCGTATAATCGACCTTCAGTTTCACAACAGCGGTTCCGTCAATCTCTTCTTCCCCTTCTTCGGTCACTTTAACGTCCGTATACTCTACGCGGTCATTACTCTCGAATAATTCAGTATTCTCATTATCTATCATAGCGGAATAGCTTCCATAACTGTCAATCTCCCTGTTCACTGATACCTTCACCGGGATCTCCGTCATTTCTCCTGTATTCGGGTCAGTGTTATACCCCTGGGTATACATATATTCACTGTCCCCTTCTTTTGTATAAAAATTCGTATACGCGTTATCTTCTGAGAAATACTGTTCCATTATGACCTGCCTGTCCGTATCAAACGTCGTCACATACTTCTGTGTATATGTACTCCCATCCTGCTTCGTGTAGACAGTTTCTTTGACATTTCCTCTTACTTTACTTGCATTATACTGCGCTGAAGCTTCCTGGATCCATACAAGCTTCTCGTCCGGCTCCTCTTCTTCCTCCTGCGGTTCATCCGCACTCTCCTGCGGCGCCAAATCAGCCTTATCTGTCTTCTCTTCCGCCTTCTCACTGCCGCAGCCTACGGACAAAGCCATTGCCAGACACAATAGCACTGCCAACACTTTACTTCTCTTTTTCATTTCCGCACCTCTCTTTCCCATGATAATGTAGCATCTGTTTCCATTAAAACGTTTTCATTATACCATGCCGCGCCAAATAACACAAACCAATGTGCTGACCGTATTATATATCTGACAAAACTTTGCAGAATATCCGTTCATAGCGCGAATACCGCGCTGACGATCGCAAAATACACACTGATCGTGCTGATATCCACCAGCGTAGAGATCAGCGGCGTCGCCATGATCGCCGGGTCAAGCCCCACCTTCTCCGCAACCAACGGAAGTGTACAGCCCACAACCTTCGCAATGATGATCGTACACGCCATCGTCGCGCCGATGGTGATCGCCATCGTGACGTCCCCCTGTCCCATCAGCATAATACGTATTCCATTGACAACCGAAAGAGCCACGCTGATACAGACAGCGACCCGTACCTCCTTCCAGATAACCTTAAACACATCGGAGAGCTCAATCTCTCCTACCGCAAGGCCACGGATCACCAGCGTAGAACTCTGGGAACCGCAGTTTCCTCCCGTACCGGTCAGCATAGGGATAAATCCCGCAAGCTGCGGCATAGCGGCAAGCGCGCCCTCATAACTATTCATGATCATCTGCGTCACAGTTGCAGACAACATCAGGAACAAGAGCCATGGGATACGGCTCTTCACATGCTCGAACACCGTCGTCCCGAAATACGACTCTTCACTTGGATGGACACCCGCCATGATACTGATATCCTCCGTCTCTTCCTCCTGTAAGACCAGCATGGCGTCATCCACCGTTACAATTCCCACCATACACATCTCATGGTCTACGATGGGCAGCGCGATCAAACCATATTTGGTGATCGTCCTTGCCACATCCTCCTGATCGTCCGTCGTCTGCGCATAGAGCATATTCGTATCCATGATCTCTTCGATCAGCTTGGATTCACTTGTAGTCAGCAGCTCCTTGACGTCCACTGCCCCGATCAGTTTCTTCTTCTCCGTCACATAACAGGTATAAATTGTTTCCCGGTTCAAGCCTACCTGCCGGATCCGCAAGATCGCATCCGCAACGGTCATCTCCCTTCGAAGTGCGATGTAATCCACATTCATCACACTGCCGGCGCTGTCCTCAGGATATTGAAGAAGCTGATTGATCTGCCGGCGCTTCTCCTCATCGGTCACCAACAGAAGCCTGTCCACCACATTTGCCGGAAGCTCCTCTAAGACATCCACCGTATCATCCAGATACATCTCTTCCATGACCTCTTCAAGCTCCGAATCCGTCAGTGCGTTGATCAGTATCTCCCTCAGATCACTGTTCATATACGCAAATGTCTCCGCTGCTTCTTCTTTGGCAAGAAGCCGGAATACCATAACCAACTGCTTCTGCTCAAACTCTTCTAAGATATCTGCCAGGTCAACCGGATACATATTATTCTCTAGCTCTTCTTTCAGCTCCTTATACCTGCGATCCTCCAGCATCTCCAGGATGCGTTCTTCCGTCAATTCCTTCTTCTGCTCTTCTACCCATTCTTCACTCATCATGTATCCCTCCTTCCCGACATTCTCATGCAAGATCCATTTCAAAGCGCTTAGACCATGTTCTCACGATCAGCACAACATATATTTGCATACACAACTTTAATATAGTATAATCAATTCCAGAAAGATATACAAGGAGATTCTCATGAAAATAGTCGGATTAATCACAGAATACAACCCATTTCACAACGGACACCTGTACCATATCGAAAAAGCGAAAGAGATTACCGGAGCCGATTCCGTTATCGTCGTTATGAGCGGCAATTATGTGCAAAGAGGCGCTCCCGCGATCATGCCGAAGCATCTGCGCGCCGAGGTCGCTCTCGAAGCCGGCGCCGACATCATATTCGAACTTCCTGTCTGCTATGCCTGCGCAAGCGCGGAATACTTCGCCGCAGGCGCCATCTCCTTATTCGAACAACTTGGCTGTGTCGATTCTATCTGCTTTGGCAGCGAGTGCGGAGACTATGGTGTACTGGAACGGATCGCCCGCGTTACCGCCGATGAACCCGAGGAGTACCGCATCCTTCTTCAGGAAGCCCTGAAAAAAGGCATGTCCTTTCCCCGCGCGCGCCAGACGGCGCTGACAGGCTATTTGAAGGATGACTCCTTAGATCTCATCCTGGAACAGCCCAATAATATCCTGGGGATCGAATACCTCAAAATCCTCTGCCAGAAACAGAGCCCTATCCATTCCTATACGATCAAACGTATGGTCTCCGGCTATCACGATACACAGCTTGCCGGAACCTACAGTTCGGCTTCTGCCATCCGCAAGCTCTTAAGTTATGCCAGCCATTCGGTCAGCATGGATCGGGACGGTATGTTCGATGAACCCTCCATGTCCGAAGTCCTGACCCGTCTGGAAGATCAAGTGCCGCCCTCCTGTATCCGCATGCTTGAGGATACGCACCGAAGCCGTTATCCCATCTATGCCAATGATTTCTCCCTCCTTCTGAAATACCAGCTTCTGAAGGAATCCCTGGAATCCCTGGCAGAATATATGGACATCTCCGAAGACCTGGCGAATCGTATCCTGAAACACATGAATGATTTCATCACCTTCGAGCAATTCTGCGACCTTTTAAAGACACGGGACATGACATACGCCCGCTTAAGCCGCAGCCTGATGCATATCCTGCTTGGGATCCGGAAGAAAGATCTGCTGTCCTACCGAGAAGAAGGATACTGTCAGTATGCCCGGATCCTTGGCTTCCGCAAAGATGCGAAACGAATCCTTTCCTATATAAAAGCGCACTCCAACGTACCGCTGATCACAAAGCTTACACAGATCGACGGATTAAGTACATCCGGCATCACGATGTTAAGGCAGGATGTTCTTGCATCGAATCTGTATGAAAGTGTCATCACAAATAAATTCAAGATGCCCTTTACAAATGAATACCAGCATCAGATCTTAAAGATCTGATGCTGGTAACCGTCCCAGCTCTCCCGCAAAACGCAATACACAGGACTTTTATCAATAGTCTGCTTTCTTGATACAGGCGATCGCCTTCGATCCCGAACCGATGTGGCAGGATACACTAAGCGACAGGCGATCCATATGAACCGGGTATCCCGGGAAATGTTCCTCAATCTCTGCCTTCCATACTGCCGCCTCTTCATCAGAACAGGTATACGCCGCCTGGATACTGACCTCTTTCCCCTTGAACCGTCCCTCCAGATCTTTATGAGCCGCATCTAGCATCGCCTTCTTTGCCGCCTTCCATCCGCGCACTTTGGCATAGGAATCTAGCTTCTCTCCCTGGATCTGCAGTACAGGTTTCAGATTCAGCACCGTGCCGATCGCGGCGGCTGCAGGCGTTACCCGTCCGCCTTTTTTCAGGTATTTCAGCGTATCTACCGTTATATAGATGCTTGCCTCCAGCTTTTCTCTCATCAGGACATCCTCAATCTCCTGTGCCGACATTCCTTTCTTTGCCATCTCAAGCGCCTCTAAGACTGACTGTCTCTGTGAGATGGATATCCTCTGGTTGTCGATCACATGGACTTTTCCGTCATAGTCCTGCGCAAGCCCAAGCGCCGTCTCACATGAGCTGCTCAGCCCGCTGGACATAGGAATATGAACGATCTCATCATATTCTTCCAGAAGCTTATCCCACAGATCGACCACATCTCCCGGCGAAGGCTGCGACGTCGAGATATCCGCGTCTTCCGCAAGTCTCTGGTAGAATTCCTCCTGTGTCAGTGTGATATCTTCAAAGAATAATTCTCCGTTAATGTAAAAAGGCATCGGCAATACCTGGATTCCCAGTTCTTTTGCTTCCTTCTGTGTGATTCCACTATTACTGTCCGTTACAATTGCTACTTTTCCCATTTTGCTACCTCTTTTCATTCTTTACAAACTGATAACCTCTGATACCGTATCCCTGTCTGCCACTATCATCGGAATATCCTCGCCTTTATAAGGATTATCGCCATAACTGATCTCCAGCTTCACCGTCTCATATGCAAGCCTGGCATAATTATTCTCCTTACTCAGATGCCCCAGGACCACATACTGCATGCCGTCATGAAGGATATCGCTCAGAAGCCTTCCTGACGACTCATTGGACAGATGCCCTTTCTCTCCCATCACCCTCTGTTTCAAAGGATAAGGATAAGGCCCCACCTCCAGCATATGTATGTCGTGATTCGCCTCTAGCACCACTGCATTCAGCCCTCTTAGATTCTTCACAATATAATCGTCATATTTTCCAAGATCTGTCGCCACCGCAACCGTCTTCCTGGAATTCCCGATCCGGTATCCCGAAGGCTCCCGTGCATCATGAGAAATCGCAAACGGACAGATCTCCATCTCTCCCAGTGTAAATGTCTCATCCACCCGGATCTCATGCAGCAGCCCCTCCGGCATCTTGCCAAGGGATCTGCAGCAACGGATCCCCTCCAGCGTGCCCTTCGTTCCGTAGATTGGGATCTCGTATTTTCTGCTGAATACTCCAAGCCCCTGTATATGATCAATATGCTCATGGGTGATCAATATCCCCTGCAGCTCATCGCCTCTTACTCCTAACGTATGTAACCCCTGTTCAACCCTCTTCTTGCTGATTCCCGTATCCACCAGGAGATGCGTCTTATCATCTCCCACGTAAATACAATTGCCGCTGCTTCCGCTGGCAATGCTGCATAACCTCATAATTACTTTCTTCTGCCTTTCTATCTCGCTTTTTTAATACCACAGACCTTCTGTCTCTGTTTTTTTACTGCTTATAGCTCCGCTATGATACGGTCAAGCTCTATCTGCGTCTCTTCAAAGATGTTACTGTTATCGATCACTCTGTCGCAGTGTTTCATAAACTCATCCTTGGGAAGCTGTGCAGCGATGATATCATCCACCTTCCTTGGATCATATCCCCGCCCATAGACCAGTCGTTTCTTACGGGTATCGGCGTCCACATGCACATACCACACCTCGTCGCACATCCCGTCATAATGCGATTCGATCAACAGCGCAGACTCTATGATAAAAAGATTCGTATTCTTCCTCTTCTCTTTCGCAATCTTCTTCTCCACTTCTTCATGGACTGCCGGATGAACGATCGCGTTCAGCCTGGCGAGGCTCTCGCTGTCCGTAAACACAATACTCGCCAGTTTCTCCCGGTCAAGTTCACCCTTCTCATCCAGGATCTTCGTTCCGAAGCACTCCACGATATCCTCAAAGCACTTCGTTCCCTTCTTCTGAAGTTTCTTTCCCACTGCGTCTGTCTGGCAGACCGTCGCTCCATATCTGTTGTTCAAGTACTCCAGTATCTGTGTCTTTCCCGCTCCGACTCCGCCTGTAATTCCTATAATCTTCATGTTCTTACACCTCTACTTTGCTTCGTACCAGTTCTCTCCCGTGTGCATATCTACTTCCAGCGGCACGTCCAAAGCCGCCGCCTGTTCCATCTCTTCCTTAAGGATTGCCCGTACTTCTTCTAATTCCGGTCCATATGCCTCGATCAGAAGCTCGTCATGAACCTGAAGTACCAGTCTTGACTTCATCTGCTTTTCTTTCAGTTTCCGGTTCACTCCGATCATGGCGATCTTGATGATATCCGCCGCCGTTCCCTGGATCGGCGCATTCATCGCCACACGTTCTCCGAAAGAACGCTGCATGAAATTGCTTGATTTTAATTCCGGAACCGGACGGCGTCTTCCAAACAGCGTGACCACATAACCCATCTTTTTGGCATGTTTCACCGTATCGTCCAGAAATACCTTGATCCCCGGGTAAGTCTTAAAATAATCGTCAATATACTGTGCGGCTTCCTTTTTGGTAATACTAAGATCCTGGCTCAATCCAAAAGAACTGATCCCATATACGATCCCGAAATTCACCGCCTTGGCATTGCGCCGCTGCTGATCCGTCACTTCTTCAAAAGGTACGTGGAACACCTGAGATGCCGTGATCCGGTGGATGTCCTCTTCTTCCTTATACGCGTCGATCAGATGTCTGTCCCCGGAACAATGGGCAAGCACTCTTAACTCAATCTGTGAATAATCCGCATCCACAAACACATACCCATCCTCCGGGATGAATACTTTACGGATCAGCTTCCCAAGCTCCATACGCACCGGGATATTCTGCAGATTCGGCTCCGTACTGCTAAGTCTTCCGGTCGCCGTGATGGTCTGGTTGAACTTACTGCGGATCCTGCCGTCTTCACAGATATAATTGGCAAGCCCATCCGCGTAAGTGGACTTAAGTTTCGAATACTGCCTGTATTCCAATACCTTAGAGACAACCGGATAGTCAGGCGCAAGCTTCTCCAATACGTCCGCCGCCGTAGAATACCCCGTCTTGGTCTTCTTGCCGCCCGGAAGCTTCATATTCTCAAATAATACCACGCCAAGCTGCTTGGGAGAATTAATATTGAAGGTCTCCCCCGCTTCCTCATAGATCTCTTTCTCTAATTCCACAATCTTGGTGCCCAACTGGTCGCCATAATACTTAAGAGCCTCCGCCTCCACTTTCACACCATGCTGTTCCATATCATACAGTGTGAACACCAACGGCATCTCTATCCTGGTAAACAGCCCGTCCATTCCGCATCCCTTAAGCTTCTTCCACAGAATGCCGGATGCGGCATACGCCGTATATGCTTCATAGCACACCCTGATATACGGTTCTGCTTTTTCTTCTATTATAATGTCTAATTGTTCTCTCGCAACATCCTCATAAGAATAATTGTTTTTCAAAGGATTCAGCAAATATGCAGCCACCGTCGCGTCAAAATAATTTTCGGCAAACGTAAGCCGCAGATCCCCAAGCGCCTGCTTCAGATCGAACATCACAAAGCGTCCGGCTGCCTTTGCTACCTCCTCAAGCTTCGAAAGAAGCCACCGCGCCGTGATACCGTCCCCTGTCCGGATACAGCAGACATCCTTCTCTGAGCAGCACAGGCCGATCCCGCCGATCTCAGCCTGATCGGCAAAAAGCGGCAAGATCTCATCCGTATTCCGAAAGATACATGCACCGACGCACTCTGCTCCCACAGCCGCTTCCAGTACTTTCTCCGCCTCTTCCTTCCCTCTCACTTCCCGGAAGGAAGTCTCCGCCTGGTTCGCAGGCGCCGTCACCTGGAACCTGGAAAGCAGATTCTTAAACTGCAGGCGCTGAAAATACGCATACGCCTCTTCGGTATACAGATTGCCAAGCCTCGCCTCTTCAAGCGCATATGGGAAATCTGCCGTCACGTTGATCGTCGCAAGCTCCTTACTCATAACAGCAAGATCCCAGTGTTCTTTCAATGCTTTGGATGCTCTCGGCGGTTTCACCTCATCCACATGGGCGTATGCTTCTTCGATCGAGTGATATTCCGTAATGATCTTGGTCGCAGTCTTCTCTCCGATACTAGGAACACCCGGTATATTATCCGAAGAGTCCCCCATTAATGCTTTCAGGTCTATGAATTCTTCCGGAGTTACCTGATACCGCTCCTTGACATCCTTTGCATAGTAATCCTCTACCTCTGTCTTCCCCTGCTTCGTTTTCGGAATCCTTATCTTCACATGTTCGGTTGCCAGCTGAAGCAGATCCCTGTCTCCGGATATGATCGACACTTCCATCCCCTGCGCCTCACATCTCCCGGCTAAAGTGCCAAGAAGATCATCCGCCTCAAGCCCCGCCTGCTCTATCGTCTTTACTCCCATAGCGCCAAGGACTTCCTTGATGACCGGAACCTGCTGACGCAGTTCCTCCGCCATAGGCTTCCTGGTTCCCTTATATTCCGCATACATCTTATGACGAAATGTAGGCGCATGCACATCGAAAGCTACTGTCAGATATTCCGGTTTCTCCTCTTCTAGTATCTTCATCATGATCGTCAGGAAACCATAGATCGCATTCGTATGAAGCCCCTCCGAATTCGTCAGATCCGGCAGGCCGAAAAAAGCACGGTTCAGAATACTGTGCCCGTCTATCAATACTATCTTACTACCCATATCAGACTCTCCATTTTCTTGCTTAATTACTGCTTATTTAGTCACTGCATATCCGCAGGAGCGTATCCGCAAGCCGCCCATGCAATGTCTCATTTCAAAAACTACCTTCTTACTATACACTAAAATGTACATTTTTAAAAGATATTATTTACAAAGCAGCAATCTCTTTCATACGCTCTGCAATCGGAAGATGCTGCGTACACTGGCGTTCGCATTTTCCACAAGCAATACATTCGCCCGCCTTCTCCTTATCAATGCCCCAATGACCGCTGAGACGTTCCAGAATCTCCTTAGATTCCCCTGTCAGAATCATCTGATTATATGCATCCATGTATTTCGGGATCGCGATATCCTTCGGGCATCCCTTACAGTACGCACACCCCGTACACAGGTTATTAAGCGCCATACCTTTGCCTTCATATTCCTCCACGATCTCTTTTGCCGGACGCTCTTCAAGCCCTTCCACCGCTTTCACCGCGTCGTCGATATGTTCTTTCGTCGTACATCCTGCCAGCGTCACCGTAATCTCCTTATGGGAAGCAACAAAACGAAGCGCAGCCTGCGGTACCGTCAGATCCGTCCCCTCAGCAAGATACGCGAAGCTCTTCGGATTCGCCGGGATCATCCCTCCGCCCAGAGGATTCATGACTACCACGCCCATTCCGTTCCGGTGCGCCGCCTCGATCCCACTCTGGCGGAAACGGTAATTCAGCGCATTATATCCGATCAACATTCCCTTGAACTTATCAGAAGCCACAACCGTCTCGATCTCATTTCCCTGCATATGAGAAGAAAATACGATATTACTGATCAGTCCTTCCCGTTTCGCATCTTCAAAAAAGCCGTACAATGCATCCATATGTTTCTCCCAGGATTCCAGGCTTAACATACACCACATATGGTAGAAATCAATATAATCTGTCTTCAGCCTGTCAAGGGACGTCTCAAGCCTTCTGCGGAAATCATCCTTCGTCGGGTGGTCTCCTGCATCTATTGTTCCCAGATTTGTCTTCGAAGTTACATATACATCGCTTCTTTTTACCTGTGACAAGGCGATTCCCGTCACGATCTCACTCTTATCTTCACAGTAGAACGGCGCCGTATCCCAGTAATTGATCCCCTTCTCGAATGCATAGAGCGGGATCTCGGCACACTTCTCAAACCTTCCTGCCTTAATGTCCTCTTCGTCATACCGCATCGTTCCCAATCCGACTGCGGAAACCTTCATATCCGTATTGCCATATTGTTTGTAGTACATTCCATATCCTCCTTCATGATCCTGCCTTTGATTTCTATCGCTTAGATTATATCATATAAATGTCGTGATTCCTACATTATTTCAGGCATAAACATTCATCCTTAAGCAATAATTCCTGATTTTTCCTAATTTTAGATTTTTTCAGATAAAATGATTGACATGCCGGCGTTTTACGGTTATAATTGGATATGTTGTTAACGGATGTTGACAGAATGCGGATGTGGCGGAATGGCAGACGCACAAGACTCAAAATCTTGCGGGGGCGACCTCGTGTGGGTTCAAGTCCCACCATCCGCATCGAATTGGAATCCCGGAAGCTTTAGAAATAAAGATTTCCGGGAATTTTTTTGTCTGCCGCCATTGGCGGTATTCTTAAAGCAGCACGATATTAATTATTACAGATAGAAGTACATAAAACAATAGGGAGGTCATCATGAACAGCAATGTATCCGTAATCCGAAAATCATTCCGATGCGCATTCCCGCATACGATCCCGATCTTTGCAGGTTTCCTGTTCCTCGGAATGACCTATGGAATCTATATGCAGGTGTCCGGTTTTAGTTTCTGGTATCCCTGCCTGATGAGCCTGACCATTTTCGCCGGTTCCGTGGAATTCATCACCGTCAATCTGCTCCTTGGAGCGTTCAATCCACTGCAGGCACTTGCCCTGACCCTGATGATCAACGCCAGACATCTGTTCTATGGAATCTCCATGTTGGACAGGTACAAAGGAACCGGATGGAAGAAGCCCTATCTGATCTTCGGGATGTGCGACGAAAGCTTTTCCATCAATTATACGGCTGATATCCCGGCAGACGTTGACCGCGGCTGGTTCATGTTTTTTGTGACATTTTTAAATCATTTGTACTGGTTTTCAGGCGCAACCCTGGGCGGCATCTTCGGCTCGCTGATCCATCTTAACATGGAAGGGCTGGATTTCGTCATGACCGCCATGTTCGTAGTGATCTTTCTGGAACAATGGTTAAAAGAAAAACGACATGAGAGCTCGCTGATCGGGCTTGGGGTATCTCTCACCTGTCTGATCCTGTTCGGCGCAGACAATTTTATCATCCCGTCTATGATCGCGATCCTTGCTGTACTGACACTCCTGCGCAAACCGCTTGAGAAAGACGTGAAAGCTTAAGTAAGTTGGGAGAATTAAGAGAATTAAAAAACTCAGAAAACTTTAATAAGTTGAAGAAATTGAGATTCCTGAGAAGGGGGAAAAGGCGATGACATTTTCACAGCAGCTCGTTACTATTGGTATGGTTATTCTGGGAACCGTCCTGACACGGTTTCTTCCTTTCTTGTTCTTCCCTGCCGGGAAACCGACCCCTAAGTAGTGCCTGCTGATTAAACTTGAAATGCTTGATTTTACTGACTTTTCTGGATATTTGATATATAATATTTGCAAGGTAGTGCAGATTAATCGTTCATTTTTCGTGCAGATAACCTTAGAAATATACAAGCAAGGAGTCCGATATATGTACAAATATCTTGATAAGTTACAACATTCATTCCTCGATTTTAATCAGCCATTAGGAATGCATATGAATCCCGAAAACAGATGGGTGCGTTTGGCAGAACAAATCCCATGGGATGTTTTTGAATCAAAATATGCTGAACTGTTTCCAAATGATACAGGAAATGTTGCAAAGCCTTTGCGTACGGCTCTCGGTTCATTAATTATCCAAAAGAAACTCTGTTTCTCAGACCGCGAACTTGTGGAACAGATTACAGAGAATCCATATCTGCAATACTTCATAGGGCTTCCGGGTTATCAGGAAGAACCACCGTTTGATGCAAGTACCC
>NZ_KE159715.1:236131-399368 GCF_000403455.2 Dorea sp. 5-2 | reverse complement strand
GAGATACTATAACCGGACAGGACATTATCCGGAACGGATACTGGCAGATCAGATCTACCGGACGAGAGAAAACCGAAGGTTTTGTAAAAGCAAAGGGATTCGGATGTCTGGTCCAAAGCTGGGAAGGCCAGGGAAGAAAAAACAGACAAAGATAGAGAAGAAACAGGAATATCAAGACAATACGGACCGGATTGAAGTGGAGCGGGAATTCAGTGTTGAAAAACATAGTTATGGATTAGGATTAATAGTAACCAAACTGGAGGAAACACAACTCACCTCAATAGCGTTATCAGTACTTACAGCGAACCTCTTCAAAATGCAGAGGAGGATTCTCTGCGCCCTGTTGAGTCTCTTAGAAGGCTTCCCCGAAGAGATTTCGGGGAAGTTGGTAATGGTGACTTAATCAGCAGGCACTATTTAATAATCCCAGTTTTCTTCATATTCCTGGTCAATCATCATGCTTCGAAATTCGCTCGGAGACATTTCACGGTCCTCATCTTCAACATCTTATCGTATTTTCTAAATGCAGAGTATGATTTGTCTTTTCCTAGTACAGTCAAATTAAATTAGCTTCATGTTTGAAAGTATAGTAAAATATAACATTGTACCACGAAAAAGGAGATAAAAACATATGTTTTGTGCAATGAATTTTCAAACACGCTCTAGATCCGTTTCATCTATCATTGATGGCATTTTACTTAAAATTTTTATGCTCTCTTTATAGTAATAGGAGGTTGGAATCATTCTCTTATTAATAGATTTTAACAGATATTCTTTTGCTTTCATTTTTTCATCTAATTTATAATATGTTTCACCCATAAGTGCATAAATCAATTGTTCTGCAACATGTCCACTTTCAGAGTTTTTTAACATATCTATTAATTTTTCTCCCATTAAAATCATTTCATCCGGATAAAATTCTTTAAGAGAACACATAACATTAACCATAGTAGATGTTAAATATACTTTAGTAGTATTACTCATTATAATTTTGTATATCTTTAACGGCAACTCATGATTTTCTGTAACCACTGCAAGACCGGCAATAGAGTCACAATATCCGTCACATACAGAACTTACCATTTTATAAATGTTTGCTGCTTTTGAATAAAACACTGCCGCGATATCCCATAACCGTTTTTCAGTCCGGTAGATATGTCCCATTCCAAGTAAAGCATTTGCTATCGCCAGGTTGTCCTCGCCATAACACTTATACTTACCAAGCAATGCCTGAAATTCATAATAAATAGCATCTTCATATTGGCTATTTAAAATTAACGAATCAGCATAGTTTGTATATGTAGTATTTCTCCAAGGACTATATTTAGTGATTCCACATTCATCATATAGTTGTATTACTTTTTGATACGTATTTATACTATCATATATATATCCAGCATCATATAACAGTAAAGAGTAGTCCGAATACAGATTAGCAATTTGATGCTTTTGTGATTCATTTACGTTATTTGAGATTTTTATTGCTTCTCGCAGTTTTTCTAATGCTTCCTCATTATTTTTCAAATGGGCAAAATGCATTCCAACCGTTTTTTTAATAACCATTTTCTGTAAATAATAATTTGGAGAACAATCATTATTAATGGAATCTATAAGTGCTTCCGCACGCTGAGCCATTTTTAACGCCATTGGAATATCGGATTCCATACTATAAACTTTAGAATAATTATTATAAAGCTCAGCCAAAATTAATTTTCCTTCATCAGTATTATCCTGATAATATAAAATACTAATATCTAAAAGTCCTTTTGATAAATCATATTTACCAACTTCCTTAAATACCAAAGCTGCTTCTTTTACAGATAAATGACGACAAAACATATAATCATTTTTTTTGAGCTTAATAATATTATAGATATAATCTGCATATTTAACACAATTGACTGTGTCAATTTGCGGTCCTATCTGTAACTTTTTTTCTAAATCTGCCATCAATAGTTCACATTGGCAAAATGCAATAGAATTATATTCACTAATACTGCTACTTATAATTTCATGCATATAAACTTCTTGATTTTCACAAGTTACCCATCCTTTATTTGAGAGTATTATTATAATATTTGTACATGAAAATGGCACCCAACACTTCAAATCTGATAATAATATTTTTGAAAAAGAAGGTAAAATACTCAGCAATTGAGCCACTGTCTTTTCCTCATCTGTTAAGACCGCTAACTCATATACTTTACTAATCTGTGAAGAAATATCCTCATTTATAAATTGATTATTCCAATCAGAGTTGGCTTGTAAATTTAACTTTTTTAACTGGTAATTCTGTGCTTTTAGTTCATTCCAAAATTCTCTAATACTTTTATTTGTATAACAAATAGACTTAGCGATTAACTCAATCGCTAATGTATATCTTTGAGATCTGTTTATAATATCCTCAATTATCAGATCTTCTTCAAATGTCAATGTATCCTTAAGATAATAATTTGCTTTAAATATCTTTTTACATTCTTCTTTACTTGGCGGATCCAGTCTATAGACAGGTATTCCCACAGGTTGGCATCTGGAGGTTATAAGAATATCCGCATTTGACAATTTAAAAATCTCAAATAAATCCCCTGGATCAGTGAAATTGAAATTATCAATTATTATTAATATATTTCCTTTTAAGTTGGATAAAAACTGGAAAATTATTTCATATTTTTCATTTTCTGTATTTTCCTCTGAAAAGTTGAAATTTACAGTAAACAACGAAGAGATAAGAGATTCGACCCAACTATCCTTAAATTCAATCCATGCAATATGCTTATATTTATTTTCATAATCAAAATATATCTTTTTAGCCAACGCTGTTTTCCCTATTCCCCCTACACCGTTAATTAATACTTTATGATTCTTTGATAGGCTTTCAATAATTTCTTTTTCCTCACCATTTCTTCCCACAAAGCATGAATTACTTATTGGCGCTGCTGATAATTTCTTTTGGAAAGTGCCGGCATCTATTATAATATTTTGGCATGCATTTATAGTAGCATTATCTGCCGCATAATTTACCTGGCTTCCGGGAGGGATATTTAAAATCAAACGATCTGCGTTATCTTCTTTCATAAAAATCTCCTAATGGATGAATGGTTTAATATAGTCCACCAATTTCTGTAAACTACTTGTCAAAGTTGGTATTCCATTTGCAATCGTAAGCATTGGAGCTATCAAAGTAACACAATTTCTTAATCTACTCACTTTGGGATCTGGCTTCATCAATTCTTCCTTTGCCATATCTACAACATCTCTAATCTTATCTGCCTCTTCTTTCTTTATATCTGATAGGTTTTCCATGATTTCCTTTAAAATAATATCCAACCTATTGCTATTGCTTCCATTATTTTGTGTAGCATAAATTATTCCATTATCTCTCGCATAATTAATCTGTCCACCACTCATACTAAATGTGATATTCTTGTCTTCCATCATTTTCTATCTCCTACTTGTCATAAATCATTACTATATTCATCATCGCTGTATTCATCCAATCAGGACCCTCTTCCCCTCAAATCCAAAGCCATAATTTCTAATCCGATCTTCACTAATACCTTCTGCCGTCAAAGCTGCTTTATAATTCTTGTCTTCAATCTGCTTTAAAGCTGCTTTCACCGTATCCCCCAGGCTCTCTTCGTCATCCGGGTCATAGACCTTGAATTCCAGAATAATGGCATCATCCTCTTTTTTCCGAGGCTTTAACATCACATCATATCTTCCAAACCCACTTTCCCGATTAGATGTAATGACATACCGGCCGTCCAGCTCCACCATAAGCCCTAACACAAATCCATGGTAAAATCGTTCCGGCTCCGATCCTGACGGATGGTTCCCGGTATCAAAATAGCTAAAGGTGGTCAGAGCGATCCGGTTCATATATGCATTCATCTCTTTCGTATTCCCCTTTAATAATGCTTTGATAAATCCATTATACTCTTTCGCTGACCGTCCAAACCAGTCCCGTATCATCTTTTCAAATGTAATGCGGACTTCCTTGTTGGTTAAACTCAGTTCATATTCCTCTATTCCATCTTCCTCATTAAACTGATATCTGTCCGCCTTCAGATATCCGCTTGCCAGAAACAGGCTCCACACAGCGCTCTCGCTGTACTCCAACTGACTGAAAACAATCTGCTCGTCAATGGTTGTACAGAGTTTCCGGCCTTTCAAAAGATCCTCCATATTTTCTTTTATAGCCGAACTCCCTTCCCGGATCAGCATTCCCACTAAGCTGTTGCTGCTGGTGTTCGCCCAGTAACCGGATAATCTTTGTGTTTTAAGATAATTGATGATAGACCAGGGATTATAAATATCCCTTTCCTTACCAAAAACAAAACCATCATACCAGGCTTTCACCGACTCTTTTTGAGCAGACAAGCCATATTCCTCTAATGCGTCCCATACCTCCTGCTGTGTAAACCCAAAGGAGACCTCATAAGCATCGGATGTTGTTGTTATTACAGTCAGATTATTCAGATCAGAAAAGACAGACTCTCTGCTGATCCTTGTAATTCCAGTCATGACAGCCCGAAAAAGATATGGATTTGTTTTAAAAGTTGAATTAAAGAGACTTCGGATAAAGGCGGCCATTTCATCCCAGTATCCGTTCACATAAGCTTCCTGCATAGGTGTATCATACTCATCCAGAAGAATGATCACCTTCTTTCCATAGTAACGTGAAAGATAAATGGAGAGCATCTTTAAGGACAGAGTAATCATACTGTTTCCCGGATCAGCAGAGAACTTACAAAAGTCTTCCTTTTCATCTTCTCCCAGAATATCGCTGTCCAACAAAAACCGATACTTTCCAAAAACTATTTTTATAATCTGGCAGATTTTTTCTCTTGCCGCAGGGAACGTTACTTCTTTCACATCAGCAAAACTAAAAGCAATCACCGGATAAGTCCCTTGAAGTTCCTGATACGTTTTATCATTCCATATAGAGAGACCTTTAAATATCTCTCCCTGCCCTTTATATTCTACAGAGAAAAAACGCTCCAGCATACTCATATTCAGCGTCTTTCCAAAACGACGGGGACGGGTGATCAAAGTAACCATATCATGATTTTCCCACCACTCCCGAATAAACTCTGTCTTATCCACATAAAAACAGCCGCTTGTAATTAATTCGGTAAAATCCTGATGTCCAATACCAATTATTCTTGCCATAATTGTTTGTGCCCCCTTTCTTCTATGCATAGTATAACAATTTTTCTCATGCAATTCAATGTTAAGAATGAAGACAACTATGACGGGACAGTAAATTCGTTACTGTTCAGAGGTCAATGGTAATTAGTTAACGATTACAACTGCTATTTATGTTATGGAGTAACCAAAATTCTTTCTTTTTTGGAGGTTCACACCATGTTTCATCATTGGATCTATTGGTATTGTCACGCTAAGATGTACATGATCCATGCAAACTGCGCCTGCAATAATTTCTATATCCTTATATTTGCACAATACTGTTATTATTTCCCTAATATCTTCCCTCATCTTTCCATACAGTATTTTCTTCCTATAATACCATCCTAAAAATGACAGCATAAATGACAAAATCAAGTTATAGATTCACACTTTATTATAGGCATTTTCTATAAAATGCAAGTGATCATCTGATAAATCAATTTGACACTGGATGAGCGGTAGAATAGAATGTATTGGATAGGATTTCACCCAAACTATCAACAAAAGAAAATGAGGAGGACTCAAAATGATGAGAAAGTTTTTAAGTGTTTTGCTTTGCGCAGCACTGGCAGCAACACTGGCGATGGGGTGCTCTAGTGGAGATCAGGAGAACAAAGAAGCTGAGACCGGAGCAAGCACAGCAGAAAACACAGAAGAAAATAAAGAGGAAAAAGGAACTATTAAAATCGGCTGTGGAGCCATGACGGAATATGGTGCAACCTTAATAGCGGAACAGATGGAAAGTCTTGGATATGAAACAGAGTTAGTAATGTTTGATGGCAACGACCTTCCGGCAAAGGCGCTTGCAGCTGGCGATATCGATGCTTTATTGGCAAACCACTTGCCATGGATTGAGACATTCAATGCGAACAGTGGTACTGATTTAAGAATGATCAAACCTTATTTCTATTATTCACCATACTCACTGTACTCCACAAAATATGATTCTGTGGAAGATATTCCAGACGGTGCAAAGATCAGTATCCCGAACGATCCAACGAATATGGAAAGAAGCTTAGTTATGCTTCAAGATCTTGGAATGATCACACTCGGCGATAAATCCGGAGAATTTTATACAGTGGCAGATATCGAAGACAACAAAAAAAATATCGAATTTTTCGAAGTGGAAATGACAGCAACCGTTGCTAACATTAAAGATGTTGACGCAGGATTTTCTGCGGCAGTAGCAATCGAACAGTCAGGCGTCATGGAAGGAAAAGATTGGCTGTACATGGATGCTTCTTCCGTAAATTATCCGGTGAGCTTAGTTGTAAATGCTGAGGATGAAGACGCCGAATGGGCCGTTGAAGCTATGAAGCTTATGAAGCAGGAAGACGTAATGCAGACATTTGACGAAAAGGTGAATGGTGTGTTCGTCCAATACGAGGAATAGACAGAGTCAGATCAGAAAAGAAGTCTCATTAACGATCATATTTAGAATAATATGTATCTATATGGACTTCTTTTCTTATATGAAGTAAATATATAAAGCAATAAATACCTGTAATAAAAAGGAGTGGAGAGGGAGAATTGAATAATGAATCAAAATACGATTGAAAAAGCATATTGCGCATTGGAGTTAGAAAGAAAGATTGTTGGCATGAAATTCTTACACACGGAAGAAGAATACGCACAAGAATACGCACAAGAAACAAAAGCAAAAATGAATTATTGCGTATTAGTAAGAATGGCAATGAATGGAAGCGGGAGAAAGGTAAAGCTAGAAGACTTTGGCTGTATGTCAGCGGCGAGAGCTTTCGGAATGGTGGAACCCGATGAAAGATGGCTTTCCGGCATGTGCTATCGTGAAAAAGGGATGTATAGAGACTTGTCAACGGCAAGGAAAGTCGTGAGAAATACGAGCTGCAGCACCCAAAATGCTCGTGCGATTGTAGTTAAGCCGTTGGAAGAGTATATCGAAACTACCCCCGATGTAGTTCTCATTGTCACACATCCGTATAATATAATGCGGCTGATTCAGGGATACACATACCAATTTGGTACATATAAAGAATTTAAACTGATTGGCAATCAGGCGTTCTGTTCAGAATGTACGGCGTACCCATTGGAGAGCAATGAAATAAATATATCCACATTGTGTTCCGGCACTCGCTATATTGCAAACTGGAAGCACGAAGAGATGGCAATGGGAATACCTTTTGGAAAATTTGAAACTGTAATAGAGGGTCTTTACCGGACAATCGATGTAATGGTTCCACAGAAAGAAAAAGAAAAAATCAAAGAAAAATTAAAAGAAAAGAGACGCACAGATCTGGAATTGAACTTTAAAATGCATGAAGAAAACAAATTCAAGGGTCCGCTATACATTATAAAATAGGTGAAAATGAAATGATAAAAATAATTGGACTAGAGAAGAAATATGGTGAACATACAGTACTAAAAGATATCCACATGAATATTACAAAAGGCACCATTTATGGAATAGCAGGAAAAAGCGGTGTCGGAAAATCAACATTGTTAAGATGCATCAATGGATTAGAAACATACGATAAAGGACAAATTATTGTTGATGAAAAGGACTTGAACACACTGACACCAAAAGAAATGAAAGTCTTAAAAAGTAATATGGGAATGGTTTTTCAACAATTCGTTCTTCTTAATAGGGCAACAGTCTATGATAATATTGCATTGCCTATGAGAAGTTGGAAAAAAAGCAGTACAGAAATCGACAAGAAGGTAAAAGAACTGGTTGAGCTTGTCGGAATTGCAGATAAGCTGTATGAAAAACCGCCCAGATTATCCGGCGGACAGAAACAACGAGTTGCTATTGCAAGAGCATTATCCTTGAATCCAAGTGTTCTGCTATGCGACGAGGCAACATCAGCATTAGATCCGAATACGGCAAAATCTATTATTCATTTACTGAATGAAATTAACGATGAACTTAAAATTACGATCATAATGGTAACACACCAAATGTCTGTTGTAAAAAGCGCATGTAAAGAAATGGCAATTATGGAGGACGGACGAGTTGCGGTAACCGGAACTGTAAAAGAGATTTTTATGGCACAGCCGGACGCATTGTCTCGTCTAATCGGCAAGGAGGAGATTGTAACTCCAGGTAACGGGATTACAATTAAGATCATATTGTCAGATGAGATATCTTATCAGCCAATCATCACAAAACTCGCAAAAGAAACCGGAATTGATTTTCTTGTAACAGGAGGACAGATGGAACAGTACCGGGATCAGATGATGGGTACTTTGTATATTAATGTTCGACCAGAGGATATGAAAGATATTACCGCTTATTTGAATGCTAAAAAAGTAACATGGAAGGAGGAGGGAAAAAATGTTTGAAGAAGCGTCATTTGATACATGGTTAAAATATATGGACAGAATTATTCTTCCATCCATCGTAAGTACGTTACGAATGCTGTTTTTTACAATGCTGTTTGCGTTCCTGTTTGGATTCTTATTATCGATTGTACTATATATCAGTCATGAGCAAGGCTTAAAACCAAACAAGAAAGTGTATAAAGTATTGGATACCATCATAAATGTAGTACGATCTTTTCCGATCATTATTATGATTGTAGCAATCTCTCCGATCACGCGATTGCTAATTGGTACAACGGTTGGAGAAAAAGCGGCGATATTCCCACTAACGCTGGCAGCAACACCATTTTTAGCAAAACTGTTTGAAGGTGCGTTCCTACAAATAGATCAGCAGTTAATCGTTATGGCGAGATCCTTTGGCGCATCCAATCTTTTCATTGTATTCAGAATTATAATCAAAGAATCTGTCCCGACACTGGTATCGAACATGACTTTATCGACGATTACATATTTGTCCGCCACAACAATGGCGGGAGCAGTAGGCGCAGGCGGAATTGGTGCAATTGCTCTGAGTTATGGGTATCAGAGCTTCAACAATCAGGTTTTGTACTCTGCCGTCTTTATTCTTTGCGTGTTGGTACAGATCATCCAGAACATTGGAAATCATATTTACAAAAAACTTGTATAAAACGAAAAAGCGGGATGGTGTCACCCAGACAAACCATCCCACTCTTATTCCATCTGCATCTGTATTATTGTCAAAAAACTCCAATCTTGTTTCGAAGACCAGTATAGGCAAAACTCACAAGGCAGCGCTATACTACGCTCCTAATTAAAATCAAACATTGCATAATTAGCAGAAGTTTCATTATCATGCGCACCGATCATGAATGATGCATACGCAATCACTACCGTATCAATCTCATGGTTTTCAATATATTCTCTTACGCTTCCTGCATAGTTTCGCAATACCAAACATTGGATTTCTGAAATTCCCAATGATAAATACGGAATTGTTACCTGTTCGTAAGAATCTCCCAGAACGAGTACCCGTTTCCCTTCAACATTCAATCTATTTTCTATTTTTGTTCCGTTAATCCCCGTCTGTCCCATGTAAGAGTAATGCCAACTGGAAGCACTATAGACATCTTCATTATTTTCAGGAAGATAACATTCCTGATCTACGAGTACATCAGCAAAGCATCCCTCTATCACATCTTCTCCCTTTGTTATATGAAATAAAGTGTCATATTCCGGCAGTATCAGTTCAAAATCATCCAATCCAACAAAAGATTCACCGAACTTTTTTCCTTGTTCTCCTAACCATGCATTTTTAAATTCCTTATAAACAAACTTATCATCATCATATATTGATAAATCAATATTATATCCAAAATTTTTATTAAGTGCATCTGCTATGGACTCTGCAGCCATTTTTCCTGCATATGCTGTCCAATGATGATCTGTCCTGTAAAATAGATCAAAAGAATCCATTTCTTTCTCAACTATATCATCCCGCAAATCTATATATGAAATTCCATTATCCTTCAACCGCTCCAGGAATCTATCTGTATTATCGTTTATATAACTAACTCTACCCAAATCCTCTATGATCACCTGGTCATTTATGTATTTTGTAGGTTCATTCACATACAATAACTGAATCCCTTTCTTGTCCAGATATGATCTAAATTCTGTAATCTGTTGAATCTCATAGTCTGTCGATGTATATGGATAAATGCCCACAACATATCCATTCTTCAATACATTTCCGCCATTTTTTCTATAAAGATCTCTCATATTCAAAGACTTTGCCAAAACTCCATTTATGTCTACCATTCTCCTTTTAAAAGGAAGGTGTTCTAAAAAATCAGCTGATGTCTCTGCATAGGTTGGGATCAGGTTCCCATCCATGTCTTTTGCCCTCAGTTCAGTATTTTCTATTGCATTTTCATCATAGTCTGTATGTGTTCCCTTTTTTATGTTCCGCTCTGTCTGTACCTCCCCCATTACAGAAGCGATCAATTCATCTGTAAATCTGTAGGCGTTACTCCAATACCCCCCCCCCAATACAATTGCCATAAAACTCAAAGTAATAATCGTTTTTTCAACACTCTTTTTCAATTTATTCCTCCTAGAAATTTCCATACAAAAACGGGTTATTTTGTCCGGCAATTACAGAGGATAATGCAAAGATAAATAATATCCCCATGAACGTTGCCATTACACATTCTGTGCACATTGCTATTCTTTTTCCTTTAAACTCTAAAGTGGTTTTTAACCAAGAACTAATCGGTGTCGCGAAAATTATTGCCGCAAAAATAATAACTCCATATTCCTTTAATAAAACCACCGTACGGATATTAGCAACTTCATAACCATAGCCGATCAGCATATGCTTTACATAACTCAATCCCGCATGCAGATTAGCAGAATTGAAAATAACCCATTGAAAGTTGATAAACCCAAGTACAAGTATTCTGTAAATTTCACGACTCCACTTTTGCCTTAAACAATCAGGAAAGTGGAATGTTTTCTCGAAAGAAATTGCAATAAAATATGAAAATCCCCAAAAAATAAATGTCCAATTTGCACCATGCCAAATCCCCGTTAACAGCCAGACAACAAATAGGTTAAAATACAGCCTTATCCTAGAATCAACTCTGGAGCCTCCCAATGGAATATAAATATAATCCCTGAACCATGCACCCAAAGTAATATGCCATCTTCTCCAAAATTCACTAATCGACTTTGTCATGTATGGATAATCAAAGTTTTTAGGACAAGCTATACCGAACATATTCCCAATTCCAATAGCCATATCTGAGTATCCGGAAAAATCATAAAAGAGCTGAAGAGAATAACAGATTGCTCCAAGCCACAAAAGAGGCGCGGATGTTTCAACCAAATCCATGGAAAATACTTCTGTACTGATCAAACTCAGGATATTTGCAAAGAGAACTTTTTTAATGAATCCTTTTACAAATAAGTAACCTCCGTCTGCAAATGAATTCCAAGAAAAAATCGTTGAGCCGTTAAAACCTGTATTCTTATAAAACTCATTATATCTGCAAATTGGTCCGGAAACGATTTGTCCAAAGAATGAAAGATACAAAGCACTGTATATCGGATTCCTTTCCATTACAACCGTTCCTTTATAAACATCTATCAATAAAGAAATCGCTTTAAAAGAAAAGAAAGAAATCCCCATCGGCAATAATAAATCTCTTGCTGTAAATACCGTACCAAACACCTGGTTTGTACCCTCAATTACAAAATCAAAATATTTATAATAAAATAATACTCCAACATTTATTAAGATTCCTATGGTAAGAATCATAAATGATAATTTCCTTCTGTTCGTACTCTTCTCTATGAAATATGCAAGAGAGATATTGATTACAAGCATCTCCAGGAGCAGCACAAAATATCTAGGCGAACCACATGCATAATAAAAAAGACTAAGAAGCAAGAGTGCATATTTTTGCAGACTGTATTTGAATGCAATTACCAGAAGTAATACTGGAAGAAAAATTAATACGAACGTAATATCCGTCATAGCCATTGTTAACACCTCACTTATCACTATATATTGATCACTTCCTGATTTTTTACGGTCGCAGAGCAATCAAACTAATAATAAAGAATCTCCATCGTTTCCTTATACTGTTCATATTCTTCCGTCAAGATCGTTACACTATATCCTGCTTCACCCTCACACAGCAGATCGTACACATTCCCTTCGTCCAATTTGAGCCATCCATATGATATCCCTGAACCCGGCGCCCACATAATCTTAGTCAGCTTACTCCCATTTTCAATAATCAGATCTATCTCGGTTGCAACCTCGCTCCGGACAACACCGCCCTTATTCAACACACTTTCAAGTGTCGGATTCAACGCCATCGTACGCATACGTTCTCTGTCAAAATATCCATCTTCAAGTGTATATTCCGCAACTTCAAACACAACGCATTCTGGTTTGAATATATTGTAATAATATGGAAAGTTTATAATATTCTGATAATCATGCACGTAAATATACTCGCTAAATCCATTCATCAGATACTTATATCCATATTCGTTCATATAGCTTCCCTGAAACACCAACGCACGAGGCGAACCTTCTTCTGCCCGTATAGGATTACGAAAATATTCAAATGCATGATAATTTTCATCCAAGAAGAGTTCTTCCCTATAATCTTCCGATACACTCTCCCACTGCATGTTAATGGAAATATTCGGCACCATCTCATTAATCGGAAATTCAGAGACAAGAAGCGTCGTCTTCAAGACCTCATCATAGATAATATCCTCCGCATTATTCACATGCACCTGCGGGATCTCTGCCTGCAATGACTTAAGAATCTGATTCGCCCCATATAACGCCCCCAGATCATTCCAATGATTTGCATCGTATTTTTTATTAAATACAACTTCACCTTCCGCGGTCTTCTCGCACAAAATTCCCGTATTATCAATATAATGCACGCCGCGTTCATCCAATGCCGCCAGAAATTGACCAACCCAATCCCGATCATAATTCTGGCCTTCTGGTATATATCTTGTTAATACGGCAGGTTTCGCCGGGTTAAATACAAATAAAAACGGCACATTGCGTTCCGAACAGTAATTTTGAACCTTTAGGACCATGTCTGCGAATTCTTCGTGAAATTCGCTGTAACATGGGTAGACATTCAGACCCGCGCCAAACACATATCCATCCTTCCCATATACATACGAAGGATGTACCATCTTTCCGAACACTCTGTCATTCATAATCGTATAAGCTAGGATCATGTCATCCCTGAAACCGATACGATCCTCCACATAGTTCTCTATGTTCCCCGTCAGATCACCCTTCTCTCTTGCTTCCGCCGAAAATGGATTCGTCGAGAGTTCACGGTTATCAATTTCAGAAATAGCCCCTTCCTCGAAATTAAACGTCAAAACCGGCGTCAAAAGGATCATCCAGAAACCAAAAACCGCCATACCCTTTATTAATTTCATGCTTATGTCTCCTTAATATTGAAAATAAATAAATGGACTATAAGTAGAATTAATCATAAAAATTATCGCTGTGCAAAAAAGAAGGAGCAATATAATTTCCTGCACCAAAAATCCCACTCTACTGCTCACGCACTTTCGGTACAGCCCTTGCCCCCTCTCACAGCCGAATAACACAGCCCCGACTGCTCCTGCCAGCATCAAAGTGATCATCTGCGCATCAAAATAGTGCTTCCAGGAATAGTATACCGTCTCGACTTCAAGCACACCGAACATGAGCTTCATCCACTCCCACGTTTCCCGCAGCGTAGGAAACCTAAAGAACTGCCAGCAAAAGAAAGTGATCCCCATCGTAACAAACCACTTCAGCACAGCTGGCTGCATCTGATAGAATTTCTTATCTTTTATCACTTTCTCAAGCATCACCATGACTCCATTGATCCCGCCCCAGAGAATATAATTCCATCCGGCGCCGTGCCATACTCCTGTCAGAATAAATACAACGGCAACATTGCGCAGCGCCTTTTGCTTCCCTGCGCGGCTTCCGCCAAGGGGAAAATAAACATACTCCCGAAACCATCTGCCAAGGGAAATGTGCCAACGCCTCCAAAATTCCGAGACCGATACAGAACGATATGGAAAATTAAAATTCTCTTCGAATTCAAAACCCAATAATCTTGCAATGCCTAGCGCGATATCCGAATACCCGGAAAAATCATAATAGATCTGCAGCATGTATAAAAACGCGATCCCCCACCCGGTAATTATATCTGTCTCACTGGCAATTACATCCGCAATACACGCGCCAAATTGATCTGCCAGGATTAATTTCTTGACAAAACCGATCATAACCCGGTTCATCCCATTTATGAAGCTTTCCAGCGTTACCATACGCCGTTCAAGCATTGGCTTAAAATCCTTCCATAACACGATCGGTCCGGAGATCACTTTTGGAAAAAAGGACAGATACAGTATACAATCTAACAGATTGCCTGACAGCGCGTCTTCACGATAGATATCGACCAAATAAGAGATTGCAGAAAATGTGATGAAAGAAATCCCTATCGGAGCTAAGATAGATTCCCGTACCAGTTTCCCTCGGAACAAATAGTTCCATATTTCTGTTAACAACGGCATATACTTATAATGTATCAGGCAAAATAACACTATCAGGATACTGCCTGACAGTATGAACACTGCGATCGGAAGCTTTCTATGATCCCTCTCGCTGCCGTCCTTGCCATCCTGAAATACACGCATATATAATCCGCAGTTCCTGCCGATCCAACGGCCTGCCAACCAGACAACCGTAATATAAAGTACCAACTTTATAACATCGTCAAAACATGCCCACATATAAAAAAGCAGGCTTAAGGCTATGAGACAGATGTCTTTTATTCTGAATCTACCAAAAAAAGAAGAAAATATTCTCTTGTGTTCCAGAAAATCTACTGTTAAATAAGCCGCTATTGCAATAGGGAAAAAGATAAAGATAAATATAGGCGTAGTAAAATTCATATCTTTTCCTCAGTTTCCTTTCATCAAATATATATCAGCTTGACTTACATTGCCCTTCCATATGTATATTTCGGGGTTCCGCCTACGATCATCTTGCCTTTCGAATCCTTATGATATGGAAATACCCAATAAAAATTATAGACCGATCTAGAAGCGCTTTTGTCTGTGAATGTAGTTCCCATTGTAGTCATTCCCACATATCCATATGGCTTCCCCGCCACCTGTCCATATACCAGATAACCCTCCGCTCCATATGAAGGATTCCAAGTAAGTTTCACTCCTCCTTTTACGGATGCGGCTTTCAAATTCGCAACTGCTGCAGTGACACCCTTTGCATAAACATACTTCGGTGTTTCACCCACGATCATCTTTCCGCTTGAATTTTTATAATATGGAAATACCCAATAAAAATTATAATCTGTATCCAACGCTTTTGTATCTACATAAGTAAGATTCGTAGTATTTCCAACCGAGCCGTATCTTCCGTTCTTGGTTGCATAGATCAAATACCCGTCAGCGCCTGCAGATTCATTCCAAGTAAGACGAACCCTCTTCTTTCCTGCCGCCATCGCCCGCAATCCCGTCACCGCATTAGGCCGAAGATCCCCTATCAACTGATATTTTATATTATTATCCTTTGCCCATTGTATCGCTTTCTTTGCATCATTATATATGTATGCGACCACATTCGTGCAGCCATCCACCGTGTAGCTTCCCCACTCAGAAAGATAATATGACATATAGATTGCTTTCAAAGAAATACAGTTACTGAATACACTATGTCCAATAGAAGTAACTCCATTGCCTAATTTCAAAGTGCTTAAAGAACTACAGTCCTGAAACGCCCTATAACCAATAATAGTTACAGAATCCGGGATATTAATGCTAGTCAGGCTTTTACACCCGTTAAAGGCGTCTGCAGAAATACGTGTAACCTGTCCATTCATCTTCACCGTTCTTAGTGAAATGCAGTTGCTAAAAATATTATTGGAAATATCGGTCATACCAGTCCCTACTACCACAGACTCCAGGCTTGTGCAATTTCTAAATGCACTTCCTCCAACTTCTATAACAGAATTCGGTATTATCAAAGAAGTAATAGCGGTTCCTTCGAATGCATAATCCCTTATAACAGAGAGTTTAGAATTCCACTTAATATTCGCTAAACTACTGCAACCGCGAAAGCAATATTTATCAATAGTGCTTACATTCTTCCCCAACGACAGTGCTTTTAAGCTGCTGGCTCCGCCAAATGATTCCCACCCGAGACTTTCCAGAGTATCAGGAATCTCAATGCTTGCTATGCTAATGCACCCCTCAAAAGCAAAATTCCCAATGCTCTTTATATTCCCCAATGTGACCGAAGTCAGGCTGCCACATTCATAAAAAGCATAGTTCGGAACACTGACCAATCCTTTTCCCAATACCACTCGCTTCAGATCTTTACAGGAACTAAATGTACTGACACCCATCTCTTTTACACTATCCGGAATTGTGATTTCAGTAATCTGATTACTGAAAAAGGCGCTAGAACCTATCGTCTGTACACCCGAACCTATAATAACTTTGCCCGGAATATTACAACGAGCAAATGCATAAGCCCCTATACTCACAACGGTACCCGGAATCGTTACGCTTCGCAAGGCATTACATCCATCAAACGCAGAATCCCCGATCTCCACCACACCAGAACTTATTGTTAATGATGTAATTCCAATACAACCCGAAAAAGCAGAATACCCTATTTTTTTAACATTTCCAGGAATACGCACACTCGTGATCCCTGTTCTGCCCTGAAATGCCCTAGCGGCAATTTCCGTCACATTACTGGGAATCGTCACCGCTCCGCCTGTACCTGTATATTCTTTCAGCACGCCGCCTTCTATTCTAAAAGAATTTGCCACCCTAGCCAGTTCATTGGCTTCTTCCGCCGGCTCTTCCTCTAAAGCCTCTTTTCCGGTCTCACTTTCCGTCTCCTCATCTTCTGTCTTACTTACATTTTCTTCATTTCCTTCCGATGGGACATTTGCACCTGTTTCCTCATTTTCACTGACGGAATCTTCTTGTTTGTCAGCCGGCTCTTCGTTTCCTGATTCCTGCATGTCATCGTCCGAAACTTGATCCGTATCTTCTGCTAGTTCCTCACCGCCCCCGTCAACAACTTCATCCGTAATATTTTCTTTATTTTCTTCTTCATGTTCCACATCTTCTGACACTGCTTCCTCTGAAACCGTCTCTAAGACAACCTTATCCGGTTCTTCACTCGATGCATATGCGGGCAGACATATACTAAGACTCATTATACCTGTCAAAATCAGGCTAATATACTTTTTACCTCTTGCTTTCATTTTCATTACAACCTTTCTTTTATGTTTCCCTTTTGTACTCCCCCTGCGTATAACTTCCTAAAACCTATTTACCCAATTGCCATTCCCCCCTCCTCCCATATTTTGTTTCACCTTTTCATTCCACTACTTCGACTTAGACCATGTTTCAACTACTGCTTAAGAGTATATCGAAGTACACCAGAAAACGATCTTAAATTAAATACACAAGAATCCCTAAAAAAATAATACAGATACCCAATACATTTTTTCTATATACTTTTTCTTTTAATATCAGCCTTGATAACAATAACACCCAAAAAAAACTTGTTGCCTGAAACACCGGCATCAAGTTTAACTCTAAATACCGCATACTAAGCATGCTGCATAAGGAAGATCCCAACATCATGCCATATGCCGTGATTACCGTAAAATTAAGAAACTTCTTCAAAAAATTTTTATGTTCTCTATTTGCCGCTGATTTTAATAATATCTGGGAAACTGCCCCTATGAACACACTCGCCAAAGCAAATATACTACCGATCATCATCTGTTTTCCCCACTATAATTCCTATTGTTATAATAACGACTCCTACTACCTGATTCCACTTAATGAACTCTCCAAAAATAACGCCAGACCATAATAATATAAATCCATAATAAAAGCCTTTTGACATATACGCCTGCGCCAGAGAGATCCTCTCTAAAATCAACTGCCAGATTATAGAATAAAGAAACAAAACTCCCAAAGAGCCTCCATACAACAATAACCACGAAATAGAAAATAAATCATAAAACGCAGAAAACTTTCCCAAAACAGCCGAAGAACTATACAATCCAACCGCCAAAAATAAAGAAATAGAAATCAATATTTTTTTATTTAACAGATTCTTCTTCACTGTTTTAATTCCCTTCCGATATTATATATTCTCTATATTCTGTATTGACTTCGTCCTGAATATCCGGCGGATAAAATACCAGATAATAATCATTCATATATTGCAGGCTGTATTCGTTCTCTTCCAGAAATCCAAGCAAAAGTTCCTTCTTCCCGGAATACATATTATTTTTTTCGTTCTCCAATTGTATCTCGTGATCATAACTATAAAAACCATAATAATTATTGGTCCTTCCATAAATAACAACAGGGAGGTTATCAAATTTTTCATATCCCTTTTCAATATCTTCCTGCACAGAGTCTAAAGAGTACACCCCATTTGTAAACCATGGTTGTACAAAGGAGTCCATTTCTGTCAGATAATAATACATAATAGATCCGCCAAATACGATCAGCGAATGATCCTCTTTGATATTCCCTTTCCCAATCTCATCTAAGACTCCATTTACTGCATCTGCCTCTCGTTCAGTCGTTAACAAAAATTTCAATTTAGGACTATCAATCCTACTATTGATCATACTTCTGTCTACACTTTCAAAATTCATAGTATAATATAGCATATTCAAAAATTTTCCACTAAAGCAAAGCAGTAAAATGCAAAGAGATACGACCCAGCTGACCTTCGGAACCATAACTCCTATTTTTTCAAAAACACTTTTTACTGTTTCAAAAACACCTTCGTTGAACAGAAATTCATAGAATGTATATACAACGATCGGCGCAATAAACCATAGGCCCAAGATAACATGCTTTGTTCCCGTATTAGATCCGGCAATTGTTAAAAGCGGTAACATAAATGCCATTACACAAATAAGCGCAATCTCATTCTTTCTTTCGCTTCCAAACAAATGAAAGATCAAGCACAAAAACGTAACTACATAAAAAATTCCTATAATAAAAGCCGGTCCTGTTGTCATCTGCGGCCAGTTAGGAACAGGATTCATATCATAGGCGTAAACCATCTGATAAACTGCAATGCCCGCCGCCGCAGCGCCGATCAATATGCGCATGATTCTATACTTGACCGGATCTGTCTTTTTTAATATCAAACTCATTCCCAGTACTAACACAAAGAAAGCCGCCAGATAAACTGCGCCAATCGCTACGGCATCTAAATTTCCGAAAATGAAAGTTTCCCACAAACTGTCCATTCCATATCCACCCTCAGACGACGCAGCCAATCCTGACAAACGGGTGATATTATTTATAAAATATTGCAGTTGTCCAGTTGCCGTCAACAGTATCAATACTCCGCCGAATGCCAAGAAAGCGCCTGCCAAAAAAGAAAAAATATGATTTCTCAGAAAAACAGCCTTTTTATCATGTACTAAATACCAGAATACATATAAAAAGCATGTTACAATTGCCGTAATACTTCCCATACGTGCGGAAATAATAATTCCGAAGCAAATACCGCTCAAAAAACTATATATTCTTTTTTCTCTTGTAATTGCAACAAACTGGAAACATAAGATCAAGATCAGTAAAAACACATTAAATTGATGGTAATTAAATATATTCAAATACGTATCCGACGCCATCACAGAAAACAAAATTCCTAGCAGAGTCTGTAATTCCCCTAAATAAGGACTTAGAACTTTATATACTGAAAAAGCCATCAACATCTCAAGAATAACCTCAAGAAGATTTAATCCCCAAACTCCAAGTCCTGAGAATACTTTCAACCATGCCCACCCAAGAAATGTAGTAAAATACGAAGTAAAGCCTATTAATTCCGGACTTTTATATAGATTTTCAAACGCATACAAATGATATCCCGTATCCCCCAGATCGATCCCTATAAATGAATGAATAAATGGGTACAAGAAAATACATATAATAAAAAATAATTTTGCTGATTTTTGCGCTAATTGTACATTATCTCTTTCCTTCATCATAATCCCGCCTGCATTCACTACCTTCTTCTGTTGTGCTCTTTATAATATACTGTGGTTCGTTATTAATACACATATAAATCCTCCCAATGTATTCGCCTATAATCCCTAATACACATAAGATCAATCCTCCCACCAACAATACAATACCGATCTGTGAAGTATAACCTGCCTGTATTGTAGGAAGGAAGATCTTTTTCAGCAAAATATAAACTAGCATCAGAAACCCAAGAAAAGCGCTGATAAATCCTAATGCAGAACCGATTCTCAAAGGTTTTAAAGAAAAGGCTGTAAATCCATTGATCCAAAGACTTAGTAACTTACGGAACGTATATCCGCTATGCCCTGTTCTCCGGCTGCGTTGCTGCATCTCAATATTACCGATTTTATTGCTTGTCCTTAATAACAAACCTGCAATATATGGATAGGGGTTTTCATAACGTATTATTTCTTTAATTACAAATCTTTTTGCCATAAAAAATGAAGCCACTCCCACATCTTTCGGCTTCTCTATCATATGATATAGCATGAACTCATTTACTTTTGTTCCAAAGCGCCGGATCATTGATTTCTGCGCTGTTTCCGTATATCTTGCACATACAATATCATAACCCTCCTGAATCTTCTCATAAAACTCCCAAACTTTTCCCACAGGAGTCTGTCCATCATCATCGGATGTCATGATGTAATTTCCTTTAGCCGCCCTGAATCCAGCCATCAATGCGCCAGGTTGTCCAAAATTTTTTGAAAAATTAATGCCTAGTATCCTCTGATCCTTTTCTGCCAGCTGCTTTATCAGACCTTCTGTATTATCCTTAGAATTGTCATTAACTAAAATTATTTCATATTCAAAATCTTCTCTTTGAGCCATTGCTACATGAATTTCATTTATAACACTTTCAAGGTTTTTTTCTGAGCAATAACAGGGAATTACAAAAGAAATATCCATTTTCAAACCTCTACTCCAAATATTTTTTCAGACATACGATATCATAAGTGTCCCACTTTTTGTGATCTAAACACTCAAACCAAATGTCTTCTTGTTCTTCTATATCATCTAATTTCTTCAAAAAATCCTCATTATGAAACTTTTGGGGAATAATTACCACACCAGTGTCATCACATACCGCTATAGCACCCTCATATTTTTTTCTATGTACCCTTTCTATTTCCGGATCTAACGGCTCTTCATTCCATTTGTTAAAACATCCGACCGGCGTAAATCCTTTGCACCAGATCGGATAATTTTGTTTTATCAAGTCATTTCCATCCCTCAGATTTGCATTAGAAATGATTGCCTCCGCCTGACGGTATAACAGAATATACTTTGATACAAGTTCTCCGATCGTAGCCCGTTCTCCGCAATCAAACGCTTCTATTAAAACAATATCACCTTCCTCGACATCCCGCGCCTGCTCATGAATACTCCAATTTGATTCGTTATAAGCATAAACCCATTTTACTTTTCCTACTGCAAAATGTCCTCTATTTATTGCATGTGCATTCTCCAATACACCCGTTTTACCTAAACAATCTGCTATTTCCGTTGTAGAAATACGGTTTTTCTTTATTTTTTTTATTATTCTTTCTTCGATAACACTCATATTCAATCAATCTCCTTCCTATTCCAAAGAAATTTTCAATAATCTGCTAACATTCTCTTCAATTTGCCGTAATTCATTTTCAGATTCTGCATAAGCAATATAATATCCCACTCGCGATCGGTCATCCAAAGCATGTTCAACTATATCCCCCTCTGAAAACTCCAGGGAAAAAAACTCAATACCTTTCAACCTTTTAATTTCTTCTACTCCTTCAATTGATTCAATCCGTTTTCCATTAGATTCTATATCTAAAAATCTTAAAACAGCGCATCTTTTCTGGTACTTTTCAGGAATATGCCATTCTATATCCATATCTTCCTTTTTACCCATCGCATGATTAATCAATATTTTATACGTATCTATTCCTGACATATAGTAAACAATGTCAGATGCAATTTGGGTTCCTCCCCCACGAGCTGCCATTTCAATTAATATAAATTTCCCATCTTCATATTTATACTCAGCATGTGTCAATCCAAAAAATAGTCCTGTCCTGTTAATCAACTGATCATGCTTTTTTCTTAACTCATCATAATCATAATCGTCGTTACTATATGAGAATCTCAGCTCTGATGCTATATTTCTGTTATACGGAAAATGTGCCTTTTCTGAGATAGCCAAACTATGATGGATACCATTATATACGATACCATCTATCGTGAACTCTTTCCCATCTATATATCTTTCTGCCAACACTCCTTTGCCATCACTACTGAAATTTTGCGATAATGAAAAACTCTTCTCAAGTTCATTCAAACTGTTAATTGTATAAACGCCTCGACTAGACTGGGAATCTAACGGTTTAATTATTGTTTTTCCTCCAATCTCTTCCAAGAATGTTGCTGCCTCTTCCATACTCGTGCATAATTTATACTCAGGATAAGAAAAACCTTCTTTTTTACAGAATTCCCTCATTTTATATTTATTGGTAAATAACTCTGCCATTTTATTTCCAATCGAAGGACATCCTATCCTTTCTGCAACATAAGCTACCGTAGGAATGGCAATATCACTCTGGTCACTTAGAACACCTTTAACATCATATTTCTTTGCAATCTTTAAATTCTGCTTTTTATCACGAACATCGCATACCTCTTTAAAGTCAGCAAATTTAAATCCCGGAGACTCTTCGTATAAATTTGAATTCACAACCTCATATCCTAACAATTTTGCCTTTCTTATTAACGGAACCTGCCATTTCCCGCCAGCAATGATCAAAATCCGACTCATCTTCTAACTCCCTGTTCTTACAACATATCTGTACTCTTCTTGTTTTCCAAACATAACGAACGAACTGGAACATATACACCATATGGTTTTGAACCATCATTCATATAACATCCAGCCCCTACTAATGTATAATCTTCTAATGTTCTTGCACCACGAACCGCTGAGTTAACTCCCAAAAAGCAACTATTTTTTACGACAGTTTTTCCCGCAATAAGGGAACTAACAGAAAAAAAGTTGAAATCTCCTATTACAGATTCGTGAGATATTTGGCATCCATTCCATATAATATTTGCATTCCCTATCTTGACTCCATATGCCAATGTGACGTTTTCTAAAATTATATTTCCTTCTCCTATTTCAAAATAGTTCTGTGAAGTATTCGGATATATAAAATTCTCTAATTTGTATCCTTTCGCCTTAACAGCATGATATTTTTGTTTCCGGATTTCATTCATATGCTTGTATCCCAGCGCCAAAATAAATGAATATTCTTCCACACAATATTTTTTCTCAATTTCCTCAAATTCTATTAAAGGAAGACCATCGAACATATCGCATTCTTTATACCTTCTATCCACTGTATAAGCTACAACTTCCAGGTCTGAATACTTTTCGACATAATACCGTATCATCTTAGCAAATGATGTGATACCAAAAATAATACATTTCCTGTCTTTCATCATACTTTACTCCTAAACATATTCCTTTTTCATTCTGTATCCAATACCGTTCAAAACCTTTTCTGAAGCCTGTAAAACTCCTTTATATTCTCAGATATATATTCTACCGCAGTTTCCTCTAATCCATAGTATAAAGGCAAACGCACTAACCGCTCGCTTTCTTTTGTTGTATACCTATCTTCGCCGCAAAATTCACCATACTTCTTTCCAGCCGGCGAAGAATGCAATGGTATATAATGAAATACGCAATTTATATTTTTACCTTTTAGGTAGAAAATCAAATCTGTCCTTTCCGATAAGTCTTTGGTTTTTATGTAGAACATATGGGCGTTATGCACACATCCCTCTGGAATTACCGGCAATTCTATAATTCCTCCATCTTCCAACTCTTTCAAAGTTTCATAATATAAATTCCACGTCCTCATACGGTCATTGTATATCTCTTCGGATGCTTCTAACTGAGCATAAAGATATGCCACATTCAATTCACTTGGCAAATACGATGACCCAACTTCCATCCACGTATATTTATCTATTTCTCCACGGAAAAACTGGCTCCTGTTTGTCCCCTTTTCCCGGATAATTTCCGCTTTAAGCACATCCGCCTTATCTCTTATTAAAATTGCTCCTCCTTCTCCCATACTGAAATTTTTCGTTTCATGAAAACTGTAACATCCATAATTTCCAAATGTTCCCAATGCTTTTCCCTTATATGTTGACATCATTCCCTGGGCCGCATCCTCTATTACATACAAATCGTGCCGATCTGCAATTGCACAAATCTCATCCATATCACAGGAAACTCCTGCATAATGTACTGGAACAATTGCTCTTGTACGTTCTGTAACAGCTCCTTCTATCAACTTTTCATCAATATTCATTGTGTCGCGCCGTATATCAACAAAAACGATTTTCGCACCTCTTAAGACAAATGCATCTGCAGTGGAAACAAATGTATAAGACGGCATGATCACTTCATCTCCCGGTTTGATGTCAGCCAAAATCGCAGCTAGCTCGGTTGCATGGGTACAGGATGTCGTTAACAAAACTTTTTCACTTTTTGTATACTTTTCCAACCATTGAGAACATTGCTTTGTAAATTCTCCATCACCACATATCTTATGAGATTTGATAGCTTTTTCTAAATAAATTAGTTCTTTTCCTGTCATAGGCGGTACATTAAAATTTATCATCCTTTGTCTCTCCCTTACACTCATTTTTCATAAAATTTCCAAATCTGATAACCATCAATTTCCTTGATCAATTCTACCCTCGCATTCGGAAAATAGTGTTCTTTTAAATAATTCAACTTTAAATCCACATTATAATTATCAACTACATAAACTTGTTCTTTTACCAAAGCTTTTAATGGGTTTGACAATCTTTCTGACTCGAATTTATTTACTACCTCAGGAAAGTTCGTTGTAATTCCTGATAAATAATAATAGTTTTGGTACTCTTCGCTTTCTATCGTCTCCCACGGACTCCATTCATAGTACAGCGTCTGAATCGTCGTATTAAAATCTAAGAAGTAGAATTTTTCAGAATTACTATAAAATTCATCCAATAATCCACTTTTACATTCAATTTTATTGATAACCTTTCTATATTTTCTCGCATCATAATTCCAAGATTCAAAAAAAATATTTTCCACATAACTTTTCTTTTCATACGGAGTTACGTTCATATAAGTTCTGTCTGGCAAATAAATACTGCCTTTCACTATGCACAAAACTATGATCAATACACCACATTTATTTTTTATTTCTGTATAATCTATATTTTTTTCTTTAACTTCTATCCAAAAATACATACTGCAAAGAAAAACACCTAAAAAAACCGCAAATTCTGTCCTATATACCGTTCTATCACGTATAAAAAAATATAAAATATAGAACCAGCCAATCCCATTTACAGCAATAGATATCCACCATTTTTCATAATTCAGAAAAACTCCAAGTAATAATAAGATCATATTCGCCATAAAAACCGGGTAATTTGTAATTTTTCGTTCTTGTATTTTCTCAATAATTGCTTCCCATCCACTCCATTGTTTTCTATTGTAACTCTTTATAATGTCTGCGGTTTGCTGCATCCTTTCCAAAGTAAAAAAGTCATTATCTGCAAAACCCCATTTTTTCATCATATAATAGTCATTCTCTGAGATTCCTATTTTCCCCAGCTCTTCTGCATATGCTTCATACCCATGATCCGTATGATCAACAATCTCTCCTCTTGCTTTTCCATACTGTCGAAAAAAGGCATAAGATTCCTCTTGTTCGTACAAGTATTGATCTAACTCATTTAGTCCAAAAGAAACTCCTACGAGGATACATCCTCCGATAACAACCTTTTCTAATTTTTTCTTTAAAATTCTCCTGTCGGAATGTGTACGGATCATCCTTATGACTTCATACCCTATTATAAAAATCAAAAAACCGCCTGCTAAATAAATGACGTAAAAGCGGATCATCGTTCCGACTATACACAAGCCCCCTCCTATTAAGATCCTCCATCTGTTCTTTCCGTAAAAAAGCGTATCTAAAAACAGCCATGATCCCGACATAATCGCGAACATCGCTGTTTTCGTAAACTGCATTAATATATACATATCATTTACAAAAAAAAGGATGAGCATAATAGAAAGCAAAGCCGCTTTAACTTTCTCTACCTTCTCCAATAAAATAAAAGATACTACTATAGAAGATAAAAAAATTATGATAATCTGCAGTACAAAGTACCAACTTATTCCTGGAAATACCTTGTATATCGGCATTAAAAAGTATCCTAAGACTATGTTTACAAAAATCATATGCGGATTGGGACATTCGCCATATACCCCTGACATGATCGTAGACATTATAAAATCATCCGAAACTTCATACTTCATATCACAGAACAGCAATACCAATAATAAGAAAAAAACATTTATCATCACTGCAAGAAGAAATTTAGAATTTGATATAACTGTTTTAAATTTTTGTATCATCCTTCCAGGGAAGCCCATGATCTTCCCTTTCATCTTGTACCCAACATGGATCTCAGAGTCTCCCATACAAACTTCTCCTTCATTCCCAACAGCGCACCCCCATACACACCAAAGAACAAGCACGCGCTCACCACAAGCGTGACAATCACATGCGCATCAAGATACCGCTTTATACACCACCCCGCAATAACTGCCGCCAATACTGCTGCCGCGATCTTCCCTACACTGACTTTCTTCAGCACGCTACCTACCATACTGCGCAAATAAACACATTGAACACCCAATACAATGAATTCCGCCGCCACCGTAGCAAATGCTGCCCCTGAAGACGCATATTGGGGGATCAACACCAGATTCAGCAGGAAATCCGCCCCCGCTCCCCAGAGAATAGAATACAGCACCTTCTTTTCTTCATCCTGCGGAGTCAGTACCTGAATCCCCGTGATGTTCGACAATCCGATCAGCAGCACCGTCGGCATGAGAATCATCATAGGAATAACAGAAGCCATATACTCACGCCCCGCCAACAATAAGATCGATTCTTTCGCAAACAGAACAAAATAACACATCAGCGGAATGCCAAGCACCATAACAAAGTTCACGGCTTTCGCTATAGTCTGATAAAAAGCACTTTTCTGGTCTTTCTTTATATAATAAGACAGCCTGGGCAAGAGAACGGTCCCCAACGATGTGATCATCGTAGAAAGGATCGTCTTTACCTTGATCGCCGTATTATAATACCCTACCTCTTCATTCCCTTTCATGAACCGCAGCATAACAACATCCAGATTCGTATACACATTGATCGCCGCAGACATAGCAAAGAACACGAAGATCGGCTTTAAGTGTTTTCGGAACTCATACGTTCCGCTCTTTTTGAAAGAGATAAAATGCCTCGCATGTATGAAATTAAACAAATAAGAAGCGGAACTTGCAAACATTGTAATAGCGCCATACAGAACATAATCTTCCGGTTTTTTTACCATCCAGAACATCAGCGCCAATGAGACCGTTTTTACAGCAAGATTACAGAACGTAATATAGCTGTACTGTTCAAGGGCGTTATAAAGCCAGGTCATCGCAAGCATATTCATGACCATTCCCGCCATATGGATCAGAAACAATTCCTTTTCCTCATAAAACTCCGGCACCAACAGGATCGAGAGGAAAAATACTGCGCAGGCGATCAGCATCGTCACCGAATTAATAATCAGGATCTCCTGTACCGTCTTTGATAATTTCTCTTTGTGATCTCGAAGCCCCGCACATATCCGGATTCCATATGTCGGAATCCCCAACGATGCGAATAATGTAAAATAAGCCGTCACCGAGCTGACAAATGTAATCTTGCCGTTTCCCACAGGGAGAAGCACCCTGGATACATAGGGAAATGTGATCAGCGGAAATAGAATAGACGACGCCGTCATTATGAAATTCATTATGAAATTATACCTTACAGAATGAATCTTCATATCTCACCGTCTTCCTATCTATTTCTCCATTTACTAAGCATGACCGTCAATGTATAGAGACGGAATCCTGTCCGACGCAGCAGACGCAGCATTCCGCTATAACTGCCAGACATCTGATAGACCCTCTGATTTTTTCGCTTTATCATATAGTCAAATTCTCGAAACTGTCTGCGGATTCCCTTCTGGCGCGTCGGGAAACTGGTGAAGATATCTGTCTGTGTGTAAACCATCTCTGCGATCCGCCTTTCCATATAGTAGATTTTCCGCTTATCTGCCTCTTTCCTTGTTCTGTATGCATCAATATAATCCAACACATGCAGGATCACCTTCATATGATCCTGCATATGCTTCTGATATCCGTTCATGCTGACACTCTGCTCTGCCTGTGCCAACCGGTACATATACACGAAGATGTCATAGTAAACCGCACTTTTTACATACGGTATCGGATACAAGATATACTCAACATCCACATAGAAACAATGCTCATCCAACCGGATCTCATGATCCCGCAGCAGCGCAGTCCGAATCACCAGCGCATGCATAGGAATATCTGCCGTCTTCGCAATCTTATCAAAAGAAAATTCCCGGTATACAGGTATTCCCGGGAAACAGACCTCCTTTTTTTCTTTTGTGACATCGTTTACTTCATAATAATTCGTAAACACATAATCCGCATCGCATTCCTTAAGAAAGCAAACCAATTCCCTGAGTCCTTCGGTATATACCCAGTCGTCTCCATCCACTACCTTAAAATATTTCCCGGACGCCTCCATAACTCCGCGGTTAATTGTCGAGCCATGCCCCCCGTTCTTCTTCGAGATCACACGGAACGTATCCGGATATTCTTCCGCAAATTTCTTCCCGATCTCTGCCGTCTTATCCTGGGAACCATCATCCACGACCAGAACTTCGATATCCTTCAGGATCTGTTCATCCACAAAGGATTCCAGCGTCTGCTCCAGGAACCTTTCCACATTATAAGACGGCACTGTAATTGTTAATATCTTCTTCATCTATCTCTTCTCCCAATACCTGGCTACATAACATCTTCCTGCCTCACGGATGCCTTCCGCAGCCTGTCTTCCCCTTGATAAAAGCCTTATCCCCCAGTACTGCCTTGTATTCAATATATACATATGGATCTTGTCTTTCTTCGTCATCTTCCGTACATAAGGGTTCTTCCGAAAATCCGGGAAATTCCGGAATATATACCTCTGTGCTTTCAATAGATATGTCTTTTCTGCCCTAGAAAGCGCCATCCTTTTCGACGGTTCAAAATACACATTCAAAAAAGCCAGATACTCCAGTTCATCCTTATATCTGCCGTACATCCCTTTTTCCTTATAATATCGGATCACTCTATTCAGGACTCTGACGATGTCTCTGCAGTTCCTTTCATAATCTTTACTTCCCATGATAGAACCGCTGCGGTTCACATAATAATACAACGGCTCGTCCAAATAGACGATCCGGTCCGCTTCTAACAATAATTGCGGTGTTGTCGCCAAATCTTCGTAATATATCCCGGTCGGAAAAGATATCTCTGTCTTCACATAGAATTCCCTGAAAAACAACTTAAAACATGACGCCGGAGGCACTAAAAGAAGCTTCTTCTCATCCGCAAGATTCAACGCTCTCCCCGGCAAAATATCATAACTTCTGTGTTCTGTTTTCCCATTCTCGACATAATAATAGTCAAATAACACGATATCACTATCCGTCTCTCTTGCCGCTTTTATCGTCTTTTCAACCAGATCTTCGGCTATATGATCGTCGCTGTCCACAAATAGCAGATATTTGCCCCGGGCTGCTTTCGCTCCCTCATTTCTTGCGTCTCCCAGTCCGCCGTTCGGTTTATGGATCACTACGATCCTTTGATCCTGCGCTTTGTATCCCTCGCACATCTCCCCGCATTGATCCGGCGAACCATCGTCCACAAGGATGATTTCTAATTCCTTCCAGGTCTGATTTCGGATACTCTGCACACACTGGTCAAGATATTGTTCAACCTTATAGACGGGAACTACTATACTGACTAATTCCATAACACACTCTCCTGATCCCATATCCAACCGCATGCATCCATATGAATGCATCAGCGCTGATCCCATTTGCGGAACATATCATCCCGCATCTGCCTCACCTTTGACAGAAATATCATCCCCCTGTACATCCTGCACCGAAGAAGCAGCCACAATAACTTATCTTTCCGTGACAGTTCTTTTATATATGGATTATGCCTTAATCGTGGAAACCTGCCGTAAGCATATCTTCTGAATTCCCCAAGATATCTGCTTTTTCTATCATTCAATACGATCTCCTTCGACGGGACGAAATACGTATTTTCAAACACCAGATACTCCAACTCTTTTTTATATTTCCCATACAGACGATTCTTTTGATAGAAAGAAAGTACACGATCCATCACATACGTTCTGTCCTGGTAGTTTTTTTGAAAATCTGTACTATGCATAATAGAACCGTCGCGCATCACATAGTAATACAGCACTTCTTTCTTATAGGCAACTTTTTCTGCATACGCCCAGAGCCTGGGGATCGTTCCCAGATCTTCATAATTCCTTCCTGCCGGAAATGCAACGCCGCACCGAACCCAGAACTCCCGCCGATACAGTTTATTCACGGCAGAACAAGAAAGGGTAAGCAGTTTCGGCTCATCCTTCAAGGAAATTGCCCTTTCTGCCGGCAGGTCCATCGTAATGCGCCTCCCTTTGCCGCCTCCCATTTCAATCGTTTCATAATCAAAGATTACGATATCTGCTTCCAGGGATTCCGCCAGCTTTACCGTACTCTCCACCAGACGGTCCGATACCTTGTCATCCCCGTCGACCAGAAGAAAGTATTCTCCCTTTGCCGCTCGGATACCTGCATTCCTTGCGTCGGCAAGCCCTCCATTTGCTTTATGGATCACCTTGATCCTGGTATCCTCTCTGGCGTAAGCGTCGCACATCTGGGCGCATCGGTCAGGAGAACCGTCGTCTACCAGAAGAATTTCCAGATTTCGATAAGTCTGTCCTATAACACTCTGCACACACACGTCAAGATAATCTTCTATTTTATACACCGGTATGATCACACTAACCAACGCCGTCTCATTTCCTGCCCCTGTCATCTCAAACTCCCTGCGGATCTTCCTTATTTGCATTTCTTATATTTATCAATTATCTATCAATTCCCGAAGAGCTTCCGCATCTGCACTTCCTGCGCTTTCAGATCATAATTCCCGGCGTTTTCCAGGAATTCTGCTTTTCTTCTTGGCTTTTTCATATTACTGATAACCGAAGCCCAATATTTTACATCCTTTTTCTTGCAGGGAAGAAAAAGACAATTCTTAGTGATCTTTGCTTCCCTCGTGATCCTGTCGCTCATGATGCAGGGCAGCCCCGCCGATTGTGCTTCGATTCCCACGATCGGAAGCCCTTCGAAATGTGACGGAAGCAGGAATACATCCATCGCCTGATACAGCCGGTCCGTATCCGGACGTCTGCCTAGGAACAAGATGTGCCCTCCAATTCCCATATCTTCCGAAAGCTTCCGCATCATCTCGAATCTTACTCCGTCTCCCGCCAGCAGCAGCTTAACATCTCTTCTTTTTTTCAATGTTTCCCGGAATACTTCCAACAAGAATCTATGGTTTTTCTGATAACAGAAATTCCCGACATGCCCGATCACAAATTTTCCGTGAAGCTTTAGTTCCTCCCGTACTTCATGCCTGACGCTTTCACTATATGTGAATCTCTTACGGTCTACCGCATTATAGATCATCCGGAATTGTCCCTGCCGTACGATGCGCCTTGGGAAAAGCCATTCTCCCGCTTTCTTTGAGCATCCGAAATATTCGGTTGCAAACCGATACAAGAAGCATCGGCATACCGAATGGATCACATTGAAGATATACCTTTTCAAGATATTTTCACAATCATTCCCGCTGGAATGACTGTGTATGATACGCGTCTTAACTTGCATCCGGAAAGCCGCAGCCGCGGCTATACAGTCGATCGCCGTAGAGACATTCAGATAGACGGCGTCATATCCATGCTTACGGATCATCATTTTTACCTGCCGGTATTGTGATACAGGATGTTTTAAATCTGCAATTTCATATAATCCGGATCCATAGGAACTTAGCTTTCCTTCTAACTCCTTGTCGATCCGGTTTGTAAGAAAATCAACCCGGAGGTCTTCTTTGCTGACTGTCGTCAGAAAATTCAGCAGATACTTATCAATTCCGCCTGCTTTTCCATCCATAATGAATCCTACCAGAATCCTTTTCATGAGGCAGTTTCCTCTCTCTTCCTGTAAGCATATTGCACTAAATATCCTGAGAACGTCCATAATACGAAACTCCCCATGGAGTTCGTATAAATTCCTTCTAATAAGAAGACCATAGCGATCGCCACCGTACCCACACAAGCCAACATAGCTGTCAGACAGAAGGTATCTTCTGTCTGCGCCTGAAACACTGGTCCTGCCACATATTGTATGATCCTGCCCGCCATTGCCAGAAGCAGCAAGAATCCTATGACACCCTGGTATACCAGCGTATTCAGATATGCATTGTGCACACTTATGTACTCCCCCTGCGGGTTGCTGATCAGATATGTTTCCGGCGTATGCTCCCTCGCATATGCAATCACCGTCGAGTATCCGGTGCCGTACACCGGGCTTGTCTTCCATATCTCTACAGCGGATCCCCACAGAGAAAATCTTCCGTTCGTGATATCTTTTTCCAGATCTTCCTTCCGTCCGACTTCTTTTTTAACCGAGCTTGTCTCTTGCTTTACCGTAGTCGCTTCTTGTTTCCCGACAACCGATTCTTTCCTTGCCGTCTTGGCTTCTTCCTTTTCCGGATCCGGTCTCTTCCTCTCTGTCTGCTTCTTATCATCCTGAGAGAATGTCTTTGCAAATATCGGTGCAAGCCTCGTATTATACTCCGATCTGACCAGATATTCCCCTCCCAGTAACACAACGGCGATACATACTGCGCCTGCCAATACCGCCGCATACTCCCCGGCGCTTCTTTTCTTCTTCCGCATATGGCAGGCCCACAGGAACACGCACACAACCGTACTGCCAAACAAGGCGATCTCTCCGGTCCTGGAATCCGAGAAGATCAGATAGAGGTAATTTACCACCAGGCTTACAGCATATAAGATTCTAAGTATCCCTTTTTTCTGCACCAGAAATAGAAGGGAAAGAATCATGGCTATAACCGCAAACTCTGCTCCATAATTCGGATCTGTATAATTCCCCCACAGCCTTCCCCATGTAAATCCACAGATAATAAATTCCCCGTCGGCAGATTCGATCATCCCCGAATACCGTGTGATAAGCATCCACAGGCTGTAAACCGCCGAAAAGATACTGTAAACGATCATAATATGTGAAAGGAGTCCGAACTCCTTTCGATATTCTTTTATATCCCTCTCCACATCACACACATACAATGCAAAGAATTGGATTGCCGTCCAGACGATCCACTTCCCATTATCCACAATACCATACTGCCGATTCATGAATGCAGACAATACAAAACTCCCACAGAAGAGAACCATGATCATGACGCACGGCATCTTCCTATAAGTTCGGTATCTCACCAGACGCACCGCGATAAGCCCCGCGCCCAGTACCAGCGTTAACTTCACAAATACCGGCTGTACCGGGGATATATACAGGAAAGGGTTAAATGTACAGATTGCAAGACACAGATAACTGATCTTCGCAATCAATCCTAATCTTTGTTCAAGCTGACGTATCATATTAGACTTCATCCCTACCTTAATCTTAGTGTTCTATCTTCCTGACTTTACTTTGGAATAGACCGTCGGAAGTTTCTCTTTGCATAGATACACGATCCTGCCCAGAAGAAGGCATGCCGGTACATTCTTTCTTCTGAATATATACAATGCAGCAGCAAGCGTCCTACTGTCTTTTGACCTTGCAAATGGTATCAACTCCTCATATAAGGGCTGCTTAACCACTCTTTTGCACCATTGATAACGGACAAAAACGTTCCTGTGCGAACGATGATCACAATTGCGCTGTAAAGCGGACAGAAGATACCGTCCATAGAGACTTCCCAGGATCTGCTTTACTTCATCCGTACATAACCCCCAGTAACAGTATTGTCTATAGATCATCTGAACCCGCCTCCTGTGGAGCCTGTAATAATCCGGTACAAACTTATTCGTCAAACTGTTATCCAGCCTTTTCTGATAATGATACGGCGCGATCGCCAATATATTCATACTATCAATATCCATACAATACTTTACATTGAATACGATATCTTCTATAAGTTTCACATCTTCATACTCCAGGCTCAGTGTGCGCAGGTAATCCAGTTCATACATCTTATTCCATGCATATCCGTAAAGTGTCGCCTGTTCGAGCCTAATGACCTCTTTTCTCAGACTCTCCTTATCCACAAAGTATTTCTCTTCGGGCAATACCTCATGACGGTATCGGAATGTGCCGTCCCGCCCATAGTATTCCTCCTGCAGCCCGAATATGACCAGCCTTGCCGGATTCTTCTTCAGAGACTCATACACCCTTTCCAACAGATCATCATCTACATGATCGTCCGGATCCATGAACCAGATGTACTTCCCGCATGCCTTACGGCATCCCGAGTTCCTTGCCGCGCTCAATCCCTGATTCCCTTCATGGCGCAGCACACAGATCCTACCGTCCTTTGCCGCATATGCAGCCGCAATCTCCTGACTTCGGTCGGGAGAACCGTCGTCCACGACTATCAATTCCCAATCTGGAAATGTCTGCCGCAATATACTCTTCATTGCCTTCCCTATATAATTTTCCACTTCATATGCCGGCATCACAATACTGAAAAACGGCTGTCTCTTCTGGTTTTCCATGTTCTCTTCCTTCTTTATCTCCCAAGCAGTTCTTCCGCCATCTTGAGAATCTCCCTGTACGATTTAGGGCGGTCGAACTGTTCTTCTGCAATCTGCCGCGCCCTTTCGCCCATCTCCCGACATCTTTCCGGATCCTTATACAGCGCCTCCACCGCGTCTGCTAACCCCTTGGCATCCTCCGGTATAATATTGATCCCAAAACCATCCTGCTCTACCTTATTCCGGAATTCCGGGCTCATACAGGTGTTGATCATCGGTTTCCCTGCTGCAAGGTAATCTCCGATCTTAGTCACGATACTCTGCGGCGCTTTCCTCACAAAAGAATTCACCAATAGATCCGATTTCACCAGATAAGCCGCCATCCTGTCGTAAGCCACATATCCTACGAATTCCACATGATCTGCCTTCCTTGCTTCTGCCAGTCCTTCCAGTTCCTCCCGCATCGGTCCGTCGCCCAGAATCTTAAAACGGATATTCGTTATCCCGCGTTTCTTCAATACTTCTGCCGCAAGTACCATGGTACGGATATCGTAACTTGTCCCGATCGTTCCTGCATAGGATACCCAAAATTCATCTGCGCCTTTGACAACGGAATCCTTATTCTTTTCGAATCCTTCATCAAAAACCTGCAGTTCATTTCCCACATATACCGTTTTCTTCGGTATGTCTCTCTTCCGCCTCAAAAATGGACGTTCTCTGTACTCGTCGGAAGTACCGATCACACCGGATGCCAGCTTATATACCTTCTCGGCTTCTCTTTGGAGCGGATAGAACAGCACCGTACTCAGCACCGGAATGTCTATAACCATACGCATCGCTTCCGGCCATAGGTCATTCACATCTGCAATAAACGGAATTCCCCTCTTATAGGCGTATTCTGCAGCTGTAAGAGCCACATTATTGGGCGGAATCTCTGCGTAGATCAGATCATAGTCCCCTGTCCTTTCCAACAATTTTCTTAATTTCGTCGCTGCAACCTTGTGGCTGAAGATTCTGCGAAGGTCAATATTCTTCTTATACCCTGGTTCATAGATAAACCGAAGCCGGAATTTATATTTATCATGCCTTATCTGCTCCATGTCCCTCTGTCTTTTTTCCCAATGCTGAAATGTCGTCGTGATCAGGTCGACTTCATGCCCCGCATCCGCAAACATCTCACAGATTGAACGGAATCTCGTATATCCCTGTTCATGATCCAACCGGACTCCCATCGTAATTACGGCTATCTTACTCATTTTCCTTATTCCTTTCACAATGCCGGTATGTCAGGCGATCACATGAAATACGGTCCGCACCATCGTACCTAATTCTCCGTATAAACGAAATCTTCGGATTGCCTTTAAGTTCCATCTCATCTTTTCCGGCAGCACTTTCTGTATATAGATTTCATCTACATTTTCCGCATCTTTTAGAAGCTCGTCTTCATCCTTATACTTTATACTGGCTTCTGAGGTCACTCCGGCAGGAAGCAGAAGCGTAGCTTTCATCTCATCGCTGTATTCATCCACATATCTTGGAACCTCCGGCCTCGTCCCCACAAAGCTCATATCACCTGCAGCAATGTTAAATAATTGTGGTAATTCATCCAACCTTAATTTCCTTATCTTACTGCCTGCTTTGGTGATCCTTGGATCCTCTTGTACGGTTACTAATGTACCGATCTTATCTGCATTCGCAACCATCGTTCTGAATTTGAATATATAGAATTTCCTTCCATATTGGGTAATTCTTTCTTGCTTATAATAAACAGGTCCCTGGCTGTCAAACTTGATCCATACTGTTAGAAAAAGAAAAACAGGAGACAACAGTATGATCAAAACCAATGACGCCACGATATCAAAAGAACGCTTGACTTTCAGGCTGAACTGTTTCCTGCGTAAGATCTCATAATATTTTTTTACACTGTCATTTCGCATAAATTCCGGAATATCATCCCAGTCTCTAAACTTCATCCCCAGATTCTCCATACTCTTTTATTGTCTCAGTCACTTTTGCGGTAATATATTTGACATCTTCCTCTTTCAGACAGGTATGTAACGGCAGCGTAATCTCATTCATATACTGACGGTATGCATTCGGATAGTCTTTCATGTCAAATCCTAGTTTTTTATACGCCGCCATCATCGGCAGCGGTTTATAATGCACATTCGATACGATTCCCTGTTCTGCCAGGCGGCAGAGCATTTCATTTCGCACCGTCTCATCTATTCCAGGAACCCGGATCAGATACAGATGTCCGCTGGACATCTTCCCTCTGCCATAATGCTCTAAGATACGGATGCCTAACGGCAAAAAAGCCTTATCGTACCGCTCGATGATCCGTTTCCTCTTTTTCAATATCCTCGGATACCTCTCCAACTGCTTTAACCCGATCGCAGCCATAATATCCGTCATATTCCACTTATATCCAGGAAACACAATGTCATATTCCCACGCGCCAAGCCTGCTCTTCGCCAACGCATCCTTTGACTGCCCATGCAAAGACAACAGCATAAACTGTCGATAGATCCAGTCGTCTCCGATCCCCCTGATCCCTTTCCAAGTCACTGCCCCGCCTTCCGCAGTCGTCAGATTCTTCACGGCATGAAAGGAAAAGCTGGTAAAATCAGCGATGGAACCGCACATTTCCCATTTTCCCCGGATCAGCTTCTTTGCACCGAATGCATGGGCGCTGTCCGCCAGAACCACGACCCTTCCGATCGCCTCCTGCAGCTTATTCGCCGGGCGGAACAAGGGCCTCTTCCGCTCTACGATCTCAAAGATCCTCTCGTAATCACACAGAACACCGCCCAGATCTACCGGGATGATCACTTTCGTCTTCTCCGTGATCGCCTGTTCCAGCGCGTCATAGTCCATCTCATATCCGTCTTTTGCCACGTCAACCAGGACTAACCTCGCCCCCACATGGCAGACCGGGCTTGCCGTCGCCGTATACGTATACGCCGATGTGATCACTTCATCCTCTCCGCCCACATCCAACAATCTTAACACTGCCTCCAGGCATGCCGTGGCTGAATTCATTGCCGCCGCGCGCCCTGTACCGCAATATTCCGCTATCTTTTTTTCAAATTGCTTTGTCCTTGGTCCTGTCGTGATCCAACCGCTTTTCAGCGCGCGGATGACTTCGGCAATCTCCAGATCCGTAATATCCGGCGGGGAAAAAGGAATCTCTCTCTTTTCCATCTGTATGTTCCTCCCTCTGTTAATCTTTCTTTCCTACCATCTCTATTCCCAGATGTATCACCGTCTTCCGGTTCATAAAATCAACCTCGACCTTTGCAATCCTCCTGTGCAGATCAATCTTCTTGATATATCCTTCCATGTTCTTAAGGGGTCCTGACAGGATCGTGATCTCATCATCTTCTGATACGGATACCTGCGATATCTGCACTTCCATATCCTTGCTATTTCTATTCCTGCTGCTACTCTTACAGCCCCCTAACCCGGTGATCCGCTTAAGCCATTCCACCTCATGATCTGCAAGCGGGAGGAATCCCTCGCCGTCTTTACCAAGCATCTTCGTAAATGCCGGCACCTTCCTTAACTTCTGATACAATTCCCCGACTTCATCACTTATTATAAATACATATCCGGGAAGCAACTTCTCACGCAGTTCTTTCCACTCTCCCCTAATCTTCTTCTTTACCCGGCGAATCGGATGAAAACACTCGTCATACAATCCTTTTTCAACTATAATCCCGATCTGTTCTTCAACCCTGTCCTCCATTCCCGACGCAACCTGTATCACATAGTACAATAAGTTCCCCTCCCCTGATCAACTCCCCTAAACATCATAATAGCGAAGCAATACACCCAATAAAGGGTATGCTTCGCCATCTATGCCCCGCGGAAATCTTCCGCTGCCACAGTATCTCTGTCTGCCTCTCCGCGAAAATATATCATCCGCAGATATTTTCAGACATCGGATATATCATACTTCCGGAAACCCAAGTGCCCCTGCTGCAAGGGAATCCGACCAGTAATCCTGCATTTATTCCTTCTTATGTTTTCGATACGATCTCCAATCCTACCTGTAACCTCTGCCTCTGTCCGAACATTGGCAATTCCAGAAATGCTCGACGTTTATGGCGATCAATCCTTCTTATATATCTTTCTTTTCCAACAAGCGGTCCTGAATATATACGGATCTTCGACTGCTCTATCACGCCCTCCGACATCTCCACAGTCCGCTCCTTACCGCCGAACGCAGTCAGGAAAGCGATCTCCTCCTCCGTTAATGCAGCCACTTCATTTCCTGTCTCCAGGAGCTTTAGAAAACCTTTGATACGAGCCAGCTCATCAGAAAGCCCGCTTGCCTGCCCTGTGACCAGAAAAACATAACCCGGGAACAGAAGCTTTTCCTGTATGACCCACTCTCCTTGGATGCGCCTCTTTTCCTCATAGTAAAATACATAACAATCCTTTACTAAATCAGATGAGATCTTCTCCCGGCACTGCTGCCGCACACTCTCCTCTAATCCCTGGCGAACCTGCAAAACACACCACATGACTTTGCTCTCCCTTTTTCCGCAAACTTCCCGCTTTCTACTGACCGATTCACAGTCAGACTACAAATAATAAAGGAGCCTACTTCATTACAAGAACTAAAAATCTCCATATTTTATATAAGAAAAAGGAATTTTTTACTAGAATTTTGACGATAAATCAGAAAGAAGATACCTATATTTTATGCCTAGTGTACTGATCGTATTATATTCAGCCAAGCCTCCTTGCCTATCCGCCCATCTGCCGCATTGGATCTTCTATTCGTAACCACCGCTACGCCGTCTAAAATCCACCTTGCAGATGAGCGAATATTCTGCGGGGTTTCGCCAGATATAATACGGTCAGCACGCTAGATATTTATTTATTTTAATAACAGACCCTTGCCATTTTTGACTGCAAAAATGACTGCAATTGGAAAATTTATATAAATATTCTTCTCTTTTTCGATGTTTAAATTGGCTTTTTGGATGTAATTTACAGAAATACCATGAAAAACAGACTGTTCCTGCCAGTAATTGCCCCTTAAGTACAAGGCTAAAATGTTGACAAAATGATTCTTGCATGATAATATAGCAAGGAAATATGAAAAATATGCGATTTTTTGCAAAAAGAATGAGTAATGAAGTAGGCTCCTTCGTTATATTCAAACAAATAAAAAAGACAAAGACAGTCTCCGCAGACTCAGAAACTGTCTTTGTCTTTTTTTATTCTCTCCTCTCTTTCCCTCTAAATCCGTCGGCAATATCATCCGATTTCCGGACACAGGCAGACATACATCGACACCTTTCCCCCTCGTGCCTGCATATTCTCAATCACCAGATAACCGCCCTGCGCCTCCGCAAATTTTTCCGCGGTATGAAGCCCGATCCCATAGTGTGTCTTACTATTCCGGCTTTTGTCGCCTTGATAGAACTGTTCCGTGGCATGCTTTAAATCCTGTGCCGTAAATCCCGGTCCTTCATCTATGATAACGACCGTCAAATATTCCTTCTCTTTCCCCTGCTCATCTCCCCTTCCATCCCATATTTTTCCAGTCCTCCGGTCCTCATGTCTCATTTCCAGCCAGACGTCTATCTTCCCCTCCGGCGGTCCGTAATCCATAGCGTTGCTCAAAATATTATGAAACGCCCGAAGGATCTGCGTCATGCTGCACCGTATTCTTCCATGCAGCTCTTTCCTATGGAAAATAACCGGATACTGTCTCGCAGACGACAGAAGCCTCGCCTGTTCCATGAATTCATCCGCCAGACTTTCCGTAGATATTTCTGTATCATGATTCTGCGGGATTCCCTCTTCTTGCGGGCCGAATGTCCCTTTCTTCACATCTTCTGTCAGGATCTCATTCAACATTGCCAGATACCCTTCCATCATAGACACGCTCTGCAAAATATCCTTATTATATGCTTTCTCATCCTCTCCCATCTCCCCCTCGTCCAGAAGTTCTGCATTGCCGCGTATAATAGTAAGGGGCGTCTTGATATCGTGCGCCAACGCCGCGATCTGCTCTTCTTTATCTTTCTCCATATCCCACTGTCTGTAGAGAGACTCCTTCAACGCTTCCTTCATCTGATAAAGTGACCGAAGGACGTTATCCACTTCTCTTAATTCCGAATGTTCCTCTGCAAATTCCAGATCCTGACGCCGGATCCTCTCTGTCACTTCATTCAGGATCTGAAGCCTCGCCCGCATATATTTCCCGAACCGCCGCGACATCAGAACCGTATAGACAAGAAACAATACAATGAAAGAAAGAACCAACAGAACATCCGGATCGGGCAGGAATTTTTCCAGAGAACGATTCCGAAATCTTGTTGCGATCTCATACTTTACGATACATACTTCCCCCGAGTCACGCTGAAAGAAACGGTAATATCCTCTTCCCCCGGTATAGATATCGCTCTGTTCATAATTCTCCCATGCCTGCCGGATCTCCTGTGTGGGAAACGTACCGTACCGCCAGCTGCCATCTGCTCTATACACTCCATATGTACAGCCCTCAGGCAGCAGCTCTTCCGTAACCTCCGAAGCCTTTCGTATCTCGTCTGCGGATTCATTCAGGCTTATCTCCATATGATTTGCAGGAAGGACCTCGCCCGTCTCGTCTAAGATATACCATATCAGAAATAGGATCGCCACCAAGAACAATACTCCGGCAGTATAGACACAGGCATATCGGAAGAAGACCGACGAGATAGTCTTCTTCCGGTCACTTTTCCCGTTCCACATTTTCTTTTCTCCACCGGTATCCGATCCCCCATACCGTCTCAATCGGCTCAAAGCCTGCTCTCTGGCACTTCGCGCGGACATTCTTGATATGTTCCGTGATCACGGAATTATCGCTCTCCTTCTCATAACCATATACATGCTCATAGATCCTGTCCTTCGAAAATACCTGTCCATGGTTCAGCGCCAGGTACTCGCAGATGGCATATTCACTCTTGGTAAAACCAAGCTCTCTGCCTTCATAACGCACCTTCTTCTCTTTCAGATAGAACTGGACGCCTCCCACCGACACCACATGTTTCTTCTCCCTCGTCTCCCTTCGCAGGTGTGCCGCCACTCTGGCGCGCAGTTCCCCGATTCCGAAGGGTTTGGTGATATAATCATCTCCGCCGACGCCAAGCCCCTTCATAAGATCCGCCTCTTTCGTCTTTGCCGTCAGGAACAGGATCGGGCAGTCTACCCTGTCGCGGATCTCCTCACACAGTGCGAATCCATCTATCCCCGGCATCATCACATCCAGAAGGATCAACTGGTAATCCGTAAGCTTAAACTCTCTAAGCTTCAGCGGATCGCTTTCTATCGCCACATCGTATCCTTCCTTCGCCAGTGCGTTTCTGATCAGCTTTAATATCCGCTCATCATCATCTACTGCCAATATCCTTGTCATATCATTCTTCCTCCCTGAAATCATCCCATCGATCCTATATTCATGCGCCATCCGGCACGCTTAATCCCGGCACTGCCTTCCTTCATAAAGAGGAAACCACAGGAAAACGGCGCACCACAGCACAACCGTGACCAATATGCCGGGAGTCAGATTCGCACTCACATACTCCACAGACCATTCCCGGTTTCCTATCCAACATTGTAACAGATAACTGCTCCATCTGCCACCCCACGCACAAGGGAAGATCTGCCATCTTCCCTCGCCGAGGCCGGTAAGGAACAGTGCGCAGATCACAAGCTCCGCCGTTCCCATACACAGAGAGAGATTTCTTGAGAACGCAAGATTCAAAAATAGATGGAACAAATATAAATCCATACCTCCGATCCACAGGACAGCCGACAGAGCCAGATATTTCCCCGCAGACAACACCGCAGTCCCTGCCATGAGCCGGTATCCCCCGGCAAATCCCAGAACCGCCAGAAGAATCGCCGCCAAACCCATTCCGGACAATGCCATCCACTTGGCAAGCAGCGGAACTCTTCTATGCACCGCCACGCCCAAAAATGTCTGAAAATGCCCTCTTTCTTCCATCTCTACAGACATCGAGCAGATCACGCTGATGACCAGGGGCAGTACGACGGAAAGCGCCTCTATATATCCGGATACCTTCCCCTCGTCGCTCCATGCCGCAAAAGAATAGTAAGCGAGAAATACCCCCACTCCAAGCAAAGGAATCAGAACATGCATCACCGGGATCAGCGTATGCCGCATTTTCCATAGTTCTCCCTGTATATTCCGGTATAATTCTCCCCGGATATTCCGGCGTAACTCTCCTTGGTATACGCCGCCCCCGCATGCCTTTTCTTTCCTTCTTACAACCGCCTCTTCAATCATTGATCCTTCCGTTTCGCATTTCATCTTCATATTTTTTATCTCCTCATTTCTCACTTCTGTGTCCGCCATTATATTCCCGGCTTTCCCACTCATCTCCATATACCGCATCTTCGCCTCACATATTTCAAAATCCATCGGCTATTTTTGCCGGTCTATCCGTCCCATAAACCATCTTCGGCTTAACTGCCAGAAGATCAAAAACCAGATGACAGAAGCGGCAATTCCGATCGGCAGCCCGTTTTGGTCCAGCAATTCCTGTGTAAAAGTCATGCTGCCCGGTTCAGCCGCTAGCCCGTTGGGAAGTATTTTCAAGATGATGCACATCAGCCTCGATGTAATACCTCCCGGCAGCACCATAAAAAAAGAATGAAGAGACAATTCCGCCGACAGCAGGATATAACTCCCCATATGGATCAATATCATAAGAAATGTACCTGCAATCTGCTGCATAAACAGGCAGAAAGGCACTTGCCACAGAGAAGTCACAAACAGGACTACTACCGCAAAGATCTGTTCTCCTGCCGACGGATCGATACGAAATACCTGCCCCGGATTCTGTCCAAATCCCATACGGATGATCAGCGTCATACACAAAAACACCGTCAGCGCAATTCCCACACACAGAATCCCATATAAGACCTTTCCGTCCCAGACCGCTCCCATCTCTACCGGAAGCACCCGGATCGCGCGGTCATCCATCCTCTTATCCCGATTCCCCACTGACGCCCCGATAAGCGCGAGCATCCCGGGGAATAGGATCATATACCACCAGTTATAGCTGTTGATGACAAAGTACTCTCTCCCAAGCCATGCGGCAAGGAATACAGTGATCATCGGCATGAGGATCATCAGTTTTTCCGCAGAGGTGTGACGGTTCTTAAGTCTTTCCGCAAGAAAATATCTTCCCATTCTACCGTACCTCCCTTCCGCGATCTGACAGGCGCTCCTTCTTTGCCACCTTCAAAAATAATTCTTCCATCTGGTCAGCCCCCGGCATACCTCCCTGATATCCCAGCACTCCGTCCACGATAATTCCGATATAATCTGCCGTCTGGGCGATCTCACTTAAGATATGGCTGGATACAATGACGGTAATCCCTTCCTTTGGAAATCTTCGTATCATCTGCCGCAGCTCCTGGATCCCGATCGGATCCAGCCCGTTGACCGGTTCGTCAAGAATCAATAGCCTTGGATCTGCCAGGAGCGCTATCCCGATTCCAAGCCTCTGCTTCATTCCCAATGAAAATGCTCCCGCCTTCTTCTTCCCTGTATCAGCAAGATCCACCAATTCCAAGACTTCCCGGATCCTGTTATCCGGGATACCAAGCATCAGCGCCCGGACTTTCAGGTTCTCCCACGCCGTCAGATTCTCATATACAGGCGGTGTCTCCACCAGGGCGCCGATATCCGTCAGATCTTTTCTGCTCCATGGATGCCCGTCAAAGATGATCTCTCCGCCTGTCGGTCGCAGGATACCCGTTAGCATCTTAAGCAATGTGGATTTGCCGGCGCCGTTGGGTCCCAGAAGTCCGTATACGCAGCACTTAGGCACTGCAAGCGAAATACGATCGACGGCATTGTGATCACGGAATGCTTTTGTCAGACACTTTGTTTCTAATATGTTTTGATTCATGTTTTTCCTCCTTATTCCCTGCTTGTATTGTTCTGCTGATCAGATATTTCCCATCATGGGACATGAACCTTACGGCTCGTTCATGTATCTGTCAATGAACTACAAGATTAGGATAAGGCAGAATTATAAGGAAAGTATAAGGAAATCCGAAATCATATCCTATTCTTCTATTTTTTTCAGATAAAACAGCCTTGATTTATTCAAATATGATGTATGGCTAGTAGATAATCTGCGCATGGCTGAAATTCTCTTAAAAAATATTGATTTTTCCTATGAAACCACATATACGAAAGACGCAGATAGAGATATCTGTATAGCGGTTAGATGGTCCAGTTAAAACAATCGTTTAAAAGCGGTTAGGCTGTCCAATTAAAACGGTCGTTTAAAAGCGGTTAGATGATCCGATCAAAATAATTGATCAACAACAGTGGGCAGTGATCTTATATAAGATCACTGCCCACTGTAATCAAACTATTGAATCTCCCAAATCTTTACGGAACTGCTGCGGAGACTTCCCCGTCTTCTTCTTGAAGATCCGGCTGAAATAACTCAGGCTTCCAAAGTTCAGATAATCCGCGATCTCCCGCACCTTCCTGTCCGAATACCGCAGCATATCACATGCCGCTTCCATCTTAATATTCAGGATATACTCTGTAACCGGGATCCCTTCGTACTGTTTGAATAATTTCGAAAGATATTCTTTTGAGATCCCCGCCTCCGCCGCCAAAGTTTCCAACTCTATCGGTTCCAGACGCTTCGATATGATCAGCTTCTTACATCTCTCCACATATGGATTCGTATTGCCTGTCCGCTTCTTGTTCCGTACCTGAGACGCACAGTAGACATGCGCCTCTTTGACCAGATGATAGATCTCTCCTACACTCTTGCATGCAGCCAGCCTTTTCAGATAGATATCGTTGACCAGGAATCCTTCTTTGGATGTAAGCCCTCCCCGGATCGCAGCCCTCGATGCCAGAGAGATCCCTATGACCGCCATATATTCTTCATTTTTACAGATATCGTCTAATATCACCGGATGCTGCAGATAGAGAAGGTCATAATTTTTCTTCAGATATTCCACATCCCCGCGCTCTACATACTGATACAGAACATTCTCATCCGCCTGGGTATGATTGCACTGAAATGCATCATTCTGCCTTAATTCTTCTTCGATCAGGAAATGCATCCTGTCATCTTCGTCTTCCTTCAGACCGCCTTCTAACAAATCTATGCCGAATTCATCTGCCCCGTCCTCACAGGCATTCCGGATCAGATTTGCCGCCAGAAGACTGTCTCTGAGCTGCACTTGAGGAAATTCTTCAAGTTTATGCCTTCTCATATGATTCCTGATCGTATCAGTGTCCAAAGAGCCATACGCAAAGGGACCCAACAGATAATCACAATCCATTCCCTTAAGCCCGTACATCTTGACCGGCAGCGTCCCGTCGTATTCCGCAGCTGCAAACTCTTCGTTCTGAAGCCTCCGTATGAGTTCCTGCGCAAGCATACACTCATACGGATTCATTTTTCTTGGCGTGATCTCGTATTTTTCCAGTTCTGTCCCGGATTTGTCATATACGGAAACAGGCAACTGTGTCAACATTACGATCATTCTCAATAAAACCTGTCTTCTCATCCTGAACCACATCTGCTGCCAGAGCCATATTCCATTCGTTCATCTTTATAAAGCAACCAGCTTCCTCTCCTCTTCTACACATATTCGACGTACAATTTGTACAACCTTTTTAGAAAAAGATATATATTATATTGATTTTCTAATATCTTTTGTAAATATCTCCACGGTTCCCCACATCTACAATATAAACAAACAGTTCCCCATTATCTACAGAATTATTGCATATGCAATACGTTTCCGTTCATTCATGGGCAACTTATCAATAAATTTCTTTGCCTTCTTTTTAACAATAATACGATACATCAGGTAAGTCCCCACTCTTTCATACAATCCTCAAATGGAATATCTTCTTTGTCTTCATCAGGAGCATTTTCATAATTCTCTACCATTCTTTGACAAAAAAGATCGTCTGCCTCTTCATCGGCTGCTACCCCCTGAACATACGCAAGCACATAACCGATTTTATAATCTGGTATAACGTCTAAAAGTTCAATAATTCTTTCTTTGTTACTCATGTGCTATTACCTTCCTTCAAATTGATACGTTTATTATATGCAAAATCTATGAATTTTTCAAGCCTAACTAAAAAGCGTTTAAAAGTCGTTTAAAAGATTTTGCCGTCAATCTGACCGGTAAATTTAGTTGATCCGCAGTCTCTGCCCTGCATAGATACGGTTCGGATTACGAATTCCGTTAAGCTGTGCCAACTTCTGATAAGTCGTACCGAACCGGCTTGCGATCCCGCTCAAGGTATCTCCCCTCTTTACCACATAGTACGTAGGGCTCGAACCGGAAGAGGACGCCGGTATCCTGAGCACCTGGCCTACATAGATGCGGTTCGGATTACTGATCCCGTTAAGCTGTGCCAGCCGCTGATAGGTCGTACCGAACCGGCTTGCGATCCCGCTCAAAGTATCTCCCCGCCGAACCGTATACGTGACCGTCGGCTGCGGCTCCGGCGTCGGCTCTGGATCAGGTTCTGGTTTCGGATCCGGTCCAGGCATGCCCTCTACCCTGGCATAAGCATCCCATTCACCCGCATTTCCGTAGAAGACATCCAGATCCAGATAACCGTTATATCCGCTAAGCTTTCCTTCGGAAGTATATTGATAAAGCGCTGCCTTCCCCCAGGCTCCAAGCTTCTCGGGCAGCGGCGCCTCAGCATTGTATCCCATAGGCGTCCCATAATTATAATAATATGCATTCCACAGACGATAACCTGACGATGCCACCGCACTCCAGTCCAGATGATTGACCAGATAGTTGCTCATATAGATCATCGGTTTTACCTTCGAGATCTCATAGACCCTATCCAACCATCTTTTCGCCCACTCCGGTCCGTTTTGCGCATCCTGGATTTCCCAATCCAGTACAAGGATCGCTTTCCCTATACAGTTCTTCACATTTGCCGCAAAATACTCCGCCTCGGCATCCGGATTCCCGCCGCCTGCGAAATGATATACCCCCAGCTTCTTGCCCAATCCTTCCGCCTGCCTTAGATTCTCTCCGCAATACGGATTCAGATAGGAAGTTCCTTCTGTCGCTTTCACGATCACAAATTCACAGGGCACCGCCGCAAGGTCGATCCCTCTCTGCCAACTGCTGATATCAATTCCATTCATACTCATCAAAATCGCTCCTTTCTGATCCCCTCATCCCATATTCACTCCCTTCAAAAATAGTTTATGAAAAGAACCGACATCAAGTTACAAAAGTGTGTTTAAAATTACCTTTTCATTTGACATCTTAGTTGAACTGTTACTATCCGCACTGCCAGAAAAATTTAAAGCCAGAACAATTGCCTGGCGGGTCAAAAAATGTTAGAATATAAAATCATGGACAACAATCTGGCGGATCAAAAATGACAGAACACAAAAGAAAAATATAAAATTTAGAATCAGGATAGTGAGAACATGTTTCATGGAATGAATTATGTGATGGAAGTATATAAGGAGCAGAGCTTTTCAAAAGCAGCGCAGAATCTTTATATCTCTCAGCCTGCGCTCAGCGCGGCGATCAAGAAAATCGAAAAGAAAATAGGCGCTCCGCTTTTTGACCGGAGTGTCAGCCCGATCCAACTGACAGAATGCGGCAGGGAATATATACGTACTACAGAGAAGATCCTAGATCTGGAGGATGAATTCGCTTATCTCGTGGGGAATCTCCATGAACTGAAGGCAGGACACCTGTCTCTGGGCGGTACATATTTTTTCGCCTCTTTTATCTTTCCTCCGTTTATCGAACAGTTCCGGCAAGAATATCCCCATGTAAATCTCGACTTTTACGAGGGATCCACCATTGAGCTGGAACAGAAACTGTTCAACGGGGACCTGGATATTGTCATTGACAATTATAATCTGAATCCTCAGATATATCACAGGAAGAAATGCTTCCACGAACAGCTTCTTCTTGCGGTTCCCGCCGCCTTTGACAGTAACCGCAGGGCCTTAAATTACCGGCTGACAGCCTCTGACGTGGAGAATGATGTCCATCGGAACCCCAGGTTCCCGGGCGTGCCTCTTAGAAAATTTAAGGATGATCCATTTGTCGTACTGCGCGCCCATAACGATACAAGAGAACGGATCGACGCGATCTGCCTGCGGGAGAATATTCAGCCAAATTATATCTTAAAACTGGATCAGGTCATGACCACCTACCATCTTACTCAGTACGGTATGGGGATTTCTATCGTAAATGACACCTTGATCAAACATATGCATACAGATTCGGCTGTGGTCTATTATAAGCTGGATGCGCCTGAGGCGCAAAGAGATGTGTACCTGTATTATAAAAGGAACGCTTACCTGACCAGGACTATGCAGGAGTTTATACGGATCGCGGCGCCAGAGTAACTGTGCGTGAGGCTGTCGGTTAATACTGATTTTTAGGTTCCTACCACAAAATAAGCATATTCCATCAGAAGCCTGCGCTTTCCGGCACATGTTCTTCTATGGAATATGCTTAAGTTCCACAAGATCATTTTCTCCTTAAAAGCTTTTTCGCAGAGATCCCTGGTTCCGTCATATGTGTCGGCTCCAGGATCTCATCCAACTCCGTTTCATCCAGTAATCCCTCTTTCAGGATCAGAGAGCGGATGGATTCTCCCGTCTTCATCGCCTCCTTCGCGATCTCCGCCGCTTTCTGATAGCCTACATGCGGGCAGATCGCCGTAATGATCCCTACGCTGTTTTCTACCAGATAACGGCACCGGCTTTCATTGGCGGTTATCCCCGTAATACAGTTATCGACAAAAGTCTGCACTGCATATGCCAGCGTATCTATGGACTGGAACATACAGTAGAAAATGATCGGCTCAAACGCATTCAGTTCAAGCTGTCCGGCTTCCGCCGCCATAGTAATAGTCACATCATTCCCGATGATATTGAACGCGACTTGATTCACAACTTCAGGGATCACCGGATTCACCTTTCCCGGCATGATGGACGAACCATTCTGACGCGCCGGCAGATTGATCTCCGCAAAACCGGCTCTTGGTCCCGAGGACATCAGCCGAAGGTCGTTGGCAATCTTTGACAGCGTAACCGCACATGCCTTGATGGCTCCCGATACCGCCACGAAGGAATCCAGGTTCTGTGTAGCGTCGATCAGATCAAACGCCTGCACCAATTCCATTCCGGATAACTCCGCCAGGTTCGGAACGATCCGTCTCAAGTAAGCGGCGTCCGCATTGATCCCTGTCCCTACGGCAGTACCGCCCATATTCAGGGTACACATTTCCTCCATAGCCTTGTCCATACGGCGGATATCACGCATGATCGCAACGGAATATGCGCGGAATTCCTGCCCGAGACGAATCGGCACGGCATCCTGCATCTGCGTACGCCCCATCTTGATCACATGGTCAAATTCTTCTGCTTTTGCCACCAACGCTTTGTGCAGGCGAAGCAATTCTTCTTTCAGGTTCTTCAGCAGACGAAGAGACGTCATCTTCCCTGCGGTAGGGATCACGTCATTCGTCGATTGTCCGCAATTTACATGATCGTTGGGATTGACGATAGAGTAATCGCCCTTTTTCCCGCCTAATATCTCAATCGCACGGTTTGCGATCACTTCATTCGCATTCATATTGATCGAAGTCCCGGCGCCGCCCTGGATCGGATCGACAATAAAATCCTTATGCATCTTGCCTTCTAAGATCTCGTCACATGCCTGGGAAATAGCAGCGGCAATCTTACGGTCCAATATACCGACTTCACAATTGGTAACGGCACATGCCTTCTTGATATACGCCAGGCTATTGATGATCTCCGGGTGCATATTCAGCCCGGTAATACGGAAATTCTCAGCCGCCCGCAGGGACTGTACTCCATAGTAAACCCCTTCCGGTACCGCCTTGACTCCTATGGAATCCTCTTCTGTCCGAAAATCCTTCTTCTCTATATTGATCTTTTCTGTATTTTCCTTATTCATTTTCATTTTCCTTTCTCAATCATATAATCTATATTCATTATAAAAATCACACCTGTAAAAATCAAATACTTATAGTTTTATGAATGTTATAACCTATAGCTTATATGATGTGAAAGAATCTCAAAATATATGAGTATTATATGCAAATAAGGAAATGAAAATATAATCAAAAATTTATACCTGTTATTGGCGTCCCGACTTCGATCAGATTCCCGTCCGGGTCATAGAATCTTACCACTTTCTGCCCCCAGGAATGCTGCATAAGCCGGTTCACATAGACGATGGGCGTTTCATATGCCTCCAGCTTCTTTACGAACCCTTCCAGATCCTTTTCTTCAAAGTATAACTCGCATGCATTGTTTTCAGGGATAATGTCCTTATCTATAAAAGATTTCCAGATCGCCTTGTCCTGAAGCACCAGCCCTTCCGTCAAAATGACATTCCCGTCATTATCCAGAATGACGTCCAATCCAAACAGATCCTTATAAAACTTTTTCGACCGCTCGATGTCCTCTGCTACGATCAATACATTTTTAAGCTTCATGTATACTGCCTCCTTCACGAAATTATTTACCGACAATATATCACAATACAACTCGTGCGGCAAACCATTTTTACTCAGCGGATCCACTTTGGAACGAATTCCACAACAACATAGAATACTGGCACGAGAATGATACAAAGATATGCCGCTCTATCACAGCGCGAGTAAACCAATGGATTCATCTTGCTTGTCTCTCGCTCTCCCGTATAGCCTCTCGCCTCCATTGCCATCGCCAGGTCGGAAGCTCTGCGCACCGTAGATAAAAATAACGGAAGAAGCAGTGTCGTCACTCCGCGGCATTTTTGAAAAACATTACCCTCCTCAAATCTCGCCCCTCTCGCCGCCTGAGCGTCCATCAACGTGTTCAGTTCTTCTATGATGATCGGTATGAAACGAAACGCGATCATAACGATCACAGACATATCATGAATAGGTACATGCACTTTTTCCAAAAATAAAAGCGACTTTTCCAGCCCGTCTGCCATTGACTTGGGCGTCGTCGTGTAAGACAGAAGGGAGGCTCCCACGATCATCAACGCAATTCTGGCTGTCATCCTGATTGCTTTTTGGATACCTTCCCAAGTCACTGACAAGAAATAAAATTTCCAGATTTCCTCCCCGGGCGTACACAGCATTCGGAACACAAAAGTAAAAATCAGAAGAATAGAGATACCTCTTATTCCTCTAAGAACATAAGAGAAGGGAACCTTCGCACACCGGTACGCTCCAAGCAGCAACAAAAAACACGCCAGATACCACCAAGGATTTCTAATGCAAAACAGTATGACAATATAAACCAATACACCGAAAAGCTTTGTCCTTGGATCCAGCCTGTGGACGACAGACTCACTGGCATAATATTGCCCGATCGTAATATCCCGAATCATCTCGCTATCCTCCTCTTCCACATTTGCAAAATCATTTTTTCTGCGTCGTCTACAGAGATCGCAGCCCGCTCCAGATGAATCCCCTGCTCAATGAGCTTTTCCGTCACACTGGTAATCTGCGGGACTCCGATATTCAGTTCTTTCAAACGCTTTGTCTGAGAAAAGACCTCCATGGGATTCCCCTGTAAGACCAGCTCTCCTTTGTGCATAACCCATACCTTGTTGGTATACGCCGCCACATCCTCCATGTGGTGTGACACAAGCACAACTGCCAGATTACGTCTCTTCTGGATATTCAGTATCAAATCAAATACCTGTCTCTTTGTATACGGGTCCAGTCCCGCGGCAGGCTCGTCTAAAATCAGAATTGACGGATTCATTGCCAATACTCCTGCAATGGCAACGCTCCTCTTCTGCCCGCCCGATAACTCTAACGGACTTACATGGTAATAAGAACCGTCTATTCCTACCTGGCAAAGACTTTCTTTTGCTGATGCCTCTGCTTCCTCCCGCGTCATCCCCAAGTTGCAGGGACCGTACATCACATCCTTCAAAACTGTTTTTTCAAACAGCTGCTGTTCCGGGTATTGAAATACTAACCCAACTTCCTTTCTCAATTTAGATAAAGGATATTTCCTGCCATATACATTCTCTTTGCGGAAATATAGTCCGCCCTCTGTGGCACGCAAAAGTCCGTTCATGTGTTTGACAAGCGTAGTCTTTCCAGAGCCGGAGGCGCCGATCAATCCGATAAAGTCTCCCTCTTTGATCTGAAAAGAGATATTCCTCAGCACATGCTTCTCATTTGCCGTCCCCGCGCCATACGTAAAATGAATCTGTTCCCCTTTTAACATACTATCTTCCTCTTTCAATATCCTCTGACTGACAGACTGCTTTCATCTGTTCTACAAAATCTTCTTCCTTTAATACCGGAAGTTTAAACGGGATCCCTTTTTCTGCCAATCTGTACGCCAATTCCGTGACCTGCGGCACATCTAATTTTAATTCCCTTAACAACTCCGTCTCACAGAATATTTCTTTCGGAGAGCCGCATTTTACAACATGTCCTTCTTTCATCAGATAGATCTGGTCCGCTCCGACCGCCTCATCCATATGATGCGTGATCAGAACCACGGTAAACCCCCGTTCCTGGTTTAGCTCATGAACTACTTTCATTACCTCTTCCCTTGATTTCGGATCCAACATGGCAGTCGGTTCATCTAAAACCAGGCATTTGGGCATACACGCCAATACACCGGCAATGGCTACCCTCTGCTTTTGTCCGCCAGAGAGCCGAGAGGGCGATACCTTTCTCTTACTTTGGAGACCAACGGCGTCCAAGCTTTTTGTCACGCGGCCACGAATCTCCTGGGAAGGCAGATTCCGGTTCTCAGGTCCAAACGCCACATCCTCCTCCACGCTGGTTCCGATGATCTGATTATCTGGATTCTGGAATACCATCCCTACCTCGGTGCGGATCTTCCATAACTTTTCCTTATCCTTTGTGTCTTTGCCGTCAATCCAGACTGTTCCTTCGTCGGGAAGCAGCAAAACATTCAAGTGCTTGGCAAGGGTTGACTTCCCGGAACCGTTTGCACCCAAAATAGCCACAAACTGACCAGACGGAATATCAAATGATATTCCGTCTAACACCGTCTTTTTACTCTTTTTATTTTCGTTTTCCCATATGGTGTAACGATGCACCAAATCTTTTATCTTAATCATATCGTCTGCTTATTCTTCCTCTTGGAAATTGGCAAGGAACTTTAACGGCATAGCCTTGATCAGAAGACAGCCGATGATACAGGTTCCCACTTTATCAATCAGGTTCGATCCTACATTTCTTAAGAAGGATGCCTGGAAAATGGTCTTTCCGCCTTCCACCAAAGACATAACCAACACGTCCGAAAACGAACCGTTCAAACCGCCGTATACATAGATACCAATAGGCGTCCCGATCGCCGGACAGATAAAACTGAGCGCCAATCCTGTGATAACCGCAGGAATGATACCGAAATTAAATTTCTTCGCCACCAAGCCTACTATGAGCCCGACTGCCATATTTACCAGACAGAACGGGATGTCGGATACACTATAGATCAATCCGGTGATAATATTACTCAGTGCGCCTACAAGTACACCCGGAACCGGTCCAAGGATCGCGGCAGATAAGACCGTTCCTAATGTATCAAGGTATAACGGGATCCCCAGCGCAGAAGTAATGATCCCCAGTACAATATTCATTGCTACTGCTACTCCGCAAAATGCTGTTACATAAACTTTTTTGTTCTTCATTTGTCTTTCCTTCCTATAACTACTTTCATTTTAATAATTCAATGGTTTCTTCCATTGTCAAAATAGGGATAGAAAGCTTATGAGCCTCTAGCTCTTCTTTCAAAAGTTCCATGAATACACCTGGTTTACTGCTCATCCTAAGAGAGCCCTGTATTTGAGAAATATGCGCCGGATCTGTGCCGATCTCCCCCTTCCATTCACCGATACAGGTATGATGATAACCGCAGCTTGGACTTCCTTCTACAGAAACAATCCCCAGTACAGAAAAACTCTCCGGATGCCTATCATATTCCTCCAATTGTAAGAGGATCGGTTCTAACATCTCCTTAGACGCTTTCTCAAAATATGGATGCTGAAACTGATTCTTTACATGCCCCCACCTCTGAGAACCGTACAGAACAAATTCCGGACACGGCAGCTGCAATATCTGTATATTTTTCCGGAGAATTAACTGCAACAGCAGATCTCTGATCTGATACTCTTCTGCAAGTTCTCTTTCGTCCTGCATTACTTTTGACGCAGTATTCAAAATGCAGTGAGATAATACTAAAAGTGATTTCATGTCTAGCGCCTCCCTATTTTGTTAAAGTATACTATTTTTGCGTGTGTATGTGAAATTGATAATATTTATATATTTGAAAACATATTGAATAGTTCTATGATAATAGCTAAAATTATGATACACTATTAACGACTCAACGCTTATGGCAAATTTTGATGATTATTTGGAGATGGAAAGATGTTTTATATCAGTGAGATTACGACAAGCGAACCGCAGGAATATAAGAATCTGCTGCAAAAGGAAACTTATAATGCGCTGGCGCAACTTAAGATTCCTTTTGAGAGGGTAGATACGGATGAAGCAGTCACCATGAATGACTGTGTATTGATCGATCAAAAATTGAATATGAAGATGGTAAAGACATTGTTTTTATGCAACCGCAAGAAGACAATCCTATGGATGCAGCGATGGGACAACAATAGCACCTATTCCTGCATCTAGCCATTCCTATTTTTAAAAAGATCTTCCGAACATTTTTTTGCTATACTCGTAACCAATCTCTCTTTTGCAGCACTGCCTGCCCTAACAGTATTCTCCGTATAACTAAGCAGGAAATTAAGCTCATCTCTCCATTGAGCAGCCTGCCCCGCATGACCGATCCTCTTCCATGCGTTGATCAATGTCTGAGCCCCGGAAACAAAACTAAATCTTTCCCGAAGTCCCTTTTCCTGCCCTTGCATACAATCGTAAGGATTTCCTATCATTTCATGTCCTGGCTTGAAATGTGCCAATGCTTGTAATTCAAGGGTACTTGTATTATAAGGATCAATTTGTTTCACGTTGATCTTTTCTTCAAAATACTTTCCTTGCCAATCCACACCTTTTGCAACCAAAACGGGATAATCATCCGTAGACTCGGCGGCATGAAAAAACTTATACCCACAATTGCCCGTACTATGATAAACCGAAATTGAGTTACCATCTTTTAAAGCATATTTACCTGGTATTTTCTTCAAATCTTCCCAATCCAACGCTGATTCCCTAGAGATTTGTTCAATATAAATCGCATTACCAGATATTCTGGTTTTGAACACATCACCTGAACTGTTTTTCCTGTTTCCATTCGATGCTTGGTATCTTGATCGATCCGTTATTGAAGAATAATTTCTATAAGAAATATCTATCATTTAAAATGTACCTCCGTAGTATTAAACGTAGTTAATATGTTCCATTCCAAATAACCTGAAAATCTGCCCATAATGTTTCCGTTACCTCTTTCAATCTCGCAAGAACGGCATTTGCTCATTTCTATCTTGTAATTCTTAACGTATTGACAATGGGATTCAGCATAAATCCTTACTCCTCTCTCTCTACATATCAATAATTTTATCATAATATACAATCGTGCAAAACCTCAAATTCATTTACGAAAAGAATTTGAGAAAAGATGTCAGAACAGAATAAGTATAATAAGGTTATAGGGAAGCGCGCACCCTCAAAGAAAGGAGGTTACACACCATGAAGAAGACAGAGAAAGACAGAATCACAGCTTTATATGAACGGCTCTCCCATGACGATGAACGGGCGCATTGTGGAAATGTACATAACTGGCTACGGAATCCCTTTCTTCATTTTTATAACATGACATTCCATTGACAGGTTTATTTGTTATAATATATAGGAGGTGATGAAAATGTGGGAAAGTAGATTATTTAGAATTGTATACTATCTTTTACAGAACGGAAAGGCAACCGCCCCCGAACTTGCTCAAAAATTTGAAGTATCAATCAGAACCATTTACAGAGATATTGACGCCATAAGCAGCACTGGAATCCCTATTTATGCAACACAGGGAAAAGGGGGAGGCATTTCTATCCTTAACGATTATACGCTGGATAAATCTTTGTTTTCTGAACAAGAACAGGAACAAATACTAACAGCACTACAAGGAATGATTGCGACCACAGAAGAAAACTCTAATGAATTGCTCACAAAGTTAAGCGGTTTATTTCAGATAAACTCTACAAACTGGATTGAAGTTGATTTTTCGGACTGGGCGCATCGTACCCCACAGCAAGATACATTTAATATCATCAAAGAAGCCATTTTCCAAAAGAGAACTATTTCCTTTTGCTATTTTAGTGGAAAAGGAAATAAGGAGAAAAGAAATGTAAGACCTATTCGGTTAGTATTCAAGAGCAAAAGCTGGTATTTATATTCTTTTTGCCTGTTAAGAAATGATTACCGCTTTTTTAAGTTGACGAGAATAAAAGAGCTTGAAATGCTGTCTGAAACTTTTACGCAAGATTTTACACCGACAAAAATTGAAAAACAAATACAAGTTGAAAATACTGTTGCAGTTAAGTTGAAATTTGACATGCAAGCGGCTTTTCGTGTTTATGATGAATTTACAGATAACATAACAGAAGATTCACAGGGAAATTTATATGTCCAAATAGATTTACCCGACAATGAGGTTCTGTATTCTTATGTGATGTCTTTTTCGGATAGCGTTGAGATAATAGAACCACAGTCTATACGGGAGCAGATGAAAAAAAGATTAAAAAAAATGCAGGAAAAATATAGAACATGACATTAGGTGTCAAGTTATGTTTGATACACTGTTTCCATAAGGAGGTGCTGATATGAAATTTGAATGGAGAAAGCACGAAAAAGCTCTGTATGGAGCAAAAAGCATACCTGCTTTGGTAGATATACCCACACAAAAATTTATTATGATTAAGGGAAGCGGAAATCCTAACGATACGGATTTTTCAGATAAGGTAGGTGCTCTCTTTTCATTAGCGTATGCTATTAAAATGGGTTATAAATCTACTGCAACTAAAAATATTTTATCAAATGAAATCCACGACTTTACAGTTTATCCTTTAGAGGGTATCTGGAAACAGAAAAACGTTGATACGGAATCTGCTGCGGGTAAACTCATAAAAGAAAATTTGGAATACACCATTATGATACGTCAGCCGGACTTTATCACAGCGGAAATGGTATGTGCTTCATTGGAAAGGGTTAAAATCAAAAAGCCAAACCGACTGTATGAAGATATTATTTTTGATACGATACATGACGGAAAATGTGTTGAAATTCTGCATATTGGCTCATACGACAACGAACCGTTCTCTTTTGAACAAATGGATAAATTTGCAGAAGAAAACGGTCTGCAACGCATATCAGATTGTCACAGAGAAATCTATTTGACTAATAGAACAAAAGAGGATAAGCTCAAAACAATTTTAAGGTATAAGGTAAATTAGCAAACAGTAAATCTATCGAACCAGTGACAACCAGCAGCACCGCCGCCCCTCTGGACATGAAGCCCGACCTTGTGAAGCGGATAGGGAATACCACCTTTGACATTCATATCCATTTCAGCGAAACGAGCCGGGAAACCTTTACGGACAAACTTTGTAACACGCTAATGTTATTGTAAGGGACAACCGCTTCTCCGGCTTCTATCAATGCAAACGACAAAATTAAGGGCTTCCGCCGACAATCCACGTCAACGGAAACCCTTATAAATACGCTGTTTCTTAGAACTTACCTGCCTTTGCAGCTTCCTCGATGGATGATTATTTTAATGCTTGAGAGCCACGGTTCTAAGGCTTCAGAGCCATCAATACAAGTCTATTTTAATCTTTCAGAGCCACCACAATATATAGTGTATCTATGATTAAAGTACACTTATCCTTAACCACTTGATTATTCTATCTCAGAATTGTTTTAAACCTGCAAGGGCTGCAACGCAGTGTATTTACCCTTGCAGGTTTAAAACAATTCTGAGACAATGTTATAAGCGGTAAATAATAGACGTACTATATCTAGTATATTGTAATGGCTCTCAAGCATTAAATTATAAGTGGCTCCCAAGGATTAAATTGGTGGCTCTCAAGCATTAGAATAATCACTATGGCGGGATCGCCGCCGCACTCAATCAGGAAGGAATCCTCTCTCCCCGCTGTCATTGGGAGACACACTACGGGAAAGGCTCCTGTAAATATGCAAAAACATGGGCCTATGCCACGATCAGAAATATCCTGAGAGATAAAGTGTATCTTGGAACGCTTACGCAGAACCGCACCGGCTCCCGCTCTTACAAAGACGGAACCCAGATACAGATACAGAAACCGGAAACGGAATGGATCACCCATGAGGATGCACACGAAGCAATCATTTCTTCCGGGTTATGGGAGGCCGTACAGGAAATAAACCGTGCCGCAAAACTCCGAAGTGTGGATAATGCAGCACCAACGCCAGCCCTGTTTACCAGCAAACTGATCTGTGCAGACTGTGGCCATCCGCTTGTAGCCAACCGCGAAACACAGCATAGAAAAAATGGGACGGTAAAGAAATACACTTCCTATTATTGCTCACGGTTTGCCACCACCGGACACAGCGTCTGCTCCTGGCATCGGATTTATGAGATCACGCTAAAGAACCTTGTGCTGGACGAGATCAAGGCCCATGCCAAGGCTGTTATGGTAGATGAAAATGCCGTGCTGGACAAGCTGAAAAAGCAGGCATCCGCTGAAAGTGCTGCCAAGAGGGAAACCATCCAGCAGGAGATCGGAAGGCTGCGGCGGCGTGTACAGGAGCTGGAAAATATGACAGCAAAGCTCTATGAGGATAAGGTCAGCGGCACGATCACCGGAGCCACCTTCTCCTTGCTGATCGAGAAAAGCGAGCAGGAGCGAATCCAGAAATCCGAACAGCTTAACACGCTTCTTGACGAAGCGGACAAAGCCAGACAGGATATGGAAGACATTCAGAAGTGGGCTTCTATAATAAAAAAACATCTGGATTTGCAGGAGCTTGACCGGGAAACGATCGATGAACTGATCGACCATATCGAGATTGGAGAACGTACTGTCATAGACGGACAGAAACAACAGGACATTAAAATCTTTTACCGCTTTGTTGGAGCGGTATGAGAAATGCTAAAACAGATAACTCCAGCCTTAGTGCTGGACAAGCACATGATCCCTTGCAGGGACGAAAACGAAAAGCGATTGTTATACGCATATCTGTCGAAAAAGAGAGAATTAGCAGAACACCTTTCCCAAATAATCTATGTTCTTATCCATAATGTGATCTACCTCCATTTTCCGCTTGCGTAGTCGCTAATAATTGCCCGGGTTTGTATGTTTAATATTTGTGTGCTACCTGTGTGTTACTTGTGTGCTACGTGGCAAAATTAAGGGTTCCCGCTGACAATCCTCATCAACGGAAACCCTTATAAATACGCTGTTTCTTAGAACTTCCCTTCCTTCGCCGCTTCCTCAATGGCAACCGCAACCGCAACCGTCATACCAACCATCGGGTTGTTGCCTGCGCCGATCAGTCCCATCATCTCTACGTGAGCCGGTACAGAAGAAGATCCTGCAAACTGAGCGTCAGAATGCATACGTCCCAATGTATCGGTCATACCGTAAGAAGCCGGACCTGCAGCCATGTTATCCGGATGAAGCGTACGTCCTGTACCGCCGCCGGACGCTACGGAGAAGTACTTCTTACCCTGCTCGATACACTCTTTCTTGTATGTACCTGCAACCGGGTGCTGGAAACGTGTCGGGTTCGTAGAGTTACCTGTGATAGACACGTCTACGCCCTCCTTATGCATGATCGCAACACCTTCACGAACATCGTTAGCGCCGTAGCAGTTAACCTTAGAACGAAGCCCGTCGGAATAAGCGATTCTCTGCACTTCTTTTAATTCGCCTGTGTAATAATCATAGTCTGTCTCAACATATGTGAATCCGTTGATCCTGGAAATGATCTTTGCCGCGTCTTTTCCAAGTCCGTTCAGGATTACACGAAGAGGTTTCTTACGTACCTTGTTCGCCTTCTCAGCGATCCCGATCGCGCCTTCCGCAGCCGCGAAGGACTCGTGTCCTGCAAGGAACGCGAAACAGTCTGTATCCTCTTCAAGGAGCATCTTTCCTAAATTACCATGTCCAAGGCCAACCTTTCTCTGATCTGCTACAGAACCTGGGATACAGAACGCCTGCAATCCTTCTCCGATCGCTGCTGCTGCCTCTGCTGCAGTCTTGCAGCCCTTCTTGATGGCGATCGCGGCGCCTGTGGTGTATGCCCAGCATGCATTCTCGAAACAGATCGGCTGAATGCCTTTTACCTGATTGTATACGTCAAGTCCGGCATCCTTGGTGATCTTCTCTGCTTCTTCAAGAGACGCAATGCCGTAGCTTCCTAATACTTCATTGATTTTATCAATTCTTCTTTCATATGATTCAAATAAAGCCATTTACTTGTCCTCCTAATTTTTTCGTGACTATGTAATACTTTTTATTTATTCTTTTCTCGGGTCAATAACCTTCGCTGCGTCGGCAACACGTCCATACTGTCCCTTTGCCTTCTCCCACGCGTCGTTCGGTGTATCGCCTGCCTTGATAAAGTCTGTGAACTTTCCAAGGTTAACAAACTGATAGCCGATGATCTCGTCATGGTCGTCCAGTGCGATTCCTGTTACATAGCCTTCTGCCATCTCAAGATAACGAGGACCCTTTGCCAATGTTCCATACATAGTACCAACCTGAGAACGAAGTCCCTTTCCAAGGTCTTCAAGGCCTGCTCCGATCGGAAGCCCGTCTTCTGAGAATGCACTCTGGGTTCTTCCGTATACGATCTGCAGGAATAATTCTCTCATTGCAGTATTGATCGCGTCACAGACAAGGTCTGTATTAAGAGCTTCTAAGATTGTCTTTCCCGGAAGGATCTCAGATGCCATAGCTGCGGAATGGGTCATTCCTGAACATCCAAGCGTCTCAACCAATGCTTCCTGGATAATACCATCCTTAACGTTTAAAGTGAGTTTGCAGGCTCCCTGCTGCGGTGCGCACCAACCAACACCGTGTGTCAGACCGGAGATGTCTTTCACCTCTTTTGCCTTTACCCATTTTGCTTCTTCCGGAATCGGAGCTGGTCCGTGATTTGCACCCTGAGCTACAGGACACATCATTTCTACTTCATGTGAATAAATCATTTTAAAACTCCTTTCAACTATGTATGATTTTCTGTCGTAGGGCTTTAGTAAACCATGCCGGATAACCCCGGCATAGTTCGTTATTACTTTAACACCATACTTATTGATATTTTCTCACATTATACAAAATTCGTCAATTATCAGTTTGTACATATTTTTAAACTATTTTCGGATATATTTCCAAAAATCACTGCCCGACGCATAATCCTCCATCTCATCGAATGTAAATGGCGCCGTCACCCAGACAAACTTCAGATCATTCGGGTCGTCTGCCGCATAGTTCAGATCATATCCGATCTCAATCCCGCCTTTGTGCAGGAAGAAGTTCGCCACATACACACCGTTCTGACTGTCTCCTTCCAGTGTCTTTCTCATGGTTTCCAAGTCGAGCTCTGATAAGAAATCCGGATTACCGGCTTCCTGTCTCATTGTCTCCAGCCACTTTGCCATAAAGTCGTCGCTTAATTTCACGATATCCTTTACCTCGTAGACCTTCCCGTCCTTTAAATTGATATTGCAGGTCCTGAGATGCTGGGCGTAATAATTCTGGCCTCCCTCATATGCATTATCGTCGAACGCCACACTCAGGATCTCCTCCGAAGCGTAGCAGATCTTATAACTCACATAATTAATCAGAAGCGGATTCCCCTCCGAGAGGACTCGCTCCTTGATCTCCTGTGACGGATCTTCATAGATCCGCACCACAGTCTCCCTCGCGGTATTCCTAAGCGCCTCGTTGACCGCATTCTCCGTCTCCTCATCGGCAAGCCCCGTGATCTTCGGATAAGAGACGCTGAATTCGATCATCGCAGACTGCATGCCTTCACCGGAATATATGTATTCGTCGTTTTCGATCTCATAGGGGAGATCGCCTGCTATATACTCCTGGATCGCACTGATCCCCGTCAGATTCCCTCCGCTATTTTCATCCGCTTCCTCGCCGTCCTCATCCCCTTCATAGGATCCCCAGCCTTCGCCGTCACCCCCGGAATCTCTGCCTTTATATCCGTATGCATCCCACCCGTCCTGTACTCTTGCACGGATCACATCTCTGCTGATCACAGCGCATGTTGCCATCACAAATACCAGGATCACTGCAAATACTCCAAGCGCGATCCAGGGCACATTCGATCTCTTCTTCTGATGTGCAGGCATATCTCCGTTCACATACATCTCCATAGGGATATAGCATATACCGTCCGCTTCACACAGATCCGAGACTGCACGCATGCCCAAATGTCTGTATTTTTCTGCTGCTTTTGGCGCTGCATGCACCGTCATCTTATTTACGCCAAGCTGATATCTGCACATCTGATACGCCGTCTGGAAAAGCATGCGCCCGATCCCTCTGCCCTGCCGCTCCTTTTTCACAAAGAAAAGCGCGATATGTCCGTCCGGCCGGATCGCCAGCGTACCGCACAACTCCTCGTTGTCGTATGCCCCCAAGAAGATCAGATTCCCTCTCTGCCATACCTGGCTGATATAATCATAATGAATAAATTTCCGAAAGGATTCAATCCCTTCCGGCTTATAGGCGGGCGCGATCTCTTCTTCGAACACTTCCCACACCAGATGCAGCGCCGGAAGTAATTCCGGCATCTGCAACACTCTTATCTCCATATCAAAGTCTCCTTATACTACGGCTGATCGCCATTTTGTAGATCTTTACAATTCTTAAGCAATTCCTCCCGAAGAAGGGTCAGCGCCCTTGCCACGGTATATTCCCGGTTCTTATCCCGGTTGCCGGTAAAGTGGAATTCCTCCACCCGGACATGCCCTTTCACATTGCATCCCACATACACCAGTCCCACCGGTTTCTCTTCTGTCCCGCCGCCAGGCCCGGCGATCCCGGTCACACTGACCGCCGCATCCGCCCCTGCCGCTTTCGCTGCGCCTCTTGCCATCTCGCAAGCCGTCTGGCAGCTCACCGCTCCATGTTCCATAAGCGTCTCCCGCTTCACGCCAAGCAGGCGTTCTTTGGCGTCATTCGCATACGTGATATATCCTTCCCGGTACACGCCGGAAGCTCCCGGTACATTCATGATCCTTCCGGCAAGCAAGCCTCCTGTGCAGGACTCCGCCGTCGTAACCGTCATTCCCTGTCCGTCTAAGAGTTCCACAATGGACGCCTCCAGCGTCACATCTTCTTCTGTCGTGTAGATCTTATCACCGAATCTCTGATACAGCTCATCCACCACCGGACTTAGAAGCTCTTTTGCCTTCTCCTCATCTGCCGCCTTCGCCGTCACCCGAAGATGTACTTCCCCTGTCTTCGCATAAGGCGCGATCGTCGGATTCGTCTGGGCGTCCATCAGATCTGCGATCATGGTCTCTGCCTTGCTCTCCCCGATCCCGCATATCTTCACCATCTTAGAATAGATCCCTTCCGGTTCAAGCTGATTCAGATAGGGTGCGATATCCCGTTCGAACATCGGCATAAGCTCGTTGGGCGGTCCCGGAAGAAGGATCGCAGTCTTTCCGTCCGCTTCTATGATCAGCCCCGGCGCAGTTCCATTATGATTGTCTATGACCTTCGCGCCCTCCGGAACCATAGCCTGCTTCCAGTTATTCGGCGTCACCTGGCCGCTCCTTACCCGCCGGAAATACTCCTTGATCCTCTCCTTCGTATGCTCATCCTCATACAGCTCCCTGCCAAATACCTTCGCGGTCACTTCTTTTGTCAGGTCATCCTTCGTAGGCCCAAGCCCTCCGCTCAAGATCAGGATATCCGACCGCGACAAGCCCAGCCGGACCGTTTCCATAAGCCGTTCTTCATTGTCTCCCACCACACTCTGGTGATAGCAGGATAACCCAAGCGCCGCACATCTTTCTGACAGATACGCGGCATTCGTATTCACGATATTCCCCAGCAGGATCTCTGTCCCGACTGATATGAATTCCACCGTCATATTACATTCCTCCTTGCGTCAATACCTGTACGTTCTTCGCGACATAATCAATCAAAGATACTACGGTCAATACTAAGGATACCCAGATCAGCGCCGTTCCAATCATATCAAATACGCCGCCGAAATCCGCGATCAGCACGATGATCATCGCCATCTGGGATACGGTCTTGAATTTCCCCCAGTAGCTTGCCGCGATCACGATCCCGTTATCCGAAGCCACCAATCGGAACCCGCTGATGATAAATTCTCTCGCGATGATCACGATCACGATCCACGCCTCCAGGTCTCCGGAAGGGATCAGACAGATCATAGCCGAACATACCAGAAGCTTATCCGCCAGCGGATCCATGAATTTTCCGAAATTCGTCACCAGATTCCTCGCACGGGCAATCTTTCCGTCCAGCATGTCCGTAAGGCTCGCCACGCAGAAAAGAACCAGTGCGATCCATTTATTCGCCGCGCCTCCCACATCAGTCAACATAAAGAAAACAAAAAAAGGAACCATGATCACCCTTAATACGGTCAGTTTATTTGGCAAATTCATACTATCAACTCTCCTATCAAATCATATTCTAACGCCCCGGCTACTTTCACCCTCGCGAAATCCCCGGACATCAGTTCTTCTTCCGTATGGATGAAGATCAGCCCGTCCACATTCGGCGCGTCTCTGTATGTCCTCCCCACATATGCATCTTCATCCACCACTTTTCCTTCGACCATCACAAGAACCTCTCTTCCCGTCATCTCTTCTGCCTGGTCAAAAGCAATCTCCTGCTGCAGTTCCATTAACTCCGCCCGGCGCTCTTCCTTCACCTCTTCCGGTATCTGATCCGGCATATCTGCCGCCGGCGTATCTTCTTCCGGGGAATATGTGAATACTCCCAGGCGGTCGAATTCCATCTCATCTATGAATTCCATCAATTCCTCATGCTGTTCTTTCGTCTCGCCGGGGAAACCTGTGATCAGCGTGGTACGAAGCGTGATATCCGGGATCTCTTCCCGAAGCTTCCATATTATTTTCTCCAGCTGTTCTCTCGATGTTTTTCTTCCCATCCGCTTCAAGATCTCATCACTGGCATGCTGGATCGGAAGATCCAGATAATGGCAGATCTTCTTCTCCTTTTTTATCACCTGGATCAGTTCGTCATATATTTCCTCCGGATAACAATAAAGAAGGCGTATCCAACGGATCCCTCTGATCTTACACAATCCTTCCAGAAGCCTGTGGAGCGATCTCTCCCCATAGAGATCCTTCCCATAAAGCGTCGTCTCCTGCGCCACCAGGATCAGCTCCTTCACTCCCTGTTCGGCAAGCTCCTCTGCCTCTTTCATCAGCCGCTCCATGGGTACGCTTCTATAATTCCCCCGGATCTTTGGGATAATGCAATACGTGCAATGCTTATCGCATCCTTCCGCGATCTTCAGATACGCATAATGCCCTCCGGTGGTCAACAACCTCTTCTCATCCACCAGCGGCAGGACGTCGACGTCTGCTAGTTCCACACGCCCGTCTCCGGCAAGCGCTTCCTCGATCACCCGAAGGATCCTGTCATAAGAAGCCGTTCCCACAACAGCGTCTACCTCCGGGATCTCTTTAAGGATCTCCTGCTGATACCTCTGGGCGAGGCAGCCGGTAACGATCAGCGCCTTAAGCCTTCCTTCCTTCTTATACTCCGCCATCTCAAGGATGGTCCGGATACTCTCTTCTTTCGCGTCATGGATAAAGCAGCAGGTGTTGATCACAATGATATCCGCCTCCTGTTCGTCATCCACGATCCGATATCCCTTTGCATCCAAGAGCCCGAGCATGACTTCCGAATCCACCAGATTCTTATCGCACCCCAGGGATATAAATAATACATTCATCTATTTAAGCTACTCCTTTCCGCCGCAAACCGGAAGCCATCCTGTATCATCCGTACAGCCGCCTCCGGCACAGGCATATATTTTCGAAGAAAGGCAGATACCTCACGGCATCTGCCCATATCTGCCCCGCCGGCGCATGACTCTATACGGTCTCAGACACGTCCTGCGGTTCTGTCTCTTCTTCCCCTATCACTTTGATCTTAGCCTGGTTCAGTTCGTCGATCGCAACCGACAGCGGCTTCTCACCGTCTTTTACCGCTACCATCGGCATAGTACCGTCGATCAGCTCTCTGGCTCTCTTTGCAGTTGCCATCACGATAGAATAACGGCTGTTGACCACCTTTGTCTCTCCTTCTTCCACATCTTTATTCACAACTTTCATCAAATCTGTATAAGATGGGTGCAGCATACACTATTCTCCTTTCAATTCTTCTTTCATATGCTCTATAAACGTCCGATTACGGAAACTTCTTCTGTGCTCTCCCTGAATGATCTGATGCATCTCCCTGACACAATCATCCAACACATCATTGATGATCAGATAATCATACCGGTCCATGCCCAGCGCTTCTTCTTTCGCACGCTTCATGCGGAAATCAATCACATCCATCGTCTCCGTCCCCCGCCCTACCAAACGGTGCCTTAACTCTTCTGCCGTAGGCGGAGTCACGAACAACAGCAGCGTATCCGGGAACTTCTCCTTCACTTTCAGCGCGCCCTGGATCTCTATCTCCAGGATCACGTCCTTCCCGGCGTCTAACTGCTCTTCCACGTATGCACGCGGCGTCCCATAGTAATTGTCCACGTATCTAGCATACTCTATCAGTTCATCTTTCGCAATCATTTTTTCAAATTCTTCCACGGTTTTGAAGAAATATTCTTTTCCATCCGTCTCTCCCGGACGCGGATTCCTGGTCGTCGCAGAGACAGACAACGCATAATTATCATATTTACGCATGATCTCATTCATGATCGTACCTTTGCCGGATCCTGAGAATCCGGATACTACGATAAGAATTCCTCTTTCATCCATAGGCTTGTCCTCGCTCAATCCATATCAATCTGTTTTCCTGTTATTCTATATTCTGTATCTGTTCCCTTACTTTCTCAATCTCCGTCTTAAGATCGATCCCCGCATTGGAGACCTCCAGGTCATTCGCCTTCGAAAGTATCGTGTTCGCTTCCCGGTTCATCTCCTGCGCAATAAAGTCCAGCTTGCGTCCGATCCCGTTCTCGTCGGACTGCAGCGTCTCTTTCATATGTACGATATGGCTTCTAAGCCTCACGATCTCTTCATCCGTACAGATCTTGTCCGCAAATATCACCACTTCGGCGGCTATCCGCCCTTCTTCTATCTGTGTATCCGCCAAGAGCTCCCTGACCTTATTCTCAAGCTTCTCTCTGTATTCTGCGATGATCTTCGGAGACCGTTCTTCGATATATCCCACCAGCTCCAGCATATTATCCAGTTTACCGACGATATCCTCCTTCAAACGCTCTCCCTCCAGGATCCTCGTCTCAACAAAACTTCGCACTGCTCCGTCCAATACTTTCTTGAGACCCTGCCACAGTTCTTCTTCATCGACAGCATGCTCTTCCATCGTCAATACTTCCGGATAACGGGACAACGTAGACACGCGGATATCATTATCCAACGAGAATTTCTCTTCGATCTGCTTCAGATACGTCAGATATTCTCCCGCAAGCGCTTCATTATACTTAAGCGATACCTGGCTCTCGGACAGGTCCTCATAGGAAATGAAGATATCGATCTTCCCCCGCTGGATGCTCTGCTTCATTAAATTCCGGATCGCTGTCTCAAAAAAATTCAACTTCTTCGGCATACGGATATTGATGTCCAGATACCGGTGATTCACACTTTTCATCTCTACCGTGAATTTGCGCTGTTCTTCCGATATCTCACACCGCCCGAACCCTGTCATACTCTTTATCATGATATGAATCCTTCCCAAATCTTAATGATGATTATGTTCCATTCATTATAAGGCATTTGGCAAATCGAGTCAACCATGATATACTATCCTGTCAAAATACATTCGTGATCTTGTAACAAAACAATTTCTGGGGAGTCATATTAATAAAGGGAGGTGATACACAATGGATTTTGAGGAAATGTACCGTTTATATTTTCGAGACGTCTATCTCTTTATCCTTGCCATGAGCCGAAGCCCGGATACCGCCGATGAGATCACCCAGGAGACTTTCTTCAAAGCCCTGAAAAACAGCGGCAAGTACCGCGGCGAGTGTTCCGTCAGGACCTGGCTCTTCCAGATCGCCAAAAACACATACCTGTCGCATCTTAAGAAGCAGAAACATATAAACGACAATGCCGATCCTTCCGCCCCCGGCTATGATGAAGCCTCACCGCAGGACCTGGAATCCGCGTGTATCAGGAAGGATGAAGCGCTCTCGATCTATAAGGTCCTGCATTATCTGGAAGAACCTTATAAAGAAGTCTTCACCCTGAGAACCCTTGGTGAACTGTCCTTCCGGGAGATCGGCGAGATATTCGGACGCAAGGAAGGCTGGGCGCGGGTCACCTATCACCGTGCAAAAGAAAAGATCCGCGCGCTTATATGCTGACATCACAAATATGCTGACATTACAAAGAAGGAGGGAACATAATGAATACTATGAAACACAAACATGACCCAGGTTATTCGGACATTTCAAAAAAGAAAGACATTCCATGCGGCGTAGTCCAAGATCTCCTGATCCTGTATGAAGACAACGTGTGCAGCGACGACAGCAGCTCGCTCATCCAAGAACACATCAAGGACTGCGATAATTGCCGCAATGCCTATGAACAGGCAGCCAAGCCCTTCCCGGCTATAACGGCAGACAAGGAAGAGGAAATGGAGGAAGGGACAAGGTTCATCAAGGCTCTCAGGAAGTGCCGCAAGAAGATCACTCTCCTGAACGCCATTATAGCAGGCTTCTTTCTGTTGGTTGCCGCGGCGCTGATCCGGATCGGCTGGATGGAATTCAAGGACTCAAGCCTCTTTGCCGTATCTGCCGGCGACGTCCGGATCACCGAGCTCTATCAGCTTGCCGGCGGAGATATCTATTGCACGCTGGAATTTCCCAAACAGGTCATCCCGCCGTATCTGCCTTCATTGGAACTCAACGACAGATCTTCCGGTAAGAAGGAGGGACATTACGAATTACACTGCCAGTACCCGCTGTCTATAGATGAAGAAACCTACTTTTATCTTGACAGCATCAGCATCATTTTCCCCGCGGAAGTTTCCGGAGATTTTTATTCCTATCCGCAGACAGATTCCGACGCCTCTTACGCCTGTACCTCCATCTATTATCAGGGGAAGAACAAGAACGACAGACTTGTGATCTGGGAAAAAGGACAGACACTTGAACCGGCGCCAAAAGAGATTGAAGAAAAAGCGATCTTCTCATATCAGCTCGATGGAAATGCTTCCAAAGCGCTGGACGAAATCGAAGCTACCGGCAGCGAATTATCTCAAGATGAGATGCTCCAACACTTCATCAATTATTATAAAACCCAAAAATCGCCGGACTGCTTCCCTATACAGGTTCATGAAGAAAGAGAATAATAAGACATTTGGCAAAACAACACAAGCATGATATACTATTAGCAGCGTCTCCATCCTTTATCCGCGGAGCGTACAATACCTTACAGAAAGGAAACTTATTTCATGGCTTTTGACGGAATTACAGTTGCTGCTATCACACAGGAACTTCAAACAACTCTGACAGGCGGCAGGATCACCAAGATCGCCCAACCAGAAATCGACGAACTTCTGCTCACCATCAAGACACCCACCGGCGCGAACCGGCTCTATATCTCTGCCAGCGCCTCGCTGCCTCTTATATATCTGACAGATGAGAACAAACCAAGCCCCATGACCGCGCCCAATTTCTGTATGCTTCTCAGGAAACATATCGGAAATGGGCGGATCATCGGGATCTCTCAGCCCGGACTGGAACGGATCATCCACCTGGACATCGAACACCTGGATGAACTCGGCGACCTGTGCAGGAAGAAGCTGATCATCGAGATCATGGGAAAGCACAGCAACATCATCTTTTGCGACGAGAAAGAGAGGATCATCGACAGTATCAAGCATGTGAACGCACAGATGAGTTCCGTGCGCGAAGTCCTTCCCGGAAGGCCGTATTTTATTCCGGATACCATGGCAAAAAAGGATCCTCTCAGCATAGATCTCGAAGACTTTACGGATATCCTGACACACAAACCTGCAAAACTTGGAAAAGCTGTCTACACCAGTTTCACAGGCATCAGCCCTGTCGCGGCGGAAGAGATCTGCGCCCTGTCCGGCGTAGATTCCCGAATGACGGCGCGGGATCTCTCCGAAGATATGCTTGCGCACCTCTACCGGCAGTTTTCCTATTACATGGAACAGATCCGCGCAGGCGATTATCATCCGGTGATCTATTATGACGGGAAGACCCCAAAGGAATTCTGTGCTGTTCCTCTGTCACATTACGGCGCTCTGTATAATGCGAAGGAATTCGATTCCATCTCGCAGGTCCTTAAAACCTACTATGCCGATAAGAACGCCCAGACAAGGATACGGCAGAAAAGCACGGATCTGCGCCATGTCGTACAGACTGCCCTGGAACGTAACCGCAAAAAGTACGACCTGCAGTCCGCACAGATCAAGGACACCGAGAACAGGGATAAATACAGAGTCTACGGAGAACTGATCAACATCTATGGGTATGGGCTTCCTGCCGGATCGAAGGAACTGACAGCCCTGAATTACTACACCGATCAGGAGATCACGATCCCCTTAGACCCTGTCCTGACTCCCCAGGAAAATTCGCAGAAGTATTTTTCCAGATATAATAAACAGAAACGTACCTTCGAAGCTCTCACCGATCTGATACAGGAAACTTCTGAAAATATCCGGTATCTGGAATCCATAAGCAATGCGCTGGATATCGCCATGAGCGAAGCAGACCTTGCGCAGATCAAAGAAGAGCTGATGCAGAGCGGATACGTCCGCAGAAAATCCACCCGCAAGAAGGTGAAGCTTAGCAGCAAACCCATGCACTACATCTCCGGCGACGGTTACCATATCTATGTAGGCAAGAACAACTTGCAGAACGACGAATTGACCTTCTCCTTCGCCGCGGGAAACGACTGGTGGTTTCATGCCAAAGGAGCCCCCGGCTCCCACGTGATCGTAAAAACCAACGGAGACGAACTCCCCGACCGCACCTTCGAAGAAGCCGGAAGGCTCGCCGCCTATTATTCGAAAAACCGCGGCAATGACAAGGTTGAGATTGATTACGTAGAGAAGAAACATGTCAAGAAACCGAATGGATCAAATCCGGGATTCGTCGTATACTATACCAACTATTCCCTGGTGATCGATTCCGATATCTCCGAGATCAAAAGCGTGCAGGATTAACCCTGCACGCTTTCTATCTCCATTCATAAACTGATGATCCATCTATTTTCGGTTCTTAAACCAGTAATCCATCCGCTCCCGTAACTGCGGGATATCTAACGGCTTGGCAAGATGTCCGTTCATCCCGGCTTCTCTTCCGGCGGTAATATCCTCCGCGGCGGCGTTGGCAGACAAAGCGATGATCGGAATCGCCGCCGCATCCCCACGCGGAAGCTTGCGGATCGCCCGCGTCGCCTCGAACCCATTCATGACCGGCATCTGGATATCCATCAGGATCATATCATAGTATCCTTCCGGCATCTCGGCAAAGCGCTGAAGCCCTTTTCTTCCGTCCTCGGCGCACTCCACCTTCGCACCGATCTCTCCGATGAATTCCATGGCGATCTCCTGGTTCAGCTCGTTATCCTCCACCAGAAGGATCTTACACTCTCTGAATGAAGCATCCTGCACCTCGTCCTGCAGAGAATCCGGATGACTTTTACTCTGGGACGGATTCTGAAGCCTCAGTATAACCGTCACCGTAAATTGTGAACCCTTGCCGATCTCACTTTCCACACCGATCGTCCCGCCCATCATACGGGCTATGTTCTGTGCGATGGACATTCCTAATCCCACGCCGTCGATATAACTGTCGTTCGGCGACTCTGCACGGCTGAACGGCTCAAAAATATGCCGGATATATTCCTCGTCCATCCCGATCCCGTTATCCTTGAAGACAAAATCATAAGAGCTGCATCCATGCTCGCCCGATTCATGCTCCGATACGGAGACTTCGATCTTCCCTCCCGGCGGCGTGTATTTCACGGCGTTACTCAGAATATTCAGGAACATCTGCTCCAGCCGCAATCGATCCGCCAGTACATCCTCATGCCCTACCTGTACGGGATATACGATAAGCTTAAGATCTTTCTCCCTGACATCGGACATTATGAGCGAGACAACCTCCCGTATCAGCTCCGGCAGGTGAATAGCTTCTTCTTTCAGGTCAAAATTGCCGGACTTTATCTGACTGACGTCCAGTATCTCATTCAGCACGGAAAGAAGCTGATGGCTTGATACGGAAGCCTTCTCCAGACAATCCTTCACTCTTTCCGTATCGTCTACGTGATCTGCCGCGATCTTGATCATCCCCATAATGCCATTCATAGGAGTACGCACATTATGGCTGATCGACGAGAGGAATTCCTGCTTCGATGCATTGGCGTGATCCGCCGCTTCACATGCCGCTTCCAGCGCCTGCTGTTCCCGCATCTCCTTGCGCTTACTCTCCGTCACATCCTGCGCCGCATACACGATGGAACGCACTCTTCCTTCCGCGTCAGCCTGGGACATGACCGCCGTGCCGCGGATCCAGCCGTATTCCTCCGGCCTTATATCCTGCCGTTCCGGCAGCTTGCGATAGGCAAGGGTCACATAGGGCTGTCTCTTACTCAGCGTTCGGCGCAGATTCTGACTGCCAAGCATACGCAGAAATTCTTCCCTGTCGTCCGGATGGATAAAGTTCTTCGCATAAGCTTCAATGCCCGTATCATACGACACCGCCCCCTCCAGTACTTTCCCCACTTCTTCAAGCTGAGAAACACTGCGGAAGGTATTCTCTTCAAGATCCGCATAATACGTGGCAAAAAACATCCCCCCAAGAGAACGGATAATATCCGCCTGTTCCTGCTCTTCCTTAAGCCGCAATTCTTCTTCAAGCTTCTCGCGGGTAATATCTCTCCCAAGTATATTCACCGACATCCGGTTCCCGCGGCGGGCATAGATCACATGCTGCTCCACCCACTTAAGCGCCTTTCCGACGACGCGGTACTGACAGATCTCTTCATAATAATCCCTTGTACCCGCAGCCTTTTGATACAGATGTTCCGGGCTCATGACCTTCCGGAAGTTCTCCAAATCTTCCGGGCTGACCGCAGATTCCACCATCTTCTGGAAATACTGATGATAATTCCCACTAAAGACCTCCCGCATCTCGCTGCCCTCGTTGATCCGGATCTGCTCGCACTGCCCGTTCTCCAGATAGACCGTAGTCATGACGCTGTATCTTGATTTGAGGATCGACGCAAGCTGCATATCCCGAAGCGTAAGGGTATTCTCCTGACGCACACGCTTATCGACATTCTGCAGCGCCAGGATCACATAATTCTTCGTACCATGGTTCTGTCCCAGGTAAGCGATCACTGCCATATAACGATATTCATGTTCTTCCTCTCCCCGCCACTGGCACAGCATATCTTCCTTCTGGGATGAGGTCTCCTTCATCTGGCGCAGTCCTTCCAGAGAGAATTTCTTGCAGACCTTCTCACGGTCTCTTGGATGAACCTGCCTGCCAAGGCGCGATTCCATGATCTCATCCCACTGCACCGACCAGGACTTCCAGCCGGTGTGTGTATGTCCGTTCTCCCGGACCAGATTCGCCTCCCCGGTATCCAGGTCTATCCCATAGATCCCGAAGTTCTGTTCCCCCAAAGTACGGATCACCTCCTGGACACGGATACTGGCGTCGTCTAATTCCAGGCTCTCCTGCAATATATCATGTACATCCTTAACATACAGAAAGATATATTGATCCTTCTCCGAATAACTGAAATCCGGCACCACCTCTATCAGATTCCACCGGTAATCTTCACCGGAACGCCTCCGATAACAGCAGGTAAGGATCTCCTCCCCGGAATCCAGCGCCTTCTTCATATGGTCAAGATGGGTAAATGATATGAAATGATTCATATCGTCCGGATGGATGCCTCCGTCGTAAATAAACTGTCCAAGCCAGCTTGAGAACGTATCATTCCCATACCCGATGGCACGGTCCTGGGAACGCATCTTCACCACCTCATAATGATCCCGCGTCAGATTAACTCTGAGGATCTTGTGATAGGAATGCGTGATCGCCTGCAAATGAGGAGACACGGTAATGATAAACGCCGGAATCTCCCCTTCCCACATCGTCCTGACCGCAACGATATCCACGATCTCGCCGAACGGGCTGCTATAACTGAGCGTCCGGTTCTCCTGTTTATCTCCGATCGTCAGAAGCGGGCAATTCACACAGGAATGATTGCCTATCTCATGACAAGCTATTCCCTTATGTACATCAGGCATTTTTTTCCTGACTTGCTCATTATAATACAAGATCTTATGATCATCCTCCCGAATGACAAATATCCCGGTGGTCGGTATCGCATTTAAAATCTTTTCATATTCATTAATATCCACATATTCACCTTCTTTTCATACTTCTATTGCATCATCAAAGACTACAGTCCCAATAAATAGTCGATAAACTGTTGCGCAGTACGCCCGGATAAGCCCCCATGGCTAAGCTCCCACTTATTCGCTTCCAAGAGCAGCTCATCCTCAGACATCTTGATCCCATTTCTGGCGGCAAGCTGACGCACGATCTCCTGGAACTCTTTCTTCTCCGGTTTCCCGAAATAGATCGTCACTCCAAACCGCGCCACCAGAGACAACTTCTCCTGCACCGTATCATTCGTATGAAGCTCTTCGTCCCGGTCAGTCTTATCTTTGAAGGTCTCCCGGATCAGATGCCGCCTGTTGGACGTCGCATAGATCAGTACGTTATCCGGCCGTCTCTCCAATCCGCCTTCGATCACAGCCTTCAGATACTTGTATTCGATCTCGAATTCTTCAAATGACAGATCGTCCATATAGATAATAAATTTATAGTTGCGGTTCTTGATCTGGGCTATGATATCGTTCAGATCCTGGAACTGATGCTTGTATACTTCGATCATCCGGAGGCCCTGGCCATAATACTGATTCAGGACCGCCTTGATGGAGGAAGATTTCCCCGTCCCCGCATCGCCAAAGAGCAGGCAGTTATTCGCCTTTCTCCCGTTCACGAACGCCTCTGTATTGGTGATCAGCTTCTTCTTCGCGATCTCATACCCGATCAGATCGTCAAGATGTATATGCGCGATCTTCGTGATCGGAACGATCCTGGCTCCACATTCCGTATGCTCCACCCGGAACGCCTTGTGAAGGCCTAATTTCCCCACGCCGAATTCTTTATAGAACTGCGTCACCTTATCTTTGAACTCCGTCCCGTCCTTTGTGTCTGCTAGGCTTTGGCTCAGATCACAGATCCTGTCTCTGATCCTCTTATTGAATACTTTCCCATGCCCGTGAACCCCATGATAATCACGCAGGATAGACATGCATCCCGCTCCCAGTCTCTTCTCAAACCCGGTAAAATCATAGTCAAATAATTCCTTGAATATCTCAATGTCATGAAGCGCCACTTTGTTGATGCTGCCTTCCACCGCACCCACGATCTCGCAGGACGTACTGTAGGCATTCTCATGGCTCGCAAGAAGATAGGTCAAGTAATTGTGCCAGAGATTCCCCTCAAACCCATGACTGACCGCCATCTCCAGGATCCCGTTGACGCATTCATACAATAATCCCTTCAGATCCTCCTGATTATAGTAATCGTTGTTGTAATTCTCTATAAGAAATGTCATATCCCGAAGGATATTCCCCTCTTCCATATGCTTATACAGCATTAATTCATTCGTTCTCATCCTCTTATTCTCCCGCCTAATAATTACCAAGTATCCTGAGGCTCCTGCTCTCTTCCCGAAGTCCCCGTATCGCGTTCTTTACCGCAGGTTCTGCCAGATTCCCGTCAAAATCCACAAAAAAGCGGTATTCCCAGCTTCTTCCTTCCACAGGCCTTGACTCGATCCTGGTCATATTCAGGTCGTTATAGATAAAATGTGAGAGAAGCTGATACAGCGAACCGCTCTCATGCGGCACCTCGAAACAGATACTGATCTTTCTTGCATTTTTCAAAAATATCTTTTGGTTTGTAACCACTATAAAACGGGTCGAATTATTAAGATCATCGTTGATATTCTCTTTCAGCACCTCAAGCCCCTGCACGCGCGCTGCATAAGCGCTGCATACGGCTGCCTGGCTCTTATCCTGTTCATCCTTGATCTTCTTTGCCGCGATCGCCGTATTCGCCACGCTGATCTGCTGCCACTCACTGTGCTCATTCAGGAATCTTGACGCCTGCATCAGCGCGATCCCCTTCGAATATACCCGCTCGATCTCATGAAGCTGTGTCCCGGGAAGCCCCGCCAGGGTATGCGTGATCGGAATGATCGTCTCGCCCACTATATAATTCTCGAATTCAACCAGCAAGTCGTACATCTCATCCACCGCGCCCGCCGTCGAATTCTCGATCGGCAGAACCGCGAAATCTGCCGCCCCCTCTTCGATGGATTCCATGGCGTCCCGGAAGGTGCGCACATAAAAGCTATTACAGTTCTCTCCGAAATACCGCTGCATCGCCGCCTGGCTGTATGCGCCTTCTGTTCCCTGGAAGACGATCCTGGCATCCTCTGCATGAAGGGAATCTGTTCCGATAAAGGGTAGGCGCCCCAGCGCTCCCGCCTCCACCATCTGCTGGTACTGTACCTTACGGTTCATGGACATCATCTGCTCAAAAAGCTCCCGGACTCCCTTCTTATTGAACTCCGTCGAAGCCCGGCTCACCATATCCGCAAGCTTATCGCGTTCTTTCTGACGGTCGATCATCTTCACACCGCTGTGAAGCTTACATCTCCCGATCTCCCTGCCGATCTGCATTCTCTGCTCGAACAGGCTTACGATCTCCCGGTCTACTTCGTCCAGTTGTTCTCTCAGTTTCTCTATCTCTGCCATGTATCCTTCTCCTTCTGCCGTGCATCTTCCTGTTATACTCACTTACGCATAATATACTCTCATCTGTCTGTTTATCACGTACAAATAGCCGGTCCCTGCTCCTATGGGAATCGCTGATCACCGACAATACTGGTATTATAATACATTTTCTGCATAAAATCCACCTTCCTTTCACATACTTATCCCTATGAAGCATAATTTTTTAACCTGCGGAACTACCGGATGGTGTATGGAGATACTCTTTACGGGCCTGCATTCTCTGCGCAATGAGAATCCGAAGCTCACCGGCAACACCTCGATCTGGATGTTCCCCATCTATGGTATGGCAAGTTTTCTGTCCCCTTTATGCAGGCTGCTCAAAGGACAGAACCTGTTACTGCGTGGAGGCGTATATACCTGCTGCATCTTCTGCGGCGAATACGTAACCGGTTCTTTCCTCAAGAAATTCGAAGCCTGCCCCTGGGATTACAGCGAAGCGCCGATGAATATTAACGGCTTGATCCGCCTGGATTACGCCCCTCTCTGGTTCGGCGCAGGATTATTATTTGAAAAAATCCTCAACAGACATTGAAAATCTTTCCTATTTGTTATATGATATATGAAAGATTTTCAAAGCAGGAGGATGTCACAGGATGATACGCGGATTCAGGCACAGTATAAGTGACCGAAAGAAGAGTTACCGATTTATGAATTATTTCATTGCTCTTTCTATTGCCTTTGAAGGTTCTTTTATTCTTATTCTTTCATTCCGGAACATATCCCTTACTATTTTTCCTATATATTTTATCTTCGGCTCGTTATCTCTGATATTCTGCGCCGGAGATAACCGTCGGTTACCGGATATGGGAACGATCAGGCATCCTTGCATTATATCTTTTAACACATTTATATCATAAGGAGGTTTTTATGAGACACTTAATGAGCCCTCTCGATTTTTCTGTAGAGGAATTAGATCAGTTGATGGATCTGGCAGTTGACATTGAATCCAATCCCGCCAAGTATGCGCATGCATGTGCAGGCAAGAAGCTTGCCACGCTTTTCTATGAACCAAGTACGCGGACGAGATTAAGCCACGAGGCTGCCATGCTGAATCTTGGGGGAAGCGTCCTTGGGTTCTCTTCCGCAGAATCCAGTTCCGCAGCCAAGGGAGAGAGCGTGTCCGACACGATCCGCACCGTGTCCTGCTATGCGGATATCTGCGCCATGCGTCATCCCAAAGAAGGCGCGCCTATGGTCGCCTGCCAGCACGCTTCGATCCCGGTCATCAATGCCGGAGACGGAGGACATCAGCACCCGACCCAGACATTGACAGATATGCTGACCATCCGCAATCTGAAAGGACGTTTAAATAATATGACCATCGGCCTGTGCGGGGATCTGAAGTTTGGACGGACTGTCCACTCATTGATCCATGCCCTGGTCAGGTACCCCGGGATCCGGTTCGTCCTGATCTCACCGGAAGAATTACGGCTTCCGGGCTACATACGCACTGACGTATTGGATAAGGGGAATATCCCATACGAAGAAGTCGTACGCCTTGAGGAAGCTCTGCCCAATCTTGATCTTCTGTACATGACCCGCGTCCAGAAGGAACGTTTCTTCAATGAAGAAGACTATGTGCGGATGAAAGATTTCTATATCCTGGATTCCCGGAAGATGGAACTGGCGCCGGAAGACATGTATGTCCTCCACCCGCTGCCCCGTGTCAATGAGATATCCGTGGAGGTAGATTCCGATCCAAGAGCAGCTTATTTCAAGCAGACAAAATACGGTGTCTATATCCGTATGGCGCTTATCCTGACACTGCTGGGAATCGAAGTATAAGGGGGAATATGCTATGATAAAGAATACTTTGAATGTTGGAAATATAGAAGAAGGTTTCGTACTGGATCACATCCAGGCAGGGCGCAGCATGGATATCTACAAATATCTTCATCTGGATAAATTAGACTGCTGCGTCGCCATCATCAAAAACGCGAGAAGCAATAAGATGGGCAAGAAAGACATCATGAAGATCGAATGCCCGATTGATTTTATTGATCTGGATGTGCTCGGATTCATCGACCATAATATCACGATCAATATCATCAAGGATTCCCGGATCGTAGATAAGGCGCGGCTTCATCTGCCAAAGCAGATCACGAACATCATCCGCTGCAAGAATCCAAGATGTATCACGTCTATCGAGCAGGGGCTTGAGCATGTATTCGTACTGACGGATCCTGATAAAGAGATCTACCGGTGTAAATACTGTGAAGAAAAGTACCATGGAAACCTGAAATGATCACGCCTGTAGGACAAACTGTCAGAACGTGTGCCGACGGGCATATATATCACAAAAGGAACCGCCGCATTTGGCAGCAGTTCCTTTTTCTATGCCAGCAAGACGATAAGCCGGGTTATGTCGTTGGGTAATCATCTATCTAGGCCCGCCGTCGCCGGCGGGCTCAAGCGACCTACCTAAGACGTGACGGGCCGCCACATTGTCTTTATCCGGTCTTGCTTCGGATGGGGTTTACATGTGCCCCCGCTGTTACCAGCAGGGCGGTAGTCTCTTACACTGCCCTTCCACCCTTACCATATATCATATATATGGCGGTTCATTTCTGTTGCACTTTCCTTGGAGTCGCCTCCACCGGACGTTATCCGGCATCCTGCCCTGTGAAGCCCGGACTTTCCTCACCTGCCGCCTTTCGGCTCCTGCAGCTGCGATTACCTGTCTTACTCGCTAATGTATCAAATATATCATATCCTTTTTCAAAAAACAATATATATCCGGCAAATTTATATCCCCTCGTCCACAAGCAGCCCGTCCCCGTCAGCCGCCCCTGTCGCAAGCTCGTCGCACCTCTCGTTCTGGGGATGCCCGTTATGGCCTTTCACCCAGATAAACTTCACCGTATGCGGTTCTTTCGCGGCGAGAAGCCGTTTCCACAGATCAACATTCTTCACCGGCTCATTCTTCCCGCGCTTCCATCCTTTCCTGACCCAGCCGTCTATCCAGCGCTGGTTGAACGCATTCACCACATACTGTGAATCCGAATAAAGCTCCACCTCGCAGGGCCTGTTCAACGCTTCCAAGCCTGCGATGACTGCCATCAGCTCCATCCGGTTATTCGTAGTTTTCTGATATCCCTGGGATAACTCTTTGGTATGCAGCATACCCTTCGTATCCGTATACTCAAGCACTGTGCCATACCCGCCCGGCCCGTCCGGATTCCCCCTCGCCGCGCCGTCCGTATAGATCTTCACCTTCATTTGTCTCGTTTCCTTTCAGCCTTATACTTCAAATACCTGCAGGGACTCTGTCACCTTCATCACCTTATGCCTGTATGGTTCGGACACCGGATCCATCAGCAGCCTGTCGCAGACGTCATACTGATCCCACATATGCATAGGGAACGCAAGAGACGTATCCGTATGTCTCATGAAATAATCGAATCCCCAGTAATACTTCTCTTCCTGCCTTGGATCCAGCGGCAGGAACGCGGCGTCGATCTTCTCATCCTCAAGCAGCCCGATCTCATGCTGAAACTTACGCCGCATCATCTCGTTATAGACTTCCCCTTCTTCTTCCCAGTGCCACCAGTTCAGATCCCCGGCATGGTAGATCGCCTTATCCCGCAGATACACCAGAAACGCAGCCCCTTCGTCTGTCGAGCGAAATGTACGGACACGCAGCCCGTCCAGCCTGACGTCTTCTCTCTGCCCTATAGAAACCGTCTTCCCTTCCGGTCCCTTGTCCTCGATATCATCCGACAGGATATACCGGATATCCGGATACGTCTTTTCCCATGCGAATATCTCACGGTTAAAATGATCCGGATGCGCATGGCTCGCGAATACATAGACCTTCGATCCTTCCGGCAGCTGCGGCAGCCTGCCCCTATAATAATCAAAGATCAATACCGTATCGTACTCTTCTACCATATAGCCGCTGTGGCTAAGATATGTGATCTTCATATTTGCTTGTTCCTCCGTAAAGAATGAGGCTGTCAGGAAACAGCATCTTCATGATATCTCCCGACAACCCACCTGTGTTCCTATGTCTCCTGCCGGATCACTTCGACCGCATGCATCAGTTCCGGTAACAGATAACGCAAGCATTCCTTCACAGCCTGCGGCTTCCCCGGCAGATTCACGATCAGCACATCCTTACGGATCCCTGCCGCGCTTCTGTTCAGCATGGAACGTTTCGTCATATTCATCGTGTAAGTGCGCATCGCCTCCGGAATCCCGGGAACCAACCTCTCCGCGACATCCAGGGTCGCCTCCGGAATACAGTCCTGCGGCCCGCAGCCTGCTCCTCCTGTAGTCAGCAGCAGATCTGTCAGATGATTATCCGCCATCCTCTGCATCACGGTTGACAGTACTTCCCGGTCTAATGGGAGCGCCCGCATAAATGTGATCTCGCACCCCATCTCCTCCACGATCTCCTTGATCGCCTCTCCGCCGGCATTCTCTTCATTTCCCCTATATATATCCGTATTTGCTGTGATGATCGCAACTCTCATAACGTACCTCCATTTATCTTCCTGTACACCCGGATTCTCTTTGTGTTCCTGTTTAAAATATTATAACGTAAAATAAAAATAATGCAATGATAACGTTCATATTCCTGGATAAAACAGCGAAAAACCTTGTTAAATGATGATACACACCATCCCGCCGTTACTGTCGTTCACGATTTTCTGCATGGTATCCTGTAATTTCTCCTGGCTCTCATCGTTGATCATCGCCATCTTATTCTGCATACCGTCCATGACCAGCTCTTCGATCGATTTTCCGAATATATTCGTACCCCAGATCCCCTCTTCACTCTCTTTCGCATCTTTAATATACCGGATCAGATCCTGCGCCTGTTGTTCATTCCCCACGATCGGCGCGATCTCCGTCTCAATATTCGCGCGGATAAGATGAATCGAGGGCGCTTCGGAATGGATCTTAACCCCATACTTATTCCCCTGCTTGATGATGGTGGGTTCTTCCAGGGTGATCTCCTCTTTCTTCGGGCTTACCACCCCGTAGCCCCGCATCCTCACGGCTGCAAATGCATCCTTAACCCCTTCATACTCTGCCTTTAGTTCCGAAAGATTCTTCATCGCGGCTATCAGCTCATACTGTCCTGCAATATGCGTCCCGGTAAGCTCGCTCAGCATCTCATAGTAGAACTTATCTGCAACGCCGATCCGGATCTTCACACATCCCGTATCCATCTCGATATGGTCTACCTTCATCTCTTCTATGTACTGGCACTCCGGCATCTCGATCCCTGCCACGGCATCCCGTATCTCACAGAACCGCTCCATGATATCCTTGATATGTACCAGCATTTCCTGCTTGATCTTATGGTCTCTCGGCAGCATCTCCACCCACTTCGGGATAAAGAACTGCACCTCGCAGACAGGGAATTCATAGAGGACCGCTTCCATGATCCGGGTAATATCCTCTTCTTTCAGCTGCTCGCAATTCACCGGGATCGCCTGCACGCCGTATTGCTGTTCGCATTCCTCCGCCGCCTGCCTTGCTTCGTCTCCGTACGGCTTCTTGGAATTCACCAATACTACAAAAGGCTTCCCGATACTCTGGAGCTCCTTTATGGTCTTCTCCGTACCTTCCCTGTAATTCTCCCGCGGGATATCTGTGATACTCCCGTCTGTCGTAACGACGATCCCGATCGTCGCGTGGTCGTGTATCACCTTCCGTGTCCCGATACTCGCCGCTTTGGTGAACGGTATCTCATGATCGAACCACGGCGTCTTTACCTGGCGTTCTTCTCCTCCCTCTGCGTGCCCGGAAGCTCCCTCCACCATATAGCCCACGCAGTCGATCAGCCGTACCCGTACCGCCACATCTTCCGATAACTTGATCTCTGCCGCCTCTTTGGGTACGAATTTCGGCTCTGTCGTCATGATCGTACGTCCCGACGCCGACTGCGGCAACTCATCCTTCGTCCTTGCCCTTCCATGTTCATCCTCCATATGCGGCAGCACCAGCACATCCATGAATCTCTTGATAAAGGTTGATTTTCCTGTCCTGACCGGTCCTACGACTCCTATGTATATCTCTCCGTTGGTTCTGGCTTGTATATCCTTGTATAAATGATAGTGATCCATACGTCTGCCCCTTCCATTCGTGCTGATAGAATATATGCGTCTTTTGGAATATTTAGACTATTCTCGGATGAATTCCTTATAATTTCTCATTTGATTCTCCGTTCTACTTTTGCTAAAATAGAAACAGAAAATACGGATCCAAGGAGAATGAGACATGAATACATTAAGAATACGCAACCTGGAACTTGGCGCAGGCGTTCCTGCCATCTGCATCCCGAATGTAGGAAAAACCGCAGAAGAGATCCTCTCTCTCACCCGGCAATACAAGGATATGCATATGGATCTGATGGAATGGCGTGCCGACTGGTTCGAAGATGTTGAAGAGATAGAGAAGGTAAAGGAAGTCTTGACCCAGATACGCCGGATCCTCGGCGATACCCCCCTTTTGTTCACCTTCCGTACGACAAAGGAGGGCGGCGTCCACGAGATGTCCGTAAGGGCGTATGCCGATCTGATCAGAGCAGTATCCGCAACCGGCATGCCGGATCTGATCGACGTAGAGATATTTACAGGAGACGATACTGCGGCAAAGCTGATCGCCGCCATTCATAAGAATCAACTAAAAGTTGTGGCTTCTAATCATGATTTCGAAAAAACCCCTGCCAGATCCGATATCATCTGCCGGCTGCGCAAGATGCAGGATATGGGCGCGGATATTCCGAAGATCGCCGTGATGCCCAGGAAGAAAGAAGATGTCCTGACTCTCCTTGCCGCGACACTGGAAATGGCAACTGATCATGCAGACCGGCCTATTATCACGATGTCCATGTCCGCCATGGGAAGCATCAGCCGCCTTGCCTGTGAAGTATTCGGCTCATGTATGACCTTCGGCTCCGGTTCTGCGGCGTCCGCACCGGGACAGATCGGCGCCGAAGAACTATACCCTATCCTTCAGAGTATACACGACATAACGAAGGCATAACGAAGCAATAGACATTGCCGGAATCCGGCGCCCTGCATCATCGGCTCTTAACACCGGATTCCAAAGATCCCTTGCTGCTGACAAGCTTCCACCCCTATGATCTCATCCAGGGGTATCTTGATCCCGTCCTCCATAACCAGAACTCTCTCATGATCATTGATCTTCTTCACACAGCCGGTTACAGTCTCATAGGAACCGCCTGATTTTCTTGCATCCGGCACAAAATAAGTGACCGAGACGATCTGGCTGCCCCCTGCCTGTCCGCAGATCTCCTTAAGCTTTCTGTCTATCTGCTCCTTGCAGTATTCGTCCAGTTCAACCCTTGTATCCGTAACCCTTGCCGTCTCCTTTACTGCCTCCCGGTGTCCCGTCAACGCTGCAAACGGCGCAAACTGCGCAGCCCGGTCCTTCGCCGGCATCGGCGGATGTGTCCTGGATACATGGCGCGGCAGGCCGATGATATCGTCATACTTATGCAGCTCTTCAAGATCCATAAATCTTTTCTTCTTATTCATATCCGTCTCTCCTGTTCCTATGCCCTGTGCCCGCCGATCTGCTTATTCCTGTCCATCGCCGTAGACCCTTCCATCAGGTTCGCTCCTTTTAAGATCGCATTCTTCCCATATTTCTTTCTGATATCCAGCATAGCCTCCTGCAGCCGCCTCTCCCGGTTAAGACATGCCTCTTTCTCTTCCTGCTCTTTCTGAAGCGCCGCATAATCTGTGAACAGATCCATCTGTTCATAGATCTGCCCGCCTCTGGCAGCCGTCTCATCTTCCACATGATTGACGCCCACCGTGATCCTTCTGATCAGAAAATCCTTCCGCACGATCTTGTCATACAGATCCAGAACCGCTTCTACAAGGATCTTCGCAGAGGATGTCTGTGTCTTTAGATTCACGGTTCCGTGGGCATGTTTGGGAACACTGCGCCCATAACGGTCTGTTGTGATCTCTCCCGCGGGACGCCCCCCGGCTTTGCCATCTGTAAGATTCTCCCTGTCGTAACCTACCGTCAGGACCACCTGATCCGTGACCGACCGCTTCTCCACCAGGTCAAGCGCCATCTGCTCCGTCATCTCACGGACTACCAACCGTGCCTTCTTCGCCGTATAAGGGCAATGCAGGACCTGTCCGGAACAAGCGCTGCTCGCTTCCGGCCGGTAAGCCTTGATATCTGCCATCGTACAGGTCTCGGCTCCCCATGCGTGATCGATCAGAAGCTCCGCATTTATCCCGAATAACCGATAAAGCAGATCTTCATTATAGTATTCTCCCGGCTTCCCAATAGAACACCTTGCAATATCCCCCATCGTATACAGCCCGTGTTCATGAAGCTTCTTCGCGTACCCATGCCCTACACGCCAGAAATCTGTGATCGGCTGATGCGCCCACAGGATCCGCCGGTAACTCTTCTCCGTCAGGCTGGCGATACGTACGCCATTCTTATCCGGCGGGATATGCTTTGCCACGATATCCATAGCCACTTTACACAGATACAGGTTCGTCCCGATCCCGGCAGTAGCCGTGATGCCCGTCGCCGCGCGGATATCCTGTATGATCTTCCCTGCAAGCTCCCTTGCCGTCATCCGGTAAGTATCCAGATAATGCGAAGCATCTATCATGACTTCGTCGATCGAATAGACATGACAATCCTCCGGCGCCACATACTTCAGATACACCTCATAAATTCTCGAACTATAATCAATATAATGCGCCATCCTCGGCAAAGCAACGATATAGTCAAGCGCCTTCTCAGGCGAAGCCTTTAACTCCGTATCATCGTAAGAAGAACCGGCAAATTCATGATCCGGCGCCTGGCTCTGCCTTCTGGCATTCACTTCCCGCACCCTTTGCACCACCTCAAAGAGCCTTGCCCTTCCCGATATCCCGTAAGCTTTCAGCGACGGCGAGACGGCGAGGCAGATCGTCTTCTCCGTACGGCTCAGATCAGCAACCACAAGATTCGTGGTCATGGGGTCTAAGCCCCTCTCCACACATTCTACCGAGGCATAGAATGATTTTAGATCAATTGCGATATACATAAGCTCCTCCTGCACCATAATAGATTTTCTGTCTTTATTATACACGAACTTATGTTTGTTTTCAATCCAAAACTGCTCTCCTACAGATGAAAATTCTGACATTCTTTACGGATCTTGACATACCCGGCACATTATTGCATCCGGATCCTGCCAATGTTTCATACATCTTCTAAAAAGCTGCCTCGATCTGTCCTATCAGATCCTCAACATCTTCCTTTCTGACCAGAAACTGCTCCTTCCCATTGATCTCCACCGAATCAAATTCCTCGTCATAAGGGTGATACGACACACAGACTTCCGGGGCGTCCCCGGTATTCCTGCAAAAAGCCACGGAAAGCCTTGGTTCTTCCTCTCTGCCGCTTTTCTCAGGATCCGCCTCCGAAACCAGCATGATTCCGGAAATAGACTGATACAAGGCGGCAAATTCTTCTTTCTCCACCTTCTTCTTTCCGAATCTGTAAGAATCCTCTGCCGTATCTACCTTGATCTCATACGTTCTGCCGTCTGCAGAGATCTTCACAGACTCCAGTGTATCCGCAGAGATCAGCGCCGGGATCTTAAGGATATAATCAAAAGGTTTTCTCGCGTATATCATCTGCAAAGTATCTTCCGGAAGGACAAAGACCTCTTCCATACTGCCTGCCAGAGCCGCATAACGCCCGCCCTTTCCATCTTCCTTTCCCAGAATGATCTCTGCCTCTGTATCTGCTTCCTCCGCGCTTTTTGCCTGCGTATCGTCCATTGTGTCCACATATTCGATCACGATCCCCATATCGGAATCTTGGATTCCCGTATCCGTTCCTTCTTCTACCTGAACGGGCTCCGTAAAGGTAAGGCTGCATAATTCCTTGAACATCTCGTACATGACTTCCGTATCCATCGTGGCGTTCTCGCCGTATGGTTTCAGGATCTCCCAATAATCAAAATCCATCTTATGATCTGCCGGTTCCCTTGCAATATACAGGAACTCCCGCCCCTCTTTCTTAAGAGAGACGCCGCGGATCCCATTGGGAATGAATTGCGGTTTCACTGCCTGTCTCAGCTCCTTCTTTCGCGTCTTCTCTTTCTCTGCATGTTCCTGTGTATTGCCTCCGCTTTGCGAAGGAGCGGGAGACCTTGTCTCCCCGCCCCTTTCTGAGCATCCCGCCGCTAATAAAAATATAAGACATATGATCCCTGCCGTAATCCTCTTTCTACCCATCTCCCTTGAATCCTTTCCTGGCTTTTTCCACACCCGTTCCTTTTTCCGAAACCTCTATGCGAGATTTACCGGGATCTCAACCGGCTTCTTTCCCGTAAGCGCAAGGCTTCTGCCATCCGGCTGCGAAGTCCCCACATACAGCCGGAATCTCTTACTGTCAATACGGCGTTCCCCGTCTTCATCCACCACGCACATTGCCTGGTTTTGCACGGTCATTTCCACCGTCTGCTTCTCTCCCGCCCTGAGGGACAGCCTTCGGAACCCGCACAGGCTGTAATTCGGCACGGCAAGCTCTGATTCCAGATCCTTAATGTATACCTGAATAACTTCATCCGTATCAACCGTTCCCCTGTTCTCGGCATAGACCCGGATCCGGATATCCGATCCTTCTGTTATCTCACCCACCGTCTCGGCATCCGTCACCTGTACATCCCCGTAACAAAGCCCATAGCCAAACGGATATAACGGTTCCTGCCTCATATAACGGTATGTGCGGTTCTTCATGGAATAGTCCGCAAATTCCGGCAGATCATCCAGATCTTTATAAAATGTGACAGGAAGCTTTCCGGACGGCGATACATTTCCAAACAGGATATCAGCCACTGCCCTGCCGCCTCTTGCGCCCGGATACCATGCCATAAGGATCCCGCTGCAATGCTCATTGGCATAATTCAGATCGACCGCGCTCCCTGCCAGGAGTACCACTATGGTCGGTTTCCCTACGGCAGCCACCTTCTCGATAAGCTCTTCTTGTACCTTTGGAAGATGCAGGTCCTTCTTATCTCCCGACGCATCGCTGTTCCCTGTATCACCTTCTTCTCCCTCCAGTGTCTCATCCAGTCCCACGCACAGGATCACCACGTCGCTGTGCTCTGCCGTGACCACTGCCTCGGCGATCCGGTCCTGCCTCCATGCAAGGCTCTCCACCCTGTCTTTTTCCAGGGCGCAGCCTTCAGAATACAGAACGCGGACTTCGTCTAAAACCTCATCCTGAATTCCTTCCAACACCGTAATATAACGGGAAGAAGTTCCATGATAATTCCCGATCAGCGCACTTCTGCTGTTTGCGTTTGGCCCTATGACTCCAATGGTGCGGATGTTCGATCTGTCAAGGGGCAGGATCCCGTCGTTTTTAAGAAGGACGCATCCCTCCCTTGCAAGATCCAGCGCCACATCTGTATGCTCCTTACATTCCACCACTTCATATGGGATCTCATCATACTCACTTCCGTCAAACAGCCCCAGAAGGAATCTTGTCGTAAGCAGCCTCTCCGCCGCAACCGTGATATCCTCCTCTGTGATAAGTCCTTCTTCCACTGCCGCCAACAGATGAAGATAGGTATTCCCACAGTTCACGTCACAGCCGCATTTTAACGCCAACGCGGCGGATTCTCTGGCATTCTTCGTGATCTGATGATTCTCATGAAAATCTCTGATCGCCCAACAGTCTGAGGTGAAATGTCCGTCAAATCCCCACTTCCCCCTCAGGATCTCTTCCATCAGGTACTTATGGCCGCAGCACGGCTCTCCGTTCGTCCGGTTATAAGCTCCCATCACAGATTCTACATCCGCCTCTTTCACCAGAGCCTCAAAAGCCGGAAGATAAGTCTCCCACATCTCCTTGCGGCTGACTCTCGCGTCAAATTCATGGCGCAATGCTTCCGGGCCGCTGTGGACCGCGTAATGCTTCGCACATGCCGCCGCTTTCATCACAGGTCCTTCTCCCTGAACGCCCTCTACGAACCTGACTCCCAGCCTGGACGTAAGATACGGGTCTTCACCGTAAGTCTCATGCCCCCTGCCCCAGCGCGGATCACGGAAGATATTGACGTTCGGGGACCAGAACGTAAGCCCCTTATAGATATCCCTGTCGCCGTGTCCGGAATAAGCGTTATATTTCGCCCTTCCCTCTGTCGCGATGATATCTCCGACCTTCTCCATGATGTCTTCGTCAAATGCCGCCGCCATCCCGATCGCCTGCGGAAACATCGTTGCCGTTCCCGCCCTTGCCACACCGTGCAATGCCTCATTCCAATAATTATAAGCCGGAACGCCGAGCCTCTTCACCGGAGCGGCGTCATACTTAAGCTGCGCCGCCTTCTCCATCAATGTCATCTCTGCCACTAATTTCTTTGCCTTTTCTCTCGCCTGTGCTCTCTCTTTTCTGTAATTTCTCATATTTACTTTTCTTCCTTCCCTATTTTCACGATTCTTTTCCTTCATCCTTTAAACCTCTGGTATATCCTCGCGCCGGTCCCTTATATTCTGCAGCTCCTCCCTGTATTTCGTGGGCGATTTCCCTGTATGCTTCTTGAAAGCAAGGGAGAAATAATTCGTATCACGGTATCCCACCATCATGGCGATCTCGCCCACCTTCAAGGTGGTGGTATCCAGAAGGGACTTCGCCTTCTCGATCCTCTTCCTCACGATGTACTCATTACACCCCTCTTTCGTCACCCTCTTAAAAAGCCTTGAGAAGTAATTGGGCGTTATATAGAGAGATAGGGCGATATTGGACACCGTCAGGTCTTCCGTCAGATGCTCGGAGATATAGTACTTTGCTTTGGCGACGATCTCATGCACATTCTCTTCCTGGCTTCCCAGCATCTGGGACAAGAACATCTCCGTCACCTCGCACGCCTCTTCCCTTGAAGCGGAACGAAGGCTCTTCGACAGTGCGTCAAGCTTCCCCCCTTCTGTCTCCCCCGCTTCGCCCAGATAAGCGAAATAGATCGAAGACGCCAGTTCAAAGCACAGCCGCCGCACCGTCTGCCGCGACAGATTGTAGGATTCCGACGCCCTCTTAAAAGTCCGGAACGCTTTCAGGACATATTCCGTATTCCCGATACTATTACACATGATATCCTTTAATTCCGCATAAATATCCTGAAAGATATTGTTCTTATTCTGCTCTCCCAACAACTGTATGATATCCTGTATCCCTTCTTTCTCCGTGTCCAGCAGATGCTTGGCGTCATGATAAGATACGTACAGATTCTCGGCATTTTCTACCACACTCCCCATCACCATCTTCGGCCGGCTGTCGAATTCGTCCTGCAGGATATCCGCAAGTTCCCGGATCCTCTCCATCGAGGAATCCTCTTCTTCCTTAAGGAAATACACGATAAGGATCGTCCCGTCGTCATCCGGGAATGTGATCCCCTCTTCTTCCGCGTCCACGATACTAATACAGATATTTTTCATGGACATCTCCTGAAAATGTTTCTCCGATGCCGGATGATCCATACGAAGAGCAGGAACCACCAGGACGACCTGGAATCCATATATCCTGTCCGGACTGTAATAATCATTAAGATTCTCCAGTCCCTCCCCTCTCTCCTCTCTGCGGTGTATCAGATTACGCATATACGTCTCCAGGCGCATCTGTTCCGCCACGCCTCTCGTCCGCTGTACAAGCAGTGAACTTTTCGCTTCCTCCTCCTCCCGCCTCAGATATGCTACCTGCTCCCTGACCGCATGGGACAGATCCTTCTCATCCGCCGGTTTCAGGAAGAAATCCTGCACCTTAAGACGCAGGCTCTGCCTGGCATATTCGAAGCTGTCATACCCGGTCAGCACAAGCACCCTAAGCTTTGGCTGGAACTCCTTTGCCGCCTCGATAAGCTCAAGCCCCGTCATCTCCGACATATGGATATCTGTGATCATGATCTCCGGCGTATGCTCTTCCAGGATCTTAAGCGCCTCTCTTGCCGACGAAGCCGTAAAGACCTCCCCGACTCCCAGATCCTCCCACGGGATCACCTTTTGGATACCCATCCGGATCATTTTTTCATCGTCTACGATCAGTACCTTATACATGAATCATCTCTCCCTGTATCATATCTTCCTCCACTTTTGTTACATAGGGAATCCTGATCTCTACCGTAACGCCCCCTGACAGATTCCTCAGGTAATGCAGGCCATACCCAGCTCCATAGAGCAGCTCGATCCTCTTATTCACATTCCGTACCCCATATCCAAAGGATTCGTCATACTCAGACAGATGCTGGTTCATCTCGTCGATCTGTCCCTGCGTCATACCCGTCCCCGTATCGGCAAGGATGATCTTCACGATATCCCCGTCTTTCTTCGCCCGAAGAGAGATGCTCCCCTCTTTTCCCTCTCTCGCTTTAATCCCATGATAGATAGAATTCTCCACTAACGGCTGTAATGTCAGTTTTGGGATCATGGCGCCCCTGCACTCTTCATTCAGGAGGATCTCACTCCCCAGGATATGATCATACCGCATGTTCTGAATGATCATATAATTCCGGACATGCTCCATCTCCATCTCAAGGGAGATCACATCATGCCCCTTGCTCAGGCAGATCCTGTAATATCTTGCCAGCGCTTTCACGAGTGTTGATATCTCCTGGTTCCCGTCCGCCATCGCCTGCCAGTGGATACAGTCCAGCGTATTATAGAGAAAATGCGGTTGTATCTGCGACTGCAGAGAATTAAAGCGAATCTGCTCGATCTGGTGCTGCTCCTGTTTTACCTTCTCCATAAGAACCTGGATCTCCTCCATCATAGAATTAAACCCCGTCGCAAGCTTCACAAAATCCTCGCCCATGATCCCCTCGTCGATCCTGACTGACAGCGAGCCAGACGCAACGTCGTCCATCTTGCGCACCACATTGTCTAACGGCCGGTATACTCTCCTGATCACCTTCTTCACCACCATATAGCTGACGGCGATCAGAATAAAGAGGATCCATATCATCAGGCTGATCGTGCGGATACTTGGCCGGTACAATTCAATCGACGCAATACTGCTGACAATATAGAAGTTCCATCCATGAACTTTCTGATAGATATAGATCCTGCCGTTCTGCTTAAAACTGCCCCGCTCTCTTGTAAGGCTGTCGGTATAATCCACAGCCGTCCCGATCTTTTCCGTATTCCCCGCCGCCACGACCACACCCTCGGTATCGATCGCCTCCGTCCTCTGCCTGCCCTCTTTCTCATCAATGATCTGGTTTAGTACCGAGTTGGAATAATTCATACACAGAAGCCCCCTCTCATCCATAACATGCTCCACATTATAGATCGGGAAATATACATTCACCGTATACTGCTCCCCTTTAAAATACGCATTGGAGAATCTTATTTTCAGAGCACTGTCCTGCCCGCTCCTACTTTCCAGGAAATCCTGTTCATACGCCTGTTGGAAATCTGTCGCAGATATCGCCACCTTCCCCCGGTAAAGATAATCCTCCATCTGATAGCTGACGACCGCAATGTAATTAAGATCCGAAGACATATTCAGGCTGCTGGAAAGAACGTTATATGTATCCATAACTGCCTGAGAATATTCCATATTCTGCTTATCCCGGCACTTCAGATAACGCTGCACGGACCGGTCGATATTCAGGGCAATACTCATCGCCTTATATTCCTCCAGCATATTCTGATAATTCTCCGCCAGCGCAGCATTCTTATCCTGCAGCAGTTCGATGGATTTTGTTTTCAGCGACGTCACGGATGATACTGTCGATATAACCAGGACAATCAATGTTGTAAATGTAATAGACAGAATGATAAGCGCCTGCATCTTCCTGTCAAATTTCCACCTGTTGATTCGTTCTTTCCATCTCTTCATACTCACTTTTTCCCTCAAATGATCCACACCTGTACCGAAAAAAGAGCTTCATGCCCCGCATGATGCTCTTTTTGTATCACTTAACCCTTTACCGCACCTGCCGTCATACCTTTTACCAGCTTATCCTGGAAAATAATAAACATAATGATCATCGGTAAAAGCGTCAAAGTCAAAACCGCCATGATCATCGGCGTATTCATGGAATACTGTCCCTGAAATTCCCAGATTGCTAATGGTAGTGTACGATTTTCTGACGATTGTGTCAATGTATAGGCAAAAGAGAACTCATTCCACATATTCACACCGTTATAGATCGCCAGCGTCGCAAGCCCCGGTTTTGCCAACGGAAGGATGATGGAGAAGAACATCTGGATCTTCCCACATCCGTCAATCTCTGCAGACTCTTCAATCTCTCTTGGGATCTCCTTCATAAAGCTTGTCAGGATAAACACAGAGATCGGCACCGCAAATGCAATATATGGCCCGATCAGCGCCCAGATGCTGTCATACAGTCCCGTAGCCCTCGACATTTTGAATACCGGGATCAGTGTAATATGCACCGGTATGGACATACATGCCACGATCGCCGCATAAATCGGCCCTGCCATCTTAAACTTGAACCTTGCCAACGGATAGGACGCGCACGCCGAGATAAACAGCAGCAGAATCAGCGATATCGCCAGGACCACCACACTGTTTATGAAATATTTAGAGAATCCGCCCGTCAGTACTTCCGTGTAATTCGTAAGATTCAAAGAATCCGGAAGATTGAACACACCCTTTGTAAGCATCTCAAACTTCTCTTTAAAGGAGTTTAACACCATGAATACAAATGGCATAACCGAAACAATAAGGTAAAAAATTGCCAATGCAAACGCAATCACCCAACATATAATACTCTTTTGTTTATTCTTTTTATATTGATCCATACTCTGCTATGCCTCCTCTTTCCCATTCAGGACCTTCATGGTGATCAGCGATACCATAGAGATCAGGATAAACATTCCGCCGGCAACCGCCGAACCATAACCCATGTTGAAGGTGCTGAAGGATTGTTTATACATATAAGTAGCCATCAATTCGGTCGACGTACCAGGACCGCCTCCTGTCATAACATAGATCAGATCAAAATACTTCAGGGAACCTACCATCGACAGGATCGCCGCGCTTTTCATGGACGGAACCAGAAGCGGAAACGCGATCTTCCAGAAATACTGCGCTCTGGTGGCGCCGTCTATCCTTGCAGCCTCGAAGACATCATACGGAATATTCGTGAACGCCGCCATAAAATATACCATGTAAAACGGCGTAAACTGCCAGCAGATAACCGCAATGACCGTCAGAAGCGCCGTCTTGGGATTCCCGAGAAGGTCGACATTTCCTCCGCCGAACCACCCGGAGATCGTACTTACCAATCCGCCGTTTGTCGCTAATGCATATGTAAACAGAAAACCGATCGCCACAGACGACATCAGAAGCGGGATAAACCAGATGACCTTGAATACAGTGAGCTTCTTCCCTCCAAAATCAAGAAATGTTGCCAGTGCAAGCCCGATCGGAATCTGGATACATATGGACAGCACCATGATCACGAAGTTATTACGGAACGCGATCCAGAAACTGGAGTCTGCGATCAATGTCTTCCAGTTATTGATCCCTATGAACTTCTTTGCAGCTGAGATTCCGTTCCACTGATACGTACTTGTTATAAATGTGTCTATGATCGGGTAAATGACGTAAACCGCCATCAATATCGCTACCGGAGCCAAGAACAATGCCGCGACCCTTCTGGTGTCCCTCTGCCTTAACTTCTCCAGAGAAATCTCTTTCCCATTCATCCTAAATCCCTCCTTATATCTGAAAATACCGCCTTTTTTTCTTTAGAAAACGTATTCCCAGCCTTTTAAAAAGAGCTCTGCTGCCAGAGCCCTTTCCTATCAACCTACACTACTCTGCTTTATTTGCCAGATAATCATCCATAGCTTTCTGCATTGCCTCCTGCGCTTCCTGCGGCGTCTTGGTCATGCCGAATACTTCCTGTAATCCGTCTAAGTGGGCGGTAGCCACTGCCGGCGGCAGATACTGGTCATACCATAACTGGATCTCCGACGCATTATTGGCAGCCTCTACAACTTCTTTTGTGATAGAATCGCTTAGTTTACCCTCAATCCCGGTAACCGGAGGAATCTTTCCGTTCTCTACTTCAAAGTCAATCACTTCATCAGACAGATGCGCTTCCGCACATTCAAACGCTGCTTCTAACTTCTCTCCCTCGCAGTTGAACACGATGAACTGGTCTCCTACCGTACCGATCATGATAGATGGATCCGCGTCAGATTCTTCAACTGCAGGGAACGGGAACCACCCGATCTTCTCGTAGAATTCCGCACTGTCCGTAGAAAATGTACCGGTATACCAGGAACCACAGAGCAGCATACCCGCCGTCTCCTGATACATCAGCTGTTTCGCCTGTCCGTCATCCTCGCTCAGAGAATTCACTCCGTCCGGGAAATATCCCGCTTCTACCCATTCCTGAATCTTCTCGCCTGCTTTGATGAAACAGTCGTCCGTAAACTTGCCTTCGCCTGCAACCGCATTCTGGAAAGGTTCAAGTCCGCCGTAACGTGCCGCAAGGTTCATATAATACATAGAACCGGTCCATTTAGAGCTGTTCGCCAGTGCAAACGGCGTAATCCCATTGTTCTTCAAAGTATCGCAGATATTCTCCAGGTCTGCAAGCGTCTCCGGCTCTTTCAGCTTGTACTTGTCAAACATCTCTTTATTATAGAAGATTCCTGACATAGATACATTCTGATAAGGCACCGCATAGACATGGTCATTATAGGTCGCCTGCCCTACCGCGGACTCCATCAGCTTATCCTTAATATCCGAAGCATTGAACAGGTCGTCGATCGGCTGTCCAAATCCGGAATCAATATACTCATACATCGGACCGCCCGACCAACAAGAATACATATCCGGACATTCTCCTGAGCTCATGGCTACTACCAGCTTCTCTTTGTATGTATCATTCTGGGTAGGCACGCTCGTCACAGTATATCCGGATTCGGTCTCGGAATTGAATTTCTCTACAGCCTTTGTAACAATGTCCTTATCCGGGCTCTCCACTCCGATATTCCAATAAGTTATCTCCTTCTCTCCGCCCGACGCACTGCCGCCGTCTTTGCCGCCGTCCTCGCTGCTGCCTCCGCCTCCGCATGCCGTCAATGACGCGGTCATCAATGCCGCCATGGACAGCGCCGTAAGCCTTGCATTTCTTCTTTTCATCTCTTCTCCTCCTTTTCTACGGTTCCGGTATTGTATACCGGATATTTTGTAGATACATCATAGCATTATCAATATTTGATTCCTATAAAATAAAATGTCTATTATCTATAAATTTCTTACCTCAGAGACGGTATTCGGCTCCCCTGTCCGCCGAGAGTCAAAGCCCCCGCTGCAAGCATGCCCGCTTGGCTCGTTGCTCGCGGTAATAAAGCCAGGAAATACAACATTCTGTACTTCCTGGCTTAATTTTAAGTTCTGATCCTATATAGAATTCTTACCTGTCCTGCCAGATCTTCTCCATGGCAGCCTCTTTGGTGACAAACGGCCCCGGTATTGCAGAAACACCGCGATGTCCGCCGAGATAATCCTCTGTAAAGACGATCGCTGTCCCGTCCGGCTCCTCGAATCTCTGCTCTGGCTCAAAAGCATATCCCAGAAGATCGCTGTTGATAATGCCCGCCCGGAATCCTTCCAACAGATCATAGACGTTGGTCTTGAGGAAATACGCCCCGTCCTGCTCAGCCAGCTCTACCGTCACCTGATCCTGATCGTTCACCAGATTGGAGCATTCCTTCCCGGACGCCTTCGCGCCGTTAAAATACGCGTTTCCGTTGATCCATACCGGCAGGTGTCCGAAATGATACTGCATTAACTTATGCATATCTGCCGGCTTATCCATCTCGAAATTGGCGATCCATTCCTCATACGTCGGATATTCTTCGAAAACTTTCGTTCCTGCCGTCTGATTATCATATCCGAATTCCTTTGCAGCCTTGGCGTCCTCCATCGGCTGATAATTCTGGATAAAGATATTATTATAGATTCGGTCGTCCCCATGCAGGATCGTGCTGAAGCCTGCCACCTCCGTGCGGTGCCGGATATGATACGGGGTATAACGCGGCTGCCTGCCCACTTCGTCCTCGGAATGATCGGTCCCTGACCCTACCGCCGTAAAGGATCCAAGCATCAAGTTATGTACGCATGCCACGCCTTCCGTCGCAAGACGGACAGACGCCCTGGAAAGCATGATGTTATTGTCGATCAGCGTCGGGCCATGGCTTACCTCCACGAAGATATCCTGGCTGCACATGGCGCCTTCTGCCATCGGCGTCCCTTCCGGAGAATGGTTATCATGAAGAAGGTTCTGGGAGATACGCGTCCCTTGTGCTTCCCAGTCCGTCCAGATCCCCATGGTGGAGTGATGAATATGGTTGCGGCGCATCACTACGTCGATCGCGGCATGAAGCTTGATCCCTGAGATCTCCGCCCCACCTAACTGCTGCATATTATTGATATGGTGGATATGGTTGTCCTCGATCAGGCTGAACACACATCCCATACGCCCGACGATACCGGTCTGCTCACAGTGGTGGATATGGCAGCGCCTTACGATATGGCTTCCCACCGTCTCCTTCGTCCATCCGTGGTACTGTCCGCGGCACACGGCGTCACGCTCCATCTGTGTCGGGCTCTTTACCTTCTTCCTGGTAAAATAATGATCGTTCTCTTCATCATAATATTTGCCAAGCGAGATCCCGCTGCACTTGCTGTTGCTGATCTCACAATCCTCGATGATCCATCCCTTTGACCAGTGAGGCCCGATCATGCCGTCCTGGTAAGCTGCCGGCGGCGCCCATGTCGTAGCGGCTTTACTTACTTTAAATCCGCAGAAGGTGATATGGCCGATCCCCGTCTTCGACGGCATAAAGCAATTTCTTCTGACATTGATCTCTACCTTCTCTTTATTCGGATCCTTCCCCTGGAAATTCGCATAGATCACCGTCTCGTTGCCGTCCTGCTCTGTGTACCACTTGTACACGGACCACTCCGGTTCCCATGACGGCGCGTATACCTCGCCCCGGATGCACTCTTTTAGTGTCTCTGTCTCATAGAGCTGACGGTCGTTGAGATAGACCGCTCCCGTATGCCTTACCACCGGCGCGAAATACCAGTCTCCGCCTACGTATGTCGTGTACGGATTATAGGTTCCGAACACACCGTTATCTACCCGGTATACCCATACGTTATCCTGATACTTCTTCCATCCCACGGCAGGCTCTGCCCCGGTGATCTCTGCGCCAAGCGGCTCTTCACTGCGGTAAACAATGCGTGCGTCCTCAAGGCCGGCGCATACCGGATCGACGGACTCTCTGTATATCCCCGGCGCAACAATGACTTCATCCCCTGGTCTAGCCGCCTTCGCAGCGTCGTTGATATACTTAAAAGGAGTCTCTTTCCTGCCGTTTCCCTGTCTGGGTGCGGCGCCACTTACATAAATCTTCATTTTTGTATACCTCCTGCTTCCAAATTTGTGCCCTCATTCTATCACTTTTTCATTTCACATGTTTGCACAAATCCGATGATATTTGCACAAATCCGTCTAAAAAATTACAGATTCCTCTCCTGCCGGTTCACACTCCTGCGCAGATAATTTCCAAGGTTTGTAACGCACAGAAGTGTCACGACAAGAAATGCGCCCGGAATCAGGATCATCCACCAGGAATTGGACAGCAATGCTTTCTCAGCCAGGGATAGCATGCTGCCCCACGAAATAACCTCAACCGGCAGCCCGATCCCCATGAAGCTCAGCGTCGACTCTGCCGCAATGGCAGTTCGGATATTCATGACCACCATGAACATGATAGAAGATATAAAATTCGGCGCCAGGTGATGCCATAGTATATGAAAAAAGCTTCCGCCCATACATCTTGAGGCGATCACATATTCACTGCTGCGAAGCCTGCGCACCTCCGTCCGTATGACCTTGGCGATCCCCATCCAACCGGTGATCCCGATCACAAAGGAAAGGCTCAGTACATTCGCCTCCCCCAGAACCGCCTGTACGAAGATCACCATAAGAAGCCCCGGTACACTGATGAGGATCTCCGCAAACCGCATCAGAAGGTGATCCGCCCAGGCGGGCGCACTTGCGCTGACCGTCCCGAAGATCACTGCCGCAGCCGTAGATATGACAGTCGAAACCACCCCTATAAACAGCGAGATCCTGCCTCCGTACCAGATCATAGAGAAGATATCCCTGCCCATGGTATCTGTTCCGAATCGGAACTCCAGGTTCGGAGGGTCATTACAATTCTTAAGATCCAGATAGAAAGGATCCTTTGTCATGATCAGATCACAGGCAAGGCAGCCTGTTACGATCAGGACAAGGACCGCCATCGAGATCACCGGTTTTCCTTCATACCATTTCTTTCTCTGCTTGGGCTCTCTTTGTTCCGTCTCCTTCATCCCGACAATCTCGAACTGCCCTGCCATAAGTTTCTCACCTCCATAGGATAACACCTCTTCTACCAATCCTCTGCCTTCATTCTCGGATCGATCTTCTCATTGATCGCCTGCGCCGCCATATTACATAAGATCACCAAGATCCCTGACATCAGGCACAGACACATCAAGAGATTATAATCCTGATATCGCGCACTCTCAAAAGACAATGTCCCAAGCCCGGGATATGAGAAAACCATCTCGACAATATACGTCCCGCCCAGGATATGAGGCACGGAGATCGCCATAATGCTCAGGTAAGAGGGCAGCATATTCCAAAGACAGTGCCCAAACAGTATGTTCCTTTTCCTCAGTCCCTTCGCCCTTGCCAGCAGGACATAGTCCGCCCGCACTTCCTCTAACAGCTTATTGCGTACCATATAGGCGTAATACCACAGATGACTGAGCACCGCCGCGGCCACAGGCAGGATCAGATGCCGGATACGGTCGGCAGCCCCCGCTTCCGTCCCGATGGTATAGGCTCCGCCGCTTGGCAGCCACCTGAGATTGACCGCAAAGATCAGGAGCAGTACCAGAGACAGCCAGAATTCCGGGATACAGCTTGTAACCGTCCCCACCTTACAGATGACGCGGTCTAACATACCGTCTTCCTGCCATGCGCACAGAACTCCCAGCAAAAGAGACAGCCCGATGGTCAGGAAAAGCCCGATCCCTCCCAGGACCAACGTATTTCCCACACGCTCTTTGATCACTTCCAGGACGTCCGCCTTATATTTATAAGAGATCCCAAAGTCTCCGTGAAATGCCCTGCCAAGCCAGCGGACATACTGCACCGTGACCGGGTCTTTCAATCCCAGCTTATCCTCCGCCCACTCCCGCTCTTTCGGGCTCATCTTCTCTGCACGGTCTCCGTAATAAGACACCAGCGGATCTCCCGGCGCAAGCCTTGCCATGTAGAACACGGCTGCCGACAGAAGAAAAATACTGAGTATAACAGATATGATCTTATACCCCATAAGAGATCCTCCCCCTTGTCAAGTTCCATATATCCCATTGCGCCGCCGACAGTAATTTCTTCGTATACGCATGCCGCGGATTGGAAAATAGCTCTTTCACCGTCCCCGTCTCCACCAATCTTCCCTGATACATCACCCCGACCCGGTCGCACAGGAATTCTACCATCGCCAGGTCGTGGGCAATAAACAGGAAGGAGAATCCATGCTCCTTCTGAAGATGCCGGAAGAGATTCACGATCTGCGCCTGAATGGATACATCCAGCGCCGCGATCGGCTCGTCCGCCACCAGAAGTTTGGGTTCCATCGCCAGCGCTCTGGCAATCGCCACCCGCTGCCTCTGCCCCCCTGACAGCTCTCCCGGATACTTATCCAGATAGCCGGCAGGAAGCCCCACATAATGCATCTGGAACTCCGCCTCCGCACGCAGGGAACCTCTCGGCGGAGTGATCTTCCAGATCTTCATCGGTTCAGCGATAATGTCGCATACCTTCATACGCGGATTCAGGCTGGAATCGGAATCCTGGAAGATGATCTGCCGCGTCGTCTCAAGCATCCTCTTATTGGCGCGAAACTGCCTGCCGTCCCAGATGTCAATCCCGTCATACAGAATCCTCTCCGTAGCTCCATGCCCCCGCGGACGGCAGATATTCATAATACATCTGGCAACCGTCGATTTGCCGGAGCCGGACTCTCCCACAAGCCCGAAGATCTCTCCCCGCCTGATCTGAAATGAGACATCGTCCACGGCTTTTACCGATAGCTTCCTTGATATTGAAAATGTATGGGACAGACGCCGTACGTCTAATAATATTTCATCACGCGCCGTACATTTTCCTTGCTTCACTGTTCCCGTACTCTTACTCTCATACGGGCGTTCTGCATCCGTCTGCGGATAAACCGGCGCGGCAGGAATCCCGGCGTCCGGCTTCGGCGCACGCGGATCCAGAAGCCATGTCGCCGCATGGTGCGTATCCGTAACCCGGAACATGGGCGGTTCTTCTTCATGATCGATCCCCAGCGCATACGCATTCCGGCATGCGAAGGCATCTCCTTTCGGCAGATCAAGAAGCGTCGGCGGCATTCCCGGAATCGTATATAGTGTGTCCTTCCCCTTCGAATATATAGGAAGAGACCGCATCAGCCCCCATGTATACGGATGTCTCGGATCCTTGAAGATCTCTTCTGTCATGCCGATCTCCACAATCTTCCCTGCATACATCACCGCAACCCGGTCCGCGATCCTCGCGGCAAGGCACAGGTCATGCGTCACAAATACCGCCGCCATCCCCATCTTCCGCTGGATCTCCCGGATCAGATCCAGGATCTGCGCCTGTATCGTCACATCCAACGCGGTCGTCGGTTCATCTGCAAAGAGGATATCCGGATTCCCGGCAAGCGCCACCGCCATCACGATCCGCTGTCTCATTCCCCCGGAAAAATGGCAGGGATACATCCCCAGCCGCTCTTTGGGGCGGTCAATCCCCACCAGTGTCAGTAATTCCACAACCCGCTTCTTAAGTTCCGTCTTCGCGATCCCTGGCTCCTGCACCTTCACCGCTTCTGCAATCTGCTTTCCCACCGGCATGACCGGATCCAATGCAGTCAACGGATCCTGCAGGATCATGGAGAACAGCTTTCCGCGAAGCTTACGCATATCCCGTTCACGATATCCTGTGATATCCGCGCCTTTCACCAGGATATGGCATGCCCGGATCCTCGCAGAAGACGGCAGAAGCTTCATGATACTCTTACACAGCGCACTCTTTCCGCAGCCTGACTCCCCCACAACAGCCAGTACCTCTCCTGCCTTCAAGGAGAAGCTTACATTCCGGACTGCATGTACGGTTCCCTGCGGCGTGTCAAAGCTGACGGACAGATCCTTTACTTCTAATAATTCCGGCATTTCTTATCTCCATTTCTTATCTTCATTTCCTGTCTCTGCTGTTTCACTGGTCCGTAATGGTCCACTCCGTGACATTAAAGAAGATCCCGACACCATGATGCCCCATCACCGTATCCTGTGCGATCCCCCGGATCCGGGCGTCCGCCACATAAGCGGCGTCCACATAACAGATGAATGCAAAAGCCGGATCCTTCGCAAGCTCCTTCTGGAACTCGCCGTATGCCTCCCTGCGGACTGCCGGATCGTCCGACCGGCGCGCCTCGGTCAGATACCGGTCCACCTGCTCGTTGGAGTACCCGCTGTAATTCGCTCCCTTATCCGTGCCAAATACCTTATAGGTATGATCGTCCGCATCAAAGGGGCTGCCCCATCCGATCAGATAAGCCATCTGCGCCTCCCAGTCTACCTGCGCCGGTATATCTACCGTGCATTCGATCCCGGCTTCACCCAATTGCTGTGCCGCCGCCTGCGCCATGTCGATACGGACCTGGTCTCCCGCACCGACGCTGAGTACGAAGCCTACCGTCTCGCCGTCCCGCTCATAGAAACCATCGCTTCCCATCCTGCACCCAGCGTCTTCGAGAACCTGCCTCGCTTTCTTGGGATCATGATCATAATGCTCCACTTCTTCTTCATTATAGACATTTCTCTGCAGCGGTCCATATGCCGGAACCCCCTGCCCAAGAAGGACGGCGTCAACGATCGCCTGCCTGTCGATGGCATAACAGACTGCAGGAATGAGATCCCGGTTCTTTGTCCAGTATTCATTCCGGAAATTAAACAGGATCCCCCGGTAATCAGAGGTCTTCATGTCATAGCACGTATACTCGTCCCTGTCTGCAAAGACCTTTGCATCCTTCGGAGTCAGAAGCGCCAGGTCAAGCTCGCCCGATTCCATCTGTACTGCCTTCGCATTATCGTCCGGGACGATCTTGAAGATGATCCTGCCGATCTGCGGCGCCCCTTTAAAATATTCTTCATTCTTCTCAAGCGTGATCGCCTGTCCCGCGTCCCAGTCCTTAAGCTTATAAGGGCCTGTACCCACCGGATGCCGGAAGAAATCGGACTCCTGCATATCCTCGCCTTCCAGCAGATGCTTCGGGAGCACCGCCATCGTCATATAATCAAGGAACGCCACATTCGGCGCCGACAGACGGAATACTATGGTATGGTCGTCCGCCGCCGTGATCTCTTCCACATCCTCATAATTGGGCGCATTCTCAGACCCGTTCTCGGGATCCATGATCGCCTCGATCGTAAACTTCACGTCGTCTGCCGTGAATTCTTCACCGTCATGCCACTTCACACCCTCTTTCAGATGAAAGGTATAAGTACAGGTTCCCTCGTCAAACTCCCAGCTCTCTGCAAGGCTTGGAACCACTTCATTCTCCCCGTTATGAGCCGTAAGCCCGTTAAAGATCAGAATATTGATCTCCCCATGCTCGTCCATCGCCGGATTGATCCTGGTATAGTCGCCGCTTCCATAGATCAGTGTATCGCTGCCTGCGCCCGCCTCCGTACTTGCGCCCGCCCCGGCAGAGCCCTGCGGATCCGGCGTATTGCCGCAGGCGGCAAGCATGAGGATCGCTGCCGTCATCTGCACCCATAAAATGATCTTTCGCCCCGCAGGCAATCTTCTTATATCCGTCATCCCGTATCCTTCTCTTCTCAAAATCTCTTCTCCCCCAATCGGTTGATCTGCGTCGCGATATAGCCCGCCCCATATCCGTTGTCAATATTCACCACCGCAATCCCATTTGCACAGGAGTTGATCATGGTAAGCAAGGCGGATATGCCGTTAAGATTCGCCCCGTATCCCACGGAAGTCGGCACTGCAATGACCGGCTTATCTACCATCCCGCCGATGACACTTGCAAGCGCACCCTCCATTCCCGCGATCGCCACCACGCAGTTGGCGCTCTGGATCACGTCGAGCCGGGAGAGCAGGCGGTGGATCCCGCTGACTCCGACGTCATAGATCCGCTCCACACAACTTCCGAAATACTCTGCAGTCTGCGCCGCCTCTTCCGCCACCGGGACATCAGCGGTTCCCGCCGTGCAGACGGCGATCTTACCCACACGCTCCTTCCCCGGCTTCTCGATCTTCATGATCCGGGAGAGCGGGTCGTATACAAGCTTTGGCAGATGTGATCTCAGAGCCTCATATTGTTCGGCAGATGCACGTGTACCGAATACTTCGCCGTCTTCCTCATACAGCTTCCGGTAAATATGCAGGAGGTGTTCTGTCGCCTTTCCGCTGCAGAACACGACCTCCGGGAAGCCGGAACGCAGCTTTCTGTGGGTGTCAAGCTTCGCATATCCCATCTCCTCAAAGGGCTGGCGCCTAAAGACCTGCTCCGCCTCTTCTACTGCCATACTCCCGTCTCGTACTTTTTCTAATATTTCCCTTGTATCCATGTTCTCTCCTTCTTTTTCCTTCTTTTTCACATCAACCTTCCGGCAAAAAAAAGCCACGAAAACACCGCCTGCCCTTCTGGCAGGTTCCTTGTCTTCATGACTTTCTTCTATATATATTCTATTGATCTATTCTATTACATTCTGTTACAAACTACCTGATCTAGCCAACGGGCGTTCACCCTTCAGGGCGAACCATTTAGGATTTCATGATCTCATCCCGCAGCATTCCGATCACAGTCCCGATCATATCGCTCATGGAGACATTCTTCACTCCCACGATGATATTATTGCACTGGTTCATGGGAATCAACAGCTTCTTCGCATCGCTCTGCCCCACAGCCGCCGCCATGGCAGGCGTGATCTCCCCGTACATAGAATCGGCGATGGCGATCCCTACCGGTCCGATGATCAGATCCGCCTTCCGGCAGCCTACGGCTACCGCATTCTCTCCGGTCGCCCCATGGTCTGCTCCTGCTTTGAGCATATTGGAAGTGGCAAGGGTATTCGTACCCACAGCCGTGATCCCCACCTCCGGAAATTCTTTCTTAACGGAGGCGACCAGTTGTCTTCCCAAGCCGCCTCCCTGCGCATCTAGGATCAGAATATTCATAAACACTCCTTCATCAATCTTCAACTTCAATCTTGCGGATCTTCTTCGTACGGATCTCTTCACAGATCTCACCGATAAATGTATCCGGAGATTTCTGTCCCTCGTCTCCTAAGAACCGGCTTCTTACGGATACCAGCCCTTCCTCCTGCTCCTTGGCTCCTACCACCAGCATGTATGGCACCCGGTCCAGGCGCGCCTCCCGGATCTTGTAACCCATCTTCTCCGAACGCTGGTCTACGGAGCAGCGGATGCCGTTTGCCTTCAGCCTGCTCTCCACCTGCGCCGCATACTCATGGAACTTCTCGGAGATCGGGATCACGCGGACCTGCTCCGGACACAGCCATGTGGGGAACAGTCCCGCATATTTCTCGATCAGCCATGCAAGGGTTCTCTCATAACAGCCCATAGATGTCCTGTGGATAATATACGGACGTATCTTCTCACCGTTCTCGTCAATATAGTACATATCAAACTGCTCGGCAAGCAGGGCGTCCCACTGGATCGTGATCATGGTATCTTCCTTGCCGTACACGTTCTTGGCGTTGATATCTACCTTCGGTCCGTAGAAGGCAGCTTCTCCTATATCCTCCACAAACGGAATATTTAATTCCTGAAGCATCGTACGGATATGTCCTTCCGTCTCTTCCCATACCTCCGGCTCACCGATGTATTTCTCCGTATTCTCCGGATCCCATCTGGACAGATGATACGTTACATCCTCTTCCACGCCCAGAACCTGCAGGCAGTGCTGCGCCAGCGCGATACAGTCCTTGAATTCCTTGACCATCTGATCCGGCCTTACGACCAGGTGCCCCTCGGAGATCGTAAACTGACGCACACGGGTCAAGCCGTGCATCTCGCCGGAATCCTCGTTGCGGAACAGGGTGGACGTCTCGCCGTAACGCAGCGGCAGATCACGGTAGCTGTGCTGCTCTGCCTTATATACATAATACTGGAACGGACAAGTCATGGGACGCAGGGCAAATACCTCCTTATCCTTCTCCTCGTCTCCCAGTACAAACATCCCTTCCTTATAGTGATCCCAATGTCCGGATATCTTGTACAGATCGCTTTTTGCCATCAACGGAGTCTTGGTGCGGATGTAGCCCCACTCGTTGTCCTCCAGATCCTCCATCCATCTCTGGAGTTCCTTTAACATGACCACGCCCTTGGGCATCAGAAGCGGCAGTCCCTGTCCGATCACGTCCACCGTAGTGAACAGTTTCATCTCTCTTCCAAGCTTATTGTGGTCGCGCTTCTTCGCCTCTTCCAACATATGAAGATGCTCGGCAAGCTCGTCCTTCGTTCCGTAAGCCGTTCCATAGATACGCGCAAGCATCTGGTTCTTCTCGCTTCCTCTCCAGTAAGCGCCGGAAGAAGAGAGCAGCTTGAACGCCTTTACCCCCTTCGTATTCATCAGATGCGGGCCTGCGCACAGATCTACCCAATCGCCCTGTGAATAGAAGGAGATCTCGGCATCCGCCGGAAGGTCTTCGATCAGCTCCACCTTGTACGGCTCATTTCTCTCCTGAAAGAATGCGATCGCATCTTCCCTGGATTTGGTGAAACGCTCAATCTTGGCACCCTTCTTGATGATCTTCTTCATCTCCTTCTCGATGGCGTCCAGATCTTCTCTCGAGAAAGGCGCGCTCTCAAAGTCATAATAGAATCCGGTATCAATAGACGGTCCGATCGCCACCTTTGCATCCGGGAAAAGATTCTGTACCGCCTCGGCAAGCACATGGGACGCCGTATGGCGCAGAGCGGCAAGCCCCTTCTCATCTCTGGCTGTGAGGATATTCAGCTTACAGTCTCTGTCGATCACCGTACGTAAGTCTGCCGTCTCACCGTCAATCTCGCCGGCACATGCGGCGCGCGCCAATCCCTCGCTGATATCATACGCAATATCAATGATCTGTTTCGCTTCTGCGTATTCCTTTGTTGATCCGTCTTTTAATGTAATGATCATATCTGTTCCTTCCTTTCCATTTCTTATGTCTCAATAACCGATTCTTTCGGAGCGGGCAGCCATAGCCGGGAAGCCGTTTATCACAAAAAAACGCCCCTTACGACTCCCAAGAATCATAAGGGGCGGGTCAGATCTCTTAACCAGGAAACACCATGATCAAATCTTAGCCGCGGTTCCACCCTTCTTGCTATCCTCCTGCGCGGATAACCACTTCATTAGATGGTAACGGAATCACCGGACCGGATTAGGGCCACTCGGAGCTGGTCTTCAAATGCTTCTGCTATAAGATGCTCTCAGCGCCGGAATCCTGTATCTCATACGGATCACTTCCGGGCATCTCTCTCTGTAATGTTCCACATCCTACTCGTCTCGTCTGCGTGTTAGTTTTCTTTCACACTATTATAGCACAGGTTATCTGATTGTCAACAAGAAAATGATCCGTTTCGAAGCGGGATCCCGCTTTCGCAGGGTACTGCCGTCTGGCATTTGCCGCAGCCAAGACGGGGCGCATACTCCTTCTTCACATGCAGCAGCCAGTCATGACAGGGCTTATGCTCCTTGCCTTCTTCCGAGATCGCCCGGACCGGGCACCGCCGGATACATTCCCCGCACCGGATACAATAATCATATAACCCCTTATAGGGACGTTCGTCTGCGGGAAGCTCCAGCGCCGTAACAAGGCTTGCGAATCTTCCCGCCATCCCCTTGCGGGTAATGATCCCCTTCGACAGACCGAAGGTGCCAAGGCCGCACAGATATGCCACGTGACGTTCCGACCACATACTTCCATATACCGTTCGGGCAAAACCATCTGCCGCCGTATCCTCCCCGTTATCCGGCTTCTGATCCATAAATGCCCGAAACCGTTCATCCAGCGCAGGCGCGCAGGCAGGATACCCCGCTTCTCTGAGATAGTCCCTGAGCCTGCCGATAAAAGAACGCAGGAATTCATTTCCCTCGATCCTGCAGTAAAGCCATTCCAGGGACGGCGTCTTAGGTTCCGTCCGGTTACTCTTCCTTGCCTCTTCGCTGATCGGGAAGAATAAAGACACCACCGTCTTCGCCTCCGGCAGCCACTGCGCAGGCGAACGGTGCCAGGGACCCACCGCCTCCAATTTCTTATAATCCAGAAACATCGGATCCTCCGCCGATCCGATCCCCATCAGAGGTTCTTCGAACATCTGAAGCCTCACGGCTGTTCCATCCTCCTTTTCGACCATGACATGATTCCCTTCTGTCTCATAAAATACCTTCCGCACCAGCTCTTCTAACCCTCTGTACTCCATCCTGCTTCCTCCTAACTCATTTCCATCTACTCTCGGAATCTCTTTATATCTATTTTGATTTCTCGAACTTCACCGTGACCGAACAGATCTCCGAGACAGTCCCGACGCGCATATTCGGTCCGAATATTCCTACCCCGGAAGTCACGATATTGTGCATATCGCCCTTCTTTATGTACCCACAGGCATTCTCCCACATCAGGCGGATCGTGAGGTTTCCCGGGAACATCTGCCCGTCGTGGGTATGTCCGCACAGATCCAGATCCACTCCCGCATCACTCAGTTCCTCTAACTCCTTTGGCTGATGATCGATGACAAAGACCGGCTTAGACAGATCCATATCTGCCGTGATCTCTTCCGGCGTCTTCCGCGTCTTGATCCCTCTGCCCGGACGATGCAGATCCGGACGCCCATAGAGATAGATACTGTCCGCGATCATCACCGACTCGTCCCGAAGCAGTGTGATCCTGGCTTTTTCAAGAAACGCATCCATCCGGACGTCGCTTTCCTTCTTCCTGCTCCCGCCAAAAGTGAAACCGGCAAGGATCTTCTCCTTGATATCGTGATTTCCATAGCAGGCATACACGCCGTACTTGCTCTTGATGCCTTGCAGTATGGAGATCAATTCCTCCGGATCCTCCAGCGCCTCATACTCATTGTCGAAGATGTCCCCGGCAAAAACGACCAGATCCGGATCCTCCGCATTGATCTTTTCCACCATCTTCCGTATATGCTCACATCCGATGTTATATCCCATATGCAGATCCGCCGCCATGACCACTTTCATCTGCTTTATCTCTCCTGCATCCTTGGCGATCACCGTCTCGTATCTTGTCGTATATATTTTCCCCGCGTTGATCATCCCCCAGATACTGAGCGCCGCGATACCGACGGCACAGATGATCCCCGACACGACGAAGACCTTGAAGCTTCTAAGCTTCTCCTGGTTGATCCTCTTACTCCGCTTCAAGATGACATGGATGACGTCCGCCGCTCCCACCACCAGGATCGTATAGAGCAGGATACCAAGCCAGTAGTTGCCGATCTTCACGAAGAACCGCTTGATGGGTCCGGCGGGCAGGAAGAAGCCGACTCCCATCGCACTGGCAAAGAACACATACACGGCAGAGACGATCAACCGGGAACGGTATCTGCGAAATTCCTTTCTGCAGGCGCTAAGCCACCGGATCAGCCACCTTACAATATAAACCTGAACCAACACGTACAACGGAGACAATATAACTGCCAACATAATGATCACTACTCCTCTTTTTGTCTATATTCTTACAATCCAACGGCTGATAATCCGTAATCCCTTTGCCTTCGTTGGGATGTCCGGCAGAATATACACAGTCCGCGAAATACAGCCCCAACAATGCCAGACAGCAATACACCAGCGCCTGTTTCTTTATCCCCCTGATCCAGTTATCCAGAAGAGGCGCCGCGACATAGACGATGACCATCCCGCCAATCCCGAACACCAGCAGGCCCTCCGCGCAGATCCGTCCATTCAGATTCAGGAAATATCCGCTGTAATCCCACCATTTCTTCCCGTCATAGACAGTCTCAAGATAATACGATGTCCCATATTCCACCACGCCGCACAGAAACATGATACTAAAGAATGTCACCACCGGATGATTCCGGATCCTGTTAAGCACAGTGAGGATCAGCACCCCTCCCGCGCCGTAGATCGGAAGCCATGGGCCGTGAAAGGTTCCGCGGTTCACGAACACTCCGTCCAACACCACATGTATGCCCACCTCCCAGAGCCAGCCGATGAAAGAAAAGGCAAAGAACAGCATGATCAGAGACCAGACCGAATAATGCCTCATATAGTGAAACATCTCTATCCTCTTCTGCCTCGTTATCTCCGGGAATCCGGATAACCGCACAGGATAGAGCTTTCCCTCCACAACATCGTCGAGCATGCCAAGACGTACCTGTATCTCCCGGTTCTCTTCATAGGCACGGTCCGCTTCCGTAATACTTAAGGAAATCCCAAGCCAGCCTGAGAGCAATCCCCGGATTCCCTCCGGCTGCGGCATTCCCACTTCCAGATCCTTCTTCCATTCTATCGCATCCCCATACGCTTCTTCCAGCGCCTCCCTGGACGCCGGCTCATACAGGTATCTGTCATTCAACGATCCTGCTCCCAGTATGTCCGCCGCTTTCGCACTGCCGCGAAGCTCCACATAATATTCGCAGAACGTCGCAGACTGATAAGGCATCGAGAAGAGCACTTCACTAAGCCCCATCGTAAATGCCCCCAGGATCCACCAGCCGATGAAGGAGCATTCCATCACAAAGCATTCCCATTTATGCCCTCTCATCATCTGCCTGGACAGCCTGACCGCTTCCCGCCCCGTCAGGTCCGGATTCTCCGCAAGGATATACGGCACCAGATAATAAGAATAATATTTGATCATTCCGCCGATGACCGTAAGCGACCAGAAGAACTGATACATGGCGCACAAGAGCATCGCCGCCGAGACTTTCAGCCACCGCTTCGCACGCAGCAGGAATATGAACCGCTGGATCGGCAACTTCTCATAACACCTTCCCTCCAGAAACATCCTGGCTGAGATGACCGCATAGGTATTGACCACCAGGATATAGAAACCTGCCACTCCCGCAAGCGCCAGGATCACCAGGATCAGGCTGCCCAGATTCTCCGAACCCGATATGGAATTGATACCGGATACAAACATCACGAACAGAGAACCTGATGTGACCGCATTCACCGCCTTCGACAAGACTCCCCGGCTTCTTCCCAAGATCCGGTTTCCTTGTTCGGACCTCTCGATCTCCTCCTGCCTGATCTTCTCCGAGATTTCCCTGCCCTTCTCCGGGTCGCCCATCATGATGTGCTCCAATACATCCATAAGCCCCGTGCTTCCCATGGAGACCCGCGTGTCCGCCGTATCCCCCGCTTCCTGCGGGCTTATATCTGCGTCCGCCGCTTCCATGTCTGCACCTGCATCCTCCGTACCGCCGGAATACATCCTCAGTGCGTTATCAAAGCTTGAACCCTGTACCCCCAGAAATATCGCGATCAATCCGGTCATTACCAGAATCATATAGTGTCTCTTAACTGCCTTCCTTGCTCTGCCTTTTATCTCTCGTCTAGTCATTCTTATCCTCTTTCACCGCTATATATTCTTTCGTCTCACGAATCAATTCTCCTGTCACTGTCCGCAGGACCGCAAACTTTAAAAGGCGAGCCTATGCCGGGAACGGTACGGACAGCCGCCACAGCCGTCAACTCCCCGGAAGCCACAGACTCCCCCTCTATTCTATCATTGTCTGACATCCAAAACGCCGTACCGGCTACTTCTCCCAGTGCAGCGCATTATGCTCGGTCCTGCCGTCCCGGAGCATCAGCTCATTCACCGCTTCTCTTGGATCCTTTCCTTCAAACAGCACTTCACTTACTTTATCAATGATCGGAAGCGATACTTTGTACTCCTTCCCGAGCTTCACTGCAGCTTTGGCTGAATATACGCCTTCTACTACCATCTGTACTTCATCCATCGCCTCCTGCATCGAACGTCCCTGTCCCATAAGGTATCCCGCCTTCCGGTTACGGCTGTGGACACTGGCACAGGTCACGATCAGGTCGCCGATTCCCGTAAGCCCAGTGAAGCTCTCGATCGCGCCGCCCATCTTCACGCCCAGCCGTGCGATCTCCGCGATCCCTCTGGTGATCAGCGCCGCCTTCGTGTTATCGCCATATCCCAGACCGTCCGCAATTCCCGCGGCAAGCGCGATAACATTCTTAAGAGAACCGCCAAGCTCCATGCCGAGCATATCCGGACTGGTGTATACACGGAACACCTCATTCATGAACATCTCCTGCAGATACCGGGCTGTCTCCTCCTTCTTCGAACCCACCACTACGATCGTCGGAAGTCCTCGCCCAACCTCCTCCGCATGGCTTGGCCCTGAGAGGACCGCCACATCCGCCTGCGGGATCTCCTGCTCGATCTGCTGGGAAAGGGTCATCAACGTACTCTCTTCGATCCCCTTCGCCACATCGACGATGATCTGTCCTTCCGCCACATACGGGCTCATACTGCGCGCCGTATTCCGTGTAAATGGAGACGGCACAGCCAGCACGAGAAAATCCTTCCCCTTCACGGTGCTCTCCACATCCGTTGTAAACGCCATATCCTCCGGTATCTTTACTCCGGGCAGCTTACTCACATGCTCCCTCTTTTCCGAGAGCATCTTTACTTCCTCTTCACTGATGGACCACACCGTTACCTGGTGTCCATTCCTGTGCAGCAGCAAAGCCAGCGCAGTTCCCCAGCTCCCTGCTCCCATAATTCCTACATTTGCCATACCTTTCCTGTTCCTTTCTGATTATTTTATATCTTCTGCCCGCACGGGCGCCATCTCTTACTTACTCTTCCCCACACTGAGCTTATTCTCCGTTCCGGACATCAGCCTCTTAATATTCGCCCTGTGCTTGAAAAATGCCGACACCATCAGAAACGCCGCGATCCCATACATCTCATAGAGATAATCCTGCGCGATCCCATACACCCCGGTCTGCCCCAGATAGATGACTTCCCCGAGATAAAGGATCACCACCGCCAGAGATCCCACCGACACATACTTCGTTCCTGCCACGATGCCTAAGAATACACACAGACAGATGAGCACCATCCACGCATTGGTCGTACTTAACAGAAGCCCTGCCGTCGTCGCGATCCCCTTTCCGCCTTTAAACTTCATATAGAACGGATAGTTATGCCCCAACACCGCGCCCATGCCCGCATACATAGACAGAAGCGGCAGCATGTCCCCATGGGATCCTTTGTAGAGGAAGCGCACCAGCAGCACCGCGAACACACACTTGAAGGCGTCGCCAAGCAGCGTCACGACTCCCGCTTTCCATCCCATCGTCCGAAGCGCGTTGGTCGTTCCCGCATTCCCGCTTCCCTGCTTACGGATATCCACATGGTGTATCTTTCCATACAGGTATCCTGTCTGTAATAACCCAAACACATAACCGATCACCACACTTACCAAACGTTCCATACTAGCGCCCCTTCTCTTTTCTCTCTCTTATAAAGAATTTCAATGAAGTTCCTTTGAATCCAAATGCCTCCCGGATCTTATTCTCCAGATACCTGGTATATGAAAAATGCATCAATTCCTTGTCATTTACAAAGATCACGAATGTCGGAGGCTTCACCGATACCTGCGTGATATAATAAAGCTTCAGCCTCTTTCCCTTGTCGGACGGCGGCTGCTGCATCGCCACCGCTTCCATCATGATCTCGTTGAGCACGCCTGTCGCCACCCGCAGAGACTGGTTCTCGATCACCATATCGATCATATCGTACAGCTTGGCGAGACGCTGTCCGGTCAGGGCAGACACATACATGACCTGCGCATAAGGCATGAACGACAACACCCGGCGGACCTCACTTTCATACTCCCGCATGGTCTTATCATTCTTCTCGATGGCGTCCCATTTGTTGACCACGATGATGATCCCCTTGCCGCGCTCATGGGCGATCCCGGCGATCTTGGCGTCTTGCTCCGTCACGCCTTCCACCGCGTCGATCACCATCAGCACCACATCGGCGCGCTCCACCGCCGACACCGCACGGATAATGCTGTAGCGTTCCAGCTCCTCCTTGATCTTGCTCTTCCTTCGAAGCCCCGCCGTATCAATGAATACATACTCCTTCCCGTTATGCACGATATCCGTGTCGATCGCGTCTCTGGTAGTCCCCGCTATATCCGACACGATCACCCGCTGTTCGCCGAGAAGCTTATTGATGATCGAGGACTTTCCGACATTTGGCTTACCGACGATCGCCACACGGGGCCTGTCGTCGTCCTCTTCCTCTCCTGCCCCTTCCGGAAAATACTTCACTACTTCATCTAACATGTCTCCGATCCCAAGACGCGACGCCGATGAGACGGGCATGGGATCGCCGATCCCAAGATTATAGAATTCATACACGTCCGTCATGAACTTCTCAAAACTGTCCACCTTATTCACGACCAGCACCACCGGCTTCGCTGATTTCCTCAGCATTTCCGCCACCTTAGAGTCGGCGTCCACAAGCCCCTGGCGCACATCTGTCAGGAATATGATCACATCTGCCGTATCAATGGCGATCTGTGCCTGTTCCCGCATCTGGGACAATATGATATCCTTACTCTCCGGTTCGATACCTCCGGTATCTACCAGTGTAAATTCCTTATCAAGCCATGAGACATCCGCATAGATCCGGTCCCTGGTCACCCCGGGCGTATCCTTTACAATGGAAATCATCTCGCCGGCAAGTGCGTTAAAAAGAGTTGACTTGCCTACATTAGGCCTTCCTACGATTGCCACTACTGGTTTATTCATATTCTGTCTCCTGTTCTTATTTTCTTCCTTCTCATAGGGTATCATTCCTATGCAATAACCGCTTCCATAAGATCTCGTCCGCTTGATTTTACAATATATGCCTCCACTTGTAAAGCCTCTTCCACCTCTGAGAGCGTAACATCATCCAAAAATACCTCTTCTCCGCTGCGGAACATATTGCAGGGAAGCAAAAGCCTCTCCCCTAATTCCCGCCCCCGAAGCTGGCGGATCAGATCCTGTCCCGTGATCAGCCCGGACACCGTGATCAGCTCTCCGAAGAAATCATTCCGGATCGGATACACATGTATCTCCGTCTTCGGATACTTGACTGCAAGCTGCTCTGCCATCCTTTGGATATAAGGAGCCGCCAGAAGCCCTGTCGCGATAGAGACTTCTCTCTTCCTTTGGTCTCCCTCTGCTCCTTCATATGCCTCCCGGAACTCCTCCTCAAGCAGCCGCAGCATCCCTACGCCATTCTCCAGCTGCAGATAGCCGTCATACCGCTCTTCTTCCGGCAGCTCTTCCCCGGCAAGGATATACCACTCGTCGCCTGCATGGATGAAATGCGTCCCATATTCCTCATAGAGCCTCTCCTGCCATCTATGGATCGTCTTAAGGACTCTCCTTGCATCCTCTCTCTGAAAAGGCTCCAGCGGATACAGCCCGTCCCGGTATCTGGTAAGCCCTACCGGCACCACCGACACACTCTGCAGGCACGGGATATACTTTGTCAGGCTCTCGATGCTGCGCTCTAGCTCCTCACCGTCATTGATCCCCTTACACAGCACGATCTGCCCGTTCATCTGGATGCCCCCTTCATAGAGCTTGTCCACATTCTTAAGCGCCTCCCCCGCAAACCGATTGTGCAGCATCCTGCATCTCAATTCCGGATTCGTCGTGTGGAAGGATATATTAATGGGTTCCAGACGGTATCTTATGATCCGGTCGATATCATGGCCGCTCATATTCGTGAGCGTCACATAATTCCCCTGCAGAAAGGAAAGCCTGGAATCATCGTCCTTAAAATATAAGGTATCCCGCATCCCCTCCGGCATCTGGTCGATGAAGCAGAACATACACCGGTTCCTGCAGGAGCGGTACTCATCCATCAGTCCCTGCTCAAACTCGATCCCCAGGTCTTCCTCATATTCTTTCTCGATCTCAAGCTCCCATTCCTCACCGTCCGGTTTCTTGATCAACAGCACCAATTCTTCATCATTGGTGTAAAAATGATAATCAAATACATCCTCTATCTCACGCTCATTAATGGCGATCAGTCTGTCCCCCGCCGCGATCTCCAATTCTGCCGCGATACTGCCCGGAAGTACACTTTTTATTATATGTTCATGTTTTCCTGCACTCATTCTTCACCATTCTCCCCAACTTCTTCTTGGAAATCAGTATAACATATCCCCGCCATAATTACCATAGCAACGAAACCATTGCAGATCCATTTCTCCCACGACGGCAATCTGACGCTTTTGAACAAATTTTCACACATTCGGAGAATCTAAGGTTGACCGCCTCCCCCGAATAGTGATATAAATATCTTGTATAGATACTGTAAACATTCAACAATAGGAGATATATATGCCAAACATCAAACTCATGGAAACCGCGCTTCCCGTAGCGCCATTAAAAATCGCCGCTTTAGATTCCTGCAAAGAACTGGGCAGGAAAGTGAACGATTATATCGTTCGTTTTCGTCAGGATACCTTAAAAGAATCCTTAGATTCACCCTTATTCTCAAGTTATCAGTTGGACAACTATCTGGTTGGCTGCCATTGTCCGCGCTTTGGTTCCGGCGAGGCTAAGGGCCTGATCGACGAATCCATCCGCGGAAAAGACTTATTTATCATGGTCGACGTATGTAATTACAGCCTGACTTATACAGTCAACGGCAAACCAAACCATATGTCCCCGGACGACCATTACCAGGATCTGAAGCGGATCATCTCAGCCGCCAACGGAAAAGCACACCGCCTGAATGTGGTCATGCCTTTTCTATATGAAGGACGCCAGCACAAACGTACCAAACGCGAATCCTTAGACTGCGCCCTTGCACTTCAAGAACTGACCGATATGGGGGTAGATAACATCTTCACCTTCGACGCCCACGATCCCAGGGTACAGAATTCCATACCGCTTCACGGATTCGACAGCTTCAACCCTCCCTATCAGTTTATGAAAGCCTTACTGCGCGCCGAACCGGGATTGATCGTGGACAAAGACCATCTGATGATCGTAAGTCCGGATGAGGGCGCTATGCACCGCGCCATATATTTTTCCAACGTAACAGGCGTTAATATGGGTACATTCTATAAGCGCCGCGACTATTCAAAGATCGTGAAAGGGAAAAATCCAATCGTCGCCCATGAGTTCCTGGGTGACGACGTCCACGGCAAGGATATCATCATTGTCGACGATATGATCTCCTCCGGGGAAAGTATGTTAGATGTGGCAAGACAGATCAAAGAACGAGGAGCAAACAGAGTCTTTGTCTGCAGTACATTCGGATTGTTCACCGAAGGTTTCGATATTTTCGATGAATACTACAACCACGGTTATATCAACCGTGTGATCACAACGAACCTGACTTATCTGCCTCCGTCCGCATATGAGAAGCCTTATTTTGTAGTTGCGGATATGAGCAAATTCATCGCACTGATCATCGACTCCATGAATCATGATATCTCCATCGGAAAGGTCATGAATCCTACGGATAAGATCCATGCGCTGCTCAAGGCGCATAACCAGGCGCTGTAAACTGTCTATAAGAAAAGCCTGTGAATGCCGGGCGGCAGCACTGCCGCGCTCCCTGCCATTCACAGGCTTATTTTCAGAAATCCGTATAGCTCTTTCCGTTTTCTAAGACAATCCCCTTCGCAGCCGCCATCTCTGATACCGTCACAAGCTGGAATCCTGCATCTATCAGCTTGGGGATCAATTCGACCGCGGCGTCTACACTCTCGGTATGGATATCATGCATCAGTATGATATCCCCGTCTTTCACACTCTCCATAACGGTATTGACCGTTGCTTCGGCATTTCTCGTCTTCCAGTCCAGAGTGTCTATATTCCATAGGATCATGGGCATCCCGACACTTGCCTTCATCGTATCGCTGATCGCCCCATAAGGCGGACGGATGAGGGAAGCTCCCTCTCCTATGATCTCGCTCAGCTTCTGATCGGTCCGGTCTACCTGATCCCGGATCCCCGTCTCATCCATCTTCGAAAGATTCGGATGATCATAAGAATGACTCGCAGTCTCGCATCCGATCTTCTTCATACGCTTAATCTCATTCGGATAAGCCCCCATACTCTTCCCCAGCATGAAGAAAGTTGCATGCGCACGGTGCTCTTCCAATGCGTCCAGAAGTTCTCCCGTCCGTTTCCCGGGACCGTCGTCGAAGGTCAGCGCCACCATGGGTTTATTCGGATCCACATCAATCTCTTCCTTGGACAAAAAGACGCCGTCTTCGCCGAAAATACACTTTGTCAATCCAAGATACATGACTCCCGTCATCATCTTTCCTTCCTGTGTAAAATAATAATCCGATCCGCTGATATTCTGCCATCCGGTCTTCATCTTTCCTTCCTGTCCCAGATAATACCACGAGCCTTCATATTCCTGCCATCCGGTCTTAAGGATTCCCCCGGGATCCAGATAATATCGGGATCCGCCGATCTCCTGCCATCCGGTCTTCATCTTCTCATCGTCGCCGAAATAATAGGTGTTCCCTTTTGAAACAACAAAATCATTCCTCACATATGTACCGTCATAACGCCGAAATCGGTCGTCCTCCCACTCTCCCACCGGATTTTTCACCGTGAAGACCGCATCCTGCGTCTCTAAGCGGACCAACCTGACCCATTTTTTCTTAAGGGCGTCCCTGATATGATCCGCAAGCTGTATATGCATCGGATATTCGCCTTCTGTCATGGAATCCGCGTCGCACACAACCGTATACCCTGTGCCTGTTTCTAATTCTCTTAACAGATCTTCCACCGTATACTCTGATCTCTCATCAAGAACGATCGCCAGATCTCCTTTTGCTTCTGCCGAAGCTCTAAATTCCGGCAGCTCTTCACCCTGAATAATGGAGCTGTCCTCAAGCTCCAGGCTGATCTCTGCTTCCTGGCTGTACGCCGAGGCAGCCGTCATCCCGAATAATGGTATCTGACAGATCACCAAAAGAGCAAGAATGCGCAGACACATCCTTACTCTTTTTACTTTTTTTATCCTTTGCATTTTTTTCAATCTTCGTTCGTCATTTTGATTCCTTGTCATTTGTCTCTCCCCTATAAACCCCAATACTTATAAATCTTTTCAAAGTATGACTTGAGTATACAGGAATCGCAAATATAATACAAGGAATCTTATGTTAAGATTCCTTAATTATTCTTAAAATTATTTAATAATACGCACCCGCAGAACTTCATCGACCTGCTCAAGCTCTCCCACCGTGCTGTCCGTAACCGGGCTGTCGATGTCGATCATCGTATACGCATATTTCCCTTTGCTCTTATTCGTCAGATCGGCGATATTCATGTTATCCTTCGCCAGGATCTTCGTAAACTGACCGATCATATTCGGCACATTGCGGTGCAGCAGAAGGATTCGTGTGTTCTCCCCCCGAAGTCCCATATCACAGTTCGGATAATTCACGGAGTTCCTGATATTTCCATTCTCAAGGTAATCTCTCAGCTGCTTCACAGCCATCTTCGCACAATTATCTTCAGACTCTTCCGTAGACGCCCCGAGATGCGGAATCACGATCGCGCCCTTCACGCCCGCCGTCACAGGGGTTGGGAAATCCGACACATAATGCTTCACATGCCCGGACAGCAGCGCATCTACCATCGCTTCTTCGTCCACCAGTACGTCCCTTGCAAAATTCAGCACCACAACGCCCTTTTTCATCAGACTGATGGCATTCTTATCGATCATTCCCTTCGTCTGCTCCATCGCCGGAACATGGATCGTGATATAATCACAGTCTCCGTACAGTTCGTCAATCGACTTCGCGTGATGGATGCTTCGTGAAAGCCTCCATGCCGAATCAACGGACACATAGGGATCATACCCGTATACATCCATGCCAAGATTCGTCGCGGCGTTGGCCACCAACACGCCAATGGCGCCAAGGCCGATGACTCCAAGCTTCTTCCCCTCTAATTCACATCCTGCAAACGACTTCTTCGCCTTCTCCGCATCCTTTGCAATATTGCCGTCTTCCTCGTTCTCCTGTACCCAGTTGATCCCTCCGACAATATCCCTGGAAGCAAGGAGCATTCCCGCGATCACCAGCTCCTTCACACCGTTGGCATTGGCTCCCGGCGTGTTGAACACAACGATCCCTTTCTCCGCACACTTCTCCAACGGGATGTTATTCACACCGGCGCCGGCACGGGCGATCGCCTTAAGCTTCGGTGAAAATTCCATCTCATGCATCACCGTACTTCTTACAAGAACCGCGTCTGCTTTTTCCATGGTACTTACCGGGACGTATTCTTCTGTCAGTCTTTCAAGCCCCACGTCAGAGATTGGATTTAAGCAATGATATTTATACATGATTATTGATTCTCCTCTTCAAACTTCTTCATAAACGCCGTTAATGCCTCGACGCCTTCCATCGGCATTGCATTGTAGATGCTGGCCCGCATGCCGCCTACACTGCGGTGGCCTTTCAGGTTCTCGAACCCCGCCGCCTTCGCTTCTTTGACAAACCTCGCATCCAGCATATCGTCTCCCGTCACGAAAGGTACGTTCATCAGCGAACGGTCCTTGGGCGCTACCGTGCCTTTAAACATACTGCTCTGATCCAGGAAATCGTACAGTATCTTCGCCTTCTTCTCGTTATACTTCTTCATCGCCGCAAGGCCGCCCTGCTTCTTAAGCCACCTGAACACCTTGCCGCAGATGTAGATCCCGTAAGCCGGAGGTGTGTTATAGAGAGAGCCTGCATCCGAATGGGTCTTATATTTCAGCATGGTCGGAGTTCCCGGAAGTACATCCTCCGTGATCAGATCCTTACGGATGATCACGATCACCGTTCCTGCCGGTCCTATATTCTTCTGCACGCCGCCGTAGATCACCCCGTACTTCGTGACATCCACCGGCTCTGACAGGAAGCAGGAGGATACGTCCGCCACCAGAAGCTTTCCCTTCGTATCCGGAAGTTCCTTATACTTCGTCCCGTAGATCGTGTTGTTCTCACAGATATATACATAATCCGCATCCTCGGAAACAGGCAGGTCGCGGCAGTCCGGAATATAGGAAAAAGTCTTATCCGCGGAAGAAGCCAGGATATTTACCTTGCCGTATTTCTTCGCCTCTTCGCTTGCTTTCTTCGCCCACTGGCCGGTAACGATGTAATCCACCACCCTGTTCTTCATCAGATTCATAGGGATCATGGCAAACTGCTGCGACGCTCCGCCCTGCAGGAACAGTACCTCATAATCCTCCGGGATCCCCATCAAGCCGCGCAGGTCCGCGCGAGCCGTATCAATAATCTCCTGAAACGCCTTTGAGCGGTGACTCATCTCCATTACAGACATTCCCGTCCCCCGATAATCCAACATCTCCTCTGCTGCTTCTCTAAGCACTTCCTCCGGTAATACGGCTGGTCCTGCCGAAAAATTGTACACTCTGCCCATATTCGTTCCTCACCTTTCTATCTAACATCACTTACTCTCTTCTAGATCCTTCTCGTCAAATACTTCACTGATCGCTTTCCCCGGCGCCACCATCGGCCATACCTTGTCGTCACAGTCGATCTGACAGTCGATCACCACCGGTTTGCGAAGCGTCAGCGCCTCTGCAAACGCCGCCTTGAATTCCTCCTGCGTCGCCGCCCGGATCCCTACGGCGCCCATCGCCTCCGCAAGCTTCACAAAGTCCACCGCGTCATTCAGCACAGTCGCCGAATACCTCTGCCCGTAGAACAGATTCTGCCACTGGCGCACCATTCCAAGCACATGGTTATTGACCACCACCTGTATCACCGGAATATTATGGCGGACAGCCGTGGCGATCTCATTCATATTCATCCGGAAGCATCCGTCGCCGGCAATATTGACCACCGTCTTATCCGGCATTCCCGTCTTCGCCCCAAGAGACGCTCCAAGCCCGTAGCCCATCGTTCCAAGGCCGCCGGACGTCAGCAGGGTTCTCGGCCTCGTATAGCGGTAGAACTGCGCCGCCCACATCTGATGCTGGCCGACCTCTGTCACCACGATCGCCTCTCCCTTGGTCTGACGGTAAATCTCTTCCACCACGAAAGGCCCCGTCAGAATATCCGGATGATAGGACAACGGGTACCGCTCCTTGTATTCCATGATCTTTTGTACCCATTCCTCATGCTCCTGTTGGTCAAGGCGGGCGTTCAACCGCCCGAGGACGGTCCGGATATCCCCTGCGACTCCGGCTGTGATCAGCACATTCTTATCCATCTCCGCAGGATCTATGTCGATCTGCAGAATCTTCGCATTGCTGGCAAATTTCTTCGCATTGCCGGTCACTCGGTCGCTGAATCTTGCCCCGATCACGATCAGAAGGTCACATTCACTGACCCCGTAGTTCGAAGTCTTGGTTCCATGCATGCCAAGCATCCCTGTATAGAGAGGATCCGTTCCCGGGAACGCCCCTTTCCCCATCAGAGAATCTGTCACCGGAGCATCCACCTTCTTGACAAAAGTATATAATTCCTCACTGGCGTCCGAAAGGATCGCGCCGCCGCCAACGAAGATATAAGGCTTCTTCGCCTTCGTGATCAGCTTAAGCGCCGTATCAAGCTCCGCTTCGCTCACCTCGTTCGACGCAGGATGCGGCGTCGGCGTCTCTTTGTGATATTCCGCCTTATTCGCCGTCACATCCTTGGGAATGTCGATCAGCACCGGTCCCGGCCTTCCCTTCTTTGCTATGATAAAAGATTTACGGATGGTATCGGCAAGGTCATTTACATCCTTCACGATATAATTATGCTTCGTGATCGGCATTGTAACACCTGCGATATCAATTTCCTGAAAACTATCCTTTCCTAAGAGGCTTACACTGACATTGCATGTGATCGCCACGATCGGTATGGAATCCATATACGCGGTGGCAATTCCCGTGACAAGATTCGTCGCCCCCGGCCCGCTGGTCGCAAAGCACACACCGACTTTGCCGGTCGCCCTGGCATATCCGTCGGCCGCATGGGCAGCCCCCTGTTCATGGGAAGTCAGGATATGCGTGATCTCATCACTGTGCTTGTATAATTCATCATATACATTCAGAATGGCGCCGCCCGGATACCCAAATACGGTGTCCACACCCTGCTCTTTTAAACATTCGATCAATATCTCGGATCCTGTCAACTGCATATTCTGTCATTCTCCTTCTTTCTATTGTACATTATATTATCATCCTTCCGCTTACTTTCCCGGAATCTCCAGGATCGCTCCACGGTTCCCGGAGGTTACCATCGCCGCATACCTTGCCAGATATCCGGTCGTCACTTTCGGTTCTCTCGGCTTCCATGCTTCCCGTCTCTTCGCAAGCTCTTCCTCTGACACGTCAAGCTCTAATCTCAGGTTCGGAATATCAATCTTAACGATATCCCCTTCCTCCACCAGCGCGATCGGTCCGCCCACCGCAGCTTCCGGAGACACGTGTCCGATGGAAGCTCCTCTGGAAGCTCCGCTGAACCGTCCGTCCGTGATCAGAGCCACACTGGAACCAAGGCCCATTCCTGCGATCGCGGAAGTCGGATTGAGCATCTCCCGCATACCCGGACCACCCTTTGGTCCCTCATAGCGGATGACTACCACATCTCCTGCCACGATCTTTCCGCCCTTGATCGCGTCAATGGCATCCTCTTCACAGTCAAATACCCTCGCCGGGCCTTCGTGAACCAGCATCTCCTCCACAACTGCAGAACGCTTCACCACACTTCCGTCCGGCGCAAGATTCCCCTTCAGCACAGCAAGTCCTCCCGTCGGCGTATACGGCTGGTCGATAGGACGGATCACTTCCGGATCCCGGTTGACCGCATGTGCAATGTTCTCTCCCACGGTCTTTCCCGTCACCGTCATGCAGTCCGTATGCAGAAGCCCCTTCTTATTCAGCTCCGCCATCACCGCATAGACGCCGCCCGCCTCATCAAGGTCTTCCATATAGGTCGGGCCTGCCGGGGCAAGGTGGCAGAGGTTCGGCGTCTTCTCACTGATGCCGTTTGCAAAGTCAATCTCAAAATCCATGCCGATCTCATGTGCGATCGCCGGAAGATGCAGCATACTGTTCGTAGAACATCCAAGAGCCATATCCACCGTAAGGGCATTCAGGATCGCCTTCTCGGTCATGATGTCTCTTGGCAGGATATTCTTCTCAAGCAGCTCCATCACCTTCATACCCGCCTGCTTCGCAAGACGGATCCTTGCAGAATAGACTGCCGGGATGGTTCCATTTCCGCCAAGCCCCATTCCCAGAACCTCCGTCAGGCAGTTCATACTGTTTGCCGTATACATACCCGAACAAGAGCCGCAAGTCGGACAGGTCTTGTTCTCGAACTCGCACAGATCCTCGTCTGTGATCATCCCTGCCGCGTTCGCCCCTACTGCCTCGAACATACTGGAAAGACTGGTCTTCTTCCCCTTCACATGTCCCGCGAGCATCGGTCCTCCGCTGACAAATATGGTCGGCACATTGATCCTTGCAGCCGCCATCAGAAGCCCCGGCACATTCTTATCACAGTTCGGAACCATGACCAGCGCGTCGAACTGATGCGCCAGAGCCATTGCCTCCGTAGAATCCGCGATCAGATCTCTGGTCACCAGAGAATACTTCATACCGATATGTCCCATGGCAATTCCGTCGCAGACTGCGATCGCCGGGAACACGATCGGAGTTCCGCCTGCCATGGCGACTCCCTGCTTTACTGCATTTACAATCTTATCCAGGTTCATATGCCCCGGAACAATCTCATTATAAGAGCTGACAATTCCCACCAGAGGACGGTCCATCTCTTCCGGTGTAAGCCCTAACGCATTAAATAAAGATCTGTGGGGCGCCTGCTGCTTCCCCCTTGTAACTGTATCACTTCTCATATTATCCTCCTGCTTTGGAACATGGCGGATCATATCCTTCCCATATCCCTGATCTTGTATTATTACATCATACTGCTCTATTGAATATACCCTGCGATCAGGTCGCCCATCCTCTTAGTACCAACCTGCTCTTTTCCTTCTGACATAATGTCGATCGTCCGGTATCCTTCCTTCAGAACCCTTGCAACTGCATTCTCAATGGCGTCTGCCTCTCGGTCCAGATCAAAACTGAACCGCAGCATCATCGCCGCAGACAGGATCGTTGCAATAGGGTTGGCGATCCCTTTGCCCGCAATATCCGGCGCGGAACCGCCGCTTGGCTCATAGAGTCCGAACTTCGTCTCATTCAGGCTGGCGCTCGCAAGCATCCCGATGGAACCGGTCACCATACTCGCCTCATCAGATAAGATGTCCCCGAACATATTCTCAGTCAGGATCACGTCGAACTGCTTCGGATCCTTCACCAGCTGCATGGCGCAATTGTCCACAAGCATATGCTCCAGGGTTACCTCCGGATACCCGGCGGCAACTTCCTCCACAACCTTTCTCCAGAGCCTGGAGGAATCTAGCACGTTCGCCTTATCCACGCTAGTTACCTTCTTCCTGCGTTTCATGGCTATGTCAAATCCGCGCTTTGCGATCCTGCGGATCTCATTCTCGTTATATGTAAGAGAGTCGTATGCCGTCCTGACGCCGTCTTCCTCCACCGTCTTGCGCTCTCCAAAATACAAGCCGCCCGTCAGCTCGCGCATGATCATCATATCGAAACCGCCTTCTGTGATCTCCTCCTTCAACGGACAGGCGCCCTTAAGTTCATCATACAGGACGGCAGGCCTTAAGTTCGCGAACAGGTTCAGCTCCTTGCGGATCCTCAGAAGCCCTGCCTCCGGTCTCTTTGATGGTTCTAACTGATACCACGGCGATGTCTTCGCGTCTCCTCCGATCGATCCCATCAGCACTGCGTCGCAGCTCTTCGCCGACGCTACCGTCTCGTCCGTCAACGGAACGCCGTGTACGTCGATGGACGCCCCGCCCATCAAAAGCTGTGTATATTCACAGGTATGCCCATAGGTTTTCGCCGTCTGATCCACTACCTTCATAGCCTCTGCCACTATCTCCGGCCCAATCCCGTCTCCTTTGATCACTCCGATTCTCAGATTCATAATCCTCTTCCTTCCTGTCAAATACTCATTTTATCCTTTATCATATCCTATTTCCGCCAATGTTTCAAGACTTTAATTGGCTAAATCGCGCATTCTATAACCCCATAAAACTGCCTTCCAGATATTCCTGCAGTTCCCTGTGCCTGCGTTTCGCCTGCTGGTATCCGTGTTCATAGAAATGCATCAGAGAATCATAATCCTTCTCGGTCCGTGAGACGGTAGGGATCCGCGGACTGAACACGAATATTTTCCCTTCCCGCTGCAGCTGCTCCACCAACCGGATCTGACGGTTATACTCATAATTCCTCCTGATCGTCACCCGGACCAGTTCCGGATATTTCTTATATGCCCTCCGGTACAGATTAGCCGCAGCCTGTGACGTCGGCTTCTTACGATACCCCGGATTCCTGGTCAAGATCACTATGATCTTTTTATTTCCGATCCCGATCGCCCGGCTGACCGGGATCGAATCCGCCAGCCCTCCGTCCAGATACGGCACTCCATCCACATTTACGATCGGCGAAACCAGAGGCATACTGCAGGACGCACGGCAAACCTTCATCAGGCGTTCCCTGTCATGACGCTCTGTCATATATTCCGCCTGGCCAGTCTCACAGTTGGTCGTGACGATCTCGCACTCCATCTCGGAACCAAAATACGTATCATAGTCAAACGGGAAGAATTCATTGGGATATCGGTCGAATATCATATCCATATTCATCAGGCTCTTCTCCCTTATGAACTTTCGGAATCCGTAGTAATAATTATACTCCTTCTCCTTGTGGATCGTGCAGTCTCTGGTCCTGCCGATCTGCCTCGAAACATAGTCCGCGCCATTGCAGGCTCCGGCAGACACGCCGATCACATGAGACGTATACAGCCCCTGCTCCATCAGATAATCTAAGACTCCCGAAGTGAAGACCCCTCTGGTTGCTCCGCCTTCTAATACCATTGTTGCTTTTATCATAATCCATACCCCACTTTCCTCTGCTATTATATACCTATTTTCTGTTATAGTACAGTAATATTTGCCTTGCTATTTCCCTGTATATTTGGTAAGATATGCAAGGTATCATTCAGATTCGAACAAAAAGGAGTAAGAAAACACTATGATTAGCACAAGCAACATAACATTGCGTGTAGGAAAGAAAGCCCTGTTTGAAGATGTCAATATTAAATTCACGGAGGGAAATTGTTACGGCCTGATCGGCGCCAACGGCGCAGGAAAGTCTACATTTCTAAAGATCCTCTCCGGACAGCTCGAGCCAAGCAAAGGAGACGTTTCCATTACTCCCGGCGAACGTCTCTCTTTCCTGCAGCAGGATCATTTTAAGTATGACGAATATCCCGTTCTTGACACGGTCATGATGGGCAATGCCAGACTCTATGAGATCATGAAAGAAAAAGAAGCCATCTATGCAAAAGAAGACTTCACCGATGAAGACGGTATCAAGGCAAGTGAACTGGAGGGTGAGTTTGCCGCCATGAACGGATGGGAAGCAGAATCTGACGCTGCCTCTCTTCTGAACGGACTGGGGATTCCCTCTGAAATGCATTATGAGATCATGCAGAATCTAAACGGGCCTGAGAAGGTAAAAGTCCTGCTTGCCCAGGCGCTTTTCGGCAATCCGGATATCCTGCTTCTCGACGAGCCGACGAACCACCTGGATCTGGATGCTATCGCATGGCTGGAGGAATTCCTGATCAACTTCGACAATACCGTCATCGTGGTATCCCATGACCGTTACTTCCTTAACAAAGTCTGTACTCAGATCGCAGATATTGATTATGGCAAGATCAAGCTCTACGCCGGAAACTATGATTTCTGGTACGAATCAAGCCAGCTGCTGATCCGCCAGATGAAGGAAGCCAATAAGAAGAAAGAAGAGAAGATCAAAGAGCTGCAGGAGTTCATCTCCCGGTTCAGCGCCAATGCTTCCAAATCCAAGCAGGCAACTTCCAGAAAGCGTGCCCTTGAGAAGATCCAGCTAGACGACATCCAGCCGTCCAGCCGTAAATACCCCTACATTGACTTCCGTCCAAACCGCGAGATCGGAAATGAAGTCCTTACGGTTGAAGGTTTAAGCAAGACCATAGACGGCGAGAAGATCCTGGATAACCTTACATTTACCCTGAATCACGACGATAAGGTAGCCTTTGTAGGCAGCAACGAATTAGCCAAAACTACCCTGTTCCAGATCCTTTCCGGCGAGATGGAGCCGGATGAAGGAACTTACAAATGGGGCATCACGACTTCCCAGGCATATTTCCCTCTGGACAGCGGCGATGAATTCGAGAACGACTACACGATCGTAGAATGGCTGACACAATATTCAGAAGAAAAAGACGTAACCTACGTACGTGGTTTCCTGGGACGTATGTTGTTCTCCGGCGACGACGGAGTCAAACGAGTACGCGTACTCTCCGGCGGCGAGAAGGTACGGTGTCTCCTCTCCAAGATGATGATCTCCGGCGCTAATGTCCTGCTTCTGGACGAACCGACCAATCATCTGGACATGGAAGCGATCACCGCGCTGAATAACGGGCTGATCAAATTCCCGGGCGTCCTTCTCTTCTCTTCCAGAGATCACCAGATCGTCCAGACAACGGCGAACCGCATCATGGAGATCGTACCCGGCGGCAAGCTGATCGACAAGATCACAACGTATGACGAATATCTGGCGAATGACGAGATGGCAAGAAAACGTTATACCTACAGCTTCCAAAGCGAAGAAGATGATTAAAAGCCTGACAATAAAACATGTGGCCGAAGACGCCGCTTCGACCACATGTTTTATTGTCTTTATTCTGTTGTCGCCTTCTCTACCTGGGCGATCGCCGCCTTCTGCATCGGAATACGGCAGTTCCGGTTGCTGCCAAATTCTACGATCACATCACTGTCGCTGATATCAATAATAACACCATAGAAACCACTCGTCGTAAGTACCGTATCGCCAACTTCCATATCGGCGATCATCGCTTGTACCCTCTTCTGCTCTTTCTTCTGCGGTCTCATGAAGACAAAATAAAAACCGCCAAAAATAACCGCATATACGACAATCAGTAATGCCCAGTTCGCTCCTGCACTTTGTGTCGCCAATGTATACATATTAATTCCTCCTAAATCTAAGCGATATTGCTATCATACACAATATTCCATATTTCATCAAGTGATTTTATGATTTTTTTATGTTTTTTGACATACTTTCTAGTTTTGCTGATTTATAATCCTGATAATTGCCTTCCTCGATCGCCTGCCGGATCTCTTTCATCATAGTATTATAAAAATACAGATTGTGCAGAACACAGAGCCTCATACCAAGCATTTCTTTCGCTTTCAGAAGATGCCTGATGTACGCCCTGGAATAAGTCCTGCACGCCGGGCATTGGCATCCCTCTTCGATGGGCGCTTCATCTAACTCATACTTTGCATTAAAAAGGTTCAGTTTCCCCTGGTTGGTATAGACATGCCCATGCCTTCCATTGCGGCTGGGATACACGCAGTCAAAGAAATCAACGCCTCGGTCCACTGCCTCCAGGATATTCGCCGGAGTACCTACTCCCATCAGATATGTCGGCTTGTCCGCCGGAAGATACGGCACGACCGCATCCAGGATCCGGTACATCTCTTCGTGGGACTCCCCCACGGCAAGCCCGCCGACCGCATAACCGTCAAGCCCAAGCTTCGTAATCTCCTGTGCGTGGCGGATACGGATATCTTCATAGATCCCCCCCTGGTTGATCCCAAATAACATCTGCTTCTGATTAATGGTATCCGGAAGTTGATTCAGCCTGTCCATCTCCTGCTTGCACCGTGCAAGCCAACGTGTCGTCCTCGCTACCGATCTCTCCATATACGCTCTGTCCGCCACGCTGGAAGGACACTCGTCAAATGCCATGGCGATCGTAGACGCCAGGTTCGATTGTATCCGCATGCTTTCTTCCGGTCCCATGAAGATCTTCCTGCCGTCCACATGAGAATGAAAATACACGCCCTCTTCCTTGATCTGCCTAAGCCCTGCCAGCGAAAATACCTGGAACCCGCCGGAATCCGTGAGAATCGGCTTATCCCACACCATGAACCTGTGAAGCCCTCCCAATCGCTTCACCACTTCATCACCAGGACGGACATGCAGATGGTAAGTATTCGAAAGCTCCACCTGCGTCCCGATCTCCTGCAGGTCTGTAGTAGCTACCGCTCCTTTGATAGCCGCTGCAGTTCCTACATTCATAAATACAGGGGTCTCGATGACCCCATGTATCGTATGCAGCCTTCCCCTCTTGGCAAGGCCGTCTCTTTTCATTAATTCGTACACTTTACTCTCCTTCATCAATAATGACAGACCACAGGCGTCCCTGCGGATATCAACTGATATAACTGCGACGCGATGTCATAAGGCAGATTCACACAGCCATGAGATCCATGTGTCTGATATCTGCTTCCTCCAAATGACGACTGCCAGGTCGCGTCATGGAATCCGATACCGCCGTTAAATGGCATCCAGTATTTTACCGGAGTCTCATATTCATAACTTCCGTCCGGCTGCTTCGTTCCCCGAAGAACCTGATCCAACGCCTTATACGCCAGTGAATAGACTCCCTGTGGCGTTCCGTTTCCTTTATTCGGATTACCGGTAACAATAGCAGACTGCAGCACCACCTGCCCGTTCTGGATAAAATACATCTGCTGGGTAGACAGATCTACTTCCGCGTAAGTACTGCCCATATCATTCCCATCATGGCTTGCGGCGCGGTTCGCGTAATTCGCTTCACGTGTCACGGTCTCGCCATTCTGGATATTCGCGATCAGGGCGTTATACTCCGCTTCCTGATCAATCCGCCATCCATAGCTTCCGCCTTCTATTGTCACGGCATTTCCCGTAGCCGTCGTAAAATTCCTCGTCTTTCCCTTCGTATCATACTTCTCCGCCAAAGCCTTGACAAATGCCCGAACGGCTCCTTCGTCGAACATGACATTCATCTCGCCGTCCGCGCTGACCCATTGCGATATGACAGACGCGTCCACTACTTCTGTATACGGATTAAAATCATAGGTGATATTCGCGCCGAGATAACTGTTCATCGCGTCTTTTGCCGCCACTACTTCCGGCGAATCCGATACAAACCGCGGCAGAATATAGCACCCGATCTCTGAAAGTTTCAAAGTCGGCTGGAAGCCATTGATCGCCTCCGCAACCTTCGCGTTGAATACCTCCGTATCGATCTGTGTGCCCACAACCTCCGGTACTACGACAAACTGCCCATCCTGAAACGCCGGATATGCATCTACGGATGCGGTCTGGCTCTCAGGATTCATACAGGAAAGATTCGCGACCACTTCCGCAAGAGCTTCCGCATCATATTTCACGCCAATCTCTGCCTCGATCTCGGGATGCTCCCACAAGGACTTGATCCACAGGAAGTTATCCTGCTCTTCCATGATCTTCTTAAGCTTATTTCCTGAAACATACTCGATCGCAATGTCGCTGCCGTTGATCGTCTCTTGTCCGCCGTCTGATTTATCCAGCGTCAGTGTATAATCCGACACCTGCTTCTTCATATAGCTTTCTACCTGCTCAATATTCTTCGTGGAAAAATCCGTCCCATTTATTTTTGTAAAGAACAGAAAATGGCTGTCAAAATACAACGCGACCCCTACGTATGCCAGTATCAGTACGCCCAATATACTTCCAAATACGATCGCCGCTATCTTCATACCTTTCCTGTTCTTATCTTTCTTACGTTTTCTCCTCTTTGTACCTTTCTTCTCCATGTTATCCTCTTCATCAAGTTCTAACTCTTCGAACACCCTGATCTCGTCATACTCTTCTTCCTTGTTCCTCCTGTCCGGTCTCTTCCCGCCTTCCCTCGGAGGCCTTCTCCTGCGTACCTCAGATGCATCCGCCGAAGATCCCTTCTCCTTTCTCTGGGAATCCTCTCTTCTTATCCGCTTTGATTTCTCTGATCCGCCTGTTCCAGATATATCGTCATTAGCAGATACGCCAGCGCGGTCAGAACGTTTTTTACGAGTATTTTTTTTATGTGAAGTCCCATTATCGTCATCCGTCCCTTTAAAAGCGTTAGATTTATCAAGGCCGTCTTGAATTTCTGTCTTCGTTCTACTGTCAACCTCTTCTGCCTTTTTATCCTTATTACCCATCAACCTACTCCTCTAAAAAAATTTCATACCCATACATTATAATATGCATACTTTTAAAAGTACAGGAAAAACATCGAAAAAAATAATGAATATTTTCTGAAGATATTGCAATTATATTACAATTATATTACAATTATTTTTTCGTATCATTTTTACCATTTTTCTATTATAATTAAGTGTATGCGGAAATATCCAATATAAATACTCAATATATATTAGAATATCTAAAGGAGACATACTTATGACCGGATCAATTTTTGGAAACTCATTTTCAGTCACCACATGGGGCGAATCCCACGGTCCCGCCATCGGTGCTGTGATCGACGGCTGCCCCGCCGGGCTTCCTCTTACGGAAGACAATATCCAGGCATTCCTGAACCGAAGGAAACCTGGGCAGAGCAAATATACCACTTCAAGAAAGGAAGACGATCAGGTCGAGATACTTTCCGGCGTGTTCAAAGGCTGTACGACCGGAACCGCCATCTCACTTATCGTCCGCAACACCGACCAGCGTTCCCAGGACTACGGACAGATCCAGGACTTCTTCCGTCCGGGGCATGCCGATTATACCTTTCATGAAAAATACGGCTTTCGGGATTACCGCGGAGGCGGAAGGACCTCCGGACGCGAGACCATCGGACGCGTCGCAGCCGGCGCTGTGGCGTCGCTCCTCCTTGAAGAGCTTGGAATACACCTTACTTCCTATACAAAGTCCATCGGCAGCATCACGGTACCGGAAGACGGTTATCATTTCAATGAGATCAGCGAGAATCCCCTCTACATGCCGAGCAACGCATACGCCGAAGATGCCGCACACTATCTGGAAGACTGTATAAAGAACCAGGATTCTTCCGGAGGGATCATAGAATGCATCATAGACGGCATGCCCACCGGGATCGGTGAACCAGTATTCCGCAAGTTGGACGCATGCCTGGCGCAGGCGGTTATGTCGATCGGCGCTGTCAAAGGCGTCGAGATCGGAGATGGTTTTCAAGCCGCGCAAGCTTGCGGCAGCAGCAATAACGATTCCTTTTATGAAAAGAACGGACAGATCGTAAAGCGTTCCAATCATGCCGGAGGAGTACTTGGCGGATTAAGCGACGGAAGCAGGATCATATTAAGAGCGGCTATAAAGCCCACCCCTTCCATTGCCAAGGAACAGGAAACCATAGATATCTATGGCAATACCACAAACATAACCGTCACAGGAAGGCATGATCCGGTCATTGTCCCGCGTGCCGTAGTCGTAGTAGAATCCATGGCAGCCATTACCATTGCAGATCTTCTCATAGACAACATGTCTTCTAAAGTAGAACACCTGCAAAAAATTTATTTGAAAAATTTGTAAAAAGGTGTTGACAAAACACATCTAACAATAGTATAATAGCGGAGCAGGTTCGAGATAGGGACTTGCTCAGAAAGGGATCTTAGCTCAGCTGGGAGAGCATCTGCCTTACAAGCAGAGGGTCATAGGTTCGAGCCCTATAGGTCCCACTTACAACAATTTTGTTGTAGTGGTTCATAATTGAATCATCTAAAATGGCGGGATAGCTCAGTTGGCGAGAGCACACGGTTCATACCCGTGGTGTCGCTGGTTCAAATCCAGTTCCCGCTATTTCATACAGAACAGAGATAGGAGACAGATGATGTCTCTTATTTTTATACCAATCTATTTTACTTCAAACCACTTTTACTTCAAACTACTTCCACGCCATACCCTCTTCTTCCAAATCTATAAAAGGCAGCCCGAAGATACCTCCGAACTGCCTTCCAATTACCTATATCCGCTCTCTTATACGATCCCCTGTGCAGTCATAGCGTCTACAACCTTCTCGAAGCCTGCAATATTAGCGCCGACAACATAATTACCTGCCGCACCATAACGCTCTGCCGCATCTGCCATATTATGGCAGATATTTACCATGATCTTCTTCAGTTTTTCATCCACCTCATCAAAAGTCCAGCTCAGACGCTCACTGTTCTGGGACATCTCAAGCGCGGATGTTGCAACTCCTCCTGCATTCGCAGCCTTGCCGGGAGCAAACAGCACGCCATGTTCCTGCAGATATTCCGTCGCCTCCAAAGTTGTCGGCATATTGGCGCCCTCTGCAACGATAAAGCAGCCATTCTCCACAAGCATCTTCGCATCCTCAAGATGAAGTTCATTCTGCGTCGCACATGGAAGGGCAATATCTACTTTCACCGACCATACTCCGCGTCCCTCGTGATATTCGGAATTCGGACGATACTTCTTGTACTCCGTAAGCCTTGCCCGATTCACTTCCTTGATCTCTCTCAGCGCGTCTACATCAATACCTTCCGGATCATATACCCATCCGTTAGAATCGCTGACAGTGACTACCTTCGCGCCCAACTGCTGCGCCTTCTGCGTCGCGTAGATCGCAACATTTCCCGACCCGGATACTGCAACAGTCTTTCCTGCAAGCTCCTTGCCGTTAATCTTCAAAAGTTCCTCTGTCAGATACAAAAGCCCATATCCTGTCGCTTCTGTTCTTGCAAGAGAACCGCCATAGCTTAATCCCTTTCCGGTAAGGACGCCTTCATATACCCCCCGGATTCTCTTATACTGCCCAAACATATAACCGATCTCTCTTGCTCCCGTACCGATATCGCCTGCCGGCACATCCGTATCCGCACCGATATGTTTGCAGAGCTCTGTCATAAAACTCTGGCAGAATGCCATAACTTCTCTGTCTGATTTTCCTTTCGGATCAAAATCAGAACCACCTTTTCCTCCGCCGATCGGAAGTCCGGTCAATGAATTCTTGAAAATTTGCTCAAATCCAAGGAATTTGATAATTCCAAGATTTACAGAAGGGTGAAGACGCAATCCGCCCTTATATGGTCCGATCGCACTGTTAAACTGTACGCGATACCCCGTATTCACCTGAACCTGCCCTTTGTCATCTACCCACGGCACACGGAACTTAAATTGTCTTTCCGGCTCCACCAGTCTCTCCAACAAAGCGTCTCTTCTGAATTTCTCTTCATTTGCTTCTACCACTACTCTTAATGATTCTAATACTTCCTTTACCGCCTGGTGGAATTCCGGTTCAGCAGGATTCTTTGCCACTACTTTTTCCAGGACTTCATCAACATATGACATGACTTTCTACCTCCTATATCACTCTTTTTCAAGATTCAAAGCGCAGGGCTTGGCGCAAGATGCACGCACATCTCTTTTTCGATCCAAGCAAGATGCATACATATCTCTTTCTCGATCTAAGCAAGATGCTCGCACATCTCTTTCTCGATCTAAAAATGGAGCAGACAGAGTCTGCTCCATTTCACGCCTCCGCTCTTACATATTTTAAAATATTTCTATGAAGAACACAAGGTTTTTTTTAGATTTTTTAAAATTTATGCAACTTTGCTTTTCTTGTCCTTCACTTTCCCACGGAAATTGGAGACTTTTTGCAATCAATTCTTCCCCTTCTTGCAACAGAGTGTACTCCAAATTTCATTTCAGGATGTCCTGACAGCAATCTGCAGATTACTCGCTTTCTGCCAGTTCATGGATGCATCCCATCATATGTGTATAATCCTTTTTCACCTGCTCTACAAGAGGATCCACATCCGCCGCATATTCTTTGCCGTCCCGCAGTCTCTCAGCCAATTCAGAAGAAGACTCATAAAGCGGGCTCAGCGACAGATTCTGACACACTCCCTTTAATGTATGAGCCGCCCGGAACGCCTCTTCCATATTCTTTGTCTCCAATGAATCACATAACAATTCATAACTCTTATCATTCAGAAATTTAAGCAGGAATTTCTGAATCCTTTCATCCTTCCTCAGTCTTCCCAACACACTTTCATAATCTGCACCAATCTTTTCATAACATTCCTTAACTGTCATCATTCACTTCCTCCTAGTTTCATATTTTCTTTTTTATAAAAGCAATAATTATCCCGCCCGTTACGTTTTACCTCGTACAAAGCCTCATCCGCCATATGGAATAAGACATCATACTTTCCGTTGCACTCTTTCGCACAGGATACTCCCATGCTTACTTTGATCGAAAAGCCATTATATTCACTGTGCAGCAGGTTAAAAATACGCTGCACCAAAGATTCCATCTCATCTTTATACGGCATGAACAACAAGAACTCGTCTCCGCCCATCCGGGCAACGATATCAAAATTTCTGGTATTCTTCTTCATTGTCTCCGCTACATATTTGAGCACTTCATCTCCAAACAGATGCCCAAAGGTATCATTTGCCATCTTAAAATGATCCAGATCGAATACGATCATAATGTATTTCTTCTCATCATCCTGCTCTAAGATCGCCGAGATCTGTGATTTCGCCGCCTTATGATTCAGAAGCCCGGTCAAAGAATCATGTGCTGCAATAAGCTTCAGCCGATCCATCTTCTCCTGCTCTTCGTGTATGTCGACAATCTTTCCGATCGCACCCGTATATTCCGGCGGCTCCCACGACGCCCACATGGAGCGCGCAACCACTTTGCTCCATCTCGTATGTCCGTTGATATTCATCAGATACTTTTCTTCTACCATCGGATTCTCCGGCGTCGTACTCTCAAGCCTTGCCAGAAAATCTTCAAAATCCTTCGGCGCGAACAATACGGTTCCAAAGTCGTCCTTCTTCGGATTCAGGATCGTCTCCGGCATACTCAGATACTTTGCTCCCCACTCGGACAAGATCACCATCTCCGGCGTCGTTGTATATTCGAACTGAATCTCCTGAGATAATTCGGCAAAAAACTGGTATTTAACCCGCTCATGCTCCAAAAGCTTCAATGTCCGGTCCGAAACATCCAACTCGCCGCTCTCCATCATATGCTCTACCGCATCCAACGCCTCTTCCTGGAAATTCTGTCCTTCCGAACGTTGTCTGAGTTCTTCTTCTAATGTCTCCGACAATTCCTTCAGACATGTCAAAAGTACTGGATTGAAGACCCCGCACTCCCCGTTCAATATCATATCAACCGCTTTTTCGTGTGAAAATGCCGGCTTGTACACCCGCTTACTGGTCAAAGCATCATATACATCCGCCAACGCGACTACCTGTGCGGCGATCGGAATCTCTTCTCCTTTCAATCCATCCGGATATCCTCTTCCATCGAATCGTTCATGATGCCACCGGCAGATCTGATATCCCAACTGGATCAACGGTTCATTTTCTCTCATCGGGATATCCTGCAAAAGTCTGGCGCCTTCCAACGCATGTCCTTTCATGATCTTAAATTCTTCATCTGTCAGACGCCCCGGCTTATTCAATATCTCTGATGCAATGGAGATCTTTCCTATATCATGCAATGCCGAAGCATTACAGATCAGATAGATATCATCCTCCGAAAGTCCATACTCACTGTTGTCGATCAGCCATTTCAAAATAATCTCCGTCAGCACACGGATATGTAATACATGCAGGCCGCTTTCCCCGTTACGGAATTCCACAATATTAGACAGGATCTCTATCATCAGTTTATTATCATTTTCTTTTTCCATAATCTGGTTCATGACCATATGGGACAATTCCTTCTGCTTTGCAAAAAGAAGAATTGTATTGACTACCCTTCTGCGTACTGTACGCTCGTCAAAAGGCCTGTTTATAAAATCCTGTACCCCCAGATCATATGCGCGGTCTACATAGGACGGAACTGTCTCCGCCGATATCATAATAACCGGAATATCTTTGATCCAACCATTTTTATTCATGGCTTCCAGCGTCTCAAAGCCATCCATGACCGGCATCATAATATCTAACAACATCAAGGATATCTCATGCTCATGTTCATGCAGAATCGCAGATGCTTCCATACCGTTTTCCGCTTCTATAATCTCGTATTCATCATCAAGCATGTCCGATAATAAAGAACGATTAATCTCCGAATCGTCCACTATCAATATCTTTTTCTTATCAAATACACTTTCCATTGCCCCGTCTATACCTCTTTCTTACCTATATAATCCGAATCAAAACCCAGCCCTGTAGATCAAGCTAACCCAAATATCGCTTCAATAATTTCATAAGCTTCTCGATATCGATCGGCTTTGCCACATGTTCATTCATACCGCACTCCAGGCATCTCTGAATATCTTCCGAAAAAGCATCCGCCGTCATAGCAATGATCGGAAGTCTGGCGTCCGCCCGATTCAGCGCACGGATCGCTTTTGCGGCGTCATATCCGTTCATAACCGGCATACGGATATCCATCAGGACCGCATCGTAATAACCCGGTGCAGACTGTTCAAATTTCTCAACACAGATTTTCCCGTTCTCCGCCCATTCCACTTCGAATCCAACATCTGTGAGAATGTCTTCCGCAATCTCCCAGTTCAGATCGTTGTCTTCTGCAAGCAAAATACGCAGTCCGCCAAAATCCCTCTCTTCTTCCAGCGCATTCACCTGTTCGTCTTCATCCGGCGCGCCTTCCACATAACGGCTGAGTCCCAGATAAAGATTGGATTTGAATAATGGCTTGGATATAAATCCCTGTACTCCCGCCGCACGCGCTTCATCTTCTATTTCGCTCCAGTCATACGCCGAGATGATCAGGATCGGAAGCTCGTCTCCTACGATCTTTCGGATTCCTCTGGTCGTCTCCAGGCCGTTCATCCCCGGCATCTTCCAGTCTAATAATACAATTTCATAATCCGTATTTCTCTTATGGTTCTCTTCTATCTTCCGCAGCGCCTTCTCCCCGTCCAGAACCCATTCAGCCTGAACGCCGATCTCTTTTAGTGCAGACGTCGCACTGCGGCACAGATCCTCATTATTATCTATAACCAGAAGCCTCCAAGACGGAAGAACCATATCTACCTCCTGGATCGTCGCTCTTTCAAAATCAATGATCACATGGAATTCGCTTCCTTTTCCCTGTTCGCTCTCCACTTCGATCGTTCCGCCCATCATGCTTACGATAAACTTCGTGATCGCCATACCAAGGCCTGTCCCTTCAATCTTCTGAACCTTGGTATCTTCTCTTGAAAAAGTTTCAAAGATCTTCTTCTGAAACTCCGGCGACATTCCGATCCCGTTATCTCTCACACGGAAATGACATCTCACATAGTCGCTTCCTTTCGGCGACTCTTCCTGAAAAAGATATACGTTGATCGTTCCTTCTTCCGGCGTAAACTTAATTGCATTGGACAGCAGATTAACCAGGATCTGATTCAGCCGCACACCGTCGCAGCACACTTCTTCTGATTCAATATCCTGAATGAATATGTCAAAATGCTGACACTTTTCTTTAATCTGCGGCTGAACGATATTCACAATATTTTCCATAACATCCCTAAGAGACAGGATGTCAATATTCAAAGACAATTTCCCGCTCTCGATCTTTGACATATCCAACACGTCGTTGATCAGCCCCAACAAGTGCCGGCTTGACAAACTGATCTTTTTTAAACAATCCTGTACTCTTGCCATATCATGGACATTCGCGATCGCGATCGCCGTCATCCCGACGATCCCGTTCATCGGAGTCCTGATATCATGGCTCATACTGGACAAAAATTCGCTCTTTGCCTTGTTCGCACTGGTCGCTGCCTTCTCCGCTTTCTCAAGCTCTCTCAACTGCTGCTGAGTCAACCGATAATACAGGGCAAAGATCACCAACAATGCCGCTAATATAATCCCCCCTGCCGTCACCATAGTCTTCTGTCTCTCATCACTCAGATGCAAAATCGCATCATCTAATACTCCATAAGGCATAATGGACACCAGATACCATTCCGAATTACAAAGCGGGGCACAATAAATATGGCGGTGCGTGTCATCAACGATCAGCAAAGCCGAATATTCTTCCTCAGCCTGCATCGCTTCCTGAACTTCTTCTACATATGTCTCCGGATTCTTTTGGTTATTATTTGAAATCGTCTCTCTTAACCGATCAAAATAATTATCGCGGAATGCTTCCCCCGTCCTTACCACGAATTTCCCGTCTTTACGGATAATGTGAGAATATACCATTGAGTTCTCTTCTTCCAATACAAGCGCCGATTCCAAATGACTCATAGGAAGTCCTGCGACCAACACATCGCTGACTTTTCCGCCTTTCATCGGATACTGTGCATCTATCACAAAAAAGAGTAGTTTCTCATCGTTTGCGTTAAAACCGCTCGTTATCTTTTTATCCTCTTCCCCAATCGCCATATGAAATTCCTGCTCATCAAGAAAAGTCACCGGTGTGCCATAGACATCTTCGTATTCCCCGTCTTCCGTGTATAATCCCAGATATTCAAATTCCCTGACACTTGCTCCTAATGCCAGATCGTCCAGCATCGCCTGTCCATATACCTGCTCCTGCGGCGGAGTACGTTTGGCAATCCCCTCTACCTGCGATACCCAGGATGCAGTGATCGCATCGAACTTTTGCTGCAGCTGTGTACTCATCTCTGACATATAGATCTTGCCCACATCATTGATTGCTTCTTCACTCTTTCCGGTCATAATCGAACTCAACCACAAAAAAATCAAAACACAAAGCAGAACAAGACAACTCATACTAACAAATAAAAATCTCTTTGTCTTTCTAAACATCCGTTATCCCTTTCTTCATATAATACCCAACTCTCTCATGAACAAACCATTCATGGTATATTCATTATAAACAATCCTACTACTGAAATCAATTCCTTTCTCAAATTTCTATGTATCCTATTCCTGCAATTAGTGATTGCATTTCATCTGACAGCATGATAAAATTAATTCTGTTAAACAAAATATTTCTACAAATTATACGGAATACTTCTATTTACAGTGAGGGGGGCATTATAAACCTATGATTTTAAAAAACTGCAGCACATGCACCATCTATGGTATGGAAGAAGGTATCGTAGTCCGCGCCAGAGTTCGATGCATAGACGAGAGAATCACATTACATTTTGATGATAACAATGACCTGGGACTACATACAGACAGACTTCGGGTAGATTTTTTTGACAGTCAGGTCGGCTATATAAAGACGTTCTGCGAACTTGAGATCCGAAAGAATACGGATCCCTATATTCTTGAACCATGGTTGGCAGACTGTGTGATCCTTGAGATCCTTGAGATCCTGCAGCGTCAGAAAGAACTGCGGGTGCGCATGGTCAGGGAAGCAACCTTTATCACGGCCGCCCATGGAAGTTTCCGTGGCATTATACAGAATATCAGTGTAGGCGGCATCTATATGACCGCTTCTACAAAGATGGATATCGGCGAACATTTTGAATTCCAGTATCATTTTTCAAAGAAAGATCAGGAAATACAGGGCAAAGTGTTACGTGTGACGCTCATCCGGGATAACTATTATGGTTATGGCTGTCAGTTTGTAGAACTCCCCAAGAGTACGGAGCGGGATATCCGGCAATATGTATACCGGAAACAGCTTAACAGCGCATGGTAACATAACCCATACAATAGAATCCAACAATAATATTAAGAAAAGAAGAGAGAGACTCTTACCTGCTTAAATCTCCCTCTTCTTTTTTGTTCTAAATGCTCCGTACCATGTGTGACTTCTTCGCTCTCGTCTTTTACTTGAAGTATTCGACCCCAGACTCAAAAATCTTCAGATCCTGTTCCCCATAGATATTAACAGCCACTGACCTCGCACGCCTCTCGGAATGCGCCATCTTACCAAACACACGTCCGTCCGGGCTCGTTATACCTTCTATCGCGCAATAAGAACCATTTACATTCCACTCTTCCTGCATCGTGATATTTCCTTCAAGATCACAATACTGTGTCGCCACCTGACCATTTGCGAATAACTTTTTGATCCACTCCTCATTTGCCACAAATCTGCCCTCTCCGTGGGATGCCGGATTGGTATACACGCCTCCGAGCGCCGCTTTTGAAAGCCAGGGCGACTTATTGGAAACTACTTTCGTATACACCATCTTAGAAATGTGCCTGCCGATCGTGTTGTAAGTCAGGGTCGGAGAATCTTCCGTCTGTCCGGTGACCGTACCATTCGGAACAAGCCCAAGCTTGATCAGTGTCTGGAATCCATTACATATTCCAAGCACCAGTCCGTCACGTTCATTCAACAGCTTCTCCACAGCTTCTTTCATCTTTGCGTTCTGAAATGCCGTGGCGAAAAACTTCGCAGATCCGTCCGGCTCATCGCCTGCACTGAACCCTCCCGGGAACATGATGATCTGAGATCCGCCGATCGCCTTCTCAAATACCTCCATCGAATCAATAATATCAGACGCACTCATATTCCGGAATACCTTTATGACCGTCTTCGCACCTGCCCTCTCAAATGCCCTCGCACTGTCATATTCACAATTTGTTCCCGGGAAAACCGGGATAAATACCGTCGGCTGTGCGATCTTATGCGTACAGATACTGATCTCTTTCGTGTCGTAAAGCCTTGTTTCTACTTTCTCACATTGTCCAAGAGCCCCGGAATTCGTTGCAAATACACTCTCCAGCGGTTCGCTCCATGCCTTTTCCGCTTCGGAAAGAGAAATCTCTATATCTTTGTAAGAAAGTACCGGCTGATCTAACACTTCTCCGATCACGGTATACGTAATAGAAAGCTCGCCCACCTTATCTGACGGAACCTCCGCGATAATATCGCCGAATGCCGGCATAAACAGATCTCTCTCGTCAATATTGTGTTCGATTCTTACGCCATTCCGGTTTCCAAATGCCATCTTGCTGACCGCAGCGATAACCCCATGTCTGTCAAGCGCATATGCGGATACGATCCGTCCGTTATGGATATCGTCTGTGAATTTCCCATACTGCTCCAGTACCTTTTCATATACCGGAATATCATATTCATCCGTCTCGATCCGAAGCCATACCAGCTTGTTCCCCGGATTTTTAAGCTCCGGCGTGATGATATCCTTCTCTGCCGCAACGTCTACCGCAAATGATACGAGTGTCGGAGGTACGTCTATGTCTTCAAAGGTTCCTGACATACTGTCCTTTCCTCCTATAGAAGGAAGGCTAAAACCAAGCTGCGCGTTATAAGCTCCCAAAAGCGCGGCAAAAGGTTGGCTCCATCTATGCGGATCCTCTGTCATGCGGCGGAAATACTCCTGGAACGTAAACCGGATCTTCCTGCAGTCCCCGCCTGACGCCACGATCTTCGCAACCGACTCTGTTACCGCATAGACCGCACCGTGATAAGGGCTCCAGGAGGACAGATACGGATCAAAACCATAACTCATCATCGTTACGGTGTCACAATCCCCTGTAAGGACCGGAAGCTTTGCCACCATCGCCTGCGTCTCCGTCTTCTGATATCTGCCCCCATGAGGCATGAACACGGATGCTGCTCCGATGGAACCATCGAACATCTCCACAAGCCCCTTCTGCGAACATACATTCAGATCGCCTAACGTGGCAAGCCATCTCTTCCTGATATCCCCAATCTCTTCTCTGACCAGTATGCTGTCCTTCCTGCTCGGGATATCTACCGCAACCGTCGTCTCCTGATGCGCTCCATTCGTATCTAAGAAGGCGCGCGACAAGTTCACGATCTCCTTGCCTCTCCATGAAAGAACCAGACGCGGCTCCTCTGTCACAACCGCCACGCAGGTAGCTTCCAGATTCTCTTCCTTCGCATATGCCATGAATGTATCTACATCTTTCGGGTCAACTACGACTGCCATTCTTTCCTGGGATTCGGAGATCGCAATCTCTGTCCCGTCTAATCCGGCATATTTTTTCGGCACCTTATCAAGATCCACCCTCAGTCCGTCCGCCAGTTCTCCGATTGCAACTGAGACTCCGCCCGCACCAAAGTCGTTACATTTCTTGATCAGCCTGCTGACCTCTTCCCTTCGGAACAGCCGCTGGATCTTACGCTCTGTCGGCGGGTTCCCTTTTTGGACTTCCGCCCCGCATGTCTTGGTTGATTCTTCTGTATGCACCTTGGATGAACCGGTTGCACCGCCGCATCCGTCGCGCCCGGTACGTCCGCCGAGGAGAATGATGATATCTCCCGGATCCGAAGACTCCCGGATCACCGCACGCCTCGGCGCTGCACCTAATACCGCGCCGATCTCCATACGCTTTGCAACATAATTCGGATGGTAGATCTCCTTCACAGCGCCTGTCGAAAGCCCGATCTGATTGCCGTAGGAACTGTAACCATGCGCCGCCTCCCGGACCAGCTTCTTCTGCGGGAGCTTACCCTTCATGGTATCCTTCACCGAGACAGTAGGATCTGCCGCCCCTGTCACACGCATCGCCTGATACACATAAGTCCGTCCTGAGAGCGGATCACGGATCGCGCCGCCAAGGCAGGTTGCCGCGCCGCCGAAGGGCTCGATCTCTGTCGGATGGTTGTGTGTCTCATTCTTGAAATTCACAAGCCATTCTTCCTCCACCCCATCTACTTTCACAGGAACCACGATACTGCAGGCATTGATCTCGTCCGATTCTTCCTGATCGTTTAATCTGCCTTCCTTCTTCAACTTACGCATCGCCATCAGCGCCAGATCCATCAGGCATACAAACTTGTCTTCCCTGCCTTTGAATATCTCACTGTGGTCAGCCAGATATCTCCGATAAGTCTCTTCTATCGGTCTTCTATAATCTCCGTCCCCGAATGTAACATCCGTAAGCTCTGTCGAGAATGTCGTATGCCGGCAATGATCGGACCAGTATGTATCCAGTACCCTGATCTCCGTCATGGACGGATCCCTCTTCTCTTTTGCGGCAAAATAATTACGGATATGCTGAAAATCCTTAAACGTCATTGCAAGGCACAGAGATTCATACAGCTCCTTTAGCTGCTCTTCCTCCATCTCTCGAAATCCTTCAAATATCTTCACATCTTCTGGTTCCGGAAAGTCTTCCACAAGTGTCTCCGGTTTCTCCATACCTGTCTCTCTGGAATCCACCGGATTGATACAATGAGCTTTGATCGCCGCAAGCTCCTCATCTGTTATCGCTCCGCCTTTGCCTTCGATCACATATGTCGTTGCAGTCCTGATCACCGGCTGCTCGTCCTCTTTAATAAACTGGATACACTGTACGGCAGAATCCGCTCGCTGATCGAACTGTCCCGGAAGGAATTCCACCGAGAATACTCTGCTTCCCTGCTTCACCGGAAACTCCTCATGATAGAGAGTATCCACCGGAGGCTCCGCAAAGACACCCTTACATGCTTTCCCAAATGTCTCTTCAGAGATATTCTCCACGTCATAACGGATCAGTACCCGTACATTTTCCACCTCCTGAATACCAAGGTAATTACTGATCTCCTGCTTCAGATCGTGAGCCTGCACGCCAAAACCTTCCTTTTTCTCTACATATACTCGTCTTACCTCTCCCATAAATCAACCTCCATACCTGAATCTTATCTCCACTCTATTTCCCATTGTAGCACAATTTGTCCGATTAAGATATCCTATTTTTCAGAAACCTCCTTTTCCATAACACAAAGATCCCCCACAGCACAGCCAGCATCCCTATGAATGTCACGCCGATCCTGATCACCATATCAGAGAAAAATCCCTCCGGCAGCATCCGGATCATATAATCTGTCGCAGGATCAAACATCCAAAGATCATTGGTAAAAAATATCTCATGGAAGACCCGAAAACAAGCCGTAAAATCAACAGAACATACGATCCCCAGACACAATATCATAACTGCCAGTATCATAACCGCTCTAAAGTAAGCCTTAGGAAGCAGAAGCCTCCAATCTGCTTTTCCCACGGCCAATCCAAGGATCAGGAGCACGGCTGCGGCTGCGCAGATATTACGGATCTTCAAGCCGCCCAGGAATAAGTTTCTGACATCTGCCATATGCAGACGATCCTGTTCATTAAAGAAATCCTGACGGCTTCCATCCACATCCGTTATAATAGACAGTTCTTCCTCTCTTCCTATGAGATAATCCATCATATATTCCGTCACCGCCATAACATCTTCCATCTCCATATCAAGAGCATCCGTAACATGATATCTGGCATATTCCTTTTCATAAAAACGATACCTGGCATCCCCGTAGATCGCCGCCTGAAAACTGGTCAGCAGCATTGCTACGATCATAAGAAACATAGAAAGGGCGGCAACAACAGACGCTGCCCTGGCTGGTATTGTCCCCTGCAGCCCTTTCACATCCTCTCCTGCAGCCTGTATTATTCCTTTTTCTTCTTTTAAACTCATCTTTCCTGTCTCCCTTCTGGGTTCTGCTTGGCTTCCTTCCAGAATCCTTGTATTTCCTCCGATACGTTCTCTATATTACACATTCTATAGTCTTTCCATTCACGCGGGAATGTCTCTTGATATCTTCCGTCCCTGAAGCGGTCATCAAGCAGCAGGATGACCCCTCTGTCCCGATCCGTTCGTATCACCCTGCCGGCAGACTGGAGCACCTTATTCATCCCCGGGTAAAGATATGCATAATCAAATCCCCGGAGCCCACGTTTATCAAAATGCATTTTGAGAAGCTCCCGTTCTCTGCACACCTGCGGCAAGCCTGTGCCAACGATCATCGTACCGATCAGTTTATCTTCAGTCAGGTCGATCCCTTCCGAAAAGATCCCTCCCATGACACAGAAACCCACCAGGCTTCGTTCACTGATTTCTTCAAAATTTTCCAAAAATATCTCCCTTGCCTCTTCCGACATATACTGAGACTGCATAATATACTCCAAATTACTCTCTTTCTCATCTTCCGTTTCCTTCAGCATATCCAAAAACTCTTCATACACTTCTTCCATAAAGCGATAAGATGGGAAAAAGGCAAGATAATTCCCTCTTTTTGCTTCCGCCGCCCGGATCAAATACCCGGCATATCTCCTGTACATCTCCCGGTCTCTTCTGGTATATTTCGTACTGACGTCCGTACCAAGAAGGATCCGGCGGTTTGACGGATCAAAGGGAGACTCCGCATAGATAGCGTAATCCTCTTTCGACGTACTGAGAAGTTCCTTATAGTAGTGAATCGGCAGCAATGTTGCAGAAAAAAACACCGTACTATTTCCTTTATCAAGGAATTCCTGCAGGCATTTTGCAGGATTCACACAAAAAAGCCTGACTTTAAATCTCCCGGTATCGTCTAATTCCGAATAGATCATATAATTCTCGTCGAGCTTGTCATGGATACTGATAAACATACGCACTGAAAAATACAGCTCCAGTACTTCTTTGCGGAGTTCTTCCTCTTTAGATTCTTCCAAAAACCGCTCCATCTCTGTCATAAGAGACATCAGCTTCAGATAGATATGTGATACACTGTTCAAAACCTGATATCCGTCGCACTCCCTTTTCAGGGTAAGCAATTGCTTATTGCATTCTTCCAGACGCTTTGTAAGCTTTGGATCTTTGTGTTTTACCAGTCTTTTTATCTTAAGGATATCTTCCTTATATAGTTCGGCGCTGTACATCGCTCTGCCGCGTTCAACCAGATTGTGCGCTTCATCCACCAGAAAAAGATACTCCCCTTTATTTCCTTCCCCAAAGAAACGCCTCAGATGCGCATTGGGGTCAAACACATAATTATAATCACAGATAACCGCATCCACCCATTCCGACACGTCCAGACTCATCTCATGGGGACATACTCTCCACTTTTTCGCCTGCTCTTCCAGAATCTCCCGATTCATCTCGTCTGAAGATGTGATCAACTCATACACTGCGTCATTCACCCTGTCATAATGCCCCTTCGCATATGGACAGGCGTCCGGATTACAATTCGTCTCTTCACAAAAACAGATCTTCTCCTTTGCCGTCAGAACCTGAACCTTCATGCGGAGACACTGCTCTCTTAAGATCTGAAATGCCTGCCATGCAGCCGTCCGAGTGATCGTCTTCGCCGTAAGATAGAAGATCTTGTCCCCAAGCCCTTCTCCGACAGCCTTTACTGCCGGAAATACTGTGGAGATCGTCTTTCCCACTCCGGTAGGCGCCTGTATGAATAATTTCTTTTTCCGCAAGACCGTCCGGTATACCGACTGTGCAAGATACTTCTGGCCTTCTCTGTATCTGAACGGGAAATCAATCTGCTTGATCGAAGCATCCCGTTTCTTCTTCCATTCGATCTCATATCTTGCCCATTTCTCATATTGCCCAAGAATATGAAAAAACCATTCCTTCAACTCGTCATAAGAACAGACATATTGAAAACGCTTGATCTCTTCCGTATCCATATTACAATAGGTCATCTGTATTCCGATCTCTTCCAGATGACATGCATCCGCATAGACGTACGCATAACACTTTGCCTGCGCCAGATGCACCAAAACAGGCTCTTTCATCAACTCAAGGTCTCTCAAAACCCCCTTAATCTCATCGATCACAACTCCGTCCGGGCGCTTGATCACTCCATCCGCACGTCCTTCCACAGACAGCACAAACCCATTGCACTGCACTTCATGCTTCAGCGGTACTTCCGCATGATACTCCGCTCCCATCTGTCTCTGTATCTTACGATGAATCTTTCCTCCCATCAGCATAGCGTCCTTATCTGCCCCCGCTGTTCTGTTATCAATATCACCGCTGCGTAAGATAAATTCCACCAGATTACGAACGGATATCCGAATAATTGGTTGTTCCATTCTATCTGTTCAACTCCGAATATCTATACTTTAAAAAAATTTCCGTTACCATCATATCACTGTCTTATATAAATATCCATTCATTTTTAACATTCCTGGCAAGAAGGGGCGGCAGCGCTGCGGGCATATCAGCAAAATTCGGTCATCTTTTCACGATACCTGAGCGGAAGATGCTGCAACTGGCATCGGGGATTCGTGCGGGACTCGATCGCGATCGTCCGGCAGAATCCTTTCCACAGCCTGGCGTACTCTTCTTCCCGCTCTGAAACTACTCCAAATACAGTCTCATCCATTCTCTCCCCCCAAAATATCACCCATCTTTTTCCTGCCTCATGGACCGCGAACATCTTATGCGGTTTGTCATGTATCATCCAGTTCTCGACCGGAAGACGTTCTGCGAAATGAGGCGCAAGACAAGTCAGGATCTGATTCTTCGGCTCAATCTCAGCATACAATACGCCGTTCGCAAGCTCCCTGAATCTGAGAAATCCTTTATAGCTATGCGCTTCTCCGAATACATTTCTGCTAAGCTCAAATACCTTCTCTACCTTGGGATGGCTCAGATGATCCATGATCTTCGTACTGTCCGGTATTCTCCTTGCCGCAAGCATCGTTCCCAGAACCGCATCCCCTTTCTTTGCGTCCGCTGCCAACACCGCATGATAAATATCCCAATAAACTTTTCTCCCCAGATGTTTCTTGATCAGAGCTTCTACCGCAACTGCCTTATGCTCTGTCTCATCCACTTCAATATAATCACAAAATAACTGCTGATCCAGCATCCCTCTAAGGACGATCTCACATTCATCCTCTTCCTTTTTCGCTCTCCAGGCATCATAGATTCCTGAGAATATCCCTGTAACCGTATCATTACACACATATACTGTTTTCATAAAAGTTCTCCCTGAATCTCACGTCATCAAACAAAGAAAGCTGCCGATACCTCATACCGGTCACTTCCGCCGGCAGCTTCTCCCCCGCACTCAGCAGATTCCTTGCAATATAATCCTCTTCTATCTTCGTCGGATACATCATCCTTCCATTACATGTAATAAAGTACAGCGCCCTTTTAAGGACGACTCCGATCTTCTTAAGATCTGCAAAATCAAGTATCCCAAGCCGTCTCGCCTTCACGATCCTCACAGCCGACTTATAACCGATCCCCGGTACCCGAAGCAGCATCTTATAGTCTGCCCGGTTGACTTCCACCGGAAACGCTTCCAGATGCTTTAATGCCCAGTTACATTTGGGGTCAAACAGTATATTAAAATTCGGCTCATCTTCCGTCAGAAGCTCTTCCGCATGGAAATGATAATATCTTAACAGCCAGTCAGCCTGGTACAGCCGATGTTCACGCAAAAGCGGCGGTCCTTCCCCGGTCTTCGCAGGAAGGGCGGCATCTTCATTGACATGCACGAATGCCGAATAGAATACCCTTTTCAGCTCAAATTTCTGATACAGGGATTCCGCAACCTGCATGATCTGATAATCGGTCTCCGGTGTCGCTCCTATAATCATCTGCGTACTCTGTCCGGCAGGAACAAATTGCGGCGCACTACGGTATACCTGGATCTCCTGTCTGTTCTCGGTCATTACATTCTGCACCAGCCGCATCGGCGCCAGGATATTCTTGCGTGTCTTATGGGGCGCCAACGCCTTGAGGCTCTCCGCTGTCGGAAGCTCCAGATTCACACTCATCCTGTCAGCAAGAAAACCTGTCCGCAGAATCAGCTCCTGACTCGCTCCGGGGATCGCCTTTACATGGATATACCCCTGAAAGTTCCAATGACGCCTCAGACGATACAATGTCGTATAGATCAATTCCATCGTATAGTCCGGATTCTTCATAATACCTGAACTTAAGAACAACCCTTCAATATAATTTCTCCTGTAGAATTCCATCGTAAGCGAGCATACTTCATCCGGCGTAAAAGAAGCCCGCTCCACATCATTACTTCTCCGGTTTACACAATATTTACAATCAAAGATACACTCATTGGTAAAGAGGATCTTCAAAAGGGAAATACATCTCCCATCTGCGGAAAAACTATGGCAGATTCCCGACATTTCACAGCTTCCGATCCCTGTTCCGTCACTCTTGCGTGCAGTCCCGCTAGACGTACACGCCACATCATATTTCGCCGCGTCCGTGAGAATATTCAGTTTCTCATACAGATCCTTCTCTCGGCTGCTCCCTGACACTTCATTTTCTCGGTAACTCCCCGGCACTTCATTCCCTCGGCAACTCCCTGGCAGCTCATTCTCCCGGCTGTCCTCCGGCAGTTCATTTCCTAACAGTCTCACCGGCTCCTGGCTTATCATACTACTCCCCTCCATTTCTATCCCATTCTTAACTCCAAAACCTTTGAATTTCAGCAAATCAAATAGGCAGAACGTCTGTTCTTATTATACAAACAAACGTTCTGCCAGTCAATACTATTTTAATAATTATTCAAAAATCAGTGGAAATAATGAGCACCGATCTTCATTCCGCGTCCTCCCTGATCAAAATACAGACATCCTCCGATTGGATTCGCACCTGCCAATGCATCTGCCGCCGCCTGCATGGCTGTCGGCGTATATCCACGGGAACTCCTTACTCTGTCAAGCCATCCCGTAGACGCCGGACCGAATTGTCCCGACTGATAGATCACTGCTTCGATACTGTTCGGATAGACACTGCTTCTCACACGGTTCATGATCACCGCGCCCACTGCAACCTGTCCTTCATACGGCTGATTCCCCGCCTCACAGAAGATGATGGACGCCATCAGCTCCTGATACTGCGCGCGCAGCGCTTCTGCTTCTCTTTCTTCCCTCTCTCTTGCCTCTTGTTCTCTCTGCCTGATTTCTTCACTAATCCTTTTCTGCTCTTCCTCAATCTTTTCTCTGGTCGATACCTTCAGGCGATCAGGCACTACCTGCAGCGCATCTTCTTGTATTTCTAAAATATGATTCTCAACCGAACTTAACATCATCTTTCCGTCTGGCTGCGAAGGCGCTGCTTCACTGGTGAACCCCGCCATCAGAGAACATGCCGAGACAACCGCAACCACCGAATTCATTTTTTTACTCTTTATCATTATTTATATCCTCCTATTGTTACAATACATGAATATTGTTTTAATAAAGTATATTCAATATTTTCAACTTTATTACAAATATTACAAATTTATTACATTCCCTGCACAACGAAGGATATGGTATCACGACTTCGGATGTATGTCAATAAAAAAACCTCCATGGATACATTTCCCAGAGATGCCGAATCCACCCATCTTCTTATAGTACTGCCATGCCTATCAGGATCAGATCTGTCCGGATTCCTCACTTTCACTAAAAAAGACCGTCGAAATACCGACAGTCTTTTTCTTCTTATTTATTTATCGGGTTCAAAGAACCGTCTTAGACCAACTCTGCAATTCTTGAGACGCCAACATATATCTCCGATACTTTATACCACGTCTTATAATCTGTTATTCCCGTCTGCGGAAGCCCAAATACAGACTGGAACTTACGGATTGAAGCTTCGGTGGCTGGTCCATAGATTCCATCTGCCACAATCCTGGGAATTGCAGGATAAGCTCCTGCTATTACATTGATCTGTTCTTGCAGCTGTCGCACCTTGGCGCCGCTTGAACCATTTTCCAGATCATATCCCGGCCATGATGAGGGGATACCCGAGATCGCTTCGGCTGTGTTGATGTATATATTGTCACCGTAATAATAGCGTAGGATTTCAATCGGTGAGTAACCCTGGTCTCCAAGAGACTTGGAGCCCCACTGCGTCATCCAATTCGGACACTGTACCTGTCTTCCGTCGCAATATTGTGTCAGGATCGGCTGCTTCACATTCGGTCTCGACAGATAATCTGCAAAGAGTTCATCAACGATCACGGATATCGTATCAAAAATATTCCGCTCCGGGATCCATTTGTGATCAAAAGCAGTAGACGAAGTAATCGTAAATTCATATCCTTGGTTACGATACCACTCCGTAAAAATCCGATTCAAAGTAAATGACATGATCGCCAGCACATTTGCCCGGATGGTATCTGCCGGCCAGGTGGCATAGATCTCACTGGATGCCACATTCTTGATATAGTCCTTATACTTTACATAATAATTCCGCGCCGTACTATCCCTGGGGCTTCCGTCGTGTACGACAATGTACTCCGGCACTACCACACGGCTTAGAACAATCTCGCCTGTCTCATTGACCGGTTTGATCTCATCTTCAGGTATCTTCGGGGGATAAGTACCATACAGAGTATGCGCCGGGATAACGAACACCTCTTCAGATGCTTCCGGTGTATCCAACGGACGAAGAGATATGTTCTGGATCGCCGTCACCGAGGATAGGATCTCCGCACCGGCGATACTGACCGATTCGAATCCCGGAGCATCTACCTGTAATGTATATTCTGAATACGGCTGAATCTCATTTTCCGGGTTCAGGCTGTATTCCAAGGGCGGAGCCTCCAGTTCGATCGTCTCGGTCTGACCCGATGGGTCCGTCGTAAGCTGCTCGATCTTACTGTCGGGAACTCCTGTATAAGAGATGGAGATGGAAGCGTCGGCAACGGGATAGGCGGTTACCTCGGAAGTAAGGTTGATCCTAAGTTTTCCTTTGTCAGGAGTATCCTGCTGTGTCGCAAATATATCGTTCATAGAACTACCTCATAGAAGACTCTGTTACTGTCAGAATATGAACTTAAGAAGAATTTGTTCCTGTTATTGTATATTTTAGAAAAATTGAATATAATAGTGGTAGATTATCAAAGCAAGACAATCTATATAAGTGAGGAGCAAGCATGAGTAGAAGACGGAAAAAGAAAGGCTGCCTACATACATTTGTAGCGCTGGGCGGATTTTTATGCCTGATCATTGCTGTGATCAGCATTTCCTATGGAATCGGCAAAAATGCCGATGTTGTAAAGAAGATCGAAAAAGAGCTGATTATGCCAAAGAAGATTCCTTACCAGGAAGTGGTAATTTCCGAAGATGAGATCGTGCAGAAGTTCTATTACCAGCAATTGGATGAAGACGAGCGTCTGGTCTACAGAGAGATCCTGGAAGGGATCCAGGACAATGTGGATGAAATCTATATCCATATTGCAGACGCGGAACGAGCGAATAAAATCTTCCAGTATGTTCTCAAGGATTCCCCGGACATCTTCTGGTGTGACGGTACGATATCTGCTACATCTTATGAAGGGGAAGAGGATTATACGATACTCCAGCCTACGTATTCCTATGATGAGACAGCCAAAGAAGCCATGAACGCAGAGATGGCTTCCGCTATAGATGAGTGTCTGGCAGGTATTTCATCAGAGAGTTCGGAATACCAAAAGATCTTGTATGTGTACGAATATATCGTAAATACGGTCGATTATGACCTGGCAGCGCCGGATAATCAGAACATCTATAGTGTATTCAGGCACCAGCGTTCTGTCTGCGCCGGATATTCAAAAGCAGCGCAATACCTTCTGGAGCGCCTCGGCGTGTTCTGTACGTATGTAACCGGAACCACAAGCACCGGACAGAATCATGCATGGAACCTGGTGAAATGTGAAGGAGACTATTATTATGTAGACGTTACCTGGGGAGACCCTGTATTCCAGGCATCCGAGGGAGAGGAAGTCAGCCAGCTGCAGAATATCAGCTATGACTATATGCTCTGTGACGATGCGGAATTGTTAAAAAGCCACACCCCTGACAATGATACCGAACTTCCTCCCTGTACAAAAATGGATCGGAATTATTACGTGATGAATGGAATGTACTATGATTCTTATGACGGGAACACTGCGCTGCAGCGAATGAATGATGTGATCGCCGCAGGGGGGAATCCTTCTATCCTGAAATTTGCGGACCATGATCTGTATAGTCAGGCACACGACGATATCTTCCAGAATGTGATCAAATCAGCGGCACAGACTCTGGCGGATAAGTACGGGCTTACAGAAGTGCGCTACCAGTATATGGATGAACCTGAGAATAATAAGATCACGGTATACTGGCAGTATGATTAAAAGTTTGATCTATGATTATATCCGGATATAAGAAAAGGACTGTTGCAGATCCTGCAACAGTCCTTTTTCTTATCCCTTCAACATTCCGGAAAAATCTTCCAATACTTCTGATATCTTGATCTGCTGCGGACATACAGCCTCACAGCTCCTGCACCCTACGCAGGCAGAAGGCTGCTTATCCTCCGGAACCGCCATAAGCGCCATCGGAGCGATGAATCCGCCTCCGGTAAACGAATGCTCGTTATATAATTTCAACATCGAAGGAATATCTATTCCCTGCGGGCAGTGACTCGTACAATAATGGCAGGATGTACAAGGCACTCCATTCACCATACTGTCCGCGATCCCAAGAATTGTCTCCATCTCCTTTGGATCAAGCGGTTTCTCATTTTCAAAAGTATGTAAATTCTCTTCTAACTGTTCATAGTTCGACATCCCAGAAAGCGTAACCACTACTTCCGGGATCGTCTGGAGATAACGGAACGCCCATGCCGGCGTCTTTTCCTCCGGCCGCAGCGCTTTTAACTTCTCCGTGTTTTCTTCCGAAAGCGACGCAAGTGTTCCTCCGCGGAGAGGTTCCATAACCCATACCGGGATCCCATACTCTTTCAGCAATTCCACCTTCGCATCTGCCTCCTGGAACTTCCAGTCCACATAATTCAGCTGAATCTGGCAAAATTCCATATGCTTACCATATGCCTCCAGAAAGCGTCTCATTACCTCAACACTGCCGTGAGCCGAGAATCCCAGATGACGGATCCTGCCATCTTCCTTTTGTTTCATCAAATATTCGAATATCCCATACTTTTCATCCAGATATTCATTGATATTCATCTCACAGACATTGTGGAACAAGTAAAAATCAAAATAAGATACTCTGCATTTCTCAAGCTGCTTTTCGAAGATCTCTTCGACTTTCGGCATATTTGCCAGATCATATCCCGGAAACTTCGATGCAAGATAGAAGCTTTCACGCGGATACTCACTGAGCACTTTTCCCATTACCAACTCAGAATGGCCGCCATGATATCCCCATGCAGTATCAAAATAATTAATTCCCTCTTCAATGGCATATTTTACCATCTTCGCCGTTGCTTCTTCATCGATCTTCTCGTCATTCTTGTCAATGACAGGAAGACGCATGGCGCCCATACCGAGCGCGGATAATTGTAAATCCTGGAATTGCTTATAAACCATACTCCTACTCCTCCTTTTTATGTACTCCGAAACGCCTCGCTTAACACCAGACCAATTTACCTGTTTTTACCGCTTTGTCATAGCAAGCGATCTTATAATCAAGCCGTTCCATAGTTTCTTCCATGATCTTCATCTGTGACACAAGCTGCTGTCTCTGCTTCATCAACAGATCTCGCCTCTCAAGAAATGTATCGTCGCCTGTCTGACACAATCTCACATACTCTGCAAGAGCTTCGATGGGCAGGCCGGCGCTTCTCATACAGCCGGCAAGCTCTACCCATCCGCAGTCTTCCTGCGTAAAATCCCTTAATCCGCCCTTTGTCCTATGGATCGGCGGGAGAACTCCCACTCTTTCGTAATACCTGAGCGTATCCTGTGAAATTCCATATTTCTTACTTACTTCCGAGATTGTCATGTCCTCACCCCCGGCACATCATTGCATTAATCCTGACAAGCATAATACGATCTGTCGATCTATGATCAGTGTATCACTTAGAGTACACTCCAAGTCAAGCAAAATCAGAAAAATATCCTTCTAATATCATTATACATTACAAACACCATCAATACCATCAGCAGCACGATCCCCACCAGATGTACATACCCTTCTTTCTCCGGCGGGACTCTTTTGCGCCGTATTGCTTCTACGAACAGAAATACCAGTCTCCCGCCATCCAGTGCCGGCAGCGGCAACAGGTTCATAACACCCAGGTTCGCTGTCAGAAGTATCGCAAGATTCATCAGTTCAGCCAATACGACGAAGCTCCCATACGATTTACTCTGTTCGTACGTCGAGCCCACCACATCTACAATTCCCACCGGTCCCGCCATCTGATCCATGCCGACCTGTCCGGTCACTAACATCTTAAGGCTCCCCAATGTGACGTCGATCAAATATTTCACTTTGTATACTCCATACTGCATCGCAGTCAGGACATTCGCCTTGGTATACCCCGTACTGCTGATCCCCAGCCGGTAATACCCTGACTCTTCATCCTTCTTCGGCTGAAGTACAACCGTTTTCTCATCATTTCCGCGGCGATATGTCACTTCTACCTCTTCTCCCTGATGAAATTGATTGTATATGCTGATCTCACGAAAGATATGGATCCTTTTCTCTCCCATCTTCACAATGGTGTCTCCAGCCTGTATTCCTGCTTCTTTCGCGGGATATCCTTCCTCTACCGCGCCTGCCTCCGGCTTGTCATAGCCTACCATCCCCGTAAGGATCGAGGCAAGTATAAAAGCCAGGATAAAATTAAAGATCGGTCCCGCCGCAATAACGGATATTCTCGCCCACACAGACTTGTTATTAAAATTCCCCGGAGAATCTGTCGCTTCATCATCCTCTCCCATTGCACAGAAACCGCCGATCGGCAGAACACGGATACCATACCGCGTCCCTTTATACTCCCGGGCATATAGCGTCGGTCCCATACCGATGGCAAATTCCTGCACATCTATGCCATTCTTTTTTGCCAGCAGAAAATGTCCCAGTTCATGAAAGAATACAATAAAACTAAAGATAATGATTGCTAATATAATACCCAATTTACGAGTTACCTCCTACTTCTGATCCTGTCATATGTCGCCGCTTCCGTATCAAGTATTTGCTGAATATCCGGATTCTCGATATTCCGATGTGCCCTCATGCAATCTTCAATGATCTCTACAATCTCAAGATACTTAACCTCACGTCTCAAAAACATACTGACCGCAAGCTCATTTGCCGCATTAAATACGGTCGGGAGCGAACCGCCTGCCCTTCCTGCCTCATACGCCAGCTTTAAGCCGTAGAACGTATCCATATCCGGCATTTCAAATTCAATCTTTCCAAGACTCCAGAAGTCAAGCCGCTCTCCCGGAAGATCTCTTCTCTGCGGATAATATAAGGCATATTGGATCGGCAGCTTCATATCCGGCGTTCCAAGCTGTGCCATGACCGCTCCGTCCACATATTCAACCATAGAGTGGATAATACTCTGCGGCTGTACCACGACCTGCACGCGGTCCACATCGACTCCGAACAGCCATTTTGCCTCAATAACTTCCAATCCTTTATTAACCATAGTAGAGGAATCAATCGTAATCTTCTGTCCCATCGACCAGTTCGGATGTTTCAGCGCATCCTCCACACGGATCTCCAGCAGTTCCTCTTCTTTCCTGCCCCTGAACGGCCCTCCTGAAGCTGTCAGAAGGATCTTATGGACTGCTCTGGGTTCATTTCCCTGTAAAGACTGGAAAATCGCACTGTGTTCGCTGTCCACCGGAAGAATCGACACCTTTTTCTCCTTTGCAAGCGGCATGATGATATGCCCCGCCGTAACCAGAGTTTCTTTATTGGCAAGCGCAATATCCTTACCGGCTTTGATCGCCTCGATCGTCGGACGTATCCCGATCATCCCTACGATCGCTGTCACTAGTATCTCCGCATCTTCAAGAGTTGATACCTTAAGAAGTCCGTCCATGCCGGATACAACCTGCGTATCCGTATCCGCAATACATACCCTAAGCTCCCGTGCTTTTTCTTCAGACCATACGGCAGCCAGCTTCGGAGCGAATTCTCTGATCTGTTTCTCCAGAAGAGCAATATTATTCCCCGCCGCAAGCCCACAGACTTTGATATCCCCATTCTCTCTGGCTACCTCCAGAGTCTGGGTCCCGATCGAACCTGTTGAACCTAAAATCGCTATTTTCTTCATATATACCTCTCTTTACTATATATATGGCAATCCTCTCATCGTATTATCAATTCTTAGATCAAAGTCGCCAAATAATAAATAATCGGCGCAGTGAATATCACACTGTCAAACCGATCCAGAATGCCGCCATGTCCCGGGATCAATTTCCCATAATCCTTAATGTCATGGTTGCGCTTGATCGCAGAAGCCGCCAGATCACCGATCTGGGATATCATACCTCCTGCCGCGCAGATCGCCGCATAGTGCACCGGATCCGCCGACGCGCCTCCCCATCGGTTCATGGCAAATGCAAAGATCACGCCTAAAAGGGCTGCTCCTGCGATCCCGCCGATCCCGCCTTCTATGGATTTCTTAGGACTTAGCTTCGGCGCCATCTTATGCCTTCCGAACAACACTCCCACACAATACGCACAAGTATCACATCCCCAGGAACTTAAAAAGATCAGCCATACTACTATGTGCCCATCCGGCAGCATACGCGTCTGATATACATAGGAAAGCATGACAGCCACATAAAAGAGCCCAAAGAATGCTGTCATGACCTGTTCTGAGCGAAATGCAGGAAAGGTAAATACATACACCGCCATGACTCCGACAAGGAACATTAATGAGAACATCGTCATGTATTCCATATTGCCAGTCCAAAGCAGCCCATAATAAACAACTGCCGCCAGATACCCTGCCATTCCCAGAGCACGCTTCTGTACACCGACCACGCTATACAACTCTTTCAATCCAACCAGGCTGACCGCACCGGTAAATGCAAATAACAACTCATTCCCATATCCTACCGTCACGATCAACACAATAACCAGTACGATCCCGCTTAACAGCCTTGTCTTAAACATTCCGCGCCTCCTTCACTCCTCCATAACGCCGATCCCTGGCATTATAGTGTTCGATCGCCTTTTTGAGTTCTTCTTTCGAAAAATCAGGCCATAAAACATCCGTAAAATAGAATTCCGTATAGGCAAGCTGCCAGAGCAGATAATTCGACAGCCGCAATTCCCCGCTAGTACGGATCAAAAGATCCGGATCCGGAATATCGTGTGTATCCAGATATCTCTCGAACACAGCTTCATCAATCTCGCTTGCGTCCAGCCTCTTCTCCTGGCATTCTGCTGCCAGCCTTCTTGCTGCACGGATGATCTCATCCCGGCTTCCATAATTAATTGCGATCTGGAAATTCAACCCGCCGTTATCCTTCGTAGCTTCCTCAAGCTCGGCGATCCTGCTGCGGATATCCTCGTCAAGCCTTGTCACATCACCGATCACACGGATCTTCATATCATTCTTTGCAGCCGTCTTAAGACAAGTCTTCATATAATTCCTCAAAAGCTTCATCAGTGCGTCCACTTCGTCCTTCGGCCTGTTCCAGTTTTCCGTAGAAAATGCATACACGGTCAGGTACTTGACTCCCATTCGATATGCATCTTCACAGATGCGCTCTACATTCTTGCTTCCCTGAGCATGTCCATAATTACGGGGCATTCCTTTAGACTTCGCCCAACGTCCGTTTCCATCTAGTATGATCGCAATATGCTGCGGTATGATCATATGATCTCTCCTTTCTCCAGGACGATCCGGCATGAATGAAGGACAGACCCCGCGCACAAGCATCTGATCTGTCCCCTCACTCATGATATTAAACCGTCATTACCTCTTTGGATTTATTCTCTACTGCCTTGTCCACTTCTTTCACATACTTATCCGTCAGCTTCTGAAGCTCTGTCTCCATATCCTTGATCTCATCCTCCGAAACATCCGATCCTTTTAATTTCTTTAACATGTCATTCCCGTCGCGGCGGATATTCCGGACTGCCACCTTCGCCGCCTCGCCTTTCTTCTTAACGTCCTTCACCAGCTCTTTTCTTCGTTCCTCCGTAAGCTCTGGGAACACGAGCCGGATCATGGTTCCGTCGTTGGTAGGATTGATCCCAAGATCAGATACCTGGATCGCCTTCTCTATCACCTTCAGCATATTCTTCTCCCACGGCTGGATCTGGATCATACGTGCTTCCGGCACAGATACATTCGCTACCTGCTGGATCGGGGTCGGAGTTCCATAATAATCTACTTTGATCTTATTGAGTACATTCGGGTTCGCCCTGCCTGCTCTGATCGCGCCCAACTCACCGTCCAGATTCCCCATTGTCTTCGTCATCTTTTCTTCATACGCTTTCAATCTTTCATTCATTGATATATCCTCCCTTGTTCATATGCTTCATATACATGTTCTCGGAATCTCATAGGATAAAAAACACAAAGATCCCAAAAATATCTTTATACAGTCACCCTTGTGCCTGTAAATGTTCCTGTCATCGTCTCCACAATACTGTTCTCTTCATTCAGCCCGAACACCAACATCGGCATCTTATTTTCCAGGCACATGATAGACGCCGTCAGATCTACTGCCATTAGCTTCTTGTCAATGATCTCCTGAATGGATATCTCGTCATACTTCTTTGCTTCCGGATTCACCTTCGGGTCACTGTCATAGATCCCATCAATCGCTTTCGCCAGCAGCATCGCATCAGCCTCAATCTCTATCGCATGGAGCACGGCTCCCGTATCCGTGGAGAAATAAGGATGTCCGGTTCCACCTGCAAAGAAAATAACCTTCCCCTTTTCCAACGCTTCCACCGCGGCATCTTTCGAGAACAATGATGTGAACGCGCCGCACACAAACGGTGTAAATATCTCCGTCTTCATCCCCACATAACGGAATATATCTGACACATAGATGCAATTCATAACCGTAGCAAGCATCCCTATCTGATCCGCTTTCACACGGTCGATCGTCTCGCTGGTCCTTCCCCGCCAGAAATTACCCCCGCCTGTTACGATCGCAACCTGAATCCCGTCGTCCACCAGGCGCTTTACCTGCTTCGCAACTCCTATACAGGTCGCCTCGTCAAATCCGGTCTTCTTATCCCCCGCAAGCGCTTCCCCGCTGAGCTTCAATAATACTCTCTTCATAAGTCTATACTCCTTATCCCGCCTTATCTTTATGTTTTCACATTATGATAAATTGTACCAAGTCGCTACCGCGACGGCTAGCCCTAAGTACGTGAAACCACCACTTTTTTCAAAAAAAGTAGCAGTTTTTGAATATATGTTGTATTATTGAGATACCCCTATCACAATAATAAACACAAACCGCCAACTGCTATGTTTAGTTTACCATGGATTTTTCTACTCAACAACTACATATTTTATTTTTTTATCCGTCCACCGCCTCTTTTGGG
>NZ_KE159715.1:142179-233636 GCF_000403455.2 Dorea sp. 5-2 | reverse complement strand
CTGGCAGTTTATTTCTTCCATGCCTGATTTAAAGCCTAAGGCTATGGTTACCCTCCTGTATTCTTCCGGCCTTCGCATCGGTGAGGTCTGCCGGCTCCGCTATGAAGATGTCAGCCGCAAAAATATGCGCCTCCACATCACACACTCAAAAAGCAGGAATGACCGCTATGCCATTCTTTCAAAATTGGCCCTTGACCTTCTGTCTCAGTACTGGTTTGCATGTGGACGGCCTATGGGATATCTCTTCCCGAAGCAGCGCGGCGAGGACAGCCCCATTGATACCTTTTTCCTCTCAAGGCACATCCATGCCCACGAGGACAGGCTTGGATGGGAACGCAGGCTTACCTGTCATTCTTTCCGCCATGCTTTCGGTACACACCTGTATGAAAACGGTACGGATCTGCTTACCATAAAAGCTCTTATGGGGCATAAATCCCTGCTGTCCACCACGATCTACGTCCATCTTTCCGGCAATTCCATCCGGCAGGCTGTCAGCCCTCTTGACCGTATGGCTGGTGTTTCCCATGAGTAGTTACAAGATCCGGCAGATATTCGAACAATCCTATGATAGCTATTCTGCCCAAAGCGATCACCAGACCAATGTACAACAGAAAGCTGCACATGCCATCTTAAACTGTAAATCCGGCAAGCTTGGCGTAAACTTAAGCCAGTGTACGGATTGCGGACACGTGGAAATACATAACAACTCCTGCCGCAACCGTAACTGCCCCAACTGCCAGGCTGTCCTGAAAGAAATCTGGGTGGATAAGCGAAAGGCCGAGGTCATTGATACCCCTTACTTTCATGTCGTCTTTACGCTTCCCCATCAATTAAACCCTCTTCTCTACTGCAATCAAAAGCTTTTGTATGGGCTGCTGCACAGATGCTGCGCTGAAACACTTCTGGAATTATCTGCCGATAAGAAGTGGCTTGGGGCAACACCCGGTATCATCCAGGTGCTCCACACATGGAACCAGGAGCTGGGTTACCATGTGCACATGCACTGCATCGTCTCCGGCGGCGGGCTTACGAAAGACGGGAAGATCCGAAAATCTTCCAAAAGCTTTTTTATCCGCACAGAAGTACTGAGGGACAAATTTAAAGGAAAATATATGGCCTGCCTTTCCTCTCTTTACGAAAACGGCGTACTTACATTTTCTTCTTCCTGTGAAAAGCTGCGTAATTCCTATCACTGGAAAGAATGGAAAAACAGCCTTTATGGAATGGACTGGTGCCCCTACATCAAAGAGACCTTTAACGGTTTTGGCAATGCCATTGAATACCTCGGGCGTTATACCCACAAGATTGCTATTTCTAACAGCCGGATCCTTTCCGTTTCCGATGATACGGTCACTTTTTCCGCCAGAGGGAAGATATCCGGTGAACCAAAGCGCCAGATCACCCTGGACCATACAGAATTCATCCGGCGCTACCTGATGCATGTGCTGCCATCCGGTTTTCAGAAAATCCGGTACTATGGCTTTCTAAATAACCGGTATAAGGCCAGAAACCTAAAACTGATCTTTAAGCTCCAGGGGTGCCAGCGTTTCAAAGCGAAATATATCCATCTGTCCATGGCAGAACTTCTGAAAACAGTCTGGAACTTAGATATCCATATCTGCCCGGAATGTGGATGCTGCAGTATGCAACACATCGGAAGGACATATGGCACTTCCTGATAAAGAGCCACTGCTACTGAATATCGTTTTTCAAAGACCTCCGCAAGAAGGTCTGCGAAGCATCCCCTTTTATTGGATTCGTTTAAGCAATCAGCCTAAAAAAGTTTTTCATATGTCCAATTTCCAAGCAGGACTTCAGCGTTTTCACTAAAAGGGAAGGATACTATCCCCATACGTTTCTCGACAAAATGTCCGCGAATTGGTACAATCGAAAAGAATCACATTCAGAGCAGTTCGATTTTTTCAGAACTGCTCTTTTTCTTTCTGCTCTGAATCTGATACTTTTCTAATGAATTATATCATATGAAAATAAAAAAGGGAATATGCTAAGCGCAACATTCCCATTTTTGTTACCCGGGTATCTATTTACCTCTGTTCACACTTCGTGCATAATAACCATATCTTTGCCACAATGTCAAGTGAAGTTAAGAATGGAGGTAATATTCTTGAAACGAGCAATTATTGGAGGATTTATTTCTCTGATCGGAAGCATTTGGACGCTTGCTGTTATTATATCTGCAAACAATTATATTATAACTGGGTGGTCAACTCCTCCCGGAAAACTCTTAACACAAATAGCGGGATCAGACCTTACGCTTTGGTTTGGTATTTCTATCGCATTGGTAGTTTTGGGAATTGTTATAATGATGATTGAGTATTTTAAGGAAGATAGCTAATTTCAAGCTTCGGACAGAAGGTATCTTTAAATGATTTACTGAATATGACCTGTTGACTTTTTCAGGCAGAGATATTGCAACTCCTATCTTTGCCTGAATTTTCAAACAGCCAGGGGACAGTATCTATCTTCTGGATAAGGGATAAACTTCGACTTATAACTTTCTAATTGGAAAAAACATATAATTCTTCCCTGTCTGTAAACAAGTAAAATCGTGGACCGCTCCTACTAACGGAATAGCATGGTCTTCCAGATATTGTACAGCCTCTGAAAATGTAGAATCATTTTCACATTCTACATAAACATATTCATATCCAGGAATGATCCATTTTGTCCAACCGTCGGGGGCTTCTGCATCCTCCCTACATTCTACCCCGGCAAGATAAAGCCCTTGGCTGAAATCTTCCCACGGATTGAATGAGTGCGAGAAATCAGACATAGCCCCCATATGCCACTGATATTTCCATTCTCATCTTTCTTAGCCAAGTGCTCAACTTCTCCAAAGTGAGAATTGGCATCACCCCACAATCTTTGAATAAAACCTTCTCCGTCTAAAATTGAACCCTCTTTTCCGATCACAACAAAAGACTCCTTTACACACCTTTCAACTTTCATATTTTCCTCCTGCAGTTGAGTAGGCTTACACCTTACTGTGTAAGCTCTTCACATCGTACATGCGGCTTCCCCACATACGCCTCTTCATAATAATATACTAAGAAATTCTAAAAATTATTGGCGGATGTGCCTCTTCCCACATTTCTTTTGACTCAAAGGGTGCGTAGCAGCACATTCTCTACTTCAATAATTTTTCGGGTAAAGCCTTTATATTGCATGGCTAGTATACAGCATTTATTCTTTTTTGTAAAGCAACCCGCTCTCCTCAATTAATCATAAAAACTATACCAGTATTTTTGACATCTTTAATAATCAGATCAGGCAATGTAACGCTCTCTTCCCCATACTGTCCAAATAAATCATAATCTTCTGGATGTCTCTGTTTAATGTGGCTTATACGCTCATTCGTAATAATGATCTCGTCTGTTCGTATTTTCCCAAATTCTTTTTTAAGAACATCCGCATTGATTTTTCCGAGGTTTCGTATTTCCGTCATTTTTCTTTTCGGATAGTTATAATGAATGTTCATATTTATCTACTTGATACAGTTCGTTCAAGCGGCTATACTATATACAGTACGCAATAGGAGATCAAAAATGTTTGAATATATGGCAGCACAGGAAGCCGCAGAAAAATAGAACATATCGCTTAGGTGGGCGCAGCGGTTAAGCAAAGAAAATCGTATTGAGGGAGCAATGAACATCAACCGTGTTTGGCTTATACCGGTAACTACCGAGAAGCCTATTGATAGAAAAAAGAAGAAATCCTAAGAGAGTATTAAAGTTTCAGCATGAACAAGAAGTAGAGCAATTCCAGTTTATAGAGAATGTAAGTAAGGAGTTTGGCAATGAAAAATCTTTTGAAGAGTAACCGATTTGCAGTTTTCATAATCTTAACTTTTTTAATTTATGTAATGTCCAATGGAGAATGGTGTATCCCGATTTTTGCATGGATTTATCCAATTTTGTTTTTACATATGCTTTCTCTCAATCATACCCGAAAAGTATATCTTATAATTGTCTCAATATATGCCATCGGGTTTGTTTTCCAGTTTGAAAAAGTCATCGGAATGGATATAAAAATATGTATAGTGGTAGCTTTTTTGGTAGCTTTTCTGAAAATTTTACCATATATCTATTGGTCTAGATCAAAAATGAGATTTCAAGATACCGTTATTTTTGCAAGTATAATGGTATCAATAGAATATATCATGTATTTGGTATATCCTATTTTGGGCGGGTTGTCTGACGCTTATACACAATACCAAAATCTATACCTGCTACAAATAGTAACGGTAACAGGGATTTACGGAATCACCTTTTTAATGTATTGGACGGCGGCAATGGTTATATGGATTTGGAACAATAAAAGCAAAAAAGAATACATCAAAAAATACATAATCGTATATGGTTCTGTAATTGGCTTGGTATTTGTCTATGGAGTTGTTATGTTTCATTTTATAGGAAATTCAGATAAAAGTGTTAGGATCGCTGGAGTAACCGTTCCGATCTCAGAGCTGTTAAATAATGATAAAGATGTATATTCTACATTTTATACCAATACATTTACTGATGAAAACATTACCAATACAAGAAATAAACTATCATCAGTAGCTGATGAACTTTTCCTAAAAACAGAGTTGGAAGCACAAGCAGGTGCAAAGATTGTTTTTTGGTCTGAACTGAATGGAGCGGTTTTAAAACAAGATGAAGATATGCTTCTGCAACGGGCGTCAGATATGGCCAAACAGGAAGAAATCTATTTGATTGTTTCATTGCTGGTGAAAACTCCTTACGTGGACTTAAAGGAAAATAAAACGGTAGCATTTAATCCACAAGGAGAACTAATATCAGAATATTTTAAGCATGGACGTTCGATCGGAGAATTGTGCCAAAAAGGAGATGGAATACTAAAAAGTTTTGATACAGAATATGGTAGAATTGCGCCGTTTATATGTTCTGATATGGCATTTTTGTCTAAAATACAGCAGGCAGGTAGAAATAATGTAGATATACTAATTGTTCCAGCTTCGGATTGGAAAGAAATGACATTATTAACTGCAAAGACAGCGATTGTGCGAGGGGTTGAAAATGGAAGTAATATAATCAGACATACAAACAACGGAATGTCGATTGTTTCAAATGTTAAGGGCTGTGTGTTGGCACAGACTGATTACTTTCAGTCTGATACAAAGACATTATCAGCACAGGTTGCTATGAAAGGACGCTTTACTCTTTATTCGTATATTGGAAATCTATTTGTATATCTGTGTAATTTATATTTGCTAGGGAGTTTCATACTTCCCAAAATCAAACGATTAAGAAGTAGTTAAATTCCCGAATAAAAGTACGCTTCGTTGAACGCTATGTGAATGACTATTTTGTAGTTTGCTCCATTTCTGCCCCATTTTAAAAAATATAACAAAAAAATCCCGGAAGCCTCTATTCTCAAGGCTCCGGGATTCCGATCTACTGCGGAAGATGGGACTTGAACCCACACAGCTCGAAAGCTACAAGATCCTTAGTCTTGCTCGTCTGCCAGTTCCGACACTTCCGCAAGTGACGTATCAACCGTCCGAAGATAATAATACTATACAAACCTTAATTTGTCAATAATAAAATTAACTTTTTTTGAAATTTTTCAAATTCCCGTATTTACAATGCTTATGCAAAATCTCATGCCTGATATACCGATAGGTTTTTTCTTCCCCTTCCTTCGCAAGCATCCTGAGCAGAAAATACAGAAGCTTTGCCGTCTTTGGATGAACCATCTTTCCAAGCCTTGCCGCCCCCTTCTCGTAATATTCAAGCGGATGGGAATCTACATATCTGCTCCCCTGATAAGTCTTGGATGCGGCAATCCGATCAATGAACATCTCGATGACATATTTTGTCGGCATCCGCATACCGATAATACCGTCTGACGGATCCGTGCTATAGTCAAGCCAATATTCATAATGGTGCCGGTTCCTGCCTTTATGATGCAGCCATGCTCCGGAATATCCTCTGCTCTCCCTCTCTGCATTATTCGGGCTCCTGTTGCCCTGATAATACCTGCAGCCTACCAGGAATTCAGAGGGAGTATATTTTGACAGATCATGCAGAAGTCCCTGCCTGTAGAGTCCGACTTTGAAACATCCTTTCATGACCAATAATTTATGATGTGTAATCGTTTTGAAATGTTTCCATACTTTCATATCTCTTTTACTCCTGCTTCTATGAAAATCTTTACTTGTATGAATACCTTTTGATCGATCAGCGGGCGATCATCCTGGAAATCGCGAATAAGATCACCAGATGCAGCGGATAGAAGACATAGAAGAAATACTTCATCCTTCTTCCGCGCTCGCCGTTGTATAAAGCCAAAGGTATCATGGCAAGCGCTCCATATTCCTGAATCCTATTATACCAAAGATAATTCCACAATGCCCCGATGGCAAGGCCTGCCAAGCGATTCCTGTGAAAGAAATAGAAGATACTGATCAGAAGGATCCCTCTATAACCATAATCCGTCCGCAGAACCCCTGCAACCCACATGACCAGAAGCACTTCCATTATTTTAATCGGCCACTCATCATCTCTTTCAAGCAGATAGAGAAGCATAACACCCAGAAGCAGCGTAAAGAACACATTTTGCCCCTCAAATTCAAGCGCTGTTCCGTGAAATGCAAGGTCATACGGCACTTCCGAGATCACCGCAAACATCCCAAGCCTTAACATATACAGACGAATGTCATGCGTGTAATAAACCCCTTCCACCAATAAAAAACAGAAGATCGGGAATGCAAGCCTTCCTATATACCGAAACATCAATTCTTCCGGAAATAATACGGCGCCGATATGATCAATCATCATTGTGATGATCGCTATCCACTTTAGCTGATACGACGTTAACCCTATGTTCTTCTTTCTGATCTGTTCCACTATCTGTCCCATTCTCTCTCCCACCTGCGATGACCATGATCGTTCTTTCCTTTAACTCTACCATCCTCTGGTCCTCAAGAAGTCTGGGCGTGTCCAGGATTCCTTCCTCCGTAGACGCGATCTTATACCACTTCTTCCCTTTTCCGATCGCCGGCAAAGCAAAAGAATGCGGGATCCAGTGCATATTATACGCCACAAAACAATCTTCCCCGCCTACTGCCGCACCGCTGTAATAGACTCCTAACTGCCTGCTGAAAACTTCTGACGGCACACGCCACGCATTTTCCCCATGATAAGATACATCCGGTACTCCGCAGCTTACCTGATCAATGCCAAGCATCTCCTTTGCAGGCGAGAAAACCTGGTACTTTTTCCTCAGTTCTATCAGTTTCTTCACAAAATCGCGAAGGTCTTTTCTTTGTTCTGATTTCTGCCAGTCTGTCCACCCCGTCGGATTATCCTGGCAATATACATTATTATTTCCTTTCTGGGAATTCGCGAATTCATCCCCTGCCAGGATACAAGGCGTCCCCTGTGCAAGCAGAAGAAGAAAGAACGCATTCCTCATCTGATTATTGCGAAGCTTCATCACCGCCTTCTTCCGCGTCGGCCCCTCCGCCCCGCAGTTCCAACTGTAATTATATTCCGGACCGTCCTGATTATTCTCTCCGTTCTCTTCATTATGCTTTCTGTCATAAGAAACCAGATCACACATCGTAAATCCGTTTTGTCCTGTTATACAGTTGAAGACGCCGTCCTGTCCGGAATTATGACGAAGCCAGTACATCACTCCCGTCACCATTCCCTCGTCACCTTTCAGGAAACGGCGCATCACCGTCTGGAAATCGATCCGGTGAACCAGGATCTTTGTCTTCTTCAGGATAGGATCTGCATAGATCGCATCCATAGGCGCTACATTAGGGTTGAGGATAAATCCATCTATATGATATTCTATCATATAATGCCGCAGACACTCTTCCATCGTCTGTTTTGATATATCCTCGTTGAACGGCATCTCCAGCACCACCTCTATTCCTGCCTGATGACATGCCTTGACCATATCCTTTAATTCTCTTACCGCATCCTCTGACGCGGCATAAGACCCCTTCGGCGCAAACCAGTAGGCGCTTCCATACCCCCAGTAATTCCGATACTGCTGACACTCTTCGAAATCATATACCGGCATACATTGAATCTGATTAATTCCCAGATCCTTCAGATAAGGGATCTTCTCGACCACCCCGTAAAATGTCCCTTTATTTTCTACTTTCGATGAAGAGTGCTTTGTGAAACCTCTGATATGCAGACTGTACGCTATGACCGAATGATACGGCAGGCACAGAGGTACGTCCCCCTCCCAGTCATACTGTTCATTGTAAAGGATCCCTCTTACCTCATGCTTACTGACATCGCGTTTCCGTCCCCATATCTTCCTGCCTGCTATCGCTTTCGCATAAGGATCGACAACGATCTGCCCGTTGATCCGGTAATTGTACTCATACTCCGACACATCTATATCTACCAGGGCAAGATAGCGAACTTCTCCGATCTCTTTCTTCATCTCATATATGGCGCATGGTTTCTTTCTGCCAACTCGGTATAACAATAACTGACACTCCATCTCCTGTGGAACAGCCACAGAAAAATTCACTGTACTTCCTATCATCGTAGTTCCTAACGGTAAGGGCCTCCCCTGTATCTCCTTCATGCCTGATCCTTCCTGCTCTCTACTGCCAGCCGTCTACTCCATACATATCAACATTATCTTTATTGATCATAAATACTTCTTCGTATGTCTCTCGTTCAAACTCCTTTTCATTCAACATATCCATCGCAACTTTAGCCGCGGTCTTTCCAAGGCTGATCGGTGACTGCGCCGCGGTTCCCGCTATCTGTCCGTCCGCTTTCTTAAGCTCCTTCTTGATATCCGGCGAACCGTCCACACCATAGATGATCACCTGCTTAAGCTCCGCAAGATTTACCGCCGTCTTTGCAGCGACTGCCAGCTGGTCGTTCCCGCACATGATCGCTACTACGTCGGAATGCTCCTTAACGATCGTCTCCGCCGCTTCCAACGCTTTCTCAAATTCTCCGTTCGTATCTGATCTTGCAACCACCTCAAATCCTTTCTCCGCCCTGGCTATCGCTTCTTCAAATCCCGTAATACGCTCATTGATAGAATTCTGGGTCGGGCACTCCAGGATCGCGATCTTTCCGCCGTCCGGACACTTCATGATCAGATCCTCTCCGCAGATATATCCTGCCTCATGATTATCGGAGCCTATATAGGCGTCCACATAATCCATCTCCTTTACCTGCGTATCCACATTGATGATCTTCACATCTGCTTCTTTCAGCGCTTCCAAAGATTCTGTGATCGCCTCCCAGTCTACCGGGCATAAGAATATCGCGTCGATCCCCTCATCTATAAGCTCCTGGATCTGTGTCTTTTGAAGCTCCGGATCCGACGCCGGGTCTTTCGTGATCATCGTATCCCCCGCATTCTCTACACTCTCCCGGACCGCCGATTCCAATGTGATAAAATATGGGTTCTCCATATCAATTCCCGTAAATCCAAATACATATGTATCCTTTTCTTCCGGAGCACTTTCTTCGGGTTCCGATGCAACCGCATTGTCCTCTGGCGTCCCTACATTCTTCTTACACGCCGATACCATGAAAATGCATATAAGCACCATCGTCAATGCCTTTAACATTCTCCTCTTTTTCATACATATCTTCCTCCTTATACCTCAACAATGGTATAACATAGCACAATTCTTTTATTTTATCCACTTTTTCACATATATTCTACAACATTTTTCTGCATTTGACTACCCCATGTACAAAACCTTCTTGCATTTTGTAAAGTCCTTTGGTAGAGTAAAAGTATCTACATATCAAAGGAGGCCGATACCATGGATGAATACATGACAGTGGAACTGACACTCGAAAATGACGAAGTCGTTACATGTGCGATCCTTACTTTATTTGAAGCGGCAGGACAAGAATACATCGCTCTGCTCCCGCTTAATGAAGACGGAGACACAGAAGACGGAGACGTATATCTCTACCGCTATGTCGAGACTGCTGACGGAGAACCCGAACTCGAGAACATCGAAGACGATGAAGAGTACGAGATTGCCGCCGATGCTTTCGATGAATGGATGGACACACAGGAATTCGAGGAATTACCGGATGAATAACTCCTCGACAAAACGGGAAGGACAGAGGTCTTTTCCGTTTTTCTCTTTCACATAGCTGATGATCAATTTCTCTTTTGCCCTTGTCATCGCAACATAAAATAACCTGCGCTCTTCTTCCAGTTCCTCTCTCATATCCGCTTTCCGATAGGGAATACACCCTTCGTTCCCTTCTATGATAAATACCAGTCTGAATTCAAGCCCTTTTGCTCCGTGCATGGTCATCAGCGACACGCCTTTTTTGTCTTCCCTTTTGTCTCTCGCCGCCGCATTTTTCTCTTGCATTACTTCCTTATAATGTTTGACATGGGCAAGCCATTCGCCGATCGTCTGAAATGACCTGGAATTCTGCTGGATCTCGTCTAATACCGCCGTCAGCTCTTCTTCCGGCTTCTTCCGGCAAGCCGCGTATTCCCGGAGGAATTCATCATATCCGATCCCCTTTCGGATGTACTGGATCGCGGCAAAAGGCGTCTTATCCCTTATCATCTTCATATCCCATTCCAGTTGGTCGATCCGATCCATCATCCAATCCTTATCACAGTAGAAATTACGCAGCGACTCATACGATACCCTGCCGCCTTCCATACTGTCACGGCTGATATAACGCTTCGGCCGGTTGGCAATCTGCAGAAAATATCTGCGTTCACAATCTCCCTGCGCCAGATGAAGATAACTTGCCATGTCTTTCCCGATAAAATGATCATACAGATTACCTGGTTTCTCTTTTATATCAAATGGGATCTGATCTTCTGCAAGAATCTCTGCCAGTGTCCTCACTTCCAGGCTTGTCCGGTATAACACTGCCATTTCATCGTAAGGGATCCCTTTCTCATAATATTCCCTGATCTTTTCAAGGACATACTCCCCTTCTTCCACCGGATCTTTTACTTCCTGTATATGGATCGTCTCCCCCTTCCCTTTACAGGCGGTTATCTTCTTATCAAACCGCTCCTGGTTGTGGTCAATGACTCTCAATGCGCCGTCCACCACATAAGCCGGAGAACGGTAATTAATGTCCAGAAGGATCTGCTTCGCTTCTTTATAATCTTTCCTAAAATCCAGCATTATCCCCGGTTTGGCGCCGCGGAAGCCGTAGACAGACTGATCGTCATCTCCCACCACGAACAGATTATCCTCCGGCGCCGCCAACATACGCACCACGTCATATTGCGCCTGGTTCACGTCCTGGAACTCATCCACCAGAATATAGCGGAACTTTTTCTGCCACTTTTTCAAAATATCCGGCCTCTTGAGGAACAACTCCCGGCAATATAGGATCATATCTTCAAAATCAATCTTCCTAAGCTTCTTTTTTTCCTCTTCATATGCCAGATACAATTCCCGAAATCGCCGCGTATCATAGCGCCGTGACTTATATTCACCGATATCACGGCAATGATTTTTTACATTTCCAATCTCTGCCGCCAGTTCCTGAAGATACTCATTCTCTTCTCCGGCATATTCAGCCGCTTCCCATTCCATCCGCGCCGCTGCCTGCCCAAGCAGCTCATACTTCTCCCTGTCAGACAGGATATTCCTCTGATCCAACCGATATGCCCACTTTAATATACCGTAATATATCCCATGAAATGTCCCAAAGGTTACAGGTATCCCGGATTGCCCCATGACTTTCCGGAACCGCTCCTTCATCTCATTCGCGGCATATTTCGTAAAGGTAATGACCAGAATCTCTTCTGGCCTTACCTTATATTCCGTGATCAGATATTCTATTCGCTTCGCTATGGTAAGAGTTTTCCCGGATCCGGGACCGGCAAGAACCATACATGGCCCGTCTTTATGGGCGACTGCCCTTAACTGAGCTTGATTCAGACTCATAGACTCCCCTTATCTGCTTAACATCTCTATTCCTTTTCGGATTCTTTTCAGAGATTCTTCTTTTCCAAGTATCTCCATGATCTCTGTTGCACCGCCCGGAGTATTCTGCTTCCCGGACACAGCCGTCCTCACCGGCCACATAACGAACCCGGTCTTATATCCCATGCTGTCTACATAACTCTTTAGAACCGTAAACAATGCGTCATTACTAAAATCATCTTGAGACTCCAACAGCGGCAATACCTCTTTTAACACGCCAAGAGACTTCTCTTCATCCGTTTTCATCTTCTTATGGCAATACATCGCCGTATCATATTCCGGTAATTCCTCAAAGAAATCTATCTGTTCCCTGATATCCGGGAACACCTCTATCCTGGTTCTCACAAGCGACGCGATCTTCTTCAGATCATAATCCTTCGTCACTGTCTCCCTGATATATGCCTTCGCCATATCATAGAAACGCTCTTCATCCATGGCTTTGAAGTATTCGCTATTCATCCACTTAAGTTTCACAATATCAAATACTGCCGGCGACTTGCTCATATGCCGGTAATCAAACGCACGAACCAGCTCTTCCAGTGAGAAGATCTCCTGGTTTCCTTCCGGGCACCATCCAAGCAGCGCCACATAATTCACCACCGCCTCGGTAATGAATCCCTGCTCGATCAGATCCTCATAAGAAGAATGGCCGCAGCGTTTGCTCAGCTTCTTATGATTCTCATCGGTGATCAGCGGACAGTGGACATATGTCGGAATCTCCCATCCAAAAGCTTCATAGATCCTGTTGTATTTCGGTGCGGATGACAGATATTCATTTCCCCTTACCACATGCGTGATCCCCATGAGATGATCGTCGATGACATTGGCGAAATTATAGGTCGGATACCCGTCTGACTTGATCAGGATCAGATCCTCCAGTTCTTCATTGGGTACGGTAATATCTCCATAGATATCATCCTTGAAGGTCGTCGTCCCTTCTGCCGGCATATTAAACCGGATCACATACGGTTTTCCTGCCGCAAGATTCGCCTCTACCTCTTCTTTGCTAAGCCCGAGACAATGCTTGTCATAGACTATGATCTCTGTCCCTCCGTCTTCCGACACACTGCTCTTCAACGAGGCAAGCCTCTCTTTATCACAGAAGCAGTAATAAGCGTCTCCCTGATCGATCAGCTGCTTCGCATACTGAAGGTACAGCCCGGACGCGTTACGCTCACTCTGTACATAAGGACCGACTCCGCCGTCCTTATCAGGACCCTCGTCATGTATAAGCCCCGTCTCTTCCAGCGTATGGTAGATAATCTCCAAAGCCCCTTCCACAAAACGCTCCTGATCCGTATCCTCTATCCGGAGCATGAAATCTCCGTTCTCATGCTTTGCGATCAGATACGCATAAAGCGCCGTTCTTAAATTTCCCACATGCATCCTGCCGGTAGGGCTTGGTGCAAATCTTGTTCTTACTTTACTCATATTTTATCTCCTAATTCTTTTTGTATTCTTTCCATCAGGTCATCTACCCTCTGATGGATCACGATATCGGCAAACCGATCTGAATAATGCGGAGTTTCATTCACCAGTATCAGCTTCTGCCCTCCATAATAATCCGTAAGCTGGCTGCACAGATAAGACTTCAAGTTCGTTCCCAGTACCAGAAGCACCTCCGCCCTCTGAATCTCCTCGGCGGCCCTGGTGATCACACGGTTGTCAACCATCTCGCCGAACAGACATACCCTCGGCCTTACCGGAGTCTTGCAGTGCTCACACAACGGAACCCTGACGGAATCCCTGATATATTCCATAGGATATGTACGTCCGCAGTGCGGACAGAAATTATCGTATACATTGCCGTGGAGGTCTATTACATTCTTACATCCCGCCCTTCGCGGAAGCCCGAAGATCCTTCTGGTAATGATACACTGGATCAGTCCTCTTCTCTCTAACTCCGCCATCCCGGTAAATCCTTTTCCCGGCGGTTTTTCAAGCTGGCTCAGTAATTCATTTCGGTAAAAATTATAAAACTTTTCTTTCCTGGTAGAATAAAAGGCGCTGGAAAACATCTCTTCCATAGAGTACCCATATTTCTGCTCAATGTCATACGATACTTCCCCATCCCGAATTGCCGGATACCCACTCTCAAGCAACATACCAAATCCGCTTAAAACCGTCGTATACTTGCTTTCTCTTAATATTTGAAGTAAGTTTCCTTCTAACATATACCCACCTTCCTTTATGATACCTGTTTCATTCCTGTACCGCTTTGCATAACCTGCTTATATCCATATTGTACCATAGATACAAACGATCCTTCAACCTTTTCTATGATTTCACTTCGGGTTCATCCGTATCCTTATTTCTGAGATTTCTGAAATAAAACAGTCTGTGGAACAGATCCCTGGGTATCGCTACGACAACCACGATCCCAAGTACGATGGCAAACGCCGCCTTTACTGACTCCATCCCTCTTCTTGACGCCTCCGCAAGCTGATCTGTAACTATGTAATATACGGTATAATAGATCCCTGCGCCTGGTACCAGCGGAATGATCCCCGGCACCAGGAATATCGTGATCGGACATTTCATCAGCACCGTCAGGATCCTGGAGATCAGCACAACCGCCAATGTTCCGAAAAAAGACGCCGTAACAGCAGACATATCTCCATTCACTATGGCATAATAGGCCATCCACCCCGCCGTTCCGGTAAATCCACAGCACAGATAGAAACGCATGGGCACATTAAACATCACGGCAAACCCTATGGTTCCCATGAAGGAGCATATCACATTCATAACAGTATGCATCATAACAACAGGCCTCCGATCATGTTATTGTAGAAGCTAAGCGTGATACCCACGCCTACGGAGATACATACAAAGACCATTAATGCATCGATCATACGCACCGTCCCGGACAGGAAATCACTGTCTGCAATATCTCTGATCGCATTCACGAACGCAAGCCCCGGTACCAGCGGCATGATCGAACCGATGATCATCCCGTCCATCCTGACATTTCCCAAAAAGGAAAGATGAAGCGCCAAGATCGCCAACACCGTAATGATCATTCCGCCGATGATATTAACCATGATCTTTGGTATCTGATGTCTCTTTGCCTTCAGGACCCAGATATATAAGATACATCCGATCACGAAGGAAACGGCGCTCTCTGTCACGGAGGCTCCCAGGAGATACCCTAAGAATCCGCTGCCCGCCCCTGCCGCGAGTACCTGGAAATATCCCTTCACCGGCGGCATCCGGTCTATCTTTTCCAACCTTCGGAACGCTTCTTCGATCCCTACTTTTCCCGCCTCTATCTCTCTGGACAATTCGTTCACCTCAGCCACGATCCCCAGATGAGAGGATGACAGCGGAACCTGTTTTACCTTCGTATATGCCTCTTCTATGCCATTCTCCGCGCTGACGAAGATCGCATGGCTTAAGATGAACGTATCCACATATTCGACCTGATAACAGTGACAGATCCTGGTAATCGTCTCATCTACCCGAAAGATCTCCGCTCCATTCTTCAGCAGGATCCTCCCTGCCTCCAGAGCCAGATCCACCACTTTCTTTACATCAACTGCCGAATCCAGCTTCTTTTTCAGAAAGACCTTATCCGTGATCCTGACTCCGTTTTCATAAACAGGCATCTGATAGTGATCCACATAATAATTCACGATCATATGTGAATTCACAAAACCACAATGCTCCAGGAAATCTATCATCTTCTTACTGTTACCGGTTCCCGCATACATCGTATCGCACACATCACCATAGTATTCGCAGATATAATGTATCAGGTATCTGGCGTATCCTTTCCCCCTGTCTTCTACTCTGGTGACAATATTTTTAAGTTCACATTTACGGTTTTTCAATGGCTGCACCACACAGATCGAACAGATATCGCCTCCGTTCACCAACACAAACATCTCACTCCGATAAAGATAACTCTCAATCATATCCTTCTGAGGGTCAGCCATGAGCAGCATATCCATATATTCGTCTTTATCTCTTGTAATCTGTCGGATCTTCATACCGTCCCCCCTCTGCCTTTGAATTCCCAAAAATAGGATCCTGCTTATAATTTTATATATTATATCACTTGACCGCAGGAAATCATAGTATTATTTATCATCTGGCAAGATACAACCTTGCCGTACCTGAATTTTCAGACCCCTCTAAGATGCTGATAAAACAAAAGGAACTGCCGCAAACACCGCTTACACAATATGTGGATAGAATCTTCACGATCCTCGGTCCTATATTGTGTATAACAGATGTATTGCTACAGCCCTTTTCTAAATACCTTACCTTCACAGCTCCGTCAGATCCGATCACTCCATCCTATTACATGGATGGAAGACCTCTTCTCCTGTCCTGGAATACAGAACCCCGTCTATACTGTAATAGCACGGATTATCTTCTGCCACTTCTATGAACACCAATGATGTAAGCCCTGCAAATGCACCTGGCATAATATTGCAGATATTCGCCGGAATATAGATTTCAAACACACTTCCTCCCAGTCCTGCTAACGCATTGTTCCTGATCCCAATACATCCCGAAACCATCGGGATGATCAGCACATCATCCGTCACATCAATATTACTGTCTATTCCTACAATATATCCTTCCTCATCCAGCCTGAAGCCTGAAATGATCCTGATTCCGCTTAGTTCATCCTGCGCAGCTTCCTCAATATTCTCCGCACTGCCATCTTCGGTTACTCCCGGCTCCTTGGCATTGTCTTCTGATCCCTCTGTAATCGGCATGTCCGCCCCGCTCTCACTATTCCCGGAATTATCTGCCGCAATCTCCATTCCGCCTGTAATGGGCGCTTTGGTTCCGGTATCGATCTCGCCCGGATTCCCATCGTCTGTCTTCGGAAGACTGATATACGATCTTTCTGTCTCTTCACTGACAGTTATCGGCTCCGCTGTATTCACAGAACACTGTATTTCCTTATACTCCGGATTCATCTTACTCTTATCTATCGCATTCTCTTCACTTACCGCACACAAGATTCCTCTGATATTCTCAACAGACAAACCTTTATGGATATCTGCTTTGTTCCTCTTAGGAATCCATTCTCCGCTTCTTGTATCCACTGCTTTTGCAGTCTCTTTACCTGCTTCCATCCTACCCACATATTTTTGTATATACGACGTCAACACACCCACGAGCAAGAGGATCAACACTGCTCTTAACAGCCGATCCCAGGGAAGAGACACCCTGTCCGCAAACGTCCTATTCAAAACCATTTCCATAATTTTTCATCTCCTCCCATCATCTTCCTGTACTTCGAGTGTTCTTAAAAACTTAATTCAAAATCATGAGACACACCGCAATATTCAGTATAAGACTCGCATACTATAAAGAAAAGTGGCATCTTGACACCGGCATACCGTCAGTCAAGAATACCACTTTCATTTATCTTTTTATTACAAAGAACTGCTAACTCATCTGCAATGATGTACTAGCTGACATACCCTGCCTTCTTAAGCTCTTCCTCCGCCTTCGCAAGGTTCGCGTCAGACACACGCACGATCGGTCCGGTACAGCCCATTCCGCTCTCTGCGTAGATATTGATCTTCCACAGCGCTTTCACCGCATCCTCCAGATCCATTACCTCGATACCTGCGATCTGAGCCGTTACGATCTCCTTCGGAGGTTCTTTTACCTCTTCTGCCGCGCCTGCAGGTTTCTGAGAAGCCTTCAGCGCGTCTAAGATCTCCTTAAGCCCCGCCTTCTTCACTGCTGCGAATTCTGCCTTCGCAACCTCGAATACTTTGCCTCTCACCAGCTGCCCTGCATAGCGGATCGCATTCGCGATCACCGGAGCGCCGCTGGCTCTGGATACGATCATGACTAACTGCTCATAACCCTCTCCGATCCCAGGACCATAACCATAGCCTGTTGCCTCGAAGCTTCCGCCTGTGTTGAAGGAGGATAACATCTTAACCAGGATATTTCCTGTAAGAGAATCCGTTACCATAATGTCAGGAGATGCCTGCAGCACGTCGTTTCCTCTCATCACGCATCCGCCGTCTGCCCTTCCGGACTCTGCAAATGCAATATCATATCCTTTTTCCTGCAACTGCTTCAGCGCCTTCTCTGTCTGGCGCGCACCGTCTACATTCAGGATACCTACGGTCGGATTCGCTGTTCCGCATGCCTTTGCCGCAATGATCCCGTAGATCGCATTCTTGATCATTCCTTCAATACGGTCTGTACTGGAGGTTCCGGTCGTATTCGCGATGAACATCTCCTTCGCGGTCGCCGGTGTCACACAGCGTCCTACGGTAGATACGCCGATGGGGAACGGGAAATGCATGGTAACTGCAGCGTCCACTTCTCCATTCTTCAGCATCTCTTCCATACGGTCGTGGCCTTCCTCGTCGTTGGCCACCTTAATAGTAGTCACGCCTTCCGCCTCTAATGTTCCGATATAGTATACGTCGATTCCGTCTTTTGCCGCCTCTACGGCCGCTTTCATGGAATTCTCTTCTCCATGCTCGCTGCCCATACCAGTAAGGGCCACCTTCGGCCTCTTTCCAAAGCTTCCGGTCTCAAGACCCTGAGCCATCTCCATAAAGGTATCGGCAATCATTCTCTCTATATTATTAGCCATCGTTACCGTCCCCCTTACTCTGCGATCAGGGAAGCTGCGAAATCCTTCATCGCCTTTGCGATCAATCCCTTTACCTCTTCCTCAGATACGCCCGCAGCAACTTCTGCCTCTGCCTTTGTATTTGCCTGGATCACGAAGGAAACACCGTCGAACAGGTTGGTCATACGTCCAAGGAACAGACTTCCTTTTCCGATGATCATAGCTGTCTTCATCTTTCCTGCAAGGATATCCTCTCTTGCGAATCCGATGTATGGTACGCCTGACGGGATATGTCCCTGTGTCGGAGCCCATCCTGTAAGGCCGTGGTTGGCGCTGAAGGAAGCCAGTTCCTTTCTGTCAAGCTCGCCGCGCTTTACAGCAAGAGCCGCGATCATCTTGTAGTTTGCCATCGGCACGTCGCCTGCGCCCGCCGGCTTGGTGATATCCGGATTCTGCATCTCAGGAGAGAATTTGTCGATATCCGTGATCTTAAGCCCTGCTCTCTCAAGCGGATCTGCCACAAGACTTCCGATAACGTTCTGCGGTGCGCTTCCTGTTCCGACAGTGTGACGTCCCAGGATATCAAGATTGATCTCCGGATTCACTCCATCGTTCTCGGAAAGGATCACACAGAAGCCTGCCAGACAGTCTTCTAAGATCGGAAGACCTTTCTTCACATGATCTTTGCCGTTCATACCAAGCTTTGCCGTACATCCGCCGGCTGTAACAGCCACGCACTTGTATGCGCCGGATTTAACCAGAGCAGCTGCCTCAATGAGTGCATGGGATGGTCCCGCACAGAATCCACGGCTGTCGGAACCTGTCGCATTATTAAGACCTGCGATCTCTGCCGCAGCCTTTGCGAAGTTGCCGCCGCCTCTCTGGTTCATATCACCGCAGGCTTCCTCAGCACAGTCGATCACATACTCGATATCATCCTTGCTGATCCCGGCATTCTTCACGCCGTATAACAGAGCCAGCACGCTTGACGCCTTGCTCATCAGGTTCTCATGCATAACGTGTGCGGACAGGTTCACGTCGATATCGTGCGCTCTCTTCACACATGCCACAAGCTTGCCTGCAACATAGATTCCTTCTGCATGTTCGTCCTTTACTGACGCCTCGATCTCGGAGAGCTCCACGCCTTCCTCAACTCTTGCCACAATATCTTCTGTGATGATCGGATCTGCCGCAAACGCATCCTTGTGTGCGCTTACAAACTCCTTGTCGATCTTAACAACTTCGAACTGATCACATGCCTGTACCAGAAGGATGAACTCTTCTTCCGGCATGATCTCGCCGTATTTGCCGTATCTTTCAGCGCCTTCTTTTACCTTGTCATAGTATGGGAACTCCACGCCTGCAAGATCTTCCGGCGTCGCATTGCCGATATATACCTGGTTCGGCCAGTAGTTCACACATTCCTCATAGGAACGTAAATGGCTCTCTAACTCTTTTAAATACTCAGACTCCGGATTCACGATCCTCTCTGTTGTCTGGGTAGTTCCATTATATACCACCATCTGTGGTGTATGTGCAAGCACATAGCTGGCACCTTTAATTACACTGTTCATTGCTTTATTTACCACCTTTCATTTCTTCACATCGAAGGGTACTTCTTCCCCCATCCGGACATACCGTGATCCATCCCCCGCTTCAGGGACTCTCCGTCTCTGCTCGTCAAGGTATACCTACGGGCATACCGCAACTAGTGCCCCTTCCGGGGCTAGCGGGCTTCGCCCGATAAGGTAGAAAAAGGGCAGACCCACGGTGGGTCACCATAGGGCCTGCCCCTCTCAAATCTACTTTATAATATAGGAGATTCCGCCGGAATCATCCACATATTACAAATACTTACAGAATTCGTCTCTGATAGAACTCATCTCGCTGACGATATCATCAACATCAAGTACCATCTCCATCATACTAACCTGCTCGTCATAAACAGCCTCGTCGAATTCTTCCTTCATCTCTGGTTCACATACGTGATATACCGTGAGTCCAAGCTGGACCCCTGTCAATGGACCTGCGAATGTCGGGTCTCCTGCTGTTACAGTCTCAGCTGCAAGGCCTGCAGCTTCGCCTTCTGCCGCACCAAGAACTACTACCAAGTTCTCTGCACCATACTCGTCAGCAAAATCCTTAACCCTCTTTTGATTCTCTAAGTCCATTGCGCCTGCGCTCGTTCAGACGAAACATTCCGTTGATGAAAATACTACTTCTGCGCCGGCTGTCTGTACGCACTCTGCGATCGCCGGTCCCGGAATTCCATCACGGTCTCCGATAATTATTGCTTTTTTCCCTTCTAAAATAGCCATAATTATGCTTTCTCCTTTCTTGTGTGGTAAAAAACATTTGTCTATGATCAAGAACTATATCCTGCGATACCCCTAAGGGCTGCCAATTAGATATACTTCTGAATCATCGCCTCAATACTCTCAGGTGTTGCCTCTTCCTTCACAACCTCTTCTACCTTCTGTCCATCCTTATAAATAGCCATTACAGGAAGTCCAAGGATCTTCTGGCCGATCGCAAGGCGGCGTGCCTTTGTTGTGTTAAGAGAAGTGAACTTCATCTTATCACCATAGGTTTCAGCGAACTCATGTACCTTCGGCATAAGAGCCTGGCATGGTACACATCCGTCGCCGTAGAAGTCTACAAAAACATAGCCCTCTGCTTCCAGAACCTCTGTCTGGAATGTATTCTTATCTACATCTATCATTTCCATCATCCTCCTTTATGAATATTATTTATGGAAGCCCTGCCATCTATACAACATAAGCCTGGCTTCTATAAACGCGCGTCCCGCTTGAAAATATTATATAAATACACGCGTTTATTTGCAAGAGTTTTCCAGGAAAACACTCCTAGAAATAATCAGACATGCTTCTCTCAACCTGTACTGCTGCGATCGCGCCGTCAGCCGCCGCGGTCACTACCTGTCTCAGGCTCTTGATACGGACATCGCCTGCCGCATATACACCAGGGATATTGGTATGCATGTCTTCATCTGCCTTGATATATCCACGTTCATCCATGTCGATGATCCCCTCGAAGATCTTAGAATTCGGAACGGTTCCGATGAATCCGAACAGGCCGAACATTCCGTCGTCTTCATCTGCCGTAACCTTCGTGATCTCTCCGGTCTTCACGTTCTTAACCGTCATCTCTGACAGGATCTCGTCACCGCCAAGCTCCTCTACTACGGAATCCCACATGAACTCAAGCTTTGGATTCTTGAACGCCTTCTCCTGAATAGACTTCGCGGCACGAAGCTCATTCCTTCTGTGGATGATCGTTACCTTTCTGGCAAACTTAGTCAGATACATAGCTTCCTCAACAGCAGAATCTCCGCCGCCTACTACGTACACTTCAAAGTCTTCGAAGAAGTTTGCATCACAGGTCGCACAGTAGGACACACCTTTGCCCATATACTCTGCCTCACCCTTACAGCCGATCGGTCTTGCGTGAGCGCCCGTAGCGATGATCACATTCTTTCCCTGATACTCAGCCTTCGCACTCTTCAACACCTTTACTTCTCCCTCAAGGGATACTTCCGTGATCGTGTCAGATACACGCTCAGCGCCGAATTTTGCTGCCTGCTCTGTCATTCTTGCGATCAGAGACGGTCCTGACTCACCCTCTACGGTCTGTCCCGGATAGTTCTCGATCTCATCTGTGATAGCAATCTGTCCGCCGTCCTGTCCCTTCTCGATGATCAGAACAGAGAGACGGCTTCTGCCTGCATACAAGCCTGCCGCCAATCCTGCAGGGCCCGCACCCAGAACAATTACGTCATAAATTTTGCTCATAACGAAACTTCTCCTTCTTCTAAAATAATATAGCACAATCTTTTAAAATACTATATCACATCTTGTTTCATAATAAAATGTATTCCATATCCACAAATTTCTGACATGCACAAAATTATTACACATCTGATTTCTGTAACATACGGCAGCCCGGGAAGGCATCGGTTGGACCCTTCAATCCGGGGCTCGTTCCCTGCCCGGGACTGCTTATATTTTAATGAATCAGATCGCCATAACCATTTCTAGAAACATCTGACAGATGCTCTTAGTCAAAAATTGTCTGTCCGTCAACTTCTGTCTCAAGGGCAACCAGTGCCTTCTCAACGATCTTACGACGGAGGCTCTTCTCCTCATCTGCATCTAATGCAGGATTTCCAAGAGGATGTGGAATTGCGATAGCCGGTACGATTCTGTTAGCACCAACTGTCATAGAAATAGGAGTTACCGTACAGATATGTACGACAGGGATTCCTGCTCTCTCTACTTCTTTTACCATCGTTGCACCGCAACGAGTACAGGTACCTCATGTGGAGGTGAGGATTACAGCGTCTACACCGTCGTTCTTAAGCTTCTGAGAGAACTCAGCAGCGAAAGCCTTGGATGAAGCAACAGCCGTACCATTACCTGTCGTTGTGTAGAACAGGTGATGGAGCTCCCCGATCTTTCCTTCCTTCTCCATATCACGAAGTACGTCAACCGGTAATACACGGTCAGAGTCTTCATTTGCATAAACCGGATCATATCCGCCGTGCGCTGTCTCGTATGTCGCCTCTGTCAGGTCCATAACGCCTGCGATATCATACTCACCGTAGTGTGAAGCACTGGAACTCTCAATGTGGTCCGGATTGCCCTTCGGAACGATACCGCCGGAGGTAACAAGCGCGATCTTCGCGTGAGCAAGATCCTTAACTGCCGGATTCGGGTCAACTCTGTCGAAGTCAGGCATCGGGAACTCTGTCTCAAACGGCTTGTCAGCAAGCTTCTTGATCAGCATCTTAACCGCACGCTGTGATCCTCTCTCCTTCTCGAAGAAGTTTACACGAACACCGTTCGGCATATATCCTTCCTCTGAGGAAGCGCCGATCGCCTCGCCTCTTCCGATCTTAACTGCTAACGGAGCCAGCTTCTTAACTGCGTCTCTCATACCTGCAGCGCTGTTCTTTGTAGATACGATATAAACCTGGGTCTTGAACATATCAGCGCCAGGATTCTCTACATACATACCCGTAACAGCCGGGATCCCAAGCTCTTCCTGAACTGCCGCCGCGATCGTACCGCAGGCAACACCGTAACGTCCGGCGTTGAATGCAGGACCGGCTACGAATACATCTGGAGCCTGCTCTTTTACCATGGCAAGGATATCTGCCTTTGCCTTATCAAGATTCTCATTAAAATAAGAATCTCCACAAATAATCGTAGCAATGATCTCAGCGTCGTCGCCGAACTGCTGTGTCAATGCCTGACCTGGTCCGACAATCTCTCCAACACGAAGCTCTGCCGGATAATCTGCTTTCTCTTCTCCACCAATCTGTGCAAAGAACTGATTGATGTAATGAACTACTTTTAATTTAGCCATGTTCTTATCCTCCCTTCTTATCTTGCACTCAGCTTGTTGAAACCAGTCTCGTTGGTTGCACCTGTAAGTACCTGAAGCTCAACCTCAAGAGATCCATCCTCACGAAGCGTCTCCTCACTTGCACCTGCAATCTTTGTTACATAATCCAGAGTTCCAATAACCTTGTCAAGCTTTGGCAGGATAATTACCTGGTTTGCATTACCGCCTGTTACAACTGCATCTGCCGCCGGATCAGAATCAGCCAGTGACTGAGACTTTCCGTCGCGTCCTGCGTACTCGTCTGTAATGATAACAGTCTTAACGCCCTCTGCCTCGATCTTCTTGCAGTTCATAATAAGGTCTGTATCCGGGTTACCAAATCCTTCCTGAGATACGATAACACCGTCAAGGTCTAACATCTTACATAACTTCGCCGTCCAGTCAGAGGAACGCTGCTTGTCAGCCAGGTATACGTTCTCGTTCGTAATGATGTGGCAAACGAAATTAAAGGTCTTTCCGTGCTGCTCAAACATATCGTGAACAACCGGGTTGTTCAGATGAACATAAGTTGGGTTCTTATCACATGCGGATACACAGTTACCGGATACGATCGCGCCGTCCATGATCTCTGTCGGGCTCATGATCGTAGGAACGATCTTCTTCGCATCTACGCCGTATACATATGTATCATGCAGCAGGCCCTGGCTCTGAAGCATCTGTACATACGCAACTCTCGGAAGGTTCGGATACTTCTCCATCCCCTCTTTGATCGTGCATGTCTCGTATACCTTTGTCTCATCCGGAGTAAGCTCGCGCGCCAGTTCCCCAAGATATACAGCAACTCGGAAGCCTGCAAAACGTACAGCCTTCTCATAATCATGCTGCTTAATGCCATCTACCGGCTCACATACCATAACCAGATTCAGTGTCTTGGAAAATGGTGTGTAATCTGCTCCCGGACCAGTCATATCGATGATACCTTCCTGGAAACCTACGATCTTACCAGCCGTAACAACAGCCATTCCTTTCAGCGCATATGTCTTGCCTTCGCCTACGGTATCAACCTTAGCGATCACGCCCGGGAAGATTCCTCCTCTTCCTTCTACCTTAACTCTTGGCTCGATGACGTCCTTAACCGGTGTGATTCTTACAGACTCACCTGGCTTTGCGATATCAAAAGATACGCTCTTAATCTTCTCGTCCTCGAGAGCAACCGCTTTTACGGCCTCTTCGGATACATAAAGGATACCGTCTTCAATCTTAGACTCAGCCGCAAACTGAATATCCTTAATGTAAATGTGTCCCATTTCTAATCTCACTTTTGGTTCCCTCCTTAGAATATTGATATTATTGTTCAAAGCTATACGCTTCTACAACCTGTAATGAAAATTACCCGGCATCCGCAGATGCCATCCCGCTCTCTAAAAGCGTCAAGTCGATCAGCTGAAAATCGTCATATACCGAAGCTTCATACAAGTCAGACTTGAAGATAAACTTACGGCACGCTTGTATGGCGTTCTCGATCAACTTCAAAGACGCCTCGTCTATCTCCCCCTTTCTCTCTGATATCATAATGGATTTATATGGTGTCTCATTGGGCTTCACGCTTCCGGATAAGGGATGCGATAACAATGTGTGCCCCTCGTGGATCCTGTCTCTTACATCCCTAAGAATCTCTTCATAGGAAATGTCCCGGTAAACAATATGGCGCGTCTCCTTAAGCCTGTCCAAGGCCAGGGGATTATTGGTGATGATCATGTAATCTCTGCTTCCCATCTGCTTTTTCTTCTCCCATACGGTCATCGTTCTATGTCTCGTAAAAAAAGGACGATTTGAACACAATCATGTGTGCAATCGTCCTTTCTGTCTTTTGCCCTGATAACATATCAATTCATTCAAGAAATTTATCATACAGCACAAGATTCAGAATGTGGTACATTCTCCAGTCCTTTTGCCTGAAAGTTTCACCCGATACGGTTCTGCTGTCCGAAATCCGGCTTGCCTCTTCGGCGGCCATATAACGACTCTCTCTTAGAAAATATCAACCCACTCTTGTATTCTCTTTATTCATGTCAGACATACTATCCATAAATATTTCAATATGTCTCTATACCTTATTTATAGACAATCTATATATGTTTCATTGCCTATACCTATAATAACCGATTGTTAAATCATTTGCAACCTTTAAATTCAAAATATCCAATTTTATACACACTGCACAATAATAGGAAGGTATTTTTAGGCATTTTTCCAAATCAAATCTAAGAACCCATCAAAAGATAGAACACCGTACAATGTCATCTTCCACTGTACGGTGTTCTCTTTCTTTATTCAATTTTCACTTTCATTCACTATTTCTTGCGATTCTTAAAGAAATCATCATGTACCTGCTTAATGACTCCGCTCAATGCAAACAATGCAAGGATATTCGGGATAACCATCAAGGAGTTGAATGTATCCTGCATGGTCCATACCAGCTCTACCTCTGCAAGTGAACCAAGGAATACACATACTGCAACGATCACGGAGTAAATCTTAACCGCCTTTGAACCGAACAGATACTTAATATTCGCCTGACCGAAGAAGTACCATCCAAGGATCGTAGAGAATGCGAAGAAGAACATACAGATCGCAATAAAGATGTCTCCTCCTTTTCCATATAAAGTGGAAAATGCATACTGGCTCAGTTCAGCGCCTGTCTTCCCTGTAGGAATCGAGTGTGTCGTAATGATTACAAGCGCGGTGAGATTCAGGATAACAAACGTATCAATAAATACACCGATCATAGCTACGAATCCCTGCTCTACCGGATGGTTTACCTTTGCAACCGCATGTGCATGAGGCGTAGAACCCATACCGGCTTCGTTAGAGAACAGGCCACGTGCAACACCCTTTGTAAGAGCAAGCTTCACAGTTGCACCGGCAGCGCCGCCGACAATAGAGGAAGGTGCAAATGCTCCCACAACGATCGCATGGAGTGCATACGGGATCTCCTTAAAGTTCGCAATGATCACGATCAATGAACCAACTATGTAGAATGCCGCCATAACCGGGACGATCAGCTCTGTGATCTTCGCAATACGTCCTGTACCGCCTAAGAATACAAAAAGTGCAAGGACTGCAAGGACGACACCCATGATCCACTGCGGTAAACCAAATGCGGTATTGAACGCTGCTGCGATAGAGTTGGACTGTACCGCATTACCCATGAAGCCAAGAGCCAGGGTGATCAGAATGGCAAAAATTCCTGCCAGCACCTTACCAAACGCACCGGAAAATGCTGCACGGATATAGTACACAGGACCTCCTGTCACTTCTCCGTCGTCGCCAACCTGTTTGTACTTCTGCGCCATGATCGCCTCGGCGTAGATAGTTGCCATTCCAAGGAATGCCGCGATCCACATCCAGAAGATCGCTCCGGGACCGCCGATCGCAAGAGCCGTAGCCGCTCCGGCGATATTACCGGTACCTACCTGGGCAGCGATCGCCGTCGCAAGAGCCTGGAAAGATGACATACCGTCAGCTCCCGCCTTATCGCCCTTCTTGAACATCCCGCCAAAGGTCCTGCGCATTCCTTCTCCGAACCCTTTTACCTGAATAAATCCGAGTTTCACTGTAAACCAGATACCGCCGCCAAGAAGTGCAACGATCAGTATGTAGTTTGACAGATAACTTCCTAATGTTGAGAAAATATTATTCAACATTGCTTCCATTTGCTAATTCCCCCTTTGCATAGATAAGTTGAATACAATTTATTCATCTCTTCTATCATACCATTAATAAAAGTTTTATTCAACATGCTGTGGTTTTTTTCACATTTTTTGTCTATTTTGTACACAATTTGTACACTCTTGTCCAATTTAGCGAAAAAATCAGACGGCAATCCTTGATTTTCCGCCTGATTTTTTTATGCCAACTTATTTCTTTTTTCTAAGATTTGGGCATTTTGCTAAATTTTTATCAATTTTATACATTCTTTAGAAATGCACTCAATTTCTTATCCTCTGTCCGGATATGATTCACCAGGACAGCCACATGTTTATTCAGGCTCCCCAGATCTGCCAAAGAAGGATCCGCTAAAGGAATCTGCGCAACGATCTCCATAAGCGTCTTCTTATATTTGGCATGGAACGCCTTATGTGCCGCCATCCCGCTATACCCGCTTTTCTGCTGTAATTGTTCTTCATGTGCAAAATGCTTATCCACATAAGCAGCCAGGAACCGGATTGCCTCTTCCATCGAAGACCTTCCCTGCCCTTTGCTGCAGGCGTCCAGAAGGCGGTTCACAGCTTCAAACAACTCTTTATGTTCCTGATCTATCATCGTATTTCCTGTCTCCAGTTCTTTTGTCAATTCATATCTCATCTTTCTTTCTCCTTCTATTGCACTTCTATCATGAATCATCTTTCACATCCGTAAAAATCCCATAAGATCTCATACGATATCCGCCACTCCTGTAAAATTCGCCATTCAAACCCTTGAATCTCTTCCAGGAACAAGCTATACTTATAATATTGCTTATTCAATTATATCATCAGGGAGACAAAAGATGAACCGAAATATCAATGCATTTAAAAACGGAATCTGTGACGGATTTCCAATCGCTCTGGGTTATTTTGCCGTTGCCTTTTCTCTTGGTATCGTGGCGCGCAAAGCCGGCCTGAATCCTTTTCAAGGCTTCTTATCCAGTATATTAAACCATGCTTCTGCCGGAGAATATGCCGAATTCACCGTGATCATGGCGAATGCGTCTTATTTTGAGATGGCATTCGTCATCCTTGTGACCAATATCCGCTATCTGTTGATGAGCTGCGCCTTAAGCCAGAGATTCGCACCAGATATCCCTTTGTTCCACCGCCTCTTTGTCGGATTCGGGATCACGGATGAGATCTTCGGGATCAGCATCGCCCGCGCCGGCATGTTAAACCCATGGTACAATTACGGCGCCATGGCGATCGCGCTACCATGCTGGGCAGCCGGCACTGCTATGGGAATCGTCGCCGGCAATATTCTGCCGGTATCCGCAGTCAGCGCATTGAGCGTCGCACTCTACGGCATGTTCCTGGCAGTCATCATCCCCGCCTCACGGACAGATAAGATCGTAGGCGGTGTAGTGACCGCAAGCTTTCTGGTAAGCTTTGCAGTCTCAAAGATTCCTGCGCTCGCCAACCTGTCAGACAGTCTGAAAATAAGTCTTCTGACCGTACTGATCTCAGGAATCGCCGCATTTCTCTTTCCCGCCAGGGAAGATGCCGAAGACTGCGCCGCATCAGATACACTTTCGGAGGTAACAGAATATGATACATAATATCTATCTTTATATATTAGTGGCTGCCGCCGTATCTTTCGTGATCCGCGTGCTCCCACTCACATTGATCCGCGGAAAGATAAAGAATCGTTTCATACGCTCTTTCCTGTATTATGTTCCCTATGTAACACTGGCTGTCATGACATTTCCCGCTATCCTCACCGCGCCTCAGATCCCGCTTGCCGGAATCCTCGCGTTTATCACCGGATCCGTCGCCGCGTGGCGCGGTGTCAATATGGTAGGAATCGCCGCACTGTGCTGCACAGTCGTATTTTTCTGCGAAGCCTTTGCTGCATTTATCCTATAAACTTAATATCTTCGCACGGAGGTGATCTGCTTTCCGGATTCTATCATACATTGATCTCCGCTTTCATTCCCAGTACATCCTTGTTCTGCTCAAGCAGCGGGCGGATCACATCCCTTAGATATACTTCCACCTGGATCGGGGCGCGTCCTACATATTTTGCAGGGTCCATCGTCTGTTTCAGCTCGTCGAACGACAGATTGAATGCCGGATCAGCTGCTATCAATTCAAGCAGATTATTATCCAGTCCCTTCTCCTTCACATTCCGCCCTGCTTCCATGGACAACTTTCGTATCCTCTCATGAAGCTCCTGGCGGTCTCCGCCGGCTCTCACCGCGTCCATCATGATATTCTCCGTCGCCATGAACGGAAGCTCCGACATCAGACGCTTCTCAATAACCTTCGGATATACCACCAGCCCATCCACGACATTTAGGCACAGATCCAGGATACCGTCAACCGCAAGGAATCCTTCCGGCACGCTTAAGCGCTTATTCGCCGAATCATCAAGGGTCCGCTCGAACCATTGGGTTGCGGAAGTCACCGCCGGATTCAGCGCGTCGATCATGACATACCTGGAAAGAGACGCGATCCTTTCACTTCTCATCGGATTCCTCTTATATGCCATTGCCGAAGAACCAATCTGAGTCGACTCAAAAGGCTCTTCCACTTCCTTCAGATGCTGTAGCAGACGGATATCGTTGGAGAACTTATGCGCGCTCGCCGCAATACCGGCAAGTACGTTCAGCACTCTGGTATCTACTTTACGGGAATATGTCTGTCCAGAAACCGGATAACATGCCTGAAATCCCATCTTCTTTGCGATCATCGGATCAATCTTATCAATCGTTTCCTGATCCCCGTCAAAAAGCTCCAGGAAACTCGCCTGCGTTCCCGTCGTCCCCTTTGATCCGAGAAGCTTAAGCGTTCCCTTCACATACTCCAGGTCTTCCAGATCCATGGCAAATTCCTGCATCCAAAGCGTCGCCCTCTTTCCCACCGTCGTCGGCTGTGCCGGCTGAAAGTGTGTGAACGCAAGCGTCGGCAATCCTTTGTACTCATCGGCGAACTTCGAAAGCTCGGCGATCACATTCACCAGTTTTCTCCTTACGATCTCAAGAGCCTCAGACATAACGATCATATCTGTATTGTCTCCCACATAACAGGAAGTCGCTCCAAGATGGATGATCCCTTTTGCCTTCGGACACTGCTGCCCATAGGCATACACATGGGACATGACGTCATGGCGCACGATCTTCTCACGCTCCTTTGCCACATCGTAATTGATATCCTCTGCATGTGCTTTTAATTCTTCGATCTGTTCGTCCGTGATCTCAAGCCCTAACTCCTTCTCCGTCTCCGCAAGGGCGATCCATAACCTCCGCCAGGTTCTAAATTTCTTGTCCGGTGAGAATACGTACTGCATCTCCTTACTCGCATACCGCTCTGAAAGCGGACTGTTGTACTTATCATAGCTCATATATTACACTCTCCTTTTCTTTTTCTGTTTCTGTTTTTATCATCCGTGAACAACCCCGCAAACGCATGTGTGCCTACGGTCCTCTTCTTCCATTATCCCATAACGCGGCTCTTATTCATCTTGCGGTATTCCCTCTTCCACTGTTCAAACTGCTCTTCCGGTATATCTACATCAATCCCTCTCTGAATCTCCCGGATATCCTCTTTCATGGCGGAATCCATATTCAGAAACATGGAATTCCCCGACAGCATCTTCACATACTGATCTTCCGGAAGCGCCCGGTAACAACAGTACAGATAGGTTCTAAGAAGCTCCATATCTCCGCAGATACGATACGCCTCCAGATATACCTTCGCCGCTTCTTCATAAAGAAAACGCTGTCCGTAAGCCGCTCCCAGGCTCGCATAGACTCTTCCATAGAATAGCTTGCTCACCGAATTATCCCACTCACTGTTAATAATAGACTGATAAACCAGGATCGCCGTCTCATATTCACCGCTTCTTTGCAGGCTGTCTGCTTTATATTTCATACGCTCCACATCCCGCAGATTCTGCAGATGTTCCAGGATCCCCTGTATCTTATTGATATCTCCCGTGGCATAGATGGTCGATTCTCTTAGGATCGTCAGCACGAACTGTTCCATCGTACAGTTCTGTCTTAATTCTTCCCTGAGCTGCTCCGCAAGCTCAGTCAATTCCAACTCCTTGTCGATCCAGTTACACAACTGCCTGTTCACCAGCGTATAATCGATCAAGTAAAGATTATTACATATATAGTAACACAACTCTTCTATCGTATAGACTCTCATATGAATCCTGGCGATCACGTAAGGCTGTCTTGCCCTCTTCCTATGACATAGAATTAAACTGCCCATTGCTTCCTCCTAAATGTATCGTCTTCTCCACCTGGAATCCGGTCGCCGGGAAGAATTCACCGAATCCCACATCTTTGAAAGAGAGCCTGCACGTACGTTCATCCATGAACAATACCTCGATCTGCACCCGCAGGGAATAATCCCTTCTGTCCGGAAGCCCTTCGAGCGATACCGTCTCTACCTGCAGCTCGTCTCCCGCCAGAGTCTCCACATGAATCTCAATATCCGAAGTATCCTCAAGGATAACCTCCCACTGTCCGTCTGCTTCATACCAATGCGTTCCCCAAGATACGATCGGATACCACCCTTCCTGTCCGTTGACCCTCATACGCAGACAGATCTGTTCCGTCATCTTCGTCTCATCCAAGTAAACAGGACTGTCATGGTATTCTTTACATCTTCTTATAGAAGTATAGCAAGCGCCTTTGCTGTACAGATTATTGCCGATGAACGCCCTTCTTCCATTACACAGCACTTTGAGTGAATTCGGATACCAGTTATTCTCGAACCCTTCGCCGGTCAGATACACCGAAGAAACGACTTTTTTCTCAAAGACACTCTGGATAAACGTCTTGAATCTGCCGTCCGCATCCTTCGCCTGATCCTTATTCAAGATCGGATAGATCGCCGCCAATTCCCGCATCTGTGCATTCGCAACCTCATCCACCGTCACAAATGTCTCACGCTCCTTCACTCCGATCGTATTCAGCCGCTTTAACATATAAGCACGTATTTCCTGCGCGTCACAGTAGAATAACGCCGATTCATACTGCCACAGCTCTTTCGGCTGATAGAACATATACTGGCAAAAGCTTTCTTTATAATCTTGAACACAGACCCTTTCTTTTGGTATCCCCAGATAATGCCCGATTCCTTTGAGCATCTTAGACATATCTATATTCGTATAAGGCACGGAAAACGTGATAAAACTGATCTCTTCATATTCCGCAAGCGTCAGTTTGATGAACTTGGCAAGCAGCCAGACTCCGTCCCGCTTCCTTGATCCAACCATTACTTTCTCCTGCCTGACCGCCTTTTCAAAAAGATCTGTCACCGTAATACCTTCTTGAAGAGCCGCAAGCCTCTTGGCTTCTTTTCCATAGACCCATCTTTCTTTATAATAACCCAGTACCAGGGGAATCTGATAATTATCTGCTTCTGTCTCCAGCGTCTCCGGCTCTTCTTTCGTCTCATCATAGAAACTGATCTGACAATATTTCTCATTCAGATCAAAACCCAGAATTACGTCGTCTTTCATTATCCTCCCCTCCTCTCATCCTAATAGACCTTAAAAAGCCTCTTTGCCATGATCTCTTCTTCTTTATAGTCCATCATCGCCTTCCGGCGCGATACCGGCGCCATCTCTGTCATACGGTTCAGACGTCCGTATTTCCCTGACTCCGTGATCTCCCTCTCATTCCTTAATATCTCCTTCTCAGTTATGACATCCTCTTTTCCCCTTGTCTCAATAAAATAATAATTGATCGATTCATCACTATACAGCACGAACTGCCGTACATATAAGTTCTCATAGACAGGCATCATAACCTCGCTCTGATATCCTAACTCGTCGCGCATCCCGTGCTTCATCTTATAGTACAGTGTCACCCTGCTCCCCGGCCTTGCCTGGTAAGAGACCATGACTTTATCATATAGCTGCAGCTCTCTTAACCATTCTTCCTTATACTTTAGATAATAAGGAAATACGATCTGCTTCTCGCACATCTCCCGCAGCACCTGATGAAGCACCACTTCAAGCGCCGCCGTATAATCATGATCCGAATAATATTTCAACAGCGCGATCTTACAGATATCCGGCAGATCCTCTTTCTCATCACATTCACTTGCGATGATATCAAACACACTTCCCTCAAGACCTCTTCCATATACTACGTATTCTCTGGAGGTATACGCGAGATATGCCTGCTTCAGACGGAAATAAACATTATCCGACAGATAATAGTCCTCAAAAATACGCTCCTCCTGGAACAGATTCTCAGAGAAGAGCATCTGTGTAATAATGCGCTCGCTGATCTTATAAGACGGAACCTCATATTCCTTCAGCGCCTTCCACAGCATCTTCATATTACTCGTGGGGCCGCAATAATAATTCGCAAGATACATCAGCGTCACTTTATCAAACTGCTGCTGCCGGAACAGCTCAAAACTCAGGTAATTCAGGAACGCATCTTCTTCATAGTTATCGTCCCTGATCTTTCTGCTGCACAGACGGAATACTTCTTTTTCATCGTATGCATTAATTCCCTTTTCCTTAAGCCCCTCGAATGTCGGACTCTCTTTTTCGTTCTCCTGCTCCCATACTCCGGTCGTCGCAGCATATTTCCGGCAAAGTTCTATAAAACGCGGTTCATAAAAGAGCCGCCTGGTCTCATACACAATAGAGTCCGTATAATGGCGTCCTTCCACGGACTCCCACACAACTCTGGACTCCTTATCGTACAGGCGGATCACCGTGCCTTCTTCACTGTCATACGGAACCCTCTGCCGGATCTCTCCATCCTTCTCTATAACCAGGACACATTTCATATTTGCAACTTTCGTTGAGATCGCATAAGAATAACAGATATCACGCATCGCCTCCATCCGCTCTGCCGACATCTCTTCCGGCTGACAGAACCGTCTGTACAGAATGCGCAGCGACTCCGTAATATGCCGCTTCAACAGCTGATCCCATGTGAACACCACCATCTGTTCACGGTAATTCAGATAGAGATCTCCTGCCTGTTCCTCATAAACCACCAGATTCGCATACAGCAGAGCCGCTTTCTTATAATTCAGCGAATTCCCATGCATGAAATACAGCAGGATCACTTTGGGCAGCGGTCCCTTTACAGCCTCTTCATCTACCGTCATCATATAATATTCATAAAGCTGCGCGATCTTTAATTCTGCTTCCACGGCACGCTGATACCATGTAAAATAACGCTTCTGCACCTTATTTCCCCGGATCAGCAGCGTACAGATCGTATTCAATATCATAGGCTCGTCATATATTTTATAGATACGCTCCAGGATCCGGAACATAGAATCACTGTACTGCTTCTGCTGACTGGCAAAGTTCGCCACATACAAAGCCAGCTCTTTTGTCATCAGCCTGTATTTGGACGCAAAATTAAGCACCTGGATCTCAAAGTGCCCCAACTTCTTTAAAAGTGTCGGCCTCTCCTGGTAACAGAGATATGCCTCCAGATAGAACAGCACCCCATGCATCTCATACTGATACTGCTGCTCCAACAATTCGATCCTCTTATATGCCGTCTTATACCGGGAATCCAGATCAAGCAGCATGGATAACAGAAGCCATGAGTCCTGATGTCTCATATAGGTCTTTCCGACTTCATCCAACACACGTTCCGAATGGTTCTTCTTTCCACGCACCAAAGCCGTCAGATACAGATAATAACAGTTGGTCAGCGGATCCTTCCCGATTGCAAAGCGATTATAGTTGTAATTCTCAAGGATCCATTTTGCTTCTTCCGTCCTGTTGCCTACCAAATAGACATGCGCCTGCATCAGCTGATACATCTCGCTTTGGGGATTCAGCTTGCGAAGTGAGATCATCTTCTCGATCGCACTCTCCATCCAGTTATCAAGCTCGATCCTCCCCGCCACATATCCGATATATTCTTTCAGGATCTGCGCGACCAGAAGTTCCGGCATCCTGCGGTTATCACTGTACTCTTTCTGATTCTGCAGCACCTCGATCTCATACGTCAGAGTCTCATACGGCGTGATAAATCTAAGCGCGCCAAAATTACGCCCCCCATGCAGGAATTCCGGCCTCACCACATATTCGATCTCGTAAGCATTTCCGATAAAATCTTCCGTACTGATCTCGGAACGCTGCACCTTAAGGAACTTTCCTTCCGGCTCTATACGGATCGGCATGAATCCCCATGTATTCTTCACGATCGTAAGCGTCCCCTTCGTCGATTCAGACAGATCTTCAAAGAGCATCCCTTCCCCCGGGAGTGTCAGAAAGATACATTCTTTCTGCTTGATCCCCACCAGGAATTCTTCAAGCGCCTGGTCTCCCAAAAACCATTTCCTCATATTATCATACAGATAGAAGATACGCTCATTCTCATATTTCAAGATCTCATAGAATTCTCTGGCACGGAATAACCTTCCTGCTTCCGAGAAGTCCTTGATCGCTAACTTGCGGAAATCATCCGTACTCTGCACCTTCCCATATGAAGTCATAACATATGGCTTCTCGATGATCGCAGTAACGGACAGTTCATATTCGCCCCCATTGCATACTACGGTAAAGATGCCGTCCTCCACATGTCCCGGCCTAAGCCCTTTCCCGTCATAGGTGAACTCTACTTTCGCCGGATTACCGTCAAATCCGGAATTCCGGAAACACACACGAAAAGAAGACGAGTAGACTAGCCCTCGTATCTTCCTTCCGCCTTCTGCTTTAATTGTAAAATTCCCCCGATATACTTCCCCTTCTCCAATAATGAGTACCAGATTCGTCTCATCAAATATGACATCAGGTTGTGATAACTGAAAATCTCCTTTGGAAAATTTCTGGATTTTATTTTTCAAGTCTGACACCTGCTTCTTTCGTTGCTTTTTCGTAGACATACCTTGCCTGGCATTCATCCACTGTCCGGCCGGGCATCCATTATGCGATGCCCATACGGATACACTCTAAAAGATTATAGCATTGTTTGAACATGAATGGCAATGCCGTAAACAGAAAAACGTGAAAAAAAGCAAAATTTTTATTTTAATATAAGCGCTATAAACGTCAGATCCTCCGTTCCTGTATTCTTCATACCGTGTCCACTGCCGTCTTTGCAGAAGAAAACGTCTCCTGGTTCTGCCGGGATCGCTCTGCCGTCGTCGTCATACATTCCCTTGCCCTCCAGGATATAATAGGTCTCCGTCTCGCCATGGTGTTCATGGTGTCCAAGTTCACAGTTCGGCGGCAGGGTTACTTTACTGAACATGCGGCAATGATCCCCCAGTTCTTCACCGCTCAGCAATGCTTCCTTCATTATGAACCCTGCTCCGCCTCCTACGTGTTCTGCCTTTACAATTTCTCTTTCTCCTGCTTTTGTCATATCAGTCTCCTCCTGCTTCGTAAAATGATGATTTTATTTTAACATAACACAGGAAGAGGGTACAGGATAATTTCATAACTTTTCCGCGTCACTAATTCACGATCTTATAGTATTCCCTCGCTGTCAGCGAGAACACGATCCCATAGAATACCACAAACACGACGACTGTCACAACCGTACACAGGAAGAACAACGGTACATCCGTCAGATTCAGCACTGCCAACAGCTTCGTGATCACGCCGAATGCCACTGCGATATGAATGACCGCCGTCACAAGGGGCAAGAAGAAGATCATAAGCACCTGGCTGCGGATGGAATGTCTGACCTCACGCTTGCTCATGCCCACTTTCTGCATGATCTGATAGCGTTCTCTGTCATCATATCCTTCTGAGATCTGCTTATAATACATGATCAATACCGTCGCCATCAGAAACAGTACGCCAAGATATATACCGATGAACAACAACCCTCCATAGAGGAAATAGAATTCTTCCCGGTTTAACTCCCTGCTCTCGAAAAACCCGGAGTGGACTTCGCCTTCGATCCTTGACCGCATTGCCTTTAACGCACTAAAGCAGGCTTCCTCATCCCCTTCCAGATCGAAGATTACACGGTAATTAAGATTCAACATCTGCTCCTTCCAATCCTCCTGCATATCGCTGTCCTTGTACAGCTCAGCCAGGATCTCCTGGATCTGTCCTGCATCAGGAACGATGAAATAATAACTTTCCACCAGATTCTGCCCGTACGCAAGTCCTAAATCCTCCAATTCCTTTGCCACCCGATAAGTCCGGTTGCCAAGCTTCACCGTATCCTTTCCCCAGTCTTCTCCCGTACTGTATACATATGCTTCGTCCGGCACAAGGCTGCTCTTCACATTTTCCATCTGATCATAGTCATTAAGGGGGATCAGATACACTTCCACAACATCATCTATCTGATAATTTCCAAATTGCTGCAGTGCGAATCCATCCTCCTGCTTTAACGCCGCCACACTTCCGTCATGATAACGAAGCATGGATTTTGCCTCCACTCCTGCATTCTTAAGTTCTTCCTCCACGATCCTGTCCACAGCCTGATCCGATTCCGGCACAGATACATTCGTCTTTGCCTCAACTTCTCTTGGATATCTGGTCTCCAGCACATTTTCCATCCCCACATAGAGCGAGATCGTCGTGGAGATCATCACCAGCACCATCGTACTTAGGATGCAGATGTTCGCAAGCCCCACCGCATTCTGCTTCATCCGGTAGATCATTCCTGCCACCGCGTTGAAATGCTTTGTCTGGTAATAGAATTTTTTATTCTTTCGAAGCGCCTTAAAAAGCGCAATACTCCCGGCGGTAAAGAGTGCGTAAGTTCCAAGGATAACGCAGACCACCGCTATAAAGAACGCCGGGATCGCTGCCAGAGGCTGATCCGTCGTTATCGCAATAAAGTATCCGATGCCCAGCGTCACCACTCCGAATACAGTCATCAGCCACTTTGTCTTTGGTTCCTTCTCTCCCTGGCTGCCTCCGTGAAGCAGCTCCACCGGATTGGAGAGCTGGATCTGAAACAGATTATAGACCAGTGTCATGATAAAGATCACCAGGAAAAGGGCAAGGGTATACATCAGTGTGTCTGCCGAAACTTCAAAATCCATCCTGACATCATAATCCAGGATCTTCAGCAGGACGAGATACATCAGCTTACTGAATATGCCCCCGAATAAGATCCCTGTACCGATGCTCACGGTTGCCGTCACCAGTGTCTCGACGATGAGCATCCTGGCTATATGCCGTTTCCCCATACCAAGAATATTGTAGACACCGATCTCTTTCTTCCTGCGTTTGATCAGAAAACTGTTGGTATAGAACAGGAAGATGACCGCAAATATAATGATCACTGCCCTGGCATAGACCAGTACCAGATGCACGTTCCCATCACCGATCGAAGAGTTTCTGGACAATCCATCCATGATATAGTACATCATCACCGTGAGGATCGATGTCAGGACATACGGAATGTAAGTCTTCCGATTGTTCTTAAGATTCGTCAGCGCAAGCTTTCCATAGATAGAGCTACTCACTTCTCTCACCTCCCGTAGTCAGTACCGTCAGCGTGTCGGATATCTTCTGATACATCTGCTCATTGGTCAGATTACCGCGGTAAAGCTGATGGAATACCTCCCCGTCTTTGATAAAAAGCACTCGGTTCGCAGTGCTTGCCGCCTTGACGCTGTGGGTTACCATGAGGATCGTCTGGCCGTTTTCATTGATCGTCTTAAACAGATCCAGAAGCCCGTCTGCCGCTCTGGAATCCAACGCTCCTGTCGGTTCGTCCGCAAGGACTAACTGCGGTCTGGTAATAAGCGCCCTTGCAACCGCCGCCCTCTGCTTCTGCCCGCCGGACACTTCGTACGGGAATTTCTCCAACAGATCCTCGATCCCGAGCATCTGAGTGACCGGTATGATCCTTGCCTCCATCTCTTCATATTTCTTCCCGGACAGTACCAACGGAAGGAAGATATTATCCTTGAGAGAAAACGTATCCAGAAGATTGAAGTCCTGAAACACAAATCCAAGATTCTGCCGGCGGAATGCCGCGATCTCCTTCTCCTTGACGGCGCTTAGGTCTCTGCCTTTCAGATAGACTTTGCCGCCGGTGGGTTTATCAAGGGCGGCAAGGATATTCAAGAGGGTCGTCTTGCCGGAGCCGGATTCGCCCATGATCGCAACGTATTCTCTAGGTTCCACGGAGAAATTAACGTCTCTCAACGCTTCTACCTGATTGCCTCCGAATCTGGTGGTATATATCTTCTTTACATTCTTTACTTCTAATAATGCCATGTGCTCTTCATCCTTTCTTTATATGCATTCTTATTTTGAGATCCTTACCAAGAATTATGAATCAGTTGCATTCTTCGAATGCCTTCCTGGTTACATAGATCATTATAGAGAAAAGATGGCGATCCTTCCATTGATTCAGGTTACATTTTTATGTTGGAAACTTACATTCTTGTAAGAAACAGGGACTTGATATATCTTCTTACAACTTCCCATATCTTTATGAAACGGCGTATTTCCGCCATTCTTCTTCACATATTTTTTGTATAATATTCTCAACACCAAAACCAAGTACCTTGGCAATTCAATAGACTTTATACCCCAAACGTGATATAATACAAACTACCAAGGCAACAAACATCACAAAAGGAGTGATATATCGTGGCATTGACAAACGAAGATTTACAGGCGATAAATTCATTATTAGAACCTATAAGGAATGAAATTAAAAGCATTGAACTCACATTAGAGAATGAAACCAACCGCAATATACAGATTATTGCAGAGGGACATCTTGATCTAGTCCATAAACTTGATGATGCATTAAAAGTCGAGAATGAAAAAGAGATGCTTCTTCTTAGAGTCAATCATCTTGAAAACGAATTAAGGAAAGTAAAAGAACGAATTAACCAAATCGCATAACAACTACATACCTTTATATAACCAATAGAAGGAGTGATATATTCATGGCATTGACAAATGAAGATTTATTAGCAATGTCTCAATTACTGGATGTTAAACTAGACGCAAGATTAAAGCCGATGGAAAATGACATCAAATCTATCAAGGATGAACAAACAAGAATTAATTTGATCATTGAAAATGATATTCAACATGACATCAATATACTTGTAGAGAATTATGTACCTGCAGCAAAACGATATCAAGACGCTACCGCTCAGATACAGGCAATACAAGCTGACATTGAGATAATGAAAAAGATTATCTCTGATCACAGTGAAAAGCTGAAAAAGATTTCATAGTATCATAACAACTACATAACTTATATCACTAAAGGGTGTAAAGTCTATTGAATTATCAAGGACTTTACATCTTTTTTATTTACAGGTTATGGAGGTTGAGCATATGAATACTTATTTTAAGAACGTTCAGACATTAGAAGAACTTAGGATACAATACAAGGTCTTGCTTAAGAAATATCACTCTGACAATGGAAATGGATCAGAAGAGATTTTCAAAATTGAATAGACTTTATACCCCAAGCGTGATATAATACAAACCACCAAAATCAATCACAGAAGGAGTGATCTAAATGACATTGACAAACGAAGATTTATTAGCAATCTCTCAGCTACTGGACGTTAAACTAGACGCAAGATTAAAGCCAATGGAAAACAGCCTCAAGAGAATCGAGATAGATTTACTTGAAAATAATGTACTTCCAAGATTAAATACCATCGAAACATGTTACACTGATACATACAAGCGTTACAAAGACTATGCCGATAAAATGGATGCTGCATTTACAGATATTGAACTACTGAAAAAAGTAGCATCAGATCACAGCGAAAAGCTAAAAAAGATTTCATAATATCATCATAACAACTGACAGTTCTGGCTATTGTCTTCTTTTGATGAAAACAGATTATGACCCGCCGCTCTACACCGCAAGCCATAATCTATCTTACTATTTCAACAGTTCATCCAGAACCTCTTTCGCCATTATAATATCTTTTTTCTGTTCCTCCCCAGAGATTTCACGCTCAATCGTGATATCCCCCGTATATCCAATCTCGTTAAGCTTTGCCACAAATGCCGGATAATTCACCTTGCCTTGTCCAAGCGGCACTTCATCCCCGAGCATATGCCCGTCTGTAGGATATTTCCCATCCTTGCCGTGAATCCCCATTACATATTCGCCAAACACTTCCAGGGCATCCACCGGATTTGCCTTGCCATACATGATCAGATTCGCAGGATCCAGATTAATGCCTACATTGCCCTTCCCCAGGTCTTTTTCTATATCCTGAATCGCTCTTTTCAACGTAACCGGCGTCTCCTGCCCCGTCTCAAAGAGAAAATTCTGTCCATTCTCCTTACACAGTTTCACCAGCTCTTTCAGGCATGTAAGAACACCTGCATAATTGGGATCGTATGGATTTTCCGGCATGTATCCTACGTGCGTCGCCACATCTCTGACATGGATCATATCAGCAAATGCGATCCCTTTCTGCAGCATTTTCACTCTTTCAAAGCGAAATGCTTCCGGCACCAGCCCCAAGGTAATCTGCCCGTCATAAAAATCCCACACCTTCGGTCCGTCCCATCCGCACCAGAATGCGGTGATCTCCACTTTGTGGTGTCTGGCAGCCTCGTTTACCTTATCCGCAGTTTCCCGATCCATGATCTCTTTATCCCAGCATACAAGCTGGCAGCTCTCCATTCCCATGGAGCGCAGCTCTGCAAATTTAGCGTCTACGTCCGTATCCCGAAAAACTTCGATCAAAACTCCAACTCTCATAAAAACCTCGCTTTCTTCTTAACCTTTTACCGCTCCGGCAGTCACTCCGCCCACAATATGTCTCTGCATAAGCACAAAGAAAATCAAACTTGGGATCATCGACATTACAATACCAGGAAGCGCATGTTCCCAGTCCGCCGTCTGCGCAGAGAACTGCATATAAAGCGCATTCTGTATGTTCATTGCCTTCGCATTTCCGCCCACGATCAACTGGTTTGTGATGATATCATTCCAGGTAGCCAGGGTATCCAGGACCACAACTGTCGTCAGGATCGGCTTTAACAGCGGAAGGACAATAATAAAATACGTCCTCAATTTGCCGGCTCCGTCGATACAGGCACATTCTTCCAGTTCGATCGGCACATTTTTTACAAATCCATGGATCATGTAGACCGCTAGCGGCATACACAACCCCGTACTTACCAGTATGTATCCGATCCTGCTTCCTGTCATTCCCAGGTCTGACACCAGTCTTGTCAGAGTGATCATATACGACTGGAACGGGACCATCATCGGTATAATGATCAGTCCGAAACAGATATTAGACAGTTTCCCTTTCGTCCTCGCCAGTTTATAAGCCGCCATAGGCGCAAGAAGCCCGACAAGCAGGACTGTGCTTATTGTATACACAAGCGTATTCCCGATCAGCATAGGAAAATTAAAATTTGTCCAGGTCTCTATATACTTATCCAGATCCCAACTCTTAGGAAGCGCCAGAAAATCCTGGATCATATCATTATACGGCTTAAATGAATTAATAAATATCAACAGCAGAGGCATAAGCCATAATATAGAACAGACAAATACAATAACAGAAAGAGCGCTGATCTTTCTCATCTTTTTCATTATACCTCCACCTCCTTATTCTTAGTCACTTTAAGCTGGATCACTGTTACGATCAGCACAAATACCACAAATACAAGGGATTTTGCAGTTGCCATTCCATACCGGTTGTTGACAAACGCTTCTTTATAAATATTATATGCCACAGACACGGTTGAATTCGCCGGGCCGCCTTTTGTAAACACCATGACCACGTCAAATAACTTAAATGCAAAGGTCAGAGAAGTCAGCATACATATGGACACCGCCGGCATGATCAGAGGCAGTGTCACTCTTCTGAATACCTGGAACTTATTTGCACCGTCTATTTTTGCGGCTTCGATCAGTTCCGTCGGTACTGCAATAATACCTGCTATATAGTTCACCATATAGAATCCCAGGTTCTGCCACACGGTCATAATCACCACCACAAAGAATGCCAGTTTCGCCGTACCAAGCCAGCTCCAGTTGAACACCTCCCACCCGGTTATCTGATATAACGCCTCAAATCCCGGTCCCAGAATAAATTTCCAGATCAGGCTGATCGCAGTCAGGCTGATAATGTAAGGTACATAGTAAAACGCACGTCCCACGCTGGAACTCTTCTTCTCTTTCGCCATAACCAGCGCCACCGTAAGAGACACAATATTTATGATCACAACAAAAAACACTGAAAATTTCAATGTAAACAAAGCACTCTTCCAGAACAGCGCATCATTCGTAAATATATTTGCAAAGTTCTGAAGCCCTACAAACTCCATATCTTTACTGATCCCATTCCAGTTAAACACCGAATAATACAGATTCATCAGAAACGGCACATCTGTAGAAAACAGAACAAATGCCACTGCCGGAAATACAAACAACGCAAATACAAATAAATCCTTTGTTTTCCCTTTGCCTTTCACTTTCATTTCTCCAATTCCCCTTTTCAAAACGTCAGCTCACGCTGTCTGCAAAGTAAGCGAAAGGGCCGCCGCAGCCACGGCAGCCCTTTTCGCTTACCGTTCATTCACTATGATCTCAAATTTACTGTACTATCCATCCGTTCTGGAATTCTTCCGTAACCTGTTGTGCAGTCATATCACCTGTCATATATGCCTGCATCGCCGGCCCTACAATGTCAACATATCCATTCGGCTCGATCGTATGGATCCATCCGTTCGTCTTGCCTTCTTCTACGTACGCAGATGCATCATTGGCAAGGGCGCCTTTCACTTCCATATCCGTCTTAACTCCCGGCACGGCTCCCACTCCGTCACACATCCATTTCTGTCCCTCTTCAGATGTCAGAATGTATTCCAGGTATTCTTTTGCCAGTTCTAAGTGTTCGGAATCTTTGTTCACAATATACGTCCAGTTACAGGAAGACAGCAGTGTTACATCCTCCGCCTTATCGCTTACCGGGCATGGAAGGAATGCCAGGTTGGCATCCGGGTTAAAAGAATCCAGTGTAGACTGGCACCAGTCACCCATGTGAATGATCGCCGCCTCATTGTTCGCAAGCATGTTTTCGCTTGTTTCCCAGTCAATCTCAAGCGGTTTGTCCGGACCATATTTTACAGCCAGATCCAGAAAACGGAATAAATTCTGGAAATTCTTCATATCCTCAAATTTCAGGTCGCCGCTGTTCAGTTTCTCCACAACCCCGTCGGCATCCAATGATTTATCCATCATAAAATGTGTTGCCAGCTGCTGCAGTACCCATGTCTCCTTTGCAGGCAGTGCAAACGCCGTGATCCCTTTTGCATCCAGTTTCTCGCACGCAGCTTCCAGTTCATCCATAGTCTGCGGGAGTTCTGTGATCTCCGCCTTTTCAAACAGATCCTTGTTGTAGATCAGTCCCATGTTCTCGTATGTCCATGGAAGGGACATAATGTTTCCTTCATCATCTTTTCCCGTATCCAGCGCCGCCTCGTTAAATTTGTCTAAAATCTCTTTCTCATCCGACCAGTCATACGCATATTCATAATACTTCTGCGCAGCCGTTCCGGACTCGACGTCAAACACATCCGGAACATCTCCCGAATTAATACGGGACTGAAGCAGCGTATTGGTGTCATTGGACGCGTGCTGCACTTCAATCTTAACTCCAGGATGTGATTCTTCGAACTTCTTTGCCATCTCGGCATATTCATCCAAACCATAAGCATGGGCGTCGAATACCTGCAGTGTGATCTCTTTGCCGTCTCCTCCTTCCTCGCCGTCCCCGCCTTTGGACTCATCTGAGCTCTTGCCGCAAGCTGCTAACCCAGATACCGTTAATGCCGCCGTCATAAGAATTGCCAATGTCTTTTTCTTCATAATACTTTTCCTCCTTGGAATATATATTTATTGTTTCTTATTTCCTGTTTACATATTCTTTTGCCCGTCTCCACTCTTCAATCGCCTGCCGGACGGACTTAATACCCTCCTCAAGAGGAGCGATCTCTGCCTCGGCGCCGCTTTGGAGACATTCCATAAAATATTTATCCTCTGTATAGTACGGTCCCAGATTAGAAATATTGATCCCTGCAGAATCATCCTTTACATCATATTCTCTTTCGAGTTCAGGATACTCGATCGTACCGTCGTTCTTATAAACCGCCAACGGTTTCTCATCTCGACTCTTAAATACAATACTTGCTTTCTCAAAACATGCATGGTAGCTTGCCTCAAACGGAAGCGCAGAACTGATATCCCAAATACCTTCCGTCACTGCAAATACCTTTCCAAATTCATATGTGGTAAAAATCTGATTGATCATCCCGCTGTCAAGCGCCGTTGCCCTTACATCGAATGAATCCGGCTCTCCCAACACATATCTGAGAAAATCCAGATCATGCACGTGCAGATCCAGTACAACAGAACCGCTTCTGTCTTCCTTATGAAACCAGTCCTCAAATCCCCATGCAGCGTCACCGCTGACTCTCTGCATCGTAATGGATTTCAGCTCGCCGTATCTGCCCGTTTCATAACAGTCTTTCAGATACCGGTATTCATCAAAGGAACGGACCACCTGCCCGACCATAACCTGTACATGGTTTCTCTCCTTTGCCTCCAAAAGCCTCTGCGCTTCCTCTTCCGTCAGACATACCGGCTTTTCTATGAATACATGAAATCCTCTGTCCATAGCCGCCACTGCATGGTCTGTGTGGAGGTAACTGGGGAGACAGATATGTACACTGTCCAGCGTCTCCGTCTCCAGAAGCTCCATGCCGGTCTCGTACAGTCTGGCATTCGGCCATTGTACTGCCGCCTTTTTAAGAAATTCCTGCCGGCAGTCTGCAAGGGCTGTTACCTCAACATCCATCTGGGATGACAGCGCTTTCAGCGCCAGGTTGTGGGTGGTGCCCATACCTCCACATCCTATTAATCCCACTTTCATCTAATCACCTTCTTTTCTATTTGTTTGTCAAGTGACCTTTCTAATAAATTTTAAAAATTAAAAGCCTCGCTGTTTTATTCTGATTTCAGGCCTTTAACTTCCGTAAAATTTATTTGTTTGGTGGCTTTACAATATCATCTTCTATCAAATATGTCAATATATTTTTCTTTTTTTGTTTCTTCGTACTCATAATTAGTATATTTTATCCAAATTTCATCTCATTATTTTGTCTAAATATCACAATATATTTTAATTATTCCTGTGGCATTACAATTTATTTGTACTATTTTCGACTTGTATTCTTAGCTTTTCTTGTTTTACTACTCCGCTTTTCTTTCATATTGCATAAATATAACTCTGTTTTTTCTTTTTTATACAACTATTCGCAAATAATATTGCGCATTTTTACTTTTTATGATAAGATTCAATTTGTAACATCCATTTACAATTATCATCTACGTGAAATTATCGCATTGATCAAATAAAGGAGGGCATTATGAAACTGGTCAATCAACAGTTAATCAGAAGCACCAATTTGAAACAGATCTACAATTCCATTTACCAGAATCCAGGTACATCAAGAGCTCAACTTTCGAAAGAATCTCATCTGAGTAAAACTGCTGTGTCATCTCTGATCGATGAATTAATTGCCCGAAAGTTTATATATGATTCCGGAACAGGAGGAAGCACAACCGTAGGACGCAAGCCCAACAGCCTGCTTCTTCAGTCTGAGCAATACTATGTAGCCGTACTCTGCCTGGAAGATAACAGGCTGAACGCTGCTCTGGTAGATATTACAGGGACTTCTTCCCTGTCTATGCAGTTGGAGACTTCTTCGTCCAGATCCTACATCCAACTGTGCCAGGATTATATAGAGCAGACCGTACTCAGCCAGATCCAACGAGAACAGCTTCTGGGAATCTGTGTTGTTGTCCCCGCCATGATAGATCCGGACAAACGCGAAATATTCTCTACTACCCTGAATCTTCCCGAAAAAAGTTTTGTAGAAGACATACAGCAGGCTTTCTCCAAATTTTCCGTCAACATCCTGAACGATACGGCATGTTTCGCTTATGCGGAAAAAGTCTATACACATATTCCGGAAAAGGATTTTGCTTTTATTAATTTTAGTAAAGGAATCGGCGCCACACTCTTTATCCGGAACAAAATGCTGGGACAAGCCTGCGCATCCTATACGCAGTTCGGCCACTACTCTATCAACCCCAACGGGAAATTATGTTCCTGCGGGAACAGAGGCTGTCTTGAACAGATGATCGGGGAGGGTTCCTTAAAGGAACGGATTTCCCAGGCTGGCGGCAGTCCCGCCCTTAGAAAACTATCAGCCGTCACGTATGCGGATCTGGGGCAGGCGAGTGTATATGGGGACATTGTTTCCAGAAAAGTGATACATGATATTGCATATGAATTTTCTCTGGCACTATGTAATTTAATCTGTATGGTAAATCCGAAACTGATCATTATCGGAGGAAAAGGCAAAGACCTGAGCCCTATATTTCTGCAGGAAATACAGGAATGCCTGCGCACTACAGGATTTCGCCGCATGGTGGATTCTGTCAGCATCCGCTACAGTCTTCTGGATTCAAGCGCCCTGTACAACGGCGCCATGAAGTACTTTTTTGATATCCATTATAATTTTATGCAGGAAATGGACAACAGCTTCTTCATCGGCTGATCATCTGGATCCTGATTCGCCGGAAAACCGGCTGCATTCAACGGAGGTATAAAATGAAAAAACTCAAAGCTGCGATCATGGGCTGTGGAAGAATCTCAGTCTGTTACGAAGACGCCTTTCGGCGTCTGTCTGATCATGTGGAACTTATATGCGCCATAGACACTGACTTAGAAAAGGCAAAGGCTTTTGCACAAAAATTTAACTGTCACTGCTGTACGGATCTGGAGGACGCCCTTCAATATGATATTGATGTCATCCATCTGTGTCTCCCTCATTACCTTCACCCGGCCATGGCAATAAAGGCGATGGAGGCGGGGCTTCATGTGCTGACAGAAAAGCCTGTCGCCATCTCCCTGCAGGACGCGGACAAAATGATAGAAACCCAACAGCGCACAGGCAGGAAGCTTGGCGTCATCTTCCAGACCAGATATACCAAAAGTGTAGAGATATTAAAAGGGCTGATCGGATCCGGATATTTTGGGCGCATCTTATCCGCACGTTCCTGCCTTACCTGGAACCGTCCGGATACCTATTATAGTGGCAATGACTGGAAGGGTACCTGGGACAAAGAAGGCGGCGGCGTACTGATCGACCAGGCAATACACAGCATGGACCGGGTTCGCTATATGCTGGGAAGTGAGATCGAATGGATCGAAGGAAGTATACATAACCACTGTCACGAGATCGTACAGGTGGAAGATGCCGCAGAAGCCGCCATTCAGTTCAAGAACGGCTGTATTTACAGTCTCTATGCCTGTAATTCCTACGCTTCGGACGCCCCGATCACAATTGAATTCCAGGGTGAAAAGGGATGCTGCGGCCTGATCCAGGACATGGGCTTTTATGAATCCGACGGATGCCGTACAGAAATCAGAAATACCTATGAGACGACGAACGTCGGCCCCGATTACTGGGGAAGCAGCCATCATCTGCAGCTTGAGGACTTTTATAAGTCCATACTTTATAACAGCCCGGTGGCTATAGATGCCGCAGATGGAAGAAAAACCCTTGAAATGGTAAAAGGAATCTATCTGTCTTCATGGAAGCGCAAGCGGATATATCTTCCTTTCGAAGATGTGTGCTATAAAGACCTGAATACGCCTCGATAGTTGAGATCTTTTCTTTCTTGCCATTTACACAAATTTATAAATTTTATGCTTCCCTCTTGCCGTAATCTTATTTTAATGGTATGATTGTCCAGTAAATAAGACAATTTATTTGAATTGAATAACGAAAGGAAACGAAGAACGTGACCTACAAAGAAGCAAGGGTATATTTGGACAATGTGTCGAAATACGGAAGTGTACTTGGTTTGGGTCCGATTCGAAAGCTGTTGTGCGAACTTGGCAATCCTCAGGATGACCTGCAATTCATACACATCGCTGGAACGAACGGAAAAGGCTCTGTACTTGCATACACTTCTGCAATACTGCAAAAAGCGGGGTACAGGATCGGACGGTATATCTCGCCTACAGTGGTTTCCTATCTGGAACGCATCCAGGTAGACACACATTGGATATCTGAGGATGCATTTGCCAGACTGGCCAGCATGGTCCGGAAAGCTATTGCCCGTATGGAAGCAGCCGGAGAGACACTCCCGACTGTATTCGAAATAGAGACTGCAATAGCTTTTTTATATTTCCGGGAACAACACTGCGATCTGGTCGTACTGGAATGCGGGCTGGGCGGCAAGACAGACGCCACGAATATCATAGAAAATACTCTTCTGGCTGTATTTACCTCCATCAGCCGGGATCATCTCGGAATCCTCGGCAATACACTGGAAGAGATCGCAAGAGTCAAATCCGGGATCATCAAACCCGGCTGTGCCGTTGTAAGCGCCGGACAACGCCCGGAAGTGACGCGGATCTTAACAGAACGCGCGGATCAGCTCCACTGCCGGTTCTATCCTGCAGATTCAAGACAGGCTGAGATTCTTGCCGAAGACTATACCGGACAGACTTTCTCCTATCCTTTCCCGGAAAATCGGGGGAGAGATACGGATACCGCCGCGATGTCCTTCCATTGCTCCCTTGCCGGAAGACATCAGGTCGATAATGCCGTCACTGCCATAGAGAGCATATATGCGTTGAAGACGCTGGGATATTCCATCCCCCTGGCAGCCATCCGGCAGGGACTTACATCTGTCGTCTGGCATGGACGCCTGACCTGTCTCATGAAAAAACCGCTGTTTTTCATTGACGGAGCACATAACGAAGATGCATCCAGAAGGCTCCGCGAATCCCTGGAAACTTATTTCCCCGGGAAACGGCTTATCTATATCATGGGTGTATTCCGGGATAAAGAATATGAAAAGATTGCCGCTGTCATGGGCGCTCTTGCATATTCCGTATATACGGTGGACCTGCCGGATGCCGGCCGCACGCTTCCTGCTGACGAATTAGCTGCTGTGATGCGAAGATCTTGTCCCCCGGATACATCTGTCCGATCAGAAGAAAGTATCCCCATGGCTGTCGAACATGCGCTGAAAGAAGCCGATGCTGACGATATCATACTCGCCTTCGGTTCACTCTCGTATCTTGGCAGAATAACCGAGATCTTAGACGAATACCTAGTAAAAAAATAAAGGAAATGAAGAAATGATCGATCAAGACAAAATTAAACGTGCCGTCCGCCTTTTGCTGGAAGGAATCGGCGAAGATATTTCCCGGGAAGGGCTTCTTGATACTCCGGATCGAATTGCACGGATGTACGAAGAACTCTACTGCGGGATGGAGGAAGAGGCAAGCACTCATCTAAGCCGTACGTTTCATGTGACGGACAGCGAGATGGTGGTCGAAAAGGATATCACCTTCTACTCTACTTGCGAGCACCATATGCTGCCCTTCTACGGCAAGGTACACATTGCCTATATACCGGACGGAGAAGTCGTGGGGCTTAGTAAGCTCGCCCGAACCGTAGAGGTGTTCGCAAGACGGCTCCAGCTTCAGGAACAACTGACCGGACAGATTGCCGACGCACTCATGGCTCATATGCACCCAAAAGGCGTATTGGTCATGGTGGAAGCCGAACATATGTGTATGACCATGCGCGGGATCAAAAAGCCCGGCAGCCAGACCGTAACGCTGGCGCGGCGGGGACTCTTTCAGACGGATCCCGTTTTAGAAGAAAGATTCTTCCGCCAGCTCAGATAACACATCCTGCAAAACGTATCCCGGAGGAAATGCTCATGACCAAACCTTCCCTTTCATTTTCTGATACCAGGAGACTTTCTTTTATCTGTGATCACCCCCTCTATGTCTCCTCCTATCAGAAACTTGAAAAACTGGAGAAGAATCGTATCTTCTGCCGCCACCAGATGGATCATCTTCTGGATGTCGCCAGAATCGCTTATATCCTGGATCTTAAAATGAACCTTGGCATCTGCCAGGATCTGATCTATGCCGCCGCCCTTCTCCACGATATCGGGAAAGGCCGGCAATACGAAGAGGGAATCCCGCACGAGATCGCCAGTGCGCAGATCGCAAAGCAGATTCTTGAAGATATGCCGCCGGAATTCATCTTTTCAGATGAGGAACAACAAGAGATCCTCTCTGCGATCCGATACCACCGGAAGCTTCGCAGCGATCCAGCTCCTTTAGAATTCCTTCTATACAAAGGCGACAAGATGTCGCGCGCCTGCTTTGCCTGCCCCGCCGAACCCGAATGCAACTGGAATGATACAATGAAAAATAAGGAGATCCGATTATGATCATAGGCAAGAAAAATTTTGACACCAAGAAACATACTTACATCATGGGGATCCTGAATGTTACACCGGACTCCTTCTCAGACGGCGGCAGATATCAACATCTGGACGCGGCAGTAAGACATGCGGATGAGATGATCCGGGACGGAGCGGATATCCTGGACATAGGCGGAGAATCCACACGTCCCGGGCATCTTCAGATCTCTGACAGCGAAGAGATCGCACGGGTCGTTCCTGTCATCGAGAAGATAAAGCGAGAATTCGACATTCCCATATCCATCGACACCTACAAAAGCTCCGTAGCCGAAGCTGCACTGCAGGCAGGCGCCGATATGGTCAACGACATCTGGGGACTGAAATATGATGCACATATGGCATGCCTGATCGCCCGCTACGGCGCGGCATGCTGCCTGATGCACAATCGGAAAGAAGCCGTTTATCAGGATTTCCTCACAGATTTTCTAAATGACATGAGAGAATGTGTCCGGATCGCCAGAGACGCCGGGATCGCCGATGATAAGATCATCCTGGATCCAGGCGTAGGCTTCGGCAAGGACTACGAGATGAACCTTGCCATCATCCGTGAACTTGACCGGATGCAGGAATTCGGATATCCGATCCTTCTTGGAACCTCCAGGAAATCCGTGATCGGCATTACTCTTGGCCTTCCTGCCGATCAGCGGGAGGAAGGAACTCTTGCCACCACCGTGTACGGAATGACAAAAGGCTGCTCTTTCGTCAGGGTTCACGATATAAAGACAAACCTGCGGGCGGTCCGAATGACCGAAGCAATCCTGAACGGGAGCTCAGATAATAGCTAACAGCCTGTAAGCCAATAAGAATCTAGGAGGATCATTATGGATAAGATCAAGATACGTAACCTGGAAATATTTGCCCATCACGGTGTCTTCCCCGAAGAAAATGTCCTCGGACAGAAATTTATCATCAACGCCACCCTCTATACAGACCTGCGAAATGCCGGAAAGACCGATGAACTGACAGCTTCCATCCACTACGGTGAAATCTGCCTGCAGATGGAACACTTCCTGACCACACATACCTTCAAACTACTGGAACGTGCCGCTGAAAGCCTTGCAGAGACACTTCTGATGAACGTTTCCCATCTTGAGAAGATCAAACTGGAAATCAAAAAACCCTGGGCTCCCATCGGGCTCTCCCTAGAGACCGTCTCCGTGGAGATTGAGCGAAGCTGGCATACCGCTTATATCGCCCTCGGATCGAATATCGGCAATAAAGAACAGTTTCTTGGCCAGGCTATCGAATCCTTAAAGAACGTCCCTCTCTGCAATGTATCCGCCGTCTCTTCTTTTCTCACTACGAAGCCTTATGGGGTCACCGACCAGGACGATTTCCTGAACGGCTGTCTGAAGCTTCGTACCCTTCTGTCTCCGCGGGAACTGCTGGATGTGCTTCACGGCATTGAACAGGATGCCGGCAGGGAACGGAAACTTCGCTGGGGACCGCGGACATTAGATCTGGATATCATCTTTTATGATGATCTCATCCTGGAAGCGGACGACCTGTGCATTCCCCACGTCGATATGCATAGACGCAGCTTCGTATTGGAACCGCTTCATGAGATCGCACCATATAAACGTCATCCCTGTAACAAAAAGACCGTCCGGGAGATGTTGGAAGAACTTTGTTCCGAAGAAATCTGATACCATTAAAAAAGGCTGCTGCAAAGTAGTGGATCCACTTTTGCAGCAGCCTTTTTAACTCATCCGACACGTTTCAGAGTATGTCACTCTACTTCAATCACACACCTCTCAAATGCATTCACCACCTGCGTGTCATGATACGTATCATATCGTTTATGCTTCCTTCCATATGACATATGCACATGCCCATGCAGAAAGAATTTTGGCTTGTACTTTTCCATCAGCACCCGGAATATCTGAAACCCTTGATGCGGCAGATCCATTCCGTCATTCAGCTGATATGCCGGAGCATGGGCGACCAGGATATCGAATCCCCTGTGCTTCATCAACGAAAACCACAACTTTCTGACACGGTTCTTCATCTGCCACTCTGTATATTGGTAATTACCTGGTTTATAGCGCATAGAACCGCCAAGCCCAAGAATCCGTATCCCCTGATGCACATAGATCTTATCGTCGATACAGATGCAGCCATCCGGCGGGATATGTTCGTATTTGTCATCATGGTTTCCATGTACATACAATACGGGCGCCGCTGTAAATGTAGCAAGAAACGAAAGATATCTCGGGTCCAGGTCACCGCAGGAAATGATCAGATCGATTCCCTCCAGTTTACTTTTTTCAAAATAATCCCAAAGATACGCAGATTCTTCATCCGCGATCGCAAGTATTTTCATAAATAACGTTACCCTTCTTATTGCTCAATTCCCTGTTGTAAAATCACAGGTTTTGACTGTTCATTCAACTCTTCTTCTTTCGGAATGCTTCCGACCACATTCTCCGCCAGCCAATCCATCGTCACGATCTCTTCCGGCGTCAGGCTGTTGCCCGGATCATCTTGTACCACGCCCTCCTGTGAATAGAGGATCCCTGAAAATGGATTAAACTTTCCGGTGCTGATCGTATCTCTCAGAAGATCCACCAGTCTCTTCGTTCCGATCGGAAGATTCTGTGAACATACGACATCGACAACGCCTGCCGACATTCCCCACCAGTAGTTGATCGCCTTCTTTGAAGACGGGTCGTCGTCATATTTCCAGGTTCCGTCCATGATCGTACGTATCAACTGTTCATAGAATTTCCCCCAGTGCCAGATCGGCATGGCAAGATTCCTGATATAGTCTCCGTCCAGATGATAGATCCCAAAGAACCTGGATGCCTCCTCCGGAATCATCATATCCTTTCCTGAGATACAGGATGCCTGATTTTTCCGGATATTCTCCATAATATCGCCTTCTTTTTTCGCCTTCCATTCCAGAAATACTTCTGCCCGGGGATTGATCATCTTCGCTCCCAGTGCAAATGCATTGATATTTGCAATAGATCCGTAGATCGGATAATCCGCCACATACGCCAGACGGTTATTCTCTGCCATGGCTCCTGCGATCGCTCCCATCAGGAACTTCGCTTCATGCATGCGGGCATAATAGGTCCGGATATATCTGTGCGAAGTATTGACCGAACAGTTTAGGATCCGGATATTCGGATTTGCGATCGCCGCTTTCACGCTTGCCTGTACGAAAGACGGTGTGGTCGTAAATATAATATTACACCCGTCGGCAATCGCCTCGTCTATATAATCTTCCACATTATCAACCGTCGCATTGTCATAATACACGGTGCTGACTTCATCCGGGAAGGTCTGTTCCAGGTGCAGCCTGCCCAACTCATGGGCGTACGTCCACGCGGATGAACCCGACGTCTTTTCATATATAAATGCAACCTTCAGGCTCGATATTCCAAACGGGAGCAGTATATTGAGCAGGGGCTTCTTCTCATTGGACGGATCCATCTTAAGATCCACTTCCCTTTCTTCCTCCAGAAGCGAGAACTCCTCCCAGGACTTGGCTACCAGATCCTTTAGCTCTTTTGTGGTCATCTTGATGATCTCTTCATATCCATACACTTTGATAAACGCCAGGAACGCATCCCCTACCGTAACTGTCAGTTTATCCTTTTCTATGATTTTATACTCTGCCATAAACCTGCGATAGATCGAGCTAAATTCAAGTTTCTCATCGTCTGTCCATACGGTTTCGGTATCTTTCCCCACTGCTTCCAGCAACTTTTTAAAGCTTCCTTCTTCCGAAAACCATACATAATTAATCTGCGTCAGTTCATAAAAATCCAGGAATTCGAAATAGATCTTATTTTCCTTTTCTTCCGTTCTCTTAGGAACGATACGCGTCACTACTCCCGGTACAGATACTACGTCAAAAAATTTCATGACGCTGACCCGTTTATTTCCTTCCAGTACGTAGAATTTATTCATATATTCATATGCCTTGATCGGTTCTCGGATCCCTTCATTCTCATGGCTGGTACTAAGCCTTGCCCACTTCTGTGCAAATTCCGAAGTCTCTCTGAGTATTGGCATGAAATTCGCCGCAAATGCATTACTCCTTCCGCCAGTCTTGGTCCCTACGATCTGCTCGATCGGTATCTGGACCAAACCAAGCGGTATCTCCGAATAAGTTCCTTTCTTCGGAATAATATCATCCAAAACCTCCAGCGTCGGCGGCAAACCGCGAAGCATCCGGTACTGATAATTTTTCTTCCCAAGCCTGTATGCCTTCGTATAATCACTTAATGACATGAAATATCCTCCTTAATATGTTAAAACACCTTTCAATTCCTTCCCATTATATACTAAGTCTTCCGATTGCACAACAGCCTGTGCCTGTTATTCCAAACAAAAAATATGCAGCAGGTAAACACTGCGATTTATATTGGCAATTTGGCAGTTCATCTGCTACAATATACATATTGCGTACAAAAATAGTTTTATATACTTACGAAAAAATCTGTCCAGACGGACATTAGGAGGTTCATATGTTAAAATCTTATACCGCTTTTGATGTAGAGACAACCGGGTTAGATCCTCAGATCAACGAAATCATCGAGATCGGGGCTCTTAAGGTAAGAGACGGAAAAGTTGCCGGGCGTTTCATGGAATTTATCCGTCCCAAAGATACGATCTCCGGCACGATCACCAATCTCACCGGAATCACCAATGAGATGGTCGCCGACGCCAGATCTGAAGCAGAAGTTATCCCGGCTTTTCTGGATTTCTGTGAAGATGATGTGCTGATCGGGCACAACGTAAGATTTGATTATAGTTTTATGAAAACGGGCGCCGCCCGCTGCGGACTTTCTTTCGAAAAATCCGGGATCGACACCCTTAAGATCGCGCAAACCGCATTGTCCGCACTTCCTTCAAAGAGTCTGTCAGACTTGTGCGCACATTATCAGATCGAAAATAAAGCCGCACACAGAGCTTATCATGACGCGCTCGCTACGGCAAAATTATACCAGACTCTCGCACACTACTTTGAAGCAGAATACCCGTCGCTGTTTCAACCTATGCAGCTTACATATAAGGTGAAGAAATCACAGCCAGCAACCGAAAAACAGATTGCTTTCCTGGCAAAATTATGCCGGCAGAAACATGCCTCTCTGGCATGGGACCCCGAGACCCTCAGCCGGAGCGAAGCATCCCGATTGATCGACTCGCTCCTAAACGGATAGTGGCGGAGTCCCCCATACCTCTTATTCGACCCCTAACACCTGATAATCCTGGGCTTCCACCGTCTGCTTCAACAGATCGTCCGCCACTTCCGCATTCAGCGTCAGGACCGCCGTACCGGTTTCATGGCTTACTGCCGCTTCCTCTACCTGCGGAAGTGCTTCCAGGCACTTTTTCACTCTTGCTTCACAATGCCCGCACATCATTCCTTCAATCTTCATAGTCTTCGTCATGGTTATGTCCTCCTTTTTTACATGGGAAATACTTTTTTGCAACACTTCGTTTCCCATATCCTCTTTTTTATTTGAAATGACAGCCTGTCTTTTCAACCTTTTATCCTTCGACGCATCATGCATCCTGAACCAATTCAGCCGCAATGCATTGGTCACAACACAAAAGCTTGAGAGGCTCATTGCCGCAGCACCGAACATCGGATTCAGCTTCCATCCCAGAAGTGTGTACCACACTCCTGCCGCAAGCGGGATCCCTATCACATTGTAGAAGAATGCCCAGAACAGATTCTCATGGATATTGCGGAGCGTCGCACGGCTTAATCGGATCGCCGCCGGCACATCACTCAGCCGGCTCTTCATCAACACAACATCCGCCGCATCAATGGCTATATCTGTTCCCGCACCGATCGCGATCCCTATATCGGCCCTTGTAAGCGCCGGCGCGTCATTGATCCCGTCTCCAACCATAGCTGTCTTGCCCATTTTCATAAGATTTCGGATCACGTTTTCCTTCCCGTCCGGAAGAACACCCGCGATCACTTCATCTACTCCTGCCTGCCTGCCGATCGCCCGCGCGGTCCTTTCGTTATCTCCGGTCAGCATCACGACCTGAATCCCCATATTCTGCAATTCCTTCACAGCTTTTGGGCTGTCTTCTTTGATCACATCTGCCACCGCGATCATACCGATAAACCGCCCGTTCCTTCCAAAGAACAACGGCGTCTTACCTTCTCCGGCAAGTTCTGCCGCTTTCTCCTCTATCTTTGCAGATACGGAGGCGCTCCTTTTGATATAGGCAAGATTCCCTCCGGTCAGTTTATCTCCACCAAGCTGCCCGTACAGTCCGTTACCCGGAACCGCCTGGAAATCCGTCACTTCCAGCCTTGGATTTCCTTCCATATGCCCTGCTTTATCAAACTCTCTTTCTGGATCTCCTGCAAGCCCTCTCTCCTGTGCAAGCTCCGTCACCGCCCTGGCAAGGGGATGCTCGCTCTTTCTCTCCAGGGCATAAGCCATCTTAAGAAGCTCTTCTTCTGTTATACCCTCCGCCGGTATGATATCTGTGACCTTCGGTTCCCCGCTTGTGATCGTACCGGTTTTATCCAGAGCAACGATCTGCATCTTTCCGGTCTCTTCCAATGACACCGCTGTCTTAAACATGATCCCGTGTCTGGCGCCCATTCCATTACCCACCATGATCGCTACCGGCGTAGCAAGCCCCAGGGCACACGGACAGCTGATCACCAACACCGATATTCCCCTTGCCAACGCAAATCCAAGACTTTGCCCAACCAATAACCATACGGCGATCGTAACCGCTGCAATACCGATAACAGCCGGAACAAACACACCGGATACTTGATCTGCGATCTTTGCGATCGGAGCTTTCGTCGCCGCCGCATCACTGACCATCTTGATGATCTGAGAAAGCGTCGTATCTTCTCCTACCCTGGTCGCCTCGCACTTTAAGTATCCGGACTGGTTCATCGTAGCCGCGGATACCTGGTTTCCCACTTCCTTATCAACGGGTATACTCTCTCCGGTCAGCGCCGACTCGTTCACCGCACTGTTCCCTTCTACCACCACACCATCCACCGGAATATTCTCCCCGGGCTTCACTACAAATATATCTTTTCTTTGCACTTGATCTACAGGTATTTCCTGCTCCATGCCGTCTCTTATTACAACCGCCGTCTTAGGCGCCAGCTTCATCAGACTCTTCAGTGCATCTGTCGTCTTTCCTTTGGAACGCGCCTCCAACATCTTCCCGACGGTAATAAGCGTCAAGATCATCGCCGCAGACTCAAAATAGAATTCATGCATGTAGGACATTAACGCACTCATATCCATACGCATCTGCGCATCCGTCATGGCAAACAATGCATACGTACTATAGACATAAGATGCCCCGGCTCCAAGCGCCACCAGTGTATCCATATTAGGGGCACGATGCCACAGACTCTTAAACCCACTGATGAAAAATTTTTGATTGGCGATCATAACAGCCGTTGTGAACAACAACTGAATCAATCCCAGAGCCACATGATTTCCTGCAAGGATACCCGGCATTGGCCAGTTCCACATCATGTGCCCCATAGAAACATACATCAGCGGAATCAGGAAGCCAAGTGATACGATCAGCCTTCTTCTCAGAACCGGTGTCTCCGTATCCTTCAGTAGCTCTTCTCCTGATGCAGCCGCCGAGAACGCCTTATCATCACTGCCCGCCGTCCTTTTCTTTGCACCATATCCCGCGGCTTCCACAGCGGCTATGACTTCTGCCGAAGAGACGTCGCCTTCCACACCCATGGAATTTGTCAAAAGGCTTACCGAACAGGACGTCACACCCTCCACCCCGGAGACCGCCTTTTCGATACGGGCGCTGCATGCCGCACAGCTCATCCCCTTTACCATATATTGTTCCATAATCCTCCTCCTTACATCAAAATTTTGCAAATACTATGTGCCGCCGAAATCTTTTGTGCCGGTCACCGCATCAGCTTCTGCAGTGTGTCAACCAATTCATCTAGAGTTTCTTCCTTCCCCGCCCGGATATCCTCCGCAACACAAGTCCGGATATGATTGGCAAGAAGCACTTTATTAAAACTATTTAAGGCTGCATTCACCGCTGATACCTGTATCAGGATATCCGTACAATATACATCGTTCTCCACCATCTTCTTGATCCCTCTTACCTGCCCTTCTATACGGCTCAGGCGATTGCACAGATCTTTGTATTCTTTCTCCGTGCGTTCTTTTGTCTTATGACAACATTCCTTTTTCTTCTCCATTTGACAGCAATATACGCTAAGGCTCCGGTGCTCCGTCATGCGATACCCGAAAGACTGCAATCGTATATTTCCACGCCTCCTTCCTAAACGTTCTGAGAAATCATTTTCTCAATTATACATTGCATATTTTTTTCTTCACTATTACAACAATTACATTAAACACAGTATATACCCTTATGGGGTATATTGCAAGTACTTTTTTACCAAATACCTCACTTCTGTGCAGATCAAAAAAGCAGCCCTTTACTATGGCTGCTTCGACGGCGTAGCGGTGTCTACAGATAGAAAATCCAACGCGGCAGATGGACGAATAGGCAAGGAGGCAGTACGGTCAGCACACTCGTATACCCCGCATACGGTCAGTACGCGCCCCCTTACCTGAAATCGGATATTCATTCCCGCATACCCCATACCGTATATTCTCTGCGGATCTTCCTGATAAGATGGTCTTGGATCCTGTGCCAATATCTGCATCAGAGCTTCTCTGTGTTCCTCCGGGATCGCTTCTGCCCATTTATCCGGGATCTCTACCTGAAGAGAATAGTCCTTCACTTGCTCAGTGAATCCGCCCGCAGCGTCGGAATGGCAGTCTACATAAGGAAGATAAGGCTTGATATCATAAATCGGCGTCCCATCCATCAGATCCGCTCCCCGGACATGCAGAACATATCCCTCGCCTTTGCGTTCTTCAATCCTTTCCAATTTTACACAGGATAACCCCAGTGGATTCGGGCGAAAGGGCGACCGGGTGGCAAATACCCCCATCCTCCGGTTACCTCCCAGTCTCGGCGGCCTGACCGTAGGCGCCCATCCTTTCTGCACGACCTTCGAGAATCCCCATATAAGCCAGATATACGAATAAGCTTCCAATCCTCTGAGCGCCTCCGGATGTCGAAACTCCTGCTCAAAGATGATCTCCCCCCTTGTGGCGGCAAGTCCGCTCTGCCTCGGTATCCCGAATTTCTCCGGAAAATCCGTGCGGATATATGCAATTACCTTCAGGCTGAGATTCGTGTCTTCCATACTCATATTTTTCTCCCCAACTCTTCCTTCAGCATCCTGATCTCTTCTTTATGTCCCTGATCGTCTAATGGTGTTTCCAGATAAAACGGCAACTCTTTCAAAAGAGGATGTCTCATCACTGCAAGCAGAGCCTCCATCCCGATCACACCTTCTCCAATAGCCGCATGCCTGTCCTTATGTGATGCGAACGGCATCATACTGTCATTCAAATGAACCGCCTTTAACAACTCTATCCCAAGCACCCGGTCAAATTCTTTTATTACGCCTTCCAGATCATTTACAATATCATATCCTGCCGCAAACACATGACACGTATCCAGACAGATTCCGATCCGTTCCGGATGCTTTACTCCATCCCGGATCGCCTTCAACTCTTCAAACCTTGCGCCTACTTCTGTCCCTTTACCTGTCATCGTTTCCAAAAGAACCGTGATCTTCTCCTTCCCCATAATTGCCTGGTCGAGTCCCCGTATAATATTCTCAATTCCTCTCTCAATCCCGATCCCCGTATGGCTGCCCGGATGAAAGACCAGATTCTCCATGCCGATCTCATCCATCCTTGCTATATCCTCCCGGATCACCGTACACGCGAATTCATACACACGTTCCTGACCGCTCGCAAGATTCATCGTATATGGGGCATGGGCAAGCAGAGCGCCGAAGGAATTCTCCTTACGGATCTTCTGAAACGCTTCGATCTCCTGCTTAGAATATACTTTATAATTTGACCCCCGGGGATTCCGGCTGAAAATCTGCATGGTGTTCGCCCCCATCCACACCACATTCTCAGCAGTCTTCGCCAACCCTTTCGCAATCGACATATGTGTCCCTATAGTCAGCATATCTCCATCTCCTATATATTTTTCTTTTAGTAAACATACAGACATCATAGGGCAGCCGCCTAAAAAAGTCAAGTCAAATACACCGTTGCAGAGCAGCGGGGTATTTGACCCTCGCGGCAGTCGCCAAATGTGCATGCAAGCATGCCCGCTTGGCTCGTTGCTCACGGGAATAAAATGTCGCATACGGCCGGAAGTTTGCCGATCCCTATTGAATTATGCCTCAAATGCCGATATACTGTTATCAGTATTTTATTCATTTAGGAGGCGAGCTATGAACCAAAAAGAACTGATCACAACACCACACATCATAACACAGACAAAATCCAAAAACACCCCTGAGAATTTTGGCCTGCCCCGCACGATCCATCTGGTCCCACTGGACATTGTAGGCGGTTTTGAAGTCCGCCCTGGTTTCTATGAGATCAACGGGGCAACGGCGATCCCAGGTGGCGTTAATTTTACAGTCTATTCCCATGGTGCAACTTCTATCGAACTTCTGCTGTTTCATCGGACAGAGCAGAAACCCTTTGCTGTCCTTCCTTTTCCGGAGCATTATCGGATCGGAAATGTATATTCCATGATCGTGTTCAAACTAAATATAGAAGAATTTGAATATGCCTATCGTGTGGACGGTCCATATGAACCAGATAAAGGGCTTATCTTTAACCGTAACAAATATCTTCTGGATCCCTACGCACGTGCCGTCACCGGACAGAGCCACTGGGGCGACCGGGCGCCCCGCGGGCAGCACTATAAGGCACGTGTTGTTAAAGATGACTTTGACTGGGGCAATCTTGCACCGCCGCTTCTTCCTACAGAAGATCTGATCATATATGAACTGCATGTCCGCGGATTTACCAAACACAGTTCTTCCGGAGTCGAACATCCAGGCACCTTTGCGGGGCTCCTTGAGAAACTCCCCCATCTCCTGGAACTTGGTGTAAATGTCGTTGAATTAATGCCGATCTTCGAATTTGACGAAATGCAGGATTACCGGGAAGTGGACGGTGAAAAGCTCTATAATTACTGGGGCTATAACACGGTAAGCTTCTTCGCTCCCAACACCAGTTATACGGCGAGCCAGGAGTATAACCGGGAAGGAAACGAATTAAAGAATCTGATCCAGATCTTCAACCAGCATGGAATCGAAGTATATCTGGATGTTGTATTCAATCATACGGCAGAAGGAAATGAAGACGGTCCCTTTTTCTCTTTCAAAGGATTCGACAATAATATCTACTACCTTCTGACGCCGGAAGGATATTATTATAATTTCAGCGGATGCGGCAATTCGTTGAATTGCAATCACCCCATTGTCCGGCAGATGATCCTGGATTGTCTGCGCTATTGGGTGAATACCTATAGGATCAATGGTTTCCGGTTTGACCTTGCCTCTATTCTCGGACGGAATGAGGACGGCTCGCCAATGAGCAAACCGCCTCTTCTTCAGTCGCTTGCTTTTGACCCTATACTTGGGGATGTTAAACTGATCGCCGAGGCATGGGATGCGGACGGACTCTATCAAGTTGGTACATTCCCTTCCTGGAACCGCTGGGCTGAGTGGAACGGAAGATACCGCGATGATATGCGCCGATACCTGAAAGGCGATAATGGTATGGCTCAGGCTGCCGCGCAGAGGATCATTGGTTCCAGAGATATCTATGAAGTAAAATCCAGAGAAAATGCCTCTGTCAACTTCATTACCTGCCATGACGGATTCACTATGAACGATTTATTTTCATATAACGTAAAACATAATGAGAAAAACGGCTGGAACAATACAGACGGCGCCAATGACAACAACAGTTGGAATTGCGGTGTTGAGGGCGAAACTGACAATCCTGAGGTCCTTAACCTGCGGCGGCGTATGATACGCAATGCTTTCGCCATACTCATGTGCAGCAGAGGAATTCCCATGTTTCTTGCCGGCGATGAATTCTGCAACACACAATACGGCAACAACAATGCCTATTGCCAGGATAATATCACCTCCTGGCTGGATTGGAGCCTATTAGAAAAGAACCAGGATATGTTTCGATTTTTCCAGTACATGATCCGCTTCCGTAAAGAACATCGCCTGCTGCGCATTGACGTCAGCGGCGGCGCCTGCGGATTCCCCGACATCAGTTTCCACGGGGTTGAGCCATGGCACGATAAATTCGCTGACTATGAACATTATGTCGGAGTCATGTTCGCTGGACAGGATAAACATTCCGGTCCTCAGGTCATCTACATCGCTTCTAATGCCTATTGGGAAGATATTACTGTGACGCTTCCTTCCCTGCCGATCTCCATGTGCTGGGAGGTCGCTGTAGACACATGGCAAAGCGAGCAATCCACCTATCCTCTGGATAGTGATAAACTTCTGATCCGGCAAAGGAGTGTGATCGTCCTGGTCGGAGAATGATCCAACAGAGAGCGCCGCTTAAAAGGGCTGTTGTAAAATAACCGGTTTGCACAAAATTCAATACCCTCTTACTTCAGATAGGATCTCCTGCATTTTGTATAACCAACCTATTCTACAACAGCCCTTTGCTTTTATCCGTCTTACTCGCCAAGCCCACCTTCAACAGCCGCGACCATCTCTCTTAATGCCTCTTCCTCATCTTCGCCCTCACAGATCAGCTCGATCTCATCTCCTTTCTTAATACACGCCCCAAGAACACTCAAAACACTTTTCGCATTTGCGATCGTATTATCGTATTCAAATGTCACCTTACATTTAAAGCTGCTTGCCGTATTACAGAAAATTCCTGCCGGTCTAAGATGCAATCCTGTCGGATTTGTAATCATGACTCTTTGTCTAACCATATTTTCCTCCGTTCCTTCGTAAAGTACCTTAAAACAAATGTTCTGTTACTCTTCCTCCACCTTTGCTTCAAGTGTAATCTCGATCTCTACATCGCTTGCCATTGTACATCCATCCGGCAGATCAACCGATACAGGTACAATATATGTGCCCGGGATCGTATAATTTTTCAGATCAATACTTACCTTCTTTGCCGTCGAAAATACCTTCAATACATCTGCCGGACCTCTGACTTGTATCTCAAAATCCACCGCCCTGTAACTAAGCTGCAGATCCTCCGAAAGATTATTTACCGTTATGGAACTGGTTGACACCTCATAATTCTGCACACCTGGCTGTTCAATCTGGATCGATACGATCACACTATCCGCATTCTCTTCTACTAGCATTACTTTCTCCGGAAGATATGAAGTGATCTCAATCATCTTCTCCGTACGCTCAGTCAGCCCAGATATCTCCAGATCTTCCGACGGTATCCTGATCTCATCCAATTCAGCAAGCGCCTCTGCGTCTCCTGTCACGCTGACTTCCCGAGGTTCAACACTGACTGCACTGACCTTATAACCGTCAGCCGCTGAAATCCTGGAAGTATTCAGCTTGACCGGCACACTTTTAATCTGATACAGGGTGACTTCCACACTGATTCCTTCTTTTCCCAGATTATTGGCAAGAATCGTCTGATCGATCACATTATTATTCACGTCATATAATATAAGTCTCGCTTCTATCTCTGCATCTTCCGAGAGCCCGGATACATCTGCCTCTGCCACAACCCTGTTGATACTATTGATCACAGATTCTGGTCCTCTCAGAGTCACCTTCTCCGGATCTGCTTTCAGTTCGCCTAACACATAGCCTTCTCTGACTGTTCCCAATGTTGTCGGTGTGATCGGGAAATTACTTCTCGCTTCATCTTCTATCTTAACCTGCAGATTCCCCGGTGTCGTAAATGCTTTCTCGTACCGATAGCCCTGAATAGATACATCTATGGGAATCTGTGTCCCCATACTCAGTTCCTTCATATCTGCAACCGCTATAATATCTTCGGACTTGATTTTCTCCATCACAGAACGCTGTGCATTGACCGTCACGCTCACTTCCTGCGTACCGTCTACGATCTGATATGTTCTGTTTGTCGTCGTTACAATCTCTTCATTTATGACGTCTACCGGGATTCCGGTATAGGTCTTCTCTATTACCGGGTCATCGATATTAACCACAATAAGCCACATAAAAACTGCAATAAAGAAAGCTAATACCTTGAGGCCCAGATTACCTGTCAGTCTCTTTCTCATCCTTACGCCTTCCTTTCCATAACGCAGCCAGCCTGCTGGTCTCTACGCGACGCTCCTGTATACTTTCCAGCCTCTCTCTGAGATCCTGTTCACGGATATTTCTCTGAAGAAATCCTCCCTGCGCCACAGATACCGCCCCTGTCTCTTCGGATACTACAATGATCAGCGCGTCACTTACTTCACTCATGCCAAGAGCCGCACGATGCCTGGTTCCCAATGCTTTACTGATCCTCATATTATCCGACAACGGAAGATAACATGTCGCCGAAACGATCCGATCTCCCCGGACAATGATTGCTCCATCATGCAATGGAGTATTATGTTCAAAAATATTGATCAGAACCTGGCTGGACACCAGACAATCCATCTGGATTCCCGTACTCTCATATTCAGTAAGCCGGATCGCCTGCTCCACGACGATCAACGCGCCCGTTTTGACCCTTCCCATCGCATAAGCAGCTTCGATCATACTCTCTTTTGTCTCCTCACAAAAGCGTGCTCTCTCTCGTCCCGCTTCAAAGGGCACCATGGAAGAAAGAAACTGCTTCTCGCCTAACTTCTCAAGCGCTCTTCGCAGTTCCGGCTGAAATACCACGATCGCTACCGTCGCCATAACAGTAACAGAATTCCGCGCAATATACAAAATCGTATGCATCTTAAAAACAGCGGCGATCAGAATGAATACAGCCAGCACGATAATTCCTTTAAGCAACATCCATGCTTTCGTATTCTTGATCCAAACAATAATCTCATATATCAAAAAAGTAAGAATCAATACTTCTATAATATCGATCGGATTAACTACCGGAAAATACCAATCCGGAACATACCTTTCTATAAATCTGCTGATCTGCTGCTCCATTCCCTCACCTCCTTCGTCTAACATTTTCTTCCCTTATATTAATCTCTCAATATCAATCTCTCAGATTCAAATCCTTTCTCAGGCTCTGTGTAAGAAGCAGCTTATCCACTTCCCGCATATCATGCCTCTTAACAGACTGTCCCCTCTTCGGCACCGGTCTCTTATTATCTCTTCCGCCTCTTCCGGATGCTGCACCGGATTTCTTCCTGACCACATCCGCATTGATAATCTCAGTCTCGTGTCTCTCGTTGATCCGCTTAACCGTCTTCTCCGGCTTTGCAACGGATACCTTGGGGACTGCCTTTACATAATAATAATACTCATCATCCTCAAACTGCAATCTCTCTCCCCGCGTATAATCCACCGAAAAGAAGAAAATCTCCAGTACCAAACCCACCAAGATACTTACAATACTTCCACCAATAAGCGTACCATACGAAGTATGCACTCCTAACATGATATCCCCTGCGACTATTACCACAACATTTGCAATCGTCCCGCATATAACGGCAATCTTCCAGGCATGGTCCATAGAAGCCCGCCGCAGCGCATATACAACAAAGAAGCATATGATGAAAGCCAAGATCATAACCCACAAGCCTTTATTCCGGAATACTTTACTAACATAATCGGTTGCCTGCGACAACAGGCTTTTGATATCCGCGCCTTCTAAACTTGCAGACGCTTTCTTCACATATTCCATCATATAACATACCAGGACTCCGCATACGATAGCCACAAGGCTTCCCGGTGAAGCCATCAGCCCGCATGCTACAGGGATCACATAGGGTATCTTCAGAAAAAAGGCAATAGGCGTCAGCAACACGATCACTGCCATCTTCGGTGCAAGCCTCAGATAAAATATATACATGATCAAAAATAAAGCCGCTGTCATCGCAAATATTCCCAAAGTAACAGCATACATATGAAGCAAGATCAACGCTGTCGCTATGACCACTGTCACCGGCAAAGGCAGAAACGTACAGACAACCGCAAGTCCAAATGAAACCACCGGCGAAGCCGCAGCCTTCATAAATCCCACATGATTATTAATGACCACAAATGTGATCATCGCCAGAATAAACTGCAGTACCTTGTCATAAACCTTTGAATTTCTGCCATATAATTCTTCTAACCGTCCACGAAGTACATATATACTATCCATCTATCTGTTCTCCTTTTCATACATCCTAAGCAGTCTTGTCAGATTATGATTATACTTCTTCACTCTCTGTCTGGCATCCCTATGCTTCTCATCATAAATGTGATTCGTAATAATTGCATATACAATAACTAATGAAATATATCCTAAAAGAACCATTCCCCCTAACATTACGATTAAACTATTGGACAAATTCTCCAGTATATCTTCCAATACCATCAGCACTACAATCCCAATCACGCATAAATATCCGACCGTAACCCACAGAACAGAACATATGGTATGCAAACTGGTGTAATCCTTGCGATAAAATTCACTGACCTTAAAATCATTCTTGCCATCTGTCTGTTCATAAAAAGCAAGACGGGTCATCAGCTCTATTTTTCTCTGATCTAACATAAATCACCTCAAAATGTTATAATCTACATTCAAACATCATTTTTAGTATAACAAATATCAGTACCCTTGTCCAATACTTATGGTTAAAAAATAGACTTTTTCGACTCCTTTCTTCTTCAAAACACCAGCTGCAGCATCGATCGTACTCCCTGTCGTGTAAATATCATCGACCAGAAGTATTACCGGCACCGGCAAAAAATCCTTTTTCAGCGCAAATACCTGGTTCAAGTTTCTCTTTCTGTCCCCTCTCCCCAACCTCTTCTGCGGATCCGTATAAATACTGCGCACCAAACTCTTTTCATCCACCGGAATCCCTAAAAGCCGTCCGATCTCCCTGCTTATAAGCGCCGCCTGATTATACCCTCTCTCTTTCCTCCGCCTTCTGTGGAGCGGAATCGGAAGGATAAGATCCGGATCCCACTTCTTTATCACATGACAATATGCACGGATAATTTCCTCCGCATAATACTTGCAAAATCTTCTTTGATTGTGATATTTGAATTGATATATCGACTGATTGACAGGCTCCCGGTGAATCCATAAACCAAGGCCCCTGTCATAAAGATGTGCCGCATGCATACAATCATAACAATATTCCTGTTCCGGAAATCGGACTGGTTTTCCACATTGCATACATTTCGGATTTTTGATCTTTAAAGCATCCAGTGTTTTTCTGCAGCAATCACAAATCCCCCTTCTGCTGACATTTCCGCAAAAGGGGCATACCTCAGGCCATAAGAAAACACCGGCGCCTTTTATACAATACATTATAAAAGATAAAATCATATTTATCATTGCAGTTCTTGGATTCGTTTTGCAAGACTTGTATTCCGCCCGTGTTCATTGGTATTCCGGATCATATCCTGGAATACATGATCACTTCCAACCAGTGTCACACACCGTCTTGCTCTGGTGACAGCCGTATACAGTAGATTCCTGTGATACAACTGCCTCGGTCCCTGCAGCAGCGGGATCACCACTGCAGGATATTCACTCCCCTGAGACTTATGTATAGTAATCGCATATGCAAGTTCTAGCTCATCTAATAAAGCATACGGATACTTTACCTTTCGTTGTTCATCATATTCTACAATTATTGTTTCTTCATAGGTGTTGATCTCTTTAATGATACCCATATCACCATTAAAGATTCCCATGCCTTTATCTATTGACATCCCATACTTTGTAGTAATTTCCCACTCCAACTGGTAGTTGTTCTTAATCTGCATCACCTTATCACCTTCTCGAAACAGATGATCGCCAAATTCCTTCTCTGTCTTTCCCTGTTCCGGAGGATTCAGATATTCCTGTAAGATGCTATTTAAGCGTTCAACCCCCAAAAGCCCTTTGCGCATAGGCGTCAGAACCTGAATATCATATGATGTTGCCCCTACATACTTCGGCAATTTATTCTTGATCAATGTAATCAAGACACTGATAATCACATTCACGTCTTGTCGCTTCAAGAAGAAGAAATCTTTGCTCTTATTATCCAGCATAACTTCCTCCCCGCGGTTGATCTTATGCGCATTGACCACAATATCACTTTCCTCTGCCTGACGGAAGATCTTTGACAACATCACAACCGGGAAACTCTTAGAATTGATGATATCTCTCAATACACTCCCCGGCCCCACACTCGGAAGCTGATTGCAGTCCCCAACCAGAACCAGCCTTGTTCCTGGAAGAACCGCTTTTAATAATGCAGACATCAGCGGAAGATCTACCATTGAGACTTCATCAATAATAATCACATCCGCCTCCAACGGATTCTCTTCATTTCTTTGAAAACCGTTGACAGTGTCATCTTCCGGGTTCCCATTGACTTCCAACAATCTGTGGATCGTCTGCGCCTCATATCCGGTAGCCTCCGTCATCCTCTTTGCCGCTCTCCCGGTAGGCGCCGCCAATAAAATATCCATCCCGTCACTCTCAAAAAAACGGATCATTGCATTGATCGTCGTCGTCTTTCCAGTTCCAGGTCCTCCTGTAAGTACCATAAATCCATGCCTGACCGCTTCAAAAACGGCTGTTCGCTGTCTCTCGTCCAGAAAAAGCTCCGACTCTTTTTCGATAGTCAGAAGCTGATGTTCAATTCCTTCTCCCTCCGTGCGATATTCTACACTTAGGTCATGGAGCATCTTTGCCACATTCATCTCCATATAATAATAATGAGAAGAATAGACCCGCATATCTCCGTCTTCTTTTTTCAGGACGATTTTTTTCTCAATGGCAAGATCCATCAAATATTTCTCAATATTCTGGATCTCCACCCCCAAGAGCTCACTCGTCCTTCTAAGTAACGGTTCCTGCTTGAGGTAGACATGCCCTTCATTCACGCTCTGTAACAATGTATAAAATATTCCACTGCGGATCCGGTAGTCGGAATCCGCATGAATCCCGACCTTTGATGCGATCTCATCCGCAATCTTAAACCCCACTCCTGACACATGATCTGCTAATTGATATGGATTTTCCTCAATCACGCGATACACGTTCTGGCCATAATGCTGATAAATCTTAGCCGCCAGAGTCGTAGAGATGCCATATTTCTGCAGATAGATCATCGCCTGGCGCATATCCCTTTTTTCTTCTACCTGGGCAGAAATCTCCCGTGCCTTCCGTTCACTGATTCCTTTAATCTCAGCTAATCTCTCCGGCTCTTCTTCGATGATCCGGAAAGTATCTTCTCTGAACTTTTGTACAATCTTTCCCGCAAGCGCAGCGCCTATACCCTTTATTGCTCCTGAACCGAGATATTTCTCGATCGACACCAGATCCTCCGGTTCACACACTTCGGAACTTTCTACTTTAAACTGCACTCCATATAATCTGTGCGTCGTATATTCTCCTGTAAGACTCAGTAACTCGCCCTCTTCAATATAATGAAAACTACCTACGCACGTTACTTCGCCCTCTTCATTTTTCAAATTCAATACTGTATATCCATTCTCATCATTACGGAATACAATATGTTCTACGTAACCTTTAATACTGTCCATCAGAATTCTTTTCGCCCGCTCACTAACTCTACAAACTGTCCTGTTCCGATCGCAACCACCTTCATCGGATCCTCGGCAGTCATAGTATTTATCCCTGTCTTTTCCTCTATCAGTTCTTCTAATCCCCGAAGCATGGAGCCTCCTCCCGTAAGCATAATACCGCGGTCCAGAATATCCGCAGATAATTCCGGCGGTGTGCGCTCCAGTACATTGATCACTTCCTCCACAATCTGACCGGTGGGTTCGCGCAATGCCTCCTCGGTCTCAAGTGAAGTCACCGTCACTGTCTTCGGAAGCCCTGTCACGAGATTCCGTCCTCTTACCTCTATCGCTTCATCTTCGATCAGCGGATAGGTTGTGCCGATCTTAATCTTAATATCCTCTGCCGTCCGTTCCCCGATCAGTAGATTGTGCTTCTTACGCATATAACGTACGATTGCTTCATCAAAATCATCTCCTGCGATCTTGATCGATGAATTCACCACCGTTCCGCCCAGAGAAATCACTGCAATATCAGCCGTTCCACCTCCGATATCTACGATCATGTTGCCGCACGGTTTCGAAATATCAATCCCCGCACCGATCGCTGCAGCCACCGGCTCCTCGATCAAATTCACTTCTCTGGCTCCTGCCGCATAGGTCGCTTCTTCTACCGCTTTACGCTCCACTTCTGTAACCCCGCTGGGTACACAGATACTTATCCGCGGTTTCTTAAACGTCCGCTTCCCCAATGCTTTCTGTACAAAGTACTTTATCATCTTTTCTGTCACTGTATAATCTGAAATGACTCCCTGCCGCAACGGACGAACCGCCACGATATTCCCTGGTGTCCTTCCCAACATCAGACGTGCTTCTTCTCCAATAGCCTTTATTGCGTTCGTATCCCTGTCATAAGCAACCACAGACGGTTCCTTCAATATGACGCCTTTTCCCTTTACATAGACCAGGACACTGGCGGTTCCCAAGTCAATTCCGATATCTACTGACATCTTACTTCCCCTTTCCCATGCTATCTATATGATTATCATTTGTTGACTTGACTCTGGTATATCTCTATTTAACCTCGATCCGTCTCTCTTGCTGATGTTCCTCTCTCTATGGTCATCATTTGATTCCTTTTTATTCTACACTTGTCCGTGTTCGTTTTATTATAATCAACTTTACAAGAAATGGAAACCCTTTTTACTTAAATATTTATAAACCATACGCAACCACTACACTATTTCTCCCATCGTTCGACAGATCATCCCTAAACCGTGTTTGAAAATTCATTAAGATAGTTTTATTTCTGCAGCACAGCCTGAATATATTTCCCGGTATAAGAAACCGGATTCTGTGCCACTTCCTCCGGAGTTCCCTTCGCGATCACAGTACCGCCTCTGTCACCGCCTTCCGGTCCGATGTCTATGATATAATCCGCCGTCTTGATCACGTCCAGATTATGCTCGATCACAAGCACCGTATTTCCGTCTGAAGACAAACGACGCAAGATCTCCGTCAGTTTATGCACATCTGCAAAATGCAACCCTGTCGTCGGCTCATCCAGAATATAGATCGTCCTGCCCGTACTCCGCTTACTTAATTCCGTCGCAAGCTTGATCCGCTGCGCCTCACCTCCTGACAGCGTTGTCGAAGGTTGTCCAAGACGGATGTATGACAGCCCCACATCATACAAAGTCTCCATCTTCCGGCGGATACTCGGTACATTTTCGAAGAAATGCAATGCCTCTTCTACCGTCATATCCAGAATATCATAGATACTCTTACCCTTATATTTTACCTCCAATGTCTCACGATTATACCTCTTTCCGCCGCAAACCTCACAAGGTACATAGACATCCGGCAGGAAATGCATCTCTATTTTAAGGATTCCGTCACCGCTACATGCCTCACATCTGCCGCCTTTTACATTAAAGCTGAAGCGTCCCTTCTTATATCCCTTCGCCTTAGCATCCGCCGTAGCCGCAAACAGATCCCTGATCAGGTCAAAAACTCCCGTATAAGTAGCCGGGTTCGACCTTGGTGTCCGCCCGATCGGAGACTGGTCGATATTGATCACTTTATCAAGCTTATCCATTCCTTCGATCGAAGTATGCCTGCCCGGAATCGTACGCGCCCGGTTCAACTCTTTGGCAAGCCTCTTATAAAGGATCTCGTTCACCAGAGAGCTCTTTCCCGAACCAGATACTCCTGTGACACATGTCATAATTCCCAGCGGAAAATCAACATCTATATTCTTCAGGTTATTCTCCCGCGCACCGGTTACCCTAAGCCACCCCGATGGCTTCGCACGCTCTTCCGGCACTGGTATACGTATCTTTCCGCTCAGATATGCACCAGTAACAGAAGCCTTATTCTTCATGATCTCCTTCGCATTCCCCTGCGCCACGACCTCTCCGCCGTGTTCGCCGGCACCCGGTCCAATATCCACGATATAATCTGCCTCCAGCATCGTGTCCTCATCATGCTCCACAACAATGACTGAATTTCCCAGATCTTTCAGATGCTTCAAGGTTCCCAGAAGTTTGTCGTTATCCCTCTGATGCAGGCCAATACTTGGTTCATCCAGAATATAGGCGACTCCTACCAATCCAGAGCCGATCTGCGTCGCCAGACGGATCCGCTGCGCCTCTCCTCCTGACAAACTGCCTGTCGCTCTTGCCAGAGTCAGATAATCCAATCCGACATCCATCAGAAACTGGATTCTTGCTCGAATCTCCTTCAAGATCTGTCCTCCGATCAGTAATTGCTGTTGAGTCAGCTCTAGCTGCTCAAGAAATTCCTGCAGACGCTCGATCGACAATGCCGTCAGTTCTGCGATATTCTTGTCCCCCACCGTAACAGCAAGGGCGCCTGCCTTTAGCCTCTGTCCTTTACACTCATGGCATGGGGTAATCCTCATAAACTCTTCATATTCTGCCTTCGAATACTCGGAAGAAGTCTCCCTGTAACGCCGTTCCACATTTCGCAGCAATCCCTCGAAGGCAACATCATATACCCCCTCTCCGCGTTGTCCCCGATAATGGACTCTCACTTCTTTTCCATCCGTTCCATGAATCAACACATCATGTATCTTCTTAGGATAATCTTTAAAAGGAGTATCCAGTGAAAAATGATATTCCTGGCACAACGCCTCTAAGATCGCATAAGAAAAACTTTTCTTATCGTTACAGGACTGCCATCCCATGACCGTAACCGCGCCTTCCATGATACTAAGATTCTTATCTGGAATGATCAGATCCTCATCAAATTCCATCTTATATCCCAAACCAAAACACTCCGGACATGCTCCAAATGGGTTGTTAAATGAAAAACTTCTCGGCTCAATCTCTTCGATACTGATCCCACAGTCCGGGCAGGAGAAGCTCTGGCTAAAATTAATCGGCTCCCCGTCTATCACATCTACGATCAACAGCCCTTCCGCCAATTCTAATACTGTCTCGATAGAATCTGTCAATCTTTGTTCGATCCCTTCTCTGACCATCAAACGATCTACAATGATCTCTATATTGTGCTTGATATTCTTATCTAACACAATCTCCTCTGACAGTTCATAGAGATTGCCGTCCACACGCACACGCACATATCCGTTCTTCTTAGCACGCTCCAACAACTTGGCATGTGTCCCCTTTCTGCCGCGTACAACCGGAGCCAGCAACTGGATCTTCGTTCTTTCCGGCAATTCCATAATCTGATCGACCATCTGATCGACCGTCTGCTTCTTGATCTCTTTCCCACATTTAGGACAGTGCGGAATTCCTATCCTGGCATAGAGAAGCCGGAAATAATCGTAAATCTCTGTCACTGTCCCTACTGTAGATCTTGGATTCCTGTTCGTTGATTTCTGGTCGATAGAAATCGCCGGCGACAATCCCTCGATACTCTCCACATCCGGCTTCTCCATCTGCCCCAGGAACTGTCTGGCATAGGAAGACAGTGACTCCATATATCTTCTCTGCCCTTCCGCATAAATAGTATCGAAAGCAAGAGAGGATTTCCCCGAACCACTGAGTCCGGTCAGGACGACCAACTCATTCCTTGGAATATCCAGGTCAATATTCTTCAGATTATGCTCATTAGCGCCTCTGATCCTGATAAATTGTTTGTTATCCCTTTTCTTTGCCATATTTTATCCTTCCCTAATATTATATTAAAAATATATTATCTTCCGTGAAAACTACATCGTTAAACTGATACTTTTAACTCGTTGTTTCAAAGGAATACGCCGAAACTTTACCGGAACAAACAGGTATTTCCATTATCATAAATCATTTAATACCTTCTTCAATTCCACAAGCTTGTCCCTCATCTCCGCTGCAGCCTCAAAATTCAATTCAGCCGCCGCCTTCTTCATCTGCTTTGTCAGATCCTGGATCAGCTTCTCCAGCTCTTTCTTACTCATGGACTCCGGATCTTTCTCCATTCGGAGTTCCTCTGCCGCAACCTTCTTCGACACGGCGATCAGGTCGCGCACACTCTTCTTGATCGTCTGAGGAGTAATGCCATGTTCTTCATTATACTGCATCTGCACCTTCCGGCGTCTCTCAGTCTCTTCAATCGCAAGGCGCATAGAATCCGTGATCGTATCAGCATACATGATCACATGCCCGTCTGCATTACGCGCCGCACGCCCGATCGTCTGGATCAGGGACGTCTCCGAACGCAGGAAGCCCTCCTTGTCTGCATCCAGGATCGCCACAAGCGTAATCTCTGGTATATCCAGACCTTCTCTCAACAGATTAATACCCACAAGTACATCGAAAACATCCAGACGCATATCCCGGACAATCTCCGTCCGTTCCAACGTATCAATATCCGAGTGGAGATAGCGGACACGAATCCCAATCTCCCGCATATAATCCGTAAGATCTTCCGCCATCCGCTTCGTCAATGTCGTGATCAGCACCTTATTCTTCTTACCTATCTCCTTATTCACTTCGCCCACCAGATCATCGATCTGTCCTTCCACCGGACGCACCTCAACCTCCGGATCCAAAAGACCGGTAGGCCGGATCACCTGCTCCGCCCGCAGAAGTTCATGCTGCTCCTCATACGGACCTGGAGTTGCAGAGACAAACATCACCTGGTCTATCTTACTTTCAAATTCTTCAAAGTTCAAGGGGCGGTTGTCCTTTGCCGACGGAAGACGGAAGCCATATTCTACCAGCGTTGATTTCCTTGACTGGTCGCCGTGATACATGCCCCCGATCTGCGGCACAGTCTTATGGGATTCGTCGATCATTATCATAAAATCATCCGGAAAATAATCGATCAATGTGTGCGGCGGCTGCCCCTGCGCAAGTCCGGTCAGATGCCGGGAATAATTCTCAATTCCTGAACAGAATCCTGTCTCCCGCATCATCTCTATATCAAAATTCGTCCGCTCAGAGATCCTCTGAGCCTCTAAAAGCTTCCCTTCTCCTTTAAAATACTTAATCTGTTCTTCCAGTTCTACCTCAATCTCCTTGATCGCCCGATCCAGACTGTCCTTCGACACCACATAGTGGGATGCCGGAAAGATTGCGACATGGTTCAATTCATTCTTGATCTCCCCTGTCAAGATATCAATCTCTGTGATCCGATCTACTTCGTCACCGAAAAATTCAATCCGGTATCCAAGGCTCTCGTAGAGTGCGGGGATGATTTCCAATACGTCCCCATGGACGCGGAAGGTTCCACGCTTAAAATCCATCTCATTGCGGTCGTACTGGATCTCAATGAGCTTCTTGATCACTTCATCCCGATCCTTGATCATTCCCGGGCGCAGGGAGATTACCATGTTCTGATAATCAATGGGAGAACCAAGACCGTAGATGCAGGATACGCTTGCCACGATGATCACGTCACGGCGTTCCGATAATGCCGCTGTGGCGGAGTGGCGGAGCTTGTCGATCTCATCGTTGATGGATGAGTCCTTGGCGATGTAGGTGTCGGAGGAAGGGACGTATGCCTCAGGTTGGTAGTAGTCGTAGTAGGACACAAAATACTCCACCGCATTCTCAGGGAACATCTCCTTGAATTCTCCGTAGAGCTGCGCCGCAAGCGTCTTGTTGTGGGCGATGACCAGCGTCGGCTTCTGCAATTCCTGAATGACATTCGCCATCGTAAATGTCTTGCCGGAACCCGTAACCCCTAGTAAAGTCTGGAATTGGTTGCCCTCTTTGAAGCCTTTGACCAGCTCGGCGATGGCCTGCGGCTGGTCGCCTGTGGGCTTGTAGGGGGCTTGTAATTTGAACTCTGGCATATGAAAACCTCCAATTTGTGACCGAAAAAAGTTTGCTTATTCGCCCGAAATTCGTGTAATTTGATTTTCGATTCGTGTAAAATGGGCTTGCAAAGCTGGCGAATAAGCGTTAAAATAGCAATTACACGAATGCAGGTCACAAAACCGTATTTTTGAAACGTAACAACACTGAATAACACCAGCCAGTACAGATAGTATTATCCAGTCATTTGGTTTTTCATTATAACACATAAGTCAAAAAAAGTACAGACCAAAATCGAACTTTTGTTCTGTGCTTTTTTATATCTTTTTATGCCATTCAGTTATGCCAGTATCTTAGTGGTACTATGTCAAGAAAAAGTACAAGTTAAACTGTAACGATTGTAATTAGGTATGCCATAACCTATTACTAAATTGGCATAGACCGAAAAAACCCCTAAAATATGCCATTTTTATTGATTCCTTAGATGTTTTGTGCTATCCTTATAGCATACCTAATTAGGTATGCTATAAGGAGGTAGACATGATGGAGAAACCCGATTATGTAATGAATTTTGTGCGGCCTGCCAATACGGAAATCAAATATATCAGGGGACATTGGTATCTATATGAGCGGAGTAATGTTTATGACCCACAGCTCGGTCGATCAAGAAAAAAGTCAGGGAAAATTCTCGGCAGCATAACCGAACAGGGGTTGGTTCCAAGCAGGGCAAGGCGTGGATGCGCCAATCCTGTTCTCAATGATGTGGTGGAGGTCGGAGCTGTAAATTATATTTACCAGCGGAGCGAATGGATGCGCAGCAGACTGCAGAAACATTTTCCTGATTTATGGGAAGCCATTTACGTGACAGCGGTTGTCCGTGCCATATATGACTGCCGTTTTCGGCGGCTGCAGCTCCATTATGAGGACAGCATCCTGTCATATCTCTATCCGGGACTCTCCTTCATGCCGAATGCCGTCACGGAATTCCTGAACACTTTAGGGAGGATGAGAGGCGCAATACGTGGCTATATGCAGGAAATGGTTGCCGAGCATGAACGCTTCCTCTTATTTGATGGGCACAGGCTTCTGTCTGCATCTCGCACCATAGACAATGCAGAATGCGGATATGATTCCAAGATGCGCTACAAGCCGCAAATCAACCTGCTATATCTTTTTACCATGGGAGGTGACATCGGATATCCCGTATATTATAAGCAATACCTTGGGAGCACCCTTGATGTTTCCGCTTTCTCCGACATACTCAAAGAGTCTACCGCCCATACGGACAGCTGTACCGTCATAGCCGATAAAGGCTTTGCGAGTGACAACGGCTTCACCTTGCTTGAGGAATGTGGGCTTAATTACGTGATACCTCTGAAAAGGGGAAACCGTTTTGTAAAAGGGCATATCCCAGCCTCGCCCTTTGGATATGAAGAAGCCTTCAGTTTTAACGGACGTGGGATACACAGCCTAACCATTGCAGAGGAAGGGTTCAATATCCACTTATTCCTTGACACGGATCTGTTGGCACAGGAGATCGCGGATGTCACGAAGAGGACGGAAAAGAAGAACCATGCCATGGAATTGAAAAAAGTGCGGGAAACAGCGCGCAGGGCAAAAGGAAAAGGCCGCCTCACTGACGAGGAACTGGAAGCGCTGGAGCCCATCACGATCCGGGAAGCCTATGCGGACAAAGAAGAAATGGGAACCATTACCTTAAAGACAAACCGACTAGATTTAAATGCATTTCAGGTCTACAGCATATACAAGCAGAGGCAGGCAATTGAACAGTTCTTTAAAACATATGGAGATACCATGTCCTATGAAGCATCCTATATGAGGAGCAACTATACAGAAGAAGCATGGCTGTTCCTGAACCATCTGTCCACTATCATCGGGGTAAATGCAATTGAGGAGATTGCTTCCATTGGGGAATCCAAAAACATATCTTACAAAGACCTGACACAGACACTTATAAAGATCAAGGCTGGGAAGATGGATGGAAAATGGATCGTGTATCCGATAAAGAAAAGCGTTCAACGATTGTGTGAGAAAATGAAGTTCAGTCCAAATGACCTAACGGAGTTGAAGCTATAGGGCGTCAGATACTGCCGCCCATAGCATACCTAATTTTGAAATCGTTACAGGTTAAAAGTGAACTTTTCTTACAACATTCCCTTTTTATCCAGCCAATCTTTCCATCTTATTCAAATTCTGTTCATACTCATTCTCGTATTCATTTGGTGATAGATAGATATCCACAATGACTATGGATTCTTACCGTATTATAAAATGTCTCTATGTATTCAAATATTGATACCGCATAGGTATACCCTTTTCCTGCGTACTCTTTTTCCTTAAGAATAGCATCTTTTGCGCTCTTGTTCGGACGATAACCGTAACTCGTCTCAATAAAGAGCGGCTCATAGATTGGTATTAGCTGTTGCGCTATTGCCTGTTGAATGGTTCTGTCTATCACTATTGGTATGCCAAGCTTCCGCACACCGCCCTATTCAGATTCCACCTCTCGATGGACACCCTTGCCGTCGGCTATATCCTTCCCACTACCGGGCGGATTCGAGACTTGCACTCGTTGGAAACGTGCGCCGCCAGGCGCACAATTTCAGAACAAATGTTCCGAAACATCCGTTCTTTCACAAAAATAGGAGTACTCTCGTTTTTGACGAAAATACTCCCTTCACTTCAAATTGTCACCCGTCTTCGCAAATCTATACAGTCTGTTTTCCATACCGTTCCAAATAGGCGGCTGCCTGTTCCAATGACACGCCAATCCGTTCCTGAATCCTTTTCAGGAGCGCCGCATCATCAAGACCTTCTTCCTGCCCAAGTTCAATGAGCAACTGCGCTTTTCCCTGACTTATACCTTGACTTATACCTTGACTTATACCTTGACGAATCAATCTCTCCGACTCTGTCTCAATTACTGTTCCACCCATAATATTCACCAGCCTTTCCTCATTTTTATTTCCATTTGTAATATGTGTAATGATGGTATTTATAAATCCTTTTAAGTCGATCAGTTCATGATCGGTCAATTCCTCCGCTTCATACAAACGAACCAGTTCATTCCTGAAATATTCCAAATCCCGTACTGCGTTCTCTATACTTCCTTCGGATATCATATCCTTTTCATATCTTGCAATATAGAACGGTATATAAGGGAACAGCCTCTTTTCAATAATATATTCCTTTGTAAATTCTTCCAAGATTACGTTTGTGGATTCGTAATTTACTTTCTGCCCGTCTGGAAACGTAAAAGTAATTTTCGTAGTCTTCGGAGTTCTCTCCGTCCGTTTGACATAGATTACGGAAAATCTCGGCATGGGAATCGTTGCATGCCCGATATCCCATGTTGCGAACTGCCTCGCGACAATGAACGCATATTCTGCAATCCTGATTGCCATAGAGCCGTCATCATAGCTCTGGCACTCCAGCAGATAAACCTCACTCCCTATCTTAATCAGGAAGTCAGAAATCTGCTCTTCTATTTCCTTGCTCCCGTCTGCCGTCTCACTTTCAGTCAAATATCCCTCTGACGGTAAAACCTCCACTTTTGTATCCCAAAAGTCGTATAATATGCACTAAAAAACTTAGTGCATAGACATCCCCAATTTCTCAAGATATAGAGCATCCCGCGCGGTAATCTCTGTGTTCCATCGTTTGTTACGCAGTTCGGACGATACCTTTACCTCTTCCACAGTGTCAAACCATTGCAGCTGAAGATAAACCGGCGTATTCTCCATCCATCTTAACAGTTTCTCTTCAAGGTCAACCGTCTCTTTTGTTCTGATACCATCCTTATTCTGTTTGCCCAGAGTAGGCTTAATCTTACGTAGCTGATCACTGAAATACTCGTAATAACACAGCGATACGAATTGTACAAACATTCTGCCCCGCAAAGTATCTGGACTCCAAACACGGATACGGCTTCCATCCGCATGTTGCTTTTCCGCTTCAAAACAAGCTTCGATGGTCTCCCTTTTCCGGTAGATCCTTAAGCATTCAAAACAGTCTTTCTCCCGGTTGGAGACCAGGGTGAAATAGCCATGATATTTGTATGCCTCCTGACATTCCTTGTCCTTAAAACGAACGGTTGTCTTCTTTCCCCAGGTGCTTATCGACATATACTTTTTTACCTTCTCCTGCGCACTCCTGGAAAGCTCATCTACAGGTATGCCGTCTTCTATCATTGACTTTAATTCCATAAGGTCTTTTTCAAATTCAATCCGGTCTTCCGCCTGCCGTGAAGCATTAAAATAAATGTGAAGATACACCCGTCTTTTGAATCTTTCAACAGCGCCCTTTTCAGCGCCGCTTTTGTGGCTGGCATACTTGCGCACCTTGTCAAAATCATGCATTAACATAACTGTAACACCATGGGTTGTGGGGTCAAACGGACATACACTGTGTATAGAAGAAAGTTCCTCTATACGTGCTTCTATTTCCGGCCGGATCCATTTGATGTTTGTTTTTGCCAGCGTGACAAACCCGAATCCTTTTTGGAGCATCTCAGAAAGGTTAGACTCTGAGTAGTAACCGTTATCTGTTACGATCTCGGCATGATCCACGCCAAGGACAGAAAGTTGTTTTAATGCGTTTTCGATTGACGACACATCAGGCAGGTTGCCCGGCTGTTTGGTAAATGCGATCGGCTGTCTGCTTTCAATAGAATACAGCGTAAGCAGTTTGACCGTCTTCAGTCCGTCTTTTGCTTTGTTGTATCCGTACCGTGCTTCCGGCTGCTGTCCGGAGTAAGTCGATATGGTAGTGGAATCATAAGCAATCGCTCCATGGTCCCCAAGCAATGCACAGCGCTCGTGAAAGAAATTTTGCTGCAGCGATTCATCCAGCCCGATGTCATGGAACAGGGCATGGTATACATCCTCTGATATGCCGTTCACATAGGGAAGCGGATGGGTATACTGCCAGGTCTGTATTCCCGGGAGTGTTTGTCCATTTGTTGCCAGAAGATATCTTGCGAGGGAAATGATCTTCTGGGCGGTCCCGATATCTGTGGATGCATATATAGCTGCATCAATACCGGAAATAAATCCTATATGTCCTATGATATCCATCATTCCAACACGTTTTCTGGAAGCAGATACTTTCTGTGGTTTTATTGGGAGTTTGCTCCCATTAGGTCTTTTTGGGCGTGTAGGCACCTGAATTTTTTCGCCTTTCGGAATTTTAGCGATGAGCTTACTGCTCACAACTTTGTTATATTTTTTAACCGGGTCATACAAGGTCTGACGCTCCATAACGTAGATATCACCGTTCTTCTGCTTAACATTTACACGTGATGTTTTGATCGTACCTGATGGTTTTGCTGGCATAACAATCTCCTTTATTTGAGTGTATATTTATATCCATCATTATTATAATACACACTCAAATAAAAATCAAGCAAAAATGGCGTAAAATCGGCACTTTTTTAAGGTTCAAAGGGTGTTATGACCAATTGAAAGAGGTTTTTAGTACATATTATCCTACTTTAGGGATAATATTCACTCTATTTATTAATCATCTTTTTTACAATTAACCGCCACTCTCTATCGCATATTATCAATAAACTAATCGTAAGTCCTCCTGTACATATACTTACACCCAAAAGTTTCATCCATGAATTTACCAAAATCCAGTAGTCAAAAAAATATCCTATCCCCATAGTTATAATCATTGATTCGATACACCAAAATTGTTTTCGCAAAAATATGTACCATTTCTGCTCCAAACAACATGAAGTATATATAGGTAAAAATATTCCCGATCTAATACATAAAGTTAACATCTGCGCAATTGCAATCCCGTAAAATCCCATATCTATTACTCTTACCAAAAAAATTGCTACTAATATATTAATTATTCCTGCTATAATTGAAATAAAAGCCGGAATTTTTGTTTTATTGACTGTAATTAAAAGTTGATTTAACATTTCTGATGAATATACAAATGCCAAATAGAAAACCGAAAGGATCAACAATATATTGTATTTTAAATATTCTTTTGATATCCATATACACATAAATTCGTCGCCAAATACTATAAGTCCTCCGACAACAATACCTAAAACAATGGAAAGACTTTTTAAATTCTCCGTAGTACAATTTACCAAATCCACTCTGTTACTTGTAGCATATATTTTGTACATCTGTGGCAAAAAAACATTAACTATAGCTATCGTAATAAAACTCAATATTGACTGAACCTGAGCAATTGACCCGTATATTCCTGCCATATATACACCTATCAATATATTTACCAAATATGTACTGCAAGAAGACAACAACGTAGCTGCAAGCTTTGATAAAGATACCCATCCCCCTGTACCTAACACTTCTTTTAGTTTAGTAAAATCAAAGTATCTTGGATTTTTTTTAATATTAGGATAGTGTTTTTTAAAATAAGATTTATATATTATTAATGCAACTCCATTTACGACAACTGCACCAACATAAGCTCCCCATACAACTGGACGCCAAAAATGGAAAATAATTACCACAATTAAAACTTTAGCAATATTTGATATTATGGACACATAATAACTATAATAAAGTTTTTCTTCATAATAAAGAACTGATAAATATAGAACCTGTAATAATTGAATTATGAAATCAGCACCTACAATTATCATTAACACAGATACTTGCCCTGCAAATTGTGTAGATATATTAATCAATCTATCTAAGTTGATTAATATAATCAAAAAAACAACTACACAAACACATGATAAAAAAATCAATGCAAAATAAATTGTATTAAAGATTTTTTGTATCCTATCATAATCTCTTTTTTCTAATTCAATTACAATATATCTTGAACAAACAGATGTAAGTGCTACAGTAATAATTCCTGCCATATTAATAATATTGACAATAACTGCAATATATCCATATGCCTCAATCCCCATCATTCTCTGTATAAATGAAGTTACCCATAGCGACTGTATAAATTGAATTATCATACTGAGCAAACTAAAAACAAGATTTTTTTTAAAAAATTTTATATTCATTTTTCTTATTCACTATTTCTTTTAATTTCATATATTTATTCTCATTGAAACTATCTTTTTCATTTCTGATATTATACTCCCAATCCGATACTGCAAATTCTTTTCTGAATTTTTCATTTTTTATTTCAAAATGTATATAATAATATAAAAATTGATACACTCTTTTTATGAAATATTTCAATATTCTATTCTGACCAAACAAAAACTTCCATCTTTTAAAAACAAAATATTTTTCTTTCTGTGCAAACTGCTCATCTGACATAAAAATATCTTCAACCTTATCCACGATTCTCATATATGCAGGCTTATCATTAATAGAATAATAACTTTCTATAGATGATTTTGGTATTGGTAAGATCTCGCTTTCATTAATAGAACCAACAATCAAATTTAACTTTTCAAATGAATCTATACACTTTGCATCGTAATAAAAAGGAACATCATATTCTTTTTCAATTAAATATGGTCTAACTAAAAACATCGGTTTATTAGCCACATATATTTCTGCAATCGACGTACTAAACCAAGTCGTAATAATATCAGACACTTTAATCCACTGTTTAACACTTAGTTCACTAAGATCATAAAACTGCTTTGGATATTTTTTTGTCATTTGTTTCAATAAAATACTCTTAGATTCCATAGGGTGTTTTCGGTAAATAATAATAATATCTTTATTCTTCAATATTAATTTTTCAAACCATTCCAAAGTTTTTCTCTGAGATCTTATCGATACATCACTGAAATTCTTCACGAATTCATTATCATTAAACTCGTGTGCTGTATATTTATTAATTAACACATTATCTACATAAGAAAAACTTGAAATATAAAGTAACCACTTTTTTTCGCCATTTAAATTGTACCTATTTGCTATATCTTCTCTCGACAAATAGTAATCCTCAAAGTCTTGTCTTAAAAAATCCAATTGAATTGCGCCACTTATATATAAATATTTACTATTTATTCCCGAATCAAGTAATCTTTGAAAACAATTTTCGCCCCAACAAAATAAATATATATTTCTCGCCTTACCTTTTGGATTATGTATCCCAATCTTTTCTATTCTTTTTGATAAGACTTGTTCATATTGTAAGCTTATAAAAATGTTTCCATTACTGTTTAAATAGTAGCTGTATGATTCATAATCCTCTGTATTATAACAATTTGGCAATATAATTATTGCATTTTTTATCTTATGAAAAATAGGATAATATTTCGCTACTAATCTAACATTATACCCACGTCTTTCAAATTCACTTTTCAACAAAAGTGCATTGTCATATTCTCGAACAATACCTTCATATACAATAACTACTGTATATAATTTATTTTTTTTCTCATTCACATCTACACTGATTTTTTTTTTATCCATACACATACATAACATCCATACAACAATAAATGGAAATGTTGTACACACTGTCCCCGTAAAATAATTTCCAAAAAAAGTTACATAAATAGATTTCTGCAATGCAGCTAATAATAAAAGATATCTTTCATCATATTTTGTCTTCTTATATATTGTCCCAACCAAAGAATATATACAAAAAGAATACATCACAACTCCAATTGTCCCCAAATCATGATAAAATCCATAAATCATAGTTTTAGCATTAAAAAACTCTACACTATACTCCAAGTAAGGTATAGGGACTGTAAAATTAAAAACCTCAAATATCGGCTTTAGTATTGTAATGTATATCAAAGTGTAAGGAGAACCTTGTTCAATTAACGAATTCAGATTATCAAAACAAGTCGCAATATACATGTAAATCGCACTCACATATGGATTTGTTTCAACTGCGGTATACACCAAAGAATCTGTATTCTGTACACGAACTAACATTAATGCAAGTAACGAAAGGAGAACACATCCTACTAAGAGAACTAAATATTTAAATCGTATTCTATATTTACCATGTATAAGTAGTAATGCCCCAAAAATAATTATCAATAAATCTCCTCTTGACATCTGAATAAACAAAGCATGAAACAGCGTCAGTAAAATAACAATTCTATTATAAATTCGATCTCGCTTATTACTGTTTTCATCAAATAGCAATTCAAATAAAGCAACCAACGAAAAATAAGTAAAACATACCGTCCCATAATGGATTCCCGAAATTGCCACTAGTTCACTTTTCAAATCACTCCCACTATCTAATAATATTGGAATACAAAATCCATTAACCATCCATTCTAATACTGTACAAGTTAGCGCAATTCCAAAAAAAAACCTAGAAACATATTTATATTGTTTTAAAAATAGACATGTCGATTTATTGCCTCTAATATTATTCCTTTTTGAAAAAAGAAAGCCACACACAATTACGACATACGCAAATATATGAACTACAAAATGTGTTTGTATTCCCCAACGAGCTATCAGCTCTGATAATCTTAATTGTGACAATGCTGCTCCCAAAAACCATAACGTTGCACTGATTGCAAAAGGATTTAAAATATCTTTAGATACTTTTACCAATAAATAGTACCAAATAATAGTTTGTATAACATATATCCAAAACATTTTAACCTCCTTTAAAAGAGTAATATCCTGATTTCTATATTATTTTTTTGTATATAATTTTGCATAATTCTTATACATTTCATTATATGTATATTTTTCCTTTCCATATTGGTAACACTCTTTTTTTATATCCTCTTTCCTAAACATTTCTTCCATTGCTTTCTTTAAAGAATCTAACTCCCCATATGGAACAAATATTCCCAAATTATTAGGTGCTGTTTCAGCTGTTCCTCCAGTATCAAATCCTACCACTGGAGTTCCACAACAAATTGCTTCGACACATGTAGTAGGAAAATTTTCTCTTTTACTACATATCAAAAATACATCTGCCATTGAATAAAACTGTGCTAAAATATTTTGATTTGATATTTTTTCTAATATTCTTACATTATCTTGATTGACTTTTTGGGTTTCTTTCGCACCAATCAAAATAAAAACTACATTCTTCATCATTTCAGCTAATTTTAATATCCATTTCCCACCTTTTCTTTCCCCCATAATATCAGGAGCAACCGATAACACAATTCTCTCATAATTAGACAAATCACCCAATTCATTATCTGTAATTTTGTTATCTCTCGGGAAGAAGATACTTGTGTCAATACCATTATTAATCACATTAATCTTTTTAATACTTAAAAAGGACTGATAAACTCTATCTGCTAGCCAGCTTGATGGTGTAACTATTTCCATATCTAACTCTTTTAGCAATTTCTGTTTCATTTGAAACATATACTTTGTCCAATCAAAAAACAAACTTTTAGGATAATCTCTTACTGCCGGACAACTTTTACATTCTTTTTTCCATTTTTCACAATCATAAGCATATCCACATTTACCTGTATACATATATTCACAATGAAATGTCCAAATAACTTTAATATTCTTACGCTTAATATACTTTATCAGCGGTCGTATATTAACAAAATAAGCATGTAATTCATGTAAATGTATTACATCTGGATTGAAATTTTTTATATATTTTATTAATTTTTTGGTAGAAAAGTATGAAAAGCATCCATTTAGACCTGTAATCCTAGCTAATAAAGCATGTAAATACGTTTCCCAATCTAAACCGAATTTATATATATTTTCTTCACATATCTTTTTACCTCGTCCATAGCATATCGCAGCGCTGTTACCGTCTTTTCGTATATTAGAATATAAATCATAAACAATTTTACCTGTAGATGAATTTTTGCAATTAACATCAATTAAAAGAATCTTCAATTTTCACCAATCCTCTACTACCTTCTAATCTATAATCTTTCCCATTCTATTAGCTCTTCTCTGATATACTTCAGGGAAAGTAATTTTTCCTTGATCGCTTCTACACTTAACTGTTCTGTATTATTTGAATTAAATTCTTTAAGGACATTTCTTTCTTCATTTCCATATTTATAATATTTATCATAATTCAAATTCCTCTTATCTACAGGCACTCGATAAAATCCTCCCAGATCAATTGCATGTGCACATTCTTCATTTGTTAAAAGAGTTTCATACATCTTTTCCCCATGACGAATACCAATTACTTTAATCTCATTCTCTACATGGAATAATTCTTTAACTGCCTGTGCCAAAACACCAATTGTGCATGCCGGTGCTTTTTGTACCATAATATCCCCTGATTCTGCTTTATTAAAAGCAAAAATTACAAGTTCAACCGCCTCTTCCAAACTCATAATAAACCTTGTCATCTCTGGATCTGTTACAGTCAATGGCTGTCCTTTCTTTATCTGTTCGATAAAAAGTGGAATAACAGAACCTCTGGAACACATAACATTCCCGTATCTTGTCCCACATATCAAAGTCCTTTCTGGCGACACCGTTTTTGCTTTTGCTACAAAAACTTTTTCCATCATTGCCTTAGACATTCCCATTGCATTCACCGGATATGCCGCTTTATCTGTAGAAAGACAGATTACCTTTTTTACTCCACATTCAATACATGCTGTAAGAACATTATCCGTTCCAACTACATTCGTTTTCACTGCCTCTAATGGAAAAAATTCACAACTTGGAACCTGTTTTAATGCCGCTGCCTGGAATACATAATCTACTCCATGCATAGCATTTTTTATGGATTGTAAATCACGAACATCTCCTATATAATATTTAATCTTATTGCTACTATAATGATGGCGCATATCATCTTGCTTTTTTTCATCTCTCGAAAAAATCCGAATTTCACCAATATCCGTATCAAGAAATCTTTCTAATACTGCATTTCCAAAAGATCCTGTTCCTCCAGTAATTAATAATGTTTTATCCTTAAACATTGTTCTTACTCCTTTTTCTAAATATCCCAACTATTCTGTTTAGCAGAATAAATTATTTTAATATAGGTCTTCATACGAACGGATTGGATTTTTCGTTTCCTACCTATTTAAATAATCTCATATTTAATCAAATCCTCTTCATTTGGTACATTAATCAGCACAGCATTCTCTTCTCCATAATATACAAACAAACTCCCCGCTGCCGCTGCATGTGCCTTCCCTTCAGACAGTACTTTCTTAAAATCTAATACCTCACCTGCTCCTCCACACGCAATTACCGGAATAGATACTGCCTCAGCCACACTCTTTACTAATTCCAGATCATATCCCTGCATCGTTCCGTCACGGCTTATTGAATTTAACAGTATCTCTCCTGCTCCCAATGCTTCTGCCTGCTTCGCTAACATGACCGGATCTTTACCAGTCTTTTCCTTTCCATCACAAATATAGCAATTCTTTTTCCCTAATAACTCTGTTTTAACATCTATAGATACAACAATACTCTGGCTCCCTGCATAATGTGCCGCTTTTGTGATCAATCCAGGTTCACGATAAAAGGCAGTATTTAAAACCACTTTTTCATATCCCATATGAAAGATCTGCTGTATTTCTTCCAATGACGTAATCCCGCCTCCATAGCTTAAAGGCATAAACGCTTCACTCGCAACATCCCTGATATAATCCATCTGCGGCCCTCTTTTTTCTGAAGATGCTGTAATATCCAAGATACATAACTCGTCCACACCTTTTTCATTAAATATCTTAACCGCATTGATTGGATCGCCAAGGTATCGCGGATTTTTGAATTTTATTGTTTTAACAAGATCCCTCATCCCTGTAATCAGCAGGCATGGTATTAATCGCGGTCTTAAGTACATATCCTTAAACCCTCCGGACAAAATTCTCTAATAACTTCATTCCAAACCGATGGCTTTTCTCCGGATGGAATTGAAATCCATATATATTCTCATTCTTAACTGCTGCTGCAAACTCATGTCCATATGCACATGTCATCAATATGTTCTCTTTTTTCTCACATATCGCATAATATGAATGGACAAAGTAGAATCTCTGCATTTCTTCGAGGCCTTCTAAAATCCTGTCTTTCTGCTGGAAATTCACGATATCCCATCCCATATGAGGAATCTTAAGCAACGTAGGCTCTTCAAACCTGAAACGGACATTGGTAAAAGGAATCAATCCTAATCCCTCCTCCTGCCCCTCTTCGCTCTTATTTCCCAACAATTGCATTCCCAGGCATATACCCAAAAACGGGATCTTTTTTTCTAATGTTACTCTTCGGATAACATCAACCAGGTCCTTTTCCCTTAAGTTCTGAATCCCATGATCAAAAGCACCTACCCCAGGAAGTATAATCTTATCTGCTTCTTCCAACTCATTCCTTTTATCAGTCACAACAGCTTCTTCACCTATCCTATGAAGCATATTTACGATCGAGCCGGTATTTCCCATACCATAATTAATGACTGCTACCATGCCTTCCAGTTCTCCTGTCTGTCTATCTGTACTGCCTTTTCTCCATCCCGACCAGACGGGCAACCTTTACTGCAAGCCCGATCATACTGGATGTATTCTTATAATCTTTATACGTTTTATTCTTTTTCCTCATCAGATCACAAAATTCTTCTTTACTTAATCCCAACTTCTTTGCCACATATTCCAGATCTTCGATCGCTTGCTTTTCATCATATGGCGGCTGTTCTAGTATGCTTAATGCTTCTTTCCGTTCCAATTGCCCTGTTAGTACCAGGCTTGAAAAATGGCAGCGCCTTTTATCATACCCGAATTTTTTAACCAACCAGTATCCTTCATAAAACCTTGTAAATACACTTTCAAAGTGCTTATTCGCATAGGGTTCCCATCCAAATTCCCGCTGAAGTGT
>NZ_KE159715.1:96169-140429 GCF_000403455.2 Dorea sp. 5-2 | reverse complement strand
CGTCCCATACTTTTTATGGATATCCTTCAACATCCGTATGTCATTCTGGTAAACCCATTCAATAGGTTCCCGCACACATTCCGTTGAATTATTTCCACCAGTCAAAACATATTTAATACCATTTTTTGCAGCATAATTATAAAGTGCGGCAAAGATTATATGATCCTGAGGTATATCCTGATAAGGCACCTGTGCTTTAAAAAAGGCAAGTTGAAGATCCCTCATTTCATTCCAGTTAACAATCTCTGTGTGAAGAGGCATACCCAATCCTTTTGTGATCTTTTCAACATTCTGGACCGCAACATTTAGGTTCCACCCTGTATCACAGGCAAATAAAAGTGGTCTTAATCCCAACTTTTTTACAGCAAAATATGCCAGATATGAACTATCCACACCGCCGCTTAACCCAATGATACAATCGTATTTCTTCCCTCTACCAGCCTTTTTAATCTGTCCCACTATCTCATTTAATCTTCGTTTTCCTTCTTTATCCGGATGCCAATTCGGTAATATATTCTCATAATAATTATGGCAATGATCACACATACCATTTTTATCAAACTGAATAACTGAATCAGTTGTATCCATTACACAATTCGTACATACTTGATAATCTCTTTTACCCATTTTTCCTCCAAAGTCTTCACAAATACTATCTTATTCTCAAACATCACTGCAAAATATCCTAAAAAGAATTGTGCCTACTCCTTTATCCTAAATATTCATCCATCACATCCAACAATCTGGTCCGGTCGAATTCCTTCCTATAATAATCCAAGGCATTTCCCCGCATCCTGCTGCGTTCTTCCTTACTACATGCAATCAGAAATTCTATTTTCCCAGCCAAATCTTCCGCATCTCCAATCCGGCTTAAAATTCCTGCTCCTGCCTCATTAATGATTCTTTCCGTTTCTCCTGCCGCTGCCGCTATTACTGGAATACCACATGCCAGATAAGATTGAAGCTTTGCCGGAATCGTCATTCGAAATAGTGAATGATTTGCAAATGACAAAAATGCCGCGTCACAATTTGCCAAATATGCAGGGATATCTTCCGGCTTCTTTCTTCCCAACATACAAAACATATTCCCCACATCATTCTTATCGATATCCTTTTCAAACTCTCCCTGATATCTTCCGTTCCCGACAATATAAAACTTACAGGAAATCTCCCGTTCCCTTAATATAGCCGCTGCTTTCGGAAGAATATCCAACCCCTGCGCATATCCGATATTTCCGGTAAAAATCACTTTAAAACATTCTTCCTGCGGCATATCTGTCAATTTCTTCTTCACTACAGGTTTATAAAAGTCCTCTGCATATTGGGGCCAATACACCACTTTGCTTGTATTCTTTCGATATACACTTTTTCTCTCTTCTAATCTACTGACAAAACTTGGTGATGTTGCAAAAATATATTTACAATTCCGGTAGATATAATCCGCCATTCTATCTATCATGCCTATGATCTGCTTATTTCGAATCCCAGTAACTACTTCAACATTCTCCGGCCAAAGATCCTGCACATATATCGAACATGGAATCTTCTTTCTTCGCGCATACCATATTCCGGGCAATGCCTGCGTCATCGGTGACACTTCAAAGATAAAGACCTGATCTGCCTTAACTCTGGTAAACATACTCCACAATAATCCAGATATGACAAACGAAAAATAATTGCATATCAGCATGAGGCTGCCATTTCCCCTGGGTATCAGCGGAAGCCTTATAACATGTACTCCTGCATATATTTCTTTTCTCTTTTTAAACAATCCATATCCTTTATAAAACTTTCCCTGTGGGTAATTCGGTATTCCAGTAACCACCGTTACTTCAAATCCTCTCCTTACCCATTCTTTACATAAGTCATTGATACGAAATTGTTCCGGATAGAAATACTGGCTGATAACCAAGATACTCTTTTTTCTCATCCTTGATTTTTCCCTTCTGTAGCTCTAACTGATTCTCTAAGATTTTTCAATTGGTATTTCCCCGCAAAACTTTCGCTCATACTCTTTTCATACACCAGATTTCCAAAAGCCTTATCCACCATTCCTGATACTTTCCCTGGTATTTTGCCTGCTACATATACAAATGGGTTCAGAAGTTTTGTGAACCAAATTTTATGCCCTATGCAATCTGAAATTTCTTTAACCATTTCACTTGTCTTCACGTATTCTGTATTCTGAGGGAAATAAATTCCACTCTCTCCACTGCATATCAAGAGAAATAGAAATTCGCACAGATTATCTATATGAAGCATACTTCTCTCATTCTCTATATCTGGAAATACAGGAATCAATTTTGCCAGTTTTGCTAACACAGGATAATTCCCTTTGCTTCCTTTTCCATAAATCATAGGCGGTCTTAACACCGCCACATGAAAATCGTCATCATTAAATCCCCTGACCTTTTTATCTGCCTGCCATTTACTATCGCCATAAAAGTTAGCCGGATGTGGTTTGGTATCCTGCTTGATCACTTTCTTTTTTCCCAAATTCCCACTTTTTCCATATACAATCATACTGCTCATAAATATAAATTGTCTGACTCCTGAATCTTTCGCTTTCTCTGCCGTTTCCACAGCCAAGCCGCAATTTACTTTATAGTAGAGCTCCTTTTGCTCTTCCGTCACATGCCCTACATCCGCATGCGCAATCCCCGCCACATGAAATACCGCGTCATACCCTGCAAAATCTTTCTCCCGCCACCCGTCTCCTACCATGTCAACGGTGTCTATCTCAAACTCCCCTGGATGCATCTTTGCCATCCATTTTTCAAACGACATCCCTATATAACTATTCGCTCCAGTTATCAAAACCCTTTTCATAGTTATCCGTTCCTTCTCTAATGTCTCTTGAACCCAACAGAAGATTCATCAAGACTTTTTTCCAATTCCCCGGTTCCACCTTCCACTACACCGTCATGCTTGAGCACAGACAGGACCGTCCCGAAGAAACATCTGCAATCCATTGCAAATGCAGTGAATCCTCCGGCATTCAGCTTCTTCACATATTCACCGTCCAACTTTGCTTTAACCGGGATCTCCAGTTCATCGCGCCCGTTAATCTGCGCCCATCCGGTAAGCCCAGGTTTCACATCGTTCGCGCCGTATTTATCCCGCTCCGCGATCAGGTCGTCCTGATTCCAAAGCGCCGGGCGCGGACCGATCACACTCATCTTCGACGTGAAGATGCAGAATAACTGCGGCAGCTCGTCGATGGACAGCCGCCGGATCATCTTCTGGAACGGACTTAAGATATCTTCCGCATTCTTAAGCTGATGTGTCGGCGTATCATGCGGCGCTGTAACCGGCATACTCCTGAATTTGATAATATTGAAATACGATTTATTTATCCCTATCCTCTTTTGTTTAAAGAACACAGGACCAGGTGAATCAATCTTAATGATGACTGCAATGATAAGCATCGGAACCGCCAGCACTATGATCCCCGCCAGCGATAACACTATATCCAGAATTCTTTTCCAAAAATATTTGTACATCATGATTTCGCCACAATCTCCAATCCCACCTGCATCTTCCGCATTTCCCCGAACATGGGCATCTCAAGCATTGCCCGCCTTTTATGCCGGTCTATTTTTCTGATATATTTCTCTTTTCCAACCAATGGTCCCGAGTACACCTTGATCACTGACTGTTCAATAATGCCTTCCGACATCTCCACTGTCTGTGCCTTGCCGCCCAATTCTTTTAGGAAATCCACTTCCTCGCCTGTAAGAGCCGCCGGCTCATCACCAATCCTTAGAAGCTTCCTAACGCCGTCTATATTCCGCAGTTCTTCTTCCGTCTCTTTGCCATACCCTTCCTTTGCAACGAAGAATACATAGCCTGGAAACAGGAGTCTTTCCTGGATGACCCACTCGCCGCGGATATGTCTTTTTTCTTCATAATAGAAGACGCAACAATCCTTAAGCACCCCATGAGATGTCCTATCCAGGCATTGCCGCCGGACACTTTCTTCCGAGCCTGTCCGAACTTGCGCGGCGTACCACAAATCTTTCGCCATCTGTCCTCTACTCCATTCCTTTATTCCTGCGAGCAACGAGCCGTCATTTCACCTGCTCTTCCTTATACTGCCGCCATCACTGTCTCTTCTGGCGCCAAAGTCTCTGGTCCTCTATTCATTTCACCATCAAACGCATAGATCTTCCGGCTGCTCTTCTCCCATACCATCCCGATCTCGTTAAGCCTTCGCACCCGCTCTTCGCTCAACATCTTCCCAGACCGCTTCCCTGCATAGATCTGTTTCTGTTCATTCAGCCACTTTGCAAGCCAGATGCCGTCTGCTCTATATTTTGACGGGACATTCAGATTCCCGTTTTCTTCATAGAATGCTTTCGCAAACTGAAATCTAACTTCCCAGGGATCTGGTTTTACCCAGACCATTCCAAGATCGTCTAACTGCTGCCGCTGTTCAGGAGAATGCTTTTCTTTTCCTTTCTCCCGCCGGTCCGCGATCCATCCTCCAAGCTTATATCCCGAAGGGCTTACATAAGAAACCGGAACATTCAGATTCCCATATGCTTCATGATAAGCCTTCGCTTCATCATATCCCTTGTCCCACTGCTGTTCCGGCTTGGTCTTCCATACCATCCCGATCGAATCCAACCGCGTGATCTGCTCCTGCGTCAGCTTTGCACCGTTCGTCAAGCCCTTCCGAAGCAAACGCTGTCTGCGGATCCAACCGCCGATCTTCAAACCGCCCGGCGAACAATATGCATTGGGAATATCCAGATTCCCATGCTCTCTGTAGTATCTCAGGCATTCTGCATAATTCTCTTCCCACAGATAATCTGGTATGTCCCAGATCATCCCGATCCCATCAAGCGCTTCTATCCTTTCCTCGGTCAGATACGCTTTCTGGATCCCGCTCTTACGATACGTCCGGATCTGACAGATCCATGCGCCAAGACGGACTCCGGACTCTGTTACATCATTTACATTCGTATTCAGATCACCATGTTCTCTATAATATTTCTTTGCTTCGGCAAAATACCGCTCCCACGACAGATCCCGGTAACTCCCCCAGATCATGCCGATCGCATCCAGTTTCCGGATACGTTCTTCTCCAAGAATCCCGTACTTCTCACCGGCGCGGACCTTTCTCTGCGTCAGAAGCCATCGCCCAAGACTATAACCGTCTTCCGTCTTATACTTTACGGGTACTTCCAGGTTGCCGTACCGCTTATAATATTGCCTGGCAAATCCATACATCATCTCCCAGGAAGCAGCCAGTGTTTCATCCAATCTCCTAAAAAGCGCCATACAATCCTGCACTTCATCGATCACTTCGAAATGCTCCTGTACCACCTCATCATCCCGATCCAGATAATGATAATAAGACGCGGCAATCTGCATTTCCTCTTCAATCGCTCCGATACTGTAAAGATTCTCAATATTCAGCACGATATCGAAGATCACAGCATCTGTTTTCTTACTTGCCGACAATGCGCGTCCGATCTGCTGCTTATAGATGATCGGCGACACCGTCGGACGCAGCAGGACCACTCCCTGAATATCCTCCACATGGATCCCTTCATTCAGCATATCTATACAATATAGAAGTTTCAGATGATCGCTCTCATCCGCTTTGAATTCTGCAAATGCCTGACTCGTCTCCGGATCATCGGAATACGCCGTATAAATATGAGGCTGCTTGTCAACCTTACCAAACCATTCCTCTGCCTTTCCGATCATCTCCGCCATATGCTCATAATTCGCACAGAAGACAATATATTTCCCGGCAGGATTCTTCATGTGCCTGCCAAATATCTCATCCAGGCCGTCTGCGTGTTCAAGAGCCCGCCGCAGGGCATTAAGCTGCTCTTCCCCGGCATCACGGACGGCTTTGTTCTTCGCCCGCCGTACCCGCCTTTGGTATTTCTCCAGATCCTTCTGATAAGAATAGACAGATAACACATATTTCGGCGGATTCAGGATCCCCCGTACGATTGCCTCCCCAAGCGTCATCTCAGAAGCAATATTTCCGCCGAACAACTCGTCCGACATATCTCTTTGATTATCCAGATACCGGATCGCCGTTGCCGAAAGTCCCAGCACAAGCGCTCCCGGATAGGCGTCCAGAAGATTCTGTACTCCCTGCCCCCACATCTTCGCGCCGCATCGGTGAAATTCATCCAACACGATATAATCCGGTTCAATCTCGTCTAATTCTTCCCTTGTCATAAACATCAGTTTTGCGTAGGTATAAAATCTGATATTCTGCGGCTCTTCTGCTCCGGTAGCGATCAGGTTCTCCACTTGTGTCCGGAAAATATACTCCGAAGGGGATAGCCAGCAGATCGTCTTGTCATAGAATTCTTCGCATAATTTGAATCCAATGAAAGATTTTCCCGTTCCTGTCGGATGAATGACCGCCGCTTTCCCTTCCTCTTCCAACATCTTAAGCGCCGCCTGACAGGCTGTCTGATTATGTTCGAATAATTGAATCGCCATATCTCACAACCCCTTTCCTGCCACTGAATATGCCGTCAATCATTCCCTTCATACTGTATGAAGAAAATATAATGAAGTACGGCACTTCATAAATAAAACAGCCGGATATCCTGTAAAATACTTGGATACCCGGCTGAGCCTGACTATAAAATTGACTGCAATTATAAGATCAATGACCTTGCAAAAGCCGCCCAAATATGCAGGCACGGCTGCTTGGCTTGATGCTTCGCGAATATTAACGCCTGATACATCATCAGATTCTGTTCCGTCTCATATCGGCACATTTCTATGTACAATAATCTTATTCGTCCCTTAACATATGTGGAGTCAGACGTTCCATCTGTACTTTTTTCTGCTGTAAGGATGGATGTACGTACACAGAAAGTGTGGTATTGATATCAGAATGTCCCAGAATCTCAGATAAAGATTTTGTATCAAATCCAATCTCTACACAACGTGTAGCAAATGTATGGCGAAGTGCATGAAAAGTATAATTCTCTATCCCATGCTGTTCCAGATATCTTTGGTAACGGATGTAAAACTGATGTGGTTCCGTATGCTTTCTGTTTCCCGTCAGCAGATAGCATTCCGGGTCACACTTTCGTCCCAGAAGATATTCTGCAAGAAATTCCGGCAGAGGAATCACACGGATGGAACTCTCTGTCTTTGGTTCGCTGATAACAATCTTTGTTTTCGACGTTGTCTGCGGATTCAGATCTGCAATTCTTTCGATCGTTCTGCTGACGCAGACCGTTAAATTATGGAAATCAATATCCTCCCACCTTAGCCCGCATAATTCCCCGATCCTCACACCCGTAAACATTGTAAAAAGGATGCCAAGGCTTGTTGTATCCTCGGCGTTCAATAATAGTCGTTCTAATTCTATTCTGTTTTTTTCCGTCAATATCTTAATAGATTTGGATTTTTTCTGCGGATAACGCAGCTGACCAGGATCCGGGCATGGATAATCATGATTTCTTCCATATTGAAATATTGCCTTCAATACACATAAGATATCAGATACTGTTTTGGGAGAAAGCGGCGCTTTCTTTATCCCGCCCTCCGAAAGTAATTGCTCCGTCAGTCCTTTTAGAAAGCCCGAATCGATTTTAGAAAGAAGTTGATTTTTAAAAATCGGAAACAAATATGACTGTACGATACGGTAATATCTGGTATAAGTAGATTCCTTCACCTTAATCTTGATATCGGACAGCCATAAGCCTGCCAATGCCTCAAAGGTGGTCAGCTTCCTGGCTGACGGAATCGGACAGTTCTCCATTTTTGACTGTTCTTCCAGCCTTTTTGCTTTTGCTTCCATATAGGTTGCGCCGTATAGGTATCGGTATTTTGCTTTTCCATTCTCATAGTGGTGTATGTAGCGTGCTTCCCATCGCCCGTCTTTTCTTTTGAAAATATTCTCGCCTCTTCGTGGCATGTTGTTCCTCCTTTGTAATTTCTACCATTTTTTTGACTGCTAATCAAGGTAAAATCCACGAATTTTGGCATTTGATCTTTCGTATTCTATATCTTTTTATAAGGAAAGAAGTATTACCAAAGGATTACAAATGCCAATGCATTTGGCAAGAATGTTGACAAATAACTTTCAGCGTGGTAAGATAGCCTAGATAAACAGAGTTTATGTGGGAATTTTATCATGAATCTGTCACATAATGAAGTGCCGTACTTCATTACAGATTGTATCCCGCAATATCTTCATATATTCTGTTTCTTCTAACAGAAAATTTTTAAGGCGGACGAGATACACTACTATCTCCTCCGCCTTATTTTTATGTTTCCTCATGAAACCAATCGCTATCCACTCGCCAAATTTAGAGAATACAAGAGAGAAAACAGCCAATGTTAATCTGCGTTGCTTGTGGCAACGGCTAATTTTGCCTATAATAGTGGTGAAAATGAAAGGAGGTCATCCCTAATGCTCAACGAAAACATGAAAACGATCAGAAGATCAAAAGGACTTTCGCAGCAGGAACTTGCCGTCAAGCTGAACGTGGTACGACAGACCATTTCTAAATGGGAACAAGGATTGTCTGTTCCGGATTCTGATATGTTGATCACCATATCGGAAGTGCTTGAAACACCCGTGAGCACATTGCTTGGAGAAAATGTCACTGAGCAAAAAATTGATGATTTAAAAGTAATTTCCGAAAAACTGGAGGTGATAAACTTGCAGCTTGCACAGAGAAAGACCACAAGAAAAAGGATTGTACATTGGCTTCTTATCTCACTCTGCGTAGTCATAGCAGGAATTTTTGCAATCTTATTGGCTTTCGAAAGCCCCTACCTGGGTTGGGATTATAGTGATCCTGAAATCGCCGTCCTCGGAGTAGCAGTTCACTCATTTGAATGGCTGTTTGTCAGAGCCGCACCGATCCTCTTTATTGGTACGATCATTGGGATATTCTTAACACGAAAAAAAGAATAAAAGTCAAATAAGCTGCCGATGTTTTTACACATCAGCAGCTTTCACTTTTAGCAAGGCGCATACTCTCACCGTGCCAGATACCCATCCAACACCGCCTTATCTTTATTCACCACATACCCGCTTCCGCCAAGTCCTTTTACATTCTCCACCATACTCACGATCAGGACCGGTTTCTCGGCTTCCTGATCCTCCGTGAACACGGCAAACCATCCGATCTCCGTCCCTTCGGTATCCTCAACAGAATCCTTGATCTCCGCAGTTCCTGTCTTTCCCGCAAGCGCAATATCATCCCGATGCGCCGCATATCCGGTTCCGTTCGGATCATTCACAACACCCCGCATGCCTTCCGTTACCTGCGCTGCAATATCCGGGTCAAATGCCTGTGAGATCCACACCTCGCCCTGCGCGTCCTCCTGATATCTGAGATAGGGTTTGATCACGTCGCCGTTATTGACAAATGACGTATAGATACTTGCTAAATGGAGGGGATTCACTAGGATCTGTCCCTGCCCATACCCGCTGTCTGCAAGCTGTATCTCCGACTCGATCTTCCCTTCGTTCGAATACTGGGACTTTGACATCACGATATCAAATGGGATCTCCTGGTTAAACTCAAGCTCATCCAGAGAATGCATCAGGGTATCAGCTCCTATCTTCAGCGCCGCTTTTGCAAAATAAATGTTATCCGAGTAGATCAGTGCATTTTTCATGATCACAGGCTCATATGCATGAAGAGTCGTCACATGATAGGAACCCCAGGAAGCGTCTTTCTGCCAGGAAAGCCCCTCATTGCCGAAATCCTCTCCAGGATCGATCGTTCCTGTCTTAAGCCCGATCGACGCGATCACCGGCTTAAAAGAAGACCCCGGACACCATGTCTGCCGGAAACGGTTGTACATCGGCTGCTTCTCGTCTTCATTCAGTCCGTTCCACTGTTCTGTGGACATTCCTCTGATGAAATCATTGCTGTCATAGGAAGGCGTGCTTACCAAAGCCAACACCTCTCCGGTATAAGGATTCATCGCCACGGAGCATCCTTCATCTTCCCGGAATTGTTCATACAGCATCTGCTGCAGATCAGCGTCAATGGTCAGGCGGATCTCTGCCCCATCCTCTTTCTCGATCTTAGCAAGGACAACCTTCATATTGCCGTTCTCATCTACGATACTGACTTCATGCCCCTCTTTTCCCTTTAATTCGGATTCATAGAGCGCCTCTATCCCGCTCCTTCCGATCACATCGCCGGCGCTGTATCCCTCATCCGGATGCTCTTCCAGATCTTCCGCCGTGACCTCCTGGACATATCCGGTCAGATGGGAAGCCGCCGCCCCCAGTCCGTAAGAACGTACCTCCGTATCTGTTATCATGACGCCGGGGATCGTAAGAAGCTGTGTCTGCCGCTCCTGTTCTCTCAGCACTGCCTCGTCTGGTACTGCAGCCCCCAGATCCAATTCATTGATCCTAGGAAGCGTTGCGACCGGCACAAAGGAATCCTCCTTCACCCAACCTGCGGACAGTTTATTCTCTATGGTTCCCGCATCGGTTCCAAGAAGCTCCGACAGCCTTTGCAATGCTTCTTCCTTATTCTCCAGTTTTCCCGGGACGATACCCACGGAAGACGCCGTATCCTTACCGGCAAGCATCCTGCCGTTCCTGTCCAGGATACTGCCGCGCTCAGCCGCCAGAGAATTCACCTGGATCTTATCACTCTCTGTCAGGACCGGAAAGATCAGGCTGTCATTCCAGATCAGCCTGTACCCGTCTTCCGTATGTTTGAAGACCGCCTCATTATCAAAACTTATTTCCCCGCCGACAGTTTCCAGAGACATATGATAAGAGACCGCAACCTTCTCGTCTTTCTCCTCTCCCAGGATCACATCCTTTAATCTCAGGTCTCTCGCCTCGATTCCCTCGTATATCTTCGCATTTCTCTCTATGAACGTATCTTTTGACGGCCCGCCCTTCTCTTCCGGCATAACCATGGCATACATTGCTTCGTATTCTTTTTTCTCTATGTGTCCCATATATTCGGCAAGCAGCTCTTCCGGCTTTTCTCTCTCAAGTATCTTGACATATGCCACATATCCCAAGCCGCCAACGACGCCGGCAAGGATAACGATCGACAATATGATGGAAATCCCTATTCCTGCGCGATTCTTCTTTTTCTTCTTCATATTCCTGCCATTCATAGATTCCCTGATTTCCTCCTTCATACAGTTTTTTAATTTTCGATTTACTTGCATTAAGCTTACACTCGTAATATTAATATGTCAAGTATTCCATCCCTTTCTGTCGATAATTCTGTTACAGAATTCTCACTTGTACAATCGAAAGGGAGATGCGGGTTCGGCGGATTTCTTACTATACTATATAGTAAGAACGGGGCAGGTAAGGTTTTCTCAAACCTCATCTGCCCCGTTCATCTGTTTCTATCAATTATACTCTCAAAATCGTTCCTTCCGCGTCGGTAAAAACTCTATTCCATGCACCGCACCCACATCACCGCCGAACTTTCTAACCTAATTTCTCCGCAAAATGGCATGCCACATAATGCCCCTTCCCAATTTCAGCAAGCCTTGGGCATTCTTCTTTACACCGATCCTTGGCGTACGGACAGCGCGGTGCAAAATGGCAGCCCTTCGGCACATCCATCGGGCTTGGAAGCTCTCCTTCGAGTTTAATACGCTCCCGCTTTGCTGCCTTCTTGGGGTCTGCCATCGGGATCGCCGATAACAACGCCTGCGTATACGGATGGAGGGGATTCTCATATAACTCGCCGCTTCCCGTCACCTCCACCAGATTGCCCAGATACATCACGCCGATCCTCGTACTGATGTAACGGACCATTGACAGGTCATGCGCTGCAAACAGATACGTAAGCCCGAACTCATTCTGAAGATCCTCCAGCATATTGACCACCTGCGCCTGAATCGAAACATCAAGCGCCGCGATGGGCTCGTCACACATGATAAATTCCGGATTCACCGTCAGAGCCCTCGCTATTCCGATCCTCTGACGCTGCCCGCCGGAGAACTCGTAAGGGAATTTCAGCAGATCTTCCGCTTTCATCCCCACCTTATTCAGGAGATATTCCATCCGCTCTCTTCTCTCTGCTTCCGGCATCCCGATCTGCTTCATCGGTTCATCCAGGATCTCCTCAACATTCCAGAACGGGTTCAACGCAGAATACGGATCCTGGAAGATGATCTGCATCTTATTCTGGAATTCCTTCAGCTCCGACGGCTTTGCGTGGGTGATATCTTTTCCTTTATAAGACAGCTTTCCGCCTGTCACATCATACATACGGATCAGTGTTCTCCCAAGCGTCGACTTCCCGCATCCGGATTCTCCTACCAGGCCGAAAGTCTCTCCTTTATGGATTTCAAGATCGATCCCGTCCACAGCCTTCACATACCGCGTCTTTCCGCCCAGGAATCCTTTCACAGGAAAATATTTCTTCAAATCCGACGCGGCGATCAAAATCTCCCGGCTCATACGCTCTCCTCCTGTTCATTCAAGAAACACATTGCACGGTGCGTCCCGCCAAACTCCTGATATTCGGGAAGTTCTTCATGACACCGCTTCGTTGCATGTCCGCACCTCTCGGCAAAAGGACATCCTGCCGGAGGATCACTTAGAGACGGAGGAAGTCCCGGAATCGACTGAAGCCGTTCCCCTTCCTCAAGATCCGGCGACGGGATCGCCCGAAGGAGCGCCTTCGTGTACGGATGCTTCGGATGGTAGAAGATCTCTTCCGAAGTCCCGCATTCCATGATCAGCCCGCCGTACATGATCGCCACCTTACTGCACACAGTCGCCACCACGCCCATGTCGTGGGTGATCAGGACGATGGACGTCTGATACTCTTTTTCCAGTTCTTTCAGCAGATCTAAGATCTGTGCCTGGATCGTGACGTCAAGCGCCGTCGTCGGCTCATCCGCGATCAAAAGCTTCGGTTCACAGGCAAGCGCCATCGCGATCAGGACTCTTTGCCGCATACCGCCTGAGAATTCGTGCGGATACTGCTTCAATCTCTGCTCCGGCATGGGAATCCCCACTTTTCGAAGCATCTCGACAGCTTTCTCCCGCGCCTCCGCCTTCGAACAACTGCTGTGGCGCAAGATGACCTCTTCTAACTGCTTCCCGATCTTAACAAGCGGATTCAGCGCCGTCATCGGGTCCTGAAAGATCATCGTCATATCTTTTCCCCGCATCTTCCGGTACGCTTCCTCGCTAAGCCCGGAAAGCTCGGTTCCATTTAGTTTGACATGATCGCTGAGAACCTGCGCATTCTCAGGCAGGATCCCAAGCACCGCCTTCATAGTCACAGACTTCCCGCTGCCGGACTCTCCCACCAGTCCAAGGATCTCCCCTTCTTCCACAGAAAGACTGACCCCGCGTACGGCGTGAACCTCCTGTCCCCGGCTTCGGAATATTGTCCTCAGATTCTCTACTTCCAATATTTTTTTATTACTCATTTTTTTCACCTGCCGTTATCTTAGGTTCTACGAATACACGGAGTACGTCTCCCAGTTTGTTGAAAGAATACACTGTCAGAATGATCAGGATTCCGGGCAGCACCGCCATATACGGCGCCTTCTGCAGATACTGCTGTGAACTTTGCAGAAGGCTTCCCCAACTCGACATCGGCGCCGCCACACCGATCCCCAGGAAACTAAGCGCGCTTTCCATCATGATCGCACTGGCAATCTCCGCAGTCGCCGCCGTGATGATCGTCGGAAATATAGACGGCAGGACATGATTCACCATAACCTGCCCGGGGCGCCTCCCGATAAATCTCGCATACTGCACATATTCTCTCTCTTTTGCAGACAACACTTCCGAACGCACCAGCCTCGCGATCCCCATCCAGCTAAATAAGCCGATCACGATAATAATAGAAAATAATCCTCTCTTGAACAATAATCCGAATACGGTAACCATAATGATCCACGGGATCGAAGAGAATACATCTACCAGACGCATAAAAAAGCTATCCACCACCCCGCCGAAATATCCGGACATCATCCCGACCGAGACACCGATCACAATAGACGTAACCATTGCCAGTACACCTACCAGGAGGGACACCCTGCCTCCATACAACACGCGGATAAAATAATCACGCCCCATCTCATCGGTTCCAAACCAATGTCCGCCGGAAGGATACTCAAGCTTATGGGCCACATCTATGGCATCCGGGTCTACATTTACAAATACAACGAATATACTGACACATATGATCACACAGAGATACACCGCGGCAAAGATCGCCTGCTTGTTGTGTTTAAATTCATACATTACATTTTCTAATCTTCGGTTCTTTTTCTTCATGCTCCCACCTCTATTTCATCGTCTTGATTCTCGGATCCGTCAGGCAGTAGAGCACATCAGAAAGCAGATTTCCTAAGATCACCAGTGTTCCGGAAAGTATGAGTATACTCATGACAATGGGGTAATCCATGGCAGAGATCGCTTTTACAAAGTAAGAGCCGATCCCCGGCCAGGAAAAGATCGTCTCCGTGATGACCGCTCCGGTCACCAGCATCGGAAGCGCCATACCAAGCTTCGTGATCAGGGGGATCAGCACATTTTTTCCGACATGCTTAAACAAGATCTCTGTCTTCCTGGCTCCGAACGCCTGTTGTACGATCACATAATCTTCTTTCAGCTGCCCGATTGTAGACCCCCGCACATAGCGCGTCAGATCCGGCAGAAATCCTACTGTCAGTACGACATACGGCATGATAAAATGCTTCATAAAGTCCGCGAAAGAATCTTCCAGCCCAATGGTATGCATCCCCATCAGCGGGAACATCTTGAACTTATATCCGAAGAAATACATGACGATCATGGCAAACCAGAAGGTAGGCATAGAGATCCCCACCGAACACATGCCGTCGATCAGTTTGTCCTGCCATTTATTCTTATGGCTTCCCGCCAACAAGCCCAGTACGATGGAGAGAAGATACGCCGTCAGATAAGACGGCAGCACCAGCTTGATCGTAGCCGGGATCCTGATCTTAAGGTCATACTTGATACTGGTATGAGACAGCAAAGAATATCCGAAATCACCTTTCAGGACATTCCCCACCCAGCGACAATACTGCACGATCATCGGGTCATTCAGCCCGTAAGCTTCCCGCTTTGCCTCCACCTCCGCTTTGGACATCTCCGGCGTCGTGATCGAATCGATCGCATCGTAGGGCGCCAGATTGATCAGTGTAAAGCAGATCAGCGTGATAAGCAGCAATAACGGGATCGCCTGTAAAATACGTTTTATAATGTACTTTAACATATGCTCCTCCTTCGTGATGGTATGTATTTTCATAAAATACATTTGCAAAAAGAGGCTGCCGCAACAGCCTCTTCCCCATACACTGTTATTTCAATTCCAGTTTAGACAAATCTCCAAATGTATAGATCGGCACGAATTTTGCCTCTTCAAGACCGCCTACACGCGCGCTGGTCACCAGTGACCTTAAGTTAGAGCCGAACGGATAGAAGATTGCCTCTTCCGATACTTTCCTCTGAACATCCTTGTAGATCTCTTCCCTCTCTGCCTCATCCAGCGTCGCATTGCCGTCTGCAAATAACTGATCCACCTCCGCGCTGTTGTAATTGATCATGTTATCCTTTGAAGAAACGAACAGTGAAGAATACAGATCCGGATCTACGCCCATGACATAACCGCCGAGATAAATATCATATTCCGTATTCTCATTGTCATAAGCCACCTTCATATAAGCAGCCTGATTCATGCCTACCAGTTCTACCTCGATACCGATTGCTTTAAGCTCTGCCTGAATGGTAAGCGCCTGGTTTGTCTGAACCTGGTCTTCTTCGATATAGCAAAGTTTCAGAGATTTGGCGCCATTGGCAGTCAGCTCTTTCGCCTTGTCAAGATCCTGTTCCCACTTCTCGACATCCTCACTGTAATAACTGTTGTTCGGAGGCAGGAAGGAATATCCAAGATCAAAGAATTCCTTGTCCGTATATGCCGCCACCATGATCTCTTCGCGGTTCATCGCATATAAGATACCTTCACGGTATGACTTATCCTGCATATTTGCCGTCTTCGGATTCAATCTCATATAAGCGACACGGCCTTCGCTGTAATTCGTGATATGAAAGCTTTCATTATCCTGGTAAGGATCTAACAGGTCCGGAAGCCCGATCCATGCGTCGATCTCACCATTCTGCAGTGCAAGAGTTGCCGTATCATTGTTTTCGATGACTTTATAGACGATCGTATCAATCTTTGCCTCTCCGTTGGCGTAATTGGGGTTCTTCGTGAACTTCAGGTGCTGCCCGGTCTGGTACTCGTCCAATACATACGGTCCTGCGCCTACAACTTCTTCCTCCAGCATGTTGATGTCAAAAGTCCCTTTTCCGTCAAAACAATGCTTCGGAAGAATACTTGCCTCTGAGGTCAGCATCTCCATCGCGCTTGCACATACGGACGGAAGCTTGAAATTAACAGTCAGATCGTCTACCTTCTCCAGTACGATAGGTTCCCCTCCAATAAAGAGGTTCTCACTCTGCTTATTCTGTTCCTCATAAGTAAACACAACGTCGTCTGCCGTCAGCGGTTCGCCGTCGCTCCACTTCAAGCCTTCCTTCAATTTCATCGTATACGTCAATCCATCCTCAGATGGTTCCATGCTCTCTGCAAGAATATAATCGATCGTTCCGTCTGCATAGATATAGAACAATGGTGAATACAGAAGATGACAAGTCATCAGTCCCCATCTGTCGTCTGCTGTCAGCGGATTCAGAGTATTTCCCGTGTCGCCCCCAATTGCGTATGTAAAGACACCCTCTGCTCCAGTTGCTCCCTTTTCCTCCGTACCTTCCGTACTTCCGCCTTCCATAGCGGCCTTTGATCTTGCTTCTTCTTCCGGATCAGAACTGCCGCAGCCGGTAAAAGCCGTCAGAGTCATCGCCAGACAAAGCAAAATACTTACTAATCTTTTTTTCATCTTTTCCTCCTTCATAACCGGAAATTTGTATTTTACTTGTCTATTATATGTTCTTTATACATGGTTCGTCCAATTGATAAACCGCATGAACGACTTGATCTATTTATATCTTCAATCCGTCACTTATGGCATCTTTCTTTTCCTTCTTTACAGCCATTCTTCCATGCTGAGATAGAAATACATCCTTCTCATAAAATCAGGGACGAAGATCTCCACGCATCTTTGTCCCTGTTGAAATATCCTATTGGAATATCCTATCTCTTTTGGAATATAGACTTTTCCGCTGATCCTCCCCATAGATAAAACGGAGTCCTCCTAGCTTAGTTACTTTGACGTCCAGATTAGACCAGTAATTCCAATACCTCTGTCAATTTATTTACTACCCTGCACTCTGTATAACCGCCTGTTCCGTTTCTGTCTATCAATATCGGCGTTATGCCCGCTGTAAGCGCGCCCTTTACATCAGAAGCAATGGAATCTCCTATGTGTATCACTTCTTCTGCATCGCATCCGCATACTCTTAAGGCATACTCAAACAGCTCCTTATGCGGTTTATATGCCCGCACCAGATCCCCGGAGACAATCCCTGCTGCCTTTAGACCATTGTGTTTCAAGCATTCCTGTACATAACAGACACCATTGTTTGTTATCACATAAATCGGCAGAGGACATTTTTCAAAAAACTCTTTTACATCCTCAAAGATCGGCGCATACATCCAGAACCTTTGAAATAGTCTGTGCAGCTCAGATAAATCATCAACCAACCCCGCTTCTTCTTCAAACTTCCCTAACAAATGGTCAACAATTTCATCTTCTGTTAAAAATGTATCCCCAAAGCTTTGTTCTTCCATCATTTTCAACTGATCCCACCAACTCGCCGCTATTTCTTCGGGACTTTTAAAATTGCTGTTTTTCCATATCCTAAGAACAAGCTTTTCTAAATCTTCACCTTTTTCCTGAATGATCGTGCCTGTATAGTCTATAAAAATTGATCTTATCATATCAACACCTCCAAGATTTTCTCTTATCCTAACATTTTTACTTCCACTCTTCAATAGGCATTGGTAAAAGAAAGTAATCCTAAAAAGCACACGACTAAAATGGTTCCCGTCAATGCAATTGTATTAAACACCTTATAGATTTTATTTTCTAATACTTTATACGATAAAGTAAAAAATAAAATACCTAATATCCCGCCCAATGTATTCCCCAATAAGTCTGTAATATCACTTGCTCCGATCCTAAAAACATATTGAATGATTTCATACAGTAAGCTCACACCTGCTATCGGCAATGCTTTAATAAGAATATTCTGTCTTCTGTTTAACATTGATATATACACGCCAAATGGTATAAAAGCAACTATGTTTAAAATGATTTCTGAAACATCCACTCTCCCATTCACAAGTAACGAACCGGCAAACGGAATCAAATTTACACTCCTTAAATTCATTTTACACAACAAAGATATATCCAATTCCATTTTAAATAAGATGATCCAACTTAATACGATAAAATAGACTACAAAAAGTATTTGAGTTAATTTTTTAGATTTCATATAATCCCTTCTTTCTCCTGATCATAAAATTTCTTTATATATTTTTGATATATGTTTTACTTACCGTCCCATCCCTTTACCTCCTTGAAATCATCACCTGATCTAAATATGACCTCCTGCACATATTATAATGCTGATCCAGAAGTTTTCTAAAAAAACTAATCAATCACATCCTTTGGCGAATTTTCGTACACTCATGGGGGATGATTCACCGCTTATTACTGAGTCAAAGACCCCGCTGCAGAGCAAGCGGAGTCTTTGACCCTAGCGACAGTCGCCAAATGTGCATGCAGGCATGCCCGCTTGGCTCGTTGCTCGCGGGAATAAATGTTGAATTTGACATTTTTATCTTGTATAATATTGAGGAATAAACAGAAAGGTGGTCCGATCGATGGTTATAGAGATTTTATCCAACCTGGTAAGTATGCTTCTCTATATAGTGCCAATCCTTTATTTTCTTCCCTTTAAACTTAGACACTTCCAAAAAGCAATACTGTTTCTTTTAATCTTCCTTAATATATTGCTGATCAGATACCTGTCAGGGAACATTGGCGCCATATTATTGCTTTTTACCGTCTGCACCTATATATCACTGATCCACTCCGAACGGCTGTTAAGTATATGTACCGTCGTTGGATCCTACCTGTTTTGTGTCGTTTTAGATAACCTTTTGTCGGTACTTATGCAAGCATTAGGTATATCTATTGACTGGATCAAGCAGAATCAGCTTATATACCTTACGGTATTCCTCATCCTTCAAAACGTACTATGCCCGCCCATCGCATATGCGCTCAAAAGATTTTTGAAAAAGGTAAAACTGAATTTTCCGCCAAAGCTGATGATAATGATCCTTACGAATTTATTTTCCTGTCTGATGATTTTTCTCTTCAATATCGTCATTGGAGAATATATCGGATATACAACAAAAATCCTTGCCTTTAACTGCATTTTATTCAGCTGTTATTTTATTTTCAGCACCTATTTGATCGTAAATATGATACAAGCTTATATGGATAAAGCGCAAATGGAACTGCGTGAGGATTCCTATCAGAAATTACAGCTGTACACCACACAGATTGAACAAATGTACTCCTCTCTCCGCTCTTTCAAGCATGATTATTTCAATGTCATGTTATCCATGAGCGGATATATAGACGCCGAAGATATGCCCGGCCTGAAGGAGTATTTTTATCAGGAGATCATTCCCAGAAACCAAAAGCTTTCGGAAGGCACAGGTAAATTCAATAGCTTCATCCATATTAAAAATCCCACGCTAAAAGGGCTTCTGTCTTCAAAATTAAATTATGCGCATGAACTTGGGATAAAAATCGAATTAGAAGTCAGTGAAGATATTTCTGATATCCATATGGATATTATCGACCTTTCCAGGATACTCGGTGTATTCCTGGATAATGCAATAGAAGGCAGCCTTGAAACGGAAATGCCGTTACTTCAGCTTGCCGTCATAAAAGAAACTACGGCGACGGCTTTTATCATATCAAATACATTTATTGATAAACACATTCCATACTCTTCTTTAAGAAAAATGAATATATCAACCAAAGGAGCCAACAGAGGCTTCGGTCTTTACAGCGCGCATAAGATTCTTGCTGCTTATGACAACACATTTTTAGATACGGAAATGTCAGAGGACAGATTTACACAACGGTTAAAAATAACGACGCCTGACAGAAAGGATATACGAAATGATTGACATCTATATTTGCGAAGATAACCAAAAGGAATTAAGCTTATTTACCCAATACATCAAAGATCTGGTTTCCATTGAAAATATAGATATGGAAATCAACTTATCTTCTTCTGATCCACATGAGATCTTACAAGCCGCTGCTCTGTCACAAAATGTAGGTCTTTTTTTCCTGGATATTGACTTAAAATCCGATATTAACGGACTTGCATTGGCACAGCGAATAAGAAAATTACAACCCCGATGCTTTATCATATTTATCACTTCACACTCTGAAATGGGATTTCTTACCTTTGAGTATAAAGTAGAAGCCCTAGACTTTATCCTGAAGGATAATGCCAGCCGCATCAAATCAAAAATACACGAATGTTTATTAAATGTAAATGACAAGTATACTTCTATTAATAATAATATCCATAAAACATTTGTCATAAATCAAAGCGGCCAGCAGATCAGTATAGACTATGATGATATTGTTTATTTTGAGACTTCATACAATATTCATAAGATCATACTCCACACCAGCAGACGGACGATTGAATTTACTGGACAATTAAAAGACCTGGAACAGCAGCTTGATCATCATTTTTATCGGTGCCACCGTTCTTTTATCATCAATAAAAATAATATTGCAGAAATTGATTATCCGGAACAAACCATATATATGAACACAGGCGAAACTGTACCTATTTCTAAACGCATGAAAAAGGGGCTGAAAAAAATAATGGGCTGATCCTTACTTATTTTTTAGGGACGCTGATGCATTGGCAGATGATACTTCTACTTTTGCATCAGCAACATATCCTTTACTTTCCGCCGGACATTTGTGATATTATTTCTTTTTGTCCTGTGCTATCGGAAGCATAGACAAGTAAAATGGCAGTTATTGATTATTCGACGTACTAGTACAACGAATATTAAGTAATTGGCAGTTTGACTTGCCTATTTTCCTGATAGCACTACTCCCCAAGCCTCGACGAAGCCACCGCTACGCCTGCGTTTGTGAAGCAGCACTCTCAGAAAAATATTCTGCGTCAAACTATCCAAAACTTAATTTTCGTTGTACTAGGAGGTGATTTTCATGTGGTTTATATTTGCCCTGCTGTCAGCTATTTTTGCGGCGCTCACATCCATACTGGCAAAAATAGGGATCGCGGACGTAAACTCCAATCTGGCGACAGCGATCCGGACAATGGTGGTCGTCTTCATGGCCTGGGGGATGGTATTTCTGACAAACGCCCAGGCCGGGATCTCCAGCATCGGGAAAAAAAGCTAGCTGTTCCTGATCTTATCCGGTCTGGCTACGGGAGCCTCCTGGCTGTGCTATTATAAGGCTCTTCAAATGGGCGAAACGTCAAAAGTTGTGCCGGTTGATAAATTAAGCGTCGTCATTACGCTTGTGCTTGCATTCATCTTCCTGCATGAGAAGTTCACGCCGAAATCCATTGCAGGCTGTGTCCTGATCGGCGCGGGCACATTGCTCATGGTTTTATAGAATAGATCCCAAAGAAAAGATGGTAAAAAAATGAACCAGGCAATCGGAAAACTGCCTGGCTTATTCTGCATTTTTATTTATGCACTCATCAGATCAGCCGGAACACTTGCGAAATCCACAAAAGAGGTACTTGGAATCAAAACTTTCTTCGCACCGCTATCCAGGCACACCTGAAGCGTATTGGCAAGTTCATCCACCTTTATCATCGTGCCGCTGATCGTAATATCGCCCAGCACTGCCAGATTGCTGACCACCGGTTTTCCCAGTGCAATCGAGCAAAGAGCAATCAGTGTAGGAAGTGCCAGCTTGTCTGTCATCCCGATACCCTGCAAGTCCTGATAATTGATGATATAGTCCTTGGTCGAAGTGCTGATAGAGCCGCTAATCCTGTTGCCATTGGCTTTCAGATAGTTAAATGCCGTATTCACAGCTTCCTTGCATTTGGAATCACTGCCCAATCCGGTACGCTCAATCTTCCCATTGCCCGGAAGCATCTGGCTTTCCAGACGGAATACGCCAAGCATACCGCTTTTTCCTCTGGATACCGTATAAACCTGTCCCGGATTGCACATTCCATCCGGTATCAGCTTGCCGCCGCCCTGTTCCGGTACAGAAACATAATGTTCTGACATATCATCCATGTCGATATAAGAGAAATTCACATCATAAAACTCCATGCCTCCCAGCTTTTTCAGCTGTTCCTTGACACGGCGACGCATTTCCAGAGCAATCTGAATAATTTCTTCCAGTTCTTCTTTGGTAAACTCACCATTCGGATACATCAGCTTCAAATAGCCATCCACCATACGGCGGACTGCAATCGTATCACGCTGATTTAAGTTCTTGCCAAGACGGTCAAGGAACGCCGTATCGGTTCCCATTTCCGGCGGGAATGGGTCAAACAGGCTAGAGGTTTTCAGAAGTACATCCACGCTCTGATTGATATTACCTACAAAGACCATGGAAGCAGCCGCAACTTTTTCTTCTTTGCCACGGGCAAAAGAACCAGATGCCATGTAGTCTTTCATAATCTGGATTCCGTCTTTATCCTTGAACCGGATGCCGGCAACTTCATCAAAAGCCACACAGTCCCATAATCCGACAAGTCCAACGGTCTTGCGTCCCATATTATAAAACAGGTTTGCCACCGTCGTCTGCCCACCGGAAATCAAAATACTGTTTGGAGAAATTTCTTTGTAGAGGTGGGACTTACCAGTGCTTCTCGGCCCCAGCTCACAAAGGTTAAAATTATTCTCAACCAACGGAATCATACGGGTCAAAAGCAGCCATTTCTCACGATATGTAAATTCATCCGGTTCCATACCAATAGAACGTAGAAGTATATCAAGCCATTCATCTTTGTTAAATGCCTTTCGTCCCTGCTTCAATTCATCAATATCAACGTGCGGCATCTGGATCGGTGTCAGCTTTCGGATACTGATCGGAGAAATATCTTTCTGCTTTTTCTGTTTGGAACGAAGCGGATTTCCGTCGATATCCTCAATGCCAAAATTGTTATCGCCTTCTACTTCATAGTCCAGCTGAACAATACACAGTCACCATATCAATGATTGTGTGGCTGCCTTTTTTACGCAGCTGAGAGAGGATTTTCTGCGATTCGTCCGGGCGTACAAAGTTATCCGCAAGAATATGCTTTACATTCTGTACGCCTTTCTCGATGATCGATTCATCATCCGAACTACAATACTGACCTAACAGAAACTCAAGCACATAGACCGGGACATTAGCCCCTTCCTTGATTTTCTTTGTCAGGTCTTTCCGAACAATCTTACCGTCAGCTAAAGAAATCAAACTCATCCACCGCAAAAGCGATGTCAATCTGGAATGGCTCACGCTGCGGCATCTGCAATCCCTGTTCGTCTGCAATAACCAGATAATAAGCAGCAGTATTGCTGTATTTCAGAGATTTCAGATTAAACTGGCAACGGAAAGTACGCTCTGCACCATTATCGCTTGTCTTATCTGCAATAATCTTCTGAACATCACTAATCTGCCTGCCATTTTCATCTGTAAAGTAAACCTGATAGGCAGCTGCTTCACGGTTGGCGCCAACAGCATCCTTCTGATAGAAATTCAGAGAAAAAATCATATTACTGATTTTACGGTTTGCTGACAACAGATTAACCGTTACCGGTTTCGTATCATATTTCTGCTTATTACGTTTATACTCCATAGAATCGTTGCGGAGATGGTGATACTCGATGACCGGAACCACCATTTCCTGCAAGCTGATACCGCCATGCACAAAGTTCATGCCGCCGCCATTCATCTTAATACGAATGCTTTCTCTTGGTGCAAAACCGCCAAAGTCAGACTTCCCGTCCAGGAACTTCACAGGCAATAAGTAGTTTGGCTGTACGCCTTTTTGCATGATTGCATATCGTCTGCCATACTCCACACAGCGTTTCGCACTTTCTTTTTTCAGATCATTGATGTTTTCCCTGTCCACATCGTAAAACTCATTTTTTCCTACTTTGTCATCCTCAGTCAACGGACTGTATGTATAAAGGAATCCATGGTCAGCTGTAATCAAAATATTCGTACCGCCAAATTCATTTACAATAATACGCACAAGGTTTTTCAGCTCTGAAATAGCTTTATCACAGGCAGCAAAAACAGCGGTATCAGAAGTGTGGCTTGCTTCATCAATGGTATCATGATAGATGTAAACCACATCCATTCCTTTCACCAATGCACTTCGTTTGGCCCGCTTCATGGCGATCATGTCATTATATTTCAATGCTGCACTCGCCGGATCTTCTGATTTCAGAACCTTATCACGATAGCCGCTTGCCGTAGACTGCCCGTCTGCCAGCACAGTCAAAATATCGTTCCGAAGTTCTACTGTCAGTTCCTTATGTGGAAGCAATGCTGCCATACCAAACTTTGTGATAGAAGGGAAGATACTCTGCATACTGCCAAGAGAAACCTTACTCTGTGTTTCTCTGCGAAGCTGATCTGCCATCGCTGCCGCCACTTCATAACGCATAGCGTCCGAAATAATCACAAATACCCTGGTATCTGAAGTTTTGATGCGAGAACAATAAAATTCTTCCTGTTGCGGTACTTCCAGAACCTTGCCATAGGCTGCCAGTTCGTCTGCACACACATCCGACCAGTTGTTACCCAGTTCACCTAAGAACCAGTGCGTATAAAGTCCTTCCACTTTATCAACAACGAGCTTGAACAGATCGTCCAGCAGAATATTGGAAGTCTCCAGGCTCTTTTGGAAACTCAAGTGGAACAAACGGTAGTACGTGTCCATCTGATAATAGCTTTCGGTGTATTCCTTCCAGATGCCCTTTGCTTCTGCGGTATGGAATCCGGCAGAGTGTTCCTTGAAGAAGCTCTGCATATTTGCAACCTGCAAAATACCGTCATAAAAATTCTCAAATGGCTCATACCATGCGCAGGTTCTACGTTTCTCCACCGCCCCCGTAATGGTATCCGCATCAATGATATGGTCGCTGATTTCGGTCATCAGCTTTGTCAAAATCACTTCGTTGATGCACGGGAAGCACTCTGTCCCAACCAGATCGTCTACCGTCAGTTTTTTAAACCGCTGATGCAGACGTGCTTCATCTTCCACATATCTTGCCACATCATAAAGCTGCCCAATATCATTACTATGAAGCCATTCCGAAATGAAATCGTAGCAATACGCCTGGTGCGGCATGGAAATAAATCCGTCCAGCCCGGCAAGATATTCCTGCCGCATAGTACGAGTCACAGCGGTCAGCAGTAAATGAATTGCCAGCCGTCCAAGATCAGGTTCTTCTTCAGAAAATCCGCATCCCTGGCGAACCATCGCCCAGAATGTACCGTCTGCATGATACTTTACAAAATCCTGATAAACTGCATTGTGATTCAAATCAAGTCCTGCACGGAACACACTGCGTAAAATCTGGTTGGGCTGTGCGTCCTTCAATCCACAGATTGCCGCCATAACAGCCATATGCAGCTGTGCCGGAGTTGCCGGAACTTTATTCTGGGTACTGATTTTCAAACGACGGTCTTTCGCGTTGAAATAGGCACGATAATGTTTCACCTGCTTTCTCATGGCCGGATTCGATGCAAGTCCCATCTCATCCATCCAAATAGAAATCAAATCTGCCCGGAACTCCTCGCTGTAAAGCTCTATATCTAAAAGCCAGTTATCATCCGGGCGGTTGTACGCCAGCGGACTGTAAACAAGATAGTTTGTGGTCAAATCGTCTACTGAAAGCAGCTTCTTCACAGAAAATGCGTTGTTTCCAGTCAGTGAAACCACCTTTGCATTTTCAAGAACCACCTCGTCCAACTTGTCCTCAAATTCTTTATCTTCATCGTACCAGAAGATGATACGACGCTGATAAAATTCCGGCAAAGGGGCAGCAAACCGCCGGTTCAAGTCTTGTATTACTTTGTCGGTATCCATGCCGCGCCTCCTATCTTTTCTTTATAATAAGCCATTTTGCTTTTCTTCTGTTTCCTTGCTGTTCGAGTATGCCTTGTTCTTTTAACTCCGCAAAAATTCTAGAAATTGTTCTTTTTGATATTCCAAGCTTCTCTGCATACTGTGCCTGCGTTTCTGTCGGATTTTCGGCAATGATCTTCAGCAGTTTTTGAATATGATCTGGAAAAACTTTGTCTATATGCGCCACTTCATCAACGTCATTTTTAATGCCATTAGCGCCAATTCCAACGCCATCAATGCTGTTAGCATCTACATTAACGCCATTTTTGATATTATTGTCGTTATTCTGACCTCGATAAATATTGATACGCAAATCAACCTCACCGCCAATGAACTCCGGCTCCCGCAGTCCGGCAGCTTTTACTTTATCAATAATTCTTGGAATGCCGCTTCCCCAATGCTCGATCAAGTTCATATAAGCAAATGCATGAGCAAGAGCTTCATTTCTGATTTTGGAATACCCTTCTTTCATACGCTCCATCGTCTGTCCCATTGGCAGCTTTCCAGGGGAAGTGATTTCCAGTCGGTTGTCATATACCGCAACCTGTATCGTACCATGATCCAGATAGCTGCGATGTATCATGGCATTGATAATCAACTCACGAATAGCATCCGGTGGAATTTCATAAATATCCTGCCGGTAAATTCCCACAAACGCAGCCCCCAAATGAATGTTTCGCAAGACAAACTGAAATGCTTCATCTATTTGCTCCCAAAGCGGGCCGGGATATTCTCTACGGTCAACAAATACCGCTTTTGTTGTACCTTTGAACACACCACATTGTGTTGTGACATGAAGTCCTCCGTTGCCAGTCAAAATGGCAAAGGCATTGGACGGATAATCTTTTCCGTCACGCTCAATCAAAACCCCCCAAGAACGCAACTGCTGTCTGCCAACATCTTTGATAGATGCTTTCTGTTCCTCATTATGAGCGTTTTTCACTGCCTGTTCCTTCATGGCTTTGCAAAGAGCATTAATATCTTCATCTGTAATCGCTAATCCAGTACACAAAGCTTGATCGAAATAGCGGTTGCTTCCTTCAAACATCAGCTCTTTGATCATGTATTCGTCAGCAAGACGGGTAGTTCCGGCAACACGGACATATATCCCGCCTTCTCTACCAAGAGCCTTGATATAATACGGTCGTTGTCTGCCCTCGGAAATTTCCGCTACAATAACAGTCTTACCGTCAACTGTCCGTAATGTAATATCTGGAATAATTGCCGGTTCACAACTATCCGACACAGCATTGGCAATGGCATCCATTTTCTTGAATACATCTTCCTTGTCAAAGCCAATCACTTCTCTGGTCTTATCGGCAATTCCGAAAATGATTTTACCTCCGGTTCCATTGGCAAAGGCAACTACAGACTTCATATATTTGATACTTTTCTCCGGCAGGGTTTCTTTGAACTCTACATTCTTCGATTCCCCTGCAAGAATTTCTTCTATGGTCATGATCCTCCTCCCTTCTTTATCCAAAATCTGGTCGTTGACAAAAAATATTTTCACTTATATAATAAGCATAGGTTTATAGTGCATCCGTGATGGTGTCTGCTTGCAGATGCTATGTTGCCTGTATTCCAACTGTCCGAGCCTCCGTGATGGTGTCTGCTTGCAGATGCTTGAATCACGGGGTCTTTTTTTGCCCATATTTTAAGAAATCATATATTCTTATCATTCTATTAAGATTGCTACGATTAGGACTATCTAAAGAACTTAAAATATTGTTGTTCTCTGTAAATATTGCTTCCAAAACACTTTGATACTGATTGACATTTATTTTTTCTTCTGGCACACACACCAACAAACGAATAGCCTTCATTAAATTACCTGTAGTTTTCCGGCACTTTAGCGGCGGTATGTACGCCATTCAATTATCTTATATATTTCTTTAGAATTTAACTATTCTCATCCAGTTCTATTCCGTTATGACCGGATTTTTGATGAACTCTAACTTATCTGCAGTCAGTTCCTTCATTTCTTTTTCAACAGGTTCTGTGTTTTGAGACATCAACATCCGATAGTAGTATTGAGAAGAAACATTCCGCTGCAATGTATGAACAGACCATGCCTGTTCCTGAGCTTCCTTTGCATACCATGCTCTTGCTTCTGGTGATGTTTCCTGAAGCAAAATTCTATAATGGGTCCATGACAACGGTCGACCAGACTTTGGACTCAATGAGTCCAAAATTTGAGGAAACTCCTGATGGAATTTCACATACTTGTATAAGCTGCTAAAGTCAAAGCCTTTTCCATATTTTTCTTTCAATTCAGCAAACAATTTCTTCATTGTCTTTTTACCATAGGATGATTTTCCGTTTTCGTCCAGACACTCCATTGCAATCCGCTTGCCAATCAACCAGTTCCTTTGAACCAGAATCGTATCAACAGCAGCATAAGCTATGCTCTGGGCACTTTCTACAATTTCACAGGTATCGGCAAATAAATCTCCGGTTTCATGATAAGCAATCATGTTTCTGTTGAATTTTGGACTCACAGAATTCAAAATTACATTTTCTTTTTCATGAATTTTTTTCGTTTTTTGAGATTTCTGTTCCACTGCTTATCAGCTTCCTTTACTTTATTTTAGCCAAAACATCCTGAAAAATTGCATAATTCTTCTTCACACCGTCATCCAGGTCGATGGAGATCATCTGGTCGGCAAGGTGATGAATCTTTTCCTCATAGGTATGGATCTCGGTATTCTGTGCCTGCAAAGCGGTCAGTTTTTTGTTCAGCTTCACACGTTCGCCGGTGGAAGCATTAGCAATACGCTGTTCCAGATCGGCAATAGCTGTACGATAACGAGCCTGCTGTTCATGCACATAATCGGTACGGATACGGGCAATGGTGTCCGGCTGATAGCGGTGCATATAAATCAGTGCCTTGAAGCCGTTCTTCTTTCCGCTGTCAAACAACCAGTAAATCGGGCGTTTCTGGTAAATTTTACAATGGTCGGCATAGAAATTATTCAAGAAATAACTCCGAATCACATCCTTGGGCTGACCTTTGCCGCCCAGAGCGTCTGCAATGAATTTCAGGTTTTCGTCCAATGTTTCTGCACCGTAAACCGTTTTCACAAACTTTACGAACAGACCCACAATATCATCCTCAAAATATTCATCGTCACAAATCGGGATAATGTTATCCTTATCGGCAGGGAAAGACGCATACTTGTTGGCACACCCCAGGGTGCCTTCTCTTCCTCCTTCGGAGGAATTCACCTTGTCCCATTCGCCACCTGCATAAGCAAGACCGTCCACATCGAGAGAATAGCGACCAAACATACAGCCAACAGCATAAGAAATGAAAGAGCGAATATCTCTGCCAAGGTCTGCTTTGCGGACAGTTACATCTTTGTCCTCGACCTCTGGTGTAAGCTCGTCCTGCAAGCCATAAATGTTAATGAAGATACGGTTCAGTTCTTCCTCGTTAGCTTTCAGTTGGTTAAAGCGAGTTTCGCACTCGTTCTGCCACTGCGCGAAGGCTTCGGAAATTGTGGAAACTTTACGGAGCAATGGATGATGCTGAAAATCCCATGATGTTTCAAAGGAATTCCAATCACCTTGTGCAATTTGAATATTATAGCGAACTAATTTTTCGACAGTGGCTACTCTATTAGTAGCAAATTCAAACGGAACCTTTCTTATATAACCACAATTAAAGTCAAGTGTAGGTGAAATTAGATGTAAATACATTTGTGCCACTTTACTATTCAAAAAGCCGCAATCGTAATACAACCTATTCTTTTCATCAAATAACCCTTGTCCCTTATCAGCGCAAATAGCTCCTTCTGGAAACCAACGAATAGAAAAGGCATTGCTCAGTGCTGACCATGTTAATCCTTCTGAAAAATATGTTTTTGAATTTTTCACTACAAAATCCGGGGTTTTCAAATAGGTATATTTTCTAAGTACATCGGCTTTAATTTCCATGCCATCATTTTCATAATTAACGACCAAATCATTATTTCCATACCATTTGCAAAATCCGCCGCCTTTATTGAATGGGAACCATTTTTTATCTGATTCTCTTGCGACTACTGCATTCATTGAAAATCCAATTCTCATAATATTGGGTTCAAACCATTGTCTAACATATTTTTCGTTATCAGTTGTTGTCAACCCTTGGCATAATAAAGCACAATCTCCAATTTGCTTACCAGCAAACCAACTTAAAGCCTTGTTGCTTGCCCAATATGCCACAGAATTTCCCGGAATCACAGAAAAGCTGCTTTGATTTGCCTCATAACGGTTTTCACCCGCAAGGAACATATCCTCTTTCCTTTTCTGGGTAATCGGCTCGATCAGTCGGCAGTATTCACCTTTATAATCGGTGATGTGGCTTTTATGCATAACGAAGCTCGTCGTCTGCACGACCTCGCCGCCGATTTCCTCAAATGCTCTTGCACCAAGATGTGCCATATTAACTATATCTGTTTTCAACAATTTAGCACGCAACTTTTCAAAGCTGGACAGGAACATCCAAGCGTGCTGTGTAATCATCGCCTGATAGCCGTTTTCCCTTGCCATCTGCTCGCACTTTTCAATAAATACCGCAAACAGATCGCTCTTACTGTCTGAATAATTCTTCTTAACAAAATCAGACAGCTTCACACTCATACCAGAACTGCCCATATACGGCGGATTCGTCACCACCACATCATACTTCTGTGCCAGTGCTTCTGCTACCTGCACCAACGGCAACAGCTCTGCCAGTGCCACATCACGAGATATATGAATATCTGCTGTAATCTCTGCAAAGCGGTCATACAGAGCATCCCAATCCTGCTGAGTTATTGTCAGAATCGAGCCATACTCCTTTGCATCATGCAGTTCGCTGATAATAATATCCATAGCCTCTTTCAGCTTGGCATCTCCATTGCAGAAATACTCCACAGCGAATTTATCCACATGGTTACTCTCCACAATAGCATACACATGGGGCTGAATACCACGACTAAAGAAACGGCGGTCATACTGGCGAGCTTTCATCATCACCGCAAAGTAAGCCAGCTGTGCCGCACGGTCGTCAATATCCAGACCATAGATGTTATTCTCCACAATACTTGCCACCGCTTCACGAGTGGTATAGCCGTAGGATTCATAAATCTTCATCAGTACATCGAACATATACGCAAGGATATGACCGGAACCGGAGCAAGGGTCAATGACTTTCAGCTGTTCCGGTGTCAGTGCGGCATATTCTTTACGGATTTCTGCAAGCTGTACCTGCACTTCCGGCTCCTGTTCGGCTTCTTCCAGATAGTAATGCCATTTGGTGTCTTCCGGCTCACGTTTTCCGGCCACATAGGCAGACTGTTCTTCTTCCGTCGGCAGAAGTTGATCTTTTGCATCTGGGTGTCCTTCCAGCCACAAACGACCAAGGCTGTTCTCTACCATATAGCGGACAATCCAATCCGGTGTAAACAACTGGGTAGCAGCAGGAATATTCTCTTTTGTGATTTTCACATTCTTTTTCAGAGCCGCGAAAACATCATCCTTTTTCTCACTATTGTAATACTGATACAGCCATCCGATGATCTGCACCGCATCTTTCCATTCCTCCTCCGGTATCAACTCAATCATCTGCTGAATCACACTACCATCTCTCAGCAGATTGTCCGGCAGAAGAAGTTCCGTGTAATCGCTGATTTTCTGGAACATTCCCGGCAGAATCTTATTCAGGGCGTTGCACTGCACAATCAGCAGATATTTATACAGTTCTTCGGTTTTTTCAGCTTCTTTCAGCTCATAGACTTTCTCCATATCCAATCCATCCAAATCCAGATGAATGGCTTCGGTAATATTCTGCGGTTTGAAATTATTCTCCTCGTCCGTAAATACACGCACATGGGAAGGAAGGTAGCCATTGACTTCCATGAATCGCAAAGCAGAGAAACGGTTGAACCAAGTATAGGCAACCTGCTCCATGACCTGCTTATATCCTTTATCGTTAATCTCGGCAATCAAAGCCTGACGCTGTTTCTTTTCATCGGCAGTGAGGACTTTGCCGCCAATGCTGTCCGCATTAGCATTCTCAATATTGTCCTCTGTGATGCCGTATTCTACCCCTTTCAGGGAAACACGGGCAATCAGCTCTGTTCTTGCCCAGACAGCAAATTTTTTTATCGCAATCTTATCCATTTTTGTTCTCCTTATGCCATCTTCGTATATTGTGCTGTTAGATAGTTTATAAAAGCAGAACATGAAATCAGCATATACCTTGCATCATCTGATGAAGCTCCCTTAAAATTGATACCTCCATGTCGAATACCATTTTCATCAGATGTATATCCATATAATTTCTCGAAAGCAGATTTCATAGCTTCATGAATATGAATGCCATGTTTCTCCAACTTTTTAAGCGTTGCTCCTAATGTTGCCGTTCTCCCCGATTCACCCGTTATTATGCAACACATGGATTCTACAGCACTAATAGATTCTTTTACAGAATTTTCATAATCTGGATGTAAACGATCTGAATAAAGACTCAATGCCTTTTTCATATGTTTCTCGACAACATCAAAAGAACTGAATAGTGTTTCTTCCACCGCACTTAATTCTACCTCATTTGTTATAGGCACAAATATCTCCGCAATCATTCGATATCCTGAATTTTCTTCTTCCAAAATTCTATTTACTTGACTTATTAATTCATCCTTTTTTGAAGTTTCCAAAATCCGGGCAACATAAATTTCTATCAATTCATAAATTAGCCACCAACAATTCCCATTTACGATATGTTTCTTCAAAGTCTCAACATTCTTTTGTTTAGCTATTCTATTATATGGAAATTCGTAGTGTGTTCCCAACTCAGACATTGTTTTTTCAAAATCGGTCAACTCAAGATCCAAAGAATCATATGGATCAAAAGCTGACTGATAAAACAATGTCCATAAACGATTTTTCAGCGCCACATTATCACCTTTTATATTTATTTTTTCTGTTAAAATCCCATTCCTAATTGAAAATTTAATCATAATTATAATCCGCCTTTCTGCGAAAGGCACCGATGGGGTTATGAAACCCGTTTAGCCACTTTCGCTTTCTATTTTATTTTCCTTCTGGTATTATCTTCTTAATAAGACTGACACACTACAGAACACGTGGAGGTGAGTGGCGGGGCTGTATAGCGGCGACCTCGCATAATTATATGTTGTCGGTCATCCGTTAAGGCATCAATGAATGGCGCATTCCAGTAGCCCGTAAACTTATCTCTTCCTAAGTCGACTCGATTTTGCCGGATGACCAGTCCCTGTCAGTTTTATTCCTACAAATATCAGGAGGTTATTTTATTGGCTTTTAAAATTTTTCGTTTCAACTGCTGTGGACTTGATGTCCACAAAACTTGGATCTATGCCTGTATCGGTATCACAGATTCGAATGGCAGAACTGAATACAAGCAGGCTCGTTTCTCTTCTTTTTCCAAAGGATTGAAGGAACTGTGTGATTGGCTTGCAAAGTACAATTGTTCTGAAGTTTGCATGGAATCGACAGGCAAATACTGGATCCCTGTATTCAATGTTTTGGAAAAAGCGGATATTTCTGTTATCCTCGCTCATCCCAAATATACAAAACCTCAAAAAGGAAATAAGACTGACCGAAAGGACGCAAAATGGATCTGCAACTTATTCATGTGTGAAATGATTAAGCCTTCCTTTATCCCGCCTGCCGACATCCGTCATTTAAGAGATCTGGTTAGATACCGTTTCAAACTCACCTGTATGATTACCGGTGAAAAGAACCGTGCACAGAATTGTCTTACCGTATCAAACCTTAAACTGGACGATGTCTTCAGTGATGTGTTTGGAAAATCTTCTCGTTCCATTACGGAATATATGCTCGCTCATCCCGGGGAAATTTTTGATGTAGCGCCTTTCGTAGATGGCCGCTGTAAAACACCTGTCGAAGAAATCCAGGCTGCTGTTGATGGAGCTATTTCTCCCGAACAGGCCGTAAAGCTTCGCCAGTGTCTCAACCATATCGATGAATTAGAAAAGCATCTTAAAGAAATAGAACGGGAGATCCTTCGTCTCTCTGATAAATATGAAGCTGCTCTTGATCTAATTCGTACAGTTCCAGGATTTGGTAAACGTCCCATGACTGCCATACAAATCCTTTCCGAAATCGGCGGTGATATGTCTGTCTTCCCCACAGCTAAGCACCTCGTTTCATGGGCAGGATGTTGTCCCCGCAATGACCAAAGCAACAAAAAAATCAAATCGACTCGAATTTCCCGTGCTGGTAATTATATTAAACCAATACTGGTACAAATTGCAAATGGTTTATTGCGTTCTAAGAAACATCCTGAAATAACTGACCGCTACAAGCGTATTAAATCGCACCGCGGACACAAGAAAGCCATTATTGCAATCTGTCGTATGCTCCTGACCGCTATCTGGCACATACTTTCAGATTTAAAGCCATATACACCTGAAGGCTATCTTGAGCCGCGACCTGTGAAAGAATCAAAAGTTCTGACGAAATCACAGGCTCTTCATTTATTGAAGCAGCGTGGTTATATCATCAAAGATGATGCAGAACCTGCCCTGAATTAGGTAATGTGTGTCTATATTCCTTTTTTGAAGCCACCACCGAAGGGATGGCTTTGTCGTTATGCCCTTTACTTTCTCTCTACCCACTACTTATTTGTTTCAAACTTCTCCTTAATTCAGCTTAATCTCGTCGCAATTTTTCAGCAACTGTTTCAGCTGAGAGCGAATTTTCTCTACATAATCATCAATGTCCGCATCCGTCTGTAAGGTTTTTGCCTGGAATACAACCTGACGATTATAAGCACGGACTACCTTTTTCTTCACCGGAGCCGCTTCTTTTCCTGTCTGAGTCGGCTGAACCTGCGGCTTCGGAACCGGAGGCGCGAGAACTGTTTCGATACGGCTGACGATATCATCCTTATACTGGCACATTGGCAGGAACATGGCATCCAGAAGGGCAAGACTCTTTAATTCTGCAATTTTCTCCTTGCACTGGCTGAAATACTTGTCTGATTTTTCAATCAGATGAGATGCCTTGGAATCTCCATTTGCGGCAGTATGGGTTGCTTCCATACACTGACGAACCGTTTCCAGAACCTCGGTACGTTTTTCTTCCAGCATCTTATCATGGGCAGTACGAACGATATCCATCAGTGGATTCAATTCCCGAATCCGGTTATAGTTGAACTTGCTGCCCGGCTGAACCATCGTAATCAAACGAATGGTATTCAGCGCCTTATGAGCTTCTTCATTTTCCGCAATACGGTCAAGATCATCATGCAGAGATTTTTCAAACTGCACTGCCTGGTCAAATACAGTAACCTGCGTTTTGAAGAAATTCTCAATGCCGTTGCTCATGGATTCTTTGTTTTCAAACAAGTCATCCTCTTTTTTCAGTACACGCTCAATCAGTGCGATATTGTCTTTCTTCTGAGAAAGAACATCATCCATAAGGCTGATAGCTGTCTGCACCAGTCCACGATCCGGGTATTTATGTCCTTCGTAACGGTTATTCAAAGAAGCATAGTAATCCCGCTGTTCGCTGAATTTTTCGGTTACAAAGCGAATCAAGCCATCTTCATCATCCGGCACATCCATAATATCGAAATACTCACGGAGCATTTCTTTTACATCCCGCATCATTGTAGCGGAAATGGTTTTACGTTTGCTAATGGAAGTCTTGCCGATTTCACTCTTTTTACGGAGCATATCCGGCAGTTTCGGGTCATCCGGCTGAATGGTATTGCCTGCATATTTGATGGTTACTTTCTGGGAATAAATCAGCTGTGCCGCAACCGCAGCAATGTCGATTTCCTTCCAGCCATACGGAATCGCACTGTATTTGCTCTGCACATCTGCCATAGATGTGGGCAGCTTTTTCGCATCCTGCATTTCCAGGTATTCTTCCATCGCCAAAGCAGCATCACGGTTCGGCTCCATGCCTGGGAGCATGGTAACCGTACCAGTCAGAATCGCAATAATATCTGCATCGCTGCCCGCATTTTCTGTAATCAGATCGAGCTTGCTATATACATGAGCAACCAGATATTCCAATGACTGGTCAATTTTACTCTTGGCATTTCCACCTTTCATTTCCAGATGTTCCCCATCTACATAGAATTGTGCTCCTTCGATGGCATTTTGCAATTCTGTCATGGCGCTCAGCTCGTATTTTCCGGCTTCATCCTGCTGGTCGCTGATGATTTTCTGTACACTTTTTGGAAGCTGGCTTACGTTTCTCTGCTTTACATATTTACGAATCTTCATGGCAGATTCCAGCGATTCATAGTATGGCGTATCAGCCAGAACAACAATGGCTTCGTTGCCTTTGGATTCTGTCATCAGACGGAACTCTGTCTTTTCCGTGGTATCTGTCGCGACAGTAAGGAAACGCAGACGCATACCGCCCATAGCCACGCCGACCGTAATGCCATCTACCATCTGGTCGAACGCAAAGTCATATTTTCCATAGCGGAATTTCTTGGTTGTAAAAATATCACCGTAAATCATCTGGGCAATACGCTCCACGATAGAAGCGGTATCCACGTTGGTATCCCGGATTTCACGCTGAATATCCTGTTCTTCATCTGTCAGGAAGTTATAAATATCGCCTGTTCTGCCGATATAGTTCTGGCTGATCAGACGGTCCAGGCAGCCACGGACAGCTTCACGCATAATAATTTTATCCACACGAATATCATCTGCCATCAGAATAACGATATTATCAAGATTAGAAGGAATATCATCAATATACCGAATCAGATACAGAAGTTTCAGCACATCCACATCCTGCTGCTTAATACCATCACCATTGTCTGCGGCTTTCTGGCAGCGCTCAATGACTCGGCGAATAGAACCGTCCAGGAAAGTATGTACGGTATCATAAAAACGAAAGAATGGAACAAGTGCATATTCGTCCTTCTCCTGAATTTTCTGTGCCGCCTCCTGGAAGCCGGAAAGCATGGAACGCTCACCGCCGGAAAGATGCTTGCCGGAATTTCCGTGCTTACGGATTTCTGCAAATACCTTCTGCATAATGATAAACTGATACGGCACGAACGGGAAGTTCTCAGTGAACTCCCTCGAACCAGAATACCCTTTCATATCCAAAACGGAACCGCTGAAGCTGAACAGGTTACGCAAAACGGAATCATTCTGCTCATAAACATTGTCCAGATCAGCAGCTGCTTCTGGTTTCTTTTTCAAAATACGCTTCTGGATGACTTCATCTACAGAGGAAGAAGATAAACTCAGTCTTGTTTTGAAACGAGCCTGAATACGGGAGAACTCATCGGCACGAACTTTGATGATTTCATCAATCGCTTCCTGTCCGGTGCAGATGACCCAAATCTTACCTTCGCACTCACTGCCGATCTTTTCTGTCAGAGACTGGAGGTTCAAAAGCATATCGGTATCTGTACCAACATACTGACCAACCTCGTCAATCATAAACAGCAGACGGAAGTTCGCCGGTTTGGTATCCACATAGGCTTTCATATCTTCTACAAGCTGTGCGATAGAAATCTCTGTTGCGGTTTTATCATTGAACCAGCCTCGTGCATCGTCTTCGCTCATATCCAAAACTTCCATCAGAGTTGGGATAATGAACTTGCCATTGAACGCAAATGCACGACGCATTTCCAGCCAGGGTTTTCCTTTTTTTTCCTCAAAAACTCTGCGGAATTCCTCCGTCTTTCCCTGTTGGTCAATATAACGCTCCATCATGGCAACTTTCAGATTTTCACCGTAAAATCCCAGATGGTTATAAAACATTTTTGCGAAAACACGAAGGACAGCAGTCTTGTCTTTATTGCTGAATCCTTCGATGTCGATATTAAACAGAATTGTCTCTGTCTGTCCCTTGGTGGCACGATCAATCAGCATAAAGGTTGCCGGATCATCTTCAAATTTTTTACGGAAACGCTCTACACTGCGGACACCTTTTACTTCTTTATTTTTCAGAAGATAAGAAAGCATTTTCAGGAAATGAGATTTACCACTTCCAAAGAAACCGGAGATCCACACACCCATATCGGCTGTGGGCTGATCAAAGGCATCCCCGTAATAATTGAAGAATGTAATAAAATGTTTTTTCAATTCTCTGGTGATGACGTATTCCTTTAACTCCTGTTCAATCACATCGTCAGCAGCCTGATCTACTTTAATTACACCATTGATTTTGCGGTTGATGTCGTCCGCAAACATATCTCGAATCTTCATGGCTTTATCCCCCTTAATCTATTATGGACTTTGTCCATAATCATCGTTCGCCGCCCGCCAAATATACAAGCATATTTTTCTCGCTAACACTCACTCTATGACGTTGAATGCCCTGTAATAATCATTTGGCGTCAGACGATTGAACAGTTTTACATGGCGGCCGTCAAACTCACCCGGATACATAACAAGAATCGGAACATCCGAAAAATACGGCTGCAAAGCTTCCAGTAATGTATGGATTCTCATAAATGGAAATACTTCACCCACACCCGTAAGCATCAGTACATCGCCTGGTTCATGTGGCTCGTACCGGATCTTATCAATAAACTCTCCATTGCCGATTGCGGAATTTAGCTGCTCCAGAAGATACACACTTCCATCTGCTTCTTCCATATCGGGAATTGCATCTGTGATGTCTAAGTCATCGCAGATAGAGAGAAATGTTTTATATAAATTGCAAATCTTCAAATGGCAATCCAGGGACTGATCGGTTTCCATCTGATTTACAAAATGCCGAACCACCATTTCATTTTCCGGCTCATAACAGAAGATTCTGATATTCACCTCATTGCTGAGTCCCTTGCCTTCCAGGAACTCCGGCTCCTGAATCAATGCCCGAACTTTGTCCAGACGTTCTTTTATATCACTCATTGGCTACCTCCTGCACGAAATGCTTCACTGGAGCATTTCGTTGTACGCTTATGTGTATGAAAAGCAATTAAACGCTGGCAGTACCGCTATATCGCCATTGCTTCTGATGGCATTCTCCAAAACAGGATGCAGCCATACTGGATTCAAATGATCTGCCCCCCGATTGTCGAGATACTCCGTCTCCACAAGCACTCTGGCAATAATCTGTTTTAACTTTGTGATTGTGCTGTCGCTCCAGGACGCTACGGTATCATTCTGCTCCTGCAAACGCATAAAAAATGTATTCAAATCTATCTTACCAAAGGACGTGTCCCTTAACCGGTACTTTTCTCCAATGACTGTCAGCATAAACTCCCAGACAAGCCGGCTCTGCTTCATCATCGCATACAGGCAGATCTGCTTTGCTATCTCTGTCGGCTGCGATGCAATCGCAGAAACCAGAGTTTCATCTTCCAGAGCATGAAGTCGTTTCATACAGGCTTTTGCCATCCGTGTAATCGATTTTTCAGTTGGATACTGGAAAAGATTCTGCTCCACAATTTCTGTTACAATCGCTTCATCTGAGAGTCCTTCGCTCATCAGCTTTGCGGTGGAACGCATTTCATAGAAAAGGAACGGTTCTCTGGTCAAAGACGCTATATACGGATAAGAATGATCCATAATGTTTTGCCTCCTTACGGTTCCTCTTTTTTATCAGGAACAAATTCCATGATATCTCCAACATCGCAATTTAATACGGAACAAATTTTTTCTAATACATCCATGCTGACATTTTCATCTTTAGACAACTTCGACATTGTTGTCGTGCTGAAACCAGTCTGCAAGCGCAAGTCTTTTTTAATCATGTCTTTATCAATCAGCATTTTCCACAGCTTTTTATAGCATACTGCCATATTGTCACCTCTTACCATTATTCCTGCTCAAAGTTCAGTATTCTCGTTACTTTCTCTACCTGTTACTTCCTCTATCATAGCATAGAAGTGCGAATAGTACAAGAAAGATGTCAAAATTTCAAATTTATGCTTTACGAACTCGCAGTTCAGATTTGCCATTTTAGAAATCGGGTTTTAGAAATCAAGGAATCAAAATTTTATTATTCAGAAAATTCCTCCCCCTGTTTTAAGATCATTTTGTTTTCTTGCGTCATACTGCAAATTTATCTGTTATTTTTTTAAGAAACTTTGGCTTTAAGATGATATTTCCGACGGTAACCGGTCTACATCCTAACTTCCTAAGCATTTTTCTCATTAGCAAAAGCTGATCATTTCGTATGCTCAATGTTGCTAAATATCTCCTCTGGATTCTCGCCGACCCTTTATATCCCATCTTACTCCAACATATACTGCCTCTGTACCAGACCTACCAAACGTAAGAAAGTAAGGATTGTTGATTTTGGTGATACGCTGACAGAAATTCTCCGCAACGCCCGAAAGGAACAGCTTAAAAACCGGATGCAGTAGGGAAAGCTTTATCACAAGAACTACTACAGAGAAGTAAAAGACAAAAACAGAGTTTACTATGAGTTTTATCATCTGGATGGAACAGAGGAAATTCCCGACGATCATCTCATATCATTTCACTAATGAACAAGCTTAGATGCCTATAAAATGGGAAAAGTCAACCGGATTTTTCGACAAATGGATAAATCAGACTTTATTGCATCAAAAGCCGTGCTAAAATTCCTAAATTCCACACGGCTTTTCGTAACATTTTCTTCAATAAATCTTCCCAATACTATTTGTTTTTCTTAGCCATAATAGTAATAATACTCAACGTATTACAAACGGCAGCCAGAATCCATATAAATATAACCACGATCATTTCCTTTACCTTTTCAGCAACCGTTAAGCCGCTTCCCTCCGGCAGAAAAAACATACTGGTAATCGCAAGCAGAGAAGTTATCCCCATAACGATAAACATAACATTTTCTAATTTCTTTTCCTTTGCTTCTATCTCTTCCAGTGTATACACAATGTTATTTTCGGCTGCTCCTTTATAATCTTCTTCATCTAATTTTTCTCCTGTCAGAATCTCATTAATACTGATCTGATATAGATCGCTCAAAAGCTTCAAATGCTCAATCGGCGGCATATACTTTCCCGTTTCCCATCTTGAAACAGTCTTATTTGTTACACCGATCCTTTCGCCTAATTGCTCTTGTGTCATGTTATTTTGCTTTCGGAGTTCCTTTAAGAACCCGCCTATTTTTTGAACATCCATCCTCAGTACCTCCTACTCGTTTATTACATAACATTATATAAAAATTCTATTTCTAAAATCCACCCCATAAACAGCGAATTTCCAGAAACTAACTCAGCACACCAGGCCCCCTGTCGGTCCGTCTGCGGACTCCGAATCATAATTTAATCCTGCCCTTTGCGCAGTCTTTCCACCACACTTTCTCTTGAAATTCGAGCAGATGGGCGGGACATATACAAGGACTGGCGATTATCATTTACCTGCGCTTGACTTACCTGCCGAAAAAAGAAAGGCATATCGGCGTATGGGGGCAGAGACATGCAAGGTATTTGAAGCCAAACAATAAGGCTCTTTTGTAGAGAAACTTGATAGAGTAACGATAGTGATTATGAGTTTCAGGGGATCTGCCCTCCAGACGTTTCATGGTAAGAAAGGCATCTGCATCCTCAAGCGTGAGGTCAGTAACAGGCTTATTGGTGCAGCGCAGGAAATAGCTGACATCACTGCAATACAGTTGAATTGTCCGTTCTCTAAGGTTGCGTTTTTCCGCAGCATGGCGGATGGATTCAAAAATATCTTCATACATAAAAAACCTCCATGATAAGTAGTATTGAGTGTTTAAAGTGACGTCTACTTACCAGGGAGGTGCATTGGCATCATAATTCCGTTTGCGGAAGACACCAAAAAATGTTATTATATTCATAGGCAGTGGAGGTCTCCATATTTGATTGTTTTGTGTGGTAACTTAACAATACCGTATTGCGGAAGATTTTTCCACTGCTTTCATTTAGAGGAACGTAAAAACTGCGCCACAGCCCTGGCAGGAAGAATAAATAACATACGTGCTTGTGCAAGGGGGATTGTAGAAGGGGAAGTTATTTTTGCATAAATCCAATGCAGCGTTTAACATTTCAACGGAGCGTTTCTTGAATATGGTGTTTCTTGTGATATTATGAAATCGGAAAGAAGGTGAAAATATTGAACGCTCAAAAAACAGGCAGTCTGATTGCTGCTATCAGGAAAGGACAAAATCGCACGCAGCAGGATTTAGCGAATGAATTGGGAGTATCAAGTGCAGCTGTTTCAAAATGGGAACGAGGTATCGGATTTCCAGATGTATCTCTTATTGAACCATTAGCTGCATCCCTGGGGATTACCATAGCAGAATTATTCAAGGGCGAAAGAACAAAAAACAACGTTGATAACGAATATGAAAGTCTGTTGTCAGATGTTGTAAAAGTATCAGCGAATGAAATAACCAGGAAGAAAAAAATAACGAATTGGATGATTGCTATTACTGTTGCTGTTCTTTATTTGATGATTTCTGTAATATCACACAAGTGGGAAATAACCTGGGTGGTCTGGATTGTATATTGTTTTTATCGGATTTTTACTGAATATATCTATAAAAAATATTAGCAATCTACAGAAATAAAAGCCATCGTCAAAAAGCGGAGAAGCTCCGCGATAACCTGTGTGTGCCTCCTGTGCATGGCAGGAATTTCTTTGTTTAAAAGCTAGATTCCCGCCGTTATCTGTCTTCTTGCATTGTTTTTCCTATGGCAGGCTGTCGGAAAATTTTCTGACGAATATTTACGGGAAATGTACGAGGAGGGGCTTTGGGTTCCCGGCATGATCGTGAAAACAGAACCCCTTACTAGCATGGCAATCGCAAACATGACCGCGCGGGATGGTGCGGCAACCGTAAATGGGTTCTACTGTCTGGAGGTGAAAGAGCTTGACGGGGCGCAAAAGATTCTATTTGAAAAAATCCCCTGCTCCCAAGTAATATGTTCCATTTAGGGAAACGCTGATGAAAGCGCTTCGCTCGTCGCAAATGCGGGATTTATAAGTGAGAAAAGAGTTCCTGATCCGAATTTTGGGAGGTAATTTTTATGTTTTTTTCAGTAATATTAATCTTGTTGATTGCCATTGTATTCAGAAAACAAAAAATGGCCGAAACAGGACAACAGAAATCTGTTGAAATAGAACATTTGTCTAAAAGTAAAAAAGAACTCATCCTCGGCTTATCATGGTATATATTCTATTTTATGCTGTCTTACATAAGCTGTGCCTATCAGGTCGATATAATAAGCGAATTATCAAACTGGCTGTTTCTGGTTTTCTTTCCACTCCTGATTATTGCTGTTTTCAGAAAAGAGAAAGTGATACAAACCCTGAAAGAAACAGGCTTAAAACATTTTGACAAAAAAACTGTACTAAGGATACTGTTGATTTGTGCTGTATACCAAGGTGTTATTATCCTTGTCTTTGGTTTAGGGGGATTTTATTTTAATATAACGAATATTCTCCAAATATTAATAAAACTTCCAGTATTTTTTTGCCTGATGATACTTACAGCAGCGTTTACGGAAGAAGTTTTCTTCAGGGGCATTCTGCAAAGAACTATGATGGATTCACTGAAAAAGCCGTACCTTGCCATACTGCTCACCGGTATTCTGTTTGGACTATACCATTTCCCGTTTGCATATTATCTGTGGGACAATACTGCCGGAAACATAATGTATTCACTCAGAATGGTTATGACGGAACATGTCCTTACTGGCTGCGCGTTTGGATTTATCTACTATAAATCCAATAAAAACCTCTGGAGCTGTATCATTTTACATGCTTTCACCAATGCGGCTATTATGGCTCTCGGCACTGTATTTTCGACATAAACAGTGTATCCAGAACTTATGACAGGGCTTTTAACAACGCAGACAAATCAAAATTCTTTAGGTTAGAATCGATGATGGGGTAAACGAAAAAGCAGTTTTGGCATTCCAGTGAACTGCCCCTTCGTTTACACCATTTTCGATTTGACCTAATTGAACAAAGTGGCTGCGTCCGATCGTAAGGGGGAAAGCGAAAGCCCCGGTAGAATTTGGTGCGAAACTGGACTTAAGCATAGATGAAAAAGGGTATAGCCGGATTGAGCAGATCTCATTTGAAGCATACAATGAAAGTGTTTGCCTTCAGGAAGCGGTCATGAGATACTATAACCGGACAGGACATTATCCGGAACGGATACTGGCAGATCAGATCT
>NZ_KE159715.1:73639-95994 GCF_000403455.2 Dorea sp. 5-2 | reverse complement strand
ATAGCAGTTTTTGTTGTGTTTTAAGTTGTCTTGTGGTGATTCAACAATAAAACATATATACAAAAACTGCTACTATTATTTTATGAAAAATGAAAATTTTAAGAAAAAAGTGTAATTTCACATACTTAGGGCTAGCCGCCGCGCTAGCGGCTTGGTACAATTAAAATTTTCCTCAATCCAGATTCTTCCTTTCCCATCTTCTAAACTTATCGCTATTTTAAACCTCAAATGTTACAGAAATGTCCTAAATACAGTTTTTCTGATAATATCATTTCAAAACATAGATTGATTATATCCTATTTTCTTTCAGGAAAAAATGTTTTCCATAAAAAAATGCTTTTGCCAAAATGTTCCACACTTTTCAGCAAAAGCATTTTTCTCTTATTCCATTGCCCGCATTTGTTCAATCAAGGATTGTTTTTTCTGCCTGCGGATTGTCCAAATGGATAAGATTAGTTCCATTCCGATAATTACCAAAACATAGATTAGCATTTTTGACAATGGAAACGTATATGGTATAATTTTTCCACCATAATTTGCAATACTAAATTTATGACAAGCAAAAACAGAAATTGGCAAACCTATTGCCAGACTTGTAAGAATACTGCATAAAACATACCCTAAGCCCTCATATACTGTCATTGCTGCAAGCTGCTTTGATGTTAATCCTACGGAACGTAGCACACTGTTTTCTTGCCTGCGTGCCAATTGATTGGATAATGTCATATTGGTAAGATTAATAACTCCGAATATAAAAATCAACCATGAAAGTACTTCGCCAATATTATAAAGAATATTCTGTTTTTCTACCCACGCTGCATGATCTGAAGCTTTTGACAGATAGAGATCTGAACTTGTCGCAATAATACTTTCCAATGACTGCTCTACATTCTTCTTACTTGCTTTGTCATATACGATATCCCAGGCATAATCAAAGTTCTCAACATCCGGTAGGAGTTCATAAAACAATGCTTCTTCTACATACATCATTCCACCATCAAATCCGTAACCTGCCTTCCCGTGGTTCATTACTGTTTTATTTGAATCAAAAACACCGGATATCCTTACCGGAACACTTTTCTCTCCAAAAGACAAATTTATCTCCATTCCAGGTTTCGCTATTTCTCCGAAATCTTTATAGTTGTCTTTTATCAATATCTCATGAGCATCTTTTGGCATATCACCTTCAACAACGGATTTTTCTATTGCTTCATAATTCTCCGGCGTGATCATATCGCAATGACCGCGACCTCTAAAATTATTATAGCCCGCTTCAAACGTTGCAGATTTTCTGGTTACGATAATATCACTCACACCATCTATCGCCAATATCTCCTCTTTCAATTTCTCGTCTAAAGGATTGCCATTTTTTAGTATGTCTATATGTTCTCTTTCAGAATATAAAAACACTCGATAATCTCCATTAGGGAAGTAATATTTCGCAAGTTTTTCTGGAGATTGCACAAGGCAAAGTGAACTGATAACTAAAAGTAAAATACCACTTAAGCTCAATGAAAATACAATACTAAAAGTTTTTTTCCAATCCCTCTTAAAATTCATCATTCCCATAGACACAGGAGTTAATTTCTTATTCTTTTTGCGTATAGGGATTTTGCTTTTTTGTTCTATCCTAAACCGAACTGCTTCAATCGGTGATATTTTGGCTGCTAATTTTATTGGTTTATGAACAGCTATACATATAGTTATCCAACAAAATACCATTGTCAGCAGGATACATCCTAAATATCCGCTAACTGAAAATCCTTTTGGGAAAATAATAAGAGAAAGGATTACACCTAGTATCATTCCTATAATACTTCCAAGGACTCCAAGCTGATTTCTCTCTTTTTTTACAATCCGTTTAATCTGTTTTTTAGTAGCGCCAATGGTCCGAAGCTGCCCGTAACTTTTTATTTTATCGTTAATTGAAATACGGAAAATACTCTGAATCACAACCCAGGCACCAAGACCAATAATACCTGCTAAGCCAAGTACAATCATAACCTGACTCTGGTCTGTTTTCATATCTTCAAAAAATTCGCTATGGAATCTAACACTCCTAAGCTGATTTTTTTCTGCAATTTGTGTAAAAAATGCTTTTGAAGTTTCCTCCGGCATATTTTCCACATTTTTTAAATGGACATACGCAAAGTATCCATCTGATTTATACATATTCATTTTTTGTAAAGTAGCTTTTGATATCATAAAGGAATACAAATTTTTGCTATCGTCTGCTGGTGCATCCGTAATTCCTGAGATTGTATAATCACCCGGAAAACTACTTATATCCAAAGTTACTGTATCACCAACACCTGCTGAAGGATAATATTTTGAAAGCCATATCTTGCTGACAAGTATTTCATTTTCTTTTTGAGGAAGATTACCATCTATCAGTTTCATTTGGGAACGCATCATATACATCATGTCACTATTTGCATAGGCAAAAGAACCTGTAAATCCTTTAGAAGATTCTTTTTCTCCAACAATGTAATATTCCCCTACACGTTCAAACTCTGTCACACCTTTTAATTTTTCAAGGTTTTCTTCAGAAACTCTAACATAAGTTGCCTCATAAGTATCAACTACCCGATCCTTTTTCATTTTTGTAATAGAAATAGCGGTTAAACCTGATAAGCAAACCAAAAACGCAGCCAATGCAACCGCAATCACTACCATGATATTTCTTCGTTTTTCGCTTTTTAAATTTCTCTTCGCCAGATTCTTGACAATTCCATTTGTATTATTTTCAAAAGGCCAAGTCATAACATCATCTCCTTGATTTTTTTATCTCCAATATACTGTTTTACTGAGCATAATCATAACTACGATTTATTAAAAGACTCTTTATCTTTTAAAGTTAAATATTTCCTTAAAATCAGCGGAAACGAGAAGCAGTTAATGATTTTCTACAAGTATTCCATCGATTATTCCATTGACTTCATCTGTTCCGTCAATGAACGCTTTTGCAAATCGTTTACTGCCCATGCTGATAAAATCAACTGTAAAACAAACAATATTAATAAATAAATTCCGATTTGCAACACAGGAAATTTATATGGAAGATTTGACATACCGAATAAAATTCCAACACTCTTACTTACAGGAATAGCGATAGGGATGCCAAGCAAAAGCACAATTCCAAATGATGCAAGTACATACCATAATCCTTCTGTAATAAGAGATCTGTATAGCTGTTTTAAACTTAACCCAACAGAACGCAACGTACTGATTTCCTGTTTACGTGCTTGGTGATTAGATAGCGTCATATTAATCAAGTTAATTATTCCAAACAACAAAATTAACAGGGATAATATCTGTAAACTTCCAAATAGTAGATCCATAGAAGATTCCATATACTTTACAGCTGCATCGTAACTGCAAATAGAAAGATCCATCTTTTCGGAAGAGATTTTTTGTTGAATGATATTTTCTACTTTATTGTTGTAAGTCATATCAGTTATAATTTCCCATGAATATGCAAAATTGTCTATACTTGGAAATATCTGCTCAGCAAGTTCCTGTGTAATAATAAGACTTGCAGGATCTATAGCCTCTGTACCATTTTCCGTTCCGACAAAACTCTTATCAAAAAATCCAGATACAATACATTCTATTTCTTTTCCATTATTTTTAATCTTAATAGGAGTTCCTTTTGCAATACCTAGATCTAAGTATCCATCTGTCAGTAGAATTTCAAATGGATTCTTAGGCATCTTCCCATCAACCAAATGTTGTTCAATAAAACTTGGATTACCTTCTGTACTGTGTTCTGATATGATATCACACATTCCTTCTGTGGCATCTCCGTCAATAGAAAATTGACACATTCCCGCAGATTCTCTAATCTGTATAATTTTTTGAATTCCTTCAATCTTCAAAAGTTCTTCTTTCAAAGAATCATTCAATGGATTCATTATCTCGACCATTTCTTTAGCAGAATATATGCGAAAACTTCCATTGTTTACAAACATCTTTTTACGAACGAATTGCTCTGGGGTGTTACTTACTGCAGCAGATGCAGATATAAAAAGAAGTAATCCACCAAATATCAAGGACAACAAAGTACTAGCAGTTTTTTTCTTATCACGTCCAAGATTCAACAAAGCCAAAGAGCAAGGAGACATTTTTTTACTATGTTTTCTAGCTTGCATTGGAGCATTTTGATAAGCTACATAACGTATTGCTTCTATAGGTGAAGTCATTGCTGCGGTTTTTAGGGGTTTATGGACAGAAAACTTTACCATAAAAATGCAGATAATAGAAACACCAATCATGACCAAAATTATGTTGGTCAAAGAAAATCCGCTGGAAATTTTATTACTTCCCAAAGCAGTTCCTGCAATCGCTCCCAAAATAATACCTGGGGGAATTCCAAGCCATGATAAGTACCGGCTTTCATAATTTATCATTTTCTTTATCTGCAGTGCAGTGGTGCCCAAAGTACGTAGCTGTCCAAAATTTCTTATTTTTTCATTCACAGAAATTCTAAATATACTTTGGATTACGATTACCCCTGCAAATAATACAAGTACAGATAAACTTGCAAAAGTTAATATATTTTCAAATGATAACCCCATATTTTCTCTAAAAAAAAGAAAACTCAAGCTATACTCTGCATCTATAGTGTTCCCGATAGAAGCAATTTTTTCTTTTAAAACTTCTTTTGACATTGTATCTGCATCAACAAAACAAACATAGCTGTCATAATTCGCAGGATTGTAATCAGGAGTGTTTTCTATAAATTCTTTTGACACACAGCAAGAATAATTTCCTTGTGATTCTGTTAAACTTTCTGTAATACCAGAAACCACAAACTCCTGCTGTTTTCCCTCTATCTCCAAAGAAATTTTATCACCTATTGAAGTATTGGGAAAATAGGTTTCTATCATTTCTTTGTCAACGGAAATTTCATTTTCTTTAGAGGGCATAGTTCCACTTTTTAAAACAAATTGATTTCTGGCAATATGGCAAGCTACTTCATCCATATAGGACAAATACAAGGAATATCCTCCAGACATTTTTATTTCTCCTAGATTATAAAGTGAGCCAACCATTTCAATTTCTGATTGATGACGTAGTTTTTCAATTTTATCCTGTGTTACATCATGATAGCTAGCTTGAAAAGTAGCTATATTACTTTGGGTTTCTTGAAAAGCAAAGAATAATGTTCCGCACATCGACATCAAAAATGCTGCCAATGCAATAGCAATTACTATCATTAAATTCCGACGCCTTTCACTTTTTAAACTCCTTTTCGCCAGATTCTTGACAATTCCATTTGTATTATTTTCAAAAGGCCAAGTCATAGCCTGCCACCTCCTTAGTTAATAAGATCATTGTAAAACTCAAATGTCTACGGAATGTTATAGCACCTCAAAAATTCTATTGAAAATCAGGGTAAACTGTTACAATGCTCAGATATTTACAGAAAACATATTTTTTTGATAAAGAAAATTTCATTCTATTGTTTTTATACGCTCGATCACAGAATGTCTTTTGCAATATCGGACAGAGAAAAGGGAATAAGCTGCCAGTATTAAGAAAAGCGCTACAAAATATATGCTTATTTCTAAAACTGGAAAATGATAAGTCAATGTCCCGAATGTCCCAACCTGATTGAAAACTTTGCAGAGTACAAAGCCTGCTAAAGTTCCAATTGTTAAAGTTAGAATAGCCGTACCGGCAACATAATAGAAACATACTGTTTGCAGCATTTTCGAGAATTGCTTACTGCTCAATCCCACAGACTGTAAAACACCAAATTCCTGTTGCCTTGATATAATGTTTGTCATCAACGTATTGATAAGGCTGATCAGCCCGAAAACAGCAATAAAAAATACCAATCCATATAACGGCATTTTTATATTATTCATTTCCTCTTGCAGATAAGTAATAATATCACTGATACTGAAAACTTCTATCCCTCCACGCCTTTCTGCCAACTGGAAAATCTCATTCTCAACTTCTGTAAGCTGATCTCTTTCTACATCTACAATGCAGGTCATGTTGAAGTTGGAAACATTTTCTTTCATCATAGGTAAGAGTTCTTGCGGAAAATAGAAAAATGCTGAATCCCCACCGAGATTAGGAGCTTTCCCGATCCCCATTACAGTAAATTCTTCCCATTGTCCATCCACTGTTTCCACTTTGACTATATCACCAATTTGAGGGGTGTAATTATAATAGTCGCTTAACAGCTTGGTTGAATTATCAACGATAACTCCTTTTCCATTGATAAGTTTCTGGCGGTCTGCGGTTCCCTCAATTAGTCCTTGTGAAAAGGCCTCGTACTGATTTTCAGAGATTCCAATTTGGATAAAGAAATGGCTGTTACCATCCTTGAAAGCAGTGGGAAATTCCATATTTGAAACACAGCCCTGTATAAATTCAATATTCTTTACGCCATCCATATCTGAAATCGTTTCTTCCAAAACTTCATCCAGTGGATTTTTCGTTTGAAGTGTATTGATCCCGGCGGGGCGATCTTCCGATAGGAATTGCAGCACAGGATAACAAAAAACTTTCTTTTCGCACGATACGCTTGATCTGAACAGATGTAGCCCCCAGCACACGCAGTCTGCCATACTCATGTGTTTTCCCGATAACAGAAATGTAGAACAGACTGTAAATAACCAAAGAACAGGCCAGTACAATTAAACTGCTTGCTCCGATAATCACTAATAGCTCCTGCGTGGATTTTTCTTCTGCCAATCCGAAGTAGGTAGAGCTATACATAACATACTGTTCAGGTACACCGCTTTGTTCCGCAATTTCGTCTATCAACAGTTTCAAAGTTTCGCTGTCCATATTTTCGGTATTTTTCAAACGAACCAAAAGATCGTAACAATTTGCATCTCCTTACCGGCTATATAAGCCATCCGATACAATGACTTGATAAATACGGGACGCATTACTGCTTTGAATAATGCCGCAAACATGATATGTCTGATTTTCTCCAAAAGGCATATCCAATGTAATGGTCTGATCCAGTTGAACCGGCAGCCCTAAATGTTCTCAATAGGACTGTTCCACAATGATTTCATTTTCTGCCTCCGGCATTTTCCCCAGTAAGTCGGTAACACCTTTTAGTTCAAGTGCATTTTGATCTCTGTAATATACATCCAAAGTATAGTCATTGATACGGCTTGTTCCCATTGCTGCTTCTTTTCCGACTGCTTCAATCTGGTTGTTATGTTTCAGTTTTTCAAAGACGGTACTAGTACTGTTAATAAAGCTGCTCTGATAGCGTCCTTGCAGATAAAGTCTATTTTCACGATCTGTTCCGAGATTATACAATGCTAATACCATCATTAAACTAACTGCAAAAGTAATCGTTATGATAATAAACGCATTACGTCTTTTATCTGCTTTCATACTTCGATCTGCAATTTTTTTTACAATGGCACTAGTGTTATTTTCAAAAGGCCATGTCATATAATTTCCTCCCTAACTTACAATCTTTCCGTCCTCAATACGGACAATTCGATCTGCAAGTCGGGCAATTTCATTGTTATGTGTAATCATTACAACTGTCTGGTGAAATTCATAACTGGTCCGTTTGATCAATCCCATAACATCTGCACTTGTTTTAGAGTCGAGGTTACCAGTAGGTTCATCGGCTAGAACAATTGCAGGCTTAGCAACTAGAGCTCTTGCTATCGCAACCCTCTGCTGCTGTCCTCCAGAAAGATTATTCGGCATATTCTTTAGTTTATCTTCCAGAGCCAGCATATGAACCACCTCATCCATAAACCCCTGATCTACCGTATCTCCATCCAACTCTACCGGAAGGACAATATTTTCATAAACATTCAAGATTGGAACCAAATTATAATTTTGGAAAATGAAACCAATATTTCTTCGCCTGAAAATCGTCAGCTCTTCATCGTTTTTCCTTGCCAGCTCTTCTCCGCGTACAATGACCTTTCCACTGGTAGGAGTGTCCAACCCTCCCATCATATGAAGCATCGTGGATTTTCCGGAACCTGAAGTTCCTACTACCGCTACAAATTCTCCTTCCTCTACTGAAAAATTCACACCGTCTAAAGCCTTTGTAATATTGGGCTCTGTTCCATAATATTTCTTTAAATCGATTGTCTGTAAAATACTCATATTTTATAAACTCCTTTCTGCCTTTCTTTATGATAGCTCTATTATAAAATACAAATGTCTCAGAAATGTCCGAGAAAAGGAACAAAATTCAAGGAATTTCAGCCTGAATTGTTACAAATCTCGGACATTTCAAAAAAATTGCAAACGATACCAAATATGATATTCTGCTATTCTTGATTTTATTAATACTTTCCCAATCTGCCGGACTATAGAGTACTGACAGACTGGGATGAATTCTTTCTAGGGCGGCCACGTGGGCGCTTTGGCTTCTGCTCATACTGATCTTTGGGCTTGGGTTTACGGCCACGTTTCTTGGGTGCTGGCTTTGGTATCGGTTTTGACAGACCCAAGGTCTCAAGTTCCTCAAATACAATCTGCAGTGTGTGAACCCAGTATCCATCATCTGTTGCCGGTTCTTCCGGGGCATCTGTTCTACGCCAGGCTGATGATAGGTCATCCATCAGTTCTCCATAGGACATATGGTCAAATAATCCTGCCGTCCGCGCCTTTCGTATGATACGGCAGGTGGCAACTGTAGACAGGAAGTTGACAAACTCACCGCCGATGACGGAATAATCATTCTGTACATCGGTATGATCCAGGCATTCATCGCTTTTATACCGATTAAATACCAGTTCCAGAAGCCAGCGGTCCTCATAACAAAAGTATGCCGTTTTCGCATCTAAGTCCTGGTCGGATTCAAGAACGATTACACCAAAAACAGCTTGTTTCTTTGCGTATTTCTCTGGGAGAAAGGTATTTTTCTTCTGAGCGTTCGCAAGATAGGCTGCTTCTTCAGCTGATGCTTTTTTCGTATCCTTGAATGCATATAGGTATCGGCCGCCCTTGATCTGTTTCTTCTTATAAACTATATGAGCGGCAATGCCAGTCAGTACTCCTTCGAAGGAAAGCATATCATTATCCGATATGCGGGCATCATTCCGTTTGATCGGCGTAAGGAAATGAAGATCCGGACGCTCCTGCAATTCTGCTTTGATTTTGCTTGGAGGGAATCCTTTGTCAGCAACAATGATCCCTTTGCGAATGTCATTATCACGGATAAACGCCGGATAGGAACTGGCATCAATACTGTTTCCCGGAAATACTTCGGCACAAACCGGTTCCATCCGCTCGATGTCATAAGCATATAGGACAGACACTTCACTGCAGCCCCTTACTCTTGCCTTACGGGAATAGGCAGAAAGATCATTGACCTTGCTGTTATCCTGTTTCAGCGTGCCATCAATCGCCACATGATGGTCGGCGGAAGTCGATTGAATACGTAACTGGTAGAACTGTTTGCGCCTGGAACCGTCCATCCCAATCCTTTGCAGAAGGTTTCCAATAGAATTCGGGGACATTGCTGCTCCAGGATAATCTTTGCAGACGAATGTCCTATGGTAATGTGTTGCCATCCGGTTTGCGGTAACAGCCGGCTTGATCACTTTAAGGGTCGCAATAGACATCATTGCATAAGCATCCGATGGATCGTACACAGCAAGGAGATCTGACACAAGGTCTTTCGTGACAGACTTAACAAGTGCGGAAGCGCCATAGGACAGCATATCCGGTTCTGCAGAAGTTCCTGCTTTCGACTCGTGGATTGGAACATATTTATGATCAATGATGTGACCGACCACCTTGCCGTTTCGCGGCTGGGGATTGCCACCGGGAACATATTTAGAAGAGGAACGTTGCCTGACAGCATAACGTTTGGGGCCATCCCGGCCGTTGTCATCCACTATGGTATTAACCGGTCTTGGAACTGCTCTGATATCAGCAGGTACGGGCATAAAAATCACTCCTTTATATAGTCCTATTATAACACATTGGGACTATATATAATAGAGTTTTATACACAATTTTACAAAAATCTAAATGGATTAACAGGTGTAGCGCGGTTAAAAATGGCCATTTTTTAGGGATTATTGCTTTTAATCAACTAGTTTTTGAATGTATTATATAGTTTTGGGTGAGTTTGCGGGTCTATTCTATAGTCCGGTAAATTGGGAAAGTTTTATTTTATCTGTGACTATAATTCTGTTTAAAATATCAAAGCAAACTGCCTTTTAATCCTTTTTTGAAAACCAAAACAGCTTTTTCAGTTCCCAGAAATGACATGGTTACAAGTTTGTAGCTTTGTTTTTCCATTTCCAGGAGTTTTGTGTTTATTTTTTCAGTTACATTTTCAGTAGTAATGTTTTCTATTAATACGGTTTGATACATCATTCAAATCCCTCCATATTTGTCTTTTATTTATCTCGGCAGAAAAATAGAAAATGCTGATCCCTTTCCCACCTGTGATTCCACAGTAACATAACCACCCTGCTGTGTCACAATTTCCCTGGTCAGATAAAGACCGATTCCAACACCCGGCTGATTATGAATCTCTTCTTCCCGGTAAAATCTCTTGAAAATAGATGCCTGATTGCTTTCTGAAATTCCTTTTCCGGTATCAGATACTTTTATTTCCACATACATTTCCCATTGCGCTACCGACACATTTACATGTCCACCTGTCGGGGTATATTTTACTGCATTGTCCAATAGATTAAAAATCGCTTCTTCAGTCCATTTACTGTCATGGGATACGCACAGATCCTCCGGACATTCCACCGATACATGGATCTTTTTTTGTTCTGCAGAATATAAGATTCCACTCATAGCCTGAGCCAAAGTATCATATAAGAAATGCTCTTCTTTCTCTAATTGAATCACCCCGGTTTCCAAACGGGAGGTTTTGACTAATGCCTGTATTAAAAAATCCAGTTTATTGATCTGTCCTCTTACACTTTTAAGAAACTCATTTCTCTCCTGTTCTTCCAGAGGTTTTGTCAAAAGTGTATCCACAATCATCTTCATGTTGCTTACCGGAGTTCTGACCTGATGGGAAATATCCGACACCAACGACTGTAATTCCTGCCGTTCTGCTTCTACCTTCCGGTTACTTTCCTGCAAGATGTTATACAGACGTACCAGGCGATGATGGATACGGGCAAAAATCGTTTCTTTGTCTGATACATTTTCGGGTTCCTGACTACGGTTCATCATGTCATCAAGAATCTGACACAATTCAGAAGTAAAATTTGACAGTCTCATTCCCAACAGTTGTACCATAAAAAGCATCCACAGTATTGCACAGACTATCAAAGCCATCCCAACCCATAACACTACAATATTTTTGGTCAGAAAGAATGCGACCAATATGATTGCTGTCATTGTGAGTGTCATTCCGGCAGTTAGCCAAAAAAACATCCTTTTTACAGAAAGTTTCTTTCCTATCATGCAGGTTCACCTCCAGTCCATTTATATCCCATGCCATATACGGTTTTGATATATACTGTTCCATTTGTCTCAATCTTTCCCCGAATACGGCTTAATGTTGTAGTCAGTGTATGCTCGTCTACATAATTCTCTGTGCAGTCCCATATTTTTTCTAGCAACTGTTTTCTTGTTAATACACGATTGCGGTTCTGACAGAACAAGTTCAGCATCCGGAATTCCAAAGTGGATAAGGTTAATGATTTCCCATTGAGCATAGCTGTCTGCTCTGCAAAATTTAAAAACAGCCTGCCATCATCAAAGACATCCTGCATAGATACATGATGCCGCATCATACGCAGTACATTTTCTACTTTTCTCTGTAAAGAATGGATTGAAAAAGGTTTTGTAATATAATCTACTGCTCCAAGTTCATATCCTCGAATCTCATCACTTTCCCTATCATTAGCAGTCAGAAAGATTACAATGGTATCACTATATTTTTCCCGGATTGTTTTTGCAATCGCATATCCATTTCCGTCCGGCAGGTTAATATCCAATAGTACCAGATCAAACTGCTGGCTTTTTAGTACTTCCATGGCTTCTTTTACCGTTTCCACAGAAACAATCCCATAGGATTCTGACTGTAAGTTGTAAACTAACATTTTATTCAAAAGTTCATCATCTTCTACAATTAAAATTTGTTTCATTCTTTTCATCCTTTACGACAATTTTGCTATAGTTTTGATTCTTATTTTACAACAGAAATGTCCTAGAAATGTTACATATCGAAAAAATTATGATTTTCTTTTTGGAATCTTAAAAATCTCTTGTAACGCAAAAAGAAGATGCATGTCACCACACATCTTCTCATTGCTTATTAAAATCACTTTATACCGATTGCTTAAAATTTAAAACCAATTATTTTTTTCTTTTCTAAATTGAGGCATATCACTATTTTGATACGGATTATAGTTATGAAGATTACAACCGAACTCCCTCAAGGATTGGATTCTATTCTCTGCTGACCATTCAATTAAAGAGATTCCATCAAATTCTTCGATGTCTCCATTATCCATAATATTTTTAAAATACCATTCAACAACTGTCTGATTTCCTTTGTGAAAAAACTGTTTGATGTCCCACGCTATTACGCTTCCTCTCATATTCCATTCCTGAAACCAATGCTTTACTGTTTCACGATTGCGATAACATGGCCCCCAACTTTCTGTATAAATCACGTTCTCTGTAAAAATATCATCAATTCCCAAATCTTTCTTTTTCAGCCACATAGAAAACCATAATCGAATCATCTTTTCTTTCTCGTCCATATACAGAATCCCTCCAACATCAAATTCATCACTGAACCTCTACATTCTTATCCACCGGTTTCAATTTAACATCATTTACATCTATAAAATTCACTGAGAATCTTTCCTAATTCAACCGGATTATCTTTATTTATCTCATGTCCGGCATGAGGAATAATCTCTAATTCAGCATGATTGATCTGCTGTTTTAATTCTATGGTTGCAGACATATTTGCCTTATCCTTTTCGCCACATAACACAAGTACCCGACAATTTATTTTTTCTAAATCTTTTTGAAAATCTAAATCCATCATGGATTTGGACAAACTGATAAAATCGTTTTTCCCAAATCCCATTTTGCGAAAACTCCTGTTTGGCATAAGGTGAAATATCATATTCTGAAATTTCAATAACCTTTTCGGCATGACATATTGCGTACCAATTAATACCAGAGAGGCTACTTTCTCCGCATGTTCTAATGCATAATGCAAAGCAAGGATTCCACCCAATGAAAGACCACATAAATGCAGAGGTTCTTCTTGCTGTTCACAATACCTCTTCAATGCATGATATAAATTAAAATAGCTAGCTTCTTTTCCTGAAAGCCAGTCAGATAAATCAGGACAGCCGACATCCAACCCCAAATCTAATCTCTTAATTGTAGCTTCCCAGTCCGAAGGAACTTGTCCCAATCCATGCAAAAATATGTATTTCATTTGATTTTTCCTCTTTCAATTCTGCTATATTTTAGAAAATGTTATAGGCTATCTCTATCTATCATATTTTCTATTGTTTCTGAAAAATAACATTCTTTCAAATCAAGACTTTTGTCTATTTTTTCGAAATGGGAATATTTATCATCTGTATAGTGTTTTGATATTACAGCAAACACTTTATAAGTAGGCTGCGCTGTTACATCTCTAATATCCTTTTTCAATAATGTGTTTGGCACATTTAATTGCGTATTTTTATCTTGTACAAAGCCAATACAGCCGCACACATTCCCCGCAGCTTTTTCTATAAATAATTTGGGACCTCTATCTGTAAATTCACCTATCATAGTCGCATTTTTCTTAATCAGCATCATTCGTTCCAATATATCTATTTTCTGTCCCGTAGAACCATCTTTGGCCAAAGAAAAATCATTTTCCGTTAATCTCTTATCAAGACATTTCTGATAAAAATGAATTGCAGAAGCAGTCTCTTTCTTGTTTAATCGAACTCCTGTTAGATGCAAAAAATTGTATCTATGGAAAGCAACTTCATATCCCTGCACAGATGACAACGTCTTTCCTTTTTCCTGTAATTGCTTTTTCACCTCTTTCGGCAATCCATACAGAAACAAAACTTTTTGATCCTCAAGATGTTCTCTATAAAGTTGTGCTGCCTTTGTCATAATCTGTATTGCACGTCTTTTGTCCATAACCCCATCCTTATCCTATAAGAGTTAGAAAAGAGAATGTTCATGCCGCAGCACTAAACATTCCCTTTTCATGGTTGATTTTTCCGTTGTCTGCCAACCTCCAGCACCTACGTCTGGAAAATAACAGGTTTTTCCGTTGCCTGCCAACCTCCGACACCTTCGTTCGGAAAACGTATCAGATTTTAGGTGTCAACCCACCGCTGATGCACAGCTTTTCTAATTACATTCTACACGAAATATGTGAGAAATGCAATTACCATTTTATATTATGTTACTCTTCTACATTTTATACATTATTCAGTCTACACTTCACCCATCAAATCAACTTACATTATATTTTCCAATCTATCAAATCATAGCTCATGTCCAAAAAGTCTAAGATTTTCGCCTCGCTTACGGTTCCGTCTAACAGCATAGTGATCCAGTATTTCTTATTCATATGATATCCCGGTAAAAATCCATAGGTCTGTGTCAACAGTCCCACCATGTCCGGATCACATTTCACATCGAGGATGTCTACTTTTGTATCTTCTTCTAATCCTAGTCTGGATTTTTCAACCTGCATCAACACCGCATACCATTTTCCATTCTGATGCCGAAGCACTGCACTTTCCGGTGATTCCTTCCAAAGATACTCCAGAACGGTTCCGTATTGTTTCTTTACATATTCATAAATCTCTTCCCGTTTCAAACATTCCACTCCCCAGTTCTTCTATTTTATCAATCAAACGATTGTACTTTTCATATTTTTACAGGCAGGACATCTGCCCTGCCTTCCTTTCCTATTATAGCATTGTTATTCAAACTCTACAATTCCATCTATCATTCATTTTCCTGTTCCTGTTTCTAATAAACTACCATTCCATATCCCATAATGGAATCGGAACGGATCGCATAACTTCTCTCTTTTACCGCATCCCCGGAGTTTCCTTCTATGGTATAGACGGTTGTTCCATCACAGCGTTCCACGATTCCTACATGGTCGCACGTTCCATCATGCTCCCAGTTAAAAAAGATGATCGCACCGGGACTTGGCATACTACCTGCCCCCTGCCATCTTCCTTGGTTTTGAAACCAGTTCTTCCCGTCCGTACAAACAGAAAATTTGGGCACCGCACCGCTTTGAATGAGTCCTGCCTGGTCTGCACACCAGGACACGAAACAGGCACACCATTCTTGTCGCTCTGTGAATCCCCACCACGACCAGAACTTCTGGCCGCCTTCATTCCCCAACTGGCTTTTCGCAATGGTCACGAGCTGCCCATTTCCAAAAAGTCCGGCAAACAATCCCCCGCCGGAATAATACCGAAGCACATGGGGTACATACTCCGGATCGCCATACCTTGGCCAACCATGGGCGGCTGCCTGTTCCTGGGAAAACTGCAGCGCATTGGCCTCGCTATAGCCTCCATGGTTTCGGATTGCCCATGAGATATACCCATTCCCGTAATTATAACCCTGTAGACTAAGTTTTAGCTTGTCCATATCCTGTGGGCTTTCACATCCGGCTTCCCGGACACAATCTGCATAATACTGCACGCCCACCTTAATAGAATAATCGGCATCCTGGATTGCACCGGGCGTATTGGGATACTGGGTATTATACGGACACTCGCTGGCCTGCATGGGATCTGTTCCCCTTCCGCCACTTTCCTGCATCATGATCGCCTGAATGACAGGGACATATTCCGGGATTCCAAATTCACTGGCATACCGCTGGATCGCCGGGGTATGGGCCAGGACTTCCGCACTCAGCGGCTCACTGCTTTGGGAGCTCCCAATAAACGCAGCACCGCCAATGATCCCTACAATGAGGATCAAGATCACAAATACCGTACCGCCTCCTGCCATCAACGCTGCAAAAGCCGCCTTCACCGCATGGGCAGCAGCTTCTGCCATAGCTTTCAATCCCCTGGCAGTTGTTTTTGCAGTCTTGGCACTTTGCTTGGCTGTCTGGACAGATCGCATGGCAGCCCGTTTCGCTTCCCTGGCTGCCCTCATGGATTGGAAAGCCTGCTTTTTTTGTAAGAGTGCCTGGGTTTTCACCTTTTGGGAAGAAACCGGGGAAGCTTTCACCATACGGGGCGCTGTTTTTACTGTCCGGTTTCCGGCCTCCTTGACCGTTTTCTCTGCTTCCGGTTTGATCTTGATGCTCCTTCCGGCTCCTGTGCGCCCTTTCTTTGCCCTTGTCTGTCCAGATGTTCCACCGCTTCCTGTTTCGCTGTCCAACGGGGCTGTAACTCTTGGTAAAAACAAAGACTATTTTCAAATAAGCAAGAGCCAGACGCATAAACGCAGAGCCGGCAGACTTGTGAAAAATCACAGTCCGCCGGCTCTCTTTATATCCAAAAATATTAAACCGTTTCTATAAAATATTTATTCCCGCGAGCAACGAGCCAAGCGGGCATGCTTGCATGCTCATTTGGCGACTGCCGCGAGGGTCAAATACCCCACTGCTCTGCAGCGCTGCAAATTTGATGCCCCGTTGCTTGCAGCGGGGTCTTTGACTTCTCCTCCGTCATGGGTATGAGAATGGACAGCGAATAAATCCCTTCCGTATAATCCCACTGACAACTGCCCTGATACTTTTCTACAGCTTTCTGGATATTTTTCTTTCCAAATCCGTGCATAAAGGTATCTGCTTTTGTTGTCGGAATTTCCAAATCGCTTTCTTTGGCAGAATTTTCAAACTTCACGATCAAAAACTGATTCCTGACGCCCGCCCTGACCGTAATAAACCTCTGTTCTTCCGGCAATTTCATACAGGCTTCCATGGCATTATCCCACGCATTTCCAAAGATCGTACTAATATCCAGCCCGTCTATAAACTTTCCTTTCGAAAACTCCACCTCAGCCTGGACATCGATCCTGGATTCCTTTGCCAGCCTCATCTTGTCCCGTAAAATAATGTCGAGATACGCATTGCCCGTCTGGATATAGTTCTCATAATCTTCTACCTTTTCCTGTAATCTCTGTATCATCTCCTGCGTCTCCTCCTGATACCCTGTGCGGGCTTCAAGCAGCAATAGATGATTCTTCATATCGTGGTAAACTGCCCGGACACGTTCCTCTTCTTTCAGACGTTCATCATAAAACTTCTGGAGCATTTCCATCTCTTTTGCATGATGCACCACTTCCATCGTTCTGCAAATGTAAGATACAAGATAGATATATCCGAAACTGGAGGCGATCACAATTATGCAGATCGGATAGATCACCGCAACATCCGTCGCAGTGAAGCAAAGAATCCCAAAAGTCGCCGCGAACGGAACTAAGAGCAAAATATCTAGTACGATCCACATACGGGCCGTCAGAACTTCTTTGATCCGGCAAATATATTTCTTTAAAGACGGATATACCGCGAATGTAAGCAGCAGGCGGAGCACATCGATCAGCAGAGCGATCAGGCTGGCCGCCGTCAATTCCTGTACAGACCATTCAAGACCGCCCGGATCACCTGTAACCCGGTAATAAATGCTGTCCGACAGGTTGAAGGTGATGAAATTTACCGCAACCATCAACGGACAGAACACGAGTACCGCAAATATCTTTTTCGTCCAATTTCCGCGAAAGAACACGGCAACGAACAGAACCATTCCCGCCGGCGCATACACAAACTGAATACTGCTGTAATTGTAGATCGGCAGCGTCCATAAAAACACAAATGCGATATATGCGGTCACTTTTATCAAGATATTTTTACGAATCTCTAGCAACTCCAAAAATATCCGAAAAAACAAATAACTATACAGTACATTTACCCCGATAGAAAGAATATGTACCACAAAGTGAATCTGCATCATAGCATCTTCCCCCAGTATCCGGCTAACGCTTTCATGAAGTCTTTCTTCTTCGGCTTACTGACATAGACTGTCTCACCGGAAGATAAGGTAATCTCCAGTTTTTCCACCTTCCGGACCAGTCCCATATTCACCAGATATCCGGCATGACAGCGGTAAAACCCAAAAGGGCTCAGCCTTTGTTCCAGCGCTTTCATGCTCTCATAACTGATCACTTCCCCTTCGTCCGTATGCAGCAGAAGATTCCGCTTATAGGTTTCGATATAGTGAATCTTATTTACAGCCGCCTTAAATGTTCCCTGATCGTTGGCAATCACGATACAAGGGTTCTTCTTCCTGCATTTCTCAATCCAGCGGTCAAGCTCCGTTTTCAATCTGATATACTTCATCGGCTTAATAAGATAATTAACCGCCTGATACTGATATCCCTCTAATGCATACTGTTTCAACGAAGTCAGGAAGATGATGCCCGCCTCTTCGTCTTTCTCCCGGATACGTTTTGCCGTCTCTAAGCCGTCCATCTGATCCATCTGGATATCCAGGAAGATTAAGTCCGTGGATGGATCATAATTTTCAATCAGCTCCAGACCATTTCTGAATACCATCACACGGATCTCCTCACCGCTTTCTTCCTGATACCGCTGTATGTATTGCTTCATTTCATCCGCAAAATCCTGTTCATCATCACAGAGTGCAATGTTGTACATGATGCTCACCTCATCAAGATTTCTTCTGTTTTTCCAAAACAATTATAGCGCAATCATTCCTATTTGTCATTGGGTAGTTTTATCTTGCGGCTATTTGATATCTTTGATATTTTCTCTTTCCGATCCAGAATAATATTATGACAGCAATTCCATATATAAGCGGAGAAATCTGAAAATTTGTCAAATATCGTCCGAAAACGGACACTAACCTGTCATCCCACAACTGAAATTTTATCAATAAATTTGTTGGGAGCAAATCATATATTTGAGACGGTATTCTCCATTGATATGGTATGTCGATCATCATAGTCAGGATCATAATTCCGACCGGAACAGCCATAACCGCTGCGCTGTTCTTTATCATTTCCGACAGTACCATTACAGCAACACTATACAATACAGAAATGATCAACAATACACCAAACAAGATAATTATGGACTCTCCAATACTAACCTTCCATGAAGACAACGGATATATAAGCTGTAAAGCCGCATCATATCCATCCGCACCATAGACAAGAATACTTGAGATCACTGTTACCCCTAAAATAAGGCTTGCTGTAATTACACCAAAGGTTGCTCCTGCTAATATCTTTGCCAGATATAGATGTTTTTTTCCATATTGACTGCATAAAATAATCGCATCTGTTTTACGCAAATGTTCTACAGAAAACATATTGGAAAGGCATATTGCGATCATCAAAAATATCATATAATTAACCGTATATGCATACGTCCATATATTCCCCCAGCCTTCTGCGTATTCATAAGTAAATGGTGTTTTAATCTGTGTGGATTTTTCTTCCCAAAAATTCAGTTCCTCTTCCGTAAGCATCTGATCCGTGCGGTTCTGCGAGATCACCATTGCTCTTTCGTCATACAGCTCTTCCTCACTTGTACCTAAAATCTCGTTTTCTACAACATTACACATAAACGAATAAATCGGTTCATATTCATTAATAAAACTTTGAGGATCTAACTGTTCTGCATATACTTTCTTTTCTCCGTTTTCTTCTGTACTCTCTGTTATAGCTCCCACCGTACCGTTCGTCCTGTCATTAATAATAGCTCTCCCTTCATTCTCGATTCCCTCAGGATAGGAATCTGCCATTTCCTGAAGCAGCGTATCGTCGATCACTCTTCCTTTGAGATTTCTTGCATATTCTCTGTTTATTTTCATAGCTTCGTAACCACTGATCGAGACGTCGCCGACATAGACCGACGAAGACAGCAGATCAGCAAAACTCAAAAATATGCATAGCAAAATTATAACTCCCCCGATCATCCACGTGATCTTTCGATCCACAATTTTCTTTAATTCAAAGAAATATAATGTTCTTATCTGTTTCATCTTACTCCTCCTCAAATTGTTTCAAATAAAATTCTTCCAGATCGCCCAACTGTTCCTGCCATCTCCCCTGATAGATCATTTTTCCGTCTTTCATCATTAATATGTTATCTGCAATATGTTCGACGTCTGAAACGATGTGTGTTGACAAAATAACAATACTGTCTTTCGCAATTTCTGCAATAATATTTCTAAAACGAACACGCTCTTTGGGATCGAGTCCCGCGGTCGGCTCATCCAAAATAAGAAGCTTCGGATCATTTAATAACATCTGAGCGATCCCTAATCTCTGTTTCATTCCTCCTGAATATGTCTTGATTTTTTTATGTGCGTCTCCTTGTAAAGATACCAATTCCAAAAGTTCATTTGCCCTACGCTTAGCCTGCGTTTTTATCAAGCCCTTCAAAGCTGCCATGTACATTAAAAAATCCATTCCTGAAAAATCCGGATAATATCCAAAATCCTGCGGTAAATATCCCAGTTTAGACCGGTATAGTTCTGTAGAAACATCTATGCCGTCAAACGTTACCGTCCCACTATCTGGTTTTAATACTCCACAGATCATCCTCATCAACGTCGTTTTCCCCGCGCCGTTTGCCCCTAGCAAACCATGCACTCCTTCTCCTAATTTGAGAGATACCCGATCTACCGCTATCTTGTTACGGTACTGCTTTGTCAAACGATCTAAGCTCAATTCCATGCCAATTCCTCCACTTGTTTTAGATTTCTTTTCGCTTCTTTTATGATGATTGCAACAGATATGATTAACACGACCAACCAAATCACAGAATATTTCATTTCATATACGATCGGAAAAATGTTCTGGATAAAGAGATTCATTCCGCTAATCCCGATTGCTGTTCCCATACACCAATACATAGATTCTTTGCCCTGTATCTCCCTGGTCCCCCACAGGCCGATTGCCGATGTAAGCACATAAGGTACTAATAAATATAATCCAGTCTGAAACACTGACACCGCATTATAAATAGTGCAGATGGGAATTAATAACATCATTAAGATCAAATGAACCATACCCAATATCATCATCCGTGCCAGTAAAACACTCTTCAGTGAAAAACGAGCGCTCATCTCCAGCTCAGCCATCAAATAAACTTCTGAACGCACATACTCTGTGATCGCCGTCAATGCTATGAACGGAATCAACGCTGATATTACCCATAATATATCTTGTTCTAAAAAACATCCGCCAAGAATTGCAATCCCCAGTATGATCCCAAAAGTTCCCCAGACATATTTGGGGATATAGGTAATCTGTACTCTTAAAAATGCCAGATTACTGATCTTTGATTGCGGGATTCTATTTAAAAATTCTCTTTTTCGTGTTGGCGAAGGTGCTGCAAAAGCCTCGCACAACTCTTTTTTTAAATCCTGTTTCACCTGAAATCCTCCCTTCTAAGCATATCTTGAAGTTGTTTTAACGCTTTTGTCGTTTTACGGTACAATGAAAATCTTGATACCTTCAATATCCCGCAAATAACCGATACGGGTACTTCATTCACATACCGCAAAAGCAGTATTTCCTGCTCTTCTCTCGTCAGTCTATGCAATGCGTCTTTTATAACAATACTTGTAAGTATTTCATTCTCTTTATCTTCTGACCGTAATTCTTCTGTTAAAGGATCCTCCGTTTTACTGCGATATATGTCAACACACAAATTATGCGCTATCGTATAAAGATACCGTAATTTCTTTCCCTTTTCATAATAAGTATTGCTCTCTAAAAAGCGAAGAAAAGTTTCTTGCGTAATATCCTCCGCCAACTGCTGATTACTTAGCTTAAAATAACAATAACGGTATATTTTGTCATACTGTTCTTCTATGTCCATGGATCAAGAGACCTCCTTCACTCTGATTAACGCATTATGTCACCAAAATGTGCGGTATGATCTAAATATTTTGAAATAAATATCACAAAAGGCAGGAACCCTTTTCTTGATTCCTGCCTTGGTACGCCGTTCTTTGTATACGGCGGTTATTCAAAATCCTATTTCTCAAAAACAACAAAGCCACATTCATAAGGATGATCGCAATACACACTTTGCTCCATGTTCATCCACTAATCTTGCTGCTTTTGAAAAATTCTGATTTGCTTCTGTAATAGAAACCATTGTATTTGTATTTATTGTCATCGTCCATACCTCGTCGCATAATACTTAGTGCCTGCTGATTAAGTCACCATTACCAACTTCCCCGAAATCTCTTCGGGGAAGCCTTCTAAGAGACTCAACAGGGCGCAGAGAATCCTCCTCTGCATTTTGAAGAGGTTCGCTGTAAGTACCGATAACGCTATTGAGGTGAGTTGTGTTTCCTCCAGTTTGGTTACTATTAATCCTAATCCATAACTATGTTTTTCAACACTGAATTCCCGCT
>NZ_KE159715.1:0-73629 GCF_000403455.2 Dorea sp. 5-2 | reverse complement strand
CAAGATCCCTCCGGACATAGGACAGCTGTTTCTTTACCGCCTTTCGCACCTGCTTTTTGGAATGTTTCTTTCCTTTCGCAAAAGACAGATATTCTTTCCGGGCTTTTCTACGGTAACGTCTTGGCAACGGCAGTCCATAGGATTTACAAAACCGATAAATGATCATCTCCAGTTTTTCTCTTGCTTCATTTAAAAGGGATACATCCTGGGGATATCGGATGTTAGCTGGTGCACAGGTGGCATCTATGATCAATGTCCCCTCATTGCCTGCATCTTCCTGGTCCTTTTCATAATCCCTCTTTTCAGAAGAATCCTCTGACGGAGGATCCTTCTTATCATCATCCTGATTCAAAATATAGTCATTGGCTTCCATAATGATCTCAGGAGACAAACGTTTCCGGAAAAGGACAAGGGTACTTGCATCAAACGGTGGTTCTTCCTGATAACCCGGAAGCCCTATGAAGTATTGCAGATATGGATTCTCTGTAATCTGTTCCACAAGTTCGCGGTCTGAGAAACAGAGTTTCTTTTGGATAATTAATGAACCGAGAGCCGTACGCAAAGGCTTTGCAACATTTCCTGTATCATTTGGAAACAGTTCAGCATATTTTGATTCAAAAACATCCCATGGGATTTGTTCTGCCAAACGCACCCATCTGTTTTCGGGATTCATATGCATTCCTAATGGCTGATTAAAATCGAGGAATGAATGTTGTAACTTATCAAGATATTTGTACATATATCGGACTCCTTGCTTGTATATTTCTAAGGTTATCTGCACGAAAAATGAACGATTAATCTGCATTACCTTGCAAATATTATATACCAAATATCCAGAAAAGTCAGTAAAATCAAGCATTTCAAGTTTAATCAGCAGGCACTACTTATACTATATCCAATTTATAGGATGAATTCAACCTATTTCAATCCTCAAATTTCATACACTTCTTAATTCTTCACGTGATATTTTCTCATTCAGATTCTTCTCTGTATTCAAAGACAAACCACTTTTCATTCATATAAACCTCTATTGTATCGTCCACTCCATACTGATAACCAAATCCTCTTCCAAAATTAGACTGATTATCTTCTGTTGGTATTTCAGTTCCATCGACAGTTGACGTTATTTCTCCATCCATATTTCCACAACGCCCGCTGATCGTGCTTTCTCTCCCTGTATCATAATATAATTTATCATTTACTCTTACCATAGGGATTCTGTCATACATTGCATCCGCTTCTTCCTGTTTGGGCAGTTGCTCTTCATCCAAATCCAATCCCAGCATATTTCGTATATTGCTTATATATTCCGGATCTTTCACCATATCATCCGTGATCATATAACTGGAAATGGGATTCTGCCATGAAATCACAAAAATATCTCTGTCTTCTATGTCAAAGGTAGACAGAATCAATGCCATTTCCTCTGGTGAGGCACCTTTTAATGCCATCATCTCTTCCAAAGTTTTCTCACGGTTGGTTCCTTGCATCAGCCCAAAACGATAGTCATTCTCTGCCATTTGCCAAACATAAACCTCCAGCCCTTTAAAGGTTCCAACCTCAAAGTATTCTGGGTATTTTTCACGCAATTTCGCTATTTCAGGAGAGTTCCACTCATACTCTGCTTCAAGACCATCGGGAATATGAGTGACATTGACTTCTTTAAACAAGATTGCACCGCCATCTGCCATAAGGTGATTCGCAATCCACTCGTCTGTTGGATAATCTTTATATTCACATATCCTGTCATCAGTTTCTCCATTCAGATAGCCAATTTGTGTTCCGCAATCACTTTTAGATATTGTGCAAAAAGGCGCGTATGTCCTATCTTCCCATATAATAGCCATATACTCATCACCTTCAGTAGTGCTCATATCAAATCACGGCCATCGGCTCAACCACCAGCTCTGCTGGTGGCCGCTTAAAAGCGGCTCTGTTGTACTTACTTTGAGGGTTCTCCTTCCAGTCGATCCCTCTCATACTGCTCTTTGATATACTTTGTTATCGTTTCTTCATTTACATTACCGACTGTCTCGCAATAATACCCTCTTGCCCAGAAGTGACGGTTATACCGGTCTCTATACTCCGGATGTCTGTCGAAAAGCATAAGGCTACTCTTCCCCTTAATCCTACCCACTACCTTCGACACGCTCTCCTTGGGCGGAATCGACACGTACATATGCACATGATCCGGCAGCGTTGCTGCCTTGATAATTGTGACTCCTTCCATCTTGCATACCTTGCTAATGGCTTCGCCTACCTCTTTTCTCAAATCCCCAAACATCACTTTCCTACGATATTTCGGGATAAATACTATGTGATACGTGCAATTATAGCGACTATGTGATAAACTTTGAGTGTCCATGAATATACCTCCGTTGTGTTTTGTGCGGTTTGCCAGACCTGCACCTATTATACAACGGGGGATATTCTGGTACTCTGTTTATCGCCACTTGCGTCTGCTAGTCTCCCCAGCTCTGCTGGGGGATTTAGAATGTTTCATTAAATTTGTGTTTTTTCCACATGCACACAACACAATTAAAACAAGACTGCATAAACAAACAATACCGTATAATCTCTTTTTCATGGCTATTCTCCTCAAAAATATATTTTATATCATACTATATTTTATTGCATATTTCAATGCAGGGTAAATAGTCAGAATTGTTTCCGGCTTCTCCCCATCGTCTTACAGTCAAATAAGCCTGCCAACTGACTGCTGATAGGCTTATCAAATAATCTCGCAATTTGAAATTCACAGAATATTAAAATTATCAAAACATATTATTGATAATACTTTAAATCTTTCGTATACACTGGTACTTTATTTGCTTCTAAAAATGGAAAATATCTTCTCTTTCGTTCATCTGCTAACGGGTATGCTCCATTCCCAGTCCCTGTCCCTGATTGAATTAATTGCAAAAACCCCCTGCAAATGGCATTCACACACCACTTATAAGGGTTCTCATTCTCATATCTATTCGCCTGTTTTCAGCAAATTTCTACGCATTCATCTGTTTTGCGATCTTTCCCTTTTTCATGATACTTTACTTCACGTCTTGTCATTACGCTACACTCACTCTCTTTGTATAATGATACAGAACGTCTTCAATAGCAAAATCTTTTTCATTCTCACCATCATCACTATTGTACCAAATCCATTTAATTACATAATCCATAAACCACGATTTCTCTTTTAAAGATGTAATAATACATCCAAATGCTCCATAATCTCTAGAGTTTCCGCTTCCATAAAAAACAATTGTGCCATCAGACTCATACTCTTTTCTTAATTGATAACTATCAAAAGCTTGACCTAAGATCTGATAAATACTGGAAACACTATATTTTTGCTCTTTATTAATTTTATTTTCATCCAATTTTATCTCCAATTTCAACATGATAATTCTCCTTATCAATAATACTTTCTATTTTTCATCTTTATATGATAGAAAAGATGAAAAAACTACACTTTCTCATTTAGCCGATCACTGCTTTTTCTCTGGATAATATGTTGCAATAAATTTGTTCAATAACTTCCGTTGTTCAAATGATAAGTCCAAATTATCCAACAGCCACATATGCAACGCTTTCCCGATGGCATAACATAGCTTTTCTTCCAAATCCTTTCCTATTCTATCTCTGGAAACATTCGGATAAAAACTGTTATCTTCAATATTAATTACGGCGTTTTTGAGAATAACCCCATCCGCTAAATATGGGAGGATAATTTTCAGATTCGGCAATAATATACTCTTAAGATACACCTGGTCTTTCGCTTCAAAAGGATATCTTAATCCAAATCCCACATTCGATTTAAAAGATAAAATACATTCAGATTCTTCATCTAAAACAACTTAAAAAACTTTTATATCTGTTTTTGTTGGTATAGAGTCATCATGTTCCAAATCTTCGCAAAACATTTCAAATCAAGAAATTATCTTCAACAAAACTTTTTATTTCCGAAATACCATTAGGAAATATACTCATAAACTGTTCATAATCCAAGACAATCTCTGTACCCTGAGTTTTTGATTTATCCGCATAAGTCAAACATATATATTCACTATTTTTTTCACCTTCAATTTTAATACTTTTATTTTCTTCTATATGTTTTGTTCGCACCTCTACTTTATCTGATAACATAAAACAAGACAAAAAACCTATTCCATAATGTTCAATTGGAGAATACTCTCTCCCTTGTAAGTTATAAGCATCTGAATTGTAATAAGACACACCTACATTCAAAAAATATTTCTTTAAAATTTCTACGTTCATTCCACTGCCATTGTCTAAGATGGTAACGCTTTGCTTTTCCTTATTCAAGGCGATAATAATAATCGGCTCATATTTTTGAAAGATGAAGTTTTCGTGCGTCTGCGCAGTTTCCTCCATTGTTTTGCATGCATCAATGGAATTTTGAATAATTTCCCTTAAACCATATTTTTTATCACCATAAATATTTTCACCCATTAATAGATTTGTAATCGCTTTATAATTCAACTCCAATTTGTAATCTGAAAATGTAAATCCATCCGGTTTTATATTGTTGATAATATGAGGGTACACATTAAGCAAATAAATGTCCTTTCCAAAAATCTGACATAAATTTACCGCATTTAACAATTCTTTATTGATATCATCAAAATACTTTAACAATTTTCTATGTATAGCCGGCTCCTTACTAGAGCCAATAAAAAGGATCTTTTTTTGAGCGGTCTTTTCATTCAAAACAATTTTTGTATAATTATCTATATCAAAATGCTGCCGCCATTCCAAATCACTATAATCCGTTGGATTCAGATACTTATACAAATAGAGAGGGCCCTCTGCGCATCCATGTCTAAATAATCAGCGATTCTTTCCAGAAAATTTCTTGACCTTTTTCCATGAACCGGACGCACACATTCCTGCAAAGCTATATTTTCATTATTATATTTTTGAAAAACTTTGCTATATTTTCTATTGCCCAATAAAAGTTTATCTATCTTTATTTCTTCTATCTCCCTATCTGAAACAACCATTCCAATGTCATGGAATAATGTTGCATAAATAAGCATCACTATCTCTAAATCACTCATCTTTTCGGTAACATCAATCAATTCATACATATATTCTGCCACATGAACAGAGTGTGTCATACCATGCAATGTATATGTCTGAAATACTTTTGTAATCATGGGCAATATCTTTGATGCAAACTCAATCGCTTTATTAACTTGGCTCAAAAACAGACTTTTTCTTTTTTTGCAATAATAAATATGCTTTTGTATTATTCATTTGCCATTATGCTTTTGTATTATTCATTTCATTTACCATATATATACAACACTCCCTCTGTTCTTTGGATATTTAAAATATTTTATCATATTTTCCATCTATTTACCAGTCATCACAATTATTTAAACAAACAACCCCTGTAAATGGCATTTCCACACCATCTACAAGGGTTCTCATTCTTATCGTTATCTGCCTAATTTCGACAAATTTCTACGCATTCATCTGTTTTGCGAACTTTCCCTTTTTTATGTCTCGGACACACATCCCCGGAACTATGTATTTTACTGGCTTTGCAGTGATTTTTGACTGCTCTAAGCCAGCGGCTTTTCAACCGTATCCCCCAAATTTTATTTTGGGGGAAAATTCATTTTGCTTTCTAAAATTTCCGATTTCTGATTTTTCAAATTTGGGGGATAGTCATTCTCCATTTGGGGGAATTTGGGGGTAAAGTTCTTCCCCCAAAAATTGTGGTCTAACAAAAATAAAAACCACTTTACTATTTCCCTAGCATTTATGCATCTTTATTGCTTTCATCTAATACCCCTGCAAAGTAGTGAAAATATACATCTAAAAGATCTCGGTCAATTTTGCCCATATTATAAGCATCAACAAATTTTTTAGAAATGTTTTGTTTTACAGAAAATGAACTTGACATCTCTTTTAAAAGACGTGGCGAACATAATTTAACCCAGTTTATATCAAACAAATCATAATCAAAGTTTTCATAATCCATTAGCCATAACGCAGACTCAATATCCCTTTCTTTCGCAATTTTGATTAAACTCTCTGTATCAATAATACAATCTTTTAAATATAATTCAACAAGATGAAAGATTAATTCATTATCATTTTGAGTTGGCAATATAAACATAGTTTCCTTATCTATTTCAGCCTCTTTCCTTTGCTCTTTATAATAGGAAAAAATTTCTTGTTCAGCGTTCTTATTTGGCACTAATATTCCTAACTCTACTAATGAACAGTAGAAATCAAAATCTTGATTACCGCGCTTTAACTTCCAATCCTTATAAGTCTCATATATTATATTTTTACATGCATTACCAACATAAGGATATATTTTTACACACAGCATCCTCCCTTCATCAGAAAGTAGTTGTGAAATAGTTTCCTTGTCATCATATGTATGCATATATTTCTGACACAGCCAAGCATTTTGAAGCACAAGGCTAATATGCATTATTGATTCAGTTTTGTCATTACATAAATACTTCATCTCTGTTTTTAAAAATAATTCAATCAATTCAACATTAAAATTATTTATTAAGCCATGAGTTTCCGCATTTTTCAAGAAACGAATTATCACATTTCCATATTCTCTATAATCAAGAATATTTATACACTCATTAATCTTATTAAGGGTTATTTCTACTAATTTCTCATTAGGTTCACAATATCCCAATATTAAAATTGCTTTCCAAAAAAAATTATCTGCTAAAAATATACTTTTGACTGGCCATTTTTCATATCTGCTTATCACAACCATTAGATAATCCATTGCATCCTCTTCCATAGGAAGATTGATAGAAATATTTTTCAGTAATCTCTGTAACTTTTTAAATTCTTCATATTTTAAAGCTACCATCAAATAATACTTTCCCAATCTGCCGGACTATAGAGTACTGACAGACTGGGATGAATTCTTTCTAGGGCGGCCACGTGGGCGCTTTGGCTTCTGCTCATACTGATCTTTGGGCTTGGGTTTACGGCCACGTTTCTTGGGTGCTGGCTTTGGTATCGGTTTTGACAGACCCAAGGTCTCAAGTTCCTCAAATACAATCTGCAGTGTGTGAACCCAGTATCCATCATCTGTTGCCGGTTCTTCCGGGGCATCTGTTCTACGCCAGGCTGATGATAGGTCATCCATCAGTTCTCCATAGGACATATGGTCAAATAATCCTGCCGTCCGCGCCTTTCGTATGATACGGCAGGTGGCAACTGTAGACAGGAAGTTGACAAACTCACCGCCGATGACGGAATAATCATTCTGTACATCGGTATGATCCAGGCATTCATCGCTTTTATACCGATTAAATACCAGTTCCAGAAGCCAGCGGTCCTCATAACAAAAGTATGCCGTTTTCGCATCTAAGTCCTGGTCGGATTCAAGAACGATTACACCAAAAACAGCTTGTTTCTTTGCGTATTTCTCTGGGAGAAAGGTATTTTTCTTCTGAGCGTTCGCAAGATAGGCTGCTTCTTCAGCTGATGCTTTTTTCGTATCCTTGAATGCATATAGGTATCGGCCGCCCTTGATCTGTTTCTTCTTATAAACTATATGAGCGGCAATGCCAGTCAGTACTCCTTCGAAGGAAAGCATATCATTATCCGATATGCGGGCATCATTCCGTTTGATCGGCGTAAGGAAATGAAGATCCGGACGCTCCTGCAATTCTGCTTTGATTTTGCTTGGAGGGAATCCTTTGTCAGCAACAATGATCCCTTTGCGAATGTCATTATCACGGATAAACGCCGGATAGGAACTGGCATCAATACTGTTTCCCGGAAATACTTCGGCACAAACCGGTTCCATCCGCTCGATGTCATAAGCATATAGGACAGACACTTCACTGCAGCCCCTTACTCTTGCCTTACGGGAATAGGCAGAAAGATCATTGACCTTGCTGTTATCCTGTTTCAGCGTGCCATCAATCGCCACATGATGGTCGGCGGAAGTCGATTGAATACGTAACTGGTAGAACTGTTTGCGCCTGGAACCGTCCATCCCAATCCTTTGCAGAAGGTTTCCAATAGAATTCGGGGACATTGCTGCTCCGGGATAATCTTTGCAGACGAATGTCCTATGGTAATGTGTTGCCATCCGGTTTGCGGTAACAGCCGGCTTGATCACTTTAAGGGTCGCAATAGACATCATTGCATAAGCATCCGATGGATCGTACACAGCAAGGAGATCTGTCACAAGGTCTTTCGTGACAGACTTAACAAGTGCGGAAGCGCCATAGGACAGCATATCCGGTTCTGCAGAAGTTCCTGCTTTCGACTCGTGGATTGGAACATATTTATGATCAATGATGTGACCGACCACCTTGCCGTTTCGCGGCTGGGGATTGCCACCGGGAACATATTTAGAAGAGGAACGTTGCCTGACAGCATAACGTTTGGGGCCATCCCGGCCGTTGTCATCCACTATGGTATTAACCGGTCTTGGAACTGCTCTGATATCAGCAGGTACGGGCATAAAAATCACTCCTTTATATAGTCCTATTATAACACATTGGGACTATATATAATAGAGTTTTATACACAATTTTACAAAAATCTAAATGGATTAACAGGTGTAGCGCGGTTAAAAATGGCCATTTTTTAGGGATTATTGCTTTTAATCAACTAGTTTTTGAATGTATTATATAGTTTTGGGTGAATTTGCGGGTCTATTCTATAGTCCGGTAAATTGGGAAAGTTTTAATCAAATCAAACCGATTTAGCTTATCTGCATGGACATTTCCCACTTTATCTTTATGAATGGGATCATAATTTTCCATATTAGCTGCCGTTACTGACCCAATGATACTTTGAAAATATATTCTAAAAATTTTTATATGTTCTGTATATCTATCTACAGCCAATTGATTTAACATAATATAATTATAATAATCCTCCATGCTTCTTCTCATAGAAGAAAAAGCGGATATTCCACTAAAAAATGTATAATTTGAATCTGCCTGTTCTTTTACCTTTTCAGACGTAGAATATGCATCCTGAAACAATGCATGGGCTATATTAAATGTATAAATATCTTTTAATACTTTATTATTGCCACCCATATTTGGCAAACTCCGATATGTTCTATCTAAATCAATTGCATTGATTTCCTCTTTTACTATCTTGACATCGCTCTGACCTACACCACTAATGGTGCCATTACTATCAATAACTATCCGTCCAATTAAATATCGATTCGTTTCAGCTATAAAATACTTGATATATTCTCGCTGTCTATAATAAATACTCGTAGCCATCTTAAAACAATTATAAGCAGAAAAGTATTCCTTCAATATATAATACAGATATCCTTGTTCTGCATATAATTGCGGTCTGCTTTCTGCAAGATATGGGATATTCTTATCTACAATATTTTTTAATGCACGATAATCAAAAGTATTTACAGCCTCAACCCAATTTGGAATATCATGATTCATTAATTCTAAAAAATCACGATGCCTCCCAAAATTATTTTCTGATGGAGTATACAATTCTAAACAACAGACACTGCTTTTCTCAAGAATGTCAATAATTACCTTTATCTTTTCTTGATCACATTCTTCAGGTTCCCAATCCTTTAAAAATTTATGGATGCGTTCTTTTTTCTCTATGTTATTCTTACTCTCTTCGTTATCCTCGTTATCAATTTTATTACTCTCTGCTAAACTAAGTCTTATACATTGCTCATATGCAAGATTTCTAAAAATTTTACTGGATTCTTTATGTTCTCTTATCGATGTAAACTCACTTAAAACGCCCATTTCAATTCTAAGTCCAGCCTTTCTAAAAGCCGTTTCCAAATATCGATCACCAGCAAATCCCATAGACTTGAATAATTTTAAATCATTATATAATTCATCTAATTTCGCAGGTTTTTCTTCCTCTAAAAGCCAGTTAAGCATATTAAGGAGATTTAATGTCAAATTATTCTCTTTAAAATTCTCATTAAGCTGAAGAGACGCATAAAGCACATTAATTCCAAAATTTTCGTAATAATCAGCTTCATTTGAATCGTACTCTTTACCAGATTCAATCAAATATGCTCTCTGAAAATCTCCATGAAGAATATCTTTTGACCAGGAAAATATTTGTTTAATATCTGGATCATTAAAAGAGTACCCTACAAACAGAACGACCTTAGTTCCAATAAGAGATTTCACGTAATTCTCAATAAGCGTAAAATTACGTGAATATGAGAGATAATCATCTTCTTTCAGTACAAAATTATCGTTCTCAAAATCTCCATGAATTTTGAGAAGTTCTTTTCCGCCTTTCCTGTATGGAAGATCCGCATCTTTGCTAATAACACAAATTACCTCACTGTTATCCTCTGCCGCCTTCTCAATTAAACTATCATAATTTGTGGTAATAATTGTATGAGTATTAAACTCAATAATTCTATCGTGAATCTCATGTTTTTGAAGAAAATCTCCATAACGAAATATCTTGCGCATTAATTGCGTATATTCTTTTTTGCCTCTAGCATTAAAGTAATATTGTGGGATGCGCAAAAAATTAAGTTCCTTATCATCAATACCTAAATGAGAGGCAATCGCTCTTATTGCCTGAGACCATGTCGGCATTCCAGAAGATATAGAAGCCCCAGCTCCAACAAATATAACCAACTGTCCATCCTTTCTTGCCTCAGCTATGATCTTTTTCGCTTCAATATAATGATTTAATATTCCATTAGCATTAGCCATAATTATGATGCTCCTATTTTCTACATTAAAAATGTTATATTCGTTTATACTTTTCACATATTTTAATTCGACAGCTTTTAAGCTTTCTTCTTACGGTTTCGTTGTACAACCGCACTCTTAAATGCCTTCATCATGGCTGGCGACAATTCCTCACAATCCTCATCGAAGTTAATTGGACTTTTTTTCGCCTCTTCAACCTCTTTCAATTGTCCTTCCGTAGGTTTTTGTCCACTCTCAATAATTAATGTTCTGATCATAATAAAGCTCCTTTTCTGCATTTGTTGCAAGTCTGGCTGAAATTAATCGAATTGTTTCTTTTCGTTCTGTAAATACTACAAACAATACATCTCCAACTTTCCCTATCGCAATATATCTATCCTCTTCAACACTATGCTCAAAATCATACATCTCAATATAATAAGGATCGTCAAACACATATGCTGCTGTTTCAAAAGAAATCTTATGTTTCTCTTTATTTATAAAGTTCTTATGTTCGTCCCACTCAAATTTCATTTTTGACTATTCCTTCATTAATTATTCTATGCTAACAGTATACCATTAAATAGTAAGCCCATCAATTGCATTTTTCCTAATCACTTTTCAAATTTTCCAGACATTGTCTGACAAATTCAACAAGGCAAAAACCCCTGCAAATGGTACATATATACCACTTACAAGGGTTCTCATTCCTATCTCTATTCGCCTAATTTCGACAAATTTCTACTGATTCATCTGCGCCGCAACCTCTGCCGCAAAATCCTCATTCTTCTTCTCAAGACCTTCACCCGTCTCAAAGCGGATAAATCTCTTCAGAGTAACCTCTGAACCAACCTCCTTGGAAACAGCCTCAAGGTACTTGGCAACCGTCTCTTTATTCTCGGCCTTAACATACTCCTGCTCTAACAGACATACTTCCTTCAGCTCTTTGCTGAGACGTCCTGCGATCATCTTCTCGATGATATTCTCCGGCTTGTTCGCATTCTTCGGATCGTTCTTAGCCTGAGCCATCAGGATCTCTTTCTCATGCTCCTTATAATCCTCCGGAACTTCATCCGTAGATACATACTTCGGATTCAATGCCGCGATCTGCATAGCCACATTCTTAAGAGCTTCTTTCACAGCATCAGTATTGCTGTCTGTCTTAGCCTCAACAAGCACGCCGATCTTACCGCCTGCATGAATGTAGGATACTACAACGCCGTCCTCGGATACGACCTTCTCGAATCTCCGGATGTTCATATTCTCACCGATCTTAGCGATCATAGCTGCAAGCTTGTCCGCAACAGTCATAGACGTATCAAGCGCCCATGGCTCTGCTTTGAATGCCTCGATATCAGCCGCCTCTGTATCAGCCGCCTGTTCTACTACTTCTTTTACATAATTCCTGAATACTTCATTCTTTGCAACGAAGTCAGTCTCTGCATTCACCTCTACGATCGCAGCTACTTTATCTCCGTCTTTGATCGTTGTTGATACGATACCTTCCGCAGCGATTCTTCCTGCTTTCTTCTGAGCTGTCGCAAGCCCTTTCTCACGCAGGAACTCGATCGCCTTCTCAAAATCACCGTCTGTCTCGGTCAGGGCTTTCTTGCAGTCCATCATACCTGCGCCGGTCTGCTCTCTTAACTCTTTCACCATACTAGCTGTAATTGCCATATCTTTGTCCTCCACATCATTAACTGTAACAATCCTGTCCGTATATTCCATACGATCAGCGCAACAAATGCGCTGATCTGATCAAATCACTATAAAATCTGCCGCAGATCACTGCGGTTTATTCTTCGTCTGCATCCTCGTAAACGCCTTGTGCATCCTCTTCATACAGTCCGTCGTCTCCGGTCATTCCCTGATTTGCCTCGATCACAGCGTCAGCCATCTTAGATACGATCAGCTTAACCGCACGGATCGCGTCGTCATTTCCCGGGATCACATAATCTAACTCCTCCGGATCACAGTTTGTATCCGCGATACCGATCAACGGGATTCCAAGTGTATGTGCTTCCTGTACACAGATCCTCTCTTTCTTAGGATCAACTACGAAGATCGCGTCCGGGAGCTGCTTCATCTCTTTGATCCCGCCTAAGTTCTTCTCTAACTTCTCCCACTCTTTCTTCAACTGGATGACTTCTTTCTTCGGCAATACGTCGAAGGTTCCGTCTTCAGACATTCTCTCGATCTCTTTCAAACGTGCAACTCTGCTCTTGATCGTCTTGAAGTTTGTCAGCATACCTCCAAGCCATCTCTCATTCACATAGAACATTCCGCAACGCTCAGCTTCTGTCTTGATCGCATCCTGCGCCTGTTTCTTCGTTCCTACGAATAAAACCGTACCGCCGTCTGCCGCAATGTCAGATACAGCCTGATATGCCTCGTCCACTTTACCTACGGACTTCTGTAAGTCGATGATATAGATGCCGTTCCTCTCTGTATAGATATAAGGAGCCATCTTAGGATTCCATCTTCTTGTCTGATGTCCGAAGTGAACACCTGCTTCTAAAAGTTGCTTCATTGAAATAACGCTCATATTTCTTTCCTCCATCTTGGTTTTTTGCTTCCGCATGTGTGTAAGTCCTTGAAACCAACAATCTTCCTCGGCACCCTCTCGGACAAACATATGCGTGATTTTTGCGACTTTTTTATGATAGCATAAAAGCCTTGCATTTGCAAGGCTTTTTCTAACTTCTTACCAGTTCTTACCAGTATCTGGCATATCCCTGTGCTCTCACCGCACTGATCATGATATTGGTTCCCGTACGCTGTGCTTCGATCATCTGTCCGTTGCCGATATAGATTCCTACATGCCCCGGTTTCCAACAGATATCTCCCGGCTGCGGTGAAGACACCTTCTTACCGCCTGCATACTGAGATTCGGAATAATGCGGCAGAGAGATTCCCGCAACCGCATGGCAATACTGCACAAGCCCGGAACAATCAAGGCCCTTTCCAGGTGTTGATCCGCCCCATACATAGGGTACTCCCAACTGGCTGTATGCCGCATTTACAATCTTCTGTGCGGTAGCCGTATTTCCTCCGGTCGTCGGAGCTTCCGGTGTGCTTGGACTCGGCGTACTTGGATTCGGAGTCGTTGGGGTCGTCGGAGCCGGATTGTTTGTTGTCGGTGAGGTTGTCGTACCTGCCGACTCTCCCTGACCGCCCTGAGTCCGCGCTTCTGCTGCCCGGCGTTCTTCTTCCGCCTTCTTTCTGGCTTCTTCTTCACGCTTTCTCTGCTCTTCGGCTGCCTTCTCTACCGCGATCTGAATCTGTTCATCCAGATTCGAGATCTCATCTTTCTTATTCTCGATCGTTGTATCCAGGGTATCTTTCTGTGCTTCAAACTCGACCTGTAATGACTCCAGATTACTCATCTCCGTCTCCAGCGTCGTCTTCAGTTCCTGAACCTGCTTCTTTGTCTCTACATATTCGTTCAGCATATTCCTGTCATAGGAATGAACATTCTGCACATATTCCGCCTTATTGACCAGATCGGAAAAGTTCTCTGCAGACACCAGTGTCTCGATAAAGCTTGCGTCTCCTTCTTCATACATGAACTTAATCCGAAGCTTCATAGCCTCATACTGCTCTTCTTCCTTGATCTGCGCAGCATCCAGGTCTTCTTCCGCCTGAGTGATCTCCTGTCCTTTTGCGATAAGATCCCCTTCCAGTTTGCTGATCTTCGACATCAATTCGGTCAGTTCCTTCTGCAGGGAATTCACTTCACTCTGTGCCTCATTCTTATTTTTCTTTAACGTATCAATAGACGGTTCTGCCAAAACCGGCGTCACGATCATCCCACATGTCAGTACCGTAACTAATAAAGCGCTTCCTAATCTTTTCATAAGTTCTCCTGTCAATCTCTGTTATTCATATAACCCATTCTTACATATATCTCATTCTAACAATCTTATATATAACTTTCTTGTAGCTTTCTTGCATTCTTACCAGTAACGTCTGTACCAAGGGGAGCCATATACGCTGGCAACCCTGACCACATCTCCTGTGTGCGGCGCATGGATCATCTGCCCGTTTCCTATGTATATTCCGATATGGCTTCCGTAACAAACCACATCTCCCGGCTGCGGACTGCTTACTGCTTTTCCGCCGCCTCCCTGTACCTGTGATGTACGCCCGATGCTGATCCCTGCAACTGAATGGCAATACTGTACAAGTCCGGAACAATCCAGCCCCTTGCCAGGCGACGTGCCGCCCCATACATAAGGAACTCCCAACTGCCCGTAAGCTGCGCTTACGATAGTCTGTGCCGCTGACGTATTTCCTGCCCCCGCATTGTTAGCCGGCGGCGTGCTGTTACTGCTTGGCGGCACAGCCTCATTATTTGCCGTGCCGTTATTGGTACTATTTGAACTGTTATTGTTCGTATTATTACTGGTATTATTACTATTATTATTGGCAGTACCGCTGTTGGTATTACCATTATTTGCCTGGTTATTGGCTGCCTCTTCCTGTGTCCGGCGCGCCTCTTCTTCGCGGCGTCTGCGCTCTTCTGCTTCCCTTGCCGCTGCTTCCGCCGCCGCCTGGATCTGTACATCCAGATCTGCAACTTCCGCCTTCTTTGTCTCGATCGTCGTATTTAATTCTGTCTCTTTGCTCTCATACTCTGCCTGCAGAGACTCCATCGCCTTCTGATCTTCTTCAAGCGTCGTCTTTAGATCTGAGATCTCATTCTTCGTCTCTACATATTCCTCTAACTGTTCTCTGTCATATTTATGTACGTTCTGCACATATTCAGCCTTGTTCACCAAGTCTGTGAAATTCTCCGCGCTGACCAGTGTCTCGATCGCTGTAGAATTTCCTTCTTCATACATGTATTTAATACGAAGCTTCATTGCCTCATATTGTTCTTTTTCTTTTTCCTCCGCTGCAACCAGGTCTTCTTCTGCCTGGGTGATCTCCTCACCCTTTTTGATCAACCCTTCTTCCAACTCGCCTAATTTGGAAAGGATATCTGTCAGCTCCTGCTGCAGTGAATTCACTTCACTTTGCTTTGCCGCTTTATTTTCTTTCAGCTGATCGATCGACGGCGCCGCCATAACAGGTGTCGCGATCAAAGAACTGGCAACAACGGCAGTCAATAATCTTGTCCCTATCTTTTTCTTATCCAAAACCATCTTATATCATCCGTCCTTTTTTGTTACGCTTATACTCGTTCCCTACATTCAGACATGATAATCCCACATCTAGTACATACATCATTGCATTAATAACTGCCATATCCTGTGTGAATATAGCAGTTATTTATTTTTCTATGTACTAGGAACAATTATAACTCACCTGGTCAGACTTTGCAACAATTTTTAATATTTTTGTAACATTTCTCATTTTTTTGTCATTGCGCGGACGAAATCTAGGAACCTACTGTATGTTCATATTCGTATAACCCATCAGGCTGATATCCACTTCCTGAGCGGCTTCCCTGCCCTCCCGGATCGCCCATACGACCAGAGACTGGCCTCTGTGCATATCTCCTGCGGCAAAGACGTGCTCTACGTTCGTGTGATAAGCCCCCGACAGTGTATCTACATTCGACCGCTCGTTGACTCTGACGCCAAAAGCCTTAGTAACATAGCTTTCGCTGCCTAAGAATCCGGCGGCGATCAGCACAAGATCCACTTCTGCCGTATACTCGCTTCCGGCAGCCTCCGCCATCCTCATACGCCCGGTCTTCTCATCTTTCTTAGATTCTAATTTCACAAGAACTGCCCCGCAGACATTTCCCGCTTTATCCTTCTTAAATTCCTTGACCGTCGTCTGGTAAACTCTCGGATCCTTCCCGAATACTGCGGCTGCTTCGGCCTGTCCGTAATCCGTCTTACAGACCCGCGGCCATTCCGGCCAGGGATTCGTCTCTGCACGTTCATCCGGCGCCTTCGGCATCATCTCAACCTGCAATACTGACTTTGCCCCGTGCCGCATCGCCGTCCCGACACAGTCATTTCCCGTATCGCCGCCTCCGATCACCATCACGCGCTTCCCCTTCGCAGAGATGTATGTGCCGTCCTTAAGCTGCATCTCATTTTCCCACAATGCCTTCGTCGTTGACTTCAGAAAATCCACTGCAAAATAGATCCCGGCAGCGTCGCGCCCCGGCACTTTGATGTCACGCGGATCCGAAGCTCCGCAGCAGAGTATCACACGGTCGAATTCTTTCAGCAATTCCGAAGCTTTCCGGTCTTTGCCGATATTGCATCCGGTAACGAATGTGACGCCCTCTTCTTCCATGACCGCAAGCTTCCGGTCAATGATCTGCTTCTCCAGTTTCATATTCGGGATACCATACCGAAGCAGTCCGCCGATCTTATCTTCCCGCTCGAACACCGTAACGCTGTGCCCTCTCCGGTTCAGCATATCCGCCGCCGCAAGCCCGGACGGTCCGGAACCTACCACCGCGACTTTCTTTCCGGTACGGATCTTCACAGGCCTCGCTTTCGCGTACCCTTTCTCGTAGGCATTCTCGATGATGCCGTATTCATTTGCCTTTGTGGAGACCGCCTCGCCGCTTAAGCTGCATGTACACGCCGCTTCGCACAGAGCCGGACACACTCTGGATGTAAATTCCGGGAAATTATTCGTCTTCTTCAACCGGTAGTAAGCTTCCTCCCAATTGCCATGATAGATCAAGTCGTTCCACTCCGGGACCAGATTATGGAGCGGGCAGCCGCTCGCCATACCCATGATCATCTGTCCCGCCTGGCAGAACGGGACGCCGCACGCCATGCACCTGGCGCCCTGGCGTTCCTGCTCTTCCCTTGACAGAGGCGTGTGGAATTCACGAAAATGCCTGATCCTTACCTCCGGTTCTTCCGCCGTCTTATCCTGTCTCCCATATTCCATAAAACCTGTTGCTTTTCCCACTTTTTCCGCCTCCTATCTTCCGCCCTTGATCGCGTAAAATGCTTCCACCTTCGCCTGTTCGCTGCTCATTCCCTGCTCTTCCATCTGAAGGATCGTAGTCAGCATCCGCTCGTAGTCAACCGGGATGATCTTCTTAAACTTCGGCAGATAGTCCGTAAAATGTTCAAGGATCTTCTTGCCTACCTCCGAATTCGTACTGGAAACATGCTCCTTGATCATCTCTTTCAGCTCATTGACGTCAAACTTGGACGTGACGCGCTCAATATGAACCATCTGCTTATTCACATTCTGATACAGATCACTGTTCAGATCCAATACATAGGCTACGCCGCCGCTCATTCCTGCCGCAAAGTTCTTGCCGGTCTTGCCAAGGACAGCCACACGCCCGCCGGTCATATATTCACATCCATGGTCTCCGACCCCTTCCACAACCGCCATGGCGCCTGAATTGCGCACTGCGAACCGTTCTCCTGCCACGCCGTTGATGAACGCCTTACCGCTGGTCGCCCCATAGAGCGCAACATTTCCTATTATAATATTCTCTTCATGGCGGTATTTCACGCCTCTTGGCGGATAGACGATAAGCTTGCCGCCTGACAGCCCTTTCCCGAAATAATCGTTGCTGTCTCCGATAAGTTCCAGGGTAAGCCCCTTCGGGATGAACGCCCCATAAGACTGCCCGCCCGCTCCGGTACATTTTACCACGTAACTGTCCTCTGCCATTCCTTCCGGATATCTTCTCGTGATCTCGGAGCCGAAGATCGTACCGAACGTCCGGTCCGTATTGCGGACCTCCACCTGGATGCTTCTCTTCTGCCCTTTCTTCAATGCCGGAAGCAGTTCTTTGACCAGTACTTTCTCATCCAGGGTCTTCTCCAGTTCGAAATCATACACCTTCTTCGGATTGAAGATAACCGGAGCCTTCGTCCCCTCATATGGATTATAAAGTATCTGTTCCAGATTAAGAGTTTCCGCCCGCCTGGATGTTGCTTGCTCCTTCACCTTCAGAAGATCCGTACGCCCTACCAGCTCGTCTATGGAACGAACCCCGAGCCTCGCCATGTATTCCCGCAGATTCTCTGCCATAAAGCGCATGAAATTGATCACATATTCCGGTTTCCCGGTGAACCTCTTCCTCAGCTTCGGATTCTGTGTCGCCACACCTACCGGACAGGTATCCAGATTACATACCCGCATCATCACGCATCCCATCGTCACCAACGGCGCCGTCGCGAATCCGAATTCCTCCGCTCCTAAGATCGCTGCGACCGCAATGTCACGCCCGCTCATCAGCTTCCCGTCCGTCTCGATACGCACCCTGTCTCTCAACCCGTTTTGGATCAGCGTCTGATGTGTCTCCGCAAGTCCCAGTTCCCAGGGAAGTCCGGCATTATGGATAGAACTTCTGGGCGCCGCGCCCGTCCCACCGTCATATCCCGAGATCAGGATCACACCTGCCCCTGCCTTGGCAACTCCTGCCGCGACCGTGCCGACGCCGGCTTCCGATACCAGTTTCACAGAGATCCTGGCGTCTTTGTTGGCATTCTTACAGTCATAGATCAACTGCGCCAGGTCTTCGATCGAATAGATATCGTGATGCGGCGGAGGCGAGATCAGGCTGACTCCCGGCGTCGAATGGCGCGTATTGGCAATCCAGGGATACACCTTATTGCCAGGAAGATGCCCTCCCTCGCCCGGTTTGGCTCCCTGCGCCATCTTGATCTGGATCTCCTTCGCGCTGACCAGATACCGGCTTGTCACGCCAAAACGCCCGGACGCCACTTGCTTGATCGCAGAACACCTGTCACTGTCCAGACGTTCGATCTCCTCGCCGCCCTCACCGCTGTTCGACTTGCCATGAAGACGGTTCATTGCGATCGCCAGGGTCTCATGCGCTTCCTTGGAAATGGATCCGTAAGACATGGCTCCCGTCTTGAATCTGGTCACAATAGAATCCACGCTCTCTACTTCTTCGATCGGGACTCCCTTCTTCGGATAATTGAATTCCAGCTGTCCCCGGAGGTTGATCTGCTCTCCTTCCGCGTTCACCATCTCCGTATACTGCCGGAACATCCCGTAATCTCCCCGCCTGGTCGCCTGTTGGAGCATATGGATGGTCTGCGGATTATAAAGATGCCGCTCTCCGCCGCTCTTTGACTTATGCTGGCCGATACTGTCAAGCGTCAGATCTACTTCAAGCCCCAGCGGATCGAACGCCTGGGAATGACGCGCCACATAATCTTCCGAGATCTCTTCGATCCCGATCCCGCCCACGCGGCTGACCGTATCCGTGAAATATTTCTGTATGAACGCTTCCTTAAGCCCGATCGCCTCGAAGATCTTCGCCCCCTGATAAGACTGGATGGTGGAGATCCCCATCTTCGACGCGATCTTCACGATACCATGCAGGATCGCGTGATTGTAATCCGCCACTGCGGCATAATAATCCTTCTGCAGCATATCGCTTTCGATCAGAAGCTTGATGGACTCATGGGCAAGATACGGATTGACCGCACACGCTCCATATCCCAACAGCGTGGCAAAATGATGTACCTCCCTTGGCTCTCCGGTCTCCAGGATGATCGCCACAGAAGTACGCTTCTTCGTCCTTACCAGGTGCTGCTGAAGCCCCGACAACGCCAGAAGGGACGGCATGGCGACATGGTATTCATCTACCCCTCTGTCCGTCAGGATCAGGATATTCGCGCCTTCCCTGATGGCGCGGTCCACCTCGATGAACAGATAATCCATAGCTTTCTCAAGCCCTGAGTTCTTATAATATACGATAGGGATCTCCGCTACCTTGAATCCGTCTTCTTTCATATTCTTGATCTTCAGAAGATCCGTATTGGTAAGGATCGGGTGCTCCACCTTGAGCATCCTGCAGTTCTCTTCCCTCTCTTTCAGAAGGTTTCCGTCCGCTCCGATATAGACCGTCGTCGATGTGACGATCTCTTCACGTATCGCATCGATCGGGGGATTCGTAACCTGTGCGAACAGCTGCTTGAAATATCCGAACAGATCATGATGCTTATCTGACAATACAGAAAGCGGCGCGTCGATCCCCATTGCCGCAGTTCCTTCCGAACCATTCAGCGCCATTGCAAGAATGGAACTCTTAACTTCCTCATAAGAATATCCGAACGCCTTCTGCAGCCTCCTGCATTCCTCCGGGGTATATGCCGGAACCTTCTTGTTCGGTATCTTCAGATTCTCAAGCTCTACCAGATTACTGTCCAGCCACTCTCCATAAGGCTGTCTGCCTGCATAGAGTTCTTTCAGTTCATCATCGTCGATCATCTTGCCCTGCACCGTATCCACCAGAAGCATCTTTCCCGGATGCAGGCGTTCTTTGATCCGGATCTTACCCGGATGGATATCAAGGACTCCTACCTCTGAAGAAAGGATCAGCGTGTCATCATCCGTAATATAATATCTGGAAGGGCGAAGCCCATTCCTGTCAAGGACAGCTCCCATGCAGTCTCCGTCGCTGAACAAGATCGACGCAGGCCCGTCCCATGGTTCCATCATCGTCGCATAATACTGGTAGAAATCCTTCTTCTTCCGGGACATACTCTTCGTATTCGCCCAAGGCTCGGGGATCGCGATCATGACTGCAAGCGGCAGATCCATCCCGCTCATGACCATGAACTCGATCGCATTATCCAACATCGCCGAATCCGAACCAGAGCTGTTGATCGCCGGAAGGACTTTATGCAATTCTCCTTTCAGATGCTCGGACTCCATATTCTCTTCCCTGGCACGCATCTTATCTGCATTCCCGCGGATCGTATTGATCTCTCCGTTATGTACGATAAACCGATTCGGATGTGCGCGTTCCCAGCTTGGGTTGGTATTGGTACTGAATCTGGAATGCACCAGCGCGATCGCCGATTCATAATCCTTGTCCTTAAGATCTTCAAAAAACGGACGGAGCTGCCCCACCAGGAACATCCCCTTATAAGCGATCGTCCTGCTTGACAGTGACGCCACATAAGTATCGTCACTGCTCTGTTCGAAGACACGGCGCACCACATAGAGACGCCTGTCAAAGTCCATTCCTCTTTCTGTCTTCTTCGGACGTCTGATGAATCCCTGCATTATATACGGCATACACGCCGCCGCACGGCTTCCAAGCACTTCCGGCCTCACCGGCGTCTCTCTCCATCCCAGGAAATCCATCCCTTCCTTCTTCACGATCACTTCGAAGATCTTCTTTGCCTGATTCCGCTTCAATTCATCCTGCGGAAAGAAGAACATCCCCACCCCGTAATCTCTCTCCGAACCTAAAAAAATGCCGAGAGGCTCGCAGACTTTGGTGAAAAACCTGTGCGAGATCTGTAACAGGATCCCCACTCCATCGCCTGTCTTGCCCTCGGCATCCTTGCCGGCTCTATGCTCTAAATTCTCCACAATCTTCAAGGCGTCCGCCACCGTACTATGGCTTTTACGTCCTTTGATATTGACGACCGCTCCGATCCCGCAGTTATCATGCTCAAACTGCGGACGATACAATCCGGCGTCGCCGCTTATCATCTGCTCACTCATATGTCTGTCCCTTTCTCTACTTTTTTCTTACTATACTACTTTTTTTCGAGGTTGTAAATATAAACTTTTTCTGTAATTGTCAGATTATTTGTCAATTCTTTATTTCTCCTTGTATTTAAGCGTATTTTCTATACATTTCACTTTATTACATATACAATATCTCATCATTTCCGATGGTGCAGCGGGCTACGTTGAGGCTTTTATACACATACTATCGAAGAAGCAGACCAGCGAAACATAAGGTTCGAAGGCATGCAGACGGCAAGGACAGCAAGCGCTTATTACTTAAGGATCAATGCAATGATGTACTAAGAAAGGAGCTGCCGCCATATCAAGCGACAACTCCTTCATTTTCCTCAGACGTACCAGGCACATCCGGCTTCTCTTCGATCCGCTGCACAAATACAAACATGGTTGAAGCGATGAACGCGCACACGATCGTGATAACTCCGATCCGCATCTTACTTTCCATCATCCAGTCTGCCAGCTTAAATTCCGTCGCCGCCACAGACAACAGATTCATAGCGATGTGAGCAGCGATCGGCGCTTTGACCGAACCATATTTTTCACAGAGGTAACTCAGCATCATACCCAGGATAAATCCATAGAGCATCTGGACCAGATTCCCGTGCAGCAATCCGAATACCACTGCCGAATACATCGCTGCCTGTATATAGGTCCCCTTTTCCCTCAAACGCTTAAAGAGAAGTCCCCGGAATACAAGCTCCTCGCTGATCGGCACCAGGACCGCCAGTGATATAACCTGAACCAGGATCGGAGCCGAATAGAGCGCTTCCATCGTTGACTCGTAAGCTTCACTCACCGCGGACAGATTCCCTATGATGATCAGATTATTAAGCCCCAGGCTCAGCGCCGCCGCCATCAGGATGCCCGCCCCATACTTCCAGACAGGCGCCTTCTTATTCGGTATCATCCCCATTTGCCGCTCTTTCACACGGTCTTTATGGAAGAAATACCACATGATCGGAATCGTTATGACCGCGCCCACTGCTTCTATCATCGCAGCAAAACTGACATACTTCTCCATGATCCTTCCGTATAGCTCCATCATCTGATCTTCACTCTGCATCGCCGTCATGGCGGCGTCCTGATCCGCCATCACATACATCATCGTCAGCACTCCCATAGCGATCGAACTGACGCCGATCCCTATTACCCACTTTATCACGATCGGACCCCATATATGCCAGACACGCTTACCGTAGCTCTCCGGCGGCGTCGCAGGCGTCCCCTGTCTGTTCCACTGTTCCATATTCATCTTCGCCTTTCTGTACCAATACATTTATCTTCTGTCAGATACTTAGACTATTCTACTTCTCATCTGGAAAATATGCAATTAAAAAAGTATAAACAAACTATAATTTAACTTTTACCACATCTACATCCAGATCCCACAAGAATTTATCCAAGTCCTTAAAAGAAAGGAACACGGTCGCCGTATTCTCAAGCGGATGGATCCCAAGGCTCTTACATCTGCTCAGATCTTTGTCAATGAAGAACTCGACTGCATGATCCGTATCATTCATCAACCCAAAGGGAGAGACGCTTCCCTGCTTAAGCCCAAGATATTTCTCCAGACGGTCTTCCGAAGCGAAACTTAAGTTCCCGCCTCCCAACTGTCTGCCCAACGCTTTCAGGTCTACTTTCTTACTTTCTTCACAAGTCACCAGGAAATGCCGCTTTCCCTTCGAATCCCTCAGGAACAGGTTCTTGCATAGCGTCCCTTTCTCCGGCAGTCCAAGTCTGTCCATATCCTCCATTGTATGTACCGGTTCATGCTCTACCACCTCATATTTGATCTTAAGCTTGTCCAACGCATCATATACTCTCTTTTTCTGATCTTCCATGTTCTTTTTCTCCTTCCTGTTTCTCTCTCTTTATTTTTGTTCTCTTACTCCTGCCGCTGATCGAAGCATTCTTTTACCGCCTCTTCATACCTGTCTGCTTTTTCCGCCTTTCGGATTCGTTTCAGCTGCTTCTCACATCCTGGAAAAAGCGCGCCAAGATAGCTCCAGATCTCTTTCATCTTAAACAGCACGTTTCTGTCGCCCATATTGACCCTTCGATATTCTTCATACAACAGATCATGGAACTTACGGACCGCGTCACGATCCGCAGCGCCCGTCCCCCGGATCTCGCAAAGAAGCCCCGGATTGGCGATCATGCCTCTCCCGATCATGCACGCCGGCGCCAACGGGAATCGCGCCGCTATCCCTTCCGCATCCTGCACGGTACGGATATCCCCATTGTAACACAATGGATTCCGGCTCTTTCGTACGGCTTCTTCAAATGCATCCAGATCAGGCACATTCTTATAATAATCAGTCTGCAGCCTGGGATGGATGATCAATTCTTCAAGCGGATACTGGTTATATATCTCAAGGAGTCTCGGGAATTCTCCCGGATCGTCTTTTCCAATCCTCGTCTTGATCGAGATCCTCACCTTCGCCCCCTTAAAGACCTCATCCAGGAAACGATCCAGTTCATCCGGATAAGCAAGGAACCCGGAACCTCTTCCCTTCGAGACAACCGTCTTCGACGGGCATCCCAGATTCAGATTGACCTCATCGTATCCATAATACGCCAGTTTCTCCGCCGTCTGCAGGAACCCCTCTGCCTGGTTTGTCAGGATCTGCGGGATCAGCCGCATTCCTCTATGATTCTCCGGCAAGATCTCCGCTTCCTCTTTCGCCGTAAATCCACGCTTGGAATGCGGTGAAAAAAAGGGCGTAAAATACTTATCCATAGAAGGAAAACATGTATGGTACACCCTTCGGAATATATGCGTAGTAACCCCTTCTAACGGGGCAAGATAATATCTCATTCGTTCTCTCCGTCATCCGTATATTCTGTCTTTGCAGATATCTCCACAAGTCTAACGATATTCTTCTGCTCGCAACTCTTCTTCCCTTTATCCTTCTGCTGCTCTGCCCTCTTCTTTGCCGCATACAGATTACCCGGCAAAAGATCCAACTTCAATTCTTTCATGTTCCATGTGCTCCTTTCAGCAAGACAAGTCTTCTTACTAATAGTATGCACATTCTTCCCGGATCTATGCCGTACATTTGCAAAGGCTGTTGTAAAATGCAGAGCTTCTGCCACTTTACAACAGCCTCCTATCCTGTCTCTTATGCTATTCGCCTATGCCATCCAGCCGCACCAAACACCGCCGCGCACAGCACGGCTTCTATCCGGCTGCTCTGCGTCTATGCCATCCAACCGCGCCAAGCACCGCCGCGCACAGCACGATCATCACAGCATATGGTATAACCGGATCCGTATCGCCTGTCTTGGCGGCAGGGGGCGTCCCGTTCTGCCTCTGGTTCTGCCGCGCCTGAGCTCTCCCGGTATCCTCCGTCTGATTTTCAGAACCTACCGTCGACCCGTAAAGCGCCAACTCATTTTCCAGCTCCAGAAGGGCTGCCTTCAACTCTTCTAATGTAGCGTCAGGGTTCTCCAATACACTCTTTGCTTTATCGATCGCTGCCTGCAGGGATGGCGTCCTGTTCCCCTCCGGTATACTTTCCGCCTTCTCTAACAGCGCCTTAAGCTGTTCTCTTACAGCCTGGATCTCCGGATCCACAGGCTCTGCCGGAGGATCTGGCTCTTCCGAAGGATCTGGCTCTTCCGGAGGGATCAGCGTGCCTCCCGAGCTGTTATTCAGATCGTCTTCTCCGATCTTGACCGTAGTCCTTCCCCGTACTACACTGAATTCACTCTTCCCGACATCAATCCGGAACGGAACATTCTCTCCCGCTGCGTTCCTCATATATACCTCGCCCACCTCCAGAGTATCTCCGTCGGCGCCTGCCGTAAAGAGGGGGGCAATACCCGCAACATAGATATTCAGCATCTTCCCCTGATGGGAACGGGAAGTTTGTACTTTCGCCTCCTGCTTGATCCTGTCTCCAAATTCCACTCCGGATACGATCTCATCCATATTGATTCCTCCGTCCGTCGGTTCAAGCATCAGGCTCAGACTGAAAGTCGATATCCCTTCTGACGCCGCGTTCGGAAGGGTCAGCTTCACCGAAGCTGTCCCCGTATCCTTACCCGTCACTTCTATTGCCGACTCCACGGCAAGTACCTTAACCGGCAGCATCGCGATAAATACGAACACTGCCATGATCATTCTTAATAAATATTTCTTCATGTTCTACTCCTTTTATCGCTGTTATTTGCCGTCAAGCTGTATGTCCGGAAGTTCTGCCGGCATCGTCTCAAACTTCGTATCGCTCACCAGCCTCTGGCCTTCGTTGGTTAATGCATTGTCTACCCGGTACAGTTCGGCACGCACCTGTTTGAGGCTTTCAAGGAATGCCGCTTCTTCCTCAGCCGATTTCGGCGTGATCCAGTATATCCACGTTCCGTCGTAGGTATCCTGTATCTCCTCATCTTGCGGATCCTCCGTATATATGACCTGCTCCGCTTTTAATGAACCGTCTTCGTCCGTACCGCCGACGATATTGCCGTCCTGGTCATAAAGGATCACGACGTTATACGCGGCATTGCCTTTGTATCTTCCGGTGAAGACGATCGAGCCTTTGGGGATCGTATCTTTCGCTTCCTCACCATACTGGTGATCATTTTGCAGACGACCGATCACCGGTGTCTTCTGCGCGTCTCCATCCTGCATATACCTGAACTCAACATTATCTCCGGTCACTCCCAGTACATCCAGTTCCGCGATACTGATCTCTTCTCCTGTCTGTCCGGTGATCGCCAGTTTCACTGCAGACGTACGGTACAATACAATATTGTCACTGCCTTCTTTACCGAAGTGTACCATCCTTTCGTCCTCTGACGCAAAGCTTCCTTTCGCCGCTTCCGCCCAACTGTTGTCTTCTTCATTTTTCACATAGATGACATATTCCTTCACCGGATCTTCGCTGCCTGCCCGATATCGGAATCCGGAGATCATAAGCGGACGGTTGAACTCGATCAATACTTCCGCGTTCTCATTCACGGTTCCGGTAAATTCCGTATTCAGATCGTTATCTACGGCTTTCTTAATCGCAGCCTCTACTTCCGGTCCGCAAGGCGTATCGTCATTACCAATTCCTGCAGACGGTACATTCGTAGCCGTTATATTCTTTGTGCTGACCGTCCAGTCCTCCTTACCGATCTCGCCGTTGTGGCTGATCTTAAGCGCGGGCAGCGTCTTCACTGCGGAACGGTTCAGATATTTATCGATCAATGTGATCTCATACGTTATAACCCGGTTGTTGATCGTCGTCACGACGTCCGTGAACTGATTTCCGGTTGTGAATCCTACCGATTCTTTCTCGACATCTCCGTTCGAGATCATGCAGCGTACGATCTCATATCCCAGGATATCATCCGTATTAATGTTCTTAGAACTCAGCGTAATATCTACCCTGTTCGCCGCATTCGCATCCAGAACCGCCGCCGTACCGTCTCCGACTGCCTCTATCTTACCTTCCGTACCAAGGATACTTCCGCTTCCGGCCGTCCGGTATACTCTGGAATTATCATCCACATAATAGATCGCTCTTGTCTCTTTCGGGAACTGCTCCGCATACTTCACCGTATCCTGATCCGGAGTCTTTCCCCATCGTTCGAAGAATTCCAGGATATTCTTCTGCGCCGCAGCGCAGGACAGACGCATCAGCTTCTGATCTGAGTCGCCCGAAAGCGTAAGCGCCACACCGCCCGGAGCCGGCGCCTTTGCCGGCGTTCTTGCGTAGGTGTCCACCCTTGCAAAGAACAGGCTGTTAAGCTGCTGATCATAAGCCGGATAGGTCTTGAAGTTCATTCCGTCGTCATACGCCAGATGCAGCTGCCAGTACATACCTAACTGCGTAAACACATTAGAAGCGTTTCCTTTCGTACCGGACGTGACTTTGTCATATACATTACTGTACTGAAAACGTACCGAGTCATTCGTATCCTTCGCCTGCGCAAGTACGGAATAGTAATTGTTGGTAACCTCGGCGTACGCGTAAGCTCCCTGGTTGATACAATGCCCGATCTCATGGGCGATCCCCCATCCGAAGTATCCTCCGCTCACATATTTGCCGTTCTCGTCAGATTGTACCGGGACTCCGCCCATCATACCCTTTGTCTCAGGCCATTCAATACCGATATGATTACCTGCCGCATACATGAACGCCCCGGCGAACATCCTCTGATAACGTATATTCAGATGCGTAGCCGGAATCCGGTCTTTCACCTCCGGCGCGCTGTTATTCAAGCCTTTGTGCTGATAGAATAACCCCATCATGCCTTCCATAGCGTCCATTGACGTCACGAGCTTCTGCGCCCGCTCTTCTATACTTCCTCCGCCGGCTCCGTCCCGGATCTGCTTCGCCGGAAGGGAGAGAAGCATCGTATCCAGCATGATATCGGCCGCGCCCAGGATACAGTTTTGTGGGTCAAAATCATGTCCGGCAACCCCATCATTCTCGGAATTCTTGTGGGCTTCCTCATGCCTTGCCTCCATACCATTCACATATTCGTCAAGCTGCCCGATATACGCTGCCGCCCGGCTCAGGCGCTCTGCAGGGTCGCTCACCTGGTAAAGGTCGAGCCTTGGAACCTGTACGCCGCCGCTTACGCGCACCGCATAATCATCGTCGGCGCGGTTGCCCGTGTACTGCACATAGAGCGCACCGCCGGATTCCACATTTGTCGAAGATATCTTCGGGATCGTGATATCATTTCTTCCGACCTTGAGTGTTGCCACCACCTTTGCCAGCCCGTCCGATTCTGCATGGTACTGTGTACTTACGAGCTGCAGATTGGTGTTCTCGCCGGTCCGCTTCGTATTATGTCCTACATAGACGGTGATCTCTTCCCCTGCCGCAGCCGTCGCCCCGATCGGCTGCCATGCATTCAATCCGCCGAAGCCGCGTCCAACGTTCAGATCCTGCGTTGTGATCGCATTATAGATACGCACGGATTCCGTTAATTTGGAATTCAGGATATCCTCTGCCGTCTTAAGTTCTCTCTCCAGGTATGTCTTATCCGGGTGATATTCCCCGCTTGCCTCATCCGGAGTGTTGATCCGCGCCCTCAGTCCGTCGATCGTATCCTGCGTCACATCTTCTCTTAATACCGTATGCAGGTCGTCCTGATAAAGCGCCATAATATCCGCTTCGATCGGATCATACTGATAGAAATACACCTCGGATATGGAGATCGTGCCATATACATACGACCTCGCAAGACCGAACTGAATCTTCTTCGCCTTGATCGGTCCCTGGAACTTGATCAGATAGTACGCTCTGTTTTCAGAATCCGTCTTTCTCTGAATCCCTACTTTGCTATTATCAAGCAGGACTTCATTGCCGTTCTCATCCCAGTATCTTACCTGTACATAGCCGTAATGCTGACTCTGAGGCGTCACTTCCTGCAGCGCGATCCGATCCATCTCATAAGCCTGGTCAAACTCATAAGTGACCCCATGGTTCGTCAACGCGTTGTATCCTCCGCCGTCCCAGGAAGAGAACACATAATGGGATATCGGATTGTTGTCCACCGTTCCCCATGCCGTTCCCGCCTGCTCATCCAACGGGCTGTCCTGCATCGTTCCCTTCGCTATAGAAGCGCCGGTGATATGTCCGCTTACCTCGCCTTCTCCTGCGACGTTGATCAGCTTATACTTCGGCATCTGCGCCGGATCCGGATCTATGGTCTCCGCTTTGGCTGTCAGAGACGGCTTACTCTCACCTAACTCATTCACGCCTGTCACATATACCTCATAGGCAGTCTTATCCTTCAGGTCCGCTATTGTATAATTGTTTGCAGTAATTCCTTCTACCTTTGTATAGCCTTCGGCTCCTTCTTCTCTGTAGAACAGATTGTAAGAATCCGTATCCTCCATCCTCTTCCAGGATGCGACGATCGCCCGGTATCCCCCTGTCAATTTGAGGCTATCCGGTGCGGCCGGTACTTTATCCGCCTTAGGGATCACCGTGATCGGCTCGCAATATCCGCTTCTCCAGGCTCCGTTCACCGACTGTACCTGTACTTTATACTCTTTGCCATTGACAAGCTTATCCTTCCCGAATGAGGTGACCGACAGCATCGGTCCCTTCGCAGCCATGATCTCCTGCTCTTTATCCTCATCTTCGATCAGCACTTCATAGCCGGTAACATTCGAGCATGCTTCCCATTCCAGGGTGAATTTCTTATTTCCTGCCTCTGCCTTAAGATTCTTCGGGATATCTCGCTGCGGCTCCGGGATCCGCTTCTCCATGTCGTTCACGAATTCCACCTTGGATATCTCCGCAAGATTATTATTCTTCTTCATCCCGGTGATCCTAAGTGTCACCTTCTTCACCGCAACCTGATTCCCCAGGTTGACCAGGATCTTGCCGTAACCATCGGATGATACCTGTACGTTCTCTGCCGTCAGCAGCTGCGCTACTCCCTCCGGAGCGACAGAAACAGTTATCGTATGTTCTGCATTCTCATCCATGTAAGTAATGTCCATGGAAGCGGTCCGGATCGGGTTCTCTTCTCCTGAGTCGATGACAATACCTCCCGTCGGGAAACTCTCTCCCTGTGGAATGTCAAATTCCAGCGTCACCGGAGTATTCGCCGATATCTCCGCGCCGTCTGCCCGCTTCAGCGTGACAGAGCCTTCCCCCGTTGACAGATTCGCAAGCGCGCCGTCTGCCGCCGTCTGATCTCCTGCCTTCTGGCTAATCGCAGATCCCGGCACGTGTAATTCAACAAAAGAAACCGTATCCTGTTCCACCTTATAGCCTTGGGCAAAATACTCCAGATCCGTAAGATCTAATTTGCCGTCACGGTTAAGATCTGCCGCCTCATGGCCGGATACCGCCTCTCCCGCGTCGATCAGGTCAACCAACAGTGTCTCGTCTTCTTCCGTGATCATCCTGTCGCCGTTCACGTCGCCGATGAGCAGCACGCCCGGATGTATTCCTTCCGGCGTATACCCATATCCTCCCAGGAACCCGGTCGCAAGATTCACTTTATACGCCCATCCTTCCACTTTGATCTGCTGCGTATAATCCGAGAATCCCGGCGCCGATACCTTCAGATTATATGTACCCGCCGCCAGGTCGCCGAACGTGACTCCCTTTTGTACCTCGCCGTCTTCTGCCGACGCCAGAGTGATCTTCTTCTCGCTGCCTTCCAGGGATACGGTAAATGTCACCGCGCTTCCCCACTCCAGTGTCTGGGCGATATATACGTCCACCTGCCCCTTATCTTTACTGGCTTCCTCAGTCTGCCTGCTTTCATCCGCATTTTCATCCGTATCTTCTTCACCAGAAACCGGAAGCGTGCCTGCATCCTGCTCTTTGTCCACATCCTGCTGCATGTCTGTATCCTGTTGGGTCTCTGTACTCTGCTGTTCTCCCCCCGTACTTGACGCTTCTCCCCCTACATTCTCCGTCTCCTGTCCTTTTTCCGGTTCCATACTTTCCTGTGTACGGTCCGGCTCCGTTGCGTAACTGCTCATGCATGGTCCAAGAACCAGTACGGCTGCCAGCAGATATGATACTATCCGCTTCATACTCCTCTCCTTTCTCTTATCTGCCCTTACGATCCCTCAGATAAATCTTTTATTTTACTATTTATCCTTCTTGTTCTTCAAGATCTTGATCGCAGCGCCGATCACGACGGCTGCCACCACCACATAGAATGCGATATCCGTACCTGTTTTGAATAATTCGTACATAATAAATTCCTCCTGTGCACTTCATTTCATCTTTCCGGCCATCCTTCTGACCCTTATTCATTATATCTCCAAGATACGATTTTTACAATATATTATCTTCGTTTCCACGCAGCATTTTATTCCCGCGAGCAACGAGCCAAGCGGGCATGCTTGCATGCACATTTGGCGACTGCCGCGAGGGTCAAATACCCCGCTGCTCTGCAGCGCTACAAATTTGATGCCCCGTTGCTTGCAGCGGGGTCTTTGACTTCAGGAGATGGGCGGTCACCCCCGTATTGCCCATCTCATCTTCGCAGGCCGCGCCCTGCCGTTCCTTGCGCACTCTTCTGCCGACGGACGGATCACTTCCGTCGATATCTCCCGATAGATCCCCTCTTTTTTTAATTCCTTAAAGGATCTCTTTACAAGCCTGTCTTCTCCGGAGTGAAAGGTAAGCACCGCCGCCTTCCCTCCCGGCGCCAATATATCCGGCAATTTCTCCAGGAACTCATACAACACCTCGAACTCCTGGTTTACATCGATCCTAAGCGCCTGAAAAGTTCTCTGACAGGACTTCTTCACGGCTTCCTTCCGGTCTGCGGCCGGAAGAAAGGAAAGCGCTCCTTCGATCGCTTCTTTCAATTGTATCGTAGTCTCTATCCTCTCCCCTCTCTTCAAACGTGCCGCCACAGTCTCTGCTATCTCATCCGCATAAGGTTCATCGGCGTTCTCTGTCAGCATTCCGGCAAATTCTTCCCGCGATATTTCTCTTAGTCGTTCTGCCGCGCTGATTCCTTTCTCCGGATTCATGCGCAGGTCTAACGGGCCTTTTGCCTTATAGGTGAAGCCCCGCTCCGGATCATCAATCTGCATCGAAGAGACTCCCAGATCCGCAAGTACGAAATCAAACTTCCCTGCCTCTTTGGCTACCTGATCGATCTTGGCAAAATTCTGAAGCTTCACTGTCAATATATCGTCATCATATCCCAGATTCTTAAGCCTCTCCTTCGTCTTCGCAGACTCGATCGGATCCACGTCCAATGCATAGATATGCCCCTGTCCTTCTAAGCGCCGCAGCATCTCCTTAGTATGCCCGCCGTATCCAAGAGTCGCGTCAAGCCCTTTTTGCCCCGGCTGGATATTAAAAAATTCCAGAATCTCTTTCACACAGATCGGCAGATGCATCCCCGCCGGGGTACTGCCCTTTTGGATCACCCTGGAGATCGTATCTGCATATTTCTCCGGTTGGTGTTCCTTATATTTCTCCTTATAACCTCGCGGATGTGTCCCCGCATATCTTACACGCCTCTTATGCGGTTCTTTGGGGGACGCCCCTCTCTTCTCTTCCATTTTATCCTCTTCTTTCTAAAGAAGCCTCTGATGAAATTAATCATCAAAGGCCTCTTTTACTTTATCCATAAATCCTTTTTTCTTCTTTCCACTCTTCGTCTCGCTGCCTGCGCCGCTTCCTGCCGCCTGCAGTGTATTTCCTGACAATTCGTCGAATCTTCTGAGCGCTTCTTTCGCTTCATGGCTCAGATGTTCCGGCGTCTGGATCACAAGCGTCACATAATGGTCGCCGCGGACGCTGGAATTGCGAAGAGACGGAACCCCTTTTCCTTTCAGACGCACTTTCGTGTCCGTCCTGGTTCCCGGTTTTACCGTATAGATCACTTCTCCGTCCACTGTCTTAACCCGGATATCCGCGCCAAGCGCCGCCTGGGCAAATGAGATCGGGACAGTAGAGAAGATATGCATATCCTGCCTCTGGAATATCGGGTGTCTGGATACCACTACCTCTACCAGCAAGTCGCCTCTTGGCCCGCCGTTTACACCCGGCTCGCCCTTTTCACGAATGCGCACGCTCTGTCCATTGTCGATTCCTGCCGGGATTGTGACCGCGATCTTCTTACGGTTGGACGTATAACCCGTTCCCCCGCAGTCCGGACATTTTTCCCGGATGATCTTACCGGTTCCGTTACAGTCCGGACAAGTCTGGACATTCTGCACCATCCCGAAGAAGGACTGCTGCGTATATACCACCTGTCCTTTCCCGCCGCATTTGGAGCAAGTCTCAGGAGATGTCCCTGGTCTCGCGCCTGATCCTTGGCACTTGGTACATGGATCCTTTAAGATCATATCCAGTTCCTTCTCACACCCGAACACGGCTTCTTCGAATGTGATCCGTACGCTCTTGCGGATATTCATACCCTTCATGGGTCCCTGGTTCGCACGTCCTCTTCTGCCTCCGCCGAAGAGATCGCCAAAGATATCGCCGAAAATGTCGCTAAAATCAGCGCCGCTGAAATCAAACCCGCCAAATCCGCCGCCCCCGGCGCCGCCTTCAAATGCCGCATGTCCGAACTGGTCATACTGCCGGCGTTTGTCCGCGTCACTCAATACCGCATATGCTTCCGAAGCTTCTTTGAATTTCTTCTCGGCTTCCGCATCGCCAGGATTCATATCAGGATGGTACTTCTTGGCAACCTGTCTGTATGCCTTCTTCAAAGTCGCGTCGTCGGCATCCCTGCTGACGCCCAGCACTTCATAATAATCTCTTTTTGATTCTGCCATAGTTTCTCCCTTTCTCTATACATACGCCCGAAGCCTCTCTACACCATAAGAACGACTCCGAACGTACATTATAAAGTGATAGTTCTGACCATCTTACAGAATAACGCCGTATACAGATAATTATGAGGAATCCCTCCGCAGGCTCCCCTGCTTTGTATCCTCATAATTATCTGCACATAACGTAGATCTCTGTCTCTTTGTTACCGGTACTCTATGATATATTAGACCTCTTTATAATCTCCGTCTACTACGTCGTCTCCCTGGAATCCTTCCGGCGCCGGGCCTGCTCCCGGATTCGGACCTGCTCCCATATTCGGATCTGCTCCCTGCGCCGCCGCGCCAGCCTGCTCGTACATCTTGGTAAATACTTTCTGCGCACCTTCCATTAATTTATCCTTCGCAGCTTTGATCTCTGCGATCTGCGCGTCTGACATATCTTCCATATTCACCTTTTCAAGCAGTTCCTTCAAAGCCTTGCAATCTGCCTCAACAGCAGCCTTCTCTGCCGGATCGATCTTATCCCCCACCTCGTTCAGAGCCTTCTCTGTCTGGAAGAGCATTGCGTCTGCGTCGTTCTTCGTATCAATACCTTCTTTACGCTTCTTATCCTCTGCCTCGAATGCCGCCGCTTCTTTCACTGCTTTGTCGATATCTTCATCAGACATATTGGATCCCGCCGTGATCGTAATATGCTGCTCTTTTCCTGTTCCAAGATCTTTCGCAGATACATTTACGATACCATTGGCATCAATGTCGAAGGTGACCTCGATCTGCGGTACTCCGCGCGGAGCCGGTGCGATTCCATCCAGCCTGAACTGGCCAAGAGACTTATTATCTCTTGCGAACTGTCTCTCGCCCTGTACAACGTTGATATCTACCGCCGTCTGATTGTCAGCCGCCGTGGAGAAGATCTGGCTCTTCTTGGTCGGGATCGTCGTATTTCTCTCGATCAGCCTTGTTGCAACGCCGCCCATGGTCTCAATAGACAGTGACAACGGTGTTACGTCAAGAAGAAGGATATCTCCTGCGCCCGCGTCTCCTGCAAGCTTACCGCCCTGAACAGATGCGCCGAGCGCTACACATTCATCCGGATTCAGTGACTTGCTAGGCTCCTTGCCGGTAAGTCTCTTAACCTCTTCCTGTACTGCCGGAATACGTGTGGAACCTCCGACTAACAGTACCTGGCCAAGCTCGGAAGCGGTGATCCCTGCATCGGAAAGCGCTCTCTTTACAGGCTCGGAAGTCTTCTCTACCAGGTCATGTGTTAATTCATCGAATTTTGCTCTTGTCAGATTCATATCAAAATGCTTCGGTCCTTCAGCAGTTGCGGTAATGAACGGCAGGTTGATATTTGTTGTCGTTGCGGACGACAGCTCTTTCTTTGCCTTCTCAGCCGCCTCTTTCAGTCTCTGAAGCGCCATCTTATCTGCAGACAGATCCACGCCTTCCTGCTTCTTGAACTCAGCGATCATATAATCCGTAACCTTCTGGTCAAAGTCATCGCCGCCAAGCCTGTTATTACCTGCAGTAGCCAACACCTCGATGACACCGTCGCCGATCTCGATGACAGACACGTCAAAAGTACCGCCGCCTAAGTCATATACCATGATCTTCTGCTCTTTCTCATTATCAAGGCCGTATGCAAGCGCCGCCGCGGTAGGCTCGTTGATGATACGCTTCACGTCAAGCCCTGCGATCTTACCTGCATCTTTGGTCGCCTGACGCTGTGCGTCGTTAAAATAAGCCGGTACTGTGATCACTGCTTCCGTTACCTTCTCTCCCAGGTAACCTTCTGCGTCTGCTTTTAATTTCTGAAGGATCATAGCAGAGATCTCCTGCGGAGAATACTTCTTCTCGTCTACCCCTACCTTATAATCGCTTCCCATCTCTCTCTTAATGGATGAGATCGTCCTCTCTGCGTTCGTTACAGCCTGACGCTTCGCCGGCTCTCCCACAAGACGCTCTCCCGTCTTGGAGAATGCAACTACGGATGGAGTCGTTCTTGCGCCTTCCGTATTCGCGATCACGGTCGGCTGTCCGCCTTCCATAACCGCCACACAACTGTTCGTTGTACCTAAGTCAATTCCTATGATTTTGCCCATGATAAATTCCTCCTATTTTGATTTCCTGTTCTTACTTTCGCACTAAGTTCGACAATACCTCGCTAAGTGCCTTGTATGTTCGATTCCCTAGGCTCGACAATACCTCGCCAAGTTCTTCGAACGAGTTTCTCGCTAAGTGCCTTGTATGTTCGATTCCCTAGGCTCGACAATACCTCGCCAAGTTCTTCGAACGAGTTTCTCGCTAAGTGCCTTGTATGTTCGATTCCCTAGGCTCGTGAAATACCTCGCCAAGTTCTTCGAACGAGTTTCTCGCTAAGTGCGAAATGTCAGTTTGCTACTTTAACCATGCTGTGTCTTACTACGGAATCGCGGTATAGGTAGCCTTTCTGGAATTCTTCGGCTACGATATTCTCGCCGAAGTTTTCGTCTTCCACATGCATCACCGCATTATGGAAGTCCGGGTTGAATTCTGCTCCAACCGCTTCGATCGGTTTCACTCCCGCGCTCTCCAATGTAGTCATCAACTGCTTATACACCATCTCCATTCCCTGAATAAAGGGGTCTTCTTTTCCTTCTTCCTGCGCCGCGTGAAGTCCGCGTTCAAAATTATCCACTACAGGAAGAATCTTTTCTATGATATCTTTCGCACCCACTTCGTACATCTGGGATTTCTCCCGGTCCGTTCGTTTGCGGAAGTTATCAAACTCTGCCATCTGACGGGTAAGTCTGTCTGTCAGTTCCTCGATCTTCTCGTCTTTTTTATCCTTTTTATTCTTCTTGCCAAAGAACTTCTTGCCGCCCTTTGATCCTTCTGCCGATCCGTCCGCCTCTTCTTCAGAAGCGCCGCATTCCTCAGACTCCGCTTCAGAAGCGCCGTCCGCAGATTCTTGTGTCTCGCCGGCGTCTTTTGCCGTTTCTTCCTCTGCGTCTTTCGCTGCCTTAGAATCTGCCTTTTTCGCTTCCTCAACAGCTTCTTTTACCATCTCTTCCTGGCTTTTCTCCTGATGATCTCCCAAGGGTATTTCCACCTTTCTTATTCTTTTTTATGAAACATCTGATCCAGCTCATTCTGAAGCCGTTTCATAGATTTCAACACATGCTCATAATCCATTCTCTTGGGCCCGATAATGCCTATCGTTCCCTTCATGCCGTCGCCTAATTCATAAGTCGCGGTAACAACACTGCAATCCTTCATATTCTGAACCGGCGTCTCGTCTCCGATATACACCTGGATCCCGGTATTCTCTTCTTTCGTCAGTGTCTGTGTTACCAGCTCTGTCAGCTGCTGCTTCTCTTCAAATGCATTGATGATCTCCTGGGCGCTCTGATTATCGCTAAGCTCAGGATATTTGAAGATATTCGTGGCGCCGCTGGTATAGATCTGCATATCCTCGTCAACCTGGATCGCATCCGCCACGGCGTCTAGGACGTCGCTGACCACTCCGCTGTGTACTCCCGCCTGTTCCTTAAGCCTTGCGATCAATCCCAGATTGATCTCTTCAATAGACATGCCGTTCAGTGTCGTGTTCAATAACATATTCAGCTTGAGAAGATTCTCATTGCTCAGAGCTTCTTCAATATGAATGATCCTGTTCTTGATGACATTCCCGCCCAGCACGATCACTGCGATCACTTGTTCTTCATCCACCATGGACAACTGAATAAACTTGATCTTATTCGAATGGCTCATGGGAGTTGATACCATCGTGGCATAATTCGTGTTGCTTGCAAGCACTCTCGCCGCCTGCTTCAGAAGCTGTTCCATCCGGTCCGCCTTATCAAGCATCTGCTCCTGCAGCTCGCCTAACTCCTGCTCTTTTTCTTCCATCAGCATATCTACATAGAGCCTGTAACCCTTATCCGAAGGAATGCGTCCTGCCGACGTATGAGGCTGCATGATATATCCCAGCTCTTCTAGATCTGCCATCTCATTCCGAATGGTCGCGGAACTTAAGTTCAGATCCGTATACTTAGAGATCGTTCTGGAGCCTACCGGTTCGCCGGTCTCAAGATAATTCTTTATGACGGCATGCAGAATCTTAAGCTTCCGATCACTAAGTCCATGCTCTGATATCATCCGTCCCCCCTCCTTTCGGATCGTTCTGTTAGCACTCTATATTTTTGAGTGCTAATATCTTCGTTTACTAATGTATCACTACGCTTTTCTTTTGTCAACACTCTTTATATTTTTTTTAGAAGTTAATTCCATTGCTTTCAGCCGCCCGTTTTTCCGCCGCTTGAATTTCTTCCTGGCGCTTCGCCGCTTAAGCGCGGTCTCTGCACAGCGTTTTTGCCTCATAGGACCGTTTTCCCTCTGAAACAAGGTATGGGATATCCCCGTCTCAGGAGATATCCCATACCTTGTGTAAACGCCGTATTCTGCAGCCGCGCACATCATTCCATTAACTGAGTTCGATCTTCGCCGCTTCTTCCGGTTTGAACTCATTCTCCAGATCATAGATATTATGTCCGGTAGATTCCCCTAATACTCTTCCTTCCAGAGAATAGCAGCGGATAAATCTCTTCACATCAATGCTTGACCAGTGCTCTACATCCCAGCTCATATAGCCGTCCGCATCTGTTTTCTTTTCTTTCAGGTACAAGTCTACCTGTCTGCCGTCTCTCATGATATCGATCAGGCCTTTCGTACCGTCAACTTCTACCTCTTCTTTCTTGACTGAATCATACACTTTCATTTTATATTCCCTCCTATGTGTCTGATACGCACTCGGGCTTTCGCCGCATCTGTCCTTATGAAAACCTTCGGCGTACATTCTTCTATATCCAGATTATACTATCCCGGCAGGCAAATGTCCAGAGGTTACGGCTCTCAATCCTTCCGGATATATTCCATCCACGCCCTGATCTCTTTCTCATATCCGTTCTCTCCCGGCTCATAGAACCGCATGCCGCAGATCTCATCCGGCAGATACTGCTGTTTTACATAATGCTTCGGATAATCATGCGCATATTTATACCCGACTCCATGCCCGAGTTTCTGCGATCCTTTGTAGTGCGCATCCTGCAGATGAGCCGGCACAGTAGTCTTATGATCCTTCACACTCTCCATCGCGCGGAAGACAGCGTTGCATGCGGAATTGCTCTTCGGAGCAGACGCCACATACAGCACCGCCTGGGACAGGATGATCTGCGCTTCCGGCATCCCGATCCGTTCTGCCGCCTGCGCCGCGGACACCGCAACCGTCAGCGCCATAGGATCCGCATTTCCCACATCCTCCGAAGCACAGATCATGATCCTTCTTGCGATAAACTTGATATCTTCTCCCGCATACAGCATCTTCGCGAGATAATAGACTGCCGCATCCGGATCGGATCCTCTCATACTCTTGATAAATGCAGAGATCGTGTCATAATGGTTATCCCCTGTCTTGTCATACCGCACCACCCTCTTCTGGATACACTGCGAAGCCACTTCTAACGTGATATGTATCTTCCCGTCCTCGCTGCGGTCCGTCGTCAGGACTCCCAGTTCTACGGCATTCAGCGCATTCCTGGCATCCCCTCCCGAGAGATCCGCCAGGAATTCAAGGGCGTCCTCATCGATCACGGCGCCATAGCTGCCCATTCCCTTCTCCGTATCGTAGACCGCACGGCGAAGCACCGTCTTGATATCCTCTTTATCCAATGGGTGGAGTTCAAAGATACTGGAACGCGAGATCAACGCTCCGTTTACCTCGAAATACGGATTTTCCGTTGTCGCTCCGATCAGGATGATCGTCCCGTCTTCCACGAACGGAAGCAGATAATCCTGCTGCCCTTTATTAAACCTGTGGATCTCATCCACAAAAAGAATCGTCTTCTTCTGATACATGCCCAGGGTTTCTTTCGCCTGTTGTACCACCGCCTCCATATCCTTCTTTCCCGCCACCGTGGCGTTGATCTGCGTAAATTCCGCGCTGGTGGTGTTGGCGATCACCTTCGCAAGAGTCGTCTTCCCGGTCCCCGGCGGACCGTAGAAGATGATCGAACTCAGCTTGTCCGCCTTGATCGCACGGTAAAGGAGCTTATCCTTCCCGATGATGTGCTTCTGCCCCACCACCTCGTCCAGCGCGGCAGGCCTAAGCCTCGACGCCAGCGGCGCCTCATCTTTCATATTCTTCTCTCTTGCATATTCAAATAGATCCATTTATATCCACCTCTTAACACCCTTCTTTTCAAACTCTTCCCCTTCCGGCGTCTCTGACCCTATTATATCCGGCGAAACTTCGCAGAATATAATACGGCCGGCACACTATCCGGGATCAGGCTATGATCTTGCGGATCACTTCTCCGGCGATCAGAAGCCCGGCGACAGGCGGAACGAATGAAATACTTCCCGGCGCTCTGCCGGCTCCATCCACGCCGCCGGATACACGGATCGGTTTCTCCTTTGAATACAACACCTTCAGATGTTCGATCCCTCTCGCCCGCAGCTCCTTTCTCATCACTCTGCACAGCGGACATACGCTCGTCTCACTGATATCAGCGATCTCAAAGAGCTCCGGATGCAGCTTATTGCCGGTTCCCATGCTGCTGATCAGGGGAATCCCGCATGCCGCCGCCTTCTCGGCTACGGCAAGCTTCGCCGTAACCGTATCGATCGCGTCGACGATATGATCCGGCTCCTCTTTGAAGATCGTCTCTATATTCTCCGGCAGCACGAAGAGTTCATGGGTGATCACCTCTGTCTCCGGGCTGATATCGGCGATCTTTTCCTTCATGACCCTCGTCTTATACCGCCCCACCGTACTATGCAGCGCGATGGACTGCCGATTTATATTTGTAACCGATACTTTATCACTGTCCACCAGGATCAATCTCCCCACGCCGCTTCTTGCCAGTGCTTCGATACAATGCGAGCCCACGCCGCCAACTCCAAGCACCATAACGGAAGCTTCCTTCAGGCGGCGAATGCCCTCTTCTTTGATCAGCAGTTCCGTTCTTGCGAATTCTTCTGCCATATATTCCTTCCTTTCAATCTCTAATCCATGATCAGTTCATCTGCCGTCACGAATTCAAATCCCCGCTTTTTCAGGATATCGACAATCCGCAGCGCCGCATCCACACTGGAATCATAACAGTCATGCAAAAGGATGATATCATTTTCCCCTGCTTCTGTTACCACCTTATTCACGATCTCACTCACATTCTTCGTTGTCCAGTCCAGGGGATCAATACTCCAGAGCACAGGCATAACATCCAGCTCTTTTTCTAACTCATCCTGCCATACGCCAAAGGGAGGACGCATATACTCCACATGCTTTCCCGTAATCGAACAGATCACATCGTCCGTATCCATAAGCTCCCTTTTGGCTTCTTCATCCGACAGTCTCGTGATCTCCACATGATTATAGGTGTGATTCCCGATCAGATGTCCCTCTTCGTCCAGACGTTTCACCAGATCCGGATTTGCCTTGGCATTCTTCCCGATCAGGAAGAAGGTCGCCCTGACCCCGCGCTTGCGAAGTCCGTCCAGTAATCTGCCCGTACATTGGCTGCTCGGCCCGTCGTCGAAGGTAAGCGCGATCTTAGGCGCCTCTTTTTCTATAGAAGAATTGACGCATGCCAGGGCGTCTCCCACATCTTTTACAGTCGTCGTCTCCCCCGCATTTCTCGCCGTCTCATCCGTCTCAAATCCCAGTGATATTCCGAACAGATTCAACAGACAGACCGCAAAGAACATACCGCACAACACACCTATCACATGAATTTCCTTCTTTTTCATCATTACCGCCACCTCGAATCTATAATTCCTTCCACTGATTTGTGGAACCATAACAATATATGTATTCACACATTCTCATATGTGGATACATCCTAATATAAATTCAAGCATGCCGGAATGACTCGCTCTAAGAAGGCATTCTCTTCTTCACACTCCACCCGAATCTTCCGATCCTGTCTCCAAGGCTTCTGTACTCTCCGTGGGAATAAGCAAGAAGCCCCGCCGAATTGAGTTCGAACTTCCCGCTTTTCTTCATATATCTCTCGTCCACCTGAACCGCCATTACTTCCGCGAGGAACATATGGTGCGTGCCAAGCTCCTTGACCTCTGTCACCCGGCACTCGATATTCACAGGGCTCTCCAGGATAACAGGCGCATGATCAAGCTTTTCCGCCTTCCCTTTGGTCAGATTCAGTTCTTTCCACTTATCCACATCCCTGCCTGATCTCACGCCGCACCAGTCTGCCGCGTACGCCAGCTTCTCTGTCGTCAGGTTGACCACGAATTCCCCCGTCTCTTTCAACATATGATAAGAATACCGCTCCGGCCTTACGGAGATATAGAGCATGGCGGGATCTGAACAGACAGTCCCGGTCCATGCCACCGTAAGGATATTCGCTTCCCCTTGCAGATCGGCGGCGCTTACCATTACCGCCGGGAGCGGATACAGCATATTTCCCGGGCGCCATACCTGTCTTCCCTTTGTCGATCTCATCTTCTGCCCCTCCCTTACTGCTGCAGCGTGCTGACCAGTGTCGGGATCAGCTGCTTCTTCCTGGATACGACCCCTTTCAGCAGAACCTGATCCGGCACCTCATTCATGTCGAAGGCGTCCACGATATATTCCTTGGCATTATTGCCGATGCAGAGCAGCTCCGTCGACTCATCCAGAATATCCGTCAGCATGAAATAAATCATCTGAAGATGGTTCTTCTCCAATACTTCCGGCAGATGCGGCTCTACGATCTCCTTGATCTCTTTCAGCTCGTCCTTGTTCATCGAATTGATCTGCCCGACGCCGAATACGATATCGTTGACTACGAATTGCTTGAAATCCTGGAAACAGATCTCCTCCGCACTCTTTCCCGCAAGGCTGCTTCCTGCCCGGAACATCTCTCCCGCCATCTGCTCTAAGTCGATCTCCGCGATCTTCGCCAGCTTCTTCGCAGCCTTCTCATCCACCTGGGTGCATGTCGGCGACCGGAACAGCAGCGTGTCTGAGATGATCGCACAGCATAACAATCCGGCGATCGTCGGCGTGATCTTCACGTCCGCTTCCAGATACATCTGATAGACGATCGTAGCCGTACACCCTACCGGCTGGTTGCGGAAAAATACAGGCCCCATCGTCTCAATATTGCCCAGCCTGTGATGATCGATGATCTCCACGATCTCAGCCTCTTCAATCCCGTCTACCGCCTGAGACTTCTCATTGTGATCCACCAGGATCACTCTCTTCTTGCTGACATCCAGGAAACGCCGCCTGGAGATCAGCCCCTTGAATCTTCCGTGCCTGTCAAGAATCGGGAAATCCCGGAATCTCTTCTTCGCCATAACTTCCTTAATATCATCCACATAATCTGTCATATGGAACGTAGACAGCGGCGCCTTCGTCATGAAATGCTTCACCGGAATACTCTGATTGATGAGCCTCGCCGCCGTAAATGTATCATGAGGCGTACTGATGATCACAATACTCTGTTCCTCGGCTCTCTTGATCAGACGCTTTGATATCTCATCCGTCTGGCATACCACAAGACAGCTTGCATCGATATCTACCGCGCAAGCCTGAGACTCATAACGGTTTCCCAGGATGACCAGATCGTCCTTCTCAATGAATTCTTCCATCATCTCCGGACTGGAGGCTCCGATCGTTACTTTCCCTCTGGTAAAATACCCATGTTCATTCCCGCAGATCAGCTTACCGCTTAATGTCTTCACGATGTTCTTATACTGCGTCTTTGCACTGGAGAGAATGCAATTGTCATAGACGTCCATATGGGAAGTCGCGATATCCCCTGTAGATATGACTCCTACCAGTTCTTCATCCTTAAGGATCGGCAGGGTCTTTACATTCTGCTCTTTCATCTTCTCCCATGTTTCCTTGATCGACACATTCGGCTCCACACCTTCGATCTTATGTATATCCATATCCTTTACCTGCAGCTTTACATTCGCAAGCAAGGTCGGCGGCGTCACCTTGAACCGCTTCAATACATAATGTGTCTCTTCATTGATCTGTCCGGCTCTCCTGGCAACATATTCCTCCCCCGTCACTTCCTTCTTAAGATTCGCATACGCGATCGCGGAACAGATGGAATCCGTATCCGGATTCTTATGTCCCACCACGTAGATCTTCTCTGTCTTCTTTCCCATAATACTCACATCCTATATTCTTTTCTGTTTTCCGGTATCATATCAGTATTACTGTACTGCTTTTCCACCCATATAGTAAGAGTGCCATTTTTTTTGACTTTCGTCAACCACAAAATGTACGGAAATATATTTTTTCTTTGAACATTCACTATGTTTTATGTTATACTAAGAGCAGTATGTAATAACATACGAGTCTCGACTAAAGAAGGGAAAATACTATGAGCGAAGAATTATTACAAGAAACAACGGCAGAGGAAACTACCAGCACAGAAGAAACTACCATGGCAGACCTTGAAGAACACTTTGACGACGCCAATCCATGGAATCTGGTCACATCTTATATGGAAAAAGGTACGGTTCTTCCGGTTAAGGTAGAAGGTATCGTAAACGGAGGCGCCATTGCCATGGTGGAAGGTCTTCGCGGATTCATACCGGCATCACGGTTATCCTTATCTTATATCGAAGACCTGGAGACTTATCTGTTGAAAGATATCGAAGTAAAAGTCATCGATGTAGACCAGGCAAACAACCGTCTGGTATTATCTGCCCGTGAGATTCTCAAGGAAAAAGAAAAGAAAGCAATGGAAGAGAAGATCGCCAACGTCAAGATCGGAAGCGTTATGAGCGGTACGGTAGAAAGCCTCCAGAATTACGGCGCGTTCGTTCGTCTCGAAGACGGCCTCTCCGGATTAGTCCATGTATCTCAGATCAGCCAGAAGCGTGTAAAAGCGCCGAAGGATGTCCTGAAAGAAGGAGAAGAAGTGAAGGTGAAGATCATCGGCATCAAAGACGGGAAGATCAGTCTCAGTATGAAAGCGTTGGAAGAAGTACACGAAGAGCCTGTTGAAAAAGTCTCCATTCCGAAGTCCGAAAGCATCGGGACAAGCCTTGGAGATCTCTTCAAAGGGATCAAACTAAATTAAAGAGAAACGTGCGCCGCCAGGCGCACCACTGAAAACAGCCCCTCCGGACAACATCTTCCGGAAGGGCTGTTTTTTAGCATCCTTCACATCCATCCTATACCCGATCCGCCGCACGCTTCAGATCTCTTAACCACCCTGCCGCACATGCGTCGCTCGGCATCCTCCAGTCGCCTCTCGGAGACAGCGCCACCGTTCCCACCTTCGGGCCGTCCGGCAGGCAGGAACGCTTGAACTGCTGGGAAAAGAATCTCCGGCAGAATGTCTCAAGCCACCGATAGATCACCTCATCCTCATACACGTCTCCCAGGGCATATCTTGCCAGCCGGTAGATCTTCCCCGGCTCATATCCGAATCTCAGCAGATAATATAAGAAGAAATCATGTAATTCATAAGGGCCTACCAGATCCTCCGTCTTCTGCGCGATCTCTCCGTCCTTCGGCGGAAGCAGTTCCGGGCTGACAGGCGTATCAAGCACGTCATAGAGCACTTCTTTCAATTCCTCATCCGCGCAGGAATCCGCATAATAATGCACCAGATGCCGTACCAGTGTCTTGGGGACAGAGGCATTCACCCCGTACATGGACATATGGTCTCCGTTATAAGTCGCCCATCCCAAGGCAAGCTCCGACATATCGCCCGTTCCAATCACGATGCCGCCGTTCTGATTCGCCACATCCATCAGCACCTGGGTGCGCTCCCGCGCCTGGGCATTCTCATACGTCACGCTATGGTCTTCCATATCATGCCCAATATCCATAAAATGCTGCGCAACCGACGCCCCGATGGGGATCTCTCTTAACGAAGCCCCAAGCTTCTTTGACATCTTGCACGCATTCCGGTAAGTCCTGTCCGTCGTTCCGAAGCAAGGCATCGTTACCGCCGTGATCCCGGCTCTGTCAAGCCCAAGCATATCAAAAGCTTTCGCTGCCACCAACAGGGCAAGTGTCGAATCTAAGCCCCCGGAGATACCGACCACCGCGTTCTTCGCATGCGCGTGCTCCAGACGCTTCTTAAGTCCCATCGCCTGGATACCAAGAATCTCTTCACAACGTCTGTCCCTCTCTTGCTCCTGATCCGGCACAAAGGGCCTCGGCGAAAATATTCTCGTAAGCTTTGTCTCTTCCATCTGTATCTCAAAAGGGATCCGCATAAGCTTCGGTTCCTTCTCTGCCTGGAACGTCGTATTCTTCCTCCGTTCACTGAGCAGACGCTTCAGGTCGATCTCTGTATAGACTGCGCCATTCGCAAAACGGGCGCTTTCTTTCAATATCGTACCATTCTCGGCGATCAGATCATGCCCGCCGAATACCAGATCCGTCGTAGACTCTCCTTCTCCTGCATTCGCATAGATATAACCGCAGATCAGACGCGCCGACTGCCCTTCGATGAGGCTCCTTCGGTAAGCGCTCTTCCCTATCGTCTCGTCGCTTGCAGAACAGTTGACGATCAAGGTCGCTCCTTCCCTTGCCGCGGCGATACTTGGCGGAACCGGCGACCATACATCCTCACAGATCTCCGCAGATACAACCAGCGGCTCCATCACAGGCGATACGAACAAAAGCTGCGGTCCGAACGGAACCTTCTCATTGCCAAACCAGATCTCTCTTGCCGTCTTTGGTCCCTGGCGAAACTGCCGCATCTCATAGAACTCACCGTAATTCGGCAGAAATGTCTTCGTCGTCAAGCCCAGGATCTTCCCCTGGTTCAGCGCCGCCGCCACATTATAAAGTTCCCCTTCCACCGCCAGGGGAACACCCACAAATACCAGTGCGTCCTTGCCCCTGGTATACTCTGCGATCTTATGGAGCGCTTCCCTCGCCTCACTGAGCAGGATCTCCTGGGTAAAGAGATCCCCGCAGGTATATCCGGTGATACATAATTCAGGGAATACTATAACCTTCGCTCCCGCCGCTGCCGTCTCGTCGATCAGACGACAAATATTTTCCGTATTATAAGCAACGTCCGCAACCCGGATCTTCGGTGTCGCCGCCGCCACTTTAATGAATCCGTCTCTCATGTTCTTCTTCCCTTTCTTCGCCTTACCTGCTGCGCTTAAGAATCTGTTTAAGCTCTTCCACCGTATATTGATAAGCCGTATTGCAGAAATGACATTTTACCTCGATATCTTCTCCATCCCGGATCATCGCCTCGATCTCTTTCCTTCCGATGCTGACAACCGCCTGTTCTACCCTCTTCTTGGAACAATTGCAGCTAAACTGCGTCGGAAGCGTATCTGTAATGACAAGCCCGAGATCCTCGAATAAGACTTCCAGCATCTGTTCCGGCGTGTATCCCTGATCCAGAAGAGACGTCACGGAAGAGACCTTCTTAAGATTCTCTTCTAACCGGCAGACCGTCTTCTCTTCGGCAAAAGGCATCATCTGGATGATGAATCCTCCCGCGCACCGCACCGTGTTGTCCTTCTCCATCAGGACGCCAAGCCCCACGGAAGAAGGAACCTGCTCTGAATTTGCAAAATAATAAGTCAGATCTTCCGCAATCTCACTGGATACCAGAACCGTCTGTCCCGAATACGGTTCTTTCAACCCCATATCCTTGATCACCTGCAAAAGACCGACTCCCACTGCCCCTCCAACGTCTAATTTCCCATTCTTCGGAGGAAGCAGCACATCCGGATTCCCTACATACCCTTTCACATTCGCATGGCTGTCCGCCGTAACCGTGATCCCCTCTATGGGACCGCCGCTTCGGATCTGCAGCGTGAGCACATCCGTATCATTCTTCATCATACTTCCCATCATCGCTCCCGCGCTCAGCAGACGCCCTAGAGCCGCAGTCGCCACCGGGCTGGTGTTATGACGCTGCCTTGCGGTCTCAACGACCTGCTTTGTCGTAGCGGCAAAGGCGCGGATCTGATGATCCGCCGCCGTCGCCCTTACAATATAATCTTCCATAATACTGCCTTCCCCTCTTCAAGCCTCGTTATTTCCCATATTCCTGCGCGATCACACAGATCCGACCGCTGGTATACATCGGCGCTTTCTTCGTATAGGCGTCGTACGCCGCGATATAACGAAGCCCCGCCTTCTCGATCAGCGTCTTGATCTTCTCTAAAGTATACGCCCTCTGGTAATGAACCTCCTGGTACTTCCGGTACAACTCGGGATCCTCCTTACTTTGGACAAATAACGTCAGTTCGTATTCATTGATCTTATCCTGTTCATTATAATAGTTGTCCCAGATGAAACTACACTCATCCCGTTCCTCCGCGATCACCCGATCCCCTAAGATCTCCCGGTATTTGTATTCCGTATTAAAATCAAAGATAAAGATCCCCCTTGGATCCAGATAATTATTCACCAGGCGGAATACTTCCTTAAGTTCTGCTTCATCTGTCACATAATTGACAGAATCACAGACGCTGACGACTGCTTTCACCGTACCGTATAATTCGAAAGACTGCATATCCTGCAGCAGATAGAGAATATCATGGCCTGTCTTAAACCGCTTTTCCATCGCAAGCTCCAGCATATCCTCGGAATTGTCTACTCCGATCATGTCATATCCCATAGATGCCAGCTGCTCGGTCATATTCCCTGTCCCGCATCCTAGTTCAAGTAAAGTTCCCTCTCTTATATTATATTCTTCCATTATCTCATGCAGATATTCTGCCCACTTTTCATAAGGTATATTATCCATGAATGTATCATATACCTCGGCAAAGTTCGTGTACGCTTCCATTCCTGTTCTCCTTTATTACACGTATCTCCTGCCGCTATACGACAGGAGATACGTTATTCCCACAATTTTAATGTTCGGTATTTTCCTGTGCGTTTTCTATTATAGCATGAGAAAGAATTATTTTCAATTTAAGGGTTATACTTTTTCATGAACTTTCGGATTTTTGTTCTGCTATTTCACGCCCTCCGTCTCAATGATGAATTTGGTGCTGCCGTCCATCCCTTCTTTGATCCCGGCAAACGACTTATAATTTTTTCCAAGTTCCGACATGGTATCAATTCTTGCTCTTACCGTCCGGATATCCTGATCGAATACATCTGCCAATTTATCAATACCGGAGGACTTGAATTCAGCCATCCCTTTTGCAAGCTGCTGATTTCCATCGGCAAGCGCTCCCGCTCCCGCCGCCAACTCCTGACTTCCGGCAGACAGCGCCGCCGCTCCCTGGGACAGTTTCCGGCTGCCGGCGGCAAGCGCTCCCGCACCTTCCGCAAGTTTCTGATTGCCGGCGGCAAGCGTTCCCGCACCTGTCAGCAGCTGCTGATTCCCGGCAAGCAACGCTCCCGCTCCCGCCGCAAGCTCCTGATTCCCGGCGGACAGTGCGCCTGCTCCCTTAGACAGCCTGGAAGCTCCCTGTGCAAGCTCGCCTACTCCTGCCGTCAGCCCAGGAACGCCTGCCGCAAGCTGATCTACACCTCCTGTCAGCTCTTTGTTCCTGCCGGCAAGCTGATCCGCACCGGCAGATACCGCTCCGATCCCGTTTGACAGCTCCTCCGCTCCTTTTGTCAGCGCGGCTGCTCCTGCACTTGCACTCTGAAGCCCCGCCGCCAACTGCTTCAATTGTTCTTCCTTCGTCCTTACCGCAGCCTGGACATCTGCTTCGGCATTCTGCGCGGCATAGAGGGAATTCTGTGCTTCTGTGATCTCTGCCATCGCATATGCGATCTGCGCCGAGGCATCCGAACGTCCGACCGGAACCGCGCCTACATATCCGTCAATCACAGCCTGGATCTGCGCCGCGTCCACTCCCTCTACCATGCCTGCGATCGCGGCAGCAGCCTCTGACGTCCCTGTAACAACGCACTCGCCGGAACCGCCTGCCCCTGCGAGCGTATTATTTGCCGCCGCCAGCGCGTTTGCCGCCGCTCCATAAGATTCTGCCGCACTGACGGTTCCTCCGGAATTCACCATCTGATCCATCGTATTCGATATCTGTGCCAGACTTCCGGCAAGCATCTCGGCGTTCGATCTGAGGCTGTCCGCACCGTCTTTCAGATTCTTCGACCCATCCGCCAGGCTGCTCACGCCATTGGTGTAATCCTTCACACCGGCTGCCAGATGATCCATGCCGCGTGCAAGCTCGCCGCTCTTATTGTTCAGCTCATTTACACCGGCTTCCAGAGCCTTCGATCCTGCTTCCACTTCTTTCGCCCCTTCTGCCGCGCTCTTCGTCCCGGCTGCAAGCTCCTGTGCTCCTTTTGCCGCGCTCTTCGTCCCGGCTGCAAGCTCCTGTGCTCCTTTTGCCGCGCTCTTCGTTCCTTCTTCTAATCCTTCTGCCCCTGCCGCCGCTTCTTCCGAACCTTCCGCCAGTTCCTTTGATCCATCCGCAGCCTCTTTCGTCCCGTCCGCCAGAGCCTTCGATCCGTCTGCCGCTTCATTGGAACCGTCCGCCAGCTTCGCGGAAGCGTCTTCTAATTCACGCACCGAATCCTCCAGACTGTCGAAATCCTCCACGTCACTCAGATCGAACTCATTCATAAGCTCGGCGGACGCCACCGTGACCGTAGGCCCTACGGACGCGCTCTTTACATCCGCCGTGATCGTTATACTCTCCGGAATATCCACATCCGTATCTTCAAGCTTCAGATTCTCCGTAAGCCCCGGGAATCCAAGCCCGATCACGATATTCTTATCCGCATCCGACATGATCTTCCCGTTATCTACGGTCACATTCGTATATTCGTCTGTCGGGAGCATCATCGCCGTCACCATGGTAAACGGCGTGTACATCTCCACATCCTCACCGCCGATCTCCACACTCTGCTTCGCATGGTTCTCATAGTCGATGTGGATCTCTACTTTTCCGTCTTTTCCGGACAACTCTTCCGCCTTGACCGGTTTCCCGTCCAATTTATAAGAAATATTCACATCCACCGGAAGCGCTTCCTCAGTCGTCCCCTGATAGTAGATGTCGTTCCCTTCTGATCTCCATTTCAAGTCTTTGCCCTTTCCTTTGACGTACTCTTCTTCCCCTTTGATATTCTTGATCTCTTTTAACCCGGATACATCCAAGAATTCACCATTCTCGGGATTCTTGATCCATTCTGTCACGGTAGCCTTATCGGCTCTTCCTCCGGCATCCGCCTTCACATATACGGATTCCTCTTTAAATGTCCCCGCTTTTGCCGTCCCATCTTCACGCTCGCCGGCATCCGTTCCAATAAGCGCCTCGCTTGCAGTTTTTTCAAGTATCTCTGCCGTCTCTTCCTCTGCCATAACCTCTCGTCCCGGATGATAATATTCACATACTCCTACAGCTCCCGCCGTCATGACTGCCACCATAGCTCCTGCCACTGCACGTTTCCCATTTCTGATCTTTCTATTTCTATTCATATCTTAGAACCTCCTGCTTTCTTGAATTCCACATACTTACTACGAATACGGCATTACACAATTGACAATGGATCATCACCTTCTTTCCCGGGCAGGAATCCCCTGCTCGTCTTCACGATCACACGGTCAAATACCATGAACATCGACGGAAGGATCAGTACGACGACCGCCATACTGATGACCGCGCCCCTCGCCATCAGGATACATAAGGAACTGATCATGTCAATGTTCGAATACAAACCTACGCCCACCGTAGCCGCGAAGAAGCTAAACGCACTTACCATGATGGACTGCGCCGACGCCTGGTGGGCGATCGTCACCGCCTCGAACTTGCTCTTCCCCTGGCTCCTCTCTCTCTTGTACCGCGTCGTCATCAGGATCGCATAGTCCACGGTCGAACCAAGCTGGATGGTGCCGATCACGATAGAAGCCACAAAGGGCAGCTTCGTTCCCGTGTAGAACGGGATCCCCATATTTACAAAGATCGCGAATTCGATCACTCCCACCAGTATGACCGGCAGCGATATGGACTGGAACAGGAGCAGTATTATAATAAAGATGATCCCGATCGACACAACACTCACCGTCCTGAAATCCTTATCCGTGATCTTGATCAGATCCGCCGTCAGCGGGCCTTCTCCAACCAGCATCGCGCTCTCGTCATATTCGTCTATGATCTCGTTGATCTCTGCAATCTGCCGATTCACCTCATCCGACGCCACCTTATACGTAGAATTGATCATCACCATCTGATACTGATCCGTCTTAAGCATTCCGGTAACCGACTCCGGCAGCATATCGGAAGGAACTCCGGGACCTGCCAGTTTATCTAACCCCAACGCCCACTTCACTCCGTCCACTTTCTCGATCTGCTTCAACATCTTCCCTGCATCCGAAGAAGGTATACTGCTGTCAAGAAGCAGAATGTGGGTCGTATTCATCTCATAATCTTCTTTCAATTTCTCGTTGGCGATGATACTCGGCAGTTCCTTCGGGAGCGTCTCATCCAGATTATAATAGACTCCCGTGTGGCGGTTCCCATAGACTGCCGGAACCAACAGGATCAGGAATGCAGCCACGTACCAGAGATATCGCTTCGTCACTTTCTCCGACAGCCTGCCGATATCCGGAAGCAGCGGCTTGTGCTTCGTCCTCTCAATCAGCCTGTCACAGCACAGGATCATGGACGGCAGGATGGTCACACAGGCGATCACGCCAAAGACAACTCCCTTCGCCATGACTACTCCGATGTCAAGCCCAAGGGTAAAGCTCATAAAACACAAGGCGATAAACCCGGCAACCGTCGTGACCGAACTTCCCACTACCGATGAAAATGTATGAGAGATCGCATGTGCCATCGCGCGCTTCTTATCTCCGTCGTACCGTATCTGCTGTTCTTCATAGCTGTGCATCAGGAAGATGGAATAATCCAGCGTGACTCCAAGCTGCAGCACCGCCGCCAGCGCTTTCGTAATATAAGATATCTCTCCAAGGAAATAATTGCTTCCCAGGTTATAAAGGATCGCCATTCCGATACTAAGCAGGAACAGAACCGGTACGAAAAAGGAATTCATCGTGATCCCCAAGACCAGTACCGCCAGGATGACCGCGGTCATGACATAAAGCGGAGTCTCCTTCTCGGCAAGATTCTTCGTATCCGTCACGATCGCCGACATCCCGCTTAAGAAACACTGCTTCCCCGCAATCTTCCGGATCTCTTCGATCGCCTTCATCGTCCCGTCCGACGACGTCCCTTCATCAAAAAATATCGCCATCATCGTGCCCGTATCGGAATTGAACACCTCATAGAATTCATCCGGAAGCATGTTCTTCGGAACGGAAATATCCGTTATGGAATCATACCACAGAACGTCCTTCACATGATCGATCTTGCGAATCTCCTCCTTAAGCTTCACCGTGTCTTTATCCTCCATGTTATCTACGATGAACATGGAGAAGGCTCCTGTCCCGAAGTCCTCTACCATGATATCCTGCCCCTTCATAGTCTCGATCTCTTCCGGCAGATACGTCAGAACATCGTAATTCACCCTGGTATTCACATACCCCAGTACAGAAGGAACCAACAGCAATATGCTGACGATAAGGATCGGAATTCTGTACTTCACTACTTTTTTCCCAAACTGGATCATATTCACCTGCTCCTTTTCTTTTCTGACTGATAGTCATTTCTTACACTATGCACTATACACCAAATATGACCATTAGTCAATACTTTTTCTGACTTTTAGTCATTTTTCTTAAAACCCTTGAAAAATGCCGGATAATGCGGTTATAATATATGAAGCAACACATCGCCGAACTGCATTCTGTGCAGGATCATGGAAAGGATCTGTATTTATATGGGGAAAATAGATGAAAATAAAAAGAGAAAAAAAGAGACGCTATTCAACAGTGCCTATGAATTGTTTCTTTCGAAGGGCATCAATTCCACCGCGATCTCGGATATCGTCGAGAAGGCGGGAGTCGCCAAAGGGACGTTCTATCTTTATTTCAAAGACAAATACGACATCCGCAACAAGCTGATCGTCCACAAGACTCACGAATTATTCCGCGCCGCCAAATCAGCGTTGGACGACGCGCAGGTCAGCGGGCTGGATGCGCAGCTGATCTTCATCATGGATCATATCATCGATACCCTGGTAGTCAACATCCCTCTGCTCAACTTTATCTCCAAGAATCTGGTCATGGGCGCGCTGCGGTCCGTCCTTCTGACCGGTGAAAGTACGGATGCAGATTTTTACGAGATTTTTCTGGACATGGTATCCCAGGATCCCTATGAATATGAAGACGTAGACGTCATGCTCTTTACCATCGTAGAACTTGCCGGCTCAGCCGGATATAATTCGATCCTTTACAAAGAACCTCTGCCCATCCACCAGTATAAACCCTTCCTGTATCGTTCTGTAAGACTGATCATAGACAGCCACCGCGTGAAAAATATTTCTTGAAAAAACTGTCTTTTCATGTAATAATAGAGCATAGTCTGTTTCTTGGGATGATACATTATTTTTGAGGAGGGTTTTACATGAAAAACAGAAGTAACTTTTCCAATAAGCTCGGGTTCGTACTCGCTGCTGCCGGGTCTGCCGTCGGGCTTGGAAATATCTGGAGGTTTCCATACCTTGCCGCCCAGTACGGCGGCGGGACATTCCTGCTGATCTATCTGATCCTTGCAGTTACCTTCGGATTCACTCTGATGATCGCGGAGATCGCTCTTGGCCGTAAGACGGGCTTAAGCGCCATCGCCGCATTCAAGCAACTGGATAAACGATTCGGGTTCCTGGGCTTCCTTGCCGCTCTTGTACCCGTCATAATCTTTCCGTATTACTCCGTGATCGGAGGATGGGTTGTGAAGTATTTTACCGTATTCGTAACCGGCAATGTGAAAGCCTCCGCCGGCGATGCCTACTTCACGGACTTTATCGGGAGCGCCGGAGAACCGATCTTCTGGTTCTTATTATTCCTTGCTTTCACGGGCATCGTAGTATTATGCGGCGTAGAGAAAGGAATCGAGAAGGTCAGCAAGGTCATGATGCCGATCCTCGTTATACTCACCATCATCATTTCCGCATACGGCCTTACTCTGGACGGAGCCAGGGACGGATTGATCTATTACATTAAACCGCACATGTCGGACGTATCTGCAAAGACGATCCTTGCCGCTATGGGACAACTCTTCTACTCCATGTCCCTTGCCATGGGTATCATGATCACTTATGGTTCCTACATGAAGAAAGACAACCACCTGGAGAGTTCTGTCCGCCAGATCGAACTGTTCGATACCGGCATCGCATTTCTTGCCGGACTTATGATCATTCCGGCAGTGTTTGCTTTCTCCGGCGGCGACCGCAGCGCTCTTAGCGCGGGTCCCGGGCTTATGTTCATGACGCTCCCGAAGGTATTCGCAAGCATGCGTTTCGGCGGGATCATCGGAACCATCTTCTTCGTACTTGTATTCTTCGCGGCGCTGACTTCCGCGATCTCTCTGATGGAGACGATCGTATCCGTGTTCATGGACAAGTTCGGATGGAAACGGCAATTTACAGGCATCTTCGTCTTCATACTTGCGGCAGTCATGGGGATTCCATCCTCACTTGGATTCGGGACACTCGGCTTCATCAGTTGGAACAATATGACTATCCTGGATATCATGGACTTTATAAGCAACAGCGTACTGATGCCGATCGTTGCATTTTTCACCTGTATCTTCGTAGGATTCATCATCCGTCCTAAATCGATCGCAGATGAAGTGAAGGAAACGGACGGGACTTTCCGTGCAGAGGGAATGTTCAATGTAATGATCAAATGGATCGCCCCGATCTTCCTGATCATCATCCTTGCAAGCTCTGTTGCCAGCGGTCTTGGATGGATCAAAATCTAAAGATAAAGTCTATACTATCATGAAAAAAGCGGCTGCAAAATGTTTGATCTTGCAACCGCCTTTTTTTGTGTACACCGTCGGATCATTCTACGATCCAACTCTCTGTTTCTCTTGCGCCGGCATACTTTTCCAGATATTTTTTCCCGCGATCCAACGCCCTCTCCAGATCCTTATTCTCAGAGAATGAATAGATCAATGTCAGGACTTCCTCTGCGTCTTTGGTGATCATCGCCCTCTCGGAATCGCTGGTAGAACTTCCGATGGCTCCCTTCGCATCCGCAAGCACCGGCAGACAGCTGATCTGGATCTCGTCCTTCCCGATCCCCTTATAAGTCTCGCCTTCACAGCCGATGCGGAACACCAGGTCATTCTCTATATGCGCCGTATCATAAGAACCTACCGAAAAACCGAACTCAACGGAGATCAGATTATTCACATCCACAACCGTATTCACCTCATACAACCCCTTCCCCTGTCCGATCCTCCGGATCAGCGCTTCCGAAGATACTCGGTAACGGCTCGGATCCTTCCCGAATGCCTTGTATGCCGCCCTGGATTCCTTGATATTCGGAATCTCGTTGACGCCATGATCAAAGATGTCGTCTTTCACTTTCCTGAAGATATCCTTCTTCATATACTTCCACATCTCATCATTCTTCTCGCCCACCGATACCTTATACTGCAGGCATCCTACTCTTACTGCCCGCCACAACTCCTTCATACCGCTGTCAATGACCAGATTCTTTCTCATATTACTGCCTTCCTTTCTGTTCTATGTACTCTCAGGACATGTTTCATTATATCTCTTCTTTTTTTTCTTCTCAACTTGTTTTTCCATAAATATGTGTGTAATATATAGATATATGTAACTTTCCTACCTATCCGGCTCATTGCCATGCAAAGACCAAAGCCCCCGCTGCAAGCATACCCGCTTGGCTCGTTGCCCGCGGGAATAAATGACAGGAGACTAAAGAAACTATGGACATTCGAAAATGGAACGTATTTCTCGCGGTTGTTGATTCCGGAAGCTTCACAAAAGCCGGGGAAGAGCTTGGCTACACCCAGTCCGGCATCACCCAGATGATGAAATCCCTGGAAAAAGAGGTTGGATTCCCTCTCTTCCACAAAGGCAGGCACGGCGCCGCACTGACAAAAGAAGGCAGCTCCCTCCTGCCCGACATCCGGAACCTTCTTGCCGCCGATGAATCCTTAAATCAGGCGATTTCCTTCCTTCAGGGCGCCAAAAAGGGAACCCTTAAGATCGGAACCTATGCCAGCTGTTCGATCCATTGGATTCCCCGGATCATCCGGACATTCCGGGAAGAATATCCCGGGATCCACTTTGATATCGCCGAAGGAAATGAATATGAGCTCGCCCAATGGCTCAGCGACCACAAAGTCGACGTAGCATTTACCAGTTATCAGGTCGGCTCGTCTTATGATTTCATTCCTATATGTGACGACCCCATGCTTGCGGTCATGCCCAAGGATCATCCCTTTGCCGATTATGACGAAGTCCCGTTGGAATTATATGGTAACGCCGCGTTTGTCGTGTCGGATTATACTTATCTGAACGACGTCCACCGGATCCTGACTGCGGCAAACATTACACCCGATATCAAATATACCTCCCATAATGATTACTCTATCCTATCCATGGTAGAGCACAATCTCGGCATCTCCATCCTGCCCGCCCTCGTATTAAAAGGAAAGACGGGGAATTTCACGGCGCGTCCCCTGAAGCCAAACGCGTACCGCAGGCTTGGCATTGCCGTAGCCTCCGCCGAGACAATGTCTCCTGCCATGAAGGTATTCGTTCAGCATGCCAAGGAACATCTGCGGATCTGACTGCCTATTTTGCCTCGTCCTGTACAACCGGGATCTTTTCCTCCATATCGCGCAGAACCCTTTTCATGGTGATCGCAAATAAGATACATGTCGTCGTCACGGAGATGATATCCGCCGTCGGCTCCGCTCTGTAGATCCCCATGACTCCCATAAAGCGCGGGAAGATCAGCGCAAGCGGGATCAGAAGCAGCACCTTTCTAAGCAGCGCTATGAAAAGGGACACTTTCGCCTGTCCCAGAGCCAAAAAAGTCGATTGACACGCTGACTGCAGGCCGAATACTGTGATGCCGAGGAAATATACCGGCATCACCTGGCAGGTCAGCGCGATCAGTTCCTTGTTATTCGTAAAGATCCCCGCATAGATCTGCGGCGCCAGTACGGCGGCTCCTCCCAGGATCAACGTCCCCAGAAGCCCCGATGCCAGAAGCCTCATGAATGTTCCTTTTACCCTCTTCTGGTCTCCCGCACCGTAATTATAACTGATGATCGGCTGAACCCCCTGCGCGATCCCCTGCACCGGTATCAGGATCAGCTGCATGATACTCGTCATGATCGACATCGTCCCTACATACAAGTCGCCTCCATAATTCTGAAGCCCGGAATTCAAGGTGATACTCACCATACTCTCCGTACTCTGCATAATGAAAGGCGAGATCCCAAGCCCGGCGATCCGCTTCACGACCTCCCGGCGCAGACGCATATTCCCCAGTCTAAGCTTCATCACACTTCGCTTCGATATCAGAAAACGGATAACCCATGCCGCGCTGACCGCCTGAGAGATGATCGTCGCCAGCGCCGCGCCTCTTACGCCAAGCTTCAATCCAAAGATCATCACCGGATCCAGACAGATATTCAGCACCGCTCCGATCACAACGGACAGCATCGCCGTCTTCGACTCTCCCTGGCCGCTGATGAAGGTATTCAGGCCCACGGCGATCTGTACAAAGAAGGTTCCGATCAGATAGATCTCAATATAGCTTTCCGCATATCCGATCGTCGCCTCGCTGGCGCCGAACGCATACAGTACCGGCGTCTTAAATACGGCGAAACCGATCATCAGAATCACCGAGAATACCGCGATCATTCCCGCTGAATTCCCGAGGATCTGCTCTGCCTCTTTGATATTCTTCTTTCCAAGCTCAATGGACGCCAAAGGCGCCCCTCCCATCCCCGCAAAGGCGCTGAACGCCGAGATCAAAGTGATGATCGGAAAGGTAAGCCCCACCCCGGTAAGCGCCACGTCCCCATATCCTGCGATATGTCCGATATAGATCCTGTCCACGATATTGTATAATACATTGATCAGCTGTGCGGCGACCGCAGGAACCGCCAGAGACACCATCAGCCTTCCAAGCGGTTCGGTTCCGAGCCTTCTTTCATTCATCTCTTTTTTCATCTGTTTCGTGTGTTCCATATAGATTCCTCTTCCCGATATCATAATATAAATCATACCCTCTATTCTATCATCTCAGATCCGCAAAGTAAATCCCTTATGAATGCCGCGTATATTTTTACCGGCAGCGGGCATCCTATTCTCAAATATATACTCTATGCATCTCTTGAAATAGGAGGAATCGTTATGTCAGACGCAAAGAAAGTAACTGCTTCCCGTGAAGAAAATACCGCATACATCAATCAGGTACTTCCGGTAAAGGAGAGCTTTGATATCATCCAGAGGGATATCATGATCGGTGGACGCTGTGCTTCATTTTATTTTATAGACGGGTTTATGAAAGATGAATCCATGCTGAAGATCATGGATTCCTTTTTCGGCGTTCAGGAAGCGGATATGCCGGCAGATGCAACACAATTTTCACGGGAATGCGTTCCCTACGTCGAAGTAGATATCCTTGGAGACTTCGATCAGATATTCAAGAATCTGCTTTCCGGAGTGACTTGTCTTTTCATCGAAGGCTATGAAGCCTGCATCGCGATCGACTGTCGGACTTATCCGGCGCGGAGCGTCGAAGAACCGGATAAAGACAAGTCCCTGCGCGGCTCCAGGGACGGGTTCGTAGAAACGATCGTATTCAATACGGCGATGATGAGACGCAGGATACGGGATCCGCACCTGATCATGGAGATGGTGGAGATCGGCAACAGCTCAAGGTCGGACGTCGCCATCTGCTACATGAGCGACAGAGTAGACCAGGAACTTCTTAAGAATGTAACGGATCGTATCAACAGTATCCATGTAGACGCTCTGCGCATGAATCAGCAGAGCCTTGCCGAATGTCTGTATAAAAGGAAATGGTACAATCCTTTCCCCAAATTCAAGTTTACCGAGCGGCCGGACACGGCTACGGCATGCCTGCTTGAAGGAAAGATCGTGCTCCTCGTCGATAATTCTCCGTCGGCAATGATCCTTCCGACCTCCATCCTAGACATGATCGAGGAAGCCAACGACTATTATTTCCCGACCATGACGAATATCTACCTGAAGATCGCAAGAAGCCTGATCACCTTCATGACAGTCTTCTTAACACCTGTATTCCTGCTGTTCATGCAGAATCTGAACTGGCTGCCAGAGGTATTTTCCTTCGTAGCGGTAAAAGACACGGTGAATATTCCGCTCATATTCCAGCTTCTGATCCTCGAGATCGCCATCGACGGCCTGCGGCTTGCAGCCCTGAACACACCAAGTATGCTAAGTACACCCCTGAGCGTGATCGCCGGCCTGGTCATGGGAGAATTCTCGGTACAGTCAGGCTGGTTCAACGCCGAGGTAATGCTGTATATGGCATTCGTATCGGTGGCAAATTACACACAGCCCAACTTTGAACTCGGTTATGCGCTTAAATTCATGCGCCTGGAGCTTCTGATCCTGACGGCGCTGTTCAACTGGTGGGGGTTCGTGATCGGAACGCTGGTCATCATCGGCAGTATCTGCTTTAACAAGACCTTATCCGGCAGAAACTATCTGAACGTAAAGTTGAATTAGAATTAGATATGGCTGACCGCATGATCATGCGGTCAGTACATGGATCCATATTATGAGTCTGAAGTACTTCCAAACCCTCCGTTGCGGACCGCTGTCACCTCGTCGTCCGCCGTGATCCCATATTCCATGAAGATCCCCTGCATGAACCCTGTGCCCGGTTCGATCCGGACTGTCTTTCCTTCCTTCGAGTCGTTGGTGATCTTCGCAAAGATATGCCCTTCATTATCTGAATAAAAATAATCACTGTCTATAATTCCCACCGTATTGTTAAGCTGCAGGCGGTATTTGAACCCAAGGCCGCTGCGCGGATAGCATTGAAGAACCCAGTCCTCATCCATCTCCACGCGGATCCCCGTCGGCACCTTCCCGGTCTCCTGCGGCTTCAGCACAATCGGAACAGGCGCATAGAAATCATACCCCGCCGACCCTGCCGTCGCCCTCTTTGGAAGCCGGATCTCATCGTAGATCCGGCGTATCTCTTCCTCACTGCCCGCTCCGACCGCATCGAGATATCCGTCTCTGAATTGTTCGAAGCTTACTTTATGAAACTTTGCAATCCTCTTTGCCATGATTTTCTCCTATTATCTTCTTGTTTCGTATATAACCGGGATCGGCGTATTATCCCTTGCATCAAGATCATGGATATATCTCCTGGTATCCTTTACCATCACATTGGACAGCAGCAATACCGCAGCCAGGTTCGGAATCGCCATAAGCGCGTTCAGTGTGTCCGCGATCAGCCATACCAGATCCAATTTCATGATCGGAGCGCCCACCGCCACTACAATATAAAGAAAACGGTAAGGAACCAGACCGAATTTCCCCGCAAAATACTCTACGCAGCGCTCGCCGTAGTATGCCCATCCAAGAATCGTAGAATACGCAAAGGTAATGATACCAAGCGTCAGTATGATCGGCCCAAGATACGGGATCTGTCCGAATGCCAGCGTGGTAAGCTGTCCGCCGTTGTCGATCCTATTCACATCGACGCCGGGATTCTTCATGATCGTCGTTACAAGGACAAGGCCTGTCATCAGACATACGACGACCGTATCCCAGAACGTACCGGTAGAAGACACCAATGCCTGACGGACCGGATTGCGGGTCTGTGCCGCTGCCGCCGCGATCGGCGCCGAGCCAAGCCCTGACTCATTGGAAAAAAGCCCCCTGGCAACACCATAACGGATCGCCATCCGGATCCCGCTGCCCACAAGCCCTCCTGCCGCCGCTCCGGGTGTAAAAGCAAGCCTGCATATCACAGCAACTGCCGGAATAATATAATCACAATTCATACACAGAATGATGATACATCCAAGTACATAAAAGACCGCCATGAATGGAACCAGCTTCTCACATACTTTTGCAATGGACTTGATCCCTCCGAAGATAACGATGGCTGTGAGCGCGCCTACCGCAACGCCGATCGCAATCTTCGGTATATGGAAATTCGTCTCGCAGATCTCCGCGATCGCATTCACCTGCGTCGCGCATCCGATACCAAAGGACGCAAACGCCGCGAAAAATGCGAATACCATGCCGAGCCACTTCATGTTAAGCCCGCGCTCCAACGCATACATCGCACCGCCCTGCATACGTCCGTCTTTCGTCTTCACCCTGTATTTCACAGCTATGTAAGACTCCGCATACTTCGTCGCGATACCGAACACGCCGGTAAGCCAGCACCACAGGACCGCTCCGGGACCGCCGATCGCGATCGCCGTACCTACGCCGACGATATTTCCGGTTCCGATCGTAGCCGCCAAAGCCGTCGTCAACGCGCCGAACTGCGACACCTCTCCTTCCGCGTCCGGATCCTTTGCCACAGACAGCCGGATCCCCCTGGTGATCGTGAACCTCTGGATGAATCCTGTACGCAACGTCAGGAACACATGGGTTCCCAACAACAGGATGATCATAGGCCACCCCCAGACTACGCCGTTTACCGTAGTCACGATTGAATTAACAGTATCATACATACTACCTCATCCCCCTTCTCTCTTTCCTTTCCCATTCAACCTCTCTCTACTCTTTTACATTCAGATATCCGGCGCTTCGCACCACATGTTTCGCAAGCACGGAAGTCGTGACGCTTCCGACTCCTCCCGGCACCGGGCTTATAAAAGCCGCCTTCGCCTCCGTTGCCTCGTAGTCCACATCACCGCACAGATTGCCCGCCGCATCCACATTGATCCCGACGTCAGCCACAACCGCGCCCTCTGCCACCATCTCTTCCGTCACCATTCTCGCCTTTCCCGCCGCCGCGGCAAGGATCTCCGCTCTTTGGCATTCCCCGGCAAGATCATCAGTTCCCGTATGGCATACCGTAACCGTCGCATTCTCTTTTAAAAGGAGCATTGCCAACGGCTTACCTACCACCATACTCCTTCCTAAGACCGTCACCCGCTTACCTGCCGGCTCGATCTTATAATAATGGAGCATCTCCATAACCGCCTCTGCCGTGCACGGCGCAAATCCCGTATCGTCTCCGGCGAACACCTTTGCCATGTTCACCGGGCTCATCCCGTCCACGTCTTTCTCGGGACAGATCATCTTCCTTACGGGCTCTTCATCCAGATTCTCTGGGAGCGGACGCAGCAACAGGATCCCATGGACGTCAGGGTCTTCATTTTCTCTTCGGAATGCCTGTTCAAGATCATTCTGGCTTATGTCTTCCGGAAGCTCAACTACTTTACAGGCGATCCCCGTAAGCTCCATCCGCTTCTTGGCTCCCCGCTCATAAGCAAGGTCATCCGGGCGCGCCCCCACCCTTATGATGGCAAGGCTTGGCTTAATCCCATCCTTCTTAAGCGCCGTTACTTCACGGATCAGTTCCTCTTTCATAGCCTTTGCCACATCCGCGCCTCTCATAATTACACCCATACTCTTTCCCGCTCCTTCCTATATCTATTCGGCGGCATCTCGGCGGATTCCTGCAAATACCTCTTTACAGACTCTTTCTTTCTGCCGCCGCCCTTCTTCTATCATATTGTCCGCCTTCTGATTCAATTCTTCTGCTCTTGCACGATCCTTCATAAGCTTCGTGTTGATGAAGACATTCATCGAAGCCCCTTCTAAGGCAGCCTGTGCAAACAGGATCCCTACCCCGGCGTCGCTGACTGCGATCCGGCTTCCCTTCACACCCAGGGTTTCAAGATACTGCATCGTCTCCCGGATCGTCTCCATGATCCGAAGCGGAACGATACTCGCCTCATACAGCGCGCTCTCCATCACACGTTCTCTCCTGATCCGGTCTTCCTCCGTCTCCCTTGGAAGCCCATATGCCCTTGACAGCGGTTCGAAAGCTTGGGCGTCCTGGTCTGTAAGCACGATCAGCCTGTCCCTTGACTCCTTTAGGCGGCTGAGACACTCCTGCATCTCATCTTCCACATCCGCGTACCGCTTCTTACCCACCGTAAGATTCGCCACCATCATCCCCAGCGCCGCCGCCAACGCTCCGACCGCCGCGCAGGCTCCGCCGCCGCCGGGTACAGGGCTTCCTGACGACAATTCGTCAATAAATTCCACCGTCTTCTTCTCAAGCATCATAATGCGTCACCTCTAAGAATAGATTGGGTATTTCTCACAGATCTGATTCACGGTACGCCGGATCTCATCCGCCTTCGTATCAAAATCTGTTACTGCCATCTTGATCAGCCTTGCTATAGTCTTCATCTCTTCTTCCCGAAGGCCTCTGGTGGTAACGGCAGGTGTTCCGATACGGATACCGCTGGTCACAAACGGGCTTGCCGGATCGTTTGGAACCGCGTTCTTATTCACCGTAATATAAACTTCATCCAGCCGGTTTTGAAGCTCTTTTCCCGTGATGTTCATATTCTGCAGATCTACGAGCATCAGATGATTATCCGTACCCTGGCTGACAAGACGGAATCCCTCCTCCATCATCGCTTCGGCAAGCGCCTTCGCATTCTTTACCACTTGCTCCTGATATGCCTTGAATTCCGGTTCTAATGCCTCTTTAAAGCAGACTGCCTTCGCCGCGATGATATGCATAAGCGGCCCGCCCTGTGTTCCCGGGAAGATTGCTTTATTGATCGCTTTCGCATGCTCTTCTTTACACAGGATGATCCCTCCCCTCGGCCCTCTCAGCGTCTTATGTGTCGTACTCGTCACGACATCCGCATAGAGGACCGGATTCTGGTGAAGCCCTGCCGCAACCAGGCCGGCAATATGCGCCATATCTACGAAAAGATATGCGCCCACCTCTTTCGCAATATCTGCAAAGAGATCAAAACGGATCTCTCTCGGATACGCGGATGCGCCCGCAACGATCATCTTCGGTTTACACTCCCTGGCGATCCGCCTGATCTCATCATAATCCAGAAATCCCTCGTCATTCACATTATAGGGAACAAAATGATAGAGAAGCCCCGACATATTCACCGGAGAACCATGTGTCAGATGCCCTCCATGCGCCAGATTCAGGCCCATCACCGTATCGCCCGGATCAAGAAATGCCTGATAAACGGCATTGTTCGCATTCGCCCCGGAATGCGGCTGCACACAAGCATGGTCACAGCCGAATAGTTTCTTCAGCCGTTCGATCGCAAGTTCTTCCAGAATATCCACATCTTCACAACCGCCGTAATAGCGCTTTGCCGGGTATCCTTCCGCATACTTGTTCGTCGGAACCGTCCCCATGGCAAGCATGACTGCCGGGCTTACGATATTCTCCGAGGCGATCAGCTCCAGATTCCTTCTCTGTCGGTTGTATTCCAGATAAAGCGCCTCTCCGACTTCTTTGTCACATTCTTTAATATAGTCCATTACATCCTGAATCATACTCATGGTTTCTTCCTCCTCTAATCTTATCACTTCTTATACTTTTCATTTTACCCAGAATGAAGTATACTATAAGAAACAGAAATTGACAACAATATCCACCATGAAAAAGAGGAAAGAACCATGGAAAAAGTACTGATCGTAGACGACGCCGAACTAAATCGGGAACTACTCTGCGATATCTTAAAGGGCGACTATGCAGTCGAGACGGCTTCAGACGGAGAGGAAGCTCTTGGGAAACTAAAGAAATATGAAAAGGAAACCGCCGCCATCCTTCTGGATCTTCGGATGCCTAAAATAGACGGTTTTACCGTGATAGCCAAGATGCGGCAAAATGGATGGCTCAAGCACATCCCTGTGCTTATCATCAGCAGTGAACACGCCGTTGAGATTGAAGCTCACTGCTTCGAACTAGGCGTATCGGATTTCATCCATAAGCCCTTCGAAAGCTCCATCGTAAAAAAACGGGTAAAGAATGCGATCGAATTATTTGCCTGCAAAAACCAACTGGAACAAACCGTAGAAGAACAGGCGCTGACTCTGAAAAAACAATACCAGATCATCCAGATACAGGCGGAGAAATTACGGGAGGCAAAGCCTTTTAACCTGTTGATGATGGAATACCGCTCCGCGATCAGTGAAGTGGAGACAAAACTTAAAGTTCTGAATGAGGAATTCTCACAGGAATATAACCGTAATCCTTTTGAATCCATTAAAAGCAGGCTAAAATCGCCCCAGAGTATATATGAGAAGCTCGAACGCAAAGGATTCCCTGTCACCGTAGAAAGCATCCGGGAAAACCTGGCTGATGTGGCGGGCCTCCGTGTGATCTGTTCCTTCCCCGATGATATCTACCGCCTTGCCGAACTCTTCTGTCAGCAGGACGATATCGTCCTGATCCGCCGGAAGGATTACATACACAATCCAAAGCCCAACGGATACCGGAGCCTTCATCTGATCCTGGACGTCCCGATCTTCTTATCCGGGGGCAAAAAATATATGAAAGTAGAAGTCCAGTTCCGAACCATCGCGATGGATTTCTGGGCTAGCCTGGAACACAAATTAAAATACAAAAAAGACGTTAAAGACACGGATGAGATCGTTGAACAGCTAAAAAGCTGTGCGGATTCCATCGAACGGCTGGATTATCAGATGCAGGAGATCCGCAACAAGATCGACCGTTCCTCATTCCTTTCCTGTCTCCGTCAAGAGGATCCTGCATAGACGAAAAGGGTGGTTTTTTACAACCGCCCTTTTCCCTCCTGCCGAAACATGATGCAGGACGCGTACTCCCCGCCCCTATGTATACTGTTTCGCGCCGTTTTCATCTCCACACTGTTGAATCCGTTCCGCATATTCCGATTCGGGAATACGAAATTCTTAGCTCCGGATGTAAGCGTTACCCTGATCCGATGCCCCTTCTTAAAGGTATGAGACAGCTTCGTCGTCCGTATCTTTACCGGATATACTTCTCCCGGCTTCATGAATTCCGGTTCCGAAAACTGGTTCCTATAGCGGACGCTGATCACTCCGTCTGCCAGCTTGAACGACCGCCCGTCCTTGTCCACATCCGTGATCCTCACGATCAGGTCCGTATCCTCACAATCTGAAGAAAGGTAGATCTGTGCCAAGACATCTCCGGTCATGGTCACTTCTTTCTCGAGACATTCTGTCGAATAGCACAGGATATCTTCCCTCTTCTCTTCTTCCGTATAATCTTCCGGAACCTCCAGTTCATTTTCCGACATATCTATGATATGCGCCGCCGGATTCTTGGGATCATAAAGATAGGTATCCGTTCCCTTTGCACCAGGCTGATCCCATGTGAGCTTCCCGGCATTTGCCACCGCCGCATCGTTCCCGTCACCGCCAAGATAGAGGATCGTCTCCTTCGTCTCAGGAACCGGCCAGTTCCCGGCAGTCTTCCACTCATTGCTCCCCATCGTATAATATTCAACCGCAGCAGTTTTCTCAATTCCGTTATCGATCCCTCTCAGGTAATGGTCGATCCATGCAAAGCAGAGCAGATCCAGGTCATACCGAAGTGCATTATTCCCCAAGGCGAACCCATGGATATCATAGTCTGCATTCCCGCCGTGCATCCAAGGTCCAAGGATCACCTTCTTCTCGTCATAATCATGATACAGATCCAGCGCTTCTGTCGTACCCATGCCATTGTCGTCAAACCATCCCGACATGATCAGCGCCGGGACACGCCGTTGTCCAAACCGCTCCTTCCAATTGCCGTGCCTCCACATCGCATCATAATCCATGTGGGAGATCCACTCACGAAGAAACGGCACGTCATAACCAAGCGCCTTTTCCGGCAATGTCTCCAGCGGTCTTATATTCAGCACCTCATCCCAGTCATCCCTTACCATCTTCCCGGCGTCCATCCGCTTTCCGGACACCGAGAACGCCCATGCAAGCATACCCGATGTAAAACATCCGCCTCTTCTTGGCAGATCCACGAAGGAACTGCCCGCGCATACACTGCTCAGCATAGCCTTCAGATGCGGATTCCCGCTGGCGGCGGCAGCCCACTGGACATATCCCAGATAAGAGCCGCCTGTCATCGAGACATTTCCGTCGCTCCACGGCTCCCCTGCGATCCAGTTAAGGGTGTCGTCCCCGTCCTCAACTTCACAATACATAGGCATCCATTCACCCTCGCTGTCTTCCCTGCCGCGGACATCCTGGATCACCACCGCATATCCCCTCTGTACAAACCGATAATACATTTCGACGCCGCTGGATTTCCCATAAGGCGTACGGACCAATACTGTCGGGACACGCCCTTCTTTCCCGGGAAGATACACATCCGTCGCCAGGCGGACGCCGTCTTGCATCACCACCATATAAGTCTTCGGCGCAGATACTCTGTAAGGCGCATCCGGATACATGCTGTTCCATTTCGACAGAATCGTCTGTTCCTCAAACCCTTCTCTTACAAGAATCGCACAAAAGTCACGCCCCGGCGTCACAAACGCTATGATCTTGCCATCCGCTGTCAGCAGGTCCCTGGGATATTTCTTCCCCCGTTCTGCATACTCTTTCTCACTTTTCCTTTCATAACGCGTTCCCGACGGCGTCGTGAAGCTCTCCTTCCCTGCCGCCAGAGCCGCCTCGTACTCTTCCACATTACAAAGCGCCTCCAGGACATCCATTCTTCCAAGGTTCCAGTACCATTTCTCTTCCTTCGTAAGTTCCCTTCTCTTCGCAAATGTTCCTTCCTCTACCTGCAGTGGTTCGTGAAAAATACGCCCTTCTTCCTTCTCACAGATTCCATACCGGATCCCAGATACATAAAATCCCCATTGTTCCATCCTGTGTTCTTCTCCTCTTCTTCTTTATTCTCTCTGAAAACATCGTATAGTATCATCATAATCACAAGGGTAATGGAAATCAATACAGAATCCTAAAATAATTCACGAATCCTCCAGAAAAATCCAAGTTCTTGACAGTCTGTAGATGTTTCATTATCATATCAGGAAAGAGCTTACAGATCAGTTGCTTTTGGCAGAGAATATCATGGAGGACATCATATGGAGATAAAAGTTATGACAGATCGTGACAGAGAATTCGTAATGAGCATAGACAAACATGTTGACGATACAGGCTATGCCAACCGAGTATATACAAAATCCGGTTATGTCATTTGGGAAAAAGACCAGCAGATCGGAATCATCGTGCATTGTATTTTGTGGGATCATCTTCCGTTCATGAATCTCATCTACATCAAAGAAGAGCACCGCAAAAAAGGATTCGGGAAACAGGCGATCCTTCACTGGGAAGAGAAAATGAGACAGCAGGGCTATAAGATGACTCTGCTTTCGACACAGGTTAACGAAGAATCACAACATTTATACCGTAAACTTGGGTATGTCGACTGCGGCGGGTTGGTATTTCATGATACGCCGTTTGACCAGCCTATGGAAATGTTTTTTAGAAAAATTATATAGACCACAAATGTTAAGATATTCCGGCGGCTGTATGGAAGGAACGGAAAGGGTTATAAAACCCTTTCCCGAGCCGTCACCCTGTTAAACGCCGCCACAAACAGAACCCCTTTCACCATAGACGACAACGCCACCGCCCACCAGATCCCGTTCAGGGCAAGCGGCGTCATAGAAAGCTGGATCGCAAGCGGCACTCTGGATCCAGTAAGCAGGATGCTGATCATACTGCAAAGCTTCGTCCTGCCAAGCCCCGATAACGCCCCCACCGTCATCAGTTCCACACACATGAACGCCTCACTGAGCCCTACAATGATCAGATAATCCACGGATATACCGATCACCTCCGCCTCGTGAAAGAATATCCGCGAGATCTGCTCCGGGAACAGGACGAAAGCAAGCGTGATCAGACCTCCCCATACCGCGATCGTCCAGAAGGAGATGCGGTATCCCTTCCGCACCCGCTCCATCTGCCCCGCTCCGTAATTCTGCGCGGCAAATGCATTGAGCGCCGCCGCGAACCCGTCCGCGGTGTTCCAGGACACGGCTTCTACCTGTCCTCCCACCCGCTGTACTGCCACGGCTCCCGGTCCAAATACAGCCACCATGCGGGTGAGTATCATAGATATCCCGCAGTATACCGTGCCCTGTATCGCGGTAGGCAGTCCGATCCGAAATATCCCTTTGTAGTACCTGCGCTCTGACGGGCTGAATAATCTGATCCCAACCAGAATATTCTCATTCCCCGGCGCTTTCCAAACTCCGGCGATCATAACCATCATAACAATAAACTGGGCGCTGACCGTGGCAACCGCCGCTCCGATCACTTCCATGCGCGGAAACGGCCCAATCCCAAGTATCAGCAGCGGATCCATGATGATGTTGATGATAAGCCCTATAAAATTCGCCAGAAGCGGTGTCTTAGAATCTCCCTGCGCCGTGTAGATCCCGGTCAGCACCACCGTCATATAGGAAAATATCACCATACCGCAGGTTAATCTCATATACTCCTCTGCATATCGGACAGTCTCCTCATCCCCGAGATGAAACAGCGACACCAGGCCTTCTGTAAAGACTACGCTGATCAGCGCAAACAGCGCTCCGAACACCAGGGTAAGCTTAAGTGCGGCGCGGGCATACTCCCTCGCCTCATCCTTCCTGCCCCGCCCGAAGGACTGGGCGACATTGACCTGGGCGCCCATCCTTGCAAGGGAGGATAAGCCCTGCGAGAGCCACACATACATGCCGCCGACACCGACGCCCGCCACAGCCTTCGAGCCAAGCATCCCGATCCATGCCATATCCGTAATACTGTAAACAGTATTTAAAAAGGACGATGCCATGATGGGCACCGCCAACGCAACCAAAGACCTTAAGATCGGTCCTTCTGTTAGACAAATCTGTCTGTTCCTCATTTTATTCCCTCTTTCATCCCGTGAATCATTTCACGTGCCATATTTCCTCTTAATGTTTACATGTTCACCATAAAATGGATATTCTTTATCCATCTTATCACACGCCTTATTGCTTTTCAATCATTTTCCCTTCACAAATTATATTGACACAGCGCCCGCAAGTCCCTACAATAAACAATACCAGATAAATTGTGAATCTATATCCAAGGGGAGGATCCGAATATGGGAAGAAATGAAAATACAGCTGTTTTTCAAGATACCGAAAAGCTCTGCAAAACAAATGAAATATTAATACAGGCTGTCAGGCATTCCAGCGAAAACCAGAGATTCGTGCCGGAAACAGAAACCGTCACGCCGTCCGCCGGTACAGACAAGAGATATGAGACGCCCGCCACATTGACCGTATCCAAAAAACGTACACTTGAGGCGGCGTCCTGTTACAAGGGGATGAAGACTGCCGTCTTAAACTTCGCATCCGCCGTCAATCCGGGCGGAGGCGTGACGAAAGGCGCAAGCGCACAGGAGGAAGCCCTCTGCCGGTGCTCGAGCCTTTACTTCAATCTAAATGAACGCTCCATGTGGGACAGCTTCTATACCCCACACCGGACGGCGAGGAATCCTCTGCACAATGACGACTGCATCTACACGCCGGACGTCGTGGTATTCAAATCCGATACGTCCAATCCGGAACTTCTGCCTGAAACAGAATGGTATAAGGTGAATGTAATTACCTGTGCGGCTCCGAATCTGCGGGAGCGTCCCGGCAATTCCATGAATCCCGGGGACGGCAATATTCCGGCAAGACTGACTGACAAAGAACTGCTGGCAATCCATGAAAAGCGTCTGCGCAGAATCCTTGACCTTGCTGTGACAGAGGGAAATGAAGCCGTCATCCTGGGCGCCTTTGGGTGCGGTGCCTTTCTCAATCCTCCGCGGATCGTCGCACGGGCAATGAAAAATGTCGTGAAAGAACGTAGGCATGACTTTAAAGCCATTGAATTTGCCGTATACTGCCCGCCGAGGGACGACAGTAATTACAGGACGTTTGAACGGGTTATGAACTTCTGATGAGACGGGCTTGGGATAAAGGGGCGCTGTTTTCTGGCACCCCTTCCATAAAAATTAAGTATGATTCTTCTAAACCACATCCGATATTATACCAGGTTTCTGCTTGATTATCATATTCTACTATAATCCAATGCCAACCACCACCATTTTCTTCTTGTACTAATTCTATTTTTCAATCCATTTTTATCCCCACTATATGAAACTTAGATTTTATCAACTAATAAAGATTCGTAATCACTTTTCCCAATAGAATAAAATATTTCATACAAATCATATATATCGCGTTTAATCCTTTCCGAATTATTCATTTTTGATCCTCCAAAATTTCAAATATTGCTTCTGATATAAATTCATAAGACGATGTTTGTATTCCTCACCATTCCATTACGATAATTTTTATATTTTTTATCCAATGTTAACAACTTAGTAGTGGTATGACATTACAACAGGATTAAGCCATTGAACCAATAATAATAGATGATAGAAATGATAAAAATACACTAAAAAAGGGCGGACTTCCCCCTTGGTGCTATCAGATGTTTTTTCATATAGTGGTTATATTGTAGAATGTAAAGAAGTTGGCATCACCACCTTTCTTAAATGGTATTAGTGTGTAGTCTTGTTATTGTAATGATGTTTGACTTTCCTTGGAGTTGTTCGTGGATTTGATTCCCCGCTGCCCTTTTTGTCCCGCACCCGGTGTGATATGGCAAAATCAAATATGCAGCGGATGATGCCACACTTTTCCGTATCTGTATCAGCATCCATATATTCTCCTATGTGACGGCTCAGGTATCCGACAAGCTCATTCATGTTTGTCATATATTTGTTCTGATTCCCTTTCTGGTTTATGGTGCTGTCAACAATGCCGTCCGTCTCCCGCTTTATGGCAAGAGCCAGGTTTGCAAGCAATACCGATATCCAGAATTCCTGGAGAACGGAGTTCTCGGAATAGCCCCGGAAATTGGTGAGCCCGATCTTTTCTTTGACAAGCTTATAATTCTCCTCCACCGGCCATCTAAGGAAGTAACACTGGCGGAACAGTTCTTTGGCAAGGTCAAAATCATTTGTGATCAGCGTTTCCACCGTCCCACTTGGGAGGTAAAATTTAAGGATGCGTACTTTCCTGCCATCAAGGAAAAAGATATAGTCACTGATTCCATTTCGATCCGCCGGTACAGGGAGTGCATCAATATCCGTGTTAAATTTAGTCCTTAACCGGAAGAGATATCCGGCATGTAAGGTGTCTTCGATAAAAGAAAATAAATTTTTTGAAGCATATCCCCTATCGAAGACAAATATGGTGTATAATAGATTCGTCCGTGCTTTGCTTTTTATATTTTGCATATGCCTTATGGCAAGGGTACGTTCACCGACGCTCATGGGTTCGAGCTGTGCATCAAGGATGCGG